>ATWE01000001.1 GCA_000421085.1 Ensifer sp. USDA 6670
GGCGGCGGCGAGTAGCGGATACGAGATCCCGACGGCCGCGCGAGAGCAGTGTGGCCGCCGCAGCCACTTCCCCGGTGAAGGTGGCGTTCACTGCCGGTACGGCGCTCGTCCGCAAACTTGACGCAGATCAAGGCGCGCAACCGCCACGGGGCGCAAACCTCATCTGACAATCGAGTTCTAGCCGGGATTGCCCAAATGCTTCATCAGCCCGCCCATAAAGCTGGCTCCGTCGAGCGGCTCGAAGCCGAGCCCGTCAATGCCGCGCATGTGCGCAAGCCGCTTTACGAAAAGCGGCGGAAGATTTTCCCCAAACGAGCCGAGGGCCGCTTCCGCCAATTCAAGTGGCTGGTGATGCTGGTGACGCTCAGCATCTACTACTTGACGCCATGGATTCGCTGGGACCGCGGTGCGCATGCGCCGGACCAGGCCGTTCTTATCGATCTTGCGGCGCGGCGCTTCTATTTCTTCTTCATCGAAATATGGCCGCAGGAATTCTTCTTCGTGGCGGGGCTCCTCGTGATGGCCGGCTTCGGCCTCTTCCTGGTGACCTCGGCAGTCGGCCGCGCCTGGTGCGGCTACGCCTGTCCGCAAACCGTCTGGGTCGATCTCTTCCTGGTGATCGAGCGCTTCATCGAGGGCGACCGCAATGCACGCATGCGCCTCGACGCTGCACCCTGGACGCTGGAGAAGGTCGGCAAGCGCGTTGCCAAGCATGCGATCTGGTTGGTGATCGGCGCTGCGACCGGGGGTGCCTGGATATTCTATTTCGCTGACGCTCCCCCGCTGATGAAGAGCTTCATTGCACTCGAGGCTGCACCGGCCGCCTACATGACGGTCGCGATCCTCACCGCCACGACCTACGTTTTCGGCGGGCTCATGCGTGAGCAGGTCTGCACCTATATGTGTCCCTGGCCACGCATCCAGGCGGCGATGCTCGATGAAAATTCCCTCGTCGTCACCTATAACGACTGGCGCGGCGAGCCGCGCTCGCGGCATGCCAAGAAAGCGGCAGCAGCGGGCGAAGTGGTGGGCGACTGCGTCGACTGCAACGCTTGCGTTGCCGTTTGTCCCATGGGGATCGATATCCGCGACGGCCAGCAGCTCGAATGCATAACCTGCGCGCTCTGCATCGACGCCTGCGACGGCGTCATGGACAAGCTCGGGCGAGAGCGCGGGCTGATCTCTTACGCGACGCTCAGCGATTACGCGGCCAACATGGCGCTCGCCACCAACAGCGGCACGACGGCGACCGATCCCAGGCGCATGCGCGACGCGAACGGCGCCTTCGACGAGCAAGTCCGACAGTTCGACTGGCGCATAGTCTTCCGCCCGCGCGTCCTTCTCTATTTCGGCATCTGGGCACTCGTCGGTGTCGGCATGCTCTACGCGCTCGTCTCGCGCGACAGGCTCGAGCTCAATGTGCTGCATGACCGCAATCCGCAATATGTCGTTGAATCAGACGGATCAGTGCGCAACGGCTACATGCTCAAGCTGCTGAACATGATCCCCGAACAGCGGCGGATCACGCTCACCCTTGAGGGCATGCCATCAGCCCGGATGCGGATTGCCGGCCATGCGGCGGGCGACGGACGCAGTTTTTCAGTTGCGGTCGATGCCGACAAGATCACGCCGCTCAAGGTCTTCGTCACTCTGCCGAAGGAGAGGCTCGCCGAGGCCGAGGCAGGCTTCTTCTTCAAAGCCGAAGACTTGTCCAGCCACGAACGAGACATCTACCGAGCGAACTTCACCCAACCCGGAACAGCAAAGTGAGCGGCTATGACCAGCAGGCAACGCAATGAACCGCGCCGATTTACCGGATGGCACATGGTGGCGGTGATGGCGCTGTTCTTCGGCACCATCATCTCCGTCAATCTCGTCATGGCCTGGAACGCCAGCCGGAGTTGGAGCGGCCTTGTCGTCGAGAACGCCTACGTCGCCAGCCAGCAGTTCAATGACAAAATGGCCGAGACCCGCGCCTTTGCTGCGAGCGGCATCAAGGGTGAACTCACGGCCGACCACGGCGCGATCCACTACGCGCTGACCCGCAAGGGCGAGCCGGAGAGGACGATCGATACCGTGCTCGCCGTCCTCAAGCGGCCCGTCGAGGAACATGAGGATATGCACGTCGAACTCGTGCGTATGGGTGACGGTGTTTTCGTCGCCGAGCAGTCGCTGAAACCCGGCCAGTGGGTTGCTGACGTGACCGCCATGGCGGGTGGAACACTCGTCTATCGCCAGGCCATTCGTTTCATCCTCTCGGGAGAGGTCCAATGAGCTGTTGCGCCGCGGGAGCCGCGACAAACTTGGCTGCAGAACGGGCGGGTCAGCGGCTCCCTTCGTCCGAAGAAATTTGGCTGACGAGCCGTGCACTTGGGGGCGGGTTGCGCCAGACGGACCTCAGCGTGCCCGGCGTTCACTGCGGCGCTTGCATCACCACAATCGAGGCGGCGTTGCGGGAAAGATCCGAAGTCGAACGGGCGCGCGTCAATCTCTCCACTCGCCGCGTTTCGATCGTCTGGAAAGAGGAGGTCGCTGGAAAGCGCAGCGATCCCGGAGAACTGGTGCGCGCGGTCGGCGAGCGCGGCTACGAGACCCATATATTCACGCCCGGTGAGGGGGAAGGCGATGCCGTTCTGAAGCAGTTGATCCGTGCGGTCGCGGTTTCGGGCTTTGCTGCGGCCAACATCATGCTGCTTTCGGTATCGGTCTGGTCGGGTGCGGACGCGGCCACGCGCGATCTCTTCCACTGGGTCTCGGCCATGATCGCAGGGCCGACGCTGATCTACGCCGGCCGCTTCTTCTATCAGTCCGCCTGGAATGCGCTCCGCCACGGGCGGACGAACATGGACTTGCCGATCGCCCTTGCCGTCACTCTCTCCTATGCCATGTCGCTATACGAGACGATCGGCCATGGAGAGCATGCCTGGTTCGACGCGACCGTCACACTTCTGTTCTTCCTTCTCATCGGCCGGACGCTCGACCATATGATGCGCGGCCGCGCACGGTCCGCGATCAGCGGCCTCGCGCGGCTATCGCCACGCGGCGCGACAGTCCTGCATGCCGACGGTTCGCCGGAATATCGCGCCGTCGATGAGATCGAACCCGGCGAGCGACTGATGATCGCTGCCGGCGAACGCATACCGGTCGACGGCTGCGTCGTATCCGGCACCAGTGACCTGGACCGCTCGGTCGTCAACGGCGAGAGCGAGCCGACACCGGTCAGCTCGGGTGACGCGGTCGAAGCCGGCACGCTCAACCTTACCGGCCCGCTGGTGCTCCGGGCGACGGCAAACGCGCGCAACTCCTTCCTCGCCGAGATCATGGGGCTGATGGAGGCGGCCGAAGGCGGGAGGGCCCGCTATCGCCGGGTTGCAGACCGTGCTGCACAATATTATTCGCCGTTCGTCCACTTGCTTGCGCTTTTGACATTCATCGGCTGGATGCTCGTCGAGGGCGATGTCCGCCATGCGATGCTGATCGCCGTCGCCGTCCTCATCATCACCTGCCCCTGTGCACTTGGGCTTGCGGTACCGGTCGTGCAGGTGGTCGCCGCGGGGCGGCTATTCCAGGGCGGTGTCATGGTGAAGGATGGCTCTGCCATGGAGCGGCTCGCCGAAATCGACACAGTGCTGCTCGACAAGACCGGCACCTTGACCGTCGGTAGGCCGCGGCTCGTGAATGCGCAGCATTTGGCACCCGATTTGCTCACTATGGCGGCTGCCCTTGCCGTACACTCAAGGCACCCTATTGCAACGGCGATCCAGGATGCGGCAGCGAGAGTACCGCCGCTCGCAGGCGAAATTCGTGAAATTCCCGGCGCCGGCATCGAAGCTGAAACGGCCGACGGCGTCTACCGGCTCGGCAGCCGCGGCTTTGCAACTGGTGGAGTGGGTGTTGAGAGCCGGCAATCGGAGGCATGTCTTTCGCTTGATAGGCGGGAGCTTGCCTGCTTCCGTTTCGAAGATCGGCTGCGACCGGCAACCGCCGGCGCGATCCACGCGCTTGGCGGGATGGGCCTTGCGGTCGAAATATTGTCCGGTGACCGCGAACCGATCGTGCAGGCCCTCGCGGCCGAATTGGGGCTCGAAAACTGGAAGGCCGGGCTGTCTCCTCGCGGCAAGGTCGAAGTGTGCGCCGCTGCCAGTCGGAGCGGCCACAAGGCCCTCATGGTTGGCGACGGCATCAATGACGCGCCGGCTTTGCGTTCGGCCCATGTTTCTATGGCACCGGCGACTGCCGCCGATGTCGGCCGTCAGGCGGCGGATTTCGTGTTCATGCATCAGGCGCTGACCGCCGTCCCCTTCGCGATCGAGACGTCGCGCCGGGCGGGACGGCTGATCCGCCAGAACTTCGCGCTTGCGATCGGTTACAACGCGATCGCGGTGCCGATTGCGATCCTCGGCTATGCTACGCCTCTGGTGGCGGCGATCGCTATGTCGAGCTCATCGCTGATCGTTGTCGCCAATGCCCTGCGGCTGGCGGGCACTGCATCACCGAACACATTTGGCCGACGGGAGCACATTGCACCACTGCAGCCATCGGGGAGTGGACTATGAACACGCTGGTCTATCTAATTCCGATCGCATTGGTTCTCGGCGGACTCGGGCTCCTCGCATTCCTCTGGGCGGTGAGGAGCGGACAATATGAAGACCTGGAAGGTGCGTCCTGGCGCGTCCTCGACGAGGGCGATGGCAGACCGCAAACCTGATCCACCGACGTCAAGATATGTTGCCATGGGACGGCTGTAGGACAATTCGCTCGACGCGGTGGTTCCGAGGCCGCGTTCGTCTTGCCGGTCGCTGTCGAGGTATCAAGTGCTTATTGACTTGCATCAAGGTTCATTGATGTAACGGGCCTTAAACAGTCTTCGTTGCCACCCTCCAGCTCGTTTCCATGGTCACTCTGTCCTTCGTCCTCTCCACTGTCCTGATCCTGCTGACGCCGGGCCCGACGAACACCGTCCTGGCCACATGCGGAGCATCGCTCGGCATTCGAAGGGCCGCGATAATGCCCTTTGCAGAAGCAATGGGGTATATCCTGGCTGTGTCGTTCTTCGTCGTAGTGGCCGATCGCGTACAAGGAAACTCGATCGCATTCGCCACGATGAAGCTGCTGGCGGCGGGCTGGCTGCTCTATTCGGCGGTAAAGCTTTGGGGCATGCCGTTGCGAACGGACGCAAAGTCGGCCCGGCAGCTGTTCGTTCGTGTATTGCTGACGACGCTGATCAACCCGAAGGCCATGCTGGTCGGAACGGTGCTGATACCGGCGGGCGCGGGCGTCGAAGTTTCCATTTGGGTGGCGACCTACGCAGCCATGTCGACGCTCGCGGGCCTGGGCTGGGTCCTCTTCGGCGCCTGCCTGCCCTTGGGGGTGCGACGGCACTCCTACAAGCTTGCGTCGATCGTCCTCGGCGGCTTCTCGATGGCGGCCGTGGTAAGCGCGATCCCGGGATAGCTGATCGCCGGCGCGTCTGGTTCCTTGGACTCGCTTCCGAGAAGAAGTTCGATGGCAGCGATCTCACCTCCGACGGTCGCGTAACGCGGCCCACAATGCCCGCATGCGTCCGTGAATACAAGCGGGGCGTTACCAGCCGGCGAAATCTCCAAGCAAGGCCTCATCGATCCGTCCGGCGGCCACATCGGCGAGCGCCTGGTCGAGCAGGGCGACACCCGCCTCGGCCTCCGCCCGCGTCAATGTCAGCGGAGGCGTGAGTTCGAGCACGTTGGATCGCACGCCGACATAGTAAAGCACGAGGCCGAGTTGGAAAGCGCGGTAGACGGTCAGCGCCGCCTGACGTGAAGCCGGTTCGCGGCTGGCGGGATCGGTCACAAGTTCGATGCCGAGAGCGAGGCCGCGGCCGCGCACATCGCCGATCAGCGTATGGCTGGCGGCAAGGCGGTCAAGCGCCTCGCGCAGCACCTTGCCGCTTCTTTCCGCATTCAAGACGAGGTGGTCGCGCTCGATCGTCTGCAACACGGCCAGCGCGGCGGCCGCGCAGACGGGATTGCCGTGCACGGTCTGGAGCGAGAAGGCAATGCTGTGATTCATGATAGCCTCCGGGCCGACCACCGCGGAGATCGGCAGGCCGCCGCCAAGACCCTTGCCGAAGACGACGATGTCCGGTTCGATAGCGGAATGCTCGAAGGCGTTGAAGCGGCCGCTGCGGCCGAGACCGACCTTCACTTCGTCCGAAACGATCAGGATGCCGTGCCTGCGGCAGAGGGTTTCCACCGCCTTGAAGAACCCGTCCGGCGGCACCAGCATGCCGCCGTCCGACTGGATCGGTTCGATGAAGAAGGCTGCGACCTCTTCCGGCGGCACTCCGGTCGCGAAGAGCCGTTCTAGATGGGCGAGCGCGGCGTCCCTTGCAACCTCGGGGCTGCCCGCGGCATAGCTGTTCGGATAGGGCACGAGCGTCAGGCCTTCTGCCCGACTGCCCTGTTGTGCCGGATGGCCGGAAACGCCCATGGAGCCTATGGTGCCGCCGTGATAGGCCCCGTTGAACGCAAGAATGCGCGGCCGGCCGGTGGCGGCGACGACCATGCGGGCGACCGTCTCATTGGCGTCGGAGCCGGAATGGCCGAACCAGACGCGGCCGCGGGCGCGCTCCGGTACGAGCGAAAGCAGCTTTTCGGCGAGCAGCACGCAGGCCTCGTTGGCCGAGGAAAGATAGCTCGCGCCCGCCTGATCGGAGAGCGCGCGGCCCACCGCCTCGCGGATCGCCGGATGGGAATGGCCGAGGCTCGCCGCGCCCCAGGAGGCGGAGAAATCGAGAAGCTGCCGCCCGTCGTCGGCGGTGAGATAGGCGCCGCTGCCCCCGACGACCGCCTGCGGAAAAAACCGCAGATGCGCCATTTTGGAAACCGAGCGGCCTTCACGGGCGTAGAGACCGGTCACGCAGGCTATCTCCTCTATTTGAAAAAGGTGAGAACCTCTTCGAGCGAGACGACATGGCAGTAGATCATGTTGATGATCTCGAGTTCCCGCCGGTGCAGATCGTCCGTCGCCGCGGCGCCGCAATCGTCGACGACGACCACGCCGAAACTTTCATCCGCAAGGCTGCGCACTGTCGAGGAGACGCACTGGTCGGTGAAGATGCCGCAGCAGATGACGTCCTTGATGCCCATATTGTGGAGGATGAGGCGAAGGTTCGTACCGGTCAGCGCGCTGTCTGTCGTCTTTGTGACGACGATCTCGTCGCGACGCGGTTCCAGTTCCGGAACGATCTGTCCCTCGGGCAGATCCTTGGGCAGAAGCAGGTAATTGAAGCCGGGCTTCTTCTGGCTCAGGGAGCGGTCGCGCCCGTCCGGCTTCAGGCAGGCGATGCGGGCGAAGATGACCTCCACCTTGCGCTTGCGGCATTCGTCGATCAGCCGCGCCGTGTTCGGTATCACCGTCTTGCGCATACGCTCGTAGAAAGGTTGCCAGCGGGCGGTTTCCTCAGGCGTATCCTTCGGGTCGAGATAGGTGTTCTGGATGTCGATGACCAGCAGCGCCGTCGTCTCCGGATCGAGCCTGATGTCGTCCGGCTCCTCGGCACCGGCATAGTAGAAAGATCGGTAGGCGGTCTTCCAGCTCATGCAACTGTCTCCTTCTTGCGGCGGGCGCGGGTGAGGATGTGGCCTATCTCGCGGTTCGGGAAGAGACCGCCCGGCTTGACGATCATTACGGCGATCATGGCGAGCGCGAGGACGATTTCGGTTAGGCCGACGATCCGGCCGGCGCCCAAGGCGGTGGCGTTGAGCGCACCTTCCGTTCCGCGCAGCCCCTCATAGGCGAAGGTGACGATAATCGTGCCGGCCACGGCCCCTGTCACCGTGTTGGCGCCGCCGATCACCAGCATGGTGATGATGAGGAACGTCTCCTTGAGATAGAAGGCCTTCGGCGCGAACGAGGTGATGAAATGTCCCCACAGCGCCCCGCCGATGCCCGCGATGAATGCGGCGAGGATGAAAGCACGCCAGCGCAGTTGCGGAATGTCGGCGCCGAGGGCCGCGGCGGCGACCTCATCCTCCCGCGTGGCGCGCAGCAGCTTGCCTGTCCGCGATTCCTTGAAGGTAAGCGCCACGATCACCACGATGGCTGCGACGATCGCGGCGATCGGCATGTCCGTCGTCTTCGGCAGGCCGAAGAGCGTGCGCGGCCCGTTGGTGAAGGCGCTCCAGTTGTTCATGACCGTGTAGAGCACGACGAGCAGCGCGAAGGAGGTGATCACCGACGCCGCATCCGAAAGCCGCATCAACGGATAGGCGACGACGGCCGCGACGACGGCGGCCAGCACGCCCGCCGCGAGCATGGCGAGGAGCGGCGAAACTTCCACGACCTTCATGAAATCGTAGAGATCCGGCAGCGCCATGCCCTTCATCTGAGACGGGATGGTGAGCACGGCGGACGTGTAGGCGCCGAGGCCCATGAAGCCGATATGGGCGAAGGAGAGCAGGCCCGAATTGCCCATGAAGGTCTGCAGGCCGATGACCAGCACGAGCGAGATCAGCAGGTTGGTGGCGACGCGGTCGTAGAGACGGATTCCGAGGAGCTGGCTTCCGACGGCGATGGCGGCGATGACGCCGATGAGGATGATGGCGGTGAAATAGGAGTGTTTCATGGTCGCGCTCTCTCAGGTCCGCTGTCCGCTCGCCGGGCCCTTGATGAGGCCGTCGGGGCGCCAGAGCAGGATCAGGATGACGAGGCTGAAGGTGAAGGCGTCGCGGAATTTCAGCAGATCCTGCGACAGGGTGTAGTTGAGCGTAGTGTCGATGAGCGCGAGCAGGAAGCCCCCGACAACGGCGCCGGGCAAGCTCCGCATGCCGCCGATGACCGTGGCGATGAAGGCGACGAGCAGCGGCTCCAGGCCGATGCCCGGAACCACGGTACCGATGCGGCCGATCCAGAGAATGCCGACGACGCCGGCGAGGAAGCCGGAAAGGGCGAAGGCGGACGAGATGATGAGGTTCGCCGGCACTCCGAGCATGCGCGCCATGGTGAAATTCGTCGCCGCTGCGCGCATGGCGATGCCGAGCGTAGTCCTGCGCATCAGGAAGGCGACGCCGGCGAGCAGTACGAGGGAGGCGGCGATGGTGATGAGGTTGCGGACCGGGGTGATCGCACCGCCGATCGAGACGGTCTGCGAGAAGATATCCGGCAGCGGCACGTTGCGAGGGCGCGGCGAGATGAAGAGCAGCGCCGCGTTCTGCAGCAGGTTGGAGAAGGCGAAGGAGGTGATCAGCACCGCCGTCACCGATTTGGCCCGCACCGGACGGAAGGCGGCATAGTCGGTGATGATGCCGAAGAGGATCGCCATACCGACGGCGAGCACTGCCATGACGATCCAGGGCAGGCCCGAGCCGCTGGCGAGAAACATCGTGTAGCCGGCCACCATGATGAGTTCGCCATAGGCGAAGTTCACGAGCCGCAGGATGCCGTAGATGATGACGAGGCCGAGTGCCATGAGCGCATAGGCGCCGCCGAGGCTCAGGACGTCGATGACGAACTGGATCGCGAAAGCCATGGATCAGCCTCCCAGATAATGCGAGCTGAGGTCGCTGGTCGAGCGGATTTCCTCGGCCGTGCCGGATGCGACGATGGCACCGAGACGCATGACGAAGGCGCGGTCGGCGACGGCAAGCGCCTGGTTCACGTTCTGCTCGACGAGCAGGATGGTGAGGCCGGATTTCTTCAGTGTCTCGATCATCTCGAAGATGCGTTCGACGATGGCCGGCGCAAGGCCGAGCGAGGGTTCGTCCAGAAGAAGCACCCGTGGCCGCGCCATAAGCGCACGGGCGATGACGAGCATCTGTTGCTCGCCGCCGGAGAGCGTGCCGGTCGCCTGTTTCGAGCGCTCGGCGAGGCGCGGGAAGAGCGTGTTCAGCTTCTCGAGGTTGTCGCGGTTGCCAGCTTGATCGCGGCGATGGATATAGGCGCCGAGCATCAGGTTTTCGGCGACCGTCAGGTCCGGGAAGACGTCGCGGGTTTCCGGCACGGTGGCAAGGCCCGCGCGCACGACCTGTTCGGGGCTCGCCGCGGTAATGTCCTTGCCCTCGAGCGTGATCGTGCCGCCGGAGGCTTTCAGCGCGCCGGCGATGCACTTGATGGTCGAGGATTTGCCGGCACCATTGGCGCCGAGCAGACTTACCAGCTCACCCTTTCGGAGCGTGAAGCTGATGCTGCGCACAGCGCGGATCGCACCGTAGCTTACGGAAAGGTCGGTGACGTCAAGCATGGGCCGCCCCCTTGCCGAGATAGGCTTCGATAACGGCCGGGTGGCTGCGGACATGGGCGGCGTCGCCCTCCGCGATCGTGCGGCCGGAGGCGAGCACATGCAGCCTGTGGCAGAGGCGCATGATGAGACCCATGTCGTGGTCGATGATGAGAAGGCCGAGGCCGCGTTTCTCGGGCAACTCGGCCAGCGTGTGCAGCAGGGTTTCCGTTTCGGCATCGTTCATGCCGGCGGCGGGCTCGTCGAGCAGCAGAAAGCGCGGCTCGGCGGCGAGCGCCCGGGCGATTTCGACGCGGCGCTTGTCGCCATAGCTGAGGCTTTCGCCAAGCTCGTCGGCCTTCGCCGCCAGGCCGAGTTCGGCCAGCAGGCCTTTCGCGCGTTCAGCCGACACGGTGCGGGAGGCGC
Organism: Ensifer sp. USDA 6670; assembly: GCA_000421085.1. GTDB lineage: Bacteria > Pseudomonadota > Alphaproteobacteria > Rhizobiales > Rhizobiaceae > Sinorhizobium. Next base: position 10,622 of record ATWE01000001.1, read on the forward strand.
CCTTTGCCAGCGCGGCCGCCTCGACATTCTCCATGACCGTCATCGAGTTGAAAATGCGTACGATCTGGAAGGAGCGGCTGACGCCCGCAAGGGCGATCTCGCGCGGCGAGAGACCCGACAAAGTGGTCTCGCCGGCGGCGATCGTGCCGGTCGCCAGCTTCACCTGGCCGGTGATGGCATTGATGAGCGTCGTCTTGCCGGAGCCGTTCGGCCCGATGAGGCCGACGACCTCGCCGGCGGCGACCGAGAGCGAGACATGGTCGAGTGCGCGCAGGCCGGTGAATTCCACCGACACGTCGTTTACCGCGAGACGCGTTTCAGACATGGCTTTTCCGAAGTGATGGGGCCGGCCTTGCGGCCGACCCGAATTGACCGATCAGGGCTTAGGCAGGGATTCCGGCTTACGCCATCCGACGAAGCTCGGCTTGCCGCCCTTGAGCTCGATCACGGCCGCAGCCTTGTTCGGCACATGGCCCTCCTCGTTCGTGCCGTAGTCGAGATCGCCGGTCAGCAGTTTGAACTGGCCATCTTCCAATGCCTTGGCGAGCGCAGCACCTTCGGTCGATCCGGCCGCCTTGATCGCCTCGGCGAGCAGCATGATCGTATCCCAGCCCGTCGAGACGAAGGACGTGTCCGGTGCCTTGCCGAACATCTCCTTGTAGAGCTCGATGAACTTCGGCATGTCCGGATGTGCCTCCGGGCCCATCCAGGTATGCGTGACGAAATAGACGTCGTTGCCGAATTTTTCGCCGAGCGCCTCGTGCATGGCCGGGTCGTCATAGGCGTCGCCGCCGAGAACCGGCGCATCGTAGCCGACTTCGCGCAATGCGCGGATGATCACACCGATGTCCGTGCCGTAGGAAGAGACGAAGATCACGTCCGGCTTCTTGCCGAGCGCCTGGAGACGGGCGAGCTGGGCGGAGAAATTGTTGTCGCCGTTCGTGTAGGTGTCTTCGAGCAGAATCTCGCCGCCATCGGCCTTGAATTGCTCCACGAAATATTTCGAGAGCGACTTGGTATAGGCGATGAACTGGTCGGTGACGACATAGGCCGTCTTCCAGCCCTTTTCCTTCACGGCGAAATCGGCGGCCGTCGCGCCCATCGTGGTATTCCACATGGAGAGCGTGAACTGCTTGTCGCCGAGCGACCACGAGGAATAGAGGGGGTCGGAGGCGCAGGTCGAGATGCCGACGAGGCCGGCCGATTGCGCCTCCCGGCTTGCGGGCGAACCGAAGTCGAAATCGCACGGTGCGACGATGATCTCGGCACCCTTGTCGATCAGCTCGACCGCGACATTGCCGACCGTCACCGGATCCGACTTGCCGTCGATGTTGATGAACTCGATCTGCTTGCCCAGCAAGCCGCCATTGTCGTTGAGATACTTCACGGCGACCTTCGCGCCGTTGTAGCCGGGCGTGTCGAGGGGAGCCTGGATGCCCGTCATCGAGAGTGCGCCGCCGATCACGATCTTGTCGTCGTCGGCAAAGGCTGCGGAAGAGGCAAGGGCGAAGCTTGCCGCTGCGAGAAACAGTCTGGAAGTTTTGATCATGGTCGTTCCCCTTATTGATGCCATTCGGCAGTGATCGGTCGTGCGGCCTGGTCTTTTGACCTTTTATGCGGACCGCTCTCGTATGCTCCTTATTTGCCTCCCGTCGGCCGTTTGGGCAGTTACTGCCCGATTTCCTTCAAAAGATCGTCGGTCGATATCTGGCGGCAATAGCCCTTGATGGCGCTCAGCGAGGTGTGGTGGCGTTCCTCGGAATAGGTGCCGCAGGCATCCGGCACGAGCGTCACCAGATAGTTGAGGTCGCAGGCGTCGCGCACTGCCGATTCCACGCATTGGTCGGTCAGGAGGCCGCACAGTACGATCTGCCTCACCCCGAGATTGCGCAGCACATAGTCGATATGGGTGGAGACGAAGACACTGGAGGAACTCTTCGGGAAGACGATTTCGTCCTCCAGCGGTTCGAGCTCATCGATTACCTTACCATCCCAGGAGCCCTTCGGCACGTTGAAGCCGGTGATTTTGTAGTCGAGGCTGCGGTCGCGGCCGTCCTTCGTCAGGCTCTCGATCGTCGTGTGCAACACCTCGATGCCGGCCTCGCGGAAACCGGCGAGCAGGCGCTGCATGTTCGGTATCGCCACCTCGCGGATACGGCGGAAATAGTAGCCGTACTTGCCGGCAATATCCGCATCGGAGATATCCTTGAACTCGCCGCCCTCGCGGCTGACCGAAAAGTTCTGCACGTCGATGAACAGGATGGCGGAAGCGGCCGGGTCGAGCGGCACGTCGCGGGTGGTCAGATGGTCAGCGGCCATCATTGGTTCCTTCGATGCTTTCTGCCGCGAGTCGGAGGGGGCCGGCCAGCCGGTCCGCCCATTCCTGTTGCCCGCGGGCGTCGTTGATGAGGTCGTTGCGTATTTCGAGAAGCACATGCGGAATGCCGCGCCGCTCGCCGTGCACGGGGATCGTGTAATCGGAGAGATCGTCGACGTGGTACGGCTCGTTGAGTCTGACGGCAACGTCCGGATTGGCGGCGCGGAAGGTTTCGGCCAGCCGTTCGGCGAAACGGGCGTCGCGATTGTAGAGAAGGCCGAGCTCGAAATCCCGGACGGCGCCGCTCGCGCGCATGACGGGCGTGAAGCTGTGTACCGAGACGAGGAAGAGCGGCTTGCCGGCCGCCTGTCGCTGGTCGAGCCCGACGGCGATCGCCTCGTGCAGCGGCTGATGGATTTCCACGTAGCGGCCGCGGCGTTCGCGGTCGGATAGGTCGGCATTGACCGGAATGACGGTCCCGTCGCTTTGCGCCACGAAGCAGTCCGTCGCTTCGAAGGGACGGTTGCAGTCGATGACGAGCCGGCTGTATCGCTGCAGGACGAGTGCGGCATCGATGTGTTCGGAAATGCCGCGCGCAACCCCCTCGGCGCCGACGTCGTAGGCGATGTGGCGCTCCATTTCCTCGGGTGCAATGCCAAGATCGCCAAGCGCTGCGGGCAGGGCGCGGCCCGCATGTTCGCAGGTGAGGAAGACCGTCGATCGGCCAGTGGGATTGATCCATTCTACGGGATCGGGGTCACCCGCCTGCAGCAGTCTGGTCGTGTCGCGATCTGCGAGCCTGAGCATGAAATGAGATCCGTCGTGCGGTCCGGCAGTGCGGGCTTCGATGGCGACCAGTCAAAGAAATTTTTCAATCATAGTCAATCGGATTTTTCTATTTGACTAATTTTTTTCAGGACGCGAATATTCGCTCGAACAAGGGAAGACACGCCGATGAGCGATGGGAAATCGTCGACGACGATCCGCACGAGGATCCGCGAGGCCGCTGGGCAGCTGACGGCCAGCGAGCGCAAGATCGCCAATGCCATTCTCGCCGATTACCCCTTCACCGGTCTGGAAAGCATTCAGGAACTGGCGGCCAAGACTGGCGTCAGCGCGCCCTCCATCACCCGTTTCGTCAGTAAGATCGGCTGCGGCGGCTTCCAGGACCTGCAACGCCAACTGATCGCCGAGCTGAAGGAGGGTCGGCGCTCGCCGCTCGACCTCAAATCCAGCCAGAGGCCGGTCGGCCATTCGGAGTTCCTGTCGGAATATGTAGTGCGTGTTTCGGCCGTCATGGGGGAAATGACGGGGATGGTCTCGCAAGCACAGTTCGACATTCTGGCCGAGCTTCTCGCCGACCCGTCGCGCAACATCTTCCTGCTCGGCGGGCGCGTCAGCGACAGCATCGCTTCCTTCCTGTCGATCCATCTCCGGCAGATCCGCAGCGGCATCTACCACATGGCCGACAACCCGGAATTCTGGCCGGAGCATGTGCTGCGCATGCGCAGGAAGGATGTCGTGCTGCTGATCGATTTCCGGCGCTACCAGCTCAGCCTCGCACGCCTCGCCGAGAACATCGCGCAAAAGCGCGGCGCGACCATCATCGTCGTCACCGACAAGTGGATGTCGCCGGCTGCCCGCAGCGCCGATCATATCGTCGCGCTGCCGATCGACGCCGGCACGGCCTGGGACACGGTTTCGGCTGCCATGGCGCTCGTCGAGGCACTGATCGTGCGCGTCTCCGAGACCGATTGGGAGGCAACGCAGAAACGCATCAAGGATTGGGACGGCATCCGCTTTGCGATGCCGGGCTACGACCAGGACAGAATCAACGGGGACGCAGATGAAACGTGAGGAAATGATGGTCGCCTGCTGCGGCGATCTCTCGGGCAAGGTGCGCGGCAAGGCCTTTCCGCTGGCGCAGATGGACAAGCGCCTGCAGCGGGGCGTCGGCTGGACGCCGACCAATGTGCAGATCACCTGCTTCGACGCGATTGCCGAAAGCCCCTTCGGCTCGCTCGGCGACCTCATGCTCATTCCCGATCCGTCGACCTGCGTCAGCTTCGAAAGCGAGGAGGGGGCGCCGAAGGAGAACTTTGTTCTCGGTAACATTCGCTATACCGACGGCCGCCCGTGGGAATTCTGCACGCGCTCTATTCTCGAGGCCGCGCTGCAGCGGCTGCAGAGCGTGGCGGGTGTCACGCTCTACGGTGCCTTCGAGCATGAATTCCAGCTCAAGCACCGCCTCGGCGATGTCGGCAAGGCCTTCACGCTCGGAGGGTTCCAGGAGGAACGGCATTTCTGCGAGGCTATCATCGCGGCAATGCGCGAGGCGGGCGTGACGCCCGATACGATCTTGAAGGAGTTCGGCGCCGGGCAGTTCGAGGTGACGATGGGCCCCCAGAGGGGCGTCACCATCGCCGATCATTCGCTGATTACCCGCGAACTTATCGGTCTCGTCGCTCGCGAGCTTTCTTATGAGCCGACCTTCACGCCGATCCGCGATCCGGCCGGGGTCGGCAACGGCGTGCATGTCCACATGAGCATGCTGAATTCGGCGGGTGACCCCGTCACTTACGATCCGAACGGCAAACATCAGCTTTCCGAAGTTGCGGGAAAATTCGTCGCCGGAATTTTGAAATATCTCGACTCGATCATTGCGATCACGGCGCCGAGCGTGGTCTCCTACCTGCGTCTGACGCCGCATCGCTGGAGCGCAGCCTTCAACAATCTCGGTTTTCGCGATCGCGAGGCATCGGTGCGCATCTGCCCGGTTTCCGACATCAGCGATATCGCCCGCGCCGCCCAGTTCAACTTCGAATTCCGTGCTGCCGATGCAACCGCCAATCCACATCTTGCCCTCGCGGCAATCGTTCATGCCGGGGTGCAGGGCATCGAGGAGGGGCTCGCGGTGCCGGAGGCGACACAGGAAGATCTGTCGCTCCTGAGCCCGGATGCCCTTGCCGCCCGCGGCTACGTCCGCCTGCCGCAGACACTCGAAGCGGCCCTCCAGCGCTTCAAGGATGATGCGACGGTGTGCGGCTGGTTCCCCGAAGGCTTTGCCGACGTCTACGTCAAGCATAAGGAGCGCGAAATCGCTTGCCTTGCGGACAAGACGCAGACGGAGATTTGTGCGGCCTACGAAAGCGTCTATTGACGGCAGCTGCCGCCGCTGCCGTTTACGGCCGAGCCTTTGCCGGGCAGATTGCCGCATCTGCAGTTCGGCTTTTGCTGCGACGTCCGCAACCCCTATATAGTGGGCATCAGGTGCGACCGAACCGGGCGGATTTTATGAGCGACGAATTGCAGGGCCACGCTGTGCAGAGCCCCGCTATGCGCGAAGGCGCAGAAGCGGAGATGAAAGCACTAGGGATCGATGAAGCGTTCATCGGTAGGCTGGTCGACACGTTTTATGCGCGTGTGCTCGCTCATCCGGAGCTTGGGCCGGTGTTCGACGCGAGGCTTTCGGGACGCTGGCCGGAGCACATGCAGAAGATGAAAAGCTTCTGGTCCGCCGTTGCCTTCCGCAGCGGCGCTTATGGCGGAAAGCCGGTTCAGGCGCATCACGGCGTCGCCAATATGTCTGCGGAGCTCTTCCCGAAATGGCTGGCGCTCTTTGCTGCGACGCTCGACGACATTGCACCGAATGAGGAAGCGAAAGCCTGGTTCATGGCCACAGCAGAGCGCATCGCGCGTAGCCTGACGCTCTCGCTCTTCTACAATCCGGCGCTCGACGACCCGGCACTCAAGCGCTCCTGAAATTGGCGCCTTTGGCGATGAGGCGTGCCGCCGAGGGGACTTCCATCCACCGGCTTGAGGTCTATGAAGAGCAATCCTCGAGCCCGGCGCTGCAATAGAGCGGGATGTGGAAAAGTGTAGGGCGTTTTCCGTCGGGAAGTGCTTGGTTCAAAAGGATAGAGTGCTTTCAGTGTTTAAATGAACACTGAAAACGCTCTATCTGGTGGTCACCCATTGCTTTGTCGGCGACGAAAAGCATGCTCTGTCGAAGACACCGCCGGCCTTCCAGCAGGGGGTTGTGACGAACACGCTCCCATCGAAGAAGTTGACCCCATGAACATCAAGCACCTCGAAGTCCTGCGGACCCTCCTTGCAACCGGTTCGACCATCGCGGCCGCGAAGGCCATGGGGCTCAGCCAGTCGGGAGTAAGCCGCATGCTGCAGCAGCTTGAAAACGATTTGGCGATCACGCTCTTCGCCCGCGACAAGGGCCGGTTGATTCCGACTCCGGAGGCGACGGTCCTCGGGCGGGATGCGCAAAACGTGTTGCTGGCCATCGAACGCATGTCCGGCCATGCGGAGGACCTTCGCAACGGCTCCGCCGGGCCGGAGATCGTCCGCATCGGGCTTCCGAGCAGCATGTGGGAGAATTTCGCACCCGCCATGTTGATCGACTATGTCAGGGATTTTCCCGGCGTTCGTATCGAAACGTTCTTCGAGACGACGACAGCGATCACCAAACTGGTCGAGGAACGCGTGATCGATCTCGGTTTTTTACGCATCGAAGGAGAAACGGGGCCGGGCATTGCGATCGACAAGGTTGCGAGCGGTGAAAGCGTCTGCGTCGTTCCGAAGGATCACTCGCTCGCCGAATTGCCCGAGATCACCATCAAGCATCTGCGAAACGTGCCGCTGATCCTGATCGGCCGGCAGCGGCCGAATCGCATGGCGCTTGACCAGGCCTTTCAGCGGGCAGGGGTAAAGCAGGTGGTCAAGATCGAAACCCACACCAACAGTTCGGCCTGTTCCTATGTCGCGCATGGACTGGGCGTCTCGATCATCAGCAGCTTCTATGCGAATCTCTACCGTCATCTGCCCGTCGTATACCGGCCGTTCGTGCCTCGCGCGACACAGGAATTCGGATTGGTGCGTGCCGCCGGAGTTCCGCTCTCCATCGCCGCCCAGGCGCTCAGCGACGCGCTGAAGAAGCAGATCCGGCTTTCGCAAGAAGATCAATAGAAGCAACATATTGGCTCTTTTTGAGCACTCCGTTCCATTGCTCCGCGATCTTCCGAAGCCCGCATAAGGCTATGACGAATATGCATAATATTGCGCGTCATTCTACATTCCCGCATAGTCCGGGCCGAAGAAACCGATGATGGCTCGATTTCAACCCGACCATCCATCGTGGGGAACCGATGCTACGCTTTATCCTGAGCCGTCTGATGATGGCGATTCCAACGATCGTGCTTGTCGCCGTGGCGGTGTTTGCACTGATCCGCTTCATTCCCGGTGATCCCGCAGCGCTGATGCTGGGGGACATGGCTCAGCCCGATCAGATCGCAGCAATGCGCGTGGAGCTCGGTCTTGACAAGTCCATGCCCGAGCAGTTCCTGATCTGGGCCGGGAATGTGCTGCAAGGCGATTTCGGCCGCTCGATCGTCAATGCCGAGGCGGTGCTGCCGCTGGTCGTTTCGCGCTTTCTGGTGAGTGCGGAGATTGTGGTCGTCGCCGTGCTTCTGGCAAGCCTGATTGCCGTACCGGCCGGCGTGATTGCCGCCTGGCGTCAGAACAGCCTGACGGACCTGGCTCTGGTCGGAACGGCAACGGTTCTCCTGTCCATCCCGACCTTCTGGCTCGGCTTGCTGCTGCTGTTGCTGTTCGGGCTTGAACTCGGCTGGCTGCCGGTTCTGGGCTATGTCTCGATCGGCGACAATCTGACGGACGGTTTGCTCTATCTCGTCCTGCCCGTCGTGACGCTGGTCATCCATGAAGCGGGAGTGCTGATCCGCATGGCGCGTGCCTCCACGTTGGAAGTGCTGCGTCTCGATTACATTACCCACGCCCGTGCGAAAGGGCTGTCGGAAAGCGCCGTGCTCTGGCGTCACGCGTTCAAGAACGCCTTTGGCCCGACCTGGACGATGATCGGCCTCATCCTGGGCAATCTGCTGGGCGGAATTGCGGTCATCGAGACGGTCTTCACCATTCCGGGGCTCGGCCGACTGATGGTGGACAGCATTTTTGCGCGCGACTACCCCGTTATCCAGGGATGCCTTCTGTTCGTTTCGCTCTCCTATGTGCTGGTCAACCTCATCGTCGACCTTCTCTACCCTCTCTTCGATCCGCGTGTTGTCGCCGAATGAAAAAGTTCACCCTCAACGGACTGATCGGCGGCATCCTGATCGCCATCCTGCTCGTCACCGCTGCCGTCGGTCTCTTCTGGACACCGTTCGACCCGATGAAACTCTCCTTCACGGCGCGGCTTGCAGCTCCCGGCACCGCGCATCTGCTAGGCACCGACGAATTCGGCCGTGACGTCTTGAGCCGCCTGATGGTCGGCGCCCGCGCCAGCGTCTGGATCGGCGTGCTCACCGTCGGCTTCGCCACGATCTGCGGGACGCTCATCGGCCTCATCAGCGGTTATGCGCGCGGCGGGGTGGACGGCATCATCATGGCTGTCAACAACGCGCTTCTCGCTTTTCCCGGCATCCTGCTGGCGCTCGGGCTGCTCGCCGTCTTCGGCGCCAACCAGTACGGCATCATCTTCGCGCTCGGCATCGCCTATACGCCTTCCATGGCGCGCGTCGTGCGAGGCGCCGTGCTTTCGCTGAGGGAGCGGGAGTTTATCGAGGCCTCGCGGGTGATGGGCAATGGCGAACTTTATACGATGTTGCGCCATATCCTGCCGAACTGCGTGGCGCCGATCACGGTTCTCGCCACCTCGATGTTCGGCTGGGCCATCCTGTCGGAAAGCGCGCTCTCGTTTCTCGGCCTTGGCGTGCCGCCGCCGGCGCCGACCTGGGGCAACATGCTGGCGGCCGGGCGGCCATTCCTCCAGCAGGCCGCATGGCTCGGATTGTTCCCGGGCCTGTGCATCGCGCTGACGCTGCTTGGCATCAATCTTCTGGGCGACGCGCTCCGCGACAGACTCGACCCGCGCATGAGAGGCCTGAAATGACGATGGACAAGCTTCTCACCGTTTGCGGCCTTTCGCTTGAAATCGCAAGAACCGGCCATCAGGTCGTCAAGTCGGTCTCCTTCGACCTCGCGCCGGGCGAGATCTTCGGCATCGTCGGTGAAAGCGGCTCCGGCAAGACGCTGGCGACCCGAGCGCTGATCTCACTGCTGCCGCCGACCATCAAGGTCGCCGGCGGGTCGGTGTCCTACAAGGGCCGCGACGTGCTGAAGATGAAGGAAAATGAGCTTCGCCATCTGCGCGGCGCAGAGATCGGCGTCGTCTTCCAGGAGCCGATGACCTCGCTCAACCCGTCGATGACGATCGGCCGGCAGCTAGAGGAAGGCCTCATCCTGCACACCAAGGCCTCGGCGCAGGAGCGACGCTCCCTCATTCTCGACATGTTGAAGCGGGTCGGCATCCGCGATCCGGAAGGCGCGCTTGCCTCCTACCCGCACGAGTTTTCGGGCGGCATGCGTCAGCGCATCATGCTCGCCTCCGTCATGCTTTTGAAGCCGGCGCTGCTGATCGCCGATGAGCCGACCACGGCACTCGATGCCGTCATCCAGCGCGACGTGATGGAACTGATGGTGGAACTGACGCGTGCGGAAGGTACGGCCGTTTTACTGATCAGCCACGATCTTCCGATGGTGGCGCGCTACACGAGCCGTATCGTCGTGATGGAAAAGGGCGCGATCGTGGGACAGGGCCGGACCGAGGACCTGCTCAAGGCACCGCAGCACCCCTACACGAAAAAGCTCCTCTCCTCGCTGCCCTTCCGCGGCCGGCCGCGCCAGATCGACCTGACGAGAGCGCCCATGATCTCGGCCCGCGATATCATCGTGGACTATGCAGGGCGAAAGTCGCTGTTCAGGAAGAACAAGCCGAAGCGCGCGCTGCATGGCGTCAGCATCGACATTCACGAGGGCGAGGTCGTGGCTCTCGTCGGCGGTTCCGGCTCCGGCAAGACGACGCTCGGCCGTACCATTGCCGGTCTCGTCACGGAAAGCGACGGCCGCATCCAGTTCCAGGGGCGGCCACGCACTGAAAACTGGACCGATTATCGCCTCAACTGCCAGATGGTGTTCCAGGATCCCTACTCATCGCTCGATCCGCGCATGACTATCGAGGCGCTGGTCGAAGAGGCGCTGAGGCTGGTTCCGGGCCTGGATGGTAAGGCCAAGCGCAAGCGTACCCTGGAAACGCTGGAGGAAGTCGGGCTCGCGGTCGATTATGCCGGCCGTTATCCGCACGAACTCTCCGGAGGCCAGCGCCAACGTGTCGCCATTGCGCGTGCGATCGCGCGGCGCCCGCGCTTCCTGATCGCGGACGAACCGGTTTCCGCACTCGACGTGACGGTCAGGGCGCAGGTCCTCGATCTCTTCTCGGATCTGCAGAAACGCTACGGCTTTTCCTGCCTGTTCATCAGCCACGACCTCGGCGTCGTCGAACAGGTGGCCGACCGCGTCGTCGTCATGCAGGACGGCCGGATCATCGAGGAGGGAGACCGCGACACGATTTTCGACAGTCCGAAGGAAGCCTATACGCGCCGGCTTCTCTCGGCCATTCCTGCCCTCGACCAGAACGGAAAGGGCGGCGTGACACTCAAATGGCGTCTGGAGAATTGATGTGGATAGGCTAACCGATTCTGGCCCGGTGAAGGAAAGGCTTGCGCAGATCTGCGACGCGCAGCCTTTCGTGACACGCTTCGTTGTGCGCAACCTAAGGACCGGAGAGACGATCGAACGCGGCGCCGATGAGGAAACGCCTTCTGCCAGCACCCGCAAGACCTCGATCATGATGGCGGCGCTGAAGGCCGTGCACGAGGGGCGGCTGGATCTCGACGAGCCCATCACTTACGAAGCCCGCTTTGCCGAGGAAGTCGCGAGCGGCATGTTCCGGTATCTGACGCCCGGGATCGTGATTTCGTTGCGCGATGCCATAACCGGGATGATGGTGCTGAGCGACAATGTCTGCACCAAAATGGTGTTCGAGCGTCTGACGCTGGAGGAAGTCGACAGCTACTGCAAATCGATCGGCATGCACGGTACGCATCATCGCTTCCTCATTCCGCCGCTGGCCCTGCCGCCGGACCATTCGCTGACCTCGGTCACGACCACGACAGCCCGCGACCAGGCATTCCTGCTGCAGGCGATCCTGGACGCGCAGACCTCTCCCGAAGCGATCGCGGCGCTCGGCACACCGCCGGAGTTGTGCGCTTATGCCTTGCAGACGCTGAAGAACCAGATCCTGCGCTATGCCATCCCGTCGCGTCTGCCGTTCGGCACGGTGGTGGCGCACAAGGGCGGCACCGGCAAGCGCGGCCGCATGAATGCGGGCATCGTCTACCGCGACGGCGCCCCCTTCTACATCATCTCCGCCTATACCGACGAAGTGCCGCAGGTCATGCCGGACGGCACACCGGGTTACACGATGGCGCTCGAGACGATCGGCAGGCTCTCGCGTGCCTGCTGGGACGGATTCCACTCATAACGATCAATAAAGAGGGTAGAACAATGAAAAAGCTTCTTCTTGCGGGCGCCGCGCTGCTCGCCACGGCCGATATGGCAGCAGCACGCGACATCACCATCGCGCAGAGTTCCGACCTGCGCAGCAACAATCCGGGCGTCAACCGCGACGGCAATACCGACAGCATCATCCTGCACATCGTCGAGGGCCTCGTCGGCTACAACAATGTCGGCGAAGTGAAGCCGCTCCTCGCCAAGAGCTTCGAGATGTCGGCCGATGGGCTGACCTATACGTTCAAGCTGCGCACCGACGTGAAATTCCACAACGGCAAACCGATGACGGCCGGGGACGTGGAGTGGAACTGGACGCGCTACCTCAAGCCCGAGACGAAGTGGACCTGCCTGAAAGACTTCGCAGAAGGCGGGGCCGCGCCTGTAGCCGGCGTCAAGGCCACCGATGCGGCAACCGTCGAGATCACGCTCGCAAAGCCGTCGGCCGTTTTCCTTGGCCTGATGTCGCGTCCCGAATGCGGCTTTACCGGCATGATTTCGCCTGAATCCGTCGCTGCCGACGGCAGCTTCGTCCAGCCGATCGGGACCGGCCCCTTCATGTGGGGGGAATGGAAGAAAGGCGAGTACATCCATCTCGAGAAATTCGCGGATTATGTATCGCCGGAAAACGAAGGAAAGCCGGACGGCATGGTCGGTTCGAAGCGGCCCCTTGCAGACGGTCTCAAGTTCATGGTCATTCCCGACGCCTCGACCGTGAAGGCAGGTCTGGAGTCCGGTGTGCTCGACACGGCGGAGATCTCGCCGGATCTCATTCCCGAATTCCAGGCGAGCGAAACGATGCAATTGATCGTCGCGCGCAATAACGGCAAGAATCTCTTCTACATTCAGACCCGCGACAAGGTCCTGAGCAATCCGGGCGTGCGACGCGCCATGGCGATGGCGCTCGATCTGGATCAGCTCGTTGCGGCCGCCTCCAACGGCACGGGCGAGGCGAACGGCTCGATGGTGTCGCAGGACTCGGTCTATTTCAGCGAAACGCAGAAGAATCGTCTTCCCTATGACATCGAGGCCGCCAAGAAGGAACTGGCGGATGCCGGCTACAACGGCGAGCCGATCTCGATAATCGCCAACAAGCGCGGCAATGTGCCGAGCTTCCCGGCCGCCGTCATGGCGCAGGCGATGATGCAGCAGGCCGGCCTCAATGTACAGATCGAGGTGCTGGACTACGCAACCCAGGTCGACCGCCGCCGTTCCGGCAATTACCAGGTCATTTCGCAGTCGGTCGCGCCGCGTCTCGACCCCGCCCTGATGTATTCCTTCTACGTCGGCGACAAGGACGAGAACGCGTCTCTGATGTGGGACGATCCGAAGGCTATCGAACTGATGAACGCAGCCTATGCGGAGGCTGATCAGGTCAAGCGCCAGAAGATCTTCGACGAGTTCCATGAGCTAATGCTGAAGGAAATGCCGGGCATCTTCCTTTACGACATGGTCGATGTCTGGGGGGCGACCAAGAAGCTGAAGGGCCAGCCGGTCTGGCAGTCGAATGCCCGCCTTTGGGAAGTGTCGGTCGCCGACTGAGTCTCTGATTACCTGCGCCGGGCGGCAGACCCTGACCCGGCCAATCCATCATCCATCGGACCGATCCGGCGAAGCGACCTTTGCGCGTCTGAAAAGGCGCGCAATGGTGCAGGCGCCGGGCGATCTCCTGCGCCCGCCCTTCGAAATACGAGGACATCTCATGAACCGAGAGGACGTGATCTCGATTGCCGCGGCGATCGAATCGATGAAACCGGAGTTTACCCGCTTGAGCGACAGCATCTGGGATTTCGCCGAGCTGAAATTCGAGGAACAGCGCTCGTCCGGGCTGATTGCCACGGCTCTCGAAGACAATGATTTTTCCGTTCGTCGCGGCGTAGCGGGCATGGACACGGCCTTCATCGGCGAGTCGGGCAGCGGCAAGCCGGTGATTGCCTTTCTGGGAGAATTCGATGCACTCGCCGGCATGAGCCAGGCCGCCGGGATTGCCGAGGCGAAGCCGCTTGTCGAAGGCGCCAGTGGCCATGGCTGCGGCCACAACCTGCTCGGCGTCGGCTCGCTGATGGCGGCAATCGCACTCGCCCGGCATCTGAAGGCCAACAATCTGTCCGGGACGGTGCGCTACTACGGCTGCCCCGGCGAGGAGGGCGGCTCGGGGAAGACCTTCATGGTGCGCGCCGGCCTGTTCGACGACGTCGACACCGCGCTCACCTGGCATCCGGCACCGTTCAACGGAGTGCGCTCCACCAACAATCTTGCCGTTCTCGAATATTTCTACCGCTTCAAGGGCGTGGCCGCACACGCGGCGAATGCCGCCCATCTCGGCCGTTCGGCACTCGACGCTGTCGAACTCATGAATGTCGGCGTCAACTTTCTGCGCGAGCACATGCCGCAGGATTGCCGGGTGCACTATGCAATCACCGATGCCGGGGGCAGGGCGGCGAATGTCGTGCAGGCGAACGCCGAAGTGCTCTACCTGATCCGCGCGCCGGAAATGCCACAGGCGCTGGATCTCGCCAGGCGCGTCGAGAAGGTGGCGCGCGGTGCAGCCATGATGACCGAGACGGAGGTGGAGATCGTCTTCGACACCGCCTCGACCAACCTCCTGCCCAACATCGTGCTCGAGACCGCCATGCATGAGAACATGGTGGCGCTCGGCCCGATCGCCTTCGACGAGGCCGACGTCGCATTCGCCGGATCCATTCAGGAGACGTTCTCGCAAGAGGCAATCAAAAGCAGCATCCGCCTCTACCAGATGAAGCGCGACGTCTTCTCCGACGTCAATGTCGATGGGTCGTTACCACTGCATCTCGGCCTGCGTGAATTCGAAGGCCATTCACATTTCCGTGCCGGCTCGACCGATGTCGGCGACGTCAGCTGGGTGACGCCGACGGCACAGTGCTGGGCGCCGGCATGGGCGATCGGCACCAACCCGCATACTTGGCAGGTCGTGGCACAGGGCAAAAGCCCGATCGCCCACAAGGCCATGGCGCATGCCGCCAAGGCGCTCGCCACGACCGGTCTGTCGCTCATGACTTCCCCGGACCTGCTTGCCGCCGCCAGGGCGGAATGGCTGGAGAAGACGGAGGGGAAATCCTATGTCTGCCCCATCCCGGCGGATGTCATGCCGGGGTCGCATTCGCATGATCGACCCGTCCGATGATGGCGCTTCCGGTTTCGGCCGCTTCGTCAGGCGTCGGCCGTCCCCACCACGTCCATCCTTGGATTACGAGATCCCATTGTGGTCCACGCTCCCAGCAGCTTAGCGTAGACGCCGTTCGGCTTGCCGACGAAGGGACCGCCCGTTCCGAAAAAACTCTTCCGTGAAATGTTCTGCATCGGCAAATAAGCTTCCCCGGCCGTTCTTCTCTTCTTCGAATCGCAAAAACGGTCCGCGAGAACTGGCGCCTCGGCGGCGTTGGGCGCCCATGCGTCCGCTGGACCGCAGAGATCCTGCCCTGCCAATTTGCAAGCTGCATGTAAGGCCGGGGCCAGGGTCGAGTAGCAGCCAACGGCAACTATAGAAGCGCTGCCGGCAGACCGGCGGCTGCCCTGAAAGCCTTGAAAGCGCCAAGTGCCCTGAGCGAGCGGCCGTCGTCGATAGCCGCAAGATCGAGGATCACTGCGTTGGAGACCGTCATCGGCACCACCAGCGACTGGGATTCGCCGGGTTCACCGCGAGCAACCGAAATCTGACGGTCGGGTGCCGGGTCGATGCGGGCGCTGAGGATGTCCGTCAGCGCAAGCGTTCTGGCGCCCCTGCCGGCTGCAATCTTCCGCACGTCATGGATCAGGGGAGAGGTCCTGCGAAAGGCGAGCAGCCAGATCACGTCTCCCGGTGACAACGTTGCAAGCGCCTCGGCGAGTTGGTGCACATGGCAGGCGAGATCGACTGCATCATACCCGGATCGGCTCAGCCGAAGCGCAATCAGCGACGAGAGGGCTGCCGCGTGGCCGCGTCCGAAGACGTAGATCCGCCGCGCATCGCGCAGCGTTTCCGAGAATGCGCGGATATCCGTATCGGAGACGCTGTTGCGGACCTGCCGCAGTGCGGCGATCTCGCTATCCAGCACCGAGGCGAGAAGTCTGCCGTCCTCGGCGCGAAGCAGGCGCGCGGCCATGCGCGCTGCCGGACTTTCGAAATCGCCGCCGCCCTCCAGAAGGTTGGCCTGGAGAAAGGCCCTGAACTGGGGGTAGCCCTTGAAGCCGAGGCGGCGCGCCAGGCGCACCGCCGAGGCCGGATGCACGCCTGCGCGGAAGGAGACGTCCTTGCCGTTTTCCATCGCTCCGCGGATAGGGTCCTGCATCAGGACCTCCAGGAGCCGCGCATCCGCCTCCGTCAGCCGTGCCGAATTGCGGTTGACGAGCTCGCTCAGGAAACGCGGAATTTCGCTCTGTCTGGCCTCGCTCATCGATGCGGCGCGCCTGAGATTGCCGGAGCGGGGCGGGTTTGCCGGGGCCGGTGTTCGGGCGGCAGGCTGACGCGGTCTCCGGTGCCACTATCGAAGAACAGCGCCCGGTCCAGGTCGTATTCGATCCAGAGCGTATCGCTCTCGCGCGGGACGTCGTTGCGTGCCGCCGTCGCGGTGACCCGGCCGACCGCGGTATCGCAATGCAGGATGATCTCGGAGCCGGTCATTTCCGACAACAGGAGCCTCGCAGGCAGCGCCGGCGCAGCCGGCTGTTCACGGTGGATGCGGAGTGCTTCCGGACGCAATCCGACCACGACGCCGTTGACGCCCTGCCAGCCGGGCAGTCTTTCGAGGGGCAGAAAATTCATGGCGGGCACCCCCAGAAAACCGGCGACAAATCGGTTCTGCGGCTGATCGTAGATCGCCTCCGGCGTGTCGAACTGCAGCAGGTGCCCGTCCTTGAGAACGGCGATCCGGTCGGCCAGCGACAGCGCCTCCGTCTGGTCGTGGGTGACATAGATCATCGTTGCGCCAAGCTGCCGGTGCAGTTCCTTGATCTCGGTGCGCATCGCCACACGAAGGGCGTTGTCGAGGTTGGAAAGCGGCTCGTCCATCAGGAAGATCGGGCTGTTGCGCGCCATCGCCCGACCCATGGCGACACGCTGCCGCTGACCGCCGGATAGTGCCCCGGGTTTGCGATCGAGATAGGGCGTCAGCTGCAGCGTTGCCGCCACGCTTTCCGCGCGGGCGATACGTTCCGCCTTCCGCATGCCGCGCAGTTCCAGCCCGAAGGCGATATTTTCGCGAACGGTCATATGCGGGTAGAGCGCGTAGTTCTGGAAGATCATCGCTATGTCGCGATCCTGCGGGGCGAGATCGTTCGCGCGTCTTCCACGATCTCGCCTTCCTCGCAACGCTCGAGACCGGCGATCATCCGCAGCAATGTCGACTTGCCGCAGCCGGAGGGACCGACGATGACCACGAACTCGCCGGGACTGATGTCCATCGATATGCCGTGCAGCACTTTTGGCCCACCGGCATAGGACTTGCGGATATTGCTGAGCGTCAATCCGGTCATGATGCGTTCTCCGCGCTGCGATATCTGTCGCGAATTGCGATTGCCAGGCTTGGCCGATCGGTGGTGAAAACCTTGACCGCGAGATCCAGGGCCTTCTCGATCTGCCGGGCGGAGTGAGCAGCCCAGCAACCGAAATCGAGCCCGGCATCCTTGACCGCCGCCATCAGGGCCGCATCGGCCTGGTCGATGTGAACGCCGATTTCGGGAATGGAATGGTTCCGGGCAAGCTCGACAACGGCTTTCCTGCCCAACTGGTTCAGCACCGGTGGACTGACGAGCCATAGGCGGGGCCGGTCGCTAACCGCGCCGATTTCATCCAGGATCTCGATCAGAAAAGAGGAAAAGTGCGTTTGCTCGAGCCGGTCGTGCCGGCGCAGCACTTCGATGACGCGCGGGACGAAATGCCGGTAGGGGCGGCCCTCGGCATCCGGCTTGATCTCGCAGCGGAACTGAACCCTGCTGGCTGCGAAAGTGGCGCAAAGCTCCTCGAGCAGCAGGGGGTGTTCGTTCCTGCTGTAGCTGATGACCGCTTTGCGGACCTCGCTACCGGAGAACTCGGCTATGGCGCCCACGCGGTCGGTCGTACGATCGAGCGTGGCATCGTGATGGACGATGATGGCACCGTCTGCGGTGGGGTGCAGGTCGAATTCCACCTCTTCGAGCGGCATGTCCGCGGTGGCGGCGAATCCGCTGGGCGTACTGTCGCCGAACTCGAGCGTGCCGCCGCGGTGCGATGCTATGCGTGTCAATTCCGGTTCCTTCCCAATGTGTTACTTGACCGCGCCCATCGTGATTCCGCGCACCAGATGCCTCTCGACCAGCAGGAAACCGGCCAGCACGGGCAGGATGGTTATGGTCGACGCCGCCATCACCAGCGGCCAATCGATCAGACCTTCGCCGGGATTTATGCGGTAGAGACGCGCAAGCCCGATCTGAAGCGTGAAGAGATCTTCCTTGCCGACGGCGACGAGCGGCCAGATGTAATTGTTCCACTCGGAGATGAAGATGTAGAGCCCCATCGAGAAGATGGCAGGCCTGGAGATCGGCACGATCACCCGCCAGAGCACCTGCAGCGGCGTCGCTCCGTCCATGTAGGCCGCTTCATCCAGCGCTTTAGGTATGCCGCGGATATACTGACGCAGGAAAAAGGCGGCGAACCCGTTGGAGATCGCCGGCAGGATGAGGCCGGCATAGGTATCGAGCAGCCCCACTTCGGCAAGCGTCAGATAATTCGGGATGAGGCTGATGTGGCTCGGGATCATCAGGGTCGCCACAGTTGCGCCGAACAGGAGGTCGCCGCCGCGAAACCGGTAGCGCGCAAAGGCGAAGGCCGCCATCGTTGCCACGGCGAGACCTGTGACGGTCACGCATCCCGACACGATGACGCTGTTCAGGAGATAGCGGGCGAAATTGAACTGCCCCACAGCGCGCTGATAGTTGTCGAGCGTGAATTCCAGACCGCCCGAATAATAGGCGTTCACCGTCTGGAAGGACATCCATATCGAGTAGAGCACGGGCGACAGGAAGATCAGCCCGCCAGCAAGCGCCAGCCCGGATAGAATTGGGTTCTCAGGCTTCATAATGCACCCTCCGGCCGATGACGCGGGATTTGACGAACGACAGCACGATCAGGAAGATGAACAAGAGCACAGCGAGCGCTGAGCCGGTGCCGATATCGAAGAGCACGAAGCCGACCCTGTAGAGCATGTTGACCAGCATGTCGGTGGCGCCGGCAGGGCCGCCGTGGGTCATGACCTCGACGATGGTGAAGACCTGGAATGCCTCGATCACGGAAATGACGAGCAGGAAATAGGTCGTCGGCATGACGAGCGGCAGGGTCACCCGACGGAAGACGTGGAAGCGCCGGCCGCCGTCGACCGCCGTCGCATCGTAAAGCTCCTGCGGCACGGCCTGCAGACCGGCAATATAGATGACGATGTCGTAGCCGAGCTGCTTCCAGGTGTTGACGAAGATCATTACCCACAGCGACAGTTGCGGATCCTGAAGCCAGGGCACCTTTCCGAACCCAAGGTGGCCGAGCACCGCATTCGCCAAGCCGTAATCGGTGGAAAACACCCAGGAAAAGACGACGGCGATCGAAACCGTGGAGGTTACCGAGGGCAGAAACAGCGCGCCGCGCAGAAACCGCGACGGCAACGTTTCCCGTACGAGATAGCTTGCGATCGCGAGCGCCAGCCCGAGCCGCAGCGGGACCGAGATCAGTGTGAAGATGGTCGTCACGCGCAGTGAGTTCCAGAAGTCGCGCGAGCCGAGCAACAGCCTGTAGTTCTCGATGCCGACGAAGGGCATTTCGGGTGAGAGGAAATTCCACTCGCGAAAGCTGAGATTGAGGCTGCTGACGATCGGGATGTAGGTAAACATCGCGATGAAAGCGATCAGCGGCGCGACGAACAGGTAGGGCGTGAGTTTGCGAAGCATGGAACCGGCTGGGGTCACGACGAGGGGTGGGACGTGATCGATTGCGAAGAGTGGGAGCGGGAAACGGGAGGCGGCCGAAGACATTCGCCGCGATCCCGCTCATGCGAGACGGGCTGCTGCCGGCAGCCCCGCCGCTACGCCGTATCGGCTCAATTGCCGGCGCGGGTCGCCTCCTGCCGCGTCCGCTCTGCGAAGTCCTTCATCGTCTCTTCGACGCCGCGCTGGCCGAGCGCCATGGCCTGCCACATGTCGTATTCGGTCGACCGCATCCAGGTGACGACGGGCGGGCGTGCCCGGCCGTGGGCGAAATCGAGCTGCTTGATTGCAACATCGATGCCGGGCTGGGTCGCGAGGGCTTCGGCGGCTATCGTCTGTTCGGTCGCGCGCCTGTTGATCGGCAGGTAGCCGGTGCCGGCGAACCAGATGGCATTGGACTCCGCCGAGGCGGCGAAGCTCACGAATTTATAGGCGGCATCCTGGACCTCCTTCGGCGAGGACGACAGAATGCCGATGCCGGCGCCGCCGATCGGAACGGAGCAGACCTTGTTGCAGGGCATCGGGCGCACGACGAGATTGTCGCCGATCGCCTTCCTGGCGCCGCTAAAGTTGCCGGTGGAGTTGATCATGATGCCGACCTTGCCGGCGAGGAAGGCATCGCGGCCGATATCCTCGTCGGTTACGCCGTCCGCGGAGGCGACCTTCTGCTCGTGCACCAGTGAAGCCATCCATCGATAGGCCTCGATCGTATTCGGCGAATCGAGCAGGATGTCGTTGCTCTTGGAGTCGATCAGTTCGCTGTCATTCGACATGACGAGGCCCCAGCGGGCGAACTGCCCCGGAGCGGCGATGCCGGTGATGCCTTCGCCGCCGAGCTTATCGGTGATCGTCTTCGAAACGGAGAGGACGTCGTCGAAGGTCTTCAGCGAAGGCTCTTCCGTGATGCCTGCCCGGGCGAGAATACCCTTGTTGTAATAGAGAACCGGTGTCGATGAGTTGAAGGGAACGATGTAGTTCTTGCCTTTGTAGACGCCGACTTCGCGGGCATAGCCATAAAGGTCGTCCTTCAGCGGGTCGGCTTCGAAATAGGGCGTAAGATCGGTCAACACGCCGCTGTCTGCGAAAAGACCGTAGCGGGTGACTTCCATGATCACGGCATCGGGTGCCCGCCGTGCCGGAATGGCGGCCTGCAGCTTGGTGACGATGTCATTGTAGTTACCGATCAATTCGGCCTGAATGTCGATGTCCGGATTGGCCGCCTCGAAGTTGGCGATGATCTTTTCCAATGCCTCGCCGTCGGCTTTGAAGCTGTGCCAGAACTTGACGGTCGTCTCGGCCTGAGCCGAACCGACGGTGGCGAACAGGGCCAAGAGGCTCGCTGCAATCGTGGTTGGCAACCTCAATGTCATCATTCTGTCCTCTGCAAAAAAAATTGCACCTCGTCTCCGGGGACGTTTAGACCCGTTGCAAGACGGTTTGTTGAAGGCTCTGCGAAGGTTTGATGACGGGCGGGAGCGGTTCACCGAGATCTGGTTGGAGCACATGCGGAACAGGCTCATCGGTCCGCCCCCGATTTCGACGACGGCGCACCGACGAATGGAGACGAGATCGGATGTGCCGGCGCTGGAGCACTTTCGGAAAGATGTGCAGTGGCTTTCCGTTCGAAAGTGCCGGAACGATGCGGAAACGTGTGCGTGTGCGGTCTTCCGCCCGCGTCCCGCGTCTCAAATTCTTGGAATCGATCACGATGATTTAAGTCGATCCGATTTAAATCACCGTAATCCAGCCTTCAAAGCGTTCGAGCGTTTCAGTGCTTCGATGAAACACTGAAAACGCTCGAAATGAGGAGGCGCTATGGAACTGTCTCTGCCCTTCGGCGCGGAACCGGTTACGTCCGCGGCTTCAGGTTCTCCGGGTCGTAAAGCGGCTTGTAGCCGACGCCGGCAACCTCGACCGGGTAGGTCTCGGCAAAATACTCGACATTGAGCTTGCGGCCGACCTGGCAATGCGACCAGGGCAGATAGGCGAGCGCTATGTTCTTGCCGATCGTCGGACCATAGGCGATGGACGTCGTGTAGGAGCGGCGGCCGAGTTCGTCCACCAGCACCTCGCCGGTCTCCGGGTCCATGACCGGCAGGTTGCCGACCGGGTAGCGCTTCACGCCGTTCCTGTCGGTGTTCTCCGTCATGATGAGCGTGCAGAGCATGGCGGGCTGGTGCTCGCGCGCCTTGTACTCCAGATGCTTCGCCTTGCCGCGGAAGTCCGCTTCCTTGACCTTCGGACGGGCAAGGTCGGCCTCGATGAGGTTGTAGTGGGTGAGAAGATCCGCGTTCTGCAGGCGCAGGCTCTTTTCCATGCGGCGCGAGTTCGCATAGGTCTCGACGCCGAAGGCCATGACGCCGGTGGCGCGCAGCGCATCCCAGACGGCCAGACCGTCCTCGTATTTCATGTGCAGTTCCCACCCCTGCTCGCCGACATAGGAGATGCGGAAGGCGGAGACCGGCCTGCCGGCGATCTCGATCTGCCTGATCGAGGCGAAGGGGAAGTTCTCGGGATCGAGGCCGGCCGGTTCCGCCACCACCTTCTTCAGCGTTTCGCGGGCATTCGGGCCCCAGATGCCGATAGTGACGAACTTCTCCGAAACATCCGTGATGGTGACGTCGAGGCCCCGGTCTTCCGCGACACGGCGCATATAGTGGAAGTCGCGCGGGCCGGCATCGGCGCCGTTCACGAGACGGCAGCGGTCGGCCATGCGGAAGACGGTGAAGTCGGCCCGCACCATGCCCTCGTCATCGAGGAAGTGGGTGTAGATGCCCTTGCCGATATTGCCGTCGCCGCCGATCTTGGCGGCGCAAAGCCACTCGAGAAGCTCGACGTGGTCAGGACCTTCGATATCCACCATGTGGAAGTGCGAGAGGTTGACGATGCCGCAATCCTCGCTCATGGCCAGATGTTCGGCGTTGGAAACGCGCCAGAAGTGGCGGCTGTCCCACTCGTTCTCGCGTACCGGAATGCGGTTGCCGTATTTTTCGAGCAGGTGTTCGTTGGCGGCATAGCCGTGCGCACGCTCCCAGCCGCCGAGTTCCATGAAGTAGCCGCCGAGCTCCTTCTCGCGGTCGTAGAAGGGCGAGTGCTTGACGTTCCGGCCGTTTGCATAGGGCTCACGCGGATGCACGGCCGGGAAATAGATCTTCTGCGCCGCCTCGAAGCAGCGGCCTTCGATGAACGTCTCTTCGAGCTGGTGCGGATAGAAGCGGGCGTAGTCGATCGAGGCGTGGTCGGTATGGGTACGCCCGTCTGTCATCCAGTCGGCGATCAGCTTGCCGTAGGCCGGGCCGTCCTTTACCCAGATGGCGACGCAGTACCAGAGGCCGCGCACCTTCTGGCTCTCGCCGCAGGAGGGGCCGCCGGCGGCCGATACCTGCAGCAGGCCGTTGAAGGAGTGGCCCTCGTTATAGCCGAGCTCGCCGAGGATCGGCGTCAGCTCCATGGCGCGCTCGAGCGGCTCGATGATCTGCTCCATATCGAGGTCGCGCTGCGAGGGCGACAGGCGCGCCTCGTGCTTTTCGAGAATGTCGCGCGGATGGCAGAGGCGCGGATTGTCGGTCTCGTAATAGCCCCACTCGATCTGGCCGCCCTCTGTGGTCTTGGGGTCGCCGGTGTCGCGCATATAGGCCGAGTTGCCCTGATCGCGCAGCAATGGGAAGCCGATTTCCTTGCCGGTGCCTTCGAATTCGTTGTACGGGCCGAAGAAGGTGAGCGGATGGTCGACCGGCATGACCGGCAGGTCCTCGCCGACCATTTCAGCGATCAGGCGACCCCATATGCCGGCGCAGACGACGACATGGTCGGCCATGATCGTGCCGCGATGTGTGACGACGCCCTTGATACGGCCGTTCTCGACAAGGAGCGCAGTTGCCGGCGTATTGCCGAAGATCTGCAGCTTGCCGGACTTTTCCGCCGCATCGACCAGCTTGCCGGCAACCGTCTGCGACCGCGGGACGACGAGGCCGGCATCCGGATCGAACATGCCGCCCATTACCTGATCTTCCTCGATCAGCGGGAACAGCTTCTTGATTTCGGCCGGCGAGACATAGTGTGCGCGGGTGCCGAAGGCCTTGGCCGAAGAAAGCTTGCGCTTGATCTCCTCCATCCAGACGTGGTCGCCGGTGCGTGCGACTTCGAGGCCGCCGATGCGGGCGTAGTGCCCCATCCTCTCGAAGAAGTCGATCGAATATTGCGTTGTCCAGACCGAGAGATAGTCGTGGCTGGTGGTGTAGCAGAAGTCGGAGGCATGTGCCGTAGAGCCGATATCCGTGGGGATGCCCGACTTGTCGATGCCGACGATATCGTCCCAGCCACGCTCGATGAGGTGGTGGGCGATCGATGCGCCGACGATGCCACCCAGTCCTACGATTACGACCTTCGCCTTTTCCGGAAACTCTGCCATTGATGCGACCCTGGTTAATTTTGAAGCCGGATATTAGAGCCTGCAGCGCCGCGACTTGAGCCTGTCTACGACATAATCATCGTGCTGCACGACCAGAATGTTGCGGGTGGCGGACGGGGGACGGCCGCGGCTGCGGGGATGCTCATCTAACTGATATCGCGAGAAAATACACCCCGCGGGGCGGCGAGGAACAGGTTTTTCCTCGAACAGGGCGGCGGCAGGCGGATGCGTCGCCGAAACGCGACCTTCGGCAGCTGCTTTTATTCGCCGCCGCCGAAGAAGGTGAGGCGCGTGAAGAGGACATAGTTCGATTCCGACACCATCAGCGCCACGAAGACGAGTACCAGCAGCGGGGGCAGAATGATCGCGTAGATCAGCGCCAGGCGCTCCCACGCCATATGCATGAACACGGCCACGATGAGGCCCGCCTTCAGCATCATGAAGATGAGGATCAGCGACCAGCGGAGATAGCCCTGCAGACCGAAATAATCGACCAGGTATGAAAGCGCGCTGAGGATGAACAGAAGTCCCCAGACCAGGAGGTAGAGCTTGATCGGGTGCTGCTGGTGCTCCGTATGGGCCGCCGCAGTTTGTGCCGGATGTGTTTCCGCGTGAGCCACGATGCTCTCCCTCACCACAGATAGAAGAATGCGAAGATGAAGACCCAGACCAGGTCGACGAAGTGCCAGTAGAGTCCGGTTATCTCGACGATCTCGTAGCGGCCCTTACGGCTGGTGAAGAAGCCGCGCCGCTCCGTTTCGAAATCGCCGCGCCAGACCTTCCGGGCGACGATCAGCAGGAAGATCACGCCGAAGGTGACGTGGGTCCCGTGAAAGCCGGTGATCATGAAGAAGGAAGAGCCGAATTGAGCGGCCCCCCAGGGGTTGCCCCAGGGCCGCACGCCCTCGGCGATCAGCTTCGACCATTCGAACGCCTGCATGCCGACGAAGGTGGCGCCGAAAAGCGCCGTCAGCAGCATGAGCGCCGCGGTCTTGCGTCGGTCGCGGCGGTAACCGTAGTTGACGGCCATGGCCATGGTGCCGCTGCTCGAAATCAGAACGAATGTCATGATGGCGATGAGGATCAGCGGCATGTGCGTTCCGCCGATTTCGAGTGCGAAGACCTCGCTCGGATTGGGCCATGGAACGGCGGTGGACATCCGCGCCGACATGTAGGCAAGCAGGAAGCAGCCGAAGACGAAGGTGTCGCTGAGGAGAAAGATCCACATCATGGCCTTTCCCCAGGAGACGTCCTTGAAGGTGCGCTGGTCGGAGGCCCAGTCCGCCGCGAGCCCCGCCAGACCGGCGGGGCGCGGGAGCGTTTCTGCTGCGGGCTTCTTCATCGGTGCAGACATGTTCAACGGTTCCTATGTCAGCAGTTGGCGGCAGAACTCGATCACACCGCTGGCCCAGCCGGCAAAGAGAGCGAAGAGAACCAGCCAGACAATCTGCATGAAATGCCAGTAGATGGCGCAAAGCTCGATCGACAGGCGCGTTCTGTTGTCGAGCGGTGTTTGCGAGGCATGTGCGGTTACCCGGCCGAGAGCGAAAAGCCCCCCGATGATGTGCAGGCCGTGCATGCCGGTAAGCAGATAGAAGAAGCTGTTGGCCGGATTCCCGGCGAGGAAATATCCGGCGTCCGACAGCGCACGCCAGGCGAAGAGCTGACCCACGAGGAAAGCGAGGCCAAGGGCGAGCGCCGCCAGGAGGCCGATCCGAGCTGCCTCGTCGTTCCGCCGCTCTGCCTCAACCCTGGTCCAGTGCAGGGTGATGCTGCCGGCGGCGAGGATGCCCGTATTGAGCCAGAGAAGGCCGGGCAAAGGCAGCGCGCCCCAGTCGGATGACGCCATGCGCATGAAGTAGGCGCTGATCGCAAGTGAAAACAGCGCACCGATGACCGCGAGAAATACGCCGAGGCCGATTTTTGCCGGCGGCAACCGTGTTGCGCCCCGGCGGTCGTGGAAGTGACCGACCTCGAGCCAGGGGCGCGATGTCAGGCGCTGCCCTGCGAGCCACCAGACGACGATGGCGGCGATCGCCGCCAGAAAGAAGGCGACGATGCTCATGAGACGGTCTCGTGACTAAGGCGGCCGGGTGTCGGCTGGTTCTGCGGGATGAAATCTTCCGGCGCGCCGGGGACGCTGTAGTCATAGGCCCAGCGATAGACGACGGGCAGTTCGTTGCCCCAGTTGCCGTGAGGCGGGGGCGTCTCGGGCGTCTGCCATTCGAGCGTCGTCGCACGCCAGGGATTGCCCCCGGCCTCCCGGCCATGGCGCAGGCTCCAGGCGAGATTGAAGAGGAACACGATCTGCGCAGCGCCGACGAGAAGCGCCATGACGCTGATGAAGGCGTTGAGCTCGGCGATAGAGGTCGTCACGAAAGATGCCTCGCCGAGCTCGTGATAGCGGCGCGGGACACCGATGAGGCCGAGATAGTGCATCGGGAAGAAGATGGCGTAGGCGCCGATGAAGGTGACCCAGAAATGGATCTGGCCCATCGCCTCGTTGAGCATGCGCCCGGTGATCTTCGGATACCAGTGATAGATGGCGCCGAAGATCACCATGATCGGCGCCACGCCCATGACCATGTGGAAATGCGCGACGACGAACATCGTATCGGAGAGCGGCACGTCGACGACGACATTGCCGAGGAAGAGGCCCGTCAGCCCGCCATTGACGAAGGTGACGATGAAGGCGAGGGCGAAGAGCATCGGCAGGGTCAGATGGATATTGCCGCGCCAGAGGGTGAGGACCCAGTTATAGACCTTGATCGCCGTCGGCACCGCGATGATCAGCGTGGTCGTGGCGAAGAAGAAGCCGAAATACGGGTTCATGCCGCTGACATACATGTGGTGCGCCCAGACGATGAAGGAGAGGCCTCCGATGATGACGATCGCCCAGACCATCATGCGGTAGCCGAAGATGTTCTTGCGGGCATGGGTGCTGATGAGATCG
The DNA here is from genome assembly GCA_000421085.1 of Ensifer sp. USDA 6670. Lineage (GTDB taxonomy): Bacteria > Pseudomonadota > Alphaproteobacteria > Rhizobiales > Rhizobiaceae > Sinorhizobium. Next base: position 37,703 of record ATWE01000001.1, read on the forward strand.
GAGACGATGCCGAAGGCGGGCAGCGCGACGATATAGACTTCGGGGTGGCCGAAGAACCAGAACAGGTGCTGGAAAAGGATCGGGCTGCCGCCGCCATATTGCAGCTGCTCGCCCATTTCGACGATGGCCGGCATGAAGAAGCTCGTGCCGAGCAGCCGGTCGAAGAGCATCATGACGCAGGCGACGAAAAGGGCAGGGAAGGCAAGCAGCGCCATCACCGTCGCGGTGAAAATGCCCCAGACGGTCAGCGGCAGCCGCATCAGCGTCATGCCGCGCGCGCGGCCCTGCAGCACGGTCACGACATAGTTGAGGCCGCCCATGGTGAAGCCGATGACGAAGATGATCAGCGACGAGAGCATCATGATGATGCCCCAGTCGCGGCCACCGGGCGTGCCGGAAAGCACGGCCTGCGGCGGATAGAGCGTCCAGCCGGCGCCGGTCGGTCCGCCGGGCGTGAAGAAGCTTGCGGCGAGCACGATCACGGCGAGCAGATAGATCCAGTAGCTCAGCATGTTGGCGTAGGGAAACACCATGTCGCGCGCGCCTACCATCAGCGGGATCAGATAGTTGCCGAAGCCGCCGAGGAAGAGGGCGGTGAGCAGGTAGATCACCATGATCATCCCGTGCATGGTGATGAACTGATAATACCGCTCGGCATCGATCAGCTCGAATGTGCCGGGAAAACCGAGTTGCAGCCGGATAAGCCAGGACAGCACCAGCGCCACCATTCCGATGGCGATCGCGGTCGTGCCGTATTGAATGGCGATGATTTTCGCATCCTGGCTGAAGACGTAGCGCGTCCACCAGCTATGCGGATGGTAAAGCTCAACATCCTCGACTTCGGGAGGCGGAAGTGCCTCGCCAATACCGGACCGGACGTCGACCATCATATCTCCTCCCCAGGGGCTACTTCACGGCGCCTCCTACTGCGCCGCTGAGGCGGCGACCGTTGTCGCCGCCGGGCCGAAGCATTTTCGCTCTTCTTCGAAAAGCGCGAATGCTCCAGTTCCTTGTTCGGTCGCAATTCCGGACGGAGAACCGCTACACACTCTTCCTGGAATTGCTCTTGTTTCCGATGATGCGGACAGCTGCGAAAAGGTCTGCTGCTCGGCGAGCCAGGCCTGGTAGTCTTCTTCGGTGTCGACCACGACGGTACCGCGCATCTGCGGGTGGCCCACGCCGCACAGTTCGGCGCAGAGTATCTCGAAGGTTCCGGTCCGCGTCGGCGTCAACCAGAAATAGGTGATCATCCCGGGCACCATGTCCATCTTGGCGCGGAATTCCGGGACGTAGAAATCGTGCAGGACGTCGACCGACCGGAGCAGCATCTTGACCGGCTTGCCGACCGGCAGATGAAGCTCGCCGCCTTCGATGATGATGTCGTCCTGCCCGGCGGCGTCGTCCCGATTGACCCCGAGCGAATTTTCGGGGGCGATATCGCGCGTTTCCGTCGTGCCCAGCTTACCGTCCGCGCCGGGGAGCCGGAAGCTCCACAGCCATTGCTGGCCGATCACCTCGACTTCGGACGCATCTTGCGGGACGGTGACGAACTGGTTCCAGACGAAGAGGCCCGGCGCCAGCATCGCCGCGACACCGAAGGTCGTGCCCGTCGCCAGCCAGCCTTCGAGCCGCCTGTTTTCGGGCTCGTAGGCGGCGGTATTGCCGGGTCGGTGGCGGAAGCGCAGAACGCAATAGGCCATGAACAGGACCACGGCGGTGAAGGCGATGCCGGTGATCCAGAAGGTGATGGTGATGGTATTGTCGATGTAATTCCAATTGGAGGCGATCGGCGTCCACCACCAAGGACTAAGCAAATGGAACAACACTGAGCCGACGGCCAGCAGAACCAGAATCACTACCACGGCCATTCCCTGTCCTCCCCTGCCGTAATCGGCCGTGAGACGAATACTTAAATCCGCAGAGTTCCGATCAGAATTATTGCACGAACAGAAAATACTGGCAAATGATCGGGAAGAGATCGAATTCTCACTTCCCGCAAGTATTCCTATTTGGGATGCTGCTTCAGGTAGGCGATCACATTGGCAATCTCTTCGTCCTTCTTGAGGCCGGGGAATACCATCTTGGTGCCTTTTACCTTGGCCCTGGGATTACGGAGATATTCGGCCAGCGTCGCGTCGTCCCAGACGAGGCCACCCTTGCCCGCATCGATCATGGCTTGCGAATATTTGAAGTCCGCATGGGTGCCGGCCGTCCGGCCGATGACGCCTTGCAGCGAAGGACCGACCTTGTTCTGGTCCTTGTCGATCACGTGACAGGTGGCGCATTTCTTGAAGACGGTGGCGCCGGCCTCGGCATCGCCCTCTTGGGCGAGCCCGGCGACCGGACAGAGCGAGAGTGCCGAAAAAGAAAGGGCAGCAAATGCAATTCGCATGATACTTCCTCAATTTCGCCCGGCGCGGGGCAAGGAAGGCTATCGTCAAATCTGCTTTGGCGGTGCTTGCTTCTCTTAAAGAATAGTGCGCCGGGGCGGTTGATACGTGCGACAGGAAAGAAGCTAGTCCATGCCGTAGAGAAGTCAATTGCTCCTTCTGGCTAAGCCTGAACCTGTTGGGCCGCCATCCGGCGATTGCGTCAGACGCGCTTGCCCTCCGCATCGAAGAAATGAAGGTGGTGGGCGGGGAAGTGGACGGGGATCGTCCCGGACGCCGTCAGGAACGATCGGTCGTTGGTGAAGACCTTGAAGGCGGCCCGCCCGAGCGAGAGATGCAGGATGATGCCGAAGCCGGTCGGCTCGACCAGGTCGACGCCGGCAAGCAGCGTCTCCGGGCCGTGGCCGGCAAGCACGACATGTTCGGGACGGATGCCGAGCGTCACCTTCGAGTTATTCGAAAGGGGCGCGGCCGCGCCGAGCGGGATGCCGATCTCATCCGACATCTCGAAGCGCGGCGCGTCGCCCGCGTGGTAGACACCTTCGAAGAAATTCATGCCCGGCGATCCGATGAAGCCGGCGACGAAAAGGTTGGCAGGACGGTCGTAAAGATCGAGCGGGCTTCCGACCTGCTGGACCACGCCGCCATTCATGGCGACGATCCGGTCTGCGAGCGTCATCGCCTCGATCTGATCATGCGTCACATAGATGGAGGTGGCGCCCAGATCCTTGTGCAGTTTCTTGATCTCGGCTCGCATCTGCTCGCGCAGGCGCGCATCGAGATTGGATAGCGGTTCGTCGAAGAGAAACGCCTTCGGCTGGCGCACGATGGCGCGACCCATGGCGACGCGCTGGCGTTGGCCGCCGGAGAGCGCCTTGGGGCGGCGATCGAGCAAGGGGTCGAGGCCGAGCTTGGCAGCGGCGCCCGCAACGAGCGTCGTTATCCTGTCCTTGGCCGTCTTGCGGAGCCTCAGGCTGTAGCTCATGTTCTTGGCGACCGACATATGCGGGTAGAGCGCATAGGACTGGAAAACCATGGCAATGTCGCGGTCCTTCGGGGCAAGTTCGTTGACCCGTCTGCCGGCGATGCGGATCTCGCCGCCGGTCACGCTCTCAAGCCCGGCGATCATGCGCAGAAGGGTCGACTTGCCGCAGCCGGAGGGACCGACGAGCACGACGAATTCGCCGTCGCCGATCTTGAGGTCGACGTCGTGCAGCACCGGGTGGGTACCGTAGGATTTCTTGATGTTGGCGATGTCGATGGAAGCCATTGCGTATCAGCCTTTCACCGCGCCGGCCGTGAGGCCCTGGACGAGATAGCGTTGAATGAGGAGGAAGAAGAGGCAGGCCGGTATCAGCGCCAGCACCCCGGCGGCCATCATCTGCCCGAAGTCGACCGAGAATTTCGAGACGAAGGACAGGAGCCCGACCGGGAAGGTCGCCTGCGCGTTACCGGAGATCAGCATCAGCGAGAAGAGCAGTTCGCTCCAGGCGGCGGTGAAGACGAAGCCGAGGGTGGCGGCAATGCCGGGCAACGTCAGCGGCAGGATGATCTGACGGAAGGCGACGAACTGCGTCGCGCCGTCGATCATCGCCGCCTCTTCCAAGTCCTTCGGAATGCCATCGAAGAAGGACTGCATCAGGAATGTCGCGAAGGGAACGTTGAAGGCGGTGTAGACGACGACGAGCCCGGTGAGGCTGTTGGTCAGCCCCAGCGGCGAGAGTATCTTGAAGATCGGCGCGACCAGCATCACCAGGGGAAACATCTGCGTCAGCAGCATCAGCGTGACCAGCCAGTATTTACCGCGGAACCGGAAGCGCGAGAGCGCGTAGCCGGAGAGCGAGGCGAGGATGGTGACGATGACGGCGGTCGACCCGGAAACGATCAGGCTGTTGCGGAAGAACACCGGGAAGGCGCTGTGCCGGAGCACGAAGTCGAAATGTTCGAGGCTCGCCCGCGACGGCCAGAGACGAATACCCTCCGAATAGAGGAGATCGTTCGGCGTGACGGCGACCTTGAGCAGCCAGAAGAGCGGGAAGAGCGCGAAGGCGATATAGGCGAGGATCGCCAGGCGATGGGCAATGGTCAGAAATGCTTGCTTGGCGCGCATGGTCTCAATCCTTGCTCAGGAGCCACTGCCGCAGGATCACGATCAGCAATGAATAGGCGAGGAGCAGCGCCAGCAGCACCAGCGCGATCGCCGAGGCATAGCCGAAATCCAGCCGCTTGAACGCCTGGGTGAAGATGTAGCTTGCGACGATCTGGGTTCGGTCCGCCGGCCCGCCATTGGTCATGACGATGATGAGATCGGCAAAATTGGAGATCCAGACGGTGCGCAGCAGTATGGTGATCGCGATCGTCGGCGCCAGGAAGGGAAGCGTGATCGAAAGGAAGCGCTGCAGCGGGCCGGCCCCGTCGATGCTCGCCGCCTCGTAGAGGTCGCGCGGGATCGCCTGGAGTGCCGCGAGCAGGGTGATCGCGAAGAAGGGAATGCCCCACCAGATATTGGCGACGATCGGTCCCCACATGGCAAGCTGGGGGTCGGACAGAATGTTGGTCGGCTGGCTCATGATGCCGAGGGCGAAGAGCCAGTGCGGCAGCGGACCGACCACGGGGTTGAAAAGCCAGGCCCAGTTGAGGCCGGCCAGGAAACTCGGCACCGCCCAGGGCAGGAAAACGAGCGCCTGCGCGATCGCGCGGCCAGGGAACGGTTTGTCGAGCAGGAGCGCCAGTATGAGGCCGAAGGCGAATTGCAGGAAGACCGAGGCGCCCGTCCACCAGAGCGTGTTGCGCAGCGAACGGAAGAAGGCCTGGTCCTGGGCGAGCGCACGGAAGTGATCGAGACCGACGAAACCGCCGGAGAAGGGGTTGAGCAGCTGGATATCGCGGAAAGCGTAGGAGATGCCGAGCACCAGAGGCACGAGCATGACCGTAACGATCAGGATGAGCGCCGGAGCGGTATAGAGGTAAGGCGCAGAGGCGTCGGCGATCCGCTTCATCAGCGGCGGACGGGTTGCGGGCAGGCCGTCATGGCGTGCGGCATAGGCCATCGATCGGAATTTCCCCTTTTTTGACCGCCGTTATCGATCGGCGTGCCTTTTCTTGCGTCGGACGACCGGCGGCGGCTGACCGCCGCCGGTGCCTGCGTTACTTCTTGTTCGCGAGGTACTTCTGCTGCGCCTTGGTCAGGTAGTCGGCCCATTGATTGGCGAGTTCTTCCGGCGTGATGTCGCCGAGCAGGGCCTCCTGGGTCGTCTTGATGGCAAGCGAATCCTTGAAGAAGGCGAATTCTTCGAGATAGGTCGGCATGACCGTCAGCACGACGTCCTTGTCGGCGAGTTCGTCGAACCAGCCCTTGAACTGCGGGCTCGCATAGAAGGGGTCCTTCTCGGCCGACTTATGGACGGGCAGCGCGCCGGTGCGCTTGTTCCACTCGATATTGCCTTCCGGGCCTTCCAGCGTTTCGATCAGCTTCCAGGAGAGATCCTTGTTCTGGCTGGCGGCAAGAATCGACCAGCCGGCAAAGCCGATCGTGGTGAAGGCCTTGCCGCTCGGCCCCTTCGGCATGGTGGTCACGCCGAAATCCTCGGGCTTCATGCGCTGGGCGATCGCGATCAATGCGTCCGGATCCTGGTCGAGGAAGGCGCAGGTGCCGCTGTAGAAGCCGGCGACGATCTCGTTGAAGCCCCAGTTGACGCTGTCCTTGGGGGCGAGGCCGTTCTTGTAGAGGTCGATGACCCAGGTGAGGCCCTTGATCCAGCCCTCGCTGTTCATCGTCGAGGTGCCGTCCTCGTTGAAGAACTTGTTGTCGCCGGCCATGGTCGCGCCGAACATCACCCAGCCGTTGAGGCCGCCCGGACCGCCGCGCAGGCAATAGCCCGATTTGCCCGGCAGCTTGGAGACCGCCTCGGAAGCCTTGACGAAGTCGTCCATCGTCTTCGGCGGTTCGGCGACGCCCGCTTCGGAGAGCAGTTTCTTGTTGTAGAACATGGCCCGGAGATAGAAGCCATAGGGCAGCATATAGGCGGTGTCGTTGACGTCGCGGCCGAGTTCGAGCGCGCGCTCGGTGAGGCCAGGCGTGTGCTCCCACTTTTCGAGATAGGGCTCGAGGCTTTCGAGCATGCCGTTATTGGCGTAGAGCGACAGCCAGGTGTCCGGCATTTCCATGACGTCGGGGATTTCGCCGGCCGAGACCATGGTCGCGAATTTCTGGAAGGCTTCGCCCCAGGGGAGCGAAATGATCTCTACGGTCGTGCCGGGGTTCGCCTGTTCGAACTTGGCGACGATCGACTTCAGCGTTTCGGTGCGCTCGGGGCTGGTGATGACCTCGACGAGCTTCAGCTTCGTATCGGCAAGGGCGCTGCCGGCCATCAGCGTGGCAAGCAGGGTGGCGGTGATCAGTTTCCTCATTTTATTGTTCCCTTTGTTCTCGCTGGTTGGGGGTTTGTCAGCCTGACGAAGCGGCTGTCATCGCCGCTTCGAGATCGCTCCAGAGGGCCTCCGTTCCCTCCAGGCCGACATGGAGCCGTACCGACCGCGGTGAAATGCCGAAGGCTGCCGCGGAATTGGGCTCGGCTTTTTGCGCCAGAACGACTTCGCCCGGCACGATGAGGCTTTCGTGGCCGCCCCAGGAGACGCCCAGCTTGAACAGTTTCAGGTGATCGGCGAAGCGGCGCACGTCGACGCCTTCGCGGAAGATGAAAGAGAACAGTCCGGAGGTGCCGGAGAGACCCGGCGGCAGATGGTTGCCGAGGCCCGGGTGGCAGACGGTTTCCACCAGCGGATGCGCGGCCAGACGACGGGCGACCGCAAGCGCCGAGCGCTCATGTGCCTTCATCCGCACCGGCAGCGTGCGCATGCCCCGGATCAGCAGCCAGGCGTCGAAGGGCGAAAGCTTGCCGCCGAGATAGGGATAAGCTTCCGAGCGGATGCGGCCGATCAGTTCGCTCGACCCGGCGACGACGCCGGCGACGACATCGCTATGGCCGCTGAGATATTTCGATGCCGAGTGAATGACGAGGTCGACGCCGAGCGAGACCGGCTGCTGAAACACCGGGCTCGCCCAGCTGTTGTCGATGATCGTGACGATCCCCTGCCGGCGTGCAAGAGCCGCAAGCGCTGCGACATCGTGCGTGTCCATCACCCAGCTGGTCGGGCTTTCCATGTAGAAGAGCTTGGCGCCGGGAAGCGCCTTGGCAACCGCCTCTTCGTCGCGCCCGTCGACATAGGTGACCTCGATACGCATGCGCTTCAGATGCGTGCCGAAGAGGCGGAACGCATCGGGATAGACATGCTTCACGGCGACGATGCGGTCGCCCGGCTCGACGAAGGAGAGGACTGTGGAGGAGATCGCCGACATGCCGCTTGCGAAACCGATGGCGTCCTCGGCGCCTTCGAGCTTCGCCAGCATCTCCTCGAAATGCCTGACCGTCGGATTGAGGCCGCGGGTGTAGATAGGCCGCACGCGCTCGCCCCGATAGGAGGCGACCATCTCGTCATAGTCCTTGAAGGTGAAGAGCGAGGTCTGGACGATCGGCGGTACGACGGCGTCGAAAGCGTTGCTCTCGTCATGGGCGACGATAAGGGAGGCTCTCTCGAACGGATCGAGGCCGTTGGTCATTTGGACATTTCCTTGATGTCTTCCTCGACGACAGCGAGGATCTTCAGCGTTTCTGCGCGCGCGGCCTCGGCGTCCTGCGCCGCGATCGCATCGAAGAGCGTTCGGTGAAAGGGGAAGGAGCGCCTGGCGAAGTCCGAGCGGTTGAAGGGCTCGTCCCAGAAGCGTTCGAAGGCCTCGCGCATTTGCTCGAGCAGTTGTTTGAAGAGCGGATTGTGGGTCGCGTCGTAGATCGCAAGATGGAAGGCGAGGTCTTCCGGGCCGGACGTTCCCTTGGCGAGGTGGACCCGCTCCATCTCATTGAGCTTCGTTTCGATGTTGACGAGGTCGGCCTCCGTGCGGCGCCGTGAAGCGACCATGCCGGCCTCGACCTCGATGCCGCGCCGCACTTCGAGCGTCTGCAGAAGCGCGTCGCGAAGGTGCTCCGTGTCGAGTGCCAGCGGCATATGGATGGTGGCGGTGGATATGGCGCGCAGGAGGTAGGTGCCGCTGCCCTTGCGCGCCTCGACGACGCCGAGCGCCTGGAAATGGCTCAGCACCTCACGAATGGTGGAGCGGCCGACGGCGAGCGCCGCCATCATTTCCCGCTCGGCCGGCAGCCGGTCCCCAGGGTTCAGCCCCGATCTTTGAATGAAATCGGCAAGAGCGGATATTACCTGCTGCGCCCGGTCTGCGGGCGGCAGGGGCAGGAGCATCGCTCTATCCTGCAGGGGCATCCGGTTCTCCCGTGACCAGAATTGGTCTGACATCTGAGCAATATGCTGGGAATGGGAGAGGTGGTCAAGGGGTAGCGAACTTCGCGTTGAGTCTTGAGATCTGCCCCTCACCCTAGCCCTCTCCCCGTCAAACGGGGAGAGGGCTAGGGTGAGGGGCAGATCAGGGTGGTTATCCTGCTGGAAGAGACCCAAAGGCTCATTTACCCCGCCAGCGCGAGCAGCTTGCCGATCGCCTGCTGATCGAAGCCGCCGATGCCCTCGCGGATGTCGGCGGCGATGGCTTGCGCCACGGCGTCCTCGTCACGCCGTCTCAGGGCCTCGATGGCCTCACGGTGTCGATCGATGACATAGAATTCCGTGACGTGCTCCATGGCAATGCCGAGGATCGGCCCGAGCTGGAGCCAGAGGCTCTCTATGAGCGGCATGGCGACCTGATCGGGATTGGCCGTATAGATCTGACGGTGAAATTGCTGATTGGCGATCAGCGCCTGCGCTTTCTGCCCCGCGAGGATCGCGGCCTCGATGGCGTCATCCAGCGTTACGATGCGGTCTATCTGTCGGTCGGAGAGATGGGCGACGGCCCTGCGGGCGGCGTGGCTTTCAAGCGCGATACGAAGCGAGATCAGCTCCTCGAAACGCGCCGGCGTGATCCGCGGCACGACGATGCGCCGGTTCTCCAGAAATTGCAGGGCACCGATCGAGGTCAGCTGACGCAGTGCTTCGCGCACCGGCGTTGGGCTGCTCTCCAGCGCGTCTGCGAGCCCGCGTATCGTGACGGAGGTTCCGGGCCGGAAGGCGCCCACCATGATCGCCTGCCTGAGACGCGCGAAGGCGTAGTCGTGGGTCGTCATGCCTTCCGGCCGATCAAGGCCGGGCAGAACAAGGCTCTTCAAGGCGGCGATTCCTCCCGCATCCAGGCGTTGGAACGAGTCGATCCTACCGACCCGGTGCAGCTTGACTTCAAAACTGGAACCATGTCAATTTCCTAAGAATGTGATCACAAAAAGAACGGCGACATGGCAATCGATGCGGACGACCCGGAAGTGTTCCAGTCCTGGCTTGAGCAGAACGGCCCGATAGAAAGTATCCAGGCGGTGATTTGCGACCTGAACGGCATCATGCGCGGCAAGCGGGTGCCGGTGGAACAGGCCAGGAAGGTGCTGGGCGGTGGCATCCGCATGCCGCTTTCGATCGTCGGTGTCGACGTCTGGGGTGAGGACATCATCGGCAGCGCGCAGGTTTTTGCGACCGGCGATCGCGACGGCATCTGCGGCGTCACGGGGCGAGGGGCCCTGCCGGTCAACTGGACGTCGCGGCCGAGCGCGCTGGTCCCGCTTTGGCTGTTCGTCGAAAACGGCAGGCCCTTTCTTGCCGATCCGCGCCAGGCGCTCGCGGCGATCATGCGCGAATATCGCGAACTGGGGCTGCGCCCGGTGGTGGCGACGGAACTGGAATTCTATCTCATCGATCCCGAGCCGGACAGCGCCGTCCCGCCGATCTCGCCCTATACCGGCAAGCGGCTCGATTCCGACGCGATCCTTTCGATCGACGAGCTCGACGATTTCGGGGAGTTCTTCTCCGACGTCTATAGGGAATGCGCGCGGCAGAACGTGCCGGCCGATGCGGCGATCGCCGAAAACGGCATCGGTCAGTTCGAGATCAATCTGCTGCACAGCGACGATCCGCTGAAGGCGGCGGATGACGCGATTTTCTTCAAGCGCATCGTCAAGGGGGTCGCCCGCAAGCACGGGCTTGCGGCAACCTTCATGGCCAAGCCCTACGGCACCCGTTCCGGCAACGGCATGCACGTCCATTTCAGCCTGCTCGATGAGGAGGGCAACAACGTCTTCGACGACGGCAGCGACGAGGGATCGGCCGTGCTCAAGCATGCGGTGGCCGGCCTCCTGCGCGGCATGGCCGAGACGACGCTGATGTTCGCCCCGCACTTCAATTCCTACCGGCGGCTGCGGCCCGACACGCATGCGCCGACCTCGATCTCCTGGGGTTACGAAAACCGCACTTCGGCAATCCGCATTCCGGGCGGCAATCCGGCGGCGCGGCGGATCGAGCACCGCGTCGCCGGCGCCGACGCCAATCCCTATCTCGTCATCGCCGCGATCCTCGGCGCGGCGCTCGTCGGCATCCGCAACAAGTGGAAGCCGCCGGCGCCTGTCGAGGGACGAGCCTATGCGACGGAGAAATTGCCCAAAATTCCTGCCGATTGGGGGCAGGCGGTCGACGCCTTCGAGGCCGGACCGATCGCCGCCGAGATCTTCGATCCCGTGCTTCGCTCCATGCTGATCGCCTGCAAGCGCCAGGAGATCGCCGGCTTCGCCGAGCAGGTCACGGATTACGAATTCAGCGCCTATCTGGAAATCGTATGATGGCACGGAAGCAGAAATCCTATGCCGGCGACGGCAGCTATCCGGCGAGCTATTACGCCGCCTCGCGCAATATCATCCGCAATCCGGTCAAGCTGGAAGGCCGGATCGAAACCGACATCTGCATCGTCGGCGCGGGGTATTCGGGCCTGTCCACGGCCATTCATCTCGCCGAAAAGGGCTACAAGGTCACCGTGGTCGAGGGTGCGCAGGTGGGCTGGGGCGCCTCCGGGCGCAATGGCGGCCAGATCGTCAACGGCCTCAATGCCGGCCTGTCGACGATCGAGCGCCGCTACGGCGAGGATGCCGCCCGCTTCATCGGCGGCCTTGTGCAGGAAGGCGGACGGATTATCCGCCGGCTCGTCAGCCAGTATCGGATCGAGTGCGATCTGAAGCCCGGCAATATCTATGCCGCCTATACCGGAGCCCATATGAAGGAGCTCGAAGCCAAGCAGGCGCTCTGGCGCAAATACGGGATGGACGATCATCAGCTTCTCGACCGCGAGGCGCTGCGCAAGCTCGTCAATTCCGAGGCCTATTGCGGCGGCATGCTCGACACCACCGGCGGCCATATGCACCCGCTCAACCTGGTGCTCGGAGAGGCACGCGCCTTGGAGAGCCTCGGCGGCGTGATCTACGAGATGTCACCGGTGACCCGTGTCGACCACGAATCGGCCCGGCCGACGGTCTATACGGACGGGGGCGAGGTTTCCGCCCGGATCGTCGTGCTTTGCGGCAACGCCTATCTCGGCGACGCCGTGCCGAAGCTCGCCACCCGCGTCATGCCCGTCTCGACCCAGATGATCACCACCGCGCCGCTCGGCGAGGAGCTTGCCCATTCGCTGATCCCGAGCGACATGTGCGTGGAGGACGTTCGCTATATTCTCGACTATTTCCGGCTGTCTGCCGACAAGCGGATGATTTTTGGCGGCGGCACCGTCTATGGCGGTACCGACCCGGCGGATGTCGTGGCAAAACTCAGGCCAAATCTCGAAAAGGTCTTCCCGCGACTCAAGGGCGTGAAGATCGACTATGCCTGGAGCGGCAACTTCGCACTTTCCTTCACGCGCGTGCCGCAAATGGGGCGGATCGGCAGCAATACCTATTTCGCCCATGGCTACAGCGGTCATGGCGTGACGGGCTCCCACCTCTTCGGCCGCACTCTTGCCGAAGCGATCGACGGCGACGCGTCGCGCTTCGATGTCTTTGCGAAGCTGCCCTGGTATCCATTCCCTGGCGGACGGATGTTCCGCGCGCAGTATTCGACTGTCGGATCGTGGTGGTACATGTTCAAGGACGCCGTCGGCTGGTAGCCGGCGCGTCGTCCCGCGCAGTACCGAGTCGTCGTCACTTTAGGGGAGTGTAATCTCTCGAGGGGAGTGTAATCTCTCGCACCAGAATCTACCTCACGGGCGGGGCCGAATCCCGGTATTGTCTTTCATTTCTAAGCGCCGGGGCCAAATACCGCACGATCGCGAGAACAGCCGTCTTCAAGTCTCATCCGCGGAAATTGGATATAGGGAACGTTGCGATGCGGATCTGGATAAGCCTTGTCGTTGTAGTTGCTACGTTGCTCGCGGGGGCAGCGAACGCAGCCAGCAGAATGAGCGACGAAGAGATCAGTCAGGCTTATATCTACCTTCTTGGCCGCCTTTATGTGACGCGCCAGCAACAGCTCGATTTCCAGCAGGGTTACAAATGGAACGAGCTGGAGCACAAGAAGCCAGGTGCGGTCGACTGGCCGAACCCCAATCTCGACGTCGCCTACTCGGAGGCCTGGGTGGCAATCGATGAGACGAGCTGCACGATAGTCACCGTGCCCGAGGTGAAGGATCGATACTATGTCGTCCAGTTCCTGAACGGCTGGGGCGAGACACTTGCGAACATCAACGAACGTATTTTCCCAGAAAGGCCATTTGGAGACTTCGCCGTCTGTCTTTCAGGCGCACAGGTTATTCTTCCCAATGATACGCGGCGAATCGACCTTCCGGTGAAACATGCCCGTGTCCTTGCGCGTGTGGCTCTCGGCAAGGATACCGCCGGAGCGGTAGCCCTGCAGCACAAATTCTCGCTGAAAGCGACTGGCACGCCGAAGCTCCCAGACATTCCGAAGACGCCGATCTTCGACTTGGAGACGTTCCCCGGCGTCGAAGCGTTCGACGCTGCTGAGGCGGCAATGGCCGAACGCGATATCAATCCGGGACTCGAACCCATGGAGGCACGTGTACGCGAGATCGCAGGCGAGATTGAAGGAAACCAGGACGAGCGGGAGCGGGTCGCAGCCATCATTAGAAAGGTTGCCATTCCTGAAATTGCAAGGGCCGGTTCGATCATCGGCCATGGCAAGGTTCGCAATGGCTGGGCGCGGCCGGGCGTGGTCGGCGAATACGGTATCGATTACCTGACGCGGACGCTGGTGAACTATCGCGGCCTCTGGGCAAACATCAAACCCGAGGTTCTCTATTATCGTGGTGGCAACGATGCGAGCGGAGCGGAACTCAACGGCGACAACGTTTACACGCTGACTTTTCCAAAAGACGCTCTCCCGTCACGCTTTGCGAAATACTTTTGGTCGGTCATCGCTGTTGACAGCACCCGGTTTCGAGTACTCCCGAACCCGATGGCGCGATATCTGCTCAACGAGGCGACGAACCCGCAATACGGTCCGGATGGTTCGCTAACGCTTTATTTTGCTGCCGAGAAGCCGAAGGATGCGCCGGAGGGCAACTGGCTGCCGACGCCGCGCGGGCAGGTTTACAGGCTCACCTTCCGCTACTACGGCCCGCTCGACGGCGTCGCTAATGGGACCTACTGGCCACCAGCGTTGATCAAGATGAAGCAGTAAATTTCTTTGACACGGGCCCTCGCTGGAAAGCGACCCGGAAGGGCGGTTCAGAACCGGTGGATCGTCGATAATCCAGGGCGGTTAAACGAATTTTTTATTTCTCGTTTGATCCGTGGGAAAATATTATCTAGAAATTCGATCAAGAATATAGGAGAACAAGGGCAACAGGCCAACGCCCAACAGCGGAGAGACATCATGAACGCGACCAAGGCGATGACCCAATCCCGCTATACCGCCTACCGGGCTCGACCCGCCCGTCGTCCGACAGCTAGGCACTTTACCCACGCCATCGCCGTGGCTGCAGCCTTCACTTTCATCTGCGCGCTCCTCATCGGCGCATTCTGATTCCGCAACGGCTGCAGGTGCTCACGCATCTGCAGCCGTTCGTCGGCCGGTGCCGTTTCTTCGACAAGCTCCCTTCCGCTTTTCCGCCCTTGTCCGCGTGCAGCCGCCGTCGTAGCCTTGCGGAAAATCAGACGGGATGGAGGAGCGAATGCTCGACAGGCGGAAATTCTACATCGACGGCAAATGGGTTGAGCCGGCCACGCAGAACGATCTTCTGGTGCTCAATCCGGCGACCGAGAAGCCGATAGCGGTCATCTCGCTCGCCACCGCTGTCGACGTCGACCGGGCGGTTGCAGCCGCCAAGAAGGCCTTCGCAAGCTATAGCCGGACGAGCGTCGAGGAACGGCTGGCACTGCTCGAAAAGCTGCTCGCGATCTACAAGCGCCGTTACGATGAAATGGCCGACACCATCACGGCCGAACTCGGTGCGCCCAGAACGATGAGCCACGAGCAGCAGGCGGATGTGGGTGTCGGTCATCTGCAGGGCTTCATCGGTGCCCTGAAGCGCCTGAAACTCAAGGAAAAGCTGCCGAATGGCGACACGCTCCTGCGTGAGCCGATCGGCGTCTGCGGTCTCATCACGCCGTGGAACTGGCCGGTGAACCAGATCGCGCTCAAGGTCGTCCCCGCGCTCGCGACAGGCTGCACCTGCATCCTGAAGCCCAGCGAGTTCACGCCGCTTAACGCCATGCTCTACGCCGAGATGATCGAGGAGGCGGGCTTCCCGGCCGGTGTCTTCAACCTCGTCAATGGTGACGGCATCCATGCCGGGGCGACGCTCTCGAAGCACAAGGACATCGACATGATGTCCTTCACCGGTTCGACACGGGCCGGCATAGCCGTCAGCAAGGACGCCGCCGATACGGTCAAGCGCGTCACGCTCGAACTCGGCGGCAAGTCGCCGAACATCGTCTTCGCCGATGCCGATATCGAGGAGCGGGTGACCGCCAGCATTCTCGAATGCTTCAACAATTCCGGTCAGTCCTGCGATGCCCCTACACGGATGCTGGTCGAGCGCAGCGCCTATGACGAGGTCGTGGAAATCGCCAGACGCGTCGGCATGGAGGCGAGGGTCGGCGATCCGACGAAGGATGGCTCCCATATCGGTCCCCTCGTCAGCCATATTCAGTTTGAGCGGGTGCAGGCGCTGATCGAAGCGGGCGTTGCCGAAGGCGCGACGCTGCTGGCCGGCGGCCCAGGCAAGCCGGAAGGCTTCGAGACCGGATATTTCGTCCAGCCGACGATCTTCGCCGACGTCGACAATTCCATGCGGATCGCGCGCGAGGAAGTATTCGGGCCAGTGCTTTCGATCATTCCCTTCGATACGGAAGAGGAGGCGATAGCGATCGCTAACGACACGAATTACGGCCTCGCCGCCTATGTCCAGACGCGCGACCGCGAAAGGGCGGAGCGGGTGGCGTCGCGCCTTCGCGCCGGCATGGTGCACATCAACGGCGGTCCGCACCGCTACGGAAGCCCCTTCGGCGGCTACAAGCAGTCCGGCAACGGCCGGGAAGGCGGGATGTTCGGCCTCGAGGACTTCCTGGAGGTGAAAACGGTTCACCTGCCGGACGCAGCCTGACCGATCGTCGCTCCTACGGCCACACGTTTTCGCGTGTGGTCGTTTTTCGCCTATCGGGCGAATTCGGCTGTCGTTCGCGGCGCGGTTCTGATAGCTGGCGTGCCGCGTGCCGGTTCTGCGGCGCGCTTCCCAGCCACCGGACATCGCCGTGACCCAAGCCGCCAGTTCCGCCGCTCCCCATAATAAACTTGCCATGGCCGCGCTCATCATCGGCGGTGCCGCCATCGGCGGATCGCCGATCTTCGTGCGGCTCTCGGAAGTGGGACCGATGGCCACCGCCTTCTGGCGTGTCGCGCTGGCGCTGATCCCGCTGGTGGCCTGGTCCCGGCTGCGCGGCGGTGCAGCCGCGGAGAAGCCCCCGCGGTGCTTGTCCGACTACGCTCAACTTATCCTGCCGGGCGTGTTTCTCGCCATCGATCTCGCAGCCTGGCACCTTGCGCTTACCATGACCTCGGTCGCCAATGCGACGCTGCTTGCCAATCTGGCGCCCGTTTTCGTAACCCTGGCGGGATGGGCTCTGTTCCGCTCGGCGGTCAGCGGCATCTTCCTGGCCGGCCTCGCCACGGCGATCGCCGGCGTGGTGGTCCTGAAAGGCGGCCCGGCGGCACTCGGCGGCGGCGATCTCGCCGGCGATGGAATCGCCATCGTCGCGGCCGCGTTCTATGCCGGCTACATTCTTGCCATCGGGCGTCTGCGAAGCCGCTTCAGCACCAACCGGATCATGATCTGGAGCACCGCATCGGCAGCCGTTTGCATGCTGCCGATGGCCCTGTTGGCCGAGCAGTCGCTTTTCCCGCCGAGCGCCTTCGGCTGGGCCATGCTCTTCGGACTTGCCTTCGTCAGCCATGCCGGCGGGCAGGTGGCGATCACCTACGCGCTCGCTTTTCTGCCGCCGGCCTTTTCTTCGCTGACGCTGCTCCTGCAGCCGGTCGTGGCTGCGCTGCTCGCCTGGGTCCTGCTGAGCGAACCGGTGGGCCTGATGCAGGCGATCGGCGGCGCGATCGTGCTGATCGGCATCCTGATCGCCCGGCGCGGCTGAACCACTCAGATTCCGGGCAGTGCAAAACCGGCAAGGCGCTCTTCGAGTTTGAGGATCGTCGTCACGTCCGCATTGGCGAAGGCGAAGCGCAGGTAGTTTTCCTGACCCTCGCCGAAATAATCGCCGGGTAAGCAGAGGACGCCGGCGAGCTTGGCCAGTTTCTCGGCGACGAATTGCGACTCGATATCGGGGAAGGGGTGGCGGATATAGGCAAAATAGGCGCCGACGGCCTGCAGCTTCCATTGCGGCAGCCGGGACATGATTGTTCTCAGCGCCTCTGCACGGTTGGCTATTTCGGCGCGGTTGGCAAGCCGCCAGTCCGCAAGCGCCGGTATCGCCCTGGCGACCGCCGCCTGCGGGGCACGCGGCGCGCAGATCTGGAGATTGTCCATGATCTTGGCAACCTGCTCGACAACCCTTTGCCCGGCCGTGATTGCGCCCAGTCGGTGCCCGGGGATGCAGAAGGATTTGGAGAAACTGTAGAGGCCGATGAAACCGTCTTCCCAGCCCGGGGATCGAAGCAGGCCGTGCGGCGCGGCAGCCGCATCCGGCAGAAAGTCGCGATAGGTTTCGTCCAGAATGAGCCAGGTTCCGTTCGCGCGGCAGAGCTCACAGATGCGCTGCAGCAATCCGGGCGGGTAGACCGCGCCGGTGGGATTGTTGGGCGAAACGAGCGCGAGCGCCCGGATGCCCGGACGCAAGGCAGAGGCGATGGTCTCGACCTCGGGGAGGAACCCGGCTCCCGCATCGAGCGGCGCAAGCTCGACATCGATCCCCAGCATCGCCAGCGTGGCCTCCTGGTTGAAGTAATAGGGATTGGTCATCAGCACCGTGTCGCCGGCCCCGGCAACGGCCATCGCGGCGCAGATGAAGGCCTGGTTGCATCCCGAGGTGATGTGGACGTTGTCGGCTGTAACCGCCGCGCCATAGAGCGATGCCACGTGCTCGGCATAGGCCTGGCGCAGTTCCGCTTCACCCTCGATCGCCCCGTAGCCCGTATAGGCCGTCGAAGCCGCGGCTTCACCCAACCATTTCAGCATGTCAGGATGAGCCGGATAGCCGGGCACGGCCTGCGAGAGGTCGATCAGCGGGCCTTTTGCCCCGTCATAGGCCTTCGCCCATGCGAGCACCGAGGGTACCGGCGGGGGCGAGAGCTTTTCGACGAGGGGATTGAAATGCGGCATGGCGGATTTCCTGTTGTTGAAGCGGATGGGATTCTCAGCCCCGGATCATGACTTGATTTTGCGCTTCTGCGGGCGTTCCGGAGGCCGGTTGCGCGGCGGGGAACGGGGCTGAATGCTCTTCGGCGTTGTCTTGCGGCCAGCGTCTTCCGGCTTCGGCATGCGGCTGCGGATTATGGTGCGGGCGGACATCTGCAGCTCCGGCATCGGATCGCTTTCGAGAGCGGCAAACAGCCAGTCGATGAAGACGCGGACGATCGGCGCGGCGCGAACCTCGTTGCGGCAGGCGACGAAAAAGGCGTCGTTGGCCGGAACCGTCAGGTCGAAAGGGGCGATCAGCTCGCCGCGGGCGATCAGGCTGCCGGCGGTGATCGTATCACCGAGCGCAACGCCCTGGTTGTGGAGGGCCGCCTCGGTCGAAAGCCGCGCATCGCTCATGAAATGCTGGCGGCCGCGCTGGAAATCGATCGCGTCGGCTGCGGCAAGCCAGGTGTTCCACTCGCGGCCGTCGTCGCCGTGCAGCATCACGTGGTCGCGGATATCCCGGATGGAGCGTAGCGGCCGCATGTTGAGGAGCGTCGGGCTGACGACCGGAAAAAGCTCGAGCCGGCTCCAGAGCCTCGACCAGCAGTCCTGCCAGTTGCCGTCGCCATAGAGCAGGCAGACGTCGACATCCGGGGAGTCGAGGTTCGCCTCGTCATTGGAAGCGATCAGCCGCAACTGGACATCGGGGAACTGCTCGGTAAAGAGGTGCAGGCGTGGAATCATCCAGAAGGAGAGCAGTGCCGGGACGCAGGTGACGGTGAGCTCTCCGCTGGTCGCGGGCCGCGTCATTGCCGCCGTTGCCGCGGCGATCTCGGCGAAGGCATGCGTCACGGCAGGCAGGAGCAGGGCGCCCTGCGGCGTCAGCCTCAACCGCTTGCCGCCACGCTCGAACAGAGGCGCGTTGAAGGAGAGTTCGAGCGCGCGGATCTGATGGCTTACTGCGCCGTGGGTGACGTTCAGCTCACGCGCCGCAGCGGAAACGGAGCCGCGCCGGGCGGTTGCCTCGAAGGCGCGCAGCGGGTTTAGCGGAGGCAGGCGGCTCGACAAGAAGAAGCTCCGGAGAGGCAGCGTTTATGTGAGTTTTTCTCACATCAAACGCTATAACAATGTCAATTGCTTTTCCAGAAGAATTGTCTCCTAATATGCGCAACAAAGGCAAAAGCCGGGGAACCTGATTGCGCCGCTTCAGATCGGCACTACGCAAGCCGTGGCTTGCGGAGCATCATGTGGCAGCCCCGGCCGAACGATACGGAGGTCCGGCGCATGGCTTGGGATGAACAGAAGCTCAACGAATTAAAGGCGAAATATGGCGAGAGCCATGGCGGCGAGCTCTTCGATCCGACCTTCCGCAAGGTCGCGGACAAGATCTTCACGAAGGGCGGCACGCGGCTGGCGCCCTATTCCGGCATTCCGACATTCCTGAGCGCACCTCACATGCCGGTAGATGCCGATGAGCCGGATTTCGGCAATCTTCAGGTGGCGATGATCGGCGTCCCCATGGACCTCGGCGTCACCAATCGCCCGGGATCGCGCTTCGGACCACGGGCGCTGCGCGCCATCGAGCGGATCGGCCCCTATAATCACGTGCTCGGCTGCGCCCCGGTGCATGATCTCAGGGTCGCCGATATCGGCGATGTTCCCTTCCGCAGCCGCTACCGGCTCGAAATCAGCCACGAGGACATCGAGAAGCGGATCAATCAGATCGTCGATGCAGGTGTCCTGCCGCTCTCCGTCGGCGGCGACCATTCGATCACGCATCCGATCCTCAAGGCCGTGGGCAAGAAGCAGCCTGTCGGCATGATCCATATCGACGCGCATTGCGACACCGGCGGCGCCTTCGATATGACCAAATTCCACCATGGCGGCCCGTTCCGCAACGCCGTTCTCGACGGCGTGCTCGACCCGACCCGCGTCATCCAGATCGGCATCCGCGGCTCGGCGGAGTACCTGTGGGAGTTCTCCTACGAGTCCGGCATGACGGTCGTCCATGCGGAGGAGGTCACCGGGCTGGGTATTCCGGCGATCATCGAAAAGGCGAAGAAGATCGTCGGCGACGGTCCGACCTATCTCTCCTTCGATGTCGACAGCCTCGACCCGAGCTTCGCGCCGGGCACCGGTACGCCGGAAGTCGGAGGCCTGACGACGCGTGAGGTGCTGGAGTTGATCCGTGGGCTGAAGGGCGTCAATCTCGTCGGCGGCGACGTCGTCGAGGTGGCGCCGCAATACGACACGACCACCAATACAGCCCATGCGGGCGCCCAGGTGCTCTTCGAGATCCTGAGCCTGATGATCTTCAGTCCGGCCGTTGCCGGCAAGGGCTGATGCGCGGATGAACGATGCGAAATCGATGCGCATGGCGGGCACGAGCGGATCACGATAATCTGGTGCCAAATCACTCTCCTCGCTGACGCGCAGCGGGGACAAAGGGCGCAGCGAATCAACTAGAACAAGGGAACGCGGCGCAAGCCGCCAAAAAACAAAGGAGACATGCGATGATCATCAATTCCATCAAGCGCCGCACGCTGCTCGGTGCGGGGCTTGCCGGCGCGTCGATGCTGGCGATGCCGGCGGTGCTGAGGGCGCAGGACAAGTCGCTGAAGGTCGGCGTCTATGGCGGCTACTTCAAGGACTCCTTCGACAAGAACATCTTCCCCGAATTCACCAAGGCAACCGGCATCGCGATCGAATCCGTCGCCGAGCCCACCGGCGAGGCATGGCTCGTCCAGCTCGAACAGGCCGCCCGCGCCGGCCAGGCGCCCGCCGACGTTTCCATGATGTCTCAGGTGGCGATGCTCAAAGGGCAGGCGACCGACCTCTGGACGCCGATCGATATGACGAAGATCCAGAACGGCTCGAACCTGCTCGACCGCTTCGTCAACAAATATCCGGACGGCCGCATCGCCGGCATCGGCGCCGTTTCCTGGTACATCACGCTGGTGACCAACACCGACGTCTACAAGGAGGCGCCGACCTCGTGGCAGGCCTTCTGGGATCCGGCAAATGCCGACAAGCTCGGCCTCCTGGCGCTGGTCTCCAACTCCTTCCTGCTCGAAGTGACAGCCAAGACCTTCATGGGTGGCACCAATGCGCTCGACACGGAGGAGGGGATCCTCAAGACCTTCGAGAAGCTCGCCGAAGTGAAGCCGAACGTCCGTCTCTGGTACCGCGACGAAGCGCAGTTCGAACAGGCGCTGAAGTCGGGCGAAATCCCGATGGGGCAATATTATCACGACGTGACCGGGCTCGCCGCGGCCGATGGTCATCCGGTGCGTTCCACCTTCCCGAAGGAGGGCGGCATCCAGGATTCCGGCTGCTGGGCGCTTTCGCGCGCGTCGCAGAAGGTCGAGGAAGCCCACATCTTCATCGATTACATGTGCCAGCCTGCGGTTCAGGCGACGCTCTCGCGCAAGGTCGGCACCTCGCCGACGGTCAAACGCGAGTCCACCGATCTGACGGATAAGGAATTCGCTGCCGTCTCCTCGGACATCGAGCCGATCGTTCCGCGCTACGATCTCTACCAGACGAAGTCGGATTGGCTGAACCAGAAGTGGACGGAACTGATCGTCGGCTGAGGCCGGCCACGAGCCGCCGCCTCGGTATCCCGGGGCGGCGCAGCGAATTGCACGGACCTTAAACCGGAAGCGGTTTAGGGATAAGCTGATGTTGAATTTTTCAAAATGTCGCCGAGGCAGCGCGTCTGACGTGGCCGGTGACATCCGCGTATGACGCGCGAAACGGGGAACATATGTCGGGACTTGCCCTTCAAAACGTCGTCAAGGAATTCGGGTCGTTCACGGCCGTCAACGATGTCGACCTGACGGTGCCGCACGGCACATTCGTGTGCATGCTCGGGCCGTCGGGCTGCGGCAAGACCACGCTCCTGCGCATGATCGCAGGTCTGGACCTGCCGACCTCGGGCTCCATAGGGCTCGACGGCGAGGACATCACCCGGGTTCCGACGCATAAGCGCAATCTCGGCATGGTGTTCCAGTCGCTGGCGTTGTTCCCCCATCTGACCGTCGGCGAGAACATCGCTTATCCGCTGCGCATCCGCAGCGCACCGAAGGAAGACCAGAAGAAACGCGTCGACGAGTTGCTTTCGATGATCCACCTGTCAGGCTATGCTGACCGGCCGGTCTCGAAGCTCTCAGGCGGCCAGCGCCAGCGCGTGGCCATAGCCCGGGCGCTGGCTATCTCGCCGAAGCTCTTCCTGCTCGACGAACCCCTGTCGGCGCTCGATGCCAAGCTGCGCGAGGCGATGCAGGTCGAGCTCAGACAATTGCAGCAAAGGCTCGGCATCACCACCATCGTCGTCACCCACGACCAGCGCGAGGCGATGACCATGGCCGATACGGTCGTGGTCATGAACGGCGGCGAGATCCGGCAGGCTGCCTCGCCGATCGAGATCTACCGCCGGCCCGCCGACAGCTTCGTCGCCGACTTCATCGGTCAGACCAATCTGATCGAAGCGGAGGCGGACACTTCGGGCCGCGTGACGGTGCTCGGTCAGCCGGTGCCTGGCCTGCAGTTGCCGCCGGCTGCAGCGAAGGCGATGCTTTCGGTCCGCCCGGAAGAGGTGCGTCTGACCGCGCCGGGTGCCGGAGCGCTTTCCGGCACGGTGACCTTCGTGCGCGACCTCGGGGGCACGATCGAGACATTCGTCGATGTCGCCGGCCGACAGATCGTTGCGGTCTCGACGCCGCGAGCCAGGCCGCAGGTGACGGTCGGCCAACAGGTCGGCGTCGCTCTCACACCCGATGTCTGCGTGGTGCTCGCCAGATGAGACGCGAACCGCCCCGGACCCTCGGCGACTACCTGCCGATCCTCTTCCCCGCGGGGATGCTGACGATCTTCTTCGTGGTGCCCTTCGGCACGATGATCGCAGTCAGTTTCTTTCAGCGCCAGCAGGGCGGCTTCTATACGCCGGCCTTCGTTTACGACAATTATGCCCGCTTCCTCTCAGGCTTCTTCGGCGGCGTGCTCGGCTTTTCCCTGATGCTGGCGATCGCGGTCGCCGCGTGCTGCGTCGTCTTGGCGCTGCCCTTTACCTATCTGCTTACGCGTATGGCGCGCCGGGTGCAGGTCGTGTGGCTCGTCGCTCTGCTCTCCGTGCTTTCTCTCTCCGAAGTCATCATCGGTTTTGCCTGGTCCACCCTTTTCTCGCGCACGGCCGGCATCACCAACATCCTCGTGGCGCTCGGGCTCATGGGTGAGGCGAAGGCGCTCACGCCGAGTTTCGCCGCTGTGCTGACCGGCATGGTCTATCAGGCCTTCCCCTATACCGTGCTCGTGCTTTTCCCCGCGCTCGTGCGCCTCGACCCGACGCTGACGGAAGCCGCCCGCACGCTCGGTGCCTCGCCGCTCAGAGCCTTCTTCACCGTCGTCGTACCGGCGCTGAGGAACACGATCACCGCGACGCTGATCATGGTCTTCATCTTCGCGCTCGGCTCCTATCTCCTGCCGCAACTTCTCGGCCGGCCGCAGCACTGGACGCTTTCGGTGCTCATCACCGATCAGGCCATCTATCAGTCCAACATGCCCTTCGCCGCGGCGATGGCGGTGTTTCTCGTCCTGGTGACGCTTGGGCTGGTGGCGCTAACGGTCATCGCAGGACGGAAGGGAGAGGCGGCATGAGCACCTTTTTCCGCAAGGTCTACTTCTTCCTGATCGGGCTCTTTCTCGCTTTGCCGCTGATCGTCGTCGCCGGCGTCTCGGTCAACGCCAAGCAGACGCTCGCTTTTCCGCCGCAGGGTTTCTCCACATCCTGGTACGGGGAAATCTTCCTGAACCCCGAATGGCGCAGCGCGCTTGTCGCCTCGGTGACGCTGGCGCTCCTTTCCGCCGCACTTGCGGTCGCGATCGCGCTGCCGCTTGCGTGGTTCCTGTGGCGGCGCGTCGCGCCATGGGCGAACATCTTCCAGCTTCTGGGGGTCGCGCCCTTCACGCTGCCGCCGGTCATCACGGCGCTCGGCCTGCTCACCTTCTGGGCGACGGCCGGCTTTTACGGCCAGCCCTGGACCGCCGTCGTCAGCCACGCGATCTTCTTCGTGACGCTGCCGCTGGTGACGCTGTCGCTCGGCTTCACCGCGATCGATCGCTCGCTGGTCGAGGCGGCCTCGACGATGGGCGCGGACGACCGCACGGTTTTCCGCACCGTCGTTCTGCCGTTGATCCTGCCCTATATCGTTTCGGGCTATGCCTTCGCCTTCGTGCTCTCTCTCAACGAATATATCGTCGCCTACATGACCGTCGGCTTCACGATGGAGACGCTGCCGATCAAGATCTTCAACGCGCTTCGCTACGGCTATACGCCCACCATGGCCTCCGTGACGATCCTCTTCGTTACGACGGCCGCGGTCATCTTCAGCCTCGTCGCCCGCTTCGGAGACCTGCCGAAGCTGCTCGGCGCCATGTCGTCGGACGGAAAATGATGAAGCTCGCTGCCCTGCAGATGAAGAGCATTGGCGGCGACGTCGCCGCCAATCTTGCCCACATCGAGCGGGCGGCGATCGGGGCTTCCGGCAAGGATGCGACCCTGCTCATCGCACCCGAACTCGCGATCACCGGCTACGGTGCGGGGGAGGTGATCCGCGGGCTCGCGGAGCCGGCGGATGGTCGGATCGTTCGAGAATTGGGGCGCATCTCGCTGCAAACCGGCATCGCCATCATTGCCGGATTCGCAGAGCAGGGCGGAGACGCCATCTACAACAGCGCCGTCCATGTCGACGGCGATGCCACGCCGGTTGTCTATCGGAAGTCGCATCTCTACGGCGATTACGAACGCTCGCTCTTCACGCCCGCGGAGCCCTCGACGCGCCTGTTCAAACATCGTGGCGTCACTTGCGGCATGCTGATCTGCTACGATGTAGAATTCCCCGAAAACGTCCGTCGTCTGGCGCTTGCGGGTGCCGATGCGGTGCTGGTCCCGACCGCCCTCCCGGCCGGCTGGTCCGGCACTTTCATCACTGATCATATGATCCGGACGCGGGCCTTCGAGAACCAGGTCTTCGTCGCCTATGTCAATCATTGCGGTTCGGACGACATGTTTTCCTTTGCGGGACTGTCGCTGATCGCGTCACCGGATGGGCAGGCACTGGCAAAGGCCGGTTCCGCGGATGAAACCCTGATCTTCGCCGAAATCGAACCGCAGGCATTTGCCATTTCGCGGGCGGAGAATACTTATCTCATCGACTTGAAACGCGGCTGATCTGGCGGATCGTTCTCAATCGGAGAACGATCCGTTCGCGTCGTCCCTCTTTTGGAAACGCTCGGCCGGATCGATATTGCGCTCAACGGAAATGCCCGCCATGCAGCGCCGCGCATCTGACGCAAAAGGCGCTGCAGCATCACGATTAGGAGGCAATCATGAGCTTGCAGCTGACTGGTATCCACCATCTGACCGCAATAACCGCCAATGCGCCGGAGAACCTGCGCTTCTACACGGGGACGCTGGGTCTCCGCCTGGTCAAGAAGACTGTCAACCAGGACGACACAAGTGCCTATCATCTCTTCTATGCCGACGGGCAGGCGACCCCCGGCACGGACCTGACCTTTTTCGACTGGCCGGTCGGGCCCGAAGGACGCGGCACCCATAGTATCTCGCGAACCGGGCTTCGGGTCGGCAGCGCCGAAACCGTTAGATGGTGGAAGCGCCGTTTCGATGAGTTGAAGGTCGCTTCCGGCGAGGTCGCCGAAATCGACGGCCGTATCTCCCTCGACTTCGAGGACGGCGAGGGCCAGCGCTTCCGGCTCGTCGACGACGGTGGATTGGCGCCGTCCCACCCTTGGGAAAGGAGCCCGGTTCCGTCCGAGCACCAGATCAAGGGCCTTGGGCCGATCACCATCAGCGTACCGGACATCAGCAACACCGCGCTCGTGCTGACGCGTGTCATGAACATGGCCGAACTGCGGAGCTATCCGTCGCCCGATGGTGTCGGAGAGGTGCATGTATTCTCGATGGGCGAGGGCGGGCCGGCGGCCGAACTGCATGTGGCGGTCCAGCCCGATCTGCCGGCTGCGCGCCAGGGGGCGGGCGCCGTCCACCACGTCGCTTTCCGGGCGCCGGATGTGGAAACTCTGCATCGGTGGACGGAGCGGCTCGGCGAGTTCCGCCTGCCCTCGAGCGGCGAAGTCGAGCGCTTCTACTTCCGTTCGCTCTACTTTCGCGAACCGAACGGGATCCTTTTCGAGATCGCCACCGATGGACCCGGCTTTGCCGTCGACGAGCCGATGGATACGCTCGGCGAAAGCCTGTCGCTGCCGCCCTTCCTCGAGCCAAAGCGGGCGCAGATCGAGGCGAAATTAAAGCCTCTGGAGTAACGGCTGCTGCTCTCGTCGGGCCGAGACATGGAGAGCCGGAAGCGATTTCGGCTTTCCTTTCGCCGCGGGCCCGCTAGTTTTTTGGCTGACGCGGGATGTGCGCGGCATCGCGCCAGCGAAAGGAAATTGTCGTTCATGACCAAGCTTCTCGGCATATCGGGCAGTCTGCGAAAGGCCTCCTTCAACACCGCTTTGCTCAAAGCCGCGCAAACCGTCGCGCCGGACGGGGTCGACTTCGAGATCGCGACCTTGCATGGCATTCCGCTATACGACGGAGACGTGGAGGCCGAAAGCGGCGTTCCAGCCGCTGCGGAGGCGCTGAAGCAGAAGATCGTCGCGGCGGATGGAGTGATCCTCTTCACGCCGGAATACAACAATTCGGTCCCGGGCGTTTTCAAGAATGCGATCGACTGGTTGAGCCGCCCGCCGGCCGACATAAAGAAGGTCTTCGGCGGTCGGCCGTTCGCGCTCGCCGGCGCCTCTTCCGGCAGCTTCGGAACCATTCTCAGCCAAAACGCCTGGCTGTCGGTGATGCGGACACTCGGCGCCGAAATGTGGTCGGGCAAGCGGCTGATGGTGCCGAAAGCCGCCACACTGTTCGACGACGCCGGACAGCTGAAGGATGAGCAGACCCGCGACAGGCTGCGCGGCTTCGTCCAGGCCTTCGCCGATCACATCGCCGCGAAGGCCTGACGCTCAAAGGCCGGATTCCGTGAGCCAGGGCCGGATGACGGCGATGTCTTCGACGCCGATCCCGTGACCGATATCGAGATCGATATCCTGAAAATCTGCGCCGCTGGCCCTAAGCGCGGTCTTCAGTTCCGGTGCGTGTTTGCCGTAGGGATCGTCCTTGCCGGTGAGCATCAGCACTCTTGTGCCGGCGAGGTCCGCTTCCGGCGCCCTTTCGAGCGCCGCCATTGCGCGCATCAGCACTGCGTTCCTGACAATGCCGGGTTGGAGTAGCAGTACGGCGGCGAGCAGGTTGGCACCGTTCGAGTAGCCGATGAATACGGTCTTCTCCGGATCGAGGCCGTAGCTCTCGCGCGCGCCCTCGACGAAGGCGGCAAAGGCTTCCGCTTCTGAGCGAATATCCTGCTGGTCGAATTTCGTCATCGAAAAGCGCCGGAACCAGCGCGGGAAGCCTTCTTCGGTGCTGCGGCCGCGCACGCCCAGGAGAGTCGCATGCGGATCGAGCTGATGTCCGAAGGGCAGCATATCGATTTCGTTGCCGCCGCTGCCGTGCAGCAGCACGAAGGTGCGGTCGTTCGCCTTCTCCGGGCGGTGGAACCGATGGACGAAGGGAAGGTCGCGCTGCGGCACCCTGGGTTCGCCGGGGAGCGCAAATTGCGGCAGCCTGACCAGCGTTGCCGTGGGGTCGCTCGCCAGATGCGGGGGCAGGAACAGCGTCGTGCCAAGAGCATCCGGAGCTTCGTCGACGGTAAAGCCGGGCCCGTCCGTAGCAAGTTCGCAGAGAGCGCCGCCAGGCTCACGCACATAGAGCGAGAAGAAGTATTTGCGGTCATGCGCATTGGTGGCGCCGGCGCGCTCCTGCTCGAGATCGGCTCTCACCGCAAGCACGGTCGCCTCATCCGGGGCGCGGAAGGCGATGTGGTCGATCGTGCCAGTACCAGGGGCGGCACTCCAGAAGCCGCCGGCGTCGCGGACATCGATCACGTCCCCGGACGAGGAGGTGAGGCGACGGATGCTCTCCGTCGCTCCCGTCTCGGTGTAGCCGAAGTGGTTTTGAAGGAAATGCGCCGTGTCCTTGGGTTTTTCCGTGAGCACCGTTGCGCCGCGTAAGCGTCGGATGGAGTCCGTTTCGGGTATGTCGCGGCCTGCCCAGGGCGCAGGCTCCGCAAGCGCGTTCGTTCCCACCAGCTTGACGATAACGCCGTCCGGATCCTTCAGACGCAGGACCGGTTCGCCGAATTCCTGCGCTGGGCCGGTCGCCTGGATGTTGAACTTCAGCGCTCGCGTCATCCAGTAGCCGATGCTGTCGGGCGGAATGGCGAAGGCGATCTCGCTCGGCTGGCCATGACCGACCCGGCCCGGGGAGCCGTCCTCCCAGACCAGGAAACTCACGAGAGAGCCCGGGGAGCCCGTGGCGTCTCCGTAGAAGAGATGCAACTGATTGGGATCTTCGTAGCCGCCGGTCCGCTTAACCAGATGCAGGCCCAGGAAGCCGATATAGAAATCGACATTGGCCTGTACCTTGCGGGCGATCAGGGTGATGTGATGAATGCCGCTCGTCACGGTTTGCTCCTCCCTGCCGTACCGGCGAGAAACGACTGAAAGGCCTCGCCGTAGTCCGGGTGCCAGCGTGAAAGCGGCGGCCGGTTCTCGACGATGTCTCCCGCTGTCCAAAGGATGCGCTTTTCATCCGTCGGACGCGAGACCTCGTTGTCGGGGCAAAGGATATAGAAGTCGCCGCGGGCAAGGCTCTCCATCATGAAGTCCACCGTCTGTTCCGGCGTCCAGGCGCCGGCCGGCTTTTCCGTGCGCCCTTGCGCGGTGAGGGACGTGTAGACGAAACCGGGGATCAGCAGATGCGCATTGACCTTGCAGTCCTCGGTATTGCGCAGTTCGTGCTGGAGCGCCTCGGTGAAGACCTTCACGCCCGCTTTCGAAAGGTTGTAGGCGGGATCGCCGGGCGGCGTGGTGATGCCCTGTTTCGAACCCGTATTGATGATGAGCGCCGGCTGCCCGTGGGCAATCATCGCCGGGGCAAAGATGCGCGAACCGTTGATGACCCCCCAGAGATTGACGCCGATCACCGCTTCCCAATTTTCGAGCGGGCCGAAGAGGGAACTGCCTGGCTGAACGCCGGCATTGTTCATCAGAACATGGACGTGGCCGAAGCGCTCGCGCGTCGCGCGCGCCAGGGCCACGAGGTCGTCCGCCTGCGACACGTCGGTCCCGATCGCGGCGACATCGCCGGAACCGCCCGGAGCCGCTTTCGCCACCTCGGCCGCCGCTTCCTGCAGCTTCTCGCCGCCAAGGTCCGCGAGCACGACCTTCATTCCAAGGCTGGCGAAGCGAAGCGCCGAGGCAAGGCCGATGCCCGAAGCAGCGCCGGTCACGACGGCGACGTTGTTCTTGGCGATAGCGGAGTAGGACAACATGGGCTTCAATCCTGCTAGATCACGTTCATGAATTCAGGTCGGTTCAGCCTAAGTCCCGGACCTGATCGATTCCAATATGCCAGAGCGGGGATGCGGGCGGAAAGCGCACCCGGTAGAGGCAGACATAGGGTCTGGCCGAGGGCAAGTCCATGATGCGAGGCGGTGATCACCAGCTTTCGTCTTCGACCTTGTCGTTCTTTTGCGCCATGCTACCTTGTGAAGTCCGCCCCCATCCGCTCCGGTCCGCCGGGCCTCGAGATACTTCATGATAACCGAAGGAAAATTCACCAAAGGCACGCCCTGCAGGGACTGTCCCTTGCGCCCGCTTCCGCTGTTCCGTCCCTTCAAGGCGGAAGAACTTGCATTCGTCTCCCACTTCAAGATCGGCGAGCTCGTCTTCGATGCGAGCGCGACGATACTCGCTGAGGGAGAGCAAAGCGACCATCTGTTCACCGTACTTTCAGGATGGGGCTTTCGCTACAAGATGCTCGATGACGGCCGGAGGCAGATCCTTAACTACGTGATGCCGGGCGATATCGTCGGGCTGCAAGGCACTCTCATGGGCGAGATGCAGCATTCGATCGAGGCGCTTTCGCCGGTCGTGCTCTGTGTCTTCCAGCGCGACAGGCTCGCAGAACTTTACAGAGAGCACCCTGACCTCGCCTATGACCTGACCTGGATCGCAGCGCGCGAGGAGCGGATGCTGGACGAGAATCTGCTGAGCATCGGCCGCCGCTCCGCTCTGGAGCGGGCAGCCTACCTCATCGCCTTTCTTTATCAGAGGGCCGCCACGCTGGGACTCTTCCGCAGCGGCTGGAGCGTTATTCCCGTCACGCAACAACATGTTGCCGACACGCTCGGCCTCTCGATCGTTCACACCAACAAGACGCTGAAGAAGCTGGCTGCCAGAGGCCTCCTGCGCTGGGCCGAGAAGGGCTGCGACGTCCATGACATCGACGGCTTGCTTGCGCTTGCAGGCTGGGAGGGATTTAGCGAGCCGAGGCGGCCGCTGATTTGATGGGAATTGTCACGCGCCGAATTACGTACAACATGTCTTTTTTAAATGCGCACGGCCTGCCGGGTGTTCTATTAGCCGCTTCTTTGAGGTCTCGAAGATCGAGGAGACCGAGGATGCAGATACAATGCCAGTCAGTCAGGTTCCGCCGGCCATCAAATCAGTGCTCGTCCTCGAGGATAATTTCCTTATCGCCCTGGACATGGAGGAGATGCTCGTCGCCCTCGGGGTGACGAGCGTTTACGTTGCCACCACCAGGTCGAAGGCGATGGAACTCATTGCCGATCACACGTTCGATTTCGCAATTCTCGACATCAACCTGGGGGATGACACGAGCTTTGCCGTTGCCGATGCACTGATGGCACGGGGCATCAGCTTCGGCTTCACCAGCGGCTACGGGGAGCTGCTGGCGCTGCCGAGCCATCTTCGCGATATCCCGAGGATCGACAAGCCCTTCAGCGAGGGAACGCTCGGCAGCCTCATCGCCGCGGCCATCACGTCAACAGACCTGTGACCGCGGTTACGGGTCACACCCTGCCGCGCGAGATGAACCAGGGATTGGCGAAGTCGCTGTCATCCGATTGATTGCGCTTGCCGTAGCCAAGCGGATCGCCCGCCATGGTCAGTGTTTCGCCGCCTGCGGCCCTCAGGATCGCGTCGCCTGCCGCGGTGTCCCACTCCATCGTCCGGCTGAAGCGCGGATAGATGTCGGCAATGCCTTCCGCTAGCAGGCAAAATTTCAGCGAAGAGCCGACGGCCTCATGATCGCTGATGCCCTGGTCGGTGAGGAAGGAAATCGTCTCGGGGCTGTTGTGCCAGCGGCTGGTAAGCGCCATCGGCCGGTCGCCGCAGCGGCGGCAGCCGATGGTGGTCCATTCGCCCGCAACCTGTCCATCCTCGGCCACGGCCTTCTTCGCCATGCCTGCGGCTGCCGAATAGATGAGGCCGAGAGCCGGTGCATAAACGACGCCGGCGACGGGTGCGCCGTTTTCTATGAGGCCGATATTGACCGTGAAATGGCTGTTGCGTTCGACAAATTCCTTCGTGCCGTCAAGCGGGTCGACGAGGAAGAACCGCTTTCCGGCGATATCGGGAACGTGGCCTGCGGCGACCTCCTCCTCCGCGACGACCGGTATATCCGGGAAGGCGGCCGCCAGATCGGCAAGGATGATCCGCTCGGCGCGGTGGTCCGCATCGGTCACGGGCGAGGCGTCAGCCTTGTAGGTGACAGCCGGACCGGCACGGTAAATTTCCAGGATGGCTTGTCCGGCAGCGAGCGCCGATGTCTCCAGTATGTCCAGCATTGCTTCCTGTTCTTGCCGCCGGGGGCGATTCGCATCGGAGCGCTTCGCCTCTTATCAGACGGGCAACGGCCACTGTAGCACTTTGAATTGCCGTAGGTTCATTTCCGCCGTTCCGCCCATAGTAACGGGACCTCACTTCCTTGCGGTTTACCGGCCTTTGCTGCCGAAGTTGGTTATTCCGCAAGCGAATGCTGCTGAATTTTTCATTTTTCTGGCTCCAAAAGCATCAAATCGATTTTATCGCGGAACAATTTGGCGGTGGCGCATTTTTTAGCTTTCATTTTCATTTGAAAGCGGTATGAAATCGGGCTTAGAGCATGCTCGAAAACGAGTATTAAAAAACAAGAGATCGGACCGACAGGATCCGGTCCAGGGGAAGATTGATGGAGTATTTTGTCCAGCAGCTCGTCAACGGGCTGACGCTTGGGTCTATTTATGGTATGATCGCGATCGGTTATACCATGGTCTACGGCATCATCGGCATGATCAACTTCGCCCACGGCGATATTTTCATGCTTGGCGGCTTTGCCGCATTGATTGTCTTCTTGCTTCTCACGACATTCATTGCCGGCGTGCCGGTTGTACTGGCGCTTTTGATCATGATGGTCGTCGGCATGCTGACGGCTGCGCTTTGGAACTGGACCATCGAGCGCGTGGCCTATCGCCCGCTTCGCGGTTCCTTCCGTCTGGCGCCGCTGATCACCGCGATCGGCATGTCGATCGTGCTGTCGAACTTCATCCAGGTGACGCAGGGTCCGCGAAACAAGCCGATCCCGCCGCTGGTCTCCTCGGTCTATGACCTGTTCGGCATCTCGGTTTCTCTGAAGCAGATCATCATCGTCGTTATCACGGCAATCCTGCTTTCGGTCTTCTGGTACATCGTCAACCGAACTCCGCTCGGCCGAGCCCAGCGTGCGACCGAGCAGGACCGCAAGATGGCGGCGTTGCTCGGTGTCGATGTCGACCGCACGATTTCGGTGACCTTCATCATGGGAGCCGCACTCGCCGCCGTCGCCGGGACGATGTACCTGATGTATTACGGCGTGGTCGTGTTCACGGACGGTTTCGCTCCGGGAGTCAAGGCGTTTACGGCTGCCGTTCTCGGCGGGATCGGCTCGCTGCCCGGCGCCGTGCTCGGCGGGTTGCTGATCGGCCTCATCGAGTCGCTATGGTCCGCCTATTTCACCATCGACTACAAGGATGTCGCGACTTTCTCGATTCTCGCGATCGTCCTGATCTTCAAGCCGTCGGGTATTCTCGGACGACCGGAAGTCGAGAAGGTATAGTTCCATGGCAAATGTTGCATCCACAACCGCAAGCGCCGGCAGTGAACTGACGGCGCGGGCGCTCCGCGAGGCTGTCTTTGCGGGCCTCATCACGCTCGGAATGTTCGTCCTCTTCGTCGGCCTCAAGACCGACCAGAACATCCGCAACGAGCTCATTCTCACCCAGCGCTGGGGCCTGCTCGCGGCCTTCGTGGCCATCGCCATGGTCGGCCGCTTCCTCATGGTCGCCTATGTCCAGCCGCGGCTGGCGCAACGCAAGGGGGCAAAGGCGGCCGCGCCGGATGTGGTGAAGGAGG
This sequence comes from Ensifer sp. USDA 6670, assembly GCA_000421085.1. GTDB lineage: Bacteria > Pseudomonadota > Alphaproteobacteria > Rhizobiales > Rhizobiaceae > Sinorhizobium. The sequence goes on from ATWE01000001.1 coordinate 71,186, forward strand.
AGACTTTCTTCAGCCGCAACTGGTCGAAGATTGCGGTCGTCCTGCTGCTGTTCTACCCACCGGTGATCGTCGCGCTCGTGGGCGTCCAGGGATCGCTGAAATGGGTCGACAATTTCGGCATTCAGATCCTCATCTACGTGATGCTTGCCTGGGGCCTCAACATCGTCGTCGGTCTCGCAGGTCTGCTCGATCTCGGCTATGTGGCCTTCTATGCCGTCGGCGCCTATTCCTACGCGCTGCTCTCCAGCTATTTCGGCCTGTCCTTCTGGGTGCTGCTGCCGATCGCCGGCCTTCTCGCCGCCTGCTGGGGGGTCATCCTCGGCTTTCCGGTGCTGCGCCTCAGGGGCGATTACCTCGCGATCGTCACGCTCGCTTTCGGTGAGATCATCCGCCTCGTGCTGATCAATTGGACAGAGGTCACCAAAGGCACGTTCGGCGTTTCCGGCATCGCCAAGGCGACGCTTTTCGGTATCAAGTTCGATGCCACGAAGGACGGCTTCGCGGCAATGATGGGACTGCCGATATCCTCGGCCTATTACAAGATCTTCCTGTTCTATCTGATCCTCGGTCTCGCCATGCTGACGGCTTTCGTCACGATCCGGTTGCGCCGGATGCCGATCGGCCGCGCCTGGGAGGCGTTGCGGGAGGACGAGATCGCCTGCCGGTCCCTCGGTATCAACACCGTCACCACCAAGCTGACGGCGTTTGCGACGGGGGCGATGTTCGGCGGCTTTGCCGGCTCTTTCTTCGCCGTGCGCCAGGGCTTCGTCTCGCCGGAATCCTTCGTCTTTCTGGAATCCGCCGTCATCCTCGCTATCGTGGTTCTCGGCGGCATGGGCTCGCTGACGGGTATCGCCATTGCCGCCGTCGTCATGATCGGCGGCACGGAAATCCTGCGTGAACTGACCTTCCTCAAGATGATCTTCGGACCGGCCTTCACGCCGGAACTCTATCGCATGCTGATCTTCGGCCTCGCCATGGTCGTCGTCATGGTCTGGAAGCCGCGCGGCTTCGTCGGATCACGCGAGCCGACCGCGTTCCTGCGCGAACGCAGGGCAATCTCCGGCAGCTTCACCAAAGAGGGGCACGGCTGATGGCCTTTGGGACCGACACAATGACAAAAGACCCCATCCTCAAGGTTGAGCGCCTGTCGATGCGCTTCGGTGGTCTCATGGCCATCAACGACTTCTCCTTCGAGGCGGAGCGCGGCGAGATCACGGCGCTGATCGGCCCGAATGGAGCGGGCAAGACGACGGTGTTCAACTGCATCACCGGTTTCTACAAACCGACGATGGGCATGATCACCATGCGGCAGAAGTCGGGCGCCGAATTCCTTCTGGAACGGCTGCCGGATTTCGAAATCACCAAAAAGGCCAAGGTGGCCCGGACCTTCCAGAACATACGCATGTTCTCGGGCCTGACGGTGCTCGAAAACCTGCTCGTTGCCCAGCACAACAAGCTGATGCGGGCATCCGGCTATACCATTCTCGGCCTGTTCGGCTTCCCCGCCTATCGCGAGGCATCCAGGGAATCGATCGAACTCGCCAGGCACTGGCTCGAAAAGGCATCGCTGACGGAGCGCGCCGACGATCCGGCCGGCGACCTGCCCTATGGCGCTCAGCGGCGGCTGGAAATCGCCCGCGCAATGTGTACCGGGCCGGAGCTTCTCTGCCTGGACGAGCCCGCGGCCGGTCTCAATCCGCGCGAGTCGCTCGCCCTCAACGCACTGCTGCAGGAGATCCGCCGCGATACCGGCACCTCCATCCTGTTGATCGAGCACGATATGTCCGTGGTGATGGAAATATCCGATCACGTCGTCGTGCTCGAATACGGTCAGAAGATTTCCGACGGCAACCCGGACTTCGTGAAGAACGATCCAAGGGTCATTGCGGCCTATCTGGGTGTCGAGGATGAAGAGGTTGAAGAGGTGATCGGAGAGATCGAGGAAATCGAAGGCGAACATGGGGGGCCCGGACAATGACTGCGCCCCTGCTGCATGTGAGAAGCGTCGAGACCTATTACGGTAATATCCGCGCCCTGAACGGCGTCGACATGGAGGTCCATCGCGGTGAGATCGTTGCGCTGATCGGCGCCAACGGCGCCGGGAAATCGACGCTCATGATGACGATCTGCGGCAGCCCGCAGGCGCGCACCGGCTCGGTCCACTTCGACGGCCAGGACATCACGCGTCTGCCCACGCATGAGATTGCGCGTCTCAGGATTGCCCAGTCGCCGGAAGGGCGCCGGATTTTCCCACGCATGACGGTGCTCGAAAACCTCCAGATGGGTGCGAGCCTCGACAATCTGAAGCACTTCAAGGAAGACGTGGAAAAGGTCTTCACGCTTTTCCCGCGACTCAAGGAGCGGCAGGCGCAGCGTGGGGGCACGCTTTCGGGAGGCGAGCAGCAGATGCTGTCGATCGGCCGTGCGCTGATGGCCCGCCCGAAGCTCCTGCTGCTCGACGAGCCGTCGCTCGGGCTTGCGCCGCTGATCGTCAAAGGCATCTTCGAAGCGATCAAGTTGCTCAACAAGAACGAGGGGCTCACCGTGTTCCTCGTCGAACAGAACGCCTTCGGAGCGCTCAAGCTCTCCGATCGAGGCTATGTAATGGTCAACGGCCGTGTGACGATGAGCGGGTCGGGCAAGGACCTCCTGGCCAATCCGGAGGTTCGCGCGGCCTATCTCGAAGGCGGCCGCCATTGATCCGCCGCGTCTGGAGTTAAGTGAGATGCAGGGAATTCTCTACGAAGAAGCCTCGATCTGGCAGTTTTTTTTCATCACCTGCGTTCTCGGGGGCTGGACTGCGTGGCGGACCGGCAAGAGCGTCGCGGAAAGTTGGGGTGGCGTTCCGCGGCTCGCGATTTATGTCGCACTGTTGGGCTGGGGCATCCGCTTCATCCATCATGCGCTCTTCAACGGAACGATGTTCAGCCTGCAATACTATATCGTGGACACGCTCGTGCTTTTGTTGTTTGCTACTGCTGGTTTCCGTTACTATCGGACCAAGCAAATGGCTAGCATGTACTATTGGCTTTATGAAAAAACCTCGCCTTTCTCCTGGAAGGCAAAATAAGGGAACAGCGCGTGCCGGTCCGCGCGGCCGGTGCGAAAGAACACCGGCGCAATGATGGTGGGCATTGCGCAGGCTTTTGAAACGAGACCCGCTCGAATAATTGGGAGTAACAAGATGAAAAAGTCTCTTCTGTCGGCCGTTGCGCTGACAGCAATGGTCGCCTTCAGCGGCACCGCGTGGGCTGACATCCTGGTCGGTGTCGGTGGCCCGTTGACTGGTCCGAACGCCGCCTTCGGCGCGCAGCTCCAGAAAGGTGCGGAACAGGCGGCCGAGGACATCAATGCTGCAGGCGGCATCAATGGGGAACAGATCAAGGTCGTACTCGGCGACGACGTTTCGGATCCCAAGCAGGGTGTTTCCGTCGCCCAGAAATTCGTGGCCGATGGCGTGAAATTCGTCGTTGGTCACTTCAACTCGGGCGTCTCGATTCCCGCATCGGAAATCTATGCGGAAAACGGCATCCTGCAGGTCACGCCGGCCTCCACCAACCCGCAGTTCACCGAACGCGGCTTGTGGAACACCTTCCGCACCTGCGGCCGTGACGACCAGCAGGGCGCCGTTGCGGGCGCCTATATCGCGGCCAATTTCAAGGACGCGAAAGTGGCCGTCATTCACGACAAGACCCCTTATGGTCAGGGCCTTGCCGATGAAACCAAGAAGTCGATGAACGAGGCCGGCGTCACCGAGGCGCTTTATGAAGGCATCAACACCGGCGACAAGGACTTCTCAGCGCTTATCGCAAAGATGAAGCAGGCTGGTGTCTCGATCGTCTATTACGGCGGTCTGCACACGGAAGCCGGCCTGATCATGCGTCAGATGAAGGACCAGGGCCTGAAAGCGACGATGATGTCGGGCGCCGGCATCGTCTCGAACGAACTGGCCTCGATTGCCGGCGATGCGGTCGACGGCACGCTGATGACCTTCGCACCGGACCCGCGCAAGAGCCCGGCCGCCAAGGACCTGGTCGAGAAGTTCCGCGCCGCCGGCTTCGAGCCTGAAGCCTACACGCTCTATGCCTATGCGGCCCTTCAGGTGATCGCAGAAGGCGCCAAGGCTGCCGGCAACACCGATCCGCAGGCGGTCGCCGAAGCCATCAAGGCCAAGGGCCCGTTCAAGACGGCGATCGGCGAGCTCGGCTTTGACGAAAAGGGCGACATCACCCGCCCGGACTACGTCATGTACACCTGGAAGAAGGGTGACGACGGCAAGTTCAGCTACTTCCAGAACGAATAGTTCTTTTTCACAGGCAATCTGGAAGGCCCGGCGGCAAACGCCGGGCCTTCTGCTGTTTGAAGCCGGCGAGATTGCTTCAAAAGAGCAAATCAAACGATCAGAAGAATCTAGAGCGCTTCAGGGTTAAGTGGAAACGGTTCTGTCGGCTCAAACGAGTCGGATGGTCGACCGGCCGGCGCGCGGCGCAGCCAAGCATACGTCCAAGCACGGCCGGCCGATCAGGCGGCCAATGATGCACTTTATCGCAGCAGCGATGCCCGGAGAGCCGCGATCTCTTGTTTCAGTCGGGCGACCTCTGCCGGCTCCATCCCCGTTGCATCGGCAATGCCGATCGGGACGCGGCTTGCTTTTTCCCGGAGAGCGCGGCCGGTCTCGGTCAGTTGCACGCGCACTTGCCGCTCATCGGCCTTGTCGCGGGTCCGCAAAATGTGGCCCATGGCTTCCAGCCGCTTCAGCATGGGAGTGAGGGTGCTCGACTCCAGGAACAGCTTCTCGCCCAGACTGCCGACGGTCTGGTCGTCCTTTTCCCAAAGAGCCACCATTACGAGGTATTGCGGGTAGGTCAGGTCGAGCTCGTCGAGGAGCGGCTTGTAGACACGCGTGAAGGCGTGATTTGCGGAGTAGATCGCAAAGCACAGGAAGTTGTCGAGCTTCATGAGTTCCTCCGAGGAGGGGAGGTTTGCCTTTGCCATCGCTTCGGTCCTCATTGTCGTTCCAGCCAAAATAAATCGTTCGCGATATAATCGCAAGGTATTGACATCGGATATGAAGCACGCAATAAAGATCGTGCACGATTTAATCGGCTACGATGAAATGGGCGGCAGCGATCGGAATCGTGAATTTTGATCGGATTTCAAGAAAAGGAGCATTTCCAATGACCAAGGCTCAGGCGAAGACGACCACGAAGGACGTCTCCCGCAGAGAAATTCTGGCAGGCGCGATCGGCGCCGCCACGGCCGCGGCCGCTCTCTCAGCCACCAGCCCGGCCGTCGCCGGTGGTGCTGAGCCGCAAGCCGCTGCGGTGACCCCGGGAGTAACCGGCAGCAGGATCATCACGCGTGATGGCGTCGAGATCTACTACAAAGACTGGGGTCCGAAGGACGGACCGGTGGTCATCCTCAGCCATGGCTGGCCGCTTTCGTCCGACAGCTGGGAGGCACAGGCCTTCCATCTCGCCAGTCACGGCTTTCGGGTCGTCACCCATGACCGCCGCGGCCACGGCCGCTCGAGCCAGCCGTGGGACGGCAACGACATGGACCATTATGCCGACGATCTCGCCGATCTGATCGAAACGCTGGACCTCAAGGATATCTTCCTTGCCGGCTTCTCGACCGGTGGCGGCGAAGTCGCGCGCTATATCGGACGCCACGGTACGGCCCGCGTCGCCAAGGCAGGACTGATCTCGGCAGTGCCGCCCTTGATGGTCAAAACCGACGACAACCCCGGCGGTCTGCCAAAGGAGGTGTTCGATGGCCTGCAGGCCGCCAGCCTCGCCGATCGCTCGCAGCTTTACCGGGATATCGCCTCGGGCCCGTTCTTCGGCTTCAACCGGCCCGGTGCGAAACCTTCACAGGGCATGATCGACAGTTTCTGGCTGCAGGGCATGACGGCCGGTCACAAGAACGCCTATGACTCCATCGTCGCCTTTTCGCAGACGGATTTCACGAAAGACTTGAAGAAATTCGACGTGCCGACGCTCATCATCCACGGCGACGATGACCAGGTCGTACCGATCGATGCTGCCGCCCGTGCCTCCAAGAAGCTGGTGCCTCAGGCCGAGCTGAAGGTCTATCCGGGTGCTCCGCATGGCATCACGGATACGCACAAAGACCAGCTCAACAAGGACCTGCTCGATTTCGCAAGGTCCTAAGCCAGTGACATTGCTGCAGGCAAAGCAGCTGAAAAGGGCACCGTCGGGTGCCCTTTTTTCATCTGAGCGGCTACCCATCGGCTCGATTTCATGCAGTATCCGGAAGGATTCCGGGAGACATATGATGACCGCCAAGCCGCGCATCCTTATCACTCGCCGCTGGCCGCAGGCCGTGGAGCGGGTTTTAGCCGAAAGGTTCGATACTGTCCTCAACGAGGAGGACCGGCCGCTTGACAGGAGCGCTCTCGCAGACGCCTTGCGCAACTTCGATGCGGTGCTGCCGACCGTCTCGGACCGGCTGCCGGCCGATGTTTTCACGGGCGGAGGTCTTCGCGCCCGGATTCTCGGCAATTTCGGCGTAGGCTACAATCACATCGATGCCGGGGCCGCCAAGGATGCCGGAATCGTGGTGACGAATACGCCAGGCGTTCTGACCGATTGCACCGCGGACCTCGCCGTGTCGCTGCTGCTCGCCGCCGCGCGCCGGACGGGTGAGGGCGAGCGGCAGGTGAGAGCGGGCGCGTGGGAGGGGTGGCGGCCGACCCACATGATCGGAACGAAGGTGACGGGCAAGACGCTCGGCATCATCGGCTTGGGGCGCATCGGGAAAGCGATGGCGAAGCGCTGCCATTTTGGCTTCGACATGGACATCGTCTTCTACAACCGCTCCAGGGTCGCGCCGGAGGAAGCGGCGCGCTTCGGAGGCCGCCAGCTGGATACGGTCGAGGACGTACTCAATGCAGCGGACTTCGTGTCGCTGCATTGCCCGGGCGGCGGCGAGAACCGGCATTTGATCAATGCGGCGCGCCTCGCGGCAATGAAGCCGGGCGCCTATCTCATCAACACGGCACGGGGCGATGTCGTGGACGAAGCGGCATTGATCGAGGCCCTTGAGAAGGGCGTGATCCGCGGCGCCGGGCTCGATGTCTACGAGGCAGAGCCTGACATTCCCACCCGTCTGCGGGCGCTCGAAAACGTCGTGCTGCTGCCGCATCTCGGCAGTGCGACGGAGGAGACGCGCACGGCAATGGGCATGAAGGTCGTCGACAACGTTACGGCGTTCTTCGCGGGCCTGGAGCCGCCGGACCGGGTGGCGTGAACTCGGCACTTCGGCAACGCGGTTCCGGCGAAAACTCGTCCGCAGGGGAGCTTCGGCAAACGTCCATGGAAAGGGCAGCGATGATCGCACCGCAGCGGGCGAGGGGAGAGGGGCGGCTCGTCGCCAAGGCGGAAGGTGGACGCACGCGCATCGCCGAGCTCTATCAGGAAGGCTGCGCCAAGATCCGGCTGCCGAGGACCTTCGATGCCTCGATGGAGGCCGTGCTCATCAATTCGTCGGGCGGCGTGACGGGCGGTGACCGGCTCTCCTGGGAATTCAGGGCGGGCGAAGGCACGAAACTCACGCTGACGACGCAGGCCTGCGAGAAGGTCTACAAGGCAAGCGCCGGCACGGCCGAGATTGCGACGCGCATATCGGTCGCCGCCGGCGCTCACGTCGACTGGCTGCCGCAGGAGACGATTCTCTTCGATCGATCGGCCCTGTCGCGGAGCCTCGAGGTCGACCTGGCCGCCGATGCATCCTTTCTCGCGGTCGAGGCAGTTCTGATCGGCCGCAAGGCCATGGGCGAGGTGGTGCGCGCCGGCCTCTTCCGCGACAATTGGCGAATTCGAAGCGGCGGCAGGCTGATCCACGCGGAGAACCTCGCCCTGGCCGGCGACATTGCGGCGCTTGCGTCGCGCCGAGCGGTGCTCGACGGCGCTGCCGCCTTCGCGACCCTCGTCTATGCCGCGCCGGATTGCGAGTCGCAGCTTTCCAAACTGCGCTTGGCGCTCGCGGGACATGCTCTGTCCGGTGTCAGCCATTACGACGTCGGCGGCCGCGACAAGATGGTAGCCCGCGTTGCTGCGGCCGATGGGTTCGCGCTCAGAAAAATCCTCATCCCGCTCATTTCGCACTTGCGTAAAGGCGCGTCAGTGCCGAAAGTCTGGACTCTCTGATCCCTGCAATCGATCTGGACGGCGACGCATGAATCTCACTCCGCGTGAAAAAGACAAGCTGTTGATTTCCATGGCGGCGATGGTCGCGCGCCGGCGGCTCGAGCGGGGCGTGAAGCTCAATCATCCCGAGGCGATCGCCCTCATCACCGACTTCGTCGTGGAGGGCGCGAGAGACGGCCGTTCTGTCGCCGAGCTGATGGAGGCAGGCGCTCATGTTCTCACCCGCGATCAGGTGATGGAGGGCATTGCGGAGATGATCCACGACATCCAGGTCGAGGCGACTTTTCCCGACGGGACGAAGCTCGTCACCGTCCACGAGCCTATCCGTTAGCGAGGAGGCACCATGCTCAGCCTGCGTCCGAACTGCGAATGCTGCGATCGAGACCTGCCACCCGATAGCGGCGATGCGATGATCTGCACCTTCGAGTGTACTTTTTGCGCCGGCTGCGCGGAAACGAAACTTGGCGGGACTTGTCCGAATTGCGGCGGTGAACTGGTCCGGCGCCCGGTGCGGCCTGCGGCAATGCTGAAGAAATATCCGGCCTCGACGGAGCGCGTTCTGAAGCCCGAAGGCTGTGCGCCCGAACGAGCCGCCTGAGGGGAACGAACATGATTCCAGGTGAGATTATCGCCGCCGCCGGCGAGATCGAGTTGAATGCGGGCCTCGAAACCGTCAGCATCGAGGTTGCCAACTCCGGGGATCGACCGGTGCAGGTCGGCAGCCATTATCACTTCGCCGAGACCAATCCGGGCCTTGTCTTCGACCGCGACGCCGCGCGCGGCAAGCGGCTCGATATCCCCGCGGGTACGGCCGTCCGCTTCGAGCCGGGACAGACACGGCAAGTGACGCTCATCCCGCTGTCGGGAAAACGCGAGGTTTTCGGCTTCCGCCAGCAGGTCATGGGGAAGCTATGAGAGCGGCTGTTCCTGCCTTGATCCTGTTGTTGTGCTGCACGGCCTCCGCCGATGCGCAAGAGCTTAAGCCGGATTGCCGGAAGGCCGTGACCCAGATGGATCTCAACATTTACGCCGATCAGGACTACCGGGCGGCGGATGCGGAGCTGACACGCAAGGGCACGGCCGAGCTCAAGAAACTCATGGAATCCTCGGAGAATTGATCATTGCAAAGCGGCCGCGTCATCATGATCGTTGGCAATGGTGACGTGCCCGATGGCGCTGCCGCGACGATCGATGCAGCCGATCTGGTGATCCGTTTCAACGATTGCCGCTCGGTCGGGAAGGGCGGCAGCAGGACCGATATCATTGCCGTCTGCAACACCGGCCGCCCGGCACTGTCGATGCTCGGCGGCGGGCGCTGGAAGACGAGCGCGGCGGTCCGGCAGGCACGCGAGCTGTGGAGCGTCCGGGCCGGAGCCAGGTTCGCCGCGATGCGGGCAGCACTTGCCGGGACCCATCCGGATCTAGACGATTTCTGCGACGACTACACGGCCGGCTTCGAGAGCTTCGCGCGGGCTACGGCACGCAAGCACCGGGTCATCGCGGCCGAGACGCATGACCGGCTGGAGCGCGATCTCGCCCGCTTTAATCCGTCCTCCTATGTCGCGCCGTCGAGCGGTCTGGTGGTGATTGCCGACATCGTGTCGAGCTTTGCCGCCGCCGGCGACGATGTCGTGCTTGCCGGCTTCGGCCATGTCGGCTGGCAGTGGCACCCGTTTGCCGCCGAGCGCCGCTATGTCGATGCGCTCGCAGCGCAAGGGCGGCTTCGCCGACTGCATCCATTTGCCTCTTCAGATTTGCCCCAGGGAGCCTGAACCATGTCCTACAGAATGTCGCGCGCGGCCTATGCCAACATGTTCGGTCCGACCGTGGGCGACAAGGTGCGCCTCGCCGACACCGAGCTCTTCATCGAGGTCGAGAAGGACTTCACCACGCATGGCGAGGAGGTGAAGTTCGGGGGCGGCAAGGTCATCCGTGACGGCATGGGCCAAAGCCAGGTGACGCGCGAAGGCGGCGCGGTCGACACGGTCATCACCAACGCGCTGATCCTTGATCATTGGGGGATCGTGAAGGCGGATATCGGGCTGAAGGACGGGCGGATCGCGGCAATAGGCAAAGCCGGCAATCCGGACATGCAGCCGGGCGTCACCATTATCGTCGGCCCGGGCACGGAGGTCATCGCTGGCGAGGGTAAGATCGTCACGGCCGGGGGCATGGATAGCCATATACACTTCATCTGCCCGCAGCAGATCGAAGAGGCGCTGATGAGCGGCCTGACATGCATGCTCGGCGGCGGGACGGGACCGGCGCACGGTACGCTTGCCACGACCTGCACGCCCGGACCTTGGCACATCGCCCGCATGATCGAAGCGGCCGATGCGTTTCCGATGAATCTGGCCTTTGCGGGCAAGGGTAATGCGTCGCTGCCTGGTGCGCTCGTGGAAATGGTACTCGGCGGCGCGACCTCGCTGAAGCTGCACGAGGATTGGGGCACGACGCCGGCCGCCATCGACTGCTGCCTCTCCGTTGCCGATGAATACGACGTGCAGGTTATGATCCATACCGACACGCTCAACGAAAGCGGATTCGTCGAGGATACGATCGCGGCGATCAAGGGCCGGACGATCCACGCCTATCACACGGAAGGCGCCGGCGGCGGGCATGCGCCGGATATCATCAGGATCTGCGGTCAGCCGAACGTCATCCCGTCCTCGACCAATCCGACGCGGCCCTATACGGTGAACACGCTTGCGGAACATCTCGACATGCTGATGGTCTGCCATCATCTGTCGCCCACCATTCCGGAAGACATCGCCTTCGCCGAAAGCCGCATCCGCAAGGAGACGATCGCAGCGGAGGATATCCTCCACGATATCGGCGCCTTCTCGATCATTTCCTCCGACAGCCAGGCGATGGGGCGCGTCGGCGAGGTGGCTATCCGCACCTGGCAGACCGCCGACAAGATGAAGCGCCAGCGCGGGCGGCTCAAGGAGGAGACCGGCGACAACGACAATTTCCGCGTCAAGCGCTACATCGCCAAATACACGATCAATCCGGCGATCGCCCATGGCCTCAGCCACGAGATCGGCTCGCTCGAGGTCGGCAAGCGCGCCGATCTGGTCCTGTGGAATCCGGCCTTCTTCGGCGTGAAACCCGACATGGTACTTCTCGGCGGCACCATCGCCGCAGCACCCATGGGCGACCCGAACGCCTCCATCCCCACGCCCCAGCCGGTCCACTACCGGCCGATGTTCGGCGCCTACGGAAAGAGCCGAACCAACTCCTCGGTCACCTTCGTCTCGCAGGCGTCGCTCGATGCCGGGCTCGCCGGCAGGCTCGGCGTCGCCAAGGAGCTCGTCGCCGTCCAGAACACCCGCGGCGGCATCGGCAAGGCATCGATGATCCACAACAGCCTCACGCCGCATATCGAGGTCGACCCCGAAACCTACGAGGTCCGCGCCGACGGCGAGCTGCTCACCTGCGAACCGGCAACGGTGCTGCCGATGGCGCAGCGCTATTTCCTGTTCTAGGTTCTATAGCCCGGTAGATCGTGGCACGATAAACGCCCAAGAGCTGTGCGACTTCCGCCACCGGCTTCCTGCCCTCATGGATGCGCTGGCTGGCAGACTCTGGGTTGCTCGCTGATGAAGCGCGCTCGATATTCGCTCGGGCTTATACCGAGCCTTTTCCGAAAATGGTGCCGGAGCGTATGGGAACTGCCAAATCCCGATGCCAGCGCCACGGCCTCCATATTCGCCTGCCCCTGACATAACAGCCGTTGCGCTTCACCGACACGTTCGGCCACGAGCCAATCTCCCGGTGTCTGCCCTGTGGCCTCGGAGAACCGGCGCAGGAACGTTCGGACGCTCATACGACACGCCTCGGCCATACGCTCCACGCTCCAGTTCATCGCCAGATTCGCGCGGACATTCTCCAGAAGCGGGGTGATCTCCAGACCTTCCCGGTGGGCAACCGGCCGCTCAAGGAATTGAGCTTGGCCTCCCATGCGATGCGCAGGCATCACCAAGCGCCTAGCCACCGAATTTGCAGCCGTCGCGCCGAAGTCCTGCCGGATGATCTCTATCAGAAGGTCGATGCCGGCAGCACTTCCGGCTGACGTGTAGATTCGATTGTGTTCGCGATAGAGCGAGGCGTCGTCAACCGCTATCTCGGGATATTGCGCACGGAGTTTGTCCGCATATCGCCAGTGTGTCGTCGCAGCTCCCCCGGAAAGCAGTCCCGTCGCCGCCAAGACAAAAGCGCCCGAGCAGATAGACGCAAGCCGCGCCCCCCTTTCATGGGCGGCGCGGAGCTGCTGGCAAAGCGTATCGGGAACGGGAATGTCAGCTCCCTTCCAGCCGGGAACGACCACGATGTCGGCCTGCTGCAACAGCTCCGGGCTGCTATCAGCCATGATGACAAAGCCACCATGTGCGCGCATCGGCCCTTCATCCACCGCGCAGCTTGCGAAGCGATACCACTCCGGCCCCATCTCGGGGCGCGAGAGGCCAAAGATTTCCGCCACGATACCGAACTCGAAGGTGCAAAGACCATCGTAAAGCAGGGCGACAACCAGGGGGCCAGTGAGGTTTGGCATGATATTTACGTATATTGTCATTTTCGCCAATTGCAAGCGCAGGGGCGCTTTGGACAGATGGACGGCGAAAGGAGAACAAACATGGCAACATCCGTCACCGCTATTCCACCGGCCCCAAGCGCAGAGGCCCGCAAGCACTTCGCGGCCGAATTCACATTTGAAACAGACTGCTGGGACACGCACGAAGCCCTCGAAAGAGGCGCCGATTTCGTCCTACTGGACGTGCGCAGCCCGGCCCTGTTCGCCAAGGGTCACATTCACGGAGCCATCAACCTCCCGCATGGCAAGATTGTGAGGTCCAAGATGGCTGATTGGCCGGAAGATACGATCTTCGTGACCTACTGCGCCGGCCCTCATTGCAATGGTGCGGCGCGTGGCGCGTTGCGCCTTGCCGAACTGGGGCGGCCGGTAAAGATCATGGCCGGGGGCGTAACCGGCTGGCTGGACGAAGGCTTCAATCTCGTTTCGGATGAAGCCGAGTGACGAACCTCGTCAGGAAGGCTCTGCCGGCCGACGCTGAGCTGTTGCTGGATTTGATCCAGCAGCACGCAGCGTTCGAGCAGGCGACCGCCCATGTAGGCCAAGACGATATCGCTCTCGTTCTGAATGCGCGGGAACCTCCTACCCACCTGATAGTGGCTGAAGAACGCGGTGAGCTGACCGGCTATGCCGCTTTCACATTCGACTATGCGCTTTGGAGCGGATCGGCGAAATCAAGATGCGGTTCAGCAAGAGCTTGTCAGCGCAATCCCGCTACATCCGAAAAACATGTGACGACGCGAGCTTATAGCTTCTCCGAGAAGGAGCAATCCTGCACGCAGCTCGTTTGATTGTCCCGCAGTCATGCGCCTTCCGCATGGCTGCTATGCGGGAGGTTTCGAACCGTCGCTTTGATGCTGCACTGCAGCGGAAATTTCGTTAGGAAGGGCACTCGATTTCCGCCGGTGCGCCTTTCCTCCCAAGACTGCGCCGCCGGCAGCCAGTTCTTAGGAGATGATGATGCTCGGCAGAAAAGTTCCCGCTGTAACCTTCCGCACCCGCGTTCGCGACGAGTCCGTCGGCGGTTCCAATCCGTTCCGCTGGCAGGACGTTACCTCGGACGACTATTTCGCCGGCAAGCGCGTCGTGCTGTTTTCGCTGCCGGGTGCTTTCACCCCGACCTGCTCGACCTACCAGCTGCCGGACTTCGAAAAGCTCACGTCCGAATTCCGGGCTCTCGGGATCGACGAGATCTACTGCGTCTCCGTCAACGACGCCTTCGTGATGAACGCCTGGGGCAAATCGCAGGGCCTCGAGAACGTCAAGCTCATTCCGGACGGTTCGGGCGAGTTCACCCGCAAGATGGGCATGCTCGTCGCCAAGGACAATCTCGGCTTCGGCATGCGCTCCTGGCGCTATGCCGCCGTCGTCAACAACGGCGTTGTCGAGCAGTGGTTCGAAGAGGAAGGCTACTCCGACAATTGCGACAGCGATCCCTACGGCGTCTCCTCGCCGCAGAACATCCTCGCGGCGCTGAAGTCCAAGAAGCTCGCCGCCTGATCCCGATTTCACCGAATCGACAAAGCCCCGGCTGCCGCAAGCAGGTTCCTGAAAATCCACGCGATTTTCGCCTTCTTGCTGGTGCCGGGGCTTTTTCTTGCTACAGTGGAAGACTTCCAGGAGGAAGCGGATGCAGGGGCGCGAACCGCGCACGTTTCCTCGTTTCACGGCAAGGGGAATGCAGAAATTCATGGTTTACATCATTGCATATCTGACGGCGCATGCGGGCAAGGGCGACGAGATCGTGGCGCTGACGAAGCCGCTGATCGACGCCACCCGGAAAGAGGCCGGTTGCGTCAGCTATGAGCTCTATCGCAAGCCCACCGATCCCGATGCGCTGGTGTTCGTCGAATCATGGAAGGACAGGGCGGCTATCGATGCGCATTTCGCCGAACCGCATCTGAAGGCTTTCCAGACGGCGGCGGCGAATCTCCTGGCGAACGCCCGCGTCGAGATCGTGCATCCGGAAAAGGTCGAGGTGGTCTGACGTGCCCTATCGCTCGACCGAAGTTCGTTCGCCGGGTCCGGGCGAGGAGGCGCCGCTCCATCGTTTGATCCTGACGCACGAGCAGCGCCATCTGCGGCGCAAACTCCTGCACCTCGAAAACGACGATGTGGTGATGCTGGATCTCAAGGAGCCCGTGATGCTCGCCGATGGCGATCTTCTGGTGCTCGAGGGAGGCGGCCATATCGAGGTGAAGGCGGCAGCCGAGGCGCTTTACGACATCCGCGCGCGAAACCCGCTGCACCTGATAGAGCTTGCCTGGCATCTCGGCAACCGGCACCTGCCGGCGGCGGTGGAAGAGGGGCGGATTCTGATAGCCCGCGACCCGGTCATTCGCGCGATGCTTGAAGGCCTGGGCGCCATCGTCGCTGACGTGAACGAACCCTTCCATCCCCTGCACGGTGCCTATCACCAGCATGGTCACGGCGATCACCATCGTCATGGCTGAGAATGCCGATACGCAGTCGCTCCTGCGTCTCGTTACCTGGCTCTCGCCCGCCTTTCCGGTCGGCTCCTTCTCCTATTCCGGCGGTCTGGAGCAGGCGATTCATGACGGGCTTGTCACTGGTGCCGACGATTTGCGGCTCTGGTGCGAAACGCTCCTGGATCACGGCACGACGTGGAACGACGCGCTGCTTCTGGCGGAAAGCTACCGTGCATATGACGATGCCGCGCGGCTGATTGCGGTATCGGAACTGGCCGAAGCGCTTGCCGGATCGCGCGAGCGGCATATGGAAACCATGCTCCTCGGCGAGGCGTTCCTGGCCGCCGCCGCCCACTGGCCACACGCGCCGCTCGAATTCTCTGGTGCGAGGGCCGCCTATCCGGTGGCGGTCGGCGCGGTCGCCGGAGCGCACTGTACCGGCCTCGAAGCGGCGCTCGCCGCCTTTCTCAACGCCACCATATCGAACGCGGTGTCGGTGGCCATCCGCTGCGGCGTTACCGGCCAGCGCGACGGGGTCGGCATGCTTGCGCGTATGGAGGAGACGATAGGGACGGTGGCAGCGCGCGCCGCGCGCGCTTCGCTTGATGATCTTGGCGCCGCGACGATCATCGCCGACATTGCCTCGCTGAGACACGAGACATTGCATTCACGATTGTTCCGCACTTGACGGAACAACGGACGGAATTCGAAAGGATAGAAAAGATGCCATCGAAAAACGGTCCTCTGCGCATCGGTATCGGCGGTCCGGTCGGGTCCGGAAAGACGGCGCTCACCGACAAGCTCTGCAAGGCCATGCGCGAGAAATATTCCGTCGCGGTGGTCACGAACGACATCTACACCAAGGAAGATGCCGAGGCGCTGGTGCGCATGCAGGCCTTGTCTTCGGAGCGGATCGTCGGGGTCGAGACGGGTGGATGCCCCCACACGGCGATCCGCGAGGATGCATCGATCAATCTTCAGGCGATCGCCGATCTCAACCGCCGCATTCCCGATCTCGATGTCGTCTTCATCGAGTCGGGAGGGGACAATCTGGCAGCGACCTTTTCGCCCGATCTCGCGGATCTGACGATCTATGTGATCTCGGTCTGCCAGGGCGAGGAAATTCCGCGCAAGGGCGGACCGGGGATCACCAGGTCCGATCTGCTGGTGATCAACAAGAAGGATCTCGCCCCTTACGTCGGTGCCGACCTCGGGGTCATGGAGCGCGATGCGGCACGGATGCGAGCCGAAAAGCCGTTCGTGTTCGCGGATATGAAACGCGGCGACGGGGTGGAGCGGATCGTCGAGTTCCTGACGGTGCACGGGGGGCTCTAAGCAGAGCACCCCGGCGCAGCTCTCGTCCTATTCCGCGGCCAGCGCCGGATGGCTGATGACCTTGCCGTCGGATTTGCGGCGCTTCTCGTCTTCGAGCGCCTTGACGCGCTCTTCGAGGCTCTCGATCGTGCTGCCCTGTTCGGCGGCAAGCTTGCTCAGCGCCTCCTGGTCGAGCGGCAGTTCTTCCTCGTCCTTCTTGCCGATGAAGCGGCCGAAAGCCCAGGCGAGGAGACGCGACAGGTCGTCCATGATCAGGAAGAAGGACGGAACCACGACGAGGCTCAGAACCGTCGAAACGATGATGCCTCCGATGACGGCGATCGCCATCGGCGCACGGAAGGAACCGCCTTCGCCGACGCCCAGCGCCGAGGGCAGCATGCCCGCGGACATGGCGATCGAGGTCATGACGATCGGACGAGCCCGCTTCCGTCCGGCCTCGATCATGGCGAGCGTCCGGTCCATGCCGTGATGCATCATCTCGATACCGAAGTCGACGAGCAGGATGGCGTTCTTGGTGACGATGCCCATCAGCATCAGAATGCCGATCAGCACCGGCATCGACAGCGCGTTCTGAGTCAGGATCAGGGCCGCTGCCACACCGCCGATGGCGAGCGGCAGCGAGAACAGGATGGTGAAAGGCTGGATCACATCCTTGAACAGGAGGATGAGCACGACCAGCACCATCATCAGACCCAGCAGCATGGCGTTGCCGAAGCTCTCCTGCATCTCGGCCTGCACCTCGGCGTCGCCGCTTTCGAGGAACTGGACCGTCCCAGGCAGATCGGCGTCGGCGGCGATTTCCCTGAAGCGGGCCGATGCCGTGTCGAGCGCCACGCCGGCGGGCAGATCGGCGCCAAGCTTGATGACGCGGTAGCGGTCGTAGCGCTTGATGGAACTCGGCCCTTCCGCATAGTTGATGTCCGCGACGCTCGACAGCGGTACGGTGGCCCCGGATGCGGTCTGAACCTTGAGATTGCGGATCGCCGCCAGATCGGTGCGGAAATCACGGTCGAGCTGCACCCGGATCGGGATCAGGCGCCCATCGAGCGCAATCTTCGTCAATTGCGCGTCGATATCGCCGATCGTGGCGATGCGGATCACCTCGGAGATCTGCGCCGTCGTGATGCCAAGGCGCGACATCTGTTCGTCGCGGGGCCGGATCTGCAGTTCCGGTCGGGGCAGCGCCCCCTCCGGGCTGACATTGGCAAGCAGCGGGTCTCGGCGCAGATCCGCTTCCAGGGTGGCGACCGCCTTGTCGAGATCCGCCTCGTTGCTGGAAAGCAGGTTGAACGACAGGTCACGCTCGCCGCGATCGTTAAGCTTGGTAACGCGGACATCGGGGATCGATCGCAGACGTGCGAAGATTTCCTTCTCGATCTCCGATTGCGGCTTGATGCGGCCGGCCGGAGGCAGCTTCGGCAGGTATTCGCCGATCAGCGGGGTGCGGCCGATCACGTCGTTGACGACCTTGTTGATCAGCGAATGATCGAGCTTATCGAGCAGCACCGTAACGGCAGCGCGTCGCAGTTCGAGGTCGCCCTTGGGCGAAGCGCCGCCGAGCACGAACACGTTTTCCACGCCGTCGATATCCTTGACGCGATTGTAGATCTCGGTGGTGGTCCGGTCCGTGTCCGCGAGCATTGCGTCCGGCGGCAGTTCGATCGACAGGCTGACGCGCGAATTGTCTTCCGGCGGCAGAAAGCTGCCGGGGACGAAGACGAGCAGCGCGACCACGGAACCGACCGAGAGCAGGATTGCCGCAAGCAGCGTGGAGTAGCGCGTATACCATCGCTTCGTTGTGAAGCGTACGAGGCGGGTGTACTGGCGCATCATGAAGCCTTCGTCGTCATGATGCCCGCTGACATCCGAAGGCTTCATGAGATAGGCGGCCATGACCGGCGTGATCAGGCGGGCGACCAGGAGCGAGAAGAACACCGAGACGGCAACCGTCAGGCCGAACTGGATGAAGTACTGTCCCGGAATGCCCGGCATGAAGGATACCGGTACGAAGACGGCGATGATCGTGAAGGTGGTGGCGATCACCGCTAGGCCGATCTCGTCCGCAGCCTCGATCGCTGCGCGGTAAGGCGACTTGCCCATCCGGATATGTCGCTCGATGTTCTCGATCTCCACGATCGCGTCGTCGACGAGAATACCCGTCGCGAGCGTCATCGCCAGGAAGCTGACGAGGTTCAGCGAGAAGCCGAGCAGTTCCATCACCCAGAAGGTGGGGATCGCCGAGAGCGGCAGTGCGACCGCCGAAATCAAGGTCGCGCGCCAGTTGCGCAGGAACAGCATCACGACGACGACGGCGAGCAGCGCGCCCTCGATCAGCGTATGGATCGCCGCCTCGTAATTGCCATAGGTGAAGTAGACCGAATCGTCCACCATCTCGATGGAGACGTCCGGGTGCTTCGCACGGATTTCATCGAGCGTCTTGCCGACGGTTTCCGCGACCGACACTTCGCTCGCGCCCTTGGCACGGAACACGGCGAAGGTGACGCCCGGCTGCCCGTTGAAGCGGGAGAACGACTTCGGCTCCTCATAGGTGTCGATAATATTGCCGAGTTCCGACAGACGGACGAAGCGGCCGTTCGGCAGCGAGATCATCGTACCCGCAAGCGCCGTTACGTCGCGCGTGTCGCCCAATGTGCGGATCGCCTGTTCGCTGCCGCCGACCTGGCCGCGGCCGGAACCGAGGTCCATGTTCATCCGGCGAAGCTGGGCGTTGACGTCGGCAGCGCTGATGCCGAAGGAATTCAGGCGATCCTCATCGAGCTCGACCCGAACCTCGCGGTCGGAGCCGCCGTAGCGGTCGACACGGCCGATGCCGGTCTGGCCCTGGATGGCGCGCTTGATCGTGTCGTCGACGAACCAGGAGAGCTCTTCCAGCGTCATTCCCGGCGACGAGACGGAAAATGTCTGGATCGCCTGGCCTTCCACGTCGACCTTGGAAACGATCGGCTCCTCGATCGAGGTCGGCAGGTCGCTGCGGATGCGGTCGATCGCATCCTTGACATCCTGCACGGCCTGCGTCGTCGGGACTTCCATGCGGAAGATGACGGCGGTCGTCGAAATGCCGTCGGTGATCGTCGACTCGATATGGTCGACGCCGGAGACGCCGGCGACCGCGTCCTCGATTTCCTTGGTGACCTGGGTTTCCAGTTCGGCGGGCGCCGCACCGCTCTGCGTGACGGCGATCGAAACGATCGGCACGTCGATGTTCGGGAAGCGGGTGATGGGCAGCGAATTGAAGGACTGCCATCCGAGCACCACGAGCACGAAAAACGCCAGGATGGGCGCGACCGGATTGCGGATGGACCAGGCGGAGAAGTTCATGGTCTCATGTTCCCGTCAGTTGGTTGCCGGCTCAGCGGATTCGACCGGATTGATGCGGTCGCCATCGCGCACATAGGCACCGGCCTTCGCCACCGCCTGCTCACCCGGCTCGATGCCGGAGAGTATCTCGATGAATTGTCCGTCCTGGATGCCCGTTTCGACAGGTACCAGGCGCACGACGCCGTCTTCTACCTTGCGGACGATGGACTTGCCGTCTTCCGATGTAACCGCCGTTTGCGGCAAAACCACCGTTTCCTTCTGCTCCGCTACGATCACTGCGCTGGCATACATGCCCGCGCGCGCCTTGGAAGCGTCGGTCAGGCTGATACGCACCGTGCCGAGGCGCGTCTGCGGGTCGACCGTAGGCGCGATCAACCGGATAGTCCCCTCGATCGTGGTGGTGCTGCCGGCAAGCTTCACCGTGGCTGCCTGCCCCACGGCAAGCTTGATCACATCGGACTCGGCCACATCGGCCCACATCTCGATTTCGCCGTCGCGAATGATCGCGAACAACGGCTCGCCGCTGCCGCTGGCGATCGCGCCGACCTTGGCGTTCTTTCGCGAGATGACGCCGCTGACCGGCGCCTTCACTGCGGTCCGTGCGAGACGCAGGTCGACGTCGTCTATCTGGGCCTGTACCACCTTGATATCTGCCGTTGCGACGCTCACCGACTGCTCGGCCGAGCGGACGCGTGCGCGGCCCGCGGCAGCGAGCGCTTTCAAGCGGTCGGCCTCGGCCGTCGATACCGTACCGTTCTTGGAAAGCTGCACGGCACGCTCTGCCACACGCGTCGCCTCCTCCGAATTGGCCGTCACTTCGGCGAGCTGGGCGTGCAACTGGGCAAGCGACGCCTCGGCCTTGGCGAGATTGGCCTCGAGTTGGCTCTTCTGCAGGAGCAACGCGTCGTCGTTAAGTACGGCGAGCGTGCTGCCTTCCTCGACCCGATCGCCGACATCGACATTGAGTGACCGGATGGCAAGGCCATCGACGAGCGGAGAGACGTAGATCTCGTCCACCGCCTCGATCGAACCGGTGGCAATGACGCGGTCGGTGATCGTACGTTCCGTCGCTTCGGTCACGACGATGGATGGCGGCGCCTGCTTTTGCGGGGGCTTTACGGCCTCTTCGGCCGAAGCGCTCACAAGCGCGGACAGGAGCATCGCTGCACAAGCGCCGATGAGAGGCAGGAGTTTCTGAGCCATAGGCCTGTTTTCCCGAAGCTGAAGCAAACATGCCCGATCGCGCCCGCGCAGGAGCGAATATCCGGCCGCAATCACGCTATTTCACCTACAGCGCCGCGCGTCTTGTCGGACGCGCAAGGAGCGCTGCAGCACTTTGAATTGCTGCCCGGGGCAGCGGTTTCAAACCACAGGCACCGGACGGGAAGAAAATTCCCTGATAGGCAAGTCTAAAGAAATAAAGATTCCTCCATACGCTTGCCCTCCAGTCAAACGTTCCGGCCTATGTAGTCGCCGGAGCAAATGCTTACAAGAGCGGCGAAGCAATGGTGCCTCACTATTTCTACTGTCATGCGTCTTCGGATGCAATACGGGTGCAACCTGAAGGTAGTCTTAACAACCATAGCAGGGTGCGAGATTTTCGCCCGTTCGGCAGCGGATCCTCCACGCTAAGCCATTGAAATCGAGCCTTTGTGGCGCGGGCAGGCGTCGGTCGGTGCGCTTCTCCGGGGTAGTAACGCTGCGACCTTTGACCACGGGGTGCGAGTTCGTGCTGCTGCGGCAATCGGCACGACCCGGCAGGGGAGCGCGCGGCGAGGTGCGCGCGCTCCTTACGCTTGTGAGGCGCGTTATTTGAGGGCCGCGTCCGTGATCTCGTGCGTCCAGGCCCCTTCGGGCTCCTTGGATATGACCGGGTCGGAGCCGCCGGCCAGCAGCGACTGGACGGTGCGCTTGTAATCCGCCTCGTCGAGGGCGCCGCTGGAACCTGCAGTCAGCTTGGCGACTTCGCCCATCATGCGCTTCTGGTGCTTTTCCGTCTGGGCGCCGGTGGAGTCGTTCTCGAGCACGATATCGGCCGCCTCGTCCGGGTTCTCCTCGGCATATTTCCAGCCCTTCATCGAGGCGCGGACGAACTTCACCATCTTGTCCTTGAAGGCCTCGTCCTTGAGCTTGTCCTCGAGCACGTAGAGGCCGTCTTCGAGCGTGGCGACTCCCTGATCCTCATATTTGAAAGTGACCAGATCCTCCGGCTTGATGCCGGCGTCGATGACCTGCCAATATTCGTTGTAGGTCATGGTGGAGATGCAGGCGGCCTGCTTCTGGATCAGCGGATCGACGTTGAACCCCTGCTTCAGCACGGTCACGCCATCCGGTCCGCCATCCGTCGGGATCTTCAGATGCGACATCCAGGAGAGAAACGGATATTCGTTGCCGAAGAACCAGACGCCAAGGGTCTTGCCCTTGAAGTCTTCGGGACCCTTCACTCCGGATTCCTTCAGACAGGTGAGCATCATGCCCGATGTCTTGAAGGGCTGGGCGATATTGACGAGCGGCACGCCCTTTTCGCGCGTGGCGAGGGCGGAGGGCATCCAGTCGACGATGACGTCGGCGCCGCCGCCGGCAATCACCTGCGCCGGTGCGATATCCGGGCCGCCGGGCTTGATTTCGACGTCGAGGCCCTCTTCCTCGTAAAAGCCCTTGTCCTTCGCCACGTAGTAGCCGGCGAACTGGGCCTGGGTCACCCACTTCAGCTGAAGTGTGACCTTTTCGGCGGCATTGGCATGGAAGGCCGCGAGCGAAAAGACGCCCGCTGCCAGCAGAGATGCAAGTTTCTTGTTCATTCCAGTTCCCTCTTATCGTTGCTTCATTGTCAGGTCCGGCCACTGCGGATGGACGGATGCCAGAAGGTGACGGCGCGCTCGATGAGCGCGACCACCCCGTAGAAGACGGAGCCAGCCACCGCCGCGACGGCGATTTCGGCCCAGACCATGTCGACATTCATGCGGCCCACTTCCGTGGAGATCCGGAAACCCATGCCGACGATGGGCGTTCCGAAGAATTCGGCCACGATGGCACCGATCAGCGCCAGCGTGGAGTTAATCTTGAGAGCGTTGAAAATAAAAGGCCAGGCGGCCGGCAACCGGAGCTTGACGAGTGTCTGCCACCAGGAGGCGGCATAGGTGCGCATCAGATCGCGCTCCATGTGGCTGGCGGCCGCAAGGCCCGAAACCGTGTTCACCAGCATCGGGAAGAAGGTCATGATGACGACGACCGCCACTTTCGACTGCCAGTCGAAGCCGAACCACATGACCATGATCGGGGCGACACCGATGACGGGGAGGGCGGAGACGAAATTGCCGAGCGGCAGCAGCCCTTTCTGCAGAAAGGGCGAACGATCTATGAGGATGGCGACGACGAAGCCGAGGCCGCAGCCGAGTGCATAGCCGGTCAGCACGGATTTCAGGAAGGTCTGCCGGAAATCGGCCGCCAGCGTCGGCAGCGAGTTGATCAGCCGCTGCCAGATCATCGACGGCGCCGGCAATAGCACCGATGGAACGGCGAAGCCGCGGACGATGCCTTCCCAGAGGACGAGTATGGTGATGCCGAAAAGGAGAGGCACGGCAAGACGTGCCGCGTTGTTCGCGGCGTCGCTTGCGAACTGTTTTCGGACCAGCCACTCGTTGAAGACCCAGGCAGCGAGCCAGAAGAGGACGGCGCCGGCGAGAGCAGCAAGGTTCACGGTTTTGCCCCCATGCGCTTCAGGACGGCCGTATGCGCCAGGCCGACGATCATGACGAGGACCGCGGCGAGTGCCGCAGCCGTGAACAGCGCCGCCCAGATCTGTACGGTCTGTCCGTAATAGGACCCGGCGAGCAGGCGTGCGCCGAGCCCGGCGACCGCCCCGGTCGGCAGTTCGCCGACGATGGCGCCGACGAGCGAGATCGCGACGGCAACCTTCAGCGAGGTGAAGAGATAGGGCATGGACGAAGGCCAGCGCAGCTTCCAGAAGGTCTGAGCGGGCGAGGCGTTGTAGGTGTGCATCAGGTCGAGCTGGATCGTTTCCGGGCTGCGCAGCCCCTTGACCATGCCGACAACCACCGGGAAGAACGAAAGATAGGTGGAAATCAGCGCCTTCGGAAGCAGGCCGGAAATGCCGATGGCGTTGAGCACGACGATGATCATCGGCGCGATCGCCAGGATCGGTATCGTCTGACTGGCGATCACCCAGGGCATGAGCGATCGGTCCATTGCGCGGTTGTGGACGATACCGACGGCCAGCAGCACGCCGAGCACTGTGCCGATGCCGAAGCCGAGCAAAGTGGCCGAAAGGGTGATCCAGGCATGATAGACGAGGCTGCGCTTCGAGGTGATCGCCTTGTTGGCGGTCGTATCCCAGATTTCGGCGATCACCTGATGCGGAGCAGGCAGCACCGGGCGTTCCTGGGCCATGGTGTTGCGGAGGATTTCGGAAAAGCCGATCTCGGTGCCGGCGCGGTCGGCGGTATCTCGTTCGAAAGGTGCGTTCAGGAAGACCGCTGCGACGTACCAGCCGGCGACCAACAGGAGGACGACGGTTGAGATGGGAAGCAGTTTGTCCCTGAGGAAGCTTTCCTCGCGCATGGTCAGGCTCTCCCGCCATTCGTTGTTCGCTCGTCCCTCAGGAAGGGTGCGATATGTTGGCGAATGGTCACGATCACATAGTCGGGCCCGTCGAGTATTTGGGCATTGTCGAAGCGCAGAACGGTAAAACCTTGCGCCCCCAGGAAACGATCGCGCTTCTCGTCGTGGTATCGACCGGCGTCCGTTTCGTGGCTGTCGCCGTCAACTTCGACGATGATGCGTGCCGAAAGCCATGCGAAATCGGCGATATAGGGCCCGACTGGTGTTTCTCTCCGAAAGCGGGCGCCGAGGGGACGCAGGTCGCGCAGCATGTTCCACATCGCCGCTTCGCCCTTGGTCATTTCCGTGCGCAGCTTCTTCGCGCGTTGTCTGGTCTTCGGGTCGATGTTCGAGTGTGCCAAGAACCCCTCCCGGTTCGCTTCGCTCACCACCCTCCCCACAAGGGGGAGGGACGACCCTGCCGCACCGGTTGCGGCAGACGCCGCTAAGCCCCTCCCCCTTGTGGGGAGGGGTTGGGGAGGGGTCATCTCCGCCCGACAGCTACTCGTCATAGCTGTGCCCCGCTCTCAGTCCCTCGCGCACGCGATGCGCGATCTCGAGGAATTCCGGCGTTTCCCGAATGCCGAGCGGACGTTCCCTTGGAAGCGTCGATTCGATGACGTCCGTCACGCGGCCGGGACGGGGACTCATGACGATGATCTTGGTCGAGAGGTAGACCGCTTCCGGAATGGAGTGCGTGACGAAACAGATGGTCTTGTCGGTGCGCGCCCAGAGCTTGAGGAGTTGCTCGTTCAAATGGTCGCGGACGATCTCGTCGAGCGCCCCGAAGGGCTCGTCCATCAGAAGGAGATCGGCATCGAAAGCCAGTGCCCGGGCAATCGATGCGCGCTGCTGCATGCCGCCGGAAAGCTGCCAGGGATATTTCTTGCCGAACCCCGAGAGGTTTACGAGTTCCAGCGTCCGCTCGATCCGCGCCTTCCGGTCCTCACTGGAATAACCCATGATCTCCAGCGGCAGCGCGATGTTCTTTTCGATCGTGCGCCAGGGATAAAGGGCGGCCGCCTGGAAGACATAGCCATAGGCGCGCCGCCGGCGGGCTTCCTCCGGCGTCATGCCGTTGACGGAAATGGTGCCGGCGGTCGCCTTTTCGAGATCGGCGATGACGCGCAGAAACGTCGTCTTGCCGCAGCCGGACGGGCCGATGAAGGAAACGAAGTCGCCCTTGACCACGTCGAGATTCACGCCGGTAAGCGCATTGACGGGACCGTCGCTGGTCTCGAACGTCAGGCCGAGGTTCCGGGCCGAGACCACGGAGGCGGGATTGGATGTCATGGACGGATTCTCATTATCGACTGCCTGTGTCAGACTGCTATCCGGACCCGCAACATGCAATGGCGGATTTGCCGGCGAGGTCGCCTGCTGCTGGTTTTTCAGCGTATTCTGGAGGACGGTCATGTCTCGATCACCCAATCCTGGCTGTCGCGTGGTTCGCCCGGGCGATGCCTTTGCCGGCAAGCAGGGGCTCGACTATTTCGAGGGTATCGCCGCGGAAACGGTCGGCTCCACCGGCATCTGCATGCATCTCGTGACCATGCCGCCCGGCGCGCGCGCCAAGGCGCATCTTCACGAGACCCACGAGACGGCGATCTACGTGCTCTCCGGCGAAGCGCACACCTGGTTCGGCGAGCGGCTCGAAGAGCTGGTGATCGCCAGGGCCGGAGATATGCTCTACATTCCCGCCGGCGTGCCGCACCTGCCGGCGAACCTCTCGGACACCCCTTGCACGGCGGTGATCGCCCGGACTGATCCGAAAGGAAACGAGAGCGTCGTGCTGCTGCCCGAGCTCGACAGGCTCGTGCCCGCCTAGAGCAATTCCAGGAAAAGTCAGCAGCGCGATCGTCGCGTCTCGCATGCGATACGGGCGCGGCATCTCTCAGACGCCGCTTGCGGGAATGCCGCTGCGCTGCACCGCCCGTGGCGCCGTCACTTCCTTCCAGGTGGAAAGCGCGGTGCTGACCGCCGGGAAGGGATCACGCCGGACGAATTCGCCGTGGCCCTCCTGCGTCTTCACGGTTCCTTCCTCGATCGAAACGACGCCGCGCGTCAGCGTGAAGCGCGGAAGACCGGTGACCGTCTTGCCCTCGAAGACGTTGTAATCGATCGCCGATTGCTGCGTCTTCGCCGAGATCGTCTTGGAGCGCTTGGGGTCCCAGACGACAAGGTCCGCATCGGCGCCGACGAGTATCGCCCCCTTCTTCGGATAGATGTTCAGGATCTTGGCGATGTTGGTGGAGGTGACCGCCACGAATTCGTTCATGGTGATGCGGCCGGTCGCAACACCATAGGTCCAGAGCATCGGCATGCGGTCTTCCAGCCCACCGGTGCCGTTCGGGATCCTGGTGAAATCTCCAACGCCGAAGCGCTTCTGCTCGGTCGTGAAGGCGCAATGGTCGGTCGCGACCACTTGGAGCGACCCGGAGGCAAGCCCGGCCCAGAGGCTGTCCTGGTGAAGTTTGTTGCGGAAGGGCGGCGACATCACCCGGCGGGCGGCGTGGTCCCAGTCCTTGTCGAAATATTCGGTCTCATCGAGCGTCAGGTGCTGGATCAAGGGCTCGCCGAAGACGCGCATGCCCTTGGCGCGGGCGCGCCGGATCGCTTCATGCGCCTGTTCGCAGGAAGTATGAACAATGTAGACGGGACAGCCGGCCATGTCGGCGATCATGATCGCACGGTTGGTCGCTTCGCCCTCGACCTCCGCCGGCCGCGAATAGGCATGTGCCTCCGGGCCGCTATTGCCTTCCGCCAGCAGCTTCGCCTGCAGTTGCGCCACCACGTCGCCGTTTTCGGCGTGGACCAGCGGCAGCGCGCCGAGCGCCGCACAGCGCTGGAAGGAGGAAAACATCTCGTCGTCGTCCACCATCAGCGCGCCCTTGTAGGCCATGAAGTGCTTGAAGGTGTTGATGCCCTTGTCCTTTACGATCGTCTCCATCTCGTTGAAGACCTGCTCGCCCCACCAGGTGATCGCCATGTGGAAGGAATAGTCGCAGTTGGCCCGCGTCGACTTGTTGTCCCACATGGTGAGCGCTTCGAGCAGCGACTGGCCGGGCGAGGGAAGTGCGAAATCGACGACCATCGTGGTGCCGCCGGCGAGTGCCGCGCGGGTCCCGCTTTCGAAATCGTCGGAGGAATAGGTGCCCATGAAAGGCATTTCGAGATGCGTATGCGGGTCGATGCCGCCCGGCATCACGTAGCAGCCGGTGGCGTCGAGCGTCTCGGCGCCGGAGAGATTCGGTCCGATTTCGACGATCTTGCCGCCTTCCACCTTTACATCGGCCTTGTAGGTAAGGTCGGCCGTGACGATGGTTCCACCCTTGATGACAGTGCTCATGGTTCGTTCCCCTGGATGGTGCTTTCGGCGGCTCGGGCCGCCTACAGCGCCGCGCGTCTCAGACGCGCAAAGGACGCTGTAGCCCTTGAGTTGCTGCATGTTTTGTCCGTTGATCGGCTACGATCAAAGGAAACATGCAGTAGAAAAGGGCGGAACCACCGTCCCGCCCGCAAAACTCATTCCACGATTTCCGCCGTCTCGAGCACAGCGTGGAACAGGACGTCCGCACCGGCGGCCGCCCATTCCCTGGAGATATCCTCCGCCTCGTTATGGCTGAGCCCGTCGACGCAGGGGCACATGATCATCGTGGTCGGCGCGACCTTTGCGGCCCAGCAGGCATCGTGTCCGGCGCCGGACACGAGATTCATGTGGCTGTAGCCGAGCTTCTCGGCGGCCCCGCGTACCGTCTCGACCAGCTTGGGGTCGAAGGTGACGGGATCGAAATGCCCGACCGCCTCGATGGAACAGCCGACGCCGAGTCGTTCGCAGATTTTTGGCGCTTCGGCTTCGATCCGGGCGCGCATGCCGTCGAGTTTCATCTGGTCGGGCGAGCGGATGTCGACGGTAAACACCACTTTGCCCGGCAGGACGTTGCGCGAATTGGGCGAAAAGAACATCTGGCCGACGCCGCCGACGGCGCCCGGCTGGTTTTCCATGGCGACGGTCTGGACCATTTCGAGGATGCGCGCCATTGCGAGGCCCGCATTGACGCGCATATCCATCGGCGTCGAGCCGGTATGCGCTTCCCTGCCGGTCAGCGTGAACTCCAGCCACCAGAGGCCCTGACAATGCGTGACGACGCCGATCTGCTTGTTCTCGGCCTCGAGGATTGGCCCCTGTTCGATGTGGTATTCGAAATAGGCGTGCATCTTGCGCGCGCCGACCTCTTCATCGCCAAGCCAGCCGATGCGCTTCAGTTCGTCGCCGAAGCTCTTTCCTTCGGGATCCTTGCGGGCATAGGCGTATTCGAGCGTATGGACCCCGGCAAAGACGCCGGAGGCGAGCATGGCAGGCGCAAAACGCGCGCCTTCCTCGTTGGTCCAGTTGGTCACGACGATCGGGTGCTTCGTCTTGATGCCGAGGTCGTTCATCGTGCGTACGGCCTCGAGGCCGCTCAGGACGCCGAGGACCCCGTCGAACTTGCCGCCGGTCGGCTGTGTGTCGAGATGCGAGCCGATATGGACGGGCAGCGCATCCGGATCGGTACCCGGTCGGGTGAGAAACATGGTGCCCATCTTGTCGACACCCATGGAGAGCCCCGCCTCTTCGCACCAGGACTGGAAAAGCCGGCGACCTTCACCGTCCGCATCCGTCAAGGTCTGGCGATTGTTGCCGCCGGCAACGCCGGGGCCGATCTTCGCCATTTCCATCAACGAATCCCATAGACGGTCGGCATTGACACGCCTATTCTCGCCAGGTGCTGCCATGGCGCTCTCCTCTATTGTCGGCCAGTCCCTCCCCGGGATAGCCCTCATGTTCCCGTCGGCCAAATCGAGGCCTTGTTGTGATGCCCTTCGATCAGGCGTTGCCTTTGTCGGCAATCTGACTGATAATTTGACCGGTTGGTAAACATTACAACTTCCGTGGCGGCACTCAAGCCGGAAAAAGAAAAAAACAGGAGTCGTTGCTCAAAAAACCGGCGCGTCCGAATTTTGGGCAGATCGCGCCGGACGTCATATGCCTGGGGGTATGGACAGGGGACGAGATGGTACTTCCGAGAGCGGCTAGAACCCAGAGGCGCACGCGCATTCAGGAGGAGAAGGAGGAGCAGATCCTCGAGGCGGCGCTGGAGGTGTTTTCCGCAAACGGCTTTCGCGGTTCGACCATCGACCAGATCGCTGACGTGGCGGGCATGTCGAAGCCAAACCTGCTCTATTATTTCCGCACCAAAGAGGCGATGCATCGCGCGCTGATAGACCGCGTTCTCGACACATGGCTCGATCCTCTGCGCGCATTCGATGCCGAGGGCAACCCGGTCGCCGAGATCCGCAGCTATATCCGGCGCAAGCTCGAAATGGCGCGCGACTTCCCGCGCGAAAGCCGGCTGTTCGCCAATGAGGTCCTGCAGGGCGCTCCGCATATCGTGGGCGAGCTCAAGGGTCCGCTGAAGCAACTGGTGGACGAAAAGGCCGAGGTCATCCGCAGCTGGGCCAAGGCGGGCAAGATCGCAAAATGCGACCCCTATCATCTGATCTTCGCCATCTGGTCGACGACGCAGCATTATGCCGACTTCGACGTTCAGGTGCGCGCCGTGCTCGGCCAAGAGAATGCCGGCGAGGGGCGCTTCGAGGACGCCGCACGCTTTCTAGAGCGGCTGTTCGTCGACGGGCTGCAGGTGCGGGAGTAGGGGCCTTTTTTGGCGAGACGCTTTGGCATGCCCTTCATCCGGCTGCCGCCACCTTCTCCCCGGTTCTCGACGGGGAGAAGGCGCCGGCAGGCGGATGAGGGGCTGATCAACCCTGCGTCGGCAGCGAAAGCGAGAGCTGCGCCGCGTCACCGATGATCAAGGTTTCCAGAGTCGCCTTTCGGCCCCGCAGGCTGATTTCGAGCTGTCTGTGGCCTTCGAAGCTGAGCCCGGCGCGCTCCACCAGTTCGGCGGAAACGGCAAGCTCGACGTCGTGCTCCTTCGCGAGGCCTTCCAGCCGGCTCGCCGTGTTGATCGTGTCGCCGACGACCGTGAGCGAGGTTGCCTGGCCGTAGCCCATTTCGCCGATGATCGCTGGACCCGCGTGGAGGCCGATGGCGAGCCTCAGTGGCTGCTCGAGCTCTCCTTCGAAGGTCTGGTTGAGCGTCCGGATTCCTTGCGACAATCGGGCGGCGGCCGAAAGTGCCTGGCGGCAGGCCTCCGGCAGAGGGGTCTTTAGTCCGAAGATCGCAAGCGCCCCGTCGCCGATGAACTTGTCGACGACGCCACCGGAACCTTCTACGGCTTCGCCGACGACTTCGAAGTAGCGGTTGAGCAGAAAGACCGTGTCATAGGGCAGCCGGTGTTCGGCGATCCGGGTGAAATCACGCAGGTCGCAGAAGAGCACGGCGACGCCGCGCTCGCGTCCACCGGCGTTCTGCCGGGCAAGCTGCGTCTTGATCCCGAGGCTGTCGGTGTCGAGGATGGGCACGACGCTCACATTGTGCACGGGTCGGAACTGGCAGGCGAGGCGTACGTTCTCGGGAGCGCCGATGCGGGTCAGCGTCGCAAGTTCTGCAGCTTCCGGCGTCGGCTGGCCTTCGAGCCCCTGCGTTACCCGCACGCGACAGGTCGAGCAGCGGCCGCGTCCGCCGCAAACGGAAACGTGAGGAATTCCAGCTGCCCGACTGGCTTCCAGAACGCTGAAGCCGAGGCTGACGGCAGCGACCCGGCCGTCCGGATAGCGAATGCGAATACGGCCGCGCGCCGGCAGGGCGCGCAGAACGAGGGTGCCGCCGATCAGGCTTGCGAAGCCGCCATAGAATGCCAGCCTGATCTTATCGAGGAGGGTGGGGTCGACGCGAGGTGCCTGGCTGGAATAGGCCCTGTCGCCGTATCCACCATGTTCCGCGTAGTCGCGTTCCAGCGAACGGGCGCCGTTGACAAATCCGAGCAGTGCGAAGATCGGCACCAGCAGTGCGATCGTGTAGAGCAGGGTCTCGTATCTCGGAAACCAGGTGCGCCCGCGCATCCAGAACCAGGCGCCAAGACAGGCGTGAGCCCACACGACGATGAGCGCAAGCGACTGACGAGAGGTGTTGAACGAGCTTGACCAAAGGGTGCGCAGGATCGCGGGGTAGTCGGGATAAACACCTGAAAGAAGCGGCTCCACGCGGGCGGCAACCACGTGAGGCACGAGCAGAAAGGGCAGACTCAGGCCGAAGACGATCTTCAGTGCTTCGCCGATGGGCATCCGGAACGTTTGCCGCCGGTAGAGACTGTCGAGCGCCATCAGGAAATGCAGCAGCAGCGCGCCGTAGAGGAGGGTCGTTCCGGGAATGCTCTGCCAAACCGAAGTGAATATCCGCCGGCCCACTTCCATCGCATCGATCGAAACGAGCCCGAGCGCGTGATTCGAGAAGTGGAAGAACACGAAAACGCCGAGCACGGCCCCTGAAATCAGGTGCATCTTCTTGCGCGTGCTGGCGGATAGGATCGTCAAACAATCTTGCCTGGTCTGGTGGCCTTGAAGGAGGCTCGCGTCAATGTCCCCCTTATTAACCAGATCACCGATGCCGGCAACTTACGTTTTCTAAACGAACTGTTTCGCCTTTCGGGTCTCGCGCGGCGTGCGCGTTCCCATGCCGTCCTTACTCCATGATGCGCGGCAATCCAGCGGCAAGTTTGTCGATTACCACCCGCAGTTTCGGCAGCATGTGTTGCGTTCGCGGCCAGACTGCGTGGGCCTTGAAGATCAGCCCGGGCCGGTCGGTGAGGACGCGGACAAGTTCGCCGTTCTGCACGCGCTCGCGCACCAGCCAGCAAGGCAGCCAGGCAAGGCCGTGGCCGGCGGCAGCCGCATCGGCGATTGCGGCGAGATCGTCGAGCCTCAGCCGCGTTTGCGGCAGCACGATCTCCGCCGCCTTGCCGTCGGTTGGAAAGGACCAGGATAGAGGCTCGCCTCCACGGGCGTAGACGACACCTTCATGTGCGGCGAGTTCGGCCACCGTTTTCGGCATGCCGTACGCTTCGAGATAGGCAGGGGAGGCGCAGACGGTCATCCGCTGTTCCGCCACCGTGCGCATCATCAGGCCGGAGCCATTGCCGAGCGGGCTGTTGCGGATGGCCAGATCGAAGCCTTCGTCGAGAAGGTCGATGACCCGGTCATTGAAGGAGAGATCGAGCTCCAGACGGGGATGCGCCCGCAACAGGTCGCGAAGCAGCGGCGCCACGCATTGGCGGCCGAAGAGGACCGGCATCGAGATGCGCAGGCGGCCCCGAATTTCCCGCTTCCCGGATTCGAGGAGGTCTTCGGCCGTTCTGATTTCGCCGAGCGCTTTCTGGCAGCTCTCGTAGAAGAGCTGCCCTTCTTCGGTAAGACTCTGCGTCCGCGTGGTGCGATGGAAGAGGCGCACGCCGAGCCGCCGTTCGAGCCGGGAGACCGTCTTGCCCACGGCCGAGCGCGAAAGATTGAGTCGTGCGGCGGCCGCGGAAAAGCCGCCGGCATCGGCAACCTCCACGAAAACCGAAATGCCGTCGAAGCGCTCCATGAATTGCGTCCTCTGTGGAACCAATGATGGGAAATCATATCGCAACTGAAGAAGAATATTCAACGGTATGCTCGCTTTATCGCAACAGATGAAAGGAACGAGCATGTCCAAATGGATGCAGGAATGGAGCACGGAGACGGTAGGCCCACACAATCTCAGGCTTGCCGAACGGCCGGTGCCGGAGGTCGGCGAGCTCGATATACTCGTGCGCACGCTTGCCGTATCGCTCAACTATCGCGACAAGCTGGTACTCGAGACCGGCATGGGGCTCGATCTCGCTTTTCCCTTCGTGCCGGCCTCGGATATGAGCGGAGTGGTCGAGGCCGTCGGCAAGAGCGTGACGCGTTTCCGGCCGGGCGATCGCGTGATCTCCACCTTCGCCCCCGGTTGGCTTGACGGATTAAGACCCGGCACCGGCAGGACGCCTGCCTATGAGACGCTCGGAGGCGCCCATCCGGGCGTCCTGTCGCAATATGTGGTTCTCCCCGAAGGCTGGTTCGTCGCAGCACCGAAGAGCCTCGACGCGGCGGAGGCGAGTACCTTGCCCTGTGCGGGGCTGACCGCCTGGTTCGCTCTTGTCGAGAAGGGTCATTTGCGGGCGGGCGACCGTGTCGTCGTGCAGGGTACCGGCGGCGTTGCGCTGTTCGGGCTGCAAATCGCCAAGGCGACCGGAGCCGTGGTAATCGTGACCTCGAGCAGCCGCGAAAAGCTCGATCGGGCTTTCGCGCTCGGTGCCGATCACGGCATCAATCGTCTGGAGGAGGACTGGGTGGAGCGCGTCTATGCGCTGACCGGGGACCATGGGGCCGACCACATTCTGGAGATCGCCGGCGGCGCCGGGCTCGGCCAGTCCCTGAAGGCGGTCGCGCCGGACGGGCGCATCTCGGTCATCGGCGTGCTCGAGGGCTTCGAGGTCTCAGGCCCGGTTGCACCGCTTCTCCTGAAGTCTCCCGTCGTGCAGGGTATCAGCGTCGGTCACCGGAGAGCATTCGAAGATTTGGTCGGGGCCGTCGATCGCCTTGGACTGAAGCCCGTCATCGACAGTCGTTACAAGTTCACCGAGGTCCCGGAGGCCTTCGCACATCTTGATCGCGGCCCCTTCGGCAAGGTGGTGATAGAGTTTTGACGCGCTGGAAATGCGGAGGGCCGCCGGCGATGCCGGCGGCCCTCCGGTCTGACTTGTGCGTCCTTCACTCGGCGGCCTGGCGGGCCATCGGGTTGTTCGCATGGGTCGTCCAGTTGGCGTAGTCGGGGTCGACCGGTTTACCGGTGCGCCGGTCGAGTGTGCCGGCCGCGAGCGGCTCCATGGTGATGCAGTTCTCCACCGGACAGACATTGACGCAGAGATTGCAGCCGACGCATTCCTCCTCGATCACCTCGAAATGGCGAACGCCATTGACGAATTGGGTGATCGCCTGATGCGAAGTATCCTCGCAGGCGATATGACAGCGGCCGCATTTGATGCAGGCGTCCTGATCGATCTTCGCCTTGGCGACATAGTTGAGATTGAGATACTGCCAGTCGGTGACGTTCGGGACGGCACGGCCGCTGATGTCGTCGAGCGTCCGATGGCCCTTGGCGTCCATCCAGTCGGAGAGGCCCGTGATCATCTCCTGGACGATCTTGAAGCCATAGGTCATTGCCGCCGTGCAGACCTGCACATTGCCGGCGCCGAGGGCCATGAATTCGGCCGCATCCCGCCAGGTGGTCACGCCGCCGATGCCGGAAATCGGCAGGCCGTAGGTCTCCGGGTCGCGGGCGATCTCGGCCACCATGTTGAGCGCGATCGGCTTCACGGCCGGGCCGCAATAGCCGCCATGGCTGCCGCGGCCGTCGATCGAGGGCTCCGGCGAGAAGGTGTCGAGGTTGACGCCGGTGATGGAGTTGATGGTGTTGATCAGCGACACCGCGTCTGTGCCGCCGGCCTTGGCAGCGCGGGCGGGCTTGCGGATGTCGGTGATGTTCGGCGTCAGCTTGGTGATGACAGGCATGCGCGTATATTGCTTGCACCAGCGCACCACCATTTCGATATATTCCGGCACCTGGCCGACCGCCGAGCCCATGCCGCGCTCGGACATGCCGTGCGGACAGCCGAAATTGAGCTCGATGCCGTCGGCGCCGGTCTCCTCGACCAGCGGCAGAATCGCCTTCCAGGCGTTCTCCTCGCAAGGCACCATGATCGAGGCGATAAGGGCGCGGTCCGGCCAGTTCATCTTCACCTGCTTCATTTCACGCAGGTTCACATAGAGATCGCGGTCGGTAATAAGCTCGATATTGTTGAAACCCAGCAGCCGCCGGTCGGCGCCCCAGATCGCGCCGTAGCGCGGGCCGTTGACATTGACCACCGGTGGTCCTTCCTCGCCGAGCGTCTTCCAGACGACGCCGCCCCAGCCCGCCCTGAAGGCGCGCTCGACATTGTAGGCCTTGTCCGTCGGCGGCGCCGAGGCGAGCCAGAACGGGTTCGGGGATTTGATGCCGACAAAATTGTTGCGAAGATCAGCCATTGTTCTCGTCCTCTCGATCCTGTTCTGCTTTTCAAGCAACGGCGCTCGCCAGCGGCTGAGCCACGGCGAAAGCCCGGTCGATCGATCCGGCGGCATCACGTCCCATCGCGACGGCCGAAACGGTGAGGTCCTCGCCCCCGAGCACGCAGTCGCCGCCGGCCCAGACCTTTTCCAGCGAGGTGCGTCCTTCCGCATCGACGACGATGCGTCCGCTTTCCATGCGAAGAGCCCCCAGGCCTGAGGCCTCGAAGGTCTGGCCGATGGCCTTGAAGATCTGGTCGGCGGCGATGATTCCGGTCTCGCCGGTCGTCGTCAGCTTCCCGTTCTCAAGCGTGGTGTAGTCTAGTTCGATGCCGGCGACCCGGCCGTCCTTGACGGCGATGCGCTTTGGCTGCAGCCAGTGGCGGATGCTGACGCCCTTGGAAGCCGCAAGATCCTGCTCGAACTCCGAGGCGTTCATGTGCTCCTTGCCGCGGCGATAGCAGATCGTCACTTCCTCGGCGCCGAGGAGCTTCGCCTGGACGGCCGCGTCGATCGCAGTCATGCCGCCGCCGAGCACTACGACGCGCCGGCCGACGGGAATGTCGGCCTTTGTCTTCGACTGGCGAAGTGCGGCAATGAAGTCGACGGCATCCTCGACGCCTTCGGCATTCTCGCCTTCGATCCGCAGTGCGTTGACACCGGCAAGACCGAGGCCGAGAAAGACGGCATCGAATTCGCCCGCCAGATCGCCAAGAGAGAAGTCGCGGCCGAGCGCCTTGCCGTGGCTGACCTCGATGCCGCCGACCGAAAGCACGTAATCGACCTCTCTCTGGGCGAAGTCGTCGACCGCCTTATAGGCGGCGATGCCGTATTCGTTGAGGCCGCCGGATTTTTCGCGCGCGTCGTAGATCACCACGTCGTGGCCCTTCACGGCCAGCCGATGCGCGCAGGCGAGCCCCGCCGGCCCGGCGCCGACGACGGCGACCCTGCGGCCGGAACGAGCGGCGCGCGAATAGAATTGCTTGTTCTCCCGCATTGCGATGTCGGTCGCGTAGCGCTGCAGGCGGCCGATTTCGACCGGCCGCTCCTCGGCCGTGTTGCGTACGCAGGCCTCTTCGCAGAGCGTTTCGGTGGGACAGACGCGGGCGCACATGCCACCCAGTATGTTCTGGTCGAAGATCGTCTTCGCCGAACCGATCGGATTGCCGGTCGCGATCTGGCGGATGAAGAGCGGGATGTCGATGGAGGTCGGACAGGCAGTCATGCAGGGCGCGTCATGACAGAAATAACAGCGGTCGGCGGCGACCAGCGCCTCGTGCCTGTCGAGTGGCGCATGAAGGTCGGTGAAATTGGCTTCGTACTCGGCAAGCGGCAGCCGCCCGCCGAGAATCCCAGATTGCGTCGTTCCCATTTTTGGCTCCCAATGTTTTCTCAGGATGAGGGAACGGTAACACGCTTTATTTTTTTATCAAACGGTAAAATTTCCTCCCAAACCGGCGCAAAATCCGGGAAAACCGGACCTTGCCGGCGGCAAGGTCCGGCGCATATCTCCCCCCGTTTGACATCGCGTGGAAAATAGTGGCAGCAAATCAAGGGGAAGGGAGCAGTCGATGGCACGCAAGGCGGAAAGCAGCAACAGGCTGGACGACGCAGCCCGCGCAGGCTGGCTCTATTATGTGGCCGGCCGGACGCAGGACGAGATTGCGTCGGTCATGGGGATTTCCCGGCAATCGGCGCAACGTCTCGTGTCGCTTGCCATGGCCGAGCGGCTGATCAAGGTGCGCCTGGACCATCCGATCGCCGCCTGCCTCGAAATGGCAGCGCGTCTCAAGGAGAAATACGATCTCAAGCATGTCGACGTCGTTCCGAGCGATCCAGGCTCCGATTCTACTACCGTGGGCATCGCCGAGGCCGGGGCGGCGGAAATCGAGCGCTGGCTGAAATCGACCGAACCCGTGGTGCTGGCGATCGGCACGGGCCGGACGCTCAAGGCGACCATCGACCAGCTGCCATCGATGGAATGCCCGCAGCACCGTATCGTTTCGCTCACCGGCAATATTCGGCTCGACGGGTCGGCTGCCTATTACAACGTCATCTTCAGCATGGCGGACACGATCAAGGCTCGGCATTTTCCCATGCCCTTGCCGGTTCTCGTCTCCTCGCCGGAAGAGCGGGAAGTCCTGCACAAGCAGAGCCTGGTGCAGATCGCCCTGGAACTCGGCGCCGAGGCGGACGCTGCCTTCGTGGGCGTCGGCGAACTCGGGCCCGACGCGCCGCTTTGCGAAGACGGGTTCCTGGCGCGCGATGAGATGGCACGGCTGATGGCCGCGGGCGCTGCCGGCGAGATCTGCGGTTGGATGTTCGACCACGAAGGCGCGCTCCTGCCCGACAGCATCAATGAGCGCGTCGCTTCGGTTCCGCTGCCGCCGCGAGACCGCGCGTCGGTCATCGGCATCGCCAAGGGCAGGCGCAAATACGAGGCGCTGCGCGCCGCACTGAAGGGCAGGATCATCAACGGTCTCGTGACCGATGAGGCTACGGCCGACTATCTGCTCCGGGTCTAGATCACGCAGCCGGTCGCGTGACCGTGACATCGTCGCCCTTCTCCCGAAATCCCCGTAAAAAATGCGAAGCTAAAACATCTTCTTAGCCGCTCGGGCGCTCTGCCGCGACAAATGCGGATTGACATTTCAGCTCAATCGGTGAGTAATTGCCCACGAGCAAGGCAAATGCTCAATTTCTTCTGGGAGGAAGTCGATGAATTTGAGAACTTTTCTGCTGGGCACGTGCTCGGCAGTCGCACTGGCGGGTCTGGCCCAAGCGGAGACCCTGACCATTGCCACCGTGAACAACGGCGACATGATCCGGATGCAGAAGCTGACGGACGATTTCACGTCGAAAAACCCGGACATCCAGCTTGAGTGGGTCACTCTCGAGGAAAACGTGCTGCGCCAGCGCGTCACGACCGACATCGCGACCAAGGGCGGTCAGTACGACATCATGACGATCGGCACCTATGAAGTGCCGATCTGGGCGAAGCAGGGCTGGCTCCTGCCGCTCGACAATCTCGGTCCCGAATACGACGTCGACGACCTTCTACCGGCGATCCGCAGCGGCCTGACCATCGACGGCAAGCTCTATGCAGCACCGTTCTACGGCGAGAGCTCGATGGTCATGTACCGCAAGGATCTGTTCGAGAAGGCCGGGCTTACCATGCCCGATGCGCCGACGTGGGATTTCATCGCCGATGCGGCCCGCAAGATCACCGACAAGGGCAACGAGATCTATGGTATCTGCCTGCGCGGCAAGGCCGGCTGGGGCGAGAACATGGCTTTCCTGACGGCCACGGCAAACGCCTTCGGCGCCCGCTGGTTCGACGAGAACTGGAAGCCGCAGTTCGATCAGCCGGAGTGGAAGAACGCACTCGACTTCTACGTCAAGCTGATGAATGACGCAGGCCCGCCCGGCGCCTCGTCCAACGGCTTCAACGAGAACCTGTCGCTGTTCCAGACCGGCAAGTGCGGCATGTGGATCGACGCCACGGTCGCCGCCTCCTTCGTGACCAATCCGAAGGAGTCGACCGTTGCCGACAAGGTCGGTTTCGCGCTCGCTCCCGACACCGGTCTCGGCAAGCGCGGCAACTGGCTCTGGGCCTGGAACCTCGCGATTCCGGCAGGATCGCAGAAGGCCGAGTCGGCGCAGAAGTTCATCGCCTGGGCGACGGGCAAGGATTATCTGAAGCTCGTTGCCGAGAAGGAAGGCTGGGCGAACGTTCCCCCCGGCACCCGCACCTCCCTCTATGAGAATCCGGAGTATCAGAAGGCGGCGCCCTTCGCCAAGATGACCCTGGACTCGATCAATGCCGCCGACCCGAAGAACCCGGCGGTGAAGCCGGTCCCCTATGTCGGCGTCCAGTTCGTGGCGATCCCGGAATTCCAGGGCCTCGGCACGGCGGTCGGACAGGTGTTCTCGGCGGCGCTGGCCGGTCAGATGAGCGTGGATCAGGCGCTTGCCAGCGCGCAGCAGCTGTCGACCCGCGAAATGACCAAGGCCGGCTACATCAAGTGAGCTCCCAAGGAGCCGGAGCGTCTGCTGGAAACAGTGAACGCCCCGGCTACCTCCAGAGCGGGACGGGGAAAGGGGCAACCCGCCTTCGATCCGCGTTCCGCTCTGACTTTTCCGATTCATGGCGCGCGTTCGGACGGCGATACGCTTGCCGTTTTTGAAGAACCGCGTCGACTTCACACGGGGGGACGCCATGGCGACCTTGCACACCCGCTCCGCCGCGCGACTGATGATCGCGCCCTCGGTGCTCTTGCTCCTGGCCTGGATGATCGTGCCGCTGGCCATGACGATCTATTTCTCGCTGCTGCGCTACAACCTGCTGATGCCGGGAATGGAGGAGTTCGCCGGGCTCACGAATTACACCTATTTCCTCACCGACCCGGCCTTCTTCCAGGCGATCTTCAACACGCTCGCCATCGTTCTCGGCGTGCTCTTCATCACCGTGGTCGGCGGCATCGGGCTGGCGCTTCTTCTCGACCAGCCGATGTTCGGGCAGGGGATCGTGCGCATCCTGGTGATCGCGCCCTTCCTCATCATGCCGACGGTGGCGGCGCTGGTCTGGAAGAACATGTTCATGAATCCCGTGAACGGGCTTTTCGCCTGGCTTGCCAAGCTTCTCGGATTGCAGCCCTTCGATTTTCTCGCCAATGCGCCGCTTCTCTCGATCATTCTGATCGTCGCCTGGCAATGGCTGCCTTTCGCCACGCTCATCCTGCTGACGGCTCTGCAGTCGCTCGACGAGGAGCAGAAGGAAGCCGCACAGATGGACGGCGCAGGCGCGGTAAGCCGCTTCATCTATCTCGTCCTGCCGCATCTCTCACGGGCGATCACGGTGGTCATCCTGATCCAGACGATCTTCCTGCTGTCGGTCTTCGCCGAGATCCTGGTCACGACCAATGGCGGTCCGGGTACGCAGAGCACGAACCTCACATTCCTCGTCTACGCCCAGGCCCTTCTGCAGTTCGATGTGGGCGGCGCGTCGGCGGGCGGGATCATCGCGGTCATCCTCGCCAACATCGTCGCATTCTTCCTGATGCGCATGATCGGCAAGACGCTGGAGGCTTGAGACCCATGGCACGCAACGTCTCTACCGGGCGCAAGCTCATCACGACCGTCGTGGCCTGGACGATCGGAATCCTGATCTTCTTTCCGATCCTCTGGACCTTCCTGACGAGCTTCAAGACGGAAGCCCAGGCGATCGCCTCGCCGCCGGTCTTCCTCTTCTTCGACTGGACGACCGAAAACTATTCCGAGGTGCAGAGCCGGTCGGATTACCTGAAGCACTTCATGAATTCGGTGGTCGTTTCCTTCGGCTCGACCCTGCTCGGCCTGCTGATCGCGATCCCGTCGGCCTGGGCCATGGCGTTTTCGCCGACGAAGCGCACCAAGGATGTGCTGATGTGGATGCTCTCCACCAAGATGATGCCGCCGGTCGGAGTGCTGGTGCCGATGTATCTGATATTCCGCAACTGGGGACTTCTCGATACGCGTACAGGGCTCGTGATCGTGCTGACGCTGATCAACCTGCCGATCATCATCTGGATGCTCTACACCTATTTCAAGGAGATCCCCGGCGAGATCCTCGAAGCGGCGCGCATGGACGGCGCCTCGCTCTCCAAGGAAATCATCTATGTGCTGACGCCGATGGCGATCCCCGGCATCGCCTCGACGCTGCTGCTCAACATCATTCTTGCCTGGAACGAAGCGTTTTGGACCTTGAATCTGAGCGCCGCGAAAGCCGCGCCGCTCACCGCCTTCATCGCCTCCTATTCGAGCCCGGAGGGCCTCTTCTACGCCAAGCTATCGGCGGCCTCGACGATGGCGATCGCCCCCATCCTCATTCTCGGCTGGTTCTCGCAAAAACAGCTCGTGCGCGGCCTCACTTTCGGCGCAGTCAAATAAGGGCGACGCGGTTCAAATAAGGGTAAAACCATGGGAAGCATCACTCTCAAGAACGTATCGAAGGTCTTCGGCGCCCACGCCGTCATTCCCTCGATAGACCTGGATATCACCGACGGCGAGTTCGTCGTCTTCGTCGGCCCCTCCGGTTGCGGCAAGTCGACGCTTCTGAGGCTGATCGCCGGACTGGAGGACGTCAGCGACGGCGAGATCGTCATCGACGGCCGGAATGCCACCGAGCTGCCGCCGGCAAAGCGCGGCCTTTCGATGGTGTTCCAGTCCTACGCGCTCTATCCGCATATGAGCGTGCGCTCGAACATCGCCTTTCCGCTGAAGATGGCGGGCGAGGACAAGGCCACGATCGACAAGAAGGTCGAGGACGCGGCGCGCGTCCTGAATCTCACCGACTATCTCGACCGCAAGCCCCGCCAGCTTTCCGGCGGCCAGCGACAGCGCGTCGCGATCGGCCGGGCGATCGTCCGCCAGCCGGAAGCCTTTCTTTTCGACGAGCCGCTGTCGAACCTCGACGCCGCGCTGCGGGTCAACATGCGACTGGAGATCAGCCAGCTTCACCAGCAACTGAAGACGACGATGGTCTACGTGACGCACGACCAGGTGGAGGCCATGACCATGGCCGACAAGATCGTCGTGCTCAACCGCGGCCGCATCGAGCAGGTGGGCTCGCCCCTCGACCTCTACCGCAGGCCTGACAATCTGTTCGTCGCCGGTTTCATCGGGTCGCCGAAGATGAACTTCGTCACCGGTGCGCCTGCCGCGGCCCATCAGGCCCACACGATCGGCATCCGCCCGGAGCATATTGCCCTTTCGAAAGATCAGGGCACATGGCGGGGCACGGTGGGAGTGGCCGAGCATCTCGGCTCCGACACCTTCCTGCACGTGAATGCCGACGGCATCGGTACTTTGACGGCGCGCGTCGGCGGCGACTTCGCGGTGACCCATGGCGATCAGGTCTACCTGACACCCGATACTGAGCGCCTCCACAGGTTCGATGAAAAGGGAATGGCAATTCGATGAAACGTCTTGAAGGAAAGAGCGCGTTGATCACCGGATCGGCGCGGGGTATCGGCCGCGCTTTTGCCGAAGCCTACGTGCGCGAGGGCGCCACGGTCGCCATCGCCGACATCGACATCGAGCGGGCGAGACAGGCGGCGGCCGAGATCGGGCCCGCGGCCTATGCGGTCGAAATGGATGTGACCCGGCAGGACTCCATCGACGCCGCGATCGCCGCAACCGTCGGACATGCCGGCGGGCTAGACATCCTCGTCAACAATGCCGCGCTCTTCGATCTCGCGCCGATCGTCGAGATTACCCGCGAGAGCTACGAAAAACTGTTCGCGATCAATGTCGCCGGCACGCTCTTCACGTTGCAGGCGGCCGCCAGGCAGATGATCGCGCAGGGCAGGGGCGGCAAGATCATCAACATGGCGAGCCAGGCGGGCAGGCGCGGGGAAGCTCTGGTGGCGATCTATTGCGCCACCAAGGCTGCGGTCATCAGCCTCACCCAGTCGGCCGGTCTCGATCTCATCAAGCACCGCATCAACGTCAACGCCATCGCGCCCGGCGTCGTCGACGGTGAGCACTGGGAAGGCGTCGACGCGCTTTTCGCCAAATACGAGAACCGTCCGCGCGGCGAGAAAAAGCGGTTGGTGGGCGAGGCCGTTCCCTTCGGGCGCATGGGCACCGCAGAGGACCTGACCGGCATGGCGATCTTCCTCGCCTCTGCGGAAAGCGACTACATCGTCTCGCAGACCTATAACGTCGATGGCGGCAACTGGATGAGCTGAGGCTCGTTCGCGAAAGGATTGAAAGGATGGCGACCAAACTCTCCCTTGCCACGCTCGACGCGGTCAAAGCCGGGGCCGGCGTCCCGAACTACGGCCGGCATGACCTTCGGGCCGGCATCGTGCACTTCGGGGTCGGCAATTTCCACCGCGCGCATCAGGCGGTCTATCTCGATGACCTTTTCAACCTGGGACGTGATCGCGATTGGGCGATCATTGGCGCGGGTGTCCTGCCATCGGACAAGGTCATGCGCGACAAGCTCGAAGCGCAGGATTTCCTGACGACGGTGGTCGAGCAGGACAACAACCGC
The DNA here is from genome assembly GCA_000421085.1 of Ensifer sp. USDA 6670. Lineage (GTDB taxonomy): Bacteria > Pseudomonadota > Alphaproteobacteria > Rhizobiales > Rhizobiaceae > Sinorhizobium. Next base: position 114,764 of record ATWE01000001.1, read on the forward strand.
ACGGGCGCGCATGTCACGGGCGCCATGATCGCCTATCTCGAGCCTGGCGACACGCCCGCGATCGTGGCGCAGCTCGCAAGTCCGCTCATCCGCATCGTCTCCCTGACGATCACCGAAGGCGGCTATTTCATCGATCCGGCATCCGGCGTCTTCGACCCGGCGCATCCGGCGATCGTCGAGGATGCGCGCGATCCGGCGGCTCCAAAAACCGTCTTCGGCCTCATTCTGGCGGGGCTCGCCGAACGCCGCGCCAAGGGCATTCCGCCGTTCACGATCATGTCCTGCGACAATATTCCTGGAAACGGGGAGGTCACCCACGCTGCCGTTTCCGGTCTGGCGCGCCTTTCCGATCCTGGCTTTGCGGATTGGATCGATGCCAATGTCGCCTTTCCGAACGGCATGGTCGATCGCATCACGCCGGCGACAGGTGCCCGCGAGATCGGCATCGTCGCCTCGCAATACGGAATCGACGATGCCTGGCCGGTCTTTTGCGAGGAATTCAAGCAATGGGTGCTGGAGGACCGTTTCCCGCAAGGCCGCCCGGCGCTCGAAGAGGTGGGCGTGCAGTTCGTGCCCGATGTGGCGCCATACGAGCACATGAAGATCCGCATCCTCAACGGCGGCCATGCGGCGATCGCCTATCCGGCGGCACTGCTCGACATCCATTTCGTTCATGAGGCGATGGAGGAGCCGTTGATCCGCGCCTTCCTGGCAAAGCTGGAGCACGACGAGATCATTCCGGTGATACCGCCCGTTCCGGACACGGATCTGAAGGACTATTACAAGCTCATCGAGACGCGTTTCTCCAATCCGAAGATCGGCGACACGGTCGCGCGGCTGGCGCAGGACGGCTCCAACCGCCAGCCGAAATTCATCCTGCCGTCGACGGCCGACCGCCTGCGCCGCGGCGAAGATGTCGTCGGCTTGTCGCTCGTTTCGGCGCTGTGGTGCCGCTATTTCGCCGGCACGTCGGACAGCGGCAAGGAGATCGTCTTCAATGACGCCAACGCCGACCGGCTGCACGCCGCCGCGGTTGCGGCGAAGGACGATTCAATGGCATTCCTTGCGCTTTCCGACATTTTCGGCGATGTCGCGCACTCCGATCTCTTCCGCCGCCGTTTCGCCCACGCCTTGAAAACACTTTGGGAAAAGGGTACGCGCGCCACGCTCCAGCTTTATCTGGACGGGAAGCTCGGGGAATGACGATGGTGGAGCACGCCTCCAGGCTGGTGATTTTCGATTGTGACGGCGTATTGGTGGACAGCGAACCGATTTCGCTCGGGGTCCTCGTCGACGCGCTCGCGGCTGCCGGCGTTTCGATGACGGCCGAAGAAGCGAGCGAGCGCTTCCTCGGCCGCAGCTTGAAGACGATGTCGTCGATCCTGCACGAAGAACACGGACTTGCGACCGACGAGGTTTTTCTCGAAGGCATGCGAACCCGGCTCTATGCGCGTTTCCGCGAGGAACTGAGGCCGGTTGCTGGCATACGCGAGGCGGTGGAAGGGCTGGGCACAGCCCATTGCGTGGCTTCGTCGAGCCAGCCGGAGCGCATCCGCCTCTCGCTGACCGTGACGGGGCTCATCGATCTGTTCGAGCCGAACATCTTCAGCGCCAGCATGGTGGCGCGCGGCAAGCCGGCCCCTGACCTTTTCCTGCATGCAAGCGCTGAGATGGGCTATCACCCGTCCGATTGCATCGTCATCGAGGACAGCCCGGCCGGCATCGAGGCGGCAAAGGCCGCCGGCATGCGCGTCTTCGCCTTCGCAGGGGGCAGCCACGCACGAAACGACCGCCACCGCCGGACGCTCGCCAGCCTCGAACCCGACGTGCTGTTTGACGACATGGGCGAATTGATACAGTTTGTCCGGCAATAGGGAAAGCAGGACGGGGCGGTTTTGCGGCCGCGTCGTCCCGCTCAGCGAAAATCCATCATTTTTCGGGACGGGGGCATCCATTGATGCGCGAATATGTCGTGGCGGTCGATATTGGAACCGGCAGCGCCCGCGCCGGCGTCTTCGACCGGCAAGGTAGGCTCCTGGCGCGGGCCGATCGGACGATTGCAATGAACCGTCCGGAGGAAAACCACGCGGAGCACGATTCCGAAGACATCTGGGCTGCGGTCTGCGGGGCCGTCGGATCGGCGCGCGAAAAGGCGGCTGTGCCGGCGGAGAGCATCGCGGCGATCGGCTTCGACGCCACCTGTTCGCTCGTCGTGCGCGATCGCGACGGCGCGCCGCTGTCGGTCAATCGTCAGGGGGAGGCACGCTGGGACACCATCGTCTGGCTAGACCACCGGGCGTTGGCGGAAGCCGATTTCTGTACGGCGACCAAGCATCCCGTTCTCGATCATTCGGGGCGGGTGATGTCGCCCGAGATGGAAATGCCGAAGCTGATGTGGCTGAAGCGCAACCTTCCGCAGCAATGGGAACGGGCGGGGTATTTCTTCGACCTCGCGGACTACATGTCCTGGCGGGCGACCGGAAGTCCGGCCCGCTCGCGCTGTACGCTGACGGCAAAATGGAACTATCTCGCCCACGAGAAACGCGGCTGGCAGCAGGATTACCTGGAGCAGATCGGTCTTGGGGACCTCCTCGAACGTGGTGGATTGCCCGAAGAGACGCTGCCGGTGGAGCGCGCCGTCGGGCGCCTCAGCGCGAGCGCAGCGGAGGAGCTCGGGCTCGACACCGGATGCCAGGTCGCGCCGGGGCTGATCGATGCCTATGCGGGGGCGCTCGGCGTGCTCGGCGGCTTCGCCGACGCTCCGGCGCAGCTGGAGCGCCAGCTGGCACTGATCGGCGGAACCTCGAGCTGCATCGTCGCTTTTTCCAAGGACATGAAGCCGGGTTTCGGCATGTGGGGGCCCTATTTCGAGGCGGTCTTGCCCGGACTCTGGCTCATCGAAGGCGGTCAGTCGGCGACCGGAGCGCTGCTCGATCATATTGTGCGGCTGCACGGAGGCGGACTGCCACCGACGACCGAAACCCATGCGAAGATCATCGAGCGGGTGCAGGAAATGCGCGCCCTTCATAGCGCCGACTTTGCCCAGCGCCTCCACGTGCTTCCGGATTTCCACGGCAACCGGTCGCCGCTTGCCGATCCGCATGCACTCGGCGTCATCAGCGGGCTGCCGCTCGACTCCTCTTTCGATGCGCTGTGCCGGCTCTATTGGCGGACCTGCGTCGCGATAGCGCTCGGGATTCGTCACATCCTGGAGATGATGAAGGAGGTGGGCTACGAACTCGACACGCTGCACGTGACCGGCGGGCATGTTCGCAACCCCCTGCTGATGGAGCTCTATTGCGACGTCACCGGCTGCCGGGTCGTCGCACCCCAGGCGCCTGACGCCGTTCTCCTCGGCACGGCAATGACGGCGGCCGTCGCCGGCGAGCTCTATCCGGACCTCGCCAGCGCCGGACCGGCGATGTCTTCGGTTGGAACGGAGCGGCTCCCCGACCCGGCACTACGCCGCCTGTACGACCGGGATTATCGGCGCTTCCTCGCGCTTTATCGGCATCGCGAGGAGCTGGAGTCGATAGAGTAACCCGAGATGCGGGGGAATACAGATTTCCATCTGCAGATCGTTGCCGAATATCCGCGGAACCTTTTTTCGCCTCGTGCATTATTGGCCATAACCGGACGGTGACGCACATCGCCCCCAATGTGACGTCGGAGGCATACCGCCGGTTGCCAACTCACATCCCCCCTCAGTGAGTTGCCAAAGCTCAGCCAGTGCCCTTCCCTCGGCACTGGCTGTTTTGCATCCGGGGTATGGTCGCCGTGTCTGGTTGTTGACGGGGCTTTACAAGCGAACCTCATTCCTGTGCGCTTCACGGGAATCCAGCCAGCCCAGGCCCTCGGGCCGAAAGGAGCCTCTTCGCGCCGCAGACGCGGCGCTCTGGATCCCTGTGACAGGCACAGGATGAGGGCGTGATGTCGACTCAGGCCGCAGCCTTCGTCGTCTCGTTGAAGAACAGCGCCTGGCTGATCAGGGCCTTCACCATTTCCGGATTGAAGGGCTTGGTGACGAGGAAAGTGGGCTCGGGACGTTCACCCGTCAGGAGCCGCTCCGGAAACGCGGTGATGAAAATCACCGGAACGGCAGCCGTCTTCAAAATTTCGTTGACGGCATCGATTCCCGAGCTGCCGTCGGCGAGCTGGATGTCTGCGAGCACCATATTCGGCTTCGTCGTCTCGTAAAGGGCGATCGCTTCGTCTTTGGTGCGTGCGATCCCGGTCACGCTGTGGCCGAGGCTTTCGACCATTTGCTCGATGTCGATCGCGATCAGCGGCTCGTCCTCGATGATCATGATCTCGGTTGCAACCTGGCGGGAGATTTCCTGGGATGCGCGGTCGAGAAGTGCGGCCAGCTTGGCGGCGTCGACATCGAGTACTTCGGCGGCTTCCTGCGGGGTGAACGCTTCGACCGATACGAGCAGAAACGCCTGGCGTGCGAGCGGCGAGACGGCTGCGAGGTTGACGGATGCGCGCTGTTCCCAGGCAAAGGGCGATACCGGCTCCGGCACCAGGACGGAAGACGAGCCGAACATGGATGTGAAGAGACGGAACAACGCTACCCTGTCGCTGCTTGCTTCCGGAAAGATCGACGTATCCGCGATAAGCGCCTCGAGCACGGCCGCGACATAGGCATCTCCAGAGGTCTGCGACCCGGTCAGGGCACGGGAATAGCGGCGCAGATAAGGAAGAAATGGAGCAATACGGGTGGACAATGTCATGCAGGGACTCCCTCAATCCATGGCGAAATATCGTTGCGGAAACGTTTCGCCGAAAAAATGGTTCCGCCTCGGAACATTTCATTTTTCCGCGGCGTTATGGTGCAGGCGAACTTTCAAGGGCGAAATAGCAACAATGAGATATACGACAGGGGCAGGGCGGATGATCGGTAAAAGTCCGTCCTCCGACGATCCGAATGCGCAGATTGCGGTGAAGCTGAAGGCCCTCTATCAATCGGTGCAGGAGGAAGCGATACCGGCACGCTTTCTCGATCTACTGGAAAAGCTGGAGGCTGCGGAACAGCAATCGGCTCTGCAGGGCAAGGAGTAAGCGCCGGATGTCATCCGAAAATCAAGAGTTCAAGCGTGAGATGCTCGCCGCGCTGCCGAGCCTGCGCGCCTTCGCGATGTCACTCATCGGGCGACACGACCGGGCTGACGATCTCGTGCAGGACACGATCATGAAGGCCTGGGCCAAGCAGGATCATTTCGAGATCGGTACCAACATGAAGGCCTGGCTTTTCACGATCCTGCGCAACGAGCTTTACAGTCAGATGCGCAAGCGTGGGCGCGAGGTGCAGGACAGCGACGGCCACTTGACGGAAACGCTCGCGCATCACCCGGAACAATACGGCTCGCTCGATCTGCAGGATTTCCGCCGGGCGCTGGAACAGTTGCCGCCCGATCAACGCGAAGCGATCATCCTTGTGGGCGCCTCGGGCTTCTCCTATGAGGAGGCCGCCACGATTTGCGGCTGTGCGCTCGGAACGATCAAGAGCCGCGTCAACAGGGCGCGTCAACGGCTGCAGGAAATTCTACAGGTCAGGGGAGAAAACGACTACGGGCCTGACGAGACATCCGCACCCATCACCTCGCGTGCCTTCGTTTCGTGATTTGATCCTGCAGCGCGGTCGCATCGGACGCGCAAGGGCGCAGTAGCACCTCGATTTGCTGCATTTTTTGTCCTTGAATCGGTGACGGTTCAAGGACAAATGCAGTATAGAGCGGTGCCGGATTGAAGTTCGTGCGGCAGCGGTCGCTCGGAAGCGGGCATTCCGAGGGCTGCGTGGTCGCCATATTGCTCCAGTTTGTTGTATGTTTTCATCCTTACACCGGCTCCGGTCGAAGGAAACATTCAACGGAGCCGAATTTCAGGTGCCTGCGCGAGGTTGGAGTTCAGGCCGGATGCGTGAAAAGACAGAGGCGATGCTTCCAGCGGTAGCGCAGGTGCTCGACGCGCCGGAGCGGCTCGGCGTCCTCCAGGCGGCCGTGCCGGACATGTCGGTCCCCGACGAGGATTTCGACGGGCTGGCGCGGCTTGCCGCGAGCCTTTTCGACGCGCCTATCGCTCTCGTCAGCCTGATCGACCGCGAATGGCAATGGTTCAAGGCATGCATCGGAACGACGGAAATGCGGTCGCATGTTCGCGAGTCCTTCTGCGTCGATACGATTGCGGCAGGCGATGGCGGCCCCTTCCTCGTGCTCGACGCCTCCCGCCACCAGGCGTTCCGCTACCGTCGACCGGTGCCCAGCCTGCCATCCGTGCGCTTTTATGCCGGCGCGCCGATCGTTCTGGACGGTCAGGCGATAGGAACCGTCGCGGTTCTCGATGTCGAGCCCCGGTCCGAGGTCTCGGCCAAACGGCAAAGCGAGCTGCAGCGCATCGCAGGTGTCGCCGCCTCGCTGTTCAAGCTGAAGGACGAGGCGCGCCGGCGTGCGCTCAAGGAGGCCGCGCTTTCCCGCGAGGAGCAGCGGCTCGCCATGGCGCTCGACGCGGCCAATGTCGGCAGCTGGCTCTGGGACATTCGTGCGGGTACGGTCTCCGGCAATGGCGCCATGATGCGCATGTTCGGGCTTCCGCCGGAGCGAACCGTCAGCGCCAAGGCGATTTTTTCCGCCATTCATCCCGAGGATCGCATCCCGACGTTCTCGAAGCTCCGTCAGGCGATGGCTGCCAACGAGGAATATGACGGCATGTTTCGCATCGGCACGAATGGGCGATGGCTGCTCGGCCGCGGCCGCGTGCACGACCGCGACAGCAAGGGCGCGCCGCTGAGCTTTCTCGGCATGACGATCGACGTCTCGGACCAGCAGGCATCGGTGAACCGTACGCGGCTTTTGCTGAAGGAGCTGAACCATCGGGTCAAGAACACGCTTGCAATGCTCCAGTCGCTCGCCCGCCAGACGCTCCGGCAGACGAGTGACCCGGCCGAGTTCATGACAGCCTTTGCCGGCCGGCTTCAGGCGATTTCCGAGGCGCACGGGCTCCTTTCCGACTACGAATGGGGCACGATCCACCTGTCGGAACTGATTTCGAAACAGTTGCTGCCCTATGTCAGCGATTATTCCCAACAGGTCGAGCTGCACAAGGACGAGATTCTGCTGGGTCCCGACCAGGCCGTCGGGCTTGGACTGGTGCTGCACGAACTGGCGACCAACGCGGTGAAATACGGCGCGCTCTCGGTCCCGACGGGGAAAATCGTGCTGACGGCGCGCCGCGTGGTCGAGGACGGCGAGTCCGTGTTGCATCTGACCTGGACCGAAGTGGGCGGACCGCCCATTCGCGAGCCGCGTCGCCGCGGTTTCGGCTCGATCCTGATCGAGCGCAGCCTGGACAAGATCATCGGGAGCTCGGTGAAGGTCGAATATCTGCCTGCGGGGGTCACCGCGTTGATCCGGCTGCCGCTTTGAGTGCAGTCTGGTTGGATAGTCCCTCATCCAGCTGGCGCCACCTTCTCCCCGCAAGCCGTGCGAAGGGGACTCGCGACACGGTTCCACCTCAGTCACCCAAGGAGGAATGGTGGGCCCGAGGCTTGTCCCTTCTCCCCGCGTGCGGGGAGAAGGGCGCGGCAGCGGGATGAGGGGCCGCGCCTCGGTGCACGTCCAAGGCCCCGCCGGCGCCTTTCCGTGCGGAATTCCAAACTATCGATCGTCGCTGCGTTTGCGGCCACGGCTCAATCCGAGCAGCGCGGCAACGGCAATCCCGGTCGCGGCGCCGAGAAGCGGCTGCTTGCGCAGGATGCTTGTCACTGCAACGAGCGCGAGATTCGTCCGCATCGCCGAACGGCGCCGGCGTTCGTCGGCAAGCCGGCGGTCGCGGGCGTTCAGCCCGGCCATGACGCCGATGACGACCAGGGCGGTCACCACCAGGGCGGCGGTGACCGTCAGCGCCGCGGCGACCGGCGAATATCGCTCCGAGAGAAGCAGGGCGATTGCGATCAGGGCGAAGACGTAGGCGCTGCCGAGAAGCACGGCGATGATGGCCCAGAGGACTGCATTGCGCTTATAGCGCGACGCCGCAGCGGCGGCGTCGAAGGCAAGTAGGGCCGACAGGACAGTTCCGAGTGTCCCCATAAAGTAGCTCCCCTTCATACTCGGTCAACGCGATGCCTGACAGGGCCTCATCGGCGCAGCAAAGCGGCTGCGATGAGGCCGATAACGGCTGCGGTGCCGAGCGTCGCAAGAGGATGCTCGCGTATCGTCCGACGGACCTCCCTTTCCGTATCCGCGTAGCGGCCGCGCAAGTCGGAAAGCATCTGCTCGCCGCTCTCCATCAGGGCGTGCAGGTCGGTTTCGGCCTGCTCACGGGCGCCGCGCGCCTTGGCCTTTGCGTCACGCGAAGCCGCAGCCCCGCGGTCGGCAATCAGCGTCATGAGCTGCGCGATGTCTTCGCGTATTTCGTTCAGCTGGTCCTCTACCGACGGATCGATCGCGCTGCCGTTGCGCTTGCGGCTGCCCGAGCCCGAGAACATGCCTGTTGCCATTGTCTTCTCCCTCGCTGCTGTGCCGGCGCGAAACGGCCGGCATATGATCGGTTCATGCGAATCGGCCGGCGAAGGCACACTCCCCGGCTATTTTGCGCGCCGATAAGGCGCACGGCACTCCAAGCGGGCGCGGTGCACACGCCGGCATTGTAGATCAACGCATGAGGGAGGAATTTGTTTCGGTAAATCCTGACGTTGCCGCAGTGAGCCCGGCTTCACATCGTGGCGGACTGCGGCAATACGAAGGGGATGTCGTGTGCCGGAGCAACGCTCACCCGCATTCGGCAGCCGAAGACCGCTTCCATGGTCTCGTCGGTCAGCACGTCTTTCGGTGCTCCGCGCGCCCGGATGCGGCCGGCTTTCATCATCACGATCTGATCGGCAAACATCGATGTTAGGTTGAGATCGTGCATGACTGCGACGACGCCGCCGCCATCGGCGCAGAATTGGCGCGCAAGCCGCATGATTGTGAGCTGGTGGCGGATGTCGAGGCTCGATACCGGCTCATCGAGCAGGAGATAGCGCGGTTCACCGTCTGCGACCGGGGCCGAGATCTGGCAGAGGACGCGGGCGAGCTGGACCCGCTGCTGTTCGCCGCCCGATAGCTCCTGGTAGAAGCGGCCGGAAAACCCGGCAAGATCGACCGCCTCGAGCGCCTGGTCGGCAAGCCGGCCGTGGGCGGAAGCCTCGCCGCCGTTGGCCATGAGGCCGAGGCGAACGATCTCCCGAACGGTGAACGGAAAGGAGATGACGGTCGACTGCGGCAGCACGCCGCGCTTGAGCGCAAGCTCCCATGGCTTCAAGCTTGCGATGTCGCGACCGTTGATGGTGACCCTGCCGGCCGACGGCGTGAGCTCGCCCGAGATCGCCTTCAAGGTCGTGGTCTTTCCCGATCCGTTCGGACCGACGATTGCAGTCATTGCACCGGGGGCGGCATCGAGGGAGATGCCGTGCAGCACCTGTCTTCCGGCGAGGCGGACGGAAATGTCTGACGCTCTGATCATGGTCGCAGTCAAAGTCCCATGTTCGACCGGCCCCTGAGCAGGACCCAGAGAAAAAAGGGCGCACCCACGAAGGCGGTGATGATGCCGATCGGCAGTTCGGCCGGCGACACGATCGTGCGGGCGAGCATGTCGGCGAAGATGAGAAGCGTGCCGCCGAGCAGGGCTGAGGCCGGCAGCAGGTAACGATGATCCGGGCCTATGACCAGCCGCAGGAGATGCGGAACGACGATGCCGACGAAGCCGATGCCGCCGCTGACGGCCACCGACGCGCCGGTGGCACCGGCGACGCTGAAGACGGCAATGTTTTTCAACCGCTGAACCGGGACGCCCATGTGATAGGCAGCGGCTTCGCCGAGTGTGATGGCGTTGAGCCCGCGCGCCAGGAAAGGGACGACTGCAAGAGACAGGAGGATGATCGGTCCGGCGGCGGCGATCTTGGTCCAGTTGGCGCCGGCAAGCGATCCGAGGCCCCAGAAAGTGAGATCGCGCAGTTGCTTGTCGTCCGCGATGAAGACGAGTACGCCCGTCACTGCACCGGCAAGAGCGCCCAGCGCAATGCCCGCCAGCAGCATCGTCGCTACCGAGGTCTGGCCGCCGCGGGTCGCGATCCGGTAGAGCAGCAGCGTCGTGGCAAGGCCGCCGAGAAAGGCGCCGAAGGGGAGGGCATAGAAGCCGAAAACTGCGAATAGCGGGCCAAAGGCAACGTCACCGAGCACGATCAACAGCACCGCGCCGAGGCTTGCGCCGGAGGAAACCCCGACGAGGCCGGGATCGGCCAGCGGGTTGCGGAAGAGGCCCTGCATCACCACACCGGAAACGGCAAGCGATGCGCCGACGAGCATTCCGAGCACGGCGCGCGGCAGCCGGATATCGAGGATGATGATTCGGTCGCGCGCGCTCATGGCCTGATCGGTCTCGCCGGAGAGCCAGCGAAAGATATTGGCAAGCGAGGCATCCGCGGCGCCGGTCGTGATCGAGGCCATGAACGTCGCCGCCGCAAGCATCGCCAGCACGGCGATCAGGCAACGCGCCAGGCCCGCCCGGTCTCCGCTGCGCCAGTCGCGGACGATCCGGGCGGCAAGTGCCGGCCTGCGCATCGCGCCTTTTATGGCCTCACTGCGAGGCATTGGTCTTCTTTCCGTAGATTGCGGCGTTCAGTTCGCGGATGGCACCTGCCGTGCGGGGACCGAAGCCGAGCAGATGCAGCCCATCCATGCGGATCAGCGCCTTGTTCTTTGCCGCCGGCGTCAGGCCGAGCGCCGGAAGGGCGAAGAGTTCATCGGGGCCTGCAGCGTGGCTATCGCCGCGGTTCATCATCAGGACCACATCGGGCTTGGCCTCGATGATCGCCTCCTCAGTCAATGCCTTGTAGCCGGGCAAGATGCCGACGGCGTTGACAGCGCCGGCAAGCTCGATAATGCCGGCGGCGGCGGTGCCGCTACCGGAGGCGAGGACCCTGCCGCCCTGGGTGCTCAGGATGAAGAGGACACGCTTGCGCTCGCCTTCCGGGCGAGCGGCACTGTCGGCCACGGCGGCGGCGAGATCCTTCTCTACGGATTGTGCGAGCGTTTCGGCTTTTTCCTTCACGCCGAGGAAAGCTCCGACCGCGCGGATCTTGTTGACGATGCCGTCCTTGTCATAGGTCTCGGGGATGCTTGTGAAGGGAATGTTTGCCTCCTTGAGCACGGCGAGCGCTTCCGGCGGGCCGCTGCCCTCGACGGCGACGATTGCCGTTGGATTGACTGCGAGGACGCCTTCGGGCGCCAATTGCCGCATATAGCCGACATCCGGCAGCTTGGTTGCCGCCTCCGGGTAAATGCTGGTGGAATCGCGGCCGACGAGGCGGTTCTCCTCGCCGAGCGCATAGATGATTTCGGTAATCGCGCCGCCCACCGAGACGACTCGGGAGGTGTCCGGCCGCTCGAGCACCTCGGCCATCGCCGGGCGCAGGAAAGGCGGCGCTCCCGGCGCAAGCGAGGGCAGGACGAAGGGCGCCGACAGCGCGAAGGCCGCGAGGGCCATTTCCCAACGCCGAAGACGGCGGATACCGAAGCCGTTCATCATCACTTCCTTTGAATCTATGCGTGTCGTCCCAAACCGCCGCCCGGTTGGGCGGCACCATCAGGCCGCAACGACGGCTTCCAGACGGGGCAGCGTCTCGACCAGGCTGCGCCATTCGGCCCTCTCCGAGGAACCTTCCTTCCGCTTTCCGAAAAACTGGATGATCATCTCGCCCTTGGCATCGAGCCCCTCGAGGGAGGTCACGTGTCCGTCCGCGGTCGGCTTGCGCACGGCCCAGAGTTCGGCGATGTGGTCGGTGCGCAGATGCAGATGGAAGGTTTCGTCCATCACGTTCAGCCACGGCCCCATGGTGCCGATCTTGACGACCGGACCGGAATGAATCTGGATGACGCCGCGATTGCCGACGAAGCACATTATCGGTAGCGCCGTCTCTGCAGCACTGCGCATCATCATCTCGACGCAGGCCGTGTCGAGCCGCCAGGCGAAGTCGTCGCCGATCGCGTGCAGCGCCCGGCGCCGTCCGATATTGAGTTTGCGCAACATGCCGGGGAACTGATGCGTGTCCGTGAGCTTCGACCAGCGGTCGCGCAGCTCTGCCGTATCGACTGCGGCATCGACCGCATCGTCGGCTGCGGGCGCGCCGGGATCGGCGATGAAGTCCTGCGACTGATCGTCCAGGCGAAGGTCTTCGACGATCTGCTCATAGGCGGCGAGGTTCGACTGGGGACGTAGATGAACCTTGTGGACGGCATTGCCCCACTTGTCGAAGAACTGCAGGCTGCGGCGAACCTCCCCTTTCGCATCCGTCTTGGTCACGGCGAAACCGTGTGCCCAGGCTCCGGGAAAGATGCGCAGGTCGATTTCGGAGCCAAGCACCAGAGCCGCGGCGTGCCCTTGCTTGATGTTCTCGTAGACGCCGACCTTTTCGTGGACGGCGCTTTCGTTGCGGGTAAGCGCAAGGACTTTGCCCAGCTCCTCGACGCGCTCGAGGAAGCGGCTGGCGCTGCATTCGATGCGGACGGCGGTGAGGCCACATTCGGCAGCGACGAGCGCTGCCTCGCAAATGCCGAGCTTCGCGGCGATGTCGCGTTCGCGCAGCTTCGAATTCTCAGCGCGATAGGCCCGGATTTCGGTCGGGTTGGGGCGCATGCTCTCGGTCATCGTCATCTCGCTACTTGTTCAGAATCAGCTTGCCCTGGCGGGTGATCCTCATCCGATAGATCGCCCCGTCGTGGGAAATGAGAATCTCGTTGTGGCCGCGGAAAAGGTCGTGGCTCTCGACGATCGGTTGCGGCCGGTTCAGCTGCGTCACGGTTTGCGCGGATCGTGGACTATCGGTGTCGTTCGGTGTCACGGTCTTGCCAGTTTGCGAGTTGGAGACGAGACAAGTGCGTCATCCATTGGTCCCGCCCATTCCATTTAGTATCTTGACTTCATTACTCATATTTCTTTAAGGACGCAATACCGGAAAGTTGCGGTCAAGTTAAGAGGAACGCGTGCGGGGACACGAAGGACCGGCGCGGAGAGCGAGTGGTGTCAGGATGACTTATTTTTCCCGTTTTGCCTTTGCGGCCTGTCTAGCTCTCGTCCCGGCAGGGGCAGCCGGAGCGCAGGATGCCGCCGCGCCGGCCGGCCTTTCGATCGAGCTCAACGAGATCGCGCCATCGGAAAAGGGATGCAAGTTGACCTTCGTCGCGGGTAACGCGCTTGCTCAGTCGCTTTCGAAGGTTTCGTTCGAATTCGTGCTCTTCGATCAGAAAGGTCTGGTCGAGCGCATGGCCGTACTCGATTTCAGGGAGCTCCCCGCGGGCAAGACGAAAGTCAGGCAGTTCGATCTGCCAGGTACGAAATGCGAAGCGGTGAAAAGCCTGCTGATCAACGACGCACCGACCTGCGTCGGCGAAGGCGTCGACAAGGGCGCCTGCATGACCGACCTGAAGACCAGCTCGAAATCGGCCGTGGAACTCAAGGGCTGAAGTTCGCGTCCTCGCAATTGCCGGCGGAAGGCAAGTCAGAATGAAGCACATGGCGAAATGGGCGGCGGCAATCGGCCTTTCCCTGCTGGCACACGCCGGCGGGGCGATGTTGCTTGCGCCCGAAGAGGAAAAGGAGCTGGCGCTCATCGCCGGCGGCTCGACCGTGGAAGTGTCGCTGCTCGGCAACGCCTTCGAAGATGCCGTACAGGCGGGGGACCCATCCGAAGTCGTGGAGCCGGCGGAAGAGACGCCAGAGGAACTGAAGCCGACCGAGATCGAACCGACGGAAGAGGTGGTCGAAGCGGTGGAGCCGGTGCCAACCGAACCTGTCTCCCAGGAACCGTCCGAGATGACGCCGACGGAAGCGGACGTCATCCTTCCCGCGGAAGAAATGCCGGTAAGCCAGGTCGAAGAAGCAGACGTGATCGCAAGCATCGCTCCGGTCGAGACCGTCATTCCGCAGGAGAGACCGGACCCTGAAGAAGTCTCGAGGCCCGAGGTCGAGAAGGTGGAGCCGAAGAAGGAGCCGGCGAAGAAAAAGAAGGTCGTCCGGAAAAAGGCAGGTGAGGGCGGCACAGCGGCGAAGTCGCAGAAGAAGGGCAAGGCCGACGGCGCCGAGAATGCCACGGCGGCCGCCGCCACCGGCGAAAGCCGGGGTGCTTCGCAGGAAATCGGCAATGCAGCGGTGTCGAACTATCCCGGCAAGGTCAGAAGAAAGCTGACCCGCGCTATCCGCTACCCGGCCGAGGCCAAGCGGCAAGGCCTGCGCGGCGTTGCCCATGTCAGCTTCACCGTAACTTCCGGTGGTGGCGTGGCAAGTGTCGGCATAACGAAGAGCGCCGGTTCGCCGGTCCTCGATCAGGCCGCGTTGGAAACCGTGCGCCGGGCAGCACCTTTCCCGGCCATTCCTGCCGGTGCGGGCCGCGACAGATGGGAATTCAACATTCCGGTGGCCTTCACCCGGTGAATTCAGGCTGTGGAATCTGCTTCCGCGAGCAAGGAATATGTCGCGAAGACCGGCGCAAAAATATGATAAACGCACTCATGTTTATACTTTACTGTAGCTATCAAGTTTTATAGGTTGCCTCCGTCACGCAACCGATCGGTGTGTGTCAAATCTGATTGGCGACGGACCGCAATGCCGGCGTCGCGGAGCAAGACGGAGACGACGGATGGGTGGCAAGCGGCACCAGAATTCAGGCAAGGGCGGCAAGGGCAGGGCGAAAGAAGCGGCGAGCGCGCCGCAACCGAACGCCGGCAAGGTAACGCTCGAGGGCCGCAGCTTCCTCTATGTCGGCGGCCGCGACTGCCAGGTCGCGCATCTGCGCCAGATCGCCAGTTCCTTCGGTGCGGAACTCATCCATCATGACGGCGGTTTACGAGAGGCGGTATCGCGTATCGATCGTGTCCTGCCCTCGGTCGACTGCGTCTTCTGCCCGATCGACTGCATCAGCCACGATGCGTGTCTTCGCGTGAAGACGGGCTGCAAGAAGTGGGGCAAGGCCTTCGTGCCGCTGCGCAACGGCTCGAAGTCGAGCCTCGAGCGGGCGCTTCAGGATCTGACCGGAAACGGCAGCGAGAACTGAATCTTTTACGAGCGGCCAGACGGCATTCTTGCCGGCCGCATGGAGCTTTCAAATGCACGATGAGCGTCCCGATCAGATGACGATGATCGGTCTTCACAAACTTGCGTCGCAGTTCGGTGACGGACTGGTCCCCGAGCTGTACGCGCTTCTGACGAACCGGGCGCGGATGCTGGAGGAAAACGAGAACGTGACCGAGTTTCCCACCTGGCAGGCCCGCCCGCCGGCAAGAAACCCCTCGGACCCTGCGGCAACGGCGGAGGCAACCGTCCTTCCGTTTCCAAGAATGGCCCTGCAACCGGCTCCGGAAAAGAAGGCCCAGGAGAGCTAACGCATGTATTTCGCCATGAACCGTTTTCGTGTCGCGATTGGTCAGGAAGAGGCTTTCGAGGCCGTCTGGAAGGCCCGCGATTCCTCCCTTTCCGAGATGCCGGGCTTCATCGAATTTCATCTGCTGCGCGGCGACAGCGTGCCGGATGAAGGCTACACGCCCTTCATCTCCAAATCGGCCTGGGAGAGCAAGGACGCTTTCATCGCCTGGACGAAGTCGGACAACTTCCGGGCGGCGCATCGGAGCGCCGGGGACAATAGGGCGATGTATCTCGGTCCACCGAAGTTCGAGGGCTTTACCGTGGTCGAGGGCGCCTGACCTGCAGCGCATCCGCTCCAACCAGGCGCACTAATGGTAGGCTGCGCCATTTTCTACCCCAAGTAGTGCAGCTTCGGAGCTGATGGGCGGGGGATGCTTCTAAGCTGCTACATCGCTCTTTCGCGGCAGGAATGCTCCAAGCGCGACGGCAAGCCAGCCGGCCATCATCGTTACGCCCCCGAGCGGGGCCGACATCGGAAAGAGGCCGTGGCCCGAGAAATGCCGCATGGTGAGGTCGGCGGCGAAGAGCGCGGTTCCCGCCGTCAGAAGCAGGGCAGCAAGGGCCGCGGTGCGGAAATGCGCCCAGCCGGCATGGAGCGCCACGAGCGCCGGCGCGTGGGCAAGGCACATGGCCGATGCGCCGCCGAGGAGCCGTGGATCCGCACCATGCGAAGCGGCGGCGGCACTCGCGACGCCGAAGACACCCATGAGACCGGCGACGAAGAGCGTGGTCGAGCGCAGTCCGCTGTCAGGCATGCCGGCTATTCCTTGTTTTGCATGTGATGGGCGAGCCGGGTGATCGGTTCGAGGATAAGTTCCCTCAGCTTCGGGTGGGAGACCGTTTCTTCGAGTGCGCGGGTGAAGCAGAGAAGCCATTCGTCGCGCTCGACAGGCCCGATCCCGGCAATGAAGTGCCGGCGGCGCAGCATGGGGTGGCCGCGCTTTTGCACATAGATCGGCGGTCCTCCCAGCCAGCCGGTCAGATATTCGTAGAACTTCTCCTCGCTGCCGGTCAGGTCAGGCGGATGGATGGCGCGGCAGCGCGCCGCCTCGGGCAGGCTGTCCATCAGTTCGTAGAAACGCCGCGTCAGGGCACGGACAGTGGCGTCGCCACCGATCGCCTCGTAAAGCGTCGTCGTTTGCAGTTCCGTCATGCTCACAATCCTCGCCCGGATTTGGTACAGCGCGCGAACCGGGCGGGCAATGGCTTGCCATTCCTTCGCTTGCGGCTTTTCGGCGCGGCACACCTCGTCGTTACGAGGAGGCATGGAAAACGTGTCGCCTATCGCTCAAGCCAGTTTTCCAGACTAAGGCCGCGAACGCGGCTGAACTCACGGATATTGTCCGTCACCAGCGTCAGATCCAGCGCATAGGCATGCGCGGCAATCAACAGATCGTTGGAGCCAATGGTCTGCCCCAGAGCCTCCAATTCCGCGCGGATGCTGCCATATCGGATGTCGGTCGGAATATCCAATGGCAGCACCGGGACCATTTCCAGCAAGCTTTCGACCTTGGCGAGCAACTTCGCCGATCCCTTTTTTGCGCAACGATACCGCAACTCGGACGCGACGACGATGCTGGTGTAAATCTCCTTCGGGCCGACCCGTTCGATGCGTTGCGCAGCCGGCCCGAACGGATTGTGAATGACGTCGCTGATGATGTTCGTATCGAGGAGATACCCGTTCAAAAGATTTTCTCCGGCCGGGCGGGCATATCCTCAATATCCGGGAACTGGTCTTCAGGTCCGAGGGGAGCTTCCTTCTTCCACTCCGCGAGAAGCTCCACGATATCGGCTGGCCTGGCTACCGGTTCGATAATGAGTCTATTTCCTTCGCGACGGATCAACACACGGTCTCCGGGCAACTCGAATTCCGCAGGAATACGGACTGCCTGACTGCGATTATTGCGGAACAGTTTCACTTCTTTAGGTCGCGATGATGGCAACGGGACGGGCATGGTATTCGTCTCCTTTGTATATGCCCAAATGTATATGTCGAACCATGGCAAATGAAGTATGAGCAGATCAAGTACGATCATGAGAGAAGCCGCTTGACAAACCGTCCAGACGGTATGTTTATCAGCTATGACAAACGCCCCCTCCAGAAAGAAGCAACCGCAACGCGTCCGCCGGCAATTGCTGGAGGTTGCGGCACGCCTCTCGCTGGAGCAGGGCATCGCCGCGGTGACCCTCGACGCCGTATCGCAGGCGGCGGGTGTCAGCAAAGGCGGGCTGTTGCACCATTTCCCGAACAAGCTGGCCCTGCTCGACGCCCTCTTCGATGACCTCGTCGCGCGCTTCGACAGCGCCCTCGACGAAGCGATGGCTGGAGATGGCGTCGAGAAGGGACGCTTTACGCGTGCCTATCTCGGCGTCTGTTTCGCGCTCGACGCGGAGGCGGAGGCGCAAGGCTGGCAGATGCTGACTATTGCGCTCCTTGCCGAGCCGCACCTCAAGGCGCGTTGGCGCGAATGGGTGGCGCGCCGGACCGCTGAGTTCGCCGCCACGGACAGTTCGCCGAATTGCCTGCTTGCCCGCTTCGCCGCCGATGGCGTCTGGCTGTCGGATCTGATGCGCAGCCACGACATCGACGCGTCGACCCGGGCGATCCTGCTTCAGAAGCTCAACGCGCTTTCGCTGGAATAGAGGGCCCGACCCGTGCCGCTTTGCCATACTTCGATCGGAGACGTTCCGTGAATCCCGCCACGCTCTACACCGTTCTGGTGATCGCCATCGTCTTCGAAGTGCTCGGCACTTCCGCCATGCAGGCCGCGCAGCACTTCACGCGGCTGACACCCACGGTGCTCATGGTTCTGTGTTACGCGGTCGCCTTCTTCTTCCTCTCCTATGCGCTCCGCTACATCCCGGTCGGCATCGCCTATGCGCTCTGGAGCGGCCTCGGCATCGTGCTGATCTCGATCGCCGGCTACGTGGTTTTCGGCCAGAAGCTAGATCTGCCGGCCATTCTCGGTCTGTCGCTCATCATCGCCGGCGTGCTGGTGCTCAACCTCTTCTCGAAATCCACATTCCATTGAACGCGTGAAGGTCGCGGCGGCTTCCTGCAAGTTTTCGCTACAGCCTATCCACTGAAATTCCCGGATCTTCATTGAAATGCGCAATCCGTTTCAATAGCATCGCGCTTCGTCTCCGTCCGGACGCGAGGTGGCGATGTCCCATCCCGATCCCCTTGATATAACGAAGGAAAACTTGGGAATGCAGGCGGTTTTCGACGGCCATAACGATGTGCTTTTGCGCCTTTGGCAACATGCACGCGGCGGTGCCGACCCGGTGGCTGAGTTTTCGGAGGGCACCGACAAGGGCCATATCGATGCGGCGCGCGCCAAGGCAGGCGGTCTCGCAGGCGGCCTCTGTGCGATTTACGTCCCGTCCGGCGATCTGGTGCTCAAGACGCCGGATGAGAATGGCCATTACGCGACGCCCATGGCGACGCCGCTCGACCACTTGCCTTCGCTCGCGACCGCCATGGAAATTGCCGACATCGCGTTCAAGCTCAACCGCGCCGGCGCCTGGCGGCTTTGCCGTTCGGTTGAAGAGATACGTGCGGCGATGGACGACGAGGTGTTTGCCGCCGTCCTGCATATCGAGGGCTGCGAGGCCATCGGGCCCGACCTCGCGGCGCTCGAGACCTTCCATGCCGCCGGACTTCGCTCGCTCGGCCCGGTGTGGAGCCGCCATAACGTGTTCGGTCATGGCGTTCCCTTCGCCTATCCGATGTCGCCCGATACGGGGCCTGGCCTTACCGAGGCCGGCTTCGAACTCGTGCGCGCCTGCAACCGGCTCGGCATTCTGATCGACCTCGCGCACATAACGGAAAAGGGTTTCTGGGACGTGGCGAAGACGACCGACCAGCCGCTCGTCGCCAGCCACTCCAATGTTCATGCGCTGACGCCCGTCGCCCGCAATCTGACCGACAGGCAGCTCGACGCCATCCGCGAGAGCCGCGGCCTCGTCGGCCTCAACTATGCGACGACGATGCTGCGCCCCGACGGCCAGGAGAATGCGGCGACGCCGCTTTCCGACATGGTTCGCCACGTCGATTATCTGGTCGAGCGTATGGGTATCGATTGCGTGGGCCTCGGATCGGACTTCGACGGCGCGACCATCCCCGAGGAAATCGCCGACGCGGCGGGAAATCAGAAGCTCGTTGCCGCGCTGGAAGACGCCGGATATGGTGACGCCGAACTGGCGAAAATATGCCGGGAGAACTGGCTGAGAGTTCTGGGTCAGGCATGGCACGAGCCTGCCTGATCATCATGAAGAAGAGCCCGTGAAGGGTTAAAAGAGGGAAGCGCAACATGATGCACAAGCTCAACGGACGTTTTCGAGTTCTTGCCGCCTCGGCGGCACTCGCCATGGCGATGGGTGCGGCCCAGCCGTCCTTCGCGGAAACGCCGAAGGATACGCTGGTCGAGGGCTTCGCGTTCGACGACATCATCACCATGGATCCGGGCGAAGCCTTCGAGCTCTCGACCGCCGAGATGACCAGCAATACCTACAGCCTGCTCGTCCGGCTCGATCTCAACGACACGTCCAAGGTCGTCGGCGACCTCGCCGAAAGCTGGACGGTCTCCGATGACGGCCTGACCTATACGTTCAAGCTCAAGTCCGGCATGAAATTCGCCTCCGGCAATCCGATCACCGCCGAGGACGTCGCCTATTCGTTCGAACGCGCGGTCAAGCTCGACAAGAGCCCGGCCTTCATTCTCACGCAGTTCGGCCTCACCGGCGACAATGTCACCGAAAAGGCAAAGGCCGCCGACGCCGAGACCTTCGTCTTCACGGTCGACCAGCCCTATGCGCCGAGCTTCGTGTTGAATTGTCTGACGGCGACGGTTGCTTCGGTCGTGGACAAGAAGCTCGTGCTCGAGCACACGAAATCCGTGACGCCAAGCGACGAGTACAAATACGACAACGATTTCGGCAATGAATGGCTGAAGACCGGTTACGCCGGGTCCGGCCCGTTCAAGCTGCGCGAATGGCGCGCAAACGAGGTCGTGGTGCTGGAGCGGAACGAAAACTTCTACGGCGAACCGGCGAAACTCGCCCGCGTCATTTACCGTCACATGAAGGAAAGCTCGGGCCAGCGGCTCGCGCTCGAAGCCGGCGACATCGATGTGGCGCGAAACCTCGAGCCGGGCGATTACGAGGCTGTCGGCAAGAATGCCGATCTGGCGACGGCGAGCGCGCCGAAGGGGACGGTCTACTATATCAGTCTCAACCAGAAGAACGAGGCGCTGGCGAAACCCGAGGTACAGCAAGCCTTCAAGTATCTGGTCGACTATGACGCGATCGGCGCGACGCTGATCAAGGGCATCGGCGAGATTCACCAGAGCTTCCTGCCGAAGGGCGTGCTCGGTGCTCTCAACGAGAACCCCTACACGTTCGACGTTGCCAAGGCGAAGGAGCTGCTGGCGAAGGCCGGTTATCCCGACGGCTTCACGGTCACGATGGACGTGCGCAACACCCAGCCGGTGACCGGCGTTGCCGAATCTTTCCAGCAGACGCTGGCGCAGGCGGGCGTGAAGCTCGAAATCATTCCGGGTGACGGCAAGCAGACCCTGACCAAGTATCGCGCCCGCAACCACGATATGTATATCGGTCAGTGGGGCATGGATTATTTCGATCCGCATTCGAATGCCGATACCTTCACCAACAATCCGGACAATTCCGACGAAGGCACGAACAAGACGCTCGCATGGCGCAACGCCTGGGATGTTCCGGAACTCAGCAAGAAGACCAAGGACGCGCTCCTCGAACGCGACAGCGCCAAGCGCGCCGACATTTACAAGGAACTGCAGAAGACGGTTCTCGAGAATAGTCCGTTCGTCTTCATCTTCCAGCAGACTGAGGTCGCCGGGCTTCGGGGCAACCTCCAGGGCTTCAAGCTCGGACCGAGCTTCGACACCAACTACGTCTGGAACATATCCAAGGAATAGTCGAAAGGACCGTTCCCTTGAGCATGAGCGGAATTGAACCCATGAGCGGGCGCCGGCGCGCCCGTTCCCGGAAGGCGTTTGTCGCGGCACTGCAGTTTCTCGTCGTCGTGGCAACCACCTATCTCGGCCTTCTCGCCGTCACCTTCTTCATCGGCCGCGTCATCCCGATCGATCCGGTGCTTGCCGTTCTCGGCGACCGGGCGCCGAATCACGTCGTCGAACGCACGCGCGAGGCGATGGGGCTCAACCTGCCGCTTTACCAGCAGTTCTTCATCTACTGCCGGCAAGCATTCACCGGCGACTTCGGGACCTCGGTACTGACCACCAATCCGGTCATGGCGGATATCCGCCGCGTCTTTCCGGCGACCATGGAACTGGCGACGCTCGGGACGCTGATCGGTGCATTCATCGGCGTGCCGCTCGGCGTTCTCGCCGCCGTCAAGCGCGGCAGCATCGCCGACCAGGTCGTTCGCGTCATCGGACTCGTCGGCTATTCCGTGCCCATCTTCTGGCTGGCACTGCTCGCGCTGCTCGTCTTCTATGCGCGGCTGCAATGGGTCGCCTATCCCGGCCGCATCGATATCGTCTACGAATACAGCTTCACGCCGGCCACCGGTTTCTACCTCCTCGACTCGGCCTGGCAGGGCCAATGGGACGTTTTCCGCGATGTCTTCCGGCACATCATCCTGCCGGCTTCGCTGCTCGGCTATTTCTCGCTCGCCTATATCAGCCGCATGACCCGCAGCTTCATGCTGAACGAGCTGCAGCAGGAATATATCGTTGCGGCGCGAGCCAAGGGCCTTTCGGAGGCGCGGATCATATGGACGCATGCGCTGCGCAATGCGGCGGTGCCGCTGGTGACGGTGATCGCGCTCTCCTATGCCGGCCTGCTCGAAGGGTCGGTCCTGACCGAGACCGTCTTCGCCTGGCCGGGACTCGGCCTCTACATCACCAATTCGCTGCAGAATGCCGACATGAATGCCGTTCTCGGCGGCACGATCATCATCGGATCGGTCTTCATCGCCATCAACCTCCTGTCCGACCTGCTCTACCGGACGCTTGACCCGAGGACGCGCGCCCGATGAGCCTTGCCACCGAAACACGCCCGATGACGCGCCGCGAGTGGCTGCTTTCCGATCGCCCGCACTCGCGGACCCAGGCTCGACTCGGCCGCGCCTATATGACCTGGCGGCGCTTCTCCGCCAACCGGCTTGCGGTGCTCGGCCTTTGCATTCTGCTGGCGCTCGTATTCGTTGCGATCTTTGCCGATGCGCTCGCGCCCCACTCTCCGGTCATTGGAAACCTTGCCGGCGCGCGGCTTCTGCCGCCCGGCAGCGAAGGCTACCTGCTCGGCACGGACGACCAGGGCCGCGATATTCTGTCCCGGCTGATACACGGTTCGCGGCTGACGCTCCTCGTCGTCCTTCTCGTCGCAATCATCGCGGCACCGGTCGGCCTGATCGTCGGCGCCGTCGCCGGCTATGCCGGCGGATGGGTCGACGCGGTCCTCATGCGCATAACCGACATATTCCTCGCCTTTCCGAAGCTCGTGCTCGCGCTCGCCTTCGTCGCGGCGCTCGGCCCGGGGATCGAAAATGCGGTAATCGCGATCGCCATCACCTCCTGGCCGCCCTATGCGCGCATCGCCCGCGCCGAAACGCTGACGGTGCGCAATTCCGATTACATCGCCGCGGTGCGGCTGATGGGCGCGTCGCCCCTCCGCATCGTCTTCCGCCATGTCATGCCCATGTGCATGTCGTCGCTGATCGTCCGCGTGACTCTCGACATGGCCGGCATCATCCTGACGGCAGCGGGCCTCGGGTTCCTCGGCCTCGGCGCCCAGCCGCCGCTGCCGGAATGGGGCGCCATGATCGCCTCCGGCCGCCGCTTCATCCTCGACCAGTGGTGGGTGGCGACCATGCCCGGCATAGCAATCCTGATCGTCAGCCTCGGCTTCAACCTGCTCGGCGACGGCCTGCGCGATGCGCTCGATCCGCGGGAGAGCGGACAATGAGCGCGCTTCTGACCGTAGAGGACCTCCGGGTCCGGTTCCCGACGCGCACCGGGGTTGTCGAGGCCGTCCGCGGCGTATCCTTCACACTCGGGCGCGAGCGCCTCGGCATCGTCGGCGAAAGCGGCTCCGGTAAGTCGCAGACGGGCCGTGCCATCATGGGGCTTACGCCCCCGCACGCGGAAGTGACGGCAAAACGGCTTGCCTTCGAAGGGATCGATCTTCTTTCGGCCTCCCCCAAACTCCGGCGGGACCTGCGCGGCAAGCGCATCGCCATGATTCTGCAGGATCCGAAATATTCGCTGAACCCGGTAATGAGCATCGGACGGCAGATCGTCGAGACCTTGCGGCGGCACGAAAAGGTCGGCCGTGCGGAAGCGCGGGAGCGGGCGCTCGACATGCTCTCGGCCGTGCAGATCCGCGATGCTTCCCGCGTCTTCGACCTCTATCCGCACGAGGTCTCGGGCGGCATGGGACAACGGGCGATGATCGCGATGATGCTGGTTGCCGGGCCGGAACTCCTGATCGCCGACGAGCCGACCTCGGCGCTCGACGTGACGGTTCAGCTCGAAGTTCTCGCGATCCTCGACAAGCTGGTGGCGGAGCGCGGCATGGGGCTGATCTTTGTCTCGCACGACCTGCGCCTCGTCTCGTCCTTCTGCGACCGCGTTCTGGTGATGTATGCGGGCAGGATCGTCGAGGAGATCGCCGCGTCGGAACTCGGCAATGCCAAGCATCCCTATACACGAGGGCTCCTGAACTGCATGCCGGTGATCGGGGCGGATCGCCACCCATTGCCGGTGCTCGACCGCAAACCGGAGTGGGCGCTATGACCGAGGCCGTATCCGTCGAAAATCTGAGCGTCGTCTTCGACGAGTTCAAGGCGCTCGATGCCGTCGGCGTGGATGTAGCGAAAGGCGAATCCTTCGGCCTCGTCGGAGAATCGGGCTCGGGCAAGTCCACCCTGTTGCGCGCCGTCGCCGGCCTCACCGCGGCAAGCGAAGGGACGATCCGCGTTTCCGGCCGCGAGGTTCGTGGCACGCGTCGTGACAAGGCCTTCTATCGGGCCGTGCAAATGGTGTTTCAGGATCCTTACGGTTCGCTGCATCCGCGCCAGACGGTAGACCGGCAGCTGATGGAGCCTCTGGCGATCCACGGCATCGGAGACGGCGAGCGCCGCATCCTGAAGGCCCTGGACGAGGTGGGGCTCGGCTCCAGCTTCCGCTTCCGCTATCCGCACCAGCTTTCCGGCGGCCAGCGCCAGCGCATCGCGATCGCCCGCGCCCTCATCCTGGAACCCTCGATCCTGCTCCTCGACGAGCCGACCTCGGCGCTCGATGCGTCCGTGCAGGCGGAAGTGCTGAACCTTCTCGAAGAAGTGCGGCGCGACCGCGGCCTGACCTTCATCATGGTGAGCCACGATCTCGGCGTCGTCACGCATATGTGCGAGCGGCTGGCCGTTATGCAGAACGGCCGCGTAGTGGAGCGGCTTACCTCTGCCGACCTGGTCGCCGGCCGCATTGCCGAGGAATATACGCGCAATCTCATGGTCGCGAGCAAGGGGTTCAGGCGGGAAGCGGTGCCACAAAGCGCATAGTGAAGACGACCTTCACTCGGATCGCGCTTAGAGCCCTTCAGGGTTAAATGGAACCAGTTCTGTTGGCTCAAACGGAGTCGGATGGTCGACCGGCCGGCGCGCGGCGTAGCCAAAGCATACGTCCAAGCCGGCCGGCCGATCAGGCGGCCCGTTTCAGCCAACCCGCAGGGCCGGGCATCTTTCCGCCAGGATCAGAGGCGATCGTCTCGGACCTACATCCGGGGACGCCCTTCGCCGATCGCCTCTGCCCTGACGAAAACCTGCTCCGGCAGAACTGCTTCCATTTAACCCTGAAGGGCTCTAACTGCGTGGCAGCTTCTCCCGTCCGATCAGCGCGCCATGATGGCCGATCACGGCGGCCGCAATACGGGCGGCGAAGGCCGCGGCATCAGCCGGATTGTCGCCGCTGGCAAGGCGGGCGAGGAAGGAGCCGTTGAAGCTGTCGCCGGCGCTGGTCGTGTCGACGACGGCGGAAACCTGCGACGCAGGGACGTGAACGCGTTCCTTGCCGCCAAAGCAGAGCGTCACGCCGTTTTCACCATCCTTGACCGCAACGTTTTCGGCGCCGAGTGCACGATAGCGCTCGATCGTCGCTTCCACGGATGCATCGCCGAAATGCGTCGCCTCGTCGTCGAAGCTTGGCATCACCATCGTTGCCGCCCGGCCACCGGCTTCGATCATCGTGCGCATCCGAGCGGCGTCGTCCCAAAGGCGCGGCCGGATGTTGGGATCGAAGACGACCTGCCGCCCGCCCGCCTTTGCCCGCCGAAGCTCCGCAAGCAATGTTTCTGCTGCGTCCGGCGACAGGATCGCCAGGGTGATTCCCGAGAAGAACACCACATCCGCCGCCTCGATCGCCGCCCGGAGCCGATCGGGATCGTCGGCGAGCAGTTTCGCGGCGGAAGTCGAGCGCCAATAGGAGAAGCTGCGCTCGCCGTTCTTGAGGTGGATCATATAGAGGCCGGGCGTCCGGCCATCAATCTTGCGGATGTGCGCCGTGCCGACGCCGGTGCTCTCGATGAAGGCCAGCAGCTCGTCCGAAACGGTGTCGGTCCCGACGGCCGTGAAATAATCGACCGTCCAGTCCGCCGGCAGGAAGAGCCGGGCGTAGTAGGCGGTATTGAAGGTGTCGCCGGCATAGCCCTTGCGCAGCATGTCGCGTTCCGCCTGCATGAGCTCCACCATGCATTCGCCGATCGAAAGCAGTTTCCCCGTCATTCAGTCCTCCCTTTCCGCTGATCCGAATTAAGCGCATGTCACTGCGCGAGCAAGCGAATGTTGACGGCGGCGTTTACTCGCAGAACCGGTGGAGATAAATCTGGAATTGCTAAATCAATCACGGAGAGTTGCGCATGCCGGCGGCATCGGGATCTGACGAAAACTGGTGGCGCGGAGCGGTGATCTACCAGGTCTATCCGCGATCCTTCCAGGACACGGACGGCGACGGAATGGGCGACCTTCGCGGCGTCACCCGGCGGCTTCCCCATATCGCCTCGCTCGGGGTCGATGCCATATGGCTTTCGCCCTTCTTCACATCGCCCCAGGCGGATATGGGCTATGACGTTTCGGATTATTGCGACGTCGATCCCATGTTCGGCACGCTCGCCGATTTCGACGAGATGCTGGCCGAGGCCCATCGGCTGGGGCTCAAGGTTATCATCGACCAGGTGATCTCGCATACATCCGACCGGCACCCCTGGTTCGTCGAAAGCCGCTCGAGCAGGACCAATGCCAAGGCGGATTGGTACGTGTGGGCCGATCCGAAGCCGGACGGCACGGCGCCGAACAACTGGCTTTCGATCTTCGGCGGTCCGGGCTGGGAATGGGACGGGGTGCGCCGGCAATATTACCTGCACAATTTCCTTTCCTCGCAGCCGGACCTCAACTTCCACAACCCGGAGGTTCAGGAGGCGGTGCTCGCGACGGTCCGCTTCTGGCTCGACCGCGGGGTCGACGGTTTCAGGCTAGACACGGCGAATTTCTATTTCCACGACCGGCTTCTGCGGGACAACCCGCCGCTCGTGCCGGATCCGGACGCGACGAGCCGCGATGCGCCCGAGGTCAATCCCTACGGCATGCAGGACCACCTCTATGACAAGACGCAGCCGGAAAACCTCGATTTCCTGCGCCGGCTTCGAGCGGTGCTCGATGAATATGGCGGCCGGGCGACGGTGGGGGAGGTCGGCGACGGGTCACGGTCGCTGCAGACGGTTGCCGCCTATACGAGCGGCGGCGACAAGCTGCACATGTGCTACACGTTCGACCTGCTCGGGCCCGAATTCACCGCGCGCCACTTCCGCCGCTGCGTCGAGAATTTCCAGTCAACGGTGACGGACGGCTGGGTCTGCTGGGCCTTCTCCAATCACGACGTCATGCGCCATGTCAGCCGCTTCGCGCTGCGCGAGGCCGACCGGGAGCGCGTGGCAAAGCTTGCGATGTCTCTGCTTGCCAGCCTGCGGGGCACCATCTGCCTTTATCAGGGAGAGGAGCTCGGCCTGCCGGAGGCGGAGCTTACGTTCGAAGAATTGCGCGACCCATACGGCATCCGCTTCTGGCCGGCCTTCGCCGGACGCGACGGGTGCCGGACGCCGATGGTCTGGGAAAGAGAGCTGACGAATGCCGGCTTTTCCGCCGGCCTCCCCTGGCTGCCGGTGCGTGACGGGCACCGGATGCTGGCGGTGGACGCGCAGGAGGGCGTGGAAGGCTCCGTGCTCGAGCATTATCGACGCACTCTTGAATTCCGCAGAACGCATCCGGCGCTCGTCGATGGAGACATGACATTCCTCGGCACAAATCAGGACGTCCTGGTCTTCACGAGGGAGAAAGACGGCGAGCGCCTCCTTTTCGTCTTCAACCTGACGCGGGACTCGCAGTCCTTGCAGCTTCCGGCCGACGTGATCGTCTCCGAGCTGCTGCCGATGCCCGGTTTTGCGCCGGATTTTATCGACAATGCGATAAGCCTTGCCGCCCTAGACGTGTTCTGCGGAAAACTGCGGTAAGTCGCGATCAGGCCGTCCAGGGAAGCGTGCCTCTCGGAAGGAAGCGGGCGAATGTGGTGACCACGCCCGCCAGCACAAACACTATCAGCGTGGAAATGACCGCGACTGTCGCGGCCCCCGTCGAGTTGCCTTCGTACTGAAAGGCGAAGACCATCACGCCTATCGTCTCGTGGCCCGAGGACCAGAGCAGTGCCGAAAGCGTAAGTTCGTTCACGACCGTCATCGTGACCAGAATGGAGCCGGCGACCGCTGCCGGCAGCACGCCCGGCATGAAGATAGAGAAGATCCGGTGATGGAGCCTCGCGCCTGCAATGCAGGCCGCTTCATCGAGCGAAGGGTCTGCCGTGCTTGCTGCCGCCGTGACGGGCCGAAGCACCAGCGCAAGAAAGCGTGCCAGATAGGCCACTGCAAGGATCCCCATTGTGCCGTAGATCGAAACGCCGATCACGGGCAACGGCTTCAGGAAGGCGAGGATCATGCCAAGGGCGACGACGGTGCCAGGGATGACCCAGGGCGCTTCGACCAGTATGTCGAATATCTTGAGGATGCGGGATGAGCGCCGAACGGCGAGAAACGCGAAGAGCACGGAAACCATAACGCCAGCCGCGGCCGTAAAGAGGGAAAGCCCAAAGGAATTCAAGAAGGCGCGCCGCACCGCATCGTTGCCGAAGACCCGGAAGAACTCCGCAAGGCTGATATTTTCAAGCCGGAATTCAACGCCGATCGCCGGCAGCAGCGCCGTCATCGTCAGGGCTGCCAGCGGCGCGATCGACACGAACAGCACGACAAGCCAGAGCAAGGCTTCCACGAATGGCGCGCCTCGGGACGGTTCGAAGGGCTTGCCGGCGGGAAGCGGCACTGCGACGCGGCTTATGACGAGATTGCGCAGGAAAAATGCCAGCGCTGCGATGCCCGTCAGCAGAAGGGCAATTACGGCGATCTGCCCGGCGGCGGAAGGCCCGAAGCCGTTCAATTTTTGGTAGATCAGGGTCGTCAGCACTGTAACCCGGCCGGGGATTCCCAGAAGCGCGGGAACGCCGAAATTGCCGATTGCCGCGGTAAAGGCGATGAGCGATCCGGCTGCCGCCGAAGGCAGAATGACCGGCAGGACGATGCCGGTGCCGATCCGGTGGGCAGGAATACCCTGAATGCGCGCCGCTTCGACGAGGTCGGCAGGCAGGGCGCGCAAAGCCGCACGAACGGCGATGAAGACGAGGGGCATGTGCTCGACGCCCATGACCAGCGCAATGCCGCTCGCCGAATAAAGCGGATTGGAGGACCCCGGTTGCGGCGCCAGCCCCAGAAGCTTCAGGATCGGCGAATTGGATCCGAACAGCTCTATCCAGGCCAAAGCCATCGTTTGCGATGGCACGATCAGGGGCATGAGGATCAGAAACGTCAGCGGCGCACGGCTCTTCAGCCGCAGCAGGCTGACGGCGAAGGCGAGCGAGACCCCAAGCAGAGCGGATACGACGACCGCAAGGCCGGAGGTATAGAGGGAGGCGCCGAGCGCGCGCAGGGTCGAGCGACTGCTGAGAGTCTCGGTGAAAAGTCCGAAGAATGACCCGTCCTCACTCGGCTCGAACGCCGCGGCGAACAACCGGGCCAGAGGCCACAATGTCGTGAACGCAATGTAAAGCAAGAGGAAGGAGACGAGCAAACGCTCGCCTCCCGCCGCGGCCCGCTGGCTCATCAAGCCTCAGCCGCCAAAGACTTCGGAGAATTTTTCCTTGTTCTTCATGTCGTCCGCGAGCATTTTCGCGGTATCGGCAGGAAGAATCTTCAGGGATATCAGTTCGGGATAGCCGGCGGGCTGCCCAGCCGCCGGAAGAAGCGGGAAATAACCCTGCTTTGCAGCCTGCTCCTGCGCAGCTTTGGAAAGCTGCCATTTCACGAAGGTCTTCGCGGCTTCGAGCGAATCGGAATCCTTCAGGATCGCAATCGGCTGGGTAATCGAGCTCACGCCTTCCCTCGGGAAGACGAAATCGACCGGCGAACCCTTCTTCTTGGCGTTCAGCGCCATATACTCGATGATGATGCCGTAGGCCTTTTCGCCACGCGCGACCGCTTCGATCACGGTGCCATTGCCCTGGCCGGCGACGGCACCGCCCTGGGCGAGCTTTTCGAGATAGTCCCAGCCGAATTCGGGCTGCTGCACCATGGTACCGACATGAATGACGGCGGCGCCCGAATAGAGCGGGCTCGGCATGATCAGGCTCTTGGCGGCATCGGCGGCAAGGAGATCGTTCCAGCTCGACGGCGCGGTCTTTACCAGGTTCGTGTTGTAGACGATGCCGGTGGTGATGACCTTGGTGCCGAAATAGGTTTTGTCCTTGTCGATGAAGGCTGCGTCGACGTCTGCAACCGGCGCATCGGCGAAGGTGTAGAGACGACCGTCGTTCTTAAGCTGGGTCATCGCTACGGTGTCGGCAATGAGAACCACATCGGCCGGGCTGGTGCCGGCGGCGTATTCGGCTTGAAGTTTCGCCATGACTTCCGTCGTGCCTGAGCGGAACAGCTCGACCTTGACGTCCGGATGTTCGGCGTTGAAGGCGTCGATGACGGCGGTCATCTGGTCCTGCGGCTGCGACGTGTAAACGGTGATCGTCTCGCTCGCGAAAGCAGCAAGCGCCGAGCCGGCAAGGAAAAGGGCAGTAAGAGTAGCGCGGAAAACAGGCATCTGGACCTCGTTTGCGGCAACCAGGCTCAAGCTGGCATGCTTGGTCCGGGTATGCGGGGCAGGAATAGGCAGCTTCGCCGACAGTCGGCTTCTGACGCTGTCCGCATATCGATGTCTCATGACATGCGAGCTACAATTTCTTGACAGTCCAATGACGGCTTTCATCTCGCAGAAAATGCAGGATATCGCAGTTGTTCGGACGTTCGAAGACGAGGCCGAGCAGCGCATGTATTTCGCGTGCGGTGCCGGAATGGGCGACTATCAGCGGCGGAAGCGGCCCATCGATCGCGGCAAGGCCCCGCCGCGTCCGCTGCCTGAACTCGTCTGGTCCTTCACCGCCCGCCGGCTTGGCGTTGCGGTTGAGTTCGGCGCGCGGGCGGCCTTCCATCTCTCCCCAGTTGCGCTCGCGCAAGTCCTCGAGCGCAAAAAGCGGAACATTGCAGAAGCCGAGCGCCGCTTCCGCGGTTTGCCGGGCGCGGCGAAGGGTCGATGTCCAGACCGAAGCGATACCGAGGCCAAGGAGCATGCGCGCCTGCCGGGCAGCCAGCGCCTCTCCGTCGGCGGTAAGGGGTTCATCGGTGAAACCAGCGATCCGGTCCGCGCGGTTGCTGTCGATCGTGCCGTGGCGCATGAAGTAGAAGTCGTCTCCCAGAAGCCGCATTACCACTCCATGACGACGCCGGGCACGATCGGCCAACCGGTGGCGGAGACTAGGTCCCCGACCGCCTCGAGCCCGCAGAAGGCGGCAAGTGCCTGACGAGCCGAGACGGCTTCAATCAGGCGCGCCTGTTCCGACAGGCGAGGGTGGACGTTCCAACGCATGAAACGAGCAGTACCCGCATTCACCATCGCCTCGGCCGGTTCACCGGCCGCAAGGTGGCCGGTGAAGATCACCTGACCCCGCCCGTCCGCCGTCATCCGTTCGGCAAGGACTTTCGCGACCCCACGTTCGGCATTTGGCCCAGCGGCGATCATCACTCCGTCGGGGGCAGAATCTTCCTCGAGCCGTCCGGCCTTAGAAAGCAGATTTTCGAGCATGAGCCGACCGCCGTCGGTCAGCCATTTCTCGTGGGAAAGCAAAGTTTCGGCAACCTGCCGATGGGCTGGACAGATGCTGACCCCCAGACCTCTGGATAGAAAATGGAGGGCCATCTCGAGTCCGCGCCCGCCGGCCGGTGATGGAAAGAGCACCGGCTGTTCGATTGCCGCATCAATGGCGGCCTTCTGTTCGGCAAGCGACGTGTCCGCCCGGCCATAGGAGGTGTCGAAGACGAGCGCAGCGGCGCGCGGCGGCAGCGACGACCTGAACAGCGTGCTCTCAAGCGAGATGTCGCCGGTATAGACGAAGCCGGTTTCACCGCCGAGCCGTATCCAGACCGCGCCGGGCGCATGGCCGCAGGGGCCGCATTCCACGGAAATCCCATCAATCTCCGAAAGACGCTCGAGCGGGGAGGCATCTTTCAATTCCGGGTGGAGGGAAAGCGCCGAAGTTGGGCGGGTGGCAAAGAGTGGCGGTCTGCCGATCGCGTCCCACAGGACAAGGCCGCCCGTGTGATCCGCGTGTCCATGACTGAACAGAACGGCATCGATCCGGCCGATACCGTCGATATCGGGGAGGCGGTCGGCGTCAGGGCCTCGACCGAGATCGAGCAGCAGGCGGCATTCGCCCGCCTCGTAGAGAAAGCAGGCGGGACCCTTCACGCCCACGCCTGATATAGCGGTCACTTTGGGCATGGATCAGGCCGGTTCGGCTTGCCGGAGATGCGCCGGCGTAAGCTTCGCTGCGGTCCGCCCGATCACCCACCCTCCGGTAAAGGCGAGGTTCAGTGTCTCGCCAGGCGAAACCCTGTGCTTCAGCGGAAGGCTTACAAGGTCGGCGTCGAGGCCAACCGGAGTACAATGGCTGAGCCACTTGCCGTTGTGGAAGATCTGACCGACAAGCTCCGCCTTGAAATGCCCGTCCTGCTGGACGGCTTCGAGGTCGCCGGCATGAAAGCAGAGCCAGCCTGCCCCGACGGCCGCATTACCGGGCATTTCCAGGACGGTGCTGCCGAGGCGGATCACGGTTCGCCCAGCACTCGAAGCCAGTATATCGACCGGCAATATGCGACCTCGGCCGATGAACCGGGCCATCATCTTCGTCGCGGGCCGCGTGTAGAGCTCTTCGGGTGTTCCAACCTGCTCGATGCGGCCACGGTTCATAACTGCGACGTGCGAGGCGACCGCCATCGCTTCGTCCTGGTCGTGCGTCACGAACACGAAGGTCGCGCCAGTCATGGGATGAATGCGCCGGAATTCCGACAGCATGGCCTCACGCAGATGCGCATCCAGATTTGCAAGCGGCTCGTCCAACAGAATGAGGCGGGGACGCATCGCGAGCGACCGCGCCAGCGCCACCCGCTGGCGCTGACCACCCGAAAGCTCGTGCGGACGGCGGCCTTCCAGGCCCTTGAGGCCGACGACTTCGATCACTTCGGAGATTCGCTCCGACCGGCTCCTGGAGGGAAGCCCGGCGACCTTCAGCCCGAATTCGATATTGCCCTTCACGGTCATGTTGGGCCATAGCGCATAGGATTGGAACACCATGCCCAGGTGGCGTTGTTCCGGAGGTACGAAGCTATTTGTTCCGGCAACCACTTTGTCGTCAAAAAGGATCTCACCCCGGTCGGGCCGTTCGAGACCGGCGATCATGCGAAGGAGCGTGGTCTTGCCGCATCCGGAGGGGCCAAGCAGCGCCAGAAATGCACCTTCGGGGATGTCCAGCGAGACGCTATCCACCGCCGGCGGGCCACCGAAGCACTTACAAACATCATTGAGGATCAGGCGGGGCACTTCATCAATCTCGAGCGGCAGTATGCGCTGCATGCCACTCTTTGATGACAGCCGGATGAACTTTGCACATCGTGGAACCGGCGGGTCGCTCACCCGATCAGCATGAACCTGTCCACGTCGACAAGCCCGCGGTCGGAAATCTTCAAATGCGGGATCACCGGCAGCGGCAGGAAGGCAAGCTGCAGGAAAGGCTCTTCCAGCGTTGCGCCGAGGGCGAAGGCGGCCTGACGCAGGTGGTGCAGGGTGTCGCGTACGCGCTCGTAAGGCTCGAGGCTCATGAGGCCGGCGACGGGCAGGGCGATCTCACCGGTGATCTTGCCATCATGGACGACGACGAAGCCGCCCTTGATCTCGCCGAGGCGATTGACGGCGAGTGCCATGTCGTCGTCATTGACGCCGACGACGCAGATATTATGGCTGTCATGCCCGACGGTGGACGCGATCGCACCCTTCTTCAGGCCGAAGCCCTGAACGGAGCCATTGGCATGATTGCCGTTGACGCCGTGGCGCTCGATCACGGCGACCTTGATGATGTCCCGGTCTAGATCGACGCCGGTCCGGTTGCCTTCGGCGGGCAGGCGATATCGGCGGTGTTCGGTGATGATCTTGCCCGGCAGGACGCCCAACACCGAAGTCTCGCCTTCATTGTAGGGGAGGCCGAAGTCCGCGGCCTTGACGTTGCGTGCCTTGACGCTGTCGAGCCCCACCGGCTCGACCGGCTTGCGCCCGGCGAAGAGAGCATCCGTAACGCGCCGCCCCGCGGAGAGGACGAATTCGGCCTTGCAATTTTCCAGGCTGTTGATGACGACGAGGTCGGCGCGCCAGCCAGGTGCTATGAGGCCGCGATCGCGCAGGCCGAAGGCGCGCGCGGCGGAAATCGAGGCGGCGCGATAGATGGCGAGCGGTTCGACGCCGGCGGCTATAGCCGTGCGGATCATGTGGTCGAGATGGCCCTGCTCGGCGATATCGAGCGGATTGCGGTCGTCGGTGCAGAGAGCCAGATAGGGCGACAACCGTTCGGTGAGGATCGGCATGAGGGCCTGCAGGTCCTTGGACACGGAGCCTTCGCGTACGAGGATGTGCATGCCCTTGCGCATCTTTTCGAGTGCTTCCTCCGCGCTCGTGCATTCGTGCTCGGTACGGATCCCTGCCGCGAGGTAGCCGTTCAGTTCCTTGCCGCGGAGCAGGGGGGCATGGCCGTCGATATGCCCGTCCTGAAAGGCATCGAGTTTCGCGAGGCAAACCGGATCCTTGTTGACCACACCGGGGAAGTTCATGAACTCGGCAAGACCGATCACCTTCGGGTGGTGACGGAAGGGCGTGAGGCGCTCGATCGGCAGGTCGGCACCGGACGTTTCCAGGTGGGTTGCCGGCACGCAGGAGGAGAGCTGGACGCGGATGTCCATGACCGTCTCCATCGCCGAATCCAGGAAATACTGGATGCCTTCGGTGCCGAGCACATTGGCGATCTCGTGCGGATCGCAGATGACAGTGGTGATACCGAGCGGCAGCACGCAGCGGTCGAACTCGTGCGGGGTAACGAGCGACGATTCGATGTGGAGATGTGTGTCGATGAAGCCGGGAACGACGATGCGGCCGGTAACGTCGATCTCCTCGCGGCCCACATAGTCGCCGCAGGTGCCGACGATCCGCTCGCCCGAGATGGCGATGTCGGAGGCGACGAGTTCGCCGGTGACGAGATCGAAGAACCGCCCGCCCTTGAGCACGATGTCTGCCGGCTGGCGGCCGACGCCCTGATCGATGAGACGCTCCAGCGCTTCGGACATGTGTGCACCTCGCCCTTGATATTGATTCACAACAATAACCCTCTCCCCGGATCCGGGGAAAGGGTTTCGCAATTGGTGAGGAACGCGTCAGATGTTGTTCTTCAGCACGTCGCGCAGCTTGTCGAAAAGCTCGTCGATCTGGCGCTTTTCGATGATCAGGGGCGGCGACAATGCAATGATGTCGCCCGTGGTGCGGATCAGGAGGCCTTTCTCATAGGCTTTCAAGAACGCCGAGAAGGCGCGCTTCGTCGGCTCCCCGGCGATCGGCTCGAGCTCGACCGCGCCGATCAGCCCGATATTGCGGATGTCGATGACATGCGGGCAGTCCTTCAGGGAGTGCAGCGCCTCCTCCCAGTAGGGGGCAAGCTCGGCGGCGCGCGTCAGCAGCCCTTCTTCCTTGTAGGTGTCCAGCGTTCCGAGTGCCGCTGCCGAGGCGATCGGATTACCCGAATAGGTGTAGCCGTGGAAGAACTCGATCAGGTGTTCCGGCCCGGTCATGAAGGCGTCGTGGATTTCCGATGTCACGAAGACCGCGCCCATAGGAATGACGCCGTTGGTAAGCCCCTTGGCCGTGGTGATGATGTCGGGCTTCACGTCGAAATATTGAGCGGCAAAGGGCGTGCCGAGACGGCCGTAGCCGGTGATGACCTCGTCGAAGATCAACAGGATGCCGTGCTTGGTGCAGATTTCGCGCAGTTTCTGGAGATAGCCCTTCGGCGGGATGAGAACACCGGTCGAGCCGGCGACGGGCTCGACGATGACTGCGGCGACCGTCGAGGCGTCATGCAGGGTGACGATGCGCTCGAGTTCGGCCGCGAGATCGGCGCCGTGCTCGGGCTCGCCGCGGGTGAAGGCGTTTTTGGCAGGCAGATGCGTGTGCGGAAGGTGATCGACGCCCGTCAGCAGCGTGCCGAACATCTTGCGGTTGGCGACCATGCCGCCGACTGAAATGCCGCCGAAGTTGACGCCGTGATAGCCGCGCTCACGGCCGATGAGGCGGAATCGCGAGCCATTGCCCTTGGCACGGTGGTAGGCGAGAGCCACCTTCAAGGCGGTATCGACCGATTCCGAGCCTGAGTTGGTGTAGAGAACGTGGTTCATGCCCTCGGGCGCGATATCGACCAGCCGATTTGCGAGCTCGAAGGCTTTCGGATGCCCGAGCTGGAAGGCCGGCGCGTAGTCGAGTTCGCCCGCCTGCTCACGAATCGCCTCGGTGATCTTCGGCCGACAATGGCCTGCATTGACACACCAGAGCCCCGCAGTTCCATCGAGAACCGTCCGCCCGTCATGGGTGGTGTAGTACATGTCCTTGGCGCCGACGAACAGCCGCGGTTCCTTCTTGAACTGCCGGTTCGCCGTGAAGGGCATCCAGAAGGCGCTGAGATCGTTGGGGGCGGTGTTCAGGCGGTTGGACATGTCTTTCCTCCTCGTCGAGTCCCGGCAATCCGGATTTGCCAGGCTGGATTCTTTACCCGCTGGTCAAACTATCAGCCCGCCGATGGGCGTCAAGCCAAGCGAAACGATCCGCTTTTCACGGCCTCGATCACGGCACTCAGCGTGTCTTCCCGAGTGTGTCCCTCGGTCGGGAGAGCATGCCGCTCAAGGGGGCCGAGCGATGAGAGCTGATGATGAAGCGCTGTAATGGGCACCGGGTCGGTCAATGTGTCTCCGCCGCGCTGTTGGCAGCGCCGGATGGCGACATCGAGCGGCGGA
Organism: Ensifer sp. USDA 6670; assembly: GCA_000421085.1. Lineage (GTDB taxonomy): Bacteria > Pseudomonadota > Alphaproteobacteria > Rhizobiales > Rhizobiaceae > Sinorhizobium. The sequence goes on from ATWE01000001.1 coordinate 151,787, forward strand.
CGCAAAACGACGTAGTGGAGCGGTGCGGGGATTTTCCTGAATGGCTCCAGGAACCACGGTCCGACGATGCCGTCCACAATGACGAAATAGCCGCCATGTGCGTAGGCTGCGGCCACTTTCGTCAATACATCGACGACGACGGCGTTTTGTTCGTGAGCTTCAGGCAGATAGGGCGGTATCGCCCCGTTCTTGATGAAATGCCAGAAGTCGTCACAGTGAAGATGGACCTTCGAGGATCCAGGCTCTGCTGCCAAGCCTGCGCTGTCGTGGTCTTTCCGGAGCCGGGTGGCCCGGTAAGAATGAGAATTTCGCTTTCAAGCTTCATGGCGCGATCATGTAGCACGATGCTGCGGGCCGGTCAGCGACAGGACCGAGGAGGCTTGCTCACCCGCAAAAAATGAAGCCCCGCGATCGGGGCTTGAGGAGGCGGGGCTGTTCGGTCGAAGAACGCCTGGGAGATTACGCCGATTTGCGAATGAGAGACTTTTCTTCCACGACATCGGTGGCTTCGCCGTAAATGTCGGATAGTGCGCCCAGAATCTTCAACACGGCGTCGGACGAGCTCGAATAATAGATCGTCTGTGCGTCACGACGGGTGCTGACCAGATTCTGCGCGCGAAGCTTCGAAAGGTGCTGAGAAAGAGCCGATTGGCTCAGCCCGACCCTATGGGCCAGGGCGCCAACCGCCATTTCCTCCTTGACGAGAGAGTCGAGGATGAGCAGGCGTTTCGGATTTGCCATGGCCGAAAGGAAACCGGCTGCTATCTCGGCGTCCTCGTGTTTTTCAGGCGGAAGAGGCTGCATCGTGTGCTCCATGCGAAAATTCATCACACGTAGTTATGATTGATGAAGCACGATAATTAGCCGTGATGCATAAAAGGGCAACCACCCCCTGCAAGAAATGGGGGTAGCTAGGATGCGATTAACGGTAAAGTTTTTTTAGAATTGGCCGTAATTCGGCCGCGTCGGCAAGGGGCGTGTCGAACTCCAGGCGGCGCAGACGGTCGCCGTCCGACAGGTCGAGCCCTGCCGAATCGATGCCGACGATTTGCCAGTCCCCTTCGGGTGCGCGGCAATGAGTGGTTGCATAATGTCTCACGGCTTCGGCGTGATCGGCGTTCATGTGCTCGATCGCGCCGCCTTCCATTTCCGCGATCGCGGCAGCGGCCGGTGACGCGATGGCGAGATCCTCCCCCGTCAAGACATAGGCGCGGCCGAAGCCGCCATTGAGGCTTGCCCGCAGTGGGTTGAGACGGAAGAAGCCGAAGTCCGGAAAATCGACATAGAGCTTGGACTTGGGGTGCCGGCGAAGGAATCGTTCGCGAAGACGCAGGTGGAGCGCGCAATCCCGCGGGATGGCCTCCGCCTCGCACTGGACCGTCAGTCGCGGATGGGCGAGCGGGTCGCCTTTGCCCGGTTCGCCGGTCAGCAGCGAAGCGCGCCGGTCCGCCGTGAGCGCTTGAGTATGCGTCGACAGCCGCGACACGAGGATGACCGGAGCTCCGTCGATATCAATGCCGACGAGTACACGGCTGACGAAGGGGAAGCCATTGCTCCCCGGCTCTATCGCGGCAAGCGCGCCGCTTCTCGCCGAACGAAGAAGAATCCGGGCGAGCTTGCGCGCTTCCTCGTCCGTATCACGCAGCACATTGGGCTTCTCGCTCATGATTCGCCTCCTTCCGGCGCAAAGGCGTCAATCTTTGTTGCGGTGGCGCGTCAATCCTTCGACGATGTTCTGCGCGTCGATGGTCCCGACGACGGAGCCGTTGTCGACCACACCTATGCTGCCCGGCTGGCGGGACATTGCATCGAGAATATCGACGAGCGGCGTCGTGGGCTTGGCGGTTGCCGTAACGCCGGAATTGGTAGCGGCCCGCTCGACGCCTGTCTGCATCACATCCTTCGCCGTCAGCATGGTGATCGGGTTCATGTGCTGGACGAAATCGGCCACGTATTGGTTGGCCGGCTTCTTCACGATTTCCTGCGGCGTCCCGCACTGGATGATTCTTCCGCCTTCCATGATGGCGATGCGGTTGCCGATGCGGAAGGCCTCATCGAGATCGTGGCTGACGAAGATGATCGTCTTTTTCAGCCGCCGCTGGAATTCGAGCAGTTCGTCCTGGAGGCGCGTTCGGATCAGCGGGTCGAGAGCCGAGAACGGCTCGTCCATCAGCAGGATCGGGGCTCCGGTTGCGAAGGCTCGTGCAAGACCGACCCGCTGCTGCATGCCGCCCGAGAGTTCGTTGACCTTGCGGTCCGCCCACTTGGTCAGGTTGACGAGTTCAAGCTGCTCGCCCACGCGCTTTCTTCGTTCGGCATCGGCAACGCCGGCCAGTTCGAGCCCGAATCCGACATTGTCCGCCACCGTTCGCCACGGCAGAAGCGCAAACTGCTGGAACACCATCGAGACCGTATGCATGCGGAAGTCGCGGAGCGACTTGGCGTTACAGCGATAGGGGTTCAGCGATCCGTTCGGGGTTTTGACCTCGACCTCGCCGCGCACCACCGGCGCTAGGCCGTTAACGGCCCTCAGAAGCGTCGATTTGCCGGAGCCGGACAGCCCCATCAGAACGAGGATCTCGCCTTCGTTGATGGTCAGCGAAGCGCCGGCGACACCCAGCACCAGGCCCGTGGCGGCACCGATCTCGTCGCGCGTCTTGCCCTGGTCGACCATCTGTACGGCAATCTGCGGGTTTTTGCCGAAGATGATGTCGACATTCTTGAAAACGACGGCGTCCGTCATGCGCCTTCTCCTTCATCGGACGAGCGGAAAAGACGGTCGAGGACGATCGCGAGAATGACGATACAGAGACCGGACTCGAATCCTCTGGCGATGTTCACCGTATTCAGCGCCCTGAGGACAGGCACGCCGAGGCCGTCGGCGCCGACGAGCGCCGCGATCACCACCATCGAGAGCGACAGCATGATGGTCTGGGTCAGGCCCGCCATGATCTGCGGCATGGCGAAGGGCAGTTCGACCTTGCGCAGCACCTGCCAGGGCGTCGCGCCGAAGGATTCGGCGGCCTCGACCAGTGCCGGCGGCGTCGAGATGATGCCGAGCCGCGTCAGCCGGATCGGCGCGGGAATGGCGAAAATGACGGTGGCGATCAGCCCTGGCACCATTCCGAGTCCGAAAAGGATCAGCGCCGGAATGAGATAGACGAAGGTGGGGATCGTCTGCATCAGGTCCAGAATCGGCCGCATGATCGAGTAGATCCAGGCACGGCGCGCGGCAGCTATGCCCAGGGGCACGCCGACGGCCATGCTGACGAAGGTTGCCGCAAGGACCAGCGCCAGCGTCTCCGTAGTCTCCTGCCAATAACCTTGATTGACGATCAGGAGCAGCCCGAGACAGGTGAAGGCGGCAATGCCGAGGGAGCGGCGGAACCACCATGCGAGCGCCGTCACGACGGCGATGATGATAAGCGGGTGCGGCGTCTGGAGGATGTAGAGCAGGACCGAGATGATCCCCGAAAGCACATTGGCGAGCTGGTCGAAGAACAGATTGAAATTCGTCGTCAGCCAGTCGACGAAAGACTTCGCCCAGGCGCCGATCGGGATGGGGTTTTCAGTCAGGAGTTCCACGAGACAGGGTCCCTCTTGCCGGGGTCAACACTCAGGTCGGAAGACCGGTGGAAAAAAGGCGGGGTGTTTCCCCGCCTCACTGCATTTCCCATATCGGGAGCCGATTGAGCATGGAACATGCAGCGATTGAAAATGCTACGCGTGATCTGACGTCGATCAGAGGCCGAGGGCGGTCTTGACCGCGGCCAGTCCGTCGCCGCCATCCTTGGTCGTGACCCCCGCAAGCCAGGGTTCGATGCTCTGCGGATTGTCCTTCAACCACGCGGCCGCAGCTTTCTCCGGGTCTTCACCGTCGTTGAGGATCTTGCCCATGATCTCGTTCTCCATCTCAAGGGAGAACGCAAGATTCTGGAGAAGTTTGCCGACATTCGGGCATTCGGTGGTGTATCCGGCGCGCACATTGGTGTGCACCGTCGCGCCGCCATAATTCGGGCCGAATACGTCATCGCCGCCGGAAAGATAGGTGAGCTTGAAATTGGCGTTCATCGGATGCGGTTCCCATCCGAGGAAGACGATCGGGTCGCCGGACTTCTCGGCGCGGGCGACCTGGGCCAGCATCCCCTGCTCGGAGGATTCGACGACTTCGAAGCCCTTGAGATCGAAGGTGCCTTTTTCGACCATGTCGATGATCAGGCGGTTGCCGTCATTGCCGGGCTCGATACCGTAGATCTTGCCGTCGAGCTCGTCCTTATGGGCGGCGATATCCTTGAAATCCTTGATGCCCAGCTCCGCGCCCTTGGCATTGGTCGCAAGCGTGTATTTCGCGCCTGCGAGGTTTTCGCGCACCGTCTCGACGGATTTATCCTCGCGGTAGGGGGCGATATCCGCTTCCATGGTCGGCATCCAGTTGCCGAGGAAGACGTCGATGTCCTTGTTCTTCAGCGATGTGTAGGTAACCGGCACCGACAGGACCTTCACGTCCGTCTCGTAGCCGAGCGCCTTTAGGATGGTCGTCGCGGTCGCCGTCGTCGCCGTGATATCGGTCCAGCCGACGTCGGAGAAGCGGACGGTGCCGCAGCTTTCCGGCTCGGCCGCGAAAGCGCTTCCGGCGGTCAGGGTTGCCATGCAAACGGCTCCCGCCAGCATGAATTTGAGAGAAAGTGTCCTTATCATCGTTGTCGTTCCCCTGCCTTGTGTTCTTTTTTTAGCCAAACACCAATGAAGCGCGAATTCAAGCGCCCCGGCCTTTAAAGAAGTGTATTGCCTCAGTACATTAACGGGGTGCACAAAGCGACGCCTGATGTCGCAATGCCCGCGAAATGCCCCCCGATGCGATCAGCACTTGCGGGCCAAAGCATGTGCGCCCTCGCTGAAATCTGTGAGTCGCTACGGGATGCTCTGGCCATCGGACGCGTGCCCCGTCATGTAACGGGCACGATGTCCGGAGATGGGACCATGTCCAAACTTTATTTCAGCTATGCGACGATGAATGCGGGCAAGACCACGCTGCTCCTGCAGGCCGCCTACAACTATCAGGAGCGCGGCATGCGGGTCGTGATGCTGATAGCTGCCTTCGACGACCGCGCCGGCCAGGGTCGCATCGCGTCTCGCATCGGGCTGGAATCGGAGGCGATCCCCTTCCGCGGAGAGGACGATCTATACGGGCTTGTTGAGCGCCTGAACGGCGACGGCTCCGGTGAAATCGCCTGCGTCTTCGTGGACGAGGCGCAGTTCCTCGGTGACGATCAGGTCTGGCAGTTGGCGCGTGTGGCGGATCGCCTCGGCATTCCGGTCATGGCCTATGGCCTGAGGACGGATTTCCAGGGCAAGCTCTTCCCCGGCTCCATGGCTCTGCTCGCTATCGCAGACGAGTTGCGCGAAGTCAGGACGATCTGCGATTGCGGGCGCAAGGCAACGATGGTCGTCCGCCTCGACGGCCGCGGCAAGGTCTTGCGGGAGGGCGCGCAGGTGGATGTCGGCGGCAATGAGAAATACGTCTCTTATTGCCGTCGCCATTGGGAAGACCGGATGCGCGAAAACTGAGGCAAAAGCCGGCCGGCGGAGATGCGCCGGCCCTCGTGCCGCGCACTCGAAAAAGCCGCCACCGCCCTTGTCGTTCCGTGCTAAACATCCTTTATATAAGTGCAATCAAGGGCTGAACTGGTCCGGCTGGCTGGCTTGAGGGGAGAAGGCAATGGCGACACTGCAGAATTTTGATGCCGAGATCGAGAAGACCAGGACCGTCGTCAAGGACATGCGCAGCAAGCTCGAGCAGTCAGGCGTCGTTCTCGATCAATTCGCCAAGGCGGACACCAAGCTCGGCGACGTCAATTTCGATATCGAGAACGCCCGCATCCAGGACGTGGTCAACCAGCAAAAGGTGATGGAAGCCAACATCGCCGATCTGATCATCGGACTGGAAGACGCGACCAATGTCTTCGGTGCCGAGTTCGAGAGCATGAAGAGCTATACCGGCTACGAGAAGTTCATCGGCATCTTCTCAAGGCAGAAGATGCAGCGCTTGCGCACCGATCGCGTGCGCAACATGTCGCTCGCGGGAAACCTGCAGGAGCTGCTTTCGAAATCGGACACCATCGTCGGCATCCTTAAGGACCAGAAGGCGATTCTCGACCAGCGCTACAAGACCTCAGAGCAGAGCCTCATCCAGGTGATCGAGCGCCGCAAAGGCACGATGGCGGCGCTGGAGCAGACGCAGAAGCGGATCGAAGAGCTCAACCCGCTGCTGCTCGACATCGAGAACAGGATCGCCGCCTCGACAGACCAGAAGACCCGAACCGATCTCGAAGGCGAGCGCTCGCAGCTTGCGACCGAATACAATGAAAAGCAGGCGAAGGAACAGGAGCTTCTGGCCGAGAGCCAGACACTCGAGCGCTACACGGCCATGTTCCAGACCTTCGTCGATTCTCTGAACAACCAGATCGCCGCGCAGAACACGCTGATCAACAAGCTTACCATCGACACCGAACAGCGGATCGTTCTCTACAAGGCGCTGGAAGATTCGTTGAAGACGGCTGCGCAGCAGGACGTGGCGCACAAGATCAACACGCTCGGCAGCCAGGTGGATACGGCCGCCGAGGAGACCATGGCCGGGATCGGCGCGGCTGCGCAGCGCCATATCGGCGACTTGCTGGAGATGCATGAAAAGAACATGCTTGCGACGCAGGACATCCAGCGGCGCAAGAAACTCGCCGACGACGCCTTCGCGCGCCGCTTCCAGACGGTGATGGACAAGCATAATGCCGCAAATTATGTGAAGCAGTGATCGGCAAGGCGGCAATGACCCGATCTCCGACCGCCTTTCGGCATTTGCCGGGAGAGCTGCCATGAATATCGCCATTTCTCCGGCCGTCAGGCAATATTTCGGCTCCATCCGCGCGGCGCTCGCAGGGCTCGAGCTCTTCCTCGGAGACCGCAATTCGCCGCTCTACCGTGACACCGTCGCCGGCCAAGTCATCGTTCCCTATCTCGCCCGGCTGAAAGCCTCGATCGCCTGCTGGGAAAACCGGATCGGTTTCATCGAACAGTTTCGCATTTCGCGCGCCGAAAGCGGCTTTCCCGTTTTCCAGAACGTGCTGGAACTCGAAAACGACCGGCAGAATGCGGAGAAGCGGCTTGCGAGCATTCCTTCCGCCGATGCGCTGCGGGAGGAGATGGTCGATTTCATCCTGAGGCAGAAGGCGTTCCCCGAGGCGCTTCAGGTTCGCATGGCCGAAAGGCTCTATCTGGAGCAGATCGGCAAGGGGGATATCTTTTCGCCGTTCGTCCTGCCGGAGACGATCCGGGTTGCGGTCAATCCGAAGACGATGCGGCCCCTTTACGTCGTTTCCTGGGGCGCGTTCGACGGCAGCCAGACGCTGCCGATGATCTATATGGCGACGATCGAGGATTCCTCGGAAAATATTGTCGAGATGCTGGTGACCGAGGATGGCAAGCTCAATCCGGACGTCCAGATTCCGCTGCCGGTCGGCGGCCTGCTCAATCCGGAGCTCGCAAGCCGTTTCGACGATTTCGCCTCCAAGAACAGCGCCTATTCGCTGACGCCGGTGACGATCGCCACCAATCTCGACAAGGATTTCCCGGAACTGCACCCGAAGCAGCTTCGGCGGATCGTGCTCGGCCCCTTCTATTCGGCGGGCATCACCGAGAACAATGCGAGGATCAACGATATTCTCTCCAGGGTGCGCAAGACGGAAAATGCGTGGCTGCTCACCTGGACGGTGCAGGAGGTCTTCTCGAAGGCGGAGCGGCCGGCGACGCGTGGCTTCTGGTCCTCCACCCAGGCGCAGGAGGAGTTCCACATCGACACCGCCGATCTGGAGGCGGCGCGCATGGGGGTCAGCGCATATGAAAAGCATGCGCTGGTGCCGCACGACGCGTATCAGGCGCTCTACGCCTCCGGCGAGGCCGCCCAGGTCTTCGGCGATTACAAGGTGCATGTCATATCCGGCAACCAGGTGGTGAGCGAGGTCTGAGGCAATGGCATTGAACACAGGGCTGACGACGCTGCATGAGGACGAGATCGCCAGACATCAGGCGGTGGCGCAGAGTCTCGTCACCAAGCTTGCCATTGTCGAGCGGGACGATGGCGCGGCCGCCGCACCGCTCGCGGGAACGGGACGCCGTTTCGTCTCGACGGTCTCGACCGGCGGTCAGCGCCGCAGTCGCGAGGTCGAACTCGCACGCACCATCCAGGCCGTTCGCGGCGCCGATCCGCTCCTGTCGCCGGCGCAGCATTCGGTGCTCTATCGCACCCGTCGCGGCATCCAGGTGGCGCTGGCCGTTGCCGATGTCTTCGCGCGGCAGACGAACCTTGAACAATTGCAGGCGCGTAACGCCACGGCGCCGCTTACCGGCGAGGATGCGGCCCATTTCAAAGCGCTGCTCTCTGCTTCGGCCTATATCGCCGCCTTCACGCTTGCCGCCTATCTCGGCGCGACGCTGCAGGGGGAGGGCGAGCCGGTGGACGATGCCGCAGAGCCGGATTTCCTCTTCGACACGCCGCAGGATGCGCTGAAAACCATGGTCGCCGGTCTCGACCGCAGCATTGCCGGAGCGCCGGACGAGCTCGCGCTGGTCGCACGGGCCCGGGCCTTTTCCCGAATCGCGATCGAGGGGCTGATTGCGCGCAAGGCGCGTTTCACCGGTCTGCAGAATTTCGAGAACGTGCATATCCGGCTCGACCAGGACGATTTCACGCTCAACGGTTTCGACGTCGCGCCCGGGCAGAAGCGCAAGCCGCTGGTGATGACCTTCAAGAAACCGGAGGAGATCATCGGCAACCACATCGCCAAGTACCAGGCGCTGAAGCTGGCCAAGATGCTGATGGCCTACGACTTCGACCGGCAGATGAACCCTTTCGTCGAACTCGGCGGCTTTCTCTTCACCTTCATCGGCGACGGCATGCCGGGCACCGGCAAGACGATCCTGATCCAGATGCTCGCCGGCATGCTGCACGAATATTGCGGCATTGCCGGTTATCCATTCCATTATGAGAATTTCGGCGTCGACCAGATTTCCTCCTATCAGGGCAAATCGGGCCAGAATTGCAAGGAATTCGTCAACAACGTCGTGAACCCGCGGGCGATCGGCTTCGGCACGATCGACGATGTCGATCAGGTGGCGGCAAAGCGTTCCGACGACCGTGCCTCGGCCGGTCAGCACGAGGTGACGGCAGTTCTGATGGAGAGCTTCGCCGGCGCCTCGACGGTGGTGCGCGGCAACTGCACCTTCGGCATGTTCTCCAACTATCCCGAGAATGTCGACGACGCGCTGCGCCAGCGGGCCGGCGCGCGCTGGCTGGTCGACGGACCGCAGACGGAGGACGACTACATCGACATCTTCGCTCTGCTCGTCGGCAAGAACCACCAGATTCCGCTCGGCGAGCATGATCTCTATGCGGGCCAGGAGATCAAGCGCGCCGTCTCGCAATCCTATGCCGCGCATGCGCGACCGCAGGAGGAGGGGCTTGCCGCCGTCTGGGAACGCTATCAGAAGGAGAAGGGCAAGATCGCCACCCTTGCCGACGTCGGCGCCTATCTGCACATGATCAAGGAGACGGAACCCCGCTTCACCGGGCGCGCGATCAGAAACATCACCGATGCCGTCAAGCTGAGGGCCATGGATGTCGAACTGCCCGACGACTGGTTCAAGGACGCCGGCTCGTTCATGCATAGGCCCTACGACGAGAAGAAGGCGATGATCGAGGAACTGCGGGGCCCGATCACCATCGACATGGTGCTGCAGGAAATCAACCGCTATGCCGACAGCGAGTTCCGCTACACCGACAAATCCGACGAAGCGGCCATCGGCGAGATCATCCGCCGCGAGCGCCAGCGCGAGAGGGCGGTCCGGGAGATCGAGACGATGAAGCGCGAGGGCAGGTGGCAGGGATGAAGGTGGTGTTTGCGGCATTTGCCTTGGGGTCCGCCCCTCACCCTAACCCTCTCCCCGCGCGCGGGGAGAGGGCTAGGGTGAGGGGCAGAACGCAAGCATGAGAGGAGCGAACGAACGCCAAACAGAACGCGCCAGACGTTTGCGGCAAAGCGACAACGATGCAGAAGCCCTTCTTTGGTCGGAGCTGAGAGACCGGCGTCTAAACGGCTTCAAGTTCGTCCGGCAGGTCCCCATCGGCCGTTACTTTGCTGATTTCGCCTGCCGAGATGAGAGGCTGGTCGTCGAGGTCGACGGCAGTCAGCATCAGATCGGCAGCGGTGATGCGAGGCGCGACAAGTTCATGGTCACGAATGGCTGGAGTGTGCTCCGCTTCTGGAATACGGACATCTTCAATGACCGCGCCGCGGTGCTGGAGACGATCGTGGCGGTGCTCGAGAAACGGTTGGTGCGGGAAGTGAGGAATGCGGATTTGACGTTCATCCCTCGGGGGGAAGAAGAGATGAGTCAGGCGTCGAAATTGGCGTCTCGGCCTGCCCCTCACCCTAACCCTCTCCCCGCAGGCGGGGAGAGGGGACGAGATCCCATGGGCGCGTTGGCGGGTGCCATTGAACGCAACGGTGTCCCCTCTCCCCGCGCGCGGGGAGAGGGCTAGGGTGAGGGGCAAAAGGGTGAGGAACAGAACGCTGGGGCTAGCCGTATGAAGCGCCTTTTGGAAGCGGAGCTCATCTATGGACGGCTGCTCGATATTTCCGAGCCGCATCTCGTCGCGCGCTACAACAAGGCTCTCAAAGGCTTCGGCCTCGGACCGACGGCGCTCGAGCGCTTCAGCATCGACATGACCGGCTTCTCGCCGGAGATCGCCGAGGAACTGGGAGACCGCGACTATCTCGACCCGAACCGGGTCAATCGGCGCTTCATCATCCTGACGCCGGCGCAGGCGGAGCTGCCGGTCGTGCACACGAGCTTCTCCAACACCGCGGCACTGATGCACGAATTCTTCAACGCCAATGGCCGCGCGATCAATGCGATTACCATCAAGGATGCGCTCTACGGCGAGATCGAGGATTCGGTGTCGGTCGTCGAGGACATTGACGATCTGCTTTCGATCAACGAAGTCCGCTTCCGGGTGCTTTCGGCCGAGGATATGCTCGGCAAGGCGACCGAACTGCGCGAGCTCGTGGACCGGCTGAAAAAGGTGCCGAACGCCTGGGCGGACGACGCGATGCTCGATCGGATGGTCGAACTCGCCAGGACGACCGGCGATATAAGGCAGAACGTGCTCGTGCCGGACGAACTCGTCTTCCGCCATGAAGCCTTCTGGGCAAATCACTTCGGCGGCGTCTACGTCTTCCTCGACGAGAAGACGACGACTGTCATCTGCGACCCCTCCGTGCCCGGTTTCCGCCGGTCGCGGCCCTGGCAGGTGAGCTACATCGCCATAACCGACCACGCCCGCATCTATGACTTTCTGGCGACGACCCACCGGCTGCAATTGCCGCAGGCGTCCTGGGTGCAGGAGTCCGGCCTTTTCCAGCATCGCGCGGATATGGTGATCCGCGGACTGATCAGCGGCGTCGATCCGAATGCGGACCTGATGAATGTCGACCGGATTTGGCTGCAGACCTGGATCCACCGCAATGCGGCGCTCGTGGCGCGCGACGGGATTTATCCCTTCCTCCAGGAAACGGCGCGGGCGATCGCCGCGACGGGCACGGTCAAGATGCAGGACGTGGCCCCGGAGAACCGGTTCCTGCTCGTCCGGGCCGCCCCGCAGCATCCGGATCAGTGGCTCGTCAACCGGCTGATCTCCGAACTCGTCCCGGGCGATTTCGTGTCGCGCTTCGTGTTCGACAAGCAAGGCTTCTACAAAGCCTATGAGGGCTACAGCGAAAAGTTCCGCGAATATGTTGTTGCGACACTGACCGGCACATATCTCAAGGACAAGGCCGCCTTCCGTCACAAGCTCTACGGTCTCAAAGAGGAATAAAACATGTTCGATCCGATCGTTGCGTTCTTCCAGCGTGTATTCACGGCGATCGGCCGTGGCATCGGATTGGCGGTGGCATGGCTTCTGTGGCCGTTCGTCGCGCTCGGCAACTGGTATCGGGGACGAAGCTGGATCATCAAGGGGCCGATCGGCCTGATCCTCCTCTGCCTCTTTCTCTTCTACGCCTACTTTGTCTGGCAGACGCAGGCCTGGACGAATTTCGACCCGGACTATGTCGAGCGCTACAAGCTTGCCGACCGCAGGACGCCGGCCGGTTCGCCCGTCAGCGGCCCCGGGACAACGACGGGACAGTCCGGCTCCGCGGCCGACGCAAATCAGGCCGCGGCAGTCGCTCCTTCCGGTGCGGACAGTACGACCGAAGCCCTTGCCGTGGCGCAGCTTCCGGCCGGGACGGTCTGCCAGACGTCGGCCATCGTCGACGTGGCGGCCGATCTCATCGACCTCAACGTCAATCAGAATGCCTGGATATCGTCGATGCTCGGCTACAAGCTCGGCTTCTTCGGGCTGGACTGGGACGACACGCCTTGGCTGGACAACAAGGCGTCCTTCCAGCGCGGCGTCAACCAGGCGGTGCGCCGCACGTCGGTGGAACTCGTCGATTCGCTCGGACGCGTCCGTGGCACGTCGGGGGTCAACAGCGAGCTCCAGAACGCGCGCGGAAGCATCCAGTTCGACGAAGAAACGTGGTATTTCGGTCTCAACCCCTTCGGCCCCAAAACCCCGACCCCGAGCTTCTATCGATCGGCGATGCGCGATCTCAGGAAGTTCAACGTCTCGCTGGGCAAATGCGAAGCGATCTTCGACGGCCGGTCCGACAACATGGTCGAGTTTCTCGACCGTGTTGCGAACGATCTCGGCAACACCTCGGCGATCATCCGCGAACGTTCGGAGTTCCACAATGGCGGCTGGTTCGACACGCGGGCGGACGACCGCTTCTGGTTCGCCTTCGGCCAGCTCTACGGCTATTACGGCATTCTCTCGGCTGCCGGTGCCGATTTCGAGAATGTCGTCACCCAACGTGGCCTGGCGCCGATCTATACCGAAACGATGAAGCAGCTTCGTGCAGCGCTCCGAATACAGCCGCTCATCATCTCGAACGGCCGTGAGGACGGCTGGATCATGCCGACGCATCTCGCGACGATGGGCTTCTATATCCTGCGGGTTCGGTCGAACCTCGTGGAGATGCGCGACATTCTTGCCCGATGACGGGCGGCGTGCGAGCCTACAGCGCCGCGCGTCTTAGTAGACGCGCTAAGGAAGCAGGAAACGGAACTTGCGTCTTTTCGCGGAGGAGGCGGGATGCGCGAGGCAAACTGGGGGGAAGCCGTGGGAGAGGTAAAGTCCGACATCGAGATCGCGCGCGCCGCGCGCAAGCAGCCGATCATGGAAATCGGCGCGAAGCTCGGCATTCCGCCGGAGCATCTGCTTCCCTATGGCCATGACAAGGCCAAGGTCAGTGCCGAATTCATCGCGGCGCAAAACGAGAAAAGGAACGGCCGGCTCATTCTGGTGACGGCGATCAACCCGACGCCGGCGGGCGAGGGCAAGACGACGACGACCGTCGGCCTCGGCGACGGCTTGAACCGCATCGGCAAGAAGGCGATCGTCTGCATCCGCGAGGCGTCGCTCGGTCCCTGCTTCGGTATCAAGGGCGGGGCGGCGGGAGGCGGGTACGCCCAGGTGGTGCCGATGGAGGACATCAACCTTCACTTTACCGGCGATTTCCATGCGATCACTTCGGCGCATAATCTGCTCGCCGCCTTGATTGACAACCATGTCTATTGGGGCAACGAACAGGCGATCGACATTCGCCGCATCGCCTGGCGGCGGGTCATGGACATGAACGACCGGGCGCTTCGCCAGATCGTCGGCTCGCTCGGCGGCGTCGCCAACGGTTATCCGCGAGAGACCGGCTTCGACATCACCGTTGCCTCGGAAGTCATGGCGATCCTGTGCCTGGCGATGGACATCAAGGATCTCGAAAAGCGGCTCGGCAACATCATCATCGGTTACCGTCGCGACAAGAGCCCGGTCTTCGCCCGCGACATCAAGGCGGACGGGGCGATGGCGGTGCTGCTCAAGGACGCGATGCAGCCGAACCTGGTGCAGACGCTCGAAAACAACCCCGCCTTCGTCCATGGCGGCCCCTTTGCCAATATCGCGCATGGCTGCAATTCGGTCGTGGCCACCACGACGGCGCTGAAGCTTGCCGACTATGTGGTGACCGAGGCGGGCTTCGGCGCCGATCTCGGTGCCGAGAAATTCTTCGACATCAAGTGCCGCAAGGCAGGGCTCACGCCCGATGCCGCCGTGATCGTCGCGACCGTCCGCGCGATCAAGATGAACGGCGGCGTGAAGAGGGAGGATCTCGGGAGAGAGAGCGTCGAGGCGGTCAGGAAGGGGTGCGCCAATCTCGGCCGCCACATCCAGAACGTCAAGAAGTTCGGCGTACCGGTGCTCGTCGCGATCAACCACTTCACCTCCGATAGCGAGGCCGAGGTCCGCGCGATCAAGGATTATGTCAGAACGCTCGGTTCCGAAGCGGTTCTCTGCAAGCACTGGGCCGAGGGGTCGGCGGGCATCGAGGAACTCGCTTACAAGGTCGTGGACCTCGCCAATGCCGGCCATTCGCAATTTTCGCCGCTCTACCCCGACGAGATGCCGCTCTTCCAGAAGATCGAGACGATCGCCAAGGATATCTACCACGCAAGCGAGGTGATTGCCGACAAACTGGTGCGCGAACAGCTGCGGACCTGGGAAGACCAGGGCTACGGCCATCTGCCGATCTGCATGGCCAAAACGCAATACTCCTTCTCCACCGACCCGAACTTGCGCGGAGCACCGACGGGCCACGCCGTGCCGATACGCGAGGTTCGGCTGGCGGCCGGTGCCGGCTTCATCGTCGTCATAACCGGCGAGATCATGACGATGCCCGGCCTGCCGAAGGTGCCTTCTTCGGAGCGGATACGGCTGAACGAGCAGGGGTATATAGAAGGTTTGTTCTGAGGTGATTCAGAGCTGGGCTGCCCCTCTCCCCGCAGGCGGGGAGAGGGGACGAAGGCGGCGCCGCTGATGTCCTTCTCCCTGTGAAAAACGATGTGAAAAACGGGGAGAAGGTGGCCGGCAGGCCGGATGAGGGGCGGCCGCTCCCCGTCAACGGCAATAGCGGTATCCGTTTTTCCGCTCGATGACATCCAGATGCAAGTGGTCTTCATGCGCCGCATCGCTGCCCGGGTCGAGCACGGTCGTGAAGTAAAGGCAGGCCGACGCCGTGACCGCGCGCTGGAACGCGCCGGTAAGGGTGCCGTCCTCGTCGCGGGGCTGGATCTCGATGGTCTTTCCGTCGCTGAGAGTGAATGAGGCGATGTCGACCGCGTTGCCGCGCGCATGTTCGGAAATCTTGCCGGCATCCGCGTTGTTCCTCAGGCGGCAGACATAGGTGGAGGCCTGATTCAAGGCGGCAATGCGGGTCTCGGGACCGAAGGCGCTGCTCGTGGCAGGGGCCGCGGTCTCCTTGGTCCAGCGCGCCAGCGCCAGCGCGGCTTCGCAGCGCATCACTCCCTCAGGCTCCAGGGTCACGCCCGGCAGGATCGCACGGACCCGAACCGGCTTGTCGACGCCGCAGCCCTTGCCATCGTCGATACGGTCTGCTTCGGAAAAGATGCTCCCGAGCGATTTGAGCTCGGAGAGACAGGCCGCATATTCCTGCGGGTTTTCCTTTTCGATCACCAGGACCGGCACGGCGTCGAGGGCGTCGTCCTTCCAGCCCGGGGGTAGATCCCGGTCAGCGCGAGCATCATTCCCGCTCCGTCCATTGGGCTTTTCCTCTGCATCGGCACCATTCGCCGGCGGCGTAGCCGGCTTGGGCGTCGGCGTCGGCTGATCACCGCCGCTCGACGGTCGCGCCAAAGGCATCGGACCCCGTTCGGGCAGCGTCGCTCCCGAAACGAGGCACGCGACGATCAAAATTATCCCGGCGTGGCGCATGCAGGTCCTCTCCATCTCCTCTGCGGCCCCAGTCGGCGAAACGCACGAAGGAACGATCCTGTTTCAAATTGTGCTGAAACTGAGGACGAGGGCGGTTCGTGATGGAGATGAAGATCGGACCCCTAGTTTTATATTGACAATTACACTCATGTTTTCTTATGTGACGAAAATAAGGCGCAACTAGGTCGCCTTGCCTGTTTCCCGCACTGCCCAGCCAGCCCTTGAGTTCGCCGCTCAACAGCAAGCCCGGCCAACACTTTCAAAGGACTGGTCCATGCTCAACCGGCATCATCGCCTGGCGCTTTTGGCGTGCACGGCATTCGCCTCCTTCGCCGGGGCCACACTCACTCATGCGCAATCCACCGGGCAGCCGCAGGGCGCTGCCGAAAAGCAGGGACGCGTGACAGTATTGAAGCAGCTTTCCGTAAAGGGGGGCGGGAAGGAGGGCGTGGCAGATACGCCGCTCGCCTCACACGTCACCGAAGAACACATCGATGACAACCAGGTGACAAGCTTCGAAGACCTGGGCAGAACGCTCGAGCCAGGTGTGTACTTCAATCGGGCCAACGGTAGCGTCAACATCCGCGGCCTCGACGGCCCACGCGTATTGACGACCATTGACGGCATCGCAATCCCGTTTCTCGATGATGGTGCACGGGATGCAGACGGAGGCACCGACAGCTTCGACTTCAATGAGTTGTCGAGCGTCGATATCGTGCGCGGGGCGGATTCGAGTCGTGCCGGTGGTGGCGCACTCGCCGGCGCAGTGGTTTTGCGCACTCTCGATCCGGAAGATCTGATTGGCGAGGGAAAAAGCTGGGGTGGTATTTTTAAGTTCACCTATGACGGCGACGACGAGAGCCTTGGTGGCTCCGCTGCCGTGGCTGCGCGATATGACAACACTGCGATCTTGGT
This sequence comes from Ensifer sp. USDA 6670, assembly GCA_000421085.1. GTDB lineage: Bacteria > Pseudomonadota > Alphaproteobacteria > Rhizobiales > Rhizobiaceae > Sinorhizobium. The sequence goes on from ATWE01000001.1 coordinate 168,636, forward strand.
CCAGGGAGGCTATAGAAGAGGACACGAGCTCCAGACCAGCGGCGATAACGGCAGCTATGGATCCGCCCGGACGGAGGCTAACCCGGCAGATTTCGACCAGAAGAATATGCTTGTTAAAGTGAAGCAATACACGGACAGCGGACATAGCTTTACGCTGACCGGCGAACGTTTCGATCGTGACAAAGACATCGATCTTCGGCGCGCGCAGACCGGTTCGTCCTATCGGCCGGGCGAGTGGAACGGCACTGAAGTCAACGAGCGCGACCGCATCTCCCTGAACTACGAGTTCGAGGCCACGGATAACGGCGCGCTTTTCGATTCGGCCAATGCCGTGTTCTACTGGCAGGATCTCGTGCGTGAGAACGGAACGTACGGCACGCGGTACTCCAGACCAATCGGTGATTACCGGCGTCTGAGCGAAGTCGAGGATCGTGGTTTTGGTAGTGCCGGCTATATCGAAAAGGGTTTCGATTCCGGTTACTTCCACCACACGATTACGCTGGGCGGGGACTTCTACATCAATACGGTGACGCAATATTCATCCGGTAAGGACAACTGCGGGCCGGGGCCCTTCCCGCCGCGCGATTCGTGCAACTTCCTTCATACCAACCAGTCCGACATGCCCGATGTCGACAGCAAGCGTTTCGGCATTTTCGCTCAGGATGAGATAGCATTCGGAGAAACCGGTTTCTCCCTTACGCCTGGTCTTCGATACGACTGGTATGAGCATTCGCCGCAGGAAACCGCCGCCTACACACGTAATCCGAACTACAACGGTTTGCCCGGGGGACAGGATGCCGATGCCCTCTCGCCGAAGCTGCTCGCCAAATATCAGGCCGCAGATAACATCGAGCTATTTGCGCAATGGGCGATGGCTTTCCGTGAGCCGGAGGCAACCGAGCTGTACCTCGATTACGGTGCACCGGGTACTTACCTCCGGCTCGGCAATCCGAACCTGAAGCCGGAAACGAGCAGTGGTATCGAGGTCGGTGCAAACATCGGCGACTCCGATTTCGGTGGCCGTATTACCGGATTCTACAATCGCTATCGCAATTTCATCGATTCTGTGGATGCACCGGTCCAGGATCCTATCAATTATCCGTTTGGCGTCACGCAGTATGTGAACCGCAATCGCGTGCAGATATCCGGTGTTGAACTCGCCGCTCACAAGGTCTTCGACTTCGGCGTGACTCTCCGGGGCTCTGTGACATATGCACGGGGAAAAGACCTGGGTACCAACGAGCGCCTCGGTTCCGTAGCGCCTCTTAAGGGTGTCCTTGCGATTGGCTATGAGGCCGAAACGTGGGGAACGGAACTCGCTATGATCGCAGCGAAGGAAGTATCGCATAAATCAGACGCCAGCTTCAGAGCCCCTGGTTACGGAATATTTGATCTCACCGCCTGGTGGAAGCCGGAAAAGGTCGAAGGATTGACGATGCGTGCTGGTATCTACAACCTGTTCGACAAAGAATACTATGACGCGATTTCGGTCCGCGACGTGACGCCTCCGGCTGCGGGTAAAGCATTCTATTCCGAGCCTGGACGAACTTTCAAGTTTTCGTTGACGCAGCGCTTCTAGTGCGGTTCTCTCACGGCTGGAGGGCGGCCGCCGTGGCCGCCGTCATTTTTGAAAGGGCTGCACAGGCCCGGAGCTTTTCCCGCTTGCGCGCCGTCGCAAGCCGCGCTAACACTTCCGCCCATGGCAAACACGCAGAACATTTCGATCTGGTGGTGGGCTCGCTGAGGCGGCCTTGACCAGTCATGCGTGATTGAGAGATGGAGCCGCCCGGAGATTTCGAGGCGGCTTTTTTCGTATTCGGGCCGCGTGGAAAGACCGGGCTTTTACGGAGCGAGACGAATGGCAGCGGTAATTCTGGAAGACGGCGCGGAGAGTTATACCACGAAGGGTGGCATCGTCGTCACCCGCAGGCGGCGTGAGGCATCCTACAGCGACGCGATCGCCGGTTATGTCGACAGGCTGGACGAACGCCGCGGCGCGGTCTTTTCCTCGAACTACGAATATCCCGGCCGCTACACCCGCTGGGACACTGCGGTGGTCGATCCGCCGCTTGCCATCTCCTCCTTCGGTCGCTCGCTCTGGATCGAAGCCTATAACGAGCGCGGCGAAGTGCTGCTGGCGCTGATCGCCGAGGATCTGAAGTCCGTTGCCGACATCACGCTCGGCTCGCTTGCCGCCCGCCGCCTCGATCTCACCATCAACGAGCCCGATCGCGTCTTCACCGAGGAAGAGCGGTCGAAGATGCCGACGGTCTTTACGGTTCTTCGCGCGGTGACGAACCTTTTCCACTCGGAGGACGACTCGAACCTCGGCCTCTATGGCGCCTTCGGCTACGACCTCGCCTTTCAGTTCGATGCGATCGAGCTGAAGCTTTCGCGTCCGGACGACCAGCGCGACATGGTTCTCTTCCTGCCGGACGAGATACTGGTGGTCGATCACTATGCGGCAAAGGCCTGGATCGACCGCTACGATTTCGCCAAGGATGATCTTTCGACCGAGGGCAAGTCAGCGGACATCGCTCCCGAGCCGTTCCGAAGCGTCGACAGCATCCCGCCGCACGGGGATCACCGCCCGGGCGAATATGCCGAGCTGGTCGTCAAGGCGAAGGAAAGCTTCCGTCGCGGCGATCTTTTCGAAGTGGTGCCGGGGCAGAAATTCTACGAGCGCTGCGAAAGCCGCCCGTCCGAGATTTCCAACCGGCTGAAGGCGATCAATCCGTCGCCCTATTCCTTCTTTATCAATCTCGGCAACCAGGAATATCTCGTCGGTGCTTCGCCGGAGATGTTCGTGCGCGTTTCCGGCCGGCGCATCGAGACCTGCCCGATCTCCGGTACGATCAAGCGCGGCGACGATCCGATCGCAGACAGCGAGCAGATCCTGAAGCTCTTGAACTCGAAGAAGGACGAGTCCGAACTGACCATGTGCTCGGATGTCGACCGCAACGACAAGAGCCGGGTCTGCGTGCCGGGCTCGGTCAAGGTGATCGGCCGCCGTCAGATCGAGATGTATTCGCGGCTGATCCATACGGTCGATCACATCGAGGGGCGTCTGCGCGACGATATGGACGCCTTCGACGGGTTTCTCAGCCATGCCTGGGCGGTGACCGTTACCGGCGCGCCGAAGCTCTGGGCGATGCGCTTCATCGAGAGTCACGAGAAGAGCCCGCGTGCCTGGTACGGCGGCGCGATCGGCATGGTCGGCTTCAACGGCGACATGAATACCGGGCTGACCTTGCGTACCATCCGCATCAAGGACGGGATCGCCGAGGTTAGGGCGGGTGCGACGCTGCTCTATGATTCCAATCCGGAAGAAGAAGAAGCCGAAACCGAACTGAAGGCCTCTGCCATGATTGCAGCCATCCGCGACGCCAAGTCCGCAAACAGCGCCAAGTCCGCGCGCGATGTCGCCGCCGTCGGCGCCGGAGTCAGCATCCTGCTCGTCGATCACGAGGACAGCTTCGTCCATACCCTGGCGAACTATTTCCGCCAGACCGGCGCGTCCGTCACCACCGTACGCACGCCGGTGGCCGAGGAAATTTTCGACCGGGTCAAGCCGGACCTCGTCGTACTTTCGCCCGGACCCGGCACCCCGAAGGATTTCGACTGCAAGGCGACGATCAAGAAGGCGCGGGCGCGGGACCTGCCGGTCTTCGGCGTCTGCCTGGGGCTGCAGGCGCTCGCGGAGGCCTATGGCGGCGACCTTCGTCAGCTGGCGATCCCGATGCATGGGAAGCCCTCACGCATTCGCGTGCTCGAACCCGGCATCGTCTTCTCCGGCCTCGGCAAGGAGGTGACGGTCGGGCGCTATCATTCGATTTTCGCCGATCCGTCCAACCTGCCGCGCGAATTCGTGATCACGGCCGAAAGCGAAGATGGTACGATCATGGGCATCGAACACAGCAAGGAGCCGGTGGCGGCCGTGCAGTTCCATCCGGAATCGATCATGACGCTCGGCGGCGACGCCGGCATGCGGATGATCGAGAACGTGGTTGCCCATCTTGCCAAACGGGCGAAGACCAAGGCAGCCTGACCTCCCTCGCGTCGGCTGTATCGGCTCGAGGCATTCGATCGTTTGACAAGCGGCGCGTAATCGCCCATATGGCGCCCATGATCCGCCTGCGCGAAAACCCGCGCGGGCGGTTTTGCATTTGAATGGCCTTGCATCTGCAACTCGTTTGCATCTGCAGGAGGAATGACGATGACCGGAACCGACAATAGAACCATCTTGCGACTCGCCTTCTGGGGCATCCCCCTGTCGCTGGGCGTGATGGGCCTGAAGATGCTGGCCTGGTGGGTGACGGGCTCGGTGGCGCTCCTGTCCGACGGGCTGGAATCCTCCGTCAACGTGGTCGCCGCGGTGATCGCCTATGCGATGATCGGCTATGCGGCGAAGCCGGCCGATGCCGACCACCCCTTCGGGCATCACAAGGCGGAATATTTCTCCGCAGTCATCGAAGGCGTACTGATCGTCCTGGCAGCGTTGCTGATTATCTGGGAAGCCATCCCTGAAATGATGGCACCGGTGCTCCTGAGTGCACCGACGCTAGGCCTCGCCATCAACTTTGCTGCCGGCGTCGTCAATGCGATCTGGGCTTATGTGCTTATCCGCGCGGGCAGCCGCCATCGCTCGCCGGCCTTGAGTGCGGACGGTCAACACATTCTCTCGGATGTCGTGACCTCCGTTGGCGTGCTCGTCGGCCTTCTTCTTGCCATCGCCACGGGCTACGCGATCCTGGATCCGCTGCTCGCCGTCATCGTCGCGGGCAATATCCTCTTCCAGGGCTGGAAGGTCATTTCGCGTTCCGTCGACGGGCTGATGGACAAGGCGGTCCCGGCGGACGAGGAGGAGGCGATCAAGGCGGCGATCGCGGCCAATGCCGGCGGGTCTCTTGGGGTCCACGACCTGAAGACGCGTCAGGCGGGCCCGGCGATCTTCGTGGATTTCCATATGGTCGTGCCGGAGGCGATGCCGGTGGGTGACGCGCACGATATCTGCGACCGGATCGAGGATGCGATTCGCGTCGTGCATCCGGGCGCGGGGATAGCCATTCACGTCGAACCGGAAGGCGAAAAGGCGCACGGGGTGCGCGTTAAAGTTAGTGGAGCATCACGGAAATGAGCAAGACGGACGTATCGGGACTTTCACAACTGGGGGCGAAGGTCGATCTGCCCCAAAGCCCGGAAGCGGCGGTGCTCGAAAGAGTGCCGAGCGGGCATGGCGGCACGGATTTCGTCGTCCGCTTCACGGCGCCGGAGTTCACCTCGCTTTGCCCGATGACCGGGCAGCCTGACTTCGCGCACATCGTCATCGACTACGTGCCGGACGGCTGGCTGGTCGAGTCGAAATCGCTCAAGCTGTTCCTGCATTCGTTCCGCAACCACGGCGCTTTCCACGAGGATTGCACGATCGAGATCGCCAAGCGGCTGGTTTCGCTGCTTTCGCCGAAGTGGCTACGGATCGGCGCCTACTGGTATCCTCGCGGCGGAATCCCGATCGACGTCTTCTGGCAGACCGGAAACCCGCCGGAGGGCGTCTGGCTGCCCGATCAGGGCGTGCCGACCTATCGCGGACGCGGATGATGGCGTCTGCCGGCTTGCAAGCGCGGTTTCATGAGCAGGCGCTTTCTCCTTGGTAACGCTCGCGAAAGCCGGGGTTGGACCCGCTGATTGGGGATGAGCCCCCACCGCTTCAGGCGGATTGACCTATTGTTCAAGCCGAAGTGCTTTCGACAGGCCGATCTTTTCCAGTTCGGTCTGGAGTATCGGGTCGAAAGCGACCTTCCTCCAAAGCACTCGGTAGCCGAGATGCTGATAGAGCTGAAGCGCCCGCTCGTTGCGGGCCGCCACCTGGATTGCAGCTTGCCTGTATCCGCGCTCGGCGATTTGCGCTTCAAGCGCCTTTATGAGGGCCGATCCGGCGCCCCGTCCTTCGAAGGCCGGGGCCACCCAGATATCGCTGATGACGTCGTCTTCGTTCTCGCTGGCGCCGAGGCCGGCAGGTGCTCCCCCGACTTCAGCGACGAGGATGCGAGGCCCCAGTTCGCGCACGAACGGCAGGAACGGATTGGTCTGTTCGGTGGCCTCCGCAACATGTGCCGACACAAGCGGCCTTATGCCTTTGCGCCAGGCTGCAAGGCCGATTTGAGCGAGAACGTCCGCCTCGTGCGGCAGCGCGGAGCGAACCAGCATCATCCGAAGATCAAGGCTGCGCCGGCTATAGCCGTTAAGCCGCCGAGAAGACGAGTGACGACGCCGCGGTTCGCAAGCCGGGCGAGCCCGATGCCGAGACCGATGCCCGCCAGGTGCAGAAGAGCGGTCGAGGTCACGAAACCTGCTGCGAACGACCAGGCGCCGGCCGATCCCAACTCTCCGCCGTGGGCATGGCCATGGAAGAGCGCGAAGGCCGCGACGATGGCTGCAGCCGCTGCCGCGTCAAGCCGGGCGGCAATGGCGACGACCAGGCCGAGTGCCACGACGGAGGCGAGGATGGCTGGTTCGACAAAGGGCAGGGGAGCGCCCGCGTGGGCGAGGATGAAGCCGAGCACCATAGTCGCGACGAAGGCGGCCGGCACGCTCCACAGCGCCCTGCCGCCTATCTGAGCCGCCCAAAGGCCGACGGCGATCATCGCAAGGACGTGGTCGGCTCCGAACAGCGGATGCGAAAGGCCCGCCATCAGCGACCCGTGTTCGGCTGGATCGAGATGGGCGAAGGCCGGCGCGGAGGAGCCGGCGAGGAGCGCGGCTGCGAGGAGGACGGATTTCTTCATTCTGGGCCCCAATACAGTCATTGATGATGACCCGCTGATCTTATTGGGCTTCGACCGGCTGTCCATACGTCATTTGGCGGGACCTGTTTACCATCATGCCGAGGCCGGCAGTTCGAACCGTGTTAACGCCGCCGTTTGCATTGTTTTCGCCGTCGAGTCGCATTATCTGGTTGGAAGACATTTCATGAGGAGTCCGAAGAATGCGGAACGACGACGACCAGGAAGAAAAGAAGACCGAATTGCCCTTGGGCAAGGAGACGGAGGCGAACCTTTTCAAGTCGCGTTCGATTTTCATTTACGGAACCATCACCCAGGAACTCGCGCAGAAGGTCTGCTCGCAGCTCGTAGCGCTTGCCGCGGCCAGCGACGACGATATCCGCCTCTTCGTCAACTCGCCGGGCGGTCACGTCGAATCCGGCGACAGCATCCACGACATGATCAAGTTCGTGAAGCCGAAGGTCTGGACGATCGGCACCGGCTGGGTCGCGTCCGCCGGCGCGCTCATCTATGTCGCCGCGCCGAAGGAGCAGCGCCTGTGCCTGCCGAACACCCGCTTCCTGCTGCACCAACCCTCGGGCGGCACGCGCGGCATGGCTTCCGACATCGAGATCCAGGCGCGCGAGATCATCAAGATGAATGAGCGTCTGAACCGGATCTTCTCAGAAGCGACCGGACAGCCGGTCGACAAGATCGCCAAGGACACGGATCGCGATTACTGGCTCGGTGCGGAAGAGGCGAAGGCCTACGGTCTCGTTTCGCGCATCGTCACGTCCATCGCGGAGATCTAGCGCGTCCGCCCCTCATCCGCCGGCCGGTTCCTTCTCCCTGAAGCGGGGCGAAGGGACTCGCGGCGCCGCCTCATTCCCCTTTCCCCCGCGCGCGGGGAAGGGCTGGTCCTCGGATTAACCCGAGGAGAGGGCACTCTTGCTCCCTTTTACCAAGCCGTGTATAGGCTTTTCCATGACCAAGGCTGACGCACACAAGATCGTAGCGATCTTTTCCGGACACGATGCCAATCGTGCTCCTGCGCGCGCCTTCGCCTCCCTTCTTCTTCTCGGCCTTATCCGCGGTTGCCGGGTTCGCTGAGGAGCGCCCGGCGGCCGAAAAGCCTTGCCGGCACCTGCTCCTCGAAATCCAGAAAAGCTGAACCAAATCGCGCGGCCCCCGCGGCATCGCCATCGCAATGTCCCGAATGATCGGCTATTGCATGCGGCAGGCTACGCTCCAGTGACGAAGAGAAGCTGCACATGATTTTGAAATCGCACTCCATCAAGACCGGCATGCCCGAAGCGGCTGTGAAGTATCAGCCCTATCCGCAGATCGCGCTGCCGGATCGCATGTGGCCGTCCAAGGCGATCACCGAAGCGCCGATCTGGTGTTCCGTGGATCTTCGCGACGGCAACCAGGCGCTCGTCGATCCGATGGGTCACGACCGGAAGGCGCGCATGTTCCACCTCCTCCTCGACATGGGCTTCAAGGAGATCGAGATCGGTTTCCCCTCCGCGTCGCAGACGGATTTCGATTTCGCCCGCTGGTGCGTCGAGGAAGGCAACGTCTCCGAAGACGTGTCCCTGCAGGTGCTGGTCCAGTGCCGACCGGAATTGATCGCGCGGACCTTCGAGGCGCTTGAAGGTGCGCACCGGCCGATCGTACATTTCTACAATTCGACGAGCGAGCTGCAGCGCCGCGTCGTCTTCGGCAAGGACGTGGCCGGCATCAAGCAGATCGCGACCGACGCCGCCAAGATGATCACCGACATGGCCGCGAAAGCGGGCGGCGGTTATCGCTTCGAATACTCGCCGGAAAGCTTCACCGGCACCGAACTCGAAGTCGCATTGGAGATTTGCAACGCCGTGATCGAGATCGTCCGGCCGACGGCGGACAACAAGCTCATCGTCAACCTGCCCTCGACCGTGGAGATGGCGACGCCGAACATCTATGCCGACCAGATCGAATGGATGTGCCGCAATCTCGACAATCGCGAGAACCTGATCGTCTCGCTGCATCCGCACAACGACCGCGGTACCGGCATTGCCGCCACCGAGCTGGGGCTGATGGCGGGCGCCGACCGTGTCGAGGGGACGCTCTTCGGCAATGGCGAGCGCACCGGCAATGTCGATGTGGTGACGCTGGCGCTGAACATGTTCACGCAGGGCGTCGATCCCAAGCTCGACTGCTCGGACATCGAGCGGATCAAGGAAGTCTACGAATATTCCAACCAGATGGTCATTCCGGAACGCCACCCCTATGTCGGCGAACTGGTCTACACCGCCTTCTCCGGCTCGCATCAGGATGCGATCAACAAGGGCATGAAGGCGATCAAACAGGCGAACAAGCCGACCTGGGAGGTACCCTATCTGCCGATCGATCCGCGCGATGTCGGACGCAGCTATGAAGCGATCATCCGCATCAACTCGCAATCGGGCAAGGGCGGAATCGCCTATATCCTGCAGGAGGACTACGGGATCAATCTGCCGCGCAATCTGCAGATCGAGTTCCGTGAGGAAGTTCAGCGCATCACCGACGAGGAAGGCAAGGAACTGCCCTCGAAACGCATCCATCAGCGCTTCATCGAAAGCTATGTCGAGCAGCCGGGCGCGCGGATCAAGTTCGTCGACCATCACACCTACCCGGCAGGCGAGCACAAGGGCCTGCGCGTCGTCGCCGCCGAAATTACGGACGGCGGCGAGACGAGACAGATCGAGGGCAAGGGCACGGGCCCGATCGACGGCTTCATCAATGCGCTGTCGATCTATCTCGGCATGGAACTCTCGGTGGCGGATTACTCCGAGCATTCGCTGCAGCACGGTTCGAACGCTGCGGCGATCGCCTATGTCGAGGTCGAGTATCCGGGCGGCAAGCTCTTCGGCGTCGGCATCAACACCAATATCGTGGCCGCCTCGCTGGAGGCGATCGTCTCGGCTGCCAACCGCGTGCTGAACGCGATGGGGAAGTGACGCGCTTGCCCTCGTGAGTGCCGCTTGCCCTGACCCTCTCTCCACGTGCGGAGAGAGGGTCTTAAGAGGGGAGCGCCCATTAGCTTGATTTTAGTAAGCGGTATCGCAGTGAGCCGTTTAGCGTCTTCCCGCAATATTCGCGTGCTTCCCATCCCATTCACGATGCCCATGGTTTCAGGCGAGGTGAGCAAGGATGTTGTCGACGACGCTTGGGACCGTACCCGCCGTGTCGATATCGATGCCAACGGGAAGATATTCGCGGGTATGATGGTAGCGCAGTACCAGCTGCCGCTCGGCCGGATCGAAACCTGGCTCATTCGGTCGCCCGTCTAATCGTCGGTTCAAGGTCTCAACGCCTACCTCGAGTACAAAAATCTTGTCGAACAAGTCCAGGAATTTATGGAAATTGCGCGATCCGCCACAGAAGAAGGTGGCAGGATGGGTGGTGTCGGCAGCAATGGCCCGGACCTTGTCGACGGGCCAAATCCAGTGCGCGTATCCCCAGACGATGCGATCCTCGCCTTCAGGTGGTCCTGGCAGTGCCATGCCTGTTTCGGGGTCGCCGACATAGGCCAAGACCCGATCACCATGGACGACATGGTAACCCCGCCGCTCCAATTCGGTAGCGACAGACGTTTTTCCAGTGCCGGAACCGCCTTCGATCAGATAGTTCTTGATTCCCATGGGCGCTGTTTATCATGTCGTTCAATCCGGCGAGAAGAGAACTCTGCCTGAGGACGCTCAACCGACCGCTTCGCCTGATCAGGACCGGTTTGGTTGCCACCATGATCCGAACCCGGTGCGGTGGAAAGATCATGCCGGAACCGCGCAGGCCCGCGCGACGGCAGCATCCGGGGCGGCAGGGCCGAAGGCTCTCCGAAACGATCTGCGCTTTGACCTCGTCCGGTCAGGCCGGTGACCTCGGTCTCGATCAGTCTCAAATATTCGCAGCCACCGTTTCGGCAAGGTCCTGCAGAGCGGGGTCGGAAGAGGGTCCGATCATCACGAACGAGACGCCTTCCCGTTGCCAGGAGACCAAGCCGAGGTCACCGCGGATGGTCTCGCTGAATTCGTCGGATTGTTGCCCGTCGCCTTGCTTCAGAAAGCAGATGGTGAAAACTTCTGCCTCGCGGTCACGATAGACGAGCTGGGCAGCCGGTCTGCCATTGGCGGCGAGAAGCCTCGCGCCTTCGAAGGACAATCCCTTGCGGTCGAGATTGGGGACAGTGAAGCTCACGCCGACGCTTGCGGCAAGCCAGGTCTCGATCTCTGCCGCCCGCGTTCCCGGCACCTCGACGAGATGCTCCTTCTGGCGCGAAAAGATGCGGTGAGACCCGACGATATCGTCGATCCAGGGGCGGTCATCGGCCTGGTTCATCGGCTCGGCGAAATCCGTGGCGCTGCCGAGAATGAAGCCGGCGGCTCCGCCGAGCAGAAAAAGGGCGGTGGAAGCGGCCAGGATGCGCGGCCAGATGCGAGCGCTTCGCCTTGGAAGACTGGCCGTCGTTACCCGCTCCGACTTCGGGTTGATGCCGGGACCCTGCTTTATCTGGCGCACCAGCGCCAGCGGCACCGGATCATGGAGGAAGTTTTCGAAAGCCCCGTTGCCGAAGGCACTGCCCGACCTGAGCTTGGCGAGCAATGCCCTTGCCTCGTCGTCGCGTGCGAGAAGAGCGTCAAGTTCTAATTTTTCGCTTTCTGCGAGTTCGCCGTCGATATAGGCGGACAACCGCACCTCGAGCGCTAGCCCTTTCGTTTGCAGCAACGGTCAGGCCCTCCTTTCCGAATTTTCGGACAACATGGCTGCGAGCCTGAGCCGCGCCGTCGACAGCCTGCTCATGACCGTGCCGACGGGGATGCCGAGGATCTCCGCCGTTTCCCGGTAGCTGTGGCCTTCGACATTGACGAGGAGAAAAACGCTCGCCAGCCCCTCCGGCATGGAGAGGATCATCTTCTGCACCTGATTGGCATAGGCGGCCTTTTCGGCTGTTGCTTCGACGTGCGGTTCGTCCCGCTCGAAAACGTCGACCGCACCGGCGCTGCGCACCTTGCGCTTGCGGATTTCGTCCACCCAGAGGTTGCGGGTCATCGCATAGACCCAGCTTTCCAGCCGGCCCTCGCCGTTCCAAAGGTGACTGCGCGCGATTGCCCGCTCGCAAACTTCCTGGACGAGATCGTCGGCATCATTGGCATTGCGGGCCAGCGTTATCGCGAAGCGGCGCAGTTTGGGCAGCAGGCTGACCAAATCCCGTCTGAAATCCTTCATTTCTGCCGCTGGGCGCATTGCTCTTCCAGTAAACGTGCCGGATCGCGCGTCCATCGCCATTCGGACGCACCATCAATGATATGGAACATTTGGTCCTAAGTCTGCAAGGGAAGAGCCGGAACGGAAAGAGGTTTTTGCGCCGCGGAAACGGTTTTCCCCACGGTGCCGCGCGTCCTTCAATCGGCCAGGATCGAGAGGCTTGCGCCGTTTCAGAAATACGTCGTTTCGGCGAGCACCACGCCGGTCGCGTCCGGGTTGATCGCGTAGCGCTCCCGGGTCAGCCGCCAGTCTCCGGGCTCGCCGTCGACGGAGAAGAGATTATAGGCGGCGACGGGCTTGCTGCCGCCGGGACCCTGCGAGGCGGATGCGATGCCGACGACCGGCACCGGCCCCGTATGCCCCTTGAGCCAGTGGAGCGTATTGAGATGCGTGTGGCCGTGCAGAACCAGTTCGGCCCCGCCGGCGGAGATGGTGGCAGCGAAACGGCGGATGCCGATCATGCGCTTGTGCATCGAGGTCGCGCCCCGGATCGGCGGGTGATGGATCATGACGATGCGGAACAATCCGGCTTCGCCGGCCTGGCGAAGGAGGTTGACCGTCGCCCGCGCCTGTCGCGGCCCGAAATAGCCGCTGGCGGCGAAAGGGGGAGTGGCCACGGCCGTCGAGCAGCCGATGAGCGCCACCCTGCCGCGCACCCGCATATAGGGAAAGCAGGCATGCTTCTTCACCCAGCCGCTCGGGCCGTCATCGCCACGCATGAAGGGATACCATGCATGCGTGATCTTCTCGTATGCGCCGGGCACATAGGCGTCGTGATTGCCCGGCACGACCGAGATCTCATTGGGGTCGCCCGCTTCCGCGAGCCATTCGGTAACCGCCTCGATCTCCAGGGAAGAGGCGAGGTTGACGAGATCTCCGGTAATCGCCAGGTGATCCGGATTGCGCACCTCGATGTCCTTCATCAGGCAGTCGAGCGTCCCGGGAAAGAGATGGCGCACCCTGTTCCTGTGCCAGTTGACGAATCCGGTGATCCGCTTGGAGGCGAGTTCGCGGAGGGAGAGATCGGGCAACGGCCCCAGGTGAACATCGGATATATGCGCAAGTTTGAACATTAATCTCGTCTAGCGCATATTCCTGTGAAGGGGAATCAGTAATGGACTATTCCCGCACACCGCGAATGTGAGGAGAACGCGTATGGACGAGAGCCGCGGGCCGGAGATGCCCTCCTGGCGGCTCCGCTTTCTGACGCGGTTTGCCCATGTTTACTTCGCCCTGTCGCGCGGCATGACGCTCGGCGTGCGGGCTGCCTGTTTCGACGATGAGGGGCGGATCTTTCTCGTAAGGCATTCCTATCTGCCGGGCTGGCATCTTCCCGGCGGCGGACTCGACCGCAACGAGACGGCGGTGGAGGGCCTTGCCCGCGAGCTGAGAGAGGAGGGCAACCTGGTGCTGACGACGGCGCCGCTGCTTTTTCAGGTCTACTACAACCGGCGTACCAGCAAGCGCGATCACGTCATCTTCTTCCGCTGCGATAACGTCCGCCAGGAGCGGCCGAAGCGTGCGGATCTCGAAATCGCCGCCGCTGGCTTCTTTCCGCTCGACGACCTTCCGGCGGATACGACGCCTGCGACCCGGCGCCGGCTGGCGGAGCTTGCGGGAGACGTAGTGCCGGATAGGTTCTGGTAACGGCCGCATATCCCCTGACGAGGAATGCTCCGGCTCAGTCCAAGCTTGAGCAGGCGGCGGGTGTGGAAACCGCCGGCTGTTGGAGTGACTTCCGGTTTGCAGATGGATTACCGCAGAGGCCATCAGCGTTCGGCGTTTGAAAAGTCCAACCGGGCAGTGACGGTGATCTTCTCGTCGTGTGGCACTCTTTCCGGCAGGTCCGCGCGATCGGCCACGACGATCCCGTGATCGGTCAGGAGACTGGCAAAGCGATCGTCGTGGCGGAGAATCCGGCCAGTGATGTCTTCGCCGGCGCGGGCGGTGCGGACATGATGGTGTAGAGGCTCTTCGCCGCTCTCCCGCAAGTCGTCGAATGCGAATCGGATGGCCTCACGGCGGCCCGGCTTCATCGCGTCCTCGATCGCGTGCTTCATCAGGGGACTGGACGGGTCGTTCGTGGTTTCGATCGACGCCTCGATCATGCGCGGCATGGTGATGAGGGAAAAATCGATCGCATGCCCGTAGTGGCGGCCCAACTCGGAAATAAAAGCCTCTTGAGCACGGCCGTTGCCCTCTCTGAATGGATGCACGTAGTTCAGTTCCGAGAGGACCTTTGCGGCACGCTCGGCAAATTCCTCCGGCGTTGCCTTGCTAAGGGCCGGCGGGTCTGCGATCGGCCTCAGCGCCTCGTTCAGACCCATTTCTATGCGCGAGCCGGGCAGGAAGGATGTGCCGCCCTTGAAGAGTCCGCCGACGGGCTCGACCCTCTGGCCATCGACAACGGGACTCTCGTTGCGCGTATGCCCCGCCCATTCGTAGACGTCCTGAAAAATGTACCTGTGAATAGCCTTCAGGTGGGCCGTGTCGAAATTGCCGCTCGGTCCACGTCCCTGGTTTATCTCGATCAGCCGGATGTTAGTCAGTGCATACTCGGCCGGTCGAAGTTCGGAATGTGCCGTCAGGTTCAGTTTGTTGCGCAAGACGCCCGTGCGATCTGGATCATCGGTAACGTCAGGGTAGGTGTAAGAGCCCTTCGGCTGTTCGCTTGCCATCGATTCCTCATGAAAAAGCCGCCCGGGAATGCAGGCGGCTTGTACAAATCATCGATCGACGGTTAGGCGCGCTTGAAGCGCGTCAGCATCTCTTCGAGAAACTCTTCCGTGGTAATTTCGCCGGCGATAAAGCGGGCGTTGGCCGTCTCGAGCACCGGATCGTGAACATAACCCTGCCGGATATTGGCAGCGCGCGCCTGCTCGGTGGCTTTGCGGCGCCTCTCGATGGCTTCCGGAGAACGGTCCGGACGGCGGGAATGAACGTTCATAGGAAAAGCTCCAGTTGCATGCTATCTTAACAGGGAAAGTGCTGCAAATCCAGAATTTCGCTCCATTTTCCGATCTTTCGAAGGCGGGTTCGACCGTAACGATACGGCAATAGAAGGCCCTGTCCGCGAATGCAGCGGGGAGGATGGATTCGTGCTTACCGCGCCGCCTATAGCCGATCCCGCCCGTGCGGCGCTTCAAGGTCGAGCGCCGGCCCCACCGGCACGATGCCTGTGGGGTTGATGGTCGTATGGCTGCGGTAATAGTGCTGCTTGATGTGGTGCATATTCACCGTCTCGGCGACGCCCGGCACCTGGTAGAGCTCGCGCAGATAGCCGTAGAGGTTCGGATAGTCCGCAATGCGGCGGATGTTGCATTTGAAATGGCCGACATAGACCGGATCGAAACGGACGAGTGTCGTAAACAGCCGCCAATCGGCTTCGGTCAGGCGGTCTCCCGTGAGATAACGCTTCGACGCGAGGCGGTTCTCCAGTTCGTCCAGCATGGCGAAGAGAGCAGTGACGCTCTCCACATATGCCGCCTGGCTGGTCGCGAAGCCGGCCTTGTAGACCCCGTTGTTGACCGCGTCGTAGATGCGCGCATTGAGCGCATCGATTTCCGGCCGCAGTTCTTGCGGGCAGAAATCTTCCGTCGAGCCTGTCAGATGGTCGAAGGCCGAGTTGAACATGCGGATGATTTCGGCGGACTCGTTCGAGACGATCGTGTTCTTCCGCTTGTCCCAGAGGACCGGCACCGTCACCCGACCGGAATAGACCGGGTCGGCGCGCAGATAGACTTCCCAGAGCATGCGCGAGCCGAAGAGGTGATCGGCGGTGCCGCCGTTCTCACCCCCATGATCCTCGCCCCCACGATCCTCTCCCTTGAATTCCCAGCCGTTGGCCAGCATCAGCGGGTCAACGATGGAAAGCGAGATGAGGTCTTGGAGCTTCTTGAGCTTGCGGAAGATCAGCGTGCGGTGCGCCCAGGGGCAGGCAAGAGACACATAGAGATGATAGCGGCCCGCTTCGGCCTTAAAGCCGCCTTCGCCGGAAGGGCCGGGCGATCCATCTGCCGTGATCCAATTGCGGAACTGCGATTCGCTGCGCTTGAAATGACCGTTCGTTGCACGCGTGTCGTACCAGACATCCTGCCAGACGCCATTCACCAGCCTACCCATGGGGCCTAACTCCTTTCGATCGTTTGCTGACACATAATTAGTGCTGAGAACCGCGGCCGATAGATGCGAAATTCCGAACAGTGCGTTTTACCCTTTGACTGGCGGCGTTTTTCTGCTATCGGCGAAATGGTAGCTCTTTCATCTGGGAACGATCACAACCATGATCCTGTCGGGAAGCCTGCGACGACGCTGATGCTGCAAACGCCCATTCGGGGCGAGCCATCCTCCATGTCCGTTCGCATGCCGGTTCTCGACACATGAAAAAGCACGATCTCGTCTATCTGACTGAAGACGCATCCCACGACGCAGCCATCGAAACCATCAATGAAGAGGCCTTCGGGCCGGGTCGCTTCGCCCGCGCCGCCGCGCGGATTCGCGAGCAGGGACCCCATGACCGGGCGCTCTCCTTCATCTGCGCCGATAATGGCGAAACGATCGCGTCGGTCCGGATGACGCCGGTGACCGCCGGATCGGTGAAAGGACACCTGCTCGGCCCACTTGCCGTCCGGCCCGCGCACAAGAACCAGGGCATCGGCCGGGAACTCGTCCGCATTGCAGTCGAAGCGGCCCGCCGGAAGGGCTCCGAAGCGATTATCCTCGTCGGCGATCCGCCCTATTACCAGCCGCTCGGCTTTGAGAAGGTACGCTACGGCGCGCTCCAATTCCCGGGTCCCGTCGATCCGGCGAGGGTTCTCGTCGTGCCGGTCGCGCCGGACGTCCACGCGCGGCTTGAAGGCGTGATCGCCTGGCGGGACGACGGCGCCGTCTGCCTCACTGCGCGCGCGCAGGCGCAAGGGGCCGCTGCCTGATAACCTTGATGCTGGAACTTCGCCATCCTCGGCCCGAGGATGACGAAGTCGTGGCATCGCCGGCGTTACCGGCCCTCGCGATACCAGGTAGCGGAGATGAGGAAGAGCAGTGCCGCCAGGCCGAAGAGCCCCGCGAAAAGCGAAAGGGAATCGATACCCTTCAGAACCGTCTCGTCGGTCATGCGCAGCGACAGGCGCTGATCGTCGGCGACACGGACGGCGCCGCGAACCGGGAGGATAGACGGGAGGTCGACCGGTCCGTCGGCGCTCGCCAGGCGGCGGACCAGGCCCTTCGTCTTCTTCGCCCACGGTTTGATCTTCTCTTCCGTGGAAATCGCCGCCTTGAATTCGGGCGCATCGACGTTGCCGACATGGACGAGCGTCGTCAATTCGTCGTTGGCAACTTCGAAGAGGCCGATCTCATTGGTCTCGACCTCAGCCCTGTAGAGCCCCGGCTCGCCTTCCGTGAGCGTGACTTCCTGGGTCCGGCCGGAAGGATAGGTGAGGGTCGCCTGGCCGGGATCTCCTTCGATCGTCTGGCGCGTGATCTCGAGCGTCCGGCCCATGGCGCGAGCGGTAAGCGCCTCCTCTTCGAGCGCCGGCTCCTGCATGAGCCAATGCGCCGTGCGGCGATAGAGCGAGACATGCGGCCCACCGCCTTCGAAGCCGCGCGCCCACAGCCAGCCCTGATCGGATAGCAGCATGGCGACGCGCCCTTTGCCGACGCGGTTGAGGACCAGCAGCGGCTTGCCGTCTGCAGCTTCCATCACCGTCTGCCCGAGCGGCCTGTCCACATCGACGGTACGGAACCAGCGGCCCCAGGCCGGCGGCTCGTTCGCTGCCCCTTCGAGGCCGCGGGTGACCGGATGCTTCTTTCCCTCCTCGGACAGCCGGGGGAAGAACGCCTTCTCGTTCATGACGCCGGTCGGCGTTGCCGGCAGCACCGCCGCAAGCGGGGTCGCGGCGATCGAATCGTCGCCGGCGTGCTCCGGCCCGGCGGCGATCAGCAGCGCTCCACCGTTCTGCACGTATTGGGCGATGTTGTCGTAATAGAGGATCGGCAGCACGCCACGATGCTGGTAGCGATCGAAGATGATGAGATCGAACTCGCTGATCTTGTCGACGAAAAGCTCCCGCGTCGGGAAGGCGATGAGCGAGAGTTCGTTGATCGGCGTGCCGTCCTGTTTCTCCGGTGGCCGCAGAATGGTGAAATGGACGAGGTCGACCGCGGCATCGGATTTAAGGAGGTTGCGCCAGGCGCGCTCGCCCGCATGCGGCTCTCCGGAAACGAGGAGCACGCGAAGATTTTCTCGGATGCCGTCCAGCACATGTACGGCGCGGTTGTTCGTCTCGGTCACTTCTCCGGGAACCGGATTGACTGCGAATTCCAGTATGTTGTTGCCGCCGCGCGGTACGGTGAAGGTGAACGGAACGTCTGTGCCGGGCTCCGCCTGCTCCGTGGCGATCTCGTTGCCGTTCAGGCGGATCGTCACCTCGGCGCTGCCGCCGGGAGCCGCGCCGTCGTCCACGACCCGAAATGTCATCTGCTGCTGTTCGCCGACGATGCCGAAGCGGGGGGCGCTCACGATTTCGATGCGCCGGTCGAACTCGTCCGGCTTGCCGCTTATCAGGGCGTGGACGGGTGCATCGAAGCCGAGCTTCTGGTTGACATCCGGCACGTCGTGGATCTGGCCGTCGGTGATGAAGATGGCGCCGCCGACACGGGCGGGCGGCACGTCTGCAAGTGCCGTTGTCAGGGCGCCGAAGAGCCTGGTCGAGGGTGCCTCGGTTTCCTCGCCGTCGGCGGCTTCGACGATGCGCGCCTCGATCTGGGGGAAACGGGAAAGGCGCTCCTTGAGGCCTTCGAGCGCCTGGTCCGTCTGCGCGCGGCGGTCACCGTTCTCCTGGCTCTGGCTGCGGTCGACAACGACGGCGACAATGGTGGAGAGGGGTTCGCGCTCCTCCTGAAAGAGGACGGGATTTGCAAGAGCGAAGCAGAATGCAGCCAGCGCTGCCGCCCTGATCCACGCTCCACGAACACCGCGCCAGATGCCGAGTGCCGCCAGAACGACTGCGACAAGCGTCAGTGCCGCGAGATAGGGCCAGGCGAGAAGCGGCGAGAAATCGATTGTCATCGCCGGGTCCTCACTGTCCGAGCCGCTCGAGCAGGGCGGGCACGTGCACCTGGTCGGCCTTGTAGTTGCCGGTCAGCATGTACATCATGATGTTGACACCGGAGCGAAAGGCGTATTCGCGCTGCATTTCGTCCGGCGGCACGGTCGGCAGGAGTGCGACTCCGTTCGAATCCACCGCCCATGCACCGGCAAAGTCGTTGCCGGTGATGATGATCGGCGTCACCCCGTCGCCCGGTCGCGCCGGCCGGTTGCTCGGTTCCTCGCGACTATCGAGCTGGGATTCGATCCAAAGCGGGCTGCCGGTATAGCGGCCGGGAAAATTCGTCAGCAGATAGAAGGCCTTGGTCAGGACATGGTCGGCCGGAACCGGCTCCAGCGGTGGTATGTCGAGATTGCCGAGGATCGCCTGGAGACGTTCGGTGTTCGCGCTGGTTCCGTTCGATGAAGAGCCGAGCGAGGAAAACTGATCGCGCGTGTCGAACAGGACCGTGCCGCCCGCCCGCATATAGGCATCGATTCGGCTGACGGCTTGCGGGCTCGGCATGGGCGCGCTGGCGGAAATCGGCCAGTAGATGATGGGGTAGAGGCTCAATTCGTCCTTGGAGATGTCAAGACCGACGGGCGCGCCGGGCTCGAGCGTGGTGCGATAGGTCAGGAAGTCGGTGAGGCCTCTCAGCCCGTCCTCGGAAAGGCGGTCCACCTCTTCCTCGCCGGTGACCACATAGGCGAGGTGCGTGGTGTCCAGCCGCTCGAGGATGCGCTGATCGTCCGGGCGCGCGTCGTCGGCAAAGGCCTGCGGCGGGGCGAGGAAGAAGGTCCCGGCGAGGACCATGACGAGTGCCGAAGTGGCCCTTGCCATCCGAGCGCGTGAAAAGACGCCGCCCATGAAGAGAACGATCAAGGCGTCCGCGAGCAGCAGCAGGAGGGCGAGCGTCATCAGCGCCGGCTTCAGCGACCAGCTTTCCGCACCGGCCAGCCGTTCGGAGGTATGGGGGCCGGCGGTGGTCATGTCGATCCTCTTGAGCTCGGCGTCGCGCGGCAAGAGGTTGAGCGCCGTGAAGCCATCCTCGGAGCCGTAGAGCCCCGGAGGATTGTCGGCTGTCGCGACCGGTGCCTTGCCGGGCACGATGTCGAGGGGACGGGCATTGCCGGTCTCGGCGACGAGCAGGCCATCGGCGTTCAGAAGCCGGTAGGGCGGCAAGGTCTGCGCCTTCACCGCCTTGCCGTCGCTGGCGATACCGCCGCCGCGCGAAAGCTGGACACTGCGGCGGAGCATTTCAACGAAATGGCCCGAGATCGGCAGGTTCGACCATGTGGCCTCGGCGCTGACGTGAAAGAGCACGATACGGCCCGCCCCGCGTGTCGCAGTCGTGACCAGCGGTGTGCCGTCGGCGAGGTTTGCCCATGTGCGCTCCGCCAGATCGGCCGTCGGCTCGGCCAGAACCTGCCGCTTGACGAGAATGTCGGTGGGGCGGGCCATGCCGGCGAAGGGGCTGTTGCCGGGATAATCGGCGAGCGGCTGCGGCTCGGACCAGGAGAGCGCGCCGCCGAGCGCCCGTTCGCCCTGGCGAAGCGTGACCGGGACGAGCGGATCGTCGGCAGGTGCGGCTGCCAGGCGGGGGCCGGCGAAGCGGATCAGCGTGCCGCCATTGTCGATCCATTTCCCAAGCAGGGGATAGGTCTCTTCCGGCAGCCGGCCGATGTCAGCCATGATCAGAACCGAGGGGCGCTGCTCCAGAAGCTCCGGAATCGCAACGGCAAGATCGCTCTGGCGCGGCTCGACGAGATCCGCATAGGGGGCGAGCGCCCGATTGATATAGTAGAGCGGCGAGAGCAGCGGCTGCGACAGGTCACGTGCCTCGCCGCTCAACAGAGCCACGCGACGGCGGCGGAATCCGTCGTCGAGGAGATGCTGGGCGCCGGCAGTCGCGGCTCCTTCGATGCCGATGCGGGCGAAGTCGTTGCGCAGTTCGAACGGGGCCTCGATCATCCCCTTGGCGGTCGCTGCGCCGGGTGCGAAATCGATCGCCCCACTGGCGATCGCACGACCGCGGGTATCGAAGGCAACGATCGGCAAGGAACGGCCGCCGTCGGTCTTCAGCCGGCTCGCCGTCACCGACATGCCGCCGGACTCGTTGCTCGTCGCAGTGAGTGCCACGGCCTCGGTGCCGTCCGCTTCGATCACCTTGAGACCGGCCGCGCCTATCCCGGCCAGTGCCTCCATCGTCTTGCCGTCGCCCCCTTCGATGCCGTCCGTGATAAAGGCGACCGTTCCGGGAGGAGCGTCTTCGAAGGCCGCTTGCAAGGCCGCGATTGCGGAGCCACGGTCGGCAGGCAGCGGTTCGGGTCTCGCCGCCGCCAGCCGGTTGCGCGCAGTGCTCGCCGATCCGGGCGTCGCGTCGTGCTGGCGCTCTCCGGTGAAGACGATCGAAATCGCAATATCCTTCGCCTCTGCGTCGTCGATCAGCGCCGAGGCGGCCTCGACACGCCTCTCCCAGTCGGGTGCCGTTGCCCAACTGTTGTCGATCAGCAGCGCCAGCGGCCCGGAGGTCGCGAGCGTATTGCTGCGCGGGTTGAAGACAGGGTCGGCGATCGCGAAGATGACGGCCGCGGCCATCAGCATTCTGAGAAGCGTCAGCCACCAGGGGCTTTTCGAGGGCGTCTCCTCGCGCTTCATCACCGAGGCAAGAATGCGCAGCGGCGGGAAGATCTCGGCCGCCGGTCTCGGCGGCGTCATGCGCAGCAGCCACCAGATCACCGGCAGTGCCACGAGTGCTGCCAGTATGGCAGGGTTGGCAAAAATGAAGGAGAGGCCGCCGATCATGAGAGCCCCCCATGGGCCGCTCGGCCCGGCATGCCTGAAAGATGCATATGCACCGCGACCAGGGCTTCCGACGCCGCCCGATCCGTCCTGTGCGGAATGAAGGTCCAGCCGAGATGGCGCAGGCTCGTGCCGAGGCTGTCGCGGCGGGCGCGATAGGCACGCTGGTAATCCTCGCGCAGGATCTCGGCGCGTCCCGCGGTCAGCTTCTCGCCGGTTTCAGGGTCGGTGAACTCGGTTCTGCCGGCATAGGGGAAGACCTCCTCCGCCGGATCGGCGATCTCCACGACATGGCCGCGCAGGCCCCGGCGAGCGAGCGGTCCAAGTCGTTCCATCACCCGGTCGGCGGGGTCGAGAAAATCGCCGATCAGAACAAGGTCGCTGGCGCCGCGGATCATTCCGGTATCGGGCAGGCCCTCCGAAAGCGGACTATGCATGATTGCGGTTGCCAGCCGCTCGGCGGCGTTGCGCGCCGAAACCGGCTCCATCACGCCCGGGCAGCCGATCCGCTCGCCGGAACGGGCGAGAATTTCGGCGAGCGCCAGCATCAGCACCAGAGCGCGGCTCTCCTTCGAAACGGCGCCGAGCGTCGATTTGTACATCATCGAGGGCGAGAGATCGGCCCAAAGCCAGATCGTGTGCGCTGCCTCCCATTCGCGGTCGCGGACATAGGTGTGGTCGTCCTTGGCGGAGCGGCGCCAGTCGATGCGCGAAAGGCTCTCGCCGTCGCTGTAAGGGCGGAACTGCCAGAAGTTCTCACCGATACCGCGCTTGCGCCGGCCGTGCCAGCCGGTGATTACCGTATTGGCGATCCTGCGCGCTTCGACGAGACAGTCGGGCACGAGCATCGCGCGCTGCTGCGCGCGCGACAGAACCTCACCGGAAGGGGTACGCGCGACAATGTGCCCGATCGAGGCCATGCGTCAGCCCTTGGCCCGCTTCACCAGGTCGGCGATGACGTCGCGCACCGACATGCCCTCGGCGCGGGCGGCGAAGGTCAGCGCCATGCGGTGCTGGAGAACCGGCTCGGCGAGCGCAAGGACGTCGTCGATCGAAGGAGCAAGCCGCCCGTCGTAGAGCGCGCGGGCGCGGGCGCAGAGCATGAGTGCCTGTCCGGCGCGCGGACCCGGTCCCCAGGCAACGTTCTTGTCGGTGTCGGCATTGCCGTTGCCCGGGCGTGCGGAACGTACGAGCGCCAGAATGGCGTCGACCACCTTCTCGCCGACAGGCATCTGGCGGATGAGCCCCTGGAGCTGCTGCAGGCGGCCTGCGTCGATCACGGGCCGCGCCTCGGTTTCTGCGAGGCCGGTCGTCTCGAGCAGGATCTGTCTTTCGGCAGCAAGCTCTGGGTAGCCGACATCGACCTGCATCAGGAAACGGTCGAGCTGGGCTTCGGGCAGCGGATAGGTGCCTTCCTGCTCCAGCGGGTTCTGGGTTGCGAGCACGTGGAACGGCTGTGGCAGGTCCTTGCGGTCGCCCGCGATGGTGATGTGATACTCCTGCATCGCCTGCAGCAGGGCCGACTGCGTGCGCGGCGAGGCGCGGTTGATCTCGTCGGCCATCAGGAGCTGCGTGAAGATCGGACCTGGAATGAAGCGGAAGGAGCGATGACCGGCGGCGTCCTGATCCATGACCTCCGAACCCAGGATATCGGAGGGCATAAGGTCGGGCGTGAACTGAATGCGGCTGTTGGCGAGCCCGAGAACGGTGCCGAGCGTGGCGACGAGCTTGGTCTTGGCGAGCCCCGGAACGCCGACAAGCAGCGCGTGTCCGCCGGAAAGTACCGCGAGCAGCGTTTGCTCCACGACGCTCTCCTGACCGAAAATGACCTTGCCGATCTCGGCGCGGACCAGCGCGATCTCTCCAAGTGCCGCCTCGGCTGCGGCGACGATCGCCTTTTCGTCGGCCAGTTCGGTCGCGCCTCTCATTACACTCATTGCAAGTCTCCCGGTCATCCGCTTCTGGATCGATCGCCGATGCCGGCTGTCCAGTTCCTGTTTTTCAATTTAGACCCCGCGGGGCGGCTGACAAGCCGCCGCCGTCGCACTATCTCGTGAGCTTGACACCAAGCCTGAAGCATTGCGTTCCAGGCGCGAATGCGGACATATGCGCCGAAGCGAGCTTGTGGTGCCTACCCGACGCTACAGCGCCGCGTCATACCAGACGCGCAAGGCTTGCTGTAGCACTTTTAACTGCTGCATGCTTTTGCCCTCGATAGGCTACGATCAAGGAAACATGCGGCAGGCAACGGCGTCATGCTTCGGATGCAAGATCGAGACCAAACGGGACGGAACAATGGCAGAAGCCAAGATTCAGCAAACGGGCGACGCGGCCGGCCTGGCGGCGCTGATCGCACGCGCTGCCGGGCAGACGGGCGGCGAGGTGAGAGGGTTGCCGCCGGTCGACCGCTGGAATCCGCCGTTCTGCGGTGACATCGACATGGAAATCCGGGGCGATGGAACCTGGTTCTATATGGGCACGCCGATCGGCCGCCAGCCGCTGGTGAGGCTGTTCTCGACCGTGCTTCGCAAGGACGACGACGGCAAGACCTATCTCGTAACGCCTGTGGAAAAGGTCGGCATCCGCGTCGCCGACGCGCCGTTCATCGCCGTCGAGATGAGGGTGACCGAGAAGGACGGCGAGAATGTGCTGACCTTCCGCACCAATGTCGGCGACGTGGTGGAGGCAGGGCCGGAGCATCCCTTGCGCTTCGTCATCCATGGCGAAAATCGCGAACTCAAACCCTATCTCCATGTGCGCGGGCGGCTGGAAGCGCTCGTCTCGCGACCGGTGATGTACGACATCGTCGAGCTCGGCGAGACAATCGTGGTGGAAGGGGTGGAGATGTTCTGTGTCAGATCGGCCGGAGCGGTCTTCCCGATCATGCCCGCGGCCGAGCTGGAAGCTTTGTCTCGATGAGCAGTCACCCATACTCCGCCGACGAATTCCGTCGCCGCGCGCTGCAGCAGGCGGGGGGGCCGATCGAGACCGCCTGGCGCGATCACGGCGACTTCCTTCTGAACCCGGGTATCGTATCTTATCTGGAGTCCCTGCATCTGAAGGATGCCGCAGTCCTCGTCCCCGTCGTCGACGACGGCGAAGACGCCAGCGTCATCTTCACCCAGCGCACCTCGAATTTGCGCAAGCATTCCGGTCAGGTCGCCTTTCCGGGCGGTGCGGTGGATCCCGAAGACCACTCCATCGAAGTCGCCGCACTCCGAGAGGCTGAGGAGGAGATCGGGCTCGATCCGCGTTTCGTCGAGACGGTCGCGCGGCTGCCGCATTACATGGCCATGTCCGGCTTCCGCATCACGCCGGTGCTTGCGGTGGTTCAGCCCGGCTTCGTACTTGCGCCGAATCCGGAGGAAGTGGAGAGCGTGTTCGAGGTGCCGTTGTCGTTCCTGATGAATCCGCGAAATCATGGGCGGGGAAGCAGCCACTGGCAGGGCGCTGAGCGCCATTTCTATCGCATGCCCTATGGCGAAAGGAACATCTGGGGGATCACCGCGGGGATCGTCCGCATGCTCTATGAAAGGCTCTATGCATGACTTCCATTGTCGCCGAGCGCTGGTTTCAGGCTCCTCATCTTCGCCGCATCTTCGACCTGTTGAACGCCGATGGCGGCGAGGTTCGGGTCGTCGGAGGCGCGATCCGCAACAGCCTCATGGGTTTGCCGGCCGGTGATGTCGACCTGGCAACCACCTGGCGTCCCGAGGAGGTGACCGAGCGGGCGGGGGGCGCCGGCGTCAAGGCGGTGCCGACGGGAATCGACCATGGCACCGTGACGCTCGTCATCGAAGGTATTCCCTATGAGATAACGACCCTGCGCCGCGACGTCGCGACCGACGGGCGTCGCGCCGAAGTGGCCTTCGGGACCGACTGGAAAGCGGATGCGGAACGCCGCGACTTCACCATCAACGCCCTCTATGCCGGTGCGGACGGCGAGATCATCGACCATGTCGGGGGCCTCGGGGACATCGAGACGCGGACGGTCCGTTTCATCGGCAGCGCAGCCGAACGCGTGGCGGAGGACTATCTCCGTATTCTTCGCTTCTTCCGCTTCTTCGCGCATTACGGCAGCGGCCGTCCGGACGCCGAGGGCCTGAGGGCCTGCGCCCAGGCCCGCGCGAAGCTCGCCACGCTTTCCGCCGAACGCGTCTGGACGGAGACGAAGAAGCTGCTTTCGGCCGACGACCCGGGCCGTGCGCTCCTGTGGATGCGGCAGGCAGGTGTCCTGAGCGAGATCCTGCCCGAGACCGAGAAATGGGGCATCGACGCTATCCCCGCGCTGATCGCGGCGGAGAAGAGTTTCTCCTGGAAGGCGGACCCGCTCCTGAGACTTGCGGCGATCGTCCCGCCGGACGCTGCCCGGCTCGAAGCCATGGCCAAACGTCTGCGGTTGTCGAAGGCGGAGAGCGCTTACCTCGACCGGTTCGCCGAAGCGCCGGAAATCGCCGCTACTCTTGCGGATGCGGCGCTCGACCGCCAGCTCTATCGCCATGGCGCAGAAGGAATTATCGTCCGGCTGAGGCTTGCGCTTGCCTCGGCGCGCCGCAAGGCCGAGACCGATCCGGCATTCCTTGCCGACAGCGCGTCCTTTCATCGGCTCCTTGCACGGGCGGAGAAATGGCAGCGGCCCGTCTTCCCGTTGAACGGTGCCGATGTCCTCAAACTGGGGATTCCCGCCGGTCCTAAGGTGGGAGAAGTGCTGGCAGAGCTCGAAGCCTTCTGGGTCGAGCGCAACTTCAGCGTCGAGCGGGCGACCCTCGTCGCCCGGCTCGAATCGATGGTGCGGTCGGGCTGAAACCGGCCGGGTCGCGGTCAGGCGACCTTGGTTTCGTCGACGATGCGGGCCTTGATGTTGTCGACCATGTTTTCGCGGATGATCGTCTCGCCATGAGTCTCGCGCATGTGCTCGACGACCCGGCGCACGATTTCCGCATCATTGTCAGCGCGGGTGTGCCAAGGGCAGCCCGGGACGAGCGAACCGCATTCGAATAGGCGCATGGTGTTCCTCCTTCCTACAATCGGCAAAGCCTCCCCTTGAAAAGCCTAGCATCAACCCGCGCTCTCGCCAAATTGTTCCGGCCCGGACCCGGAGCGAAGAAAATCCTGTAAACGGGCGCTTCGTTGGTGCTATGCCTGTGGCAACAAAGGATCCAGAAAAGGCCGCATTCACACATGACCGCTGTTCAATCGGAACTGATTTCCGCCATTCGAAGCATTCCGGACTATCCGAAACCCGGCGTCATGTTCCGTGACATCACGACCCTGCTCGGCAACCCGCGGGCATTCCGCCGGGCGATAGACGAGCTCGTCCACCCCTATGCCGGTACCAAGGTCGACAAGATCGCCGGCATCGAGGCGCGCGGCTTTATCCTGGGCGGCGCGATTGCACACCAGCTTTCGGCCGGCTTCATACCCATTCGCAAGAAAGGAAAGTTGCCGCACGACACCGTGCGGATCGCCTACAGTCTGGAATACGGCGTGGACGAGATGGAAATGCACAGGGACGCGGTCGCTCCCGGCGACAAGGTGATCCTCGTCGATGACCTGATCGCCACCGGCGGCACCGCCGAGGGCGCCGCCAAGCTCCTGAAGCAGATGGGCGCGGACATCGTCGCAGCCTGCTTCATCATCGATCTGCCTGAGCTCGGCGGACGCAAGAAGCTCGAAGCGCTCGGCGTAAATGTGCGCACACTCATCGAATTCGAGGGGCATTGAGCCCACCGGCTCATGGGCTCACTCGCGCCTTTCAAGCGAATTCGATGACCTTGCTCTCGAAGCGGATGACCGGCTCGCCGTGCTGGTTCTCGCCCTCGCAGAGGATCGTGTTGATCCGCCAGCCGGGTCGCGAGGCGACGATCCGGGCCTCCAGTAAAGTAACCGCATAGGTGATCGTGTCGCCGGCATAGACCGGCTTCAGCCACCTGAGTTCCTTGAAACCGGGCGAGGGGCCGAGCTTCGGCGCGTGCAATCCCTCGGCTGCAAGGCGGCGGATCTCCTCCTTCCAGAACCGCAGGAAGCATTGCATCCAGCCGGCGCTGGTATGCCAGCCGGAGGCGCACAGGCCGCCGAAAAGCGACTGTCTCGCCTGCTCCTCATCGACGTGGAAGGGTTGCGGGTCGAAATCGCGGGCGAAGCGGATGATATCCTCCGCGGTGAATGTAAGGCTGCCGGTGACGACCTTGCGCCCGGCCTGATAGAGCTCCTCCAGCGTCATCATGCGCGCGCCTCCCCATTGCGGCGCCTGAACATGACAGAGCATTCCGAAACCGCCACGGCCTCGCCGCTCTGGTTCTCGATCTCGTTGCGAAACTTGACGAAGCCGATCGCGGGTTTGGTCTTCGACGGGCGCGCTTCCAGGACCAGGCTGAAGCCTGAAAGCCTATCTCCGGCAAGGACCGGCTTCTTCCACTCCATGAAGTCGATGCCCGGTGACCCTTGCGAGGATGAATTGCCGAGAAAGGCCTCGATCATCATCCGCATGCCGACCGCGCTCGTGTGCCAGCCGGAAGCGGCGAGACCGCCGAGAATGCTGCTCTTGCCGATCTCTTCGTCCAGATGCATAGGCTGCGGGTCGAACTCACTGGCGAAGGCGATCATATCGCTGGCCTGCATCAGGACCGGACTGTAGTCGAAACGCCGGCCCTGAGTGAAATCCTCGAAATACAGCATGCCTCATTCTCTCCTTTACCGCGCCGCGCGTTCCAACAGACGCACTAAGGCCCGCTTTTACGTGGCTCCAGCCCGGCTGATTTTCCAGGTTGCGCATGTCGATTGTTCATGCGATCACCTCACCGCAAGTTGTGCGTGGCAGCTTCTCCCGCAAGGATCCGACCGTGACAGATTTGAACAAGGCCCTGGTGGCAGCCGCCGAAAAGGGACTCATATCAGCCGATCGTGTCAATGATCTTGATGCTTTTCTTTCGGCGCGGGGGGTGAGTGCCGGCCCGGCAATCGCCGCAGCACGCCCGCGTGCCGAGACACTTCACGATGCGCAAGCGGCAGAAGAGAGCGAGCAGCCTCGCTTCCTGCGCGGATTTCACGATATCCTTATCACGATCGGCGTGATCGTCGTGCTGGTGGGTCTCTGGGGCATCGGCGGCGCGATCGCCGTGCTGCCGCTAATCATCGTTCTGGCGGAAATACTCGTGCGTCGGCAGAGGCTGGCCTTGCCCGCGGTTGCGCTGACCCTGGCGCTTGTCCATTGGGTCGGGCAGGGAATGTACAACGTCATGACGGCCGGGCAGCCAGCGTGGACGGACGAGACCTATCCGATGTTGGCCTATCTCTGCGCTTTTCCGGTCCTTCTCGGGCTGTTCTACTGGCGCTACAGAGTTCCCCTGTCTTTCGCCCTGTTCCTGCTGTCGATAGCAGCCGTGGCGGTCGCCTTCGCTTTCCTCGCTCTGGAAAAAGCCCTTGGGGTAAACGTCGTTCTGGAAGCCTATCCTCATCTGGTCGCAGCGATTCTTCTCGTGGCGGCGCTGGCGATTTTTGCGCTCGCCATGCGCTATGACATCTCGGACCCGCTCCGGCTGACCGTCCGCTCCGATATAGCCTTCTGGCTGCATCTCGCCGCCGCTCCCGCCTTGCTTCATGCGATGCTCGGTTTCATCGTCGCATCCGGTCAGGGCGGCGTTTGGTGGAGAGGCGAGGGGGGCTTGGGTCAGGCAGCCGCCGTCATTTTCCTGGTGGCGCTTTTCATGACGATCGGTCTGGTGATCGATCGCCGCGCATTCGTGACGTCGGGCCTTTTGTCGCTGGGTGCAGCCATTTGGACGATCATCCAGAAAAGCGGCGCCTCGTTGGATACCTACGTCTTCATCGTCTTCGCGGTGGTTGGGTTGACGGTACTCGTCATAGGCATTTTCTGGCAGCCGCTGCGCCGCGCAGCGATGAGCCTGCTGCCGGCAGCGGTCACCGCGCGGCTGCATGCCGTGCGGTGATCCTGCCCCGCAAAGGTTCTGCGCCTTCACGATGATTTTAAATCGGGTCGGGATGCGGGCGGAAACCCGCACGCACTTTTCCTCATTCCGCTCTATGTATTGAACCGGAAATGGATGACGTCGCCGTCCTGGACGACGTATTCCTTGCCTTCGTCGCGAGCCTTGCCGGCTTCCTTCGCGCCGGTTTCGCCGCCATAGGCGATATAGTCGTCATAGGCGATCGTGTTGGCGCGGATGAAGCCGCGTTCGAAATCCGAGTGGATGACGCCGGCAGCCTGCGGCGCCTTGGTGCCGCGCGGGATCGTCCAGGCGCGCGTCTCCTTCGGTCCGACGGTGAAATAGGTGATGAGATCGAGGAGCTTGTAGCCGGCGCGGATCAGCCGGTCGAGGCCGGCTTCCTCGAGACCGAGCGCCGCTAGGAATTCCTTCGCTTCGTCTTCTGGCAGCTGCGCGACTTCGGACTCGATCGCCGCCGAAATGACGACGGTTTCGGCGCCCTGTTCCTTGGCCATTTTCTCGACCGCGCGGGTGTGTTCGTTGCCGGTCGCGGCGTCGCCTTCGGCGACGTTGCAGACGTAAAGAACCGGGTGCGAGGTAAGCAGGTTGAGGCTCTGCAGAATGCGCAGCTCATCGGCGTCGAGTTTGGCAAGCAGGGTGCGCACGGGCTTGCCTTCCTGCAGCAGCTTCAACGATGCTTCCATGATGGGAAGCTGCGCCATCGACTCCTTGTCCTTGCCGGTCGCGCGCTTGCGCGTCTGTTCGGCACGCCGTTCCAGGCTGTCGAGATCGGCGAGCATCAGCTCGGTCTCGATGGTGTCGGCGTCTTCGACCGGATGGATACGGCCTTCGACATGGGTGATGTCGTCGTCCTCGAAACAGCGCAACACGTGCACGACGGCATCCACCTCGCGGATGTTGGCGAGGAACTGGTTGCCGAGGCCTTCGCCCTTGGACGCGCCGCGCACGAGCCCGGCAATGTCGACGAAGGAGATGCGGGTCGGGATGATCTCCTTCGACTTGGCGATGTCGGCGAGCTTGCGCATGCGCGGGTCGGGCACGGCGACTTCGCCGGTGTTCGGCTCGATCGTGCAGAAGGGATAGTTCGCCGCCTGCGCCGCCGCCGTCTTGGTCAGAGCGTTGAAGAGTGTGGACTTGCCGACATTCGGCAGCCCGACGATACCGCATTTGAAGCCCATGGCTGAAACCCGTCGTTCCTGATTGCTTGGCGGTGGCTATGGGATAAAGGAGAGGGACGGTCAAGCTTTTCGCGCATTTGCGATTGCTTCCGGAGGCGAGTTTCACTTGAATGCGCGGGATCGGAGGGCGATATTGGCGGATGGTGGGACGCGGAAAGCGCTGGGCGGTTTGCCAGCTGAAGCCCGCTGATCGCCAACGCTTTTCTCATGTCATCGACGGCGGATTACCGATGAGTGACAATGATGTAGCCGCAAAGCGCCTGACCAAGCCGAAGCTGGAGCGGCCGAAGCTCTATAAGGTCCTGCTCGTCAATGACGACTTCACGCCGCGGGAATTCGTGGTCATGGTGCTCAAGGCCGTTTTCCGCATGGGCGAGGAGGCGGGCTACCGGGTGATGATGACGGCCCACAAACTGGGCACTTCGGTTGTGGTGGTGTGCGCCAAGGACGTCGCGGAGACCAAGGCCAAGGAGGCAACCGACCTCGGCAAGGAGGCGGGCTTTCCGCTGTTGTTCACGGCAGAGCCGGAGGAGTGAGGCGGCGTGCGCGGTCGAGCGGGATGCAGGCCGAAAACCGCACACACTTTTCCTCATCCCCCCTGAAGGGGCTCTAATCGCCTTTCGGTCCGAACATCTTCTTCAGCATGTCGGCCATAGGGCCCGTCACCGGCAGCTTTTTCGGCTGGGCCGAAGCACGCGCCTGATGGATATGTGATTGCGCCGCCTGCTTCTTCGCAGCGACTGGCTTTTCCGTCTCGGGCTTGCCTCCTGTCGCCAGCGCGATCTTGTTCAAGAGCTGCGAATCCTCGCCCTTCACCAGCATCGCCGCATTGTCGGCGATGGCCTCGAGAAGGAGCGAAAGCCAGGCCTGGTCGGCCTTGGCGAAATCGCCGAGCACATGCGCGTGGACCAGATCCTTGACCCCCGGATGGCCGATACCGAGCCGCAAACGGCGGTATTCCTTGCCGCAATGGGCGTCAATCGACTTGATGCCGTTGTGCCCGCCGTGGCCGCCGCCGGTCTTGATCCGGGCCTTGCCGGCGGGAAGGTCCAGTTCGTCATAGATGACGACGATGTCCTTCGGCGCGAGCTTGTAGAAGCGCATCGCTTCGCCGAGGGCTTCGCCGGAAAGATTCATGAAGGTCTGCGGCTTCATCAGCAGGACGCGTTCGCCGTCGATCTCGCCTTCGGAGATTTCGGACTTGAATTTCCTCGACCAGGAGGAAAAGCCCGGGCGACGCTGAATGGCGTCGACGGCCATGAAGCCGATATTGTGACGGTTGCCGGCATATTTCGGGCCGGGATTGCCAAGTCCCGCAATGATCAGCATGCGGCCAAACTCCTGATGCTCCGCCTCTGGGCAGTGGTGATGCAGAGCGGTTACGGGCACGCCTGCCCCTCATCCCGCTGCCGCGACCTTCTCCCGTTCTGGCGGGGAGAAGGGTATGCCGCGCCTTCTCAGGTCCCGTCTCCCCGCCTGCGGAGAGAGGGTCAGGGTGAGGGGCGAACTTTGCCCCGTCAAGTCATGCAGCCACCCCAAATCACCGACATTGAGGCGAGTCAATGCCAATCTCGCCGCCAGCTGAGGATGCGCCGCTTCAAAAGAAAACCCGCCCCACGAGAGTGGGGCGGGTTTCTTCACTCGAGGCGCGCGACACGGCCCGGATCGGGCGGCCGCTTGAAGCAGAGATCAAGCCTCTTCTTCGCCGCCCTCGGCTTCTTCAGTCGGTTCGGCTTCCTGCGTGCGGCCGGTGATCGTGGCGACCGTGAAGTCGCGATCGGCGATGACCGGGGTGGCGCCTGCGGGGAGCTTGACGTTCGAAATGTGGACGGTGTCACCGATCTTGAGGCCGGTGAGGTCGACCGTGAGGGCTTCCGGAATGTTGTCCGCGGAAACGTTCAGTTCGACTTCGTGGCGGACGATGTTCAGTGCGCCGCCCTGCTTGAGGCCCGGAGACTTCTCTTCGTTTTCGAAGTGAACCGGAACCTGAACGGAGACCTGGCTGCCCTTCGAAACGCGAAGGAAATCGACGTGCATTGTGAAGTCGCGGACCGGATCGAGCTGATAGTCCTTCGGCAGGACGCGGATCTTCTCGCCGTTGACGTCGATCGTCGCAACGGTGGTCATGAAACCGCCGGCATGAATCTTCATCGTCACGTCCTTGGTGGACAGCGCGATGGAAAGCGGGGGCTGCTTGTCACCATAGATGACAGCCGGAATAAGACCGTTGCGGCGAAGTTCACGGGAGGACCCCTTACCAACCCGATCGCGCGTCTCGGCCTTGAGCTCGTAAGTTTCGCTCATAGGTAGACCTTTCTGTGTTATTGGAGAGTTCGTCCGTCAAAGGCGGACAAACCTGAAGCCGCGGGGCGGCTTCATCCGCGTTGCCTCCAAGGGTGTCTGCGCGGACGCGGGGTCCATAGCCGAGAACGGGCTTAAATGCAAGGCGCGCGGTTCAGGCATCTCGGGCCGCGGCACGCATCCGCCTTAACGCTTGGCGAAGCGCGCCAGCGCCAGCATCAGGCACCCCGCGACAAGGCCCCAAAAGGCCCCGGACACGCCCGCGAAGCCCACGCCAGAGGCGGTGACGAGAAAGGTGATGGCGGCCGCCTCTCGCGTTTCGGCACTCGTAAAGGCGGCAACTGCGGAGCTCGAAAAGGCGCCGATCAGCGCGAGGCCGGCAACCGCCTCGATCAGCACCGATGGCGCGAGGCCGACGAAGGTCGTGACAGCTCCGGCCAGGAGGCCGAAGACGACGTAGGCGATGCCGGCGTTGATCGCCGACCAGTAACGGCGGGCGCGGTCGGGATGGGAATCGGAGCCGGCGCACATCGCCGCGGTGATCGCCGCAAGGTTGACCGCGTGACCGCCGAAAGGTGCGCTCAGCAGCGTGAAGAGCCCGGTCGTGGCAAAGAGGGGGCCCGGATCGGGGTGGTAGTCATTCACCTTCAGGACCGCGATGCCGGGAATGTTCTGCGAGGCCATCGTGACGATGAAAAGCGGAAGAGCGATGCTGACCAGGGCGGAGGTGCTGAAGGAAGGCGAGACGATCTCGATCTTCGGAACGAGCGCGGCGGAGAGCCCGGCCAAGGCGCCCTCCGGCATGTCTATCCCGAGCGCGACGACAAGAACGAAGGCGATGAGCGCGGCCGGAACGGCATAGAGCCTGCTGACGCTGCCGACCACCGCCCAGGCAAGAACGATAGGCAGGCCGAAGAGGGGATTGAAGGCGATCGCCTTCACCGGCGCGAAGCAGAGACTGAGGAGCACGCCGGCTAGCATCGCATTCGCCAGCGCCGGGGGAATTGCCGACACGATCCTGCCGAGCGGCTTCCACAGGCCGGCGATGACGATCAGCAATCCGCAGACGAGAAAGGCGCCCACGGCGGCGTTGAACCCGCCCTCCACCACGCCGGAACTCGCGAGCAGGGCCGCGCCGGGCGTCGACCAGGCGATGCTGACGGGAAGCCGTGTGACGGTGCTGACGAGGATGGCGCAGACACCCATCGAGATCGACAAGGCCATCAGGCCGGATGCCGCCTGCGCCTCGTTCGCGCCGACGCCGGTAAGGCCGTGCAGAACGACCGCAAAGGAGCTGGCAAAGCCCACGAATGCAATCAGCACGCCCATGAACAGGCTTTGGACGGAGAAATCACGAAGCATGGCGGACAACCGGGTGTTGCGACGAGTCGGGAATATCGTTTCGAGTAGCATATCATCCGGCCTGTCGATACCGTCTGTCGGTACAGGCCTGCCGAGCGCCCTGGGGGCAAGGCGAAAGACTTTAGTCAGGGTGGACCTGCCGCTGGATCGATGTCTATAGTCGGCAAGGGGGAACATGCCGTTGCAGAGTTCGGCGCCTGTTTGCGCCGCAGAACGCTGTCCAGGCGAAGGAGGAAGCGTGGATTTTCCGCGCGCTTCGCTTGTGAGCGTCGATCACGCCACGGGTCGGCTGACCCGGTCGCCGCGATCCAGGGAGGGAGCGAATGCCTTCAATCAGGGACCACTCCGAGCGGGTCTACCGCATCGCACATCAGTCTTCCGCTGCGGTGACTTCGCCGGTCGCTGCATCCTGGCGCCGTTGCATGACGCTGCACGGCCTGGCGCCGGAGGAAGCGCGTTCGCCCTGGCGTCTTACGGAGATCGAGTTCCAGCAGGCGCGCGAAAGCTCCGGCGCCCTCATCGCAGAGGCGACCGGCGAGCTCGACCGGCTGTTCGCCACCGTCGGCAAGGCGGGGTGCTGCCTGCTGCTTACCGACGGACAGGGCGTTGCGCTGGAACGCCGCGGGGCCGGCGGCGACGACGCGGACTTTCGCGGTATCGGGTTGTGGTCGGGAACCGTGTGGAGCGAGGCGAGCGTCGGGACGAACGGCATCGGTACGGCAATCGCGGACGAGCGTCCGGTCCTCATCCAGCGCGACCAGCACTTCCTCAGCCGCAATATCGGCCTGAGCTGCGCCACGGCGCCGATCCGTGACGAGAGCGGCAAGCTCGCCGCAGCGATAGACATCTCCACCTGCCGTGACGACGCATCCGAGGCGACGCTTTCGATCCTCTCGCAGGCGGTGCGCGATGCCGCAGCGCGAATCGAGGCCAATCTTTTCCGCCGCGCTTTCGTCGGCGCCCGCATCGTCCTCGTACCGGTCGATCGGGCGGGACCTGCACTGCTTGCAGTCGACCGTGACGATCTCGTTCTCGGCGCAACGCGTGCTGCCCGGCTGTGGCTCGGGCTCGACGACGAGCGTATCGCCGCGGGCGTCCCGGCTTCCGACCTGCTTCAGGAAGACCTGCCGGGCGAGGGCGGCGAATTGCCGGACGCTGAACGTGCGGCGCTGCGCCGCGCTCTGTCGCGGGCGAAGGGCAATGTGTCCATGGCGGCCGATCTCCTCGGCATCAGCCGCGCGACCCTCTACCGCAAGATGAAGCGGCTTTCTCTCAACTGATCGATACGGACGTCGACCTGTCGCAATTCTGAAACAGTCGGTGCCATCAACCGCGGCGCCGCCCTACCGGAAAAGCGCATTCGGCCGCACTCTCCTTCCACAGCAACCGTACCGCTGTCTTTTCCAAGGGAGGAAGTCCATGCTGCATCAGAAAATCGTCGAGAACCCCTACAAGCAGAAATAC
This sequence comes from Ensifer sp. USDA 6670, assembly GCA_000421085.1. GTDB lineage: Bacteria > Pseudomonadota > Alphaproteobacteria > Rhizobiales > Rhizobiaceae > Sinorhizobium. Next base: position 204,842 of record ATWE01000001.1, read on the forward strand.
GGGAACTTCATCGGCGGCGAATGGCGCGAACCCGTTGCAGGCCGCTATTTCGACAACACGACGCCGATCACCGGCGGCAAGCTTTGCGAGGTCGCCCGTTCGGACGGTGCCGATATCGAGATTGCCCTCGACGCCGCGCACGCCGCCAGGGAGAAATGGGGCCGGACCTCGACGACGGAGCGGTCCAACATTCTGATGAAGATCGCCGCCCGCATGGAGGACAATCTGGAGCTCCTGGCCCGGGCCGAAACCTGGGACAATGGCAAGCCGATCCGCGAGACGATGGCCGCCGACATTCCGCTGGCGATCGATCATTTCCGCTATTTCGCGGCCTGCATCCGTGCGCAGGAAGGTTCGATCGGCGAGATCGACCACGACACCGTCGCCTACCATTTCCACGAGCCGCTCGGCGTCGTCGGCCAGATCATTCCCTGGAACTTCCCGATCTTGATGGCCGCCTGGAAACTTGCGCCGGCGCTTGCCGCCGGAAACTGCGTGGTGTTGAAGCCGGCCGAGCAGACGCCAGGCTCGATTCTCGTCTGGGCTGAACTTATCGGCGACCTCCTGCCGCCGGGTGTCCTCAACATCGTCAACGGCTTCGGCCTCGAAGCGGGCAAGCCGCTCGCCACCAGCCCGCGCATCGCCAAGATCGCGTTTACCGGCGAGACGACGACCGGGCGGCTGATCATGCAATATGCCAGCCAGAACCTCATCCCGGTCACGCTGGAGCTCGGCGGAAAGTCGCCGAACATCTTCTTCGCGGACGTCGCCAGCGAGGACGACGACTTCTTCGACAAGGCGCTGGAAGGCTTCGCCATGTTCGCGCTGAACCAGGGCGAGGTCTGCACCTGCCCGAGCCGGGCGCTTGTTCAGGAGAGCATCTACGACCGCTTCATGGAGCGGGCGGTAAAGAGGGTCGAGGCGATCCGGCAGGGCAATCCGCTCGATGACGCAACGATGATCGGTGCCCAGGCTTCGAGCGAACAGCTCGAGAAAATCCTCGCCTATATCGAAATCGGCAAGGAAGAAGGTGCCGAGGTGCTGACCGGCGGCGGGCGCAACGTGCTCGAAGGCGATCTTTCCGGCGGCTATTACGTCAAGCCGACCGTATTCCACGGCCACAACAGGATGCGCATCTTTCAGGAGGAGATTTTCGGCCCCGTCGTTTCGGTCACGACCTTCAAGACGGAGGCCGAGGCGCTGGAAATCGCCAACGACACGCTCTACGGGCTTGGCGCCGGCGTGTGGAGCCGCGATGCCAACCGCTGCTACCGCTTCGGCCGTGCGATCGAAGCCGGCCGCGTCTGGACCAATTGCTATCACGCCTATCCGGCGCACGCCGCCTTCGGTGGTTACAAGCAGTCCGGCATCGGGCGCGAGACGCACAAGATGATGCTGGATCACTATCAGCAGACGAAGAACATGCTGGTAAGCTACAGCCCCAAGGCGCTCGGCTTCTTCTGATCCGGCCGGTCCCATTCCGGCCCGATCCGTCCCGGCGGCTCCCGATGCTTCATCGGGGGCCTTGCGGCTTCTGCGAACGAGGAAGGAGATGCAAATTGAGCGATCGAGCAACGGAGCCCCGCGTGCTTGCAACGGATGCGGCGATCGACCTCATCCGCGAAATCCGCCGCGATTATCCGGATATACTCTTTCATCAGTCGGGCGGGTGCTGCGACGGCTTGTCGCCCATGTGCTACCCGGCGGATGATTACATCGTCGGCGACAACGACGTGAAGCTCGGCGAGATCGACGGTGTGCCCGTCTATATCAGCTCGAGCCAGTACGAGGTCTGGAAGCACACGCAGCTGATCATCGACGTCGTGCAGGGCAGGGGCGGCATGTTTTCGCTGGATAACGGCCGAGAGAAGCGCTTCCTCACCCGCTCGCGCCTGTTCGGTGGGGGCGAGGCTTGCCTGGTGCAGCGCCGCGGTTGACCACGGGAAATTTGTTCGCTTTTTGTTCGTTTCATGCTATCGCTGGCTATCTTCAAGGGCGGATGGCGGGCATGGAAAAGCAGCAGGACAAGCATCTGAAATTCCGCGCATTGCACGATCGCGAGGGCGCTTTCGTAATTCCCAATCCCTGGGATGCAGGTTCTGCGCGCATTCTCGCGGCGGTCGGCTTCGAGGCGCTGGCGACGACGAGCGCCGGGCTTGCCTTTTCCATCGGCCGGAGGGATTCGGCGGCGGCTCTCTCGCGCGACGCCATCTTGCGGAATGCCCGCGATATCGTAGAGGCGACCGAATTGCCCGTGTCCGCGGATCTGGAGGACGGCTTCGGTAAGGATCCCTTGTGCTGTGCCGAAACGATTTCGCTAGCGGCAGGCGTCGGGCTGGTCGGTGGCTCGATCGAAGACGCAACCGGAGATGCCGCCGATCCAGTTTTCGAGTTCGGCCTGGCCGTGGAACGTGTTGCCGCTGCCGCAGAGGAAGCCCGCAGGCACCCCTTCGTCCTGACCGCGCGGGCGGAGAATTTCCTGTGCGGGAGGCCTGACCTCGACGATACCATCCGGCGCCTGGTCGCATTCGAGGAGGCCGGTGCGGATGTCCTCTATGCGCCGGGGCTGCCTGACATCGAAGCGATCCGGACGGTCTGCTCTGCCGTCAAACGCCCGGTCAACGTGGTCATGGGGCTAGCCGGCCAGGTCTACACAGTGGAACAACTGCAGGAAGCGGGCGTGAAGCGCATCAGTGTCGGCGGCTCTTTTGCGCGGGCGGCCCTTGCGGCGCTCATGAGCGCGGCACGAGAGGTCAAGGAGCACGGCACTTTCACCTATGCGAGAAGTGCCATGCCGGCCCGCGAGGCAGCATCATACATGCTGGACGTCAAAAGGTGATCGCCGGCCGCGCCTTGATGAGACGCGCGGCGCCGTAAACGTCAATCGAACAGGCTCGATACCGATTCTTCCTGGCTCGTGCGGCTGATCGCCTCGCCGATGAGTGCGGCGGTCGAGATCACACGAATATTGTGCGCCGACTGCACTGCCGTCGTCGGCTGGATCGAATCGGTGATCACCAGTTCTTTCAGCATCGAGGACGTGACGCGCGCGACTGCGCCGCCGGAGAGGACGCCGTGGGTGATATAGGCGGTGACGCTGGTCGCACCGTTCTTCAGCAGTGCCTCGGCGGCGTTGCAGAGCGTACCGCCCGAGTCGACGATATCGTCGATTAGGAGGCAGTCCTTGCCGTTGACTTCGCCGATGACGTTCATGACCTCCGATTCACCGGGGCGGTCGCGGCGCTTGTCGACGATCGCCAGCAGACAGTCGAGCCGCTTGGCGAGCGCCCGGGCACGCACGACGCCGCCGACATCCGGCGAAACGACCATGACGTTCTTGAGATTGTAGTTCTCCTTGACATCTCGCGCCAGGATCGGAATGGCGTAGAGGTTGTCGGTCGGGATATCGAAGAAGCCCTGGATCTGACCGGCGTGCAGGTCGAGGGTCAGAACGCGGTCGGCACCGGCTTCGGTAATGAGATTGGCGACCAGCTTGGCGGAGATCGGCGTGCGAGGACCGGGTTTTCGATCCTGCCGGGCATAGCCGAAATAGGGGAGTACGGCGGTGATGCGGCGAGCTGAGGAGCGGCGAACCGCGTCGATCATGATGAGAAGTTCCATCAGATGATCGTTCGTGGGGAAGGATGTCGACTGGACGATGAAGACGTCCTCGCCGCGCACATTCTCGCCGATCTCGACGAAGATTTCCTGATCGGCGAAGCGCCTTACTGTGGCTTTGCCGAGCGGCAGGTTGAGATAGTTGCAGATCGCTTCGGCCAGCAGCCGGTTCGAATTGCCTGCGAAAACCTTCATTGACGGTCCGCCTTGAGCTGGCGCGGCCACGTCCGGTCGTCCGGGGGGTGGGTTCTCCGCGCAGATTCCGTGAGCCATTCCGATTGCGGGCAATCACTGCGGACGGCCGCTGTCAGAGCTGATCGGCCGCTTTTTAGCGTCCTTGAAGGTGAATGCAAGGGGATTGCTGCGGCGCAACGCTCAATATCCGAAAAACTTTGCGTCAGCCGGCCAAGATGACGGCGATTCCAGGCCGGTTGGCCGAAATCCGAAAAGCGCGGACAAGCGGAGCACGAGCGGAGGCGCTATCCCGCGGTCGACCGGCGCCATTCGATGTAGGCGTCGATCGTCCGGCTGGCGATCGCCTCCATCGTTTCCGCCGGGACGGCGCTCCAGGGGTCGGCCGCCGTGTTTGCAACAGAGTCCTGTCCCTGGATACGGTGCAGGCGATTGCCGCTGCCGTCGAGTATGTCCCAGACATAGACGACTGTCGTCTTGCCGCCGTCGTTGAGCGCTGAAAAATATCCCTTGAGGATATGGTCGCTGGTTTTGTCGGTCGAGCTCTTGATTGCGAGCCCCTGGTTGCGCGCCGAGGCGCCGAGCTGCTTGGAGAGCGGCGTGACAGCCTGGACCGGCGCGCCGATGATCGGCAGAAAACGGATTCCTCCCGAGCCGGTCGTAGCTGCCGCGGCGGCAGCTTGCTGCGTCTGGTCGGGCGCCTGCTTTGTTTCGACCGATGCGGGCTGCTCGCCGCCATTCTCTTGCGTAGCGTCTTGCACCGGCGGTGCCTGATGCTGAGCGATCCGGGCCGGCGCCGCCTGAGGCTGCATCGTCTGTACCGGTGCCTCACCGCCGGCGAGACGGTTTGCCTGGCCTTCCAGCGTGCCGGCCGGGTCGGTGTAGTCGCTATAGCCGACATGGCCGGCTGCGTGCTGCGGAGGCGGGCCTGAAATGTTCGGCTGCGCCGCGAAGGCGGCGGCCTGGCCCGGCGGCACGCTTTCCACCGGCATCACCGCGGTCTGCGCCGACATGGCGTCGAGATCCGACTGGGTCACCGGAGGGGAGCGGAAAGTGCCTTCGCCCACGTCCACCTGCGGGATCAGGGCGTCTGTCGTGTTGCAGCCGGCCAAGGCTGCGGCAAGGCCAAGGCTTGCGATCGGATTGATCTGCTTGCGCATCGTTCCCACCGTCTCCGCTCGAACATCCCGGCACCGGATGCGGCGGCTGCAGCGCCGCGCGTCCTATTGGACGCGCAAAGGTCGCTGCAGCAGGATCAGCCGCCGGCGCGTTCTTCACTTCCGACGGAAATCATAGGGCGATTTCCTTACGCAGATATGAAGTCCAGTCCGTAGCGCGAGAGCGGGCGGGGGGTATCGGCCGTGGTGAGATAGGTCTGGCCGAGCGTCATGGCGGTGCCGCTGTCCGAATCCATGATGATCATGTGGACGAAGAGGGACATGTCCGGCTCGATCTCCTGCGGATTGCCGATATGGAACATCTGGTGCTCCATCCAGGAGGGCGAGAAGCGTGCGCCGAGCGAATAGCCGCAGGCGTTCAGACGGTGCCGGGCAAGGCCGCGCTCGTCCATGATCTTGGCATGCACGTCGAAGACGGTCCCGAAGGTGTTGCCGGGCCGAAGCACCATTTCGATCGCCTGGATCGTTTCCCGGCAGGCGCTGTAGAGCTCGCGGTGGCGGTTGGTGGGCTCGCCGATCACGACCGTGCGCATCATCGCCGCATGGTAATGGGCGCTGACACCGGCCCATTCGAGCGTGAGCTGATCATTGGCGTCGAGGTTGCGCCGGCCCGCCTTGTAGCGGCAGAGCAGTGCGTCGGCCCCGGAACCGATGATGAACTCATTGGCCGGATAGTCGCCGCCGCCGGCGAAAACGGCACCCTGCATGGCCGCGAGGATATCCGCCTCGCTGCCGCCCGGGCGGATGAGTGGGAGCGCCGCGTCGAGCGCGTCATCGGCAAGGCTCGCCGCCTTCTCGACATGAGCGATCTCCGCCGGGCTCTTGATCAGACGCAGGCGGCTGACGAGCAGCGACGCGTCGACCAGCTCCCCGAAAGTGGAAAGCTGGTGGTCGACGAGGCGCGCCGTTCTTCCGGTCATGCCGTGCGTGTCGTATTCGACGCCGATGCGGCGGCCGAGGAGATCGAGTTCGCTGAGCAGGTTCTTGAGGTCCATGGCCGGATCGGCATTGACCCGATCCACCCATATTTCGATGCGCTCGATATTCGAGGTATGACGCGCCTGGCGCAGGTCGGCCGAACGGGTGAGCAGGACCATCGAACCATCCCGCTTGACCACGAGCGACTGGAAGAAGCAATAGCCGAAGGTGTCGTAGCCGGTCAGCCAGTACATGCTCTCCTGCGCGAAGAGCAATATCGCGTCCAGCTTTTCTTCCTGCATCTTGGCCGTGAGCCGCGCCAGGCGGGCCGCATATTCTTCTTCGGCGAAATGAAGCGCCATCTCAAACCTCCCGTATGGAAATCGCTGATATCTGCCGGCCGTAATCAGGCTCCTGCCTGTGCGTCGTGCGGCGATAGGAGAAGAAGCGGTCTTCGTCCGCATAGGTGCAGATGCCGAGGTTTTCCGCCGTCACGCCGGCCTCGGCCAACCGCCGGACGGTCAAACCGGGAAGGTCGAACATGGCATGGCCGTCGCGGCCCGACGGCGTGAAAAACGACGCATAGCTTGCCTCAGTGGCGACGAAACGCGCCACGAATTCGGGGCCGACCTCATAGTGTCTCTGGCTGATCGACGGGCCGAGGCAGGCGATGATGCGCTCGCGGCGCGCACCGAGCGAGATCATCGCCTCGATGGTGCTTTCGAGCACGCCGCCGAGCGCGCCTTTCCATCCGGCATGGGCGGCACCGATCACGCCCGCTTCCGGATCGGCGAAAAGGACCGGCCCGCAGTCGGCGGAGAGAACGCCGAGGACGATGCCGGGCGTTGCCGTCACCAGCGCATCGGCATCCGGGCGAGCGCCGTCGTAACCGGCGTCGACGATGATCGCGTCGGGCGAATGCACCTGGTGCACCGTGGCGAGCCGTCGTGGCTCCGCGTCGAACCAGCGGGCGACCCGGGCTCGGTTCTCGCCGACACGTTCGCGCTCATCGTTCGAGCCGAGACCGACATTCAAACCGCGGTAGATGCCCTCGGAGACCCCTCCCTGGCGCGTGAAGTAACCATGTGCGATTTCCGGGCCTGCCTTCGCGCCGAAGAGCGGGCTCTGCACAGGGGATAGCGAGGCATCATCCTGCATTCGGTGTTTTCGCCCTCGTGATTTTCTAAGCTTCGTTGGAATTGAGGGCGCGTTGCGGCCCGTCGACTTGCAGCTGATTTGCCGGCGCGATGTTGACCCGGCAGGCGGGGGCTGTCAATCGCCCTGCCGAGGCGAGGGGCCCGAGGGCGGCGCACGGCCTGCGCTAAGGCGCCTTCTTCCGGAAGGGCGCCAGGGCGACTTCCGGACTGCTTACCACCAGCACCTTGAACAGCTCTCCCATCTTTCCCGCGCCGGAGCCCGCAAGCCGCTCGACATCGTCGCGGATGCTTTCCTGAGTCGTCTCGTCCTTGTCCCGGCCGAGGGCCGCGGCCCGTTCCAGGAGGCCGAGCCCGACCAGGAAATCACCCTGGCGGGCAAGTCCGTTGATCTGCACGCCCTCCGCTTTCGCACGGCTTGCCAACTGCTCGAAATCGACATGGCTGGTCAGGTCGGCGAGACCGGGATTGGCAAGCGGCGGATCATATTCGTGATTGCGAACGGCCTGCAGCGTGTCGCCGTAGCCGGTTGCCAGATGGCCGTAATCGATAATGATCGCCGTGCCGCCGCCGGCGCGGAGGCGCTCGCAGAGCGCCGCCATCACGGCGTCGCGGGCGGGAGAGATCTCGAAGATCGTGCCTTCCGCGACGGCTGGCGCGGGAGAGGGCAGCAATGCGGGATCGACGCCGGCAATGCCTGCGGCAAAGGTCAATCGGCCCTCCGCATCGAGGCCGACCATGCGCTCACGGAACCCCTGTGCGGTCCGCACGAACTGACGGATCGGAATTGCGTCGAAAAGCTCGTTCGCAGCCAGGAGCAGGAATCCGGAGGGAAGGCTGTCGAAGCTCTCATGCCAGCGGATCTTGCCTTCGTGTTCGGCCAAGGTCTCGGCCTGCAGCTTGCGGAGCCTCTCGCTGGTTTCGACGAGATGAACGGTCGCTGTCCGGTACAGCGCCGGTGCCAGCCGCCGGATGACGCGGAGCATGTCGGCCATCATCGTGCCGCGGCCCGGACCGATCTCTGCGATAATCGCGTCCTCAGGCGTGCCGTGCTGCTGCCATGCATGCACGAGGAATATGCCGATCATCTCGCCGAAGAGTTGGCTGATCTCCGGTGCGGTGGTGAAGTCGCCCGCCCGTCCGAACGGTTCGCGGACGCGATAATAGCCGTGCTGTGGATCGGCAAGGCAGAGGGAGAAATAGTCGGTCACGCTGATCGGCCCGTTGGTCCGGATCAGCGCCTCGATCTTGTCGGCGAGAGGATTCGTCATGACTTGTCCAGTCAAGCTGCGGCAGCCGCGCTGCGCGCCCGCGCAATGGCCCAGATACCGACCAGTGCCATCGGCAGTGAAAGCACCATGCCCATGGTAAGCCAGTCTCCCGCAAGATAACCGATCTGTGCGTCCGGTTCGCGGAAGAACTCCACGAAAATGCGGCTCGCGGCATAGCCGCAGACGAAGATGCCGGTGACGAGGCCGGGCATTTTCAGGGCTCTGCGGCGATAGACGAACCAGGCGAGCACGACGAGAAGCACAATGCCCTCCAGGGCCGCCTCGTAAAGCTGACTTGGATGACGGGCGAAGGGGCCTCCCGTCGGGAAGACGACCGCCCAGGGCATCGAGGACAGGCGGCCCCAGAGTTCTCCATTGATGAAATTGGCGATGCGCCCGAAGAAGAGCCCGATCGGCACCACTGCTGCCACGACGTCGAACAGGCTCCAGAGGGGGATCGCGTTCCTGCGCGCAAAGATGATTATCGCCAGGGTCGTGCCGAGTAGGCCGCCATGGAAGGACATGCCGCCGTTCCAGATCTGGATCGCGCGGACGGGATTCTCGAGGATGGAGCCGAGATCGTAGAAGAGGATGTAGCCGATGCGCCCGCCAAGTACGATGCCGCCGGCCGCCCAGAGCAGGAAGTCGTCGAGCTGCGCCAGGTTGAAGGGGGCGGTGCCGTTGCGCCAGAGCGAAGCGTTCTGGATTATGCGTCGCGCATAGAGCCATCCGAGCAGTATCCCCGCGACATAGGCGAGTCCGTACCAGCGCACGGCGAGCGGCCCTATCGTGAAGATGACGGGGTCGATTTCGGGGAAGGGTAGGATGGCGAGGCGGGTCGCGATTGTTTCCAAGGTCTTCTCTCGTGCCGGACCGATGATTTCGGCGGAACATGACGAGCGAATCCGGCGCGGTCAAGCACCGCTGCCGCCGCGCAACGACGCCCTGGCCCCTTTCGAACGTAGAAAGGTGGCTGCAGCACGCTATACTGCCCCATTGCCTCATCGCAAATTCAAGGGTCCTGGAGAAGGTTGAGCAGCGTCACGCACGTCATTTTCCTTGCATCCTCACTCCGGGGACCCTACCTGAAATGATGAGCTCCGCCGCATGTGGCGGGATGGAAATGGAGACCAGAAAGATGAGCACAGGCGCCAACCGTATTCTCGATGATCTCGCTCGGTTGATGACGGATGCGGCGGGCGCGGCCCAAGGGGTGCGGCGCGAGGTCGAGGCGGCATTCCGGGCACAGACCGAAAACTGGTTGAATTCGCTCGATGTAGTGAAGCGCGAGGAGTTCGAGGCGGTCAAGGAGATGGCCGCACGGGCACGGGACGAAAACGACGCTCTCCTTGCTCGCATCGCAGCGCTGGAAGCACGTTTGGCCGCGACCGGTCCGGCAGCCGGCGACATCACGACGGGCAAGTAAAAGAACCTGCCTCGCGCCGGTCTTCGATCGTCGTCGACCCTCGAGCCGCGTGCCTTTCCGGCGCTCACGGATGCGAATGCGGCGCGAGGGCCGATCGGCCAGCCCGCCATCGTCCGACGCATCTCACTTCGTCAGCGTCTCGGTTAACAAAAACTCAAAAGTTTTCCACCTGTGGACACTGGCAAAAAACCGTTATCGCAGAGTCGTTTAAGCAGCCGCGCTGAATCGGAATCATAGCGCGGCGCGCTGTTCTTCCCGGCAATTTTTAGGCTCGGGGGCTGGCACGCTGACTCTGCCGTTATACACTGATTTTAAATGATGATTCGACACGGACCATGCAAGCTCCGGGCAGGGTAAGTAAGCCAGGATAGTCGCAGGTCCAGCAATCATAGTGTGTTCGTATCCGGTATTGGGTTTGCAGTGTTGCGTCCTGTGAGCGTGACTTTGTGCGCCTTAGCCGCGCCTTTAGGGTGATGCATGAGCCTTTTGGAAATGGAAGTCGAGCGCCAGTCCAACCCGGTCGACATGATCGAGTTCGTTGCCGCAAACAATGACTGGTCCTTCGAGCGATCCGGCGAGGACGAGATTGCCATGACCGTCGAAGGCAGGTGGGCGGACTACCATGTTTCCTTTTCCTGGATGGAGGAGTTCGAGGCGCTGCATCTGGCGTGCGCCTTCGACATCAAGGTGCCGGACAGCCGCGCAAACGAGGTGATCCGGCTTCTGTCCCATATCAACGGCCAGGTGCTGATGGGGCATTTCGATCTTTGGCGCCAAGAAGAAGTCATCATCTTCCGGCAATCTCTGTTGCTCGCCGGTGGAGCGGAACCGACGAACCAGCAGGTCGAGGTGCTCCTGTCGAACGCGCTCGACGCCTGCGAGTCCTATTTCCAAGCGTTCCAGTTCGTCGTTTGGTCGGGCATGGATGCGCAGCGCGCGGTCGACGCGGTATTGTTCGAGACCGTTGGGGAGGCATGAAGTGAGCATTGCCGTTTCGGGTCCGATCGTGCTCGTCGGCGCCGGCAATATGGGCGGTGCCATGCTCGCGGGCTGGCTAAAGAGCGGAGTCCGTGGCAGCGACGTTCTCGTCATCGATCCGGGCCCGTCACCGGCGGTGGCAAAGCTCCTGGCGGATAGCGGTGTGCAACATGCGACCGTCGCTCCGGCGGGCGTCAAGGCGGGGGTGATCTTCGTTGCGGTCAAGCCGCAGGTGATGGAAACGGTGCTGCCACCCCTGAAAGGGCTCGTCGCTCCGCAAACCGTGATCGTATCGGTGGCCGCCGGCAAGACGCTCGGTTTCATCGAGCGGCATCTGGGTGAGGCGGCGACGGTGCGTGCCATGCCGAATACGCCGGCCATGATCGGACGCGGTGTGACCGGCGCCTTCGCGAATGACCGCGTCAGCGAGGCCCAGCGCGCGCTGGTGCATGATCTGCTGAAGGTCAGCGGCCCCGTCGAATGGGTCCGGACCGAAGCGGATATCGATGCCGTGACCGCCGTCTCCGGCAGCGGCCCGGCCTATGTCTTCTATCTCGTCGAGTGCATGGCGGAGGCCGGGCGCAAGGCCGGACTCGAGGCGGACCTAGCCATGCGTCTTGCTCGGGAAACCGTCGCGGGGGCTGGTGAACTCCTCCATCAGTCCCCCGACGATGCGGCGCGCCTGCGCCAGAACGTCACATCGCCCGGCGGTACGACGGCGGCTGCGCTGGCGGTATTGATGGCGGATGACGGCATGCAGCCGCTCTTCGACCGGGCCATTGCGGCGGCGCGCAAGCGCGCGGAAGAACTGGCGGGTAATTCCAGGCGAGACAGCGTATCTCGCGGTTCACTCTGAAGTTGTAGCAATCGTTCACGTTTTTGGTCGTGTTTCGAATCGGCCCCATCGACGTGATCCGGGGAACGTTCATGACCGAAATCATTTCCTATGCCGATTTCGAGCGCGTCGACATTCGTGTCGGTACAATAGTGGAGGCGGAGCCCTTTCCCGAGGCACGCAAGCCCGCGATCAAGCTCAAGATCGATTTCGGCCCTGACATCGGCATCAGGAAATCCTCCGCGCAAATCACGGCGCACTACAAGCTCGAGGAACTCGTCGGCAGGCAGGTTCTTGGCGTCGTCAATTTCCCGCCGCGCCAGATCGGCCCCGTCCGATCCGAGGTGCTCACGCTCGGCTTCGAAGACGAGGCCGGCGCGATCGTGCTCGCGTGCACCGACAAGCCGGTGCCGAACGGCAAGAAGTTGATGTGACCATCCCGTATTTACGTCGGCACACGCACCGTCGCGCGCAGGCCGCCGAGGGGGCTGTCTGCGAGCGTGACATTGCCGCCATGGCTGCGGGCGATGTCGCGGGCAACGGCGAGGCCGAGACCGGTGCCGGAACTGTCGAGATTGCGGGCTTCGTCCAGGCGGAAGAACGGTTTGAACACGTCTTCGCGTGACCGCTCGGGAATGCCCGGCCCGTCGTCATCGACGGTGATGGTCAACCATTTCGCGCTCTGGCGCGCCTCGATATGCACGGTGTTTGCATAGCGATAGGCGTTGGACGCGAGGTTGGAGATGAGCCGCGTGAACGCATTGGGCCTCACGTGAATTTCGTTCTCGCCCTGGATCGCAGTCGTCAGCGTCTTGCCGTACAGCTCCGCCTCCGCCGCAAGCCGGGCCATCAGATCGCTGAGTTTCAGCTGGCCGACATCCTCTTCCGCGTCTCCTCGGGCGAAGGCGAGATAGCCTTCCAGCATGTTCTGCATGTCTTCAACGTCCTGCTCGAGGCTTTCGAGGTCCGGATTGTTGCCCACAAGTGCCAGCTGCAGCTTGAATCGGGTCAGGATCGTCCGCAAGTCGTGGCTGACGCCGGTCAGCATCGCGGTGCGCTGTTCGATCTGGCGCTCGATCCGCTCGCGCATCAGGATGAAGGCGAGGCCGGCGCGCCGGATTTCATTGGCACCCCGCGGTGCGAAATCGTCGATCTTCTGTCCCTTGCCGAAGCTCTCCGCTGCGCTTGCCAGCGCCAGGATCGGCCTGATCTGCCCGCGCAGAAAGAGAATCGCGATCGTCAGCAAGACGAGCGACGCGCCGACCATCCAGACGAGGAAGATATGTGTGTTCGATGCATAGGCCTGGTTGCGGCGGGCATAGACCCTGAGAATGCGGTCGTCTTCAAGCTTGATGCGGATTTCCACGATCTTCGAATTGCCGACGGTATCGATCCAGAAGGGACGCCGGATCTGGTCCGAAATCTCCTCGCTGAGAATCTGGTCGAGGATTTCGAAGAAGGGCTTGGGGCGCGGCGGCGGCAGCTCTCCGCCCGGTTCGACGGTTATGTTGAGGTCGAGCTGATCGCGGGCGATGCGGACGATCTGGTCGATATCGCCCTCCCGCGGGAAGGTCGTGATCAGGTCGACGATGGCGGCGATGTCGTTGGTCACCGCCGACGAGAGGCGCTGGGTGACGAGCTGCCAGTGCCGCTCCATGAACACGAAGGCGACCACGGACTGTAGCAGCACCATCGGGATGACGACGATCAGAATCGAGCGCGCGTAAAGACCCATCGGCAGCCGGCGCCGCAGCCAGCGGACCAGGCGCTTCCAGCCGCCGTCCGCCGGTGTCGTTCCTTCGTGCTTCAAACCGTCAAAGCTTGCCATGGCCCTTGATCCGGCCCTCGTTTCTGGCCCATCGTCAGTCAACGCTCAGCCGGTAGCCGATGCCGCGAACGGTCTGCAGCCAGACGGGGTTGGAAGGATCGTCCTCTATTTTACGCCTTAGCCGGTTTATCTGCACGTCGATCGTCCGCTCGCCGACCTCGGCATCGTCGCCGATCAGCTCGTGGCGCGGAATGGTCTCGCCGGCGCGTTGCGAAAACAGCGTCATGATCTCCTGCTCACGGTCGGTGAGGCGGATATGGTCGGCTCCACGGCGCAGTTCCTTGCGCACGACCGAGAAGGTGTAGGGGCCGAAAATGACCTGATCGACCTTGTGTGTCTGTGTCGGCTGGTTGCGCCGCAGGATATTGTTGATGCGGAGCACGAGTTCGCGCGGCTCGAAAGGCTTCGGCAGGTAATCGTCGGCGCCCGCCTCCAGCCCTTCGATACGCGAATTCGCCTCCGCCAGGGCCGTCAGCATGATGATCGGCACCGACTTGATCTGCCTGAGACTTTGCGTCAGAGCGATGCCGCTTTCCCCCGGCATCATCACGTCGACGACGAGAAGATCGAAATCGATTCCTATCAGCTTTCGCCGGGCCTCGTCGGCATCGGCTGCCGTCGTTACGCGAAATCCCTGTTCGACCAGATAGCGGTTGAGCAGGTCGCGGATGCGCCGGTCGTCGTCGACGACCAGAAGATGCGCCGCATCGTCGGAGACTGTCGCCTTTGCTATCATCATTCGGTACCCTCATTGCCGGTCAAGCCGGAAAGGCTGCGCCAAAAATGCCGGAGACAGTGCAGCACAGGCGCCGCGGTCTCCCATTTTCATTCAAGGGGCTACCCGTTTTGCCACGAACGGCGAGCCGACGTCCAATCAGACGCGCACAGGTCGCGTAACATTTTGAATCGTTGTGTGACTCTCGGGCGCCTTTCCGGCAGCGCCGCACGTCGTGCAGACGCGCAAAGGCCGCTGTAGCACTTAAGCTGCTGCATGTTTTTCTCCCTTAATCGGCGAGGATCAAACGAAGCATGCAGTGGATCAGCCCGCAACGTCGTTCATCATATTGGCGAGAAACCGCTTCACGGTTTCCCGCGCACCCGGTCCGGCTTTTGCCAATGCGTCCGCTATACGGCGGGACTGTGGCTCGGCAAGCGCCCGCGCCAGGGCCTGGCCTTCCGGCGTTGTGTACAGCATGCGCTGCCGCCTGTCTTCGGGGCCGGTCACCTGCCGGATATAGCCGGAATCGATCAACTGCTTGAGGACGCGGGCAAGGCTCTGCTTGGTGATCTTCAGCGTTTCGAGAAGGTCCGCGACCGTCATGCCGGGTTCGCGGTTGACGAAATGCACGACGCGGTGATGTGCGCGGCCGAATCCGCTCTTCTCGAGAATGGCGTCCGGGTCGCCGGTGAAATCGCGATAGGCAAAGAAAAGCAACTCGATGATCTCGAAATCTATCGTGTCCACATCTTCGCCGGCGCTGTCGCGTATGCTCTCGTCCCTGATCTGCCCGACCACGCGGTCATATCCTTTCAATCGAAATGCCGTTCGCGATACATACCGCAATATATGTCAGTTTGGTTGACATATTTCCATCGCCTCGCAGGCATCCAGATCGAAGGCGCACAAATTTGCGCGTATCGCGCCACGGCGACACGCAGAAAAGGCGGCCGCAGCCGCCTTTTGCCTTGCGATGGATGTCGCCTGAAGGCTCACGCCTGCTTGCCGACGAACTGCCCGACAATGCCGTTGAGAACGCCGCCGCCGATGAGAGCGCCGATTGCCTGCATGGCCAGACCGGTCGCGGCCGCCTCTCCGCCAAGCATCTGGATCAGGAACCCGCCGCCGAGGCCGCCGATGGCACCGACGATCGTGCGTGCCACGACTCCGAATGCCTGCTGCTTCAGCATGGCGCTGGCCGCGTTTCCGCCAGCTGCCCCCGCAATCAACTGGGTAATGATAGGCACTAATGCTTCCATCGATCCCTCCGTCCTGCGACCCCTCATCCAGAGCCGCGACATACCGGACAATCCGGCACGGGAAGGTTGAAGCCGAAGGGGAGAATTGTCAATTTTGCCACCACCGGTGTCGGCTGCAGGTAACGATCCGGAAGCGGGCCTGAGGGATAGCCGCTTGAGTTGTTTTGGGAATTTGTTTCGTGCGGGCGCGAGCGCACGGAGGAGCAGCGAAGCCCACCGCTCGTGCTCTCTACTGTCGGCGCCCGTTGACGGGTGATTCGCCATGGCGCAGCGTTCTGCCATCGACGCTGCGCCACTATGTTTTTTTTCGCTTTTCGCCTGACGCTCAGCGATAGACGTAGACGACCCTTCTTGTCCCCGGATCTACAAGGACGGGCTGGCCATTGATGGTCACGTACTGATACTCGTAGTCCGGAATGGGCTGGACGGCCACCGTGTTCGGCAGCGTGGCGCCGACGACGGCTTCTCCCTCTACATAGACGGTGTCGACAGGATTCTGGGTGATGTAGGTGCGCACCGTAGGAGGCGGAGTCACCGCTTCGACCTCTTCGACCGGACCGACCAGTTCGAGCGGTTCGGATGGCGCCACGACGGTCTCGCCCTCATAGGCGACCGTGGGGACCGAGAGTTCCGTGCGCCGCTCCTGTATAATGGCGGTCGTACCGCCCATGTCCGTCGCCAGGTAACGGGCGTAAGCCCAGCCTCGCAGGCCGTTGACGTCTATGCGGCACCAGTTGCTTCCCTCCATGCAGCCGTCGAGCACGGCAGCGCTGCCGCGTGTGGCGACGCCGACGGCAGGGTATTGCGGGCCCGGTCCTGCGCGCACGTTAAGGTCGGTCAGCGTCGTGGCGCTCATTTCGGCATAGGCTGCGGGAATGGCGGCGAGCATCGCACCGGCTGCCAAAGCCGCTCTGAGCGGGGCCGCTTTGAGCAGAGTCGGAGAGAGAGTCTTCATCATCTTGCTCCTCTTTCATTTGCAGGCCAGAACGCGCCGCGCGGGAGGGATGTTCCCCCCGTGACATCACGAAATAAGAGGATGAAACATATTGCCGTCGCCAAGCGTTGCCCGGGCTGACGAAAGCTGGCGAAGTCTTCGCTGTATTGTTCGCGGGAACGCGCGGCTGAATTATCGATTTCTGTCCGACACAGGCTGGATTCAGGCCGGGAGTGACGAGATGCAAGGTGAGATATCGGACGATGCCAAGCTTGCCGCCAAGCGGTTGCGTCCGCTGGTGGTGGTCGTCGTTGCAGCGAAGCTCGTGGTTTCGGTGCTGCTGCTCGCGACGGTGCAATATTCGCCGCCGGCTCCGGAAATCGTGGCACTGCGCTGATTTGCGCTGTCATACCGCTCGCTTATCGCTATAGCTGGGAAAACGGTCTGGATCGGGAGGGGCTTCTCACTTCCAGGCCACCTCACGAGCAAGAGCGAGGCATGGTCCGATGTTACAGGCAGGCATTATCCCGGTAACGCATTTCGAGCAGAACTGTACGGTCCTGTTCGATAGCGAGACCAAGGAGGGGGCGGTCGTCGATCCCGGCGGCGACGTCGACATCATCCTGCAGACGATCCGCGAAAACGGCATCGCGTTGAAGGCTATCTGGCTCACACACGGCCATATCGATCACGCCGGCGGCGCCAAGGAATTGAAAGAAGCACTGGGTCTCGACATTGTCGGACCGCACAAGGACGACCTGCCGCTGCTCGAACGGCTGGAGGACCAGGCGGAGCGCTTCGGCCTCGCGATGAAGGTTCAGAACGTCGTGCCGGACCGCTGGCTTGAAGAGGGCGATACCGTCTCCTTCGGCGACCACGTCTTCGAGGTCTTGCATTGCCCCGGCCACGCGCCCGGTCATGTGGTCTATTTCAACCGGGCACAAAACTTCGCTCACGTCGGCGACGTGCTTTTTCACGGCTCCATCGGCCGTACCGACCTGCCGGGCGGCAATCATCAGCAGCTTCTGGATTCGATACGGGACAAGATACTGCCGCTCGGGGACAATGTGGGCTTTATCTGCGGCCACGGCCCGGGCGGGCAGATCGGCGAAGAGCGGCGCACCAATCCGTTTCTGCGCGGCCTTTGACGAGCGGTGCTAGAGCCCTTCAGGGTTAAATGGAATCAGTTCTGCCGGAGCAGGTTTTCGTCAGGGCAGAGGCGATCGGCGAAGGGCGTACCCGGATGTACGTCCGAGACGATCGCCTCTGATCCTGGCGGAAAGATGCCCGGCCCTGCGGGTTGGCTGAAACGGGCCGCCTGATCGGCCGGCCGGCTTGGACGTATGCTTTGGCTACGCCGCGCGCCGGCCGGCCGACCATCCGACTCCGTTTGAGCCAACAGAACTGGTTCCATTTAACCCTGAAGGGCTCTAAAATAAAAAGGGCGCATGACTTCTCGAGTCATGCGCCCTTTCGGCTTATACGCGGCGGCTTTCAGCCGGCGTTGCAGAAATGGCTGCGGCCGTCATAGCCGACGAAGGTTCCGCTGTCCGGGTCGAACGAGCGATAGCGCTGCGAGCAATAGCGATACCAAGCCGGTGTCCACGGCTCGAGACCGTAGGTCTCGACCGCCACAGGGCGATAGGCGGGCCGGTAAACCGGGCGCGGACGATAGACGGGGCGGGGCTCGTAATAGTCAGGCTCCGGATCGATGTAGACCCGCTCGCCGTAATAGCGCGGCGGCGGCGGCGAGGCGATCGCGCTGCCAATGAGTGCGCCTGCGGCCAGGCCAACTGCGCCCGCTACCCATGCATCGTCGTTATTGCGATGGCGGTGCCCTGCCTGGGCGGTGCCGAAGGTCGGGATAACGATGGCGGCCGCGGCGACCGACAATACGGCTGCTTTGATGAACTTGTTCATGGGCTTCAATCCTATGCATGCGACCGGATGGTTTCCGGATTTCATGATGAACAAACTCTATATAAGCCAAACTGAACGGAGCCTGAACGAAAAAACCCGGCAAAACTGCCGGGCTCGAACTTAACTTTCAGCAGAGAACAGCGTTAGCCGACGATCTGCAGGTTGACCGCCTTCGGTCCCTTGCCGCGGCGATCCGGCTCGGTGTCGAAGGATACCTTCTGGTTTTCCGTAAGACCGCTCAGGCCCGAGGCCTGCACGGCAGAGATATGTACGAAGATGTCAGCGCCACCGTTCTCAGGCTTGATGAAGCCAAAGCCCTTGTCTGTGTTGAAGAATTTTACAGTGCCAGTCTCGGCCATGCGTCAGGTCCTTTTCTCTCCACCCGCATTGCGGGCAGCATTGCAGTTTTGCCCGATATGGGCGTGGGGGCAGTTCTCGACAATTGAGGAAAGGGTCCTGGTTATCGCGACCAGCCGCAGGAAGGAATAACAGCCTCCCCCCGTTGGCCGCCCGGAGTGGGTTGCGTCTCCGGCCCGCTTTTATTCAAGATCTTCCCGTGTTCGCAGATTGCCCGAACACAGTAAGAGTGATGGGTTTATTTTGAATTGGCAAGCAAAACTTTTCTGACGAGGTATTGCGTCTTCTCATTGCTCAAAAATAGGTCAGTTGGTCGTTTTGACTCACCTATTCAAAAAGCATCGCAAGCTGTTGAATTCAAAGCTTTTCGACCAAAGATCGCGGCGCGGCGGGATCATTTGCGCCAAATTCCGTCGCTCGTGGGTATGCCGCAACTTTGTGCAGCCGGGTTTCAGGGTGCAAGCGCCTGATATCGCTCGTCGTTCACGCAGCGCACGGGTGCGAGGGACCATAGCCTACGGGTCTACAGAAAAACTGCAGGATATATTGCCGGCTGAAGCGCAATTTGCCGTTCCAAGCAAAATTGAGGGGTTTCGGAGAGTATTAGTAGTATTAAGCCGGAAGCGGCGCGCGCGGAGAAATTGCACGGAACGGCCATCGCAAGCTGCCGTTCAGACAGCAGCTTGCGCGGCCTCGCGACGTTTCTTCGTCAGCTCCGGCACGAGCTCGACCGCAAGCATCGCCAGGAAGATGACGGCGCAGCCGACGTAGCCGACCGGAGTGATGGTCTCTCCAAGCAGCAGCACCCCGAACAGGGCGGCGAAGAGCGCTTCGCTCGAGAGGAAAATGGCAGCCTGGGGCGCAGTCGTATAGCGTTGGCCGACGACCTGGCAGATGAACGCGATGCCGCTTGAAAAGACGCCGGCGTAGAGGATCTGCGGGAGGGCGCCGTTGATCGCATCGAGGCTCAGCGGCTCGAACAGGCTGGCCAGTGCGCAGCCTGCAACGGCGCAGACGGCGAACTGCGTCATCGACAGGAGCATCGGCCGGCCCGTGGCCGGAGCGAACAAGCCGACCAACATCAGCTGAACCGCCCAGAACAGGGCGCAGACGATCGTCAGCATGTCTCCGCCGGTCAGCGCCGAGAGAGCGCCGCCGCTCAGGAGAAAGATGCCGAATGCCGCGAGCAGGGCGGCCGGCCAGATGACCCAGTGCGGCCGGCGGCGCAGGAAGACGACAGTCAGTACCGGCACGAATACCACGTAGAGGCCGGTCAGGAAGCCGGAATTGGTGACGGTGGTGGTGAGCAGGCCGTATTGTTGCGTGACGGCTCCGCCGAAAAGCGCCAGTCCGACGAAGACGAAGTTGCGCATGGCATTGCGCGGCATGCGCGTAGCGGCCTGCCTCTTTTCAAGAAGCGCCAAGGGCAGTGCCACGAGTGTCGCGATCGCAAAGCGCAGGCCGATGAACCAGAGCGGTCCGATCGCGTCCATCGCCGTCGACTGCGCCACGAAGCCAGCACCCCAGATTGCACCGGAGAACAAGAGGAATAGATTGGCTTGAATGCGAGTCACCGCTTGGCTCCGGGTCGTGTCCTGCTCACGGGAGGCGCGCGATCTTCGCGCCATATTCCGCGACTTTGAGAATCACTCCGAAGCCATGCTGCTCAGGTGATTGCGATCTCGCTCTATCAGTTGCGTTTTTTCCGGGCAAGCCGCCCCGTGTTGCCGTCAGGCCGGGCAGCCGTTCCGCGGCGGGCTCATTGCGTCGGAGCTTTGGAGACCCTGAGCACTGCGCCGTCCTCCTCGTCGGTGACCATGATCAGTGCCCCGTCGGAAGCGACGATGACGTCGCGGATGCGGCCGAATTCGCCGTCGAACAGCCGTTCCTCGTTGGTGACGGCGCCGGTCTCGTCGCGGTCGAGGCGGGCGAGCAACCGGTATTTCAGTGCCGCGATCAAAAGGTCGCCGTTCCACTCCGGAAACATGCTGCCGCGGTAGACGGCGATCGCGCCGGGCGCGATCGATGGATCCCAATAGAAGAGCGGCTGCTCAAGGCCTTCCTTTGCGGTGCCTTCGCCGATCTCCACGCCGGAATAATCCTTGCCGAAGGTGATCACCGGCCAGCCGTAGTTTCTGCCGGGTTGCGGGTTGTTCACCTCGTCGCCCCCGCGCGCGCCGTGCTCGACGGTCAAGAGCTCGCCGTCTTCGGGATCGAAGGTGATCCCTTGAGGGTTGCGGTGCCCTATGGACCAGATTTCGGCCAGGCCGCCGGTGCCGCCGCGATAGGGATTGGAGGCAGGAATGCTGCCGTCGGCGTTGATGTGGAGGATCGAGCCGGCGTGGTCGCGCGAGTCCTGGGCGCGTTCGCCTTCGCCCCGATCACCGATGCCGAAGAACAGGCTGCCGTCCTTGTCGATGGCGATGCGCGAGCCGAAGTGCTGCCCCTTCCGGGTGAACTTGTTCATCCGGAAGATCTCCTTCACTTCCGTCAGGCTCTGCTCGTCCTGCGAAAGGGCCGCCCGCACGAGGACGGTGCCGTAGCCACCATTACCGCGGACGGAAAGAGTGAGATAGAGCGTCCTGTTCGTTTCGAATTGCCGATCGAGGGCGACGTCCAGAAGACCGCCCTGGCCGTGTGCGGCCGCTGTGGGTACCCCCTTGATCGCCGCCGACAGCTTGCCGTCGCGCAGGATGCGCAGCCGGCCCGGTCGTTCGGTGACGATCAATGCCCCGTCGGGCATGGCTTCGACCGCCCAGGGATGCTCCAGTCCCGAGGCAAGCGTCTCGACGAGAACGGTTCCTGTCTGCGTGGGAAATTCCCGCGTCTCCTGCGCAGCGGCAGGGGACGAGGCGAAGGCGAAAAAGAGCGAGACTGCAGCCGCCATCGGGAACGGAAATACTGTTGCGATGTCCCTTGGGCCGCCAGCATTCCAGCGCGTGTGCCGCATTGCATTCCTCCGGTCCGTCTGCGGAAATGCATCGTGCCGTGTCGGAGGTCCGAACGCGCGAGCAACGCACAAACTGGGGCGGCACGCACCGGCCTTCAAGTCAAATCGGATCAAAACGGCTTTATCGCACCGACCCTGTGGTGAGCGGTCCCGGCGCTTCTCGGATCGCCTCAAGGCGCGTCGGCGGTTCGCGTTCTGTCGCGGGCCGGTGTCGTGCTCCGAAGTTTCTCTGCAGCAGGTACTGCGCGACCTCGTCTTTGGCCTTCACGTAGAAGCCTTTGCCGACGAGCATCAGGCCGGCAAGGGCGAAAAGGGCGACAATCGCCACGACGATCGTCTGGATCGCCGACAGTCGTGCGAAGAGGTCGGCGCTCGGCTGCGACCCGTTATCGTTGTCAGCCATGGCGCCCGGCCTCGGACTGGAGATGGGCCGTCGTGGGCTGCTGCCCGATGCCGGCTTGCGTAGTCACCTGCGTCATCAATCCGAGGACCATCACGATGCAGGCCGCAAGTGCGGCGAGCGCGATATAGAAACCCCAGCGTGCCTCGTTGCGGCGGGTGCGCGAAGCGGCGACTTCATCATCGAGAAACATAGCATACCCCCAAGATGCCGATGCATCCGCATCGCGAATTGGCGCTTGGAAATCGGCTCTTGCGGGACGGAATTGCGGCGCGCTGAGACAGTTGTTGTGGCGAAAAAAAGGCACGTCTCGGCCGCGAAAAAACGCCGGAGTTTCCGGGCGAAGGTGCATCGACCGATGTGCATCGGCAGCCGCTCGGCCGCATGGGGTCATCCACTTTCGATCGATTGCTTTGATCGCACCCATGAAACTTTGTCATGGTCACGCATTTTGCGCTGCCTTGCGGCCGTTTTTCGCGTGAAGCGCTTGCAAGACCGGGCGTCTTTCGACATAGACCTAGAGCCCTTCAGGGTTGAATGGAACCCCCGGTTTTCCGCCCCGTAGCGCCTCACGCCGTCTCGAAACGATCAGGAAACACACCATGGCCTTCCTTGCCGATGCCCTTTCCCGTGTAAAGCCTTCCGCCACCATCGCTGTTTCGCAGAAAGCCCGCGAGTTGAAAGCGAAAGGCCGCGATGTCATCGGCCTCGGCGCAGGGGAGCCGGACTTCGACACGCCTGACAACATCAAGAAGGCCGCAATCGCCGCGATCGATCGCGGCGAGACGAAGTACACGCCGGTCTCCGGCATTCCGGAACTGCGCGAAGCCATCGCGAAGAAGTTCAAGCGCGAGAACAATCTCGACTACACCGCGGCGCAGACGATCGTCGGCACCGGCGGAAAGCAGATTCTCTTCAACGCCTTCATGGCGACGCTCAACCCGGGCGACGAAGTCGTGATTCCGGCACCGTACTGGGTCTCCTATCCGGAAATGGTGGCGCTGTGCGGCGGCACACCGGTCTTCGTCTCGACCCAGCAGGAGAACAATTTCAAGCTCAAGGCCGAGGACCTCGACCGCGCGATCACGCCGAAGACCAAGTGGTTCGTCTTCAACTCGCCGTCCAACCCCTCGGGTGCGGCCTATTCGCATGAGGAGCTCAAGGCGCTCACGGACGTCCTCATGAAGCATCCGCATGTCTGGGTTCTGACGGACGACATGTACGAGCACCTGACCTATGGCGACTTCAAATTCGCGACCCCGGTCGAAGTCGAGCCCGGCCTCTACGAGCGCACGCTGACGATGAACGGCGTGTCCAAGGCCTATGCGATGACCGGCTGGCGCATCGGCTACGCGGCCGGGCCGCTTCATCTCATCAAGGCGATGGACATGATCCAGGGCCAGCAGACTTCGGGCGCCGCCTCGATCGCGCAGTGGGCTGCCGTCGAGGCGCTCAACGGCCCGCAGGACTTCATCGGTCGCAACAAGGAGATCTTCCAGGGCCGCCGCGATCTCGTCGTCTCGATGCTGAACCAGGCCAAGGGAATTTCCTGCCCGACGCCGGAAGGCGCCTTCTACGTCTATCCGTCCTGCGCCGGGCTGATCGGCAAGACCGCGCCTTCGGGCAAGGTCATCGAAACGGACGAGGATTTCGTCTCCGAGCTTTTGGAAACGGAAGGCGTGGCTGTGGTCCACGGCTCGGCCTTCGGCCTGGGCCCGAACTTCCGCATCTCCTACGCGACCTCCGAGGCGCAGCTGGAAGAGGCCTGCCGCCGCATCCAGCGCTTCTGCGCCGCCTGCAGATAATTTTCCTGCAGACCCACATGAAAAAGCCCGCTTCATCAACGGCGGGCTTTTTCATGTTCAGAGCTTGATTCAGCGATCTGCCGGTCCGATTCAAGCAGCAGTCTTACCCCATTGAAACAGAATCATTTTCGCTTCCGGATCACTTCGACGACGGCGGAGATGTCGTCGCCGTGGCCCCCACTGTCGACGCGCTCGCCCGCCAGCCGCAACATGGGTTGCATGAAATCGGAGGCGACGCCCTGTTCTTCGCTTGCCCTCACGATGTTGTCGAGCGCGATCTTCTGCATGGCGATGTTGGAGACGACATCGCGGCCGTGCATGCCGCTATCGATCTTGCCGGCGAGGTCGGGCAGGGTACCGCTCATCGCCTCGATCCAGGGCAGGAGCAGCGGCAGGAAGTCGACGGCCTTCCCTCCGGCGCTGGTCACCAGCGCGCTCGCGTGCAGGAACCCCGAGAAGAGCCCGTACATGCCTGATAACAGCGCTATGTCGTAGAGCGAAGCCAAACCCTCGTCCTCACCAAGGTGACGGCTTTCGGCAAGGGCCTCGAGGGCTGAACTGTGCCGGTCGAATAGCGCACGCGAGCCGCTGTAAAGGATCAAGGCGCCGGCCCCGCCAATCATCGGCGGGATCGCCATGATCCCCCCGTCGAGATAGATCGCTCCCCTTGCCGCCAGCCACGTGCCGAGTTCCCTGGCGTCGCCCGGTGTGCCGTTGGTCAGGTTGAGGAGGTCACGGCCGGCAAGCGCCTCCTGCGCCTGTTCCAGGACTGCGCGTGCGGCGGGGTAATCGACGAGGCAGAGGATGGTGAGTTCGCTCGCCGCAATTGCTTCGGCCGGGCTTGCCGCGATCTTCGCACCGGCACTGGTAAGCGGCTCGGCGCGCGATCGCGTCCGGTTCCAGACCGTAACGGTATGGCCGTTCTCGAGAAGCGTTCGTGCAAGCGCCGTACCCATGGCACCCAGCCCAAGAATTGAAATGCTGCTCATTGATCGTTCCTTTCTCGAAATCATTCAGGCGGCGGTCGAGAGTTTCTGGCCCAGGCCGCCGTCGACGGCGAGTTTCGCCCCGGTCGTGAAGGTCGCCTCGAAGGCGAGGAAGAGCACGGCGCGTGCCACTTCATCCGCGGTGCCGTTGCGCTTCATCGGCGTGATGTTGTCGCCGAGCGTCTTGAACTCGGCGCGCTCTGCTTCGGTGATGCCGGCGACGCCCTTGGTCGGCGTATCGATGAAGCCGGGGCTGACGCTGTTGACCCGGATGCCGCGCGGCAGAAGCTCGGCGGCGAGCACGGATGCGAAGGAGACGAGTGCCGCCTTGCTCGCGCTGTAGACGCTCATGCCCGGATGGCCGCCCTCGTCGGCGACGGAGGAGGTAAAGACGATCGATCCGCCTTCGCGGATCAGAGGCGTCAGCCGCTGCACGGTGAAGAAGGCGCCCTTGGTGTTGACGGCAAACTGGCGGTCATAGGAGGCCTCGCTCACCTGATCGAAGGGCTCCAGTTCCGAGACGCCGGCATTGATGTGCAGGAGATCGATTGCTCCGAGCGTCTGACCGGCGGCCGCACCGAGCACGGCGATTTCGTTGAGATCGGCAATGTCCGAGCGCAGTGCATGCACGCGCGGGCCGAACTCCTCCCTGATGCGGGCGATGTTGCTCGCGTTGCGGCCCGTGAGCAGTACCTCGGCGCCGCCCTCGACGAGACGTCTCACGGTCGCCAGGCCCATGCCGTGGGTCCCGCCGATGACGATCGCCTTCTTTCCCTGATAGTTGCCCATGTCCGTTTCCTTTCGGTTCAACAATGATGACGAACAGATGCACTCGTGGACGAACTTATGCTAGATGGCTCTGCGTGGACCTATCGTCCATGTTTGTGGATGATGGAAAGCCATGGCCAATCTCAACGACTTCACGTTCTTCGTTCACGTCGTGGACCACGGGGGGTTCGCGCCCGCCGCGCGCGCGTTGAACCTGCCGAAATCGACGCTCAGCAAGCGCGTGGCCGAACTCGAAAAGGATCTCGGCGTCCGGTTGATCAACCGCACGTCGCGTCATTTCGCGGTAACCGAATCCGGCAAGGATTTTTACCGCCACGCGGCGGCGATGATGATCGAGGCGGAAGCGGCGGAGAATGTCGTCAGGGGCAGACTTGCCGAACCGAGCGGCACGGTGAGGATCACGGCTTCGGTGCCGACCGCGCAGCTATCGCTGGCGCCGCTCCTGCCGCAACTCGCACTTGCCTATCCGAAGCTGCGCGTGACGCTGCATGCGACGGACCGTTTCGTCGACGTCATCCAGGAAGGCTTCGATCTTGCCGTGCGAGACCATTTCGCACCGCTGCCGGATTCCGGCCTCGTCCAGCGCCGCGTCGGATTCCAGGCTAAGCTGATCGTCGCCTCACCGCTCTATTTGCAAGGGAACGGCACTCCCGAACGCCCGGAGGATCTCGATCATCATGATGGGCTGCTCACGTCGCTGGCGTCCGAAGGCTGGGTGATGGAGCGCGCCGATGGGTCGACCGTGTCGGTTTCGCCGAGGCCGCGTTTCGTGGCCGACGAATCCCGCGTCCTGCGCGAAGCTGCGCTCGCGGGTCTCGGCATCACCACCTTGCCTGGCAAGCTTTGTCAGCAGGAGATCGAAAACGGCACGCTTGTCCGCATTCTTCCGGAGTGGACCGCCGGCAAAGTGATGACGACGATCTTGATGCCGCACCGGCGCGGCCAGCTTCCCTCCGTGCGGGCAACGGTCGATTTCATCGCCGGGCGTCTCGGCGACGGCTGATGCAAGAAGAACTCAGCGCTCGGCGAGTGCCGGTTCGCCTTTCTTCTCGCGAATGAGATTCAGGAAGCGGCGGAAGAGGTAATGGCTGTCCTGCGGGCCTGGCGAAGCTTCCGGGTGGTGCTGGACGGAGAAGACCGGCCTGCCGTCGACGCGCAGGCCGCAATTGGTGCCGTCGAAGAGCGAGATGTGAGTCTGTTCAACGCCTTGCGGAAGCGAGTTCGCATCGACCGCGAAGCCGTGGTTCATCGAAACGATCTCGACCTTGCCGGTGGTGTGATCCTTGACCGGATGGTTGGCGCCGTGGTGTCCCTGGTGCATCTTCTCGGTCTTGGCACCGAGCGCCAGCGCCAGCATCTGGTGGCCGAGGCATATGCCGAAGACCGGGATATCCGTCTTGAGAAGGTCCTGAATGACCGGCACGGCATATTCGCCCGTCGCGGCCGGGTCGCCCGGGCCGTTCGACAGGAAGATGCCGTCCGGCTTGAGCGCCAGGACTTCCTCGGCGCTCGTCTGAGCCGGGAGGACGGTGACTCGGCAGTTCAGGCCGGCGAAGAGGCGGAGGATGTTGCGCTTGACGCCGTAGTCGAGAGCCACGATGTGATAGGCGGCGTCGGTCTCGCCCAGCGTCGAGTAGCCCTCGTTCCAGACCCAGGGCTTCTCGTTCCAGCGATAGGACTGGCCGGAAGTGGCGACCTTGGCGAGATCGAGGCCCTCGAGGCCGCTCCAGGCCTTTGCCTCAGCCTTTAGCGCCTCGACGTCGAAGACGCCTGACGGGTCGTGGGCGATGACTGCGTTAGGCATGCCGTTTTCGCGGATCCAGGCCGTCAGCGCCCGCGTGTCGATGCCGCAGAGCCCGATGATGCCGCGCGCCTTCAGCCAGGCATCGAGGTGCTTGGCGGCGCGGTAGTTGGAAGGCTCGGTGATGTCGGCCTTGAAGATGACGCCGACGGCGCCGTGGCGGGCGGCAGGTGTCAGGTCCTCGATGTCCTCGTCATTGGCGCCGATATTGCCGATATGCGGGAAGGTGAACGTGACGATCTGGCCGAGATAGGAGGGATCGGTCAGGATTTCCTGGTACCCGGTCAACGCCGTGTTGAAGCAGACCTCGGCCTGAACCTTTCCGGTCGCGCCGATGCCCTTGCCTTCGATCACCGTGCCGTCGGCCAGAACGAGCAGGGCAGTGGGTTTCTGGATTGTCCATGCGGGTGTCGCGGTCATCGTCTCTATCCCGTTGTGGCCGAAAGCGAGGCTTGAAAGCCGGTCGGTTCAGGGCCATTTCAGATCGCATGCGGCATGGCGCGCGGAAACCCCGCGGGAGAAAGTTCATGCCGATGTACGTGCAGGTGCCGGAAAATAGCCAAAGGCTCCGGCAAGGTCAACCAGCCGCTGTGAATTGTCTGGAAATAAAATGCCTCATAATTCAATCGGTTGCCAAAGACGTTTGATTGTGCCTGCCGCACTGGTTTAAGACGATGACAAAAGCACGCATCGAACCGGCCCCGCAGATAAAGCCCTGGGGTCGGTTTCGACATGGAGTTAAGACATGCGCGAGCATTTCGCCAATGCACTGAAAGAAGCCCTCAAGGCCAAGGATACCCGGCGCATCTCGACCGTCCGGCTCATCCAGGCCGCGATCAAGGACCGCGACATCGCCAATCGCGGCCACGGCAAGGACCCGGTCGGCGACGACGAGATCCTGCAGATCCTTGCGAAGATGATCAAGCAGCGCGAGGAATCGGCCCGCGTCTACGACCAGGGCGGCCGGCCGGAGCTTGCCGAGCAGGAGCGGCAGGAAATCGCCATTATCAACCAGTTCCTGCCGGAGCAGCTTTCCGAGGAGAAGGTCAAGGAAGTCTGCGCCAAGACCGTCGCGGAAATCGGCGCGCATGGGCTGCGCGACATGGGCAAGTGCATGAATGCCCTGAAAGAGCGCTACCCGGGCAAGATGGACTTCGGCAAGGCCTCCGGGGTGGTCAAGGACCTCCTGAAGTAAGCCGCAGCGCCCGCTTCGGCGGGCGCGCCTTCCTTGGGGGCGCGGACCGCAAACGACCCGCGCCGCGCCGGCCGACAAGCTTTACCTCCTTGGCTTGAGCGCTTGCCTGTGAATAGCGGGCAAGGTGCGGGCTACCTGTGGCTTCCTTCGGCCATGCCGCTTATATGGAGTTTGCATGCATGTCGTTGCCCGAAGCCGCCGCACGGCTCGGGCGACATGCATTAGAGGTAACCATGCGCTTTTCACCGTCCTTTCTCGACGAGATACGCGACCGCGTCCCCATTTCGGACGTGATCGGCAAGCGCGTCACCTGGGACCGGCGCAAGACCAATGTTTCGCGCGGCGATTATTGGGCCTGTTGCCCGTTCCACGGCGAGAAATCCCCGAGCTTCCACTGCGAGGATCGCAAGGGCCGCTATCATTGCTTCGGCTGCGGCGTTTCCGGCGATCATTTCCGCTTCCTGACCGAGCTCGAGGGCCTGAGTTTTCCCGAAGCCGTGCAGCAGATCGCCGATTTGGCGGGCGTCCCGATGCCGCAGCCGGACCCGCAGGCCGAGCAGCGCGAGCGGGAACGTACGAGTCTTCTCGACGTCATGGAACTGGCGACGCAGTTTTTTCAGGATCAGCTTCAGACGGCGAACGGGGCCAAGGCGCGCGCCTATCTGCGCGAGCGCGGGCTGACCGGCCGCACGATCGAGACGTTCCGTCTCGGATTTGCGCCCGACAGCCGCAATGCGCTGAAGGAGTTTCTCGCCGGCAAGGGGATCGGCAAGGAGCAGATCGAGGCCTGTGGCCTCGTCGTGCACGGCGACGGCATTCCGGTCTCCTACGACCGCTTCCGCGACAGGATCATGTTCCCGATCCCGTCCGCGCGAGAAAAGGTGATCGCCTTCGGCGGGCGCGCCATGTCGCCGGACGCTCCGGCCAAATACCTGAACTCCAACGAGACCGAGCTCTTTCACAAGGGCAATGTGCTCTTCAATTTCGCCCGCGCCCGGCGGGCCTCTCAGGGGGCCGATGGGGCAGGCACGATCATTGCCGTCGAAGGCTATATGGACGTGATCGCGCTTCATCAGGCGGGGATAGAAAATGCCGTTGCGCCGCTCGGCACGGCGCTCACCGAAAATCAGCTCGAACTCTTATGGAAGATGACGACCCAACCGGTGCTCTGCTTCGACGGCGACGGCGCCGGCGTCCGCGCCGCCCATCGGGCGGTCGATCTCGCGCTGCCACATTTGAAGCCGGGTCGGTCCGTGCGCTTTGCCCTGTTGCCGGAGGGCAAGGACCCGGACGATGTGGTGCGTC
This sequence comes from Ensifer sp. USDA 6670, assembly GCA_000421085.1. GTDB lineage: Bacteria > Pseudomonadota > Alphaproteobacteria > Rhizobiales > Rhizobiaceae > Sinorhizobium. The sequence continues at coordinate 234,659 of ATWE01000001.1, forward strand.
ATGACGGACGCGAGCCCTTCGACAAGGTGCTCGCCAATGCCCGCTCGCTAGCCGACATGGTCTGGCAGCGCGAGGTGCAGGGCGGCGATTTCGACACGCCGGAAAAGCGCGCCGAACTCGAAGCGCGGCTGCGGCAGGTGACCTCGGTCATCGCCGACGAGAGCGTGCGCCGCCACTATGGGCAGGACATGCGCGACCGCCTGAATGCGTTTCTCCAGGGGAGCGCGCCGTTCAGAGGCGAAAGGCGGCCGTTCGAGCGGGGCGGGAGGCAGGCGGGCAGGCAGGGTGGCAGGGGCTGGTCGCCGGCTCCCAACCCGGTCATGGGCGCGGCCGTGGAGGCTGGGACTGCCGGCAGTTCCAAACTCAATCAGATGCTGAAGGCCGGCGGCTCGCTTCGCCCGCCGGTACTTCGCGAGAGCGTGCTTGCATTGACGATCGTCAATCATCCGCAATTGCTGTTCGACGAGTATGACGAGATTGCCACGATCGAGTTCGACCACCGTGATCTGCAGCGCTGCTGGGCTGCGGTTCTGAACGCTGCGGCGGCGAACGGATTGCGGCTGACGCGGGAAACTCTCATGGAGCAGCTCGATGCGGAGGGTTTCTCGGCGCTGATCGGCGCTCTGGACCAGCAGGTGCGCTATGCGCGGCTCTGGACCGCGACGGCGGCGGCGGCGCCGGAGGATGCACGCGAAGGTTATCTCCAGGCCCTGACGCTTCATCGGCGGACGAAGGCGCTGCTCTGGCAGAAGCGGGAACTCGAGCGCGAGATCGCGGAAGCCACGGCCTCCGAAGATGTGGAGCAGGGTCAGCGGCTCGTGCGCGCCATGGAGGAGGTGCAGCTCGAGCTTCACCGGATGGACAAGCTCGAAGCGATCATCGAAGGCTTCGGCGTGCTTTCCGGCCGCGTCAAGGGGCCGGCGGCGCGGTAGCCGATACTCTCACGACGGGCAGGCTGGGCAGCGGCCCGAGCGGGTTTGCCTTCGCCCTGCCGCGACTCCATACTGCCTGCTCCCGACGAAAGCGATTCCATGCCCGACAGTCACAACACCGCCCGCCTGTTCGAAACGGAAGGCGTCAGCAATCCCCTCGATCTCCTGAAGCGTGTCTACGGTTACTCCACCTTCCGCGGCCAGCAGCAGGCGGTCGTCGACCATGTGGTTGCCGGTGGCGATGCCGTCGTGCTCTTTCCGACGGGGGCGGGAAAATCGCTCTGCTTCCAGATCCCGGCGCTCTGCCGCCGGGGTGTCGGCATCGTCGTTTCGCCGCTGATCGCCCTGATGCGCGATCAGGTCGAAGCGCTGAAGCAGCTCGGCATCCGGGCCGCGGCACTCAATTCTTCATTGACGCGGGACGAGGCGATTGCGGTCCGTCGTGCACTTTCGAGGGACGAACTCGATCTCCTCTACGTGACGCCGGAGCGCGCCGTCACCGATGGCTTCGCCGAAATGATCGCCGATGCCGATATCGCCCTTTTCGCGATCGACGAGGCCCATTGCGTATCGCAATGGGGACATGACTTCCGCCCGGAATATCGCGGCCTCGGCTGCCTCGCCGAGCGCTTTCCCGGTGTGCCGCGCATCGCGCTTACCGCCACCGCGGATCCCCACACGCGCGACGATATGATCGAGCGGCTGGCACTCGGCGGGGCGCGCGTTTTCACCTCCAGCTTCGACCGTCCGAATATCGCCTATGAGATCGTGGAACGCGATCAGCCTCGCCAGCAATTGCTGCGCTTCCTATCGCGCTTCAAGGATGCAAGCGGCATCGTCTATTGCCTGTCGCGCGCGAAGGTCGAGGATACGGCGGAATGGCTCGATGCGCAGGGCATCCGTGCACTTCCCTATCATGCCGGCATGGACCGGGCGTTGCGCGACGCGCACCAGGATGCTTTCCTCAAGGAGGAGAAGCTGTGTCTCGTCGCAACCGTCGCCTTCGGCATGGGGATCGACAAGCCGGATGTTCGCTACGTCGCCCATCTCGATCTCCCGGGTTCGGTCGAGGCCTACTACCAGGAGACGGGGAGGGCGGGTCGCGATGGTCTGCCTTCTGAAGTGTGGATGGCCTATGGCATGGCCGACGTCATCCAGCGCCGGCGGATGATCGACGAGGGCGGAGCGCCCGAGGAAATCAAACGCATCGAGCGGGCGAAACTCAATTCGCTGCTTGCCATTTGCGAGACGGCAGGCTGCCGGCGCCAAGCCATCCTCGCGCATTTCGGCGAGACTCATCCTGGCGGCTGCGGTCATTGCGACACCTGCCTGAAGCCGGTCGAGACCTGGGACGGCACGGAAGCGGCGATCAAGGCGCTTGCCGCCGTCTACCGGACCGGAGAGCGCTTCGGAACCGGCCATCTGATCGATGTGCTTACGGGCAGCGTGAACGAGAAGACGGAGCGCTTCGGCCATGTCGACATGCCGGTCTTCGGGGCCGGCAAGGACCTGCCGGCGCGCACCTGGCAATCGATCTTCCGGCAACTGCTCGCCGCAGGGCTGATCTCCGTGGATCATGGCGCCTTCGGAGCGTTGAAGCTCGAGCCTGAGGCCCGCAGCGTCTTTCGCCGCGAACGGCAGGTGCTCTTCCGCAAGGACCGTCCGAGTTCCGGCAGGGCCAAAACCGCACGCGGGTCGAAGCCGACCAGCGATCGATCGGACCTCGCTGGATCCGATCTCGAACTGTTCGAGCGGCTCCGGTCCGAGCGCCTGTCTCTCGCCCGCGAGATGGATGTGCCGCCTTATGTCGTCTTTCCGGATACGACCCTGATTGCGCTTGCCAAGCGGCGTCCGCGCGATTTCGACGAGCTGCTTGACGTTCCCGGCATCGGCGAGAGCAAGCGGGAGAGATATGGCGAAGCCTTTCTCGCTGTGATCGAGGCGTTCGAGGGCTAATGTCGAATGATCATCCGCGCCCCCATCCCGCTGTCGCGACCTTCTCCCCGCAAGCGGGGCGAAGGAGACTCGCGGCGCGTGGCGTCGAAACAAATTCCATGAGCGGTGCCATCGTGTTAGTCCTCTAGGCGGTGATGTCCTTTGATCGCGAGCACGCAGCCCATGACCACGGCTTTCCTCTCCCATCTCCGTTCGGAACTCGAAAACCTCAGGCAGGCCGGGCTCTATAAGTCCGAGCGTGTCATCACCTCCAAGCAGTCCGGCGAGATCGAAGTCGCTTCCGGCGAGCGTGTCCTGAATTTCTGCGCCAACAACTATCTCGGTCTCGCCGACAGCGAGGAGCTTGCGGAAGCCGCGAAAAGCGCGCTCGACCGTTACGGCTACGGCATGGCCTCGGTGCGTTTCATCTGCGGCACGCAGGAGGAGCACAAGGAGCTCGAAGCGCGCATATCCTCCTTCCTCGGCATGGAGGACACGATTCTCTATTCCTCCTGTTTCGACGCGAATGGCGGTTTGTTCGAGACGCTGCTCGGCGAGGACGACGCGATCATCTCCGATGCGCTGAACCATGCCTCGATCATCGATGGCGTGCGCCTCTCCAAGGCCAGGCGCTTCCGCTATGCCAACAACGATATGGCAGCACTGGAAGAAGAGCTGAAGAAGGCGGAAGGCAGCCGTTTCAAGATGATCGCCACCGACGGCGTCTTCTCGATGGACGGCATCATCGCCAATCTGCGGGGCGTCTGCGATCTCGCCGAGAAATACGGCGCGATGGTCATGGTGGACGACAGCCATGCCGTCGGCTTCGTCGGCAAGCATGGGCGCGGCTCCGCGGAACATTGCGGCGTCGAAGGACGGGTCGATATCATTACCGGCACGCTCGGCAAGGCGCTAGGTGGCGCTTCGGGCGGGTATACGTCGGCGAAGGCCGATGTCGTCGAGTGGTTGCGCCAGCGCTCGCGGCCCTATCTCTTTTCCAATACGCTCGCGCCGGTCATCGCGGCCGCCTCTCTCAAGGTTTTCGAGCTGATCGAAAATGGGGACGCTCTGCGCAGCCGCCTTTACGCAAACGCGGCGCTCTTCCGCAGCGAGATGTCCAGCCTCGGCTTCACGCTTGCCGGCGAGGGCCATCCGATCATTCCCGTCATGCTTGGAGATGCGGCGCTCGCACAGGAGATGGGGGCGCGCATGCTGAAGAAGGGCGTCTACGTCGTCGGCTTCTCCTTTCCGGTGGTGCCGAAAGGGCGGGCCCGCATCCGCACGCAGATGTCCGCCGCGCACAGCGAGGCGGATGTCCGCCGCGCCATCGCGGTTTTCGAGGAGGTGGGCCGCGAACTTGGCGTGATCTGATTGGCACAGGCGAGGATCGAGCGATGACCAACATGATGAAGGCACTCGTCAAGACGAAGCCGGAGGTGGGGCTCTGGATGGAGCGCGTGCCGGTGCCGGAAGTCGGGCCGAACGACGTCCTGATCCGCGTCAGGAAATCGGCAATCTGCGGCACCGACGTCCACATCTGGAACTGGGATCAATGGGCCGAGAAGACGATCCCGGTGCCGATGGTCGTCGGACACGAGTTCATGGGCGAGGTCGTCGAGGTCGGGCCGGCCGTCAGCAAGCATCATGTCGGCGAGCGGGTTTCCGGAGAAGGTCACATCGTCTGCGGCAAATGCCGCAATTGCCGCGCGGGCAGGGGGCATCTCTGCCGCAACACGCTCGGCGTCGGCGTCAACCGCCCCGGCTCCTTCGCCGAGTTCGTCTGCCTTCCTGAGTATAATGTCGTGTCGATCCCCGACGACGTGCCGGACGAGATCGCCGCAATCTTCGATCCCTTCGGCAACGCCGTGCATACGGCGCTCTCCTTCGATCTGGTCGGCGAGGACGTTCTGGTCACCGGTGCCGGGCCGATCGGTATCATGGGGGCGATGGTGGCCAAGCGTTGCGGTGCCCGCAAGGTGGTGATTACCGACATCAACCCCGTTCGTCTCGATCTCGCGCGCAGGCTCGGCATCGACCACGTCGTCGACGCGTCGAAGGAAAATCTTGCCGACGTCATGCGGGTGATCGGCATGACGGAAGGCTTCGATGTGGGATTGGAAATGTCGGGTGCCGCGCCTGCCTTCCGCGACATGATCGACAAGATGAACAATGGCGGCAAGATTGCGATCCTCGGCATTGCGCCGGCGGGCTTCGAGATCGACTGGAACAAGGTCATCTTCAAGATGCTCAACCTCAAGGGCATCTATGGCCGCGAAATGTTCGAGACCTGGTACAAGATGATCGCCTTCGTCCAGGGCGGGCTCGACCTCTCGCCGATAATCACCCACCGGATCGGCATCGACGATTTTCGCGAGGGCTTCGAGGCGATGCGCTCGGGCAATTCCGGCAAGGTGGTGATGGACTGGTAGACGGAGCCGCAGTCGCGATCGATTGCCGTAGGCATTCTTCCGGAAAAACCGCGCAACCCTTGTCTTTCTTTGGGGCGCTCCTACATGTTGAGCGAAAGCTGATAAACAGCGCAAAATCCCGTCCACGAGCGTTTTTTGCCGATTTACGCGGTTTTTCGCCGGAAACGCTTGACGGGATGAAAAATTCTGGGAATCACCATTTCAAGCAGAAATGGCGACATGGTACGGCGGATAGGAAATCATGCCAGGGACGTTTCAGTGGCAGGACTGTCGAAGCTTGCCCGTTCACCGCGATCGCTGTCGTGGTTAATCAGGAATTAAATATCATCCCGTTACGTCAGGGGAAATAATCGGTGGCGGGTACGCGGCGTGCCCGGACCTCCGAGTGGCATTGATTACCGGGCGCCGGCCGGTTGCGACAAGGAAAGCGACGAATAAATGGCAACAAAAGTCAAAGAAAACGAAGAAGCCGACGTTGAACGTGAAGGTGCACCGGACGGTCCGCTTCTCGATCTTTCCGACGACGCTGTCAAGAAGATGATCAAGGCCGCCAAGAAGCGCGGCTATGTGACCATGGACGAGCTCAACTCCGTTCTGCCCTCCGAGGAAGTGACTTCCGAGCAGATCGAAGACACGATGTCCATGCTTTCCGACATGGGCATCAACGTCATCGAGGACGAGGAAGCCGAGGAGGCTGCCGCCAGCGACGACGATGACGGCGCGGACGAGGGCGAAAGCGAAGGCGGCGAACTCGCGCCCGCTAGCGGCACCGCGCTTGCAGCCAGCAAGAAGAAGGAGCCGACCGATCGTACCGACGATCCGGTGCGCATGTATCTGCGCGAAATGGGGTCCGTGGAGCTTCTCTCGCGCGAAGGCGAAATCGCCATCGCCAAGCGTATCGAGGCCGGCCGCGAGACGATGATTGCCGGGCTCTGTGAGAGCCCGCTTACCTTCCAGGCGTTGATCATCTGGCGCGACGAGCTGAACGAGGGCCAGACGCTGCTGCGAGAGATCATCGATCTCGAGACGACCTATTCCGGCCCCGAGGCAAAGGCTGCACCGCAGTTCCAGAGCCCGGAAAAGATCGAAGCCGACCGCAAGGCGGCGGAAGAGAAGGAAAAGGTACGCAAGACCCGATCTGCGGCGAACGACGACGACATCACCAATGTCGGCGGCGAAGGCCAGCCGTCCGAAGAAGAGGAGGAGGACGACGACGAGTCGAACCTCTCGCTCGCGGCGATGGAAGCGGAACTGCGTCCGCAGGTGATGGAGACGCTGGACGTCATTGCCGAAACGTACAAGAAGCTCCGCAAGCTGCAGGACCAGCAGGTGGAAGCGCGCCTTGCCGCGACCGGCACTCTGTCGCCGGCGCAGGAGCGCCGCTACAAGGAGCTGAAGGACGAGCTGATCAAGGCCGTGAAGTCGCTGTCGCTCAACCAGAACCGCATCGACGCTCTGGTCGAGCAGCTCTACGACATCTCCAAGCGCCTGACGCAGAACGAGGGCCGCCTCCTGCGTCTGGCCGAATCCTATGGCGTCAAGCGTGAGGCGTTCCTGGAGCAGTATTCCGGCGCCGAGCTCGATCCGAACTGGATGAAGTCGATCAGCAATCTCGCCGGCAAGGGCTGGAAGGAGTTTGCCAGGGCCGAGAACCAGACGATCCGCGACATCCGCCAGGAGATCCAGAACCTTGCGACGGAGACCGGCATTTCCATCGCCGAGTTCCGCCGTATCGTCTCCATGGTGCAGAAGGGCGAACGTGAAGCGCGTATCGCCAAGAAGGAGATGGTCGAGGCGAACCTCCGTCTGGTGATCTCGATCGCCAAGAAGTATACGAACCGCGGTCTGCAGTTCCTCGATCTGATCCAGGAAGGCAACATCGGTCTCATGAAGGCGGTCGACAAGTTCGAGTATCGCCGCGGCTACAAGTTCTCGACCTATGCGACTTGGTGGATCCGGCAGGCGATCACCCGTTCGATCGCCGACCAGGCCCGCACGATCCGCATTCCGGTGCACATGATCGAGACGATCAACAAGATCGTCCGCACCTCGCGCCAGATGCTGCACGAGATCGGCCGCGAGCCGACGCCCGAGGAACTGGCGGAAAAGCTCGCCATGCCGCTCGAAAAGGTGCGCAAGGTTCTGAAGATCGCTAAGGAGCCGATCTCGCTCGAAACGCCGGTCGGCGACGAGGAAGATTCGCATCTCGGCGATTTCATCGAGGACAAGAACGCGCTGTTGCCGATTGACGCGGCCATTCAGGCGAATCTCCGCGAGACGACCACGCGCGTGCTCGCCTCGCTCACGCCCCGCGAAGAGCGCGTGCTGCGCATGCGTTTCGGCATCGGCATGAACACCGACCATACGCTGGAGGAAGTCGGCCAGCAGTTCTCGGTCACCCGCGAACGCATCCGGCAGATCGAAGCCAAGGCGCTGCGCAAGCTCAAGCATCCGAGCCGGTCGCGCAAGTTGCGCTCGTTCCTGGACAGCTGATCCCAGGACCTTTCACGAAATAACGAAGCCGGGCCGAGTGCCCGGCTTTTTCATTTCGGCTCTACTACCGGCGCAAAACAAACCGTACGCCGTTTTCTCGAATTGCTTTATACTTTGCGCCTTGCGGCAGACTAGGTCGCTCCTTCCCATCGCCGGGAATATGGCGTCCCGAGGCCGCACAGGAATGCGCGAATGCGCTCCGGCATTTTTCAGAAACAGGGCATCTTGGGCGCCTTCGGCCGAAGGCGGGATGCTTTGCGGGAGGTGTGAGATGACGACCTACGTTCTGCTTCTCAATTGGACCGAGCTGGGTATCAGGAACGTGCGCGAGTCGCCGAAGCGGCTCGATGCGGCAAGGAAGCAGCTCGAGGAAATGGGCGGTTCCTTCAAGGACTTCTACCTGACCATGGGCGAATATGACATGGTTGCGATCTGCGAAGCGCCTGACGATGCGGTTGCGGCTCGGTTCGCTATCACGCTCGGCATGAACGGCAATGTCCGTACGCGTACGCTGAAGGCCTTCCCGGAGGCCGCCTATCGCGAACTGATCGGTACGCTCTGACAGAGCGCTTCCGGATCGCCCACATCTGCCGGCATTTTTCCGCCGCAGGCGGGGCGAATGGACTTGCGGCGATTCGGTCAGGCAAATCTCATCGTCCCCGCTTGCGGGGACGATGGTCAGTCCTCGGGTTAAACCCGAGGAAAGGAGCAGCCCACCTTCGCGCACGCGTAAAAACCGATCCTTAAGATTTACGTCTTATCAACCTCTCGCAAACGAGAGGTTCCGCGATGCGTTGGGTTTTTGTCGTCGTCCTCCTGTTGCTGGCCGGCTGCGGAACGGTGCCGAGAGAGACCCGGAACGCCTGTGCGGTTTTCGAGCAGCGAGATGGTCTTTTCAACAATTGGCGCCGGGCTGCCTACGCGGCAGAGCGCGAATATGGGGTGCCCGTCCCGGTGCTGATGGCGACGATCTACGCGGAGTCCGGCTTCCGCCATAATGCCAGGCCGCCGCGGACGAAGCTCCTCGGCTTCATCCCGTGGACAAGGGTCTCTTCGGCCTACGGCTATTCGCAGGCGCTTGACGGCACGTGGGCGCGCTACCAGGCCGAGACGGGCCGATGGACCGCGCGCCGCTCGGATTTCGGCGACGCGATCCGCTTTATCGGCTGGTATCACAATCAGAGCCACCAGCGGAACGGCATCGCCCTCAACGACACCTACAGGCTCTATATCGCCTACTATCACGGCCACAGCGGCTATGCCCGCGGCAACTGGAGCGATACGGCAAAGGCCGGCGCAAAGAGAGCATCCGGCATGGCCGCGAACTACGCGCGCCAGCTGCGCGGCTGCGGCTCGTGACGCGGGCGGAGGGCGGCAGCCATCAAAATGTCGTCCCCCTGTCGGAACCTGCGCTCTTCCATCGTCCTTGTGATGTCTTTCAAAAAGTGGAGGAGACGAAAATGGCGTATGTGGACGGTTTTCTCGTTGCAGTACCGACGGCCAACATAGAGGCCTACAAGAAGCTGGCGAGCGCGGCAGGCGCGGTGTGGAAGGAGCATGGCGCGCTCAATTACGTCGAATGCCTCGCAGACGACGTGCCCTATGGCGAACTCACATCATTCCCGCGCGCGGTTCAGGCAAAGGACGACGAGACCGTCGTCTTCTCGTGGATCGTCTACCGGTCGCGTCAGGACCGGGACGCAATCGTCGCCAAGGTGATGGCGGATCCGAGACTCCAGGGCGACGAATGGAAGTCCATCTTCGATGGAAAACGCATGATCTATGGCGGGTTCGAGGCTTTTCTCGAATTATAGGATCGGTTGCGGCCTGCTGTACGATCCCGTGCAGCATGGAGCGAACCGGACGCCAGGCAGGCGCCGTAAGTCCCTGGACACGCGGGGCCACAGCAGCGCCCGCAAGCAGGTGGAGGGGAGAATGGCGCAGACCGTCATCGCCATGTCTACGAACGGGCAGGGGCTCTACGAGTTCACGGCCGAGGCTGCCGACTTCGTGCGTGCGTCCGGCGTGGACGAAGGATTGCTGACGGTTTTCGTGCGCCACACTTCCGCTTCGCTGATCATCCAGGAAAACGCCGATCCGGATGTGAAGCGTGACCTCCATGCCTTCTTCCACCGGCTGGTGCCGCCGTCCTCCGATCCCTCGATGAGCTGGATCGTCCACACCATGGAGGGGCCGGACGACATGCCGGCCCATATCAAGGCGGCACTCACGCAGGTTTCGCTCGGCATTCCCGTCATGAAGGGACGCCTGGCGCTTGGAACCTGGCAGGGGCTTTATCTCTTCGAGCACCGTGACCGGCCGCACCGCCGCGAGATCGTCCTGCATCTCGGCGGCTGACTGCGGTAGAGTGAAGCGGGGGCTAATGCGGAGGAGAGAATGACAGACGCCCAGACGATAGCCAGCCGTTTCATCGAAGCCCTGAACGACCGCGACTTCGACACGCTTTCGCGCCTCGTCGGCGAGGACGTCGCGTTCGACTCGCTTACCGGAGAGCGAACCCTCGGCGCCGGCGCGCTCAGGAGCTGGATGATGAATTATTTCCGCCATTTCGACGAGAGCTTCGGCGACATCGTGTTGATGCGAGACGCCGCCGGAGAGCGGGTGGCGGCGGATATGACCGCGCGCGGCACCTATCGCGAGACGATGGCCGGCTTTCCCGAAGCCTCCGGTCAGGCCTATTCCATTGCGAGCGTCTTCGTCTTCGAAATCGAGGACGATCTCATTGCGCGCCTCAGCCACTATCGCAATATCCGCTTCTTCGAGCGGGAGCTGGCGGGCTGAGCCCGACCGTGCCGTGGTTGGAGCGTTTCACTGTTTCACGGAAACACTGAAATGCTCTGACCGTTTGGCCCGACGCACCTCCGGACGGAACCTTACAAATATTTTCTCGAAGTGCTTTTAACCGGCCAGATCAATAACCTAGCCTGTCGGAAAGCACAGCGGGGTTGAAACGCTTCGTAGCGCGCCAGGGGCGTGATCAATCTGAATACTGCATGAACGGAGGGTTCCGGTGCCGTTCAGTTTGGCTGGCCTATGTTTGCCTCAATCGTCAACCAGAACCGCTTCGTCACACCGGAGAAAAGCAATGAAAAAGTTCCTCGTTAACGCCGCCGTCGCTGCCGTGATCGGATTGACCGGTCTGGTTTCCACGGCCTCGGCCCAGTCGCTTACCCTGGAATTGGGTCCGGGCGGCGGCGTCCACTACCGCGACTATGACCGCCACGACGACTGGCGCGACCGCCGGCACTACGACCGCCGCGAGCGTCGCGGCCGCTGTGCACCCGGCCTCGCCGTCGAGAAGGCACGCGACCGTGGCCTTCGCCGCGCCTATGTTGCGGATGTGACGGGTCGCCGCGTCGTCGTCGAGGGCCGCCGTCACGGCTACCGCCAGGCGATCGTTTTCGCCAACGCCCGCGGGTGCCCGATCATCGGCCGCTGGTAAATCCGCGGATTTCCGTCTCGTCTCCCCCGGCCGACGGAAATGGAGCCCTCACGCCCTGGCGTGGGGGCTCTTTGCTTTGCGCTTCAGGCCCCGTTACTGGTTGACGGCGAACGTCACGTTCACGGTGACGTTATAAGCATTCTCGCCGGTCGCCATCGGAACCGAATCCGCGGCGGCAAATTCCTTGGCCATGCTGCGGACCACGGGGATCGGCTCGGGCCGGGAGGGCTGCTCCGCGATCTCGATCACGCGTCCGAGCGAGACGCCCGCCGCCTCCGCCAGAACCTTGGCCTTGTTGATGGCGTCGGCGACCGCGGCCTTGCGGGCTTCCGTGATCACGGCATCCGGCTTGTCGTTGGTGAACTCGATCCCGCCGCCCTGATTGACGCCGAGCGTCACGGACTTGTCGAGGATCTCGCCGAGCTGCCCCAGATCCCGCACGCGCACGCCGACGCCGTTGACGACTTGATAGCCCACCAGTTCCGGCGGCCGATTACCGCCGTCATTGTTCGGCGGATAGTGATATTGCGGATTGATCGAGAAGCCGCTCGTCTGCAGGTCGCGCTCGGCGATTCCCGCCTGCTTCAATGCCGAGAGCACGTCCGCCATCGCCTTGTTGTTGGCATCGAGCGCTTCGCGCGCGGTCTTGGCGTCCTTGACGACGCTGAGCTGCAGGATCGCCATATCCGGAGCGCTCGTCGAACGGCCTTCGCCGGAGACCTTGATCACCGCCTGACGGCCCCTGATACCGTCCGGACGGCCTTTTCCATCCCCCTTGCCGGCGGTGGTGCTCTCCTGCGCCGCCGCCGCGGCCACGAAGGCGCCCGTCAAGGCGGCTGCAATTGCGGCGACATGAACGGTACGGGCAATGCGTGTAGAAAACATGGACGTTTCTCTCCGGTTGTTTATCCTCGATTCCATGCTTACCGATTGTGTAGCTATTGCGGCAATGGCTTGTCGGCAAAAAGGTTTTACGCTAGAGCCTGCACAGCGGACTGCCATTGGTCCGCAACCGCCGGCGACGGCAGGGCCTGTAGCTCAATGGTTAGAGCCGGCGGCTCATAACCGCTTGGTTGGGGGTTCGAGTCCCTCCGGGCCCACCAAATCTTACCTGGCGTGCAATTCTTCAGCTGATTTAATAAGTTGTCTTTCTTGTAAGTCTTTGACTTCCTTGAAATGTGGGGGACTCGAACGCCCAGATCAATTACAACCAATCACACCATATTGACTTTTGTCGCAATTTTTACGAGTATTCGTTTGTGACCGCATCGAGGTCGAAGATGGCAAGCATTGGGAGGCACTTTTATGGATTTTGGCCCTGATGCACCGCTAGTTCGCCTCATGCGCGTCCTGATGCCTTTGGCGGCGACGATGGCGGTCGCTTCATTTCCGGCGCAGGCGGGGGATGATCACTCCATCTACTACGGCTCCCGTGCCGGCATGCACGTCACGACGGTATCCAGATCCGGGATAGGCACGTCGAAGGCCGTCATCATGATCAAGCACACGCCGAAAGATGCGAAGGTCTTCTGTGTCGAATATTCGGAGGACTATTCGATGGCCTGCGTCAAGCGAACGATGGCGGGGGTGAAGGTCCGCGACAGAGTCACCGCCAACTGCAAGAAGCGGACGTGGACAGATGTCTATGTCCAAGCCTATGCCTTTGAAGGAAAGGCGACGTCGTCCGCCCTGATGGCGGATTACATCGTCCGCGATGTGGCTTCCGGAAAAATCCTGGATGGTTCATTCGCTTCGGGATATCCCACCGCGCTGAGCATTTTCCAGGAGCTTTGCCCGGGGATCGCGAAATAATGCTTCGCCCTCTGACCCTCTGCGCCGCAATGGTCTCGGCGCTCGCCCTTGCGTCGATGACCCGCGCTGCGGAAGTTGCATTCGAGGGGATCAAGGACGGACAGATCGGACCCGAGGCCAGGTTCCGGCTGGAGGGCGATATTGTCGAGGGGGACAGCGTTCGGGTGGCGGCGGCTCTGCGCAAGGCCGAAGTTTCCTATCAGCAGGACCCCTGGCGGCGGATTGTTATCGCCCTGAACAGCTCAGGGGGCGAATTCCACGAAGGCATCGATCTCGCGATCACTTTTCGTCGCCTTGGTCTTGCGACAATTGTCAGGTCGGCGGACGCTTGCTACTCGGCCTGCGCAATCGCGTTTCTCGGAGGCGTTGACCTCCCGAAAGACCCGACACCTGTGGGGGAGGATGAGCCGCTACCCAGCCAGAACCCGTCCCGCTCTTTGGAGAAGGATGCGCGCCTCGGATTTCACGCGCCATATCTTGCCGTCCCGGACGGCAACTACGAGGCGGAACTGGTTCAGGACGCCTATCGCGCCGCAGTTCTCGGAATCGCGCGGCTGGTCGCTCTCGCTCACCGTCTCTACATTGTTCCAGCCGAATTGCCCCGTTTGCTCGCACCTGGGCGAGACGAGATGTTTATGGCCGACGATGTTGATGCCGTGCGGGTGCTGGGCATCAAATACACGGATTACTCGTACCAAATCCGGAAGGGCTACGGCTTCACGCGCTCGATGATCCTAAACGGGTGCGTCAACAAGTATTACCATCTACAGCGCCGGAGCAGTGCCGGCGGGTTTGCGAATGCCCTTTCTGTTCTCAACGAGTTCATCGAGGGCTCGCAACTGATGGAGAACGGCGAAGAGACCATAGCTTTCGGTGTGCGTAAGGTTATGCAGGGCACTGCCGCAACCTGGGTCGCCTACCTGCCAATTGCAAAGAATCAGGATGGCGATCGGTTCGTCTGGTGCCTGTTCTCGCCGGAAGTCGGAGGCCCGACAACGTTCTACAAGCCAGGGGGCACAATCGAGGAATTGTTCTCGGAACTAGAGGAGAAAAACGACCTGTGGTCATACTCATTTTCCGGGACGACTATCAGGCTTTCTACAGGCGACCCGATCGACGACATGATGCGGCCCCTCGATCTGGTTCCACCGCAAACAAAGCTCACGGACGTTGAGCGGCAGCTGGAGACCTACCGCGCAAGCGAAGAAATCGTGGTGAGGAGGTGACGGTCCATCGCCGCGACATTTTAAAAACGGAGAGAACTCCATTTGGCACCCGTTATCGAATAGAAGTTGGGGGCGGGCTCATCGGCGTTGGCATGCGCTGAGCCAAAAGTTCACGCACTTGCAACACGTGGCGATTAAGGCTCGAAACGCGTCAGGATTCCTTTCTCCGAAGAGCAGCCATGCCGAAATTCGACTCCTACGTGATCTGCACTTCTCCGCGCAGCGGCAGTACGCTCTTGTGCAAGTTATTGGCGGCGACGGGCATCTCGGGGAACCCCGGGTCCTACTTTCATCGCCCCTCGATTGCCGAATGGCTGGCCTATTTCGAGCTGGCTGCAGACGCCTCAATGCCCGAGGCCGATATTCTGGCCAAGATATTTCGGGCGGCGATCGCCAAAGGAAGCCTCGAAACAGGCATGTTTGGCCTGCGTCTCCAAAGACATAGCTTTGATTTCTTCGTCCAGAAACTGGCAGTCCAGCACCCGGAACGTTCCAGTGATTTGCAACGAATTGAAGCGGCCTTCGGACGGACACTCTTTCTGCATCTCACTCGGCTCGACAAGGTTGAGCAGGCTGTCTCACTGGTAAAGGCCGAGCAAACCGGGTTGTGGCATGCAGCGCCGGATGGAACGGAGTTGGAACGAACCGCGCCGCCGAGCGCACCTGTTTACAACTTCAATGAAATCCGAACCTGGTACGAGAGATTTGGGGCTTATGATCGCGCTTGGACCGACTGGTTCGAAATGCAAGGAATTGAACCCTTTCGGATCACATATGAGGCGCTTTCAGCCGATCCCCTGGGGAGCCTGCGCAAAGTATTGAGCCGACTGGGATTGGAGTGCGAGGCCGCAAACGGCATCGCACCCGGTGTCGAAAAGCTCGCCGACGCCACCAACCAAGAATGGGCAACGCGGTTCCGTTTGGAGCACCAGATCGCTTGAATGATGCCCGAAGGAGTTCAGGTCAGAAAGGGCATGATGTCTACGCCATCTCCCGGAAAGACTGTAATATGCGGGTGGTCCTGGAACAGCCGCGCCGCGGCCTCGATGTTTTCCGCCTCGACGACAATGTAGCCGCAGAAGGGGTTTACGGCATCGGCGATGCCGTTCTTGGTTACGCGCGTCGTCTTGCCCACCATGCCACCACGATCAAGGATGGATGCGGCGTTTCTGTCCTCCCACGCCTTCCACTGTTCCAGGCCGATGGCATCGACCGCGTCCTGCTCGGCCTTGGGCAATTTGCGGAAAGAGGCGAGGTCTTCGGGCTTCATGGTGTACACGGCTAGAAAACGGGGCATTGGCGCTCTCCTCGTGGTGGTGGATGCGTGCAAACTTACACTCCGTGCGGCCGAAGTCACCCGCATTGCTGCTGCCAGTTGTGAGCCGGGAGATGGACAGCTTTCGGCCCTTTGCGGTCATTGTTCAGGAAACTGGCTCAGACGTTCGCGAATGATCTTCCTTAAGCGGGTAGGTCAGCGGGAACGGTCGCGGCATAGCTCCAATCCCACCTTGATTTTCAGGTGGCATTTTGCTACCTATATGGTCACGCAGGAGATAACCATGGCTCAATCCGTGAAACTTGCTGACGATATTATGGCACTCGTCCGTCGGGAAGCCGATCTTCAGAGCCGGTCTGTTGCCGGGCAGATAACCCATTGGCTGAAGATCGGTCGGGCGATCGAACATTCCGGAACCTTCGACTACGGCCGGATCAAGCTGGCGCTCGAGGGCCGGCTCGACACGACCGAGCTCAAAGAGGAAGAAGAAGCCGCCTGGCTGGACGCGTTCACCACCAAGATGGCTGAACCCACGGCGGATGAACAGGCGTTCTTCACGCAGCGCAGAATGTTGGGTCTTGGCGTTGGCCTGGATGCAGGTGGTAACCTCATCTACGCAAAAGATGACGCGGCCGCATGAGGCCCAGCCTTGTTCTGCTTGCCGGACCAAATGGCGCTGGCAAGTCGACGCTCTACCAGACCCGCATTGCTCCAGGCTTCGCGGGTCCTTTCATCAATGCCGACATTATCCAGCGCGAGGAGCTCAAGGACACCTCCATGGAAGCGGCCTATAAGGCAGCCGAGATTGCGCGCGACCGTCGCGCGGAAATGTTTGACGCGGGCAAGAGCTTTGCAACGGAGACCGTCTTCTCCCACCCCTCGAAACTGGAAATCATCGAAGACGCTCGGACGCATGGCTACACCGTCATCGTCATGCATGTCGGTGTCGACAGTCCCGATCTGTCGATAGCGCGCGTCAGAGGACGCACCCTAGAAGGCGGCCATGACGTTCCGGAAGAGAAGGTTCGGGCGCGCTACGATCGCGGACAGCCGCTCATCCGGCAAGCCGTCCTTCGCGCCGACCGAGGTATGGTCTTTGACAACTCACGGCTCAATGAACCGCCTCGGCAGGTTCTGATATTTGCAAGGGGCCGTCTTCTTCAGGCGGCCCCCACCCTGCCCAAATGGGCACGTTCGGTCTATGCCGACGACCTCGTCATCTGAACCCCGAAATCGAGTGCCGTCAGCGGCATCGGTGCCCTTCCGGGCTGGACTTAGACTAAGACTAGGGTCAGGCCGAAAAACGTGGTAAGCGCCAGCCAAACAACAACAGGAGTGTAATGGTGAGCGAACCGACCGTCGCGGATGCAATAAACCGCATTTATGAATCGCTCCAGGCGGACAACGCCGACATCGACGCGCATATCGCGACTCTCAAGGCAGCGTTGACGCGGGAGGGGTTGAAAGAGGCCGTCTTTGATCCGGCTAGGATCGCGCAGAACAACCGTTCCGGCAGGAAGCTAATGCAGGCCTACTTTCGGCAGCGCGGCGTAACGGTCAAATACTCGGCTTCGTGAAGCCTTCCGATGTCGTCAGACAGGCCGTAGCAGACGGTTGACCTGATAGATTCTCGCACTCGAAATATCAGTGCTTCCGCCCCAAGCAATGTCGCCCTGGTGCAGGGAGAAAGTGCTGTCGCCGTCCGGACAGGTGAAGCGTACATACCGCGGCCGAGAGTCGACGATGGGCTTGAGGCCGAGTGTGCTGTAGAAGTCCCAACCTGCATCGAGGTCCGGGATCATCATGGTCACCTGATTGAAACGCGCGATTTTTCTGCTCGATTGCGCTACGTCCACAGATATCTGAGCCGCGGGTGTTGCTGCACGTCCAGCACCGAAGTGAACGTCACCGCATCCCACCCGGCGCGATTGGCTAGCTCGACAATTTCCGGCTGGTCGTCGAAGAACAGCGGTCGCTCTCCCGGCTCGATCCCGAGCGCGCCGTTGATCGCTTCAAAGAAGCGCATGTCTTTCTTCGGAACCCCGAGTTCGGCGCTGTAGAAGAGCCGATCGAAGTGGCTGGCGAAACCGAGTTCGTTCCACAAGTAGGCCGCTCGATGATGCTCCTGCCCGGTCGCGACGAAGGTTTCCGCGCCGCCGCGCTCCCGGAGCTCACGGACAATCTTGAACACCTCCGAGTTGATCCTCGAATCCTTCTCAAACCAGTAGCGGACGAAAGCGTCGACGCAACCATTGTAGCCGGCTTGGGGAAGAATGGCCGCCAACGCCTGCTTCAGGTCACGGTGTCCGGTGACACATTCGAACATCGGCGAGGCAGATCGGTTACCGGGCGTGCCAAAGAACAAGAGCTGGAAAGCGCTCCGGTCGACGCAGAGATCGGCCTCGATCGTTGCGTCCCAAGGCTTGCGACGGGCTTCATCCGCATGCCAGCCGTCGATCAGCACGCCGTCCACATCGAAGAAGACCTTCACTTGTTCAGCCTCTGATTTGCGATACGGTTTGCTCCGGTTGCAGTAAGTCGTATACCAGGTAAGACTGCAACTCAAAATTTAATCCAGTTCGCTAACCGATCAGCAAACCAGAGCTTCAGGACCATCATGTCCCCACCACAGCGGCAGCTTTACGCCATCTCGGACCTTCGTGATGAACCTACCTTCTGCGCGACGGTTGCGGACCGGGTTTGGAGGGCCTGGTGGCAAGGAACAGGCCATCCGCTGGAACACGTAGCCGACCACATGCAGGAAATGCTGAACGACGAGGCGCTGCCCTTTGGCCTCGTTGCCCATGACGGTGGGCACTATCTAGGATCGACGCTCATCATTTCCTGCGACCTGGAAGAGCGCCCGCAGTACGCTCCTTGGGTGGCTGCCGTATGGGTCGAGGCCGAACATCGGGGTAGGGGAGTAGGCAGAGCTCTTGTCGGCCGCGCAGCCCAGGCGGCGTTCGATCTGGGCCATGACATCGCCTATCTCTGCGCGTTGCCGGAAAAGCGCTCCTTCTACGAAGGATTCGGATGGCGTCGCCTCGAAGAAAACGTCGGTCCACATGGACTCACGGTTCTTACGTGTTTTAGCCCCCGAGTACGCTCCAATTTCGACCTGTTGGAGCCGTTCCCCCAAAGCGGTCGTTCCTCGGTCGCTGGCGGACGTTGAAAGGTGACTTTAGAATAGACGACCGACAAATCGTTCGGTTTCCCACGTTCTGAGAAAAGTCACCTCTCGTGCTATCCAACCGACACTGTTGCTCCCCCACTCTCGCGCGCGGCTCGCGTACTCACCCATCAACCAAAAGTGACGGACAATTACAAATCGAATAGCTGCTTCGAAGTCGTCAGGCGTTATTGGGCGGATTGACCGATATCCGTCAACGAAGGCAGCCCACATAGGAGTCAACGACCGGCCGAAAGAGACCTGTGCCCACAGAAAAACGGCCAAGTCATACGCAAGGTATCCCGGACCTCCATCATCGAAGTCGAAAAATACTGCCTCTCCAGCCCCATTGATACGCGAATTGGAGCCGTGGCAGTCCCCGTGGCAATACGTCCATGTTAGGCTGCTGAACGCCTTGATAGCCGTCGCAGTCCGCTCGGCAATCTGTCCAAGGTCGCAGAGGGCAGGCGCTTCTTCCACAATTCCGCTATCGCGAATTTGGGCAAGAGGCCGATGCAGTAAATGTTCCAGATCAAGCTGATACAGCGTACCGTCAGCCGGGAATGTCTCGGCCGCGGAATGCAGTAGAGCAAGGGTCTTTCCGTTGGCCCAAGCATCACCGATGTCAGTTGCAAGTGTTTCTCGACCATCAATCGCTTGAAAAAGCACACCGTCCCGAGCCCCCTCTGGTGCCTGCCCTTGAAGGAAAAGCCTGCCATCGCGTGTCGGAATCGGCGCGGCGACCGGCACTCCCAATTTAGAGAGGTGGGTCAAAAATGCAGTTTCGCTCTTGACGTTCGCCGGCCCGCGCGCCCGGTGGTGAGAAAGCCGAAACACATAACGGTCGCTGCCGGCCACGTTGGCCAGGTAAACGTCATTCAAGCCACGTTGAAGCAATTGGCAGGAAACCGGCGATCCCAAGGCGTAGTGCTTATCGATAAAGCGTTCGATCGCCTCAATCTGAGGCGTCGAATATAGCGGATCAAAGTCAAACATGGCCGATGTTCCGTAGGTGCCGTACAAGCGATCTAGCTTTGCAGACTACGGAGTTCTACAACGACCGCAATGCACGCTGATTGCCGAAAAAGGTCAAGGCTAGTCGATCAAGCGCGAAGTCGTTCGCAGGTGACACGCCCAATGCCTGCGCCGCAACAGGACGCTGGCTCGGGTAACAGGCCGCCGAAAAATGGGCGGCATTCACGATGAGAAAAACGCTCCGGGCGCTTCGGTAGGGAGGCAAACAGCGGAAGTGTGTTTTCGTCATCAATTTCCCGCTCGGGAAATATCGAGACTTTGCATTGAAGCCAATGGAGAAATTTCCCGAAGGGGAATATCAACCCACTGTAGCGCTGCCGCCACGAGCGCAGCCGGCCGAATGGCGTGCCGCATCGCATTCGTCGCATCCTGCCTCAATCGGATGCAGGAAGACGAGTGGGTCGCGGGCCAGTTGATCCGAGGCTATCCTCACGATGTCCCGGGAGCGGATCAGGCGAGCATGGGCATGGCCGACCGGACCTTCTCGCTGCAAGCCCTGTCGCCTCAGCCAGGTGTCGGCGAGGTTGAAGTTCTGGCAGCAGTGATCGTTCTCGCGATAGTCGACGCGGATCGGCTTGCCGTTATCGAGGACCGTACAGTGTCTGGGCACTCCATAGGGAACCTTCGCCATCAGCTCGGCGAGGTGCAAGGTGGTGTCCGAATCGTGTCCGACGCCGAGGAGGAGTACTTGACCGTCAAGTTCGTGGACACGTCCTATCGGGCTTGCGGGAGCGTGCGGGGGCAGGGGCAGACCGTCTGATGTGATGCGTGCGGCAAGCGGGCCCGCTGCCGCAAACGCGAACGGATGGTCGCTGCGCTTTACATTCTCCAGGCGCCAGAACGTGTCGGCGACTATTCCCAGGTCGGATGTTGCAGGTGACGTCGCCGGGTCGAACGGCTCGTCATCAAGGCCCGACCATGATGGCATGACGAGCGTGCCCTCCGGACCGATGGCGGCGCGCAGAGCGGCAATAACGCCTAGCGGCCCGCCTTCGACAGGCCGGACGCTGCGAAAGGAACAGTGAACGAGCAGAACGCCTCCAGGCTTCACCCCGAGCGCAATGAGCTGATCAACGACGTCCGAAGTCCGCCATTCATGTTGTTGCGTCATGGCTCGGCCTACTGCATGTTTCCTTTGATTGTAGCCGATTAAAGGACAAAAACATGCAGCAGATCAAAGTGCTACAGTTTACCCTTGCGCGTCTGATAGGACGCGCGGCGCTGTGTTGATCGGTAACGGCGCGGCTGGCATTGCGACAGCAAAAAGCGCGCTTGTTTGGGCCAAGCGCGCTCCGGCGAACGATCTGCAGCGGGTTTACGGCACCCTCCGATCGATCCCGTTGAAGATAGCATGAAAACGGCCGGCGAACAACGATGCGGAAGCTCCGCGGACGCCGTCCTGGGTTGCGCCCTTTGCAGATATGAGCGGCGATGAGTTGCCATGTTCCGGCTTTTCAAGCATCTTCCCATTCGGGCTGTATGTGTTGCCGCATCGGGCTGGGAAGTGAACAACGGGACGGGAAGGCATGGCTCCGGGCGTCGCGCCGCACATCCGGAGGTAGGAACTGTGCCAATCGGTGGCTGATGCCTGCAGAGATCGCGGGCCTGCTCGGCGTCCGTCTTCTTTCTCCAGCGACGAGCCGTGGGACGGCGAACGGTTACAGCGTCTGCTTTGGTGTTCGTCCCGAAAGGGCAGGAGAAGGTTGGGTGAACGAGATGTCGACGGTCTCGCCGGTCGCCGGCGGCGCTTCCACTGTTCGAGCCATTTGAGGTTCTCGTGGCGCGGCCGCATTATCGTCTGCAGGCATTCGGGGAATTGCGGCTGGTCGATTCCGGCGGCGTGGCCGTGGCGTGTCCGGAGCGGGGGGCGCTGATACTCGCCTATCTCTGCGTCTCCGGGCAGAAAACGGCTTCCCGCGAAAAGCTCGCAACGCTGATCTGGCCCGAACGGGAAAAGAGCGTCGCTTTCAAGAACCTGCGGTCGACCTTGTGGCGCATGCGCCACCTTGCTGCTGATACGGGGCCGCTCATTACCGCGACGGAAACCGAGGTTACGCTGGGGGAGATTACCTGCGACGTCGACTGTTTCGAGGCGCTGGAGCGCTCGGAGGAGGCGTTCCGCACCGGGCTTCGGCTCTGGCGCGATGGGTTTCTGGCAAGCGCGGATGTGCCGCCGGGCCGCTATGCGGATTGGGTCGGAGAACAGCGGCGCCTGCTCACGCAGTTGTTGCGCGCGGCGCTTCTCGGCGGCGACGAGCGGTTTGCCGACAAGTCGCTGCTGCGGACCGCGTGCATGCACCTCCTCGAGCTCGATCCGGCGGATACGGCCGTGCGCGCGATCCTGGAGCGAATGACCGGCGGGGGTCTGGTCATCGGGAGCGGTCAGCCGGGCAGGGCCCGGCTGCAGCAGGGTGCATTTGCCAGGGAGCCCGCAAGGGAGGCGAGTGCTCCGCCGGTTGCGTCGGCACCCCGTGTCGCGCTGCTTCCGCCCGCGGCCTTCGGCAGCGATCCGATGCTTCACGCGGTCAGCGTGGCCGTGGTCGAGGACATCACCATCGGACTATGTGCGCAACGATCGATGTCCGTCGTTGCTCCGTATACGGCGGAGCGCATACGAGATGCCGCGGACAAGGCTGCCTTCCTGGAAAAGCATGGCGTTACCTATGCGCTCGACTGCCGCATGTCGGACCAGGGGCTCTTCACGCAACTGATTTTTCTGCCGTCCGACGCGATCGTCTGGGCGGAGCGGTTTGCGATGTCTCCGGTCGGTCTCCTGCAGCAACGCCAGGAAATCGCCTTTCATGTCGCCCGGGCGGTGACGGAGCAGGTCGAGACCGGCCGCGCCGCGCGTATCGACTATCTGGCCCATCCGGAGGCCTATTACGCCTATCTCGCCGGCCTGCGAAACCTCTCCAGCGTGGGTCTTCCCGAAATCCGCAGGGCACGTGGCGATTTCAGGACTGCGCTCAAGCACAAGCCGGATTTTGCTCCGGCGCTTTCCGGGATGGCGCGCACCTATGCAATCGAGTGGATCCTGACTGCCCGCGGCGACCGGGAACTTCTTTCGGTCGCGGAGCATCACGCCAAGGGGGCGATCGAAAGCAATGAGGACCTGCCCGGAGCACACCGCGAATTCGGTGTCGTCAAGCTCTATCAGGGTGATCTCGACGAGAGCCTTGCGGCACTGGATCTCGCCGAAAATCTGAGCCCCCATTATGCCGACGTGCTTTACAGCCACGCCGACACGCTCGTTCATGTCTCCCGTCCGCGCGAGGCGCTCGACAAGCTCGCCAAGGCGCTTTCGCTCAATCCGCTGGCGCCCGACACGTATTTCTGGAGCGCTGCCGGTGCCAGCTATTTCCTCGAAAACTATGAGGACGCGATCGGCTACGTTCAGAGGATGAAGGACAAGTCGCCCGGCGACAGGCTGCTTGCGGCAAGCTGGGCGATGCTCGGCGACCAGAAGAAAGCACGGGCGTACCGGATGCGGGCGTTGAAGAGCAATCCGACATTCGACGTCGATAAGTGGCTTGCCGTCGTTCCGATGAAGGAACAATGGCAGAAGGACCTCTATCGTGAGGGGCTGAAAAAAGCGAGGTTTTGAGGATGAGGGATAGCGATATGGCGAAAGTTGTTGTGATAGGCATTCCCGGCGAGCCGGGTCTGTGGCTGGCGGACCTGGGGAACGGAACCGTCAGGCCGCTCGATCAGGTGTCGGGCGAGCT
Organism: Ensifer sp. USDA 6670; assembly: GCA_000421085.1. Classification (GTDB taxonomy): domain Bacteria; phylum Pseudomonadota; class Alphaproteobacteria; order Rhizobiales; family Rhizobiaceae; genus Sinorhizobium. The sequence continues at coordinate 258,154 of ATWE01000001.1, forward strand.
GGCCACGGCGAACAAGCTGCGTGCACAAGGGGGGACGATCGTCAAGAATGTCGACCTCGCAGTGGCTGTGTCCTCCGCCGACAAGGTGTTTTCGGGTCATTTCGACGGGTGACCGGTCCTGACTTCGGGGTGGGCCGACTTGCGCAATGAATATTCCGATCGTGTGCTGAGCCCGGAAGAGACCTTCGAACGTGTAAAGCCTCTGCTTTCCGGTTTCGGCATAACCCGCATCGCGAGGCACACGGGCCTCGACAGGACCGGGATCCCGGTCTGGTGCGCCTATACGCCGAATGCGCGATCCATCGTGGTTGCACAGGGCAAAGGGCTGACGGATGCGCAGGCGAAGGTTTCCGCCGTGATGGAGGCGCTGGAGCGCGCTCTTGCCGGCGAACCCGCGGTCGAAACCATAGTGGCCACGATGCGCGTCCTGCGGGCGTCCGGGCGGACCACGGACCCCCTTCCGAGGCTGATTGCGGCCGGGCAGGAGGACATCGGTCCGGACGAAGAACTGCTATGGGCCCCCGGTTCCGACCTGATCTCCGGCCGCGAGGTGCTCGTGCCGCTCGCAGCGGCGCTGCTGGACCGTACCCGGCCTTCGCGTTTCTGGATGTCGTCGGACGGGCTCGCATCGGGAAATTCCATCCAGGAAGCGACATTGCACGGGCTGCTGGAGCGCATCGAGCGCGACGCCCATGTCCTGTGGGGCGTGTCAGGGCCGGAGAGACGTTACCGAAAGTGCGTTGCTCCCGAGGGGTTCGGCGATACAGCGCTGAACAGTCTCGTCGAGCGCATAAGAGCCGCGGGTCTCGATCTCCGGCTTTTCGACATTACCAGCGACATCGGTATTCCCTGCTTTCTGGCACTGCTCGGTCCCTCCGACATCGCCATCAGGGACGATGGTCGTTTCGTCGATGTGACAAGCGGCTGCGGGGCGCATGTCTTTGCGGTTCGCGCGGCGATCAGAGCGGTGACCGAAGCGGCGCAGTCGCGGCTCACCTTCATGAGCGGCGCTCGGGATGACGTCTTTCCCGAAACCTTCAGCCGGCCTTTGCCGGACTCGACCCGCCAGGCCTTCCTCGCGGCCCCGTGCCTGCCTGCGCCCGCGGCGCCGCGTGCGGGCGGCGAACTGGGCGCGCTGCTGCACCACACCATCGATCATCTAAAGGATGCAGGCGTGCAATCTGCAATTGTGGTTCGCCTGTCGGCTGACGCTCTGCCGTTCGCGGTCGTCAAGATCTTCGTCCCCGATCTTGAGAACCCCGACGGTGAAAGAGCACGCCGTTTCGGTCCGCGCGCGCTATCCAAAGCGCTCGCATTCTGAAGGAGCAGACCGGCAAAGCATGTGGCGAGATCCGGCGCGGCACTCTATCAACGCGTGTGCAACGCTCGTGCAACGCGCGGAAATTCCGAACTCGTTTATAGTCGCCGTCAGGGAACATGGAATGGGGGTTCAAATGGGTAATCATCCTTCGTCCTTGACGGACACTGAAACGGAACTTGCGAGCATCGCCAGAATGCTGAGCCATATTCGCGATAGCGCCCGCGCATTGGACGCTCAGGCCGTCGAATATTGCGTCGAGATGGCGCTGCAGGCCGTTGCCAACGAGTTGCGCGATCGCAGCGAACTCGTCATCGCGGCAGCGGGCTTCGACGCCAGAACTCACTCGTTGCAATAGCATCGGTCGCGGGCTCGCGCCGCAAAGAGCGACGCGGACAAGATTGCCGAGCGCGTCGGTTAGCGCGGGGAGGACTGCAGTCTCTCCTCCTCATCTCTGTGCTCGTCACAGAGATCCAGCAGCGCCGCGTCTGCGGCGCGGAGTTCTTCCAGCCCAATGACTCGGGCTGGCTGGATTCCTGTGACGAGCACGGGAATGAGGAGATCAATAAAGCCGCGGCGGGTATCCCGAATCTTCCCGCGAGGATCAGAGGCGATCGTCTCGGACGTACATCTAGGTCGCTTTGCTGTTCAGCGAAACGGTGAGGCGATCTGTGGTCGGGCGGGGAAAAGCGCGCTGCGGGAAGCCCGCGGCGCGCTACTGTTTTTGCCTCCATCGCCGTGCTTGTCATCTCCTCGGTCGCGCCCGAACGGAGAACTGTCGAAAGCTCACATCTAGCGATCCAGCTCCGGATAGACTCTGTCGAGAAAACCCGGCCGCAGCTTCTCGCCTATCATGCAGTCTGCCGCGGCTTCGCCGGCCGCCAGACGGAGCGCCGGTGCGGGTGTCAGGCCGCTTACTTCGAGGATAAGCTTCTGGCGGATCGCGATCGCGAAATCCTCGGGCTCATGGACGGGCAGGACGAAGGAGCCGGGGCCGCCGATGACACATTCGGCGTAATACTGGTCGAGCGGCCCGGTCGAGACCGACGGTCGGATGAGGATCGCAAGTCCGTTGATGATGATCCCGCGCGATACGGCATCGTTGCGGGCAGGCGTGACCGGCGGCCCGGTATTGTTGGGCCCGTCGCCGGAGACGTCGATGACCCGTCGCGCGCCTGAAAAGGCGTTCGAATCGATGAGGCTCGTGCCGAAAAGGATCGCGTTGGAGATCGAGGTGCCGCGCCGCGTCCCAATCGGCCGCGCCTCCAGCTTGGCGGCGAAGGCTTCTGCGTCGGCAGCATTTTCGATCACCTGCCAGTTTACGACAGAGGCCTCGTTCACGAGCCCTGCCCATTCGAAATAACCGATGGCGATCCGCCCGAGGAGCCCGCCCTGGACGGCATCGATGAAATCCGGGTGCCGGAGCGCCTGCAGATAGCCGGAGCGCTGCACGCGCGCCTCCTCCATGTCCATGGAACCGGACATGTCGACAGCCAGCAACAGCTCCACGTCCACGTCGGCCGCCATGGCTGCCGACTGTATCGGGCTCCCGCTCAAAGCCAGGATCAATGCTATCGTGCCTAACATCGCATCAGCCAATCATCGTGGATCACGCGTCGGGCGTTCTGCCCCTCTATCCCGGGCGCCGCGATTGCCGTAAAACCGGCCTCGGCCTCCGGGCCGATGTCATCCGATGAATGTACCACAGGATTGGAAATCGGCGACTGCCAGCGCGACGCAGCCCTACAATATTCAGTGATCGCGGCAGGGCTGCGCGAACCGCGGCAATGTTACCAACGTGATCGAAGACTAGACCACCATGTTTCACTCCATGCGGAACTCGGATATTGCGCGCGTCGACCGGCTGCAGCGCGGGGCATTCGGCTACTTTCTTCGACATTCCGACACGGCAACAGGTCTGGTGGCCGATACGTCTCGCAAGGGTTCTCCCTCGAGCATCGCTGCCACGGGCTTCGGACTGGCAGCCTATCCGGTCGCGGTCGAGCGCGGCTGGATCGGGCGGGCGGAGGCCGCCCGGCATGTGCTGTCCACCCTCACATTCTTCGCGACGAGCCGGCAGGGGAGCGATGCGCGGGCAACCGGCTATCGCGGCTTCTACTATCATTTCCTCGATATGCGGTCGGGAGAGCGCGCCTGGCGCAGCGAACTCTCCACGATCGACACCGCTTTACTCCTGGCCGGTGCCCTGACCGCGGCCGCCTATTTTTCCGGCTCCGGCTCTCAGGAAAGGGAGATCAGGAGCCTGGCGGCGTTTCTCTACGAAAGGGCAGACTGGAACTGGGCGCTCAATGGCGGCGATACCGTCACAATGGGTTGGCGGCCGCCCGGACGCTTCCTCAAGCACCGCTGGCGGGGCTACAGCGAGGCGCTGCTCCTATATGTTCTTGCACTGGGATCGCCGACGCGGCCGATCGTGCCGCAGAGCTACGACGCCTATACCGCGACGCATGAGTGGCTCACGCTCAATGGGGTGGCGCAGCTCCATGCCGGCGCGCTCTTCGTCCACCTGTTTCCGCAGGCCTGGATCGATTTTCGGGGCGTTCGAGACCGGCCGATGCGCGAAAGGGACAGCGACTATTTCGAAAACTCCCGCCGGGCCATCAGGCTGCAGCGCGCCCATGCCGAGGAAAATCCTCATGGCTTCGCGGGTTACTGCAGAGATCTCTGGGGGTTCAGCGCCTGCCACGCGCCGAAGGGCTGGCTGCGGCTTCGCGACGGGCGGCGGCAGAGACTGCTCGGCTACGAGGCACGCGGCGCACCATTCGGCGCCGATGACGGTACGCTCGTTCCATGGGCGTCGCTCGCCGGTCTGCCGTTCGAACCGGACGCTTGTCTCGGCAGCCTTGCTCACCTGATGTCGCATTATCCCGCGCTTGTTAGAGAGGGCTGCCTTCCCGGCGGCTTCAATCCCAGCCTGCCGGGGGACGGCCCCGAGGGCTGGGTGGACGATAGAATCGTCGGGCTTGACCAAGGGCTCGTGGTCATGATGATCGAGAACTGGAGAAGCGGCCTGATTTGGGAACTGACGCGCAGCATTCCGGCCTTCAGCCAGGGGTTGAGCAGGGCCGGCTTTGCCGGCGGCTGGCTTTCGTCGACGCTGCCTCGAGCCTGAAACGAGGGAAGCGGCCCACAGCGGCTTCGTTCCCGTCTGGAGTGCCGCAATGATTGCCCTTGTTCCTGCGCTGGCTTTTGCCGCCGCGATCGGATCCGGTCTGATGGCCGGGCTCTTCTTCGTCTTCTCGGTCTGCATAATGCAGGCGCTGTCGCGGCTCCCGCCGGATCAGGGGGTCGCCGCGATGAACGCCATCAACGTGGTCATCCAGAATCCGCTGTTCCTCTTCGCCTTCATGGGGACGGCGCTGCTTGGCCTGATCCTCCTCGTCATGGCCTTCATCTGGGGCGGGCAGGGGAGTTATCTGCTGGCAGCCGGCGGGCTCGTCTATCTTTTCGGCACGCTCGCGGTGACCATCGCAGTCAATGTCCCGCTGAACGACGCGCTTGCCGCCGCCCCTGCCGGCCCGGCAGCGGCCGAACTCTGGCAGCAGCGATACCTGACCGACTGGGTCCGCTGGAACCACGTGCGCACCGTCGCTTCGACAGGCGCGCTCGCCCTTTTCGTGCTCGGCTTCGCCCGGATCTAGAGCACACCTGGAGAAGCGAGGAACGATTTTCCGTCCGGAACCGGGTCGCTTTAAAGAACCGGATCATCGCCCGGCATAGCGTGGCTCTCGCCGCTCTTTCCAGGCGGCAAGCCCTTCCTTGAGATCATGGCTCGGAACCATGCGTGCGAATTGCTCGCTTTCGCAAAGCAGACCTTCTCCGATCGCCATGTTGAGACCGCGCGTCACGGCCGTGATGATGGCGGCGGTGGCAAGAGGGGAATGGCAGATGATGCGATGGGCAAGCGCTCGGGCCGAGGCGATCAGTTGCTCATGCGGCACGACGGCATTGACGAGCCCCACGTCCAGCGCGCGTTGGGGCGAGAACGCATCCCCGGTCAAAAGCAGCTCAAGCGCGCGCTTTCGCCCTGCCAGGCGAGGCAGTCTCTGCGTGCCCCCGAATGTCGGCGGCATGGCAAGCTTGACTTCCGGTTTGGCAAAGCGCGCCCGTTCGCTCGCGATCGCGAGATGCACCGCTTCGGTCACCTCGCAGCCGCCACCATAGGCGAGACCGTTGACGGCAGCGATCACCGGCTTCGGAAAGGCCTCCAGTCGGTGCGTGAGCTGTTGCCCGCGCCGGACAAATTCGCGGGTGGCAGCGTTCACGCCCTCGGCCACGCTGCCGGAAAATTCGTGAATGTCGCCGCCTGCGGAAAAGGCGCGATCGCCCGCCCCGGTGAGAATAACTGCCTGCACCGTCTCGTCGATCTCGACACGGTCGAGAAGGGCTAAAAGCCGATCGATCAGTTCGTAGTTAAGCGCATTCAGCTTTTCGGGCCGGTTGAGGGTCAGGAGGGCGATGCCGGCCGAAATTTCGATAAGAACCGTATCGGACATAAATTGTCTCCCATTGTGTATTGACGGGCGGAGGCTAAGTCGGCGACACAGGAATGTATATTCACTAGTCGGTATACATAACTCATGAGGACGGCACCCAACACACGCGAACGCATCGTTTCCGCCGCTTCCAGGCTGTTCTATGCCGAAGGGATCCGCGCCGTCGGTGTGGACGCAGTCGCCGAGGCGGCCGGCGTAACGAAGCGAACGCTCTATTATCACTTTAAAAGCAAGGACGACCTGATTGCCGCCTATCTCGAGGGGCGCGATCAGCCGAACCTCAAGCTCTTCCAGAAATGGTTCAGCGAAACCGAGGGCGACGTGGCATCGAAAGTCGAGGGCATCTTCGTCAATCTTGCCCGCGCCGCCCGGCATCCGAAATGGAAGGGCTGCGGCTTCCTGCGAACCTCCGCCGAACTCGCCAGCATGCCGGGGCACCCGGCGATCCGTATCGGCGCCGCGCATAAGAAAAAATTCGAGGACTGGCTCCGGCAGGCGTGCGAGGCAGAAGGGATCGTGGCGCCGGAAGCGCTCGCGCGGCAGGTCCTGCTGCTCCTCGACGGCAGCTTTGCCGTCGTTTTGCTCCACCGTGATCCGAGCTATATGGAGACGGCGGGGGCGGCCGCGGCCTCGCTCGTGAAGCTGGCGCTATCGGAGCGGACAATCGGGAGGGACAAATGACAGTACGACGCATCGTGCCAAATCTTCAGGTGTCCGATCCGCTTCAGGCGCATCGGTTCTATGCGGACCTGCTTGGCCTGGAGGTGGTGATGGATCACGGCTGGATCGTGACTTTTGCGGCGGCAGGCCGCTCCGCCATGCCGCAGGTGAGCTTCGCTACCGAAGGCGGATCGGGAACGCCGGTCCCGGCGCTCTCGATCGAGGTGGATGACGTGGACGAGACCTATCACCGCGCCGGGGCCGCCGGTGTGGAGATCGTCTACGATATCACCGACGAAAGCTGGGGCGTGCGCCGGTTCTTTCTGCGCGATCCGTTCGGCAACATTGTCAACGTCCTTTCGCATCGGGCGAGGTCTTAGAGCGGGATGAGGAAATTGCGTGCGGTTTTCCTTCCGCATCCCGGGTCACAACCAATTAGAATCGATCACATTCGGAAGCGGTTGCTTCCTTCCTCATCCCGGTGGCGAGCATAGGAATGAGGTTCAAGCCCTTGCCATACCGCGACAGACGAGGGGCTAAAGCCACTGACGCTTAGATCATCGTCAGCGCGTTCGCGACGTCAGCGACGAGATCGTCCGGATGCTCGATGCCGATCGACAGGCGGATCGTTGATTCGAGCACGCCGATGCGGGCGCGCACCTCGATCGGGACGCCGGAATGCGTCATCGCCGCCGGGTGGCTCGCGAGCGATTCCGTACCGCCGAGGCTGACGGCGAGCTTGAAGATCTGCAGCGCGTTGAGGAAGCGGAAGGCCGCCTCCTGGCCACCGGCGATGTCGAAGGAAAAGGTCGATCCCGCGCCGGTGCATTGCGTGGCGAATACGCGGCCGACCGGCGTATCCGCGTCGTGGAACGGAAGATAGTGGATTCGCTCGACCTTGGGATGGTCGCGCAGGAATTCGGCGACGATGCGGGCGTTGTCGTTTGCCTTTTCCATACGCACCGACAGGGTTTCGAGCGAGCGCCCGATCATCCAGCAGGAATGCGGGTCGAGCTGCGTGCCGATCGAGCCGCGCAGGGCCTTCACCTGCCTGATCAGCGCCTTGGAGCCGAGAACGGCGCCGGCGATCAGGTCGGAATGGCCGCCGACATATTTGGTCAGCGAATAAAGGGAAAGGTCCGCCCCGTGTTCGATCGGGTGCTGAAAGACAGGGCCGAGCAGGGTGTTGTCGCAGGCGACGATCGGCCGATGCGCCTGTCTTTCTCCGATCCTTTCGGCAATGCGGCGGATCAACGCGACGTCGACAAGGCTGTTCGTGGGGTTGGCCGGCGTCTCTATCAAGATCACGGAGACCCGTCCCTTGCTCATCGCTTCTTCAGCCGCGGCATCGACGGCCGCCTCGTCCGTACCATCGGCAAAGCCGACCGCGGAGACACCCAAATTGAGGAAGGTCTTGGCCAGCAACGTTTCGGTGCCGCCGTAAAGCGGCTGCGAATGCAGGATGGAGTCTCCCGGCCGCACGAAAGCGAGAAGCGTGGTCGCGATCGCCGACATGCCGGAGGAAAAGAGCGCGCCGGCTTCCGCTCGTTCGAAAATGGCGAGCCGGTCTTCGACGATCTCGCTGTTCGGGTGATTGAACCGGGAATAGACGAGCCCGGCACCCACGCCGGCGGGCGGTTCGCGCCGACCGGAGACGAAGTCGAAGAAGTCACGGCCCTCCTCGGCGGAGTGGAAGACGAAAGTCGAGGTGAGAAAGATCGGCGGCTTGACGGCACCCTCCGAGAGCTCGGGGTCGTAACCATAATTCAGCATCAGCGTTTCGGGATGCAGTTTGTGGTTGCCGATATGGGTCTTGGAAGGGTGCGGCGCGGTCATGGGTTTTTCTCCTTGGCGCAGGCAGACTCTACTACCAGCTTAAATATACCAAACGTCTGCGTCCGATCCTTGCTATTTGCGATCACATCGTTTTGATGCCCGCAATCTCTTGCCGGTGCAAAGATCCTCGACAGTGTCTCTGCTGCACGTTTGTCCTTTGCAGCAGGCTCGCGGGAGTTGACTGCGCGCCTGCGGAAAGCGACATTGCCGCCAGCGCGCGAGTGGAGTCCGCCATGGAACACGTTCAGCAGACGGACCTGCCAAGACCGGTGCACCGTCATATCTCCACCTTCCTGCATTCGTTTTCCACAAGCGGCGTCCTGGTCGGCATTCTGTTCTTTGCGGTTTCGCTGACGCCAAGTCTGATACCCAGGCCCTATCTCATTCAGGCCGCGATCTCCGGGTTTTCGCTTGCGGCCGGCTACGCGATCGGCGTGTCCCTGCGCTGGCTCTGGTCCTTCTTCGAACTCCCCGAGCCGACGGTGCGGCGCGCGCGAACATTGAAGATCGCCGCTGCGATCGTCTCGATAGCGGCCGCGGCCGTATTCCTGTGGCAGGCGGCGCATTGGCAAAACACAGTGCGGCACATCATGGGCCTCGAGCCCATCGAGAGCGCCGAGCCGCTCAAGCTGGGTCTGATGGCCGTGCTCATGTTCATCGTCCTGGTCCTCCTGGCGCGGCTGTTCCGGCTGACCTTTCGCGTCTTTTCCCGATGGCTGCAATATTTCCTCACGCGGCCGATCGCTAACGCTCTCGGCGGGCTCGTGGCGCTCGCGCTGTTCTGGTCCGCTGCGAACGGCGTGATCTTCAAGTTCGCGCTTCGTGCCGCAGACAGTTCTTTCCAGCAACTCGATGCACTTATGGATCCCGAGATCGCACCGCCTGCCGACTCCGCCAGGACGGGGAGCGGCGCGTCGCTCGTGCACTGGGACGAGCTCGGGCGGCAGGGGCGGCAGTTCATCGCGTCCGGCCCGACCGGCGCCGAGATCGGGGCGTTCTTCGGGGCTGCAGCTCCCGACCCCGTGCGCGTCTATGTCGGGCTGAATTCCGCCGAGACCGCGCGGGAGCGGGCGAAGCTGGCCCTGGAGGAGCTGAAGCGTGCCGGAGGCTTCGAGCGCAAGTCGCTGATCGTCGTCGTGCCGACCGGCACCGGCTGGATCGACCCCGCGGCGCTCGACACGGTCGAATATCTGCTTCACGGCGACGTCGCGAGCGTGGCCGTGCAATATTCCTATCTCACCAGCTGGCTCTCCCTGCTGGTCGAGCCGGGATACGGCGCCGAAGCGGCCGACGCCCTCTTCGACGCGGTCTATGGCTACTGGACGACGCTGCCGAAGGATCGTCGGCCCAGGCTCTACCTGCACGGTCTGAGCCTTGGCGCGATGAATTCGCAAGGATCGGTCGATCTCTTCGACGTCATCAGCGATCCCTTCCAGGGCGCGCTCTGGAGCGGACCGCCGTTTCCTAGCACGCTCTGGCGTTCGGTGACGGCCGACCGCCTCGCCGGCTCGACCGCCTGGCTTCCGCGCTATCGCGACAGCTCCGCCATCCGCTTCACCAGCCAGGAGAATGCGCTGGATATTCCCGGCGCACATTGGGGCGCGATGCGGATCGTCTATCTGCAATATGCCAGCGACCCGGTGACCTTTTTCGATCCTCATTCCTTCTACCGGGAGCCGGACTGGATGACGCCTCCGCGGGGGCCCGACGTTTCGCCGGCGCTGAGCTGGTTTCCCGTCGTCACGGGGCTGCAGCTGCTTGCCGACATGGCATTGGCGACGACCTCGCCAATGGGCTACGGCCATGTCTACGCACCGGAACATTACATCGACGCCTGGATGGCGGTCACCGATCCGCAAGGGATTACGGCCGAGGATGTCACGCGGTTGAAGGCAAGATTCTCCGTGCGATAGGTGCGCGTCAGCCCCTCGAACCGGGCGGTACCCCGGGGTTTGCCCCTCACCCTAACCCTCTCCCCGCAAAGCGGGGCGAGGGGACGAGTCCGCTTGGGATCCGTTGAGGCCGAAGCGGCGCACAACGGTCCCCTCTACCCGCAGGCGGGGAGAGGGTTAGGGTGAGGGGCAGGCTCGGGTTCAGACCGGGTTGATTGCCGACATTTTGGACAGGGATGACTGTCGACAGGTTAGTTCGGCATCTGAGGGGACCATCAACCCGATTGAACCTTCTCCACGGGACCCTACAAGCCGACCAGCAGTCCCTCCATTGCGCCGATGATCTTGCGATGCTGATGGGCATGGCGGGTGCGGAGACTTGTTGCCGCATAGACGGTCTGCGGAATGATCGGCGCATCGGCAACGACGGCAACGCGGTCGGCGAGCCGATCGGCGGTCGCCTGCGTCACGTAAGCGGCGCCGCCCAGCGTGCGCAACAGGTCCGTGACGGCCATGTTCTGGCCGGCGGCGAGGGAAGCTCCCGAAAGGTGCGGAAGTGCCAGGCGATGCGCCCGGTCGAAGGCCGGCGAGTAACTCGAACGGATGTAGGTTTCGGGCTTCACCCCGGCCATCCGAGGTGCATCGGTGCTCACCAGCACGTAATGCAGTTCGCCGATCCGTTCATAGTGAAGGTCGGGCAGGAAATGCGGCGTGTAGAGGATCGCGAGATCGAGCTCGCCGGCGGCGAGATCGCGGTTCATCTGGTTCGAATAATCCGCTTCCATATAGATCTCGGTGGTCGGCAGGTCGCGGCGGATCGCAGCGACCCAGCGGCCGGCAATGGTCTCGGCCAGGTCGTGCTGGATTCCGAGCCGCATCGAACGTTCCAGAGCGCCTGCGCTCGCCACTGCACGCGTTGCCTCATGCCACTGATTCTGCAAGGCCTTTGCATAGTCGAGAAAGCGCAGACCCGCAGCGGTCGGGAGGGTTCCGCCCTTGTTGCGGGTGAAGAGCTTGCGGTTGAACTGCGTCTCCAGGGCCTTCACCCGATGAGAAACCGTTGATTGCGTGATGTTGAGGCGCTCGGCCGTACGGTTGAAACTGCGCGTTTCCATCAGGTCGAGAAAGGTCTCGATCAGGTCAACCTGCATTTGTGTTGCTCCTTGCTCCTCCCAGGCAATCTAATCGAATTCGTCGATCAATAAAGCTCAATCGCCGCGCTTGATGGCATCCGGCTTCCCCGTCAAAAATCGCCGTAACAGAGGGAGCCAGCATGTCGAATTTGCCGTCTCACGCGCGCGTCGTGATCATTGGCGGGGGAGCCGTCGGCGCCTCCTCGCTCTACCATCTTGCCAAGGCCGGTTGGACCGACTGCCTGCTTCTTGAAAAGAACGAGCTCACGGCCGGCTCGACCTGGCATGCGGCCGGCAACGTGCCGACCTTCTCCTCGTCCTGGTCGATCATGAACATGCAGCGCTATTCGGCTTCGCTCTATCGCGACCTGGGAGCGCTCGTCGATTACCCGATGAACTATCACGTGACGGGATCCATCCGCCTCGGCCATTCGAAGGAGCGGCTGCAGGAGTTCAAGCGCGTCGTCGGCATGGGCCGCTACCAGGGCATGGACCTTGATATACTGACGCCCGGAGAAATGCGCAGCCGCTATCCTTTCCTCGAAACGCATGAACTGACTGGCGCGCTTTATGATCCCTATGACGGCGACATCGATCCGGCTCAGCTGACCCAGGCGCTCGCCAAGGGCGCGCGCGACTTGGGCGCGAAGATCATCCGCTTCTGCCCGGTGACCGGTGCCCGGCGCGAGAAGGACGAATGGGTGGTCGAGACGGCGCAGGGCGAAATCCGCTGCGAATACGTCGTCAACGCCGCTGGATACTACGCCCGCGAAGTCGGCAAGATGTTCGGCCGCGACGTGCCGATGATGGTGATGAGCCATCAGTACATCCTTTTCGACGAGATCCCGGAACTTGCCGCCTGGTCGAAGGAAGCCGGGCACAAGCTGCCGCTCCTTCGCGACGTCGACTCCTCCTATTATCTCCGCCAGGAGAAATACGGCATGAATCTCGGGCCATACGAGAAGAACTGCCGCGCTCATTGGGCAACGCCTGATGACCCGATGCCGGAGGACTTCTCATTCCAGCTCTTCCCGGACGATCTCGAAAGGCTGGAATGGTATTTGAACGATGCGGTCGAGCGTGTGGCGATCCTCGGGACGGCAGGTCTTTCGCGCGTCATCAACGGACCGATTCCCTATGCGCCGGACGGCAATCCGCTGATCGGCCCCATGCCGGGTGTGCCGAACGCCTTCGAAGCCTGCGTCTTTACCTTCGGCATCTGTCAGGCCGGCGGGGCGGGCAAGGTGCTCGCCGAATGGGTAACCGAGGGCCGGACCGAATGGGACATGTGGTCGTGCGACCCGCGCCGCTACACGGACTACACCGACCAGGACTATTGCGTCGCCAAGGGCATGGAGATCTATGGTCATGAATATGCGATGCATTTCCCGAAGCACTACTGGCCGGCCGGGCGCGGCAGGAAGCTCTCGCCGATCCACGACCGCATTGCGGCGCTCGGCGCGCAGTTCAAGCCCTATAACGGCTGGGAACGTGCCATGTGGTACGCGAAACCCGGTGACGACACGTCAGAGGCTGCGACGCAGACCTGGGGAAGGGAAGGCCCTTGGGCGAAGCGGATCGAGGATGAGTGTCTCGCCGTGCGCGATGCTGCCGGCATTCTCGACCTGCCGGGCTTCTCGCGCTTCCGGCTGAAGGGGGAGGGCGCGCGCGCGTGGCTCTCCGGCCTCATTACCGGCCGCGTACCGAAGCCCGGCCGCATCGGGCTTGCTTATTTTGCCGACGACAAGGGCCGCATCCTCACCGAAATGTCTGTCATGGCGATCGAGGAGGATTTCTTCTTCCTGATCACCGCGGCGACGGCGCAGTGGCATGATTTCGAGTGGCTGCAGAAGCATCGCCCGGCGGACGCTGCCTTCACGCTGGATGACGTGACTGTGAAATTCGCCTGCCAGATCCTGACCGGGCCGAAATCGCGCGCGATCCTGGCCGAGGTCTCGGACGCCGACCTTGCGAAGGGGTGGCTGACGCACCAGACGGCGCAGATCGCCGGCCGCTATTGTCAGCTCGTGCGGGTTTCCTTTGCCGGCGAACTCGGCTGGGAGATCCACACGAAAGTGGAGGATACCGCCGCGATCTTCGATGCCGTTTGGGAAGCGGGGCAGAAGCACGGCCTCAAGCCCTTCGGCATGGAGGCGCTCGACAGTCTGCGCATCGAGAAAGGCTACCGCGCCTGGAAGGGCGATCTCTCCACCGATTACACGGTCTTGCAGGGCGGGCTCGAACGCTTCGTCGACTGGGCGAAGCCGGGCTTCAAGGGCAAGGCGGCGCTGGAGCGTGAGAAGCAGCAGGGCGTCACGAAGCGCTTCGTGACGTTGACGGTCGAGGCTGGCGAGTGCGACGCGCCCTATATGTCGACGCTCTGGTCGGATGGGGAGGTCGTCGGCGAGACCACGTCCGGAAACTGGGGCTACCGCACCGGCAAGTCGATCGCCCTCGGCATGCTGCGCGCCGATCTGGCCGTTCCCGGCCAGGAGGTCGAGGTCGAGATCTTCGGCGACCGCTTCAAGGCCATCGTCCAGCCGGACCAGCCGCTCTGGGATCCCTCGAATGAAAGACTGAAGGCATGACGAAGCTCATTCCCGCAAAAGCGCGTGCCGTCATCATCGGCGGTGGCGTTTCCGGCTGTTCGGTCGCCTATCACCTGGCGAAGCTTGGCTGGACCGATGTGGTTCTGCTCGAGCGCAAGCAGTTGACCTGCGGCACGACGTGGCATGCGGCCGGTTTGATCGGCCAGCTGCGCGCTTCGCAGAACATGACAAGGCTCGCGAAATACTCGGCCGATCTTTACGTGAAGCTCGAAGCGGAAACCGGAATCGCCACCGGCATGCGCCAGAACGGCTCGATCACCGTGGCGCTGACGGAAGAGCGCAAGGAAGAGATCTACCGGCAGGCCTCGCTGGCGCGCGCCTTCAACGTGGATGTACGCGCGGTCACGCCCGAGGAGGTCAAGGAGCTTTACCCCCACCTCAACGTTTCCGACGTGAAGGCGGCGGTTCACCTGCCGCTCGACGGCCAGTGTGATCCGGCCAACATCGCCATGGCGCTTGCCAAGGGTGCGCGGCAGAACGGCGCGACGATCGTCGAGGGCGTGAAAGTCACCTCGGTCCTGAACAAGGACGGCCGTGTCACCGGCGTCACCTGCGAGCAGAACGGCGAGAGCTTCACGATCGAGACGGAGAATGTCGTCAACTGCGCCGGCATGTGGGGCAGGGAACTTGCCCGGCAATCCGGCGTCACCGTGCCGCTGCACGCCTGCGAGCACTTCTATATCGTCACCGAGGCGATACCGGATCTCAGACGCCTGCCGGTGCTGCGCGTGCCGGACGAGTGCACCTATTACAAGGAAGACGCCGGCAAGATGCTGATCGGCGCCTTCGAGCTCCAGGCGAAGCCCTGGGGCATGGAAGGCATCCGCGAGGATTTCTGTTTCGACCAGCTGCCGGAGGACTTCGACCACTTCGCCCCAATCCTCGAAATGGCCGTCAACCGCATGCCGATGCTTGAGACGGCGGGCATCCACACCTTCTTCAACGGCCCGGAAAGCTTCACCCCTGACGACCGCTACTATCTCGGCGAGGCGCCGGAACTCAAGGGCTATTGGGTGGCAGCCGGGTACAATTCGATCGGGATCGTCTCCTCGGGAGGCGCCGGCATGGCGCTGGCGCAGTGGATGAACGACGGCGAGCCGCCCTTCGATCTCTGGGAGGTCGATATCCGCCGGGCGCAGCCCTTCCAGAAGAACCGTTCCTACCTCAAGGAACGGGTCAGCGAAACGCTGGGCCTGCTTTACGCCGATCATTTCCCCTATCGCCAGATGGCGACCGCCCGCGGCATTCGCCGCTCGCCTATCCACGAACATCTGAAGGCGCGCGGAGCCGTTTTCGGCGAGGTTGCGGGATGGGAGCGGGCAAACTGGTTCGCAAGGGACGGCCAGGAGGGCGAGTACCGCTATTCCTGGAAACGGCAGAACTGGTTCGAAAACCAGCGGGAGGAGCATCTCGCCGTCCGCAACCGGGTTGGCCTTTTCGACATGACCTCCTTCGGCAAGATCCGCGTCGAAGGCCGCGATGCGCTCGACTTCCTGCAGCGGCTTTGCGCCAATGAGATGAATGTCGAGCCTGGCCGTATCGTATACACCCAGATGCTGAACGCCCGCGGCGGCATCGAGAGCGACCTGACCGTCACGCGGCTTTCGCAGACCGCCTTCTTCCTCGTCGTGCCCGGGGCTACGCTGCAGCGCGATCTTGCCTGGCTGCGAAAACATGTGCGTGACGAATTCGTGGTGATCACCGATGCCACCGCTGCCGAAAGCGTGCTCTGCGTCATGGGGCCAAGGGCACGCGAGCTCATGCAGAAGGTGAGCCCGAACGATTTCTCCAACGAGGCGCACCCCTTCGCCACCGCCCGCGAGATCGAGATCGGAATGGGCCTCGCCCGCGCCCACCGCGTCACCTATGTCGGCGAACTCGGATGGGAGCTCTACGTCTCCACCGACCAGGCGGCGCATGTGTTCGAGACGCTGGAATTGGCGGGGGCCGACGTCGGGCTGAAGCTCTGCGGCCTTCATACGCTCGATAGCTGCCGGATCGAGAAAGCCTTCCGGCATTTCGGCCACGATATCACCGACGAGGATCATGTGCTCGAAGCGGGGCTCGGCTTTGCGGTGAAGCCCGGCAAGGGCGAGTTCATCGGACGTGAGGCGGTGCTTGCAAAGCGCGACAACGGACTTTCGCGCCGGCTGGTGCAGTTCCGTCTTTCCAATCCGGAGCCGCTGCTCTTCCACAACGAAGCGATCGTGCGCGACGGGGAAATCGTCGGCACGATCACCTCGGGCAATTACGGCCACCATCTCGGGGGTGCGATCGGGCTCGGCTATGTGGCCTGCAGGGGTGAAAGCGAAGCCGATGTGCTGGCTTCGGCTTACGAGATCGAAATCGCCGGAACGCGGGTCAAGGCCGAGGCTTCGCTGAAGCCGATGTACGACCCGAAGGCGGAGCGGGTGCGGGCCTGAAAAGACTGCCTCTCACCCTCGGGTTAAACCGAAGGAGAGTGGCAAAGAACAAGACGACGACAGCGCCATTGGGAGATGAATGATGGCTGAGGAATGCGCAGTTGCGGGTTCGAGACGGTCCGGCGGACGGGCGGCGCGTGTTGCGCTTCGTTCGTCGCCGCTTGCCGAAAACATCCGCCCCGTCCGTCCGGGCCTTTCCGGCGGACAGTACAAGCCGCTGACGGAGGCCAACGTCAGACGGATTCACGAGGCGGCGCTCGACGCGCTGGAACAGATCGGCCTTGCCAACGCGCCGCAATCCGGCGTCGAGATCATGACCGGCGCCGGGGCCATCCTCGGCGAGGATGGACGACTCCGCTTCCCGCGTGCACTGGTCGAGGACATGCTGGCCATCGCCGCGCGCGACATCACCCTTTACGCGCGTGATCCGAAACAGGATCTCGAACTCAGCGGCACGCGCGTCTATTACGGTACGGCCGGCGCGGCGGTTCACGTGGTCGACGTCGAGAAGCGCGAATACCGCGAATCGACCGCCAAGGACCTCCTGAATGCGGCGCAGCTCGTCCATCACCTGGACAATGTCCATTTCTTCCAGCGAGCCATGGTCTGCCGGGACGTTTCCGACAATTTCCTGATGGACATCAACACGCTCTATGCCTGCTGCGCCGGAACGACCAAGCATGTCGGGACAAGCTTCTCCGATCCGTCGCATGTGGAGGGCTGCTTCGATCTCATCCACATGATCGCGGGCGGCGAGGACAAGTGGCGCGCGCGGCCCTTTGTTTCGAACTCGAACTGCTTCGTCGTGCCGCCGATGAAATTCGCCGAGGAAAGCTGCATCACCATGGAGAAGTGCATCCGTGGCGGCATGCCCGTCCTGCTGCTATCCGCGGGGCAGGCGGGGGCGACTGCCCCGGCGCCGCTCGCGACCGCCATCGTGCAGGCGGTTGCCGAGTGCCTTGCCGGCGTCGTCTACGTCAACGCGCTTTCGCCCGGTCATCCGGCCGTCTTCGGCACCTGGCCGTTCGTCTCCGATCTGAGGACGGGCGCGATGTCGGGCGGTTCCGGCGAGCAGGCGCTGCTGACGGCCGGCTGCGCGCAGATGCACCAGTTCTACCGGCTGCCGGGGGGCGCTGCCGCCGGGATCGCGGATGCGAAGCTTCCGGACATGCAGGCCGGATGGGAACAGGCGATCTCCAACGTGATGGCGGGGCTTTCGGGGCTCAACATGGTTTACGAGGCAGTCGGCATGCATGCCTCACTCCTCGGCTTCTGCCTGGAATCGCTGGTGCTCGGAGACGACATGCTGGGCCAGGTGCAGCGCTGCATCCGCGGCATCGACGTAACGGAGGATTCGGTTTCGCTCGAAACCATGCGTTCGGTCTGCCTCGACGGGCCCGGCCACTATCTCGGTCATCCGCAGACGCTCGGGCTGATGCAGACGGAATATATCTATCCGGCGGTCGCCGACCGCACGAGCCCGAAGGAATGGGTCGAGATCGGCCGGCCGGATCTCGTCGCCCGCGCCATCGAGAGGAAGAACCGCATCCTCGCAGACGCCGCCCCGTCGCTGATCGAGGCGGAGGTCGACCGGGCGATACGGGAGCGGTTCGGGATCTATTGCTGAGGTCGTTCGGGCGGTGACGGGGAGAGGAGGCGAGGCCGGCGCCGCGAGCACGCGAACCGCTCGACCGATCACCGCTGGCTCGAACCCCTGACCTCGCCCACCCGGTAGCTCCATTTCGGAGCGGTCGGCGCTTCATCCGGCCGGTAGGGAAAGGTAAGGAACGTCTCGAACGGGCGGCTTTGGCCGCCCGGTACGCGCAGGAGGATGAGCGCCGTATCGTCGCCGACGTGCCTGCAGGCGTCCTGAGGGCAATCCTCGAGCGTTACGGTCAGGCGGAAATATTCGAGCGCCAAGTCCGACGCATTGGCGGCAGTGCCGCGAACGCGATAGCTGCGCCTCGTCTGGCTTGGCTCGACAGTCATGTTCTCGAGCACGATATCGCCGGCGGTGAGCCCCGTTTCAGGCTGGTCCGGAGCAGGCGCTGGAATCTCGTCCGGAGCACTTTCGTTCAGCCAGACGAGGAAAGCGGCGCTGAGGGCGAGCGCGACCGCAATCGACAGAACCGGTTCGATCCAGCTGCGGAAGCGACCGTAACGAGCCGCGAGATACACGATCGCCAAGCCCAACGGTAACGCAATCAGCCATGCCATGTAGATCCTCCTGCGAGAACCTTATATAGCGCGGAGTAGCGCTGGCAATCGTCCGCATCTGCCTCGACGGTTATCCTTCTGCCTTGCCAAGGCCGCAACACTCAGCCGAAGCTCATTTCTTCAAGCTTATCCAATAGGAACCTTCGAAGGGTACCGCCGCGAAACGCCGGTTGATCTCGGCGAGAGTGGCGGCGGGATCGACATCGGGAAAGAGATCGGGGCGCAGCCACGAGGCGAAGGCCTCCGCCGCGACGATGTTCAGCGGAACGGCGTTGAAGAAGTTCCATAGGCCGTGCACACGCCCATTGCGGACGGCCGCGATGCTTGCCATCACGGGCTTGTCGACGGCTTCCGCCAGAGTGCTCTGCGCCTCCTCCTCCTTGACGCCGGGCCCGATGGAAAAGCCGCTATACTTCCCGCCGGGCGACGAGGTGGCGATATAGACATCCGGGTTCTCGGCCATCACCGCTTCCGCATTCACCATGCCGCCCGGACGCGGCAATGCGCCCTCGGCGATGTTGCGGCTGCCGGTGATGGCGATGAACTCGCCGAGGCCGCCGACCCCATAGGCCCAGCAGCAACGGTCGGGCGCCGGGAAAGCTTCCATGAGAACTTTCGGCCCCCGCTCGGAACTCCCGGCAACGCGCTCGCGAATCCGGGCAAGGCGCTCCTCGTAGAAGCGGGCGAAGTCTTCCGCCTGTTCTTCTCTCTCGAAGACCTTGCCAAGGAGGCGCATGTTGTCCGGCGTGTTTTTGAGCACCTCGTTGTTGAAGTCGACGACGATGACCGGCACGCCGGTACTGTCGAGATATTCCATCGCGCGCTGGCCCGCCTCCGTATCCGCCTGCCAGTTGGCGAGGACGGCAAGATCGGCCTTGAGCGTCAGGATGGTCTCGAAGGAGAGCCCGGGGCCGCTGCCGTCATCGATCAGCGGCACCTCGCTAAGCTTCGGGAACTTGCGCAGATAGCTCTCGTACATCTCGGGATTGTCGCCCTTCATGTCGCCGGACCAGCCGGCGAGAAGACTTACCGGGTCCGGATGAATGAGCGAAAGGGCAACGAGATTGAAGCCGGTGCCGAGCAGCACCGCTTTGGGGGGTGCGGGGATCGTAACCTGTCGTCCGACGGCGTCCGTGACCGTCATCGGCCATTGTGCCTGCGCCAGCGCGACGAGCGGCGAGAAGGCGATCGACAGGAATGCAAGGGTCCGAAGGAGGCTTCGGCGGCAGAGGATCAGGTGAGACAAAGCTATTGTTTCCTTTGGCTTGGAAGGGCGCAGAGGCTGCCG
The DNA here is from genome assembly GCA_000421085.1 of Ensifer sp. USDA 6670. Lineage (GTDB taxonomy): Bacteria > Pseudomonadota > Alphaproteobacteria > Rhizobiales > Rhizobiaceae > Sinorhizobium. The sequence continues at coordinate 278,047 of ATWE01000001.1, forward strand.
CAGCTCGGGATGCCGGGGAGAAGATATCTCAGGCAGCAGATCTTTCGCCGGCAGACGCGCGTCCCGTCCTCTTCCTCCTGGCGCAGACAATCGAAGAATGGATTGGGAGCGCCGTTGGGCATCAGGCGGCGACCGACCATTGCATCGGCCTGGTCGCTCATGGGATCGGTCCCGGCGGTCCGAAGCGCGTAATCGATGTAAACGGCGGCATTGTTCCAGGCGAGCCTGGGCGATATGCCGCCAACCGCCTTGAGATGCGGCACCACCTTGGCAAGGTGCTCGTCCATGAGCGAGCCGATCAGGGCGAAGACGTCACGCCCGTCATCGTCGCGCCACTGACCTGCCGTCGCGACCCCGAAGGCGCGTGGCAGCCCGTCCTCCGAGAGCGCCACCGTCATCTCCTCGAAATCCGCCGGCAGCACCTGGTGGTCCAGCACCCGGGCGACGACATAGGGGATGGTCAGGGCGGAGAAATAATAGAGCGACCACATGGAGGCCACGGCGCGGCGATCGGTGCCGCCGGAGGCCTCGGCATAGTGCGAGAGCGTCCGGTCGAAGGCGCCGGAGGTGAAGAAGTCGGACAGCGGAATGCCGTCGGAGAGGTTCTCCGACAGCATCATCTTCTCGTTGCACCAGGCATGCGGGCCGGCAAAGGCCGCCGACAAGCCTTTCGGCTCATCGATTACCGCCATGCTTTCACGCCCCGCAGTTGCCATGGCGCTTACCAGTTGTAACGCAGCGAGCCGATGACCGTTCGGCCCTGGTCGCGATGGCAATAGCCGGCGGTGCATACGGCTTCGCGGCGGTCGAAGAGATTGGTGGCATTCACTTGCAGATGCAGGCCCTCATATTTCTGATCGATCGCTGCGAAGTCGTAGCCGATGGAAGCATCGAAGAGGACACGCGAACTATTCTTGAAGGTATTTTCGTCATTGCCGTAACTCGATCCGACGAAACGCGCGCCGCCTCCCAGGCTAAACCCGAAAAAAGGACCAGCTTCCGGAAGTGTATAGTGGGCCCATATCGAAGCCATGTGCTGTGGCGCGGAAGAGACATAATTGCCAATCGTGCCCTCGGGGCCTTGAATGATCTTCACGTCGGTATAAGCGTAAGAAGCGATCAGCGAAAGACCGTTGTCAAGGCTGGTGTTCGCTTCGATCTCGAACCCTCGCGACCGCAGTTTACCGCGCTGAACCTGAATATTGCTGACGCCGTCCGCTTCGAAATAAAGACCATTCTTCTGATCGATGTTGAAGAGAGCGGCGGTGATCAGCGTGTTGCTGTTCGGCAGGAGGTACTTGACGCCGATTTCCTGCTGTTCGCTCTCGGTCGGTTCGAACGGTTGCTTCGTTGCCTGGTTGAGGCCGGCATTGGGCGTGAACGCCGTCGAGTAGCTTATATAGGGGGCAAGTCCGAAGTCGGTCTGGTATGTGAGGCCTATGCGGCCGGAGAACTCCTTGTCCTTCTGCGAAACCGAAGTAAGCGAATCGGTGGCGAGATCCGTCGTATCCGTATCGGTAGAGACCCAGTCGTAGCGACCGCCCATGGTCAATGTCCAGGCGTCGTAACGGATCTGGTCCTGCAGGTAGGTGCCGAGCTGCCACTGGTCCTGGACCGTGCGCGTGTTGAAATCGATCGCGTCGACCGGACGTCCTTGCGTCGGATTTTCGGTATCGAGCGGCGGCGACACGCCGCGCCCGTCGAGCGCACGGAAACGCAGCTTCGTATAATCGACGCCGGCAAGCAGCGTATGCTCAAGTGCGCCCGTATCGAATTTGGCTTCGAGTTGGTTGTCGATCACGAACGCAGTCAGCCGCTCGTCATAGGTGCCGGCGGCGCTGTCGAGCAACGTCGGATCGTCGGCATTCGGCGCATAGGCGAAGTCCCAGTCTGCATCGATGTTCAGAGTGGATACGCGCGCGTTCTGGCGGAAGACAAAGGTGTCGTTGAGCCGGTGCTCGAATTCGTAGCCGATGCGTCCCTGCTTCTGTATCGAGTCGTTGAAATCGGGGTTTCCTGCGAAGGTGTCAGTGACCTCACCCGTGAACGGATCGTTGTAATAGGTCGCTGTTCCCCCGGACTTGGTGCGCGAATACTCGCCGAGAACGGTCAGCTTGGTGTCTTCGTCCGGCTTCCAGGTAAAGGCCGGCGCGATATAGGCGCGGTCGTCCGCCAGGCCGACCTGCTCGGTGTCGGCATCGCGCAGCAAGCCGGTAAGGCGGTAGTAGACGGGGTCAGTCTCGTTCACCGGACCCGAGAAGTCGAACTGGCCCTGGTAGCGGTCGTGACTGCCGTATTGGACCTGCACCTCTCTCAGCGCGTCTTCGGTCGGCCGCTTGGTGATGAGGTTGTAAAGGCCGCCCGCTCCGGTTGCACCGTAAAGGGCGGAGGAGGGGCCGCGCAGGATCGAAACGCCTTCCAACCCGTAGGGCTCGTTCTTGAAGACCGAGTCGACGGCTGCCGGCTGGCGGAGATTGTCCCGGAAGATACCGGTAAAGGTCACATCGAAACCGCGGACGAAGAAGGCGTCGAAGCGGGGATCGAAACCATAGGCGCCGACGCGGGTGCCGGGCGTATAGGCGAGCGTCTCCAGCAGCGTCTGCGGGTTGCGGTCCCTCAATTGCTGTTCGGTCACGGTGGAGATCGACTGCGGCGTCTCGAGGAACGGCGTGTCGATCTTGGCGCCGGTGGCGCTGCTGATACCGACATAGCCCTCGGCCGTGATGACACCGCCGCTGCCGTTGACGACCAATGTTTCCAGAGCGGTGGAATCCCCGTTGGCAACGGTTTCCTGCTCCGTTTCCTGCGCCTGGGCGGTGGCGACGAGGGCGAGGGCGGATGTGCCGGCGAGCGCCGCTCGGATGAGCGGCAGGAGGGGAGCGGATTTTGAGGGCATGCGACGCAACCTTATAGAGATATAAGTTATGTTCTATAAGGTGAGCTATTCACTCATGATTGTTGGGTGCGCAAGCCGTTTTCATGACTTTTCGAGTCATGTTCAGAATGCTTGTGGGATATGTGCAACAGCAATATGCGGGTGCGTGCGTCGGAGCGCGCGCTCTTGCCCCTCTCCTCGGGTTTAACCGAGGACTAGCCCTCTCCCCGCGAGCGGGGGCGAGGGAACGAGTGCGAGGCTGCCGCGACTCCCCATCGCCCCGCCTGCGGAGGAAGCTGGCCGGCAGGCCGGATAAGGGGCTTCGCCGCCAGACTCAGCCGTGATTGATCATGATGTGCCGGACGGCGGTGTAGTCCTCCAGCGCATAGACCGACATGTCCTTGCCATAGCCCGACTGTTTGATGCCGCCATGCGGCATTTCGTTGGTCAGCATGAAGTGTGTGTTGATCCAGGTGCAGCCGTATTGAAGGCGGGACGCGGCCTTCATCGCCTTGCTGATGTCCTTCGTCCAGACCGAGGAGGCGAGGCCGTAATCGCTGTCGTTCGCCCAGGCGACGGCATCGTCCTTGCCGGTGAATCGCGTCACGGAGACGACAGGGCCGAAGACTTCGCGGCGGACGATCTCGTCCTCCTGAGTGGCGCCCGCGACGACTGTCGGCTGGAAGAAGAAGCCTTGCTCGCTGCCCGTGCGGCCGCCGGTGGTGATCTCGATGTGCTTTTGTTCGGTGGCCCTTTCGACGAAGCTTGCCACCCGGTCGCGCTGGCGCCTGGAGATCAGTGGACCGATTTCGTTTTCGGTGTCGTCGTCGAGATTGTAGCGGATTGTAGAGACCGCCGAGGTGAGGTCGGCGACGAGTTTCTCGTAGATGCCGGCTTCGGCATAGATGCGGCAGGCGGCGGTACAGTCCTGACCGGCATTGTAGTAGCCGAAGGTGCGGATTCCGTTGACGACTGCCTCGAGGTCGGCGTCGTCATAGACGATGACCGGCGCCTTGCCGCCGAGCTCGAGATGGGTGCGCTTTACCGTCTTGGCGGCGGCCGCGAGCACCTTCTTGCCGGTGGCGATGTCGCCGGTGATCGATACCATGCCGACCTTCGGATGGTTGATCAGCGCGTTGCCGACGGTTTCGCCGCGGCCGGTGATAACGTTGACGACGCCTTCGGGGAGAATGTCGGCGATGAGCCGCGCAAGTTTCAGCGCCGTCAGCGGCGTCTGTTCGGATGGCTTGAAGACCACGGTGTTGCCGCCGCCGATCGCCGGCGCCAGCTTCCAGGCCATCATCATCAGGGGATAGTTCCACGGCGCGATCGAGCCGACGATGCCGATCGGATCGCGGCGGATCATCGACGTGTGGCCCGGCAGATATTCGCCCGCTGCCGGCGCATGCAGATTGCGCACCGCACCGGCGAAGAAGCGCCAGCAATCGATGATAGCTGGCAGCTCGTCGTTCTTCACCGCATTGATCGGCTTGCCGCAGTTCAGCGCCTCAAGGGCGGCGAATTCGTCGGCTTCTTTCTCGATCGCATCGGCGATCTTCAAAAGGGCGTTGGAGCGTTCGGCCGGCGTCGTCTGCGACCAGCCGATGAAGGCGCGCTCGGCAGCGTCGACGGCGGCGTCGATCTGCGCGTGGGAGGCCTCGGCGAGGTCGATGATCCCGGCGCCCGTCCTCGGATTGAGGATGTGTTCTTCGGCCTCGGTTCCGGCTTCGAAGCGCGATCCGATCAAGAGCTGGGTGTCCATATCTGTTCTCCCTTCAAGTGCGAAATGTCATTTGCCGGCGCCGGCGATCTGGTCGCCGTCGCGGGTCAGGTAATAGGCGCCGAGGATCGGCAGGAAGGTGGCCATCACGACGACCATGGCGACGACGTTGGTAACCGGGCGCTGGCGTGGGCGGATCAGCTCTTCCAGCATCCAGATCGGCAGGGTCGATTGCTGCCCGGCCGTGAAGGTCGTGACGATCACCTCGTCGAAGGAAAGCGCGAAGGCGAGCATGCCTCCGGCAAGCAGGGCCGTGCCGATGTTCGGCAGGATCACGTAGCGGAAGGTCTGGAAACCGTCGGCGCCGAGATCCATGGAAGCCTCGATCAGCGAGCCGGAAATCCGGCGGAAACGGGCCACCGCATTGTTGTAGACGACCACGATGCAGAAGGTCGCGTGGCCGAGCACGATGGTCCAGAAGGAGAAGGGGATTTCGGCCATGGAAAAGGCGGAGCGCAGCGCGATGCCGGTGATGATGCCGGGAAGCGCGATCGGCAGGATAACGAGGAGCGAGATCGTCTCGCGGCCGAAGAAACGGGTCTGGCTGACGGCAGCGGCGCAGAGGGTGCCGAGGACGAGGGCGACCGCCGTCGCGATCGAGGCGACCTTGACGGAGAGCGTCAGAGCCGCCCAGACATCCGGCCGGTTCCAGGCGACGGCGAACCATTGCGTGGTCAGCCCCGGCGGCGGAAACTGGTAGCTCTTCTCCTCGGTCGTGAAAGCGTAGAGAAAGATCAGCAGGATCGGCAGATGCATGAAGGCGAGGCCGGCGGCGGCAGCGATCTTCAGACCCAATGGAGCGGAGTTCGCCTTCTCAGAGCGCATCGAAGGCCCCCATGCGTTTGGCCATCCAGAGATAGGCGCCCATGATGACGATCGGCACGACGGTGAAGGCAGCGGCGAGCGGAATGTTTCCGGCGGTGCCCTGCTGCGCGTAGACGGCTTGACCGATGAAAAGTCGCGAGGAGCCGACGATCTGCGGGATGATGTAGTCGCCGAGCGTCAGCGAAAAGGTGAAGATCGATCCAGCGACGATTCCCGGCAGCGCCAGCGGAAAGAGCACATGGCGGAAGGTCTGGGCGGGCGTTCCGCCGAGGTCCGACGAGGCTTCGATCAGATTGGCCGGCACGCGCTCGAGCGCCGCCTGGATAGGCAGGATCATGAACGGCATCCAGACATAGACGAAGACGATGAAGGTGCCCGTATAGCTGACCGACAGCGAATTGCCGCCGACAACGGGAAGAGAAAGCCAGGCATCGATCAGCCAGAGAAGGTTCAGCTTTGCGAAGAACCAGGTCAGGATGCCTTCCTTCGCGAGGATCAGCTTCCAGGCATAGATCTTGACGAGATAGCTCGACCAGAGCGGCAGCATGACGGCGAGATAGAAAAGCGCCTTCCATTTCCCGCGCGCGTAGCGGGCGGCGTAGTAGGCGATCGGAAAGGCAATGAGCGCCGAGACGAGCGTCACCAGAGCGGCCATCGAGACGGTGCGGATGATGATGTCGAGATTGGATTCGCTCAAGAGCTGCCGATAGGTGGCGAGCGTGAACTCGTAATTTATGAGCCCGGAGAAATCGTCGATCGAGAAGAAGCTCTGCAGAAGCAGCGCGAAGAGCGAACCGAGATAGACGATCCCGAGCCAGAGGAGCGGCGGTGCGAGAAAGATCGCAAGCAGCACATGCGGGTGCCGCCAGAAGAAATCCGAGAGGCGGCCCGACGTGCTGCGGCGTTGCGGAAGAATGATGCTTTCGGCGACGATCGTCATGCGTCCTCCATCGGGTGGAGGTCGTGCGCGGCGAAGCTGATCGTGACCGGACTGCCGACCGCTGGAACGCCGCGCGCCGCCGGGCTCGCCACGGCGATCCGGGCACCCTCGACATCGATCACGATGCGGTTGGTGGCGCCGAGGAAGCTCTGCGAAGCGACGGTGCCGGAGAGGCTCAGCGCTCCGTCGCTCGGCGGCGCAATGGCCACAGCCTCCGGGCGGAGGCTCGCGAAGGAAGCCTTCAGCCCCAGTCGGCGGCAGAGGTCCTCGGAAAGCACGTTGGAGGAGCCGACGAAATCGGCGACGAAACGGGTCTGCGGACGGTTGTAGACCTCCTCCGGGCTTCCCAGTTGCTGGATACGGCCCTCGTTGAAGACGGCGATCCTGTCGGCCATCGAGAGCGCTTCGCCCTGATCATGGGTGACGAAGACGAAGGTGATGCCCAGCGACTTCTGCAGCGTTTTCAATTCCTCCTGCATCTGTTCGCGCAGCTTCAGATCGAGCGCGCCCAACGGCTCGTCGAGAAGCAGAACCTTGGGCTTGTTGACGAGCGCGCGGGCGAGCGCCACGCGCTGGCGCTGGCCGCCTGAAAGCTGTCCGGGCCGGCGCGTGCCGTAGCCCGGAAGCTTCACCATGGCGAGCGCATCCTCGGCCGCCCTGCGGCGCTCCTCGCGTCCGACGCCCTTGACCATCAGGCCATAGGCGACGTTGTCGAGAATGGAGAGATGCGGGAAGAGGGCGTAGTCCTGGAAGACGGTGTTGACGCTGCGCCGGTAGGGCGGCACGCCTTCGGCGGTCTCGCCGAAGATCTCGATGTGGCCTCCGGTCGGCTGCTCGAAGCCTGCCATCAGCCTCAGGCAGGTGGTCTTGCCCGAGCCCGATGGACCGAGCATCGCGAAGAACTCGCCCTCGGCGATCTCGAGGTTCACGCGATCGACGGCACGCACCGCGCCGAAATAGCGGGAAACATTGTCGAAGAGGACGGCGGTCATAGGGATACTCCCGGAGATTTCTGCCCCTCATCCCGCTGCCGCGCCCTTCTCCCCGCGCGCGGGGGAAGGGGACTCGCGGTGGCACCTCGCCCAGCTTTTGCGGGCATCCGCGGCCGCGTCCCCTCTCCCCGCGAGCGGGGAGAGGGTTAGGGTGAGGGGCAAACGCTTGCGCTGAAGGCAGGGCTTACCGCCCGCCGATCACACCGATATAGTCGGAGACCCAGCGATGATAGGGCACGCATTCGCCCTGGCTTTCGCATTTCGTCACCGGCGTCTTCCAGAACTTGACTTTCTCGAAGTCGTTATAACCGTTGGTATTGCAACCCTCGTCGGTCAAAAGCTCGTTGCCCTTGCAGGCGGCACCGACAGAGGGATTGGCGCCGAACCAGGCGGACACATCTCCCTGGACCTTCGGCGAGAGCGAATGCTCCATCCACATATAGGCACAGTTCGGATGCTCGCTCTCGGCATGCAGCATGGTCGTATCGGCCCAGCCCGTCACGCCTTCTTCCGGGATGACGGAGGCGATCGGCTGCTTCTCGGCCTGCATCAGGTTGACCTGGAAGGGCCATGAGCCGGAGGCGACGACGCCCTCGTTCTTGAAGTCGTCGATCTGGATCATCGCGTCGTGCCAGTAGCGGCCGACCAGGGTGCGCTGGGTGCGCAGCAGATCGAGTGCGGCTTTGTACTGATCTTCGTTGAGCTCGTAGGGATCCTTGATGCCGAGATCGGGCTTGTGCACCATCAGGTAGTTGGCGGCGTCCGCGACATGGATCGGGCCGTCATAGGCCTGGACACGGCCTTTGTTGGACTTGCCGTCGGGCAGCGTCATCTCCTCGAAGACGACTTTCCAGCTCTTCGGCGGCTGATCCCCAAAGACCTCGGTATTGTACATCAGCACGTTCGGCCCCCAGACATAGGGGGTGCCGTAGTGGACGCCGTTGGCGGTGTGCCACGGCGCGTTCTGCATGCGTTCGTCGATCGTCTTCCAGCTGGGGATGAGATCGGTGTTGATCGGCTGGACGCGCTTTCCGGCGACGAGGCGCAGCGATGCGTCTCCGGAGGCGGTCACCAGGTCGAAACCGCCTTCGTTCATCAGCGCGACCATTTCGTCGGAGGTCGCCGCCGTCTTGACGCTGACCTTGCAACCGGTCTTCTTTTCGAAATCGGTAACCCAGTCGTAATTCTTGTCGGTCTCGCCGCGCTCGATATAGCCCGCCCAGGCGACGATCGAGAGCGCACCTTCGCCCTGACCGAGCTCTTTCAGCGGCTCCTGCGCCAGTGCAGGGGCGGCGATGCCCAGCGACAGCGTAAGTGCCGTGCAGGATTTCAGGATCTGCTTCATCGGAAGTCTCCCCAGTTCATGCCGTTAGCGGCTTTGTTCCCGGATTGAAGCGTGCCTTGGTTTCTCCGTATTCGCAAATTCATTAATCAGAATGCCGATATCGGTATTTCCGATACCTGAGTTCATCGCGGGCGAGCGCTGCGCAGCGCCTCGGCGACGCCGACGAAATCACGCGCGGACTGTGGCAGGCTCGAACCTTTTCGCCAGACCATGCCCACCTGCACCACCGGCAGCGCCCCGGAAACGTCGCGGCTTTCGATCCGGTCGCCTTCGAGCGACCAGGGGCGGTAGACGAGATCAGGCAGGAGCGCGATGCCGGCGCCGGTCGCGACCAGACTTCTGACCGCTTCCACCGAACGGGTGCGGAAGGCGACGTGCGGACGCGCGCCGAGCGCCGTCAGGAGTTTGCCGGTATTCTCCTCGATCTCGTCCACCGTCAGCATGATCAGCGGCTCACGGGCGATATCCTCGACCGAGATGATGTCGGCGCTGACGAGCGGGTGGCCGATCGGCAGCCACAGGCGGTAGGGAGAGGTTTCGAGGATTTCCGCCTGCAGCGCCATGCGGTCGCGCAGGTTCGAGATGACCATCACGGCGACGTCGAGCTCGCCGCCGATCAGGAGGTGCTCGAGATAGGAGCCATTGTCCTCGATGGCACTCACCTCCACGCCGGGGCAGGCGCGACGGTAGCGCGCAAGCAGGTCGGAGAGCACGTAGCCGGCGACGAGGGATGTGACGCCGAGATTGAGCTTGCCGCCGCGTTCCTCCCGGCTGTCGGAGAAGCTGCGCCGTGCATCGGAGACATCGGCGAGGATCTTGGTCGCGTGGCGCAGAAACTGATGCCCGTTATGAGTGATCGCAAGGCCGCGGGGGTGCCGGTCGAAGAGCTCGACGCCGAGATCGGTTTCGAGCTCCTTGATCGCTTCGGTGATCGATGATTGAGAGATGGAGAGGTTTTGCGCCGCGCGCGTAACGGAGCCCTGCTCGGCGACGGCGACGAAATATTGCAACTGCCGGAGTGTGAATGCCATGTGCGAATTAACACCGTGCGCCGCAGGGAACGCAAGCACGGCGTGAACGGCGGCAGGGCTGACGCATTTCGTCGTGCACGCCGGCGCGACGCTGTCGAATTAGAGATTTTCCCGCAGGAGGATCTCGATCCGTATGCGTTCCTGTGCCGCGAGAGGCTCGCGTGCGTCGGTGCGTGCTCTCATAATGCGGATTGCGCTTCGCACGGCATGGCCGGGATCTTGCGCAATGACGGCATCGACCCGGTCGTCGCGTAGCGCCTCCTCGGTGAAAGGGGTCCGTTCGTGGACGACGACGGCAAGGTTGGTCAGATCGATGTTCGCGCCGATTGCCGTCAGAGGCATGCGCGCTTCCGAACTGAGCACATAAACAGCGGCGATGTTGGCTTGGTTGCCGAGCACGCGGGCGATGACTTCCTTCCCCCGCCGCTCGTCGGCATGGGTTTCGATCGATGGCAGAGGCGTGAGATGGGGAAATTGCTCATTCATGATGGTATCGAAGCCGTGCCGACGCTGGATGCTGTCCATGGACTGCATCGTCTCCGCGACCACCATCACCTTGCCGGGCGTGCGACAGGTGAGCCTGCCGATCAGCTTTCCTGCAGTTGCTCCGGCTGCAAAATTGTCCACCCCAACGAAATCCGCCTCGGGCAGCTTTTCCTGGCCCGAGAGAAATTGAACGACCTTGATATTTCTTTCGAGAAGGCGTGCGACGGCATCGCGCACCTGCGGGGATTCCGGAGCCATCAGGGCGACCCCATCGACCTCATGCCCGTCGATGCCGGCCAGATATTTCGCGACCCCATGGGCGTCGTCGACGGGAATCTGGATATAGTCGATGTCGATCAGGTCGCCCTTGAGCGCACCCTTCGACTCCTCGACGCGCTCAAGCAACTCACGGAGGTAGAGGTCGCCGGATTTGGGAAATACAAACCGGAACCGATAGCTCTTGTTCCGCGCAAGGCTGACTGCGGCGGGATTTCTAATAAAACCAATCCGTTCAATGGCTTCGTTGACGCTTCTGATCGCCTTCTTGCTCACATGGGGACGGTCGTTCAAAACACGATCGACGGTCGCCAAGCTGACGCCGGCCGCTTCTGCAAGGTCTTTGGCTGTTGGCCGCATGAGAGCTCCTGACGCGATCTGCACAGATCAGGTTTCTCGCAAAATCGGAAAAAACGCAAGAATTGACGTGCGCACCTCAAAAATAGCTTGAATTGAGGTGCGCACGTCAATATGACTCTGCTAGCCGTGGCATGCTGGAGGAGCCGCAGGCCACAGAGGCGGCGCGGAGGAGAACGAACCCGCCGGAAATTTTTTCGCGCCAGGTGCCCGCAAAGGGCGTGTTCAGCCTTCCGATGGGGTCGGAAGGCGAGGGAGGAGGTCCCCGCCATGACTTTTCGCAACACGAGATCACTGGCCGCTTTCGGTACGCTTCTGGCTGCCGGCGTCGCATATCCAGGTCAGGCCAGCGCCAAGGACCTGACGCTGTGCTGGGCCGCGTGGGATCCGGCAAATGCGCTCATCGAGCTCAGCAAGGATTTCGAGGCCCAGAGCGGCATCAAGATGAAGTTCGAATTCGTGCCGTGGCCGAACTTCGCCGACCGCATGCTCAACGAACTCAACTCCGGCGGCAAGCTCTGCGATCTGATGATCGGCGACAGCCAGTGGATCGGCGGCGCGGCGGAGAATGGCCAGTACGTCAAGCTCAACGATTTCTTCGACAAGGAAGGGATCAAGATGAGCGACTTCATTCCGGCGACCGTGGTCGGCTACGCCGAATGGCCGAAGAATTCTCCGAACTACTGGGCGCTGCCCGCCTTTGGCGACGTTGTCGGCTGGAGCTACCGCAAGGACTGGTTCGCCCGCCCCGAGCTGCAGGCGGAATTCAAGGAGAAATATGGCCGCGACCTGGCCGTGCCGAAGACCTTCGGCGAGCTGAAGGACATCGCGCAGTTCTTCCAGAAGCGCGAGATCGACGGCAAGACGGTCTATGGCGCGGCGATCTACACGGAGCGCGGCTCCGAGGGCATCACCATGGGCGTCATGGACGTGCTCTACAGCTTCGGCTTCAAATACGAGAACCCGGACAAGCCCTATGAACTGGAAGGCTACGTCAATTCGGCGGAAGCCGTGAAGGGTCTGGAGTTCTATAAGGAACTCTACGATTGCTGCACGCCGCCCGGCCATTCGGATGCCTACATGTCCGAGGACATCGACGCGTACAAGTCCGGCCAGGTCGCGCTGCACATGAACTTCGCCTTCACCTGGCCGGGCATCAATGCCGACGCCAATGTCGGCGGCGAGAAGTCCGGTTACTTCCCCAACCCGGCAGGGCCGGATGGCGCTGCCTATGCGCAGCTCGGCGGGCAGGGCATTTCGGTCGTCTCGTCCTCGCAGAAGCAGGAGGATGCGCTCGCCTACATCAAGTGGTTCGCGCAGCCTGAAATCCAGCAGAAATGGTGGCAGATGGGCGGCTACTCGGCGCTCCGGAAAGTCGTCGAGGATCCGGGTTTTGCGACCAGCCAGCCCTATGCGCAGACCTTCCTCGATTCCATGGCCATCGTGCAGGACTTCTGGGCGGAGCCGAGCTACGCCTCGCTGCTGCAGGCGGCGCAGAAACGCTTCCATGACTATGTCGTCGCCGGTCAGGGCTCCGCGCAGGACGCGCTCGACGGTCTCGCCAAGGACTGGACGCAGGTCTTCGACGACGAAGGCAAGTACTGAGTCATCGGCCGGACCCGCGCCTCCCAGCGGGCCAAGGCGCGGCCGGAGCCGGGGATCTGCCCCGGCTCTGCGCCGCCCACGTGCTACAGGGGAATACCAATGCTGAAATCATCCGTGGACCGGGTCGCCGAGGCGACACCGCACGCCATCGCCAGACGCATGCATGGTCTGTCCGACCGTGCGCTCGCCTGGCTCTTCGTCGCCCCGTCGATCGTGCTGCTTCTGGCGGTCAACATCTTTCCGCTCATCTGGACGATCCGGTTGAGCTTCACCAATTTCCGGGTCAACCGGCCCAATGCCGAGGTCGAATTCGTCGGCCTCAAGAACTACCTGAAAATCCTGTCCGACCGGGATATCTGGCTGACCATGCAGGCGACGGCCCATTTTCTGATCTGGACCATCGTGCTTCAGGTCCTGATCGGCTTCACGCTTGCCTATCTCATCAATAAGAAGTTCCGCGGCAACGATGTGTGGACCACGATCATCGTGCTGCCGATGATGCTGAGCCCGGCCGTGGTGGGTAATTTCTGGACCTTCCTCTATCAGCCGCAGATCGGCCTCTTCAACTACGCGGTCGGCTTCCTGACGGGCGCGGACCCCTCCAGCTTCTCGATGATCGGCGACGTGTCGCTCGCCCCCTGGGCCATTATCATCGTGGACACCTGGATGTGGACGCCCTTCGTCATGCTGATCTGCCTTGCGGGTCTGCGCTCCATTCCGCCCAGCATCTATGAGGCGGCCGAATGCGACCGCGCCAGCAACTGGCGGCAGTTCTGGACGATCACCATCCCGCTCGTCCTGCCCTTCCTGATGCTCGCCGTGCTCTTCCGCGGCATCGAAAACTTCAAGATGTTCGACCTCGTCGTACAGCTGACCGGCGGCGGGCCGGGCTCGATCACCGAACTCACCTCGATCAACCTCAAGCGCGAAGCGTTCGAGAAATGGCGCACAGGCTATGCCTCCGCCTATGCGGTCATCCTCTTCGTTACGGTCTTCGGTCTCGCCTCGATCTATGTCAAAGCCCTGAACAAGGTGAAACAACGATGAGTAGCTATTCCGTCACCGAGCCGTCGCTCCGGCAGAAATGGTTCGCGGGCTCCCTGGTCGTGCTCTACGCCTTGATCACCATCCTGCCGCTCGCCTGGATCATCGCGACGAGCTTCAAGAGCCCGTCCGACGCCATCGCCTATCCACCGAAGACCTTCTTCACGCCGACGGTGGAAGGGTATGTCAACGTTTTCACCACGCGCACGCGCCTTTCCGAGGAGCAGCTTCAGGCGCTCGGCGAGCCCACAACGTGGTACGACACGCTCGTGCGCAAGGATGGGCTGGTCATTTCCGGCCCCTCGCGCTTTGCCGAGCGCTTCACAAATTCGGTGATCATCGGCTTCGGTTCCACGGTGCTCTGCATCGTGCTCGGCACGGCTGCCGCCTATGCCTTCTCGCGCTTCAGGGTGCCGCTAAAGGATGACCTTCTCTTCTTCATCCTGTCCACGCGCATGATGCCGCCGATCGCCGTCGCCATCCCGATCTTCCTGATGTTCCGCTCGCTCGGCCTCAGCGATACCCATGCCGGGATGATCCTGCTCTATACGGCGGTCAACCTGTCGCTCTCCGTCTGGCTGCTGAAGGGTTTCATCGACGAGATCCCCGTCGAATACGAGGAGGCGGCGCTGATCGATGGCTACACCCGCTTCCAGGCCTTCTACAAGGTCGTGTTGCCGCAGGCAGCGACGGGCATCGCCTCGACCGCGATCTTCTGCCTGATCTTCGCCTGGAACGAATATGCCTTCGCAGTGCTGTTGACATCCGGCAACGCCCAGACGGCGCCGCCCTTCATTCCCACCATCATCGGCGTCAGCGGCCAGGATTGGCCTGCCGTCGCCGCCGGCGCCACGCTCTTCCTCGTGCCGGTCATGGTGTTCACCATCCTTCTGCGCAAACATCTCCTGCGTGGCCTCACCTTCGGAGCAGTCCGCAAATGACAAGATTTTTCAACGGTCTCCGGCATTTCAGGCGCAGTGCCTGGGAAATGCTGGCCTCGGTGCTGATCGCGGGGGGTGTCGTCATGCTGATGCAGCCCTTCGCGCTTGCGCTCTATTCCTGGTCCTTCGTCATAACCTTGCTGGGCACGGTGATGTTCATCATCGTCAGCCATTTCCCGGAGTAGGCCGATGGCGCAAATCAGGATCCAGAATGTGCGCAAGGAGTTCGGCGCCTTTACCGCCGTGCGTTCCTCCACCTTCACCATCGAGGATGGCGAGTTCTTCACGCTGCTCGGCCCCTCCGGCTGCGGCAAGACGACGACATTGCGCATGATGGCCGGCCTCGAATTGCCGACCTCGGGTGAGATATTCATCGACGGAGAGGAGGTCGGCATGAAGCCGGCCAGCCAGCGCGACATCGCCTTCGTCTTCCAGATGTTCGCGCTCTATCCGCATATGAACGTGCGCAAGAACATCTCCTATCCCCTGGTCAGCCAGGGCATGAAGCGCGAGGAGGTGGCGGCGCGCGTCGCCGAAGTCGCCCGCATCCTCAAGATCGCGCATATCCTCGACAAGCCCGTCGGCGGACTCTCAGGCGGCGATCGCCAGCGCGTGGCGCTCGGCCGCGCCATCGTGCGCCGCCCCAAGGCCTTCTTCATGGACGAGCCGCTCGGCGCGCTCGACGCGGAGTTCCGCGAGCACATGGCGGAGGAACTGCGCGCGCTGCACGATCGCATGGGCGCCACCACCGTCTATGTCACGCACGACCAGCTCGAGGCTATGCAGATGGGCGACAAGATCGTCGTCATGAACCATGGCGTCGTCGAGCAGTTCGGCCGGCCGCAGCCGATCTACGACTGGCCGGCGACGAAATTCGTCGCCCAGTTCATCGGCTCGCCTTCCATGAATTTCCTCGATTTCGACGGCATGATCGACATCGGCGGCGACAGCGTCGATCTCGGCGGCGTGAAGATGAAAGTGCCGGCCGCGCGGGAGGGCCGCGCCGGCCGCCTCACGCTCGGCGTGCGGCCGGAGCATGTGAAATTCCGCGACGATGCCGCCTACCGCGGGCGCGTCAGTGCCGTCGAATATCTCGGCACGACGCAGATCGTGACACTTTCGACCGGTCATGGCGATCTGAAGGCGCGCATTTCCTCAAGCTACAAGGTGCGGGAGGAGGAGATGGTCGGGCTCGATTTCGATGCGCGCACCCTTTCGCTTTTTGATGCTGATAACGGCAATGCGCTCGTCTCCGAGGCCAATGAGGGAGTGTTGGGTCATGGCTGAGGTCGTCCTTGAAAATGTGATGAAGCGGTTCGGCGGCACGCTCGCGCTCGGCAATGTCTCGCTTCGGGTGCCGGACGGCTCCTTCGTCGTGCTGCTTGGCCCGAGCGGCGCGGGCAAGACAACGACGCTGCGCATGGTCTCCGGTCTCGATGTCCCCGACAGCGGCGAGGTCTTCATCGGCGGCCGCGCCATGAAGGGGCTGTCCCCAGCCGAGCGCAATGTCGCGATGGTCTTCCAGCAATATTCGCTCTATCCACATCTCACGGTCCGCCAGAATCTCGAGTTTCCCCTGAAGTCGCCGCTCCTGAAGACGCCGCAGGCGGCGATCGACAGGAAGGTGAAGGAGGTTGCCGAGGTCTTGCAGATCGCCCACAAGCTGGAGAACAAGGCGACCGCGCTTTCCGGCGGCGAGATGCAGCGCGTCTCCATCGGCCGCGCTCTTGTTCGCAATCCGGATATCTTCCTGATGGACGAGCCGCTGAGTTCGCTCGATGCGAAGCTCAGGGCGGACCTGCGCATCGAATTGAAGCGCATCCAGGCGAAGTCAGGCGCGACACTCATCTACGTCACCCATGACCAGATCGAGGCGATGACCATGGCCACCCATGTCGGCGTGCTCAACGAGGGGCGACTGGTGCAGTTCGGTTCGCCGCGGGCCGCCTATGAAGAGCCCGTCAGCGTCTATGCCGCCACCCGTCTCGGCCAGCCGCGCATCAACGTGCTGCCGGCCGATCTCTTCGCCGGCGCTCCTGCGGGCGCAAAGAGCATCGGCCTTCGCCCGGAGCACATTGTGCAAGGTGACGGGGAGGAGGCGCTGGTCAAGCGGGTCGAGCATCTCGGCGACCAGACGCGCCTGCACCTCACTTTAAAGCGGCATGACCTCATCACCGTCACCGATGCCCACACGCCGCTGAAGGGCGGCGAGACCATTCGGATCCGACCGTCGCAGCCGCTCTATTTCGACGCGGCGGGTATGCGTTTAGCTTAAGGAGATTTTTATGGCGCAATTCATCAACAAGCGCGAAGACGTCGTCACAGAGGCGATCGATGGCGCGCTGGCTCTTTCGGGCGGTGCTCTTACCCGCCTCGACGGCTATCCACATATCCGGGTCGTCAAGCGCAGCGATTGGGACAAGTCCAGGGTCGCGATCGTCTCGGGCGGCGGCTCGGGCCACGAGCCCGCCCATGTCGGTTTCGTCGGCAAGGGTATGCTGACGGCGGCCGTCTGCGGCGATGTCTTCGCCTCGCCCGGCGTGGACGCCGTCCTTGCCGGTATCCTCGCCGTGACGGGGCCGGCCGGATGTCTGCTCGTCGTCAAGAATTATACCGGCGACCGGTTGAACTTCGGCCTCGCGGCCGAGCGGGCGCGCGCCTACGGCCTCAATGTCTCGATGGTGATCGTCGGCGACGATATAGCGCTTCCCGATCTGCCGCAGGCCCGCGGCGTCGCCGGCACGCTCTTCGTACACAAGATCGCGGGGGCGCTCGCCGAGCAGGGCGCGGACCTCGAAACCGTGACGGCCGCAGCAAGGCGTGTCATCGCGGGAACGCGCTCCATCGGTATGTCGCTCGGTACCTGCCGCGTGCCGGGCTCCCCGAAGGAGGATCGTATTCCCGAAGGCAAGGCCGAACTCGGCCTCGGCATCCATGGCGAGGCCGGCGTCGAGCAGATCGATTTTGCCGGCGCGCGCGCTTCGGTCGCCACCATGGTGGAGCGGCTGGCGGCGGTGATGGCTGAGGGGCCGCATGTCGCGCTGATCAACAATCTCGGCGGCACGTCGGTGCTCGAAATGTCGGTTCTGGCGCATGATCTCCTCGGCTCGGCCGTCGGCGCGAAGATTACCCATGCCATCGGCCCGGCTCCGCTGATGACCTCGCTTGACATGCAGGGTTTTTCCATCTCCGTCTTCCCGGCTGATACCGCCGAACTGGAGCTCCTGAAGGCTCCCGTGCCGATCCCCGCCTGGCCGGGCGTTTGCGATGTCCGGCCGGTTGCCG
This sequence comes from Ensifer sp. USDA 6670, assembly GCA_000421085.1. Taxonomy (GTDB): domain Bacteria; phylum Pseudomonadota; class Alphaproteobacteria; order Rhizobiales; family Rhizobiaceae; genus Sinorhizobium. Next base: position 295,829 of record ATWE01000001.1, read on the forward strand.
TCGCGGCCCTGCCGGACGGCCTGACGCCGATCATGCCGATCCCTTCAAACCATGCGGCGACGCGCGCTTTCCTGATCGGCTGCTGCGACGTGCTGGTCGCCGCCGAGCAGGATCTCAATGCGCTCGATGCCAAATCCGGTGACGGCGATACCGGCTCGACATTGGCAGGCGCGGCCCGCGCGCTGATCAACGCCGTCGACCGCCTGCCGCTGTCGGACCATACTCAGCTCCTGCGTGCCATCGGCCAGGAACTCAGCCAGACGATGGGCGGCTCCTCCGGGGTGCTGCTCGCTATCCTCTTCGCCGCTGCCGGGGATGGCGCGTCGAGCGGTCTGCCGCTTCGCGAGGCGCTGCGGGCGGGGCTTGCCCGAATGCAGGAGATCGGCGGTGCCAAGATCGGCGATCGTACGATGGTTGACGCCCTTGCGCCCGCATTGGACGCGCTCGGCCAGGGCATTGCCGCCGCCGCCGCCGCCGCGCGCGAAGGCGCGAACTTCACCGCTACGCTTACCCGCGCGAAAGCCGGTCGCGCGGCCTATATCAATGCCAGACAGCTCGAAGGACACATCGACCCCGGCGCTGAGGCGGTGGCGCGGCTTTTTCAGCATCTGGCACGCTATCCCGGCATCGCTGGTTGACAGTGAGCCGAACGAACGGCTCGGCGCCGCCTTGACGCCAAGCAGCCGCCGGGGTTTCAGCTTGCTCAAAGGCTTCCGGCGCTGTCGCATCGATCGCGCCGGAAGGGATGCCGGCCGCCGCCTACAACAACCTCGTTGTCAAAGTTGTCAAACTGACTCTAAGGTGGGTGAGGGGGACGAGGATGGATTCGAAAACGACAAAGCCAGTGCCGACAGAAGCCGGGATTTGCGCCTTTCACGAACGTTGCGAGGCGTTCTATCCCGCCGATGCGGTCAATGCCTCCGTCGAGCAGCAACGGCAATGGTATGACGCACTCTGCGCCGAATTCGACGCGCCGTCTCCCGATGGACTGACCCGGCGCGACGAGCGGGTGGCGGGACGAATTCCGGTGCGGCACTACCGGCCGGCGGAGGTCGCGAGCGAGACGCGCGTCTTCTATATCCATGGCGGCGGCTTCGTCGTCGGCTCGCTTGAAAGCCACGATGCGATCTGCGCCGAGCTTGCGCATGGTGCACGGGTCGAGCTGGTGTCGGTGGACTATCGCCTTGCCCCCGAACATCTGTGGCCCGCAGCCTTCGAGGACTGCTACGACGTGCTCGAAGCGCTTCTTGCCGATGGGCGTCCGCTCGTCGTTGCCGGCGACAGCGCCGGCGGCAACCTGTCGGCCGGCATCGTCCTGAAGGCGAAGGCCGAAGGGCTCGCCGGCATCGTCGGCCAGGTCCTGATCTATCCCGGCCTCGGCGGCGACCTGACGCGCGGCTCCTATATCGAGATGGCCGAGGCGCCGCTGCTCTCAACCGCCGACGTCGATTATTACCGCGAGGTGCTGACAGCGCCGGCGGATGAGCCGCTTGCACATCCGCTGAAGGCCGCGGACCTGTCCGGGCTTCCCCCGGCCTATGTTTCCGGCGCCTATTTCGATCCGTTGCGCGACGATGCGCGCACCTATGCAGCCCGGCTCGCCGAAGCGGGCGTGGACGTCACCTACCGGGAAGAGCCGCAGATGGTCCATTCCTGGCTCCGGGCGCGTCATATGAGTCCCGGTGCGCGGGAGGGCTTCGCCCATCTCGTGCAAGCTGTGGCGAGATTGGCCGGTACGGCTTGAGGCGCCGATGAGCGGCGAGACGGATCTCAAGCGACTGTTGGCAGAGATGGAGCCGATGCTGCATGACGGCGAGTATGTCTATTGCACGGTTGAAGGTCGCGCTGCGGCCTGGTTCGCGCTTGAGCCGATCGGAACCTTTCGCGAAAATGAGGGGATTACGCTCATCCTCGAGCGGGCCCGTGCCGAGGCGGCGGGACTTTCCTATGGACCGGTGCTGCGGCTGATCACGCTCAGCGTCCATTCCGCACTCGAAGCCGTAGGACTGACGGCGGCGGTTTCCGGCGCACTGACGCAGGCGGGCATCAGCGCCAATGTGGTGGCGGCCTATTACCACGACCACATCTTCGTGCCCGCGGCGGACGCGAAAAGGGCCGTCGAAGTGTTGCGGACGCTCAGCCGCAGGGACAACTGAACCCAGTGAGTCTGCTCCTCTCCCCGTACGCAAGATCGGGGAGAGGGGCATAGAGACGTCTTCCCGAGTCCCCGTCAAAATGCGTCAATACGGGGAGAAGTGCCGGCAGGCTGATGAGGGGCGGATCCGCAACGATCCCTCACATGAAATCCCGCCGGATCCGCTTCTCGAAACTCTTCTCGAAAATTTTCGTCTCTCCCTCGAACGCCTCGACCTTGGCTGAAGTGATCCACTCGGTTTCGGTACAGCCGAGGCGGGAGGTCGAGACGGTCTTCAGCGATTGCTGCCCGCGCCGCGCGATACAGGTCCAGGTCGAAACGCCCGTCATCGAGTGCGGATCGTCCGGCGCGATCGTCCAGGTTTCGTCGCGGATGTCCTGCGTCGCATTGCCGGTGCCGGGGTGTTCGACGAGGCCGGTATTCTCGTAGATCCGATAATGCGTCCGGCCCTTGGTCATGTCGCGTTCGACGGTGCGGCGCGTTTCGGCCGGCGAATGCTCGATATAGTGCGGCAACGGGTCGGGATTGGCCGGCTGCGGCACGACGATTTCGCGATGGTCGCCGAGAAGAGGCAGGGAAAGCGAGACGCTGGCCGTGTCGATCGTGACGCCCGGATCGGTCGGCGATGGCAGGATGATCGGCCAGTAGGAGGTCGACAGGGACAGGCGGATGCGGTGCCCGGCACGGAAGCGGTAGCCGCAGGCATCGAGCACCAGCGTGACGCGCGTCTTGCGGTTCTTCTCCATCGGCACCGGCCTGGCATTGCCGTTGCGGTGCGCCAGGTTGAGGACGCCGAAGGCGACGCGGGTCGACGTTCCGTCCGGATGGACATCGACGATACGCGCGGCGAGATTGGCGGTTTCGGCACTGCAGGAAAGCTCGAGGTCGAGCACCGGCTGCCCGAGATAATCCTCCGCCTCCAGCAGGGGGTGCGTGTCGAAAGTGAGCGAGCCCGCATCGTCGACGCGCTGGTCACCGGGCATCTCGGCGTCGGGTTTCAGCGTGAAATACTCACCGGCAGCGGTGCCGGTATCGAGCGGCGAACGCAGGTAGACATCGCCGATCCCGCGCCTGGACGGGGAACCGGCCGTCAGGCCTCCCTCGTTCGAAACCGCGAAGGTCCGCATTTCCGGCGTGGTCCAGACGTCCTTGGCGATCCAGCGGCCAGGGTCTTCATTGCGCCTGACCGCGGGCCTCGGACCGTCGAGGATATAGGCGCGCACCTGCGGCAATTGCTCGGCATCGTTCTTTTCGTCACGAAGCCAGCGGTTCCACCAGCGGATCGCTTCTCCGAGAAAGTCTGCTCGCGGCTTCGGCCAGGCGAAATGCGGATATTTGTGGACCCACGGGCCGATGAGCGCCTTGGCCCTGCCGCCGAGCCCCTCGACAGCCTTGATCGGCGTGTTGCGGTAACCGTCCGCCCAGCCGGCGATCACCAGCGCCGGGATCGGAAAGCCCTCGAAATCCTCTGAGATCGAGCCATGCCGCCAGAAATCGTCGCGGCGCTGGTGTTCCAGCCATTCCTCCAGGAAGAAGGGCTCGTTCTCGAGGCGCTCCAGCCACATCTCCCGCCAGCGCTCGCCGACGAGTTGCGGATCGGGTGATCGGGACTGGTAGGCGAGCATGGTTGCCGCCCAGGAGAGTTGCGCCGAGAGATGGCAGCCGTTCTTGTAGTGGATGTCGTCGTTGTAGCGGTCGACGGTCGAGGCGATCGAGATCACTGCCTTGAGAGCCGGGGGCTTGAGGGCCGCCACCTGCAGACAGTTGAAGCCGCCCCAGGAGATGCCCATCATCCCGACCTTGCCGTTCGACCAGGGCTGTGCCGCAATCCATTCGATGATCTCGCAGCCATCGGCAAGTTCTCGCGGGGTGTATTCGCCGTCGATCACGCCCTCGGACTCGCCCGAGCCACGGATGTCGACACGAACACCGGCAATCCCGGCGGCCGCGAAGGCAGGATAGGTGGATTCGTCCCGTGCACAGGTCCCGTCGCGCTTGCGGTAGGGCAGATACTCCAGGACTGCCGGCGCCGGCTTCTGCTCGGTGCCCTCCGGCATCCAGATGCGTGCGGCAAGCCGGGTTCCGTCCTTGAGGGTTATCCATTCGTTTTCGATGACGGTGAAATTGCGCTCGACCATGTTGGCCGCCTCCGATCGGTGCTTGACTGTTGAGACGCGGGGTGCAGGCGGAAAACCACCTGCACCTTCTCATTGCACTTTTAGCTGTCGAACCAGACGCGGCTTCCGACGTAGCCGTTGGAAAGGTCGTTGCCGATGTCGTGCACGAAGCCCTTCAGCGAAGCGGAGGCGGCGTTCACATAATCATTGAAGACCGGCAGTATGAGGCCGCCTTCGTCGCGCACCATGAGAGCCATGGTGTGGTAGAGCTCCTTGCGTTTGGCTTCGTCAAGTTCGGAGCGTGCCTGCAGGAGCAGCTTGTCGAAGTCCTCCCGCTTGAAACGCGTGTCGTTCCATTCCGCACTTGAAAGATAGGACGTGGAGTAGCGGGAATCCTGCGTCGGACGGCCGCCCCAGTAGGAAGCGCAGAAGGGCTGAACATTCCAGACATTGGTCCAGTAGCCGTCTTCCGGCTCGCGGCGTACTTCGATTTCGATACCGGCCTTGCGGGCGCTTTCCTGGAAGAGGACCGAGGCATCGACCGCGCCCGGGAAGGCGGCATCGGAGGTGCGCAGCAGGATCGGCCGGTCATGGCCGGATTTCTTGTAATGGAAGGCGGCCTTGTCGGGGTCGTAGGCGCGCTGCTCGATGCCTTCAGGTGCCAGCGCATAGTTTTCATTGACCGGATAATCGTTGCCGAGCGTGCCATAGCCGCCGAGCACGCGGTCGAGAATGGCCTGCCGGTCGATTGCATATTTCAGCGCCAGCCTCAGGTCGTTGTTGTCGAAGGGGGCCGTGTCGCAATGCATGAGGAAGCTGTAGAAGCCCTTGCCTGAGGTCTGCAGAATCTCGACGCGGGGCGCACGCTTCAGGAGCGGCACGGTCTTCGGATCGACGCCGTTGATGAAATGCACTTGCCCGGAGGAAAGCGCCGCAATTCGCGCCGTGTTGTCGTTCATGACGATGATCTCGACACTGTCGACATAGCCGCGGTCCGAACGCCAGTCAGCGGTGTTCTTCTCGAAGGTTGCCCGGATGCCGGCCTCATAGCTTGCAAGCTTGTAGGGGCCGGTGCCGATCGGCGAGGCGGGGTTGTCGACGCCGCCGCCGGGCTGGATGATAAGATGATAGTCGGTCAGCAGAAGGGGCAGGTCCGCATTGCCTTCCGTCAGCGTCAGGACGAGGTCGCCGGCTTTCTCCTCGATCGTCTTGACGGACCGCATCAGCCCGAGCGCTCCCGACTTGGAGCCTTCGTCGGAATGCCGCTTCAACGTTGCGATCACGTCCGCGACGGCGAGTTTCTTGCCGTCGTGGAAAGCGATGTCGTTCCGAATCTTGAACGTCCAGACCGAAGCATCCGCCGACGATTCCCAGGAGGAGGCGATCGCGGGCAGCGGAGCGCCGGTCTCCGGGTGGGACTCGACCAGCGTGTCGCCCCAGAGATGGCCGATCACGAAGGATACCGAACCGCTATAGCTTGCCGGATCGAGCGAATCGGTCGTCGCACCGCCGTCGAGGCCGAGCTTCAGGTGACCGCCGCGTTTGGGCTCCTGCGCTCGCGCCTCGCCCAAGCCGATGGTGCTCCCGATGCCGGCGGCGAGGCCGAGCGCCGCCGTGCCTGCGAGGAAGCCGCGCCGGTTGATGCCGGCAGGTACGATGAGGCCGTCGGGACGCTTCGTGAATTCGGTCATTTCCAGTTCCCCTTGCGTGTTTTGTTCGAGAGAAACCTAACGCCTGCCAAGCCCCAGACAATTTCGCGACTTGACGCGACTTTTCGCTGGTTTACGCTGTCAGCAATTCGAGGGGTGGAGCACTTGCAGCAGGACGACACATTCGGAATCAATCTCCGTTTTGCCTGTGCGACGCGGCGCTCGATCTCGCAGATTTGCCGGGAGATCGGCATCAACCGTCAGCAGTTCAACCGCTACATCAACGGCGAGGCGCGGCCTTCGGCTCACAATGTTGCGCGGATTGCGGCGTTCTTCGGACTTTCGGCCGAGGATTTCTCACTCGCGCCCAAGCTCTTCGAAGCCCGCATGATCCGCCCCGAGCGACACCGCCTGGAAGCGGGTCAGCTCCTCGAAGGATTCCCCGGCGATGCCGCAGCCCTTCGCCACCATTTCGGCTACTACCAGACCTATCACCTTTCGCTCTCCTGGCCCGGCTTCGTCGTCTGTTCCTGCGCGCATATCTATGAGGAAGGCGGCTCGATCCGGGTGAAATCGATCGAGCGCATTCGCGATAAGGCGAACGAGATCGAACAGTTCTCGAAATATGTCGGCCTTGTCACCTTCTGGCGAAACCGCATCTTCATTGCCGAGCGCACGGTGGGGCAGGCGTCGATGCTGGCTCAGACGATCCTGATGCCCTTCGAGGTGCACCAGCGGGTCTACCTGCGCGGCACCACGATGGGCGTCTCGTGGCGCAAGGAGAACCTGCCTTACGCCTCGCGGATGATCTGGCGGCATATCGGGCAGGATCCGGACAAACGACAGATGCTGTCGCGCTGCGGACTGCTTCCTTTCGGGTCGCGGCACCTGCCTTCTGCGGTCCGGCGCTTCCTGGAGACGCCGGAGGCCGAGGTGCTGACCATTCCCGCCGAATACTGACGGATGCGCGTGGCGGCCGCCACGCGCATTTAATTTCCGGCGCTCTCCATTCGTCGCGTCTTCAGCACCTTTTCCAGCCAGCCGATTTCCATTTCGGGAACCGACTTCAGAAGCAGATCGGTATAGTCGTCGAAGGGCGGCGAAAGGACCTTCGATTTCGGGCCGAAGCGCACCAGCCGGCCGCGATGCATCACGGCGACGCTGTCGGCGATTGCCCGGACGATGGCGATGTCATGGGTGATGAAGACGTAGGAAACCGCGGTTTCCTCCTGCAGCTTCAGGAGCAGGTTCAGGATGCCTTCCGCCACCAGCGGATCGAGCGCCGAGGTCGGCTCGTCGCAAAGGATGAGCTCCGGTTGGGCGGCGAGCGCCCGGGCGATCGCGACCCGCTGTTTCTGCCCGCCGGAGAGCTCGGCCGGGTAACGATCGAGGAAGCGCGTTCCCATTTCGATCTGGTCCAGCAGTTCCTTCACCCGCTCGGTCTTCTTGGCGCCGTGCATGCCGAAGTAAAAGGAGAGCGGCCGGCCGACGATCTCGCGCACCGTCTGGCGCGGATTCATTGCCGTGTCGGCCATCTGATAGATCATCTGGATCCGGCGCAGTTCGTCGTTCGTCCTGCCTTTCAGCGCCTTCGGCAGTTCTTTTCCTTCGAAGGTGATGCGCCCTTCGCTCGGCGGCAGCAGGCCGGTGATGACGCGCGCGAGCGTCGATTTGCCTGACCCGGACTCGCCGACGATTGCCAGTGTCTGCCCCTTCGGCAGGTGCATCGAGACATCGTGCAACACCTTGAAGCCGTTGGCATAACCGGCATGCACATGTTCGATCTTGAGAAGCGTGTCGGTCTGGTCCGGAGCTTCGTCGCGTTTCGCCTGGCGGACGCTGACGAGGGCGCGCGTGTATTCTTCCCTCGGAGCCTCGATCACCTGCTTGGTAGTGCCGTATTCGACGGTCTTGCCGTGGCGCAGCACCATGATGTCGTCGGAGATCTGGGCGACGACTGCAAGATCGTGGGTAATGTAGAGGGCTGCGGTATCGGTCTCCTCGATCGCATGCTTGATCGCCGCGAGCACGTCGATCTGGGTCGTCACGTCGAGCGCCGTGGTCGGCTCGTCGAAGACGATCAGTTCCGGGTTGGGGCAGAGCGCCATGGCGGTCATGGCGCGCTGCAACTGCCCGCCCGATACCTGGTGGGGGTAGCGGTCGCCGAAGGTCTCGGGATTGGGAAGGCCGAGCACCCGGAAGAGATAGAGCGCACGCTTCGTCGCCTCTTCACGGTTCATGATGCCGTGGCGCAGGGACGCCTCGATCACCTGGTCGCCGAGTTTATGGGCGGGGTTGAAGGCTGCGGCGGCGGATTGCGCCACGTAGCAGACATGACGCCCACGAACCGAATTGATGCCGCCGCGGCCGAGCTTCAGGATGTCGCGGCCGTTGAGCAGCACCTGGCCGCCGGTGATGCGGCATCCGCCGCGGCCATAGGCGAGCGCCGAGAGACCGATCGTCGACTTGCCGGCGCCGGACTCGCCGATCAGACCCAGCACCTTGCCCTTTTGGAGATCGAAGGAAACGTCCTCGACCAGCGTCACCACTTTCGGCGGTTCGCCCGGCGGATAGCTCGTCGCTTCGATCTTCAGGTTTTTGACGGAAAGCAGCTCAGGCATCGCCGCGGCCTCCTTTCAGGCTCGAGGTGCGCTTCATCAGCCAGTCGACGACGAGATTGACGCAGATGGCGAGTGCGGCGATCGCGGCGCCCGGGATGAGCGCGGCCGATATGCCGAAGATGATGCCATCCTTGTTGTCCTTGACCATGCCGCCCCAGTCGGCCGCCGGCGGCTGAATGCCGAGGCCGAGGAAGGAGAGGGTGGAGAGGAACAGGATCGAGAAGGCGAAGCGCAGGCCGAATTCGGCGAGCAGCGGCGACAGCGTGTTCGGCAGGATTTCCCGGAAGATGATCCAGATATTGCCTTCGCCGCGCAACCGAGCCGCTTCGACGAATTCCATCACTGCGACATCGAGGGCGACGGCGCGGCCGATGCGGAAGACGCGCGTCGAGTCGAGCACGGCCATGACGAGGACCAGGATCCAGAGATGCTGCGGCAGCACGGCGAGAACGACGAGTGCGAAGATCAGCGTCGGTACTGCCATCATCAGGTCGTTGAAGCGGGAGAAGAACTGATCGACGAAGCCGCCGGTTACTGCCGCGGTGAAGCTCAGGATCATGCCGAGAGCGAACGACAACACGGTTGCCGCCAACGCCACGAAGATGGTCGTGCGTGCACCGTAGATCAGGCGCGAGAGCAGGTCGCGGCCAAGATTATCCGTGCCGAGCAGGAAATCGCCGCCGGCCGGCAGCCAGATATCGCCGACCACCTCACGCTCGCCGAAGGGCGCGAGGAAGGGCGCGAAGAGCGCGCACAGAAGTGCGATCGCAATGCCGATGATGCCGATCCAGGCACTGAAGGGAATAGATCTCAAGTTCATCGCGGGTGCCTCAATCTCGGATTGGCGAGAATGGCGAGAATGTCGGCCGCCATGTTGAGGAAGATGTAGAAGGCCGCAAAGATCAGTCCGCATGCCTGCACGACGGGCATGTCGCGCACGGTCACGGCATCCACCATGTATTGTCCCATGCCGGGATAGACGAAGACGACTTCGACGACGACGACGCCGACGACCAGATAGGCGAGGTTCAGCGCGACGACGTTGATGACCGGTGCCACGGCATTCGGGGCGGCGTGGCGCGCGATGATGCGGAACGTGCCGAGGCCCTTGAGTTCCGCCGTCTCCACATAGGCCGAGGACATGACGTTGAGGATGGCCGCGCGCGTCATGCGCATCATATGGGCGAGGACCACGAGCACGAGGGTCGCGACCGGGAGTGCGATCGCCGAAAGGCGCTCGGTGAAGCCCATGCTATCGTAAACGGTCGCCGGGAAAGTGGCGACGCCCCATTTGACGGCGAAGAACATGATCAGGAGATAGCCGATGAAGAACTCCGGCAGCGAGATCGCTGCAAGCGATATCACGTTGATGATCTTGTCCGGCAGGCGGTTTCGGAATTGCACCGCGAGCATCCCAAGTCCCACGGCGAGCGGCACGGAGATGAGCGCCGCGAAGAAGGCGAGGAAGAGCGAATTGCCGAGGCGGTTGCCGATCTGCTCGCTGACGGAATTCCTGCTCGCCCAGGACGTGCCGAAATCACCCTGCACGGCGCCGCCGAGCCAGCTGAGATAGCGCTCGCTCCAGGGGCGGTCGAGCCCGAGGTCCTTGCGGATGTTCTCGACGGCCTGCGGCGTCGCCGACTGGCCGAGATAAGTGGTGGCGAAATCGCCGGGCAACGCCTCGATGCCGCCGAAGATCATCAGCGACACGGCGAAAAGCAGGCCGACGCTCAGTCCCAGGCGCTGAAGGATCAGCGCCGCGAGAGGACGGCGAAAGGCGAAGCGCCGCCAGAACGTGCCGCCGAGCTCGTCGGCGGCCGGGTTGGGTTTGGCTGGGACACCGGCAAGATCGGGAGACCGCAGGGCTGTCTCGCCTGCGGTCGCATCCGTCACGACCGGACCCGTGATCGGTCCGCTTTCCATCATCAGGCGTCCAGCCATACCCTGGTCGCGACATAGCCGTTCGACATGTCGTTGCCGATGTCGTGGACGTAGCCCTTCACCGTTTTACCGGCCGCGTTCACGAAGTCGTTGAACATCGGCAGGATCAGGCCGCCTTCGTCGCGCACCATCATCGCCATGGTGCGGTACATGTCCTTGCGCTTGGCCTCGTCGAGCTCGGACCGTGCTTCGAGCAGGATCTTGTCGAAATCCGGACGCTTGAAGCGGGTGTCGTTCCAGTCGGCCGTCGAGAGATAGGCGGTGGAGTACATCTGATCCTGGGTCGGACGCCCGCCCCAATAGGATGTCGAGAAAGGTTGGACGTTCCAGACGTTGGACCAGTACCCGTCGCCCGGCTCGCGCTTGACCTCGATCTCGATGCCCGCCTTCTTGGCGCTCGCCTGGTAGAGAACGGCGGCATCGACCGCGCCCGGGAAAGCGACGTCCGAGGTGCGCAGCAGCACCGGACCGCTATGGCCGGATTTCTTATAGTGGAATGCCGCCTTGTCCGGATCGTAGGCGCGTTGCTCGATACCTTCCGGGAAGAGCGCATAGGTGTCGTTGATCGGGAAGTCGTTGCCGACCTTGCCGTAGCCGCCAAGAATGCGCTGGACCAGCGTCTCGCGGTCCATCGCATATTTCAGCGCCATGCGCAGGTCGTTGTTGTCGAACGGCGCCGTGTTGCAATGCATGATGAAGACGTAGTGTCCTCGGCCCGACGTGTTGAGGATTTCGACGGTCGGCGCCTTCTTCAACAGGTTGACCGTCTTCGGGTCGACGCGGTTGATGAAGTGGACCTGACCGGAGGACAGCGCCGCAATGCGCGCAGTCGCATCGTTCATGGCGATCAGTTCGACGGAATCGACATAGCCGCGGTCTGTGCGCCAGTCGTCGGCGTTCCTCTCGAATGTGGCGCGTACGCCCGGCTCGAAGCTTGCGACCTTGTAGGGGCCGGTCCCGATCATCGCGTCGGGATTGTCCGTGCCGCCGTTCGGCTGGATGATGAGGTGATAGTCGGTCAGCAGCAGCGGCAGGTCCGCATTGCCCTCCGTCAGCGCCAGGACGAGTTTGTCGCCGTCGGCCTTGATTTCCTTGATGGATTTCATCACGCCGAGCGCGCCGGACTCGGATTTTTCGTCCGTGTGTCGCTGCAGGGTCTTGATGACGTCGTCAATCGTCAATTCCTTGCCGTCGTGGAATTTGACGCCCTTGCGGATCGTGAAGGTCCAGGTGGCGGCGTCGGCCGAGGGTTCCCAGGATTCTGCAAGCGCCGGCATCGGTTCGCCGGTCGTCGGGTGGCTCTCTACGAGCATGTCGCCCCAGTTGCGGCCGACCACGAACATGAATTGCGACAGCGCCTTTGCCGGATCCCGCGAGTCGGTGGCAGCGGCCCCTTCGAGGCCGAGCTTCAGGTGACCGCCGCGCTTCGGCTCCTGCGCCGCGGCGCTGGACGCAAAGAGCGTATTCGCCGTCGACGCGGCAATGCCGAGGGCGGCGGCGCGTCCGAGAAATTCACGCCGGTTCAATTTGCCGAGCATGACCTGACGTGCCAAATAGTCTTTGTAATCGCTCATTCCCCTGTTCCCTTCTTCAGCCGGCATTCGCCGTTCGTTGTGATTGGTAGAGTGTTCGCGTATCGCCATCGGTCGAGATGGCCGGAGGTGGTTTGCAGTCCACCGTGATCGTCTCTATCCTGACCTCCTTGTTGGTCGCTTTGCGCGTTATCCGCGCTGTTCATCCATAAGGCTAAACGCTTGGACGGGGCTTGTAACGTCCTAAATTATAAATCTTTTCCATAAGCATTCCTTATGGAATGACTGCTCAGCCGCACGCGCCGGTGCTCGCGGCGCGTGACGCTGAAAGGCCGGCATCCTCCGGCTTCCACTCTGTCCGCGGCCGAAGGGGCCGCGTATCTCAGCGTCCCTTCCAGACCGGGTCGCGCTTCTCCGCAAAGGCGCGGGCGCCCTCGAGCTGGTCCTCGCTCGAATAGAGGACATCGACTGTCCTGAACTGGCGACGGGTGACCTTGTTCATGGTCGTCTGGAAGTCCCGGCCCTCGGCATCGCGGACCACTTCCTTGATTGCGGCATAGACGAGCGGCGGGCCGCTTTCGAGCAGGCGCGCCAGTTCCCAGGCCCGGTCCATCAGCCGTCCGGCCGGCAGGATCTCGTTGACGAAGCCCCAGCGGTTCGCTTCGACCACGTCGAGCCAGCGGCCGGTGAGCAGCATGTCCATGGCGATATGGTAGGGGATGCGCTTCGGCAGCTTGATCGAAGCGGCATCGGCGAGCGTACCCGAGCGGATTTCCGGGAGTGCGAAACTCGCATGTTCGGCTGCGAGGATGATGTCGGTCGAAAGCGCGATCTCCAGGCCGCCACCGCAACAGATGCCGTTGACGGCCGCGATGATGGGCTTGTTGAGGTCGCGCAGCTCCTGCATGCCGCCGAAACCGCCGACGCCGTAATCTCCATCGACAGGGTCGCCTTCCGCGGCCGCCTTCAGGTCCCAGCCGGGGCAGAAGAATTTCTCGCCGGCGCCGGTGATGATCGCGACCCGAAGCTCCGGGTCGTCCCGGAAATCGCGGAAGATTTCGCCCATGATGCGGCTGGTCTTCAGGTCGATGGCATTGGCCTTCGGCCGGTCGATCGTGACTTCGAGAATTCCGCCTTCGCGGCGCGTAAGGATCGGTCCGGTCATGGGCGTCATTTCCTCCGGCGGATCAGGGCGTCGGCGGCAACGGCTCCGTGGCCGTCCGGCAGCACCATTATAGGATTGATATCGAGTTCTTCGAGTTTGGAAGCGTTTGCAACGACATAGGATGCCGCGGCAGCGACAGTTCCCGTCAAGGCGGCGATATCGCCCTTCGGATTGCCGCGATAGCCATCGAGCAGCTTGCTGATTTTCAGGCCCGCAATCGCATCGCGGATCATCTCTTCGGTGACCGGCAGGGTGAGGACCGTGGAATCCTCCAGCAATTCGACGAGAATTCCGCCCGCGCCGATCGTCAGCACCGGACCTGCGACCGCGTCGCGCATCGCCCCGACGATCAGCTCCGCCACGGGCTTGGCGACCATCTCCTCGACGAGGTAACCGGAGGCGACAGCTGCCATGCCTCGCGCCGCCGCGATGACCTCGTCGCGGCTTGTCAGATTGACCTTGACCGCACCGGCTTCGGTCTTGTGCGCCACGCCGAGGCCCTTGAGGACCACGGGGAAGCCGAGGGTCTCGGCCGCCGCCGCGGCTTCCTCGACTGTCGCGGCGCTCCTGCCACCGGGAACGACGACGCCCGCTGCTGCGAGCTCATCCTTCGCTTCGGCTTCGCTCAGGGTGACGATCTCGCCTCCCTCAGGACGCGAGCGAAGGAGGGGAGGTGCTGGGGGCTTCGCCCAGACCGCGCCGATCGCAGCGGCAGTCTCGACGGCGGCGAGCGCCTCGTCGATGCCGAAGAACGGCACGACGCCCGCCGACACCAGCGAGAGCGCGGTTTCCTCGGGCATGTTCTCGCCGAGGCTGGCGACGATACCGGCGACCGCGCCGGTAGCCTTCGCCGAATCGATGACCGCCTCGCAGGTCGTGACCCAGTCGGCCGCGTCGCAGCGGTCGAGCCGCGGGAAATCGAGCACGATCAGGTTGAGCGCATAGCCGCCGCGCATCATGGCCGTGAAGGCTGCCGTCTGCTTTTCGCGATTTCCCCAGACGAAGGTGTGATAGTCGAGCGGATTGGCGATCGTCACCATTTCGCCGAGGCTTTCCCGCAGCGGCTGGCGCTGTTCCTCCCTGAGTGCCCGGAAATTGACTTTGCGCCGGACGCCGGCGTCCGCCATCAGCGACGCTTCGCCGCCCGAACAGCTCATCGAGGAGATATCGGCGCTGGGCAGCGGCCCATGAAGATGCAGCAGCTTCAGGGTTTCGAGCAATTCGGGCAGCGTATCGACGCGGCCGATGCCGAGGCGGGCGAGCAGGGCCGAGGAGACCCGGTCATTGCCGGCCAGCGAGGCGGTATGGGAGACGGTGGCAAGCTGGGCGGCTTCCGATTTCCCGACCTTCAGCGTGACCACGGGTTTGCGCAGCTCGCGTGCGCGGGCGGCAAGCCTTTCCAGCGCCTCGATGCTGTCGAAGCCTTCGATATGGAGACCGACGGCGGTGACGCGCGGATCCTCGAGCACGGCGCAGGCGATGTCGGAAAGGCCCGTCTGCGCCTGGTTGCCGGCCGTCATGACATAGGCCAGCGGCAGCCCGCGCTTCTGCATGGAGATATTGCATGCGATATTCGAGGACTGCGTGAGGATCGCGACGCCGCGTTCGACCCGGAGCATGCCGTGCTGGTCGGGCCAGAGCAGCGCGCCGTCCAGCATGTTTATGAAGCCGTAGCAGTTCGGGCCGACGATCGGCATATTACCGGCCGCCGCGACGAGCGCTTCCTGCAGGTCGTTGCCATCGGCAAGCTCGCTTGCCGCCTCCCGGAAACCGGAAGCGTAGCAGACGGCACCTCCGGCGCCGCGCGCGGCAAGATCGCGGACGATCTCGATCGTGAGCGCCCGGTTGACCCCGACGAAGGAGGCATCCGGCGCCCCCGGCAGGTCGGCAACCGAGCGATAGCAGCGGCGGCCGAGGATCTCTTTTTCGCGCGGGTGGACCGGCCAGATGTCACCGGAAAAGCCCATCTTGTCGCATTGCTCGATGACGCGGCGCGCCTCCTTGCCGCCGAAGACGGCAATGGAGCGTGGGCGGATGAGACGGTCGAGGGAGCGGGGAGGGATGGTCATTGCGTCATCCACTCTCTCAACGCGGGGCTATGCCCCTCATCCGGCTGCCGCCACCTTCTCCCCGCAGGCGGGGAGAAGGGATATGCCGCGCTACCGAAGTCCCCTCTCCCCGCATGCGGGGAGAGGGTTAGGGTGGGGGGCAAACGTGAAGTGAGGGGCAAACTGCTGAAACAAAAACGCTGCCGCATCCTCAAGCCCCCAGCGGCCGGAGCAGATCGCGGCTGATGATGTGTCGCTGGATCTCCGACGTCCCATCCCAGATGCGCTCGACGCGGGCGTCGCGCCAGAAGCGGGCGAGCGGCAGGTCGTCCATGAGCCCCATGCCGCCATAGATCTGGATCGCCTCGTCCGTGACGCGGGCGAGCATTTCGGTGGAAAAGACCTTGGCGGAAGCGATCTCGCGGTTGGACGGCAGGCCCTGGTCGAGCCGCCAGGCGGCCGAGAGTGTCAGGAGGTCGGCCGCGTCGATCTCGGTGATCATGTCGGCAAGCTTGAAGGAGACGCCCTGATTGGCGCCGATCGGCTTGCCGAACTGCTTGCGCTCGGCCGCGTAGGAGAGCGCGTAATCGAAGGCGCGACGGGCGCGGCCGACGGAGGTGGCGGCCACGGTCAGGCGCGTGGCGTAGAGCCAGTCATTGGCAATATCGAAGCCTTTATGGACCTCGCCGAGGATCTGGGCCGAAGGCAGCCGGCAGTCGTCGAAAGTCAGGATGCAGTTCTTGTAGCCGCGATGCGAGACGGAATTGTAGCCCTCGCGGATTTCGAAGCCGGGGGTGCCCCGGTCGACCAGGAAACAGGTGATCTTCTTCTTTGGACCGCGCGGGGTCTGCTCTTCACCGGTGGCGATGAAGACGATGACGAAATCGGCAATATCGGCATGACTGATGAAATGCTTCGTCCCGTTCACGATCCAATCGTCGCCGTCAGGCCGCGCGAAGCATTTCATGCCGCGTACGTCCGAGCCGGCATCCGGCTCGGTCATGGCGAGCGCGTCGAACTTGTCGCCGCGCACGGCCGGGAGCAGGTACCGCTCTCGCTGATCCTCGTTGCAGGCCATCAGGATGCCGGAGGGGCGTCCGAAAAAGACGGTGAGGCCCATGGACCCGCGTCCGAGCTCGCGTTCGACCAGCGTGAAGGTCAGATGGTCGAGGCCGGCGCCGCCGACCTCTTCCGGGAAGTTGCAGGCGAAGAAGCCGAGCTCCTTGCATTTGCGGGCGATTTCCAGCCCGAGTTCGCGCGGCACCACTCCGGTCCGCTCGACCTCGTTCTCATGTGGATAGATCTCGGTCTCGACGAAGGTGCGGACCGTGTCGACGATCATCTGCTGTTCTTCGGTCAGTGCGAAATTCATTGTTCTCCCTCGTCAATTCTGGTCCGCGCGGCAGATAGCTCCTCAACGATCTACTGCGGGGCTCTCGGGCTGTGTCTGCCCCTCTCCCGCAGGCGGGGAGAAGGTGGCGGCAGCCGGATGAGGGGCTGCCGCACGCAATCCTTACCGCTTCTGCCCCACATGCCGCCCCGCGCCCTCCGGAGCGCTGAGCATCGCATGACCTTCCGCGATCGGCTTCAGCTTGGCCATCACCTCCGCCGGCGCCGGCACGGACTTGCCGGCCTTGGCGTCGACATGCAGCATCATCTGTTCGGCGGTGGCGATGACATCGCCCGAAGCCGCATCGTGAATGCGCGTGAAGAAATGAATGCGCTTCTCGTCCGACGAAAGAAGCTGCAGGGTCGTATAGAGCGCCTGTCCGAGCTTGGCCTCGCCGAGATGGCGAATGTGGGTCTCGACCGTATAGTAGCTGTGGCCGGCCTCGACATAGGCGAAGTCGACGCCGATCACCTTGAGCAGTGCATCCGAGGTGTCGCCGAAGAGCTGCAGGTAGCGATGCTCGGTCATGTGGCCGTTGTAGTCGACCCAGGCGGCGTTGACCTTGGTATCGATCAGACGCAGCGGCCCGGACGCGTCCAGGCTCTTCGACGGGCTGCCGCCCTTTTCCCAAAGGCGCTTCTCGAAGTCCGCGAGCAGCTTGCCGGCACCCCAGCCCTTGCCGCCGTCGCCCGCCTTCAAGGCATGCATGATTCCGACGAGGTTTTCGTCCCGGATGCGTTCGAGTTCGCGGATGGAGCGGCCGGCGGCCTGCGCGTCCGATTGCGCCCCGATCTTCTCGACAAGCGCCTCGTCGAGATCGACTACGTCGGTGAACTTCGTCCAGGGCCATTTGAGGCAGGGGCCGAACTGGGCGAGGAAGTGGCGCATGCCCGCTTCGCCGCCGGCGATGCGATAGGTCTCGAAGAGACCCATCTGTGCCCAGCGCATGCCGAAGGAATAGCGCATGACGTCGTCGAGCGTCTCGGTATCGCAGATGTCGTCCTGGATCAGCCAGAGTGCTTCGCGCCAGAGCGCTTCGAGCAGGCGGTCGCCGACGAAAGCCTCGATCTCCTTGGCGATGACGACACCCTTCATGCCGATTTCGGCGACCGCTTCCCCGGCGCGCCTAATCGTTTCCGGCGAAGTCTTCTTGCCGCCGACGAGTTCGACCAGCGGCAGCAGATAGACCGGGTTATAGGGATGCGCCACAAACATGCGTTCGGGGTGCTTCATCTCGGCCTGCAGGTCGGACGGGAGCAGGCCCGAGGTGGAGGAGCCGATGAGGGCGTCGGGCCGGGCGGCCGCATCGATCTCGTTGATGACGCCGCGCTTCAACGGCAGCCGTTCGGGCACGCTTTCCTGAATCCAGTCAACGCCCTCGACTGCTTCCTGAATGCTCCTGCAGAAGGTGAATTTCCCGCGCGGCGGCAGCGGCGCCATGGTCAGCATGCCATAGGCGCGTTCCGCATTGGCCATGACCTCGCCGATGATCCGCTCGGCTTCGGGATGCGGGTCGAAGATGTTGACGTCTATTCCTGCAAGCGCAAAACGCGCAGCCCAGGCCCCGCCGATGACGCCGCCGCCGATACAGGCTGCCTTGGTGATTGTGGTCATTCCCCTCTCCTCGATTCCTTGAAATCCTAGTTTGCCCCTCACCCTAGCCCTCTCCCCGCAGGCGGGGAGAGGGGACTGGGCGCCTACGGCTTGCGTCCTTCTCCCCGTTCAACGGGGAGAAGGTGCCGGTAGGCGGATGAGGGGCCGAACTGGCTCTTACCGCTTCGTCAGCTTCAGCTTCCTGCGGACCTCCTCCGGACCGATGATCTTCGCACCCATGCTCTCGACGACGGAAACTGCTTTCTCCACGAGCTGGGCATTGGTCGCAAGCTGGCCCTTGCCGACATAGAGATTGTCTTCCAGGCCGACGCGGACATTGCCGCCGGCAAGGATCGCAGCAGCGGGATAGGCCATGGCGTTGCGGCCGATCGAGAAGGCCGAAAAGGTCCAGTTCGAGGGCACGTTGTTGACCATGGCCATGAAGGTGTTGAGTTCGTCCGGGGCGCCCCACGGGATGCCCATGCAGAGCTGGATCAGTACCGGATCCTCGATCAGGCCTTCTTCGGCGAGTTGCTTGGCGAACCACAAATGCCCCGTATCGAAGGCCTCGATCTCCGGACGCACGCCGAGTGCGGTCATCTGCCGTGCCATCTCGCGCAGCATCGACGGCGTATTGGTCATGACGTAATCGCCGAGCGAGAAATTCATGGTGCCGCAGTCGAGCGTGCAGATTTCCGGCAGGCATTCGGCGACATGCGCGACGCGTTCGGTGGCGCCGGCCATGTCCGTACCCTTCTCGTTGACGGGGAAGGGGCTCTCGACGTTACCGAAGACGAGGTCTCCGCCCATCCCGGCGGTCAGATTGAGCACCACGTCTATATCGGCGGAGCGGATGCGATCGGTCACTTCCCTGTAGAGGTCGAGCCGCCGGGCAGGCGCGCCGGTTTCGGGATCGCGGACGTGACAGTGGACGACGGCGGCACCCGCTTTGGCGGCGTCGATCGCCGATTCGGCGATCTGTTTCGGCGTGACCGGTACGTGGCTGGATTTCGAAACGGTGTCTCCGGCGCCGGTGACGGCGCATGTGATGAACACCTCGCGGTTCATGCTGAGCGGCATTGATGTCCTCCCTTTCGTTATCCCGCATTACGAGCCAGAAAGTGCCGCGCTGCTTTGCATGGAGAGAACCATCCTATACATTATCGGAATTCTCTGGAGGAAGTTTTGCCTTGGACAGCAGCATCGCGCAGGCGCAGCATATCGACCTTCTGATCCTGCCGGAAACCAATCTCATCCTTGTCGCGTCGGTTATCGAACCGCTGCGCGCCGCCAACCGCATCGCCGGGCGCACGCTTTACAGCTGGAGCCTGTTCAGTCCGGACGGGAGGGCGATCGAGACGAAGAGCGGCATTCCCGTCCCGGTGGCCGGGGCTTTCCGTCCGCAGCGCGAGACGGCGCCGCTCTTCGTGCTTTCCAGCTACCACTGGCAGCGCAGCGCCACCTCGCAGCTCAAGATGCTCCTGTCGCAGACGGCGCGGCACCGCGAGATGATGGCCGGCATCGAATCGGGCTCCTGGCTGCTGGCGGAGACGAGCCTTCTCGACAATTTCTCGGCCACCACCCACTGGGAGGATTTCGAGGATTTCGCCGCCGCCTATCCGCAGGTGACGATGGTGCGCGAGCGTTTCGTCATCGACCGAAAACGCATTACCACCGGCGGCTCACTGCCGACGCTGGACCTGATGCTGGAACTGATCCGCCGCGCGCATGGCTATTCACTGGCGCTCGAAGTGTCGCGCCTCTTCATCTACGAGCAGGAACGCACCCGCGGCGACCTCCTGCAGGTACCCGCAATCGGCAACATGCGCATTCTCGACATTCGCGTCGGCGCAGCGGTCAAGCTGATGGAAGAGACGGTCGAGGCGCCGCTGACGCTCGCGCGGCTGGCGCGCCGTGTGGGGGTCAGCGCCCGGCACCTTCAGGATCTCTTCAAGGAGACGATGGGCGTCGCGCCGCACGAGCACTATCTGGCGCTGCGGCTCAACGCCGCGCGGCGCAAGGTGATCGAAACGCGGATGGAATTCGCCGACATCGCGGCGATTTCCGGCTTCAACTCGTCGTCTTCGTTTTCGCGCAGCTATCGCGCGCATTATCGCGAAAGCCCCAGCGAGACGCGCCGGCGGCTCAAGCTGAAAAACTGATTGAAGGGCTTCAGGCGGCAACTGAGCGAAGGTGAGTTTTGCGAGTCGAATCAGCGGTCTGCAGCCAGTCCCTCGAGAAGTGATTCAGCGATCAGACCACCGTCTCGCCCCCGTCCACCACGAGGATCTGTCCGGTCATGTAGGAGGAACGGTCGGATACAAGGAAGAGGATCGACTCGGCGATCTCGTCGACGCTCGCCCAGCGGCCGAGCGGCACCTTCTCGCGGATATAGGCTTCGATGGCCTCGCGCCCGCCCATCTGGTCGATGAAGGGTTCGTTGAAGGGCGTGTCGACCCAGCCGGGGCAGAGAGCGTTCACCCTGACGCCGTATTTCGCATAGTCGCCCGCCATCTGCCGGGTCATGGCGATGACCGCGTGTTTCGTCGTCGTATAGGCGATCATCTCACGGTCGTAGAGGACGCCGGACGATGACGACGTGTTGACGATCACGCCTCGGCCGGCTCTCTTCATCGAGGGCATGACGAGGCGGGCGGCCATGAAATGGGCGCGGACGTTGAGGTTCCAGGACCGATCGAAACCCGTCACCTCGACCTTTTCCAGGTCGCCGGCGACCTGCGCGCCGGCGTGATTGTGCAGGATGTCGATCCGTCCGTGCCGGTAGAGGATATCGGCAATGCCGTCCGCAAGCGCGTCGTCGTCGGTGACGTCCACCGTGAGCGCTTCAGCGCTGCCGCCCCCGGTAGCGATCGCCGCCACGGTTTCGCCTGCGGCTACCACGCTGCGGTCGACGACGACCACATGGGCGCCTTCGCGGGCCATGATGGCGGCACCCGCCCGGCCGATTCCGGAGCCCGCTCCGGTCACGATCGCGATCCGGTTGTTCAGGATCATTGTTTCACTCCCCGGATTTGCTTTTCTTTTCGCGCATGAGCACGCGGGCGGTCAGGATCAGTAGCAGCGAGGCGGCCAGGACCAGGGTCGCGATCGCATTGATTTCCGGCGTCACGCCGCGGCGGATCGAGGCGAAGACGTAGATCGGCAGGGTCGTCTTCGAGCCGGCGACGAAGAAGGCGATAATGAAATCGTCGAAGGAGAAGGTGAAGGCGAGGAGAAAGCCCGCGAGGATCGACGGCAGAATCTGCGGCAGCAGGATCAGCCGGAAAGTGGTCAGAGGCGTCGCATAGAGGTCGCCCGACGCTTCGACGATGTCGCGGCCGAGGCTCGCGATGCGTGCCTTGACGATCATGGTGACGAGCGCCATCGAGAAGAGCCCATGGGCGGCGATGATGGAGCCGTAACCGAGTCCCAGTTGCGGCGGCTGATCGCCCGGCCAGAGGGCTGCGATCGTCGGGTTGACGAAGGAGAAGACCGCGACGAGTGCAACCAGTGTCGCGATGCCGATGACGACGCCCGGGACGACGATCGCCGCGGCGAAGAGAGCATCGAAGAGCGCGCGCATGCGAGAGCCAAGCCGTTCCATGCCGAGTGCGGCCATGGTGCCGAAGACGGCGGCAAGCGTCGCGCTGGTGAAGGCGATGATCAGGCTGTTCTGCAGCGCCGAGACGAGAAATGTGTTGCCGAGCGCCTTGCCGTACCAGGCGAGCGAAAAGCCCGTGAACTCGCTCGCATTGCGGCCCGCATTGAACGAGAAGAGCACGACCAGCACGATCGGCGCATAAAGGAAGAGATAGACGGAGGAGATGAAGACGCGCATCAGACGAGATCCACCTGTCTTGTTCCGGCGACCTTCCAGGCGATCCGCATTGCCACCATGAGGACGACGACGACGACGGCGACGAGAGTCACGGCGATCGCCGATCCGAAGGGCCAGTTCCGCGACTGCAGGAAGAGATCGACCAGCGCATTGCCGATGAAGAAAACCTTGCCGCCGCCGAGCAGCTGCGGGATCAGATATTCGCCGAGGAGCAGGATGGTGACGAGCGCGACGCCCGTCATGACGCCCGGCAGCGACAGCGGCAGAGTGACGCCGAGAAAGGTCGAGACGGGCTTGCCGCCAAGGTCGGCGGAAGCCTCCAGCAGGCGGCGGTCGAGCTTTTCCAGGCTCACATAAATCGGCATGATCATAAGCGGCAGATAGCCGTAGACGATGCCGAGCAGCACGGCGCCGGGCGTATTCAGCATGCGTACGTCCTCGATGCCGATCATCGACAGGAGATTGGGAATGCCGCGCGAGCCGAGGATGTACATCCAGGCATAGGTACGCACGAGCAGGCTCGTCCAGAAAGGAACGACGACAAGCGAGACGAGGAGGAGGCGATAGCGCGGGTTTGCCTTGACGGCGAGGTAATAGGCGACCGGATAGGCGACGATGAGGCAGAGCAGGGCGCCGGCAGGGGCAAGCATCAGCGTATTCCAGAAGGCGGCCGCCCGCGTCGGCAGATTGGCGAACTGCACAAAGGTGAAAGCCGGCTGGTATCCGCCTTCAGGCGCCCGCTCGCCAAAGGCGAAGACGAGCATGGCGATGAATGGGAGAACCAGGAAGACGGTAAGCCATGCGGCCGCCGGCGCAATCAGCGCCGCCGTAATCAGGTTCCTCTTCGTGTTCGTTGCCACGCGCATGATTTGTCCGTGAACTGGAATGAAACTGCCCCTCACCCTAACCCTCTCCCCGCAGGCGGGGAGAGGGGACTGGGGGCGTCGCGGCTGGTGTCCTTCTCCCCGTCAAACGGGGAGAAGGTCGCGGCAGCGGGATGAGGGGCGATCTTGCCCTTATGTTCAAGCCGATTTGAAACGCGCCATCAGCTCGGCGCGGCCCGGGTCCGTCAGCGTCACCGCGGCACCGAACTCGAGCGGGGTGAGGTTCGCTTCGTCCGGGTAGACGATCTTGTTCGAGGTGACATCGGTCGGGAGCAGCTTCATGACGCGGCTGTCGGTGGTCGGCGCGCCGTTGGCGATGTGTTCTTTGACGGCGTTTGCCGGGGTCATCAGGTAATCGAGCAATGCGTACCCCGCGGGCTTGTTCGCTGCACTCTTGGGGATCGCATAGAAGTCCGACCAGATCTCGCCGCCGTCCTTGCCGAGCACGAACTTGATCTCCGGCATGTCGCGATTGAGTTGGGCCCCGTCATTGGTCCAGCACATGGTCATCCATGCATCGGTCGCGCGCATCGACGGCTGATAGTCGCTGTTGATGGCATAGAGATGCGGCTTGACCTTGATCAGCAGCTCCTCGGCCTTGGCAAGCTCTTCGGGCTTGATCGAATTGAAGGAGAAGCCGAGCGAGACCAGCGCATTGCCGATGGTGGTGAGCTGATAGTCGTGCACCATGGCGCGGCCGTCGGCTTCCGTCATCGCAATCTCGAAGAAGTCCTTCCAGCTCGTAACCGGAGCCTTGATCTTGTCGGCATTCACCGCAATGCCGGTCGTTCCCCAGTTCTTCGGCACGGCATAGGTCTTGCCGTCGACGATGCCTTCATTGGTGAAGCGCGCATTTTCCGTCGAGGCGTCGTAGTTGGGCAGCTTGGAAAGATCGAGCTCGTCGATCAGACCGAGCTTCACATAGGTCGAGATCGTGTAGTTCGTCGGCACGAAGAGGTCCCAGCCGGTGCCGCCGGCCTGCAGCTTCGCCAGCATTTCCTCGTTGGAACCAAAGACGTTGACTTCGACGGCGACGCCGGTGGCCGCGGTGAAGGATTCGAAGGTGGCGGGATCATGATAGTTCGGCCAGGTGGCGATCGACATTTGTGTGCCGAGCTCGCCGGCGGCGTAAGCGGCGGAGTTGAAGAGGCTGGGCTGGCGCGCCAATACGGCCGTCGCGAGGCCGAGGCCGGTGACGCCAAGGAAGTGGCGACGCGAAACGGAGCCGCGCTTCAGGCGCATCAGCTCGTCGGCAAGCTTGTCCGCGGTGATCGGAGCATTCTCTCTGTACCACTTGGTCATGATGCTGTTCCCTTATCGTTGACGTCAATTAACTGCGGCAGATCCGGCTTCAGGCCGGAAAGACATGCATTGCATTCGGGTCGAAGCTCAGCCCGATCCTTTCGCCGGGCACGGCGAGATCGCCGTCGTTCAGGCTGCGGCGGTCGGCCGTCACGAGAAAGTCGCCGAGGCCCTCGACCTCGACCGAATATTCGACGGAAGAGCCGAGGAAGATCCGGTGGGTCACCGTGCCTCGCAGCGCGGCGCTGCCATCGCGCACCAGGCTTATCGCCTCCGGGCGCAGAGCCACCATGACCGGGCCTGCCGTCCCGTTGGCGCGGGCGGGCTTGGCAAGTCCGACGCCATTGGCGAGGAGGACCGCGCCGGCGCCCGGTTCGATCGTCCCGGCGATACGGTTGGTCTTGCCGACGAAATCGGCGACGAAGAGGCTTGCCGGGCGATCGTAGATCTCCTGCGGCGGCCCGATCTGCACGATGCGGCCAGTGCTCATGACGCAGACGAAGTCGCTCATCGAGAGCGCCTCTTCCTGATCGTGCGTGACGAGCACGAAGGTGATGCCGAGCTCGCGCTGCAGGCTCTGCAGCTCGATCTGCATAGCGGTGCGCAGCTTCTTGTCGAGCGCTGCGAGCGGCTCGTCGAGGAGCAGCACCTTCGGCTTGTTGACGATCGCGCGGGCGAGCGCCACGCGCTGCTGCTGCCCGCCGGACATTTCGTGGATGCGGCGCTTGCCGAAGCCGCCGAGGCGGACCATCTCCAGCGCCTCCTGAGCGCGCCGGGTGATTTCGGCGGCCGGGATGCGGGGACGCATCTGCTTCAAACCATAGGCGACGTTCTGCTCGACATCGAGATGCGGGAAAAGCGCATATTGCTGGAACACCATGTTAACCGGCCGGCGATAGGCGGGCACGCCGTTCATCGGCTGGCCGCCGATATAGACCATGCCTTCGCTCGGCTGCTCAAAGCCGCCGATCATGCGCAGGCATGTGGTCTTGCCGCAGCCGGATGGGCCGAGCAGCGCAACGAAGGCGCCCTTCGGCACCGTCAGGTTAATGTCCGATACGGCCGTCACGCTGCCATAGCGTTTGGCGACCGAACGGAATTCGATGTCGTTCGTCGAAGCGGATGTCACGTCTGTTCCCTGCGGTCGTTCTTGGAATCGCTCGCGGTCCATGCACCGCCGCCTCCACCGTCATTGTCGGATAGCCTAGTCAAAAGCGATCGGGCCGGTATATACCCCAAGAGAGGTATTTCAAGCCAAAGTGCCCTGTGGAAGGAGTATACCCCAGAGCGGCGGAGCGAGCCGGGAGAACCGTTTGGGCATCGACCTCGACAGACTTTTTCAGGCGATGGCGCCGCTGGTGAACGGCGCCCCGATGGAGGACGAGGCTGTCGGCTGCACATTCCGGGGGTTGATGTCCACCCTGATGACGTTCGATTATGTCGTCGTCTTCGCCTATCGGGGAAAAGAACGGCCGCTCGACCTATACAGCACGTTCGACGCCGAGGATCACGTGCTCTTCGTGAGCCTCTATCAGGCCGGACCTTATCTGCTCGATCCGTTCTATCACGCCGCTCGTGCTCCCAAGCCCGGCGTGTGGCGCATGCGGGAACTGGCGCCCGACCGCTTCTTCTCGAGCGAATACTACCGGACCTACTACGTCCAGACGGGGCTTGCAGAAGAAGTCGGCTTCTTCGTGCCGGTCAGCGAACAGGTCACCGTCGTCCTCTCATTGATGCGGCGGGAGGCGACGGGCGTATTCAGCGCGACGGAATTCGCACTGCTGAAGAAGGCAGAGCCGCTGGTGGCGGCTTTCGTGCGCCATCATTGGGCGGAACTCGACCGTCGCTTCGATACGGCGCTCGCGAAAAAGGACAGGGGCCGCCGAAAGGCGGCGCATCCGCCGGCAGATGGGGTCTGGCGGCATCTCAACCTCACCGAGCGGGAAGCCGCAATCATCGAGCTCGTGCTTCAGGGGCATTCTTCCGAATCGATCGGATTGAAGCTCGGCATCTCCACCGGCACGGTCAAAGTCCACCGCCGCAACGTCTATCGGAAGCTCGGCATTTCCTCGCAAACCCAGCTCCTGTCTCTCTATATCAAGAGTCTCGGTCAGTAGAGAGGCGTGCCTCGCCTCTGCCGATCACCTAAATCCCTTGGCTTTTCGAAAAACTCCGCGGAACGCATCCCCGCGTTTTTTCGGCATGCGAACAACTGAGGCTTGACAATTTTTTCAACCCGTGAAAATTATTTCATATCGAGATAAAAATATCATGCGCTGCAAAAAATATCATGCAACGCAGCATGGGTGGAGGATATGGGGATCATCGGTGGAATGGCTGTCCGCGACGACGAGGCGAGCATGGCGACCCGCGCCGCCTGGCTGCATTACGCGGGCGGGCTGACCCAGGCCGAAGTCGCCAAGCGTCTGGGGCTCACGTCGCTCAAAGCGCACCGGCTGATCATGAAGGCCAATCAGGAAGGGTTGGTGAAAGTCTATATCGACGGGGACGTCTCCGAATGCGTGGAACTGGAGCAGAAGCTTTCCAGCCGTTACGGCCTGGACTATTGCGAGGTGGTCCCGGACTTCGACAGCGACGACCTGCCGCTGAAGGCGCTCGGCATCTCCGGGGCGCAGTTTCTCAGGCGCGAGATCGAGCGCGGAGAGACGGCGCTGATCGGCGTCGGCCACGGACGCACGCTCGCAGCCAGCATCGAGTACATGCCGCGCACGGCGAGCAACAACACGCGCTTCGTTTCGCTGCTCGGCGGGCTCACACGCAAATTCTCCGCCAACCCGCATGACGTGATCCACCGCCTGGCCGAGCGCACAGGGGCCGAGGCCTATGTGATGCCGGTGCCGT
Organism: Ensifer sp. USDA 6670; assembly: GCA_000421085.1. GTDB lineage: Bacteria > Pseudomonadota > Alphaproteobacteria > Rhizobiales > Rhizobiaceae > Sinorhizobium. The sequence continues at coordinate 322,926 of ATWE01000001.1, forward strand.
TCTTCGCCAACACGGTCGAGGATCGGGATGTCCTTTTCAGCCAGCACGGCGTGCGTGAGGTCTTCGATCTCGCGAAGTCGGCCGACCTTCTGATGGTCGGCATCGGCACTGCCGAGCGCGAGGCATCGCTGGTGGCGACCGGGATGATCGAGATGAGCGAGATAGCGGAGATACAGAAAGCGGGCGGCGTCGGCGAGCTGCTCGGCCACTTCTTCGACGAGAAGGGCAGGCCGATCGAGACCGCGCTTTCGAACCGCACTTTCACACTTGGCCGGCAGGACCTGAAGAACCGCCGCACCGTGGCGATTGCCGGAGGCAGGGTCAAGACGCGCCCGATTCGCGCGGTCCTGGAGAGCGGGTTCCTGAGCGGACTCATCACGGACGAGCGCACTGCGCAGACGCTGGCCGCTTGAGAAAACATGGGGCCGAGGAGCGACGAAAATCGGCGCTGCGGTCCGGGAGGTAATACCGGTTGGGTAGCCGGCAGCTCAGTCGAGCAGTTTTACCCGTAGTGGAGGAGAGAACAGATGTACGACAAGGAGAAAGACCTCATTGGCGCATTCCTGCGCGGAGAGGTGGACCGTCGCGGCCTGTTGAAGGGCCTTGGCGCGGCAGGCCTGACGGCGGGCACCGCCGGCACCCTGTTCAACATGATGTCGACCCAGGCGCTTGCCGCCGACTTCGACTGGAAGGCACATTCCGGCAAGTCGCTGAAGCTGCTCCTGAACAAGCACCCTTATGCCGATGCGATGATTGCCAATCTTCAGGCGTTCAAGGACCTGACCGGCATCGAAGTCACCTATGACGTTTTCCCGGAGGACGTCTATTTCGACAAGGTGACGGCGGCGCTGTCTTCCAGCTCGTCGGAATACGACGCCTTCATGACCGGCGCCTATATGACCTGGACCTACGGTCCGGCCGGCTGGATCACGGACCTCAACGAGTGGATCAAGGATCCGGCGAAGACAAATCCGCAATATGGCTGGGACGACTTCCTGCCGGGCGTCAAGGCCTCCTGCGCGTGGAACGGCCAGCCGGGCGGTGCGCTCGGTTCGGAAGATGCCAAGCAATGGTGCATTCCATGGGGCTACGAGCAGAACAACCTCTCCTACAATCAGGAGATGTTCGAAAAGGTCGGTGCCAGCGTTCCGAAAAACCTCGATGAACTCGTCGCGACGGCGGCAAAGCTCAACAAGGACGTAGGCGGCGGCGTCTACGGCATCGGCGTGCGCGGCTCCCGTTCCTGGGCGACCATCCATCCGGGCTTCCTTTCCGGCTACGCCAATTTCGGCCAGAAGGATCTGAACGTCTCGGAGGACGGCAAGCTTTCGGCCGCGATGAACACGGCGGAATCCAAGGCCTTCCACGCAAAATGGGTGCAGATGATCCAGGAAAGCGGCCCGAAGGACTGGTCGACCTATACCTGGTACCAGGTCGGCACGGACCTCGGTGCCGGCGCCTCCGCCATGATCTACGACGCCGACATTCTCGGCTACTTCATGAATGGCGGCGACAACAAGATGGCGGGCAAGCTTGCTTACGCGCCCTTTGCCGCCAACCCCGAGGCAAAGGCTCCGACGCCGAACATCTGGATCTGGTCGCTGGCCATGTCCAACTTCGCGAAGGACAAGGATGCGACCTGGTACTTCCTGCAATGGGCATCGGGTCTCGAGCACGCGATCTTCGGCGCGACGAAGATGGACTTCGTCAACCCGGTCCGGGCATCGGTCTGGAAGGACGAGATCTTCCGCGAGCGGCTGAACAAGAGCTATCCCGGATATGTGGAGATGCACGACGTTTCGGCGCCGGGCGCGAAGATCCACTTCACCCCCCAGCCCCTTTTCTTCGACCTCACCACCGAATGGGCGGCGACGCTGCAGAAGATGGTGGCGAAGGAAGTGCCGGTCGACGAGGGTCTCGACAGGCTTGTCGAGAGTATCGACCGGCAGCTCGCGGAAGCCGGGCTCGGCTGATCGCACTCCAGGCTTGGAGGAGGCGGGCGGACATCATCAGACGTCCGCATCCCGCTCCAGGCCAGCCCGCCGCCGGCGGGCCGCCGTTTCGGCACGAAGAGCAAATGAAGAGGGGGTCTGGCTGCGCCGGCCGCGGCCGACCCCTTATGTCATAGACACAGGCATTTAGACGGAGCTGGCCATGGCTTCAGTAACGCACTCCAGCCCAAGGGGCAGCAGGTTCAGGATCAGCAAGAGGGCCTTGCCCTATGTGCTTTCCCTGCCGGCGCTTCTCGTGTGCATCGGCATCCTGATCCCGTTCTTCACGGCGGTGATCTATTCCTTCCAGCGCTACCGGCTGAGCCAGCCCTGGGCACGCCAGTTCAACTGGGGTGAGAACTATCTGAACTTCTTCACCGATCCGGGTTTCTGGAACACGCTGAAGATCTCGCTGCTCTATGCCGGGGTCACCGTGACCCTGGAGCTGCTGCTCGGTCTCGGCATCGCGCTGCTCCTGCAGCGCCGCTCCACGGTCAACAACTTCATCTCGATCATGCTGCTCCTGCCGCTGATGACGGCCCCGGCGCTCGCGGCGCTGATGTGGAAGCTGATGACAAATCCGGGATTCGGAATCCTGAGCTATCTCGCAAGTCTCGTAGGTCTTGAGAATTTCCGTTGGGCCTCGTCGCCGGACACGGCGCTGCTGACCGTCGTGCTCGTGGACATCTGGGTCTATACGCCCTTCATCATGATCCTGCTGCTCGCCGGCCTGCGCTCGCTGCCGACGCAGCCTTTCGAAGCGGCGGCGCTCGACGGCGTGCCGCGCAGTTTCGTCTTCTTCCGCATCACCTTGCCGATGCTGACGCCCTATATCCTGACGGCGACGCTCTTCCGGCTGCTCGATTCGATCCAGCAGTTCGACATCATCTACGCGATGACGCAGGGCGGGCCCGGGGACACGCTGACGGTCTTCCAGGTCGAGGCTTACCTCAACTTCTTCCAGTCGACCAATGTGGGGCGCTCCGCGGCGCTGCTGATCATCCTGTGGGCGATCACCTACGCGCTGTCGAACATCTTCATCAAGAACTGGCTCCGGCTGCGCGAACGCGCCCGCGGCGAAGCGTAAGGAGGCCGAAAATGGAAACCACCTCTCCGGTCGAAAGGCTCCTGCGCGGCGTCGCGCTCACCCTGGTCGTCGTCTTCTTCATGTTTCCGATCGTCTGGATCTTCCTCATGTCGTTCCAGACGAACGAGACGATCCTCAGAATACCCCCGTCGGTGGTCTTCACGCCGACGCTCGAGAATTATGCGGCGCTGATCACCGGCAAACTCCAGACGGCTTCCGGCACGCTCGACATCGCCTTCATGCGCAACCTCGGCAATTCGGTCCTGCTGTCGGTCGCTTCCGTAGCGCTGGCGCTGGTCCTCGGCGTGCCGGCGGCCTATGCCTTCGCGCGGCACAAGTTCAGGGGGTCGGAGGATATCGCCTTCACGCTGCTCTCCTTCCGCTTTGCGCCGCCGCTGCTCGTGCTGCTGCCCCTGACGCAGTATTTTCAGTGGCTCGGCCTCTCGAACACCTATTTCGGTCTCATCTGGATCTACCAGCTGATCTGCCTGCCGCTCATCCTCTGGATCGTGCGCGGCTACTTCGAGGACATCTCGGCCGACGTCGAATATGCCTACCGCATCGCCGGCCACTCCTGGTTCTCGACGTTCCGCAAGATCGCTCTGCCGCTGGCAGGTCCCGGGATCGCAGCGGCCGGTCTGCTCGCCTTCATCTTCGCCTGGAACAATTTCGTGTTCGCCCTGGTGCTGGCTTCCGCAGACAAGCAGCCGGTGACAGTCGGCGCGCTCGCCTTCGTCACGGCATCGGGCATCCAGTACGGCCAGATCGCCGCCGCGATCGTGCTCTCGATCACGCCGACGCTCGCACTCGCACTCTACGCCCAGCGCTACCTCGTCGAAGGCCTGTCGCTCGGTGCGGTGAAGGGATAATCGAATGACAACGCTGCAACTGAAAAACATCGTCAAGCGCTACAAGAGCCAGGCGGTCCTGGACGATCTCTCGCTCGACGTGGCCAATGGCGAGCGGCTGGTGCTCTTCGGTCCGTCCGGTTCCGGCAAGACCGTACTGCTCCGGCTGATCGCCGGCGTCATCGAACCGGATGGTGGCCGGGTCCTGATCGGCGGCGAGGATATGACTGACGTGGACGCGGAGCATCGCGGCCTCGGCATGGCGTTCCAGAACTTTGCACTGTTCCCGCATATGAGCGCCTTCGACAACATCGCCAGCGCGCTGACATCGCGGAAGTCTTCCAGGGACACGATCGCCGCCGGCGTGCACAAGGTCGCAAAGCTGCTGAAGATCGATCATGTGCTGAGCCATCATCCGAAGGCGCTTTCCAACGGCCAGAAACAACGCACGGCGCTAGCCCGCGCCCTGGTGGGCTCGCCGCCGCTGTTGCTCCTCGACGACCCGCTTCGCAACGTCGACGCGAAGCTGCGCTTCGAGATGAGGCTGGAACTGCCGCGCCTGCTTGCCGCTCAAGGGGCGACCGTCATCTACGTCACACAGGACTACAAGGAGGCAATGGCGCTCGGCGACCGCATCGCGGTCATGGCGCATGGGCGCATCCGCCAGATCGGCACGCCGGCGGAAATCTACAACGCGCCCGCCGACATCGAGATCGCCCGGCTCTTCGGCGATCCGACCATCAACCTGCTCGATGTCATGCCGCAGCGCGGTCCGGACGGCGTCTTCGTCGAACTTTCCGACATGCGGCTGCGCCTGCCGGGCTTCGGCGCGCAAATTGTCGAAAAGCAATGCGTTCTCGGCCTGCGCCCGGAGACGATCGCTTTTGCCGAAGCCAGCGCGCATGGCGCAATCCCGGTGACGGTCGAGGCGGAAACGCCGCTCAACGAGAAGACGGTGACGCTGGCGCTGACGGTCCGCGGCCGCGAGATCCTGGTGTCCCGTCCTGCCGGCACCCCCGGCCCGGTCGCCGGACCGGCGCATATCGCAGTCGACGGTCGAGCGGCCTTTCTGTTCGACAAGGCGACGGGTCAGCGCATCCTTCCTTCCGAACTGGCATCCAAGCGCAATGGAGAAGCGGCATGAACGCTACCGCTCTTTTGATCGACAGTGTCGACAAGTTCTATGGTCCGGTCGACTACGGCGTTCACGCCGTGAAGCAGCTGAACATGGAGGTGAAGAAGGGTGAGATCATCGCGCTTCTGGGCTCCTCCGGCTGCGGCAAGACCTCGACTCTTCGAATGATCGCCGGCTTCGAACCGGTATCCCGAGGTACGATTTCGGTCGCCGGCCGGCAGGTGCATATGCTTGCGCCGGTCCGCCGCAACGTCGCCATGGCCTTCGAGGGCTATTCGCTCTATCCGCCGCTGACGGTGCGCGAAAACATGGCTTTTGCGCTCAAGGCGTCGAAGCTTTCGCAGAGTGTCGTCGACGAGAAGGTGGCGAGCATCGCCAAACTGCTCGAGATCGAAGACATTCTCGGGCGCTATCCGAGTTCGATCTCCGGCGGCCAGCAGCAGAGGGCGTCCCTCGGACGTGCGCTTATCCGCGACGCCGACCTGCATCTCCTCGACGAGCCGATGGGCCAGCTCGAGCCGCAATTGCGTGCCGTGCTGCGCGGCCGCATCAAGCACTATATCAAGGAACGCGGGCTCACCGCCATTCTCGTCACCCACGATCAGACCGAGGCGAATGCGCTCGCCGACCGGATCGCCGTCATGGAAGGCGGCGTGCTGCAGCAGTTCGACACGCCCCAGAAGATCAAGGAACGGCCGGCGAATCTCTTCACGGGAACCTTCGTCGGCGAGCCGCCGATGAACGTCTTCGAGGCAAGCGTCAACGGCACGGATGCTCGCGTGACCTTCGGCCTCAAGGACGGCGTCCGGCTCGAATATCAGGCCGCCGATTTCTCCCATGCCGTCCGGGATGCGCTGATGAAGCGTCAGAATGTGGTTCTCGGCATCCGGCCCTACTCCGTCCGGCGCAGTGCAGACGGGGTTACGGGGCGCGTTGCCGTCAATCAATGGCTCGGCGACCAGACCCATATCGCGGCCGATTTCGCCGGCGGCACCATGGTACTCGTCGAACATGACCGTACCAGCCTGGAAATCGGTCAGCCGATCGGCATCCGGCTCGACCCTGCAAGCCTGCACGTCTTCGACAGCGAGAGCGGTATGGCGATCTCGCACGGAGAGGAGCTCGCCTGATGCGCGACATCCTCATCGGTATCGATGCCGGGACGTCCGTCATCAAGTCGGTCGCCTTCGATCTCGGCGGCCGGCAGCTGGCGATGACGGCGGTTCCGAACAGCTACGAGGCGGTGGGCCGCACCGGCAGCGTTCAGGAGTTGCGGCGTACCTGGACGGACACAGTGAAAACCCTGGTCGAGCTCTCGGCCAGGATCGAGAACCTCCCTGGCCGCGTTGCCGCCATCGCGGTGACCGGTCAGGGGGACGGCACCTGGATGATCGACAGAGAGGGCGAGCCGGTGGGCAAGGGCTGGCTCTGGCTCGATGCGCGCGCAAGCGCAATCGTCGAGCGCCTGCGTGCCGAAAGCGGCGATGCGGAGCGTTTCTCGCGCACCGGCTCGGGTCTTGCCGCCTGCCAGCAGGGCCCGCAGTTGCGCTGGATGAAGGATCATGCGCCGGAGATGCTGCGGGGTGCTGCGACCGCTTTCCATTGCAAGGACTGGCTCTATTTCAATCTCACGGACAAGCGCGCGACCGATCCCTCGGAAGCGAATTTCACCTTCGGCGATTTCCGCAAGCGCCAGTATTCCGATGAGGTGATCGACTTTCTCGGTCTCAACGAACTCAAGCACCTGCTGCCTGAAATCGTCGACGGGGCGAGCACGCATCACCCTCTCTCGGCCGCCGCCGCGGCTGCCACGGGCTTGCCGGCGGGGACGCCGGTGGTGCTCGGCTATGTCGACGTCGTCTGCACGGCGCTCGGCGCCGGCCTCTACGATCCCGAAACCGACACGGGCTGCTCGATCATAGGCTCGACGGGAATGCACATGCGTCTGGCGACCGGCGCCGACGATGTCCGGCTCAACCAGGATCACACCGGCTACACCATGTGCATGCCGATTCCCGGCACCTACGCGCAGATGCAGTCGAACATGGCCGCGACGCTCAATATCGACTGGATCCTGCAGTTTGCGGGAGGTCTCCTCAAGGGAATGGGGATCGAGAAATCGAAGAACGATCTGCTCGCCCATGTGGATGGCTGGCTTTCCGAGGCGAACGAGACTCCGCTTCTCTTCCAGCCCTACATTTCGGAGGCCGGCGAGCGCGGCCCCTTTGTCGATGCTTCGGCCCGCGCCTCCTTCGTCGGGCTTTCGATCAATCACGGCTTCGGGGACATGGTGCGCGCGGTCTTCGACGGTCTCGCCTTTGCCTCGCGGGACTGTTACGCCGCGATGGGGCCGCTGCCGGCCTGCGTTCGTCTGTCGGGAGGCGCGGCGCGCAGCGCCTCGCTACGCCGCATTCTCGGCGGAGCTCTCGGCGCCAGCATCCAGACGAGCGAACGCGAGGAGGCGGGTGCCGCCGGTGCGGCGATGATCGCCGCCGTCTCTCTCGGCGTGTATCCCTCCATGGCCGACTGCGTCCGCGAATGGGTGCGGCCGCACCATCGGCCGGCAGAACCCGCGGATGAAGAGCTCGTGCGCCGCTATGACGCGCTTTTCCCCGCCTACAAGCAGTCGCGCCTCGCGCTTCAACCCGTCTGGCATGCGCTCTCCCACGCAGCCGGAACGGGAAACCAACAGGAAAGACCGCAATGAAGAAGATAGCCATTATCGGCGACCGGTTCATGCTGCCGGATGTTTTTCGCGACAAGATCGTCGAGGCCTGCGGCGACGAGCATGAGATAAGCATGCTCGAGCTGCCCTGGCCGGACGTGCCGATGGAGCACGGCTATGCCGTCGAGGGGATGGACGGACTCAAGGAATATCTCGGCAAGCCCGGCGAAATCGTCGACTTCGTCGGGGATTCCGAAATCCTCGTGACGCAGCTTGCGCCGCTGTCCCGAACCATGCTGGCTGACCTGCCGGGACTGAAGCTCGTCGCTGTCTCGCGCGGCGGTCCGGTCAATATCGACATGAAAGCCGCTCGCGAGGCGGGCGTGCTCGTCGTCAACACGCCCGGCCGCAATGCGAGCGCCGTCGCCGAATTCACGATCGGCGCCATTCTCGCGGAGACGCGCCTCATTCGTGTGGGGCACGAGGCGCTGAGGCGGAACGAATGGCGCGGCGATCTCTACCGTGCCGACCGCACCGGCCGCGAGCTTTCCGAAATGACGGTCGGCGTGATCGGCTACGGCAATATCGGCACCAAGGTAGTCCGGCTGCTCCGCGCCTTCGGCACCAAGGTGCTCGTCCACGATCCCTATGTGCAGCTCAGCGCCGAAGACCGGAATGCCGGCGTCGAGCACGTCTCGCTGGACGAACTGCTTGCCCGTGCCGACCTGGTGACGCTGCACCCGCGAGTAAGCGAAGAGACGAAGAACATGATGAATGCGGAGACCTTCGCGAAGATGAAGCCGGGGGCGATCTTCGTGAACACGGCTCGCGGGCCGCTCTGCGACTATGACGCGCTTTACGAGAATCTCGTCAGCGGCCATCTCGCAAGCGCGATGCTGGAGACCTTTGCCGTCGAGCCCGTACCGGAGGACTGGCCGCTCTTGAAACTTCCCAATGTGACGCTGACCCCGCATATCGCGGGCGCGTCGGTGCGCACCGTTACCTATGCGGCGGAAATGGCCGCAGAGGAAGTGCGCCGCTACATCGCCGGCCTGCCGCCGGTCAATCCGTGCTGAGGTGGGACGATGAACGAACTTCAACTGCGCCAGTCGATCATCGACCATTGCCGCCACATGAATGCGATCGGTCTCAACCAGGGTACGTCGGGCAATATCAGCCTGCGCCACGGCGACACGATGCTGATCACCCCGTCTGCGATCCCCTATGCCGAGATGACGCCTGAGATGATCGTCGCCATGCCGATCGATGGCGAGTATGGCGCCTGGGCGGGACCCAAGAAGCCGTCGGTCGAATGGCCCTTCCACCTCGACATTCTGCGGGCGCGGCCGGATGTGGGCGCCGTCGTTCATACCCATGCGACCTTCTCGACGATCCTCGCGATCGCGCGCAAGCCGATTCCCGCCTGCCACTACATGATCGCCGCCTTCGGCGGTTCCGACGTGCGCGTCGCCGATTACGCCCGCTACGGCACGAAGGCGCTGTCGGAGAACGTGCTGAAAGCGATGGAGGGGCGTTCCGCCTGCCTCATGGCCAATCACGGCATGATTGCGACCGGTTCGAGCCTGGAAAAAGCGATGTGGGCGGCGGTCGAGCTCGAGACGATCGCCAAGCAATATTACCACGCGCTCCTGATCGGCGGTCCGGTGGTCCTGCCGCAGGAGGAAATCGCAAGCGTGATCGAGGGATTTGCCACTTACGGCCATCAGGACAAACCCAAGGGCGAGGCCGCCTGACCGCATGACGACGACAGGAGACAAGCACGTGAGTTCCGAAACCGGCACATACGACCTTTTCGTCATCGGCGGCGGCATCAATGGCGCGGGCATTGCCCGCGACGCGGCAGGGCGGGGGCTCTCCGTCCTGCTCTGCGAGAAGGACGATCTGGCGCAGGGCACGAGCTCCCGCTCCGGCAAGCTCGTCCATGGCGGCTTGCGCTACCTCGAATATTACGAGTTCCGCCTGGTGCGCGAAGCCCTGATAGAGCGCGAGGTCCTGCTGGAATCCGCACCTCACATCATCTGGCCGATGCGTTTCGTGCTGCCGCACAATCCCGCCGACAGGCCGGCCTGGCTCGTACGGCTCGGCCTCTTCCTCTACGATCACCTGGGCGGCCGCAAGCGTCTCCCGGGCACGCGCGTGCTCGACCTTCGCACGGCCCCGGAAGGCGCTGCGATCAAGCCGGCCTATCGCAAGGCCTTCGAATATTCCGACTGTTGGGTGGACGATGCCCGTCTCGTCGTGCTCAACGCACTCGACGCGAAAAAGAAAGGCGCCCGGATACTGACCCGCACGGCCTGCACCAGCATTCGCCGGCGAGGCGACCTCTGGCACGTCGAGATGACCGATGCCGAGACCGGCGCGAAGACGGAGGCAAAGGCGCGCTGCGTGGTCAACACCGCCGGGCCCTGGGTCAACGACGTGATCGGCCGGGTCGCGGGACTGAATTCGAGCCGCAGCGTGCGCCTCGTCAAGGGCAGCCACATCGTCGTGCCTAAGTTCTGGGAGGGGCGGCAAGCCTATCTCGTCCAGAACCCCGACAAGCGCGTGATCTTCATCAATCCCTATCAGAACGACCTGGCGCTGATCGGCACCACGGATATTCCCTATGACGGGCGGCCGGAGGACGTCACGGCCGACGAAAACGAGATCGCCTATCTCCTGAAATCCGTGAACCGCTATTTCAAGCAGCAACTGACGCCGGGCGACATCCTTCACAGCTTCTCGGGTGTGCGTCCGCTTTACGACGACAATGCCGAAAATCCGTCGGCGGTGACGCGCGACTATATTTTCGAGCTCGACGCCGCCGGGAAGGAAGCGCCGCTGCTCTCGGTATTCGGCGGCAAGATCACGACATTCCGCAAGCTCTCCGAGCACGCGCTCGAACGGTTGAAGCCCTTTTTTCCCACGATGGGCCCGGCCTGGACGGCGCGTGCGCATCTGCCGGGCGGCGACATGGCGGATGCGGATTTCGACCAGTTCCTCGGCGAACTGCGCGCGCGCTACCGATGGCTGCCGGCGGACCTCGCCAAGCACTACGCCCGGCTTTACGGCACGCGGGCGCATGACCTGATTGGCGGCGCCACCTGCCTCGACGAGCTTGGAACGGCGTTTGCCCCGCTCTTCCGGGAGCGGGAAGCCCGCTTCCTCATAGAGAATGAATGGGCGCGCACGGCGGAAGACCTGATCGAACGGCGCACGAAACACGGCCTGCATATGAGCGAAGCCGAGAAGCGGGCCTTCAGCGGCTGGTTCGAAGGCCAGCAGGCTGCGGCGTGAGAAGGAAGAATTGATGTTGCGAAGCTCCGAATTCGAAGCGCTTCTCGATCTCTCGGCGCGTGTCGGCGCCGATCCGAATCTGGTCCAGGGCGCGGGCGGCAATACCTCGATCAAGGAGGGTGGAACCCTCTGGATCAAGGCTTCCGGCCTGTGGCTTGCCCATGCCCGTCGGCGCGACGTGATGGTTCCGGTCGCGCTCGATCCGCTGCTCGACGCATTGGAACGGAATGACCCGGCGACGGAGAAGGCGCAGGATTTCGTCGTCAGGGATCTGAACCCCTCGGGCCTAAGGCCGTCGATCGAAACCACGGTCCACGCGCTGATGCCGCAGAAGGTGGTGGTTCATGTCCATTGCGTCGAGACGATCGCGACAGCCGTCAAGGCCGATGCGGCGGCGATTGCCGAAGAGAAGCTTCAGGGCATTCCCTGCGCCTTCGTTCCCTATGCCAGGCCCGGCCTGCCGCTCGCCAGGGCGATCGCCGAGCGGATCAAGGAGGACACCTCGGTCCTGGTGCTCGGAAATCACGGGCTCGCCGTCGCCGCCGAGACGGTCGGGGAAGCGGCCCGTCTTCTCGCAGAGGTATCCGAACGCTTTGCCATCCCGGTGCGGCAGGCGCCTTCCGCCGACCTGGAGGCCTTATCGCGCCTTGCGGTCAACAGCGCCTACCGGCTGCCCGACGATGAGCGGATCCACGACGCCGCGACCGATCTCGAAAGCTGCAGGATTGCAGCGGGAGGCAGCCTCTATCCGGACCACGTGATCTTTCTCGGCAAGGGATCGGTCGTCGCCGCTCCGGGAGAGAACGCGCTCTCTCTCGAAGAGGGCTTCCGTCGCGCCGGAGAGACCCTGCCGCCGGTCCTTCTCTTTCCCGGCAAGGGCGCCTTGGTGCTCAAGGATATTTCCGCGGGCGCGCTCGCCATGGCGCGCTGCCTCTCGGACGTCACGGGGCGAATCCCGGATGGTGCAAGGCTGCGCTATCTCACCGATGCGGAGAACGCGGAGCTTCTCGGCTGGGACGCGGAAAAATACCGCCAGCAGCTGAACCGTGCCGGGCAGGTGCTGCAATGAGCGACCAGGGTAAACTCGTTCTCGGCATCGACCTTGGCACGTCCGGTGCGCGTGCCGTGGCGATGACGGCTGCGGGCGAGATCGCCGCATCGGGCGCAGCCAGGCTTGCCGCCTTTTCCGATGACCATCGCGATCCGCTCGGCTGGTGGAAGGCGGTCCAGGCCGCGCTTGCGCAGGCACTCGAAGCGATCGACGGTTCGCATATATGTGCGGTCGGCATCGACGGCACGTCAGGCACCATGCTCCCGGTCGCTGCAGACGGCGCGCCGCTCGCGACGCCGCTGATGTATAACGATCCGGTCGGCGACACGGCCATTCTCGATCGCATCGCCGTCCACGCGCCCAAGGAGAGTGCGGCACATGGCGCGACATCCGGCCTGGCCAAGCTGCTGACCTTCCAATCGCTTCCGGAGGTCTTCCGTGTCATTCACCAGGCCGACTGGATTGCCGGCCATTTCACCGGGCTTTATGACGTCAGCGACGAAAATAACGCCCTGAAGACCGGCTACGATCCCGTTGCCCGAAACTGGCCGGAATGGCTTGCGCGGACCGGCGCGCGTGTCGATCTTCTGCCCGATGTCTTGCCGGCGGGGGCGCCGGTCGCGACGATCTCGCCGGCCGCGGCGGAAGCATTCGGCCTGCCGGACGAAACCGTTATCGTCGCGGGCACGACGGATGGCTGCGCATCCTTCCTTGCGACCGGCGCTGACCGGCCGGGTGACGCCGTCAGCGCGCTGGGCACGACGCTGACTGTGAAGATGCTCTCCGACAAGCCGCTCTTTGCCCCGGAGTTCGGGCTCTACAGCCACCGGATCGGCGATATGTGGCTTGCCGGCGGCGCCTCCAATACAGGCGGCGCGGTTCTCGCCGCGCATTTCGATAGCGATCGGATCGCCGAGCTTTCGGAGCAAATCGATCCGAAAAGCGACACGGGCCTCGATTACTATCCGCTGCTGAAACCCGGCGAGCGGTTCCCGGTGGCCGATCCCTCCTTGATGCCACGCATGGAACCGCGCCCGCCGGAGGACTCCGAATTCCTGAAGGCGATCTTGGAGGGCATCGCGAGCGTCGAGCGTCTTGCTTATGAGCGGCTGGTATCCCTTGGCAGCCCGGCCTTGGGCTCGATACGCACAGTGGGCGGCGGCGCGAAGAACGGGGCGTGGACCGAAATCCGAAAACGGAAGCTTGCCGTTCCCTTCCTGCCGGTGCTGTCGGAAGAGGCTGCTGCGGGCGCCGCCCGCCTGGCGCTTTCCGGAGCGAAAGAGGCGGGCGTGCTATGAGCGTCGTTCGGGAAATTGCAGCCCTCTCTGCGATATCAGACGCCTATGATGCCTTCCTCGTGGATCAATACGGGGTGCTGAGGGACGGGCGCGGACCGTATCCGGGTGCGGCGGAAACCCTTGTCCGCCTCAAGCAGGCCGGAAAGCGGGTCATCATCCTCTCCAATTCCGGCAAGCGCTCCGCCGAGAACGATCGGCGGCTGGAGGCACTCGGTTTCGAGGGCGGAAGCTGGGACTGGTTCCTGACCTCCGGAGAGGTCGCCTGGCAGCTGTTGAAACGGGAGGCCGAAGGCGAGGATGGCGCAGCGCGCAAATGCCTTCTGATCAGCCGCGATGGCGATCAGTCGCCGCTTAAGGGGCTGAATCTCGTCCGAACCGAGAGCGGTGAGGATGCCGACATCGTGCTGCTGGCGGGGAGCGAGGGCGATATCCATCCGCTTTCCTATTACGAAGATCTGCTGGGGCCGGCTGCCCGGCGGGGCATCCCGTGCCTGTGTACGAACCCGGACAAGGTGATGCTGACGCGGAGCGGCCCGGCCTTCGGCGCCGGTCGCATCGCCGAGCTTTACGAAGAGCTGGGCGGTCCCGTGCGCTGGATCGGCAAGCCCTTTGCCGACATCTACGACTTCGCGCTCAATTTTCTCGGACGGCCGGAGCCGCGGCGCGTCTGTGCCATAGGCGATAGCGTCGAGCATGACATCGCCGGGGCTGCGGCGGCCGGGCTCGGCTCAGTGCTCGTCGCCACCGGCATTCTCGAGCACCGGTCGGACGCGGAGCGCCGGCAACTCTTCCGGGAACACGGCGCGAACCCCGATTTCATCCTCCCGAAATTCCTCTGGTAGCAAGGAGCCGGCAATGGCCTTCACGCTGTCGCTCAACACCAATCCTCTGGTCAACCGCTTTGCCGAGGCGGACGACCTGATCGACACCATCGCCGAGAAGATCCGTATCGGTTATGTCCAGCTCACCCACGAATTCGTCAATCCAGGGTGGCCGGCGGCGACGATCAACAAGACGCTCCGGCAGTTTCGAAGGGCGCTCGGCCGTACCGGCGTGAAGATCACGTCGGGCATGACCGGCCCCTATGGCCGTCTCAATCATTTCGGGCATCCCGACCCGGATGTCCGGCGCTACTATGTCGACTGGTTCAAGACCTTCGCCGACATCTCCGCCGAGCTCGGCGCTTCCGCGATGGGGTCGCAATTCGCGATCTTCACGCTCAGGGATTACCACGACCCCGCGCGTCGGGAGGAGCTGATGGCGATCGCCATCGAATGCTGGCGCGAGGTGGCAGAGCACGCCAGGGCCGCGGGCCTTTCCTATGTCTTCTGGGAGCCGATGTCGGTCGGCCGCGAGTTCGGCCACACGATCGAAGAGTGCAGGGCACTCGACCGCCGTCTGGCGGCAGCCGACCTGCCGATCCCGATGAGGATGATGGTGGACATCGACCATGGCGACGTGACATCGCCGAATGCTGCCGATATCGATCCCTATGCCTGGGCGGAGGCCTTTCCGCGGCAGTCGCCGATCATCCACGTCAAGCAGTCCTCGATGAACAAGGGCGGGCACTGGCCCTTCACGGCCGTCCACAACAAGGACGGCAGGATCACGCCGGAACGTCTGCTGGACGCCGTCCGAAGGGGAGGCGGCACGGATAACGAGATCTGCCTGGAGCTCTCCTTCCGGGAGCGCGAACCGACCGACCGCAACGTGGTGGAGATGATCCGGGAGTCGGTTGAATTCTGGGAGCCGTTTATCGACACGGGATTCAATGCCCCAAAAACATCACATAGAAATGTAACAAAATCCCAGATTTAAGTTGAAATATCACAGAAGAATGTTACCTTTCCCTTGGCGCGGCGGAGGCTGCACCTGATGGGACGACGCGATGAAACCGGAAGACAGACGCCAGGCGATCATGGATGTCCTGATGGAGGCTGGGACAGCCTCCGTCGAGGAACTCGCCCTTCGCTTCGGCGTCAGCAGGATGACGGTTCATCGGGACCTTGACGATCTCGAACAGGCGGGGTTCCTGCGAAAGGTCCATGGCGGCGCTTCCGTCCAGTCGAGCCCGCAATTCGAAAGCGATTTCCGGTACCGTGAAAAGATCGCGACAGGCGAGAAGCGCCGCCTTGCGGAACATGCCGCGACGCTGATCGAACCCGGCGAGAGCATCATCATCGACGACAGCTCGACGGCCGGCGCGATCGCCGGGTTTCTCAGGGATATTCGCCCGCTCACCGTCATCACCAACAATCTCGGCGTCATTGCCGATCTTTCGGGAGCACCGGGCATCAACCTGATCGCGCTCGGAGGGCATTACAGCAAGAAATTCAACGGCTTTTTCGGGGTCGTTACCGAGGAGGCGTTGCGCTCGCTGCGCGCCGACGTGGCCTTCCTGTCGAGTTCGGCCGTCGAGGGCGCGTCAGCTTTCCACCAGGACCAGGAGGTCGTGCAGATCAAGCGCCAGATGGTGAAATCCGCCAGCCGCAAATATCTCCTGGTGGATCATGGCAAGTTCGGCCGGTCGGCTCTGCATTTTTTGACGGGGCTGGAGGCCTTCGATGCGGTGCTGACCGGAAGCGAAGTGTCCGATGGGAATGCGGCGGCGCTCGGTGACGCCGGCGTCAGGCTCGTCAGGGTCGACGACAGGAAGATATTGGAGAACGCATGAGCAAGTCTGGTCTCTGGGTCGGCACGAGCTGGAAGATGAACAAGGCGCTGGCCGAGGCAATGGTCTTCGCCGACGGTCTTGCGGCCGCCGACGATGCGCGCGACCAGCGGATACAGCGCTTCGTCATTCCTCCGTTCACCGCCGTTCGGCAGGTGAAGGAAAGGCTTAAGACGACGAGCGTCAAGGTCGGTGCGCAGAACATGCATTGGGACGATGCGGGCGCCTGGACCGGCGAAATTTCCCCGGTCATGCTCAGGGACTGCGATCTCGACCTAGTCGAGCTCGGCCACAGCGAGCGGCGGGAGCATTTCGGCGAGACAGACCGTACCGTAGGGCTGAAGACGGCGGCCGCCGTGAAGCATGGGCTGGTACCGTTGATCTGCATCGGGGAGACTCTCGCAGAACGCGAAGCTGGCGAGGCGGATAGGGTATTGAAACGCCAGGTGGAAGGCGCCTTTGCCTTTCTCGAAGGCGCGGCGCGGTCGGCGCCCGCTCTCCTGGCCTATGAGCCCGTCTGGGCGATCGGCGTCAACGGCATACCGGCGACCGCCGACTATGCGGACGACCGCCATCGCCTCATCGCCGAAGTCGCCGAGCGTGCACTCGGCGTGAAGGTCCCGGTGCTCTATGGCGGCAGCGTCAATCCTCAGAACTGCGAGGAATTGATCCTCCAGCCCCATATCGACGGGCTTTTCATCGGCCGTTCCGCCTGGGACGTCGGCGGCTATCTCGACATTTTGCAACGCGTAGCCCGGGCCATCTGAGCATTGCCGGGTCAGACGACAACACCTTACGGAAAGGAAACGACATGAAAATCGCGATTGGAGCCGACAGTGCGGGCAAGCCCCTGCTCGACGTCATCGCCGCGCATCTCGCCAAGAGAAGCGATCTCGAAGTCAAGGACCTGAGCCAGACCGGCTACTATGCCGATCTCTCCCGCGATCTGGCGCAGACGATCACGGCCGGCGAAAACGAACGCGGCATCCTGATCTGCGGCACCGGCATCGGCGTATGCATTTCGGCCAACAAGGTGCCCGGCATTCGCGCCGCACTGACCCACGATACCTATTCCGCCGAGCGGGCGGCCAAATCCAACAACGCCCAGATCATCACCATGGGCGCGCGTGTCATCGGCCCGGAACTGGCGAAATCGATCGTCGATACCTGGCTCGCCTCCGAGTTCGACCCGAACGGTCCGTCGGCGGCAAATGTCGAAGCAATCGACCGCCTGGATCAGGCGAAGTAACGGTCGCGAATTCTGCGGCGCGTGCTGATCCTCCCTCATGCGCACGCAGCGAGACGCCCGGCAGCAATGCCGGGTGTTTTCGTTAAAGGGATGCGCTTTCATCCGCCTGGCGGCTTCCCTAGGCCGTGGCCGGGAGGAGCCCGCCTAGACCACAATACTTTCAGGTCGGGTCGACCTGAAAGCATGAACGTGATCGAATCCAAGAAGCTGAGACGCGGGATGCGGGCGGAAAACCGCACACACTTTTCCACATGCCGCGCCAAGTGGAGCGCTCTCTACGCAGCGGATCTCAGCCCTACCGCCGTGGCCAGGCTCCGTGCGCGCTCCAGGCATGCCGGCTGCTGATCGGCAAATCGTTCGGCGCCGATCTCCATGATCAGTGTCGTGTCCGGAAGAAAGGTCAGTTCGGAGAAGATGTCGTCCCAGGCAATGTCGCCCCAGCCGATCGGGAGATGCAGATCTCCGATGCCGAGCGCGGTCGCCTCTGCCGGATGATAGAAGCGGGTCATGGAATAGGGCAGCCCGAAACTGTCGTGAACATGCAGGTGACCGGTTACCGGTGCCATTGCCCTCAGCTCGGCACGGAAGTCCAGCCCCCGGTGCGTGGCTTCGATGTAGGCATGCGAGAAGTCGATAAGCGCGACGAGATTGTCGGAACCGATCGCCCGCACCGTTTCGGCAACCTGGCTCGGCGTTTGCCGGTACTGGCCGCTTTCCGTCGTAAAGATGTTTTCAAGCGCGATGCGCACCCCGTAACCCTTTGCGATGTCCGCCATCTCTGCGAGCGCGTCGCGTTCCATCCTGTCGAGATCAGCGGAGTTTTCTCCGGGGGCGAGCTGTGCCGCGCCGGAATGATGAACGAGGATCCCGGCGCCAAGCCGGTCACACAATTCAAGCATCGTCCGCACGACCTTTTTCTGCAAATGATGGTGCTGACGGTCCATGAAGTTGGATAGGATCTGACCGTGCAGCGAGAGCTTCTTGAAGGGGTATTTCCTCGTGATGTCGGCGACGCGTCGGACACGGTCTTCGATTATGCGGCCGCCACTGACGATCTCTTCGCCGTAAATCCCGATTTCGCAGGCGTCGGCTCCCGTTTCGGCAACTTCGCGTATGGACGCATCAAGGCTCGAAAGATCGCCCTTGCCCGTTCGGTTGCAAAAGCCCACGGCGGAAATGATTTCGTTCATCGCGTTTCTCCTTCTCGATGACAGTGATCAAACGGTTACGAGTGCCGGTTGGCCGGCAGGACCACGGACGGCGCGAGGGTCCAGATCGACCTCGATCCTCCGGCCGGTCTTCTGGTCGAAAACATGCAGCTGCGCCAAGGGCATGACCAGGCTGATCCAATCGCCCGGCCGGACGCGCGTCTGCTCGTCGACACAGGCGGCGAAGGGATGGCCATTCAGCTCCAAGTGGATGACGCGGCCGGATCCGAGCTCCTCGACGAAATCCACCTTCATCGCGACGCCGCCTTTTGCATCAGGCGCAACGATGCACTGCTCCGGGCGAATGCCGACCGTGACCGTTCCTGCGCCAAGTTGCGCCGCAAGGGCCCTGTCGATCAGCAGCTTCGCACCTGCGAATGCCAGGCAGGCGCCGTCGAGGTCGATGTCGGCATCGAACAGGTTCATCGCCGGCGCGCCGATGAAGGAGGCGACGAAGATGCTTGCCGGGCGATGGTAGATGTCGAGCGGCTGTCCCACCTGTTCGACTACACCCTTGTTCATGACGACCAGCTTGTCGGCGAGCGTCATGGCTTCCACCTGATCATGGGTTACGAAGACGGACGTTGCCGAGAGACGCTGATGCAGCTTCCGGATCTCGGCTCGCATGGTGACGCGCAGCTTGGCATCCAGGTTCGAGAGCGGTTCGTCGAAAAGAAATACGCTCGGTTCACGGATAATCGCGCGAGCCATGGCGACGCGTTGGCGCTGACCGCCGGACAGTGCCGCGGGCTTGCGATCGAGATAGTCGAAAAGCCCGACGATCTTCGCTGTTTCCTCGATCCGGCGCAGGCGCTCCGCCTTTGGTACGCCGGCTACCTTCAGGGCATATCCGATATTCCCTGCGACGGTCATGTGGGGATAGAGCGCGTAGTTCTGGAACACCATGGCGCAGCCGCGTTCACGCGGCTCGAGTCTGTTGACGACCCGCCTGTTGATCGCGATCTCTCCGCCGGTGATTTCCTCCAGCCCCGCGATCATTCTCAGGAGCGTTGATTTCCCGCAGCCGGAAGGGCCGAGGATCACGACGAACTCTCCCGACGCAAAGGCGAGGTCGATGCCATGCAGGATCGGGTTCTTTCCGTAGGATTTACGCACGGCGCGAATTTCGATGTCAGCCATGAGCGCGGACCTCTCTATCTGTTTCTGTTTGGGGTAAGCGGGTCATTTTTCCGTAGCCACGAGGCCGCGCACAAACCACCGCTGCAGGACGGCAACGACGATGAGCGGGGGCAGCATGATGATCAGAGATCCCGCGAGTGTCACATTCCAGTCCGGGGTGCCGTCTTCGGCCGGAAGGAGCGCGGCCAGCGACATCATGGTGGTCTTGTATTGAGGGTCCGTGACCATCAGGAGGGGCCAGAGATACTGGTTCCACCCATAGACGAACATGATCGTGGTCAGCGCCAGCATGTTCGTGCGCGAGAGCGGCAGCAGCATATCGATGAAAAAGCGGATCGCACCCGATCCGTCCATCCGCGCCGCCTCTGCCAGCTCGTCGGGCAGGGTCAGGTAGAATTGGCGGTAGAGGAATGTTCCCGTGGCGGTCGCGATCAAGGGCAGTGTCAGGCCGGCGTACGAATTGAGGAGGTTCCAGTCGACCGAGACTTCGAAGCCCGTCACGGCGGAAATCAGAAGCCTGACCGGCTGGAACAGATCGGCAGCGACGGCATAGGTGGGCACCACGCGCACCTCGAGCGGCAACATCAGGGTAATGAATACCATCCAGAAGAAGAAGCCTTTCAGTGGAGTTCGGAAGAACACGATGGCGAACGCCGTCAGCGCCGACAGGGCCACTTTGCCGGCTGTGACCAGGCTGGCCATGACGAAACTGTTCAGCATCGCCGTTCCCAGATTGGCACGCGCCCAGGCGACGCCCATGTTCTCGAGCAGGCGATCCTGCGGCAGGAAACTGAAGGGGATGGCGTTCACTTGCTGGATTGTCTGGCTGGCGCCCGACACGATCACGATGAAGGGACCGATCAACAGCAGGAACCCGAAGATCATCACGCCATAGGTGAGGGCGTTGGCGAAAGGCGTTCGCTGTATCATGTGAGCCTCACTTGTAATGAACCTGCCGCTCGATGTAGCGGAACTGGATGAAGGTGAAGATCATGATGAGGCCGATCAACACGAGGCTTTGGGCCGACGCGCCGGAGTAGTTCAACCCGCGGAATGCCTCCTCGACGATGCGGTACACCATCACATCCGTGCCATGGTTGGGGCCGCCCTCCGTCGTTCGGTCGACGATGCCGTAGGTGTCGGCCCCGACGAAACCTTCGGTCATCATGATGACCAGCAGGAAGAAGAGCGTTGGCGCCAGCATCGGTATCTGGATGTCGACTGCGCGGCGGACAGGACCGGAGCCGTCCATGGCGGCAGCCTCGATAAGCGACCGAGGGACCGACTGCAGACCAGCGAGAAGGAAGATGAAGGTGTAGCCCGCCCATTTCCAGGCGAAGACGACGATGACGAGGATCAGGGCGTGGCTGCCGTACTTGGCCGGGTTCCAGAATTCCGGGAAAACGGCATTGACCGATGCCATCAGCCCGCGCTCCGGCGACAGGATGAAACGGAAGGCCATGCCGGCGGCGGGTCCCGCAATCGCGTAAGGCAGGATGTACAGGAAACGGAACGGACCGGAGCCTGGCAGTTGCCGGTCAACCGCAAGCGCAAGAACAAGACCGATAAAGATGGTGGCCACAGTGCCGCAGAGGGCGAATGCCAGGCTGACACCGACGGAGTTCCAGTAGAGCGGGTCCGCGAAAACCTCCTGGAAGTTGGCGAGGCCAACGAATTCCGCGGCGCCCCCGAATGGCGGCTCCAGCGTGAACGCCCATCGCAGCACGGCTACTGCTGGCCAATAGAAAAACAGCAGGATCAAAATGATCTGCGGGAGGGCGAATAGGCTAGGCAGCCACCAGCTGCGAAATGCCGCACGCTTGTCCATAGGTTCGATTTCCGATGCGCAAGAAGAAAAATCGGAGCCTGCCGATGTTACCTGCGGCAGGCCCCGGTCGGATCAGGTTCAGTTCAGCGTCTGTCCGGCGTAGGTCTTCTCGAAACGACGCAGAACGGCGTTGCCGCGCTCAACGGCGTTGTCGAGTTCCGCCTGCACGTCTGCGTTCTGCATGAAGATTGCTTCGAACGCGGTCGAGAATTCCTTGCGGATCTGCGTGAAGCCGCCGAGCCGAATGCCGCGGGTGTTCTCCGAGGTCGGGGTGAAGGACAGGCTCTCAATGGCAAGTTCGCGCCCCTTGTAGGGTGCCTTGTCGTAGAACCCGTTGGACTTCATCGCGTCAAAACCGGTCTTGGTCACCGGGATATATCCCGTTACCGTGGACCACCATTCGGTCATCTCGGGCGTCGCGAGATAATTGAGGAAGGCAGCCGCACCCTTGTATTCCGCTTCCGGACGACCGGCGAGCACCCACAGCGACGCGCCGCCGACGAGAGAGTTCTGCCGCTCCGTGCCGTTCCATACGGGCAGCATGGCAACGTCCCACTTCACTCCCTCGGGAAGAGACTTGCCGATGGTGCCATGGTTGGCGATCGAGGTCTGTATCATCTGGCAGGTCTGCGACGTGAAGGCCGGGACAATTTCCATCCCGAGCTGCTTGGTCTTGACCACGAAGAGCTTCTCGTCGGTCATTTTCTTGAAGAACTTCACGTGGTCCACGAACTTGGTCTTGTTGGCGACCAGCTCGGCGTCCAGCCCATTGTAGCCATTCGCCTTGGTGGCAAGAGGCTGATTGTGAATGGCCGAGAACTGCTCCATCAGTTGCCAGGTGTCGAAGTCGAAGGCGAGCGGGCATTCGTATCCGGCTGCCTTCAGTTTACGGGCCGCTTCCTCGACCTGTTCCCAGGTGTCCGGCTTGAAGTCGATGCCGGCCTTCTGAAAGGCGTCGACGTTGTAGTAGAACATCGCAGTCGAGGAATTGAACGGGAAGGAGTTCAATTCTCCCTTGGCCGTCGCATAATAATTGGCGATGCCGCCGAAATAATTGTCCCAGTCGATGGTGTAGCCATTGTCGGCCATCAGCTTCTTGGCGGGCACGAATGCACCCGAAAGCATCATGTCCAGAGTGCCGGCATCATAGATCTGGGTGATTGCCGGCTGCTTCTTCGCGCGATAGGCGGCAATCGTGTTCTGCAGGGTGGTGTCGTATCCGTTCTGTGACGTGCAGACGATCTCGAAATCGGACTGGCTGTCGTTGAACTTCTTGCAGGCATCCTGGACACGTTCCCCAAGATCGCCCGAAAGGCCATACCAGAACTCGAACTTCGTCTTCTCGGCTGCGGCCGCCGACGGGCCAAGCGCGACGCCTGCCATCAAGCCGATAAATATGGACGTAGTGACGGAAATTCTCATTGCAAACGCTCCTTGCAGATTGGTGGCACGAATGAAGCCGGGCGCTTGCTAACAGCTCAGTGTGACACTCTTTGCCAATCTGCATGATGGAAAAATGAAAGTTTCCATCGGTGCGTGTGCGGACCCTCATCCCGCCACGACCTTCTCCCGTTCTGACGCGAGGGCAAATATACGGATCCGGTCCTCGGGAGGAGCGATTGCCGTGGATAGAGGAAGATCCAGCCGGCATTCGGAACGAGGGGAGGTGCTGCCCTTTACCACTTCTTGCTGAGCTTCAGCGTGAAGGTCCTGCTTTCGCCATAGCCGCAGGTCTCGAGTCCGCGGCATCCCGCAACATATTCCTTGTCGAAGAGGTTGGCGACGTTGAGCGATGCCGTCCAGTCGTTCTTCTCGTAGCGGATGGCGGCATCTACGAGCGTCGCGGCCGGGACCTTCTTCGTGTTCTCCGCGTCGGCCCAGGATTCCCCTTGGTAGCGCACGCCTGCGCCGAGGCTCACGCCCTCGAACGCGCCGCCGGTCACGGTGTAGTCGAGCCACAGGGCAGCCTGTGTTTCGGGAATGAGATAGGGCGACTTGCCGATGAGTTTGGCGTCGAGATCTTCCGTGACCTCGAGGTCGGTATAGGAGAAGGCGCTTATGATCTTCCAATCGGAGTTGAGGTTGATCTTGCCCTCGAGTTCGACGCCTCTCGAACGGACCTCGCCGAGCTGCGAGTTGACGAAGGATCCTCCGGGCACGGGAATGGAAACGTTCTGTTTGGTGATCTGAAAGATCGATGCAGTGAACAGGCCATCGATAAAGGACGGCTCATATTTGACGCCCGCCTCGTATTGATAGCCTTCTTCCGGCACGAGCGCGACCATCTTTGCTGGATTCGTCGGATCCGATGGATCGCTCGTGCCGGTGCCGACCAGCGGGTTGAAGAAGGTCGCAGCGCTCACATAAGGGGTGAGGCCGTTGTCAAAATCGTATGCGAGGCCGGCACGGCCGCTGAGGGCACCGTCATTCGATTCGTAGTTCGTGCCGATCGCGGCGTCGGATTTGGTGTCCACATAGTCGTAGCGGCCGTTAAGCGTAACCAGCCAGCCGTCACCAAAGCGCACCTGATCCTGGGCGTAGAGACCGATCTGCTGCTGCGTGACGATCTGATCGAGATACACGGAATTTGCACCCTGAGGTGCGCCGTAAACCGGGTTCGTCGCGCTGATCGGAGTCGTCACCCCGCAGCATGCCTGAATATGGTCGAGCCGGTAATATTTGTAGTCGAGACCGGCGAGGAATGTGTGGCTCGTGGCGCCGAGATCGACATCCGTTTCCGCCCGGTTGTCGATCGAGAAGCTGTCGACTTTCGACGTCGCCTCGAAGCCGATGCGGTTCAGGAGGTAGTCCGGGCCGGTAGGTGCGCCGCCGACATAGCCGAAGGGATACGGGAACTTCTCGTGTTTGTGAAGATTGGCGTAGCGGGCGTTCTGGGTGAAAGTCCAGCCATTGTCGAAATCGTGCTTGAACTCGTAGCCGAGCATCTGCTGCGTATAACTGCCCTCGTCGATATCGGGCTCGCTATAATTGGCGTCCCGGTCGATCTTGCCGAAGGGCGCATCTACGACGGTCCCGACATAGGGCAGGAAGCCGTTGCCGACATGGACCTGATCGAGGCCCTGCAGCAGGCCGAAGACGGTCAGGCTGGTCGCATCGTCCGGCGCATAGGTCACTTGCGGCAGGATGAAACCGCGCAGGTCTTCGGAATAGTCCGAATAATTGTCACCGCCGGCGACCTTGCCGGTGAGGCGATAGCGCACCGTTCCGTCATCGTTCAGCTTGTCGTTCACGTCGAATCCGGTGAAGGCATTGCCGTCGCTGTTGATGCCGACTTCCGTGTAGTAGAGGGGCTCGTCAAGCGGCCGCTTGCTGATCAGGTTGATGATGCCGCCCGGATTGGACCCGCCATAGAGGACGGATGCCGGCCCTTTAAGCACCTCGATCCGTTCCAGCATGAAGGGGTCGATCTGGAAATTGCCGAAGCCGAAGCTGAAGAGCGGCAGGCTGTCGAGGAAGAGGCCTGTCTGCGCCGCATCGAAGCCGCGGATGTAGAACCAGTCCGTGTCCGGGTCGGTGCCGAACGGTGCCGACAGGACGCCCGGCGTATAGCGCAATGCTTCATCGACCTTGTTGACCACGGCGCGATCGTCCAGTTCCTCACGCCCGACGACGGAGACCGACTGGGGGATTTCGTTGAGCGGCGTGGCGGTCTTCGACCCGGTCGCGGTCGCCTTTGCGACATAGCCTTCCACCGGTCCGCTCGCGCTTTCGCCCGCCGCATTGCCGCCTTCGACGACGATGCGCTCAAGCTGCGTGGCGGTCCCCTCCTGCGCCAGGGCCGTTCCGCCCATCGTCAACGGCGCCAGCGCAACTCCGCTCGCCAGAAGAGTCTTCAGATGCGCCCCGCGAATCCTGCACTTCATCTCATTCATGTCCCGAAATCGGCCGGCCCCGCCGTTGCCCCCGCGTGACCGGCACTGTCAACGATAAGGTGAGTGTCTAGATCAACTATTTTGGCCGCGCTTGTCCCGAAGCGCGGAAATTGAACGATTTTGGGCAAAACTGTGCGATGCCGGCGGACTCGTCAGGCGGTGTGACTTTTCTTCCAGAGGGCCGGCGTTATGCCGACTGCCTTGCGAAACACACGGGTGAAGTGCGCCTGGTCGGCAAATCCCGTCTCGGCGGCAATCGAGGTCAGCGGGGCGTCGCTACTGAGCAGCATCTGCTTTGCCCGTTCGACCCGCGCATTCATGTGCCACTGGTGAGGCGCGACACCCGTCGAAGCCTTGAAGGCGTGGCTGAAATGCGATTGGGAGAGGCCCGTGAGGTCGGCGAGTTCCTCGAGCCGGACGTTACGGGCGAAATTCTCCTCGATGAAATCGACGGCACGCCGCAATTGCCAGGCCGCAAGCTGGCTGCGCTTGCGGCCGCTGCGCTTGCCGATCTTCATGAGATCGATGAAGAGCGCCACCGTAAGACTGTCGCCGTAGAGATCGTGAAGAGGCTGGGGATTGAGGCACTCGGCTGCGATCAGCCCGGCGAGCGTGAGGAAGCGTTCGTCCTGGAACATCAGTCGGGGCGTCTCGATTGCCGCGGCGTCCAGGTCTTCCTTCAGCCGCCTGCCGAGCACATCGACATCGAAGTGAAGATCGAGATGCCGGATGTAATGGATGTCGACGAGATCGGTCCAGAGTTCCATCCCGGCCGGGATATAGGAGAGGGCCTGGCGATGGTAGTTCTGGACGGCACCCTTGCCATTCGCGGCGAGCTTCACGCGGCAATTGCCCCCGCCCTTGGCATCGAGCACGATGAACATGCGGGGGTCCTCGGCGATGTAATAGCCGCCCGCATGCGGAACGCACTCCACATCCCAGACATCCGCGACCACACCATTCCACTCCCGGCGGTTGAGGCCGCCGATGATCGAAAACCCGCTGATCCTGTTCTGCATGCGCGGCTGGAATGTCATCGTCGCTTTCTCCGGTCCCGCCGACTCTTAAGCCCGACCGCAGTAATCCTTCATGTGAAATTCAAGTTTAATATCGCGGACCGCATGGGTTTTCAATCGCGTCAGTGCAAAGGGGCGCGACCGATGCCGGCCGCGCCCCTCGCTGCATGGAATTGGTACATCTGCCCCTCCTCGGGTTTAACCCGAGGAGGGGGCAACACCGTTCAGGCGTCGACCAGCGCGAGCTTCGCACGCGCATCGAGAATCTGCGCGCAGGCATTGGCGGCTTCCTCGCCCTTGACGACGAAATGGTCGCGGAAGAAGGCGATCAGCGGTTCGCTTTCCTGGAAGTTGTGCGGTGTCAGGACCGCGGAGAGCACCGGCACGTCGGTATCGAGCTGGACGCGCATCATGCCGTCGAGAACCGTGCCTGCGACGAAGTCGTGGCGATAGATGCCGCCATTGACGACGAAGGCAGTGCCGAGGATCGCCGCATAGCGGCCGGTCCTGGCGAGCGCCTGCGCATGCAGCGGGATTTCGAGCGCTCCCGGCACGTCGAAGATCTCGACATCGGCGGCGCTACCGCCGAGTTTCGTCCATTGCGCGACGAAGGCGTCGACGCAACGGTCGACGATATCGGCGTGCCAGCGGGCGCGAACGATGGCGATCTTGGCGGAGGGATGGGAAAGTATGGTCATGGTCTCAAGCCTTTCAGGGTTGGCATTTTTCCAATGATCCCGTCGGGCGAACATGCATGCGCGAAGACCCCGGGGAGGGGCGACGCTTCTGCTTGCTCTCTTCCATCCGGACTGTAACCGTCGGCTCCGGAATTCGACCGGATCTGCTGACCTTCGCATGAAATGCGAAGCGCTCGCGGGCTCCGACCACAGACCATTCCCGATCCTGTGTTCGCTACCGCCGGTGGGGAATTTCACCCCGCCCTGAGAACGCTTGCGACTATAGCGGCTGTTTCGCCGCCGTCAAATCTGTGCTGCGACGTGAAAGCGAAAAATCACGACAGAATTTTCCAAGGATTTCACGCCCCTGAACAATTCATTCCGGCTGCTCTATTCGCGGATGACGAGCAGGTCCCTTGCCGCGAAACGCAGCGTGACGTTCTCGCCGGCGACCGGTGGGGTCATGCCCGGATCGTTGAACATATCGAAGGAGATGATGTCTTCGCCGACCCGCAGCTTGGTGCGGATGACGGAGCCGAGAAAGCTCCTCGATACGACTTGGCCCGGAAGTGCGGTATCGCCCCTGGCGCCCTCCGCGATCGAGCCTGCTTCCGGCCTGAGTGCCAGCGAAATGCTGTCGCCGTCCTTTGCCCCGGCTATCGGCTCCTTCAGCGAAATCCGCTGGCCGCCGATGGTGACTGCGCCGCTTGCGGGATCGGCCACCTTGCCCTCGATGATGTTGAGCGTGCCCACGAAGGAGGCGACGAAGCGTGTCGCCGGGGTGTTGTAGATCTCGAAAGGGCTGCCGATCTGATCGGCGCGGCCGGCATTCATGACGACGATGCGGTCGGAGATCGACAGTGCCTCCTCCTGGTCGTGCGTCACGAATACCGTGGTGATGCCGAGCTGCTGCTGGATCTGCCGGATCTCTTCCCGCAGCGAAATGCGGATTTTTGCGTCGAGCGCTGAGAGCGGCTCGTCGAGCAGCAGCACCTGCGGCTTGACGGCGAGGGCGCGGGCAAGCGCCACGCGCTGCTGCTGTCCGCCGGACAATTGATAGGGGAAGCGGTCCGCAAGATGCTCGAGTTTGATCAGTCCGAGCATCTGCTTCACCCGTGCCGCGATCTCCGCCTTGGCGGCGCCGGCGACCTTGAGGCCGAAGGCGACATTGTCGTGGACATTCATGTTGGGAAAGAGTGCGTAGGCTTGAAACACCATGCCGATATTGCGCTGGTTCGGCTTCAGCGTGCCCTGGTCCTTGCCGTCGATGAAGATCGAGCCGCCGGACGGGGTCTCGAAGCCGGCAATCATGCGCAGGATGGTCGTCTTGCCGCAGCCGGAGGGGCCGAGGAAGGAGACGAACTCGCCCTTGTCTATCCCCATGTCGAAATTATGCACGACCTGAACCGGGCCGAAGGATTTCTGGATGTTGGTCAGTTGCAGGAATGCCATGTGATCAAGCCTTGGCCGGAGCGGATTTCTGGAATCGCGACACGAGCTGGATCAGTCCCATGCTGAGCCAGGTGATCGCGAAGGCGATGACGGCGAGCGCCGAAGGCTCATAGGCCTTGTTGGCGCCCACGAGCTGCAGATAGGGGCCGAAGGCGGGTCGGTTGAGCAGCGCCGCCATGGTGAATTCGCCCATGACGATCGCGAAGGTGATGAAGGCCCCGGAAAGCACGCCGCTCATCACATTCGGGAAAATGCAGCGGAAGAGGATGGTCGGCCACTTGGCGCCAAGGCTTTCCGCGGCCTCCGTCAGCGTCCTGACATCGATGGCCCGCATCGCCGTGTCGACGGCGCGGTACATATAGGGAAGCGACAGCGTCATATAGGAGAACATCAGCAGCGTGTTGGTGCCGGAAGTGGAGCCGGTCAGCGGCAGGAACGATGAGGAATTATAGAGCCTGAGATAGCCGAAGACGATGACGATCGCCGGAATGACGAGCGGTAGCAGCGTGATGAACTCTATGACGGGGCGGACCTGCGGCAGGCGCAGCCGCACCCAATAGGCCGTCGGTACCACCAGCAGCATGCCGAAGATGATCGTGAAAAACGCCATCAGCATCGAATAGCCGAAGGTTTCGCGAAACTGGAAGTCGGAGAAGACCGACCGATAGGCGTCGAAGGAATAGGCATCGCGGCGCATGCGCAGCGAGAATTCCAGCGTGCCGAGCAGCGGAATGATGAAATAGCTCGCCCCGATGGCGATGGCGATCCAGGCGCCAAGACGTCTTGCTTTCATTTCTGCCACCGTTCGGCGCGCATCCGCAGCCAGATGTAGAGAATATTGGAAATGCCGGTGATGACGATCATGCCGAGGGCCAGCGCATAGCCGAGGTTCGGATTATGGAGTACGTCGCCGCGGATCTGCGCATAGAGCAGGATCGGCACGATATTGAGCGAGCTGCCGGTCAGCGCATAGGCGGTGGCGATCGCGCCGAAGGCGTTGGCGAAGAGCAGGAGCGTCGTGCCGAGCAGGCTCGGCCACAGAATAGGAAGCGCCACCATGCGCCAGTATTGCCAGGTGGAGGCGCCGAGAATTTCGGAAGCTTCTCGCCATTCCTTCTTCATGCCGTCGAGCGCGGGCGTCAGGATCAGCACCATCAACGGGATCTGGAAATACATGTAGGTGATGGTGAGCCCGAGGAAGCTCAGGAGATTGAAGCCGGTCGAATAGAGATTGAAACCGAACCAGTCGCGCAGAAACACGGTGACGAGCCCGGTGCGGCCGAGGGTCGCGAGAAAGGCGAAGGCGAGCGGAACGCCCGCGAAATTGGAGGCGACGCCGGAAAAGGTAAGGAGACCGGAACGGATCCACGTCGGAACGCCGCCGAGCACGATCGCCCAGGCAAGAAAGAAGCCGATGAGGGCGCCGCCGAGCGAGGAGGCGACCGACACCCGGATCGAGATCCAGTAGGCGGAGAGGATCGACGGGGTGAAGAGGTCGGCGATGTTCTTGAAGGTAAACTCGCCCGCCGGCGTCAGAAAGGCGCCGGTGACGAGATAGAGCGTCGGGACGACCAGGAACATCAGCGCGAAAATCATGAAGGGTGCAATGCCCAGCCAGTCGATAATCGCTCGTTTGCTGATCAGAGGTGCTGCTGCTGTCGTCGTGGTCATAAAGCTTTCAGCTGTCCCGGCATCGGAGGAAAATGACCTCCCCGCCATGTACGAGGCGGGGAGGCACGCAATTGCAGTTACTGTACGCTCGCGCCGACGACGCTATCCCACTTGGTGGTGATCGCTGCCTTGCCGGCTTCCTGCTCTTCGAGCGTCGGGAAGACGGCCTTTTCGTAGGATTCGGCCGGCGGCAGCTTGTCGAGCATCTCCTGCGGAACCTTTCCGTTCTTGACGAGGTCGTTGAAGCGGATCGGGTGGCAGTAGCCCTTCAGCCAGCCGAGCTGACCTTCGTCCGAATAGAGATACTCCATCCAGAGCTTGGCGGCGTTCGGATGCGGAGCGAAGGCGGAGATCGCCTGCACATAGACGCCGGCTACGACGCCGGAGGCCGGGACGACGACTTCGACCGGCGGGTTGCCCTTCAGGCTGTCGCGCCAGGAGAGGCCGTTATAGTCCCAAGCGATGATGATCGGCGTCGAGCCTTGCGCAAGCGAGGCCGACTTGCCGATGACCGGGACGAAGTTGCCGGCCTTGTTGACCTCGGCGAAGAAGGCCAGGCCCGCTTCGCCGGCCTTCGCCGGATCCGTTTCACCGGCCGCGAGGCCGGCCGCGTAGACCGCCTGCACCGCCTGGTTGGATGCACGCGGATCGCCGGCGAGTGCGACCGAGTTCGCATAGTCGGACTTCTTGAGGTCCGCCCAGTCCTTCGGCACGTCCTTGACGATATCGGTGTTCACTACGAAGGAGAGAACACCGTAATAATCGCCGTACCAATAGCCTTCCGGATCCTTGGCCGTGTCCGGAATCGTGTCCCAGGTAGAGACCTTGTAGGGCTGAATCAGGCCTTCGGCCTTGGCCGAGGGGCCGAAAGAGAGACCGACGTCGATGACGTCGGGCGCTTGCGGGCCGGTGTTGCCCTTGTTGGCCTTGATCGCCTCGATCTCGTCGCCGGAACCCGCATCCGGGTTCAGTTCGTTGACTTCGATGCCGTATTTGGCCTTGAAGCCGGCGATCACGTCGCCGTACCCGCACCAATTGTGCGGGAGCGCGATTGTCGTCAGCGTGCCTTCCTTCTTGGCGGCTGCGATGAGCTCTTCGCTCGGCTCGGCAACGGCTACTGCCGTGGTGGCGAGCAGCGTGGCGGTCGAAAGCGAGAGCAGGCGTTGAGTCCTTGAAATCACTGGCGTTCTCCTTATTGGGTTTTCAGTCAATTTCGCCGATGCAGTTAAAGATATGCGATGAAGCCTATGTGACAGGCTTTGTCCCGTCTGCGGCAGATATGTCGGCTTCGGATCAATCCGCTCCGGTTGCATTCGAATGTCGCCTGAATGCTCTTCCATTAGGAATTCAAGCCGCCGGAGCCCTCCTAGACCGGCTTGCGGAAAATGCGGGTGGAATCGAACAGGCCCTCCAGCGTCTTCATCCGGCCCCTGGTTTCATCCCAGTTCGAGCTCTGCACGGCCTCGACCAGCGCCTCCACGAGGAAGAGCAGCATGACCGAACTGTCCCAGGCCGAGGGAACTTCAATCCGGGCCCGGAAGACCTTGGACGAAGACTTGGCGACCGGAGAGCCCCACTGGTCGGTAAAAAGGATGATCTCGACGCCGCGGTTGCGGGCGAAGCGGGCGAGCGTTTCCATCTCCTGCTCGTAGCGGCGGATGTCGAACAGGATCAGGACGTCTCCTGCCCTCATATCGAGTACGTAATGCGGCCACGAACTGGGATTGGCGGCGATCTGCGTAACCCCGGTACGAATGACCTGAAGATGAGTGAAGAGATAGTCCGCAATCGAGCGGGTAATGCGCCCGCCAACGAGATAGACCTTGCGTTTCAGGTCGGCGACGAGTGCTGCGGCCGTGTCGAACTCCGCCGGCTCGATCTGCGACAGCGTCTGGCGCATATTGCCCATAACCGCGTCGGCGAAGCGGTTGAGCGTATGGGTTCCCGGCGCGCTGGCCGCCCAGCGATCATGTTTCGCGATGGGATTTGAAATCGTCGCCTCGAGCTCCTGGTGGAGCCGCGCCTGGAAGTCCGGGAAACCGCGAAAACCGAGTTTCTGGACCATGCGGGCGACCGTCGGAGTCGAAACGCCGGCGTTCTCCGCGACAGTCGTGATCGAGCCGAGACCGGAGACCGGGTAGTTGTCGAGAAGTGTCTCCGCCAACTGCTTTTCGGCGCGCGTCAGCGCGGCGAAATGCGCGTTGATCACATCCGACACCGTCATGGAAGCTGTGTTGCCGTTCAATGTTCGCCCTCGGCCGGTCTTTGCCAGCTTGTAGGAAATTAAACATCGCTGTCACAATCGGAGTCAATCGCAATTTTGAAAAGATCGTTTCAGTTTTCCATTGACACCTGCCGATTCGTGAAGAATTCTCTTCACAATCATCGTCTGACGAGGCATTGGGGAGCCGGTTTTGACGGGACTTTTGACTGAGGCAGAGGGCGACCCGGTCGCGATCGAGAATGCCGAAGCGAAGGGAGAATTCCTCTTCGTCTGCGAGCATGCCTCGAACCGCATGCCCGAGCGGCTGGGAACGCTCGGCCTCTCTAAGGAGGCGCTCGAGAGTCATGTCGCCTGGGATCCCGGCGCGCTGGCAGTCTCCCGATTGCTTTCCGAAGAGCTCGACGGCACGCTGATCCATCAACGTTTTTCCCGGCTCGCCTATGACTGCAACAGGCCGCCGGAGTCCGACGCGGCGATGCCTGTCCTCAGCGAGGTCTATGACGTGCCCGGCAACAGGACCATGTCGGCGGCGGAGCGGCGCTCGCGGGTGGAGGAGATCTATCTGCCGTTTCACGAGGCGGTCACGCGCGTGGTCGCAGACCGCAAGGCGGCGGGCAGGCGGCCGGTTCTTGTAACCATGCATAGTTTCACGCCGATCTATTTCGGCAAGCCGCGGACAGTCGAGCTGGGCATTCTGCACGACGCCGACAGCCGGCTCGCGGAGCGCATGCTTGCCGCCGCGGCGATCGGCGAGGCCGGTTACGACGTCCGCCGCAACGAACCTTACGGGCCGGCTGACGGCGTGACGCACAGCCTGATCGAATACGGCGTCCGCTTTGGCGTGCCGAACGTCATGATCGAGATCCGCAACGATCTCATCCGCCAGATAATCGGCCAAAGGGTCATGGCCGATTATCTGGCGGGGCTGCTCGCGAAGAGCGTAGCTGCCCTTCCGGCGCACTAGAAGACCCTGGGGAGCGGCAAAGCCGCGGTGACGACATTGAACAGGAGAAATGCAGCCCATGACAGGATTGGCAGCTATGGGAGGGCAGCTTTCTCGGCCCGCCGGCGCGCGCGGGGCAGGGCGCCGCGATGCCTGAATACTTGAAAACCTATGTGCGCATGATCGACGGATTCAATCGCCGCGTCGGTCGAGTGACCATGTATCTGATCTTCGCGATGATGGGCATTCTGCTCTATTCGTCCGTATCGAAGGCCTGGCTGCTGCCGTCGCTCTGGACGCTCGAAACCGCACAGTTCGTCATGGCGGCGTATTACCTGCTGGGCGGTGCCTATTCGCTCCAGCTGGACAGCCACGTGCGTATGGATCTGGTCTATGGACGCTGGACTGCGCGCACACGCGCAGCGGTCGATGCGGTCACCATCCTCATGCTTTTCATTTATCTGGGCTTCCTGTTCTATGGGGGTGTTTCGAGCACCGCCTATGCGCTGAAATACGGAGAGACCAGCTATTCGAGCTGGGCGCCCTACATGGCGCCGGTCAAGATCGTCATGACGATCGGCATAGCGCTCACCTTCCTGCAGGCGACGTCCATCTTCATCAAGGACCTCGCGCAGGCGATGGGGAGGCCGATCGCATGAGTTACGAAATGATCGCCTTCATGATGTTCTCCTCGATGATGATGACGATGCTGACCGGGCAGAGGGTTTTCGCCGCCATCGGCGTGGTCGGCGCGGTCTCGGCCGCCTTCCTCTGGGGCAATGGCGGCTTCGAGATGGCCTTCGCCGCCTCGATGAAGCTGATGAAATGGTATCCGCTGCTTACCTTGCCGCTCTTCATTTTCATGGGCTACATGCTGTCGGAGTCCGGGATCGCCGAGGATCTCTACAAGATGTTCCACGTCTGGATGGGCGGCTTGCGCGGGGGGCTTGCGCTCGGCACCATCGGGCTGATGGTCATCATTTCCGCGATGAACGGGCTCAGCGTCGCGGGAATGGCGATCGGCGCGACCATCGCGCTGCCCGAACTCCTGCGCCGCGGCTACGACAAGACGATGGTGTCCGGAGTGATCCAGGCGGGCAGTTCGCTCGGCATTCTGGTGCCGCCGAGCGTCGTGCTGGTGCTCTACGGCATGATCGCGCGTCAGCCGGTAGGCCAGCTCTGGCTTGCGGGTGTGTTTCCGGGCTTGCTGCTGGCACTGCTGTTTTCGGTCTACGTGATCGTCCGCTGCAAGATCCAGCCGCATCTGGGGCCGGCGCTTCCGAAGGAGGAACGCGACATCCCGCTTGCCGAAAAACTCAAGCTGCTGCGGGCCGGCATCCTGCCCTTCATGATTTTCTTCCTGATGATGGGCCTTTTCGTGATGGGCATCACAAGCCTCGTCGAGAGCTCGGCCGTGGGGGCGCTTTCCGCGCTCGCCGCGGCCTGGTGGAAGGGACGCCTGACATGGAACGTCTTCGACAAGACGATCGAGCAGACGCTCGGCATCTCCTGCATGTTCATGTGGATCATCCTGGCGGCGCTCTGCTTCGGGGCGGTCTTCGACGGTCTCGGGGCGGTCAAGGCAATCGAGTACCTGTTCCTGGAGAAATGGGGACTTGGTCCCTGGGAAGTGCTGATCCTCATGCAGATTTCCTATCTGATCATGGGCACGTTTCTTGACGACACCGCCATGCTGGTGATCGTCGCGCCGCTCTACATACCGCTCGTCGGCAGCCTCGGCTTCGACCTGATCTGGTACGGCGTGCTCTACACGATCACCTGCCAGATCGCCTATATGACCCCGCCCTTCGGCTATAATCTGTTCCTGATGCGCGCGATGGCTCCTCCGGAGATATCGCTGATGGATATCTACAGATCGGTGCTCCCCTTCGTCCTGGTGATGATCGTGGGGCTGGCGATCGTTACGGCGTTCCCGGAGATCGCACTGTGGCTGCCGCATCATGTCTATGTAAGGGGTTGACGGGAGTCGGCGCTTTCGCGGCGCAGAGGGCCCCACGGAGAGGGCTCCAAAAGAAGAAGTGCATGCTGAACGAAAACAGAGGGAAACGAACCATGACCAACAGACGCGATTTTCTGAAGAAGGCCGGGCTCGCCGCCGCGGCCGGAACCACGGCGCTTGCTGCCCCGGCGGTACGTGCGCAATCCGCCAAGATCACCTGGCGCCTGCAGACCTATGCCGGCCCGGCGCTCGCCGAGCATGTCATCAAGCCGGCGATCGACGCTTTCAACAAAGCCGCCAACGGCGAGATGCAGATCGACCTTTACACGGCCGATCAGCTCGTGCCGACCGGCGAACTGTTCCGCGCCATGCAGGCCGGCACAATCGACGCGGTCCAGAGCGATGACGACTCGATGGCATCGCCCGTCGATATCAAGGTGTTCGGCGGCTATTTCCCCTTCGCCTCGCGCTACAGCCTCGATGTACCCACGCTGTTCCATCAGTACGGCCTCAACGAGATCTGGGCCGAAGCCTATGGCGAAGTCGAAGGGGTCACGTGGCTCTCGGCAGGATCCTGGGATCCCTGCAACTTCGCAACGGTGAAGCCGATCAAGACGCTTGCCGACCTCAAGGGCCTGCGCATCTTCACCTTCCCGACCGCCGGCAAATTCCTGACCCGTTTCGGCATCGTGCCGGTCACACTGCCCTGGGAAGATGTGCAGGTCGCAATGCAGACCGGCGAACTCGACGGTCTCGCCTGGTCGGGAATCACCGAGGACTACACCGTAGGCTGGGCGGACGTCACCAAGTACTTCCTGACGAACAATATCTCCGGCGCCTGGTGCGGGTCGTTTTTCGCTAACTCCGCACGGTGGAAGGAGGTGCCCGAGCATCTGCAGACGCTGTTCCGCCTCTGCATCGACTCCTCGCATTACTATCGTCAGCACTGGTACTGGGGCGGCGAGGCGAAGTTGCGCGCCGAGGGCACCAAGCTGGAACTGACGACCATTCCGGACGAGGAATGGAAGACGGTAGAAGCGGAGGCCCTGAAGTTCTGGGACGAAATCGCCACCACAAGCCCGCGCGCGGCCAAGGTCGTGGAGATTCTCAAGAAGTACCGCGAGACGATGGAAAAGGCCGGGCCGCCCTATCGCTACAGCTGATCGGTGCCCTGCAACTGACATCCGGGGCCGCAATGCGGCCCCGGATGCGGACGGAACAATTACTACCGGTACCAGGCCGGAACCAGGACCTTCCCATGAGCGCGAAATATACATTCGATGATTTGAAGAAAGACGTTGCCGAGGGCCGTATCGACACGGTGCTCGCCTGCCAGGTGGACATGCAGGGCCGCCTGATGGGCAAGCGTTTTCATGCGGAATACTTCGTGGAAAGCGCGTGGAAGGAAACGCATAGCTGCAACTACCTGCTTGCGACGGATATGGAGATGGAGACCGTACCCGGCTACAAGGCGACGAGCTGGGAAAAAGGCTACGGCGACTACACGATGAAGCCCGACCTTTCGACGCTCCGGCGCATTCCGTGGCTCGAAGGCACGGCGCTGGTTCTCTGCGACATGCTGGACCATGAGACGCATGCGGAGGTGCCGCACTCGCCGCGTGCCATCTTGAAAAGGCAGGTGGCGCGCCTCGCAGCCATGGGCTTCAAGGCCTATATGGCAAGCGAACTCGAATTCTTCCTCTTCGATCAGTCCTATGACGATGCGAGGCTCTCGGGATATCGCGACCTGCAGCTCGCCAGCGGTTACAACGAGGATTACCACATCTTCCAGACGACCAAGGAAGAGGATGTGATGCGGGCGATCCGCAACGGTCTTCAGGGCGCCGGGATCCCGGTCGAGAACTCCAAGGGCGAGGCATCCGCCGGCCAGGAGGAGATCAACGTCCGTTACGCCGACGCCCTGACAATGGCCGACCGCCATGCGATCATCAAGAACGGCTGCAAGGAAATCGCCTGGCAGCGCGGCAAGGCGATCACCTTCCTTGCCAAGTGGAACTACTCGGCCGCCGGCTCCTCGTCGCATATCCACCAGTCGCTCTGGAGCAAGGACGGCGAAACGCCGCTATTCTTCGACAAGAACGGGCAATACGGCATGTCTGACCTTATGCGCCACTATGTGGCCGGTCAGCTCGCCCATGCGAGCGAGGTCACCTATTTCCTGGCGCCCTATATCAACTCCTACAAGCGCTTCATGGCCGGTACTTTCGCTCCGACCAAGGCGATCTGGAGCAAGGACAACCGCACCGCCGGCTATCGCCTCTGCGGCGAGGGCAGCAAGGCGATCCGCATCGAGTGCCGCGTCGGCGGCTCCGATCTCAATCCGTACCTCGCCTTTGCCGCCCTGATCGCGGCCGGCATTTCCGGCATCGAGAGCAAGATGGAACTGGAGGCACCCTTCGTTGGCGACGCCTATCAGGGCAAGGAGGTGCGCGAGATTCCGCATACCTTGAGAGAGGCGAGCGAGGCGCTCTCCGGTTCGAAGATGCTGCGCGCCGCTTTCGGCGAGGAGGTGGTAGACCATTATGTGCACGCCGCAGAATGGGAGCAGCAGGAATATGATCGGCGGGTGACCGACTGGGAGGTCGCGCGCGGGTTTGAAAGGGCGTAAAAACGCCCCTCCCCAACCCCTCCCCACAAGGGGGAGGGGCTACGTTGCGGCACCCTCCTACCGAAAGCCGATGCCTCCAGGAGTGGCATGGCCGAATTACTGTGCGGAGCGGTGCCGCAGGTTAAGTCCCTCCCCTTGTGGGGAGGGGTTGGGGAGGGGATCCATTGTGAAATGAGAACAGGAAGACGATCATGACGATGATCCGATGTGTTTCGCCGGTCGACGGCGAGGTTTATGCCGAGCGCCCGGCAATGCCGCTGGAGATGGCGAGGCAGGCCGTGGCACATGCGCGCCTCGCGCAGAAGGCCTGGGCCAAGCGCCCGCTCGATGAGCGGGTGAAGCTGGTGCTTGCCGGCGTCGCACGTCTCAACGAGATGGTCGACGAGGTGGTGCCGGAACTCGCCTGGCAGATGGGCCGGCCGGTGCGCTATGGCGGCGAATTCAAGGGATTCAACGAGCGCTCCAATTACGTTGCCTCGATCGCGGCCGATGCGCTGAAGCCGCTCGTCGTGGAGGAGAGCGACCGCTTCGAGCGGCGCATCGCGCGCGAACCGCATGGCGTCGTCTTCGTCATCGCTCCGTGGAACTATCCCTATATGACCGCGATCAACACGGTCGCGCCGGCGCTGATGGCCGGCAATACCGTGATCCTCAAGCACGCCAGCCAGACGATCCTGGTCGGCGAGCGCATGGTGCGCGCCTTTATCGAGGCGGGCGTTCCCGCGGACGTTTTCCAAAATCTGTTCCTTGATCACGACACGACGGCGGCGCTGATTGCCGCCAGGAGCTTCGACTTCATCAACTTCACCGGATCGGTCGAAGGCGGCCGGTCGATCGAGCGGGCGGCGGCCGGCACCTTTACCGGCCTCGGCCTCGAACTCGGCGGCAAGGATCCCGGCTATGTGATGGAGGATGCCGACCTCGACGCGGCCGTCGACACGCTGATGGACGGCGCTACCTACAATTCCGGCCAGTGCTGCTGCGGCATCGAGCGCATCTATGTGCATGAGTCGCTCTATGACGCCTTTGTCGAGAAATCGGTCGCCTGGGTTTCCAATTACAAGCTTGGCAATCCGCTCGATCCCGAGACGACGCTCGGTCCGATGGCAAACAAGCGCTTTGCGGCAACCGTGCGCAATCAGATCGCCGATGCGGTCTCCAGGGGTGCCAAGGCGCTGATCGACCCGAAGCTCTTTCCGCAGGACGACGGCGGTGCCTATCTGGCCCCGCAGGTCCTCGTCGATGTCGATCACTCCATGGAGTTCATGCGCGAGGAAACCTTCGGGCCGGCCGTGGGCATCATGAAGGTGAAGAGCGACGCCGAGGCGATCGAATTGATGAACGACAGCCGGTACGGTCTCACCGTGTCGCTCTGGACGAAGGATGCGGAGCGCGCCGCGCGGATCGGCGGTGAGCTCGAAACCGGCACGGTTTTCATGAATC
This sequence comes from Ensifer sp. USDA 6670, assembly GCA_000421085.1. GTDB lineage: Bacteria > Pseudomonadota > Alphaproteobacteria > Rhizobiales > Rhizobiaceae > Sinorhizobium. The sequence goes on from ATWE01000001.1 coordinate 362,302, forward strand.
GTGCCGACTATCTCGATCCGGCGCTGTGCTGGACCGGCGTCAAGGAGACCGGCCGGGGCGGCTCGCTCTCGGTGCTGGGCTTCCACAACCTCACCCGCCCGAAATCCTATCACCTGAAGAAAGCGACCGCATGACCATCACCGCCAACTGGAGCTATCCGACCGCCGTCAAATTCGGCGCCGGCCGGATCAAGGAGCTTGCCGACCACTGCAAGGCGCTCGGCATCAAGAAGCCGCTGCTCGTAACGGATCGCGGACTTGCCCCTATGGCGATCACGCAGCAGGCGCTCGATATTCTGGAAGCAGGTGGCCTCGGGCGCGCAATCTTCGCGGACGTCGATCCGAACCCCAACGACAAAAACCTCGAAGCCGGCGTGAAAGCGTTCCGTGACGGCGGCCATGACGGCGTCGTCGCCTTCGGCGGCGGCTCGGGCCTCGACCTCGGCAAATGCGTCGCCTTCATGGCCGGCCAGACGCGGCCGGTCTGGGATTTCGAGGATATCGGCGACTGGTGGACCCGCGCGAGCGTCGACGGCATCGCGCCGATCGTCGCCGTTCCGACGACCGCCGGAACCGGGTCAGAAGTGGGACGCGCCAGCGTCATCACCAATTCGGCAAGCCACGTGAAGAAAGTGATCTTCCATCCGAAGTTCCTGCCGGGCGTCACCATCTGCGATCCGGAACTCACGGTCGGCATGCCCAAGGTGATCACCGCCGGTACGGGCATGGACGCCTTTGCTCATTGCCTCGAGGCTTATTCATCCCCGTTCTATCACCCCATGTCGGCAGGTATCGCCCTCGAAGGCATGCGGCTCGTCAAGGAATATCTGCCGCGCGCCTATAAGGACGGAGCGGACCTCGAGGCCCGTGCCAATATGATGAGCGCGGCGGCCATGGGCGCGGTCGCATTCCAGAAGGGCCTCGGCGCGATCCACTCGCTGTCGCATCCCATCGGCGCGATCTACAACACCCATCACGGCATGACCAACGCCGTGGTGATGCCCCCGGTCCTGCGGTTCAACCGCTCGGCGATCGAGGAAAAGATCGGTCGCGCCGCCGCCTATCTCGGCATTGCCGGCGGCTTCGACGGCTTCTACGACTATGTGCTGCAGCTCCGGGAGGAACTCGGCGTTCCGGATAAGCTCTCGGCGCTTGGTGTCGGCACGGACCGGATCGACGAGATGGCCGAGATGGCGATCGTCGATCCGACGGCCGGCGGAAATCCCGTCGAACTGACGCTCGATGCTGCGAAGAAGCTCTTCGCCGAATGCATTTGACGGGAGCCGTCGTTAATTTTTTCAACCCCGGAGAACCCATGTTTTCCGGGGTTATTTGTTGCTCTCCGATGGAAAATGCGCCCTCCGGTTAACTTTTGGGGGCCAAAAGTTTCCGTTTCGTTAACCATGTTCTGCAAGGTTCTATTAAGAAAACCGCGCGCCGGGCACCGCCGGGCGGACCGGAAACGAGCAAGGACGAGGTGAGAGAAATGGCGGTCATCACATTCGCCAATGCAAAGGGCGGTGCGGGAAAGACGACCGCGGCGCTAATCCTGTCGACGGAACTGGCGAGGCAGGGCAACCGCGTCGTGGTACTGGACGCCGATCCGCAACGCTGGATCACGAGCTGGTCCGAAGTGTCCGGTCGCGTCGCCAATCTCGAAGTGATATCGCACGTCACTCCGGCTTCGCTGCCCTGTCATATCCGCGAGCTCAAGGGTGAGGCCGATTTCATCGTCATCGATCTCGCCGGCGCCAAGGATGCGATCGTCGCGTTGGCGCTGGGGCTGTCCGATCATGTGCTGATACCGGTTCAGGGCTGCGCCATGGATGCGCGGGGCGCCGTACAGATTCTCGAACTTATCCGCCATATCGGAGAGAAGGCGAGGGTCCGCATCAACCACTCGGTCGTGTTGACGCGCGTCAATTCGCTGGTGACGACGCGGGCGCTGCAGACGATCAAGGCGCTGCTCGCCTCCCGCGGCGTTTCGGTTCTCGATACACCCATCGTCGAGCGCGTCGCCTATCGCGAGATCTTCGAATGCGGCGGCACCTTGCAGATGATGGACCCGAACAGGGTCAGCAATCTCGACAAGGCGCGCGAAAACGCATACGCGCTTGCCGCCGAGGTGCAAAACCTGCTCCCCGTAACCGCACGCCGCGCCCTGATGTCCCGCCTGCGCTCGGCCTTGCCGCGGGCGGCGTAGCGGTCGATGGCGAAGGGCGGTTGCCGTTCAGAACCGCTTATCGATGAAATGCTTGGCCTGGGCGCCGGCGTGGTAGAAGACGGATTTTAGAGTCCGCCACGGATCCGGCGTGATCGGCGTCTGCGCAAGCGGGATCGCGGACGTATCGCCGGTCACGTGACGGGCAAGCGCTCGCCCGAAGACGGTGCCCGGCGCGATCCCTCGGCCGTTATAACCGCTGATCGATACGACATTGGGGGCGAGCACATGCATGGCCGGCAGATTGTTCGTCGTCATGCCGATGCGGCCGTCCCACCAGTGTTCGAAGCGGAAGTCCCCGATATAAGGAAAGAGCTTGCGCACCGAGCGCGCGGCGAAGGCCCGGTGTGTGCCTGCAGCGATCGCATCCAGCCTGCCGATCGATCCGAAGATCAGCCGGTTCTGCTTATCCATGCGGAAGGAGGTCATCACCAGCCCCGTGTCCCAGGCTCCCTGGCGTTCGGGCAATATCCGCGCGGCCACGTTGTCGGGCAGCGGATTGGTCGCGAACTGGAAATAGGGAAGAATCGTGAGTTCCTGCCGGTACTCCTTCCATGGGACATCGGTGACAAGGCTCCCATAGGCGTTGGTCGCGAGAATGACGTGACGGGCCGTTACCGTCCCCCGCGCGGTTTTCAATTTCCAGAGATCGCCTTGGCGGCTGGCTGCAAGGAGGGGGGTATCGGTGAAGATCTCGGCGCCGGCGGCAAGCGCTGCACGCGCCAATCCTCGCGCATAGGCGAGCGGCTGTATCGTTCCGGCGCGGCGGTCGAGCAGTGCGCCGGTAAAGCCCTCGGCCCCTGAAAGCGCATGCGCCTTTTCCGCCGAAAGCACCTCAACCGGAGCACCGCGTTTTTTCCATTGCGCCTCGCGCTCCCGGATTTCCTTGAGCCCTTCGGCACCGACAGACATATGCAGCGTGCCGTTGCGAACCGCTTCACATTCGATTCCATGCTTCGCAACGAGATCATAGACGAATGACGGACCGTCGCCGAGTTCGTCGAGAAGCCGGTTGCCCGCCGCTGCTCCGAGCGTTGCGATCAGGTCGTCCGGCTGCACCCACATGCCAGCATTGACGAGGCCGACATTGCGGCCCGACCCGCCGAAGCCGATCATCCGCGCTTCGAGCACCGCCGTCCTGACGCCCGTCTCCGCCAGATGCAGCGCGGCCGAAAGGCCCGTAAAACCGCCACCGACGATCGCCACGTCGACCGCCAGGTCGCCCGTTAGCGGAGCGGTGCGCGGAGCGGCCGGTGCCGTCGCATGCCAGAGATTGGGGAGAGCACGCTCCGTTGCCATCGCGGACAGTTCCTTAAGGTCAGGGGTGTTTCGCCTGTGATAAAGGCAATGCGGCGGAGTTTTTCATGACAATGTTTCATGACGTCATGAGGCTGCTGCGGCCGGCAGGGTCGTACGGCCTTCGAAGCAGCTCAAGCGCGTCGCGCTCAGCCGCATTCACCCGGCACGCTTGGCAGATTGTCGTGCGTCAGTCGACGAATTCGACCGTGACGCCGGTGCTCACCATCTTGCCGAGTTCGGTCGCATCCCAGTTGGTCAGGCGGACGCAGCCATGGCTCTGGGTCTTGCCGATCTTAGACGGCTCCGGTGTCCCGTGAATGCCGTAGGTCGGCTTCGACAGCGCGATCCAGACGGTGCCCACCGGGCCGTTCGGACCCGGTTGCAATTGCAGGATCCGGTCGTTCGCGCCTTGCTGGAAGTTGATCTTGGGGTTGTAGGTATAGCCAGGATCGAAGGCGATACGCTCGACATGCACCGTACCGGAAGGCGACGGCGTGTCGGAGGAACCGATGGTGGACGGATAGGCGGCGATCAGTTTCCCCGCCTCGTCATAGGCGAGCACCTGCTTGCGGGCCTTGTCCGCGACGATGCGCGAAGCTTTGCCCTTCTTGTTCGGGCCGGGATTGACGACCTTGATCGTAGTGCCGGGGATTGAAAAATCGGCACCGGGATTGAGCTCGCGCAGATAGGCCTCGTCCATGTGGAACTTCTCGCCGAGCATCTCCGTCACGGACGTGAAGGATAGATGCGGAAGCTGCGCCTTGTGGGCGTAGTCTTCCGGGATTGAGGCGACAAACGGGCCGGCCGCATCCGCGGCTGTGATCGTGTAGGTCGTAATCGGCAAGCCGCCGTTGAAGCGCAGCCTCTCGAGAATGTCTTCGGTATTGTTCGGATCGAGCGTTTCACCCGTTGCCTGCTGCCAGGCTTCGATGGCCTTGGTGACGTTCGAGCCCATCTTGCCGTCAATTACACCGGGAGAAAAGCCCTCGCGGTCGAGGAAGACCTGCAGGGCAGCGATCTCCGCGCGCGACTTTCCCGTCACCGTCATTGCCGGCGGCATCGGCTGTGCGAGCGGGTCATCGTATCGCGGATCGTAGGCAGCCTCCTCACGGTCGGAAAGCGAGGGAAGGCTGTTGGGCAGTTCCTCACGCTCGACCGGAGCCGGTGCAATATCGCGATATTCGGGGATGGCGCCGGTAAACTCGCCGGGTTCGGAATAGCCGTAACCGCGATCGCGGGGATCGGGATAGCCATCGCGCCCGTATTCGCGGCGCCGCTGTCCGCGACCATAGCGGTCATTCGGCACGACGGTGGCGACGATATTGCCCCATGGGTCCACCAGCACCGTGCGTCCGCGCCGGTCGCGCATGGCGTGAACCTCGGCCTCTCCGGGAATATAGTCGAGAATATCGCCTTCGGGCGTGACGAGCATCACGTCGCCGCTGCCCCAATAGCCACCATAGGCGTCCTGTGCCTTGGCGGGCTCAAGCTCCACGGCGATGAGGGCGAATGCTGCGAAGAGCGAAAGGCCGGTGCGGGTCGCGGGCGTCACTAGGGAACCTGTCTTCATGGCGGTTGCTTTGCGGCGGTACATACCGATTTGGACGTTAATGTGAAAAAAGTGAATTCATCATGAACAGCCGGTTAAATTAGTTAGGCCAAGGTCCTGCCCATTGCAACGTTCGTCGAAATGGCCCGGTTCCGAGGCTTCGACTATCATGGATTCACTGCCTGATTCCGGGCTCCTTCTCCGGAGGTGAAATGGGGACGACCTTGAAACGAGCCGATGGCGCGGCGAGCCACCTCCTGTTCGACCCGTCCTCGGCACTCGATGTCGCGGCCTTCGTCGTCGCCGGTGTCGATCTGTCGCCCGGCGCGGCGATTCCCTCGGACGGCGATCCGCGCATCGATCGCGCGCTCGCAGGTTTCCTGTTTACCTGCGGTCCCGAGCACATTCGTCATCCCGAGGTTCTGGAAGGCGGCGCCGGCGCATATCCCCTGCACGGTTCGCTCGCCGGAACGCCTGTCAGCCGGACCGAGATATGCGATAAAGGCAATCGCCATACTGCCGTGACCGAAGTCGATCTCGCCTGCGGCGGCCGGGCGGCGATCGAGCGGCTCTGGCTAGTCGATGCGGCCGCGCACGCCGTGACGCTTGCGGACCGCGTCATCAATATCGGTTCGTCGGCCTTTGCGCCGATGATGATGTATCACATGAACATCGCCGGCCGGCTGCTCGGCGAGGAAACGCGGATCGAAAGCCCGTCGGTCGGCGGCGGATCGCTTCCCTGGCGCTTCGGCGAGGGGGAAAGCGCGCATTTCTGCCGTCCGGCCGCTGCCAGTGACGGATGGTCGGAGGTGGCGCTGACCGCAATGCCGGGTCTTGGGGGGCGCACGATCCGTGTGCGGTTCCGGACCGACACGCTGCCGTTCCTGCAGATGTGGCGCTGTCAGCGCGGCGGCGCCAACGTCGTCAGCATCGAGCCGGCCTCGCATCGCCTGGCGAAGCGGCCAGAGCTTGCCGCAAGCGGGGAACTCTATTCCCTTCAACCCGGCCAGTCGCGCGAATATCGCCTGGCTTTCTCCGTCTCCGGATGCCGCCTTCTCGATTGACGCCGCCCAATGCCGGGCCTAAATCAGGGCAACGCTTTTCTTGAGGGACGCCACATGGACATTCGCCAGATCAACGATGAGTACTCGGTTTCGGGCCAGATCACCGTCGACGACCTCGACGAGATCAAGGCGCTCGGCTTCAAGTCCATCGTCTGTCATCGCCCGGATTTCGAGGCACCCGATCAGCCGACCTTCGACGCCATCGCGACGCGTGCCGAGGAACTCGGGCTCGAGATCACCCATATCCCGGTCGGCCCGATGGGCGTGACCGCGGACGCGGTCAAGAGCATGGTCGACGCACTAGACGAATTCCAGCGCCCGATGCTCGGCTATTGCCGCTCCGGCGCCCGCTCAACCGCAGTCTATCAGCAGACACTGCACATTCGGGGCTGAGGCTCGCCCGGCTGCAGCCGGGCCAGCACAAATGCACTCACCCGTTCCGGATCTCGGTCAGTGTCCGCGTCGGCGTGATCGCTTCCGGGTCAAGCTTGATCTCGATGATGGCCGGCTTGCCGCTCTCACGCGCCCGCAGGAAGGCGCCTGCAAATTCTTCCGTCCTCGCCACCGTTTCGCCGTGGCCGCCATAGGCGCGGGCGAGTGCGGCGAAATCGGGATTGGTCAGATCCGTAGCGCTGACGCGGCCGGGATAGTCGCGCTCCTGGTGCATCCGGATCGTACCGTAGATACCGTTGTTGACGACGAGCACGATGATCGGCAGTTCATAGCGGACGGCGGTCGCGAACTCCTGGCCATGCATCAGGAAACAGCCGTCGCCGGCAAAGCAGATCACCTCGCGATCGGGATGCAGATGCTTGGCGGCGACTGCGGCCGGCAGGCCGTAGCCCATCGAGCCGGAAGCGGGAGCAGCCTGCGTCCCGTAACGGCGGAAACGGTGGAAGCGATGGAGCCAGGTGGCGTAGTTGCCTGCGCCGTTGGTGAAGATCGTCTCCGGCCCCGTATTCGACTCCAGCCAGCTCACGATCGGGCCCATCTGCACGTCGCCCGGTCCCTTTTCCGGCGGCGTCGACCATTTGAGATAGGCCGCATGCATTTCTCCGGTGCGGGCGGACCAGTGGGGCTCGGCTGCAGGCGTCAGGCTCGAAAGCGCCGCGACGAAGTCGCGCGGGCTCGCGGCAATTGCGAGGTCAGGACGGTAGACCCGGCCAAGCTCGCTTGGATCCGGATGGACATGTACCAGGGTCTGCCGGGGGTAGGGGACGTCGATCAGAGTGTAGCCGGAGGAGGGCATCTCCGAGAACCGCCCGCCGACGAGGAGGACGAGGTCGGCTTCCCGGATCTCGCCTGCCAGCGACGGATTGATGCCGATGCCGACATCGCCCGCGTAGTTCGGATGCAGATGGTCGAACAGCATCTGGCGGCGGAAGGAGCAGCCGACCGGGAGCTGCCAGCGCTCGGCAAAACTCTGGAACCCGGCCACGGCCTCGGCGGACCAGCGGGTACCGCCGAGAATGGCGATCGGCCTTTTCGCGGCGGAGAGAAGCTCTGCAAGCTGGGAGATCTGACTTGGACCCGGGTGGCTTTCCACCGGCCGGTAAGCGCGGGCGGCCGGTGCCTCGGTGCTCTGTGTCAGCATGTCTTCCGGCAAGGTCAGAACCACAGGCCCGGGACGGCCGGACGTCGCGACGGCGAAGGCACGCGTCACGAATTCCGGGATGCGCGCCGGATCGTCGATTTCGCCGACCCATTTTGCCACTTCCGTGAAGGCCCGGCGATATTCGATCTCCTGAAAAGCCTCTCGCTCGCGGGCGTCGCGCTGCACCTGGCCGATGAAGAGGATCATCGGAACCGAATCCTGCCGGGCCACGTGGAGGCCGGCGGAGGCATTGGTCGCGCCGGGGCCGCGGGTGACCATGCAGATGCCGGGCTCGCCCGTCAGCCGGCCCCAGGCATCCGCCATCATTGCGGCCCCGCCCTCCTGCCGGCAGACGAGGACCTCGATGTCGGCGTCGTAAAGCGCGTCGAGCACCGCCAGATAGCTTTCCCCCGGAACGCAAGAGATGCGCTTCACCCCGTTTGCGGCAAGCGCCTCCACAACCAGTTGTCCGCCCGTTTTCATATGCACCTCCCAATGCTGTCCTGTTTCGCCGATGTCAGATCGCCGGCGACACCGGCGCGATACCCGCCGTTTTCTGCACCTGCCGCTCGCGCCAGATGATATAAAGTCCCGAACCGATGATGATCGCGATGCCCAGCCATTTCAGCGCATCCGGCAGGTCGCCGAAGACGAGCCAGCCGAAAATCGTCGCCGAGACGATCTCGAGATATTGCAGCGGCGCGAGCACGGAGGCCGGCGCCGCCCGATAGGCATAGACGCCGAGCACGCCGGAGATCGTCGCGGTGACGCCGACCCCGAACAGGTAGTACCAGGCGCGTCCGTCCGGCCAGACCGGATCGAAGATGCTTGATCCGCTGCCCTCGCCGAACCAGAGTAGCGCGAGACAGAAGAGGCCGCCCCAGATACCGGCATGGAACTGCATCGACCAGGGGTCCTCATTCTGTGCGACCATGCGCGTCACGAGCAGGAAAAAGGCGAGGCCGAAGGCCGCGACGATCGGCAGAAGCGCGATCAGGCCTACTTCCTGCATGCTCGGCTGGATGACGAGCAGCGAACCGAGGAAGCCGACGGCGCAGGCTGTATAACGGCGCCAGCCGATCGTCTCCTTCAGGAAAATGCTGCCGAGAATGGTAAGGATGATCGGTTCCACGAAGAAGATGGCGATGGCATCGGCCACTTCCATGACCTTGAGCGTGGTGATGAAGGAAAGCATGGTCACCACCAGAAGGCCGCCGCGCAGCGCATGCAGCGCACTCTTGCGCCATGTGAGATCGAAAAGCGTGCCGCGCAGAAGGACGATCGGCAGGATGAAGACGATCTGGAGCAGGAAGCGTGCCGCCGTGATCTCGGCCGAGGGAACCGTCGCGATGGCGAGCTTCGAGAAGATGTCGATCAGCGGCGACAGCAACACCGAAAGGACCATCAGCGTCAGACCGTAGGAGATCCGGTTGTGGTCGATTGCCGCCTTGGAAAGGGAGAGCTCGCTCATGTGTACTGGCGTCTTCCCCGGACTGCCTTCAGGCACCAGACGGCGAATTCCTCCGTCGCTTTTTCCCGGCCGATCTCGTTGAGCGTTTCGTGGCGCATACCCTCGTGAATTGCGATCGTGACATCCGTCATGCCCCGTGCCTTCATGCGGTTGCCCAGCCAGCGAACCGCCTCTCCGTTGAAGGTGGAAGGATCGGCGCTGCCGCCGACGAGGTGGACCGGCAGGCTCGACGGCAGCCGCGACAACCGGTCGGGGCGGGCACCGGCAAAGGCGAAGGCAAAGACGTCGAGCCACAGCGACACCGTCGGGTCGAAACCACAGAGCGGATCTTCGATATATTTGGCGACCTCGCTTTCATCGCGCGAGAGCCAGTCGAATTCGGTCTGCCGGTCGGCGATGCTGGTGCTCCAGGCACCGAAGGTGAGTTTCGACACCAGCGGACTTGGCACGTCAGAACCCTTCAGCATCTTCTCGATCGCCAGCAGCAACTGCCCGCCGCGCCCGGCAAGCCCCGGCCGGAAATTGGAGTTCCAGACAGCGAGAGCGTCGTAGAGTTCCGGATCGGTTTCGGCGGCGTTCAGCGCGATCAGGCCCCCCATCGAATGGCCGAACAGCACGACCGGCAGGCCGGGATGGCTGGCCGCCGCCATATCGCGGAGCGCGCGGAGGTCCGTGACGACCTTCGCCGCACCTTCCCGCAGCGCGAACATGGCGAGTGGCGAATCGGGGGCACAGCTCCTGCCGTGGCCGCGGTGGTCATGGGCATAAACGTGGAAACCTTGGCCGGCCATGGCTTCGGCAAAGCGGGCATAGCGGCCGGAATGCTCGGCAAGGCCGTGGCTGATGACGAGAATGCCTTGCGGTGCGCCCGCGGCGCCGACATGGCGCCAGCCGAGCGTCGCACCGGTCGGGCTTTGATGCGTCCTCACCTGCCCGAACATGCCATGCGCTCTCCCCCACTTGCGGATGCCGTGCGGATATCAAATCGATTTGGGTGGGAAAGGCAATCGCAGCTTGTTGCTCGTTGCGCATGAGATCACAACGAATCCGCAGATGCCGATTCAGGGTTGCATTTTTCCCGCATATGGAGTTATTTGTTCCTGTTTTGTTTCCTTTAAAGGGTTTGGGGCAATGCAGACAAGGGCGATGATACATCTGATGAGGTTGGCGGTGCTGGCGCTGGGGTTGGCGAATGCGGCCCACGCTGCGGCTCAGGAGAGTTCGGCGGGCGAGGGCGAAAGCGGCGCGGGGAGGACGGAATATATCCTGGCGGTCAGCTGGCAGCCGGGATTCTGCGAAACGCGGCCCGATCGCAAGGAATGCGTCGACCAGACGGCGGAGCGCTTCGACGCTACGAATTTCTCGCTTCATGGCCTATGGCCGCTCAAGAGGAGCTACTGCGGCGTGGAAGCGGATCTGAAAGCGCGCGACCGCAAGGGCGACTGGCTGGAACTGCCGGAAGTCGCCATGGGCGACGAGACGGCCAAGCGCCTGCTTGTCGCCATGCCGGGGGTGAAGTCCGCCCTCGACCGTCACCAGTGGCTACGCAACGGCACCTGCCAGACGGCAAATGAAGAGGATTACTTCGCGCTGCAACTCCGGCTTCTGGACGAGCTCAACCGCTCGGCCGTACGTGCGCTCTTTGCAGACGGAATCGGCAAGGAACTTGACGAAAAACAGATCAAGCAGGCCTTCGACCAAGGCTTCGGGGCGAGGGCCGGAGACCGGGTGCGCATGCGTTGCCAGTCGGTGAATGGCCGCGACGTGATCACCGGGCTTACCATCGGGCTTTCGGGCGACCTCTCGGGCAAAGCCGAACTGGCGGATTTGATCCAGGCGGCGGGGCCGACGGAATTTAAATGCGCTAAGGGGATCGCAGACGCTGCCGGGCGGGGCTGATCCGGGGCGCAATTCGCATTGAGGGAGCGGCGGGGGAGCGTTGGGGCAAGGGCCTTTGACGTTGCCCCGCCACCATAATTCGCCTACATAGCGGGCAAAATTCCCTTCCGATGCGGAGCATTTCCTTTATGGCACGTCAATTCATCTACCACATGGCCGGGCTGAACAAGGCCTATGGCAACAAGAAGGTCCTCGAGAACATCCATCTCTCCTTCTATCCGGAGGCGAAGATCGGCATTCTCGGCCCGAACGGGGCCGGTAAGTCGACCGTGCTCCGGATCATGGCAGGTCTTGATACCGAATATACCGGCGAGGCCTGGGTCGCCGAAGGTGCGAGGGTCGGCTATCTCGCGCAGGAGCCGCAGCTCGATCCTCAGAAGAACGTGCTCGAGAACGTGATGGAAGGGGTGGCCGCCAAGAAGGCAATCCTCGATCGCTACAACGAGCTGATGATGAACTATTCCGACGAGACGGCGGACGAAGGCGCCAAGCTCCAGGACGTCATCGACAGTCAGAACCTCTGGGATCTCGACAGTCAGGTGGAAATGGCGATGGAAGCGTTGCGTTGCCCCCCGGGCGACGCGGAGGTCACCAACCTTTCCGGCGGCGAGAAGCGCCGCGTGGCGCTTTGCAAGCTTCTGCTGTCGCAGCCCGAGTTGCTTCTGCTCGACGAACCGACCAACCACCTCGATGCGGAAACGATCGCCTGGCTCGAAAAGCACCTGCGCGAATATCCGGGCGCCGTCCTGATGGTCACCCACGATCGCTACTTCCTCGACAACGTCACGGGCTGGATTCTCGAGCTCGACCGCGGACGCGGCATTCCCTATGAGGGCAACTACTCCGCTTATCTGCAGTCGAAGGCCAAGCGGATGGCGCAGGAAGGACGCGAGGAGGCCGCCCGCCAGAAGGCCATCAGCCGCGAGCAGGAATGGATCTCTTCAAGCCCCAAGGCCCGCCAGGCGAAGTCGAAGGCGCGTATTCGCGCCTATGACGAGCTGGTCGAGGCAGCTGCGGACAGGCGTCCGGGCGACGCCCAGATCGTCATTCCCGTTGGCGAACGCCTTGGGCAGGTGGTCATCGAAGCGGAGAATATTTCCAAGGGCTATGGCGACCAGCTGCTGATCGAAGGCTTGAGCTTCAAGCTGCCGCCGGGTGGCATCGTCGGCGTCATCGGCCCGAACGGCGCCGGCAAGACGACGCTCTTCCGCATGATCACAGGCCAGGAGCAGCCCGACGACGGTTCTATCCGGATCGGGGACAGCGTGCAGCTCGCCTATGTCGACCAGAGCCGCGATGCGCTCGAGGCCAACAAGACCGTCTGGGAAGAGATCTCGGGCGGCAACGACATCATCAAGCTCGGCAAGCACGAGGTCAATTCGCGGGCCTATTGCTCCACCTTCAACTTCAAGGGCGGCGATCAGCAGCAGAAGGTCGGCACGCTTTCGGGCGGCCAGCGCAACCGCGTTCACCTTGCCAAGATGCTGAAGTCCGGCGGCAACGTCGTCCTGCTCGACGAACCGACCAACGACCTCGACACCGAGACCTTGGCGGCACTGGAGGATGCGCTCGAAAACTTCGCGGGTTGCGCTGTTATCATCAGCCACGACCGCATGTTCCTCGACCGCCTTGCCACCCATATCCTCGCCTTCGAGGGCGACAGCCATGTCGAGTGGTTCGAAGGCAATTTCGAGGACTATGAAAAGGATAAGATCAGGCGTCTCGGACCGGACTCGGTCAATCCGAAGCGAGTAACCTACAAGCGTCTGACGCGTTGACCGTCATACGCTTGCGGCGGATGCATTGAGGACGAGAGTCATCCACGGCGCAGACGCGCCGTGGATGGATGCCTGTGACAAGCACAGGCATGAGGGGAGAGTGTGGGCTGCCGTATAATTGATCGGTATCGCTCGTAGCGACGGGCGCTCCGATCCTTCCTCATTCCTGTGTGTCACAGGGATCCAGCAGCCCCGCGTCTGCGCCGCCAGGCGCGGCGCACGTTCACAGGGGCAACCTACAGTCCGCCCATTCTTATCCTGCAAGCGCCATTCTGTTGCCCTTATGCGCAAATCTCTTGCGCCGTCGCCCCAAATCACATAAACATATCTTTATGTGTTGATGGGGAAGGCTATGGCTGATCGGGAAACGCTTGGTTTGGATGCGCTGGTCGACGTCCTGAAAGCGGCGGGCGAGCCGACGCGCCTGCGCCTGCTGGCGCTGCTCTCGGCCGGCGACCTGACGGTCACCGATCTTACCGAAATTCTCGGGCAGTCGCAGCCGCGCATTTCCCGTCATCTGAAATTGCTGGCCGAGGTCGCGCTCATCGATCGCTATCAGGAAGGCGCTTGGGCCTATTTCCGTCTGCGGCAGGAGGGCCGTCGCGTCGCGCTGATCCGCGAGCTTCTCGCATCGGCTGCCGCCGACGATGCGATCCTGGCCAGGGATGCGATCCGTCTTGCCACGTTGAAAAGAACCCGTGCGGAGAAGGCGCAGGCCTATTTCAGCCGCAACGCGGCCGAATGGGACAAGCTCAGGCGTCTGCACATCGCCGAAGGCGACGTCGAGGCGGCGCTCAAGGCGATGGTCGGCGACGAGCCGGTCGACAGCCTGCTCGACCTCGGCACAGGTACCGGACGGATCCTGCAGCTCTTCGAGGGCATCTACCGGCGCGGCATCGGCGTCGACGCCAGCCGTGACATGCTGGCGGTTGCGCGGTCCAACCTGGACAGGGCCGGCATCACCAAAGCGTCGATCCGCCACGGCGACATCTTCAATCTGCCTCTGGATGGTCAATCCTTCGATCTCGTCACGATCCACCAGGTGCTGCATTATCTCGAGGAGCCCGAGGCGGCGATTGCCGAGGCCGCGCGCATGCTCGTACCGGGCGGCCGGCTGGTGATCATCGATTTCGCGCCGCACGGGCTTGAACATCTGCGTGACGACCACGCCCATGCGCGCCTCGGCTTCTCGCACCAGACGATGAGCGAATGGCTGCAGAAGGCAAATCTTTCGCTCGAGAAAACGACCGATCTTGCGCCGGAGGGCGGACAGGAAGGGAAACTGACTGTCACCATTTGGCTGGCTCGCGATCAGCGCGCGGTCGAAACCGTTTCCGACTTGCCGCGCCAGCGTCTTCATGCAGGGGGAGTTTGAGAATGAATGGACGGACGCCTTATCCCGTGGACTGCGACAGGCTTAGATTCTCCTTCGAGTACTTTCCCCCGAAGAATGACGAGATGGAGGCGCAGCTCTATCAAACAGTCACGGCTCTCTCCGTCTTCGCGCCCGCCTTCGTCACCGTGACCTACGGTGCCGGCGGGTCGACCAAGGCGCGCTCCCTGACGACGGTCAAGCGGATGATCGGGGAGATGGAGATCGCGAATACGGCCGCGCATCTCACTTGCGTCGGCGCGCCGAAGGCGGAGGTGGATGCGGTCATCGAGGAGTTCCTGGCCTGCGGCGTGCGCCATTTCGTGGCGTTGAGGGGTGATCCGCAAGGTGGTATCGGCAGCGTCTACGAGCCCTTTCCGGGCGGCTATGAGAATGCCGCCGCCCTCGTCAAGGCCCTGCGGGCGCGCGGCGATTTCGAGATCTCCGTCTCCGCCTATCCGGAAAAGCATCCGGAGAGCCCCGACGTCGCTGCCGATATAGACACGTTGAAGCGCAAGGTCGACAATGGCGCAACGCGCGCGCTTACGCAGTTCTTCTTCGACAATGACGATTTCGAGCGCTATCTGGAGCGCGTGAGGCGCGCAGGTATCTCGATACCGATCGTACCTGGGATACTGCCGATCAATAATCTCACCCAGGTGCAGAAATTTGCCGGTCTATGCGGCGCCAGAGTTCCGGAGTCGATCGTTTCGCGGCTTGGTCCTATTGAGGATCAGCCGGAGGAGCGCTTCCGGGAGGCGGCCCATATCGCGGCCGAACAGATCACCGATCTCGTCCGGCGCGGGGTCAGCGATTTTCACCTCTACACGATGAACCGTCCGCAGCTCATCACCGCCGTTTGCGAACTGATGGGCTATGATCCGGAACTCGCGCCGGCTCAGCCGGCCGACACGGGGCGCTCAGTCCGGGCGGTCGCGAGGGCATAACGGCCGACCCCGGATAAAACAGCAGTCATAACGAAAGCCCATGAGTGCCGCAGCATTCATGGGCTTTCTGATTGTTGCAGCCTGTCGAACCATCGCGCCTGAGCGGCGGTCGGACATGCCTTGCTGCAAAATGGATTTTCCGGAATTAAAGTCCCCGTTTCGGCTGGACTGTCAGTGGCCCTGGATCACACGAAAAGCATTACGGCCACGAATGCGAACGCTGCACTGATCATAAGGACGTTCAACGAGTGTGTAAGTCCCATAAGCTGATCCTCCCTGCGTTGACGGGTAAAACATAGGGCGAAAAAACGGCATGTGAAAGCGAAACTTGTGCTGCACTGCGAAATTCGACATGTCCGATTTTCTCATGAATACATATAACCGGCTGAAAACAATCGGCTATTCGGACTGCCACATTTTATTCACAATTCCTGCCAGGAGGTTAATGTAACCGTCTGTAACGCTGCGTGAGTGTGCGAAAATGGCGGTGAATCAGTTTATCGGCGTCCGGCGGGCGGATTGCGGCGAGCGGAGCGGTCACTGTCCGGCGGAATATCCGAGCTTTAGAACGCGCCCGTCCAGGATCGCCAGACCGGCGGCGATGAGCAGCATGCCGCCCACGTCCGTCGCCTGCAGCATTTCTCCCAGGAAGAGATAGCCGAGCAGGATGGCGCTGGGCGGGACAAGCAGCGTTACCAGCGACGTGTTGGTGGCGCCCGCTTCGGCCATGATGCGGAAGAACAGGATATAGGCATAGGCGGTTGAGACGAGCGCCAGTCCGAGGATCGCGAGCACGGTCGTGAGCGGCGGCATGGGTATGGTCCATGGCATGTCGACGAGGACGGCGGCCGGCAGCATGATGAGTGTCGATGCGGTCAATTGCCCAGCGGCCGTCACCGGCGGCGCCAGATCGCGGAAGCGCTTGCCGTAAGTAGCGGAAAAGCCGTAGCTGACTGCTGCCAGGACCGGCAGGACCAGCGCCCAGAGCGGCACGTCGCCGGCAGCGCCGAAGAGGCCGGCAAGCGCACTCGGCCCTATGAGCACGACGGTACCGGCAAGCCCGAGCAGGCAACCGCTGAACTTCGCGGTGCTCAGCTTTTCATCCTCGGTCGCGACATTCGCGATGAGCACCGTCCAGACCGGCGTCGTGGCGTTCAGGATTGCAGCGAGCCCGGCGCCGATATGCGTCTGGCCGAGAAAGATGAAAGCATGCGGAATGGCGTTGTTGATGAGCCCCATGAGCAGGAACTCGCGCCAGCGCCTGGCGAGCGCCGGATATATGCCGTGTCGGCCGCGAAGATAGAGATGCAGGGCGAGGGCGGCGAGGCCGAGACGCAAAAGCACAAGCGTGAACGGTGGCACATGGGCAACGGCCACCCGAGCGAAGAAGAAGGAACCGCCCCAGATGAGACCGAGCAGCCCGAGCAATGCCCAGAGGCGCATGGTCATGTGGGTGCTGACGGAATTTGCGGATGAAGCCATATCTTGCCTGCAGCTACCGCATCGGGCCCGAAAATCGGACGATTTTCGGAAAGCACGATGCGTCGACCGAATGAGTTAGAGCACACTTGTGCGTCCATTCGGACCAACCGCGCTCCAAGCCGGGATAGGAGCCCGACAATTCAGAATTGTGCAAGCAATATTGCAGCGAAGCGGGTGTTGCCACCCGCTTCTTGCCTGCAAAAGGTTAAAGCGCCTCCAGCAGGCCTGGCGTTGCCCAGCCGTCGGCGGGAATCCCAAGCTTCAACTGCTCCTTCTGCAGCGCAGCCCGCGTGCCAGAGCCGAGAATGCCGTCGATCTTGCCGACGTCATGGCCCAGTGCCTGCAATCTGGTCTGCAGGGCCTTCATCTCGGCGTCGCCGAGCCCCGGTTCCGGATTGCCCTGTTGATAGGGAGGCGCACCGGCGAGCCGGGTCGCGAAATAGGCGGCGGAGGTCGTGTAGATGAAGGACTGATTCCACTCGAGATAGATCTTGAAGTTCGGGTAGGTCAGGAAAGCAGCGCCTTTGCGGCCCTGGGGAAGCACCAGCGAGGCTTCGAGCCCACTGTTGGAAGTGTTGCCGTCACGCGGCGCTACACCGAGTGCGAACCAGTCGCCGGCGGTCATGCCGGACTGCAGGCCCGTCTTCTCCCACGGCAGTTGCTCCGGCACGCGGACCTCCTGAATCCACGGTTCCCCGGGCTTGAAGCCGAGGCTCTGGATGAATTTCGCCGCCGTCAGAATGGCATCCGGAGAACTCTTCTTGAGATTGACATGGCCGTCGCCGTCGCCGTCGACGCCATAGGCGATGATGTCCTCAGGCAGCATCTGTACCTGACCGATCTCGCCCGCCCAGGCGCCGGTGGTTGTCGCGGGATCGAGATCGCCGTGCTGCACCATCTCGATTGCGGCGAGAAGCTGCGGCCGGAACATTTCCGGGCGGCGGCAGTCATGCGCCAGCGTCACCAGCGCGTTGCGCGTATTGAAATCGCCCTGCACGGCCCCGAAGTCGGTTTCCATCGCCCAGAATGCGGTGATCACGGGCGCCGGTACGCCGAATTCCTGCTCGGCCCGGGCAAAGACGTCGGCATATTCCCGCATCTTCTGCGCACCGATATCGAGGCGCGACTTGCTGACGGTCCGCTTCGAAAACTCGGTGAAGGTCTGCTTGAACACGCCCTGAGTGCGGTCGCGGCTGAGCACCTTCTGGTCGATGGCGACGCCTGCGAGCGCCCGATCGGCGACGTCTGCGGGAATGCCCTTGGCGACCGCTTCGGCCTTGACGCCCTCCAGGAAGGAGCCGAGGTCGCCGCCGCACGCGGCGGCTGGGTTCCCCGACTGAGCCGGAGCTTGCGCCAGGGCCGGCGCGCCGGCGATCGCAAGGAATCCGAGGGAGAGAAGGGCTTTGCGCGCTGTGCCTGTCATTGCAATTCCTTTCCATGGCCGGCCGCACAGCAATGCCGCCGGGCCCGAAGTCTGTCGAGAATGAAATCTATCGAAGCTCTCTCAGAGCATTATGACCGAATGAAGAAAAATGCGGACCATGCCGCCCCGTCCTCTGGTCTATCTTGCCTGCGAGACGGTCGCGACCCACTTCTGCCAGTTCCTGGCGGAACCGGCGAAGGCGTTGATGTCCGTGCTGCCCTGAATGCCGGGGATCACGCCGGTGCTGGTATATTGCCAGAAGGCCCAGCGGCGTTCGACGTAGATGTCCTTTGGGTGCTTGGCTACAGAGCGCACCCAGAAATGATAGTCGTTGAAGGCGCCGACCAGATTGTCGCGGTGGAAGTCGACGGACGTGTAGATGATCGGCCGTTTGCCGTAATGGGCCTCGAGCCGATCCATGAACCGCTTCATTTCGGACCGCACGGTTTCCGGGGCCGGCCGGTGGCGGCAGGTCTTCGATTCGCCATTCCACTCGACATCCAGGACGGGCGGCAGGTGGACGGCGCTCTTCGGCACGTTGGCAATGAACCAGTCGGCCTGGGCGTCGGCGGTGGAGCAGAAATAATAGAAATGATAGGGCGCGTAGGCGAGGCCGACGGCGCGCGCCTGCTGCCAATATTCGTGGAAGCGAGAGTCGACCCGGTCCTTGCCCTCGGTAGCCTTGATGAACGCGAAGGACACCCCGGAACTCTTGACCTTCCGCCAATCGATGTCGCCGTTCCACTTGGAGACGTCGATCCCGTGAACGCTGTGATGGTGCGGGGTGCGGCCGCCGAAATCCTGCGGATCGGTATCGTGGAAGCGCGGCTGAATGGAGGCCGTCTTGACGAGGTCGTAATCGGTGGAGGTACAGGAAGAGAGAATGGTGGCGATGGGCAGCAATGCCAGGAGAAGCCGGCGCATGGGGGTTCCGTTTCGAGACGAACGACGATCCTGCCTCACGCGATGGTTTCCATGATTGGTGATGTCCCCCAGGGAGGCGTGACCTCCTTTTCACCATATCATCGTAAAAATTGCGTTAGCTCAAGTGTGAATTGCAGCCGAATGCTCTCCGCCACCGTCCGCTACGGTGCCGCGCGGCGATAGACGGCAAGCCAGGCATAGCCTCGTCCCAGCGATCTGACCTCGAGCGCCGCTCCGTTTTTTTCGGCCCTCTTGCGCATCACATCGAAAAGCGATTCGCGCGGCGTGACGTGGAAGCGTCTGAGCCAGGCCTGGAGGAGGCGGCGGAAGCCGGCCGGCCAGCCTTCCTGCTGGCCGAAGTCGGCGATATGCAGCGAGCCGCCCGGTTTGAGAGCGCCGATCGCACAATCGACCGCCTTTTCCCATTCGGGAATCATCGAAAGGGCGTAGGAGATGACGATCCGGTCGAAGCCTTCCTGACCGAAGGAGGCGGCAGTGAAATTCGTAGCGTCGGCGACCCGCAACACGGCGTCCGGCCGGTTTTGGCGCCGTAGCTTGGCTTTGGCGGTCGCCAGCATTTCGGCCGAGATATCGAGGCCGAAGAGGCGCGCACCGGGGTAGAGATCCCCGATCACGGCGAGATTACGGCCCGTGCCGCAGCCGACTTCCAGCACGGATGCGCCCGGCGGCGGGTTCAGTTCACGGATCAGCGTGTCGCGGCCGAAAAGATAGTATTTGCGAGTGAAATCATAGATGTATCGCTGGTAGCGATACATGCGGTCCATGAGGTGAGCGTGGCTTTCATTCGCGGTCTGCACGGCGCTCATGCTTTCTTCCGGTAGATGTGGAAGCCGCCATAGATCGCCGACCGGTCCTCGGCGCCGAGCCTCATCGAGGTCTCGGCATCATAGTGCCACTGATCGAGGAGCGTGGTGGAGAGGCGCCCCGGCAGGATGCTCGCTTCGGCGGCCGTGCGGAAGATCACCATTGCGCCGGCGTCGGCGGTGCGGGTGATCTCCGTCCAGAGGTCGTTCAGCTGCTGGTCGGTCATCCAGTCCTGTGCGTCGAGGAGCACGTAGCGGTCGACGGAGGCGGCGGGTTTGCCGGCGAGAAGCTCCGTAAAGCTCGCATGGTGGACCTCGACGCGCTCCGCATTGTCGCGAATCGCTTCGTATCGCGATGCCTGAAGATAAGGCGGCAACTCGCCTTCGTCCGGCCGCGGGTAGCGGCGCGCAAAGGCCTGCCAGGCGAAGTAGTTATCGCGCAAGGGGAAATGACAGGTCAGCTTTTCCAGGCGATTGCGCAGCACCGCGGCGACGGATTTCTCCCGGCTCAGGCTTGCGAGTTCGTCGAACTGCTGCGGCGGGATGCCGAGGCCGAAAAGGGAGCTCTTGCGGCTGGTGATCCAACGGATGACCGGACGCTCGAAGAGCGGAGCGAGCTTGTCGTCGAAGAACTGCCGTTGCTCGCGCATGGAGCGCGACTTGACGAAATCTTCCGGATTGATGCCGTGAAGTCGCGCGAGAACATGGCTCGCGGCAATGAAGCGGCCGAGCAGGCCGGTACGGTAGATGTTGCGCCCGAAGACGCCGATGCGCCGGCGGCCGGTGAGATCCCGGCCGTTCCAGTAGGCGCGGGTTGCCGGATCGAGCTTTGGCGCGAGGAACACGTCGTAGGCCTGGCCATTCGTGCGCGTACCTTCGACGGCGAGGAACCGCACCACGTCCTTGTGGCTCGGCACGTGGCGAAAGGCCGAAAGCTTCAGCCGGTTGAGCGCGATGTGATGGGGATTGAGATCGACCACGTCTAGTCGGGCAGGCGCGGCCGAGAGGTAGGTCAGCATGTTGCAGCCGCCGGAACCGATCGTCACGATCCGGTGTCCGGGGCGGATCTGCATCGCTTCCATGTCGACGATCGGGTCCTCCCAGATCTGCGGGTAGACGAGTCCGGAAAAGAGCAGCCCGAACAGGCGCTCCGAGAGACCGGCGGGGGAGAGAGCTTTATGCTGCAGGAGTGCGCTTTTCAGTTTCGGATTCTTCTTGCCGAAGCCGGCATCTGGGGCGAAGTCGGTCATCTTGCCTGTCGTCCAGTTGAAACTGAGCCGCTTCTAAGGTGACTCCGCTACACTTTGATGACGAGGTTTCGCACAGGGGCTCGCAGGGATTCGGGTATTGCCCCTCATCCGCCTGCCGGCGCTTCTTCCCGCAAGCGGGGCGAAGGAGACTCGCGGCCACCATCAGCCCCTTCCAAGACAAAGCGGTTGCGGCGACGCTCGTCCCCCTCTCTCCGCTTGCGGGGGTCATTTTTTGAAAGGCAAGCCCGGGGGGAGAGGTCATCCTCACCACCTGAGCCTCTGCTGCCGGATACAAGACGCAATGGTCATGTACACTGGTCAGACGGGCGAAAGCGCTGTAGCACTTTAGCAAACGGCAGGAGGGCGAGAATGAAGGGTCTGCTGAAGACGCTTGGCGGATTGGTGGCGGTCGCGCTCACTGGCCTGGTTGGCTGGCTGGCGCTGTTTCCGCCCGAGCTCCTCACGGTGGGAGATGGCTATGCGGCCAAGATCGTCTGCTCCAATGTGTTCCTCGCAGGGCGGGATCCCCAGGAAGTGCTGGCGGAGGACGTGCAGGCGCCTGGCCATCCGCTGCTGAAGCTCGTGCGCGTTTCGGTCGATCGGGAGGAGCAGAGCGTGACGGCGCGTATCCTGGGCTTTGCCGCACCAGGACGCGCCGTCTACCGGCCGGGCCGCGGTTGCGCCAATGTGAGCGGAGGCAGTGCCGAGGCCATCGCGGGGATGCGAGGCACCGAGTCGGCAACGGCGCCTCCCGCCCTCGATCCCAGCGTCGACTGGCCGGACGGGGACAAGCCGGACATAGACCCGGCCATTCAAAAACTTGTCGAAGATCCGGCTCTGGCAGGTCCGGGCATGCGCGCAATCGTGGTCGTCAGGGATGGCAGGCTGATAGCGGAAACCTATGCGACGGGTTTCGACCGGAACACACCCTTGCTCGGCTGGTCGATGACAAAGTCGGTGACGGCGGCGATCATCGGCCGGCGCATTGCAGAAGGGCGGATGGATCTGGCCCAGACCAATCTGGTGACCGAATGGAACGGCGACGACCGGGCTCGCATCAAGCTGACCGATCTTCTCGCGATGCAGAGCGGGCTCGATTTCAACGAGGATTACGGCGACGTCACGGACGTGACGCGTATGCTCTATCTGGAAAGCGACATGGCCGGCTTCGTCGCCTCGAAACCGCTGGAGGCGGCTCCGGGCACGAAGTTTGCCTATTCGAGCGGCACGAGCAATCTTCTGTCCCGGCTCTGGATGCAGACATTCGACGATCCCGCCGAAGCGCTTTCCTACCCGCGCGAGGCGCTCTTCGCTCCGCTCGGGATGACGCGCGCCGTGATGGAGACGGATGCAAGCGGAACCTTCGTCGGCTCTTCCTACATGTATGCGTCGGCACAGGATTGGGCGCGCTTCGCCGAGTTTCTGCTTCAGGACGGAAGCTGGAAGGGGAGGCGGCTCCTGCCCGAAGGTTACGTGTCCTTCATGCGCACGCCGACTGCGGCTTCCGGGGGCGACTACGGGGCCGGCCAGGTCTGGCTCCAGGAAAACGGTACCCGCGCCGGAACGGCGAATTTCCCGCCCGATACGTTCTGGATGCTTGGACATGACGGGCAGGCGATCATGATCGTCCCCTCTCTTCGTCTCGCGGTCGTCCGCCTGGGGCTGACACCGTCGCGCCTCGGCTACGACGTGCAGAAGCTGAATGCGAGGATAATCGACGCGCTCGATTGAGTGATGTCCGGTAGATAGGCCAGCCGCTCGTCGCGGCTTACCTCATATTCAGCTCGTCGAGCATGCCCTTGCGCTTGGCATGGTAATAATAGCCGCTGGCATAGAGCCTTACCGCGCCGTCGTGCTGGTTGTCGGCAACCATCCACGCTCCGCGCAGGTATTTGGTCGCGTATTTCAGGTTGGTTTCCGCGTCAAAGAGGCCTTCTGCCGGGCCGTCATAGCCGAGACCCTTGGCCGTGTTGTAGCGGATCTGCATCAATCCGTAATTGCCCTTGCTGTATGCGCGCGGGTTGTAGTTGCTCTCGCGCCTGACCACCCGGTGCACGAGCTCGAGCGGCAGACCGTTCAGCTCGGCATAATATTTGATCAGCCTGTCAAGGTCCGGCCGCGAGCTGGTCGGTGTTTTTCCGGGCTTCAGCGAATCGGGGATGACGCTTGCGACTGCGCCGACTGCGGTGCCGATCACGCCTGTCTTCGGGCGCTCCGTCGGAACGATCATGCGCTTGGCGACAAGCGTTTCCAGACCGACCGGCTCGCCGGTGTCGAAATCCGATTCCCATGAGGCGGCGACCCCGATGAGCGGGGCGGGCTGTCCGGCGCCTTTCTCGGGGACCGGCGGTGCGCCTGCCGGGGAGATCCCTGTCGAGGCGGGTGTCGCCATGGCCACTTCAAAGGGCCGGGCGGGTTTGGCCGCCGGCACGGCTACCGCCTGGGGAGCCGCGAAAGCGAGGGTCGTGTCTGTCGCGGGCGCCGTCTTCGCTTCGCCAGCGGAACCAACTCCGGCGGCGCTTGCCGGCACCGCCGACGAGGTCTGCGCGGTCAATGCGGCCGACGTGCTCGCCGCTGCGCCGATCGGCGCAGGCAGCGCGTAAGCCGTCGTCTCTGTTCCCGGCTTCGGCAGGGGCGTGACCGTCTGCACGGCCGTTAACTCCGCAAGCGACGTATGCTCGACCGTGGAACACCCGGAAGCAACGACGACGGACACGAGGGACACGGCGGCAAGTGCCCGCTTCGAAAGGGGAATACGGAAATTCGCCATGCTGTCACTTTCGTGCTTCTGGGCCCCGTAGCCCCTGCAAATCAGCGGTTGCCACCCGCTGCGCTTGATTCTCCATTAACCTATGCCGCCGGTTGCGGCAAGGACGTGGGGAGCATTTCAGAGATTGCTCATTTCAGGACGCAGCGCGCTTCAGGCCCGCCGTCAGCAGGCCGGCGCCGATGAGCAGCGAACCACCGAGGCGGTTGACGATGCGCCGGACATTCGGCTTGCGGATGGTGCTTCCGGCCGCGGCAGCAAGCCAGGCATAGAGCGCCGCATTGATCGTCGCGAGAATCAGGAACGTCGTCTCGAAGATCGCCATCTGAGCGAAAAGCGGCCGCGACAGATCCAGGAACTGGGGCAGGAAGGCGACGAAGAAGAGAATGCTCTTCGGGTTAAGTGCGGTCACCGCATAGGTGTGAATGAATATCCGCAGCGGTCTTTCTGCAGGACTCGTTTCAAGGGTGCTCCCGCTGTCGCTGACGACCGGCGCCTTCCAGAGCTTGATGCCGAGCCAGACGAGATAGGCGGCGCCGACCCACTTCAGCACGGTGAAAATCGCGGCCGAGGTTGCAAGCAAAGCACCGAGCCCGAGCATCGACGCGGTCATTGCGGTGAAATCGCCAAGAGCGACGCCAGCCACGGTCGCGCCCGCGACCTTGCGGCCGTGGCCGAGCGCGTAGGAGATGACGAGAAGGATCGTGGGGCCGGGAATCGCAAGCAGCACCGCAGACGCGGCGGCGAAGGCGAACCAGTGTTCGAAGGACATGAAGGGGCTCCACGGTTGAATGGCTGCTGAAGAGGAGGGAGCCATGCCTGCGCGCAGCCGTCAACACCTCACGAACCCAAAAGCCCCAATGAGAAGCGGTTCGCCGTTTCAGACAACAGCGAACCGTTTCTCGTCGTTCATCAGTCGGCCGTCTGCCATTTCTGGCCGACGACATCCATGACCTCGCCGAACCACTTCACGGACGTATCGAAGTGCTTTCCGCCCTTGATGCGCGGGAACTCGATCGTGCGCAGCCGCCCGCTCTGGTCCTCGTCGTGGCCCGTCACGCCGGAGACCTTGTTGAGCGCGCTCTCGACCGCCAGATCGACCATGCTCTGGATGAGGCGCAGATCGTCGACATTGGCGGGGGCGGAGCGGGCATAATAGCCGGACTTCTGCACCATGGAGCGCTCGGCGCCGAGGAGCGCCGCGAACTGCTTGGAGAACCAGTTGCCGACATTGATCGTATCGATCTTCACGTGGCCGAATGCGTCGCGCTTGACCGTCTCGCCGGCGGCCTCGCGCTCGGCGACGATGGCGTCGAGGCAGGCGCCTTCGCTTACGAACAGCGTGACGAAGCCGGCACGATCCATGACTTCGCGCAGACGCTCGGCTTCCGCTTCCAGATCGAAGGCCATCTCGGGGAGATAGAGGCCGTCGATGTTCTTCAGCTGTGCGTTCATCATGAAGCCGTCGACATATTCCTTGCTGCCGGCCAGCTGGATATAAGCGCGCGCGGTTGCCGCGGTCAGCCAGCCGCAGTGGCGGCCCATGACTTCATGGACGACGAGGGTGCGCGGCGCAGCGCTCTGCTCGTTGCTGACATGGTCGAAGAAGCGCGCGCCGTATTCGGCTGCCGTCCAGGCGCCGAGCGTCTGGCGGATGGGCACCACGTCGTTGTCGACCGTCTTCGGCAGGCCGACGACCGTCAGATCGTAGCCGTTGGCCCCGAGATAGGCTGCGAGATCGGCCGCGGTGGTGTTGGTATCGTCGCCGCCGATCGTGTGCAGAATGCTGATGCCGTCGGACGCCAGCCTCTCGGCCGCGACGCGCAGCGGATTCTCACCTTCCTTGACCAGGCCGCGCTTCACGCAGTCGGCGGTGTTGGTGAGCTTCACGCGGCTGTTGCCGATCGGCGATCCGCCGTGGCGGTGGAGCACATGCGCCTTCTCGCGCATGGCCGGAGTGATTTCGATCCGGTCGGCGAGAAGCAGGCCCTGATAGCCGGAACGGTAGGCCACGAGCTCATAGTCCGGCGCGATGTCCGTGTAGCGTTCGATCAGGCCACCGACAGCGGATGAAAGGCACGGCGCGAGCCCGCCTGCCGTCAACATTGCGACTTTCTTCTTGGCCATGGGGTCCTCCTGGGGATTTCGGCATCAAGCGATCGCTCGTGAGACCAACCGCATTCTAAATCCTTGCCTTAGATCAAAGATAGCGGTGGTCTAACCCAAATCAGATGGAAATTAAATGACAGGCTGTGGATCACGAGAAACGGGAACCGGCGCGCGGTTGCAGCGTTGCGCCTGAAGGTCGCATGGTGCCTTCCAGGAATTCGATTGAGATTTGTGGCGATATGAATTATTGAGGGGCCATCACAAATTCGTCATCCATGATGATTGACGCGGCTCTGCCGCTTGCAAATCGCCACCGCATAAGATCATGCTCGCGTGGTGGACAGGGAACAATCGCACTCATGTCATTTTGGGACAGCCTTCTCAAAATCGTCACGACCACTGGTAACGCCCTTACGGGAGTGGTCGAGGCGGTCCGGACGCTCTTCGAAGGAGATCCGGAAACCCGGCGAAAGGTCGCCTTTTCGGTCGCGATGATCGCCCTTTCGGCGAAAATGGCGAAGGCCGACGGCATCGTGAACGAGGCCGAGGTGAGCGCCTTTCGCGACATCTTCAAGTTTCCCGCGGATCAGGCGAGGAACGTCGCCAGGCTTTATAATCTCGCCCGTCAGGACGTTGCCGGCTACGAGGCCTATGCGGAAAAAATGGCTTCGCTCTGCTCCTCCTGCGAGAGGAATTGCCCGATTCTCGAAGACATCGTCGACGGACTGTTCCATATCGCGAAATCCGACGGGGCGGTGCACGAGAAGGAGCTTACCTTCCTAAGGCGTGTGGCTGAGATATTCAGGATGGACGACGAGCATTTCGGGTGCATCATGGCGCGCCACGTTCATGGCGACGACCGCAATCCCTACCAGGTTCTCGGCGTTTCCCCGAAGGATGACTTTTCCGCGATTCGCAAGCGCTATCGCGTCCTCGTTTCCGAGAACCACCCGGACATGCTGGTGGCGCGCGGCGTGCCGGAAGAGTTCCACGCGATCGCCAACGATCGCATGGCCGTGCTCAACGCGGCCTACGAGGCGATCGAAAGAGAACGCCGCGCCGCATGACATCCGAGACCTGCGATTTTCCCGGCGCTCATCTCGTACCCTCGCCCAACCATGGCGAGCGCGCCGGCGGGCGCAGGCCGGATATGATCATCCTCCATTACACCGGCATGGAGACGGCGGCCTCCGCGCTCGACTGGCTCTGTCGCGAGGAAAGCCAGGTCTCCTGTCATTATTTCGTGGACGAGGAGGGACGAATCGCCCAACTGGTGCCGGAAGGACGCCGGGCCTGGCACGCGGGCAAGGGCGTCTGGAAGGGCGAGACGGATATCAATTCGTGCTCCATCGGGATCGAGATTGCCAATGCCGGTCACCCGGGCGGCCTCCCGGACTTCCCGGAAGCGCAGATCGAGGCGGTCGCCAAATTGTGTCTGGACTGTGGCGAACGCTGGCAAATCGACCCGGAGAGGGTGCTTGCGCACAGCGATATTGCGCCGATTCGCAAGGTTGATCCTGGAGAAAATTTTCCTTGGGATGTGCTCTTTCGTCGCGGGGTCGGGCACTGGGTTGAACCGGCGCCCGTGAGGGGCGGCCGCTTCTTCCAGCGCGGCGACCGCGGTCAGCCCGTGGAAGCGCTCCAGTCCATGCTTTTGCTTTATGGTTACGGGGTTGAAATCACTGGCGATTTCTGCGCGAGAACCGAAGGCGTGGTCGCCGCGTTTCAGCGCCATTTCCGGCAATCTCGAGTAGACGGCATCGCGGACGTTTCCACCATCGATACGCTGCACCGCCTGCTTTCGACATTGCCGATTCCCAACGCCTGAAAGGCGATTTTTGTTCGCCCTAAATTAGCGTTCGTTTGTTTTTCGCCCACGATTTTCTCGTGCTGCCACATGTTTACCATGATGCGCCGGTCATTTCCGTTGCATCAACTGCAGGGGATGTGGCGCCGAGCGCGGCACCTTTGTCAATGAAAACGATCGGGAAATTCGATCGCGGCGGTGGGGTGCGCCGCGCGATCGGTTCCCCAGACCGGAGACTTCAAACTAAATGAGAATAGCGTCTGTTGCTGCGGTGGCGGCATGCCTTGGCATGTTCTTCGCCGGGATTGGTACGTCGTATGCGGGGGGCATCGACAAAACCGTCAAGACTTCTGCGATTCCGTCGGTGACCAGAACGACGGGTTATCCGAAACCCGACCTGACATTGCCACGCGGATCCCAATATACGATTTTGATCCAGTCCTATGCCAAGCAATACGGCATTCCCGCCGATCTCGCTCACGCCATCGTCGAGGTCGAGAGCAACTTCAATCCCAAGGCTCGCGGAAGCGCCGGCGAGGTCGGTCTGATGCAGATCAAGCCGGCCACCGCCCGGATGATGGGCTATACCGGCTCGATCAAAGAACTCTACGAGCCTGAGACAAATATCAAATTCGGGATGAAATACCTGGCGAAGGCGCAGGAGCTTTCGGACGGGACCACCTGCGGCACCATCCTCAAATACAATGCCGGCCATGGCGCGAAGCGAATGAACCCCGTTTCGAAGCGCTACTGCGGTAAAGTCAAGAACATCCTGGATTGGTTGTGATCTGCCCGCATGTGACGCAGTAAGACATACGCCGGATGGGTATCGCGTTCCGGCATATTGTTGATTGTCCGAAGGAATTCGGTGCGGAAGCCGTAACGGCATGCTATCTCGGTGGCGAAGCGAACATCGGGGAAGGGCATGTCGGAGAGCGTTGATTTCGTCATTATCGGCAAGGGGATGATGGGCGCCGCAGCGGCGCGTCACCTTGCGAGGGCAGGCGCCGGTGTCGCGCTTGTCGGCCCCGATGAGCCGCAGGACTGGGCGAACCACGGCGGCGTTTTCGCCAGCCATTACGACAATGCCCGCATCACCCGCACGATCGACGACGACCCGGTCTGGGCGCGTCTGGCTCGTCGCTCGATCGATCGCTATCCGGAAATTGCACAGGAGAGCGGCGTCGAGTTCTATTTCCCCGTCGGCTGTCTGATCGCGGCTCCAGCTCCCGGCGGCGCGTTCGACTATCTCGAAAATGTCAAGCGTGCCCGCGACAGGCTCGGCGTCGAGGCGCCGCTGATCCCTGGCGACGACCTTGTCGGACGGTTTCCCTGGTTCCGCTTCCCGCAAGGCTATGCCGGAGTTCACGAGGCAAGCGGCGCAGGCTACATAAATCCTCGTTCGCTCGTCCGCGCGCAAACGCTCGCGGCCGAGAAATCGGGTGCACGGGTGATCCGCTCGGAGGTGATCTCGGTCGAAGAGGGTCCGGATCGCGTGGTGGTCAGGACCATTGACGGGCAGCTGGTTCGCGCCGGCCGCGCCCTGGTCGCCGCGGGCGGTTTCTCGCTTTCGCAGGCGCTTCTCCCGCGGCCGCTCGATCTCACGGTAAAGGCGCGCACCGTGCTTTTTGCGGAAGTCGGCGCGGATGATCTCCCCTACTTTGAAGGCATGCCGTCGCTGATCGGCGCCGCGCCCGAGCAGGAGAGAAGCTATTACCTGTTGCCGCCGGTTGCCTACGCCAACGGCAAACACTACATAAAGATCGGCGGCGATCCGATCGATCGGATCCTTGCAAGCGAGCCGGCAATCAGGGACTGGTTCAGAAGCGGTGCAAACCCGGAAGCGGCCGAACACATGCGCCGACTGCTTGCTGAGACGATCCCCGAACTGAGACCCGTTTCGACGCATTATTCGCCCTGCGTCACCGCGTTCACGCGACACGGCTATCCTTATGTTGGTTTCGTGAGCGACCGCATCGCCGTGCTCACCGGCGGCAACGGCCAGGCTGCCAAGAGTTCCGACGAGATCGGCAGGCTTGGCGCGGTGCTGGTGGCGGACGGCCGGCTCGGGGCGGACGAGTACGAAACGGATTTCGCGGTCGCGTATCGTTAGACTAAGTAACCGCCCGACCGTGCGGCAGCGCCGATTTCTCTGGCGCTCGCTGCTCCGGTCGTCTAATGAGCCTCTGCCAGTTGGCCGGGCAGCCGCGCCTCGCAAGTGCCGAAAGGCCGCGGGGCGAGGAAAGTCCGGGCTCCACGGAAACACGGTGCCGGATAACGTCCGGCGGGGGCGACCCCAGGGAAAGTGCCACAGAAAGCAGACCGCTCCGCTTGCGGAGTAAGGGTGAAAGGGTGGGGTAAGAGCCCACCGCGGACATGGCGACATGGACGGCACGGCAAACCCCACCGGGAGCAAGACCGAATAGGGACGACACGGGCGCGCAAGCGCCCAGCCGGTTTCCAGGCGCGTCGTCCGGGTGGGTTGCACGAGGCTGCGCGCAAGCGCAGTCCCAGATGAATGGCTGCCACGTTTCGTCTCCTCGGAGGCGGAGCCATACAGAACCCGGCTTACAGGCCAACTGGCTTTTTTTCTTCGCAGGCTTCGCCGCTGCGGCAAAGCACGTCTCCTGAATTTACCTGGCTCATGCGAATCACGCCTGCGAGGCTCGCCGCACCTCACCGGCGCGGCTCGCTTTTGCGCGCGATTCCAAGGCATTAGGGTTCGGATCGTAACCCTTTGTTAAACTTAACAACCTATCAATATTTGATCATCCGCAAGGCTGGTTAAGAGCTTCTCCCATTGACGCCCATTTGGTCCCATGTTATCCCATAATGGTACTGCACAGGGGCCATGCAATGGCCCGCCATCGCGAAATTCGAGGCTTCCGTCGATGGAAGGATCAGGCGGGCACGCACGTGCCCGGCGGGGGATCTGTGTGCGGTCTTGCGAGTGTATGTGCGGGCCGATGATGGTGGCCCGTCAACCGGGGGCGGCCGTTTCGCGTCATGAACCGCTTCTTGTCACATGTTACGAACCGGATCGATGCCAAGGGGCGGGTCTCCGTCCCATCGGCCTTCCGTGCCGTGCTTTCGGAGGCAGGCGTGCGGGAGTTATACTGTTTTCAGGACTTCGTCTTTCCGGCGATCAGCGTCGGCGGACCGGAGCTTCTGGACCGGTTCGAGAAGCAGATGGCCGCCGAGGATCCGTTTTCGGATGCGGCCAACGAGATGTCGCTCCTTGTTCATGGGGGCGGGGTCTATGTGAAGCTCGACCCGGAGGGCCGGCTGATTGTGACGGATTTCATCCGCGACTTCACCGGCATCTCGAACGACGTGACCTTCGTCGGGCGGGGCGATCATTTTCAGCTCTGGAATCCGCAGGCGTTTACGAGGGCGCAGGCGGAGGCCAGGGAAGGGCGCAAGCAACGGGGGCTGCGTTCACAATAGAGTGGAGAGGCGGAATGGTGACGGATCAAGGCGGCGGAACTTCTGAAGCCGACGGCGGACCGGTTCGTCACATTCCCGTCCTCCTGAAGGAAGTTCTCGCAGCTCTGGATCCCGCACCCGGCAAGATCATTCTCGACGGCACTTTCGGCGCCGGCGGCTACGCATCCGCCATTCTCGACGCGGGCGCCGACGTGATCGCGCTCGACCGCGATCCGACGGCGATCGCCGCGGGGCAGTCCATGATGCAGGCCAGCGGCGGGCGGCTGAAGCTCGTTCATTCCCGTTTTTCCGATCTGGCCGAGCATGCGCCGGCACAAGGGCTCGACGGTGTCGTGCTCGATATCGGCGTCTCTTCGATGCAGATCGACGAGGCGGAACGTGGCTTCTCCTTTCAGAAAAAGGGGCCGCTCGACATGCGCATGTCGGCCGCCGGCGTTTCCGCCGCCGATGTCGTCAATCGCGCGAAGGTGTCGGACCTCATCCGCATCTTCGGCTTCCTCGGAGAGGAAAAGCAGGCGGGCCGGATTGCGCGCGCCATCGAAAAGCGCCGCGCCGACACGCCGTTCGAGACCACCCGCGATCTTGCAAATCTCATCGAGACGGTTACGCCGCGCAAGGCCAAGGACAAGATTCACCCCGCAACGCGCGTCTTCCAGGCGCTGCGCATCTTCGTCAATGACGAGTTGGGTGAGCTCGCCCATGCTCTATTTGCGGCCGAACGGGCTCTGAAGCCGGGCGGCCGGCTCGTCGTCGTTACCTTTCATTCGCTCGAGGATCGAATCGTAAAGACGTTCTTCCAGGATCGCTCCGGCAAGGCGGGCGGCTCCCGCCATCTGCCGCTGGTGACGGCGCGCGCCGCAACCTTCACGCCAGTCGGCAAGCCTATGGTTGCGGCAAGCGAGGAGGAGGCGTCCCGCAATCCTCGTGCCCGGTCCGCGAAGCTGAGAGCGGGTGTCCGCACCGAGGCTCCGTCGCCGGGCGCCGATCTTTCGATTTTCAATCTGCCGGAACTGGCGAGCCTTGCAAGGCTGGGGGGCTAAAAGACGATGCTCAGAACGCTCGATATTGTCCTGATCGTCATCATGACAGCGGCCGCGACGGTCACCTACACGATCAAGCACAAGGCCGAGAACAAGCTCGAAGAGGTGCGCAGGCTCGACGCGGCGATAAAGCTCGAAGAGGACACGATCGATCTGCTCAAGGCCGACTGGGCGCTTCTGACCCAGCCGAACCGGCTGGAGAGGCTGGTGACTGTCTTTGCAGCCGACCTGCAACTCGCGCCGACCCCCTCGACGCAGCTGGCGCGGCCGGAGGAACTGCCGATGCTGAAGGCTGATCTGCCTCCTTCCGAAGAGGACAAGAAGGCCAAGGACAAGGCGGCCGACAACATCGCCGCCGTCATCGAGGCCGATAATATCGCAACAGGTTCGGTGGCGCGCTGATGTCGTTTCTCTCTCGTATCATGGTGCTGAAGAGCAAGGCGCATTTTTCGGCGGGCGGCAATAACCGCCCTGCCGATAGCGGGCTCAACGTCACTTTCGAAGGAACGCGCAAGAAGAGTGCAAGCCGGGCGAAAAGCCGGGTCGCGATCATCATCGCCAGTTTCGGGCTCGTCTATGCGGTGATCGGAGGGCGCCTCGTCCAATACGGTCTCGCGCAGCCGGAAACGGTTTCCTCTATCGGCCGCGCCGACAGTCTCATGGCCTCGCGGCCGGATATTCTCGACCGCAACGGCGAGGTTCTCGCAACCGATATCCGTACCGTCTCGCTCTATGCGGAGCCGCACAAGATCGTCGATGCCGACGAGGCGGTGGAGCGATTGGCAACGGTGCTTCCCGATCTCAACGCGCGCGAAATCTACAACAAGCTCAAGTCGAATTCGCGCTTTCAATGGCTGCGCCGGCAGCTGACGCCGAAGCAGCAGAGCGAAATCCTCACGCTCGGCATTCCCGGCATCGGTTTCCGTCCGGAGAAGCGGCGCTTCTATCCGGGCGGGCCGACTGCCGCCCACATTCTCGGTCACGTCAACATCGACAACCGCGGCGTCGCCGGTATGGAGCGCTACATAGACGAGCAGGGTCTCGCCGATCTTGCGGCAATCGGGATGACCAGCGACGCCAAGCTCGAACCGGTCAAGCTTTCGATCGACGTGCGCGTGCAGAACATCGTGCGCGACGTCATCGACGCGGGCATGAAGAACTACCAGGCGATTGCCGCCGGTGCCGTCGTGCTCGACGTCCATACCGGCGAGGTTCTGGCCATGGCCTCCGTGCCGGATTACGACCCGAACAGGCCTGCGGAAGGCGCAGAAGAGGGCTGGATGAACCGCATGTCGAACGGCACGTTCGAGATGGGCTCCACCTTCAAGACCTTCACCATCGCCATGGGCCTCGATTCCGGCAAGGTGACGCTCAACGACAGTTTCGATGCGACGGCGCCGATCCGCATCGGCGGCTTCACGATCAAGGACTTCCACGGCAAGCGCCGCGTGCTGACGGTACCGGAAATCTTCCAGTATTCCTCGAATATCGGCACCGCGAAGATCGCCGACCTGATCGGCATTCCCGGCCACAAGGAGTTCCTCACCCGGATAGGCCTGTTGACGAGGCTTCCGACCGAACTGCCGGAAGTCAAGGCGCCAAGCCAGCCGCGCGAGTGGAAGAAGATCAACTCGATCACGATCTCCTTCGGTCACGGCGTTTCGACGACGCCGCTGCAGACGGCGGTCGCAGGTGCCGCGCTGGTCAACGGCGGCAAGCTCATCCCCCCGACCTTCCTGCCGCGCAGCGAGGAAGCGGCGAGCGAACTCGCGAGCGCGGTGGTCAAGAAGAGCACCAGCGAAGACATGCGCTACCTGCTTCGCTGGAACGGCATTGCCGGTTCGGGCAAGCGGGCGCTCGTTCCGGGCTTCAATGTCGGCGGCAAGACCGGCACTGCCGACAAGGTCGTCAACGGCCGCTATGCCAGCGACCTGAACTTCAATGCCTTCCTTGCGGCGTTTCCAATCGATGATCCCAAATACATGGTGCTGACCTTCATCGACGCGCCGAAGACCGGTGAAGGCGGGGGGCGCACGGCCGGTTCGAATGCCGCCCCGATGGTGCGCGACATCATCAGCCGCTCCGCTCCACTGCTCGGCGTGGAGCCGAAATTCGGAGAAGACGGTTCTGCCTTGCTTGTGTCTTATTGACCGTGAAATGAAAGTGCGGATGATTCGCGATTTCGCTGCAGGGCTCCTTGAACCGGAGTCGATTCAAGGACGAGACCATGCTGCATTCAAAGTGTTACAGCGACCTTTGTGCGTCTGAAAAGCCGCACGACGCTGTAGGATCATATCGATGTGAGACGTGCAGTTCATGAAGATCACGGACCTGGCGGGATCGAATTTCCCGGAACTTTCGGCGCAGCTGACGGGCGACGCCGCGACTATCGAGATCGGCGGCATCACGGCCGATAGCCGGCAGGTCAAGCCCGGCGACCTCTTCGTCGCGGTCGCCGGATCGAAGGCGGACGGGGCTGCTTACATAGCCCACGCGCTGTCTCGCGGAGCTTCGGCGGTCGTCGCCGGAACCGGGGCCCAGGCAGAGCCGGGTGCGCCCGTCTTTGCGATCTCCGAACCGCGCCGGTTCCTGGCAAAGGCTGCATCCCGATTCTACGAACGCCAGCCGGAGACGATGGTGGCGGTCACGGGTACGGCGGGAAAGACGTCCGTTGCCTCCTTCACCCGGCAGATATGGGCGCATAGCGGCTTCTCGGCGGCGATGATCGGCACCACGGGGGTGGTGGCGCCCGGCCGCACGGAATACGGCTCGCTGACGACCCCCGACCCGGTATCCCTGCACAAGCTGCTTGCCGAACTTGCCGATGAGGGCGTGACCCATGCGGCGATGGAGGCTTCGAGCCACGGGCTGGACCAGAGCCGGCTGGACGGGGTCGAGCTCTCGGCCGCCGCCTTTACCAATCTCGGCCGCGATCACATGGATTACCATCCGACGGTCGAGCACTACATGGCTTCCAAGATGCGCCTCTTCGGGGCGCTCCTGCCGAAAGGTTCACCGGCGGTGATCTTCGCAGACGACCAATGGTCCGCCGAGGCGATCGCTGCCGCTCGCAAGGCAGGCCACGATGTGCGCACCGTCGGGCGCAACGGCGATTTCATCGCGCTGAAGCGCGTCGAGCATTTCCGTCACAAGCAGTCGGCGGAGGTTCATGTCGGCGACGACATCTACGAAATTCATGTGCCGCTCGCCGGTGATTTCCAGATCGCCAACGCGCTCGTTGCCGCGGGGCTCGCAATGTCCACCGGGATCACCGCAAAGGCGGCATTCTCGGCGCTGGAGAGACTGCAGGGCGCTTCGGGGCGGCTCGAACTCGTCGGGCAGACGAAGGACGGCGCGCTGGCCTATGTGGACTACGCCCACAAGCCGGACGCACTCGCAAACGTGCTGGAGTCCGTGCGTCCCTTTACCACCGGCCGGGTCGTGGTGGTTTTCGGATGCGGCGGCGACCGGGACAAGGGCAAGCGCCCGATCATGGGAGAGATTGCCAGCCGTCTCGCCGATATCGTGATCGTCACCGACGACAATCCGCGCTCGGAAGTACCGGAAGTGATCCGTGCCGAGATCATGGCTGCGGCCAAGGGGGCTACGGAAATCGGCGATCGCGCCGAGGCGATCCGCGCGGCGGTCGGCATGCTGAAGACCGGCGACACGCTGATCGTTGCCGGAAAGGGACATGAAGAGGGGCAGACGGTCGGTTCCGTGACGCTGCCTTTCTCCGACCACGCGGAGGTCCGCAAGGCACTGGGAGGTCTTTGATTTGAACTGGCTCTGGACAAGCGGCGATCTTCTGGCTGCGATGAATGGCCGCCCGGTCGGGAACCTGCCGGAAGGTATCACCGGTATTTCGATCGACAGTCGCACGATCGGCGACGGCGAGGCCTTTTTCGCGATCAGGGGTGATCGCGTCGACGGCCACGACTATGCCGGTATCGCGCTTGCGAACGGAGCCGCGCTCCTTGTCGTCAGCGAAGCCAAACTCCCGGCGCTCGGGCGCCTGATCGCCCCGATGATCGTCGTCGACGACGTGCTGGAGGCGATGATCCGGCTCGGTTGCGCGGCACGCGACCGCAGCGCGGCGAAAATCATCGCCGTCACGGGATCTGTGGGCAAGACCACCACGAAGGAGATGCTGAGGCACGTGCTGTCGCCTCTCGGCCGGGTCCACGCCTCCGTTGCCTCCTTCAACAATCATTGGGGCGTGCCGCTGACGCTTGCGCGTATGCCGGAGACGACCGATTTCGGGGTTTTCGAGATCGGGATGAACCATGCGGGCGAAATTCTGCCGCTGACACGGATGGTTCGTCCGCATGTGGCGGTTGTGACGAGCATTGCCGCCGCCCATCTCGGCAATTTCGCGAGTCTGGACGAGATCGCGGCTGCCAAGGCCGAGATATTCGAAGGCGTGGTCAACGGCGGCCATGCGGTCATCAATCGAGACAGCGCGCAATACGAACTCCTTGAAAGGGCGGCTGCGGCGGCGGGGGTCAGCCATGTCCATTCCTTCGGCGCAAATCCGAGATCGGAATTCCGTCTGGCCGAGTTCGCCGGTGGAGCGGAAGGCTCGGTACTCTGGGCTGGCGTCGGAGGCAGAACGCTTGAAATCGCAATCGGGGCACCCGGGCGCCATATTGCCGAAAACGCCTTGGCGGCGATCGCCGCGGCGACGCTGGCAGGCGCGGATACCGATCGCGTCGTCGCGTCTTTTGCGACCATGCAGCCGGAGAAGGGCCGGGGGCTGCGGTACCGCCTGAGAATCGGCGCCGGGCACCTCACCGTGATCGACGAGAGCTACAACGCCAATCCCGCCTCAATGCGGGCGGCGATCTCGCTTCTCCGCGATGCCGAGCCGTCGCCCGGCGGGCGACGGATTGCCGTTCTCGGCGACATGCTGGAAATGGGCGATCATTCGGCGGCGGTCCATGCGGCGCTTGCGAGGCCGATTGTCGAGGCGGGTATTGCCGATGTCTGGCTGGCCGGGCCCGAGATGGCCCATTTGCGCGAGGCTCTGCCGCCGGAGGTATCCGTCGTCCATCGGGACCGGGTGGATGATCTCACGGCCTACGCGCTCGGAGCCGTTGCGGCCGGCGACGTCGTGATGGTCAAGTCTTCGAAAGGCACCGGTTGCGCAAAGATCGTTCAGGCGCTTCTAGATGCCTATCCGCAGGAGACGGCCGGAGCAGGGGAAGTATAGGGACGTCGCCATCGCTGCATGTTTCCTCGAACCGGAACCGGTTTACGGAAGAACATGCGGCAACCTAAAGCGCTACGGCGGCTCTTGTACACCCGAAAGGGTGCGTGGCGCTGCAGTGCTGGTGGATACGGCCTTCGGCCAGGGGAAATGGCCTAACATAGTCGAACGCAAGCGGGTATCTTCTGGCAGATGATTCTGTTGGACGATGTCCGATTATAAACTTCCGGGGGAAAGGTCCCTTATGCTGATCTGGCTTGTGGAACTGGCGGACCACTTTCAATTCTTTAATCTCTTTCGCTACATCACCTTCCGTACGGGGGCGGCTCTCTTTACCTCTGCCTTGATCGTGTTTCTGTTCGGCCCCGCCATGATCGCCTCGTTGCGCATCCGCCAGGGCAAGGGCCAGCCGATCCGTGCCGACGGGCCCCAGACGCATTTCAAGAAGGCCGGTACGCCGACCATGGGCGGGTTGATGATCCTGACCGGCATCGTGGTGTCGTCGCTGCTCTGGGCCGACCTATCCAGCATCTACGTCGTATCGACGCTTCTGGTGACGCTCGGTTTCGGCGCGATAGGCTTTTACGACGACTACCTCAAGGTGACGAAACAGTCGGAAAAGGGCTTCTCCGGCAAGGCGCGACTCGGCATCGAGTTCGTAATCGCCGCCGTTGCCGTCTTCTTCATGATGCAGGCGGCGCTTTCCGCAGGGGCGGCGGGTTCCACCTTCGGCTCGTCGGTGACCTTTCCCTTCTTCAAGGACCTGATGCTCAATCTCGGATATTTCTTCGTGCTGTTCGGCGGGTTCGTCATCGTCGGCGCGGGAAATTCCGTAAACCTGACCGACGGCCTCGACGGGCTCGCGATCGTGCCAGTCATGATCGCGTCGGCCGCATTCGGGCTGATCGCCTATCTGGCGGGCAACGCCGTCTTCGCAAATTACCTGCAGATCCATTTCGTGCCCGGCACCGGCGAACTCGCGGTGATCCTCGGCGCCGTAATCGGCGCGGGGCTCGGCTTCCTCTGGTTCAACGCACCGCCTGCCGCGATTTTCATGGGCGATACGGGTTCGCTTGCGCTCGGCGGCCTGATCGGAACCGTGGCGGTCGCGACCAAGCACGAGATCGTCATGATCATCATCGGCGGACTCTTCGTCATCGAGACGCTGTCGGTCATCATCCAGGTCTTCTGGTTCAAGCGCACCGGGCATCGCGTGTTCCTGATGGCGCCGATCCACCATCACTTCGAGAAGAAAGGCTGGACGGAAAGCCAGGTGGTGATTCGTTTCTGGATCATCGCAGTAATCCTCGCAATGGTCGGCCTCTCCACGCTGAAGCTGCGGTGAGCCACGATGATCCCGGTCACCTCATTCAAGGGCAGGAAGGTCGCACTCTTCGGGCTTGGCGGCTCGGGGCTCGCGACGGCTCAGGCACTCGTTTCGGGCGGCGCCGATGTCGTGGCGTGGGACGACAATCCTGACAGCGTCGCCAAGGCTGCCGCAGCCGGGATAACGACGGCCGACTTGCGCGGCGTCGACTGGCATGCCTTTGCCGCCTTCGTGCTTTCCCCAGGTGTCCCGCTTACGCATCCGAAGCCGCACTGGAGTGTCGATCTCGCGCATCAGGCCGGCGTCGAGATCATCGGCGACGTGGAACTCTTCGTGCGTGAGCGGCGCAAACACGCGCCCGATTGCCCCTTCATCGCCATCACCGGCACCAACGGCAAATCCACGACGACGGCGCTGATCGCCCATATCCTCAGGACGAGCGGGCGGGACACGCAGCTCGGCGGCAATATCGGCACCGCGGTGCTCACGCTGGACCCGCCGAAAGCAGGGCGCTTCTATGTCGTGGAATGCTCATCCTACCAGATCGACCTTGCGCCGACACTCGACCCGACCGCCGGGATACTGCTCAACCTGACGCCGGATCACCTGGATCGCCACGGCACGATGCAGCACTATGCGGAGATCAAGGAGCGTCTGGTGGCGGGGAGCGGAACGGCGGTGGTCGGCGTCGACGACAGCCTCTCGAGCCTGATCGCAGACCGGGTGGAACGGGCAGGAATAAAGGTCGTGCGCATATCGCGCCGTCACCCGCTTGCCGAAGGCATCTATGCCGAAGGCTCGGTGCTGATGCGTGCGCAAGACGGGGCATCCTCGCTCTTTACCGATCTCGCCGGGATCCAGACGCTGCGCGGAGGGCACAATGCCCAGAATGCCGCGGCTGCGATCGCCGCCTGCCTGGCGGTCGGCATCTCCGAAAAGGATATCGTCAACGGCCTCAGGAGTTTTCCAGGCCTCAAGCACCGGATGCAGCCGGTTGCGAAAAAGGGCGAGATCGTCTTCGTCAACGATAGCAAGGCGACCAATGCAGAGGCTGCAGCCCCGGCGCTTTCGAGTTACGACCGAATCTATTGGATCGCCGGCGGTCTGCCGAAGGAGGGCGGCATCACGTCACTGGCGCCGTTCTTCCCGAAGATCGTCAAGGCCTATCTGATCGGAGAGGCGGCACCCTCCTTTGCGGCGACACTCGGAGAGGCAGTGGCCTACGAAATCTCCGGAACGTTGCAAAATGCGGTTGCGCACGCGGCAGCGGACGCGGCGCGGGACTCGCAAGGTCCTGCGGCCGTGATGCTTTCCCCGGCTTGCGCAAGCTTCGACCAGTACAAGAACTTCGAAGTGCGCGGAGATGCCTTCGTCGGCCATGTGGCGGCGCTCGAAGGCGTGAGCATGCTGATCTGACGGCTTCGGCCGGTAGTGGACGTTGGCGCAGCACGCGCCGGGAAAGGGGATAGACTGATGGTAAGCCGAGCCGAACGTGGCCCCGTGGCCGACTGGTTCTGGACGATCGACAGATTTTTTCTCGCCGCCTTCATCCTGCTGATGGGCGTGGGCTTCATGCTCTCCTTCGCCGCAAGCCCCCCGGTCGCCGAACGGCTCGGCCTCGACAGCTTTCACTTCGTCAAGCGCCATGCGCTCTTCCTCCTGCCGTCTTTGGTGGTGATGGTCGGCATCTCCTTTCTCTCACCGCGACAGGTGCGGCGCACGGCGATCATTCTGCTCGTGATTTCCACGGCGATGATGGTGTTGGCTCTGTTCTTCGGCCAGGAGGTCAAGGGCTCCCGGCGGTGGCTGTCGCTCGCCGGCATTTCGATACAGCCCTCGGAATTCATGAAGCCCGCCTTTGTGGTGGTCTGCGCCTGGCTTTTCGCCGAACATGCACGGCAGCCGGAAATTCCGGGCAATCTGCTTTCGATCCTCCTCTTCGGCATCGTCGGGGCGCTTCTCGTTGCCCAGCCCGACCTCGGCCAGACGATTCTTACCACGGTGGTCTGGGGCGGCATGTTCTTCATGGCCGGCATGCCGTGGCTCTGGATCATCGTGCTGGCGTCGGTGGCGATAGGTGGGTTTTTCGCCGCCTATTCCATCCTGCCGCATGTCGCCGGCCGCATCGACCGGTTCCTGACCGGGGAGGGCGATACGTTCCAGGTGGATACGGCGCGCGAGGCGATCATTCGCGGTGACTGGTTCGGCCGCGGCCCGGGCGAGGGCGTGGTGAAGCGCATCATTCCGGACAGCCACACGGACTTCATCTTCTCCGTCGCTGCGGAGGAGTTCGGCATCGTCTTCTGCATGGTCGTCGTCGTGATCTTCGCCTTCGTGGTTATGCGCGGCCTCAATCATGCCTTCCGCGAGCGCAATGATTTCAACCGGTTCGCGGTTGCAGGGCTGGTTCTACAAATCGGCATCCAGTCGATGATCAACATCGGCGTGAATCTCGAGCTGCTTCCGGCCAAGGGCATGACGCTCCCGCTGATTTCCTATGGCGGATCGTCGATGGTGGCGATCTGCGTGACAGCGGGGTTCATTCTGGCACTGACGCGTCATCGGCCGGAGAAACGTGCCGTCGAGCGCAGCCTCTTTCGATCGGGCGTCGGAGTGCCGGCGGAGTGAGACATGGATAAAGGCATCATTCTTCTTGCCGCCGGCGGTACCGGCGGGCACCTCTTTCCAGCCGAGGCGCTGGCGCATGAGCTGAAAGCGACAGGCTATTCCGTGCATCTGGTGACGGACAGCCGTGCCGAACGCTTCACCGGGAAGTTCCCGGCCGACGAGATCCATGTCGTGCCGTCGGCGACCATCGGTTCGAAGAATCCGGTGAAACTCGCCCAATCGGTGTGGAAGCTCTGGACGGGTCTGAGGGCGGCCCGGCGACTGATTGCCAGGCTCAAGCCCAGGGCCGTCGTCGGCTTCGGCGGCTACCCGACAGTGCCGCCGCTGCTTGCGGCCACGGGCATGGGCATTCCGTCCATCATCCACGAACAGAACGCGGTGATGGGCCGCGCCAACAAAATGCTTGCATCGCGCGTCAAGGCCGTCGCCGGCGGCTTTCTTCCGGAAGGCACCGGAGCCTTCGCGGCGAAGACCGTCGCGACCGGAAATCCCGTGCGCCCCGCGGTGCTGAACGCTGCCGGGGTTCCTTATGCGCCGGCTGCCGGCGATGCGCCCTTTCATCTCGTGGTCTTCGGCGGCAGCCAGGGCGCGCAATTCTTCTCGAAAGCGGTGCCGCAGGCGGTCTGCCGGCTCGACGACACGCTGCGCCAGCGGCTGAAGGTGACGCAGCAGGCCCGGCCCGAGGACCGGGAAGGCGTCATCGCGGTCTACGAGAAGCTCGGCGTTCCCGCTGAGGTATCCCCTTTCTTCACCGACATGGCCGGGCGGATCGCTTCGGCGCAACTCGTTATCTGCCGCTCGGGCGCTTCCACCGTTTCGGAAATCTCGGTCATCGGGCGCCCGGCGATCCTGGTGCCATATCCCTACGCTCTCGACCACGACCAGGCAGCCAATGCCGCGGCACTCGCCGCGAAAGGGGGGGCACGCGTGATCGCGCAGGTGGAGCTCAGCGCCGAGCGCCTCGCCGGCATCCTTGCCGATGCGATGAGCAACCCGGATGCGCTGGCGCAGATGGCGGCTGGCGCCCGCCAGACCGGCAAGCCCGATGCCGCGCGCTTGCTTGCCTTGCTGGTAGAGGCTATTGCCAGCGGCTCGACAGTCGCGAAGTTCAAGGAAACACGCTCATGAAGATGCCGAAGACGATCGGGCTCGTACATTTCATTGGTATTGGCGGCATCGGCATGAGCGGTATTGCCGAGGTCCTGCACAATCTCGGCCATCGCGTCCAGGGTTCCGACCAGGCCGACAGCGCCAATGTGCAGCGTCTGCGGGAAAAGGGCATCAGCATCTCCATCGGGCACAAAGCGGAAAATCTCGGGGATGCCGAGGTGGTCGTCGTGTCGACGGCGATCAAGAAGGACAATCCCGAGCTCATCGCTGCGCGCGAGAAATTCCTGCCGGTCGTGCGCCGGGCCGAGATGCTTGCCGAGCTGATGCGCTTCCGCAATGCAATTGCGATCGGCGGGACCCACGGCAAGACAACGACGACCTCGATGGTCGCTGCTCTGCTCGACGCGGGCGGCCTCGATCCGACCGTGATCAACGGCGGTATCATCAACGCCTACGGCACCAATGCGCGCATGGGCGCCGGCGAATGGATGGTGGTCGAAGCGGATGAATCCGACGGCACGTTCCTGAAGCTGCCGGCCGACATCGCGGTCGTCACCAATATTGATCCCGAACATCTCGACCACTACGGCAGTTTCGACGCCGTGCGCGCGGCCTTCCGGCAGTTCGTCGAGAACGTGCCTTTTTACGGTTTTGGCGTGCTGTGCCTCGACCATCCGGAAGTCCAGTCCATGGTCGGCAAGATCGAGGACCGGAAGGTCGTCACCTACGGCGAGAACCCTCAGGCCGACGTGCGCTTCCACAATATCCGTATGGACGGTGCGACCTCCATCTTCGATATCGAGATCCGCCGCCGCCGCACGGGCCAGGTGATCGAGATCAAGGACCTCAGGCTGCCGATGCCCGGACGCCATAACGTCTCGAACGCCACGGCTGCGGTAGCGGTCGCACAGCGGCTCGGCATCAAGCCCGAAGACATTGCGAGAGGTCTTGCCACCTTTGGCGGCGTCAAACGCCGCTTCACTCTGACGGGTGAATGGAACGGCGCGCGCATCTTCGACGACTACGGCCACCATCCGGTTGAGATCAGGGCGGTTCTGAGGGCGGCGCGGGAGGCGTGCCAGGGGCGCATCGTCGCGGTCCACCAGCCGCATCGCTACTCGCGCCTGTCGAGCCTCTTCGAGGACTTCACATCCTGCTTCAACGACGCCGATACGATCCTGCTTGCTCCGGTCTATGCGGCCGGCGAGGAAGCGATAGAGGGTGTCAGTTCGGAAGCGCTTGTCGACCGCATCAAGGCTGCCGGCCATCGAGATGCCCGCCACGTCCCCGGACAGGAGGCACTGGCGCCTGTCATCGCGAAGATTGCACAGCCGGGCGATTTTGTGGTTCTCTTGGGAGCTGGCAGCATTACCTATTGGGCCGCGGCCTTGCCCAAGCAGCTCGCGGAAATTTCAGGAAATCGAGCATGAAACAGGTCAACGGTCAGAAACTTCTCGATTCGCTCGGAAGCGGCGTCGCTGCAATCCGCGGGCGTCTCACGCCCGATGCTCCGATGGACCGCGTTACCTGGTTTCGTGCGGGCGGTCTCGCCGAACTCATGTTCCAGCCGCACGACACCGACGACCTCGTCGCCTTCCTGAAGCTGGTGCCCGAAGAGGTGCCGGTGATGGTCGTCGGCGTGGGCTCCAACCTGCTCGTGCGCGACGGCGGTATTCCGGGCGTCGTCATCCGGCTTTCTGCGAAGGGCTTCGGCGATCTCGAACTCGCCGGTGAAAACCGGATCAAGGCGGGCGCGATCTGCCCGGACAAGAACATCGCCGCCATGGCGCTCGACCATGGTATCGGCGGCTTCTACTTCTATTACGGC
Organism: Ensifer sp. USDA 6670; assembly: GCA_000421085.1. GTDB lineage: Bacteria > Pseudomonadota > Alphaproteobacteria > Rhizobiales > Rhizobiaceae > Sinorhizobium. The sequence continues at coordinate 406,670 of ATWE01000001.1, forward strand.
ATTCCCGGTTCGATCGGCGGGGCACTCCGCATGAACGCCGGCGCAAATAGCGGCGAAACCAGCGAGCGCGTCGTCGAGGTCCATGCCGTCGATCGCAAGGGCGGCAGGCATGTCCTGAGCAAAGCGGATATGGGCTATGGCTACCGCCATTCCGGCGCGGCCAAGGAGCTGATTTTCACGCATGCGATCTTCGAGGGTTATGCGGAAGACAAGACCAAGATCCGCACCGACATGGACGCCGTGCGCCAGCATCGCGAAACGGTGCAGCCGATCCGCGAGAAGACCGGCGGATCCACATTCAAGAACCCGGACGGCCATTCGGCCTGGAAGCTGATCGACGAGGCCGGCTGCCGCGGGATGATGATCGGCAATGCCCAGATGTCGCCGCTTCACTGCAATTTCATGATCAATACCGGACAGGCGACCGGCTACGAGCTCGAATATCTCGGCGAGACCGTGCGCCAGCGGGTGATGGAACATTCCGGCGTCAAGCTGGAATGGGAAATCAAGCGGGTCGGCAATTTCATGCCGGGCTACGAAATCAGGGAATTCCTCGGCCGCGCCACGGTCTGAGCCGAAATCAGGACGAAAGAAAAGGGCCGCGACGGACATCCGCCGCGGCCCTTTTTTCAGGATTATCCCATCTCACTCAGCCCGAGACCTCTTCCTCGTTCGAAAGAAGCAGGCAGACGAGGGTGATCGACGCCGCCGCCAGCAAATAGTAGCCCACATGGCCGAGGCTGTAATTGGTGGCGAGCCAGGTGGCGATATAGGGCGCCAGCGACGCGCCGAAGATGCCGGCGAGGTTGAAGGTCAGCGAGGCGCCGGTATAGCGCACCGCGGTCGGAAAGGGGGCCGCCAGTGCGGCGCCGATCGGCCCGTAGGTGAGGCCCATCAGGCCGAGGCCGACGATTGAGAAGACGAAGGCTCCGGCGAGACCGGAGGACAGGAGCGGCGCCATGAAGAGGCCGAAAACGCCGATACCGATCGTCGTCAGCACCAGCACGAGTCGCCGGCCGAAGCGGTCCGAAAGGATGCCGGAGACCGGGATCATAAGGCCGAAGAAGACGACGCCCGTCATCTGCACGAGCAGGAACTGTTCGCGCGAATAGCCAAGCTTGGTCGTGCCCCAGGAGAGCGAGAAGACGGTCATCAGATAGAACAGGACGAAAGTCGCGAGCGCCACGAAGGTCCCGAGTACGAGGCTTCGCTTGTGCGAGCGGAAGATCGCCGCGACCGGCACCTCGACGCGCTCGTGCTTGTCGAGCGCCTTCTGGAATTCCGGCGTTTCGGTGATCTTCAGGCGGACATAGAGGCCGACGATCACGAGGAGCACGCTGGCGATGAAGGGAACGCGCCAGCCCCAGGCAAGGAAGGCCTCTTCGCTCATGACCTCGCCGAGGATGAGGAACGTTCCGGCCGACAGGATAAAGCCGATCGGCGCGCCGAGCTGCGGGAACATGGCGTACCAGCTCCGCTTGCCTTCCGGCGCGTTCTCGGTGGCGAGCAATACCGCGCCGCCCCATTCGCCACCGAGGCCGAGGCCCTGGCCGAAGCGGCAGAGGGCAAGCAGCAGCGGTGCCACGACGCCGATCGTCGAATAGGTGGGCAACAGGCCGATGACGACCGTCGAAATACCCATGGTCATCAGCGCGGCGACGAGCGTCGCCTTGCGGCCGATCCTGTCGCCGAAGTGGCCGAAGATCACGGCGCCGAGCGGGCGGGCGAAGAAGGCGATCGAGAAGGTGGCGAGGGACTGCAGCATTGCCGAGGTCGGATCGGCTGCAGGGAAGAAGAGGTGCGGGAAGATGATTACCGCTGCGGTCGCATAGACATAGAAGTCGAAGAATTCGATCGTCGTGCCGACGAGGCTGGCGAACAGCACCCGGGCAGGGGAGTTCACGGCCTGCCGATGCAACGCACCATCCTGCGGCGACAGCGAGGTTGTCGCGTCTGTCATTGGTTCGTTCCTGGAGCAATTCGCGGGTAAGGCGAGTAACTCTCTCCGCCGGAATTGCATAGTTTCAGTGGGTTAGATCAGTTCGCTGTTCCATGGAAACAACGAAACGATCTAGCGGATATGCCGTCTTGGGAGGCGGGCGGCCGGTTCTTAGCGCAAGTTTTCACATCGAGAAAGACTGAATTCGTAAGAAATGCGAACTAAATCAACCTGCCGGCGAAGCAATATTTCACCGGCATATCGCCGTCCGTGCGTCCGAGCAGCCGGCATGCCCGTTTAGGGCGGGATTGGGAAAAGTGCATGCGGTTTTCCGTTCGCATCCGGCTATAACGTCTTGGATTCGATCACGATGTTTTTTGGTGATCCGGGCGAATTCATCGCAATTCCCGTATTGCGGGCACCGCCCGAAAATACATCTCCCGCTTGACGAGAATCGAATACTGGAGAACTCTCGTCGGCGAAGCGTTTTGCTTCGATCTGGGGGAATATTCATGTTCAGGAAGCTCTCTGCGGAATTTCTCGGTACTTTCTGGCTCGTTTTCGGCGGGTGCGGCAGCGCCGTGCTTGCCGCCGGCTTCCCGGAGGTCGGTATCGGCCTGCTTGGCGTCTCCTTTGCCTTTGGGCTTACGGTGCTGACCATGGCCTATGCGGTCGGCGGAATTTCCGGCGGCCATTTCAATCCGGCGGTATCGGTCGGGCTTGCCGTTGCGGGCAGAATGCCGCCGGCGAGCCTCGTCGGTTACATCATCGCGCAGGTCGCCGGCGCGATCGCCGCAGCTGCAGTGCTCTACCTGATCGCCAGCGGCAAGGCCGGTTTCCAGCTTGGCGGTTTTGCCGCCAATGGCTACGGCGAACACTCTCCGGGCGGCTACTCGTTGACGGCGGCGCTCGTCACCGAGGTCGTCATGACCGCCTTTTTCCTGCTCATCATTCTTGGCTCGACGCATTCCCGCGTGCCTGTGGGCTTCGCGCCCATCCCCATCGGCCTGGGGCTGACCTTGATTCACCTCGTCTCGATCCCGGTCACCAACACTTCGGTCAATCCGGCGCGTTCGACCGGACAGGCGCTGTTCGTCGGCGACTGGGCGATTTCCCAGCTCTGGCTCTTCTGGGTCGCACCGCTGATCGGTGCGGCCATTGCCGGAATCGTCTGGAAAATCGTCGGCGACGATAGCTAGGTCGAGAAAGATAGCGCATGCAAGACCTTGTTGAGCCCGCCTGCACACGCAGGCGGGCTCAACCTTTCTTAAGATTATTTCCCTTGCAAGCCACAGAAAGCTCTGATTCAGCTAGGAAATCTTGTCTCTGGTTGATTCTTGGCGGGTGTCGCTGAAGCGCGTTTCGCGGCGAGAGTTAACCAAAGTAAACACTTCATTAACCATAATGTCGTTGTAGTGGTTCTACGCGGCGGTCTCGCGAATCGAGGCTTCGAAATCAGCCAGGTGCAAGCAAGCTTCGCGATAGTGGCGTATTGTTTGGGGGTTTGAATGAGCAGCAAGCATGTTGCTGTCCTGTTGGGCGGATTTTCCTCGGAGAGGCCGGTGAGCCTGTCTTCGGGGACGGCTTGCGCGGATGCCCTGGAGGCGGAAGGCTATCGCGTCACGCGCGTCGATGTCGGTCGCGACGTCGCGGCGGTCCTTCAGGAATTGCGCCCGGATGTCGTCTTCAACGCGCTTCATGGGCCGTTCGGCGAGGACGGGACGATCCAGGGCATTCTCGAATATCTCGAGATTCCCTATACCCATTCGGGCGTCCTGGCCTCGGCGCTGGCCATGGATAAAGACCAGGCAAAGCATGTCGCCAAGGCTGCCGGCATTCCGGTTGCCGAGGCGTTGGTCATGGATCGGCGCAGCTTCGGCAATCAGCACCCAATGAAGCCGCCTTACGTGGTGAAGCCGGTCCGCGAGGGGTCGAGCTTCGGGGTGGTGATCGTCAAGGAGGATCAGTCGCATCCGCCTCAGGTGATCACCTCCAGCGAGTGGCGCTATGGCGACCGCGTCATGGTCGAGCGCTACATTGCGGGGCGCGAATTCACCTGCGGTGTCATGGGCGATGTCGCCCTCGGCGTCACTGAAATCATTCCGCAGGGGCACGCCTTCTACGATTACGACTCGAAATACGTAAAAGGTGGTTCGAAGCACGTCATACCTGCACAGATTTCACCAAATATTTACCAAAAAATACAAACACTGGCGTTGAAGGCGCATCAGGCGATCGGTTGCCGCGGCGTCAGCCGGTCCGACTTTCGTTTCGACGATCGTGGGGATGGTGAGGGCGAGTTGATCTGGCTCGAGATCAACACCCAGCCCGGCATGACCCCAACGTCCCTGGTGCCCGAAATGGCGCAGCATGCGGGCCTTCAGTTCGGTGAATTTCTCAGGTGGATGGTGGAGGACGCGTCGTGCTTGCGCTGAGGGGCAGAAGGGGCAAGAGGGTTCGTTACCCGGCCGGCGGTGTCGCCGAGGCGGATGAAGCGTTCGTTCTGCCGCGACCGCTGCGCAGGGGCGTGCGATTTCTGATCAGCCTTGGCGCCGGTCGAATCCGCTTCCCGAATCATACCGGAACAGTTTCCGCTTCGGCCTTCCTGCTGGCGACGGGCCTTTATGGAATGTCGCTCGGCGGCCACACGCAGAGCTTTGCACAGGTTTCGACGACTGCCGCCGGTTTCGCGATCGAGGACGTTCGCGTCTCCGGTAACGCGCAGACCTCCGAGATCGACATTCTCCAGCAGCTCGGCCTGGACGGCACGACGTCTCTGGTGGCGCTCGATATCGAGGAGGCGCGTCGGCTGATCGGCGAACTGCCCTGGGTAGAGACCGTCACGGTGCGCAAGGTCTATCCGGGTACGATCGAGGTCGTCCTCAAGGAACGCGAAGCCTTCGGTATCTGGCAGCACGGATCGGATCTCTCTCTCATCGAGCGCAGCGGCAGCGTCATCGCGCCGCTCAGGGACAACAAGTTCGCCAGCCTGCCGCTTTTCGTCGGCCGCGACGCGGAGACGGCGGCGGCCGCGTTCTACGACGAGTTTTCCCGCTGGCCGGAGTTCCGCTCCCGCGTCAAGGCTTTCGTGCGTGTGGCCGGGCGTCGCTGGGATCTGCGGCTCAAGAACGGCGTCGTCGTGAAGCTTCCGGAAAAGGATGTCGCCCGCGCGATGAGCGTGCTCGCCGGTATGGAAGACACGCATCAGTTGCTCGAGCGCGACATCGCCGCGGTCGATCTCAGGCTCGAAGACCGCACGACCGTACAGTTGACGCCGGAAGCCGTGAAGCGCCGGGAAGTCGCAGTCAAGGCGAGGGAGAAGATGCTGAAAGCCCAGGAGAAGCGGATATGAGTTTGTTCGGATCCGCCAATTTCGGCCTTCCGCGTCTGAAGCCCTTGCCCTCGAAGCGGTCGCATGTCGTGTCGGTGCTCGATATCGGCTCGACCAAGGTGGTATGCATGATCGGCCGCCTGACGCCGCGTGCCGAGAGCCAGATCCTGCCCGGGCGCACGCACAGCATCGAGGTCATCGGCATCGGCCATCAGAAGTCGCGCGGCGTCAAGAATGGCGTCATCGCCGATCTCGATGCGGTCGAAAGTGTCGTCCGGCTTGCGGTCGATGCAGCCGAGCGCATGGCGGGACTGACGATCGACAGCCTCATCGTGAATGTTTCCGCCGGCCGCCTGCAGAGCGACGTCTATACCGCGACGATCGATCTCGGCGGGCAGGAGGTCGAGGCGAACGACCTGAAGAAGGTACTCGCAGCCGCGGGTCACCAGTCGCTGCGCACCGACCGTGCCATTCTGCACTCTCTGCCCACCGGCTTCTCGCTGGACGGCGAACGCGGCATCCGCGACCCGCTGGCGATGTTCGGTGACGTTCTCGGCGTCGACATGCATGTGCTGACGGCGGAGCGGCCCGCGCTGAAGAACCTCGAGCTCTGCGTCAATCGCGCTCACCTCTCGGTCGAGGGCATGGTCGCGACGCCCTATGCCAGCGGGCTTGCGGCACTCGTGGATGACGAGGTCGAGCTCGGATGTGCGGCCATCGACATGGGCGGCGGTACGACGACGATCTCGGTTTTCGCCGAAGGCAAGCTTGTCCATGCGGACGCCGTCGGTCTTGGCGGCCACCACGTCACGACCGATCTGGCGCGCGGCCTATCCACCCGCATCGAGGATGCCGAGCGCCTGAAAGTCGTGCACGGTTCGGCGCTTCCGAACAGCGCGGACGAGCGCGATATCATTTCGGTTCCGCCGATCGGCGAAGACGACCGCGACCAGCCGACACACGTGCCGCGCGCACTGGTCTCCCGCATCGTGCGCGCTCGCATCGAAGAGACGCTGGAGCTCATACGCGACCGCATACAGCGGTCCGGTTTCAGCCCGATCGTCGGCAAGCGCATCGTATTGACGGGGGGCGCCAGCCAGCTGACCGGTTTGCCGGAAGCGGCGCGGCGCATTCTTGCACGCAACGTCCGCATCGGCCGCCCGCTCGGCGTATCCGGCCTGCCGGCCGCTGCCAAGGGCCCGGCCTTCTCCACGGCAGTCGGGCTGATGATCTACCCCCAGGTCGCCGACCTCGAGACGCATGCCGCGGGCAGCGGCATGTTCTCTACCCTCGGCGGCAACAGCCGTTTCGCCCGCATGGGGCAATGGCTGAAAGAAAGTTTCTAGATCGCTCGGCATATCGCCGAACGGGACAGGTGTTCGAGTTTGAAGGAATTGGCCGGCTCGGCAAGGCGGCCAGGGAAAGAGAAGGAACAGGACTATGGCCATCAACTTGCAGAAGCCGGACATTACCGAGCTGAAGCCGCGTATCACGGTCTTCGGCGTCGGCGGCGGCGGCGGCAACGCCGTCAACAACATGATCACCGCCGGGCTCCAGGGCGTCGATTTCGTCGTCGCCAACACGGATGCCCAGGCACTCACCATGACCAAGGCCGAGCGGATCATCCAGATGGGTGTCGCCGTCACCGAAGGTCTTGGTGCCGGCTCGCAGCCGGAAGTCGGCCGTGCGGCCGCTGAAGAATGCATCGACGAGATCATCGATCACCTGCAGGGCACGCATATGTGCTTCGTCACCGCCGGCATGGGCGGCGGCACCGGCACGGGCGCTGCTCCGATCGTCGCCCAGGCTGCCCGCAACAAGGGTATCCTTACCGTCGGCGTCGTCACCAAACCCTTCCATTTCGAAGGCGGCCGGCGCATGCGGATCGCCGACCAGGGTATTTCCGATCTTCAGAAGTCGGTCGACACCCTGATCGTCATCCCGAACCAGAACCTCTTCCGCATCGCCAATGACAAGACGACCTTCGCGGACGCCTTCGCCATGGCCGATCAGGTTCTTTATTCAGGCGTCGCCTGCATCACCGACCTCATGGTCAAGGAAGGCCTCATCAACCTCGACTTCGCCGACGTCCGTTCGGTGATGCGCGAAATGGGCCGCGCCATGATGGGTACGGGCGAAGCCTCCGGCGAAGGCCGCGCAATGGCCGCTGCGGAAGCCGCGATCGCCAACCCGCTGCTCGACGAAACCTCGATGAAGGGCGCTCAGGGCCTGCTCATCTCCATCACCGGTGGCCGCGACCTCACGCTCTTCGAAGTGGATGAGGCTGCGACGCGTATCCGCGAGGAGGTCGATCCGGACGCCAACATCATTCTCGGCGCGACCTTTGACGAAGAGCTCGAAGGCCTCATTCGGGTTTCCGTCGTCGCCACCGGCATCGACCGCACGGCCGCGGAGGTGGCCGGCCGCTCCGCCGACTTTCGTCCGGTAGCGCCGAAGCCGATCGTCCGTCCGTCCGCCGCCGTTCCGGCCCAGCCGCAGCCGACTGTCTCGCTGCAGCCGGCGCCGCAGCCGCAGCCAGTGCAGCAGCCGCTGCAGCAGCAGAATGTCGACCACATCGCGATCGCCATTCGCGAAGCCGAAATGGAGCGCGAGCTCGACCTCGCTGCGCGCACCCAGGTCGCCGCACCGGCGCCGCAACCGCAGCCGCAACTGCAGGAAGAGACTTTCCGTCCGCAGAGCAAGCTCTTCGCCGGCGTCGCTCCGGCGGAAGCCGCACCGGTCATGCGGCCGGCGCAGCCGGCACCACGCCCGGTCGAGATGCAGGCGCCCGTCCAGCCGCAGATGCAAGCGCAGCCGGTCCGGCAGGAGCCTGCCCCGGTCGTGCGGCAGCAGGCCGAGCCGGTACGCATGCCCAAGGTCGAGGACTTTCCGCCGGTCGTGAAAGCAGAGATGGATCACCGGACGCAGCCGGCGCCTGCGCATCAGGAAGAACGCGGACCGATGGGGCTCCTGAACCGGATCACGAGCTCGCTCGGGCTGCGTGAACGGGAAGCGACGAATGTCTCGTCCGACATGACCGCCGCGGCACCAAGCGCCGCCTCGCAACAGCGCCGGCCGCTTTCGCCGGAAGCCAGCCTCTATGCGCCGCGTCGCGGCCAGCTCGACGATCACGGTCGCGCTGCGCCTCAGATGCGGTCGCATGAAGACGATCAGCTCGAAATTCCGGCATTCCTGCGCCGCCAGTCGAGCTGATAGCTACGGCGCCGTGCGTCCGATCGGACGCGCAACGTCGCTGTAGTACTTTCAGCCGCCGCAGTTTTTCCTGAGCCGGCTTCCGGTTCAGGGAAACATGCGAAGGCTGTTCCTTCACCTTGCCGATGCCCGGGCGCCAGCCCGGGCATTTTTTCGATTTGTCGCGCCAAATCAGGGCTTTAACATTTGCATTGCGCGCATATGAATTGCGTAACAAAACGAAACGAACAGTGATTTGGAATGGTGCCTCCAAACTCTTATTTTCATCATCGGAATTGGGGACGCATACGATTCGATCGGGCGCTGTTAGTTCGAAGACGAGATTACCGCCGACTGGTGCGGGATCCCGGTACTTCGTCTTGTGTCTTGAGCAACGTGGCACCCTTTAGGATTTTGGCCGAAGGCCGCCTTGATTGAAAGTGACGAGAATGGGAATCGAACTGCTCGGGTTTCAGACGACGATTGCAAGCCCGATAACCCTCAAGGGAATTGGCGTTCACTCCGGTGCGGAAGTCGAGATCACCTTCCATCCGACCGATGCCGACGCCGGGATCGTGTTTCAGCGTGCGCTTGCTGGCGGCCGGGTGAGCGAATTCCGGGCCGTCTCGTCGCAGGTCGGCAACACCGATCTCTGCACCGTCCTTGGCCTCTCGCCGGCGACCTCGATCGCGACGATCGAGCATGTCATGGCGGCGGTCTATGCGCTCGGCCTCGACAACCTGTTGATCGAGGTGCATGGCGCTGAAATGCCGATCATGGATGGCAGCTCCGCCCCCTTCATCGAGGCGATCGAGCAGGCAGGCATTCACTCGCTTGCCGAGAAGCGCCGCTATATCCGTATCCTAAAGCCGGTACGCATCGAATCGGGTGCTTCCTGGTCGGAATTCACGCCCTATGACGGCATGCGCTTCGAAGTCGAGATCGATTTCGACTGTCCGCTTATCGGCCGTCAGGCATGGAAGGGTGACATGACGCCTTCCGTTTTCAAGCGGGAGCTGTCGCGGGCGCGTACTTTCGGCTTCATGCGCGATGTGGAGCGCCTCTGGGCAGGCGGTTTCGCGCTCGGCTCGTCACTTGAGAACTCCGTGGTAATTTCGGACGATAACACGGTCATCAACGTCGAGGGCCTGCGGTATACGGACGAGTTCGTCCGCCACAAGACGCTCGATGCCGTAGGCGATCTTTCGCTGGCGGGTGCTCCCTTCCTCGGCTGCTACCGCTCCTATCGCGGAGGGCACCGGATGAATGCCAATGCCCTCAAGGCATTGCTCAGCGATCCGACCGCCTATGAGGTGGTGGAAACGGCAACGCCGCGCCAGCGCACCCGTTCGCGGGACATGGTGGCGGTTGCAGCGCCGGGCTTCGCACCCTGGTCCGCCTGACGGCATAGGATATTCTTCTCCAGTCGCCGGCCGAAAGGCCGGCATTTTCATGATGATTCGATAGTGACCCGAGTTACGCGTGTTCTTCGGCACCGATTTTCACTGTGCCAGAGGCGCTTTACACATCTGAAAAGGGGTGCAGCGCTGCAGGGCGCCACAAATTTGCATGAATTGCCGATCATGACGTTGCGGTCTTTAGGTAACTTGCTCTAAAACGCGCAAGTCTGGCGCGATGCTAGGCGCTGAGTGAAACGGGAATATCCGATGGTTCTTGCAGTTTCTGTCGACATAAGAAAATCAGCGCGCGTCGCCGCGGTCGTTCTTGCGGCTGTCGCCGGCTCCAGTCTGATTACGGCCTGCCAGAACGATCCGGACATCGACATCACCAAGCTCACGGCCGAGACCGATCCGCCGGATGTGCTCTACAACCAGGGCCTGGCAAACCTGAACGCCGGCAAGACGACGGAAGCGGCGCGGAAGTTCGAGGCGATCGACAAGCAGCATCCGTTCTCCGAATATGCTCGGAAAGCGCTGGTGATGAATGCATTCGTTTCCTATCGCAACGGCCAGTACCAGGACGCAATCAACGCGACCAGCCGTTACCTGAACCTTTATCCGCAGTCGGAGGACGCAGCCTACGCGCAATATATCCAGGGTCTCGCCTATACGAAGCAGATTCCGTCGGTGACGCAGGATCAAAGACCCGCGGCGAAGGCGATCGAGGCGATGCAGGTGGTCGTCGACAAGTATCCGGACTCCGAATATGTCGACGATGCGCAGGCAAAGATCCGCTTTGCACGCGACCAGCTCGCCGGCAAGGAGATGCAGGTCGGCCGCTATTATCTCGAACGCAAGGAATATCTGGCAGCGATTTCGCGCTTCCGTACCGTCGTCGAGCGGTATCCGACCACCAATCAGGTCGAGGAAGCGCTCGCCCGTCTCGTCGAAGCCTATTATGCGATGGGCGTGACTGGCGAAGCCCAGACGGCGGCAGCGGTTCTCGGGCATAACTACCCCGACAGCCAATGGTATGCCGACTCCTACAAGCTGCTGCAATCCGGCGGGCTCGAGCCGCGCGAAACCGGCACGTCCTGGATCGCGCGCGCCGGAAAGAACCTAATCGGCGCGTAATTTTCCCGGCGCCTGACAACGAAGATATGAAACCGGATGCTCGCCCAGCTCGCGATCCGCGATATCGTCCTGATCGAACGGCTTGACCTCAGCTTCGATGCCGGGCTTTCGGTGCTGACCGGTGAAACCGGCGCGGGCAAATCCATTCTTCTCGACAGTCTGTCGCTTGCGCTGGGCGGCCGCGGCGACGGTTCGCTCGTGCGCCACGGCGAGGACAGGGGCCAGGTAACCGCTGTCTTCGACGTGCCGGCCGGCCACACGGCACGACTCTTCCTGCGCGAGAACGGCATCGACGACGATGGCGATCTGATCTTCCGCCGCGTGCAATCGGCCGACGGCCGCACCAAGGCCTTCATCAACGACCAGCCGGTGAGCGTCCAGCTGATGCGGCAGGTCGGCCAGGCGCTCGTAGAAATTCACGGTCAGCACGACGATCGGGCGCTTGTCGATACCGACGCGCACCGCACGCTGCTCGATGCTTTCGGCGGCACGACCGGAGCCGCGGAAGACGTCGCGACCTTCTACCGCGCCTGGAAGGATGCCGAGCGCTGTCTGAAGAAACACCGCGAGAAGGTGGAGGCAGCAGCCCGCGAGGCGGACTATCTGCGTTCCTCCGTCGAGGAACTCGAGACGCTTTCACCACGCGACGGCGAAGAGGAGGAACTCGCCGAGAACCGGGCCCGCATGATGAAGGTCGAGCGCATTGCCGGCGACATCAGCGAGGCATCCGAGTTTCTGAACGGCAACGCCTCGCCGGTACCGCTCATCGCGTCGCTCGTCCGGCGGCTCGAACGCAAGAGCCATGAGGCACCCGGCCTGCTCGAAGAGACGGTCGAGCTTCTGGACGGGGCGCTGAACCAGCTTGCGGATGCACAGATGGCGGTCGAGCGCGCGCTCCGCAACACCGAATTCGATCCGAAGGAGCTAGAGCGCGTCGAGGAGCGGCTTTTTGCCCTGCGCGCCGCGAGCCGCAAATATTCGGTTCCCGTCACCGAACTGCCGGCACTTGCCGCGCGGATGATCGCAGATCTTGCCGATCTCGACGCCGGCGAAGAGAAGTTGAAGCAACTCGAAATACAGGTCGCCGAAGCAAAGGCGGCCTTCGATGTTGCGGCGCGCTCGCTTTCCGAGAAGCGCCACAATACGGCTGCTGCACTTTCGGCCGCCGTCATGGAAGAACTGCCTGCGCTGAAGCTCGAACGCGCCCGCTTCATGGTGGAGGTGACGAGCGATCCGGGATCGCCGACGGCCGACGGGATCGATGCGGTCGAGTTCCACGTCCAGACCAATCCCGGCACCAGGCCGGGGCCGATCATGAAGGTCGCTTCGGGTGGCGAGCTCTCCCGCTTCCTGCTCGCGCTGAAAGTGGCGCTCGCCGACCGCGGTTCGGCTCCGACGCTCGTCTTCGACGAGATCGATACCGGCGTCGGCGGCGCCGTGGCGGATGCGATCGGCCAGCGCTTGAAGCGACTTTCGAAAACCGTGCAGGTGCTTTCCGTCACCCATGCGCCTCAGGTCGCCGCGCGTGCGGCGACGCATCTCCTGATTTCGAAGGGGCCTTCTGCGGAAAAGACCGAGATGATTGCGACCCGCGTCGCCCGCATGGACGAAGCGGCACGCACGGAAGAGATCGCCCGCATGCTCGCCGGTGCCTCGATTACCGAGGAGGCGAGGGCCGCGGCCGCGCGATTGCTCGCCGGCAACGGGTGAATTGCCCCCACTTTTCTTCACGTCGGTTAACCTCAAATCGATTCCGATTTGAGGAATCATGCAGTAAAAGCGACTCCAAAGTTCTGGAGCCGCATCCATGCTGAATCAAAGAAAACCCGTCGAACAATTGAACGAAGCGGAGGCTGCCGAGGAACTGGCCTTCCTGGCGGCGGAGCTTGCCCGCCACGACGTACTCTATCACGGCAAGGATGCTCCGGAGATTTCGGATGCGGACTACGATGCGCTGAAGCGACGGAACGATCTGATCGAAGAGCGCTTTCCGGCACTTGTCCGCGAGGACAGCCCCTCGCGCAAGGTCGGTGCCGCGCCCTCGCTTACCTTCGCGCCGGTCGCCCATGCGCGGCCGATGCTGTCGCTCGGCAACACCTTCTCGGACGAGGACGCCCGCGCATTCGTCGCCGGTGTCTACCGCTTCCTCGGTCAGCTCCCGGACGGCTCGATCGCCTTCACGGCCGAGCCGAAGATCGACGGGCTGTCCATGTCGCTGCGCTACGAAAACCGGCGGCTCGTCACGGCTGCGACCCGCGGCGACGGCACCACCGGAGAAAACGTCACGGCCAATGTCCGCACCATCGGCATGATTCCGCAGACGCTTCCCGCGGAAGCGCCCGATGTCGTCGAGATTCGCGGCGAGATCTATATGGCGAAATCGGACTTCGCCGCGCTCAATGCCGAAATGGCGGCGCAGGGCAGGCCGCTCTATGTCAACCCGCGCAACACGGCATCGGGTTCGCTCCGCCAGCTGGACGCGAAGGTGACGGCGAACCGCAAGCTGCGCTTCTTCGCCTATGCCTGGGGCGAGATGTCGGCGATGCCGGCGGATACGCAGCTCGGCATGGTGGAGACCTTCAAGGCCTGGGGATTCCCGGTCAATCCGCTGATGCAGCGCTTCTTCTCCGCCGACGAGCTCCTGGAGCACTATCACCATATCGAGCGGGAGCGTCCGGACCTCGACTACGACATCGACGGCGTCGTCTACAAGGTCGACCGGCTCGATCTGCAGGCCAGGCTCGGCTTCCGCTCGCGCAGCCCGCGCTGGGCAACGGCGCACAAGTTTCCGGCCGAACAGGCTTTCACGCGGCTGAGAGGCATCGACATTCAGGTCGGCCGTACCGGCGCCCTGACGCCTGTCGCGCGGCTGGAGCCGATCACCGTTGGGGGAGTCGTCGTCACGAACGCGACGCTGCACAACGAGGATTATATCCGGGGCGTCGGCAACACCGGTGAGCCGATCCGCGACGGGCGCGACGTCCGCATCGGCGACATGGTGATCGTTCAGCGGGCAGGGGACGTGATTCCTCAGATCGTCGACGTGGTGATGGACGAGCGGCCGGAGGGCGTTGAGCCCTACAGGTTTCCAACGACGTGCCCCATCTGCGGCAGCCATGCGGTGCGCGACATCAACGAAAAGACGGGCAAGGTGGATGCCGTGCGCCGCTGCACGGGCGGTTTCGTCTGCCGTGCGCAGGCGGTCGAACATCTGAAGCATTTCGTCTCGCGCAATGCCTTCGACATTGAAGGCCTCGGGTCCAAGCAGATCGAGTTCTTCTTCGAAAGCGAGGACGAGAATCTGAGGATCCGCACCGCCCCTGAGATCTTCACGCTCGAACGCCGCCAGGAGGCATCACTCAACAAGCTCGAGAACATCGACGGATTCGGCAAGGTAAGCGTCCGCAAGCTTTACGAGGCGATCAATGCCCGCCGCTCGATAGCGCTTCATCGCCTGATCTATGCGCTTGGCATTCGCCATGTGGGCGAAACGACGGCCAAGCTGCTTGCGCGCTCCTATGGCAGCTACGAGCACTTCGGGGCGGCCATGACCGAGGCGGCGGGCTTTTCGGGAGATGCCTGGAACGAGCTGAACAGCATCGACGGCATAGGCGAGGTGGTCGCTCGCGCCATTGTCGAATTCTACAAGGAGCCGCGCAACCTGAAGGTCGTTTCCGAGCTGCTGCAGGAAGTTACGCCGGAAAGCGCGGAGTTGCCGGTGGCGACCGACAGCCCCGTCGCCGGCAAGACGGTGGTCTTCACCGGATCGCTCGAGAAGATGACGCGCGAGGAGGCGAAGGCAAAGGCGGAGAGTCTCGGCGCAAAGGTGGCGGGATCGGTCTCGAAGAAGACCGACATCGTCGTGGCCGGCCCCGGCGCCGGCTCGAAGCTGGACAAGGCCCGCGAACTCGGCGTCCAGACGATGGACGAGGACGAGTGGCTGGCGCTGATTGGCGGATAGAGCGTTCGCTTGCCCTTCATCCGCCCGCCGTCAAGCGGATGAAGGGCATCCCGGTGTAAACCGTTATTTTAGATCGTCACGCCTGCTGCTGTGCCGACATGTCCATCCACATGCATTCCCACACGTGGCCGTCCAGGTCCTGGAAGCTGATGCCGTACATGAAGCCGTAGTCGATGGCCGGCTTCCATGGCTTGCCGCCCGCGGCAATAGCCTTGTCGAACATGTCGTCGCATTCGGCACGGCTCGCGGCGGAGAGCGCGGTGATGACCTCGGTACCCTTCGCCGTGTCGCTGATTTCGCCGACGATGAAGCTGCGGAATTTCGGCTCGGTGAGAAGCATGGCGAAGATATTGTCGTCGATGACCATGCAGGCGGCGGTCTCGTCGGAAAACTGCTCGTTGAATGTGAAGCCCAAAGCGGAGAAGAAGGATCGGGAGGCTTTCAGATCCTTGACCGGCAGGTTGACGAAAATCATGCGCATGGGGTGCTCCTTGTTGAAGATGGTTTGGCTTCGATAAGCCAAGGACGAAGACATATGCCGCGTGCCGACAGGTCTCGCTGAATTTTTGTCTCCGGTATGGTCGACTAAGTCTGGTACGCCGATCACGTGCCGGCTTCGAATTCGAGGCCATTTCCGTTTGTATTTTTGCGCTGCACAAGATAGATCTTGCAGCCAAAATTTGTGCAATTGCCTGTTCGCGGGGCTCGCCCGCAGCCGCGCGTTCTTATCGGACGCGCAAGTGTCGCTGTAGCATCTTGACGATGCAGGAGCCATATCAGCGAAGCGGGGCGTGTCTGGCGTCCCGGCGGATTGGAGGGTCCGGAATGAGAACCATCAGCACCATCGCCGAACTGCGAGAAGCCCTTGCCGAGCATCGGCGCGCGGGCAGGTCCATCGGCCTGGTCCCAACCATGGGCTATCTTCATGTCGGCCATATGGAACTCGTGCGCCGCGCCCGCAGCGAGAACGACGTGGTCATCGCCAGCATATTCGTCAATCCGCTGCAGTTCGGCGCGAACGAGGATCTCGGCAAATATCCGCGCGACCTCGCCCGTGATCAGGCGCTGCTGACCGATGGCGGCGTCGATTTCCTTTTTGCCCCCGGCGTATCCGACATGTATCCGCGCCCGATGGAAACGGTGGTCGACGTGCCGAAGCTCGGCTCCGAACTCGAAGGAGCGGTGAGACCCGGCCATTTCGCAGGCGTTGCGACGGTGGTGACCAAGCTCTTCAACATCGTCCAGCCGAACCGCGCCTATTTCGGCGAAAAGGATTTCCAGCAGCTCCAGATCATCCGGCGCATGGTCGAGGATCTGGCGCAGCCGGTTACGGTCATCGGCGTACCGACGGTGCGCGAGGAGGACGGGCTCGCCTGTTCGTCGCGCAACGTCTATCTGACGCCGCAAGAGCGGCGTGCAGCCGCGATCGTGCCGAAGGCGCTGGACGAGGCCGAGCGGCTGATCGCAAGCGGCGTCACCGAACCGGCCGAGATAGAGAAGCGTGTCTTGGAATTTCTCTCCGGCGAACCCCTGGCGCGGCCCGAAGTGGTGGCGCTTCGCGACCCGGAAACGCTTGAGCCGGTCAGCGAGATTGAAGAAAAGCCGGTCTTGCTCCTGCTCTTCGTCCGCTTCGGCACGACGAAGCTGCTCGACAACCGCGTCATAGCCCCGAAATCCGCCCGTTTTGCAAAGGTAGCCTGAGAATGAGCGTCCAGACCACGAAACGGCGGCTCAGCCCCGCCAGCATCGAAGCCCTGAAGGGTGAGCGCCCGATCGTCAGCCTGACGGCCTATACGACGCCGATCGCACGGCTTCTCGATCCTCATGTGGATTTCCTCCTCGTCGGCGATTCGCTCGGCATGGTTCTCTACGGTCTCGATACGACCGTCGGCGTCACGCTCGACATGATGATTGCGCATGGCCAGGCGGTCATGCGCGGTTCGGAGCGCTGTTGCGTCGTCGTCGACCTGCCTTTCGGCGCCTATCAGGAGTCCAAGGAGCAGGCCTTCCGCAGCGCCGCGCGCATCCTGAAGGAAACGGGCTGCAGCGCAGTGAAGCTCGAAGGCGGGGCCGAGATGGCCGAGACGGTCGAATTCCTTGTCAGCCGTGGCATTCCAGTGCTCGGCCATGTGGGCTTGATGCCGCAGCTCGTCAACACGACGGGGGGCTACCGCTCGGTCGGGCGCAACGAGAAGGAAGTGGCCAAGATCCGCCGCGACGCCAAGGCGATAGACGATGCCGGCGCTTTCGCCATCGTGGTCGAGGGAACGGTGGAGCCGGTCGCCCGCGAGATCACGGCCACGCTGCGCGCGCCGACCATCGGCATCGGTGCTTCGCCGGCCTGCGACGGCCAGATCCTGGTATCGGACGACATGCTCGGTCTTTTCAACGATTTCAAGCCGCGCTTCGTCAAGCATTTCGCCGAGTTGGCGCCGACGATTTCAAAGGCGGCGGAAGCCTATGCCAACGAGGTGAAGGCGCGCACCTTTCCCGGCATAGAGCACACGTTTCAGGTAAAGCGCTGACGTGTCGGGGCGGGCGCGTTCTCGCGTCTGCCTCTTATGGTTGGCGACCGAGCATCCGGTCTCGTGTGCTCATTCAGGAATGACGCGCGTCCAACCATCAGAAAATTCAATCGCCGCATCAGAGTAATTGAATTGTCGCGATCTGCGGCAGCCCCTATCTGTCCGGCAGGCAATCTGCCGGCATGCTCATCACGAGCGGCCCCGCGGGAGAATTTCATGAGCAGAGGCGATTTCCGGGAAGGGCTGCGCGGCGGTTTTCCGATCATGCTGGCGGCGTCGCCCTTCGGAGCGCTTTTCGGCGCGCTTGCGGTGGATAACGGTTTTTCCATTGCCGATGCGGTATTCATGAGCGCCACCGTCTATGCGGGCGCAAGCCAGATGGTCGGCATCGAGCTATTCGGAAGCAACGTGCAGCCTTGGCTCGTGGTGCTCTCGGTCTTTGCGGTCAACTTCCGCCACGTGCTCTATTCCGCTTCTCTCGCCAAGCACATCCGCCATTTCAGCTTCGCCCAAAAGCTGATCGCCTTTTTTCTGCTCGTGGATCCGCAATATGCGGAGACCGAACAGCGCGGAGAGCGCGGATTGCCGGTCACCTTCGCCTGGTATGCGGGCTTCGGCGTCGTGATCTATGTCCCCTGGCTTATCAATACGCTGATCGGTGCGATCTTCGGGCAGTTGATCGGCGATCCCAAGGCGATCGGTCTCGACGTGCTTCTCCCGATCTACTTTCTCGGGCTCGTAATGAGCTTCCGCACACGCGATCGTTTTCTGCCGATCGTAGCCGTGAGCGCCGTTGCGTCAGTGGCGGCGATGCATTTCGTCGGCTCCCCTTGGCATGTCAGCATCGGCGCGCTTGCCGGCATCGTGCTTGCGGCCTGTATGCCGCCGAAGCGACCGGCGATCGAAGCCCACGCCGTGGAAAAGGAGGCCTGACCCTTGGACGCGCAACACCTCGATCTGCTCTATCTCATCGTTGCGGCGGCGGTCGCCACTTATGTGACGCGCTTCGGGGGCTATGTGCTCATCACGCAGCTGAAGTACATTCCCCCGCGGATCGAATCTGCGTTGAACGCGGTCCCGGCGGCTGTACTGACAACGCTGGTGGCGCCCGCCTTCGTCTATGGTGGCATGGACGTCGCCGCAGCGATGCTCGTCGCCTTCGTCATCGGGCTGCGCTTTTCGACGCTTCGGATGCTGCTCGTCGGCTGGACCGCGGTCATGGCGATCCGGCACCTGATCATGTAAGTTCCCGCGCGCCTGGGCACGGGTCCGGCCGCTCGGATTGGCGCCAGGCCGGTTCTGGACTATCATCCTCTCGTTGCCGGGGAGGCAGCGGCCCCCCGACCCACGGAGGAGCGACCATGATTACCAGAATTTCCGTTGCGCTGTTTCTGGCGCTTGCGCCTGTTCCCGCTTTTGCGAACCAGTGCCCCGCCATGATGCAGGCGATCGATGCGGCCATGCCTAACGCATCATTGTCCGATGCCGATATGGCCAAGGTCAAACAGTTGCGCCAGCAGGGCGAAGACTTGCACAAGGCTGGCGACCATGCGGGCTCGGAAGCAGCGCTCGGCCAAGCCAAGACGATGCTTGGGATCTGACCGGGAGGGGCCTGCGCCCCATTCAGGCGATTGGCGAATTAAGGCTGCGATTCAGTAAAATTCGCGGGTTACGCGAGAGCGTCGCCGCAAATATAACCATGCTGTTGGTTGAGAAATCGACCCTCCCAACGGAGGCCCGGCGGTACCCCAGCCCCAGCCCACACCGCCGGGCCGCCCGTACCGGTCTACCGGTCGATCGCTTCCGTAGCACTGGTCAGCCAGTCTCTCGTCTCCGTGTCCGACAGCAGCGGCATCAGCTTTTCCCGCGTTTCCGCATGGTAAGCGTTCAGCCAGTCAAGCTCGTCGTCGGTCAGCAGGGCGGGAAGGACGAGCCGGCGATCGATCGGGCAGAAGGTCAGCGTGTCGAAGCCAAGCATCGGCTGGTCCCCGCCCTCGATCTCCTCCGGCTCGCGCACGACGACGAGATTCTCGATGCGGATGCCGAAGGCGCCGGGGCGATAGTAACCGGGTTCGTTGGAAAGGATCATGCCGGGTAGCAATTCCTGCGTGGCAAGCCGGGCAATGCGCTGCGGTCCTTCGTGGACCGAGAGATAGGAGCCGACACCATGGCCGGTCCCGTGCGCATAATCGGCGCCCGCCCTCCACAGCGCAATCCGGGCGAGCGGATCGAGGTCGACGCCGCGTGACCCCTTCGGGAAACGCGCCGAGCTGATTGCGATCATGCCCTTGAGCACGAGCGTGAAGAATCGCTTCTGTTCTTCCGGCACCGCGCCGATCGCGACCGTGCGGGTGATGTCGGTCGTACCGTTGATGTATTGCGCGCCGGAGTCGATCAGGAACATGGTGCCGGCCTCGATCCGCCGGTCGGTTTCGTTCGTGACCCGGTAATGCATGATTGCGGCATGCGAACCGGCGCCGGCGATCGTGTCGAAAGAAACGTCTTTCATTGGGTTCTGCATGCGCTCGCCGACGGCCGCGCGCGTTGCCTCCAATTGCCTGGTTGCGCCGATCTCGGTGACGCTGCCGGGCTCCCTCCCGTCCAGCCAGGCGAGGAACTCGACCATCGCCGCACCATCCTGCAGGTGTGCC
This sequence comes from Ensifer sp. USDA 6670, assembly GCA_000421085.1. GTDB lineage: Bacteria > Pseudomonadota > Alphaproteobacteria > Rhizobiales > Rhizobiaceae > Sinorhizobium. The sequence goes on from ATWE01000001.1 coordinate 426,803, forward strand.
CGGGTCGATCCGGCGATCTCGGCTGCATTCTTGCAGGCGCGTGGCAGGCGGGCGGGGTCGACCGCCTCGACCACCGAACCCTCCTTCCTGCGAATCAGCTCGCCGATCGCAAAGGGGGCGAGATCCGGATCGATCATGATGGCTGCGCGGGTTGAGGCGAGGGCGGCGAGCCGATCGTCGAAGGCCGCGGGCGCCCTTATATCGGCGAGCTGGGTCAGGTAGGCTTCCTGCTCGATGCCGGTCTTGCGTTTGTCGAGGAAAAGCTCGGCGCTGCCGTCCGCATGGATGATGGCGCGTGCCAGCGGGTGCGGCGTGTGCGGCACGTCACTGCCACGGATGTTGAAGGTCCAGGCGACGGAGGAGGGATCCGTGAGAACGACGGCCGCGGCCTTCGCCTTTGCCACGGCCGCCGCGATTTCCGCGATCTTGTCTTTTGCCAATTGCCCCGCATGCTCGACCGGCTGGATCGTTACCGCGCCGAGCGGCGCTGCGGGACGGTCGGTCCAGAGCCGGTCGAGCGGATTGTGGTCGAGAAGGACGACACTGCCGCCGGTCGCGGCAAGCGCCTTTTCGAGCCGGCGGACTTCCGCCGCGGTGTGCAGCCAAGGATCGATGCCGAGGCGGAAGCCCTTGGGTCCATGGCGCTCCAGCCAGACATGCGGCGGTTCGCCGATGAGATCGCCGCCGGTGAAGACGCTGCCGTCCACCTGCTCCTTGAGCTGGGTTACATAACGGCCGTCGACGAAGACGATCGCTTCGCGCTGCGTCACGAGCGCGACACCGGCCGAACCGGTAAAGCCCGTCAGCCACGACAGCCTCTCGGAACTGCGGGGCACATATTCCCCTTGAAATTCGTCGGCGCGCGGCACGAGGAAGCCATCGACGCCCAAGGTTGCAAGGGCGGCACGCAGGGCAGTGGTTCTCTCCTTGCCGAACTGGGGCGTGGAGGTGACTTCGAAGGATTGGAACATGGACTTTCCCGGTAAGCTTGGCGGAGACCGCAGGTGAGATGAGCATGTTAATGCATCTCTTCCAAAAGTGTGCACCGGTTTTGGGATAGCAACCTGCATAAAACAACAACTTAAATCCGCTCCCGGGTGGGGAGGCCAGATTCGCCCCTGAACGGCGGGTACCTCGGGTGGCGCAGGCCGGCATTTGCCCATTTGTCATACATATGCACGCGGCGCATGGCACCCATGCCGGAATGTATCTTTCTCTATCGGAATTATGGTTTATAAGCCCGCTCAACGAACACGGACGAACGTCCGCGGTTCAAAAGACTGCAGTTCCGAGAATAGTTGGTCATCTGTTCTCCTCCTCCCTCAGGGTGGCCAGCTTCGGAACGGTAGAGCCCGCTTGAGCGCTCCTCCTCCTCAAGCTCGCGGGTATGGTCGGCCAAAAGCCGGTCAGCAGGCGATGCTTCGGCATCGCCTTTGTTTCGAAAAGGCCGCCCGTCATGATGGATCGGGCGGCCTTTTCGTTTTCTGGGCTCCCGTTTCGGTCGATACTCCTTCTATCGTCATCCCTGCGCTTGGCGCAGGAGCGAGCATCTTCGGCCCCGCTAAACAAATGAAATAGAGCCTGCCTGTGGAAACAGGCAGTGTCCACGGGAAAACAAATGAAGAACGATTTGCTTCGTGATATGCCTGCCCACGGTCGACTTGCGAGAATATCTCTCAAACGGAGCATGCAGAGGTAGGGCAGCGATGCTGAAAACCGATACCCGCCAAGCGAATTGGCGCCGTGCCAATCCAGGAAAATATGATGCCCATCTCGCTGTCCAGCGAGCAGTGAAGGCAGGGGAGCTGGAAAAGCAAACGTGCGAGGTCTGCGGGATCGAAGCGGTCGATGCCCATCACGACCAATACGACCAGCCTTTAAAGGTGCGGTGGTTATGCCGCCGACATCACACGCGGCTTCATCACTACGGCGAAGACATGTTTCCGATCAGGGATGCACTTTAAAGATCCCGGAGCTTAATTACGGCAGCATGGGGCGTGCGGACGCCGTGACCGGACGCGTCTGCGATAAGCGTGACTTACCTGGTCAGATGAATGGTTACCCAGCCATTGCGCCAGAGGGTGCGCGCATGCTTGAGGTTCTGGCCGTTATAGGCTGCGAGCACCTTCCAGCGCTGTTCGGCGAGAATACCGGAAAGGATGACCGAACCGCCCGGAGCGAGGTTGGACACAAGTTGCGGCGCCATCTTCATCAGCGGCCGCGCCAAAATGTTGGCGATGATGAGGTCGAAGGGGCCGTTGGCGCTGAAGGTTGTCGAGTGGAAGCCTGGCGCGGTGGCGAAGGTCAAGCCGTCGACGACGCCGTTGCGCCGGGCGTTGTCGGCGGCGACCCGGGTTGCGATCGGATCGATGTCGGTTGCGAGCACCGGAACGTGCAGGAGCTTCCAGGCGGCGATCGCCAGCACGCCGCTTCCCGTCCCGAGGTCGAGCGCGCTGCGGACCGGCCGGGAGCGGGCGACGGAGGCAAGCATTTCGAGGCAGCCGGCTGTCGTGCCGTGATGACCGGTGCCGAAGGCCTGGCCGGCATCGATCTCGATGGCAATCTCACCCGGCCTCACCTTGTCGCGATCGTGCGAGCCGTGGATGACGAAGCGGCCCGCGCGCACGGGGGCGAGGCCCTCCAGCGACTTGGCGATCCAGTCGACATCCGGCAGCACTTCGCGCTCGATCGAAAGATGCGAAAATTCGGCTTCAAGCGCCTGAGCGAGGCGTGATCTCACACTCTCCTCTTCATCCGTCATCATGTAGACGGAGGCTTCCCAGACATCCCGTTTCTCGTCGATCTCCATGGTCGCGATCGCGTAATCGTCGTCTTCGAAGATTGCGCTCATGACGTCGAGGACGGCTGCCGCCTGCTTCTCGGTAGTGGTGACGAAAAGTCGTATCTCGCTCACGGTGCTTTCCTTCGGCATGCAGCCATTCAAAAGGGCCACAGTGGCTTCGGCGCGTCCGATCGGATGCGCGGCGCTGTGGGCGGTTCGCCGCTATCATGAATGAGGCGCAAAGGCAAAGCGCAGGGTTTGCCTGCGCCCGCAGGATACAGGGGCAAACGTCGTTAGCCGCGCGTGAGGTTTTCCAGCTTCTTGACGGCCGTTTCGGGATTTTCGCCATAGGCGATCGTTCCGCTGAACTGGCCATCGGCGTCGAGCAGGAAGACAGAGGCGGTATGATCCATCGTGTAGTCGCCGTCCGGCTTTGTCTCGTCGGTGGGGACTTTCTTGTAGTAGACGCGGTAACCCTTGACCATTTCCAGCACTTTGTCGGGCGGACCGGAGATGCCGGTGATGCGCTTGGACACGTTTGAAACATACTGGCCGAGCACTTCGGGTGTATCGCGCTCGGGATCGACGGTGATGAAATAGGCCTGCAGCTTGTTGCCCTCGGGATCGACCTTATCGAGCCAGCCGTTCAGTTCGAACAGCGTGGTCGGGCAAACTTCCGGGCAATGGGTGAAGCCGAAAAAGAGCGCCGTCGGCTTGCCGGTGAACGCCTTCTCGGTGATGGTCTCGCCATTCTGGGCGACAAGGGTAAAGGGTACGCCGAAGGGGCCGGATGCGGCCTGCTGCTTCGACTGCGTCATGTCGAAGGTCAGCCAGCCGAGGACGGCCACCATGACCAGAATGGCTACCCAGAGAGCGATGCGTATGGATTTCATCATTGCCACCAGTCTGTTGCTGCCCCGACGCATCTGAACAGACGCGCGGCGCCGTCGGGCCGTCAGGAGTGTAGAGCGTTGATACCGCTTTGGACACACGGGTGCAAAGGGGACAATTGCCGCAGGTGTGCTCGAGGGATGTGTCTCAGATGCACCAGGCGAGACCGGCTTGCGCCAGCGACAGGAAAATGTCGGCGCCGTTCGCGATCCAGCCTCTGAAGGCGAGCAGGAAGACGAGCGCGAGCACGCCGGTGGCGAGGGCGAAGATCAGGGGAGAGAGCGACTTCCTGGCGTCTGTGCGCATGAAGCGATCATAGCACCGTGAGACGGAAGGAAAAGGGCAGCAGCGGTCGAAACGCGTAATCTTCCGCAAAGTCGCGATTGGTGTTTTAGCGATTGTTTAAGGTCTGTTTGCCACTGTCTGCCCACGCGGAGAAGTGCACCACTTCGATATGACATGAGGTCATCCGGTTTGATCGAGCCCGGTTTTCCGCATCGGTCGCAACGGAAGACCCCGCCTGCCGCGGCGGGTCCAGCTATGGACTGCCATATCGATGAACACCGTTCCATCCGCCAAGAGAAAGCTTTCCGTCAGCCAACGCCTCGCGACGCTCGCGGGCGCAGCTTTTCTCGGTTTCGGGTCCGTTCTCGCCGTCGGCCTTTATGAGCAACGCAGCTCGGAAGAGGCACTCGACAGGGCCGTTGTCGCTCAGCGCGGCATGGGAACGCTCGGGGAAATGCGCCTTGCCCGCCTGGAGCTCGTGCTTGCGGCAATGGACACCATCGTCGACCGCGGCGAACGTCGGATACAGCCGGAACGTGCCGCCCAGATCAGATCCTCTCTGGAGGTCATCGAGGGCAAGCAAGCCGATCTCGAGGCGCTCGCGCGTCTTATCGGAAAGCCGGAAGTTCTTGCCGGTTTCGAATTGGACATGGCCCAACTGCGCAAGGCCGTCGAGCAGGATCTGAAAGCTCTCGTGGAGGCCGGAGCGCCAGGCGAGGAATTCGCCCGCATCGACGATGTCATCGACGCCGCAGGCGAGCGCGTGGGCGCATCACTTGCGCAATTGGCCGATGCCGCAGCCAGCCTGGCGGCGGCGCGCATCGCAGATGTCCGCACCAGTGGCGAGCATGCGCTCATGCTCCAGGCAACCGCCTGTTTGCTGGCAATGGCGGCCCTGATCGGCCTGATCTGGTTCCATGGGAACGTCTTGCGCCGGGGCATCCTCGTTCTGCGCGACAGCATGCAGCGGATACATTCGGCCGATCTCACGGCTGACGTGGCGGGGCTCGACCGCGGCGACGAAATCGGCGAGATGGCACGTTCTGTGGAGCTTTTCCGGGCCTCGGCAATCGAGAAACGTGCGCTCGAGGAAGGGGCGAGGGCGAGCAGGCAGGAAATCGAGGCGGAACGCGAGCGTCACGAGACGGAGCGCGAGCATGCGATCGGACTGATCAAAACCGCAGTCGAAGCCCTCGGCGGAGCGCTCAATCAGCTTGCAGACGGCAATCTGGCGGTTGCGATCCGCGAGCCTTTCGATAGCGGGCTCGATGCGTTGCGCCGCGACTTCAACGAAACGGTGGAACGGCTGAGCCACGTCCTTTCGAGTGTCAAGGAGAATACCGCCTCGATCGAATCGAACGGGCGGCAGATGCGCAGCGCTGCCGACGATCTGGCTCGGCGGACGGAAAAGCAGGCCGCGTCGCTGGAGCAGACCTCGGCCGCGCTCGAGGAAATCACCGTCACCGTGAAGACAGCGACCGAGCGCGCCGAAGAGGCGAGCCATATGGTCGACGAGGCGCGCATCAATGCGGAAGAGTCCGGGCGCATCGTCGGCGAGGCGATCGCCGCCATGGCCCGCATCGAGGGCGCTTCCAGCGAGATCGGCAAGATCATCGACGTGATCGACGAGATCGCGTTCCAGACCAATCTGCTGGCGCTCAATGCCGGGGTCGAGGCCGCGCGGGCGGGGGAGGCCGGCAAGGGCTTTGCCGTCGTTGCCCAGGAGGTGAGGGAGCTCGCCCAGCGTGCTGCCGGTGCCGCGAAGGATATCAAGACTCTGGTGGGCCGCTCGGGCAATGAGGTCAAGACCGGCGTCAGGCTGGTTCAGGAGACCGGCGACGCGCTCGGCCGCATCGGTGCCAAGGTGGCCTGCATCAACGAACATATGAGCTCGATCGTGATGGCGGCGCGCGAGCAATCGACGGGCCTCCACGAAATCAATACCGCCGTCGCTCAACTCGATCAGATGACGCAGCAGAATGCCGCCATGGTCGAGCAGACCAATGCGGCGAGCCATACGCTTGCGCAGGATGCCGAAAAGCTCGGCGAGATCGTCGGTCAATTCCGCCACGGGCAGGCCCGCGAGACGACGATCCGCACGGCGGCGATCCAGCCGCCGGGCAGGGCAGGCTCGGCGACGGCAAGCGCTCCGGCGCGGGCGGCAACAGCGACTGCTGCCGCGCCCGTCTCGCTTCGCAAGCCCGCGGCCGCACAATCATCCACGCGTCCAGCTCCATCTCCGGCAAAGGCGTTGATGGGAAAGCTGGCTGGCGCATTCGGCAACAGGCCGGGATCAACGCCGACGGTAACGGCATCCGGTGAAAATTGGGAAGAGTTTTGATCATGAGCAACGCAATCAAGCAGTCAGGCGCCTATCTCGAAATCGTCTCCTTTCACCTGGGTGAACAGGAATTCTGCATCGACATCATGGCAATCCGGGAAATCCGCGGTTGGGCACCGGTGACGCCGATGCCGCACACGCCGCCCTATGTTCTCGGCCTCATCAACCTGCGCGGTGCGGTGATCCCGGTCATCGACATGGCCTGCCGCCTCGGCATGAAGATGACCGAGCCGTCGGAGCGCTCCGCCATCATCGTCACCGACATCAACGGCAAGCTCGTCGGGCTGCTGGTCGAGCAGGTCTCCGACATGATGACGATCCGCAGTGAAGACCTGCAGCCCGCACCGGAGATCATCCCGGAAGCCCAGCGCGCCTTCTGCCGCGGCATCGTCGCGCTTGAAAAATCCATGGTCTGCTTCCTCAATCTCGACACCGTCATCGCCGAGGAGCTGGCGCAGGCGGCATAGATTGCGATGCTTTTAGGTCGGGTCGGCCTAGAAGCATGAACGTGTTCGCTTCCAATGGGATGGAGCGGGATGCGGGCGGAAAATCGCGCGCACTTTCCTCATCCCGCTCTTAGCCCCGACCGCCATTGACCATTTGAAAAGGTCCGCGAAAGCGGGCCTTTTCGCATGAGCGGAGGACGCTCGGCGGCTCTGCACGGCGGTCGGCATCACGGCGGAGCGAGCAAATGTGAAAACGTTCCGGTCGCGCGTAAGGAACCCCTGCACGCGAAACGAGTTATGAACAGGCAGCATTTGGCGAGAAGCCCTCTGCTGGTGATTACAGCCTCCGCGTTTGGAAGCTGATGTGGAAACAGACAGGAGCAACGCCATGAAAGTTTCTTTCAGAACATCGCTCGCTGCATTTGCCCTCTCATCGGCGCTTGCCGGCCTCGCCGTGCCGGCATTTGCAGACAGTTACTATCCGGGCATCGACCCGCATAATCCTCCGGGCACGCAGAACAGAGGGGCGGTAATGGTCCCGGCACGCCCCTACTATGTCGATCCTGCCCCGACCGGCAGCGTCTATGTCGATCCCGCACCGACGGGCAGCGTCTATGTCGATCCGGCTCCCACCGGCAGCATCTATATAGAGCCGGCTCCGGGCAGCAGGGCGACCAACGCCCCTGGCGCGATGCGTGAGCACTATACGGACGAGTATCAGGGCCCCGGCGAAGGCGACTATTATCAAGGTATCTCGCCGCCGGCTCCGCGTCCCTAAAGCGGCCTAAGCATCCTTTTGAGCGCGTTGCGCTCTCGCGGGCCACGGCCTCCAAAGGCGATGGCCCGCCGCAGTATGCTCTTTCAGTCCAGGAATGCACAGAAGCGGCTTTGACCTGGCGCGCGGTTCTCCGCACGTGATGGAGCCTGCGCCGCCGGGAGGGCCGTCAAGTTACAGTTGCGTAATGCGCATCACTCTTGGATGAGCAAAAGTGACAAATCGTCAAACGCTTTGGACCGGTGCCGAGTGTTATCTTGGTAACCGCAGCATCCGTAGGAGGCTCGTATGCTGAACAGTAGCATCCATTGGGAGGTGGGATGCCTAACGGACATAGGAGTTAATGCCATGAGAGTTTCTCTGAAAACATCATTTGCTGCATTTGTCCTGTCATCCGCCTTGGTCGGCGCCGCGGCGCCAGCCTTTGCGGACAGCTACTATCAGGGCCTCGACCCGAATAACCCTCCGGGAACCCAGAATCAGGTGCGCATGCCGATGTCGCCTAACCTGCGTCCGTCATCGGTCGACCCGACTGCAACGGGCAGCATCGACGGCGGCCGCGTGATGTCTCCGAACGGTACCTACCAGGAGAGATACGACCCGGGTGAGGGCGACTACTATCGGGGCATCGTGCCGCCTAAACCGTAAGGCGCGAAATCAGCTACTGCTTGTTTCCTCGAGGCGCACCAGCTCAAGAAACGATGTATGCGGCGTAAAATGCGGCGGGAAACGCGGCGCTGTAGCTCGGAAGGGGAGTGAGGAAAGCCCGTACTCCCCTTCCGGTCGTCTTGATCTGCTGGGTTCGCGGGATCGCCTATTCCGGCCGCCCATTCTTCCAGGTGACCGATTGGCCATAAAGCGGGACCGTGGTGATCGACATCTTGGCCGATCCGTCGGTCAACTGCCGCGAATGTGCCAGATAGATCAGCGTATCGTTGGCCTTGTCGTAGATGCGGGTCACCAGCAGGTTCTTCCAGATGAGGGACAGTCCGGAACGGAAGACTTCCTCTCCTTCCTTCGACAGGTCGATATCGTCGATGGCGATCGGGCCGGTCTGGCGGCAGGCGATGGAGTTGTTCGACGGATCCTCGAACCAGTTGCCGTTCTTCAGGCGGTCGATGACGCTGCGATCGAAATAGGTGACGTGGCAGGTAACCCCGGTCACTTTCGGATCGCTTACGGCATCGATCTTGATGTCGTTGCCGAGCCAGTCGACCCCGACCTCGCCAACGGTTTCTGCGTGAACGGGCGAAACCGCCGCGGCCGAGACGGTGAGGCCGGCAACAAGCAAGGCACGGATGCGGCGTAGCATGAGTATCCTCCAATGAACTGCACCGTTCAGATAGGCAGCGGATGCTGCAATGCAAGCACCGGCCGCCACGCCCGTCGATATGCAGGATCCATCGTGCGAGAAGTCACGCCGAGTGGCGCAGTTGCGACCGGGCGGCACGCGCTTCGCGCAATTGCGCGGCGGCTGCCGCAAGGGCGCGGGCGCTGGAGTCGATGCGGCGATCCCTTGCGACCGAGCAACGGTCTCGGCCGTCCGCCTTGGAGTCGTAGAGAGCAAGGTCGGCGCGTATCATCACGTCGGTAATCGTCTCGCCGGCGGTGGCGGCGGCGATCCCGATGCTCACCGTCAGACGGATGCGCTGATGCGAGCGGCCCGCAGGCGTCTCGCGCACCACGCGGCAGATGTCCTCCGCAAGCGCCTTTGCCTGCTCTTCCGTGTGGTCCGGCAGGACGATGCCGAATTCCTCGCCGCCGATCCGTCCGAGGACGCCCCGTCCGGCGAGGAAAGTCGAGACGGTTTCGGCAAAATGCGCGAGCGCCATGTCGCCGCAGGCGTGGCCGTACTGATCGTTGATCTGTTTGAAGAAATCGAGGTCGAGCAGCAGGAAGGCAGCCGGCTCCTGGCGTGCCAGGCACTCGGCGAAGATCCGCTCGCCCTCTTCCATGAGCGTCCCGCGTGACAGAGCACCGGTCAAGCCGTCGCGTGCGATCATGGCCCTCAACCCGGCGATGACGCGGGCCTGCATCGTGAGGATCATGGCCAGGAAGAGGAGGGGAAGGCACAACACCCGCATGGTGACGAGCAGGAAATCGAACAGAATTGAAGCGGGCGAGCCCAACGATCCCGCCAAGACGTGAGACGATGGGCCGAGAGCATGAGCAAGGGCTGTGAAAACCACGGCGGCGGAGCCGATGACAACGACCTGAATCGCCGGCTTTTCGCTCGGCCAGCGGCCGGCTGCGGCCAGACCAAGGACGAGAAGTGGAGCCGCGACAACGCCCGCAACGACGATCGTGGCAGCGGCCCAACTGTCATGGCCGCCGAGAGCGATGATGAAGCCGAGCACGCCGCTCGTAAACGCGAGCACCAAATTAAGCGAGGCCGGTATCGACAATGCGAGGAACCGGCGGAGGCCCTGGAGGACGAAGAAGAGGGAAACGGCGAGACCCGCATAGCCGAATATTGCGGCGACCGGCGCCTGCAACCACGCCGCAACCGTCAATGCGCCTGCCGACCCTGCCGAGAGCGCGCAACTGGCGGAGAACGCCCGACCACCGGCAACCTGCCGCAGCGAGAGGAAAACGGGTAGCATGGCAAGAAGTGCGATGACCGGTATGGCGGAGAGAAAGCTCATTTCGAAACGGCCTGTCGTGCTAAAATAAAGTGCGGCTTGCGTTTCAGCCATCATGCGAGGCCATTGGTAACGATGGCGTATTAACGAAAGCTGGCGAAATTCGCTGCAATTTGAGCGATCACTCTCTCCATGGTTGTGGCGATCGGTCGCGGAGCTTTTCAGGGAGCGATGTCATGGCCCAGGAAGGCACATCCTTTGCAGACATACCCTTTGCAGACAGGACCGATGCGGGTCGAAGGCTTGCTCGTGTCATCGAAGCGCATCTCACCGAGAAGGCGGACTTCGCCGACCCGCTAGTGATGGCGTTGCCGCGCGGCGGCGTACCGGTCGCCTTCGAGGTGGCAAGAGCTCTCGGCGCGTCCCTCGAGCTCCTCATCGTTCGCAAGATCGGCGCACCCGGTCATCCCGAATTCGGTCTCGGAGCGCTGGTCGACAGCGACGAACCGCAGGTCGTGCTCAATGTCGAGGCAATGCGTATCGTGAATCCTTCCGAGAAGTATGTGCAGGCGGAGACCGAGCGGCAAAGGCTCGAACTCGCGCGACGCCGCGTCCTCTATCTGGGCGACCAGACGCGAATTTCTCCAAACGGGCGCAATGTCATCATCGTCGACGACGGCATTGCCACGGGCGGAACGGCCAAAGCTGCGGCGAAAGCCTTACGGCAGGCCGGCGCCGCGGCACTGATGCTCGCCGTGCCGGTCGCCCCGAAGAGCGCGATCGCAAGCCTGCGGGACGACGTGGACCAGCTCGTCTGTCTCGCCAGCCCCACCCCTTTCCATGCGGTCAGCATCTATTACGACGATTTCGAGCAGACTACGGATGCCGAAGTGATAGCGCTGTTGAGACAGGCGAGGGACAGATAGAGCACTTCCAGAAAAGCTGTGTAACGGTTTTCCGTCCGGAAGTGCTCACACCCGCTCTACGAACCCATCCAGAACGCGCTTCTGCCCGGCGCGGTCGAAATCGATCGTCAGCTTGTTGCCCTCGATCGCCGCGATGTTGCCGTTGCCGAACTTGATGTGGAAGACCCGGTCGCCGACATTGAAGCGGGAGGGCTCGGCGCTCGTCGATTTGGCGACGAGCTCACCTTCGATGGTGCGGGTGCGCGGGCCCGATTCGCCGTAACCGATGCGTTCGATGGCGTGGCCAGAGCGGGTACCCCAATTGTCGCGGGTGGCGTCGGAGCGGTGCTGCTGGGCGCGCTTCCAGCCGGGCGTCTGATAATTGTTCTCGAAGGGATCGGCCTTGTCGAAGCGCGACTGGCCGTAACCGCCGCGACCATAACCGCCATAGGAGACCTCCTGTTCGGCGACTTCCACATGGGCGATCGGTAGCTCGTCGAGGAAGCGCGAGGGAAGCGTCGATTGCCAGAGGCCGTGGATGCGGCGGTTCGAAACGAACCAGATATGACAGCGGCGCTTGGCCCGGGTGATGCCGACATAGGCGAGGCGGCGCTCCTCCTCCAGTCCTGAGCGGCCGCCTTCATCCAGGGCGCGCTGATGCGGGAAGAGCCCTTCCTCCCACCCCGGCAGGAAGACGGTGTCGAATTCCAGCCCCTTGGCCGAATGCAGCGTCATGATGGAAACGGCATCCATATTCTCGTTCTGCTCGGCGTCCATCACCAGCGCGACGTGCTCGAGAAAGCCGCGCATGGACTCGAAGGCTTCCATCGAACGGATGAGCTCCTTCAGGTTTTCCAGGCGCCCCGGCGCTTCGGCCGATTTGTCGGCCTGCCACATGGCCGTATAGCCGCTCTCGTCGAGGATCTGCTCTGCAAGTTCGGTGTGCGGCGTCGTTTCGAGCAATGTCTGCCAGCGGCGGAAATCGGCGACGACGTCGAAGAGACCCTTGCGCGCCTTCGGCTTCAATTCGTCCGTCTCGACGATCTCGCTGGCTGCGGCCAGCATCGGGATGTCGCGAGCCCGGGCATAGTCGTGCAGGGTGCGGACGGTCGTATCGCCGAGGCCGCGCTTCGGCGTGTTGACGATCCGCTCGAAGGCGAGGTCGTCGGCGGGCTGACAGACGAGGCGGAAATAGGCCATGGCATCGCGGATTTCGAGCCGCTCATAGAAGCGAGGGCCGCCGATAACGCGATAGTTGAGGCCGAGCGTAACGAAGCGGTCTTCGAATTCGCGCATCTGGAAAGAGGCGCGCACGAGGATCGATATGTCGTTCAGATTATGCTTCTTGCGCTGGAGCTGCTCGATCTCTTCGCCGATCGCGCGCGCCTCCTCCTCGGAGTCCCAGGCGGCATGAACATGCACCTTCTCGTCGTCGGGATTCGTGCGCTCGGTAAAAAGCGTCTTGCCGAGCCGGCCCTCATTGTGGGCAATCAGATGCGCCGCCGCGCCGAGGATATGCTCGGTCGAGCGGTAGTTGCGCTCCAGCTTGATGACCTTGGCGCCGGGGAAATCCTTCTCGAAGCGGAGAATGTTGTCCACTTCGGCGCCGCGCCAGCCATAGATCGACTGGTCGTCGTCGCCGACGCAGCAAATGTTGACGGTGGGCTTTCTGTCTTCGGCGCCAGGGGAATGCCCCTCGCCAACCCCTCCCCACAAGGGGGAGGGGCTAGACTGCGGCGTCGCAGCACGCTCCTGCCCCTCCCCCTTGCGGGGAGGGGTCGGGGAGGGGTTGTTCCTTCCGGAACCTTGCGTCTGCTGGGCGAGCAGCCTCAGCCACATATATTGCGCCGTGTTGGTGTCCTGGTACTCGTCGACGAGGATGTAGCGGAACTTGGCGTGATACTCTTTCAGCACGTCCGGATTGGCGCGGAACATGCGGATCGGATGCAGCAGCAGATCGCCGAAATCGCAGGCATTCAGGGTCAGCAGCCGGTTCTGGTAGGCGGCATAGAGCTCGCGGCCCTTGCCGTTGGCAAAGGCGCGGGCATCGCCTTCCGGGATTTGCGACGGGTCCAGGCCCTTGTTCTTCCAGGTGTCGATCATGCCGGCGAACTGCTTGGCCGGCCAGCGCTTGTCGTCGAGACCCTCCGCCTGGATGAGCTGCTTGATGAGGCGAACGACGTCGTCGGTGTCAAGGATGGTGAAGTCGGACCGCAGGCCCACCAGCTCGGCATGGCGGCGGAGGAGCTTGACCCCGATAGAGTGGAAGGTGCCGAGCCAGGGCATGCCTTCGACGGCGTGGCCGACGAGCACGCCGATGCGCTCCTTCATTTCCCGCGCCGCCTTGTTGGTGAAGGTGACGGCGAGGATCTGCGAGGGGTAGGCGCGGCCGGTCGAAAGGATATGGGCGATCCGCGTCGTCAGAACGCGCGTCTTGCCTGTGCCGGCGCCGGCGAGCACGAGCACCGGACCTTCCAGCGCCTCGACTGCCTCCCGTTGCTCCGGATTGAGCCCGGCGACATAGTCCGGTCGCTGGGCCTTGTCGCGGGCGGCCATGGCGCGCGCGGCGATGCCGCCGCCGGCAGCCGCGGGTTTCCGCGGCGCGGGCTCCTCGTCGAAAAAGGGAATATCGTCAAAACCTTTGGTCATGCGGCCCAATGTAGTGATTCGGGACCGAAAGGCCAGAAAGGATGTTCTTCTTTTATTCCGGAACCTTCACCCACTCGGGCATGCCTGTGGAAAGACTGATGTTTTCAGGCCGGCATGCCGACGTTTATGTTTTGGCGGACGCGTCGAACACCGGATCGACCGGCACCTGCAGGGCCGTCGCCAGCTGGTTGGTCTTGGCGGCAAGCGAAATGACGCGCAGCAGATCCGCGTGCTCGGCGTCCGTCATTCCCTTGGCCCTCGCGGCGGCGGTGTGGGAATGAATGCAGTAGCCGCAGCCATTGGTCACGGAAACCGCGATATAGAGCATCTCCTTCACCAGCGGGTCGAGCGGCGAAGGCGCCGCCATCACCGCCTTGACCTCCGCCCAGGTCCGCTCCAGCAGGCCAGGGTCGAAGGCCAGCCAGAGCCACATATTGTTGATGAAGTCCGATTTCCGAGTCGCCCGGATGTCGTCGAAGACGGCTTTGACGCGTGGGTCGGATTCGGGACCGGATGGCGGCGCCACAGTGCTCATGCTTGCTCCATGCGTTTCAAACGAGGGCGAAGACGCGGGCGGGGCCGCCGGTGCCGCCGCGGTGCTTGGGCGCGCCGAGGACCAGCGTCGCGCCCTTGGCCGGCAGCTTGTCGAGGTTGGCGGCCGCTTCCAGCCCCCAGCGGCCTTCCGGCAGCCAGGCGTAATGTGTGGCGAAATCGGGTGAGATGCCGTGATCGAGCGAGAGCGTATCGACGGCAATGCCGGCTGCCTTCGTGTCCTCGATCAGGAACTTGGCGGCTTCCACGTGAAAGCCGGGGAAATGCATCTTTCCGGCCGTGTCGGCATTGCGGAACTTGTCGGTGCCGAGATGATCCGACCAGCCCGACAGCATGGCGACGCAGGCGTTTTCGGGAATGTCTCCATTGGCGGCGATCCACGCCTTGATGTCGTCCGGCGTCAGCTGCGCATCCGGATCGGCGGCCGCCTTCTCGCGGATGTCGACGACGCAGAGCGGTACGATCAGCTTGTCGAGTGGCAACTCGGCGACCGAAAGGCCGTCGGCGGAGAAGTGCAGCGGCGCGTCGACATGAGTCCCGGTATGCTCGTTCACCCGAAGTTCGAACAGGTTGAATTTGTGTTCGGCATATTTGAACTTCTGCTCCCGGAAGAATTGCTGCTGGCCGAAGAAGGTCGGAAACTCCTCATGAAGTTCATGGGTGAGATCGGTGACGCTGCCGTGGCCGGCGGCAAGCGCCGGAGGTGCGATCCCCATGCTGGCGGCGGCAATGCCCGCCGTACCGACCGCGGCCGCACGGAGCAAACCGCGCCGCGACACCATCCGCTGCTTGACCGATTCAATGACGCATGCATCGCACATTGCCGTCTCCCTTCGTGTCGAGAGCCGGCCCGAAACAGCCGCCGGCGACGAACACAATAGCCGAGCCGCGCAAGCTGTAAACATGGCGCCACTTCGCCGCCAGCATGGGCGGTTCAGGACGGGCGCAAGCGTCATCATGCCGCCACCAAAATCGCTTTTGTTACAATTGCGTAATGATGCCATTCCGAGATTGCCCGGACGTCTGCAAACAAGGATAATCAGCGCAAATCGGAACGTTCCATCGGGTGCGCGCCTCCTTAGAGCGCGCTTTTCTTTTGGAGAGCTTTCTTTTGGAGACATGAATGCGCTTTTGGAATCAGCTCGCGATCAGCGTCGTCGTCCTCGCCGTCGGGGGTGCCGCGTGGGTGCGCCTTGCGCCCGGAGCGGGTGAGACCTTGGCTGCGATCGGGGTTTCGCAACCGTTGATCGATGCGTTGTCGGGAGCGCAGGGTGGCGAAGGGGCAGGGGGCGGTTCGAGCAATAGTGAGCGCGGGCAGGGTCGACGCAGCGGCTTCGCGGAAGCACCGCTGGTCGTCGTCAAGCCGGCCGCGCGCGCCGTCGTCAACGACCGACTGAACGCGATCGGCAACGGCGAAGCGATCCGCTCGGTTACCGTGACGCCGACCGCAACGGGAAATCTCACCGAAATACTGGTGAAGTCGGGCGACAGGATCACGGAAGGCCAGGTTATCGCGCGCCTCGACAGCGACGACCAGATGATCGCTGCCGAGCAGGCGCGGCTGACGCGCGACAGTGCCCGCGAGAAGGTCGAGCGCTACCGCAATCTCAGCACCGCGCGCGCAGTGACCGCCGTCGAGGTGCGTGATTCCGAAATCGCGCTGCAGGCGGCCGAACTGGCGCTGAAAACGGCCGAGCTCGACCTGAAGCGTCGCGATATCGTGGCGCCCTCCAAGGGCGTGGTCGGGATCATCACCGTCAATATAGGAGATTACGTCACGACCTCGACACCGATCGCAGTCGTGGACGACCGGTCGCAGATCCTCGTCGATTTCTGGGTGCCCGAGCGTTTCGCCGGCAAGATCTCCGTCGATCAGCCGGTGACCGCGAGCGCGATCGCTCAGCCGGGGCGTGCACTCCAGGGCGTCGTTCACGCGATAGACAACCGCCTCGACCCGCAGAGCCGGACGCTCCGGGTCCGGGCGCGACTCGAGAACCCGGATGACATGCTGCGCGCCGGCATGTCCTTCTCCGTCACCGTGGCATTCGATGGCGACCGATATCCCACCGTCGACCCGCTGGCGATCCAGTGGAGTTCCGAAGGCTCCTTTATCTGGCGTGTCGAAGGCAACAAAAGCGAGCGCGTGCCGATCAAGATCATCCAGCGCAATCCCGACAAGGTGCTTGTCGATGCGGAACTCGCCGAGGGCGACCGCGTCGTGACCGAAGGCGTGCAGCGGCTTCGCGACGGCGGCGTGGTGCGCATCGCCGGCGAGCCTGCGGCCGAGGCCGAGCAGAAGGTCGCGGGAGACGCGCAATGAATATCGGCATGGGAGGCCATCAACCAGGCGGAGGGCAGGGCGGAAAGACGGGCTTCACCGCGCTTTTCATCCGCCGACCGATCTTCGCCCTGGTCGTCAACACGCTGATCGTCGTGGCCGGGCTTGCCGCCTGGAATGGCGTCGAAATCCGCGAACTGCCGCAGGTCGACCAGCCGGTGGTTTCGGTCACGACCGAGTTCGACGGCGCCTCGCCGGAAACGATCGACCGTGAAGTGACCTCGGTCATCGAAGGTGCCGTCTCGCGCGTGCAAGGCATCAAGGGCATCTCGTCTTCCTCTTCGTTCGGGCGCAGCCGGGTCACGCTCGAATTCTCCGACACCACCGATATCGGCCAGGCGGCCAACGACGTTCGCGATTCGCTCGGCCGGATCACCGGCCAATTGCCTGATGATGCCGACGAGCCGCGTATCGTGAAGGCGGATTCCGACAGCCAGCCGATCATGCGCCTGGCGTTGACCTCCGACACGATGAGCATGGACGACATGACGCTGCTCGTCGAGAACGAGATCAGCGACCGGCTGGCGGCCGTCGAAGGCGTTGCCGACGTCACCGTCTACGGCGACCAGGAGAAGATCTTCCGTATCGACTTGAATCAGGCCAAGCTCGCCGGACGCGGCGTCACCGTGGCCAATCTTCGCGAGGCGCTTTCCGACGCCTCCTACGATGTGCCGGCGGGCTCGCTGACGAGCGCAAGTCAGGACATTTCCGTTCGGGCGACGGCCGACCTTCAGACGCCCGAGCAGTTCGAAAATCTGATGCTCGGCAACAATGTCCGGCTTCGCGACGTCGCGACCGTCACCCTCGGCCCGGATACGGGCACTTCGGCGCTGCGCTCCAACGGTCGGGAGGGTATCGGCCTCGGCATCATCCGCCAGGCCCAGTCGAACACGGTCGATATTTCCGACGGCGTGCGCAGCGTTGTGGACGCGATTTCCTCGGATATCCTGCCGCCTGGAACCGAGCTCAAGATCACCAGCGACGATGCGGTGTTCATCAACGGCGCCATCCACGAGGTGGAGATCGCACTCTTCGTCGCGGTTTTCATCGTCACCCTCGTCATCTACCTGTTCCTGCTCGACTGGCGCGCGACGCTGATCCCGACCATCACCATGCCGATCGCGCTGATCGGAACGGTGGCCGCGATCTATCTTGCGGGCTTCTCGATCAACATCCTGACGCTTCTGGCGATCGTGCTTGCGACCGGGCTCGTCGTCGATGATGCGATCGTCGTGCTCGAAAATATCGTGCGGCGCCGGGCGGAGGGCCTCGGTCCGCGCGCCGCCGCCGTGCACGGTACGCTCGAGGTCTTCTTCGCCGTGCTTGCAACCACGGCCACGCTGGCGGCCGTGTTCGTTCCTCTCTCCTTCCTGCCGGGGCAGACGGGCGGGCTCTTCCGCGAATTCGGATTCGTGCTCGCCTTCTCGATCCTCCTGTCGTCCTTCGTCTCGCTGACGCTTTGTCCGATGCTCGCCTCGCGCATGCTGACGAAAGAGCCGCATGAGCATGAGGGGGTGATGCAGCGCTTCGGCCGGCGGGCTTCCGCCTTCTACCGCGTGACGCTTCGCGCCTGCCTGAATGCGCCGCTCATCGTCTTTGCGGTCGCCGCTTTCTTTACCGCCGCCGGCGCTTTCGGCTTCCTGACGCTCAAGTCGGAGCTGACGCCGAACGAGGACCGTTCGCAGGTCATGCTGCGGATCAACGCGCCGCAGGGCGTCTCGCTGGAATACACGCAGGCGCAGCTACGCCGCATCGAAGAGGGCCTACAGCCGCTGCTCAAATCCGGCGAGATCAGCAATGTGTTCTCGATTTCCGGCCAGGGCGGCTCGGCCAACAGCGGCTTCATGGTCCTGACGCTTGCCCCATGGGAAGAGCGCGAGCGTACGCAGGGCCAAATCGTCGCCGACATCAACAGGGCGACCTCGAAGATCCCGTCGGTTCGCGCCTTTACCATCCAGGCCAACAGCCTCGGTATCCGCGGTGCCGGCAGCGGCCTGCAGGTCGCGCTTGTCGGCAACGATTACACGAAGCTGGGCGACGCGGCGGCGAAGCTCGTCAGGGCAATGGAGGATACCGGCCGTTTCGAGAATGTGAGGCTCAACTACGAGGCCAACCAGGCGCAATTGTCGGTGACGATCGACCGCGAGCGCGCCTCCGATCTCGGCGTGGACATAGGTGGCCTCTCCTGGGCGCTACAGGCGATGCTCGACGGCAGCAGCGTCGTCGACATCTTCGTGGAAGGAGAAGCCTATCCGGTTAAGCTGCTCTCTTCCACCGAGCCGCTCAACGATCCGACGGATCTGCAGAACATCTTCGTCAAGGCCGGGGACGGCCGCATCGTGCCGATGTCGTCGATCGCAACGGTCGAGGAGAAGGCAGTGGCGCCGCAGCTTTCCCGAGAATCGCAACTGCGCGCCGTTTCGTTGTCGGCGGGGCTGAAGTCCGATCTCGCACTCGGCGAGGCGCTGTCGATGGTCGAGGAGATGGCCGAACCCCTTCTGCCGCCGGGATCGCGGGTCATGCCGCTTGCCGAGGCCGCGACACTGGACGAGAACGCCAACGGCCTGTTCGTTACCTTCGGCTTCGCGCTCGTCATCATCTTCCTGGTGCTTGCGGCGCAATTCGAAAGCTTCGTGAGCGGCCTCATCATCATGTCGACCGTGCCGCTCGGTCTCGCCTGCGCCGTCTTCGCGATGATCGTGACCGGCAACACGCTTAACATCTACAGTCAGATCGGGCTCGTCATGCTTGTCGGCATCATGGCCAAGAACGGCATCCTGATCGTAGAGTTCGCCAACCAGCTCCGCGACCGTGGACAGGACGTCCGCGGTGCCATCGAGAATGCCGCCAATATCCGTCTAAGGCCGGTGATGATGACAATGATCGCGACCGTCGTGGGCGCGGTACCGCTGGTGCTGGCAAGCGGTGCCGGCGCCGAAGCGCGCATCGCGCTCGGCTGGGTGCTCGTCGGGGGGTTGGGCCTGGCGGTGGTCGTGACGCTTTATCTGACGCCGGTCGCCTATCTGGTCATTGCCCGCTTTACCAAGCCGCATGCCGACGAGGAGCGGAAGCTGCAGGAGGAGATGAAGGCGGCCGAGGTGCTCAAGATCTGACTGGGGCGAGATCCGACGCAGCGGCAGCCGGGCGCGCGATAGCCGCGAGATTGTCAGAAGCCGCCTGCTGCGGCGGCGAGATAGATGACGGTGGCGAGCGCACCGAGGGCGCTGCGGCCGGCATGGAGCCTGCCCCAGCGCTCGATCAGTTCGCGGGTCTCCGCATTTGCCTGATCCGGACGGGTCGTCTCCAGGCGCTGATTGACGGGCATGATGACGAACAGCGTGTAGGGCCAATTGAGTATGATGACGGCCGCTCCCAAGCCCCAGAGCGCATCGCCCGACTGCCACCATGCCACAGCGCCGAGGAGGCAGGAAACGATCGCGAGCGGAGCCTGCATCTCGAAGCCGCGCCGATAGGCGGGCACCCATTCCCGAAGCGCTGCGCCTCCGTCCAGCGCAAGTCTGGCAGGCTGTTCAGCCACATTGATGTAAATGGCGGCGCCGAAGAAAATCGACGCGGTGATCAAAGCAAGCAGCCCGAACATGCGACGTTCTCCCTTTCCGGACATAATACCCTATGGGCCTGCAAACAAAAGACGCATTCGCTGCGGTGCCGTGGCCGGACTTGTGACAAGCCGGTATCACCGGCGGTAATTTTTTGACGCTATGGCACTCCAAACCGGTGAACTTCTGGACAAAGCGATTCCGATTTGCACAGTAGCCCCTTGAAAACTAAGCGCTTCCGGCCGGCCGGCTGGCTGGGGCGCGTCCGGATAAGGACGGTATCGATCTTAGAAGCCGTCCAAAGCGACCGAGACGGATTTACGAGAGCGGAGACGGGAGAGTGAGCCCTCGCGTATTTTCCTTATCGCGCCGGACCGGGTGCCCTTAATTCGAGTGCGAATTGGGAATAGATTATGCGGGCGCTCAAGACGAAAGAGCGCTCTTCCGGGTGGCGCGAAGGCGCATCGGGAGATGAGAAGGAGAATTTTCGTGGCGTTGAACGCAATCCGGGCAGGGGCGAGAAACGAGAACGGCATCGCGGCGGCCAAAACACACCTCGCCACGCGCTTCGGCGATCGATTCCAGACCGGTGAAGCGATCCGGGCCCAGCACGCCCACACGACGACCTACATTCCCGCGCAACTGCCCGATGCCGTGGTTTTCCCCGAAAGTGCCGCCGAGGTGCGCGAGATCGTGGAAATCGCATGTGAACACCGCGTACCGCTCATCCCCTTCGGAACGGGCTCCTCGCTCGAAGGTCACGTCAATGCGCCCCATGGCGGCATCTCGGTCGACATGATGCGGATGAACCGCGTGCTCGCGGTCAATGCCGAAGACCTGGACTGCACGGTGGAGCCGGGCGTGACGCGGGAGGAACTCAACAGCTATCTGCGCGACACCGGTCTCTTCTTCCCGATCGATCCGGGCGCGAACGCCTCGATCGGCGGCATGGCGTCGACGCGTGCCTCGGGCACCAATGCGGTGCGCTACGGCACGATGAAGGAAAACGTCCTTGCCGTCACGGCCGTCGTCGCCGGCGGGCGCGAAATCAGGACGGCCCATCGGGCGCGCAAGTCGTCGGCCGGCTACGACCTGACGCGCCTCTTCGTCGGCGCTGAAGGCACGCTCGGCGTCATCACCTCGATCACGCTGCGCCTTCAGGGCATACCGGAGGTGATTTCCGGCGGCGTCTGCCCGTTTCCGACGGTTGCCGACGCCTGCAATGCCGTGATCCTGACGATCCAGTCCGGCATCCCGGTGGCGCGCATAGAACTTCTGGATGCGCTGCAGATGAAGGCGTGCAATGCCTATTCGGGCCTGACCTACCAGGAAACGCCGACCCTTTTCGTCGAATTCCACGGCAACGGAGAGAGCGTCGAGCTGCAGTCCCGCCAATTCGCCGAAATAGCGTCGGAATTCGGTTCTACGGGTTTCATCTGGACGACCAATCCGGAAGAGCGGGCACGGCTATGGAAGGCTCGGCACAATGCCTATTGGGCACAGAAGAGCCTCATGCCTGGGCGTGCCATTCTTTCCACAGACGTCTGCGTGCCGATCTCGCGCCTTGCCGACTGCGTCGCGGCGACGCATGAAGACATTGCTGCGCATGGTTTGGTTGCGCCGATCGTCGGGCACGCCGGCGATGGAAATTTTCATGTGGGGCTGCTCTTCGACGACACGGATGCGGCTGATGTGGCGCAGGCGGAGGCCTTCGTCGAGCGGCTGAATGCGCGGGCGCTGTCCATGGACGGCACCTGTACGGGCGAACATGGGATCGGGCAGGGCAAGATGCCGTTTCTTGCGGCCGAACTCGGTGATGCGCTGGATCTGATGCGGCAGATCAAACGCTCTCTCGATCCCGACAACATCTTCAATCCGGGCAAGATCTTTGTCTGAGACTTGCAAAACCGGCTCAAAGCCGCAATGCAGGGGGCGAACGAACTGACGGGAATGTGACACGGTGCTGGCGCGAATTCTGGTTACCCTCGGAGGACTGTTGGTCGTCGCGCTCTTTGCCGCGCTGATCGCACCCCTGTTTATCGACTGGACCAGCTTCCGTAACGATTTCGAGCGGGAGGCAAGCCGCATCATGGGCAAGCCCGTGGTGGTCCACGGCAGCGTCGATGCGCGTCTCATTCCCTTTCCTACGGTCACGCTCAACGACGTGCGCGTCGGGGCGAGCGACGGCGGCGCACCGCTGATTCAGGTCGCGCAGTTTTCGATGAGCGCGGAGCTTGCGCCCTTCCTGAGCGGCGAGGCGCTGATCTTCGACATGCGGCTCGACCGGCCGAAGGCGCGGCTCCGGCTTCAGCCCGATGGCACGCTGGATTGGGCACGCGGGTCGCGCGCCGCGATCCCCGCCCATACGGTCATCCTGGAGAAGGTGGAGATCGCCGACGGCGAGATCGAGTTCGTGGATGAGCAGACGGGGCGCACGCGCCGGGTCAGTGAGCTCTCCGCCGACCTCTCGGCCCGCACGCTCGCCGGGCCTTGGAGGGTCGAGGGCCGTGCGACGCTCGACGGGGAGGCGGGAAGCTTCTCGTTGTCGAGCAACACCGTCGACGAAACGGGCGCCTTGAGCCTGCGGGCGCGGCTGGTGCCGGACGAACGGCCCTTTGGCGTTGAGCTCGACGGCGACCTGAAGATCGTCGATTTGAGACCGGTTTATGCCGGGCGCTTCACGCTCACTGAGAACAGGCCCGCCAGCGAGGTCAAGGCGGACGGCGCCCTTCGTATCAACGGCGAGTTCCAACTCACCAACGAAAGCATCCGCGTACCGGAATATCACTTCGAGATCGGCCCGCCCGACGATCCCTATATCGTCACCGGGGAGGCGACGCTCGACACCGGCAAGGACCAGAAATTCCTGCTGATCGCCGACGGCCAGCAGATCGATGTCAGCCGCATCGGCAATTCCGGCTCTAGCGGCAAGACCGGGCGCGATCCGGCCATTTCGCTTCGCCAGCGGATCGATGCAATGCTGGCGATCGCCGCCGATATTCCTATTCCGCAAGTGCCGGGACGGGCCAGTCTGAAGCTCCCGGCGATCGTGATCGGCGACACGACGGTGCGCGACGTTCGCCTTGACGTCCGGCCCGACGGCGCCGGCTGGATCGTCGACAATGCGGTCGCACTCCTGCCCGGCCGCACGCAGTTGGAAGCCAAGGGCCGGCTGAACCTTAGGGAACAGCGCTCCTTTCGCGGTGACCTCGTCATCGCCTCGAACCAGCCGTCGGGATTCGCGAACTGGCTGGCGGGATCGGTCGACCCGGCGATACGTACGCTGAAAACGGCTGGGTTTTCGGCGACGGTCAATCTGACGGACACTCTGCAGCAGTTTGAAAACCTTGAAGTCGCGGCAGGTCCGGCCACGTTGCGCGGCAGGATCGAGCGCCAGTCCTTCGCCGAGCAGCCGCCCGCGCTGTCGCTGCAGTTGAAAGGCAACCGCATAGATCTGGAGGCGCTTCAGGCTCTCGCCGGCCTTGTCGCGGGCGACGCCTCCACCGGGACGTTGCTGCAGCACGCCATCGCCGCCGATCTTTCCGCCGAGACATTCTCCGCCTTCGGTGAGGAAGCGCATGACGTTCAAGCGGTGCTGACATTCAAGAACGGCCAGCTGCAGGCGGAGCGCGTGGCGATCGGCGCTCTTTCCGGCGCGCAGCTTGCATTCTCCGGCCGCATGAGCGGCGGACTCGAAAAACCAGTCGTGTCGGCGAAGATGAAACTCGCCGCGGAGGAGCTTACGCCCTTCCTCGAAATGATCGGGCGGCATAGCGCGGCCCATCCGGCGCTGGCACGGCTGATCAAGGCCGGACCCTATTACTCCGATGCTGCTTTCGACGTAACGCTGACGGCCGGCAACAAGGAGGGTAACGCGCCGTTCAGCTTCGGCGTGATCGGGACCGCCAACGGAGGCAAGATAGCCGCCAGCTATCAGGCGCCCGATGTCGCCCAGGCGCTCGCCGGCCAGGGCATGCTGCTGGAGGCGACGCTCGAGAATCCGCAGACATCCGTTCTCCTGGGGCAGGCCGGATTGGACCCGCTGCCCTTCGAGGCGGACGCCAACGGCATTCTTGCCATAAAGCTGCAGAGCACGGACGGCTCGAAGGCCAATGGTTCGCTGACCTTCACTACCGAACAGACGTCGCTTGCGGCGAGCGGTGTCTTCGATCTTGCGCGCGCGCACTATCTCGAAGGGCAGGGGAAGCTTACCTTGAAATCCGAAGACCTGGAGCCCTATCTGCTGTTGCAGGGCATCGGGCTGCCCCAAATGGGCAGCGGCTTGCCAGTAACGGCCTCGGCTGAGTTTGCAATCGATCCCGAGAGGATCTCGATCACCGCAATAGAGGGCAAAGCCGACCAGAATGGCTTTGCCGGCGCGCTTTCGATCGACCGCAAGGTCGTCGGCAAGGCCGAAGGGGAGCTTGCGATCGACGCCCTCGATCTCGCCTGGCTCGGCGAAGGCATTCTAGGGCAGGTTCACGACACAAGCACCGGAGGGCTGGCGCTGGCACCGGTCGTAAAGCCGGCATGGACCGGGCTCGACGTGGCGCTCAACGTAAGTGCGAAGCGCTTCTGGCCCGGCGTCTACGGCCCGGTGACCGGCTTTGCCGGGAAGCTGCAATGGAAGGGCGATGAACTCGCACTCAGCGACGCGACGGGAGACTGGCTGGGGGGCAAGCTTGCGGGGCGGCTGCAATTCGGCAATGCCAATGGCTCCGGCTACCTGCGCTCGAAGTTCGATCTCACGGGTGCCGACATTGCCGAAACGGGTTGGGTGCGGGCGACTGGCCCGGTGGCGACCGGCCGCTTCGATCTTGCAGTGGCGATGGAGGCCGCGGGCGCAACGCCGCAGGCAATGGTGCATTCGCTCAGCGGGTCGGGAACGGCGAGCTTCAACGGGCTTACTCTCAACGGCATCAATACGGCGGCGCTGCCGCAACTGATGGCGGCGGCGGACGCGATGAAGACTGATATCTCGCCCGATGCGATCCGCAAGGCTGCAGAGAATCTGCTCTTCACCGGCCAGTCGGTCGTCGGCGCTGTGAAAGTGCCCTTCGGCATTGCAGGCGGAACCGTCAGGGCGCAGAACGTCACCGCGGCCGATGGCAACGCTGCTTTCAGCGGGGAGGCCGCGTTCGACTTGCCTGCAGGGCGAATGAGCGGGGCGATCGATCTGACCTTCCGTCCGGGCGAGGAGGCGCTTGCGGGAGCAGAGCCGCGCGTCCGATTCGGCTATGCCGGGCTGCTTGCATCGCCTGGCGTGACTGTCGACGTCACGGAGCTTTCGAACTTCCTGTCGCTCAGAGCCTTCGAGCGTGAGCGCAGGCGCGTCGAGACACTGCAGGCGAATGTCCTCGAAAAGCAACGTTTGCGCCGCGAGGTCGCGCTCTACCGGGCGCGCGCCGCGGAACGTGAGCAGCAGCGGTTGCGCACGATCGCCGAAGAACGCCATCGTCAGGCAGCGGCGGCGGAAGCGGCGCGGATGCGGGCCGAGGCGGAAGCACGGGCCGCCGCCGAACGCCGCGCGGAGGAGGAGGACCGGCTGAGAATGCGGCAGCTGCCGCCGCGCAGCATCGGTCGCCAGCAGACGCCCGTCACTCCGCCGGAAGATGATGGCACTCGCCAGGGGCAGAATGCGGGCCCACCGGCAGGTCATGGCCTGAATTTCGATATGCTTCCCGACATCACGGTGCAGTAGAGCGCGCCGGTTGGAAGTTTCTCCTCATCTCGTCCGCCGCGACCCTCTCCCCGCCTGAGGAGAGAAGGTTGGTCGCCGGATGAAGGGCAAGGCTCCGGCGTTTCAACGGCCTGCGGAGAGCTATGCCCCGCCTTTCGCATCGGTGCGTGCCTTGACCCAGGCGAGCACATAGACCCGCAAGGCCGACGACAGATTTCCATCCCGGCCGCGGCCGTCGTCGATCTCGGCGATGAGCCGCGCGAGCGGCATGTCGCGGTCCTTGGCGATCGATTTCAATTCCAGCCAAAAAGGTTCTTCGAGAGTGAAGCTGGTGCGATGTCCGTGCAACGTGGCCGAATGCTTGACGACCTTCCCCACGCTCATAAACGGATTCAAGCGGCTGCCGATTCGATTCGGAAAGCTGCCGCAAGTCCTTGAGTGGGAATCGCTTTTGCGGCTGCGGTCGTCACGGCTTCTTCCGGTCGACTGAGGTCTCGCCGCCTGCTTGCTCGATCCTGCCGTGATCGAGCGCCTTTGCCGCCTTTTTGTTCAAGGCCTCGGTCAGGGTCTTCTCGGCCTTGCTGCGGCCAAAGGTGACGCGATTCTGCTCGGCCTGCTTTTCCTTTTCAGTCCGAGCCTGGCGTTTGCGGAACTGACGCAGATTGATCACGTCGCCGGCCATGGTCCGCGCCTCCTCGCGTCGTCAGTTTTTCTTGCGGAAGGAATCGAGCGAGACGACGGAAGCGCCACCGCCCTTCGGCCCGTCAGGCTTTTCCGTGCTTTCGTCAGTTGCGGCCCCCGCAGCTTCGTCGAGGGGATAGGCGGTTATTTCCGCCGAATCGGCTTCTTCCTCCTCGCCGGCCGCCACATCGAACTCCAGTTCGAAGTTGACCGAGGGATCATAGAATCCGCGAATCGCATTATACGGGATCGCAAGCTTTTCCGGCGTGTCCGAGAACGAAAGGCCGATTTCGAAGCCCGTCTCGGTAACCTTCAGATCCCAGAACTGGTGCTGGACCACGATCGTCATCTGTTCCGGATACTTGGCCTTGAGATGTTGCGAGATGCGGACACCGGGCGCACCGGTCAGGAACGTAATAAAGAAGTGGTGATCGCCGGGCAGATGGCCCGTGGCGGAAACTTCGGCCAGCACCTTGCGAATGACGCCGCGAAGCGCGTCCTGCGCCAGAATGTCGTAGCGAATATGGTCCTGGCCCATTTGGTCCCCGTTCTCTTCAAGTCACTTGATGCATGATTCCTACGACCGGAACTCCATTCAGGAAATCATGCAGCGATTCAAGGTGCTACAGCCAAACCTGCGCCTTGACTATGTCGGCGCCGTGGCCTGCTCCTTCATTGCCCGTCTGTTTATGACGAGTCAATTATCGAGGCATCTATAGACCATTTCACGACGGGGGAGAAGGTGAAGGCTTCTGTTGCCAGGTGCCTTCGGACCCCGCCTTACGGTGCTACCCGGAAGGACTTGATTTGAAGTGTCGCACCGCCGTTAGGCAGCGAGACGTGCTTCAGCATAGTTGTCGTTTGCAACTATAAGTTTAGCCCGATAACGGTGGTACAATGCCGAGCAAAAAGTCGATCTTTACGCCCTTGTCGATCCTATTTCGCCCCCATCAAAAGCCGGTCTTTACCAGACCGGTTTTTGGTGGAGGCGCCGGGTACCGCCCCCGGGTCCAATGGGTTTATTGCATCGCCCGTTTATTGCCATAGCCGCCCGAAGACGGCACTCGTCATATAGGTCTTTCCGATGCCCAAGAAAAGGGGTCATCCATGGGGAAATGACGGATTTATGTCGGCTCGCCAACTCGGCACGAAATGCTTGACTTACACGAGCGGCGTGAAAAACTCCGCCTGCTGCACGCGGTTCGCGAGAAGGGCGGCAGCTTTTGAGAGCAAGTGCAAAGTGGAGGCTTCATGACTGATTATCTTGCGGACGTGCAGAAGTATGACAGCAGCGCCGACGAAGCAGTTGTCAACAAGATCGTGCGCCATCTCGGTATCGCCCTTCGCAACAAGGATTCCGCCCTCGTTTCGGCCTCGGATCCAAAGGAACTGGAGCGCGTCAAAGAAAAATGGTGCGAGAAGAAACTCGGTATCGGCGGATCAGACGCAGATGCCGCTATTGCCGCGACGGCCAAGGCGATGGCGGATGATCGCAGCAAGTCGCGCGTGACCTTCTACTATCTCGTCGCCAAGAATCTGGGCAAGCTCCAGACGCTCTGATCGAGGCTGGCCGGCAAAGCGCTTTCCGGCAACGAGCCGGCGGGGCGCCAGAGCTGCCTCGGCGGCGCCGTGACCCGGCGCCGATCGTCTCCTATTCGCCGCCGTTTCCGGCTATTCGCGGGCGCCGACGCTGTCGGGCCACAGCGCCTGGATTTCCTTGGGCAAGGTGTCGCGCACCTTTGCAGTCTGGCCAAGGTCGACATGTCGTGCCAGGACCCGAAATACGCTCCTCGCCGCGTCGGCCGGATCGACGGGACGCGTATCCTTCATTCCTTCCGCGATCCGGGCGAGAAATTCGTCGAGCGAACGGGTGCCCTTGTCCGGCGGGTGGTTCGGCCGGTACTGATCGTAGTAGGCGCCTCGCACGATCAGGGGAAGCTCCGCGCCGAGATGGGCCGCGATTTCCGGAGGAAGCCGGTCCCGCAGGACCCGCAGCACAACTGACAGGATGTGCCAGGCGACTTTCCTGTCGGGACCGTGATGTTCCATGATTTCGCCGAGCCAGATATGGGTCGTTTGCAGTGTTTTGTCGAAAACGTCGAGACCTGTGGCGCTCATCGTCACCTCCCTTGCTTGATGACTGAAGCGCAACCGCATGTCTCTCTGGTGGAGCCCGTTCAGGCGCGAACATGCGGAATTTCGCGTCCCGCGAAGAACGCGGCGCTGTCGATTGGCCTAACAGCCATCCGCCGCGATTGTTTCCCCGCTACCGATAAATACTGCTCCGGCCCGCGCTCCGGAACAGGTTAGCGATTGCGGAACATTCGCGGTTCAGTGCGGTTAAACGAGGGAGTGAACCAGGGGCGCCCCGGAACAAGTCGCAGAGCAGGAGGAAGGCCGATGACATCGTCCAAACATCCGAAGACACGCCGCCCGAGCGACAAGGACCTGAAGCAGGATCCCGGGATCGGACGCACCAAGGGCATTCGCGGACCGTCGGACTACGAAGCCCTGAAACGCGGCAACACCATCGAAGGAGATGTCGCGAACGACACGACCGCGCAAGGCGGCGCAAACCCGGACCAGCGCGGTCGCACCAACAAATAGGAGCAAGGCAATGGTCGGCAGAAAGACGCAAGAGCAGCAGAAGCGCGTGCTGCAGGGCCGCGAGAATACGTCAAACGCGGACAAGGACTTCAATGCCGAAGCGGACCTGCACCGTTCCGACGCCTTGAGAAAGGCGCAACGCAAAGGGCAGGACTTGAGCACCGAGCACAGCGATGCCCGCGAGGCGGACGACCGCAGCATTCTGCGCGGGAAGAATCAGGAGAGCAGGCATCACAAGGGCGCCGGCGACTGACGAAGCTGTGCCGGCGGCCGACATTGCCAGAAACAGCTGAAAGGAGACTGCGATGGCTCACGCCAGCAAGAAGAACATGGGAAAGCCCGACAAGGCCAAGGGCGACGGTAGCGGTGCCAAAACCGTTCTGAAGGAAGGCGTCCTCGGCGAAAACGACGTTCTGTCGAACAGGGACAAGGCGCAGCATTCCGACTCGCGCGGCCTCGACGAGAGAGCGGTAAGGAACGAGCAGTATCAGGACCACGCCGCAAACCGACGCCCGTCGAAATGAACTGGCGGGCGCGTATGCCGGAGATCCTGACCGGGCGGATTGGCCCGCCCCAGGGGCGGTCGAGCATGGCGATTGGAAGTGCGGGAAAACACCTTTCCACCATTGGTTCGCGCGGCGGTTCGTTCTATTTTCGCAGCTACGAACGAATCGTCGGCGGAAAAGCATGCGACAATATCTCGACCTCCTCCAACATGTGATCACAACGGGAACCGACCGGGGCGACCGGACGGGTACGGGTACGCGCTCGGTTTTCGGCTACCAGATGCGCTTCGACCTGTCGCAGGGTTTTCCGGTGCTGACCACCAAGAAGCTGCATCTGCGTTCGATCATTCACGAACTTCTGTGGTTCCTCAGGGGCGACACGAACGTCGCCTATCTCAAGGAAAACGGGGTGAGCATCTGGGACGAATGGGCGGACGACAACGGCGAGCTCGGACCGGTCTACGGCTATCAATGGCGCTCCTGGCCGGCGCCCGATGGCGGACATATCGATCAGATCGCAGCGCTAATCGAAGGACTGAAAACCAATCCGAATTCCCGACGGCACATCGTTTCGGCCTGGAACCCGGCGCTTGTGGACGAAATGGCGCTGCCGCCATGCCACTGCCTGTTCCAGTTCTACGTGGCGGACGGGAAGCTCTCTTGCCAGCTCTACCAGCGCTCGGGCGATATCTTTCTCGGCGTACCCTTCAATATCGCTTCCTACGCTCTGCTGACGATGATGGTGGCGCAGGTGACAGGGCTCGAAGCCGGCGATTTCGTTCATACGCTTGGTGACGCGCATATCTACCGCAACCACTTCGACCAGGCGCAGCTGCAGCTGACGAGAACGCCGAAGCCGCTGCCCAAAATGGAAATAAATCCGGCGGTGAAGGATATATTTTCATTTAGATTCGAAGACTTTGAGCTCGTCGGCTACGAAGCCGATTCACATATCAAGGCGCCGGTCGCGGTCTAGCTAAAGCACGCCGGGAAGGCCGCTTCTCGCGTTTCCCGGCGGTGCTCCAATGGGAGGTTTCCATGCTGACGTTGATCCACGCGCCTTTGTCGCGCTCATCGCGCATCATCTGGCTGCTCGAAGAGCTCGGTGCCGAATACGAGGTCCGCTATGTCGATATCCGCCGCTGGGATGGATCGGGCGGCCCGGACGAGAACAATCCGCATCCGCACAAGCAGGTGCCGGCACTCCTCCATGATGGAACATTGATCTGGGAGTCGGTCGCGGTCGTGCAATATCTGACGGATCTCTATCCCGATTGCAGCTTGAGCCGGCCGCCGGGACATCCCGAGCGAGGCGCCTATCTGTCGTGGCTGGCGTATTATGCAGGTGTCATCGAGCCGACTGCTCTCGCTCATATATCCGGAGTGACGGTGAACAATCCGGGGCTCGCGAGGCTTTACACTGAAATGTGTGCGCATGTGATCGACACGCTTACGCGGCACACCTATCTCCTCGGTGAATCGATGAGCGCCGCCGATCTGTTGCTCGCGAGCGCATTGCAGTGGATGCGCAAGATCCTGCCGGAAAGCGACGTGATCGATCGCTATATTCGCGTCGTCACGGACCGCGCGGCGCTGGTTCGCGCGCGTGAAATCGACAGCAAGCCGAGTGGTTTTCATGACTGAGGCGGAGCAGAAGATGACGACCCGACCGAAGATCGTTTTCGTCGTCGCTGTCGCGGCGAATGGAGTCATCGGCCGCGAGGGCGAGCTGCCCTGGCGGCTCTCGACCGATCTCAAGCGCTTCAAAGCATTGACGATCGGCAAGCCGGTCGTCATGGGACGGAAGACCTGGGCCTCGCTCGGACGGCCGTTGCCCGGCAGGCCGAACATCGTTATCAGCCGCAACCCCGATTTCGAGGCTCCCGGCGCGGAGGTGGCGCCGTCGCTGGAAGTGGCGCTCACGATCGCGCGGGAGCGGGCGGCCGCGGTCGGGGCCGACGAGATTTGCATCATTGGCGGCGGCGAGATCTATCGTCAGTCGATCGGCATGGCCGATGTGCTGCACGTGACCGAAGTGCAGGCTGAGGTGGATGGCGACACACGCTTCCCTTCCATCGACCCGGCGACTTTCGAGAAGGTGCTGGAGGAAGATCTTCCGCGCGGCGAGAAAGACAGTCACGCGATGCATTTCGTGACCTGGCGCCGCCGCACGGCGCCGCCAGGAGGTGCCGGAGCCTGAGCGGTCGTCGAAGCTTATCCGCGCTCTTGCCTGTCGCTGCCGCGCAGCGGCGAACAATTTTAACGCATTTACGGTGAACTCGGCCGTATCGCGTTGAAAGCAATGCACATGATACCTATAACGGGTTCACATCGTGACCGGCCGCAATGCCTGCGGGGCGTTCAGCGACAGAGTTTCTTGGAAGTGAGGATTTGATGCCCTGGAGCAATCAGAATGGCGGCGGCGGCGGCCCGTGGGGCGGCGGCGGCGGCAATCAGGGGCCATGGGGCCAGGGGCCCAACCGGCCGCGCGGCGGGAGAGGTGGTCCGCCGGATCTGGAAGAAATCATCCGGCGTGGCCAGGATCAGTTGAAAAACGTCGTTCCGGGAGGCTTCAACGGCGGGATCTTCGTCATCGTAGGCCTGTTGGTTCTCGGCTTTATCCTGCTGAATTCCATTTATACCGTTCAGCCGGACGAACGCGGCGTCGAGATGCGCTTCGGCAAGCCGAAGGAAGAAATCTCCATGCCGGGCCTGCACTATCACTTCTGGCCGCTCGAAACAGTCGAGATCGTCAAGGTGACGGAGCAGCAGCAGAATATCGGCGGCCGTACGGGCCAGTCGAATGCCGGCCTGATGCTCAGTGGCGATCAGAACATCGTCAACGTGCAATTCTCGGTGCTGTACTCGGTCACCGATCCGAAGGCCTATCTCTTCAATGTCGAGAACCCGGCCGACACGCTGCAGCAGGTGGCCGAAAGCGCAATGCGCGAGGTCGTCGGCCGCCGTCCGGCCCAGGACATCTTTCGCGACAACCGCCAAGCGATCGCCGCGGACGTGAAGAATACGATCCAGGCGACGATGGATACTTATGGCGCCGGCATATCGGTGAATACCGTTGCGATCGAGGATGCCGCACCGCCGCGTGAAGTGGCCGATGCGTTCGACGAAGTGCAGCGCGCCGAGCAGGACGAAGACCGCTTCGTCGAGGAGGCGAACCAGTACGCCAACCAGGTGCTCGGCAGGGCTCGCGGCCAGGGCGCCCAGATCCGCGAAGAGGCGGCCGCCTACAAGGATCGCGTCGTCAAAGAAGCTCAGGGTGAGGCTCAGCGCTTCATTTCGGTCTACGACGAATATTCCAAGGCCCCGGAGGTCACGCGCAAGCGCCTTTACATCGAAACGCTGCAAGGTGTTCTCGGCAGGTCCAAGAAGGTCATTCTGGACGAGAAGAACGGCCAGGGCGTACTGCCCTATCTGCCGCTCAACGAAATCGGCAGGCCCGTTCAGTCGGGAGGAAACCAATGATCAACAATCGCAGTTCAATAATCCTGATCGTCCTCGCCGCCGTCCTGTTCGTCGTTTATTCCTCGGTCTTCGTCGTGAACGAGCGCCAGCAAGCGATCGTCGTTCGCTTCGGTGAGATCCGGGAGGTGAAGAGCGAGCCGGGTCTCTATTTCAAGCTTCCATTCGGCTTCATGGATGCCGATCGCGTCCAGTATGTCGAAGACCAGGCACTCCGTTTCGATCTCGACAATATCCGGGTGCAGGTCTCCGGCGGCAAGTTCTACGAGGTGGATGCATTCGTCGTCTACAAGATCGCCGACCCCCGCCGCTTCCGCCAGACGGTTTCCGGAGACCGGGAAGCTGCGGAGTCGCGGCTCAGGACGCGCCTCGATGCGTCGCTGCGCCGGGTTTACGGTCTGAGGGGATTCGAGGCGGCGCTTTCCGACGAGCGTGCATCGATGATGCGTGAGGTCCGGACGGACCTCAGCGCGGATGCCGAGTCGCTCGGCCTCAAGATCGAGGACGTGCGCATCCGCCGTACGGACCTGACCCAGGAAGTCTCGCAGCAGACCTACGATCGGATGAAGGCGGAACGTCTGGCCGAAGCCGAACTGATCCGTGCCCGAGGCAACGAGGAAGGCCAGCGACGCCGCGCGATCGCCGATCGTCAAGTGGTCGAGATCGTTGCCGAAGCGCAGCGTGATTCGGAAATCCTGCGCGGCGAAGGCGAAGCTCAGCGGACGCAGATATTTGCCGACGCATTCCAGCGCGATCCGGGCTTCTTCGAGTTCTACCGGTCGATGGCTGCCTATGAGCAGTCGATCGGCAGCCCGGACACAACCATCGTGCTGTCGCCGCATTCGGAATTCTTCCGATATTTCAACAGTGCGGACGGTGCGGACCAAACGCCACCGAGTCCGGGCCTGGCGGCGCCGACCACCGCAGATTGAGCGGACGATGTCCGACTTTCTGATCGGTCTGGCTTTTTTCCTGATCATCGAGGGGCTGGTGTACGCACTGGCCCCTTTGGTTTTGGTGGAACTGGCGAAGCGATTGCCGTATGTCCCTGAACATCAGCTCCGATTGGCCGGATTGACTTCGGTGGCCGTCGGCGTCGGGCTTGTATGGTTGCTTCGAGGATAATGCGAATGCCACAGAAACTGCTCATCCGGCTGGTCGATGCCGAATATGCCATTACCCGTTTGAACGTCGGATCCGCGATTCCGGAGTGGCTGCCGGGCCCTGGGTTCTGGACGGTTTCCAGTTCCCGCGAGGAAATGACGCTCGTCTGTCGTGCCGCCCGTGTCCCATCGAGCGTGCAGAGTTCGCTCGGCTGGCGCTGCTTCCGTATCGAGCAGCACTTCAGTTTCGACGTGCCCGGCGTTCTATCGTCGGTGCTGCGACCGCTTTCGGAGGCAGGTGTCGGCGTCTTCGCCAACTCGACCTTCAGCACCGACTACGTCTTCGTCGCGGGTTCCAATCTCGAGCAGGCCGTGGAGGCTCTGAAGGAGCACGGGCACGAAATAACCATCTGACGCGCCGCCGGTTCGCTGCCCGGATCAGGAAATCGTGTTTGGACGCTTCGGAATTCCGCCGTATCTTCAAGAGAAGGTTCGCGTGTTGCGCGTCTCGATCAGGTCGCGCTGCGCTGTAGTTCGTTGCAGCCAAACGATGTTCATGCATCATCCTTGCCGCACGACCGGGGACCGGCGTTACGTGAGGGAAATGATAGGAGCCTAGCGACTTGTCGAAACGACCCGAAATCTTCCGCGGCCTGGTGCTGGCGGCCGCGACGGCACTCATATTCACCAATGCGACGCTGGCCCAGACGGCCACGTCCCGGCCTCCGGCCGGACCGCCGTCCGTTGCCGATCTCGCCGAGGGATTGCTCGACGCCGTCGTCAACATATCGATTTCGCAGAACGTCAAGGGCGACGACGACAATGCGCCGATGCCGCAGGTGCCGGAGGGATCGCCGCATCAGGAGTTCTTCGACGAGTTTTTCAGGGGACAGGGCGGCGAGGGCGGTCGGCCGCGAACGGTCAACTCGCTCGGTTCGGGCTTCATCATCGACCCGGCCGGCTACATAGTCACCAACAACCACGTCATCCAGGATGCCGACGATATCGAGATCAATTTCTCCGATGGATCGAAGCTGAAGGCGAAGCTGGTCGGCATGGATACGAAAACCGACCTCGCCCTCCTGAAGGTCGAACCGAAGAAGCCGCTCAAGGCCGTCTCCTTCGGCGACTCGCGAAAGATCAGGATCGGCGATTGGGTGATGGTCGTCGGCAATCCGTTCGGCCTTGGCGTATCCGTGTCCGTGGGTGTCGTCTCCGCACGCGGTCGCAATATCAATGCGGGACCCTACGACAGTTTCATCCAGACCGATGCGGCGATCAACCGCGGCAATTCGGGCGGTCCGCTTTTCAACATGCAGGGTGAGGTCGTCGGCATCAATACGGCGATCCTTTCGCAGACCGGCATGTCGGTCGGTATCGGCTTTGCCGTGCCGGCGGAGCTTGCGGTGAACGTCGTCAATCAGCTCAAGGAATTCGGCGAAACGCGCCGTGGCTGGCTCGGTGTACGGATCCAGCCCGTCACGGACGATATCGCCGAGAGCCTGAAGATGGAGCTGCCACGCGGCGCGCTCGTTTCGGGCATCATCGAGGGCGGTCCGATCACCAAGGGCGAGATCAAGCCGGGCGACATCATCATCCGCTTCGACGGAACGGATATAGCGGAAATTCGCGATCTCATGCGCACTGTCGGCGAGAGCCCGGTCGGCAAGGCGGTCGATGTCGTCATTATCCGCGACGGCAAGGAGCAGACCGTTCGCGTGACGCTCGGTCGGCTGGAGGATGGCGAGCAGCTCGCCAATGCGAAACCGGGTGAAGTGCTGCCGAATGGCGGTGAGGCGAAGCCCGGCGAGCCGCCGGCCGCGCAACTGCCTGCGAGCGACACCGTGCTCGGAATGAAGCTTGCCGAGCTCGACGCCGACCGCCGCCAGAGCTTCGGTATCGCCGAAAGTGTCAAAGGCGTCGTGATCACCGAGGTACAGCCCAATTCGCCCGCGGCCGAGCGTCGGGTGGAGCCGGGCGAGGTGATCGTCGAACTCGGTCAGGAGGCGATGGAAACGCCGGAGGATGTCACCTCACGCGTCACCGAACTGAAGGCCGACGGGCGCCGCAACGCCTTGCTGATGATCGCGAGCAAAACCGGCGAACTGCGCTTCGTGACGGTGCGGATGGAATAGATTTCGCGTTCTCGGCCGTGGCGACGGGGGTGCTACCGCTTCGCGGCAAAGCGATCGCGCCGCCACTCTTCCGCGGTTATTGCGTAAAGCACGTGGCGTTTGAGATGCGGATGCGTGTCCGGGACGCCGGAATGATCGAAGTCGCGCTTGGAATCCGGACGCATGCCGATCCGCTTCATCACGGCGGTGGAGCGAGTGTTGCCCGGAACAGCGATGGCAACGATCTCCCCGAGCATCCTCTCGCTGAATCCATAATCGAGAAGCGCCCGCGCTGCCTCCGTGACGTAGCCCTTTCCCCAATGGCGGACAGCCAGGCGCCAACCGATCTCGACGGTGCCGTCGGGCAGGTGCGGTTCGAGGTCGGTGCGTGCAAGTCCGCAGAAACCGACCGGCGCGTCGTTCTCACGGTGCGTGAGCGCGAAGAAGCCGAAGCCGGTTTCGCGGATGTTGCGGTTATTGCGGTCGAAGAGTGCGTCGGCTTCCGCACGGGTGCGGCGGAGCGGGAAGAACTCCATGACCGTGGCATCGCTGTTGATCTCGGCAAAGAGTTCGCGATCGGTCTCGACCCAGGCACGGAGCCGGAGCCGCCCGGTCTCGAGAATGATCACGTCACGAAATCCGTCTTGCGGTATCCCTGGAGATAGAGCAGGGCGGTGAGGTCGCCATGGTCGATGCGGATCTTCGCCTGTTCGGCAACGACGGGCTTGGCGTGGAGCGCCACTCCAGTGCCGGCAAGCTGCAGCATCCCGAGATCGTTGGCACCGTCGCCGACGGCGATGACGTCTGCCGGCGTGATGCCGAGCCGTTCCGAAATGTCGATGAGCGCGTCGACCTTGGCCTGCTTGCCGAGGATCGGCCGGGCAACCTCGCCGGTGAGCCTGCCGTTTTCTTCAACCAGAATGTTGGCACGGTTTTCGTCGAATCCGAGCTTCTCTGCGATAGGGCCGGTGAACACGGTGAAGCCGCCGGAGACGAGGGCGCTGTAATGTCCTCTGGCCTTCATGGTGGCGATCAGTTCGCGGCCACCCGGCGTCAATGTGATACGCGTGGTTATGACCTCCTGGACGACGGTAACGGGCAGGCCCTGGAGAAGTGCCACTCTTTCGACGAGTGCCGGCTCGAAAGCGATCTCGCCGTTCATGGCGCGCGCGGTGATTGCCGCGACCTTTTCCTTCAAGCCGACTTCCGCGGCCAGTTCGTCGATGCATTCCTGTCCGATCATGGTGGAGTCCATGTCGGCGATCAGGAATCGCTTGCGGCGGCTTTCGGCATCCTGCACGGCGACGTCGATCGCTGCGCCGGCGACCGCCTTGCGCAGCCGAGCTTCCGCTTCGCCGGCCTCGGCGCCATCCCTCAACACGATGTCGCAGGCAATACCGTCCGCAAGCCAATAGAGCCCGGACGCATCGAGGCTTTCCGCTGCCGCTTCCGCGCGTGCTGGCGTCAGAACGGGATTTGACGGATTGGCGATAAGCGTGGCAACGAGAGCCATGATGCAAAACCTTGCGAAAGACATCGACGCGATCCTGATAACCGGGCCGACCGCCAGCGGCAAGTCCGCGCTCGCGGTGAAGCTCGCGCAAAGACACGGCGGCGTCGTGATCAATGCGGATAGCATGCAGGTTTACGGAACGCTGAAAGTCCTGACCGCACGGCCGGACGAAAGCGAGATGGGTGGCGTCGAGCATTTCCTCTACGGTCACGTCCCGCCAGGCCAGGCCTATTCCACCGGCGTGTGGCTTCGGGAAGCGGAAGCGCTCGTGGTGCGGCTGAGGAAAGAAGGGAGGCTGCCGGTCTTCGTCGGCGGCACGGGCCTCTATTTCAAAGCGCTGACGGGAGGGCTGTCGGATATGCCCGAGATTCCCTTCGAAACCCGCAAGCGCCTGCGCGCGCGCTTGACGGAGGAGGGGCCCGGGGTGCTCCACCGCGAACTTTCCGCACGCGATCCGGAGACCGCGGCGCGCCTGCAGCCCAGCGACGGGCAGCGTATCGTGCGCGCGCTGGAGATAATCGAGGCGACGGGTAGGCCGATAGGATCTTACCAGCAGAGCCGTGGACCGGTGATCATCGACCCGGCGCGAGCGCAGAAGATCGTCGTATTGCCGGAGCGGCGGCTTCTTCATGGCCGTATCGATCGGCGCTTCGAGACGATGCTTGCGAGAGGCGCCATCGAGGAGGTCCGCGCGCTTCTCGCGCTCCGCCTTCCTCCGGAAATGCCGGTGATGAAGGCGATCGGCGTCCCACAGATCGCCGCGATGCTGAAAGACGAGATGAGCGAAACGCAGGTGATCGAGGCTGGCGCGGCTGCGACGCGGCAATATGCCAAGCGCCAGATGACCTGGTTTCGCAACCAGCTTGACGAGACCTGGCAGCGTATCGAAGGTCCGGATGCCCTGCGCTAAACAACAAGCACAGGGCTGAGGCCCGTCGGAGACTGCATCGTGCTGCGGTCTGAAGCGGCAAAACGATCAGCAGCGTCAGTCGATGCCGTGCTCCTTCAATACCGCCTCTTCGTCGCCGCTGATCCAGCCGAAAATCTTCGGCTCGCCGTCACGCAGCTGAACGAGGTAATGGACCTCGAAATCGATGGTGACATTCGGCTGTTCCTCCGCGTCGAAGACGGAGCGCCAATCGACCTGTACGAGAAAATGCAGCGCATCGATCGGTGTCACGGTGGTTTTGCGGATCTTCAATTCCCTGGTGCCGATCGCGCGATAGCGGGCGTAGCCCTTCTCCATGGAAGCCGTCAGGGTTTCGTCGTTTTTTCCCGTCATGACTCCGGCCGGCGAGGCGGCGATAAAGTCCGAGGCGAAGGCGGAGGTCGTATCTCCGACCGGAAGCGCGCCCGCAAGGACCTGGTTGGCCATGCTCTCGTAGCGCTCGAAGAAGCGCTTCAAAGTCTCTTCCATGATTTTCATCCCAATTCGCTCCGCGCGACGGAGGCTTGCGGTGCTGCAGGTCAATCGACCGGCGTGTGCTGGTGTTGAATGAGCTTCCAGTCTGCTCCGACGCCGTGATAGGTCGAGGTACAACAGGCCGCATAAGGCTCACCTTCCGCGCGTCGCGCCTCCGCAAGATAGCCGAGCACGATAAAGTTCTCGCCGATCCGGCTCATGACCTTCTCGCTGATCGTGAGATGCTCCCACCGCGGAATTCCCTGGAGACTTCGGATTATGACTGATCTTCCGCGCAGGAGACCGACCGGCGCGGGGAATGCCATAATACAATCTTCGTCCAGCAGTTCGCGATAGGGATCGGCGCCCTCCAGCCAGAGCCGCCGCTCGTTTCTCCAAGCGTCATTGTCGTCCATGATCGTCTCCTCGCCTTGACGTCACTTCAACGCTTGAGAAGAGCCCCCGGATCCAAAATTGCAATCAGGGCAGGTTCAGCTGCCAGGACAAGCCGCGCCGTCCGCTTCTGCTCTATTTGCGGATGAGGCTGCCGAGTGGTCGCCTGAGCAGGCTTTCGCGAAGCGACCCCTCGCGACGCGGTGCCGGCGTGCCGAAGCCTGCATCCGATTGGCCGGGCGCCTTGGCGGGTCGGCCCGATATCCTTTCCGCCTCTCCGGACAGGATCTGCTCGCGGATCCGGCTGAAGCGTTCGATCTCCGGGTTTCCCGGCTCCGACGAGCGGGGAAGCATGTCGGGGCTATAGGGCTCGAATGCGGGGTATCGTCGCGAAACGGAGTCCGCGATCTCGGTTCCGGTGCCTGTCCCGCTCCAGCTGTCGTCCTCGAGCACCGGCGCCTGCTTCGTC
The DNA here is from genome assembly GCA_000421085.1 of Ensifer sp. USDA 6670. Classification (GTDB taxonomy): domain Bacteria; phylum Pseudomonadota; class Alphaproteobacteria; order Rhizobiales; family Rhizobiaceae; genus Sinorhizobium. Next base: position 466,857 of record ATWE01000001.1, read on the forward strand.
TGTGACGCCAGATAACTCTGTTGGAAGCTCGATATGTCGGGACCGTTCACGGCACGCATTCGGCTGATGATCGAACGGAGGTCGGCGAGGGGCGGCGCGTCGTCGTCAACCTTGTCGGTGATGCCGTGGGCGCGGGGCAACCGCGCATCTTCGACGCGGGCAAAGCGCATCCGCATCGGTACTGCGACCGCCTCGCCGAAGGCGATTGCCTCGCCGTTGCCGATCGAGGAAATGAAGCTGGTGGTGGAGATCGACGAATTGGCGATCGCCGAGCGGATGATTTCCTGGTCGCGATCATTGGCGAGCCGCATGGCGAAGACCGTCGAGCATTGCGACAGGATCGTCGGATCGAGCTCGCCCGGCCGCTGGGTGATGATGCCGAGCGAGACTCCGTATTTGCGACCTTCCTTGGCGATCCGTGCAATAGCCTGGCGTGTCGGCACAAAGCCGAGCGACGGATCGGCCGGCACATAGCGGTGCGCCTCTTCGCAAACGACCAGCATATGGATGGCGCCATTGCCCCAGAGGCCTATCTCGAACGCCATGCGGCAGAGCACGGAGGCGAGGGAGTTGACGACTTCAGAGGGGATCCCGGCAAGCTCGAAGGTGGCAATCGGCTTGCCGTCGCCCGGAATGCGGAAGATCTTTGCAATCGTGTCCTCGATCGTGTCGGTGATCGTGTTCTGCGAGAACATGAAATGGTAGCGCGGATCGTTGACTGCGGAGACGATCCGGACCTTGAGGGAGCGCAGGTGCGGTTTGTCGTTGCGCCCCTCCAGCCGACCGATGCGCTCATCGATCAGCGCCAGGAGATCGGCAATGCGGTATGGGACCGGGGTATCTGCGGTGATCGAGCTCTTTTCCGTCTGCCGCCGCATCAGGCCGGATTCGCCGCCCTTGAATGCCTTTTTCGCGTCCGCGATGACGTCCCGCAGGATATCGAGTTCGTCCGGCACCGGCGGGCGTCCACGAAAGATGACCTCGGCCAACTCCTCGAGCCGGAAGAACCAGAAGGGAAGGTCGAGCGTATCCGTGTCGATGACCACCGCCTGGTCCGGAAAGGCGGCGGCGAACTCGTTGTGCGGATCGAGGATCAGAACACGCAGCTTGGGGTCGGCGGCGATCGCCTTGCTCAGGAGCAGTGTCACGGCGGTCGACTTGCCGACGCCGGTGGTGCCGACGATCGCAAAGTGCTTGGCAAGCATGGAAGGCACATGGATGGTGGCGTCGAGACTTTCGTCCTGCGTCAGCTTGCCGATGACGCAACTATCCGATTGACCGGAGTCGTAGATGCGGGCGAGATCGCTCACCCTTATGCGGTGGGCAATCGCTCCGAGATAGGGATAGCGGCTGATGCCGGCGGAAAACTCTTCCCGCCCATCCGGACCGACATGGACCTCGCCCATCAATTCCACTTCGATGCGGAAGGTATTGTTGACCTCTTCGCCCCAACCCTCGGAAATGGTCTGCATCGAATAGACGAGGGCGACGACACGGTTGGTGCCGACGGAAATCGAAACCAATTTGCCGACCGACCAGAGCTCGGTCAGCGAAGTCTCGCCATTTTCGGCGACCGCCGCGATCGTGGCGCGCGAGCCGTTGCAGGCGACGACCCGACCGAGGAATCGATTGCCGGGCTTCAACGTATCGCGGCGATCCGTCTCGGCGGCGCGAGGCGCCGATTGATTTCCACTTTCGAGCAACGCAGCACCTCGGGCGAAAAACGCCAATCATCAGCAGGATGCGCTCCGAAATCCGGCGCCTGTTTCCCTGCTTCGTCCCAGGATAGCGGCTGCGGTTTAATAACTGGTTGCTCACATGCCCTGCGGTCAGGACACGCCAAGGACGTTGACGGATGAGGAATTTCCGTTTAACAAATCGCCCCATGAAAAATTTCGCGGTTATTCTTGTGGTGGGACGGCGCATGGGCAGGGTGGTGTAACCATCCGGCGGTAGCCACCCATGCGCTGAACGAGGCTCCTGACGGGGCCTTTTTTTATGCCTTCAAACACGTTATTCACCCCAAACCTGAACGAGGGACGGAAGCAGGCCAATGAGCGGAACTGAGAACCAGATGACGGGCGCGGAGATCGTTCTCCAGGCTTTGAAAGACAATGGCGTCGAACACATCTTCGGCTATCCCGGCGGTGCCGTGCTCCCGATCTACGACGAGATTTTCCAGCAGGAGGATATCCAGCACATCCTCGTCCGCCACGAGCAGGGCGCCGGCCACATGGCCGAAGGATATGCCCGCTCCACCGGCAAGGTCGGCGTCATGCTGGTGACTTCAGGCCCGGGAGCGACCAATGCGGTTACGCCGCTGCAGGACGCGCTGATGGACTCGATCCCGCTCGTCTGCATCTCGGGCCAGGTACCGACGTCGCTGATCGGCTCGGACGCCTTCCAGGAATGCGACACGATCGGCATCACGCGGCCCTGCACCAAGCACAACTGGCTGGTCAGGGACGTCAACGAGCTCGCCCGCGTAATCCACGAGGCTTTCCGCGTCGCTCAGTCGGGCCGCCCGGGTCCGGTCGTCGTCGACATTCCGAAGGACGTCCAATTCGCAACCGGTACCTATACGCCTCCCTCGGCCGTTCCGACGCAGAAGAGCTACCAGCCGAAGACCCAAGGTGACCTGAAGAAGATCGAGGAGGCGGTCGCGCTCATGAAAACGGCGCGCCAGCCGGTCATCTATTCGGGCGGCGGCGTCATCAATTCCGGGCCGCAGGCCGCACATTTCCTGCGCGAACTGGTAGAACTTACCGACTTCCCGATCACCTCGACGCTGATGGGCTTGGGCGCCTATCCTGCCTCCGGCAAGAACTGGCTCGGCATGCTCGGCATGCACGGGACCTACGAAGCCAACCTGGCGATGCATGATTGCGACGTCATGATCTGCATCGGGGCGCGCTTCGACGACCGGATCACGGGCCGGCTCAATGCCTTCTCGCCCAACTCGAAGAAGATTCATATCGATATCGACCCATCCTCGATCAACAAGAACGTCCGCGTCGACGTTCCGATCATCGGCGACGTTGCCGCTGTTCTCGAGGATATGGTTCGTCTGTGGCGTGCTGCTGCAAAGACGGTCGACCAGACGCGGCTTGGCGACTGGTGGAAGGCGATCTCCAGGTGGCGGGCGCGCAATTCGCTGGCCTATACGCCGAGCGCCGACGTGATCATGCCGCAATATGCGATCCAGCGGCTCTACGAGCTCACCAAGGACCGCGACACCTACATCACCACCGAAGTCGGCCAGCATCAGATGTGGGCCGCGCAGTTCTTCGGCTTTGAAGAGCCGAACCGCTGGATGACCTCGGGCGGCCTCGGCACCATGGGCTACGGATTCCCGGCCGCGGTCGGCGTCCAGGTTGCGCATCCGGAGAGCCTCGTCATCGACATCGCCGGCGACGCCTCGATCCAGATGTGCATCCAGGAAATGTCGTGTGCGGTTCAGTACGGCCTGCCGGTCAAGATCTTCATCCTGAACAACCAATATATGGGCATGGTCCGGCAGTGGCAGCAGCTGCTGCACGGCAACCGCCTGTCGCATTCCTACACCGAGGCGATGCCCGACTTCGTCAAGCTCGCCGAGGCCTATGGCGGCGTCGGCATCCGTTGCGAAAAGCCGGGAGAGCTCGACGATGCGATCCGGCAGATGATCGACACTCCGGCTCCGGTCATCTTCGACTGCCGTGTCGCCAATCTCGCCAACTGCTTCCCGATGATCCCTTCGGGCAAGGCGCATAACGAAATGCTGCTCCCCGACGAAGCGACGGACGAGGCGGTCGCCAATGCCATCGATGCCAAGGGCCGCCAGCTCGTTTGAGGACAAGGGTAGGAACAGGAAAATGAACGCACATCTTCAGCCGACGGGCTCCGCCTACTTCATCGCCAAGGAAACGGAGCTTGCGGAAACCCACACGCTTTCCGTTCTGGTCGACAACGAGCCGGGCGTGCTCGCCCGCGTCATCGGCCTTTTCTCCGGCCGCGGTTACAATATCGAGAGCCTGACGGTCTCCGAGACGGAGCATGAGGCGCATCTCTCGCGCATCACCATCGTGACCCGTGGCACGCCGCACGTGCTCGAGCAGATCAAGAACCAGCTTGAACGCCTGGTGCCGGTGCATCGGGTCGTTGATCTCACAGTGCGCGCCGCCGGTCTAGGCCATGAGCGGCCGATCGAGCGTGAACTGGCGCTCGTCAAGGTCCACGGCTCGGGCGAACATCGGGTAGAGGCGCTCAGACTCGCCGATGCCTTCCGCGCCTCGGTCATCGACGCCAACATCGATCACTTCGTCTTCGAGATCACCGGCAAGCCTTCCAAGATCGAGCAGTTCATCGCCATCATGAAGCCGCTCGGGCTGATCGAAGTCTGCCGCACCGGCATCGCCGCGATGAACCGCGGGCCCCAGGGGATGTAAAGAAGCGAGGAGGATTCGGCCTGATTGCCCCTCACCCTAACCCTCTCCCCGCAGGCGGGGAGAGGGGACGTGCCTCGCGTGTGCGTCCGGGCAACGTTTCAGTAGGGTCAGGCGGTGCCGCTTGTCCCTTCGCCCCGCTTGCGGGGAGAATGCGCCGGCAGGCGGATGAGGGGCGACCGGGGCGCTCATCAAATCACCTCCAGCCGCGTCTTCCTCCGCGGCGGCGGGAAGTGACGGTCGAGCTCGGCGAGATTTTCCGTGGTCAGATGGATGTCCATCGCGTCGCGGTTTTCGCGGGCGCGTTCGGGGGAACCGGTCTTCGGAATCGAGATGACGCCGGAGCGCGTCTTCAAAAAGGCGAGTGCCACCTGAGCGGGCGTAGCCTGATGCGCCTTGGCGATGTGAATCAGATCGGCATCATGCAGAAGGCGGCCCTCGTCGAGCGGTGAATAGGCCATGACCGGCACGCCGTGATCGCGGCACCGGGGCAGCAGGTCGAATTCGATGCCGCGGCGGGCGAGATTGTAGAGCACCTGATTGGCCGCTACATTGCCGCCGTCAGGCACGGCCGACAGCTCCTCCATGTCGTCGACGTCGAAGTTGGAGACGCCCCAGGCTCGGATCTTGCCTGCCTTCTTCAGCTCTTCGAAGGCGGCGACGATCTCGGCGAGCGGATAGCCGCCGCGCCAGTGCAGAAGGTAAAGATCGACGCAGTCGATGCCGAGATTGAGCAGGCTGCGTTCGCAGGCGGTAACCGTACCCGCCCGGCTGGCGTTGGAGGGCAGCACCTTGCTGACGACGAATGCCTCGTCGCGCCGACCCTGGATCGCTTCTCCCACGATACGTTCGGCAGCGCCGTCGCCGTACATCTCTGCCGTGTCGATCAGAGTCATGCCGAGATCGAGCCCGGTCTGCAGGCTGCGGACTTCGTCGGCGGCCTTCGCGCGGTCTTCGCCCATCCGCCATGTCCCCTGGCCGAGCGCGGGAACCTTTCGGCCGTCCGGAAAAGCGATGGTCGGGATCGGATCGTGCATAGGGGATTGTCCTGAGAGTTGCTCCAGTGCCGAGATTTAAGGCCCATTGGGGGAAAGTCCACAAGCTAATCGCAGCATTGCGGCCCTCGGCCCGCCGCCTGCGGTCGCGCCGATAGTCTTCTCTCTAAAGAAAATGAAATTGTGCCTTGTAAGAAACACAATGATGACCTACATAGCTCGGTATCGATATTGATCGACGATATTTGTTTCTGCGCCAAGGCGCATCGTCACGAAAATCCTGACAACATCGGTTTTGATACACCGTTTTTATGCGGTGGCGGTTTTCCATGGCTATTGAAAGGACATCGACGTGGCTTCTGGAACGGTAAAGTGGTTCAACAGCACCAAGGGCTTCGGTTTCATCCAGCCAGATGACGGCGCCGCTGACGTGTTCGTCCATATTTCGGCGGTTGAACGCGCCGGCCTGTCCACGCTGAAAGACGGGCAGAAGGTAAGCTTCGAGCTGACGCAGGATCGGCGCTCGGGCAAGACCTCGGCGGACAACCTTCGCGCTCTCTGAACGGATCGCGCGTTTGTGCCCTAACACGGCACTTCATGACATTATTGTCTCCCCGCCCGTGACCACGGATGTACTGGCGCGGCGGGTTGAGATGATGAGGAAGGTCGGGCCTGTCCCGGCCTTTTTTGTGGCTGAAATTTGATGGAGGATCTCGCATGAAGGACGTCGGCAACCGAATTTTCAAGGCCGAGAAGAAGAACCCTGCGGATCGCGCGGATCAGGCCACACTTGCGTCACGCGCCATTATCGAGCAGGAGGCTGCTGCGCGTGTGAAGAAGACGGCGCGCCTCAAACAGATGCGGCTGGAGAAAGAGGCCGAGGAGGCGGCAAATCCAGTTGCCGCTCCCGCCAAGAAGGGCAAGGCGCAGAAGCGAAAGTAGCCGGACCTTACGGCATGTTTCTTGAAATTGGGCGCCTGCCCTACCCGATAGGGCGGCGCGAAGGGATGGCAAACACTATTCGCACATCCCGCGCAGCCGACGCCTACCTTTGTGCGGCAACGAGCAGCATCATCGGCCGGTCGACCTCTTCCGCGAGGTCCGGATTGCGGGCGATCTCATCGGCGGTCGGGCTCCACTCCTGAACGCGGCGGATCGCGAAACCGGCTGCAATCAGGGTGTTCAATGTCGTGCCGAGCGTACGGTGATACTTGACGACGCCCTTGGCGAGCCAGTCGGTGACACGTTTTCCTTCGACCGAGTAGCGATCGAGCGGCCAGATGCGGCGGCCCTCGGCGTCCGTGGACCAGCCAGCGTTTGTCGGAGCCATGTAGACCGGATGTTCGATGGTGAAGACGAAATGCGATCCGGGCAGGAGACTTCCATGGATCGTTCGCACCAGCCGGTCGAAGTCTTCGATGTAATGGAAGGCGAGCGAGCTATAGGCTAAGTCGAAACTCGCTTCGGGCAAAACCAAGTGATCGAGATCGGCGATTCGATACTCGACCGAAGGATCCTCCGTCTCTTGCCGCGCGCGTGCGATCATTTTCTCGGAGAGGTCGAGGCCAAGGACATGAGCCGCGCCGTTCTCCCGCGCCCAGCGGGCGAACCAGCCGAAGCCGCAGCCGAGATCCAGGACGCGCAAGTCCCTGAGATCGGGCAGCATTTCGCGGATTGCCGGCCATTCGGCAGCGCCGGCGAGTCCATGCAGGGAACGCCCGAGTTGACTGTAGCCGGTGAAGAATTCGGGTTTGTCGTAAACGTTCTGTGCCATTTTCCATCATCCATGATGCCGATGGGACGGGCGCCTCAACTTCAGCGCCGCGCGTCTTATCAGACGCGCAAAGGTCGCTGTAGCACTTTGATCTGCTGCATGTTTTTGTCCTTTAATCGAATACGATCAAAGGAAACATGCAGTAGAAGAAAGCCCCGTCCGCTTGGGCGAGGCTGCGGGGTTACGCGTGCTTGCGCGTGCAATAGACGCGCGGCGCTGTTGTCAGCGTGTGTGAAGCCCCTGCATCCCGCCTGTTGGGATGCCGGCGAAGCGGGCGACAATGTGGGTGTCATGTTCACGCATGAGCGTGGCTATCCCATGGAAGAGGTCAGGGGTCAAGCCGGCGCAGCAGCCCCGGCTTTCGGTTTGTCACCGTGACAAGATTTGGGTGGCGGTTGCATTTGGGTCAGTTAGCTTGACCCACTGCTACAGCGACCTTTGCGCGTCTGATAGGACGCGCGGCGCTGTAGGACCGCCGCCCGGGAGGATTACTCGACGCGAATCCGAGGTTTGGGCGGCGCCCTCGGTAGACCCGCGACTTTCGGAGGAACTCATGCAACTGGATACGCTTCTGGCGCTGTTCCTGTTTGCCTTCACGACATCGATCACGCCCGGACCGAACAACATGATGCTGTTCGCCTCGGGCGTGAACTTCGGTTTCGTGCGCACGATTCCGCATATGCTGGGGATCGGTATCGGCTTTTTCGTTCTTCTCATTGCCGTGGGGCTCGGTCTCGGCGCGCTGCTTCATTCCGTGCCGCTCCTCTATACGGCCCTGAAGTTTGCCGGAGGCGCCTATCTCGTGTGGATCGCCTGGAAGATCGGCACGTCTCGCTCGCTCGGCGAAGGAAAGGCGAATGCGGTGCCGATGACCTTCCTGCAGGCGGCTGCTTTCCAATGGGTCAATCCGAAGGCCTGGGTAATGGCGGTTTCGGCCATGGCCACCTATACGAGCAGCGACAGCTATCTCATGAGCGTGCTCGTCGTCGGCCTCGTCTTCGCGCTGGTCAATGTGCCGAGCGTCTCGACCTGGGCGGGTTTCGGCTCGGCCCTCAGGCAATGGCTCTTGGAACCGGCGCGGCTCAAATGGTTCAACATCACCATGGCCGTCTTGCTCGTCGTCAGCCTTTGGCCGATGCTCAGGTAGTCGGCCGATACGCGACGTTTGAGGGTTAATGCATTAAGATCAGCATCCTTTCGGTTTAGGAGCCAGGAATGTCCGAGCATCATCATGGGCATGGCGACGACCACGGTCATCACCACGACAACCATCTGACCGACATGGAAGCCCGGGTAAAAGCGCTGGAGACGGTGCTGACGGAAAAGGGTTTGATCGATCCTGCGGCGATCGACGCGATCGTCGACGCGTACGAGACGAAGGTGGGACCGCGAAACGGCGCGCGCGTCGTGGCCAAGGCCTGGAGCGATGCCGATTTTGCCGATTGGCTAAGACGCGACGCGACCGCGGCGATCGCCAGCCTCGGTTTCACCGGGCGCCAGGGCGAGCACATGCGCGCTGTGTTCAACACGCCCGAAACGCACAACCTCATCGTCTGCACGCTGTGCTCCTGCTATCCCTGGGCAGTGCTGGGGCTGCCGCCGGTCTGGTACAAGGCGGCGCCCTATCGTTCGCGCGCCGTCATCGATCCCCGCGGCGTGCTTGCCGAATTCGGGCTCGAGCTGTCGCCGGAAAAGAAGGTCCGTGTCTGGGATTCGACCGCCGAGCTGCGTTACCTCGTCGTGCCGGAGCGGCCGGAGGGGACCGACGGCTTCGGCGAGGACGCTCTGGCAGAGCTCGTGACGCGCGATTCCATGATCGGCACAGGGCTCGCCCTTTCGCCGGAGGGTGTGCGATGAACGGCCCGCATGATCTCGGCGGCCAGCATGGCATGGGCCCGATCGCTCCGGAACGCAATGAGCCCGTTTTCCATGCCGAGTGGGAGAAACGGGCGCTCGGCATCACGCTTTCCTGTGGTGCTTTCGGTGCCTGGACGCTGGACGAAAGCCGGCACGCGCGCGAAAGCCTGCCCCCGGCTACCTATCTTTCGGCAAGCTATTATGAAATCTGGACACGGGCGCTGGAAAGGCTTCTCAAGCGCCATGGCTTCGTGACGCAGGCTGAGCTCGAAGCCGGCCATATGCTCGACAAGGGGCGCGAGCCGAAACAGGTGCTCACAGCGGACATGGTGGCCGGCGTGCTCGCCAAGGGCGGGCCATGCGACCGGCCGGTTGAAGCGCGGCCGCGTTTTGCCGCCGGCGACAGAGTGCGTACGAAGAACTTCAATCCGGAGAGCCATACGCGCCTGCCGCGCTACGCCCGCGCCAGGACAGGCATGGTGGAGGCTGTGCAGGGCAGCTTCGTCTTCCCGGACGACAACGCCCACGGCAAGGGCGAGAACCCGCAATGGCTCTACACGGTGGTCTTCGATGCCAGCGAGATCTGGGGTGAGGGCGCGGACCCGACGCTTGCCGTCTCCATCGATGCCTGGGAGAGCTATCTTGAACACGCTTAGTTCGACGCCTGCTCTTCCCCGTTCCCCGCTTCTGGCTTCGGCGGAATTGCCGAGATCGCGCGAGGGCGATCCCGTCTTTGCCGAGCCCTGGCAGGCGGTCGCCTTCGCCATGACCGTGCGGCTTCATGAGCAGGGCGTGTTTTCATGGAGCGAATGGGCGGAAGCGCTTTCGGCCGAGCTCTACAAGCCCGGCCGCAGGGCGGACGGCAGCGACTATTACGATTGCTGGGTTGCGGCGCTGAGCCGTCTGGTAACGGAACTCTCCATCGCCTCCGGCCCCGAACTGGAAGCGCTGGTCACCAGCTGGCAGCGCGCAGCGGAAGCGACGCCGCACGGAACCCCAATTGCGCTCGCGAACGATCCTCTGCGTTGAGGCCTCGCCCGCCGTTCCATCAAGAGCGCTCTGACCCCTCGAATTGGCGATAACATTCGTCGGCAATCTTCTGCAGCAGTTCGCGCGGCACTTCGCCGGTTACGGCATAGCCGATTTCGCCGTCGATCCAGTAGAAGGTCTCGACATTTCCGTGGCTGGCGATCCGGAAGCTCGTTTCGCGGTTTTCGGGGTTGCGGCCGAGAAGCACCGTCAGCCTCCCGCCGGTCCCGTCTTCATACATCAGCATCGCGCCTGCCTTGCCATTGACCGGGATGAGCCGTCCTCCGACGAGCGAGAAGCCGAGCGATGAAAGATCGGGGATTTTCAGCGCATAGTCGAGACGCTTGCCAAGCCATGTGGCGAGATGATCCCGCTCGCCGGCGCCGACCTCCACGGGGTGGCGCACTTCGCTGGCATAGATCAGGAAAGCCGACTGCGCCTGCCGGGGGAGAGCCTCGGAGGCCGCCGCAGCCAATTGCGATTGCGGGACGATGAGATCGCGTGCGTAGGCGCCGGCGAGCGCGCCTGCAGCGAAGATCAGAAAGCCGGCGGCGAGGCGCCGCAGCCTGAGCGCGGGCGATGCGGAACCGGTGCCTCCTGCCGTGCGGCGGGCCATTATCAGCGCTCGGTCGTTTTCGCCGTTGCGCGCATAGGAGGCGAAATTTTGTTTCAGTGCCGCCGCCTGGGTCTGCCACTGGCGCACCTCCTCGGCCCTTGCCGGGTGCCTTTCCAACCAGGACTCGACGCGTTCACGTTCCGGTGGGCTCAATTGGCCGTCCACATAGGCGTGCAGTTCGTCTTCGGAGACGGTTTCGAATTCGTCGGTCATTTCGGTCTCCGCAGGGCGATCACGTTATCGTCCTTCATCGCTTCGGCAAGCTGGCGGCGGGCTCGCGACAGGCGGGACATCACGGTCCCGATCGGGATTTCCATCATGTCGGCCACGTCCTGGTAGCGATAACCCTCTATGACAACGAGCATCAAGACGGCGCGATTGTCGGCCGAGAGCCGCTCGAGCCCGCGCATCAGGCGTTGCCGCTCCAGGGGATCCGCATCGTTCTCCTCCGCACGAAGGCCGAGTGCCTCGTCGAACTCCACTTCCGGATGCTGGGCGCGGCGGCGGTGGCCGTTGCGGAAAAGATTGGTCATGATGGTGAAGGCCCAGGCGCGCAGGTTCACGCCCCGCCATTGTTCACGTCTTGCGAGCACTTTCTCGACGCAGTCCTGCAACAGATCTTCGCCGTCGGGATCGGAGTGGGCGAGGCTGCGCGAATAGCGCCTGAGCGCCGGCATCAACTCCAGGACCTCTTCCTCGAAAGCATCAGGGGGGGCGGGATCGGCCCGCGCCCCTGTTTCCGGACCGTCAGGGCCGTGCGACATCCCATTCGCCCTTCACGCCATCGCCGGTAACGTCACCCATCTTCTTGTCCTTTACCCAGAAATAAAGCGGCATCCCGTCCTTCGCCCATTGCCTGGTGCCGTCCTTTCGCTCAACGATCGAATAGGCACCCTCGGCTGCTGCGTCGCCTTCCACCATGAAGGGCGGCCAATTCTTGGCGCAGGCATCATAGCAGGCGGAGACGCCTTTCTGGTCGTCCTTGTAGGTGTAGAGCGTCATTCCGTTTTCAGCGGCGAGCACGGGGCCTTTTTCCGATTCGACCGTTTTCACCGGCGGAGCGGCGAAGGCGGCGGCGGCCGTGGCAAGCGAAATGGCGATGGTCAACGCAAGCGTTCTCATGGTCGTTTCCTCTCAACATATCTTCAACGCAGAACCGCGCGCACGTGCGGGCTCGAGGATAAGACACGGAGGGCTATGGATTTATTCCGGCGCGGGTGACGTAAGAGCCGCCGCTTGAATTCACTCACGCCCGGTCGGCGACGAAGCGGGCGAGCGCGGGGCCGACCAGCGTGATTACGAGCAGACGGGCGGTCTGCAAGGCCATCACGAAAGGAAGATCGACATTGCTGGAGGCGGCGATGACCGCGATCGAATCGAGTCCGCCGGGGCTGGTCGCGAGATAGGCGGTCAGCGGATCGATGCCGGCGACCTTGATGAGCAACAGCGCAAGAAGGCCGGAAAAGGATATCAGCACGACGATGGAGACGATCGTCGGCATCAGGGCGCGGCGGGCGTGCGCCAGAATTGCCCGCGTGAAGCCGAGGCCGATATTCCAGCCGAGCAACGCGAAAGAGAGCGCCAGCAGCCATTGCGGCAGTTCGATCGTAAGCGTTCCGGTGATGTTGAGGGCCGAACCGACGGCAAAGGGCACGAGGAAGGCGCCGGCCGGCACACGCAATATCTTGCCAAGGAAGCCGCCCGCGATTCCGACGGCGAGCGTCATGAAGAAAGGCAGACCGGCAATCGGGGCAAACCAGTGGATTGCCGTTTCGGCTTCGACGCCGCTCACCCAGAGATGCGACACGATGGTCGCAGTGCTGGCAACGAAGACGACGCGCAGATATTGCATGAAGGCGACGAGCCGGGCGTCCGCACCGTAGGCATCGGCCATCAGGAGCATCGTCGAGGCGGCGCCTGCCGACGAGCCCCAGATCGCAGTCGTGCCCGGCAGGATACCCATCCGGGTGATCGTCCAGCCGCAGAGCGTGCTGACGCCGATCACCGACAGAATGATGGCGAGAAAGAGGAGCCAATTGCCGGAAAAGGTCACGAGGAGATCGGGGCTCATCGAAGCGGCGATCATCATCGCCAGCACGACCTGAACGCAAAAGAAGAGCTGTCGCGGCAGCCGGATCGTTCCGCCATTCATGCCGACGAGCGCACCGGCGATCATCGGCCCCATCAGCAGACCCGCGGGAATTCCGATCATTTCGAGGACGCCGGCCAAGACGGCGGAGAGCAGGGCCAGCAGGCACCACTGCCAAACGGCGGACAGACGTCCCAGTCCGCCGTTCTGGGTCAGCATCGGGGTTGAGGGCTGTTCCGGCTTCAAGGTCATTCTCCGGCGGGCGGCGCGGCTGCCTGCACACTGTATGCAGCGCACCGTTGGTAGCAGGATCGGCCGCCCCGATTCAAGGTGCAGTGCAAAAAACTGTGCCACGGCCGTTTTGCCGATGGTTGTCCACATAGTCGGTGATTGCGCACGCGACGGCGGCCGCATAGCAGCGACTCACGAGCTTGCTCGGCTGGCGGCCAAATCCGCACTTGCGCCGGGCGGCCGAATCCTGACACTCAAGGTCATGCAGTTCGCTCCGCAACAGGATGAGGCCCTGAAGGCCGTTTCGCAGTGGTTGAAGGGAGGCCGTTCTCAGCTCTTCCGGCTGTTCGGCTATGCCGGCACCGGCAAGACGACGCTCGCCCGCCATTTTGCAGAAAATGTCGATGGCGAGGTGGTGTTCGCCGCCTTCACCGGCAAGGCCGCGCAGGTGCTGCGCTCCAAGGGGGCCACGAACGCCAAGACGATCCACTCGCTGATCTACCGACCGCGCGGCGAGGAGGAAGTGGAGGACGAGGAGACCGGCAAGACCTCGATCGCGCCGATGTTCGCCATCAATCGCCAGAGCCCTGTCGCGAAAGCGGCGCTGATCATCGTCGACGAATGCTCGATGGTGGACGAAGCGCTCGGCAAGGATCTGATGAGCTTCGGCACGCCGATCCTGGTTCTTGGCGACCCCGGACAATTGCCGCCGGTTTCCGGCGGCGGCTACTTCACCAATCACGAACCGGATTTTCTCCTGACGGATATCCACCGCCAGGCGAGGGACAATCCTATTATCCAGCTCGCCATGCAGGTGCGCGAGGGCAAGGAGATCATGCACGGCGACTACGGCACCGCCCAGGTCATCTCCAAGGGGCAGGTGACACAGCCTCTGGTGCTGGAAGCCGACCAGGTATTGGTGGGGACCAACAGGACACGGCGGCGCTATAACCAGCGGCTTCGCGAACTGAAAGGCTTTACCAGCGAATATCCGCAGTCCGGCGACAAGCTCGTGTGCCTTCGCAACGATCCGGCCAAGGGGCTGCTCAACGGTTCGCTCTGGCAGGTGATGAGCTCGTCAAAGGAGACGGTCAAGCCAGGGATCAATCTGATGATCCGCCCGGAAGACGACGACATGGATCGCGGCGCCGCCAAGATCAAGCTCCTGAAGGCGGCTTTCGAGGACGTCGAGGGCGAAATCCCCTGGTCCACGCGCAAGCGTTACGACGAGTTCGATTACGGCTACGCGCTCACCGTGCACAAGGCCCAGGGCTCGCAATGGAACAACGTCGTGCTTTTCGACGAGAGCTGGGCTTTCCGCGATACGCGCGAACGCTGGCTCTACACGGCGATCACACGCGCGGCCGAGCGGTTGACGATCGTGCGGTAAAGGCTCGGCCTTCCTTCATGCCCCAGTGGTTTGCCTCCGCCATCTTTCGCTAATAAGTCGGTGCGATCTGCAATTGCGGCAGCGGCCGCGGGGCGGTCTTCGTCAGGTCAGGCCCGTCATCGCCCCATTTCTTTCCCTCACCGATAAGATCTTCGAGAAGGTGCACCGCCTCTTCGCGCTCCGCCTTGCTTGCGAAGCGGTAAGAGGGCGGCTTCGACGCAGGGTCGCGGGCGAGCGCGTAGGCGGGCTCGTAGTCGGGGATCTTCGGTCGGTAGGCGTCGCTCGCGGCAATATCGATGGTGTAGCGCTGGAGTGCCGAGGCGAGATTGCGCCAGCGGATCCAGTAATGGTTCTCGAAGGAAAACCGGGCGAATGCCTCGCCGGCGGCCGTGCCTTTTTTCGAGACGGCCGCGAGGACCTCTTTCGACATGGCGAGGTTCAGGCCACCTTCCTGCGGACTCAACGAGACATGGACGATGCGTTCGCGATGCCCGGGCGCGCGTGACTGGAGGAGATCGCGCCAATTCTGCATGGTTGCGACAATCGCAAAGACGAAGGCGCAGAGTTCGTGCACTGCCGACTTGCGTGCAATCGGCTGATAGTGCCGCTGCCATCCTTGCCGGTTGTTCTCCGGCAGGAAGACCTCCGGCCGCGAGCCGGTATCGGAGGTCTCCGGATAAACGAGATTGATGGCGAAGGTGGGCCATCGCGGCAGTGCCCTGTCGAAGAGGTGGATCGGGAAGTTGCTGCTGATGCCGCCGTCGGAGAACCAGCAGATCCGGAACGCGGCGGGCCTGGCCCTGCGTTTCTTGCCGCCGGTGGTCAAAGCTTCCGTGCTGTCCAACACGGTCTTCTGTTCGTCCTCGTCCGAAGTCGTATCTTCGGCTTCGTTTTCTCCGGCGAATCCTGGCGGGCTTTCGCGGCGGGCCGGCTCATGCAGCGGCACGGCGCTGATCAGGAGGGGGAAGCTGAGGCTCATGCGTGTTGCGACGAGGACCGGCATGTCGGCGCCATGCGGGAGCAGATAGTAATCCTCACCCGCCACGGTGACCGGCTCCCCGGCCTTCTCTACCAACCAGTCGACGACGATTTTCGGAAAAAGCGCTTCGAATTCCTTGCGCCGGAACCAGAAAAGCGCGCTTTCGAACGGCAGGCTGCGCGGCTCCTGGTGCGATATGCCAGTCGTGATCATCTTCAGGGTGACGGCCCGGTCGGAGCCCGGTTCGCCGGGGTAGCGCTCCGCCGTCCAAAGATCGCCGAAGGTGAGGGGCTGGCCCGTGGCCTTGCCGGACAATGCCTGCAGGGTTTCGTGGAGCCAATCGGTCAAGACCATCCTCGGTCCGCGCGCGGGCCGATCCGGTGCCGTGCCGGTACAGAGGCCCATCAGATTGCGGCGCAGGACACGAGCGATGCGCAGTACCGAGAACACCGCCCCTCCCAGATAGGCACAGATCGCAGCCGGCAGAGCCGCCGCCATCATGCCGGTTTGCCCCCCCACAGCATAGGCAAGACCCGTGAGTGCCGCGAGCAGCAGCAGCGTTTCGACGGGCGCGATGAGCACGACGCTTCCAAGAAGCGCAAGGCCTTTGCGAAGAACGCCGGTGTTGCCGGCGAGTGTGACGAGCAAACGGAATGCCTGCGTTGCGCCGGCCGCAGGCTGGAGGAGGCCGTTGATGAAGCCGGGCGAGGCGAGTTTCGCCGATGCCTTCGCAAGACCTTCGAAACCGACGTTCTCCTCCGGTTGAGCGATCGTCGCCTTCATCTGCTTCCGCCGATCTCCGACCGCAGCCGCCGCACAAGCCGCAGCGGCGATCGCCCCGGCAGACGTGCCGCCGATATTCTTGAACCGGTAGTCCCGTGCAAGCGCCAGAGCGGCGTTCGGGTAGACGATACCGCTGGTGATGCCGCCCTTCATAACGAGATCGCAGTATTTGGCGGGAGTGCGGGTCATCGATCGTCTCCTGATGCAGATCTGACGAAAAATCGTGCTCCAGGCGCCGGGTGCCTGCGCCGTCTTGCTTTTCAAGGTTGCGCTCAAACCGCGCGGCAATCCAGTACCGCCTGCGATTACGGCGTTGTCGTTGCAGCACAGGAAGGCGCGACTTAACGCTCATCGAAGGGAAAAGGTTGCCCGGTTGCGCATTTTGCAACTGCCCGCCGATTGACATTGCCCTGACGGGCAATCAGCCTTCCCCGAGTCGGTCCCGACACCGCGTGCAGTCAGGGGTGATATTTTCCGCACGTCAGGCCGGGATCACGTCGGAAAAATGCGAGACAGATGGGTCGCCCATAGGCAGCGCCGCGCGTCTGAGCGGGCCTGGCTGGCGAATGCGGGAGTGGTGCATGCTGCGCGAGAGCCGGACCAAAACACCACGACGAGCGGCCGAGCGTGAGAAGCGCCCGGGCGGCTCTTCCGTGCGTGGCGGCGAGCGGCGCATCGTCACGGCGCTTTGCTATGATCTGGTCGGGTCGACCGATCTGATGCACGTGATGGATATCGAGGATTACCAGGAACTGATGTCCGCCTTTCAGCTTGCCGCGAAGCAAGCGATCGCATCGCATTCCGGCGTGATGCAGCACGAGGCCGGCGACGGCGGTGTTGCGCTCTTCCCGATCGAACTCGAGGCCAAGGACGCCGCTTCGCTCGCAATCCGCGCGGGGCTCGGGATCGTAGAGGCCTGCATGCGCGTCGGCCGCGAGGCAGGACAGGACGATCTGCAGGTCCGCGTGGGCATCGCCACGTCCGTTGCCCTCGTCCGCGAAGGGGCCCCAGAAGGCTGGACTCGCGAACCGGTCACAGGCGCGGCCCTTGCCATGGCTGCCCGGCTGCAGGCCATCACCGTGCCGAACAGCGTTCTGGTCTCCGAGGAAACACGCCATCTTGCAGGCAGATCCTATGCCTTCGTGTTTGAGGGCAGCAAGGAGCTCAAGGGCTTTGCAGCGCCTGAGAAGGTGTGGCGCGCGCTCGGCCACAAGGTAGGGGTGGACCGCTTCTATGCCTTCGGACGGATGGGCGGGCCGCTGATCAACCGTGAGGACGAACTGAAGACCATCGGGCAGCTCTGGGATGGCGTTCTTGCGGGACAAGGCTCCGTGGTCCTGATCGAGGGGGACGCCGGCATCGGCAAATCGCGTCTTCTCAGGGAGGTTCGCAGACGGACGCGCGCGGAGCGTTCCAGGCTTCTCTTCTTCCAGTGCCTGCCCGGCGGTTTCCGCTCGACGCTTCATCCGCTCTTGAACAATATCCCGGAGTCGGTGTCGGGAAGCGGAGGGCAGATGGGCCCGACGGCCGCCGCCGTGGCGGCGCTGTTCGAACGCAACGGTATCAGGGACGCGGAGGTCGTCGATGTCTTCTCCTACCTGCTTGGGGCGCAGGGTAGCCGTCTGCAGTCGAACGAAGATCCGAAAGCGATCCGCGAGAAGGCTCATCGCGCCATGCTCCGTGCATTGCAAGCCGTGTGCCGACGCGGGCCGGCGGTGGTGGCTGTCGAAGACGTCCACTGGATCGACCCGACATCCCGTGACCTGCTTGGCGAAGCTGCAAGGATCATTGCAAAATTCCCCGTCTTGCTCGTTACTACGTCCCGTCCTTCCCATGCTTCGGAATGGCTCGACGCCGCCAACCCGACGCGGCTTGCGTTGCGGCCGCTCGATTCGGATGAAACCAGGCTGGCGATAAAGGCAAAATGGCCGGAGCACCGCCTGGCGCTGCTTCCCGATCTCTTCGACGCGACCGAGCGGATATCCGGCGGCGTTCCGCTCTTCATCGAGGAGATCTGTCAATGGGTGTCGCAAAATGTCGAGCCCGACACCATGCGCCTTTCGGAGAGCGCCAACCCGTCGCATGTGTCGGCGTTCGAGTCGATATTGGAATCCCGCCTGCAGCAATTGGGTACGGCCAGGGAGGTCGCGCGCGCGGCGGCAGTCGCGGGCACGCAGGTGACGCTGCCGCTGCTTCGGGCTCTTTTGCCGGATTTCGGCAAGAGCGCGCTTGCGAACGCAGCCGATACTCTCTGCGAGACGGGATTCCTGACGCGGATGAGGGTGCCGGGGCGGACCGCCTATGGCTTCCGGCATACATTGATCCAGGAGACGATCTACAACGCCGTGCTGCGCAAACAGCGGCAGGTGCTGCATCGGCGGCTCTTCACAGCGGTCAACCAAAATCGTGGCATGGCCGCCTG
This sequence comes from Ensifer sp. USDA 6670, assembly GCA_000421085.1. Classification (GTDB taxonomy): domain Bacteria; phylum Pseudomonadota; class Alphaproteobacteria; order Rhizobiales; family Rhizobiaceae; genus Sinorhizobium. Next base: position 485,446 of record ATWE01000001.1, read on the forward strand.
GATCGATACCGGCGCCCTTGCCGAGCATGCGGAAAGGGCGGGACTTGTCGAAGAGGCTGTCCCCTTGTTCATCGCCGCGGGAAAGGAGAGTTCGAGCCGATCCGCAATGATAGAGGCGAGGCAATTTCTGGAGCATGCCCTGGATCTCTGCGGCCGATTGAGCGAGAGCGACACTGCCGAACCTCTGAAGCTTGCGGCGTTTACGGCCCTCGGGCCGATTTTGATAGGAACGGTCGGCCTGAGTTCAGAACCCGCGCGCAGGCTTTATGAAGACGCAGTGGAGATCGCCCGGAGAAGACCGTTGTCCGAGCAGTCCCAATGGTTTCCGACATATTGGGGTTGGTGGCTCACAGGACAGGACTTCCGTGTCATGCACGACCGTGCCCTGGAGGTTCGGTCTATGCTGTCGAAGGCCAACGAGCCGGAAATCCAGCTTCAGGTCAATCATTGCATCTGGGCGATCGATTTCAATCTCGGCCGCCACAGAGAAACGCAGGATGCGATCAAGGCCGGTCTTGCGCTCTATGATGAGAAGCGCGCCAAAGAGAGCCGGACGGAGTTCGGCGGGCATGATGCGAAGGTCTGCGGCCTTGGCCAACTCGCACTTTCCCTGTGGCTCACGGGACGCACGAAAGCCTCGGACGCGGCGCTCTCGAGAATGATCGCTTTCACCGACCGGATCGCGCATGCGCACAGCAAGGCACACTCCCTGGATACCGAAGCGGTCTCTGCCTTTTATCGGGACGATTTCGAACGCCTCGCCGAGGTTTCGGCGCGAATGGCGGATTTCGCCAAGCGGCACAGGATGCAGTCCCTGTCCGGCCTGTCGCTTCTCTTCAGCGGGTGGGCCGAGGCCCATCGCACGAGCCTTGCGAGCGGTCATGCGACATTTCAAAACGGTCTGTCGCTTCTGCGCGAACTTGGGGCGGTGGCCGATCTGCCGATCTATCTCTGCATGCATGCTACCTTGCTGGGTCTGGCCGGCAAGATCGAACCGGCGATCGACGTCGTTAACGAAGCGATCGGCCGGGGCGAGGAAAGCGGCCACGCCTATTGGCTGGCGGAGTTGCACCGATGCCGCGCAATTCTGCGGGCGCGGGCAGGCGAGTGTAAGGATGCCGTCGCCGCAGACCTGCGCTGCGCAGTTGAGATCGCGGAAAGCCAGGGGGCGACGGCGCTCATCAGGCGAGCGAGACATTCGATGCGGGAGCTCGGCATTGTCATCGGGCGCTGAACGAAACGGTGCGAAATCGAATGACGGCGCACGCGCGGCTCTCGCTGATCTCCATGCCTCGATCGTTTCCGCGCGCAAGGCGTCCTTTTCGGATCGCCCGGTTGAGGGGAGCCTGGAGCGCTGTCTCGCCGCCCTGCCGCCACTCTGCCGCCGCGCGCGCATCACCCGCCTCGGCGATCTGACGGGGCTCGACCGGATCGGCCTGCCGGTGATGCAGGCTGTGCGCCCTGCCGCGCTTTCAGAGGTCACGTCCCTCGGACGGGGTCTGTCCAGGGCGGAGGCGGCAGTCGGTGCGCTGATGGAGTCGCTCGAGCGTTATTTCGCCGAGACCATTCCGGCCGAGCGGACCTTTCTGGCGACTGCCGAGCAACTCGAAGTTGCCGAAGGCCTTTTCGAAAACCTCGTGGTTTCGGAGTGGCGCGCGAAATGGCGGCAAAGGACAATTGCCTGGATCGAAGGTATCGATGTCGTCGGCGGCTCGGTGCACCCGGTACCGCTGGAACTTGTGCATACGTGCTACAGCGAACCGCAGCCGGCCAATGACGGCGTCTTTCTGCGGACGACCACAGGTCTTGCGTGCCATGCGAGCCCCCATCGTGCTTTCCTGCACGGATTATGGGAATGCCTTGAAAGGGACGCGATTGCACGCGCATTCGCGACGCACGGCTTCTTCGACCGGTGGCGCATAGCGCCCTGCGGACTCGGTGACGGGGTGGATCATATCCGATTGCTCGCGGGCGCTCGCGAGATATCGTTTGCACTGTGGCTCGCTCCGTCGCCGGCGGGGATTCCCGTCGTCTGGTGCCAGACGATAGAGACCGGACCCGGCGAGCCGATCCTTGCGCTGCCGACGGAAGGCTATGCCGCCGGGCCCAGCATCGAAATGGCGGCGGCAAGCGCAATGCTGGAGGCGCTCTCGGCCAGGGCAGGGGCGATCTCCGGCGCCCGTGACGACCAGACGAGGGAACATTACCGCAGGAGCACGGATGCCGCGGTGACGAAGGCCCGCGAGCTCGTCCTCGCCGAGGCGACGGCCAAGCCCGTAGAGGCGACGTCCCCGACGATTCCGGACCTCGGTACATTGCTAGACCGGGTGGCCGAAGCCGGTCTTGGACCTGTGCTGGCCATTCCCGTGGGCGCCGACGAGGAGGCGGGCGTCCATTGCGTGCGAACCGTTCTTCCCGGAGCCTCTCCCTTTTTCGTCGTGCGATGAGTGTGCGTGATGGCCGGTGGAGGCGACAATCCGATATTGGTGTTTCTCGGTCCGACCCTGCGTCTTGCCGAGGCGGAGAAAATCCTCGATGCGATTTATCTGCAGCCGGCCGCGCAGGGGGATGTCCTGCTTGCGGCACATGCCTTTCGCCCGCGGGCCATGATTCTGATCGACGGACAGTTCGAGGACAGGCCGGCTGTCCGGCACAAGGAAATTCTCTGGGCGATGGCGCAAGGGATCGTCGTTATCGGCGCCGGCAGCATGGGCGCGCTCAGGGCCGCGGAGCTTGACGCTTTCGGGATGATCGGCGTTGGCCTCATCTACAGGTGGTATCGACGATTCGGACGTGGTCCTCTTTCCAGCCCTGCGCCCGACGATGCGGTCGCGGTACATTCGGGACCGCGGGAGCTTGGCTTTCTGCCTTTGACGGATGCCCTCGTCGACCTGCAGCGATCTTTTTCCGCGTGGTCGCGCCTCGGTGCCCTCAGCCCTTCCGAACGCGATCGCCTTACAACGCTTGCGCGAAATATGAACTTCCGGGAGCGCTCGCTTTCTGCGGTCTTACGAGCCGCGGGCTGGGCTCAAGAGAGAAGCAGGGAACTGCGGGAGCAGATGATCGGACAGAAGAGGCACGACGCGATCCTGGCACTACAGCAAGCGCCAACCCTTCTGGCGCAGCATCGCGCCACACATCAAGACGGCGACTGGATTGCGACGAACACGTTCCTCCGAGACCTGGAGGCTGGCGGCATTGACTCAAATTTGGTGAACACCTATAAATTGAAACCATAATTTAGGCATTTTCATTCGGGGGGCAGTGTGCGATGCGTCTGCTTCGAGACGAAGCCCTCGAGTCCGGCGATTCACGTCTGGGCACGCGGTTCTGGATTTTCCCTCAGCCACCCTTCATTCCGGGTTATGAAAAACCGGACCGGGTCTGGCTGCCGATACCGAGGGACGAAATCGGCGAGGGGCCGAGCGACGCGGCGATGTATGTCGTCGATCCGCTCGACGACAAGGAACCCTACGGCTTCGACCGGCTGCCGCCGTTTCACGGTGCCGCCCGTGCACCGGTAGGACCGGGTCCGGATCTGCATTTCGACAATCTGTCTCCCGACTCCCGGGCGTTCCTTCCTGTTCATGCCTATGCGTGCGTGCATTTCGTTCTCAACATCTGGCAGAGCTATCTCGGCAGACCGGTCCGCTGGTTCTTCGATCAGACATTTCCCCGGCTGGAGATCGTTGCCTTCGTGAACTGGGACAATGCCCAGGCGGGCTACGGCTTCCTGGAGCTTGGCTGTTCCGACATCGATGGGATAAGGCGGCCCTACGCGCTCAATTTCGACACCATCGCTCACGAGACCGGACATCTTATCCTTCTTTCGGAAACCGGCATCCCGACGGCTCTGTCGCGCGGAGGCGACTTCTTCGCCTTTTCCGAGGCCTTTTCGGACCTTGTATCGCTGCTCTCGTTCCTGCACTTCGATTCCGCGATCGACAGGCTGCTCCGGCGGACGAAAGGGAACCTCCTGCTCTACAACGAGCTCAACCGCTTCGCCGAGACGAGTCCGGAAACCCAGATCCGTCTCGCCACGAATTTCCGCCGCATGTCGGAGGTTACGCGCGAGGTGCATGACCGCGCACTGCCATTCGTGGGGGCGATCTTCGATTCGATCGTGGAGCTCTATCACCGTGAACTTGTGGCACGCGACTGCGCCGACATCCGGCTGCTGGATATCGACCTCCGGCATCTGGAGCAGGATGATTTCGACCGGTTCCGTCAGGCAACGGCGGAGGCTTTCCGGATCAAGCCGATGATCTTCGGACTTGCGCTACGGTCGGCCCGCGATGCGGTGGGGCAGGCGCTTGCAGCTTCGCTGCGGTCGGTCAATCCGGACACCTTGCGGCTGGATCAGGCCGCGGCCGCTATCGTTGCGGCTGCCGATGGAACGGCCGCCGGAGTTCTGGAGGCGAATTTCGCATGGCGTGAAATCATCAGCTCGAGATAGGGGACAGAAAAGGAGAGGAAGATGAGCAATTGCAGCAGCCATCCCGGAGTGGGCAGAGAGCCGGTCGGTCTGTCCGGACCAGTCTACGATACGTACAATCCGAGCGAAGTTCGCCTCTACGGGCGACCGGCAACGCGAGAAGAGATATTCAAGATCACGGACGAGGAGATCCGGCAAAGAATCAAGTCGTCGCTACGCGAAACTTCGCTTCGGGACGAAGACCTGAATACGCTCGTGAGAATAGTAAAAGAGGCGGCGATCGGAACGGTCGACAACGGCGTTCTCGCCGATATCTTAAAGCAGCAGATCGTCTTCGCCATATTCGATGATGAGCTGAAGTTCAGTCAGCTTCCGGTCAGCGTCAACATACCGGCGAAGAATTTCGAAAAGGGCGGCGAGCGATATATCAAGAGCATCGGCGTGATATACGGCTATGCCTATGAGGGGCATTGCTACAAGTTGCCGAAGCCGCAGATCATGTATCTGCCGGAAGAGCCGCGCGAGATCCTCGGCGGGGATTGCGGATGCGACTGCGGATATGTTCCCGAACTCGGCTACGCCGTATGGCAGATCGACAAGCTCGAGCGCGTCATTGCGCTGGACGTCCGCTCCGACGACGTGAAGACCCTGGTGCTCGACGAGAACATGCCCGGCAGCCGGTCGCCCATGGCCTATGCGCAGGTCATGGCGCTTGCTCCGCAGCGGCATCGCGACTGAACCGCCGAGCGGCGCCGGTGCCCTATTGCAGGCTGCCGTCGCCGCTTCTGTCGGCCGATTTGAAGTCGGCCATGACCCTGTTCAGGAACTCGGTTTGGCTGAGCTTCCCGTCGCGATTGGCGTCGGTCGCGGCAAACTGCTGCGCGTTCAGAACCTGCGCCACTTCTTCAGAGCGCAGACTTCCGTCCTTGTTCCTGTCCAGGTTCCCGAAGGCCGAGGTCATGAAGGCTTGGTATTCCGGCCGGTCGACGGCGCCGTTCCCGTCACGGTCGAGCCGATTCATCTGGCCCTGATTCATGGCCATCGGCTGATCCTGCGCCGCCGCTGCAATCACCTGGGAAAGCGCGAACGCCGCCACGAGGAGTGGTCTTTTCATCACCCTGCTCCTTTCGGTCAGGTGCAGGTCAGGGCGCTGCCCGCCGCGCTGCCGAGTACGGCACCGCCGCCCACGGCCCAGAGTTGCCCGGTTCCCGAGCCGATGGTCGCGCCGGCCAGTCCACCGACGACCGCACCACCGACGGTGCCCGCGATGCAGCCGAACTCACCGGTCCGCCCCCCGGTCATCGAGGCGGTTTGGCAGCCGGACAAGGCGAGGCAGGCTGCGAGAGCGAGAGTGATCGTGCAATTCTTCATTTCTTCCTCCAAGCATTCCGCCCGTATCAAATACAGATCGTAGGAGGCGCCATTGAGTGGCGTCGAATGAAAAGGCTTCCGAATAACTCCCTCGCAAGAAGAGGGTTTCTTCTGTTCCATCGGAAGCAGCCTCTCGGCAAAACATGCTGTCCATCTGGAAAGACGTGCGGACTAACGGCAAATACTACCGCTGCCTATGGGTGAAAACAACTCTCGGGCCGGTTGATCACCGATCACCAATGGCAACAGATGATGCCGGCCGTGATTATGAGCCGGTCATATCTCCGCTCGGGGCGGCTCATGCTCACCGGGCGAAGGATCACCTGTGTAAAGCTCAGTGACCGTTGATCTTGTGCGGATTGCTTACCGAGAGGATGAAAAAGGGTTCGTCGCCCTTGAGGGGCTTCAGCTTCTGCTGGCAGTTCCACGCCTCCTGGAAGCTGTCGCGCGTCAGCAGCTTGCGGTACTGCGCGGTCGCCGACATGCATTGCATCAGCGTGCTTTGCAGGCCTTCCAGTGCGGCATGAGCATAGATTTCGCCGTCCAGTGCGAAAAGCTGCGCCGCAAGCGAGTTGCTTTCGTAGAGGATGTCGGCCTCGCTATCGAGCCGGTCCGCGGTGATGAAGTCCTGGCGAAGCGGGATGCCTTCGCCGTCGTGGGAAAGCGTGACCCGGATACCGGCCGCAGGCGCATCGTACCAGGTGAGCGCGATGGAGAATGCAAGCGCCTGATTGGCCGAAACCGGCGCGCGGCCGCCGGCGGACGCGGTTGCTTGCCCGAGCGTTCCGTGACGAAGCGCCGCCTCGCGCAACTGCGCGGCAAACCGCCCGGTGCTCTTATGCTGCGGGCCGGTCACGCTGATGTTGACGGAGGGAAGCCCCCTGACCGCGGCCATCGGACCATTGACGAGCTTTGCCTCGGCATCGATGCCGAGCGACATTTCCGATGCCGGCAACGGGGCGAAAAGGAGAAGCGGCAGCACCGTGAGCACGGCCCAGGGAGAGGAGAAGGGGGCGGGCTGCCAGGGTGGCCTGCGCCCGGGCTGCCGGCTGCGGGCGCCTGCGGTATCGTGACCTGAAGACACAGGCACACTGGACGACTGCCGGCGATACTCCGGCACATAGGTCCCCTTTGGCATGGCGATTTGCCATTCTTCGTCCGCGCCGTCCGTTTCGTAAAAGGCCTTGAGCAGCTTGCGCAGCTTGCCGGCATGGACGCGTACAAGCGGATCGCTGTCCGCATCGAAGGTCTGACTGCGTCCGAAAACATCGATGGCAATCGAGTAGCCCTTCAACTGGGCGCCCTCACCGAGGATCTCCTTTTCCACCACATAGGCGAGAAACGCGCGCAGCCGCTCGGAGCGCTGAAAGCCCTTGCTGTCGAGAATCCGGGCGAGCGCTCGCCGGATCGTCTCGTTGCATGGCCTTTCGGCTGGCGTCATCGATGGCTCCAAGAAAAGATGCGGCTCAATGCCGGAAAAGTGTTTTAGAACATAAGCAACCTTAACCTGATTCGGAACTTAGGCCCAAAGATGGTGGTTGTCAGGCCGAGCGCTCGAAAGCCCGCGTTTTTCCGGCTCAACAGCAGAAATGCATCGATTCGCGGGCGGCTTCTAGGACGGCCGGATCACCCGCCGCTGCGATATTCGAGTTTCGGGTACCAATCGGCACCCCGGCCTTCGGGCGTGGTGTCGAGCAGGGTCCATAACGGGTCGGGATCGGGTGCGCCGCGCGGGTCCTGGCCCGGATCGGCCATCTCGCCGCTGATCTCCGCACTCCAGAAATGCCGGATCGTTCCGTCTCTCCGCGTGAAGACCGTGTAGCCCGGAACGTCCTCATCCTCGGCACTGACATAGTCTCGGGTGAAGGCGCCGTCGCTATCGGAATAAACCTTCAATTGCGTCCACCCGCGGGCCTTCTTTGCGGCGAGCAGTTTCTCGATGGGAGAACGGGCGACCATTGCGAGTGCCACGCGCTGCTCGATATCGGGCACCTTGCCTTCCCAGCCGGCCATCAGGGAGGTGCACATAGGGCAGGGTCGTTCGCGCTGCGGTCCGAGCATATAGCTGTAGACGATGAGGGTGTCCTTGTCGCCGAAGAGATCGGCAAGTGTGACGGGTCCGTTCTCACTCTCGAAACGGTACTCCTTGGTCACTTCGCCGCCCGGCGGCAGTTGTCTGCGCAGCTCCGACACTCGCTCGATGTGGCGTCTCAATTCGATCTCTTCGACAAGAAGCGCATTACGCGCCTGGCGGTAGTCGGCACTTTCGTTGGGAAACCGGGCGCGGTTTCGCGCTGCCAGCTCCTTAGCGGCGATCGGCTTCGTCTGCATGGTCATGTCTCACTCCTCCGTTCAATATGGTTCACTGGGCGATAAGTTGATATCAACGTATCTGGCCGCTGTCAAAGAGGCGCGATGCGCAGGAGCCGCGAATGAGCGATTCCTGTTTCCTGAAAACTGCGGTAGAACAGCGGCGTAGCCATCATTCGGCCCCTCCCTGCAATTGGGGCGTCTCGTCTGAAAGTTCCGATATGCCTGCAAAGCTCTCCGTAAATCTCAATGCCATCGCCATGCTGCGCAACCGGCGTGATCTCCCCTGGCCATCCGTGACCGGCCTTGGCCGCACCGCCCTGCAGGCGGGGGCGAGCGGACTGACCGTTCACCCGCGCCCGGACCAGCGGCATATCCGCTTTTCCGATCTCCAGCCGATCCGCGACCTGATCGACGACGAGTTTCCGGCTGCGGAATTCAACATGGAGGGCTTTCCGAACGAGGCGTTTCTCGAACTGGTCGAGCGGCACGAACCGGAACAGGTGACACTGGTGCCGGACGATCCGGCGCAGGCGACCTCCGACCATGGCTGGGATTTTCGCAAGAGCCATAACCTGCTCGGCAATGTCGTCGGGCGGCTGAAGAAGAGAGGTTTCCGCGTCTCGCTGTTTGCCGACGGCCTTCCCGACCCGGAGGCGCTGAAGCTTGCGAAGGAGACCGGGGCCGACCGCATAGAACTCTATACCGGACCCTATGGCGGTTGTTACGACGATCCGGAGAAAGCGGAGCGGATCGCGATCGAGCTGGGCCGCACCGCGGAGATCGCGATTGGCCTTGGCCTGGCGGTCAATGCCGGCCACGACCTGACCGTCGCCAACCTGCCGCTGCTCGTCAAACACATTCCCGAACTCGCCGAAGTCTCGATCGGACACGGGCTGACGGCCGATGCGCTCGAATACGGAATGGCCGAGACCGTACGACGCTTCCGCCGCGCCTGTGGTGAGGCGGCTTAGGCGACGGATTCGTAGCTGGCGCGCCTCTTGCGTTGCGCGCCACTTTGACGAGGGTCTTCCGCGCGTGCCTTTTTTGAAGTGAAGCTGCCCGCGCCGACTGCCGGCAGCTGAGGCCAAAAAAGCGACGGATCAATGTAATTGAGTTCAGTTCGGGGCCCACTTGCATTATAGAGGTCACACTACAGCGTTATAGATTGACTTATTTAGAATAACTTTATTGCAGGTGCTCGAGGATCGCTCGGATGGAGTACCGAAAAGATATTGACGGGCTGCGAGCGATCGCGGTTCTCCCGGTCGTTTTGTATCATGCCGGCATTCCGGGCTTTTCCGGCGGGTTCGTGGGCGTCGATATCTTTTTCGTGATATCGGGGTTCCTGATCACGCAAATACTCCATAAGGATCTTGCCGAAGGTCGCTTTTCGCTTGCGAAGTTTTACGAGCGGCGTGCCCGCCGAATATTGCCGGCGCTTTTCGTCGTGGTGGCGACATGCCTTGCTGCCGGTCTGCTTCTCCTTCTGCCGGACATGCTGGTCGGCCTTGCGCGTTCGGCACTGGCGACGATGATGTTCGCATCGAACGTCTGGTTCTGGTTCTCCACTTCCGATTACTTCGCTCCGAGTGCGGATTTGGAACCCTTGCTTCATACCTGGTCGCTGGCCGTCGAAGAGCAGTTCTATATCGTCCTGCCGCTGCTCCTCTGGTGGCTCTATGGGAAGCCGCGTAGGGCCGTTCTCAGTGCGCTTGTCGGTCTGTGTATCCTCTCCTTCCTGCTTTCCGTCTGGGCCACGGGTCCCTATCCGCAGGAGAGTTTCTATTTCGCTCCGACGCGGGCCTGGGAGCTTGGACTTGGCATGCTTCTGGCGCTCGGCGTGTTTCCGGCCTGCCGGAACATGTGGCTGATCGAGGCGATCGCGCTGTCTGGGATCGCGGCAATCTTCATCGCCGTCGTGCTCTATGGCCCCGCGACGCCGTTTCCGGGCTTCGCCGCCGCGCTGCCATGCTTCGGAGCCCTGGCGTTGCTCTGGTCGGGCGAGCAACGGCAGACGGCTATAGCGCGCATTCTGTCCAGCCCGGTGCCGGTAGCGATCGGCCTCATCTCCTATTCACTCTACCTCTGGCATTGGCCGATCATTGTTTATTTTCGTTTGACGCTCGGTACGCTGGACCTTCCTTATATGCAGGCTTCGCTGGCGACAGGCCTTTCCTTCGCCTGCGCCTTCGCGAGTTGGCGTTTGGTCGAAAGGCCCTTCCGTCGTCGGCCGCCGGTAGGATTTTCACCGCGACGCATTTTCGCCTCCGCACTCGGTGGCGCTGCCGTCCTCTCGGTCGTCTCAGCAGTCGTAGACCTGCGGGAGGGGTTTCCGGAACGTCTTCCGCACGATGTCCGGCTGGCCTATGCCGGCAGTCGCGATATCGACGCGCGCCGTGGCCGGTGTGACGGCAAGCTGCCGAAGGACGGACTGTGCCGCATCGAAGGCGAAGCAAGCTGGCCCTCCGATCGGAGGAACGACGTGCTCCTATGGGGTGACTCCCATGCAGGGGCGCTTTTGTCGGGCCTCGATTTCCTGATGGACGGCCGGAAACGAGGCGGCGCGGTCGCCTTCAAGGGCGCATGCCCGCCGATCCTCGGCGTGCGGCGGGTGGATCAGAAACACAGTCGTGATTGCGTCGCCTTCAACGAGGCCATCATGGCGATGCTGGAACAAACCAGTGATTTTCCGATCGTCGTCCTCAGCGCACGTTGGCCGCTCGCAGCGAACGGCAAGCGATATCCCGGCGAGACGGGACGCCCCGCAATCCTCGACCGTCTGGACTTCGAGGAGGCGAGCCACGGCACCGCCGGAAACTACGAGATTTTCAAGAGCGAGTTTTTGAGGACGGTCCGGGAGATCCGCGACACCGGGCGGCGCGTCGTCATCGTGGATGGGATACCGGAGATCGGCTGGTCTGTTCCGCACGCGCTGGGGCTGCACCGCCTTATCGACGCCGACCTGCCGCCTCCGCCAACGCGGCAGGCGGTAGATGCACGCAGCGCCAAGGCCAATTCGGTCCTGGCCATTGCCGACGAGGACCTGGGCGTACAGCGCGTCAGCGCCGTGCCGCTCCTCTGTGATCCGGTCTGCGCTGTCGAGAAGAACGGCATCCCCCTGTATTCCGACGACGACCACCTTAGCGTTTTCGGGGCGATGACCGTTGTGCCCAGGATGTTCAAGGACCTCATGCCGAGCGAGACCAATCGCCGGTTCAGGCCCGGCTAGTGGCATTCCTGGAAAGCCGCGCAGGCGCAGCTCTCTCTATCCGGATTGTCTTGCGCGCTATTCCCCGTCCATGCAATATCCATACATTGCAAGAACTCGAAAGGCTCCGATGGACGTGGATCGCATGGAGGTTTCCTGGGTGCCGGCGCTCGGCAGGGCGGGAGGGCCGCTGTACCTCGCAATTGCCGACCAGATCGCCGCGGACATCGCGGCGGGTCGGCTGGAGGATGGAGTGCGCCTGCCGCCGCAGCGCGCTCTGGCGGCCGCGCTCGGCATCGACTTTACAACCGTCAGCCGAGCCTACAGCGAAGCGCGCCGGCGCGGCCTGGTCGAAGGTCGCGTGGGGCAGGGTACCTATGTCACGGCTCGGCGGAGGAGCGCCCTACGTCCCTCCTCGGGCGGTCTGGCGGGCGGCCTGCTTGGCGGTCTCGTCGACATGAGCATGAACCTGCCGCCGCTCTTCGACGACCCGGCCCTGTCGGAGAAAATGTGGGCGGATGTTGCAACTCTCGATCAGCGTGGTCCCGAACTACTGATGCGCTATCAGCCCGTCGGGGGCACGGAGCGGGACAGGGCTGCGGGTGCGGGCTGGCTCAAGCCGCGGCTCGGCGACATTCAAGCCGATCGGTTGGTCGTCTGCACAGGTGCGCAAGGGGCTCTGCTTGCGAGCGTCGGGATGCTGGCGACGAAGGGCGACAGGATCTGCGCCGAGGCGCTTACCTTTCCCGGCCTCCGCTCACTGGCGGCGCATATGGGTATCGAGCTCGTGAGCGTTGGGATCGACCGCAACGGGATATTGCCCGACGCCTTCGAGGAGGCGTGCGCCCGGCACAGGCCGAAGGCGCTTTACTGCAATCCGACCCTTCACAATCCCACGACTGCGACGCTTCCGCTCGAACGCCGCGAGGCGATCGTGGCGATCGCACGCCGCCACGGCGTGGTCGTAATCGAGGACGACGCCTACGGCGCATTGCCCGCGAACCCCGTTCCGCCACTGGCCGCGCTCGCGCCGGATCTGGTCTTTCACATAGCAGGCCTTGCCAAGTGCCTCTCGCCGGCGCTCCGCATCGCCTATCTGGTCGCGCCTGATCGATCGGCGGCCGTCCGCCTCGAAGCGGCGATTCGAGCGACAGTCGGCATGACGTCTCCGCTTTCGGCCGCCATTGCCACGCGGTGGCTGGAGGAGGGAACGGCGCAAGCGGTCCTGGCAGCAATCCGCGCCGAAGCGGGCGCCCGCCAGCAGATCGCGGTCAAGAGCCTCCAGGGCGCCGATCTTCTCGCCGATCGCGAGGGCTTTCATCTTTGGCTGAAGCTGCCCTCCCGGTGGAACCGCGGCGAGTTCACGGCGCAACTGCGAACGGCCGGGATCGGTGTCGTCGCAAGCGATGCCTTCGCGATCTCCGATCCACCGGAAGCCGTCCGGCTCGGTCTCGGCGCTGCGCGGACACGCGACGAACTGCGGCACAGCCTGGACGTCATCGCCGGCCTCCTCGCTCAGTCGCCAGCGGCCCACAACCACATCGTTTAAAGGCGTTACTCACGTCCGCAGGTGCTGCGTGGAATTGCCGCGCCCTGCATGCATACAATTTATTGTTCTTGTATGGTTTGTATGTCATGTTTTGTGGGTCGCCCAAGGGGCTGGTGCCGGTCCGCGGGAACGTCTCGCAAGCTTGCGGGTTTGCGAGACAGAAGATTGAAAGGAAGAACGATGCCGGATCATGCGTGGCCCCCTCTGTCGCCGCTGCATACGGGATTACGCGGTCGCTGCCCCCGTTGCGGCCAGGGGCATTTGTTCGATGGCTTCCTGACGCTCAGGCGAGGATGCGAAGTCTGCGGCCTGGACTATTCCTTCGCCGACCCCGCGGACGGGCCCGCTTTCTTCGTCATATGCTTTGCCTGCGTGCCGAGCGTGTTTCTCGGCGTGTGGCTGGAGGTGCAATACAACGCGCCCCTTTGGGTCCATCTCCTGGTCACCGGGCCGTTCATGCTCCTGACCTGCATCCCGCCGTTGAGGCCCTTAAAGGGCTGGTTGGTGGCGAGCCAATATTTCTACAAGGCCGAAGAGGGCAGGGTGGCTCGCCGGACTGCGGCCGCCGCGCCGGAGAGTTCGAGCGAGACCGCCCTGCGCTGAACGCCGACCGCGGCGCTGCCCTCGAATTAGCCGGATCGCAATTTCGAAAGGAAAACCTGCGCGGTTTTCCTGCCGACGCATTCAAGGAGGCCCGGCTGGTTGCCGGGCCTCCCGCTTCCTCATGATCAGTGGACGAGTGCTGGTTTATTCGCCTCCAGGAAAGAGGCGAGATCGATCGGGTTCCTGCCGGTAAGGCCGGCGGTGTCGTCGGTAACGATGTCGAAATGTCCTTTGCGGGTATTGGCGTCGAAAGAGACGAGGATCGGGATGAAGAAGTCCGGCAGACCCGCATTCTTGAGACCGCCGGCCAGTGCTTCGTCGGAGACATGGACGACCTCGAGCTTCTTGCCGGTGGCTTTGGCAACAAGGGCGGCGATCTCGCCGGTTGTGAGAGCCTGCGTTCCGGTCAGGGTGTAAGTGCGGCTTTCCGTCGAGTCTGACTGGAGAGCGGCCGCGGCGGCCGCGGCAAGGTCACGGCGCCCGATATGGGAGATACGGCCGTCGCCGGCGGAGGAGAACCATTGTCCTGCCGCGAGTGCGTGCGGGAGCGACAGGAGGAGGTTTTCCATGTACCAGGCGTTGCGCAGAATCGTGTAGGGAATTCCCGTCGCCTTGATGGCCTCTTCGGTGCCGAGATGGTCGGACGCGAAAGGGATCACCGAAGCTTCCGGCTGCGGCATCGACGTATAGAGGATGTGCTTCACCGCCGCCTTCCCGGCCGCCTCGACGGCGGCAAGGTGCTGCTTCAGACGCTTGCCCGGTTCGTTGAGAACATCCGTCGAAATGATGAGTATGCGGTCAGCGCCGGCGAAGGCCCGCGTGAGCGAGGCCGGATCGTCGAAGTCGGCGGCACGGGTCTCGACGCCGTTCGCTGCGTAGTCCGCCAGTTTGGCGATGTCCCGGCTGGTGGCGATAATGTCGGCCGGCTTCGTCTTGCCGGATGCCAGGAGGGCATCGAGCACGAGTTTGCCAAACTTGCCGGCGGCGCCGGTTACGAGCAGTCTTCCAGACATGATTTTCCTTTCGTTTCCACTCCAGCGTTGTTCAACATGTCCTGTCGACATGAGCTCATCCTGAAAGTTGGTCTCTTTTTGAGAGTTGCTCTTATCCCGCGATCTGCTAAGAGCTGTAAAGGAGGCAGTTTTTTCTGCCGTGGTTACGGAAAGGGTACCACCATGAACAGGGCGTCGGGCGCGTTGAAGGGCGAGCGGGTGGCAGTCGTCTGCGGCGTGGCTCTGGATATCGACAATTGCCCGGTGCGGGACGTGATGGACAATATCGGCGGCAAGTGGAACTCGCTGATGATTCTGTCGCTCGCCGAAGGTCCTTTGCGCTTCTCGCAGCTCCGGCGACTCATCCCGGACATTTCGCAGCGGATGCTGACCCAGACGCTGCGCGATCTGCAGCGTGATGGCTACCTGCGCCGTACCGTCTACCCAACGCAGCCCCCGAGCGTGGAATACAGCCTCACCGATCTCGGCCGCTCATTTCTTGCTGTCCTAAGAGTTTTCGTCGACTGGTCGCTCGAGAACCACGAGGCCATCCGCCAGGCGCGGGCGGAGTACGACGACGCGCAATAGGCGGATTGCGCCACAGGCCTGTAGTATCGCCACGCTCATGGCAGTCGGTATCGCAATAGGCGCAGCTGCTGGCGCAGCCGTGCGGTCCCGCGCTCGGCAACGTCGCGCTCGGCATCACGATCGGCATTGCTCTCGGTGCTGCGCTGGGCCTGCCATATCAGCGCCGTTACAGCGCCGCGCGTCTTTTCAGACGCGCAAAGGTCGCTGTAACTCTTTGAATTTGCGCATCGAGCTTTCCGAAAATCGGGTACGATTTTCGGGCCGATGCGCTAGTCTGTGCAGCTTACTGCCGGTCGCCAAGCGAGAATTCGACCGCCGCCTCGGCATGAATGGCGGTAGAATCGAAGCCCGGGAGCGGCAGTTCGGCCGGATCGAGAAGCAGGCAGATTTCGGTGCAGCCGAGAATGACGGCGTCCGCACCCTCCGCCTTTGCTTTCTCGACGAGCCTGATCATTGCCGCGCGCGAGGCGTTCAGTACTTGGCCGGCGCAGAGTTCGTCGAAGATCACGTTGTGGGTCAGTGTCCGGCCATCGGCATCGGGTACCATCAGGTCGATATCATGTGTCTTCATGCGCTCGGCATAGAAGCCGTGTTCCATCGTGTAGCGTGTGGCGAGCAACAGGGGCTTGCGGCAGCCGGCCGCCTTCAGGCGCAGTGCCGTTTCGTCGATGATGTTGATCAACGGGACGCCGACCGCGGCATCCACCGCGTCGGCAATGAGGTGCATGGTATTGCTGCAGATCAGGATGCAGTCCGCGCCGCCGGCGACGAGCCCGCGGGCAACATCGGAGAGAAGCAGGGCGGCGTCGTCCCAATGACCGGCTCTCTGCAGGTCGACGATCCCTTGGAAATCAACGGAATGCAGAAGCACTTCCGCCGAATGCAATTTGCCACGTCGCCTACGCACGGCCTCGTTGACCAAGCGATAATAGACTGCCGAGCTTTCGAAGCTCATGCCGCCGATGAGGCCGATTTTCCGCATTTCCATCGTCTCGTTCCCTGCTGCTGTGGCCGGTCGGGAACGCTTCGCCACGTTCTCCGTTCCATTGCTAGATTATCGTGCGGGCCCGGTCGCATGTGTTTGCTTGATCGGCGCTTGGCCAAATTTTAGCAAGCCGTTTGCGCCAAATCCGAATGTTCCGAAAAATTTCGGCGCACTCTATGGCAAGAGCAAGGAGTCGGAGCGTGCTTGACGAGAGAGACCGGAAGCTGCTCATGCTTCTGCAGCAGGATGCGAGCGTCGCCATGGGCGACCTTGCCGAGAGGGTGAGTCTTTCGCTTTCCGCCTGCTCGCGGCGCATTCAGCGGCTGGAGGAGGCCGGTTACGTGACCCGGCGCATCGTCGTACTCGACCGGGAAAGGATGGGCGTGCCGACCACGGTTTTTGCGCTGATCAAGACCGCGCATCACTCCGACGACTGGATCGAAAAGTTCCGCAGGGCGATCAGCGACATTCCGGAGATCGTCGAGGCGCACCGGCTGACGGGCAATTACGATTACATCGTCAAGGTGGTTCTGCCGCGGGTCGAACATTACGACGTCGTCTACAAGCAGATCGTGCGGAAGGTGGAGCTTTTCGACGTTTCCGCCTCGATTTCGATGGAAGTCCTGAAAAGTGGCACGGCAGTGCCCGTCGGTTATGCGGAGTAGGGCACCGAAACATCCCGCGGAGACCATTCGCGGATGCAATGCAGCCATGCCGGGTAAACGCTTGCGCTCCGGCTTGTGGAGTTGAACAGTCTTGGCAGCCAGAGCGGGATGAGGAACAGGACGGAAGACCATGCAGGAAAGACACCATGTCGTCGTGGTCGGCGGAGGCTTCGGCGGGCTGCAACTCGTCAACGACCTCAAGGGTGCGCCGGTCCAGGTCACGCTGATCGACCGTCGCAATCATCACCTTTTCCAGCCGCTGCTTTACCAGGTGGCGACCACGGTGCTTGCAACCTCGGAGATCGCATGGCCGATCCGCCGGCTCTACCGCGACCGACAGGAGGTGACGACGCTGCTCGGCGAGGTAGCAGGCGTCGATACGACTGCGAAGCAAGTGACGCTCGCCCATGGGCAATCGATCCCCTACGACACGTTGGTGTTGGCGACCGGCGCAACGCACGCCTATTTCGGCCACGATGAATGGGCGGCGGTCGCGCCCGGGCTCAAGACACTGGAGGATGCGACGACCATTCGCCGCCGCGTGCTCATTGCTTTTGAGCAGGCGGAAGTGGAGGAGGACCTCGCCAGGCGCAATGCGCTCCTGACCTTTACGATCATCGGCGCAGGGCCGACCGGGGTCGAGCTTGCGGGCATCATTGCCGAAATGGCCCATAGAACGCTGCCCGGCGAGTTCCGCCGGATCGACACACGTTTGGCCCGCGTTGTGCTCGTCGAAGCCGGTCCGCGCATTCTTCCCGCCTTCAGCGAGGAGCTTTCCGCCTATGCTTCCCGCGAACTGGAGAAGCTTGGCGTCGAGGTGCTGACGGGCACGCCGGTGACCAACTGCACCGATCAGGGGGTAACGATAGGCGAGAGCTTCGTCCCGAGCCGGACGCTCGTCTGGGCGGCGGGGGTCCAGGCCTCGCCTGCGGCCAAATGGGTCGGTGCCGACGCGGACCGCGCCGGCCGCATCAAGGTTGGGCCCGATCTGACCGCGCCGGGTCATCCGGACATCTTCGTCATCGGCGATACGGCATCCGTCATACAGGAAGACGGCAAGCCGGTGCCCGGCATCGCGCCCGCGGCCAAGCAGCAGGGAGCCTACGTCGCCCAGGTGATCCGTGGCCGGCTCACGGGCTCGCCGGCGCCCGGGCCGTTCCGCTACCGGCACCAGGGAAGCCTGGCCACCATCGGCAAGCGCGCAGCGATCATCGATTTCGGCCGGATCAAGCTCAAGGGATCGCTCGCCTGGTGGATCTGGGGCGTTGCCCACATCTACTTCCTGATCGGTACCCGCAGCCGCTTTGCCGTGGCCTGGAGCTGGCTATGGACCTATCTGAGCGGCCAGCACAGCGCCCGACTGATAACGCAAAAGGATACGCTTCGGGAGGAGAGGTGACCGCGGGAGCGGGTCTTCCACCTATTGCCAATGTCGGACGAAAATCGGACAGTCCCGTGAAACGACAGTTTCATGAGAGTGCCGATGGCTGCCAAAGAACGATCCTTCCTTGCTCGTGTCCGCGAGATTTTACCGGAGTTGCACCCGGCCGAGCGGCGGCTTGGCGATTTCCTCTGTGATTTTCCGGGCGAAATTGCGAGCTATTCCGCGCAGGAGCTTGCGGCTCTGGCCCATGTGTCGAAAGCGACCGTGTCGCGCTTCGTTCAGCGCCTCGGCTATGAAAACTACGAGGAAGCGCGGCGGCACGCGCGCGCCGACAAGCAGACCGGGTCGCGCCTCTTCCTGGCGACCGCCACCGATGCCGACGGCCGGCAATCGGTCGCGGCGCATGTCGCCCAGGGCGTCGCCAATCTCGAAGCCACGTTCCTCGCGATCGGCGAGGCTGAGATCGATGCGGCTGCCACAGCCATCCTGGACGCCCGCAAAGTGTGGGTCATCGGCTTTCGCGCCAGCCATTCCTTCGCCACCTATCTGCAATGGCAGCTCACACAGGTGATCGAAAACATCGCTGCCATTCCCGGAGGCGGGCAGACGCTCGGCGAGCATCTGGTCAGCATCGGGCCCGACGACGTCGTCGTTCTCTTCGGCCTGCGCCGCCGCGTCGCTCTGATGGAGCAACTCATGGCGCAGGTGGAAAGAACCCAGGCGAGATTGCTCTACATCACCGATGAAGGCGTGCCCCTCCTGAGCCGCGCGGCTTGGCACTTCCGTTGCCAGACCCTGGCGCCGGGACCGCTTTTCAACCATGTGTCGGTGATGGCGCTCTGCCATCTCCTGACCACACGCTGCATCGAGACCGCGGGCGTTGCCGGCCGGAACCGGCTGCGCGGCATCGAGGCACTGAACGACACGCTGGAAGAGTTGTGAGCCCGCCCAGTGCAGACCGCGACGGCCTGGTGCACGGACCGCGCCATCGATAGGCGCCGGCTGGAATACCTTGTTCGGGGATGCTCTGATCCAAGCCTGCCGGAAGGGCAGGAATTCCTCTCCGTCGCCCTTGCGGATTCAGGGCTATGAAACTGTAGTTTCTTGATGTATCATTGAGAAACTAAGTTTTCACGCTCGTTCAACCACAAGGGGAACAACAATGGCAGCGGAAAATATGGTGCCGACCGGCGGGAGTTCGCCGGTCATTCGACAACTGGAATCGGCTTTCACCAAAATCGGCGTTACCGGCGCGCACAAGCAGATCCTCGCCCTCGTCCTGATCGGTTGCCTGTTCGACAGCTTCGAACAGAATACGATCGGCGTCGCCGGCCCCATTCTCAAGGAGCACTGGGGTCTCACCGGCACGGATATCGGATTTCTCAACACGATCACCTTCGGCAGCGCCGCCATCGGGCGACTGCTGTCGGGCATTCTCGGCGACCGCTACGGCCGACGGGTCATGCTGACGATCAATCTCCTGCTCTTCACCATCGGCTCGGCGGCCTGCGCGATTGCGCCGAACTTCACCATGCTTTGCTTTGCCCGCGCGATCGTCGGCTTCGGCGTCGGCGGCGAAATCTCGACGGCGGTCACGATGCTCTCGGAATTCTGCTCGCCGAAGTTTCGCGGCACGGCGGCGGGTCTCGTGAATGTCGGGGCCGGCGGCTTCGGCAACTTCCTGGCGCCGGCATTCGGTCTGCTGATATTCACGCTTTTCCCCGGAGAAAACAGCTGGCGCTGGCTATTTGCGTCGCTGGCGCTGCCGGCGCTTCTGGTCGTCTTCTATCGCCGCTTTGTACCCGAGACACCGCGGTTCCTCGCCTCGAAGAACAGGATCGGCGAGGCGAACAAGGTACTGTCCATCCTGGCCTCAGGCTCACTGAAACCGCGCAATCTCGTGGTACAGGAATACCTGACGACAGACCATATGACGGGCGAGGCACCCGAGAAGAGCGACTGGCGGGAACTCTTCCGCGCACCCTTCATCGGGCGGACCATACCGGTAGCGATTGCCATTCTCATGAGCTATGGCGCGCAATTGTCGGTCCTGACGCTGATGCCCGTCATCTTCGTCTCGATGGGCTATACGCTCTCCGGCAGCCTGCTCTACAGCATGATCATCCAGAGCGGCAGCGTGCTCGGTGCGATCGCCGCTTCGATGTTCGGCTACTATCTGCCGCGCAAGAAGGTGCTGACCGTGGGTGCGGCGCTCGCCTGCCTTGCGGCGGTGTCGATCGTCACGCTCGGCAGCAATATTTACCTCGTTCTCCTGTTCGGAGCCATCTTCCAGTTCTTCGTCCTGCTCCTCAACACGTCGATCTGGATCTACGCGCCGGAACTTTTCCCGACGAGAATCCGTGCCTTCGGGGTGGCTCTCATTCTGGCAACGGGATCGGCGGCCGGCTCGTTCGTGCCCACGATTTCCGGCATGCTGTTCGACAGCTACGGAATGATCGGCGTCTTCGGGCTTGCTGCGGGAATGTACGCGGTCTTCGCATTCTGCATCCAGCTTGGCCCGGAAACCTACGGCCGGTCGATGGAGGATCTCTCGCAACCGGCGGAGGCCGATCAGCCCAAGGCAGCGCAGCAGCAAGGGCCAGTCGTCGCGGAGCTGAGAACGTGAACTCTCATCTCCTGCTGATCAATCCGAACAGCTCGCAGGCGACGAGCGAGATGATGGTCTCCATCGCGCACAAGGCTGCGAATGGACGCCTGGCCGTGGCAAGCGCCACGGCCAGGCGCAGTCCCCGGATGATCCTGAAGCCGGACGAACTGGCAGCCGCCGCCGACGAGGTGGTGGAAATCGGAACCAAACACGAGCCGGGCTGCCTCGGGATCATCGTCAGTGCCTTTGGCGATCCCGGACTTGCCCTGCTTCGCGAGCGTGTCGGTATCCCGGTCGTGGGCATCTGCGAGGCTTCGATGCTGGAGGCTTCGCGGGATGGACGACGGTTCGGGGTTGCAACCACGACGCCCGACCTCGCGGATGCGATCGCAGAGCGGGCACGGCATCTGGGGCTTTCGCATCTCTACTCCGGCATCCGCTGCACGCCCGGCGATCCGCTCGCCGTTTCCGGAGACGAGGAGCGCCTGCGGACTCTGCTTTGGCACGCAGTTCGCGCCTCCGTCGACCTTGATGGGGCAGAGGCAGTCATCATCGGCGGCGGCCCGCTCGGACAGGCCGCCGAGCAACTGCAGCCGCTATTCGATGTGCCCGTCATCGGTCCTATCCCGTCCGCCGTAATGCGGGTTCTCGGGCTGTTGCAGGTCGAGGCCTGAGTGCAATTTCCGGCGGAAACTTGGAAACCGTCGCGTTTCATGATCTTAATTGGAGCCAAACCGGATCACTCCGCTGTGTCATTGGGACATCGAAGCAATCCGGCCCCTCCCGGCAGTCTGAAAATCACCGTGATCAGGGAAGCGGACATTCGATGTCTTCCGCCGAAACGCCCGAAATCAGTACAGCCCTCGTCGAACAGTTGATTTCCGAGCAGTTTCCGCAATGGGCGGACCTGCCGATAAGGCCGGTCAAGTTCGGTGGGTGGGACAACAGGACCTTTCACCTGGGCGACGATATGAGCGTGCGGTTGCCGAGCGCCGCCCATTACGCGCTTCAAGTGGAAAAGGAGCAGCACTGGCTGCCTCGACTTGCGCCGTACCTGCCGTTGCGTATTCCTGCGCCTTTGGCCATTGGGCGGCCGGGCAGGGGCTATCCGTGGCATTGGTCCGTCTATCGATGGCTCCGGGGCGAGACCGCGACCCATGCGCCCATTGCCGACCTCGTCAGTTTTGCGACGACGCTCGGTGAATTCCTGGCTGCGCTGCAACGGATCGACGCGTGGAGCGGCCCGCCGCCCGGACAACACAATTTCTTCCGTGGCGGTCCTTTGGCCGTCTACGACCACGAAACGCGCCGGGCACTCGAAGCGCTCGAGGGCACGATCGACGTTGCCGCCGCACGGGTGGTGTGGGAGGCGGCGCTTGCCTCTGCGTGGAACAATGCTCCCGTCTGGTTCCATGGCGATGTCGCCTCCGGCAACCTCTTGGTCGAAGACGGCCGCTTGAGCGCCGTGATCGACTTCGGCACGTCCGGCGTCGGCGATCCAGCTTGCGACCTGGCGATTTCCTGGACGATGTTCGATGAAACAAGCCGCGCCGCATTCCGGGACGCCCTTCCGCTCGACGAAGAGACCTGGGCGCGTGGCCGTGGATGGACCTTGTGGAAGGCGCTGATCGTTGCCGCCGAAATGCCGGGCACCGATCGACTGGAAATCGAAAAATCGCGGCGGGTCATCGATGCCGTTCTTTCGGATCATCGCCGCTGTGAGTAGCGAACCTTAATCCCGCGTCCTGTTGTCGATGCGGTTCAACCGGAAACGCGCGCGGTGGACTGACCGCACCACGACTGTGGCTGCCCGGTTCGCCTTCTGGCGAGCCCCTCCGATATGAGGATGGCTCCGAGGGATCTGCCGTTCCTGACGACGAGCCGCCGCTTGCCCGGCTCGTCGCCCTGGGTGGTTTCGGATGCAACGAGGGCGAAGTTTCCGGAATTCAACAACTCGCGCAATCGAGCCTTGGCATAAGAACCGCGCGACCGTTCCTCGTCGCATTTCGCGAGCTTCGTTTCCGGGGCGTCGATATCGGCGATGAGGATTCTCTGGCCCTGGTACAGGAAGGTATCGCCGTCGAGAACGCAGTTATCGTGGCGGATGCCGCAAAAATAGAAGGTGCCGCTCTCGGCCGGGCGCAGGCTCGCCTGTTCGAGAGACTGCCTAACCGGCAGCTCGACGGGTGCAGGCGGGATCAATGCGGTCCTCGGCGGTATCGACCCGGTCTGTTCCTTCGGACGGAAAGGGATCGGAATGGTTGCCAGCTCCACCTTCTTTGGCGGTTTCTGCTCGGCCGGTTTCTTCGCCTGCGCCTTTTTTTCCGCCGGTTTCTCGGCGTGCGAAAGCAGTGCCGTCAGCTTCGATGCGCCGGGCAGATCTCTGAACTCCCCCCGATGCTCGTAGGCCAAAATCCCGCCGACGATGACTGCGGCCGCCAGATACCAGCGGCCCATACCGCTCCGGCTGCTCTTGCGGGCGGTGCTGCGCTTTCGTCTTTTGGAATTTGCCTTGGTCATGGGATTCGGTCCTCGATTGCGGCGGCATTATCGGGACCAGGGGTTAGTGAAAGGTTGTCGTAGCTGCGAGGGGGCAAATCATTTCAGTGTTCCACACTTTTCCTGATCCCGCTCTGATTACAGCGCTGCATAAGGGAAGGGCGGCACCTGCGGGAGCCGCCCTTCAGAAGTTACCATTGACGTTGCTGGACAAGCGCCCCGGCTTGTCACTTTCCCAGTCTAGCCGTAAGCCGTCAACGGTCGCGATTGCTCTTCTTGCTGACGCCAGGGACTTCCGTCACCGCGGCCATGGCCGCGGCTGCTTACTTATCGCCCTTGGCTTTCCCGCCCTTATCCTTCCCGCCTTTACCTCGGCCGTCCTGATCGCTCTTATTGTTGTCCTGGTGGCCCTTGCCGCCGTCCTGGTCACCCTTCCCGTTGTCCTGGTGGCCCTTGTCGCCGTCCTGGTCACCCTTCCCGTTGTCCTGGTGGCCTTTGCCGCCGTCCTGGTTACCCTTGCCATTATCCTGGCCACCGCCACCGCCACCGCCGTTGTCGCCACCGCCGCCACCGCCGTTGTCGCCACCGTCGCCCCCGCCGTTGTCGCCACCGCCGCCGCCGTTGTCGCCACCACCGCCGCCGCCGTTGTCGCCACCGCCGCCACCGCCGTTGTCGCCGCCGCCGCCGCCACCGCCGCCGCCGCCGCCACCGCCACCGCCACCGCCGCCACCACTACCGCCGCCACCGCTGCTACCGCCGCCGCTGCTACCGCCACCGCCCTTGCTGCCGCCGCTTTTGCCGCCTCTCGTTGGACCGCTTGCCGTGGAGTCACTGCGATCGTGACGTCCGGTGCCAGCACCGATGGACGCCGTCGTCAGGGGCGGACACATCCTAATCTGCGCGGGGGTGAGAATCTTCGACCGGTTTAGTGCAACGCAACATGCCGCGAAGTTGTCCTCCGAAAGGGGACTGCACTGACGGGCAGTCATGCGCTGGCGCTGTACTGCATCCGCATCCGTCGTAACGACTACGGCTCCTATCGAGGCTGTGGAAAGTATGAAGAATGTCTGAAATATCGATCTATTAATTCTTTTCATTTCTATACTCCTAAAAACATTAACTTTAAAAATACTTTTTAGAATTGAATTAAAATTAACTGTGGTCAATTTACAAATTATTAGTAGATGGCCATATCACTGCCTCATTTCGGGTTATCAACCATGGCTTAATCTATCTTAGCTAGTCTCTACGGCGGACCGGGGGACTTATGCCCGCCGTTGGAGAACGCCTCGTGAAACGCTTCATTGCGCAGACCGTCTTTTTGTTGCTAATTGCGGCCCCGGGGGCTGCCGATGCCGGTACAACCATGAGGACTGCCGGCAAGGCCTTCGCGCCGCCGGCCTTCGCATCCTTCTGCGTCCGCGAGCCGCGGCTCTGCAACACTGGCGGCGGCAAGAAGGCCGTCGTTCTCGCTCCGGAAAAAATCAGCGAGCTCAAGCAGATCAACAGCACCGTCAATGCAAGCATCCGCGAACGCAGCGACCGCGCAAATGTCGGCAAGGACGATGACTGGCGTGTGCCGACCGCTTACGGAGACTGCGAAGACTTTGCAATTCTGAAGAAGCGGGAACTCCTGAAAAGAGGTTGGCCGGCGTCGGCTCTGCTACTTACGGTTGCGCGGTACCGCGGGGAGGGCCACACGGTTCTCACCGTCCGCACGAGCGAAGGGGACCTTGTGCTCGACAACAGGACCAACTCGGTCAGAGATTGGTCACGCACCCCTTATAATTACTTCGCCCGGCAGTCTCAGTCGAACGGTAAGCGCTGGGAATTGATCGCAGGCGCCCAAAATATCTGATTTCGACTGAAAGGACGCTTTTCCCGGGCGGGAAAACCGTTACTGCCTGGAAGTGATCTAAGGACTGTTGATTTTCATCTGGAGTTTATGACGGCGAGATGGCCGGTCTCATCGGCGCGCGCGTGGCGATGCGCTTGAATTTCCTGAGTACCGACTGCGCGGCCTACTGCATGTTTCTTTTGATCGCGGCCGACTAAGCACAGGGACGAGGGCTGCCCGAGCAGGGTGAAATACGCATCCATGCCGAGCATCAGCTTGCCGCCATCGTGGATAGGCCGACGATGGTGCCGGCCATCGGAGCATAGATCTTGCTATAGCAGAGATCGACCCGATCGCGGTCGGTCTCAAATGCAGGGATTCCCGTAAACCGCGCCGAATATTCAAAACCGCTTGACGTCTCCCGATCGGACAATTAGAAACGCCACGAACCGTACCGTACGGTACTGATGAGGCGACAGCGAGTGCAAAACGTCGGAGCGATGAGAGAGGCAGGTGCCGCAAGCGGCCTGACGGAGCGCCAGGGAGCAGTGCTCGAACAGGCGTTGCGCCTGCTTGTCGACGGGGGCGAAAAGGCGCTGACGACGGCGGGTGTGGCGCGCGCCGCGAACTGCTCCAAGGAGAGCCTCTACAAGTGGTTCGGCGATCGTGAAGGGCTCCTTTCGGCCATGATCGCCTTTCAGGCGAGCAAGGTTCGCACACTCGACGTCTCCGCCGCAAAGCTGGACGGGGATAGCTTGAGGGTGCATCTCGTCGCTTTCGCCAAGGACCTTCTCGACGTGCTGGCAGGCGACGTGTCGCTGGCGCTCAACCGGCTGGCGATCGGACAGGCGAGCCGGGAAGGCTCGAAGCTCGGCCACATGCTGCAGGAGCGCGGCCGCCGGCAGATCGGACGCAGGGCGGGAGCGCTGCTCGAAGCGGGCCGCAAGGCTGGTCTGCTCGCCTTCGACAACGCTGATGAAGCCTATGGCGCACTTTACGGGCTCGTCGTCTCCGACTGGCATTTGCGCATGCTTCTCGGCGAGGAGCCGGGTAGCCTGAAGAAGGATTTCAGCCGCAGAGCGGAGCGGGCGGTCGACGCCTTTCTCGCGCTCTACGGCGCGAAAAGGTAGGGCGGCCGTATCTGCGGCTGCCAAAGCGAAACGGACAAGCAAAGGGAAGGAAAATTCGATGCGCGTCTATTACGATCGTGATGCCGATCTCAACCTCATCAAGTCGAAGAAGGTCGCCATCATCGGCTACGGCAGCCAGGGCCGCGCCCATGCGCTGAACCTCAAGGATTCCGGCGCCCAGAACGTCGCCATTGCGCTGAAGGCGGGTTCCGCCACGGCAAAGAAGGCCGAAGCGGACGGGTTCAAGGTCATGACGGTTGCCGAAGCTGCCGCCTGGGCCGACCTGATGATGATGGCAACGCCCGACGAGTTGCAGGCCGACATCTACAAGGCCGACATCGCCGGAAACATCCGTGACGGCGCGGCAATCGCCTTTGCGCACGGCCTCAACGTCCACTTCGGCCTCATCGAGCCGAAGGCCTCGGTCGACGTCGTGATGATTGCGCCGAAGGGCCCGGGCCACACGGTCCGCGGCGAATACCAGAAGGGTGGCGGCGTCCCCTGCCTGGTCGCCGTTCATCAGGACGCTTCCGGCAATGCCCTCGATCTCGCGCTCTCCTACGCTTGCGGCGTCGGCGGCGGCCGCTCGGGCATCATCGAGACCAACTTCAAGGAAGAGTGCGAAACCGATCTCTTCGGCGAGCAGGTCGTTCTCTGCGGCGGCCTGGTCGAACTCATCCGCGCCGGTTTCGAGACGCTGGTCGAGGCCGGCTATGCGCCGGAAATGGCCTATTTCGAATGCCTGCACGAAGTGAAGCTGATCGTGGACCTGATCTACGAAGGCGGCATCGCCAACATGAACTACTCGATCTCGAACACGGCCGAATGGGGCGAATACGTCACGGGACCGCGCATCATCACCGAAGAAACCAAGGCCGAGATGAAGCGGGTCCTCAAGGACATCCAGACCGGCAAGTTCACCTCGGAATGGATGCAGGAATACCGCTCCGGTGCCGCTCGCTTCAAGGGCATCCGTCGCGTCAACGACTCTCACCAGATCGAGGAAGTCGGCGCGAAGCTGCGCGCGATGATGCCCTGGATCGGCAAGAACAAGCTGGTCGACAAGGCGAAAAACTAAGATCCGCCTGCAATGAACAGAAGGAAGCCGGAGCTCACGCTCCGGCTTCCTCATTTGCAGCGTCTTACATTGGATCCATACCCTTCATGGCATTCGCCATATGGGACTTGCACTTTTCCTGATCGTTCGCCGTCAGTGCCTCCTTGGCCATGGCGAGCTCCTTCTGCGCCATCTCCTTCCGACCCGTGTCGGTGATCTGGCCCACGTCAGTCTCGAGCTTCGTCATGCCTGCCTGGTCGCAAACCAGATCGGCCTGGGCAAAGGCTGGGGACACGCAAGCGGCGGATATCGCGGCTGCAACCAACAATTTTCTCAACATTTATAACCTCCAGTTTCGTCGCTTCATGCGATACACGGCTCCAAACCGCCGAGGGACCGATCAGTTCCTTGCAGCAAGCTGCAGTGCGTTGCACGGAAAGCCGCTACAGACTTTTCCCGGAAGTGCTCTGAGTACGCAGTGACGCGCGGCAGGCGCGTCGGCATTGAGAATCGCGACGGCGTCGCTATCCTGCGAGGCGCGGGCCTTCGGCCAGCCTCGAGCGAGGGCGAAATCCGATGTCACCAACACGCCGTAAGCTGACCACCATTTTCTGCGCAGACGTGCAGGATTATTCGCGCCTGATGGGGAAAGACGAGGAAGGAACGCTTGCGGCTCTCAAGCGCAGCCGGGACGCCATGGCGCGCCTGATCGAGACGCATGAGGGACGGGTGGTCAACACCTGGGGCGACGGGGTGATCGCGGAATTTCCGAGCGTGGTCGAGGCGGTGAGGGCGGCGATAGACGTTCAGAACGAGTTGGCCGGACTGAATGCCGAGCGGCAAGGCGAGGCGCGGATGGATTATCGCATCGGCCTCAATCTCGGCGATGTGATCGCTGACGGTGACGACCTTTACGGCGACGGCGTCAATATTGCGGCTCGCCTGCAAGCCTCGGCGCCGGCCGGTGGCATCGTGATTTCGAGCACCGTCTATGATCAGGTTCGCAACAAGCTGGCCGTCGGCTTCGAATTCCTTGGCGCGCTGACGGTCAAGAACATCGACGGGGGCGTTCCGAGTTATGTGGTCCAGATCGGAACGACCGAGGGCGCGGTGTCGCAAAAAGGGGGCAGAAACTGGGGGAGACCGGGTGCACTTTCGGACCGCGGGACCCCGGCCGCCCACGCCGGGGCAGGGCGAGCGACGATCGTAGAACGCGCAGCAGCAGGCCGTCGCCTTTTCGGCGTCCTCGCCGTAGTCGCAGCGGCGGTCGTTGCCATAAACCTGCTTTCCTGGGAGGGAACGTTCTGGGCCAGATGGCCACTATTTGCGCTGGCCTTGATCGGGGTGCTCCGTTGGCTGTGGGCGTCCACGCGGCTCGACCGCGGGCTCGCCCTGCTCGGGGCAGCCGGATTTGCGGTCCTTGCGGTCAATCTCCTTTCCTGGGAGGGGAGGTTCTGGGCGGTGTGGCCTCTGCTTGGAATTGCGGTTGCGGCGGGCATTCGGTGGGTCACGCGCCGTCCCGGGCGGTGAGCACCGGCTCGCATAGGTTAAGCGCCGGAATGCATGCGGTGTAACCGGAAGTTGACGGGACTGGGCAAGCCGTGCATTGTGCCCCCCGAGGGAAGATAAAGCTCAGCAGGCATTCGCATCGGAACGACGTTCAGATAACCTTTTCGGGGGGCACTGTGGTGAGAGGCCGGGAGTTCCTTAGTGCGGCTGCGCTAGCGTTGGCCGTGGCTGCGCCCGCAGCGGCGGCGGATCTGGTAATCGCGATGCCGCCCTGGCCATCCGGACAGGCAGCCGCGAACATTCTCAAGCTCGGTATCGCCAAGAAATTCAGCCTTGAGGCGGAGGTGCGCGAACTCGGGACGCTGACCGCCTTCATCGGCCTCGAAAAGGGCGAAGTCGACATCCAGCCGGAGGTTTGGCGCCCGAATTTCGACGAACTCGTGCGCAAATTCGTGACCGAAAAAGGCGTCGTGACGCTCAGCGAGCGTGCGGTGCCGGCATGGCAGGGGATTTGCGCCACGCCGGAAGCGGCTGCGACGATCAAGTCGGTCGCGGATCTCGGCGATCCGGCCAAGACCAAGATCCTGGATACCGACGGCGACGGGCGTGGCGAAATGTGGATCGGCGCCGCCGAATGGCTCTCGACCGGGATCGAACGGGCGCGGGCGGCGGGCTACGGCTATGCGGCGAACCTGACGCTCGTCGAAGCCAAGGAGGAAGTAGCGATGGCAGCGGTCGACGCGGCGATCGCGACCGCGCGCCCGATGGTGTTCTACTGCTACGCTCCGCACCACGTTTTCAAGCTGCACCAGATCTCCCGGCTCGAGGAGCCACCTCACGACCCGACGAGATGGAAGATCGCGCCGCCGGACGACCCGCTATGGGTCAGCAAGTCGAGCGCCGCCACGGCCTGGGATGCCGGGCAGTTCCAGATCGGCTATGCGACGGCCTTCGCAAAGAAGCATCCGGAAGTCGCGCAGTTCCTTCAGAAGGTAGACTTCTCGCCGGATGAAGTGACGGCGATGAGCTATGCGCTCGAAGTCGAGCGACAGACGCCTGCGGACTACGCCAGGAAATGGGTTGAAAGCCACGCGGAACGGATCGACGGATGGGCGAAATGACGATGATCCAGACGCTCTCGAAAAGACGGGCAGGCCGGCGTAATTTCGGCAAGGCGCTGCTTCTCATCAGTCTTTGCCTCGTTCCGCTTGCAGCGCTTGCCCAAACGCAGATTTACGATTCCAAGACCAAGAAATGGGTGAACTACGACAAGAGGAAAGCGCGACAGTACTTTGCGCGAAACAATCAGGTTCCCGAGGCCTTTCGCCGGCAAATGGTGCCGTTCCGTACGGCCGAAGTCCCGGGCACGATCATCATCGATGGCAACCAGCATTTCCTCTATCTCGTGCAGCCCGGCGGTCAGGCGATTCGCTACGGTATCGGCGTAGGCCGCGAAGGTTTCGGCTGGGCGGGCATCGTTCGGGTGGGGCGCACGGCCGAGTGGCCGAGCTGGACGCCGCCGGCCGAGATGGTGGCGCGCGATCCGAACGCGGCAAAATGGGCAGGCGGCATGCCTGGCGGGCCTGACAATCCGCTAGGCGCTCGGGCGCTCTACCTTTACGAAGGTGATAACGATACGATCTACCGCATCCATGGTACGGTGGAGCCCTGGACGATTGGGCTGGACGTTTCCTCCGGGTGCATAAGAATGAACAATGATGACATCATCGACCTGCATTCGCGCGTCGGCGTGGGCGCGAAGGTCATCGTGCTGATGCAGGGGGCCGCGCTCTATAAGGGCGTGTGACCGGCCGAAACGCGGCCGGACGGGCGAGAGCGCGAATATACGGGCAATATGCCAAGACCGGAGGATGTGGATTTGTCGACGAGTAAAGTGGGAAGCCGTCCAATTCAAGCGTCTGTGATGGCTGCGGCATTTCTTCTTGCCGCATGCCAATCACGCCCGGAACCTCAGGAAATGGCCCGCACGAGCCTTCAGACAGCCCCCGCCGACCTGCAGCTCCTGTGCGCCAATGCCGTGGTCGCCCAGGCCGGCGGCGCCAAGGTCCTGCCGATGAGTTCTCGACAGCTCGACGCGACGAGCTACAGCGTCGACCTCGACGCCGCCGGCCGCAAGTTTACCTGCATCGTGGACAGCAGCGGCAGCGTGAAGTCGGTTCAGCCGGCATAGGTCTTGAGACGGGTGCTTTGAACAAAAGCCTCTTACCGGTTTTCTTTGCGGCGCAGTATAAATGTTGCGGCGCAAGAAACATAGAGAATAAAGTTCTCGTCCGGCAGATCTTCTGCGAATGTTCTTCCAAAAGTACGGAAATTGTGTTCTGATACCACTGTGGGTAGGAGGAGCACTATGTCCACGATCATACAGCACTTCGCTCTTTTCGATTTGCTTATCTTGGCTGGGATCTCTTTTCTTTTGATCTGCAGCTATTTCGACGAGGGCGAGGCTTGAGACTCCGACGTCGTTTGCGCGTCCCGGAATGCACCGGAAAGGCATAGTCGGCCTTTCACGCCGGCCCGATTACCGCGGTTTGACTGCGGTTACGTGAAGCCAATGGGTCGGCGTACCGTCATAGCTGCCGCCGTCCAATTCGGTTATCTCTACTTCCGGCCATCCTGCATCTTGGAACAGAAGCGTCAAACAGCGGCGCGAGGGATAGTTGAAGAAGCGCCCGTAGCGATCGCGTGCTTCCGCCTCTCCCGACTTGAAACTGGCAGCAAGCACGCCGCCGCCTTTGAGGGCACGGAATATCCGGCCGAGCACGCTGGCGAGGTCGGCGCGTGGTACATGCAGCAGACAGGCCTCGGCCCAGATGCCCTCAAAGGTATCGAGCGAACACAATTCCTCAAATCGGACGACGTCCACGTTTCTCCCGAGCAGACGCGCGGCTTCTGCCGCGAGTTCCGGAGAGCCGTCGGTCGGCGTCACGTCGAAGCCGCGCGCAAGCATGTAGGCGCTGTCCTGACCGCTGCCGCAGCCAAGTTCGAGCACGGCGCCGCCGCGGGGCAGGCGAGAGAGGAATTCATCCAGGCGGGCCGCCGGGGCGGTGCGCGGCCGCTGCGCATATGACGCGGCGTTCTCTCGGTAGAAACGGGCGGTGTCGTCGCTGTCGGATGTCGGCAAGGGGCTGTCCTCTCGCGCTCGCGTATTCTTTCCAGTCCATCATGACCCGCAATGGCGCCCATATACAACTTCCCATCCGGCTCCGCACAAGATAGGTCAGGAATATTGACATAAATATTGCGCTGTGTTCATGTTCGTCGGGTGCAATCGGGAGGATCTCCATGCTGGACTGGGAAAGCATTTTCGCCACGCGCTCGAGCCGGATGAAGGCTTCGGAGATTCGCGAATTGCTGAAGCTGCTCGATCGCCCCGATATCATTTCGTTTGCCGGGGGCATTCCCGATCCGGAGCTTTTTCCGAATGATGTGTTCAGAGAGGCTTACGCCGAGATTTTCGATGGCCCGTCGGTCGGTGCCGCGCTGCAATATTCCGTAAGCGAGGGCTATCGCCCGCTTCGCGAGTGGCTCGCGGGGCAGATGGCGGCACTTGGCATTCCGGCGACCGCCGACAACATCTTCATCACCTCCGGATCGCAGCAGGGGCTCGACTATCTCGGCAAGCTGTTTCTGTCGCCGAAAGACACGGCGCTCGTCACCTGGCCGACTTATCTCGGTGCGCTGCAGGCCTTCAACGCCTATGAACCTAACTACGATCAGCTGAACCCCGCCGGCAACCGGACGCCGGCAGCCTATGCCCAAGCCGCGGCTGAAGCGGGCGGCCGCGTCAAGTTTGCCTATCTCTCGGCCGACTTCGCCAACCCGACCGGCGAGACGGTGGGCCGCGCCGAGCGCGAGCGCGTCCTCGAACTTGCCGAGGAACTCGACATCGCCATCATCGAGGATGCGGCCTACCAGTCGCTGCGTTATGACGGCGAGGCGATCCCGCCGATCCTTGCGCTTGAGATCGACCGCAAAGGCGACATAAACAGCACCCGCACGATCTATTGCGGCAGCTTCTCGAAGACGCTGGCGCCTGGCCTTCGCGTCGGCTGGATCTGCGCCGCCGAACCGGTGATCCGCAAGCTGGTGCTGATGAAGCAGGCCGCCGACCTTCACTCCTCCACCATCAATCAGATGGCGATCGCGACCGTTGCCGGGCGCGGCTTCGAGGAGCAGGTGGCGAAAATCCATAAGGCCTACATGCAGCGGCGCGACGCGATGCTGTCGGCGCTCGAAAAATACATGCCCGCCGGCGTCACCTGGACCAGGCCCGAGGGCGGCATGTTCATCTGGGTAACGCTGCCGAAGGGGAGCGACGGCGCTGAGCTGCTAGCCAAGTCGATCCAGACGGCCAAGGTGGCTTTCGTCCCCGGCCGCGCCTTTTTCGCCGACGGTTCCGGCGAAAACACTCTGCGACTCAGCTTCTCCTGCGCCAACGACAGGATGATCGACGAGGGCATCCGCCGGCTGGGCGATCTCGTTCGCGGGGAGGTCGCGCAGGCAGCCTAAGTGGAAGTCGCTGCAGGCTCTGAATATTGCCCCTCATCCGGCTGCCGCCACCTTCTCCCCGCAAGCGGGGCGAAGGAACCCGTGGCGAGCGCCTCCGCTACCACAATCACAAGCATTGCGTGGGGGATGTCCCCTCTCTCCGCGTGCGGGGAGAGGGTCAGCGCAAACTCTAGGGGCGGCCGCGAATTCATAGGGTGCTGCCGTCACTCAAATATGCGGCCCGAGCAGCGACAGATCGGCCTCGCCAAGGCGGTCCTTGGCGGTCCAGAGCTGATGCCAATAGGGATAGATGACCGGCGGCAGGCTGACGGCATCGAGGAGTTCGCGTTCCTCGTCGGTGAGCTTCAGGCCGGCGGCGGCGAGATTGTCGCGGAACTGGTCCTCGGTGCGCCCGCCGATGATCACCGAGGTGACGGCATCGCGGCCGATAAGCCAGGCGATCGCGACCTGCGCCGGGGACACGTTGCGCTCGGCGGCGATCGCCACCAGCATGTCGACGATTTTCCACAGCCGTTCCTCGTCGCGGATCGGCGGCTCGTTCCAGCCGGCAAACTGGCGGGTGCCTTCCGGCGACTGTCCGCGCCTGTGCTTGCCTGACAGAAGGCCGCCCGCAAGCGGGCTCCACACGAGGATGCCGAGACCC
Organism: Ensifer sp. USDA 6670; assembly: GCA_000421085.1. Lineage (GTDB taxonomy): Bacteria > Pseudomonadota > Alphaproteobacteria > Rhizobiales > Rhizobiaceae > Sinorhizobium. Next base: position 519,352 of record ATWE01000001.1, read on the forward strand.
TGATCGATCGAGATCGGGACCAGTTCGTACTCGGCCTCGCGTGCTTCGAGCGTGTAGTGAATCTGTTGGCTGACGAAGCGCTGGCGGTGTTCGAGCGCACTGATGCCGAGTGCCTTCATGATGTGCCAGCCGGAATAGTTGGAGCAACCGATATAGCGCACCTTGCCCTGGCGCACGAGCGTATCGAGCGCTTCCATCGTTTCCTCGAGCGGCGTCTGGCCGTCCCATTCATGCACCTGGTAGAGGTCGATCACATCGGTCTTCAACCGCCTGAGGCTCGCCTCGCAGGCGCTGATCAGGTGCTGGCGCGAAAGACCCCCGTCGTTCGGACCCGGGCCCATGGAGAAGCGCGCTTTGGTGGCGATGAGCACACCGTCCTTGCGCTTGCCGCCGAGAACCTCGCCGATGATCTCCTCGCAGGTCCCGGTCGAATAGATGTCCGCCGTATCGATCAGATTGACGCCCGCATCCAGGCAGAGGTCGACATAGCGGCGGGCATCCGCGACGCCGACATCGCCGACCTGGGCGAATTTGCCGCCGCCGCCGATCGTCATCGTGCCCATGGTGATGGTCGAGATCTTGAGCCCGGAGCGGCCGAGCCGACGATATTCCATTGTCTCGCTCCTTGTGCTGTTTGGTCGAGTGAAAGTTGTTAGAGGAATCTCGCGGGTATCGCGTCCTTATAGGGAAAGAGCGGGAAATAAGGCCGCGCCTCGGCCAGCGTGCGCTGGAAGGAGGGGCGCTCCAGCAGACGCTCGAAATAGGCGCTAAGGCTCGGATGCGTGCCGTCGAACGGGGCCACGATCCCGGCGTAGAAGAGGGCGGACGCGGCGGCGCAGTCGGCGATCGAGAAGCTTTCTCCGACCGCAAAGCGCCGGTCCCTGAAGTGGCGTTCGGCAAGGTCATACGCACTGGCCAGCGCCGCTTGCGCATCGGCGACGCCGCGCCGGTCGTTCTCGCCGGAAGCGCGCAGCGTGTCGGTCACGATCTTCTGCATCGGCACCTGGACGTAGAGGTCGAAGAAGCGGTCCCAGAGCCGCGCCTCGAGCGCCAGGGCGTCGTCGCGCGGTATCAGCGGCTGCACTCCGGGGTAATGCTGGTCGAGATATTCGATGATGACCGAGGTTTCCGGCACCGTCCTGTCGCGCGCACCATCGTGAAGCACGGGAATCTTGCCGACGGGCCAGACCTCCAGATAGCGCGCATGCTCCGCCGGGTCTGCGAGATCCACGATCTGCGGCCTGAACGGAGTACCGGCTTCGTAAAGCGCGATCAGCACCTTGTGACAGAAGGATGCGAGGGGATGAAGATAGAGGGTGAGCGTCATGCGACATTTCCTCGGGCCAGCCCAGTGACTATAGCGCGGATTCTGGAAGGGAAAAGTACGCTTCTCTGCAGCGCCCCCAACGGTAGAATAAATTAACGAACAAACCCAGGGTTGCCATTGAAATGCCGGGACGACCTGATGGTCTGCATCCGGCGACGCTGCCAGCCAGGATTCCGGAGACGCGCTTCAACCTCGTAGAGGTGCCGGCCTGCTTCGAGCCCGGGTACCTCAATTTCATTCTGCATTGGACGTTCGCGGCGGAAATTGCGATCTGCGCGGCCGCATTGTGGGTCTGGCGGCTACAAGGGCGCAGGAACAGGGATCGCACGGTCAAAGGTACGCCGCAGAGAGGACCGAGCGAATTCACGTATGAAAACGACGCGCAAGGGCGCGTCGTAAAGTGGTACCAGCCTACGGCGCTGCGCGCTTACCAGACGTGCAAAGATCGCCGCAGCTGCTGTGCAGCCGCAGGGGCGCGCCTCAGCGCGCGCGGGCGACTTTCTTCGGCGACGGCAGCAGGCCTTCGCGCTGAAGCTTTTTGCGCGCCAGCTTGCGGGTGCGGCGGACGGCTTCTGCTTTTTCGCGGACGCGCTTTTCGGACGGTTTTTCGTAGGCGCTACGCATCTTCATTTCGCGGAAGACGCCTTCACGCTGCATCTTCTTCTTGAGAACGCGAAGAGCTTGGTCGATGTTATTGTCCCTGACGAGTACCTGCAAAGTATATCCTTTCCGTTTTTGTGGGATTGCTGATTGGGTTCTTTATTTCGGCGTCCTGATGCTCAAGGGTTTGAACCATGGCTTGCCGTCGACCGATGTCGCCTGGCCGTGTTCCTGGACCGGCGAAGCCGTTTCCGAAGGATCGATGTCGTGTTCGAAGATACGCCGCTCGAAGTTCTCCGTTCCGAACCGCACCCGATATTGCGCTTCCCCATGTTCGGCCGCGGGCAGGATCGACACGATGCGGCAGGTCCGGTCCGCAGCGGCCGTGCGCGTGAGATCGGCTCTCAGGACGACACTGTCGCCAACGCTGTAGGTGTTCCGGCCCATGGCCATCTCCTTCGTCCATGCCACCGGGGGCGGCACAAGCAAAAAAGGCCGGGCGTTACCCCGACCTCCTCTTGAGCGCCGCGCGTCTTTTCAGACGCGCTAGGGCGCCTCGTCATTCAAACGCTCCCTGCCAGTACATCCGTGGTCAGCGGAGGCGAATGACGAATTTATGCGGCCCGCAGATTGTCTGCCGAGCTCTTGCCGGACTTGGTGTCGCGGACGATGTCGTAGGTAACCTTCTGGCCTTCTACGAGCGAACGCATTCCAGCGCGTTCAACGGCGGAGGCGTGCACGAATACGTCCGTAGCGCCATCGTCGGGCTGGATGAAGCCGAAGCCCTTGGTGCTGTTGAACCACTTTACAGTGCCTGAGTTCATAACGATTTCCTTTCAATCGCTAGAGTTCCCGGACGAATATCAGTCCGGTATGATCGATATTTGAGAGGAAATCTGACAAAGCGCGTCGGCGCGTAGACAAAGGTCACAAGCAAGTTTCGATGAGCTATATATAAACGCTGCTTCCAGATATGCAATGGATGAACCGAATTAAATTGCGCGAGGCTCCCACCCCGTGCGGAAAATACGATCAAGCCGCTGATTTGAATCGTAAATAATATTTTCGCGAGACCTGCCGGAAACTATTCAGAGGAATGCTCCGGCCGCTAGCGAGTTGATGTTCTCCCGCTTTCCGACTGCCGCCGGCCTCCTGTCCACTGCCGCCGAAAGCCTCGTGCTCTACACCAACCAGCCGAACGAGGACGCGCAGGCGGCGTTCCGGGCCGGAACCAGCATTGGCCTTGCACGTTCCACCGTGCAGATCGACAATAGCGGCGGCTAGCGATCGAGCGGATCTAGTGGCCGGTGACAAAGGAGGCGGCACGCAGATGTATGTCATGGCTCTTGCGACGGATTACGACGGTACATTGGCCGATTACGGTGCCGTCCGTCCGGAAACTCTGGAGACCTTGAAGAGGCTGAAGAAGACCGGGCGCAAGCTTCTGCTCGTGACGGGGCGCGAACTGCCGGACCTCAAGAGCGTGTTTCCCGAAATCGACGTGTTCGACAAGGTCGTCGTCGAGAACGGCGCGCTGCTCTATACGCCGGAAACCGGGGAGGAGCGGCTGCTTGCACCCTCGCCGCCGGAGGCCTTCATCGAGCGCCTCAAGGAGAAGGGCGTGGACAGGATGTCGGTCGGCCGTTCCATCGTCGCCACCTGGGAGCCGTTCCAGACAGCCGCGCTCGAAGCGATCAACGAGCTCGGCCTCGAACTCGAGATCATCTTCAACAAGGGCGCCGTCATGGTGCTCCCGACGGGTGTGAACAAGGCCACCGGGCTGAAGGCGGCCCTCAAGGAGATGGGGCTTTCCTTTCTCAACGTGGTGGGGGTCGGCGATGCAGAGAACGATCACGCGCTTTTGAGGATGTGCGGCTGCGGAGCCGCGGTCGCCAATGCCTTGCCGGCGCTCAAGGACACTGCCGACGTGGTTCTCGAGGGTGTGCGCGGGGCCGGCGTCGAGCAACTGATGAACCGAATCATGACGTCCGACTATGCGTTGTGCGCGAGTGCCCGCCACCAGGTGCCGATCGGTGAGGATGACGAGGGGCAAGCGGAGATCGGACCGCAGGATGTGCTGCTGATCGCGGGGAGTTCCGGCATCGGCAAGTCGAGACTTGCGACCGCCCTTGCGGAGCGACTACGGGAACGGCGCTTCCAGCTCTGCATATTCGATCCGGAGGGCGACTATGAGGGGCTTGAAGGCGCCGTGACCGTGGGTAACGGGTCTGTCGCGCCTACGGGCAGGGAGGTGCTGGAGCTTCTGGCTAATCCGGACGACAACGTCGTCGTCAGCGCAACAGGCGTCGAACCCAACGACCGGCCCGAGTTCTTCGCCGGCCTGATGCCCGACTTGTCGGCGCTGCGTGCCAAGACGGGCAGGCCGCATTGGCTGATTATCGACGAGGCCCATCACCTCATGCGCGCAGCGCGCGACAGTGCCTCGCTCGCGCTTTCCGACGACCGCTCCGGCATGATCATGATCACGGTCCATCCGGACTCCGTCTCGCCGGATGCGCTCAAGGAGATCACTGCGGTCGCAGCGCTCGGTCCCAAGGCGCGCGACGTAATCGCGACGATATGCTCCGCCTTCGGTGAGGCGCTGCCGGACGGGCTGGATGCTTCTTTCGGGGAGGACGAGGTTCTTTTCTGGCGGCGTTCGCCGCCCGCGCCGGTTCGACGCATCAAGGCCGAACAACCCCGGGAAGCCCGCAAGCGGCATACGCGCAAATATGCGGAGGGTCGGTTGGGCGAGGAGGCAAGCTTCTATTTCCGCGGTCCGAAGAACGAGATGAATTTGCGCGCCCACAATCTGACGATGTTTCTGCAGATCGCCGACGGCATAGACGACAAGACCTGGGAGCACCATTTGCGCCGCGGCGATTACTCGAAATGGTTCGAGGAACGCATCGGCGACGAGGAATTGGCCGAGGAGGCGGCAGGCATAGAGGAGGACCGGTCGCTCTCGCCTGCCGAAAGCCGGCAGAGGCTGGCCGGCGCCGTGCGCCGGCGCTACACCGCGCCCGCATCCGAAGCCGGTTGAGTCGGCGCCGCGGGCGTAGAAAAGACGACGTCTTTATTTTCTCGGCTTCTGCTTCGAGGCGGCGCTGCGGCCGTCGGAGCTTTTCGAGCGTTCTTCGAACCGGTCGGCGCCTTTCCTAAGGTCGGAACCCTTTTGTGCTTCTGTCTTCTTCTCTTCCTTGGCGGCACTTTTGCGCAGGCCGGTGGCGGATTGCTTGCCCTTTGCCGTCGGGGCTTGTTCGATACCCATGGCAGCCACTCCTCCTTGAGCGAAACCCAGATTGAACGTGCACAGATATTTCTTTGTTCCTCTGCCGATGAAGGTAGTTGTGGACTGCCTTGATTTTGTCGCTCTTGCCTTCTCTGTGGCTTTTTTGAATTCCTAGAATGAAAGCGCCTGATTCGCGCCGCACCGCATTCGATCTCCGTGTTCCGAGTTTTCGGGCGGCCGGGGAACTGCCCAAGGAGAAGAACCATGACGGAATACAAGAAGCCGATCATTACCGAGATGCGCCCGAAGATCACGGTCATCGGCGTCGGCGGCGGTGGCGGCAACGCGATCAACAACATGATCGCCGAAAACCTGCAGGGCGTCGATTTCATCGCCGCGAACACGGACGCGCAGGCGCTGGCGACGTCGAAGGCGGAGCGGCGGATCCAACTGGGCGCTGCCATAACCGAGGGTCTCGGCGCCGGTTCGGTCCCCGACATCGGCAATGCGGCAGCCCAGGAGTCGATCGACGAGATCATGGACCACCTCGGCGGCACGCATATGTGCTTCGTCACGGCAGGCATGGGCGGCGGTACCGGTACGGGAGCGGCGCCGGTGATCGCTGAAGCGGCGCGGCGGGCCGGCATCCTGACGGTAGCGGTCGTCACCAAGCCCTTCAGCTTCGAGGGACAGCGGCGCATGCAGACGGCGGAGCTCGGCGTCGAGCGGCTGCGGGAGAGCGCAGACACGGTCATCGTCATCCCCAACCAGAACCTCTTTCGCATCGCCGATGCCAAGACGACCTTCGCCGACGCATTCATGATCGCCGATCGGGTCCTCTATTCGGGCGTCAGCTGCATCACCGACCTGATCGTCAAAGAGGGGCTGATGAATCTCGACTTCGCCGACGTCAAGACGGTGATGAAGGGCATGGGCCGGGCGATGATGGGCACGGGCGAAGCGACCGGCGAGAACCGCGCGATGCTGGCGGCGGAAGCGGCGATCGCCAACCCGCTGCTCGACGAAGTCTCCATGCGCGGTGCCAAGGGCGTGCTCGTGTCGATCTCCGGCGGCATGGACATGACGCTTTTCGAGGTGGACGAGGCGGCGACCCGCATCCGCGAGGAAGTTTACGACGAAGCCGACATCGTCGTCGGCGCGATTTTCGACCGGAGCCTGGATGGTACTTTCCGTGTTTCCGTCGTCGCGACCGGCCTCGACAGCAACCGCGGCACTCAGGCGACGGCGCCGGAGGCCGTGAACGGCCAGGCGGCGGCCGCCGTTCCTTCGCGCACGCTGCAATAGGTCGTCCGGCCAAACCGGTTGCATCGGTGAGAGACCGGCCTGGCGGTTGCCCTCGTACGGGGGAGATGTCACGACAGTGACAAACGGGGGCGAGGGTTCAGAGAGCACAACCCTGCTGCAGTTTGCTCCTCACCCTCGCCCTCTCCCCGCAGGCGGGGGGGACGTGCACCTGATCTCATCTGCGTTACGCTATGGAGCGAGGCGCCGGCGCATGTCCCTTCGCCCGCTTGCGGGGCGGGCCATGCGGCAGCAGCTGGACATCAGGCAGGCAGGCCGGCGCGGCGCAGATCGCTGACGAAACGGTCGATGAAATCTTCGGGCATGACCGGCACGCTGCCGAAGTAGAATTCGGCGCGGGCCGTTTTCACGGTCATGTCCGGCCGCCGGCGAAGGAGGCCCGCGACGGCTGAACCGGCTTCGTCGGACCGCTCCATGGCGCCGAGGGAGGCCGCCAGGACCATTGCAGGCCAGAAGGTGGCGTTCTCCTGGCGAAGCGAGGCACGGGCCGCTTCGGCGGCTTGCGCGAAGCGACCCGACTGATAGTGGGCGATGGCAACCATATTGTAGAAGGTCCACAGATGCGGATCGCGGGGGCTCAACCGGAAGGCCTCATTGATCGCGGCTATGCCGTCCTCGGGCCGGCAGACATAGCAAAGCGCTTGCCCGAGGGCGAAGTGCCCCTGGGCGAAGCTTGCATCGAGCCTCAGCGCATTGCGCAGGTGGTCTATGCCGCGCTGCGGCTGGCCGCCGAGCGCCCGTGCCCGGCCTAGCGCAAGATGGGCCGCCGGCTCACGGTCGTCGAGCGCGATTGCGCGTTCCGCGAGCGCCGTCGCGTCGGCGATCCGCTCGGCGCGCTCTTCCAGGGGGCCATACCAGCCGAGCTGTATATGGACATAGGCAAGCCGCGCATGGGCCTGGGCAAAGGCGGGCTCGAGATCGATCGCCCGCTCGAAGAGCGCTTTGGATATCCTCAGATTTTCCAGATCGAACTTGTAAAGGTGCCATAGCCCCTTCAGATAAATGTTCCAGGCATCCATGTCCGTCGCGGTGTGGCCGCGCAGCGCAGCGAATTCGATGAAGCCGAGTTCCGGCTCCACGGTGCCGGTGATCTGCCCCGCGATCTCGTCCTGGAGCACGAAAACATCGTCCAGCATGCGGTCGTAGCGTTCTGCCCAGAGCAGCATGCCGGTTTCGCCGCTCAGCAATTGCGCCGTGATGCGGATGCGGTTCGCCGCGCGACGTATGCTGCCCTCGATCACGTATTTGACACCCAGGTCTTCCGCCACTCTCCTGACGTCGACCGCCTTCCCTTTGAAGGTGAAGGAGGAGTTGCGAGCGACGACGCGCAGCCACCGGCATCGGGCGAGCGTGGCGATCAACTCCTCGGTAAAGCCGTCGGAGAAATGTTCCTGTTCGTCGGCGCTCGAAAGATTGACGAAGGGCAGGACTGCGATCGATGGGCGTTTCTTGCCGGGCAGAGGGTCGGTTTGCGCCGGCGCCGGCGGCTCTTCCGCTGCCGCGCCGCCCGGTTGCCAGCGCCAGGCGCGCAGCGGACCGGGGAGATCGGCAAATGTCCTGGAGCCGATTTCGGTCAAGGGGAAATCCACCTTCAAGCCGATCTGGTCATAGACCTGCTGCGATACGCACACGCCACCGGGCGGCGCCATCTCCTGCAGGTGCTCGGCAACGGCGATGCCTTCGCCATGGATATCGCCATCGTCAGCGACGATGTCACCGAGATGGACACCGATGCGCAATTTCAGACGCTCCGCTTCGGCGCCTCCGGCGTGGTCATGCATCGTTCGCTGGATCGCGACCGCGCAGGCGACCGCGTCGAGAACGCTTGCGAATTCGGCAAGCGTGCCGTCTCCCGCCTCTTTGACGATCCTTCCGCCATGGGCCGCGACCAAAGGTAGAATGAAGGCATCACGGCACTGCTTGACCGCCCGGTACGTGCCCGCTTCGTCCAGTCCCATCAGCCGGCTATAGCCGACGACGTCCGCGTCCATGATCGCTGCCAGCCGCCTCATGCCGTCCGTCTCCCGGCGATGTCGTGAGCGAAAAAACCGATCGGTTGAACATGTGTGAGCGGTAATTCGTGCGTACTTCCGGTCTGCTCCAAAGAGGCGCGGACGCCATGAAAAGCCGCATTGCGATCGCCTCGAATGGGGAGAGTAGCAATGGCGATGCGGCAAGTCTATCGGGGCGAAGATCGCTATCTTCGGCTGACGCGCCAGATGACGTTGCCGACATCGTCGGCGACGAGGAGGCCCCCCTGCTTGTCGATCGCGACGCCGACCGGCCGGCCCATCGCCTTGCCGTCCCGGCTGACAAAGCCGGCGAGGACGTCTCTCGGCCGGCCCTTCGGCTTGCCGTTGGCAAAGGGGACGAAGATTACCTTGTATCCGCTGTGCACGCTGCGATTCCAGGAGCCGTGCTGGCCCACGAAGGCACCGTTGGCATAGGCGCGCCCGAGCGATGCTCCTTCGGAGAAGGTCAGCCCCAGCGAAGCGGTGTGCGAGCCAAGAGCGTAGTCGGGTTTTACCGCCTTCGCCACGAGATCCGGGCGCGGCGGCTTGACGCGCGCATCGACGTTCGGACCGAAGTAGCTGTAGGGCCAGCCATAGAAGGCGCCGTCCCTGACGGAGGTCATGTAGTCCGGAACGAGATCGTCGCCGAGCTCGTCACGCTCGTTGACGGCGACCCAGAGTTCGCCGCTTTCCGGGTTCCAGGACAGACCATTGGGATTGCGCAGGCCCGAAGCGAAGACCCGGGTGCGGCGGCTTGCCTTGTCCACCTCCAGAACGGCGGCGCGATATTTTTCCGCAGCCATGCCGTTTTCCCCGACATTGCTGTTGGAGCCGACGGTGACATAGAGCTTTCGTCCGTCCGGGCTCGCGATCACGTCTTTCGTCCAATGATGATTGAGATTTCCCGCCGGCAGGTCGATGATTTTTTCCGGCGTGCCCAGGCGAGTCTGGCCGCGGGAATACGGGAATGCAACGAGCGCGTCGGTATTGGCGACATAGAGCTTGCCCTTGGAAAGCGTCATGCCGAAGGGCGAATTGAGACCTTCGGCGAAGGTTCTGCGAAGATCGGCGACACCATCGCCGTCAGTATCGCGCAGGAGCGTGATCCGGTTGGCGCTTGTCGTCGCGGCGCCCGCTCGTTTCATCGCCAGCTTCATGAAAGCCTTCTTGAGGCTGAAGCCTTCGTCGTGCTTGGCCGGTGCATTGGTTTCTGCCACCAGCACGTCACCGTTCGGCAGCACATGCAGCCAGCGCGGGTGATCGAGCCCTGCAGCGAAGGCGTTCACCTTCAGCCCTCTTGCCGGCGTCGGCGTGGCGCCTTCCTGCCAACCTTTTGCGTCGGCGATGTTGACGGTCGGGATCACCGTGGGGGCGGGCTTCGGCAAAGCCGGATTCGGGCCGTAGCCGACGACGCCCGTCGTACGAGCCGCTTTTTGTGCCGAAACGCCGGCGCAGCCCGCCATAAGCGCACCCAGGGTGATGAGGATCAGGTTTCGCGCAACGGCAGTCATCCTATGCCCTCCCGAAGAGATCGGCCGCTCTCGCAGTGAGACGGAACGCCGTGTCATACTATTCCCTTCCGCATCCGATCGGCAGCGTTCTCGGCTCGTTCCCTGCAATCTTTGCGAGGGGCGCAATCGGGAGTATCCTCTCCTACAGCAAGAAAAACGGGGCGCAGCGCGTCTCCAGACGATGCTTATGCCTCTTCAGCGATTGTGAATGCCCGCGAAAATGATCCGCTCCCAAAAGGGAGGGAGTTTCGCGCGCAGCCTTGGGAGGAAAACATGAAACACAGAGCCGAAAGCGGGGGGACATCGCGCCGCAGATTTCTGCGCGGCGCTGCAGCGGCCGGGGCGGCCATGGCTGCAGCGCCAAGCATCGTGAGGGCACAGGGGCCGGTCAGCATGCGCTGGCAAAGCACCTGGCCGTCCAAGGACATCTTTCACGAGTTCGCGCTCGACTTCGCAAAGAAGGTCAACGACATGACCGGTGGCGACCTCAAGATAGAGGTGCTGCCGGCGGGTGCCGTCGTGCCGGCATTCGGACTGCTCGACGCGGTTTCCGAAGGAACGCTCGATGGCGGCCACGGCGTGATGGTCTACCACTACGGCAAGCAGACTGCGCTGGCGCTCTGGGGATCGGGGCCCGGCTTCGCCATGGATGCCAACATGATGCTGGCCTGGCACAAATATGGCGGCGGCAGGGACCTGCTCGCCAAGCTCTACGAGTCGATCGGCGCCAATGTCGTGTCGTTTCCCTACGGACCCATGCCGACACAGCCGCTGGGCTGGTTCAAGAAGCCGGTCGCCAAGGCGGAGGACCTGCAGGGGCTGAAGTTCCGAACCGTCGGTATCTCGATCGATGTGTTCACCGGGCTCGGCGCTGCGGTCAACGCCTTGCCGGGAGGCGAGATCGTCGCCGCACTCGACCGCGGCCTGCTCGATGCGGCGGAATTCAACAATGCCTCCTCCGATCGCCTGCTCGGCTTCCCCGACGTGTCCAAAGTCTGCATGCTGCAGGGCTATCATCAGAATGCCGAGACCTTCGAAATCCTTTTCAACAAGGGGAAGTTCGACGGCCTGCCGGACCAGATGAAGGCAATCATAAGGAACGCGGTGGACGCGGCGTCGGCGGACATGGCCTGGAAGGCGATCGACCGCTACTCCACGGACTATCGCGAGATGCAGACGGCCGATCAGGTCAAGTTCTACAAGACGCCCGAAGCGATCCTCAAGCGGCAGCTCGAAGTCTATGACGAGGTAGTGAAGAAGAAGTCGGCGGAAAATCCGGTGTTCAAGGAGGTTCTGCAGTCCCAGATCGCCTTTGCCGAACGCGCGACACGCTGGGAGCAGGATACCGTCGTCAACCGGCGGATGGCCTTCGACCACTATTTCGGGCGAGACGGGGTCGCCAAGTCGCTCTGACTTCATCCCGATCCCGTACATCACCGGCGCGGGGCCCGTGATGTACGGTCAGGATTTGGCCATCCCGGGGGTGCGCGTGAACGTTCAGCATCTGCTCATGAGGATCGACGCCATCAGCGTCTGGACCGGCAAGGCGGCCGCGTGGCTGATTATCGGTCTGATGGTGCTGGTCTGCGGTGAAGTCTTCAAACGCTACATCCTGAACATGCCGACCGCATGGATCTTCGATGCCAGCAACATGCTCTACGGCAGCCTCTTCATGCTGGCGGGCGCCTATGCGCTGGCGCAGAACGCACATGTCCGCGGTGATTTCATCTACAGTTCGTTGAAGCCGCGCACACAGGCGGCGCTCGACCTCATCCTTTATATCTTCTTCTTCCTGCCCGGCATCGCTGCACTCATCTATGCAGGCTACGACTATGCCGCATTGTCGTGGCGGATCGGCGAGCACTCGACAGTCACGGCTGAAGGGCCGCCGATCTATTACTTCAAGACGGTCATTCCGATCGCAGGCGCGCTCGTCATTCTTCAGGGACTGGCGGAGATCCTGCGCTGCATCGTCTGTCTCAGAACCGGGGCGTGGCCGGCGCGGCTGAAGGACGTCGAAGAGATCGACGTCGTAGCCGAGCAGCTTGCCCACAGCGAGCATCTGGACGAGGAAACGCGTGAGGCTGCCATCGAACGCGCGCAGGATATCGACAGGGCGGCCCGGCAGCGCGGCCTGGGAGGGGGAGAGCGGTGAGTGAACCATTCCTTGGCTTGACGATGCTGGGCCTCATCGTGGTCGTGATCATGATGGGATTTCCGACGGCCTTCACCCTCATGGGTCTCGGAATGCTGTTCGGCTTCTACGCCTTCTACAATCCGGTGGAACCCTGGATCGACAATCGCGTCTTCGATCTCATGGTCCAGCGCACCTACGGCGCCATGACCAATGACGTGCTTATCTCCATCCCGCTTTTCGTGCTGATGGGCTACGTGATGGAGCGCGGCGCGCTGGTCGACAAGATGTTCTACAGCATCCAGCTGTCATTCCGGCGCGTTCCAGCATCGCTCGCGGTGACAACGCTCATCGTCTGCACCTTCTGGGGCATCGCCAGCGGCCTCGTCGGCGCCGTGGTCGTGCTGATGGGCGTAATCGCCATGAACCCGATGCTGCGCGCCGGTTACGATGTGAAGCTTGCCTCGGGCGTCATCACCGCCGGAGGCACGCTGGGCATCCTGATCCCTCCTTCGGTGATGATCATCGTCTATGCGGCGGTGGCCGGGCAGTCGGTCGTCAAGCTTTACGCGGCGACGATGTTTCCCGGCTTCTTTCTGGCGCTCCTCTATCTCGCCTATGTCCTCGGCTGGGCGGTGCTCAATCCGAAGATCGCGCCGCGCCTGCCGGAGGAACAGACGCGCGTCCCGGTGCCGCCATGGATGAACCGTTTCGCAGAGGCCTATTCACCCAACATGCTCGCCGGTCTTATCGTCGCTCTCGTCTCGCCGTCAGGCGCGCTCGGGATCAAGGCGGGGGAGGGACGGCTCACCTATTGGAAACTCGTCAAGAACCTTGCTGCGGCGCTCGTTCCGCTTCTGCTGACTGCGTCCACGTTCGGGCTTCTCTGGTGGTATGTCGTCATTCATCAACAGGCGGCCGCGACCGAGACACCGGAGGGGCTGGAAGAGCTCGGCGCGCCGGTAGCGGATGCAGGGCCTGCAGCGGCTGGCGGCCCTGCGACGAGCTTCTACGTCTGGTTCGGCCTCGCCGCCGCGGTCGTCGCCTTCGCGCTCCTGCGTTACTATCGCAACATGACGGCCGAACGGCTGCAGGTGGTGAAGCTCCTCGTTTCCTCAGTCATGCCGCTCGCAATTTTGACGGTGGTGGTGCTCGGGGTAATCCTGTTCGGCATCACCACTGCGACGGAGTCTGCCGCAGTCGGGGCGGCCGGTGCCTTCCTGCTGGCGCTCCAGGCGCGGACCCTCGACTGGCAGCGCACCAAGGAAGCGGTGTTCCTGACCGCGAAGACGACCGCCATGGTCTGCTGGCTTTTCGTCGGGTCGGCGCTTTTCTCAGCCGTTTTCGCGATCCTCGGTGGACAGGCGCTGGTGGAGCAATGGGTGCTCGCGCTCGACCTCACGCCGGTGCAGTTCATGATCCTGTCGCAGGCGATCATCTTCATTCTCGGCTGGCCGCTCGAGTGGACCGAGATCATCATCATTTTCGTGCCGATCTTTCTGCCGATGCTCCACCATTTCGACATCGACCCGATCCTCTGGGGCGTGCTCGTCTTCGTCAATTTGCAGGCTGCGTTCCTGTCCCCGCCGGTTGCGATGTCGGCCTACTATCTAAAGGGCGTGTCGCCGCCGCAGGTGACCCTCAACCAGATATTCGCGGGCATGATGCCTTACATGCTGATCGTCATTCTCTGCATGATCATGATGTATATCTGGCCGGGCATGACGCTCTGGCTGCCCGAATATCTCTATGGCTGACGCGCTTGCTGCGGCTGAAGGCGACGCGCCCCTGGGTGCGAGCAAATCAAGGCCACAGCCGCCTTGCGTCTGATAAGAACCCCGGCGCCATAGGAGCACCCATACAAAAACAGGGCCCGCCGTCAGCGAGCGGGTCCTGGTAGATTGCGGCGAAAACTTCAATCTCTCTATATTCCCGGCGGCAATATCACGCCCGGGTTCCAAATGCCCCGGGCATATCCATCACTCTCCGCCCGGGGGCCGCCGCGAGCTCGACCGGGTACATCCTCGCAATCGGAGTTCATCCTGAAGCGGGCTCCGATCTAAATTGCTACTGAAATCATTTCCCTGATTGCATCGCTATTTTTGACGAGATCGGTGGCCTTGGTCCAGTAACTTTTCAGGGCGATTTGTTACGAAGCACGACCGATTCTTGCGCAAGAGGCGGCTTGGACGGGGTTCCACCCCGGGGCTTCCGGATTTTGTCGTGAGGGGTCGAGGAACTCCCGCCTTTTTGTAAAGATTTCATAAAAGCCGAACGTGTTTCGTAACGGTCTTAAAATTAGTTGATGCTTATGTGTTGCGGTGGGGCTGCTGAGAGGGAAGGCTATGAGGGCCGCGACGTTCCGCCTGCATTTGAGAAGGCTGGTGCGCGACAGGGACGGCAACTTCGCCGTTCTTGGCGCGATCGCATTCATTCCGATCATCAGCGCGGCTGCGCTGGCGATCGACTTCGCCGGGGCTTATTTCGAGGCGGAGAAAATCCAGAGCGCCCTCGATGCGGCCGCGCTGGGCTCGGTGCGAGCCTATGGCGAGGGTGCCACCGAGGACGACGCCTATGACGCGGCGCAAAAGTTTTTCTGGAGCAATTATGCGCTGCCACAGGAAAGCGTCGTCGACGCGCTGGCCGTCGCCACGGAGCCGTCCACGCAGGCGTTGTCCGTCAAGTTCACGCGCAGTGTGAATGAAGACACCGCTACCGCCGAGTTCGTGCTGGACCACAAGCCGCTCTTCCTCGAGCGCCTCCCGCTGCAGATCCGGCGCCTGGCGGTTGCTGCGCGCGCCTCCGGGGCGGAGGCCTGCATTCTCGCGCTTCATCACACGGCAGACCGGGCATTCGAGGTCAGCGGCAGCGCAATTGCCGATCTCACGGGATGTGCGGTCCTTTCGAACTCCAGTGACGATCAGTCGGTCTATATCGGCGGCTCAGGCAAGCTCAAAGCCGAATGTCTTTACGCAGCGGGCGGCATCTACAGCTCGCCGCAGGCGGTACAGCTCGCCTGCGAGGCCCCCGTGGAAGGATCGCCGCGCATACCCGATCCGTTTGCGAGCAAGGCGCTTCCCAAACCTTCGGGCTGGACGGATCTTTCCGGCTGCGGCCAGGCCTTCGTCGCCGGAGGCGGCGGCAACGGCGATTGCAACGGCACTGGAAAGACACCGAAAAATGCCGACGGCTATGTGGTGACGCTGAAACCGGGCACCTACGGCGGCCTGGATCTGAAAGGAGCCGTCGCACTCCGGCCGGGCAATTACATCATCGATGGTGGCCGGCTCGAACTCGGCAGCCAAACCGTCGTCAGCGGCCAGGGCGTAACCTTCTTTCTGATCAACGGTGCCGAGCTCAGAGTCAACGGAGGCGCCACCTTCAACATCTCGCCCTCGCTCGAGGGCAGTTGGGCGGGCTTCTCGATCGTTGCAGAGCACGGCAACACCGCATCAGCCGTCATCAATGGCAATAGCAAATCCTCGCTGACGGGGATCGTCTATTTCCCCGACGCCGGCGAACTCCAATATGCCGGCAATGGCACGACCAGCGGTGAGTGCATCAGATTGATCGCGCAGGAGATCACGCTGATCGGCAACAGTACCTTCAAGATGGATTGCAGCAAGGAGCTTGCAAATACCCACTTCAATTATCCAGGCGCTATTCGTCTGGTGCGCTGACCCAGAAAGCAGCGGTGCCAGCCCCTCATCGTAAGACCAGCGGGGCGTGCGACAAGCGTCAAACAGCCGTCCACCAACCGGCAGAAACGCGCCATTCCCGGGTCAAAGTAGCGAATCGGCGAAGAAATCGGCGCCATTTGCGCAAGAGAAGCGGTCCTTGCCACAATTTCGCTTCACCTAGCCGGCAAGTTTTCGCCTGCTAACCACCGGCTGGCAGGGGGATTTCGAACTCTCGCAAAGCGACCGCCATCAGGTTGGGGGCACGGCCATCGCAATTCGCGGGCCGGCTGCAACATCGGGCTGAAGATCCATATTCGATTTTCGGGGCCGGCTATGTGCAGCCTCAAAGCGCTAGAGAGTCCTTCGTGATTTGTGACGAAGGCGGAGTGCAGCCTTTACGGCTGCCGAGACGGTACCGCTCACGGGCGGACCGCAGCGATCCAGGTATGCGGCCTTGGCGCCCCTAACGGGTGCTAGGCGCGGCCGTTTGCTGCACGCGTCGGTCAAGGACGCTCTAGCCCTTTGATTCCGGAGCCGACTTCATCCGCGATCGGGACGCATTCCCGAACGCGGAGCGGCTCGGCGCGTGCATATGCGCGCCTGCGGAAGGGGCGAATTTCTTGCGATGGACGGAAACGAAGAGGCAGGCGAAGGCCGGCATGACGCCGTCCGCGCCGGCTGCATGCGGCCGGATTTCAGTCGATCCAGCAACATGCAGCAGAACCAGTGCTACGGCGACTTTGCGTCCGATTGGACGCGCAGCGCTGTGAGGGAGACCAACTCATGAAGGTTGTCGCGCTTCTGACTGCAGCATTTCTTGCGCTTACGTCACCCGACACCGCATCAGCGGGTATGCTGACCCAGGCGCAGCAATATGCCGGGCTGCACGAGGTGAAAAACAACAGGCGCCTGCGCGCCGCTCTCGGCGTCAATCCCGCCCGTACGCCATGGTGCGGCCATTTCATGGGAATGGTTGCCCGGAAGTCCGGCCGGCAGCCACCGAAGAGCTATGGCATCGCCCGCTCGTGGCTGGGGTTCGGAGCTCCCGTCAAGCTGTCCTACGCCCGCCCCGGCGACGTCGTCGTCGTCAGGGCCGGACGGAGCTATCACGTCGGCGTCCTGTCGCAGATGTCCAAATCGACCGCACGTCTTATCGGCGGGAACCAGTCGGGCCGCGTGCAATTGTCCTATTTCAGCCGGGCCCAGGTGGTGGCGGTAAGAAGATAGCGACCAAGGCCGCGCACGGGTTCATCGCAACTTTCACTCTCAGGCGGACGGCTATGCCGCGGAGGGCTCGCGCGCGGCACAATCTGCAGCTTTACACCTTTGCTCGTCCCGCTCTAATCTCCGCGGCACTTCAATGTGGAATTGCCGCTGATGTCGCTTCGCCTTGCCACCTTCAATATCGAAAACCTCATGAGCCGTTTCGATTTCTCCGGCTTTCGCAATCAGCTCAAGCAGGATCGGGTCTTGCGGCTCTTCGACGTGCGCAGCGAGGCGGAATACCAACGTCTGGAAGAGGCACGCACGATCGCGCATACGGATGACACCCGGCAGATGTCGGCGCTGGCGATTGCCGATTGCGACGCCGATATTCTCTGCCTGCAGGAGGCCGACAACATGGCGGCGCTGCAGGCCTTCGAATATGGCTATCTGTTCCGCATGGCCGGCAATGGTTATCGCCAGAAGTACCTGGTCGAGGGCAACGACTCCCGCGGCATAGACGTGGCCGTGCTGATGCGGGAGGAGACCCGGGACGGCCGGAAGATCGAGTGCCTGGAGGTCAAGAGCCATGCTGCGCTCACCTATGAGGATCTCGGCCTTTTCAACGACGAACTGGGCCTTACGAACCGGCCCCGCGACCGCATCTTCAAACGCGATTGCCTCGAAGTGGACGTGAGAATCGGCGGGAGGCCGCTGACCCTCTATGTGGTGCATCTCAAGTCGATGGGGCCGGCGCGCGAGGGTCTCGACGGCCGCCAGGCGACGATGGCCGTGCGTATCGCGGAGGTGAAGGCCGTGCGCCATATCATCGAAAGCCGCTTCGGCCGCGGACATACGGCCGACAAAGTCTTCGCGATCTGTGGCGACATGAATGATTATCAGGAGAAGGTGAAAGTGCTGGGCGACCGGCGCAACGGCTATGAATTCGTGCCGCATGAGGAGACGACGAGCGCGCTCGACATCCTCAGCCACGATGGTTTTGTCGAAAATCCCAATCTGCGCCGGCCGGTCCTCGACCGCTGGACGCTCTTCCATAGCAGGGGACCGGAAGAACGACATCTTTGCCAACTCGACTATATCTGGCTGTCGCCGGAGCTGGCGCGCCGCAACGCGGCCCGGCTGCCTGAAATCATCCGTGGCGGGCAGCCCTATCGCACGATCTTTCCCGCGGGGCAGGAGGTCGAGCGTTATCCGCGCACCGGATGGGACCGGCCGAAAGCCTCCGACCACTGTCCTGTCGTAATGACCCTGGACGTTTGAACATGACCTTTCTCGAAACCAGTCAGGCGCAATGGCCTCTCGACGGGACGATCTTTCCGATCTCGGAAATCGATATAGAGGTCTCGCCCGAGCCCCACCCGCTCCACTTGGCAGAGGCGGAACGGGCGCGCGAAAACTGGCAGCGGGAAATCGCCGCGAACCCACACCTTTTCGACGGCAGGATGATACTGCAGAGATCGGTCCGGATCAGAGACGGGCGCATCAGCGCGCGGGCCCATATCGTTCCCTATTCGATCTTTCTCTGGTGGCGGAAAACGAGGGGGGCGGGGGCGAGCCATATCTTTGGCATGCCGATGCTCGTCTCTTCGGACGGCGCTTTGATCGCTATCCGCATGGGCGCGCACACGGCCAATCCGGGGCGGGTCTATAGCCCCGGCGGTTCGCTGGAGCCGGAAGACATCATCGACGGGCGCTGCGACGTCGCGCGCAACATCGCGCGCGAGGTCAAGGAGGAAACTGGCATCTCGCTTTCCGAGGCGATCGCAGAACCGGGCTGGCACGCCATCCGCATGGATGGCACCCTTACCGTTTTCCGCGTTTTCCGATTGGCAGCCACGGCGGAGGAAATCCTTGCGCGGGTGGCGGCTCATGTCGCTGCCGATCCTCATCCCGAGATCGACGAGGCGGTGGCGATCCGCGGGCCGGAGCCGACCGCACATAATTATCCGGAGTTCATTCCACCCATACTCGAATGGCTTTTTGCGCGTATCCGCCGGCAGCAGACGGCGTGAAGGAACGCTGTCGCGGCATTTTGCCTTGCCGCCGGGGCGCTGGCGTTGCAAGGTCGCGAGCGGTGCGGCACCGCAGAGTTTTGCACCCGACGTCGCGGCGTCGGCAGAGGGGATCTTCATAACACCGCGCTACCCGAACCTAACCCACAGCGACCCGGACCAATAAGGGGACATGTATGGCACGGCGTTACGCGATCTACGATGTCTTTACCGAGAGGCGGCTGGCGGGCAATCCTCTTGCCGTGGTGTTCGAGGCCGAGGGGCTTGCCGAGGAAGCCATGCAGGCGATCGCCCAGGAGTTCAACCTTTCCGAAACGGTTTTCATCCTGCGGCCCGGCAACGCCGCCCATTCCGCCCGGCTCCGAATATTCACGCCGGCACACGAACTGCCCTTTGCCGGACACCCGACGGTCGGAGCGGCCGTAGCAATTGCGGAAGCGGCCTACGGGGAGGCCAACAGTGCGCTCGAACTGATGCAGGTGCTGGAGGAGAGCGTGGGGCCTGTCCGGGCTGCCGTCAGGCTGAAGCCGGGAGCGGCGACCTTCGCCGAGTTCGACCTGCCGCGCAAACCGATCCGGCTCCACGCGCAGTTGGACCGGCAGGAGATCGCCGACGCACTTGCGCTCAAGACGACGCAGGTCGGCTTTGAAAATCATGTGCCGTCGTTCTGGAGCGCCGGCGTTCCCTTCGTCATGGTACCCCTCCACGACATCGGTGCGGCGGCTTCGGTGGAATTCGATCCGCAGCGCTGGGAGCACCTCGCACCGCTTGCCGAAGGCCGGCTTGCGGCAGCCTATCTCTACTGCCGCGGCGGCATCAACCATACAGCCCGCTTTCATGCCCGGATG
Organism: Ensifer sp. USDA 6670; assembly: GCA_000421085.1. Taxonomy (GTDB): domain Bacteria; phylum Pseudomonadota; class Alphaproteobacteria; order Rhizobiales; family Rhizobiaceae; genus Sinorhizobium. Next base: position 539,255 of record ATWE01000001.1, read on the forward strand.
TTCGCCCCGGGCATGGGCCTGGCCGAAGACCCGGCGACCGGCTCGGCCGCGGCCGCTCTTTCAGGCGCAATCAATTTTTTCGACGGCCTAGTCGATGGCCACCATCCCATGCTGATCGAGCAGGGGGTGGAAATGGGCCGCCCTTCCTTCATTCATCTTCATCTAGACATAGCGGAGGGTAAGATCGCGAGCGCGCGGATCGGCGGCCATGCCGTAAAGGTTGCCGAAGGGGAGCTGGCGGTCTGAAGTGGCGGCACGAAGCACGCGCAAACTCACCGCGCCGAGTTTTTTGCAGAAAACTTGCAAAGGGCGCTGGACAAGCCCGGCGAACGCCATTATACGCCCCACCAGACCGCAGCGAAGCGGTTCCGGTCGGGTGATTAGCTCAGTTGGTAGAGCAGCTGACTCTTAATCAGCGGGTCCACGGTTCGAGCCCGTGATCACCCACCATTCTTCTCTTCTTCCAAAAATCCATTCATGGCCGGAGCCACTGCCTGTTTACGGCATGAACACCCGTTCCAAGCTTTTGAACCTACGCACTTCCCGACGGTAAACGGGCACGCATTTTTGCTGGAGTGCTCTAATCCGGCACGCGGGACTCCGCATAAGCGTCGTATCCGTCAAGCCAATCTCACCCTGATCCGGCCAGACCAGGTCCTTGGGCTAAAAGAACTCTGCGCGCGCCGCAGACGCGGCGCTCATCTCTGTGAAAAGCACAGAGATGAGCGCAAGAAGCGTTGGCAAGCGTCACAGATTGCAGCGGAGTTGAATTCCCGGGGCGATGCCGATAAACGCATCCTCCTGCAGCGGCCGATCGGAGCGAACCTTGAAAGATCTTCACTATCCCTTTCGCCAAGCCGAGAATCACCGAAGTCGGAGAGGGATATTCGATCGCGTTCTTACCCGCTACGAGACCTACAAGCTCACGGCGCGTGTCCGCAGGCGGAGGCGGCCGATCGAAATGTCATGCCTGACCGAGGGCGGCCAGAGGGCACTCGGCAGAGGCGACATTCCGGTCGTGTTCAATACGCATAACGATCGTAAGTTGCTGCCGTCGTTTCTGGCGCACTACAGAGGGCTCGGCATTACCCGCTTCATCTGCGTCGATGACGTATCGTCGGACGGGACGCGGGAGTATCTGCTTGCGCAAGCCGATGTGGACCTTTGGAGTTCGCCGGTGCGGTATCGCGATGCCCGCAGGGGGCGTGAATGGCGTGAAGCCCTGTTCGAGCGCTATGGCCGGGACCGGTGGTATCTCAATGTCGATTCCGACGAGTTCCTGATTTACGAGGATTGCGAGAACCGGCCGCTCGGTGCTCTTCTTCAGGCGCTGGAGAGCAAAGGAGAAAAGCGGCTCGCGGCCCCCATGCTCGACATGTATCCGATCGGACGGGTCGGAGCTGCCGCGCTCGACGGCGGCGACGGCCGCATGCCGTGGGAAATCGCCGATCATTTCGACGGGTCCGGATACGAGATCAGCTATACGAAGCGGGCGATTAGCATTACGGGCGGCCCGCGGAAGCGCAAATTCGCCCATGTACTCGAACTCATCAAATATCCTGTCATCTTCTGGGACGGGGAATGCAGCCTCGGCGTCAGCATTCATCAGCCCTTGCCCTGCGAAAGGAACTTCCCCGCCGTCTCCGGCGTATTGCTGCACTTTAAATTCTTCTCCGACTACAAAGAGAAAATCGAGCAGGCGGTCGCCGACGGTCAGTACTTCGACGCCGCGGCCGTCTACCGCAAGATGCTGGAGGATCTTCAGGAGACCGGTGAATTCGACTTTTCCAACGCGTGCTCGACGCGATTTACGAGTTCCAGGCAGCTGGTCGAACTCGGCTTTATCGCGCCGATCCACTATCCGTAAAAGCGGCCGCGTTCTTTCAGGCTTCTATTCCCGAAATGCGCAGATCTTCCATGGAAACACCCGCCCAAAGCCAGACTTGAAAGAGCGAAGGTCCACAAGCCGCCCCGAATTCCGCGAAAGACGCATCGACGGGCTTAAATTCCAGTGCTTCAGGCTCTATATGGCGTTCTATGACCTGCTTGCGGTCGCGAAATAGGGAAGGGTGGAAATGCAGCGTTTCGGACGAGTGATGGCCATTGCGGCGATTGGTTTGGCATCGGTATTGACCGTAGCCGATGTCGCCGATGCAAGGCGGGCGGGGGGCGGCTTCGGCTCACGCGGGAGCCGGACCTTTTCCACCCCGCCGGTAACCCGGACGGCGCCCGCGCCGGCCGCGCCGATCGACCGGACAATGACGCCGCGGCAGAACGCACAGCCTTCGACCGCCACCAACCCCGCTGCACAGAATCGCACGAACAATGCGCGCCCGGGCTTCTTCAATGGTTTCGGCGGTTCGATGATCGGCGGTCTGATGATGGGCGGACTGATCGGCATGCTGCTCGGCCATGGCATCGGCGGCGGCATCGGCTTCCTCGGACTGCTGCTGCAAGTCGGCCTTGTCGTTCTGCTGATCTCCCTTGCGATGCGTTTCTTCGGCCGCAATCAGCGTCCGGCCTATTCGGCGCCCTCGGCATCCGCCCGCTCTTCGGCAGCGACTGCGGGCACCCCATCCTTCCGTATTCCGCGAATCGGTGAAGGTACCGGCGCGGCGTCGCTCGCGACGCGATCGTCTGCTGCCGCACCGGCCTCCGGAGACGGCGAGGAAATCACAGTCGGCCAGGAGGATCTCGATCGTTTCGAGGCGATGCTCAGAGATGTGCAGGCTGCCTATGGAGCGGAAGATTACGCGGCATTGCGCCGGCTGACGACACCGGAAGCCATGTCATACCTCGCGGAAGAGCTCAGCGACAACGCAACGAAGGGCCTGAAGAACGAGGTCCGTGACGTCCACCTCGTCCAGGGCGATCTCGCCGAGGCATGGAAGGAAAACGGTAGCGATTACGCCACCGTTGCCATGCGCTACGAGAGCGTCGACGTGGTGCGCGACCGAGCCACCGGCCGCGTCGTCAGCGGCGATGCGGACCGGCCGACCGAAGCGGTCGAAATATGGACGTTCCAGCGTAAGCCCGGCGCCGACTGGCAGGTATCCGCCATCCAGGGCGTCGAGGCTTGACCTCGACGCTACGGCGGCCCGATTCAATCGGGGGGCGGTCATACAGGCGTTCCGACCCTCGACGGCGAAGGGCGAAGATCGGCTATTGACGGCGCCGCTCTTTGCCGCTCTTTTCTGACATGCGAGCTCGCCGTAACCTATTGATTCCAGGGCTTCGTTGCGGCGGGTCGGTGCAGTGGCTGTTTTTTTGACTGCAGCCCGGTCCAGGAGCAGCGATATGAAGAAGCTTGGCATGACAACGAACCGCTCGGTCGAGGCAGCGTTCTTCGCCGCGGCAATCACGGTGTCGGCTTTGGCCTGCAGCGCTGCCGTGGCGGCGGATTGCAAGAGCTCGGCCAGTGCCGGGATCGACTGGCAAGACTGCAACAAAAAGCAGATCATGCTTGGCGGAAGCGACCTTCCGGGGAGCAATCTTTTCAATACCGACTTCACGATGACCGACCTGCGTGGGGCCAATCTCACTTCCGCAAATCTCGAGAAGGCCACGCTCGTTCGTGCTTCGCTTGCCGGGGCGAGGGCGGACAAGGCGAATTTCAGCAGGGTCGAGGCCTATCGGGGCAATTTTTCAGCGATTTCTGCGGAAGGCGCCTCCTTTGCGAGTGCGGAGCTACAGCGCACTGACTTCACCGGAGCACGGTTGGCAGGCGCCGACTTCGAGAAAGCGGAACTCGGGCGCGCCAATTTCGACAAGGCCGTGCTCACGGGCACGCGTTTTTCCATGGCCAACCTTTCGCGCGCAAAGCTGAGCGGTGCGGTTCTCGAAGGGCCGATCGATCTGGATCGCGCCTTTCTTTTCCTGACCAGGATAGAGGGCGTCGACCTCTCCAGAGCGTCCGGGCTCACACAGGAGCAGGTCGATCTCACCTGCGGTGACGGTGCGACCAAACTGCCGGCGGGACTGGCTGCGCCCGGCAAATGGCCGTGCGCTCCCGACGACGATTAAGCCGTCCAGGGCGGTGATTCAACGATCACCCTTCGGCGTCGCGAGCCCGGCGGATATGAGCCTGAGACCCGGTAGAGCCGGCGGCGACTCCGCGTTGAATCGCCGTTCAGGCCGGTTGTCCTGCGCCGCCGCTTCGACCAGCTCATAGCCGAGAGACAAGGCGATTTTCTTCAGCATTTCGCGGGCGCGAAACTCGTGGCGGGCACTCGCCTGCTTCTCGGTGACGAAGTAGGCGGCACTGACCGCCTCGATGAGATTAAGGGCCGCGAGATTGACGACGGCATATGTCTCGGCGCGGATCACAGGGCGCCTCCGAACTGCTGGCGGGAATTGTGCGTGCCGAGCTGCCGCTGCACCTGATTCGCATCCGCGCCGCCGCCGAACTCGCACTCGCGATTAAGTTCGAAGAAGGCATCGTCGACGAGGTCCGTCGCGGGCTGGGATTCACGCTGGAAAACATGTCCATCTGCCCCAAGATGCCAGGCGAGCGAAGCCAGACTGGAGTAGGCGGAGGAGAGAAAGCATTTGAGCGCCATCTGGTTCTGCGCGTCGGTCGAGCGGAGAAAATCGGCAGCGAAGAGCTCGTCGACCTGGCCATGAAGATCGGATCTGATTCGGGGGAGGGACATGTAGCGCTTATTCTCCTCGATTGACTGCCGGCGTTCGTCCGCCGTGCAATTCTGCCCTGTGTTCACCCAGCATTGCATCCGACACGATTCATGTCAACACGGTTCGTGTTGAGTCATAGTGTAACATGCGAAATGTCGCCGAGAGTGCTGGCAAAAGGAAATGAGCTGGGTGGTCTGGCCTCCGCCTGAAGGTCGGAGAGGCTTTGAGTCCTTCAGGCGTTGCCGGCGAGCGCGATATAATGGACCGAGTGAACGGTATGGGCTTCGAAGCGCAGTTCCTTATGAGGGTTGAACTGCTCGAGAACCAGTTCGGAGCTGTTGTGGCGCACGAACTTCTTCACGTAGGCCAGCAGGGCTCCGCCTTCTTCCAGCCGAATCTGAGCGATCACGTAGTCGCCCTTCCGGACGCGCCGGCTGGGATCAACGAAGCAGACCTCGCCGTCTTCATAGCGCGGGTACATCGAATCGCCTGATACCGAGACCGCATAGGCGCCCGAGATGTCCGAAAGTATCGGCGGCGCCATGACTTCGTACAACACGTTGCCGTTCATTATGAATTCACCATCAACCCCGCCGACTGCCTGACCGAAGACCGGGATCTTTTCCCCCTGGCCAATTACCTTGGCGCCGACCCGCGCGTTCGGCGCGTCGACGGCCATTGTCGAGCCGGGCGCGGGGCCCGCCGAGTTTCGGCGGTCGGTGCCGGTCAGCAGCCAAAGCGGGTCGACGTTGAACTTGCGGCCGTAGACCTCGGCTTCGCTCAGTTCGAACTCGTTCTGGCCATTCTCGTGGGCGCGATAGGTCGAGGCGACGATGCCCAAGGCATTCGCTGCGTCGGAGGCGAACCGATAGCCCGCCTTGACGCGCGCCTCGCGCAATCTTTCAGCTCTTTCGCTCATGACACGGACATAGCAATGTTGAGAACACAAATCATGTTGACAATACGACATTATCGATGTCATTCATAAAGTCAAGTCGCGGCTGCGTTTGCACTGTGACTGCTGGGATAGCCGGAAAGGGAGTGGAGAAGCGATGGCGGAGAATTCGGAATTGGCAAGGCAGACGCGGCACTATCGCGCCGTGCGGGAGCGGCTGGCTCGCCCGAGCGAAGCGATGAGCCGATCTGCTCGCATCAAAGAACTCGAAGGGCAGTTGGTCGACCTTGCTACCGACAATGAATCGAAAGCGCGGCGGATCGCTAGACTGGAAGCCGATCTTGCCGATGCGGGTGCCCGGCTGCTCGCGCAAGCCCGAATCCTTCTTGGCAGCCGAGGTACCGGTGCGTCGAACGAGGACGGCCGCGACAGAGCGCCGATCGAGGAAATCGTTGCCGCCGTGCTCGAGGATTTTCCCGGTGTGACCTGGAACGACATCATCAGCGTGCGCCGGGAGCGCCGGCTGGTGAAGCCGAGGCATGCCTGCATGCGCGCGGTCTACGAGCGTCGCCGGGATCTCTCGCTGGCGGGGATCGGCCGCATCTTCCATCGAGACCACACGACCGTGCTTGCGGCCGTGAATGACGGCGGTGCCGGAGGCGGGACAGCTTCCTGAGAGACACCTTCAGCTGCGCTGGCGGCGGCTCGCATTCCATATCCACCCTCATCACATAAGAGACCGTCACGTCCCGCCGCTTCACGGCAGGTCTCCCGCGACGGATGTCTCAATTATCATGCTCGAAAGGATTCCCATGTTGACCAAGGCCCAGAAATTGCGTGCAAAGCGCAAGGCACAACTCGGACGGCCGCGGAAGGCCAATGCCGAACGCTTTGCCTGCGGCAAGATAAAGCCGGAGTGGTCCAAACAGGAAAGCGAAAAGGAAGCTATGGCTGTGGCGATCGCAGCGCGCAAGCGCATGCATGGCCTCGAGACCAGTGGCGCCCTTGCCGGCTACACGCTTGGGCGGTTGTTTCTCGATGGCCGGATCACCGAGCAGCAGCGGGAGGCGGGCGATGACTACGCGGCGGCGATGGTGCGCTATTATCATTTGACGGGCATTCCATTTCCAAGCGTCAGGGCGCAGCAGATCGGCCAGGTGAGAGGGCATTCGGGCGAGCCGATCGAGACTCGCGCCGTGAAGGCGAAAAACGCGGCGGAGAGAATGATGCGGCTTGAAGGCCTCTTGCTCGGATGCGAGGAGGGGCGGCAGGTGAAGGCCACCGTCTTCAATGTCTGCGTAATGGATTACGAAGGATTGAGGATGATGCCGGAAGCGCAATTGGATTGGTTGAAGCGCGGCCTGAATGTCCTTCTCTTCGAAAAAGGCTTGCGCGAATTTGGGAAGAAGGATAATTCGTTTACTCCAGAATAGGAATATTATCCTTCCATGCGTCCGGCCTGAGCCGATCCCGGCCGTGCCTCCGCAACAATGCCGGGCATGTCGTCGTCCCAAAATCGCTGCACTTCTGGGCGATTAGAGATTAAATGCTTTTAAGCGAAGCGCCTCGCATGAGCATGTCGAGGCGAATTCGTTTCTCCGAGCAGAAAGAAGGTGAGGTCTGTGAGAGCTTCAGCAATACTCGCCTCTGCGGTGATTGTCGCGGCAACAGGTATGCTGTCGGCACAAGCCCAGACGTGCAGCACGGGAATTTGCGCCGGCCGTCCCGTAGGCAGCAACAACCACGACCTCTTCATAGAGAGGGAATACCGCGACTTCCTGCAACAGCGATATCCGAACTACGGCTCGCGCTATCGCGGCAGGGCTCCTGATATCGGCATAGGCCCCGGTGCGACCGTAGGCGGCCCTTTGCCCGGAGCGGAGAACAAGCGCCTGCGCGAGCGGCAAAGGGTGCAATTCGACGCCAATGCGCATCTTCGCTGGTGCCAGGAGCGCTACGCCTCGTATCGACTGTCGGACAATACGTTTCAGCCCTTTGATGGCGCACGCCGGCGGTGCAACTCACCTTACAATTGACGTGCCGGACAATTGACGTGCCGGACAATTGACGTGCTTGAATGCTTCAGCGTGTCTTCCGCAGAAGCTTCATGGCGACGTAAGCCGCGGACTGCGCCTGAAGCTGGGTGCTGAACTGGCCCTGGGCCGGGTAAGTGACGCCGCGAAATCTGAGCACGAAGGCCCAGCGGCCGTTCGTCCGCTTCTCGACCCTAATTTCGCCGTCCGGCTTGTTATCTGAGTTCAATGCAGCTTCCTCGATCATCGTGCATGCCGGAAACCGCCGGCGCGAGTAACTTGCGCATCCGGTGGCGAAAGGCAAGAACTTGCGACGGCCGGGCGCGTCTGCGGCTATTCACCGGTGGCACGTGAGAGCTCAGTCGCGACAACCGTCATTCGACCGCTTGCGCCGGGCCGAAACGCTCCATGACGAACGAAGTCTGGATGCCGCCCTGGAGCCGATCGGTCTTCTCGAGCTTTACGGTGGCGAACTGGCCGGACAGTTCGGGGGTTGTGCGCTGCCAGGCGGTGGTGACAAATAAACCTGCACCGACGACAAAGCCGATGGCGACATAGATCCAATGATTGCGCATGGACAAAGCTCCTTCTCTCGGGAAGGCAAAATGCATCATGGGCAGCTGTAGTTCCCCGGAGCGACCGGGATGCGGGCCTAAAATTCAATCTTTAAAATAAACGTTCAAAGCAATGCGTCCTGCCTCGGCACACAACGCGTCGTCCGACATCGAGCACCGATGGCGAATGGTTGCTGCCTTTCCTGCGAGGCGTCAATATCGAAGTATACCCAAGCCCTTGTGCATCAGCCTGCTTGGATTGAAGCAGAGGCCAATGGCTTATGCAAGGAAATTATAATATACATTTGTACAACAAAATTTGACTGCCGATCCATCATGCCGATGTTCCGCGCCCCGGACTTGTTGCGGGCTGCAGGCGGCCGCAGCAGACGAACTCACCTTCTGCTGTTCGCCGCGACACATTGGAGAGATTTCCGGTGGGTAAAATGAAAAACGACCGCGTTTTACCTGGTGAAGGCTTGCGCGCCGAGGGGCAGTTGCGCTATTCCATAAATCAAGGATAGGAATTTTATCCTCGCACCGCTTCAGCAGCGTGATCTAAGGCTTGTCGAGATTTCGGGATACCCGCCGCGGCCCGTTTGATTACATCATCCGTGTGCTCGCCACAGGGATTCAGCTAGACCAAGCCTTTCTTCTGAAAGAAATCTTCCCGCGCCGCAGACGCGGCGCTGCTGGATCTCTGTGACAAGCACAGAAATGAGGAGGAGAGATTGCAGTCCTGCTTTGATCCTGCAGAGGCGACCTCGAAGTGTCCGGTGCTGCTCTCGGCGCGGCGTGCTCCCTCACGTCCAATTCATGGTTCATCGCATCACCGCAAATCTTCGAGTGCGACGTATAGCGTTCCGAACTCGACGGGGCCTTTGTCGGCCAGCTGCGCCGGGAGCCTATAGTAGAGAATCTCGGCGTGCGGTGTTCCGTCCCCGATGAATGCTTCTCCCGTTCCGTCGGCGAAGACGCAGCATGGGGCCGGATCGCCGGGATCGCTAAGGACGCTGAGGCGATAGCTGTTTCCGGAGAGGAAAAAGCTCAGCCGCAGCTCCTGACCGGCGAGTTCCAGGGTGAAGAGATCATTGCCGTCGCACCATCCTGTCGCATGTTCGAAGCTGTTGTCGAATTTCTGCATCCAGGCCTTGACGAGAAATCGGGGGTCGCCGGTTCGGTCGGCCGCAGACGCGGACACTGCAGCGGTGACGAAAAGCATGAAGAAGAGTGACGTAGCATGTTTTCCTCGTGGAGACGCTTAAAGCCGCGGAGGCTCGGGCGCTGAATTGGGCCTGCCGAGATACTCAACGGCTATGATGAGTCTGCCGAAGGGTATCCGCCCTGAGTCGCCCAATGATTTCGGGGTGTAGTAAAGAGGAACGACGCGGGGGTGCCCGCTCCAAAGGTTCAGCGTGGGAGAGCCGGTGCGAGTTACGCAGCAGTTCTCCTGCTCCGAGGGGGCGGCCAAAAACGTCAGCGAATAGACGGAGCCCGACAGATTCCGCAGCTCGATCGCGTGTTCCGCTATAGGCACGAGGCAGTCGTATTCTCCATCGCACCAGCCCGTCGTGTGGTCGAAGGTCCTGTCCGCCTTTTGAAGCCAGGCTTTCACGAAATAGCGCGGTTCGCCTGGCTCCTCCGCAAACGCGGGAACTGCGGAGGCGGCAATGAGAAAGGCGGTGGCGAAAATCTGGCGCATGTTCCCTGCTGGCGTGATTGGGCTCGTTGGAATTCGGCCGGTCAGGCCGTTGAGACTCAAACTGATTTTCGATTGCGGCACAATTATGGATGGCATAATGATGGCGTATACACGCTAAAAGAGCTGCCGCGTGGTTGTGTCGGAAGTGGAAAACGACGAGCGGAGAAGTTCATAATGAATGATCAAAGCGCCACGCCGGAAGCGGAAGCGCCGGACGACGCGGCGGGAACGCCGGCTGCAAGACGTGAGGGAGCTCCTTTGGGGGGCAGCTTCCTGGGCGCCGTGGCGGCGGACTTTGCCCGCCATGGTGTCAACGTGATCGCTCGTATTCGCGAGGAGAAGCCGGAAGCCTGTCTGAAGCTCGTCGCGTCGGTTCTTCCGAAAGACCTGAGTGCCGCAACAGGCCGGGTTGACGATTTGTCGGACGAACAGATCATCGACCGGATCCGCGCGCTGAACGCTGCGATCCGGCCGTTGCTTTCAGTAAGAAAGAGGGCAGGCGGCCCGCGAAAGCGCGTGCCGCCCGCGAAAGCGTAGTTTTAGTGAGTCGGCGCTATCCTTGCTGAGACCGATGCTTCGCCGCTCGAGAAGATTATGACTGCAAAGAGCAGAACGCCGGCAAAGGCGATAAGAGACGAAATGGCGACGATCGGCTCCACGGCGGTGTTTCCGGAGAGCAGCAGGTAGAGCGACGGGATCAGCACGGCCACGCCGAAGGTGTAGACGGCGTACTGGATCATCGCCAGCCGTCTTGCCGCCTTTTGAGGATTGAGAGCGTGATAGCCGCCGAAAATCGCCATGGTTACCCAGCCGAGCAGATTGGCGTGGGCATGGGCGCCCGTTGCGGCATGGTTGCCTGTGATCGACATATGCAGGCCGATCGAAATGCCAAGGATCAAAAAGACAATCGCTGTTCTGAAATAAAGATTTGCAATACGTGGCATCGATTTCCCCTCCGAGAAAGCAAGAAAATTAGCATGTCCTCACGCATATGAGAACATGCCAAATAAGAGGGCCTTTTGGCCGGCCTCGCTGTTCCGGATGTGACAAGTCGAAATGAAGACCAGACCGCGGAGCAAATCGCGCCTTGTGATTGAGTTATGCCCCATATGCGTCGCGGCGAGCGTGGAACATATTGTGACGTTCCGCATTCGTTAGGATGAACGATCTGCTTTGTAGCGCTTCGACATCTTTGGAGACGCGCAAAACTCGCCGCGGAAACTTGAACCGGCGCGCTATTTCGTTCTCGCAAAGTCCGATTGTGCAAGGGAGAACCGCGATATGCTTGGCACCGTCCTCCTCATCATTCTGATCCTGCTTTTGATCGGCGCCATTCCGGCCTGGCCCTACTCGTCCGGTTGGGGCTACGGCCCTTCGGGAATCCTCGGGGTTCTCGTCGTGGTTCTGCTGATCTTGCTCTTGATGGGTAGAATCTGAAGGCCCGGGGGCACATAGAGCCGTTTGAATTCACCAACTCGCGCCGTCGATGAGGCGGTGCGGGATGTCTTCCCAGACCGAACGATCGAAGACGCGCATGTTGACCCCCATGCGCGTTGAGTTGCGGCCGACCGGCGACCAGTGGGTTATGCAGCCGCAAACGCCGCAGTGATGCATGGTCAGGGTCCTGTCGCCCTGGACATATCCGACGAGCTTCCCTTCCGGATCGGTGATGCTGACCTCGCTGGAAGAATAATATCCCCAAAGTGTGCCGAGTCTGCTGCAGAGCGAGCAGTTGCAATCGCCGAGCGTCTCGGGGCGGACGGGGACCGCGACGCGGACGGCCCTGCAATGGCAATGGCCTTCGATCATGACTTTCCTCCCACCGGCGCTTCATATGTCAGCACCGCAATGGGGACATTATTGATCTTATTCCGGCGCAGTCCAGCAAAGACGAAGCTAACGCTTACGTCGGCTAGGACCGCAATTCGTAAAATATAGAGGCATGATCACGGATGAGCGAAGCCGACCCATCCGACAGGACCATTGCGCCCGGCCTTTCCGCGATGCTCGGGGAACAGATGCTGCTGATGGCGGAGCTCCACAGGCGGCAACGAACGAACATCCTCGCCGGCTACCGGCCCTACGCCAAGCAGCGGGAGTTCCATGCGACGGGCGGGGCCGTTCGAGAGAGGCTGTTCATGGCGGGCAACCAGCTCGGAAAGACGCTGGCCGGCGCGGCGGAGGCGGCGATGCATCTGACCGGACGCTATCCGGACTGGTGGCAGGGCCGGCGGTTCGACCGGCCGGTCGTCATGCTGGCGGGCTCGGAATCCTATGAACTGACGCGCGACGGGGTGCAGCGGCTGCTGATCGGTCCGCCGCTGAATGAGGAGGAGTGGGGCACAGGGTTTCTGCCGAAGGCGGCAATCAAGGCGACGACGCGCCGCTCCGGCGCCTCCGGTGCTCTCGACAGCGTGACGGTGCGGCATGTTACCGGCGGAGCCTCGACGCTGCTCTTCAAGGCCTATGAACAGGGGCGCGCCAAATGGCAGGCCAATACGGTGGACTATGTCTGGTTCGACGAGGAGCCGCCCGAAGACGTCTATTTCGAGGGGATCACCCGCACAAATGCGACGCGCGGCGCGATCGCGGTCACCTTCACGCCGCTCAAGGGCCTGAGCGCGGTCGTGGCCAGATATCTGATGGAAAAATCGCCGGACCGCGCGGTCATCACCATGACGATCGGGGATGCGGAGCACTATACGCCGGAGGAGCGCCAACGAGTGATCGACAGCTACCCCGCTCATGAGCGGGAAGCGCGCACCAGGGGCGTGCCGGCACTCGGCTCCGGCAGAATCTTTCCGGTGACCGAGGAGAGCATCCGTATCGAGCCGTTCGATATCCCCAGGCACTGGGTGCAGATCGGCGGGCTCGATTTCGGTTGGGACCATCCTTTCGCTGCGGTGGGCTGCGCCTGGGACCGGGACGCGGATGTCTTCCATGTGACGAAGATCTATCGCGAGCGGGAGGCGACGCCGATCATCCACGCGGCGGCACTGAAGCCCTGGGGGGCGGCGATGCCCTGGGCATGGCCGCATGACGGGCTGCAGCACGACAAGGGCAGCGGCGAGCAACTGGCGGCGCAATACCGCGCGCAGGGACTGGCCCTTCTTCCCGAGCGGGCGACCTTCGACGACGGCACCAACGGCGTGGAAGCAGGGCTCTCCGACATGCTGCAGCGGATGCAGACCGGGCGCTGGAAGGTGTTTTCCACATGCACGGAATGGTTCGAGGAATTCCGCCTCTATCACCGCAAGGACGGCAGAATCGTCAAGGAACGCGACGATCTGATCTCCGCCTCGCGCTACGCGCTGATGATGAAGCGCCACGCACGGGTGAACCACGTCAACGGAAACTGGAATTTCACCGCCAGAAAGGTTCTCTGATGGCCGCAATGACCGATGAACGCCTGTCCGCCCTCGTCAGCCAGCTGGTGAAGGACTGCGAGGAATACAGGGACGAGCTGGCGGTCGATCGCATCAAGGCGATGGAATATTACGACGGCACTATGAAGGACGTGCCGGCGGATGCCAACCGTTCCAAGGTGGTCTCGCGCGATGTGCGGGCCGCCATCAAGAAGGTGTTGCCCTCGCTGATCCGGACCATACTCGGCAACGACAAGGTGGTGGAATTCGCGCCCGTCGACCAGGGCGACGAGGCGGCCGCCGACCAGGCAACCGACTATCTCAACCATGTCGTCTTTCCCGAAAGCAATGGCTACGATGCCGTGCAGGACGCCGCGCATGATGCGCTGAAACTCAGGAACGGCGTGATCCGCTGGTGGTACGAGAAGCAGACTTCCCTTGCGGTCTCGACCCATACCGGTCTGGACGAAGCGGCGCTCGTCCAGCTCGTCGGCGACGATGAGGTGGACGTGCTGGAACAGTCGCAAACGGTCGAAAGGATCGAAACGCCGCAGGGGCCGGTGGAGCAGCCGAGCTACAGCGTCAAGATCCGTCGGCGCACCGAGCGCGGTGCTCCGCGGCTGGCGGTGCCGCTCGAGGAATTCCTGATCCATCCCGATGCCATCTCGATCGAGGACAGCGCGATCATCGGCATCGTCAAGCGGATGCGCCGCTCGGACCTGATCGCCATGGGTTATGACCGCGGACTGATCGAAGGCCTTCCGGCTTCGAACGGCGACGGCGGACGCGACGATGAGGTTTTCACACGCCGGCGCGAAGCCTTCGAAGCCGGGGATGCCGTGCCGAAGGCGCTGGAGGAGGTGGACTATTACGAGCTCTACGTGAAGGTGGACGCCGACGAAGATGGCGTCGCGGAACTGCGCCGGCTCGTCTTTGCCGGGGGTACCGGCGAAGAGCACCTGCTTTCGAACGACGAATGGGACGAGGCGCCCTTTGCCGATCTGATCGTCGAGCGGCGGCCGCATCAGCGCGAAGGCAATTCCGTCACCGACGACATGGCGGAAATCCAGCGTGTGAAGACCGTGCTGATGCGCCAGACGCTGGACAATCTCTACTGGCAGAACAATCAGCAGCCGATCGTCCAGGAGGGGGCGATCGCCAATCCCGAAAGCGTGCTGAACCCGAAATTCGGCCAGCCGATCCGTGTCGGCCAGGGTATCGATGCGCGCGCGGCGCTCGGCTACACCATGGTGCCGTTCGTTGCCAAGGAATCCTTCGCGATGCTTTCCTATCTCGACCAGGAGGCCACCGACCGCACCGGGATTTCCGACGCTTCGAGCGGCATGGCGCCGGACGCGCTGCAGAACATGACGGCGCGGGCGACCGCGCTCATGGAGCAGGCGGGCATCGGCCAGACGGAGCTGATGGTGCGCACCTTCGCGCAGGGATTGAAGCGGGTATTCCAGGGGCTGCTCCGTCTCGTCGTCAAGCATCAGGACAGGCCGCGCATCGTGCGGCTGCGCGGGCAATGGGTGACTTTCGACCCGCGCCAGTGGAACGCCGGAATGGACGCGACAGTCAATACCGGGCTCGGTGCCGGCACGCGCGAACGCGACATGATGATGATCCAGATGATCCTGCAATTGCAGGAAAAGCTGTTGATGACGCTCGGACCGGACAACCCCTATGTCTCGCCGGACAATCTCTATAACGGCATCGCCAAGTCGGTGGAGGCGGCGGGGTTGAAATCGCCCGACCTCTATTTCACCAAGCCGGCGCCGGAGGAGATCCAGCGGCGAATGCAGGCGGCTGCCGCAAAGCCGAACGCGGAAATGCAGAAGCTCGAGATGCAGGCGCAGGCCGATGCCACGAAGGCGCGCCTCGCGGCGGAAAACGACCGTCGGAAGCTGGAGATCGAACGCGAGCTGAAGCTCATCGAAATCCACCAGAAGGGTGCGCTGACGCGCTACCAGATCGAAGCCGAACTGAACCTGAAGCGGCAGCAGAACATTGCGCAGGCAATCGGCGGCGAGCCGCTGGCGGCGGCACATATCGGAGGGATGCCGGGGTGAGGCGAATAGGCGATTTCGCGGATTACGAAACGCCGAACGGCTTTGGGCGGTACCCTGGAACTGCGCGACTTCGGAGAGACGGCAACCAGCCGTTAGCCGAACCGGGGCCGAAATGCGGCCCCGCAAGTATCCGGAATAGGAGGGTGCCTATCGCTCAGGTGACCGCTACGTCCGTGTCAAGCTTAGATGGGCAATGAGGCAAAGCAGCCAGAAGACGGCTCCTGCCAACATGCTCATCGTGGAGTTGAGCAGCAGGTGACCGGAAGGAAGGCGCTTGAAACCCAGCCAGTTGAAGCCGTCGATGTCGGTATAGATTTCCTCGACCTTCACCGTGCCAAAACTGAACAGTGGCACAACGATACGGGCTGTCCGGTGCAGAAGAAATTCGAAGACGAGAAAGTCGATCATATTGCAGATGAAGCTGGCGACGAGATCGAGGGCGAAGCCTATTTTCTTCATGTTTCGAGACCTCACGGATATTCAGCTTCATCGATGCTCCAGCGGCCGCCCGGGTTCGGGCGTGAGTTGCTGCGCGACCAAAGATGTAGTTCAGAACAAAGCCGGAATCAACTATCCCGTGTGGGGGATTTCCTGATGCGAGGATGGAGAGCTTAAAGCTGAACCCGAAAATGCAGAAGCTTGAGATGCAGGCGCAGGAAGAGGCCGCGAAGGCGCGGCTGACGGCGGAGAGTCAGCGCCGGAAGCTGGAGATCGAACGCGAGCTGAAGCTCATCGAAATCCAGCAAAAGGGCGCGCTGACGCGCTACCAGATCGACGCCGAACTGAACCTGAAGCGACAACAAAACGCCGCGCAACTGTTGAGCGGCGAGCCGCCGGCGGCGGCACATATCGGAGGGATGCCGGGGTGAGAAAGCAAGTTCGTGGACTGCAGGATTTTTACGACGACGTTCCGAAAACGACATTGGCGCTGGAGCTTAGGGACTTCAGCGAGGCGGCGAAGAGCTTTTCGTCGAACGTGGCGAATCCGCGCCCGCCGGACGGGAAGGGCACGGAGGTGGCTGCGACATATGTAGTGAGCAATACGAACCCGACGGGCTGGCCCGGCATGGGTAACGAAATGCATAGCGGGCTTTTCATTATCCCGGACGACGGCGACCCCGAGGGGAGGTTCCTCTATGATCCTTCCGGCACTTATATGAACCGGGAGATGGGAAGTGGACGCGCCCTTTACGGACCCGATATGTCACCCGAGGAATACCTCAATTATCAACTGTTGGATGGTCCAAAGGTGACGGTACGCAAATTTGCAACAACGCCCGAAGAGGAGGCCGAAATTATCAAACGGTCCGATAGTGCCGGCGGCGGCGGGTTCTTTGATTGCACGACGAACGTAACGCGGGCAATAAGCGGGATCGGTCCCTTTGCGGAGATACAAGAAACGATGTGGCCGACCAAACTTGACCGGCAACTCCGACAATCGAACCGCGCGGTCGGGGAAGCGCATGACCTTGAGAGCCTCAGGCAACTCCTTTCCAAATGAGAGGCTTGCAGTTTGAGAGGACCGGGCCAATGGCGAAACGGCAGGCGGTTGCAAATTGCAGATGCGGTGGAGTTTGCCGAGGCCCGATATCTGATGAAGGCAGATCCGAGCTCGATGAGGTTCTTCCCTTGGTATGGCCCCGGCTGGTGCGGCCTTTTCAGCACGCTCCCGTGCAGGGCTGATTGATACCTTGGCGCGATGGAGGATCGTCATCGCAGGATGAAGCGGATCTTTTTCCTATCTTGGAGCTGCCACTTTAGGTAGCATAAAAGCGCCACAATCGCATTAGATGTAAGGGAAAGCGAAGGAGAATTCCGTCCACGCGTTCGAGAAGGCAAATTGGAGAATTTCGGATGCGTTATGCGGCACTCAATACAATAAGAGTCCTGCTTTGCTATGGCGTCATGCTTACGTTTGCCGAATGGCACTACGGCAACCTTTTCTCTTATGAACGCGCGAAATTCGCGTCGACATGCTACGTCTTTGCATTCGTTCCGCTGCCACGCGTCCGTTTGTCATCGAGGATGTTTTATATTACTTTGTCGATATTTCCTATTATTGCACTACATTTCGGATATATCTTCTTCATATATCCGGCAAATTATAAAATAGATATGGAAATGATACAATTTTTTGTGTTGGTGTCATCCGCTATTACGTGGTTCAACTTTCACTATCCTTTGTTTTTGTTGAGTTATGCTATCCTGGAATACCTGTTTCTGAAAAGGCTGGCGGTTCGCACAGCGACCCCTAGTCGCCCATAGTTGAAGCGCCAGAGCAGCGCCGCCTGACTTTTGACCGGCGGCGCCGCACAGTGATCATTGCCGGAGGGCGGAATGAGCGAACAAATACGCCAAGCCGGCCGGCCGTTCAGCCGGCCCGTTTCAGCCAACCCGCAGGGCCGGGCATCTTTCCGCCAGGATCAGAGGCGATCGCCTCGGACGTACATCCGGGTATGCCCTTCGCCGATCGCCTCTGCCCTGACGAAAACCTGCTCCGGCAGAACTGATTCCATTTAATCCCTGAAGGGCTCTAAGTGTGACATGAAGACAGAAGACAAGACCGCGGCCGCCCGCGTGCTGCTCGATATGCCGCTGTTTCACCTGCTGATGAGCGAGCTCGAAGCCGCGGCCGTGAATGGCTGCGTGAACGCCAAGCACACAGACCACGAGACCCGCGCGGCCTTTGCGGCCGAAGTGCGGGCAATCCGGAATTTCCGCGGCAAGCTCAAGTTCCTCGCCGAGGGGCAAGCCAATGCCGACGGGAAGGAAGCTCCGGCATAGGGCCGGCGCGAAACCTCAAAGGCGAACAAGACATGACAGACGCAACCACCAACTCGCCGTTCTTCGGCGAGAGTGATAGTGCGCGACCCTCGCTTTCCCTGGATGACGCTTCAAGCCTCGACTTCTCCGAGTCCGCCGGGACCAACGAAGAGGAAGAGATCGCACGGCAATCGACGAGCGAGACGGGTGAGACTAATGAAGATGGTCAAGAGACCGACGAACCCGCCGACCAGGGCGACGAGACCACCGGACCCGAGAAAGAGGGCGAGGAGTCCAACGAGACCCCGGATACCGTCATCACCCTCAAAGGTGGCGAGCAGGTTCCGCT
This sequence comes from Ensifer sp. USDA 6670, assembly GCA_000421085.1. Lineage (GTDB taxonomy): Bacteria > Pseudomonadota > Alphaproteobacteria > Rhizobiales > Rhizobiaceae > Sinorhizobium. Next base: position 557,620 of record ATWE01000001.1, read on the forward strand.
CGAGGAACTGAAGCTCGGATACATGCGGGAACGCGACTACCGCCATAAAACTCAAGAACTCGGCAATAAGGGCCGAAATCTCGAGGCAATGACGACCCGCGTCGCCGACACGGCGAACGCCATTGCACATTTCCTGATCGAACAGCTTCCGGAAGAACCGACACAGGCTCTGGCTATCCAGAACCCGGCGGAATACGTCCGGAAAAAGGCGATCTACGACGCTGCCCTGACGCATGTGCACCAGCTCGTCAGCATGGAACGGGAGCCTCGGAAGGTCGCGGACGAACTCAGCCAGGCCGCGACCGAGGAGACCCTTGCGGCCGAGAATGCAAAACTGCTCGAAGCCTTTCCGCATCTCGTCAAGGACGAGGCGCGCCGGAAATTCTTTGCCGACGCCTTCGCGGCCGGCGAGGACTTCGGTTTCTCCGCCGAGGAGATGCGGATGGTCACCGATCACCGTTATTTCAAGGTCATGCACTTCGCCATGCTCGGCCGCCAGGCCGAACAGGCGAAGAACAGAGCATTGAAGAAGGTGGCGAACGCTCCGCCGGCCACGGCGAGGACCAGGCCGAACGGACCGGTGAATCCGCAGGCGCAGAAGAACCGGGACGCGATGAAAAGATTATCGAAAACCGGGTCGATCAAAGACGCAATGGCGATCGACTTCGAATAACCCATCTTCAACATCTACCGCGTTTGCGGGCGGAAAACGTCCATGCAAACACATTCGAAGGACCAGAAAACATGGCAGCTCTCGCCAATACCTTCCTGACCGCGGACGCCGTCGGCAACCGCGAGGAACTCTCCGACGTGGTCTCCCGCATCACCCCGGAGGATACCCCGATCTATTCGCTCATCGAAAAGGGCAAGTGCGTTTCGATCCACCCCGAGTGGGAGACGGACGAGCTTGCCGCTCCGGGGGCGAACATCAAGAGCGAAGGCGACGAATATTCTTTCGGCGCCGTCACGCCGCCTGATCGCATGGGCAACTATACCCAGATCATGCGCAAGGACTGGATCATCTCCGGCACGCAGGAAGTCGTTTCCGAGGCCGGCAACGTGCAGAAGCGGAAGTATCAGAAGCTCAAGAAGGGCGTCGAGATCCGCAAGGATGTCGAATATGCGATCGTCGACACCAACGCTTCGGTCGCCGGCGCGACCCGCGAATTCGGCTCGCTCAACACCTGGACCGAGACCAATGTGTCGCGCGGCGCCGGCGGCGCGAACGGCGGCTTCGACAAGGCCACCGGCCTGACGGTCGCGCCGACCGACGGCACCCAGCGCGCGTTCAGCAAGGCCATATTGGACGACGTGATGCAGCAGGGCTACCAGAGCGGCGCCAATTTCCGGCACGTCTGCGTATCACCCTACGTCAAGAGCGTGTTCGTCACCTTCATGTCGGACGCCAATGTTGCGCCGTTCCGCTATGCCGTTTCCAAGGGCGGCGAGCGCAACACCATCATCGCGACGGCCGATTATTACGAAGGTCCGTTCGGAACGGTGATGATCCACCCGAACCGCGTGCAGGCCGCCAATGCGACCACGGCGCGCAACGCCTTCTTCCTGGACACCGACATGCTGGAATTCCTCTGGCTGCGGCAGATCCAGGAAGACAAGGACGTTGCCAGGACCGGCGACGCCGACAAGGGCGTGATCATCGGCGAAGGCACGCTGAAGGTGAAGAACGAAAAGGGCCTCGGCGTCGCTGCCGACCTTTTCGGCTTGAGCGAGGCAAGCTGAGGACAGGCGCCTCTTCCGATAGCGTTTCGGTGCTTCAGCAGAAGCACCGAAACGCACCTCCGGACGGAAAACAGCTTCGGACATTCCCGGGAATGCCCTCAAGGGGCAGGGTCCAGCTTCAGAAAGGATCAGATCGATGGTCACCAAAAGCGACCGGTTGCAAACACAGACAGATACCCTGACGCCTTACCACATGGCGTTTCTTGATGTGATCGCCGCTGCCGAAGACGGCACTACGACATTATGTATGGTCCAAAAGGGAAAGGCCGGATAACCGATTTTTCCGATCATCCCCGCAACCCAAGCCGAATAGAGAAGGGCAGACATGCTGGCAATGTGAGCACAGCCGCCGGCCGTTACCAGATCACTGCCCCGACATGGGACGAGTACGCCAAGAAATTGAACTTGCCCGATTTCTCTCCGCCAAACCAGGACAAGGCAGCGTGGGCCATTGCCAAGGATCGCTATCGCCGGGCTACGGGAGGAGGAAGCCTGGATGATGCTCTTACCTCGGGAGGCGGGTCTACTATCAAGGCGGCGGGGCGTCTTTTGGGAGGGACTTGGACGAGTCTTCCCGGCGGAAGTCAACAACGTCTGACGGAACGCGAATATTTCGACAATTACAGCATGAACCGGCAAGCAAGGGAGGGTCGAATGCCGGTCCCTCAGGCGCGCCCGGCCACTTTCGAGGAACGAGTGGGAAACGGGATCGAGGATCCGTCGCAAGAGCCGCTTGCCAGCGCACTTATGGAAAGGATCGAACGGATGCGCCGGAACGTACCTCCAGGGCCTGCTTCGGATGCACAGCGATTTTGGGATGGCTTGGTTCGTGACCGTGGATCCTTGAAGGACGTTTCGAGGGACTGGCTGGAATAGGCCGCCGAATTTCCTCCCTCCCTGTATCTTGCGAATGTTCGCGTAATGTTCTACAAGGATAACGAGTACGGAAATCGAAATGAAGCCTCTGATGAGTCTTCCGAGGGGCCGTCCGGAGCATTAGTCGCAGGCAAGGAGGGATCATGTTTCGAAAGTATCTCAGCGCAGCGTTCGGGGTAGGTGCATCGTTCTTCGCCACGGCGGCAACGGCCGGCGCGGATCGGATTATCGATGCTTTGCTTCCATGCAAACCGGACTTCTTCACGGTGTTGAAGACCGAAAAATCAGCGTTCGCGCCGGCGTTGATCCGGCATCGCGAAATTCCTGTCTCCGACATCGTCACGTCCATGGCAAACATTGCGACGTTCCAGGAGTCGATCGAATCTCGTGGAGTCCAAATCCAAGTCTACCTGCAGACGGTTATCTCCGGCTCCGGCGATGCCGACCGGCGGACGCATATCTGGGGGGTATTGGTTCCGGGGGAGCCGCGGAAGGTCATCAAGACGCTGGAGGCGAACGTTCCGGGAGCGAAATTCGAGCCGCTCGCAGATGGCTGGATGCTGAAAGGGGATCAGTGGCAGCGACCAGATCCCTGGAGCCTGCTGCTCGTTCGCCGATACCAGGACAATTTCGGTGCTGGCAGCAGCATCTGGTGCTTTGCCGAGACCGCTGGTCTGGAACCCATGCAAGTCCTGCCCGGTATCGAAGAGCTGCTCTGGCAGTTCTGAATACTTCAACGCTTTGAAGCTGGGCACTTTCGGTCGGAAAATCCGCTACGTTCCGGAAGTGCTCAGACCGGCTTCGGTGGGCATCAAACAAGAGGCGGGCTTTCGGCTCGCCTTTTTCTTTTCAGCAGAGATGAACATGGCGGACGCCGAGGAAAAGACTGCGCCGATCCGCTTCAGCATCGCCTTTCGCCGGGACCGTTGCTTTCCGGGAACGTATCTGGACTGTGACCGGAGAAGAGACCTCGGCGACGTTAGGCCGGCTCCCCCCGATTTCCAGGCTTTTCCAGCTGCGTGGCACATAAATCCGCCTCGCCTTTCTTCGTCGTCAGGGACGAGGCAGCCTGAAACCGGCTGTCAGCCGATGAGCGAAGCCTGGATTGCGGCGAGACGTGCGACCACGTCCGCCGGTTTGGCGTTTGCCGCGACACAGGAGAACCGCGCATGAGCGAACATCCTCGCGACCGGATCGCGCAAAAGTTGCTGAACCTTCGACGCCGCGGCATGCGGCGATGCCGCCTGCCATCGGCACCGGCAGCAGCATCTGGTGCTTTGCCGACCGGCCTTCTGGATCCCATGCAAGTCCTGACCGATTTCGCAGAGCTGCTCTGAAGTTCCGAACTTAATCCGGCGTTTTGAATGAACGGCCGGCATCAAGCAAGCGGCGGGCTCCGGGGGGCTCCGGCCCGCTTTTTCTTTTTCAGGAGAGATGACCATGGCGGAAGCCAAAGAGAAGACGACGCCCGTCAAGCTGCTTTACGACGTCTGGGCCGCCGACGACAAACGCGTGGCGAGAGGAACGGTTCTCGACCTGCCGGTGAAAGCGGCGAAGACCCTCATCCGAAAGGGGAAGGCGGAGCGGGCCGACCCGCTGCCCGGAGACGACGAATGATCGTCCGTGACGGTTCGTGGTCCCTCTACGATTACGACCACAAGAGCGGCCGCTCCGTGTGGCACTATTTCGACGGGGAGAAAGACGTTTTCCGCGTCGACTATCCCGTCGGCAATCTCCTGAGCGAGAATGCCGCGATCCGCAACGGCGCCGAGCGCGCCTGGAAAGGCGACTGGCACCGCGTCGCCTCGATCCCGCTGAACATCGCCTACGGTTCCGGTCTCGTAGCGGCCCACTCGGAAGGCGACGACCGCTTCGTGAAGCGGTTTCTCAACAACTCGGACAACCGCGCCTGGCGGACGAAGGAAGGGCACCTATGACCATTCCGGACTATGCGTCCCTGCTGGTGGATGCCGGCGAGTATACCGGCCGCGAGGACATCGCGCACAACTTCCCGCGCTTTCTCGGGCTCGCGGAGCTGAAGCTCAATCGCGGGCTCCGCGTCGCCGACATGGAAGTGACGGACACAATCGCGCTGATCGACGGTGACGGCACCCTTGCGCCAGATTTCCTTGAGGCGCGAGAGGTCAGGAACGCCGCCGGCATCCCTATTCGCGCGGTTTCGCTGCAGCAGTTGACGAACGGTTACATGGACCGCAGCGGCACGCCGGCCGGTTACGCGATCGTCGGCAACAGCGTCAAGGCACGGCCGGTCTCGGATCGACACCTGAGCGTCACCTATTACAGCCGCATTCCGGCGCTGACCCTTTCGAGTCCGACGAACTGGCTGCTGGAGAAAGCGCCCGACGTTTATCTCTTCGCCTTGGTCAACGAAATCGCGATCTGGGGCAAGGACGTGGAAGGCGCGCTCGCCGCGCAGCAGCTTCTGGCGCTGGCGATCAACGGGCTGAAGATCGAGGACGAACGCAGCCGCTGGGGCAATGCCCATACCCTCATCGCAGGAGCGACGCCATGACCGATGCGAGGAAGAAGCAGATTGTCTCCATGATTCTCGATGGCGTTCCGCCGCAGAGCGAGGGAGCGCAGGAAACCGGCGGTGGCGCCCTCTACGGCTCTCCCGCGCGGGCGGCCGCCACGCCCTTTACCGGAGGCGACCTGACGGCAATGCCAAGAGATTACAGCGGCGGCGCCGTACTGCGCGCCTACAACCCAACGGTGCGCGATCGACTTGCCAAGCGGATTCTCGGCGAGGGACGTCCTTCGGTCTATGAGCGCCGGTTTGTGTCGGGTCTTGTGGGATCGACGGGCCTGGGGAACGAAGGGTTTTCCCTTGTCGACATCTCGCCGTTCGGGATGATGTTTGCGGGGGAGGAGATGGGGCGTTCCCTCGCCGAGGGCAATTACGGCGGGGCGGCGGTCGAGGCGTTGGGAATGTTGCCCGCACCGGCGCTTCGAACCGCTATGGAGGGCGTGCGCGCATTTAGCGCGAAAGTGGACCTTCCCGCTTCGGGAGGTCTGCAACCAGAGGTGGTCGTGCCACTTTCCTCCCGACAGGAGATGGAGTATGATCCTCCAACCTTGCCTCAGCGGCCGGTCGAGTTGGATTATCCCGCAGGAGAAAAGAGCTATGTCGAACGAGGAATCGCCGACGAATCAGGACGATTGCTGCAAGACATCGACGGAAGACCGCTCACAGCGCGCTATGTCGCGGGCCGTACGCATGTGCGCGGGGCTGATACCGTACTCGGCAACGAGGAACTCGCGCGAATTGTCCATTGGGGAACAGGAGAGTTTCCTAGACAAGTTCATGGAAGCGAGATCCCAGGCGCAAACGGCGCAACGGAAATAGACCTCAATACGGGCGAACCAAGAGGCGTCCTTCTTTCCGCCGGCCTTCATCCGAACGATATTCCGCGCGTTCTTGCCCATGAGACGGGGCATGTCATCGATCAGCTCACCGACGCCATGTCGATCAACGGGATTGAGGACGAAGCGCGACGCAATTATCACTGGCTCACCACTGGCGAAGCGCCGCAGCCCGGCGCAAAGCTAGTCGGCCCCGAGGGTCTCGGATATCCGCAGCACCTGATCGAGAAGGAGCTGAAAGCGGAGGCCATCCGTGGCGCTCTGACCGGGCCGAATTATCTGAAGACGGAAATGCCGAATCTTGCCAAGGCCGTTCGCGCGCTCAACGACCACCCGAAACTCAGGAATATCATCCAATTCAACAGCGTTCCGCCGCTTTTGGCAGGACTCGTCGCAGCCGGCGGACGGGCATGGGTTAATGAAACCGGGACGGGGGAGGGCGAGCCATGGCCCTTCTTCCGCAATTAACCGGGTTTGCGATGTCCTCTCGCTCTCGCAATTCGACAGCGTCTACGGATCCGACGAGCCGAACGCAATGACGATGATCGCCCTCGCCCAGGAGGCAGGCGACGAGATCGCCCGGCGCGCCGACTGGCAGAAGCTGCTGAAGTCGCACACCGCCGCCTCGCCCGCGCTTCCCGGTGATTTCCAGCCGGTGGGTTCGGGGATACTCGCGGACCTGGAAGGGCTGCCTCCCGAAGAGCGGGAACTGATCACCTTTGCGAAACGTGCAAAAAAACATGCTGCGAACCTTCGACGCCGCGGCATGCGCCGATGCCGCCTGCCATCCGGCATCGGCAGCAGCATCTGGCGCTTTGCCGAATGGATTCCATGCAAGTCCGGCCCGATTCGAAGAGATGCTCTAAGCGTTTTGAACATATGCCGACGTCTTGAATGAAAGGTCGGCATCAACAAGCGCCGGCTTCGGTTCGCCTTTTTTTCAGAAGAAGAACCATGGCGATAGCCAAAGAGAAGGCGGTGTCCGGTGCAGCAGCTCCCGGCGCTGGCGATAAACGGTCGGAAGATCGAGTACGAGCGCAGCCGCTGGAGCAATGCGCAGATGATCGTTGGAGGCGGTTACACCATGACTGATGCGAAGAACATGATTTTCTCCTGGCTGACGAGCGGCGTCGAGCCGTCGCGCACAAAGGCCCGGGTACAAAAGGACATCGACGGCGCCGAGAAACCGGTTCCGCCCCGCGCCGGCGGAATAAACGGAGCGGTCCGCGCCGTGGGCCAGGGCGTCCTGGGGATCGGTTCCTATCTGGACGAAATGGACGCGGCGACGAATGCCACGCTCGCGCCGGTATTCGATCCCCTTTTGCCCGGCAGTTTTGAGAAGCTCCCCGGTGAAACATGGAGCGAGCGATACGAACAGGCGCTGAAAATTCAGCGGCGTGACAGCCGCGAATATGATGAGGACCATCCTTATCTTTCTCCCTCCCTCAAGCTGACTGGCGGTATCGGTTCTGGCGTGGCGCTCTTGAGGACGCTGCCGTCGATCGGGAATTATGCGCTTGGAAACACCGGCGCATCCTGGGTTGGACGGGTGGGTTCGGGGACCGTTGCCGGTGCCGGGACCGGCTTCGTGCAGAGATATGGCGCCGGAGAAGGCGGTGCCGAGAACCGGTTGAGTGAGGCTGGGACCGAAGCGCTCTGGGGCGCTGGCACCGGCGCGGTCGCGGTGCCGCTGGCATCGGGGCTCGGCATGCTTGGTTCTGCGGCCTACCGCAAGCTTTTCGGAAAATCAGGTATGCCACCCTGGGTGGAGCCAGGCGCAGCGGAACAGCTTGCGCCAGCGGGAGGTAACGTAGCCTCCAAGGGAGATGTGGAATACGATCCACCTGCCGTGAAGCGACCGTTTGAGGTGGATTATCCGGGAGGGAAGAGGAGCTATGTCGAAAGAGGAATCGCCGACGAAAACGGAAAACTGCTCAAGGGCATCGATGGTTACCCCTCCGATCCGGGGTACTCCGGATATATTGCCGGCCGGAAGGCGGCGGGATCGCCTGATACAAGTCTCACTGCCGGAGAACTGGAAGACATTGTCAAGAGAAGAACAGGACGCGTTTCTTCAACAGTACCGCGATCGAAAATTTGGGGGGACAACAGAGTAACCTGGATTGATGGCGCGGGTGATCCGGCCGGCGTCGAGATTGCAGACGACCTGAACCCACGGGACAGGTTGCGCGTTCTGGCCCACGAGGCCGGCCACACGCTCCGTAAAGCGCTGAACGAGATGTCGATCGATGGGGTGGAGGACGATCTCTACCGCAACTACTACAACTTGCGTTATGGCAAAGATCCGGGTCCCGGCCCAGACGGCTCCGCTCTCGCCCGGCAATACGGGCCCGAGTATGATGGTTATCGTCCCGACGAGGTCGGTGAGGAGCTGAGAGTTGAAAGCGTCAGGGGCTATATGACTGGCGCGGGCTACATGAAGGAGCGCTATCCGAATCTGGCGGCGCGGATGCGAGAGCACTTCAGGAACCATCCCGACTTGAAGGATATAATCCGGCTCAACACGTGGCGGTTCGTGACCATGGGCGCCGGGATTGCCGGGACCGGGACCGACGGCCTCGCCGGATACGGCGCAAATGGACCAAAGAGGGGGGAGGGCAAGCCATGACGCTGCTTTCCGCCATCAACAGGGTCTGCGACGTCGTTTCCCTCTCGCCGTTCGACGGCGTCTACGGATCCGACGAGCCGAACGCGATGACGATGGTCGCGCTCGCGCAGGAAGCAGGCGACGAGATCGCCCGGCGCGCGGACTGGCAGAAGCTTTTGAAGTCGTACACCGCCGCCGCCTCGCCCGAGGCCCTTCCTGATGATTTCCAGCGCCTGACGCCGGGCGGCCCGGTCAGGACAGCCGCCGGCGTCTTCGTGCGGCCGGTGACCAATTCCGGACAATGGGCCGTCATCGCCGGCATTCCCTCGGCGCAGCGGTATTTCTTCATCAAGGGCGGCCAGGTGCTGTTCTCGCCGGCCTCCGCAGCCTCCGGCGCTGTCATCGACTACGTCTCGAAGAACTGGGTGCTGCACGACCCGGACGGCCCGCAGGCGACGTTTACGGCCGACGACGACACCACGCTCTTTCCCGAGCGGTTGCTCGTGAAGGGCATCGTCTGGCGCTGGAAGCGTCAGAAGGGGCTTGCCTACGAGGACAACCTCGCCGAGTTCGAAGCCGACCTCGCGCAGGAGATCAATGCCGACAGGGGGGCAGCATGAGGATTCATCCGAGAGCGGGCCGCATGGGGCAATCCAACCGCGGTGCGGTTTCCATCGGCCGCCAGCAGACATCGCAGCCGCTGACCTTTCCTGCGCCGAAAGGAGGGCTGGTCCCGACCGCTGACATGGCCTCGCAGGAGCCGGGCTCGGCAACCGTGCTGCGCAACTTCTTCCCGACCCTGATGGGCTGCAAGATCCGCGGCGGATCGCAGAGGAAGGCGCTGGCGGCCGACCGCGGCGACATCAGGAGCGCGTTCAAATACAAATACGGCACGAACGAAAAGCTGTTCATGGCGACGGCGGGCGGGATCTACAACATGACCTCGCCGGCCGCGCCGCCGGCCACCACGGCAGCGGATGTTTCGGGCATGGGCGGCGGGGACTGGTGCGCCTTCCAGCATACCAATGCCGGCACATCCTGGCTGGTGTGCGTGAATGGCGCCAATAACCGGCAGCTTTACAACGGCTCCACCTGGACCACGGCGCCGGCCATCACCTTCACCGATGGCACGACGATGGCGCAGCTCAATTACGGCTGGCTGTTCAAGAACCGGGAGTTCTTCCTGAAGAACGGCACGCTCGACGCTTATTACCTGCCGGTGAACGCGGTGGGCGGCGCTGCGGCCGTGTTTCCCCTCGGCGGGGTGATGAAGAAGGGCGGCTCTCTGCTGACCGGCTTCTCCTGGTCGCTGGAGAGCGGCGACGGCCTCAACGACTTGTGCGTGTTCGTCTCGACAGAGGGGGAAATTGCTGTCTATGCCGGTTCGGACCCGTCGAGCGCTTCTGACTTCGCTCTGAAGGGCGTCTATCAGATCGGCCGGCCGCTCGGCAAAAACGCCTGGATCAGGGCAGGGGGCGATATCCTCATTGCCACCACGGACGGGCTCACGCCGATGTCGCAGGTCTTCCAGCGCGACCGGCAGGCGCTGTCGCTGGTCTCCGTCTCGCGTCCGATCGAGGACGACTGGCGCCGGGCCGCGAACGCCACCGGAACCGGCTGGACGCTGAAGCAGTGGCCCGAGCAGAACCTCGTCTTTGTTGCCTTTCCCGAAAATACCGTCGTCACCGACACGACCTTCGTCCTGAACGTGCTTACGGGGCGCTGGTCTACGATCAGCAACTGGCAGGCGCTCTGCTATGAGACGCTGCAAGGCGGGCTCTTTTTTGGTTCGCTCGACGGCTACATGTGGCAGGGGGATGCCGGCGGCACGGATGACGGGCTGGCCTTTTCGGCGACCTATCTTTCGCAGTTCTCGCCGACGGCCCAGTTCGGGCAGCGATCGACCGCCACGCTCGCGCACATGTATTTCCGGGCGAAGACGAAGCCGAAGGTCAGGCTGTTCGCGCGTGCCGACTATGACCGGTCGACGCCCACCTTCGCCACCGCGACGACAGGCGATGCCACCTCGTCCGAATGGGACGTCGGTCTCTGGGATGTGGCGATCTGGGACGGTGTTTCCGAGGTGCGGCGCTACGACTTCCGCCAGAACGTGCGGGCGACGGGAGACATGCTCGCGGTCGGCTGCGTGATCACCTCGGGCGGCAAGTTCAAGCTCGATATTGAGGTCGATCTCGCCACGGTTCAAGTCTCGGTCGGCGAGGCAAGCGCTTGAGCCTGATCTGGGGCGGGGCATCAAACCCTGCCGTCAATCAGGCCATAGCCCGGTTCGTGGCAAGCCGCATTCCGGGCTGCGATCGAGGTTTCGAGCATTTCACGACGCTGGGAATGATCGAGGGCGAGCGCCTCGTCGCCGGCGTCGTCTTCCACAACTACGCGCCCGAGGCCGGGGTCATAGAGCTTTCGTCCGCTTCGGCCAGCAGGCGCTGGCTGACGCGCCCGATGCTCAAGGCGATGTTCGGTTACCCCTTCGATCAGATCGGCTGCCAGATGGCCGTTCTCAGGGTTTCCGAGCGCAACACCGTGATGACCGACATAGCCGAGCGCTTCGGCTTCAAGGCTTACCGCATCCCGCGCCTGAGAGGCCGCGAGGAGGCGGAGATCATATTCACATTCACAGATGACGACTGGCGCAACCACGCAGTCAACAGAAGGTAGACGCCATGGGGAAGCAAAAAGCTCCAAGCCCTCCGGATCCGAACAAGACGGCCGCAGCACAGACGGCAACCAATATCGGCACGGCCATCGCCAACCAGACTCTCGGCAACGTCAACCAGGTGACGCCTGACGGCAGCCTGACCTATTCCCAGACGGGCAGCACCAAGTGGACAGATCCGCTGAACGGCAAGGAATATGATCTGCCGACCTATACGGCAACGCAAACGCTTTCCCCCGAGCAGCAGGCCATCAAGAACCAGACCGACGCCGCCGAACTGAACATGGCGACGCTTGCCAGCACCCAATCGGGCAAGCTCAACACTCTATTCGGCAGCCAACTCGACATATCGAAGGCGCCGGCGGCGGGGAGCGCGAGCGCAATCGGGCTGCCACAGTACCAGAGCTTTGCGAGCGGTCCGCTGTTGCAAACCAGCCTCGGCAACTACGGCAACGTTCAAAGCTCGATCGCCGGAGCCGGTCCCATCCAGACGGGCCTTGGAAACACCGGCACCGTGCAGACGGGCCTGGCAAGCGCCGGCAACGTGCAAAACGCGATCGCGAGCGCCGGCGCTATTCAGAACCACGTCGCGGACGCCGGCAAGATCCAGACTTCGCTTGGCAATGCAGGCGACATCACCAAGTCCTATGCTTTCGATATCGACACGTCGAAATACGAACAGGCGTTGCTCGACCGGCTGAACCCGCAACTCGAGCGGGACCGGGCGGCGCTGGAAACGAAGCTCAGCAACCAGGGCCTGCAGCCGGGCTCCGAAGCCTATAACCGCGCGGTCGACGAAGCGAACCGCGCAGCAAACGACGCGCGGATAGGGGCAACCTTGAGCGCGGGCCAGGAACAGTCCCGCATTGCCGGGCTGGCGCAAAATCAGGCGATGTTCCAAAACTCCGCCCAGCAGCAGGCCTATGACCAGATGATCGGGATCGGTCAGTTCTACAATTCCGCGCAGGCGCAGCAATATGCGCAGAACGCGAACGACATGCAGATGGCCAATGCCGCCCAGGGGCAGACGTTCGGCCAGAATCAGGCGCAGCTCGAGGCCGAAAACGCCGCGCAAAATCAGACGTTCGGTCAAAACCTCGCTTCCGGCCAGTTCGCAAACGCCGCCCAGCAGCAGCTGTTCAACAATGCCCTGCAGGCAGCCCAGTTCACGAACGCGGCCCAAGAGCAGAAGTTCGGCCAGAACAAGGCGCAACTCGAAGCCGGCAACGCCGCCCAGAATCAGAAGTTCACCCAAGGGGTGGCCGCTGCCGAGTTCGGCAACAACGCCCTGCAGCAGCAATACCAGAACCAGAACACGGCGACCGCCGGCAACAACGCGCTTGCCGACCAGAGCTTCAACGCCCAGCAGGCGAAATTCAACCTGCAGAACCAGGAGAGAGCACAATATCTGAACGAGCTCTATGCCCAGCGCAACCAGCCGGTCAACGAGATTTCGGCGCTCCTGTCCGGCGCCCAGGTCGGCAGCCCGAATTTCGTGCCGACACAGGGGGCGCAAGTTCCGACGGTCGACTACGCCGGTCTCGTCAATCAAAACTACCAAAATCAGCTTAGTGCATGGCAGCAGAACAACGCCAACTCGCAAAGCCTTTTCGGCGGCTTGCTCGGCTTCGGCGGCCAACTGGCCGCGCTCTCCGACAGGCGGGCGAAGAAAGACATCGAGAAAGTCGGCGAACTCAAGGGCCAGGGCCTTTACGAGTATCGCTACAGGGGCAGGCACGACGACGGGAAGCGGCACATCGGCGTGATGGCCCAGGAAGTCGAGAAGAAGCGGCCGGACGCCGTGTCTCTCCGACCTGACGGGTTACGCCAGGTCGATTACGGCAAGCTTTTCAATGCCGGAAAGCGCAAATGACGGGCTATGGCGGTTACCAAGGCACGAAGCTCACGCGTGAGGAAATGGCAAAGCGGCTGCAGGCGCAAATCATGGGTCAAGCCCTGCCTCAGACCATCGGCGGCGGCATCGGCATGCTCGGCGCCGGCCTCGCGGCAGGGTTGGCACGGCGGAATGCAGCTTTCCCGACCGCTCCGGGCGCTGCACAGCCGTCAATAACGACGGGATTGGCCAATTTCTTCACTGGCGGACGCAACGGGGGGCTCTATTGATGGCAAAGCCGGCATTTTCTTTCCTGTTCGGGGGCAATACGCGCGAGACGCCCGAATCCATTAAGCGCAAGCGCGATCTCGCCATGGCGATCATGGGTGCATCTTCGGCTCCCAGGAATGTCGGCGAAGGCTTGAACGCTCTCGGCTCCGGCATCGCGGCAGGCATCATGAATCGCAGGGCGGACAAGGCGGAAACCGAAGGTCGGGCCGAAGCCGACGCCCTCTTCAACCGCGAGCTACAGGGTCAATTCGCCGGCAGGCTCATGGGCCAAGCCCCGGATGCCGGCGCGTTGAGCAGGCTCCCGCCCGATGTGAAGCCGTCGGCCGGCACGGCGAGCGCTGCTGATGCCGACATGAGCGGGAACGACGTCTATTCCAGTTTCATGGATAAGGTCGACGACAAAATCACCAACCCATTCGGGCTTGCCGCGGTCGCGGCCACCGGTAAGGAGGAAAGCGACTTCCTCCCGGAGAAGGTCAATCGGACGTGGAGCGACCCAAGCGAAAGCGGCAAGGCGGGCACGGCTGGCGGCATTATGTCCTGGCGCGAGAACAGGCTCGCAAAGCTTCAGGCCCATGCCGCATCCAAGGGCGAGCAGGGCAATGGCTCGCCGCAAACACAAGCCGAATTCTTCCTGGGTGAGGATCCGAACCTCATCATTGCGTTGAACAACGCCAAGAACATCGAAGAGGCGCAGGAAATCATCAATCGGGCCTGGAAATTCTCCGGCTGGAACCGTCCGGCTGGAGAAGCGGCCGAACGTCTAGCGACTGCACGTGCCTTCCTGCCCAACTTCCAAGGCCGGCAGGCGCCGCAACCGGTCGCGGGCACGTTCGGGAGGCCGTCCGCTCACCCGCAGCAGATCGCGACCGTGCCCGCGCCGACTGGCAAGCCGTCGCTGGCGGATGAGGTCGCAGCCTTCGAGCAGACGCCGGAGTACCGCGCTCAGTTCCCCGGCATGAACGACCCACAGGCGGGTCCACCAGCGCAGAACGCGCCCCAGGGCATCCCGCTTCAATTCCAGGGCTCGCGGCAACTCGCCAACGCGCAGGGTGGAATCATGCCAGCCCTCATGGGCGGCACGCCGGCCACGCCCGAGCAGATCGAACGGGCGCAGGCGATGGGTCAGCAGGCGCAGCGAGGTCCCGACCAGATGTCGCTGCTTCGGGCTCTCGGCAGCCCATTCCTGAGCGAAGAGCAGCGTGCGGTTCTCCGGATGCTCTACCAACAGCAGGTTCAGGAGCGGCAAGCCGCCCGCGAACAGTAGCTATGGATGGACGGCCAACGCTGCGAGCAGGCATCAAACAGCAACGATCCCGCTTATCGGATCGACCTCTCCCTGGCTGGAACTTGCCGCCGAACAGGCGCCGTTCTTCTACGTCAGGGAGCACGCTCTTCAACCGTCGTTTCATTTCGGACACAGCATGGCTCCCTTTCGAGGGGGCCTTTCTCAATGACAGGAGGCTACATTGCCCAGAACAGGCGGAGTCTACTCGCCCCCGGCCGGCACGAAAGGCGTGTCGAACACCACGATCCAGAGCGTGCCGTACAATGCGCTCCTGGACGATCTGACGGCGGATGCCAACGCGGCGCGGCCGGTCACGGCAGGAGGGACGGGAGCGACCTCGGCGAGCGCAGCGCGGACAAATCTCGGATTGGTGATAGGTACGAACGTGCAAGCCTACGACGCCGGCCTGCAATCGATCGCCGCGCTTGCGACTGCCGCCGACATGACGATCTACACGACGGCAGCCGATGCCTATGCGACGACAGCACTGACGCCTTTCGCGCGCATGATTCTCGACGACGCAGACGCTTCGGGGGCGCTGACGACCTTGGGCGTGTCCACTTTCGCCAAGACGATCCTGGACGATGCGGATGCGGCTACCGCCCGGACGACGCTCGGCGTGGCGATCGGAGCGGACGTGCAGGCCTACGACGCCGGCTTGCAGTCGATCTCCGGCCTGACGACCGCCACTGACCGTATGATCTACACGACGGCATCGGATGTCTATGCGACCACGGCGCTGACCCCATTTGCGCGAACGATCCTCGACGACACCAGCGCCGCCGCCGTGAAGACCACGCTCGGCCTCGCGGCAGTGGCGTCGTCCGGATCGGCCTCGGATCTCGGTTCGGGCACGATTTCCGATGCACGGCTTCCGGCCTCGATGGCGGGCAAGAATTTCTCGTCGGGCATAAGCTCCACCAATGCGGTTGCTGCCGGAAATACCGACCTGTCGAAGCATATCCAGCTCTATAGCGGTTACGGACTGACGATCACCGGCTCGACCCTGAACTATACGGTCCCGACCAACTCCTCTCATGTGTGGAACGTCAACGGAACGGAAGTCGGCCGCCTCAATTCGTCGGGCCTGACGTTGGCAATACCGCTTGCACTCGCCGAAGGCGGCACGGGGGCAACGGACGCCGCGACGGCGAGATCCAATCTCGGTGCGAACAACGCATCCAATCTCACGACCGGAACCGTTGCGAACGCCAGAATTTCCGGAGGCTATGACGGCATCACGACGCTCGGCCAGACCGGAACCCATACGATCACCACCGCCGGCGAGGCGATACGTATCGTTGGCCCGGTCTCCACCGACGATCCGTATGTGACCTTCTATAAGGGCACCGCTCGCCAAGCTTATATCCAGCACTCCGACGGCACGGGAGCATTCCAGGGCATCGTCGTTCTCAACGATGTTGCGACCGGTGGCGATACAGGCATCTGCGTCCGCAACAGCGGTGGGGTCGATGGTCTAGGTTATCGCGTCAACGGCGCCGACTATACCGTTTATCACACCGGCAACCTGGCTGCCGGCAACCTCAATTCAATCTATGGCTACACGCCGGCAAATTCTGCAAAACAGATCACCGCCGGCAACGGCCTGACCGGCGGCGGCACGCTTGCCGCAGATCGCACGCTGACGCTCGGCACGCCCGGCGACATTACCAACTCGACGACAAACTCCGTCACGTCTACCAGCCACACCCATGCCCTCGGGTTTACTGCGGCGGAGGTTTATACTGGAACTGGTGCCAACGATACGAGCTTTCCGCTCGGCCACATTGTGGCACTGGGTAACGACGCCAACATTGCGCGGAATGCCGCCGGTACCCCTACGCTCCACAATTCGATCAACAGGTACTACGTCCCGTCGACCCACCCGAACGCCGGAGCAGCATTGGCGGGGACCTGGCGCTCTCGAGGGGTAGTCAATGGCAACGGCGAGTACAACATCATGCAAAGGGTCGCTTAAAATGGAAAAATCTGTTTTCGAGGTCGTCACCGTCCACAAGGTTACTGATACGGCGGCCCCTGGCGTCTACGATCTCGATCTCACGTTGAAATTTAACGGCGTGGAGGAGCGTTTCGAACACTACGTCTCCACGCCTGACGACTCGATCGGTGCGAACCCAGCGATCCGCATGTGGATCAAGCAGCATCCGCACTTCCCGGTTCAGAGCTATGTACCGCCGACGACAGAGCAAATCCGTGCGTCGCTTCCGTTACTGACCACCCGTCAGTTTCGTCTAGGCCTCGTCAAAAACGGCTTTACTCCGGCTCAAGTCGCGGCCGCTATTGAAACAATGCAGGAAGGTCCTGAGAAGGAGGTTGCCAAAATTGAGTGGGAATACGCCACCACATTCAACCGCACGCATCCGATGATCGGCGCCATTGCCGCCGCGCTCGGACTCTCCGGCGACCAGATTGACGCGATGTGGTCCACATCTGCCGACCTCTAGACTGTCCCATTAACGATCGACAGAGTGAACGCAAATCGGCAAAGAAAAGAAAGAATCGCGGTGAAATGAATTAGAAAACCCAGAAAAGCTTGTATCGAGTCTTTCGTCGCGCATCGTTCCAACACATCCTAAAGAATTTCATCCGTGTCGACCAGCTGACATCTGGAAGCTTTTTCACCAGATCGTAGCAACCTTTGGTATATTTCAGCCTCTGCGTTAGTCGATCTCGAAAACTTTTGGCTCCATAACGCGCCTCAGATCCAGATCCCTCTGTAAAATCCAGTGTCGGCCCATCCACGTAGGCTACCAGATCGAGGACGACAAGCTCTGACACGACGTAGGATGCGAAACACCACGGATTTCCAAGTTCGAACCAGCGTGACATGAGCATTTCCTTTGCGCCGGCTCTGTACAGACCGTAGATCCACTCAGCGGGGAAGGTGAGGTTTCTTGGAACCTGACCGGCCACATACTTCCCGGTGAAATTGAAAGCCGAGTCGTTCGGGGCTTTGATTCTGCTCCCGCTTGGCCCCACCAGCTTTGTCGGGCATGCGGCCAGAAGCTTTTCCGGGTTGGCGTCAAGTGCTTCCACCAGGCGGGCCAAAAAATCCGGCGATGAATGGTCATCGCATGCACGCAGGCAAAAATATTCGCCACGTTCTGCGCCGAGCTGCACTGCTCTTGCGAAGTTATCAATCGCGCTCACATGCTCTGCGCATTTGACGACGGAGAAGCGATCATCAGACCGGCAAAATTGTTCCGCTATGTCGACCGTCCTATCCGTCGATCTGTTGTCGAGAATGATTGCTTCGAAGCCATCGAACGTCTGTTCGGCAATGCACTGTAGACTGCTGGTGAGCGTCTTTTCGCCATTGTAGACGGGGAAAACGACGACGACCTTCGGTTTGGGCACTGATTGTATCTCTATCGTTGAATTTGCGTTGCACATATCCAATGGCGCGACGATCCGCAACGGGCGCTCGACGGGAGTCAGAGCGGCAAGCGGCTTCTCCAGCCGCAGCAGGTTCGCAACGGAATAGCCGTCCTGTCTGCGCAGTACGACCTGCAATTCTCAGCAGAAAGGTAATCCATGACCAAAACCGTGCCTCAAGGCGCGGCGATGCTGCTTGACTTCATCCGAGAGGCGGAAGTCGGCAGCAAGGGCCGCGCATCTTACGACGTGATCTACGGACACAACCAGGGGAAGCTCACAAAGCCGCTTACGGACATGACGATCGCCGAGGTGATCCGTGCGCAGAAGGTATGGGCGAGGGCGCATGGATCGAGTGCGGCGGGGGGCTATCAGTTTATGCGGGCAACGCTCACCGGGCTTTTGAAGGAAATCGCGGGACTGCGCGAAGATCAGCGGTTCGATCCCGCGCTTCAGGACCGGCTCGCCCTTCACCTTCTGAACCGCCGCGGTTTCACGGGCTTTGTCTCCGGCGAAATCGGCTCTGTTGAATTTGCGAGGCGGTTGGCGATGGAATGGGCGTCCCTGCCGGTTCTCGCCGAAGGCCAGGGTGACCGGCAGCGGATAAGGCGCGGACAGTCCTATTATGCCGGCGATGGGCTCAACAGGGCGCTGGTGAGGCCGGAAAAGCTGGAGGCCGTGCTTCGCGCGGTGATGGCAGCCAGCCCACGAGAGGATGAGGCGGACCGCGCGGGCGAGGAGGCGGCGCTTGTGGTTCCGGCTCGTCCGCGCAGGCCGGTTTCCCGGTCCGGCCGCTTCTGGAGCTGGCTGCTGACGGCCGGCGGAACCGTCGTCACCGCGCTGAAGGAGTTGAACCTCGTCGCGCTGGATTGGCGGGTGCAGCTTGCGATCCTCGTCACAATCGTCGGCTTTGCCGTTTACGCCATCTGGACGATGCCGGCGGTCCGCGACGCCTTGGGTTTCAAACAATGACGTTTCCGTGGAGCAACCTGGTCATCGGTGCCCTGATCCTGGCCGGAATTTCCTGGGCCATACTCGAAATGCGTTCGAACGCCGCGCAGGCGGTCCGCAATTCAATCGAAAGGCAGAACAATGAAGCAGCAAAAAGCGCTGACGCGAAGCGCTATGACTATGACGTCTGTTCTTCTTCTGGCGGGCTGTGGAACTTCGGGACCGGCCGATGTGAGCGGCCTTCGCAGCATCGTGGGAACTGAGCTTGCCGGTGCACGCGGCGCGACCCAGGCCGACCAGCGCAAGATCGACCGCACGGTGGTCGGCCTCTGCGCCGCAACCGTCTGGACGCTGGCCGAATGCGCGAAACACGGGGAGGGCGGAAATGATTGATGCCGGCGTTCACCAGCAGCTCGGCACCTTGGTGGCCGAGGTGAAGAACCTGCGGGAAGACCTGCGCCGATCGGAGGACAGATCGGATGCGGGCCGCGCAACCATGACGCGCCGGATGGACGAGTTGGTCGAGCGCATGCGGACGCTCGAGGGCTCGATGATGCTCGTCAAGGACGATATTGCCGCGATGAAGCCGGTGACCGAGGATGTGCGCAAATGGAAGCTGATGGGGATGGGCGCTCTCGGCGTTATCGGAATCGGCGGGGCGGCCCTCGGCGTGACCTTTGCCGATGTCGCCAAACGCGTGCTGATGATGACGAAGACAGGGTAGAGGGAGTTTCTTTCTGCGTATGTTTTCCGGAGGTGCTCCAGCGCAGGAACGAAGTCCAAGTCAGTCGTCGTCGAAGAGTGGAAAGTCGCGGTAGCGGCGGCTTACCAATCGCAACGACCGGTCCGGTTCTATGACATAGGTTTCGTAGACCCGGCGGCCGAACTGGTCGATGAACTGATGCGGCACAATGCTGCCGACCGGAGCCTTGGTAAGCCTGGTGCGTGGCTGGCCCCCGTAGGTGATGCTGCCGGGAATCGGCTCCAAATAGGGCGAATAGCCCATCGAGGTCGCCTCGCAGCCGGTCAGAAGTGTGAGCACGCACAGGACAGGAAGAACGTATTTCATGACGATCCTCGCCACTTGAATGATTCTCGCCGGCGTTCAGTCGCTGAAGATGTCGTAATCTATGCGGCGGCTGGTCAGTCGCAACGAGCGGTCCGGATTAATGACATAGGTCTCGTAGACCCGATGACCATAGGCGTCGAAAAACTGGTGCGGCACCATGCTGCCGATCGGGGCCTTCGTCAGCTTCGTTCGCGGCTGACCGCCATAGGTGATGCTGCCGGGCATGGGTTCCAGTCTGGGACCGTAGCCAACCGTTTGCGTCGATGTACAGGCGCTGAGCGCCACGGCGGCGCAGAGGGTGAGGAGAGCTGTGCCCAGGGCGCCGCGCCTCCTGATGAACACGTGTGGATGTCCTGCTGAGACTTGCATTGTTGCGCGGTTCTCCGGCTTCGTTCCGGTTTCAGGGAAGACGCAGTAGGCTGCGCCGGATTGCATCGCGTGACCGTTCATGTACATGCTTCGCCCCACATGAGTTGCACCAGCTTATTCCTTATTCGGCAACGTGCAAAGAAAGCAGGAAGCTCGGCCTGTTGCGGCGACCTCCCGCGTTTCGTGGGGGATTTCGCGATATTTCGATTGCATAGGCAGGAATCTTTGAACGATGTAATGACCGAGGCCCGCCGATGCATGCGGAATGCCGTGCGAACCTTCGGGTGGTATCGCGCGTTTGATTCGGTGTCGGTGAATGGGCTTGCAAACAGAATCCCGGTTTCCGACGAGTCGCTGCTCAGGTACTGCCCATGACCGCCGAACAGACCCTTTCGTTTCTCGTGCTCGGCGCCATGATGATCTTCTTCATTTGGGGTCGCTTTCGCTACGACATCATCGCCTGCTCGGCGTTGATGCTTTCGGTAGCCGTCGGTATCGTTCCTTTCGATAACGCCTTTGACGGCTTCAGCGACGACATCGTCATCATCGTCGGCAGCGCACTGATCGTCAGCGCAGGCGTGGCGCGTTCGGGTGTGGTCGATGCCGCGATCCAGCGATTTCTTCCGGATCTGCAGTCGGTGAGGGCACAGCTTGCTCTTCTCGTCGTCACGGTCACCGTACTTTCCGCCTTCATCAAGAACATCGGCGCGCTGGCAATCATGATTCCGGTCGCGTTTCAGTTCGCTCGTCGCTCGAACGTGCAGCCGTCCGTCTTCCTGATGCCGATGGCTTTCGGCTCGCTGATCGGCGGCCTGATGACGCAGGTCGGTACCTCGCCCAACGTGGTCGTGTCCCGGGTGCGCGCGGATCTGACGGGCGAGAGTTTCACCATGTTCGACTTCACGCCCGTCGGCGCCTCGCTGGCACTGGTCGGCGCGGTGTTCTTGCTGTTCGGCTATCGCCTGGTGCCGGAGCGGAAAAGTCAGCAGGCCGGCATGCATCAGGCGATCGAGATCACCGACTACACGTCCGAGGCGATGGTCCCGGCCGGGTCGCCGGTGATCGGCAAGCCGCTCAGCAATCTGGTCAAGATCGGCGATGGCGGAGCCGTCGTGATCGCCGTCTTCCGTCGCGGCACGCATCTGGCGCCGCTGCCCGATGTCGTTATCGAACTGGACGATATCCTTCTGCTCGAAGGCGGCCCGGCTGCGCTCGACCGCATCGTCTCCCAGGCAAAGCTCAAGATCTCCGGCGACCGTGCGCCGATGCCGAGCGACAAGGAGAAAGCCGAGACCGAAGCCATCGAGGCGGTGATCGCCACTGGCTCACCGCTCATCGGCATGTCGGCTCAGCGCCTGGCGCTCTTCAACAATCACAACATCAACCTGCTGGCCGTCAGCCGCCAAGGCGAACGATTGAAACAGAGGCTTGGCAGCATCAGACTGCGGGCCGGCGACATCGTCGTGCTGCAGGGTACTCGCAGGGAATTGCCATCTTTCCTGCAGGACTTCGGCTGCCTGCCCCTCGCACAACGGGAAATCCTGCTCGGCACCATCAGGCGGGCCACCGTCCCGTTGCTTGTTCTGGCAACCGCAATGGGGGCGACCGCGGTTGGCGTCGTACCTGTGCAAATAGCCTTTTTTGCCGCGGCGCTTGCCATGGTGGTGTTTCGCGTCATCCCTCTGCGTGACGTCTATCGCGCCGTGGACGGACCGATCCTGGTCATGCTTGCCGCGCTGATCCCCGTCAGCGACACTTTGCGCACGACGGGCGGCTCGGACCTGATCGCGGGCTGGTTGAGCGGGATGGCGGCGGATCTGCCGCCTGCGGGAGCGCTTGCCATCATGGTCGTTGCGGCCATGGCGGTGACACCCTTTCTGAATAACGCCGCCACGGTCCTCGTCATGGCGCCGATCGCCGCCAGTTTTGCAACGGCGCTCGATTACAGGCCAGATGCATTCCTAATGGCGGTGGCCATCGGTGCCGGCTCTGACTTCCTGACGCCGATCGGCCACCAATGCAACACGCTGGTAATGGGACCCGGCGGTTACCGGTTCAGCGACTACCCGCGACTGGGTCTGCCGCTTTCCATCGTCATCGTGATGGTCGCGGTGCCGATGCTGATGTGGGTCTGGCCGCTGCGTTAGAATACCGGGGACAAATGGAACCGCGCGAATACGGGTTGCCTGCCAAATTGCAGGCGTTCGGTGGAAACGACCTGATCGCCGCCTATCTTGCGGCGGAAGCATATCTTTTGTGGAAATGCTCTGGGGACTTGCTCTGGCAGTAGGAGGCATGTGGACGTCATGACTGGCGATATCGAGATCTGTACGCCGGAAAAGGTGCTGAAATTCTGGTTTACGGAACTTTCTTATGATCACTGGTTCACGCCGGATCCAGGACTCGACCAGCAATGTACGCAGCGCTTTCAGGCGACGCACCTGGCCCTGTCCAGAAATCTCGACAATGTCTGGCGCGAGACCCCGCAGAACTGGCTGGCGGCCGTCATCCTTTTCGACCAGATGCCGCGCAACATGTATCGTGGGTCGCCGCTAGCCTTTGCCACGGATTGCCTTGCATTGCGGGAGGCGAAGCTCGCCATCGGCGCGAGCGCCGACATGGCAGTGCCGAGGGAATGGCGCGCGTTTTTCTATATGCCCTTCGAGCACTCCGAAAACCTGACCGACCAGACCATGTCGGTCAAGCTGTTCACCGAACTCGGAGACGCCAGCTACCTCGACTATGCGATCCGGCATCGGGACGTGATCGAGCGGTTCGGCCGCTTCCCGCATCGCAATGGCATTTTGGCCCGGACGTCGTCACCGGCCGAGGAAGAGTACCTCGCGCAGCCCGGCGCCGGGTTCTAGGCATGAACAATGGCGGAAACGCTGAAACAAGGAGGAAACCATGAGTGCCGGAGAGCTGCCCTGGCAAGGGGGATGCCGTTGCGGACAGGTCCGAATCAAGGTGAGCGCGCAGCCGCTTCTCACGATGGCATGCCATTGTACGGGCTGCCAGCGAATGACCGGTAGTGCGTTCTCGTTGAGCGTTGCCGTTCCGAGCGAAGGCTTCGAGGTCACACGCGGCGAGCCTGTCATCGGCGGCCTTCACGGCGCAACGCGCCACTATTTCTGTCCTCATTGCATGAGCTGGATGTTCACGCGCCCGGAAGGCATGGACTGGTTCGTCAATCTCCGCGCAACCATGCTCGACGATGCTGCGTGGTGCAGGCCCTTCATCGAAACCTGGACCAGTGAAAAGCTGCCGTGGGTGAGCACATCCGCCGTTCACAGCTACGCGGCGTTGCCACCGCTGGAGAGTTACGAGCAGCTGCTGGCGGACTACGCCAGGCATTCCGAGGACGATTGAACCGCGAGACTGTTCAGATCGGCCCAGATATCAAAGGGTTTGCATCTTTTCGCCGTTATGCGTGTGCAGATCGGTCATTGGCGAGGCTTGAAGCGGTTCTGCGTATGTATTGTAAGGGTAGGAAATTGCATCTCCTGGAAAAACTGAGGGCGCTATCGGTTGCCCTGTCTTTCGGTGCGCTGACGCTTGCTGCCGGCGGATCCGCAGTTGCGCAGGAGCCCTCGCCGAGCGTTGAGCAAACCCGGCCGGCCGAAACGGCCGCACCCGCCCAGCCTGCCCAATCCGACCAGCCCGCGCCGCAGGCCGAACCGGCACAGCGGGCGGAGCAAACCGCGGCCGGTCAGGCGCCGGATGCCGCATCGCCGGTACTGCAGCAGGCGGAGGATCAGCTTGCCCAGGGCGACCGGGAGCTGAAGCGTCTCATCGAGCGAACCAACGCCGTCGAGGACGACGACGCCGTGCTCGCCGAACTCAGGGTGCAGGTCGACGAGCTTTCGAAGCAGATCATCGCGGCCTCCGTCCCCACCCGTCCGAGGCTCGACGAAATCAAGGCGAGGCTCACGGAACTCGGCGATCCTCCCGGTGAGGGACAGCCGCCCGAAGACGCGGTCATCACCGATGAGCGCAAACGCCTCCTGGCGGAGCGCGGGGCGATCAATGCTCTGACGGGCAGGGCGGAGAACCTCTCGATCGAGGCGAGGAAACTCGCCAACCGGATCACCGCGACGCGCCGGGCGATCTTCTCGAACACTCTGCTGAGACATACGGATGTCTCTGCGGCGATGCTAAGCGAGGCCGTCACTGCAACGATGCACGAAGCGATGGCACTGTCGCGCAGCATCGGCGGTTGGCTGACATTCGCCTGGAATTACAAGCGCGTGCCGCTGCTGAGCGCGATCTTCCTTTCGCTCTGCGCCGCGCTGCTCTTCCTGGTCGGCGGTTACAGGCTTTTTTCGCCGGTCCTCATGCGCCACGAGGAAGACGACGAGCCTACCTATTTCCGGCAGCTTTCGCTTGCGTTCTGGTCGACGCTCATCCCGACTCTGGCGCTCGCCGCCTTCGCTATGTCGAGCTATTTCTTCCTTAGTAGTTTCAACGTCTTGCGGCCGGATATCGCTCCCATCGTTGCGATCACGCTCGCCATGGGCGTCGTGCTGTTCTTCATAGCCAGGCTGGCAGGCGCGGTGCTATCGCCGAACCGGTCGAGCTGGCGGCTCGTGCGCGTTTCGGATCGCGGCGCCAAAATGCTGATGGTGCCGATCTTCGCGATGGCGCTCGTCAACGGGCTCGACTATCTGCTCGGCAGCATCAGCGAGTCTCTCGGTTCCCCGGTGGTGCTGACCATTGCTAAGAGCTTCTTGGCATCGATCATCATCGGTCTCATTCTGATGTCGATGGCCTGGATCCGGCCTGTGCTGAGGGCCGATGAGCCTTACGATGCACCGGGACATCCGTGGCCGCGGGTGATCTCGCTCTCCTTCCTCCTGCTGGGGGCGGCGCTCATCGCGACCGCATTGTCGGGCTATGTCGGCCTGGCGCGCTTCATCGCCACCCAGATCACGGTAACGAGCGCGATCCTGGTGACGGTCTATATCGGCCTTCTTACGGGGAAGTCCGTCTCTAAGCAGGGCGCCTTTGCCGAAACGGTAGCCGGGCGCTATCTGGAGCGCCGCTTCCATCTGGAGCCGGTTGCGCTCGATCAATTCGGCCTTTTTGCCGGTCTCGGCATCTATGTGCTCGTTCTCTCCTTTTTCATCCCGCTGATATTGATGCAGTGGGGCTTCAAGACTGCGGACATCGAGTCCTGGGCCTACCAGGTGCTGACCGAAATAAGGATCGGTACGATCACGATTTCGCTGGTGGGCATTCTCGCGGGGGTACTGCTCTTTGCCCTCGGCTATCTCGTCACGCGTTGGGTGCAGCGCTGGATCGACGGCAACGTCATGGCGCGCAGTCGTGTCGACGCCGGCGTGCGCAACTCCATACGCACCGGCATCGGATATATGGGCATGGGCATTGCCGGCCTTATCGGTTTGTCTGCCGCCGGCATCGATCTTTCAAGCCTCGCCCTCGTTGCCGGCGCCCTCTCTCTCGGCGTCGGTTTCGGCCTGCAGAACATCGTCTCCAACTTCGTTTCGGGGCTGATCCTGCTGGTGGAGCGTCCCTTCAAGGTGGGCGATTGGATCGTCAGCGGTACGACCGAAGGCTTCGTGCGGCGCATCTCCGTCCGCGCGACCGAGATCGAGACCTTCCAGCATCAGTCGATCATGATGCCGAACTCTCTGCTCATCAACGCCTCAGTCGGAAACTGGACGCACCGGAACAAGCTCGGCCGGTCGGAGATTGCGGTGACGGTAACCTATGCCAGCGATCCGCGCCGGGTTATCGAACTGCTCTACGAAATCGCCGCGGCCCATCCGATGATCCTCAAGAATCCCGCTCCCAACGTCGGCTTCACGGCCTTTGGCGACGAGCGAATGACGTTTGAATTGCGCATCTATGTGGCGGACGTGCTGACGGCCGGCGGTGTCCGCAACGATCTTCGCGTATCGATTTATGAGCGCTTTCGTGACGAGGGCATCGGCGCGCCGTTCCCGATGAAGATCGAAGATGTAGCGCCTGAGGAAGAAGCCGGAAGCGCCGGCGCCGAACCGTCGATTATCCAGAAAGAGAAGGCCTAATCTGGCTGAACACAACGCCTGACGCCCCGGTGCCATCAGCGAAGGCCGAAAAAGCGAAAAAGGAGCGGTAATGCCGCTCCTTCTTTTCTATCGGCGGAACCCCGACCGCACGTCGAACTATGCAGGTCCGGACGGAAAACCGCTACGCACTTTTCCAGGAAGTGCTCTAAAGTCCTGCCAGCGCCTGAGCCACCGGCATAACGTGCGGCCAAACCTCCAGGGCGCCGCGATAGATCATGTCGAGCGCGACGTAGAAGATTATCGCCAGGCCGATGTAAGCGATCCAGTGGTAGCGGCTGAGCAGACGGGCGATAAAGCTCGCGGCGATACCCATCATCGCGATAGAGAGCGCCAGACCAAAGACGAGCACGGTTGGATGCTCTCGGGCGGCACCGGCGACGGCGAGGACGTTGTCGAGCGACATGGACACGTCCGCTATCACGATCTGTGTTGCCGCCTGCTTGAAAGTCTTCTTTGGAGCCGAGGCGTCCGCATTTTCGAGGCCGTCCACGCCTTCGTGACCACCCGAGCGAATCTCGCGCCACATCTTCCAGCAGACCCAAAGCAGGAGAAGCCCCCCGGCGAGCAGGAGCCCGATGATCGCAAGCAGTTGGACCGTGAAGATGGCGAGCACGATGCGAAGCACGGTGGCGGCGAGAATGCCGACGAGAATAGCCTTCTTGCGCTGATCCAGTGGCAAGCCGGCTGCTGCAAGGCCGATAACGACGGCGTTGTCGCCGGCAAGCACCAGGTCGATCACAATGACCTGCAGCAGTGCCGTCAGGCCGGCGGAAGTGAAAATCTCCATGTGTGGTAACCCTTCTTGTCCCCGAAACGCCTGCGGCGCCGCAAAACGCATAGACCGCGAACAATCGACGGATCAAGTGGGCCGGGACAACTAATCGGCATTTTCGAGAAGACACACGATCGACCAGCAGCTTCCGGTGCCTTGACGCGGTTCGAGCCGCCGCGTTGTTTTCGAGAAACTCCGCACTACAGCGCTGCACGTCTTATCAGACGCGCAAAGGTCGCTGTAGCACTTTGACCTGCTGCATGTTTTTGTCCTTTATCGGTTACCATCAAAGGAAACATGCACTACAGCGCCGCGCGTCTTATCAGACGCGCAAAGGTCGCTGTAGCACTTTGACCTGCTGCATGTTTTTGTCCTTGATCGGTTACCATCAAAGGAAACATGCACTACAGCGCCGCGCGTCTTATCAGACGCGCAAAGGTCGCTGTAGCACTTTGACCTGCTGCATGTTTTTGTCCTTGATCGGTTACCATCAAAGGAAACATGCAGTAGGCTGGCCGTGGCTAGAGGGGTGGCCGGCGTCTTCTTCTGGCGAAAGGCGGCCGGCCAAAACAGGGGCGGCGCTCGTGCGCCGAATATGATGAAGACGTATGCTGCTGTTCTGGCGCCCGCAATATTGTGGGCTGGCGCGGCCTATGCCGCGACCGTTACAAACAAGGACGGCGAGGCCGCCGTTCTGGTGATCGTCGAAGGGGAGAGCCGGATCGAAGTGGCAATCGATGCAGGTGCGACGGAAGTGATCTGCCCCGGCGGCTGCTTCGTCACTGCGCCGAGCGGCGACCGCGTGGGGCTCCAGGGCGACGAGACGATCGAAATCGTCAACGGCTCCGTCGTTGTGAAGTAACGCCACGCGGGGCGTATCCTCCGGGAGCCGGAGGCCGCCGGAGGCTGAGGTCGTTCCACGACAATTGCGGGGCCGTAGCCCCGCATCCGTGTCTAGCGACGGCACCGTGCAAAGCGGAAGATCAGCTCAGCTTTCTTCTCCGCTCCAGCTCCGCTTCGGTCGGCTGTTCGAACTCGAACGAGCCTGTTACGACGGGACCACTGCGGACGTATTTGTTGACGGTGACGCCTGTTCCGGAGACTTTTGAACTGACGAGTTTCAACGCCATCGGCATAGCGCCCTGACCGAAGAGCCGCTTGCCCTTTCCGAGCACCACCGGAAAGTACGAGATGTACATCTCGTCTATCAAATCATTGCTGAACAGGGTCTGCAGGAAATCGGTCGACCCCTGGGTCAACAGATCGGGGCCTTCCTCGCTCTTGAGCTTCGTGAGCGTTGCTACCGGATCGGAGCCGAGAGTACGGCTATTTTTCCAATCGAGCCTCAGATCGGGGTTGCGCGTAGCGACATATTTGGTGATCCGGTCAAAGAGCGGACCGATCGGATCGTCGGGGCCGGCATAGGGCCAGTGTGCGGCGAAGATGTCATAGGTCTTGCGACCAAGCAGAAGATCGAACGGCTTGGAAAACATCTCGTCCACCGCTTGTCCCATAGTCTCGTCGAAATAGGGGGCGGCCCAGCCGCCATGGTCGAAGCCGCCGACCGGGTCTTCGTGCGGTCCGCCCGGCGCCTGCATGATTCCGTCAAGGCTTACGAATGCGCCAACGATGATCTTTCTCATTTCCGGCTCTCCTCGTTCGTGATTTTGCCGAACCTAGGACGCTGGACGAAGGCCAATACCGACAGCAACGCCACAAACTGCAAGAATTTCCTTGAAAACTTTGGCGTAACAGCGGCTTACGGGATCGAGAAAATGCTGATCTCGTTGGCAATTCCTCTTAGCGTCACGTTGTGCGCCATCGGGCTTAGGCCCCGATCAGAAAGCACGCCGGATGCCCGAGGATCCTCGAGGACGGAGCCGGTCGCGAAGATCTCACGCGAGGTGGCGAGATGCTGGACGCGCGAGGCGATGTTGACTGTCTGGCCGAAATAGTCCTGTCGGTCGTTGAGATTGACCGCGATGCATGGCCCCTCATGGATGCCGATCTTGAGGAGCAGATCCTCGCTGCCGCGCTCTTCGTTGAGTTCGCGCATTGCCTCGCGCATCCGCATTGCCGCGGTGATGGCCCGGTCGGGCGTCGGGAAAGTTGCCATGACCGCATCACCGATCGTCTTGACGACGGCGCCGGCCTCGGCCGCGACGATTTCGTTCAAGACGTTGAAATGCGTTCTTACCAGGTCGAAGGCCGCGAGGTCGCCGACGCGCTCGTAGAGTTCAGTCGAGCCGCGAAGGTCGGTGAAGAGGAAGGTAAGGCTGGTGATCTTCAGCCGTTGGTCCACATCAAGCGTGTCGGTGCGGTAGATGTCGCGGAAAGTCTGGTTGGAGAGCAGTCGCTTGGCGGTCAGAAATGGCCGACGGCGGCCGAGCAGGGCATGCAGCGCTTCGCCTGCCACGCAAATCGAGGGCAGGGTACGCACCTCGGCGTGGTTCTCCACCGAGACGCGCAAGGGGCCGGGCGGCAAACTCAGCGTCTCGTGATGGCGGTGCGAGCGATCGAAGACGAGCCCGAGGTTCCTCCTTTCCTTTGTGGGTTCGCCGCTCACATCCAGAAATTGGGCAGCATGCGTCACCGGCTCGAAGACGATGACGAATTCCGAGGGAAGCTGCAGCGAGATCACGGCCTTCTCGCCAGGCGGCAGTTCCAGCGCCTCCAGCAGGAATTCGTCGACCTTTGCTTCGTAGCCCTCCTCCGGCAGGTCGATGCCGGATCCCCAATAGATCTGGCGGAAATATTCAGCCGGCGGCAATTCATGCGGAGCATGTGCCCCGATGTGGCGCACGCGCGGACTGACCGTGAAGGTGACTTCGACCATCTCGTCGAGCGTCGGCTCGTAACCGGCGGCACAAAGCGCGCAGGTATATTCCGTACTCTGCACCGTCTTCAGGGACGTGTTGGCATCGAGGACACCCCCGCAACCCGGACAGAGCACGTTCCAGGAAAGCTCGAAAATTCCCAGGCGCGAGGCATGCAGAAAGCCTGCGATCGTCTCTTCCTCGTCGAGACCCTCGCGCGCGGCGAATGCGAGCGCATTGATACGGCAAAGCTTGTGATCGGGCGCATCCCGAACGAGCCGCTCGAATGCATCGGCGACCTCCGTCCTTGCCGAATGGCGCAGCACATCGAAAAGGGGTTGGGCTTCGCTCATGGATGCATTTTATACGGAAATCGGTATGTGGTCAGGTGGCATTTCGGTTTGCGGACAAAGTAATTTTATATTTGAAGTAATGTAATCTATATTTGTGGGGCGAAAATATTTTTTGGCTTCATCTCGATTTATGCTTTGAAATTTAATATTAGTCACATGCTTCGTATTTCAGGGGGAAGAGCGACATGACTACAGTCGTGGGGACTGCCGGAGACGATACGCTGTCCGGAACCGAGGAGAAGGATCGCATCTGGGGCCTGGCCGGCGCCGATGAGATCGAAGCCGGCGGCGGCGATGACCTCGTCGACGGCGGGGCTGGAAACGATCGTCTGACCAGCAGGAGCGGTTATGACCGGCTCGACGGCGGCGAGGGAGATGATCTCATCAGCCTGATCGGGACCGGCGGCGCGGTGACAGGCGGTGCCGGCTTCGATACGCTGGTGGTCGACCTGTCGAGCGTCAGCTCCAACGTCCGCTTCAGCGGCGAGCACGGTCACGGCATCATCGGCTACAACACCTCGAATTGGGAACACATCTTCTTCAATCGCATCGAGAGGCTGGTGCTGACGACCGGCAGCGGCAACGACCGGATCTTCGGCGCCGCCACCGACGACATCATCTCGACCGGCGCCGGGAACGACATCGTGGGCCCATATGGCGTCGACGGCGACGACGGCACCAGCATGCTGGGCGACGACGCGATCGACACAGGCAGCGGCGGCGACATCATCAACGACACTGCTGGCGCGAACCGGATCTTCGCCGGCGACCATAACGACATCATCATCACCACGCTTTCCTCCGCGGTGATCGACGGCGGGAGCGGCTGGGATAATCTCTCCATCTTCGATGAAGGACGAACCGACGACGTCACTATCGATTTCGGACAGGGGTTTGCCTCGACGGGCACGCTGATCAGCGGGATCGAGGTTGCAAGCGTGGATCTCGGCGGCGGCAGTGATACGCTGATCGCCGGAAATCTGTCTTCGCTTACCGCCCATATGGGCGAGGGCGACAATTATTTCGCCGGCAGCAGCGGCAGGGATTATGTCGCCTCCGGAAGCGGCGACGATGCCCTTTACGGTGGCGCTGGTGATGACATACTGATCAGTGTCGGTGGAAACGACGTGCTCGTCGGCGGCGATGGGAACGACGATATTTACGACGGCGGAACGAGTTTCGGCGACGGAGAGACATATATCAGCGGCGGCGCCGGCGACGACCTCATTCAGGTGGTTGCGCCATCCGGCTTTATCGATGGCGGGAGCGGCAGCGATACATTGCGCGTCGTCGATCCCCTGCCGGGCACGAATTTCGACGCTTCGACCGGCATGCTGGGTACGTCGCTGATCTTCACCAATATCGAGAGGTTCGAGCTGTCCGGCGGCTCGGGGAACGATACAATCCGGACGCTTGCGGGCGACGATCGGCTCGCCGGCAACGACGGCAACGACCGGCTGGACGGCGGCGCCGGCAGCGACGTGATCTGGGGCGGCGCGGGTGACGATGTCATGACGGGCGGAGCAGGCGCAGATACCTTCCTTTGGTCGTCCGACACGGTTTCGTTCGCAGGTGTGGATCGTATCACGGATTTCGATGCGGACGGCGGCGACCTGCTGCGCTTTGCCGGATATGCACCCGACACCACACGCATCGACAGCTTCGCCGACCTGGTTGCCGCCGCGACCGAGACCGAAGACGGGCTCTACATCGCCTTCAATGGATCCGATACATTCGGTCTGCTGCTGGACAAGGTCGCACTTTCCGACCTTTCGGCGGATGATGTCGTCTTCGTTTGAGGGATGCCTTCGCCGGACATTTGGATGAGCGCGCCCATTAACACCGGATAAAGCGTTTTGCTCCTAGGGTGCCTTCCGGGGACACTCTTTTTTATAGGCGAGCAATGTCATTCTTCGGCATTTCCGGGATGTATTTTTCCGGTGAATCCCTCGGCGAACACCGTATCGTGCTTGCCGAGGACTCCAACCTCTTTGCCTCGATGGTCTCGAAGCGGCTGAAGGAGCTTTTCGATATCGATGTGATCGTCTGTCGCGATTACGAGGACCTGCAGTTCGCGGTCGAAAACGCTTCCTTCGCGCCATCGCTCGCGATTTCGAATATCAATCTTCCAGGCGCCGAGAACGGAGAGGCGCTCACCTACCTGATCGAAATGAGCGTGCCGACGATCGTCTTTACCGGATCGTTTCAGGAGAGCACGCGAGAGATGATCCTCGCCAAGGACATTGTCGATTACGTCATCAAGGACAGCGTCTTTGCTGTCGATATGCTGGCGGAATCCGTCTGCCGTTTCCTGACGAACCAGCAGCATCACGTGTTGATCGTCGACGATAGTGCGACGGCCCGGGCCGTGTTGACGACGCAGTTGAAGCGCTACAATTTCAGAACGAGCTCGGCGGAAAACGGCTCTGCGGCGCTGGAAATCCTGAAGAACAATCCGGACATAGCCCTCGTCATAACCGACTACAATATGCCCGATATCGACGGTTTCGAACTTACGCGGCGAATCCGCGCCGCCCACGGCCCGCATCAGCTAAGAATCATCGGTGTATCGTCGTCGACGGACCGGCTGCTTTCCGCCCGGTTCCTCAAAGCCGGCGGCAACGATTTTGTCGTTCGCCCCTTCGTCAACGAGGAGTTCTACTGCCGTGTCAACCAGAACCTCGATACTCTCACCAAGGTGAGAACGTTGAACGCGAGGACCAAGATTCCGGCCTGAAGGACGACCGCCATTCGGCCGGTCGCTGGCGACCGGCGCCGGTTGATGTCGAATTTTCCGTTCTGGACGTCCTGGCGCAGTGATCGGGACGGAGTGCCGGAATGCGGTTCCCGACCGACTTACAACAGGAAATCTCCCGTCACGAGGTTCTTCAACCCGGAAAGCTCGATCTGAAAATCAGCGCGGCCGTCGCCGTTGACATCACCATAGATGATCGTCTTGTCGTCGGCCGTGCCCGCCGGATTGAACGTCTTGTAGATGAGTTCGCCCGCGTGACGGGAGAATTCGCCGGTGCCGCGCCAGGTGAAGGCCTGATTGCCGGCCGCGCCGGTGTTCGCATCGATGGCCGACAGATCGAGCCGATCGAAGCCGTTCGCGAAGTCCGTCACGGTGTCGCGATATCCGGCACCAGAGGCAGGCCCATATGCGACATTGTTCACATAGCCGGAGAAGCCCGGCGCCGAGTCGTTCGTTGATTTGAAAACGAAGGTGTCGTTCCCCGCTCCTCCCGTCAGCAGATCGGCTCCCGCGCCGCCAATGATCGTATCATTGCCGGCTGCGCCATTGATGACGTCATTGCCCGCTCCTCCGTCAAAGGTCTCGTTCACCGCGGTGCCGGTGAGGCGGTCGGCGCCGGCCGTGCCGATATAACGCTCGATGACGTCGGTGACGGCCACCCTGATCGTCTTGGTTGCTTCTAGTCCTGTCCCGATAGATGGATCGTCAAGCCCAATGGTGACGTCGAGGAATGGGTTTGTCTCGAAATCGAGCCTGGCTCCTGCTTTCAACCAGAGGACGTTGCCGCGGATTTCGAACAGCGACGCATCGGCGCCGCTCAGAGAAAGCAGGTTGGTGCCCTGGGTGTCGTCGGCGATCGCAAGAGTAGCGATTTTCTGAGCCGTTCCCGTCGAGGCATCTTCGGCAATGCGGCTGATGTGCTGTGTGAGCGTAAGGCTAGGAGCGTCGTTGACCGGGTTGACGGTGAAATTGAAGGTCGCGGGCGTCGGCGCGGAATTGTCCTCATTGCCGTCTTCGACGACCACACGGAAGGTGGCGGCGGTGGTCTCCGAGCCGTTGTGCCGGAAGGAAACGAGGCCGGCTGCGAGTTGCGCGGCCGTAAAGCTCGCGGCCGCTGACCCGTTGACGAGGACAGAGCCATTGACGGCGCTCGAGACGGTGAAGCTAACACCCGCTGCCGTGTCGTCCGGATCGGAATAGCCGAGATCGGCCGTCGTGAGCTTATAGGTTCCCCCCTCCGCGACCGTTGCCTTCAGGTCGCCGGTGCGTATGGGGGCGTCGTTGACGGGGTTGACGGTGAAATTGAAGGTCGCGGGCGTCGGCGCGGAATTGTCCTCATTGCCGTCTTCGACGACGACCCGGAAGGAGGCGGCGGTGGTCTCCGAGCCGTTGTGCCGGAAGGAGACGAGGCCGGCTGCGAGTTGCGCAGCCGTAAAGCTCGCGGCCGCTGACCCGTTGACGAGGACAGAGCCATTGACGGCGTTCGAGACGGTGAAGTTAACACCCGCTGGCGTATCGTCCGGATCGGAATAGCTCAGATCGGCCGTCGTGAGCTTATAGGTACCGCCCTCCGCGACCGTCGCCTTCAGGTCGCCGGTGCGTATGGGGGCGTCGTTGACGATGCCGTCGACGAGGACGAAGTCGGTGGGTGCTATATTGTTCAAGGTCCGCAGAGCACTATTGCCGGCGCTGTCGCTTATGGTCGCCCCATTAAGCGTGAGGGGGCCGAGCGTGATGCCTGTCCAATCCGCCTGATTATCGGCAACTGTCAGTCGGAATGCCAGAGCACTGCTGCCGCTTCCCGCGATATACTCGGCATAGGTTGTCCCGCCCGTATCGAGGATAACCGCAAGTCGCGGAACGCCGTTGGTGCTGTCCACGATCACGGACTCGCGGAAGTTCACCGTGAAGTTCAGACTGTCGCCGAACTTGTAAGTGCCGGCCGCAGGCACTCCTACGCTGGTGACCGTGGGTGCGACGCCGTCCACGACGATGTTGCTCTGTGCGCCGATCGAATTGGCGCCGCCCGGAGTCGGCAGCTTCAGATCGGCGTCAACATTGGTGGCGCTTCGGATCGCTGCGCCGTTCACCGCTAGCGCGGTAAAGGCTGCATAATCCAGATCGGGCGTCAGATCACCCGCCTGAACCGTGTAGCTGAAGGACAGCGTATTCGATCCGGAACCCGAGATATATGTGGCGAGCCGATCGGTGGCGCCGGTTTCCAACAGTAATGTGGGCATTCCGCCGGTGGTGTCGACGTAGACGGCCGCATCGAAGGTTACGGTTAGTGTGATCGTATCTCCTGCCTTGTAGACTCCGTCCGGCGCGGCGGTGTCGACGTTGAGGACTTTCGGAGCCGGCGACAAGACGGCGATGGCGATCGTATCGCTATCGCTTTGAGCACCGCCTGAACCGGACAACCCCTGATCGTTGGTTTCGATCTTCAGTGAGGCGTCGCCCGCATAGCCGGCGGTAGGCGAGAAGACCAACCCGTTCAGTGCGGCGTTGATGTCGCTCAGGGAACCCGCAAAGGTCATGGCCGAATCGGACGTGCCGGTGCCGGAAGTAAAGGTCAGACCCGTGGTGTCGCCCAGCGTAAGCAGGCCGTGGTCCGCGGTAAGCGTCACCACGACCGTACCGCTGCCGGCATCGACGTCGGCAATTGAAATTACATTTCCATTTGCAATGCTGAAGACGAGAGCGCCGTCGGTTGAAACCGATTGTCCGACCGGGACGTGGTTTACGGGTGCATCGTTCACTGCAGTCAGCACGAGGGTCGTGGCAGAAGCCCCGCTTTTCGCTCCGCCGGACCCGGCATTGCCGAGATCGTTGATCTCCGTCGTCAGAACGACGTTGGCGGTCGCGTTGGGCATTGGCGTAAATGTGACATTCGAACCGGCGATGAAGGCATTGATGTCGGCCAGGGAACCGGTCATCTCCAGCGATGCGCCCGTGCCGGAAACGGTAACGCCGCCCGCAGATTGCGCCGCGAGCCATCCCGAGGCGACGCTGAAAGTCACTGTGACGGTGCCGAACCCCGCATCCGCATCAGCGAAGGAAATGCCCGTAATTGCAGTCGTGGTGTCCTCGGAAACACTGACCACAGCGGGAGCCGAAACCGTGGGGGCGTCGTTGACCGCCGTTATTTGCAGCACCGTCGTTCCGGTCGCGGTTTGCGCCCCGCCGCTGCCGGTGTTTCCTCCATCGGTGATGCTCGTCGTGAGGATCACGTTGCCGGCCGCATTCGCGGCCGGCGTGAAAGTCACGTTGGCGGCAGCAATAAATGCGTTGATATCGGCCATCGTGCCGGTGAGCGTGAGGTTCGCCGCCGTTCCGCCTGCCGTGACGCCGTTGCCGCTGACGGCCGAGAGTGATCCCGATGAAACGGAGAAGGTGACGGTCACGGAACTTCCGCCAGCGTCCCCGTCGGAGAAGGATATGCCCGTGACAGCGGCAGCCGTGTCCTCCGTGATGGCGAATACGGCGGGCGCGGCAATTTGCGGTGCATCGTTGACGGAGCCGACATCGATGGTTTTTGTGGCAGGAGCGCTGTCGCTAGTGCCGTCATTGGTGCTGAAGCTGATCGTACGGACCGCGGCGGTTGGTGCCTCGGAACTGTTGGCATAGGTGACGGCACGTAGCGCCGCCTGCCACTGCGCGACGGTTGCCGTTGCGCCCGGGGAAGTAAGAGTCAAAACGCCTGTTAGAGAATTATAGGCGGCATCGATGTTCCCGAATGCGGCCGAACTGGTATTCGTGAAGGTCAGAACATCCTGATCGGAGTGAAAGTTTCCGGTGATCTGGACGGTCGCCGAGGCGAGCGTCCCGTTGTCGAGGTCGGACACGGTTAGTCCGGCGTCGATCGCCACCGGTGCATCTCCCTCCGTAAAGGATCCGGTACCACCGGACGTCGTCGTCACCGGAGCTTCATTGGCTGGGACGAGATTCACCGTCGTCGATGTCGTTGTCGAATTGCCGCCCTCGGCGTCGCGAACCGTAACAGAGACAGTCCTCGTACCGGTGGGCGAGGCGCCCATGTTGGCGTAGGTCAGACTGTGAATAATGGCTTCCACTGCCGCGCTCGAGGCGTTGCCGTTCAGAGCGACCTGCAGGAAGCTGGACCCCGTACCGCCTCCGCTAACTGTCCCGACAACGGTGCCGCCAAAGGTCACGGTCGTACCGGAAACTCCGATTTGTCCGGCACCCGTTCCCTGGTTTTGCAGACCAAGCGCATCTTCGCCCGGAACCAGTCCGGATAGTGTGAAGCGCACCTGTCCGCCGCTCCAGCCGGTGTTGTCAGCGTCGGTGACCGCAGCCGGACTTATGGTATCCACGAGTATCGCAGTTTGACTGCCGCTGACATAGTCCTTCGCGTCCGAGGCATCGAAATTGGCAACAACCGGCCGGTGGTTCGCGTCGATCGTTATGTTATCGAGCCAAAAGCTCATCGTGCCGGTAGTCGTCGTCCCCGGAATGATGAGGTCTTCCAGGCCAAGCGATGCCCCTCTGCTCACAGGGGGAACATTGCCGGCAAAGATCGCCCGATAATAATAGGGTCCGACGCCATCGCCGTGAATATTGTCGTCATACCAGGTGGTTCCGTCCAGGCCGAGCCCGGGCGACCAACCATTCACGATCAAAGGATCGGCGTTCACGCTGATCTGATAGTCGTAGAAGTCGATCAACGCTCCGGTTGCGCTCGTGATGGCGATCGAAAATCGTTCGCCGCCATAGGCCGGGTCCTCGGCAAAGTTGAAACGGCCGTTGTCGAAATTGGCACTCCAGTTTCCTTGCGCTGATATCGTGAAAACGAGCCCGCCGGCGCTAAGGACATTATCGGCCCCGCCGGCCGAGCCGTCGGTGATCTGCCCGGCGGAAAAGTCGATTAATGTTTGCGCCATGTCTGCACTCCTGCAATGTCTGCCGCGATCGCCTGGGGGAAGGGCACCGACTCCAAGCCTTGGGCATGTCCCGTTCTATTTTTGCCTATGACGCCGTTCGTTTCACAGGCGTCCGGAGAAAACTCGTAATACATTGTTTAAAAAGGTTTTTTCGTCCACTTGAGAGGCGGTCGCATTGCGACGTTTTCCCTGCCGCTCAGCTCTCCACAAACTCACATTCGCCAACGGATTCCGACCCGCACCACATCGAAATCGAGATCGTTTTCGTAGCGCGGGAACGCGCCGACCGGTTCGATCGCTGCGCCCGAGGCGGTCACCTTGCCGAAATCGTAATGAAGATATTCGAGGGTTGCCGACCAGTTGTCTGCGAAGCGCCACTCAGCCCCAGCACCCGCCACCCAACCGCTCTTTGTTCCTCCGCCCGAGACGTTCATCTGACCGATCGTCGGCCAGTCGCTAAGGTCGTAGGCGCGGACGTCGATATCGGCCACGGCGACACCGCCGGTCACATAAAAGAGCAGGTCGTCGGCGGCAATTCCGGCGCGAAGACGCGCGGTGCCGGCCCAGTCGGTGTCGAAGCTTGCATGTGTGTCGTTGACGATTGCCGACGTGCCGGTGCCGGCGAGATTCATCAGGCTGAAATCGACTGCGCCGCCGAAGACGAGTGTCAGCCGATCGACATCGAGTTGCCGGTCGCAACCGGCTTCGATCCCGCTGACTGCGCCGTGGTCATCGCTCTTGATTACCTCGTAGGGTGGACCGACACTGTTCCAGGAGGTCCCGCCGGTGGCGAATGGCCCCTGTGTAAACGGCGAATCCGTCGCTTCGGCATCGGCGCTGCCATAGCCCACATTCGCGCCCAGGTAACAGCCCGACCAATTTCGGGAGGAAGTCAGTTCGTCGGCAAAGGTCGCGTGAGCGCTTGTTACCGTCAACGCAACGGCGAAGGCCACGGGCAAGGCGAGACCGGACATCTATTATCTCTCGTGATATATGATAAACAACTTATAGATGATTATGCTGATAAAACTCGCGTTATGCGACCATAAGTAAGACGGCGACCCAAAGAAAGTGGGGGGCTAGCACAATCGTTAATTTTTTATGGAAGGCGGCCGGTTATCCGAAGAAAATGGCGCTCCGGCCTATTCGCAGGCGGGCGAAACCGAAATCTCTCGCTGCTGCGCGACGGCGCGGTCGGAAAGCGCAGGCCGCTTTCCGTGTTTTCTCTAAAGTGTTCAAGCACTTTGAAACGACGCACTTCCGCACGGAAACCGTACACACCTTTCCGGGAAGTGCTCTAATCGGTTCCGCACGAACGGATCAGGGCCTCGTCCACCCTGCAATGTTCCAGCGGATCGAACAGGCGCGATCTACCGCGCCATCTGCAGCGTCAGCTTGCGCTCGGCGCGTTCCTGTTGCGGCGAACGGTTGTAAAGCTCGCGGTAACACTTCGAAAAGTGCGAAGCGGAAACGAAGCCGCAGGCAACGGCGACTTCCACAACCGGCATGGACGACTGGATAAGCAGGTGCCGGGCGCGGTCGAGGCGAATCTCCAGATAATAACGGGCAGGCGATCTCCCCATCTCCTGGCGGAAAAGCCGCTCGATCTGGCGGCGAGACAGGTCCGCGCTTTCTGCGATCTCCAGTAGCGACAGCGGCTCGGAGAGGTTGCTTTCCATCAGTTCGATAATCGACAGGACCTTGGCGTTCTGGACGCCGAGACGCGCTCTCAGCGGCAGCCGCTGGCGGTCGTGCGGCCCGCGCACCCGATCGGTGAGCGCCTGTTCGCAGACGCGGTTGACGAGGTTCTCGCCGAAATCCTGATCGATCAGATTCAGCATCATGTCGAGCGAGGCGGTGCCACCGGCGCACGTATAGATATTGCCGTCGATCTCGTAGAGGTCCGCGTATACATCGGCCTGCGGGAAGCTCTCGGAGAAGCCCGGCAGGTTTTCCCAATGGATCGCGCAGCGCTTGCCCGTGAGCAGGCCCGCCGAGGCGAGCACATGGGCGCCGGTACAGAGACTGCCGACGGCGATGCCGCGGTTATAGGCTTCGCGCAGCCATGCATTCACAGACTTGTTCTGGAAGTCCTCTACATAGACGCCCGAACAGACCAGCACCATCGATGGGCGGCTTTCTCCGCCGAGATACTTGCGTTCGTCGGCGAGCGAGGTGTTGACTTCGAGCGCAATGCCCGCCGACGAATAGACCTTTTGCCCGTCGGTCGAGGCGAGACGCCACGTATAGGCTTCGTAACCGAGCATCCGGTTGGCGATGCGGAGCGTCTCGATCGCCGCCGAAAAGGGCAGCATCGAAAAGTTCGGCACCAGAAAGAAGACGAGCGAGCGCTTCTTCGTCAGCGGTTTGTGCATAGAACCTCCCAGGCTAAAGCACGTTGCATAGATCGAATTTCATGCGACGCACTTCAGGTCGTCGCTTCCGTGCATGTCGTCAGCCCCAAACCGCTGCGCACTTTCAGGCGACATGCATTAAGGCTCGCATATTCGTCGCTTGGAATATGCGCTTCAGCTTGTCGAATTGCGACATTGGCATGGAAAGCCGCGACTGGGAAGAAATTTCGCATTGCGACATCCAACGGCGTGGGCCTTTTGGGTGCCGGATCGACGAGTGTATGAAATGCGACAAGATCATGGATCGCAATGACGTAATCGAGCAAAAATGAGGCAGACTGATCGAAAACTGCGCATGCGCGCTCGAGTTGCGACTTTACCGCCAGCGACTCTTCACCTTCACAGGCTGGGATGTCGGTATCTGACAAGACGCATTGGAGAGCGCGCAGCTTCAGGGCGCGGCGCAGCGAAGGTGCGGCTTGCGCAGGCGTCTAATATAGGGTACCCCCCTATACTATGTCCCACACGATC
Source organism: Ensifer sp. USDA 6670 (assembly GCA_000421085.1). Lineage (GTDB taxonomy): Bacteria > Pseudomonadota > Alphaproteobacteria > Rhizobiales > Rhizobiaceae > Sinorhizobium. Next base: position 598,653 of record ATWE01000001.1, read on the forward strand.
AAAGATCAGGAAAAGTTGCTCGCCCGTGTCCGCCGGTTGAAGGGGCAGATGGAGGCAGTCGAGCGCGCGCTCGAAGCTCGCCAGCCCTGCGGCGATATTCTCAACCTCGTCGCCTCGGTGCGTGGTGCGGTCAACGGGCTGACGGTCGAGCTGATCGAGGATCATATTCGCGGGCACGTAGCCGGGCACGAATCCCAGGGAGAGCGCGAAGTGGGCGCTGCCGAACTGATCGAAATCGTCAGGAGATACCTGAAATGAGCGAAACCCATTCACCGGCGTCCGCAGGCCATGATCATGTATTCCTCGGCGACAATCACCAGCGCAACGAAAGGCGAACATGGTTCGTCATCGCACTGACTGCGGTAATGATGGTCGCGGAGATCGCCGCAGGTACCTTTTACGGTTCGATGGCTTTGGTCGCCGACGGCTGGCACATGTCCACACACGCCGCCGCCCTGCTGATCGCGGCGCTTGCCTATCTCTATGCCCGGCGCAACGCCCGTAACCCACGCTTTACCTTTGGTACAGGCAAGCTTGGCGATCTCGCCGGTTTCTCAAGCGCGATCGTACTTGCCCTGATCGCGCTGCTGATCGGCTGGGAAAGCCTCCTGCGGCTTACCAATCCGGTGTCGATCAGTTTCCCGCAGGCCATTTCTGTGGCCGTGCTCGGACTTGCGGTCAATCTCGCCTGTGCCTGGCTGCTTCGTGAGGATCATTCACATCACCACCACGGTCACCATCACGGCCATCATCACCATCACGAGCACCATCATGGCGTCTCGGCCCACGGGCGGGACAACAACCTGCGTGCCGCCTACCTGCATGTGCTGGCGGACGCGCTCACTTCGGTCCTCGCGATCGTCGCGCTTGCAGCCGGCAGCGTCTATGGCTGGATATGGCTCGACCCCATGATGGGCATTGTCGGCGCGCTGGTGATTGCCCGCTGGTCATGGGGCCTGATACGAGACAGCGGCAGCGTGCTGCTCGATTACATTCCGCCGGGCGAGGACCTGCCGGACGAAATACGCGCGGCGATCGAGCGGGACGGGGATCGGATCACCGATCTGCACGTGTGGCAGCTTGGGCCCGGCCACCACGGTGCCATCGTTTCGCTGGTGACGAAAAATCCGCAAAGTCCGTCGATCTACCGTCGCAAACTCGAGCATATCCACGAGCTTTCGCACGTAACGGTCGAGGTCGAGCCGCTGGCGGCCTGAGAGGCACGTCGATCTATCGCGCCCTGCGCCGCGGATAGGGCGTCTCGCCCCGGGCAAGCATGCCGACATATTTTTCGATGCGCGCGGCGCGCGTCTCGGTCTTCTTCGCGTCGTGAATGCGGAAAAGGATTGCGTAGCGGTTTCGGCTGTCGAGTTCGTCGAACAGCATCTTAGCGGCTGCATTCTGCATGAGCGCATCGCGAAGATCGTCAGGCACGGTCGCCTTGCTCGGCGGTGGCGCGGCGGCATCCCACCGGCCGTCGGTCTTGGCGCGTTCAACTTCGGCAAGGCCGCGCGGCTTCATGCGCCCCTCGGCGATCAATTCGGTCGCCCGAGCGCAATTCACCTGCGACCATCGGCTGCGCGCACGGCGCGGCGTGTATTTGTTCAGGTAGAAGTCGCTGTCGGATCCTATGCGCTGACCGTCGATCCAGCCGTAACAGAGCGCCACATCGAGCGCCTCCCTCGGCGTGATGCTTGCTATCCCGGATGCTTTCTTGGCGAACTTCACCCAGACTCCTTGGGCATCGGGCCCTTGCTCCGCAATCCAGGTTTCGAAGGTCTTTGCGTCCGCAAAATGGATCATCGGTAATTGGGCTTCACTTTCACTCATGAGGATTGCCGATCTGCTGGGAGCTCTTGAAACGGGCCGCTTTTACGAAAGCAAAAACATGCCGCTGGCGCCAGCTGCAAATTTTACCAGTAGGCGAGGGGTAGTCCGAGTAAAGGCAGTCACGGGCCGCGCAGCTCCGAAAAATTGCGTTGCTCATGTCGGGGAGCGGGAGCCCCGCTCGTCTTATCATCGAAACCGGCATAGGCCGGTCGCAAAGCGAGGAGAAGAACGATGTTCCGCACCGCACTGATTACCGCGACACTGCTCGTTGCAGGTACCACGCTTGCCCGATCCGAACCGGCGGGCGATCGGGTCAAGGTCAACGGCATGGAAATGTATTACGAGGTCTCTGGCGCGGGCGACCCGCTCATCGTGCTGCACGGCGCCTACATGAACATCCCCTCCATGGGTGCCATCATCCCGAAGCTCGCCGAGACCCACAAGGTGTATGCGATCGAGTTCCAGGGCCACGGCCGCACCACGGATATCGACCGGCCGATCACCTATCCCAATCTGGCCGATGATGTGGCGGCCTTCATGGATGCCGTGAAGATCGAGAAGTCCGATATCTTCGGCTACTCCATGGGTGCCGCTGCCGGTCTGCAGCTTGCCATCCGCCACCCGGGAAAAGTCAACAAACTCGCCGCCGCCTCCGTCGCCTATGATGCCGAGGGCTGGCAGCCGGCGTTCAAGGCCTTCATTCCCCAGATGTCGGTCGAGATGTTCGTCAACATGCCGTTTGCGGAGGACTATCGCAAGCTCGCGGCCAATCCCGACGGTTTCCCCGAGCTCGTCAGGAAGCTGATCGCGCTGGAGAAGGAGCCGATGGCATGGGAAGCGGACGTCAAGGCGCTGAAAACCCCGGTTTTGATCATTACCGGCGATGCTGACGTGGCGACGCTCGAACATTCGGTCGCTCTGTTCCGGCTGCTCGGCGGGGGCGTCATGGGCGACATGGGCAACCCGCTGCCCGCCTCTCGCCTCGCCGTCCTCCCTGCGACGTCGCATACCGCCGTCATCAGCCAGCCCGAGCTGCTTCATGCGTTCGTCGAGCCGTTTCTGAAGGGCAGGACGCCGAAGGGATTTTTCGAGTAGGGAGCATTTGCTGGCGCAACTGTCGGGCGCTCCTCGAAACAAAAAGGGCATTCCGTTGCGGGAATGCCCTTATAGTTTGCGGTCAATGCCGGGAGGTTGGCATCTGCAGTCTTTATTCATTGGTCCGTCTTATGCACTGCATCATCGACGGAGGGGAAGCCGATATCCTTCAACGTGTCGTAGGAGAGGTTCTCCAGGACACGTTCGTTGCGGTGCCGCTTCCAGGCGGCCCAGGCACGGGCACGCAGGTTGAAAAGAGCGGGCAGGGCTGCAAGACCCTGGCTCGATGCGGATGACGAATGCTCGTTCATAGACATTGCTGGTTCCTTCTGAGTTCCTCAAAAGGTCGCGACCATGGACGTTATGGTGCAACGCGATTGATCATTCAAACGAATATGTTTGATGTAATTCATCAAACATCGTGATTGATTTCGCCCGCTATAGCCGTTCTATCGGATGCTCTGCCGGGCTGCTGTTCCGCGGGTAACAGGTCGTTTCGGACCCTGGCTGGCAGTCTCGCCAATTGCCGGTGTGTTTCCACCCGATTCCTGACAAGATTGCCGGCACGACGACGTTCGGCAATCAGTTCAATAAGAGATCGGGCACGCCAAAGAATGGCCAGGACTATGTCCCCGTCATCGATGGTTCGAGCCTGCCGGGGCGCCCGACCGGTGGGTGCGGCGTTTGGGGCCGGTCTTTCGTGAGGGGCGCCGTTATCGATCGCCAACGTCAGAGCGGACATGGCCTTCTCCTTCTAGTTCAGGGCGTTTCCGTCTCTTGCAGCTTGACTATCGCGCATGCGTGATGTTCAATCAAACGAAATGAAGTTAAGTTATCTTTCAGTTTTTCTGATCTAGGATGCCGCCATGAACATGATGATGCGCCACGCGCTTCCGCTGCTCGAAATGGACGTGCTCAAAACTTTCGTCGCCATTGCCGAGACCGGTAACTTCACGACCGCAGCGGAGACGGTCTACCGCACGCCTTCGGCCGTCTCGATGCAGATCAAGAAGCTCGAGGAGATGCTCGGCTGCACGTTGTTCCTCCGCGACGCCCGCTCGGTGTCGCTGACGCCGAAGGGCGAGCTCCTGCTCGGCTATGCCAGGCGGCTTCTGTCGCTCAATAACGAGACGGTGTCCCGCTTCCTGTTGCCCGACATGAACGGTGTGGTGCGGGTCGGTGCGCCGGAGGATGTCGGCGAGCGCATCCTTCCTGATGTATTGAAGCGCTTTGCAGAAACGTATCCGAACGTCACCATCGACGTTTCGATCGGCATGAGCAACGCGATGCGCAAGCGGGTGGACGAGCACCGGCTGGACATCGCCGTGTTCAACAGCCTTTCCGAGGAATCTGCCAAGGGGGCCGAAATCCTGATGCAGGAGAAACTGGTCTGGGCAGGTGCGAAATGCGGGAATGCGCATCTGCGCGATCCCTTGCCGGTTTCCATGTGGGAGGACGGCTGTGTCTGGCGTGCCGATGCGGTCGAGAAGCTGTCGCGTGCGGGCCGCAAGTTCCGCGTCGCCTTTTTGAGCGCGTATACGACCGGACAGCGTGCGGCCGTTCTCGCCGGGCTCGCGATCGCGCCGCTGCCGCGCTATCTCGTCCAGGGCGAGATGGTCCAGCTCGGCGAGCGTGACGGCCTGCCGGATCTCGGTCACTACAACATCGGCCTCAAGGTCATCGAAGATGCGCCGGCGCCGGTTCTGGCGGTCGCAGAGCATGTTCGCGCTGCCTTCGCCGAGCTGCAGATGCAAGCGGCATGATCCCGAACGAAAAACCGCTACACTATTGTCAGCTCTGATCCGGCTGCGAAACGCCGGCTATTCTGGCTAATCGCTGGAGTGCCGTCGGAGCACGGGGCTCTGCTTCGAGCCGCTTGCGGATGAGCGCGGCGCATTCGTCAGATGTCATCATGGACGTGTCGACTGCGAGATCGTAGATACCGGGGCGATGCACCTCTCGCTGCCATGCGAGCACCTGGTGCGGAACAGGCTCCGCCTCGCTACCGGTGAGGTAGCCGCCTTCGCGACCGGGCTGGCCGCGATTGCGTCGCTCCATTATCGTCTCGACGGGACACCGCACCCCGACGAAGAGGACGGGAAGGCCGAGAAGCCGTCGAGCGCAGTCGGGAAGGATATGGCGCGGTTCGCCATAGCCGTCGTGATGCCCGACATCGGCGACAACGTTCAGACCCAGCCGGCTATGCGCGGCAATGGACTCGTATAGGGCAGCATAGAAGAGAGGTACGAGCGCTTCGATTTCAGGCAATTCGCCGCCCGGCCGCAACCCGATCCCCGGCAGGTAGCGGCGAGGCATGACTCGCTCCATATAGGTGTCGACGCCAAGGTTCATCCACGGCCCGTCGAATGTCTCCTGGATCACCTCGGCTATGCTCGACTTGCCGGATCGCGGCGCCCCGTTGAGGATGACGATCCGCCCAAGATTGCAGCCGCTTTTCATCGGATCTCCTTGGCCGTCGACACAAGGTTCGACTATCGAAGCGGTGAGACGAACGCTGGACTACTCCCTGCTGCGTCGCCGCCTGCGGCCGCTTCCTTCGCCGCCGTCATCGGCCAGTGCCTTGCGCGCCGGCAGGGTAACCACTTCGGCGAGTTTCGGGAAGGCATCCACCTTGTTCGGCATCGCCATGGCGTTGACGAAATGCTCCTGAAACTTCGATTCAAGCGCCGTCTCTATCTTCTCGATTTTCCTCACGGTTTGTTCGATCTCGCGGCGGTGACCGCGATTGAGGAGCGCCATCAGAGCGCCTGTGCCGGCGGCATTCCCGACCGCCTTCACTTCGGTGAGGTCGCAATCGGGGATCAGGCCGAGCACCATGGCATATTTGGGATCGATGAAGGAGCCGAAGGCGCCGGCGAACCGGATCGTGTCGACGTGATCGACACCTTGTTTCTCCATGAGCAGCTTGATGCCGGCATAAAGCGCTGACTTGGCGAGCTGGATCGCTCTGATATCGTTCTGCGTCACGGTGATGCGCTGTTCGCCTTCGTGGAGCAGATAGGAGAAGGTGCGGCCGTTCGGGATGATGCGCGGGCTCTTCGAGGCCATTGCGCCGTCGACGACGCCGTCCTGTGAAATGATGCCGGTGAGGTACATCTCCGCGACGACTTCGATGATCGCCGAGCCACAGATCCCTGTGACACCGACTGCTGCAGCTGTCTCGGCGAACCCTTCTTCATTCGACCATTTGTCGATGCCGATCACCCGGAACCGCGGCTCAAGCGTCTCGGGATCGATGCGAACGCGCTCGATCGCTCCGGGTGCGGCTCGCTGACCGGAGGAGATCTCGGCCCCCTCGAAGGCCGGGCCGGTCGGCGATGAGGCGGCGACGACGCGCTCCCTGTTGCCGAGCACGATCTCGGCATTGGTGCCGACATCGACGAGCAGCATCATCTTGTCCTGACGATGCGGCCCTTCGGAAAGCGTCGCACCCGCGGCGTCCGCTCCGACATGTCCGGCAATGCAGGGGAGCATATAGAGGCGCGCGCCGCGATTGACCTCTATGCCGATTTCGTGAGCCCAGTATTGCAAAGCGCCGGAGACGGCCAGCGCGAATGGCGCCTGTCCGAGCTCCGTCGGGTCGATCCCGAGGAACAGGTGATGCATGATCGGATTGGCTACGACGACCATGTCGAGAATGTCGTGGCGGTCGACCTCGCCTTCGGCGCAGACTTTGCCGATCAGGCCGTTCAACGCCCCGCGCACCGCCTTGGTCATCGCCTCGCGGCCATCCGGATTCATCATCACATAGGAGACGCGGCTCATCAGATCCTCGCCGAAGCGGATCTGCGGATTCGATGTGCCGGAGGAGGCCACGATGCGCCCGGAGAGCAGCGATACGAGATGCATCGCAATTGTCGTCGAGCCAATGTCGCAGGCGACGCCGTAGGCCTCGTTCTTCAGTCCCGGCCAGAGAGCGACGATGAAGGGACGGGAGGAGTCCATGTCGCGATGGATCGCCGCAGTCACCGCCCAGTTGCCCTTGCGCAATATGCCTTGCACCTGGGGGATCAGGTGGGGGGCGATCAGAAGGTCCTTCCAGCCCCAGTCCTTTTCCAGAACGGCCTTCATCCGATCGAGGTCGCCGAGCGGCTTATGCATGTCCGGTTCGTCGATCTCGACATAGCACAGTTGCACGGCGGCGTTGCGCTCTATTACGCGGTCGGTCGCGGCCTTGCGCACCACCTGTGCGTTGATGACGGTGTCCTGCGGCACGTCGATGACGAGATCGCCGAGAATTTGGGCCGAGCAGGATAGCCGCCGCCCGTCCGGCAATTCGCGTACGCTGGCGTAACGCTGTTCCTTGGGACCGACGGGCGAGATATGATCGTTGGACGAGATGATCTTGTGCTTGGCGAAATTGCCTTCCTGGACGGAAACCTGGCAACGTCCGCAGGTGGCTCGGCCGCCGCAGACGCTTTCGACATAGACCCCGAGCGAACGTGCGGCGTCGAGGATCGGCGTGCCGACGGGGAAACGGCCACGTTTGCCGGAGGGCATGAAGAGCACCAGCGGATCGTTCTTTTCGTCCTTCGAGGGCACGTTCAACATTTTCTGTCTCGCCAGCAGTTTATTTCGCGAGCCGGCGGGCGTTTGCCCGCACGCGCTTGGCATAGGGCCGAACTGCGGCCGCCGCTATCCGGTTGTGCGCGGCGGCAGAACCCGGCTTTCCGGCGGCAAGCGCCGCGGCAGCACCCATTCCTTCCTTGACCAGGGCGACATTGGCGGCGACGACACTTTCGGCGACGGCCGCCATTTTTTCCGTCACCATCCGGCTCGCCTCGACATAGTCGGTTGCCGAGCCGGTGATAGCGGCGACGGCCATCGCCTGCGTACGCGCGGCGATGACCATCGGAGCCTGAAACCAGAGCGCCGCCAGATCGCTCGCGAAGGAGTGGTGCTTGGCCATTTTTACTCCGCCCGTGCGACGCCGGCGCGCGCCGCGCGTCCGCCGCGCCGCCCGCCGGCACCCGCCGGTGCTGCCGCAGCAGCAACGGCATGGCCGCCTTCGGCCGGCTTGTGGTCGCGATAGGTCATGATCCAGTTTGTGCAGTTCGGGTCGGTGCCGTTAAGCACGTTTGCGGCTCGAACCGCCTCCATCTCCTGCGGACGGCAGGGATTCATGATTGCCGAAGTCATACCGGCACCGATAACCATGGGGATGAAGCCGGCGTTGATGCCGTGGCGGTGCGGCAGGCCGAAGGAGATGTTGGAGAGGCCGCAGGTGGTGTTGACCTTGAGCTCTTCGCGAAGGCGGCGAAGCAGCGCGAAGACCTGCTGGCCCGCAGATCCCAGTGCGCCGATCGGCATGACCAGCGGATCGACGACGATATCGTGCGGCTTGATGCCGTAATCGGCGGCGCGCTCGACGATCTTCTTGGCGACCGCGAAGCGGACGTCCGGGTCCATCGAAATGCCGGTCTCGTCATTGGAGATCGCCACCACCGGAACGTCGTATTTCTTGCAGAGCGGCAGGATCGCTTCGAGCTTCTCTTCCTCGCCGGTCACCGAGTTGACGAGCGGGCGGCCCTTTGCGACGCGCAGGCCGGCTTCGATGGCGGCGGTAACCGAACTGTCGATCGACAGCGGCACGTCGACGAGGCCCTGAACGATCTCCAGCGTCTTCACGAGGAGCGGCGGCTCGGTCTCGTTCGGGTCGACGGCCGTCACGCCCGCATTGACGTCGAGCATCGTCGCGCCGGCGGCAACCTGCTCCAGCGCATCCTTAATCACGGTGTCGAAGTTGCCCTCAATCATCTCGGCGGCGAGCTTCTTGCGGCCGGTCGGATTGATGCGTTCGCCGATGACGCAGAAGGGCTGGTCGAAGCCGATGATGATCTCGCGGGTGGCGGAGGCGACGATGGTGCGGGTCATATAAGATCCTCTGAACCTTGAGCGTTGGCCTATGTAATAGGGCCGTTCTGTGTTTGTAAGGCGCTGGACGAGCAGGAGCGCCGGTTATCCTCTGCTAAAGCCGCCGACTCACGGCTTTGTCTCAATGCGGGTGGTGCGCGGCGGCCTCGGCCATCTGCTGCTGATTTTCTTCTTTGCCTTCGCGGATATGTTCCAGCCGCTCGGCAACCAGTGCGTCGGTCGGCGCGGCTTCGCGCGTCCAGGGTTTGCGGCCCCTCAGGACACCTGATTCATGGACGATTTCGGCAACATATTCCTCCTGGCGATAGGCCATGACGTGCACGCCGGAGACGCCCTCGATCTCCTTCACCTCGTTCATGATGTCGATGCAGAGCTGCTTGCCTTCCTTTTTCTGGTCCTGGGCCCCCTCAAGCCGCTTGATGATGCTGTCCGGAATGTGGATGCCCGGAACATTGGAGCGGATCCAGCGGGCAGTCTTGGCGGATGCCATCGGCCCGACGCCCACCAGGATGTAGCACTTCTCGTGAAGACCGAGATCGCGCACCTTCTTCATGTATTCGCGAAACATCGGAACGTCGAAGCAATACTGGCTCTGGACGAACTGCGCGCCGGCCTCGATCTTCTTCGCGAGGCGATAGGGGCGGAAATCATAGGGCGGAGCGAAGGGATTAATCGCTGCTCCGAGGAATACCTGGGGCGGCGTGGTCAGCTTGCGGCCTGAAAGGAACTTGGAATTGTCGCGCATGATGCGCACTGTCTCGAGCAGGGACATGCAGTCGAGATCGAAGACCGGCTTGGCCCCGGGCTGGTCGCCCGCCTGGACGCCGTCGCCAGTTAGGCACATGATGTTCTGGACACCCATGGCCGAGGCGCCGAGCACGTCGCCCTGAATCGCGATGCGATTTTTGTCGCGGCAGGCGATCTGCATGATCGGCGCATAGCCCATGCGCGTCAGGAGCGCGCAGATGCCGACGGATGACATGTGGCAGTTGGCGCCTGAAGCGTCGACCGCGTTGATGCCGTCCACCCATCCGTCGAAGATTGCCGCGCGCTCATAGACGTCCTGGGGATCGGCGCTGTCCGGCGGATTGAGCTCGGCCGTCACTGCGAACTCGCCGCGGCGCAGCACGCGCTCCAACCGCCCGCGCGAGGAATGGCCGGGCAGGGGATCGAGCGGTGCGCCTGGATCGTGGGGGTTGATGTCCGGGCTCATTGCTGCGGGCCTTCCCTCTTCGCCGCTTCGCGGGCGGCCGCGGCCTCGGCCGTTACCCGCAACCAGGACGAGGTTTCGCGCAGCGACTGGTTGACCGGCTTCTGCACGTTCATGATCGCATCACCCTTCACCATGTTCTGCGAGCCGTTCCACGCCTGCACCCAGACGCAGGGCATGTCCGGCTCGACTTCGCAATTGCCGTTTGCGCGTACGCCGCCGCAGGGCCCGTTTCTGAGCTGCTTCGGACAGTTCATGGGGCACGACATGCCCGTTGACGACAGAGCGCACTGCCCGCACATGCGACAGTCGAAGAGGAAGCCCTTGACGTGACGCTCGACGAAGGTCACGGGCCTTTCAACCCGGTTATAGCCAATTGCGTTCCACAGAGGATGGAGAAGCAGGAACATGTCGGCGAAACGGTTATAGAACCACTCGAGGAAACGCGAATTGCGCACGGCCCAGAGACGCACTGTGTATTTGTGGCGCGAGCGGCGGCTGGGCGACACGCCCTGGGGCGTATAGGCGCCCGTCGCCGCCTTCCTGGCGGACTGGGCGTTGCCGGTCACGATCTTCGGGTCAGGCATTGTCTCGGCCTCCGGCCTTGACCAGTGCGACGAGGCGCTCCCGGTCATAGGCGGCTTCCAATTCGGTGGCCGCCCTGTCGGCTTCCGCCTCCAGGTCGTCGGAGACTGGGATGGGATCGGCCTTGCGCCATTCGGCAAGGTAGTCGTCGGTCTCGGCGGCTCCGGTGCGCATGGCGCACATGTCGATCGCCTCGGTGAAGCGCAGCGAGAGCTCGCGCTTGGCGGTCTTACGGCCCTGCTTGATGATGACTTGCGCGGGGATATCGCGCCAGTAGACGATGATGCGGTCTGCCATCGGATTCCTGTTCTCCTATAAGGGCGACAATGCGCATGTCCACGCGCCGTGGCTCACCTTGCCACGACGTCCGATATGTCCAAAAACGACGCTGCACAATCGTGCATCCGAACCTTGCGCTCGCGGAGCGCGCCGCTTGCGTCGGCGCCGCGAAATGCCTGCCTCATCGGCGGCGGCAAAGGGCCGGGAACACGCATGCACCGGCCCTTCGGAAAGTCCTTAAGAATATCATGAATCTTGCATTCACTGCGCGTTCGCCTGGCCGGCGGCAAAGCTCTGACCTATTCCAACAGATAGGTGTGGAGATGAAGAAGATTGGCATCCTGTTCCTCGCGGCTGTGACGGCTTTCACCGGCTATGCGCCTGCGCAAGCCATGCCCGTCCCAACCGTTCCGCTGTCGCAGGCGAGCAATGTGCAGATGGTCGACCACCGCGGCTGGCATGGTCACCGACATCGCCCGCGGCACGGCTGGCGCCGGCACGGCCATCGTCACGGCTGGTATAACGGGCATCGCGGCTACAACTATCGCCGCCACGGCTACCGCCGGCACAGCGACGGCTGGTGGTATCCTCTGGGAGCTTTCGGTGCCGGCATGATCATCGGCGGCGCCATCGCCCAGCCGCGCTACGCAGAGCCACGCTATGGGGCGCCGGGACTGCCTGCCAGCCACGTCAACTGGTGTTATGATCGCTACCGCTCGTACCGCGCTGCGGACAATTCCTACCAGCCCTATGGAGGCCCAAGACAGCAGTGCTATTCGCCGTATTACTGATGTGTCGCGAGGCCGTCCGTCGGTAACGGGCGGCCTTAAAGCGCGTCGCGCCGAAATGTGGCCCAGTAACCCGAACTGCCGCCTCCCGTACCGCCCATGCTGGTGCCGCCGGAGTTGGTGGAACTGCTTCCGGCAGGGTTCATCGTGTTGCGGCCGGATTGACTTGTCATGCACCCGGCGAGTGTCAAAAGGGCAATCGCGGCTGCGAGAATCGAAGACCTGCGGGCCATTGTCTTTCTCCCATCGTGAATTGGATAGGACATGTGACGGCGCCCCACTATTCCCTCGGGCAGCACAAACGCCGGCTCAGAGGGATCAAACCTCCATCAGCGATGTCGTAAGGTCTCCATAGCCGGTATAACGGTACTCGTATTCGAGCCCGAGAATATCGGCGGCGCGGCGCGCCTTTTCCTGCAATGCCGCGTCCTCCTGCTGGGAGAGATAGACGAGCTTGCGGTAGTGGCCGAAATACATGTCGCGCAGTTCCGGGTGCCGGTCGAGGCCGAGCGGCTCGATGACGAAGGCTTCGAACTGTCGGGCAAGAAAATCCGTCAGGAAGAAGGCTGTGATGTCATCGTCCCAGCGGGCTGCGAAATTCGCGTTTCCGGCGAAGAACGAGTAGCAATGCGGGCCCGGGATGCGCGTCACCCCTTCCTCTTCGCAGAGTCGGTCGATAAGCCCGCCGGTGCCGCAATCGGCATAGGCGATGAAGATGCGCTCGAAACCGTTGGCGCGCGCCCGGGCGATAGCCTCTCGCAGGCCCGGGGTGATCTTGTCCGGCGTGTTGTGCCAGATGGCAGGCAGACAGTTGAGCTCGATGTGATCGAGCGCGTTGGCCTCGCAGACGGCAAGAATTTCGCGCGCGATCGCGCCGCAACCAATGACATGAACTTTCTTCGGTTGTGCACGTTCTCTTGCCGACGTTGCGTTTTCCATCTTTATTCCGCCTTGCATCAACACAAAGGAATCACGGTCATGACGACAAAATCCATCGCGACCATCGGAGCCGTTCTGATAGCGCTGGCAACCCTGAGTTCCTGCGCAAACACGATCCGCGGCGTAGGACAGGATACTGCAAACGCAGTAAACGCGACACAGGGAGCCGGCCATCGGGTCGCGAAGGCCGCCAACTGACGGCCCCCCGGTAGAGCGAAAAGATCTACGAACGTTCCGAAAAACAAGAAGCCGGCTGCTCGTTCACACGGGCAGCCGGCTTTTTCTGTCCGATCGTGTTCAGCCGGCTGCGAGCTGATTGTGCTTGCGCTTCATGTAGTCCTTGGCCGTCTCGACGGCGACGGCGGCATCGCGGCAATAGGCATCGGCCCCGACGGCCTTGCCGAATTCCTCGTTGAGCGGTGCACCGCCGACGAGGACCACGTATTCGTCGCGCAATCCCTTTTCCTTCATCGTGTCGATGACCACCTTCATATAGGGCATGGTCGTCGTGAGCAGGGCAGACATGCCGAGGATGTCCGGCTTCTCACGCTCGAGCGCTTCGAGGTAGTTCTCGACCGGGTTGTTGATGCCGAGGTCGACGACGTCGAAGCCGGCGCCTTCCATCATCATGCCGACGAGGTTCTTGCCGATGTCGTGGATGTCGCCCTTGACCGTGCCGATCACCATCTTACCGAGCTTCGGAGCACCGGTTTCAACAAGCAACGGGCGCAGGATGAACATGCCGGCCTTCATTGCATTGGCCGAAAGCAGCACTTCCGGGACGAAGAGAATGCCGTCGCGGAAATCGATGCCGACGATGCGCATGCCTTCGACCAGGGCCTGGGTCAGGACGTCGTAAGGCGTCCAGCCACGCTTGAGGAGGATGCGCGTCCCTTCCTCGATTTCCTCCTTGAGACCGTCATAGAGGTCGTCATGCATCTGCTGCACGAGTTCCTCGTCGGAAAGGTCCTCGAGAATGATTTCATCGTCTGCCATAGTTGGGTTCCTCGGTTCCTGGACAGTCATTTCGCACGGGCGGCACGACAGAGGGCACAATCCGGACGCGTTGCCCAATCCTTAGCGGGCTACTCCTAAAAATCTCTTGTTGAAAGCGACGTCGCATATGATGAAAAACGACGGCGCCCCGGGTAAATGCTCCCACGCGACAGCGGCGGCGCATTATCCCGGGGTTCGGAATCTGCCGCCTCCAAAATTATGCAGCACTTCAAGGCGTTAGAGTGGCGCTTGCGCGGTCCCGGTCTGAAGCGGTTGAAAGGCGCATGCTCGATGCACTGCAATGGGAGCGACCGCAGACCGAGTGTCTAAGATGCGCCAGCCGTTGGCGCATTAAGACCCGTACCGGTCCGGCGCCTTGGTAGCATTAGGTTAAATCGACTACCGGATGCATATGCCCGCCGCTGGATTTAACCTCGCGAAAGGGGTATGCGCCCACCCATCAAGTGTTGCGGCGTTCATCGCGCATGATGCGCGGGGCACCGCGGGAAGAGGAATGAGCGAATGAGCGACGTTACAGAACAAGGTGCGGCCGAAGGCGGCGGACGCCGCGCGCGTGGTGAGGGACGGGGAGCGGCAGCGCGTCGCGCTTCCCGCACCGGCGGTGGCCCGGGACCGTCTCTGCCCTATATCCAGCGCAGGATTCGCGAATACGAAGTTCTTGACGAGGAAGGGCTGCAGCTCATCGAACGCAACGCCGACGTCGTTCTCGAAGAGATCGGCATCGAGTTTCGCGACGACGCCGAAGCGCTCGATCTGTGGAAGGCCGCTGGTGCCGACGTGCGCGGTCAACGCGTGCATTTCCCCAAGGGACTTTGCCGCGAGCTCTTGAAGACGGCGCCGAAGGACTTTACCTGGCACGCCCGCAACCCGGAGCGGAGCGCTCAGATCGGCGGCAAGGCGACCGTCTTCGCGCCGGTTTACGGCCCGCCCTTCGTGCGCGATCTCGACGGCAACCGCCGCTATGCGACGATCGAGGATTTCCGCAACTTCGTGAAGCTCGCCTATATGGCGCCGTCGATGCACTCATCGGGCGGCACGGTTTGCGAGCCGGTGGATATCGCCGTAAACAAGCGTCACCTCGATATGGTCTATAGCCATATCCGCTATTCCGACAAACCCTTCATGGGATCGGTCACCGCGCCCGAGCGCGCCGAAGACACGGTCGCAATGGCGAAGATCCTTTTCGGCGACGACTTCGTCGAGAACAATGCGGTGACGTTGAACCTCATCAACGCCAACTCGCCGATGGTCTTCGACGAGACGATGCTCGGGGCCGCGAAGGTCTACGCCCGCCATAACCAGGCTTGCGTCGTTTCGCCCTTCATCCTGTCGGGCGCGATGAGCCCGGTCACGGTCGCCGGCACACTGACGCAGATTCTCGCCGAAGTGCTGGCAGGCGCGGCCTTTACCCAGCTCATCCGCAAGGGCGCGCCGGTGCTGTTCGGCACCTTCGCCGCGTCGATCTCGATGCAATCGGGCGCTCCGACCTTCGGCACGCCGGAGCCGTCGCTGGTCTCCTACGGCGCTGCTCAGCTTGCTCGCCGCCTCGGCCTGCCGTTCCGTACCGGCGGATCGCTCTGCGGCTCGAAGGTTCCGGATGCGCAGGCTGCGCATGAATCGGCAAACACGCTGAACATGACGCTGCTTGCCGGCACCAATTTCGTGCTGCATGCGGCCGGCTGGCTCGAGGGCGGTCTCGTCTCGTCCTACGAGAAGTTCATGATCGACCAGGATCAGCTCGGCATGATGCAGAAGATGGCCGAGGGCGTCGACCTTTCCGAGGACGCGCAGGCGCTCGACGCCATCCGCGAAGTAGGCCCTGGCAGCCACTATCTCGGCTGCGCACATACGCAGGCGAACTTCCAGACTGCATTCTACCGCTCGCCGCTTGCCGATAACAACTCCTTCGAGCAGTGGGAGATCGAGGGCGAGAAGCGAATCGAACAGCGCGCCAACGCGCTCGCCCGCTCGTGGCTCGAACACTATGAGGCGCCTTATCTCGATCCCGCGATCGACGAGGCGCTGAAGGAATTCATCGCCAAGCGCAAGGACTCGATGCCAGACGCCTTCACCTGAAAGGCTCCCGAGCGAGCCAGGGAGCAAGGCGGCGCGGCGCAAGTGGCCGATATGATCCAGAAAGAGGTCTGGCGCCCGCATTACGAAACTCAAGGGCCGAAACCGAAATGACGGCTCCTTCCGCATCGGGAAGCGATGGGCTTGAAACCATCCGTGCGGCGCTTGCGCCGCACGGTCTTTTTTTGCGAGGAACCGTGAACTTCGCACCGGGCGAGGAGGCGCCGACGCTCGAGGGCGGCAAGCCCGCAGCGAGCGTGGTGCTGATCGGCAATGTCGGCGGCTCGGTCTGGGAGCCTTTCCGCCGGTGGCGCGAAGGCGAGCCGGACGGCGGGGGTGCGGGGCCGCTCGACAACTGGTCGAAACAGGTCATTCGCCCGGCGGCTGCGGCGGCAGGCGCCTCGGCGTATTTTCCGTCCGACCCCCCTTGGCAGCCCTTCCAGCAATGGGCAATGCGTGCCGAAGGGTTGAAGCCGTCGCCGCTCGGCATCCTCATTCATCCCCTCTACGGTTTATGGCACGGATATCGCGGCGCGCTTGCCTTCGATCGAGCCATGCCGGTGACGGGCGAGCTGGCGGGTGGCCACCCCTGCGAAACCTGTGTTGGAAAGCCCTGCCTTTCCGGCTGCCCGGCGGATGCCTTGGCAGGCGCTACGTTCGACATGGGGCGCTGTCGCGCGCATCTGAGAGCCGAGGACGGGGTGACCGGCTGCCTTGCTCACAGCTGCCTCTCCCGCGATGCCTGTCCGGTGGGGCGCGACTACCGCTATCCGGTGGGGCAATTGCGTTTCCATATGGCGGCTATCGAGCTTTAATCAGAGTGCGGCCACATAAATCCGCTGCAATCCATGCGATGCTACGTCGTATGATTCCCTTCGGGTCTGTTCGATGCCGCTGTTTACAAGAGCCTTCATCGCCGGCGCCGCCCTTCTGTCCGCTACCTTGGCTGCACCCGCATTCGGTGCCTGCCGCGATGTTCGCCATCTCGGCGAAACCTACCTCGCCTGCAGCTTCGACCCGGCAACGAGTGACATACGGCTCTACAACAAGGATCAGGCGGGCGTGCCGTTCAGATCCTTCGGAGCGCTGTCGCTCGAACTTCGTCGTCGCGAACAGTATCTCGTCTTCGCGATGAACGGCGGCATGTGCCACGAGGACCTCGCTCCGGTCGGGCTGCATGTGGAGGAGGGCGCGGAGCAGGCGCCGCTCAATACAAATCCGGGTTGGGGCAACTTTCACATGCTGCCGAACGGCGTCTTTTATGTCGGCGATGGCAAGGCCGGGGTCATGGCGGCGGAGGCCTATCGCCTTGCCGGCATCAAACCGCGTTTCGCGACGCAATCCGGTCCGATGCTCGTCATCGACGGTGCGCTGCATCCCCGTTTTCTGCCGGATAGCGATAGCCTCAAGACCCGCAACGGCGTTGGGGTGACGAACAGCGGGGAGGTGGTCTTCGCCGTGTCGAAACGGCCGGTGCGCTTTCACGATTTCGCGACCTTGTTTCGCGACGCGCTCGATTGCCCCAATGCGCTCTTTCTCGACGGAACGATCTCGAGTCTTTATGCGCCGGAGATCAATCGGCACGACCGGCTGTTTCCGCTCGGCCCCATTATTGCTGTGGTCGCGAAATTTCCGCGTTGACTTGCGAGCCGTTGCCGACGCGCGGTTATGTACGATAAGTCAAATGTTGACAAAACGTATAAATATCTTCAGATGCTTTCATGAATATCGAACCGGCCATTCCCGCCTGTCTTGCTATGCACGCGCCTTCGGCTGCAGCGATAAGCGCGCTGCTTTACCCGCATGCGGAGGTCGTTCTGCACGATCTGTCCACCGGCAAGATTGCGGCTCTTTGGAACGCCTTTTCCGGTCGTACCCACGCCATGGACTCCCTCATCGAGGATGACCTCGACGACATGGCTGAGGGCGCCTGCGTGCTCGGCCCCTATGAGAAGACGGGTGCGGACGGGCGGCGGCTGAAGTCGGTTTCGGCGGTGCTGCGCAACAATGAGGGACAAGCCGTCGGGCTGCTCTGCATCAATCTCGATGTTTCCCGTATCGACGACGCCGTGAGGCTGCTCGCGGCCTTTGCCGGCACGCCGGAACCACGGCCGCAAGCATTGTTCTCACGCGACTGGCGCGAGGAGATCAACGCAGCGCTGCACGCCTGGCTAAAGGTGAGGGGCCTTGCGCTTTCCGCCTTGAAGCGCCCGGATCGCGTAGCCCTGGTTGCGGCACTCGAAGAGCAGGGGCTCTTCAAGACCCGCAACGCCGTCGACCATCTGGCGAGCCTGATCGGCACCTCGCGCGCATCCATCTACAACTATCTCTCAGCCGCGCGCGCGAATGGCGCCGCCTGACAATCGGCGCAGAGCCTCGCCTTCAAAGGGAAGAACGATCCATGACGACCTTGCCGGCCTTTCGCCTCGAGACGCATTTCTCGCGCTGGGAGTTCACGGCGCGCCACCACATGACCGCGAGCGACAGCGAAACCATGTCGATGGCCGAACTTCTTTCGCTTGCCGACGACGCCGATCGCGACGCCTGGGAACGCCTGACGCTCGGCTATACCGAGACCTACGGCGCTCCGGCGCTCCGTGCGGCGATCGCCGCGACCTATGAGGGGCTCGAGCCGGAAGACATCCTCTGCTTCGCCGGTGCCGAGGAGGGGCTCTATTGCGCCATGCTGGCTCTGCTCGGTCCCGAGGACCATGCCATCGTCACGGTGCCGAATTACCAGTCGATGGAGACGCTTCCGGTCACGATCGCCGCGTCGGTGAGCGGTGTTGCACTCCGTCCCGAGAACAATTGGCAGCTCGATATCGCCGATGTACGGGCGGCGCTGCAGCCGAATACGAAGCTGATCGCGGTCAATTTCCCCAATAACCCGACGGGCGCTGTCGCCGAGCCGTCGGCCTTTCGCGCGCTCGCGGCACTCTGCACCGAGCGCGGCATTCATCTTTTCAGCGATGAAGTCTATCGAGGGCTGGAGCGCGACGAGGAGAAGCGCCTGCCGCAGGCGGCCGAACTCTTCGACCGCGGTGTTTCGCTCAACGTCATGTCCAAGGCCTATGGCCTCCCGGGTCTTCGGATCGGCTGGATCGCCTGCCGCGACCACGCGCTTCTCCAGCGCATGGAGGGCATGAAGCACTACCTCTCCATCTGCAATTCGCGGCCATCGGAGGTGCTGGCGACCATCGCGCTGAAGTCCCGCCATCGGATTCTCGGACACAATCGCACCCTCTGCAGCCGGAATCTCGAAAAACTCGGCGCCTTCTTCGCCCAGTTTGCAGATATCTACGAGTGGCAGGCGCCGGACGGCGGCTGCGTCGGCTTCGCCCGCTATCGCGGGCCGGGCGGTGTGGAGGAACATTGCCGGCGCCTTGTCGAGGAATCCGGCGTGCTGTTGCTTCCTTCGAGCCTATTCGTCTCCGATCTACTGCCGGTCGCGCAGGATCGCTTCCGCGTCGGATTCGGCCGCAAGAACATCGAAGAGGGGCTCGAAGCCTGGCGCAATCATCTGCGACGGGCGGGCGTGAGGTGATCAGCGGGGATGGCGACCGCCGATTGTACATGTTAACGACGCGCAACCGTTGCGTGTCGCAGATGAGCGATTGAATGCGATGCGCCGCGCCATGGAGACAACTGCCTCGCAATATGCATTATAGACCCGAGATCGACGGGCTGCGCGCCGTCGCGGTAATACCCGTCCTGCTGTTTCATGCCGGTTTCGGCTTTATCTCCGGCGGTTTCGCGGGAGTCGACGTTTTCTTTGTGATCAGCGGCTTTCTGATCACGAGCCTCATTCACCAGGAGATCCGCGGTGGCGCATTCAGGGCCGTCGCTTTCTATGAGCGTCGCGCACGGCGCCTCGCGCCCGCGTTCCTGTTCGTCTGTGTGGCCTCTATTCCCTTCGCGCTCATGTGGATGCTGCCGAAGGAATTGAACGAATTCGGCAAGAGCCTCTACGCGGCGAACCTGCTCGCGGCCAATTTCTTTTTCTGGGACCAGACGAACTATTTCACGCCCGACACCGATCTCATGCCGCTGCTTCACACCTGGTCCCTGGCGGTCGAGGAGCAGTTTTACATCGTGTTTCCCTTGCTTCTGCTGTCGCTGCGCCGCCTCTCGGAGGCGACCGGGCTCAAGGTGATCGTCGCGGTGACGGTTCTGAGCTTCGGCGCGACCCAGCTCGTCGCGCGCATCGATCCGGCGGCTAACTTCTATCTCCTGCCCAGTCGCTTTTGGGAGCTCGGCGCCGCGCTTCAGTTCTACCAGCTATTTGCGAATGCGGCGGAATATGGCTGCACCGCGGAGCGCGGCCGGCCCGGGGCGCCTTTGCGCGGGATTTGCGATCTCGCCGAAAAGGTCGCTTCGGTGAGCGGCAGCGCGAGCGATGTCCCGCCGGCGCATATGCGCACTCACTCTGGTCCCGTGGAATAGGACAGCTCCGGCTTCTGCCGCCGGAGCTTCCGCAAGCATTATCTTACGCGCGCCGACGGCGCTCTCGGGCCGGAGCGGCGGGGCCTTCATTTGCCGATTTGTTGCGCAACGGTCCGATCTTCTCGACGATCGTTTCGAGCGTGGGGCGCTCGCCCCTGGTGTGATTGTCGATCGCAAGCCGCATCGCGGCTAGATGGTTGCAGGAGGTGCCGCAACAGCCGCCGATGATCCTGGCGCCGGCGTCGACGGCCAGCCGGGCATATTCCGCCATCAACGGCGGAGTGCCGGAATAGTGGATCTCCGATCCGCGGAATTCTGGAATGCCGCAATTGCCCTTGACGACGATCGTAGCCTCCGGGCTTGCAGCCGTCATGTCGAGCAGCGAGGAAAGGATGTCGGAAGCCCCAACGCCGCAATTGGCGCCGACGGCAACCGGACCTTCGCCGATATCGGCGGCGACGCCGTGAATGTCTTTCGGGTGCAGGCCCATCATCGTCTTGCCGGCGGTGTCGAAGGAGCCGGTGTAGACATAGGGAAGGCCGACCTTCGCCGCGGCTTCGGCGGCCGCACGAATTTCGTCCGGAGAGGACATGGTCTCGATCCAGGCGACCTCCGCACCGCCGGCTTTCAGGCCCTCGATCTGTTCGACAAAGGCCGCGACCGCGTCCTCATAGGAGAGGGCGCCGAGCGGTATCAGCAGTTCGCCAGTCGGGCCGACGGATCCAGCCGTGATGACCTTTCGCGGCGCCTGGTCGGCGACAGCGCGCGCTATTTCTGCGGCCCGCTTGTTGAGCTGATGGACCCGGTTTTCGGCCTGATGAAGCTTCAACCGGTGGCGTGTGCCGCCAAAGGAATTGGTGAGAATGATGTCGGCTCCTGCATCCACGAAGTCCTGATGCAGCTTGGTGATGTTGTCCGGCTTGGTCTCGTTCCAGATCTCCGGCGCCTCGCCCGCTTCAAGCCCCATGGCGAAGAGCGACGTGCCTGTGGCTCCATCGGCAAGCAGGACGCCCTTCTGGGCGAGGAGATCGGACAGGGCATGGGCTGCAACGGACATCGGATTTTCCCGGCTGAATGAAACTGCAATAAGATATAAAGATATCTTTATGTGTTGGCAACAGAATTGCACCGATTAGCGCGGCAATTCATCCGCAAGCAGCCCGGCTAGATCGGTTGCGGGCTTATCCGCACGGGCGTGCAGACGCAGGCTGAATTCCGCCGGCGGCAGGGATGGCAAGCCGAGATGGGCAGGAGCGTGCTCGATGCCAGTGTCGAGAAATCGTCCCGTCCGGGTAGTAACGGCGATGCTGCTCAAGACAGCCGCGCGTAAGCCCGACAGGCTGGGGCTCGTTGCCGCGATCCGAAAGCGCCGGCCGGTTCTCTCGAGGGCCGATATGGCGGCGGCGCGGAAGCCGCAAGGCGGATCGAGCACCGCGAGGGGCAGTTCCTCTTCTTCCGTTGCCAAGCCCCTGTCGGAGCAGAGCCAAAGCATCTGTTCGCGGAGCACGAGCACTTCGTCATCTGCAGCCGCCTGCCGCATGGCAAGAAGAATGTCGACCTGGCCCTGATCGAAGGCGGCCGTCAATTCTCTCGACCGGCCGATCCTCAGATCCAGGCGAATGCGCGGATGGGAGCGCGCGAAGCGGCGCAGCAGTCCGGGCAGCATCGTATCGGCAAAGTCCTGAGTGCTGCCGAGGGAGATCCGTCCATCGGCGCGCGCGCCCCTGAGGCTGAGCCATGCGTCGCGATGCGCATCCAAAATGCGCCGGGCATGCGCGGCGAACTCCTCTCCCACGGGCGTGAGCACGCGTCCGCGTCCGGCGGGCGCAAGGAGGCGCTCGCCGATCAGCGCTTCCAACCGCTGCATTTGCGCCGTCACGGCGGAGGGCGAACGGTTGACGGCCATTGCCGCTCTTGCAAGCGAACCACCCTCGGCGAAGGCGAGAAAAGTGCGTAGCAGCTCGGGATCGATCGGACTCATACTTCGATGCTACAGAAGCATTGGTGCAAAACAATTCAATTTTTTTGATGTGGCAGCGATGGCAGATTGAAGAGGTGTTATTTCGAGAAAGGAACCCATGATGCCCATCATCAACATCAGCGTTACCGGACAGCCGGAGCCGGAGCTTTCGGCCAAAATAGCGGCAAAGGTAGGCGACCTCACGCAGTCGCATCTTCGCAAGGACCCCTCAGTGACGGCGGTCGTCGTCAGTTATGTCGATCCGCGGCATTGGTTCGCCGGTGGAAAGTCGCTCGCATCACAACAGACCAGCAGTTTCTGGCTCGACATCAAGGTTGTCGACGGCACCAATACGAAACAGGAACTTGGCGCCTATATCGAAGCGATCTTTGCGGCCTTCGAGGATATTCTCGGGAAGGTCCATCCCGAGAGCTACGTGCTCGTGCATGAGGTACCGGCGGCAGCCTATGGCTATGGAGGCAAGACGCAGGAGTTCCGATACATCAGCGGAAGGCTGGCTGGCTGAGGCCCCGCGGGAAGGGCGCCCATGGGCGCCCCGCAAAGCCAATCAAGCCGCCTGCCGGTCGGTATGCTGCACGGGCGTCACCATGGCGGAGATGATCATCTGCAGGTCGATCGCGCCGATCGGGCGGCCGTTGGCGTCGACGATGTGCGCGTTGCTTATTTGCGCGCCGGTCATGGTGCGGGCCGCGGCTTCGAGCACGGTGCCTGCGGCGAGCGGCAGGCCTTCCGGATTGCCGGAGAGCGGCCGCATGATGGTTTCCACGTTGACCACCCGCCCGCGGTTCACTTCCTTCACAAAGGCCGTTATGTAGTCGTCGGCCGGCGAGAGCACGATTTCCTGGCCGGTTCCCTGCTGCACGACGCGGCCGTCGCGCAGGATGGCGATCTTGTCGCCGAGCCTCAGGGCCTCGTCGAGATCGTGGGTGATGAAGACCACCGTCTTCTTCAACTCCTTCTGCAGTTCGAGCAGCACCGACTGCATGTCGACGCGTATCAGCGGATCGAGTGCCGAATAGGCTTCGTCCATCAGCAGGATGTCGGCGTCGTTTGTAAGCGCGCGGGCAAGGCCGACGCGCTGCTGCATGCCGCCGGAAAGCTGGTTCGGATAGTGCTTCTCGAAGCCCTGAAGACCGACGCGCTCGATCCAGCCAAGCGCACGCTTCTCGCTCTCGCGCCGGTCCACGCCCTGGATCTCCAGACCGTAGATGGTGTTTTCGAGAACCGTTCGATGCGGCAACAGTGCAAATTTCTGAAAGACCATCGCCGTCTTGTGGCGGCGGAATGCGCGAAGGTCGTTCTCGTTCATCTTGCAGACGTCGACGCCGTCGTAGAGGACTTCGCCGGAAGTCGGATCGATCAGCCGGTTGATGTGCCGGATCAGCGTCGATTTGCCGGACCCCGAGAGCCCCATCACGACCGTTATGCAGCCGCCGGGCATGGAAATGTTGATGTCCTGCAGTCCGAGCACGTGGCCGTGCTTTTCGTTGAGTTCGGCCTTACCCATCCCGGTCTCGACGAGCTTGACGTAATCCTCACCGCGCGGTCCGAAAATCTTGTAGAGGTTCTTCACCTCGATTGCGTGACTAGCCATGGACAAACTTTCCCCTTCTCTTGGCTTGGAACTTTTACGCCGACTGCGTTTTCGCGGCGCTTCCCGCTCCTTGCATCAGAACTGTGACAGCGGAACACGCGGACCGCTTTACTATTTGCGACGCAGGCGCGGCTCGTGCGTCGCGCATCAGGCAGCCGCATCCTCGAAGGGCGCTGGAATCGACCACATTCACGATTTCAGGCGGATTCGACCGAAAATCATCGTGACCTAAAGCGCCGCCTTCACCTTTTCGGCGACCTCCGGGCTTACCCACTGCGCCCATATCTCCTGGAAGTTCCCGAGGAAGTAGCGGGCGGCGCTCTCGTTCGTCCCCTGGTTCTGATCCATCCAGGCCAGAACCTTGTTTACCGTCGCGTTTTCCCATTGCCGCGCCTCGACGTAGTCCATGGCGCTGCCTGCTCTATCGGCAAAGGACTTGGTCACCACGGTATAGACGTCCGAGACCGGATAGGAGTTTACCTTTGGGGTCGGGCAATCCGGAGCGGCAGTGCAGGAGTCCCATTCCGCCTTGTCATGATCCACGCCGAAAGACAGCAAGGTCATCTCGTGCTTGCCGAGCAAGGCGGTCGGAGCCCAATAGTAGCCGAGCCAGCCGGTCTTCTTCTCGAATGCTTCGGTGATCGACGCGTCAAGCCCGGCAGCAGAACCGGGATCGATCAGCTGGAATCCGGCCTTGTCCGCTTCGAGAGCCTTGTAGAGATTGGCGGTGGAGAACCGGCAGTTCCAGCTTGAAGGGCAATTATGGACCGCTCCCTTTGAGGGGTTCTCGCGAGAAGGGAAGAGTTCCGGGTGCTTCAACGCGTCCTGGACCGTTCGGATATCTCGGTGCGCGTCGGCGATGAACTTCGGAATCCACCAGCCTTCGACACCGCCTTCGCTCAAGATCTTGGCGCCCTCGACGAGGCGGCCCTCCTTGACCGCGGCATCGAAAGGCGTGCGTACGGAGTTGATCCAGAGTTCCGGCACCAGGTCGGGCTCTGCCTTCTCGTTCATGGAGGTGAAGGTCAGCATCGTGTCGCCGGCGACGAGCTTCACGCTGCAGCCATAGCCGTTTTCCAGGATGAACTTGTCCACATGAGCCGCGACGCCCGCCGAGGCCCAATCCATCTCAGCGATGCTGACGTCGCCGCATTCGGCAGCTCCGGAGCGGCCCGCCAGAGAGCATATGCCTGCCGTGAGGATGAGGGTAGCAAGGAGTTTTTTCATGTCCGTCGGCACCTTCACGTCACTGCGGCCACACATGGTGGATGGCGCGCCGCCTAGCCGCTCCCGCGCTGAAGCTGCCAGCCGGCCCACTTCGTTGTCATTGCGGCAAGCCTAAGTGTTCGCGTTGAGAAATCAACCTTTTCGATCCAGCGCTGGGCGCCGCCTGCGATTCCACCCTGAGAAGCTCGCGGCACCCCGCAAGCGAGCGGCGAATTCGCCGAAATTCACTTTTGGTTAAGACCTCAATAACGATCCGGTAAGGTTGTGGGGATATTTGTCTGCCCTGCGGCGGGCGACTGCCGCAGGTCCGGATCAGGTAGTGCGTACCGGACCCGATATTCAGCGGAATAATCTGATCGCCGCACCCTCCCGTTCCAACGGTTGGGTGCGGCTTTTGCATTTCCGGGGGAAGCGTGAAGAAGCCCCCCGAAAAAGGGGCGGCTTCGAACGCGACGCGGCGCTTTATCCGACGTTGGACGTGCGGATGAGGCCGAGCGGGCCGACCGGCGCTTCCGCGACGACATTGCGGACGCGGGACTGGCCGTTCGGCGCCTTGGAGTTCCAGGCGATCTGAACGAAGTTGGGTTTGCCGAAGACGAACAGCATGGCTTTGTACCTTGGGAGACCGGGCAATATTCCGGTGGGGTTTCGATGGCGCGGATATAGGCTCTTGCCGGGACGACTTGAATGCCAGGCTCGGCACGGCATGTCGCAATTGAGCTAGCGTGCGAGAAATTTTCGCACGCTTGAAGAAGGCCGGAAATGCACCGTGACCGCTAGTGACGCAATCATGGCGGAATCGCGTCGGAACAGAGCTTTGCGGCAGGCGGTTTCGATGCTACGGGAAGGAATGACACGCAAGATCATGCTGCAGGGAACCGGCTCGGATGTCGGAAAATCGGTACTGGTAGCGGGCCTCTGCCGGCTCGCTTCCAATCATGGCCTCAGCGTAAAACCGTTCAAGCCTCAGAACATGTCGAACAATGCCGCGGTTTCCGACGACGGCGGCGAGATCGGCCGTGCGCAATGGCTCCAGGCGCTTGCCGCGCGCGTGCCGTCCTCCGTGCATATGAACCCGGTGCTTTTGAAGCCGCAATCGGATGTGGGCAGCCAGGTCGTCGTCCAGGGCAGAGTAGCGGGCCAGGCCAAGGGGAGGGAATACCAGGCTCTCAAACCGAGGCTCCTCGGCTCGGTCATGGAGAGTTTCGAACAGGTCTCCGCCGGCGCCGATCTCGTGATCGTAGAAGGCGCCGGCTCGCCGGCCGAAATCAACCTGCGCGCCGGCGACATCGCCAATATGGGCTTTGCCACCCGCGCTGACGTGCCCGTGGTTCTCGTCGGCGATATCGACCGCGGTGGTGTCATCGCGTCTCTGGTCGGCACGCATGCGATCCTGCCGGGGGACGACCGGCGCATGGTCACCGGCTACCTCATCAACAAATTCCGCGGCGATGTCACCCTCTTCGATGACGGCATCGCATCGGTTCGTCAGTTCACCGGCTGGCCTTGCTTCGGCGTCGTGCCCTGGCTGAAAAGTGCCGGGCGGCTGCCTGCCGAAGACTCCGTGGTCCTCGAGAGGCTGACGCGGGGCGGCGGCAAGGCGCTGAAGGTCGCAGTCCCCGTCCTGTCGCGAATCGCCAATTTCGACGATCTCGATCCCTTGGCCGCAGAGCCGGACGTGGATATCGTCTTCGTTCGGCCGGGGGCGCCGCTTCCCGACGATGCGGGCCTCATCGTCATCCCCGGCTCGAAGTCCACCATTGCCGATCTCGAGGATTTCCGCCGTCAGGGCTGGGACCGGGATCTCGACCGGCACATGCGGCGCGGTGGCCGGGTCGTCGGTATCTGCGGCGGCTATCAGATGCTCGGAACCCGGGTTGCCGACCCGCTCGGTATCGAAGGTGGCAAGCGCGAGATCAAGGGGCTGGGGCTTCTGTCCGTCGAGACGGAGATGGCTCCGGAAAAGACCGTTCGCAACAGCTGCGCCTGGTCCCGGGAATACGACGTCGCGCTCGAAGGCTACGAAATCCATCTCGGCAAGACGACGGGCGCCGATTGCAGCCGCGCGCCGGTCGAGATCGATGGCCGCCCGGATGGAGCGATGTCGGCGGACGGCCGCGTGATGGGCACCTATCTTCACGGTCTTTTCGGAAGCGACGCCTACCGGTCGGCGTTGCTCAAGAGCTTCGGCATCGAAGGCGGGCGAGGCAATTACCGCCAGTCGGTGGATGCGGCTCTCGATGAGATTGCCGCAGAACTCGAAACGGTACTCGACCGGGCATGGCTCGGAACACTGCTTGGGTAGGGCCGGCCGGACGAGGCTCGCCAGTTGGGAATTTCTCGCCTGGACCGTATCGTGTCGTCAGCGCAAAAACGGCTCGCGGAAAGGATCGCAATGCAGCAATACGACGACGATCTTCGGCAGTTCGAAGCCAGGGGCACACCGGCTTTGCCTCCGGCCGCGGAGCAGGGCTATGTGGAGCACGCTGGCGTGCGGATATGGTATTCGACATACGGTGTGGGAGCACCGGTGGTCCTTTTGCACGGCGGCCTCGGCCACAGCGGCAACTGGGGCTATCAGCTTGCGCCGCTTCTTGAGGCCGGCCGTCGCGTCGTGCTCATCGACAGCCGCGGACATGGGCGCAGCACGCGCGATGATCGGCCCTACAGCTATGAAGTGATGGCGTCCGACGTCCTTGCCGTCGCGGACGTGCTGCAGCTTCAGAAGTTCGCCGTGGTGGGCTGGAGCGACGGGGCGTGCACCGGCCTCGTTCTTGCAAGTGAGGCTCCAACGCGCGTTGCCGGCGTCTTCTTCTTCGCCTGCAACATGGACCCGAGCGGTGCGAAAGAATTCGAGGCCAGTCCGGTCATCGATCGTTGCTTCGCCCGGCACCGGAAGGATTATGCCGAATTGTCGGCGACGCCGGATGAGTTCGATAACTTCGTCTCGGCCGTCAGCGAGATGATGAGTACGCAACCCAATTACTCGGCAGGCGACCTCGCCGAAATCCGGGTACCGGTCGCGATCGTGCAGGCCGAGAAGGACGAGTTCATCAAAAGGGAGCACGCCCAATATCTCGCCCGGAGCATTCCAGCAGCCGACTTGATCGCGCTTGAACACGTCAGCCACTTTGCGCCGCTGCAGAGACCCGACGTGTTCAACGGCGCCATGCTTGCATTTCTCGACAAGGTACTTCCAACCAGGACCTGAGGCTTTACACCCGTCTTCACGTTCTCCGTTGCATACGCCTTGCGAAAAATGCAGCATGGTTTCGGGGCAGGACGACCTCTTCGCCGCTGTGCATGGCGACGGCGTCCGGCGCGAAGGGCGCTGCCATGGCACGCACGCAGCTAGTAGGGGTCATTATCGGCCTGGCGATTGTCGTGGCTCTCACAGTGCTGCGTGCAAGCGATCTGCCACTTTTGCGTCTCGCCCGCGATCTCACCTTCGACGAGTACCAGCGCCTGGCGCCGCGCAATTTCGAGAACGTTCCGGTTCGCGTCGTCGATATCGACGAGGCGTCGCTGAAAGAGTTCGGCCAGTGGCCGTGGCCGCGCGATCGCGTTGCCGCTCTGGTCGACCGGCTCTCGGAAATGGGTGCGGCGGTGATAGCCTTCGACATCCTGTTCTCCGAACCCGACCGTCTTTCGCCGCGCAGCGTCATGCGCGATGTCGCCGGTGTCGATCCGGCGCTCCTTGAGCGGCTGCCGGACAATGACGAAATCCTCGCCCGATCGATCGGCGACCGGCCCGTCGTGCTCGGTTTCGGGCTTTCCAACGCAGGCAACTACCGGCCGCCGGTGAAAGCGGGCTTCGCCTTCACCGGGGAAAGCCCGTTCGATGCGCCGCCGCGGCTTACGGCTGCGACGCCTTTGAGACCGCAACTCGAAGCCAGTGCCGCGGGCCTGGGACATATCAGCCTCAATCCCGGCAGCCCTTCGGCCGTCGTGCGCACCGTCCCGCTGCTGTTGAGCGATGGCGAGCAACTTTATCCGAACCTGGCCCTCGAAGCGCTGCGCGTGGCTCAGGGCGCTTCCACGTACATCGTAGCGGGTGCTCCGGATGCGCCGAATACCATCACGCTGATCAAGGTTGGAGAATTCGTGGTGCCGGTGACCGCAGCGGGCGAACTCTGGCTTCATGTCAGTCCCGATCGTGCTGAACGATATGTCTCTGCCGGCCGGGTGCTGGCGCCCGGCGGAGTTTCCGCTGAAGCGAGGGCAGCGATCGAAGGCAGTATCGTATTCGTAGGCACGTCGGCAGCAGGCCTGCAGGACATTCGCACCACGGCTCTTGGGCACAATGTGCCTGGCGTGTCGCTGCACGCGCAGACTGTCGAGCAGGTTCTTTCGGGCCGCTTTCTCTCCCGCCCGGATTGGGCGGACGGGCTGGAGATCCTTGCGATCGCGGCTGCAGGGAGCCTGCTTGTCCTGCTGACCACCTTCGTCAGCCCGGCTGTCGCGCTTGCCTGCGGCCTCCTGATAACCGCGCTGGCCCTCGTAGCCTCCTGGTCAGCCTTCCTCTATGCAGGCCTGCTATTCGACCCTCTGGCTCCGATCCTTGCCGGAACGATCACCCATTTTGCGGCAACCGCCTATCGTTTCCTTGTGATAGACCGGGAGCGGCGCGTGGTTCGGCGCGCCTTTGGCCAGTACCTGTCGCCCTCGCTTCTCTATCGCATCGAGCATACGCAGGACGCCCTGCGTCTCGGCGGCGACGATCGTGAGTTGACGATCATGTTCGTCGATGTGCGCAACTTCACGGAGATCAGCGAGCGCCTGACGCCGGGAGAGGTGGTGCGGTTTCTCAATACCTTGCTCGACGCGCTGAGCCGCCATGTCATCGCCAACGAAGGTACGCTCGACAAGTTCATCGGCGATTCGATCATGGCCTTCTGGAATGCGCCCGTCGACGTCGCCGACCACCCCGGCAAAGCCGTCCGCGCCGCCTTGGCCATGCGCGAGACGCTCGCCCGCCTCAACGAGAGCGACGCCTTCGGCTTCGGAAGCGATCAAAAGGTGGCGATCGGCGTGGGAATCCATACCGGGCTTGCCTGCGTCGGCAATATGGGCGCGGAGATGCACTTCAACTATTCGGCCGTCGGCGACGCAGTCAACATCGCCGCCCGGATCGAGGCCGCCTGCAAGGACGTCGGTTTCGATATTCTGATATCCGAGACGACGGCGGATTTGGGCGTGCGGTGCGCCGCTCTGGAGGCGGGGGCGCTGGCGCTGAAAGGCAAGAGCACGCGAACGCGGGTATACGCCGTGGTCGGTGACGAGCATATGGCCGCTTCGGCCGAGTTTTCCGAGCTGCAGCGCATTCATGAACAATTGATCGGCGCGATGCGTTCGAGGTCACGGCCCCGCAGAGAACTCGTCAATGCCGCAAAGCTCAAGGCTCCGGCTCTGTGTGGAGGATTATCGGATTTTTACCGCCGCATCGGGCGCCGGACTGACCACTTTGCCGGTGAACCTTTGCCGTTCGCAGACGAAGTCAGATCCGCCGAATAGAGAGGAATGCTCTAACCGCGGCCCTTCTTCGTGCCTGTTTCCAGTTGCCCGTTCTTGCCGGTATCCTGGCCCTTCTTGCCCGTGTCCTGCCCTTTCTTGCCCTTGTCGAGGCCACGCTTGCCCGGCTCGTTGCTGGGCGTCTTGCCGGGGCGGGGTGCCTTTTGCGGGCTTGCTCTTTCGGGCGGCCGCGCGCGTTCCGGCGCGGTCGGCTTGATCTCGACAGCTGCCGAAATACCGCAACTGCCGCTCATGCCGCCGAAGGAGGCAGACAGTCTTTGGTCGCCCGAAAGAAAGGGCAGGGCCTTTCGGTTTCCGAGTGTCGCCAGTGTGCGGCGACCAGCCTTGTGCGTGTCCGTCATGGTGCCGTCGCGCTTTGCGATCACGCAATCGCAGCGTTGGGTGAGCTGCTGGCATCCCGCCGGGCCGCAGAACCGGGCTGCGCCTTCCAGGAGAACGATTGCCGTCGTTCCGTCGTTGCCGATGTAGAAATCGAACACGGTTCCGCGTACGCCGATCGTCCCGGCAGGCGTCAGGATCTGATAGGCCGAGTGCTTCGAATTTCCGCTGATCCAGCGAAACGTGCCTTTGGCGGCGGCCACGGTGAGTTGCTGCACCGATTTCGAATCGTTGAAGACGAACTTGTCGATGACGACGGAAGAGCCTGCCCCCACCGCCAATTTACTGCCGTCGCGGAACACGAACTGGCCGAGCCCGGATCTGGACGTGCTTATTCGCTCGTCCCGGTGAACAGCGTCCCGCTCCATGAGCGGTCCGCCGCTGCCGGTGACCACCGTCCTGATCCGGACCGCTTCTCCAACCGGTTCGGCAGCAATTGTCGGCATGGAACCGTAAAACGCTGCCCCCAAAGCAGCGATTGCGGCACGACGCAAGTGAAACATCGCACCCTCCACGATGATCTCCTGCGGCCGACGTGGTCCGGGATCATGAGCGTGAATGAGAAACAACCGGATCGACACAATGTCGCCGGACCCCAAGCATTCATTCTTATCATGGCGTGGGCGGAAGTGTCTGCCTACCCGTTCGGAGTAGCCGGCGCCAAAGCGCATCTCTGCCGTAAATGGCGGTCCCGTTGTCGCAGGCGTCGATTGACTTTGCCGCCGCCGCTTCATAATTAACGCGTATGGATGGTTCCCTCGTGCCGAGGTGGGGCGAGGGAGTAAATGGGAATGCGACGGGGCGGACCCAAGCCGGGCGCCCTTATCGCAGCCGACCCCGCGACTGTAGAACGGTCAGGGTTCGCCATCGGGCATTTCGACTGATTTCAACGCGCTGCATGGGGCAGTCTCGTGAAGTTTGGCGGCATGTCGGAAAAGCCACTGGCGTGGCATTGCGATCAGCCGGGCAGGACGCCTCTTTTTCTACGAATCGTCCGCCTTTCGCAACGCCGCAAACGCCGGGAAGGCGAGGCGAGCCCGTTCGGTCTTTTGCCGCATCGTTTTTCGGGCCGATCCGGTCCGTCGAACGTGCGGCCATGAGGATCGTGACGCCGTGAGCCAGGAGACCTGCCATCCGTCAGGGCATTTCGCCCACGGGGAGATGCTCCCCGATGCCAGCACGGAGGTTGTCGTGGCTCATAGATCTTCGATCGAACGCCTTTTCGGCGTGCGCCGTTACCGCTACAGCCATCGCTAAGGCAAGCGGTAATGGATATTTCCAATCTCGGCCCGACCCTCGTGCTTGGCGGCGCGCGTTCGGGAAAATCCACCTTCGCGGAAAAACTCGTCGAAGCCAGCGGGTCTCCGATGCACTATCTTGCGACCGGCCGGGCCTTCGACGAGGAGATGCGGGAGCGCATCGCCCTTCACCAGGCCACTCGGCAGGGCAAGGGTTGGATCACGCATGAGGAACCGCTCGATCTCGTGGGACTGCTTCGCCGCATCGACGCTCCCGGCCGGGCTGTCCTCATAGACTGCCTGACCCTGTGGGTGACCAATCTGATGATGGGGGAGCGCGACATGGCCGCCGAATTCGCCGCGCTCGCCGCCTTTCTGCCGCAGGCGCGCTCGCGCCTTGTTTTCGTCTCCAATGAGGTGGGTCTCGGGATCGTCCCGGAAAACCGGATGGCGCGCGATTTTCGCGATCACGCCGGCCGGCTCCATCAGATCGTGGCGGAGAAATCCGCAGAAGTTTATTTTGTCGCGGCCGGACTGCCGCTGAAAATGAAGGGTTGATGCATGACACTCGCAAGGGCTCCGCAGGGCAAGATACCGGCTACCGTCATCACCGGCTTTCTCGGTGCCGGCAAGACGACGATGATCCGCAACCTGCTGCAGAATGCCGACGGCAAGCGCATCGCGCTGATCATCAACGAGTTCGGCGATCTCGGGGTCGACGGCGATGTGCTGAAGGGCTGCGGAGCGGAAGCCTGCTCGGAAGAGGACATCATCGAACTGACCAATGGCTGCATCTGCTGCACCGTCGCCGACGATTTCATCCCGACCATGACGAAGCTGCTCGAGAGGGAGAACCGGCCGGATCATATCGTCATCGAAACCTCCGGCCTTGCGCTGCCGCAGCCGCTCGTCGCCGCGTTCAACTGGCCGGACATCCGCAGCGAGGTAACGGTCGACGGCGTCGTCACCGTGGTCGATAGCGCGGCGGTCGCCGCGGGCCGCTTTGCGGATGATCACGACAAGGTAGACGCGCTGCGCGTCGGCGACGATAATCTCGACCACGAGAGCCCGCTCGAAGAACTCTTCGAGGATCAGCTCACCGCCGCCGATCTCATCGTTCTCAACAAGACGGACCTTATCGACGCTGCAGGGCTGCAGTCCGTGCGCGAAGAGGTGGCCTCCCGCATCAGCCGCAAGCCGACGATGATCGAGGCGAAGAACGGCGAGGTAGCCGCCGCCATCCTGCTCGGGCTTGGAGTGGGCACGGAGGGCGATATCGTCAACCGCAAGTCTCACCACGAGATGGAGCATGAGGCAGGCGAGGAGCATGATCACGACGAGTTCGACAGCTTCGTCGTAGAGCTCGGCGCGATAGCTGACCCTGCCGCTTTCGTCGAAAGGCTCAAGGGCGTGATCTCAGAGCACGACGTGCTGCGCCTCAAGGGCTTCGTCGACGTTCCGGGCAAGCCGATGCGCCTCTTGGTCCAGGCGGTCGGCAGCCGCATCGACCAGTATTTCGACCGCGCATGGGCTTCCGGCGAAACACGCATCACGCGTCTCGTCGTCATCGGGCTGCATGACATGGACGAGCCTGCCGTGCGCGCAGCGATTTCGGCGCTCGTGTGAGATGGCTTCGACTTTAAATGAGGAGTCCAGGGAGCATCCATGCATCTCCTCCTAGCCCAGAAAGGAACGATCGCCGACGGTAATGAGGCGATCGACCTCGGACAGAGCCCGGGTGACATATTGTTCCTGTCGGCGGCCGATACGGAGCTTGCCTCGATCGCGGCTGCACATCGTCAGCGCGCGGGCGCAAGAAGCCTGCGGATCGCCAGCCTGATGAATCTCATGCACCCCATGTCGGTCGACACTTACGTCGAACGCACGGCGAGGCATGCGAAACTGATCGTCGTACGGCCGCTCGGTGGTGCGAGCTACTTCCGTTACGTCCTGGAGGCGCTCTACGCCGCGGCGGTTGCGAATAAGTTCCAGATCGCCGTGGTGCCCGGCGACGACAAGCCGGACCCGGGCCTCGACCCGTTTTCCACCGTACCGGTGGAAGACCGGCAGCGCCTTTGGGCGTATTGCACCGAAGGCGGCGCGGAGAATGCCGGCCTTTTTCTCGATTACGCGCAGGCATTGATCGAGGGCGGCGACAAGCCGCAGCCGGCGCGGCCGCTGCTCAAGGCCGGGATATGGTGGCCTGGCAGAGGCGTGATCGGCGTCGGGGAATGGATTCGCCTGTCCGAACTGCGTCGGGCTGTAAACACCGCGCAGCCGGACAGAGCGGAACACGAACCCACCGTCGCCGTCTGCTTCTACCGCGCTCTCGTCCAGGGCGGGGAGACGAAACCGGTAGAGGCGCTGATCGAGGCGCTTGCGGCCGAGGGCGTGCGGGCGCTCCCCGTCTTCGTCTCCAGTCTCAAGGATCCAGTCTCGATCGGCACGCTCGAAGCGGTCTTCGCCGAAGCCGTTCCGGATGTGGTGATGAACGCCACGGGCTTTGCCGTTTCCGCACCCGGCGCGGACCGCCAGCCGACCGTGCTCGAATCGGGCGGCGCCCCGGTCCTGCAGGTCATCTTTTCCGGGTCGTCGCGGGAGGCTTGGGAAGCTTCGGCGCAGGGGCTGATGGCCCGCGATCTCGGCATGAATGTCGCGTTGCCGGAGGTGGATGGGCGGGTCCTCTCCCGTGCCGTTTCCTTCAAGGCAGCCTCGGTTTACGACCCGCTGGTGGAGGCCAATATCGTCGGCCACGAGCCTCTTGCCGATCGCGCGCGTTTTGCGGCACGCCTCGCCGCCAATTGGACGAAGCTGCGCCGGACCCGGCCCGAGGGCCGCCGGGTCGCCATCGTCATGGCCAACTATCCGAACCGCGACGGGCGCCTCGGAAACGGCGTGGGTCTCGATACGCCAGCCGGCACGATTGAAGTGCTGAAGGCGATGACGGCAGAAGGCTATGCTGTCGGCAATGTTCCTGATGACGGCGACGCGCTGATCCGCTTTCTGATGGCCGGGCCGACCAATGCGGCGAGCCGAGACCGGGAAGTCCGCGAAACGATTTCCTTGAATCGTTACAAGGGTTTCTTCGATGCGCTTCCGAAAAAGATTCAGCAGGAAGTGACCGCGCGCTGGGGCGCGCCGGAGGCCGATCCCTTCTTCATCGACGGCGTATTCGCCCTGCCGCTCGCGCGCTTCGGCGATGTGCTCGTGGGCATCCAGCCGGCGCGTGGCTACAATATCGATCCCAAAGAAACCTATCACGCTCCGGACCTCGTGCCGCCCCACGGCTATCTCGCTTTCTACGCCTATCTGCGCGAGGTCTTCGGTGCCCATGCAATCGTCCATATGGGCAAGCACGGCAACCTCGAATGGCTTCCCGGAAAGGCGCTGGCGCTTTCCGAAGAATGCTACCCCGAGGCGATATTCGGTCCGATGCCGCATCTCTATCCCTTCATCGTAAACGATCCCGGCGAAGGCACGCAGGCCAAGCGGCGGACGAGCGCCGTCATCATCGACCATCTGACGCCACCTTTGACGCGGGCGGAATCCTACGGGCCGCTCAAGGACCTGGAGGCGCTGGTCGACGAATATTACGAGGCTGCGGGCGGCGATCCGAGGCGGCTCAGGCTGCTCAGCCGGCAGATCCTCGATCTCGTTCGCGACATCGGCCTCGACCACGATGCCGGCATCGACAAGGGCGACAGCGAGAACCAGGCGCTCGAAAAGCTTGACGCCTATCTCTGCGACCTCAAGGAAATGCAGATCCGCGACGGGTTGCATGTCTTCGGCCTGGCGCCGGAAGGACGGCTTTTGACCGATCTTACGGTCGCGCTCGCCCGTGTGCCGCGGGGTCTGGGTGAGGGCGGGGATCAGAGCCTGCAACGGGCAATCGCGGCGGACTTGGAATTGCATGCGGCCTCACGCTTGCAAGGCGCGCAACCCTTCGATCCGCTTGATTGCGTCATGTCCGATCCCTGGGCCGGCCCGAAGCCCGATCTTCTCGCCGCCCTCTCGGATGCGCCATGGCGCACCGCCGGAGACACGGTCGAGCGGATCGAACTTCTTGCGGCGAAGCTCGTTTCAGGCGAAATCGCCTGTCCGGTGGGATGGGCCAACACCTGCGCCGTCCTTAACGTCATCGAGATGCGGCTGAAGCCTTCGATCCAAAGCTCCGGCGAGGCGGAAATCAAGGGTTTGCTGGCCGGCCTCGGCGGCCGATTTGTCGCCCCCGGTCCCTCGGGTGCGCCGACGCGCGGCCGTCCGGACGTGCTGCCGACGGGGCGCAACTTCTATTCGGTGGACAGCCGCTCCGTGCCGACGCCGGCTGCCTATGAGCTCGGCAAGAAATCGGCGGAGCTGCTCATCCGCCGCTACCTGCAGGACCATGGCGAATGGCCGTCCTCCTTCGGTCTCACGGCCTGGGGCACCTCCAACATGCGTACCGGCGGAGACGATATCGCCCAGGCCTTGGCACTGATCGGCGCAAAGCCCGTCTGGGACATGGCCTCGCGCCGCGTGACCGGCTACGAGATCGTTCCGCTTGCCGTTCTCGGCCGTCCCCGTGTCGACGTCACCCTGCGCATCTCCGGCTTCTTCCGCGACGCCTTTCCCGAGCAGATAGCACTCTTCGACAAGGCGGTCCGCGCGGTCGGCGCGCTCGACGAGGACGATGCCGACAATATGATCGCCGCCCGCATGCGTGCCGAGACGCGGCGATGGGAAGAGCGGGGCGCCGACGCGAAGGACGCCCAACGCCGTGCCTCCTATCGCGTCTTCGGTTCGAAACCCGGCGCTTACGGAGCGGGCCTGCAGGCGCTTGTCGATGAGAAAGGCTGGGAAACGCGCGGCGATCTTGCCGAGGCTTACCTCACCTGGGGCGGTTACGCCTACGGTGCCGGCGAGGATGGAAAGGCGGAGCGCGGCCTTTTCGAGGAGCGCCTGCGCTCGATCGAAGCCGTGGTCCAGAACCAGGACAATCGCGAGCATGATCTGCTTGACAGCGACGACTATTACCAATTCGAGGGGGGCATGAGCGTCGCGGCTGAGCATCTCGGCGGCCAGCGCCCGGCCATCTACCACAACGACCATTCGCGACCCGAAAAGCCGGTCATCCGCTCGCTCGAGGAGGAGATCGGCCGCGTGGTGCGTGCCCGCGTCGTCAACCCGAAGTGGATCCACGGCGTGATGCGCCATGGCTACAAGGGAGCCTTCGAAATCGCCGCGACGGTCGATTACATGTTCGCCTTCGCTGCGACCACCGGGGCGGTGCGCGATCATCACTTCGAGGCAGCCTATCAGGCCTATATCGCCGACGAGAAAGTTCTCGGATTTCTGCGCGAAAAGAACCCGGCCGCGCTTTCGGAAATATCGGAGAGGCTGCTGGAGGCGATCGACCGCGGCCTATGGAACCCGCGCTCCAATTCGGCGCGATTCGAACTGAACAGCCTTTCCGGCCGCGCGGCTACCGACCGCCCGATGGCCGGAAACCAATAGGGAGGACATCATGAACGACGAGACCGCGAATACCGGCGAACCGATCGCCGAGAAGGACGAAGCGCGTCACGCCATGAAGATGGCGAAGAAGAAGACCGCCCGTGACAAGATCATGGCCACCAAGACGGACGAGAAAGGCTTGATCATCGTCCACACCGGCAAGGGCAAGGGCAAATCGACGGCCGGCTTCGGTATGATCTTTCGCCACATCGCCCACGCAATGCCCTGCGCCGTCGTTCAGTTCATCAAGGGCGCGATGCACACGGGCGAACGCGACCTGATCGAGAAGCATTTCGGCGAGATCTGCCAGTTCTACACGCTCGGCGAAGGCTTCACCTGGGAAACGCAGGATCGCGCGCGTGACATTGCCATGGCGGCGAAGGCCTGGGAGAAGGCCAAGGAGCTCATCCGCGACGAACGCAACTCCATGGTTCTCCTCGACGAGATCAACATCGCGTTGCGCTACGACTATATCGACGTTGCCGAGGTCGTGCGCTTCCTCAGGGAAGAGAAGCCGCACATGACGCATGTGGTCCTGACCGGCCGAAATGCCAAGGAAGAGCTGATCGAGATTGCCGATCTGGTGACGGAGATGGAACTGGTGAAACATCCCTTCCGCTCGGGGATCAAGGGTCAGAAGGGGGTCGAATTCTGATGACGCAGAGCTGGCAGTTCTGGGCGCTGCTCTCCGCAGCCTTCGCAGCGCTGACTGCCATCTTCGCAAAAGCCGGCGTCGCCAACGTCAATTCCGACTTCGCGACACTGATCCGCACGGGCGTCATTCTCGCCGTTGTCGCCGGCATCGTCGCGGCGAGCGGGCAATGGCAGGGTCCGACGGAGATTTCCGGGCGGAGCTGGCTCTTCCTCGCCCTGTCCGGCCTGGCGACAGGGGCCTCGTGGCTTGCCTATTTTCGCGCGCTGAAGCTTGGCGACGCCGCTCGCGTAGCACCGGTCGACAAGCTGTCGATCGTCTTCGTCGCGCTGTTCGGCGTGCTTTTTCTGGGAGAGAAGCTGAACCTGATAAACTGGCTCGGCGTCGGCCTGATCGCGGCTGGCGCGCTGCTGCTGGCGGTCTTCTGATACGCGCCGCGAAGGAGTTCCGTGCGGACAGTTCTGCTTGGCGCCCGAGCGGGCATGACCCTGAAAATCGTCGCCGCTATGTCCATTCGTATTGACAAGTCGTATCCTAGCGTTAGGCTTGGCTGAAATTATCTGTCGGCATCTGGGCCTCGAAGAGAAACTTTGTTTCTCTGCGGGGCCTTTTTGCATTTGAGGGGCAAATGACAGGCAACGTTACCTACCGGGTGGGAGTATTGTTCTCTCGGAGCGGCAGCTATGCGCAGCCGGCGGGTCAGGGCTTTGGCGGCGCGATGGCAGCGATCGAGCATGTCAATGCATCCCGGCGTTTTCCGTTCAGGCTCGAGGCCTACCATCTCGATCCCGCAGGCGAGGCGGATCGCTATGCACCCCTTTGCAGGCAGCTGATCCGCGAGCACGGTGTGCGCCATGTGGTGGGCTGCACCACCTCCTGGAGCCGCAAGGAAGTGATTCCCGTGGTCGAGAAGCTCGACGCGCTGCTCTGGTATCCATGCGTCTATGAAGGCTTCGAGGTTTCCGAAAACCTTATCTACGTCGCCGCCTGTGCCAACCAGCATCTGGTCCCGCTTCTCGACTACATCGCGCCGCGCTTCGGCAGCAGGGCGATGCTTGTGGGCTCCAACTATATCTGGGGCTGGGAGACCAACCGAATCGCACGCGACATTCTCCATCGCTCGGGCGGCGAGGTCCTGGGCGAGCGTTTCGTGTCGATGGGAGACACGGATATCGCCCATCTGATCGACGAGGTGCGCGAGAAGAAACCGGATTTCATCCTGAACAACCTGATCGGACCGTCGTCCTACGCTTTTCTGCGCGCACTTCAGGCTCTCGCTGAAGCAGATGATCGCTTCCATCCGGATAGATGCCCGGTCATCAGCTGCAACCTGTATGAGGGCGAGATCGCCGGGCTCGGACACGCCGCAGCGGGACATTTCACGGTCAGCTGCTATTTCCGCACGATCCAGTCGCCGGAAAACGACTCCTTCCTGAAGACACTTGCGGCGCTGGATCCCGGCGCCGTAGTCGATGCCTTCTACGTGCAGGCATTCAGTGCTGTTGTGATGATCGCCGAGGCGATCGCGCGGAGCGGCAGCGACGATGCGGATCTTGTACGCGCCGCCCTGTGCGGGCGGGCAGTCGACACGCCGCTCGGGGCCATCAGCGTCGATCGATGGACGAACCATGTGGAACTGCCGGCCCATATCGGCCGGGCGGGAGCGGACGGCAGTTTCGAGATCGTCAAGCGCTCGTATGAAGCCATCGCACCAGATCCGTTCCTGACATCCACGCCGCTTGTCCGCCCTATGGGAGGGGACGAGGTCCGGCCCGAGCTGAAGGCGGTGAAATGAGATCGGTTCATAACACCCCGAACTTCGATGGCTGGCGGGCGCTCATCCTGCACCGGCCGCATCAGAACGTCGACGCTCTCTTTGCCCAATGCGCCCGCATAGGCATTGCGCCGGAACAGGCCTGGCCGGATTTTCCCAGGGATCGATCTGCAGAGGCGTTCAACGTCCTCCTGATCGACGCAGATATGGGCCATGACGAGCAATTTCCCTGGCGTCAGGGGGAAGCACCCTTGCCGATGATCGCACTGATCGGCTCCGAGGCACCCGGCCGCATCGCCTGGACTATCGCGCAAGGGGCCGACGCGCAGCTCCTGAAGCCCATCGGCAGCGCCGGGCTGTACAGTGCTCTGATGGTCGCAAGTCACGGTTTTATCCGCCGCCGTGCGCTCGATCGTGACGTCGCCGCATTGAAGGATCGCCTCGCGCGACGCCAGGAACTTGCGGAGGCAACGGCACTGCTGATGCTCCGGAAGAACTGCGGGGCCAGCGAAGCCTACCAGCACCTGCGTCTGACCGCGATGTCGCGCAGCTGCAGCATCGAGGACGTCGCTGCGGCCATCGTCCAGGAATTCGAGAACCACGGATTGAAGAATGCCGACCATGTTCGCTGAAACGGCGCGGAGCAAAGAGGGTAGGACAGCCGGCGTGTGGACGCGCCTCCTGCGCAGGCCGCTTGCGCTCATCGGACTTGCGGTCATCATCGTGGTGGTGGGCGCAGCAGCGCTTGCGCCTTGGATCGTGCCCTATGACCCGCACGAGCAGTTCTTCGAGGGGCTGACCATCGAAGGCGCGCCGCTGCCGCCCAACAGCCAGTTCTGGCTGGGTACCGACCTTGTCGGACGCGACCTCCTGAGCCGCCTGATCTACGGCGCGCGCACCTCGCTCGTCATCGGCGTGGTCGCCAATGGCATTGCCGTCGTCATCGGCTCGCTCGTCGGCATTGCAGCCGGCTATTTCCGGGGCTGGGTAGACACCGTGCTGATGCGCTTCACCGATCTGATGATGGCCTTTCCGGCGCTTCTCCTTGCCATCGTTCTGGCCGCGATCTTCACACCCAGCCTGTGGATCGTGGCAATGGTCATCGCCATGGTGAACTGGGTGCAGATCGCCCGCGTCGTCTATACCGAAACCCGCTCTATCGCCGAGCGCGATTTCGTGACTGCCGAGCGCGCCATGGGCGCCGGCGCCGGCCGCATTCTCTTCCGTCACATCCTGCCGCATCTTCTGTCCACGATCATCGTCTGGGCGACGCTCGGCATTGCGACGACTGTGCTGCTGGAGGCGACGCTTTCATTCCTCGGTATCGGCGTGCAGCCGCCCATCCCTTCGTGGGGCAACATCATCTTCGAAAACCAGACCTATTTCACCTCGGCACCCTGGCTGGTGTTCATACCGGGCGCGGCGATCCTGGCGCTCGCGCTCGCATTCAACCTGGTCGGTGATGCGCTGCGGGATGTTCTCGATCCGACGCAGCAGGGGAGGCATTGATGGCAGCCTATATCGCGCGGCGACTGCTTCAGACGGTCGTCATCCTGCTTGGTATCAGCTTCGTCACCTTCGTTCTGCTTTATCTGATACCGGCCGATCCGGCCAGACAGATCGCCGGCCGCAGCGCAACGGCTCAGACCGTGGAGAACATTCGCCACCAGCTCGGGCTCAACCTGCCCTTCTATGAGCAGTATCTGCGTTATGTCGCCGGCCTGGTGCAGGGCGACTTCGGCCGCTCCTATCTGCAGAAGACGGAAGTCGCGACTTTGATCGCATCCCGCCTTCCGGCAAGTCTCTTGCTGATGGCCGGAGCCATCACTTGTGAACTGATCTTCGGGCTCACCATGGGCGTCGTCGCGGCGCTTCGGCGCGGCTCGCGCACCGACGATACGCTGATGATCGCGTCTTTCGTCGGGGTGTCGGCGCCGCAATTCGTGATCGGCATCCTGCTGCTTTACGTCTTCGCCGTAAAGCTCGGCTGGTTTCCGATTGGCGGCTACGGCACCTTCGCTCATCTGGTCTTGCCCTCGGTTACGCTCGGCTTCCTGGGGGCCGGCTGGTATTCGCGCATGATGCGTTCCTCGCTGATCGAAGTGATGCGCCAGGATTTCATCCGCACGGCGCGCGCAACCGGTGCCGGTCGCGCCAAGGTCTTGTTCCGGCACGCAATGCCCAACGCGATACTGCCCGTTATCGCGATGATCGGCATCGACATCGGTCTGTTCATGTCCGGCATCGTGGTGGTGGAAAGCGTCTTCGGCTGGCCCGGCATCGGCCAGCTGGCCTGGCAGGCGATCCAGCGGGTGGACATCCCGATCATCATGGGCGTCACGCTCGTCTCTGCGTTCGCCATCGTGCTCGGCAACCTGCTCGCCGACCTCATCACACCGCTTATCGACCCGCGCATCAAGCTGCGCTGACGCGGGAAGAACAAACTGCAGCATCAAGAAAGGAACTTCAGATGAGGAACTTGCTACTGGCCGGCGTCTGCGCCGCCGCACTCATGGGAAATCCCGCGGTTGCCGACGACATCAAGCAGGGTGGCGAAATGACCGTCACCTATAAGGACGACGTTTCGACCCTCGATCCGGCGATCGGCTACGACTGGCAGAACTGGTCGATGATCAAGTCGCTGTTCGACGGCCTGATGGATTATGTCCCTGGGACGACCGAGCTGCGTCCCGACCTTGCCGAATCCTACGAAATCTCCGACGACGGCAAAGTCTTCACGTTCAAGCTGCGTCAGGGCGTCAAGTTTCACAATGGCCGCGAGCTGACTGCCGAAGACGTGAAATATTCGATCGAGCGCGTGGTGAACCCTGCGACACAAAGCCCGGGTGCCGGATTCTTTTCAACGATCAAAGGCGCCGAAGAGGCTTCGGCCGGCAAGGGTGGCGAGCTGTCCGGCATCACGGTGCAGGATCCGCACACGATCAGGTTCGAGCTGACCCGTCCCGACGCAACTTTCCTTCACGTCATGGCGCTCAACTTTGCCCATGTCGTGCCGAAGGAGGAGGTCGAGAAACACGGCGCCGATTTCGGCAAGAATCCTGTCGGTTCCGGCGCCTTCAAGCTTGCCGAATGGACGCTTGGGCAGCGTCTGGTGTTCGAACGTTTCGCCGACTACTGGAACGAAGGGCTTCCGAAGCTGGACCGCATCACCTTCGAGGTTGGCCAGGAGCCGGTCGTTGCGCTTCTTCGCCTGCAGAACGGTGAAATCGACGTGCCTGGAGACGGCATTCCGCCGGCGAAGTTCGTCGAGGTGACGAACGACGCCAACTTCAAGGATCTGATCATCCGGGGCGGGCAGCTGCACACCGGCTACGTGACGATGAACGTCAAGATGGCTCCCTTCGACAAGGTCGAGGTGCGCAAGGCTGTGAACATGGCCATCAACAAGGATCGTATCCTGCGTATCATCAACGGTCGCGCGGTTGCGGCCAACCAGCCGCTGCCGCCCTCGATGCCGGGCTATGCAAAAGACTATAAAGGCTACGCCTACGATCCCGAAGGTGCCAAGAAGCTGCTCGAGCAGGCTGGCCTTGCCGACGGGTTCTCGACCGAACTCTATGTCATGAACACCGATCCCCAGCCTCGCATCGCCCAGGCGATCCAGCAGGACCTGAAGGCGATCGGCATCACGGCATCGATCAAGTCGCTCGCACAGGCCAATGTCATCGCGGCCGGCGGCGAGGAAAACCAGGCGCCGATGATCTGGTCGGGCGGTATGGCGTGGATTGCCGATTTTCCCGATCCCTCGAACTTCTATGGCCCCATTCTGGGTTGCGGCGGTGCCGTGCCGGGAGGCTGGAACTGGTCCTGGTACTGCAATGAAGAGCTCGACAAGAAGGCAGCCG
Source organism: Ensifer sp. USDA 6670 (assembly GCA_000421085.1). GTDB lineage: Bacteria > Pseudomonadota > Alphaproteobacteria > Rhizobiales > Rhizobiaceae > Sinorhizobium. The sequence goes on from ATWE01000001.1 coordinate 642,542, forward strand.
AAGCTGACGCCATCGTCGACCCGGCAAAGGCAGCGGAGCGCGAGGCCTTGTGGCGCGACATCTACCTGAAGATCATGGAGGACGCTCCCTGGGCGCCGATCTTCAACGAGGAGCGCTTCACCATCCGCTCGGAGCGCATCGGCGGCGACGACAAGCTGTTCGTCGATCCGGTCCACATCCCCGTCCACTACGATCAGGTATATGCGAAAGATGTGCAGTAACTGCGACTACACCATCCACGGACGCCATCACCATTATGGCTGGGATCATTCGATCCCGCCGGCGGAAACCGTGGCGCCCGGATCGCGGCTCGAGTTCAATTGCCTGGACTCCGGCTCCGGTCATTTCACCGCTCACAGCACGGTTGCCGATGTCTTGACGGTCGATTTCACGAAGGTCAATCCGGTCACCGGTCCCATCTATGTCGATGGTGCCAGGCCGGGTGACGCCTTGAAGGTGACCATCGAGCATTTCAAGCCGAGCGGCTTTGGCTGGACGGCCAATATTCCGGGCTTCGGGCTTCTCGCCGACCAGTTCGCGGAACCGGCGCTGACGCTCTGGAAATATGATCCGGATCAGCTCGCTCCTGCAGCCTTTGGCGCGTTCGGCCGGGTTCCGCTGAAGCCCTTCGCCGGCACGATCGGACTCGCGCCGGCAGAGCCGGGGCTGCATTCCGTGGTTCCGCCGCGGCGGGTGGGAGGCAATCTCGACATTCGCGACCTAGCGGCGGGAACGACCCTTTACCTGCCCGTCGAGGTCGAGGGCGCCTTGTTCTCCATCGGCGACACGCATGCGGCGCAGGGGGATGGCGAAGTCTGCGGCACGGCCATCGAAAGCGCGATGGATGTGGTCGTGAAGCTGGAACTGGTGAAGGACGCCAATCTCAAGATGCCGCGCTTTACCACGCCGGGCCCTGTCACACGGCATCTCGATGCCGAGGGCTATGAGGTCACGACCGGCATTGGAAGCGATCTGATGGAAGGCGCCCGGGCGGCCGTATCCGGCATGATCGACCTTCTCTGTGCGACACGCGGAATGAAGCCGGAAGACGCCTACATGCTCTGCTCCGTCTGCGGCGACCTTCGCATAAGCGAGATCGTGGACCAGCCGAACTGGGTCGTGTCATTCTATTTTCCGCGCATCGTCTTTGCGTGACGACCGGTCCTGTTCCGCCTCGGCGGGGCAGGGCGTCCTTCCGATGACATTGCCAAGGCCTCTGCCCGATGACTTCCTCTCTGCTTTCCGTGAAGGAACTGACCGTCCAGGTGGCTACGCCGACGGGGCCGAAGGTCGTGGTGGAGCGTCTGTCCTTCGATCTTCTCCCCGGCAGGACCCTTTGTCTTGCAGGCGAGAGCGGATCGGGTAAGTCGATGACCGCGCTTTCGCTCATGCAGCTGCTGCCGAAGCCGATGGCACGTATTGCGGGCGGATCGGCCACTCTCGACGGAGAGAACATATTGGCGCTTCCGGAAGCGCGCATGCGGCGGATTCGCGGGCGCAAGATGGGGATGATCTTCCAGGAGCCGATGACCTCGCTCAACCCGGTGATGACGGTCGGCAATCAACTGATCGGCGCGATCACCGCTCATGGAAACACCAGTGGCCGGCGCGCCGCGCGGGCGCGTGCCGTCGAACTCCTGGACCAGGTTCAGATTCCAGAGCCGGAGCGGCGGCTCGGCCAATATCCGCACGAGCTTTCCGGCGGCTTGCGCCAGCGTATCGTCATCGCGATGGCGCTCGCGCAGAACCCGCGAATCCTGATCGCCGACGAGCCCACGACGGCGCTCGACGTAACGGTTCAGGCGCAGATCCTGGCCCTTATCCGCAAGCTGCAGGCCGATCATGGGATTTCGGTGATCATGATCACCCATGACATGGGCGTGGTCGCGGAAATGGCCGACGAGGTGCTGGTGATGAAGAATGGCCGTACTGTCGAGCACGCAATCAGCAGGGAACTTTTTGCACATCCGCAGGATGCGTACACGAAGGAGCTCCTTTCCGCCGTGCCGCGCCTCGGCGAAATGGCGGGAACGGAGGCACCGAAACGCGCAGTTGGGAAGGCGGTCGAGACAAGGTCGGCGCCGGGCGCCGAACAGCCGATGCTCCAGGTCGAGAACCTCACGGTTCGTTTCGATATCAAGGGCGGCATCCTTCAGCGCCCGGTCAAGCGGCTTCACGCGGTGGAGGGCATCTCTTTCTCCGTGCGCAGGGGGGAGACGCTGTCTCTCGTCGGAGAGTCCGGTTGCGGTAAATCTACGACCGGCAAGGCGCTCTTGAATCTTGTCCCGTGGGCGGGAGAGATACGCGTCGACGGGCGTTCCACGCGCGGCTTGCGGGGGAGCACGATGCGGCCCATCCTGCGTGACGTCCAGATGGTCTTCCAGGACCCTTACGCATCGCTGGATCCGCGCATGCGGGTCGGCGATCTGGTGGCCGAGCCACTGTTGATCCACGGCCTTGCAAGCGGAGGCGAGCTGCGTGACCGGGTGGAGTATCTCTTCAAGCGGGTCGGATTGTCGCCCGAGCAGATGAAGCGTTACCCGCATGAATTTTCGGGCGGACAGCGGCAGCGCATCTGCATAGCGCGCGCCCTGTCCCTCTCACCGAAGCTCATCGTCGCAGATGAGTCCGTTGCGGCACTCGACGTGTCGATCCAGGCTCAGGTGCTCGATCTCCTGCAGGACATCCAGGACGAGACGGGCGTCTCCTACCTGTTTATTTCTCACGACATGGCAGTCGTCGAGCAGATCAGCCACCGGGTAGCGGTCATGTATATGGGCCGCTTCGTCGAAATGGGCACGCGGCGGCAGATCTTCGAGAATCCGCAGCATCCCTATACGAAGAAACTGATGGCTGCCGTTCCCGTGGCAGATCCGGGTCGATCACGCCGGGATTTCGTGCCGAAAGCAGAAGACCTGCCGAGTCCCGTGCGCGCCCTGGACTATGCGCCATCCTTCTCCCCGCCATCGGATCTGGGCGGCGGACATCTCGTCTGGGACGGCTGAACTGTCGTCGGTTTGCGACTGGCCTACAGCCCCAGCCAGATCCGCAGCGGATGCGCCGGATCGGCGAGCAGCCGGATGGCGAGCGCGATCGAAACGACGACCAGCAAAGGCTTGATGATCTTCGCGCCCTTTGCCATCGCATAGCGCGAGCCGACCTGCGCGCCGAGGAACTGGCCGACCCCCATCGTCAGGCCGATCTTCCAGAGCACGACACCGCTGAGCAGGAAGACGAAGAATGCGCCGATATTGGAACCGAAGTTCAGGAATTTCGTGTGCGCCGTCGCCTTGAGGATGCCGTAGCCTGCGAGCGAGACGAACCCGAGCATGAAGAAGGAACCTGTGCCCGGACCGAAAACGCCGTCATAGAGGCCGATCAGGGGCACGAAGGTGACGGTGAACAGGAACACCGACAGGCGCCGATGCTTGTCGATGTCGCCGATATTCGGCTTGAAGCCGAAGTAGAGCGCGATTCCGATCAACAGGAACGGCAGCACGGCCTCCAGGACGTCCGCGGGAACGACAGTCGCCAGCAATGCGCCCAATACCGCGCCTGCCGCCGACATCAGCGCCATCGGGAGCTGCTCCCTGAGGTTCACGTGGCCGTGCCGGGCATAGGCAATGCTCGCCGAGCCGGAGCCGAAGAGGGACTGCAGCTTGTTGGTGCCGAGCGTCTCTAGCGGTGGAATCCCGGCGATCAGCATGGCCGGAATGGTGATCATCCCACCGCCCCCGGCGATCGAATCGATGAAGCCGGCAAGGAATGCGGCAGCGAAGAGAAAGAGCAGGATGTGGAGGGCGAGGTCGTGCACTGGAGTCTCGAGCAAATTGGGCGGCGGAATTGCTTCAGCCTTGTGTCAGAGGTGAGGCCGAAATGCAAAGGACTGTCTTGAGGTCAAACAGCACGGCCGCACGGATTGCGACACATGGATGGCGCAATCCGGTTTGACCGACCTGAAGCGCTCCGATAAAAATGACAATCATGCGACGGCGTCCGTTCAGACGGACTGAAAGAGCGTCCGGTGCGGCCGACCCATGCAGGGGGCTTGATCCGGTGCTGTCCGGACCGGTACGTGGCATTTCGCCGGGCCGGCGCTTCGTATGGAACGCCGACGCCGCAGGGGAGCCGCACCGCATATGCCTTCCGCCGAAGGACTCATCGCCGCCAAACTCGTGCTCGGCCTCGGCTGCGAGCGCAACACTGCGCCCGAAGAGGTGATCGCGCTTGCCGAACGGGCGCTTGCGGATGCGGGCGCTTCCGGTCGCGATGTCGCACTCGTCGCCTCTCTGGATGCACGGACCGATGAGCCCGCGATCCATGCGGTCGCGCGGCACTTTTCGGTGCCCACGCAATTCTTCGACGCTGCCACGCTGGAGGCGCAATCGTCGCGTCTAAAAAATCCATCGAAGGTCGTCTTTGCCCATACGGGTTGCCACGGCGTCGCCGAGGGCGCGGCTCTGGCGGCCGCCGGCTGCGCCGCGGTGCTGGTTGTACCTAAGATCCGCTCGATGCGGGCGACAGCGGCCATCGCCGGACCGGCTGATTATGCAAGGGGAGCCGTGTGATGGCCTTGGCCGAATTTTGCAGTTTCTTTGATGAGCGGATTCAATTATCTGCCATTGTTTCCTGCTTAACGACTTCAAGTTTTTCCTCGGTTGGAACGGATGGAATGCCTTGCTTTGCCCGGAGTATCGACCGATGACCGACATGCTTGCCGGCCTGCCTGAACTCGAGCCGGGTTCGGTCTGGCTCGTCGGCGCAGGACCGGGCGATCCCGGCCTTTTGACCCTGCACGCAGCCAATGCGCTCCGCCAGGCGGATGTGATCGTTCACGATGCGCTGGTCAATGGTGATTGCCTAAAGCTCGCCAAGGCGAGCGCCGCGCTCGAATTTGCCGGCAAGCGCGGCGGCAAGCCTTCGCCGAAGCAGCGCGACATCTCGCTGCGGCTCGTCGAACTGGCACGTGAAGGGAAGAGGGTGCTGCGCCTCAAGGGTGGCGATCCCTTCGTCTTCGGCCGAGGCGGAGAGGAGGCGCTGACCCTGGTCGAGCATCGCATCCCGTTCCGCATCGTTCCCGGGATCACCGCGGGCATAGGCGGGCTTGCCTATGCCGGCATTCCGGTCACGCATCGGGAGGTCAACCACGCGGTGACATTCCTCACCGGCCATGATTCCTCCGGCGTCGTGCCGGACAGGATCAATTGGGAAGGCATTGCCAAGGGCTCTCCGGTGATCGTCATGTACATGGCGATGAAGCATATCGGCCAGATCTCCGCCAACCTCCTCGCCGCCGGCCGCTCGCCGGATGAGCCGGTGGCTTTCGTCTGTAATGCGGCGACACCGGAGCAGGTGGTACTGGAAACCACGCTCTCGTCCGCTGAAGCCGACGTGAACGTTTCGGGACTCGAGCCGCCGGCAATCGTCGTCGTCGGCGAGGTCGTCCGGCTGCGCGCCTCGCTCGACTGGCTTGGCGCTCTTAATGGCCGGGCGCTCGCTCCCGATCCGTTTTCAAGCCGCATTCTCCGGAATCCGGCATGAAAGGACTCATGATTGCAGCCCCGAGCTCCGGCTCGGGCAAGACGACGGTCACGCTCGGCCTGATGCGGGCATTGAGACGGCGCGGGCTCTCGATCGCGCCTGGAAAGGCGGGGCCGGACTATATCGACCCGGCTTTTCACACGGCTGCCAGTGGCAAACCCTGCTTCAATTACGACCCCTGGGCAATGCGCCCCGAACTGCTCCTTGCCAATGCGGCGGCTGCGACGGAAGACGGTTCGGTGCTGATCATGGAGGCGATGATGGGCCTCTTTGACGGTGCAGCGGATGGCACGGGCGCGCCGGCGGATCTCGCCGCAGCACTCGGACTTGCAGTGATCCTGGTCGTCGATTGCGCGCGCCTCTCCCATTCCGTGGCCGCCCTGGTCGGCGGCTATGCCCGTCACCGCGACGATGTCCGTGTCGCGGGCGTCATTCTGAACAGGGTCGGCAGCGACCGGCATGAGGGAATGCTGCGCGATGCGCTTGCCGGAATTGCGATGCCGGTCTTCGGCGTGCTGCGGCAGGACGCTGCACTGAAGCTGCCCGAACGTCACCTGGGTCTCGTACAGGCAGGCGAGCATGGATCGCTGGAAGCCTTCATCGATCACGCGGCAATGCGGGTCGCATCGGGTTGCGATCTCGAGGCGATGCGTGCTGCGGCGACGCCGCTGGCGGCGGGAGAGACGGCCGGGACGCTAAAGCCGCTCGGCCAGCGGACAGCGGTCGCGCGCGACGTGGCCTTCGCCTTCTGCTACGAGCATCTTCTTTCCGGCTGGCGGGGGCAGGGGTCCGAAATCACATTCTTCTCGCCTCTCGCGGACGAGGCGCCCGATCCGGGTGCCGATGCGGTCTATCTCCCCGGCGGTTATCCCGAGCTTCATGCGCAACAGCTCTCCAATGCTTCGAATTTCCGCGCGGCCATGCACAAGGCCGCAGGGGGCGGGGTGCGCATCTTCGGGGAGTGCGGCGGCTACATGGTGCTGGGCGACGGGCTTGTCGCGGCGGATGGCGGGCATTACGAGATGCTCGGGCTTTTGCCGCTCGTCACGAGCTTCGCCGAACGCAAGCGGCATCTCGGCTACCGGCGCGTGACGCCTGTTGACGACGTGTTTTTCCGGGGACCGATGACGGCGCACGAATTTCACTATGCCACGATCGTTTCAGAGGGAGCGGCTGAGCCGCTCTTCATGGTACGTGACGCGGCAGGGATCGATCTCGGCCGTGCCGGCCTCCGTCGCCGGAACGTTGCCGGCTCCTTCATGCATCTCATCGATTTCTCGAAATGATCATGGCCGCTCCCATCATTCATGGCGGCGGGATCACGGAAGCCGCGGCGCGCTTCGGCGGCACGCCCGACGACTGGCTTGACCTCTCGACGGGGATCAACCCCTGTCCCGTCGCCCTGCCGGAAATCGACGCGCGCGTCTGGCACCGATTGCCGGATCGGCATGTGGAAGAGGCAGCGCGTGCGGCGGCCAGTCGCTATTACCGGACGGGCGAACTCATGCCATTGCCGGTGCCCGGAACGCAGGCCGTCATTCAATTGCTCCCGCGGACCGTCGGCCAGGGGAAGCGCGTCGCCGTATTCGCGCCGACCTATGGCGAATATGCGCGCGTTCTGAAAGGCGCCGGCCTTGTCGTCGATTCCGTCACGTGCGCCGGTGATCTCCAGGCGGCGCACGGCCTGGCGGTCGTCGTCAATCCGAACAATCCGACCGGCCGGCTTTTTCCGCCGGAGGAAATCCTTGCAATGGCGGAGGCGATGCGGGCGCATGGCGGCCTGCTCGTGGTGGACGAGGCCTTCGGCGATCTGGAGCCGGAGGCAAGCGTCGCCGGACACGTTGCCGCCAATGACAGCCTCGTCGTTTTCCGGTCCTTCGGGAAATTCTTCGGTCTTGCGGGACTTCGACTCGGCTTTGTGGTCGCGAGCCGGACGATCGAGGACTCCTTTCGTGACTGGCTCGGCCCCTGGTCGGTCTCGGGTCCGGCACTTGCGATGTCGGCGAAGCTGATGGAAGGCGACACGCAGCGGATCAAGGCCGGTATCGCGGAACGCAAGGCCGCGCTTGACGCGGTGCTTCTCGGCGCGGGTCTCGATGTGGTCGGCGGCACCGGCCTCTTCACGCTCGTAGAACACGAACGGGCTTACGATCTTCACGCGGCGCTCTGCGAGGCGCACATCCTGACGCGAAAGTTCGACTACGATCCGCGCTGGCTGCGCATCGGATTGTCACCGGACGCGCAGGGCGACCGTCGTCTCGCCGAGGCTTTGAACCGGATGGGTGTGTAGTGTCGGCTGAAATATTTCTGATCCTCGTGATGGCGCTGCTGCTGGACCGCGTCCTCGGCGATCCAGACTGGCTCTGGTCGCGCCTGACGCATCCGGTAGTGTTCTTCGGCAAGGCGGTCGAGTTCGTGGACGAGGCGCTTAACCGCGGCGAATTCACCAGGGCCTGGCTGAAATTCCGCGGTGTCGTCGGCATTCTGGTGCTGCTCGCCGGTGCCACGGCCCTGGGTGCCGTGCTCGCGCGGCTATTCGATGTGCTTGGCGCCCTCGGCTCTTTGCTCGAGGTCGTCACGGTGGCCGTCTTCCTCGCCCAGAAGAGCCTTGGCGATCACGTTTCCCGTGTTGCCGCCGGCCTGCGGCGCGATGGACTTGCGGGCGGCCGCAAGGCGGTATCGATGATCGTCGGACGCGATCCGAACACACTCGACGAGCCGGCCGTCTGCCGAGCGGCGATCGAAAGCCTTGCCGAAAATTTTTCAGACGGCGTCGTCGCTCCCGCCTTCTGGTATGCGGTTGCCGGACTTCCGGGCCTTCTTGCCTACAAGATGCTGAACACGGCCGACTCGATGATCGGCCACAAGAGCCCGAAATATCTTCATTTCGGCTGGGCTTCGGCGCGGCTCGATGATCTGGCGAACCTGCCCGCCGCACGGCTCTCGGCCCTCCTGATCGCAGCCGGCGCCTATTTCAAGCGCGGTGCGGAAGCGGCGAAAACCGCAATCGAGGTGGCGCGGCGCGATCACGGACGTCACCGCTCGCCCAATTCCGGCTGGCCGGAGGCTGCGATGGCAGGCGCAATTGGCGTTCAGCTTGCAGGGCCGAGAATCTATGGTGGTGTGAAGGTCGACGAGCCCATGATGAACGACGCCGGCCGTGCGGTTGCAGCCATCGAGGATATCGAGGCTGCGGTCACCGTCTTCTATGCGGCCTGCTCCGTGATGGCGCTCGCCTTCGCGATCGTCGCGGTACCGTTTCTGCTCTTGTAATCGGTGGAAAATGGCAATGGCTCATTCGTGGTGGATTGGTGATTGCGAGCGCAGGCCTGTCATCGTTGCTCACCGCGGTGGCGCAGCACTTGCCGCAGAAAATACAGCTGAGGCTATCAACGCCGCCGCTGCCGCCGGGGCGGACGCATTCGAAACCGATGTTCGCCTGACGAGGGACGGCATCCTTGTTTGCGTTCACGATGCCGATCTTCGCCGACTTTGCGGCGATACGCGCGCTGTCGCGGATCTCGACGTGGAAACATTGCGTCGCCTGCTTCCTGGGGTCATGACACTCGAGGACGCGCTCCTGGCTTCCGCTTCCCTGCCTGTGCTCCTGGATATCAAGCGGGCGGATCAAGCGCAGCTTCCAAAGATCATGGCCGAAGTCACGGCGGCAGACGCTATGGAGCGAACGATGCTCGGCCTGCGCCACATCGACCTCATCGCTGCCGCCCGCACGGCCTGGACCGATATTGCGATCCTTGCGTTTCTCGATGAACCGGACGCATTTCCGGCAGCGCGTCGGGCCGGGGCAGACTGGTTCAGGCTTTGGCAAGGTGCGGTAACGGACGAACGCCTGGCCGGGATCCGGGCAACGGGAATGAAGCTGGCGGTGATGGTCGGGCAGCCGCGATCAGTTCCGCTGCCCGAATACCCGCCGTTTCCGGTCGGAGTGATCGATCGGGACGGGCTCGAAAGGCTGCTTGCGATCGTTCCGGACGCAATTCTTCTCGATGATCCGCGCCTTGCCGTCGCCTCTGTCAGCTAGCGCGCTCACGCGTTCGATAGCCGTTTCGCAGGGCGTCGCCGCTCAGGCGGGGACCTTACTCGGTCGCCGCCGAGCAACACCTTCCCCAAATCGCGGTGGCAAAAGACCATGGGGCATTGGCTTTTGCGGTGCATTTTTCTATAGGGTTCGCCAAGACTCGAATTTTAAGAGGTATGCGCGTGACAGCTACATTCGACAAGGTTGCCGATATTATCGCAGAAACGAGCGAGATCGATCGCGAGACGATCAAGCCGGAAAGCCACACGATCGATGATCTCGGCATCGACAGCCTCGACTTTCTCGACATCGTTTTTGCGATCGACAAGGAATTCGGCATCAAGATTCCGCTGGAGCAGTGGACCCAGGAAGTCAACGAAGGCAAAGTCTCGACCGAGGAATACTTCGTGCTGAAGAACCTCTGTGCCAAGATCGACGAACTGCGGGCCGCCAAAGCGGGTTGAGGGAAAGTCTAAAGCGGCTTTCCGCGGGGATCGTGCTTCATCTACGATCTGAGCCTTGGCGATCATCGCTGACACGGATCGGCCCTTTCCCGATGCCGCCTGTCGCGCCCCGCGCTTGACAGGCGGCATCGGCATTTTTACTTGAGCGCGAAACGAATGGGATGAGCCTGCATGCTCCTTGAATATTTCCAGATGATCGACCGGGTCGAAACCGTCGATCTGGCGGCCGGCCGTCTGGTGGCGCGCTCGGTCGTGCCGGAGAAGAGCCCGGTATTCGAGGGGCATTTCCCCGGCTATCCGCTGGTCCCGGGCGTGCTGCTTATCGAAACCATGGCGCAGGCTTCCGGTTTCCTGGTGCTGGCCGCCACCAAATTCGCAGCAATGCCGTTCCTGATGACGGTCGATGGTGCGAAGATGCGCAGCTTCGTCGAACCGAATGCCGAGCTTGAGATAGAGGCTCTGCTCGAGCATGAGGGATCCGGCTTTGCCGTGACGAAGGCCAGGATTGCGTCTGGCGGCAAGAAGATATGCGATGCCCAGCTGAAGCTGAGGACGATCCCGTTCGACCAGGTGCCGCTGGGCGACATCGTGCGCAAGCGTGCGGAAGAGCTGGGGCTCATGGCCGCGATGGCCGGTTCGGAGAAGTGAAGATGACGAAATCCGCGAACGATGTGGTGATCACCGGGGTGGGCATCGTGACGAGCCAGGGCGTCGGCGCCGAGCCTCACGTGGCGCTGCTCGGCGCGGCCGAGCCGCCTGAGGTTCGCATCGAAACGGAACGTTTCGCGCCCTATCCGATCCACCCCCTGCCGGAAATCGACTGGTCGCAGCAGATTCCGAAGCGTGGCGACCAGCGGCAGATGGAAAACTGGCAGCGCCTCGGCGTCTTCGCTGCCGGCCTGGCGCTCGACGACGCTGGTCTCAAGGACGATCTCGAAGCCTGCGGAAGCATGGACATGATCGTCGCGGCCGGCGGCGGCGAGCGCGACATCAATGTCGACTCGCTCATCGTCGACGAGGCGCTGAAGCGCAACGACCGTGAACGGCTCTTGAACGAGAAGCTAACGACGGAACTGCGCCCGACTCTGTTTCTGGCCCAGCTTTCCAATCTTCTCGCCGGCAACATCTCCATCGTGCACAAGGTTACGGGTTCGTCGCGCACTTTCATGGGCGAAGAGGCGGCCGGCATTTCCGCGATCGAGACGGCCTTCGCCCGCATCAAAGCCGGTCAGTCGAGTCACACGCTCGTCGGCGGCGCGTTTTCAGCCGAGCGCCTCGACATCGTCCTGATGATCGAGGCGATCCAGGGCCATTCGCTCGGTGAGTGGCATCCGATCTGGTCGCGCAGGCCCGAGGACGGGGGTGGCATGATCCTCGGCTCCGTTGGCGCCTTCCTGGTTCTGGAGTCGCGCGAATATGCCGAGTCACGCGGCGCCCGCATCTATGCGACGATCGATGCGATCGGCGGTGACCGCGGCAGCCGCGAGGACGGGCGGCTCGAAGCGCGCCTCAGATATCTATCGAAACCGGCCCTCGAGCTCGATCCGCAGTCGACCGTCGTCTTTTCCGGCACCTCGGGGTTCCATGACCTTGCCGGACGGGAGCGGGCGTTTCTTGAAACCGAACTCGCCGGCCGGCCTGTCCGTGCCTATGGCGGGCTCGTCGGTCACGGCATCGAGGCGCAGTTTCCGGTCGGCATGGTCCTGGCCGCGCTCTCGCTCGGACACGCAGCCAAGGTTCCGCCTTTCGACCCCGCCGCCGAAGCCCCGATGGTGGCCCCGGCCAGGGCGGCGGTCGTTACCACCATCGGCCACTCCCGTGGCGAAGGCGTCGCCGTGCTTGCCGCGGAATAAGGAGCTCGAACTATGAGCAAGGCTTATAAGGACCACCTCGGCCGTCCGATCGTTGCCGTCACCGGCATGGGTGTCATCACCTCGCTCGGGCAGGGGCTCGACGACAACTGGGCCGCGCTCACCGGGGGCGTATCGGGCATTCACAAGATCACCCGGTTCCCGACGGATGCTCTTTCGACCCGCATCAGCGGCACGGTCGACTTCATCGAGATTCCGGCGGAAAATGCGGTCGAGCGTTCCTATGCGATGGCGCGCGAGACGGCGCTGGAGGCCTTGGCGCAGGCCGGCCTTTCCGGCGATTTCAACGGCCCGCTCTTCCTGGCGGCCCCGCCCATCGAGCCCGAATGGAATGCCCGTTTCGAGCTTGCCGACCGCTCGCCGCCGTCGAGCCAGCCGGGCGACGCTTATAATCGCTTCCTCGCGGCAATGCGGCAGAAGGCGGATCCGACCTTCCACGAGGCCGTGTTATTCGGCTCGATCTCGGAGCGGCTTGCCGACCGCTTCGGTACGCGCGGCCTTCCGGTGACGCTTTCGACGGCCTGCGCATCCGGGGCGACCGCCATACAGCTGGGCGTCGAAGCCATCCGCCAGGGCAGGACCGACAGGGCGCTCACGGTTGCGACGGACGGCTCGGTCAGTGCCGAGGCTCTCATCCGCTTCTCGCTGCTCTCGGCGCTCTCCACACAGAACGAGCCGCCGGAAAAGGCTTCGAAGCCCTTCACCAAGGATCGCGACGGTTTCGTGATTGCGGAAGGCGCCGCAACGCTGGTGCTCGAATCGCTGGAAGCGGCGGTCGCTCGCGGCGCCCGCATCTACGGTATTCTCAAGGGCTGCGGCGAAAAGGCAGACCTCTTCCACCGCACGCGTTCCTCCCCCGATGGCGGACCGGCGATCGCGACGATCCGCGCGGCACTCGCGGATGCGGGCATTGACGAAGCCGGGATCGGCTACATCAATGCCCATGGCACCTCCACGCCGGAAAACGACAAGATGGAGTACCTGTCGATGTCCGCGGTCTTCGGCGAGCGGTTGCCATCGATCCCGGTCTCATCCAACAAGTCGATGATTGGCCACACGCTGACGGCAGCTGGCGCGGTGGAAGCGGTTTTCTCGCTCCAGACGATGCTCAGCGGCACGCTGCCGCCGACGATCAACTACCAGAACCCCGACCCGGCGATCGTTCTCGATGTCGTGCCGAATGTAAAGCGCAGCCAGCAGGTGACTGCAGTGCTGTCGAACTCCTTCGGCTTCGGCGGCCAGAATGCCAGCCTTGTCATGACCGTCGAGCCGGCCTGAGCGATAAAACCCATCTGGCAGGCCGGAGAGGGTTTGCGCTTCAGCGTAGCTCTCGCGCTACGCCAACGGAATACTAAAAGGAAAAGACCATGCGCGCCCTGCAATTGCTCGATGACCGCAAGCTTGAAATCACCGATCTGCCGGAGCCGGAGGCACCCGGTCCCGGCGAGGTGACGCTGCGGGTCAAAGCGGTCGCGCTTAATCATATCGACGTCTGGGGCTGGCGCGGCATGGCTTTCGCCAAGCGCAAGATGCCGCTCGTGATCGGCGCGGAAGCCTCCGGCGTCGTGGAGAGCATCGGCCCGGGCGTCGCCAATGTGCTCCCCGGCCAGCTCGTCTCGATCTACGGTGCGCGTACCTGCGGCCTCTGCCGCCCGTGCCGCGAGGGGCGCGACAATCTTTGCGAACATGTCGGAGGCGTCCATGGCTTCCATCTGGACGGCTTCGCGCAGGAGAAGGTCAACCTTCCGGCCCGCCTGTTGGTGCCTGCACCCCCGGGCGTCGATGAAATCGGCGCGGCGCTGGCGCCGGTCACCTTCGGTACCGTCGAGCACATGCTGTTCGACAACGCCAAGCTCGAACCCGGCGAGACGATCCTCGTCCATGCGGGCGGATCCGGTATCGGCACGGCCGCGATCCAGCTCGCCAAGAAGATCGGCTGCACGGTCATCACCACAGTCGGATCGGACGACAAGATCGATAGGGCGAAGGCGCTCGGTGCCGACCACGTCATCAACTACAGGACCGATCGCTTCGAGGGCGTCGTGCGGAAGCTGACGAAAAAAAAGGGCGTCGATGTCGTCTTCGAACATGTCGGCAAGGATACCTGGGCGGGCTCGATGCTGTCGATGAAGCGTGGTGGACGCCTCGTCACCTGCGGCTCGACATCCGGCGTCTCGACCGACATGAACCTGATGATGCTGTTCCAACAGCAGCTGAAACTGCTCGGCTCCTTCGGCTGCCGCATGGAGAACATGGCGAACGCCATGCAGAAGATGGGGCGCGGTCTCGTTCACCCGGTGATCGACACCGAGGTGGGGCTCAACGATATCGACCGCGCGCTGGAGCGCATGGAATCGCGCCAAATCTTCGGCAAGATCGTGTTGCGGATGGATTGATCTTCGTGCGGATGCTGATCACACGGCTGGTGCTTACTGCGGATCGCTTCCGTCAATGGTCGATCGCGCAATTCGTCCTGCTGCTTCTCACGATACTCAAGCTTTTCCCCCCGGACATGGCGATCAACTTCACGGATCGCGTTGCTCGCTGGATCGGACCGAAGACTGGTCGTCACAAGTTGACGCTGATCAACCTGCGCAATGCCTTTCCGGAGAAGAGCGATGCCGAGATCGAGGCGATCGCGCTCGAAAGCTGGGGCAATATGGGGCGGCTCGCCGCCGAATACGTGTTCCTCGATCAGCTCTTCGACTTCGATCCGGCGCGCGCGGAGCCGGGCAGGGTGGAGGTTTCGGGCATCCCGCTCTTTCTGGAACTGCGAGACAATCCGCGGCCCTTCATCGTCTTCACGGCCCATAGCGGCAATTTCGAAATGCTGCCGGTTGCCGGCTCGGCTTTCGGCCTCGACGTGACGGTGCTCTTCCGGCCGCCGAACAATCCCTATCTCGCCGACCGGGTATTCGAGTTCCGCAAGGAGCGCATGGGCAACCTCGTGCCGTCGCATGCCGGCTCCTCTTTCGCCCTTGCCAGGCAGCTCGAACGCGGCGGCGGCGTCGGCGTGCTCGTCGACCAGAAGTTCCGCAAGGGCCTGAAGACGAAATTCTTCGGGCAGGACGTGCAGACGAATCCGCTGCTTGCCAAGCTCGTTCGCCAGTTCAATTGCGAGGTCTATCCGGCCCGCTGCATTCGCCTGCCCGGCAACCGCTTTCGGCTGGAGCTCGAGCCGGCGGTCGAAATCCCCCGCAGGACCGACGGCAGCGTCGACGTCACGGCAACGGCGCAGATGCTGAACGACAAGGTCGAGAGCTGGGTTCGGGAATATCCGGGCCAGTGGCTCTGGTATCATGACCGCTGGCACATCAAGCGGTCTCTTTGAGCCGATCTCCTGACGCGCATCTTTTCCCTCGGAAACGGCGGTCTCCTTAAATCGGTACCGATTTAGGGATTGTCTGGAGTGCGCCGGGCGTGCGCGAAGACAACCGTGACCGCGTCCGCCGAAAGGAGGGAAGCGAGATGTCCCAGGAATGGCCGATGTTCATCCTGCAGTGCATCGTCGTCTTCGGACTCGTCGGCGCGCTGTTCATCCGCTTCGGCGAATGAACAGGCTTACGGCTACTGCGCGGACCACACCGCCAGCTCATAGCCATCGGGGTCGGCAAAATGGAACCGCCGGCCGCCCGGGAAGGTGAAGATAGGCTTGACGATCTTGCCGCCCGCGGCTTCGACCCGCCGCTCAGCGTCCTCGATCTGGTCGGCATAGATGATGACGAGCGGACCGCCGCTGCGGACCGGGCCGAGTGTCGTGAAACCGCCGGTCAATCGCCCATCGGCGAACTCGCAATATTCCGGGCCGTAGTCCTTGAAGGTCCAGCCGAAGGCGCTGCCGTAGAAGGCCTTGCTCGCGGCGATATCGGTCACGTTGAATTCGACATAGTCGATGCGTTTGTCGTTACCTTTGCTGGCCATTATCTTTGCCGCTTTCCTGCTTGTGATTACCCGTTTCCAGAATGGATTTGAGCGCGGCAAGGTCCTTTTCGACCCAGGCCGCGTCTTCGTCGAATTGCGCGTCGCTCATGCCCGGCTGCCTGAGCAGGGTGAACATGACTTCCGCACCATCGCCGTTCGGCACGACGCGAAGCGCATTGTGGACGCGCGCACCGTTATCGAGTGTCACCAGGTGATCCACCACACCGAATTCGTTGTCGGCAACGAAGCGGACGCGGGCATTGCCGAGAGGTCCGGGTGCGATCCACTCGTCGCCGTCGCGCGTGAGCCCGGAGGAGAGACCGGTCGCCCAGAGCGGCATCTTCTCGTGGTCGGCCATGAAGGCATAGACCTCGCGCCAGTCGCGCTCGATCGAGGTGTGAATGATCCGGGCCGTCATCGTCGCCATGCGTTCCTCCGTCAATGGGATTTATAGCATTGCGCCAGTCAATGGTCTTGAACGAAACGGCCAATCTTGCCCCAGAGGCTCGAAACCGATCAACGGTCGAGTGGCATATGGACGTGATAAACTCTTTTGAATCAGGGTGTTGTGCGGCAACCTTCAATCCGGCCAATGCCGAAGCGCGCAGCCAACTGTCGCTGGATTTCGCGCGGCGTGAAGGATGTGAGCCCTCTTGCCTCCCTGGCAAGATGGGCCTGATCGGCGTAGCCGGCATCGACAGCGAGATTTGCCAGCGTGTCCCCAGGCCGCGAGCGGCAGGCGGTCATGAAGCGCTGGAGGCGCAGAATGCGGTCGAGCGTTTTTGCGCCGTAGCCGAGATGTTCGTGACAGAGACGGCGGAGTGTCCGCTCGCTGGTGCCGATCTCACGGACAAGGGTCCGGATGGGGTCGTCTAAGATCAGCCGGTCGACCTGGAGATGTGCGACGCAAGCGGCAATGTTCGGCGGCGGGGGCTCGGCGGCGGATTGGCGTCCAAGCAGGGCCGCGGCAAGAACACCCAGCCGCTCCGGCATGCTCGCCGCCTCCCGCATCCGCGCCTCGATCTCGTTCGTAGCCGGACCCCAGACGAGATGGAGCGGCACCGTTTGGCCGGTGATTTCACGGAGCGGCGTCCGCAACCACGACGCCGCCGCGCCGATCCGGAATCGAGCGCCGATGATGGTTTCGCCGGCAGTAAGCTTCGGAAAGGCGGCGACCCTGTCGGGACCGACGATGGCGAGCCCATTCGACGACCAGATGATGTCGCTGCAACCGTCGGGAACGACGGCGATGGTCGAGGGGGTGCTGTCGGGCATGCGATGCAGCCAGAGGCATTTGAAGTGGGAGGCGAGCGCCGCAGGGGGCGACTGCTCACGGTAGACTCCGCTCGTCTGGGCGAGTGCGGGAGGGCCGGGCCTCTGCCTAGCCTCCTGCTGGAGCCGTTCGGGCGCGTCAGCGTCTTTGTCGTATGCGGGGCAGGACGTTCCCATTGCCCTTTTTTGCGCCGGCGAATCCGCGCGGTCAATGCCCTATCGCTGAGGCGAGGAACGCCTCGGCGGTCCCAACCTGGCTTTAATCGCGCGACCAGATCTCGCCGTCGATCTTTCCTTGCAGTTCCGGATAGTCGGCCGCGTGGAAAACCGGGACGGCGCCCGCGTTACGCTGTTCGAAATAATCTTTCGTCAGTTTGGCGATGGTCCCCGAAAGGAGCAGGATCGCGACGAGGTTGATCGTCGCCATCAGTCCCATGGAGGCGTCGGCCGCGTCGAAAACGGTGGTGATACTTTCGTAGGCTCCCCAGACGACCATCGCCAGCGTGGCGCAACGCATGATGGTAAGCCCGAGTCGGTTGCCCCCGCCGAGATAGGTCAGCGCGTTTTCGGCGTATGAATAATTGCCGATAATCGAGGTGAAGGCGAAGAAGAAAATCGCGATGGCGATGAAATAGGTGCCGGCCGAGCCGATGTGAGTGCTCATTGCCGCCTGCGTTAGCTGTGTCCCGGTGACGCCGGAGCCGGGTTCCAGCGTACCCGACAGCAGGATCATCACCGATGTCGCGGTGCAGATCAGTATCGTGTCGATGAAGACGCCCAGAGACTGCACGAAGCCCTGCGAGGAGGGATGGTGCGGTACAGGCGTCGCCACGGCTGCGATATTCGGGGCCGAGCCCATGCCTGCCTCGTTCGAGAAGAGGCCGCGTTTGACGCCGTTGAGCATGGCCGCAGCAATCCCGCCGGTGATGCCGCCGGCCGCTTCCTGAAAGCCGAAGGCACTCGAGATGATCGTCCAGAGTACGCCCGGCACCGCCGAGGCATTTGCGATCAGCACGTAGACGGCCGTGAGCAGATAGGCCGCAGCCATGAAGGGCACGACAATCTCGGCGACGCGGGCAATCTGGCGGATGCCGCCGAAGATCACCACGCCGGAGAGGAGGGCGACGGCCACGCCGACCGCGAGTTTGGGGACGCCGAAGGCGCCCTGGACCGCATCAGCGATCGAGTTTGCCTGAACGGCGTTGAACACGAGACCGAAGGAGAGGATGAGGCAGGCCGAGAAGATCGTTGCCGCCCAGGGCGCATTGAGGCCGCGAGCGATATAGAAAGCCGGGCCGCCGCGGTATTGCCCGTCCTCGTTGCGGATCTTGTATAGCTGAGCCAGCGCGCTCTCGGCATAGGCGGTCGCCATGCCGACGAACGCGACGATCCACATCCAGAAGGTCGCGCCGGGTCCGCCGAGATAGAGAGCGACCGCCACGCCAGCGAGATTACCGGTTCCGACACGGGAGGCGAGACTGACCATAAGCGCCTGGAAGGGGCTGATCCCGGCCGCATCCTTGCTGCCGCCGCGGCTTAAGACCCGGAACATTTCGGAGAAATGCACAATTTGGGGAAAGCCGAGCCGGACCGTGAAATAGAGGCCGACCGCAAGCAGACCATAGATGAGCACATAGCCCCAGAAGATCGTGTTCAGAAAGCCGATGATCGTGTCCATACGGTCCTCGCTCCTATTGCATTGGAGGTTGCGCGCCGGCTCCCCGTTCCCGTCGCATGGGGAGATTCGGAGGTGTTCTGCGGCATTAGGGCGCAAACTCGACTGAGATCAAGGCTCTGCGGCGCCGGATCGGGCGGAACACGGTGCAGGAGGCGATATATCCCGTGGATTCGCTTCGGACGCATTCAGAAGGAGGACGTCGAGGGTGCCTCCCGGCGCGTGTTCCAGGGGTGGAGCAGGGCTCGGAAAAGGTTTGATTTTGACAGGAACGGCTTGTCGTAAATCGATTTGAATGCCAAAACAGCCTCCGCCGCCGCGTGCCGTCCGGTCCCTGATTTCCTCGGGGGCGGCAGACACGCGCAAATCAATTCGAAGGGCCGGTACGCGCGCGATTGCGCCCCCGTGACTGGCTCTCCTGTCCAATGGAGGCAATCACGTGTCACAGGCGGAAATCGGCCTAATCGGTCTCGGAGTCATGGGCTCGAACCTGGCGCTCAACATCGCTGAAAAAGGCAACAGGATCGCCGTTTTCAACCGCACGGTCGACGCGACACGCAAATTCTACGCTGAGGCCGGCGCACTGAAGGACCAGATCGTTCCATGCGAGACGATCGAGGAGTTCGTCGCCGCCATCCGCCCGCCCCGTCCGATCATCATCATGATCAAGGCCGGCGATCCGGTCGACCAGCAGATGGAGGCCCTGAAGTCCCATCTCGCCAGGGGCGACATCATGATCGATGCGGGCAACGCCAATTTCCGCGACACGATGCGCCGTTTCGATGTGCTGAAGGACTCGGGCCTTACCTTCATCGGTATGGGCGTCTCCGGCGGCGAGGAAGGCGCGCGCCACGGGCCCTCGATCATGGTCGGCGGCACGGAAGAATCCTATCGTCGCGTCGAGAAGGTTCTGACCTCGATCGCTGCGAAATATGATAGCGATCCCTGCGTCGCCTGGCTGGGCGAGAACGGTGCGGGGCACTTCGTCAAGACGATCCACAACGGCATCGAATATGCCGATATGCAGATGATCGCCGAGATTTACGGCATCCTGCGTGACGGGTTGAAGATGACGGCACAGGAGATCGGCGAGGTCTTCGGTGCCTGGAACAGGGGTCGGCTCAACTCCTACCTGATCGAAATCACCGAGAAGGTCTTGAAGGCCGCCGATCCGCTGACCGGCAATCCCATCGTCGATATGATCCTCGACAAGGCCGGTCAAAAGGGCACCGGCAAATGGTCGGTGATCGAGGCGCAGAACATGGGCGTGCCGGCGACGGCAATCGAAGCGGCGGTCGCAGCCCGCAGCATCTCCTCGGCGAAGGAAGAGCGGGAAGCCGCCGAGAAGGTTCTCGGTCTGCCGCCGGTCGGCGACATCAAGGTGGCCGACAGGGACGCTTTCATCAAGGACCTCGAGAACGCGCTGCTCGCCGCCAAGATCGGCGCCTACGCGCAAGGATTCGCGGTAATGGCGGCGGCATCGAAGGAGTTCGGGTGGAACCTGCCGATGCCGACGATCGCGAAGATCTGGCGCGCCGGCTGCATCATCCGCTCGCAGTTCCTCGACGAGATCACCACCGCCTTCACCAAGGCACCGGATGCGGCGAACCTGATCGTCACGCCCGCTTTCGCCGCCATGGTCAAGGAGAGCGACGGTGCATTGCGTCGGGTGGTTTCGACGGCCGTCCTCGGCGGTCTGCCGGTGCCCGCGCTGGCCTCGGCGCTCGGCTATTTCGACAGCTACCGCCGCGGCCGCGGCACGGCCAACGTCATCCAGGCGCAGCGCGACTTCTTCGGCGCTCACGGCTTCGACCGTGTCGATGGCGCAGACAGCCATCACGGTCCGTGGGGCAGCGGTCTGAACACTTGAACTTGCATGAGTTTAGAGGGGCGGCTGGGCCGCCCCCTTACGACAAGTCCAGGCAAGCCCCGGCGTTTAAGATCTCAATAAGGGAGCCATTCGAGAAGGCAGGCATGAAATTCACAGTGATCGAAGGGGGCAAGGCGGCTGCGGTCACGGCGGCCGAATCGACGACCATCCGCGACGAGGCGGAGAGACGCATAAAGGCACCGGGCTATGAGCAGTGGCGGGTGCGGAGCCTGGCAACCGGTGCGCCTATCCCGGGGCCTATCCAGTACCTGAAGATGCAGATCGATTTCGTCGCCGGAAAGCTCGAGCAGCTCAATCCCATCCCAAGCGATTTTACCGACGACAAGTACTGGCCGGCCGCGGGGATTTGAGCCCTGCTGGATCGGCGCGGAAGCCTGGCTCAAGGTTTTCGGCCGGCTGGGTTCCTGTGACGAGCACAGGGGTCATATAGGCCTACAACCTCGGCGACCTCGCCATCGGCGGCTGGAATTCCGGCTGGCTGAGGCTCTGAAGCGTCTCCGGCGGGTGGCCTTCGATATGGCCGATCACAGCCTTGGCGAGCTCGCGCCCGGCAATGCGGATGTCCTCATACATCGTCATTACTTCCGGACGCAGCCAGCGCAGAAAGTCGCTCGGCACTTTCGACACCATCTCGGCGTCCTCGCCGACCCTCTTGCCGGCCGCTTCGATCCCGGCGATCAATGCGATCGCGCCGGAGCCGCTGCCGGAAACCACACCGTCGGGGGCATCGGGGGAACGCATCAGCTTCTCGAATGCATCACGGATGGCCACGAGGCTGTGGTCGATGTTGACCTGGTGAAAGCTTACGGCTTCCGCGCCGAAGTCCCTCACGCCCCTCTCGAAACCGGTGCGCATGTGCGAATGGAAGGTCAGGTTCGGCGGCGGCTCGAGGAGCACCAGCCTGCGCCTGCCGCGGTCGACGAGCTTTCGGACCGCCTCGTAGGCGAAGCGCTCGTTGTCGAAGTCGTGATAGGGATGGATCAGCCCCATCTCGGTGCGTCCATGGGTGGCGAAGGGCAGGTGGCGCTCGGTCAGTAGCGTTACCCGCGGATCGGTGGGTTCGGTTCGGGAAATGATCACCCCGTCCGCCGCGCCGGTATCGAGAATGTAGCGGATCGGGCCGAGCGGATCCTTGGCCGAACTGTAAGGCGTCACGACCAGGTGGTATTGCGTGCCGGCGAGAATTTCGGTGATGCCGATGACCATGGGGCTGGTGATGCCCATGATCTCTTCCTCCAGCGTCAGCACGAGACTGATGACATTCGTCTTGCCCGTCCTGAGGCGAACACCCGCGCGGTTGGGCTGATAACCGATCTGTTTTGCTACCAGGCGGACGCGCTCCTTGGTTTCCGCACCGATGTCCGGAGCATCCTTCAGGGCACGCGAGACGGTGGTGACACCGAGCCCGGTCATGAAGGCGATCGTCTTGAGGGTCGGTCTGCCGCCTTCGACCGGCGCTGCCGTCGTCGCTCTGTTCTTCGTCTTGCCATCCATGCCCGTCACGCCAATCCGCTCTCCTGAAGCCAGGCCCCCGTCACTACCGTTCAACCGCAGGCCGCGTCGCCCCGCCTTATATACGAACTATGACCGCTGGCCACATTCATAGACGTCGCTGTTCAGCGCGAAATCTGTAACGATACAGTAGCGTTGTCGAGCATTTTCGTTGCTGCGATGCGAAGGGCGCAACCCTCAGGTTGAGTCCCGCTGCGGAGGGCGTCGATGTCGCATATGGGAAGCCATGAAAGACTCCTCCGAGATGAGGATTCTGAAAAGACCAGGAAATTTAAAGGAGTTAGCACACGAAGTACATTCAATTCCTTGCCTCTGAGCAGCCGCTTCGCCGATACTTTGCCCACAGGAAGGCGCCATCATAAATTGTATTTTTGCATTTGTAGAGAATTGCCCGTTGTAGGTGTTGCGCGGGCAAATTCTTTGAACTAAGTTTTTACGGCAACGTTACAGTGAGGGAGGACACTCATGAAATTACGTTTTCTAGCTGCCGCTTTGGGCGCAACCGCCGCCTTGCCCTTCGGCGCTGCCAGCGCGACCGATCTTGAGGTCACGCATTGGTGGACTTCGGGTGGTGAAGCGGCCGCGGTTGCCGAGCTTGCGAAAGCTTTCGACGCAACCGGAAACAAGTGGGTCGACGGCGCGATCGCCGGCTCCGGGGGTACGGCGCGCCCGATCATGATCAGCCGCATAACCGGCGGTGACCCAATGGCCGCCACCCAGTTCAACCATGGCCGTCAGGCGGAGGAATTGGTGCAGGCGGGCCTGATGCGCGATCTCACCGATATCGCCACCAAGGAGAATTGGAAGGAAGTCGTGAAGCCGTCGAGCCTGCTCGACTCCTGCACGATCGAAGGCAAGATCTATTGCGCGCCGGTCAATATCCACTCTTGGCAGTGGCTGTGGCTTTCGAATGCCGCCTTCAAACAGGCCGGCGTCGAGGTTCCGAAGAACTGGGACGAGTTCGTTGCTGCGGCCCCGGCACTCGAGAAGGCGGGAATCGTACCGCTCGCCGTCGGCGGTCAGCCGTGGCAGGCGGCGGGCGCCTTCGACGTTCTGATGGTCGCGATCGCCGGCAAGGAGAACTTCGAGAAAGTCTTCGCCCAGAAGGACGAGGAAGTGGCCGCCGGGCCTGAAATCGCCAAAGTCTTCAAGGCTGCCGATGACGCCCGCCGCATGTCGAAGGGCACCAACGTCCAGGACTGGAATCAGGCGACCAACATGGTCATCACCGGCAAGGCCGGTGGGCAGATCATGGGGGACTGGGCCCAGGGCGAGTTCCAGCTCGCGGGTCAGAAAGCGGGCGTGGACTACACCTGCCTTCCGGGCCTCGGTGTTAACGAGGTGATCTCGACCGGCGGCGACGCGTTCTACTTCCCGCTTCTGGAGGACGAGGAAAAGTCGAAAGCGCAGGAGGTGCTGGCGTCGACCCTGCTCAAGCCGGAAACGCAGGTGGCTTTCAATTTGAAGAAGGGCTCTCTGCCGGTGCGCGGGGACGTCGATCTTGCGGCTGCGAACGACTGCATGAAGAAGGGACTCGATATCCTCGCCAAGGGCAATGTGATCCAGGGCACGGACCAGCTTCTGTCGGCCGACAGCCAGAAGCAGAAAGAGGACCTCTTCTCCGAGTTCTTCGCGAACCACTCCATGACGCCGGAAGATGCGCAGAAGCGCTTCGCCGACATCATCGCGGCTGCGGATTGAGAGCGGCGCTCCAAGCCCCGCACTTTGACGGGGTTGATCTTCCCTCGCCTCGAGCACGGTGAAATCGTGCCGCCTGCGCTGATTTTTGTCGGCGCAGGTGTGGCGGGCGAGGGCGGCAATGGGCGTCTACCGCCGGCGCATTCCCGGCGGTGCCCATCACAAGAAAACCTTTTGCAGTTCCGGAGGAGGAAACATGACAGGTCTAACACGTGGCTCGGCGCGGCCGAACCAGTGGCTGCGAAACCTGAATGCGAAGATCGCCTCTATCCCGATGATACTCACGGCCGTGGTCATCTTCGTGGGCGGCACGGCCTGGACGGTCGTCTACTCCTTTACCAATTCCAAGCTCCTGCCGCGGCTCGCCTTCGTCGGCTTCGACCAGTATGAGCGGCTGTGGGCCGCGCCTCGCTGGCTGGTCTCGATCCAGAATCTGGCGGTCTTCGGTTGCCTCTCCCTGGTGTTCAGCCTGGTGATCGGCTTCGTCCTTGCAGCCCTGATGGACCAGAAGATCCGTTTCGAGAACACGTTCCGGACGATCATGCTCTATCCGTTCGCCCTGTCGTTCATCGTCACCGGCCTCGTCTGGCAATGGCTGCTCAATCCCCAATACGGAATCCAGTCGATCGTCAGGTCTCTTGGATGGACGACCTTCTCCTTCGATCCGCTCTACAATTCGAACATCGTCATTTACGGCATTCTCATCGCCGCACTGTGGCAGGGGACGGGCCTCGTCATGTGCCTGATGCTCGCCGGGTTGCGAGGGATCGACGAGGACATCTGGAAAGCGGCGCGGGTCGACGGCATCCCGATGTGGAAGACCTATGTGATGATCATCATCCCAATGATGCGCGGCGTCTTCATCACCACCCTGGTGATCATCGCGAGCGGCATCGTCAAGGTCTACGACCTCGTCGTGGCGCAGACGAGCGGCGGCCCGGGGATCGCCTCGGAAGTGCCGGCCAAATACGTCTACGACTACATGTTCCAGGCGCAGAACCTGGGCCAGGGCTTTGCCGCCTCCACCATGATGCTCGTGACTGTCGCGATCATCATCGTGCCGTGGGCATATCTGGAGTTCGGAGGAGGCCGCAAGCGTGGATAACATCGCCAATCACAGCATGGCCGCGGCTCACGCGGCTGCCTCCGGCGGTTCCGTGGCCGGCCCTCGCGGCAGAAAGCCCCGCAGAACGCTCTCCCGCCGCAACATGATCGTTTACGGCACTTTGATCCTGGTAGCGCTATACTATCTGCTGCCGCTCTACGTAATGATCGTGACGTCGCTCAAGGGGATGCCCGAGATCCGCGTCGGCAACATCTTCGCTCCGCCGCTCGAGATCACTTTCGAGCCCTGGGTGAAAGCCTGGGCGGAGGCCTGCACCGGGCTCAATTGCGACGGACTTTCCCGCGGATTCTGGAATTCGGTGCGCATCACCGTGCCGTCCGTGATCATCTCAATCGCAATCGCCTCCGTGAACGGCTACGCGCTCGCCAACTGGCGCTTCAAGGGCGCCGATCTGTTCTTCACCATCCTCATCGTCGGCGCCTTCATCCCTTACCAGGTGATGATCTATCCGATCGTGATCGTGCTCAGAGAAATGGGCGTCTATGGGACGCTGACCGGCCTGATCATCGTGCACACGATTTTCGGCATGCCGATCCTGACCCTCCTGTTTCGCAATTATTTCGCCGGGCTGCCGGAGGAACTCTTCAAAGCCGCACGCGTCGACGGCGCAGGCTTCTGGACGATCTATTTCAAGATCATGTTGCCGATGTCACTGCCGATCTTCGTGGTTGCGATGATCCTCCAGGTGACCGGGATCTGGAACGACTTCCTTTTCGGTGTGGTCTTCACCCGGCCGGAATACTACCCGATGACGGTCCAGCTCAACAACATCGTCAACTCGGTTCAGGGCGTGAAGGAATACAACGTCAACATGGCGGCCACGATCCTGACCGGCCTCGTGCCGTTGACGGTCTACTTCGTCTCCGGTCGCCTGTTCGTCCGCGGCATCGCAGCCGGCGCAGTGAAAGGATAAGCAAGCATGACAAGCGTATCTGTCAGGGACCTGTCGTTGAACTTCGGCGCCGTCACCGTGCTCGACAGGCTCAATCTCGACATCGATCACGGGGAGTTCCTCGTCCTGCTCGGCTCTTCCGGGTGCGGCAAGTCCACGCTGCTCAATTGCATTGCCGGACTGCTCGACGTTTCCGACGGGCAGATCTTCATCAAGGACCGCAACGTCACCTGGGAGGAGCCCAAGGACCGCGGCATCGGTATGGTGTTCCAGTCCTATGCGCTCTATCCGCAGATGACCGTCGAGAAGAATCTCTCCTTCGGCTTGAAGGTCGCCAAGATCCCGCCGGCCGAAATCGACAAGCGCGTGAAGCGGGCCTCGGAAATCCTGCAGATCCAGCCGCTGCTCAAGCGCAAACCCTCGGAGCTCTCCGGCGGCCAGCGGCAGCGTGTGGCGATCGGCCGGGCGCTGGTGCGCGATGTCGACGTCTTCCTTTTCGACGAGCCGCTGTCGAACCTCGACGCAAAACTGCGCTCCGAACTGCGTGTGGAGATCAAGCGCCTGCACCAGTCGCTGAAAAATACGATGATCTACGTCACCCATGACCAGATCGAAGCACTGACGCTGGCTGACCGGATCGCCGTCATGAAAAGCGGCGTGATCCAGCAACTCGCCGATCCGATGACGATCTATAACGCCCCGGAGAACCTCTTCGTCGCCGGCTTCATCGGCTCGCCGTCGATGAATTTCTTCCGCGGCGAGGTGGAGGCAAAGGACGGACGCAGCTTCGTTCGGGTCGGCGGCACCGCCTTCGACGTGACCGACTATCCGGCGCACACCAGGCTGCAGCCCGGCCAGAAGGTCGTTCTCGGTCTGCGGCCGGAGCACGTGAAGGTCGATGAGTCGAGCGGCGGCGAGCCGGCGCACCAGGCGGTCGTCGACATCGAGGAGCCGATGGGGGCTGACAACCTCCTATGGCTGACATTTGCCGGTCAATCGATGTCGGTGCGGATTGCGGGCCAGAGGCGCTACCCGCCGGGCAGCACCGTGCGCCTTTCCTTCGACATGGGCGTCGCGTCGATCTTCGACGCCGAGAGTGAAAACCGCCTCTGACAAGTCGCGAAACGGACCGGGATACAAGCTCGGTCCGCATCAATGAAACGGCGCCGTGCAGGCCGCCCGGTGCACGAATGGACCATGGAAATGCCTTCCGAGACTCCTACCCGCGATTCCATCCGTATCGACCTTTCCGGCGATTGGCTGCTTGCCGCCGCCGACAACAGCCACGCCCTGACGATCGCGCTGCCGGGCGACGTGCACAGCGCGTTGCAGCGAGCCGGCATCATCGCCGATCCCTATCGCGGCCGAAACGAGGCCGATATCCAGTGGGTCGCCCGGAAAGACTGGGTGCTCGAGCGCACCGTCGTCATCGATGCCGGCGATCTGAACGGGGGATGGTATCTCGACTTCGAAAGCATCGACACCGTCGCCTCAGTCTACGTCAACGATGAACTCGTATCGCAGCCCGAGAATTGTTTCCGCCGTTATCGGCCTGACGTATCGCACGCGATCGTCGCCGGCGAGAACCGCATTCGCATCGTGCTCCATTCGGCAATTGCCGAGGGAGCGCGGCGGCAGGCGGCGCAACCCTTCTACGTTCCCTACCATGACGGCAATTCGCCGATCGCCAACGGCAACATGCTGCGCAAGCCGCAATGCCACTTCGGCTGGGATTGGAATATCGCCATCGCGCCGCTTGGGGTCTACGGCTCGCTGGCGCTCTGCCGGCTGGAGACGGCGCGCATCGAGCATGTCACCACGCGCCAGATGTGGCTGGAGGACGGCTCCGTCGATCTGCAGGTGACGGTCCAGCTTTTCGCCCGTGACCCCGGTATCGTGCCGGTCCATTTCACGCTCGACGGCGTGCGCGAACGGCTGGATTGCGCGGTTGGCGCCGGGGAAACGCGCCTTACCCATGTCTTCACGGTGCAGGAGCCCAGGCGCTGGTGGCCGGCCGGCAGCGGCGACCAGGCGTTCTCGACGCTCAAGGTGGAGGTGCCTGGCGAAACCGTCACGCGTCAGATCGGTTTTCGCACGATCGAGCTCGTCAACGATAAGGACGAGGCGGGGAGCCGCTTCGCCTTCCGGGTAAACGGCCGCGAGATATTCTGCCGCGGGGCCAACTGGATACCGGCGGATGCTCTGATGTCGCGCGTCACGCCCGAAAGTGTCGAGGACCTTCTCCGCTCGGCAGTCGACGCGAATATGAACATGATCCGCGTGTGGGGCGGCGGCTTCTATGAACCCGACTGGTTCTACGATCTTTGCGACCGGCTCGGTCTCCTCGTCTGGCAGGATTTCATGTTCGCCTGCAATCTCTACCCGTCGACGCCGGATTTCCTGGAGAACGTTGCGGCCGAAGTGGACTATCAGGTCAGGCGGCTTTCGACCCATCCGTCGCTCGCGCTCTGGTGCGGCGACAACGAGCTTGTCGGCGCGCTTACCTGGTTCGAGGAGAGCCGGAGCGATCGCGACCGCTATCTCGTCTCCTACGATCGCCTGAACCGGACGATCGAAGCGGCAATGAAGCAGGCCTGCCCGGAAGCGATCTGGTGGCCGTCCAGCCCCTCCGTCGGCTTCCTCGATTTCGGCGACGCCTGGCACGCCGACGGCGCGGGCGACATGCACTACTGGTCCGTCTGGCACGAGAATAAATCCTTCGACAATTACCGGACGGTGCGGCCGCGCTTCTGCTCGGAATTCGGATTCCAGTCCTACACCTCGATGCCGGTCATCCGGCAGTTCGCCGAAGCCCATGACCTCAACATCGCCTCGCCGGTGATGGAGGCACACCAGAAGAATGCCGGCGGCAACGAACGCATTGCCGGCACGATGTTTCGCTACTTCCGGTTCCCCAAGGATTTTCCGAGCTTCGTTTATCTGAGCCAGATCCAGCAGGGCCTGGCGATCCGGACGGCCGTCGACTACTGGCGGTCGCTGAAGCCCCATTGCATGGGCACGCTCTATTGGCAGCTCAACGACACCTGGCCGGTCGCGTCCTGGTCGAGCCTCGACTATGGCGGACATTGGAAGGCGATGCACTACATGGCTCGCCGCTTCTTTCAGCCGGTTGCCGTAGCCGCAATTCCCTCCGCCGACGGGCGGGAGATCGCCTTCTCGATGGTGAACGACACGGCCGGGCCGGTGACGGTGGAGTTGCAGGCGTTCCTGGTTTCGCTAGACGGCAAACGACAGCGGCTGCTCTCTGCCGCGGGGACGTGCCCAGCCGATCGCGCGTCGACACTCGTGACCGTTGCCGCCAAGGACATTCCACCCGACACGCTGCTCTTCTGGTCTTTCGACGCTTCGAACGGGGCAACGGGCCAGGGACACTATGTCCACGGTACCTATAAAGCCCTCGATCTCGTGCCTTCCGGCCTGACTATCGAGGCGGTGCCTCGGCCTGACGGTTCCTTCGATGTCGCCGTAACGGCGGCCGGGCTGGCGCTGCACGTCATGCTCGAGGCCGATATCGAGGGACGCTATTCCGACAATGCCTTCGATCTGACCGCCGGCGAGACGAAATCGATCCGCTTCACGCCAAGGCTGCCGGTGGATGCGGGCGTGAGCCCACGCTTCAGCGCCTACGATCTCGAATCCTGCCAGGGAAAAGGGTGAGCCCCTTTTTACGCGCACTCCCAAGCAACCGTTCCAACGAAACCACCAGGAGATTTCGATGAAAGACGTCAGCTTCCAGCTCTACAGCGCCCGCAATTTCCCGCCCTTTGCCGAAGTCCTCTCTGCTATCGGCTCTGCCGGCTACACACAGGTGGAAGGTTACGGAGCCCTTTACGCGGCCCTCTCGGACGCGGAGATCGCCGATTTCAAGGCCGGGCTCGATCGCAACGGTCTTTCCATGCCGACCGCGCATTTCGGCCTTGATATGCTGGAGAGCAACGCCCCTCGCGTGCTTGAGATCGCCGAGGCGCTCGGCATTCGCGCTATTTATTGCCCTTACCTGATGCCGGACCAGCGCCCGATCGATGCGGGCG
Source organism: Ensifer sp. USDA 6670 (assembly GCA_000421085.1). Classification (GTDB taxonomy): domain Bacteria; phylum Pseudomonadota; class Alphaproteobacteria; order Rhizobiales; family Rhizobiaceae; genus Sinorhizobium. The sequence goes on from ATWE01000001.1 coordinate 672,496, forward strand.
GATGGCGAGCCTTCGGGGCACGACTGCAGACGGCCGGCAAGCCGTTCCGCGATGCGGGGCTCGACTTCGGCTGGCACAATCACGACTTCGAGTTCCATGCACTCGCCGACGGCTCGGTGCCGCTCGACCAGATTTTCGCCGGCGGCCCGGATCTTTCCTGGGAGGCGGATATCGCCTGGATCGTGCGGGGCGGGGCAGACCCGTTCGCCTGGATCTCGAAATATCCAACCCGCATCACGGCGGTCCACGTCAAGGACATCGCGCCCAAGGGCGAAAAGGCGGACGAGGATGGGTGGGCCGACGTCGGGGAGGGAACGCTCGACTGGAAGGCGCTGATCCAGGCTCTTTCGAGAACCTCGGTCAAATATTTCGTCGCCGAACACGACAATCCCAGCGACTTCAGGCGTTTCGCCAAGCGCTCGCTGGCTTCGATTCAATCCTACTGATCGACGGATAAGTCCCATGACAAAAGAACTTGGTGTCGGCATCATCGGATGCGGCAATATTTCCACGACCTACTTCAAGCTCGCCCCCCTGTTCAGGGGCATTCGGATCGCCGCATGTGCCGACATCAATCCGGCGGCGGCGGAAGCACGGGGCGCCGAATTCGACGTCACGGCGCAGAGCATCGATGCGCTGCTCGCCAATCCGGAAGTTGACATCGTCGTCAATCTGACGATCCCGGAAGCGCACTTCCCGGTCTCGAAAGCCATTCTGGAAGCCGGCAAGCATGTCTACTCCGAGAAGCCGCTGGTGCTTTCGCTGGAGCAGGGCGAAGAGCTCAGGAAAATCGCCACGGGGAAGGGGCTGACTGTCGGCTGCGCACCGGACACTTTCCTGGGTGGGGCCCATCAGCTTGCCCGCGCCTATATCGACGCCGGCAAGATTGGGCAGGTCACCTCCGGCACCTGCCACGTCATGAGCCCGGGTATGGAGATGTGGCATCCGAACCCGGACTTCTTTTTCCTGCCGGGCGGCGGGCCGGTGCTCGACCTCGGACCCTATTATATTGCAAACCTGATCAACCTGATCGGACCGGTGAAACGGGTAGGCGCACTCTCCTCCATGGCAAGCACGACGCGGACCATCACCAGCGAACCCCGAAACGGGGAGGTTATCCCGGTCAAGACGCCCACCAACATTCATGCCCTGCTCGAGTTCCACAACGGCGCCACCATCACGCTTTCGGCAAGCTGGGATGTCTGGGCGCATCGTCATGCGAATATGGAGCTTTATGGCACCGAAGGCTCGCTCTTCGTACCGGATCCGAATTTCTTCGGCGGCACGGTCGAGGCGAGCGGGCGGAATAAGGACATCCAGCCACTCGATATGTGGGAGCACCCCTTCGCCGTCAACAACTGGGACCATCCGCTGGGCCCGATCGCCAATTACCGCGCGGCGGGGCTCGCGGATATGGCGGACGCAATCCTCAAGGGGCGCGATGCCCGCTGCTCGCTGGAACGCACGCTGCACGGTGTCGACGTGATGGTGTCGATCCTGAAATCCGGCGAGGAGGGGAGCTTCGTCACCCTGTCGACCACCTGCACCCAGCCGGCGGCGCTCGGTATTGAAGAGGCGCGGGCGTTGTTGCGTTAACGATAGAACCTCCCCAATCCATGCACCGTCACGCCCAAGCAGCGGTCCAGCAAGTTGCCGGGTCATGTACGGAGGATGCCGCGATGCCTCCCCCTTGTGGGGAGGGGTTGGGGAGGGGTATCAAGGCCACCGAAGTGAACGAAGGAACATAAGTCATGGCCTGGCAACCGGCGGAAAACCGATACGAGACGATGAAATACAATCGCTGCGGCAGGAGCGGCTTGAAGCTGCCGGCGATTTCGCTGGGTCTTTGGCACAATTTCGGTGACGACACGCCGCATGAGCGCAAGGTGGACATGTGTCGCACGGCCTTCGATCTCGGCATCACCCATTTTGACCTGGCCAATAATTACGGTCCGCCGCCCGGCTCCGCCGAAATCGCCTTCGGCGAGATCATGCGCAGCGATTTCGCCGGCCTGCGCGACGAACTCATCATCTCGTCCAAGGCGGGTTATGACATGTGGCCCGGCCCCTATGGCGAGTGGGGCAGCCGGAAATATCTCGTCGCCTCTTGCGACCAGAGCCTCAAACGCATGGGGCTCGATTATGTCGACATCTTCTACTCCCACCGCTTCGATCCGGAAACGCCTCTCGAAGAGACTTGTGGAGCGCTCGATCACATCGTCCGCTCGGGGCGTGCGCTCTATGTCGGTATCTCGTCCTATAACTCGCAACGTACCCGCGAGGCGGCGGCGATCCTGAAGGAAATGGGCACGCCCTGTCTCATCCACCAGCCGAGCTATTCGATGCTCAATCGTTGGGTCGAGGATGACGGCCTCGTCGACGCGCTGGAGGAACTCGGCATCGGCTCGATCGTCTTTTCGCCGCTCGCCCAAGGCATGCTGACGACGAAGTACCTGAACGGTATTCCCGAGGACAGCCGTGCCGCGCAGAACCACTTCCTCAAGAAGGACTTCATTCGTCCTGGGATCATCGACAATATCCGCAAGCTGAACGCCATCGCCGAACGGCGCGGCCAGACGCTCGCCCAGATGGCACTCGCCTGGGTGCTGCGCGGCGGCCGCATCACTTCGGCGCTGATCGGCGCCAGCCGTTCCGCACAGATCGTCGATTGCGTCAAGGCGCTGGAAAACGACAGCTTCACATCAGAGGAACTGAGCGAGATCGACCTTTACGCACGCGAGGCCGACGTCAATCTCTGGGCCAAGTCGGCCGAGCTCTGAACGGCTCGAATGCATTGATTTGCCTCGATTTTGGGCAATTTTCAACCGCTTGCGGCGTCTTATACAAAAGTCGAAGAAGACGCCGCAACACGGTCGCTGGACATGCATTATCGATTCTGTATGGTGCACGTGTGCCGCGCTGCGCGAAGCCTTCGCGGGCTTCGACGTTGTCGGCAATAACGAGGAGGAAAGAGACCCTGCGACGTCCCGGATGGGCGGGCGGGGGCTCGATGGGCAGCGGCGCGGCCGATCCGTGCCGGACTGCTCATGGCGGGAACAGGGAGGAACCATGGATCGCCGTTCATTCATCAAACATGCGAGCATCGGCGGCCTGGGTGCGGCTGCTGCATCGGCGCTGGCTGCGCCGGCCATTGCGCAGACCAATCCGAAGGTCACCTGGCGCTTGACGTCGTCCTTCCCGAAATCGCTGGATACCATCTATGGCGGTGCGGAAGTTCTGTCGAAATACGTGTCCGAAGCCACCGACGGGAATTTCCAGATCCAGGTCTTCGCCGCCGGCGAAATCGTCCCGGGCCTGCAGGCAGCGGATGCGGCCGCTGCCGGTACCGTCGAAGCGTGCCACACGGTTGCCTATTACTACTGGGGTAAGGATCCGACCTGGGCGCTCGGTGCAGCCGTGCCATTCGCACTCAATGCTCGCGGCATGAACGCCTGGCACTATCATGGCGGCGGCATCGACCTCTTCAACGAGTTTCTCGGAGCCCAGGGCCTCGTCGGCTTCCCGGGCGGCAACACCGGCGTCCAGATGGGCGGCTGGTTCCGCAAGGAAATCAAGACCGTTGCCGACATGAAGGGCCTGAAGATGCGCGTCGGCGGTTTCGCCGGCAAGGTCATGGAACGCCTCGGCGTCGTCCCGCAGCAGCTCGCCGGCGGCGATATCTATCCGGCGCTCGAAAAAGGCACGATCGACGCGGCCGAATGGGTCGGTCCCTATGACGACGAGAAGCTCGGCTTCTACAAGGTCGCGCCCTATTACTACTATCCCGGCTGGTGGGAAGGCGGCCCGACCGTGCATGCCATGTTCAACAAGGCAGCCTTCGACGGCCTGCCGAAGTCCTATCAGTCGCTCCTGCGGACGGCCTGCCAGGCGACCGACGCGAACATGCTGCAGAAGTACGATTATCTGAACCCATCGGCAATCAAGCGGCTCGTCGCGGCGGGGGCAAAGCTGAGCCCGTTCAGCCCGGAAATCCTGTCGGCCTGCTTCGACGAGTCCAACAAGGTTTACGCGGAAATGGAAGCGTCGAACGCGCCATTCAAGAAGATCTGGGAATCGATCAAAGCGTTCCGTGCCGAGTACTTCCTCAACGCACAGATCGCGGAATACAACTACGACACCTTCATGATGATCCAGCAGCGCAACGGCAAGATCTGAAGCTGCGCTCCGAAGTAGGCGGATGAAGACTTCCTGCTTCGGTTGAGTACTAGGCCTGCCCCTCACCCTAACCCTCTCCCCGCTTGCGGGGAGAGGGGACGAGTCCCGCCCGCCTTTGGACCATTGCGGCTGACGCGGAACGAAAACGGCGTCCCCTCTCCCCGTTTGCGGGGAGAGGGCTAGGGTGAGGGGCAGCGCAGTATTCCGCGGCGGCCTTTCATGAAAATGCGCCGATCCAGCTCACGCGATCTGGGCGAACATCAACTGCATACCGACGCGCAGCACCACCGCTGGAAGCAGTTTTCAGGCCTTTGGGAAGGGGATTAACCGCTCTGGTCACTATTCTCACCACTCGGATCGAGTGACCTCCTCGTCAATAGGTCGGCGGCGTAATCGCGCTCACTATTTCGCTTTGACCCTCGTGGACGTTGCGGAAGCGATGGGGAAGCCGACTATCGAAATAGTAGCCGTCGCCAGGGCCCAAGATACGCTTCTGGTTGCCCACCGTCACCTCGACCGCTCCCGACAGAACCACGCCGGCCTCCTGTGCCGCATGGGTGAATTCCTCGCCGGTATCCGCGCCGATCGCGTAGCGTTCATGGAGCATAAGCATCTGCCTGTTCGGGTGGTCGAGGCCAATGACGCGGTAGGAAATCGTGTCGGCCTTTCCAATCTCGATTAGGTCGGCCGAGGAATAGAACGGCGTATATGGAAGGCTCGATTGCAGGTCGGAAAAGAAACCGGGCAACGTCGTGCCCAAGGCGTCGAGGACCGCGCCGAGCGTGTCGATCGAGGGACTCATTCGGTCTCGCTCGATCAATGAGATCGTAGAATGCGAAATGCCTGACCGCGCAGCCAGTTCTCTGACGCCCAAGTCTCGCCTCCGGCGCAGTTCACGAAGTTTGCTTCCGATTTTCGGCATTCGTCGATTCCTTCATCTGATCGGTTCTCCCAAGCGTGGCACTCCCGGTGTGAGCTTCCTACGTCGGCAGATCGTCCCTCGCGCGAAGTGGTGAGAATACTGAACAGGTGGTTTGCGGGCAATTGCCCGTCCCCCTCGGTTCCACGATGCTGTGCCATCACCGTACACAGGAGATTTTAATGACATCGCGTCTCGCTGCATTGAAAGACAGGTTCACACAGATCAAGAAGCCTACCCGTGACGCAGTCTCCGACACGGCTCCGGTCGAGAAGACGGTCAAGGAAATCATCGCAAATGTTCGTGAGCGTGGTGACGCCGCTGTTCGCGAATACTCCGCTGCCTTCGATAAAGTGGAGCTCGAAAAGTTCGAAGTAAGCGAAGAAGAGAGGCTGAAGGCTGTAGCAGAACTCGACCCACAGACCCGGGAAGATACCGAATTCGCCATTGCGAACGTCCGCGCCTTCGCCCAGGCTCAGCTCAAGACCATCCTCCCGCTCGAAATCGAGACGCTGCCGGGTCTGCACCTCGGCCACCGCGTTATTCCGATCGAGGTCGTGGGCTGCTATGTGCCTGGCGGTCGGTATCCTCTCCTGTCGGCTCCGGTCATGACCATCGTACCGGCTAAAGTCGCCGGCTGCGACCAGGTAATTGCCTGCCTCCCGCCGAATGCACATCCGGCAATGATCGCGGGCTGCCATCTGTCGGGTGCCGACCGCATCTTCCGTGTAGGCGGAGCCCAGGCAATCGCAGCAATGGCATCGGGCACCGAGTCGATCCCGGCGGTCGACAAGATCGTCGGCCCCGGCAACGCATTCGTCAACGAAGCCAAGCGCCAGGTGTTCGGTCAGGTCGGCATCGACCAGCTTGCCGGCCCGAGCGAAATCTTCATCGTCGCTGACGAAACCGGCAATGCTGCTATGATCGCGACCGATCTACTCGCTCAGGCGGAACACGATGTTCGCACTCGCGTCGGTCTGATCACGACCGACCGCAAGCTTGCGGAAGCGACGCTGGTCGAAGTCGAAAAGCAGTTGCAGGACCTCTCGACCGCCGATGTCGCGTCGGTTGCCTGGAAGGATTATGGGGAGATCACCGTCTGTGAAGACGAAGCAGCGATGATTGCCTATTCAGACTACATCGCAGCCGAGCATCTTCAGGTTCACACCCGTGATCCGCAGGCCTCCGCCAAGAAGCTCCGCAACTACGGTTCACTCTTCATCGGCGAACTGGCCAGCGTGGTTTACTCCGACAAGTGCTGCGGCACCAATCACACCCTTCCGACCATGGCCGCTGGCCGGTATACGGGTGGGCTCTGGGTTGGCTCATACGTCAAAACCTGCACGCATCAATGGTTGGATGAACGCGGCGTTGCGGCCGTAGCGCCTGCTGCCGTCCGGCAAAGCGCCACTGAGCGACTCGAAGGCCATCGCCGCGCAGCCGCTCTCAGGCTCAGCCCCCGGCAATTCGCTGCCGAGTGATCCGTCCTCCCAAATTGACAAGTCCTACAAAGAAGCCACCCAGCCGCTGCTGGGTGGCTTCTTCGTATCGGCCGATGGTAAGCCGTCGGCCTGCTTGTGGAACGCACTTCAGTTGAACGACGGCGGTGCGCTGAGATCGGGGGCCGGGTTGTTCTGCTGAGGCGCCGTATTCGGTTGAGCCGGCTGCTGGCCGCCCCCGTCGAGCGGGCTGCCGCCTGGCAGCTGCAAGCCGCCGGGAAGACCCAGGCCGCCGCCATTGTCGGGCAGGGTAAGACCGCCGCCGCCGGTGCCGAAACCCGGGACCTCGATCTTGATCGTCGACGGATCGACCGCCGCGCCGCTGCCTTTGTAATGCAGGACCATCTGCGGGAACATGAGGGTCAGCGCAACCATGACGATCTGTATGCAGACGAAAGGCACGGCGCCCCAATAGATCTGTCCGGTCGTCACGGGCTGCATCATCTTGCCGGTGACCCTGTCCAGATAGGGCACCCTGGCTGCCACGGAACGCAGGTAGAACAGCGCGAAGCCGAAGGGGGGATGCATGAAGCTCGTCTGCATGTTGATGCCGAGCAGCACGCCGAACCAGATGAGATCGATGCCCAGCTTGTCGGCCGCCGGTGCGAGCAGCGGCACGATGATGAAGGCGAGTTCGAAGAAATCGAGGAAGAACGCCAGGAAAAAGACGAGTACGTTGACGGCGATCAGGAAGCCGATTTCGCCGCCCGGCAAGGCCGTCAGCAGATGCTCGACCCAGAGATGCCCGTTGACGCCGTAGAAGGTGAGCGAAAAGACGCGGGCGCCGATCAGGATGAACAGTACGAAGGCGGAGAGCCTCGTCGTGGAGGCGAGTGCGGCGCGGACGACCTCCATGTTGAGGCGACCCTTGGCGGCCGCCATGACGAGCGCACCGACCGCTCCCATGGCTCCGCCTTCGGTGGGCGTGGCGATTCCCAGGAAAATCGTCCCGAGAACGAGGAAAATCAGGGCCAGCGGCGGGATCAGAACGATGATCACCTGTTGGGCCAGCCGCGAAAGGGCGTTGATCTTCAACGTCCTGTCGGCGAGGGCGGCCAGATAGATGAATAGGATGCCCACCGTCGCCCCGAGGATGTCTGCGTTTTCTGCCTGCGTCGGCGACAGATAGACGTGGGCCGCATAGGCGATCGCGCAGGCGACCAGGAGCGCGATCACAAGCGAGGTGACGCCGGACCCGAGCGTGCGCGCTTCCAGAGGCAGCGCCGGCATGGAGTGCCGCTTCACGAAGGTCATCAGCAGGATGTAGCCCATATAGAGCCCGGTCAGAATGAGGCCGGGGATGAGGGCGCCGGCATACATGTCGCCGACCGAGCGGCCGAGCTGGTCGGCAAGAACGATCAGCACGAGCGACGGCGGAATGATCTGCGCGAGCGTGCCGGAGGCGGCAATGACGCCGGAGGCAATGCGCCGGTCATAGCCGTAGCGCAGCATGATCGGCAGCGAGATCAGGCCCATCGCGATGACCGAAGCCGCAACGACGCCGGTGGTCGCCGCAAGCAGCGCGCCGACGAAGATGACCGCGTAGGCAAGTCCCCCTCGCACAGGACCGAAGAGCTGGCCGATCGTGTCGAGAAGGTCTTCGGCCATGCCCGACCGTTCGAGCACTATGCCCATGAAGGTGAAGAAGGGAATGGCGAGGAGCGTGTCATTCGACATGACGCCCCAGAACCGTTCCGGCAGTGCGTTGAGCAGTGGCCAGGAAAGATTGATGGAGTCGGACAAGGGCGCGAGTTCGACGCCGATGATGAAGAACAGGAGACCGTTGGCGGCGAGCGAGAAGGCAACCGGATATCCAAGCAGAAGGAACACGATCAGCGACACGAACATGATCGGCGCCAGGTTTTCAGCGACGAACTCGATCATGAACGGGCCTCCGGCGCCACGGCGTCATCGAGCGGAGCATGGGCTGGGACGTAAGGCGTCGGATCATCCATGTTCCCGGTCATGATGGCGACTTTTTTGATGATTTCCGAAACGCCCTGCAGCGCGAGAAGCACGAAGCCGATCAGCAGGATCGCCTTCGCCGGCCAGATGATGAGCCCGCCGGCGCTCGAGGAAAGTTCTCCCGAGACATAGGACATGTGTACATACGGCACGAGATAATAGAGCATGAGAAGCACGAAGGGCATCAGGAAGAAGACGTGCCCGAAAAGGTCGATCCAGTGCTGCACGCGGCGCGAAAACATTCCGTAGACGACGTCGATGCGGATGTGCTCGTTCTGGCTCAGCGTGTAGGCCGCAGCGAACATGAAGGCCGCGCCGAAGAGATACCACTGCGCCTCCAGCCATGCATTGGACGACATGTTGAACACTTTTCGGATAACGGCGTTGGCGGCGCTCACGAGCACGGCCAACAGAATAAGCCAAGAGACCGCCTTGCCGATCTTTTCGGTAATGGCGTCGATCAATCGGCTGAAGCCGAGTAACGGTTTCATCGAGTTCCTCCCCGCAATAGTTTTTTGTTTTTTTGCCAAGCACAGGCAGAGTGCCCATTTCAAGCCTGCTTTCAAGTGCGATGGTCGATTTTCCGGGATAGGGGCGGGGTCTCAGACGAAAGTCGAATACCGACTGCCGGCGAATGATCAAAACTTAGGCAGGCAGGCGCGATTCCCGCCGATGTTCCGCCGCAGCTTTCGTGGAAAATGGAGCCCGCGCAGGGGATTTCTGGCGATTCGAGGTTTGTCGATCTGCCGGATCGCCGGTTTGGGAGCGCTGCGTGAAAGGTCTTGAAAAGACGGTGAGCATGGGGCTGGATGCGGCACCGCGAAGAGGGAGATGCAAGAGATGACCGCGACGATCCGGAACCCGATCCTGCCCGGTTTCAATCCGGACCCATCCATCTGTCGGGTCGGCGAAGACTATTACATCGCGACCTCGACATTCGAATGGTACCCCGGCGTGCAGATTCACCATTCGCGCGATCTCGTGAACTGGCGGCTCGTGCGCCGTCCGCTCGAACGCGCAAGTCAGCTCGACATGCGCGGCAATCCCGACAGCTGCGGCGTATGGGCTCCGTGCCTTTCCTATTGCGACGGGCTGTTCTGGCTCGTCTATACCGACGTCAAACGGCTGGACGGCAACTTCAAGGATGCCCACAACTACATCGTGACGGCGGAAGCGGTGGAGGCCACCTGGTCAGATCCGGTCTATATCAATTCGTCGGGCTTCGATCCGTCGCTCTTCCATGGCGACGATGGCCGAAAATGGTTTCTCAACATGCAGTGGAACCACCGCTCCGAAAGCTTCGGCGGCTCGCCCAAGAGCCCCGCTTTCGACGGTATCCTGCTGCAGGAATGGGACGAGCGGACCCGCAAGCTCGTGGGCCCGGTGAAGAACATCTTCGCCGGCAGCCCGCTCGGCCTTGTCGAAGGGCCGCATCTCTTCAAACGCGACGGTTGGTATTACCTGACGGTCGCCGAGGGGGGAACGGGTTACGACCACGCCGTTGGGATGGCGCGGTCGCGTACGATCGACGGACCTTACGAGATGCACCCGAATGTTCATCTCATCACCTCCAAGGATCACCCGGAGGCAGCTCTGCAGCGCGCGGGGCACGGGCAATATGTCGAGACACCGGACGGCCAAGCCTATCATACGCATCTTTGCGGCCGGCCGCTGCCGCCGCAGCGACGCTGCACGCTCGGCCGCGAGACTGCACTGCAGAAATGCGTCTGGCGGGAGGACGGATGGCTCTATCTCGAAAATGGCGGTCCGGTTCCCGAGGTGACGGTTCCCGCGCCGGGAGCCGCGGGAACCGTCGCTGAGCGCGTCCTCTTTGAAACGGACTTCGACGAGCAGGTGCTTCCGCCGGAGTTCCAGTGGCTGCGCACTCCGATACCGGAGCGGATATTCTCGTTAGCCGCCCGGACCGGGCATCTCCGGCTCTTCGGCCGCGAGAGCATCGGCAGCTGGTTCGAGCAGGCGCTGGTGGCGCGGCGGCAGGAACATCATTCCTTCCGTGCAGAAGCCGTCGTCGATTTCGCTCCCGATACCTATCAGCAGGTCGCGGGGCTGACCCATTATTACAACCGGCACAAGTTCCATGCCCTCGGCGTCACACGGCACGAAACCCTCGGACGCGTCCTCACCATACTCTCCTGTCCGGGCGATTTTCCGAACGGTCGGTTGACCTATCCGGTCGGCAGCGGCGTCGCCGTCCCGGACGGTCCAGTTCAACTCGCCATCGAGGTGAGAGACAACGATCTCCAGTTCTTCTGGCGGGGAGCGCCCCAGGCAGAGTGGCTGACCATCGGGCCGGTGCTCGACGCCGGCGTGATTTCGGATGAAGGTGGGCGCGGCGAGCACGGCTCCTTCACGGGGGCGTTCGCCGGCATTTTCGCTTTCGACATCTCGGGCTGCGCAATGCCTGCCGATTTCGACCGGTTCCGCTACCAGGCGCTCAGCGTTTGAAATGCTGGAAGCTTATGAGAGAAGTCTTATAAGCATCGGTAATCATTACTTATTTGTAATGTCTGGCTTCATATTCGGTTCAGGAGGGGAGGCTTAGTTTCGGGGGGTAATAACGAAAGGAAAACCCCATGAAACGCCTTCTGATCGCGCTCGTCGCCAGCTCGTTCCTCGCCACTCCCATGGCGCTTGCTCAGCCGGCCGGCTCCTTCGAGCTTGCGCAGGCGCATGATCGCAATCGCCACAGGCACGTCGATCGTCATGTCGTCAAACGCGTCGACAGGCACGTCGAGAAGCATGTCGAAAAGCGCGTGATCATCAAGAAGCACCGCTGGGCGCGCGGCCACAGGCTGAGCCCGTCCGAGCGGCGCCATATGGCCTATGTCCGCGACTACCGCCGCTACAAGCTGCGGCCGCCGCCGCGGGGCCAGCAATGGGTGCGCGTCGACAATGACTTTCTGCTCATCAGCCTCGCAACGGGCGTAATCGCAGGCTTTGCAACGGCTTATTGACCTTTACGTGTTCCCATTGAAGGACTCCTGTTTCTCCCTCATCCCTGTGCGTTGTCACAGGGATCGCGTCTGTGGCGCGGGAGAGTCTTCTCGGCCCAGAGATCTGGGCCGAGAAGATTCCTGTGACAAGCACAGGAATGACTGGCACAGGAATGACGGCACAGGAATGTAGGCGCATTCCAATCCACGCCTTATATCTTCCGATGTCTAGCTCGCCGAAGAAAGGCATTCCTTCAGCGAAGCGCCGATACCTTCCATCATCTGGAAGTAGAGATCCGGTCCAGCTTCGAGGGTGCCGGCTTCGGGGTCGAGCGTGCCGGATTTCGCCGGCGTGCCTTCTATGACGACGCTGACGAGCTTCGGCTCGAACTGCGGTTCGGCGAAGACGCAGGTGGCGCCCAACTCCTGGATCTTCGCGCGGATTTCGGAGAGCCGTTCCGCGCCGGGCAGCACTTCCGGGCTGACGGTGATCGAGCCGGCGACGCGCACCTGGTAGCGGTGTTCGAAATACTGATAGGCATCGTGGAAGACGACGAAAGGCTTGTCCTTGACGGCAGCCACCGTATCGGCGAGGCTCTTGTCGAGAGCGTCGATCCGCTGGTTGAACTTCTCCAGATTGGCCTTGTAGGTGGCGGCGTTGGCCGGATCGGCCGCGGCCAAGGTCTTCTCGATCTCAGTGGCCATGGCCTTGGCGTTCATCGGATCGAGCCACATATGCATGTCGAACTCGCCTTCGGCATGATCGTGATGGTCATGCCCGCCGGCGTGTTCGGCACCCTCCGCATCGCCGGCATGAGCATCGCCGTGATCTTCGTGGCCGGCTTCCCCGCCGTGCCCCTCTTCACCGTGATCATGGCCCTCGAAGGCGCCGCCCTCGCGGAACTTCAGCTTCTCCAGCCCGGGAGCCTCACCGAGCTCGACCACCTGGGCTCCTGTGCCGAGCGTATCAAGCGGCTTGTCGAGGAAAGCCTCCAGGCCGGGTCCGACCCAGAACACGACCTTTGCCGCCTGCAGCGCCGCGGCGTTCGACGGCTTCATGGTGTAGGTATGAGGGGAGGCGCCGCCTTCGACGATGAGCGACGGCTCGCCGACGCCCTGCATGATCGAGGCGACCAGCGAATGGACCGGCTTGATCGAGACGACCACCTCGGGCGCCGCCGCAAATGCGGGCGAGGCCAGGAAAACAGTTGATGCGAAAAGAAGGGCAGTCGTCGATTTCATCGTTTTCTCCGAATTGTCCGGTGGCTGCAGCCGGCATTTACAGCCGGACATTGCTTGAAACGGCGTTGTTATGTTATTACATCAATTGCGTTATGCTATAACGTGTGCGATAGCCAGTGGCAACCACCAGCCGGAACTTTTTGATGCTGAACTTCCGATCACCAGAAACGATGTCCTTGGTCAGCCTCGCCAATGCCGGCGTGCGGCGAAACGGCAGATGGCTCGTGCGCGGTGTCGATTTTTCGATCAGCCGCGGCGAGATCGTCACCCTCATAGGGCCGAACGGATCGGGAAAATCGACGACGGCGAAGACGGCGATCGGAGTTCTCAAGCCGGATGAAGGACACGTCGAGCGGCTCGCAGGGCTGAAGGTCGGCTATGTGCCGCAGAAGCTTGCCGTCGACTGGACGCTGCCGTTAACGGTGGAGCGGCTGATGACGTTGACGGGTCCGCTCAAGGGGCGAGAAATCGAGGAGTCGCTCGCAGCGACGGGCATGCTGCACATGGCGAAGGCCGAGGTACAGCACCTTTCGGGTGGCGAGTTCCAGCGGGCGCTGCTTGCCCGCGCGATCGCCCGCAAACCCGACCTCCTCGTCCTGGACGAGCCGGTCCAGGGCGTCGACTTTTCCGGGGAGATAGCCCTCTACGAATTGATCAAGCAGATCCGCAACCGCACCGGCTGCGGTATCCTGCTCATTTCCCACGATCTCCATATCGTCATGGCGGAAACCGATACGGTCGTCTGCCTCAACGGCCATGTCTGCTGTCGCGGAACGCCGCAGGTGGTGAGCCAGAGTCCGGAATATCTCAAACTCTTCGGCCGCCGGGCGGCCGGCGCGCTTGCGGTCTATAGTCATCACCACGACCACACGCACCTCCCGGACGGGCGGGTGCTGCATGCCGACGGCAGCATCACGGAAAGCTGCTTCCCGGGCGACGGCCATCATCATCACGAAGAGGCCGACAACATTCAGGACCACGATCCGGACTGCGGCTGCGGCCATCACGCCCGGCTTCAGGGTTACGACGGGACGGAGAAGCGCGATGCTTGACGACTTCTTCATTCGCGCGCTCGTAGCCGGAATTGGCATCGCCATGGTCGCCGGGCCGCTCGGTTGCTTCGTCATCTGGCGGCGCATGGCCTATTTCGGCGATACGATGGCACATTCGGCGCTGCTCGGGGTGGCGCTCTCGCTGCTCATGGACCTCAACCTCATGGTAAGCGTGTTTATCGTCGCCTCCGTCGTCTCGGTGCTGCTTCTCTTCCTGCAGAAGCGCGGCGCACTTTCGACCGACGCGGTGCTCGGCATTCTCTCGCACTCGGCACTGTCGATCGGCCTCGTCATCGTCGCCTTCATGACCTGGGTCCGGATCGACCTCGTCGGTTTCCTCTTCGGCGACATCCTCGCGGTTTCCCGCGCCGATATCGACATCGTCTGGGGCGGTGGCATTCTGGTGATCTTCGCGCTCGTCTATCTCTGGCGGCCGTTGCTCGCATCGACCGTCAATCCGGAGCTGGCCGAGGCGGAAGGCCTCCAGCCCGAAAGGGCGCGGTTCTTTTTCATGCTGCTGATGGCTCTCGTGATTGCGATCGCCATGAAGATCGTCGGCATCCTGCTGATCACCTCGCTGCTGATCATACCGGCGGCAACCGCCCGTCGCTTCGCCTCGTCTCCGGAAGTCATGGCTGTCTACGCCTCGCTTATCGGCGCGGTCGCCGTTGCCGGCGGACTTTTCGGCTCGCTTCACTGGGATACGCCGTCGGGACCGTCGATCGTGGTTGCGGCGATGGTCCTTTTCGTGCTGAGTCTGCTGCCGGTCGGCCGCCGGATCGAGAGCGCCCCGCATAGTTCGCATGGAGGAGATCACTGATGGTTGCGCCCCAACTGACCAAGAACCAGTCACTGGTGATGGGGGCGCTTGCCCATTCGGACGGTCCAATGAGCGCTTACACCATTCTCGACAAGCTGCGCGACAATGGCTTTCGCGCACCGCTGCAGGTCTATCGCGCCCTCGACAAGCTGCTCGAATACGGGCTGGTTCATCGGCTGGAGAGCCTCAACGCCTTCGTGGCCTGCAGCTGCCCGCATGAACACGAGCACGACCACGGCGTCACGGCCTTCACCATCTGCGAAGGCTGCGGCCAAGTGACCGAATTTCATGACGAGGTGATCGAGGATCGACTTTCCACGCTCGTGCGCGCGCAGGAGTTCAAGACCGAGAAGACGACCATCGAGATCCGCGGACACTGCAAGAGCTGCGCGTAAGGCCGCGTATCAATCCAGCAGCGTAAGCTGGGCGGCGTAGCGCTGCCAATTCTTCACATAATGTTCGGCCGAACGCTTCAATCCCTCGACTGCGGCGTCATCAAGGGTCCGCACCATCTTGGCCGGAGCGCCGACGATGAGTGAATTGTCGGGGAATTCCTTTCCCTCGGTGACCAGCGCATTGGCGCCGACGAGGCAATTGCGGCCGATCTTCGCGCCATTCAATATCGTCGCTCCCATGCCTATCAGCGAATTGTCGCCGATGGTGCAGCCGTGCACGATCGCCCGGTGACCGATCGTGCAGCCTTCGCCTATGGAAACCGGGTAACCGGGGTCGACATGGATGATGACGGCCTCCTGGATATTCGTGCGCGCTCCGATGCGAACCGGCTCGTTGTCGCCGCGCAGCGTCGCGCCGAACCAGATGCCGACGTCCTCGCCGAGCTCAACCTGCCCGATGATATTGGCGTCCGGCGCCACCCAATAACTGCCTTCGGTCGGCGTCTGCGGTCTGAGTGGTCCTAGAGCGTAAAGCGGCATGCCGGCTGCGTCCTTTAATCGAGGGCGGGATCTTCGCTCCGCCCGTGTCTTAAACGATCTTGACGGAGATCGCGCCGATCCCGTCGATGCCGCAGGCGACGATATCGCCTTGCGTGACGGGACCCACACCTGACGGCGTCCCGGTCATAATGATATCGCCCGGTGCGAGAGTGAAGAGGCGGGACAGTTCGGCGATGATCTCGGGCACTTTCCAGATCATCTGGTCGAGGTCGCCCTGCTGGCGCAGTTCGCCATTGACCTTGAGCCATATATTGCCGCTTGCAGGATGACCGATAGCGGTGACGGGGACGATCGCAGAGACCGGAGCGGAATGCTCGAACGCCTTGGCGGCCGTCCAGGGCTTGCCGGCCTTCTTCGCTTCCGCCTGCAGGTCGCGGCGCGTGAAGTCGATGCCGACACCATAACCGAAGATGTGATCCGCGGCCTCCTCGACGGGAATGTCCGCGCCGCCGGTGCGCATGGCGACGACCAGTTCAACCTCGTGGTGAACGTCGGAAGAGCGCGTCGGGTAGGGGAAATCCTCGCCCGGCGGCAGAAGATTGTCGGCGTTCTTCTGAAAGAAAAAAGGCGCCTCCCGGTCCGGGTCGTGACCCATCTCGCGGGCATGGGCCGCATAGTTGCGGCCGACACAATAGACCCGGCGCACCGGAAACCCGACGGAACTGCCGGAGATCGGCAGCAGGACGAGCGGCGGGGGTGTCAGGGCTGTCTGCATGATCGTCCGGCTCCATCATTCGATCTCGGTCTGGCCCGAGCGGTTCCTTCGCAGAAGTCGACGCGCCAGCGCCGCCCGGTAACTCAGGCGATGCCGAAGCGAATCTGGAAAGAAGGACGTTAGCAGCCGGACGGGCTGCTGCAATAGGCAGTGCGTGAGAATGATGGCGGAGCCGTGCTCTCCGGCTCAGGCGCAGCGCGCATAGGCCTCGAGTTGGTCACGCGTGAGGAAGCGCCCGTCGGACCGCGAGTTAAGCTCCGGGTGGCTGTATTCGAGGCTCGGTACCTGGGGAAGCTCAAGAGCCTGGCGTACGGTCATAATGCCGATTTCCTTCCGGCCGCTTTCGCGCTTCATGCTGACTTCGACGATACGATAGAGATTACGCTCTCTCATCATAGCTCTCCCGTATAATTTTCTTATGTCCCTCTTTTGATGGGACCTTAAACATTCGATATTGGTTTTTGTGAGACCGACTACAATATAACGCCGCCAGATGAAGCCTTCACGACAGAAATCGGGCGGTTTCGCGAAGATTTCCGACTTATTTGGAGGCTGGACCGCGCGATTACCAAGGTCGCATCCTCATATTCGCGAATTAAATATCGGGATCGGTTATATTAGAGGTTTCTTTGTTTTTCAAGCGGTCCGATCGGGTGCGGCTGAATATTGCGGCGCACAAGAATTGTATTATCAATACATTGGCTCCGACGGCAGGCGCCAGGCAAGGGTCGACCCAGGAGGCGGAGGATCTTCGCCATTCATCGTCAGCGGCAAGCCCTATAGCCGCAAACGCAAAGGATCGATGACGTGCCGCGGTCGGTTGCTCGGGCTATGGTGAGCTAGTGCGCTTTAAGGCGCGCCTCCTCAGCGGCGGAAAGAAAGAGTCTGCGTGCTTCCTCGCAGGTACGACGCCCGTCGATCGCGGCGCGGCACGCGCTGCGCGCGGCGACGTAGTAGGGGCCGCGATACGGCCAATGGTCCGCGAGGCACCGGAGCGCGTCGGACGGTCCCTTGACCATGCGCACGTCACCCCCGGTCATTCCGAGCTCGATGGGATTGCTCCACAAGACCTGCATGCTTCTCCTCCTGGATCACAACGACGGGGCAATCAGGCCTCGCGTCGTGGGTATGTTCGGTTCCAATCGGGCGACGAAGCGGCGGACACCGGCTTCGACTGCCGCTTTCCCGCTCCCGGGATCATGTACAAGAACGCTGTCGGGCCTGCCGGGTTCCCTGCCGAGAAGGCTGGAGACCGAGCCAAGCGCTTCAATGTAGCTCAGGGAATCCGTTTTGTCCGCAATTTTGCTGAAACACGATTTTCCTCCTGTCCGCCGCCGCCGCGGCCGACCGGATATCTTCGCCGGAAGGGACGCTTGCTCATCGCCGAATGAGCCCTTATCTGGAGTTGTCCTTTCCCTCGTCACCCGTATTGCGCTGCATCCCCTTAAAAGGCGGGGTTTCAAGCACTTGGCCCCCATTCTATACCTTTTCTGCTGTTGGAGGGCTGGAATGGTGACGGTTGCAGAGATCCGTTTGACTTGGTTGCCACTGCAGAGTGGGACTTTCTGCGCGATGCTTGGCCGACATGAAGTCGCCTTTGTCATGAAACGTCAGGCCATGAGCGATTGGGCCTGGCGTATCTCCCATTGCAACGGTACCGGTGAAACAGGCTTCCGCTATGCGCCGACGCTCGAGGGCGCCAAGGCGGAGGTCCTTGCCGGCATCCAGGAGTGGTTCCGCCAGGCGGGGTTTCAATGAGCTTCAACCGCCTCTGCCTGTGGCAGTAGAGCGGGATGAGGAGAACAGTGTGGTGTGTTCCGCCAGCATCCCGCTCTAACTTCTTAGAGTCGATCACGTTCATGATGTCAGGTCGACCCGACCTGGAATCATCGTAATCCAGCGACTATTGGAGCTGTGTCAGTCGCTCGAAGTGGAAGCCGGGGTTTCGCTGCCACCAGAGCCGCTATCCTGGCCACCACCGGAGCCGCTGTCCTGACCACCACCGGAGCCTTCGCCGCCACCGGAGCCTTCGCCACCGCCAGAGCCGGTATCCTGGCCGCCGCCCGAGCCGCTGTCCTGACCGCCGCCAGAGCCTTCGCCCCCGCCGGAGCCGCTATCCTGGCCGCCGCCGGAGCCGCTGTCCTGACCACCACCGGAGCCGGTGTCCTGACCTCCGCCGGAGCCGGTGTCCTGACCGCCGCCGGAGCCGGTGTCCTGACCTCCGCCGGTCCCAGTATCCTGACCCCCGCCGGAGCCGGTGTCCTGACCTCCGCCGGAGCCGGTGTCCTGACCCCCGCCGGTCCCAGTATCCTGACCTCCGCCGGACCCGGTGTCCTGACCGCCACCGGAGCCAGTCTCCTGACCTCCGCCTAGCGCGCTGCCGGCGTCGGCAACGACAAGGACGTCGTCATGATGGCCGGCGAGCGCTGTACTCTGACGCAGGCCGTCATCGAACGACGCGAGTGAGGCAAATGGCGTGGCAACGACATAGGCGAGACCAAGCAATGAGCCGATGATAGTTTTTCCTGTTCTACGCATTGTCCTGCTTCCTTCCCTAAAGTTTAGGACATGTTTCGAACCTCAGCATCCAGCGCGGCGCAGGATGGCACAGAAAGCGCTGGCTTACGCAAGAATATTATAACTGGCTGATCTTCAACAGAATATCCATTTACAGGCCTCGGGAGCCGCCCGATTTTGGCCACAAGATACAATCGGCAGTATTAGTTACGGAGGAACAATACATCCAATCATCTGGTTCGGAACCGTTTCTTCTATCGGTTATATTAACGATCTCTCTTTCACTCGACGATTGTGCGCGTGATTTGCTATAAGCCTCGGGCCGCTGCCGGATGTAGCAATAGCAGGGCAAAACGGGTTAAAAGGGATCGAACGAAAGCTGGCGGAATACGAGAAAAGTCGCGCAAACCGCTGGTGAGCAAGGAAAATGCAGGTACTTCAAAGGACTGTCTTTGCCGTGGCGCCGATGATCCGCGAAATGAAGGTTGGCGACATTCTTTGTAACGCGAACTCTCTGTTGGCCGTCGATCCGCAAGCCCGCAGGTACACACTTTCCTCCCAGCCAGCGCTGCTGGTTGCTATTTTCGCTATCTGGACGCTGGAACGTTGTGCGGGCGTCAGGTGCTAAAGTAGCCACGGCAGGCAGCTGCGGCGGTGACTTCTAACAAGGCAGCGCCCCGGGAGGGAGATAGGGCGCTGCCGTTGCTGTCATGAAGGACGTCGTGATGAAGAAACGCCTGTGTCGGAGGCGACGGACTCCAACGTTTGAAGTCGGGGGTAGTTCCGAGAAGGAGATCGTTGCCGGCTGCAAATTCTTTCGGGGAACGGCTGCCGTCGCCTTCGCGGCTGTCATTAGGACAGCTCGATCACGGAACCGTGATTGGAGAAGTCGGAATACCGTTCGCCACCAGAGGGTCTTAGCCACAGGGCAGCAACAGTGGAGTTTTTGCAATGAAAACACACATCTTGATGGCTTCTGCGGCGATCCTGGCAATTTTCTCAGGCAGCTTTGTCCAAGCGGATGATCACCTCTTTCAGGCGCGACAGAACGGCCTGCAATCAGGTAGCACGGCGGCGTCGAACACTAACGCTTTCACGACTAATGGCGCCGGCCACAGCGGTGCCCTCGCGCCAGGTCAGGGAAGTCCGTTTACGGGAGAAGAAACTAAAACACCGGCCACAGAAACAGGTCCGGCTAACCTACATGCCAACGTAAAGCCCCGAATCTAGCGTTCGATCGCGGAATGCCAGTGCCCGCACCGAACGTCGGCGCGGGCACGCTGTCGCCGCTGCCGGTGAGCCGAACACACAGACAGCGGGCGATTTAGGGCGAGCCATTCCGGCGCCTTCCCTTGAATCCACCTCCGCTGAGAGTACAATGTGTGATGCGACGTTCGAAGCGGTTCCCTTGGATGGAACAGGGCAATTGCGCCCCAGCTGTATGATGACTAATGTCGCGTTCGGAGCTGCAGCGGTCCCCCACTGCAGCTCTATTCACGTCAGGCCATATCTCGATTTTGAGGAGCGGGGCTGCCGCCGTCGCCGCCACCATCGTCATCCCGCCACCAACCTTGCAAGTCGTCGCCAGCGAGATTGAGGGAGGCCGACTTTCAGGTCCTCCGGTGCGCCGTAGGAGCTCAAGTGCTCCTGTTCGCCACTGAAAGCTCGCATCGCCATTTTTTGACAACATGAGCTGGATGCTGTCCCGACCATAAGCTGACATACATCACGGAGCGGAACATGCACTGCATCAAGGATTCCTGCATCTCAAGGTGCACGCGCTCCTCACGGCATCTTTCGGGCGTCGAAATAAGGCACACCGTTAGCACCAGTGTCACCGGTCCCATGATCGCCCCCCAATCAATATTTGATGAATTATAATTATCTAATATAGCAGTCACGAATTTACTGGATATCTGCGGCCGAATCTAGGGGTGCTTTGGCGATCCCAGAGCGGCTTCTACATCAGCATCTGATCAAATTTTACGTCAACGCCGAGGTTCCAACGCTCTGCGGCTTGCCCCCGTGAATGCGGTGAGGCGGCAGCCCTCCGTGACTTAGGGCGCTGCCAGATGCGGATTCGGCCAATCCAACTGCAGCTCTATTCATGTCAGGCCATCTCTCGATCCCGAGGAGCGGGGCTGCCGCCGTCACCGTCCCCGCCGTCATCGTCCGGCCACCAGCCCTTCCAATCGTCCCCAGCGCTTCCTTCGCCTGACGGCCGTCCAGACGGGCCATGAGCTTCTGCAGCAACTGATGCTCCGAAATGCCGCTTTCCGGCAGATACGCGGCGATGTCCTTCTGGCAATGCCAGATCAGCCTTTTTCATTTTGAGCGCGCCGGCCATGGTCTGCTCCGAATGGTGAAGGTGGGGAGGTACCTGTTGCCGCAAATGCGATCCATGCGGAGGCGAATAGTGCAATGACAATCAGGAGAATCACGATGCCAGCGAGATTGATTGAGCGCATTTCGTTCTTCTTGTCGGCCCTGTCGTCCTCCTAGTCGGTCAACACCTAAGCTCGCGTGAGGTTCCCGCCCTGGTCGTCATGCAGCAGGCTCCTATCCTTCATGTTTGATCGTGGAGGAAAGCATGGCAGACAATCCGAAGAAGAAGGGCCGCGACCGGGAACTGGTGTCAGTACAGGAGCATGAGATCGCCTATCTCATGAAGACGGCAAAAGTGACGAGGCAGAAGGCCCTTGAAGTTATCCGGGAAGCCGGGCCGCGGCTCGAACAGTTCCTTGCGTATCGCCCTGTGGACTGTTGCACCCTCTCGCATTATTCGGATCTGCGCGGTATATGATTTCTGCCTGTTCCGGCGCTTTCGTTCGACGATGGTGCCTGAATTGCTGCGCGCCCCTGACCATTTGCTACAATGTAGCACAGCGGAAACGGGCTAAAAGGGACCAAACGAGAGCTAACGCGAGACATGAAGGAAACGGCGCAAGCGGCGCGAATTGCGGGAAAATGCAGGTACTTCAAGGGACCCGTCTTTGCCGTGGCGCCTATGATCGACTGGACCGATCGTCATTATCGGTTCTTCGCGCGCCGGCTCTCGAGGCATGCTCTGCTTTATACGGAGATGATCGTCGCGGATGCGATCCTGCGCGGCGACCGGGAAAAGCTGCTCGGCCACGACGCCTCGGAACATCCGGTCGCCCTGCAGGTCGGCGGCAACGATCCAGCGAAGATGGCGGAGGCGGCGCGGATCGCCGAAGGCTTCGGCTATGACGAGATCAACATGAATGTCGGCTGCCCGTCAGACCGGGTGCAGTCCGGCACCTTCGGCGCCTGTCTGATGCAGGAGCCGGCTCTGGTTGCCGACTGCGTCGCTGCGATGAAGGCGGCGGTCAAGATTCCCGTTACGGTCAAATGCCGAATCGGCGTCGACGATCAGGATCCGGAAGTAGCGCTTCGCGACCTCGTCCAGCGTGTCAAGGATGTCGGAACGGATGCCGTCTGGGTGCATGCGCGCAAGGCATGGCTCAAAGGGCTGAGCCCGAGAGAGAACCGCGAGATTCCGCCGCTCGATTATGGCCTCGTTCACCGGCTCAAGGCGGAAAATCCGAATTTTTTCATCGGTCTCAATGGCGGGCTTCAAAGTCTGGATCAGGCGATCTCTCATCTCGATCCGCGGGCGCTGCCCTTGGAAAAGGGCATGAAGACCGCGCCGGAGGCTGCGAACGGCGCTCCTCTCGACGGCGTCATGCTCGGTCGTGCGGCCTATCACGACAGCGGCCTGCTGACGGCCGCCGACGGCTATTTCGTCCACCCGCTGACGGGCGCCGAGCCCATGCCGATCGACCGCAACGGCTTTTCCGATCGTGACCACAATCTTTCGCTGGAATTCTGGTCCGGCATCCGCGACGCCATGGCGGACTATGCCGCCGCGCATATCGACAATGGCGGCCGGTTGATCCACGTCACGCGGCACATGGTCGGGCTCTTCCAGGGCTGGCCCGGCGCGCGGCGCTATCGTCAGATACTCTCTACCGAGGCCACCCGCAAGGACGCCGGTCCGCAAGTGATCCTTGCTGCCTTCGACGCGGTGTTCGAGGCGGTAACGGCAAGGCAGGCGGCAGAGTAGCTCGAATGCGCCGGCGAAGAAAGGTGGGCGGCAGGCCGGATAGGGCGCATTACAACGAAAAACGGCGCCTCTTGCGAAGCGCCGATATTCAAGCTTTGTCGAACGCCAGACTTAGAGAGCCTGGAGGTTGACGGCCTTCGGGCCCTTGCCCATGCGATCCGGCTCCGTGTCGAAGCTGACCTCCTGGCCATCGTTCAATGTGGTGAGGCCTGCGGCCTGGACAGCGGTGATGTGGACGAAAACGTCCTTCGAACCGCCTTCCGGCGTGATGAAACCAAAACCCTTGTCCTGGTTGAAGAATTTGACGATGCCTTTGGTGGCCATGGAAGAAGTCCTTTTCCTTCAGTCTGTCTTTTGCCGCAACCCTGCGCTTCAATATCACGCATCGGTTGCTTTAGGTAGTGTGTCCGCGCCCCCGGGAGGAAGCGAACGTGTCGTCTTCAGCGAAATGCGCTGAAAGGCGTCGAGTGGTCACGATATCGGGGAAAAGACGTCTACGATGCCGCTTGCGGCTGTCCCGGCGTCAAGCCAGGCTCAAAGCGAAAGTCCAGTCTCCGGGATTGAAAACGCCCGAACAGAGATAGGATTGGCAGTATTCCGCGAAAAAGGCAAGGGGGAGTTCTTGCGATCCTGCACCTGCGGACAATGCCTTTTGCCGAAGGCGCCGCGTGACCCCACGGCCCCCTGTGCCGCGGGGCAAATGTCGTGGATTGCCTCGTTTCGACCACATTTTCGTCGCGCCACTAGGCTGAGCCTGCACTCTCCTATGAACCCTCGCGGGCTTGCTGCTGCCGCGGCGAACCGGTAGGTCTATACCGGAGACGAATATGCGAGTTGACGATGAGCAGGTGGCCGGCGTGATCGATCCCTATTTCCTCCTTGGAGTTGAGCGCGACGCCGACGAACGGGCAATCCGGACGGCCTATCGGCGGGCGGTGAAGACCGCGCATCCCGACCGCGGCGGCGACGCCGAGCAGTTCGGCAAGCTTCAGGCGGCCTACGATCTCCTGAAGGACCCGGTGCGCCGCAAAGTCTACGACGACACCGGCTACGATCCGCAGCTTGCCGACCCGAAAGACCTGAAGGGCCTGATGATGCTGGAGACGCTCGTCAACGATTTCATTCTCGACGAGCGCGAGCCCGGCAGCTTCGATCCGGTCGCGGCGATGCGGCGCAAGCTCTCCGACGATATCGTCAAAAACCGCTTCCACATCCTGGAACTGGAACGCCATCGCTCCCGCGTGCGCAAGCATCTCGACCGCCTCGGTCGGCGACCGGAGACAGACGTGCTCGGCTCCATGCTGCGCGCCCGCAGCCAGTCGATCGCAGAAGCGATCAGGAATGCCGAAGCCCAGATCGAGGCCATCGAGCAGGCCTACACCATGCTCGAGGGATATTCCTACGAGTTGGAAGCGGTGGAGGCGAAGGCACGCGCGGCGGAGTAGAGCAGGTGCCGCGGGGCCGTCGGTCCATGGCGGGGTGACCGCTCGTTGGAGCACTTCCCCTGTGAAATAGGTTTCGTCGGTCCGCGGTTACCTTCAGAGCTGAATGCTCGCCGACAACCGCACCGGTCTGCACCCATGATGCGAGCGGTCAAGGAGCGAATATGGTGCCGGCTATGAAGCCGGCACGACGTTATGGTCATGTGCAGTCGATCGGTCGAGCGCTCTTGCAACCAATCCGGTGATCGTGACCTGGTTAGTCCTGATTACCTTTGAGGCCGTCATCTTGGCTGCCGTTGCCGTCGTCCTGGTTACCGTTGCCGTCGTCCTGGTTACCGTTGCCGTCGTCCTGATTGCCCTTGCCGTTGTCCTGGTTGCCCTTGCCATGGTCCTGGTTGCCCTTGCCATGGTCTTGGTTGCCCTTGCCTTTGTCCTGGTTACCCTTGCCGGTGTCTTGGCCACCGTTACCGCCGGGATCGCCGCCGCCGCCGCCGCCGCCGCCGCCGCCGCCGCCACCGCCGCCGCCGCCGCCGCCACCGCCGCCGCCGCCGCCGCCGCCGCCGCCGCCACCGCCGCCGCCGCCGCCGTCATCGCCATTCACCCCGAGGGTGGAGGTCGTGGAAAACGGATCGCCGATGGCCGCCGTGGAGAGGGGCGGGCATTGCTCAATCTGCCCGGCCGTGAGGATTTCCGCTCTGTTCCGAGCCATGCAGCAAGCTTCGTAATTAGCGTCCGTCAGAGGGCTGCACTCCTCGGCCACGAGCATCGGGCCAGTAAGGTTTTGGGCGTGCGCGGGAATCGTTGTCGATGTTGAGAAACCGACCGACATCAGAGCCAGACCGGTGCTCGTAAGAAATACATCCAGGGTCTTCATGTTTTTCCTCCCTAAATTAGTGAAAGCTTAAATTCGTGCCGGGAGGGAAATGTTCCGTAAAAATTCAGGGGTATTATGGGTATGTCGGGCTAATCATTTCGGGTTACCCCTAAGAAATAACGTATTGTGGCGCCGTTGCGCTCGTTCTTACGGTCGCCGTTGCAGCGACCGCTCTCGGTCGATTCGATGTCTGGATATGTCCCGCAAAGGCCCAGCATCCCGCCTTACGGGATATTTGGATCCCTATATGACTGGCTCACCGTCCCGGACGCCCTGTCTTGCCCTTCGTCCGGTTCTTGCGGCGCTTTTCCTCCGCCGGGTCCTCGTAGGATCCCACGCCCGGCCTGGCGCGGGTGAGGGTCGGCTTCTCCGGTGCCTGTCCCGGAACCGGCTTCTCCGTGCGGCCGACGGTCATTTCGTCCAGGGTGTTTTTCCTGAACAGCGACTGCCCCTCATCTGCCTTTCGGCCGGCTTCACCTCGGCCGCGGGAAGAAGGGATCGCCACGTCGCGGCCCATTTCATCGAGTTCGGGTTTGCGGAAGAGGGGGCGTTCGGTGTCGGTCCCCGGGCCCATATTGTCGAGCGAGGGCTTTTCGAAGTAGGACTCGGTCTTTCCCTCCCCTTTGAGGGGGGGCGTTGTGCCGGGCACGCCCTTGCTGGCTCGCTTGCCGCTCTCCTGCAATTTCGCTTCCTCTCGCGCCATAGGGTCGTCCAGCACTGCCAGTTCGGCCGCCTTGAGGCGCTTGATCTCGTCGCGCAGGCGTGCGGCCTTTTCGAAGTCGAGGTCCGCGGCGGCGTCGCGCATCTGTTTTTCGAGCGCGTTGAGGTGCGCCTGGAGATTGTTGCCGACGAGGTGGCCGCCATCGGCAAAGCCCTTGCCGGCGACGCCGGAAATATCGGCGCGGACATGGTCGCGCTCGTAGACCGAATCGAGAATGTCGGAGATCTTCGCCTTGACCGATTCCGGCGTGATGCCGTGCTCGGCATTGTAGGCCATCTGCTTCTCGCGGCGGCGGCTGGTCTCCTCCATCGCCCGCTGCATCGAGCCGGTGATCGTGTCGGCATAGAGGATGACCTTGCCGTCGACGTTACGGGCGGCGCGGCCGATCGTCTGGATGAGCGACGTTTCCGAGCGCAGGAAGCCTTCCTTGTCGGCGTCGAGAATGGCGACGAAGCCGCATTCGGGAATGTCGAGGCCCTCGCGCAGGAGGTTGATGCCGACCAGCACGTCGAAGGCGCCGAGGCGCAGGTCGCGGATGATCTCGATGCGCTCAAGCGTGTCGATGTCCGAATGCATGTAGCGCACCCGCACGCCCTGTTCGTGCAGATATTCGGTCAGATCCTCGGCCATGCGCTTGGTGAGCACGGTCACGAGGGTGCGGTAGCCCGCGGCGGCGGTCTCGCGGATCTCGCCGAGAACGTCGTCCACCTGCGTCTTGGCGGAGCGCACCTCCACCGGCGGATCGATGAGGCCGGTCGGACGGATCACCTGTTCGGCGAAGACGCCGCCGGCCTGCTCCATCTCCCAGGCGCCGGGCGTTGCCGACACGGCGATGGTGTCGGGCCGCATCGCGTCCCATTCCTCGAAGCGCAGCGGCCGGTTGTCCATGCAGGAGGGCAGGCGGAACCCGTACTCGGCGAGTGTCGCCTTGCGGCGGAAGTCGCCGCGATACATGCCGCC
Source organism: Ensifer sp. USDA 6670 (assembly GCA_000421085.1). Lineage (GTDB taxonomy): Bacteria > Pseudomonadota > Alphaproteobacteria > Rhizobiales > Rhizobiaceae > Sinorhizobium. The sequence goes on from ATWE01000001.1 coordinate 699,395, forward strand.
GATCTGCGGAATGGTGACGTGACTCTCGTCGATGAAGATCAGCGCATCGTCCGGAATATATTCGAACAGCGTCGGCGGCGGCTCGCCCGGCCTGCGGCCGGTGAGATAGCGCGAATAGTTCTCGATGCCCTGGCAGGAGCCGGTGGCCTCGAGCATCTCGATGTCGTAACGGGTGCGCTGCTCCAGCCGCTGCGCCTCCAGAAGGCGCCCGGCGCGTTCCAGTTCGGCGAGGCGCTGGCTCATTTCCTCCTTGATCGCCTTGATCGCAGCGTTCAGCGTCGGCCGCGGCGTCACATAGTGCGAATTGGCGTAGATCTTCACCGACTTGAGGTCACCAGTCTTCTGACCGGTGAGCGGATCGAACTCGGTGATCGAGTCGATCTCGTCTCCGAACATCGAGATGCGCCAGGCGGCATCCTCCAGGTGGGCGGGAAAGATTTCGATCGTGTCGCCGCGCACGCGGAAGGAGCCCCGCTGAAAATCCATGTCGCGGCGCTTGTATTGCTGCGCAACGAGATCGGCCAGGAGTTGCCGCTGATCGAGCCGGTCGCCGACACTCATCTGGAAGGTCATCGCCGTATAGGTCTCGACCGAGCCGATACCATAAATGCAGGAGACCGAGGCGACGATGATGACGTCGTCGCGTTCGAGCAGCGAACGCGTCGCCGAGTGGCGCATGCGGTCGATCTGCTCGTTGATCGAGGATTCCTTCTCGATATAGGTGTCCGAGCGCGGGACGTAGGCCTCCGGCTGGTAGTAATCGTAATAGGAGACGAAATATTCGACCGCGTTGTCCGGGAAGAAGTTCTTGAACTCGGAGTAGAGCTGCGCCGCGAGCGTCTTGTTCGGGGCCAGAATGACGGCCGGGCGCTGCGTCGCCTCGATCACCTTGGCCATGGTGAAGGTCTTTCCCGAGCCGGTGACGCCGAGCAGCACCTGGTTGCGCTCGCCCGAGGTGAGGCCGTCGACCAGGTCCGCGATCGCTGTCGGCTGGTCTCCGGCGGGCTCGTAGTCCGATTGCATGCGGATCGCGATGCCGCCTTCGGACTTTTCAGGCCGGGCCGGGCGGTGCGGCGTCCAGAGCTTGCCGTCCTTGAACAGCGGATTGCCGCTCTCGATAAGCTTCGCAAGCGCGTCGACGGTGGCGGTGACGCCCGAGCCCGAGGTAAGCTTGTCGGCATCCTCCAAGGCGACATCGAGGCCGGCCACCGGATTGAGCCCCGCGGCCGCACGCGTTTTCGGATCGGTCGTTCCGCCCATCGATGTCCCGCGGGCCGATTTCGACGCGGAGATCTCCACCTTCTTGCGGTGCCTGCCGGCCTTGGACGCAACCTCGCGCCGGCTCTCGAAGGTGCTCGCTTCCGCTTCCGACTCGAGCTGCTTCACCCAGTCGGAGACATTGCCGGAAAGGGGCGTACCGGAAAGCGGCGCCTGCGGGGCTTCTTCGAAACCGCCGGGTGCCGACGATTTCTTCGGGGAATTCTTCGGTGATCTGGCCATGCCGGGAATATGGACAGAGTCATGTCGAAAGTGAAGGGGGAACGAGTACAAAAGGGAAACGGAAAAGCCGCGATCCTCGACAGGGTTTCCCGGACCTCCGGGGCAACGGCTTGAACCGACGGTCGCACGGTTGCGCCGGGAGCCGAAGGCACTTGCAACGCCGGCACTCGGCGGAGCATCCTCGGCGTGCGATTCGCGCTCTCCCCGAGGTTTCCATGCAATTTGCCATCAATCCCGCCTATGTCTGGCCGGTCATCCTGCTGCTCCTCTCCAACGTCTTCATGACCTTCGCCTGGTACGGCCACCTGAAGTTCACTTCGTCGCCGCTATACATCGTCATCGTTGCAAGCTGGGGGATCGCCTTCTTCGAATATTGGCTGGCCGTGCCGGCGAACCGCATCGGACACTCGGTCTATTCGGCGGCGCAACTGAAGACGATGCAGGAGGTGATCACGCTTACGATTTTCGTCCTCTTCTCGATCTTCTGGCTGAAGGAACCGATCGGCTGGCATCAGCTCATCGGCTTCGCGCTGATCGCACTCGGGGCGTCGTTCATCTTCAAGGGGTGAGACGTCTCGCCGGTGAACCCGAGGAGAGGGGCAATGCTGCATCTCACCTGGCCGTATTTCAATCGAGAAGGTCGAAGGCGCGATACATCCATGTGAGCTGGTAGAGAACCGCGCCCACCAGAAAAGACGCATGGAAGCGCCGGTTGGGCGTGACCGCCGCGATGATGCAGAGCGCGATATAGACCGCGTTGCGCAGCGGATATTCGATCCCGAAGGACTGGAAATAGGCCTTGCCCTTTACGGCCGTGTCGATGAGGTCGACGGCGAATGCGATGGCGAGAAAGCTGAAGAACCAGGCGCGCCTGGACATGAAATAATGTTCGTAGCCGCTGTACTCGTCGAGCGTCGTCGGGAAGAGGAAGACGCAGAGAAGGAAGAAGACGCAGCTATAGAGGATGACGAACAGGTAGACGTTGACATCGATCACCGCCAGCGAGTGCAGGTGATACTCCCACCACCAGAAATGGACGAGGAAGACGAACATGAACAGCACCCAGCCGAGGTGTATCCAGTAGACCTTCGTCTTGCCCGGGTGCTGCACGAAAAGCGCAACGCCGCTGAGGAGCCGCGCAAGCGAGAGGCTGATCACCATGCCCATGACGACGCGTATGTGCGAAAAGATCGCCGGATCGGGCTGCAGCTGCTCCATGAATTCAAGCCCTATTGCTCAGCCGGAACCGGCGTCGGCTTGCCGGTCGAGTCGAGCGCCACCATCACGAAGATCGCGTCGGTGACCTTTTCCATGACATGCGAGAGGTAACGCTGTGCCCATGCCTCGACCTTCAGCGTCATCGACGTCCGCCCGACCGTGACGATGTCGGTATAGATGCAGAGTGTGTCGCCGATCTTCACCGGCATGGCGAAGGCCATTTCCTTTACCGCCGCAGTCACGACGCGGCCCCTGGCGCGCTCGGCGGCCCGGATACCGCAGGAAAGGTCCATCTGCGCCATGACCCAGCCGCCGAAGATGTCGCCGGCGGCATTGGCGTCGCCGGGCATTGCGAGCGTGCGCAAGGTCAGTTCCCCATTCGGCTTGCTTGCTGCGTTCATGCGGCCTGTCTCCCTGTTGACGAACAAGATTTAACGCCTGCCGTCAGGCGAGCAAAGAGGCGCCGGAACAATTCCACGCTGAAGAAGCAAGGGCGGCACACGTGACGGTGTTATCGTTAATTTGATCACCCCTCAAATCTAGTGAGCGTTTGTTAGGAGCTTTGCAAATAGCCGCTCATATTCTGCATGCCTCGAAATGGAGGCTGGGGATGAGAAGAATTCGGATTTCGGCGCGCCTTTACGCGCTGGTCGCGTTTGCGCTTTTGACGATGGCGGCGGCGCTGACCTTCGGACTGATTCAGGCGCAGGACAAGCTGGTTGCCGAGCGCAAGGCCATGCTCGCGGCGATGAACGAGAACGCGATCACTGTGTTCGACGCCTATCACGGCCAGGAAAAGGCCGGAACGCTCACGCGCGAGGAGGCGCAGGGCCGCGCTCTGGAAGCGATCCGGGCGATGCGCTATCAGGACAGCGGCTATTTCTGGGTGAATGATATGCATCCGAAGATGGTGATGCATCCGATCAAGCCGCAACTCGACGGCGCCGACCTGACGCAGAACAAGGATCCGAACGGCAAGTTCCTGTTCGTGGAATTCGTCAAGACGGTGCAGGCGCACGGCAAGGGCTTCGTCGACTATTACTGGCCGAAGCCCGGCGCCGACGAGCCCGTGCTGAAATATTCGCATGTGGCCGGTTTCGAGCCCTGGGGATGGGTGGTCGGCACCGGTGTTTATGCCGACGACCTCGCCGCCATGTTCCGCGAGCGCGCCTGGCAGATGGCCGGCATTCTGATCGCGGCAGCGCTCGCGATCCTCATGGCGGCACTGGCGATCGTGCGCAGCGTCGTCCGGCCCATCGAAAAGCTGAAGGTCTCGATGCGAGCGATCGCGGACGAGGACCTTTCTTTAGACGTTCCGGAAACGGATCGCGGCGACGAGATCGGACAGATGGCGAAGGTGCTCGTCGTCCTGCGCGACTCCGTGAAGGAGCGCCTCGAGCTGCGCTCGCGCGAGGCGGAGCAGCAGGACCGCCTCGACGCAGAACGGCGCGGCAACGAGGAGCGACAGCGTACCACTGCCGCAACCCAGGCCGAGGCGATGGAGACGCTCGGCGCTGCGCTCGAGCGGCTGGCGAACGGCGACCTCACCGCCGCGGTCGCCGGGATCGCGCCGGAATATGCCAAGCTCAAGGACGACTTCAACACGGCGGTCGCCGCGCTTCGCGACGTCATCGGGGCCATTTCCCAATCCACCGAAATCGTCCATGGCAGTGCCGCCGATATTTCAGAGGCGGCCAACAACCTGTCGCGCCGGACCGAACAGCAGGCGGCGGCACTTGAAGAGACAGCCGCAGCCCTTGACGAGATCACCTCCACCGTACGCCATGCGTCGGATCGTGCCCTGGAGGCGCGCGACATGGTCGACGACACGAAGGCGAGCGCGGCGAAATCCGGTGGTATCGTGCGCAATGCGATCGATGCCATGGGGAGGATCGAAGCCTCATCCAGCCGGATCAGCCAGATCATCGGCGTGATCGATGAGATCGCCTTCCAGACGAACCTGCTGGCGCTGAACGCAGGCGTCGAGGCGGCGCGGGCAGGGGAGGCCGGCCGCGGCTTCGCCGTCGTTGCCCAGGAGGTCCGCGAACTAGCGCAACGCTCGGCCGGCGCGGCAAAGGAAATCAAGGAGCTGATAGGCACCTCGGTGAAGGAGGTCGGCGCCGGCGTCGAACTCGTCCGCTCGACGGGCGATGCGCTGATGGAGATCGAGGCTCTGGTCAACCGTGTCAACGAGCAGGTGGCCGCCATTGCGACCGCTGCTCGGGAACAGGCGACCGGACTGCAGGAGGTCAACACAGCCGTCAACAGCATGGACCAGATGACGCAGCAGAACGCGGCAATGGTCGAGGAGACGACCGCGGCAAGCCAGACGCTGGCGCAGGAAAGTCGTGAGTTGAAGGCGCTGCTCGAGCAGTTCAGGCTCGATGAACGGGGCGCGCAGCCGGCCTATGGCAGAGCAGCCTAGACGATAACAGCAAGGTGTCGGTGAAAAGGCCCGCGTTCGAAAGGACGCGGGCCTCTTCGTTCGACCGACATCGCTCGGGCGGGTGAGCCTGCTCCTGTCGGTGGTGTGTGGATGGCGCGTCTCGCGGGAGTTGACGCGTGGCCGCAAGACAGGCGAGATGGTGCGACGGGAGGACGGTGGCTATCGCGCGCCGATCCGGCCGCATCCGAGATGCCAGTCAAGGGGGAGACCTGTGTTGCCTTTCAAGCGTTTCGTCATGAAGTCTGCCGCCATTTTCCTGGCCGCCGCCGGCTTCCTTTCCGCCTGTACAGTGGTCGTCGACGAGCCGCGCCCCGGTCCGGGGCCGGTCCGCCCGCCGGGCCCGCAAATGTGCACGATGGAATTCGCGCCGGTCTGCGGCGAACGCGGCAATCGCATGCGGACCTTCCCCAATGCCTGCCAGGCACGCGCCGACGGCTTCCGCGTCGTTCATAGCGGCGAATGCCGCCCGGCTTCCCGTCCGCCGGAAGAACAGGCCTGCACGCGCGAGTTTTCTCCGGTTTGCGGTCAGCGCGGCCCGAGAAGGCAGACCTTCCCCAATGCGTGCGTGACGCGCGCCGAGGGCTTCCGAGTCGTCGCACCCGGCGAATGCCGCCGTGAGGATGATCGCCCGCAGCAGCCGCAATTCTGCACGCGGGAATTCGCGCCGGTCTGTGGCGAGCGCAACGGACGATCAAGAACATTCCCGAATGCCTGCGAGGCAGGAGCGGCCGGGTTCCGCGTCGCCCATCCCGGGGAATGCCGCTAGACCAGCCTGATGTACTCGCAATTGTGCGGAACAAACGCGCGCTTGTAGCTCTGCCACCTTCGAAGGGACCGACTTCGCGCGGCCTGCATACCGTCTTGCCAATGCAGTTATGTCCAGTAGGCCGCAATTGGGTATTCGGCGGATCCGGACATGGTTTCAAGAAGAAAAACGGAGCCGGTTGTCTGCGCAGCTGTGCTTCGACTTCACTCCCTCACCGCGGGATCACGTGCGGACAACCGTGCAGCGGATCGGGTATGACCAGACAATCCAACGCAAAAATCTGCCGCATCGTCGCCTCCGTCACCACATCGGCGGGCGCCCCCTCTCGATTGACTTTCCCATCCTTGAGCGCAAAGACATGATCGGCGAAGCGTGCGGCCAGATTGATGTCGTGGAGAACCATGACCACCGTTTTGCCACTCTCACGATTCAGCTTTCGCACCAGGTCTAGAAGCTCGATCTGATGGGGTAGATCCAGAAAAGTCGTCGGCTCGTCGAGCAAGAGGATTGGTGCGTCCTGCGCCAATATCATCGCAATGAAGGCTCGTTGGCGCTGTCCACCGGACAGTTCCGACAGGGGCCGAAGTGAGTACGCCTCCACACCGGCCAGCGCCAAGGCTCGCTCGACCGCCAGAGCATCGGCGCGGGACCATTGTGACAACGGTGACTGCCATGGAGTTCTGCCCCGCGCGACCAGATCGAACACGCGCAGATATTCCGGAACGGTGGAATTTTGCGGAAGGATCGCCAGCTGCCTTGCGACCTGTTTCGGCTTCTGGCGATCGATGGGATCTCCTTCGAGCAAGACCTCCCCCTGATCCGGCCGCAAAAGGCGGGCGAGGCAACGCAGCAATGTTGACTTCCCGCAGGCGTTGGGACCGATGACGACACTGATCTTTCCCCTTGGCACAGCAAGACCGAGCTCGTCGAGCACGGGGCCGACCGGCCGCGTCAGTGTCAGGCCTCCAGCTGATAGTGGATAGGCGGCCGTTTTCATCACAGCGCTCCCTTGCGGATTTCGAGGGTAAGTTGCCACACCAGTAGGGGAGCTCCGATCATTGCGGTGAAGATCCCAGTTGGAAGATCGGCCCCAATAGGAAGAGAACGGCAGACAAGGTCGGCCATGACGGTAAGGCAGGCCCCAACCGCCGCGGCTCCCAAAAGCGGCGAACCATTGCACGCACCGGAAGCGGCTGAAAGCCTGCGGGCGATTGGATTGGCCGCGAAGGCGACGAACGGCAGGGGGCCTGCGACGCTGACGGCGCATGCTGTCAGTCCAACCGACAGAAAGAGGATTTTCAACCGGACTCTTGAAACGTTGAGCCCCAGAGCTGTGGCAATATCATCGCCAAGCGCCATTCTCTTCAGTGCAAATCCCTGCCATAGCGCGAACGGTCCAAGCGTGATCAATGCGCCAAAGATGAGGGCGACGTCACTCCATTCCGGACTTGGAAACGCCCCGACGAGCCATTTCATGATGTCTGCGGCGGTCAAAAGATCTAGCCGCGCCATCATGATATCGACGAGAGCCATGAGGAAGAGGCTGAGCGCCAACCCGATTAGCACGAGACGCGCCGAGGACAGCCCCTTGTTCCAGGCCAGCAGGAGAACGAGCGCCGCGGACAACACGCCGCCAGCCATCGCCCCTGGCAAGACCCAAAAACTGCTTCCGGTCAGCATAACGGTAAAAAGCGCTCCGGTGGCAGCGCCGGCACTAAATCCGACAACGTCTGGAGAAGCCAACGGATTGCGCAACATGTCCTGAATCAGTGCCCCGGAGACCCCAAAAGCTGCGCCGGCACCTATGCCAACGAGAAGGCGCGGCAGACGATGATACCAAATGACGATATCGGCGGTTTCATCCGCACGCTGAAAAAGAATGGCCGACATTTCCGCAACGGTCAGCGGATAGTGTCCCGAGTACAAAGCAAGCCCAGAGACAGCCACCAGGACCGCAAGCGTCAGCAGGGTGAAGACAGCCGTCCGCGGGGCGACCCTCCCGGAAAACGCGCCGCATCGCCAAGTTACAGCAGCCGGTCTTGTCATACGCCTACCCGTCCCCTCCGGATTACCAGAATCAGAGCAGGTGCGCCGATCACGGCGACCATCACCCCTGCCTGCATGCCCGTGCCGGTAAACAGCAGACGGCCAGCGATATCGGCAACCAACAGAACGGCGGCGCCGAGAAGGGCCGACACCAACAGCCGGAGACGCTCATCCCCGGCGACCAGCCCCATGGCAAGATGCGGCGCGATCAGCCCGACAAAGCCGATAGGACCAGCCAGCGTGACAACGGCCGAGCAGAGACAAACGGCGGCGGCAAGTCCAAGCAGGTAGGCGAGCCGGATATCGACCCCGAGCGACCTGGCGAGATCCTCGCCGAGCACATAGGCATTCAGCATCAATCCGGCAGCAGCGGCGAGGACAAGGCCTGCGGCAAACAGTGGCGACAATGTCCCGATGGCTGCCAAGGATATCCCGTCCAACCCGCCCATGACCCAGAATCGATAGGTGTCGAGCGCTTGCTGGCTCAGCAAAAGGAAGCCACGCACAATTGCCAGGAAGAACGTGCTGACGGCAGCACCCGCCAGAAGCAGACGTATCGGGTGCGGCCTACTGCCGGCAAAGGCTCCAAGCGCCAGAACAATCAAGGCTCCCGAGGTTGCGCCGGCCATGGCTGCCGCCGATCTTGCCAGTGTTATTGCATCGCCGGCAACGGCAATGAAGATCACGACACCGAAAGACGCTCCGGCGTTAATTCCGAGCAGTCCAGGGTCTGCCAACGGGTTTCGGGTGACGGTCTGCATGATGGAGCCAGCCGCTCCGAGGGCCGCGCCGCACAATAGGGCTGCTACCAGCCGCGGTATTCGCAACGACCAGACGACAACATCCTCAGGCCGGTTGAGATCCGTGGCTACAAGCGCGTTCCACAGCTCTATGAACGCAACAGGCCGAGGGCCGAGTGACAGTGCCAGACCGATCAATATCAGGAAAATGGGCAAAGCGAGGAGTAATAGCGGCCGGCTCTTCATGGTTGTTGGCTCTCGGGGCTAGAAGCGTTCGCGGGAGAATCACTTGCGAGCACCTTCTCAAGCTCCGGAACGAGACGCGAAAGCGCATAGTCGAGGCTGAGCGGACTGGAATGCGAAAGCGCTGCAGAAAGCAGGACGTCAGCATGGACCTCACGCCCGGCCCTAACGGCACGGAGAAAAGGATAAAGCGGCTGGCTTGCGAACTCAGGACGCCCCGGCTGAGAGTTCAGCCAGATCAATACATCAGTGTCGATCGGGGTAAGGTCTTCAGGAGATAAGCGCACATAGAAGCTCCGCCCCGCCGCCAGCGCATCGACCGCGTCTGGCGTTCTGAAGCCAAGGGCGGCAAGGAAACGACTTCTGACGTCGCGCGACGTGAAGGTTTCCGGCCCTCGTATAGACGCCACCGCCGCAGTCCTCGCATGCCAATCAGGATGTGCCGCTCGGACAGCGGCAAATTTCCCCTCTAGCCGGTCAATAATCTCCTTCGCGGCCGCTTCGCGACCCGCCGCGTAGCCGAAAACTCTGGTTATCTCCTGCCAGGGCATGTCATAATCCCCGCCGCCGACCGCCGGTGGCAAGGTGGGCGCTATCCTCGACAGGAATCGGTATTCAGCTTCGGTCATGCCTGACCACATGCCCTCAATGAGGTCGGGGTGCAGCGCGGCGATACGTTCGAGATCGAGCTGGCCACTCAAGACAACCGGGAGTTCGTCTCCGAGAGCTTTCTCTGCCCAAGGCCAGACACCCTTCGGATTGTTTCCGTACCAGTAGCGCAAGCCTACTGGTTTGATCCCCAATGCCAGCGCGAAGTCGTGCCCGATATAGCTGAGTGTGACCACTCGAACCGGCTTCGCCGTCACGACCGTAGACCCATAGCGATGCTCGATCGTGCGCGGAAAGTCTTCCGCGCACGCGTTACCCGCGGCCAATAACAGCGTCGACAGGACTATCAGGCTTCTCAAAATCTGCATCCGGTGCCCTGAATAATTTGACATTCCGCGGGTTCGTTTCGCCGGATGAATTGGTTCAGAACTTGCGCGACGCCGTGAACATCACGCGACGCCCTTCGTTGTAGGTGCAGCTACCGGCATAGTCCGCCAGTGCGCCTACCGCCGAAGCGAATGTGGCGGCATTGCATTCGGCCACGTACTGCTTGTTGGCGAGGTTGCGAGCTGCGAGAATTAGACTCCAGCCGTCCCGCTGGTAGCCGATTGATGCATCGAGAAGGTTGGCGGAGCTGATAGGATAGAGGTTGGTGGCATCCGAAAAATATGAGCCGGCATGCCGGATCCCGACCCCAAGGCTGAGACCTTCAAGCGCAGGCATCTGCACATCATGTTTGACCCAGGCGGAGGCCGAATGGACAGGCGCCCTCGCGGGCCGCTTGCCCTGCAGCGTCGGATCCTTCGTCACCTCGGCATCCACATACGTGTAGGAGCCCAGAACCGTGAAGCCGTAGTTAAGCTCAAGTAGCGCATCAACGTCGACACCCATGGAGCGAACCTTGCCTGCCTGGATCTTTGTTATTCCGGTCAAGTCGGACGGGTCGTCGTATGTCGCGTTTAGCTTCGTTGTATCGAAGAGGGCGACATTTACGTGACCACGGTCGTCCGGCAGCTTGTAACGCAGGCCGATTTCGTAGGCACGTGACTTCTCCATGTCGAGGGCAGCGCCGCTCGCCGTTATGCCGGCGGGAGGAACGTTGAAGGAGTAGGCAGTGTTGCCATAGATGGTCCATGCGTCGCCGAAATTCCAGGCGACGCCGAAACTGCCGGACGTCACCTGACCTTCGGATGTGATCTTTCCGGCGCTCGTTTCTGTCGAACTCGTGACCCAATCATGCCGGATGCCACCACTGAAGACGAGATTTTCGAACTCGCTCCGACTCGTCAGATACGCACCCGTTTGATCGATGTCATTGTTCAAAACGGCAGGCACATGGGTTGGAAGCGCGCCGGACAGGAAGTTTGTCAGTTCGCCCGTGAAGAGGTTCAGCTCTCCCAGATATCCCTGGGCATAATCCACATTGGAACGGGCGATGTAGTGATCGATGCCTGCCACAATCGTGCCGCTTAAGGCTCCGGAATCGAATTCGTAAGACAAATTGTTATCGAAACTCACCTGGCGGGCCTTCTGGTCGAGATCGAACTTGCTGAGCAACGCGGTATCAACTGCACTCGGATCTGCTCCGGGCACACCAAACAGTGCAGGCAGCGAGACGAAGGCGGCCGGAACCGCGGTTCGCATCAGCCAGTCGTTTTCCGCATATCGGGCCTTGCTGTGGAAGGTGATGCCGGTTTCGAATTCATGCTCGAACTCATAGCCAATGGTGGCTTGCCTGGTTTTGACGGTGTTGTGGTCCGGAAGCCCTGTGTAGGTATCCGGTGAAAAATGCCCCAGGGGGTTGTAGCGCCGCGATCCGTATTCGGGCACGACCGACCAGCTGTCTCCGACATTGTCCCTTTGGATTTCTGCGAAAAGAGTGAGGCTGGTGGTGTCTTCCGGCTTCCACGTCAACGAAGGCGCCGCGTAGAAACGTCCTTGGTCGACCTCGTCGTAATTTGTGCCTGATCGGTTGGCCACACCTACAAAACGATAGGCAAAGTCATCGCCGATCGGTCCGGTGCTGTCGATGCCGGCTTCCGTTCCTCCATAGCTGGAAAGACGGCCAATGACCGTATTGCCTGGCTCGAAGCTCGGACGTTTGGTTACGGCATTGACCAGGCCCCCGGGCTCGTTGGAGCCATAGAGATCGGACGTCGGCCCGCGGAGGATATCGAGGCGCTCGAGCCCAAAGGGTTCGGTCCGCCATGCTGCCCAGCCGAATGTGCGTAACGGCATTCCATCTCGATAGGTACCGACATTCTGAGTTTCAAAACCGCGGATCACGTATTGGTCGTAGCGATCGTCGTTACCGTAGAGACCGGTGGCAACACCTGGCGAATAGGCGATTGCTTCTTCGAGGTCGGAGACACCTCGGTCGATGATCTGCCGCTGTGTTACGACGTTCACCGAACGTGGTGTCTTCTGAATATCGGCGGAAATGCGGGTGGCAGTGGTACTGGAATCCAAACTGTAGGAATCCTCACTCGACCGGCCGCCGCTCAGAACGATGGGCTCGAGGACGGTCGCGTCGTCAGAGCCCACCGCGCCGCTTGCCGTTGCGGACGGGTTGATAATCGTCACGCTATTTCTGCTGGTGAACCGCCAAGTCAGTTCAGTCCCCGACAACAGCTTGGCGATCACCTCCGCCGCTGTGCCCTCTCCACGGAAGCCACTTGTCCGCAATGACCCTGTGGCCGCAGCATCGTAGATAAGCTGCAAACCAGCCACGTCGGCGAACCGGTTCAATGCCTGAGGTAGAGGCCCGGCTGCAATTTCGTACCTCACCGCCACGGCCCGCTCCTGAGCTGCAGCGATATCGAGGAAAGGAACACCCAGTACGGTCAAGCAAACCGTCGTCGCAAGAAATACTGCCAGCTTGCGCGTGGAGCGGTGAGACGCCGCAAAGTGAGAACTCATTTAGACCCCCTGGACACAGCTCTGACCCCTGACGAACAGGCAATCAGATGATTTCGCCGCTTAAGACGTTTGCCCAGAGAAAAACCGGAGTAAAAAAATCAAGAAAATGAAAAAATCAGCGATGGATCAGGATCAGGAGACCTCCTAGCCTGGTGTCATTGAATCCAAAGGAGTTCTCGAGCGCGTCGATGACCTTGACGATGTCACCGGTCTCAAACACGCCGCTTACGCGTCGCGCTCTGATCGACTCATCGACGATCCTTATCATTCCCTTGTGATAACGGTTGAGTTCGTCGACAACCTCGCCCAGCGGCCGGTCGACGAAGATCAGTTTCCGCCGTCTCCATGCCGTTTCGGATGCCGCATCCACTTTCTCGATGGCACCAAGTCGTCCATCTTCGTAACGGACACGTTCATCGGGGGCGAGTTCGACGGATGCTCCGGCAGGCTTGCCTGAGACGGAAACATGGCTTTCGATTACCGTCACGACACTGCCGCGGTCATCATTCCGAACACCATAGACGGTGCCGAGCGCGGTTGCCTCACCTCCCTCCGACTCCACAATGAAAGGCCGGTGCGGATCGGGGGTCACGGTAAACACAGCCTCACCCTTTTTAAGGTGGATCCTGCGCTCACCGGAAGAGTATGCAACCTCAAGAGCCGTGCCGCTGTTCATTTCGGCTGTTGAGCCGTCCGGCAAAGCCAGGACCTGGAATTCCCCAACTGCCGTATAGCCGTCGGCAAACAATCTCGACGGAAGGTCGAGGACGTAACTGCCGAGGCCAAGGAGACAGAGAAATGTGAACCCGGCCGCGGTCGGTCGAAGGAAGCCATGCGCCGGCGGAGGCGGCGTTAGAACGGCCGGGGAGGGCTGTATCGTTCCAAGGTCCCGCCAAGTGCCGGCAATTTCCGCATAGGCGTCACGGTGTCGGTCTGAGGCCGCGAGCCAAGAACGGAATGCCACCTCATCCTCTACCGAGAGAGGGCCGCCATCGCGCCGAAAGAACCATTCGGCCGCCTGTTCCAGCATATCCTTGTCGTTGAAATCCGTCATGAAAACGGTTCGCCTTGTAACGCCCAGAGATAATGAGACAATGAGTCGGTCCAACCAAAACAGAAGACGTTCTGGAAAAGCCTAACCCCAGTTGCGTGCAAATTTAGTCATTCGCCTTCACGCGCCGAGCGCAGTGGATAGTTGCCGCTGCCAGGTGCTTCTCCACAGCACTGGTGCTGATCCTCATCCGATTGGCGATTTCGGCGTGGGACAACCCTTCGAAGCGCCGAAGAACGAAGCACTCCCGGCATCGCGGCGGAAGTTCCGCAACCGCCTGCGCGAGAATTGCCAAGCGCTGCCGGCCGATGACCTCCCGCTCCGCATCCGGCCGGTCATCGGCAGCATCCAGATTGCCAGCGTCGATGAAGCTCTTCTGAAGGCGCACTCGACGGCGATGGTGATCAGTAACGAGGTTCGATAGTATGCGGTAGAGATAGGCCCTTGGATTGAAGGGCAGGTCGTTGCCGGTCGTCACCAGCCGGAGACAAGCCTCCTGGACAAGTTCTTCCGCCACCGCATCGTCGCCAACCCTCCGTCGCGCATAGCGGCGCAGCTCTCCGTAGCATCGTTCGATGACACCCGCGAGGAGCCGCTGGGTGTCATTGCCGTCCGAGAGCACCGATTCCGTCATTTCCTGAACTGCCTGTACCACCGAAAGCACGACCGAAGCTCAACCTTCGCCATTCATTAGAGCGAATGAATAGGCGTTTCAAGGTACGCTTTCCCTCCGAACATCACAGCCGAGCCTGGCATAGCGCCGGGGACCAACTGGGCGAGGGCCAGATACCTGAGAGAGCCGCAAAACTGCTCGATTTCCATCTCGAATCTTGAACATCTGCTTCGGCTAGGGACGTTCAGCGGAACATTACCCTCGAAAACTGCTCGCCGTCCCGAATAGCAAGGATACCACTCCCTCACCAGAACGCGCGGTTACGGGAGTGCCGGCTCGCTGATTTGGCGTGCTGTCGGCAAGGCTTCGTTTACCACGTTTGCTTAAATTGCTTTGCAAAGCCGACTTTCTCGACCGAGCGCCCGTTTGGCGACATTCCGCGCGTTCATTCTCGGCTGTGGGCAGGCGGCGCACGGACAAGGCCGAAGCTTTGTCATGGATGAAGGCGGCAATCAGTATGGCGTATGTTTTTCTTCTTCACCGTCCATTGGCGGCGCTGCTGTTGTCCATTCCGCTCGTTGCCTGCACGACCGACTTGCTTGCGCCACCGGCCCGGATCGACGGGAGCTCCCGTGTCGGCGCGATCAGGCCGGCGCCTGCAGCCATGCCGGAGCAGGACGTCGCTGCCTATCCGTCGCCAGAGCCGGTCGCTATGGCCAGCCAGACCTCCGCTGCCCCGGTTTCCAATAATGCGGCCCTTGCGCCGCAGGGCCAGGTCCCTGCGGCCGGATCGATGACGGTTCCGCCCGAGGGGGTCAACATGGACGCCATGCTCGGCGTCGAACCGGTCGTCGGCTTGGCGCAGGAGCAGGCCGGAGAAATCGCCGAGGGGAATACGACGCAGCCGGTCGTGGCCGGTATCGGCGACAGCGATGTGCGCCAGCTTGCCGGAGCGCCGCAGCCGGTGCCGGTCGCCGAGGCCAATCCCGGCTATGACCCCGACCTGCCGCCCCTTGCGCCCGCGCAGAGCGCGGCCGAGGAAGCGAATAGAACGAATGTTCTCCAGCCGCAGCGGGCGACGCGAACGGAGCAGCCGCAGCAGGTCGCTTTCATACCGCGCGCCCGCAGCCCGTTGTCCACGCCGGAATATACCGGCGAAATGCCTGGCTCGGAGGTCGCATGTCGGCAGCGGCTGAAGAAGCTCGGCGTCGTGTTCCGCGACGTTCCGCGAATCCATAACGGACCGTCCTGTGGCATCGACTACCCTGTCGAGCTCAGCGGCCTTTCCGGCAATATCGGCGTCAAGCCCGCAGTGAAGCTCAATTGCCAGGTGACGGAAGCCTTCGCAAAATGGGTGAAGTACGAGCTCGCGCCGTCGTCGCGCTACCGTTACTGGTCGGGGGTCAAGACGATCAAGCCGCTCGGCGGTTATTCCTGCCGGACGATGAACTCCCGGCGCGGCAATCCCATGTCGGAACATGCGCGCGGCAATGCCATAGACGTCGGCAAGTTCGTGCTGAAAAACGGCAAGGAAATCGATGTCCGCAGGAAAGGTCTCTTCGCCTTCCGCGAAAGAGGACTCTTGAAGGCCGTGCGCACCGATAGCTGCAAGTATTTCAACACCGTACTTGGCCCCGGCAGCGATCCTTTCCACAAAGACCATTTCCACTTCGATCTGAGAACGCGCAAATCCGGTTACCGGCATTGCAACTAATAGCGGCCTGAAAGGTCCCGGCCTGCTCGACAGACCAGATGCGGTATTAGCTCCGAGAACCAGCGTGACGCCTCCATCGAGGACCAGTTGTGCCACTGCCGCGAGCGGGCGGAGCCCGAGGCGGCCGTCTACCGGAACCGGAGGCCGATGGCGCCCGTTACCCTGAAGTTTCCACCCAACGCTCAAGGGAGCAGCGTGGGGCTGAGGGCCTGACCATGGGAACGGTGACCAAATTCCGGAACATTCGCCCTTGCATGACCGAAAGGGCAGACGAAGCCGCGGCGCTGCTCAAGGCGGCGGCAAACCAGAACCGGCTGATGATCCTGTGTACGCTCATCGAAGGCGAGCACTCGGTCGGTCAGTTGGAAGAGATGCTCGGCATCCGCCAACCGTCCTTGTCGCAACAGCTGACCGTGCTGCGTGAGGCCGGCATCGTCGCGACGCGACGCGACGCCAAACAGATCTTTTACCGGCTCGCCGAGGAGAAGGCCGTAAGGTTGGTAATGGCGCTCTATCAGATATTCTGCCGCTGAAATGACTGCTTTGACGGAGTGTCAACGCAAATTTGGCTTGGACGGGCTGCAAATCCATGTGAATTGGCCCATATAGAGCAGCACCCTGCCGACTTTGCACCTCTTCCCGGATCTGTTTCATGGCGCCAATCGTTTCCGTCTCCAATCTGTCGAAGACCTATGCCTCGGGGTTTCAGGCTCTGAAGGGCGTCAGCCTCGATATCGAGGAGGGCGAAATTCTTGCCCTCCTCGGTCCGAACGGGGCCGGCAAGACGACGCTCATCTCGATCGTCTGCGGTATCGTCAATGCGACGGGCGGCAAGGTAACCGTCGGCGGCAACGACGTCGTGCGCGAGTTCCGCCAGACACGGGCGATGATAGGCCTTGTGCCGCAGGAACTGACCACCGATGCTTTCGAGACCGTGTGGAACACCGTTTCCTTCTCGCGCGGGCTTCACGGCAAGAAGCCGGATCCGGCGCATATCGAAAAGGTGCTGAAAGACCTCTCGCTCTGGAACAAGAAGGACAGCACGCTGCGCGAGCTTTCCGGCGGCATGAAGCGGCGCGTGCTGATCGCCAAGGCGCTCTCGCACGAGCCGCGGGTTCTTTTCCTTGACGAGCCGACGGCCGGTGTCGACGTCAGCCTGCGCAAGAGCATGTGGGAGGTCGTCCAGCGGCTGCGCGCTTCGGGCGTGACGATCATTCTCACGACGCACTACATCGAGGAAGCGGAGGAGATCGCCGACCGGATCGCGGTGATCAACAGCGGCGAGATACTGCTCGTCGAGGACAAGAATGCGCTGATGACGAAACTCGGACGCAAGCAGCTGCGCGTCGATCTGGCCCAACCACTGGAGCGGGTTCCCGATTCACTCGTCTCCTACAATTTGATGCTGGAGGGCGATGGCGAACGCCTGATCTATGAATACGACACGAGCGCTGATCGGACGGGCATCACGTCGCTGCTCGCAGCGCTGGCCGAGGCGGGCATCAGGCTCCGGGACATTTCCACGAGGCAGAGTTCGCTCGAGGATATTTTCGTTGAGATCGTGGAGGCGGGGCGATGAACATAGAAGCAGTCAAATCCATCTATTTCTTCGAAATGGCGCGCACACGCCGCACGCTTCTGCAAAGCGTGGTGTCGCCCGTCATCTCCACCTCGCTCTATTTTATCGTTTTCGGCGCCGCAATCGGTGAGCGCATCCAGGAAATCGACGGGATTTCCTACGGTGCCTTCATCACGCCCGGGTTGATGATGCTGACGCTTCTGACGCAGTGCATCGGCAACGGCTCCTTCGG
This sequence comes from Ensifer sp. USDA 6670, assembly GCA_000421085.1. Lineage (GTDB taxonomy): Bacteria > Pseudomonadota > Alphaproteobacteria > Rhizobiales > Rhizobiaceae > Sinorhizobium. The sequence goes on from ATWE01000001.1 coordinate 717,071, forward strand.
CATCTATTTCCCGAAATTCACCGGCACGATCTATGAGGTGCTGTCGTCACCGATATCCATGCTGGAGATTGTGCTCGGCTATGTGGGAGCGGCGGCGACAAAGGGGATGATGATCGGCACGATCATCCTGGTCACGGCCTCGCTGTTCGTCGATCTCAGCATCGCCCATCCCTTCGTGATGCTTTTCTTTTTCGTTCTGACGGCGGTGACCTTCAGCCTGTTCGGTTTCCTGATCGGCATTTGGGCCAAGGATTTCGAGCAGCTCAACCTCATTCCGATGCTGGTGGTCCCGCCGCTCGTCTTCCTCGGCGGCAGCTTCTATTCGATCGACATGCTGCCGCCATTCTGGCAGGCAGTAAGCCACTTCAACCCGGTCCTTTATCTGATCAGCGGCTTCCGCTGGAGCTTCTTCGAGATCTCCGACGTAAATCCGCTCGCCAGCGCGGCAATCATTCTCGTCTTTCTCGCGCTCTGCATGTCCGCTCTGACATGGATCTTCAGGACCGGATACAAGCTGCGCAACTGAGGCTGGACCTGCGGGGGCTCAGTCCCTGAGCCGGAGCTCGTCGCTGCGCATCTGCAGGAAATCGAGGGTCGAGAGGAAGCTCATGCCGAGCAGGCTGCTGTCGAGGCGCCCCTCGGCCGCGACCATGGCCCGGATATTCGTCCGCCGGATCGGTCCGATCGCGATCTCCGGCAGGATGACCGGTGCCGCAAGCGCCGGCCCGTTCGCGGTCATGACAGTGATCGTGTAGCCGAGATCTGCGACGTCGAGACCGGCCCTCGCGGCGTCCTCATGGGTGAGCACGATACTGCTCGCGCCGGTGTCCACGAGCATGCTTACCTCACGCCCGTTGATCGTCGCATCGGCGGCGAAGTGGCCGTCGATCCGCTTGTGCAGCACCACCTCCTGCTGACCCTCGCTGTCGGTGATGACCATGGCCCGGCCGGGCATAAGTCCCGCCAGCACCCGGTCGCCGACGGACTGGAGTTCGAAGCGGTAGACATAGAGTGCAACGAGGACGAGCGCGATCAGCAGCCAGATCGCGATCTGCGTCAGCCCTTCGCCCAGTGATCGGCGGCTTCTGACAATACCAGCGGCGAAAAGCGTTGCCAGCGCGCCGAGGGCTACGAGCTGTCCGAAATCGTCATTGTTCATGCCGAAAGTTCGGCCGGAATCGTGATTGAGGATCAGCAGCACGAGGCCGATGCCGAGTATTGCGAGGAGGACGATCAGTCTGCTCATGCGCCGTTTCGTTCTCGCGCCATGCGCGACCGGCGCGTCTCCCGCCGCGGCTTGCGCTCGACCGTTTCCAGTCGCGCCGGCAAGGCCTGCATGATGCTGTGCCGTTCGGTATCGGTGTAGAGCGTCCAGGCGCCGATCTCCTGACGTGTGCGCCCGCAGCCGAAACAGTAGCCGGTCGTATCGTCGATCGTGCAGACGAGAATGCAGGGAGATTCCATGATCAGGACAATGCTCTGCTGTTTCGTTCGAAAATATATCGGCCTTTCAGATGGCCAGTGCAAGAGCGCCCAGAACGGCGATTTCCGTCAGTTGCTGGGTGGCGCCGATGGTGTCGCCGGTATGGCCCCCGAGCTTGCGTGAGGCGATCCGGGTGAAGCCTGGCACCGCAAGGCCGAAGGCGGCGAACGAAAGCAGGACGGCGACGGTCGGGATGCCGGCGAGGAAAAACAGCACGAGCGCGAGGAGAACGCCGGAGCCGAGCGCAAACGATGCCGCCCCCGGCTCGGGAACACCCGCCGAGGCGGCGACCCCGCCGCGGCGGGCAGGCGGGAGGCGGGACCAGTGCCAGACCATCGCGGCGCGGCTCAGCGCAGCGGTAGCAAGCAGCGCAATTCCGCCGGCTGTTGCCGACAGCAGCGGCAGGAAGGCGGCAAGGGCCGAGACGCGGAGGCCGAAGGAAAGAATGAGGGCAACCGCGCCATAGGTACCGATCCGACTGTCCTTCATTATCTCCAGCGCGTTTTCCCGATCGCGCCCGCCGCCGAAACCGTCGGCCGTATCCCCGAGGGCGTCCTCATGCAGGGCGCCGGTGACCATCGCCTGCACCGCGACGACCAGAAAGGCGTTGAAGAGCGAGCTCGCGTGAAGCGCGCCCAGAAGGATCGCTATCACGGCGGCTGGAAGGGTGATCAGGATGCCCGCGAGCGGGAAGGCGCGCACGGCGCGGCCGAGCCGGCCGTCATAGCCGCGGAAATATCGATCCGGCACGGGAATGCGGCTCAAGAAGGCAACCGACCGTGCGACGTCGTCCCAGAGCTCGCGAATATCTGCCATCTCGTCCCCCGCATCCCGAATCGCCCGGCGTTCCGCGGGATCATGCGAGACGACGGCAAATGGCGCAAATGCCGTTGCCGCGGGCGGCCTCACACTCTATGACGAGCCCCGAACAAGTTTCACATTGCAAGGATGATCCATGAGCGCCAGCGGCCTGCCGTTTGATGATTTCCGCGAACTACTGCGCAATCTGCCGGGGCCGGACACGGCGGCACTCGTTCAGGCGCGCGAGCGGGACGGGCAATTGACGAAGCCGCCCGGCGCTCTCGGGCGCCTCGAGGAAATCGCCTTCTGGCTTGCCGCCTGGACGGGACGTCCGCCGGCGGTCAACCGGCCGCTCGTCGCGATCTTCGCCGGCAATCACGGCGTGACCCGTCAGGGGGTGACGCCCTTTCCCGCTTCGGTGACGGCGCAGATGGTCGAGAACTTCGCCGCCGGCGGTGCTGCCATCAACCAGATCTGCGTAGCACACGATCTCGGCCTCAAGGTCTTCGATCTGGCGCTCGATTATCCGACCGGCGATATCACCGAGGAGCCGGCTCTGTCCGAGCGCGACTGCGCCGCCACCATGGCTTTCGGCATGGAAGCCATTGCCGGCGGCACGGATCTGCTGTGCATCGGCGAAATGGGAATCGGCAACACGACGATCGCGGCCGCCATCAATCTCGGCCTCTATGGCGGCACGGCAGAGGAATGGGTCGGTCCCGGCACCGGTTCGGAAGGCGAGGTGCTCAGGCGCAAGATCGCTGCTGTGGAAAAGGCCGTTGCGCTGCACCGCGACCACTTGTCCGATCCGCTCGAGGTCATGCGGCGGCTTGGCGGCCGCGAGATCGCGGCGATGGCGGGCGCGATTCTCGCCGCGCGGATGCAGAAGGTGCCCGTCATCATCGACGGCTACGTCGCGACCGCGGCCGCGGCCATTCTCAAGGCCGCCAACCCGGCGGCGCTCGACCATTGCCTGATCGGCCATGTTTCAAGCGAGCCCGGTCACATGCGGGCGATCGAGAAACTCGGCAAGACCCCGCTTCTGGCTCTCGGCATGCGACTTGGCGAAGGGACGGGTGCGGCTCTTGCAGCAGGCATCGTCAAGGCGGCGGCGGCCTGCCACAGTGGCATGGCCACCTTTGCGCAAGCTGGTGTAAGCAACAAGGAGTAGGCTAGGCCGCCCAACGCGCTGCAGCACGCTCCGGCGCTTGCTGTCGATTGGCCGTCACGCGTGCTATCCTCTTGCCGTGCAGCTATTGATGCGGGGCGGCTTCTCGCATATCGGGGAAGCGCCGGGTCATTCGGTTCGGGTGGCCCTCGCAATGCGGTATACGTGCCGCCTTTGATTTGCCTCAATAGGAACGTCGAAGCTGTGCCTTCTTCTCCCAACCCGCGAGACGAAATGGACGCCAAGAACACTACCTCCCGCAAAGGCACCGCTGCGCCCGTCCACAAGCATCGTGGTATCCGGCATCTTTTCGCGGCGGCCAGCTATTCGTTCGGCGGTGCGAAGCGCCTGATCGGCGAGGCGGCCTTCAGGCACGAACTCATCGCCTTCGCCGTCGCGATGGTCGCGTTCGCGATCGTCGGCGCGAACCTGTTCCAATACGTCGCGATGGCAATCCTGTTTCTGCTGATGATGGCATTCGAGGCGATCAACACCGCGATCGAGGAGATCGTCGACCGCGTCTCGCCGGAGATCTCCGAAATGGGCAGGAACGCAAAGGATCTCGGCTCCTTCGCGTGCCTTTGCCTCATTCTCGCCAATGCGGCCTATGCGCTTTACGTGATATTTCTCGCTCGGTTCCTGGGCTGATCCGCGATGCCAACACCTCCCTTATCCCTGTGCTCGTCACGGAATGATTGAGTGGAGGATGCCCGGCTAGCGTTCAGGCAAAGCTCCTTCGCCGGCGGGTGAGGGAAGGGACGTCCTCGACCGGGGGCAAGCTCTGCAGAACGCGACGCGGCGGCAGGATAGCGATCGCCTCGGTACCTTCCCGCAGTTTCGAGCGGAGGATGAACTGGCCGCCATGCTTGGCGAGGATCGCCTGGACGATCGGCAGGCCAAGGCCGGTGCCCTGTTCGGCGCTCTTGATGGCGATCGAGCCCTGGCCGAAGGCGGAAAGGACGATCGGGATCTCCTCTTCCGGAATGCCGGGGCCGTTATCCCTGATCGAGAGATACTGCCCGCCGCCGGCGGTCCAGCCGACCTTTACGCCGACCTCACCGCCCGACGGGGTGAACTTGACCGCATTCGAAAGGAGGTTGAGGGTGACCTGCCGCATCGCCTTCTCGTCCGCCCAGACAGACGGCATCGCCTGTTCGAATTGATGGCCGATGGTTATGTTTTTGCCGCGAGCGCGGAGCTGAACCATGCCGATGCAATCCTCGACGATCTCTGCCAGGTTTATCGCATCCTCGCTGAGCTCGTACTTGCCGGCCTCGATACGCGAAAGATCGAGAATTTCGTTGATGAGATTCAAGAGGTGCTCGCCGGAGCGATGGATGTCCAGCGTGTATTCCTTGTAGGTCGGGTTGCTGAGCGGGCCGAGCACCTCTGTCGACATGACCTCCGAGAAGCCGAGGATGGCATTGAGCGGCGTGCGCAGCTCGTGCGACATCGAGGCCAGGAAACGGGATTTGGCGAGATTCGCCTCTTCGGCGCGGCGGCGAGCCTCGTCCGACATGGACTTCGCCACCTCGAGTTCGGCGATGAGATCGTCCTTCTCGGACTGTACCGAGAGGATATGAACGTTGGCGCGGTTCATCCTGTCGGTCATGAACGCCAGGAACACAAGCGAGAGCGCCAGAATGCCCGTGAGGCCGATGTCGACTGCTTCACCGGTCGTGAGCGAGGAGAAGCCGAGCGCGGCCAGGACGGGCAGAAACGTGTAATACAGGGCGTTGCGCAACAGGAAAGTGCCCATGGCGGTGACCGCAAGGGCAATGAAGAGCACCGTTCCCTCGAAGAGGCGGGAAGCGATCTCGCCGCAGGACGCACAGTCCGGGAGCGTGAAGATCGCCCAGCACAGTCCGGTCAGCATCTGGCCCGCGAGGAGGCGGCGGCGCCAGACGGACACTTTTTCGGCGACGACATCTTCCCGCTTGGCCTTTCGCGCGAGAAAGATGGTGACCGCATGCGCCGAAAGCGCCAACAAGGCCCAGGCGAGAATATGCGGCTCGCCCGAGAGGTAGATGCCGCTGGCCGCGATCAGGATCACGAGGAGGGGCAGGGCCATCGCGCCGTGGAGCACGGACTCGATGTGTAGCAGGAGCATTTCCCGTTCGAAGCCGGACGGTGCCGAGGAGCCGGTCTGCAGCCGCTGACGCGTCGCGCGAACGGTCTTCGAAACAGCCTTGTTTCGATGGCTCCGCGACTTGTCTACGATGATCTTGTCGGTCGATGTGCTGGCGGCGATGCTCATGCTTCTGGTCAGGATTGGGTTCAGCTTGCACTCTAGGATGCAATCCTTAAGAAGTTGCTGCCCCCATGAAGGATTCGACAACCATTGTGGCGCGATTGCGGTTTTCGAGGTCGGAACGCGGGCAGGAAGAACACGAGGAGGCCTTGGGCGTGAAGTCGCAGAACCGCAGATTTCGGATTGTCGGCGGCAGCGGCGCAGGCCCGGGCTCTTCCGGCGGCCGCTTTGGCTTCGGCCGGTCCGCTCCCGCGCGGCGCAACAGGCCGTCCGGTAGCGGCGGCATGGCCGGCGGTTGGATTTTCCTGATCCTGCTGGGGATCGGCGCCTACGTAGCGGCGCGGCTGCCGCCGCCGGAACGGCCCGTGACCGGCGAGTTGCGCGGCCTGGCGTCGGCGAGCGATGGCGACAGCCTGCGGCTCGACGGGCGCCGCATACGCATCGAAGGCATCGATGCCCCGGAGATCGGTCAGATGTGTCGACGCGGCGAAACCGCGTGGGATTGCGGCGCGCAGGCGCGGCGACGGTTGATGGCTCTCGTCGGGGGAACAAGCACCGTCTGCCGTCTCCATGGCCGTGATCGCTATGGACGGGAACTGGGCGTCTGCGCGGCGGGCCGGACCGACCTCGGAAGAGAAATGGTCCTCTCCGGTCATGCGGTCAGCTATGGGCTCTACCGTGAGGAAGAGGAGACGGCGCGAACGGGCCGGCTGGGGCTCTGGGGCGGCGATTTCGTGAGGCCGCAGGAATGGCGGCGTTCGAACGGCGGTGCGGAGGAGGCCCCGCACCGGGCGGGTGACTGGCTGGATATCATCGTCCAATGGCTTCAGGAGCATTCGAGCGCGATCATGGCGAGGATCGGCGGTGACTGAGGAGCGGCTGCGGGCGTTACGGACGGCGATCTCGGTCTGTCGCCGGTGCCGCGACGAGGCGGCGCGCGGAGAGGACCACCAGCTGCCGCACGAGCCGCGGCCGGTGGCGGTGCTTTCCGCGTCGGCTCGGATTCTGATCGCCGGGCAGGCACCCGGCCTGCGGGTCCATGAAAGCGGTCTTCCCTTCAACGATGCTTCGGGCGATCGCCTGCGGCAATGGCTGTCGGTGGACCGAGCGGCATTCTACGATCCGCGAAACTTCGCGATCGTGCCGATGGGTTTCTGTTTTCCGGGCTACGACAGACACGGCAGCGACCTGCCGCCGAGAAGCGAATGTGCGCCGCTGTGGCGGCAGAGGGTGATGGACGCGATGCCGCAGATCGAGCTGGTGCTGGCGGTTGGCCACTACGCACAGCGCTGGCATCTCGGAACGGACTGTCCCAAATCCATGACGGAGACGGTGCGCAACTGGCAACGCTACGCGAAACGCAATTCCGGCGTGTCCGTATTGCCGCTGCCGCATCCGAGCTGGCGCAATACCGGCTGGCTCCGGCGTCATCCCTGGTTCGAGGCCGAGCTGCTGCCCTTCCTGCGTGAGCGGGTGCGGGCACTGACGATCTGAAACAATTTTCTTTATTTTCATACATCCCGCGCTATAGAGGGAAAAATATTCGAGAGGACTTTCCATGGATCGCCTAGACCGCAAGATCCTGCGGCTTTTGCAGGAAGACTCGACCTTGGCCGTAGCCGACCTCGCAAAGAAGGTCGGGCTTTCCACCACGCCTTGCTGGCGGCGCATCCAGAAGATGGAAGAGGAGGGCGTGATCCGCCGCCGTGTCGCGCTTCTCGATCCGGTGAAGGTGAACACGAAGGTCACCGTATTCGTGTCGGTCCGCACCAGTTCGCATTCGATGGAGTGGCTGCGGCGGTTTTCCGAAGTCGTGGCGGATTTCCCGGAAGTGGTGGAATTCTATCGCATGAGCGGCGACGTGGATTATCTCCTGCGCGTGGTCGTGCCGGATATCGCGGCCTATGATGCCTTCTACAAGCGTCTGATCGCCAAGATCGAGATCCGCGACGTTTCGTCGGCCTTCGCCATGGAGCAGATCAAGTATACGACGCAGCTGCCGCTCGATTACATGGTCATCGACCAGGCAAAGTCGAGCGAGGATTAGAAGGTTATCCCCGGGTCGAGCCGCCGAAAATTCGCTGGCGGACCTTGCCGTTCGTCAGTTCGCGCAGCGCGTCCTTGCCCGTCCATCGTGCCGTGCGGTCCGTGCTGGCCGCGAGCTTTTGCGCAAGCGCCAGGGCCGGACCGTGGCAGGCGGGGCTGCGCTTGCCGATCTGCCTGAGTGCCCAATTGACCGACTTCTTCACGAAGTTGCGCTCGTCGGCCGCATGAGACTCGATCAGCGGCAGCCAGGCAAGCAGCACCGAATCCGGCTCCTTCTTGAGATGCACGGCGGCTGTTGCGATCATCGCGAAGGCCAGGCGGCGGACGAATTCCCGCGCATCGGCGGCGAATTCGGGAATGAGCACTCGCTCGAGGCGCGCTCCGACGAAGAGGTCGGCAACGGTATCGACCACTTCCCAGGAGTTGCAGGCATCCGCCCATTGCCGCGCTTCAGCGAGCGTCAGCGCCTTCGGGTCCGCGGTGAACGCTGCCAGCAGGCGTGCTTCGCGGATGCCGGAGGTCCAGAGGTCGAGCGCGCGGGCATGGTCGGTCTTTACCATGCGGGCAACGCGGCGAAGCTGCACATTGGAAAGCCCCAAGGCGGTTTCGGTCGCAATGCCGAAGGGCGCCATGCCGGCGACGGTCTCGCCCGAGCCGAGGGCGCGGAGGTGCTCGATGATCTCTTCCGCCGTCGACGCCGGTCCAGGCGTCATTTTTCGAGGCGGGCGAGCAGGGAAGACGTATCCCAGCGATTGCCGCCGAGCGCCTGGATGTCGCCGTAGAACTGGTCGACGAGAGCGGTCACCGGAAGCTTGGCGCCGTTGTGCCGGGCCTCGGCGAGGACGATGTCCAGATCCTTGCGCATCCAGTCGACGGCGAAGCCGAAGTCATACTTGCCTTCGTTCATGGTCTTGTGGCGATTTTCCATCTGCCAGGAACCGGCCGCTCCCTTGGAGATGACCTCGATCACCTTCTCGATGTCGAGCCCTGCTTTCTTGCCGAAATGGATTCCCTCCGCGAGCCCCTGGACGAGCCCTGCGATACAGATCTGATTGATCATTTTGGTCAGTTGGCCGGCGCCGGCCGGGCCCATCAAACCGACCATCCGGGCATAGGCATCGATGACGGGCTTGGCCTTGTCGAAGGCTCCCGCATCACCCCCGCACATGACGGTGAGCACGCCGTTTTCTGCTCCGGCCTGTCCGCCGGAGACCGGCGCGTCGATGAAATGCGCACCCTTCGCCGCTGCCGCCGCATAGAGCTCGCGTGCAACCGCGGCCGATGCGGTCGTGTTGTCGATGAAGATCGATCCGGGTGCCATCGTTTCGAAGGCGCCGTTCTCTCCCGTGGTGACGGAGCGGAGGTCGTCGTCATTGCCGACGCAGGCGAAGACGAAGTCCTGGCCCTTGGCCGCCTCGGCCGGCGTTGCGGCGGTCCGGCCACCGAATGCCGCTGCCCATTGCTCAGCCTTGGCAGCAGTCCGGTTATAGACCGTGACATCGTGCCCGCCGCGGGCCTTGAGATGACCGGCCATCGGATACCCCATGACGCCGAGACCGATGAATGCGACTTTGGCCATTTCCTTGAGACTCCCTTATCGATGGCGTGTTCGCGGCCGACGATAGCCGCGGCCGCAGCAGCCTGCAATCAGGGTTTGAAGCGGGCGATGACCAATTGGCCGGCAATCGGCTCGCCTTCCTCCATGCGTACCGTGATGTCAGTGATGTCGACGATCTCGAACCCCGTCGCCGCCAGGCGTTCCCGCAGGTAGGTTTCCGAGTGGGCGAAGCGCTGGTGCGGTCCGACGGCGAAGCCTTGTCCTGCCGGGGTTTCGTCTGGCAGGCTCTCGCTCGAGAAGATCAGGAGCCCGCCCGGCACCAGATTGTCGACTGCGCCGAAGAACAGCGGCTCCAATGCGCCGATATAGGGCAGGACGTCGGTTGCGGCGATCAGGTCGAACGGTTCGTCGTCATTGTCGTCGAGAAAATCGACCGCCTCTGCGACATAGAGCGTCTCGTAGAGGTCCTTCTCATGGGCGATTTCCACCATGTTTTCCGAAAGGTCCACGCCGGTTATATCTTCCGCCATGTCGCGCAGCGCGCCTCCGGTCAGCCCGGTGCCGCAGCCAAGATCGAGGACCCGCTTGAACGGTCCGAGTCCGAGCGCCTGAAGCCGCTGGCGCACGAGCAGTGGCACGCAATAGTGGAGCTGGTCGACGAGAACATTGTCGAAGACGTCGGCGTGCTGGTCGAAAAGCGTTGCCACATAGGCGTCCGAAGCCTTGAGCGGCGTCTCGCCGCGCCCCATCGATGCCAGCCGAACGGCGGCGCCGCCGTGGTCCTCCGGGTCTATTTCCAGGACTTCCCGATAGGCGGCGGCGGCCGCGTCGAAATGCCCGGACTTCTCCAAGGCAAGCGCGCGGTTATAGGCCTCTGCGAGAGCTTCCTCGTCGATCTTCTTGATTTTCTGCGTCATGGGCGCTTCTTACGACCCCCGGCGGCCTTTGACAATCGCCGCTCGCTGCCGTTCCTGTAAGTGGCCAATTCAGCTCGATAATAACCTGTTCTTTGCCGCAACGGCGATGGTTTCGTTTCACGCGGGATTATACCACCTCGCGGCCCAAGGAGAGGATCCGCCGAGTCGCTGATTATGGGAACATTCGCCTGCGGTAAAGATTTTGATCAGGCCGGGTGGCTCGCCATTTATCCTCGATCGAAAAGGAGTCATCATTCCTAAAAGAATGAGAAGGCGGGAGGAATGCCGATGTCTGCCGAATTGAGCCCGTTGACGTTGGAAACGGATATACCGGAGCGGCAAACGCCGCCTCTGCCGCAGACACCGCAGGAGACGATCAACGCGATCATCCATTATTATCGCGGCGAAATCGGGCGGATGGCCGGTTGGCGGGACCGTATCGACCGAACATCGAACTGGGCGATCACCGTGGTCGCAGCGATGCTTTCGGTTTCGCTTTCGACGCCGTCGTCCCATCACGGTGTCCTTCTCTTTGCCATGCTGCTCATCAGCCTGTTGCTGCTGATCGAAGCGCGGCGTTACCGTTTCTTCGACGTCTATCGCGCCCGCGTGCGCCAGATGGAACGGGGCTACTTCGCGCAAATCTTGTGCCCTGAAGGCGCGCCAAGCTTCAAATGGTCGGTGTCGATCGCCAAGAGCCTGCGCCAGCCGGCTTTCCTGATGGGCTACAGGGAGGCCCTCTGCCGGCGGTTGCAGCGCAATTACTGCTGGATGTACCTGATCCTGCTCCTGGCTTGGGCGCTGAAGATTTCCTCCCCGAAGATTTCGAGCACGGGAGAGCCCTTCGGTCATGTCCGTTCCTGGGCCGATGTTGCCGAGAACGCCGCTCTCGGTCCGGTGCCGGGCCTTGCCGTGGCGATTGGCGTCGCGCTTTTCTATGCGGTCGTGCTCTACGGTTCGCTCCACAGGGCGACAGGCGCCGGCGAATTGGCTCATGGCGAGGTTCACGTCTGACGCGTGTCGTTGCCGCGACGCGGCGTTCCTTATGCTGCTTTCAGAAATTCTCGTTTGATGCGGGCGTGTAGGCCTGCTTCAACTGCGCTCCTCGCGTTAATGCCGAAAGGAGCAGAAGATGAGCGAACAGAAGGTGGCGATCGTCACGGCCGGCGGTTCCGGCATGGGAGCCGTTGCGGCACGGAGGATGGCAGCGGAAGGTTATCGGGTGGCCGTCCTCTCTTCGTCGGGCAAAGGCGAGGCGCTCGCCAGGGAACTCGGTGGGATCGGCGTCACCGGATCGAACCAGTCGAACGACGATCTGAAGCGGCTCGTCGATAGGGCCTATGATGCCTGGGGGCGCGTGGACGCGCTGATCAATTCTGCAGGGCATGGCCCGCGGGCTCCGGTGCTCGAACTCACGGACGAGGAATGGCACCGGGGTATGGATGTCTATTTCCTCAATGTCGTGCGGCCGACACGGCTGGTGACGCCGATCATGGTGGAGCAGAAATCCGGCAGCATCGTCAATATTTCCACCTACGCTGCCTTCGAACCCGACCCCTTGTTTCCGACGTCTGGGGTCTTCCGTTCCGGTCTTGCGGCTTTCACCAAACTCTTCGCCGACCGGTATGCCGCCGACAATATCCGCATGAACAATGTGCTGCCCGGCTTTATCGACAGTTTGCCGGAAACGGCGGAACGGCGTCAGCGAATTCCGATGGGGCGCTACGGCACATCGGAGGAGGTGGCCGAGTTGATCGCGCTGCTCGCAAGCGATCGCGGAGGCTATATCACCGGCCAGAACATCCGGATCGACGGCGGCATCACCCGATCCGTCTGACACATCCGACAACGAGGCCGGAACCTGGAGCAGGATGAGGAAAAGTGTGTGCGGTTTTCCGCCCGCGTCCCGCTCCAACTTCTTGAAACGATCACGTTCATCTTTTTAGGTCGACCCGACCTGAAAAGATCGTGATCTAATGAACGATAAACTCTCCCTTGAGAGCCTGCCATTCGGAGGCCGAGATCAACTTCCGGTGCACATAGCGTACCGAATGCAACGGGCCGTCCAGCTTCTCCTGCCAGAATTTGAGGAAGCTGTGCATTTCTGGAAAGTCCGGCGCGATATCGTAGTGTTGCCAGATGTATGTCTGCAGGAAGGCCGGGTGGTCGGGCATCCGATAAAGTATCTGCGCTGTCGTCAGCCCGTAACCCTTGAGTTGCAGTTCCATGTCGTTCGTCATGCGGACCTCACTTTTCACAAAGGTTGGTCTCTATGATGGAGCGCCTGATTGCTTAATCAAGCGTTAATATAGGGGGAAAAGGCGAGAAATCTCTGATAAAACAATTGCTTGGCAGCAGAGGGCGGAGAGTGCTGCCAAGCCGGTTGCCTGAATTCGGCTTGCGGCCGAACGCGTTCAGCGTTTCAGGTGGCGGGTCAGGCGGGCTTCCAGCCAGCCCCAGATGTTTCGCAGCAATTCCACCATTAGCAGATAGAGGATCGCCGCCCAGATATACATCTGGTAGTCGAAGGTTCGGGAGAAAGCGCGCCGCGTCTCACCCATAAGATCGAAGACGGTGACGATCGCCACGATTGCCGAGCCCTTGATCATCAGGATGATTTCGTTGCCGTAGGGGCGCAGCGCCACGATCATCGCCTGGGGCAGAATGACCTTGAAGAAGGCCACGCGCTCCGGCAGGCCGAGCGCAGCGGCCCCCTCGCGCTGGCCGCGCGGTACGCTTTCGATGGCGCCGCGCAGGATTTCCGCCTGATAGGCGGCGGTGTTCAGCGTGAAGGTGAAGAGCGCGCAGTTCCAGGCGTCGCGGAAGAACCACCACAGTCCCACGGTTTCGAGCTGTGGACGGAAGCTGCCGAGCCCGTAATAGATGAGGAAGAGCTGGGTGATGAGCGGCGTGCCGCGGAAGAAATAGACATAGGCATAGGCGAGCCAGCCCCAGAGTCTGTTCTTCGACATGCGCCCGAGCGCCACCGGTAGCGAAAGGACGGCGCCCATGAGAATCGAGGAGATGACGAGCGTCAGCGTCACCCCGAGGCCGGAGAGGAAGCTCGGTCCGTAGCGGGAGAATTTTTCCGGGTCCCAGCCGTTGACGACCGTGAGGAAGATGCCGACGCCGAGCGCCAGCCAGATGCCGAGCGCCACGCTGCCGAAAAAGCGCGAGAAGGTGTAGGGCTTCGGCGGGGCGGGTGGCGGCGCCTGCGGCGGGATCATGGTCTCGGCAATGCTCATCGGCCCGCCTCCGCGCGTTTGGTCGAGCGCTCGAGCGCCGAGAATACGACGGAGGAAATCATCGCCAAGACGAGGAACAGAACGCAGGCGATGCCGAAGAACTCGAAGGCATGCTTGGTCACACGCGCCGCGATCCCGGTTTGCCGGAGAATGTCCGGAAGGCCGATGACCGAGACGAGGGCGGTATCCTTGAGCAGCGCCATCCAGAGGTTGCCGAGGCCTGGCAGCGCGATGCGGATGAGCTGCGGCAGGATGATGAGGCGCATCGTCTTGCCCCGGTGCAGCCCGAGCGCGTCACCGGCTTCGTACTGCCCGTGAGGAATGGCCTTGAAGGCCGAAAGCAGCACCTCCGAGCAATAGGCCGAAAAGACGACTCCGAGTGCGATCATTCCCGCTACGAAGGCGTTGATCTCGACTGCTCCCTCATAACCGACCGTCGCGAGGAACTGTTGAACCAGGATCTGCAGGCCGTAATAGACGATGAAAAGCGTGAGGAGTTCCGGCAGGCCCCGAAAAATCGTCGTATAGATGTTGCCCGCCAGTCGCAGGGATTTTTCCTCGGATTGCTTGGCGAGCGCGACGAAGAAGCCGATGACCAAGCCCACCGGAAGGGTTGCGACCGCGAGACTGGCGGTGACCAGGAAGCCATGGGCGATTTCATCACCCCAACCCGCGTCTCCGCACGCAAGCAGCGTTCCCGACCCGAACCAGCGAAAGACCCCCGCGGGACCGCATAGCGGATCGATAATCGCACCGATCCAGGCGAGACCGGCGGAAAGGGCGGCAAACAGTCCGCTCATGCCAATAATTCCCCGTACCGTTTTTTGGCGTCTACTGCATGTTTGCTGTAATCGTAAATAACCAAACGACAAACCATGCGGCAACTTAAAGGGTTACAGCGACCTTTGCGCACCTATAGGACGCGCGGCGCTGCAGACGCTTATTTTCGAGATTCCTTGTCAAACAAAAACGGCGGAAGGGCAAGCCCGTCCGCCGTTGCATTTTTCTCATCAACCGAGATTTTCCCGGCATTAATGCTCGATAATCGCAGGAATCGCTGCGATCAGCTGCCGTAGACGTCGAAGGGGAAGTACTTTTCGTTGATTTGCTTGTACTTACCGTTCGCGCGGATGGCCTCTATCGCCTTGTTGAGCTTTTCGCGCAGCGCATCGTCGCCCTTGCGAACTGCGATACCGGCGCCCTCGCCATTGATGACGGGATCGATGGGCAGGGTGCCGAGCAGCTTGCAGCAGGCGCCGTCTTCGGTCTTCAGCCATTCGGAGAGCACGACGACGTCGTCGATGGCTGCGTCGATGCGGCCGTTTGCGAGGTCGAGCTTGTATTCATCCGCGGTCGGATAGAGCTTCACCTCCGAATCCTTCATATGCGCTTCCGCGTAGTTGGAGTGAGTGGTCGAGCCCTGCGCGCCCAGCGCCTTGCCGGAAAGGGCTGCAGCAGTTGCCTCGGTGATCGGTGAATCCTTCGGCACCACGATTGCCGGTGGCGTATTGTAGTATTTGTTGGTGAAGTCGACCTGCTGCTTGCGCTCTTCGGTAATCGACATCGAGGCGACGATAGCATCGAACTTCTTGGCGATAAGCGCGGGGATGATGCCGTCCCAATCCTGCGTCACGAAGGTACATTCCGCCTTCATCTCTTCGCAAAGCGCCTTGGCGATGTCGATGTCGAAGCCGGTCAGCGTGCCGTCGGACTCGAGATTGTTGAAGGGCGGGTAGGCGCCTTCGGTACCGATCACGACCTTCTCGCCCTCCGCCATGGCAACGCCGGCCATAAGCACGAAAACGGCAGCCGATGCGGTGGCTGCAAGCCGTCTGGAAATACGCATGATGTCCTCTCTGTTGGCTCGGCATCCGGTTCTTCTTGTTTCGCGGATGCCAATTGGCGCCGGGGCTTCAAGCCGCCGGTTGCGGCGATATTCGTACGGTTTTCCTGCAAAAATCAACCGGAAAGCTTTGCTTCCCACTGTTCGACGCGAATCATGTCCTTCGACCGGCGCAGAAGTTGCGCGAGAAGATGAACGGACCGTTCAGGACCGGTTAATGTCGGCTTCTATAGGCCTTGCAGCGGAACCGATCCGCGGCTGCAGCGTTGCGGCTACGGCATTTCGGCCGAGGCAAAAAAGGCCGGGCCGCGGATCATGGCCCTGTGACGAGGGCGCCATGGTGGGCGAGGCGATTGGAGTCGCGGCTGCACACCAGCGTCAGGACCTCCGAACAAGAGGAAGAAACA
Organism: Ensifer sp. USDA 6670; assembly: GCA_000421085.1. Taxonomy (GTDB): domain Bacteria; phylum Pseudomonadota; class Alphaproteobacteria; order Rhizobiales; family Rhizobiaceae; genus Sinorhizobium. The sequence continues at coordinate 732,790 of ATWE01000001.1, forward strand.
ATGTCGATACGATCCAGACTTTTCGCAACAGTGGCCTTGCCCGTTCTTTCGGCGTCCCTGATGATCCAGCCGGCCTTCGCTGACAGCCTGACCGCTCCGTTCGAAGTCGCCCAGGAAGGAGAGGGCCAACAGTCGCCCGAGGATCTGCTGTTGCTGAAGCGCAAGCAGCGCCAGGCCGAGGAGGAATCGCAGGGGCAGGCGGAAGAGCAAGCCCCGCGCAAGAAGCGCCAGCAGCAGGCTGAAGAGCAGCCGGCAGCCGAAGAGAGTGCTCCGCGCCAGGCCGAAGAAGAGGCTCCCCGGCGCAAGAAGCGCCAGCAGCAGGCGGAAGAGCAGCCGGCAGCCGAAGAGAGTGCTCCGCAGCAGGCCGAAGAAGAGGCTCCCCGCCGCAAGAAGCGTCAGCAGCAGGCGGAAGAGCAGCCGGCAGCCGAGGAGAGTGCTCCGCAGCAGGCCGAGGAAGAGGCTCCCCGGCGCAAGAAGCGTCAGCAGCAGGCTGAAGAGCAGCCGACAGCCGAAGAGAGTGCTCCGCAACAGGCCGAAGAAGAGGCTCCCCGGCGCAAGAAGCGTCAGCAGCAGGCGGAAGAGCAGCCGGCAGCCGAAGAGAGCGCTCCTCAGCAGGCCGAAGAAGAGGCCCCCACACGCAAGAAGCGTCAGCAGCAGGCCGAAGAGCAGCAGCCTGCGGCCGACGAGGGCGCGCCGCAGCAGGCCGAGGAACAGGAGCCTGCGCGCAAGAGACGCCAGCAACAGGCCGAGGAGCAGCGGCAGACGGACGAACAGAAAGCCGCCGAACAGCCGAGTGCCGAACCCGAGGGCGGCACGACCGCCGAGCAGCCTGCAACCGAGGCCCCAGCCGAACAGACGGGCGAGGGCGAGCAGCAGCCGGTGCCTGGCGCGGAACCACCCGCAACTGCAGAACAGCAGGGTGAGCAGCCCGCCGGCCAACCGGCTCCCGAAGTCGTAGACGAGCGCTCGACGGAAGAAAGGCAGAAGATCGCTGAGGATCCCGCAGCCTCTGATGATACCGTTGTGCTTCCGGTCGAAAAGGGCGCGGCAGTCCTCGACAGCGACAAGGATGCCGACATTTCCGGCGGCAACCAGTCACGCGAAACCCGGCGCAAGCAGCGCGAGGAGCTGCGCGCCATGCAAGAGAGCGTAGAACCTCCGGCCGACGATGCAGCGGCACAGGCCGCGATCCCCGCCGAAGTCAGGGAGGAGATACCTCAGAAGATCGAGGCCGTCCTCAGCGAAGAGGGCGAGCGCGTTGAGGAAGTTCCGACCTTCGCCGTGCCGCAGACGACCAACATCATCAACAATACCGTCATAAACAACACGACCATAAACAACACGACCGTCAACACTGAGAACAACGTGACCGAAGTGAGGGTGGTGGAAGAGGTCGATGATCGTGTCATCCTCGGCGTAGGCGATCGCATCTTCGTGCGTGGCGACGACAGGCCGCGGCTGCGCCTGAATTCGGAAGAGAGCTATTATGAGAATCTTTCGAGAGGCCGTGTTCGCGAGACGATCGTTCGCCCCGGTGGCTACCGGATCGTCACCATCTACAATCAGTATGGAGACATCCTGACGCGCACGCGCATCGATCGTGGCGGCGACGAATATGTCATGATGTACGCTCCGGAATATGAAGAGGACCGGCCGGCCATCATTGACGTCGGCTACGAGTTGCCGCCCATGCGCCTGACGATACCGGTGGACGAGTACATCGTCGATTACGCCGACGATCCGGATCGGGACTATTACGAGTTCCTGTCCGAGCCGCCGGTCGAAACGGTCGAGCGCGTCTACACGATCGACGAGGTCCGCCACTCCGCTCGCCTGCGCGACAAGGTTCGTCGTGTCGATCTTGACACCATCACCTTTGCGACGGGCAGCGCCGAAGTGTCGATGTCGCAGGCGAAGACCATGCGCAAGGTCGCGGAGGCGATGAACAAGATCCTGGAGAAGGATCCGGGCGAAACCTTCTTCATCGAGGGTCATACGGATGCCGTTGGTGGCGACCAGTCTAACCTCGTCCTCTCCGACGAGCGTGCCGAGTCCGTCGCAGTGCTCCTGACCGAGGTCTATGGCATACCGGCCGAAAACCTCGTCACCCAGGGCTATGGCGAGCGGTTCCTCAAAATCCGCACGGATGGGCCGGAGCAGGAGAACCGCCGCGTCACCATCCGCCGTGTCACGCCGCTGGTGCGTCCCGTAGCGCAGCGCTGACACACCAGGGCGTCTGAGAATCGGGGTCGGGCAACCGGCCCCGATTATTTATGTGGAATTACAACCCTTACTTGTGTAAGGTCTTGCCCGATGCCGTCGGTCGGTTGGGAGGAATGATGAAGTCAATTAACACCGGATTGATTGTCGCCCTTACGCTCATGGCTGCAATGCCGGTACCAGCCGGCGCCCAGGAGTCTGCTGCGTCGCTCGACGCGCGGCTGGCGCAGGCGGTAGGCGACGATCCGCAAGCGCAGTTCGTTCTGGGATCGATGTATTACAAGGGCAGCAGCGGAGCACGCCGCGATCATGCCATGGCAGCATATTGGTACCGCAAGGCCGCTGAACAGGGACATGTTAAGGCACAGGTCAATCTGGCCAGCTTGTACGTCGATGGCGAAGGCGTGACGCAGGACTACGCGGAAGCGGCTCGGTGGTACCGAAAGGCGGCCGAAGATGGCGCCGCCGCCCTGGCTGAGTTCAACCTTGGCGTGATGTACGCGAAAGGGCGAGGCGTTGCGCCGGATCCGGCTGAAGCGGCTCACTGGTACAGAAGGGCCGCCGAGCAGGGATTTGCCCCGGCCCAGATGCAGATCGCCTTCATGTATTATCTGGGTAAAGGCCTTCCCAAGGACAAGGCGCTTGCGCGCGAGTGGATGGAGAAAGCCGCAATCGAGTTGCCGGAGGCACGGCAGCATCTCGACCGCTTGAACAGTGAGTGAGCAGTGCGGCCATTAGCCGGCATTCAGCTTCGCAGCCCGGTGACCTTTTCGACGAAATCGGCGATCGCCTGTGTGTCGTCGAGGTCGAATACCGGGAGGCCGGCGTCCGCGACCGTGTGATCGGCCGCAATGGCCATGATGTGCGGATCGCTCGGCGCGAGCGGTTCGAGATTCGCGGATTGCCGTCGGCGCGCCTCGATCTTCGGCACGGGTTCGCGCTTGTAGCCTTCGATCAGCACAAGGTCGCAGGGGGCGAGCCTTGACAGGACCTCCTCAAATGCCGGCTCCGGCGCACCGCGCAGTTCATGCATGATCGCATAGCGTGTCGCGGAAACGATGGTCACCTCCTGCGCGCCGGCTTCGCGGTGGCGGTAGCTGTCGGCGCCGACCTTGTCGATGTCGAAATCGTGGTGGGCGTGCTTGATCGTGGAGACGATATAGCCGCGCCGGGTCATTTCGCTGACAAGACGGACCATGAGGCCGGTCTTGCCGGAATTCTTCCAGCCGGCGATGCCGAAGATCTTCGGAGGGCGCATGGCGTCGTTCATGGCGCAGGGTCCTCGATGTGCTGTAACCATCCTTCAGCCTGCTGCAGCTCTTCGGGGGTATTGATGTTGAAGAACGGGTCCAGCGGTCCGGCTCTGGTGGGGGTGAAGGGAAATTCTACCGCCGTCGAGCCGTGCCGCGCAATGAAGGCGCGGACGCGCCGCTTCTCGTCCGTTTGAATCCACGCCTCCAGATCGTCCGCGAGTGTGACGGGCCAAAGCGCGAAAAGTGGATGCATCTCACCGGACGAGAAAGCGACGGCGATTTCACCCCCGGACGCGACGGCGCTTTTCAGCCGCTCGGCAAGATCGACTGGAAAAAAGGGAGTGTCGACAGGCACGGTCAGCACGTGGCTTGCCTCCGGCGAACTGCGCGCAGCGTGGCGCATGGCGGCAAGAACGCCGGCAAGGGGGCCGACGAATCCCGGTACCGTATCGGGCAGGATCTCGAGATCAGCCGCGGAGGCAAGTGCCGGATCGGCGTTCAGATTGACGGCGACGCCGGCGACCTGCGGCTGGAGGCGCTCGATCACACGCGTCAGCATGCTCCGGCCGCCGAGCACGGTTTCCGCCTTCGGGTGTCCCATGCGCAACGATCGACCGCCGGCAAGGATGACTCCGGGAGGGCTGGAAATGGTGTGGGAGGGGCCGCCTGTCACCGGATGCGTCCCAGCTATTCCAGAGGGCCGGCGACTGAGCGTTGCGCAACCGCTTGCCGTCCGCGCTTGCTCTCTCGATAGAAAGTGTAAAGGCCCGAACCGATAATGATGGCGACGCCCGCCAGCATCCAGCCGTCGGGCCTCTCCGCGAAGAAGAACATACCGATAGCGATCGACCAGAGCAGGCTGGTATAGCGAAACGGCGCGATCACGGAGATCTCTCCCTCGCGCATCGCCAATACAATGGTCTGATAGCCAAGCAGCAAAAGCACGCTGGCGCCGGCGATATGGCTGAGCGACGTCGTGGACATCGGTTGCCAGCCACCGAGCGGCACGATGAGAGCTGCGCCAACCAGCGTCGTTACGAAAGAGGTCGTCACCGTGATGTACAGCGATGGCACGTCGGCGCCGATCCGGCGGGTGCAGAGGTCGCGCGTCGCCGTAAAGAAGACGCAGGCGATAACTGTCAGCGCCGCCGTGGTGAAGCCCTCCGGACCTGGGCGCAATACGATGAGGACGCCGGCGAAGCCGACGACGATCGCTGCCCACCGCCGCCAGCCGACGGGCTCGCCGAGAAACAACGCGGCGCCGAGAGTGACCGCGAGCGGCAGTGCCTGCATGATTGCCGAAGCATTGGCGAGCGGGATCTGGCCGAGCGCGGAGATATAGGTGACGGCTGCGAGCGCCTCCATGGCGATGCGCAACAGGATGGCCGGTCTGAAGATCGTGCGAACCGGCCGGAAAGCATTAAACCGATAGGCTACCAGAACGACAATCAGCGTCGTCAGCAAACCGCGCACGAACATGATCTGCCCGGTATTCATGGCGCCGGTGACCGATTTCACCAGGGCATCGTTGCAGGCAAATCCGATCATCGCGAGGCACATGAAGATGATGCCGCGGAAATTGGCTGACGAGCGCATTCTTTTTCCTGATGACCTTCCGGTCGAGCGGTGCGGACCTAACGGCGATGGCGAATCGCCACTCTATTTCCCCGAATTCTATCCGATTTCAGGAGAAAAACATGCAGCAGATCAAAGATCTACAGCCACCTTTGCGCATGGGACAAGAAAGGCGGCGCTTGAGGCACGGTTCGCTGAATCTCAGCCGCCGGTGACGCTCATGTGACGGGCGACGGCGGGGCGGTTGTGCTCGCGGTCGATGATGAAGTCGTGGCCCTTCGGCTTGCGGCCGATCGCCTCGTCGATGACCTGCGCGAGATAGGCGTCGTCATCCGTGGCGCGCAGTGCGGCGCGCAGATCGGCGGCGTCGTTCTGGCCGAGGCACATATAGAGCGTGCCCGTGCAGGTCAGCCGGACGCGATTGCAGCTTTCGCAGAAATTGTGCGTGAGCGGCGTGATCAGGCCGAGGCGTCCGCCGGTCTCCGCGACTTCGACGTAGCGGGCCGGGCCGCCGGTGCGGTAGGGGATGTCGTTGAGCGTGAAGTCGGCCTCGAGCCGCTTGCGCATTTCCGAGAGCGGCAGGTAATGATCGGTCCTGTCCTCGTCCACTTCGCCCATCGGCATGGTCTCGATCAGAGTGAGATCCATGCCGCGGCCATGCGCCCAGCGCATCAGTTCCGGTATCTCGGCGTCGTTGAAGTCCTTGAGGGCGACCGCGTTGATCTTCACCTTCAATCCGGCCGCCAGCGCCGCGTCGATGCCTTCGAGCACCCTTGCCAATTCGCCCCAGCGGGTGATCTGGCGGAACTTGTCGGGATCGAGCGTGTCGAGCGAGACATTGATCCGGCGCACGCCGCAATCGACGAGTTCGGCGGCGAATTTGGACAGCTGCGAGCCGTTTGTGGTGAGTGTCAGTTCATCGAGCCGGCCCGCTTCGATCTCCTTGCCGAGTTCGCGAATGAGGAACATGATGTTCTTGCGCACCAGCGGCTCCCCGCCGGTGAGCCTCAGCTTGCGCACGCCCTTGCCAATGAAGGCGGAACAGAGGCGCTGGAGTTCCTCCAGCGTCAACAGGTCCTTCTTCGGCAGGAAGGTCATGTGTTCCGCCATGCAATAGGTGCAGCGGAAATCGCAACGGTCGGTGACAGAGACCCGCAGATAGGTAACCGCGCGGCCGAAAGGATCGACCATCGGCGCAGTCGTGGTGTCGAGCGGTCTGGCGTCGGTCTTGTCTATAGCGGCCGTGTTCAAGTCTTTTCTCCCTGCGCTTTCAATGTCGTGGTCAAAAAGGGTCGCGTCAAGGCGCATCCTGTCGCAAACTGTTTCAAATATCTGGAAAGCCGTCTGAGGGCGATTTCCGACCGTTCAATTCTGCTTTACTTGAACGGGGACGAACATGGAGCAATGACGATGAGCGAATTCTGGCCGACCGAACTGCGGGTATCTAGGGATCGCCACCGCCTGTCCGTCACCTTCGACGACGGCGCGGCCTTCGACCTTTCCGCGGAACTCCTGCGTGTCCTCTCGCCCTCGGCCGAGGTGCAGGGGCACGGGCCCGGCCAGCGGGTGACGGTTCCCGGCAAGCGCAACGTCCAGATCATTACGGTCCAGCCTACGGGAAATTACGCGGTGCGAATCGGTTTCGACGACTCTCACGACACTGGCATCTATACCTGGACCTATCTGCGGGAGCTCGGCGAGAAGGGCGAAGAGCTGTTCAAGGCCTACGAGCAGGAGCTCGCCGGAAAGGGCATGTCGCGCGACAAGGCAGAAAAGCCGCGCTGACGCCTCGCGGCCGTTGGCAACCGTCGGCCAGGAGGCCTCATTCAGCCTCCCGCCGCCAAGTCATCTTCCTTGAGCAAGGTGGCAATGATCCGCTCCATCGACTCCGCGACCTTGACGCAGTCCTCGATCGGCTCTCCGCCGTGCGAATTCTCGATGAGCGCCGTCTGAATTTCCATTGCCTCTTCGGTCAAGGTCCTTCCTGCTGAGGTCAGCGACAGACGCAGCACGCGTTTATCTCTTGCGTCGCCCCGCCTTTCGATGAGGCCGCGCTTTTCGAGCTGCGGCAGCAGCATGCTCATGTTCGAGCGGCCGACGAGCAGCTTGCGTGCAAGCTCCTGCTGGGTGATGCCGTCGAAGCGGTAGAGGTTGACCAGGATGTCCAGATGCGGCGGCTTCACATCGAGATGGGTCAGCCGCCGCGTCAATGTCTGCTGCATCAACTGACAGGCGCGGGCAACGGCGATCCAACTCCGAAAACGAGGATGATCCCAAGGAAAGTGGTGGCTTTCGATCTGTGCTTGCTTTTTGTTCATCGTTGTACAATTATGTTCATGGTTGAACATTAGAAAGCGCCACTATGCCATCCTTTGCGATCAAGGTCATCCGTCTATCGCTGAAGGCCGTTTCCGCGTTTTCGGCCGACAAGGCGGGCAAGTCCGCATTCTGGATCTTCTGCCGCACCCCGAGCCGGAAGCCGAAAAGCGGCAAGGAGGCGGCGCTGCTCAAAGCGGCAGTGCCGATCATGCAGCGGTCGCGGAAGGTCACGTTGTCCTTTGCGGGCGGCTGGGCTGCCGCTCGCCATTTCGAACGCCGGATCGGCGGTCGTGGGCCGCGGGTACTGGTCGCGCACGGCTGGGGATCTCGCAGCGACTATCTGGCAACGCTGATCGACGGCCTGCTCTCCTCGGGCGCGGAGGTGGTTGCACTCGACCTGCCCGGCCATGGAGCGTCGCCCGGGCGGACGCTGACCATGCCGCAAGCGGTGAGGGCGATCGATGCGGCGTGGCGCCATTTCGACGGATTCGATGTCGGTATAGGCCATTCTTTCGGCGGCGCGAGCCTTGCTTGCGCGGCCGGGGCAGTGCTTTGCGACGTACCGGCGCGCGTTCCGGGGAAACTGGTCCTGATCGGTGCGCCAAGCGAAATGACATGGCTCTTCAGGGGCTTCGGCCGGACGTTGGGGCTTGCGCCGAAGGCGCAGGCAGCTTTCGAGGGCATGGTGGAGCGGCTCTCCGGGCGTCGTATCGAGGGGTTCGATGCCACCCGCATCCTGGCGGCACTCCGCAAGCCGGTTCTGGTCATCCATGCCGAAGACGACAAGGAAGTCCCGGCCGATCACGCGCGCCGCTACGGAGCGGTCGGACCAAATGTAGAATTGCACTGGGCGAACGGTCTCGGACATCGCCGCATCGTTTCCGCCGCTCCGGTGATCGAGAAGATCACGGAATTTCTCTGGGAGCGCAGGAAAGAGGCTCCCATGTCAAAAATCGCCTGATGGCGTCATCAGGCCGTCATGCTATTCCTCGAAACGGGCGCAGAGATCGCGATTTCGGCTGACAGCCGTAGCACCGTTGCAGGAGGGATGAGATGACGATTATCGGAACGGTCGAGGAGTTGCAGGCGCTCTATGGCGGAACGAGCGAGGCATCGATCGTCAAGGTAACGAGTGCACTGACGGCCGAATATCGGCAAATGATCGAAGCGTCCCCCTTCGCAGCGCTCGCCACCGTCGGTCCTGAGGGACTCGACTGTTCGCCGCGGGGCGACGATCGAAGCGTCGTCCGCATCGCCGACGACAAGACCGTGCTGATGCCCGACTGGCGCGGCAACAACCGGGTGGACTCGCTTGCCAATATCGTGCGCGATCCGAGGGTAGCGCTGCTCTTCCTCGTGCCCGGATCGAATACGACCATCCGCATCAATGGCGCCGCCGTGGTCAGCGTCGACCCGGCCTTGGCCGGTTCCTTCGAGATCGATGGGAAGCACCCGCGCAGCGTCATCGTAGTCACGATCGGGGAGGTCTATTTCCAATGCGCCCGGGCCCTGATCCGTTCGCAGCTCTGGAATGCGGAGCGCTTCGCCGACCCGGCGTCGCTGCCGACGCCGGGCGCGCTGCTGAAGGCGGCGAAGGCCGATTTCGATAAGGAAAGCTACGACCGGGAATGGCCCGGCCGCGCGGCGAAGACGATGTGGTAGGCGGCCGCGGCGGCAAAATGCCGAACCGCGGCCGCATGAAGTGCGATCAGGCCGGGCCGATCATGGTCTCCGGACGGACGATGGCGTCGAACTCCTCGTCGGTGACGTAGCCGCCGCCGACGGCCTCTTCGCGAAGCGTGGTGCCGTTCCTGTGTGCGGTCTTGGCGATCTTGGCCGCGTTGTCGTAGCCGATCTTCGGCGCAAGCGCAGTCACCAGCATGAGCGAACGGTCGAGCGCCGCCTTGATGTTGTCCTCCCGCGCCTCGATCCCGACGACGCAATTGTCGGTGAAGGAGATAGCCGCATCGGCGAGCAGCTGCACCGACTGCAGGAAGTTGTAGGCCATCAGCGGATTGTAGACGTTGAGCTCGAAATGGCCCTGGCTGCCGGCAAAGGTCAGCGCCGCATGATTGCCGAAGACCTGGACGCAGACCTGGGTGAGCGCCTCGCACTGAGTCGGGTTGACCTTGCCCGGCATGATGGACGAGCCCGGCTCGTTTTCCGGCAGCGACAGCTCGCCGAGGCCGGAGCGGGGGCCGGAGCCGAGGAAGCGGATGTCGTTGGCGATCTTGAAGAGCGCGGCGGCGGTAGCGTTGATTGCGCCGTGGCTGAAAACCATCGAATCATGGGCGGCCAGCGCTTCGAACTTGTTCGGGGCGGAAGTGAAGCCGATGCCGGTGATGGCCGCGATTTCCTCGGCGACCTTCTCGGCAAAGCCGACGGGCGCGTTGAGCCCGGTGCCGACGGCGGTGCCGCCCTGGGCGAGCTCGCAAAGGCCGGGGAGCGTCATCTCGATCCGTTTGATCGAGGAGGCGACCTGCGCCGCATAGCCGGAAAACTCCTGTCCCAGGGTCAGGGGCGTTGCGTCCTGCGTATGGGTGCGTCCGATCTTGATGATGTGGTTGAAGGCCTTCACCTTCTCTTCGAGAGCCTTGTGCAGGTGCTTGAGCGCCGGCAGCAGATCGTGGATCACGCGCTCCGCACAGGCGATGTGCATGGCCGTGGGATAGGTATCGTTCGACGACTGGCTCATATTGACGTGGTCGTTCGGGTGAACCGGCTTCTTCGAGCCCATGACGCCGCCAAGCAGCTCGATCGCACGGTTGGAAACGACCTCGTTCGCATTCATGTTGGACTGGGTTCCGGAGCCCGTCTGCCACACGACGAGAGGGAAGTGCTCGTCAAGCTTGCCGTCGATCACCTCCTGTGCGGCTTTGACGATGGCCTCACCGATCGTCGGGTCGAGGCGGCCGAGCGCCATGTTGGCGCGGGCAGCCGCCTGTTTGACGATGCCGAGTGCGCGCACGATTGCCAGAGGCTGCTTTTCCCAGCCGATTTTGAAATTGCCCAGCGATCGCTGGGCCTGGGCGCCCCAATAGCGGTCGCTCGCCACTTCGATGGGGCCGAACGTATCTGTTTCCGTGCGGGTCGATGTCATCGTGATACCTGCTTTCGTCATGCGGTTCATGAAGCCGAGGCGGGGAACCGGGTCCAAGGCCGATCTTCCTCCCCGCTGCCGGGCATTTCTCTGCCTCGGCCATGCTGCCTTGTAAAGGGGCCGCGGGGACTTGGAACCCCTACAATCGTTTGAATTGCCGCAGAGGCGGCAAGCTCCGATCAGCCATCGCTCACACGGATTCCTGCCGGCAACGATGTGTCCTTTCCGTCACATCCGCAATCTTCCGTTGCGCATCTTCCTTGTGTCGCCGGGAACATCGCCATTGCGCCCTGCCGGTCAAAGTAGATGCAAATCAGATTTTTAGGCGAAGGATCATGGCTGAGAACGGGACGCGGCGATACCGAGGGTGCGGATTCGGGAGGCTTCGTTTCCTTTTCATTCACCATCCTTTTCTATAACTCTCGGAGCACGAGGGCGTGGCGAGAATCTGGCGGCGGCTGCATTCGGCGGCGACGCAATACGGGGACGTTTGTATCTATGAGAACTATCAAGTCGGCAGCGATTGTCGCGCTCATGAGCGGTTGTGCGGTTGCAGTCATGGATGTGCAGCCGGCGGCTGCAATCACCTTCATGGACTTCATCCGCGGAGGCAAGAAGCGCGATGCGCAGGAGCAGGTGCAGCCTCGCCAGCAGCTTCCGGGCGTGGACATGTTCGCGCCGCAGCGGCTTGATCAGAAGGCGGCGAAGCCTCCGCGCATCACCGGCCCGCGCTATTATGCCTATAAGGCGGAGCCGCTACGCCGGATCGCGACGGATCGTCTGGTCGACCCTGTCGTCACCGGCTCGGTGCTGAACGGAGCCCTGCCGCCGATGCTGCGCTCGCCGCTTGCCGATGCGCGCCAGTTTCTTCCGGAAGTCGATGTGCGCGCGCCCGGCGAGGTGGCAAAAGCGGTCGAGAGCTTCTACGGCACGCGGACGGATTTCCTGTGGATCGAGGGGACGGGCGTCAACGGCCGTGCCAAGGCGGCGCTTGGCGTCCTGTCAGACGCTGCCAAGGTCGGTCTCGACCCGCTCGACTACGCCGTCGTCATTCCTCCGGAAGATTTCGACCACGGCGACATGATCGCCCGCGAAAAGAAGCTGGTGCGCTTCGAAATCGCGATGTCCGCGGCCGTGCTCACCTATGTCCAGGACACCGTGCGCGGCCGTATCGATCCGAACAGGATATCCGGCTATCACGACTTCAAGAGGAAAAACGTCGATCTTCTTGGCTTTCTGGAGAAGATCGAGACAAGCAGTGATGTCGCGGCGCTTGTCGAAGGTCAGACTCCGAAAAGCGCACAGTTTGCGGCATTGAGGCAGGAACTCGAGCGGCTTCGGACGCAGGTGGAAGCCACGCCCCGGGTGGAGATCGCACCGGGGACGCTGTTGAAGCCCGGCGAAAGCAATCCGGAGCTCGCGAATGTTATTGCCGGTATCAAGTTGAAAGCCTCGGAAGCGTTGAAGACGGAGCATGCGGTCGTGCTCGCGGCCTATGAAGGGACGCCGGACTACACGCCCGAGCTGGTGCCGGTCGTCGAGGCCTTCCAGAAGGAACATGGCCTGAAGGCGGATGGCATTGTCGGGCAGGCGTCGATACGCGTGCTCACCGGCGGCGATACGACCGAAGGGAAGATAGACAAGGTCGAAATCGCGATGGAGCAGGCGCGCTGGTTGCCGGATGGGCTTGGCGACCGCTATGTCTTCATCAATCAGCCGGCCTTCACCGCCTCCTATACGGAACAGGGCGCCGAGCAGTTCTCCATGCGCGTGGTCGTCGGTTCCAAGGCCAACCAGACATATTTCTTCCAGGACGAAATCCAGACGGTAGAAGTAAATCCCTATTGGGGCGTGCCGCAGTCGATCATCGTCAACGAGATGCTGCCGAAGCTTAGAAACGACCCGGGTTACTTGGACCGCATGGGTTACCAGGTGGAAGTCGGCGGCCGCGTTGTTCCTTCCACCGCGGTGAACTGGTACGGATCGACGAACTCGATCGCCGTGCGCCAGCCGCCGAGCAGCGACAATGCGCTCGGCGAACTCAAGATCCTCTTCCCCAACGCGCACGCGATCTACATGCACGACACGCCGTCGAAGAGCTTCTTCAAGCGCGACCAGCGGGCGCTCAGCCATGGCTGCGTGCGTCTTGCGGATCCCCGGCGCATGGCGGCGGCGGTTCTGGGCGTAAGTGTCGACGAGGTCGGCATGGAAATATCAGGCGGCCGCAACAAGGCCCTGCCGGTATCCGCCAAAGTCCCGGTCTATGTTTCCTACTTTACCGCCTGGCCGAACAAGGATGGAACCGTCGAGTATTTCGACGACGTCTACGAGCGCGACATGTATATGAATCGCGCATTCGAGGCGACGCGCAAGGCGCGGAGTTTGGAAGGATGAGGAGGGTGGGCCGCGTTATACCAGCGGCCCCTTTCACTTCGGCTTGCGGGAGAGCACGGTCTCGACCAGATCCGGCGTCAATTCGTCGAAGTGCCCGATGATACGATCGGGCAGCAGGCTTTCGATCGGCACGTCAGAATAGCCGAAGGGCACGACGATCGACGGAACGGAGGCATTTCGGGCGACGAGAACGTCGTTGAGACTGTCGCCGACCATGACCGCCCGTTCGGCCATTCCCCCGGCATTCGACACCGTCGACAGCAGGTGGTCCGCATGCGGTTTGCGGACGGTGAAAGTATCGCCGCCGGATATCGCCGCAAAGCGGCCAAGTAGTCCCAACCCTTCCAAAAGACGCTTTGCCAGCATTTCCGGCTTGTTGGTGCAGACGGCGAGCTTCAGCCCCGCATCCTGCAGGCGGTCGAGCGCTTCGATCAGCCCCGGGTAGGGAAGGGAATCACCCGGCATCGATCCGTGATAAAAATCGACGAACTCTTTCATCTGCCAAGTCAGTTCTTCTTCGGCGATCGTTCTGCCGCGAAGCGCGAAAGTCCTCTCGATCATGGCCCGTGCGCCGTGACCGACCAGATGCGTGAGGTCCGCGTAGGTCACCGGCTCGATACCGGCTTGCGTCACCGCATGGTTCAAGCTGGCGACGAGATCGGGCGCTGTGTCGACGAGCGTACCGTCGAGATCGAAAACGACTAGGGGCAGGGACACCGACAACCTCGTTCTGCAAAACCTTGTCAGTCCGGGTAGGCGAAGTCGACGCGGAATGCAATGGCGACCTAGGTCGTAGCGCTGCCGGAATCCGGTTCAGGCCGTGCATTTTGACTTTTGTTTGCCGCGGCGGGCGTGTAAGTGTCTCAGCGGAATTGGAGGGTGTGGCCGAGGGCAACGCCCTGGCCTGACGCGGATCGAGAGGGAGCGAGTGGCGCATGGACGCCCGCCAAATGAAGATCAAGGCCGCCGAAGCGGCGCTTGAACATGTCGAAAGCGGCATGCGGCTTGGAATAGGCACAGGCTCGACGGCTGAAGAATTCGTCCGATTGCTGGCCGAGAAAGCAGCATCCGGCTTTCAGATCTCCGGCGTTCCGACGTCCGAGCGGACTGCGCGCCTCTGCCTCGAGCTCGGTGTGCCTCTAAAGTCGCTCGACGAACTGCCGGAACTGGACCTGACGATCGACGGGGCCGACGAGGTCGACGGAAAGCTGCGTCTGATCAAGGGCGGCGGTGGCGCGTTGCTGCGCGAGAAGATCGTCGCGAGCGCCTCGGCGCGGATGATCGTCATCGCCGACGAATCGAAGGTCGTGGACGTGCTCGGCGCTTTCAAGCTGCCAATCGAGATCAATCCTTTCGGCCAGGTCGCCACGAGGCTCGCGATCGAGAAGACCGCTTCCCGTCTGGGTCTGGCAGGAGATATCGTCGTGCGATCCTCCGGCGACGGAGCCTTCATGACCGATGGCGGACACCTCATTCTCGATGCATCTTTTGGCCGTATTCCTGATGCAGATGCGCTCGCGGTGGAGCTGAACGCCATTCCGGGGGTCGTTGAGCACGGGCTTTTCATAGAAATGGCGTCGATGGCGATCATTGCCGGTCCTGAGGGAGCGCGCACGCTTACGACGTCTTGAGCCGCTTCGGCTGAGCGGCGCGTATCGAAAGACAGACTTTTGCACAGGTCAGCCCGGCGGCGGCTATCGGCCGGGCGGCACGTGCCAACACAGGAGCATGGATAAATATGAACAAATTCGCAGGTCTTGCCCGCACTTTCGCTACTGCTGCGATCCTCGTTTCGGTTTCAGTTCCGGCGGTACGGGCACAGGACGTGACGGAAGATCAGATCAAGGCTGCGCGTGCGACGATCGCGGCGCTCGGCGTGACCAACAGCTTCGACAACATTCTGCCGAACCTCGCCGAACGCCTGAAGAACACGCTCATTCAGGCGTCGCCGAACCATCAGGAACTGATCACCGCGACCGTGGACGAGAAGGCACTCAGCCTCGCCGGGCGGCGCTCGGATCTGGAGCGCGAAGCCGCGACCATCTACGCGAAGACCTTTACGGTCGAAGAGCTGAACGCCATCGCCGAATTCTACAACTCGACAGCCGGCAAAAAGCTTCTGAACGACGGCCCAATCGCCTCGCGCGAGATGCTGAAGGCTGCCGACATCTGGGCGGCCGGCGTTTCCCGCGACCTGACCACCGAAGCGACGAAGTCGCTCGATGAGAAGATCGGCAGTGCGCCGGCGGCAAATGCCGGCGCCGCGGCGCCGGCGCAATAACGATGGGCTGAATGGGTGGTCTGGCCACCCGTCCTGACGCACGACCGCAAGAGCCCGGAGCGATCCGGGCTTTTCTTTTTTTGCGTCGCAATACTATATCAGGGACGAAAGGCGACTCCGCTCGCGCTTTCCAGCCGGCGTCTCCCGGCCGACGGCCTATTCGACATTTCATATCCTGCAGGAGTTCCCATGAGCGCTTTCGACTATGACCTCTTCGTGATCGGCGGCGGTTCGGGCGGTGTGAGAAGCGGGCGGCTGGCTGCGGCGCTCGGCAAGAAGGTGGCGATCGCCGAGGAGTTCCGGTACGGCGGGACGTGCGTCATCCGCGGCTGTGTACCGAAGAAGCTCTATGTCTATGCCTCGCAGTTTGCGGAACATTTCGAAGATGCGGCGGGCTTCGGCTGGACCGTCGGGGAGAGCCGTTTCGATTGGGCCAAGCTCGTTGCCGCGAAGGAACAGGAAATCGCCCGGCTGGAGGGTCTGTACCGCAAAGGCCTTGCGAATGCCGGCGCCGAGATACTGGATACGCGCGCAGAGCTCGCCGGTCCGAATACGGTGAAGCTGCTTGCTAACGGCAAGACCGTCACGGCGGAGCGCATCGTTATCGCGGTGGGGGGGCATCCGAGCCCGCATGACGCGCTACCGGGCCATGAACTGTGCATCACCTCCAACGAAGCCTTCGATCTTCCGGCGCTGCCGGAATCGATCCTCATTGCCGGCGGCGGTTACATCGCCGTGGAATTTGCGAATATCTTCCACGGGCTGGGCGTGAAGACGACGCTGATCTATCGCGGAAAGGAAATTCTGTCCCGCTTCGATCAGGATATGCGGCGTGGTCTGCACGCAGCCATGGAGGAAAAGGGGATCCGCATCCTCTGCGAGGATATCATCCAGTCGGTGTCGGCGGATGCGGACGGACGGCGTGTGGCGACGACGATGAAACATGGTGAGATCGTCGTCGATCAGGTGATGCTGGCGCTCGGTCGCGTGCCGAACACGAATGGTCTCGGGCTGGAGGCCGCCGGCGTCAGGACCAATGAGCTTGGCGCAATCATCGTCGATGCCTTTTCACGCACGAGCACGCCGGGGATCTATGCGCTCGGCGATGTGACCGATCGCGTGCAGCTGACCCCCGTGGCGATCCACGAGGCCATGTGCTTCATCGAGACGGAATACAAGAACAATCCGACCTCGCCGGACCACGACCTGATTGCGACCGCCGTCTTCTCGCAGCCCGAGATCGGCACGGTCGGCATCACGGAAGAGGAAGCGGCTCGGAAATTCCAGGAGATCGACGTCTATCGCGCCGAGTTCCGGCCGATGAAAGCGACGCTCTCCGGCCGTAAGGAAAAGACGATCATGAAGCTCCTCGTCAATGCCGCTGACCGCAAGGTCGTCGGGGCGCATATTCTCGGTCATGATGCCGGCGAGATGGCGCAGCTGTTGGGGATTTCGCTGAAGGCCGGCTGCACGAAGGACGATTTCGACCGGACGATGGCGGTCCACCCGACGGCGGCGGAGGAGCTCGTCACGATGTATCAGCCGAGCTACCGCGTGAGGAACGGAGAGAGGGTCGGCTGAGCCTCTCCCGTCGGCGTCGTGGCGGTCCACGTTTTCTGGTAGGATGGCTTTCCAAGCCCCCTGTTAACGTTTATAAGCCCGCATCCGCGAAAGTAGTCCGCCCCGGGCGTTGTGGCAGATCGCAGATATAGGCGGGGCTGCCGACGCGGACGCATGCAAATCCGGATGCCGGGCGTAACAGTCGCAGGGCGAGACGCGGGCCGATCCGCGTCAGACAACAGGTGATGGAAATGGCACAGACTTGGACTCCGAACAGCTGGCGGCAAAAACCAATTCAGCAGGTCCCGGACTATCCGGATCTCGCAGTGCTCGATAGCGTGGAAGCGCGTCTTGCCAAGTATCCGCCGCTTGTCTTCGCCGGAGAGGCGCGCCGTCTCAAAAGCGCGCTTGCCAATGTTGCCGAGGGCCGCGGCTTCCTGTTGCAAGGGGGCGACTGCGCCGAGAGCTTCGCCGAGCATGGCGCCGATACGATCCGCGACTTCTTCCGTGCCTTCCTGCAGATGGCCGTCGTCCTGACCTTCGGTGCGCAGCAGCCGGTCGTCAAGGTGGGCCGCATTGCCGGCCAGTTCGCAAAGCCGCGCTCGTCGGGTGTCGAGAAGCAGGGCGATTTGACGCTGCCGAGCTACCGCGGCGACATCATCAACGGAATCGAGTTCACGGAGGAGGCACGCGTGCCCAATCCGGAACGGCAGGTCATGGCCTATCGCCAGTCCGCGGCCACGCTCAATCTGCTGCGCGCCTTCGCCATGGGCGGTTACGCCAATCTCGAGAACGTCCATCAGTGGATGCTTGGTTTCGTCAAGGACAGCCCTCAGGCAGAGCGTTACCGCAAGCTCGCCGACCGGATCTCCGAGACGATGGATTTCATGAAGGCGATCGGCATCACCGCCGAAAACCATCCAAGCCTGCGTGAGACGGATTTCTTCACCAGCCACGAAGCTCTGCTGCTCGGTTACGAGCAGGCGCTCACGCGCGTCGATTCCACCTCGGGCGACTGGTACGCGACGTCCGGCCACATGATCTGGATCGGCGATCGTACCCGCCAGCCCGATCATGCGCATATCGAATATTGCCGCGGCATCAAGAATCCGCTTGGCCTGAAGTGCGGCCCGTCGCTGACGGCGGACGGCCTTCTCGAATTGATCGACATCCTGAATCCCGCCAACGAGGCGGGACGTCTCACGCTGATCTGCCGCTTCGGCCACGACAAGGTCGCCGAGCATCTGCCGCGCCTCATCCGCGCCGTCGAACGGGAGGGCAAGAAGGTGGTGTGGTCCTGCGATCCGATGCATGGCAACACGATCACGCTCAACAATTACAAGACCCGGCCGTTCGAGCGGATTCTGTCCGAAGTCGAAAGCTTCTTCCAGATTCATCGCGCCGAGGGCTCGCATCCGGGCGGCATCCATATCGAGATGACCGGCAACGACGTCACGGAATGCACCGGCGGCGCGCGGGCGCTTTCGGGCGACGACCTTGCCGACCGCTACCACACCCATTGCGATCCGCGCCTCAATGCCGACCAGGCACTTGAGCTGGCCTTCCTGCTCGCCGAGCGGATGAAGGGCGGCCGCGACGAGAAGAAGATGGTCGTCAACGGCTGATCGGTTCGATGAAGCCATCAGTTCAATATTTCTGAACCTGCGGCGCATTCTCTGAATTTGACTTTGGCCGGGCCAGCTTGAAAGCTTGCCCGGCCTTTATGTGTTGAAGTGCATAGGTTCGAAGGGGCAGACGATGGAAATAAACGAGGGCGGTTGCCTTTGCGGCGCTGTGCGTTTCAAGACGCGCGGAAATCTTCGCGAACTGATCTTCTGCCATTGCTCTCAATGCCGAAAGCAAACCGGACTCTATTACGCAGCCACCAATGTGCTCGACAGTGAAATGGAAGTGGAAGGCGTCGAGAACGTGACCTGGTACCGCTCCAGCGATGAGGCACAGCGCGGTTTCTGCCGGCATTGCGGATCGGCCCTGTTCTGGAAGGCGGATGGACTGGACTACACGTCCATTCTCGCCGGCACGTTCGACGGGTCGGTGGCGCTCGAGCCCGGCTATCACATCTTTTGCGCTGACAAAGGGGACTATTACGATATCGGGGACGACCTGCCGCGCTTTCCAGGATCGCGGCCGTAGCGGCAGAAGGCGGCCCGAGAATGCTCGGCAGTCAAGCAGCCCATCCCGAGGCTTGATCGTAGGCGCTGGCCAACGCCTCGATCTTGACCGCCTGCCAGGAAACATATTCCTCGATCAGCCGTGCGCTCAGCCAGAACCGTCCGCGTCGTCCATCAGCGGATTTTCCAAGGAACCCGGCTGCCTCGGCACCGGCGAATATCCGGCGGACATGGGTATTCGATATCAGGTAGTGCTCGGCTAGTTTCGCCAGGCTGACATCGACCCATACCTTGCCGTCCATTGGCGCGAATTCAGAGACGCGGGTCATGAGATCGTCGAGGATCACACCGCCCGATTCGGACCAGACAAAGATGGCGACACCCTTTGGCGGCGTCGTCCATCTGCTGTCGGCGAGGAGGCGCCGTGCCGCGAGCGGCTGGGCGCGCTCGAAAATCGATTTGTCCGCTTCGACGCGTTCGACCCTGGTGCCGCCGTCAAGGAGATCGATCGTGCTCATCTGACTCTTGAACCAGAGTCGCATCGCGGTTTCGCTGACCTCGGTCGGCTCGAGGGGACGGGCTCTCTTGGTACGTCCGCCGGATACCGGCTGAAGCAGCTTGTAAGCGACCAGTTCGGCAAGGAAAGCGGCGGCCGTGTTGCGGCTGGCACCCCCGGTATCGCGCATGAATTTAAGCAACCGCGCTGCAGTGATGCCTGATTCCGGGTTATTGACGTCGCGCTCGAGATGGAGCGAATAGGCCGCTTGCGTCAGCATCCACTTCTGGTGTGACGCCACCAGACGCGCAACGCGCGGGAAGAGGTCATTGACGGCGATCAGCGTTCGCGCGCCTGCCTGCAATATTTGCGGGAAATTTGAATTTTGCACCAAGTCGCTAACCGTCAATCCGGCTGGTGCCTGCTGCTCAGAGCTGTCCTTCTCCGCGACCCGCTGCATCTGCTGCGCGCGCCCCCACTCCTGCGCTGGGGGCACTGCAATGGTCCCTTCGCCCCACATTACCATTCACGCGTTATGATCAATGCGCAAGGCCTGCGGTTTGTTTCACACGAAATTGAAATCTGCAGGTGTACGAGCGCTTTACTGAACAAGAACGGGCCGTTGGCATTTGACGCCAGTGACGCGCACGTCGGCCTCGCCGACGCGCACGCCCACCAGGAGCAGCAGATTGTAGAGCAATTGATCGACGGGTGCGGCCACGGCGCCGAGTGTTTGCGCCAGGGCCTGCTGCAATAAAGTCGGGCTTCCGATCGAGAGGAGACCGCCCACATTGATCTGCGCGTCGAGATTGCCGAGCAGGGCCTTGGTCGTCGAAGAGAGGATATCCCTGGTCGAGACGCTCTTGATCGTCCGCGAGGCAACCTCGGCAGGGCTGAATGCCAGACGAGAGGGTTGAAGGTTCTTGGACTCGACATGGGCTATGCCGTCGATCTTGATGAGACCGTCGAGGAGCCGCGCCCGCGTCACCCGCGCATCGGACGAAAAGCTCGACAGGACGGTGGGATCGACATCGCCGAGGGCGATCTCCGCCACGCCGGGAACCGCATCTATGATCACCGCCGCATTCTCCGGCGTTCCACCGTAGCAACGGATATCCGCGAGCTTTGCTTCCGCATGGGCGAGTTCGACATAGATCGGTAGCCGAATGCGGGTCCCGGCGAGAGCCGCGAGACCGTCGATGACGACTTCGACTGCGAGGCGCGTTTGTGCCGTTCTTACGGCCGCGCCGGGTGAACCCAGGCGATGGCTCGGCGTTTGCACCGGCGGTTCGCCGATCGCGAGCCTGACCTTTACCGAGGCGATACCCGGCAAGCCCGCAACGGCGTCGAGTGCGATCTGATGCTCACCGTTGGCAATCACCGCAGCGGCGGAGACGATCTGCAAGGCACTGACCTTCATCGCCCAGTCCGAGCCCGCATCGACGCTGATGCTTTTCTTCGGGTCGATGTTGAGGATCTGCGCCAGAGTGAACGTCTGCTTGTTTCCGGCTGTCGCGAGTTCGACGGCCTTGAGCGCTGAAGTCACCGTTCCGGAGAGGCCCTGCACAAGCCGAAGCGAGCCTAGCAATTGCGGCATCGTGAGCTCCGTCCTCAGCACGTCTTCATAGGAAGCGGCAGTCAGACTGAGGCGAGTGGCGATGGTTTTTAGAAACGGCTGGATATCGATGTCGGCGTCGATCAATGCCTCGTAATCCATGACCCTCAGCGCAATATTGGTGCCGAGCATCTGGCCGAGGATCGCGTTCAAGAGGCCGCCATTGAGGCTGGCGAGGCGGGAACCGACCGAGAAGGCCGCGATTTTCGAACTCGCCGCGGTGCCGATCACGCTCAAATCCGGCGGCTCGCTGAACAGCGCCGCGAGATAGATGTCGCCCTTCTTCTCAACCATAACCTGGACGGCGTCGGCAGGCAGGGCTCCCCTGATGAACCGTTGGCCGGCATCGATGGTCGGGTCGGGGACATAACGCCCGCGCACGATCGTTGCCACCCCCTTGGCGGCGGTCTCGACGTCGTTCGGCAGCAGCTTGCCGTCCACCGCCATCAGCCCCGAAGGAGTCGAGACGGCGAAACCGAGACCATTGCTCCGGAAGTGGGCGAGGACGGCCTCTTCGGCGGAACTTACATTGGCGGCGGCCGCAATCGAGGCGAGGTCCGCGACAGACTGCAGCTCGCGCCGCTGAAGGGTGAGATAGCCGTAATCGATGCCGAGCCCCATCGACGCGACCACGAGCGGCATGACGAGGGCGGCCGAGATGCCGATGTTGCCGGCGCGGGACTTCAGATATCGGCGGAAGGCGGCTGTCGCTCCACGCATCTCAGATGCCTCCCACACGTATCGTCGCGTAACGCTCGATCTGCTCACCCGGCATGGCAAAGGTGAAGAGCTTCCAGATGGGGAGGTCGCTTGCGTCATAGGAGATGGTGACGGTGAACTGGTTGGTATTGTCGGCGTCATCGCGGACGGTGACGTTCAGGCGGGAAGAGTCGATGAAGGTCTGGTTCATCGTCGTGCGCCGGATGTAATCGGTGGCAAGGCGCTCCCGTTCTTCCTCGGAAAGGCCGGCAATCGCAGTCCGTGCTGCATCCGCGGCTATCTGCTGGATGGAGTGTGCGGCGCTCAAATAGATCCCGTAGGCTATCAGCGTCAGCACGCACATGAAGAAAAGCGGCGCGATGACTGCGAATTCAATTGCGGCAGCACCCTTCCGACTGGCGAGCAGGCGGTTGAAAACGGACATGCAGCATCTCCGAATATTCTGAGTATTTGTTTTCCAATAGTCCCTGCAGCTTCAGGGTGCGCCACAATCGTTAATTATTCTATACGTTTACAAGTTACTGTTTTTGCTTGTGGAAAATTACATTTTAGAAAATATTTATTCTCGTTTTAATTGATCTTGATGGAGGTCTGCCACATTTCATGCGGTTCAAAGTAATCGCCGCAAGGACCTGGTCTGGCTGGATTCCTGTGACAAGCACAGGAATGAGGGAGGCAGGCACGGGCGTTCCGGCAACCTGCGCTCGAAGGATATGCGCGCCGTCTCGTTGGTATCCGCACGGCCTATGAGAAGTGTTCCGAAGGAACGCACCCTCACTATGCTGTGCTCGTCACGGGTATCCGGCGCGGAGCGTTTGTGCCTCGCCGTGCTGGCCGAGTCCGTTCACAATCCGGCGCTGTAAAGCTCGGCGTGGGACTTGAAGAAGCGCTCGGTGCTGTAGCGCTTGCCGAACATCATGTCGTGCTGCAGGAAACGGTAGTCACGCAGTGACGCGGGGACCTTCGGCTGGCGCAGCCAATCGGCGACGTCCTTGCCGTTCTTGCGGATCAGCATGTAACGATCGAGGACACGGTAGTGGTCGTAGACCTTGCCGAGGAACCCCGTGTAGTAGGGATGCTCGTAGCCGGCCTGTTTCAGGATCTGATAGGAAAGGAAGGCCGGGCTGATCGTGCCGATGTTCTTTTTCGGGCCCGTCTTGTTCGACCAGACGACGAGCGGCGTTTCATGTTCGGCCTTCATCTGATCCTTCGGCCCCTTGCGCTCGGCCGTAATGCCCTTCATGTAACCGGTGCTGGAATAGACGGTGTTCAGCGGTGGCAGGTGGTCGCCGAAGAGAACGATGATCGTCTCCCGGTCGCGCTCTTTCGCCCAGTCCATCAGCATCTTAAGGCTGTCGTCGGCCTCCTTCACGCCTTGGGCATAGGTGGCGAGCACCTGGCGATCGGCTTCGGGAAGATCGCCCTCGACCTTGATCGTGTTCTTCGCGTAGCGGTTGGCCTCATATGGCCCATGGCCCTGCAGGGTCACCGCGAAAAAGAAGAAAGGATCCTCCACTTCGTCCGCCTGGCGGATGATTTCCTTCGTCAGGGACTCGTCCGACGCGAAGATGCCGCGCTTCTGCATGGCCGGCATGTTCTCTTCCGACCGGAACATGTCGAAACCGAAGGCCTTGTAGACGGCTGTGCGGTTCCAGAACCATCCCTGGAAAGGGTGAATGGCGCGCGAAACATAGCCCTCGCCGCGGAAGAAGGTGGCGAGCGAGGGAATCGGATTGCGGATATATTGCTGGTAGGGGATGCTGCCATAGGGCAGAAACGCGTTGGAAAAACCGGTCAGCGCTTCGAATTCGACATTGGCCGTCATGCCGCCGAACTCCGGAGAGAAGACGTTGCCTCCCTGCAGTTCACGGATCGTCGGCATGGGATCCGGCGTCAGCTTCACCTTGGGAAGACGCGTTGGATCCCAAAAGGATTCGCTCATCAGCACGATCACGTCCGGTTTGCCGCGATGGGTCGTGCCGGCGGGAAGCGGCTTTACCGGAATCCGGTCGATCGCGTCCGCCATATAGCCGGCCGGCGCGTTTACGTTGGCCATCGGGAGGTTGATGGCAAAGGCAAGCGCGAAGCCGTTGTGGCGGTAGTTCTCGGTCTGATCCCACATGATGGGGATGACCCGAAGACGGTCACGGATCCACGAGAACTGGTTGTAGTCCATGATGTTCCAGAATGCGACCAGCAGCGGCAGGGCAAATGCGATCCGCATCAGCCGCTCCCGGCGTGTCAGCTTGGGAAAATTCCGCCAGGCGAACCGCAGCAGGAGAGCGCCAACGACGATGGCCGCGATCAGCCCGGCGACGACGCCGACTGCGGTCCATGGCCTGTCCTTCACGAGTACCGGCATCAGTTCCATGATCTGCCGGCCGAAAAGAAAATCGGTCGGATAGAGCGGATCGGACAGGAAGACCTGCTTCTGCTGACTGATGAATGCCGGCACGACGGCGAGCGGCGCGATGAGCAGCGCCGCCTTGTGTTCGCGACCGAACAGGGCATCGAGGCCAAGCATGGCGAGGAAGAACACGGCCACCGTGGTCCAGGCCGGACGCATGGGATCGGTGAAATAGGCGACGGTGTCGGGCCAGGACCAGCGCACGATCAATTCGACGGTGAAGACCAGCGATATCGCAATGAGAAGCGTGAAGAGCGCACTACGGGCGCCCGACAAGGTTTTCGTGTATCTTGCAGTAGAGCCTTGCCCGTCGGCGTAGACTTGAGAGCTGCTCACGGCGGAATCGATACGGGCCAACGGGCGTCTCCAATTTCATAAATATTTCACTCTACCGTCATACGACTGTCATCTTGAACAGGGGATGAATGGCGGAAACGGCGCCGCCCCCGCCAGGTTCCTGTGGCCGCGAAAGATTTTCTGCGCTGCGCTTAACGGTCCGAAATCACGGAGCTTTTTGGATTTTTTCCGCCGGATCTCGATTGAATGTGGGTTTTTTCTCCCCGGATGCGGTAAGAACAACGCGAACGACACATGCATTCGCTGACGAGAGATGACGGGTCCACTCATGACTGCACAGAAAGCCGCTCCCTCAACGCTACGGATCGCCGTGGCACAGCTCAATCCGACGGTCGGAGACATTGCGGGCAACGTCGCGAAGGCACGCGAGGCGCGGACGGCGGCGGCACGCGAAGGCGCCGATCTCCTGCTTCTGACCGAACTCTTCATCTCCGGCTATCCGCCGGAGGACCTCGTCTTGAAGCCCGCTTTCCTGAAGGCCTGCGAACAGGCGGTGGAGAAGCTTGCGGCGGAGACGGCAGATGGCGGGCCGGGCGTCGTCATCGGCTTTCCGCGGCAGGCCGCCGGCCTCCGGCACAATTCCGTTGCGGTTCTCGATGCTGGCAGAATCATCGCCGTCCGCGACAAGGTCGACCTGCCGAACTACGGTGAATTCGATGAAAAGCGCGTCTTCGACGCGGGTGAGATGCCGGGCCCGGTGAATTTTCGCGGCGTGAGGATCGGCATACCGGTATGCGAGGACATATGGGGCGATCTCGGCGTCTGCGAGACCCTCGCGGAGAGTGGTGCCGAAATCCTGCTATCGCCGAACGGTTCGCCCTACTACCGCGGCAAGGTCGACGTGCGTCATCAGGTGGTGCTGCGACAGGTGATCGAGACCGGACTCCCGATGATCTATGCCAACCAGCTCGGCGGCCAGGACGAGCTGGTTTTCGACGGCGCGAGTTTCGCCTTCAACGCGGACAAGTCGCTGGCATTCCAGATGAGCCAGTTCGAAGAGGCGGTCGCCGTCTCAGAATGGAAAAGGGGCGCGGACGGCTGGACCTCGGCCAATGGGCTCAAGTCGCGCATACCGGAAGGCGAAGAGGCGGATTACCGCGCCTGCATGCTGGGCTTTCGCGATTACGTCAACAAGAACGGTTTCAGGAACGTCGTTCTTGGCCTGTCCGGAGGCATCGATTCGGCGATCTGCACGGCGCTTGCGGTGGATGCGTTGGGCGAGGAGCGGGTTCGCACAGTCATGCTGCCCTACCGCTACACCTCGCGCGAATCGTTGCGGGATGCCGAGGCATGCGCCAAGGCGCTCGGCTGCCGCTACGACATCGTTGCGATCGAAGAACCGGTCGAGGGGTTCCTAAGCGCGCTCTCCGACACGTTCGAGGGAACCGAAGCGGGCATTACCGAGGAAAACCTCCAGAGCCGAACGCGCGGGACGATCCTGATGGCGATCTCCAACAAGTTCGGCTCCATGGTGGTGACGACGGGCAACAAATCCGAAATGTCGGTCGGTTACGCCACGCTTTACGGCGACATGAACGGCGGCTTCAATCCGATCAAGGATCTCTACAAGATGCAGGTCTACGCGCTGGCACGCTGGCGAAACGGCACCGTTCCGCCGGGAGCGCTGGGCCCGTCAGGCGAAGTCATTCCGCAAAACATCATCGACAAGGCGCCGTCGGCCGAACTCCGCCCCGACCAAACGGACCAGGATTCGCTGCCGCCTTATCCGGTGCTCGACGATATTCTCGAATGCCTGGTCGAGAAGGAAATGAGCACGGAGGAGATCGTCGCCCGCGGACATGAGGAGGCAACCGTTCACCGCATCGAGCACCTGCTCTACATCGCTGAATACAAGCGCCGCCAGTCGGCGCCGGGCGTGAAGATTACCAGGAAGAATTTCGGGCGCGACCGGCGTTATCCCATCACCAACCGCTTCCGCGACAGGGGGTAGTCATGCGCAGTTCGGTGGAGATCTTCGACATTGCGACAGGCGAGACGCGCGTCGTCTGGCAGACGGAGCGGCTGGTCGAGGCACCGAACTGGTCGCCTGACGGAAAATTCCTCGTCATCAACGGCGACGGCAGACTTTACCGGCTTGGCTTCGATGGTTCCGAGCCCATGGAAATCGATACCGGCTTTGCCCGGCACTGCAACAACGATCACGGAATCTCGCCCGACGGCAGCATGCTCGTGATCAGCGACAAGACGGAATTCGGCAGTTCGGCAATCTATCTCCTGCCGGCGGAGGGCGGCGCGCCGCGGCTCGTCACACGCAACCTGCCGTCCTACTGGCACGGCTGGTCTCCCGACGGGCGCATGCTGGCCTATTGCGGAATCCGCGATCAGGTCTTCGACATCTACACGATTCCGGTGGATGGCGGGGAGGAGCGCCGCCTGACGCAGGGGCAGGGCCGCAATGACGGGCCGGACTGGTCTGCGGACGGGGAGTGGATCTATTTCAATTCGAGCCGTACCGGCCGCATGCAGATCTGGCGGGTGAGGCCGGACGGCAAGGATGTCCAGCGCATCACTGACAGCCCGTATGGCGACTGGTTTCCGCATCCTTCGCCGGACGGCAGACACCTGCTCGTGCTCTCCTATGACGGCGATGTCTTCGATCACCCGCGCGATCTCGACGTGCGTCTCCGCCTGATGGATCCGGACGGCGGCAATGCGCGCGTACTTTTCGAACTCTTCGGCGGGCAGGGGACGATGAACGTCCCGAACTGGTCTCCTTCGGGCGGCGCTTTCGCCTTTGTGCGCTATCAGCCGGAAGAATAGTCAGCGGGGTCAGGTACGCGGCAGATTGTAAGGTGTGATTACTTCGACGGCGGAGAGATGTCGCTTTTCGAAGGCGCGCAGTGCGCCCCGGCGCTCCATGACTGCGTGGAAAGCCATACGGACGTCGGTTTTCAGGTCGTGGTGAAGAACGAACTGGACCAGGCCCTGACGCAGGAGATCCAGATTGTCCCCGTCGAGGTCGTGAGCGACGAAGAGAACGCAGCCCCGCTGCAACTGCCGAAAGGCGTCGAGCACAGCGCGATTGCCTCCGCCGATCGAATAAGCAGCATTGATCTCCGGATGGCTGGCGATTGCCTTGAATGCAAGAGCGCCTGTCTCCTCGTTCCTGCCGTGGCCCTCGCTGATCTCGACCACGCCGATATGAGGATATTTTTCCCGCAGCACGCGGCGAAAGCCGATCTCGCGTTCCTCTTCGCCGCGGAAGCGGCTGCTCGATATGGTGACCAGCACCGTCGCAGGCCGGTCCGCGAAGCGCTCGCCGATCAGGTAGGCTGCGGTTTCCCCGGCGGCGCGGTTGTCAGCCCCGGCATAGGCCGTCCTCGATGAATGCGGCAGATCGGTAACGAGCGTTACGACCGCAACTCCCGCATTTTCGAGCCGCGATACGGCGGCGGCGATCTCCGGCACGTCGGGCGCCTTGAGGACTACTCCGTCGGTTCCCCGCAGCCGAATACGGTCCAGCAACTGGCTAACGTCCTGTGGCCGCATTGTCTCGGCGAAGTGGAAGCGGGACCGGAAAACGGTAGGCATGAAGGTCGCGGCTTCGCTTTCGAATGCCTTGCGCACCGCTTCGGTGAAGCGTTCCGGTGCCTCCATCACCACGTCGATCGCGTATTTGCGTCCCTGGGCCTCAATGCCCGCCTGCTGTCTCTCGAGTTCACGAATGGCTGCTTTGACGCGTAACGCCGTTTGCTGGCGCACGCCCCGCCGGCCGTTGAGGACGCGATCGACGGTCGCCGTACTGAGTCCCGCCTGGAAGGCGATGTCCTTGACGAGAAACGGGTGTGCCACTGGTCCCCCTGATGGCTTTTTGATGGATTCCTGCTCTATATCAGAAGCGGGCAAGCCGTATAGTCGGATCATCATCGTCCTTGAGGAGGAGAGCTGATGAAGACGGACAATCCGGCGAGCGCGCGTCTGGAACGCGTCTGGCTCAGTGAGGCAGCCTGCGATATCGAGGAATTTCGTGTGGCGGTCGAGCACAGCGTCAGCCTGGCGGACTATCCGCACGCTGCGGACTGCCAGAAGAGCGTTCTGATCTATGACAGCGCCCGTCTTGTCGGCGATTGCGCCACGCGGGACGGCAGGCGTTCGGTGCTTGCGGAGATCTGCGAAGTGCTTTCGACGGGGCCGGGCGTGGCTGTCTTCAAACGTGCCTTCACCGATACGCGTGTGATCGACGAAGCGAGCCGAATCTTCGAGGAGATCATCGCGGAACAGCACCGCACCAACAGCGGCGGCGGCGATCATTTCGCCAAGCCCGGCGCTAACGACAGGATCTGGAATTCACTCGAAAAGCACTGCCTGAAGAACCCTGAGAATTTCGCCGCCTATTACGCCAACGCAATCATCGCGCTCGTCAGCGAAGCCTGGCTTGGTCCGAACTACCAGATGACGGCGCAGGTCAATCGCGTCAATCCCGGCGGCGCGTCTCAATCGCCGCATCGCGACTACCATCTGGGCTTCCAGACCTCGGCCGTTATAGAGCAGTATCCGGCGCATGTGCACAGGCTCTCGCCGGTCCTGACGCTCCAGGGCGCGGTCGCCCATTGCGACATGCCGGTCGAAAGCGGGCCAACCCTGTTCCTCCCATATAGCCAGACGTATCTGCCCGGATATCTCGCTTTGAAACGGCCGGAGTTCCGCACTTATTTCGCTGAGCACCATGTGCAATTGGCGCTGGAGAAGGGCGACGTCGTGTTCTTCAACCCGGCGCTTTTCCACGCCGCGGGCAGCAACCGGTCTGCCGGGATCAAGCGTGTGGCCAATCTTCTGCAGGTATCCTCCGCTTTCGGCCGGGCGATGGAAACGGTGAATCGCGAACACATGTGCGCCGTGCTCTTTCCGGCTCTGAAAGTCCTTGCGGCCGCGGGCAAGCTCACGCAGGACGAAATTGCCAATGCGGTTGCCGCGTGCGCCGAGGGTTATTCGTTCCCGACCAATCTCGATCGCGATCCGCCGATTGGCGGTCTGGCGCCCAGGACGCAAGCACAACTGATGCACGAGGCGCTCGCCGGCGAATGGAGCGCCGAAGCGTTTGCCGAGGCGCTGGCCGATCAGGCGGCGAAAAAGCTAAGCTAGCCAACTTGGTCCAATGCACGTTCACCGACGCATATTGACCCACATCTCGAAGGAGGAACAGGATGAGCACGGACCACGCCAGTCTGGACGGGAAGATCGCCATCGTGACCGGCGGAACGCAGGGGCTCGGTGCCACGATTGCCGCACTTTTCGCGGAGCGTGGCGCCGCGGGCGTCGTCATCTGCGGGCGCAACGCGGCGAAGGGCGAGGCGAAAGCCGCCGAGATCGCCGAAGCGACCGGTACGAAGGTCGTCTACGTACCGGCGGATTTCGAGCGGGTGGAGGATGCCCGCGCCGTCGTGGCCGCTTGCGACCGCGCCTTCGGCCGCGTCGATGCGCTGGTCAACGCCGCAGCGATCACCGATCGGGGCACGATCCTCGACACCAGCCCGGAACTGTTCGACCGGATGTTTGCGGTCAATGTTCGGGCGCCATTCTTCCTTATGCAGGAGGTGATAAAGGTGATGCGGCGCGAGAAGACGGCGGGCACGATCGTCAATATCGGCTCCATGTCGGCGAAGGCGGGTCAGCCCTTCATCGCAGCCTATTGTGCGTCGAAGGGGGCGCTGGAGACGCTGACCAAGAACACCGCCTACGCCGTCCTGCGCAACCGGATACGGGTCAACGGCCTCAACATAGGCTGGATGGCCTCGGAAGGCGAAGACCGGATCCAGCGCGAATATCACGATGCGCCGGCGAACTGGCTGGAAAGGGCGGCAGCGAGCCAGCCTTTCGGCAGGCTCGTCGACCCTGCCGAGGTCGCGCGCGCCTGCGCCTATCTCTCATCGGCAGAATCCGGTCTCATGACGGGTTCCGTCATCTGCTTCGATCAGTCGATCTGGGGTGCCTATGACGCCTCGCCCCATCCGGAGGCACCGCTCTGAAGCTCCCGCTTGCTTGCCTTGCCTTTCACGGGGACCTGTGGCCATATGCCGCCGTCAGGTGCCCGCGAATGCGGGAGAATCGGGAAGCCGGTGCAGTTCCGGCACGTGCCCAACGCTGTGAAGGGGACGTTCTCGCCAGAAATTAAGGTCTGAATCTTTTCAGAACTTTGCCACTGAATATTAAAGCGATTCGGGAAGGCGGCGGGAGCGGATGATCCGAAGTCAGAAGACCGGCCTGGCAAGATAGACCGGCCCCGCGCGGACGGCGGGAGGTTTCCGCATTGTTGGGGATCGAACGATGCTGCCTGACCAGAACGGCTGCCTTGCGGCCGGAGCTTTTTCGTCGGACGAGCGCGCCGCCGTCTATCGTGCCATCCAGACGCGCCGCGACGTGCGCGACGAATTCCTGCCCGAACCACTGCCCGAGGAACTGATCGCCCGCCTGCTCGGTGCGGCGCATCAGGCGCCGTCCGTCGGCTTCATGCAGCCCTGGAATTTCGTTCTCGTGCGACAGGAAGAGACGCGGGAGAAAGTCTGGCGGGCTTTCCAGCGCGCCAATGATGAAGCCGCAGAGATGTTTTCGGGCGAAAGGCAGGCGAAGTATCGTTCGCTGAAGCTCGAAGGCATTCGCAAGGCGCCGCTCAGCATTTGCGTGACTTGCGACCGGACGCGCGGCGGAGCGGTCGTGCTGGGCCGCACTCATAATCAGCAGATGGATCTGTACTCGACCGTTTGCGCCGTCCAGAACCTCTGGCTCGCCGCACGGGCGGAGGGCGTGGGCGTCGGTTGGGTCAGCATTTTCCACGAGAGCGAGATCAAGTCTATCCTGGCAATCCCGGATCATGTCGAAATCGTCGCCTGGCTCTGCCTCGGTTTCGTTGACAAGCTGTATCAAGAGCCGGAACTCGCCGCGAAGGGCTGGCGGCAGCGCTTGCCGCTCGAAGATCTCATTTTCGAGGAAGGCTGGGGCGTCCGCTAGATCACGGTGTTTTGGTCGGTTCGACCTGAGAACATGAACGATTCCAGGAAGTTAGAGCGGGCTGCGGGTCAAGAAGCTGCGCGCATTCGTGCAGCGCAGCGGCGCATGTCAATTGTCCTGCAGCGGCTGGTATCGCGGCCCAAGCGGATGCTTGAGATCGATCGCGCTCTCTTCCTGCGGAAGGAAGGTCGGACCGACGACGCGGACCTTGCTTTTTGTTGGGTCGTAGGGCCGCTCTTCTATAGGCTTGGGCGACGCCTTTTTCTCGCTGCCAATGGATATGACCGACGGGCTGACGACGGTGAGCTTGCCAGCGGAGCCTGCCTTTCGCCCGTTGGCATCTTTTGCGGGGTCCGGGATTCCGCAGCCACAGATGCCGGGTGAGCCGACACCGCGCGCCCGGTAGCTGAAGGCCGTTGGGAGGTCGGTGTAGGGCCGGCCGGTTGTTGTCGAAACCATCTGGTCTGCTTCTTCCGTTGCAAGCACATGATAGTAGAGCTCCGTCTCCGCACCCGGGCATCGCGCGCGGCAGAGATCGGCGTCGCGATCGAAGTCTGCCGGCGTGGCATGCGAGGAGATGGGAAAGAAGGCGCCATCGCATGTTCTTACGCACATGGTCCTGAGGCTGCCGGCGAACGCGTCATCCGTGAGCGGAAGATCTGCCCCGGGAGTGTCGAGCAGAAGCGGATAGGCATCGCTGTCGGGTGGCAGATCCCTCAGGATGTTCCGGTGAACCTCCGTTTCCCCGGCGGCGGCACTCGCAAACTCGCCTTCGGCACTTCCGGTATCCCAGGCCTCGCGCACCCCCGAGCAGCCGTTGAGTTCCATGGCAGCGAGGATGCGCCGGAGAACGTCGTCGTCACCTCCGCCGATCAGATGCCTGCGTTGCGCCTTGAGTTGTCGCAGGTTCTCCTCCATCCGCGCGATCGTGTCGTGCAGCTCGGCGCAAGCGGCATCGTCATCGCCGCCGATGACGATGACGCTGTCGCTGCTGCACTCCATTCGACGGCGATCGTTCTTGGCGCGGCGCAGTTCGATGTTCTGGCGGGAGACCGCACCTGTGAAATCGCGCAGGCTGGCATTCGTCGTAAAGCCTGTTGGAAGGCCGGCGAGGCGTGCGTTCAGCCGTTCGCAAACGCCGGACGCTGCGGCCGGGCCGGCTGTCGCCAGCGCCAGCGGTACGAGAACCGCCGCGATGCGCCGGATCTTGGATGCCACCTTCGGAGACGCGGACACGTGCTTCTTCCTGCATTGCAGCGGACCGTTGCCGATGTGTCCGCCTTACCGTCCCATCATAGGACCTTGCCGAGATGGCGCAACGGGAAGAGGGCATCTGCGTTAATTTGCAAATGCCCGTGGATGGAAGCTGTGGGCCGTGCGATTTGCACGACCCTGAATATCGGGTCAGGCGGCGCGTGCCGTTTCAAGCGACATCGGGCGATCGAGAACGGTACCCTCGATGGAGGCCACCGCCTTCATCGTTTCGAGCAGGTTCCTGCTCACCTCCCACGCGATGGCGACCGCATGGACGGAGCCGATCCTGTGCGGGTCGGCAATGCGCTCCCCGGGGCAACCCATGCGGCGGAACATTCGCTCCAGGAACACATCGGTGACCGTGACGATATGGCTGATGCCCGAGGCAAGGCTCATTTCGCCCACACCGCACATCAGTTCGGCCGCGGCGATGGTGACCTGGTTCGATGCGCGATCCTGGGAAATTTCGGGATCGATGCAGAAGCGGCTCGATTCCCACACCGACGCACTACGGATTTCCGGATTGTCCCCGAGCAGAATCGGGAACGTGTCGTCCAGCATATTCGGTCCGAGCGTCGGGAGGAGCCTGAGGGAGCCACGGATCTTGCCCGTGTCCGGCGAGTACGACATGACGTAGAGCGGATTGGCTTTGTCGTAGTGATCGATTTCCCAATCGCCCTCGGTCTTGACGTCCCATTTCAAGAAGTCGTGGAACACGCGCTTACGCAGCCGGAACATCTCGTCGATTGCCTGGGGATGCTGCCTGCGACCGTTTCCGTTCACTATCCTGATCATTTTTCGCTCCATGCGTGATTACGCGATGTAGCGATGCTGTCAGGCTCGGATGACACATGTAACTGTCTATAGTGACAGTTTATTTCCTTGTTTTTTCCCAATAGATTTGTGGGGGAATCTGCGGGGTGGCCGGTCCTGTTCCGGGCCGGCAACCCGTCAGATGGTGGGGATCAGAGCATGTCGAACAGCGTGCGCTACAGCTTGCGTGTTGGACACTACATTGAGTTTGCGGCGGGCATTGGTCATGAAGAAACGCACCGTTCGCTCGGATATGCCGAGGATCGTTGCAATCTCCCAGTAGCTCTTGCCGGCCGCCGACCAGGTGAGCACCTCCGTTTCCCGACCGGTCAGGCGCAGATCGCGCTCGTCGAGCGCCCCAGCCATGGCCGAATGTTCGAGCATGGAGGCGTGGAAGAGATTGGCAGCCAGCTGGAAATCGCGCAGATGGCAGCGGCGGTAGGCGGACCACTCAACCGGCGACATGTTTGCACCGATTGCGAGAAGCGCCATGCGGCCCGCAGGCGAGGGGAGCGGCAAGGCCACGCCTTCGGTGGAAAGCCCGATTTCCTCGGCCGCTTCAAAGAGGGGTTCGCATTCCGGAAAGCGACGCCGCGCTGTCGCCCATTCTACCGGCCTGACGCCGCCGAGCGCAAGCTTGAGGATCGGGTCGATCCTGTAAAGCCCCCTGGCGGCGTAGATTTCGGCGGCGTAGGCGCCGAAAGTATGATGCAGGCGGCAGATTCTTAAACCGTCCGGAAGAGACTCCGCCTCCAGATACAGGAGATGCGAGATGTTGAAGGTTCGACGCATGAGGGCGAAGAAGCGCTCGGGGTCCGCGCAACCTCCATATTCCACAATATCCAGCAAATTGAGGACAGCCTGTTGATTAGCCATGCCGTAACACCGAAACTTGCCCCTATAATAAACATGGTTTACGGCGGCCGGTTTTGTCTAGTGCAATATTTCATAATCGGTGCAGTAATTCCGCGAATACAATAAGAGGTTGTATATTGAGCGAATATATCGCTGACGCGGCTGCGTCGGCCCGGTGGAAACGGTCCTCTCAGCCACATGAATAAGAAGGCGCGCCACCCCTCAGACGGGATGGCTTGATTCGACGACGGCCAGCGCTGCCATGTTGACGACGCCGCGCGAGGTGACGGACGGCGACAGAATATGAGCCGGCAGCGCCGAGCCCAATAGGATCGGGCCGACATGCAGGCTGTCCGTCATGGTTTTGACCACGCCGAGCGTGATGTTGGCGGCGTCGAGATTGGGAAAGACGAGCAGGTTCGCTTCGCCATTCAGCGCGCTGTCCGGCATTACGCGTTGGCGCAGGACCTCGGAGATGGCGGAATCGCCGTGCATTTCTCCGTCCACTTCGAGATCGGGGGCGAGCTCGCGCACGAGCTGCAGTGCGGTGCGCATCTTGAAAGCGCTCTCGGAATCGCGCGAGCCGAAGTTCGAGTGGGAGACGAGCGCAGCACGCGGCGTGATGCCGAAGCGGCGGATTTCGTTTGCCGCCATCACCGTCGTCTGAGCGATCTCCTCCGCGCTCGGGCTGAAGCTCACATAGGTATCGGTGAAGAAGGTCGCGCCGCGTTGTGAGATCAGAAGGCTGAGCGCCGAGAAGTCGAGTACGCCCGAACGCTTGCCGATGATCTGCGATACATCGCGCAGATGCCTGCTGTAGCGCCCCTCGACCCCGCAGATCAACGCATCCGCCTCGCCGCGCTTGACGGCGAGCGCGCCGATGACCGTCGTGTTCGTACGCACGATCGTGCGGGCCGCCTCGGGAATGACGCCGAGCCGCCCGACGAGTGCGAAATAATCATCGACATAGTCGCGATAGCGCGGGTCGCCCTCGGGATTGACGACCTCGAAATCGACATCGGGGCGGATTCTGAGGCCGTAACGCCGCAGCCGGGTCTCGATGATTTGCGGGCGGCCGATCAGGATCGGCTTGGCCGTGCCTTCCTCCAGCAGCACCTGGGCGGCGCGCAGCACCCGCTCATCTTCGCCCTCGGCGAAGATGACGCGGTTCTTTGCCGCGTTCTTCGCTGCAGCAAAGACCGGCTTCATGATGAAGCCGGAGCGGAAGACGAAACGGTTGAGCTTGTCGAGATAGGCGTCGAACTCCTGGATTGGACGCGTCGCGACGCCGCTTTCGGCCGCGGCCTTTGCAACGGCCGGCGCAATGCGCAGGATCAGCCGCTGATCGAAAGGCGAAGGGATAAGGTAATCGGGGCCGAAGACCGGCGTCTCGCCGGAATAGGCGTGCGCGGCGACATCCGACGGTTCCTCGCGGGCAAGGCCGGCAATTGCGCGTACCGCCGCCATCTTCATTTCTTCGTTGATGGTGCGTGCGCCGCAATCGAGCGCGCCACGGAAGATATGCGGGAAACAGAGGACATTGTTGACCTGGTTCGGAAAATCCGAACGTCCGGTGCAGATCATGGCATCGGGCCGCGCGGCACGGGCCACTTCGGGCATGATCTCCGGCGTAGGGTTGGCCAGCGCCATGATCAGTGGCTTTTCGGCCATGCGGGCCAAGAGTTCAGGCTTGAGGACGCCGGCGGCCGAGAGCCCCAGAAAAACGTCGGCTCCGCCGATGCTGTCGGCGAGCACACGATTGTCGCTCTCCTGCGCGTAGACGGCTTTCCACTCGTCCATCAGGGCCTCGCGCCCCTTGTAGACGAGACCCTCGATGTCGTGGACCCAGATGTTTTCGCGCTTGGCGCCCAGCGTGACGAGGAGGTTGAGACAGGCAAGCGCCGCCGCCCCGGCACCGGAGGCCACGATCTTGGCTTCGGCAATGTCCTTGCCGGCGAGTTCCAGGCCGTTGAGGACGGCGGCAGCGACGATGATCGCGGTTCCGTGCTGGTCGTCGTGGAAGACCGGTATTTCCATCTTCTCGCGCAGACGCCGCTCCACCTCGAAACATTCGGGAGCTTTGATGTCCTCGAGATTGATGCCGCCGAAGGTCGGCTCCAGCGCCGAAATGACGTCGACCATCCGATCGACCGTCGGTGCGTCGATTTCGATGTCGAATACGTCGATCCCTGCGAACTTCTTGAAGAGAACGGCTTTCCCTTCCATCACGGGTTTGGAGGCGAGGGGACCGATATTGCCGAGGCCGAGAACGGCAGTGCCGTTGGATACCACGGCGACGAGGTTGGCGCGGGCGGTGAAATCGGCTGCGGTCTCGGGATTGTCTCTGATCGCGAGGCAAGGTGCGGCGACCCCGGGTGAATAGGCGAGCGCCAGGTCGCGCTGGTTCCCGAGCGGCTTGGTCGGCTGGATCTCGAGCTTGCCCGGGCGAGGATAGCGATGGAAGAAGAGTGCCTGCTGATCGATGTCTCCGCTGGCGGGAACGGCCTGGGATTTCGCTTTATCGCCCGTGTTCATGCCTTTGCATTCCTTGAATTCTTGCGTGGGAGCCGAGAGCGCGGTTGTGAATCGCGTTCACGTCCGGTGCTGATCGATGTCGTGCCTTTTGGCATGAATCGACTGGCAGGTACAGTTTCGACGCGGTTCTTTCCAGCCATTGCTGCGCGGTGCCTGCTGCGTGCCCCGCGTCCCGTGTCATCTTCCTGAAACACGAGTCTGATTTTGACGGTCTTGAAACGGCTAACCAGGATGAGGCTGGCATGGCGGCGGCATCGGCACACCAACAGAATTCCGTTCGGAAACTGCGGACGCTTTTCATTTCCGATGTTCATCTGGGCTCGAAAGCGGCCAAAACGGACTTTCTTCTGGATTTCCTGCGGCATCACGAGGCGGAGACGATCATTCTCGTCGGGGATATCGTGGACGGCTGGCGTCTCAAACGCAGCTGGTACTGGCCGCAATCGTGCAACGACGTGGTCCAGAAGCTTCTGCGCAAGGCACGAAAGGGCACGCGCATCATCTACATCCCCGGGAATCACGACGAGTTCCTCCGGGACTTTCCGGGTATTCATTTCGGCGGGATCGAAGTGGCGCAGCGCCATCTCCACAAGGGCGCGGACGGGCGAATCTATCTCGTGCTGCACGGGGACGAGTTCGACGTGGTCGTGCGCAACGCACGCGTTCTCGCCTATCTCGGCGACTGGGCCTACGACATGGCAATCGCCATCAATATCGGCCTTGCGGCAATACGTCGTCGTCTCGACATGCCTTACTGGTCGTTTTCCTCCTGGGCCAAGCTGCAGATCAAACATGCGGTGAACTTCATCGGCGAGTTCCAGAAAGTCGTGACCGAGGAGGCCCGTCGTCACGACGCGCAAGGCGTGATCTGCGGCCACATCCATCATGCGGTCATCGAAGACATCGACGACATCAGGTACATCAACACGGGCGACTGGGTGGAGAGCTGCACGGCGATCGCCGAGCATCACGACGGCACGATGGAGCTCATCACCTGGCACCAGATGCGCGGCGACAGCGCTGCTGAGCAGCGGGCCGGGGAGGCCGAGACGGTGCCCGTCAGGCGGCTCGCACCGCAGGCCGCCTGAGTGATTTCGCGCGGTGAGGGAAAGTCGCGGAGGGGTCTGTCGATCGTTCCGGTGGACAAGCGTCCGCAGTGACGAGCGGGATGAGGAAAAATGTGCGCGGTTTTGCGCCCGCATCCCGCGTCTCAACTTCTTGGAATCGATCACGTTCATGTTTTTAGGTCGACACGACCTAAAAACATCTTGATCTAGCCGATGGCAAACACACGTGCGGTTGTGTTAATGGTGGCCCACAGCCATCAGGTCCCTCCATGATTCCTTCATCTGCTCCCGCATTCGTCGCGGGGCCCCCGCCGCGCCATTTCGCACTCCGCATCGCGCTTCTCTTCTCAGCGCCGCTGATCGTCAACGGTTTCGCGATGCCGTACTTTCCGGTCTGGCTGAGCAGCCTGTCGCTCAGCGACTTCGAAATCGGCATAGTGCTCGCGGTCCCGATGTTCGTCCGGGTGATCACCGCACCACTGGCGGGCGTTCTCGCAGACCGCATCGGCGAGCGGACGATCGTCCTGATCTGGTCGGGTATCCTGTCCTTCGCCGGGGCCATCGTTCTTTTCTATGCGCAGAGCTTCTGGCCGGTGCTGGTCATCTACACGCTGCAATCTGCCGTTTATTCGCCCTATGTGCCGATCGTCGAGGCGATCGCCCTTTCGGGTGTGCGGCGCTGGGGCTTCGACTATGCGCAGATGCGTGTCTGGGGGTCGGTCGCCTTTATCGGGGCGACGATGCTGGGTGGCTGGCTGATCGGGGTCGTGGGCGGGCAGATGGTCCTGCCCGCCATGGCGGCGGGCTTCGCGCTCACCATCCTGTTGGCGGTGGCCGCGCCGCGTGTCGGCCGTCCGCGCAGGCCATCACCGATTACCGCAATCACCGAGCCGCCGCCGCAATCGCTGCGCCAGGCGGACCTGCAACTGCTCCTGGTCGGCGTGACGCTGGTCAACAGCAGCCATGCGATGCTCTTCGCCTTCTCTGCCATCTATTGGCAGCATATCGGATACAGCGGCACGCAGATCGGCATTCTCTGGAGCGCCGGTGTCGCGGCGGAAGTGCTGATGTTCTTCCTAGCCAGGGCGATCGTCCGCCGTTTCAGCGTCTGGACGATGATCTTTTCCGGCTGCCTGCTTGCGGTCGTACGCTGGCTGATCTTCCCGATGGATCTCGGCTTCTCGGGCTATTTCGTCCTGCAGTGTTTCCACGCCTTCACCTATGCGATCATGCACACGGGCATGCAGCACAAGCTGGTGGAGCGTGTCGCGGAGGAGCAGGAGGCGTCGGCGCAGGGGCTCTACTTTTTCTACACCGGCATCTTCACGGCGATCTTTACCTTTCTGTCGGGCTACTTCTACGCCTGGTTCGGCGTCGACGGCTTCTACTCCATGTCGGTGGTCGCGCTATCGGGCTGCATTTTCACCTTCCTCGGCTGGTATCTTCAGCCCCAGAGGCTGGCCTCCGGCGGAAAGACGAGCGAGGCCTCGTAGCGAAGGCCCGGCGAGCGGTCTTTCGAGAGCAGCAGCGGTCCGTCGAGATCCACGAAATCCGCGCCCTGAGCGACGAGTACCGCCGGCGCCATGGCAAGCGAACTGCCGACCATGCAGCCGACCATGATCTTCAGGCCGAGGGCTTCAGCCTCGGCGCGCATGCGCAGGGCCTCCGTCAGCCCGCCGGTCTTGTCGAGCTTGATGTTGACTGCATCGTAGCGGCCGACGAGCCTTTCGAGGTCCTCCGTGGCATGCACGCTTTCGTCGGCGCAGACGGGTACCGGGCGGGGCAGGGAGGCGAGTATCTCGTCGCGGCCGGCCGGCAGCGGCTGTTCGATGAGGCTGATGCCGTTCTCGGCGCAGGCGGCGAAGTGGGCGGCAAGATTGGCGGCCGTCCATCCCTCATTGGCGTCGAGAACGATGCGGCTGTTCGGTGCGCCGCTCCTGACGGCGCGAATGCGCGCCGTGTCGTCTGCCGTTCCGACTTTCACCTTGAGAAGCGCCCGATCGGTGTATTTCGCGGCTTGGGCCCTCATCTCCTCCGGTTCGCCGAGCGACAAGGTGTAGGCGGTGGTCAAAGGCGTCGCGCCGGCGATGCCGGCGAGCGCGGCAGCGGAGGTCCCACTGCGCTTTGCCTCGAGATCCCACAAGGCGCAGTCGACGGCGTTTCGAGCGGCGCCGGCCCTCATCGCCTTCTGCAGGTCCGCGCGGCTCATGCCCCCTTCGATGAGGGGCCGCACCGTCTCGATGGCGCTCAGCACCGACTCGACCGATTCGTCATAGCGGGCATAGGGAACGCATTCGCCCCAACCCGATAGCTCGCCTTCGGTAACGCGGCAGGTAACGACGCTTGCCGTGGTTTTAGAGCCGCGCGAAATAGTGAAAGTCCCTGCGATCGGGAAATGTTCGACGGTGGCTTTAAGAGAAATCGGCATAGGGGACCCTTTGACGTCATCGCTCCGGACCGCGAATAGCGGAGTTTCGCGAAGCTTGCGGCACATTGTGTCATTTCTGTCGCACCAGGGGCACTGTACGACTTTGAATTCCCGCATGTTTTTGTCATCAAATCGATTCTAGTTTAAGAGATTATGCGGAGAACGAACTGAAAGACCGATATCAAGTGACGCGTGCCCAAACAGAGACCGCTGCCGACGTCGTCGTCGATGAGGGCGCCGCCGGAAACGGTCGGCGCTATGTGTTCAGCGGCGACTGGCGGCACGAGACGGCGGAGGAGATGGCCGCCAAGCTGAAGCGCCTTGAAAAGCCCTCCGGCGAGGAGAGCGAGTTCGACTTCTCCGGGATTACCGCGATGGACACGGCCGGTGCGTGGATCATTCGCCGCTTCATGAACGGGACAACCGACGAAGTTCGCTTCACGGGCGGCGAGCGCTATGCCGAACTGGTCCGCGCACTGCCGAAGCAGCTGCGTCGACCGGAAGAGAGTGGGACCAGAATGCCGCTTTTCCAGCGGCTGTTTACACCGGTGGGCGAACTGACGGTCTCCATCTGGACCGACACGGTAGCGGCCATGTACATCCTGGGCTCTGCGGTACGCGGCGCGCAGATGAAGCTCGGGCGTCACGCCGGCGTTTCGCCTGCTGCGATCGTCCATCAGATCGACCGTATGGGCGTCATGGCGACGCCGATCATCACGCTGATGTCGTTCCTGATCGGCGCCATCATAGCGCAGCAGGGAGCGTTCCAGCTCCGCTCTTTCGGCGCGGAAATCTTCGTGGTCGATCTCGTCGGCATCCTGCAATTGCGCGAGATCGGCGTGCTGCTTACCGCGATCATGATCGCCGGCCGTTCGGGCAGCGCGATTACCGCCGAGATCGGCTCCATGAAGATGCGCGAAGAGGTCGACGCGCTCAAGGTCATGGGCTTGAGTCCGGTCGGCGTTCTCGTCTTCCCGCGTCTCGTGGCGCTGACGATTGTCCTGCCGCTCCTGACGATCATTGCGAACTTCGCCGCGCTTGCCGGCGCCGCCATGGTGGCATGGGCCTATTCCGACATCACGATCCCCACCTTTTTGGCGCGATTGCAGGAAGCGGTCGATTTCTCCTCGGTCGCGGCCGGCATGATCAAGGCGCCCTTCATGGCCCTGATCATCGGCGTCGTTGCCGCAGTCGAGGGACTGAAGGTCGGGGGCAGCGCCGAGTCGCTCGGGCGGCGCGTGACCTCCTCCGTCGTCAAGTCCATATTCGTCGTGATTCTGATCGACGGGTTGTTCGCCATGTTCTACGCGGCAATCGATTTCTGAGGTAGGCGAACATGGTTCAGGCGGTCATCGAAAAGCATACGGACGCGGGGGACAAGCGAGAGGCGGTCCTATCCGTGCGCGATCTTACGGTCGGCTTCGGCGACCATGTCGTTCTCGACAATCTCAATCTCGAAGTGCTGCGCGGCGAGATCCTCGGCTTTGTCGGTGCCTCCGGTACCGGCAAGTCCGTACTGATGCGCACGGTCCTTCGCCTCCTGCCGAAGCGCTCCGGCACGATCGAGATTCTTGGCGCCGACTACGACAGCATGGGCGAGGCCGAGCGCATCGCACTCGATATGCGCCTCGGCGTGCTGTTCCAGCATGGTGCGCTTTTCTCCGCCCTGACGGTGCGTGAGAACATCCAAGTGCCGATGCGCGAATATCTCGATCTGCCGCAAGATCTTATGGACGAGCTCGCGCGCCTGAAAATCGAACTGGTCGGCCTCGCACCGGAGGCCGCGGAGAAATACCCGTCGGAACTTTCCGGCGGCATGATCAAGCGCGCGGCGCTTGCACGCGCGCTTGCGCTCGATCCCGACCTGGTCTTTCTCGATGAGCCGACATCCGGCCTCGATCCGATCGGTGCTGCGGAGTTCGACGAGTTGATCGCCAAGCTGCGGGACACGCTTGGATTGACCGTGTATATGGTGACGCACGATCTCGACAGCCTGTTCTCGGTCTGTGATCGGATCGCGGTGCTCGGCAAGAAGCGCGTTCTCGTCAAGGGCACCATCGAGGATATGCTCGCCTGCGACGAGCCCTGGGTGAAGTCGTATTTCCGCGGCAAGCGCGCAAGGGCGATCGTGCGCGAGCAGGATTGAGGCGAGAATGCGCAGGCGGGGGAGCTACGGCAAGCCTGCTCGCAGAAGCACATGAAAAGGCGGCAAGGACCGCAAAGGTAGGTAAGGCCGATGGAAACTAAAGCGAATTATGCCATTGTCGGCTTCTTCACCGTCCTGGTCATCGCGGCGGCCTTCGGCTTCGTCTACTGGATGTCGCAATATGGCCGAACCGGGCAGATGGTCGAACTCGTCGTCAATATTCCCGGGTCGGCCAACGGTCTGTCGGTGGGCTCACCGGTGCGCTTCAACGGGATCAACGTCGGCAGCGTCCGCAACCTTGCGATCGATGCCAATGATCCTCGCTATTCGATTGCGATCACCGAAGTCTCCGCCGACGCGCCGGTCATGAAATCCACGACGGCAACGCTCGAGGTGCAGGGGCTGACGGGAGCGGCCTATATCGAGCTCAGCGGCGGGCGCAAGGGGGACGAAAACATCCTCAAGACCGCGCTGGAAAACGGCACCCAGGCGCATATCCTTGCCGATCAGTCGAGCGTCACCAGCCTGCTGGCGACCGCGGACCAGATCCTCGACCGCGCGAATTCGGCGATCACGGATATTCAAAGCTTCGTCACCGACGTCCGTGGCCCGCTGACGGCAACCATCGGCAACGCGGAGCGCTTTTCCAAGGCACTCGCGGACAATTCCGGGACGATCGACGAGTTCTTGAAAAGCGTCGAACAACTGTCTGGCTCCGTCAATGCGGCATCGAAGAAGCTCGACGATACGCTTGCGAGCGCCGACAGGCTGATCAAGTCGGTCGACCCGAAGAAGATAGACAACATCGTCAGCAATGCCGAGCAGGTGAGCAACAATCTGAAGGATGCCTCCGGCGGGGTATCGGAAGCGATTGCCGGATTCCGGCGCACGGTGGAAACCTACGATCAGTTCGGCAAGAGCGCGCAGCAGACGCTGAAGCGGGTCGATACGCTGG
Organism: Ensifer sp. USDA 6670; assembly: GCA_000421085.1. GTDB lineage: Bacteria > Pseudomonadota > Alphaproteobacteria > Rhizobiales > Rhizobiaceae > Sinorhizobium. The sequence continues at coordinate 776,238 of ATWE01000001.1, forward strand.
TGGCAGCCGTCGACGCGCAGAAGGTCGGGCTGGTCGTCAACGACATCACGGCCGCGAGTGCGGACGCCCGCAAGGTCGCCGCACAGGTTTCCGACTTTGCCGAAAAGATCTCCGCCCGGCAGGAGGACATCGATCAGACGATCACCGATTTCACGCAAATGTCCAACAAGCTGAATGCGGCATCGAACCGGGTCGACAGCATCCTGGTGAAGATCGACGGCTTCCTCGGCGACGCGGACGCTCCGTCGCTTTCTGCGCAGGCACGCGAAACGCTCGAGTCCTTCCGGCGTGTGGCGGAAAACCTGAATGCGCAGCTGGGCCCGATCGCGGAAAATCTCAAGCGCTTCTCCAATTCGGGACTGCGGGACGTGGAGGCGCTCGTCGGCGATACGCGCCGCACGGTTCAAAGCCTGCAGAATACGATTTCCGATTTCGACAAAAATCCGCAGCGCCTTTTGTTCGGCGGCGAAACGGTTAAGCAATATGATGGCCGCACGCGACGGTGATTCGTTTATAGAGGGTCGCGGGCAGGTTGCGTTGGGGCGGGGAGCTGAACGGCGCCGCGTTGTTAGGGGATATTTGGCGTATGGGTTTTCCGGGTGTGGTAGGTTTTCGTGGCGCGGCGGCGTCCCGGTCTGCGGTGGTCCTTGCATTGACGGCGATCCTGGCAGGGTGCGGCTCGCGCCAGGCGGCCAATGACACGTTCAGCCTGGCTTCCGTTCCTGCCGTGGAGCGTCCGGGGGCTACGAACCGCCAGCTTCTCGTGCCGGAACCGACGGCGCTGAAGACCCTGGGCAGCGACCAGATCGTTGTTCGCCTTTCGAGGTCGGAACTGCAATATCTCGCCAGGGCCCAATGGGGAGACAGTCTGCCGCGCATGGTGCAGGACAGGCTCGTCCAGACTTTCGACAACACCGGCAAGATTCGCGTCGGTAAACCCGGCCAAGGGCTCGCCATCGATTATCAATTGATAACTGAGCTCAGAGCCTTCGAAATATCCACCGATGGGCCGGCAACGGCGGTCGTCGAGATATTCGCCAAGATACTGGATGACCGGAACGGCACCGTCCGCAAACAGCAGGCCTTCCGCGCCGTCGTGCCCGTGCGAGGCGCCGGAAATCCCGCCTTCGTCGCCGCGCTCGATGCCGCGTTCGCCCGGGTCGCGGCCGACATCGTCGGCTGGACGCTCAGCGCCATCTGAAGGAAGTCCTCCAGGAGCTATTGCCCCCTGCCGGCCTTGATAAATTGTATCTTATAAGATACGCTTCATATGATTAGAATGCTGCAGTCGACCACGTTCAGGAAGTGGCATTCGAAACTTCGGGATGAACGGGCCAAAGCGGCGATAGCGACGCGCTTGCTGCGTCTGGCGCAGGGGAATCCCGGCGACGTCTCGCCGGTGGGAGAAGGTATCAGTGAACTGCGCATTCATCACGGCCCCGGATATCGGGTTTATTTCAAGAAGCGCGGGGAACTGATTATTCTGCTCTTGTGTGCTGGCGACAAGAGCACACAGGATAGAGACATCGGAATGGCAAAAGAGATCGCCGCCCAATGGAGTGAGATCGATGTCTGAGAAGTTTACCGAGTTTGACGTGGCAGATTTGCTCACCAGCGAAGACGCAATTGAGGCTTTTCTGGCCGAGGCAATGGAAACGGGGGATGCGAAACATATCGCTTCCGCCCTCGGTGCGGTCGCTCGCGCCAAGGGGATGACCAAGATCGCCCGCGAGACTGGCCTTGCTCGTGAACACCTGTATCGCTCGCTTAGCGAGAACGGGAATCCGACGCTCGAGACAACGCTTGCCGTTCTCAAAGCCTTCGGTTTTCACCTGATGCCGAAACACGATGCGGCCGCCTGACGCTGGAAAGTGACTCGATCGGCCTGAACCATATTGTTATTCCTGAACTGAGATCAGTCGCTTTCGTGCAGGTCAAGGGCTATTCAACCGCTCCCCAGCTTCGCGAGTTCGATGCGATTGACCACCTCGGCGACCCCTTCGACCGATCGGGCCGCTTCCTCGGCGCGGGCGATCTCCTCTTCGGTCGCCACCGTTCCGGCGAGCAGGATCGTACTGCCCGAGCCGGTCACGGTGACCTCTATGGCGTCGAGGCCGGGCGCGACCGCAAGACAATGAGCGACTCGGCGCTCGAGTTCGGCCGGTTCTTGCGCAGGAAGTCTCTCGGGGTCGCCGCCGAAGAACGTCCGTTTCTTGAAGACCATGCGTCGCTCCTTCTCTCCTGGAGAGGGAAACGCCAACGCGGCGCGTTTGTTCGCCGTCTCAACAATGGTCGAACAAGCGTGGGGTTCAGGGCCAGCGAACGAGGGGGGGCAGGGAGGAGAGGATCGACTCCACATTGCCACCGGTCTTGAGACCGAAGATCGTGCCACGGTCGTAAAGAAGATTGAACTCGACGTACCGGCCACGGCGCACGAGCTGTTCGTTTCGATCCTGTTCGGTCCAGGGCTTGTTGAAATTCGTCTGGACGATTCGCGGATAGACGAGCGCGAAGGCCTTGCCGACATCGCGCGTGAATGCGAAATCCGCGTCCCAGCCGCCGAGCTCCTCCGCAGAGCGCAGCCAATCGTAGAAAATCCCGCCGGTGCCGCGCGGCTCATTCCGGTGTTTCAGGTAGAAATATTCGTCGCACCACTGCTTGAACTTTGCATGATCGGCGACGGGGTGCCGATTGCAGGCGATCTCCATGGCTCGATGAAAGAGTACGGTATCCGCATCGGTCATGATGCGCCGGCGGTCCAGGACCGGCGTGAGGTCCGCACCGCCGCCGAACCAGTTGCTGGTGGTCACGACCATGCGCGTGTTCATGTGCACGGCGGGGACATTGGGGTTGACCGGGTGGGCGATCAGCGAAATGCCGGATGCCCAGAAGCGGGGATCTTCGCTCGCGCCGGGAATCTGGTCGCGGAACTCCGGCGAGAACTCGCCGAAGACGGTGGAGGTGTGAACCCCCACTTTCTCAAAGACGCGTCCTTCCATCATGGACATGCGACCGCCGCCGCCGGCGCCTTCCTCGCGCAGCCAATCCTTGGCGGCGAACCGGCCTGCCGGACGATCCGACAGCGGACCCGTCAAGTCGTCCTCTATCGCCTCGAAGGCGGCGCAGATCGTGTCGCGGAGGCTCTCGAACCAAGCCTTCGCCGCTGCCTTCTTGTCTTCGATGTCGGCCGGCAGGCCCTGTGGCAGTTGCGGTCTTTCCATGGAGATGCACTTCCGTTCGCGGATTTCGCTACTGAAAACCGCCGATTCGATGTGGCCGCCACAGTCCATATTTTCAGCTGCTTGGCAACGGTGCCACGGCGACAGCGACAGTCTACCGCAATCAAGGCCTCAGCGGAGGAGCGGGACAAATGACTGGCAATAATGCGGCGCTCGTCCTATCTTTTCGCCAGAGGTATGGCCCATGGCGAAGATACCCCCAGGACCGCCGCTGGACGGCTTGCGGCGCCAGATCGCCCGGCATCGCCGGGAGCATCCCACACGAAGCAACGGGCTTTTCGTGCGCGAGACGTTTCGGCTCGAGCGCGATGCCGCGCGGGCCAAGGCGCGGGAGTGGTTCGATACCTGGCCAAAGGCTGCCTATTGGACGGAAGTCGAGAGCTGGCGCCAGCTCGAAGGCGGCGAGATCGAGTTCACGATGCGCCGTCTCCCGAGCGCAGACTGATTACGCCCAACTCTACCGCCGATAACTGACGGGCAAGAAAAATCTTCGTCGATCGACAATAGCGTGGCCAAGGTCACGGCGGCGCGTTAAACCGTTGGGTGTCTCCCTCTCGCCATTGCGCGTTTACCCGACCTTCTCCGATGCCCGTTCTCCGTTCCATCATCGTGCTCTCCATCACTCAGATCATCGCTTGGGGAGCGATGTTCATGTTCGTCTCGGTAACGGCGGCCGCAATGGCGGACGACCTTCTCCTCAGGCCTTCGGCCGTTTATCTCGGCCCGACCGTCATGCTCGTCGCGATGGCTTTCTGCTCACCGCTGCTTGCGCCGATCTACGCGCGCCACGGTGCGCGGCTCGTGCTCGCTTTCGGTTCGGCAGCCGCGGCTCCGGGGCTGTGGTTGCTGGCCGGCGCCGAAGGTCCGGTTTCCTATTTTGCGGCCTGGGGCATTCTTGGTCTGGCCGGGGCCGCAGCACTCACGACTTCGGCTCAGGTGTTTCTGACAGAGATCGCGGGCGAGGGCGCGCGTCGTGCCATCGGGGCGCAGATGCTCGCCATGGCGCTCGCGCCCACGATCGCCTGGCCGGTCACGACTTTCTGCGAGGCGGCTCTCGGTTGGCGCGGCACATTCGCCCTCTATGGCGCGGTGATGCTCCTCGTCTGCGCGCCCTTGCATTTTTTCGCCTTGCCCAGGCGCGAGCCGCCGAAACACGATCCCCCGGTACCCAATTCGACTCAGTCTGCGTCGCCGGCTGTTCGTCGCCAGTGGCACGTCGTTGCCCTGATCACGGCGGCGGTCGCGCTCAACGGCTTCGTTACCTGGGGCTTTCAGCTTGTGGTGATCGATCTTTTCCGCAGCTTTGCCGTGCCCGGCTATCTGGCGGTCGGCTTCGGATCGGCCATCGGTTTCATCCAGCTCTCGGCGCGGCTCTTCGATTTCCTCGGCGGCAATCGATGGGACGGGTTGGCGACGGGCTTGGTAGCGGCGGCAATCATGCCGCCGGCACTGCTGGCGCTCGCGCTTGGCGAAGGTGCGGAATGGTCGATCGTTCTCTTCCTCGTGCTCTATGGTCTTTCAAGCGGCGCCATGTCCGTCAGCCGGGCGACGATGCCGCTCGTCTTCTTTTCCTCTACGGAATACGGGGCGGTGGTGGCGCGCCTCGGCCTGCCACTCAACCTAGCTTTCGCGGCGGCCCCGCCCTTCTTCTCCTTCCTGCTTGGCGAGGCGGGCAACAGGTGGGCGCTGGCGTTTGCGCTTCTCTGCTCCCTCGGTGCATTGGCCAGCATGGCTATGCTCTCGCGTATGAGGCCTGCGCGGTCGGGTTAGCCAGCTCACTCGTCTCAAGCTCCGGCCCCATCGGCGGGATCGATGAGGCGCGGCCCCGTGCCTTCGGAGGCAAGAACGTCCCATGGATTGCGCAAGGGACAGTCGCGCATCGACAGGCAACCGCAGCCAATGCAGCCTGTAAGCTGATCGCGCAGCGCCGTCAGGTTGGCGATCCGCTCATCGAGCTGCTGCCGCCAGTTCTTCGAGAGCCGTCCCCAGTCTTCGACCGTCAGCGGCCGATCGTCGGGGAGCACAGACAGGGCCGCCTGGATCTCGGCAAGCGGGATACCCGTCCGCTGGGCAACCTTGATCACGGCCACCCGCCTCAGCACGGAACGCGGATAGCGCCGCTGATTGCCCCGGCTGCGATTGCTGCGGATGAGGCCCTTGGTCTCGTAGAAATGAAGCGTCGACACCGCGAGGCCGCTGCGTTCGGCCACTTCGCCGACCGTCAGCTCGCGCTTGATATCATTGGGCTTGTCTTTTTTCACGGCTGCTATTGACCTCAACTATAGTTGAGGTTCTATAGCATGAGCTCCCTGCAACCGGCAACATGGAGCCGACACAGCATGACTGAGAAGATGACCCTTGCCTTGATCTACGGCAGCGCACGGCAGGGCCGTTTCTGCGACACGGTCGCGAGCTGGCTCATTCGTGAACTCGAGACATCCGTCGTGTTCAGCCTGACGATCATCGATCCCGTCAGAATGAAAAGCGCCCGCGGCGACAAATCCGCCGGTCCAGCAGAGTGGATGGAACGCAAGGTCGCCGAAGCGGACGCATTCATCGTCATCACGCCGGAATACAACCACGGCTACCCGGCGGCGCTGAAGGAGATGATCGATTCGGTCTATGAGCCCTGGCACGCAAAACCGGTCGCCTTCGTTTCCTACGGCGGCGCATCGGGCGGCATACGGGCCGTCGAACAATTGCGGCAGGTCTTCGGCGAATTGCATGCCGTCACCCTGCGCGACGGCATCTCCTTCGCCAAGGCCTGGTCGAAGTTCGATGCGGCGGGAAACCTCTACAAACCGGAAGAGATGCGAGCGCCGCTGTTCCTGATGATCGACCGGTTGACCTGGTGGGCGCGCACGCTGAAATACGCGCGCAAGGCGACGCCCTATAACGAGATCGCCGCATGACCGCCGTCAGGACACCGAACTCCGGTGCCGTTGATGGCCGCCCGTTTCGGATCAGAAAGCACCGGTCTGCCGCAGCGCTTCCCCGGCGATCATGGCGGCTGCCATGGCGATGTTGAGCGAACGCTGGCCGGGTGCCATCGGGATGAGGATGCGCGCCTCGGCACGCTCATGGACGTGATCGGGAACCCCGGCGCTTTCCCTGCCGAAGAGAAGGACGTCGTCCGCCCGGAAACTGAAGCGCGTGTAGGGAGCGGCCGCCTTGGTGGAGGCGAGCACAAGGCGTCTGCCGGTGCTCGACCGCCATGTTTCGAAACGCTCCCAGCTGACGTGCCGGGTCATCGTCACAGCCGCGATATAGTCCATTCCCGCACGCTTGAGATTGCGGTCCGAAAGGTCGAATCCGGCTGGCTCGATGATGTCGACCGAAAGACCGAGGCAGGCGGCGAGCCGCAGGATCGTTCCGGTATTGCCTGGAATGTCAGGCTGGTAGAGGGCGATGCGGAGGTGGTTCATGCGCTTGCCGAAAGATTGGAGCGTGGGAGTGATGGTGATGACCGTTCCTATGCCACCGATCTGCCTCACGATCCATGGTCGGGTGTGCTTGGAGACGGTTCATTCGGGGGCGCTGCTTTTGCCGCCGCTAATTTGTGCCGTATTGGCAACAGAACACCGGCCGGTAAAAAAATGGGCAAGAAAATGCCTGCGACAATCTGGCATGGCAGCGCGAATGAGGTTAAAGCTCAGTCCTCTTCAACGCGAACCGAAGGAGGCATGCATGACCGTTTTGATGTTGACGCGCCTCCCACGAGTAACACGGCCTTTCCTGGCCTGACCGGTTCCGCGCCTCTGCTTCCTTCGATCGAGCGATGCGCGCTCCGGTTCATCCGGAGGTCATGGTCCGCTCGCGGGCGTCATTTCCGGGTTGCATTTTTCAAGGTAAAGAATGCGGGGCGACCCGCTTTCCTTCAAGATATCTGAAGGGGCTAGACAATGTTCGGCTGGTTTGAATCCCGCCTCGATCCTTATCCGACGGAGGAGCCGACGCTTCCGCCGAAGGGTCTCTTTGCCTTTTGCTGGCACTATACCAGGCCCGCGGCTCCGTGGCTCTTGATCATGTCGATCTGCACCATGCTGATCGCGATTGGCGAAGTGGCGTTGTTCCAGTTCCTGGGCAATGTGGTCGATTGGCTGTCCACCGCCGATCGCGAGACCTTTCTTGCGACCGAGGGCGGCAGGCTCGCCTGGATGGCAGCGCTGATCCTCATCGGTCTGCCGGGGCTGGTCGCGCTCGACTCCTTCGTGATGCATCAGGTGTTGCTCGGCAATTATCCGATGATCGCGCGGTGGCAGATGCATCGCTATCTGCTGAGGCAGAGCATGACGTTCTTCGCCAACGAATTTGCCGGGCGCGTGGCGACGAAGGTCATGCAGACGTCGCTTGCGGTCCGTGAAACGGTGATGAAGATCCTCGACGTCTTCGTCTATGTGGTGAGTTATTTTGCGACGATGTTGATCGTCGTGGCGGCCGCGGATTGGCGCCTCGTGATGCCGCTCGGGTTGTGGCTCGTCATCTATATCGTGATCGTCGCCTATTTCGTTCCGCGGCTGCAGAGGATCTCCAAGGAACAGGCGGACGCGCGCTCGATGATGACCGGACGCATCGTCGACAGCTACACCAATATCGGCACGGTCAAGCTCTTCTCTCACGCAGGGCGGGAGGAGACATACGCCCGCGCGGGCATGGACGAATTTCTGGGCACTGTTTACCGGCAGATGCGGAAGGTCACGCTCTTCCACATATTCGTCTATGCAAACAACTGTATCGCCCTTTTCTCCGTCGGCGCCCTCGGAATCTATCTGTGGCTGACGAGCGGAATCTCTATTGGCGCGATCGCCGTCGCGATCGGTCTTGCCATGCGGGTCAACGGCATGTCGCAATGGATCATGTGGGAAGTTTCGGCGCTGTTCGAGAATATCGGCACGGTCTATGACGGCATGGGCATGATGACCAAGGCGCATGACATCGTCGACAAGCCGACTGCCGTGACGCTCAAAGCCGACCAGGGTGCAATCAGCTTCGAGGACATCCGCTTCCATTACGGCAAGGCCAAGGGCGTCATAGACCGGCTGTCGCTCTATATTCGACCCGGAGAGAAGATCGGTCTGGTCGGCCGCTCCGGCGCCGGCAAGACAACCTTGATGAACCTGCTTCTGCGCTTCTACGATCTGGAATCCGGCGCGATCCGGATCGACGGCGTGGACATCTCGACCGTCACCCAGGACAGCCTGCGTTCCCAGATCGGCGTCGTGACGCAGGACACGTCGCTCCTGCATCGTTCCATTCGCGACAACATCGCCTATGGGCATCCGCAGGCGAGTGACGACGACATCATCGCTGCCGCGAAAAAAGCGAATGCCTGGGACTTCATCCAGACACTCGAAGACAATCTAGGCAGGCGAGGGCTCGACGCTCAGGTCGGCGAGCGCGGCGTCAAGCTTTCGGGCGGCCAGCGGCAGAGGATCGCGATCGCCCGCGTTTTCCTGAAGGACGCACCGATCCTCATCCTCGACGAAGCGACCTCTGCGCTCGACTCGGAGGTAGAGGCCGCGATTCAGGAAAATCTCTTCGCGCTGATGTCCGGCAAGACGGTGATCGCCATAGCGCACCGCCTGTCCACGCTGACGGAGATGGATCGCCTCGTCATCCTCGAAGCCGGCCGGATCGTCGAGACCGGTTCTCACAGCGAGCTCGTTGCCAGGCGCGGCATTTATGCCGATCTCTGGTCTCGCCAGTCCGGCGGCTTCATCGCCGACGAGATCGAAAAGGAGGCGGCGGCGGAGTAATCCGCCGCCTCCCGTGCGTCAGCCGGGCCCAGTCCAACGGTCCGGAGTTACACAATTGTCATGGGCGCGGCAGCGAAAACGGATTGCCCGGATTTCAGAACCGCCTATATCGGAACAATGCTGCGCGCCATCGTCAAGATTTTCGAAAACTGGATTGACCCTTTCATGCCGCGCGAGCGGCTGCAACCGCCTCGATCGCTCTGGGGCTTTGCCTGGTTTTACGCGAGCCAGGCGAAAGGTCCGTTCCTCGCCATGGCCGTGCTCGGCGGTCTGGTGGCAATGCTGGAAGCGGGCCTGTTCTATTTCGTCGGCCGGCTTGTCGATGTGCTCGATACGATCCGGCCGGAGGACGGCTGGCACGGATTGATTTCGACCAACGGGCCGGAACTGCTCTTCATGCTGCTGACGGTCCTTGTGTTCCGCTTCCTTGCGGTGACGCTTGCCGCGCTCGTGGAGGAGCAGTCGATCATCACCGGCTTCCTCAACCTGGTGCGCTGGCAATCCTATGTCCATGTCGCGCGGCAGTCGCTCGCTTTCTTTCAGAACGACTTTTCCGGGCGTATCGTCACCAAGGTCTGGACCGGCGCACAGGCGACGAGCGATCTGATCGTTTCGCTGTTGCAGGTGGTCTGGTTCATCGTCATCTACACGGCCTCGACCATGGCGCTGATCGCCCAGTTGGACTGGCGGCTGGCGGCGATGGTCGCCTTCTGGATCATGATCTTCCTCGTGCTCGCCCGCTACTTCGTCCCGCGTGTACGCAAGCATGCCCGCGACACGGCGGAGATGGCGTCGATGCTGAACGGCCGCATGGTCGATGCCTATGCGAACATCCAGACGTTGAAGCTCTTCGGCAGTGACGAGGAGAACGATCGTTACATTCGGGGGGGATTCCACCGTTTCCAGGGAGCAGTCATCCCTTTCACGCGTCTGCTGACGGGGGTGAGGGCATCGCTCGCGCTTTTGTCCGGCATGATGATCGCGGCGATCGCGGTCTACTCGGTTCACTTGTGGCTGGCGGGCGCGGTCAGTTCCGGCGCCGTCGCGTTCACCCTGGCGCTGGTCCTGCGCCTCAACATGCTGCTCGGGCGGATGATGTCGCAATTCAACGCGATCATGCGCAATATCGGCACGATCCAGAATTCAGCCGAGCTGGTATCGCAGCCGATCGGGCTGACCGACCGGCCGGGGGCACCGGAACTGCGGGTCAGCCGTCCGGAAATCCGCTTCGAACATGTGACGTTTCACTACGGCAGGGGCGGCGGGGTCATCAACGACTTTTCCCTCACCATCCGCCCGGGCGAGAAAGTCGGCATCGTTGGCCGTTCGGGCGCCGGCAAGTCGACCCTCGTCAATCTGCTGTTGCGCTTCTACGATCTCGAAGGAGGGCGAATCCTCATCGACGAACAGGACATCGCCGCCGTCCGGCAGGAATCGCTACGCAGCCAGATCGGCATGGTCAGCCAGGACACGTCGCTTCTGCACCGATCCATCCGCGACAATATCCTCTTCGGGCGACCGGGGGCGGGCGAGGAGCAATTGGTCGAGGCGGCGCGCAGGGCGGAAGCCTATGACTTCATCGTCGATCTGCAGGATCAGCGCGGCCGTAGAGGCTTCGATGCACATGTGGGCGAGCGCGGCGTCAAGCTTTCCGGCGGCCAGCGCCAGCGTGTCGCGATCGCCCGGGTCATGCTCAAGGATGCACCAATTCTCGTGCTGGACGAGGCGACTTCGGCGCTCGATTCTGAGGTGGAAGCGGCGATCCAGTCCAATCTGGAGCGGCTGATGCAGGGCAAGACTGTCCTGGCGATCGCGCATCGGCTATCGACGATCGCGGCGCTCGACCGGCTCGTCGTCATGGACCGGGGCCGTATCGTCGAGGACGGCACCCATGCCGAACTGATCGCCAATGGTGGTCTCTACGCCGATCTCTGGTCTCGCCAGTCGGGCGGTTTCATCGCGCGGGAAGAGGCCGCGGAATAGGGCGCTCCGCGGCGCGGCTATAACGCGTCAAGTCCTTGTGCCAATTGGTCGCGCCTTTCCCCGCGACAATCTGCCCGCGGCCCCTTGTCAAGGCTGGACATAATCTGCGATCAGGCATAGAACGCGCCGGATTGATGGGGAATCTGCGTGCAGAATTTTTCCCGGATTCTGACATCCGATCCGTGGCTTGCCTCAAGGGACCGGATGGGGTGACAGCGTTTGACGGGGCGTGGTTCCAGGCTCGGGACGGGGCAGGAAGCGCGCCGGGGGCGGATGCGGTTTCCGCAACATTTGCGTGAGAGGATGTTTTAGCCGTGAGCGAACACGAGACTTCAAGCGAGACCATGGGCGAGCCCACTCGCCGCGATTTCCTATACCTGGCTACCGGTATGGCCGGCGTCGTCGGCGCCGGTGCGGCGGCATGGCCGTTCATCGACCAAATGCGTCCGGACGCATCGACGCTGGCGCTCGCTTCGATCGAAGTCGACGTTTCGAGCTTGCAGCCGGGCATGTCGCTGACGGCGAAGTGGCGCGGCAGGCCGGTCTTCATCCGCAACCGCACCGATAAGGAAGTGGAAGAGGCCAAGGCCGTCGCACTCGCAGAATTGAAGGACCCGGTGGCGCGCAACGCCAACCTTCCGGCCGATGCCGAGGCAAACGATCTCGATCGTTCCGCCGGCGAAGGCAAGGAAAACTGGATCATCATGGTGGGTGTCTGCACCCATCTCGGTTGCGTTCCGCTCGGTCAGGCGGGCGACTTCGGCGGCTGGTTCTGTCCCTGCCACGGCTCGCACTACGACACGGCCGGCCGTATCCGCAAAGGCCCGGCACCGGAAAACCTCGCCGTGCCGACCTTCTCGTTCGTTTCCGACACAGTCATCAAGATCGGTTGAGGGGACTACTGATAATGAGTGCTGATCATTCAACCTACACGCCAACGACGGGCATCGAGAAGTGGGTTGACTCCCGTCTTCCGCTGCCCCGGCTCGTTCACGACTCGTTCGTCTCCTATCCGGTTCCGCGCAACCTGAACTATGCTTACACCTTTGGTGCTATGCTTTCGGTGATGCTGATCGTGCAGATCCTGACCGGCATCGTCCTGGCCATGCACTATGCCGCAGAAACGAGCGTCGCCTTCAACTCGGTCGAAAAGATCATGCGCGACGTCAATCACGGTTGGCTGCTGCGTTACCTGCACGCCAACGGCGCGTCGTTCTTCTTCATCGCGGTCTACCTGCATATCGCCCGCGGCCTCTATTACGGCTCCTACAAGGCGCCGCGAGAGATCCTCTGGATCCTCGGCGTGGTCATCTATCTCCTGATGATGGCGACCGGCTTCATGGGCTACGTGCTGCCCTGGGGGCAGATGTCCTTCTGGGGTGCAACCGTCATCACCGGCTTCTTCTCGGCCTTCCCGCTGGTGGGCGAGTGGATCCAGCAGTTCCTGCTCGGCGGCTTCGCCGTCGACCAGCCGACGCTGAACCGCTTTTTCTCGCTGCACTACCTTCTGCCCTTCATGATCGCCGGCGTCGTCGTCCTGCACATCTGGGCGCTGCATGTTACCGGCCAGACCAACCCGACTGGGGTGGAGGTCAAGTCCAAGTCCGACACCGTGCCCTTCACGCCCTATGCGACGCTGAAGGATGCGCTCGGCGTATCGGTCTTCCTGATCGTCTATGCCTGGTTCGTCTTCTACATGCCGAACTTCCTCGGACACCCGGACAACTATATCCCGGCGGACGCGCTGAAGACACCTGCTCATATCGTTCCGGAATGGTACTACCTGCCGTTCTACGCGATGCTGCGCGCAATCACCTTCAACGTCGGCCCGATCGACTCCAAGCTCGGCGGCGTTCTGGTGATGTTCGGCTCGATCCTCATCCTGTTCTTCCTGCCCTGGCTCGACACGTCGAAGGTCCGGTCGGCCGTCTACCGCCCGTGGTACAAGCTGTTCTTCTGGATCTTCGTTGCTGACTGCATCCTGCTTGGCTGGCTGGGTTCGCGCCCGGCGGAAGGCCTCTATGTCGTGATGTCGCAGCTCGGCACGTTGTATTACTTCGCCTTCTTCCTCGTCATCATGCCGATCCTCGGTCTGATCGAGACGCCGAAGCGCATTCCGAACTCCATCACCGAAGCCGTGCTGGAAAAACAGAATGCCAAGGCGCAGTTGAAGCCCGCAGGCGCCTGACCGGAACAGCGATCGATAAGGAATCCACAACAATGAAAAAGCTTGTTACAGGCATTCTGTCACTCGCTGTCGTCGCCGGTCTCGGGTTTGGAGCGGCTATCGCGCAGGACGAAGCAGGCGGCGAGGAGCACGGCGGGGGTACGCCCCACTACCCGATCCACAAGCCGGAACAGCAGGACTGGACCTTTGCCGGTCTGTTTGGTCACTACGACAAGGGGCAGCTGCAGCGTGGCCTGAAGGTCTACACCGAGGTCTGTTCGGCCTGCCACTCGATGGAGCTCGTCTCCTTCCGCACGCTCGAGGACCTCGGTTACTCCGAAGCGCAGGTGAAGGCCTTCGCAGCGAATTACGAAGTCCAGGACGGTCCGAACGCGGATGGCGAGATGTTCACGCGCAAAGCCGTTCCGTCCGACCACTTCCCGTCACCCTTCCCGAACAGGGAAGCGGCGGCTGCATCGAACAATGGCGCGGCACCGCCGGACTTCTCGCTTATCGCGAAGGCGCGCGGCATCGAACGCGGATTCCCGCAATTCGTCTTCGACATGTTCTGGCCCTACCAGGAAGGCGGTCCCGACTACATCCATGCGCTTCTGACCGGCTACCAGGATCCGCCGGCGGGCACGGAAGTGGCCGAAGGCACGCATTACAACCCGTATTTCGCCAGCGCCGCAGCACTGGCGATGGCACCGCCGATCTCCGACGACCAGGTCACCTATGACGACGGCGCCCCGCAGACCGTCGACCAATACGCCAAGGACGTCTCGGCTTTCCTGATGTGGGCCGCCGAGCCGCATCTGGAAGATCGCAAGCGCACCGGCTTCATGGTCATGGTGTTCCTGCTCATCTTCACGGGCCTCATCTACCTGACGAAGAAGTCGGTCTACGCGAACAAGGAACATTGATCCGGTTTGCTTGCTGGTCAGCAGACCTGATTGACAGGAAGCCTCGGTGTTTTACCGGGGCTTTTTTGTTGCGTGGATGCAGATCGCGAGCAGTGCGTTCGCGGCCCCTCATCCGCCTGCCGCCGCTAAACGGTTTGACATTCGCATGCCCAAAACGATGCCACGGCAGAACGCAGAAGTGAAAGCGAGGGCCCGCCGCAGGTATTCTCCCCCCTTGTGGGGGAGATGGCCGGCAGGCCAGAAGGGGTCTGCTCTCCCGCTCCCCATCAGGACTACAGGACGCAGTCGTAATGACCGCATCTTCGGAATGCCGCAGGGTATGCGCGCGGCAAATTCGTCTTCGGCGGCACGCAGAGTTTTGCGTTCAACCCCCTCTGGCCTGCCGGCCATCTCCCCCACAAGGGGGGAGACAACAAGCAGCTTGACCTTCACCTATCCCAAACGATGCCATGGGCGGAACGCAGAAGTGAAAGCGAGGGCCCGCCGCAGGTATTCTCCCCGCTTGTGGGGGAGATGGCCGGCAGGCCAGAGGGGGTCTGCTCTCCCGCTCGCCCATCAGGACTACAGGACGCAGTCGTATGACCGCATCTTCAGAATGCTGCAGGGTATCCTCGCGGCAAATTCGATTTCGGCGGCATGCAGGGTTTTGCGTTCAACCCCCTCTGGCCTGCCGGCCATCTCCCCCACAAGGGGGGAGACGACAAGCAGCTTGACCTTCACCTATCCCAAACGATGCCACGGGCGGAACGCAGGAGTGAATGCGAGGGCCGGCCGCAGGTATTCTCCCCCCTTGTGGGGGAGATGGCCGGCAGGCCAGAGGGGGTCTGCTCTCCCGCTCGCCCATCAGGACTACAGGACGCAGTCCTATGACCGCATCTTCAGAATGCCGCAGGGTATCCTCGCGGCAAAGCTAGCCGGTTTCTCTCCGTGGCAACGGTTCCAGAGGAGCAGGATGGGGGCGGGAACTGAACCCACCTGACTTAAGCACCCGAATGCAAAACGGCCCCGTCTTGCGACGAGGCCGTTCCCGAGAGACCGATTGCTGCCCGTGTCAGCTGAAGCGCCCTGCCGCGTGGGCAAGCATGGTGTAGACCTTGCCCGTGTCGGACGTCAGGTAGGTCTGCGTGATGCGCTTGTCCGGATCGTTGCGCGCCACATCGGCGAGCAGTTTCTCGAAATCGGCGATATAGCGGTCGACGGCGGTGCGGAACTCCGGCTCGCGATCGTATTTGCGCTTGATCTCGTCGAAGGTCTGCTGCCCCTTCAGGGTGTAGAGGCGGCGGGTGAAGACGTCCCGTTCGCCGCGCTGATAGCGCCGCCAAAGCTCGACGGAGGCGTCGTGATCGATCGCACGCGCAATGTCCACCGAGAGCGAATTCAGCGACTCGACGACATGGCGAGGGTTGCGGCTGTCGCCGGCTTTTGCGACCGGCTGACTTTCCGCCGGCCGCGGCCGTGCTGCGGCGGGCTCTTCCTCGCGGGAAGCCGCGCGCAGGAGATCGCGCATCCAGCCGCCGCCTTCTTCGGCGCGTTCCTCCGTTGCCGGCGGCCGGGCAGGCTGCAGGGGACGGGTTGCCTGCTCTATGCCCAGGCTTCCGCGCAGAGCGGCATTTGGAGCCAGCTGAGGTGCTGCGGCAGGCTGCGGCGTGACGGCTTGCGGTGCGGCGGCTTGTGGGGCGACGACGCGGGCGGCCGGGGCAGCGGGGGCTTCCTGCTGGCGAACCGGCTGGGCGACTTCGAGCTGCGAGGAAGACTTGCCGATGATCTCGGACAATTCCTGCAGCGCCTTGATCTGCTCGCCGACGGCGCGCCGCATCAGCGCGGCATTTTCCTTGGCCTCTTCCGGAAGGTCGAAAGCACCGCGCTTCAATTCTTCGCGGGTCATGTCGAGTTCCTTGCGGATTTCGCCGGCGGAACGACGGATATCGTCGGTTGCGCCGTTGAAACGGCCGATCGCATCTTCGATCGCCTGGCGGACGGCTTCGCGCAGCTGTGCCGCGACGCCATCGGACTTCTTGCCGCTCTCCGCCAGCATCCGCTCGACGTCGGAGACCGAGGCACCGATAGTGCCGCGCAGCCGCGACGCCGCGTCCTTGGCACGCTCTTCCACGCTGGCGAACGCTCCTTCGAGCGCCTGGCCGGCTTCTTCGCCGGTCTTTGCCATGACTTGACGCAGCGCCTCGGAAGCGCTGAGTGCACGCCCTTCCACCTGCGAAAGCGTCTTGTTTGCGTCGGCGAAAGACGTCTCGACGCCGGAGCGCAGCCTGTCGGCGATCTGGCGTGAGCGTTCTTCGGCCTGCGAGAAGACTCCTTCGACCGAAGCGGCAGCTTCATCGCTCGCCTTCACAAGCGTATCGCGCAGGGCTTCCGCAGCCTCGGTTGCCCGCTGTTCGGTGTTCGACAGCAGTCGGCCCACATCGGAGAAGGAGGATTGGATGCCACTGCGCAGATTGCCGGCAACCTGGCCGGAGCGTTCCTCGGCGCGCTGGAAGGCTCCGTCGACGAAGCCCTCGAGCGCGCGCATGGTCCGCTCGATCTCCTCCGAACGCTGGACGAGGCCGACCGACAGCGTCCGAAGCGCGTCCTGGCGCTCTTCGAGCGTGCTGACCAGGTTCGACTGGGCGGCGGCGAGGAGGTCGGAAGCCTGTCCGAGAACCTTCGAATGGTCTTCGAAGCGGCCGACGATGCCGCCGATCTGTGACAATGTCGAGGAGGAAATGTCCGACAGCTTGTCGACTTTGCCTTCGATCAGGCGGGTCGAGGTGGAGAGCATGTCGGAAGCTTGCCGCGCCGTCTCCGAGACCTTTGCGGCGGTCGCCTCAAGCCGCTGGTCCATATCTCCGAGATTGCCGCTCGCCTGGTCGATGACCGTGGCGATCGCCGAATTGCTTGAGGCAAGCTGGTCGATCAGCCCCATCGCCGTCGACTGCAGCCGGTTCTCGACCATCTTCATCGCCTTGGCGGTCTCTTCCGCACGCAACGAGATGGCGTCGAGGGTCTCGCCGGTCCGCTCGGTGATGGCGTTGACGAGCGCGGCGTTTTCGGCTCGCAGGCGGTCGGCGCTTTCCTGGGTGAGGGAAGCGATGCGCTCGGCGGCCTCCTTACCGGTGGCGGCATATTGTTCGATGACCGGGCGAGCCTGTTCGTCGAGAAGACGCGACAGTTCCATAGAGCGCCCGGCGAGCATCGAGTTGAGTTCGCGGGTGCTCTCGTCGAGCGTGCTGCGGATGGACTGGCCGCGCGCATCGAGCGCTTTCTCCGCCTCGGTCAGGCTCTGCTGAATGCTCTTGGCATGGGTCGCGATCTGGCTGTTGGTCGATGCCAGGCGGGCGGTCGCCGTGTCCGCGGCTTCCGCGACCGAGCGGGCGAGATCGGCGTGGCGGGCGGCCGTGGCCGATGCGGTCTGCTCGATTGACGATGCAAATTCGGCGTTGCTCGCCGCGAGCGCGCCCGCAAAGTCGGCGCTCGCCTTGGACAGGAGCCCGGCCGACCGGGCGGCTTCGGCGTCGATCTCCTGGGTGGCGTCGCTGACGGCACCACGCAGGCTGGTTACGAGCGCGGCAGCTTTCCCCTCGATCGTGCGGTTTACGTTGTCGAGGCCTATATTGAGGGCCCGATCCATCGTGCCCAGCCGCTCCTCGATCCGGCCCGTGCCGGCTTCGATGGCAGTCGATATGCGCGTTGCCGCAGCCTCGCTGATCCGGTCGATCTCGCCTGCGCGCTCACCGAGACTGTCGGCTATCCGCTGCCCGGCATTGTCGACGATGGCATTGACGCTGCCGACGCTGTCGCGGATGCGCTCTTCCAGGGAGCCGAGGCTCGTTTCGATGCGGGCGCCGGTATCACCGAGAATGGCGTCGACGTCACCGACGCTGCCGCGGATGCGCTCTTCCAGGGAGCCGAGGCTCGTTTCGATGCGGGAGCCGGTTTCGCCGAGAATGGCGTCGACGTCGCCAACGCTGCCGCGGATGCGTTCTTCGAGCGAACCGAGGCTTGTCTCGATGCGAGCGCCGGTTTCGTCGAGGCGGCTATTGACGCCGCTGATCGAGATGTCGACGCGGTTGGTGAGCGTGTCGGCCGCCAGACTGATCTGATCGGCTGTTTCGGCCAGGCGTTCCGCAATCTCGCCCGTCGTCGAGCGCATGCGGGAGTCGAGCGCCTCGGCGCTGCGATCGATCGCTCCGGCGATCGATGCCTGGCGCTCCTCGAGCGACATTTCGAGCATGCTGGCGCTGGTCGCCAGAGTGGTGGCCAACGCCATCGACTGGTCGGACAGCAGCTCTTCGAGCCGTTCGCGTCCCTGGCCAACCGACAGGTTGATGGTGTTGATCCGATCTTCGAGGGTCGTGCGCAACTGCTCATGGGTGGTCGCCAGCGTGTCGCGCAGCTGCGCGGCCTTGCCGGAGAGCGTGCGATCGATCTCGGTGGCCTTGTCGGCAAGCGACGCGGTTGCTTCCGACGTGCGGGCGGCCAGCGCCTCGGTGCTGCGCTCGATCGCTCCGGCAATCGAGGCCTGCCGCTCTTCCAAAGACATTTCGAGCATGCTGGCGCTGGTCGCAAGCGTTGTCGCCATGGCCATGGACTGATCGGAGAGCAGTTCCTCCAGCTGCTCGCGGCCTTGGCCGACGGCAAGGTTGATCGCGTTGATCCGGTCGTCGAGCGTCGAGCGGATCTGATCGTGCGTCGTCGTCAGCGTATCGCGCAGGTGCGAGGCCCTGCCGGTGAGCGTCTGTTCGATCTCTGCCGCTTTTCCTGCAAGCGAAGCCGTCGCTTCCGACGTGCGGGCGGTAAGCGCCTCGGCAATCTCGGCGCTGGTGCCGGCCAGCGTCTCCGAAATCTTTCCTACGCGGCTGCTCAGGTCCTCGGCGATGCGGGCGCTGGTATCGGTGAGCGTATCGGCGATCAGACTGACCCGACCGCCCAGGTTTTCAGCGACTTCGGACACGCTCTGCGAAAGCTTGTTTTCGATCTCGCCGACGCGGTCGGTCATGGTCTCGGCGACTGCCATGGCGCGGAAAGTCAGACTGTCTGCGACGTCCTCGGCATGACGGCTGAGCGAGTCAGCCATTTCGCTGGCGCGGGCCGACATGGTGGAGTTGATCTGCGTCGCGCGCTCCGCGAGCACTCCGTCGAGCGCTGCGGTCTGGGTGGACAGTGCGTCGGTAATCGTCTGTCCACGCTCGGAGAGGACGCGCTCCAGCCGGTCTGCGGTGCCGCCGACGGCACTTTCAATGACGCTCGCACCGGAGGTGAGGGCGGTCGACAGTGCGGTGGTACGCTCTGAAAGTGTGTTGTCGAGGCGATGCTGGCTCGCGGCGATCGCGCTGGTGATCTCGTCGGTGGAGCCGGTAAGAGTCTGCTCGATGCGGGCATGAGCAGACTGCAGGCCCTCGATGAAGGCGGACGTACGGGAGTCGAGTCCGTCTGTCAGGCTTCGTTCGCTCGTCGTCAGCGCGTTGGCAAGCGCATCGGCGCGCTGGCCGAAGCCGTTTTCGATGCGCTCCTGCGCTTCGGTCAGGGCGCCCATCAGCGAGCCGGTCTTGTCCGAAAGTACGCTCTCGATGCGGCTGTGCGCGTTGCCGATCAGGCTGCTGAGCTCGGAGGTGCGGCTGCCGATCGTCTCCTCGATGAAGTCCTGCGTTGCGCCGAGCGCCGTTGCCAGGGTGAGCGACTGGTCGGACAGCGCCGAATTGATCTTGTCCACACTGCTGTCAAGGGCGCCGCCGATCGCCTCGGAGCCGCCGGAAACGGTCTCGTTGATCCGGTGGAGGCTTTCCATGAGTTTGGTGTCGAGCTGGCTCGCCCGCTTGTCGAAGGCGCTTGCAAATTCGTGGAAGCGTTCGTCGAAAGCGCTTGCCAATTGGCCGACCGTCGTCTGCAGCTTTTCCTCGAAAAAGCCGCCGCGAAGATCGAGATCCATGATGGCGTCGTCGGCGCTCGACTTGAGGCTCTGGCGGAAGCTCGCTCCCTTTTCGTCAAGGGCCGAGTTGAGCGAGGAAAGCACGTCGTCGAGGCCGCCGGAAATCGCCTGCTGGCCTATCCTGAGGCTCTCATTGAGGTCACGCGTCCGGGCGATCAGCGTCTCGTTGAGCTGACGGGCGCGTTCGTTCAGGGCGGCGTTGAGCTTCTCGGTATTGGCGTCGAGCGTCGAGGCACGGGTTTCGAATTGGCTGAGCAACTGCTCGCCACGGTGCGTCAGGTTATCGCTGAGTGCATCGAGACGCGCGTCGAACTCGTTGCTGAGCGCCACTCCGGCGGTCGTGAGGCCCGAAAGCAGCGCGTCGGTCCGTGTGGTCAGCATGGTGCTTAGATTTTCGAGCGCATGGTCCGATTTGTCGGTAAGTGCCGCGGCCCGGGTATCGATGAGCGAAGCGAAGGCCTCGCCGGAAACGGCGATGCGCGACGCGATGTCCTCGCTTGCAGTTTCGAGGTCGTCCTTCAGCTTGGTATGCGCGCCAGCGATCGCCGTGCGAATCCGATCCGAATGGCCGATGATCGCTTCGCGTTCGAGACCGAGCTCCTGGACGAGCGTGCGGACACGCAGTTCGTTTTCGCTATAGCTGCGCTCGAGTGCGCTGACTTCCGAATGCACGAGCGCTTCGAGCTCGGTTGCCCGGGCGATGGTTCGCTCTATGCCCTCGTTCATCGCCGAGACTTCGCGGCGCACTGCCTGACCGACCGTCATGACGCGGTCGGCGGCATTGGTTTCCGGCTCGGCGAGGCGCATCGCTACCTCGGCCATCGAACGCGCGGCGCTGCGCAGTTCCTGAGCACGCGCGATCATGATCGCGAAGGAGAAGAAAAGCATGACGGGCAGGGCGATGCCGAGCACGATGCCGATCGCTCCAGGCATTGCCGCGAGGTCGCCGAGAGAGCGGATCTGCCAGATCCCGGGCGCATAAAGAAGGTGGGCGACGCCAAGCCCGGCCACCGTCCAGACCAGTGAAACGATCGCAGCGACCCGGATTGCCGCGCGGCTCGAGCGGACCTCCAGCGAACGCAGCATGGCGGCTGGGGATTTGCGCGCGTCATCGTTGGCAGGCGCCAGGGGAGGCTGCTTCGGCGCCATTTCGCTCGCAAAACTGCGCGGTGTTTCAGCGCCACGCGCGGGCTTCGGAGCTTCCTGTTGCGTTCGCGCGGCGCGTGCCTCACCAGATCCGGGGGCCTGCCGGGCGCTCTCGGGCACATTTTCCGGCACCGGCTCGTCCAGGGAAGTCTCGTCGTTCAAGGCCGACTTCAGGTCGTCAAAGTCGATCTTCAGGGCAGCTTCCAGCGCCTGGAACGCCTTTTCGTCGATCGACTCGTTGGTCTTCTTCGTCGCCATACGGATACGCCTCACTACTATTGCCCGATGATGGCCGTCTTCCTGTGCCGCCAGGTGCCCAGCGGAACATCCGAACCAGGGCGGTGACCGCAAGGTCCAAGCTTCGCAACGAAGCCATAGATTGGCTGATCACCCATTACATCGCCTCGATGGATAGCCGCAGCCTATGCCCTGCGACACCTTGGGACGCAGCTTATCCACCGGAACAGTTGCCATTTTCATATACGGACCCGTTCCTAATCGTATCGTAGTGACACATTAGCCGGGCTCTTACAATTATGAGCGTTCCCCATTCATTAAAATCCTAATGATTTCTTAACGGAAACGCCGCCTCGGGGCCCCAAAAGCCAAGGGAATCAGCCGGTTTAATGGCCGTTAACCATGTCCTCAATTTTTCTGCCTCCATTGCGCCGCGATTTATGTCAATGGCAGTGCCGCGCACCGATAATCCTGTTTGAAAATGGTGCGATTGTTTAGAGCGGGATGAGGAAAAGTGTGTGCGGTTTTCCGCCTGCATCCTGCCCTAATATCTTGGTTCCGATCACATTCTTGTTTTTAGGTCGACCCCACCCAAAAACATCGTGATCCAGGCGAAATCGATTGTAGGAAACGAGCCCAATGGCGGCACTCAAGATAGCCTTCGAGGCACCGGACATCCCCGCAAATTCCATTCCCTCCAGCAAGAATCCCATCGACCTTGCGCATCTCAACAAGCAGACGATGGGGGACACGGCGCTCGAGATCGAGGTTCTGAAGCTCTTCGCCCGTCAGGCACGCCAGGCGATGGCCGAGATGGCGGAGCGTGACGCAGAGGCCTGCGGCCAGGAGGCCCACCGTCTGAAGGGGGCGGCTCTCGCGGTCGGTGCGGTCGCGGTCGCCGAGGCTGCAGCCGCCATCGAGAAATGCCCCGCCGACGCAGCACTGCGGGGCGCTCTCGGCGCCGCCGTTCTCGAGGCGGAGCTCTTCGTTCTGAAGCTCTGCCGTTGACCTGAAGCGGCGCCCTGTCGGGCGCAAGAGCGGGATGAGGAAAAGTGTGTGCGGTTTGGGCCCGCATCCCGCTCGAACTTCTGGAGCCGATCACGGTGTTTTTCAGGTCGACCCGACCAAAAGCATCGTGATCTGGTCGCTGGTGCAGCTTGTCGTTATTGTGCATGTCGTTGTCCCAAAACCGCTGCGCACTTTTGGGCGGGATGCCGTAAAACCTATCATCAAACGCGATCTGCCCAATCGGCGCGGCAATTTGAGGCTGTGCGGATGGGCCTCATCGTGTTGACTGGCCGGTTGATTTGTTGGAAGAACGTGCCCTGAATTCAAAGCCGGGGCACCGGCAAGTCCTGACAAGCCCTCTGCCAGCCGGCCGGCCCCTTCAATTCGTTCCGGAAAGAGAAATGACAAAACTTACGATCGTAGCCTTTGACGGCGCGCGCCACGAACTCGATGTCGAGAACGGCTCCACGGTCATGGAGAATGCGGTTCGCAATTCGGTCCCCGGGATCGAAGCGGAATGCGGCGGAGCCTGTGCCTGCGCGACCTGTCATGTCTATGTCGACGAGGCCTGGGCGGCCCAGGTCGGCACGCCGGAAGCGATGGAAGAGGATATGCTGGATTTCGCCTACGACGTGCGTCCAACCTCGCGTCTCTCCTGTCAGATCAAGATGAGCGAAGCTCTGGATGGGCTTGTCGTCCATGTCCCCGAGCGCCAGGCCTGATCGGCTCGTACGGCCGTCGGGGCAAAAAAAAGCCTCGCCGGTCGATCGACAAGCGAGGCTAGGAGGGCGCATCGCATGCAGATGAGGGAGGGAACATCTGCCGCACCAGGACACGCCAGGAGAACCTGTGCTGCCTCATCGCCCGGACAATGCTGCGATAGCCGAAAACGACGAAGCCAAACTCACGCCAGTTGCCACTAAAACGCGAGATCCCGGTATTGATCCGCAATCCAATGTCAACTTCATCGAGCAGTTGAACTTCGGTTCCTCCGCTCGTTGCATGATTTTAATATAGCTGAGTCGGCTGCTGCTCGCTATCGTTAGATTCCGCCAGTAAAATACTGTGGGTTTCCGGCGGTTTCTTCTGAAGCCGAAACTATATCCCACCGTTTCTTTGGGGTATTCCGATCCAAAGAGCAAACACGGTCTCGCGTACCTCGTGCCGGCGGTGCACGGCCCGCCTCACGTCATCAGCGGCTCTTGGAATTCTTCTTCAGGCTTTCGAGGCGGTATTGCAGCAACCGGATCATCCGCCGGTCGAAATTCGCCGCCTCGGTGCGGTCGAAGCGCGCCTGGTCCTTGTCGTGCCGCTCGACTTCCTCAGCGCTTACTTCCGCTACTCGGGCCTGCATGCGCTCGCAACTGTCCTCGGATTTCAGTGAAAGCAGCGCCCTTTCCATCTGGCGCGCGTGAATGCGCGCGATCTCGGCATGGCGTTCCTCGTGGCGCTTGATGTCGCTCGCCAGCGTGTCCCAGACCAAGGCCAGATCGCGACCCGCCTGTCGACGATACTTCCAGCGCGGCAGAATGATGCGGGTGCTGAGCGTGACTTTTGCGGAACCCACCGCGCAGTTGTCGTCGCGACTGACATAGGTGACCGTGCCACCGAACTTGATCCGGGTCGCGCCCGGATGCCGCGTTCCGGTGCTCTTCATCATAGGGCCGGACGCCGAAAGCGCCTTGTCCAGTTCCGCGGCCGTGCGACCGCCGATCGAGAAGTAGGAGACTCTCTTGCTGATCAGTGTTTCGCCCGAGGCATTGCCAAACGGTATGCCGACAAGCAATGCGACCAGGGCTGCACGCAGCGGGATATGTAGTCGGGGCATGGAAGCGCGTTCTCGCCGGTTGAACTTCATCAAAGCTTGGGGCATAGCCAAAGCCAGCGCAACACAAATCGGCCCCAATCGACGTCGACAAGTTTGCAAGGTGAGTGAGGAAGGGGTCATAACGTGTTGCTTTCGAAAGATATATTTGCGCCATGAAGCGCGGTGAATTCGAGCCGTTCAGCTGCGGACCGGAACAATGACATACGATCCATTTCAGCCCTCTCGCTGGCAATTGGCGCATGGACGCGATCTGGAACTGGGCCCGCGTGGCGTTTTGATGGCGATCATCAATGTTACACCGGATTCGTTTTCCGACGGCGGGCGTTTCGCTGATCCTGACGCGGCT
Organism: Ensifer sp. USDA 6670; assembly: GCA_000421085.1. Classification (GTDB taxonomy): domain Bacteria; phylum Pseudomonadota; class Alphaproteobacteria; order Rhizobiales; family Rhizobiaceae; genus Sinorhizobium. Next base: position 800,791 of record ATWE01000001.1, read on the forward strand.
GTCAGTGCTGCGCTGCGCGCACTGGAGGCGGGTGCGGAAATCCTGGATGTCGGCGGTGAATCCACGCGGCCGGACGCCAAGCCGGTCAGCGCCGACGAGGAACAGGCCCGCATTCTGCCCGTTATCGCCGCGATCGCGCGGCACCCCCAGGCCGTCATTTCAGTCGATACTTACCGCGCGGAGACCGCCCGTTTGGCGGTTCGCGCCGGCGCCCACATCGTCAACGACGTGCACGGGCTCCAGCGCGAGCCGGCGATCGCGACCGTGGCGGCCGAGACGGGCGCCGGGCTCTGCATCATGCATACCGGACGCAACCGGGAGAAACTGAGCGACGTGATCGACGATCAGTTCCATTTCCTGGAACGGTCCCTACACATCGCCGCCGACGCCGGCGTAGCGCGGGAACGGATCGTGCTCGATCCGGGCTTCGGATTCGCGAAGGACACGAACGAGAACCTCGAACTGATGGCACGCTTCAGGGCGTTGCATGAGTTTCGGCGGCCGCTTCTCGTCGGAACTTCGCGCAAGCGGTTCGTCGGCGCGGTGACGGGCCGAGAGGCGGGAGGCCGCGACGTCGGTACCGCCGCGACGACGGCGCTTCTCAGAACTGCGGGCGCTGCGATATTTCGGGTACATGATGTCGCAATCAACAGGGATGCGTTAGCGGTGGCCGATGCTATGCTGGCCGCAAAGAACAGCTGACGGGACATGAAGCCATGACTGCGACCTACACGATCACACTGAAGAACTGCGCGTTCTTTGCCCGCCATGGCGTGCTCGACGAAGAGGAGTTCCTCGGGCAGCGTTTCTTCGTCGATGCGGAACTCGTGGTCGATCAGGGGACGGCGCTTGCCGAGGACTGCATCGACGACACCGTGCATTACGGCATCGCCTTCGCCGAGATCGAGAGGATCGTCACCGGACGCCGGCGCTACCTGATCGAAGCGCTGGCGCTTGAGGTCGCCAAGACGCTTTGCGCCCGTTTTCGCCAGATTCGCAGGGCGAAAGTCTCCATCCGCAAGCCGAACGCGCCGGTTCCGGGCATCCTGGACTACGTGGAAGTCACGGTCGAGCATGTCGCCGAATAGGAACTGGCGGCACGCGATACTCGGTCTCGGCGGCAATCTCGGCGATCCGCGCCGGTCGATGGCAGAAGCCCTGCGGGCGCTCGACGCGCGGTCGGATTGCCGGGTCGTCGCGGTGTCGAGGCTCTACCGTACGCCGCCATGGGGCAAGACGGATCAGGACTGGTTCTTCAACGCCTGTGCGGAGGTCGAAACGACGCTGGATCCAGAGGCATTGCTTGCGGCCTGTCTCGGGATCGAACGGGCCATGAAGCGTGTGAGAATGGAGCGCTGGGGCCCCCGCACCATCGACATCGATCTCCTGACCTTCGGTGACCTCAACAGGGCGAGCGCGACGCTTACGCTGCCTCATCCGCGCATGACCGAACGCGGCTTCGTGCTGAAGCCGCTCGCCGACTTTGCGGCGGACCTTACAGTCGAAGGACGGACAGTCAGAGAATGGCTGGGCCGGGCGGATGTGCAGGGCATCGAAGTGGCCGACGAAAACGTCGAATGGTGGCGCGTGGAGCAATAGGCAGAGAGGCCATACTCGAGTGGGCCGGTCGGAAGGGTGGTTACTCTATCGAACCGACGGCGATATCGTCCATCTGCCGGTTAAGGCTCACACCGATAACCGGGACCATGGTGTCCTCGACCTTTACCGAGATCGTGATGTTCATGGTTTCTTCGCCCTGCAGGCGCGCGATCATCGCGCCATTCAGCTTTTTGCGGTTGATCCCGACCACTACCTTGTCCTTGGCGACGCTGCCGGACACGACATCGAGACCCTTGCCCTCGGCCCCGTCCAGGAACTTTCCAGTGTAGCTGTTGCCCTTCCGGACGATCGTCGCCGACATCGGCTGCTTGAACACCCCGACGCGGCAGAAACCGTCCAGTCTCAAGCCGGCTTCATTGCCGGGGGCCGCTTCTCCGGTGAGATCGCAGGTAAACTTCGTGCCCTTGTACTTGCCGGCAACGATTTCGCCTGGGCCTTTCCATTGCCCGGCAACCCTGTCGAAGAACGCCTTGTCGCGGGCGCCGGAGAACGCGGGTGTCGCGAGGCCCGCGGCGGCGACAAGCGCGATAACGGCAATGCCGCGGACAATCGGAGAAGGGCGCGAGAGCATGAACAGTCCTTGATGGATCAAGCTGGAAACTGACGCTTACATTGCCGTGAAAATGGTTAACGGATGGTTTCGTCCCGACTTCTACCCCGCCTTATATTGCGAAGAGGCAGGGCGCCGGCGATGCATCGACGATCAGCCGGCTGCGCCCTCGGAGCGCGCGGCGCCGGGCGCCAGGTCGCCGAGAAAGTCGCCGATGCTGGGGCGCTTCAGCGCGCGGAACGGCATCGGCCTGCAGAGATCCATCGCCGCGATCCCGATGCGCGCCGTCATCAGCCCGTTGATCACGCCCTCGCCGAGGCGGGCGGACAGCTTGGATGCGAGGCCGTGGCCGAGGATCTGCTGGATGAGGCTGTCACCGACGGCGATCGAGCCGGTGACGGCGAGATGCGCGATGACGTCGCGCATCAGGCGCAGCAGGCCGAGCGTGCCCGGGCGGCCGCCGTAGAGTTCGGCCATGGCACGGATCATCCGCGCGGACTCGTAGATCACGTAGCCGAGGTCCACGAGAGCGCGCGGGCTGACCGCAGTCACGATCGACACCCGCTTCGCGGCGCCAAGAATGATGCGCCGCGCCTCGCGGTCGAGCGGCGCCAGCAATTCGCGTTCCGTCAGTTCGATGAGATGGGGCGCATCGATGATGTCGCCCTCGGTCTCCGTCAGGCGGGCACGGCCCTTAGCCGTCCGGGGATTGCCGGCGAGCAGGTGAACGAGCCTCGCGGTCGCAGCCCGCGCGGCTTGCGTCTTCCCGGCTGCGGCGGCCGCCGCCAGATCGGCTTTCAGCGTCTGGACGGCGGTCAGCTGCATCATGCCGAAGACTTCGCGCGCGACCACGATCAGGAAAGCGACGACGCCGATCGCCACGACTGCGACGGCTCCGTAGCCAAGCCAGTCGGCGCGCGAAAAGAGGTCGCGCACGAGCCGGTCGATCCAAAGTCCGACCGCAAGCGAGATGAGGATGCCGAACGCCCCCGCGGCGATCTTGCCAAAGGAGAGCCGGGGCCGCTGCGGCTTTGCTTCCGGCAGGTTGAGCGATTCGATCGCTGCGGTGGTCCCGATGAACGGGTCCTCGGCGTCGGGCGTCATGACGACCTTTTCGCTGAAACTCCCCGGTGCGCGCCGCGGCGTCTGTTCCATCTCGCGCTCGGCGGCCTCCTCGGCTCCGACGGAAAAGGCGGCCGGCCTGCGTCGACGGTCGTTGAAGTCATCACTCATGCCAGGCGATCTCCGAGCAGGAACTGCATGGCCCTGTCGAGCCGGATATGCGGCACTGAGAGTTTCAGTCCGCCGCGCGTCTCTTCGAGCTGCGGCGGTCTGAAGCGGACGAAATTCAGTTCCGGCATTCCTTGCTCTGGGGCGGAGGCGGATAGGGCGGATGCGGAGACCCGGTCGACGGCTTCGAAAAGAAGTTCAGGATCTTCCGGTAAGTCTCCAGGAAATATCGCTGTTTTCTTTTCGCCGTCGAATATCTCGCCATTGATCTTCTCACCGGCGATCGGCGTTCCGACGATCACGGGCAAACGATGGCCATCGTGATCTACGGTGGCCTCGCGCGTTGCTCTGACAGAGGCGAGCGCCATGACCTCAAGGCCCGCGCCGCTCATTCCTATTCTCTCGGTCGCCCGGCTGACGAGGCGAGCCGTGATGCGCTCGAGCCGGTCGTGGCTTTCGTGGTGCAGGTGATCGGCCTTGGTTGCGGCGATCAGTACGCGGTCGATTCTCCGGGTGACGAACGAAGTCAACCAGGAATTGAGGCCGGGCCGGAAGCAGGCAAGGACGTCTGCCAGGGCCTGTTCCAGATCCTTCAGCGCCTCCGTGCCGCGGTTGACCGCCTGGAGCGCGTCGACAAGCACGATCTGGCGGTCGAGACGGGCGAAATGTTCGCGGAAGAACGGTTTTACGACATGCGTCTTGTAGGCTTCGTAGCGCCGCTCCATCATCGCCCAAAGCGAACCCTTTGGAGCGCGGCCCGCGGGCAGATCGGGGAGCGGGGAGAAGGTAAGCGCCGGCGACCCTTCGAGATCGCCCGGCATCAGGAAGCGGCCTGGCGGAAGCGTGGAAAGGGACCGGTCGTCCTCCTTGCAGGCCTTGAGATAGGCGGTGAAGCTCTCGGCAAGCCGGCGGGCGCTGCCTTCGTCGGCTGGCGTCGAAGCTCCGAGCGCGGCGGCAAGTCCCAGCCATTCGCTCGACAGTTCGGCGCGCATGCCGGAGCGTGCGCGTTGAACCGTTGCGTCGCTGAACTGCCGGAAGTCTTGGCCGAGCAGCGGCAGATCGAGCAGCCATTCGCCGGGGTAATCGACGATGTCGATCGACAGCCGCCCGGGAGAGAGCAGGCGGCTCCAGCCGCTGGCGCTTTCGTAATCGAGCGTGATCCGCAACTGCGATATGGCCCTGGTCGAATCCGGCCAGGACCGATCCCGAACCAGTGCCGCAATGTGATCCTCATATTGAAAGCGCGGCACCGCGTCGTCGGGCTGCGGTTCGAGCCGGATTTTGGACACACGGCCCGACCGGACCGGTTCGAAAACCGGCAGCCGCCCTCCGTTCAGGAGGTTGTGGACGAGCGATGAGATGAATACGGTTTTGCCGGCCCGCGAAAGGCCGGTGACGCCGAGCCTGACGGACGGGGTGACGAGACCGGCTGCGCGGTCGGCGAGATTGTCCAGGGCGATCAGCGCGTCGTCTTTGAAACTGGTGAGAATGGGCGCCAAATTCTTTCGTCCCTTCGGGAATGATGAGCGGTACGGTTGATTTGCCGATATCCCAACCGGGGCGCGGGCATCCGCGTAACGTCTGGAGCGATATAGGAAATGTTTCCGTCAACGCAACAACGCGAAGCGAATTCGCCGTTTCCGCAGGCGGAAGCGGCTGGCAAGGCCTCATCCTTTCTCGGCTTCTTCAGGGGCGGGAACGAGGAACTTCGAAAGTGTCCCGGTCCATGCCGTTCCGGCTTTCGGCCGCGCCGCAAAATCGATCACCGCCATTCCGGCCGGCGGATATCCGTGCGCGAGTGCCGCAGCCGCCCGTTCTTCACCCAGAATTCGTCCAAAGAGCTCCTCTATCATCGGATTGTGCCCGATGATCATCAGCGAGGGTCGGCTCGCATGCGCCTCGACAAGGTCGGCATAGACGGTTGTGGGGCCGGTATAGAGTGGGTCTAGGTAACGAATGTCGATGTCTTCGCCGAATGCCCGGTACAGCGGTTCGGCCGTCTGCCGGCAGCGGACAGCGGTCGAGCAAAGGATCAGGTCCGGCCTGATGCGATGGTCGGCTGCGGATTGTGCCGTGAGTTCCGCCTCGGCAAAGCCGACATGGTCGAGCGCGCGATCGAAGTCGCTCTGGCCGGGCAGAGCCCAGCCCGATCGGGCATGGCGAAGAAGCAGAAGCTGGAAGGCCGGGACGACGCTGTCTTGCATGTATTCACCCGGTGCTGGAAATCCCCAGGATGGAGGCGTCCGTCGTGCCGACGGCTCAAAACGCCTTGCGGATGCTCCGTTGTCCCGCCGGTCGGCGTAAAGATCAAGCCGCGCTTGGCGGTTTTTTGATCCAGCGAGCCCATTGAACCGACGCGCGTCGCGCACCAAATGTCGCAATCCGAAATGCTGCCGTGCTCGCCCATGGAACGTCAAGCGGCCGGCGCCGTCGGCGGCGAGCGGTGTTTCGGCGTTCAAGACTTTGCTTGTATTTTGATGAAATATTAGCCGGTTAGCCTGCGATGCGGGCAGTGTTAAAATGCAGTTAAGCACTGATTACAAGGCTTGAATCAGAGCTTCCATAGGTCTATACACCGCCGCAATGAGATGTTCTTCAGGAGAATCGCGTTGAGTGAGAAGATCGATCTTAGTACCTATGTCCTCTCGGAGGACGAGGATTTTATGAATGCGAACCACCGGGCATACTTTCGTGCAAAGCTGAATGCCTGGAGAAACGACATCCTTCGCGAAGCCCGCGAGACACTGGATCACCTGGCGGAGGAGAGCGCCAATCATCCTGATCTTGCGGACCGCGCCTCATCCGAAACGGACCGGGCGATCGAGTTGCGCGCCCGGGACCGTCAGCGGAAGTTGATTGCCAAGATCGATGCCGCGTTGCAGCGGCTCGATGAAGGCACCTACGGATACTGCGAGGAAACCGGGGAGCCGATCGGACTGAAGCGGCTGGACGCCCGGCCGATCGCAACTCTCTCGATCGAGGCGCAGGAACGTCACGAGCGTCGCGAGAAGGTCTACCGGGACGAATAAGTCCGGGGACATCGTTGTGACTAACGAAAACGGCGCGGTTCGACCGCGCCGTTTTCGTTTGTGCACTGATGCGCTGTTCCGGGAATCTACGAATTACAATTTGCGGCTCACGGAAATATCGGCGAGCATCCTTTCCATTTCTTCTTCGATCGTCGGCTCCTTGCGGGTGTCCTGGGAAGGCGATCCGAGAACAGGTTCCTGGCGACCGGCGGGCCTGATCTCCGGACGCGGCGGCCCCGAAGGTGCGAAGCGTTGGAGATCGCCGCTGATTTCCGCATCGAGCATGCGCTCGAATTCTGCGGCCGCTTGCGGCGCGGCGGGCTGAGGCGGGAGAGATTGGCTGGGCACGCCCTTCACCGGTTCAAGCGCCGTAAGCGGGACGGGGCGTCCGTCGCGAGCAGCGGGCTCCACCGGAAGCGAGCGGTCACGCACCGCGCCGAAATCGGTGTGCGACGGCTCGATGGCGGATACCGGCGGAATGTGTGGCGCAGGTAAAGGCCCGGAGACCTGCTGCGGCTGCGACGAGCCGAGTGCGGGGCCCTGCCCGATCCGGGACCACGCGCACTGGTGGCTCCGGACGCGCGGTGACCCGCGGCGGCTCGTTCGGGCGCGCCGGTTGCCGAACAGGTTCGGCGGCAGCTTCCGTCGGGAGAGCGGGTTCGGCCGGGACAGTGGAAGGAACCGGCTGAGGCCGGGCTTCCGCAATCGGGGTGCGGGTCTTCTTTTCTTCCGGCGCTGCCTGAAGCGTAGCCGGAATCGGATTTTCTCCCTCTGGCGCGATGCGGCTTTCGATCACGATGTCCGTCGGGCCGCCGATCATGATCAGGTGTTCGACGTCGTCGCGGCGGACGAGCACCAGGCGCCGACGCGTGTCGACTGCGGCGGCATCGAGCACCGCAAGGCGCGGCTGCCTGTTCTTGCCGCCGCGGACGAAGGGAGAGGAGGGCTTGTTGCGCATGAGCCGAAGCACCGCCACGAGACACAAGAGACCGATCGCAACCGCTCCGGCGGCGATCAGGAACCGGCTGGCGTTGTCCCCGAGGATTGATTCCATCATAGGCTGAACTCCTTACTGCCGCTTCGCATGGCAACATTTGACGGCTTTTTTCGGGCTTGGACAAGCTTCGGCCCGACATTCCCTGTGAATTGACTGCAGCGCTTCCGCAGAGACGCTTTTTGCTGTTATCTCTGATTGTTAAAGATGATTCCAGGTCGATGCGCGAAAGCGCGGAGGGCGGCCATCGATTTCGCGACGATGCCTTCGGACTCGGCCACCGCATGGTTCCTTAAACCGGAGACGGATTGGGGATAAATCATGCGGCAATTCAAAGTATTGCAGCGGCCCTTGTGCATCCACGGGGATGTACGGCACTGCAAGCGCTCGGGATCGCGTTCGATGCGACCCGGCAGCAGGTGAGGACCCGATGACGAAATTGCGGCAGGCAGGTGACTACCAGATGCCGGTCGTTGACCGGGGCGTTCGTCCGGGAACCATCCTCAGGATCATCCTGCTTGCGATCGTCCTCACCGCGTCGGCTGCCGCGTTTGTCGTCTTCAAGGATCAGCTCGAAAACGAGATCGTGCTCGGCATTCTCGGCGTGCTGGCCATGGTGGGCATCTTCTTCCTCGTTTCTTCCGTCATCGGCTTTATCGAGGTGATGCCGCAATCGCGGCCGGACGAACTGGCGCGCGCCTTCCTCGATGCGCATGAAGACGGGACCATCGTAACCGACCGCAAGGGGCGCATCATCTATGCCAACGCCGCCTATGGTGCCCTGACCGGCACCAAGAGTGCGGCAGGCATTCAGTCGCTCGAAACGATCCTGTCGCGCAACCGCGAGGCCACCGAAGCGATTTACCGCCTGACCAACGGTCTGCATGAGGGCAAGCAGGGACACGAGGAGTTCCGGCTGCTGAAACCTCTGGCAAACGGCAAGGTGGCCGGCTCCGGCGCCCATTGGTATCGGCTGAAGGCGCGGGTATTGCCGCTCGAGGATGCAGGCAGCAATCCGCTCTACTTGTGGCAGATCGCGGATATTACCGCCGAGCGCGACGAGCAGGAGCGCTTCTTCAAGGAATTGCAGAACGCAATCGACTATCTCGATCACGCGCCCGCTGGCTTCTTCTCCGCCGGGCGCAAGGGCGAGATCTTCTATATCAACGCGACGCTCGCCGACTGGCTCGGAATCGACCTGACCAAATTCCAGCCCGGCTCCGTCAGCATTGCCGATCTCGTTGCGGGCGAGGGGCTGGCGCTCGTACAATCGGTACAGGCGGAGCCCGGTCTCAAGAAAACCAAGATCCTGGACCTCGATCTCAGAAAGGCCAACGGCCAGAGCCTGCCGGTGCGCCTGATTCATCGCGTTTCCTCGGCGCGGGACGGTGCGCCCGGCGAAAGCCGCACCATCGTGATGTCCCGGGAAGGCGACGATGGCGATCAGTCGGCGTCGAATGCCGCGATGCGGTTCACCCGCTTCTTCAACAACACGCCCATGGCAATCGCCTCGGTGGATGGAAACGGCCGCATTCTCAGAACCAACGCTCCGTTCATGAAGCTCTTCGCCGGGCTCGTTTCCCAGGATGAGGTCGAGCGCGGGGCTATGATCGACGCTGTGGTGCACCAATCCGAGAGAGGGCGCCTGCAGGAGTCGCTGGCTGCCGCGAAGGACCGGCAGAGCGATATCGCGCCGATCGACGCGCTTCATCCCAAGGATGAGGGGCGTCACTTCCGCTTTTATGTCAATGCAGTCATCGACCAGAGCGATCAGGCGCCCGAGGAGGCTGCGATCATCTATGCCCTGGAGATCACCGAGCAGAAGGCGCTCGAAAACCAGATGGCGCAGACGCAGAAGATGAATGCCGTCGGAACGCTCGCCGGCGGCATCGCCCACGATTTCAACAACGTCCTCACGGCCATCCTGCTTTCCGCCGATCATCTCCTGCTATCGGCGCGGCCGGCGGATGCGACCTTCGCGGATCTGATGGAGATCAAGCGTAACGCCAACCGGGCAGCCGTGCTCGTGCGGCAACTGCTCGCCTTCTCGCGCAAGCAGACGATGCGTCCGACGGTGCTCAATCTCACCGACGTCATTGGCGATCTCAGGATGCTCGTCGACCGGATGACCGGCACCAACGTCAAGGTGGAGGTGGACTACGGCCGCGATCTCTGGCCGGTCAAGACGGATCTCGGGCAGTTCGAACAGGTGCTCCTGAACCTCGCCGTCAATGCCCGCGACGCCATGCCTGCGGGCGGAATCATCACGCTTAGGACACGCAATCTGCCGGCGAGCGAAGTGGCGGCGCTTGGCCGGCGCGAACTGCCCGAGGAAGACTTCGTCATGGTCGAGGTGTCCGACCAAGGCACCGGCATTCCGCCGGAAATCATGGACAAGATCTTCGAGCCCTTCTTCACCACGAAGGATGTAGGCAAGGGGACCGGACTCGGACTGTCGATGGTTTACGGCATCGTGAAGCAGTCCGGCGGCTATATTTATCCCGAGTCGGAGATCGGCAGCGGGACGACCTTCCGCATCTTGCTGCCGCGGCATGTCGACATTCCCGAAACGCAGGATGAGGACGCGTCCGCAGCGCAACCCGCGGCGCCGGCACGGAGCGAACCGGTTGCTGTGCCCATGCCTCGAGCCGAGCCTGCCGATCTCACCGGGGATTCCGCGGTCGTGCTGCTGGTCGAGGACGAGGAAGCGGTCCGACGCGGCGGCAAGCGCATGCTGGAGACGCGCGGCTATACGGTTCACGAAGCGGGATCGGGTATCGAAGCGCTGGAAATCATGGACGAACTCGACGGTGCGGTCGATATCGTCGTCTCCGACGTCGTGATGCCGGAAATGGATGGGCCGACGCTGCTGCGCGAGCTGCGCAAGACCTATCCGGACCTGAAGTTCATCTTCGTATCCGGCTATGCCGAAGACGCTTTTGCGCGAAATCTGCCGGCAGACGCGAAGTTCGGCTTCCTGCCGAAACCTTTTTCGCTGAAGCAGCTTGCGGTCGCCGTGCGCGAGATGCTCGACAGCTGACGAGGCTTCCTTTCCTTTGAGCTTACGCCATTCATCCGCTTGCGGTCACCTTCTCCCCAATTTTCGATGAGGGAGAAGGGCGAGCGCGGTGCAGCAGGTCGCCTCCGCCGTCCTATTCCATCTCTGCCCTTACTTCGCAGCGAGAGCGACGGCGATCCCAGCGGCAAGTCGGGCATTGTTCTCGACCAGCGCGATATTGGTTTCGAGGCTGCGCCCGTCCGTCAAACGGAAGAGGTTGTCGAGCAGGTACGGTGTGACCGCCTTGCCGGAAATCCCCTCGCTCGCCGCATTGTCCAGCGCGCGGGTGATGTAGATCTCCATCTCCTCGCGCGGGATTTCGCTTTCTTCCGGCACCGGATTGGCGACAAGCATTCCGCCGTCGATTCCGAGCAACTCGCGCGTCCGCTGGAAACCGGCGATCGCCGCCGGACTGTTCAGCATCAGCGGGCTCTTGAGACCGGATTCACGCGACCAGAAGGCCGGGAAGCTCTCGCTGTCATAGGTCACGACAGGGACACCGCGCGTTTCGAGCACTTCGAGGGTCTTGGGAATGTCCAGAATGGCCTTGGCGCCGGCACAGACGACGATAACGCCGGTACGTGCGAGTTCGTCGAGGTCCGCAGATATGTCGAAGCTCTGCTCGGCCCCGCGGTGAACTCCGCCGATGCCGCCGGTCGCGAAAACCCGGATGCCGGCGCGGGCGGCGGCGATCATCGTTGCGGCGACGGTCGTCGCTCCGGTGCGGCGTTCGGCGATCGCAAAGGCGAGATCGGCGCGCGAAAGTTTCATCGCGCCCTGCGTCTTCGACAGCGCCTCCAGTTTGGCATCGTCCAGGCCGATATGCAGGACCCCGTGGATCACGGCGATGGTTGCGGGCACGGCACCCTGTTCACGGATGATCGTCTCGACGCTGCGGGCCATGTCGAGGTTGCCGGGATAGGGCATGCCATGCGTGATGATCGTGGATTCCAGCGCGACGATCGGCGCACCTCGCTGCTTGGCAGCGGCGACTTCATCTGAATATTCCATCGGCAGGGACGGGGAGGAGGGGTTGGTCATGATCGTTTCCTTGATTGATGACATCCTCGACGGCAAATTGCTCGGGGATGCCTGATCGATTCCGGTGCGTGGAGCAGAGGATGCGGAAGCACCGCTCGCATTCCGTGCCGCGCGGCACCCAATTCAGCTGCCAAATCTCATGACAGCATTTCCGTTTCCGGCACAAGCTGCAGAACCTGCTCCAGCATGTCCTGCGACATCTCGTCGGAGGCCGCGAAGGGCGAATGCAGCGCTATGACGGCGGCGGCCATGCCCCAGCGCAGGCAAGCGGAAAGATCCTCACCTGCGAGCCGGGCGGCGAGAAAGCCCGAGGCGAGCGCGTCGCCGGCGCCGGTGACGTCGGCAAGTGCCGAAAGAGCCGGCGGCTTCGCGAGGCAGGCACCCTTGCCATCGAAGGCGACCGCGGCCCGGCCTCCGCGCGTTACGACACCGCCGGAAAGACCGGCGGAGCGCAGCAGCAACGGCCATTCCTCGGCGGTTGCTGCCTCGGTTCCGGTAAGCGCGCGCGCTTCCGCCTCGTTCATGAACAGAAAATCGAGCCCATCGAGGCACTCGCGGTAGCGGACCACCTTTGCCGGAGAGACGGCGATACCGGCACGTTGCAGGCTGAACTTCGCGGCGGTGCCGACGAGGGCCGTCAATGTGTCCTCCGGCAGATTGGCGTCCATCAGCACGAGTTCGCTCGCCGCTAAAATCTCGCGCGTGGTCCGCTGCTGCAGCCGGCGCGGCGTAAACAGAGCATAGAGGTCCATGTCCGCGAGCGCGATGACGAGGTTGCCGTCGTTTTCGAGGATTGCCGTATAGCTCGGCGTCTTGCGATCGAGAAAGGTGAAAGGGCGATCGATCACACCGGCAGCTTCCGCAGCGGCCGCCACCGCGTCGCCGGCGGGGTCGCCGCCCCGGGGGCTGATCATCGTCACGCGATGGCCGAGCCGCGCGAGATTTCTCGCGGCATTGAAGCCGCCGCCCCCGGCTTCCTCGAACCAGGTGCCCGGATTGCTTGCGCCCGGTGTCGTCGCGCCGCTGATCCGCCCGCGCCTGTCGATATGAGCGCCGCCGAAAACGGCTATGTTCTGCGACTTCACCTGTACTTGCATCTGGTCCTCGATGAAGGGGGGAGAGGTGGCGAGGTCTCTCTTCCGCCGGCATTCCGATCTATCGTTTCGGACTACCTTTTAGGGCTTTGTCCGGATTTGATCCATCGTGAATCACGAAGCGAATCGGGGCGGCGCGTGAAAGCCGGCAAGCATTGACGCGCAGCCTGTGGATACAGTGGTTGAACGGCGTGAACAAGAATCGAACGTGATCAGATATGTCGAGCAATTTCAATTATTTGTCGTGCCATTGCCAATCCGGAACAAAACATGTACAAAAAGGCTTGCGGCGGCTTCATTGCCTCGATAGCTCCAATAACCTAAAGGTGGACCAATGGCACAAAATTCTTTGCGGCTCGTAGAGGACAAATCGGTGGACAAAAGCAAGGCACTTGAAGCGGCTCTTTCCCAGATCGAACGTTCGTTCGGCAAGGGATCGATCATGAAGCTCGGAGCGAAGGACAGCGTAGTTGAGATCGAAACCGTCTCCACCGGTTCGCTCGGCCTCGATATCGCGCTCGGCATCGGCGGCCTGCCGAAAGGCCGCATCATCGAGATCTATGGTCCGGAAAGCTCGGGCAAGACCACACTGGCGCTGCAGACCATTGCCGAGGCACAGAAGAAGGGCGGCATCTGCGGCTTCGTCGATGCCGAACATGCGCTCGATCCGGTCTATGCGCGAAAGCTCGGGGTCGATCTCGAAAATCTCCTGATTTCGCAGCCTGATACGGGCGAGCAGGCGCTGGAAATCACCGATACGCTGGTCCGTTCGGGTGCGATCGACATTCTCGTCATCGATTCGGTGGCCGCGCTCGTGCCGCGCGCCGAAATCGAGGGCGAGATGGGCGACAGTCTGCCGGGCATGCAGGCGCGCCTCATGAGCCAGGCACTGCGCAAGCTTACGGCATCGATCTCCAAGTCGAACTGCATGGTGATCTTCATCAACCAGATCCGCATGAAGATCGGCGTGATGTTCGGCTCGCCGGAAACGACGACGGGCGGCAATGCGCTCAAGTTCTACGCTTCGGTGCGCCTCGACATTCGCCGCATCGGTTCGGTCAAGGAGCGCGAGGAAGTCGTCGGCAACCAGACCCGCGTCAAGGTCGTCAAGAACAAGATGGCACCGCCTTTCAAGCAGGTCGAGTTCGACATCATGTATGGCGAAGGGGTTTCGAAGACGGGTGAATTGATCGATCTCGGCGTCAAGGCGGGCATCGTCGAGAAATCAGGCGCCTGGTTCTCCTATAACAGTCAGCGGCTCGGCCAGGGGCGGGAAAACGCCAAGCTCTTCCTGCGGGAGAATCCCGAACTGCTGCGTGAAATCGAGACTGCTCTGCGGCAGAATGCCGGTCTCATCGCCGACCGTTTCCTGGAGAATGGCGGACCGGAAAGCGAAGGCGACGAAGCCGCCGATATGTAATCGGCTGCAGCCGTCTCGTTGAAGCATCCAAAACCGGCCGTCGTCACCTGCGGCCGGTTTTTTTTGCCCGCTGGACAGCATGATATGCGGACGATAAAAGCCTGTGGTTCCGACGGCTCGGCCGGCGGAAGGCGTGACGCGATTGAGCGCGACGCGCTTTATGCGCGGGGTTGAAGAGTGCGGCTGGTGGCCTGGAGAGACCGGGTTGCCGCCGGAATGTACACAGATAGGACGCAAGATGAGCGGCGTGAATGAAATCCGGTCGATGTTCCTCGACTATTTCCGCAAGAACGGCCACGAGATCGTGTCGTCCAGCCCCCTCGTGCCGCGCAACGACCCGACATTGATGTTCACCAATGCGGGCATGGTGCAGTTCAAGAATGTGTTCACCGGCCTCGAGCAGCGACCCTATTCGACCGCGGCGACGGCGCAGAAATGCGTGCGCGCCGGCGGCAAGCACAACGACCTCGACAATGTCGGCTACACCGCCCGGCACCACACCTTCTTCGAGATGCTCGGCAATTTCTCCTTCGGCGATTATTTCAAGGAGCGCGCGATCGAGCTCGCCTGGAACCTGATCACCAAGGAATACGGGCTCGATGCCAAGCGTCTGCTCGTCACTGTGTACCACACCGACGACGAGGCCTTCGGTCTTTGGAAGAAGATCGCCGGCCTGAGCGACGACCGCATCATCCGCATTGCGACGAGCGACAACTTCTGGGCCATGGGAGATACCGGTCCATGCGGCCCGTGCTCGGAAATATTCTACGATCACGGCGACCATATCTGGGGCGGACCTCCCGGCTCGGCCGAGGAAGACGGCGATCGCTTCATCGAGATCTGGAATCTCGTCTTCATGCAGTACGAGCAGATCACCAAGGAAGAGCGTGTGGACCTTCCGCGGCCCTCGATCGACACGGGCATGGGGCTGGAGCGCGTTGCCGCCGTGCTCCAGGGCCAGCACGACAATTATGACATCGACCTTTTCCGCGCCTTGATCGCGGCTTCCGAAGAGGCGACCGGCGTCAAGGCCGAAGGGGACCGGCGCGCGAGCCATCGCGTGATCGCCGACCATCTGCGTTCCTCTGCCTTCCTGATCGCCGACGGAGTTCTGCCGTCGAACGAGGGGCGCGGTTACGTCCTGCGCCGAATCATGCGCCGCGCCATGCGCCATGCGCAGCTGCTCGGCGCGCGGGATCCGCTGATGTGGAAGCTCCTGCCGGCGCTCGTGGGCCAGATGGGCCGCGCCTATCCGGAGCTCGTCCGCGCCGAAGCGCTGATCTCGGAGACGTTGAAGCTGGAGGAAACCCGCTTCCGCAAGACCCTGGAGCGCGGCCTCAACCTTCTGGCGGAGGCTTCGGCCGATCTTTCCGAAGGCGACCAGTTCAACGGCGAGACGGCGTTCAAGCTCTACGACACCTACGGTTTCCCGCTCGACCTCACTCAGGACGCGCTGCGCGCCAAGGGCATTGGGGTCGATACGGACGCATTTACGGCCGCCATGCAACGGCAGAAGGCCGAGGCCCGTGCCAATTGGGCCGGCTCCGGCGAAGCCGCGACCGAGACCATCTGGTTCGAGCTCAGGGATAAGCACGGTGCGACCGACTTCCTCGGCTACGATACCGAGTCGGCCGAAGGGGTCATTCAGGCGATCGTCCGGGACGGTGCCGTCGTCGAGTCGGCCACCAAGGGCGAGAACGTACAGCTGGTTTTGAACCAGACGCCTTTCTACGGCGAGTCCGGCGGCCAGGTGGGCGACACCGGCGTCATCACCACCGAGACCGGCAAACTTGCCGTGACCGACACGCAGAAGCGTGGCGAAGGGCTCTTCGTCCATTATTGCACCGTGGTGGAAGGCAGCGTGAAGACCGGCGACGCGGCCGCCCTGACGGTCGACCATGCGCGCCGTGCGCGCCTGCGCGCCAACCATTCCGCGACGCATCTGCTGCACGAGGCGCTGCGTGAGGTGCTCGGCACCCATGTCGCGCAGAAGGGTTCGCTCGTTGCGCCTGAGCGCTTGCGCTTCGACGTCTCTCATCCGAAGCCGATGACGGCGGAGGAGTTGAAGGTCGTCGAGGAGATGGCAAACGAGATCATCGTCCAGAACACGCCGGTCGTCACACGGCTGATGAGCGTCGACGATGCGATCGCCGAGGGCGCCATGGCGCTGTTCGGCGAGAAGTACGGCGACGAGGTGCGGGTCGTGTCCATGGGGCAGGGCATACGCGGCTTCAAGGCCGGCAAGCCCTATTCGGTCGAGCTCTGCGGCGGCACGCATGTGTCGGCCACGGGCGATATCGGCCTCGTCCGCGTCGTCTCGGAGAGCGCGGTCGGAGCGGGCGTCCGCCGGGTGGAGGCGCTGACCGGTGAGGCGGCGCGCGCCTATCTCGGCGAGCAGGACGAACGGGTGAAGACACTCGCCGCCGCCCTGAAGGTCCAGCCCGCGGAAGTTCTAGGCCGGGTCGAGGCCCTTCTGGACGAGCGTCGCAAGCTGGAGCGGGAGCTTACCGAGGCGAAGAAGAAGCTAGCCCTCGCAGGTGACGGGCAGAACGGTTCCGGGGATGCCGCCCGCGAGATCGGCGGCGTCCGCTTCCTCGGCAGGGTCGTTTCGGGTGTCGAGCCGAAGGATCTGAAGAGCCTTGCGGATGATGGCAAGAAGACGCTCGGCTCGGGTGTCGTTGCCTTCGTCGGCGTCAGCGGCGACGGCAAGGCGAGCGCCGTGGTGGCGGTCACCGACGACCTGACGTCGAAGGTCAGCGCCGTCGATCTGGTGCGCGTCGCTTCCGCCGCGCTCGGCGGCAAGGGCGGCGGCGGTCGCCCGGACATGGCCCAGGCCGGCGGCCCGGATGGCGGACGTGCTGCCGAGGCGATCGAGGCGGTTGCGGGCGCGCTTGCCGGCTGAAAGCCTCCCAATGTCTGGTTCGGGAATGGGCGCTGCGGCGCCCTTTTTCATGGCACTCGTTGGGTTCGGATAATGTCGGGCGCTGCCTCGACCCGTACTAGCGGATGAACGCGGCCGCCTCCCACGACAAAAAGAAACCCGGCTCGAGGCCGGGTTTCCGAAATTCTGGCGATAGAACAGGCTGATTACGCCGCCATCGCCTTCCTGAGGTTTTCGTCGATCTTGTCGAGGAAACCGGTAGTCGACAGCCAGGGCTGGTCGGGACCAATGAGGAGCGCCAGGTCCTTGGTCATAAAGCCGGATTCGACCGTGTCGACGCAGACGCGCTCCAAAGTTTCCGAGAACTTCGCGAGTTCGGCGTTGCCGTCGAGCTTGGCGCGATGGGCGAGGCCGCGGGTCCAGGCGAAGATCGATGCGATCGAGTTGGTGGAGGTTTCCTCGCCCTTCTGATGCTGGCGGTAGTGGCGCGTCACCGTGCCGTGGGCGGCTTCCGCCTCGACCGTCCTGCCGTCCGGCGTCATCAGCACCGAGGTCATCAGGCCGAGCGAGCCGAAGCCCTGCGCGACGATGTCGGACTGCACGTCGCCGTCGTAGTTCTTGCAGGCCCAGACGTAACCGCCGGACCATTTGAGCGCCGAGGCGACCATGTCGTCGATCAGGCGGTGTTCGTACCAGAGCTTCTCGGCCTTGAACTGATCGGCGAACTCTTCTTCGAAGACCTTCTGGAAGATGTCCTTGAAGCGGCCGTCATAGGCTTTCAGGATGGTGTTCTTGGTCGAGAGATAGACCGGAACCTTGCGCTGCAGGCCGTAGTTGAACGAGGCGCGCGCGAACTCGGTGATCGACTCGTCGAGGTTGTACATGGCGAGTGCCACGCCGGCGCCCGGCGCGTCGTAAACGTCATGCTCAATCGTCTGGCCGTCTTCGCCGACGAACTTGATCGAGAGCTTGCCCTTGCCGGGGAACTTGAAATCGGTCGCGCGGTACTGGTCGCCGAAGGCGTGGCGGCCGACGATGATCGGCTTGGTCCAGCCGGGAACGAGCCGCGGCACGTTCTTGCAGATGATCGGCTCGCGGAAGATGACGCCGCCGAGGATGTTGCGGATCGTGCCGTTCGGCGACTTCCACATCTTCTTCAGCTTGAACTCCTCGACGCGGCCTTCGTCCGGCGTGATCGTGGCGCATTTGACGCCGACGCCGTGCTTCTTGATGGCGTTGGCGGCATCGATCGTCACCTGATCGTCAGTTGCATCACGGTTTTCGACGCCGAGGTCGTAATATTCGAGATCGAGGTCGAGATAAGGGTGGATCAGCTTGTCCTTGATGAACTGCCAGATGATGCGGGTCATCTCGTCGCCGTCGAGTTCGACGACCGGATTGGCGACCTTGATCTTTGCCATTGATATGCCTCGTAGCTTGCGAAACACCGCGCGCGGCATTCCGACGGTGGGAGAAATCCAGAGCCCTATAGCACTGTGAGCCAGCAAGGCAAAGCATGCTTGGCCGAAACTTTGGACCAAGGCGGCGAGCTCGGAATCGGCTCGCCGCGCCCGGTCTTCAGACCGAGGGGCCGCTCACCTCACGGCTTTGAAAACACCGCGGGAAAGGCTATTTCAGAAATAGAGCGGCGGCGTGCTTCAACTGTTTTGTGCGTGTCGTCATTCCAGAAACTCTGCACGCTGTGGGCGTGCGGACAGGCGGAGGCGCCATGACGTTCAGGCTTCGCTTGCGGGACCGGCTGCTGGCCAATGATCCGGCCTTTTCCCGGCTGCGGCAGGCGTCCCGCATAACGGCGACCGTGGTGATCTCGGTCGCTCTGCTGATCGCCTTCCACTTCATCGCCACACCGCTGCCGCCGGCCGCCTACGGGCTTGCGGTAACGCTTTCGATCGAAGGCGGTCTGGCGGTTCGCGACCGGACGGCATCGGAACAACTGGTCACGCGTATTCTGGCGGTCGTCACCGGCGTCGCGATGGTCGCGCTAGCCTCGGCGCTGGAGGGCTACCGGCACGTTTCCGACGTCGTCTTCCTCGCGATCATCTTCGCGGCAGTCTATGGCCGGTCCTTCGGCCAGCGCTGGTTCGCCGTCGGCATGTTCGCTTTCATGTCCTATTTCACCGGAGCCTATCTCCGCCCTTCGCTGGACCAGTTGCCGGCGCTCGTTCTCGGCGCCGGGATCTCGGCGGCGACTGCGCATCTGGTGCGGACCATCCTCCTTCCCGACGACCGCTACCGTGACCTCCTGAGGGCGATCGCGAGCGTCCAGCAGAGGGTGGATGAAATCCTTCATGAGATCGCGGCGGCTGCGCGCAGGCCCACTCTCGAGGCAGCCGATCGCCGCAGGCTGCACGCGCTGGAGGAGCGGTTGAAGGAAGCCGTGTTGATGGCGGAGAGCTTCATTGCGACGGACAACCGCCGTCCGGCGCCGGAACCCGGCGTCGTGTCTGCGGACCTCGCCATCGGGCTCTTCGACATTCATCTTGCGGCCGAGAGTGTGATCGTGCTCAGCCTTCAGGCAATGCCGCCTGCGACTGTTGTCGACGCGGTGCTGGCGCATGATGTAGGCGAGATGGAACGGGGGATGCAGCCGCTGGGCGAGGCGAACGTCAAACAGCTCGAGGCCGCCAAGGCACTGCTTTGGCTTCACACGGTTCGAGAGCGCCTCGATCTCAGTCTAGCCGCCCTCGAGAAGGCGGATCTCGATGAACCGCATCCGCTGCCATCTCCAGAGCCATCACCGGCAACGGCTCGCTTTTCCATCGCCGACCCGGCTATACGAAGCGCGATCCAGATTACCCTCGCCTCGGGCATAGCAATGGTGTTCGGCCTGATGCTTTCGCGCGAGCGCTGGTTCTGGGCGGTTCTCGCTGCCTTCCTCGTCTTCACCAACACGCGCTCCCGCGGTGACACTGCGGTGAAGGCCTTGCAGCGGTCGGCCGGTACACTGGCGGGCATCGTCGTCGGACTTGCGGCGGCAAGCGCGATCGGCGGCACCGTCTATATAGTCCTGCCCCTGGGTGCGGCCTGCATCTTTCTGGCCTTCTATTTCCTCCCGGTCTCCTACGCGACCATGACTTTCTTCGTCTCGGTCGTCCTCTCACTCGCCTACAGCCTCCTTGGCGTTTTGACGCCGCAGCTTCTGGAACTGCGTCTCGAGGAGACTCTTGTCGGCTCCGTCGCCGGCGCGGCGGTGGCTTTCGTGGTGTTTCCGACGAAGACCCGCACGACGCTCGATGCGGCGATCAGAAACTGGTGCGACAAGCTCTCCGAATTGCTGGAGGAGGCAAGGAAAGGAATGTCCGGCCTTGATCTCGTCGGCCGGTCGCAAGCGCTCGACCGCGCCTACAGGGACCTGGCCGCTGCCGCCAAACCGCTCGGTGTTTCCTGGCAGCTCGTCACCCGCCCGGGGCATGTGCGCCAGACGCTGGCGGTGTTTATGGGCTGCACCTATTGGGCTCGCATATTCGCGCGTAAGATGTCGCAAGCCACGGAAAGCCCGAACGACTTCGCGGCGCAGATCGAGGAAAATCTGAAGCTCGCAAGCAAGGTGCGCCAAACCGGAGCGGACTATTTCTACCGATCCCGGAGCGTCGCTGCGCCGGTCGAGCGCCATCTGCCGGTATCGCGCGACGACGCCGGCCTTGGGCTGGAGATGGTTGCCGTTTCGCTCGATCGACTTCATTCGCCGCGGGTGCGATCCGCCGGCGAGGGATGCGGGCTTTAAATCCGCATCCATATATGCGAGGGAAGCGCCGAACAGAAGGCAAACGGGCGATGGCAGGTACAAACAGCGAGCGCGAACTTTTGACGGAAGGCCCGGCGATCATTCTCGCCTTTCCCCAGCTTGGGGAGAATATCGGCATGGTGGCGCGCGCCATGGCGAATTTTGGCCTGTCCGAATTGCGCCTCGTCAGCCCGCGCGACGGCTGGCCGAGTGAAAAGGCACGCTCCGCCGCCAGCCGCGCCGATCACGTGATCGACGGCGCCAAGCTCTACGAAACGCTCGAAGAGGCGCTCGCCGACCTCAATTTCGTCTACGCCACCACCGCGCGCGACCGCGATGGCTTTAAACCCGTGCGCTCGCCGATCGTCGCCGCGAGGGAACTCCGCCACCGGTTCAAGGAGGGTGAGAAGGTCGGCATCATTTTCGGCCGCGAGCGTACCGGACTGACCAATGCCGAGATCGCGCTTGCCGACGAGATCGTGACCTTCCCGGTCAATCCCGCCTTCGCTTCGCTGAACCTCGCCCAGGCAGTGCTGCTCATGTCCTATGAGTGGCTGAAGACCGGCATGGCCTCCGAGGACGAGACGTCTTTCCAGGCGAGCCAGCAGCGACCGGCGACGAAGGAGCAGTTGCATGGGCTCTGCGAGCATCTGGAAGAGGCGCTCGATGCGCGCAACTATTTCCGTTCCGCCGACAAAAAGCCGAAATTGGTCGAGAATCTGCGCGCGGTTCTGACCAGACCATCCTTTACCGAATCGGAAATCCAGGTGCTGCGCGGCGTCATTTCTTCGCTCGACCGTTTCACGCGTGAAAATCCGCGTGGCTCCGCCGCACCGCCCGGGCATAGCAGGAAAGAACAAAGCGGCGGTGACAAAGACTGAGCTGAAGCCCATCCTCGTCTTCGACAGCGGGATCGGTGGCCTGACGGTGCTGCGCGAGGCGCGCGTGCTGATGCCGGAGCGGCATTTCATCTACGTCGCCGACGATGCCGGTTTTCCCTATGGCGGCTGGGAGGAGGGCGCTCTGACGGAGCGGGTGATCGCTCTTTTCGGTCAGCTGCTTGCCGAGCATGATCCGGAAATCTGCATCATCGCCTGCAATACGGCGTTTACGCTCGTCGGCGCGGACCTGCGCGCCGCCTATCCGCAGATGACCTTCGTCGGCACCGTCCCGGCCATCAAGCCTGCGGCAGAGCGTACGCGTTCAGGGCTCGTTTCGGTGCTTGCGACGCCGGGTACCGTGAAGCGCGCCTACACCCGCGATCTCATCCAGTCCTTCGCCTCGCAATGTCACGTCAGGCTTGTCGGCTCGGAGAACCTTGCGCGCATGGCGGAAGCCTATATTCGCGGCGAAGCCTTGGCCGATGAGGCGGTCCTCGCCGAGATTGCGCCCTGCTTCGTGGAGGCGGAGGGCAAGAGAACCGATATCGTTGTGCTGGCCTGCACGCACTATCCTTTCATGGCCAATGTTTTCCGCCGGCTGGCGCCCTGGCCGGTGGACTGGTTGGATCCGGCCGAAGCGATCGCAAGGCGGGCGCGCTCGCTGGTGCCGCTGCCGAACGGGTTCGAGCCATTGAACGGCGAGGACCCGGCGATCTTCACATCGGCTAATCCCGATTTCGCGACGCGCCGGCTGATGCAGGGCTTCGGGCTGAGAGTCATGGCCGCTGCTGTATCTGCGGACCGGCGTGAACGGATCTAGATCGGCGGCATTTGCGGCCGGCTGCTCGGCCGCCCAATTATTCCCTGTGGGTTTCGATATCAGGCGGCACTCGGGGGCACGATCCATGCTAGGTGTTGCCCGTTTTGGTGGTCCAGGCGTGGCTGCGAATCAATCCGCGAAGATGAGGTAAGGATGAAAGTCGGCATCGACATGGGAACGACGTCCGAAGGGACTTCGGCCTCGCTCGATATCGAAGAGCTTCTGGCGACGCGTCTTCTCGTGCAGGGCAATTCCGGCTCCGGCAAGTCGCATCTCCTCCGCCGTCTGCTGGAGCAATCCGCGCCCTGGGTGCAGCAGTGCATCATCGATCCGGAAGGTGATTTCGTCACGCTTGCCGACAAGTTCGGCCATGTGGTGATCGAGGGGGAGCGTACCGATGCGGAACTCGTCGGCATCGCCACCCGCATCCGCCAGCACCGCGTGTCCTGCGTGCTTTCCCTCGAAGGTCTGGACGTCGAGCAGCAGATGCGCAGCGCCGGCGTGTTTCTGAACGCGATGTTCGATGCGGACAGGGAATATTGGTATCCCGTTCTGGTGGTCGTCGACGAGGCGCAGATGTTCGCGCCGTCCGTCGGCGGCGACGTTTCGGAGGACATACGCAAGATTTCGCTGGGCGCGATGACCAATCTCATGTGCCGCGGCCGCAAACGCGGGCTTGCCGGCGTCATCGCGACGCAGCGCCTCGCCAAGCTCGCCAAGAACGTGGCGGCAGAGGCTTCGAACTTCCTGATGGGACGCACCTTCCTCGACATCGACATGCTTCGCGCCGCCGATCTGCTGGGCATGGACCGGCGCACGGCCGAGATGTTTCGCGACCTGAAGCGCGGCTCCTTCGTGGCGCTCGGTCCCGCGCTTTCCCGCCGCCCCTTGAGGGTGACGATCGGCACGGTCGAAACCTCGGCACGGTCGATGAGCCCGAAGCTGATGCCGCTGCCCGAGGCGCCGCAGGACGTGGCAGATCTGATCTTCACGCCAGACCCGGAGGAATTCGCCCGCCCGGTCGTCCGCCGCACGGCGCCGCAGCCGCGCCCCGCGAGCGATATTCTCGCGGAGCTGTCGCGGCCAAGGCCCGAGCCCGCAGCGCCGGTGGAAACCAAGCCGGCGCAACCGGAAATCTCGGCAGAGGAGAGAGAGGCGCTGATCGACAGCCTTTTTGCCGAAATCGTCGCAAATCCGGAAGCCGCGTTCAGGCCCGATGCGGAGCTGTACCAGGATTTTCTCGTTCGCTGCCGCATTCGCCGCGTCCCCGGACCCGCGCTCTCCTTGAGCGCATTCCGCCGCAAGATGGCCGTCGCCCGATCGGGCATCGATGCCGAGACGGCGGCAAGCGAGGATTGGACCTCGGCGCTTGGGTTGGCCGACCGGGTGACGGAAGACCTGCAGGCGGTCTTCCTGATGCTGGCACAGGCGGCCCTGCGCGGGCTGCCGTGCCCATCGGACGCTATGATCGCCCGTGCCTACGGAACGCATTCGGCCCGTCGCGCTCGGCGATTGCTCGGTTATTTCGAAGAGCAGGGGCTCGTCGTTGTGCATGCGGATTTCTCCGGCAAGCGCATCGTCGCTTTCCCCGATCTCGGCAAGGAAACGGCGCCGGGCGACGCCAATGCCCCGGACGCGGGAGATTTAGCGCGCGCGGCCGCCGAGTGAAATTGGCTTCGGAAGTGCGGCTGAATTTGCCGTCGTTCCTGTCATATTCCGTTGACAATTCGCCGCCCAGTGCTTAAAGACCCGCTCAACGCCGGGCAGTGATGCCCGGTGTTTCATTTGACATGTCCCGTGGTTTCTCCGGCAGCGTGATCGTGAGAGGCCTGTCAGAGCCCCTAAAATGGGTTCAGAGGAGGGCGTGTTTCCTTGATCCGGTTTGGCAACAAACCGGTGTAACGCTTTGAAAGGAAATACGATGAGCAAGCGCGAATCGTCCAAGTACAAAATTGACCGCCGTATGGGCGAAAACATCTGGGGCCGTCCGAAGTCCCCGGTAAACCGTCGCGAATATGGCCCGGGCCAGCACGGCCAGCGCCGCAAGTCCAAGCTTTCCGACTTCGGCGTGCAGCTGCGCGCCAAGCAGAAGCTGAAGGGCTACTACGGCGATATCCGTGAAAAGCAGTTCCGTGCGATCTTCGCCGAAGCATCGCGCCGTAAGGGCGATACCCCGGAGAACCTGATCGGCCTGCTCGAATCGCGCCTCGACGCGATCGTTTACCGCGCCAAGTTCGTTCCGACCGTTTTCGCCGCGCGCCAGTTCGTCAACCATGGCCACGTCAAGGTCAACGGCGTTCGCGTCAACATCGGTTCCTACCGCTGCAAGCCGGGCGACGTCATCGAAGTCAAGGAAAAGTCCAAGCAGCTCGTTACGGTTCTGGAAGCCGTACAGCTCGCCGAGCGTGACGTTCCCGATTACATCGAAGCCGATCACAACAAGATGGTCGCGACCTTCGTGCGCGTTCCCGCTCTCTCCGACGTGCCGTACCCGGTCGTCATGGAGCCGCATCTGGTCGTCGAATTCTATTCACGTTAATCAGGCCTCGCCTGAAAGAATTGGAGAACCGCCCGGAAACGGGCGGTTTTTTTGTACGAAGTTGCCGGACGAATCCCATAAGCTGGGCGGATGCAGGACGGAGTGTCCTGACCCAGACCGCTTCCGAAGTGAGAAGTGCCGAATGCGCGAGCCGAAACCGCAAGAAGACCTCCAGGCGATCATCGACGACATCTATCTGGAACTGACGCCGCGCCTCGGCGAAGGGAAGGTTGCGGATTATATTCCGCAGCTTGCACGCGTCGATGCCCGTCACTTCGGCATGGCGATTGTAACGACGGGTGGCGAGGTCTATTGCGTCGGCGATGCGGAGATGCCGTTCTCTATTCAGAGCATCTCCAAGGTGTTCACGCTCACGCTGGCGCTCGGCAAACACGGCGAAAACATCTGGAACCGGGTGGGGCGCGAGCCGTCGGGCTCGGCCTTCAATTCGATCGTCCAGCTCGAACATGAGGGCGGCAAGCCGCGCAACCCCTTCATCAATGCCGGCGCGATCAGGATAAGCGACCTCATTCTCGCCGGCCACACGCCGAAGGAACTGATCGGGGAGATCGTTCGCTTCGTTCGTTATCTCGCGGATGACGAGAACATCGTAATCGACCACGAAGTTGCACGCTCGGAGACGGCGACCGGATACCGCAATATCGCACTTGCGAATTTCATGCGGTCCTTCGGCCGGCTCGATCATCCGGTCGAGCACGTGCTTGGCGTCTATTTCCATCATTGCGCGCTCGCCATGACCTGCAGCCAGCTCGCCAAGGCCGGACTGTTTCTGGCCGCCGGCGGCACCAACCCGCTGACCGGGCATTCGGTCGTGTCGCGTCAGCGTGCGCGGCGCATCAATGCGCTTATGCTCACCTGCGGCCATTATGACGGCTCTGGCGATTTTGCCTACCGGGTCGGCCTGCCGGGGAAGAGCGGCGTCGGCGGCGGCATCATGGCGGTGGCGCCGGGCAAGGCATCCATTGCCGTCTGGTCGCCGGGGCTCAACGATTACGGCAATTCGCTTCTGGGGTCGCTGGCGCTGGAAATGCTCGCTGCGCGTACGGGTTGGTCGGTGTTCGGGCCGTAAGCGCGCATCATGCAGCCGCCCCTCATCCCGCTGCCGCGACCTTCTCCCCGCAGACGGGAGAAGGGGACTCGCGGCACCACCTTCGCCACCATGACCGACTGCAAACCATCGGGCACGTCCCACTCCGATGCGCGGGGAGAGGATTAGGGGGGCAAAGACAAGGCGGCAAGGCACGCACGCCCGTTTTTTCTTGATCTTCCCGGCCGGACGGGGCAAGTCCTGCTTCAGAAAACAGAGCGCAACATGCGCCCTAGACAATCCGAGATTGCCGCCATGGAACTCGCACAATTCTCCCCGAACGAGACAGACAGCGTCATTGTCGATGACGAAGCCTTCGAAGCTGCGACCCATCCGCTTTTTTCCCGTATGCCGTCCTCCGTCTCCTTCAACAAGCTGCGCAAGCGCCTGCTCAGGCGGGTGCGCCAGGCGCTCGACGATTTCGGCATGCTCAAGGGCTCCGGGCGCTGGCTTGTCGGCCTGTCGGGCGGAAAGGACAGCTACAGCCTGCTGGCGCTGCTGATGGATCTGCAGTGGCGGGGTCTGCTTCCCGTCGAACTCGTCGCCTGCAATCTGGATCAGGGGCAGCCGAACTTCCCGAAGCATGTCCTGCCCGACTATCTCCGGTCCATCGGCGTCAAGCACCGCATCGAATACCGCGACACCTATTCGATCGTGAAGGAGAAGGTGCCGGCGGGCGCGACCTATTGTTCGCTCTGTTCACGGCTGCGGCGCGGCAATCTTTATCGCATCGCCCGGGAGGAGGGCTGCGACGCATTGGTGCTTGGCCATCATCGGGAGGACATCCTTGAGACCTTCTTCATGAACTTTTTCCATGGCGGGCGCCTGGCGTCGATGCCGGCGAAGCTTCTCAACGACGAGGGCGATCTGATGGTCCTGCGGCCGCTTGCCTATGCGGCGGAAGACGATCTTGCGAAGTTCGCCGCTGCCATGGAGTTCCCGATCATCCCCTGCGACCTCTGTGGTTCGCAGGACGGGCTCGAGCGCAACGCGATGAAGACGATGCTTGCGGATCTCGAGCGGCGCATGCCGGGCCGCAAGGACACGATGCTGCGCGCGCTCGGACACGTGAACGCCTCGCATCTGCTCGATCCGAAGCTTTTCGATTTCCAATCCCTCTCTCCGGAGCCCAAAGAATGAGCCATTCCGTCGACATCGCCGCACTTGCCAATCTGCTGCAGGAAGCGGCGGTAAAGGAAATCCTCCCGCGCTTTCGCAATCTTGGCTCCGGCGATGTGCGGATGAAATCGGAAGCGATCGACCTGGTGACGGAAGGCGACGAGGCCGCCGAGAGGCTGATCAAGGCGAAGATCGACGCAATTGCGCCAGGGGCCGTGTTCATCGGCGAGGAGTCCGTCGCCGCCGATCCGGCGCTCCTCGACAAGCTCGCCGGCGCCGATCTAGCGATCGTCGTCGATCCGATCGACGGCACCTTCAATTTCGCGGCCGGCCTGCCGCTCTTCGGTGTGATGGCGAGTGTCGTCGCCGGGGGAGAGACCGTTGCCGGGATCATCTACGATCCGCTCGGCAACGACTGGGTGATCGCCGAGCGGGGCTCTGGCGCGTGGATGTGCCGGCCCGACGGCACGCAGGAGAGATTGTCCGTCACAGCCGGGGCCACCGTCGAAAACATGGTGGGCGTCGCATCGGCCGGGTTTTACGCGCAGGCCGAGCGCCGCATCGTCATGGGCAATATGGCGAAGGTCCGGATGGCCACGAGCTATCGCTGCGCGGCGCATGAATACCGCATTTTCGCCGGCGGTCATCTGCACTTCCTGATGTATCAGAAGCTGATGCCGTGGGACCATCTCGCCGGCACCCTGATCGCCGAGGAAGCTGGCGCCTATGCGGCCCGTTTCGACGGCTCGCGTTATCTGCCCGCGCATACGAATGGCGGGCTGCTTCTCGCGACCGACAAGGAGAGCTGGGAGGAGTTGCGGCGGGAGGTCTTCACCGTCTGATCCGAAAAGACTCTTCTAACGACAGAGGCCGCCCGGTCTTTCCGGGCGGCCTCTGTCGTTAGACCCAATGCAATTCCGGACGGAAAACCGTGCACACTTTTCGTGGAAGTACTCTAAAGGTGTCCGCCGCCGTGATCGTGCGTCGCATCGCTGTCGCCCGGATGGGTGAACAGCTTTCCATTTTCGGCCCAGAGCGTGGCGAAGATGGTCAGCAGGCCGAAAAGGGCGTAGCCGCCGAAGAGCGGCTGCAGCGTGCCGTTGAAGAGCTGGCCGACGGCACCGCCGATCAGCGCACCGCCGGTGGTGGAGACGAAACCGGTGACGGCGGTTGCCGTACCCGCCAGATGTCCCATCGGCTCGAGGCTGATGGCGGTGAAGTTGGTGGCGATAACGGCGAAGAACATCAGCAATAGCGAAAACAGGAGATAGCTGATGGCGAAGGCCGGAGTGCCCGCGAGCGACAGGACGTAACCGATAGCGGCAAAGAGGGTGAAGAGGATCATCGCGGCATGCGAGATGCGGCGCATCCCGAAACTGCGTACGAAATAGCCGTTGGCGAAGTTCGCGACCGCTATCCCGCCGGCAGTGCCCGCAAAGGCGATAGGCATCCAGTCACTGAGATCGTAGACCTCGCCGAAGACCTGCTGAACGCTGACGACATAGGCGCAAATGACCGCGGTGAACAGGGTCATTCCGATCATGTAGCCGCATGTGATGCGGTTCGTGAGCACCGTGCGGAAGCCGGAAAGGACCGCGCCCACCGAAAGCGGCAGACGCTCCTCCTTCGGCAGGGACTCCTTCATCCGCGTCAGCGCCCAAACGAACAGGGCGGCGCCGACGACGCCGATCAGGATGAAGATCCAATGCCAGTCGGCATAGGCGATCACCACCTGGCCCAGTGTCGGAGCGACGATCGGTACGATCATGAAGACGATCATGACGTAGGACATGACGCGTGCCATATCGCGGCCGCCGAAACAGTCGCGGACGATCGCCATGGTCGTGATGCGCACGGCGGCACCGCCGATCCCCTGGATGAAGCGGAGCAGGAGCAGCGTCTCGATGCTTTCGACCCAGGAGGCGGCGAACATCGACAGGCTGAAGAGCGCAAGGCCGCCAAGGAGAACGGACCGGCGCCCGAAGGCATCGGAGAGGCTCCCGAAGAATATCTGGGAGAGGCCGAAGCCGAGAAAGAAGACGCCGATCACGAGTTGGGTATCGTTGGCGTCGGCAACGTTGAGCGTCTGGCCGATGCTTGGCAGAGCCGGCAGCATGCTGTCGATCGCGAGCGCAATGCTCGCGGTCATGACCGCGATGGTGACGATGAATTCGACAAGGCCCATTCCGAGTCGCGCGGCGCCCGAGGCCTGATCGGCATGGCCCAATGATTGCTCACCAAGCGAAGTTTGTTGGGAAACGGACGTCATGTTCAGAATTCCAAAATGGACCGGGAGGAAAGATCGTTGTCCTGGAGCCAATCCCGCTAGCCTGCCGGATTGTGCGGTTTGAAAAGCTTGCCGCCCTCTGCGATCAGCACGCAGACAAGCGCGACGACGGCGACCGTGAAGAAGCCGACCGCAAGGGGCGTGACGCTGTTGTTGAAGGCCTGGCCGATGAACGCGCCGATAATGCCGCCGCCGATCGTCTGCGTGAAGCCGAGAACGGATGAGGCGGTGCCGGCCACGTGGCCGAGCGGCTCCATCGCCATCGCGTTGAAATTGGCGGCGATCAGCCCGAACTGAAACATGGTGGCGGCATGAAGAAGCATGAAGAGCGGCAAAGGCAGCGGCCCGATCAAGGACGCCGACATCCAGATGAAACTCGCAAGCGTGAAGCCGAGAAGTGCAGCATGCGACAGGGCCCGCATGCCGAACGTCCGGACGAGTCGCGAATTGGTGAAGGAGGCGACCGCCATCATGCCGGCGAAAGCGGCGAAAACGGCCGGAAACCAGACTCCCAGGCCATAGACGCCGACGAGAATCTGCTGCGCCGAGTTGATGAAACCGAAGAGAGCGCCGAGGAGAGCCGACGTAGCGAGCGTATAGAACAGCGCCAGCCGGTTCGTCAGTACGATGCGGAAGCCCGCAAGTACGGAAGAGGCCGTGAAGGGGCGCCTGTTGGCGGGGGCCAAAGTCTCGCGAAGGCGCAAGGCGACCGGAAGCGCTACGGCAACCGCGAACAGAGCGATAACCACGAAGATCATGTGCCACTCGGAAAAGAGCATGATCAATTGTCCGATGCTCGGTGCGATGACCGGGACGATCATGAACACCATCATCACCAGCGACATGATCTCTGCCATCTGCCGTCCGCCATAGACATCGCGCACGATGGAAACGGTGATGACACGGGTTGCCGCCGCGCCTATGCCCTGGACGAGCCGAAGGAACAGGAGCGCCGCGAAGGTCGGTACGAACACGATTGCGAGAGCGCCGACGCCGTAAAGTGCCAGTCCGCCCAACAACGGTGCCTTTCGCCCGAAGCGATCGGACAGCGGACCGAAGAACAGCTGCGCGAACCCCATGCCGAGCAGATAGGCGGTAATGACGTATTGCCGATGGTTCTCATCGGCCACGCCGAGGCTTGCGCCGATTTCCTGTAGTCCGGGCAACATGATGTCGATCGAGATCGCGTTGATGGACATCAGCATGGCCATCAACGCGATGAACTGGACTTTCGTCAGTCCGGAAAGGGTGGCGGTTTGGTCTATTGGCCGTGTCATTTCTTCATCCTGCCGGCTGCAGCTTTCCCGCAGCCGGTTCTCTGCCACGCCGAGCCAGTGCGTGGCACGTTTTGCCATGAATGGATCTGCTGAATGAACTCAGTCTTTTGTTGTGTCGGATCGAAGAGGACGCAGTACTTGCTGGCGGAAAACGGAGGAGGCCGCGTCCCTGGGCAGGCGGAGACGAGACCGCGCGCCGGTCGTCCATGGCGCTTCATGACTGGCGTGAATATCTCCGACAGCTCATGAAGCGTATTGAAAATTAGCTGCGCGGTATATTGCTTCGGAATCAAAAAAGGCGGTCACCCGCCTTTTCCGATCATCGCGAAGATGCGGTTCGGAAGTGTCAGGCGGCGCCCTTGACGGAAATACCCTGTCCCTGAAGAAGCGACTGCAGCTCGCCCGCCTGGAACATCTCCCGCACGATGTCGCAACCGCCGACGAACTCGCCCTTCACGTAAAGCTGCGGAATGGTCGGCCAGTTGGAATAATCCTTGATGCCCTGGCGCAGATCGGCATCGGCGAGCACGTTGATGCCCTTATAGTCGACGCCGACGTAATCCAGAATCTGCACCACCTGGCCGGAGAAACCACACTGCGGAAACTGCGGCGTTCCCTTCATGAAAAGAACGACGTCGTTGCTCTTGACCTCGTTATCGATGAAATCGTTGATTCCGCTCATCTCGTCTTCCTTCCTGCGCCGGTTTCAAGGACCGGATACCGATTGGGGTCTAGATAGCACGCATGGACGTGGTTTTCACCACCCAATCGCAAAATTATTGATGGTCCCTCAAAGTTCGGCTTCCGCACCACTATCAGAGCAGCACGAGGACTGGACCCTCGTGCTCTAGGCCGAGCGGCGGCGCAGTTTGCTCCGGGAAGCCGCGGTCCGGCGACGGCTCACCTGCTTCTTTGCCGGTTTACGGAAGGCCGCCTCGACGATGTCAGCCAGTAGGCCGCCTGACTTGGCTCTCCTGCTTCGCCGTTTCGCCCGCTTGGCCGCGGTTCCGGTCGCCCTCGTTTTCTTGAGGATCTCTTTCAATGCGCTGTCAACGACCCCGCTTACGAGCTCCTTGATCAGGTCGGCCATTTCGTTCTTACTCCGGCGCACTGGTTTGAAGGGCAAGTGCATGGAGTATGCCGCCCATGTTGCCCTTCAAGGCATTGTAGACCATCTGGTGCTGCTGCACGCGCGTCTTGCCGCGAAACGCTTCGGCCACGACTTCGGCGGCATAGTGGTCGCCGTCACCGGCCAGATCACGAATCGTGACCTTTGCACCGGGAATCCCGGCCTTGATCATGTCTTCGATATCGCCTGGTGCCATGGGCATGATACGCCAACTCCCTTGTTATTTTTGCGGGCGGCAGCGCCGCCACCGCCCGCTATGAACTGAAGGGAAACACGATTCAGGGGCCGAAGGCAAATGCTGTTTCGGCCGTCTGCCGGCAGGCGGGTCAATTGTCCGGTGCGAGATCGCCGCCCATGTAATTGGGGAACCACGCCTCATGGGCGGAACGCAATTCGTCGACGGATACGGGTCTGGCGTCTCCGAGCTGCACCGCATTCCCGCCTGTCCTGCCGATCACCGGCAGCGCGACGCCGGCGGCTTTTGCACGCGCGGCCACCGTCTCGGCAGAGCCCCCTGCGACGGTTACGACATAGCGCCCCTGGTCTTCGCCGTAGAAGACCGGGATCGGGTCGTGTTCCGCAGGCGCATTGATCGTCGCGCCGATGCCGGAAGCGATGGCCATCTCGGCCACGGCGAGCGCAAGCCCGCCCGAGGAGCAGTCGTGCACGGCCGTGACCAGGCCGTCCTCTATCAATCCGCGAACGAAATCGCCCACCTTGCGTTCATGGCCGAGATCGACATGCGGCGCCGGACCGTCGGTGCGGCCATGAATGTCGCGCATGTAGACCGACTGTCCGATGTGCGTTCCCCAGCTCTCCGGAGCACCGGCGAGCAGGATGGTTTCGTTCGCCGCCGCAAAGCGAATGCGCGCCATCTTCGACCAGTCGCGGACGAGGCCGACGCCGCCGATGGTGGGGGTCGGCAGGATCGCCTGGCCGTTGGTCTCGTTGTAGAGCGAGACGTTGCCGGAGACGATCGGGAAGTCGAGTGCCTGGCAGGCTTCGCCGATGCCTTTGATCGCATGGACGAGCTGGCTCATGATCTCCGGCCGTTCGGGATTGCCGAAGTTCAAATTATCGGTCGCGGCGAGCGGCAGCGCGCCGGTCGCAGTCAGGTTGCGCCAGCACTCGGCGACCGCCTGCTTGCCGCCCTCGAACGGATCGGCTTCGACGTAGCGCGGCGTAACGTCCGAAGAAAAGGCAAGCGCCTTGGTCTCATGGCCCTCGACGCGGATTACGCCGGCGTCGCCGCCCGGCAGCTGCAGCGAATTGCCCTGGATCAGCGTGTCATACTGCTCATAAACCCAGCGGCGCGAGGAATTGTTGGCGGAGCCGACGAGCGTCAGAAGCGCGTCGGAAACATCAGCCTGCGGGATGTCGTTGGTGGCGAGCGGCGAGGGTGCTCTTGCCGGCGTCCAGGGGCGGTCGTATTCCGGCGCCTCGTCGCCGAGCTCCTTGATCGGCAGGTTCGCCACTTCTTCGCCCTGGTGCAGGATGCGGAAACGCAGGTCGTCGGTGGTCTTGCCGACGATCGCGAAATCGAGGCCCCATTTGACGAAGATCGCCTTGGCTTCCTCTTCCTTTTCCGGGCGCAGCACCATCAGCATGCGCTCCTGACTTTCGGAAAGCATCATCTCGTAAGCGGTCATGCGCTCTTCGCGCACCGGCACCTTGTCGAGATCGAGTTCGATGCCGAGATCGCCCTTGGCGCCCATTTCGACGGCCGAGCAGGTGAGGCCGGCAGCGCCCATGTCCTGGATCGCAATGACCGCGCCGGTCTGCATCAGCTCCAGGCAGGCTTCGAGCAGGCACTTCTCGGTGAAGGGATCGCCGACCTGAACGGTCGGGCGTTTCTCCTCGATCGACTCATCGAACTCGGCCGAAGCCATTGTCGCACCGCCGACACCGTCGCGTCCGGTCTTGGCGCCGAGATACACGACCGGGAGGCCGACGCCTTCCGCCTTCGAGTAGAAGATCGCGTCGGTCTTGGCGAGCCCCGCTGCGAAGGCATTGACGAGGATGTTGCCATTGTAGCGCGCGTCGAACTCGACTTCTCCGCCGACCGTCGGCACGCCGAAGGAATTGCCGTAGCCGCCGACGCCTGCGACGACGCCTGAGACAAGGTGGCGGGTCTTCGGGTGATCCGGCGAACCGAAGCGCAGCGCGTTCATCGCCGCTACCGGACGCGCACCCATCGTGAAGACATCACGCAAGATGCCGCCGACGCCCGTTGCCGCTCCCTGGTAGGGTTCGATGTAGGAGGGGTGGTTGTGGCTCTCCATCTTGAAGACGACACAGTCACCGTCGTCGATGTCGACCACACCGGCGTTCTCGCCCGGGCCCTGGATGACGCGCGGCCCCTTGGTCGGGAGCGTGCGCAGCCATTTCTTCGAGGATTTGTAGGAGCAATGCTCGTTCCACATGGCCGAAAAGATGCCAAGCTCCGTAAACGTCGGCTCGCGCCCGATCAGGTTCAGGATGCGTTCGTATTCGTCGGGCTTGAGCCCGTGCGACGCGATCAGGTCCGGGGTGATTGGGCGGGTGTTGGAAATCGTCATCGTCGACCGTCAAATCCTTCGGGCGGCGCGCAACCCTTGCTTCAAAGGGAAGGCGCGTGCGTACCGCAACGTAACAGGGGCGCTTTGCGGCTTCTTTAGCCTATGCCGCGGCGCCGCGCGACAGAAAAATACGGTCGATCAACAGGGCGGCAGCCCGGATTTCAGGGCAGACGGACCGGGCTCGAGATCACGATGTTTTTAGGTTGGGTCGACCTAAAAACATGGACGTGATCGATTCAAGAAGTTGAGGCGCGGGATGCGGGCGGAAAACCGCACACACTTTTCCTCATCCCGCTCTAGAACTCGTAGCCGAGCATCAGCCCCGCACGCGTGAGCCCGTCGTTCGGGCCGTCGCAAAGGTTGGCGTTGGACGCATGCTCGACCGTGGCCGAGAGATTCCAGTGGTCGTCGAAACGGAAGCCCGCGGCTGCATATTCGCGAAACAACAGCCTGCAGCCGAGTTTCGGTCCGTCCGATCCATCGTCATTGAGATCACCGTCATGCACCGTAGCGCCGGCGCCGAGCTCGATGAAGAAGCGCTCCGTGATGTCGGCATCCCAACTCAAGCCGGCATAGATCTCGTTTACGCCGCTGGACGAGGTCGCGACGGACGCGCCGGCATGGATCCGCGGCCGGAGGATTTTTTCGGCAAATCCGTTTGCGCTTCCGGCGCCGAGCGGATCGAAGAACAATGTAACGGAAGGGAAGGCCCCGTCTTCCTGATTTGAGCCGTCGCCGATCGAGGTCGTAGCGCCGAACCGCAATTCATCGAAGACATTTTCTGCTGCACCGGCCTGGGAAATGCCTGCGGTCAGTGCGCCCGAACAGGCGATGAGGGCTGCAATGAATGTAAGCCTGCCTCCACCTGCAAACGAGCGGAAATCTCTCATGCTCAAACCTTCCAGTGCGAATCAATCTGTGCGGGGTCAAAAGCAAGAGTAGATTGCCGAGGCTTGCGCGAAAGTCACCTTTAAAAGTAATCAATCGAAACTGTCGTATCCGGCGCGCCCGCTATCGAGAAGCCGACGCAGTATTTCGAAACCTCTTCGCACCTCGGATCGTTCGGTGGGCGAGGAGAAACCAACGCGGATACGGTGAAAAACCCGGTCGGAGCGTCCGGCCTTGAATTCATCCTCATCGTCGATGAGCACGCCCTCCTGCAGGGCGGCCTGCTTGAAGGTTCCGGAAAGCCAGGGCTCGGGCAGCTTCAGCCAGAAAAAAGGAATCTTCGGATGCGAGTTGAACTCGAATCCAGCGAAGATCTCGCGCGCCAGAGCTTCGCGTGCGCCTATTTCCTCGACACCGCGATTGCGCAATACCGCCGCCGATCCGGAGAGGACCAGACGGGCGCAAAGTTCCGCAAGAATGAAAGGCAGACCGCCGCTCACCATCTTGTGGGCTACGCGGATGCGCTGGCTGAAATGCGGCGGGCAGGCGACCCAGCCGCCGCGTACGCCGGCAGCAACGGACTTCGAAAGTCCGCCGACGAGGAAGGTTCGCTCGGGCGCTAGTTCCATCAGCAATGGCAGCGGGTCCCCGGTCATGGAACCGTAGAGATTGTCCTCGACCAGCCAGACGCCGTATTTGCGGGCGATGTCGGCGATTGCCTGGCGCCGGTCGAGCGGCATGACCGCGACCGTTGGGTTCTGCGCGCCGGGCATCAGAAAGGCGAGTTTCGGGTGCTGCTGGGCACAGACACGCTCGAAATCTTCCGGCCGCATCCCGAATTCGTCACTTTCCACCAGTGCGATCCGCCGCCCGATGAGGCCGGCGCTGCGGCTGATCTGGGAATAGGTCAGCGTCTCGAAGGCGATGCGGTCGCCCGGGGAGGTGACGGCCGAGATCACCGCGACCACGGCGGCATGAGCCCCAAGCGTCGGAACGACCGTTTCCGGCCCCGGCCGGAAATTGCCGCGCGCCAGCCATTGAGACCCGGCTTCGAACCAATGATCCGGAAAGTTGCGGGCATAGCTCGCAATGTCCCCGTGATGCTCACGGCTGATGTCTCCAAGCAATTGCGCCAGAATGTCGCCCTGTCCGATATCAGGCGCGGCGGTGCTGTCGAAGCGGAGCTTGCCGGCGGGAGCTATGAGCGGACGCGTCCCTGAAAGCGACGTCGTCAGCGGATCCGACTGCTCCGGCGGCCTGCTTTCCGGATGATCGAGAACGTAGGTGCCTCGGCCGACCTCGCCGCTGACCAGGCCACGTTCGCGGACAATGCCGTAGGCGCGACCGATCGTGCCGATCGTCACCCCCACATCAAAGGCGAGATTGCGCTGGGGCGGCAGCTTCGTACCCGCGGGCAGGGTGCCGTTGCCGATTGCCTCTTCGATCTGGTCGGCAATGCGCGCGTAAAGCGGCCCGTGACCTTGTTCAATGTCGGGAAGCCAAGTTGTCATAGTGACAATTCTCTATATTGCACGACATTTTATGTCAATTATCTCTATGACAGCAGATGCAATGCGGGCAATGGTGATGACAATGGGTGCAATTGATGCAATTCGGCCTTTGGATAGAAATCCTCGGCCACCGGCGCGCTTCGGCATTGATTCACGAGGTGGCGCGGGAAATGTGTTGTCGCGGCTTTGGCAGCTTTATTGCGCGCTGGCGTCCAAGAGGCGCAGCCGTCTGGCGCTCGACGAACTCAGCACGCATCTGCTCGACGATATAGGTGTGAGCGAAAAGGAGGCGCGGCGCGAGTCGGCCGTCCCCTTCTGGCGGTAGAGTGTCCGGCAATTGCTTCCTCCCTGTCTCGTCACAGGGATGAGAGCAGCGCCGCGTCTGCGGCGCAGAAGAGTCTTTCCAGTCCAATGACTTGGCCTGGCTGGATTCCTGTGACGAGCACAGGAATGAGGGCGGAGAGGGTGCGGTCCCTCTGAATACTTCTCACGGGCCGTGCGGATATCAAGGAGATGGCGCGCATATCCTTCGAGCGAAGGTTGCGGTAGCGCCCCTGCATTCCCGCCCTCATTCCTGTGCTCGTCACAGGAATCCAGCAGCGCCGCGTCTGCGGCGCGGGAGAGTCTTTCCAGTCCAGTGACTTGGCCGGCTGGACTCCTCTGTGAGAGCATCGCCACGCGACCGGTCGCGTGGCCGAAGTTGATCAGATCAGCTGCAGCCTTTGCCGCCGGCGGCCCAGCGGCGCACATCCGCGGCGATGCGCGTTCCTACGGGCTCGCTCATCAGCGGCCCGAAGGCCTGCAGGCGGGCAGGTTGACCCTCGGCCTCGACCACGGCAAGCGGGCGCGATTCCGGTGACTTGCGCGGGACAATCAGGATGCGCGGACGTCCCGAGAAGGAGTTGAGTTCGGGGGCGAGGCGATAGGCTTTGAACGCCGCATCACCCGACTTGAACCAGCAGCCGCTAGCGCCGAGAGCGACGCGCTCCATCGTCGGCAGCGCGGCGGAACTCGCGGCCGGTGCGGCGGGACGTCCCGACTGGCAGGCGGCGACAAACGTCAGGCTAGCGGCAACGCAGGCGAGCGCAAGGGAACGTCCGTTGAAAATGGATGACATAGGAGGTCTCACGGAACTGGTGGCAAATGCCGCCTTCCAGCGGCGACCGGAGCAATTTCAGAAGTACGAAGCGGTTTTCTACCCGTATTGCTACATGACAAAACTTAAGCAGCAATTACGTCCAGCGCGGAGGCGAAGAGCCCTCGGCCGTCCGCACCACCATGAGCGGACTCGATCAGGTTTTCCGGATGCGGCATCATGCCGAGCACATTGCCCTTCGCGTTCAGCACGCCGGCAATGTCGTTGACGGAGCCGTTCGGATTGGTTCCTTCGGCATAGCGGAACACGACATGGCCATTGCCTTCGATTGCCTTCAACGTTTCCGCATCGGCGAAATAGTTGCCGTCATGGTGGGCGACGGGGCTGCGGATCACCTGGCCCTTGGCGTAGGCGCGGGTAAAAGCGGTGTCTGCGTTGACGACTTCGAGCTTCACCTCGCGGCAGACGAACTTCAGCGAGGCGTTGCGCATCAACGCGCCGGGCAGGAGGCCCGCCTCGACGAGGATTTGGAAACCGTTGCAGACGCCGAGTACGCGCACGCCTTGCTCCGCCTTGGCCTTGATCGCCTGCATCACCGGCATGCGTGCAGCGATTGCGCCGCAGCGCAGATAGTCGCCATAAGAGAAGCCGCCGGGAATGACGATCAGGTCCACATCCGGGATTTCGGTCTCCGTCTGCCAGACGGTGACCGGCGCCTTGCCGGAAATCTTCGTCAGCGCCGCGATCATGTCGCGGTCGCGATTGAGACCAGGAAGCTGAACGACGGCGGACTTCATGACGTACCTATCTTGCCTTTGCCCCCGGCATATAAGGATTTCCGGGGTTGTTTCAACGCAGTGCAATGGCCGCCCCCGCCGTCAGGCGAGGGAGATGCTGTAGTTTTCGATAACGGTATTGGCGAGGAGCTTTTCGCACATGGCCTTGAGGTCGGCTTCCGCCTTGACCTTGTCGGCGGTTTCGAGATGCAGATCGAACACCTTGCCCTGCCGCACCTGGCCGATGCCGTCAAAGCCGAGAGCGCCGAGAGCGCCTTCGATTGCCTTACCCTGCGGGTCGAGAACACCGTTCTTCAGCGTCACGGTTACGCGTGCCTTGATCACTTTTGCTTATCCCCGAGATTACTTGACCAGCACCGGACCCGAACCGCGCGGCGGCTCGTTTTCATTGATGATACCGAGGCGGCGGGCCACTTCCTGATAGGCTTCGACAAGCCCGCCCATATCGCGGCGGAACCGGTCCTTGTCCATCTTTTCCTTCGTCTCGATGTCCCAGAGACGGCAGCTGTCGGGGGAAATTTCGTCGGCCAGGACGATGCGCATCATGTCGCCCTCATAGAGGCGGCCGCATTCGACCTTGAAGTCGACGAGCTGGATACCGACGCCGAGGAAAAGGCCGGAAAGGAAATCGTTGATGCGGATGGCGAGCGCCATGATGTCGTCGAGTTCCTGCGGGCTCGCCCAGCCGAAAGCAGTGATGTGTTCCTCTGAGACCATCGGGTCGTCGAGGGCGTCGGCCTTGTAATAGAATTCGATGATCGAGCGCGGAAGGACGGTGCCTTCCTCGATGCCGAGGCGCTTGGCAAGAGAGCCGGCGGCAACATTGCGCACCACGATCTCGAGCGGGATGATTTCCACTTCCTTGATCAACTGCTCGCGCATGTTGAGGCGGCGGATGAAATGGGTAGGGATGCCGATCTTGTTCAGATGCGTGAAGATGTACTCGGAAATACGGTTGTTGAGTACGCCCTTACCGTCGATGACGTCATGTTTCTTCTTGTTGAAGGCGGTGGCGTCGTCCTTGAAGAACTGGATCAGCGTGCCCGGTTCCGGACCCTCGTAAAGGATCTTGGCCTTGCCCTCGTAGATACGGCGGCGACGATTCATGGATCTGTCTCTGTGGTTGTTGGCGCTCTTGGGAGGCGCATTGGGAATTTTCTCAGCGGGTCCATATCCGAAAAGAAGACAATTAACAATCGGCGTGTCTTTCCATCCCCGGATTAGATTAGGCTATCATGAAAGTCGCCGAAGGCGAAAAGGCGCATTGCACTTTCGAGAGCCTTTTGGTTTATGGCGATGGTGCTTCGGGCAGCATATTTTTGAGGGAGATCGATTGATGACGACGATGCAGGATCGCGAGAAGGCTTTCGAGGCGAAGTTCGCACTGGACGAGGAGTTGAGGTTCAAGGCCACCGCGCGCCGTAACAAACTGCTTGGCCTTTGGGCCGCCGGTCTTCTCGCCAAGTCGGACCCGGAAGCCTATGCGAGCGAAATCGTCGCCGCGGACTTCGAAGAGGCCGGGCACGAGGACGTGGTGCGCAAGATCAAGGCCGATTTCGACGCGGCTGGCGTTGCCATATCCGAGGACGACATTCGCGTCCGGATGATTGAGTTGCTCTCGGAAGCGGTCGCACAAGTTCAGAAAAACTGAGCCGATACCGTGAGGCCGGAGCCTTTTTGGAGGGTGCCCCTCATCCTCCTGCCGGCACCTTCTCCCCATTTTTTGATGGGGAGAAGGGACAAAGCGGCCCGCCTTTCGATTGATATCGCACAGGAGCGCCGAGCCTTGCCGCGAGTCCCCTTCGCCCCGCTTGCGGGGAGAAGCGCAACCATTAAGCGGAAGCATTTTGTTGCGGGGTGTTTTTCATCCATGGGGTTTGCCGCTTAAGGACTGCGTTGGCGAAGATGATGAGTTTGCGGACACAGGCGATGAGTGCCGTCTTGTGGGATTTGCCTTTTTCGGTGAGGTGTTTGTAGTGAACGACCAGCCTCGCGTTCCAGCGCTGCGACGCCGGTAAGGCGGCATTGAACAGGGCCCTGCGGACGCGCGCCCGTCCACCGGCAATATGGCGCTCGCCCTCACGCTTGCCGCTCTGGTCGTCATAAGGCGCCACGCCGGTCAGCGCGCGATCTCCTCACG
>ATWE01000002.1 GCA_000421085.1 Ensifer sp. USDA 6670
GCGCTTAATCCCTCGCCGAGTGCTTGCTTCTGTCCGCAGTCGGAGCTTTGCCGCTGCTCTATGGTGTCTGCTGAGGAGCGGTTGGCCAATCTTAGAAGCGCAGTCACCCTTGTGCTGCTGATCGCATAGCGGCCTAACCCATCCATCGTCCCGGCGAAGGGACCTTGCTGCGGAGGGCTGATGGCTGTGCCCGTCCGAAAGCCTGTCTCGTCGTCTCCTCCGATCAAGCCGCCAGGGCTGGCGCTCCCTTATGAGCAATGAAGTTGGTTCTATCCCTGAGCATGCAATGCAACACCACCGCCAGCTTGCGGGCCAGCGCCACGCGCGCCTTTTTGGGGCCGGCACGTCTTGCGACCGCCAACGCCCAACCCTTCAGATCGGAGCCTTTGACCGGTCGCGTCAGGATGACATTGGCCGCCTCGTAGAGCGCGGTTC
Source organism: Ensifer sp. USDA 6670 (assembly GCA_000421085.1). Classification (GTDB taxonomy): domain Bacteria; phylum Pseudomonadota; class Alphaproteobacteria; order Rhizobiales; family Rhizobiaceae; genus Sinorhizobium. Next base: position 436 of record ATWE01000002.1, read on the forward strand.
GCACGCTGCCATCGCCGATCTTCGAGATGCGACCGCTATGATCGGTTTCGCCCGATTGATACTTCTTCGGCGTCAATCCGAAGTGCGGCCCCACCGCGCGTGAGGAGCGGAAGCGCTCCGGCGCATCGACGGCCGCCACAAACGTCAGCGCCACCAGGACGCCAACGCCGGGCGTCGTCATCAACCGCCGTGCGTTCTCGTCCTCACGGGCGATAGCACGCAGCTTGCGCTCAAAACCTGCAAATTCATGCACAAGCGCCTCGCGCACCTTCAAGAGTGCCGTCGCGATCGCCTCCAGGGTCGAATGGCCGGCAATCAGTTCGCGGATGCGCCCCGCGTAAGTGCGCCGCGTCGTCGCCCCGACCTTCAGGCCGAAGCCGCGCAGGGTGCCCCGGATGCTCATCTCGATGTCGTGAAGCTTACCTTGAATGAGCTTGCGGGCGGTCAGCAGCGCCCGCACCTCCTGGGCGGCAAGAGATTTGCAGTGGACCGGTCTGAACCAGCCAAGCCGCATCAACTGCGCAATGCCCCGGGCGTCCTTCTTGTCGGTCTTGACCGGCATCGTCTTGAAGGCTGCACGCACGTGGCGCGTCTCGATCAGCTCGACGCAAAGACCTCCTGTCACCATCCGGGCATGGAGCCACTGCGACAAGGGGCCGGCCTCCAGACCAATGCGCTCCATCGCCACGCCGTGCTCGCCGAACCAGGCGATCAGCGCATCGGGTTCGCTGAGGATCTTTGCTTCCCGCACAATGCGGCCGTCCGCATCCACCACGCACACACTCGAGTATTCCAGTGATACGTCGATGCCGGCATACTGCTTCATGGTCGTCTCTCCGTGCTGCTATGGAGCAGGCCACTCCTGACTCCGCCACACCATCATTGTGAGGGACGACCACCGACCTATCAAACCCACCGCCGGGTTCCGCCCGTTACACCATCTTCTTGGCCCAATCCGGCGAGAAGAGTCTCTCCGAGCGGGCTCAGTTCATCGTCCAGGCCGAGTAGTAGAGCCGCCCGATGGGATTGATATTGTCTACAAGTCTGTCGCCGGCTGTCGGCTCGATCACCATCCACGTGCCGTCGGTCTTGAGCGCCTTGTGGATTCGAGGCCGCTTTGCGCCCTCTTACTGCCAGTGGCGACCACGCCTATCCTCCCAAATCCGGTGTCATTGTATTGAACCACGTCCGAGGAAGCCCGTCGGCAGGTGGATCGCGCGGCACTCAAGCGAGCGGCCCTATGGCGATCAGCGGGTGATCGTCATCGCTTGAACGGTGTTGTACTCGTAACGGCTGCCCCCGTCACAATGAGCCAATCCAGCCAACGATGGCTGCTGTCACTTCGTCCTTGCGGTCCTGCATGATCCAGTGGCCGGCATTTTCCCAGTGATCGACCCCGGACTTGCGATCGGAGAACCAGCCGCGCATCCGCGCCGCCTGCTCCGGGTCGCGGCATAAGTGGTAGAACGGCACTCTGACCGTGCGTAGGAAGTCCTCGCTCTGCTTGCCCAACCCTACCTGATCGGGTCCCAGGAACAGAGGGCCGAAGGATTCACGCACTGCGGGCCCGGCGGTTCCCTGCAGGCGCCGGGCGTGCCATCGTTTCAGTGCGGGGTCAGTGGCCGGATCGTAGACGGATTGGAACAGCGCCCGCCCGACCAGCGCTGGATCGCGCTCCCGCAGGTCCTGGTTGACCTTCAGGAAGGCGGGGCGGAGCGCGTCGGAAAAGCCAAGCGCGCCGTCGACCGAGACCACCGCACGAACAAGGTCCGGGCGCCTGGCGGCGAGGCGCGCGGCAACCTGGCCGCCCATCGAGTGGCCCGCCAGCACGAACTTGCGGCCGGAGAAATTCGTCTCGATCAGCGCCTCGATATCGGCCACATAGTCGCCGGGCGCGTAGCTGCCCGAGGGCATGACCTCGGAGCGGCCGTGCCCGCGCAGGTCGACGGCGACGACGCGGTATCGGCTCTCGAGCGCCGGTAGCTGCCAAGTCCAGTCATGCGAATCACAGGTCCAGCCGTGGAGCAGCATGACGGCGGGCCCGCTGCCGGCGTCAGTGTAGAAGAGGTTCGCAATGCGCACACCCGCGTCCGTAGCGCTCGCGCCGATCGCCATACCGGGCGCGAGCGCGGCCGCGGCAGTCGTCGCCCCCATCCATCCCAGCAAGCCGCGCCGGGATATGTCGAGACCTTGGTCCGCCATGCAATTGCTCCTGCTGAAGGCCCGGCAGCGCTCGAACCGAGGCACGCGGGACCGATTTGATCATCTGCAGGCATGAAGATATACGTCGTAAATCTACGATCAATTACGCACCTGAAAGTGCGTAGATATACGCGAGGATATCGGCATGCCGAGGACCAGCCCTAAAGACGTGGATGCGGTGTATTTCGCGGACTGCGCCGCGCGTTCGTTCTTCGACCAGGTCGCCAACAAATGGGCGGTCATGATCTTGACGATCCTCGCGGAGCGCCCAACCCGTTTCAACGCGTTCATGCGCCGGCTGGAGGGGATCACCCACAAAGCGCTGACGCAGGCGCTGCGGCGGCTCGAACGCAACGGCCTGATCGCGCGCAAGGTGCTTGCTACCTCGCCAGTCGCCGTCGAATACTCGATCACCGACCTCGGCCGCACGCTGCAGGTTCCATTCGCGGCGGTCTACGATTGGGCGATTGATCATTTGCACCAGATCGAAGAAGCCCAGCAAAACTATGACGCACGGCAGAGCTCGCATTGAGGTCAGTCTGCTAAAGGGTCGCACCCATCGCGGCGTGCGAGAATGTGTCTGTCGGTCCTTTGGGACTCGCCCAGGCCGATCGCGCCAGAGGATTGAGGGACGCGGCCTGTCCTAAATAAACGACGTCAGTGCGCGTCACCAGATTTCGGCCGGCTTAGGTCGATGTGACCTCTCCTGCGAGCGCGGCCAAAGGACAAGAACCAGGCAATCGAGCTTGAGGCCGGCCTTCCGGTCTACCACGTCATCGGGGAGGTCCTTTCCAGTGCAGCGCGGTAATCGCCGCATAAGCGCAACGAAGAGATCCTGGAGATCGTACCCAAGGGCGTGATGCACTTTCCAGGCGCGGGCATCAACCACACTTGCCGACAAGGCGGAAGTTCGGCCGGCGCGTGAGCGCCACGGTGGGACTCGGGAAGTTCCCGATTTCAGATCGTAACAATTGAAGTTGCAATATCTGCTGCACGCTGTATGCTCGCGGCTCCAACGAAATTCAGAGCGAGATAGTGGTGTGGAACGTATCGTGGACGCGGCAATCGTCGGCGCGGGTGTCGCAGGCCTGAGCGCCGCCTTGTTTCTCGGCAGAGCAGCCCAAGCGACGGTCGTGTTCGATGGTGGCCCAACCCGCATCGAAAGCGTTGAGGAAGTCCGCGAACATCTCGGCTTCGATGGGTTGCCGCCCCAGGAGCTGCTTTCCCGAGCCCGCGCCGAGGTTCAAAAATACGGGGTCGAGATCAAACGCCAGCGGGTGACGTCCGTAACGCCACGCGCCGACGGACTTTTCGAGGTGTATCACGGCCATTCGGTAACGATGGCTCGCACCGTTGTTCTTGCAACCGGGCTGATCGACAAGCTGCCTCCGCTTTCGGGATTACCCAAGGCCTGGGGCCGAGATCTTCGCGTCTGTCCATGCTTCGACGGCTATGAGGTGCGGGGAAAGCGTTTCCTGGTCTTCGGAGTGCCGAAGAGGCTGCTCCACATGGCATCATGGGTTTGGATGTGGTCTCGCGATGTGACGGTGGTTTCGGAGCATGCGTTCACCGACGTCGATCTCTATCGCCTGCGACTTTTGGAGATCGAGGTGATTGCCGACGAGGTGACGGGCTTGGTTCACGGAGGCGAGCGACTTGAAGCGCTCATGACCCGCAAGGGGAAATCGATCGCTTGCGACGCCGCGTGGATTGCCGCTGACATGGTAGCGACCTCAGAAGTCGCCGCAAGCTTGTGCGAAGTCGACGAAATGGGATTGGCGCGGGTCGACAGCGCCGGGCGGACAAGCAGACCAGGGATTTTTGCGGTCGGAAACGCTGCCGATCCCGCCGCTCATCTCGCTCATGCATCTGCTGCCGGCACCAATGTTGGCCCGCATGTCGTCATGTATCTGCTGGAGAAAGAAATAGAGCGGCGAATGGCCAATCAGGAGAATACCGGCTCGCCTGACATTTCACAAAGAGTGTCATGAGAACCGACAGCCGCTTATCCCGCATGCTCCACGTCCTGCTGCACATGGCACGCCATGATCGGCCTTACACATCCGAGCAGATCGCCGGAATGCTTCAGACGAACGCCGTTGTCGTTCGTCGGACCATGGCTGGCTTGCGCGCCAACGGCTATGTTCAATCTGTCACTGGACAGGGGGGCGGCTGGAAGATTGCCTGCGACCTCAACAGAACGACCTTGCTGGACATTCATCGGGCGGTCGGCGGCCGTCATATCTTCGCGATTGGCCTCGACAACGCCAATCCATCCTGCGCGGTCGAACGCGTCGTCAACAGTGCAGTCGCGGATGCGCTTAGTCGAGCCGAGCGGCTGCTGATCAGCAGGTTGGGTGAGGTCACACTCGCCGAGTTGGCGGAACAGTTCGATGCCACCTGCCGAGCCGAACTTAAGCAGTAGCGCCGATCGATGCAGTGCCGCCCACGAAACGATCAGAGCGCATGCACATCCGCATCTCGCTAGAGGCAAGGACCATTTCTGGCGCATTCTCCTATTCAGGTCTCGAGCGAAGCTATTAGAGTGCAGCCGGCCCCAGTTGCGCCTCAGAAGTGCGTTCCGTGTGCGCGGCTGCAATGAAATGGTCGCTATTGGCAATTGGGTCCGCAAATCCCGGATGCGCCACGGTGATCTCATCAAGCAATTCCTGGCGCCGGCCGGCGATGACGACGACTAGGTTGCCGCGTCGGTGGAAGCCTCTGCCAGGCCGCCGCCGATGCCGCTCGTGCCGCCGGTGATCAGGGTGGCGATGCCGGTGACTTGCATGGATCATCGCTCCTGCCGGGCGGCGGCGGGCTGGTCGCGCGTGCCGAGGATCGCCGGCTTGAGCACGCTCTCGCACCAATGCCGGAAGCTGATCGGCGTCGAATTCGCGGGCGTGCGCGGCTCGGCATCGTCCAGGCCGGAATCCTTGGCCGCAAACATCTCTGCATAGCCTCGGGCGAACGCCGGCGACATCCCGCGTGCGCCAAGCCCATCCTCGAACGCCTTGAGCGGGACCTGCTGGAACCGCACCGGCCACCCCAACACTTCGGTGAGGATCGCAGCCATATCGTTGCAGGAGAGGTCCTCCGGGCCGAGCACCGGCACGTCGGCGCGCCCGCTCCAGGATCGGTCGAGCAACAGCTTCGCGGCGGCGGCGGCGATGTCGCGCGTGGCACAGGTAGGATGCTTGCGGTCGCCGTCGAGGGGTAGGCGGAACAGCCCCTCGCCGCAGATCGATGGCACTTGGCGCAAGAGATTATCCATGAACGAGGGGTTCGCCAGCGCGCGGTAGGAGACGCCTGTGTTGGCTATCATATCGTCCATAGCCAGCGAGGCTGTGACCAGCCCGGCGCGGCTGGCGAGCGCGGTCCCGCGGCCCAGCGCCGAGACACCGACCACATGCCGCACGCCGCAGCGCTCGATCGCCTCGCAGGCCGGGGCGCTGAAACCAAGATAGGCGGACTCGAGGCTCTGCGCCGTTGGGTCGGGAGGAACGAGCCAGAACAGGGCGTCGGCGCCCGCGAATGCCCTCGACACGACTTCGCGATCCCCGTGCGAACCCTGCACGACGTCGACTTGCTCGCGAATGCGCGCCGGAAGGCGTGAAGGCTCGCGCGTGATCAAGCGGACCGGTTCGCCGCTGCCGACGATGATCTCGACGAGCTGGCGCCCGATCTGGCCGGTGGGAGCGGTGATGACGATCATGGTAGCTTCTTTCGCTTGGCTGATGGATCCGCCACCCGGGCGGCTTGGTTGACAAGGGATAGGCGAGCGAGAGAATACGATCTATGCTGCGCAGTACGCGTTTTTTGCTGGATCGTCCAAGATGCCAATGGACCCGCTCTCTGACATCCTGTCGCTGCTGAAGCCGCGCAGCTATGTGTCCGCGGGCTTCGATGCAGGCGGCGATTGGGCGATCCGCTTCACCGACCAGCAAGGACGCATCAAATGCTACGCGGTCGCTTCGGGCGAATGCTGGCTCACTGTCGAGGATGTATCCGAGCCCGTTCGCTTGCGGGCGGGTGAATGCTTCGTGCTGCCGAGCGGCCGGCCCTTTGGTCTCGCCAGCGATGCCGCGCTGGAGCCTGTCGATTCAAGCACGGTCTTCCCGCCCGCTCGGCCGGGCGGCGTTGTCACCTACAATGGCGGGGGTGATTTCTTCCTTGTTGGCAGCCGATTTGCCGTCAGCGGCCCGCACGTGGCCGGGCTGCTGCGCACGCTGCCGCCGATCGTGCATATCCATAGGGAGCCGGACCAGACGGCGCTGCGCTGGTCGGTGGCACAGATGATGCATGAGCTTCACGCGCAGCGGCCGGGTGGCGCGCTGATCGCGCAGCATCTTGCCCATATGATGCTGATCCAGGCGCTCCGGGCCTATCTTGCGGAAGGAGCGCCGGCCGGCGTCGGCTGGTTCCATGCGCTGGCCGACAAACAGATGAGTGCGGCGATCGGGGCGATGCATGAAGATCCGGCGCATCGCTGGACCCTGCAGGCGCTGGCGGAGCGCGCCTGCATGTCGCGATCGAGCTTTGCCGCCAGGTTCAGGGAGACGGTGGGGCAAACACCGATGGAGTATCTGGCGCGCTGGCGGATGTTGCTGGCGGCGGATCGGCTGGAGAACAGCGCCGATTCCGTTTCCGTGATCGCTCTCTCGCTCGGCTATGAATCCGAAAGCGCGTTCAGCACGGCGTTCAAGCGGGTGATGGGCTGCTCGCCGCGCCAGCACGCGCGCGGCAGAGGTCTCCGCGACTCCTATGGGCGGGTCGCGCCCGGCGAAGAAATGTCGAACAGCCATGCGGCAGCGGAGCCGACGCTCACGCTGGCCGAAACGTAAAAGCCGGACCGCCCGGCACGCGGCATCTTCAGCGGTTCCTCTTGCTGCGCGCATGTAAACTCTTTCAAGCTCCTGAACGCGTCGGCGAACGGGCCGTTGTGGCGCTTCAAGTCATGAACCGGGCAAACCATTCCAGCATCTGCGCCGGCTCGCGCTGGAAATAGGTATAGCCGTCCCATCGTCGCGTCGTATCCTCGATCCAGTGCAGCTCTTTATCCGCTCCGGGCATGTTGTCGTACATCGCCTGAATGTCATCCGGCGTGGTATAGAGATCGTCGCGGACCTGATATAGGAAGGTCGGAATCATCACACTCCGGGCCCAAGGGATCGGGGAGAACTGGTCGATCGTGAAGCTGGTCTGCAGCCGGATGCGTTCGTTCAGGTCCTCGATGTAGTGGGCCGGAATCTCGAAACGCTCGAGTGCCCGCCGAAGCGCGGCGCCGCTCGACAATGGCTGCGGCGAGACCATGCAGCGCACCCCGTCGAAGGCTTCGGGCCGCCGCGTCATCGCGAACATCGTGGCGTTGCAGCCGACGCAGCGGCTGAAGAGGCCGATCGTCATATCGCGCGTGTCCGCCCGGCTGCGCACATAGTTCAGCGAGCCGATGACATCGCGCGACTCGTAACGACCAGCCGAAAAGACCCCGCCGTTCGCTGCGCCGCTCTGCCCGAAATTGCGCAGGTCATAAGTCAGCACATTGTAGCCCGCGTCGTGAAGGATCTTGTAATCCGGCACGAAATTCACCTCGAAATCGTTGCCGGCCGAAGCGCCGAAAGACTTCCACGGCTCGAGGTGGGAAGGCAGGCCCGCACGAGTGAACCAGCGCGGATGGTTGGCGATGAGGAGCTTATCCGAGCCTGGGCGCGGGATGAACCAGCCTTCGAGCGGAACGCCGTCTTCGGAAGGGAAGAACACCTCCTCATAGTCCAGGCCCTCCTCGTCGGGCCAATGCAGGATCGGTGCGCGCGGCCAGGTGCGGAAGCCCTCGGCCAGCTTTTGCAGGGTCTGATCGATCTGGTCGGGTGTCATGCCTTTGCTCCTACAGGTCTACAGGTCTACAGGTCTACAGGTGCCAGAGGCGTCGCCAGGGTCCGCTAGGGGCGCGCGTCACTGGAACGGTGCGCCACCCCATTCCACCATCTCATGTCTGCACCATCAACTCGGGTTTTCGATAAGCACTTGGAAGCACGCCACCCATTCTCGGCGGTACGGCATTTGTTTGCGATCGTCCGAAATGCCCGGCGCTCGCTCTTGGACCTCCAGCGCCGTGGCGGATCGGGTTCGAGTACCCATCATGCCGAGCCTGAACCCGCCACCTCAGGCCGTCGCCGTCGGGCGCTCCGAGACCTTGTGCTCCGCCAGCCGTGTCGATTTGCGGGCTCGGCTACGCTTCGCGCGCTATCAATGTTTCCGCTCATCCTTAGGAGGAATGTTTTCGCTAGTCTGTGGGAGGCCGTGCTGCGACGCCAGCCACCACGTCTTCAACGATCTCCTGCAGCTCTGTCGGTTCGCTACCGTCCCGCGCCTGGATTGAAATCCCCTGCATGACGGCAGTCAGGTGGCGCGCCAAACGCCGAGCCTCGTCTCCGCCGGCAAAGGACTGGAGCGCTTCCGCGATCCGCTCGCGCATAGCATCACGCCGCGCGGCCGCGTCGCGGGCGAGCGACGTATGCTCAGGGTGACATGCAATCATGCCGCTTGAGATCATACAGCCACGCTCAAGGTGGGGGTTTGTTACGGCTCTCACGGCTCCTTCGAGCAGTACTCGCACCGCCTCCGATAGCGACCCTGCAGATATGACAGACGCCACTTCGAGGCATCCGAACGTCTCTTCATAGCGGGTAACCGCTTCCCGATAGAGCTCCGCCTTGCTGCCAAATGCAGCGTAGAGGCTTGGCGGCGCTATCCCGATCTCCTTCGTGAGGTCGCCGATCGACACCCCTTCATAGCCGTGACGCCAGAACAGCCTCATCGCGGTCTCGACCGCCTTTTCCCGATCAAAACTCCAGGGGCGCCCTCCGCGCGATTTTGCATCCCGTTCCATAGTGATCACTAAACAACACTTGACATGCCAAGTCAAATAGGTTGAATAGCGCTCGCTAAATAACATGGAGCAATAGGCATGAACCACTCAAGACGCACCTTCCTCGCCGGCGCAGCGGCCATTGCTACCCTGGCCGTCGAGGCTGCCTACGCGGTGCCTCAAGCTCATGCGGCATCTACGCGCAACGCTGCTCCCGGCTCATCCATGGATGGAGTACCTGCGGCTACGCGTGAGCCATTTGTCGTCCGCTCGGCGGATGGCGTGACGTTGACAGGTGAGGCGCAGGGAGACAGCCAAGCGCCCGAGATCCTGTTCATCCACGGTCTGCGTCAGAGCCGTTTGAGTTGGCAGAAGCAGTTCGCCGATCCTGCTCTGGCGGGGTTTCGCGTGGTCGGCTTCGATCTGCGTGGCCATGGCGATTCCGACAAGCCGACCTCGTTCGACGCCTATTCCGATGCGGATCGATGGGCAGACGACGTTGCCGCCGTGATCGCCGGCGCGAGGCTTCGCCGGCCGGTGCTGGTCGGATGGTCGCTCGGTGGTTTCGTGGTCGGCGCCTATTTGCGCAAATACGGAGGTGCGGCAATTGCCGGCGTCAATCTGGTCGACGCGGTGACCAAGTTGTCTCAGGATCTCCTCACCGACGAGGCGGCGACCTTCACGCGCAGGTGCACCTCGCTCGATCTGAAAGAACGCGTCGCCGCCACGGCTGACTTCCTCGCCGCTTGCTTCCACCAGCCGCCGACCCCGGTGGAGATGCAACGCATGCTGGTCATCAACGGTATGACAGCGCGCGCGGTGAACGAGGGTTTCATCAAAACGCAGACATCCGATCTCGAGCCCGTCTTCAAAGCCTATGCCGGCCCGATCCTGCTAACGCATGGCGTCCACGACCGGCTGGTTCGCGTCGCGATGTCGGAACGGATTAAGTCCATTCACGCAAACAGCCGGCTGTCACTCTTCTCCGAGAGCGGACACAGCCCCTTTTACGAGGAGTCAGTGCGCTACGGAGAAGAACTTGCGGCATTCGTGACAGCGGCAAACAATGGCTGAGAAGATGATCGTGAGCCTGGATCGACAACACAGTCCTGCAAATCTTTTGTTTACGGGAGGTACGAGCGGGGCTCAGAAGCTCGAATGTCGATCCCGCGCCTGATTCATCTCTGTGAGATCATGGGCTTTATGCCTCTCGATATCATCTATGACACAGCGCCGCACTTGTGGGGCAAGACGGCTGAAGAAGCAGAGGATCGCCGGACGCTGACGAAGCTTGTTGAATGTCTGCCACACGACACTGTGCGCGATCTGATCCGGCTCGCGAAACGCATGACGCCAGCGGAACCAGCGCTCGGGGCTGTGACCACCAGCACGAGCGAAAGTCGCTAACCACGCATAGCTGCGAGCAAGTTAAGTGTTTGGCGATGGCGGCGAGACGCGGCAGCCGCATCACTCCCGTTTCCCACAGGCTTCGGCCTTCTCTTCGACGCAATGGAAAGCGCGTTCAGGCCTTCGCCTGCTTCGCTCCGCCAAAGGCGGTAGGTCATTCCAGTCGACATTATTCGATCCATTTAGCCCAGAACGGGAACATCCTCGCACCAAGGCCGGCACGCGGCTCGTGAAGAACGGCTCCCAAGGAAGGCTTTGGCAGTCGGGAGTAAATCGGTTCCCCTAAGTGTTCAGGAACGCTCTCTGCTTTGCTGCGTTCCTATCCTCAGCGAAGAAGTTGGGGATACCACGTGGAACCGGTCTGTATATTGGTGGCCGAAGATGAGGCATTACTGCTGATCGATTTCGAGGGCGCACTGATCGAGGCGGGGTTTACGGTCGTAGCAGTAGCGAGCGGCGGCAACGCGATAGAACGGTTGAGGTCCGCCGATTTGTCAATCCAGGGGATAGTCACCGACATCAGACTCGGCGATCGTCTGGATGGCTGGGATATCGCGCGGGCCGCCCGAGAGATCGATCCGTTGATCGCGGTCGTCTATGTGAGTGGCGACAGCGCTCCCGAGTGGGCGTCTAAAGGCGTTCCGAACAGCATCATGCTCGAAAAGCCCTTCGCCATGGCACAGTTGGTGACGGCCATCTCGCAACTCCTGAACGCCAGACAATCGGGAGCGCCAGCGCCCTAAGCGCCGCGCACTCCCTGCGGCCGGATGATGATTCTCGCTCTCGATCTGTGATAAATATAAGTGCCGTAACTTAGGGCAAGAACCTGGGGAATGGTCCACCGGGCCACCCCCATGCCGATGATTTTTGCTCGGCCATAGGGAATCACTCGCCCAACATGGCCACGGGCATCTTTGGCGCGTCGCCTGCTCGGGCTCATTCAAAAGAAGGAGCACCTCGAGGCGTGGCAGCCGGCATCCTTAGGGTCGAAACCTACCACATGGGCATGGCGTGCTCTCAGCTCCAGAGGATGGGCGACAAAGCTTGGGAGTCTGCCAAGCGCTCTCAGACGCTCGTAACAAGTGGATGGTTCGGAAGACAAGGACCAGCGCATCCAGGTAGAAGCACAGCGAACTTCGTGCCCTCGACGAAAGATGCAATAGCCTTCCGTCGCACACCGCAGCAAGTGCTTCGGATCGTCTATCTGAGCGACAAGGGCGGCGCCTCGAGCGGCGGATTCTACCCGGAAGGGAACGAACGGCGCGATCAAGCGCACCTGAGGTGCACCGACGCGGCTAGGCCCCACGTCGGCAGTGGCTGCCGACGTGGGGCGCGGTTCGTCACAGGGACTGGCGAACTATGCCGCCTTCATGCATTCCCGCAGGGCGTCCTCTCCTCTGATGCCCGATTGGAATAATTCTATAAGCTTACGCGCAAGATTCTCCGCTTGTTCGCTACCGACGGGGAGGTGCCTCGCGTCCACCTCCGCGTCGAAAATGCGCTGAAGCGTAGAGAGGTCCTCTGGTTTGAGAGGTAGCTGGTGAAAGTCGCCGAAACCAGACATGCAGCGCCTCCCGTGCTGGGGCGAAAGCCGCCGTCTTTCAGCCAGCGGCGCCCTTACCAATAGCCGCTGGTGAAAACGATTATACATCAAAATGTGGCTGCAGGACGCACGCCACCTTCGGGGTCCTGTTTCTCGGCCAGCCGCTCATGTGTGCAGCCACATCGGTCTCAGCCATTCGCCTGTTGCGGCGAGCAGACCTGACCACCCCAACCGTGGGCTCATGCAGATGCGTTGCGAGGAACAAAGCTGCGGCTGAACGATTAGATGAACAAGCGGCGGTTGTCGAAGTTCTTACAGGAGTGGCGACGATGTTTCTACTCGCCAAGGACACAGTCAAGTTTGCCGTTCTTGTCAGCCTCTCCGCGATCTTCATCGATGCTGTCATTGCCCACGGGCTCTTTTGGGACAACGACCCCTACTGGACCTACTGGATAACCAAATCCTTTTTGATCACCAGCGTCTTCCTGTTTGGCACCGCCCTTCTCGGCATCGGCATGATTCCGGGTCTGGTCCTCACCGCAGTGCACACCGCAATTCTGGAAATCTACTACCAATGGTTAGCACCTGTGGGATTGCCTCAGGAGCCGGAGTGGCTTGATTTCGATCATCTCTGGGTGACCGGGGTGCCCGCGCACTTCCTGGCGATCTTTACCGGCTATCTGCTGGCGCTTTGGCTCTGGCGGCGCAACCATCCAGCACAGCAGATCGAGCGCGCCGGAACCTGGCATTTCGCGGTTTATGGGCTCCTCACAACCGTGTTGATCGTCGTTGTCGACGGGGTGCTGACACAACTGGTCCTGCTGCGTGATTTCCCCGGCATCACCTTTTTCGTCCAGCACATACTGATCAGCTTTGTCTTCGTCTGTGCTTGGAGCGCCTATGCGGGCGTCGGCAGAACCGGTTGGATCGTCGGCTCACTGATGCTCGCGCTGGTCTGGACCGCCTACAACATGTATCTCGGTCCGCGAGGCTTGCCGCTTCGGCCCCCCGTCTATTCCGGATACGAGGATCTCTGGTGGCGGTCATTTCCCGGTGCATTCGTCTCTGCCCTCGTCGGGTGGTGGCTAGGCGGATATTTGATGAAGCGGCGCCGCAAGCTCGAATGGACCGGAGTGGCAATGGTCCTGCTGTTCGTTGCCGTCGCCTTTGATCCGGTCTTCGCTCAGACCCTGCCGGTTGAGAAAGGCACCAATGCCTTGCTCGCGAGCGCCCGCGCATCCGGTCAGGGCATGCGCGTCATCGGCCCGGATCCAACCAATATGCAGAGGACACAGCCGATCACCGGCGACATCCGCATTGAGACATCCGAAATGGGCAATCGATGGTCGCACGTGCAAAACACAGACGGAATGCGCGTGGCCGCGACCTTCACGTCAGGCGGCGCGCGTTACGAGATTACGGTTGACAAGCCCATGCCTCGGCATCCGCTCGGGCAATACACCACCTGGTCAGGGGTGGTCTACGATCATGAAATGCACGGTGACACCGGCATCGGCACGGCCAAATTGCCGACGATGAAGCCGGAGATCGCGCTTTGGGGCTGGGGAACCGTAAAGCGCGACGGGCAAGTCATCGCTGCGATGGCGCCTGTGCATGTTATGGTAAGCAGCGGCGATCGGCCGATGCCGGGAATAATGCTCGAGGTCGATACCGAGGACAAGACGCTCACGGCCGAGCCGGATGGGTACATCCATGTCATGTGGCCGAAGGTCGAGCAGCTACAGATGCCGACGGCACAGACACAGACGCGTATGATAGTCGGCTGGATCGCAATGATCGGCATTGCTGGTCTGTTTGGCTGGCTTGCCTATTCAGAGACGGGGCGTCGGACCGATGCCGCTTGACGCGGCTCCCCAGCACCGGCCAGGATCGACTCGTCAGCGCTATGCAACTCTGCCCGTCAATTTTGTACGCGCACCCAAATACTAAGGGAGAAATCGATGGTTGGCAAAGAGAGGAACGAAGATCCGGTCGAAGGCTCCAGGGAGACGGTTGAACGCGAGCTGGAGAGGCACGAAAACAATGGCACGAAAACGCCGGATAGAAGCACCGGCAGCAAGGAAGAGCGTATTCGCAGGCGCGCCTACGAAATCTGGCACCGCGAGGGACGCCCCGACGGAGAGCATGAGCGCCACTGGCAACAGGCGGAAAAGGAGCTCGAAGGAGAAGAAGGGGCAGGCGAAAGCCGAGATCGTTAATGCGCCTCGCGCCCGCGTGGTATGGCCTTCAAATCATGAGGGCAGCGAACTCGCTCCCGAAGGCATAGGTAAAGCGTTTTCCCGTCGGGGCATTGACAATGCTGTGCGTCTTCCGCCTGGCGCAGGCAGTTTCGCGAAGTCTGCCAGTTGGATCGGCAACGCGCTCCGGCTGCGCGGATTGTCAAAGGCATGCAGTGCCCCGGGATACACGGTCATTTGGACATCGTGACGAACGCCGGCGAAGCTGCCGCGGCGCACGCTGAAGGCGGTCGGCAACAGCTTCGATCATATGAAAGGTTCTGGTTTCAGAACTGGACGCAGACATAGAAGCTCACTTCGGCTCACAACGTCAGCTACCGATATCCGACCGCAGACCCTCCAACCGGGCCTCGTTGCCGCTTACCTTGGAACAAGGAGGATCCGACCGCGCCCGCGGGCGAGGGCTTCTAGAATTCGCCGCATTCGAGCCGACGCTCGCCGAAGAAGGATTCTCCACAGTGGCGGAGTAGCCAAGCCTTGGAGAAACTGCCGCTGCCAGAAGAAGTTCACGTTGATGGACATTCCACTGACCACAGTGACCTGGTGAACCAACCAACGGGTATGTACAGGGCCTCGCCCGGCTTCAAGTAGACTTCGAATCCAGAGGCTTTTCTTGCCTCGGGGAAACGCTCATAGTCGGGCATATTCGGATCGAATCGACAATTCGTGCGGCCTGGGATCTGATAGAGTCGTTTCGCCTGTGACGGCGGGAAGAGGAGGAAGTGCTTACTGCCGGCAATTTGAGCATTGCAGTTCGGCGCAACGTCGGAATGCAGCCCAGATGAGGAAAACACCGAGCCAGAAATTATGTCGATCGGATAACCGTCATACCAGGTGCGACAAGGCGCGATCGAAATCGGTCTGCTGATCATTGTCATAGCCCTGTTGGGGAATGGACATGAGTTCGATCAAGGCGGCCTTTTTCTTGGCTTGTGCCACGTTCGGCCGACAACGCCGACACCTCAAGAAGTTTTGTGTCCTCAGCCTTCTGACCAAACGTATACACCGCCATTCGGAACTGGTCTTCCTCGAAGCGACGGCGGTGTCCATCAGGTTGGCCGTAGCCTTGGCGACAACGTTAATCCGCACAGTGACGCCAAGCTTCTTCGCCAAGTCGAAGGCGACGGCACATGCAGCCGGTCTTCCACCGTCGGCCAAGGGGGTTGCGCGAGAATAGTGAGCATGGCCGGTATGGCTGGCTCAGAGCGACCTTCCGAGCTTGGAATTTAAGAATGAAACGACTGCCGTAGCAAGAAATGTACTCCGAGAAAACTTTCTGGATCGCAAGCTAACGACGAGGCTCACTCAAAAGAGGTATTAGCTTGTCTGCACGGTATAGGGGCACCCGCTGTGAGAGTTTAAAGCGCCTCATTGGAGAGACGGAAATGTATTTTAAAGCAATTTTGACGGCGGCCTCGCGCCAAGAGCTGCCATGGATTGCTCTGCTCCGTGTACGCGTTCACATTGCGTAACGAACTTTGCTTTAAATCAGACGTTGCTTCTGTTGCCTTCGGAGATATAATGCGCTTTGCAAATTGATTGCAATTTGCCCATGCTATTGATGTAGCTAGGCATCAAAGAATGAAGGATCAAAGATTTTTGCAGACTAAATGAGGAATACTCTTAACCGTAAGATTTTCGATACTACGACTCTGTTTAGAAGAATAGCTTTTTAGCTCCCGTGAGGGGGATGGATTTTCCAGTGCCATGCTCACAAGATTTCAATGACGCTCCAGTCACCAACCAGGTTCGCGAATACCTGGACCACGCGTCATCGCTCCGTTGGCTGAGGGCTATCAGCGCCTTGAGACTGGTCGCCCATTCACGACTCGTATTGGCGCTGTTCGCATTGCTTGCGATCTATCTGGACCCCACCCAACCGATGCGAAGCAGCGAGATCGCTTACTTTATCCTTGCGACGTTCGTCGTCTATTCCGGCTTGTTGGCGGCAGCGCTCGAGCGTTTCGCCTTGAGCCATCCCGCCGCGTATCTCGTCCATGGCGTCGATATCCTCACCTTTGGAGTGGTCCTCTTTCTGACTGATGGACCCACAAGTCCCTTTTTCGTCCTTCTAACCTTTGCGCTGTTTGCGGCGACCATTCGCTGGGGCTGGCGCGGTGCTGCATTCACGACGCTCGCGACAGTTGGCATTTACGGCATATTGGCAGCCCTGGCCGACGACGTCATGGATGACCTTAACCGCGTCGTCATGCGCAGCGTCTATCTGGTCGTGGCGGGCGTTCTGTTCGCCTATTTCGGATTCATCATCGAGCGCATGCGGCTCGGCGTTGCGAGCCTCGCAGGCTCGTCGGCGCAGGCGCGCCTCGGCAGCGATACCTCGATAGCCTCCGTTCTTCGCCGTGCGGTGGCGATCACCAGAGCCACGCGGGCGATGGCCGTGTGGCACGAAGAATCGAGCCCGCTCCTCAAGATCGTGGAGATCGAGCGTGGTCTCGTTAGCTGTGGCGAGAGCGCGAACAAGCTGCCGCAAGTGACCGGAAGAGTCTCTGGAGGGGCAGAATTCTGGCGTGGCAGCTCGCCACACCTGCCGGATTGGCTCGTTCCCCGCAAGGCGGGGAGCATGATCATGGCCCCGCTCCCAGGCGGCTCGGCGGAGGGCTTCGTGCTCTTCTTCGATTGCGCGGAAACCGGTGAGGACCTGCTCCCGCTTGCCGACGTCGCGGCTGCACGGATCGGTTACGAGATTGCTGAGCATGATCTGAGGGAGCGGCTTATCGAAGCCGCGAAAGCGGAGGAACGCGAAAGGCTTGCACGGGATATCCACGACGACCTACTCCAAAGCATGGCGGCCGTGTCGATACAACTAGCAGGAGCTGCAAAGGAAAACGATGGCGCCGCGGCGGAACGGCTCACCCAAATACGCGCCATTATCGGCGAGCAGCAGGATAAACTTCGCGTGCTGGTGCGAGAGGCCACCGGCGAGCAGTTAGCGCAAAAGAGCTGCCGCGTTGCCGCCCCTCTGCACAAAGTGCTCGTTGAGATGGAGGCACAATGGGCCTGTACGACCTCGCTGTCAGTAAGACCCGTCGATCTCATTGTGTCGGAGAAGACACTGAAGGGTCTCCTCATGCTGATCTCCGAGACGATCGCCAATGGCGTTCGACATGGCTGCGCGGCCCGCTTTGAAGTTCACCTGGAAAGCACTCGCACGCTGTTTGCGTTGACCATCCGGGATAACGGGGTAGGGCTGCAAGAACCGCCGGGCACCTTCGAACACGAGGCGATATTTGTCGAGAAGATCGGATCTGCCTCTCTGCGCCGGCGCGTACTGGCACTCGGCTGGAGGCTTTCGCTCACCAATTCGGCTCGGGGACTAGCGGTCACGATTAGGGGCGCTCTCGAATGAGCGAGACTGCGATGGGGAAGACTGCGCTGATGGAGACTGGGAAGACAACGGTCCTGCTAGCTGACGACCATCCGCTGGTCTTAGATGCGCTCAAGGGATTGATCGCCGGCGACAAGAACCTGCGCCCACTCCATTTCGTCGACGACGGGCTTGCGGCAATCTCCGCCTTGGAGATTGAGGCGCCGGATGTGGCACTGGTCGATGTCAGGATGCCGGGCCTTTCCGGCCTGAAATTCCTCGAAGAGGTTCGCAGCCGGATGCTGCCGGTACGGGTCATCCTCTTCACGGCCGAACTGAAGGACGAGGAGATCTGCGAAGCAATATCGCTCGACGTCGACGGTATCATGTTCAAGCGATCCGCCCCGGAAAACCTCCTCGACTGCATCCATCGAGTGGCGGCCGGAAGCCGCTGCTTCCCTGATGCCAGCATCGCGGTGGCGGTCGACCGGCAACGACAGCGACGTGACCAGATGGGTCAAGTGCTTGCGTCATTGAGCCCCAGGGAAACGGATATCGCGATGAGGGCGGCAAAGCGCATGTCCAACAAGGAGATTGCGGAAGCCCTGAACATCACCGAAGGAACGGTCAAGGTCCACCTCCATAACATATTCCTAAAGCTAGGGCTCTTCGACCGCTCAGCTTTGAGATCATTGATCTCGCCGTTTGTGAATTCGTAATCGCATAATTTAGCGCTGAAGCATTTCTAAGCGGTTCGTCGGGGCAGCAAATCGCCATCTCCGTGTCGCAAGTGCTGAAACTGTTTGGGCCGCTCCTGCGAAAGCGATCCTGACCTCAATGGCGCCCAGACATAGAGACCGCGGTTCTCCAGGGAGCGATCGAATGCACCAGATCAAGGTGGCGCCGATGGTCGAGGCGCTGACCGCCGGCGCAGATCACGGCGCTTGGTCGATGAAAACGGCTTGTGGGGATATGCCCAAGGCGTAATCAGGAGTGGCATATGTTCTTTGTTGTTTCGAAACTTTTGGCAGCATTTCTGGTGCTTTCCAACCTCATTGGCTTGACGGCCGGAGCAGGACTTATCGCCTTGGCACTGCGTCGGAGGAAAGGAGGGCTAGTGCTTCTGATCGCGTCGACTTTATTGTTGCTGATCGTTGGCTGGTTTCCGGTTGGTAGTGCGGGTCTTCTAATACTGGAGGACCGGTTCCCGTTGCCCGAGGCCTCGGGCCATGTGGCGGGTATTGTTGTTCTCGGCGGCGAAATCAATACCGACGTCTCTACCGAACGCCACACGGTTGCCCTGAGCAACGCAGGGGAGCGTCTTACCAAGACGGCCGAGCTGAGCCTACTTCACCCCTCGGCCAGAATTCTGCTTTCAGGCGGGAGTGCCGATTTGCTCTCTTATGAAGGAAAATCAGAGGCTGCAGTAGCGCGAGATCTTCTGGTGGGGATTGGTGTGCCGTACAAGCGGATCGAGCTCGAAGAACGCTCGCGAAATACTTGCGAGAATGCTCTGGAGAGCAAAGCCGTTGCACGTCCCAAACCGGGCGAAACGTGGCTACTCGTCACATCCGCTTTTCACATGCCGAGGTCAGTCGCCTGCTTTCGCGCGGCCGGATTTCCAATCATCCCATACCCGGTGGGCTATCAAGCGCGAGAATCTGACCGACAGCATCCGACTAGTTCGCTCTCGATGGGGTTATATCTTGCGGATGTCGCTGCCCATGAGTGGATAGGACTCGTGGCGTATCACTTCACCATGAAAACCGAGCTTTTCCCGTCCCCCGATAGCTAAGAGGGATTGGCTGCTTGTACAAAGGGAACTGGTCCTGGTGTAAGCACCGCAATTTCGCAGGTGATCATGAATTGAATAGTATAGTGCGCCAAATTATTGCGTAGCCTTTATGCAGCCTCCAAAGGGCCTCATCGAAGCAGCCGCAGCTGTCTGGTCATCGTTTCTGGTCAATAGTCCGAGTCTGGCTCACGGTGGATGGGCAACTAGGACGAAAATCCTTGCTCCTGGGGTCCCGTCCATGGGGTCGAGCTGCAGGATTTTCGTTTTCGGACGGCTTTTGGCTCGCCACGAGGAAGCCTAAAAGTGCTCCGGTCTTGATCGAAGCGAAAACGTGGCCGAATAGGCTGGTGCTCACCAGGTATATCAGCGCTGCATTGGTGATGAACGGGCGCTCGCCAGTCGATCCGACGCCGGCAGATATGTACATTAACAGGATGTAACCCAATATCCCGGCAACGTCTGCAAAGTAGAGGATGGCGCTGTCGTTCGCATGGGTTTGGTCGAGGCCGCCAAGCAGAAGCGCCGACAAATCTGCGGCCCTAAGTTCTTCGTAGGTCCAGGACAAGCGCGTTGCCATGTCCACGATATGGTGGCTACCCACCGCGGAATAATACACAACCGCTCCTCCGGCAAAGACGAGGAACGGCAATAGCAGACCCGCCAATCGCGGCAGGCGCGCAAGTATCGGAGCACCCGCAGCAATGACGAAAAGCACACCCAACGACGCTCGGGCGTCCGCCAACATTATGATGAGGACGCAGCCGGCAAGGGAAAGCACCTTCTTGGCGAATTGATACTTGTACTCATAGATGTAGAAGATCGCGGCGATGCAAGCGAAATAGCCGGTGGAAAGGGGTTCGAGAAAGAGGCCGCTGGCACGGTGGATCCCCCCGCCTCGCTCGGCTCCGAAATAGAAACCGGGGTCGCCGGCGTCGTCCCCCAACTTGTCGGCGACCCAACTTCTGGTGTTGGCGTAATATTTCAGAGGGTTAACGACCCTGGCATAGAGGTCCGGCGCCACCGCTTCGACCACCGTGGTGGCCAAAACGGCAACGAATAAGGCATGCACGAACCATCTTGGTATTTTTCTGATCGTGGATCCCAGGACGACGAAGAGCGGAATTACGGACATGTCGTACAAGATCTTGAAATCTGTACTCCGGTGATAGACAGTCGAGACGAAGACGCATATCCCCAGCATGATGAACAGCATCGCCTGATCGGTCGTCACGCGGGGCCGCCGCAGCACCAGGAGCCCGGCGGCGCACAACGTCATGAAGAGCTGCAGGACGACCACGTGGATTTCCTGGACGCTGGCCACGAGACTGTTGAAGAGGGCCAGAGCGAAATTCATGCCCATACAGAAGACCACAAGAGCGAGTGGCAAGAAGTCGCTCTCCCAAGTACGAGCCAGAATGCCCTTACGAACAGCAGCCGGCATTCCGCTCATTGTCTAAGCTCCGTGCGCGAGAGTTGGAGCCTTCCCGCTTTTCCCGCAAACGCTCCAACTCCTTGTCCTACCGCAATTCCGGACGGAAAACCGCTACGCACTTTTCCTGGAATTGCTCTAGTTGCTTCGGTCGGTTCTTCGCATTGCATTGAGGACCCATCCGACCAGGAAAAAAGAAATCAAGAAAAAGGCAGGTGCACCAATGAACGCAATGCTGATGCCGTGCCGGTTGACAAGCAAGGCACTGGCGAAAAAGGTGAGCGAGGCGAGAATCACGCAGGCAATCGCCGGAAGGCGAAGTCCTGCAGCCAGTGCGCCGGCAGCGCAAAATCCTATCAGAAGCCAGTAGATTGCCATCACCTAAGCCTCGCTGGCTGCTGAACACAGAGGACAGACATCCCGACCACACTGCAGCTTTCACCATAAAGCAACGATGCAATGAATGAGGTGTGGGCGCAATGGTCGACTTCACTTGCACCGGCGAATGCGAGCGCGGAGTTCTCGCACCTGACTGCGAGACGCGGGAGCAGCTCTCATGGGTGCCATCGATAATCAGGCGCCCGCATTATATTCCGCCCAGAGCCGCGCGCTTTCCCGACCGGCCGTTCCCCACTTGCGTCCGAAGCGAAGTATGATGGCGGCTAATGCCGGTGTCGGATGTCTTATGACTGCTCCGCGCCGGTGGTCGGGCGTGAGTCCCTCCTGTTCGCGGTGCATCAGCGTGTGCGCGTAGAGATTGCCACTTCAGGTCGGCGTTGCCGGTGCGCTGCAACACAGCACGTGGCGCGTACATCATCTGAACACGCAAAACTGACTGCGGGAGACAATGCGGCTCCTGCTTCTTTGCAGGCGTCCGACCCTCTGCTGGTCTTGAGCCGGTCGGTAAGACAGCCGCTTGGCTAATCCGTCAAATCGTCACGACTTCTTTGCATCAGATCGGCGGATCGGCAGTCCGGGAGATAGTACTACAATCGCGAAGGTACTATATCTCCACTCAAAGGTACTACACCTTCGCGATATATGTTTACGTTCTCTACAACATGTATATTAAGAATTCATTTACGCGCAGAGCAACGCCGGGGTCTTAAAAATAAAGTTCGCCCGCGATTCTCGACAGGGGGTTACTGTGTCCATTTGGCATGCGCACCGTCATGACCCATCGCTGCATTTTCAAAGGCACGTCAAATGCGAGCGCTTGCCGCTCCATCTCGCCGATCGCGATCAACTCGATGCAGCACTTGGCCGCCGCACGCGCTACCTGCTCATCAGACGCATCGTGGATGTTGCATTCGTCCTCATCACCGCACCGGCCAGTCTGCTGCTAATCGGCATCGCAGCAGCAGCCGTGGCGCTGACCATGGGCCGTCCCGTCTTTCTCGCGCAGGACCGAGTCGGCTTCAAAGGCCGGACGTTCTGCGCGTTGAAGCTTCGGAGCATGCGCATTTCCGACGGCCCGCCGCGGCCCACAAGCCGCAACGACGACAGGATCACGCCACTCGGCGCTTTCCTTCGGCAGTCGCACCTCGACGAACTGCCGCAGCTCTGGAACATCTTGCTCGGTCAGATGACGCTTATCGGCCCTAGGCCAGAATGGGCGCCTTTGGCGAGCAGCTACGAGAGCACCATTCCCGAATACAAGCTCCGCTATTACGCACCTCCGGGCCTGACCGGATTGGCCCAGGTTAAGCAGGGCTACGTTTCGACCGTGGACGAGGTCATCGAGAAAATCGAATTCGACCTCTATTACATTAAAAACATGTCATTACTTCTAGATATGAAGATAATGCTTTTAACGGTGACGTCTCTATTCAACAATTCACTAGCCCGATAAGAATTTACCAATATTTCGTGCGGATTTTATTTAGACCGCTCTCCAGATAATACATACTCATTAATCTATTAAGGACATTTGTTCATGCTTACTTCTGGACCGAAGATGCTCGCGGTCTTAGGTACAAGACCGGAAGCGATAAAGCTGGCCCCACTCATCACAGCTGCCAAAGCGGATCGGACCTTGGATATCCAGGTCTGCATAACCGGACAGCACCGTTCCATGCTAGATCAGGTGCTAGACGTATTCGGCATTACGCCCGATTACGACCTGAACCTCATGAAACCCGCGCAGAGCCTTGCCGAGGTGACCTCACGAATCGTGACGGAAGTCTCGAGCGTGATCCGAGATGCACAGCCGCAATGCGTTGTTGTCCAAGGCGACACCACGACGGCTTTCGCCGCTAGCCTCGCCGCGTTTTACGAGAGAGTGCCTATCGCTCACGTGGAAGCGGGGCTTCGCACCTCAGATAAATATTCTCCATTTCCGGAGGAGGCCAACCGGCGCTTCATCAGTAGCATTGCGGACCTCCATTTTGCGCCGACACCATGGGCCCGCGCCAACCTGCTGCGCGAGGGGCACCCCGAAAGCGCGGTCTTCGTAACGGGCAACAGCGTCATCGATGCGCTGATATGGGTGATGAACGTCCTGAAGTCAGATGCCCGGTTGCGCAGACAAGTCGAGGATCGGTTCGCGTTTCTCGATCCCGAAAGACGCCTGGTCCTAATCACCGGGCACCGCCGTGAAAGCTTTGGCGGCCCCATCCGTAGGATGTGCGAGGCGCTGGTCGACCTCGTCGAACGGGTGCCGGACGCAGAGATTCTCTATCCGGTTCACTTGAACCCTAACGTTCAGGAGCCGGTGAATGCTGTCCTCGGCAGCGCTCATCCGAAGCTGCGCGAGCGCATACATCTTATCGCGCCGGTGGATTATGTGTCCTTCGTCTATCTGATGGCGAGGGCTCATCTCATCATCACGGATTCGGGCGGTGTCCAGGAGGAGGCGCCTTCCTTCGGCGTACCGGTCCTGGTCACGCGAGATCGAACGGAGCGGCCCGAGGGTGTCGAAGCAGGTGTTGCAAAGCTGATCGGCACCGATCGCAAGCGAATTGTGGAGGAGGCCATTCGCTCCCTCAACGTCAGCCGCTCGCCGTCGATCACGATTCAGACAAGCCCCTACGGCGATGGCCTAGCCAGCAGTCGCATGCTTGAGAACCTGCGAGAACGCTTTGCCGGAATTCGCGCGACACCTGCGCGCGCTTTGTGATGATCTCGACCTCTCATCCATCGCTGGAGACTCAGATGTCTAACGTTTCGACTCTAAACACGGACTCGCCACCGCCGACGACAGTGACTGCAACGTATGCCCGCCTGTTGCCGCTCTGTTTCTCCGGCTTGAAAACAGCGGCCAATCGGAAGACGGGGCTCTTCGATCTGCAGATCAGGGGCGGAAAGGCCGCGCAGCCCACGCTGGCGACCGAGAACGTCACCAGCACCTTCATCTGCCTGATCGGCCTCGACAGGGCCGGGATCGCCGCCGAGGATCTCGGACTGCCGTTCGAAAGAGCACTGTCCGCGGCGTTCGACTGCCTGCTTCGGCAGCAAGCCCACGGCGCCATTGGTCTTGCGATCTGGGCCAACGCGGTTCTTGACGGCGTTGCGGTGCATGAGCTTTTCCAGCGCGTTGATCTGTCGCTGGATGACGGTGCGGAATTCGCCGAACGCCTCACCACCATGGAAGTCGCATGGCTTGCAAGCGGCCTGCTTCACGAAATGGAGCGCGGGTACAATCACCGCTTGGCGTCTGTCACGCGTTCCATCGTCTCGACACTCTGCTCGCGTTTCGAGGAGAGTGCTCGTTTGGTAAGTCACTCCGGCGCGACGGGACCGCTGCACGATCGCTTGCGCCGACGGCTCCCGAACTTCGCGGACCAGATCTACACCGTCCAGGCTTTGGCGCTTGCGGCGATCGTCCTCCAAGACGAGCGCGCCCTTTTAATTTCGGAACGCATCGCCGGGCGCCTTATCGCACTCCAGGGGACGCTCGGGCAGTGGTGGTGGCACTATGACGCGTCTGGAGGGCAGGTTGCGGAAGGCTATCCGGTCTATTCGGTTCACCAGCATGCGATGGCACCCATGGCGCTAATGACGCTTCGGGCCGCAGGGGGAAGCGACCACGCGGCGGCAATCGCACGCAGCCACAGCTGGCTGGAGCGGAATGAGCTCGGCCTTGACCTTATCGATCGCCAGACGCCGGCGATCTGGCGGGATATCGAACGGTCGGAGCCCCCGGTCGTGTCGCTCGGAAGCAAGATGCTCGAGCTTGCCGGGCATCGTCGCGAGAGCGAGGCTCCTGCGGCAGCACTCAGGCTCAATCGGGAAATACGCCCCTATGAATGGGGGTGGTGCCTCTATGCCGGCAGCCTGGCCGGGGGCAAGGACAGGGGGAGGCATATCGTATGAATAGCCTCGTAGAGATGCCCACCGCGGAATTCCTAAATGCACGGCTCCACGCTGTCGCTGCAAAGGACGTCGTCGAACGCGTCTTTCGCTGGCGCTCCGAGCCCGAGCGGCGAACGCACATCATCATCACTGCCAATGTCTCACTTTTGGTGACGATGCGTGCCGATTCGCGGGTGTCGGAAGCCGTCGGCAAGGCGGACGTCGTGGTTGCCGACGGGATGCCCCTTGTGTGGGCGAGCCGCCTTCTCGGCGCCCCGGTGCGCGAGCGGGTGACGGGTATAGACTTGATGGAAGCCCTGCTCGCGAGGGGATCGTTAGAAGGGCTCAGCGTCTTCCTCCTCGGAACCACCCAGCAACGGCTGCAGCGATTCGTCGAAATCGTCACAAGGAAATATCCGGGCGTCCGAATTGCCGGCGCGCGAAACGGCTATTTCTCCAGGAACGAGCACGCTGAGATCGCGATGGAAATCAGGAACAGCGGCGCAGATCTGCTGCTTGTCGCGATGCCGGCTCCATTCAAGGAGATCTGGTGCGAGGACCACCGCTCCGCCCTGGGAGTCCCGGCCGTCTTGGGTGTGGGCGGAGCCTTCGACGTGGTCGGCGGTTTCCTGCCCCGCGCCCCGGTGTTTCTCCAGAATGCCGGACTGGAATGGGCCTGGCGTCTTTGCTTGGAGCCGCGGAAGCTGTGGAAGCGCAACCTGTCAACCAATTCCCGTTTCATCGCCATCCTGGCCACCGAGCTCGCCAGGCGGGCAGTCCATCGCTAACTCGAGTTGCCAAGATGACCAGCACGCATGAAACCTCGTCGATCATGACAAAAGCCGGACGGTGCGGGAATGCTGCCGGTGCGATCGCCTTCGTTCAGAATTACTACACCCCGGCCCGGCACGCGGTTTTCGAGCGCATGGCGCAATCAGGCACGGACCTGACCGTCTACTATCTGCAGCGCCCCGAGGACGAGGGCAGGCGATGGGCGCTCGGACACGAAACTTCCTACAGGGCCGTCAACTGTTCCAGCATCTCGGTCGGACCGTTGATCTTCTTCTGGCTTCGCACGGAAGCCGACACGATCGTGCTGCACGACAACAATCCGACAAATCTCTGCATGCTGTTCTGGGGGGCGGTCTTGAAGCTTCGGGGCAAGCGGCTGCTGCTTTGGGAAATGCACATACCGGATCGTTTCAAACCGCGCCTCAAGCAGCTGTATCAGCGCATTTGCTCGAAGATGTTGTCCGCGATCTGCGATAGCGCAATCGTCTTCTCCGATATGACGGCGGAATACATGCGCGGCATCTCGACCAGGATTCCAACCAAGCGCATGATCTATGTCGTCCCCCCGGCTAAGGAACCTTTGGTCCGCCGAAGCGGCCCAATAAGGGACATCGGCTATATAGGCTCGAGTTCGAAGAGAAAGAACGTAAACGCCCTTCTCACGGCGTTCATCGCACTGGGGAAGACCGATGCGCAGCTTCACATGGCCGGAATGGACCCAATGTCCACGGCGAAAGGCATCCGCTGGTGGGGCTACGTGGACGACGAGGCAAGGGAACAGTTCTACCGATCGATCGACGTACTGATCCTCCCGTCCTTTGCCGACCCGTGGGGACTGGTCGTCAATGAGGCGCTGCAACGCGGCTGCCTTTGTGCGGTGAGCACGGCCTGCGGCAGTGCCGAGCTGGTACGGGCGATCGATCCGCGTCTCGTATTCGAACCCGGGACTACCGACGTCGAAGCGTGTCTGAGGACGCTTCTCTCCCTATCGCGCGCCGAGATCGCACATCTTCGCGACAGGTGCGAAACCCTCATAGCGCCCTACACGGTCGACAATGGGGCAAAAATCTTAAGTACGATCCTTTCAGAAGCGTGACGGATGGGAGAAGTACCCCCAACCGCATTCTCATGGGTGAACGCGCATGCGCTACGAACACTACCAAGCAGTACGTTGGCAAAAGGTCTCCGCGTTGAACCCGGATGTTCCGCGCCCTCTCCTTCTCGGTTCCATACTGTCGTTCCTGTCTGCCAACCGGCTGAAGCTCGCCCTTTGGGGCATTGTGGGGCTGGCGCTTACGGCGGCCTACATTGCCTTTGCCGCGCCGGTATATCAGGCGCGGGCAGTTGTTATTCTTGATTACCGCACACCGACCACCGGGGGGCAACAGGTCCTGAGCGACTCAGCGGATTCGGCCTATATCGATACCCAGATCATGATCATCGAGACCGACGACGTGCTGCGGGAGGTAATCCTAGAGCTCCACCTCGGCGAGGATCCCGAGTTCGTTGCCGCAACTTCGGGTCTCTCCGCGCGTTTGGACGCTTGGAGACAGCGCTTGGAACGGTTGTTCCTCGCAGCACATCCGAACCCTCAGGAACTGGACCTGGACCGCTGGGAGGCGATGTCGAACAACGAACGGCAGCAAATCGCGGCCAAGCAGTTGCGCAAGGTCATGCGGGTCAACCGAGCCGCGCGCTCCTATGTAGCCGAGATCGAAGTTCAGGCGAGCAGCCCGGAAAAGTCGGCGCGCATCGCGAATGCGATCGCTCGGACGTATGTCGAACATCAGGCGCAGTTCCGGTTGCAGGCGACCGAGCGGGAGAGCGTGCCCTTGGCCCGCATCGTAACTCCCGCCAGCCCCTTCGTTGAACCGGCTGGATTAAAGACGCCGGTTCTGCTCGTCCTTGGCTTGGTTGGCGGGCTCGGACTCGGAACATGCATCGTCGCCGCCGGTACAGCGATGCGCTGCACCGTCGCGGGACGGCGGGATCTCGAAGACGAACTTGGCGTGCGGTGCCTGGGACTGGTGCCGAATGTGCGGGCCTTGCACCGCAATCCGTTCTCCCGACTCCTACCCCGGTGGTCGCGCAGGCGGCAGACCTCCCCGATGCCGCTACCAAGCAAGATGTCCTATGCAGCAAACTTCCCGTCGTCGCTTTTCTGCGAGTCGCTTCGCTTGTTGCGGGCGCAGATGGCCGCCGTGAGCAATGGCGAGCGGGCGATCGTCGTCGGCGTGGCATCCCCAAGCGGAACCGAAGGCCGGTCGACGCTGATCGCCAATTTCGCCGAACTTCTAACTCGAGCGGGCGACAGGGTTCTGCTCGTCGATGCCGACTTTTCAAACCGGCAACTCTCAAAGGCGCTTGCGGTCCAGCCACTCGGAGAAGGGGAAGCCAGTGGGGAGGCATCAAGCCTTCCTGCCACAACGCTGAGGTTCGCCGCCTTACACGGGCGGAGCGCCGAGTATGACTTCATGAATCGTCAGGCCTGGATCGAACAAATCGTGGCGAGCAACCGGGACGCATTCGAGTGGATTTGCATCGACATGCCGGCATTGGCCAAATGCGGGGACGCGCTTGCCATGATCGATGCCCTCGATCACGTCGTGATCGTGGCCGAATGGAACCGGACAGAGATGTCCGTTCTCGGTCTGGCGCTTAAGATGCTCGAGCCGGTGCGGTCCAAGGTCCTGGGCGTCGTGCTGAACAAGGTCGCTCGCCGGAAAATGACATTGATGGAATAACCGGAACTCGGCTCGCAACGGTGCGCCGGAAGCGTGGAGGAAGTGGTCATGGCACGTATCAGTGCGGCAGGCTCAATGCGAATCGGCATATTGGTGCACTTCTTCTTGTCGGGAGTTGCATCTGCTGCAAGCGCGGCGGACGGATATATGCTGACTTCACAGGACAAGCTCCGGGTCAGCGTGTCGGAAATCTCCTCCGCGACGGGGGAGATCAGGACGCGGTTAAGCGGCGATTTCACCATCGATGCGGCCGGAGACGTGGCGATACCGCTGCTCGGGAACATCAAAGCGGCCGGATTGAGCGCCGCGCAATTTGCGACCTCCATTTCCCTGCAGTTCCAGGCCAAGGCACGGCTGGTCAATCCTCCGGCTACCGCGGTGGAACTGCTGCAGTACCGTCCAATTTACCTGGTCGGTGCGGTGGATAAACCGGGCGCCTATCCCTATACGCCGGGCATGAGGGTGATCCATGCGCTGAGCGTGGCCGGCGGATTGGCAAGAACCCCCCCGACGGGTCAGACCCGATTCGAGCGAGACGCCATTCAGGCGAGAGGCGAGCTCGGTGTCCTGCGGGCGCAGAGGGACAAGCTGGAAGCGCGGCGCGCCCGGCTGGAAGCGACCATTGCCGGGAAAGATACGATCGAATTCCCCCCGAGCCTTCAGGCGCGCTCGGCCGAGCCGAATGTCCGCGAGACCATGAGCCGCGAACAGCTCCTCTTCGGCCAGCAGCACAAAACGCGCGCCCTGGAACTAGCGAAATATAGCGATCAGCTTTCGCTGCTCCACGATCAGGTGGACACGCTACAGAACCAGAATGAGACGCAGAACCAGCAGATAAGCAGCGTCGATCGCGAGATCGCCAATGTTCGCAAGCTCGACGTTCAAGGTCTTGCGACCCCCGGACGCCTTTTCATGCTCGAGCGCGCGGCGATGGCCGTCGACAGTAAGCGCAAGGAGATCGAAACGGAGATCCTCAAAGTCCGTGAGCGCATCGCCGCCAATGAAGCTTCGGTCAAGCAGCTCCAGGTGAGCGGCAAAGAATTACTCGCCGAACTCAACGCAGTGGACAGCGATCTCGAGGTCGTGACGGGCAGGCTTCGCACCGTTGAGAACCTGATCCGGCAGCTACAGGTGGAAGAGGCGGCCGTCACAGGTCAAAACGAGCAGGAGGTCGAGACCAAATACAGGATTCTCAGCGAGCGAAATGGAGAGCTGATAGAAGAAGAGGCCAGCGAAGCGTCCCGTGTCAACCCAGGAGACGTGATCAAGGTGCAGCTCCGCACGACGGGATTGCTCACGGATCGGAACATCGCTGGCGACGTCACCGCCGCCGGCTACCAATGAACGCCAGTCCGCCCCTCGGCCCGGCGACCGAAATCCCGAGTGCACGGATACAGCCAGCGGAAGGCTTGGCCAGCGACCAGGTGCGTACCACGGCTACGAAAGGCGTGGTCTGGTCCTTCGTTCAGATTTGCGCCGAGCGCGCCAGTCAGGCCGCAATATTCATCATCACGGCGCGATTGCTTGGCCCGGCCGATTTCGGCACGGCCGCCATTGCAGTCGCTCCCGCGCTGATTGCGAACCATGCGCTGCAGGGGATCACGCAAGCCGTTATCCAGCGGGACGATCTCGGGCCTGGTTATGTGGGCGCGTCCCTCGCTTGCGCGATAGGCAGCAGTTTGCTGATGGCAACGCTGATTGTCGCGGCCGCCCCGATGGTTTCCTATGTCGTCGGAGATGCTCTTGCCGGCGATCTGATGCGAGCTTCGGCGCTCGCTCCCGCCCTCGCGGGGCTTGGGCTCGTGCAGGAGGGCATGCTTGCCAGGCGATTCGCATTTTCGGTGCTGGCGGTACGGCGGCCGCTGGCAATTCTCGTCGGGGGAACTCTATCAATCGCGCTTGCCTATCTGGGTTTCGGGGCGTGGAGCATCATCGCGCAGACGGTGCTCGTAGCGGCGACCGGAACGCTCGTGTGCCTGATGGCCATGCCTGTTGTTCCGGCATCCAGGTTTTCCAAGACTGAGTGGCGGGATGCCTCGGCGAGCGCCACGAAACTGATGGGCCGGCAGGTGCTCGATGTCGCTTCGCAGCGTCTGCCGGAGGCACTTCTCGGGTTTCTGGCGGGACCGGCCGCTGCCGGACTGTTCCGCCTGGCGAAGGCTCTCCTCGATCTGGTCAAGAGCATCCTGGTCTATCCGATCTCCGCCGGGTTGCTGCCCGTTTTTGCCCGCATGTCAGGCGACCGGCAGAAGCTCGAGAGCTTCGCGCTCAACGTTTCCGTGGCAAGCGTCGTGATCGTTTCGGTGCCGGCGCTCGGATTCGCTATTTTTTCGCCGATGATCGTCCGGATTGCTGTCGGACCCGCTTGGATGCAGACGGCAGATATCATGATGATTTTCGCCATGACGCTACCGCCGCTTGCTCTCGTTGCCGCCATCCCGTCCTTCATGGTCGCCCGCCAACAGGCGGGTACCCTGCTGTGGTGCTCAGCGGCCCAGTTGCTGGCGGCCATGACCCTGGTGGCGTTCGGGGCCTGGTGGGATGTGGTCATCGCCTCCTTCGGCTTTACGCTCTCCATGTATATCGGCGCCGGTCTGCTCTGGTCCCGGTCTCTCGCCAGGTCCGCCGGACGCGACAGGCGAACGATCCGGGACGCGTTCAGCCTTGTGGCTCTGGTCGAGATTTCGCTCGTTGCCGTCTTTGTGTTCCGGCACGCTTTCGCTTCGGACCGAGTCAGCATCGCCCTCTTCGCGATCTCGCTTGCAGCCTATATCGGACTCGTCCCCATCGCTTTTCCGAGACTCGCCGAGTGTACGCTGCAGGCGCTTCCAGCGAAATGGCGCGGGTTCGGTAGAAAACTCCGCGCCGGGTGATCAATCCAGAAAGGCCTTGCGGGCGGCGTGAAGAAGGCTATTCGGATTCGGGGCGTCCGGAAGATACCCCTCCCCGAGCGACCAGATGATTGCGCCGCCAAGGCCGATCCGCTTGGCGAATGCCCCTTTGGCGGCAATGGAGCGCTCGTCCTCATAGGAAACAAAAGTGCAGCCGAAAGCACCCGCTGCTTCCGGGAAGGTCAAGTAGGGCACCTCGGCCGTCGCGTCGTAGGCGGCATGGCCCAGATTGTAATAGAGTGTCATGATGTTCCGGTAACTCATGTCCTGGTCGCCGGCGGCCACCTTCGCCATGCCCGGGACCTGCCCTGGAGCCGAGACCGGCGCTGTCCAGCATTGGCCGTAGAAGGCCACGCCGAGCCCGAGCTTGGCCGGTGGAATGCCTGCATCGATGTAAGCCTCGACGCTGCTCTCGCCCGATGCCGGAGTATTCTTCGACTCGCCGTAAAGCGGCGAATTGTGCCACGACAGCCACTCCGCCCATGTGTCGGCCATATCGTAAGTCATGACGTTCAGGTGGTCGAAAAGCGGCTCGATCTCTCTGAGAAATTGCGTCTCCTGTTCGGCGATGGGAAAATTGGCGTTCTTCCACCCGAGGTCGATGGCCAGCACCTTGTCGGGCATTCTGGTGCGCAGCGCCTCGGCCAGAGCCCGCAGATCGGGCAGATCGCCCGGCTCTATTGGTTCCCAGTCGATATCGAGCCCGTCGTAATTCCATTCCTTCACCAGGTTGGCTAGGTTGTCGACGAAGCGTGGCCGGTTCGGCTCGCCTGCAGCCTCGCGCATTCTATCGGCCAGTCCGGCTCCTCCGACCGAGAGCAGCGCCTTGCGACCCGCCGCATGCGCCCGCATGACGAGGTCGAGCGCGATCCGACGACCGGTCTCGGGGCTCACGAAAAAACTCGTGTCCAGTGACCCGTCGTGTTCCGGAACCACGGAGAACATCACTACATGCGTCAGAGAAGAAAAGTCGATGCGTTCAGGTGGGTAGAACTCGTATTCCCAACCCGGATAAAAGCCGGCCAGCCACCGGTCCTGGGCGAGCGCCGAACTGCCGAGGAGCGAAGCCGCTGCTGCGAGCAGAGTCGTGAAGTGCCTCGGCATTCGCTCTCCTCCGTGAAAGCGGACCAACGTAACAGAAATCCAGGCGGAGATGATACTAGCGACACTGCGGCGACGGGCGCCATGTATTCTCGGCATTGAACCCAAGATCGGCAGCTGACACGATGAACCCGCAACAACCCGGCCAGCGCAAGCCGCGCCACCTCTGTGCTCGACCCTGTATCCCGGAAGCATGAACTGTTTATCTGATTTTTGCTGCTGCCTAGCTTCCAATGTTGTGCGTGCCTCGGTCGATCTCATCTGCATCAAGGACAATCGAATCGCGCGCCGCAAGCACGGTGGCCATACGGGGCAGCCCTGCAAAGAAACCGACCTCACCGATGAGTTCGCCCCGGCCGATCTCGGCGACCCAGCCGGCGGAATCTTCTTTGTGCACCGTAAAGCGCCCCGACAGCACGATAAAGAACCGGTCCGACGGATCACCTTCGCGAACCAGGATCTCGCCGCGTCGCAAAACCCGCCGGTCAGATTCGGCAGCCAAAGCCTCAAGTGCCGCCAAAGATGCCCTATCGAACATCAATGTCGCCGACAGTAATCTCGCCGCAAGGGCATCGACGGAGGCCATTTAATCACCCCGCGAGAAGCGTTCGCTCTGGCTAACAATAATGCGTCCCGCTCAAAAACGAATATCGCACAGCCGCTCAAAAAAGTGGTGGCAGTACCATGTTGATATATCCGCTGTTGCGCGCTGTAGAAATGTCACTTGGAGCCGCCATGCGGCGCTAAAGCCCACGGTCGGGTTGGCTGAGGTCCACCTATTGCGTTCATTCGGGTCTGCGCGCAGGCCGATGCAAGTTGAGCCCCCGTCCACCACCGGTGAAATTGAAAGCCTGTGTTGGAATCAGGCGGCGAGACGCATTGCGATACAATCTTAAGCTGCTGCGCCAGCGCTTCGCCGAGATCACCGGTTTCGGCGTGCTTATGGACGAAATGCACCTCCATCGGGAAGCTCTGCCCTCGACCAGATGTTCGCTCGGGGCGTGGAAGTGGTATTGCACCAGATCGTAGGTCTTATCGCCGCGCTTGAGCGTGCCGCCGGGGGCAGTCTTTACCTGGATCGTGTGGCCGTTGTTGAGGATCGTCCCGCCGCTCTTCCAGTCCGTCGCGAGGTCCGGGATATCGGCCTTCATGGCGCCAGTGATGTCGATCGGGGATTGCTGCGAGCCGGCCGAGCAGGCACCGTTCTCCTCGCCCAAGGAACCCCAGTGCTCGGGACCCTCTTCGCCTTCGTAGCTCCAGTGCACGCCTTCGGCGGCGAATGCCGTCTTGACGCAGAGCGGGCACGCGGCAAGAAGAGCCAAACCCCTGAGGAAATTACGTCTTTCCACTTATATTCCCTTTTCGAAAGAGCCCGAGCCGAGAGCGCCCGCGGGGGCGGGATGTTGTGCGTCCGAACCTGCCGAACAACTGTCAGAAGAACGCGGTTCAAAAAGGTTGCGCAAAATGGATAGCGCTCGCGGCAGAGGTCCTTCGCCGGAGAAGGAACGCCACCCACATTTGTAACACTTTTCGCCATTTACTTGCGCCGGATCTGCGCAGAGAATAGCGCATGGGAGGAAGCGTTCGGCGCCCTCTCGACAAAGCGCTCGAACGGCTTTCGCCCGCTAAATAATGGAGCGGGAGGGGGCGAAGTGTCCGCGGTTTTCCACCCGATCCCACTCTATCCAATGGGAAGCGATCACGTGAGGTTCTGGATTTTCCAGCCGGAGTCACGATGATTCAAGGGAGGAAAGCAATGAGGCGAATTCTGTTCTGCGCGGTTTCGGCCGCGGCGTTATCACTCGGGGTTTCATCTGCACTGGCGCAATCGGGCAGCGTCGAGAAAGCCGTCGGGGGCTATAGCTTCGACGAGGCGGCCACGGAAGCTCCGGAAACCAAGAATTTCCATTCGGCTGACGGTCACCTGACGTTTGCGATCGTGACGCACACGGCCGGCAACGGCTTCTTCGATCCGGTCTATGTCGGGGCGGAGGTGGCCGGAAAGATGATCGGCGCCACGATCCTGCTGCTCGGTTCGGAATCGCCGGTGGACGATCCGGCCCGCGAGATCGAAATTCTGAACCAAATCGTCCGAGATCCGACCATCGACGGCATCATCATGACGACGCCACAGGTCGGCGCCTACAACGACATCGTCAAGGCGGCGGAGGCGGCCGGCATTCCGGTCGCCACGACGAATTCCTATGACGGCACGCTCCTCAACCGCAACGGCATCAGCCACACCGGCCAGGATGCTTCGGCGGCCGCGATCGGCGGCGAGGCGCTTGCCAAATGCGTGCTCGACAGCGGCAAGACCAGCGGCACGATCGTCCTGCCCTCGTCGACCGCTATGGGCAACATCGAGGTGAACAATCGCGTCACCGCCGCCTTCAATGCCATAGTCAAGACTCTGAAGGATGCCGGTAAGCTCGATGCCTTCAAGGTCGATGCAGGTCCGGAAAATGTCGGCATCGACACCAACCCCAACGATCCGGTCAACGCGCTCGTTTCGCTTTTCGAGTCGCGCGGCGACGTGGTCGGCGCTTTCACGGCCAACAACGTCTTCACGCCGCCGCTCGTCAAAGCGGTGGAACAGATGGGCTGGACGAACAAGTTCTGCGCTTACGGCTTCGATCTCGGGCCGGCGCAGCAGGAGGGCATCGCCGCCGGCAATCTCACCGGTTCGCTGGGGCAGCAGCCTTTCCTGCAGGGCTTCTGGCCGGTGATGCAGCTTTACCTGCAGATCGACCGCGGCATCTCGGCCGCCAATCTCGACACGCGCGCCCAGCTTGTAACCAAGGAGACGGTCGGAAAGGTCGGCAAGCGCTTCGAGAATTGAACGGACCCGAAACTCCGGAGCGGGGACAGCGAAGGCAGCGCTCACCGCTCCGGTATTGGGCAGCAAGCGGAAGACACCATGGTCACGGCCAAGACGACTTCGCTCGGACGCCCGCCGCCGCAACTGGTCGGCGGCTGGGAGATCGGGCTCCTCCTGTTCCTCGTGCTGATCTACCTCGGTGGAGCTGTCGTCAATCCGACTTTCTTCGGGTCGACCGAGGCCCTTCACGCGCTGCTGCGCGATACCTCAAGGGTCGGCATCATTGCGGTCGGCATGACCTTCGTCATCGCCAACAAGGACCTCGATCTTTCGGTCGGTTCCACCTACGGGCTGATCGCGGTCGTCTTCGCGAGACTCTTCGCCTCCAGCTTCCTCGACCTCGGCATCGTCACGACCGTCATCCTTTGCCTGCTTCTCGGGGCTGCGATCGGCCTCCTCAACGGCGTGCTCGTCACGCTCCTCAAAGTGCCGGCTTTCATTGCGACGCTGACGATGCTCTTCATCGGTCGCGGATTCGTGCTGGCGCTGACGCACGGCCAGGCGATTTATTATTCCGGGAAGGCCAGGGGTTACCCGCTCTTCTTTCACTTCGGCGAGACAAATGTCTTCGGTTTCAACAACCAGATCGCGATCTTTTTCGTCGTCGCGATCATTGGCGCCTATGTGCTCGCCAAGACCCGCTGGGGTTACGAGACCTTTGCGACAGGGGGTAACGAGCAGGCGGCGGTCTATGCCGGCATCCCGACGCACTGGGTGCGCGTGCGCGCCTATCTGCTCTCGTCGCTTTCGGCCACCCTCGCCGCGCTGATGGCCGCGGCGCAGGATAAGGGCGTGACGCCCCTCTATGGCGTGAGCTGGGAGCTCACCGTCATCGCGTCCGTCATCATCGGCGGTGCGTCGATTCTTGGCGGTCGCGGGAAGGTCATCGGCTCGTGCCTCGGCGCCGCACTGGTCGTGCTGATCGACAAGGTGCTGCGCGAAGGTTGGCCGATCACGCGCAGCGTCGTCATCGAAGGCGAGATCATCGAGGTCAGCGCCAGATACACGCTGCCGGCCGGCGCTGTCCTGGTTTTCCTCGGCCTCCTTCTCGTACTCGCCGTCCTAATCGAACCTTACCTCATACGTTGGCAGTTGGCCCGCCGTTTCTGGGCTTGGCTGCGTCGACGCCCGCCGCCGGCGGCGCTCGAAACGGGCGGAGTGGCGCTGGAAGCTGTCCAGACCAAGGGGGCGATGGCGGCCGACATGGAGTTTTCGGCCAAGGGGCTCGGCACATTCCTCGCCCGTCGCGATGCGCTTGCCATTATTCTGACCGCCGTGCTCTGGCTTACGGGGCTTGCGCTTCGTCCGGACTACTGGTGGACGCTCTCGAACACCTTCGCCATTCTGCTCAACTATACCGAGCTGGCGCTGATCGCGGTCGGCCTGACCTATGTGATCGCAGCCGGCGACATCGATCTGTCGGTCGGGGCCGTGCTTGCGCTTGCCGGTAGCACGGCGGCCTATTTCCTGAAGGTGCTTGGCGCCGATCCCATGACGGCGATCGCGATGGGCCTTGTTGCGGGGATGATCGCCGGGCTTGTCAACGCCACGCTCACGATCGGTTTCCAGCTGCCCTCCTTCATCGCTACGCTCGGCATGTTCTACATCGCCCGCGGTCTCGCCGCCTGGCTCGTTGCCGGCCGGCAACTGACTGGCTGGAGCGAGACGTACAATCTCATCGGCCGCAAGGTGAACGATGTTCTCCTCTATTTCGGCATGTCGCTGTCGCCCGGACTTCTCCGCGCGATCGCCGAGGTCGTCAGCGTCCAGACGCTCTGGATGTTCCTCGTCGCCGTCGTTGCCGGTATCGTGCTCGCCTATACGCCCTTCGGGCTCAAGGTCTGCGCTACTGGCGGAAACTTGCGCGCCGCGGCCTACGCCGGCATCGACACCAACCGCGTGCGCTTCCTATCGCTCATGCTGGCGGCGCTTTGTGCGACAATGGCCGGCATCATCAACATCGCCTATTTCCGCAGCTTCAACCCGGTCGCCGGCCAGTTCCGCGAACTCGATGCGATCGCCTCGGTGATCATCGGCGGCGGCTCTATCTTCGGCGGCCACGGCAGCATGATCGGTTCGCTTGCGGGCGCCGCCGTCATCACGCTTGTGCGGGCGCTGCTGCAGTTGAACGTGCAGGGCTTCAGCATGCCGCAGCACTGGATCAACGTCTTTATCGGCGTCATCCTCATCGTCGCGGTGCTGATCGACATCTGGGTGCGCCAGGCGAACATACTTGGCAGGCTTAGAGCGCGGATCGCAAAGCGCGCACCAACGGGAGCAGGTACGCATGGCTGAGGCGTCATCCGAACCGATCGTCGAAATGCGAGGCATCGAGAAGGCTTTCGGCGCCGTGCAGGCGCTGCGCAACGTCGATCTCCTCCTTTATCCAGGCGAGATCCTCGGCCTTGTCGGCGACAATTCGGCCGGCAAATCGACGCTGATGAAAATCTTGACGGGTGCCTACCAGCGCGATGCCGGCGAGATCCTCGTCGCGGGCGCGCCGGTGCAGTTCAAGAGCCCGCATGAGAGCCGCCACGCCGGCATCGAGATGATCTACCAGGATTTCGCGCTCTGCGGGAACATGGACGTCGGCCAGAACATCTTCCTCGGCCGCTGGCCGCTCAAAGGTCCCTTCGTCGATCGGCGGGCGATGTATCAGGAGGCCGATCGCGTGCTGAAGCGCATGAAGGTGGACGTGAACTCCGTCTATCAGAAGGTCGAGAGCCTGTCGGGTGGGCGCCAGCAATCCGTTGCGATCGCCCGCGCCATCTCCTTCGAGCCGCGTGTCGTGATCCTCGATGAGCCGACCGCCAATCTTTCCGCCATGGCGACGGAGCGGCTGCTCGAAACCATGCTCGAACTCAAGCGCCAGGGGGTCGCCCAGATCATCATCTCGCACCGGCTCGTCGACATCTTCGCCGTGGGTGATCGTGTGATGGTGCTCAAACGCGGTGAATATGTCGGCGACCGCTACATCAGGAACACCGATGAACACGAGGTGCTGGAGATCATCGTTTCCGGCACCCGCGAGACGGCGCTGACCGCCAACGAGGCAAGGCAGAGTCGGGCGTGAGCATGGCTTGAACGCCAGGCAGCGCGTTCATATCTCCTTCCTGGAAAACGGTGATGTCGGTCCGGTCTTAAGCTACCCGGCCGACGATCATGAAAGTGCCTGCGCACGCCGGTGACCGTCACCTTCGCACGCTGCTGCACCTTCCATGCACACGAGTTCGGAGGGATAGGTCATGGGCTACGTTGACAAGAACATTCGCGCAGCATCCGATGCCGACCTCCTCGACGCCTATTCGCGGACGGTGACGGATGTCGTCGATCGCGTCGGACCGGCGGTGAGCCGAATCGAACGGATCGGCGGGCGCGGCGGGCAGGGATCCGGCTTCGCGATTTCGCCGGACGGGCTGATCGTCACCAACAACCACGTGGTCGAAGGCGCGCGCGGCATTCGCCTCAAGATGCCGGACGGCTATGTCGGCGAGGGGCGGATTCTCGGGCGGGACCCAGACACGGACCTGGCGCTGATCAGAGCGGATGCGAGCCTCAGCGCCTCAGCGCCGCTCGGCGACTCGAAAAACCTGAGGCGAGGGCAGGTCGCGATTGCCATCGGCAATCCGCTCGGCTTCGAGTGGACGGTAACGGCCGGTGTCGTCTCGGCGCTCGGTCGGTCCGTCCGGGCGGCGACCGGACGCCTGATCGACGACGTGATCCAGACCGATGCGGCGCTCAACCCGGGCAATTCCGGCGGTCCCCTCGTGTCCACTGCAGGTAAGGTTGTCGGCGTCAACACGGCTGTGATCCAGGGCGCGCAGGGCATTGCCTTCGCAGTCGCTGCGAACACCGCAAATTTCGTGATCTCGGAAATCCTGCGGTTTGGCCGCGTGCGCCGGGCCTTCGTCGGGGTCGCCGTCGACACGATCGCCTTGCCGCGGCGCGCGGCGCTACGCGCCGGCGTCAGCGCGGAAACCTCGGTCAGGCTGCGCCGGGTGGAGGCTGGCGGCCCGGCCGATCAAGCCGGTCTCCGCGAAGGTGACTTCGTGCTCGCCATCGATGGTAGCCCCGTTTTCGGTGTCGACGATATGGTCCGGCTGCTGGACGGCGAACGTATCGGAAGGGCGACCGAGTTTCTGATCTATTCGGTGGCGAACGAGGTTGAACGCAAGACCGTGCTGCCGGTCGCGCGAAGCTCATGACGGGTTCATCTCGGGGCGTCTTCCTTGGAGAGATTCGCCCGTCACACGTAGTCGCGAAGAGTCGCTGCTGGAGATAGAATTCCGGAAGGGTGCCGATGGCTATCTCGTCACCCTGGCACCGCTTTACGGACGAGTGAGATCGATCGACTTCTGTCTGGGTGCCTATCGCATCCATGGAAACAATCATTCGGTTTTCGCCGAGAAGCTTGGTCGTGTCGAGCATGACTTTCACCGCCTGCAAGCGGTGACGGCTCAGGCGAAGAACGTTGGGCTGGAGGTCTCGCACGACGCCAATCTGCGCGATCCGACGCATCTGGAGGAACGGCTGGCCTCCTTGTGCGTCGATAGCCGGCGCCATCCAGTCGCTGACGATTCCAGGGTAGCGCTCGATGCTGCCGGTGCCGTCGCAAGCTTGCCAATGAACGTTTCCCTGCGCCGTCGCGCTATACTCGCGGCCTGGTTCCTATCCGTTGGACTCCTTCCGCTGCGCATGGCAGCGGCCGTGTTGTCATGGAAGCTTGTCGCCTCTTCAAGGCCGGCCTTTCTTGCGCGGCTCTCGAAGACCATCCGCCATGTGACGGGATAGGACTCAGGGCCTACCCGAAGTAGCTACTAATGCAGCCCTCTCTAAATAAATCCTGATGTGATAAATTGGCGCTGGAGCAACGTCGGCTTGTGGAGCCCGATGACGTTCCGGCTCGCTCCGAGGCCGGTACTCATTGACGTTGCATCAGCGTCTCCGCCAGGCCGCATCGGCTGGGGCCTCCATGAGGTGCCCTGCACGCAAGCTCGGATTGGGAGGTGTATTATGGTGCGCAAATTGTGTCTCGCCCTGGCGGTCGCGGCATCCGCGCTCGCGATCAGCGCGTCTGCCTGGGCAGACATCACGATCCTCGTGCCTTCGGGGAGTGAGGGTGACGGCCTTAGGGCGGCGGCTGCCGACTACGCGAAGTTGAAGGGCACGAAGGTGGAGACGGTGCAGGCGCCTTATGCCAATGTCTTCGAACAGGGCGCCAATGCAGGGGCAACGAAATCGGGCGTTTTCGACATCATCCTCATGGACGACCCGTGGATTCCGTTTTTCGCCGAAAACGGCCATCTCGAGGATTTGACGTCCTACTTCAAGAAGGCGGGCGTCGAGGGACCGGACAACGACTTCCTGTCGAAGTCGCTGGCGATCTGCCGCAATCCCTACAATGAGGGGCCCTATGTCTGCCTGCCCTATGTCGGCAACGCGCAGATGTTTTTCTATGACGCCGCGAAGTTCAAGGAAGCCGGCGTCGACGCGCCGAACACCTGGGATGACGTCTTGAAGGCTGCGAAAATGCTGACCGAGCAGGGAGGCCGCCGTTATTTCGGCTATGTCTTCCGCGGCGGTCAGGGCAACCCGGTGGTGGCCGACTTCATGCCGATCTTCTGGTCCTATGGCGCCAATATGTTCAATGAGGGCCGGACGAAGGTCACCATCGACAC
This sequence comes from Ensifer sp. USDA 6670, assembly GCA_000421085.1. Classification (GTDB taxonomy): domain Bacteria; phylum Pseudomonadota; class Alphaproteobacteria; order Rhizobiales; family Rhizobiaceae; genus Sinorhizobium. The sequence continues at coordinate 41,637 of ATWE01000002.1, forward strand.
GCCGGAGGGCGCCGAAGCCATGAAGATGTTCATGGCCTTGCGCGACGTCTCTCCGAAGGGTGTGGAGAGCTACAACGCCAACGAAGTCGGAACGGCCATGGCCGCCGGCACCGCTGCCTCGTCGATCAACTGGCCGAACTGGGTCGCGACCTTCGAGGATCCGAGCCAATCGAAGATGGTCGGCAAGATCTCCTATAGCCCGATTCCAGCCGGCACCAAGCCGGGCAGCTCGGAGATAGGCCATTGGACCATGGGCATCATGGCGGCATCCAAGAACAAGCAGGAGGCCTTCGACTTCATGATGTGGGCGACCTCACCCCAGCAGATCAGGATCTCCGCCGAGCGCGGCAATCCGCCCGTCCGAGCCTCGGTCTTCACCGATCCGGAACTCACCAAACAGGAGAAGTTTCGCCACTATCCGGTGTTGATGGAGGCGATCGAGGCTTCGACGCCCCGGCCGCGCCACCCGAAGTGGCCGGAGATCGAGAACGCCTTCGGGATCGAGCTCTCAAAGGCTGTCGCCGGAACGATCAAGCCGGACGAGGCGCTGAAAAACTCGCAAGCCGCGGTCGAAGAGGTTACCGGCCTCAAATAAACGGCCAACCGCAAGGCGGGCTTCCGTTCCCGCCTTGCGGGTGCCAAGACGCGGGGTCGAGGAACGCCGCACGGGCTCTGCCTCTTCCCGCCCCACTACGTACGGACAGGTCCGGGAGGGACCTATGTTGAAGTCCGACAAAGGCACAGCTGCGCCGCTCCGACTTGGGCGCGGTATGGAGCAATGGTCCGAGCGTCACCTGCGCTATCTCATGCTCGCCCCGACAGTGGTGATTCTCCTGGCGCTGACGATCTTCCCCAGCATCTACATGTTCTATGCGGCGGTCCACAGGGTCAGTCCCAACCCCGACCTGCCCTGGACCTTCGTCGGCGTCGACAACTTCGCCCGGCTGCTCACCGATGGCCAATTCCAGGTCGCCCTGCGCAACACCGTCGTCTTTACGGTCGTGGCAGTGTCGATCGAATTCCTGCTCGGCCTCGGCCTCGCGCTCTTGCTCGACAAGTTCATCCGCCGGCTTACTTTCCTGAAGACCGTGCTGATGATCCCGATGATGCTGCCGCCGATCGCCGTCGCCATCACCTGGAAGCTCATCTACGAGCCGCAATTCGGCGTTCTCAACGAGATCATGTTCCGCCTCGGCCTGCCCATACAGGCCTGGGCCGGCGACGTGAACCTTGCGATGTTCTCGATCATCGTTGCCGATGTCTGGCAGTGGACGCCGTTCATCTTTCTCCTGATGCTCGCGGGACTCGCCAGCCTGCCCGTCGAGCCCTATGAGGCGGCCGCGCTCGACGGCGCCTCATCCTGGCGGCAGTTCTGGGACTTGACGATTCCCTTCCTGAAGCCGGTCATCGCCATTGCCCTCCTCCTGCGCGTGATGGATGCGCTGCGCCTCTTCGACCTCGTCTTTATCCTGACAGGGGGCGGGCCGGCGGACCGGACCAAGGTCCTGAGCCTCTATATCTACCAGGTCGCCTATCGCTTCGCGGATCCCGGCTATGCGGCGGCGATATCGCTCTTCGTTCTGTTTGTGACGATCGTCTTGAGCACCTGGTTCATGAAACGCATGCGGCTTGCGGAGTGAGGCGATGGCGACGATAAGAACACGCAACCGCAGCCGGGAGATGCTTCTCCGCTTCGCGGCCTATCTCACGATCCTTGTTGCGCTGATCCTGACCTTGTTTCCGGTTTATTGGATCGCCGCGAACTCCTTCAAGTTCGATATCGACATCTTCGCCGTGCCGCCGGAGTGGCTGCCGCGAAACCCGACGCTGAAACACTACGACGAAGCCTTCGTCCAGCGACCGTTCCTGCGCTATGCGTTGAACAGCTTCCTGGTCGCGATCGGGACCACCGCCATTTCGGTGACCTTCGGCACCATGGCGGGCTACGCGCTCGCGCGGTTCCACTATCCGTGGCAGTGGCGAAAGCAGATTTCGTTCTGGATCCTTTCGACGCGGATGATGCCGCCGATCGTCAGCATCATTCCGCTCTACCTGTTCTTCAACTATTTCGACATGCTCAACACGAAGTCGGCGCTGATCATCGCCTATACCGCCTTCAACCTGCCCTTCGCGACCTGGATGATGAAGAGCTATTTCCAGGATCTTCCGGTCGAGCTCGAAGAGGCGGCGATCGTCGACGGCGACACGCGTTGGGGGGCATTCCTGCACGTGGCGCTGCCGCTTGCGCGACCTGGGCTTGCAGCAACCGCCATCTTCTGCCTGATCATCTCGTGGAACGAATTCCTACTGTCTCTCATCGTCACGCTCACCGAGCAGTCGCAGACGCTGCCGATCGGTATTGCCGGGCGGGTGACACAGTACGCGACCTATTGGGGCGAGATCAGCGCCGCCGGCTTCATGGCCTGCGTGCCAATCGTCATTTTCGCCTTCATTGTCCAGAAGCATCTCGTCCGGGGGCTCTCCCTCGGCGCCGTCAAGGGTTGAGGTCATGGCGTCCGTCAGGTTCGACAATGTGACCAAGAAGTTCGGCGAATTCGTCGCCGTCGCCAATTTTAACCTCGAGATCCGCGACAAGGAGTTCCTCGTGCTGCTCGGGCCTTCCGGTTGCGGCAAGACGACAACGATGCGGATGGTCGCCGGTCTCGAAGAGGCGACGTCCGGCGATATTTATATCGACGCCGATCGCGTCAACGATGTGCTGCCGAAATATCGCGACGTCGCGATGGTCTTCCAATCCTACGCGCTCTATCCGCATCTAACCGTCGAGGACAATATCGGCTATCCCTTGAAGATCCGCAAAGTGCCGCCGGAGGAATACACGCGGCGCGTGGCCGAGGTGGCACGGAGGGTGGAGCTCGAGACCATGCTCAAGCGCCTGCCGAAGGAGCTTTCGGGCGGCCAGCGGCAGCGGGTCGCACTCGCACGCGCCATCGTGCGCACACCGCGCGTCTTCCTGATGGACGAGCCGCTGTCCAATCTCGACGCGAAGCTGCGCACCCAGATGCGGGCGGAACTGAAGCACCTGCAGCACGAATGGCAGGTGACGACGATCTATGTGACACATGACCAGATAGAGGCGATGACGCTCGCCCACCGGGTGGCGGTGATGAACAAGGGCGTGATCGAGCAACTCGGAACGCCGCGAGAAATCTACAATGATCCGCGCACGCTCTTCGTCGCGGGGTTCATAGGCTCCCCGTCCATGAATCTCATTCCCGGCGAGGTGAAGGGCGGCGTCTTCGCGAGCGCGGGCCTTCGAGTCGGCGGCGCGGGCCGCGTCAATATCCCGCGCGCCGTGCTCGGTGTACGCCCCGAAGATATACATGTGGCAAGCGCCGAAGGTCCCGACACCAATCTGGTGGCGCCGATCTATTCGGTGGAGCTTACCGGCGAGAACACGCTCGTAAGCCTCCAACTCGGGGGCCAGCTCATGGCGGTGCGGGCCGACAAGAACTTTTCCGGTCAGATCGATCAGAGGGTCGCCGTTAGGATCGCCAGGGATCGCATGTTCCTATTCGATGCGGAGACGGAGCGACGTGTCGATATCCAGTCCAATAGCTGAGATGCCGGACGCGGGTGGCGATGGTAAGGCGGGTCCGGGGGGAGACGCCCGAGCACGGCGTAGTCCGATGGGCGATCGCCCTAAGACAGTGACAGCGGCGATCGCTCTCTTCATGACAGCCGGAGCGCTCGCCGCCGACGCCGGTCCGATTCCCGGTAACCCGCTGATCGAGATACCCGCAGGCCCCTTCGTCTTTGGCCGCGATGACGGCCCCGAGAACGAGCGGCCGCGTCGGGTGGTGGAAGGGCAGTCTTTTCAGATCAACCGCACCGAGATCACCAACCGGCAATATGCACGCTTTGTCGAAGCGACCGGCCATCGGCCCGCCTTCTATGCCGGCCACCCGGTGCTGGGACTGGACGACCGCCCGGTGGTCGGCGTCAGTTGGGCGGATGCCGACGCCTTCTGTCGCCATCACCGGCTAACTCTGCCGTCGGAGCGGCAGTATGAGCGGGCGGCACGGGGCGCTGCGGCCCTCGCCTTTCCTTGGGGAGCGGCCCCGCCCGACGACATGCGGGTCAATGCCGGGGCCGAGGACTGCTGCGCCGCCGATGCGCGCGACGGCTATCCGATGACCGCGCCGGCGGACTCTTTCGAAAGCGGCGCAAGCGCCGAGGGTGTGCTCCATCTCGTCGGCAATGTTTGGGAGTGGACGAGCGATGTCTACGCGCCCTATGAGGGCAATAGGGGCGGCACGCAGCCGGGCGCCGGAACATTCCGCGTTTTGCGCGGCGGGTCGTGGAACAGCGACCCGAGCCATCTGGCGACGACCTACCGGCTCGCCTATGATCCCGACTTCCGCTTCTCGGCAAATGGCGGCTTCCGATGCGTGCGCTCCGAGCCCTGATCGCCGCCTCGGTGCTTGTGCTTCCTGCGGCGGTAATAGCTGCCGAGCCCTCCGCTTCGCCGGATTACGGGCTCGAGACCACCCATGTGCGGGGAGCCAGCTTCGCCGGCCTTGCGCGCGACGGCGACGCGCTGCTGGTGAGCGATCTTGCGAGCGGCCGGCTTTATCACCGTGGGCCGGATGGCGGGCTTGCCGCCTTCGGCCCGGTCTTGCCGCATGGCCTCGACGTGATCGGCGACCCGACCGGACCCTATCGCGTCGCCCGCGTCGGGCACCGGCTGGTGGTCGCTCAAGGGTGGACGCCGGTCGATAGGCCCGAGGGGCCGCTCGACCATGCGCTCGTCGCGCTCGAGGATGCCGGCAAGACGCGCGTCATCAGCAATGATTTCTGGAACCCGTTCGATTTCGTCGCGGGGGCTGATGGTTTTTACGTTGTCGACGCCGCGCGCAACAGCGTCGAACATCTGCAACTGGATGGCCGCAGGGATACGATCGTCACCTTCCGGCGGCTGGAACAAAGAGGAGAGGCGCTGCAAGGCTTGTCGCCGACGGAGTTCGCCAAGGGTGAAACCCATGCCGTCGACGCGGTACCGACCGGCGTCGCGCTCAGCAACGGGCGGCTCTACATCACGCTCTTCGGCGGCTTTCCCTTCCTGTCAGGCGCCGGCAAGGTCGTTTCGATCCCTGTGGCCGGTGGCCCGTCTCAGCCGAGGGCCGAAGCCGAGGGGCTCAACGCGCCGGTGGCCGTCGCCTTCGACCACAACGGGGCCATGCTCGTCCTCGAGCATGGAACCTACGACCAGAGCCACGGATTCGCAAAAGGCAGCGGCCGACTGCTGCGATTCGGTGAGGGTGATCGCGAGGTGATTCTCGATGGGCTCACGCGGCCGGTGTCGGTTCTCGTTTGGGACGGACGGCAGCTCGTCGTTTCCGATCTCGGCGGCAATCTCCATTTTCTACGGCACCGCGCGCCTGACCCGACGCGCAAATAGAGTTCACGAAGAGAAAGTAGAACTACTGCGCCGCGCGTCAGACGCGCGAAGGTCGCTGGAGCAGTTTTGAGGTGCTGGATGTTTTTGTCCTTAAATCGGCTAACGATTTAAGGAAACATGCAGCAGCGCCTGTTCCCGTGTGAAGCCTGAACCATATTCCGGGTGACGGCATCATCAAGCAGGAGAAACAGCATGCGCATTGAACCGGTCTTCCTGTTCGATCTCGACGGCACCCTCGTCGACAGCGTCTATCAGCATGTGCTTGCCTGGAAGGATGCGCTCGACGGTGAGGGCATTGATCTCTCGGTTTGGCGCATTCACCGCAAGATCGGGATGAGCGGCGGCCTCTTCACCAATCAGCTCCTGCGCGAAACGAACATGGAGATCAGCGAGGAGCGGGTAGCGCGCCTGCGCCGACGCCATGCCGAAGCCTATAAGCGGCAGGCGGACAGCATTCGGCCACTGCCCGGCGCACGCGAGCTGCTAAGCTGGCTTACGGACGCGAAGAATCCTACGCGATCGCGTCGCGATTTGGCACAAAGGGATGCTGCAGGCCACGCCTGCCGGAGCGTACGGAGGCCATCGGGGCTGAGCGCCCAGCCGGGCGGCTGCGCGGAGATGCGCCGACGGCTGCGCAACATGTCGCGGGTTCGTGGGCTGGGATGCTCGCGCGGCAGCCGAGCCACGTCTGGCTGCGCGCCAGGCCTACTATCTGCTCTGGCGCTGCGAAGGGCCTGTGGATCTCGTATCGGCTTCAGCTTCTCGTCCGGGCCATTTCTAATCTCGAGCCGGCGCAGTGCCGCTGCGCGCCTCGGTCGCTCACGACTTCCACCGAAATCGGGAGGTAGAGCCCACCTCCGTCGACGGACGCATTATCAACCGTCGCATCTCTGGGGACTAGGCGATCCTTAACCATATGAATTTAGCACCTCAAATTTCACAACCGGAATCAATCTGCCTCATGCTTCCGTCATCCGGACGCTATGCCTCATGCTTCCGTCATCCGGACGCTATCATGTGCGCTTGATTACTATCGATAAGTCGCGAGTATCGATAGTGATCGATTTAGCCGGTTTTTCGCCGTTTGCGGCGCCTTCGAGGCTACTCTGAGGCGGATCCTGAAGATGGAGCCTGTCCCAAGCGAATGTCCGGGCCGCGTCCCACCCTTGATTTAGCTTCAAAAATAATCAATTATAATCATTGTGATTGAAAGTGAATCGGCAGGAGTCAAACATGGAAACGAAGGTGCTGACGGCGCACGTACCACTGCCGCTCGCCGAGAAAGTCGATCAGATCGCGGCCCGGCTTGAGCGCTCGCGCGGGTGGATCGTCAAGCAGGCGCTGACCGCCTGGGTCGATCAGGAAGAGGAGCGCCGACGCTTGACGCTGGAAGCGCTTGCCGACGTCGACGCTGGCCGCGTTATCGATCACCAGGCCGTCCAGGCCTGGGCCGACAGTCTTGATAGTGACAAGCCGCTCCCCTTGCCGCTGTGATGAAGCTTGAGTGGACGAATAAGGCAGTCGCCGATCTTGGGCGCCTCTATGATTTCCTGGCACCGGTAAATCGGCAAGCTGCGGCTCGTACTGTGCAATCGTTGACGAGCGCTCCAGCACGCCTGCTCGAACAACCGCGCATCGGCGAACGGCTGGAGGAATTCGACCCTCGAGAGGTTCGGCGAATTCTCGTGGGCCATTACGAAATACGGTATGAGATCCGGCAGTCGACGATCTACGTGCTGCGGCTTTGGCATACGCGTGAAGACCGTTAGGAACGGTGCCAAACGGAGTTCTTGTGGCAAAGGGAAACTGTCCTGTGACAATCGGCGAGGATGCGATCCTGCGCCGCGCCGAGGAACTCGACGCGCTCGACGCCATCCTGCCGTTCGACCGCCGCGACCAACTTGCCGCGCTGCTGACCGACGACGACGTCGCCACACTCAAACACCTGGCGCAGGAGGGCATGGGCGAGAATACCTTACGCGCGCTGGTCTCCGACCTCGGTTACCTCGAGGCCTGGTGCCGCCTCGCCACCGGTGCCCCCCTCCCCTGGCCGGCGCCGGAAGCACTGCTCCTGAAGTTCGTCGCTCATCACCTCTGGGATCCGGTCAAGCGGGCCGAGGACCCGGCCCACGGCATGCCGGCCGAGGTCGAGGCCGGATTGCGCGCCGAGCGCCTGCTCAGGGCCGACGGACCGCACGCGCCCGGCACGGTGCGGTGCCGGCTGACCTCCTGGTCGATCCTGACCCGCTGGCGCGGTCTCACCGGCGCCTTCGATGCGCCATCGCTGAAGAGCGCGCTGAGGCTGGCGGTCAAGGCGAGTAACCGGCCGCGCCAGCGCAAGAGCAAGAAGGCGGTGACCGTCGATATCCTGGCAAAGCTGCTTCAGGCCTGTGCTGGCGATCGGCCGGTTGACCTCCGCGATCACGCGCTGCTCCTCACCGCCTTTGCCTCCGGCGGCCGTCGCCGCTCGGAAGTGGCGGCTCTGCGTGTCGAGGACCTGACCGACGAGGAGCCGGTCCGCGCGGATCCCTCCGACAAGACCTCCCCTCCCCTGCCCTGTCTGTCGATCCGCCTCGGCCGCACCAAGACGACGACCGCCGATGAGAACGAACATGTGCTGTTAATCGGCCGTCCAGTAGCTGCCCTGGAAACTTGGCTGGCTGAAGCGCAAATCAAGGACGGCCCGGTTTTCCGGCGCATCGATCAGTGGGGCAACATCGACCGACGGGCGCTGACGCCGCAGTCTGTCAATCTGATCCTGAAAGCACGCTGTGAACAGGCCGGCCTTGATCCGGCTCTGGTTTCGGCGCATGGCTTGAGATCCGGCTATCTGACCGAGGCTGCAAACCGCGGCATCCCTCTTCCAGAGGCGATGCAGCAATCATTGCACAAGTCGGTGGCGCAGGCGGCGAGCTACTACAACAACGCGGAACGAAAGAATGGACGAGCGGCCCGGCTGATCGTCTAGGCGGGGCTACGCGCCGAAGAGTGAATCGGCTCGCCGCTCAAACGACTCCCATTCCTCCGGGTCCGCTTCCGCCTCCGATCCATCGTGCCGGTCAGCACCTGATGTTGCCCTGCCCCAGGCTTCAGCACGCTGCATCAGCGACGCCATCTCGCCCCTCAAGCGATGCGAGCGTTGTAGGTCGGCGGCGTGCGCGGCGTTCTGGCGGGGATCGTAGAAGACGCCGATTGCCTCGCCGGTGGCCTGTCTTGCCGCCTCCAATTGTTCTTTCAAGCTCTCCAGCTCGGCTTTCACCGCAAAATACTGTCTCATCACCGCGATGAGTTCGCGGCCACTGGCGCTGACTTCCACGATCCCTCCTCCTCGGAACTCCTCATTGCGGGAATTGATCGATAAGAATGGCAAAATCGCGATAGAGTTCCTGCGGAGACGACAAAAGCAAAGTCGGTCACGCAGGCGGCGAGCTATTACAATAACGCTGCACGTAAACGGCCGAGCGGCGAAGCTGACTATCTGAACCGAGCAGGCAAGACGCACTGCGCAGTTACGTTCCGAAGAGGCGACGATCCCAGTAAACAGGCTGATGAAGGCTGACCTGAATTTCCCTGAACTCCGGGTGAACTGGATTTATCAAGATATTGCGGTCAAGCCGGGCGACAACGCTGGGGACCAGCAAGATTGCGCTCCTCCTTTCGAGACACCATTGCTCGCCAAATCCCTTGCTCACTGTTGGCGGCATCGTGTCCCAGCCTGGGAGGCTCAGCGGCGAAAAGACTTCATAGGTCAAGCCGCGCGGTATTGTGATTTCCACGTAGTGCTGGTTTGGCGGCAATCGACCGCTGCCATGCACCAGCTTTTCGAGTACCGCCGTTGAGTAGTGCTCGCTGCTATAGATGATTGGGCTTGCCGGCGTGTTCCAGCGCCCCGGGGCTATGGTTGAGCCGGTTGCGTCGAATATGGGATAGGTCCCTTTTGGATCACCTATTCGAAATGCCGACAGCGTGCGATCAAGAATCTGAGCACTCACGCAGCACTGCCGTATTTCAGGCTTGCGAGGGTTTCCAGGACGAGTTCGGCGCCGATCTCGCTCTGAATGACCACATCAATCGGACGTTTGTCCTCGAGCATGGGGTGGGGCCGAAACAGGAAATCACGGGCCTCCTCCTCGCTTTGCCAAACATCCAGTGCCAGATTCCAGACACGGGCGACACGCGCGACGCGCATCCCCTCGTCCGGTGAGAGCCGAAGCGTCGCCTTTCGGCGTTCATAGGTCGCCTTCGGCACCAAGCGATACTTGAATTGGCTGTCATTTGGAGCCAGAAGGTGGACCACCCGCTCTAACGCCGCGACCGGCAACCCGCCCTCTATGCGCGTAATCAGCCCGAGCGGAGAACGCGCTGCCGCTTCCTTCGCCGGCAAACCCAAGACATCGGCCACATTCTCAAAGGCTAGCATTGTTCACCTACGTTCACTTGAGACGAAATATAGTCGCACATGAGGCATCGTGCAAGACTAATCCCATATGCGCTGCCGGCAATCGTGGCTTCTCCGTGGCAAGACAGCAAGACATCGTCCGCCGGCCGGTCACCTGCTGGAGCGCGAAAAGCTTCCCCTATCCGGCTTTCCTGCTTGGACTCCCGTTTGCCCGCATGAGCGCCATCAGCATCGGACCGAGCGAAAACTCGCCACGTTCGGCCTTGCGCGTCAGATCCCGTAGATAGCCGCCGGCATTGTTGATGTGCCCTCCCCTCTCGAGAATGCAGGCCATGACCACCGCGGCGTTCTCCGGCCCGAGGATCCCACAGGCTTCCTGATAGGCGCTCGGGCTGACGCCGAGCATCGATCGGACAACCACCGCAGCCGACATTAGGTCTCGCCAGCTTTCGACATTACCGCTCGGCCCATAGTCGCGGATACCTGGTGCTTGCAGTTGCAGCACCATACTAAGCGGAAATGCCTTTATCGGCTCTTTTGTCGGCCGGATGGCTTGGCTCGATTTCGGCCCCCTGCTCTGTTCCGGAGCTAGGTTCAAGTTCATATCTGGATTCGGTATTTGAATTCTGTATGTGGCGCCCAGAACGGTCGTCATCGATGTCTGCTTTTCTGGAATTCATCTGGATTTCCAAGACATTGACTATCCCCTCACGCAGCATTTCCATTTCTTCGCAGAGGCGGCTCCAAATGCGCAATCGTTGGCGTGCGCGGTATCCGTGCGACAAGCCCTAGAAAGTGAAGTGCCCCTCTATTACGCCCAGTCGGAAGCCACGCGCTCTGCCATCAATTCATTCTCAGTGTTTTCCGTGCGGGGCGAGGCTTCGGCTCGGTGTGAGCGAGGCTTCGGGTGCCCTTCGCAATTTCTTGATGTCAGACTGTAATTTGTGCACTTATACAGTAGCCATTATCCAGAACCTGATCGAAAGCACGAAAATTGTTCGAGAGGATAAAGTCCGCCATACATTGGCGGTTCGCCAAAAAGCTGAGGAATTCAAATCCTGACAGAGCTGCGCGGCACTTGGTGCTTGCAGCAACAGGACGCGGGGCGGACGTTTCCAGGGCGAGGCGCGCTGTCGGATTTCTCGTGGCAGACAAAAGATACCAGGAGGCCCGCATGATCTGCCTGGAGCATATGTCTGCAGGCGATCCATCCGGCTTTTGGCGGCACTACGAGAGCTTCGTCGACGAGCTCGCAAGCTCCTGCCGACACCGGGAAGTGTCTGGCCCGAAAATCAAGATTGCTCTGTTCAACGATACGGATTTCAGGGTCAACATCGGATGCCGGCTGACAAGCCAGGGTCTCAAACAACAAATTCTAGATGCGTTCCCGGCGGCCGAGATTACGTCCATCGGTTTCAGCTTCGCAGCCTTCAGAAAGGAGTTCCCGAAGTCCACATCCGCTGGACGTTATGAGCTCCCGGACCTTGAAAGCCGACTGTCGACTGCATATGGCGAAGAAGCGATCGACCATATAACGGCCGCCGATTTCGTGATCCTTCAGCCAGAGGGATCGTTGGACCACAGGACAACGGCTGAAGGGCTTGAAACCTTCTTCACTCCTGTTTTGACCGCCAGAAAGCTCGGAAGGCCATTCGCTGTATTGAACGGTACGATACCCGTTTACGAAGACGAACGATCGGAATATCTCAGAGGGCTCTTCCGCGAACTCGGCCATGTGGCCGCACGCGACGAAATCTCGGCGGAGTATTACGGCATCGAATTTCTGACCGATGCCGCATTCCTTCGGATCTCGCCGGCGCCTGTCGCCGAACGCGACGGGTGCCTGATCACCACCGGCGCCCGAAACAATGCCGACGAAGATATCGAAATTTTAAAGGCTGCACTCGGAGTTTGCGAGGAGCTGAAGCTTCGGCCGATTGTCCTTACGCACGCAGTCGAACGCTTCTCTCCCTATGAGGCCGAGATCATTGCCCGCGGCGGCATTTTTGCTGAGACAGCAAGCATTGAACGTGCTGCCGAGACAATTTCAGCCTGCCGTCTTCACATTGGTGGCCGATATCACATGGCGATATTCGGGCTCCTCTGCAAGGTCCCTTCTCTTCTCTTCGACGTTAAAACGCACAAGAACCAGTGGCTCGAGCGCTACTCTTCACTCATAAGACTTGTGCATCCGCACATGGACCTCAAGGCCGCGGCCGCGCTGGCGCTCGGAGATGGTGTATCGCAAGAACATCGCGAAGCGACGACCGCGGACAAATACATTCGTTTCCTGAAACGCGCCTATGGCTGAGCGGCCATCATACGCCGCGACGCACGATTCCACGTGTGAGGGCCGGCACCTATCGAACGATCCCATTGCCTGAATACATCGTGATTCAGTGGCGTTACCAATGACGAACGCGCGTCACGGACTAGCGCCATTGGCGATAGTGCGAGACTGATAATGGTCTTTCCTCAATCGGTGAAATCGTCGTCGTCCGACCCTGCATTGCCCAGCTGAGAATTGCATCAGCCTCGGCATGCATCCTCGCTCTGATCTTAGCCCGTTCGACTTCACTGGAGGCGAATTGCAGCGGTATTCGCTCAAGTGCGCCGAGCACGTCCTGCCTGAGGTCGGCCGCAGGATCGTCCCTGACCCTTTCGGTTACAAGGACTTTCACCAGAAACTCAAGGGTCGCGACCCGCAGTCCGTCATCTTGGAAATGCAAACTTCCGTCCCCCGGTGATTGCACCTTGGCTCGAGATTAACAGCGGCGCTCATCGCTGGCAATTCAGACTTGCAGTATAAAATGTATAGAAGAGAATGCGGCTCAAGTATTCAAAGTACCAGACGGGAGCCGGCTCCTAGACCGAGGGGCGGGCTTCGAAAATCCCGGTCAAAGTCTCGAACTCGTGACGCTCTCTCGCATTATGCTCAGCACGGGACGGAAGAGTGCTGAAAGACTTTCGGCACCTTTCGCCGACAGGTGATCTCCGTCCTTATAGAGAACGGTTCCATCTCGCATGACATGACACCTGGAGGCGTCGCAGATTGCACTCATCGGATCGACGACCAAAGCTCCGCCCGATCTGGCCGCGTCCGCCAGAACCCGCCGGGCCAAGGCCTGCCGCCTGTTCGTGTATTCAGGAGAAGGAGCTATATCTAGCGAACGTCCAGACGCAACCGCTCGTGCGAGTGCCTCTGGAACGTCATATCCCATCTCCGGCACATCCATCACCAGAACCGCCTTCGATCCCTGCCGAGCGAGCTTGGCCAAAGTCGCATCAAGTCCCTTCCTGACCGGAGTTGACCAATCTTTCCGGGAAGGTACTACGCTGGGGTCAAAGAAGATGCCCTGACCCGGAAGCTCCTCTCGGTGGACGTACTTAGGCCAGTAGCCCACCATGAAAACAAAGGCGAATTTTCTCTTCTCGATCAGCGACACCACTGCGGAAGTGTGATCCATGCACCTCTTGACCGCTCCCGGAGGACCGAAATCCGTATTCGGCAAGGGCGGGCACGATCCGCGCCCGACGAACATGCCCGATATACCCATTCGGCGAGCGGCAAGGTCAATCGCAGGAGCGATCGCAGCGGCATGAGAATCCCCCCACACAAGGAACCGCGGCTCGCCCGCGGTCTCGGCTCCGACCCGACAGATTTCCCCTCTCCTTATCTGAACCGGTGTCAGACCTTCTCCATTTGAATCGGTGAAACACCGCTTGGAGGAGAAAGGGCTCTCGTCAAAGGTGGCCTGGTAGAGCGTACGGGCCTTTTCGGGCAACCTTTGGGGAATGCCTTCCAGATCATTGACAATGAAACCGAAGGCGACCGCCGAAGCAATAGCAGCGCTGCTCACGCCGACGATCGCGACGCGCGAGGATGCCAGCACGCCATACCGCGCGGGCTGCTCGACGAACCTCCAGGAAATATATGCGAGGGCGAAGGACATCGCCACCGCGGTCAGCGCCCATCCGGTTGTCAGTTCGTGGCCAAGGCCATAACGCAAGAACACGATTACGGGCCAATGCCAGAGGTAGAGGGAATATGAGATGCGTCCGATGAAGACCGAGACCGGATTGCCGAGCAAGCGCCCTGTCGCTCCGCCTCGACAGTGTGCATGGATCACAAGGGCCGTACCGAGGCAGGGCACTGCGGCATAGGCGCCGGGAAAGGGCGTATCAGGAGAATAGACGAAAACGGTCAGGAGAACTGCCAGCAGTCCGAATGCCGCCAATGCCTGTGAGCCGCGGGAGCCATAAGTCGAGCGCGGAGCAATGGCAACAAGGACTCCGATCAGCAGCTCCCAAACGCGAAAATGCAGCAAGTAGAAAGCTTTTTCCGGCGCGTGCACAGTCCCCCAGGTGCTTGCCCCGAAAGACAAGAGCGCCACTGCCAAGACGATTGCGGGAATGTGCCGGCGTGCGAATTTGAAGCCGAGGAAAACCGCGATGGGAAAAATCAGGTAAAACTGCTCCTCCACGGACAGAGACCAGGTATGAAGCAATGGCTTCATCTCTGACGACAGATCGAAATAGCCGCTCTCGCTGCGGAACAGAATGTTCGAAGTGAACAAGGCAGCAGCTCGTACGCTATCGCCGAAATACCTGAACTCCTGCGGCATGAGCAAAACCCATGCCGCAACGGCGGAAACGGCGATCATCGAAAACAACGCCGGGAAAATGCGCCTCATCCGCCGAAGGTAGAACGCCCGGAAGCTGAAGCTGCCGCGCTCGAGATCGGCAAGGATGATCCTCGCCATGAAAAACCCGGACAAGACAAAAAAGACGTCGACCCCGACGAATCCGCCGGAGAACGCCCCGAAGCCTGCGTGAAAGAGGAGCACCGGCAAGATCGCCAGGGCTCGCAAACCATCCAGGTCGGGGCGATATTCGAAGTCTCGGTGGGTTACTGCCAAGCTGGTCCTCATCTCCATGATGGACTGCCGAAAGCCAAAGCGGCGTTTCAAGTTCACCTTAGAATCGTAAAGTGCGCCCCCTCGGAGATTGGCTCGTCAACTCCGGGACCGCACCGAGATGTCTCTAGACAACACCCGCACGAAGAAGATCGTGGACGTGCAAGATGCCCGACGGCCGGCCCGAATCATCGACCAGAAACAACACCGTGATCTTTTGCGATTGCATCACTTCCATTGCCGCACTGGCCAGCATTCCACCCGCAATTGCGCGAGGCGTATGCGACATCACGGTCTCGACCGTGAGGAGCAAAAGATCTTGTGACATGTGGCGCCGCAAATCGCCGTCGGTAATGACACCGACAAGCTCACCATTGTTACCGACGACGCCGACGACCCCGAAACCCTTCGACGACATCTGGATGACCGCTTCGCTCATCGGGCTGCCGATCGGCAAAAGCGGCACCGCCTCGCCCGAGTGCGCCAGTTCATGGGCGAGCAGCAATTGCGAACCGAGCTTGCCGCCTGGATGAAAGGTCTTGAAGTCCTCGGCCGAAAACCCTCTGCGCTCAAGCAATGCTATTGCGAGAGCATCCCCCACCGCTAACTGAAGCATCGCAGACGTGGTCGGGGCTAGACCATGAGGGCATGCCTCCGGCACTTTCGGCAGGACGAGCGGGATCGTGGAGTTGCGAGCGATTGTGCTGTCGGCATTCGACGTGACGGAAATGACCGGAACGTTGAAGCGCTTGGCGTAAGTGAGGACGTTCCCGAGTTCGACCGTTTCACCGGACCATGAAAGCAGGATAAGCAGATCCTGTGCGGTGATCATACCGAGATCGCCGTGACTAGCTTCCGTCGGATGCACGAAATAGGCGGATGTACCGGTAGAAGCAAGCGTCGCGGCGATCTTGCGTCCAATGTGCCCGCTCTTGCCAACACCCGCGACAACGACCCGGCCACGCTTGGAGGCGACGAGTTCGATGGCATCGACAAAACTACGGCGCAAGGCCGCATCATCCTCCAGACAGGCCGCCAGTGCATTAATTCCGTCGGCGGCAGTGGCGATCGTACGACTGATCGACGCCAGTGTTGGGTCACTTACAATCACGTTCATTTCTTGACTGCCCGTTACTATTGACGACCGGTGCTAAAGGCGTCGCTTACCGTTGACGTCTTCGAAATCAAATCAAGATGGCTAAATTGTGCGACTTGCGGGTATTTCCACGCTTTCTGAAGCGTGACGACAGAGTATTGAGAAATTGCAATACCGGCTCACCCCTTTCCAGTCGACGACCCGGCGGCGAATGGACAGGTAGCCTAGCTTGTGCGAGACATAGATGTCAGTCCCTTAAGTGAATCTCGCCTGCCTACCTCGTCAAGGGAATTCGCGATGACGATTGGACCTGAAGCGCTTGAAAAACTGCGAGAAAAGCACCGCCGCTGGCTCTTGCGACTCGGCATTGTCGACAAGCCCTGGCTGATTCTCGGTTCCGCGCCCTCCCCCACAATTCCGCCGGACCTGATTGGATACTGCGCACGCGTCGACGTCAATAACGCAGGCAAGACAGCAAATGCACTGGGTCTCCCACCCGCCGATTTGACGTTTCGAAAGCGCAAGAAGTCGTGGGAAGAGCATCCCTATGTTCGGACGAGAGGCCTTCTGTGGCTTCATACGAAGCCCATTTGGGTGATGTACCTGAAACTTCTGGCAATGCCGCAAGTGCGATACAAGAGCCTGATGCGTGCCACCAAGGCTGAGCGCGAAGCGATCGTCAACGCCGTGAGCGGCGGGCTTCCCTCCGATATTGGAGAAGTCGGCAAGGTGACGAACGGAGTTGCCGCCCTGTGCTACGCACTTTTCATGGGAGTGCCGTGCGTGACCCTGGCGGGCTTCTCAGTCACCAAGATGGGGCATTCCTACGATGACAAGGGGAGAATTCGCCGGCAGATTGCCGAAGACACCTTCGTTCTGACGCAGTTGAGAGATCGAGGAAATGTCTTCACGACCGAGCTGGAACTCTCTGAGCATATCGACCTCCCCTTCGTTCGCGAAAGAGGCGACATCACTCGCAATATGGGCGGCATGATCGGCGCAAATCCGGCTCATTGGAAGTCCGCCCAAATATAGGCAAACGTGTATGTGTCGCCCGGGCGCCCGGCGTTGTAAGGAACTGAGACGATCGTCGGCTGTGCCTTGGCAATCCTGACGGGCATGAGTTGCAGTAGGGCCGAAATGCGAGGAGGAACCTCCTCTCGCCCCTTACCTTCTGCCGACCAGGCCGCCAAAATTCGTCCTGCAGGGAGACGTCTCTCCGCCTCCTGAGAAAATCCGGTCAGGATGACAGGGGTGTCGGGAAACTGAATTCTGAGATTACCCGCCACGATCCTGTCGTCGAGCACGATGGCGACCGGGGGCGGACCCGGGTCAGCGCGCACAACCTGGGCGAAGCCGTGAAAGGGCGTATGTGCGAAGGAATAGTCGCCGATGATCGGACCGACGAAAACCCTTGCCCAAAGCATCACGATTACGCCGACGGACAGGACGCCCGCGATCGAAAGAAGTGCAGGCAGGCGCCGTGCGGGATCCAGACCGGCAGCATCGATTTTCAGCGCCAGATAAAGTGGGAGAAGCGCCGTAAAAAGCGCCAACCACTTCGCACGGATATGAGTCGCATCCATTGCAACGACGATAAGCGCTATCATGAGGAAGCAGG
Source organism: Ensifer sp. USDA 6670 (assembly GCA_000421085.1). Taxonomy (GTDB): domain Bacteria; phylum Pseudomonadota; class Alphaproteobacteria; order Rhizobiales; family Rhizobiaceae; genus Sinorhizobium. Next base: position 59,091 of record ATWE01000002.1, read on the forward strand.
CGAGAATCATCCTGCCGACGACCCTCGTCCATAGACTCTCGGCGCGAAGGATTTTCCCGAGATCCGCGTAAAAGAGCAATCCGAAGACGGCAAGGGTCAGCGCAACGCCCTTGAGGCTCGCAACGGCAAGCGAAACAAGCCCTTGGATCGCGTGCGGCAGCAGCGCGCTGTCCGCCCCCTCCTTCATTTCAGCGACAGTGACACCAGTCGCATGTCCAAGATTATTGAGGACCCAGAAGGCATGGGGTGCCACGATCACCGCGCAAACCGCAACTGAAGCGAGCACACGCCAGTCAAACAGATGTTTGCGCAGCTTTGCCTCCGGCAGGATGGCGAGCAATGCCGCCGCGGGGAGAATAACGAAATTGTATTTCGACAGCGCCCCGAGCCCCACGGCAACGCCGACAAGCAGGTAATGGCCAAGGTCGGGAGGGTTCTTCAGGGCGCGGAAAAAGCCGTAGAGGAAAAGCGACACCGCAAAAAGCGCGGCGACGGTGTGGGACAAGTCGCGCTGTGACAGAAGGAAAACCGGTGGCAGGGTCAGGACGCCCAGCACCGCTACCGCCGGAGCGAGCCGACTGCCGGAGAGGACACCGGCAGTGAGTCCGTAGAATAGAAGGAAGAGAAACAGAAGACCGTTCTTTACGATGGTCAGCGACGCGACGGAGATACCAAATAGGGCCACCGCTCCATATTGAAGCCAGTTGTAGAAGGGCGGCTGCGCTCCGTATCCGAGCAGCAGATATTGTGAGAGCAGTGCTTGCTCGGATTCGTCGATCTCGAGCGAGTCAGGGCGCAGAATTTTCAAAATGATGCTGAGCAGGCAATAACCGGCAATCAGAACGTATAAGAAATCCGGTCTTCGAACCAGGAGGCTGCGCATTCCTCTCCCCATCGTCCCTGCCCATATCGGTGGCAATACCGCGGACCAGCGACAAGCTACTAGGCGAAGTTCGAGGGAATTGCCAGAGGCCCGATCGAGGACCGCGAACAACCGAACACATCGTTTCGCTTCATCAGGACGAGACGATGCGGCAGGAAAGCGGTCGCTGCCGGCGAGAGAACGTTATCCGTTGCACGAGGCTTCACGGCACCGCCTTTTTTGTTTACACCTGAAAACTGCTTACACGCAAATAAGTGATTTTGAGTCGTTTCGCCCGCTTGCCAAGCACGCTTGAAGCCTACCCGTTATCGGAGGTTTAATGACGGAAAGTGCTCATATTTACATCGGCTTCGACAGCAAGGAAGTCGTCGCCTATCATGTTCTTTGCCAAAGTATTTTGGAAAAGAGCTCCATCCCGGTCACGTTCACGCCGATATCCTTGAACAACGTCGACGGGATTTTTACGCGCGAGCGGAATCCTCTCCAATCTACAGAGTTTTCCTTTTCGCGCTTCCTCGTGCCGTATCTAAGCCGCTATGAGGGTTGGTCGCTTTTCGTAGATTGCGACATGCTGATGCGGACTGACATCGCCCAGCTGTGGGAACTGAGAGACGATCGCTACGCAGCGATGTGCGTAAAACACGACTACGTTCCGAAAGTCGAAACGAAGTTTCTGGGCCAGGTCCAAACGAAGTACGAAAAGAAGAACTGGTCGAGCGTGATCCTGTTCAACAATGCCAAGTGCCGAAAGCTCGATCTGGATTACGTCAATACTGCTACCGGGCTGGAGCTGCATCAGTTCAAATGGCTGGATTCCGACGACCTGATCGGCGAACTGCCACCGAGCTGGAATTGGCTCGTAAACGAGTACGAATACTCGCCGGATGCAAAGCTGGTCCATTTCACCGATGGCGGGCCTTACTTCGATGAGTATAAGAACGATGACTACGCCGAGGAATGGTTCGCGGCACGTGATCGTGTTCTTCATGTAACGCAGCGCTCGGCTTAATCGCTCGACACCCGTAAGCCATTTTCATCGGGGGCGGTTGCCCGCCCCCTCGCCGGCTCACGTGCCGATGCGACGGCGATGCACTTTCGTCAGAGAACCACTTGGCGATGGAGCATCACTGGCTTTGGAGGATCACTGGGCGAAAGTTGCGTCGTAGCCGAACCCCATCCCGACAAGGGCCGAAACAGGCGAGTGGTTTACGACCGCGATGCCGCTTTCGGCCGCTATGCTGCGTGCCATGACCAGATGGTCGACGATCCGCTTTTGGGCCACGACGATTCCCGAATAGGCCTTATCGGTCGTTTCGTAGTACCTCGGTTCATCGGCATTACTGAGATCGATCCCCACGAAGCCGATCGAGCGGGGCCTCCAGGCGACGGCAAACTGTGCGGCGGAAACCGCGACCGAGCCGGCCTGGAAAATGCCGGCCAAGGGATCTTCGGAAAAGCCGACGTCGCCGTCCTCGCTCAGCCGCGCATAGGGCAGCTTGCGCAGTTCCGCGGTGTCCCGACGTGCCGCCCCGTACGGCTTTCGCACATTATCGATCAGTACGATCGGCCTGTCTCGCAGCCATGTGCCATTCAGCTCGCAGATCGCCCTTATGACGCTCACGGAGAGCAGACAGACGCATCCGGCAGGAAGCCGCTTCACGAGATCGAAGTGTCTCCATACGAACCGTTCGTCTTCGATTGCGACCGCCAGAGGCTTTGCTATTACGCTGGGGAACAGGTGTAGCGCGCCATTCAAGAGAAGGCAGGAAGACGCGTCTGCGCGGGTCAGATCGCATCGGGCGACCGAGGGGCCGGAGCCGACGATAAGCACATCGGACGGTCTTTCTTCCAGGGCGCGCGAGGGGCTCGTGAGACGTCCTACCCGCTCGCCGCGATACTGGATCATGCCGTCTCGATCAGCGGTTGCAAGCTCGAGCTTGAGTCCGGGAAACCAGTCCTGAACATGCGCCCTGGAGCGACCCAAGAGGAGGCGAACGGCGATCTTGATGCAGGAACGTGAAAAGGGGCGATTTGAAATCATTGATTCTAACGCAGGTTTGAGCGAGCCAAAACGACGACACGGGGAACATGCAAAATACTAGCGGCTTGAACCGCTCCACAACGGAATGCCTAATTCTTCCGAAACCGGCGGATCCGCCGTGAAGATCGGGCGACCCTCGCCAATCAGCTTGGAAACCAGGACTTTATCCATTTGAATATGGAGACGCGCCAAACCAGTTGAATTGTAGACGTGACCGCTTGAGTTCGGGTTTATTCCCGTGACTATGACGGCGGGTGCTCCGTTGTAGAGGGCAAAAAGGACCGCGTTCATTCCGTTTGAGCATTTGGAATCGGCGTCCATCTCGAGGGAGCGCAAGTCAGCCACGCGATCCAGCAACGCCATCCGCTCGTATCGATCGACGATTTCCAGTCGATCGTATTTATAGTCGAACGCCCGCAAACCTTCCTCCAGGCGCGCGCGATCGTCCTTGCGCCAGAGAAACACGTAGAGCGTCCCTGTACGCTGCCCTTTCAAGACGCGCCTGACCTCGATCGCGTTGGGCGTGGTTCCTTCGACCTGATTGAACATCATCATCGTCATGTCCGGCGCATCGACGCCCCACTGGCCGATGACAGATTGCGAGCCGTTCACGGTAATGATCTTGAAGCTCTCGTCCAAACCGGCCGGTCTATTGGAGACAGGCGCGGATCCGACAACCACGACGGGGCTGTCGAACCGAAACGGGGCAGCCGGCGGATCCGGGCGCAGTATACGGTACTTCAGATTTCGGTATATGCGCTTTCGCGCGTCGGAGATCCATGACCCCATATATCCTCACCAGAAATCGATATCAGGAATTTCGATGCTAAGCGTTCGTTTTCTTTAGAAACTTCGGCTTCAGCCGACGTAAAAATTGGTCGAAGGACCGAACTGCGTTTGTCAGGGAAATCAATTTATCCACTTGCGCATCGGTCTGGCTCAGACGCAGTGACAGGACTTCTGCGATCGTCGCGGAAATTTCGGCTGCGGGCAACTCCGGGAAACGCGAGGCAAGCATCGTGTAGCTGTTGGCCGGGCTGCCACCATGCATCGTCAACTTGCCCACACGTGCGAAGAGGCGCAGGAAGACCTGCTCGAAAGTCCAGTCGTGGACGGCCACCACCCGCCACTTGTCGCTGCGCTTTGCCGAGAAGCCGGCAAGAACGATTTCGGCAGAAAGAGACTGATTCACCAGCCATAGGGCCATGGCGAAGCCGCTTGTGGCGACTTTGTCTCGCGGGTAAAAGTCAGCGCAGAAGCCCGTCAAATCCAGATGCCCGGTGGGCGTACCCAAGTAATCCGCGTTTGTGTTCAGTCTCTCGCTCTCCGCCAGGCGAATGTTCATGATGCCCAGGAACTTCTCGGGCGCAAACAGCTTGACGACGTCGGCGACCTCGTTTCGGTATACGATGTTGGCGCCTCGTGGTTGAGCGCGCGATATCAGGAGGGAGTGGCCGGAAAATTGCTCATCGAGTACTTTGTAGACCTTGTTGAAGAATACGAAGAGGGCCGTCCCAGGGTATTCGTCCTGGAGTTCCTTCACGCTTACCTCATCACTGTTGGCAACGAGGATGACGTGTGAATACCTGGAAAACAGAGCCCGCCATTGCTCGGGCGTCGCCAAATTCTCCGTCGCTCCGGAAACCGGAAAGTCCATGCTTACTCATCCCAACCTTAGCGTGCCTTGAGCGCGCGACCTTTCGGTGTTGCCGAAGCCCGGATTCCAAGTTCGGCTCTCTCCCTCTATAAAGGCCATGCTTTCCAAGTGAAAGCCGGTGCCGTCAACCTTGGGGCGTAAATGTTCAAAATAAATGCTAAAGCACACCTTACGAGAGAACTTGCGATCACGCCCCCGCCAGGCGACTTCAATAGACACGGCATCGCGATCGTCGCCTGCGTGAAAAACGAGGCCAGCTACATCGAGGAATGGGTGCGATTTCACCGAGCCGTGGGTGTTCGCCATTTCTGTCTCTACGATGACGGCTCGACCGATGGTACGTTCGATATCCTGCAGGTGGTTTTGGCCAGCGAGGAACTGACCGTCGTACCCTGGAAAATGCGTATGCGGGACGAAAGAAGTGGTGAATTACTGAACGGGCAGACGATCGCTTTCGCCCATGCGATCCTGAACTTCGGCAGCCGTTACGAGCGCATGGCGTTCATAGACGTCGATGAGTTTCTCCTTCCGAAAAAGGGGCGAACGTTAGAGGAGGCCTTGCGAGGAGCCGGTGACTTTCCCAACATCTCGTTGCCCTGGCACATGTTCGGCCATAGCGGCCACGTCTCGCGCCCGGCAGGGCCCATATGCCTCAACTATAAAATGCGGGTGTCCGATCCGATGCGGCAGAACCTCGATGCAAGCAACTTCAAGTGCATTGTCGATCCGGCCGAAGTTACGAAAGTGGGCGTGCATCACTTCGAAACACGTACCCACGGCGACAAAACCGCGAATGATGCGGGGATGGTGGTCCCGAAGAAAAAACGGAAGGCTGCCGAATTTTACTCCGCTGAGTTCATTCAGCTCAATCATTATTACGCGAAGTCGGTCGAGGAGCTGAAGGAAAAGACAGACAGAGGCTGGTCTTTCGACGGTTCTGCAGAGAAATACCGCAACAAGGTCACGGCCACGATCAAATATATTGAAACCAACGTTGTCGAAGACCGCAGCATGCTCGAATTCGTCCAGGGAAGTGGGATCGACCTCGGCCAGTGATTCGAAGCCTGCGGCGCGGGCGGAAGGAAACAAGCCTCACATCGGAGCTCAGCTTTGCAAGATAACCACGACGAAACGGTGAACACGCCCGGCACGAGCTGCGTGTGGGCTGTTGCAGAAAGCAAGGCGGGGACGCTTACGCAGTGCCTTGGGGTTGGAAAACAGTTCCACCATGAGCCGGTAGTCAAATTGATCAGCCGGGCCCGCGGCTTGAGAAAGCTGTTCGAACCCAGACTGTTTCACAAAAGGGAACAGTGTCCCGAGCTGGTAATCTCCTGCGGCTTCCGCGCTGAACCGGCGGTCCTCGACATCAAAGCGGCCTATGGCGGCAAGCCTCTCACCGTCCATCTCCAACGCCCGCGCATCGAAGGATATGATCTCGTATTCGTCTCTCGTCACGATTGGGTCGAGGAATTGGACCGCCGGCCAAACTATCATTCGATGGTCGGAGTACCGCATCAGATTACCTCGGCGCGCCTGGAGCCTCTCAGAGATGCTGCACGCCGGCGACTGTCGCCGGACGGACGCCCGATCGCCGCCGTCTTCGTCGGCGGCTCGAATGGCGCATATATTTACGACGACAGAACCCACCAGAATATAAGGGGTGCTATCGAGCAATTGGCGAGAGATGGCTGGCGCATCGTCGTGTCGGTCTCACGCAGATCAGAAGATTCCACTCAGCAGGCCCTGTCGACACTCGACAGCGAAAATATCACTGTTTGGGACAGACGAAGCGACAATCCGTATCTCGACTACATGGCCGCCGCCGACGCGTTCGTCATCGCAAAGGACTCGATCACAATGCCATGCGAAGCTCTGGCGACGGGGAAACCGGTCTTTACACTCGATTTATCCCCCATTGTGGGTCCAAGGCTGGACAAGTTCGAGCGCTATCACCGGGACCTGCATGAAACTTTGCAGCTGACCCGGCCGTTCGAGGGAAAGATCGAACCCTACAGCTACGTACCACTCGATGAGACGCGCCGCATCGCCTCGGTAATCCGATCCCAGCTCGAGCGCCCGTAGGGCCCGAAGCGGCCGCACGATCATTCGCGCCAGTGCTCCGCCACCCAAGGCGTCGGACGGATATAGTGTCGCAAGTATTGCAGCGCTCCCTTGTCTTTCCTTTCCTTCGCATCGAAGACGCCCGCTATATGTTTGAACGCTGTCTTGTGGGGGCGCTTGGTTGCGTATCGGCCGTCTATCGCGTGCTGCGGGTGCAGACCGCGCGGAAAAATCACGACACGCGCGTCACGTGGCAGACTTGGCGCAATGAAGTAGTTGAGTGGAAATGGCCAGCGACAGTCCTGGCGAAAATGGAGAACCCATTTTCGTGGAAAGAACATTATCCCCCCCGGCGCATTTCGGCTTACGAAGCGCTGCTCGTACCGATACTCGTCGGCCACGCCCTGTGGATCGGAGCGGAACTTGTCCTGCAGCGGCGCGAGTTTCCCAACGGGAAAGCGGAAGAGGGACGTTTGCCCGAGCCGCTCAAAGGGAGAGGTTTGGTTTCTCGCCAGAATTATGTCATCCGCCTCCCCTATCTCGAAGAAAACATCCAGCGACGACACGATCACGAGATCCAGATCGAGAAAAAGCACCGGACCCTTCAGTTTTCCAAGGGTCGGCCCCCAGAGCCGCGCCTTGGGCCATATGCCTCTCGTGTTGGTCGGCATGCGCTCGACTTCGAGCGGCGGCAAGTCTTCGCAAAGTATCGCGGAGTTCAGACCTGCCCGATTATCGGTAAAACACGTGAAAGTAAAAGGCGGCGTGATGTTGCGAGCAACCATCGCGTACAGCCTGTTAATAAAGGGCGCTCCATATTTTGTGCCCCAATTGATGCAGATGACTTGCTTCACGCCGCCACTTGCTGCCAAAACGCTTGTGGTCATTTGTTCCGTTCCTAATTACTGCCAAATTCCCGCAGCCGTCGATCCTGCATCCGCTAGCAGGCCTGCCGACAACGATCACAAAGACTGAATAAGCGCGAGCATCGCATGACCCTATTACTTGCAAGCCGCGCCTTCGCCAAGACGGTGCGGCAACTCAAAATTCGCCAATACATCCACGCAGAAGTGACGAGCAACTGCCGCGCGCGTGGTTCACTGTCCCAAGTGATTTCTCGCCGTCAACGCACCAGTTGCACCAAATGATACTGTCCAGTTTGTGGCTGGAAATGAACGCTGTGTCCATTCTGAGCTTTGTCAAGTTCACCGGAAAGCCGCCTTGCCGCTTTTTGAGCAGCGGCTCGCGACAGGCTGCGGACCTGTTTAACGGCCGCTTTGAGGCATAGAGCGACCTGGAATCGGCCGCATTGTGTCAATTTTCCTATGTTTGCCTCGCCTGTTCTGGTCTGGCCACCATCATCAAGGGGTGCACAGTCAGAATTGTCGAGCACACCCTTGACCTTGCCATCGTTGGAATCTCCACATTCGCTCAAGTCAGATCAAAGGAGACTTTCGATGTATCACCTCAACGTAGAAGACGTGACGTGCGGACATTGCGCCGCCACGGTGGAGAAGGCCGTCAAAGCCGCCGACCCGAAGGCCAAGGTTGCCGTCAATCTCGAGGCGAAAACCGCCTCGATCGAATCTGAGATCGGATCCCATGTATTCATCGCTGCGATTGAAGACGCTGGTTACCGGGCGTCCTTCAAAAAGTCCTGTTGCGGCCACGTCGATTGATATCCCAGGCAACCGAAACAATCACGCGCCGCGTCGGCGGCGCGCGTGATTGGGAAATAATGGGAGCCAAACGAGCCGAACCGGCAAAAGGAATCCAGGTTGGGAATGGTTCTTGAACCCGCAGATCAACGGGCGTACCCCCGCAGTTCGCTGTACTGCTTTACCTGAACCTCGGTTAGCACGCGCATCATCTCAAGATGGGCTGTTAGATGAATGTAGCGCAGGTTTGCCCTGATTGATTCCAGCGCGCGAAGGTGCCCCGTTGATCGAGCCCTCCCGGAACGCAATCTCAAGCGCCAATTCGCCCGCGATCAGTCTCTTGCCCTCGATCACTGCGTCTTCTCGCATCTTCTCGAAGATGCGGTGCGTCGATGTTTCCTGGTCGGCGCTCAAAGCGAGGTCGGCCTTCATCTTCAGCACATGAGAAGGTCCTGGCATGCCGTTTAGCTCGGCGGCCTTCGCCAAGCCCCACCCTCCCCCACTTGCAAGTTCTGCAAGATCATCCGCCGATAGGCTTTTGATTTCGCGAAGTTCATGGCCGGCATAGGGCGAATGGTGGACGTGTTCTCCCTCGGCCGCTGCGGGCAGCGGCAGAGTAACGACAATAAGCGTAAGGAACAGGATTTTCATGAAATACCAGTTGGAAACTAACGTGAGAGGATGTTCAGCTTGCCAACCGATCGCCACCGTGAACATGATAGTTATCATGTCGGATGAAATTTTTGCCGTGCTTCGGGCAAGGGCTGTCGCGCGTAGATCCTTCGTGCAAGGCGATCACCTCTTTCACAGAGGCGATCCAGTGCGGGTCATGTTCCTGGTAACCGATGGATGTGCAAACCTCGTGCGCTATCAGGAGGACGGCGGCCCTACCGTTTTGCAGCGTGCCAGGCGAGGAACGGTGTTAGCCGAAGCCTCTGTGTTTTCGGACCAATACCACTGCGACGCCGTCGCAGCGATCGCGACGGAAGTGGTTTTGGTCGCAATCGGCGACATCCAGCGGCTGCTAAACGAGGACCATGTCTTCGCTTTGGAATGGTCACGCCACCTCTCGAACGAACTGCAACACACGAGGAAGCGCGCCGAAATCATTACCTTACGGACAGTCGCGGCCCGGCTGGACGCTTGGCTGACATGGAGCGACGGCGATCTTCCCGCGAAGGGTGAATGGCGAAGACTTGCGGAAGAGATCGCAGTTTCTCCGGAAGCACTGTACCGCGAGATTTCACGTCGCCGCGGCTAAGATCGGAGATGCAACTTCACGAGCCGGCGCCGGGAGCGATCAACGGCCGGCGGTTCGACATGGCAACTGTGACAGAGTTCAAAGCACGCTCGGTCCGCAGGAATTGCCTCGGCTGTGCGAGAGCGAGAGGTCGGCAGACTTGGAGGAGATCGCTTCGACATGCCGCAAGGATCGCGACCTTCAACGGTCGCCATCCCTCTGGTCGAGAAAACTTCCGTCAGAGTGCCCAGGGATAATTGCAGGGAATGACGAGCGCTTGGAAGAAAAAGGCCGCACAACGGGAGCCTTGCCATGTGATTGGGTTTTCGGTTTGATCGGCACCGGCAACACAGGGGCAGCTCGATGACATACCTCGAAGAAGATTCAGAACGCGGAATTCAGCTCTTCATGGCTGAATATGCGGACAACCGGGAAGAAGCCCTTCGTCTCATGGTTCGAGACTTGTTAGGCAGTCACGGCTATCTCGCCTTAACCGAGGATGAATCAGAACTCGGCAAAGGCATGGCAATCGACGACACGGCGACGCTTGGCGGGGCCTAGAGCAGCGAGGCGCTTTTTCCCCGCCACTCCTGTATGTTGAGGAATGAGGCACCTCCAATGCGAGCCTTATTTTCGTCTCGGCGGGAACACGCGTCGCCGGCATTTGGCAGCTGACCGGAGATAAGGCAGATGAACCTTTCCATGCGCCTTGCACTTCTCAGCCTCGCCTGGGTGATGGTCGGGCTCGGCATTGCCGGAATCTTTCTCCCGCTGCTGCCGACAACGCCTTTCCTCCTCCTGGCAGTATGGTTGTTTTCGCACTCCTCGCCGCGCCTCGCGAAATGGCTGATGGACCACCCATTGTTAGGGCCACCATTACGTGACTGGCGGGAAGAAGGAGCAATCTCGCGTCGTGCCAAGATAACTGCAATTTTGCTCATGAGCTTGGCGCTCGTATACTTGTGGGTTGCGTTCGAACCACCAGCAATCGCTTTGCTCGCGATTGCCGGGATCATGTTCACCTGCGGTGCCTTCATCGTGTCCCGTCCAGAACCGCCAAACAAATGAGATGAGCAGCAAGTCCGCCGCGCCTCGGCCACGGCGTCGATGAAGAGGCTGCCGGCGGAAACGAGACATTCCTTGTTGGCGAGCGCGATGTCGGCGCCCCGACGGGCAGCCGCAAGGGTGGGGCCGAGGCCGGCATTGCCGACAATCGCGGCCATGACCCAGCCGGCATGCCGCTCGGCTGCTTCGATGAGCCCGCTGCGTCCGGCGGCGACTTCGATCCCGCTGCCGCTCAGCGCATCCTTGAGCTCGCCATAGCGATCCTCGTCGGCGGTTACCGCGAGTTCGGCGCCGATGCGGCGCGCCTGCTCGGCCAGAAGCGGTATGTTGCCGTTGCCCGTCAGGGCGGCGATCTCGAAACGATCGCGTCCGCCGAGCCGTTCGACCACGTCGAGCGTGCTGGTACCGATGGATCCTGTGGATCCAATATCGTCAGACGGCGCTTCGAGTCATCGCCGGATGCCATTGCCAAATCCCGTATTCTTCTCGTTTAAACGATTTAACTAGGCTCTACAGCCGAAAGCTGCCGGCAACAAGGGTGGAGTCATCGCCCTTCTCCAAGAGACAGTGCTCGGGTAAGAATCGATGACGCTGTCGAACGATGATTTGCCTGAGGAGTTCTCGGATGCTGCAAGCCCTGACCGCCGCATCTTGCGCCTGCGTGCTGATCGAGCTTGCCTCCATGCAGACGGTGGCTGCCGAAAAGGTGCCGGAGGCGCTCGTCGGTTCGTGGCTTGCCGAGGACATCGGCGGCCGGGGCGTGATCGACGATCTGCAGACGACGCTCGAGATCCGCGAAGACGGCACCTATGGCGGCATGGCCGGCTGCAATCATTTCACCGGAACGTTCAGCCTCTCCGGCGCGGCGATCACCTTCGGGCCGGCTGCCGCTACCCGCAAGATGTGCGCACCGGCGATCATGGACCAAGAGCGGAAGTTCTTCGAAGCTCTGAAGACGGAGCTTGCCTGGCGAATAGAAGGATCCAAGCTCGTCCTCGGCGGGCGGAACGGCAAGAGCTTGCTGCAGCTAGCCTCGATGCAGCCGCGGAACGGCAGCCGGGCAGAACTGAAGATCGACATTCCCGGCGCAGGCGCGGTCGATCGGCGGACGGTCCGCTATGCCTGCGGCGACAAAACGATCGAGGCCGAATACATCGACGCCGGGTCCGTGTCGCTCGCGACCTTCACAATCGAGGGCACATTCATCGTGGCATCGAACGTGATTTCCGGATCGGGTGCCAGGTATGCCGGCGGCCGATATGTCTGGTGGACGAAGGGCGGCGAGGCGACGCTTTTCGATGCGATGAAGAGCGAGGAGGATCGGGGTATAGCCTGCAAGGAAGTGGAATAGCGGGGCCGCCTCGACACAGGCTGGACGGGATTGTACTTCTGAACCATGCTGGACTGGCTCGATAACGATTACCGCACGCTATTTCGATTGGGAGATGGAGGCCGGATAGAACGGGAGAACGATCCGGAGGGGTCGCCCGGGCCGGGTTTTTGGCTGGCAGGATGCGCCGAGGGAAATATTTTTGGGGTGCGGACCGATGTGCCCGAAGACATAGCCGAAGAACTCGAGAGACTTGTCGCCGACGAACCGCCATTCACCGATCCGGGCATTCCAAAACACCTTGGTCGATACCTGCCTTTGCTCGGCGGAAGCGGGCCGTGAAGTACAATTCGGCCTGATCTACGAGCTGCCGCACGCCCTGGCCTATGAGGGCCGTGCGCGCTTGATCGAAAGCGGCACCGGGAAAGGCCGGGAGTTGACGCGCACCTGGGCGGCAAACGGAGTGCCCCAAAAGTCTGTTCGACCTCGGCTTTCACGACGTGACAGACCTCTGGGAGCCCTGGTGTGTTGCGGCTGCGGGCGGCGAGATCGCCTCGATCGCCTTTGCAGCGCGGCTTTCGGATGCTGGAGCCGAACTCGGCCTGGTAACGGCGAAGGCCTTCAGGAGGCAGGGCCTCGGGGCAGCCGCTACCGCCGGCTGGTCCCGCTTGCCTGAGCTGCGCTCCCGCACCTGTTCTACAGGACGGATCGCGAAAATCACGCATCGCAGCGGGTTGCCGCCCGCCTCGGCCTTCGGCTTCGGGGAGCAAGCTTGAGGGTAGGCTAGAGCATTTCCGCTTTTCTCCGAATTGCGGAACTCTCTAACCCTTTCTTTTTCCGCCATGCCGGCCGGAAAACCGCTGCGTACCTTTCCTGGCATTGCTCCAGGTGTGAAGAGTGGCCGGCATGGGGCACCATGCGGAACTCACGCGCGGCTGTTTGTGTCGCTACCTTCGTCCAATTCATGTAATTCGATAAAGCCGTATTGCTCCAGCCACTCACGAAGGATGAGGCGGATTATCTCGTCCCGGGTCATTTGGAGTTGTTCGCAGGCCAGACCGAGGGCCAACTCAACGTCATTCTCGAAGATCATCGCCTCGCCTGCACAGTACAACCACGAGATAGAAGGGTCTCACAGCACAGGTTGCAGTCAAGGATTACGGAGCGTGCTCAATGGGATAAGCCAAAATGGGCTAGGACTATCGGCCATTTAATGTCGGACTTAAGTCTTAAAAGAAAGCACCGCGCGTGGATACGCGCGGCGCTCGAACTTTTATTCACTTCGATCAGGCGAAGAGAAAATCGGCGCTGCTGAAGTGCGAGGCAGCGAGGGTATTCGTCGGATCGTCGACATGTATCGACAGCGCATTGCCCGTCGAATCATAGCCTTTCAACATCACGTCTCCGCCGGCGTCATCATACGCAAAAATCGTACCAGCCGTGCCGGAGCTCGAATATTGCTTGATTCCCAGGTTCTCCAGGACAAGCCGATCGGTGCCGTCTTGAAAGTCCATCACGGAGTCCCGGCCGACGAGCGAACCCGCGCCCTTGAAGACGAAGCGGTCGGCATCGGCGCCACCCCACAGGATGTCGCTTCCCGCGTCGCCAAAAAGGGTATCTCTCCCCGCGTCACCGCGAAGCGTGTCGTTTCCGTCTCCGGCAATGACATGGTCGTTGCCGAGGCCACCATTAAGGACGTCGTCGCCGGCTTCGCCCGACAAGATATCGTCGCCCGCATCCCCGAATGCCAGATCGTTGCCGGCGCCCGCGGCAATCCGATCATTACCGTTACCGCCGCGGGCCTGGTCGATGCCGCCCTCGGAGTCGAGCACGTCATTCCCATCACCGCCATCGAGGTAGTTGTTCCCGTCGCCGGCATCGACGATGTCGTCGCCGATGCCGCCATAGACCCGGTCGTTTCCGGATTGGCCCTTCAGAGCGTCGTTGCCCTCTTCGCCGTAGATCGTATCGTTGCCGGCGCCACCACCGACCGCCTGCTGCGTCAGCTTGCCCGTTGCGGGATCAATGCGGTTGTTGAAGCCGTCGTTCCCCGAGCCGGCATAGATGATGTCGTCTCCCGCTCCGCCGTCGATGTATTCCTCGCCGGCGCCGCCATAGATCTGGTCGTGGCCGGCATCTCCCAGGATATGGTCATGGCCATCGCCGCCGTTGATGATGTCATTGCCGTCTTCACCGGAGAAGATATCGTTGCCGAGACCGCCGATCAGCGTGTCGGCGCCAGCGCCGCCGTCGAAGCTGTCATTGCCGTCGCCGCCTTCCGCATAATCATCGCCCGCCCCGGCCTTGAAAAAGTCGTTGCCAAGCCCACCGTAGAGCAAGTCGTTGCCAAGCCCGCCATCGAGATAGTCGTCACCGGCATTACCCCAAATGGAATCACTGCCATCATAGCCGCGGATCGTGTCTGCAAGATTCGTACCGATGAGCTTGTTGGCAACGTTGGTTCCATTGATGTTCATTCGTCCACTCCCTGCTGTTCTGACGGCGGGGGTGGTGAAGTTCGAATGAGGCATAACGGTGTCACGCCTACGCCGGACTTGCGCGCTTGGAAGCAAGCTGTTGTTTACGCAAAAAGAAAAAGGCGGCAGTTGTGTGGATAACGTTTTTCCCGTCTCTCGGAAAGCTTTCAGCTATCTGCGATTGGCATCGCTATACTTGAGGCTGAAATCGCAATGAGGGAGAAGATTTGCGGCTGGTGGAGTTGTACTAGTTTCGCTTGAGCGGTGATGCCTTCGTAAGCGACAAGCCGCGGCCGTTCAGGCGGCGTAGTTCCACGGCATGAGTGCGTCGATTTCGCTCTCGGCCAGGCATTGTCGATGCGCTCGAGGGTCTGGGTGAACCAGGCGACCGGATCGACGTTGTTCATTTTTGCCGTCTGCAGCAGTGTCGCGATGGTCGCCCAGCTCCTTCCGCCGCCGTCGCTGCCGGCGATGAGTGAGTTCTTTCTCGTGATCGCCTGTGGCCCGATGGCGCGCTCGACGCTGTTCGAGTCGAGCTCGATCCGGCCGTCGGTCAGAAAGCGTTCGAAGATGGCACGAAGCGACATGGCGTAGCGGAGCGCCTCGGCGAGCTTCGAAGACCGAGGTCCACCGCTTTCTCCGGCAACGGCAGACCTCTGACCGCCTGGGAGTGATGGGTTGCTGGCGGCTGGGGATCAGCAAACCACAATCAGTTTCCTGCAGCCATTCGCCCATCTGGTTTAGTCCGCCCATCCAAGGGTTGGCCAGAGCGTTTCATGGATGTTCCCGATGCGCGGCTAACCCTTGTCCGTAGCGCTTGGACGTCTCAAGCCATCGCCCCGGATCTCCTTCGACCTGTTCTTCGGCTGAGTTGCCGAAAAATCTCTGCCGGCAGTGTCTCTCACCCGAGGAGTTCAAGCACCTTCGGGAAACGCGGATGATTACGGATGGGGTCGAGATCCGAGTCGTATTTTACCCACCTCTTTGTTTCGTGGGTGGCCTCGGGGAGAAGCTCGATTAGCAAGTCGATCGCTCGATCAGGTTCGCCCTGGAGCGAGTAAAAGCAAGCCACATTATATTTGGCCAGGCGATCGTCGGGATCGGTCGCCAAAGCGCGTCCCGCCCATTCCTTAGCACGATCAAGCTCGCCAAGTGCCGCAAGCCCCACAGCCCCCAAGTAGGCGGGTCTTGGATTTTCCGGACGCATCATGAGCTCACGCTCGGCGCGCGCGACGCCTTCCCGCGCCGCAGTATTCATTTCCTGCTCGCGTCCGAGCGAACGGAGAACGTTAATGAGCACAAGCAGGGCCTGATAATCGTCAGGTTTGATGTCTGCGGCGCGCTGGAAATGCCTTGCCGCTTCGTCCAGTTTCCCCTGGGTAAAGCAGGCACGGGCATAGAAATAGTGGGCTTCAAACAGATCGGGATCGAGGGCGATCGCCTGATCGAACTCCGCCATCGCTTCCGAATGTCGCTCGCGAAGCGACAGAGCCAGGCCGAGTGAAGCGTGCGCTTCTGCGAGACCACTCTCAAGATCCAGCGCCTTGGCGCTGGTCGCCAAAATGCCGTCGATCGACACGTCAGCGTTGTAGTGAAGGAAGAGGAAGGAATCGCAATCGGCAATTCCGGCGTAGGCCCGCGCATAAAGCGGGTCGAGTTCGACCGCCATGGCGAACATACGCTTCGCCAAAACGTAATGCGACTGTGAATGCCAGTGCAGGAATTGCCGTCCTCTAAGGTAATACGCGTAGGCCTCGAAGTTCCCGGTGGGCACCCGACCGATGTTCTTCTTCTCCCCCGGAAGCAGCTTGACCTTCAAGTGGTCCACAATGGTATGGGTAATCTCGTCTTGAAGGGCGAAGATTTCGGTGAGATCCCAGTCGTAGCGATCGGCCCAGAGATGACCACCGCCCTTGCCCTCGACGAGTTGCGCGGTGACGCGCACACGCGAGCCGACCCTACGGACGCTTCCTTCTAAGATATAGCCAACCCTGAGATCCTGGCTGACCTGCTGCACCTTCACCGGCTTATTCTTGTAGGTATATGCCGTATTCCGGGCGACAACGAACAGGCCCGAGATTTTCGACAGGTCGGTAATGATGTCCTCGGTGATCCCGTCACTGAAATATTCTTGCTCAGGGTCACCGCTTATATTGTTGAAGGGCAGCACGGCGATGGACGGCTTCTCAATCTCCCAAGGCTCTTGGGTGCCTGCATCCGAGCCGGCCTTTTTTTGAGCCGCCGAAAAATCCAGAGAAATGCTATAGGCACGCACTGGCCGGTCGATGTTCTTGAGCGCCTGCTCGCCCATGTCCTCAAATCGAAGATCCAGCCTGTTGCCAACGTTATCGCGGACGGCCGCAGATACGGCGATACCGCCCGGCGCCGCTATTTTTTCGAGCCGCACAGCCACATTGACGCCGTCCCCGAAGATGTCGTCGCTTTCAACGATCACGTCCCCAAGGTTGATGCCGATGCGAAGCTCGATCCGGCTTGGCCGCGGCACATCCACATTGCGCTCTAGCATACCCCGCTGGACCGTGGCAGCGCAGGTGACCGCATTCACGACGCTTGGAAACTCGGCTAGGAATCCATCGCCGGTGAGCTTCACGATGCGCCCCTCATACTCGACTATCTTGGGGTCGATTAGCTCCTTTCGGTGCGATTTCCATGCCGCATGAGTACCAGCCTCATCCCGGGCCATGAGGCGGCTATAGGTCACTACGTCTGCGGCAAGGATTGCCGTCAGACGTCTGTGCACGGTCGCATCGTCCATGTGACCACCCAGTTTTCGTGTGCTGCCACGCTCGGGGTGCCATGTCCCAGGCCAAAGGCAATTATACTCCAGCGGCTAGTGAATGTCTCTGTCAGGTGAGGCGAAAACGGTCGAACTTGCCCTTCGATCGATCCAAGCCGCTCAACGGAAATGTCGTGCGACTCCTTAGCTCCCGCAGCTTGCGCGCAGCGGTAGGCGCGCTGGAACGATTGAGAGGGAACTCGGTTGGGCCTCGAAACAAAAGGAACATCAACATGGACGAGACATGGGATGAATGCGTCATCGTCGAGGTTTCCGATCTCGATGGCGTCCAGATCGTGTGGTCGCCCACGTTTGCAGCTCGCCTGCTCAGCGAGAACTGGCCGAAGACGGACGGAAGCACATACGCTGCTGCTTTGAACGCCTGCACAGATGCGATGCTCGGCGCCGCGCCTGCCGCGCCGGCACGAGACGCTTTCCTAGCAGCGATTGAAGAGGTGAAGCTCAAGACCTTCCGCTAAGGTCACGCGGGTCCCTCTTTGCAGAGAGCTGCCGACAGCACCGAGCATGGCGACACAGCTTGTCTTCGGCCCTCGGCCACAGCTCGAGCGCTCCGATCTCGGGGCCGTGGTCTCGACCTTCACGCGCTCGTCACTCCAGCCCCTCGATGATGGCGACGTCGCTCGCTGCTGTCTCCTGCGCATCATCAAAGGGTCGCACTCGACGTCGTATTCACGCGTCTTCGCGGCTGCTGTAAACTCCCGAGCGAATGATTGATGCGCAGTCGCACCAATCGATCGAACTTGCCAGGACAGACAAAGCCAATCGGCCATCAGCCGCGCGGCTGCATCGGCAGCTTCGGATCATTGAGCCTGCCACGTGCATGTCACGTGCAAATTCACCGATGTCTGGAAACTGGAACCCCGCTGACTGGATCAGCCGGCTCGGACCGTGGCCCTGCCTTCCTCCACCAGCCGTGTCGCCGCATCTTCGATCGATATCCGCTTGAAGGCGAGCTCGTCGGCAATCGGGCGCAGCACGCGCTGGTCGAATTCGGTCGATCCGAGCGGCGCCGGGGACGGATAGCCGCCCACCTGATCCTTGAGGGCGTTGATGTATTTCACCGTTTCCGTCTCCGTCGGGTTGAGCGAAGGCAGGATTGCTTCGCGAACTGTTGGCGACATGGGCACGCCGCGCTCGACGCCGAGGATCTTGCCGGCCTCGACATCATTGACGAAGAAGTTGATGAATTTGGCGGCCGCTTCACCGTGTTCCGTCGACGCACCGATGCTCCAGATCAGCGCCGGGCGATAGTAATGGCCGGAGGGGCCGCCCTTCTCGGCACGCGGCAGCATGCCGATACCGAGCTTGCTTTTCATGATGAGCTGGTAGCCGACCATCTGGTTGGAGTAGGCCATGCCCATGGCCGAGTAGCCAAGCGCCAGGCAATTGGTGTCGATCGTGTTCTGGTCGAGCGTCTGTATGTCTGCGCCGACGGTGCCACCGCGCTTGCGCAGTTCCTCCCAATAGGCATACCACTCCTTCGCCTCCTCGGCGCCGAAGCCAAGGCCGGTATCGGTGTAGAGGCTGCTGCCACGCTGGCGGAGCCAGGCATCAAAGACATAGGCATAGCGGGCTCCATAGGGTCCGCCCCGGACATTCTTGTTGCCGGCCGCCTTGGTCATCTCGACGGCGATGTCGGCATATTCCGCCCAGGTGGTATCGACGCCCGGCGGCGTGATGCCGGCTTTGGCGAAGGCATCGGCGTCGTAGAACAGCGCGAAGGAATTGAGACCGAGGCCGATACCCCAGAGCTTTCCGTCCACCGTCGTCAACTTCAGCACGTCCTTGCCGAAGGCGTCGACGTCGAGCGCCGAAGAGAGGAAGGGGTCGAGCGCCGTGCAGGCGCCGCGCTTGGAATAATCGGAAATCGTGCTGGGCTCGAGCTGGAAGATATCGGCAATGGCGCGGCCGGCCATCTGCGTGGCGAGCTTCGTCCAATACCCGTCTCCGCTCAAGCTCTCGCCGACGATCCTGATATCCGGGTTCTTCTCCCCGAAAAGCTTGGCGACTGCCAATGTCCGTTTCGAGCGGTCGTTCGATCCCCACCACATCGCGCGCAACTGAACGCTTTCGGCGGCCAAACCCGAGCGGGAACCCAAGGCGATACCCGTCGCCGCGCCGGCCGCGCCGACCATGAATTCGCGTCTCTTGAGTAGCATGCCAGTCCTCCCCTGTGTTGCCCTGCCGGGCTCTCCTCCAGCGCCTGCAGGCTCCAATTAGCGCAAGAGCTTATGCAAAAATCTTTTCTGCGCAATATATCTTTTCGTTCTTGCAAATTTGCATTGATTGCGTAATGTTTGCACCATGATCGAAAGACCCGCCAGAAGACTCCGTCAAGCCGACATTGCCGCACATGCAGGGGTTTCCGTCTCCACCGTCTCACGCGTCCTCGCGAATGAGCCCGGCATCAGTGAGGATGTCCGGGTACAGATCCTCAAGGTCGCAAATGACCTCGGTTACCCCGTCAAAGCCGGAGCTGCGGCAGCCCCTCGCGCGCTGGTGCTGATCGCGAGCAACGGCGTTACGGGCAATCTAAGCGCATTTTACCAGGGCATTGTCGATGGCCTGCGCTCCGAGGCGTCCGAGCAGGGCATGTCCTTCGACATCCGCCTCGTGAACGAGGCGAAAGCGACGCCGCAAGCCGTTGGCGAACATATGCAATCGGTCGGTGCGCAAGGGCTTTTCCTGGTCGGCATAGACCCCTCCGAAGCGCTTGGGCAATGGCTCGTGGGAAGCCGTATCCCCGTGGTGCTCGTCAACGGCGTCGATCCGCAATTGCGCTTCGACGGTGTCTCGCCGCCGAACTTCTTCGGCGCCTTTGCGGCGACGCGGATGCTGCTGGACGCCGGCCACCGGCGTATTCTCCACCTGACCGGATCGCATCGTCATACGATCCGCGAGCGGGTACGCGGCTTCGAAGCGGCAATCGCCTCCGTCGATGGCAGCGAGGCGCGTGTCATCCGCCTGCCGTTCGCGAACAACTCCAGCGCCGAATCCCATGCGGCAACGCTTGCCGCGCTGGCCGAGGACGATGGTTTCACCGCGGCCTTCTGCATGAACGACTTCATTGCCGTGGGCGTTCTCGAGGCGGTGACCGAACTCGGCCGGCGCGTACCGGACGATTTCGCGATCATCGGTTTCGACGACTTGCCCTGCGCCGACATGGCCAATCCGCGCCTTTCGACGATGCGCGTCGACCGCGCAGCGCTCGGCCGCGAAGCGGTCGCCATGATGCAGTTTCGCTTCCGCCGCCCGGACGTGCCCCCCCGGCATGTCACTCACGCCGTCGTCCCGGTGCCAGGCGGCACGATTGCCACGAAAGACAATCCATGACCTATGATCCCGCCAGCGCCAACCCGCTTGCCGGAAATCCGCTCGAGACACGCGCCGACATGCAGCGCGCGCTGCTCGATCTTTTCGATCCGCTGCTCCCCTGTTTCTCTGCAGGAAATGCGCGGGTCCGACTCGACGGCGCGGCGGCTCATTTCGACCGGGCCGCTGCCGATCTGGAGGGCTTTGCGCGGCCTCTCTGGGGTCTTGCTCCCTTTGCTGCAGGCGGCGGAAATTTCGCGCATTGGGACCGCTATGCGGAAGGGATCGCCAACGGCACCGACCCGGAACATCCGGAATATTGGGGGCAAGTGAACGGCCGGGACCAGCGCATGGTAGAGCTTGCCGCCCTCGGCTTCGCGCTGGCACTGGCGCCGGAGAAGCTGTGGGAACCCTTGAGCGGGCGTGAAAGAGACAATCTCGTCTCTTATCTCCTCCATGCCCGCAAATTCGACTATGCCGACAATAACTGGAAGTTCTTTCGCGTTTTCGTCGACATCGCTCTCGATCGCCTCGGCATCGAGCACGACCGCAGCCTGACGAAAGCCTATCTCGCCGAACTGGACGGCTTCTATATCGGGGACGGCTGGTATCGCGACGGCAATGTGCGACGCATTGACCACTACATCGCCTTTGCCATGCACTTCTACGGGCTGATCTATGCGCGTCTCGTCGAAGACGACCATGCGAAAGGGTATCGCGAGCGGGCGGTCGCCTTCGCCCAGGATTTTCGCCACTGGTTCGCCGAAGACGGAGCGACCCTCCCCTTCGGCCGCAGTCTCACCTACCGCTTCGCCTGCGCCGGCTTCTGGGCGGCACTGGCTTTTGCCGACCTCGAGGCTCTGCCCTGGGGCGAGATCAAGGGGCTCTGCCTCCGCCACCTCAGATGGTGGGCGGACAAGCCGATAGCGGATCGGGACGGCGTTCTCTCCATCGGCTACGGCTATCCGAACCTCCTGATGTCGGAAAACTACAACTCGGCCGGTTCACCCTATTGGGCCTTCAAGGCTTTCCTGCCGCTAGCCGTCGGCGAAGACCATCCGTTCTGGATGAGCGCGGAAGAACCGCTGCGGCCGCTGGCCGAACCGGTCGCCCTTCGCCATCCGGGCATGGTCATGATGCCCGTCAAAGGGGACGTGGTGGCGCTTTCCTCCGGCCAGGAAAACCGCCAGATGCGCTTCGGCTCGGAAAAATATGCGAAGTTCGCCTATTCGGCGCGCTACGCCTTCAGCGTCGAGAGCGACGAACGGGCATTTGCCGGCGGCGCTTTCGACTCGATGCTGGCATTCAGCGACGACGGCATCCATTACCGGGTGCGCGAGGCCAATGAAGAAGTGCGGCTCGCGAACGATGTGTTGTTTTCCAAATGGTCCCCCTGGTCGGACGTCGTTGTCGAGACGTGGCTTGTTCCCGCTTCGCCCTGGCATATGCGCGTGCACCGGATCACGACGCCCCGGCCTTTGGAGACTGCCGAAGGCGGCTTCGCCATTCCCCGACGGGATTTCGAGACAGACAGGCTCGCCGCCGCGGAAGGGACGGCCCACGCAATCGGCGCGGAAGATTTCAGCGGGATCCGCGATCTCGGCTCGACCGTCCCGCGCCAAGGCCTGGTCCAGAAGGCGCCGCCCAACACCAATCTGATCACCGCTAAGACGCTGGTGCCGCAGTTGCGGGCAAGTATTCCCTCCGGAATCACCATCCTCGCCTGCGCGGTGATCGCAGCCCGCAACACTTCCGCCGTCACTGAAGACTGGTCCAACCCTCCGGCGATGCCGGATATGTCGGCGCTCGACGCTTGTCGGGCGGAAGGCTCGACCGTCAGCGCGATGGAAGCGCCCGGATCGATGCCATGACCCTCCCGACCGTCGCCTTTGCGATGCAGCCGGAAAGGACGCGTTATGTTCTGACGCCGGAGCTTCTCGCGCGTCTCAATGCCTTCGCCCGAATCCTGGATCAGCGGCCGATGACGGAGTTCGCCGATGAGCGGTCGCAGCGTTTGTTGGTCGAGGCAGAAATCCTGGTGACCGGCTGGGGCGCGCCGTTCATCGATGCGGCCGTCCTTGCCCGGGCGCCGCGTCTCCGCCTTATCGTCCATGCCGCCGGCACGATAAAGGGGCTCATCGACAAGAGCGTGTTCGATGCGGGCATCAAGGTCAGCCACGCGGCGGAGGCCAATGCCGTACCGGTCGCTGAGTTCACCCTCGCAGCCATCATTTTCGCAGGCAAGCAGGTGTTCCGCTTCCGCGATATCTATGCGGCCGACCGCGGGCGCGAGCGCACCCAGTTTCTTCAGGGCGAAGCGATCGGAAACCACCGCCGCACGGTCGGGATCGTCGGCGCATCGCGGATCGGACGCCGGGTGATCGAGCTGCTGCGTCTCCTCGACTATCGATTGCTGCTTTACGATCCGCTGGTCAACGACTCCGAAGCCATGGCCCTCGACGTAGAGAAGGTCGACCTCGATACGTTGATGGTCCGCTGCGATATCGTGTCGCTGCATGCGCCGCTGCTGCCCGAGACGCGGCACATGATCGACACCCACAAGCTCGCCCTCATGAAGGATGGTGCGACGCTGATCAACACGGCGCGCGGGGCGTTGGTGGATGAGGCGGCACTCATCGAAAAACTGCAGTCGGGCGCGATCAATGCCGTGATCGACGTTACCCAGCCCGAAATTCCCCATGAAAACTCACCGCTTTACGACTTGCCGAACGTATTTCTGACGCCGCATATCGCGGGCGCCATCGGTCTGGAACGCACGCGCTTGGGGGAAATGGCGGTCGATGAAGTGGCGCGGTTCCTCGAAGGCAGGCCGCTCCTGTTCGAGGTCCACGAGCGGGACCTGGGGCGCATCGCATGAACGCTTTCGAACCGGCTCTCTGCACGGTCACCTTCCGCAAGCTGCCCGCCGACGAAATCGTCGCGCTCGCAGCGAAGGCGCGGCTCGCCGCCGTCGAATGGGCGGGAGACGCCCATGTTCCTCCGGGCGACACGTCCACTGCCCGCGCTGTCGGGCGCCTGTGCGAAAGTGCGGGGCTGAAGACCTCCTACGGCTCCTATATTGCGCCGCCGTCAGACGACCTTTCCGCGTTCGAGCCCGCCTTGGAGGCGGCTCTTGCGCTTGGTGCCTCGAACATCCGCATCTGGCCCGGCACCCGCCAACGCGATTCGAGGGATTACAGCGCCGAAGAGAGGCGCGCCGCGGCGAATGCGATCCGCGACATGGCCGCGCAAGCCATCCGGCATGGCATCACGGTCTCGCTCGAATATCACCCGCAGACCCTGACGGACGAGGCCGGGTCGGCACTCAACCTGATCGAGGCGGTCGCGCACCCGAATGTCTATCTCTACTGGCAGCCGCGGCCTGGACTGTCGCTTGACGATGCAGTCACGGAGATCGCCCGGATTGGCGAGCATGTCTCCCATATCCATGTCTTCGCCTGGGATCGCGACCGCAAACGCTTTCCGCTGGCGTCCGCCGCCGACTACTGGCAAGCCGCTCTGGCCGCCATGCCGCGATCGCGCTGGACCGGCCGGCGATTTGCCATGCTGGAATTCGTGGCGGGAGATGATCCGGCGGCATTTCTGGCGGATGCGAATGCATTGAGGCAAATTCTAAAGCTGGAGCTTCCACCTGGCGCCACTACCATTGCAGACGGAAAATGACCGCCTTACCGAACCTCTTCTCTGGCCAACAGTGGTCGCGAGATGATCGGCTTTGCCGCCGAACTATACCACTCGGCGGGACACGACCGGTCTCAAGGCTCAGTCGCGACGCGCGAGCGCGCCGCCGCTGTTGCCGGTGCGCAAAACATTGTCGCATGAATAGCTTGACCGTCCAAACAGCCAGTAAGCGTGATCTATATAATTCATGTCACTGATACAGCATTCACTAAATAAAATTCCCCTATAAATTCAGTGTTGTACAATGGCGACAATGGTGGAGCAAATCGCCGCGGTCTTCAATGCTTTGATGCAAACGAAACTCCATCCTGCAATACCTTTGTCAGCACTTTACTTTCCGTGCCTGCCTTGGTGGTCCGTCTAACTGCTCTGGGGAGAGTGGTCAGAGGGCACCCAGCGATGTCCGGGTTAGATGTGGAAAGTTGCTGTGAGGGGATATGGGGGTACATGAGCAACACTGCTTTGCTGCGGGCGGTCCGTTCTGATACGGCGCCGTCCGATTTCCTCCATTCGCAGGGTGTCGTTGAACCTCCTTCGAGGAAATCCATGAACATTGCTGGCGAGGTAGCGGCCGGCGGTGGGCAGGCCTTTTCGGAAGAGAAAGGCGACGAGGTGCGGATTGCATTCGAAGTTTTAGCGGTGCCTTGCCCTGATCTTTACGAAGCAGTCGCGCAACGCCGTCCGGCCGGCTTCTCCGAAAGCTGGCTCAGCGGATCCACAAGGGCAATCGCTCGCTGCGCCGCCGGCTCGTCACGGCGCCGAGCCGTCGGGCCGAGACGAGATCGACTCGGCTACTGGCTGCGGCGGTGTTGCGGCAGGCGCGTGTCAATGCGGCACGACTTTAGACCCCACGAACTCTGCAATCGTGACCTGAAGCAACGGCTTCGACCGGGAAACAATACTGAGGAAAGCTGGGATGCAAGGAAGAAGTGACGTCCCGGAACGCCGCTCTCCGGTGGAGCGGCGAATAATGAATAAGCACATCTTCGATGAAATCCCGGAAAGCAAGGGGCCGCGTGTCATCACTGACCGGGGTGCCGTTGCTCACGTTGTTCGGCCGCCCGGATCGCATACGCTCAGGCCGCGGGAGCACATGGTGGCGGTGATGCTCGCATCTTCGCCCGGAATAAGAGTAACTTTCGACGATCATATCATCCACGAATACGATGGCGATGCCGGCACGATATCGATTATGCCTGCAAATTCCGAACGCAACGTGACGTGGTCTTCTACTTGCGAGAAAGTAATCGTTACAGTGCCGCCTCAGCGCTTGCTGGAGCTGTCGGCGCACGAGTTCGGCACGCGTTCTGGGGTACTCCAGCCGCCCCCACTCGGGGTCATAGACCTTCGAGCGCTACATCTGGCGGACATGGTGAAGGCGGAACTGGCACGCGAAATTCCAAACAAAATCTATATTGATTCGCTGATTACCATCTTCGGCATGCATATCGTCCGAAATTATACGGGCGTAGACATTTCAACAGCGAGGCGAAAGAGCGGGGGCGGTCTGTCGAATCGCAGTGCCGAGCGGGTTCGCGGGTTATTGGAGTCACGGTTCGCCAGTAAGATCACAGTGGGCGAACTTGCGGCGGTCTCTGGCCTTTCGCCACGCCACTTCATCCAGGCATTCACAACGACATTCGGCGAGCCTCCGCACAAATATGTTCTTCGACTGCGCCTCAATTTTGCTGAAGAACTCCTCGTAGAGAGCGTTCTGTCCATCGCCGAAATCGCCCATCTGAGCGGATTTTCGGATCAGAGCCATCTGACAGTGACGATGTCGAAACATAGGAACAGGACTCCTCGACAGGTGAGACAGCAGCGGTAGTATTTCTTTCGCTCCGATGTCGATTTTTCAATGAGATCAACACTTTCCTCGGGATGAAGGTTCGAAGAAAAAGCATGCGCTCGACCGCGCGCAAACAGACCTATCGCGACTCACCTGCCCATTTCGTTCTCACTGAAAAGTCGAAGCTGATAGATATCCCGTTTCTCGCGATGGGAATATCGGTCTAACCTTTTGCGGATGGCCGCACTTGCTTCAAGGTAAGCACAGACCGGATCTTCCTAAAAAGAAATCGGAATTTCACAAAATACGGGCGCCGCCGACTGGCCTATCGTCGCTGCAACAACACAATCAGTTGGTGCGCTGTGGTATTTGCTGGCAATCATTCGGTGCGGAATATTGAACCATCTGGGGACATTCTGATCCCGGAAACCGAAGTCTTCGCCCCAAAAGTCGAAGCGGCCTGGAGTGCGCTGCAGCTCCAGTACACTGGTCGGATTAGTGAGTCGGAGTTTGACCATCTCTTTGCTTGTTTCGTGATGGGGCTGACCACTCCCGACTACGCCGAGCAGGAACCCACCATCCATTTTGATCTCTGCCGCGCACTGGTGGCTATCAAACTGCCGTCGGAGCGGTTGGAGACTGCGCTTCATTCAGTTCCGGAGCCTTCTCAACCATGGGTCGAGAGCGCCCGCCGGATCATCGAGAGCAAAGGCGTGCAGATGGGAAGCGTGCTGCGGCAGGCCCCGCACAATACCGAGAAAACCGCAGGCGTAGATGCGAACTCCAAACCCACGGAGCGCCTGGGCAACAACGAGGAAATGTACAATGACTGAATGCATTCAAGGGCATACTCAGCGCATGTTCCGTTTCGGTGTCCCCAACAAGCGGATCGCAGGTGAAAGCGACGACCGGTCGCTTCGCCGGCGGCTGATAGCGATCCGCCGCATGGCTCATCGTGTTCTTGGCATTCGGCGCAAGGGTCTCGGCCTTGGAACATTGGGCGTCGGCGGCAGCCTTGGCTTGGTCCTGACGGGCGGTCTAGGAGTCCTTGCAATCGGCCTTTCGACGCCCGCCCATGCGCAATATGCCGCCGGCGGCGGCACGGCGTCAGCCGGTAATGCCGTCGCGATCGGTAACGGTACCCAAGCGAATAGCGCGAACAGCTTGGCGCTGGGCACCTCCAACAGTGCAACGGGCAACGCTTCGATCGCCATTGGCTATTCGATGGGTGTCAATGGCCTCAACGCCATAGGCATAGGTGTCTTTGCGGGCGCGACTGGCACCAATGCTCTTGCCATAGGCGGGAACGCCCAAGCCGTTGGGGAGGGAGCTAGCTCCATCGGCGTCAACTCGGTTGCCGCCGCCGGAGCGGCCGCCT
Organism: Ensifer sp. USDA 6670; assembly: GCA_000421085.1. Lineage (GTDB taxonomy): Bacteria > Pseudomonadota > Alphaproteobacteria > Rhizobiales > Rhizobiaceae > Sinorhizobium. Next base: position 86,502 of record ATWE01000002.1, read on the forward strand.
TTGGCCTGAACGCGCGTGCCGACGGAGTGAACTCGACGGCGATCGGCTATGTTAGCCGGGCGACGGGGCTGCGCGCCACCGCGCTCGGGTTTGGCGCGAACGCAACCGCAATAGACGCCATGGCCCAAGGTAACAGCGCCAGAGCAACCGATCAGAATGCCGTCGCTATCGGCTTCCAGACGATCGCATCCGGATACAACTCCGTCTATCTTGGCTCGCGCACTGTCGGAACGGGCGCCAGTGGACAGAGCTCCATCGGCATCGGCACGGATGTGATTGCATCCCAAGCCGATGCCATTGCGATGGGACGCGCAAGCCAGTCGACGGGCACGGGCGCCACGGCGATAGGTACTACATCCAGGGCCTGGGGCAATCAGTCGATCGCACTCGGCCTGGGCGCGATCGCGGGCGTTCAAGCCAACACGGCCCTACCCAACAGCATCGCGATCGGCACCAACGCGGTCTCTTCCGGCGGTTTTGGCGTCGCGATCGGTACTGCCGCAAATGCAACAGCCGACGCCGGCACGGCAGTCGGCAACACGGCCGTTGCCAGCGCCCAGAACGCTTCCGCATTCGGATCCGGTGCAAATGCGACGGGAGCCAATGCTCTCGCTGCCGGTGTCAGCGCCAACGCCGGCGGACTCGGCAGCACTGCCCTTGGCGTCGGCGCCGCAACTAGCGGCCAAAATGCCGTTGCTGTCGGCGCTGCGGCGTCCGCATCCGCGTTGAACTCCATCTATCTCGGCGCGCGCACCTTTGGAGCAGGCGCGAGTGCACAGAGCGCCATCGCCATCGGAACGGACGTGATCGCATCTCAGATCGACGCCATTGCGATGGGACGCGAAAGTCGGGCAACCGCAACCAGCGCCGTTGCGGTCGGTCTCCGGTCCACTGCGACCTCCGCCGATTCCGTCGCCATCGGCACCAGGGCGAACGCCGGCGGCGGCAAGGCCGTCGCCATAGGCGCGGACAACGTTGCTTATGGCGACGGTGCGGTCTCCATCGGCGATCCGAGCTTTGCCAGCGGCACCGGCGCCTTCACGGGCGGCGCGGACAACATCGCCAATGCCGACGGCACGGCGACAGCCACCGCGGCAAATATGGCTAATGGCGCGGTCGCGATCGGCAACAGCAATGTTGCGGTCGGCCAGGGTTCCGTGGCGATCGGCAATACGAGTCGTGCGGGCGCTGCTGGCGCAGTGGCCTTCGGTGATGCTGCCGTCGCCAACAATGCCGATGATGTTGCCTTGGGTTCGGGCTCGGTCACCGCTGCCGCAGTCGGCACGGCCAACACCGTGATCGGCGGGACAACCTATAACTTTGCCGGCACCGCCCCGACGAGCACCGTCAGCGTCGGCGCGGCGGGTGCCGAACGCACCATCACCAATGTCGCGGCTGGTCGGATCAGCGACGCTTCGACCGACGCGATCAACGGCTCGCAGCTTTATGCGACCAATCAGCAGGTCACGCAGAACACCACCGACATCACCAATCTGGGCGACAGTATCACCTCAATCAACGACGGTGCCGGTATTAAATACTTTCATGCCAATTCGGTCCTGCCGGACTCGCAGGCACTGGGGACCGACTCGGTCGCCGTCGGCCCGAACGCGGTCGCGAACAATGCCGGGGACGTGGCTATCGGTCTGAACTCGCAATCAAATGCGACGACCGCGGTTGGCGGTGCGACGATCGGCGGTGTGAACTACAGCTTCGCCGGCACGACGCCGGCAGGCGCTTTCTCGGTCGGCTCGGCAGGCGCCGAGCGCCAAATCCAGAACGTCGCGGCCGGTCAGCTCTCGGGCGGCTCGACCGACGCGGTGAACGGATCGCAGCTCTTCGCGACCAACCAGCAGGTCACGCAGAACACCACCGACATCGTCAATCTCGGCGATGCCATTGGTGATATTGGCACCACGATCAACAATATTGCCGGCGACACGTCGACGACTTTCACCGACGCAAACGGTGACGGCATCAGGTATGTGCGCACCAATGACAGGACGCTTGCCGTCAGCGATTCCTCCGCTCAAGGCATCGGTTCCACCGCGGTCGGCTATGACGCCACCGCCGTTGCCGACAATTCGCTCGCGCTCGGCCGGGACAGCCAAGCGATAGTCGATGGCGGGATTGCGCTCGGCTCCGGATCGATTTCCGATCGAGCCTTGGCGCCCGCCACTGGCCAGATCGCGGCCGGCCCGACCAACTTCATCGAATACAACACGACCGACAAGACGCTCCTGGGGGCGGTATCGGTTGGCACCGACACCGCATACAGGCAGATCACCAACGTCGCCGATGGGGCGAATGCCCAGGACGCTGTGACCATTCGCCAGCTCCAAGGTGCCATTGCCTCGGTCGCAGCGACCCCGAGCATGTATTTTCATGCCAATTCAACGTCCGGCGATTCTCTTGCTGTCGGAGCTGAATCGATTGCCGTCGGTCCGACGACCGTCGTCAACGGCGATAATGGCATCGGTATCGGCAATGGTGCGATCGTCGATCAGGTGGCGCCTGGCGGCACCGCTATCGGTCAGAACGCACATGTCATGTTGGCCGACGGTATCGCGCTTGGTACGAATTCGACCGCGGCAGGCGTCCAGTCCGTTGCGCTCGGTGCGGGCGCGACGAGCAACCACATAAACAGCGTCGCGCTTGGTTCACAATCGGTCACCACAGTAGGCGCGCAGACGAACTATTCCGGCTTTGGCCTTGCCACGTTGCAGAACTCGGCCGGCGAGGTGTCTCTCGGCTCGGCCGGAGCGGAACGCAAGCTGACCAATGTCGCAGCTGGCTCGGCCGATACCGACGGAGTGAACGTCAGCCAGCTCAAGGGTCTCGGCACCAACATCACCAATCTGGTCGGCGGCGGCACGACGATCAACCCGGATGGTACGATCACCGGGCCGACCTACAATATCCAGGGCGGCAACTATTCAACGATCTATGACGGGTTCACTGCGGTCGATGCGAGCCTCACCAATCTCACCAACCAAATCAATGGCGGCGGCGGCATCAAATACTTCCACGCCAACTCCACGTTGGCCGACTCCTCCGCAACCGGCAGCGATAGCGTCGCGATCGGCCCAGAGAGCGTAGCCAGCGGAACCGACAGTCTGGCGGCGGGTCATGGCGCCACAGCTTCCGCACAGGGCTCGGTTGCACTCGGTCAGGGAGCGCAGGCAAACAACGCCAATGATGTCGCCCTCGGTTCGGGCTCTGTGACTGAGGCGGCTGTGGGCACCTCCGGCACCACTATCAGAGGCAAACAGTACGATTTCGCAGGCACCACTCCGGTCGGCACCGTCAGCGTTGGCGCCGAGGGTTCGGAAAGGACCATCACCAACGTCGCGGCCGGGCGCATTTCCGCGGACAGCACCGACGCGATCAATGGCTCCCAACTTCACGCGACCAATTCAGCAATCGAGGATCTGCAGGACGGCGTCGGGAATATCAACGACAATGCTGTCTTCTACGACCGCAACGCCGACGGCAGCAAGAAGAACAGCATCACGTTGGTGGGCGGCGATGTCAACGCACCGGTTGTCATCTCCAATGTCGGCAAGGGCGTCAAAGGAACGGATGCAGTCAATGTCGCTCAACTCGGTGAGAGTGTCACCCAGGCCAAGTCCTACACCGACAACCGTGTGGACTTTGCTATCGAAACGGCCAACACCTACACCGACCAGAAGTTCAACCAGTTGAATCAACAAATGGGCAGTATCCGCTCGGAAGCCCGAACGGCGGCGGCTATCGGCCTTGCAGCGGCGTCGCTCCGTTACGATGATCGGCCAGGCAAGCTGAGCGTGGCGATGGGCGGCGGTTACTGGCGCCAAGAAGGTGCGCTTGCCTTCGGCGCCGGCTACACGAGCGAGAACGGTCGCGTTCGTGCCAACCTGTCAGGTACGGTCGCCGGCGGTGATGTCGGCGTCGGTGCCGGCCTCAGCTTCACTTTGAACTAACGGCATGATGATCAGGCGCCCGCTCCCAGTCATATTCAACTTGGTGCTTTGCTTGCTTCTGTCCGGCCAATATGCGGCCGGACAGGAGGCAATTTCTTCCGGATTTCGCATTAGGCCTTCCGATGTGGCGGTACCGCCGGCGGTACCGCTTGGCCAATATCAGAGGATGATCCGTCCGTTTGAGAACTGGATTTTGATCTGCGACGAGAACCTAAAGGCCCGCCAAAAGGTTTGCAACGTCACCCAGACAATCGAAAACCAGGGTGGACAGATGGCATTCAGTTGGTCTCTTGCCGCCACGCCGGAAGGTAAACCCTACATGATCTTGCGCACCGCACCGGTTGCCAGGAGCGATGGCTCGATTTCGCTGAAGTTCGAAGACCGCATGGAGCCGGTAGAGGTTCGACTCGATGGTTGCAACGCAGCTGTGTGTATCGGGATGCTGCCGGTCGGTCCGATCATGCGCGAGCAGATCTCGAAGGACGCCGCACCAACGGTGTCCTATGCGACAAGAGATGGGAGGACCGTCAGCGTGACCGCAACTCTCAAAGGCCTTTCCACGGCCGTCAAGGCAATCAATTAACGGGGCATTTTGATGAACCAGCAGTCAATCCACGACCGAATAATGTCTCGAAAGAGCGGTGATGCTCTTGAGAACCAGATTGATGATCGGATCAAACCGATGCGGAGTTACCTGAGAGGTGCTGTCTTGTCGCTTCTCGGTTTCGTTGTTGTCGGCGCGGCCGGTTACGTTGTCCTGCGTTACGATGGGATCGGAGATGTCCTGTCGCAGCCGGCGGTAGCCAAAACGAAAGAAGCCAATCCGAGCCCGGCCGATACACCCTTTCTCCAGCACGCCAAGCAGGCCGGTTTGCAGGCTTGCTCCAACGTCTTTCCGGGCTTGGGAGCGCTGCTGACCAACGGTTCTCAATATGGCGTCCAATCGATTTGGAACAACGACAAACCGGATGCACATGCGGTGCAGGCGCTGGTAGGCATGAATTATGCCACAGAACAATATAGCGGTCCTGCCGCGGGTGTTATAGTCGCTGCGCCGACCGGATCTCTTTGTGAAGGCTCGATGGTACGGGTCGCACCGTTTTCCGCACCATGTTCGGATCTGCCGGCCATGCTTCCGAAGGGCAGCAAGCTTACCAATAATCTTGCGCAGATCAGCGTCTACGAACTTCCCGATAACAGTGGAAACGCGATGCTCCTGCCGACCGGCGACAGCTGCGTCGTCATTTCCGTGGCCTCGGCGGCGGCACATTAAGGAGGTGAAGAGATGAGACTGAGTTTTACCCTCGGCGCGGTCGGCATGCTGCTGCTCTCTGCTGCGCGGTTAAGCGCGGCAGATCTCTCTGCGACGGAGGCGGATATACCCGTTCCGCCGCAGGAGGAAAAAGCAATCTGGGCGGCAATCGCCTATTCCAAGGGCGATGAGAAGCACGGGTTTTTTTGGGGTGCCGATAAGCGGCAGGAGGCAATGGACATTGCGCTTGAGCACTGCGAGCGCAACGGCGGTAACGCTTGCGTCGTGGTAAGCGTGTTCCGCAATCACCGGCATTGGGACGACGATGACAACACGGGCATTCCGTATAACCATTGCGGCGCGCTCGCCGTGGGCGAGGAGACGGCAGGCCGGCTGACGCAGTGGGGCGCACAGTCGGCGCAGACACGCCGGGAAGCAGAAGACCTTGCATTGCAGGTTTGTGAGCGGAGCGGAGAAAAATGCAAAATCCGCGAGTGGGTGTGCACATGAAAAACCAGTCCAAGGCGGTGTTCGCCTGCGGGGTATTCATATGCACATTGCTGTCGCCCGCGATGGCACAGCAACGGGTAGCGGCCCTTCCGGGTGGAGCATCGTCCCTCCGCGAGGCTTACCAGGATTGGAGTGTGACCTGCTCGGTTCGGGAGAACACCAAGAGCTGTTCGCTCTCGCAGGACCAGGCGCAGGAGAACGGCCAGAGACTCCTCGCCGTAGAGATGCACAGGCGTGCGGATGGGTCTGCAACCGCAATGCTGCTTCTGCCCTTCGGAATATTGCTCGATTCAGGCGTGACGCCGCAGATCGACGATCGGACACCGCTATCCGCGGTGCGATTTAGGACCTGCCTGCCCACGGGATGCCTGGCCCTATTCTCGATCGATCCGCCGACGCTTGAAAATTTGAGAAGAGGTTCGGTCCTGAAACTCAAGGTCACGACCGCCGCGGAGACACAGTTGACGTTCCCGGTGTCCCTCCGCGGCTTGAATATAGCGCTCGATCGCATGGCTACGCTGAGCGAGGGCTGAGGCAAGCCAAGCCGCGAGCAGTACGTGCTCTGGCCAGACCACTTTCATGAAAAGGCCTGTAAACCAGATGCCTTTTATCTGTCGTCGGGGAATGAGTGAGGCGACGAAGGGCGGTCGACGATCTTGGGCGCCGGAAGGCAAATGGCGATTTCGTTGAAGATGGGCACCTTTGCAGCCATTCGGTTGCAAGTGGATCAACAACAATCTGGTGGCGATCGGTTCCCAAAGCCGCACGCGGTCGTCGTCAAACGCGCATTGGATGAACGGTCCGCTCGGCCACGATGCCTCGAGATCGGGCGCCGCCGTTTCACAGATGGGCCATGATCCAAATTGCTAAATGCTCATCCAACGCGCAATGTCATTGTAGCCGCGCCATCCTCTGACGCCACAAAGCGACCGTTACGCATATAAAGCAAGCAAATTGATCGTTGCAATTGACGTGCGTGACCTTTAGTTGGGGCAAGGAAGAACCTCGCACCGTCAGGCGGGAGAATGTTTGCAGGGCACGACCCCCTCCTGGTCGCACTTTCAGTAGTGGTCGCCATCCTGGGAGGATATACAGGATTCGGGCTGGCGGCCCGTGTGCGGGGCACCGGCATTGCCGGGCGCAGGACGTTGCTTGCCTGCGCGGCGTTCTTCCTTGCGGTCGGCGTTTGGACCATGCATTTCGTCGCGATGCTGGCAGCGCCGATCCCCCTCGACGCTACCTATCTCGTACTCCCAACGGTCGTATCCTTTCTGATTTGCGCCCTTGTCATGGGGATTTCGCTATTCTTCGTCTCGCTTGGTGAGCCTTCTCATGTGCGGCTCGTCGTCTCGGCGTTGCTGCTCGGCCTCGGCATCGCATCGATGCACTATGTCGGCATCCACGGTCTTTCCGGCAGCTTCCATATCGAGCACCAGCGCCCAATGATTGTGGCCTCCGCTGCGATCGCCGTGGGCGCAGCCTATGGCGGCCTGCGTATCTTTCTGGCCCGGCATGGCGGCATGCGGCTCGCGCTAAGCGCCACGGCGTTTGGTATTGCCGTCTCCGGCATGCATTTTGTCGCCATGTATGGCATGAGCTTCGTGCCGGGAACGCCATTCCACCACGCGGCGAACGGACTTGCTGTCTCCCGGGAAGCCCTAGCCCTGATCGTATCGCCTTTGTGCTTTCTGATCATTTTCGGCTTCCTGCTGCTTCTCGTGCCCGAACCAGTGTCGCGCGCCCTGAATTCAGCGCCCGTTGGCCAAGCCGATGGATATGCAATCGATGCCCAAGCGGCGTCGCTTGACGGGAGTACTTTGGATCCAGCCGACCCGCAGATAGAGCAGACTCGGCTAGCGCAACGCCTTGATGGTGCGCGGTCCGGTGTCGCCGCAGTGACGCGGGTGCCGGTCGAGGGCGCCGACGGAACTCGTTTCGTCGAGGTCGGACTGATCCGCAGCATCAAGGCAAATGCCCACTATACACTCGTTCATGACGGTCGCCGAGAACGCATGTGTCCATGGGCGATCTCGCAAGCGGAAGCGCGGCTGGATCCCGCCACGTTTATGCGCGTCCACCGTAGCCATATCGTATCCATCCCCCTCGTCTCGTTGATTCGCAAGGAAGGCGATGGTGCCGTCGTCGAGCTGGACGGAGAGGTGCCGCATCTGGTTCCAGTAAGCCGCGCCAAAATTGCCGAACTCAGGGCACGTCTGGGGCTGGCCAGGCGCGGCGTCTGATTTCAAATTCCAGCAAATAGGTCATATTCACTGACGGAATTCGTGCAACTTAGACGGCGTTCGGTGCGATTTCCCACGCTTCGTGCCGTGGCTTGCCCCACCGTCTTGCGAGTATTGGCTGTCAAGAACAGCTTGCCGCCACGATTTCCTGAGAGCTGATCACAAGGATTCGTTCCGGGAACATAGTGGGTAAAATATGCACCGTAATGCCTCACGAGTCGTGGGCTGGTACCGCACGCAACGTCTAGGTACCCGAAGCGGTCTCGCTGCAGGTCCTTCGTATCGTGAGGATTGCATGCTTGATCTCGATTTGCTCGATGAGCGGCACGTGTCAATTGTTCAGGAAGCAATTGCCGAAGATCGTATCGGCTTCATCGTTCAAAGCATACACACCGTCGATGATCCGGGGAATGTCCTCTATAACGAGTGCTTGCCTCGTCTGACCGACCAGGACGGGATAGAGCATGCCGACGCCTTGTTTGTTCCCGCACTGGAGGCACTGGGAGCAGCGCCGGTCCTGGACCGGCATATGATCAAGCTCGTCCTGAATGCACTTGAATCAGATCCTGGGTCGGTTCTGGGATATAGTCTCTCGGGCGACAATGTTTCTGATGCTGCGAATTGGGCTCCGATTCGCGATCAGATTGCCGCTAGATCTCAATTGGCCCCCAGGCTTGTCCTTATGTTTACCGCAATTCGGCCCGTCGCAGACACTGCCCTGGTGGTTGCGTTGCTTGCAGAGGCAAGAGATTTGGGATGCCGGATTGCGATTGACGACCACCTGTTGCGGACGGCATTCATCTGCGCACCGACGTCCAAACATCGGTGTTCGACCACAATCATGTGAGAATGGGTGCATCGCGAAGGAAGCACATTTCAGCGATTGAAGCCGGCTGGAACTGCGTGACGGGAGACGATCCGGCGGCATTTCTGGCGGATGCGGCGGCGTTGAGAAAAATCCTGAAGGTGGAGTTTCCGCCAGGCGCCTCTGCTATTGCAGACGGAGAATGACTGCTTTCTTGCTCTTTGGCATCAGCGCCGCCACCACCACTGCCTTTTTCTATGTCGCTGGCCGCGAGGAGGAAAAATGACCTTCCGCACTGGGTCAACCTCATCACTCCACACCAGTTCGAACCCAATGCCGCAAAGTTCCATGTCGTTGATTTGTTCAACGAAACCGGCTTGCATATACAGGTTCGAAGCGCGGTAGGGCAGCTTGAAAATGAGGGAATTCCCAATAACTTCCTCGTGAAACACATAACGCTCGATGTTTAGTATATCGCCGTCGTCGAAGCGTATTATTTCCGACCGATCTTCATCTAGCGCGTCCAAGACAGTCGTTGCGTTGAATAGCTCCAATCCATTACCGCCCTTCAGGGGCAAGAACTCGCCGTATGGCCTCATTATGTCGCGCAGGCCTTCGGCAGCGTCGGAGCGAAGAATGAGGACATGCGACCCATACCAGGGAAAATCAGAGTATCCCCGCGGAGTACCGTCGTCATTCTCGGTGAGGAGGTCCATGCGGATAGGCACCCAGTGACGTCGGCACTGTCCGCGAAGGTCCGATAGTACGTGATTATCCTTGAGAACCTTTGGGAGGGCCCATTCCTGCCCGTCGGCGAGGATTAACTCATAAATTCTCATGATGTCACCGCTACTCACCAGTCAATGATGCGGCGGGCGGCAAGTGCCCCTGCAACGGCCAGAATTGCCACCGCCATCGTGTACCAGGTTGCGACGAAAAGCGGGGAGTCGTCCGTGCAATGCGAGGCATAGAAGGCCGCCGCAATGCCGCCGGCGGCCAATCCGGCAGCTGCACCCGAAAGCGCGGGATGGGAAGAAGCCCCATGGCGCAGCGCAAGCAGCAGCAGAGCGAGGGGTCCGATGCCGATCAGCGGGATGAAGGTCAGGCACACGAGACTGTTCGTTCCGACGAGCCTCGCGGACCATGTGCTCGTCGGCACGGCAATGAGCTCGGCGAGGACCGCCATCGCCATCAGCACCGGAGCGACGATCAGAGGAGTCAGCAAGTCGCGCGGGTGGGTTTCCGGCCGCGACAGCGCGCGCAGTGCACTGAGGGAACTCAGGGTAAGCACGCATGCCACCACAATCTTGAATGGGAAGCGCAGCGTCTGCATTGCGCTTGCAATATCCGGCCTGGGCCCGAGGAGGACGAAGAAGACGCCAGCAGCGACGGCGATGGCCACGACAGCGGCACCCGTCCAGACGACAGTCATCGGCCTACCGCTTCGCTGGTTGTCCGCAGCCAGGGCCTTGATGAGTTCCTGTGTTTCCATCACTTCCGTCCAAATCGCCTGGCGATGGCAGCAAGGCCGCGATGGAGCGCGACGCGAACTGCGGTTTCATTCATGTCGAGGATTCTTGCAGCCTCCGCGATCGTGCGGCCCTCGACCGATATAGCCGTCACCACCGAGCGTTGGCCGGGCGTCAGCACCTCGAGCGCGCGGCCGATCTCCCAGTCCCTGGCGGTTTCCGCCTCTTCTGTCGCGAGATTGCCCTCAACGTCGCTGAGTTGCACACGAGCATGGCGGCCATGTCGTCGTAGGGCGTCGATGAGCTTGTGCCTCGCGATTGCAAAGAGCCAAGGCTTCACGGGTCCATCGGTCCGCCAGGTATGGCGCTTTAGATGGACCGCCAGCAGTGTCTCCTGGACGATGTCCTCGGGATCGAGGCCGACAGACGCTACTCTCCGGCGCGCCCAGATGCGAACAAGGGCAGCTGCATTTTGCAGGAAATCGCTGTAGGCCCTCTCGTCGCCACCGAGCGCCATGCGAAGGAGCCGGGCGAGATCGCCGTCGTCCGCGCCGTTCACCTGCACTTCCTCCCAATTCGCCGACTTTCGCTACTTGTTACATGGCCGCGCGGCAAATGTTTGCCGCAGGTGGCCGCGGGAGCGGAAACATTCATCCTTCTTAGTCTTCCCAAATTCGCCGCAAATTCAAATGGCGCGGCACTCACGAAAGCGTGTAGCCACGAATGTAACATCGCTCCCGGTAGCTGCGAATGACGGACTGTGCGCCGAAGCGAAGGCGCATGCAGCAACGATGGGAGAGAAGAATCATGACCAGAAGTTCGATCAATACGGCCATGCTTGCCGGCGCTGTGGCGACCGCACTGTCGTCGATCGCAAGCGCCGCGCCGCTTTCGCAGGCCGAGGTCAAGGCTGCGATGGATGCAGGCAAGGAGAAGTGCTACGGCGTCGCGCTCAAGGGCCAGAATGATTGCGCTGCCGGCCCGGGCACGACCTGCCAGGCCACGTCAACTGTCGACTACCAGGGCAATGCCTGGAAATTCGTTGACGGCGGCACCTGCACGACAATGGACCTGCCGGGTGAGCGCAAGGGCTCGCCTGAACCGCTGACGCGGGACCTGCCGTCTTAATCGCAACGATGAGCCGGAAAGTGGAGGCGACAGTGACGGAACTGGCAATTCACGCGGATCGTGCTCAGCTGGGAATTCCTCGCTTTCCGGCGCATCCGGTCGATGGGCTGGCTGGCACCAGCTTTAAGCATCAACACCTGCCGAACATTCTCGCTGACGACGAGCGGACTGGCGGCTTTTTCGAAGTTCATGCGGAAAACTACATGGGAGCAGGCGGCCCTCCGCATGCCGCACTCGTGAAAATACGCGAGGACTATCCAGTCTCGCTTCACGGCGTGTGCATGTCCATCGGTGGGCCGCAGCCATTGGACAAAGGCCATCTCGGCCGCTTCGCTGCCCTCGTCAAGCGATACGAGCCGGCGCTCGTCTCGGAACATCTTGCGTGGTCGACGCACGAAACGACCTACTACAACGATCTCTTGCCCCTGCCCTACACCGAGGCAAGCTTGCGGCGGGTCGCAGAGCACATCGACGAGGTACAGGAGGCGATTGGGCGGCCGATCCTGCTGGAAAATCCCTCAAGCTACCTGCTCTTCAAGGATTCGACCATGAGCGAAACGGCGTTCATGCGGGGACTGGTGAGACGCACAGGATGCGGTCTGTTGCTCGACATCAACAATGTCTTCGTCTCGGCCACCAATCAGGGCTTTTCCGCCCTGGACTATCTGTCCGACTTCCCGATGGCCGATGTTGGCGAGATTCACCTCGCCGGCCATACGCAGCAGCAGGATGACGAAGGCGATCTGCTGCTGATCGACAGCCACAACGGGCCGGTCGCCGACGCCGTATGGAAGCTCTTCGACGTGGTGATCGCCCTGCGCGGTCCGGTTCCGACGTTGATCGAATGGGATAGCGCGATACCCGACTGGTCAGTATTGAAGCGTGAGGCGCAGGCGGCCCAAATGCTCATGGACCGCCATGCTCCTGGCCTCCGGCAGGAGACGTTGCATGCGCGAGGTTAGGGACTGTTTCCTCGGGTCGGCCGACGAGCTCGACTATCCCGCCCAGTTCGTGGCCGGGCTACTCGATCCCGCTCGTCCAACCCCGACGCTCCTCACGGGCCCGCACGGCAAGGCAGCCCACAGGCGCTTCAATGTCTACCGCAACAATGTGACGGTAAGCCTCATCGAGGCGCTCGCTGCCACGTTCCCAGCGACGAGGCGCATCACCGGCGAGGCATTCTTCCGGGCCATGGCCCGGTTCCATATCCGCGAGACGCCACCGAAATCGCCGCTCCTCTTCGAATATGGCCGGAATTTTCCCGATTTCATAGAACGCTACGCATATGCCAGGCCGATGCCGTGGCTGGCCGACGTCGCACGGATCGAGCGGGCCTGGCTCGACGCCTATCATGCGGCAGACGCAGCCGTCCTGCTGCCGCACGTGCTAGCGGCGGCACAGCCCGCTGAACTCGCCGACCTGGTCTTCGAACCGCACCCGGCGACCGGCGTCGTCCGCTCCGCCTATCCAGCGGTGACGGTGTTCTCGGCAAATCGCGGGGATGGTCCGGTTGGGCGCATCGAGGCTAGTGCGCCGGAAACCGCGTTGATTACGCGGCCGTCGCTCGAGGTGGAGGTCCGCACTCTTGCGCCGGGGGCCGATATCTTCGTCGGCAGTCTCCTTGAAGGCGAACCATTCGGAAGTGCCGCGGTTGCGGGGCACGCTTGCTGCCCACACTTCGATCTCGCGACCGCCATCAGGGTGATGCTCGAGGCCGGCGCTTTTGCAGCTATCCGCCATGGAGGGTGAAAAATGACCTCGTTACGAACCTTCCTCGACAGACACGGAAACTGGAAAGTGAGAGGTTGGGCGGCCAAGATCGATGGCATGATCGCCGCCATCGCCCCGGCATCGCTCGCCCAATTTGCCTTGCGCCTTGCGCTTGCCGTGCCCTTCTGGCGCTCCGGCCTGGGCAAATGGGATGGCATCCTTGAGCTCAACGACGTTGCCGTTCTTCTGTTCACGTCGGAATTCCGGCTTCACCTGCCGGGAGGACCCTATCCTTTCCCGGCACCGGCGGCGACCGCCTTTGTGGTTGCCTCCGCCGAAGTCCTGTTGCCAATCTTTTTGGCCTTGGGCTTGGCGACACGCCTTGCCGCGCTAGGGCTCCTCGCCATGACCATCGTCATCCAGCTCACCGTTCCGGATGGCTGGCCCATTCATCTGACTTGGGCGGCGATGGCGCTTGGTGTGATAACCTGGGGCGCGGGGAGGCTGTCGCTCGACCACTGGCTCCTGTCACCGGCTGCGTCAGCAAGATAAGCAGCAGAAGCAGACTTTCGTCGGCCAGACGGGAAGCCTCATTTGCCGTTTTAGTCGAAAAACTCTGCCGCAACGGTGCACCAGAGACAATGAACCGGCCATTCAGCGGTGGTCGCGCTTATGCTGCCGACTTGAGGAAGTCGAGGACGGGAGCCGTGCGCTTCGGATCAATTTCGTAAGTTTCGGCTGTCACGATCCCTTGCACGATGAAGGGGTCGGCGGCGATGCGCGCATCGTGCGCATGACGACTTTCCCCATGAGCGAGTATCGCGCCGCCCGCAGCGGCCTGGAGCGAGCCGACGCAGAGGAACACGCCATCGGCAAATCCTCGCGCGATCCATTCATTGTGCGCCGCCATGAATTCGGGCGCGGCGTTGCGGTTCTCTGCAAATCTTAGAAAAGTGACGAACATCGGTGCTCCTTTGTCATGTAGGTTGCGAGAGGTCCGGCAGGGACGCCAGCCATTGTTCGATCCCGGCTACCTCGTTGCGGATGAATGCCTCGTCCTTGAAGGCTGTCGCCATCACCGCCACCCCTTGCGACCAGACTAGAAGATGCAGCGCCAGCGTTTCTGCCCGATCAACGGCACCAAGCTCACCGATCTGTTCGGCGAGCCAGTCGCGGTAGAGGCCCAAGATTTCTGTCGCGCGGCCCTGCGCGCTGTGGTCGAGCTTGGCGAGCTCTGAGCAAAGCGTTCCGACCGGGCAGCCGAAATCCATAATCTGGGCTCGGTTGGCGATCAGCATATGAATGAAGGACAGGATGCGCTCCCGCGGAGCTTCACCCTCCATCTGCCAGCGGTCGAGCATCGCGCGTGTCCGCTCCATTCGGCGGGCAATCACGGCGTCCAGGATGTCGTCCTTGGTCTTGAAGTGATGATAGAAATTGCCGCGCGAGACGCCCACGGCCTTAGCGATGTCAGCAAAGGACGTGGTCTCGAATCCGCGCTCGTAGAAGAGGGCATCTGCCTCCTCGACAATCAGGTCACGGGTTGACTGTGCTGGCATTTGTGGCGGCGCTCATGTTTGACACATGAGAACTAGGACGCTTGTCCTAGTTCTGTCAAGAGATAGGCGAGCGGCTTCCGCCTGCAAAGCACTGTCTGGCGTCCCTGAATTGGGCCCCAGCGAAGAGCGCATTCTATAGTGATCGTCTGCGGCCGAATGGCGCGTTCGACCGCGTTCGTGTGGATGCCTCTACGGCGGTCGGCGAGGAAGCACTCAAGCGTCTTGATCTTGACCGGGCCATTGCGATTGCCATGACAAGAGCCTGCAATAGTGTCGTGAGCGGCGACTCGTCGGGGATCTGGCATGGCTCGCTAGCCTCCATCCGGGAATGTGATATCCTCGCCATGCGACTATGTATGCACGCACAGGGGCCAGGCTGGACAGAATTCCGAGCGAGGGGCTGCGATGGCATATTCAACGCCCGCGAACGAAGCGGAGCGGCTTGTTGCGGTTCGAGCGCTCAATATTCTCGATTCCGCGCCGGAGGTTGCTTACGACGAAATTGGCGAACTGGCCGCGCAGATTTGCCAGTGCCCCGTAGCCTATGTCAGCTTGATGGACGACGACCGTCTCTGGCTAAAGGCCAAGTACGGCCTTCCTCCGAACTTTAACCAGTGTCCGCGCGAAATCGCCTTCTGCACAACGACTGTTTGTGGCACGGAAATGGTCGTTGCGCCCGATCTGCTCATGGATTCGCGCTTCAATCAGATCCCCTTTGTTACGGGCGAACCGCACTTCAAGTTCTATTGTGGCATCCCGCTTGTAACCGAAGCGGGTTATGCGTTGGGGACACTTTGTGTGATGGATTTCGTGGCGCGTCAGCTGACCTTTGAACAGGCTGAGGCACTACGCCGCCTATCGCGTCAGGTGCTGACCCAATTGGAGCTGCGACGCAGGCTTATCGAGTTCGACCAAGCATTGAAAGAGCTGGATCACGCGCATGCTGACTTGGTGGCGGAGAAGGCACGTACCGAAGAGCTGCTCATCAATATCCTTCCCATATCAATTGCCGACGAGCTTAAGAAGAGCGGCAAGGTGCAGCCGAAATATGAGGCATCGGCGACGATCCTATTTGCGGATTTCAAGGGCTTTACCCTGCTGGCCGAACGCATGGAGCCCGCCGCACTCGTCGGGCTCTTGGACCAATATTTCACGGCTTTTGACGAGATCGTGACACGGCATGGGCTGGAAAAGATCAAGACGATCGGGGATGCCTACATGGCCGTTGCCGGTGTGCCTACGGCCAATCGCCGGCACCCGATCGACACCTGCCTCGCGGCGCTGGAGATTCACGCTGTCACGGCCCGGATGAAGGCACAACGCGAGAAGATGAGGTTGCCGGCACTGGAGTTGCGTGTCGGAATTCATACCGGGCCAGTCATATCGGGTGTTGTCGGCCGGCGTAAGTTCACCTTCGATATCTGGGGCGATGCAGTGAATACGGCCGCGCTCATGGAGGAGAACGGCGCTCCCGGACGGATCAATGTTTCGGAAACCGTTGCCGGACGTGTCAAGACGCTATTTGAACTGGAACCCCGAGGGACTATCGAGACGAAGCACGGGCGCAGGCTCGAAATGTTCTTCCTTGACCGCTTGAAGCCGGAGTATTCGCGCGATGCGGAGGGCAGGATGCCGAACGAAAAACTTGTCGCCGAATGCAACCGATTGCTCAGCGGCTTTCCCGGGTAGGCAGAGACAGACTAAAGCGGCTGGAGTCTGATTGTGCAGATTTGCAAGTACCAACATGAACGTTTTGTAGTTTCCTGACGGACCAGTGTCCCGATCTGAATTTTTTGCAGCCAAGGGAGTCATGGCGGTGATGACTGCCGACCCATTGGGCAGCGGAGCTTTTCGCCTCCGCTGGTCCGCAACCATTCTTGATCCGGCCTGCTCTTCCTGCAGCGCGCCAGTCCCGTCCACTCGAATCCGAAGCCTTCGGGGAGACCTTGCTCCGCGAGCGACGCCATGGTGGCGAGGTCCGCGATTTTACAGCTTGAAGTTTTGCACAAAGAGGTACATCGTCCCGGCTCTACCACCTAGGGGCGGCTCATCACTAAGTGCTTTTCGTTCAATCAGGCAACCGTGCGCAATCGGAGGCCGCGTGACCAGCACTGCTCAGAAACTTTCGCTCGCTTCGCTGTCCGCGCTGGTCGTCGGCTCCATGGTGGGAGCGGGCATATTTTCGCTGCCGCGCACCTTCGGCAATGCGACTGGTCCGTTCGGAGCGATCGTGGCCTGGTGCATCGCCGGGGCGGGCATCTTCACTCTGGCTCACGTGTTCCGGGTGCTCGCGGAACGCAAGTCGGATCTAGATGCAGGCGTCTACGCCTATGCGAGGGCCGGCTTCGGCGATTATGCCGGCTTCCTTTCAGCGCTCGGCTATTGGCTGGTCGGCTGCATGGCCGATGTGTCGTACTGGGTGTTGATCAAGGCCACCCTCGGGGCGTTCTTCCCTATCTTCGGAGACGGCAACACGATCGCCGCTGTGCTTGTCTCCTCACTCGCGCTGTGGGGCTTCCACTTCATGATCTTGCGAGGGATCAAAGAGGCAGCCGCCATCAACACTGTCGTCACCGTGGCAAAGATCTTGCCCATCCTGATCTTCATAGTCATCCTGCTCGGCGCCTTCGAGGCCGACCTCTTTCGCACCAATTTCTGGGGCGGCACGGACATGCCCGAGCCGAGCCTTTTCGAGCAGGTTCGTGCGACAATGCTGGTCACCGTTTTCGTGTTCATCGGCGTAGAGGGCGCGAGCGTCTATTCGCGCTACGCGCGCAAACGTTCCGATGTGGGCGTGGCCACCACAATGGGCTTCGCAGTCGTGCTGGGACTGATGGTGTTGGTAACGCTGCTGCCCTACGGGGCCCTGGAACGACCCGAAATAGCAGGCATGCGGCAACCCTCGATGGCTTCCGTGCTGGAAGCCATCGTCGGGCCATGGGGCTCCGTCTTTGTCAGTGCCGGTTTGATCGTTTCCGTGCTCGGAGCGTATCTGGCATGGTCGCTGATCTGCGTCGAAGTGCTTTTCTGCGCCGCGAAAAACGGAGACATGCCGAGCATACTCGCCAGGGAGAACAGCAACAATGTTCCGGCTGCGGCTCTTTGGCTGAGCAATGGGGTGATCCAGCTCTTCCTCATTAGCACCCTACTCTCGGAAGACGCGTTTCGCTTGATGGTAAACCTGACGAGTGCAATGGTGCTGGTTCCATACCTTCTAGTGGCAGCCTATGGTTTTCTTGTCGCCAAGCGCGGGGAGACTTATAACATCAGACCGAAAGAGCGGTTCCGCGATCTGATCTTGGCAGGCGCCGCCACGTCCTACACGGCCTTTATGATTTATGCCGGAGGCCTGAAGTTCCTCCTGCTTTCCGCCATTCTTTACGCGTTTGGAACGGCCCTGTTCTTCTACGCAAGACGCGAACAGAAGAAGCCGCTCTTCAGCCCTCGGGAATGGCTCGTCTTCATAGCTGCAGCGGCCGGATGCCTTGTCGGCATTTACGGTCTCGTAACCGGCTCCATCACCATATAGATTTCACGGATACGGGGACGATCCCGTGGGAAAGACATGCGCGGCGCTATAGCTCACATGTCCTTGCATCAGGCTTTCATCAGTAAATCGATTCGCTCTTGCATTTCTGAGTATTACACGCTAACATTGTGATTAATACGAGTATGCATATACAAGTATGCTTATGGAAGCGTCGCCAGACGCAGATAGCAGCTTCGACAATCCACGCCGGCTTGCGATATCCGTAATTTCACCAGTCTAAACTAGCGATCCCCAGAGTAGTTTGCGCGTCAGCACCTCCGCAGACGCCCTTTCATTGGCGAATCCGGGAGTAAGGCGATGGCGGGCAAAGCTGAGCAGAAGCTTACCCTGTTTGCTCTGACTGGCATGGTCGTCGGTTCCATGGTCGGCGCAGGCATCTTCTCGCTCCCACGGACATTCGGCGTCGCAACGGGGCCGTTCGGCGCAATCATCGCCTGGTGCATTGCAGGGGGCGGCATGTACATGCTCGCGCGCGTCTTCCAGTCGCTGGCGGAACGCAAACCCGATCTTGACGCCGGCGTTTTCGCCTATGCCAAAGAAGGGTTTGGCGACTATCCGGGCTTCCTGTCCGCCTTCGGCTACTGGATCGGCAGTTGCATCGGCAACGTGTCCTATTGGGTGCTGATCAAGTCCACGCTCGGAAATTTTTTTCCGGTCTTCGGCAACGGCAATACTGTCGTCGCGATCCTCGTCGCTTCGATCGGCATCTGGCTCTTCCATTTCATGATCTTGAGAGGGATTCAGCAGGCGGCCTTTGTCAACACCGTCGTGACTATCGCGAAGGTCATCCCGATCATTGCCTTCATCATCATCCTGTTCTTCTTCTTCAAGCTCGACCTGTTCCGGGCCAACTTCTGGGGTGGCGAGGGAATGCCGAACGCAACCCTCCTCCAACAGGTCCAGGCGACAATGCTGGCGACGGTCTTCGTTTTCATCGGCATCGAAGGCGCGAGCAACTATTCGCGCTATGCGCGGGCTCGCTCCGATATCGGAACGGCCACGATCATGGGCTTCATCGGCGTCAGCGCGCTGATGGTGCTGGTCACGCTGCTGCCCTATGCGGCCCTGACGCGCCGCGAGATTGCCGCCATGAACCAGCCTTCGATGGCGGGAGTGCTTGCTGCCGTCGTCGGCCCCTGGGGTGCGGTTTTCATCAGCATCGGCGTGATCGTCTCGGTGCTTGGCGCCTATCTCGCCTGGTCGTTGGTGTGTGCGGAAGTGCTCTACGTGGCCGCGCGCACGGACGACATGCCCCGGCTTTTCGGCACCGAGAATCAAAACAAGGTGCCCGCCGCCGCGCTATGGCTCACCAACATCGTCGTTCAGCTGTTCGTCATCAGCACCTACTGGTCGCAGGACGCGTTTGCGCTGATGCTGAACTTGACGAGCGCGATGTCGCTGATCCCCTACATGTTCGTGGCCGCCTTCGGGTTCATGCTTGCTCAACGCGCCGAGACTTACGAGGTCCGGTCGCGTGAACGCACCCGCGACCTGATCATCGCAAGCATCGCCGCCGTCTACACATTTTTCATGATTGTCGCCGGCGGCATCAAGTTCGTCCTGCTGTCGGCTCTTCTGTATGCCCCTGGCACGATCCTCTATTTCTGGGCCAGGCGCGAGCGGGGCAAGCGGGTTTTCAACACATCCATCGACTGGCTGATTTTCGCGACTGCAGTCATCGGCTGCATCGCCGCGATCATCGGATTGTCCACCGGCTACCTGACGATCTGAAAAAGGAGATGCGCCATGTCCTCTGAAAGCTCGACCCAGCACAGTTTCGGGGTACATTCCGAGGTCGGCCAGTTGCGCAAGGTCATGGTCTGCGCGCCGGGGCGTGCTCATCAACGGCTCACGCCGAGCAATTGCGACGCCCTCCTGTTTGACGACGTCCTCTGGGTAGACAACGCCCGGCGCGACCATTTCGACTTCATGACCAAGATGCGCGACCGCGGCGTCGAGGTCGTCGAGATGCACAACCTTCTGGCTCAGACAGTGGCAATTCCGGAAGCCAGGAAGTGGGTTCTCGACAATCAGGTCGTGCCGAACCAGGTCGGGCTTGAACTCGTAGACGAGATCCGCAGCTACCTCGAAGGGCTGCCCGACCGCGAGCTTGCCGAGACCCTGATAGGCGGGCTGTCGACCCATGAATTTCCCGAGACTCTAGGCGGCGAAATGTTGGAGCTGATCCGGGACGCTGCTGGGGTCGCAGAGTATCTCCTGCCGCCGCTACCCAATACGCTCTATACGCGTGATACCACCTGCTGGATTTACGGCGGGGTGACGCTCAACCCGCTTTATTGGCCGGCGCGCCACGAGGAGACCATCCTCGCCACCGCCATCTACAAGTTCCACCCGGATTTCGCCGGCAAGGTCAATGTCTGGTGGGGCGACCCGACCATGGACTGGGGTCTCGCCACACTTGAGGGCGGCGACGTCATGCCGATCGGCAAAGGAAACGTGTTGATCGGCATGAGCGAGCGAACGTCACGGCAGGCAATCAGCCAGCTCGCCGCAACCCTGTTCGAAAAAGGCGCTGCGCAGCGCGTGATCGTCGCCGCAATGCCAAAATTACGTGCCGCCATGCACCTGGACACTGTCTTCACCTTCGCCGACCGCGACTGCGTCCTTATCTACCCCGACATTGTCAACGAAATCGAGGCATTCTCCTACAGACCCGGTGAGAAGCAGGGCTCCCTCGAGCTCCACAAGGATCGTGGCTCGTTTGTCGAAACGGTGCGGGACGCCCTGGGCCTCAAGGAAATGCGCGTGGTCGAAACCGGCGGAAACGCCTATATGCGCGAACGCACGCAATGGGATAGCGGCGCAAATCTCGTCTGCCTCTCGCCCGGCGTGGTGCTGGCCTACGACCGGAACACCTACACCAATACGCTTCTACGCAAGGCGGGCGTTGAAGTGATCACCATCGCGGGCGCCGAACTCGGTCGTGGACGCGGCGGTGGCCATTGCATGACCTGCCCGATTATTCGTGATGCGGTGGACTATTGACCAAGATCGGCGAACCTGGCCGGAGCGACTGTAGCTCTGCCTTAGTCGGCTGATCCAAGCCCGATCTTGCAGAGATTTGCCGCCCTAACCAAAGGAGAAATGCCATGGCCCGAAGGACGATCCTCCCCCTTACGCTTGCGGCCGCGGCCGCGATTGCCGGTGGGTGCGCCACCGAACAGAACCAACGCGGCCTGGGCGGCGCTGTGATAGGCGCCGGAACAGGCGCGGTGGCGGGGCAGTTGATTGGAGGGAACACAACGAGCACTGTCGCCGGTGCGGCTGGCGGAGCTCTGGTCGGGGCTGCGGTCGGAACCGCAACGACCCCGTCTTACAACCGTGGCAACTGCAGATACAGACAGCCGGACGGCACAATCATCATCGCAAGGTGCCGATAAAACCGGCCGCCTGGCGCTCGCCCCAATCTCATGCCCGGAAGGCGGTGAGTGCCCGCGCGGATCGTCACAGTTGGGCTTTCAGGGTGCGCTCCAGGTTGCCGGCAAGCGGAAACTTGTGATCGACGTGAGGCATCGAGAACTTCGCAACTCAAGTAAATGGAGTTAGTCATGTCCAGCCTGATTGCCATTATTTATCCCAGTGAAGACAAAGCCGAAGAAGTTCGAAAGCGCCTGATTGAGCTGCAGAAAGAATACTTGCTCACGTTGGGCGACGCCGTGATCGCGACAAAGACTGACGCGGGCAAGGTCAAGCTGAATCAGCTGATGAACCTAACTGCGGCTGGTGCCGCTTCAGGAAGCTTCTGGGGATTGCTCGTCGGTGTGCTGTTCCTCAACCCGCTGATCGGGGTGGCCGTAGGTGCGGCCTCCGGCGCCATCGGCGGCGCGCTGAGCGATGTAGGCATCAACGACGACTTCATGAAAGAACTTGCCAGCGGCCTTCAGCCCGGCAATGCGGCGCTGTTCGTGCTGGTGAAGGAGATGACTGAGGACAAGGTTCTGAAGGATATATCGCCGTTTGGCGGCACCATTCTGAGAACATCTCTGGATGAAAGCAAGGAACAGCTACTGCGGGACGCCTTGCAAAGAGCGAGCGCAGCCTGAGACGCCGTCGGCGCTGGCGACAACCGAACCGAACGCGCAGATATTGGATGCTCACATGGCAGGATACGGCGAAAACCTCAACTTGATGAAAATGAAGCTAATCGGCTTCGGGAGTATCATTATCGGTTTCCTCGTTGCGGCGTCCGGCTACCGATATGGCTCGTTTGGAATCGGATTGGCAGGAGTAGTCCTTCTGCTCATCGGCATAGCTTTCATCGTGGGCCACGTCCTTCGCCGAAATGAACGGCGATAGTGCGGTTTGCCGCGGGGCGCGCCGACTGCAGGCGCAAGGTCGGCACAGACGTCTGTTCCGCCCACGGGCCAATGCGTCTGCGCCGTTCGAGGTTCTTGCCGACAGTGCCGCCGCTGCTCGGAGCATCGTGGTGGCAACGAGCAGCCGGAGAGACGAGGAAGCCATGGCACCTTACGACACCATGCCGGTCAATGGAGGTGGCGATCCGAATGCCCCCCCGCCTTCGGTCAGGGTGGTGCTTGGCGGCGTCATGCTTCTGGCGGGACTGGTCGTCCTGACGGATGTGGCGTTTGCATCAGTCGTTACTCCGGTCTTCGTCGGAACCGCTGCCATCTTGGTCGGCGTATTCGAAATCGCCTATGCCTTTTGGGCGAGACGATGGGGTGGCTTGTCATGGCAAACGCTGCTCGGATTTTTATATATCGCCCTCGGCTTGATGCTCACCGACTTCGCCGGCTCGAGCCTGATGGAGTTCCTCACGAACATTGTGGCCCGCTCTGTGCGCACACAAGAACTGTTACAAACCTACACAGTCGGCCTGCTGTTCATCCTCTCAGGCATCGTCAGAATCTTGCTCGGTATCAGCCACTGGCGTGAGGCAGGATGGCCCATGATGCTGTCGGGAGCCTTCGGCGCCGGCGCGGGACTTGTCGTCCTGTCCGAGTTCCCGAAGATGGGTCTTTGGCTCCTTGCGCTCTTGCTGGGGATCGATTTCCTGGCCCATGGCGTGGCTTGGCTGAGATCTGCATTTTTCCCCCGGCCGAACAAAGGTGGAAACAATCCGGCATCGCCAACCGCCTGACCGCCGGGACAGCGTCGGCGCTACCGTGATCGCCTGACCCACATTGAAGCGACGACCGACAACGACGACCCGCATCATCCGCTGGGCGTCGAAGCGACCTGATCGGCTGCCATCTCAAGACCTAACAATTCCGAAAGCCACTTGCTGGACGGATGCTGGCTGCAGAAAGTCAGCAACGCGATCGTTATCGGCACGCCGATGAAGGCGCCGAATATCCCCCAGAGATAACCCCATAGGAAAACGGAAAATAGGACAACGACAGGGGACATTGACAGCGCGCTGCCTGAGGCCCGTGGCTCGATACAGCTGCTCACAACGAACTGAATGAGATTCAAGCCCGTAAAGACAATCAAGACGGACTCCACCGTGCCGAACTGGATCAGAGCAAAGAGCGTCGGGAACAGGGTGGCCACAAGCGGCCCGAGAAAGGGGATGTAGTTGAGAGCGAACGCAATGAAGCCCCATTCCTCGGCGAGAGACAGCCCGACAGCGCGGGTAAAAATCCAAACCAGAAGACCTGTGACGACACTCATCACCGTCCTGATCAACATGTAGCGGCGAATCTTCATTGCGGTTTGTCGGCTGCCATGAAGAAGCAACGCACTGGCCGTCCGGTTTCGCAACGCCTCGATCCTGCGTCGGAAAGCCTCCACCTCCATCAGCCCGAGCAGGACATAGACGAGCGCGATCAGCCAGAAACTGAAGGTGCTGTTAAGCCGGCCACTTACGGCCTGTACAGTATGCAGGACCCAGCCAACACCGAAGTTTTCCGACCAAAGCACGCCAACCGCTACGCCATGTTCCTCGAGCCAGAGGCGGACCTGATCGTAGAGCTGCTGAAAACGCGCAGCATCCGCGATGATCCACCGGCCGACGTGCCCAAATGCCCAGGCTATGAGCCAGCCGAATGCGACGATGGCGAGCACGACCACGAGGAAGCTGATGATGAGCGCCAAGTAGCGAGGGAGCATAGCCTGCAAGCGGCACTGCGTCGGCCACACAAGCGCGATGATAAATAGTGCAAAAGCTACCGGGGCGAATATCGAACTTGCCATGGAGAGCATTGCGAGGAGGAGCAGGGTCGCGATCAGAATTTGGGTAATATGAATTATCTTGATGCTTGCGGCGGGCATTGCACCGACCTCTCAGACGATCTCGCCAGTTCATCAGTAGTAGCGACGACAGCAATCGTCGGGTGGTGGGACCATCAGGCAGTCGTGCTCACTGGGCGATTGTGTTTTTGTAGATCATGCCGTCCTTCATGATGATCTTGAAGTTGTTGGCAGGATCGGCCACGAGGTCGATATTCTCCAGCGGATTGCCTTCGACGAGCAGGAGGTCCGCGAGAGCGCCTTCTTCGATCACGCCCAGCTTTCCGGGATAGGGATTGCGCCGGCCCGACAACGCCAGCAGTTCCGCATTGGTCCCGGTCGCCATGACGAGCGCCTCGGCAGGTGTGTACCAACGCACGAGCGATGCCAGAATTGCTCCCTGCTGCTTCGCCAGTGCACGGGAGAACAGGACATCCGTGCCCCACGCGGTCTTGATCTTGTACTTCTTTGCCAGTTCGTATGTCCTGCCGATGCCCGGCCAAACCTCATCGGCCTTGGCGCGTTCGACTGAACCCTCGCGAAGGCCTGTCCTCATCAATTCGGGAAGCGGCTGCAAGCTTAGCCATATGTCCTTTTCGGCGATCAGCTTTGCCGTGGCCTCATCCATGAGGAAGCCGTGTTCGATGCACTTCACACCAGCAGCGATAGCCTGCCGGACCGCATCCGAGGTGAAGGCGTGCGCGGCCACGTAGGTGCCCCAATTCTCGGCAATTTCCACAGCGGCCCGCAATTCCGGCTGGGTGAAGGTGGTGACGTCGAGCGGGCTGAAGGGTGAAGACACCCCGCCGCCCGCCGTCAGCTTGATCAGAACGGCCCCTTGCATGAACTGCTCGCGGACCCGCAAACGCACCTCGTCTGGGCTGTCCACGACCATGGCACCCCCGCTCGTCTCCATCGGGGTGAGCAGGCCGCCGGTCCTCCTTGGCAGATCGGTGAGTTGACGGAAATCACCATGCCCGCTGGTCACTGTGATCATGGCACCGGACGGATAGATGCGCGGTCCGGGGATGATGCCCTGGTCTATGGCGCGCTTGAGGCCGAACGCCGGCCCGCCCACGTCGCGGACGGTGGTGAAGCCGCGCATCAGCGTATCCGTCGCCTCCTCGCCGGCCAGTATACTTGCGAAGCTGACGTCGCCCATTGCCTCTGCCGGGGTGGACGCAGCCAACATCGCATGCCAGTGCGCATCGATCAGGCCCGGCATCAGCGTTCGCCCGTCGCCGGCAATGCGCTCAGCGCCCTCGGCCTTGATGGGGCTTGTCGAAATCTCCGCGATCACATTGCCCTGGACCAGAACATTCGACGGGGCGGACAGAGCAGCACCTTTTCCGTCGAAGATGCGGATGTTCTCGAAAAGCACGTCTTCGGCGCTGGCGGTGGCGCAAAGACCGAGCAAGAGAGCCGCAGCAAGCATTTCTCTGCCAAAGCGAAGCAGAGTGAAAACGGGGCGCGCAAGAATGAACAACGCGGCCGGACCGGACGCTGCATGCACGGCAACCTCGTATTGCGCCAACTCCTGCGACCCAGAGGATTTGTGACACATGGCGATTATCTCGCATCAGGAGGAGAGGTGGTCACACCGCAAGGACAAGTTGTAGCCTATACAGCATCGGCGTCAAGTCGCCGATCGTTGAGGAAGCGCAGTTTCCCTGCAGCTTGGTTGCGGACGTGGCTCGTCGGCGTGGCGTTAACGGCAACCGGCTTTCCGCTGGATACGAGCAGCCGGGCCGGACAGCTTGCCACCGGCCTGCTCCCAGGTTTTTCCCGACACGTCGGTCTCTTATTCCGATCGGCAGTGAGCTCAAGCCTGATGATGCAGGACGCTGAGCCCGCCATCCACCGTCAGGCACGCCGCGTTCATGAAAGGGCACTCGTCCGAGATCATGAAGACGGCGGCGCGGGCGATCTCTTCTGCCGTCGCGATGCGGCCGCCCGGGTGAAGCATCACGGTTGCCGCCTCGGCCGCCGCCGGGTCCGGGAAACTGTTCCAGTAGTCGTAAGCCTTCTGGGTCAACACATAACCCGGTGCCAGCGCGTTCACGCGCACACCCTTCGAGGCATATTCGATGCCGAGCGCCTTCGTCATGCCGAGCAGCGCATGCTTTGCGACGGGATAGGGAAAGGTGTGCGGAATGATAGTGAAGGCATGCGTGGAAGCGATGTTGAGGATCGCCCCGCCGCCCTCTTCGATCAGGCCAGGCAGCACCGCCTTGCAGCAGTTCCAGGCGCCACGCAGGTTGATGTCGAAACAGCGCTGCCAATCGGCATCGCTCATCGCCAGCGGCTCCGAGAAGACGTTGACCCCGGCATTGTTGACGAGCGCATTGATCGGACCGATCGATGAAGCGGCCGCCGACACGACCGCCTCGATCGCATCAGCGTCCGTAATGTCGGCCTCGGCGAAGGCGAGCGACTGCCCCTGCCGCTGCAGGCGCTCCGCCTCCTTTTCGAGCAGGGGACCGTCGCGATCGACGAGGAAGAGTGCCGCCCCCTCCGACAGGAACACTTCGGCAATCGCAAGGCCGATGCCCTGCGCCGCACCGGTCACCAAGATCCGCTTGCCTTTAAGACGGTCACTCATCCCTGCCCTCCCTTCGATCGGCGTATAGTTCTCACCACTCGGCAACACTGCCGTCAGGGTGACGCCAGACCGGATTGCGCCAGCGATGCCCCTCCTTCGCGCGTTCCATCACATAGGCCTCGTCGACCTCGATGCCGAGACCGGGTCCCTGCGGAATGGAAACGAAGCCGTCTTCGTAGGCGAAGACCTCCTTGTTGGAGATGTAGTCGAGGATGTCGTTCGCCTCATTGTAGTGGATGCCGAGGCTCTGCTCCTGGATGAAGGCGTTATAGCTGACGGCGTCGACCTGCAGGCAGGCGGCAAGCGCAATCGGCCCGAGAGGGCAGTGCGGCGCCAGAGCCACGTCGTAGGCCTCGGCCATGGCGGCGATCTTGCGGCATTCGGTGATCCCGCCGGCATGGGAAAGATCCGGCTGGATGATGTCGACGAAGCCGTCGGAGAGAACCGATTTGAAGTCCCAGCGCGAATAGAGCCTTTCGCCGAGTGCGATCGGCGTCGAGCAATGATTGGCGATTTCCCTCAGGGCTTCGCGGTTCTCCGAAAGGACGGGCTCCTCGATGAACATCAGCTTGAACTGCTCGAGTTCCTTGGCGAGAACCTTGGCCATCGGGCGATGGACCCGCCCGTGGAAATCGACGCCGATGCCGATATGAGGGCCGATCGCATCGCGGATCAGCCCTATCGTCTCGACCGCCTTGTCGATCTTCTCATTGGTGTCGACGATCTGCATTTCCTCGCATCCGTTGAGCTTGATCGCCTTGAAGCCGCGGGCGACCACCTCACGCGCATTGTTCGCGACATCGCTCGGGCGGTCGCCGCCGATCCAGGAATAGACCTTGATCCTGTCACGGCACTGGCCGCCGAGCAGAGAGTGGACGGGCTGACCGAGCGCCTTACCCTTGATGTCCCAAAGCGCCTGATCGATGCCGGCAAGGGCGCTCATATGGACGGCGCCGCCGCGATAGAACCCGCCGCGATAAAGGACATTCCAATGGTCCTCGATCCGGAAGGGGTCCTTGCCCATGAGATAGTCCGAAAGCTCGTGAACGGCAGCTTCGACCGTCAGGGCGCGCCCCTCGACCACGGGCTCCCCCCACCCCACGACACCCTCGTCGGTTTCGATCTTGAGAAACAGCCAGCGCGGCGGAACGATATAGGTCGTCAGCTTCGTGATTTTCATGAAATGCATCCAATCTGAGTAGGAATATGGCGAGCCGAACGGCGTCGATCTGGTCGGTCAGCCTTGCGGCGAATGCCGCTCGACGGCGACGGCGAGATCACGTGCGGCAAGGTCCAGCAACTGATACGAACAGCTGCGCGCTGCAGCCGTGTCGCGCATCCGCAGCGCTTCGACCAATTGCCTGTGGATTTCCACGGCGTCGCCACACGTGTCCGCCGCCTCGTTCGAGGCTTGCAGCGAGAATTTGAGGCCGGCCTGGATGATGCTGGCCAGTTGCTGGAACACCTGATTGTGGCTCGCCTTCAAGAGCGATTCGTGGAAGGCGACGTCCGCCGCCGTGAACTTCACGATGTCGCCTTCGGCGTCCCTCATCTGCTGCCAGGCACGCTCGATCGCGGCAATTTCCTGCACTGTCGCGCGCGCAGCCGCCAGCTCCGCCGCGACCGGCTCGATCGCACGACGCGCTTCCAGAATACAGTTCAGAAGATCGAATTGAAAAATCCGGTCGCCGATCCACTCCAGGACCTGCTGGTCGAGAATGTTCCACTCGTCCTTGCTGCAGACGACGGTGCCGACGCGCGAACGACCGCGCACCAGGCCCTTCGATTCGAGGATCTTCAGCGATTCCCGTATCACCGTGCGGCTGACGCCGTAGCGCTCGCACAGGTCGTTCTCCCGCGGCAGGAAGCTGCCTGCCGGATAGTCGTCGCCGCAGATCTCGGCGGCGATCGCCCGCGTCACATCCTTCTGGACACGGGGCCGGCGCGAGGGCGCGCCGCTCGGTTCCATCGATTGATCCTGTTGTCCTTGCACCGAAATCTCCATGCGCGGGGGCCGTTATTTTCTTGGGACTTGAAGGCGATGCTTATCTCAATTGAGCCGAACTGACGACCCTTCGTGCGACCCACATTATCAGACACGCGTTTATCATTCATCATACCAGACTAATTGACAAGTATGATCTTTCCATCATACACAAATGCGGCTGCTGGGAGCAGTTCGAACAGGGAGAGAAATCATGCGCTTTATAAAGGCCGTCGCTTTGGCCGGCACCGTCGCGATTCTTGCTGCAACATCCGCCTTCGCCGCCGACGTGAAGATCGGTTTCGTCGTCAAGCAGCCAGAGGAGCCGTGGTTCCAGGACGAATGGAAATTCGCCGACGAGGCTGCCAAGGAAAAAGGCTTCACGCTCGTCAAGATCGGAGCCCAGGATGGTGAAAAGGTACAGTCGGCCATCGACAATCTCGGTGCTCAAGGTGCGCAGGGATTCATCATCTGCACCCCTGACGTGAAGCTCGGCCCCGGCATCGTCGCCAAGGCGGCAGCCAACGACCTGAAGCTGATGACGGTCGATGATCGTCTGGTCAGTGCCGATGGCAGCCCGATCGAGGACGTGCCGCACATGGGAATCTCCGCCACCAAGATCGGCGAGGCGGTGGGCGAAGCGATCGTCGCGGAGATCAAGAAGCGCGGCTGGGACATGAAGGAAGTCGGCGCAATCCGTGTTTCCTACGACCAACTCCCGACCGCCGTGGACCGGGTAGAAGGCGCGCTCTCCGTTCTGAAGGCGAACGGCTTCCCCGAAGCCAATATCTTCGACGCGCCGCAGGCAAAGACCGACACCGAAGCCGCTCTCAATGCCGCAACAGTCGTTCTCAACAAGAATGCGAGCGTCAAGAAGTGGGTCGCCGTCGGCCTCAACGACGAAGCCGTGCTCGGTGCAGTGCGTGCCACCGAAACGGTCGGCATCCCCGCGGACAGCATGATCGGCATCGGCATCGGCGGCGCGGACTCCGCGATCAACGAGTTCAAGAAGCCTTCCGCGACGGGCTTCTTCGGCACCGTCATCATCTCGCCGAAGCGCCACGGCTACGAGACGGCCCTCAACATGTATGAGTGGATCGCCAACGGCAAGGAACCGGAGAAGCTGATTTTGACCGCGGGCCAGCTTGCATTGCGCGACAACTATGAGGCCGTCCGTAAGGAACTCGGCATCGAGTAGGCACCTGCCGACTGAAACGAGCCCGGCGCCCGCAAGCGCCGGGCGTCCCTCCCGGAGCGCTTCAATGCAGGACTTCCTGGAATTCCGATCGATTTCAAAGGGCTATCCCGGCGTTCAGGCGCTGTCGGAGGTCTCCTTCTCTGTCCGCAAGGGCACCGTTCACGGGCTGATGGGCGAAAACGGAGCGGGAAAATCCACCTTGATACGGGTACTCTCCGGAGACCAGGCGGCCGATACCGGCGAGATCCGCATCGACGGCGTGACACAGCATTATCGTTCCGTACGCGACGCCTTCAACGCGGGCGTCATCGTCATCCATCAGGAACTGCAGCTCGTACCAGAGCTGACGGTCGCCGAAAACCTCTGGCTCGGCCGTTTCCCCGGCAAGGCCGGCGTCATCGACCGTCGGCAATTGATCCGCGTCGTCTCCGACAGGCTCGCGGAAATCGGTATCGACATCGATCCCCAGGCGAAGGTTGCGTCCCTGTCGATCGGCGAGCGGCAGATGGTCGAGATAGCAAAAGCGGTAATGACCGACGCTCGCGTGATTGCCTTGGACGAGCCGACCTCTTCGCTCTCATCTCGAGAAAGCGAAATCCTCTTCGCCCTGATCGACAGATTGCGGTCGAGCGGTACGGTCATCCTCTATGTCTCGCATCGGCTGGACGAGATCTTCCGCCTGTGCGACAGCCTGACGGTGCTGAGAGATGGGCGGCTTGCCGCCCATCATCCGCATATCTCGAAGGCCGGCCGCGAACAGATCATCGCCGAGATGGTCGGGCGCGAAATTTCGAACATCTGGGGTTGGCGCGCCCGGCCGCTCGGAGCCGCGAGGCTTTCGGTCGAAGGCGTTTCCGGCGCCACCCTGCCCCAACCGATCAGCTTTGCCGTCCGAGCCGGCGAGATTCTCGGCTTCTTCGGCCTGATCGGCGCGGGCCGCAGCGAAATGGCCCGTCTGGTCTATGGTGCCGATCGCCGCCGGCAGGGCAAGGTCCTGGTGGACGGCGTCGCCGTACCGGCGGACAACCCGCGGCTGTCGGTCCGTGCCGGCGTCGTTCTGTGCCCGGAAGACAGGAAATTCGATGGTATCGTCCAAGGGCGCTCGATCGAGGAGAACATGGCGATCTCCTCACGCCGTCATTTCTCGCCATTCGGGGTTGTCGACAAGCGTAAGGAGGCGGACCTTGCCGAGCGTTTCATCGCGAAGCTGCGGGTGCGCACGCCCTCGCGCCACCAGGACATCGTCAATCTTTCCGGCGGAAACCAGCAGAAGGTGATCCTTGGCCGCTGGCTGTCGGAAGAGGGCGTCAAGGTGCTTCTGATCGACGAGCCGACCCGCGGCATCGACGTCGGCGCAAAATCGGAAATCTACGAAATTCTTTACGAGCTTGCGGCTCAAGGCATGGCGATCGTCGTCATTTCCAGCGAATTGCCCGAGGTCATGGGGATTGCGGACCGCATTCTCGTGATGTGCGAGGGTCGGATCGCGGTGGAAGTCGACCGGAGCGAATTTGACGAACACCGGATTCTCGCAGCCGCACTTCCGGATGCCTCAGCCACGACGCCCACCCTTCCCGAACAGGTAAGCTGACCATGACGACTTCCTTGAAAAAACTTCTTCTCGGCGAACAGGGCCTGCTGGTGATCTTTGCCGCCGCCTTCGTGGTGGTGTCTTTGACGGTTCCGAATTTCCTCACCGAGCGCAACATGCTCGGCCTGCTGCAGTCGGTGGTGACCATCGGCGTCGTCGCCTGCACCATGATGTTCTGCCTGGCATCGCGCGACTTCGATCTTTCGGTCGGCTCTACCGTAGCCTTCTCGGGAATGGTTGCCGTCATGGCGTCGAACGCTACGGGTTCGATCGTGCTCGGTCTCCTCGCGGCACTCGCCTGCGGCGCGATCGTCGGTTTGGCCAACGGCATCGTGATCGCCCGCTTCCGCATCAATGCGCTCATAACGACGCTGGCGACGATGCAAATCGTACGCGGGTTCGCCCTGATCGCATCGGACGGGCGTGCCGTCGGGATCAACGATCCGGCATTCTACCAGCTTTCCCTGTCGAAGTTCCTGACCGTGCCCACGCCGATCTGGGTGATGGGCTTGTTCTTCGTCGTCTTCGGTTTCCTGCTCAACCGTACCGTCTTCGGGAAGAACACGCTTGCGATCGGCGGAAATCCGGAAGCTTCCCGGCTTGCCGGCGTCGACGTCGTGCGGATGCGCATCTGGATTTTCGCCCTGCAGGGGCTGGTGTGTGCGGTAGCAGGGGTCCTGCTCGCCTCGCGCATCACCTCAGGTCAGCCGAATGCGGCCACCGGTCTCGAACTCTCGGTGATTTCCGCCTGCGTTCTCGGCGGTGTTTCGCTTGCCGGTGGCAGGGCGACCATGACCGGTGTCGTCGTCGGCGTTCTGATCATGGGAATTGCCGAGAATGTCATGAACCTCCTCAACATTCAGGCCTTCTACCAATACGTGGTGCGTGGTCTCATCCTGCTGATTGCAGTCCTTCTCGACAATATGCGCTCTGTCGCCGGGAGGCCGCGAGCCTGATTTCCGTTAAGACGGACACAGGCTTACCTCTATCCTCAACCCTTAGTTCCGTGCCTGCCACAGGAAGCCAGCCAGCCCAGGTCCTTGGGCTGGTTGGCTCTACGCGTTTCGCGCCTCAGGCGCACCGCTATGTGAAATATATTTCATCGGTGGAAATATATTGACAGATTTCTTCCCTTAGGGTTACCTGCCCCTACCGGACTTCGAGGAGGAAGAACGGACTTCACGAACACAGCGGCCGCCTTTGGCGCGCCGACGCGCT
Organism: Ensifer sp. USDA 6670; assembly: GCA_000421085.1. Classification (GTDB taxonomy): domain Bacteria; phylum Pseudomonadota; class Alphaproteobacteria; order Rhizobiales; family Rhizobiaceae; genus Sinorhizobium. The sequence continues at coordinate 119,490 of ATWE01000002.1, forward strand.
TTTTGGGAGGGGTTTCGGCCCCGAGGAGGACTCTTGCGCAATTTTCTCAGCACGACCGCCATGGCGGTCCTCGCAACCACACTTTTTGCCGGTACGGCCGCCGCCGCGACGGAAAACCCGTTCCGCTGCAAGCCCGGCGAAAAATACGTCATGAACGTGATGGTATCGGGCGTCGAATACTGGTTCCCGGTCTACGAAATGTTCAAGCAGGCCGGCCAGCAGTTCGGCTGCGAGACGGAATACACCGGAACGCCGGAATATGACGTCAACAAGCAGATCGCCAGCTTCGATCAAGCCTTGGCGCAGAACCCGGCCGGCATTCTGGTTCACCCGATGAACTCGGATCCGTTTATCGAGCCTATCAACCGGGCGACCGACCAGGGCACGGCGGTCGTGACCTTCGCCGCGGATTCGCCCCTGTCGAAGCGCGTTTCCTACATCACTTCCGACAACACACGCGAAGGCATCTACGCCGCCGACAAGATCGCCGAGAAGCTCGGCGGCAAGGGCGAATATGCGGTGCTCGAAAATCCGGGCCAGGACAATCACGACAAACGCATCGCAGCCTTTATCGCGCGCATGGAGGAGAAGTGGCCCGACATGAAGCTCGTCGGCCGGGCCGCCTCCAACCAGGACCCGAACAAGGCCTATCAGGGGCTAACGAGCCTCATCCAGGCCAACCCGAACCTCGGCGCCGTCTTCATGCCCGAGGCAAATTCGGCGATCGGCGCGGCGCAGGCGAACAAGGAAACGGGCGGCAAGGTCCTCGTCATGTGCGCCGACGTTAACGCCAATATCCTCGACATGATCAAGGCGGGCGAGGTCTTCGGCTCGATCAACCCCAACCAGGGCATGCAGGGCTATATGGGCTTCCTCCTGCTCTGGCTCGCCAAGCATCCGGAACTGATCGATCCGATGAACGACGCTAGTCGTTCCGGCTTTAATCCGATGAGCATCCCCGTCGTCGACAACGGTCTGTCGATCGTCACGGCCGATAACGCCGACGATTTCTACTGGGACAAGTACCTGAAACGCCGCGGCACCAAGGGCATCGAGGAATAGGATCGCATGGGCGGCCGCCCGGATCTTTGTTCCGGGCGGCCGACGAAGCGGGAGGGGAAAATTAGCGATGACGACAGAGACCGTGCTGGAGATCCGTAACGTCAGCAAGCATTTCGGCGCCGTGAACGCGTTGACGGCCGTAAACTTTCGGCTCGAACGGGGCGAAGTTCACGCGCTTTGCGGCGAGAACGGCGCCGGCAAATCGACACTGATGAACGTCATCGCCGGCGTGCTGCCGCCCTCGGAAGGGGAAGTCCTCATCGAAGGCGCCCCGGTGAAGATCGCCTCGCCCGCCGTCGCACAGTCGCTCGGCATCGGCCTCGTGCATCAGGAGATCGCGCTCTGCCCGGATGCGACGATCGCGGAAAACATGTTCATGGCGGCGACGAACCGCCGTCGCTCGGCTCTGATGAACTACGCCCAGCTGGAGCGCGACGCGCAGGCCGTGATGAATCGTCTGGCCCCGATCGACGTCAGTCAGAAGGTCGGCGACCTGCCGATCTCCAGTCAACAGCTCGTCGAGATCGCAAAGGCACTGACGCTCGATTGCCGCGTGCTTATCTTCGACGAGCCGACGGCGGCGCTGACCGAGACCGAAGCGCAGGTGCTCTTCGGCATCATTCGCGATCTCAAGGCACGCGGCATCTCGATCATCTATATCAGCCACCGCATGGCGGAGGTGTTCAGCCTCTGCGACCGGGTGACCGTCTTCCGCGACGGGCGCTATGTCGCGACGGAAGAGATCGCGGACGTCACGCCTGACGATGTCGTCCGACTGATGGTCGGCCGCGAGATCAGCCAACTTTATCCGGACAAGCAGCATTCTTCCGAACGCCTGGGCGAGCCGATTCTTTCGGTCCGCGGCCTCGGCGACGGCGCACGCTTCCGCGACGTGAGCTTCGAGCTCCGCCACGGCGAGATTCTCGGCGTCGGTGGCCTGATCGGCTCCGGACGGACGGAAATCGCCGAAGGCGTCTGCGCATTGCGACCGGTGACGCAAGGCGAAATCCGGCTGCATGACAAGGTGCTTCGTCTACGGCGCTATTCCGACGCGGCGAAGGCCGGCGTCGTCTATCTTTCGGAGGACCGGAAAGGATCCGGGGTTTTCCTCGATCTCTCGATCGCCCAGAACATTGCCGCACTCGATCTGAAGGCATTGACCTCTCTTGGCCTGCTCAACTCCCGCAAGGAAAGAGTACTCGCCGAAGACCTGACCCGCAGGCTTGGCGTACGGATGGGCGGCGTCGACATGCCGGTCTCTTCGCTGTCGGGCGGCAACCAGCAGAAGGTAGCGATCGCCAAGCAGTTGGCGGTCGATCCGAAGGTGATCCTGATGGACGAGCCGACGCGCGGCATCGATGTCGGCGCCAAATCGGAAATCCATCGCCTGCTGCGCGAGCTTGCCCGTGCCGGCATCGGCATTCTGGTCATCTCGTCCGAACTGCCGGAACTGATCGGCCTCTGCGACCGGGTCCTGGTAGTGCGCGAGGGCCGGATCGCCGGCGAGGTATCGGGCGACGAAATGACCGAGGAGGCAATCATGCGGCTTGCATCCGGCATCGGCCCGGCAAACGGAACCAACTTGAAGGCATCCGGGCATGCTGCCTGAAGAAGCGGGAGACAGGACTATGGCAGTCGATACATTAGTGGTTGCGGAAAAAATGCGCAGGCCGGCATGGAAGCGGATCGGCACGATGCGCGAGGCCGGACTGATCGCGATCATCCTTTCGCTTTCAGTGATCATGAGCTTCGCCTCGCCGCATTTCCTGACGCTTGGCAATTTCCGGGCGATGCTCATGTCCTTCTCGGTCGAGGGCATCGTCGTCGTCGGCATGACGATCCTGCTGATCGTCGGAGGCATCGATCTTTCGGTCGGCTCCGTCGTCTGCTTCTCGATGGTACTTTCCGGCTCGCTCTTCCTGATGGGAGTCGATCCCTGGACGGCATCGCTTGCCGGGATTGCCGCCAGTGCCGCCATCGGCTGCATCATGGGCTTCTTCGTCACCGTGGTCGGGCTCAACCATTTCATCACATCGCTTGCAGCCATGGTGATCGTGCGCGGTCTCTGCCTCGTCATCACCAAGGGCACGCCGCTTTCGCTCTTCACCTTGCCGCCGGCATTCAAGGCGGTGGGTCAGGGTACCTTCTTCGGGGTTCCCTATGTGATCCTGATATTCATCGCCGTCGTCGCCGCCTTCGATTTCCTGCTGCGCCGGGCAACCGCCTTCCGCAAGGTCTTCTACACCGGCAGCAACGAGAAGGCCGCGCTCTATTCCGGCATCAGGACGAAGGACGTCAAGTTCTGGGTGACGGTGCTTTGCGCAACACTCTCCGGCGTGGCAGGGGCGATCTACATGTCGCGCTTCGGCGCCGCGACGCCGACCTTCGGGGTCGGCATGGAGCTCAACATAATCGCCGCGGCGGTGATCGGCGGCGCCTCGCTCAACGGCGGCTCGGGCACGATCCTCGGCGCCATACTCGGCATCGCCCTGCTTTCCGTCGTCACCAGCTCGCTGATCCTGCTCGACGTTTCGGTGTACTGGCAGGATATGATCAAGGGCTGCATACTGCTGGCCGCGGTTTCGATCGATCACTTGCTGCACAAGCGGAAGGCTCTCTGACATGCCGAACGCCAAACCGAAATCCATGTCCGCCCCGCGCGAGGAAATCGTCATCGCCAGGCAGATGCATCAAGCCCTGGTGCTGCACTTCCTGGAGGGTCTGACGCAGGCGCAGATCGCCGACCAGCTCGGCATCTCGCATGCGACCGTCAACCGCCTCATCAAGCGCGGCCGCCAACTTGGTCTCGTCGAGATCAAGATCAAGTCGCCGGTCGAGCCATTGGTGGCAATCGAGGAACAATTGCTGGCGCTCGGAGGCATCCGCCGCGCGGTCGTGGTGCCGACGGTCTCCGACAATCCCCAGATCGCGCTGCAGTCGGTCGGCGAAGCCGCGGCACGGCTTATGCTCGAACAGATCGCCGACGGAGATACGATCTGCATCACCGGCGGCAAGGGGGTAAGCGCCGTGGTTGCCGGCCTGCAGCCGTCGCGCCGCTTCGATATCGAGGTCATTCCCGCGACCGGCTGCGTCCAGGGCAAGCACTATACCGACGTCAATCACGTCTCCACCCTGATGGCCGACCGGCTCGGCGGGCACTCCTTTCAGATCCACGCGCCGCTCTTTGCCGATAGCGAAGCGGAACGGAAAATGCTGCTCGGCATGCGCTCGGTCGCCGACGTCTTCAAGCGGGCGCGCGACGCGAAGATCGCCGTTGTCGGCATCGGCTCGATCCTTTCGGACGATTCCAGCTATTACGACCTGCACCCCTCCTCCAGCACCGATCGCCAGGCAATCGAGCAATCCGGGGCCTCCTGCGAACTGCTGGCGCATCTGCTCGATGATCACGGGCGCGTCTGCGGCTACGGGCTCAATCGGCGTCTGGTTTCCCTGACGCTCTCCGAATTCGCTTCGATCCCGACGAAGATCGGTGTCGCAAGCGGGCCCAGCAAGGCGGGGCCGATCTTAAGCGTCATGCGCGGCAATCATCTGGACACGCTCGTCACGGACCAGGCGACGGGAGCGCGCATTCTCGAACTGGCCAAGGAAGGCGGAGAGCGTTCATGAATGGACAACAAATCATGCGGGAGATCGGCCGCTCCGGGGTCGCGGCATCTGCGGTCGGCCTCGGCACCTGGGCAATCGGCGGCTGGATGTGGGGCGGCACGGACGAACGGGAATCGGTCGCCGCCATCCAGGCCTCTCTGGATGCAGGCGTGACGCTGATCGACACGGCACCCGCCTATGGGCTCGGGCGGGCGGAAGAGATCGTCGGCAAGGCGCTGTCCGGGCGCCGCGGCAAGGCGGTGATCGCAACGAAGTGCGGTCTCGTCTGGCACACACGGCAGGGAAACCACTTCTTCGACCAGGACGGCAGGCCCGTCCATCGCCATCTCGGCCGGGAATCGATCTTCCATGAGGTGGAACAGAGCCTCAGACGGCTCGGCACCGATTATATCGACCTCTACATCACCCATTGGCAGGACCCGACGACGCCGATCGAGGAAACCATGCGGGCGCTCGAGGACCTGCGCGCCGCCGGCAAGATCCGCGCAATCGGCGCCAGCAATGTGAACCTGGAAGAACTCGAGATCTACGTGAAGATCGGTGGGCTCGACGCGATCCAGGAACGGTTCAGCATGCTCGACCGGGAGATCGAAGCACAACTCCTGCCGGTCACGATGGCAAACGGAGTGGCGACGCTCAGCTATTCGTCGCTCGCTCTTGGGCTTCTCTCCGGCTCGATCGGGCCGGAACGTGTCTTTTCCGGCGACGACCAGCGCAGGAACAATCCCCGTTTCTCCGTCGCAAACCGGGAGAAGGTCACGCGCTTCGCCGACGCTATACGGCCGGTCGCGCAAGAGCACGAGGCATCGATCGCCCAGATCGTTATCGCCTGGACCCTGGCGCAGCCCGGCATCACCTTCGCGCTTTGCGGCGCGCGCAATCCGGCCCAGGCGCTCGAAAATGCAAAAGCCGGCGCGATCCGGCTCAGCGCCGACGACCTCTCGACGGTCGAGGCGGCAATAGCGGCTGAGCTGGCAACGATGGACAGGTAACGGACCGCCCCATGACAAGGACAGAGATTTTGGACGGGCTCCGCCGGAGCCCGAAGGTGGACGTCTGCGTCGTCGGCGGCGGCATCAACGGGCTCAGCGTCTTTCGCGAGCTCGCGCTGCAGGGGGTGCGCGTCCTGCTGGTCGAGAAGCACGACTACTGCTCGGGTGCGAGTGCTGCGCTGTCGCGCATGGTGCATGGCGGCCTGCGCTACCTCGAAAACGGCGAGTTCACGTTGGTGAAGGAATCGCTCGTGGAGCGCGACCGGCTGCTCCGGAACGCCCCGCACCTCGTGGCGCCTCTTGCGACGACGGTTCCCGTGTTCGACATATTCTCCGGCCTTGCCAATGGCATCGTCCGCTTTCTCGGCTTGAGCCGGCGACCGAGCCGCCGCGGAGCCATCGCGATCAAGGCCGGGCTTTCGATCTACGACCTGCTGACACGCAAGCGGGCACTGATGCCGCGCCACCGCTTCCGCGGTCGTCGCGCGACGCTGGCGAAATGGCCGGCGCTCAACCCGAAGATACGCAGTTCCGCCACCTATTACGATGCCTGGGTGAGCCACCCCGAGCGGATCGGCATGGAGCTGTTGCAGGACGGCCTGTCCGCCTCGACCGAGGCGGCGGCGCTGAACTATGCCGAGCTTCGCAGAAACGAGGCCGGGACATACATCCTTGCCGACGGCGTCGAGGGGGGCAGCGTGGAGATCGAGCCCAGTCTGATCGTGAACGCGACCGGCGGCTGGATCGACATCACCAATGGCGCGCTGTTGCCGCCGGATCACCCCTCCTCCCCGCTGATGGGCGGCACGAAGGGATCGCATCTCATCATCGACAATGTGCATCTGCGCGACGCCCTCGGCGATCACATGATCTATTACGAGAACGAGGACGGCCGCATCTGCATCCTCTTTCCCTATTTCGGCAAGGTGTTGGTCGGCTCGACCGACATCCGGGTCGACGATCCCGGGACCATCAGGTGCGAGGAAGAGGAGCGCGATTACATCCTGCAGTCGCTGGCCTTCGTCCTGCCTGGTATCGAGATCGGGCAGGAGGAAGTCGTCTTCCAGTTCTCCGGCGTGCGACCGCTGCCCGCCAGCAGCGACAGTTTCACCGGCCGCATCCCGCGCGACCATTTCTGCACCACGATCGAGAGCGCCGGCACACCGGTGCTTTGCATGATCGGCGGCAAGTGGACGACCTTTCGCTCCTTCGGCGAACTTGCCGCCGACACGGCGCTCAAACGGCTCGGCCTTTCACGCCGCGTCTCGACGGCCGACCGCGCCATCGGCGGAGGCCGGCGATTTCCGGCCGACCGCGCAACCTGGATTGCCGCGTTGGCCGCTCGCTGCGGCCTGCCGCCGCCGCACGTCGCCGAATTGTTCTGCCGCTACGGAACGGAAGCCGAGGCGCTGGCGGCTTTCATAGGCCAGGGAAGCGATGCCGCGATCCCGGGCGCCGGTCATACGATGCGGGAACTGCTGTTCCTGATCCGCAACGAGGCGGTCGAGCATCTGGACGATCTGCTCTTGCGCCGCACGACGCTCGCCATCTCGGGCACGCTCTCGCTCGCCATTCTCGACGCTGCCCTCGAACTGCTGACGGAGGAGAAGGGCTGGTCCGAGGCGCGCAGTCTAAGTGAGCGGAACCGCTGCCTTGAGCTCCTGCGAGACCGGCACGGGGTCGACGAACAAGCCCTTGCAGCCCGAATGCCGCCCCCATTGGCGAAGGCGGTCGCGGCGGGTTGAAACCGCAATCTTTTGCGGCGGCCTCGATCCGGGCTGCCGCGCAACCTACGACGAAGGAGAAGAGCATGAGAACCAACAGCAAGGTGCGGATGAACCGACTGTTCAACGGAGGACGCTGCCTCGACGTTGCGATCGATCACGGCGTCTGCAACGAACCGTCGTTCCTGAGCGGACTCGAAAACATGGAGGGAGTGGTAAAGGCACTCACCGCGGCGGCCCCCGACGCGATCCAGATGAACTACGGCCAGGCCGATCTGCTGCAGGATCAGCCCGGCAAGGACAAGCCGGCGCTCGTCATTCGCATCGACATGGGCAATCCCTATAACCGCATCCGCCACCGCGATATGTGGGCGGTGCTGCAGAACGAGGCCGAGCCGCTGATCGGGGCGCTGGCGATGGATGCGGCCTGCGTCGTCGTCAACCTGTTCATGCTTCCGGACGAACCGGATCTTTTCCGCCAATGCGTGCAGAACATCGCCCGCGTCCGGGCCGATTGTGACAAATACGGCATGCCACTGATGATAGAGCCGCTCGTCATGCAGCCGGTGACCGAGCATGGCGGCTACATGGTCGACGGCGATGCGGACAAGATCGTCACGCTGACACGGCTTGCCCGGGAGATGGGCGCCGACATCGTCAAGGCGGATCCGACCACCGATGCGGACGAATTCCACCGGGTGGTCGAAGCGGCGCGTTGCCCGGTTCTCGTCCGCGGCGGCGGCAAGGAGGATCTGAGATCCGTCTTCGACAAGTCGGCGGCCTTGATGAAGCAGGGCGCGATGGGCATGGTCTATGGGCGCAACATCTATCAGCACTCCAATCCGCAAGCCGTGGTGCGCGGATTGATGGCGATCGTGCACGACAATGCGAGCGGCGAAGAGGCTTTCGCGCTGTATCGTCAAGGTTGATCGGATATCGGACCTTGGGAGGGGTTCAGCATGGGAGACTACCTTTTGGGCCTCGACGCCGGCAACACCGTCATCAAGGCGGTGATCTTCGACCGGGAGGGCAAGGAGATCGCTTCGGCCGCGGCGGAAGGGCACAGCCGGATGCCATTCCCCGGCCATGTCGAGCGCGGCCTGGGCGAGCTGTGGGAGAATGCCCGCCGGGTCATCCGCGCATGTGTCGATGACGCCGGGATCGACCCCGGCGAAATCGCCGCGATCGGCTGCGCCGGCCATGGCAACGGGCTCTACGCGCTCGACCGTGAGGGGAATCCGCTTCTCGGCATCCAGTCGCTCGACACCCGGGCGGCAGCGCTTGTCGAAGAGTGGACGTCGCACGGTGTCGGCGACCGGACCTACCCGATCGGCCAGCAACGACCCTGGCCCTCGCAGACCCCCACCCTGCTGGCCTGGCTGAAACGACACCGGCCGGAGGTCTTCGCCAGCATCGGCACGGTCTTTCTCTGCAAGGATTTTATCGTCAACCGGCTGACGGGCGTCCGCGTCAGCGACGTCTCGGACATGACCGGCTGCGGTTTGCTCAACGTCGCCGGCCGGCACTACGACCGGGCACTCATGGCAGCTTACGGGCTCTGCGAATCCATGGACCTCCTGCCGCCTCTGGTGGAAAGCGCGGACATCGCCGGCCGCATCACCGAAGCGGCCGCAGCCGAGACAGGGCTTGCCGCCGGAACGCCGGTGGTCGGCGGTCTTTTCGACGTGGTCGCCTCGGCGATCGGCTCCGGGGTCACCCGCACTGGGGCAGCTTCCATCATCGCCGGGACGTGGAGCATCAATCAGGTGATCATCGAAAGCCCGGAGCTCCAGGGACCGGTGTTCATGTCCTCGACCTTCGACCGCGACCGCTACATGGCGATCGAGTCCAGCGCGACCTCCGCCGCAAACCTCGAATGGCTGGTGCGGGAGTTCTTTTCGGAGGTGCGGTCCGATGGGCGCTCGCCCTTCGACCTCTGCTGCGACCTCGCGTCCTCAAGCGATCCGGCCTCCGACGACCCGATCTACCACCCCTATCTCTACGGCGCCCAGCAGGATGGCTGTGCGCGCGCCGGGTTCTACGGGATTGCAGGCTGGCATACGAAAGGCCACCTCGTCCGCGCGGTTCTCGAAGGGGTGGCCTTCGGTCACCGCCAGCACATAGAGACGATGCGAAAGGCAGGTGCGGCCTTTGACGAGGCGATACTCTCCGGCGGCGGCTCGCGCAGCCTCACATGGCCGCAGATATTCGCCGACGTTCTCGGCGTCCCGGTCTCCGTCGCCCGCTCGCGTGAGACCGGCGCCCTTGGGGCGGCAATCGCAGCCGGCACCGGCGTGGGCATTTTCGCCGACTTCGCCGAGGGTGCGGCCGCGATGGTGAGAACCGAGCGGCACTATCGTCCGAACAGGGCGCTGGAGGCGCATTATGCCCGGCGATACGCACTTTGCCGGGACATCGCGGACGCCATGACCCCGATCTGGCGACGGCTTTCGGCAATGCAGGCCATCACGGCGGGAGTTGCGGCGTGAACGCGGATATGAACGAGACGATCGCCGATGCGGGCAGTTACGATTTCATCGTCGTCGGCGCCGGCTCCGCCGGCTGCGTGCTTGCCAACCGGCTTTCCGCCGACCCGAAAAACCGCGTCCTGCTGCTCGAAGCCGGCGGCAGCGACCGCTATCACTGGGTGCATGTGCCGATCGGCTATCTCTACTGCATGGGCAATCCGCGCACCGACTGGATGATGAGGACGGCCGGAGAACCCGGCCTCAACGGCCGTAGCCTCCCCTATCCTCGCGGCAAGCTGCTCGGCGGCTGTTCCTCGATCAACGGCATGATCTATATGCGTGGGCAGGCGGCCGACTACGATGGCTGGCGCCAGGCCGGCAATACCGGCTGGGGCTGGGACGATGTCCTGCCCTACTTCCTGAAGTCCGAGGACAACTTCCGCGGCAAGTCGCCGATGCACGGCGCCGGCGGGGAATGGCGGGTCGAACGGCAACGTCTGTCCTGGCCGATCCTTGACGCCTTTCGCGACGCCGCCGAAGAACTCGGCATTCCGAAGACCGAGGATTTCAACACCGGCGATAACGAGGGATCAGGCTATTTCGAGGTGAATCAGCGCGGCGGCGTGCGCTGGAACACGACCAAGGCATTCCTGCGCCCCGCCATGAAGCGGCCAAATCTCCGGGTGCTGACGGGCGCCGAGACGGAGCGTCTGATCTTCGACGGCCGCCGCACCAAGGGCGTGCGCTTCCGGCTGAACGGCCGCGTCCAGGTGGCGCGCGCTACACGCGAGGTCATCCTCTCCGCAGGCGCGATCAACTCGCCGAAAATCCTCGAACTATCCGGGGTGGGCCGGCCGGACATCATCTCGGCAGCCGGCGCAGAAGTGGTCCACGACCGCCCCGGGGTTGGCGAAAATCTGCAGGATCATCTTCAGATCCGCACCGTCTTCCGGATCGAAGGCGCGAAGACGCTGAACCAGCTCTATCACAGCATTTTTTCCCGCATGGGAATGGGCTTCGAATACATGCTGAGGCGTTCCGGTCCGCTGTCGATGGCACCGAGCCAACTCGGCATATTTGCGAAAAGCAGCCCATCTGTCGCAACCCCTGACCTCGAATACCATGTCCAGCCGCTAAGCACCGACCGGTTGGGAGAGCCACTCCACAGATACCCGGCCGTTACGGTCTCGGTCTGCAATCTGAGGCCGGAAAGCCGGGGAAGCGTGCATGTCACGACAGCGGAATCATCAGCCGCGCCGGAGATCCGGCCGAACTATCTGTCCACCACCGGCGACCGGCTGCTTGCGGCGCAGGCGATCCGCCACGCTCGCAATCTCATGACGACGAAGGCCATCGCAAGATACAAGCCGGCAGAAATGCTGCCGGGCGCGGAGTTCCAAAGCGAGGATGAACTCATCCGCCGCGCCGGCGACATCGCGACGACGATCTTCCACCCGGTGGGCACCTGCAAGATGGGCAGCGATCCGATGGCCGTGGTGGACTCTTCGCTGAAAGTTCACGGGATTGCTGGCTTGCGCGTCGTCGATGCGTCGATCATGCCCAGCATCGTCTCGGGCAACACCAATTCTCCGGTCATCATGATTGCGGAAAAGGCGGCCGAGGCGATCCTGCGGGGGTAGACCACGATTTCGGAACCCAGGCAAACCGCACGCCCCGTCCTCATCCGCTCCAGGTGCTGGGTCGGTTTTGGATAGTGCCTTTCTGAAATTGACCCCCGCATGCAGCGTGACCGTGCGGCCGGTCAACTTCATAAGGCTCTGGAATTGACCGATGCTGCAGCCGCGCAGACAACATGGGTTGCACCCCCAGCCAAGGCTGAACAGCACCCTTGGCGTCTTTGCCTTCGGCCGACCGTGGCGGCCAAAGGCGCGCGTTCCTCGCCGAGACCGTCAAAGCCGATCAAGGCGCAGCATCGAAGTGCTGCCTACCCATGCATCACGCCATCGGCGTGACGTTTTTTCAGCCAACACCTCGTCGCCGCGTGCGCGATAGACCTCGCTTAGGCCGAACAGGGCCCAACCATTGTTCGGAGCAAGCACGAGGCTCTCGCTAAAGGCATTTTCCGCGCCATCGAGATCGCCGACGCGCAACAGAGCCGCTCCGAGCGACTGCCCGATCGGGTAGTACCAGTGGCGCGGCTCCATATATGAAAGGCGATCCTCCACTTTCTTGGCATCCGCGAAGGCGCGAGCGGCAGCCGGCCAATCGTCACCCGCCTGTGCAATCCGCGCGGTAAGGACGTGCTCGGCAATTGCCAGTACGTCAGCAGCGGGCATTCCGCCGTCCTCCAGCGCATTCAAGTCAGCCGATCGGGCGATTTCGGCAATCGCCGCTTTTTCGGATCGAGCAGCATCAAAGTCACCGCGCTCAGCTTGAGCAACCCCGCGCATATAATGCCAGGCGGCATCGACGAATGGGAAGTCGCCGGTCGGACGCGCAACCGCGAGGATCGTTTCCGGATCGCTGAACTGGGCATGCGCGAACAGGGGCGCGGCCTTGATCGGCTGAACGAAGGCGGGTGCGGCGCGCGCGAGCTCGTCCGAAATTACCCCAGAGAGCTTCTGCGCCGCCTCGATGGCAGTCGGCCCGTCGCCGGCCATTTGCGCCGAAACCAGCAGGAAGTGGATGTTGTGTGGATAGTAGCCGCCGGCATAGAGCCCCTCAGGCGCCACCGCTTGAAAGAAAGACTCATCCGTTGCAACCGCACGGCGATTGACCGCAAGCGAATCCGCATAGCGTCCGACCCGGTAATAAATGTGAGAGGGCATGTGCACCAGATGACCGGCTCCGATATCCATCTTCGCCAGGCGATCGGCGTGCCGCTCCGCCCGCTCGGGCGTAGTCGAAGCCTCGACGGCATGGATGTAGAGGTGGATCGCGCCAACATGATCAGGGTTGCGCGCCAGCACCCGCTCAAGCGTCGAGATGATCGCCGCAGTCTTTCCCTTCGGTTTTGCGCCGGCGTCGGTCCAGTAATCCCAAGGGTTCAGGTCCATCAACGCCTCTGCATAGAGAACGGCGATATCGTCGTCCTTCGGAAACTTTTCCGCGACGACAGCCATGGCCTCTGCATAGGCCCGGTCAAGAACCGTACGTTCGGTATCTGAAGCATAACGGCGGGTCAGGGCGGCGATCAACGCTTGCTCACGCGGGGATGCGCTGGGCGCCAGGGCCACGGCTTTCGCCACCGCGGCCAATGCCACAGCATTTGCGTCGGGATCCATCGGTGCGTTGATGTTGGGGCCGAGCACGAGCGCTTCGCCCCAGAAACAAATCGCGCAAGATGGGTCAAGCTTCTGAGCTTGCTTGAAGCTGCGGGCAGCCTCGGCATGGTTGAAACCGAAGCTCAGCATCATCGCTTGGTCGACGTAAGCCTGCGCATCTTTGCTGGCGGTAGAGGCGGCGGAGCGATGACCGGTTAGACTTGGCCACAGAGGCACCTGTGTGTCCTGGGTGGCTGGCGTCGGAAGCTGGTTGCGGCCGAACTGTTTCAGTTCAGTGTTCTTCGCCAGGTGGTACTTCGCGTCATGGGCAAGGGCCGGAGCGGCGGCAAGGAGGATCGCTACGGACAGAGCGCTGGAGAGAAGGTGCGTTTTCATGGTCATTCTCAGTGGTTTCTATCTGACAGAGACGGTGGTATTCGGCCGCTTCACTCGCTGCGCCATCTACAGGCTCGTCCAGACTTGACGAGGTATTCAATTTCGAAACGCGTCACGCCGATGTCTTTGAGGATGTAATCCGGCATTTCCTGCAGAGCGCACCCGCGTGCGCGACCGCTTTGCCGGCGACGGTGGATTGCCTCGGCCACCTGTGCCGCGCAGCTCGAGAAGGCTGTGCCCAGCGCCGTGGTCAGAAAGGCCGACGGATTGATGTTGAAGGAGGTCTTAGACATGGTGCTTCCCTCTTGGTCTGAGTGTCGGTGGACACTCACCAATGCGGCTGTTGCGACAGAGCCACCGCCTTGTTGTTGCTGATGCGAGGCAAAGGCTCAGCCAGCCCGCACGCGCCGTCCTCGGTCAGCCGGCACGCGCCATTTAATTGTTACTGCATACCCCGACTGGGCCACTGCGGCAGTTCCGGAAGTAACTGGAGCCAGCCTTGGCGTCGCGCCTCGGGGATTACCCGCGCACCTGACCAGTCCGAGAGCTGGAACTCCACTCCTCTCCTGGAGTTCTTACCGTCATGTTCGCTCTCAGGATAAGGACGCGGCGTACGACATGAACCCGGAAAGATGGACGCATCTGTGCATAGATATGCAGCGCATGTTCGCGGAGAATACTCCCTGGCAAGTGACCTGGATGCCGAAGGTATTCGACCAGATTGTTGAAGTTGCAGGCCGGTTTCCGGAACGCACGATATTTACGCGTTTTGTGCCGCCGTCCGCTCCTGAGGAACTGCCGGGCATGTGGCGGGCGTATTACGAGAAATGGCCGATGATGACGACCAGCGAACTTGATCCGGTTCTGGTGGATCTGGTTCCGGACCTGAAACGACTGGTTCCGCCAGCGCGCATTTTTGACAAAAGGACCTATTCGCCCTGGACGAATGGCCGCCTGCATAGCGCTTTACTTGATCAGGATATCGGCACACTGGTCCTAACAGGAGGCGAGACGGACATCTGCGTGCTGGCCGCGACACTCGGGGCTATCGATCTCGGCTATAAGATTATCCTGCTGAAGGATGCGGTATGTAGTGCGACCGATCAAACGCACGATGCATCGCTGGAACTTCTCAGCAAGCGCTTCTCAGTTCAAGTGAAGGTTATGACCACCGAGGTGTGGTTATCGTCATTTTAGAGCCCGCCCTAAACGAGCAGCGCTGGCCCTGGTTACCGCTGCGATCTTAGAAGGACGAGCCGGCACGCGATGCCGCGAACGCTAACTGAGCGGCGAAGCGATCCGCGGCAGTATGGCGAGCGAGATTCCCCACGCGGAGTGGCCACCCCCTCTGCCCGGCCTCACGAGACGCGCGGCCGCGCCACGTCGTTCACTCCCTCTGGGTCCGGCGCCTGGCCATAGCTCATACGCCGCATCTGGGCGATCACGCGCTCCATTTCGTCGTCCGGCAGCACGGGCGGCTCGCCTAAGGTTAGGGCCTGGACATAGATCCGCGATAGCGTCTCCACCTCGATTGCAAGCCATAATGCCTGCTCCAGCGTTTTGCCGAGCGATATCTGACCGTGCTGCCCGAGCAGGCAGGCCAAGCGGTCCTTGAGCGCAATGAGCGCGTTGTCGGAGAGCGCCTGCGTGCCGAAGGTCGCATATTCGGCGCAGCGGATCGTCGTGCCGCCGGCAATCCCCGTCATGTAATGAAAGCTCGGAATTGTCTTGTGATGGCAGGCGAGTGTCGTCGCGTAGATCGAGTGGCAATGCAGGACCACGTCGATATCGGTGCGTGCGCGCAGAATGTCGCGATGGAAGCGCCACTCCGATGAGGGCCGATGGCCCACATAAGTGCCGTCGAAGCCCATTTCCACCAGGTCGTCCGGCTGCATCGTGTCATAGGGCATCGAGGACGGCGTGATGAGGAAGCCGTCGTCGGTGCGGACGGAAAGATTGCCGGCCGTGCCCTGGTTGATGCCACTCGAATTCATCCGCCGGCAGATGTCCACCATTTCCCGCCGAAGTGCCAGCTTGTCCGTCTCAGCCATGAAGATTTCCTTTCGTGTTCCGGAATTTATCTCTGTTGCCCCGCACTGCACGGGCGACCGCGCGCCATTCGGCGGCGTAGCGGGAAAGGTCGGGAATGAGGCGCGCAAGACCGATGGGTTCGCTGAGGGCAAGCGGCGCCGGCCGCTCGCGCGCCTCGTGACCGGCAAGCAGCGCCGCTCCGGCGGCAACACCATAGGCGTCGAGGTTGAAGCGCACCTGGCGCTCGGGAAGCAATGCCGCAACGACGCCCGCATAAAAAGGATCGCGCAGGAAGCTGCCGTCGAGCACGACAAGGCGATCCGCGGAAAGCGTCTCGATGCATTTCACCGTCAGCAGCGCACAATAGAGGAGCGCCAGGGCCTTGCGCTCCATTGGCGTCTCGGCCGCAGGTCCAAGGATGCGTCCGCTTCCGGCGCTGCCGGGGAAAAGACCATCGTCGTCGCCGAAGGAGGGCGCCGCGATGGTCCGCTGCGCAACCAGACGCCCGAGGACCTCGACGGGGACGTCGTCCGTCGGCGGATTGGAACCGGCGATATGGGAGAACTCCCGTCCGCCCATGGTCAGTATCCCGCCGAGGCGGTTTCCGAAAACGTCGCTGTTGAGCGTCATGCCCCGGTGCTCGTCGAGGCGCTCGATCGGTGTCGAGCGTGAAAAGCCGACGATCCAGGTGCCCGTCGAGATCACCGTGAAATCCCGCAAGCCCGCGGCGTGATAGCGGTAGTGATTGAGGCTGCTGTCGTGGCCGCCCGTGAGGACGCGCATTTCTGCCGGGAGTGCGAACCTCCGGACGAGTTCGGGCCGGATCGGGCCAAGCGTCTGCCATGCCTTGGAGAACGGCGGCATCAGCCGCTCCCAGCCGCAGGCATTGACGATCGGTGAGAAGCGCCCTTCGGCGACATTCCAGAGATGCGACTGTGCCCCAAGAAAGCTCGCTTCCGACGCGGCGACGCCGGAAAGTCGCCAAGCCCAATATTGCGGCAGGCCGAGATACCAGCGGGCTTTCCCGAAAGCATCCGGTTCGCGCTCCTCCATCCAAAAGAGCTGGCGGGCCTGATGGGTCGCGCCATGCATGGTCGCGCTGCCGCGGTCGAGAAACGTACCGGCAAGCGGGATATAGCCGTCGCGGATATCCTGCGGCAACGGCTGCTCGTAATCGACCATCGGGAGCGCGGCGCCATCGCCCAGGTCCGGATCCGCACCCGTCAGAACGCCGCCCGAGCCGTGCCCGGCCGCGACGACGGCGGTAAGTTCATGGCGCCGCGACAGAGCCGCCAGCGTCTCGAAAACCCATTCGCCCAGCTTCGTGAGGTCGTGGTGGCGCCAGGGAGGTCCGGGGAGGACCGGATTGGGGACGCTGATCGTCTCCACCACCGTCCCATCGCCCCTGACCGCGCTCAGCTTGACGTTGGTCTTGCCGATGTCGAGAACCGCGACCGGAGCCGCGCCGCTGTCTCGATCGTTCATCGCATCCACCGTCGCTTCTCCCCGACCGTCTTCGCTGCAACCTCCTTCAGATCAGGCCGTACTGCGTGGCCTTGTTGCGCAGGAACGGCAGGCCGTTGCCCATCACCTCTTCCTCGTCCTTTGCGACGGGACGCCAGACGGCAAGGCCATAGGCCACTTCCGGCGGCATGTTGATGAAGCTTTCCATGGCGAGGCCGCCCTTGAAGCCGATCGCCGCAAGCGTCGAGAAAATCTCGTCCCAGCCGCAGGTGCCGTAGCCCGGCGTGCCGCGGTCGCTTTCGGAAAGATGGATGTATTTCAGGTGCTCGCGCGCATCGAGAATGCCTTTGCCGACGCCCTTTTCCTCGATGTTCATGTGATAGGTATCGAGGTGCACGAAGACGTTGTCGGCTCCGACCCGCTCGATCATCTTGACCGCCTGCCAGCCGGTATTGATCAGATGGTTCTCGTAGCGGTTGACCGCTTCGACGCCCAGTTCGATGCCGCGCGACTTGGCGTGCCTGGCCGCGGCCTGCAGCACGCGGGCGATATTGTCATACTCCTCCACGGTCGGCGGCACGCCGGTCCGCTCGCCGATGCCGCCATAGATGACGCCCGACAGCGCCTCGCCGCCGAGATCGGCAGTCTTGTCGATCGCGATCTTCAGATGGTCGATCGCCGCCTCGGGCCGAACCGAAGCCCAGGCCCGCTCCGGCAGGCCGAGCGAGCAGACCGCGCGCAGACGGTTCTTCTCGAGCAGGGCACGGGTGTGCTCCGTGTCGACGGCAGGCGGATTGAGCATCGGGATTTCGATGAAATCGACCTTGTATTTGACCGCGGCCGCTACCGCCCGTTCGGCGCCGGGACGGTCCCAGTTCATTGTCCACATGCTCGTATGTACGCCAAAACCCTGCATCGTCATGATCCTCTTCTGACAATTGAAATCTTGATCCTGGAAACGACCCAACGCAGGATCATCACGCCAACGAGAAGGATGCCCCAGACGGCGGTCGCGAGATGCTGGTTGGCTCCGACGAGATTGAGCCCGGACGAAAGAAGCTGCAGCACCACCAGCGCGACGAAGACGGGGATCACCCGGCCGAAGCCCCCGAACGGATTGACGCCGCCGAGAAAGCACGCGAGCACCGTGATCAGCAGGTAGGACTCGCCATGGCCGATGCGCACCGAATTGAAGCGCGCCAGCATGATGATGCCGGCGATCGCACACATGATCCCGGACAGCGTGTAGACGAGCACGATCGCCTTGCGCGTGTTGATGCCTGAATAGCGCGTCGCGTCGAGATTCGAGCCGATCATATAGGTGTTGAAGCCGAGCTTGGTGCGGCCGAGAAGCAGATGCCAGGCGAGCACGCAGACGACGAAGACGATCAGCGGCACGGGAATGCCGGCGACGGAGCCATGGCCGATCACGCCGACGAAGGCCGGGAATCCGGAGATGTCGCCCCCGCGCGTCAGGAACTCGCCAAGGCCGCGCAGGAAGATCATCATCGACAGGGAGACAAGGATCGGATGGGCGCGGGTAAACGCAATCACCAGGCCCATGACGATGCCGCTTGCCGCACCGACCATCACGGCAAGGAGGGAGCCCACGAGGAAGATGTCGAAGCCCGCGTCGGCTCCTCCGTTCGCCTTGAGGACCCAGGCGAGGGTCAATCCGGCAAGATTGGCGGTGAAGGTAATTGCGAGATTGAGGCCGCCGGTCAGGATCGGCAGCAGCATGGCAAGCGTCAGGAGCCCGAGTTCCGGCAACTGGAAGGCGACGGAGCCGAAGGTCGCGGCGCTCAGGAATTGCGGCGAGGCGATCCCGAAGACGAGGACGACAGCGACGAAGGCGAGCCCCGGACCTGCCATTTCCGGCCCTATGGCGGTCTTGATCCTTTCGAAGATTATGGTCATCGTCCCGTTCCCCTCTGACCAACAAACGGCAGCAGGCGCTCGATCCGCGTGTTGGAAAGCGTGATGGCGATCAGAATGATCGCGCCGATGATCATCTTGAAAGCGAAGGGCGACACGCCCATCAGGTTCAGTCCGTTCTGAGTGATCGAGATCAGAAGTACGCCGAGCACGCAGCCGAGAACCGTGCCCTTGCCGCCGCCGAGACGCGCGCCGCCGAGCACGACCGCGGCGAGCACGTCGAGTTCGCGGCCATAAAGCGCGTTCGGCACGACTTCCTGAGCATAATGCGCCTGGATCAGGCCGCCGATGCCGGCCATGAGGCCAAGCCAGCCAAAGGCAATGAATTGCATGGCACCGATATTGATGCCGAAGCGCCGGGCGCCTTCCGGATTGTCGCCGAAGGCGTAAAGCTGGCGGCCGATCGTGGTACGGGTGATCAGCGTCCATGTCGCAACGACGCAGACGATCATGACGAGAACCGGAAGCGTGATCTCGATCCAGGTGCCGTCGGGCATTTCACGCTCGAAGAGGATCACCCGGTCCGTCAGCCAGTCGGGCAGGTCGTAAATCGACACGCCCCGGGTGAAGAACATCAGCAATCCGAAATAGATGTTGAAGGTGGAGATCGTGGCAACGATCGAAATGATCCGGAAGCGGTGGATCAGAAAGGCGTTGAAGCAGCCGAGCAGCACGCCCAGCGAGCCGGCGATGAGAAGCCCGGATACCCAACCGCCGCCGCCGATCCAGCCGAGCGCGATCGCCGTGCCGTATTGGACCACGGAAGCGGCCACGGCGAAGGAGATATCGATGCCGCCGGCGATCAGCACCACAAGGAGGCCGACCGCGAAGATGATGTTGACGGCGCTGATGTTTAAGAGATCGAAGGCGTTGCCGAGCGTGAAGAAATTCGCCGTTGCGAAGGAGAGCACGGTGCTGATGACGACGATCACCGCCAGCAGCGAAAATTCGGTCGCGTGAGTGCGGATCAAGCTATGCATAGACGGCCGCCTCGATCTCTTCCAACCGCGACTGGCGCGGATCATAGGTTCCGACGATGCGGCCCTGCGCCATGTGCAGGACACGGTCGGCGTTGAAATAGACTTCCGGTACCTCGTCCGAGATCAGGATAATCGCAAGCCCGCTCTCAGCGAGCTTGGCGACGATGTCGAAGATCCCGGCCCGTGCCCCGACGTCGACGCCGACCGTGGGTGAATCGAGGATCAGCAGCTTGGGATCGGTGGCGAGCCATTTGGCGATCGCCACGCGCTGCTGGTTGCCGCCCGAAAGCGTCGATATCGCGTCAGCCTGATGGCCGATCTTGACGCCCAGATCGGCGATCCAGCGGGAGACGAGGCTTCGTTTGCGGTCTTCGGAAAGAAGACCCCCGGAGAGAATCTTGCGCAGCGAGGCGATAACCAGATTGTCGGCGATCGGCTGCGGCTGGATGAGCCCGAGTGACAACCGGTCTTCCGACAGATAAGCGACGCCGGCCGCGATCGCCTCGCGGTTCGAGCCGAAGCGGACCTCCCGGCCATCAATACTGATCGTCCCGGATACGGGCTTGAGCATGCCGAAAAGGGCGAGCGCCAGCTCGGTCCGCCCTGCTCCCAACAGACCGGTTATGCCGACCGTTTCGCCGCGGCGGACGGTGAGCGAAATATCCTCGAACTGGCCCGGTCTGGTGAGCCCGCGAACGTCGAGCACGACGGGCTGATCGTCCCTGGGGCGCGCGCGGACGTGCTGATCGAAGGTCTTGCCGGTCATGAGCTCGGTGATTTTCGACTGCGTCATGCCGGCAGCAGGATAGACCCCGACCAGCGCGCCATCGCGCAGGACCGTGATCCGGCTTGAAATCTCCAACACCTCGGCAAGCCGGTGGCTGACGAAGACGACCGCGACGCCGGAGGCGGACAGGCTCCGGACGATTTCGAGCAGATGGTCCGTCTCCGACTGCGTCAGCGATGCCGTCGGCTCGTCCATGAAGACCAGCTTCGCCTCACCGACCAGCGCTCGGGCGATCGCCACGATCTGACGCTGGGCGATCGCATATTCCTTGAGCGGCAGGTCCACGTCGAGCGTGACGCCCAGTCGGGCGAGCGCATCGACCGCGATCCTGCGCATACGGCCGTAATCCACCAGCCGCGGCCAGCCGCCGAGCACCTCGTGAAAGGCGATGTTTTCCGCCACGGTCATTTCCGGGAAAAGCGCAAGATCCTGCCAGATGACCTGAATGCCGCGATCCTGTGCGGTGACCGGCGACATATGCGAATAGGTTTCGCCTTCATATTCGATGACCGCCCCTTCGGCCGGGCGGTAGACGCCAGTGATCACCTTGATGAGCGTGCTCTTGCCGCAGCCGTTCTCTCCGGCGAGGCAATGGACCTCGCCCGGGCGCACGTCGAAGCTGACATTCTTCAGTGCCTTGACGCCGCCGAAGTTCATGTTGATGTTGCGAAGAGACAGAAGCGGCTTGTCCGTGCTCGCCGCGCTTGCCGACTGGTGCATGCTGTCGAGGCCCATCGAAGGTGTTTCCAGAGGATCTGCCAGGCCGGCCGGAGCCGGCCCAGCAGCCGGGAGAACCCGTTGGTGGGGCGGGATACGCTTGGCTCCCGCCCAGCTTCTAACCGTTCAGAGACCCATTGCGGCGAGGTCGGCCACCGTCTCCTTGTTGATCGGCACGAGCTGGTCGACGATGATGTTGCGGTTTTCGAAGTCGGGGTGGATCACGCCGAGACCTTCGATTTCCTCGCCGTTCTTGATTTCCTCGCCCTTCATGAGCTTGTCGGCGAGCGTCACGAAGACTTCACCGGCTTGCTTCGGATTCCACATGAAGCCGCCGGAAATCGCATCGGACTTGATAAGCTTCTGACCCTGCCCGGGCGAGAAGGGCCCGAGAACGAAGATCTCGCCGACCTTGCGGCGCTCTTCGATAGCGCGACCGGCGCCAATCGGCCCCTGACTTCCGAAGGCAAGGAAGCCTTTCAGGTTCGGATGGGCGGAGATCAGATCGAGAGCCGTCGAACGGCTCTTGTCCACATCCTCTGCGACGCCGTAGCGATCGCCGACAAGCGTCATCTCGGGATGGTTCTTCTTGATGTATTCAATTGCTGCGTCGGCCCAGGCATTGTGCAGCGGCACGGTCAGCGAGCCGACGAAGACGGCATATTCGCCCTTGCCGCCCATCTTCTCCGCAAGCAGCTTTGCATGCGCCTCACCGAAGCCGGTGGCCGACGCGAGCTCGAAGTCCCAATCCGCGCCCTTCTGGCTGGGGGATTCATGCGTGATGACGATAATGCCCTTTTCCCTGGCCTTGGTGAGCACCGGCTCCAGCACCTTGGCGTCGTTGGGTACGACGCCGATGACCTTGACGTTCTGGGCGATCAGGTCTTCGATCGCACGAACCTGCAGCGCCGGGTCGGCACTCGTCGGCCCGACCATGAAAGCGTCGACGCCAAGCTTTTCGCCGCGTTCCTTGATACCGGCCTCCATGGCATTGAACCACGGTATTCCGCCGATCTTGACGACGACACCGACCTTGCCGGTATCCTGCGCAGCGGCGGTATAGGCAGCCGCAAGCGAAAGCGACGCCGCCAGTGCGGCGGCAAGAATTTTCCTGATCATGTCTCTCCTCCACTTGTTCCCGAAGGGAACGCTCCCTGGCGCGTCATGCGCCGGCCTCCAGCTCAATTCTTTTGGACGGGAGAGAATGTCCCGCCGCCGACGGCCGCCTCCTCAGACGGCACCTGCGATTTGCACAATCGATATTTCTTTTTTGCACAATCGATGGTGCAATGACTATCGTGCAGAGTTAGTCTTACGTCAAGCCGAAATCGGAACTAGAGCAACTCCAGGAAACGTGCGCATCGGTTTTCCGGAGTTTGGAGGAGGTCAGATGACGAACGGCGGCAGGAAGAAGGCGACCATCTATGATCTCTCGGTGCTGTCCGGGAGCTCGCCCTCCACCGTCAGCGCGGTGCTGAACGGCACGTGGCGCAAGCGACGGATCAAGGAAAGCACCGCGGAGCTCATCCGAAGCCTCGCCGAAACGCATCAGTACACTGCAAACCGGCAAGCGCGGGGCTTGCGCAGTTCCCGTTCCGGCCTCGTCGGCCTGCTCCTGCCCGTGCACGACAACCGCTACTTTTCTTCGCTCGCCCAGACCTTCGAGGCACATGTGCGCAGCAAAGGCCAATGTCCGATCGTCGTCAGTGCCAGCCGCGACCCGGAGGAGGAGCGCAGGACGGCTGAAACGCTGATCTCCTATTCCATCGACGAATTGTTCATCTGCGGCGCGACGGATCCCGATGGCGTGCACGAGGTCTGCGAAGCGGCCGGCCTGAGGCATATCAACATCGATCTCCCCGGCACGAAAGTGCCGTCGGTCATCAGCGACAATTTCGAAGGCGGCCGCCTCCTGACCGAGGCGATCATCAGGCATTTCCCCGCCGAGCGGCCGCTCGAGCCCGACGATCTCTACCTGTTCGGCGGGCGCGATGATCACGCCACCCGCGAGCGCATCCGCGGCTTCCGCGCCGTGAAAGAGGAGTTGCTGGGAAGCGACCCGGACGAGTGCATATGGCCGACCGGCTATGCCGCCGACAACGCCCGAAGGGCCTTCGAAGCATTCTACGAACAGCATGGAAAACTGCCGCGCGGTTTTTTCGTCAACTCATCGATAAATTTTGAGGGATTGCTGCGTTTCATGGCCGAGCATCCGCTCGAGAATTTCACGGATCTCGTCGTCGGATGCTACGACTACGACCCGTTCGCCTCCTTCCTCCCCTTCCCAGTCATCATGATCCGGCAGAATATCGAGGGAATGATCGCCAAGGCCTTCGAAGTGATCGAGGAACCGAGAGCATCGTTGCAAATACACATGATCGAGCCGCAGCTCGTGCCGCCGAGAACGGCGCTGACCGGCCCGCTCGATGCGCTGATGGATAGCGAGATGCCCCAGGAATGACGGGCCGCTACACCGCCATGCGGCTGCCGGGGAAAAGCAGCTCGATGAAGCTCGCCGCGGTCGGCTGCGGCTCGTGATTTGCCAGGCCGGGACGCTCGTTGGCTTCGATGAAGACGTAGTCCGGCTTCGCCGGATCGCGAACCATCAGATCGATGCCGACCACCGGGATCTTGATTGCCCGCGCCGCGCGGCAGGCGGCGTCGACGAGATCGGGATGCACGATCTCCGTCACGTCATGGATCGACCCTCCCGCATGGAGATTGGCAGCCTTGCGAACGGTAATCTCCCGTCCTTCGTCCAGTATCGTTTCGGGATCGAGACCCTGCTCCGCAAGGCAGCGATCCATCTCCGCGTCGAGCGGAATCCGGCTTTCGCCACCCGTGGCGGCCTCGCGGCGGCGCGATTGTTTTTCGATGAGGGACGCGATCTTGCTGAGGCCGTCGCCGATGACGCGCGGCGGTAAGCGAACCGCGGCGGCAACAAGCGTATAGTCGATGATCACGAGGCGGAGGTCCTCTCCCTGGAAAAAGGCTTCCAGCAGTACCCGGTCACAGACCTGGCGGGCCGAGGCGATTGCCTCCTCCAGCGCTTCCATCGTCGTGATGCCCACCGAGATGCCCCGGCCCTGCTCGCCGCGCGCCGGCTTGACCACCAGCTTGCCGTGTTTTTCGAGAAAGGCGCGAACTGCCTCCCGGTCCTCTCCCACTTCCATCTGGTCCGGGACGACAACGCCCGCCGCGGAGACCATGCGGCGCGTAATCGCCTTGTCGTCACAGATCGACATCGCCACGCCGGAAGTCAGTTCCGATAGGCTCTCGCGGCAATGAATCGAGCGGCCGCCATGGGACAGGCGGAAGAACCCGCCTTCCGCATCGGTGATCTCGACATGGATGCCGCGCCGCGTCGCCTCATCGACGATCAGCCGCGCGTAGGGATTGAGCGCATCGTAGGATTGATGCGGCATCGCGAAAAACTTCTCGTTGATCGCATTTTTCCGCTTAATGGCGAAAAGCGGCATGCGCCGGAAATTCAGCTTCTCATACAGCCCGATCGCCAACGTATTGTCGTGCATGACCGACAGGTCGACATAGGAAAGGCCGCGCGCCTGGAAATGCTCGGCAAGCTTGCGGACCAGATGTTCGCCGATACCTGGCTGGCGCGCCTGCGGATGCACCGCGAGACACCACAGCGAAGCGCCGCGGTCCGGATCGTCGAACAGTCTCTGGTGGTCGATGCCGGTGACCGTGCCGACGATATCGCCCGTGGCGTCGTCCTGCGCGACGAAATAGGTCAGCGACCGGTCGTCCCGCTCGGACGAGAAGAAATCGGATCGGATCTGGACCATGCCGCAAGCGGCATAGACCCGGTTGATGCCGTCCCCATCAGCTTCCGACGCGAGCCTGCGGATCGTAATGCCTCGCGTGCGGCGGGTGTTTGCACGGTAGGTCCACAGGTCGAGCCGGTATGTGTGAGACGGGTCGAGGAAAATCTCCTGAGGCGCCCGTGACAGCAGCACATGCGGGTCCCGTACGTAGAAGGCAATGTCCCGGCTCGAGGGAGCTTCCTCGCGCAATTCCGACAAGAGCTTCTCGTCGTCGGAAAACGTCTGCGCGAACAGAAGCCTGCCCCAACCGCAGTCGAGTACGACGTCCCGTTTCGCCCCTCCGGCGGCTCTCGACCCCTCGGCATCGCGCCCCGGCTGAGCATGCGTCCGCAGCCGGTTCAGACGGTGCGTGACTGCTTTGGTGCCCTTGCTGCGTTGACGCGGCAATGCGATCTCGCGCGTCTTCTTCATGCTACACCCCCTGCGCTTCAAGCCACATTTCAAGCAGTCCGACCTGCCACAGTTCGGAGCCGCGTAGCGGCGTGATGTGATCCGACGGCTCTTCGAACAGGCGGTTGAGATAAGCATCTTGGAAGAGGCCCCGCTCGCGCGCCTTCTGCGAGCGCAAGGTGTCGCGGATCAGGTCGAGATAAGGACCGGCGATATATTTGAGCTGCGGCACCGGGAAATAGCCCTTCTTGCGATCGATGACCTCGCTCGGAACGACCCGCCGCGCCACGTCCTTCAGAATGCCCTTGCCGCCGTCGCGCAGCTTTTCCTCCGGCGGCATGCGCGCGGCAAGTTCCACCAGCTCGTGGTCGAGGAAAGGCACACGCGCTTCCAGGCCCCAGGCCATGGTCATATTGTCGACGCGCTTTACGGGATCGTCGACGAGCATGACGTTGCTGTCGAGGCGGAGCGCCTGATCGACGGGCGTATCGGCGCCCGCTCGCAGGAGATGTTCGTTCAGCAAGTCGCCGCTGACGTCGTGGTCGGCAATCCAGGCATCCGACAACTGGGTGGCCAGAACCGAGTGGGACCGGTCGCGGAAGGCCTTGCCGTAGTCCGCGACGACATCGTTGGAGTTCATCAGCGGCGGGTACCAGTGGTAACCGCCGAAGACCTCGTCCGCGCCCTGCCCCGACTGTACGACCTTGACGTGCTTCGAAACCTCCTTCGAGAGCAGATAGAAGCCGACATTGTCATAGGAGACCATCGGCTCGGACATTGCGGCGATGGTCCCGGGCAAGGCCCCCATCAGATCGGCGGACGGGACGAATATCTTGCGATGATCCGTACCGAAGTGGCCGGCGATCAGGTCCGAATAGACGAATTCGTCACCCTTTTCGCCGTTCGCCTCCTCGAAGCCGACGGAAAAGCTCATGAGGCCGCGCTGGCCCGCTTCCGCAAGCAGCCCGACGATCAGGCTGGAATCGACGCCGCCGGAAAGAAGCACGCCGACCGGCACGTCGGCGATCATGCGACGCTTCACGGCAACACGCAGCGCGTCGAGGAGCTGCTCCTGCCATTCCTCTCGCCTTACGGCTGCCTCGCCTGCCTGCCGGCGATAGGGCGGATCCCAGTAGCGCCGGTCCTTGAAGCTGCCGTTGCCTTCATAAACGCGAAGGGTCGCAGGCGGCAGCTTGCGCACGCCGTTCAGGATCGTGCGCGGCGGCGGCACGACCGCGTGAAAGGTCATGTAATTGTGGAGGGCAGCCATGTCGATCGAGGTGTCGACGCCACCCGCCTTGACGAGCGCGGGCAAGGCGGAAGCAAAGCGCAAGGCGCCCCGAACTTCGGCGATATAGAGCGGTTTGATGCCGAAACGGTCGCGCGCCATGACGACACGTCCGCTGTCGCGCTCGTGAATGACGAAGGCGAACATTCCATGGAAACGCGAGACGCATTCCTCGCCCCAGGCATGCCAGGCCTTCAGGATGACCTCGGTATCCCCGGACGAGAAGAATCTGTAACCCTTCTCTTCAAGCTCCGACCTCAGTTCGCGAAAATTGTAGATGCAGCCGTTGAAGACGAGCGACAGGCCGAGATCGGGATCGACCATCGGCTGCTGCGACTTGTCGGAGAGGTCGAGGATACGCAATCGCCGGTGTCCCAGCCCGACATTCCCGCGCACTACCACGCCTGACGCATCCGGACCGCGGGGCGCAAGGACGTCCGCCATGATCGAGACTGCCGCAACCGACGGCGCACCGCCGTCGAACCTGACTTCTCCACAAATTCCACACATGAACCGGGTCGAAACCTCCATTGTTGGTACGAGACGCGACGTCAGGGCCGCGGATCAATCCGCGGCCCTGACGTCGCCATGAAAACCCAATGCCCCATCGGGCCGACAGTTCCGCCATGGGCGTCACTCGGTCGCGGCTGCACGTTCGAGCATGTAGCTTTCGGCGAACGCCATATGCTCGGCGGCGATCGCGCGCGCATCCTCCGACCGCCCGTCCTTGAGGGCGGCCATGAGCCGATACTGGAAAGACAAGCCCGTTTCGCGCGAAAGCGACGTCGGGTCGGCATAGATCGCCCGTGCGGCCGGAAGCTCGCGCAGCAGATTGTGCATGAGCCCGCAGACAAAGCCGAGAAGCGGATTGGGGCAGAGCTGCGCCAGCATCGAATGAAAATCGAGTTCGGCGACGCGCTGGCGATACTGCTCGTCGAGATCAGCGGGGGGGTGATCGTAGATTCGGATCGTGTTTTCGAGGGCGATGAGCTCCTCCCGCGTCACCCTGCCGGCCAACAGGGCTGCGACCTCCGGCTCCAGCATCTTGCGCATGGCATATATGTCGGAAATGGTCGGCTGATCGAAGAAGAAGTGGGTCGACAGAAGCTCCATGGCGTGCCGCGCCGAGGGCTTGGCGACGAAAGCGCCGCCTCCCGGGCCACTGCGCGTGAAGACGAGACCCTGCGTCTCCAGCGCCTTCATCGCCTCGCGTACGGTCCCCTTGGCCGCCTTGAACGTGTCGATCAGGTCGCGTTCCTGCGGAAGACGGTCGCCCGGCCCCAACCCTTCCGAGCGGATGTAGTCCTTGATGCGATCGGCGATCGCCTCAGGCCTGCGTTTCGTACGCTCGGCCGGGACGAAGAGACGCTGGCCGTCTCCGCCGCTTTCCTTTTTCTTTTCGATGACCACTGGCATGAACCGTCACTCTTTCTTGATGCGAGGCGCGCTGGCAACAAGCTGTCGTGTATAGACGTGCTCAGGGTCGGTAAAAAGGCGGGCGGCCGATGCGGTCTCGACCACCTCGCCGAGATACATCACCGCCACCCGATCGGAGATCGCCTCGACCACCGCCAGATCGTGGCTGATGAACAGATAAGAGAGGCCGAAGCGCTGCTTCAAATCGCGCAGAAGAAGCAGGACCTGCGCCTGGATGGACACGTCGAGCGCGCTCACCGGCTCATCGAGCACGATGATCTCGGCCTCCGTCGCCAGCGCCCGGGCGATCGCGATCCGCTGCGCCTGCCCGCCGGAAAACTCGTGCGGGTAGCGCAAGAGCGTATCTTCCGGCATCTGCACCGCATGAAGCAGTTCCTGCATCCGGACGCGACGGCGGGGGGCTTCGTAGCCGCACAAAAGCTTCAGCGGCGTCTCCAGGATCTCCCTTATCGTCTTGCGCGGATTGAGCGAAGCGACCGGATCCTGGAAGACATATTGGATCGTCTTGCCGAAGGCCCTCGGGCCGGATCGCCGCAGCGCCGCCGCGTCCCTGCCTGCGATCAGCATGCTGCCGGATGTCGGCTCCTCGAGGCCGACGAGCATGCGCGCAAGCGTGCTCTTGCCGGACCCACTTTCGCCGACCACGGCGAGCGTCTCGCCCCGCGCGACATCCAGCGACACCGCCTTCACGGCCCTTATCTCATGCTTCGCCTTACCGAAAACGCCGCGGCCCCCGCCGAAGGTCTTGGAAAGGTCCCGAACCTGAATGGCAGCACCCGTCATTGCGCCACCTCCGCCTTACCGCCGGCGAAAAGCCCGGCAACACGGTCCAGGAAACGCTCGCCCGTTCCGAGCTCGGGCACGCAGGCGATCAGCCGCTTCGTATAGGCATGCTGCGGATTGTCGAGTACCTCCCGGGTCTCACCGGTTTCGACGATCTCGCCATCCTTCATCACGGCCACGCGGTCGCAGAATTCCGAAACGATGCCGAAGTCGTGCGTGATGAAGAGCAGCGCCATGCTCCGCTCGCGCTGAAGATCGCGCAGGAGCTCCAGGATGCGGGCCTGAACGGTCACGTCCAGCGCGGTCGTCGGCTCGTCCGCAATGATGATCTCCGGATCGTTGGCGAGCGCCATCGCGATGCCGACACGCTGACGCTGACCGCCGGAAAGCTGGTGGGGGTAATGCACCGACCGCTCGCGGGCGTCCGGGATCCCCACCTTTTCCAGAAGCGCGACGGCTTTTTCCCGCCGTTCGGCCGCCCTGACCGGCTGATGCGCTGCGATCGCCTCCTCCACCTGCCGCCCGATCGGATACATTGGATGCAGCGTCGTGAGCGGGTCCTGGAAGACATAGGCGACTCGGCTGCCGCGGTTCGCGATCAGCCTGGTTTCAGACATGGAAAGCACATCGTCGTTTCCGAGATAGACCGCACCGTTGCGGATCACACCCGGCGGCGAGGCGACGAGGCCCATGACGGACAGGGCGGTGACGCTCTTGCCCGAGCCGCTCTCGCCGATAAGCCCGAGGCATTCGCCCGGCTTCACATGCAGCGAGGCGTCTCGAACCGCCGGCACGATCTCCTTTCCCCTCCGGAAGCCGGTTTCCAGCTTCTCGATCGAAAGCGAGGCGCCTTCCGCCGTGTTCGCCGGCGCGGTGCGATCGGGTGCCACCTCCGTCACCGGCCCAGGCCGCACGAGAGCGCCCGAGCGAAGCCGCGGGTCCAGCACGTCGCGGATTCCGTCGCCGAGAAGGTTCAGGCTGATGACGACCAGGAAAATCATCACGCCCGGCACGATCGAGACATGGGGGGCCGTGAAGAGCTGCGCTCGCCCCTCGCCCAGCATGGAGCCGAGGTCTGCCTGGGGCGGCTGTGCGCCGAGGCCGAGGAAGCTGAGCCCGGCCGTCTCGAGGATCATCCAGCCTGCCGTCGTCGACATGGTGATGACGATGACGGGCATAACGTTGGGCAGAACTTCAGTGAGAATGATCGACAGATGCCCCTTACCTGAGAGCCGCGCCGCGTCGACGAATTCGCGATGAGCGTAGCCGAGCGTCACGCCGCGCACATTCCGGGCGAAGAACGGGATATTTACGAGGGCGATCGCATAGAGAGCGTTCATGAGTCCCGGCCCGAGGGCGGCGACGATCGCGAGCGCCAGCAGGATGTAGGGAAAGGCCATGAGCATGTCGATGCCGCGCATCATCGCGTTATCAGTGCGCCCGCCGGCGTAACCAGCGACAATGCCGATCGCCGATCCGATGCCGGCCGCAATGAGGGTCGCGGCGAAACCGACCGCGATCGAGACCCGCGTGCCCCAAAGCAGGCGGCTCAGTATGTCCCGCCCGAGCTGATCCGTGCCGAGAAGATGTCCGGCGGTCAGCACCGGCTTCAACCGGTCGACGGGTGCAGTGGCATCCGGATCGGGCAGCGGCAGGACCGGCGCCAAAACAATCAGCAACAGGATCAATCCGAGCAACGCGAGCCCCGCAGTGGCCAGCCGGTTGTTGAGCAGCAGTTTCCAGGAGGTGGTGCGTACCGATCCCCTCCGCGGAGCCGGCGATGCTACGAGCGCGCTCATGCGCGAATCCTCGGATCGAGCATGGACTGAATGACGTCGGCGAGAAGGTTGAACAGCACGTAGCTCGCCGCGACGACGAGCACGCCGCCCTGCACCAGTAGTATATCGCGCGTCGAAATCGCCTTCACGAGCATCGCGCCGATGCCGGGCCACTGGAACACCGTCTCGACATAGACGGCGCCGCCGAGCACGAATCCGGCCTGGATGCCGATCGCGGGAACGACGCTGACCAGCGCCGCGCGGAAGGCATGCGCGTAGATCACACGCCGCTCGGGCAGCCCCTTGGCGCGCGCCGTGCGCACATAGTCCTGCCGCAGGACCTCCAGCATCGCTCCACGCGTCAGCCTCGCTATGACGCCGGCGGCCACGACGGCAAGCGTGGCGGCCGGCAGGATCAGATGGAGCAGAAGATCCTTGAGGTCACCCCCGCCGTAGACGGCGTACATGCCCGAGGCCGGCAGGATGCGCCAATGAACGGCGAAGAGGTAAATGAGCAGGAGCCCGAGCCAGAACGACGGCGTGGAGATGCCGGCCAGCACGAAGAAGGTGATGACGCGGTCGGCCCAGCCGAACTGGCGCACGGCGGATACGACACCTGCGAGAAGCCCGATTACCGAACACAGGACCAGCGATACGCCGGCCAGCACCAGCGTAGCCTGAAACCGTTCCAGCACCTCGTCGAGCACGGGGCGGTTCAGCGCGAAGGACCGGCCGAAATCGCCCTGCAGCACGTTGCCGATCCAGATCGCGTATTGCTGCACCAGCGGCTTGTCGAGCCCGAGGTCACGATTGATGCGCTCGACGTTTTCCGGCGTCGCATAGGAGCCGAGAATGGCCGTCGCCGTGTCGCCGGGAATCAGCGCCATGACGAGAAAGACGATGATGGAAAGCCCGAACAGGACGGGCACCACGGCAACAAACCGCTTCAGGACATAGGCCTGCATTGGTAATCCTCCGGGGAGGTTCGTATTGGTCGCCTCCGGCAGAACCAACATGCCGGTGACCGTTCCGGTACGCGGCCTACTCTTTCGTCACGTCATGGAGATCGAGGAGGAAGGAGGGCTGCAGCTTGAAGCCCTTGACGGCAGCGGTGGTCACCGCGTTCTGCTTCCAGTTGGCGACGAAAAGCCACGGCGCGTCGTCATGCACGATCGACTGGACCTCGCCATAGAGCTTGCCGCGTTCGGCCTGGTCCGTGGATCTGCGCGCCTGTTCCAGAAGCTCGTCCAGCCGCGGATTCGAATAATAGCCGGAGTTGAAGCCTCCCTTGTCGGGCATGGCATCGGTGCGCAACGTCAGATAGGGGACGGTATCCGGATCGTTCGTCATCCAGGCCATCTCGGCCATGTCCGCCTTGCCCTCGAGGCCGGGATTGACGCGGCCAAGGAAGGTGTTCCACTCGTAGGTCTCGATCTTGACCTTGAAGCCGACCGCCTGGAGATCCGCCTGGATCGCTGCACCCATGGTGATCGGATCGAGCATGCCCGAGCCGCCTTCGGTGACGTAGAACGTCACCTGCGGATTTTCGACGCCGGCCTCCGCGAGCAATGCCTTGGCCTTTTCGGGATCATAGGCATAGGGTTCCACCGAGCTTTCCACCCAGTTGAAGGCGGGTGGTATCGGGCCGGCCGCGACCGTCGCCGTTCTCTGCAGCACGTCGTCGACCAGCGTTTGCTTGTTCACCGCATGATTGGCCGCCTGGCGCACGCGCTTATCCGCAAAAGGCCCATCCTTGGTGTTCAGGATGGTGAACCAGACATGCGGCCCCGCCTGCTGAGCCACGGCGAAATTCGCATCCTGCTCAAAGGTAGCGAGATTGTCCGGCGGCACCTCCACCATCACGTCGATACCACCGGCCATCATCTCGGCGACACGGGTGTTGGCGTCGGTGATGGGACGGAAGACGACCGCCTGAAGCTTCGCGGCGCCATCCCAGTAGTCCGGATTGCGCTCCACGACGACGCGCTGGTTCGACAGCCACTCGACGAATTTGAACGGGCCGGTTCCCGACGGGCTGCG
The DNA here is from genome assembly GCA_000421085.1 of Ensifer sp. USDA 6670. Lineage (GTDB taxonomy): Bacteria > Pseudomonadota > Alphaproteobacteria > Rhizobiales > Rhizobiaceae > Sinorhizobium. The sequence continues at coordinate 152,458 of ATWE01000002.1, forward strand.
GCCATATTCCTTGCCATGTTTTTCCACGGCGGCCGGCGAAACGATCAGACCCGTGGGATAGGCGAGATTTGAAAGGAACGGCGCAAAGGCTTCGCTGAGCTTAAACTCGACCGTATGCTCATCCAGCACGTTGACCGCTTCGACGGCGGCGAAGTTGAAGGAGAGCGGGAATGGCCCCGTGCCGTAGAACGGATGGTCTTTCTTCAGCATGCGGTCGAAGTTGAACTTCACCGCCTCGGCACCGAAATCGGAACCGTCGTGAAACTTCACTCCCTGCCTTAGCTTGAACGTGTAAGTCTTACCATCGTCCGAGATTTTCCAGCTTTCCGCAAGCGCCGGCTCGACCTCCAATGTACCGTCCTTGAAACGGACGAGGCCGTCATAGACGTTGACAAGGATGCGGAAGTCATTGGTTGCGGTCACCGTATGCGGGTCCAGAGACTGCGGCTCGGCAATCTGGCCGACGACGAGAACGTCGGGCGGAGTCTGCGCTGCGGCAGCGCCTGCAAAAGCAAGAGCGGCCAAGGCGATGGCGCTCCGAAACAGCCTCTTCATGGGGAAGATCCTTTCGATTTGGCTTCAGTTCGCGAGGATGTATTTATAAGGATAAATCTTCTAGCTGCAACAATTTATCATGATTAAATTTCCGGACACTCCATCGACCAAGACGCCAAAACGACGTCGGTCCAAAGAGAGCAGCGATTTTTTGATGATGACGATGTCGGATCGGTTGCGACCTGCGCGTCATCGTATCATCAGATCGGGCTCTCGATCTGAAGGATAACGACCAGGAGGACGACGCGATGTCTAAGAACACCATTTGTCTGTGGTACGACAAGGACGCCGAGGAAGCCGCCCGCTTCTATGCGGACACCTTCCCAGACAGCAAGATCGGAGCCGTCATCCGCGCGCCCGGCAAATACCCCGACGGAGAGGAAGGAGACGTGTTGGTCGTCGAGTTCACGGTGGCGGGTGTCGCGTGCGTCGGATTGAACGGCGGCCCCACATTCAAGCACAGCGAAGCTTTCTCATTCCAGATCAGCACCGAGGATCAGGAAGAAACAGATCGCTATTGGAACGCCATCGTCGGCAATGGCGGTCAGGAAAGCGAATGCGGCTGGTGCAAGGATAAGTGGGGAGTATCCTGGCAGATCACACCTCGCACTCTAATGGACGCGCTTGCGGCAGGTGGCGAACAGGCAAAACGCGCATTCGACGCGATGATGTCGATGAGGAAAATCGACGTAGCTGCGATCGACGCGGCACGAAAAGGGGGTGACACGCCATGAACACCGAGAAGATCAAAGGACCCGCTTCCTATTTTCCAGCGATCGAGAAGAAATACGGCCGTCCGATCCGTGACTGGCAAGCGCTCGTGCGAAAGCACTATCCAGCGAAGCACATGGAACTCGTCGGTATGCTGAAGAGCGAACACGGAATGGGCCACGGCCATGCAAATGCGGTCGTGGCGCACACTCTCGCGGAAGACAAGCAGGCAGCCGCTTAACGGAGCATGGTGCGAGGCGAAACATCTCGTCTGCTTCCGGCCCTTTGCGGTCGGGGCAAAGACCGTTGCAAAATGGGCAAGACTATTGTTCCACGACAAATTGGAACTGTTCATTTTGCGATAAATTATGCACCAGAAGCAAAATAATCTGGCAATCGACAGCAGCTGTCGATTGCCGTGCTACCGGTAGGACTCGCAGCCACCCTGGAATCCTCGTCGGGGGCGATCTTTGCCGCGCCTGCCTAAACGTCGAAAGCGACAAGGATCGGGCATGGTCCGGACGCGCTGTCCGCACGTTCCTTCGCCAGCCGCTGCAAACATCCTGCGCACGCTGCAGTCGGCGCAGGAATAGTCCAGGCTGCACACTTCGCATGCTCGCCTGAGCTTCAGGAAGCCATCGGACGAATGCCCCTGGCCGCAAGGGGGCAGCGACCGCGCAATCGCGTATGCAGCGGCGACAGAATTTGCACGGAGGCAGGATAGCGCGCCAAGATCGTCCTGATCGAAGGAGCCGGAGCGCGCGCGGCTGTCGGTCACATGCCTGCCCTGAGCGGGAGCCACCGACGTCGTGCGTATATAATCGGTCTTTGTCCAAAAATGCTGGGCCGAAATATATATCCAAGGGCATATGGTGCAAGCGGTATGATGACGATAGTCTCTGTGCCGTACTTGAAGCATAGACCTCAGGCATTCATCAAATTTTGAAGCGATCACGCGCCACCCGGCGCCTTGCTATTATTGATATTGGCCTCGGCCCTCTTTTAGTTGACGTGGGCAGAAACATGCAAGCGCGACGCGTTATCGAGATTGTCCAGTCCGGCGGCTATCTGCCTGCTGAACTGATCTTGACCGGCTATTGGGCAAGCCAGTCCGGCCTCGTGGTTTTCATTCTCAACGGTGTTACTCCTCAGGCCGTCGATTTGGTGCTGGACCCGATCGTCGTGACGCTGCCGATGACGATCCCCGGCGTGCTTTATGTCGACGTCGGGGACAAGACTCGCGTTCGCGAGGCTGTGCTTTTCGCCGAGGAGATTTATGCCGCTACCCGATTGTTCCGTCGTCTGACAATTCGTTGCGGCATAGCTCCCAAGCTCATCGCGCCCGTCGACGGGGCAATTCCAAGGCTGGAAATCCGCACCCTTTCTGAAAGATACGCCCGCACGCCAGACGTCGCAAAGCCAGAAGTTGCTACGCCTGTCCCCACCGGAAACTGCCTCGGCCGGCGTGCCACTGAGGCTGCCGGAAGGGCCTGGATTCAGTTGCAAACGTCCGACGTCTCCGTCTGACGCAAATCTGCGCAACTGTCTTATTGCTTCGATCATCCCCTTCCGCATCTCTATGCTTGTCGCAGAGATGACGCCAGCGTCGCGTCTGCGGCGCGGAAATCGTTCTTTCAGCCCAAGGACTTGGTCTGGCTGGATCCCCGTGACAATGTTTAGCCCGGGGACATGGCGGACGGGTGTTCGGGGAGATGGCTGACACGTCATACTGGCATGGATTTGGCTTCGAAGGGGGTATTCCATGCCATGGCGAGAGGTATCGACGATGGGAGAGCGGCGGGAGTTTGTGCGACTTGCGCTTGGGGAGGGTGTGAACCGGCGGGAATTGTGCCGACGGTTCGGGATCAGCCCGGATATCGGCTATAAATGGCTGGCGCGGTGGGGAGCCGGCGACCGGGAGTTGGCGGATCGCTACGGCGGCCGCATGTAAGCCCGATGCGTTGCAACGAGGCGTTAGAGGCCGAGGTGCTTGCGGTGCGCGATGCGCATCCGGCCTGGGGGGCGCGCAAAATTGCGGGCTTTCTGGAACGGCAGGGAACCCAACCGCCAGCGGTTTCGACCGTTCATGCCATCCTCAAGCGCCATGATCGGATCGTAGATGCGCCATGCCGGATCGCCTGCCCGAGCCCGTCTATGACGAGGGCGAGATCGTGCGCAAGGTTTCCGCCACCAAAGCCTATGTCAGCTTCAAAGGCCGGCTTTGGAAAGTTCCCAAAGCTTTCTGCGGAGAACGCCTCGCCATCCGCCCCCTCGATCGCGACGGTCACTATGGCGTTTTCTTCGCTGCCCATCACATCGCAACAATCAACTTGACCAACAAGCAATCCGTCAGTGATGTACCCGAACAGGTGTCAGTTATCTCCCCGGGCTAAACAACAGGCACAGGAATGAGGAAAGCAAACACGCCGCGGCGGGTATCCGGCTCTCAAGAGGCCTTAGTCGAGCTCGAACCGATCTTTGTAGTCCTGCCGCAAGTTCGAGGGCTGATCTTCTTTCCGCAAGAAACAATTGCCCACCACGAGGCATTCGATCTCGGTCCCCATGAAGCAGCGGAAAGCATCCTCCGGGGTGCATACGATCGGCTCGCCGCGGACGTTGAAGCTGGTGTTGACCAATACGGGACAGCCGGTTCGCTGCTTGAACGAGCTTAAAAGCTCCCAATAGCGTGGATTGGTGTCGCGATGGACGGTCTGCACCCGGGCGGAATAATCCACATGCGTGACGGCTGGGATACCCGATCTCGGAACATTCAGGCGGTCTATGCCGAACAATGCCGCCTCACCGGCACCGAGAGGCAGCCTGTGGCGATCGAGTACGTCGCCTACAAGCAGCATATAGGGGCTGTCTACGTCGACATCGAACCACTCCGCCACGTCCTCACGTCTGACAGAGGGGGCGAAGGGGCGGAAGCTCTCCCGATATTTGACCTTCAGGTTGAGCGTCTTTTGCATGGTCGGCGATCGCGGATCGCCCAGTATCGACCGTCCACCCAGGGCCCGCGGTCCAAATTCCATGCGCCCCTGCATCCATCCGACCGCCTTTTCGTCGACGATCGCGTCAACGGTACGCGCGATCACGTCTTCGTCGCTCAAGACTGTGTAGACCGCGCCACTGGCAGTCAGCCGCTTCTCGATCTCCCTTTGGTCGAAAGCCGGGCCGAGATAGGCCCCTGCCATGCGGTCTCGACCGTCTGGGGATCGCCGGTTACCGAGATAGCCGTGCCAGGCCGCTAACGCCGAGCCGACCGCTCCGCCCGCATCACCAGCTGCCGGCTGGATCCAGATGTCGTCGAAAATCCGCTCCTTAAGGAGCTTGCCGTTTGCGACGCAATTCAGCGCGACGCCACCGGCGAGACAAAGGTGACGCTCGCCAGTTTCCTGACGGGCAAAACGGGCGAGCTTCAGAACGGCTTCTTCCGTGACCGCCTGCACCGAAGCGGCGAGATCCATCTCCCGCTGGGTCAGGGGCGATTCCGGTCTTCGAGGTTCTGCGCCAAACAGTTGATGAAAGGCAGGAGACGTCATGGTGAGACCGGCGCAGTAGTCGAAATAGCGCTGGTCCAGGCGGAACGAACCGTCCTCCTTCAAGTCGATCAGGTGATCCAGTATTTTCTGTACGAATAACGGACGTCCATAGGGGGCAAGGCCCATCACTTTATATTCGCCGGAGTTGACCTTGAAACCCGTATAGTAAGTAAATGCGGAATAAAGTAGCCCCAGCGAATGTGGGAAGCGAATTTCCTTAAGTATGTCGAGGTCCTTGCCGCGGCCATGACCCAGTGACGTGGTGCACCATTCTCCGACACCGTCCATTGTCAACACCGCGGCGCTCGCAAAGGGCGACGGAAAGAAGGCACTAGCCGCGTGCGCCAGATGATGTTCCGTAAACAGGAGCGAGCCGGGCCATTCCTTCACTCCGGCAAGCTTGCCTAGATACCTGCGCAACAGCTTTTTTTGAAAAAGCTTTTCCTTGATCCAAAGCGGCATCGCCATCCTGAAGGAGCGGAAGCCGCGCGGACTTGTGGCGAGGTAGGTTTCCAGCAGCCGTTCGAACTTCAGGATCGGTTTGTCGTAGAAGACGACATGGTCGACCTCCGCCATTTCGCACTCGGCCGCAGAGAGGCAATAGGCCACTGCATTGGCAGGAAAGTCGGCATCGTGCTTCTTGCGCGTGAACCGCTCCTCCTGCGCCGCGGCAACGATTCGTCCGTCCTCGATTATCGCTGCCGCGCTGTCGTGGTAAAACGCCGAGATACCCAGAATACGCATTGGATTGGTCGGCTCAGAACAAGGTGTAGATGAACGGTGCCACCGCGGTACCCTGCGTCAGCACGACCAATGCGCCAAAGACGCCGAGGACGATGAAGATCGGCAGCAGCCAGAACTTCTTACGGATACCCATATAGGTCCAGAGTTCGCGTACCAGTTCCATCCCGTTTCCTCCACTCGTGAACCCGAACGATCAGAACTGATTGCGCATCGTCGCCGGGTCAGGTTCGTTTTGTTCCCGTGTCGTCCAATATGTGTCGGCACACTTGTCCAAGGAGGCTGCGAGCGGATCGTAGCCGCGCCATCTCAGGAACAATCCGATAGGCACGAAGGCCGTGCCGTAGATCAGCAGCATCACAGCAGGATTGACGACCTTGAACATCAGTAGACCGAGCCGCATCCAAAGCCGGTTCGGTACCGAAAGCGAGTTGGGGAAAGCAAGCGCCAGCAGGACGAGGACCGTACCGATAGCGGCAAGTCCTACGGAGATGGACGATAATGACCCAGTGACCAGCCACCTCACGAGCACGATAGCGAGGAGGATGCCGCCGACGGTATAGCCGAAGCTCCGGTTCGACGGCCCCTCCACGGTGTGCTCGGAAAAGGGCTCGTGAGACTTGCTCATTGGGCACTTCCTGCGCGTCAGTGCTAATCGCTCTTTGAAATACCATCGGCGCGCGGCTTTCGTTCGCGCCATTCTTGAAATCAATAAGATAAGAGATGTGTATAGAACAAGGGGCGGTCGACCCGGTCAATATACCATTGGATATAGACGGCCATCGATACCAGATTCAGGTAAGGCGGGGCAGAATCTCGCTCGGACACGTGAAGTATTCAGCATTTTGATGAGACACGAGCAGAAAAACGGCGTATATTCCGCCACGCGAGTTTTTCCGTATTAATTTTATCTGAAAAAGCATTTTCGTGAAACAAATCATGCGAGATTGAAACTCATATCAACCTGACCATTAGAGAGTGGGTCACCAGAGCCAGAGGGACTCACAAAAGCTTTTTCGTTGAACGTTTCGCGAGAGGATAGGCCATCGTGACAAAGCGGCATCTCGGGCTTTTGGTATGCGCAATTCCCGGCCTGTACCTGTTGTTAAGTCCCATCTACGCTCTGCTGCACTACGAACTATTCGCAACTGAAATCCCGCATTTCCTCCGTTACGTGCTGATCCCGGGCGTGCTAGCAGTAGGCTTCATCGTCGTAGGCCTGTTTGCGAAGCCGAGGTTTTCCCTGCTCGTCGGTATCTGCGGTGCGAGCCTATTGGCGGCTCTGTTTCTTTTTGAGGCGATGCACACCGTCTCGGTCGTGTCCGTTCGGCTGGGAATGTTCGGCCAACTCAGCAAAGCCCAGACTGAGACGTTGACGCGCAACGAAAACGTGGTTCCGGGATTCACGCTTCGTGGCCTGAATCGGCTTGCAGGCACTGACGAACTTTCCGAGGCGCTTCTGTCGGGTTTCCCGTCGACACAAGTGGTGCTCTGCACCTCGAACAAGGGGGTCGTGAGCTATACCGCGGACAGGTTCGGTTTCAATAATCCCGACCATGTATACGACAAGCGGCTCGACGTGATGCTTCTCGGAGATTCATTCGTCGAAGGCTTCTGCCTGCCTCCGGGCGAGGACCTTGCGTCTAGGCTGCGCGGGCGCGGCCTTAGCACGGCAAGCATCGGCATAAGGGGAAATGGTCCGCTGACGGAACTGGCGACGCTCGGCCGCTTTGGTGAGACTCTGCGGCCCCGTCGCGTCGTCATGGTCTTCTTCGAAGGCAATGATTGGGAAAATTTGGAGCGCGAACTTACAATTCCGTGGCTTCGCGCCGCGCTTTCGCCCAACGCGAACTATGGTTTGCAGGCAACCGCGAAGGAAACGATGGATCAGGCTCGAGAGATTTTGGCGGGGCGTAAGAATGCGCCGGTCACAAGTGTCGACCTCCTGACGAGAACAGCCTTGTTCCGCAATTTTGTCGCGCTGCAACAGACCCTCACGAGACTGGGACTCGTCTATCCTAAAATTACGCAGAGTAACCCCGAGTTCAGGCGTATATTGCACCGCGCGAAATCACTCACCGAGAGCTGGGGCGGCTCCTTTACACTGGTCTACGTTCCCAGAATTGACCGTTTCATCGGGCCTTTCTCCTCGGATGGGCCTTTCGACCCGCTGCGGATGGAAGTTCTCGGTGCTGCGGCGGCAGAGGGCATCGAGGTCATCGATCTCCAAGAGGCCATACGCACTCGCCCCGAACCTATTCTCATGTACGCCCCTGACGCCCATTTCAGTCGTGAGGGCGCCAAATTCGCAGCGAACGAGATCCTCTCACGCTTGCCGGCAGTGCCCGAGAGTGCGGGACAAATCGTCGGAAGCAACTGATCTTCCGGGGACGCTCTGACGGAATGTTGTCAACGGGTATCGAGACGCAGTCGCTGGGAAATATTGGCAAGCTCCACGCGGGTGGTGATGTTGAGCTTGCTGTAGACGCTGTGAAGGTGAAGCTTGACCGTGCCGGGAGCGATTCCAAGCCTTGCGGCTATTTCCCGGCTGCGCAAACCTGCGGCGGCCAGGCAGGATATCTCTAGCTCGCGGGTCGTTAACTTCTGCATGACCGAGCGGCGCTCGGTGTCGCTCTCCCGGATCCGGTCGATAGCGGCGCTTAAACTGCGATCCGTGAAATAGGTGCGGCCCGCAAGCACCGCCCGGATGCACTCGATGAGGGCGCTCGGCGCCTGTTCCTTGAGGATAATGCCACTCACCCCGTTTTCTATCGCCTCGGCAAGTTCTTCATCACTGATATCCGCCGTCAGAATGACGCACGCTAGTCTCGGTTGGTCGCTGCGAAGGCGGCGAATAAGATTCGATCCGCCCATTTCAGGCATCCGTAGATCAACGACCGCGAGGTCGACGGGCTTGCTCGCGAGCGCTTCGATTGCATCTGCAGCTGTCCTGCACGTTGCAACCACCTCCCAGCCGGACTCGGCGCCGAGCAAACGGCGCAAACCATCGAGGACTATCCGGTGATCGTCGACGACGAGGATACGCGCACTCACGGGTAAGCCGGGATCTTGATCGTTATCCGTGTCCACTGATCCACCTTGTCTATCGAAAGATTCCCACCCGACATCGACACGCGTTCTCGCAGGCTTCGCGGACCGCGCTTGCTGGTCTCCAGTTCCGCATGCTCCAGCCGCCGGTCGAACCCGAAACCGATACCGTCGTCATCCACGGTCAAGGTCACCATTCCATCATCGCGTCGGATCCGAGCCTCGAGGGCTCGCGCATTGCCATGACGTGCGGCATTGGCGGTCGCTTCCGCTATCATATGCATCAGCTCGTCGATCATCGCCACCGGCAAGCGAAGATCTTCGGGATATAGCACAAAGCGAAATTCTATCGACCATTGCTGCCGCAGACGCTGGGCCAAGGCCCCCAGCCGAAGCGCCAATCGAGAGTCGCTGGCGTGGCGGCCGGACCCCGGTTCGAGCCTGCGGATGAGAGCACGTAGATCAGTCTGCTCTTCAGAAAGCATAGCCTGAATCGCCATTAAACGCTCGTCGAGCTGATGATATTCTCTCGACGAGCGCAATGTCTGAAGCTGCAGCGCGGTGCCTGCGAGTGCTTGCAGGACACCATCGTGGATATCTCGTCCAATCTTGACGCGCTCTTCAAGGGCGGCTGCATCGCTAAGGCGGCGCAGCAATATCGTTTGCTCGAAGAGTGTTTTCAATCGGTCGGCGACAATCTCGGCCAAGGCCACATCGTCGATTGTCAAGGCCGGCGGATCGAGGAGGAAAAGACGCGCCTCGACATCGCTCGCCCGGAACTGCACCGAAATTGCGGACGCGATAGAGAATTCCGCAACGAGAGCCGGGGACAACGGCAGGCCGTCGCCTCGCCACCGGTCGAAACGCCCCCCGCCGCGATGAATAAGAGCTCGGGAGCGCTTCGCGTCGATGACCAGAAGACTTGCATGCTCCAACGCCTCCGGTGTCCAGGGCAGATAGGCTGCCGGCGATAAGTGCCTGACCGCGCATATGCCGCTCTCCCAGATCGCCAGATTGGTCCAGGGCTCGTCACCATCGCTCCAGATTAGCAATGCACGAGGAACACGCGCCACCTGCACCGCATATTCCAACGCCGCCTCCGCCGGCCATTCGCGCCCGTCGGACGCGGAGGGTGTCCCCTCGACCAGACGTAACAACTCCGAGCGCACCGCCTCCTGATGGGTGCCCAGCCACGTGAGAAGAATGGTTGCCGTGACCAGGAAAAGAATGAACGACAGCGCGACGGCCGCGTCAGCGTCCGAACTGAACGGCCAGACCGTATTAGAGAGCGCAAGGTATATCAGAATCGCGACGCCAACGGATCCGGTCCATAGGGCACCTCGCCAAAGCCAGTGCAGGGTCGCTGCCAGTTGGACAAATGGTATCAGCATGAAGACCGGACCGGATACGCGGTCCGCAAGGAACGCCAGAATCACCAAGCTGGAGACGTCGATCAGATGCCTGATGAAGGTCCCTCGGACCCGATGGACCTGGGCTTTCCAGACAAAATGGGCCGCCGCGATTGCATAGAGCAGATAGATGACGAGGAACCAGAAGACGAGGTCCGAGCGACCGGGCCGAATGGTAGCATCGATCCAGGTGATCCAGAGGCTCCCAATCGCCAGAAGAATGCGAGCGACGGCGATTACACTGTCCGAGCGGGCGCGAAATGTATTCATCCATGTTTGCCGGCTGGTCGCAGTAGCGGGCGCGCCTTCGAAGAGCGCGGCCGCCCAACCCGTCTCGGCGGCCATCCTGCCCTTCAGGGTGGTGTACCACTTGCGGAGATTGAAACCCCGCCGCAAGAAGGCCCGCGGCATCCTCATCATGCGCTCCTTCGATGACGATCAACCGTCTTCTGTATCGCGCGACGGATCTCCTCAAGGGGAGGAAATCCGCAGCGGAAGGCAGGCAACCGACAGATCCATGAACTTACGGGAGATTATGTCGAATCGCAGTCTAAAGAACCAGCTTCGTTTCCGGGTCCCACAGCGCCATTCAACCCTTCAGGTGGCAGCGCTAAACGATCGGGGCCGGTCTCGTCGCATGCGCAGCGAGTCAGAAAAGCGAGACGCCTCAGGATACGTCAGGCTCGTCCGCTTTCAGTTCCTGCTCGGCCTGTCGTACCTTCTGCCGGGTAAAGCCGCGAAGGCCGGAGACCTCCTCGGCATCGCGCTCGATCTGGACCTCACTTGCCGCGTAATACACCGCGAGCTTCGCAACGGACATCAGTGCATGGAGGTGGATACGCTCGTAGCCGTGCGACGCGTCGACGCCGAAAGTGAGAAGCGCCGTGCGGACGTCGTGCCCCGCCTCGACCGCGGAAGCGGCATCGGAACGGTAGTAGCGGAAAACGTCCTTCTGGACGCGAATGCCATGCTCGCCGCAAAGCTCGTAAAGCTTTTTTGAAAGATGATAGTCGAAAGGTCCCGTCTGGTCCGCCATTGCGAGCGTCACGCCGAACTCGTCCGAATTCTGGCCCGGCGCGGTCGTGCCGTTGTCTATCGCCACCAGCGAGGCGATTTCCGGGACGATTGCCGCTGACGCACCTACCCCCACTTCCTCGCCGATGGTGAAGAGCCAATAGGTATCGACCGGCGTTTCCACCTTCTCGCGCTGCATGGCCTCGAGCGCCGCAAGCATGATGGCGACCCCCGCCTTGTCGTCGAGATGCCGCGAAACGATGAACCCGTTCCCGAGGAATTCGGGCTGCGGATCGATGGCGACGATGTCGCCGACGTCTATTCCGAGCTGCACCAGATCGTTCCGGTCGCGCGCGAGCGCATCGACGCGCAGCTCGATATGGCGCCAGCCCGTCGGTTGCGAGTCGACCTCCTCGTTGAAAGTGTGACCCGAGGCCTTCAGCGGGAGAATTGAACCGCGATAGGTGCCCTTGCCGGAAAAGATAGAGGCGCGAGCCCCCTCTGCGAAGCGTGCCGACCAGTGCCCGATCGATACCAGTTCGAGGCGGCCGTTTTCCTTCAGCGCCTTCACCTGCGCGCCGAGGGTGTCCAGGTGCGAGACGATCCCGCGGGCCGGCCGCTCTGCAGCCCCCCGCCGAAGAGCGCGGATCGCACCCCGGCGGGTCAGCTTGACTTCAAGGCCGAGACGCTCGAGCTCACGCGCCGTGTAGCGCACCGCCTCATCGGTGAAGCCGGTGGGGCTCGCAATGTCAAGCAGAGCTTTCAGCCGGCTGGTGAGATAGTCCGGGTCGATATTGATCGGTGTCTGCATGAATGCGTTGTCGCAATCATGGCTGCCCGCGTCAACAATGTTGCCGAAGCGATGCGCTCCTGCAGATCGTCACGCGCCTATCTTCATGGACGGGAACATCGCACCGCCGGCTACGTTGTTAGGTACTCAGCTATTCGGCAAGTCCAGGCGAGGCGTCACTCGGGAGGTTGCGTGGGCAGATCCGCGAACGAAAAACGAAATGGCGTCCCGCTCATTCATGGCGCCAGCAATCTGCCGTCGGTGACGGTCGACGATTATAATCTGGAGCTGCGCGACGGCGACGGCTTCCTTGGCGACAGGGCTAACAAATTCGCTTTCCAGGAGAAGCTCGACGCCTGGCGCAAACGCGTGCGCAAAGGTGGCGACGATCCGCTGGGGCAGGCCTTGACCCAGGATCTGACCAAAAAGCAAGTCGATGCCCTTCTGCGCGGCGACGACAAGGAGGCGGCCGCCCTGATCATGGGCGCGGTCGACGAATTCGCCGGCGAGCTCGCCAGCGTTCTCGAAAGGTTCCTTGAGCAGAAGAGCTGGAAAAATACGGAGCGCGTCGTAATCGGCGGAGGCTTCAGAGGAAGCTCAGCAGGCGAATTGGCCATCGCCCGAGCGATGGTGCTGCTGAAGGCCGAGGGCATAAAGATCGAGCTCTCCCCCATCGTTCACCATCCGGATGATGCCGGGCTCATCGGCGCCGCGCATCTCATGCCCGCCTGGATGCTGAAGGGACATAAGGCGATCCTCGCCATCGACATAGGCGGCACTAATATCCGCGTGGGCATAGTCGAGCTGCGCCTGAAGGATGAAACCGACCTCTCCAAGGCCAAGGTCTGGAAATCGGACATCTGGCGACATGCGGACGACAAGCCCAACAGGAGTGCGACCATCGAAGCGCTCATCGGCATGATCGAGAAGCTTATCGCCAAGGCGGACAAGGCGGACCTCACGCCGGCGCCGGTCATCGGCGTGGCCTGCCCGGGCGTGATCAATGAAGATGGCTCGATCCTTCGCGGAGGCCAGAACCTGCCGGGCGGCAATTGGGAAAGCGAGCATTTCAACCTGCCTGCCGCCCTCAAGGACGCCATTCCGCAGATCGGCGATCACGAGACCTTCGTGATCATGCACAATGACGCCGTCGTACAAGGCCTGTCGCAGATACCTTTCGTGCAGAATGCATCGAGCTGGGGAATCCTGACGATCGGTACGGGCCTCGGCAACGCGCATTTCAGCAAAAAGGTCGAAAATTGAGGCGCCGCGCGGCAGCTTCCGGGCCGGCGTGAGCGCCCGAATGGTTAAGGACCCGATGCGCAATCCCGGCGAATTGCCGGCTTTTCCTCGACCGTGAATTAAATCCTTTCCGCTAACCTTCCTTCACAACCAAAAAACGGGGAGTTGCAATTGTGAAGGTAAAGAAGAAAGCATTATCCAGTCTGTTCGAAGCCCGCAAAACCGTCGCCCGCAGCACTCTTGCGGTGATCCTCGCCGCCGCTGCCTGGGGCTGCTCCTCGACAGTCAGTCAGGAAACGACCGCTTCGATCACGCGGGAAGTCGGCTACCCCTTGCCTGACAGAAAGTCCGCGCCGGGCAAGCAAGCGGTCACGCAGAAAACGCCCAAACTCGTGCGCTCGGCCTATCTCGGGCGGGCTCCCTATATCTGCACGCCCAGCGGCTTCGGAAGCACCTCGCGCTGCTTCCTTCGTTAGAAGCAGTGCCGGGAAAGGTGTGTATCGTTTTCCGTTCGGAATACGCGATTTCAAAAAAAGAGGTCGTTTCACAGTTTCAGTGAAACGACCTAAGGGCGGGGTTGCGGGCGTTCGATGCCGGGCTCATCTGCGGAGCCAATTTGCACTGCTGACACCGACCAGCCGCGCAACCCCTTCCCGGCCAGGGTTACTCGACCCGGCCGAGTCTCGCCTCGATGCGGTTCAGGCTTGCGCCCACGTAATTGCCGCGTCGAAGCTTGGCGAACTCGTCATCTGGCCTCACCTGTGCGTTCTTGAAGACGTACCAGGCGCCATCCGGCTCGCGCCTCTGATAGATCACGCCACCCCGCTTGGCGTGGCTGAAGCAGGTCGTCGCCGGCGCCGAGCCGTCCCTGGCATGCCATTCGGCACGGAAGCAGAGTTTTCCAGGACCGGTGATGAACCAGCGGCCTACCCCATAGGACGATTTTCCGTTCTCTTTGGACCAGGCGGTGAACCGGCGCGCCCGCACCGAGAAATAACCGGCTCCTTCTTTCCATATCCAGGATTTCTGGCCGTAGAGTTGGTACAGTTCCGCGTGCGTCAGGGGAGTGGTCTTCCTCTCGGCACGCGCAGCGGCGGCTTCGGCGAACGAAGCGCCGGCTATGCTGGCGGCCAGAGCGATGGCCAAAGGTATTCCTCGATATGTCGGTTTCATCAGATGCCTCCGTCGGGCACTTGCCCGCTAATAGTATCGCGGACGACCCGCCAATCGGGCCGGCCGTAGCCCTGCGGCCAGTCGTAAATCTCGCGATCGTTGAAGTAGACCACGGCTGTCAGCTGCGGGAATTCGGCGTGGCGCTCGGCGACCGTTGCCGCCCAGCTTGCTACGTATGAACCACCGCCCTCGTAGCCGAGCTCGGCGACCATGATCGGCTTGCCGTAGTTCATCACCCGGCCGTATCCGGGCGCCAGTCGCTCCGCAAATGTCTGATCGCGGCCGGTCGTGCCCTGGTCGTAAGGCTGGTAACCGAATACCGAAAGCCCGACGATATCGACGACGTCGTCACCCGGATAGAAGGCTTCCAGCCCCTCGTTGCCTTTCGGTGACCACATGAACTTCGCGTTCTTCAGGTGGCTGCGGCAGACATTCACCACGCGGCGATAGGCTGCCTTGAAGTCCTCGCCCCGCCAATGCGACCAGGAGAACTGGTTGTCGGTTTCGTCCATCTCCTGACCCCAGCGGATGATGACGGGACTCTTGAGGGCAGCGGCGGCCGAACAGACCCGGGCCATGTTCTCGTCGCGTTCGCCGCTCAGGATCGAACGCAGAAGTTCCCCTTCGGTTACGCGCCATTCCGGCGACCACGACCACGGTTCCACGGTGATCATGAGCGAGCGGCCGCGCGCTTGGGCATAGTCGTCGGCAAGCGTCAGCGTCGACAGATCGACGTCTTCCCACGGCAGAAAGAGATGCTCGATCTTCGAGCTGCCCGGCGCGCCGAAGTCGCCGTGCGGATCGTAAGCGCCGAAATCGATCGACTTCTCCGTCAGTACGGGCCGCTTGTCCGATGGCGTTGCCATCGTCGCCGAGTTCGGATCGGGGATACCACGCGGTATGTTGGCCGCGAGCACCGTACCGGACAGCAATAGCCCGAAAGATGCGACGGCAATGGCCTTTGATTTCCTGTTCATTGCACACCTCCATCCGCGTTCATCCCGGCTTGCCGGCGAACGCTATTCTTTGTTTCTTTCACTTGGCGCTCGAGACGCTCCTTGACGGCTGCGAGCTTGGCGGCGACCAGATCCTCCGTGACCAGACGGTTGAACTCGTCGCCTGCCTGCGCCTTGGCATGTCTGAAGACGTACCACTCGCCGGACGGCTCTCTTTTCTGGTAAATGGTTCCGTCGAGCGTGCGGTGGCTGAAGCAGGTCTTGCTGGAGGCGGCAGCACTCTGGCTGTGCCACACGGCCATCAGGCAGAGTTGGCCGCGGTCATTCACGCTCCAGCGGCCCTCGGCCCAGCTCTCCCCCGTTGCCGATTGCGCCCATGCCCGGAACGCACGGTCTTCACTCTCCATCCGGCCGGCGCCGCTCTCCCATGTCCAGGTCTTGCCCTGGAAGATCATGTAGAGCTCCACGCCCGTCATGGTGCGGGCGTTTTCGGGAACGGCAACTTCCGCGGACGCCGGTGAACTCCAGAGGAAAAGGGCGGCCGGCAAGATGCCAAGGAAGAAGTGCCTGCCGAGCAGCGCATGTCGGTTGCCGCGGCCCTCTCTCCCGAAGAATGGGACTTTCACTCTCATGTTCCTATCCCCTCTGTGAATTGCCGCCCCGCTGTTCCGCCGGGGCGGAAATCCAGCGTGGACGGAAGACGATCTTTCGCAATGCCGTACCGCCCTGCCCGGCTCCGGCCACCGCATAGCGCTCTTCGAAGAGGCGCAGTTGCCCACTGCCCCATGCGAGTGCCTCGAGCCCATCCTTCCCGTGTTCGGCCGTCGCGATGCCGGGCAGTGCGACGATCGCCAGGAGCCCGGCCCCTATTGCGGGACGATAGAAACGGGAGGCGGTGCCAACGGTGTTTTCTCTCGAATGCCGCAGGACGATGACCAGCAGAAGCAGGCAGTAAATTGCCGCATTGAGGATCGCGAAAAGGTAGAACCCCTTGGCCTTCGCGGCATCTTCGATAAACAGGACCGGCAGGGCGGCCGAAACGGCCAGGAAGAAGTAAGGCGCAAGCACGCGCAGGGGCAGCGGGTCGACCTCGGATGATCCCTTCGGCGTGACACGGAAATCCACGAAGGACCCGGTGAGCCAGTCTCGCAGGGCGGCCAGCGTACCGGCAAGCGCCCAAGGCCAGCGCGCAAAGAGGAAGAGCATGCACTCCCAGCTCAGGACCTTCGCATCGTGAGGCCGGAAGGCGCCGGTTGCCCGCCAGCGATAGGCAAGGAGCACGAGGATGATTGAAAGCGGCGCGAAATAGGCCAGAAACTCCGGATAGGTCACGGCGACAAAGGTCTCGCCGCGTGCAAGGGCGACGATCGGCATTGCGAACATCAGCGCCATGAAGCACGCGAAGAGCGGATACCAGAGCTGCGCAAAGAGGAACTGGAACTTCAGTCGAAGCGGCAGCCGGCCAACAAGACGCGGCGAATACTGCAGCAGGAGCATCACGAGGCTACGTGACCACTGAAACTCCTGGGTCACCAGGTCGGCAAAGGTGCGCGGACCGTCGCCATGGGCGATCGCGTCGAGCGCGTGAATGCCGCGCCAGCCTGCCGCATTCATCATCAATGTGGTCGAATGGTCCTCGGCAAGCTCCGGGCCGAGGCCGCCGATCTCCTTGAGTGCCGCCGTGCGCACTGCATAGTGAGAGCCGATGCAGAGCGGCGCGAGCCCGGCATTGTATCCGGCCTGGAGAGCACCGTGCATGCTCGCCTCCGCATAAAGCCGCCCGCGCGCCGACCAGCTCTCGGACGCATTGCGGTCGCAGATGCTCGGCGCCGAGACGTAACCCACTTCCGGATCGGCAAAGGGGCGAAGCATTTCGAAGAGGTAACCGGGCGCGGGGACGTGGTCGGCGTCGAGCTGAGCCACGAAATCGTACCGGTCATAACCGTAATGATCGTAGAAGAAGGCGAGATTGCCTTCTTTGCAGCGCGTGCGCCGCGGCCATGTGGCCCGGTGGTAGTCTGCCCGGCCTTTGCGGGTGGAGACGAGCACGCCGTGCCTGCGGCACCAATCGTGCGTCGCTTCGGACGGATCCTCGTCTGCAAGCCAGGTGTCGTGCGGCACCTCCTGGGCAAGCATCGCCTCCAATGTCTCGGCGACGACGGAAAAGGGTTCCGATGGCGCCTTGGTCACGACCATGGCGATGCGGCTGCCGGCCGGGAGCCGCAACGGTCCGTTCGGTTTCAAGGCGCCATAAAAGACGGCGATGAAATAGGCCGGCAACAGGGTGACCCAGGCAAGGACGGCGGTCACGATGGTGCTGCCCAAGGCGTCCACGTGATGGCGCGGCTCCAGCCACCAGGACCAGAAATGGACGAGCGCCGCTATCCAGAGCCCGGCGCCGAGAAGAAATTCCATCCGGCGTCCGCGCGTGAGCACAGGCACGAGCCGCGGCTCGCCGTCCTCGGAACTGCGCGTCGGCTGATTGGTGGAAAGACCGGTCATGACCGCACCTCCAGCCCGAAGAACGGGGCGGCCGTTCGCACGATCGTCTCGAGATCGGAGTATCGCGGCAGAAAGCCGAGCGTCCGGCAGGCAAGCCCGGCATCCGCATAGAGAGCCGGCGGATCTCCGCAGCGACGGCGGCGAAACACCACGGGGACGTCGCGACCGGTAATTTCGCCAATCGTTCGCAGGACTTCCTTTATCGAGAAGCCGCGGCCGGTACCGAGGTTGAGCGCGAGGTTCCCGCCGCCCTTGGCGAGATGCCGGTATGCCAGCACATGAGCGCTCGCAAGATCGGCAACGTGAATATAGTCGCGCACGCAGGTTCCGTCCGGGGTATCGTAGTCCTCGCCGAAAATCTCCAGATGCGGAATGCTGCCTGCCGCGGCCATCAGAGCCCGCGGGATGAGGTGCGTTTCCGGGTCGTGCCATTCGCCGAGGTCACCCTCGGGATCAGCGCCGCATGCGTTGAAATAGCGCAACGAGACATAATTCAGCGCGAAGGCGGCCGCATAGTCGGCGAGCATCTGCTCGGCCATAAGTTTCGTCTTGCCGTAGGGGTTGATCGGTGCCTGCGGCGTCGCTTCGTCGATCGGCAGCACCGCCGGCACGCCATAGGTGGCGCAGCTCGATGAGAAGATTACCTTGTCGACACCCGCCCAGCGGCATGCATCGAGGAGCGACAGGGTGCCGCGAACGTTGTTGTTGTAGTATTTCGCAGGATCGGCGACGGACTCGCCGACATAGGCGGATGCGGCAAAGTGGATCACGGCGTCCGGCCGGTAGGCCCCGATGACCTCGACCAGGTGCCCCCCGTCCAGGATATCTCCCTGAACGAACGGTCCCCAGCGCACGGCGGAACGGTTTCCGGTCGTCAGATTGTCGTAGACGACGGGCTCGATGCCCTCCAGGCGCAGAAGCTTTGCGGTGTGACTGCCGATATAGCCGGCGCCACCGGTGACGAGGATACGTGGCGCGACCATCAGACCAGCTCCGCGATTTCCCGGTCCGAGCGGGAGAGAAGGCCGTCGAAATAGCGGATCGTGTGCGCAAGGCCCTCGGCCAAATTGACCTTCGGACGCCAACCGAGCTCTTCCGTCGCGAGCGAGATGTCGGGGCGGCGCTGGCGGGGATCGTCGACAGGCAGGGGCCGCCGGACGATCTCGGAGCGCGAGCCGGTCAATCGGACCACCTCTTCGGCCAATTCGCCGATCGTGAACTCCGTCGGGTTGCCGAGATTGACCGGGCCGGTAAGCGACGGCGGCGAGGCCATCAGGCGGACGAAGCCGTCGATCAGGTCGTCGACGAAACAGAAGGAACGAGTTTGCGAGCCGTCGCCGTAGATCGTGATGTCCTCACCCTTCAGGGCCTGGACGATGAAGTTGGAAACGACACGTCCGTCATCCGGGCGCATCCGCGGGCCATAGGTGTTGAAGATACGGACGATCTTGATTTCGACGCCATGGGACTTGTGGAAGTCGAAGAACAGGGTCTCTGCGCAACGCTTGCCCTCGTCATAGCAGGAGCGCGGGCCGAAGGGATTGACGTTGCCCCAATAGCTCTCCACCTGCGGGTGGACATGCGGGTCGCCGTAGATTTCCGATGTGGATGCCTGGAAGATGCGGGCGCCGCGACGCGCAGCCAGATCGAGGAGGTTGAGTGAACCGATCACGCAGGTTTTCGTCGTCTGGATCGGGTCTGCCTGGTAATGCGGCGGAGATGCCGGGCAGGCGAGGTTATAGATCTCGTCGACCTCGAGGTCGATCGGCTCCACGACGTCGTGGGCGATGACGCGGAAGGTATCGAAGCGCTTGAGGGGCGCGATATTGCGCCTCAGGCCCGTCGAGAAATTGTCGAGGCAAATGACCTCGTGCCCGGCGCCGAGAAGCAGCTCGCAAAGATGCGAGCCCAGAAAGCCGGCACCGCCGGTAACAAGTATTCTCTTTTGGAAGCCTCGGCGACGCAATGAATCTGTAACGTAATTCTCGCCAAAGTGAGTTCCCCTGAAGTCATTTTTGAAATAGTTCACGGATTATTCCTCACAATATCTGCTAACTTCTAAAATTCATCCACAGCAGGCACAATAAATTGGTGATCGAAACTTTACCGTTCGAAACTACCTTTTTTAATTTTCGGCAATGCTTGGAACAACTGTAGGTGTTTTAATACAATCAGCGGATGGGGATTGTCATTATCACCCCATCCCGATTGTTATCCCGCCGTGCATTTCTACATATAAAGGGGTATAAACTGGAAACTGGCAGGTGTGCTCCGCCGATTCGATTCCACCCTGAGGCGAGTTGCGTTGGAGTGGGACAGATTCGACGTCCGGGTAATCGCTCGTTCGGGCTCACCCAAACGAGCAATCTATTTCTCTGGAGGGTTGCATGACGAAGGACTCCGGATCAGGAGACGACCCCGTCGAAGTTCCTGCTTGGCCCGCCCATATGGAGCGGCGCCGTTGGCCGCGCGATCCAACAGCTCGAAAGAACCGTTCAGCCGAAAGGTCGCCGGCGCTCGTACCTTCGCGTTTCTCGACGCGTGATCTGCCGCCGCGCGAGCAATTTAGATCCTGGCGGGCGCATATGGCGCCGCTCGTGGACGTGCGCCTGCCCGATGGGGTGTCGGAAGAGGACGGCTTCGCGGCCGAACTGACCGGCTGGCATCTCGGTGATTTGCTGATCGTTCAACAGGTGACGCCGGCACATAGCTATGAGCGCTCCCAGACTATGTTGCGCTCGAGCCCGATCGATCATTGGAACGTCGGTCTCTTTCGCAGCGGCCGCTCATGGACCGAGGCCGACCGTCGCGTCACCGAGACGGGACCAGGAGAGTTCTTCTTCCGGTCGCTCGGCTATCCCTATCGCGGGCGCATGACGGATGCCGCGTCTATCCTTCTCTTCATGCCATATGAGCTGCTCGCAGACGATGCGGGCAAGCTCGAAGGGGCCAATAATTCGGTCTTATCCGGCAGCCTCGCCGACCTGCTCGCCAACTATATCAATGGCATGGAAGAAAACCTCGGCAACATCACCGTCGAAGAGGTGCCGCGCATCGTTCGCACGATACGCGACATGGTCGTCGCATGCGCGGCGGCGGTAAGACCGGATGCGGGAGGTTCGCAGGCGAAAATGGGAGTGATGGAGCGGGCGCATCGATTTATCCACCTGAACCTGCACTCGGCCGCCCTGACGCCCGAAGCCATATGCCGGGAGCTCGGCATTTCCAGAACCCGTCTCTATCAGCTTTTCGAGCCGAGCGGCGGCGTGCTGAACTATATCCGCAGACGTCGGCTCTTACAGGCCTACGCGGAGCTCAGCGATCCGACCAACAACAGGCCAATCGCGGAGATCGCGGAAGCGGCCGGCTTCGACCTCGCCGCCAATTTCACCCGTGCCTTCAGCCACGAATTCGGAGCGAGCCCGCGCGAAATCCGCAAGGCCGCGGCCGCCGAACGCCTCGCCACGCCCGTTGCCCCGCCGGAGCGGGACCGCGGGGCGACGATCGGCGACTGGCTCAAGTCGGTTCAAGGATGAGGATTGAGCCGCGGCAAATGTTCCGGCGTCATGCGTTATCGACACCGTCATCATCGCCGTGGTTTCCGGCATCAAGCGTTGGCGCCGCCGTCTATGGTCAGCGAAGCACCAGTGACGAACCTGCCTTGCGGCCCCGCCAGCCAGGCGACCAGTCCGGCAATGTCTTGCGGTTCACCGTAGCTGCCGGTGGCGATACGTTCCCGTTGCGCTTCGGCATGGTCTCCATTGGCCGGGTTCATATCGGTGTTGGTGGAGCCTGGATGAACGATGTTGACGGTGATCCCTCGCGGCCCGAGGTCACGGGCCAGGCCTTTCGTCAGACCGACCAGAGCAGCCTTGCTGGCCGAATAGAGGCTGATCCCCGGCCAGGGAACCAGTTCGGCCAGGTTGCTGCCGATCGTGATTATCCTGCCGCCGTCACCGAGATGTCTTGACGCCGAACGTATGGCCACGAAGGGCGCACGGAAGTTGACGGCCATCACTTCGTCGAAATCGGCAACAGTCGTCTCCTCCAGCGGAGCCGAGTGCCAGATGCCCGCGCTGTTGACCAATATGTCCAGCCCACCCAAGGTTTCGACAGTCTCGCGAACGGCCCGCTCGATGGCGTCGGCGTTACGGTTGTCGGCGCGGATTGCGACTGCACGACCGCCCGCCTGCTCGATCTCGGACACGACCGCCTGCGCCTGGCCGGCCGCATTCACATAAGTCAGCGCCACCGTCGCCCCCTCCAGAGCTAGCCTCTTGGCGATGGCCGCGCCGATACCCCTGCTGCCGCCGGTAACGAAAGCGGTCTTTCCGCCCAGACTGATCGATGTCATTGGAAAACTCCATTCTGTAATGATCGATACACAAAGGTTGCCCGACCTTGCCAATGCCTGTCAAGCGATATATTTATCGATCGCTACAGAAAAGAGTTGATCCTATGTCCGACAAAGGCCGCCCCCGCAGCTTCGATCGTGCCGATGCGCTCATGCGCGCCATGAAGGTATTTTGGGAGAAAGGATACGAGGGCGCGTCGCTGACAGCGCTGACCGCTGCCATGGGCATCAATGCGCCCAGCCTTTACGCCGCATTCGGCTGCAAGGAAGCGCTCTACCTCGAGGCAATGGAGCTCTACGCGCAAACGGTCGGCACCGACATCTGGGCGGCCCTGGAGACAGCGCCGACGGCAAGGGAGGCGGTCAGCCGCTTCCTTCTCGCGACAGCCGAAGCCTATTCTCAACCGGGTACCCCGCACGGCTGCCTGATAGCGCTCGGAGGACTTCACCAGGCAGCAGTTCCCGAAGCGGTCTGCGATGCGTTGACCCGTCACCGCATGGAAAACACCGATAAGCTACGCCAGCGGCTGGAAGCTGCAATTGCTGAAGGCGAATTGCGCGATGGGGTGGATGCCGGCGCCGTCGCTACCTTTTATGCGACGGTACAACATGGAATGTCGATCCTCGCGCGCGATGGCGGCAGCTATGAAGCGCTGAAAAACGTCGCCGACGGCGCGATGGCCGCCTGGGGCGTGTTGACGCAAAACACGGTTCCATAGGAATGCCCGGCGAGCTTCGGGTACTCGCCGGACAACTTGACGTTCACAGCGGGAGAGGAATGCCTATGCGGCGTCTCCCGCTCGAACGCGCTTCAGACCCATGATTTACTGAACGACCTGCACCACCGTGCGGCTCTTCGGCTCCACGATGACGCGTTTCTCGTTGACCACCGCGTAGGCATAGCGTGTATCGTCGGGGATCGGCGTGACAACCACCGTCTCAGGCAGCGGCTTTCCGACTACGATCTCCTGTTGAACGACGACCGGCTCCGCCGGAAGCGGCTGCGCCTCGACATATTCGATTACCGTCGGCGGCGGCGGGTCGAGCGCGGCACCCGCGACTGCTCCTGCGACGCCACCGACCGCAGCCCCGACAGGACCGCCTATGACTGCACCTGCAGCAGCTCCGCCGGCTGCGCCGGTTACGGTGCTGTTCTTGGTCGTGCTCTGCGCCGCTGCTGGAACAGCAAAGCAGCCGAGCCCGAGACTCAGAACAATGGCACCTTTGACGATCAGATCTTTCATCAGGCATTCTCCCGTTATGCGAAATGCGTCCCTTCCGCCAAACAACCCGCTGGTTCAGGAGTTGTTCCGCCTGTTCCCTTCGGCCGTAGTCGAACTATAAGTGGAACCCTGCGGCAACCAGAAGAGCAGCCGGAGATGTTCGCCCCCTTCTCACGCGAGGGGCTCTCGGGAATGGAGGAACAGCATTGGCCGACAATCCGCTCTACGACATTCGCGACGAACGTTTCCGTTCGCTGACCGTTGGCAGCGCAGCGCTCGAAGAACTTTATCGCGGCTGCCGCTGGGCGGAAGGGCCGGTCTGGTTTTCCGACCTTGACTGCCTGATCTGGAGCGACATTCCGAACCAGCGCATGATGCGGTGGACGCCGCACGGCGGCGCTTCGGTCTTCCGCTCGCCCTCGAATTACGTGAACGGCAACACGCGCGACCGCCAGGGCCGCCTGATCTCCTGCGAGCACGGCGGCCGGCGCGTGACGCGCACGGAACATGACGGCCGCATCACCGTGCTTGCCGACAGTTATGAAGGAAAGCGGCTCAATTCGCCGAACGATGCCGTGGTGCACTCCGACGGCTCGATCTGGTTCACCGATCCAACCTACGGCATCATGTCTGACTATGAGGGCCACAAAGCGGAACCGGAACAGCCGACACGCAACGTCTACCGCATCGACCCTCTATCCGGCGCCATCAAGGCCGTCGTCAGCGATTTCATCCAGCCGAACGGGCTCGCGTTCTCAGCGGACGAGGCGCGGCTTTATATTGCCGATTCGGGATCTGCAAAGCACGAAGTTCCAAGCCATATTCGCGTTTTCGACGTCGCCGCTGGCGGCGTGCTCGCAAATGGCCGCTATTTCTGTTCCATCGACAACGGCAACCCGGATGGCTTCCGTATCGACGTAGCGGGAAATCTTTGGTGCAGTGCTGCCGACGGAGTGCATTGTTTCGACCCGGACGGCACCCTGCTCGGCAAGATTCTCGTGCCGCAGACGGTGTCGAATCTCACCTTCGGCGGCCCCAAGAAGAACCGCCTCTTCATCACCGCCACTCAGTCGCTCTATTCCATCTACACGGCTATGAACGGCGTGCAATATCCGTGATGCCTTCACCACGCCTTCGACCTCTGGCGGCTCTCTTCAGCTTAGCCTCAGATCGACGCCCGGGTGGAGTTTCTTGAGGTTCGGCAGGGACTTCGTCTGCCAGGGGAACTCGGAGCTTCCTCGAACGGTAAACTGGATGTTCGGCCGCTTGCGCGCTTCGATGGTGAGCTTCGCAAGCAGGTTGATCCCGGAGGAATTGAGGAACTGCAGCCCCGTGAGATCGACGGTCATGCGCTCCGGCTCGGCTTCGAACATACTCATCACGAGAGAGAAGATCGGGGCGTAGGCTTCGGTGCTCGGCAGGCGCATCGTCCCGTCGAAATAGATGTCCTTGTCTTCCGACCAAACGCGATATTCGTCTTCCTTGATTTCCATGTTTTCGTTGTCCGTCAATTCGAGAGGTCGGGGATGGCGATCGAGGCATAGGTCTCCAGCGGAATCTTGCCATCCTCTTCGCCGGATCCGAAAATCCAGGCGAAGTGAGCACCATAATCGCTCATGAGCGTCAGAAGTCCAAGACCGGAACCGGAGTCGGATCCCGAGCCAGTTGCGTTCGCCTCTATCCGCTGAATCAGAAGGTCGGACGGATCTCCTATCGTTATTTCAGAAAGCAGATGGCGGAACTTGTCGGCCGTACCCTTATCGACGAGATTGGAAACCTTAGTGCGGAACGTGTTGGAGGCGATCGACGCCTCCACGACGATTTCGCCGCCTGCACGGAATTTCACGGCGTTCTCTATCAGCTCGTTGGTTAGATAGCCCACATTGTGCCGTACTTCCTTGTAGAGGCCGCGCGACGTTTTGTAGCGCAGAGCCGCGAACTCGGCGACGAAGTCGGACGTCATCGCGCAATGCTTCCAGCCAAGATCGAGCGGGCCGTCGAAGAGGCGAAGTTTCGTCGAATTCTCGCCCGTCCCGACGGCAAGATCCTCCAGTCCATACAAGGTCGTCATCCGCTCACCTGTGCCTCATTACCACCAGAGTGATATCGTCATGAATCTTCTGGGTTCCGATATGTGCCATCAAATCCTCGATGATCCCGGATTTGACGTCCTCGGCGCTGCTGCCATAGCGGCACCGCGCGCTTTCGCAGAGCCTTTCGATACCGAAGAGCTCACCGCTTCCACTCTCCGCCTCGGTTACGCCATCGGTATGCAGGATGATCATGTCGCCGCGACCGAAGGAGATTTCGCGCGTTGCGACGAAGGGGGAGATATCCGGCTCCAACCCGATCGGCAGCCCGAGATCGATCGTATCGATGCGCTCCACCTGCTCCAGATCTCTGATGACGATCAACTCCTCGTGCTGGCCGGAAAGCGTCAGCCTTGCGCCGTCATAATCGAGGAAAGCCAGGGAGAGATGCTTGTTGGTACTGGTCCTGACGAGATTCTTGTAGATTGCCCGGTTCACGCGGTTGAGAAACTGCGCCGGCTCCATCTCGCCCACTTCCTGCAATGCGCGGGCTACGGATTGAACCATCAGCATCAGCACGCCGCTCTCGAGGCCATGCCCCGTCACGTCGCCGATCCCGATCTTCAACCGCTTTCCGTCCTTCAGAACGTCGTAATAGTCGCCGCCGACCTCGTCGGCGGGCCGCATATAGGCGGCGATCTCCAGCTCGGCGATTTCCTCGAGCTCGCCAGCCTTCGGCAGGACCATCATCTGGATACGGCGGGCGACGGCGAGTTCTGCGCCGAGACGCAGGTTCTCGCTGCGCAACTGCTCGTTCAGCGCTGATATCTGCAGGTTCGCCTCTTCAATCTCCTTCGTTCGGTCCTCGACCAGCTGCTCGAGGTTTTCGGTGTGGAAGCTGATTTCTTCCGCCATACGGTTGAAGGCTGCGCCGGCCTCGCCGACCTCGTCGCGCGTCGGAATGTCGACCCGCACCGAATAGTCCTTGGCCTCGATGCGCTTGGCGGCATTGGCAAGCGCGCTTATGCCGCCGGTGATCCGCTTGGATATGGCGAAGACGGCGGCAATGACGAAGAACAGGGATACAAGCAGCGCCAGGACCTGATAGATCAATATCCTGTTCGTCGCCTCCGTAATGCCGGCCTGGGCGGCAAACAACGAAGCGTAGATTTCCCGTTCCGGCACGGCGATGCCGAGCAGCATCGCTTCACGGCGGACCGGGCCGGATGCCCAGAGGTTGGTCGGCTGCAACTGTTTCAGGACGACCAGATAAGGCACCTTTTCGCCTTTTTCGTCTAGGAGGACATGCTGCAACAGCCCATCCTGGCCCAAGGGCAGTTTGGCAATAGCGGCCTGCGCGCTGTTGCGCAACGAGCGATCGAGGCCGGTGACGCCCTGGCTAGTCGTATCGCTCGACGACTGAAGGCCGATAACTCTTTCCCCGACCGGATTGATGGCGACGACGTTGCCGTCCGACATCGTCAGAAACCCGAAACCGGTTTCGGCCACCTTGACGTTCTCGACGATCTCGGCCAGCTGATCGAGCGTGATGTCCGCGCCGGCAGCGCCAAGAACACGGCTGCGGTCGCGCGACCACAGCGGCTGGAAGAAACTGACGATGAGCTTGCCGGTAATCGCATCGGTGTAGGGCGCGGTTCGGGTGATGTCGCCATTCACCGGACGTGACTTCGGATCACGTGCCCATTGCTCCCAGGATTCGTAAAGTCCCGGGAAGAAAAAGGACCAGAATTCCGCCGAATTATGTCCCGGGTAGAGCCTGTCGAAGGTCTGCGCCTGGTCCGTATAGGGCGCCGTCCTGAATATCGGTCGCTCTCTAGGGCCGATATAATACATCTGCAGTTTCGACTGACCATTCGCGAGCAGGCTCGGCGCGACAAGATCCAGAACCGCGCTGTTCTCGATGTCCGTCTGCACGTCGGGAAGCGGAACTTGGTTCTGGTCGAGAAGATAGCCCCAGACGCTGACGACCGACGGAGGGCCGGGCAGGTTCTGCGCCCATCCGCCTTTCTGATCGTACGTGACCGTCACGCTTCCCGGCGCGCCGCGCGCCATTGCTTCACCGACTTGCGATTTCCTCACCGGCCGATCGATCTGCTCCTGGAGTACCCCCGCCAATGTGCCCACATCGGAGTGGACCTGGCTGAGCAGCAGGTTGACGCGGGCAGCCGTCGATTCCGCATAGGAGCGGATATAGTCTTGGTTGGCTTCCTCCAGGCCGCGGCCGACTTCGGCCGCCGCATCGCGCGAAAGCCTCTGCACATTCCAGAGCGCAAGACCGCCGGTGACGAGCAGATCGAAGAGCACCGCGGTCCCGACGACGAGGACGAATTTGGCGCGGAACGACCGCAAACCCAGACGCGCGGCGTTTTCCCCGAGTAAGCTCATAGCGGCTTGCGCCCCGAGGCGGCCCAGATCGGCCAGCCCGCGTAACCCTTGGGATGGAGAGCCGCAAAAATATGGTCCCGGAAACCCTGGCGGAAACGATCGATGAACTCGGGCGGGTCGCCGCGCTTTACGGCCATTTCACCGGCATAGACGTTCTCCCAGGCGGCGATGATATCGGCGAAGTCGTGAGGGTCTCCGTCGAGATTGGTGACCATGAACGATTCGACGATGATATCGTCAAAGCCGGCATCGACAAGATAGCGCTTGCTCTTCGGTCCGAGCTCCACATCCATCTCGAAATGGCTGAATAGCTTCGCGACCTCGTTGTAGGTCCATTGAATGCTCTGCGCGCGCGGCTCGCCGAGACAGTGCGAATTTTTCTCGTTGGTTATATAGACCCGTCCGCCCGGCTTGCAGATGCGGAAGAGTTCCTTCAGGAGCACGTCCGGCTGGTTGAATATCTGCAGCGAATGGCGGCAGGTGACGAAGTCGAACTGGCTATCTTCGAGCAGCATCTCGGAGGCATCGCCATAGGTATATTCGATGTCCGTTACGCCGAAGCCGGATGCCACGTCGCGCGCATAGGCGAGGCTCGCCTTCGAATGGTCGAGCGCGACGATGCGGGCCGGCTGGAACTCCTTTCGGGCCAGCATGGCGAAGTCGCCGATACCGCAACATATGTCCGCCATCGTCATGCCCGGGCGCAGGCCGTGACGCGGGAGGATGGCGCGCTCGTGGCGCCAGGTCATTTTCGTTTGCGTGCGCAGGATCGGGATGAAGCTCGTGTTTTCCACGAAACTCTGCCCGGGGTAGAACTTCGAGTCGTAGACCTCGACGGTCACTTGAGGCTCGATCTTGTTCAAATGGGCGAACATGCGCTCGGTCCAGCCCACGACGCTCGAGGTCACGACGACGAAGCGAATGTCCGACCGCGTTCGACAGGCATCGAGAAGGACGCGCGCGAAGGCGTGGTAGGCCGTGTTGTTCATCTGTACCAGGCGCTTGACGTTCACGTAGAGAACACCCCGCACCTCTTCGATTGCGCCTTTGAGCATCGATATGGTTGCGGCAATCTCGTCGGCCGAGCGCGGCCGCACCACCCCGGAAATAGCGAATTCCTGGCTGTTCGGGTCGAATTCCGCCTTGAAGGGAACTGCAAACGCTGTCGTACTCACCTCACCACTCCTTCAAGAGGCAGATCCACGACAAGCGTGATCGATGGCGGATCGCTTTCATCGAGCCGGACGTTGGCATCGAAATTGATCGACAAGTCCAGAAGAACGGCCTCGCGACTCGGTGCGAGATCGGTGGAGATGGAATCAAGGTAGCGCGCATGGGCGTCGCCGTCGCGGGTCTTCGACACGGCCTCGCGATAAAACTGCCTCTGACCGGGCGGGCACGGGAACGTAAGCTCCACCCGTTCCGTCGGCCCCCATCGATAAACCGCACACCCGATCCGGCCGTCGGGCGAGCCGCTGCGAAACGAGACCTCGAGGAGCTCGTTCAGGGCGGACGAGAAGAAATTCGAGTGGCGAACGGGATCAGTGCGATTGTGACTTATCATTCGCGCCATAAAGGTCGAGAGCTGATCGCAATGGTTCCAATCGGAAAGAAAGGCGCCCATTTCCATCTCGAACTGGAGCAAGGGCTCGAAAGCGGCTTCCGTGGGCTGGTTCTCGGCTCCGTGCATGCGGCTTCCTCCGTTACGCAAAATAGCGACGCAAAATTCAAAGACTGCCCGAAATAATTCCCGGCATTGACCCGCTCATGTTCGTTGAAGACCTGCCGCGGGGATGGCCGGCGTTTTGCGGATAAAGTCGGCTATCGCTTCCGCGCGCATCGGCACGCCTAGAAAATATCCCTGCAGGCGGTCGCAGCCTTCTTTCCGGAGCCAAGCTGCCTGCTCCGCGGTCTCCACTCCTTCGGCGGTAACATCCATGCTAAGGCCGTGGGCGAGCGCGATAATGGAGCGCACGATCGTCTGGCTCTTCTCGTCCCTTTCTAGGTCCCTGATGAAATATTGGTCGATCTTGATCGTGTCGAAGGGGAAATTCTTCAGGTAGCTCAGCGACGAATAGAAGGTGCCGAAATCATCGAGCGAAATCTGCACACCCAGCACGTTCAAGGTATTGAGCGTATCGAGGTTGTTGATCGTACGCTCCAGAAGCACCGACTCGGTGATTTCGAGCTCGAGGCGGTCTGCGCGCATGCCGACCAGGTCGAGCGTCTGGGCCACGCGGTCCGTAAGCCCCTCGTGAAGGAATTCGGCGGGAGAGAGATTGACGGCGATCGTGAAGTGGGGCGGCCAGTCCATGGCTGCGCGGCACGCCCGCTCCAGGAGCCAACGCCCGATGTCGCTCATCAAACCGTCGGCTTCCGCCATCGGAATGAAGACACTCGGCGGGATGATGCCGACCAGCGGGTGACGCCACCGCAAAAGGGCTTCGAAGCCGACGACCGACGCGGAGGGCTTCACCAATGGCTGATATTCCAGGAAGAACTGCCCCTCCTGAAGGGCGGTGCGCAGGCTTCGGCGCAACATTTCCCTTTGTTCCAGCACGATGAGCATCGAGCGGGTGAACGTACTTGACCGGCCCCGACCGTCCTTCTTCGCAGCATAAAGCGCGATATCGGCAGCTTTCATCAGCTGCTCGACCTCGTTGCCGTCCGCCGGCGCGACGGCAATTCCGACGCTTGCTCCGACGAAAACGTTGATACCCTCGACCGTGAACGGTTCCTTGAAGGCGTTGATCAGTGCTTCTGCCAGACGTTCTGCCTCGCTCGGCTGATCGGCTCTCCACTGAATGACGGCGAACTCGTCCCCGGCCAGACGGTACGCAAATTCCCGATCCCTCAGGACGCTCCTGATCCGGTCCGCCGCCATCTTGAGAACGGCATCGCCTGCCCCGTGCCCCAATGTGTCGTTGATCGGCTTGAAGTCGTCCAGATCGATCTGCATGAGCGCCAATCGGGCGCCATTGGGCACAGGCAATGCGCCTCGCAGCTGATCGCTGAACTGCCGCCGGTTAGGCAACCCGGTGAGGACGTCATGGGTTGCCTGATGCAGGAGAAGAGCACGATCGCTCTCGCTCTGACTGAACGTTTCGCGGTAGGTGGAACTGCTTTCAGCCTCGACGACGCCGATGCCGCGCGCACTGCGGAAAATGACGAGCGTGCGTCGGCTCCCGGTCGATGCATGGGCGATCTCGACGGTTCGCGGCAATCCACTTGCAATGACGAATTCGACGGCGGACTTCGGCCCGGGCGCCAGCAGCTCCGGATAGATGTGCCAAAGGGACGTCTCGACGAGAGTATCGACGGCATAGGTCTGTCTGTGCCGCGGCGTGCATTCGACGAGTTGAAAACTCTCGTCATAAAGCGAGACAAGTTCGTCGGAACGGGCGAAAAAGTCGGCCTCGACGGAAGATGAAGCAGGCAGTGTCGTATCGCCGTCCGGCATCCTCGCCTTTCCTTCCATTCCGTGTCGCTCGAGCAAGCCCCTGAGGCTACAGTTCGCTATCTTCGATGCGTGTCAATTGCCGTTTCCAATCCTGCCATTGCCAGAAAAATTATCGCGGAACGTGTCGCGGTCAATGGCGCACGACTGCAGTGAGTTAATTTGCGTGATTCCGGCGGAAAGATGACTAGTTATCGAAGTCGGCTAAAGACACGCCGCGACGGCCGATCCATCTTGTCACGATGGATCGGTGCCGGACGCTGCGGGCGTAAGCATTAACGAGTCGCGGCAGACAGTCCATAGGTCGCGTGCGAGAGAGCACGCTCTATGCCGCGCAATTCTGCAAGCCCCTTCAATCGGCCGATCGCCGGATAGCCGGGCTGGGCCCCACGGGAGAGGTCGTCGAGAATCTCCTGCCCGTGATCCGGTCGCATCGGAATCTGGTGGTCCGCCCGTCCGGCGGCGCGCCGCCGCTGCTCTTCCTTGAGCAGTTCGGCAATGACGGCCACCATGTCCGTGTCGCCCTCCAGATGCTCGTCCTCGTAGAAGGAACAGGGTGTCCGTTCCTCCTCGCGAAGGACGTTGCGCAGGTGGACGAAATGAATGCGAGACGCGAACTGGCGAGCCATGGCCGGCAGATCGTTGGCGGCAAGGGCGCCGAGAGAACCCGTGCAGAGGGTGACGCCATTGGCGAGGCTGTCGACCTCCCGCAACATGAAGGCGTAGTCCTCGGCGTTCGAGAGAATGCGCGGCAGGCCGAGCAGCGCCCAGGGCGGATCGTCAGGATGGGCACAGATGTTGATGCCCGCCCGTTCCGCCACCGGCGTCACCTCCGCGAGGAATTCTACCAGGTGACGCTGCAGTTTTTCGCGGCTGACGCCGTCATAGGTGCGTAGATGCTCCCGAAGCTGCGGCAGACTGTAGCCGTCGGCGGAGCCGGGGAGCCCCGCGCCGATATTGCGGGAGAGCGCGAGCCGCCGCTCCTCCGTCATTTCACGATACCGCCGCTCGGCTGCCTCGCGCGTCGCCGTGTCGTAGTCCTCGTGGGCGCCCGGCCGCTCAAGGAGATGGATGTCGAAGGCTGCAAAGTCGATCCGATCGAAGCGCATCGCCTTGGCGCCGTGGCGGGCGGTCCAGCGCAGATCGGTACGGGTCCAGTCGAGCACCGGCATGAAATTGTAGCAAACGGTTCGTATGCCGGCGGCTGAAAGACGGCGCAGCGTTTCCTGCCAATTTGCGACGTGTTCGCGCCAGGGACCGGTCTGCGTCTTGATGCACTCGGAAACGGGAACGCTTTCCACCACCTCCCACTCCAGGCCGCCTGCGCGGACCTCCTCCTGCCTCTTGCCGATCTCGTCGACGGGCCAGACGTCGCCGGTCGGAATATGATGCAGCGCGCTGACGATCCCGTGCGCACCGGCCTGCGCCGCGTCTTGAACGCTCACCCGGTCCACCGGCCCGAACCAACGCCATGTATGTCGCATGTGAACTCCTTAGGAAAGAAATGTCAGCTGCACCTTGCATGCAGCGGATCGATCGCCGGCCTGCTCGAAGGCTCGAACCGCCTCGTCGACCGGAAACTGATGGGAAATGATCTGCCGCACGTCGATCCGACGATCCGAGATGAGCGCGACCGCAAGGGCGAACTCCCCGTGGAACCGCTGTGATCCGACGAGCCGCAACTCCTTGCCGACCAGCGCATGAAGCGGCAGGTTGATGTCGCCCGTCACTCCGACCTGCACGATCGTGCCGCGCGGCCGAACCGCCGCGACGGCGCTGCGCAGTGCCGGTTCGGCGGCCGAGCATTCGAACGCCACGTGGAACTGGCCCTTGTCGGTCTCGTAGGCGGCAAGCCCGGCCGGATCGCGACGGACATTGACGGTGCGGGTCGCGCCCATGGCCTTCGCCCTGGCGAGTGCCGCATCGGCCAGATCCGTCACGACGATCTCATCTGCCCCCGCATGGCGCGCCGCCGCCACCACAAGCGCACCGATCGGCCCCGCTCCCGTGACGAGCACCTTCTTTCCCCTGATTTCGCCGGCCTGGGCGACCGCGTGAAGACAGACTGCCAGCGGCTCGGCGCAGGCTGCCTCGCCGGGGCCGACCAGCGAGCCCGCGGGATGACATTGGACGGCCGGAACCACCAGCCAGTCGCGGAACATGCCCTGCGTGTGGGGGAGACGCATTGCACTGCCCAGGAAACGCATGTCGAGGCAGTGGACGGGGAGGCCTTCCCCGCAAAAGCGGCAGGTTCCGCATGGCTGGCTCGGATTGACCGCCACCAGATCTCCGATAGCGGGACCGGAGACGCCGGCCCCGAGCGCCGCGACGCGGCCCGAGGCCTCATGGCCCGGTATGATCGGCTCACGAACCCGGACGGGCCCGAAGCCCCCGTCCTGGTAATAGTGAAGATCCGAGCCGCAGATGCCGCCGGCGGCCATCTTCAACAGCACCTCGCCATCCCCCGGGGCGGGAACGTCGGCGACTTCCAGCCGAAGATCGCGTGGGCCGTAAAGGAGTGCGAGGCGCGTGCGCATGGGTGCTCCCGACATCAGCGGATCAGGCCCACCGATTGCGGCAGCCACAATACGACGGCCGGAACGAAGGTGATCAGAATGAGGGCGATGAACAGCGGCACGAGCCACGGCAGGATCGCCATCGTCGTCCGCTCGACCGAGAGCTTCGCCACCCGCGACAGCACGAAAAGCACCATGCCGAGCGGCGGGTGAAGCAGGCCGATCATCAGGTTGAGCGTCATGATCAGACCGAAATGCACCGGATCGATTCCGAACTGGGCGGTCAATGGCAGAAGGATGGGCACCAATATGGTGATTGCCGCGATCGTATCGAGAAAACAGCCGACGAAGAGCATCAGAAGGTTCACCAGGATGAGGAAAACCCATTTGTTGTCGGTGATCGTCAGGATCGCCCCGGAGAGCATCTGCGCCGCCTGACTGACCGTCAGGAGCCATGCGAAGATCGACGCCGCCGTGACGATGAAGAGCACCGAGGCCGTCGTCTCGATCGTGTCGAAGGTCGCCCGGGCGAGCGTCGACATCGTCATCGTGCGGTAGCGTACCAGGCCCAGGAACAGCGACCAGATCACGGCGGCGACGGCCGCTTCCGTCGGCGTGAACCACCCCATGGTCATGCCGCCGATCAGAATGATGGGCGTCATCAGCGCCATGACGGCGGAAAAGTCGAAATACCAGTCGAGGGCAAGCAGCACCACGAGCGCGATGCCGACCGCAAGGTTCATCGACAGTCCGGCCGCCATCAGAAGATAGATGAAAAGCGGAACGGCAAGCACGACGACGACCTCGAGCGAGGCCGCAAGCAGCCGCTTCATTTCGAAAGGCGTATCCGAGCCCCAGCCGCGCTTATAGGCGAAGATCGCCACTGTCAGCATCATCAGCACCGTCATGACCACGCCCGGAACGACACCGGCCATGAACAGCGCGCCGATGGAGACGTTCGCCATCATGCCGTAGATCACGAAGGGAAGCGACGGCGGGAAGATGGGTCCAAGCGTCGCCGAAGCGGCGGTAACGCCGACCGCCGCATCGACCGGGTAGCCGTGGTCCTTCATCGCCTTGATCTCGATCGTGCCGATGCCGGCGGCGTCCGCAAGCGCGGTGCCCGACATGCCGGAGAAGATCACCGAGCCGACGATGTTGACCTGTGCCAGCCCGCCCTTCATCCAGCCGACCAGGGCGACCGCGAAGGAATAGATACGGCCGGTGACGCCGGCGGAGTTCATGAGGTTGCCGGCCAGGATGAAAAAGGGCACCGCAAGCAGCGGAAAGCTTTCGACGCCGGCAATCATCCGCTGAGCGGCGATGATGTCGGGAGCGACATTGTAGGAGACCAGATAGAGGACCGACGCTGCGGCCATGGAGATGGCGACGGGAACGCCGACCAGCATGAGAACGAGAAAGGAACCGACGAGCAGGAGCATGGGGATCAGTCCTCGACCTTGTGGAATTCCTCGGGCTTTTCGAGAACCGAATAGCCGCGGCGCTGATTGGCCACGAAGACCTGGATGGAGCGGATCAGCATCAGCACGAAACCGGCCATCACGCTGTAGAAGACGATGTTGCGCGGCAGGTCGACGGTGACCATACGTTCGTGGGCGACGATCGCCACGTAGCGCCACATCAGCCAGCAGGCATAGGCGAAGAAGACGATGCGCACCAGATCAACGAAGATTGCCAGGGCACGGGCGACGGTTAGCGGCAGATAATGATAGAGCACGTCGACCTGGATGTGACGCGACAGGCGCACGCACATCACGGAGCCCAGAAACACGACGCCGATCAGGCAGTTCGTGGCGATCTCCTCAGTCCAGGCATAGGAGTCGTTGAGCACGTAACGCGTGAAGAATTGCAGGAACACGCATCCGGTCATCAGCCAGAAGACGGCGAGCGTCACCCAATCCTCGAAGGCATAGTTGGAAAGATCCGCGGCTGGCGGGGCCTCCTCGAAGGCATGCGCGATTTCTTCCGGCGTCGTTTGCAAATGGACTTCCTGGGACATGGCATCATCCGGCTTCTGGAAAAACGAAACGCCGGCCCGCCATGGAAGGCGAGCCGGCGAGAGCGGTTCACTTGATGGCGCGGATGGCCTCCCAGTCTTCCTTGTTGTAGCCGAAGTCTTCGAGCTTCACCTTTTCATTGACGGTCTTCTCGAAGTCGGCCCTATCGACCTCGGTCACTTCGATGCCACGCTCCTTGAAGGTGGCGACGAGCTTCTTCTCGCGCTCTTCGATGATCTTGGTGGCACGCACGGCCGCCTCCTGCATCACCTCGGTGAAGATCTGCTTGTCGGCATCGGAGAGCTGCGACCAGAGGTTCTTCGAAACGACCGTGTTCAGATGATCGACGATGTGGCCCGTCAGAACGATATGCTTCTGCACTTCGAAGAACTTCTTCGCTTCGATCGTCGTCAGCGGATTTTCCTGAGCCTCGACGGTGCCGTTCTGAAGCGCGAGATAGACCTCGGCAAAGGCGATCGGTGTGGTGTTGGCCCCGCAGGCCCGCGGCATGGCGAGATAGGCCGGAACGTCCGGAACACGCATCTTCAGGCCCTGCATGTCGGCGCATTTGGCGATCGGCCTGTTCGATGTGGTGTGGCGCGTACCATAGTAGGTGACGGCCGTGATGTGGTTGCCCGAAGCCTCCTCATATCCCGCGGCCAGGCGCTTGAATACGTCGCTCTTGGTATAGGCGATCATATGGGCGGGGTCGCGGAAGATATAGGGGAAATAGGTGACACCGATCGGCGCATGATCGCGGGCGGCGAAACTCGAGCCCGAAATGATGATATCGACGGTGCCGAGCTTCAGGCCCTGATTGATATCCGCTTCCTTGCCGAGCTGCGACGCCGGGAACACATCGATCTTGTAACGCCCTTCGGTGCGCTTGGCGATCTCTTCCGCCGCCCAGACGGACTCGGTATGGAACGGCTCCGACGTTTCGTAGACATGGGCCCATTTGAGCGCCGTCTGAGCATGAGCCGACAGGGCCGATGCCAGAATGGTCGCGGTGGCCCCGAGTAGCGTCAACAGTCTGATCGTCATCTTTTTCCTCCTCCCAAAGTGAAGTCGTCGCTGTGTGGATTACCGCCCGACGCGCCTCCACGCGGCGGGGATCGTGCTGTCTGACGGCTCCTCATCGAAGCTCGCGGACAGGCGAAGCTGAGACTGGTCGAGATGCGCCCGCATGGCTGCGCGCGCGGCGGCGGGATCCGCAGCCGCGATCGCGTCGCGGATGACGCGATGCTCCTCCATGGCGGCCCGCCAGGTCTCGGTGTTTTCGAAATAGCTCGCGAGCTTTTCGAAATAGGGCGTCATGCGCATGTCGTGGATGCTGCCGACGAAACGGTTCAGCGTCTGATTGGCGATGATGCTCGAAACGATGACGTGAAATTCGCGATCGATCCCAAGCGCGAGGCGGCGATCCTCGAGTGCGGCGGCCATCCGGGCCAGATTGTCGTCGAGAACGGAAATATGCTCCGGGCGTGCCAGCCGAGCCGCTTCCTCGGCGATGGCGCATTCGACCACTGCCCTGGCCCGCAACAATTCGAAGGGACCTTCGAAATCCTCGGGCGGCGCATCCGCCGCCGGCGCCGGACGCGCGGTCACATAGATGCCCGAACCCATGCGGATGTCGATGAAGCCTTCCACTTCGAGGACTATCAGTGCTTCTCGGATGGTGGGCCGCGAAACGCCGAACATCTGCGCCAGCTCGCGCTCCGCCGGAAGCCGCGACCCGTGCGCCAATTCGCCCCGTTCGATCAGGGCTCGCATCTGATCCGCGACCTGGCGATAGAGGCGACGCGATTCCACGGCAGAGAACATCATGATCCCCGTTGAGGCGACCTGCGGCCAGGTGGCCAAGTGGTCATACCAATTCACTACACATTACTCATGCTTGCGGTCGAGTCAACGGTCATCGCTAAGCCGCTTCACGACAAAGTTTCGCCCTCCAATCAAAAATGCCCGGCACTGAATGGCCGGGCAGTCGGCAGGGATTTGGCAGTCCCTGCAGGGAAGTATCGCGACGCATGGATCCACGGACCACGACGGCCGGCGGAGCGTCGATCCGCACGGCTATCGCGCGAGCGCGCCGGCCGGGAGACCTCGGTCGGCCTCGCGCTTGATCTGCCGGATCGAGACGTTCATCCAGACCATGGAGACGGCTACGATGACGAAGAGCAGCATGAAGCAACTGGACCAAAGGCCGGTCACATCCTTGAGGAAGCCGAAGGCGATCGGCAGGACGAAGCCGCCGAGGCCGCCCATC
The DNA here is from genome assembly GCA_000421085.1 of Ensifer sp. USDA 6670. GTDB lineage: Bacteria > Pseudomonadota > Alphaproteobacteria > Rhizobiales > Rhizobiaceae > Sinorhizobium. Next base: position 190,417 of record ATWE01000002.1, read on the forward strand.
ATGCCGACGATGCCGCCGACGGCGCCCACATGGGAGGGATAATAGACGGGTATGTGCTTGTAGACCGCCGCCTTGCCGAGGCTCATGACGAAGCCGAGCACGAAGGTCACGACGACGAAGACGATCGGGGTCACCAGGATCGGCATCGCACCGCCGGCCGCGCCTGCAGGTATCGACAGAATGGCAGTTGCGACGGCAGACACGGCGAACATGGCATACATGATCTTGCGGGCGCCGAGCTTGTCCGACAAAGCGCCGCCATAGGCGCGGAAGATGCTGCCGGGAATGGAATAGGCGGCGGCGATCATGCCGGCGGTCTCGATGTCGAAACCGTAGACGCCGACGAGATAGCGCGGCAGCCAGAGCGCGAGCGCCACGAAGCCCCCGAAGGCAAAGAAGTAGTAGAGTGAGAAGCGCCAGACCTGAATGTTCTTGAGTGGCTCGAATTCACTCAGGAAGCTCTTCCTTGGTGCACCAACATCGCGGCGGGCGCGGAATTGCGGATCGTCTTCCGTCGAGAACCAGAAGACAACCGCGGTGACGAGAAGCGCAGCCGCCCAGACCTCCGCGACGGCCTGCCAGCCGAAGGCGACGAGAACGAATGGCGCCAGAAATTTCGTGACCGCTGCGCCGACGTTGCCGGCACCGAAAATCCCGAGAGCCGTGCCCTGTTTTTCCGGTGGAAAGAAAGGAGAAACATAGGCGACCCCCACGGCAAAAGAGCCTCCCGCCAGACCGACGCCCAGCCCTGCGAGGAGCATCTGCGGATAGGTCGTGGCATAAGCGAGCAGGAAGGTGGCGAGTGCTGCCGCCAGCATGGTGAGCGTGTAGACGAGGCGGCCGCCATAGCGGCTGGTCCAGATGCCCAGCACGATGCGGACGAGCGAGCCGGTCAGGATCGGCATGCCGATCAGGAGCCCGAACTCGGCTTCGCTCAGGCCGAGTTCATCCTTTATGCGCACGCCGATGATCGAAAAAATGGTCCATATGGCGAAACAGACCGTAAATGCACCCGTTGAGACCCACAAAGCGCGTCCTGGTGCGCCCTTATAGGTCGACTGTGTCTGGTGAAGAGCGGACATGATATCTCCCTGCGCGATACCCTCGCGCGATACGCGTCGTTGATCATGGGGAACAGCCGCGAGCATGCATCGCGCTCACCCAAACGGGCGCGTCGATCCTCTCCAGCAACCTTGCTCATGGCGCGCGACATTGGACGCCACCGGTGGTTTGCTCGGGCTCAAAAGAATGGATGCAAGCCGCGTGCCAAACCGAAAGACCCGGAAAGGGGGAGAGAATTCAAGTGATTAACCGGCGCGGCTTTCATGCGGCTCGCTAGGCTTGGTCAAATATTGGGCCGGCCGCCACGCCATGCCCAATTATCGTGCAGGCCACATTTGCGCTTCGCAAATAGGCAAAGACCCGCCGCCCGGAGCAAGTCCGGCGACGGGTCCCTTGCAAGAAGTCGTGCGATTCCGGGCTAACTCTAGACCTCGACACCCAGGACTGCGCAGCAGTCGCCCGACTTGATCAGCCCGGGGTTATGCCGGGCCACCAGAACGCCATCCATCCTGGCTCGAACCTCGATCGGTTCCACGCCCGTACGTCCGATCGGATAGATAAGCGCGATCACCGCGCCGCGTTCGACCGCTTCTCCAAGGTCGATGAGGAACTCGACGAGACCGCCATCCTCCGCGAAAGCGAAACAATCGTCGCTCGGCATATCCAGCCATTTGGTGGATTCCGCCTCGATCTCGCCCTTGAGTATCCCGGCATGCCTCAGCACGTTCGCCACACCGCGCTTTGCGACCGAAGCGGTCCGGGCGGTCGCCGAACCGCCACCGCCGAGCTCCGTCGTGATGAAGATCTTGCCCATCTCCTCGGCCGCGGTGTCGTACATTCCGACCGCGTCGATCTCCAGCATCTTCATGGAATATGGCGCCCCGAACGCCCGGACGAAGTCGAAAGCTTTCGCCTCCTGCGCCTTGTCGGGCAGGATGTGCGCCGCGCAGAAGGGCAGGAAGTCGAGCGTCTTTCCGCCCGAATGGAAATCGAGCACGATGTCGGCGAGCGGCAGCAGGACACGCTGGAAGTAATCGGCGATCTTCTCGGTGACAGTTCCATCCGGCCTCCCCGGGAAGCTGCGGTTCATGTTGCCCTTGTCGATCGGCGACGTCCGCGTCTGCGCCTGGAAGGCAGGGTAGTTCATCGCCGGCACGATGATCACCCTTCCCTCGACGTCGGCCGCATCCAGATTGCGGGCAAGATCGAAGAGCGCGATCGGCCCCTCGTACTCATCGCCGTGATTGCCGCCCGTGAGGAGGGCGGTCGGGCCCTCCCCGTTTTTGACCACGGTGATCGGAATCATCACCGAACCCCAGGCGGAATCATCGCGACTATAGGGAAGGCGCAGGAAGCCGTGCTGGACGCCATCGGCTTCGAAATCGACCGTCGCGCTGATCGGCGAGGGCCGCAAGTGGTGCTCCCTCATGCTCTCAGTCCTTGACCATCAGCTTGCGCGGCACGGAGGCGAGGCACTCGACACCGCTCTCGGTGATGAGAATGCTCTCGGTGGTTTCGAAGCCCATGTCCGCGAGCCAGAGCCCCGTCATGAAGTGGAATGTCATCCCCGGCTTCAGTTCCGTCTTGTCGCCCGGACGCAGGCTCATCGTGCGCTCGCCCCAATCCGGCGGATAGGAAAGACCGATCGGGTAGCCCGTGCGGTTGTCCTTGACGATCCCGTATTTCTTCAGCACGGCAAAGAAGGCGTTCGCGATGTCCTCGCAGGTGTTGCCGGGCTTCGCGACGGCGAGGCCCGCCTCCATGCCCTCGATGGTCGCCTTCTCGGCCTCCAGGAAGGCCTGGGTCGGCTTGCCCAGGAACACCGTGCGCGACAGCGGCACGTGATAGCGGTTGTAGCAGCCGGCGATTTCGAAGAAGGTGCCCTCGCCCCGCTTCATCGGCCGGTCGTCCCAGGTGAGATGCGGCGCGGACGCCTCGACGCCGGAAGGAAGAAGCGGGACGATCGCCGGATAGTCGCCGCCGATGCCGTCGACGCCGCGCGTACCCGCATCGTAAATTTCCGCCACCAGGTCGCATTTGCGCATACCCACTTCGATCTTGTCGAAGATGCGCTGATGCATGGCTTCGACGATCCGCGCCGCGTTGCGCATGTATTTGATCTCGGTCTCGCTCTTGACCGCGCGCTGCCAGTTCACCAGCGCCGTCGCGTCGCTGAAGCGCGCATTGGGCAGGTGTTTCTGCAGCGAGGCGAAGGCGGCCGCGGAGAACCAGTAGTTGTCCATTTCGACACCGATGCTGAGCGAACCAAAGCCGCGATCGGCGAGAATGCCCGAGAGATAATCCATCGGGTGGCGTTCGGTCGACTGCACGTAGTGGTCGGGATAGCCGACGATATTCTTGTGATCGAGATAGGAGGTCAGCTTCGCGCCATTCGCATCCTGGCCGCGGCCGAACCATATCGGTTCGCCCGAAGGCGGCACGATCACCGCCTGATGCACGTAGAAGGACCAGCCGTCATAGCCGGTGAGCCAGGCCATGTTGGAAGGGTCGCTCACGATCAGGAGGTCGACGCCTTTCGCCTCCATCGCCTTTCGTGTCTTCGCAAGCCGCGCTTCATATTCCCCAAGGGAGAATTTGAGGTTGGGTTGGGTCATGTCTCTTCCCTCGTTCTTCCGGCCCCGTTCCAGGGGATGCCGGTCTCAACTTTCGAATGTCGTACCTGCGTCCGCCGCGTTGGCCCGCCCCAAGGCAAGCGTGGCGATGGCGGTGTCCTGGATGCCGGTGCCGGTCAGGTCGGCAATGGTGATCTCGTCGGCGCGCGTGCGTCCGGGTTTCAGCCCGGCGATCACCTGGCCGAGTTCCGGGAACTCGGCCTCCGCCGACACGAGATGAGCGGCAATCGCGTGGTGCAGCTCGCCGAGCCTGCGCGTCTGTTTGAGGCTGTCGGCGACGTAAGTCGCACGGGCGATCGCGTGCGGATCGACCTCGTTCTTGTGTTCGGCGTCCGAACCCATGGCCGTGACGTGCTGCCCCGGCTCGAGCCAATCGGCTTTGAGGACCGGCGTCTCGGACGGCGTCGTGGTAACGATGATATCGGCGCCGGTAATGGCCGCTCTCGGGTCGGTTTTAGCCTTCACCGCAAAGCCGAGCTTTCCGGCAAGCGCAGTGGCCGCCGCTTCAGCCTTGGCCGCATCGCGGGCCCAGATGCGCGCTTCCCGGATCGGGCGCACGAGCGCCAGCGCTTCGAGCTGGAGCCTAGCCTGCATACCGGCGCCGAAGACCGCGGCCACCGAGGAATCTTCCCGCGACAGATGTCTCGCCGCGACCGCCCCCGCCGCCGCCGTACGCACGTCGGTCAGATAGCCGTTGTCGAGCAGCAGTGCCTGCACCAGCCCGGTTCTGCTGGACAGAAGCACCATCATGCCGTTGGTGCTCGGCAGGCCGATCTTCGGATTGTCGAAGAAGCCCGGGCTTATCTTGATCGCAAAACCGTCGAGCCCCGGCACATAGGCCGTCTTGACGTCCACCTCGCCGCGATGCTCCGGAATATCGAGCCTCAGGATCGGTGGCATCGCCACCGTCTTGGTGGCGAGAGCGCGAAAGGCATCCTCGACGCATGCAACCGCTTCGCGATCGAGCGGAACGATGCCGCGCAATTCCGCCTCGCTCAGTATCTTCATACGTGTCATGCCGCCCCCTCGCGGAATGGGTCCGTTTCGCCGTTAATCACGCGCAGGTGCAGGTCCATGTCGACGTTGCGCCCAGAGAGAATGACCGCGATGGGCCCGTCGATGTCCTTGATCTTGCCGGCGAGAAGCGCCGCAATGCCGACGGCGCCCGCGCCTTCGACGATCTCGCGCTCTTCGGCATAGGCATGGCGCATGCCGGCGGCGATTTCGGCTTCCGTCAGGAGGATGATGTCGTCGAGGAGCTCCCGGCACATGCGGAATGTGACGCGGTTGTCGAGGCCGATGCCGCCGCCGAGCGAATCCGCAAGGCTCGGCTGCTCATCGACGAGCACGGGTCCGCCGGCGGCGAAGCTCGCCTTCATCGCCGCGCCGCGCTCCATCGTCAGGCCTATGACACGGGTCGCCGGTCTGCGCGCCTTGACGGCTGCCGCCACTCCGGCCGCCAGTCCGCCACCCGACACCGGTACAAGCACCATGGCAACGTCCGGCATCTGCGCCACGACCTCTAGTCCGAGCGTCCCCTGCCCGGCGACGATCGCCGGATGGTCGAACGGCGGCACCATCACGAGACCATTTTCCGCAACGAGCCGTTCGACTTCTTCCTGCGCCTCGTCCTGGGAATTGCCTATGATCCGCACATTGGCGCCGAGGCGCCTGATTTCGGAGACCTTGTTCAGGGGCACCAGGTGCGACATGCAGATCGTCGCGACCGAGCCTTCCGCCTTTGCCGCATGGGCAAGTGCCCGGCCATGATTGCCGGTCGATGCCGCGATTACGCCGAGCGCCCGGTCGCCGGCAGAAAGCGAAAGCACTGCATTGGTCGCGCCGCGCAGCTTGAAGCTTCCGGTCGTCTGGTGGTGCTCGAGCTTCAAGCCGACCGGCACGCCGCAGAGCTCGCTCAACGAGCCCGACATTGCCAGCGGCGTCGTAAGTACACGGCCGGAAATGCGCCGAGCCGCCACCTCGATGTCGTCGATCGTCACGGGGAGAGAAGCGCTCACGGCCTTTCTCCCTCGAACGGCAGCTCCATCAGCCGCCCGAGTTGCGGGCGTGCTTCCCGATCGCCGCATAGGCGCAGGCAAGCCCAGGCGGTGGCGTAATTGCTGCTGACGACGGCCTTGCCGATCGCCTGCTCGATTTCGGCGATGACGCCTGCCGCGCGAACAGCAGTGCAGGAAATGAAAAGCGCGTCCGACTCCGGCGCTGCCGCGTCCTTTGCGAAGGCCACGATCTCCTTCGGGCTGATGCGCGCCATCTCGCGGTCGTCGGTGAGACCCAGGCAGGTAAACCTGTCGATGGCGAAGCCGCGCTCGGCGAAATAGTCGGCCATGGGCCGGCTGGTCTCGATCGTGTAAGGGGTGAGCACCGAAATCCTGTTTGCGCCCAGTGCACGCAGGCCTTGGACCGAGGCAGCCGTCGGCGTCACCACGGCCGCCTCCGGCTTCGCGGCCTTGATCGCCGCAGCCACTTCCCCGTCGCCGATGACGACGGAGGCCGAGGTGCAGGAATACATGACCACATCCAGGGTCTCGTCCGGCAGGATCAAGGCCGCCGCTTCGGTGAGCGACGGCTGCATCGCCCGCAGATTCTCCGGCGTCACCGGATTGGCATAGGGAATACGCGTGACATAGACCCCGATCCGGTTCGACGCGACCATGCGCTGGAAATCGACTTCCGTCGTATGGTCCGTGGCGAGGATGACGAGGCCGATCCGCTTGTCGAGCGGCCGGTCGTTGAGATGCGGCCTGCGCGCTGCCAGCGAGAGGGAGACAGCGGTTCTCATCAGCGCTCCTCCACCCGGGAATAGCGCGCTTCCAGCCAGCGCAGGAAGAAGACCGAGATCAGGCTCATTATCAGGAAGAACACGCCGACCAGCGTCATCGGCTCGATATAGCGATAATTGCTGTTGGCGATGCTCTTCGCCTGATTCATCAGTTCGAGCACCGTGATTGCCGAAAGCAGCGGTGTCTCCTTGAACATGGCAATCAGGTAATTGGCGAGCGCCGGTATCATCGGTGGGATCGCCTGCGGCAGGATCACGTGTATCCAGGTCTGCCGGACCGTAAGGTTCGTCGCCTTGGCCGCTTCCCATTGGCCGCGCGGCACGTTCTCGATGCCGGCACGATAGACCTCGGCGGCATAGGTGCCGTAGTGGATGCCGAGACCGATAACACCGGCGACCAGCGCAGGCAGACGGATTCCGATGTCCGGAAGCACATAGAAGATGAAGTAGAGCTGCACGAGCAGCGGCGTGCCGCGGATGAACTCGACGGCAAAGCTCGTGACACGCGCGATCGGAGGCGGTGCGGTCATCCGCAGGATGGCGAAGACAAGGCCGATCACCGCTGCGACGACCGAGCCGAGCGCCGTCGCGAGGATCGTGATCTTAAGCCCCTCGATGAGGGTCGGCATGGTCTGGCGGACGAATTCCCAATCCCATTCCATAGTCAGACCCTCACACCGTCGAGGCCGCGCGAAACGCGCCTCTCGAGCCATCGCATGCCGAACGAGATCAGCCAGGCCATGACGAAGTAAAGCAGCAGGATGGTCGCGAACGGGATCAGCGTGCTGCCGGTCTGGGCGCGGACCACCTGGGCCTGAAACGTCATGTCGCTGAGCGAGATAAGCGAAACGACCGCCGTTCCCTTCAGGAGCTCGATGGCGTTATTACCGAAGGTCGGCAGCATCAGGGGCAGCGCCTGGGGCAGGACGATGTGGCGCATCGCCTGGAAGCGCGTGAGGTTGAGGGCGATGCAGGCCTCGCGCTGCTCGCGACCGATCGCCTTTACCGCGCCCCGCACGACCTCCGCTCCATAGGCGCCGACATTGAGGCCGAGCGCGAGGACGCCCGCCTGCAGCGGCGTCAGCGTTATGCCGGCGAACGGCAATACGAAATAGACCCAGAAGAGCTGCACGAAGATGGAGGTGCCGCGGAAGAACTCGATATAGGTCGTGGCAAGCGCGCGCACGGCCATGAACCGGCTGAGGCGCCCGAGGCCGGCAGCGAATGCAACCACGACGGCGAGCGCCGAACCCATGAGGGTCAGCTGCACGGTCACCCAGGCGCCCTGCAGGATCAATCCGATATAGCCGGACCAGTCGATCATCGTTTCGTTGTTCCAGTCAGAGTTTCGGCTTGGTTGCCGCCGCCCACGCCGCCTTCCTCCGCGCGGTGCGAATGGAAGGCGGCGGGAAGCCCCAGCCCGGGCTTATTTCGCGGCGCAGAGCTTTTCGCGGGTGGTCGACATCGCAGCCTTGGCCGAGAAGCCATAGGGCTCGATGATCTTCGCGAATTCGCCCGACTCCTTCAGCTTGGCGAGTTCGACATCGAAGGCGTCGCGGAGCGCCTCGTCGCCCTTCCTGAAGGCGGCGCCGTCGCAATAGACCGGCGCACCCTCGACGGGGGCCAGCACCTCGACGTTCGGGTCGTTCGCCTTGGAGACGAGATCGTTGATCGAAAGGACCGGCAGCGAGTAAACGTCGATGCGGCCGTCCTGCAGCATTTTCAGGCCGCTCTGGCCATCCGGCACCACGATGACGCGCTCGCGCGGCACGCCGGCTTCGAGCGCCAGCTTCTCCTCTGTACCGCCGCCCGGTGCGCCTATCTTGGCATCCGGATTGTCGGCGATGTCCTTGTAGCTCTTGAGCCCGAGCGGGTTGCCCTTCTTCAGCGCGAAAGCCTCGGCGTCGCAGAGGATCGGCTGCGAATAGGCGACGGCGGCGCAGCGTTCCGGCTTCATGAAGAGACCGGCGGTGATCGCGTCATGGCGCCCGGCCTGGAGGCCCGGGATCATCGCGCCGTATTCGGAAATGGAGGCGACGACGTCGGCAACGCCGAGACGCTTGAAGATCTCGCGGGCGACATCCGGTGCTGCACCGGAGACCTTGCCGTCGGCCCCGACGGCGGTAAAGGGCGGCTCGTTGGCGATGGCGATGCGCGCGAAGCCCTGCTCTCTCAGCTCCTCGAGCTTGTTCTCATCCGCCGCGGCCGGCGTGGCCGCAGCAACTGCCATCAATGCCGTGGCGCCTGCCGCCATTGCCATCAAATCTCTCAGTTTCATCGTTCCCAACTCCTCTGTTCTCTCGATGTTTTCTTTGAGGCAATGTCGGCCGTAAGGCTTAGACGCGGTGCCCTGCCGCTATGATCTTGCGCAGGAACGTCTGTGTGCGCTCCTGCTTGGGATGCCGGAAAATGTCCTCGGGTTTTCCTTCCTCCACGATCTTGCCGCGGTCGAAGAAAAGCACCCGGTCCGCAAAATCATGGGCAAAGCCCATCTCGTGGGTGACGAGCAGCATGGTCATGTCCGTCTCGGCCGCGAGCTTGCGCATGACGTTCAGGACCTCCTCCACGAGCTCGGGATCGAGCGCGGAGGTGACCTCGTCGAAAAGCATGATCTTGGGTGAGAGCGCCAGCGCCCGGGCGATCGCGACACGCTGCTTCTGCCCGCCGGAAAGCTGTGCCGGCATGCTCTTGGCCTTGTCGGCCAAGCCCACCATGTCGAGCAGTTCCATCGCGCGCTTTTCCGCCGCAGCGCGCGCCATGCCCTTGGTCAGCATCGGCGCCAGGGTCACGTTGTCGAGAACGCATTTATGAGGAAACAGGTTGAAATGCTGGAAGACCATGCCGATCTTCTCGCGCATCTTGTGGAGATGCCGCTCGTCCGCCGCGACGAGGCTGCCTGCCTTCTTCATGTGATAGAGTTGCTCGCCGTCGACCTGGATGAAGCCGTCGCTGATGGTCTCGAGCGTCATCAGAATGCGAAGGATGGTCGTCTTACCCGAACCGGACGGTCCGATGAGAGCCAGCTTCTCGCCCGGCATCACCTCCATCGACAGACCGTCGAGCACGGTCAGGGGACCGTATCGCTTGACGATGTTGTCGATGCGAATGATCGGCTGGGACATTCACGCCTCTCCCTTTGAGACTAAAGCGCATGGCGTCGCTCCAAACCGCTGCACACTGCTGGGCGCCATGCGTTAATGTCCTAACGATGATCCGGTTCCCAAATCATGTCAATCCGAATAATAATATCATGACAATTATTCGAAAGCTGCTCAAAAGCCGAGCATTCATCTCAAATGACGAGCAGCAGCGCCTCAGGCTCCCCTAGCGCCAGAGAGGCGACGATGCCGAGCCCGGACTTCAGCTCCTGCTCGGTGGTCGAGCCGAGCGAAATCCTGACCGCCGGATGCCAGCCGCTGTCTGCCGTTCGGAAGGACGCACCCGGTGCAATTGCCACCCCGCGCAAGCGCGCCTGCGAAACGAAGGCATCTTCCTGGTGCCCCTCGGGGAGCGGCAGCCAGACATGCAGGCTCTGCGGATGGGTGTGGTGGGCGAGGCTTGCCAGAACTTCCTTGGCGATCGCGTGGCGAGCGGCGAGCGCCCGGCGCTGCCAGTTCACGAGCTCGATCGCCGTTCCGTCGCTCACCCATTGTGTTGCGATCTCTGCAATCGCGGGGGTCGCCATCCAGTTCGAAACCAGATGCCGGTTGGCGACGGCGGCCACGTAGCGGTCAGGGGCCACCAGATAGCCGATCCGGAGGCCCGGCACGGTGATCTTGGTGAAGCTCGTCACATAAAGCGTTCGCTCCGGCGCCAGTGCCGCGACCGGGGGCAAACGTTCCTCCACCAGGGGACCCAGAATGTCGTTTTCGATGATGGCGATGTCATGCCGGCGCGCCACCTCCGCCAGCGCTGCCCGCCGCTCGGCGCTCATCAGGGTCGCGGTCGGGTTGATTACCGAGGGCTGCAGGAAAACCGCGCGGATCACGCCCTTGCGGCAGGCCTCGTCAAGCGCATCCGGGATCATGCCGTCGCCGTCGATCGCGAGACCCTGAAGGTGGATGCCGAGATAGGTCGAAAGCGGCACGAGCGTATGGTGGCTGATGGCCTCCGTCGCGACCGTCGAACCGGGCGGCGCGACACTCATCAGCGCCACGGTCATGGCCGAAGTGGCGCCGTTCGTCAGATTGATGTTTAGCGGCGAAACATCGAGCCCGCAGCGCAAGAGCCATTCGGCCGCGACATTGCGGTGACGCGGGAACACCATGTTCGGGCGGAAGGAAAGCGCGGAACTCGGCGGCAGGTTTTCGGCAAGCCAGGCAAAACCCAGCCGCATCTTTTCCAGATGGTACTGCTCGCATACGGGCTTCAAGATCGAAAGATCGATCAATTCGCCGAGGCGCTCCGGCAGATAGGGCGGCTCAGGCTCGCGCGGCCGCGTCTGTACGAAGCTGCCGCGTCCGACCTCGCCGGAGATCAAGCCGCGCCGGATGAGCTCGTCATAGGCGCGACTCACGGTCTGCACCGAGAGCTTCAGATCGTCGGCGAGCTTGCGATGCGTCGGCAGCCGCATGCCGTTCGGGAGTCTCCCTTCCTGTATGGCGCGGGCGAACTGGTCCGCCAGAGAGAGATAGGCGGGGCGGCGCAGAAGTGTCGTGTCGGGCGTCCAGTTTGTCATGATTTGAACAGTGATCAAAATCAGCTCAATTGACAATGTAAAAGTGAGCACCCAATGTCATTTCCCGGCTTTGACGTGACCACTACCGACGGAAGGACCTCTTTATGAAGCTCGATGCGATCGATCTGCGGATCCTCGAAGCGATCCAGGCCGACGGGCGTATCACCAAGCTGGCGCTCGCCGAGAAGGCCGGCCTGTCGCCGACGCCCTGCTGGATGCGGCTCAGAAAGCTGGAGAAAGCCGGCATCGTCACCGGCTATCACGCCCGCGTTGCGCTGCGACGCGTGGCGCCGGTCGCCAGCGTCATGATGGAGGTGACGCTCGGCAACCACCGGCAGGCTGATTTCGACCGTTTCGAGCGCGCCATCGCCGCAATTCCCGAGATCGTCGCCTGCTGGTCGGTCGGCGGCGGGGTCGACTACATCCTCAAGATCATGACCGCGGACATCGACGCCTATCAGCGGCTGGTCGACGGACTGCTCGAAAGGGAACTCGGTATCGACCGCTATTTCACCTACATCGTCACGAAGACGGTCAAGGAAGAAACAGTGCTGCCGTTCGGCTCGCTGTTACCGCAGGCACCGGCAGGCCAGGAATAGGCACTGGATGTAGCCACCCGCATCGGAACGCCAGGTAGACAATCTCTCTCCCCGTTGCCCCCACTTTGGTCAAACTCTCTCCCCCGTCACCGCCTATTGGACAATCTCTCTCGACAACCATGGCACTCTTCCCGCAACAGTCGAGGAGAACCGATATGACCGCCGTCTTTGCGCGCACAACCTTTCACGACGCGTTGAAAAACCTGAACGACCGGCAATTGCTGCGGGAGCTGGCCTATGTCGGCGGCCGCTGGGTTGCCGGCCGGGACGGTACCTGCCTGGAGGTGAGCGACCCGGCCAGCGGCGCTGCGCTCGCCTTCGTCGCCTCGCTCGATGCAACCCAGACCGCCGAAGCGATCGACGCGGCGGAAAAGGCATTCAGGTCCTGGCGCAACATGCTGCCGCAGGCGCGCGCCGCCATCCTGCGCAAATGGCACGACCTGATGCTCGAAGCCCGCGACGATCTCGCCCTGTTAATGACCCTTGAACAGGGCAAGCCACTTGCCGAGTCGCGCGGTGAGATCGATTACGCGGCATCCTTCGTCGAGTGGTATGCCGAGGAAGGCAAGCGCCTCAATGCCGAAAGCGTGACAAGCCATCTTGCCGGGGCCGAAATGATCGTGCGCCGCGAAGCGCTCGGCGTCGTCGGCATCGTCACGCCCTGGAATTTCCCTTCCGCGATGATCACCCGGAAAGTGGCCGCCGCCCTTGCGGCAGGCTGCACCGTCGTGGCGCACCCTTCGTCCGAAACCCCTCTTTCGGCTCTCGCCCTGGCCGAGCTCGGCGAGCGTGCCGGCCTTCCCGCGGGCGTCTTCAATGTCGTCACCGGCAAAGCCGCAACGATCGTCGGACGAATGTGCGAGGACGCGCGGGTGCGCGCCATGAGCTTCACCGGCTCTACCGAAATCGGCCGCCTGATCGCCTCCCAATGTGCCCCGACGATGAAGCGCCTGGTGATGGAGCTCGGCGGGCACGCCCCCATGATCGTCTTTGCGGATGCGAATATCGAGAAAGCTGCCGATATTGCGATCGCCGCGAAATTCGCCACATCCGGACAGGATTGCCTGGCTGCCAATCGGATCTACGTCGAGCGACCGGTTCTCGAGGCATTTCAGGAAGCTTTTGCCGCACGAATTGCCGGCTTGAAGGTCGGCTCCGGAATGGAGCCGGACACGGACATCGGTCCGCTGATGCACGAACGCGCAGTCGCCAAGGTCGAGGAACAGGTTGCGGACGCAGTGAAGCTCGGCGCCAGGCTTGCGGCAGGCGGCAGGCGCCACGCCGCCGGACCGCTCTTCTTCCAGCCGACCCTTCTGGCGGATGTACCCGATGACGCGCTGATCATGCGCGAGGAGACCTTCGGCCCCGTGGCGGCCGTAACCGCCTTCGACAGCGAAGACGAAGTGGTCGCGCGAGCGAACGACACGGAATACGGGCTCGTCGCCTATATCGTGACCGAAAACGGCGCCCGCCAGATGCGTGTCGCCCGTGCCCTCGAATACGGCATGGTGGCAATCAATCGGGTGAAGATCACCGGCGGCCCGATCCCCTTCGGCGGATGGAAACAATCGGGCCTCGGCCGGGAAGGCTCCCGCCATGGCATGGAGGCCTTCACCGAGCTCAAATATCTCTGCATCGACACCGCTGCCTGAGCTGAGCAATTCCGGCAAACTGCCTCGCGGTTTTGCGTCTGGAATTGCGTGAAAACAACAGGATAGAGTGTCTTCGCGGTTCGCGGAAACGCTCCGAATTCATGAAAGGAAAGACCATGCTCGAAAGAAGCAACGAACTCACCGCCTGGGACCGCGACCACTTCTTCCATCCCTCGACCCATATGGGGATGCATGCGCGCGGCGAGACCCCGACCCGCGTGATCGGCGGCGGCGAAGGCGTCTACATCACCGATATATCCGGCAAGCGCAGCCTCGATGCCTTTGCCGGCCTCTATTGCGTCAATGTCGGCTACGGCCGCCAGAAGATCGCCGACGCGATTGCCGAACAGGCTAAGAACCTCGCCTACTACCATTCCTATGTGGGCCACGGCACTGAAGCGTCGATCCGGCTTTCCAAGATGATAATCGACCGGGCGCCGGAAGGCATGAGCCGCGTCTATTTCGGGCTTTCGGGCTCCGACGCCAACGAAACCAACATCAAGCTGATCTGGTACTACAACAACATTCTCGGCCGCCCCGAGAAGAAGAAGATCATTTCGCGTTGGCGCGGCTATCACGGCTCGGGCGTGATGACCGGTTCGCTGACCGGCCTTCATCTCTTCCACAACGCCTTCGACCTGCCGCGGGCGCCGATCCTGCACACGGAAGCGCCCTACTACTTCCGCCGTCCTGATCGCTCGATGAGCGAAGAGCAATTCTCGCAGTATTGCGCCGACAAGCTGGAAGAGATGATCCTCGCCGAAGGTCCCGACACCGTTGCCGCCTTCATCGGCGAGCCGATCCTCGGCACCGGCGGCATCGTGCCGCCGCCGAAAGGCTATTGGGAGAAGATCCAGGCCGTCCTCGAGAAATACGATGTCCTGCTTGTCGCCGACGAGGTGGTCACCGGTTTCGGCCGTCTCGGCACCATGTTCGGTTCCGACCATTACGGCATCAAGCCGGACCTGATCACCATCGCCAAGGGGCTGACCTCGGCCTATGCACCGCTTTCCGGCACGATCGTCTCCGACAAGCTCTGGCAGGTGCTGGTGAAGGGCTCGGACGAGCTCGGCGCCATTGGCCATGGCTGGACCTATTCGGCCCATCCGATCTGCGCTGCCGCCGGCATCGCGAACCTGGAGCTGATCGACGAACTCGGCATCGTCGAGAATGCCGGTTCGACGGGTGCCTATTTCCGGGCCGAACTGGAAAAGGCCGTGGGCGATCATCGCCATGTCGGCGAAGTGCGCGGCGACGGCCTGATGGCGGCGATCGAGTTCGTCGAGGACCGCGATGATCGCGCCTTCTTCGATCCGGGCCGCAAGGTCGGACCGCAGGTCGCAGCAGCGCTCCTCGAACGAGGCGTCATCGGCCGCGCCATGCCGCAGGGCGACATTCTGGGCTTCGCGCCGCCGCTCTGCCTGACGCGAGACGAAGCCGACATCGTCGTCAAGGCGGCAGCCGACGCCATCCAGTCCGTACTCGGCCGCTGAGGAAAATGCACATGATGCATTCGGTTCCGAAGACCATGAGCGCGGTGCTTTTGACGGGGCACGGCGGATTGGAGAAGCTCGTCTACAGCCGGGACGTACCCGTCCCGGCTCCGGCTGCGGGCGAGGTGCTGATCAAGGTCACCGCCTGCGGCATGAACAATACGGACGTCTGGGTGCGCGAAGGCGCCTATGGGACGGAGGACGATCCGTCCGCCGTCTCGACCTGGCGCCGCCACGGCAACACGCTGACCTTCCCGCGCATTCAGGGTACGGACACGGTCGGCCATATCGTCGGCGTCGGCGAGGGCGTCGATCGGGCGCGCATCGGCGAGCGCGTCATGGTCGATTTCTCGATCTACAACCGCGACGACGACAGTCTTGCCGACATCGATTACATGGGTCATGGCCGCGATGGCGGCTATGCCGAATATATGGCGCTTCCGGCCGAAAACGCCCATGTGGTCGCGACCGACCTGACCGACATCGAGCTTGCCACCTTCTGCTGCGCCTATCTCACCGGCGAGCGGATGCTGGAACGGGCGCGGCTTGCCGCCGGCGAGACTGTGCTCGTGACCGGCGCCTCGGGGGGCGTCGGCTCCGCGATCATCCAGCTCGCCCGCGCTCGCGGCGCCGTTCCGATCGCCGTTGCCGGACCGGGCAAGGAAACGGCGATGCTCGACATCGGCGCGCAAGCCGTCGTGACCCGCGGTCAAGGCGACCTCGCCGAGGCGGTCGAAGCGGCAAGCGGCGGCCGGCCGATCGATGTGGTCGCCGATCTCGTTGGCGGTCCCCTCTTCAACGATCTCCTGAAGATCCTGCGCCCGGAAGGCCGTTACACCACCGCCGGCGCAATCGCCGGGCCGGTCGTGCAGCTCGATCTCAGGACGATGTATCTGAAGCAGTTGGAGCTGCACGGATCGAGCCAGGGCAGCCGCGCCGATTTCCGCCGCCTCGTCCGCTATATCGAGGAGAAGAAGATCCGGCCACTCGTCGGCGGCGTCTATCCGCTATCGGAATTCCATCGGGCACAGACGGACTTCATGGCAAAGAACTTCGTCGGCAAGCTCGTGGTCGTGCCTGATTGAGGGCACAGCGGCGCGGGGCGCCACAGCGGCGCGGGGCGAAGGAGCGGGACCGATCAGGTTGCAGGACGACATACCCCCCTCTGCCCTGCCAGGCATCTCCCCCAAAAGGGGGGAGAATACAAGCGGTTCTGTCTTTGCTCCTCCAGCAGGTCACGCATATGCGAACCTTGTTAAGACGCTGAGCGCGCTCACAGAGTCTCCCCCCTTGTGGGGGAGATGGCCGGCAGCCAGAGGGGGTGGGCTCTAGCTCTGAAGGCTCGCAAATGCCTCCGCGATCCGCTGCGGCGCCTTGGGGCGCGCATACATGCGCTCGAGATAGGCTTTGAGATTTGGAAAACCGTCGAGCAGACCGTTTTCGTTGCCCCAGTCCAGAACATAGGCGGTGACGCAATCGGCGATACTTATCCTGTCGCCGACGATGAATTCGCGGCCTTTCATGTGCTGTTCAAGCACTGCTGCCATGGCCAGGAACTCTTCCTTGGCGAGCGCAATGTCTTCCGGCAGCCGCTTTTCCTCAGGATAAAGAAACGTGTGCTTGGCCATCCGCCACAGCGGCTGTTCGAGTTCGGTGACCGCAAACAGAGACCAGCGATACGCCTGCGCCCGCTCCTTCAGGTCCGCTGGCATCAGCCCTTTGCCGCCATACTTCTCCGCCAGATACATGACGATCGCGGCAGATTCCGTGAGGACGAAGTCGCCGTCGACCAGCACCGGAAGCTTGCCCGCCGGATTGAGCCGCAGGAAGTCGGGCTGATGGGCCTCGCCCGCCACTATGTTGACGGGCACGAACTCGAATTCCGCATCCAGCTCCTGAAGCGCCCAACGGGCGCGAAGCGAGCGCGTCGGACCTAATCCATATAGTTTCATCATTCTCGGTTCTCCTGAATCCTGCCAATCGTCGAAATGGCCACCTACAAAGGACGTAGGAGGAAAGGCCGCGCCGACAGCGGGCCGAAAAAATTGGTGAACGGGGTGTCCTTTCCGCC
Source organism: Ensifer sp. USDA 6670 (assembly GCA_000421085.1). GTDB lineage: Bacteria > Pseudomonadota > Alphaproteobacteria > Rhizobiales > Rhizobiaceae > Sinorhizobium. The sequence goes on from ATWE01000002.1 coordinate 207,405, forward strand.
CTGCGCTACAAACGCAGGCCGGCGGCGTCGAACCAATGCAGGCTTCCCGCCACCGCTGCGACCTCGACCTCCTCGTCGATCATCATGCGGGAGCGGCCGGCAACCCTGAAGACGAGCGGCTCGCCGTTCGCCAGGGTGCCGTGCACATAGCTTTCGGCGCCGACGAGTTCCACGGCGCCGACGCGCACGCGGGCTCTGAAACGATCGCCGCCGTCCGTGTCACCGGCGAGGGTAATGTCTTCAGGTCGGATTCCAATGGTCGCAAGCCCAGGCTTCCCGACGAGAGCCGCCGGAGCGGACCAGGCAGCATTGCCGGTATCGACATCGAGAAGGTTCATCGAAGGCGAGCCAATGAAGGTTGCGACAAATGCCGTCGCCGGCTTCTCGTACAGCTCGATCGGCGTACCGACCTGCTCGATCCTGCCGCCGTTCAGAACCACCAGGCGGTCGGCGAGCGTCATCGCTTCCAGCTGGTCGTGCGTTACGTAGACGCTCGTCGTGCCGAGCGCCCGCTGAAGGCGCTTGATCTCGACGCGCATCTGGACCCTGAGCTTGGCGTCGAGGTTCGAAAGAGGCTCGTCGAACAGGAAGGCGGCTGGCTCCCGGACGATGGCGCGCCCCATGGCCACGCGCTGGCGCTGCCCGCCTGAAAGCTGCCGGGGCTTTCTATCCAGGAAGGGCTCAATCTCCAGGGACTTCGCCGCCTTGGCTATCCGACGCTCGATTTCTTCCTTCGGCGTGTTGCGGTTCTTCAGGCCATAGCTGAGATTCTGACGGACCGTCATGTGCGGATAAAGCGCGTAGTTCTGAAAGACCATTGCGATGTCGCGCTCGGAAGGCTCCAGCCCGTTGACGACGCGGTCGCCGATGGAGACCTCGCCGGAGGTGATGCTTTCGAGCCCCGCGATCATCCTCAGCAGCGTCGATTTTCCGCAGCCGGAAGGCCCTACGAGCACGATGAACTCGCCGTCGGCGATCGCAAGGGAAACCCCGCGGATCGCGGCGATGTCGCCGTGATAGGTCTTGTGGATATCCTTGAGAGTGATCGTTGCCATTACTTCTCCGTTTCGACGAGGCCCTTGACGAACCAGCGCTGCATCAGAACGACCACCGCGACAGGCGGGATGATCGCGAGGATGGCGGTCACCATGACGTAGTTCCACGGGGTCGACGCGTCAGTGAAATCGACCATCTTCCTGAGGCCGATGATAATCGTGTTCATCCGGCTGTCATTCGTGACGAGCAGCGGCCAGAGATATTGGGTCCAGCCGTAGATGAAGAGGATCACGAAAAGCGCCGCGATATTCGTCTTGGAAAGCGGCAGGAGAATATCCCGCATGAAGCGGAACGGCCCGGCATTGTCGATGCGGGCCGCTTCCACGAGCTCGCCCGGGATCGTGAGAAAGAACTGCCGGAACAGGAAGGTCGCCGTCGCCGATGCCATCAGGGGAAGCGTCAGTCCCGCATAGGTGTCGATCAGCCCGAGATCAACGATCACCTTGTAAGTCGGCAGGATTCGCACCTCCACCGGGAGCATCAGCGTGATGAAGATCATCCAGAAGAAGGCCATGCGCAGCGGGAAGCGGAAGAATACGATTGCGAAGGCCGAAAGGAAGGAAATGACGATCTTGCCGACGGCGATCGCGATCGCCACCACGAATGTGTTGAACAGCAAGCGTTCAAGGCTGACGCCGACCACACGCTCGACACCACCGGAAAGCGCTTCGCCATAATTCTCCGCAAGCCGCGTGCCAGGAACAAGCGGCATCGGCGGGCGGATGATCTCGACCGAGCTCATGCTCGAAGCGACGAAGGTGTAATAGATCGGGAAGACCACGATGATGATGCCGATGATCAGCATCAGGTGCCCGATCAGATTGGAGATAGGGCGCTTTTCAATCATTGGCGATCTCATCCATAATGGACACGCCTTTCGACGAACCGGAACTGAAAGGCGGTAAGGCCTATGACGATCGCCATGAGAATCACGGACTGGGCCGCGGACGAGCCGAGGTTCAGGTTGACGAAGCCATCGTTATACACCTTGTAGACCAGGGTTTCCGTGGCCCTCGCCGGCCCTCCGCCCGTCACGGAGTGGATGATGCCGAACGTATCGAAGAAGGCGTAGACGGTGTTGACCACCAGCAGGAAAAAGGTCGTCGGCGCCAGCAGCGGGAAGATGATCGTCCAGAAACGCCGGGTGCCGCGCGCTCCGTCGATCGCTGCTGCTTCGATGAGCGACTTGGGTATGGCCTGGAGCCCGGCGACGAAGAAGAGAAAATTGTAGCTGATCTGTTTCCAGGCCGCGGCAACGACGATCAGGATCATGGCGTGATTGCCGTTCAGCAAAGGATCCCAATGTAAGCCGTTGCGCCTCAGCATGTAGGCGAAAGTCCCCATAGCCGGATTGAACATGAAGAGCCACAGCATGCCGGCGACGGCCGGTGCGACGGCATAGGGCCAGATCAGCAGGGTGCGGTAGAAGGTCTTCCCGCGCACGACACGGTCGGCGGCCGTGGCGAGAAGCAGGGCGACGCCCATCGCGAGCAGCGCGGTGAGGACGCTGAAGACCACCGTGACCTTCAGCGAGTTGAGATAATTCGCATCCGAAAGCACCGCGCTGAAATTGGCAAAACCGACGAAGCCGCTTTTCAGGCCGAACGGGTCTTCACGGATCACCGATTGGTAGAGCGCCTGACTTGCCGGCCAGAAGAAGAAGACGATCGTCAACACGATCTGCGGAGCGACGAGCAAGTAGGGGAGGACTTTGTTCGGAAAGACGACACGCTGCACGAGCAATCTCCTGGATCACGATGATCTCGGAGCCGGATCGGCCGAGATCACGTCAGGGCGGCATGACCACAGAAAGCCCGACGCCGTCGACGGCGCCGGGCACCTGCTTCGATCAATTGCTGATTGCTGCTGCGATTGCCGCGTCGCCGCGTTCGACCGCCTTGTCGAGCGCCGTTTTGGCATCCTGTTGCCCCGACAGCATCGCTTCGAACTCCTCGTTGAGGATGTCCCGAACCTGGGGCAGGTTGATCAGCCGGACGCCCTTCGAGTTTTCGGTCGGCGCCTTGCCCATCATCTGCAGGAGCGGCGTTTCGCGCCCGGGGTTCTTCTCGTAGAAGCCCGACTTCTTCGTTTCCTCGTAGGCGGCCATCGTAACCGGCATATAGCCCGAAACCTGGTGCAGCTTGGCCTGAATCTCGGTCTGGGAAAGGAAGTTGAAGAACTCCGCTACGCCCTTGTATTCCTCGTCCGACTTGCCGGCGAATACCCAGAGGCTCGCTCCGCCGGGGATCGTGTTCTGCGGTCCGTGTCCCTCGTAATAGGGCAGTTGGCCAATCCCGTAGTTTACGCCGCTCTTGGCGATGTCGCCGAGACCGCCCGAAGACTCGGTCAGGATGGCACATTCACCTGAGGTGAAGAGCTGCTTTGCCTCCGAGGTGCGCCCGCCATAGCGGAAGGCGCCGTCCTTGGCGAGATCCGCAATGGCCTGGAAATGCTCCACGTAAAGCGGCGCGTTGATCTGCAGCTTCACGTCGGTGCCGCCCAGGCCGTTTTCATTGGTTCCGTAGGGCACGTTGTTCCAGGCGGCGAAGTTCTCCGTCTGGATCCACGTCAACCAGGTCGACGTCATTCCACAAGGCGCCGCACCGCTTGTCTTGATTTTCTTCGCCGCTTCGAAGACTTCCGGCCAGGTCTTCGGCGGGTTGTCGACGTTCAAGCCTGCCTTCTGAAAGGCGTCCTTGTTGTAATAAAGGATGGGCGAGGAGGAGTTGTACGGAAAGGACAGCATCGTTCCGTCCGGCTTCGAATAATAGGCGACGATCCCGGGCAGATATTGCGATTTGTCGAAGGTGAAACCGCCCTTCTGGAGGATCTCGGCTGCCGGCACGATCGCGCCCTCGGCCGCCATCATCGTGCCGCTGCCGGCATCGAACACCTGAATGATCGCCGGCGGCTGCTTCGACCGGAAAGCCGCGATCCCGGCATTCAGCGTCTCGGGATAGGTGCCCTTGAACACCGGCACCACCTTGTAGGTGCTCTGGCTCGCGTTGAACTCCTTGGTGAGTTCCTCGATCATTTCGTTATTGGCGCCCGTCATTGCGTGCCACCACTGCAGTTCCGTGGCGGCCTGCGCCTGAAAAGCGAAGCCGAATGCAATCGTCGTGGAAATGGAAATCAACCGCATGATATTCTCCTCCCTTGTACTCAACCACACCCGAGACGTCCGCCGACACTCCCGCTGTCAAGCGAACGACTTGTCTTTCTCTCCACTGCCTCTTTCCTTGAACCCCGATCGATTCAAGACGAAAACATGCAGCAAATCAAAGCGCTATATCCACCTTTTCGCATCCAGCACCGCCTCGATCCAAATAGAGTAGGGCTGGCGGTTGTCGAGAGCCCTCGCGGAGAGGGTCTTAAGACTCTTCCAGCGGGAGAGTGCCGCATAAAAATCGGAGGTCAAGTCAAAAGGAACATCTTCCTTACCGCAGTTGTTTTGGCGTCGGACGTTAGGCGAGTGCGAATAGCGGCTCGTCCGGAAAGATTGTGAGGACGAATGACGAGAGTACTTGTGGTCGGCGCCTCCGGCCTGATCGGCTCCGCCGTGTGCGCGGGGCCCCTTGGCCGTGGAAGCGAGATCGTCCGCGTGGTCCGGCCCGGCTCGGCACCAAGCTCCCACACGGCCGGCAAGGCCCTGGAACTCGACCTTCGGTCCGTCGGCCCTGAAGACTGGCTGCCGCATCTCTCAGGCATCGATGCCGTGGTAAACTGCGCGGGAACGCTCCAGGACGGTCCGGGGGAGGATACGACGGCAGTCCATGCGCGCGGCCCCGCCTCGCTCTTCAAGGCCTGCGAGCAGGCGGGCGTGCGCCGCGTCATCCACTTCTCGGCAATGGGGGTCGACAGGGCCCAGCCCTCGCCCTTTTCGCGGACCAAGCTTCAGGGCGACGAAGCGCTGATGGCATGCGATCTCGACTGGGTCATCCTGCGCCCCTCCGTCGTGCTCGGCCCTGGAGCCTACGGCGCCAGCGCTCTTTTCAGGGGCCTCTCCGCACTGCCCTGGCTGCCGGTCATGCCGAATACCGGATTGCTTCAGGTCGTGCGCCTCGAGGACGTGGTGCGCACGGTCGAGATATTCGTCGATCCGAATGCTCCTTCGCGGCTCACCCTCGAGGTGGCGGGGCCTGAGACCCTGTCTTTCAAGGACGTGGTGGGCGCCTACAGGCGCTGGTTCGGATGGCCCGCTGCTCGCGTTGTGAACATGCCCACCCCGCTCGCGGATCTCACCTACAAGCTCAGCGATATCGCCGGGGCGCTGGGCTGGCGACCGCCGACCCGCAGCACCGCGCAGAAAGAGATCGTGCGCGGCGCCGTCGGCGACATTAGGGCATGGGTCGAGAAAACCGGGATAGAACCGGTGGCGCTTACAGACGCGCTGGCGAGAACGCCGGTTTCAGTCCAGGAGCGCTGGTTCGCCAAGCTCTATCTGCTCAAGCCCGTCATCTTCGTCGTCCTCTCGCTCTTCTGGATCACGACGGGCGTCATCTCGCTCACATCGGGGTATGAAATCGGCGTCGATCTGATGGAACGGGGAGGCGCCGGCGTTCTTGCGGGGCCGAGCGTCATCGCCGGAGCCCTCGCCGATATCCTGATCGGCATGGCAATTGCGTTTCGCCGCACAAGCCGCATCGGCCTTTATGGCGCGGTCGGCCTCTCGCTTTTCTATGCGATCGCCGGAACGGCCCTGCTCCCGGAATTGTGGAACGAGCCGCTCGGACCGCTTCTGAAGATCTGGCCCATCCTGGTGCTGCATCTCGCTGCCCTTGCTATATTGGAGGAGCGTTGATGCTGTACTTCGTTCTGAAGTTCCTGCACATCATCGGCGCCTCCGTCCTCCTCGGCACAGGTGCCGGGATCGCATTCTTCATGCTTCTGGCGCATCGGACCGGCCGCACGGAAACGGTCGCGGCCGTGGCCCGCATCGTCGTCATCGCCGATTTTCTTTTCACCGCCACCGCCGTGGTGTTGCAGCCCGTCACGGGTATCGCCCTTGCATGGAACGTCGGCTATTCGCTCACGGAAGGATGGATACTGCTTTCGCTTCTCCTCTATGTGATCACGGGTGCATTCTGGCTTCCAGTCGTGTGGATGCAGATGGAAATGCGCCGGCTCGCGGAAACGGCACGGAAGACCGGCGAGCCGCTGCCGAAGCGCTATCATCAGCTTTTCCGTCTATGGTTCGCCTTCGGCTTTCCCGCCTTCGGCGCCGTCCTCGCGATCTTCTGGCTCATGATCACGCGGCCGATCCTCGAGTGGTAAACTCGAAGGCGGGTTGACCCGCGGTTCTCCCACCGAATGACGAATGTTATTTCGACCGTAGCCACCGGCAAAGAGATTGGGTCAATGACTGCGTCATGCTTCATTATTCCAACTTGAGAAAACCGACCTCTTGCTTATATGATGCGTGATGATTGATGCGCGATGAGGCGGACATGAGAACGACCTTGGCTATTGACGACGATGTCCTGATCGCCGCAAAGGCAATGGCGACCCAACAGCAGCGGAGCGTCGGCGAGGTAATTTCCGAACTGGCGAGACGTTCTCTGCGCCGACCGCCAAGCGGCGGCGAGCGTAATGGCATTCCTCTCCTGTCGGCTCGGCCGGACGCGCCGCCAGTGACGCTCGAAATCGTCAACGCCTGGCGTGACGAAATGCCGTGACTTTCCTTCTCGACGTCAATGTGCTGGTTGCCTTAATCGATCCGGGCCATGTAGCCCATGACGATGCGCACGAATGGTTCGCGGCGATGGGTCAGACAGCGTGGGCTACCTGCCCCATTACTGAAAATGGTGTCATCCGGATTGTCGGCAACCCCAAATATCCCAATTCTCCCGGCTCACCGTTACCCGTGATGGAGATCGTCGGCAAATTGCGTTCGCTCCCCGGTCATATTTTTTGGCCGGACGATGTGAGCCTTGTCGGGTCAGGTGATATCATCCCATCGAAAATCCTGACTTCGGGGCAGGTGACTGACACCTATCTGCTTGCGCTCGCCAAGGCGCGTGGTGGCAAGCTGGCGACATTCGATCGCAAGCTGTCGGCAGCGGCGGTCACGAAGGGCAATTCCGCCTTGCACCTGATCGCGGCGAACAGGTCGTGAGTTCCTCACTGCAGCCTGGATGTACGTCCGAGACGATCGCCTCTGATCCTGGCGGAAAGATGCCCGGCCCTGCGGGTTGGCTGAAACGGGGCGCCTGATCGGCCGGCCGGCTTGGACGTATGCTTCGGCTACGCCGCGCGCCGACCGGTCGACCATCCGACTCCGTTTGAGCCAACAGAACTGGTTCCGTTTAACCCTGAAGGGCTCTAGCTTTTCAGCGCGCTCTCAACCGCTTCCTTTGCCGGTGCGCCGTCAAACGTCGTGACCGCTTCAAGCCACGGAGCGACTGCCTCCGAATGGGCCTTCAGCCAATCGGCCGCGGCGTCCTTCGGGTCTTTGCCGTCGTTCAATATCCCGTTCATGATCTCGTTTTCCATCTCCAGGGTGAAGCGCAGGTTCGTCACGAATCTCGCGACATTCGGGCATTCCTGCGCATAGCCCGCCCGGATGTTGGTATAGATATCGGCACCGCCGTAATTCGGTCCGAAATAGGCGTCGGCGCCCGAGAGATAATCGATCTGGTAGCGCGTGTTCATCGGATGCGGAGCCCATCCGAGAAAGACGATCCACTGGTCGTCCTTTGTCGCTCTTTCGACCTCGGCGAGCATGCCCTGCTCAGATGACTCGACGAGCTCCCAGCCGGTCAGCCCGAAGTCGCCCTTGTTGATCATTTCGAGGATCATGCGGTTGCCGTTGTTGCCGGGCTCGATCCCGTAGATCTTCCGGCCGAATTTGTCGGCGAACTTCTGAAGGTCGGAAATGTCCTTGACGCCTGCGTCGGCGGCGTATTTCGGCACGGCGAACGTATATTTCGCGCCGGTGAGGTTCGGACCGATCACCTCGATCGACCTGTCCTCGAGGAACGGCTTGCGGTCAGCTTCCATGCTCGGCTGCCAATCCCCGAGATAGACGTCGATGTCCTTGTTCTTCATGCTCGCATAGGTGACGGGGATAGATAGGAGCTTGCTCTGCGGCTCGTAGCCGAGCGCTTCGAGAATGATCGAGGCGACAGCGGTCGTCGACGTGATGTCGGTCCAGCCGACATCGGAGAAGCGGACGGTCTTGCAACTCTCCGGCTCAGCGGCATTGGCGACGCCGATCGTCATGAGCAGTCCGGCGGTCGTTGCAGTGATCTGTTTCAGCATTGTCATGTTCCCTCTTTTTAGGTTCTGTATGCACTGCGAAACTCACGTCAAAAGACCAGAAGGGCGGCTCACCAAAGTGCGCCGCCCGTGATCTGTATGTTCTCCATGGTGATGCCCCTTGCGCCCTCGCCGCAGAGGAAGGCGGCAAGGGCCGCTATCTCGTCGGGCTGAATGATGCGGTTCTGCGGGTTCTGGGCGGCGATATCCGACATCGCCTCCTCCATCGTCCGCCCCCTGCCCTCCCTTTCGACCACCTGCTGAACGTTGCGGCGCATCAGTTCCGTTTCAACCCAGGTCGGGCTGATCATCACGCAGGTGACGCCATGCGGCGCCCCTTCGAGCGCCACGCAACGGGTGAGGCCGAGCAGCCCCGACTTCGAGGCGCAATAGGCCGGATTGTCCTTCCAGCCAACGGTGGCAGCCGTCGAGCCTATATTGATGATGCGGCCCCATTTGCGCCCGATCATCCCGGGTAGCAGCCGGCGCGTCATTCGGAATGCGCCGTTCAGATTGGTGTCGATGATCTTCAGCCATAGCTCGTCGGAATGGCCCGACACCGGCTGCTCGGCGGTCGTCCCTGCGGCATTGACGAGAATGTCGGCCGGGCCGCATGCGGCTTCCACCGCCTTCACGAATTGCTCGATCGCCTCGCTGTCGCGAACGTCCAGATGACCGGCGTACACAGCCGTCCCGGCAGCGGCAAGCCGCTCCCGGACTTCGACGATCTCCTGCGGATCGGGATAGGCCGCGGCATCGCCCTGCCGACCGGCCGTCTCGCGGACGAACGAGCCGACGGCGACATTGGCGCCCTCGGCGGCAAGCGCCTCCGCGATCGCCAGCCCCTGCCCCGTCAGCCCGCCGGAGATGACCGCACTGCGGCCCTTGAGCCTGCCCGTCATGACAGATCCTTCAAGGGCTTGCCGAGCCAGTCGCGATAGAAGCCTTCGAGGTCCGGCTCGAAATCATGCACGATCGGATAACCGGGTGCTGCCGCTTCGACTTCGTGCAGATGCGCACATTCGGGGCAGAAGAACTCGCGGATCTCCATCCATTTCGGATCCGGGATATCGCTGTTCGGGTAGATTTCCCGCAAGCTCTCCTCGGTGTCGCGCACGTTGATCACCGCTTTCAGCTTCCAGTTCCTGCGATAGTCGCCGAAGGAGTAGCCGCATTCGCAGCGGGTGAGCCGGCCCTCGGCGCTGTCGCAGATGAAGAGCCGGTCGCCGACCGGCAGCAGGATCGGATCGCTCCAGGCAACGCGATCCTGCAGCACAGCCAGATATTTGAAGAAGCGGTCGTCGTCCTTATAGGCGCTCATGATCCGCCGCGTCTGCGGCCAGGGGAGGGCGCCGTTGACGAGGTCGTTGATGACTTCCTTCGAATATTCGGTCATGGCTCAATTCTCCCCGGCAATGGCGAAATCGGAGGCAAGGCCCCAGAATTCCTTGAATTCTCTGGAAAAGCGCGGCGAGAGCTTCATCGCGCTCCGGTACATTTTGGCGACCTCCGGTGCGAAATCCGAAGCCTCCACACGCCGTTTCTCCCTGGCGATCCACTCCGATACCGGAACGGCTTGCTTCAGCCGCTTCTTGCGCAGTTCCGCGCGGCGCGCGACGGTCGCATCGATGTCGGCCTGCGGACAACCCTCGGCATCCTCCTTCAGGATGATGCCGAACACCTTCTCGGCGGCTTCGCGCGTCAGGAAGCCGTTTTCCACGTCCCGTGCCGTCTTGATCGGGTCGCGTTCCAGCACGTCGCCGAAGCCGCCGCCGCCGTTATAGGCATGGCTGAAAATGTCGCCGGCCTTGTGGGGCCGGGTGATGTAGGGCCCCTCCTCCCAGACCTGCTCGCCTTTGTAGGTGCGCTCGAAATCCGAGAGCAGCGGGTCGGTGCCCGGCGCATGTGCGAGCGGCTCCCGGCGTTCGGCGCGCTCGTGAATATCGGAGTTCCTGACCGCGTGATGTTTTTCGCAGGTCGGTGCCGGATAGCCGCCGCACAGGCCGCCATTGTCGAAAACGCGCGAGGAATGCTCAGATGTCACGAGGCGCAGGTGATCGGTCTTGTTGATGAGCCAGGTCGAGATGAAGGCGCAGCCGCCGCGGTACTTTCCGGCGCCGCCGGAGTTCGGCACGATCGAGCGGCCGATATAGACCATCGGCATGTTCTGTTCCCAGATCTCGATATTGCCCATGTCCGATTCCGGATTCCAGCCGACATAGGCAGTGTCGAGCCCGTCCTTGATCGCCAGCGCTCCGGAGCCCGCGGCCGCGCATTCGAAATGCGCCATGCCGAAGCCGGTGCCATACTGGCTGGTGCCCCCCATCTCGATCATCGGAGAGTTCACCTGGCCGACAAAGGCTTCCTCGACAAAGCCCCGCGCGATGAAACCGCGTGAGAGCAGCCGCTGGAAAACGCCGTAGGCCGGAAGCAGCAAGGCCCAGGAGGTGGCTGTCGCCGCCATCTCGTTGTCCGGGTTGGTCCAGGTGCCGTGCGGAATATTGATCTCGGTCGCCATCCACGCGCCGTCATTGACGAGCCCTTCAAAGTTCATGTGCTGGGTGAGTGTTACGAACATGCCGCCGTCCATGCCGGCCGGGGTGCAGTTCATCGAGTGATAGCCCCAGGGCTGCGTGCCGTCGAAGTCGAGCCTGATCTTGCCCTCGCTGGTGATCTCCATCTCGATCGGGATATTGTAAAGCCAGTTCGGGTCGGCGAGCGGCTGAAACCCCGGCTTGCCTTCGGTCACGTGACCGTAGAACGTGTGGCCGCGATAGACGCCGGGCACGGTCAACTGCCGTGTGCGGGCAAGCTGTGCTCTTCTTCCCTCCTCGATGAATTCCTTGGACAGCCGCTGCCAATATTCGAGGCCGACCTCGTCGATGAGCTGCTTTACGCTCTCGCGCATGTCGATGCAGGCGGCGACCTTGGCTTTTTCGTCCAGCACCCAATAGATCGGCATGCGCAGATTGCGTTCGCACCGGATTACGTAATCCCGGCGGATCTCGTCATTCTCGCCGATCTTTTCGGCACAGACGAAAAGCCCCTCGGTGAAGCGCTCCTGCGCAAGACACACATCGCCGCCGGGCGTGATTCCACCCGCCTCGAGCTCATGGCAGACGGCGCCCGCCCAGCCGACCAACGTGCCCTCGTGGAAGATCGGCACCACATCCATTACGTCGGGCACCTGGACTGTGCCTATGAAGGCGTCGTTGTTGGCGAAGATGTCGCCGTCGCGGATGCATGGATTCTGCTCGTAGCCGTTTCTGATCATCCACTTGATGAAGCGGCTCATCGTGTGCACATGCACCATGATCCCGTTCGAAAGCGCGATCGCGTCGCCTTCCGGCGTGTAGATCGCCACCACCATTTCGCCGACTTCCCGCACCCCCGGCGAGGCGGAGATGCGACGAGCCATTTCGCGTGCCGAGACGCAATAGGCGCGCAGCTTCGTGTGGAGGGTCTCGAATTTCAGCGGATCCTGCCTGCGCAGCCGAAGTTCGGTGATGCCGTCATAGCAGCCGGTCTCCTCCATCAGCCGTTCGGATTCGAGCAGCCGCCGCTGCAGGGGATTTGCCGTTTTGTCCAGCATGATTGACATCCTTCAGCTCAGGCGTGGTTGTAGTGAAGCAACGTCCACTCATCGATAAAGACGCGATCGTTCGGATGCACCACCAGCGTCGTTGCCGGGTGTTCGATGATTGCGGGGCCGATCACCTCGTGGCCGGGCTCAAGCAGATCCATCTCGTAGAGATTGGCCCTATGCCAGCGGCCGCCGATATAGGCTTCGCGCACGCCCTTGTGGGCGGATTGCGGATCGGCGGTCCCGAGAGGCCGCCTGACAAGCACCGGCTTGATCTTTTCGGCGGTGGCGATGACGCCGAGTTCCATCAGAGAGAAGCCCGCCTCGCCGTATTTCGAGACGCGGTGATTGGCCTTGGCATAGACCTCCTCGAACTGCGCCAGCACCGCGCGCATGTCATCGGGACCGTTGATGGACGAAAGCGGCGCGATGACTTCGACGTCCTCCAACTGGCCGGTGTAACGGGCCATGAAGAAGGGGACGGTCCTGATCTTCTCCCGCGCATGGCCGTCGGTCAGCATCTCGTCGACGGCGGCCTTTTCGAGGTCTTGCCACACCCGAGTGACCTGCGCGCCGGCTGCAGCGAGCCTGTCGTCGGAGGCGCGGGCGCCGATATCGATCTGGGTCGACACCGAATGCCGGCGCATATAGTCGGCCGTCGTACAGCCGAAGGCGGAGAAGGCGGCGGCGAACTGGAACGTGATGATATCCTTGAAGCCGATGCCCCTCGAGCAGCCGGCAAGATGCAGCGGGCCCGAGCCGCCGTAGGAAAGAAGCGTGAACTCGGAAGGATGGATGCCCTGGCCCGAGATAACGCGTCGCAGCGCGTTATTGGCGTCCTGCTCCAGCATGTCGATCATGCCTTCAGCCGCTTCCTCTACACCGACGCCGAGCACGTCGGCGCATTTTTCCTTGAAGACCGCGCGTGCTTTCTCGACCTCGAGCACCACCTTCCCCCCGAGGAAGTAATACGGGTTCAACCGGCCGAGGATCGCATCGCAATCTGCGATGGTCGGCTCCGTGCCGCCCTTCGCAAAGCAGATCGGACCGGGGTCTGCGCCAGCGCTTTCAGGCCCGAGCGATACCTTCCTGGTCAATGGGTCGACCTTGAGGATCATGCCGGCGCCCGCCCCGATCGTGTCGAGATGAAGTGTCGGCACATTGAGCTTGAAGCGGTCCATCAACGGCTCGTTCTCGATACGGGTCTGGCCGCGCGAGATGACGCCCATGTCGAAGGAGGTTCCCCCCATGTCCGAGCAGATCAGCGAATCATTGCCGATGAGCTTGCCGACGTAGGCCGCCCCGAGAATGCCGCCGATTGGCCCGGAAATCATCGTCTCGTGGAGGCGCGGATGGTTGATCGACGTCAACCCTCCGAAAGAGAGCAGCGTCTGCACGCCGTATTTGAAGCCGTATTTGTGCGTGGCCTCCTCGATACTCCTGAGCTGCATGCGCCCGCGCGACGTCGCATAGGCTTCGATCAGCACCGAGTTCAACCGCGACTGTTCCCGGATCACCGGGCGCACCTCGTGGCTGGTATAGACATTGATCTCGACTCCGGCGGCGGCAACCTCCTCGCGGCAGATCTCGGCGATGCGCTTCTCATGTACCGGATTGACGTGGCTGAAAATCGTCATGATGCAGATCGCGTCGACCTGGTCGCGGATCAGCGCACGGGCCGCGGCGGTTACCTCGTGCTCGTAGAGCGGCAGCACGATGTCGCCGAAATGGTCGATGCGTTCGGTAACCCCAAGGGTACGGCGGCGCGGCACCAGCGGATCGGGGTGGGCGTGAGTGACCGCATGGAGCCGGTCGGCATAGGAATAATCCGCCCAGGCCTGCAGACCGCGGCCCATCAGCACCATGTCCTCCATACCTTTGGTGGTGATCAGACCAAGCTTGCGACCGGTACGCGAGAGCAAGGTGTTGAGCATGCCGGTACCGGAATAGAGCACCACGTCGAGACCGGAAAAAAGACTGTCGAGGGAGATACCCCAGGCGTCCGCGGCATCGGCAGCGGACGAAATGAAGCCTTCGGCCTCGTTTTTCGGCGTGGTCGCGGCTTTGCCGATCTTGAAGTGCCCGTTTTGATCGACAAGGATGGTGTCGGTCATCGTGCCGCCCGCGTCGATGCCGATCACGATTGGGTTTTCCAAGGTCTTACCTCCATGGCTTTGCTGATGGAGGAAGCGTAGGTGGGTATTTTCGGCCGGGAAATGTGCCAAAAGGCACAATGACCGGCGGGGGGAACAGTGCTAGACGAACTTATGAATGGCGATGGGTTCTGGAAGATCTTGGCGCAAGCGATCAGCGCCACCGGTACCGACGACCATGTCGACCGGCTGATCGATATGGTCGGAGCCGTGGTGCCGCAAAACCTCATCACGGTCACCCGCTATTCCGCCACCCGCAAGCCCGAATTCGTCAAGCACCGCGGTTACTCCGACGGGATGGTGGCTCGTTATCTCGATACCTATTATGTATTCGATCCGTTCTATGCGTATTGGCGCCTGAACAGGCGCGCAGGGATCGTGCCTCTCAAGAGCCTGGCGGACGACGCTCCCAAGCGCGGCCGCTACATAGCGGAGTTCCTGGCGCAATCCGAGATCTGCGACGAGGTCGGCATCCTGCTGGAAGACGGAGGCGACTGGTGCCTCGGCATTTTTCTCGACCGTTCCACATCAATGTTCGGCGATGGCGAGGTCGCGGCTCTGTGCAGTCGCTTTCCGGTTTTCGAAGCACTGCACGCAACCGATACCCGCACGCGCGACCCCAATCTGAGGCGGACCAGCACGCCCGAAGCCATGGGGGAAGCGCCGGTGAGCGCCGTCCAGGCCTCGCTGATCCTGTGGCCGGACCTGACGGTACGGGAGCGGGAACTCGTCGCCCTCATTCTGCAGGGACATCCGAACGCGACGATCGCGTCCAGGCTCGGGATCGCCCCGGGCACGGTCAAGAACCACCGGGCGCGCATCTATGAAAAGCTCGACATCACGACGGAGCGCGAACTCTTCCTGCAGGTCTTCCAGCAATACCGGCTGTCGTGAGGACCTGCCGCTTCACGCGCGCCCGACGGCGTTTCGAATCCGGTCCCTGGTAAAAGGCAGATCGTAAAGCCGCTTGCCGGTCGCATCCCTGATCGCATTGGCGACGGCTGCGGCGGCCGGGCCCTGGGCCGCTTCTCCGGTGCCGAGGAAAGGTTCCCCCGGACGCTCGACGATATGGACCTCCACGCTTTGCGGGACACTGGCGAAACGCAGGATCGGATAGCTGGACCAATCGGTGCTGGTGATCCTGGTCCGGTCGAAGGCGACGGCCTCATACAGCGTCCAGCTGATCGACTGCAGAATTCCGCCTTCGGTCTGATTGCGGATGCCGTCCGGGTTGACGATTTCACCGCTGTCGATGGCGGAAACGGCGCGGATCACGTGAACACGGCCCGTTTCGGGCTCGACATCCACCTCCATCGCTACCGCCAGATAGGCGGCAAGGTTCTTGTAGCGGGCGAAACCGAAGCCGCGTCCGCGGTTGCGGGGCATTTGCGCGTTGTCCCAGCCGAACCGCTGCGCGGCCAGCTCGATGACGGCACGGGCTCGCGGATCCTCCATGTGGCGTAGCCGGAATTCCACCGGGTCTGCTTCGGCGATCAGCGCCAGCTCATCGATCGTGCTTTCGATCGCGAAGACATTGGCATAGGCCCCAAGCGCGCGAAGCGCCGATACGCGAAGCGGCATGTCGGCCAGGAAGTGCCAGAGCACGCGCTTGTTCGGGATCACATAGAGCGGATCGGCATTTCGATCGCCGTTGCCCGACGGGCTGATATTGAGCTTGGCAGGCTTCGGCTGGAAGGCTTCGGCCTTGTGGCGCGCCGCGAGGAGTGCACCGGCTCCGCCCGGGCGGGTGGAGTGGGTATTGCTCCAGAGGTCATAGGCCCAGCTGGCGATCCTGCCCTGATCGTCCAGTGCCGCACTGATCTTCATGAGCATTGCGGGACCATAGGGCTCCCAGCTGTGCTCCTGCTCCCGCATCCACTGAACCCGGATAGGCTTGCCCGGCAGTTTGCTGGCGATGAGGGCCGCATCCGCAGCCGCGTCATCGGCGCCGTTGTGGCCGTAACAGCCCGACCCTTCCATATGGATGACGTGGACCTTGTCCTCCGGCATGGCCAGCATCTCGGCGATGGCCGCCCGATCGGGAAAAACACCCTGCGTGTGCGACCACACATCCAGTGTCCCGTCCGCCTTCATCTGCGCAACGGCGCAGGACGGGCCGATCGAACCGTGGATCTGATAGGGCCGGCTAAACGTCGCCTCGAAGATCTTGCCATCAGACGAAAGCATGCCGGCCTCGGCGACCGTCCCCACCTCGCTCTCGAGCCTCTGCAGTTCCGCCGCGAGGTCCGTCTGGTCGGGGAGCGTCTCGCCTTCCTGCCACCGCGCGTTCGCCGCCAGCGCCCGCATGGCGTTCACCGCCTGGAACTCCTTCGAAGCCACCACGGCCAGGAAATCGCCGTCGCGCACGACCGCGACGACGCCCGGCAGCGCCTCAGCGGCGCTCGCATCCACCTCCGTCAGCCTGGCAGCGGGGCTCGGCGGGCGCACGACGCGTGCATGCAGCATGCCTTCCAAGCGAAGATCATGAACATAGGCCGGCTGGCCCGTCACCTTACCCGGGATGTCGACGCGCGGCAGTGTTTTGCCGATCACGCGGAAAGTACCAGGCGGCTTCAAGGCCGATTGCGGTTGAGCTTCCACGTGCAGCATCTGTCCGGAAACAAGCTCGCCATAGGTCGCCCGCCGTCCGTCTTTTGCCAGCACCGCCTTGTTTTCCGCCCTGAGTTCCGTCGCCGCCATGCCGAAGCGCCTCGCAGCTTCGGCCAGAAGCAGGGCCCGCACCTGTGCTGCAGCGTTCCTGATGGCGGTACCGCTGTTTTGCATCGACTGGCTGCCGGCCGTGAACCCCTCGTTCGGGGTTCGGCCGGTGTCCGCCGTTATCAGCCGGATTTCCGCGGGATCGACTTCTAGCTCC
The DNA here is from genome assembly GCA_000421085.1 of Ensifer sp. USDA 6670. GTDB lineage: Bacteria > Pseudomonadota > Alphaproteobacteria > Rhizobiales > Rhizobiaceae > Sinorhizobium. The sequence goes on from ATWE01000002.1 coordinate 224,329, forward strand.
TCGGCGGCAACCTGCAAGAGGGCCGTTCGAATGCCCTGCCCGAGTTCCGCCTTGCCGGTGAAGACCGTGACCGAATTGTCGGGGTCGATGCGGATCCATGAATCGAGGAAGCGCTCGTCGTCGAGGCTGCCCGGCAGGGTCTCAGGCGGAGCCGGCGGCATTGCCGGCAGAGGTTCCTGGGCGAATGCACGGTTGAGCGAGAAACTGAGGACAAGCCCGCCTGCGCCGGCGATGACGCTGCGGCGGGTGATTTCTTCCTGAAGAATGCCCATCAGCCTGCCCTCCCCTGATCAGCGGCAGGCAACGAGGCAGCCTGCATCAGTTCGCCGGCACGCCGGATCGCCGCGAGAATCCGCATATGGGTCCCGCAACGACAAAGATTTGTCGTCAACGCCTCGCGGATTTCCTCTTCGCTCGGCCGTGCGTTACGGCGCAAAAGCGCATGCGCGCTCATCATCATGCCCGGAATGCAATAGCCGCATTGCGCCGCCTGCAGCTCGATGAACGCCTGCTGCAGCGGCCCCGGCTCGTCGATCGTTCCCAAGCCCTCGATGGTGGTGATCTCCCGCCCTTCCAGCAGCATGATCGGTACCATGCAGGAAAGCACCGCCTCGCCATCGACGACGACGGTGCAGGAGCCGCACTGCCCAAGTCCGCAGCCGTATTTGGCCCCGTTGAGCGCCAGCTCCTCGCGCAGCACGTAAAGCAGCGGCGTCGCCGGGTCTGCGTCGATCTGATGCGGGCTGCCGTTGACCGTCAGCGAAACCATCTTCAATCCTCCTCGGCGCCGACATGGTGCGGCGCCCTTTCAATGCCGTCAGAGGGCCGGACTGCCACCTTGTAGGTCCCGGAACGGGTTCTGGCCGTCTGCTCTACGAGCCCCGCCCATGGTGGCTCCTCCGAGAACCGCTCGCGCATGTAGGCAAGGAGATCGGCCACCTGCTGATCGTCGAGCAGATAGCGGAAAGCCGGCATCACTGCGCTCGCTTCTCCATCGGCCGGCGGAAGGCCGAACAGCACCACGTTGACGATGTTTTGCGGGTTCGGCGCATTGACGGCGGTGCTGAGTTCGAAATTCAGCCCTCCGAAGGGCTGACGCCGCTCGCCCTCGTGACAGCTTGCGCAGGCGGCAAGATAGATCGCCTCGCCGGGCTGGCCGCCTGACGCACTGACCGGTGAACGCTGGCTATCCGCCGCCTGCTCGGGGCGCTGCCCTTCGAAAGCCTCACGCAACTGCGCCGCCCTTTGCTCGCGTTCCGGTGTCGGGGCACCCATGATCGACCTAACATAGGTGGCGATCGCCGCGATATCGCTGTCCGGCAGGAAGGCGAGATTGCCGGTCACCTCGGCCATGGGTCCGCGCGAAACGCCGTGGAATTCGTGCCAGCCATTGCGAAGATAGAAGGCGAGATCCTGCTCGTCCCAGGGGATCGGCGCCTTCGACTCCGTGTTGATCGCATAGGCCTGCCAGCCTTCCGCTTCGCCGCCGCCGAAGTGCCGGTCGCGGTCTTCGGCGCCGACTGGATTGCGGGGCGTATGGCAGGCGCCACAGTGGCCGAGGCCCTCGGCAAGATAGCGTCCGCGGTTCCAGGCATCGCTCTGCCCGGGATCCGGCTCGCGCTCGCCGCTGTCGAGGAAAAGCAGCTTCCAGCCGGCAAGCAGGGGCCGGAACTTCAGGGGAAACGGAAGGTCGTTTTCCGGCGCCTCGGCTTTCACCGCAACGCGCGTCATGAGGAAAGCGTAGAGGGCGCGATTGTCGTCTGCCGAAACACGCGTGAAGTGCTCATAGGGAAACGCCGGATAGAGGTGACTTCCCTCCCGGTCGACACCTTCCCTCATGGCACGTTCGAATGCCGCCTCGCTCCAGCCGCCGATGCCCGTTTCGCGATCAGGGGTGATGTTGGTGGAGTAGATCGTGCCGAACGGGGTGGGCAATGCAAGGCCGCCGGCAAATGCCGGTCTCCCAGGCACGGTGTGGCAGGCGATGCAATTGCCGAGCGCCGCCAGTTGGGCTCCCTTGGCGACTAGCTCCGGAGCAAAGCGCGCCTCTGCGGCCGCGGTGTCTTCGGGTACCTCCGAGCGCCACGCAAATAAAAGGAAGGCAGCGGCAGCCACAAAGATGACCGCCGCGATGCCGATCGCCACCCTCAAAGCTCGCATCGGGAATCTCCGCCGATAGCGGGAAACGCCGCAATTGCCGATGTGTTCCGAGCGGCCCTGGCGTGTGCGCGACATCAACGCTGCCCGGAACAGAAGCGCGCGCCTGTGGTTACACAGCCAGCCCATCAGAGGAGTGCCGAAAATGAGCAAGACCAATGTCGAGCAAGCCCAGAAGGACGCACGAAAACAGGCCGAGAACACGAGCGGCGGTGGCCATTTGGGTGGCACCTATTACGGCCAGGAGCCGGACGCCAAGACAGCGACGACGGTGAAAAAGAAGGGCGACAAGGCAAGGCCGAACGATGGCCGGAATTAGCGTTGCCGCGACCGAGGGAGGTCTCGATGTCCGTCTATCAGCGGCTTCCGGAAAGACCCGTGCCGGGCGCCATGGTCGTGAAACTCTACCACTCCGGCGATGCGGTGCGGGGCTATGTGCGAAAGGTCACCGATCCCTCCGAGGATGACGTCATCTTTCCTGGAGAAGAAATGGAGGCTGAGTCGGCCTTCAGACTGGCGGCAAGCCACAGCGAAGGCTCGCTCCCGATCTATGTCGAGCTCGTCGAGGACGTCGAATGGGATCCGTCCTGGGGCACATTGACCGGCTGATTTCGAGAGAGTCACGCACGGCCGCCGGCGGCAACCCCTGAGCGCAGCTCCCGGAAGGTGACCGAATAGCGCAGGCGCTCTACCGGCGGAATGGAATGCTCCCATTCGGATCTCGCAGTGCCGGAGAGGAGATATGCCGAGCCCGGCTCGAGAATGACGGAGGTCCGCTCCCATTTGCCGGCCCGCTTTCTGCGCAGCCTGAATGTGCAGGGAGCGAGCAGCGATATCCCGACCACATCGCCGAACACCGCCTTGTCCCTGTGCCAGCCGATCGGGGCGCCGACATCGTATTCGGTGACCAGTGCCTGCTGGAGTTCCTCCGCCGGCAGTCCGGCAAAGTCGGCCGCCAGTTGCCGGAGCGGCAGAAGCAGCGGGGGAATGGCATCGATCCTCCGGACCGTTTCGGTTTCGAAGTCATACTTCCAGCCGAATGAAACCACGCGCCTCTTGCCCTCGTAGCCGTGAAAGTCCAAAGGCTTGAAGGGAAGTTCCGGCAATGCCTCCAGAAGTGCCTCCTGGAGCTTCTGCGGAACGATACCCGCTTGGTAGCGGAAGCCCTCAGGCAGATTGCCGGGCGGGTTTCCGAATAGGTCTCCTTGCATTGAAGCACCTCGTATTCGACGCAGGTCCCTCACATCGAACAGCAATCGAGCCCGCACGTTCCCACACCGCGAAGCAGAAATGCTCTACCGCGCGGATTGGGGGAGAAGATCAACCAGCCGGACCGGGCGCAGGCCTCTCGCATCCACCCCCACATCGAACTGCCGCGGCATCGGCTTCAGCCTGCCGTGGGAATGACCGTGCAGGTTGATCGACTTCTTTCCCATCTGGTTCCAGGTCCGGAACGGATAATGGCATAGGACAAGCAGCCGCCCATCAACCATCAGCTCCGCATAATGCTGCACGCTGCGCCAGCCGCTCGCCCCGGTCGTGTCGATCGGATCGTTGTTGCCCACGATCAGATGCTTGCGGCCGTTCAGACGGGACAGCAGATCTTCGGCAAGCCCGGTTCTCTTTGCCGCGAAGTCGCCAAGGTGCCAGACGTCATCCTGCGGCGAGACGGTTTCGTTCCAATTCGCGATCAGCGCGGCATCATGCTCGGCCAAGTTGGAAAACGGGCGGCGGTCGATGCGCAGCACACGCGGATCGCCGTAATGCGTGTCGCCCGTGAAGTAGATCATCTCGCCAATCGCTGTCCCCTGCCCGGCCACCGCGGTCGTGCCGCATGCGAATAATCTTCGGAACATTCATCCGATTGCCGGGTTCTGGCAACCCCTGCTGCCTCGCGCGACTGACCTGCGCCACTCCGGGCGCAAGATGCCGCGGCCGATGCAAATCGAGAGGGTGCGCCATGCCATCTCCCAACCAAACGCCGAAGGCGGTACCCATCCCGCCTGCCGGCTCAGCGCTGATCCTGCTGAAGATCAACGGCGTCGACCGCTCGCTGTCGATCGATCCGCGCACGTCTCTGCTCGACGTTCTGCGCGAGCATTTGAGCCTTACCGGGCCCAAGAAGGGATGCAATCAGGGCGCCTGCGGGGCCTGCACGGTTCTGATGGACGGCCAGCGCGTCCTGTCCTGCCTGTCGCTGGCGGTTCAGCTCGAAGGCCGGGAGATCACCACGATCGAAGGCATCGCCAACGGCGAGCTTCACCCGCTGCAGGCCGCATTCATAGAGCATGACGGATTCCAATGCGGCTATTGCACGCCCGGGCAGATCTGTTCGGCGATCGGAATGTTCCAAGAATTTCAAAACGGCTTGCCGAGCGCCGTGACCGGGGACATGGCCGCGGCCACGATCGAGTTCTCGGACACCGAGATCAAGGAGCGCATGAGCGGCAATCTCTGCCGTTGCGGGGCTTATGTCGGCATCTGCGAGGCGATCCACAGCGCATTTGACCGCGAGGTGGCGAAATGAAGAGCTTCGCCTATGCGAGAGCAGCAGATCTGGAAACCGCGGTGCAGCTCCTCTCCAAGACGCCGAATGCGAAGCTCCTCGGCGGCGGCACCAACCTTGTCGACCTGATGCGCGAGAACATCGAACAGCCGGACGCGCTGGTGGATGTGACCGGGCTGCCCCTGGACCGGATCCAGGAGCGGCCGGACGGCGGCCTTGTTATCGGCGCTACGGTAAGGAACACGGCGGTCGCCGTCCATCCGGTCGTGCGGGACCGCTATCCGCTTCTGGCTCAGGCGATCGTGTTCGGGGCATCGGGCCAGATCCGCAATATGGCGACCGTTGCGGGCAACCTCATGCAGCGGACGCGCTGCCTCTATTTCTACGACCACGCCGCGCGCTGCAACAAGCGTGCACCGGGCGCGGGATGCGATGCGATCGGGGGCTTCAATCGGATGCACGCGATCCTCGGAGCCTCGGACAGCTGCATCGCCACCCATCCGTCCGATATGTGCGTCGCCCTGGCGGCGCTCAATGCGAAGGTGAAGGTCGTCGGGCCCAACGGCGAACGCACGATTGCCTTCGAGGATTTCCACCGCTTGCCCGAGGATACACCCCACATCGAGACGGACCTGCAGCCCGGCGAACTCATCACCGGCATCGAGATCCCACCGCTCGGCTTTGCCAGGCGCTCGCTCTATAGAAAGATTCGCGACCGCGCGAGCTATGCATTCGCTCTGGTCAGCGTGGCCGCCGCTCTGGAGGTCGACAACGGCAAGGTCAGGAACATCCGTCTGGCACTCGGCGGCGTGGCGCACAAGCCGTGGCGGGCTACCGAAGCCGAGCGCGTTCTGGCGGGAGCGAACGCTGGCCCGGAGAGCTTCAGACAGGCGGCGGAAGCCGAGCTCGCGCCGGCAAGAGGCCTCGCCCATAATGACTTCAAGATCGAGTTGGCGAAGCGCACGATAGTCGGCGTGTTGGGCGAGTTGGCCGGAGGGTAAGATGAGCGTCCTGCAGAAGCTTATGGAAACCGTCGTCCAGTTCATGCCCGACAAGGCGCCGGACCCGCTCATCCACAAACATGGTTACCTCGGCACGCCCGTCAGCCGCGTCGACGGGCAACGGAAGGTGAAAGGTGAAGCGCGCTTCACCGCGGAATTCGAGATCGAAAATCTGGCCTATGCCGTTCCGGTCTGCAGCACGATCGCCAAGGGGCGGATTATCTCAATCGACGCCTACGATGCCGAAAGGAGTCCGGGCGTCATAGCGATCGTCACTGCCGAAAACGCCCCGAAGATGAAACGGCCGCCGCTCATGGATGTAAGGCACATGGACAAGGGGTTCGCGGCCAGTGACCTCGCTGTTCTGCAGGACGACAAGATCAGCTGGGATGGGCAGCCGGTCGCGGTTGTCGTTGCCGAAACGCTCGAACAGGCGGAGCATGCGGCTTCGCTCGTGCGCGTCGAATATGATGAGAAGGCAGCGCGCGTCTCATTCGAGGATCTCAAGGCGGAAGCGACCGTACCGTCCGCCGTCATGGGCGAAGATCCGGAACTCGAGATCGGCAACGCTCAGAAGGCTTTCGCGGCGGCGGCATTCAAGGTCGACAACCTCTACCGGACACCGCACTACAACCACAACGCCATAGAGCCGCATGCGGCGATCGCCGCCTGGGACGAAGACGGCAGGTTGACGGTTTTCGACTCGACCCAATTCGTAAACGGCTGCAAGCATGCACTCGCCGGCATGTTCGGCCTTGACGGGGACGACGTGCGCGTCATCGCGCCATTCGTCGGCGGCGGCTTCGGCGGCAAAGCCGCCTTGTGGAATCACACCGCGCTGTGTGCGGCGGCGGCCAAGGTGGCCAATCGACCCGTGAAGATGGCGCTTTCGCGCGAAGACGTTTTCCGCCTCATCGGCGGCCGCACGCCTTCGGAACAGCGCGTCGCGCTCGGCGCCGACAAGGAAGGAAAGTTCGCGGCGATCATTCACACCGGGGTGACCGCGACGACCACCCACGCCAAGTTCCCCGAACAATTTTCATTGACCCCGCGGCATCTCTACGCATCGCGGACAATGTCCGTCGGTCAGAAGGTCGTCAATCTCGATACCGTCGCCAACACATGGATGCGCGCGCCGGGGGAATCGATCGGCACTTTCGCTTTGGAATCGGCCATAGACGAACTCGCCTACGCGATGAAGATCGATCCGGTCGAACTTCGCCGTTTGAACGAGCCCGAAAGGGATCCGACGAAAGGCACGGAATTTTCGAGCCGTCATCTCGTCGAAGCCTATCGGCGGGGCGCGGAAAAGTTCGGCTGGAGCGGGCGACCCGCCGAACCGTGTTCGCAACGCGATGGAAAGTGGCTGATCGGACAAGGCGTGGCGACGGCCTATTACCCGGTCTTCCGCTTTCCCGCAGCAGTTCGCCTGCGCATTGCCGCCGACGGCAGCGCACTGGTGCAGGCGGCGGCGAACGAAATGGGCATGGGAACGGCGACCGTGCAGATTCAGCACGCAGCCGACCGTCTCGGCCTGCCACTCGAGATGGTTTCATTCCGCTACGGAGACTCCGACCTGCCGGATTCTCCGATCATCGCCGGCGGCTCCAGCCAGACCGGCAGCATCGCCGCGGCGGTGCAGGTGGCCGTCGAAAAGGCCCATCGCGAACTCGTCAAACTCGCGGGTAACGGTTCGCCGTTGGCAGGCGCAAACGTAGAGATCGAGGCGCGTGACGGCGGGCTCTTCCTGTCCGGCGAGGGAAACAAGGGCGAGACCTACGCCTCGATCCTGAAGCGTGCCGGACGTGATTTCATTGAAGTGGAAGAGACTTCGGGAATGCCGTTCGAGGTGATGAAGTACTCCATGGCCTCATATGGCGCGCAATTCTGCAAAGCTCGCGTCAATCGGGAATCGGGCGAAGTGCGGATTTCGCGCTGGCTCGGCTCCTTCGATTGCGGCCGGATCCTCAATCCGAAAACGGCCGTCAGCCAGCTTCGCGGCGGGATCGTCATGGGGATCGGCATGGCTCTCGCGGAGGAAACCCTGCTCGACACGCGCCGCGGGCGGATCATGAATCCGTCACTCGCCGAATATCATGTCCCGGTGCATCTCGACGTGCCGCATATCGAGATCATCTACAACGACATTCCCGACGAGCATACGCCTCTCGGCGCACATGGGGTCGGGGAAATCGGCATAACGGGCGCGGCGGCGGCAATTGCGAATGCCATCTTTCACGCGACTGGAAAACGCATTCGCGATCTGCCGATAACGCTCGGCAAGCTGCTATGAGCAGCCCTTCCAGAGGGCCTTAGCCCCGTCCATCCCGGATCATCAAAAAATAGTCGTCGAGGCCGACCTGGCCGCCCTTGAGAGCGACCTCCATGCCGTCCACCCTCGGATCGGCGCTATGCGCGGTGCAGAGGGGCGACCCCGGCGACTGCGGAAGCGGCAGCCGCAACGTAAGTGCGTCGACAGAAAGCTGGCCAAGGGCATGGCTCGACGTATCTCCCCCGGCGATGACAGCGCGGCGGAGCCCGGCGCGCGTCACCAGCTCTCTCAGCAGCGATCCGAGCCGTTCGCCGATCCGGTGGCGCGAGCCATCCTCCAGAGGAATGGCATCGCCCCGATCGGCAGAGGGGCCGAGTGCGGTATAGAGAATGACGCTCCGGCCCTTCTCCAGAGAGGCCAGCCCGCGCGCGACCGCATCCTCGATTGCTGCGCCCGCATCCGCCGCCGCGAGTGCGACCGCATCAAGCGCGATCCCGTCGAAACCTTTCTCCATCGCATGACGGATTTGCCGCTCCGTCGTCGGAGAGACGCTGCCGGAAACCACCGCGATCCGGTCGACCGGTCCAGGCGGCGCGAATTCCGGCGCTTCGCCGATCAGGCCAAGGCGACGCCATTCGCGAACGAGTGCATATTCGATGCCGGACGAGCCGCAGACGAATTGCCCTTCGGCCATTCGCATCCGCCAGAGCTGTCGCCCGACGACGGCCTGGCTCCCCTCATCCGCGACATCGAGAAGGACGAGTTGGTGATCCGCGAAAGCCCTGTCGGCGAAGGCGTCCACGTCCGGCGACGCGAGTTGCACGACGTCTACAAGAGCCGCGCTGAGCGATGTCTGCCGCGAAAGGTGAAGACGGATATCCGCCTCGTTCATCGGGGTCACCGGATGCCTGCTCATCACCGGATGGCGGTCGATGCGGTAGGTTTCACCGCGAAAGGCGGCGAATAGATTGCCGAAGGCGGTGTAGCGGCGTATCTGCGGCGCGCCGATGACGAGCGGCACCGGTGCGGCGCCGAAGACATCCCGCCCGATCTCGATCGCCTTGCCTATGTTGCCGACACCGGGGCTCGAATCGAAGGTCGAGCAGACCTTGTAATGGGCGATCTCCGCCTTCAGCGCCTTCAGCCACAGAAAGGCCGGCGGAAGGTTTTCCGCCATCCAGCCCGGCGTTTGGCTGCGGCTGGTGCCCGCGAGCCCGAAGGCGCGGCAACGGCCGAAGCGCTCGAAGAGCGAAGGCTCGGGCACCTTGAGAAACAACGCGGTTTCGACGCCCTGGGAGGAGAGTGCCTCCATCACGTCGGTCGAGCCGGTCAGGTCGTCGCCGTAGTAGCTGAGCAAGGGAATGTGCATCGGGATCTCCGGTCGCGCTGACGTCAGGCGCCCTTGCCGTCGGCGAATTTTTCGAGCGATTGCGCCAGTTCGGGATGATCCCTGGCATAATCCGCCAGCGGGATCCCGGCCACTGCCGCCTCCCAGGCCTGACGTACGGCCCTGACGCCGGCGCCGGGTCCGCCGGGATGGCTGACGATGCCGCCGCCGCAGAGATAGAGCAGGTCGGTCGTATGCCCCGTCCGGGCATAGGTCTCGGGCGCCTGTCCGCCCCATTGGCCGGACCCCACGACCGGCAGCGGACAATCCTCCTTGGAAAAGAGCGGCGTGGTCACCGCCTTGAAGGACTTCACGAAGCTCTCGTCAGGCTCCCAGTATTTGACGCGGATGCCGTTGATCTGCAACTGATCCACCCCGAGGAGCCGCCAGAACTGCTGCCAGACCGAAAACTCCATTCCCAAGCCGCCATGACGGGTGAGAATGTCCCAGCCGTTGCGATGGGCGTGGAGCACGAGGCCGGAGCGTTTGCGCAGGAAGGCGACGCCGCCCATTCCGACGGAATTGATGTTGACGACCGCCGCGTTGCCGCCGGCTGCGACCACCATATCGTGGTTTCGCATCATCTCGTCCGGGTCGGTATGGGATATGCCGAAGGCATACATGACCTTCCTGCCGGTTTTCTGCTCGTGGTCGAGGATTCTTGGCATGATGGCTGCAATCCGCGCACTCAGCGGCGAATAGGCCGGGCTCATCAGCTTCTCGTCGTCCTTGATGAAATCCACCCCGGAGGAAAGCAGGTCGCCGACGAGCACCCCCGTTTCCTCGGGCCGCAAACCCAGCGCCGGCTTGACGATCGTGCCGATGATCGGACGGCCTTCGACACCGGTAAGGCGCCGGCTGCCGGCGACACCGAACTGCGGACCCGGATGCGCCGCCGCGAACTCCGGCGGCAGCTTCATATCCACGATGCGGATGCCGGTCATTCCCTTGATGGAATAGACGCCGCCGATCGCAATGGTCATCAAGGCGGAAAGATCCGTTCCCACCGCATCGAGCGGGAAGGCAATCTCCGCATCCGCCCGATTGAAGCGGGTGGCGCTTCCCGCCTCGTCCGGCCATGAGGCTCGATAGGCCGGTTCGAGGCGGCGAATAGCCACTACACGCGCAGCCGCCCGCGCCTTCAGCTCTTCGGTTTCGCCCGGCACCGGCACGAACGTTCCGGTCGACTGATCGCTTGCGATCTTTCTCGCCAGGACTTCGACATCTCCCGGGGCCTCGATGCGGTAAGTGATGCGTATCACGGCAGCGCTCTTTTGCATTGGATTCAGTAGCGTCTCTCGCGCAACTGGTATAATGAGTATCTGAGTTAGGCAACAGAAATCTCGCCTGCCGGAAGAAACCTGCCTATAGAGAATGAGCCGCAAGCTGTTGGAGTTCACATGGTCATCCAATCAGAGCCCATTATCCGCAGGAAACTTTCCGACGAGGTATTTGCGCGGCTCAAGGCATTGATCGAAAGCGGCGAACTGCAACCGGGAGACGAAATGCCTTCCGAGCGCATGCTGATGGAGCGGTTTCGGGTGGGACGCCCCGCCATTCGCGAGGCGATGCAGGCGCTCGCGAATATGGGGCTGATCGAGATCTCGCATGGCGAGCGGGCCAAGGTGCTGCAGCCGACGGCGCGGTCGCTGCTTCGGCAGGTGGATGCCGCGGCCAAGATCATGCTTGCGGCGTCCTCGGATTCGCTGGAACACCTGAAGAGCGCGCGCATCTTCTTTGAACGCGGCATGGCGCGGGAGGCGGCAAGCAGGGCCGAGGCCGGCGACATTGCGGCGCTGGAGGAAACCTTAAAGCGGCAGCAGGCGGCACTCGAGGATTCCGATGCCTTCATCGCCGCGGACATGGCATTCCACACCCGCATTGCCCAGATTTCCGGCAATCCGATATATACCGCCGTCAGCGAGGCGATGCTCGGCTGGCTCAAAGAGTATCATACGGAAATGCTGATCTGGACCGGCCGGGAGAACGTGACCCTCACGGAACACGAGGAAATCATCGATTGTATCCGCCGTGGCAATCCGGACGAAGCCGAGCAGGCGATGATCAGACACCTCGAGCGCTCCCGCACGCTCTATGCTCCGAAGGGCAGGTAGGCCGGAGGCTTCCCGCGGAATCTGCAGACCGCTGATCAGGCGGTTCGCGTGCGACCGAAGGCGCGCAACAGCAAATTCACGGAAACGGCGATCTTGTCGATATCGGGAACGTCCCGGGAATAGCGCCCGGTGTAGAGCTTGATGATCATCTTGTCCCGCTCGAATCCACGCAGGTCGTAGTGAAGATGAAGGTAGTAACGCTGCTTGTCGCCGGTGCGCGTGATGTCCCCGCGTCGCTGTGTCACCTGCTTCAGATCCGCTTCGAGCGGCGCGAAGCCGTCGATGTTCAGCATGACCTTGGTCGATTTGAACCGCGTTTCCGTCGAAACCGCCACCACCGCCTTGTCCAGCGAGAGGCTCACGAGATGGCCTTCGACACCGTCCACATCCACCGGCTCGTCGAGCTTGAAGGCCTGCAGCAGGCGCCGCGGCTTCTCGAAGCAGATAAGCGAGGCGATGATCAGCACCACGATGTTGATGCCCGACCAAAGCGCCGCGATCGCCGAGAACGAGCCCTCAACCCGCGCCGTCTCCGGAACGATGTTGATCAGGAGGCCCAGCGCGGTAACCACGATGAAGCCGGCGATCCAGGTGAAAGTATAGGCGTCGAAGACGTTCTCCTCGTTGCTGCTGCCCTTCGGAGTGACCTTGAAGGGCTTGCCGAAGGGCCTGACCAGGCTCGAAAAAACGGTCGGCAGCATGCGGAAGGTCGAGAAGGTACCGACGGCGGTGGAGACCAGAGGAAGGTAGCGCGTCGGGGTGAGCCAGAACATCAGCAGGAAATAGGCCGCGAGCAGGGGCACCTGGTTCGAGACGTAGTCGGCGACATCCGTGAAATAGAGCGGCAGGGCGCCGAACCACAGGTAGATTATGGGAATGAGAAGCACGATGAAACGGACCAGATATTGCACGAGCCACGACATGGGCAGGAACATGACGCGCTGAAAGAGCGAGAGGCCCGGCCCGCGCAAAGGGCCGTTGTGCAGGTAGAGCGTCTGGATGCCGCCCTGGCACCAGCGCTCGCGCTGGACGAAATAGCCGGTGAGATTCTCGGCCGCCAGCCCCATCGAAAGCCGCTCGTTGAGATAACGCGTCTTGAAACCCCTGTTGAGCATCGACAGCGTCGTCAGCAGATCCTCAGTGATCGACTCGGTCGGAAAACCGCCGATGGCGTCCACCGCCTTGCGCCTTGCAATCGAACAGGAGCCGCAGCAGAAGCTGACGTCCCAGCCGTCGCGGCTCGGGGCGATCTCGTCGAAAAACAAGCGCTGCTCATCGGGCCACAGGTTCTCCAGCCCGAGATTGGACTGGATCGGATCGACGTTGAAGAAGTGCTGTGGTGTCTGCACAATGCCGATCGTCTCGTCCATGAAGAAGGGCAAGGTGCGGCGGAGGAAACTGCGATAGGGCACGAAATCGGCATCGAAGACGGCGATGAAATCGCCTGAGCTGACGCGCAATCCGTTGTTCATGTTTCCGGCCTTGGCATGCGCGTTGTCGCTGCGCGTCACGTGGATTGCCCCCCGCCCCTCGCAGAAGGTCCTGAGCCAGTCGCGCCGGCCGTCGTCGAGCACATAGACCTTCAGCTTGTCCTTGGGATGATCGAGCGCAAGCGCCCCGACGATCGTCCGTTCGAGAACGTCCAGCGGCTCGTTATAGGTCGGTATGAAGACGTCGACTGTGGGGAGCTCCCGTTCATCCCGCTCAAAAAACTGCCGCTCGAGCCGATCCCCCTCGGCACTGCGGTCGACGTAGCGGCTCATCAGGATCAGGAAGAGCACGACCTCCGAAAAGGCGAGGAACTCGACGATGAACACGAACCAGACCCAATAGAAATTGGCGCCGTCGTTCGGATAGGGAAGAACGGTCTCCGTGAAGCGCCAGAGCAGGTAACGCAGCGCGATTGCAGCGACGAAGGCGCAGGTGACAGCGCGCGACCAGCTCCTGTGGCGCGACCAGTTGAACGGGCCGAGGAGAAAAAAGGCGATCACCAGTAATGTCGGCGCCAGCGCTAGAAGAGACTGAACCACAAGCTTTGAACCCACTGCGCCAGGTGAAGGCTGCGCTTGGAGAAACGGACCTGCGCCGTTCGCCCGACCTGACAGAAATTCGCAAAATCGGTGTTGAGCGACGACGGCGCGAGCGTGACGCGGATGCGCGCATTTCGCTCCTCTGTCTCCGGCTCGTTGGCGGCCAGCGCGTCTTTTTCCACCACGGCGGACGACCCCTTGACCGCCTGTACGCGGCCCCGGAACACATCGGCACGACCGAAGAGCAGGACCTCCGCCTCGCGGCCGGGATAGATCTCGTCATAATCGACTTCAGGGACCAGAATATCGACGAACAGCTCGCGGCAATCGAGGATGCGCATCATCTCGTTGTTCAAAACGACATTGGAACCGCTGACCACGTTACGGCTCCACACCACGCCGTCAAAGGGCGACGGGATCGTCGCGGCTTCGAGACTGAGAACCCGCCTCTCCTCCTCGGCTATCTGCTGGTCCGTCTGTTTCGCCCGTGCCTCGTTCTCCGCGATTCGCGTATTGAGATCGTGGATGCGGACGATCACCTCGTCCTGGCGCTGCCGGGAGTAAGGCACGTCGTTCTGGCCGTCGCCGACGAGGAATATGCCCTGACGCACGGCGTTGAGGCGTTGCTGCAGCAATTCCACCGTCAAATTGCTGATCTCGAGTTCACCGCCGGCGGCTGCACCGGCGGCTTCCGCCGCCTCCACCATCTTGCGGGTGAAGATCCCCTTGGACTCGAGGTCCTGCCGCCGAACGAGATCGACCCTTGCCACGACGTCCTGCGCGCGCGACACCTCGACCCTTTTCTGCAGGATCTGCACCTCGCGCTCCAGGCTGGCGATGGTCGCGTTCCTGAAGATGTCGAGCCGACCGGCAAGATCATCCCGCAATCGCGCGAGTTCATCCCGCTCCCGCCGCAGCGCGGCGACGCGCTCGACGGCGGTTCGATGATCGGTGCGCAGCGACGCCAGGATCGCCCTGTTGACCCGCTGGTTACGAATGGTTGCGAGCGTTTCACCCTCTGCCACCGGCGTTCCAATTCGAGGCGCCGGTTTCTCGATCTCGCCGTCGATCGGCGCATTTATGACGGCCAGGCGTGCGTTTACCGTCCCATCCAGGCTGCGGTAGCCAGTCAACCCGGGCAGCAGAACGGCAATTGCAAGCGCCAGGAGGAGGATGCCGACGGTAATACGTGTGAGCCGATGATTGAGAATCATGTCCAATTACTCACTGAGGACAGCCGGTTCGGCTGATACGCTGCCGCAACAATTCCGCGGTGCCGGTGCCCGGACTCGAGCCGCCTCGCCGCGTTCTGTTACGATTGAATGGTATTCTTTGCTGAGCAACCCTTAAATTTGCATGTTTCGGTGGTGAACTGCGCAAAACCTCGGCGAGTGACGGAGAGTACCCGCATCACTCTAAGGTTTAAGGATAGCGCGCCGACGTTTTTCTGCGATAGGTCGGAAGGCCGCTGAGCTTTCCCCTCACAAGGGACGGGTCGCCCGGATCACCATCTTTCAGGAACGACGGAGATAGAAATGGGACAAGCCGTACGAATCCCCACGAACGAGCGTCAAAGGTTGCTCGCAGTCCGTTCGCTCAATTCAATCGGCAGCGCTCCCACTCCCGAACTCGCGACCCTGGCCGAGCTTGCCAAAGGGATCTTCGACGTTTCCTACGCCGCCATCAATATCATCGATGAAGACTGGCAGCGGATCGCCGGTCAGGCGGGCTTGAGGATCGGCGAATGCTCGCGCGAGATGTCCATATGCACGCGGGTCGTTTTCGCAGACGAGCTCCTCATTATCCCGGACCTGGCGGAAGACCGTGAACTGAAGACGAGACCATATGTGGTCGGAAGCCCGCACTTCCGCTTCTACGCCGGCGCGCCCGTCTACCTCGAGAACCTGCCCGTCGGCAGCTTTTGCATTCTCGATGTCCGGCCCAGGCATCTTTCCGACGGGCAGGCGCAGAACCTGCGCCGATTTGCGGCAGTCGCCAGTGCGCTTTTGAGCCTGCAGAAGGCGAATCTCGTCATGGGGCTCGCACATAACCAACTGCAGAATGCCGCCATCACCGACCCGCTGACGGGGCTGTTCAACCGCTCGGCCCTGTCGTCGATCGTCGACGGGGCTCTCCACAACGCGATCGCGGCGGGTCAGACCTTCGGCGCTCTTTATCTCGACATGGATGGTTTCAAGGCGATCAACGACGAGCTTGGCCATCACGCCGGCGACACGGTTTTGTACGAAGCCGCCAACCGAATTCGCTCGGTCATCAGAGCAGGCGACATCGCGATCCGCATGGGCGGCGACGAATTCGCCGTTTTCGTTCCAAATCCGCCCAATGCACCGGCCCTGGCAGCGGTCTCGCACCGGCTGGTCGGGGCCTTTCGCGAACCCTTCCAGGTCGACGGCAAGGCGGTCCTCGCACGCATCAGCATCGGCGGCGCCCTCGCCCCGCCCAATGGGCAGCGACGAGCGGAGCTGCTGAACAGCTGCGACAAGGCCCTCTACTCGGCAAAGCGTGACGGCCGCGACCGGTTCGTCATCCTCGGCGCCTGACGGAAAGGCAATGACAATGAGAGCTGCGTGGTATGAGAAGAATGGCGCCGCCCGCGATGTCCTTGAGGTCGGCAGCCTTCCCGAGCCTCTCCCCGGCCATGGACAGGTGCGCGTCCGCATACATGCGTCCGGCGTCAACCCGTCCGATGTGAAGGCCAGGGCGGGACGGCCGCTCATTGCCGCGCGAATGATCCCGCACAGTGATGGCGCAGGCATTATCGACGCCGTGGGAACGGGCGTCGCAGGCGAGCGCATCGGCGAGCGGGTATGGACCTGGAACGCCGCATGGCGACGCTCGAACGGTACGGCTGCCGAATATGTCGTCCTTCCACAGGATCAGGCGGTTCACCTGCCCGATAACGTAACTTTCGAGGAGGGCGCCTGCCTCGGCATTCCGGCGCTGACGGCACTTCGCGCGGTAACCATGGACGGAGCCGTATTTGGAAAAACCGTGCTGGTGACCGGAGGCGCGGGCGCAGTCGGCGCTTACACCATTCAGTTCGCCAGGCTTTATGGCGCGGCGCGCATCCTCACGACCGTCAGTTCGTTGGAAAAGGCCGAAATCTGCACGAGGCTGGGAGCCGACCACACGATCAACTACAGAACGGAAGATGTCGTCGACCGGATAAGGGGCATCACCAACGGGCGCGGCGTCGACCGTATCATAGAGGTGGACGCCGCCACGAATGTCGCGATGCTGCCGGACATCATAGCGCGGGACGGGCTTTGCGTGATCTACGGCTCCAGCAAGCCCGAAATCTCGTTCGAGTTCTTTCCGATGATACTCGCCGGCGCTGCGGCGCGGTTCTTCATCGTCTATGAGATGTCGCCGGAAGTGCGCGAGCAGACCGTCGGCGCGCTTCAAGGGCAGCTCGCATCCGGGCTTCTCAGGCATCATATCGCCGGGACATACGCGCTGAAAGACATCGCCGCGGCTCACGAGGCGGTCGAGAGCGGAAAAACCATCGGCAATGTGGTCGTTTCTCTCTGAAACAGCCGCGGCGGTTCGGCGTCAGGACGTTTTTCCCCGGACGACTATCCGTTGCCACGCATCGTAAGCGGATAGAACGGTCTCCATCTGTGCCGTGTGGCCGTTGATGAAGTCGTCCCGGTAGATCGTCTCGTCCGGATATTCCGTGATCAGTGTCAACGGCACAGTGTGGCGATCATCCTCCGACGACAAGCACGGAAAACCATTGATGAGGCGGAAGCCGGTCTCGCCTGCATGGATCTCATAGAGCGCGATCTGCCGGTTGTTGTAGTCGAGAAGGCCGGGGATCGTGCCCAGGTGCCGGGTTACGTATTGCAGCAATGCCTCGGCCACTTCGCGCCAGCCTTCATGGTGCCGGACCACCAGAAAAAAGCCCTTCGGCAGCGTCCACATGGCGAAATTGCGCGGTACATAACCGGAAAGCGGCCGTGTCCATTCGTGCGACGGATAGCCGTGCAGGTTCACATGCAACTTGGCACCGCTCAGCTCTTCCGCCTTGACGCGGATTTCCTTCTCGCCGAGATGGGCGCCGGCGTCCTTTCCGCCGCGATATTCGAGATCGTCGCCCAGCGCCGTGTAGCGGGCGGCATGATGCATGTGCCTCGGGTTGGCGACGCAAAGACGCTGGTGCAGCGCATAGCCGTCCGGATTTTCCAGCGGCGAGACGGTGAAGTGCGCATTCGGCCTACGGCTCAGACGCCGGGCGGCGCGGATCGCACCGACAATGCCGGTCGTCTCGTTCGGATGCTGGCCGCCGCTGATCATTACCGGCGCATCGTCACCCTTTATGTAGCGCGCCGACAGATTGCGTCCCGAGCGCGAGCGGGCCGAAAACGCCTCGCCTCCGATCTCCGCGAGCAGACCGTCGAGCTGATGCGCCGGCGGAGGCTCGATCGCCGTGTCGATCGCCTGCTCCCTGCGTTCGGGGAAACCGCTCGTCAACGGCCGGACCTCGACACGTACCGAAATCTCGCTGCCATCGCTCATGACGATCTCCGGAACGATCTGTCCGGGTTTCAGGCCCCGGTCGCCGGAGACGCGGCCGGATTTCTTCTGGAAGAACTCGAGAAGCGAGAAGTAGAAATCCTCGTGCAGCGCTTCGCGCAGACTGACCGCTTCGTCGCCCACGGCGAGCGGCTCGTCCTCGGCCGGATAGGCCACGCTGATGTTCAGCTCCTCGAAAAAGGGTTCGGTATCGCCCCAATCATAACCTGCAACCGCCCGGACGGCGCGGTCGAACAGGCGTTCGTAGTCCGTTTCCAGCCGGCTGCCGGTTTCGTCGCCTGCCGGGCGTAACCAGCCTGTCGGCGACAGGTTGATCTCGCCGGCGACATCCACATGGAGCCGGTTCGGGGCCAGAACCTCGAAGCTTTCGGTTCTGCCGTCGCGCGTCAACGTCACGTCATAGAAAAAAGCACCGTCGTCACGAGGGATGAAGCTGATCGCAGCCGCGCCCACCATGGCCGCCAACGGATAGGCTTCCAGCCGGAAACGGTTCGCGGGCGCGTTGCAATGCACGGGATAGCGAATCTCGATCACTGAAACGCCGGCGAGGTCGATCTCCTCGAGAAAGGCGAACAGAAGCGGCTTGTAGGCACTGCGGATGCGGGCGGCGACGCCTTTTTCCCTCAGCGCCTGTTCGGCAGCACGACGGCTCCCGGCATCGTCGAAGGTCCAGGCTTCGAAGGACTGGCCCGGAACGGCACGTGCTACGAGTTGTTCGAGGCTTCGCGCGAAGGTCTCTTCCAAGATCACCGTCATGGGATCACCTCGAGGTTCTGCCGGTCGGATCGAGACTGTCGCGCAGCCAATCGCCCAGCAGGTTGAGTCCGAGTACGGTGAGCAGGATCGCAAGACCCGGGAAGACGCTGACCCACCAGGCGGTCTGGAGGTAGGTGCGGCCGTCCGCCAGCATTCCGCCCCAGCTCGGAATCGTCGGGTCGACGCCCATGCCGAGGAAGGTCAGGCTGCTTTCGAGCAGGATGTTGTTGGCGACGTTGAGCGTCATCAGCACGATGACGGGACCGACAAGGTTCGGCAGCAGGTGCTGGAAGATGATGCGCCAGTCCTTCACGCCGATGGCGCGAGCCGAAAGAACGAACTCGCGTTCGCGCAACGTCAGAACGGAGCCGCGCACCAGACGGGCATACTGCACCCATTGCGAGACGATCAGCAGGATGATGGTATTCGTCAAGCTGCCGCCGACGATGGCGATGAAGGTGATGGCGAGCAGAATGAAGGGCATGGCAAGCTGTATGTCGGCAAAGCGCATCACCAGCATGTCCCAGAAGCCGCGATAATAGCCGGCGACGAGCCCGACCAGGAGGCCCAGCACGACGGCGCCGAGAACGGAGGTGACGCCGACAAGCAGCGATATCTTGCCGCCCGCCGCCACACGCGCCATCACGTCGCGGCCGAGCGGATCGGTGCCGAACGGGTGGGCGGCGCTCGCAAACGGCTTTGCCAGACGCGCCATCAGGTCGATCTTGTCGGCGCCACCCGGAAACAGCATGTCGGAAAACAGGACGGCGAGGCAGATGACGAGGGTCAGAAGCGCCCCGAGAAGGAACTCCAGGTTCCAGTAGCGCGACGGACGGGAAGTCTTGGCAGCCATCTCGGTTACTCCGTACGAATTCGCGGATCGATCAGCCCGTAGGCGATATCGACCAGAAGATTGATGCCGACGATCATCAGCGAAAGCACGGTGATCACGCCCTGGAGAACGGGAAAGTCGCGCGCACCGACGGCATCGAACGCGAGCGTGCCGAGGCCGGGCCAGTTGAAGACGCGCTCTATGACAACGATGCCGCCGAGCAGACCGCCGAACTGAATGCCGAAATAGGTGATCAGCGGGATGGCGCAGTTGCGCAACGCATGCTTGTAGAGGACCTTGGTTTCGCTGAGCCCCTTGGCGCGGGCAACCATGATGTATTGCGACTGCAGCGTTTCCAGCATCGAGGTGCGCACGAGGCGGACATTCGTCGCCGTCAGGATCACGCCCATGGTGACGGCCGGCATTATGTAGCTGGAGAGACCGTCCATGCCGCTTGGCGGCAGCAGGTTGAACGTGATGGCAAACAGCAGCACCAGCATCGTCGCCAGCCAGAAATTGGGGAAGGAGAGCCCGACCAGCGAAAGGATGCGGATCAGTTGGTCGGCCCACTTGCCGCGGGCCGTCGCGGCCTTGATTCCGAGCGGGATGGACAGGACGATGGAAACGGCGATCGAGATGAATGCGAGCAGGAGCGTTGCGGGCAATGCCTGGGCGATCAGGCCGGTCACCGGTGCATTTCCCGAGAAGCTGCGGCCCATGTCAAGCGTCACCAGCCCCTTGAGAAACGTGAGGTACTGTTCCAGGAACGGTTTGTCGACGCCGAGCGCCTGGCGGATGCGGGCCAGATCGTCCTCCGTCATGCTGCCGCCACCCTGGAACATCGTCACCGCCGGATCGCCGGTCAGGCGGATGGCGAAGGATACGAGAAGGGTGATGGCGATCACGACGAAAATCGCCTGAAACAATCGTTTGATAAGGAAGCCGGCCACGTTCTTGTCCCCGAAACGAATTGAGGGCGCCGCCGATGATCCTGGCGGCGCCCGGTCTTGAGATTATTGCACCGTGACGTCGGTGAACTTCATGCGGTTGTCCGGGGCCGGTACGAACCCCTTGACGCGCTTGCTGATGCCGTAGATCGCCTTGGTGTTGTAGAGCGGCATTTCCAGCGCACGGTCGGCGGCATAGGCCGCGATTTCGCGCAGTATCCTTTCGCGCTCGGCGCGGTCCGTCAGCGGGCGCTGCGATTCCAGGAGCTTGTCGAGGGTCTCGTCCTTGTCGTACGGATTCCAACGCTCGCCGGAGTGGTACATCGAGTAGGCGGTGTTGTCGTAGTCGAAAGTCCAGCCGCCCCACTTCTGCTGGAACATCGCGCCGGTCTTGCCCTGTGGAATGATGTCGTTCAGCAGAACGTTGGTTTCGTATGGCTTGATCGTCGCGCTTACGCCGACGACCTGGAGATAGCTCGCAACGATCTGCGCAACTTCGTTCATCGTTGCGTCATTGCCGCGGACGTCGATCTGCACCGCCGCGCCCGGCTTGAGACCCGCTTCGGCGAGGAGCTTCTTCGCACCTTCCGGGTCGAATGGCAGCGGCTTCAGCTCCGGATCGTAGCCGAAGGACAACTCTCCCTGGAAGGATGCGATTTCCGTCGCCTGCCCGGCCAGCAAGGACTGCACGATGGTCGCCCGGTCGACGGCCATGATCAACGCCTTGCGCACTTTCGGATCGGCGGTAATGCCGTCTCGCGTGTTGAAGCGCAACGCATCGACGGTCGGACCGGGAACCGAGAGGACTTCCAACTTGGAGTCGCCCTGAATGACCGGAATCATGCCGATCGGAATGGTCGGCGGGATGACGAGATCGACGCGGCCGGCCTGCAGTTCCGCGACGGCGGTCGAGGGTTCGGTGATGAAACGGTATTCGAGTTCGGAAAGCTTCGGTGCACCGCCCCAATAGTCCGGGTTGGCTTCGAGCTTGATGTTCACCTTCGGCGCATAGGAGACGAACTTGAAGGCACCCGTTCCGACCGGGTTCGTGTTGAAGTTGTCCTCGCCCTTTTCCTGGATGTATTTCGGCGGAACGATCATCGCGCCATAGCCGGCGAGCTTGGTAAGCAATACCGGGTCCGGTGCCTTGAGCTTCATGTCGACGGTGAACGGATCGACGATCTCGACGCTCTCGATCGCCGTGTAGTTCGAACGCTGCGGTCCCTTGGCACCCTCTTCGCCGAGCAAGCGATCGAAGGTGAACTTGACGGCTTCGGCATTGAAGTCCTCGCCATTGTGGAACTTCACGCCCTGGCGCAGCTTGAAACGGATGCGTTTGCCTTCATCCAGTTCTTCCCAGGCTTCCGCCAGACCGGGAACCAGCTTGAGGTCTGGTCCGCGATAGGTCAGGCCGTCGAAAATATTGGTGGCAACGGCTGCCCACTGTACCAGGAAGGTGTCGGCCGGATCCCAGCTGCCCGGGTCCTGCGGCGAGGACACCGTCAGCTTGCCGGCCGCAAGCGCAGGCGCCGCCGACAAGGCCGCGCCGGCGAGAGCGATTGCAATGAAGGTCGCCGATATTCCCCTTTTGATCGTTTTCATTACCTGTTCCTCTTCAGATGTTGCGATGGTTCGCAGGTTTCAGGCGCTCTTCGCGACGAAGTGGCCCGGATTGATTTCCTCGTGAGTAAGAATGGCCGGCTCGTCGCCGACGCGGCGGACCGGATTGGGGATTTCGCCCTCGATCAATGCCGTGTTGCGTTCGGCGGTCGGATCGGCGACCGGCACGGCGGACAGGAGACGCCGCGTATACTCATGCGTCGGAGTTTCGAAGACCTGGCGGCGCGAGCCAATCTCCATGATCTGCCCGAGATAAAGCACGGCGACGCGGTGGCTCATTTTCTCCACCACAGCCATGTCGTGGCTGATGAACAGATAGGCGAGGCCCCGCTCCGCCTGCAGATCCATGAACAGGTTAATGATCTGCGCCTGAATCGACACGTCGAGGGCCGACAGCGCTTCGTCGGCGATTATCAGCTTCGGATCCGAAGCCAGCGCACGGGCGATGCAGACGCGCTGACGCTGGCCGCCGGAAAACTCGTGCGGATATCGCTCGGCGACTGCGGAACTCAGGCCCACGCGCTCCAGCAATTCGTCGACGCGGCGTCGCACGGCCTTTCGCTCCAGGATAAGGCCATGCGTGTTGATCGGTTCGGCGATCGAGAAGCCGACAGTCTTGCGCGGATCGAGCGAGGCGAAGGGGTCCTGGAAGATATACTGCACTTCCTGCCGCATGCGGAATCGCTGCGCCGCCGACATGGACGAATAGCCTTTGCCGTTGAAGAAGATCTCGCCCGAAAGCGAGTTCTGCAACTGCTGGATCGTGCGGCCGATGGTCGATTTGCCGGAGCCGGATTCGCCGACCAGTGCCAGGGTTTCTCCCGGATGAATGTCGAAGCTTACCTTCTGCACGGCGCCCAGGCGGTGAGTGGCCCTGCCGAAGAGGTTTTTGCGGATATCGAAACGGACGAACAGGTCCCTGACCGAGAGCAGCGGCTTCTCGTCATATTTCGCAGTGTTCTGGACACGCTCCTCGCCGACGATCGTCGGTTCGCCGTCCTGCAGTACGGTCAAGGGCATACGCTTTGGAAACTCTTCGCCGGACATGCTGCCGAGGCGCGGGACTGCGGCAAGCAGCGCGCGGGTATAGGGATGCTGTGGATTGGTGAAAATCTCGTCGACCGGGCCTTCCTCGACCTTCCTGCCCTTCCACATCACCACGACGCGGTCGGCCATTTCGGCGACGACGCCCATGTCGTGGGTGATAAAGACCATGCCCATGCCGAGCGTTTTCTGCAGATCGCGCATGATGTTCAGGATCTGCGCCTGGATCGTGACGTCGAGTGCGGTGGTCGGTTCGTCGGCGATCAGCAGTTTCGGGCGGCAGGCGAGCGCCATGGCGATCATCACACGCTGGCGCATCCCGCCGGAAAGCTGGTGCGGATAACGGCCCAGAAGAGCGGCGCCGTCCGGCAGACGCACCATGTCGAGCAGGCGCCTGGCCTCGGCCGTGGCTGCGGACTTGCCCATCTTCTCGTGCAGCATCAGCACTTCGCAGATCTGATCGCCGATGGTGAAGACCGGATTGAGCGAGGTCATCGGCTCCTGGAAGATCATGGCGATCTCCTTGCCGCGTATCGCGCGCATCTCCTTCTGGGAAGCCTTCAGCAGATCCTTGTCGCCGAACAGGATGCGGCCGCCTGCGAAGCTGGCGCCCATCATATCTGCAAGCCGCATCGCCGACAGCGACGTCACCGACTTGCCGGATCCGGATTCGCCGACGACCGCCACCGTCTCGCCGGCCTCGACTTTGAACGACAGATCGTCGACGACGCGGCTGTCGCCGAATTCGACGCTCAGATCTTCGACCGACAGAAGCGGCTTGCTGTTTTCCATCGGGCGAGTGTTCATGGACGAGGTCATGTCCGTGTCTCCGACTTGCCGTGTGCAGTATTGGTCCTGATTGTGCCATCGTCGCTGGCGATGCGGGCGATGACGGCGCCCAGTGTCTGGGTGGAACCGGCTTCAGCGAGGATGGTGACGATGCCGGCGGCCGGCGCGGTCACGGCCGTCTCCATCTTCATCACGTCCATAATTGCCAGCACGTCGCCCGTTTTCACAAGGGCGCCGTCCGGAACATTCCAATGAACGAGCAGGCCGGGCACGGGCGCCAGGACGGCTCCGGCGTCGTGCCGCTCGCGGCTGTCGGCGACAGAACTGCCGGAAGCCGCAATCTGGTCGAACAGGCGCAGGAAGGCGCCGGGAATGCCGATCTCGACACGCTTGCCTCCTATCTCGACATGGCCGCGCAGAAGACCGGTGCCCGCTGCCGGGACAGGACGGCTGGCGGCCTCCAGCGTCTGAGCGAAATCCGTCTCGATCCAGCGCGTGTGGACGCGGAAAGCCTCGGCAAAATCGGCGTGGCAGATCACGGCGCGGTGAAAGGGCAGGACGGAGGGAACGCCTTCGATTTCGAACTCGTCGAGCGCTCGCCGGGCGCGTGCAATCGCCTGTTCGCGGGTCGCCCCCCAGACGATCAGCTTTGCCGACAGGGAATCGAACATCGGCGGAATGGCCGAACCGGTGACCACGCCGGAATCGATGCGTATGCCCGGGCCGGACGGCGCGGCGAATTGGGAAATCGAGCCGGCGGACGGCAGGAAACCGCGGCCGGGATCTTCCATGTTGATGCGGAACTCGATTGCGTGGCCGCGCGGCGGCGGCATCTCGGTGACGCTGATCGGCAGACCTTCGGCGATACGGAACTGTTCCACGACGAGATCGAGACCCGTGGTCTCCTCGGTAACGGGGTGTTCGACCTGAAGGCGGGTATTGACCTCGAGGAAAGAAATGACGCCGTCGGCACTGAGCAGGAATTCCACTGTTCCGGCGCCGGTATAGCCGGCCTCGGCACAGATGTCGCGTGCCGCGGTGTGAATCTTGTCGCGCTGGACGTCGGAAAGGAATGGCGCAGGCGCTTCCTCGACGAGCTTCTGGTTGCGACGCTGCAGCGAGCAGTCACGGGTGCCGACGACCAGAACGTTGCCGAGGCGATCCGCCAGCACCTGCGCCTCCACATGCCGCGGGCGGTCGAGAAACTGCTCGACATAGCATTCGCCACGGCCGAACGCGGCCACCGCTTCGCGGGTCGCCGATTCAAACAGCTCTTCGACCTCTGCGAGGTGCCGGGCGATCTTCAATCCGCGGCCGCCGCCGCCATGCGCCGCCTTGATGGCGACGGGCAGACCGAATGTCCTGGCGAAAGCCAATGCTTCCGAGCTATCGGAAATCGCACCGTCGGAACCGGCGACCAGAGGTGCACCGACCTTCCGGGCGATGCTGCGCGCCTTGAGCTTGTCGCCCAGCGCTTCGATCACCTGCGGATCGGGGCCGATCCAGGTGAGGCCGGCATCGATGACGGCTTGTGCGAATTCAGTGCGTTCCGACAGGAAACCGTAACCCGGATGAACGGCATCCGCGCCCGAACGTCTTGCGGCGGCAATCAGCTTGCCGATGTCGAGATAGGTGTCCTTGGCGGTGGCACCGGAAAGCGCATAGGCCTCGTCCGCCAGCGCCACGAAGAGCGCATCGGCATCGGCATCGGCGTAAACGCCGACGGAGGCCAGGCCGTAATCCTTGCAGGCCCGGATGATCCGCACCGCGATCTCGCCGCGATTTGCTATCAGAACCTTCTTCATGAGGGCCTTCCTGGAATGATGCGGGCGGCGAAGCTGCTGACCGCGTTGAACCGGATACGCGCTCCGGCAGGTACCTGACCGGCGAGATCGAGATGATGCCCGGCGACATTGGCGATCACCGGATAGCCGCCGGTCAATGGATGATCGGCGAGGAACAGAACGGGCTGGCCGCTGGCCGGCACCTGGACGGCGCCACGCACGGTGGCCTCGCTCGGAAGTTCGCCCTCGTTTCGCCGCGTGAGCCCTTCGCCCGACAGACGGATGCCGACGCGGCTCGACTGCGGTGTGACGGACCATTCCTGCGCCAGGAAGCTCTCGACGGCGCTTTCGGTGAACCAGTCGGTACGGGGTCCCATCACGACGTCGAGCACGACCGTTCCGGCCATGACCGGCATCATTTGCTGCGGCAGTTCCGTGGAGACGAGCGAACCGGCGCGTGCCGGCAGGACGGCAACGACATCGCCGGCGCCAAGCGCGGCCGGGCCGATCTGCGACA
The DNA here is from genome assembly GCA_000421085.1 of Ensifer sp. USDA 6670. GTDB lineage: Bacteria > Pseudomonadota > Alphaproteobacteria > Rhizobiales > Rhizobiaceae > Sinorhizobium. Next base: position 250,642 of record ATWE01000002.1, read on the forward strand.
GCGTGTCGTGAGCGGCGCTCCCTAGCACCGGCGCGACATCAAAGCCGCCGCGCAACGCCAGATAGGAGCGCACACCCGCCGTCGGTGCGCCGAGCGAGACCACATCGCCGTCGTCAAGCGCGATCGCGCTGTGATGGGGAGCGGAAATCGTCCTCCCGTCGGCGCCGGTGATGGCGATCGGTGCCGTTGCGCCCGTCAGCGCCATGACGCCCTGGCCGCGCACCCGGAAGCGCAGTGAGCCGAGCGTTATTTCAAGCGCTGCGGCACCGGCCGCGTTGCCGACCAGCCGATTGACGGCCTTGAAGCTCGTCCGGTCGGCTGCGCCGGAGAGGCTGATGCCTTGCCTGGCCTGACCGGGGCGGCCGAGATCCTGAAACAGAGCCGGCAGGCCCGTGGAGATGATTTCGATGGCTGCCGGCCCCCTCTCCGCATGGGCTTCCGCCTTGGGCTTTGCGGGAGTCCGTGCCGCCGGTTTGATTTCGTAAGTCCTGTCCTGCGCCATGTTGCGGAAACGCACCCGGGTGCCGGGTTGCAGCAGCGAGGCCGGCATACGGTCGACGTCGAACATCGCCAGCGGCGTCGTGCCGATCAATTGCCAGCCGCCGGGGCTGGCCTTGGGGTAGACGCCGCTGAATTCTCCGGCGAGGCCGACCGCACCGGCCGGCACCTGCATGCGCGGCGTCTTGCGGCGCGGTACCGTCAGGCGCGGATCGCCGCCGGTAAGATAGGCGAAGCCCGGCGCAAAGCCGGTCAGGGCAGCGACGTAATTGCTTTCGCAATGCAGGCGGACGACTTCGTCGGCGCTCATGCCGAGAATGCCGGCGACTTCGGGAAGATCCTCCCCGTCATAACGAACCGGGATTTCGACGAGCGGGCCGAATGCCGCCTTGCGTTCGCCGGCGGTCAGAGCCGCGACGGCTTCTGCCAGGCGGTCTTCGGACAGCGTCGCCGGGTCAAAGGAGATCAACAGCGTGCGAGCCGCCGGGATGATTTCCCGGATGCCCGCGACCGAATGGTTTTCCAGCGCATCGAAGAGTGCCAGCGCCTCGCCGAGATCGGCCAACTCCACGAGAATGCAGTCGCCGCGCACCGGCAGGAGGCGCATCGACGTATTTCGACGGGGGGAAGGCGCTGCGGGCTGCATGGCTGTTCAGGACACCATGGTGAACGGCCGGATGGTGAGCCCGGCCTGTTCGAATAGCTCGCGCAGGCGCCTGGCCATGCCAACGGCGCCCGGGGTGTCGCCGTGAACACAGATCGACTGGGCGTCGATTTTCGTCAGCGTCCCGTCGATCGCTTCGACAATCCCTTCCCTGACCATACGGACCATGCGCATGGCCACGAGTTCGGGATCATGCAGGACGGCGCCCTTTTCGCGGCGGGAAACGAGATTGCCTTCCGGCGTGTAGGCGCGATCGGCAAAGGCTTCGGCAACGACCGTGAGCCCTGCGGCGCGGGCTTGTTCGACGAGGGGCGAGCCCGCCAGAGTCATCAGCACCAGCGACGGGTCGATCGCGCGGACTGCCGCGATGACGTCGGCGGCTTGACGCCGGTCGACGGCGATCGTGTTGTAGAGCGCGCCATGCGGCTTTACATAGGTGACGCGCGTACCGGCGGCCCGTGCCAGTCCCTGCAAAGCACCGATCTGGTAGATGACGTCGCCGATCAGTTCTTCGCTGGTCGGATCCATGTTGCGGCGACCGAAACCGGCAAGATCGCGGTAGCCGACATGCGCCCCGACCGCCACGCCGCGCCCGGAGGCAGCCCGCAGCGTCTTCAGAATGCCGGCGGGGTCGCCCGCATGAAAACCGCAGGCAACATTGGCGCTGCTGACGATGTCGAGCATGGCGGGATCATCGCCCATCGTCCAGGCGCCGAAACTTTCGCCCAAGTCGCTGTTGAGGTCGATGCTCGGCATTAACGTTTCTCCTGCCCGATGGCGACTAACGCTAACAAAGGAGTACAATACTGTCCACACTGTTGAACAATTTTTTTATATTGCCCTACAAACCATCAGAGTCGCATGAAAATGGCATGGCTGATTCTTGCACGCGTTAATTCGCTCATGAATGCCATTTCGCTTGTGAGCGCTGCCAAAGCGCTTTACCGGAGAACTGGCAATCCGAACCACAGGGAGGGGCCACTGCTTGGCTTCACGCAGACCGCGAAAGGATAAGGGAACGCTCTCCGGCTTGGCTGACGGCCGCGCAACGCCCACGGCACGTTTGTCGGAGCCGGCACAGACCTTGGCCGAAACCGTTGCCGGTCGTATCCGCGAACAGGTGATTTCCGGCAGGCTTACGCCGGGAAGCCACCTGTCCGAACTGACGCTCAGCGAAGAATTGCAGGTCTCGCGCAATACGCTCCGCGAGGTCTTCCGCATGCTCACCAAGGAAGGCTTGCTGCGCTACGAAGCCAATCGCGGCGTCTTCGTCTCGACGCCTGGCATGTCGACGATCATCGATATCTATCGGCTGCGGCGCCTGATTGAATGTCCGGCGCTGGCACAGGCGCATCCGGGCCACCCTGCCGTGAAGCGCATGCGCGCGGCCGTAGAGGACGCTCGGCATTGCCGGGAGGCGAAGGACTGGCTCGGTGTCGGCAGCGCCGATATCGCATTCCATGCGGCCATCGTCGAGCTTGCCGACAGCCCCCGCCTGTCGAGTTTCTACGCTCAGATATCGCTGGAACTGCGCCTCGTCTTCGGCCTGCTGCAGGATCCCGAATTCCTGCACGGCCCTTTCATCGACCAGAACCTCCAGATCGTGACCGAACTCGAGGCCGGCCGTGCGATCGCGGCTTCCGAAATGCTGGAAGCCTACCTGCTGCGCGCCGAAAGGTTCATTCTCGGCGCCTACGCCCGGACTACTGCTCAGGCGTAGATTCCGAAGATCAGGGCAGATCGCCTGCTGCCTGCCTCGATAATTCATAAAATTTGGCGCACTGAGTAGCGGCCGGCAATCGGGCTTGGGCGGCGCGACATAGGCTCGTCCGCGACGGTACCAGCTTGGCAGCTCAAGCCGCTCAAAGGCTTTCGGTTCTCTGGCCAGGCCGGCGGGCCGGCCATTCCCAACAAATTTCCAAGAATTCAAGCAGCGCGTCTTGACCGGCAAACCCATGTGGTGCTTACTGGTAATACCAGTTGGGACCATTTGGATGAACCCTGTGCTATCCGACAGTGCCGACGAACTCGCGGGAACGGAAAAGGTGCTCTCCTTCTTCCGGGAGCAGCTGTTGTCCGGTGCGCTCAAGGTGGGAGACAGGCTGTTGGGCGAGAGGGAGCTCTGCCTGGCCCTCGGCGTGTCGCGGCCGGTACTGAGGGAGGCTTTGCGGTCGCTTGCCAATCTCGGCTTTCTCGATATCCGCCATGGCAAGGGCGCCTTCGTGCGCAAGGCAGACGTGGGCGTCTTCGGCGATTTCCTGACATTCTGCCTGGCTCAGCAGCCCGACATGCTCGACGACATCATGCAGGCCCGTGTCGCGATCGAATGCCAGGCTATCCGTCTTGCCTGCATCCGCGCGACGGATAGCGACCTATCACGCATCGGCGGTCTGCTGACGCGGCTGATGGACACGCTTCACAACGCCGAAGATGGCGGTGCTGCGGACTTCGCCTTTCACATGGCGATCGTCGAAGCCAGCCGCAGCCCCGCGCTCGTCACAGTCTACCGCTCGATATCCGACCTTCTGAAGCGCAGCCATGTCCAGAGGCGCGCCGAAACGAGGGACGCGCCGGGCATCACCGACTATCTCGTGGAGGCCCATCGGGAGGTCTTCCTCTCCATTCTCGCGCGCGATCCGGACAAGGCGGACAGGATGTTGCGCGAACATTTCGCCATCGGCGACGAGCTTCGGCGCAAAAGCTACATAGCTGCCTTCACCAGGAAGGGCGCGCCGCAAGAAGAGGAAAAAGAAGCAGACAGCTAGTTTTGTCCAGGGAGGAGGAGAGCATGCTGAACTTTCTGAAACATGGCCGGATGGCCGGCGCCATGCTGGGAGCCGCATTGTTGGCCGGAGCCGCTTCCGCAACCGAATTGCGCTATGCGCATGTGGGCGCTGAGGGAGACATCCAGACGGTCTATGCGGCACAGGCGGCGGAGGGCATCGCGGCCGCAACGGGCGGCGAAGTCACCGTCACCGTCTATCCCGCCAGCCAGCTCGGCGGGGTCGCCGAAATGGTGGATGGCGTGCGCATGGGTTCGATCTCCATGGGCCATCATGATTTCGCCTCCCTCGCACGATTGGTGCATGAGGTCGCGGTCTTCAACGCGCCTTTCATTTACCGCGATAGCGCCCATGCGCTCGCTGCAACAGATCCGCAGTCGTCGCCGGCTCTCCAGGCGATCAACGAAAAGCTCATCGCACAGGGCGTGCGGATCGTCGGGCGCATCTATCGGGGTGACCGCCACATCTCCTCCAACTTCCCGGTAAAGACCCCGGCAGACCTTGCCGGCAAGCCTTTCCGAGCGGTTCCGCTCGAGCTGTGGGTTTCCATGGTCAAGGGCTTCGGCGCGATCCCCACCCCGGTCGAAGTTGCCGAACTCCCGACCGCGCTGATGACGGGCGTGGTGGTCGGCCAGGAAAATCCGCTGACCATGATCGCCTCCAACAATCTCAACGAAGTGCAATCGCATCTGTCGATGACGGGCCACATGCGCGCAGTGCTCGCGGTCTTCATCAATGAGGAAGTCTGGCAGGGATTGAGCGAAGAGCAGCGGACGGCCCTGACGAAAGTGCTCGACGAGGAGGCTCAGAAATCGCTGAAGATGGCGACGGAATCCGGGGCCGAACTGGTCAAGGAACTCAAGGGCCGCGGAATGACCGTCATCACCGAGGCCGAAGGGCTCGACGTGGCGGCCTTCAGGGAAAAGGTCAGCGCCCAGATCCGGCAGGACTTCCCGAATTTCGCACCGATCATCGAGCAGATCGAAGCGGTTAAGTAAACCGAAGAGCTGCAGGGGCAAGCCACTGTCCCTTGTCCCTGCAACGCCCGCATTTTTCAGTCAAATGGGAGGGGAGGAGGATGCGTCTGCCCGAACGTGTCCTGACGATTGTCGTGGTTGCCGTGATGGCGGGGCTGGTCATCGTTCCGACGGCTCAGGTCGTCATGCGCAGCGTCTTCGGGCTGCCCTTCATCGGCGCGGAGGAACTGACGCGCTTCCTGCTCATTTGCCTGGTGTTTCTCGCCTATCCCCTCGTGGTCGGGCATGGCGAGAATATCGTCATGGGCGAGTTCAAGGCGGCAATGTCGAGGAAGGCGCGCGCAATCGTGAATGTCGCGATTTCGGTCTGCGCGATCGGCGTCACGGGGTTCATAGCCTGGGTCACGGCCATGAACATCACCCGGAACCTGACCAACGCCACGCCGACCCTCGGCATCCCTTTCTGGATATTTCTGGGCGCTACGCTTTTCGGTTTCGCGGGTGCGGCGCTCGTCCATCTTCTGCATCTGCGCAAGCCGCCGCAGGCGGACAAGAACGTCGCAGTCTGAGAGGTCGTTTCATGGGTTTTCTGGTCGTTGCGGCCTTTCTCGGTTTGTTCATGCTTGGCTTCCCGGTGGTCTACGCCATCCTGCTGCCGTCAATTCTCTACGTCCTTGTCGAGGGCTTGCCGTTCGGGCTGCTTGCCCAGCGCATCACCTATGCGCTGGATTCGTTTCCGCTGGTGGCCGTGCCCCTCTTCATCTTTGTCGGCAACCTCATGAACCTCTCCGGCATTACCGATCGCATCTTCCGCTTCGCCTATACGCTCGTCGGGCGAATGCCGGGTGGCCTGGCGCAGGTCAACGTCTTCGGAAGCCTGATCTTTTCCGGAATGTCGGGGGCGGCGCTGGCTGACATTGGGGGCCTGGGGCGCATCGAGATCGACGCCATGAAGAAGCGCGGCTTCGATCCATCCTTCGCCGGCGCGGTAACTGCCGCTTCCGCGACGCTCGGGCCTATCTTCCCGCCTTCCATCCCGCTGATCGTCTACGGCTCGGTCACGAGCGTCTCGATCGTCCAGCTCCTCGTAGCCGGCATCATGCCCGCCGTGCTGTGCACCGCCCTGCTGATGCTCACGGTGCTGATCGTCGCCATCCGCCACGGCCATGCACGCGCGGAGCGCTGGCCGACGGCAGGCGAGCTGGTCGGCACGCTGGTGCCGGCGCTTCCGGCCATTCTTGCTCCGGCGCTCATGGTTGGCGGCATGACGGCCGGCGCCTTCACGCCAACCGAGGCGGCCGCGATAACGGCCGTCTATGTCATCTTCATCAGCGGCGTCCTGTACCGCGAACTGACGCTGGCGCATCTGTGGCATTCGGCGGTTCTGACGGCCCGCAGCTCCAGCGCTATCCTCATCATCGTCGCCTCGGCCGCGCTTTTCGGCTGGATTCTGGCGGTCGAGCAGGTGCCCCAGACCTTTGCCGCGGCGCTGCTTGGCTGGTCGAAGGATCCGCTAATCCTGCTGATCATCGCAAATCTGATCTTCTTCGTCGCCGGCATGTTCCTCGACTCGACGACCGCAACGCTGCTTCTCGTTCCCATCATCGCCCCGCCGCTGGTGATGGCCGGTGTCGATCCGGTTCAACTCGGCATCGTGACGATCTTCAACCTGATGCTCGGACTGCTGACGCCGCCGATGGGTCTGTCGCTGTTCCTCGTGTCAGATATCGCCAAGGTGTCCATCCGCCAGCTTCTGCGAGCGCTTGTGCCCTTCTACATTCCGCTGGTTTCCACGCTTGTCATCCTCACCCTCGCGAAGGACTTCACGCTGTGGCTGCCCCGCCTGATCGCCCAGTAATCTTTTCTCCAGGAGACACCAATATGCGTATCGTCATCGGTTCCGACCATGCCGGCTTCCACCTCAAGGCCACGATCATCGACCATGTCACCTCGCTCGGACACGAGGTGTATGACGCAGGGTCGTACGATGCGAACCCGGTAGACTTCCCCGACGTCGCAAAGACCGTCACTTCCTCGATCATCGAGGGCAAGGCGGATCGCGGGCTGATGGTCTGCGGCACCGGCGTCGGCGCCTCGATCGCGGCCAACAAGGTCAAAGGCATTCGCGCAGCGGTCTGCCATGACGTGCATTCCGCCCATCAGTCGGTCGAGCATGACGACGTAAACGTCATGTGCATCGGCGCCCAGATCGTCGGCGCATGGTTGGCCAGGGATCTCGTCGCAGCCTACCTTGCCGCCGAATTCTCCACCGACGAGGACTTCCGGCGCCGCGTGCGCAAGCTTGCCGAAATGGACGAGCAGCGCTGAGCATCCGCCGCCCGGTTGCCGTTCGGCGAAACGCGCGCATCTATTCTTCCTTGCTGACCTCGCCATCCACGAGGTGGATGCGGCGATCCATGCGAGCAGCCATGTCCAGGTCGTGCGTCACGGCGACGACCGTCTTGCCGCGCTCGCGGACAAGCCCGTCAAGAATTGCGAATACCTGCTCCGAACTCCTGCTGTCGAGGCTTCCGGTCGGCTCGTCGGCGAGGATCAGCGGCGGATCGTTGGCAAGCGCCCGCGCAACCGCCACGCGCTGGCGCTGGCCGCCCGAGAGCTGATCCGGCCGCTTGTCGAGATGATCGGCGAGGCCGAGCGAGGACAGCAAGTCGGTCGCCCGCGCCTGCATCTCGTCGCGCCCGAGGCGGGCGAGCTTGCGCATCGGAATCTCGACGTTCTCGCGCGCGGTAAATTCCGGCAGGAGGAAATGGAACTGGAAGACGAACCCCATGGTGGCGAGGCGGGTCTCCGCCCGCTCCCTCTCGCTCATGGGCTCGGTGTCGCGGCCGCGGACGCGGAGCATGCCTTCCGTCGGCTGGTCGAGCAGCCCCAGCAGATAGAGCAGCGACGACTTTCCCGATCCCGAGGGGCCGGTAACGGCCACGAACTCGCCTTCATCGATGATGAGGTCGATGTCCCTCACCAGCGTCACCGGAACCGTCTCATGCAATATACGCGTGAGGCCGCGAGCCTCGATCAGCGGGCTCATGTCGCGCCCCTTATGATGTCCACCGGATTGACGCGTGCTGCCCGGCGGGCAGGCAGGTAGCCGGCGACTGCTGCCGAGGACAGGGCGAAGGCTGTCGCTACGGCATAGTGAAGAATGCTCCACGCGATCGGCAGCCTGGTCATTTCCTGGCCGGTCGCAGCAATTTCGAACCGCACCCGGGAAAGGGCGTAGGTGATCGCAAAGCCGAGTGCCCAGCCGAGAAGGGAACCCGCGATGCCGATCGCCAGCCCCTCGATCACGAACAGACGGCGCATGTCCGCTTGCGAAAAGCCCAGCGACTTCATGATGGCGATGTCGCGCGCCTTCTCGTGCGTGATGGTGGACACGATGTTGAAGATGCCGAAACCCGCTACCAGCATGATCGCGGCGACGACCGTGTACATGATGACGTTGCGCACGACGAGCGCTTCGAGAATGGACTCGTTCGCCTCCTGCCACGCGACCGCCTTGTAGCCAAGTTCCGTCTCCACGCGACGCGCGATGGTGGGCGCGGCGTTCGGGTCGTCGAGCTTGATGCGGATCTCGTTGATTGCATTCGGCCTGTTGGACAGGATCTGGGCGTTCTTCAGCAGCACATAGGCCTCGCCTTCGTCACGCGCCGTGGTGCCGGTGTGAAACAGGCCGACGATCTTGAAGTTGCGGGCAAGGCCTTCCGATGACACGGCGGTGATCGTGTCGCCGATACCGGCACCCAGCCTCGAGGCCATCGTATCGCCGATCACGACGTTGTTGCCGCCGGCCGCAAGCGCGGCGAAACTACCGGACTCGAAATCCTCGACGATGGGCGAGACCTTCACCTCCTTCTCCGGCTCGATGCCGATCACCACGGCGCCGACTTCGCGGCCGGAGTAGCGGATCACGCCCTGCACGTTTAGGACCGCGGCAAGCCTGCCGGGCATCCATTCTTCCAGCCAGGAGACCGCTTTCGTCGGATTGATGATCCCGCGCCGGTCGTCCCGCGGCCTCAGCCCGGATATGGCCACGGCTTCGAAGAGGTCTTCCGCCGGCTGCCGCCGCGCCGAGCGCTGCTCATCGGTCACATCGACATGCGGCATCGTGTCGACGAGCTGGCGAACGAAATCGTCCTGTCCGCCCTGCATCAGCGCCGCCATAGCGATCGAGAAGCCGACGCCGACGGCGACACCGATGACCGCAACAAGGGTCTGTCGGCCGCGACCGGCGACGTGCGTCAAGGCGATATCGAGGATCAGGCGCATGGGCGTTCAATTCGTCGCTGCTTGCACCACATCCACCCGAGTCCCGTCGGTAAAATCGGGGGGCAAGGGCGAAATTATGCGTGCGGTTTCTTCAAGGCCGGAAAGGACCTCTACGCCGTCCGTGCCGCGGATGCCGGTCTTGATCTCGTGCAGTTTCGCCGTTCCGCCTTCAACCACCGCGACTCTGGTCCCACTGAGCGCGGCCGCGGGGATGACCAGAGCGTTGCGCGACAGGTGAACCACGATGTTTACGTCAGTCGACATGCCGATTCTGAGCGGCGTGTCCTCCGGCAGGCGAAGGCGAACGCGGTAAGTCTTCGTAACAGGATCGCCCTTCGGCGTGATGCTGTCGACAACCGCATCCAGCGCGCGCCCTGGAAAGGCATCCGAGCGAAGATAGGCATTTTGGCCGGCTTCGACCCGCGGAATATCCTCCTCGTTCACCTCGGCCTCCACGATCAGCGGTCGCGGCTCTCCGACCCAGAAGAGCACGGTCCCAGGCTCGGCGACCTCGCCGATCTCACCGTCCTGGCGAAGCACCCGCCCGTCGCTGGGCGCACGCAGCACGTAGGCGGCAAGCCGAGCCTCTTGTCCCGCGATCAATGCCTCCAATTGAGCGACATCGGTGCGTGCCCTGTCCACGGTCTGCTCGCTTATCGTGTTTCTTTCTGCCAAGGCGAGCTTGCGGCGGTATTCTTCCTGGGCAAGCGACAGGCGCGCCTGCAGCTCGCTCAGGATCGCCCGCGCCTCCGTATCGTCAAGGCGCGCAAGGACGGCACCCTTTTCCACACGCTCCCCTTCGCAGTTGCACTGCTCGACGATCCGCTCGCGCACTGTCGAAGTGACCTTTGCCCAGACGCGCGGCTCCACGACGCCGCTGGCATAGACGATCTCCGCCGCATCGCCCCGCTTCGGCGTCACGATCGAAACGGGCACCGCCCGGGTCGCATACCAGAAGGCAACCGCACCGACTGCGGCGGCTATCGCAATACCCGCCACGTATCGCCTCATCTGCTTCATCGGCCGCACGAACCACTCCTGAAACATCCGCATATACTGTCATGATAGCATTAGACCGACCGTCGGTCTATAATGGCGCGAAGGACTTCGCGCAGCCTGCCAAGACGTGTAGAACGTATTTCTCCGGTTCAGGACAAATCTATGCCACGAGTCAAGAAATCGCCTGACGTCAGAACGAATGAGCTCATCGATTGCGCTGAACGCCTCTTCTTCGAGCATGGATACGAAAACACGACCGTTAACGACGTGATCCGGGAGGCGAATGTTTCCAAGGGGGCGTTCTATCACTACTTCGTTTCGAAGGAGGCACTGCTGGAGGCAGTCGCCGCGCGCATGGCACGCCACAGCCTGAAGGAACTGCAGACCGTATTCGAGGATCCCTCCCTCGATGCCGTCGGCCAGCTGAATGCCCTTTTCGCGGGTTCGCGGCGCCTGAAAGTGGAAATGGCGCCGCAGTTGAAGAATACATTCAACGCACTTTTCAAGCCGGAGAACATCGTCCTCTATCATCGCATCGACGCAGCGGTCAGCGCGGTGACACTTCCCTTTCTAACCGAGCTTCTGAAGCGCGGTCACAAGGAGGGGAGCCTCGACGCACCCGATCCTGAAGCCCTCGCGCCGATGCTGCTGTATTTGCGGCTTGGCGTCGCCAAGACGATGCATCGGGCCCTGCAGCAGACCGAAGCCGGGGACCTGGACGGCGCGGCGCGGACTCTGGATGGCTGGATGCGCACCTACGGGATGGCTGTCGAGAGATTGCTGAAGATCCCCGAAGGGACGATCGAGGTAACGGAACCGGGTTTTTCGCGCGCATTTCTGGAAGCGGCCGTCTAGTCCTTGAACTGCGCACTTCCGGACGGAAAACCGCTGCACACTTTTCCTGGAAGCGCTCCAGATATCCCCGATATTCACCGGCGATAGCCCTGATGGGCCAGTGGAAGCGAAGCTCTGCGTGTGCTACTCCAACCGCCAGCCGTCTCGGACGGGGGAAGACGGTTGGAGGCTTGGCGCTTCAGCGACTGGCCTCGCCGGGGCGGGGGCACCGCACGCCGGCAAATCCGGATGGACTCGCAATTCGAAGCTCGACGTCTTGGCGGAATAGGGCTTACCCGTGCGAAAGGCCCTGACCGTTACCCGGTCAGGGCCCCATTCATTTCCCACCAGCTCAATAAGAGAGCACGGACACGGCAATACGTTCTCCAGCACAGCCCATTACAAGCCATAGCGATGCAAGAAGATGTGTCGGTGCAAGTGGGATATTACACAAACGTATTACTATAACCAGTAACAAATTGGGGGTATTCGCATTAAATCGGCTTGCGAATACCGTCTGTGCTGAGTCGAACCGGAGCTACCCTCCCCGGACGGATGAGCGCCAAACGAGATCGGGCCGGAAGCGGACCGAATGGTCGGCCGGCTCCTCCCTCTCGTTGACAAGCCAAGCCACCGCCTCCCGGGCTATTCTGTCGACGGGTTGCGCGAAAGTGGTCAGGTCATAGGAGGACCAGGCGGCCTGCTCAATGTCGTCGAAACCCGCGACACAGAGCTGATCGGGAATGGAGAGCCGGAACTGGTGGCGCGCGGCATCCATGAAGCCGCAGGCAAGGAGATCAGTGGCACAGAAGACCGCATCAGGACGCTCGCCGAGCGTCAGCAGCCGCTGCGCCAGAACGCGGCCGCTTTCGTAATTTGTCGGCCCGTGGCGCTCGACCAGAACCGGGAGGCCCATTGCTTTTGCCGCCCCCACGAAGCCGTGTTCGCGCGCCATCAGGCTCGGCGTGCCGGCTTGCGAATTCGCGAAGGCAAGACGCCGGCAGCCGGCGCGCACGAAAGCGGTGACCACCCGCCCCGCCGCCTCCGCGTCATCGAGATTGATGCGAAGCGGGCCCTGCTGGTCGTCGTCGCGGTTGATGAGGACGAGGCGCTGGCCGTTCTTGAGGCAAAGCTGGGTAATCGACCGGTCGGGCATTCCGGACAGGATGATCGATGCATCGGCGCGGTACCGGATTGCCTGCCGCAATGCGAGATCGACGCTGCCGTCCGAGCGGTCCGTGTTGATCAGCATGGCGACCTTGCCGGCGTTCTGCAATTGCTGCGTCATCGCCCGGATCAGGTTGGCACGGTAGGGCGTGCTCATCTCGGATACGATAAGGCAGACGATGCCACTCTCGTTGCGCATCAATCCGCGCGCGAGATGGTTGACGTGATAGCCGAGCGCTTCCGCCGCCTCTACCACCCTCCGCCGTGTTTCGGGGGAGACGCTCGCGCCGGGCGTAAAGGTGCGGGAGACGGCCGACCGTGACACGCCCGCCCGCTCCGCGACTTCCTGAGCGCTGACAAACGGCTTTTGCGGCATCGCAACCCCTCTTTAATCTTGCACGCAGATTTTGCACATTTTGCAATTGCGTGCAATGCGATCACGTCGGGCATTACTGCAGAAATTTATTGACACACCCTCTCTCCTCGTGCAGCATTTGCACGCGCTTGCAAAAAAGCGCCCGGCCCGGAGGCGCCGGCACAATCTGGGAGGAAACCGATGGGTTTGGTAAAACTGGCCGCGGCAACGCTCGCCGCGGGTGCGACGTTCTTTGCCTTTTCCGCGCAGGCCGATGGAAATCTCAATCTGATCTGCTCGGCCGACGTGGTGATCTGCGAACAGATGAAGGGCGCCTTCGAAAAGAAGACCGGCATCTCCGTCAACATGGTTCGCCTGTCTTCGGGCGAAACCTACGCGAAGATTCGGGCCGAGGCGCGCAACCCCAAGACGGACATCTGGTGGGCAGGCACCGGCGACCCGCATCTGCAGGCCGCCTCCGAGGGACTGACGCTCGAATACAAGTCGCCGATGCTTGGCGAATTGCATGAATGGGCCGTCAACCAGGCCGAGAGTGCAGGCTATCGCACGGTCGGCGTCTATGCCGGCGCGCTCGGCTGGGGCTACAACACAGAGATCTTCAAGCAGAAGAATCTGAAGGAGCCGAAGTGCTGGGCGGACCTGCTCGATCCGTCCTTCAAGGGTGAAGTCCAGATTGCCAATCCCAATTCTTCCGGCACCGCCTATACGGCGCTCGCGACGCTCGTTCAGATCATGGGCGAGGACGAGGCTTTCGACTATCTGAAGAAGCTGAACGCAAACGTGTCGCAATACACGAAGTCCGGCTCCGCACCGGTGAAGGCCGCGGCGCGGGGGGAAACCGCAATCGGCATCGTGTTCATGCACGATGCGGTCGCGCAGACGGTGGAAGGTTTCCCGGTGAAGGCCGTGGCGCCCTGCGAAGGCACCGGCTACGAAATCGGTTCGATGTCGATCATCAAGGGCACAAAGAACCTCGACAATGCCAAGAAATGGTATGACTGGGCGCTCTCCGCCGACGTGCAGTCCAGTATGAAGGAGGCAAAATCGTTCCAGCTTCCTTCCAACAAGACGGCCAAGGTGCCGGAAGAGGCGCCGAAGTTCGAGGACATCAAGCTGATCGATTACGACTTCAAGACCTACGGCGATCCGGCCAAGCGCAAGGAGCTCCTGGAGCGCTGGGACCGGGAAATCGGCGCAGCCGCGAACTGATCGCGCAACGCGCCGTTCAAACGGATTCGAGCCGTCGGGAAACCGCCGGTTCGAATCCGGCGATCTCGGTCAGATGAGCTGTTCCGGTCGCATCCCGCTCTTATCCCACGCCAGCGATCTCGCTTGTATTCGGAACAACTCATCGTGACACGGCGGCACGGACAAGCCTATCCATGAAAACTCACAACCGCAGACTGGATATCGCGCTGGCTCTCGGGCTTGCCGCCTTAGTGCTCCTTCCCTGGTACAGGATCGACGGCGGCTTCTTCGGCTTCGGCTGGCTTTCCGCCTTTCCGGAAGAACCGGCTGCAGCGCCGGGTCTCGTTCAGATCGCATCCTTTGGTAAATGGTGGCTGATGCTTCCCGCTCTGGCCATGATGGCCGCCGCCGCTGCCCGCTTCATCGACGATCCGGCGCGGCGAGGAAGCCTTCTTGCCTGGACAGGCGCCGGCGGCATCGTCGTTCTGGCTCTTCAGGGCCTCGCCATCGGCTTTTCCGGCTGGAACTGGACGATCAGCGAGGCGCTGTTCGGCGCGCTTGCGGAGGGCCAGTCCTCCATGGGAGCGGGAGCGGTGCTCGCCGCGCTCGTCTTCGTCCTCCTTTTCGCCTTCGGGCTCGCCGAACGCGGCGTGATGAAGGGTGACGCCTTCGTCGTCTCGGCCATCTCGCTGCTCGTCTTTCTCGTCGCCGTCTTCGTCTTCTATCCTGTCGGAAGCATGCTGGTCGGCGCCTTCCAGGATTTCGACGGCTCCTTCAATCCGGATGGCTTCACCCGCAATATCGTGGATCCGTCGATCTGGAGCCTCGACTGCGTCATCGGCGGCGGGCGCTGCGGGATCGCCTGGCGGACTTTCTGGCTGGCGGTGATGACCGCGGGCGGCTCGACCGTCCTCGGCCTTGCCTTCGCATTGATCGCGACCCGTACCGGCTTCCGTTACAAGCGGAGCCTCAGGCTGTTGACGGTGCTGCCGATCATCACGCCGCCCTTCGTGGTCGGCCTTGCGCTCACCTTGCTCTTCGGTCGCTCCGGCGTCATCACCGAAACCCTGTCCACGCTGATCGGCATCGAGCCCGGCCGCTGGCTCTACGGCCTCACCGGCATCTGGATTGCGCAGGTCCTGTCCTTTACGCCCATCTCCTTCCTTGTGCTGATCGGCGTCGTCGAAGGCGTCAGCCCGTCGATGGAGGAAGCCTCGCAGACGCTGAGGGCAGACCGCTGGCGCACCTTCTGGCGCATCTCGCTGCCGCTGATGAAGCCGGGGCTCGCCAATGCATTCCTCATCGGCTTCATCGAAAGCATGGCCGATTTCGGAAATCCCCTGGTGCTGGGCGGCAGCCATGGCGTGCTTTCGACGGAAATCTTCTTCGCCGTCGTCGGCTCGCAGAACGACCCTTCCCGCGCCGCCGTGCTCGCCATCATTCTCCTGTGTTTCACGCTGACGGCCTTTCTGGCGCAGCGCTTCTGGCTTTCGGGAAAGAACTTTGCGACGGTTACCGGAAAGGGCGACAGCGGCGCCCACGCCGCCCTGCCCCGCACGGTTTCGGTCGCGGTCCATGTCCTGGTGATCCCATGGGCGCTCTTCACGCTCGTCGTTTACGGCATGATCCTCGTCGGCGGCTTCGTGAAGACCTGGGGGCTGGACAACTCGCTGACGCTCGCCCACTACGCCAAGGCCTTCTCCGTCGAATTCCGCGACGGCGGCATCGCCTGGACGGGCGTTGCCTGGAACTCCTTCTGGACGACGATGGAGATTGCCCTCATATCGGCACCGCTGACGGCAGCCGTCGGGCTCCTCACAGCGTACCTGATCGTGCGCCAGAGGTTCGCCGGCCGCCAACTCTTCGAGTTCGCCCTGATGATGAGCTTCGCCATTCCGGGGACGGTCATCGGCATCAGCTACATCATGGCCTTCAACCTGCCGCCGCTGGAAATGACCGGCAGCGCTCTGATCCTCGTTGCCTGTTTCGTCTTCCGCAACATGCCCGTCGGCGTGCGCGGCGGGGTGGCGGCGATGAGCCAGCTCGACCGAAGCCTCGACGAGGCATCGCTGACGCTGAGAGCCGACAGCTTCCGCACCATCCGCAAGGTCATCCTGCCGCTTTTGCGGCCGGCGATCACGGCCGCCCTCGTCTATTCCTTCGTGCGCGCGATCACTTCGATCAGCGCCGTCATCTTCCTGGTCAGCGCCGAATACAACATGGCGACGGCCTACATCGTCGGGCTGGTCGAGAACGGCGAATACGGCGTGGCGATCGCCTATTCCTCCATGCTGATCGTGGTGATGATATCGGTCATCGCCGGCTTCCAGCTTGTCGTCGGCGAACGCAGGCTTCGGCGCGAAAACCGCATCCAGGCCGTTGCCCGCGCGCCCGTTCCCCTTCCCCAGGAGAAAACCGCATGACCGTCGTGGCTCCCGGTTCCGTCGTCTTCCGGAACATTCGCAAGCAGTTCGGTGCCTTCACCGCCATTGCCGACCTGTCGCTGACCATCGAACCAGGCACGCTCGTCACGCTGCTCGGGCCCTCCGGCTGCGGCAAGACGACGACGCTTCGCATGCTCGCCGGCCTCGAACATCCGACATCCGGCCGCATCCTGATCGGCGGCAAGGACGTGACCATGCTGCCCGCGAACGAGCGCGACGTCTCGATGGTCTTCCAGTCCTATGCCCTCTTTCCGCACATGAACGCCCTCGACAACGTGGCCTACGGCCTGGAGTCGTCAGGTATGAGGCGCAAGGAAGCGCGCGAAAGAGCCGAGGAAGGACTGGCCCTCGTGGGCCTGCCCGGCATGGGCCAGCGCCTGCCCGCCGAGCTCTCCGGCGGGCAGCAGCAGCGCGTCGCGGTCGCCCGTGCGCTGGTGCTGGAGCCGCAGGTTCTTCTCCTGGACGAGCCGCTTTCAAATCTCGATGCAAGGCTGAGGCGCCGCGTCCGGACCGAAATCCGCGAACTGCAGCAGCGGCTCGGTTTCACCGCTGTCTATGTCACGCACGATCAGGACGAAGCGCTTGCCGTCTCCGACCGCATCATCGTGATGAAGGACGGGAACATAGCCCAGGAGGGCGCCCCGCGCGAACTCTACGAGACGCCGGCCTCCGCCTTCATCGCCGACTTCATGGGCGAAGCCAATGTCGTTGCCTGCGACGTGATCGAGGTCGATGGTCACGAGGCCACGATCCGCGTCGAACAGCTGACGCATCGCGTGAGCGGCCGCGGCATGCGTCCCGGACCGGCGAAGCTCGCGGTGCGCCCGAACGCGATCACGCTTGAGCCGTCCGCTGCCGCCAGTTTTTCAGGCGAGATCACCCATACGGCCTATCTCGGCGATCATGTGGAATACGAGGTCAAGACGGCAGCTGGGACGCTCTTCGTGGTCGACACGGCGGTGGAGCGGGCACTTGCGCCCCAAACGAATGTGGCAATCGCTTTCAAGGAGCGCGGCATTGCCCTCATCAACGCTTAGCCGCGGCAATTTGCAACCAAGGATTTCCTAATGACATCTCACGTCGTCCCCGGGCTCGAAGCCCGCCTGGCATTGGCCGAAACCATCGGGCGAGAGGCGGGCGCAATGGCGCTCGATTATTTCGCTCGCCGCGAAACGCTGATCATCGAAACGAAGCGCGACCCGCAGGACCTGGTTTCCATCGCCGACCGCGAAGTCGAAAGTCTCATCCGCGATCGGATCGCGGAGGCGTACCCGGAAGATGGCGTGCTCGGCGAAGAGTATGGACTCGTTCCCGGCCGCTCGGGCTTCACATGGGCGGTCGATCCGATCGATGGCACGAGCCCATTCGTCAACGGTATGCCCAACTGGTGTGTCTCCATCGCCCTCGTTCATGCGGGCATACCGGTGGTGGGGGTTATCGCCGCACCATGCCACGGTGAACTCTATGCGGCAGCACTCGGCCTCGGCGCGCGTCTCAACGGCAAGCAGCTCACACTCGACGGCTCGCGCACCATTCGCAACCACGTGACCGGGCTCGGCGCCAACAACTATGTCAAGCCGGCATTCGTCGGACAGATGGTCGAAAACCTGCTGGAAGCCGGCGGCACCTTCATGCGCAACGGTTCCGGCGCACTCATGCTCGCCTATGTCGCCGCCGGCCGTCTGGTGGGCTATTACGAACCCTACATGCACGCCTGGGATTGCCTCGCCGGCTATTGCCTCGTCCAGGAAGCGGGCGGCTGGTACCTGCCCTTCCCCACAGAGGGAGAGAGTTTGACCCGCGGCTCGATCGTCCTTGCCGCCGCGCCCGGCGCAGTCGACGACCTGAGGAAGCTCGCGGGCGTCTGACGCTCGGCTCCACGCTGAAATTTGGACTTGCCCCCTCAACGCCGCGGCTGCAGCTTTGAATTCGCCACGTTCGTGAACAGCCAAGGCCTGCTCCTTGACCCGGGATTCGGCGTCCCCTATTTCAGCTTCATGGATATGACTGACCAGCCGCAGGCGCATTCGAAATTAAACTCGACAAGGCTGGCGCTACAGAGATTGGAACGCGGGCGGGATCCGTGGGCGTTGCGCTGGCAGGCGCTGCTTGCCATCATCGACCTCAGCATCCTCGCCTTTTTCATCCTCGGGCCCTATCTGAGAGCGGGTCCGTCCTATCTGATCATCGACTACATCATTGCCGCATGGATCGGCTGCGAACTCATCGCAAGAGCGTTTGCCGCGCCTTCGATCGGGCGTTTCCTCCGGCGGCCGACGACCTGGGTCGATGTGATCATTCTGGGCACGCTCCTCTTCCCCCACCTGCTGTTCAACTTCGCATTCCTCAGGGTGATGCGCATCTGGGCGGTCGGCAAGAGTCCGCTCCTGCTGGAAGGTCTTCGTCGCGCCGGGTGGTCGCATCTGCAGGATGTCTTCCGTGCCTGCCTGAACTTTCTCGTGTTCCTCTTCGTCGTCACGGGCTTCGTTTACACGACGTTCTTCTATCACCGGGAAGGCGGCGAGGGTTTCGTCGATGCTCTCTATTTCACGGTGGCCACCATTACCACCACGGGCTTCGGAGACATCACCCTGCCGGGCACGCTCGGCAAGCTCACCTCCGTCATCACCATGATCGTCGGCATATCGCTCTTCGTCAGGCTCGCCCAGGCCGTCGTCAGGCCCTACAAGGTCAGTTTCCCCTGCCCTCAATGCGGCTTGCAGAGGCACGACACCGATGCCGTTCACTGCAAGGCCTGCGGTCATCTGCTCAACATACCCGATGAGGGCGACTGAGACCTAGGACGGCGTGAGAGGCTTGACGAGAGCACTGCCGGGAAAAGTATGGAACGGTTTTCCGTCCGGAAGTATGAAGTTTCAAAGTCATAGAGTGTTTCAGTGTTTCCATGAAACATTGAAACGCTCTAGCCCTTCGTCTTGGCTGTCGCGACCGGCTCCGTGGTCAGATGAAAATCAACCATCTCCTTTTCAGTCAGGTAATAGAGCCGGTCAGGCGGTGTTTCGAGAGCGTTGATCCAGAGGCCGGGTCCGACGCCCATCGTATCGAGATGGCGGGCGACTCTGGCCGTGGTGGATTGCGCGAAGGACATGGCTTGTGCCGGTGTCGGCCGTTCCTCGCCGCCGCTGAAAACCTGGTGCACGCCGATCAGCGCGTCCTTTTCCGCCACGCGCGCCACGCCTCCGGCAAAAACGATCGGGCAGGAAGACGCGCAGAGCGCCTTTGCTGCCACTTTGGTATCGAGCTTCTTCTCGCGGATCAGTTTCGACATCGCGAGCGCATCGTCCACCGAGCCGCCCGGCGAGTTGAAGGTCACGGTCCTGATATATTCGCCGCGCGCTTCGATCTCTTCGGCGAAGCGCGAACCGGCGCCGAGGTCGATCGTACCCTCGGCGAGCAGGACGCCGCCGGATCGGAGATCGAACTTCATCGGCTGGCGCAGTACTTCGTCGGAGCTTCCGGGTTGGACTGGCGGCCCGTTGGGCGCAGCCTCGGTCACTGCCGGAGGCAGGACCGGCCGATCCTCGAGCATCGGATCGAAACCGGGCAATCCGTCGTTCATCGCTGCGATCTCGCGCATGTCGATAAGCAGGAAGACCCCAGCGGCCGCCAGCATCGCGAAGAAAGCGCCGCGCATCAGCACACCGTCGTCAATCCGAGCCAGCGCCTTGAACGCTTCATCGATCCTCATGCGACCGATCCTTTGCACGCGTTCTCGGGTCGAGGCTGGTGATGTTGTTCGGCTCCTCCGCTTCTGCCTGAGCGACGATGTCGCCGAGCTGCCCGCCGTTCGCCGTCACGGCGCGCTGCACTTCCAAGGCCTGCAGAAGCTCGGCCGCCGTGATGCGCTCGGCAAAGGGCAGCTTCTCCTCCTGCTTGCGGATGGCGCTGTGAACCGCGGCCAGGATGAAGACCAGCACGCCCGGCAGCAGGTCGATGGAAATCGCACCCGCCCAGGCGGGAATGAAATCGGTCGCATAGCGCAGTACCGCCTCAGCGGATGAAAGCGGAACGAAGCGCCGCTCCGCCACCGGCGCACGCGCCAGTATTTCGTCAGCCGCTTCGGAAAGAACTTTGGATTGCGCTGCCACCGAGGCTCGCACAGTCTCCATTACCCGGTCCTGGCGATTGACGAGATCCGCATCGCCGCCGTCGGCCACGGGTGCGATGAAGCCGAGCGACAGGTCGTCTGCGGCGCGGCGGATCGAAGGCGCGATCGAAGTCTGTCCGAGCGACGTTATGACGCCTGTGAGCGCCACCACTTCCGAGGAGAACTGATCGGCACGCGGTGCGACCGCACCCGGCGCCGAGACAAGCGTCCGCATCGTTTCGAGCCGCTTCTGTCCCTGGTTGAAAAGTATCGTCACCTGTTCGCGGGAGGCGTTTATGCCATTCTCCAGGTCCTTCATCTGCGCCGACATTTGCGACAGAAGCTGGACCACGCTTCCGGACCCCGTCGTGCCGGTGAGCGCTCCCGATTGCCGCTCCGAGGCGGCAAGCTGGGCGAAGCGTTCGGATGCGCGCTGGATGTCGGGCAGCAGGCTCTGGGCCGCAAGCGCGTTCTGATGCGCCTGGTCGAGGTCAGCGGTATAATCCTCCACCGTTTCCGCAAGATGCTGTTCGAGCGCGGCGGAACCTGCCAGCGCCGCCGCGTTCAGCCAGCTCGACATGGCGATGATCATGGCCGCACCCAAAGCCATCACGCCCAGCATGGCGGCTCGGCCCGTATGGTTGGTCACATGCGGATAGAAGCGGGCCATATAGGACCAGAAGGCGTAGATGCCGACGGAAACCGAGGCCGAGTATATGATCGCCGCGAAGAAGACCGACGTCGGGGAGCCGTCGAGAATGCTGCGTACGCCGAGATAGGTATAGACGCCCGAGGCAAGCGCCAGCACCGCAAGTGCAAAACGCGTCATGGTTTCCACGGCCGCAACGCCGTCATGCAAACGTTGGGATGCGCCGAGGGCCATGAGCACCATCTCCTCAGAGGAATGTATTCCTTAACAGAGAATGAAGAAACGGGCGGAATAAAGGCTGCCCGCAGGACAAAGAGCTGGCATGCCGGAGAGAACCTCCGGGCGAACCGGAGCCGTCATCGAACGAGGTAGCTCTCTACTGCGCCTATGCCTCGCAGCTCCAGGGCGCAACGGCGCTCGAGCGTCCACTGACCGCGCAGCGCGCGCCTGGTCGCCTCGGAGATCTGTATTGCGTCGGCGATCCCCTGGGATTCGAGCCGGCTCGCTATGTTCACCGTTTCTCCCCACACGTCGTAGACAAATCGGAGCCGCCCGATCAGCCCGGCTACGACGGGCCCCGTATGGATTCCGATCCGAACACGAAAACGGTCGGGCCCGGCTTCCGTATCCTGCAAGGATAAAAGCATGGACTTTCCGAGGGCCACGACCCTGTCGGCATGATCCGGCGCAGGCTCCGGGATCCCGCAGGCGGCCATATAGGCGTCTCCTATGGTCTTGATCTTCTCGACACGGTGCTGCTCGGTCAGCAGATCGAATCTCCTGAACATTCCGTCCAGCCGCCTGACCAGATCGGAGGCAGTCGACCTTGCTGCAATGGGCGAAAAGCCGACGATATCCGCAAATAGGATGGAGACCTCTTCGAAGCGGTCGGCGATGATCTCTTCGCCATCCTGCAGCCGCACAACGATCGGTTCGGGCAGGATCGCGCGAATGAGGGAATCCGCCCGCAGCTTTTCCGTTTTTATCTGCTGGAGGTAGCGGTGCTCCCGGTCGAGCCAGCGCTTCCTCTCGAGCGTGGAGTTAATCCGTGCGCGCAGAAGTATCGGATTGAAAGGCTTCGTCAGATAGTCGTCGGCGCCGGCCTCGATGCAGCGGGCTACCGCCGTGACATCATTCAAGCCCGATATCATGATGACCGGGACGCGCTGCCATCGCTCCTCGGACTTCAATCGCGACAGCATCTCGATGCCGTTCATGTCCGGCATCAGAATGTCGAGCAGGATAAGGTCGAACTCGTCCTCGGCCAATTTCGCCAGCGCGGACAGTCCGGATTCGGCGGTGACCACACGGTGACCTTCGCGTCGCAGCCGCCGGGACAGGAGATCACGATTGCTGGCCACGTCGTCGACCACGAGGATCTTGCCCCCCTGTTCCGGCCATGCGGCCTCTTGCGCTTTGAACAGAAGTCGCTCGAGCCCTGCCGCGTCGATTTCGGCGCGTTCACCCGGTTGAAGCATCTCGACCGTTTCCCCGCGCGAAAGACTGGCGATGGCGTCGACCTGCCTCAGGAGCTCTGCCGCCGCCGACAGTATCACATGGAGGTCTTCCTTCAGCGCATGCTCCGGCGCAACGCTTGCCTCTTCGAGGATCATTTCGGAATAGCCTATGATCGCGTTGAGCGGCGTGCGCAGGTCGTGACGGAGTCGTGCCTCCGCCTCCGCTTCTCCTTCCGCCAGAGCGCAGGCCGTACCCTCGAGAAGGCGATCGATAAAGCCGTTGAGCTGCCGTGCTGCAGCACCGATCCGGTCGAGATCGCTCATTATGTGGACCAGACCAAGATCCCGCGCCTGCTCGATCAGCAGTTCCTGGAAACCCAGGATTGCCCGCGCCGGGCCGGCCAAACGCTGGGCCACGTGAGCGGCGATCGCCTGGTGCTGGAAGTCGTTGCCGGTGGTCATCTTCCCACCTATATCGCGAGCAGCTGCTCGATCTTGCGAACGAGCTGGGGCAGGTCGACCGGCTTGCTGTCGTAATCGTCGCAGCCGGCTTCAAGCGCCATCTCCCGGTCGCTTGCCATTGCATGCGCCGTCAGGGCAATGACCGGTATTCCGGCTGTCAGCGGGTTGGCCTTGATCCGTCGCGTCGCTTCCCAGCCGTCCATCACCGGCAGACTCATATCCATGAGGATCAGGTCCGGCTTTTCGGATGCGGCCAGCTCGACGCCGGCCTTTCCGTTTTCAGCAATCAGCACGTCGAAGCCCCGGCGGGACAGCCGCCGCGAAAGCATGTCACGGTTCATTTCATTATCTTCCACCAGAAGGATTCTCGTCATTTGCGGCTCTCCTCCTGCTTATCTTCAGCCGTCCGCGAGGGCTTTACCGACCGAAGCGCCCGATCCGATCTGACGTTCGAGTGCCGCGACCAGCTGGGAGCGGCTGTTTGCGCCCTTGTTAACGACAGCGACCGCCCGGTCGCGCAACCATTTCAGCTCGCTTGCGGAGAGGTCCTTCGACGTGACCACCACCACCGGAATGTCCTGCAGCTCCGGAATCCTCTGCATTTCGCTGAGCGTCTGGAATCCATCCATTTCCGGCATCAGAAGGTCGAGCAGGACGAGGCGCGGCAGAATCCGCTTCATCATTTCCAGTCCGCGGATGCCGTCGCCGGCCTCGTGTACGGTCCACTTTCTCTTGACCAGAATGCGCCGGAGAAACTCGCGGGAGGCCTGGTCGTCGTCGACGACCAGAACGTCGTGCTTGCCGCCCCCGAATGTCTCGATCGTCCGGACCAGCTTGTCGGTATCGATCGGCTTCGTCAGATATTCGACCGCGCCGAGCGAAAGACCTAGTTCGCGATCCGCCAGGATCGTCGCCAGGATCACCGGGATCGTGCATAATTCGGGATCGTTCTTCAGGGCGCGCAGGACCGACCAGCCGTCCTGATGCGGCATGATGATGTCGAGAATGATCGCGTCTGGCCGATGCTTGCGTGCGGCGGCCAATCCTTCCTGTCCGTTCGACGCCTCGATCGAAGCGAGGCCCGCTTCTGCCAGCGCCTTTGCGATAAGGCTGCGGGCAGCCGGCTCGTCGTCGATGATGAGTGCGGTGCGGCCCGACCCAACCTGCGGTACGGGTTCGGCCGGCGGTCCGTCTGCCTCTCTCTCGCACTGCGCCGGCACCTCCATGGTAAACATGGAACCCTTGCCGACTTCGCTTTCGACGGTGACGACGCCGCCTATCATGCGGCAGAAGCTGCGCGTGATGCTCAAACCCAGGCCCGTGCCGCCGTAGTTTCGGGTGGTGGAGGCATCGGCCTGGGTGAAGGCATTGAAAAGCCGCTCCTGCTGCTCCGGCGACATGCCGATACCGGTGTCGGAGACCTGGAACACAAGCCAGTCGCGGTCCGCTCTTTGCTCCCGCCGGACCCTCAGGGTCACCCGCCCCCCATTCGTGAACTTGGCCGCATTGCTGAGCAGGTTGAAAAGGTTCTGGCGCAGCTTGGTCTGGTCGGAATGCATCTCGCCGAGATCGGCCTCGAAGTCCTGCGTGAACTCGTTTCCGTTCCTGGCCATCAACGGCGCGACCGTCGCGGCAACGTCACGGAGCAGGTCGGCAACGCTGAAGGTCTCGAGGAAAACCTCCATCTTGTTCGCCTCAATCTTCGACAGGTCGAGAATGTCGTTGATGAGCGAAAGAAGATGGCGACCCGCGGACGCTATCTTGTCGAGGTCCGGGACGAGCTCCTCATCCCCGTGGTCGCGCGCCTCTTCCATCAGCATCTCGCTGTAGCCGATGATCGCGTTGAGGGGCGTGCGCAACTCGTGGCTCATGGAGGCAAGGAACTGGCTCTTGGCCTCGTTTGCCGACTCCGCGTGGCTCTTCGCGCGCTCGAGTTCGACCTGCCGCTGTTTGAGCTCGGTGATGTCGGTGTAGACGGCAACCGTTCCGCCGTCCGGAATCTTGCGTTTGCTGATGCGGACCCACTTGTCACCGAACCGCTTCTCGTCGACGAGGCCGGCGGGGTCACGATGCAGCTTTACGCGCTCGTCGACCCACTCTTGCGGGGACTTGCCTTCGAGATCCACCTGGCCCGTCTCCAGGTTCTGCTCCACGATCTCGCGGAAGCTCCTGCCGCGAAGCGCATTCGGCTTGTGGCTCGGGAAGATTTCGCAATATTTGCTGTTGGCGACCAGGATCCTGTCCTCGGAGTCATAGAGGACGAAGCCGTCCGAAATCACCTCCAGCGCGGCTGCGATCGTCCGCCGCTGCCGCTCCGCTTCGTCTTCGAGTTTTTTCTTTTCGATCGCGCTTTCCCGGAAGAGCGAAAGCGTCCTTGCCATTGCTCCCAGTTCATCGCCGCCCTCTTCGGGGATATCGACGTCGTAACGTCCCTCCGTCAGGTCGCCGATGACGCGATTGAGGCGCCGCAGCGGGCCGACGATCGAGCGCAGGACGAGAAGCGTGAGCAGCGAACCGATCAACACCACGCCCCCCACCAGGATGGCCGCGGTCGTAGCTGTCTTCTCGGTTTGCACGACAACCTCGTTGCGGGCCGCTTCCGCCTCGGCCTTTACCTGTTCCACGAGCCTGTTGAGATCCGCATCGACCTTGCCGCTGTGGGTGCGCGCCTTTGCCAGCAAGGCGTTACCGACGATGCGGTTGTCCTGGGTGTAGCTGTCGGCTGCCTGCAGAGCCGTTTCGACATAGGCGTCGACTTCCGTACGAATTGCCTCCACCGCTTCGGGCGCGTGCTTTGCAAGGCCCGCCAACTGCTCCTGCAAGCGTTCGCGGGCTTCATCGGCGTTGCGCTGGGAGTTCATCAGCAGACTGACGGAGAGATCGGTCAACCAGTATCTGAGATCGCCGAATGCCACATGGGCCGATGCTGCCGATGCCGCCCGATCGAAGAGCTCCCTGGTTTCGGCCATGCGCTCGGCACTGCGATAAAGCGCCTGCGTGAGAAACAGGGATGAAAGGACAAGGCTGATCAGGCCGGCCGCTGTGAGCGCGGCGACGCGGGCAGAGATCGGCAGATCGGTGATCCGGCGATCGAGCCTTTTCGCGGGCCGGTCGGCCTGTGTGGACCGGAGCTCATGCCCGAGCGCACTCATTTGAACAAGACGATGCTGATGGCACCGCCCAGATCGCCGGCCTTGCCGCCTTCCTTTGGATAGCCGGTGACGTCGATTTCACCCTTCGGCGAACCGTGACAGGAAAGGCAGGACTCCGTGTAATATTCCGGCAGCAGCATCCGGAAGGCCGGGCGGCCGTTCACCTGCGTCACTTCCGTATAGAGTTCACCTTTCGGCCTCTGCGGATTCGAAAAGACCTCGTTGATGACCCGGGCCTCCCAGGCATCGGGAAGCGACTTGCGATTGCGCACCAGAACCTCCGGCGCCGTTACGCGGACCAGCGCCTCATTGCCCGCCTTGACGGCGAATTTCTCGTTCATCAGGCGCGCGAAAACGGCCGGGACGAAACCCTTGAACCCGATCCCGGGGCGGTTTATGTCGTCTTGCTCCTCATTCACGACTTCCCGCATCGCCTCGACCTGTGCCTGCAGCAGCTTGCGGTCGCGATCGCCGAGATCGTCCGAGATCAACGGATGGCCGGTGCGCTCGCCATAAAGGGCGATCGCTTCGGCCGTGAACCGCTCACCGTCGAGTTTCTTGTCTCCGATTGCCGGATCATTGATGAGCGCCTGGTAATTCGACAGGACGTTTCGGGCAGCACGCAACAACTCGGCAAGCCGCGTCCCGGTCGCGACATCAGCGGCCTCCTCGGCAGCGAGCGAAGGTGCGAAGAGCGCGCAACCGCACAACAGCGTGACGATGCAGTTTCGCGCCAGGGCTGCAAGAGCTTCCATTTTCTTACCCCCCAAGGAGGAAGCGCAAGCAGAGAGGATACCACAGGAGGCCGCGTGGAAGGAGTCACCAGGAGTCGTCGCTCTCGAGCTTTCGCGCTCAAGCCTTCCTTCGACTGGCGTGAATCACAGCATATCGATGCGGGCAGCCGCATAAGCGGGCAGGTCGAGACTGTCGCTTTGCTGCGCTTTCGCCTCCGGTTCTCTAGCGCCATCGCGCAACCAGGTCTCGTCGAGAAGCGTAAGCCTGCGCGCGCCTGCCGCGGGAAGCATCACCCGTTGCAGATCGGGTGTGAGATTGGCAAGCAACAAGGTGGCCGTTCCATTCAACGCCGCACCAAGGCCGGCAACCCATTCGGGCGCGGATGTTTCGACCGCGATCCGCATCCCGCCCGACAGCTGCGCGAGCCAGTTCAGAACATGATACAGCGGTCTCGTCCGACCGGCTTCGACGGGCTCCCCGGCGCCGGCGATCAGCCCGAATGGTCCGGCAAGCGTCGAAAGCGTCAATAGCTCGGGCTCCGCATCGGCGACCGTCGCGGCATAGGCAAGCGTCCAGGCAGCGCCGAAGAGAGCGTTATGTCGGGGGTCCCGCCCCGCCATCGCAATCCGCCTGCCGAACGGATTGTCCTTCGTCGCGCTGCCATAGGGGTTCTGGCGCATGGCGATCGTGGAGGGACCGATGCGATAGGGTTTCGCGCCATAGATCGCGCGGACGGACCGGGTCACGTCCCGCAACGCCTCGAAGGTCTGCATCACGCTCGTGTCGTCGGCCGCATGGACAATCGGATTGGTACAGTGGGTGACGTAGGAAAGTCCTTCGGCGGGCACCCGCTTACGGTTGAGCTCGGTGAAATAGCTGAACATGCCGCCGCCCAGCGGTACGCCCGGAAACGCCTTCCGAGCCGCCGCATAGATGTCTTCGAGCGGCGGGCATTCCGGCCAGATGCTACCGGGCGGGGTCGACTGCCGGTCGACCGAGGGGGACACAGCCAGGCTCGCGAGCTCGAGGCCGCTCTGGCGTACCAGCTGCGAGATTTCGCCGAGCTCCTCATCGAGGGACCGCCTGCATGGAACGAAACACTCGAGCGTCACCGCGCAGCCCGACGCGTCGGCCATGCCTCGGAAGTGCCGAAGGTCAGCCACACCGTGACCGGCATCCGGGTCGAAATGGCAGACGAGATGCCGTGCGCCCACCTGCTTCAGAAGCCCCGCATTGCCTAGCTCTTCGGCTGCAGCGTCGGGACGCAGGCCGATGCCGATCTCGGGCAATCTTCCCGCATCGCGCCTGAGGGAGAGACGAATTTTGCCTTGCCTGCGCTCCTCCGGCTCGACGGCACCCTCCGCCGCGAGGACCGAAAGCGTCACGCTCTGGTGCACCGTCTCTCCCGCCTTCAGCAGATAGGGCCAGGGCAGTTCCAGCGGGCGCACGTAGGTCTTGTAGGAGCCGTCGGTCCAGTTCCGCTGGTCCTCCATCTCGAACACGTCGCCGGCGAAGCGGCACTCGGCCCTGATGCCGGGGGAAACTTCGTGAGTGATCGCGGCGATATCCTTGAACGGCTGCCAAGGCTCGATCAGGTCCGGGAAGACCGAGCGTTCGATCGTGCCGCCTCCATGCTCGACCTCGACCGGCCGCCCGGCGAGGCCAATCATCGGATGCAGGACAGCGAAGCCGGCGCGCGCTGTTTCGAAATCGCGGTCCGGCGTGAAACGCGCGTCGAAGACGAGGCGGTCGGGCTTCACGTCAATTGCTGCGCTGCAATTAAGAAGAGCCCCGTCCGGCGACCGGAACCTGGCGGAGTACCGAACAACTGTCCCGGCCTGCCTCTCTTCCACCGTCAGATCGGCGATTTCGGCCTCGCAGGTGCCCCAATCTCGGTCCCGGACGAGAAAGGCGATGGCCCTGAGCACCTCCTTGCCGGCAAAACGGATCGTGCGCAGATTGCCGTTGACGAAATCGGCACGCAAGCGGCCTGCCTCGATCCTGCGCGCCTCCGGCTCCTTGTCTTCGGTGCCGAAGAGGAGAAAGGCACGGGACATCGTCATCCGAGAACCTCCGCGAGTGAGACGGTCCGCCCTTTCGCCGCGCTCAGATAGGAGGCCTCCACCAGGGCGAAGGTTTCGAGATTGTCGCGGCCGGACGTATCTGGCTCGCGGCCGGCACGCAAGGATTCGATCCAATGCTGCTGGATAAGCGCGACGCTCTCCTGGATGTTGTGCCAGGGAGGTGACGCCCAGGAAAGGACGGGCGGCTCCACATTCGTCAGCTTCGTAGCGCCCTTCGAGTGGACGGCAAGATGATAGCCCTGCGTCAGCCGCAAGGTGCCCTTGCTCCCGTCCACCTCCACGAGGGTCTCGGGAAAGGGCTCGATCGGCAGCTTGGTCGCGTAGCTGCAGTCGACGACCGATGTGATCCCCCCGTCATGGTCCAGGAGCATCGTCGCGACATCCTCGCCGGCGATCGCCGGATTGACCCGGCGCGTGCGCGCGGTCACCGCCGTCGCATTGCCGAAGATGTAGCGCGCAACATCGAGCGCATGAATGCCGAGATCCTCGACGATGAAGCGCTTGCCCGTGGCGAGATAGGGCTGGCCGGAAAAGACGTCGTAACCCGACCGGAAGCTTACCCGCCCCCAGAACACGTCACCGATCGCGCCGCTGTCGATCGCCGCCCTTACCGCCCGTATCGGCGACTGCCAGCGAAAATTCTCGTGAACCATGAACGCCACGCCTGATTTCGCGCAAGCCGAGACCATTGCCTTGGCGTCCTCCATGGTGGGCGCGATCGGCTTCTGACAGATCGTCGCGACCCCGTGCCGTGCGGCCATTTCCACCAGCGCCCGGTGACTTCCGACGGTCGTGGCGATGTCGACGAAATCGAAGCCGCCATCGGCGAAAAGGTCCTCGGCCGAGGTATAGCGCCGCTGAATGCCGAACGCGTCGCCGACGGCCTTCAGCCGCTCGGGATCGCGATCGCAGATGGCAACGATGCGCGCCCCTTCCGCGTCACGCCAGCCATGCATCTGGTTGACTGCAAAGAACCCGCAGCCGATCAGCGCACCTTTGAGATCTGTCATATGGTCGTCCCTCTAAGCTTAACATGCGCCTCCCCAACCCCTCCCCACAAGGGGGAGGGGCCTGATTTGCCGCCCCCAGTGCGCTCGACCTCGCTCCGGCGGGAGTGTCGAAGTCGGTCCGAGGGCGCGGCAACCTAGCCCCTCCCCCTTGTGGGGAGGGGTTGGGGAGGGGTCCCACCCTCACCCCTTTTTTGCAAGCTGCATCAGCGTGACCTGTTGCTGCAGCCGGCGTTGCGCCTGATCCACCACGACGGCGACGATGATCACGATCCCCTTGATGACCATCTGCCAGAAGGACGAGATGCCCATCATCACGAGACCGTCGGAAAGAATGCCGATAACGAAGGCGCCGATGATGGTGCCGCCGATCGTCCCGCGGCCACCGGACATCGACGTGCCTCCGAGAACCGCTGCGGCAATGGCGTTGAGCTCGAAGGAGTTGCCCGTCGCCGGGTGCGAGGCCATGAGTTCCGACGAGATGACCAGTCCGACGATCGCCGCGCAAAAGCCGGAGAACATGTAGACGAACATCTTCACCCGGTCGACCCGGATGCCGGACATGCGGGCGGCACGCTCGTTGCCGCCGACGGCGAAGATGTGCCGGCCGATCGGCGTGTACCTGGCCACGTACGCGGCGGCGAGCGCCACGACAATGAGGATCCAGATCGAAACCGGCAGGCCTAGAAGCCGGCCGGAACCGAGGAAGGCAAAGCCCGTCGTCGCGAGTTCCGGCTTGCCGACGAGGTTGGGGAATGTCTGGCCGCCCGATGAAAGCAGCGCAAAGCCACGCGCGACATAAAGCGTTCCGAGCGTGGCGATGAAGGGTGCGACGTTGAGCTTGGTGATCAGGAGCCCGTTGACCGCGCCGATGACGATCCCGACGGCAAGCGTGATGAGGCAGACCTCGACGATATTGAAATAGACCGTGTAGCCGAACTGCAGATCGATGCCGTTGAGGATGAGCCCACCGGCTACCATGCCACAGAGCCCGACGATCGAACCGACGGAAAGATCGATGCCGCCGGTGATGATGACGAAGGTCATGCCCATGGCAAGGAAGGCGTTGAGCGCCACATGCTTGGACATCAGGATCAGGTTGGCGGTCGAAAGAAAGTTCGGCGCGAAAATCGAGAAAAAGGCGATAACCGCGAAGAGGGCGATGAACGTCCTGAGCTTCATCAATGTGAGCAGCACCGAGCCGCTCGTCGCGACGGTTGCGTTGGTGGTCGTCGTTGCCGTCGTCATCAGGCGTGTTCCCTTGTCGTTTTATGACCCTCGGCCGAAGCCTTCACGATCATCTCTTCCGTCGCGTCCGCGCGCTCGATGACCGTGACCAGCCGCCCGTTGCTCATGACGGCGATGCGGTCGGAGAGCGCCATGACCTCTTCGAGATCGGAGGTGGAGAAGAGGATGGCGAGCCCCTCGCCGGCAAGCCGGCGCATGGTGCGGAAGACATCCGCCTTGGCGCCGACATCTATGCCGCGGCTGGGTTCATCCATCAGCAGCACCTTCGGCTTCGTCATCAGGGCCTTGCCGATGACGACCTTCTGCTGGTTGCCGCCCGACATCGAAGTCACCTCGAAGTCCGGGTTGGGCGCCTTGATGGAAAGATCGCGAATGGCCGCCGCGATCGAGGCTTGCTCCCGCGCGCCGACAATATGGAAGCCGAAGCGGACGAAACGGTCGAGGCTCGCAAGCGTCAGGTTGCTGGCGATCGAAAGCGCCTGGACGAGGCCCTCGCGCTGGCGATCTTCCGGAATGAGCGCCAGTCCTGCGCTGATCCTTCCGGAGGTATCGCTGGCGCCAACCTCTGTCCCGCCGACGAAGACCCGTCCCGAAGAATGCGGATGCTGACCCATGACGCATTCGAAAAATTCGCTGCGGCCGGCCCCCATCAGCCCGTAGATACCCAACACCTCGCCCGCACGAACCGAGATCGAAACATGATCGACCGCGAGCCCGCCGGTCCGGCGCGGCAGGCAGACCTCCTCGGCGCGGAACGCCTCCTGCCCGAGGCGGTGGTCGACGGATTTGGCGAAGTCCTTCGCGTCCGAGCCGATCATCGACCGGACGATCCATCTGGTATCGATGTCCTTGACCATGGCGTGGCCGGTGATCTGTCCATCCCTGAGCACGGTGATGTAGTCGCCGATCCGCATCAGCTCTTCGAGCCTGTGAGAAATGTAGACGATTGCCACCCCTTCCGCCTTCAGCTCGCGGATGACCTTGAAAAGGACATCCACCTCCGCCGCCGAAAGGGCCGAAGTCGGCTCGTCGAGAATAAGGATGCGGGTATCGAGCGAGATCGCCTTGGCGATCTCCACCAGCTGCTGCTGCCCGATCGGCAGGTCTTCGACGAGCGTCTCGGCATCGATCCCGGCATCGAGCCTGTCGAGGAACCCGGTAGCCCTTTCGATCTGCGCGCGATGATCTATGCCGCGAATGCCCCGGGTCAGCTCCCGCGTCGCGAAGATGTTCTCGGCAACAGAAAGATTGCCGAACAGATTGAGCTCCTGAAAGACCATGCCGATACCGTGGCGCTGCGCGTCGGCCGGCGAATGAAACTCCACCTCCCGGCCGTCGAGCAGGATGCGGCCGAGTGACGGCTTCTCGACGCCGGCGATGATCCGCATCAGGGTCGATTTGCCGGCGCCGTTTTCGCCGACGAGCACATTCACGGCGCCGCGCCGGAGCGAAAGGTTCGCATGGCGCACCGCAACGATACCCGAATAGACCTTCGTCACGTCTTCGAGGCGCAGGACGCAATTGTCGTCGTCAGCAGGGTGCATGATCATCCGCCCACCGTCAGTTGAGCCGGAACGAACAGCGGCAATTGGCCCTTGGCAGGCAGCGGATAGGCGCCGACAGCGTCGAGTTTCCTGCCGACAAGCCCATCGCGGGACAGCTTTTCCAGAACCAGTCCGTTGACATGCGTGTTGAAGGCCTTGCCGAACTGCGCCCATTCGATCTGGTTCTTGAATTCGTTGAAGTTGACGAAGTCGAGGCTGTCGCGGATCGCCGTGCCGCGGATCGCCGGGCCGATCTGCACGCGCGCATCCGCCTTGCCGTCGCCGTTCGCATCGACCTCCACATAGGCCGAACGCGACTTCGTCTCCGCCTTGACGATTGTGCCGGAAAGACGCGCCGCAAAAGTCCAGGGGGCACTTCCCTGCTTTTCCTTGTGGCCGTATTTGGCACCCGCCGCCTGAGGATCGCTCTCGGCGAGAGCCGCCACCTCGGCGAACGGACCGGCCTTTCTGTCGAGATAGGGAAGCACCTTGGCGTCCCAGATCTCGGCGACCATGCGATTGGGATTGAAGCCGCCGGAGGCAGCCTCCGCGGCCTCTTCGGCAGTCGGCGTCTTGATGATCTTGCAGCCCGACAGTGCCATCACGCCCGCAACCACAAGCGCGGCCGCGACCTTAAACTTCGGCATCGAAATTCACTCCATGACAGGACAGGCGCGCAGCGTATCGGCCGCGTGCCGAGCGCATCGGACCGAAAAGCGGAATCGATTTTCGGAAAGCACGATACGGAGAGTCAAAGCCTTAGCGGGTGCGGACGGTTTTCGCCCGCTCCCGCTCCACTTCTTGGAACCGATCAATCGGCCAGCGCGAAGGTCTCGAGCTGGTCGGCGTTTTCGCTGTTGATCAGCACGCAGTCCATGAGCTGCTTTTCTTCCGCCGGCGTCTTGCCGGTGGTGATGTATTCGTGCGCCTGCTGCACCGCCATCTGCGCCTGGGCGTAAGCCGGCTGCAGGACGGTGGCCTTGATGCCGCCGGACTTGATCGAGTCGCGTACGTCGTTCGAGCCGTCGAAGCCGACGACGATCACGTCCTTGCGGCCGGCGGCCTGCAACGCGGCGATCGCGCCCATGGCCATCGTGTCGTTGCCGGAGATAACGCCCTTGATGTCAGGGTTCGCCTGAAGGATCGTCTCCATCTTGCTGTAGCCCTCGGTCTGGCTCCAGTTCGCCGACTGCTGCGCCACCATCTTCATCTCCGGATATTCGTCGATGACGTCGTGGTAGCCCTTCGAACGGATGCCGGCATTGAGATCGGCTTCGCGGCCGAGCAGCTCGACATAATTGCCGGATTCGCCCATCAGCTTCACGAATTCCTCGGCACCGAGCTGCGCGCCCTGATAATTGTTGGAAACGATCTGCGAGACGGCGACCCCGGTCGCGTTGATCTCACGGTCGATCAGGAAGGATGGCACGCCCGCATCCTTCGCCTTCTGGACGGCCGCGATGGAGGCTTCAGAGCCGGCATTGTCGAGAATGATCGCCTTGGCGCCGCGGCCGATCGCGGTATCGATCAGCTGCGATTGCTTGTTCGCATCGTCGTCATGCACGAGGACCAGCGTTTCGTAGCCGAGCTCCTTCGCCTTGGCCTCGGCACCCACCGCTTCAGCCTTGAAGAAGGGGTTGTCATGCGACGGCGTGATGATGGCTATGAGATCGGCCGCGTAGGCGGGAATGGCGGAGCTCGCCGCCAATACCGCCGCGAAAGCGGCGATGGTCATTCTGCGTGTCAGTTTCATCTGCTTTTCCTCCCAGGTTGAAAAAACGTCGGAGCTGTCCTCACAGGCTCCGGTATTCCGTTCGCGCGATCAGGTGATGCGGCGGATGCTGTCGGCGATCTCCTGCGGCTCGAAGACGCGTTTCCAGTCCTCGCGCATGAGCATCGGCTTGCCGAATTCGATGGCCTTGTTGCAGGCGTCGGAGAAGACGCCGGGCGTCTCTTCGAAGATCACTGCGCCGAGCACGTTCATGTGGCCGAGCAGGAAGTCGCGCGCTGCCTCTTTCGGCACCCCGCGCCTGACGCACTCCTCCATGGCCTCGCGCATGACGACCAGCAGCGAGGCGCAGACCGTTTCGGACAGGCCCGGCTCCAAGAGCGCAATCTGCTCGACCGTCACCCGGTGCGAGCGCATGACCGGCGCCCAGATGATCTTGGCGATCTCCTCGCCGAGCGCATAGGCCTCTTCCGGCCCCTGCATCAGCGCGGATACGATGTGCTGCTTGGCGGCGACACCGCCGAAGAAGTCGCGCTTGGCCGCCGGGTCCGTCTCGTCGTTGAAGATCGGCGGGTGGCAGGGATGGGTGACGAAATAGGTAAGATCGCCGCGCTCCGGCAGATGACCGGCATAGGGCGCGGCCGCATCGAGGACCACGACCATCGTGCCGGGCTTCAGTCTATCCACAATCCCGGAAGCAACCTTGCCGATCGCCGTATCCGGCACCGCCAGAATGACCACCTCGGCACCATTCAGCGCCTCATCGGCGGCCACGGCCTGAAGCCCGAGCTCGTCGGCGAGCCGCGCCTTGCCCGCCTCGCTCACTTCGACATGGCGCACGTCGAAGCGCGAGCCTTTGAGGTTCTTGGCCAGGCGGCAGCCCATCTTTCCGCCGGCGCCGAACAGGGCAATCGATGTCATTTGCAACTCCTCAGCTATCTTGATGATCCGAATAGCCGAACTGGTATGATGAGTCAATGAGCATATCACTGGCGTTTCCGGCGACCCGCAGGTCGGAGCAGTTGACAAGTCACGATTATCGGATTACGACTGACGAAATTCAAAATTCGTCACTCATCATCAGGAGACAGGATGAGCGATCTCGCAGACAACACCGTCGACGCAGCCCGCCAGGAAAACGTGACGCGTATTCTTGAAGCCGCCGAGCGGCTGTTCCGCCATTACGGCTGTGCCAAGACAAACGTCGCCGATATCGCGCGCGAGCTCGATATGTCGCCGGCCAACATCTATCGTTTCTTCGCGTCGAAGACGGAGATCCATCAGGCGCTTTGCTCGCGCATGCTCGGCGCAAGCTACCAGCAGGCGCTGGAAATCGCGCATCTGCCGCTCAGCGCTTCCGAGCGGCTGAGGCGCTACGGGCTGGGGCAGCACAAGCTCACCGTCGAGACAATGCTCGACGAACAGAAAGTCCATGAAATGGTCGTCGTCGCGATCGAGCGCGACTGGCACGTTATCGAGAAACATATCAGCCGTCTGGACGACCTCCTCGCAGGCATTATCCGCGAGGGGATCGAAGCCGGAGAGTTCGCCGAACAGGATCCCGCTATCGCCGCCAGATGTTTCGGCGCCAGTCTCGTCACCCTTTGCCACCCGCAGATCGTCGCCCAGTGTCTCGCCAAGGAAAACCGCGCGACCCCCGAGGAGCTCATTGAGTTCGCGGTCCGGGCGCTGAAAAAATAAGGCATGCCGCCCCAAAAGTGTGGACCGGTTTCGGGCGAAGCCATGCACAAAAACGCCGCGCCGCCGCAGAGTGGCCAAGGAGAGTAAGAGCGATGTTTTCAGGAAGTGCCCTCAACCGCCCGTTCGTCACCCGTCTCTTCACCGCGATCCTGCTCGGCGCCGTTCTCTCCGGCTGCTCGGAGGAGAAAGTCGAGACGAAGGAGACCATACGCCCGGTCAAGGTCGTGGAGATTGCCGCGGCCGGCGAGCCGCGCGAGCTTCGCTATTCCGGCTCGGTCAGAGCGCGCACGGAGATGAACCTCGGTTTCCGCGTAGGCGGCAAGATTACCGAACGGCTCGTCAATATCGGCGACCGGGTCAAGCCGGGCAACATTCTCGCCCGCATCGACGCCACCGACTATCAGCTCGCGGTCACGAGCGCCGAGGCAAACCTGGTTGCCGTCGAAAAGCAGGTGCAGACGACGGCGCTTGCTAAACTCCGTGCCGAACAGCTCTTCAGCAAGTCGTTCTCCTCCCAGGCTCAACTCGATCAGGCAACCCTTCTTTACGATCAGGCGGTCTCGACGCGAGACGCCGCGGCCTCGTCGCTGAGCCAGGCGAAGAACCAGGTAAACTATACGGACCTCAAGGCCGATCAGAACGGGATCGTCACGGCGGTAAACGCCGATATCGGCCAGGTCGTCGGCACCGGAACGCCCGTCGTGACCGTCTCGGTCGACGGCGAGAAGGAAGTCGAAATCGCAGTGCCGGAAATGGATATTGCCGAATTCAAGCCCGGCAAACCGGTCCGGGCGCGCTTCTGGTCGAACGACATGCTTGTGCTCGACGGACATGTGCGCGAAGTCTCCGGCAGTGCCGACCAGCGCTCGCGCACCTTTTCCGTACGCGTCAGCCTTCCGAATGACGAGCGCGTGCTTCTCGGCATGACGGCGACGATCGAGGCCGCTGCAGCAAGCCCGGCGCCGCTCGTTTCCATACCCTTGAGCGCGCTGTCGAAGAAGGATGGCCAGAATATCGTCTGGATCGTTGATCGTGACTTCTCGACCGTCCATGCGCGCCCGATCAAGCTCGCCGATTTCGCCGACAACGGTGTGCGCGTCGTCGACGGCCTCGGCGCTGGCGACCTCGTCGTTGCCGCAGGCACACAGTTCATGTCCGAGGATCTGAAGGTGAGACTGCAGACGGGCGAACGGCAATCGGCCGAGCAACAATCCGCCCGGGCCGAAACGCCCGAAATTCTCCGTTAGAGCTCGCAGAAAAGAAGCGCTCCAACACTTTGCATCCATGCACTTCCCCACGGAAAACCAGTTCCCCCTTTTCCTGGAAGTGCTTTAACCTCCACCGATAGAACGGGACGACGGCCATGCACGCCTCCACCGAGGACAAGAAACCGTTCAATCTTTCGCGCTGGGCGATCGGGCATCCGAGCATCGCGCGCTTCCTGCTTGCGCTGATCATCATCACCGGCGGGCTTGGGCTCCTGCGCATGGGGCAACGCGAGGATCCGGAATTCACGTTCCGCGTCATGGTGGTGCAAGCCGTGTGGCCGGGAGCTTCCATCCAGGAAATGGAAGACCAGGTCGTCAACAAGATCGAGCGCAAGCTGCAGGAAACGCCGCATCTCGATTTCGTCCGCTCCTATACGCGCGCCGGCAGCGCCATCATCACGGTCCAGATCGAGGGCGATACCAACGCAGACGAGGTCGCCGACGCATTCTATCAGGTGCGCAAGAAGGTGGGCGACATCGCCAACGAGCTGCCCGAAGGCGTGCTCGGCCCCTATTTCAACGACGAGTTCGGCGACACCTTCATCACCCTGCATTCGATCAGCGGCAACGGCTTCAGCTATCCGGAACTGAAGCGCTTCGCGATCCAGGGTCGCGACATGCTGCTGACGACACCAGGCGTCGAGAAGGTAGTGATCCTCGGGGACCAGCCCGAGAAAATCTATATAGACCTTTCCTCCAAGGTTCTCGCAGAGCGCGGCCTGACATTCAACGACCTGCGCAGTGCGATCGCCGGTCAGAACAATGTCGATTATGCCGGCTCGGTCGACACCGGTACGCGCTCGGTGCGCATCTCCGTCGAAGGTGACGTCACCAAGGTCGAGGACATCCGCGAGCTGCGGCTGAGGGCGGGAGACCGGACCATCCGGCTCGGCGACATTGCGACCGTTACCTCCGGGCTGGAAGATCCCTATGCACGGAAATTCCGATTCAACGGCCACGACAGCGTCCAGATCGGCGTCGTCATGGCAAAGGGCTTCAACGTCACGGATGTCGGAAAGGCAGTGGAGGCGACCTACGATCGCTTTGAGTCCGCCCTTCCCTACGGCGTGTCGGTCGATCAGGTCTCCAACCAGCCGGAAGTCGTCACCGAAGCGATATCCGAGTTCAGCCATGCGCTCGTCGAAGCGCTGATCATCGTACTCATCGTCTCCTTCCTGTCGATCGGCTGGCGTTCCGGCCTCGTGATCGCGATTGCCATTCCGCTCGTGCTCGCGGCCACTTTTGCGATCATGTACGAGCTAGGCATCGACCTGCAGCGCATCTCGCTCGGGGCGCTGATCATCGCGCTGGGCTTGCTTGTCGACGACGCGATGATCGTGGTCGAGATGATGGAGCGGAAACTCGAGGAGGGGCTGGAAAAGATCGACGCGGCGAGCTTCGCCTATTCCTCGACCGCTTTTCCCATGCTGACCGGCACGTTGATCACCACCGCCGGCTTTATCCCCGTCGGCTTCGCGGAATCGACCGCCGGCGAATATGTCCGCTCGCTCTTCTACGTCGTCGGCATCGCCCTGGTGGTCTCCTGGTTCGTGGCGGTCTATTTCACGCCCTGGCTCGGCTACATGATCCTGAAGCGGCGCCACCACGCCGGCACCCATCACGATGTCTTCGATACGCGCTTCTATCGCCGCCTGAGGGCGACCGTCGGCTGGGCAGTGCGCCACCGCGTGGTCGTGCTCCTGATGACGCTTGCCATCTTCGTGACGAGCCTTTGGGCATTCCAGTTCATTCCGAAGAATTTCTTCCCGCAGTCCTCGCGGCCGGAAATCCTGGTCGATCTTTGGCTGCCCGAAGGAACGAGCATCAAGGAGGTCGAAAAACAGGCGAAGGCGCTCGAGGAACGGATGATGGACGACGAGGACAAACGCTTCATCGCCACCTATATCGGCGAAGGCGCGCCGCGTTTCTTCCTGCCGCTCGACCAGCAGCTTCGCAATCCGAACTTCGCACAGCTGCTCGTCATGGCGAAGGACGAGCCGGCCCGCGAGCGGCTGATCGCCAAGCTGCGCACGATACTCGCCGAGGATTTCCCCTCCATCCGCGCCAAGGTCGACCGGTTGTTCCTGGGACCACCGACCGGCTGGCCGGTGCAGATGCGGGTGATGGGACCCGACCGCGAGGAAGTGCGCCGCATCGCCGACCAGGTGAAGACGAAATTCCAGGAAAACCCGCTGCTCGGCGCCATTCATGACGACTGGCTGGAACCTGTGCCGGCGATGAAATTGGTGATCGACCAGGACCGCGCCCGCGCCCTCGGCATCACGTCGCAGCGCATCCGCCAGATGTTGCAGGCGGCAATGTCCGGCGTCCCGCTCGACAGCTTCCGCGACGGCGAGGAAACGGTCTCCATAGTGGCGCGGGAACCCGGCGGCAATCGCCACCTGCTCTCTGCCGTCCAGTCGGTCTATGTGCCCACCGATTTCGGTGGCTTCGTCCCGGTCTCCCAGATTGCCAAGGTCGTTCCCGTCATGGAACAGGGTATCGAGTGGCGTCGCGACCGGCTTCCCACGATCACGGTGCGCGGAACGCTGCCAGACGGCGTGCAGCCGAACGACGTGGCGATGCAGCTCTTTGACGAGCTCAAGGGACTGAGGGACGGCCTTGCACCAGGCTACAGGGTGGAGATCCAGGGCGGCGCCGAAGACAGCGCCGAGAGCCAGGCCTCGATCGCCGCCAAGGCGCCGATCATGCTGGTGGTGATCGTCATCCTCCTGATGGTGCAACTCCAGCATTTCGGCAAGGCGATGCTGGTGCTCGCTACCGGTCCGCTCGGGATCATCGGTGCAGCGGCGGCCCTGCTCATCAGCGGAGCACCTTTCGGCTTCGTAGCCATCCTGGGGGTCATCGCGCTGCTCGGCATCATCATCCGCAACTCGATCATTCTGGTGGACCAGATCGATCAGGACATCGCGGCCGGGATGGAGCGTTCCGAGGCGATCATCGGCGCGGCGGTGCGCCGCTTCCGACCGATCATACTGACGGCGCTCACCGCGGTGCTGGCATTGATCCCGATCTCCCGCGGCGTGTTCTGGGGACCGCTCGCCTACGCGATGATGGGCGGCATACTGGTTGCGACCGTTCTGACGATCCTGGTGCTGCCGGCCGGTTATGCGCTCTTCTTCGGCAAGGAGCCGAAATCGCGCAAAACGGACCCGGAGCCTGCAGCCGCGCAGGACAATTCGGACGAAGAGGAGCATTACCCGACCCCGCTTGCGGCAGAGTAAGTGGAGTCCGGACATTGGCCGATCTGCACGAGTCCGCAGATCGGCCACTCTTGCCCAATTCTGTCGAAATGCGAATAATGTGATAATGTGATCGGGTCCGATCTGCATAATCGGACACCGGATCAGAGGCAGGAGCAGGAATGAGCCCGATCATGTTCCCACAGAAGGACTTGCGCGAAGAGACCGCAGCCCTTCGCGCGCAGATTCTCGACAGGTTGTCGAAATTGCCCTGGGACGGGCTTTCCTTCAAGCACCCCGTTCCGGGCCTCTCGCTCTATCGCATCGTCGAGCCGGCGGGGCCCTTCTCGAGCGTTTACGAGCCAAGCCTCTCCTTCATCATCAAGGGCAGCAAGAATGTCCGCGTCGGCAACGAGACGCTCGTCTACGATGAAGGCTGCTTCTTCCTGACCGCCATCGGGGTTCCCGTGACTGCGCAGATCTGCGCAGCAAGCGAAGCAGAGCCCTATGTCGCTGCGGCCTTGCGGCTGGACATGGAAAAAGTGCGGCGCATCATTGCCGATCACGACATATACCCTACCGACATTCCCGAACGCGACCTTGGTGTGGCTGTCGGCACCGCGACGCGCGAGCACTTCGACGCCCTGTTGCGGCTGATTTCGCTTGCGAGCTCGCCGGCCGACATTCCGTTCCTGGCCGGCCATATCCAGAACGAGATCCTCTATCGGCTTCTCACCGGCGAGCAGGGCGCGCGGCTGCGGCGTTTCGCGCTCGCGGGCACGAACAGCAACCGCGTCGCCAAGGCGGTCTCATGGTTGAAGGAAAACTACACCAAACCGCTCCGCGTGGAAGAACTGGCCGAGATCGCCAATATGGGCGTCTCCACGCTGCATCATCACTTCCGTGCCATGACCGCAATGAGCCCGCTGCAGTTTCAGAAGCATCTGCGACTGCATCACGCTCGCGAACTGATGCTTTCCAAGTCGCTCGATGCGGCGACGGCGGCGCTGCAGGTCGGCTACGAGAGTCCGACTCAATTCAATCGGGAGTATCGCCGGGCATTCGGCCATCCACCGCTGCGCGACATCAGGGCGATTCTGAATTCCAACGATTCGACCAGGCGGAACTCCGCAGGCTGATTGCTGCCCCACCCGGTGCGATGATCACGATCTCGTTAACCTGGCAGGAATGGGCAATAATTCGGCAGGATTGAATCTACCAGCCCGGCGAATGGTCTTCTAAGCTCCCGGTCTCGTTCATGGTCTTAGGTCAGTTTGCCCTGAATCATAAGCGTGATCGATTCCAAGAGTTTGAGCGGAATGTGGGCGGAAGACCTTTCCACATCCGCACCATCGGCAGTCCGGCATGTGGCAGCGGCGTCCCGCATCCACGCGCCGCATCGCGAGGAGAACACCATGGTGACTGTTAAGATCAACGGCGTCGAACACAAGATCGAGGCCGAGGCGGATATGCCGCTTCTCTGGGCAATCCGCGACCTAGTCGGGTTGACGGGCACGAAATTCGGCTGCGGCATGGCGCAATGCGGCGCCTGCACGGTTTATATCGACGGTTCCCCCACTCGGTCCTGCCAAACCTTGATCGGCGACATCGAAGGAGCCGAGGTGACAACGGTCGAGGGCCTGAAGGGCAAGGTTGCCGAAACGGTACAGGCCGTCTGGGCCGATCTCGACGTTCCCCAATGCGGCTACTGTCAGTCCGGCCAGATTATGTCCGCAACGGACCTTCTGGCCAACAATCCCAAACCGACCGACGCGGACATCGACGCCGCCATGTCCGGCAATCTCTGTCGGTGCGCCACCTATCATCGTATCCGCGCGGGCATTCACGAAGCCGCGAAGCGTCTGGAGGCCTGACATGATACCGAAGCTGATGCAATCGATCACCCTTCCCGTCGCCCGGGCGCAAGCGTCGCGGCGGCAATTCCTGCTCGGCGCGCTCGCGGCCGGCACCGGTATCGCAGTCGGATACCGGGTCCTGTCCGCATCGCCGGCACTTGCGGGCGAGGCGGAAACGGAGAGCGGCTCACACGCATTTTCCCCCTACCTGACCATCGGCGGGGACGGAAAGGTCACCGTTCTCTCGTCACAGTTCGAGATGGGGCAGGGCTCCTATAACGGCATCGCCACGCTGGTGGCGGAAGAACTCGACGCCGATTGGTCCACGATCGACGTCATCGGAGCCGCCGGCAATATCAAGGCCTACGGCAATATCGCCTTCGGCGGCGCGATGCAGGGCACGGGAGGCTCGACCTCCATGTCCACCTCTTGGGAGCGCTATCGCAAGGCCGGTGCCGCCGCCCGGGCGATGCTGATTGCTGCCGCTGCAGCGGAATGGGGCGTCGACGCGACCGAGATCGCGGTCGAGAACGGCGTTCTTTCGCATCCGTCCGGCAAGAGCGGCGGTTTCGGCGTGTTTGCAGCCAAGGCGGCCACCATGCCGGTGCCCGCCGAGGTGAAGCTTAAGGAGCCGGGAGACTGGAAGCTTATCGGCAATGCCGAACTGAAGCGCTTCGACAGTGCCCGCAAGGCAAACGGAACCGAGCAATACACCATCGACGTCAAGCTCCCGGGAATGCTGACGGCGGTGATGATCCACCCGCCTCTCTTCGGCGCCAAGGCGAAGTCCTTCGATGCTTCCGCCGCCCGCGCGATCAAGGGCGTGGTCGACGTGGTGGAAACGCCGCGCGGCATCGCCGTGGTCGGCGAGCATATGTGGGCCGCGATCAAGGGCCGCGAGGCAGTCACGGTCGAGTGGGACGAGACGGGCGCCGAAAAGCGCGGAACGCCCGAGCTGATGTCTACCTATCGCGATCTTTCCGGCAAGACGCCGGCCGCCTTCGCGCGCAAGGACGGGGATGCCGACGCCGCATTCACATCGGCTGCGAAGGTCATCGAAGCGACGTTCGAGTTCCCCTATCTCGCGCATGCTGCGCTGGAGCCCCTGAACGCGGTCGCCCGCAGGAACGACGACGGTACGATCGAGATCTGGGGCGGGCACCAGCTCCCCGACGTATACCAGAATCTCGCCAGCGAAATTGCCGGAGTGCCGGTCGAAAAGGTCCGGCTCAACGTCATGAAGACCGGCGGCAGCTTCGGGCGGCGTGCGGTATTCGACGGCGATGTCGTGGTAGAGGCCGTGCATGTGGCAAAGGCCCTCGGTTTCCGTGCACCGGTCAAGGTACAGTGGACGCGGGAGGACGACACGCGCGCGGGCCGGTATCGTCCGGCCTATGTGCATCGGCTGAAGGCCGGGATCGACGAAGCCGGGAAGCTGGTCGCCTGGAGCGATCACATCGTCGGCCAGTCGATCATGGCGAAAACGGCCTGGGACGGCATGGTCCAGAATGGGGTCGACCCGACCTCGGTGGAGGGCGCCAACAACCTCCCCTATGCCATTGAAAATCAGACCGTCGGCCTCACGACCACCGACGTCAGCGTCCCGGTTCTCTGGTGGCGCTCCGTCGGCTCGACACACACCGCATTCGCAGCCGAAGCCTTTCTGGACGAGGTTGCCGAGGCTGCGGGACGCGATCCGCTGGAGTTCCGCCTGTCGATGCTGGAGCCGGCCTCGCGCCATGCGACCGTTCTCAAGCTCGCGGCGGAGAAGGCCGAATGGCAGAAGCCATTGCCCGAAGGCCGCTTCCGGGGCGTAGCCGTCGCCGAGAGCTTCGGCTCGGTTGTGGCACAGGTCGCCGAGGTTTCCGTCGATGGCGACGGCATCAAGGTCGAACGCGTCGTTGCTGCCGTCGATTGTGGCCTCGCGATCAATCCCGATCAGGTCCGCGCCCAGGTCGAGGGCGGTATCGGCTTCGGCCTGAGCGCCATCTTGGGTGAGGAAATCACGCTGACCGACGGCAAGGTCGATCAGGGAAATTTCGACATGTACACGCCACTCAGGATCGATGCGATGCCGAAGGTCGAGGTCCATATCGTCGCCTCCGCCAATCCGCCATCGGGGATCGGCGAGCCCGGCGTTCCGCCGATCGGCCCTGCGGTTGCCAACGCCGCCTTCAAGGCGCTCGGAAAACGCATCCGCGTCATGCCCTTCGCCAAATCGCTCAACGCCTGAGAACGTGCCGGCCGCCTATCGCATGTTTCCTTTAGTCCTTGCCGATTAAAGAACAAAACAGCGCTTTGTGCGTCTGACCAGACGCGTGGCGCCGTAGGCGGCCGGATTCTCGATCAGCGGCCCGGGGTTGAAAAAGAATTGCCGTTTGGCATGTATTTTCTCGGAACCATCGGCGGCGCAGAGTGTTAGGCGCCGTCGCTTTACCCAAAGCGGCTTTGTCCAGAAGAACGGGTCGGCTCTTGTCCCCTCC
Source organism: Ensifer sp. USDA 6670 (assembly GCA_000421085.1). Taxonomy (GTDB): domain Bacteria; phylum Pseudomonadota; class Alphaproteobacteria; order Rhizobiales; family Rhizobiaceae; genus Sinorhizobium. Next base: position 295,545 of record ATWE01000002.1, read on the forward strand.
GCGATGGCGGGTTCGACCCGGGCGGCGTCCCTCCCTCCTCCCCTCCCCGGGGGCGCCGCCGTCGCTGCGGAACGTGCCTCCTCCGCAGCGACCTCAGGCAGCGACAGCATACAACGCGTCGCTCTGCCGTCCGGCGCCTTCGGCGGCATGCTCAGCCGAAGAAGAGAGACACGACCATGATCGCCGAAACCAGCCCGACGGCAGCGATGAATACGATCAGGTCGACCATTGGGTGATGGCGCAAACCGCGTCGCATGGCGAACTCCTCCACCCGTTGCGGGTCAAGCAGAACGCCTGCGATGCGGAATTGTTCATCCGAGGCAGCGGCGATGGTCAATGCCCGCCCTTGCGCCTCGCGTCATGACTGTGGTGGCGGTCAGGCTCGCCTCCGCCGCCGGAAATCTTGCTGCGCGTGCGTCGCTCGGAGTCGGCTGGCGGCTTTGGTATTTCCAGCGGCTTTTTCGCGTTTTCGTGCGAGGCTCCCGGGCCGCCTTGGCGGATGCTTGCCGGCGTCTTCTTGGATGTGGACATGCGCTCTGCCTCATCTGTCCTGTTGGTAGCCTTGATGGGTCGTATTGACCTTCGTGTTGCCCTGATGGCCCTTCTTCTCGGGATTTTCAGCCACGTCCGGCTTCTTCGAGTCGGCCGACACGGTTCCAGGCTCTCCCGTTCCCTTGTCGCTGCGATTGTCCGGAGGGATTGGCGGTGGTCGGCTGCTCATTGGGGATCTCCTCACGCATGTGTCGTCGCGTTCGATACGACGTCTTGCTGGCACCCGGTCTAACCGGTCAGGCCGGAGGATGTTCCTGGCCGCGCGCCGCCGCTGCGTCATGCAGGGAGGCGCCCAGCGCCAGGCCGATACCCATGGCGATATAGGCGGCCACCAGGTCGGACTTCGGCAGGGCAAGTTCCCAGCCGGGCGTAAGGCGCTTCGGTACCAGGCCATAGTCGACAAGGGCTGCCAGCACGGTCGTGCCGGCGGCGGCGGCAATCACCCGCTGCGGCGATGGCCGCGCGCTTCGTCCGATCATGGCGGCAAACGGCAGCGCCCACCAGAACGAGGCAAGCATATGCGTCACGAAGCCCGTGGCGGTGTGGGCGAGGTCGAGACGCGACTGCGAACCGGCACGACGGCCGTGTATCCAATGGCTCGTCGCGTTGATCGGCCGCCAGGGGCTTTCATTCCGGCGTTCGGCCGAGACGGTCAGCGCTGCCACCGCGGCAAGGCCGGCGAACAATCCGCTTACAGCAACGAGTGATCCACGTACCATCGGTCTCTCCTATCGTGGTGGCGGGCCGACGGATGAACCGGCGGCCCGCCTGTTTGTTCCGACCTGGCCAAGGTCGGCGGAGGTGCCGCTACTCGGCCGGTTGCGGAATGCTACCGGCGACGGACGCCGCTTTATCGCCGGCAAGGCTACGCTGGCCCATCGCTATGGTCGCAACGGTCGCTGCCCCGGCCGCCACGGATACCCAGAAGCCGTTCTGTGCACCGAAATTGTCTACGACCCAGCCGGAGACGAATGCACCGAGCGCCATGCCGATGCCGATACCGGTCATTACCCAGGTGACACCTTCCGTAAGCATCGACTCCGGTACGCGGCGCTCGATCAGGCCGAAAGCGGTGATGAAGGTCGGCGAAATGGCGATGCCGCTAACGAAAACGGCCAAGGCAAGGAGAGGCACGGTGTCGGCGAGGAGGAGGGGCACCGACGTGACGGCAATGACACTTACGGCGATCAAAAGCTGCCTGTGCAGCGGCATGGTGGGGTTCAGGGCCCCAAGCGCCAGGCCCACCAGGAACGACCCGACCGCATAGACGCCGATGACGAGGCTCGCCGCCTGCGGCTGGCCGAGCTCCTTCGTAATCGCTACGGCGCTTACTTCCGCCGTCGCGAATATCGAGCCCACGAAGATGAGCGCCAGGGTGATGATCTGCACCGGACGCTGACGGATCGCCGACGCTCGCGAGACCCCGGCCTCCAGTAGGCGCACCTTCGGCTCCGTCGAGCGCTGGAGGATAAAAGCTGCCGTCCCGAGGGCAAGGAAGATCGTGCTGATCAGCATGCCGGCTTCAGGAAATAGAGCAACCGCCAAACCCACCGACAGCGACGCGCCGGCAATATAGACCAGTTCGTCTGCCGATGACTCGAAGGCGAAAGCGGTGTTCAGCTCAGGACGGTTGCGGAACATCTCAGTCCAGCGGGCACGGACCAGGGCGGGTATGCTCGGCATCGCGGCGGCGAGGAAAGCCGAGGCGAACAGCGTCCATGCCGGCCAGTCCCGATTGGCTGCAAGGATCAGCGCCAGGAACGCCGCAACCGAGACGATCGTCGTCGGAACGACCACGGCGGTCTGGCCGAGGCGGTCGACCAGACGGGATATCTGCGGGGCAACGAGCGCGTTGGTGAGGGCGAAAGTCGCCGACACCGCGCCTGCAAGCCAGTATTCGCCGTGGGTCTGTGACAGCATTGCGACGATGCCGATCGGCGCCATCGCTATCGGAAGGCGTGCGAAGAAGCCGGCTGCCGAAAAGCCCTTGGCTCCTGGAGCCCTGAATATTTCTCCGTATGGATTGGACATGAGACGCTCCTTGGGAAACTTGTGCAGAATGACATACGCGGCGTATGAAATCTAATTAGTTGCATACGCGTCGTATGTCAAATAAAATACGCGGCGTATGCAAAACAGGAGACATGATGAACAAACCGCGTAGGGAAATGATCGCCGAGACCCGCGCAAAACTGATCGGCGCCGCCCGGCGCGCCTTCGGCACCGTCGGGTTTGCGGAATCGTCCATGGATGATTTCACCGCCGAAGCCGGCTTGACCCGTGGCGCGCTCTATCATCACTTCGGCGACAAAAAGGGGCTGCTGCAGGCAGTGATCAGGGAGATCGACGCCGAGATGACCGCCCGCCTGAACAAGGTCTCGTCGGAAGCGCCGACGCGGTGGCAAGGGTTCGTCGACGAGTGCGTCGCCTATATCCGCATGGCACTCGAGCCGGAGATCCAGCGCATCATGTTCCGTGACGGGCCCGCCGTGCTCGGGGACATATCGCAATGGCCGATGACCGAGGGTTGCATTGCAGCGCTGGCGGCAAGCCTGAACCGGCTCAAGGCCGATGGTGAGGTCATCGATATCGACACCGAAGCGGCCGCCCGTCTGATCAATGGCGCGAGCAGCCACGCAGCGCTGTGGATAGCCAATTCCGAGGACCCGCAGGAAACCTCGCACCGGGCCGTGGAAGGCTTCCGTGCCCTGCTCGACGGTCTGAGGAAGGATTGATGCGTCGCAACCGGCGACGCATCAAAATTCAAGACGCTAGCCGTTCTTGATCTTGATCTAGGCCGTAGACTCATAAGCGCGGAGCCAAAGCCGCATTGAGGCGAGCTGAACCATAGCGAGGAAGTTAGCCGCGAGCTTGTCGTATCGGGTGGCGATGCGGCGGAAATGCTTTAGCTTGGAGAAGAAACGTTCGAATGAGGTTGCGCTCGCGGTAGAGGCACTTGCTGAAGCAAGGCGTCGCACCTCGCTGCTCGATCAGCCCGCGGATGCGGTCGGCGTCATAGGCTTTGTCAGCCAGCACGATGGTACGCGGGCCGAGATGGTCCAGCAACCGATCGGCGATCTGCCCGTCGTGTGTCTGGCCAGCGGTTAGACCGAACCGGATGGGAAGCCCTTGCGCATCAACAACGACGTGTATCTTAGTCGTGAGCCCGCCCCGCGATCGGCCGAGACAACGATCTGGCCCTCTTTTTTTGCCGTCGCGCGTCACCGCCTTCCGCTGACCGATTTGGACAATCTCGAAAGCGGACGCCGGGCGATGTTGCTACTTCAAGGCGATGAGTCCGGCGTCGGTCGGGCTGAATCCGCAAGCGTCGAAATAAAATGGCCGGAGGTGCGGGTCAAAATCCACATGGAGCCACTCGCAGCCGGCTTCTTTCGCCCGATCAACCGCCTCCCCTATCAGGGCCTTTGCAATGCCCTGGCGTTGGAAAGCAGGCGGCACCATTGTATCCAAAACAAATGCGTGGACCCCGCCATCCCACGCGACGTTAACGAACCCAACCAGCTTCCCCGAACGACGGGTACACACCCAGCCGAGGCTGAAGCGGTTGACTTGTGACCACCAATCATCAGCGAAGACTCGATGCTCAAAACACTCGGCATGAAGAGCATTGACCTCAGCGTTCTCGAACCCTCCACGCCACTCGGTCGTGTATTCGGAAAGCCTAGACCCTTGCGGTGAAGTTAGCTCCATTCGCGTTATTAAATCGGGGACCTCGTTCTGCGTCAACGTGCGCTACTTCACGTAGCGCCGCCGAAAGCCGCGCACAAAACCAGCTCATCTTAGCCGTTCGCGGTTATGGGTTCACGACCTGGTCTAAAAGCGCACCACCAGACCAAGGATCGGCCCCTGCTCGACCACATCGAAGACAAAGCCGTCCTTGCTGTAGTCGACGCCCAGCGCGCGGTACCCGGCGACGGCCGAAATCGTGTCGCTGAACCGGTAGCCGATCGCCGCGGCGACATCCCAGTCGAGATCGGCGCCACCGGCTCCAACGAGGCCCCATCCGGTCAGGTAGATTTCCGGAGTGATCGAGTAGGTGCCGCGAAAACCTGCCATCCCGTCCACCCAGGCGGCATCATCCTTTCTCGACCGCCCGTCGAGGAGGCCGCCACTGAAGGAGAGCTCGCTCTCGACGGACCACACGCGCAGGCCCCCGACAATGTCGAGCCGAGAGGAGCCGTCTTCGAAGATCGCGTAACCGGCACCAAGCAGACCCGCGAATGTTTCGGTCGCAAGCTCGACATCGTCGGCAAGAATACCCCTCGGCGTCCCGCCCTGACCCGACAGCTTGATGTACATCGCGTCGCCAAAGATGCTGTATGGTCCGTTGCGTGCCTCTGCCGTGGCCATCAAGGCGAAATCCAGATGATCGAAGACGTCGCTGAAACTCGCGTCCACATCGACGGCGGGCAGACCGAACTGCTCGATATCGCCCGAAAGGCCGGCCGCCCAGAAATAGGGGGCGAAGGAAAACGTCCAGCCGCTCTCCGTCGTGGTTTCCTGCACCTGCGGTGTCATCGGCGAATATATGTCCGCCGCCAGGGCGCCGCTTCCGAGCAGGCAGGTTGCGGCAAATGCCAGATTTCGAACGACCCGGGACGTCATGCTATCCTCCACTGATATTCGCCGCCACAGCAGGCTTGCTTGCGGAACCTATGGCGCGGCACTTTGCGAGCGTTCGTCGCTGGCGAGAGTTTCGTCCAGCCGGACCTTTTTGGGCGGCATGCCGCGGCCTTCTATTATGGTGACAGGCGCGGTGATCGTGGCGGCCGCGACGGTGCCGACATTCTTGGCCGTACCGGCGACAACGGCGGTAATCCCCTCGCCCAGAGTGATCTCGGAATCGGTCAGCGTCTGCCCCTTGATGATCCGCTGTCCGATCAGTTGCACGATCTCGGGACTCTCGGCGAACTTGCCATGATGCAAACCGTCGTCGGTCTCGACCTTGGTGAGATCGATCGCCGTGATGCCGGCTGTCTCCAGCTGCGTGCGATAGGGCTCGGCGGTAGGGTCGATCGCGCCGAGCCGCGAGACATCCCCCGAGATCAGCCGCGAAAGCGCCAGCGCCCGGTCGTCCTGCGAGACGAAGATCGTGAATTTCGGCCGCGCATCGCCCATATCGGTCCACTGCTTGGCGAAGACGTCAAGGTCGATGTCGGGCGAAGCGAGAATCACGTTCTCGATCTTCGGCGCGATCTTCCCGTCGCGGATTCCCATCTGGCGCAGCGCCTCCATGGTCAGCCACGTTCCCATCGAATGGGCCAGGATGGTGACGTCCTTGACGTTCGGGGCATTTGCCAGCGTACGCAGCGTATCCTCGAGCGCGGTGCGCGAATAGTTGGTGCTCTCCTTGTCGTAATTATAGTCGAACACCCGCGCACGCGACGGCCAGGTGAACAGCAAAGGCGTCGCCTGCGCACCGGAATCATGGACGATCTGGGCCAGCCGGAAAACGCCGTCCTCGTAGCGGTTGTTGAAGCCATGCACGAAAAGAAGCACATGGCCGCCCTTGTTATGGGCGCGGAACCAGCTGCGCGCCTCGTCTTCCGATGCCATTTCGCGCACGCGCGTGACGGCGAAATCGGTTTCCGGATTGGGCGGCAGCTTGCGCGGCCACTGCACCGTGCCCGGCGCACGGCGCGAATCCGGCGGAATCGAAACCGCCACATCGGTCATCGAAAGCGTCGGGCTGCGCTCTCCCGAAAACAGGGTGGCCGGGTCGCCCGAGGGCTGGCGCGTGGTCGCCACCAGCATGTCGACCTGCGAGGTGTTCGACGGCTGCGCCAGAGCCACCGGAGTCATCACGCCTTTTGCATGGCCTCCGCACCCCGCCAGAAAAACGAGCGCGGCAAGCGCGGAAGCAGTCGATATTCCTGCTTTCGCGATACGGAACCGGTCCCCAGAAGACCTCACGCCACTAGCCAATGCCACGCCTCACAATCTTAGCGCCGCTCGCGCCACGCTTTTTTGGCACCGATCCCCGCAAGTGCGGCAATCCGTGCGTTGATGCATAGAGGAACGGTCCCGATTCGCCCAGGCGACACGTCCGAAACCCTCGTACAAACTTAAAAACTCCATGACAGGTGGAGCTTGCCCTCCCACACATCGAGATCTTCCTGCCCAAGGCTCAGATACCCGCCCGTCGCTTCGATCTGGAGATTGTCGTTGAGCAGCATTCTGAAGCCAGAGCGGAGCGAAAACGCCCAGGGGGAAGGCGTGACTTCCGACAGGTCGCCCGCCAGGATCTTCCCGTCGTTCGGCCGCTCGAACTCGTACTGCGCGCCAAGCTCCGCGAAGACCAGGAACGGATGGCCGTCCGGCAGGCGGAAGAACCGGCTGACCTCCGTCGACATTTCCATGACGCCGTAATTATAGCTTTCCCCGGGAAGAGAGACGCTCACCGGGAAATTGAAGATACTGCCGTGCAGCCCGTAGCCGTCGCTTTTGACGTGAGCGAAGTTGACCGACGCCTTGGGCCGGATGAAGTAGGCGCCGTATTTATACTGGCCGTGGAGGGATAGCTGTCCGGAGAAGCGCTCCGAATCATAGTCGCCGCCGAGCACGCTCAGGTCGACCTCATTGTTGTAGCGGCCATAGGTCACGGACGCGTCGATAGCCCAGTGTTTCGACAGACGATAGGCCGCGTACGGACCGAAGCTGAACCCTTCGGTATCGATGTCGAGCGAGCCGCTATGCGCGTCCGTCGAACTGTCTTCCAACGAGAAGGACATGCCGAGGACGAGATCGTCGGTAATCCGGCGGTCGAGGCCCATGTCCAGCGAACGGGCAAGCGTGTCGCTGTCGCGGTCGTACCGTTCGTCGGATATGTCCGCGAAGCGAATGTCCGACCAGAAATTCCAGAGCGCCGGAGCGGCCAGATCGCGGCCGGGCGTCAGCGGCACACCGGACTGGCCGGCTCCCTGCCTCGCCGCCTCTTGGGGAACGATTTCCGGGCAGATCGGCAGGTCGCGCCGCTGGTTGGCGCCGACGGAGCGGGGGTCGATACAAGTCTGCGGCGTTCGAGCCCCGGCCACCCGGCCCGCGCGAATCGCCCCCGGTCCCGAGGGGGCCGGAGGATCAAAGCCAGGAAACACTCGGGGAAGGTCATTGTCAGGCCGTCCGTCAGGTCGATCGAAATCTGGGAAAACACGCACCGGTTCGGTGTCAGGCCGTCCGTCCGGCCGGTCGAAATCGGGGAGGACACGAATTGGGCCGGTGTCGGGCCGACCCTCCGGCCGATCGAAATCGGGGAAGACGCGAATCGGGTCGGTATCGGGCCGACCATCGGGCAGAGCGAAATCAGGAAAGACACGTGGCAGATCGTTGTCGGGCAACCCCTGCGGCCAGGTGATGTCGGGAATGAGGCCGCGTATCTGGTTCTGCGTGTCGAGCAGACAGGGCTTTCCGCCCGACAGGTCGTAGAGCTTGTGCGTTCCCCCGTTGCCGCTCGAAACGACCGGGGAAAGCGACAGGTGAAGACCGCGTTTGCTCTTGCTCCAGGTATCCACCGTCTGGTTGCCCTGGGCAGCCTCGAGGCCGAAGGAGCCGGCACTGGTCCCGGAAAGCCAGACCGAGCGGGTCGCTCCCAGTGTGTTTCCAAGATAGGCCAAACCGCCTCGCGAACCACAATTCGCGGCAAATGCATCCACGCTCGACACGACGCTGAAAAGACCTGCAAAAAGGAGCCCCTGCAGGAACATGGTGCGGCAACGGCGGAACCTGGCGCTAAACACGTGATCCCCCGCCCGTCAACGGACCCGCCTGACACATCGGAAACCGACATGGCTGGTCGTCGTGTCGATTTCCTGGGCGTGCCTTGCCGCAGGGCGGTACCGCCGGCAGTAGTTCGGCGCGCAGAGATGCGATCCGCCTTTGAGCACCCGGCGCGGAACTTTCACTCTCGCCGCCGGATCGATGCTCGCATCGGCATCGGCATTGCGGGGATTGCTCGGAATGCAGCAAGGCTTAGCGGCCGCTTCCGCGTGGCGCACGGACCAGTAATCGGTAGTCCACTCCCAGACATTTCCGATCATGTCGTAAAGACCGTAGCCGTTCGGCGGATAGAACCTGACCGGCGATGTTCGCGCGAAGCCGTCGTCCATCGAATTCTCAAGCGGGAAACTGCCCTGCCAGGTATTGGCCATGTGATTTCCGCCCGGCGCAAGCTCGGCGCCCCAGGCAAATTCAGCTTGGTCCATGCCGCCGCGCGCCGCGAGCTCCCACTCGGCCTCCGTCGGGAGTTCCTTGCCGACCCATTCGGCATAGGCCTTGGCGTCCTCATAGCCGACATGGACGACCGGATGATCAAGGATCGTTCCTATGCTGCTCTTGCGTCCCAAGGGGTGCCGCCAGCTGGCGCCGAGCGTGAAGACCCACCATTGCGATGTGTCGGTCCCCTGCAGCGGGCGTGTCGGGGGAGTGAAGACGAGCGAACCGGCCCGCAGATTGGACGGCGGGGCGCCCGGATAATCTTCGGCGCGCGGCTTTCTTTCCGCGAAGGTCACATGCCCGGTCGCATTTACGAATTCGAGAAACTGGCGGTTTGTAACCGGTGTCTCGTCGATCCAGAATCCGTCGACGGTTACCGGATGCACAGGCGCTTCCTCGGGGTAGTGGTCGTTCGACCCCATCATGAAGGTCGTACCGGAAACCCATACCATCCCCGCCGCGGGTTCAAGGTCAACCACGCTGTTCAACGAAGGCTTCATCGGCAATCTCCCCTCCGCGCCTGCCATGAACGGGCAGCGCTACGCCAGTTCATTCCCGGCATCTTGCACCAGGCACGCAGTCTTGTCGGCATTCACCTGCTCGGCAAGCCGGCTGTCGGCGGCACAATATTCGCTGATGTTGCCGCCGCACTGCACCGTTTTGCGTTTCGCAACTCGCATGCGCCCCCTCCTCAGTCCTGGACGACCGTCCAGTCGTCGTTCGGATTGAACGTACGGATGGCGGCGGCAGTCTTCTCGGTGTCCTCGCCGAGATCCGCCTCGTAGACGATGCCGTTGCGATTGACGACAAAGGTCTTTACTCCGGTGGCGCCATATCTCACCGGCCAGGCAACCAGGCCGAACCCGGCGATCATGTTGCCGTTGATGACATAGTCGAATTTCCCCCCGGCGATATTGTCACCCTGGCCGGTCAGGATCCGGTAGCGGTAGCCTTGAAAGCCCTCGCCCGCCTTGGCCCGGTCCACCGCATCGCCATCGGCGAGCGCCGCCGCAGCCGGGCTCTCCTCGCCGCCGAACTTCTCCGCGGGCCAGTAAAGGCCGTCCTGTGCACCCTCGTCGCTGATCAGCTTCTGTGCGTATTCCAGGACACCGTCGCCGTCGTGATCGGCGAGTGCATATTCCTCCTGCGCAACGACATAGGCGCGCATGGTGGCAAGCGTGGCAAGCTCGTTATCCCCGACCCGGCGGTTGGCGATCTCTTCCAGTCCGACAAAGGTGTCGAACGCCCATTTGCCATCGTCTCCTTTTGAGATCGGGAAGGGAAACGGCCACAGTTCGTCGCCGATCTCGACGACCTTGCGGCCCTCTACATCCTCGACGACGACCTTCTCCTTAACGCCTTCCTTTATGTCGTCGTACGTCTCCATCACCCCCTCGCTGGACCTGGTTTTGGCCGGGTCGAGGCCGAGGAGTGCCGCGAGCTTGTCAAAGTCGCCGCCATTGACGGTCTGCTTGAAAGCCTCCACCGCCAGTTCCGGAGTGTCGAAGACGGGCGGATCCTCTGCCGCTGCATAATCCGCAAGCGGCGTTTCGGCACCGGCTTCCTGTGCCAGGGCCGCCGGAGCAAGCGCGGTGCTGCCGAGAAGGATCACCCCGAAGAGCGAGAGAGCGAACCCGTCACGAATGGATTTGGTCATCGTAGCCTCCCGATCTGATTAGCGCCGACGTCCGCCGCCACGCTTCACCATCTTGTGTCCACCGCCGCCGCCCCGGTGGCCACCGCCCATGGAGTGACGTCCGCGGTCGGACGAGATGTGCGTCTGCCGTTTGTTGCCGACCTTGCCGAGTGCCGAATGCTTGCCGCCGGAGGAATGGTGTACTTGGGCGCCAGGTTTCGGCGCATGCGCCTTGCGGTGCACGTTCGGCCGGGCGCCTGCGGCCTTGCCGGTGCTTGCACGGACACGGTTCGCCGCCGCCCCGCCGTCACGGCGCGGTGCATCAACCCGCCGCTGGACATTGCCCGCCCGCTCGCGTTCGGCGCGAACGCGGCTCGCATCGACCTTGCTCTTGCGGATGTCGTCGACGGAAACCTTTGCCGGCCGGCGGGCAATGTCCCCACGGTCACGGCTCACATCCCTCGCGCGGTTGGCGATGTTGTTGTTCCGGTTGACCTTGAAGTCGTTTTTAAACTTGTCGCGATCGATATTGGCGAACTGGTTCTTGTCGAATTTGATCTTGGACCGATCGACGTTCTTCCAGTCGACGTCGTTCATCTTGAACTTGTCCCGGTCGGTATCGATGTTGTTGAAGCAATTGTTGCAATCGATGTCGACATCGCCGTTCCAGTGCCCGCCCCAGACGCCCCAGTCGTCCCAGTCGACCGCCGCCGCCCAAATGGCGGCACCGGTGATCGCGGCGGCAAAGTAGGGCGCCGACGGATAATAGTAATTCGGATAGGGATCGGGGTAATAGGCGACTGGCGCCGGCGCATAGCCCGGCTCATAGAGCATTTCCGGTTCGTATCTCGGAACATAGATTTTTTCCGGATCCGCCGCCTGGATGACGATGTTGTCGCCCTCGTTGACGACTTTCACCTTTTCGTCCGTCTTGATGACGCCGTCGGCCACGGCCTTGTCGCGCAGGGTCTGGATCGCGACCAGAACGTCCTTCTGCTGGTAGGCAAGCGCGCTTCCGAGTGCCTGGGTCCAGTCGAGGTCGTCGCTCATCATCTTGACGATCTCGGGATAATTCAGCAGCGATACAACGCTGTCGTCCCAGCTATCCTTGGGCTGCAGGTCCTTGGTCGTCTTCTTCTCTTCGAGGAAGCGTGCGGCCTCCACGATCTGCAACGGAAAGAGCGATGCGGAGCTGACGAGGGCAACGAGCTCGTCCGGATAGAGCGCGATGCGCGCGACCATGACTTCGAGCTCTTCCTCGGTCAGAAGATCGGGTTGGTCATCGCTCGCCGCCTCGCCCTGGGTGGTCCCCTGGGCAAGTCCTCGGGGAACCAAGGTTGGGCTTGCAACCATTAAGATCGCCAGGCCCGCAACACCGATCGGACGGGCGATCAGTCTGAGCAACTGAGTCGGCATAGCCTCACTCCCTGCGCTTTGTACTTCTGGTTACAGTATCGAGCGACCGCCCGATCTGGTCTCTTGCTTTGCTCTGCGGCGCCTGAATGGCGGTGACGCAAAGCGGAACTCCCGCGCGAAGCGCTTCCGAAGGGCTCTTCGCGTACACTCTTCATTTCGGGAACAGGAACGTCACGGCGAGGCGCGCGCCCCAGCCCTGCGGCCCGCTGTCCGGTGCCGCCGCCCAGTAACGGGCGCCGGCAGTAATGCTCACCGGCTGTTCGCCGAATTTTACGAGCTTGGATATCTGGAAGTTGATCGGGACGGACCACGCGTCGCTCTCCCAGTCATAGGTGCTTTCGGTGTTGACCGCGAAGGTCCAGGCGTCCGGTGTCGTGTAGGAAACGAAAGGCTGCAGGAAGGTCGAATTGACATCGGCCCTGTCGTCGTCGCCGGCGAAGGACCAGATGTGGTTTACGAGCGCCCCATATGTCCAGGGGCCGTCCTGCTTCAAAGCGACGGCAGTCGGGCCGATGCCCCATTTTTCGCTGCCGAGCAGATCGTCCGTTCCCGTTGGAACGAGAAAGACCGGGCCTGCGCCCCAAATGATCCCGCCGGCAGTCGGCTCTTTCGGAGAGAAGAAAAAGCTCTGCACGGTATCGCCGAGGCCGAACTGATCGCCCGAGGGCCCGGCAATGTCGCTCTGCGAGATCACCGGCAGGATCGTGCGCGAAATAAGGTTCCAGTCCTCGTTGAGGCTGATCGGTATCACAGGCTGGACGTTCAACGTGACGCGGTGCCCTTCGTCCGGACCGAAGCCGCGGTCATAGTTCAATTGGAAGGGCACGCTGATCAGCGAGGCGATCGGATTGGACAGTTGCTTGGCGAGGTCTGCACTTGAGGAGTCCTGCGCCTGGGCAACGCCGCAAGCCGCAGCGATCGCACCAGCAAGCGCTGCCGCATGCCGCATGTTCAGCGCAGATGTTCCTGCCCTGCGTACCGAACCGAGTACTCTGGATCGTAGACAGCCAGGATAGTCCATGATCTCTCCTTGCCTGCAATCTGCGCATCCGCGAAAAGCGCCCGGACGCGAGCCTTGCGCCTCCCCCCGAGTCTGCCCGCCCGGTAATCAATCGCAAAGATGTATTGCACCAATGGCAGCACTTGCGAGTTAAGCGGCGCATCGAACAGCGGCAAGTTGGCCTTTGGTCCAACTATCGCCGCTCCGAAAACAGCCGAATGATATTGTTGGCGGGCGCCTGAGGAGGCAACGCATCTCGATGCTGCGTTGCCGGCGGCGTCCACTCGCGAGCCAAGCCGTCACTATCCGGCAACCTCGGCCAGAGAGATACGATATGTTCGAGATCAGCCGCCGCTCGGCCTTGAAAATCGCCGCATTCGCCGCTGTGAGCTCCTCCGTACGCCCAGCGCTAGCCGAAGGCTCCGCGATCCTGCCCTCATGGGCCGATGGGGAGGCGAAGGCAAGCATTATGGATTTCGTGACCGCGACGACGACGGAGGGCAGCGCCGATTTCGTCGAGCCGGCGGCCCGCGTCGCGGTCTTCGACAACGATGGTACGCTTTGGGGCGAACAGCCCATGTATGTGCAGCTCGCCTTCGCGCTCGACCGCGTCAGGCAGCTGGCGCCGCAACATCCGGAATGGCAGACGACGGAGCCGTTCAGATCGGTGCTCGCCGGAGACATGGCCGGTGTGGCGGCGAGCGGCGAGCGCGGACTGCTTGAGCTCGTCGCCGCCACTCACGCCGGCATGTCCACCGAGGAATTTGAAAAGATCGTGTCCGACTGGATCGCAACCGCTCGGCACCCGGCATCGGGCAAACCGTATACCGGGCACATCTTCCAGCCGATGGTCGAACTGATCGACTATCTGAAGACCAACCAGTTCGAGGTCTTCATCGTCTCGGGCGGCGGGGTGGAATTCATGCGCCCCTGGACCGAGCGTGTTTACGGTATCCCGCCGCGAAACGTGGTCGGCTCCAGCATCAAGGCGAAATACGAGCTGCGCGACGGGGTGCCGGCGATCATGCGCCTGCCGGAGATCGACTTCATCGACGACGGCCCCGGCAAGCCCGTGGGCATCAACAAGTTCATCGGCAAGCGCCCGATTGCCGCCTTCGGCAATTCCGACGGAGACTTCGAGATGCTGGAATGGACGACTTCGGGTCCCGGACGCCGGTTCGGCCTGATCGTCCATCACGACGATGCACAGCGCGAAAACGCCTATGACCGGGACTCCCATTTCGGCCGGCTCGCACGCGGCCTAGACGAGGCGCCCGGACGCGGCTGGACGATCGTAAGCATCAAGGATGACTGGAAGGTCGTGTATCCGGAATGAGATAAAGGACGGCGCTGCAAAGGCCGGAGCCGTAGATCTTTGCTTACAGTAAGCATTTCCAGGAAAGGTGTGTAACGGCTTTCCTTCCGGAAGTCGCGCTCTCAAAGACTTAGAGCGTCCTATTCTATTGGACGCGCGGCTCCGTTGTAGGACGCCGACCGCCTCCCACCGCTTCGATGGCCGAGGAAAGCGTGTCGCGGGAGAGCGGCTTGTTGAGGAAACCTGCTGCGCCGGCCCGTATGCAACTCTCGCGCACCCCATCTTCATCCGCGCCGGTTATGACGATAACGGCCAGCCTCGGCTGCCGGTCGCTGAGCTCGTGCAAAATGTCGAGCCCGTTCATGTTCGGCATGTGAAAATCCAGCAGAACGCAGGTCGGCTCGGTGTCTTCGAGCTGCTCCAGAAACGTCTCGCCGGAGGCAAATGGCACCGGCTTGAAGGACAATGACATTACGAGACGGCAGAGTGCGCGACGAACCAGCTCGTCATCGTCCACGATCGCAACAATTCGCTGTTCCTCACTCATTCACCATTCATATATCATGGCCCCGTTTGATCGTAGTTGGACTTGGGCCCAATGTCCCCACGCGGCGGCCCTGCAACCGCGACGAGGCGAACGAGGTCGGCGACCGTTCGCACGCCCAGTTTCGCCATCATGCGGCCGCGGTGAACCTTGATGGTCTTTTCCACCGTCCCGAGATCGGCGGCTATCTGCTTGTTCAGGAGGCCGGCCACAACGTGATGCATGACCTGCGTTTCGCGGGCCGTCAGGCTGTCGAGCCGCTTTACCACGCTCGCCTTCCTCTCTTCCATTTCACGCCGGGAGCGCGCGCGCTCGCGCGCCACGCCCACGGCGGCCAGCAGGGCACCGGCCTCTACCGGTTTCGTCAGGAAGTCCACGGCCCCCGCCTTCATCGCCCTCACGCTTGCCGGGATATCGCCTCTACCCGTCAGAAAGACGATCGACTGGCTTGCGCCTGCGGCGGCCAATGCCTCCTGCACGCGAAAACCGTCGGAGTCCGGCAGGCCAAGGTCCAGAATGATGCAATCGGCCGTATCCAGATCGTCGGATGCCAGAAATGCCCGAGCGTTCTGATACACCGTCACATAGTACCCCGAAGCCGAGAGCAGCCTCCTCAGCGACCGCAACACGGATTCGTCGTCGTCAAGCAGCAGTACTTTACCGGCGATGTCCCCCATCACGCACCTCTATGCTGAAGGCAGAATTACTACGGCCCGCGCTCCTCGCTTCACAGCGTCGTCAAAGAATAATTTTCCTCCCTGCGCCTCGACGATGCTTCGGCAGATTGCGAGACCGAGGCCGAGGCCGCCCTTCTTCGAGCTCACGAACGGCTTGAATATTTCGCTGCGCATCTCGGCCGGTATGCCCGGCCCCATGTCCGCCACGGACAATTCACAATAGCCATTCTTGCCCTTGTCGACGCCGATTTCAACCCTCCGTTGCCTTGGCGGGAGGTCCGCCATGGCGTCGGCCGCATTTACGAGCAGATTGAGGATCACCTGCTGGAGCTGCACGAGGTTTCCCTTGACCCGAACATTCGCGAGCTCATCGCGTACCTCCACCTCGGTGCGACGCGCCACCATCTCTGCGCGGGCCAGAGCAACCGTCTGGCGGACCGCCTCCTTCAGGTCGAGGATCTCCTGAGACGATTCGCCCTTCAGCATCATGCTGCGCAGCTGAGAAATGACCGACGACGCCCGCCTGTCGTCCGCGGCGATATCGTCGAATATCGCCCGAATTTCGTTCATATCGGGGGCCGTTTCCATGGAGAGCTTCTGCCCCGCCTCGGCGTTGGCGAGAATGGAAGTCAGCGGTTGCGTCAGCTCATGTGCGAAGGCGCCGGAAAGCTCGCCGAGCTGCGACCGCCTCGAGAGATGGGCAAGATCGATGCGTTCGGAGGCAAGGGTCGCTTCGAGCCTGCGGCCCCGCTGGTTCTGATAAACGAGCGCGGAGATGGTCAGCATCTGCGCCGCGATCAAGAGGAAGGCCGCACTGATGGGTATGCGGTAACGCTCCCAGGCACTTGGCGCATAGTTTCTGATTTCGGCCCCGGCGGGTATCAACACGTCATCGATCCCCAGACGCTGGACTTCATGCCAGTCGACGAGCGCCGTCTCCCGCGCAGGCGTGGTCTGGGGCGCCGAAAGATCGCCCCGCATGATGTCCAATGACAGTGCCGCCATTTGCGCTCCGACCGACTGGAAGGTCCCCACATGGCCGCCCAAAATATTCGAACCGAAATAGGAACTGTACACCGTGTAGACCGGTGCGCCCGACACTGCAGCGATCTTCCTCGCCGCGTCCCGCGGGACGAATTTCGTACCCTCCGCGTCCTCAAAGACGGTGAGGATCACGAGGGCGGCATCGGACGAGAGCGCGGCGGCAGTGCTTCGGAAACCATCGAGCGAAAGGCCGGAAACATATTCGACATCAAGGCTCGCGTAGCGCTCCCCCAGAACGGCGAGCGCCGTCTCGCCCCATTTCCGGTCGAAGGGCGCCGAGCCGTACATGACCACCACCTTGCGTGCCCTCGGTTGAAGACGGCTGGCCAGCTGGACGGTCTTGCCCAGATCGAAGCGGCTGACGACGCCCTTGACGTCAGCCGGCAGAGTTTCCACGACCGAATTCTCGGTGACGGCACCGAAAACCACGGGGACACCCTTGGCAAAACGATCGCGCATCTCCAGCACGAATCTGAGCGCCCCCGGGCCGCCGGTCACCATGAGGTCCAGATCCATTTGCCCGTATTTGGCCTCGAGAAAGTCCGCAAGGCGACGGGCATGGTCCGGCGACGTAAAGCGCAGTGTGTCGAGATATTCCGTATAATATTCGATGTGTTCGGGCGCGTTTGCCTCCATATACTCGCCGAAGCCCGAGGCGATCTGTCTGGCGGCAAGAAGCGTGCTTTCGCTTTCATAGACCAGCAGCACGCGCCGGGGCACGGCGGCCCGCGCATCGAAGGCCCCCGCCAAAAGGACGATCAAAGTAACGATGACCGCTCGCGGTCGAATTCGCAGCACCATGCCCCTTGGCCGTACCTCATGCATTCACCGGCGTGCCCAAGTACCAGACCCGAATGACAAGCCGGTAACAATTCACCGTTGTGCGACTTGCTCGATTCAATTGCAATCCATAAATATTAAGGGGTATTCCCCCTCAAAATACAGCAAGGACCGGCCTCTCGACAGATATTTGGCCGATCCGTTGGCCCTTGGTCCATCTATCGCTGATGCCGAAAATCGCTGATGGATAGACCATGGGCTCTCCGGTGCTGCGATACCGGACCTATCTTGAGCAATGAACTATGGTGGTCATGAGCGTGAACGGTGTTACACATCCGTCGCCGGACAATGACGCGGTAGATAAGTCCCCCTCTCCCGGTCTTGCCGATTTCCGCGCGTCGCATGGCGGGCCGTTTTTCGAGTTGCAGGCGCAGCTGAAGCTGCTTCGGGAAAACACGCTTCGGTCGGGGACGAGAGCGATCCTTTTCGTTGCGCTGGCCTGGGGCGTACCGTTCCTGCTCGGGATTCCGCGCAGCTTCTCCCTCGACCACAGCCAGAATGCCTATCTCGCGGACCCCGGAGTATGGGCGAAATTCTTCATCGGCATTGGCGCTTTCATTCTGGCGGAACAGCAGGTCGAACGTGGTCTCAGGGCCCGATTGGCGCAGTTCGTGCGCGCTCCGATCATCGCGCCGACCGCGACGACGCAAGCTACACGCGACCTGTCGGAGGCGCTACGCCGACGCGATTCGCGCGGAGCGGAACTCGCCTGCCTGGCCGCCGCGATATTTGCAGCAGCCCTGTCCTACTTCAACTTCCACACGCTCGACGTGTCCTCCTGGGCGGTCGAGCATCGGCCTGAAGGCAACAGGATCACTGCCGCCGGCTGGTGGTCAATCAGCGTCAGCCTTCCCCTTTTCGTCTTTCTTTTTCTGCGAGGCATGTGGCGGCACTTCGTCTGGGCACAGCTGCTGCGGCGCATAGCCAGGCTCGACCTCCGCCTCGTTGCGACCCATCCGGACGGCAAGGGCGGACTGGCTTTCCTCGCACAATATCCGAACGCCTACGTCTTCTTCGTCTTCGGCATGAGCTCGGCAATCGCGGCGGCGATCGCAAAGAACCTACTGCAGGAAAGTCTTTCGATGACGACCTTCAGCATGGTCATGACCGGCTGGCTGGCGATCGTCATCGCATTATTCGCTTACCCGCTTTCGGCTTTCACGCCGCCGCTCTCCCGCCTGAAGCAAAACGGCCTGGCATTGCTCGGCGCCCAGGCGACGCGTTACCACCGGGCGGCCGAACGCAAGTCCGTTGGCCGAAACATCTTCGAAGATCCGACGCCGGAGCCGGCGGACGATATTCCCGATCCGAACAAGCTCTACGAGGCGACCCAGAAGCTCAAGACCATGCTGATCAGCCGGGAGGCGGTGGTGCCGGTGGCCGCCGCCGCGCTCATCCCCTTCGCCGTCGCCGGCGCAACGAAGCTGCCCTACAAGGAGGTATTTTCCGTGATGAAGAAGCTGCTCCTCCTGTGAGGAGCGGCGTCGATCCGCGCCGACAAAGGCGGGGGTGGCCGCGTCCGACCCTGCACTTTTTTAGTGCGCCCACTCTTGGACTTTTAAATTGCATGCGCACCCAAGGTGCAAGTTGGCGTTTTTCGAATTGTATTAAACGGGGGCATCAGTGACGTTCATCCAGTCTCTTCTGCACCAGTCTCCCGAAATCGCGCTGTTTCTGGCGCTCGCGGGCGGGTATTGGATCGGCAAGTTCCAGTTCGGCAAGTTCCAGCTTGGCGGCGTCGCCGGCTCGCTCCTCGTCGCAGTTTTGATCAGCCAGATCGGGGTGACGATCGACAACGGCGTCAAGGCCGTCCTGTTCGCGCTCTTCATTTATGCCGTCGGCTTCGAAAGCGGGCCGCAATTCTTTCGCTCTCTCGGCCGGCAGTCGATACGCGAGATCATCATGGCAGCGGTGCTGGCGATCACCGGCCTCGTCACCGTCGTCGTTCTTGCCCGCCTGTTCGGCCTCGACAAGGGGCTGGCGGCGGGGATTGCCGCCGGCGGCTTGACCCAGTCCGCGATCATCGGCACCGCCGGCGCGGCCATCGGAAAGCTCGGGCTTGCCGCCGAGGAGGCGCAGAGGCTGCAGGCCAATGTCGCCATCGGGTATGCCGTCACTTACATCTTCGGCTCCTTCGGCGCGATCATCGTCTGCGTCAACATTCTCGAGTGGTTCATGGGCCGCAGCATCCGCGACGATGCGATCAAGGCGGAAGCCGAGATGCTGGCCGGCGCCAGCGTTTACGGCATAGGCGAGCAACCGGCGCTGCCCATGCTGGTCGGGCGCCTTTTCAGCGTCGACAAGGCCGCCGGCCGAACGATCCTGGAACTCGAGGGACAGGGGCCGGCCGCAACGATCTCGATCGAACGCGTCAAACGCGGCGGCAAGCTCATCGGCAATGACCCGGGACTGAAGCTCGAAGCCGGCGACGTCGTGCTTGTCGTCGGCCGGCGTGACGCCGTCGTTTCGGCGGCGCCGATGCTCGGCACCGAACTTCAGTCCTCCGAAGGGATGGACGTCATCGTTGTCACGCGCGACGTCGTGATCTCCCATCGGGATTTCGTCGGCCATACAGTGGCGGACATCCGCGACAAGACCAGCCCGGAACTGAAGCACGGGATCTTCGTGATCGAGGTCAAGCGTGGCGGGCAGAAACTTGCGCTTGCCAAGGACACGCTTATCGCAGCCGGCGACGTGGTAACCCTTTACGGCACGAGCGACGACGTCGCGCGGGTCGCGAAGCGAGTGGGGACCACCATCGTTCCGAGCGACAAGACCGATTTCGTCTATCACGGACTGGGGCTTGTCTTCGGCCTTCTCGTCGGTCTGATCGTGATCCGCCTCGGCTCGATACCGCTGACGCTTGGAAGCGGCGGCGGCGCACTTCTATCCGGCCTCTTCTTCGGTTGGCTGAGGACGCGGAACATGGCGATCGGCAACATGCCGACCGGCGCTTCGACGCTTCTGCGGGATCTCGGTCTTGCCGGCTTCGTGGCAGTGGTCGGCCTGCAGTCGGGGCAGCAGGCGGTGACGACGATCGCCGAGCACGGCCTCTCGATCTTCCTGATCGGCGTGGTGGTCACCATCCTTCCGCTGCTCGTCACCATGGCGGTCGGCAGATATCTGCTGCGCTACGACAATGCCGCCATCTTTGCCGGCGCCCTTTCCGGATCCCGCAGTGCCAACCCGGCTTTCGGCGAGATTCTCGACAAGGCCGGCAATTCCGTTCCGACCGTTCCCTTCGCAATCACCTATGCCCTGGCGAATGTCTTCCTGACGTTGCTCGGGCCGCTGGTCGTCGCTTTTGCCTGATCTCGCTCATGAGGGAGAATCCCGATGAAGACAGACTATAGCCGCTATGCAAAACTGAGCCCGTTCGAGCTGAAGGACGAACTGATCAAGCTCGCCTCGGCCAAACAGAACCGCCTGATGCTGAATGCCGGCCGCGGCAACCCGAACTTTCTGGCGACGCTTCCTCGCCGCGCTTTCTTTCAGCTTGGCCTCTTTGCGACCGCCGAGTCGGAGCTTTCCTTCTCCTATCTCCAGAAGGGTATCGGAGGGCTGCCCAACATAGAGGGCATCGAGGCGCGGTTCGAGCGCTTCGCCTCTGAGAACCACCATATGGAAGGCGTTGCGTTTCTGGCGCGCGCGCTGAGCTACGTGCGCGACCAGCTTGGGCTTTCCGCCTCCGAATTCCTGCATGAAATGGTCGAAGGCATTATCGGCTGCAACTATCCGGTTCCGCCGCGAATGCTCAGGATAAGCGAGGAGATTGCCAAGCACTACATCGTCAAGGAGATGGTTGGCGGCTTTCTGCCGCCGAACAGCATCGATCTGTTCGCCGTCGAAGGCGGAACGGCGGCAATGACCTACATCTTCAACACCCTCAAGCAGAACCACCTCGTGAAGAAGGGCGACAAGGTGGCGATCGGCATGCCTGTCTTCACGCCTTACATCGAAATCCCGGAACTCGATGAATACGCATTGGAGGAGGTGGCGCTGAACGCGGATCCGGCCAATGGCTGGCAGTATTCCGACGAAGAGCTCGACAAGCTGAAAGATCCTGCGATCAAGGTCTTCTTCTGCATAAATCCCAGCAATCCCCCATCGGTGAAACTCGACGACAGAAGCCTGAAGCGGATCGCCGACATCGTCACCAACGACCGGCCGGACCTCATCATTCTGACGGATGACGTCTACGGCACATTTGCGGATGGTTTCCGGTCGCTCTTCGCGACATGCCCGCAGAACACGATCCTCGTCTATTCCTATTCGAAGTATTTCGGCGCGACGGGATGGCGGCTCGGAGTGGTCGCGACGCATCGGCAGAACGTCCTCGACCAGAGGCTCGCCGATCTTCCCAAGGAAGCGAAGGAGGCACTCGACCGCCGCTATGGTTCGCTGTTGCCGGATGTGCGCTCGTTGAAGTTCATCGACCGGCTCGTCGCCGACAGCCGAACGGTGGCCCTCAACCACACCGCCGGCCTCTCGACCCCGCAGCAGGTACAACTCGTCCTCTTCTCGCTGTTCGCGCTGATGGACGAGGCGGACAGCTACAAGACATCGCTCAAAAACATCATCCGCAAGCGCGAGGCGGCGCTCTATCGCGAACTCGGCCTGTCACTGGAGGCCGATCCGAATGCCGTCGACTACTACACCCTGCTGGATCTCGAGGATCTCGCCCGCAAGCTTTACGGCAAGGAATTCGCCAAATGGGTGACGAAGAAGTTCAACGGCCCTGAACTCCTGTTCCGCATAGCCGACGAGACGGGCATCGTGCTTCTGCCGGGAACGGGCTTCGGTACGCAGAAGCCCGCTGGCCGAGCCTCCCTCGCCAATCTCAACGAATACGAATACGCCGCCATCGGGCAGGCCCTCAAGCGGATGGCAGACGAATTCCACGAGGAATACCAGAAACGCTGATTTTGCCTGCTGTGCGGGCGGCGATGCCGCCCGCACGAGACTGGAATTCCCTCGACCTTCGATGCGTAACGGACTTGTCCATGTCGTTTCTGACCGACCCTGTCATAGCCCTCTTCATATCGCTCGCGCTCGGCTATCTCATCGGTCGGCTGAAGGTCGGTCCCGTTCAACTCGGCGGGGTCTGCGGAACGCTTTTCGTCGCGCTCGCCCTCGGACAGCTTGGAGTGCGGATAAGCCCGGATCTCAAGGATGCCGCTTTCGCCCTCTTCATCTACGCGCTCGGCTTCTCGGCCGGACCGCAGTTCTTCGCCAATATCCGCGGCGGATGGCGATACGGGATCTTTTCGATCATCGAGGTGGTGTGCGTCCTCTTGCTCCTCGCGGCATCGATCGTGGTCTTTCGCCTCGACGTGGGCACGGCCGCGGGGCTCTTCGCCGGTTCGGCGACCGAGTCCGCCGTCCTCGGAACCGCATCAGAAGCGATTTCGCACCTGCCTTTGCCGCCTGGGGATATCGAGCTCCTGCAAGCGAATGTCGCGACCGCCTATAGCCTCACCTATCTTTTCGGCCTCATCGCCATCGTCATCTTCACGACCCAGATCGCCCCGTTGATCCTTAAGGCCGATCTCAGAAAGGAGGCGCAGGAGCTCGCGCGCAAGCTCGGTTCTACCGATGAAGAGGACGACCAGGCGGAAGGCCTTCCCGTATTCGTCGGCCGCGCCTTCCGGGCCGGACCCGCAGCGGGCCAGACTGTCGGTGCGTTCGAGAAAAGCCGGCACTTTGCCGTCGCTCTCGAACGGGTGCAGCGCCGCGGCGAAATTCTCGAAACGACGGGCGATTTCCTGCTGGAGCCGGACGACATCGTGTTCGTGCGCGGACGCCGCAACGCGGTGATCGCGGTTCGCGACCGGCTAAGCGACGAAGTGCCGGTTCCCCAGGAGACGAGTTTCACCCTGACGACACGCGACGTCGTGCTCGTGCGCAAGGAGGCCTTCGGCCGCCAGATACGGGAGTTGAGGCAGATGGCGGCGCCTGAATTGCAGCGCGGCATATTCATCTCGAGCGTCCGTCGCATGGGACAGCATATCCCGGCGCTCTCCGGGACGATCCTCCAGCAAGGCGATATCGTTACGCTCTATGGTCCGGAGCAGGCAGTTAACCGGGCTGCGGCCGAACTCGGCAAGACGCTGCCCCCGGGCGAGAGGACCGATTTCATCTTTCTCGGGCTCGGCATCGTCGTCGGTCTCCTGATCGGCCATTTCAGTCTCACGATCGGCGCGCTGGAACTGACGCTTGGCTCGGGCGGCGGTGCTTTGATCTCCGGGCTCGCCTTCGGCTGGCTCAACATGCGCAGCCCGGCGCGCGCCAACCTGCCGGTCGCCGCAGCGGACTTCGCCAAGGAATTCGGTCTGGCAGCATTCATCGCCGCGATCGGTCTCAGCGCCGGCCCCGACGCGATCGACCTGGTCATGCAATACGGCCTGATCCTGCCTGTCCTGGGCCTGCTCGTCTCCTTCATCCCGGCCTTCGTCTCTTTGCTGGTCGGCTCGAAGCTTATGAAGATCGAAACGCCTATCCTCCTGGGCGTGATCGCCGGGCAGCATTGCAGCACGCCGACGATAAGCGCCCTCGTCTCCCAGGCCGGGAATTCCATTCCCGTGATCGGATATACGGTTACCTACGCGATCTCGAACGTCTTGCTGCCGCTCATGGGTCCCGTGGTGGTCGCCCTCGCCACGGTGCTGGCAAGTTAACGCGTGCCAAGGGGAGCTGCATAACCTTGGCGCGATATTTTATCTTGATGTAGCCTTCACGTGCACCGCGCCGGCGGGGTGCACCGAAACCGAAATACTCGATGGCGTAGCAATCGTACGCGAATGAACAGAGGGAAGCGCGATGGGAAACCGGGAAGACATCCAGGCACTCGGCAAAAGGATCGGGCAATCGATCATCGGCCAGGAAGCCATGATCGAGCGTCTTCTGCTTGGCCTGCTCGGAAACGGCCATCTTCTTGTCGAGGGTCTGCCCGGGCTTGCCAAGACCAGGGCGATCAAGAGCCTCGCCAAGAACCTCGAAGCGAGCCTGTCGCGCATTCAGTTCACCCCTGACCTGCTGCCCTCCGACATCACCGGTTCCGAAGTCTATTTCAGCGAAGGCGGCAAGGGCGAGTTCAAGTTCCAGCAGGGGCCCGTCTTTGCCAATCTGATCCTCGCCGACGAGATCAACCGCGCGCCGGCAAAGGTGCAGTCGGCATTGCTCGAGGCGATGGAGGAAAGGCAGGTCACGGTCGGCGGCCAGAGCCACCCGCTGCCGGCCCTCTTCCTTGTCATGGCAACGCAGAACCCGATCGAGCAGGAGGGCACCTATCCCCTGCCCGAGGCTCAGCTCGACCGGTTTCTGATGCATGTCCGCGTAGACTATCCGGATGCGAATTCGGAAGTCGCAATCATGGAGCTCGTCCGTTCCGAGGAAAGGGAGCCGCACGCCAGGAGCGCCGAGGCGCAGAAGCTCGCCGCCGAGGTGGTGCTCGCCGCGCGAAGGGAGATCTCGGAGATTGCCGTTTCCAAGCCGGTCGAGGACTATATCGTCGCCCTCGTCATGGCGACGCGCTACCCTGACAAGATCGATCCGGAGCTCGCCAAATGGATCCAGGTCGGCGCCAGTCCGCGCGGCGTGATCGGGCTCGATAAGGTCTCGCGTGCTCACGCCTGGCTGAAGGGCCGTGATTTCGTGACGCCGGACGACGTCCAGGCGATCGTCTACGACGTATTCCGCCACAGGCTCGTGCTCTCCTATGAAGCCCATGCCGGCGGAATCACCGCGGACCAGGCCGTCGACCGGATCGTGGAGAAAGTGGCAACCGGCTGATCGGGAGGACTTGCGATGGCAATTTCCCTGCCCGCATTCGGAAGAACGAAGGAGATCGTACGCCGGGCCGCAGGCGATACGGATGGTGCCTACGTTTCCGTCGACAATCTCGTTGCGCTGGAATCGATCGCCTCCGACCTGACGTTCCTGCGTAAGGCCCCCGTTCGCCGCTTCC
This sequence comes from Ensifer sp. USDA 6670, assembly GCA_000421085.1. GTDB lineage: Bacteria > Pseudomonadota > Alphaproteobacteria > Rhizobiales > Rhizobiaceae > Sinorhizobium. The sequence continues at coordinate 320,764 of ATWE01000002.1, forward strand.
TCGCCGGGCGCCATGAATCGCGCATGCGCGGTCGTGGCCTGAGCTTCGAGGAACTTCGAACCTATATGCCGGGGGACGATATCCGGACGATCGACTGGCGCGTCACCGCCCGCACCGGGCAGCCATTCGTGCGCGTCTATAACGAAGAGAAGGACCGCCCCGCTCTCATCGTCGTCGACCAGCGCACCAACATGTTCTTCGGAAGCCGCCGGTCGATGAAATCGGTAGCCGCCGCCGAGGTTGCGGCGCTATGCGCCTGGCGCGTGATGGCGCTCGGCGACCGCGTCGGCGGCGTGGTCTTCAACGACTTGAAGCAGGAGGCCATCCGGCCGCACCGGAGCCGCGGGGCCGTCATCCGTTTCGCCGAAACGATTTCGGTCCAGAACAATGCGCTCAGCGCGGTCTCCGATATCGAGAGGTCGCCCGGTCAACTGAATGCGGTCCTCGGCAAAGTGGCAGCCCTCGCCCGGCACGACCATCTGATCATCGTCGTCAGTGATTTCGACGGGCATGGGCCGGCGACCCGCGACCTGCTCCTACGCATGTCCGTCGCAAACGACGTCATAGCAGTCCTCGTCTACGATCCCTTCCTGCTCGACCTGCCGCGCCAGGGCGAGATGGTCGTGAGCGGCGGCGCGCTCCAGGCCGAGTTGCAATTCGGCCGCGGCAATGTTCGCGAGGCCGTAGACAGTTTTGCACGCAACAGAGGCCGCGAACTGCTTTCGTGGCAGGAGGAGATGGGGCTGCCCATGCTGCCCGTCTCCGCGGCCGAGGAAGTGGCACCGCAATTGCGCACGCTCCTCGGCCAACTTGCCTGGCGACAAAGGAGGCGCTAAGTGGACCCTACCCCCGCGCCCGACCCGATGCTCGACGCCACCCTAAGGCAGATGGCCGATATCGCCTTGCCACCGCCCGTATCGATGATGCCGGCCACCTGGGGCTGGGCGACGCTCATCGCGGCGGTCGCGCTCATCCTCGCCGCGGTCCTCTGGCGCTGGCTCCGCCGACGCGCACGGAACCGTTATCGCCGGGAAGCGCTCGCGGAACTCTCCTTGCTGGAGAAGGCCATCGACACGCCTGCCGGGCGCAGACACGCCTTGCAAAGCCTGCCCGCGCTGCTCAAGCGCACGGCGCTCGCGGCCTGGCAGAGGGAAACGGTCGCCTCCCTCAGCGGCAAAGGCTGGTCCGATTTCCTCCGCGCACATGCCGGCACGGCGCGGATAGATGACGAAGCCTATCGTTTCTTCGCCGAAAGCGAATACCGCCCGTCGGCGCTAGCCTCGACGGACGAGGCTACGGCGCGTCAGAGCCTCGCGGCGGCTCGCCAATGGATCGAGGCCCACGATGTACGTCCTTGACCATCCCTGGTTCCTCGTGCTTCTGCCCGCGCCCCTTCTCGTCTGGTGGCTGCTGCCGCCATACCGGGAGCAGACGCCGGCAGTGCGCATTCCCTTCTTCGAGGATATCACCAAAGCCGCAGGCATCGGCCCGACGGAAGGCTCGGTCGTGCCGCGTGCCAACCTGCTTCAGAAGATCATCGCTCCGATCTGCTGGCTTCTGGTGCTGACGGCGCTCGCCCGCCCGCAATTCGTCGAGCCGCCGATCGAGAAGACCGAGCCTCAGCGCGATCTCATGCTCGCCCTCGACCTTTCCCAATCGATGGACACGCGCGACTTCAGAAATCCGCAGGGCAATCTCGAGGCGCGGGTCGATGCGGTGAAGGCCGTGTTGGCGGACTTCGTCGACCGCCGCCCGCATGATCGGCTGGGCTTGATCGCCTTCGGCGACGCTCCCTACCCGCTCGTTCCCTTTACCATGGATCATACGACCGTCCGATCCATGCTGACGGGCGCCTTGCCCGGAATGGCCGGCCCGCGAACCGCCCTGGGCGACGCGATCGGGCTGTCGATCAAGCTGTTCGAGGAGAGCCAGGCGCCCGACAAAGTGCTGGTGGTGCTGACCGACGGCAACGACACCGCAAGCAAGATGCCGCCCGACAAGGCAGCCGAGATCGCGGGTCAGAACAACATCCGCATCCATGCGATCGGCATCGGCGATCCGAATGCTGAAGGGGAGGAGAAGCTCGATACGGCAGTTCTGCAGAAGATCGCCTCGGCAACCGGAGGGCGATATTTCTTCGGCCAGGACCAGCAGGCGCTTGCAGATATCTACGCACTGCTCGACAGCATCACGCCGACAAACCAGAAGACGTTGAGCTGGCGGCCACGCATCGAGCTGTTCCACTACCCGCTGGGTGCCGCCGTTCTCCTCGTGCTCGCCTATCACGCCCTGATGTGGCTGCTGTCGATCCGCGCCGCCCGCAGGCGTAACAGCGAGGCAGAAGCATGATTGCCGATTTCCACTTCCTTCGCCCGTGGTGGCTGCTTGCGGTTCTTGCGGCGGCACTGCTCGTATGGCTCTTGCGCCGGCAATCGGATATGCGCTCCCGCTGGAAGCACCTGATCGCGCCCAATCTGCTCGATCACCTCCTCGTCGACCGTGGCCGGGCGCGCACGTTCCGGCCCGTCTATCTGGTGGCCGGCCTAATTGCCCTATCCGGCCTTGCCGCGGCCGGCCCGACATGGGAACGCGAGCGTCCGCCCTTCGTCGAAGACACGGCGCCGCTCGCGATCGCCGTCGACCTCGGCCAGACGATGAATGCGACCGACATCTCGCCGACACGGCTCGAGCGCGCCAAGCTCAAGGTGCGCGACATCATGGCCAGGCGGAAAGGCGCCCGGACGGCATTGTTCGCCTATGCCGGCTCGGCCCATATGGTGCTGCCCCTGACCGATGACGCGTCGCTCGTCGCTACCTATCTAGCAGCCCTGTCGCCAGCGCTCATGCCCGTCGACGGCAAGGATACCGCCACGGCGCTCGAAGCCGCAGAGGCGGCCCTGGCCACCGAGCCGGCGCCGGGCACGATCCTGTTTCTGACCGATGGGGTCGAGCAGGGCGCATTTGCCGCTTTCTCGCAATATAAGGGCCGCAACGACCTGATGGTGCTGGGCATCGGCACCGAAGAAGGCGGCCCCGTGAAGATCGGAAGCGGCGCGTATCTGACCGACGGCACCGGCGCTCGCGTTCAGGCGCGACTCGACGTCGACGCCTTGAAGGAACTCCAGTCGACCTCCCCTGCACAGGTGGCGACGGTCACCCTCGATGATGGCGACATCGACTGGATCGTCCGGCGTATACAGACGTCCTTCGCTCAAAGAACGGAGGAGGGTCTTACCATTTGGCGCGACATGGGCTGGTACCTGACCATCGCCGTCGCGATCCTCGTCGCCTTCACCTTCCGCCGGGGTCATAGCGTCCGTTGGCTCGGGGCTGTCGCGGTGCTCCTGTCGTTCGCCATGATCGGCCGGGCGGAGGCGGCGGATTTCGCGGACATGTGGCTGACGCCCGACCAGCAGGGACAGCGCGCTTTCTCCCGCGGCGACTATGCCGCCGCGGCAGAACACTACGCCGATCCGCAATGGCGTGGTGTTTCGCTCTATCGCGCCGGCCGTTATCGGGACGCGATCGACGCCTTTGCACAGTCTACGGCACCGGAGAGCTATTTCAATCAGGGCAACGCGCTGATGCATCTGGACAAGCCGGACGAAGCGATAGCCGCCTACCGGCAGGCTCTCAAGCAGCGCGCCGATTGGGTCGAGGCAAAGACCAATCTGGCGCTGGCGGAACGGCGCAAAAAGGAGAAGGACAAGCAGGAAGAGGAAAAGCAGCAGGAGGCCGCCGGGCTAGACCCGGACGACGTACAGTTCGACGACAAGGCCAAACACGGCAAGGAGGGTCAGGTCCAGGCCGGCGCGCAGACGGCGGAGATGTGGATGCGCAACATCCAGGTTTCGCCGGCCGCCCTTCTGGCCCGCAAGTTCGCGATCGAGGCATCGGAAGGGGACCGCCAATGATGACCCCAGCGTCCCGTTTGTGCCGGCTCATTGCAGCGCTGTTCTGCTGGATCGCTGCCGCGGGCCCGGCGCTCTCCGCCGATCCGCTCGCCCGGGCTGCATTGCAATCGGAGGGAACGCTCTATGCCGGCCAGCAAATTCTCATAGACGTCGACGTGCTTGTCCCGAATTACTTCCTGCAGCCACCGCAATTCCCGGCGATCGACCTGCCCGGTGCGATAGTGACGCTTGACAACGGGCGGGCGCTCAACCTCAACGAAACGATCGACGGGACCGCTTACTCCGGTATTCGCCGCACCTATGTCGTTACGCCCCGGTCGCCAGGCGATTTCACCTTGCCTCCTGCCGTGATCAGTTTCGCCTATGCGGCAGTCCCCCCTCAGGCCACCCGAGGCGAGGTTACGCTTCCACCGCTTCGCTTCACCGTTCGGGAAGCACCGGGGGGTGCCGGAGAACGTCCCGGTGTTGTTGCCGCGAAAGTCGGCATCAGCCAGGAACTCGATCGGGATCCGGCAGCTCTGAAGGCGGGTGACACACTGGTCCGGACGGTCACGGTGCGCGCCGAAGGCCTTCGCGCCATGATGATTCCCGAGCCGGATTTTTCGGCCCCGGAGGGGGTGCGTCTCTACCGGCAGGATCCCGCGCTTTCTGAAGAAACGGACCGCAACGGCCAGTCAATCGCGGGCATCCGCAAGGATGTTGCAAGCTACCTCTTCCGGGAGCCCGGCACCTTTGTCCTGCCTGCGGTGGTTCTGAGCTGGTTCGACCCGGCCTCAGCGGCGACGCAGTCGGCGAACGCGCCCGCCGTCAGCGTGACCGTTGCAGCCGCGGCCTCCCGCTCTCCGGCCATCGCACCTCCGGCGCCCGAGCCGCAACGCCCACCCTTCGACTGGCTGCGTCTGGCTACGATTGCCGGGGGCGTGTTTCTCACTGCCCTCGTCCTTTGGGCATCCGCCAACGCCCTCAGTCGGCTGGAAGCATGGTGGCAGGAGCGCCGCTCGAAAGAGCGGCAGTCGGAGCCGGCATTTTTCCGGGAGGTCGAGCAAGCCTGCAGGAGCGGCTCGGACGAGGCCATCGCACGCGCGCTCGACACCTGGTCGCGCAAGGCGGGAGTGATGCCGCTCGAATCCTGGCTCGACCGTTTTGCCGACGCAGAAACGCAGCAGGTTTACCAGGCCCGGCAGAGGGCGCTTTACGGCCTTGCGGAGGCATCTCCCCGGCCGGTGCGCGGAGACCTGTTCCTTCCGGGGCTGAAAAAGGCACGGAAGATCTGGTTGATGCAAGGGGAGAAGGCGCCCGGACGACGCGAGCCCGCCTTGCGGCCTCTCAACCCGACCATGCCGTAGTCAGAGGAATACGAAACCGGGTCGTCTCTTATCGATTAATCGGTCCAAACGGGCAGGCGTGCTACGTTGGCCGAAGGGATTCGAGGGAAATCGGACGTCCTTTCCTCATCCCGCTCACGCGTAGAATCTGTGGGGGGTGACATTAAGTGCAGCGTTTCAAAGTGAATTTGCCGGTATTCGTCGGCTCGGTTGCCGTCATCGCTCTGTTCGTCGCAATCGGTGTGATTGCGCCGAAGAGAGCTGAAGCGATTTTCAGCGGAATGCAGTCTGCGATCCTGTCCGGTTTCGGTTGGCTCTACCTGCTCTCGGTCGCCATCTTTCTGTTTTCGATGCTCTTTTTGGCGTTCAGCCGTTACGGCGAGTTGAAACTCGGAGCGGATGATTCCGAACCCGAATTCAGGTACCTGTCCTGGATCGCCATGTTGTTTGCCGCCGGCATGGGCATTGGCCTCATGTATTTTGCAGTCGGCGAGCCGATAACGCATTTTGCCTCGCCGCCGGAAGCCGAACCTCTGACCATCGCAGCCCAGCGCGAGGCAATGAGCGTGACCTTCTTCCATTGGGGGGTGCACGCCTGGGCAATATACTCGGTCGTCGGGCTGTCACTCGCCTATTTCGGATACCGGTACAATTTACCCCTGACCGTCCGATCCGGCCTCTACCCGCTCCTCAAGGAGGGCATTCACGGGCCGATCGGACATGTCGTCGATATTTTCGCGATCTGCGGGACGATGTTCGGGCTCGCAACCTCGCTCGGATTCGGCGTTCTTCAGATAAACTCCGGACTGAACTATCTATTGGGGGTTCCCCAGTCGATCTACGTCCAGCTCCTGCTCGTGGCCGTGGTGACGGCAATTGCGACTATCTCGGTGGTCACCGGCGTCGAAAAGGGTGTCCGCATTCTCAGCGAGACCAATCTGTTCCTGGCAGTACTGCTGATGCTCTTCGTGCTGGTGGTCGGGCCGACCGGCACGCTCATGCGCGACTTCGTCCAGAACATCGGTCTCTATCTCGATGGCCTGGTTTTGCGAACCTTCAATATCTATGCTTACGAGCCGCGCCCGTGGATCGACAGCTGGACCCTGTTCTATTGGGCATGGTGGATTTCCTGGTCACCCTTCGTCGGCATGTTCATCGCGCGCATTTCCCGTGGGCGTACCGTGAGAGAGTTCGTCACCGCCGTCCTCTTCGTACCGGCCATGTTCACTTTCCTCTGGATGACAGTCTTTGGAAACACGGCAATCCACGTGGACACGACGATCGCCAACGGTGAACTGGCGCGTGACGTGAAGGCGGACCTTTCGGTCGCTCTTTTCCAGTTCTTCGAGTATCTGCCGTGGTCCGCGGTAACCTCGACGCTCGCAGTTCTGCTCGTCAGCATATTCTTCGTGACCTCCAGCGACTCCGGCTCACTGGTGATCGACACGATTGCGTCCGGCGGAGAAACGGCGACACCTGCTCTTCAGCGGGTTTTCTGGTGTTCGCTCAGCGGTATCGTTGCGGCCGTTCTGCTCTCCACCGGCGGCCTGACGGCACTCCAATCCGCCACGATCTCCACGGCACTGCCGTTCAGCCTGGTGATGCTCATTTTGGTGTGGTCGCTATTCGTCGGAATGCGGGCCGATCTCGCCCGCACACAATCGCCCGGATCGGTCGGGCCCAGAGCCTATCCCGCGTCCGGCGTGCCCTGGCAGCGGCGACTGGCGATGACCTTGAGCACGCCGGATAAGCGGGCAGTGGAGAGGTTCCTGCAGGCTTCCGTGCTTCCGGCACTGGAGGCCGTGGCCAGGGAGCTGACGCGCCGTTCTCGGCCGGCGTCCGTCGACCGGGATGCCGAAACGGGAGCACTGACCCTCACTGTTCCGGCCGAAGGCCATCGCGATTTCGTCTATGGCGTGCAGATGTCGGAACACAAGCTTCCGGCTTTTACCGCGCATGACGCAACCGTGGCAAATGTCCGCTACGAGGCGCGCACCTTCTTTTCTGACGGCAGCCGCGGCTATGACATCATGGGAATGGCGGTCAACCAGATCATCAACGATGTTCTGTTTCAGTTCGAACGATACACGGGCTTCGTCCGGTCCCCAGAGTCCTCGCTGCTGGCGGCCTCGCCCGAAGAGCAATAGAACATTGCCAGGAAATCTGAAAAGGAAAGGCGGAAGCTTACCCCCGCCTTTCCCGAAGATCGCAATATGGCTGGAATATGCGATCCTCGTTACCTCGTTTGCATCGCCCACCCTACTGGAGATAGCTAGCGGGTGCCGACGAAGCGCATCAACGCGGCGCCAGGCCCTCTAACGCGCCGAGCCGCTTGAGCGCGGCCTGCTGTTGCAGCCACGTATAGCTGATCCCACTGGCGTTCAGCGTGCTGCCCGGCTGGTAGGGATACTGATCGAAGTCCTGGAAGAACTCGTTGATCTTGCCCTGGATCGGCACCAGGAGCCACATGTTCTGGGCTATGAACTCCATGGCCCCTCCCCCTTCTTTCGCACCTCGCTCATAGGGATCCATTCTCAGATTGGTGATATTGGCCCAGCTCGGCGTCTCGCGGGTGGCCGTTGCGATGTTGCCTTCACTGTTGACTGCAAAGCTGAGTTTCCAATCGTTCCACCGGATCGCATTCAGATTGCCGCCCTGATCGAAATAGTAGACCGATTCGCGGGGCGGCTCGTCGGCCTCGCTCTTGAGGAGCGCGGTGAGGTCGTAGCCGTCGAGATGAACCTTGAAGTTCTTGTCGCCGGACTGGAAGCCCGCCTTCATCTGCTCCTTGACGTCGGGAATACCGGCGGCGGCCGCGAAGGTCGGCATCCAGTCCATCAGGGTCACGGGATCGTTGATCTGCGTGCCCGGCTTAACCACGCCCGGCCAGCGCACCATCATCGGAATGCGGAAACCACCTTCCCAGGTCGTGCCCTTTTCGCCGTGGAACATGGTCATAGCCCCATCCGGCCACAAAGCGAGTTCGGCGCCGTTGTCAGTGGTGTAGAGCACGATCGTGTTTTCGGTGATGCCGAGGTCGTCGAGCTGCTGCAGCAGCTGGCCAACATGGCCGTCATGCTCCACCATGCCGTCGGCATGGATGCCTTTGCCGGTCTTGCCCATGGATTCCGGCTTCAGATGGGTGAAGACGTGCATGCGCGTCGAGTTGAACCAGCAGAAGAACGGCTTGTCGGCCTTCGCCTGGCGATCGATGAAGTCCTTCGCGGCAGCAAGGAACTCTTCATCGACGGTCTCCATGCGCTTGGTGTTGAGCGCTCCGGTATCTTCGATCTTGCCGTCCGCGCTCGATTTGATGACTCCGCGCGGCCCGAACTTCTTCCGGAATTCCTCATCCTTCGGATAGAAGTAGCCTTCCGGCTCCTCCTCTGCATTCAGGTGGTAGAGGTTGCCGAAGAACTCGTCGAAGCCGTGGTTCGTCGGCAGGTGCTCGTCGCGGTCGCCCAGGTGATTCTTGCCGAACTGGCCGGTTGCATATCCCTTGGACTTCATGACGTCGGCGATGGTCGGCATCCAGTCCTGAATGCCGTGCGGGTCGCCGGGCATGCCGATCGTCAGCAGCCCCGTGCGGAACGGTTCCTGGCCGAGAATGAAGGAAGCGCGCCCTGCGGTGCAGCTTTGCTGACCGTAGGCATCGGTGAAGATCGCGCCCTCGGCTGCGATACGATCGATGTTCGGCGTGCGATAACCCATCAGCCCCATGGTGTAGGCGCTGATTTGCGGAATGCCGATGTCGTCGCCGAAGATGACGAGAATGTTCGGCGGCTTGCCGTTGGTTGCTGCCGGTTGCTGCTGAGCCTTTGCGCTGCCCACGGCCATGGTACCGTTCGCTGCAGCCGCAGCCGCAAGGATCGTACCGCCCAGCAGAAGGCTTCGACGACCTATGGAGATCGAATCTTGCGAATTTTCACGCTTTTCAGCATCTTGAAGGCTCATGCTTTACTCCTCTTGTATGTTCGGAACCCAGGCGGCTGCTGCCGTTTTTGGGCTCTGAGATTTCATTGAAGCAGCGCTTAAGGCCGGTTCAAAGCTTGCTCCGCCAGCCGGACTGAGCCGCGCGGCGTAGATGACGTCTGGCGGAGCGATTGCACGCGCAGACGTCGTAGCCGTTGCCGAGGTGGTCCGGCTTGCGATCTATGTCACCCTCCACAGTGTCCTTACGAATCTTGCGATGCGGGCCGACCGGAACGCTTTTATCTCCCGGGAAGCCGGCACGCCTGATGATAGCCGGCCGGATTATCCGCCGAAGACGCAAACGAGAGAAGTTGGACCAAGGGGAAACACGAGGAAGACGATGGAGCAGACGGAAACCGCGCAGACTTTTCCTCATCGCGATCTAAGGCCCGTTGAGATTCGTCTGGCGTCTGCGGCTGCTGCGAGATGGACTATCGCGTTTCTCCTCGCTCATCTATGTGCTCGTCACAGACGTGAGAGCAGCGCCGCGTCTGCGGCGCGGAAAGAGTCTTTCAGCCAAAGGACTTGGTCTGGCTGAATCCCTGTGACGAGCACAGGAGATCAAAACCCTCGGGGTATGCCGAACCGCGATAGGCCTTGTGGGCGGAGGCGCCGAAAGCGGCGGGTCCCACAACGGGCTACGACTTCCTCCCCAACCCTGCCACACGCGCGAGATGCGAGCGCTTTCGGGAGTAGTTGGGCGCAGTCATCGGATAGTCGTCGGGAAGGCCCCACTTCGCACGTCGATGCCGTGCCGATCCCTGATCCGCCCGGCCGGGTGATCAAGGTCGTCGTGCTCGTCATCGCCGCCCTGATCGCGATCGTCCTGCTTTTGCAGTTCGCGGGATTGATCGGCCCGGTAGACGTTGTTAGACCGTGAAAACCGGCTATTTCGGCCCAGGTATAAAAAAATTTTCGGATTTGGTACAAAATAAGCCCTGGCTAAAATAGAGCGACGCCTAATTGCTTGATCACAATGGCGTTTTTCCAGCGCAGGAAACCGCTTTTTGCCGACCTCTGGATTCCTGTGACGAGCACAGGAATGAGGAGATCAAATAAGCCGCGGCGGGTATCCCGAATCTCAACAGCCCTTAGACCAAACCGGAGTAGCCATCGTCGAGCGGGCCGGGAAGCCTTACCGTATCGCAACCGACGAGGCGCAGCAGGCGTTCGTTGGCAAACACCGCTCTTGAGGGATTCCTTGAAACACCCGCGGTTTGCGAGTAAAATTACGGCAGCAATTCAAAGCGTTACAGAACCGTGCGATCTGAGGTGAACGGAGTTGCAACCTAAGCTGCACGCGAGTGGTGACGCTTTGCCAAACTTCACATGTGGAGGTTGTCATGCCCAACACTCTGATGGCAGGAAGAAGAAGCCAGGACTGGGCAAATCTGGTCTTGGCAGCGTGCCTGTTCCTCTCTCCCTGGGTCATCGGCTTTGCGGCTGAAGCCGCGCCGACGTGGAACGCCTGGATCGCCGGCATCGTGCTCGGAGCCCTCGCGGTCGCAACCCTTTCGGCCTTCGCCGAGTGGGAGGAATGGGCCAATATGATAATCGGCCTGTGGTTGATCGTTTCTCCCTGGCTGCTCGGCTTCATGGGAAATGTGAACGCGATGTGGACTCACGTCATCCTCGGCGTGCTCGTCGCCGCAATCGCAGCCTGGGCGGTTTGGGACTATCGTCACCATTCGCACGCCTAGGTCCCAATGACTTTAGGTCGGGTCGACCAAGAGTCATGAACGTGAACGATTTAAGTAAATTTAAAGCGCGCCGCATAGGTTGAATGCGGCGCGCAGGGTCCAACGGTCCTGCCGCTTATCACCCCACGGCGCGCTCCTGCACCACGGCTTCGATGTCCGGAACGCCGAGTTCGCGGCGTGAGCGCTCGGTCTCGATGGCGAGATCGAGTACTCTCTGCAGGTCCGCGGCATGACGGAAACCCGGCTCGACGGTTCGGCCGGCCTTCACCGCCTCGACGAAGCGCTGATAGTTGGTGGGCACGGTGCCGGCATCGACGGTCCGCCACACCGCCTTTTCGACATCGGGCCCCATACAGCCGCGCAGGCTCGAACCATCAGGCGTATGGATTACTTCCAGCGCTCCCCTGTCGCCGTGCAGCCGGAGCCTCAACTCATTGAGATGGCCTGTCGCCCAGCGGCTGGCATGGATTACGGCCATCGCGCCGTTTTCAAACTCCGCCGTCATGGCGAAGCTGTCATTGGCGTCGAGGTCGTACTCGCCGATACGGTTGTCCGGCGCCTTGTCGAATGCTTTCAGGCGAGCGAATACCCGCTCGACCGAGCTGTTGGCGCCGTAGCCGGCGAAGTCGAGAATGTGGATGCCGACATCGCCAAGCACGCCGTTCGATCCGTGTTTCGTCGACAGCCGCCATAGCCATTTCGACTCGCTTGCCCAGTCGCCCCAAGCCCGCGACACCAGCCAGCTCTGGAGATAGGAAGCCTCCAAATGCCGCACCCGGCCGATTTCACCGGCGACCACGAGTTCACGCGCCTTCTGCAGCGGAGCGACGTTGCGATAGGTAAGATTGACCATCGTGACGAGGCCGGCCCTCTCGGCCGCAGCAGCCATCTCGGCGGCCTTCTCATAGTTTTCTGCAAGCGGCTTTTCGCACAGCACATGCTTGCCGGCGGCGATGAGCGCCAGGGTCGTCGGGTGATGCGCCTTGTCGGGCGTCACGTTCGTCGCCGCGTCGAACTCTCCCCAGGCGATCGCCTCGTCCAGAGAGGTGAAGGTGTTTTCGATGCCGTGCATGACGGCAAAGGCTTTGGCACGGGATGGGTCCACATCGACGGCGCCGACCATTTCGACGCCTTCGATCTCAGCAAAGGCTTTCGCATGGCTGTTGGCCATGCCGCCGGTTCCGAGAATAAGCAAACGCATGGGAGTCCCCTTCATCGATATCCGGCCTCGCCGGCCCGATGCAGTCTCGGGCCACGCTCGACGATCGGCTCCAGCGCCTTCTCCACCGGGACGTTCGGCGCGTCGTGGATGGCCTTATAGGTGCCCTGCGGGTTATACGCCCATTTCACCGCGTTCCGCAGCACCTTGTGTACGGTCGCGTCGTGATAGGTCGGGTAAGTCTCATGCCCGGGGCGGAAGTAAAAGATATTGCCCGCGCCGCGCCGCCAGGTGAGGCCCGAGCGGAAGACCTCGCCGCCGGCAAACCAGGAGATGAATACCGTCTCGAGCGGCTCCGGCACCGAGAATTGCTCTCCATACATCTCCTCGTTCTCGATGACGAAGTTCTCGCCGAGTCCTTCGGCAATGGGATGGCGCGGATTGACGACCCAGACGCGTTCGCGCTCTCCCGCCTCGCGCCATTTGAGCGCGCAGGGCGTGCCCATCAGGCGCTTGAACACCTTGGAAAAGTGGCCGGAATGGAGAACGATCAGACCCATGCCTTCCCAAACGCGTTTGGCGACGCGCTCCACGATGGCGTCGTCGACGGCGCCGTGATCCTTGTGGCCCCACCACAGGAGCACGTCGGCCCGGGCGAGCCGCGTCTCGCTCAACCCGTGTTCCGGTTCCTGCAATGTCGCGGTCGTAGCATCGATCCCCGGGTCGGAATTGAGTGCCGCTGCGATCGTGTTGTGCATGCCGTCCGGGTAAATCTCCCGAACCACCGCATTCGTCTGCTCGTGGATGTTTTCACCCCACACGATGGCATTGATAGACAAGGTCATTCTCCTCGTGATTTGGGGCATCCGCTACCGGATGCCGACTGTCCGTGACTTGAAATGTGGGCGCGGGGCCGGGCCGGGAAAACCATTCGGGTCCCCGCCCTTTCCTGCCCTAACGTTTGAGGCTTTGGAATGATCCGAAATCCTTCGGATCAGCCTTGGTTTCGAGACTTTCCGGGCGAAATCGCGCGGCTGAATGAACTCGCGTGAGTGCGTTCTAGGCCGCACCTCGCATTTCCATCCGTCCAAGCGCCCGGCCGCCGGCATCGAATCGGTGAACCTGGCCGGCGGCCGGCGAGATCCTGATCGTCTGTCCGGGCTGATGCTGGGCGATGCCGCTCTCGCGGACGATCACAGGCTCGCCAGCCCCGATGTCGAGATAAATATAGCTGTCGGAACCGAGCATCTCCGAATGGATGACGGTCCCACTCCACTCACCTCCCTGTTCATCGATCTCCAGGTGTTCCGCGCGGATGCCGATCGTGTCCGCCTTGTATGGCTCTGCGAGGGCGCCGGAAAGAAAATTCATCTTCGGCGAACCGATGAAGCCGGCGACGAACACCGAATTCGGCGTCTCGTAAAGCTCCAGCGGCGTGCCTATCTGTTCAACGAGACCGTCCCTCAGGACGCATATCCTGTCGGCGAGCGTCATCGCCTCGACCTGATCGTGAGTCACATAGATCATGGTCGTCTTGTGCATGCTGCGGTGAAGCTTGGCGATTTCGAGCCGGGTGGCCACACGCAGCGCCGCGTCGAGGTTCGACAGCGGCTCGTCGAACAGAAAAACCTTGGGATCGCGAACGATCGCACGGCCGATCGCCACACGCTGGCGCTGCCCGCCCGAAAGCTGGCGCGGCAGGCGTTCGAGATAGGGCGTGAGCTGCAGCATTTCCGCCGCCGCCTCGACCCGTCTGCGGCACTGCTGCTTGTCCTTGCCTGCAAGCTGCATGCCGAAGGCCATGTTCTCGTAGACAGTCATGTGCGGATAGAGCGCATAGGACTGAAAGACCATGGCGATGCCGCGGCGCGAAGGCGTCAGTTGATTGACGACCTGGCCGTCGAAGGTAAGCGTTCCGGAGGTGATTTCCTCGAGCCCGGCGATCAGTCTCAGGAGGGTCGACTTGCCGCAGCCGGAAGGGCCGACGAAGACCATGAACTCGCCCGACTTGATTTCCATGCTGACGCCCTTGATCACATCGAAGGCGCCGAAGGATTTGCGGATATCGCGCAATTGAAGCTCTGCCATCTTGTTCTCCTATCCTTTGACACCGCCGGCCGTTAGGCCGGAAATGATCCGCCGCTGAAAGATCAGCACGAGGACCACGAGGGGCACCGTGACGATCACCGATGCCGCCATGATGTTGCCCCAGGGGATCTCGAACTGGCTGCCCCCCGAGAGCAGGGCGATCGCGACCGGCACGGTGCGCTGCGTATTCGATGACGTGAATGTCAGCGCAAAGAGGAACTCGTTCCATGCCGCGATGAAGGCGAGAAGCCCGGTCGTCACCAGCGCCGGCCACATCAGGGGCATGAAGACGCGGGTGATCACCACCCAAGGCGAGGCGCCGTCGACGATCGCCGCCTCTTCGATCTCGATCGGCAGGTCTCGCATGAAGGTGGTAAGCACCCAGACCGTGAACGGCAGCGTGAAGATCATGTAGGAAAAGATGAGCGCGAGCGGCGTGTTGAAGATCCCGACGAAGCGGATGAGCTCGAAGAGGCCTGCAAGGACGGCGATCTGCGGGAACATCGAGACCGACAGGATCGTCAGGAGAAGCAGCCCGCGGCCGCGGAAGCGTACCCGGGCGAGCGCATAGGCTGCGGTGACGGCAAGAAGCAGCGATATGGCAACCACCAGCGTGGCCACGAGGAGCGAGTTGCCGAGATTGCGCACGAAGGTCCCGTGCGAAAAGATGTCGGCATAATTGGCGAGCGAAATATCCGTCGGCCAGTAATCGATGCGAAACAGCGCCGTGCCGGACTTCAGGCTCGTCAGAATCGCATAATAGAAGGGAAAGACTGCGACGAGGATGATGACGGCAACCAGCGCATAGAACGCCGTCCGCTTTGCGATCGCGACGACCATCAGCGTTCTCCTCCGCTCAAATTGAGGCGACCGAGCCACATGTAGAGGATCGTGATCGTGGCGATGATCAGGAACAGCATGGTCGATGCGGCCGCGCCATAGGCGAACTTGTCGAAATCGAAAAGGTTTTCGCGCGCCATGACCGACATGGTCTTGGTCTGCGCGTTGTTGGGCGTCAGCACGTAGATGAGGTCGAAGATGCGCAGCGCGTCGAGCATGCGGAAGATGACCGCGACCATCAGCGCCGGCCGGATCAGCGGCAGGGTGACCCGCCAGAAGACACGTACCGGATGGACGCCGTCGATTCTGGCGGCTTCGTAAATATCGCCCGGCACCATTTGCAGCCCGGCGAGGATCAGGAGCGCCATGAAGGGCGTCGTCTTCCACACGTCCACGATCAATACGGCGATCATGGCGGTGTCGGGGCTGGCGGTCCAGGCGATCTTCTCGCCGATCAGGCCGAGGCCGAGCAGCATGTCGTTGAGGATGCCGAACTGGTCGTTGAGCATCCAGGCCCACATTTTCGCGGAGACGATGGTCGGGATCGCCCAGGGGATCAGGATCGCGGCACGGACAAGTCCGCGACCGGGAAACTGTGCGTTGAGTACCAAGGCGACGATAAGGCCCAGCGCCGTTTCGATACTGACCGAAAGAACCGTGAATTTGAGCGTGTTCCAGACCGCATTCCACCAGGCCGGGTCCGCAAGCAGGCCACGGTAAATCGTCCGTCCACTCTTCAGGGTGATCCATGAGAGATAATTGGCGAAGCCGACGAATTCGGCGCCCGACAGATTGGTCAGCGAGGCGTTGGTGAAACTGAAATAGATGGTTCTGATGAGCGGCCAGCCGGCGACGAGCGCCAGGACGAGGAAGGTTGGCGCGAGAAAGAGCCAGGCCGAACGGACCCGTTGCGCCTGCAGGTCCGAGCCTATCCTGCCGCCCTGCGCAAGCGCAGCCGGCCGATCCGCGAGAGAGAGGTCAGTCATGACGTGAGCCCACCGGTTGGCGCGGGTCTCCGCCCGTGCCGTTTGATCTTGACCCGGACGGCACAGCTGCCATCCGGGTCTCGCGATTTTACCAGGCGTCGCCCTTGAGTTCGGTCAGTTCGACTTCGAGAAGCTCGAGATTCTCCGCCGCCGTTCCGTTACCCGAAAGCGTGTTGTGCACGGCGCTCCAGAACTTTGAGGACACTTCGTTGTACTTCACCTTTGCCACGGCCGAGGGGCGCGGCACGGCGCTCTGGAAGATAGGCTTCCAATGCGGCATGAACGGCTGGGCGGCAGCGACTTCCGGATCGTCGTAAAGCGCCGCGATCGTCGGCAGGTTCGAAAGCTCGATGGCGCGCACCTTCTGGGTTTCGGCCGAACCCAGGAACTTGACGAAGGCGATCGCCGCCTCCTGCTCGTCGGAATATTTCGACACCGCGAGGTTCCATCCGCCGAGTGTGGAGGACGGCTGATCCCCGTCCGTGGCGGCCGGAAGCGGGGCCACTTCGAATTTGCCCTTCACGGCGCTGTCGTCGCCGTTGCCCAGCGCGTAGGCATAGGGCCAGTTGCGCATGAAGACGGCGTTGCCGGTCTGCCAGACGCCGCGCGATTCCTCCTCCTGATAGGCAAGCACGCCCTTGGGCGCGATCGTGCCGATCCATTCCTTGACTTTCTCGACGGCCGCCGCCGCCTTTTCGTTGTTGACGGAGATCGTGCCGTCGGGTTCGACGATCTGACCGCCGCCCGAGGACTTGATCCACTCGAGGGCGTTGCAGGTGAGCCCCTCATAGGCATTGCCCTGAAAGACGAAGCCCCAGATATCGGCACTGCCGGCGGCCCGCTCCTTGTCCTGAATCTCCTTCGCCGTCGCCGCCAGCTCATCCCAGGTCTTGGGCGGCGCCTTGCCGTATTTGTCGAGCAAGTCTTTGCGGTAATAAAGCGCCGGTGCGTCGGTATAGAAGGGCAGAGCCACCAGCTTGCCGTTGACCGTCTGCGACTGGATGATCGAGGGGAAATGCTCGCCGACCACATCCTTCGTCGCCTCGGTCAGGTCGACGAACTGCTCGGCGAGCTGCGGAGCCCAGATGACGTCCGTCTGGTAGACGTCGACATCCTTGTTGCCGGCGGCAAGCCAGAGGCGATACTGGCTGAACTGCTCGCTGCTCGAAGCCGGCATAGTCACCAGGTTGACCTTGTGACCCGTCTCCTTCTCGAACTTGGCGATCTGATCGCGCAGAAAGCTCAGATTCTTGCCGGTCGAATTGGCCGCCATGGACAATTCGGCTGCGGCAGCAAGGTCGATTGCGCCGACGATCGCGGCGCAGGAAATCAGCGTCCTTACAAAAGGCTTCACGTTCATTGGTCCCTCCAAAACTCCCCCCGGTTTCGCAGGCTCCTCAGCAATTCGAAAACGGTTTGGGTGCGCAGAAGCTGTCAGAAGGACAATCTGCTGTCAAGCCGAGGCTGCAACGGAAGCAAGCTCTATGGCTCTTTCAGATTTTCTGGCGTATATTCTGTGCGTTAGGCCAATCGCAGCGCGTCGGCCAAATATCCCGGCCCGGCTATCAACCCGTTCGCGAGAATTTTTCATCCACAGGAATTTAAAACGATTTGGATCGTACACCGATAGCCTTATCGATCATGCCCCGGCAGCCGCGGCGCAAAGGCACCGATTGTGACTGCCGGCGAACCAGGTATAGTCCTGCGCGAATGGCTGCAGCGCTGCGCGTCGCTTCGAAGCGCAAAAACGAGCGAACGCAGCTTCTCGATTGGCTGCGTGACTTGCTTCGGAAGCGATCCCCGGACAATACGCAGAAGGGGCGCAGGGAAGAAAAGTGAAGCTCAAGGAATTCGCCAAACAGTTGGGGCTCTCTCCAACGACGGTAAGCCGTGCTCTGAGCGGCTATCCGGAGGTCAGCGAAAAGACCCGCAAGCGCGTTGCAGAGGAGGCAGTGCGCCTCGGTTACCGGCCGAACATCAACGCCGTGCGCCTCGTCACGGGCCGCGCAGGCGCGATCGGCGTCGTCATGGGGCGCAACGAGTTCCAGTTCTGCGAATTCATGAGCGGCATGGCCGAACGGCTGGACAGCGAGGATATCGACATTCTCGTGAGCCCGGTTGCCGACCAGGATATGAAAGCCGAACTCCAGCTCTATAGCCGGCTGGCGACGAGCGGACGGGTCGACGCAGTGATCATCCATTCACCGAAGCCGAACGACGAGCGCATCCTGCTGCTCCATAAGCTCGGCATTCCCTTTCTGGTCCATGGCCGCTCCGAGACTAACGTGCCGCACGCCTGGCTCGACATCGACAACGAAGGCGCGATCCGCCGCGCCACCTCGCACCTTCTAGACCTCGGCCACAGACGGATCGCACTCATCAACGGCCGCGACGGTCTCACTTTCACGCTCCACCGCGACAAGGGCTATCGCGAGGCGCTGGAACAGCGCGGACTGCCCTTCGATCCGCGCCTCGTCACCCATGGCCAGTTCACCGACGAGATCGGCTTTCGCTCGGCCCGCTCCTTCCTCGAGCAGTCCCTCCGCCCCACGGCATTCGTCGCCGGCTCGATGATGACGGCGCTCGGCGTCTATCGCGCCGTGCGTTCGGTCGGCCTCGTCGTCGGGCAGGATATCTCCGTCATCGCCCATGACGATGTCTTCCCCTATCTCACGGCCGACAACATGGTCCCGTCCCTTTCGACGAGCCGGTCGTCCCTGCGCGCCGCCGGCGCCCGCTTGGCCGACCTCACACTGCAGCTTATCACCGGACGGCCGGCCACGGAGATTCACGAGCTCTGGCCGGTCGAGCTCATCCTGCGCGAGTCGACCGGTCCGGCGCCGGACGCTTGACCATCCTTCTCTGGCGGCGCGCTACTCGCGTCCCTTCAACCGGAACAGCAGGTCCTCATGCACGGCCTTGAGGTGGAAGACCAGGAAGCCGGCCGCCTCCTCGAAAGCGCCCGCACGACAGAGGCGGATCAGTTCGGCATGTTCTTCCATCGCTCGGGTCATCGCTGCGACGCTTGAGAGCTGGACGCGCGTGTAGCGGTCGCTCGTCTGCAGCAGCGACGCGACGATCTGCTGCGTCCGGGGCATCTCGGCGCGCCGGTAGAGGGCCAGATGCAGTTCGGCATTGAGCTGGCCGTAGGAGTCTATTTCTCCTGCGGTCGTTGCCTTGAGGAATCGGTTTTGAACCTCCTCCACCCGCGCGAAATCGTCGCCATCGAGAAGCGGCGCCGACTTGCGGAAGAGCCGCGGCTCCAGAAGCGCCCGCAGCTCGAAAACGTCGTCGATCTCGGCGAGCGACAGTTCGGAGACGATCGCCCCCTTCTGCGGCACGATCCTGACCAGCCCTTCGGCTTCGAGCTGAAACAAGACCTCGCGCACAGGAATGCGGCTGACGCCGTAGGTTTCGGCCAATGCATCCTGGCGCAGCTGACTGCCGGCCGGATAGCGCCCGGAGAGAATCGCCTGCCGGATTTCCTCGATCAATGCCCCGGAGAGGGTGCGATGTTTGAGATGTGACACCATGGACGCTCGCTACAGGAATACCGCTAAAAAGGATATTGACTCTAAGAATGTATAAAATCTACTTTATACGCAAACCAGGGAACAGTCATGAACTCAGTCGCACCGCCGCTCTATGCGCGCGCCATCGTCTCTCTCTCCGAAGCCATGCTCGCCCTCGAAAAGCGCGCCGTCGCCGGATTGATGTGCGTGCTTCTCGCGCTCATCCTCCTGAACGTCGTCACCCGCTACAGCGGACATCCGCTCTATTGGGTCGATGAATCGGCCGTATACGCCATGGTCTGGCTCGCCTTCCTCGGAGGCTCGGCGCTGACGCGTCTCAGACTTGATTTCGCCGTGACGCTGCTGACGGATTACCTGCCGCCCGCGGCGGCGCGCTGGATGCGCGCGGCATCGACACTGCTCGTCCTCCTGTTCGCCCTGGCGCTTGCGGCATTCTGCTGGATGTGGATGGACCCCGTCGGCATCATCCGGGCCGGCTTCGACGCGAAGGCCTTCGCGGCTGCGAGCTTCAACTTTCTCTATACCGAGCGCAGCCAGACGTTGAATTGGCCAATCTGGGCGATCAGCCTCGTCATTCCCCTTTTCGCCGTGACCATGACTGTCCATTGCGCCGCCAATCTCGTCGAAGACCTGGGTCTGTCGCCTCAGCGTGAGCGCCACGAACTTTCGAGCGCCGAGGGAGTGAACTGATGGTCACCACCGCCGCCTTCCTCGCCTTCATGCTCGTCGGCGTTCCGATCGGCGTCTGCCTCTGCCTCGGCAGCATCGTCTACATCTTCGCCTCCGGGAATCCCCTGCTGTTCCAGAGCTTTCCGACGCAGCTCTTCGGCGGCGTCGACAATTACGGGCTGATTTCCATTCCGCTCTTCGTGCTGATCGGCGAGATCATGAACGGCGGCGGCATCACCCGGCGCATCATCGACATGACGATGGCTTTCGTCGGTGCGATGCGCGGTGGGCTTGCCTATGTCAACCTGCTCGCCAACATGTTCGTCGCCTCGATACTCGGCTCGGCCACCGCGCAGGTTGCCGTCATGGCGCAGATGATGGTGCCGGAGATGGAGAAGAAGGGCTATGACAAGACCTTCGCCGCCGGGCTCACCGCCTATTCGGGCATGCTCGGTCCCATTATCCCCCCGTCGATCATGTTCGTCGTCTACAGCGTGCTCGCGCAGGTTCCGGTGAGCGATATGCTGGCCGCAGGAATTGTGCCCGGAATTCTGCTGACCGTAGCCTTCTGCCTCGTCATCGCGGCGATGGGTTTCGTCTACAACTATCCGCGCGGCGAGCGCATGAAGCTCAGGGAGCGCGTCCGTATCGTGCTGGATGCGTTGCCGACGCTTCTCATCCCCTTCGTCATCGTCGGCTCGATCCTCTCCGGCCTCGCCAACGCGACGGAGGCCGCAGCAGTCGGAGCCGTTGCAGCGGTGCTCGTCGGCCGCTTCTGGATCGGCGAGCTCAAATTCTCCGATCTTCCTCGAATGATGCTGCGGGCCGGCATCTATTCGGCCGTGGTCCTCTTCCTCGTTGCGGCCGCCGCGGTCTTCTCCTGGGTACTCGTCTACGGCATGGTGCCGCAGCAGGTTGCCGGCTGGGTCCAGACCGTCGCCTCGGATCCGGTCACCTTCATGCTGCTCGTCAACGTGATCCTGCTCGTCATCGGCACAGTGATCGACGGCGCCCCCGGGCTCATCATGACGGTGCCCATCCTCCTGCCGATCGCGACCGAGGTCTACGGCATCGACCCGATCCATTTCGGCGTCGTGGTGGTCGTCAACCTCGTCCTCGGCTTCCTCTCGCCGCCCGTCGGGCTCTGCTTCTTCGTGGCGGCCGCAGTGACCGGCGCAAAGCCCGGCAAGATGTTCCTGGTGACGCTGCCCTTCTTCTTCGTCTCCTGCCTCATGCTCGTGCTCCTGTCGCTCATTCCCTCGCTCTCGACCTTCTTCGCCCGATAACCACAACGAACCAGCCAGAGGATCTTCCATGACATTCTCCCGCAGAACCTTCCTTGGCGGCATGGCCGCCGGTGCAGCCCTCTCGCTTGCCACGCCGTCGCTCGTGCGCGCGCAGGAAACGCGTACCATGCGCCTCGGCATCGTCACGCCGCCGGGACATCCCTGGAACAATGCCGCACTCAAGGTGGGCGAAGCCCTCAAGGCAGAGACGAACGGCCGCCTGTCGATCTCGGTCTTTCCGGCCGGCCAGCTCGGCAACGAGGCGGCGATGCTGCAGCAGATGCAGAGCGGCGCGCTCGATCTCGGCTGGATCATGACCGCCGAACTCGGCTCGCGCATTCCCGCCGTTGCCGCGATCAACGCGCCCTGGGTCGTCGATTCGACCGCCAAGGTTGCCAAGCTCGTGCGCGAGCCAGTCGCCATGAAGCTCCTCGACGTTCTTCCGGCCGAGACCGGAACGGTCGGCCTTGCCTGGGGCATCACCACCATGCGCGTCGTCTTCTCGGCCAAGGAGATCGCCGGGCTCGACGACATCAACGGCATGAAGCTGCGCATCAACACGACGCCCGCCTATCGCGATTTCTACCAGCTCCTCGGCGCAGCGCCGACGCCGATCCCGACGCCGGCGGTCTTCGACGCCATGTCGAACGGCCAGGTGGACGGTCTGGAGGCGGACCTGGACTTCTCCTGGAACCAGCGCTTCGACAAGGTCTCCAAGACCATGCTGAAGATGAACGCCATCTTCATGCCCTGCGTAGCGCTGGCCTCCGGCCGCGTGTGGCAGACCCTTCCCGAAGCCGACCGGGAGATCATCGCCCGCCTCACCAAGGCAGCGCTTGACGAACAGATCGACGCAACCGTCGCCAACGAGCCGGCCCTCCTTGAAAAATTCGCCGGCGCAGGCATTCCGATCAAGGATGTCACCGTCGCCGACGCCGGACGGATCATCGCCGAATACGACAAGATCTGGCTGCCGAAGGCACCGGTTCTTGCCGAACTTCGCAAGGTCGGCGCAACGCTCTGACGCTCTCCGATGGGCAGGGCGGCCTCCGCCGCCTTGCCCATCGGGTTTGCGGGCAGCGCCGCCGGCCGAGCCCGCGTGGCGGGCAAATCGCCTTAATCTGCTTGCGCCCTGGCGCGCCGCAGGCCAAGAGAGCCTGAGGAGCTCCTGGGTGGTCCACAGATGGAAAGAAAAGAAGTCGCAATTATCGGCGGCGGGCCCGCCGGTCTGATGGCCGCAGAAGTCTTGTCCCGCTCGGGCCACGCGGTGACCGTCTATGAGGCGATGCCGACCGCCGCGCGCAAATTCCTGCTCGCGGGAAAATCGGGCCTGAACATAACCCATTCCGAAGACTACCAGGACTTCGCGACGCGCTTCGGCGATGCCTCGGCAAGGCTGCGCCCGGTGCTCGATGCCTTTACCCCTCAGGACGTGCGCGCCTGGGCAGCCGGACTTGATGCCGAGACCTTCGTCGGCTCTTCCGGCCGCGTGTTTCCTAAGGCTATGAAGGCCTCGCCGCTGCTGCGCGCCTGGCTCCGCCGGCTGGAGGCACAGGGCGTCCGGCTTCTGACCCGCCATCGCTGGCTGGGTTTCGCAGAGAACGGCTACATATTCGATACGCCGGAAGGGAAGACGGTCGTCCGTTGCGACGCGGCTCTCCTGGCGCTTGGCGGCGCAAGCTGGCCACGGCTCGGCTCCGACGCAGCCTGGATGCCGTTGCTGCGGGCAAGAGGCGTGCCGATCAGCGATTTTCGCCCCGCCAATTGCGGTTTCGACGTCGCCTGGAGCCAGGCTTTCCGCGAGCGCTTTGCCGGGCAACCGCTGAAAGGCGTCACCGCCACATCCGATGCAGGTACGGTCCCGGGCGAATTCGTGGTGAGCCGCCACGGCATCGAAGGCAGCCTCGTCTACGCCCATGCGGGAAGCCTGCGCGACCGGCTGGACCGGGACGGCAAGGCGGCGCTCCTGCTCGACCTCACACCCGGCCGCACGATCGAAAGGCTCGCGCGGGATCTCGGACGGCAGAGCCGCAAGGCGAGCTTCTCCAACCGTTTGCGGAAGGGCGCGGGGCTTGACCCCGTCAAGGCGGCATTGCTGCGGGAACTCTCGCCGGACGCGGCCGGAGCCTCTCCGGAGCGACTCGCTGCTGCGATCAAGGCCTTGCCGGTGCCGGTGCTCGCAACGCGGCCGATCGCCGAAGCGATCTCATCGGCCGGCGGCATCCGGCTGGACGCCATCGATGACCGCTACATGCTGAAGCCGCTCCCCGGCCTCTTCGCCGCCGGAGAAATGCTCGATTGGGAGGCGCCGACCGGCGGCTATCTCCTCACCGCATGCCTCGCCATGGGCCGCGCCGCAGCGCGTGGCGTCGAGGCATGGCTCGCCGGCCAGCCTTGAACGGGATGATGAAAAGTGTGCGCGGTTTTCCGCCCACGTCCCGCGTCTCAACTTCTTGAAATCTCGTGATCTAGCCGGCGGCAGTTGACGTGATCGCGTGCAGGCGGCTGGCCGGCTCCAGGACCGTGCTCAAGTTTCCTCTCCTCAGCTTGCTCCATCGCACCAGACAAATATCAGTACCGCTACGACAAATGCCATACCGCAACATTGACATATGACGGATGTGATGCGACAGATGTCGATATCGCAGAGAGGACTGCGGCGCAGATGGGAGGCTTGAATGCAACCGTTGCTCAAGGTGGAAGGCTTGAGAAAGTCGTTCGGCGGCGTGGCGGCGCTGCGTGACGGGCGCCTGGAATTGCAAGCCGGATCGGTGCATGCGCTTTGCGGCGGTAACGGCGCGGGAAAATCCACCTTTCTCTCCATCCTGATGGGCATCCACCAGCGCGACGGCGGCAAGATCTGGCTCCGCGGAAAGGAGGTGGATTACGGCACCCCGGCCGAAGCGCTTGCTTCGGGCATCGCCATCATCGAGCAGGAACTGAGCCCGGTCCCCTATATGACAGTGGCCGAGAATATTTTTCTGGGACGCGAGCCCGCCGGCCGATTCGGCGGCATCGATTTCAAAAAGATGAACCGCGATGCTCAGCAACTCCTCGACCGGCTGGAATTCGGAATTCGCGCCACCCAGACGATGGCGCAACTGTCGGTCGCGCAGATGCAGCTCGTCGAGATCGCCAAAGCGTTCAGCCATGAAGCGGAAGTGATCTTCATGGACGAACCCACTTCGGCGATCGGCGAAAAGGAAGCGCAACACCTGTTTGCAGCGGTCGCTCGCCTCAAGGACGAGGGTAAAGGCGTGGTCTACGTCTCGCACCGGCTGTCCGAAATCTTCCAGATCGCCGACACCTACACGGTCTTCCGCGACGGTGGCTATGTCGGGAGCGGCCCGCTCGCCGACATCGACCGGCCGGGATTGATCCGCATGATCGTCGGCCGCGAACTCGGCGAGGAGTACATCAAGACGAATGAACCAACCGAGGCGATCGGGCTCGAAGTTTCGGGCCTCACCTTGCCGGGCAGGATCGAAGACATTTCCTTTTCCGTGCGCAAGGGCGAGATCTTCGGAATCTACGGGCTCATGGGGTCCGGCCGAACCGAGATCTTCAATTGCATCTTCGGCCTCGACCGGCCGAGCCGGGGCGAAATCAGGCTTGAGGGGCAACGCCTCACCGTCGCCAGGCCCGCCGACGCCATGGCGAACGGCATCGCCTATGTGACCGAAGATCGCAAAGTGACGGGATTGAACCTCATCGAGAGCGTGCGCAGCAACATCTGCCTCGCCAGCCTGCCGGAAATGAGCCCGAATTTCGTGATGAAACGCCGCGACGAGGCATCTGCCAGCGCCGAAATGATCGAGCGCTTCGGGATCAAGGCAGCACGCGACACGATGCCGGTGTCGGGACTCTCCGGTGGCAACCAGCAGAAGGTCGTGCTCGGCAAATGGTTCCTGCGAAAGCCCAGGCTCTTGCTGCTTGACGAACCGACCCGCGGCGTCGACGTCGGCGCGAAGCGAGAAATCTATCGCATCATCTGCGATTTCACTGCATCCGGCGGCACCGTCGTCATGATCTCGTCGGAAATCGACGAGGTGCTCGGCATGTCCGACCGGATCCTCGTCATGCGCCAAGGCAAGTCCGCCGGCATTCATGAGCGGCGTGCAGCCGACGCCCAGACCCTCGTCCACCTTTCGGCCTGAGCAGCCCCGAGCAATTCCCGCGACAAGAGAGGCTTGAGAACCGTGTCCAACATCGAAAACAGATCGCCCAGCGCCTGGTTTGCCGCCGAAAATCGCGGCACGCTGATCCAGGAGTACGGCATCTTTCTCGCCTTCCTGCTGCTTGCCGTGATTCTCTCGTTTTCGAACAAATATTTTCTCACTCCGGGCAACATTTCGAACGTGCTGCTGCAGACGTCAATCAACGGCGTGCTGGCGATCGGCATGACATTCGTGATCCTGACGCGCGGCATCGATCTTTCGGTCGGCTCTGTCGTAGCGCTCGCCGGAATCATCAGTGCCAGCTTCGCGACGACTTCGGCGACGGCGGGCATCGCCGGCGCACCCTACCCGTTCCTTATTGCTCTCGCCGTGGGCATCTTGGTCGGTGTCGCTTGCGGCGTTCTTGTCGGGTTCATCGTCTCCCGTTTCGCGGTTCCCGCCTTCGTGGCGACGCTCGGGATGCTTTCGGCCGCGCGCGGCATGACGCTGATCTACGGCGGCGGCAAGCCCGTGCCCGGTCTGACGTCCGATTTCCGTTGGATCGGAACCGGGAGCGTTTTGGGGATACCCATGCCGGTCATCATCCTGGCGGTCGTCTTCCTCGTCTCCTGGTGGGTCCTCAACCGTACGCGCTTCGGTCGCTACATCTATGCAGTCGGCGGCAACCCGCACGCGGCCAAGACCTCCGGCATCGATGTGACCCGCATCCGCTTCCTTGTTTACGTGATCTCGGGTGGCCTGTCGGGACTGGCCGGCATGATCCTCTCTGCCCGTACCGGCTCCGCGCTGCCGCAGGCCGGCATCGCCTACGAACTCGATGCGATCGCCGCCGTCGTCATCGGCGGTACGAGCCTCTCCGGCGGAGTCGGCCGCATCACCGGCACCCTGATCGGCGCCCTGATCATCGGCGTGATGAACAATGGCCTCGATCTCATGGGAATCCAGTCCTACTACCAGCAGGTCCTCAAGGGCGCTCTCATTGTCGGCGCCGTGATGCTCGACCAGAAACGCAATCAGGGTCTCTGACCCGGTCCGAATGGCCGCCGGCACGGCGTCCGTAAACGAACCCGCGCGCCATCAGGAACGCGGAATCCCGAAGGAGGAGTTGATGAAGAAACTGATGATCGCCCTGGCTTCCGCCACGGCCCTTCTGGCGTCGTCGGCGCTCGCGCAGGAAAAGCTGAAGATCGGTGCGGCGCCCTACGGCCTCAACGCCGAGTTCATGCAGATCTGGTCGGCAGCGCTCGAAGAGCACCCCGCCGTCAAGAACGGCGAAGTGGAACTGACTGTCTTCGACGGCCGCTATGACGCGTTGGTCCAGCAGGAACAGTTCAACACGATGATCACGCAGCAGTTCAACGCGATCATCTTCGTGCCGATCGACATCGAGGCGGGCGCAACGGCGGTTCAGTCGGCGAGCGACGCCGGTATTCCGGTCGTTGGCTCCAATACGCGGGTCAATTCCGATCTGCTCAGCGCCTATGTCGGTTCCGACGATACGGTCTCCGGTTACATGGAGGCAAAGACGGTGCTCGACAAGATCGGCTGCAAGGGCAATGTCGTCATCCTCGAAGGTCCGATCGGCCAGTCGGCGCAGATCTCCCGCCTCGAAGGCAACAAGAAGGCGCTTGCCGAGTGCCCGGACGTCAAGGTCCTGGAGCAGCAGACCGCCAATTGGTCGCGCGCCGAAGCACAGACGCTGATGGAAAACTGGCTGACGTCGCATAAGGGCCAGATCAACGGCGTCATCGGTCAGAACGATGAAATGGCGCTCGGCGCGATCGAGGCGATCAAGTCCGCCGGTCTCGATGTGAACGACTTCGCGATAGCCGGGATCGACGGCGTAACCGATGCGCTGAACGCCGTGAAGGAAGGGACAATGACCTCGATCCTGCAGGACGCCCGCGCCCAGGCTCAGGGTGCGCTCGACCTCGCTATCTTCCATGCCCGCAAGGGCGACTACAAGCCGCAGTCCGACATTTGGGCGCAATATCCGGACATGCCGTTCAACGACGGCAAGGACAAGGAGTACAACGTTCCGTGGACGCCGGTGACGAGCGAGAACGTCGACAAACTTCTGGAAACTCGCAACTAGCGTCAACATAGCGGGGCGGCACGCCGCCCCGCCTCCGCAACGCCGAGGATCATCCCATGACCGATACCAAGCCCCAGATTGATCTGAATTTTCCTCTGACCGGCAAGGTCGCCCTCGTCACCGGCGGCGCCTCCGGCATCGGCGCGGCAATCGCGTCGGCCTTTACGGCCAAGGGCGCGAAAGTCGCCGTCCTCGATATCAATGATGGCGTCGCCCGGATACAGGCAGAGGCGCTCGGCGGCGAGGCGAAACCGTTCGTCTGCGACGTTGCCGATGCGGCTTCGGTCGAGAGTGCCGTTTCCGCCGTGATCGCCGCTTATGGCCGCATCGATATCGCCGTCAACAGCGCAGGCGTCGCGATCCTGGCGCCGGCGGAAGATCTGTCGCTCGCCCAGTGGGACAAGACGATCGACATCAACCTCAAGGGCAGCTTTCTCGTCACCCAATCCGTCGGCCGCAGCATGATAAAGGCCGGCAATGGCGGTCGTATCATTAATCTCGCTTCGCAAGCCGGCACGGTCGCGATCGAAGAACACGTCGCCTATTGCGCCTCGAAATTCGGGGTGATCGGCATGTCGAAGACCTTCGCTGCCGAATGGGGAAAGCACGGGATTACGGTCAACACGATCTCGCCGACGATCGTCCTCACCGAGCTTGGCAAAAAAGCCTGGGCCGGAGAGAAGGGCGAAGCGGCAAGGAAACGCATTCCATCGGGCCGCTTCGCCTATCCGGAAGAGATCGCGGCGGCGGCCGTGTTCCTCGCTTCGTCGGGTGCCGACATGATCAACGGCGCCGATCTCATCGTCGATGGCGGCTATACTATCCTCTGATTGCGACGCCTTATTTTACAGGAGACCCCATGCAGCGTTTCATCAACAATCCGGACGAGGTCGTCGAGGATACCGTCAAGGGTTTCGTCAAGGCGCATGACGATATCGTCCGCCTCGGCGAAAATCCGCGCGTCATCGTCGCCAGGGGTGCGCCGGTTGCCGGCAAGGTGGGTGTCGTGACCGGCGGCGGCTCCGGCCATGAGCCTGCCTTCATCGGCTACACCGGCCGCAACATGCTGGACGCGGTCGCAGTCGGCGAACTCTTTTCCTCGCCGACGGCCAAGAGCTTTCACGACGCGATGCGCGAAGCGAACGGCGGTAGGGGCGTCGTCTGCCTCTACGGCAATTATGCCGGCGACAACATGAACGTGAAGATGGCGGTGAAGCTCGCGGCCAAGGAAGGGATCGAAGTCGCGACGGTCGTCGCCAATGACGACGTCTGCTCCGCGCCGCCCGAAGAGCGCGAGAAGCGGCGCGGCGTCGCCGGGGAAATCTTCATGTGGAAGATCGGCGGGGCCAAGGCGGCCACCGGCGCGAGCCTCGAAGAGGTCCGTGCGATCGCCCAGAAGGCAATCGACAATTGCCGCTCAATCGGGGTTGGGCTCGGCCCCTGCACCCTCCCCGCGGTTGGGCATCCGAACTTCCGCATCGAGCCGGGCACGATGGAAGTCGGCATCGGCCATCACGGCGAGCCCGGCGTGCGCGTCGAGGCGCTGAAGACCGCCGACGAGGTCGCGATCGACATGTGCAAGATCGTGCTGGACGATCATGACCTGCCGGAAGGCACGGAAGTGGCTGTGCTCGTCTCCGGCCTCGGCGCAACGCCGCTCAACGAACTCTACATCCTGAACGACACGATCGAGCGCGAGATCACCGCACGGGGCCTCAACATCTACCGCACTTTCGTCGGCAACTACTTCACCTCGCTCGAAATGGTCGGAGCGACGCTGACCGTCATGGCGCTCGACGACGAACTCAAGGCGCTCCTCGATGTCGAGGTCCGCTGCACCGCCGTTCTCTGAGGAAATGGACATGCAGACGTTTGAAAATGCAAAAGCCGGCGACATCGTCCTCACGCTTGCCGACCGGATCATCGAAAACCGCGCCTATCTGAGCGAGATCGACGGCAAGATCGGCGATGGCGATCACGGCGTGAACATGGCCAAGGGCTTTGGCCTTGCCGCAGAACGTCTTAAGGGCAAGGACGCCTCGCTTGCAGAGGCGCTCGATACACTCGGCACCGTGTTGATGACGGAGATCGGCGGTTCAATGGGGCCGCTCTACGGCGTAATGTTCACCGAATTCGCCGAAAAGATTGAGGGCGCCGACGCAATTGACGCCGCCGCCTATAGCCGCATGCTCCATGCCGGGCTCGAAGGCATCCGGTCGATCGGCTCCGCCAAGGTTGGCGACAAGACGCTGCTCGACACCTTAGTGCCTGCAGTCGACGCCTTCGATGCGGCCATTGCTGGCGGCGAGTCCTTCGCCGAAGCGCTCGACGCTCTTGTGTCGGCCGCGGAGGCCGGCCGCGATTCGACGCGCGACCTCGTCGCGAAGATAGGCCGCGCGAGCCGCCTCGGCGAACGCTCGCTCGGCGTGTTGGACGCCGGCGCCACCTCCTGTGCGATCATCCTTAGGGAGCTGTCGCACGGGGCTCGCGCCCGGCTCGCCTGACGACGCCTTCTCGCGATTGCGCGCAAAGGGGGTAGCGGCACCCGGCCCCCATTGCAAAAGCACGGCGTTGCTTCCATCCTCGCGGTCCGAAAACAGGGGAAGCATAGGACTGCATGACCATCAAGACACCTACTCCGCGCAAGGGCGCTGCCAATCGAAGCGGTACGATCGATGCTTCGGACGCGATCCCCTTGCGCTACGGTGACGACCCCTATGTCTGGGCCTGCTGGCTTTATTACGAAGACGGCATGACGCAGGGCGAAATCGCCGAAGCGATGGGTGTGTCGCGGGCGACGGTAAACAGCTATCTCGCCGACGCCCGCGAAAAAGGCATCGTCAACATTTCCATCGAGCCGGCGCGACTGGCATCGCTCACCATCGCCCAGGAATTGAAGCGGCATTTCGGCCTGACCGACTGTCTCGTGGTCCCGAGCGACGACAACGCACGTCCATTGATCGATCGCCTCGGAGCGGCCGGGGCGCAGGCGCTTCCGAAGCTCCTGAAATCCGGTGATACGCTCGCCGTCGCCTGGGGCCGCACCGTGCTTTCGGTCGGCGAGCACGCCGGGATCGCTTCCCTTCAGGACATGACGGTGGTTCAGGCGACCGGCGGCACCACGGCCGCTTTCGCCTATACGCCGGAGCTTTGTGCCTCGGCCATCGCGCGTGCAATTTCGGCCCGCTGCGTCAACATCACCGCGCCGGCCGTGGTCAAATCGCCCGAGCTCCTGCATATGCTTCTGGAAGAGCCTCTGGTTCAGGAGCAGTTCGCGACCTTGGCGAGGGCAAACCGGGTGCTCTTCGGCATCTCCTCGCTTCGGCCGAATTCCACTATTCATACCAGCGGTTTCTTCGAATCGGTCTCGCTGCAGGACTATCTGGCAGCCGGCGCCGTCGGCGTCGTTGCGGGCCGTTTCATCGATGAACGCGGCCGTCCGGTCGCCGGCCCGCTCGACGATCGCACGGTCGGCATTTCACTGGACCTGCTCCGCAAGATCGGCACGCGCATTGCGGTCGCCGGCGGCTTCGACAAGGTTCCGGCCCTGCTCGCGGCGCTACGCGGCGGCTATGTCAACGTGCTCATCACGGACGCGGCAACCGGTCACGGAATCTTGCGGGCCGACGGCGTGACGGCACTTGACGCCAAGCTTTCGCACCGGCCGAAGCTTGTCCAGACACCGAGCTCCTATCGCACTCATGTCAAGAAATTCCTCAACAACCCGAACGAAGTTGTAGAAGAGATGCTCGACGGGGTCGTCAGGGCGCATGGGAAATATCTGCAGCCGGTCAACGGATCGCACCGGGCGCTCGTCGCACGCCGCGGCCCCAGACCCGGAAAGGTCGGCCTCGTCATCGGCGGGGGCACGGGGCACGAGCCGTGCTTCCTCGGTTATGTCGGCAAGGGTCTTGCCGATGCGGTTGCCGTCGGCAACATCTTTTCCTCGCCGCCGCCCGATCCGATCGTGCAATGCGCCGAGGCCGCGTCCGGAGGCGAAGGCGTGCTCTTCGTCTACGGCAACTATGCCGGCGACGTGATGAACTTCGAGATGGCGGCTGAAATCGCCGAAGAAAAAGGCATCAGGGTAAGGACCGTGCTGACCACCGACGACGTCGCCTCCTCGCCCGTCGAGGACCGCGAGGGCCGGCGCGGCGTTGCGGGCAACTTCTTCATCTTCAAGATCGCGGGCGCGGCCTGCGATCGCGGCCTGTCGCTGGAAGCGTGCGAAGCCGTCACGCGAAAGGCGAACCTGCGCACCTATACGGTGGGCGTCGCGCTGGAACCCGGCTCGATGCCGCAAACGCGCCGGCACAATTTCGAGATCGGCCCGGACGACATGGAGGTCGGAATGGGCATCCACGGCGAACCGGGCGTAACGCGCGAGCGCATCCGATCGGCGGACGAGATAACCGACAGCATCATGGACCGCATCTTCAAGGAGATGAAGACAGCACCCGGCGAGCGCGTCGCCGTGCTCGTCAATTCCTTCGGAGCGACGCCTCTGATGGAGCTCTACATCCTGTTCCGGCGGGTTGAGCAGCGACTGGCGGCAAAGGACATTCTGATCGAAGCGAACTGGATCGGGCATTATTGCACCTCGCTGGATATGGCCGGCGCTTCGATCACCATTCTCCATCTTGATCAGGAGCTGTCCGATCTGCTTCATCACCCTTGCGAAACGGCTTTCCTGAAGATCAACTAGAACTGGCCTGAAGATCAGCTGAACAGGGCGGAAGCCCTGGACTGGCTGCGGATCCACCCAAAGGCCGCGGGAGGAAATGATGTCGGAAAGCGCGGTGCGCCGCTTGATCGAAATGTTCGACGCGATCTCGAGTGCCATCGAGGCGGAGAGGGACCATCTGTCCGAACTTGACGGCGCGATCGGCGACGCCGATCACGGGATTACCATGTCGATCGGCTTTTCTGCCGTGACCGGCGAACTTGCGAGGACGGATGCAGGCGGCGCCGGGCTGAGCGGTGTCATGACGGCGGCGGCGAGCGCCTTCCTGAATGCCGTCGGAGCTTCGACGGGACCGCTTTACGCCACCGCCTTCCGCCGTGCGGCCCAAGCCTTGGAAGGACGCGATGCGCTGGACCTCGAGACTTGCTCCCTCCTCATCCAGGCGGTTGCCTCCGGCATAAGCGAGCGCGGCAAAGGGCAGCGCGGCGACAAGACGATGCTCGACGTCTGGTTTCCCGCCGCCGACGCAGCGGCGCAGGCGGTCGCAGCCGGCAAGTCCGCCGCCGCATTCTGGGCGGATGTGACCGCAGCCGCCGAGAATGGCGCCAGCGCGACGCGTTCCATGGTGGCGACGAAAGGCCGTGCCGCCCGGGTTGGAGAACGCTCCCTCGGGCACATGGATCCCGGCGCCGCCTCGGCCGTCCTGATCATTCGTGCGATGGCCCAAACCCTGCGCCAGGGTTAGAGCGGGATAAGGATAAGTGTGCGCGGTTCCGCCCGCATCCCGCTCTTCTTGGAATCGATCACGTTCATGTTTTTAGGTCGACCCGAGCTAAAAACATCGTGATCTTGAGCGTGTCACTGCTTCGTTACACGCGATCCCGGGAAGTGCCCTAACCCGCTTCCGGTGCCGGCGGGGCCTCACCCGTCGTCAACATCTGCATCAGCGCGAGTTCGCTCCTCACGCCCTGCCGGTAAAGGTGGAACAGCATCTTTCCCAACTCCGCACCGTGCTCACTTTCCGGCTCCAGCTCCCTGGAAGAGCAGGCATAAACGTGAACACGTCGCAACATCAAGATTTCGTCGTCGTCAATGGCGAGATCCGAGAAGCGCACCGACATTTCCTTTGACCCTCTAATCAAAGTGGCTTTGTTGATGATGACTTAATATCGGTGCGGATACGGCGCGATTCCAGCCCCCGCACCAATCTTCTGGATTGCGGCCGCCGTAACGCAGCCGTTCTGCGGCCGCAATCGCTTGAGCCGCACCCTGACGAAGCGGATACCCCGCCTGCGGTGTGGTGCGAAGGGGCGCAACCGCCGGCTTGGACCAGGGAACTGTATTACAATTTTCCGTCCGAAAGTGCTCAGGTTTAGAGTTCGAACGGATCGTTGGCGTTCTTTCTGTCGGGAGCCGCTTCAAACGGATCTTTCGGGGGTTGGGGCGTCTTCTGCGCGGCAGCGGCGGCATCGACCGTCTCCTGGCAGGCCAGCATTTCGGACACGGCGAGCGCCGACCCCTTCAGAGCGAGGGCGGCTACTTCGCGGCCGTTGAACGTCGTTCGCATTCCCAACTTTCGACTGAACTCCTCGGCGAAGTTCACGTCGGTCGTGAATACGGAGAGAAAATTGACGCCGCCGAAATCAATGGCTTGCGCGGTGGCGTTCCAGACGGGATTGCGATCGAACTGGATCTCAATAGGGTAATCCTTGCCCGGCTCCAGAGACTTCCAATCGCCGTTTCCGAATGCCAGGTAGATGCCCCTCTGCTGCCTGGCAACGGCGTCCGCTCTTCCACTTCGCCTCCCATAGTTGTACGATGAACAGGGCTATTCAACGAATAGGGCGCGCAACATGTCGGTATTGATCAGCATTCTGATCACGTTTTTAGTCGTCATTCTGGTTCTCTACCTCGTCAACCGGCTGCCTTTGGATGGGCGCACCAAGCAGATCGTCCAGGCCATCGTCATCATTATCGGCATCCTGTCGTTGCTTCGGTATCTTGCCGTGTTTTGACGCCGAACGGTTTCCTGTGGTTTCAGCTGAAATCATTTCGGGATCGACCTGAAAACCAGGCGGCCGTGCGCCATCAGGTCTATGATTGCGTGCGCAGGTGTGGAAACCCGCTCGTCACGTCCGGAGCGTTTGCCTCGGCGAGCCGGGAGAGGAATTGCTCCATGAGCGCGGAGTCGCCGAAGCGGCGCATGGAGCGCTCGCTTGCGAGCGAGAATTCGGGGTCCACTTCGGTCAGGCGCGCCATTGTGCGCTGCGCTCCCTCAACGTCTCCCCGCTGGCTCAGAACCGCCGTCCGTATCAGCAGGCAATCCGCCTCCTGCGGCGCACGGATCAGGCATTCCCGCAAGACCTCGTCGGCCTCATCGAGACGGCCGGCAGCATAGAGCGCTTGCCCGTAGACATAGGTATAATATTCCGGCGCCATGGGATGCAGCCGGCGCGCCCGCTCGGCGTTTTGCACCGCCTCGTCATAGCTGCCGAACCGAACCTGCGCCTTTGCCAGCGCCATCAGGCTGTCCGGGTCGTTCGGATTGAGTTCGACGGCCCTTTGTGCCGCCTGCATGGCGCCGGGATAATCGCCAGTGGCCGAAAGGCCGAAGCTGAGGACCTGGTAGCCGACAGCGAGATTCGGATCGAGGCGGACTGCCTGGCGTGCCTCGCTGAGGCCGGTTTCCACATCGGTCGTCGTCGCCCTGCCGCTGAGGTTCTGCACGAAGTCGACGATATAAGTCATCCCCAGACTGGCGCGCGCCGCGGCGTAACCGGGATCGAGCTCGAGGGCCTGATGAAGGAGCGCCCGCGCAGCGATGAGCGCCTCGGCATCCCTCGAACCGTGCTTGTAGCGGTCACGGGCCTTCAGGACGAGGTCGTAGGCCTGGAGGTTTTCGGTCGGCCGTTCCGCCGCATTCGAGACTTCCGACTCGCGCACATAGGAAACCAGATGCGAGACGATTTCGGCCGTCAGGTCGGTCTGGACCGCAAATATGTCCTCGACCCGGCGGTCGTAACTGCGCGACCAGAGATGCGCACCGCTGCGCGCATCGATCAGCTGCGCCACCACGCGAAGCTGGTCCCCGGCGCGCCGGGCACTGCCTTCGACCACATAGCCGGCACCAAGCCTTTCGCCGATCAGGCGGATGTCTTCTGCCTGACCGCGCAGGGCGAAGGTCGAATTGCGGGCAATCACCTGAAGCTCGGGGTTTCGCGCCAGATTGGCGATTATGTCCTCGGTAAGCCCGTCGGCGAAATAGCTCTGTTCGGCATCGCCGCTCATATTATCGAAAGGCAGCACCGCGACCGTCGGCCTCGCATCGGCAAGTTCGCCGCCCGCTAGACGCGCGAGACTGCCGGCCAGCTCGGCGCTGACGGCTCTTACCTCCGGCGCCTGCGTTGCGGCAGCGGCGAGGACGAGGGCCGCGGCCCCGATAGCGTAGGGCAACGCCGCGCGCCGGCCACGGACGATCCGCCCGATCCAGCCGCGACGGCTCTTTTCGCCCGCATCGAGCCGCACCGCGTAGACGGCGAGCGGCTCGGGAATGTTCTTCGCCTGCCTCCGGCCGATGCTATAGAAGAGCTTGCTGCGGTTCCGGTCAGCGCTGCGGACCACCGCCTCGCTCACGAAAATGCCGCCCGGCTCGGCCATCGCCTCGAGCCGCGACGCGACGTTCA
This sequence comes from Ensifer sp. USDA 6670, assembly GCA_000421085.1. GTDB lineage: Bacteria > Pseudomonadota > Alphaproteobacteria > Rhizobiales > Rhizobiaceae > Sinorhizobium. Next base: position 356,876 of record ATWE01000002.1, read on the forward strand.
CGCCGTCGCCGAACATGTCGCCGTCGGCTTCTATGACGTCGCCGAGGTTGATGCCGAGGCGCATGTCGAAGGGCTGCTCGGAAAATCCGTTCTGGATTTCGATCGCCGCATCGAGCGCCTCGTTGACGCTTGGAAACGTTGCGAGAAAACCGTCCCCCGTCGTCTTGAAGGTGCGGCCGCCGTGCTTCTCGACCGAAGGTATGATCAGTCCGCTGAAAGTCGCCCGCAGGGCGGCATAGGTCGAGGATTCATCCTCGGACATCAGGCGGGTATAGCCGACGATATCGCCAGCTACGATTGCTGCGAGTTTACGTTCCATCACGAGCCTCGACAGTCTTTACGCGCATCTTTATTGGACCAACCCCACCCGTCCACTCAAAACTCCGTGTCCGCCGAATAGCCTGCGAAGTGCATCCTGCGACGACGCGTGCGCTTTCCAACTCGCCGTTGACAAGAAACCGGGATGATTGGCCGTAAGGAGGAATGGCTACGCAGAAGGACGCGAACGGTTGCTCATACACTGCACAGGATTGCGGCCTTTGGGTGGCGACATTCCATTGCAGTCGGTTGCCCGCGCAGAGTTGGACGTTTCAGTGTTTCACCAAACACTGAAACGCTTTAACCGTTTGAACTGCACACTTTCGGACGGAGTCCGTTACACGCTTTTCCCGGATGTGCTCTCGCGCCAGGCGAGGACCGGCGCCACGGCTTCGCGAAGCGCCGCAAGATCCGTCTCTTCGACCTTCCGGAAGGGGCGTCTCGAGGGGCCTCCGGGAAGCCCCATGATGCCGAGCAGCGCCTTGGACCCCGGCATGACGCCGACCTTGATCAGCACCTGGATCACGCGGTTCGCCATGGCCTGCAGCCGCCGGGCCTCCTCGATCCGCCCAGCCGCTACGCAGGACCTGAGCGCGACGAACAGATCTCCCATGAAATTATAGGTGGTGCCTATCGCGCCCTGAGCACCCATCGCGAAACCGGCCAGGCACATTTCATCATAGCCATTGTAGACAATGGCGTGGGGCACTGCATGCCGGATGCGTTCGAGCTGGAACATGTCGCTCGACGTATGCTTGATGCCGATGATGTTGGGATGCGAGAGAAGCTCGACAAGTTCCGGCAAGGTGAAGCCGCTGGTGCGGGCGGGGAAGTTATAGACGATCAAAGGCAGGGCCGATGCATCGGCCAGCTCCCGGTAATGCGCCATGACTTCGGGCCGGGAGAAGTCGTAGTAGAAGGGCGGGATGGCCGAGATCGCCTGGTAGCCCGATTTGGCCGCATGCTGCGAAAGCCTCAGCGCATCTCTCGTTGCGATCGTGCCTACATGAGCGATCAGCTTCAGGCGGCCGGACGCGGCGGCGGCAACGTCGGAGAGGTAGTCCGCGCGCTCGTCGAGCGACTGCAGCATCGCTTCGCCGGAGCTGCCGCCGACATAGACTCCGTCGATGCCGAGCCGGACCTGAAAATCGACGAGCGCGCCGACGGCCTGCCGGTCGATGCTTTCGTCTGCGGAAAACGGGGTAAGGAGGGCCGAATAGATCCCTTCGAGTTTCATCTTATGATCGCTTTCACTGACTCGTGGAAAAAAGCTCGGGCAATTGGCGGCGGGCAGCGGTGCCAAGCTCGATCACCGCTTCACCGGGGGCGGAACTATAGGGCCAGAGCAACTCCGGCCCGATTGGGCACCAGCGGCCGGCTGCGGCCATCGCCTTGTCGAGCGCGGCGTTGGAAAGGCCATAGCGCGCGGCAAGCGGCCGGACATGCTCGTTCATGAAGGCGACGACGCGGGCCTCGAAGGCAAGAGCGCCCGCCGGATCCTCCCGAAGCTGACGCCACCACCTGACGGCGCCGGCGGGGCTCAGGCAGGCAACATTTGAATAGGAGCCGCGGCCGCCCGCGAGGCAGCCGCTCGCCATGAAATGTCCGGGAATGAAGACGGCGAGATCCGGCAGCTTGCGACGAAGCTCCTCGTACCAGATTTCGTCGCCGCCCGGCAGTTTGGCCCCGATGAGCATGGGGAGCCCGGTCTTTAGCCTTGCGATCTCGTCAAGGTTCAGCCGGCGCTTGGCATGAGGCGGGTTATAGAGGATCATCGGAATGTCGGGCGCCGTTGCCGCCATGCCGACGAAAAAGTCCTCCGCCTCGTCATAGCTCGGCGCCCACCAGTCCGGCAGGGTGATCTGAACGGCATCGGGTTGCAGAGAGGCGACGCGGGCCAGGCGTTCGCGCGCGACCCGCCCATTCGAATGGGAAACGCCGATCTGGAACGGCAGGGCGGCGGAACAGCAAAACTCGGCTACCAGTTGGCTCAACCGGTCGAATTCGTCCTCCGTCTGGCTATGGAATTCGCCCGCGGTGCCGTTGGTGTAGACGCCCTGAATTCCGCTTTCGAGAAAAGCGGAAAGCTGCTCGTCCAAAGCGGACCATTCGATTTCCCCTCGCCGGCCGACCGGCAGGAGTACTGCTCCCCATATGCCTTCGGGGGGCTTCGCCTGCAGGCTCATCGGGCGGCTCCGAGCATCTGGTCGGGTATGAAGGTGACGAGTGCCGGAAAGACGATGATCAGCACCAGGACGACGATGAGCGGAACAAGAAGTGGCAGGATACCGCGTGCGAGCACGCCGAAGGGGATGTCGGCGACCTTGGAGACGACGAAGAGCGCCACGCCCATAGGCGGCGTCAATATGCCGATCATCAGGTTGAACACGACCATGACGCCGAAATGGACGGGATCCACCCCGAATTGGAGTGCGGTCGGGACCAGCACGGGGACGATGAGCAGCAGGATTGCCAGCGCCTCGATAAAGGTCCCGAGTGCAAGCAGCATGAGGTTGACGAGGATCAGAAATGTCAGGGGGTCGTGCGCATAAGTGAGGAAGAACGTGGCGACGTGCTGGGGTACCTGCTCGCGTGCGATCACGTAGCCGAATAACGACACGCCCATGATGAGAAGTCCGACGGCAGCCGTATGGCTGACAGTCTCGCGCAGAACGGTCACGAGTTTGGCAAGGGTGATTTCACGGTAGACCACGACACCGAGGAAGAGGGCATAGCTGGCCGCGACCACCGCAGCCTCGGTCGGCGAGAACACCCCTGCAAAGATGCCGCCGATGATGATGAAGGGCGTGATGAGCGGAAGCAGCGCATGCCAGAAGGTGGACCATACCCGGCGAAAGCCGGCGCGCTGCGCGGTCGCATAGTTCCGGCGCCAGGCGATCACGTAGACCATGATCATGAGCGAGGCCGCACAAAGAAGTCCCGGTACGATCCCTCCGAGAAAAAGGCCTCCTATCGAGGTATTGGCGATCACGCCATAGACCACGAGGGGAATGGAGGGCGGGATGAGCGGCCCTATGATTGCCGATGCGGCGGTGATCGAACCGGAAAACTGCTCGTCATAGCCGGCGTCGCGCATGGCCTTGATCTCAAGCTGACCAAGGCCGGCGGCATCGGCGACGGCAGAGCCGGACATGCCGGAAAACAGCACGCTCGCCATGATGTTCACATGGCCGAGCCCGCCCCTGATATGGCCGACAAGCGCCTTGGCGAAGTCGAAAATGCGCTCGGTCACCCCCGACAGATTCATCAATTGTGCGGTGAGGATGAAAAAGGGGACCGCAAGCAGCGGAAAGCTGTTGAGACCGGCGATCATGCGCTGGCCGGCAAAGTTCAGGCCCGTTCCCTGCCAAAGCATATAGGCGAGCGCAGCCACGATCAGCGTGAATCCAACCGGCATGCCGGCAATCAGAAGGGCAAACCATCCGCCGAAGAGCGTCGCCATCTAGAGATACCTTTCGAACGGGGCGTCAACCGATGGACGGCGGCCGCCGAAAAGCAGCCGGACATCCCGCGCCATGACAAGCATGATCCGAACGGACGCGAGCAGGCCGAATACGGGCAAGGCGCCGTAAAGCCACGACTCCGGAACGGCGATCGCGATCGACATCACCTTGTGGGCGCGCACGGCCCCGAAGAAACCGTAGTAAACGAGAACGAGCAGCGCGGTGAGCACCAGGACATCCAGAAGGAGCCGCAGAAAGAGCTGCGCCCGCTCCGGGAGCATCCGCGGCATGATATCCATGGTGATATGCGTCCGTGAGGTGACGCCTTCTGCCGCGCCAAGCGCCACCAGCCAGACGAAGGCATAACGCGCAGCCTCCTCCGTCCAGAACATCGGATCATGGAAGACGAAACGGGTGACGATCTGCAGTGCGATCACGACGAAGGCGAAGACCAGCAGGATCGCGGCCAATGTCTCTTCGAAATGGGCAAAGCTTCGCCAGCGGCTTGGATTGGCCATTGTGAACTCCCCGGAATGGAGGGCGCGGTCAGACTGTGGCCGCGCCTGCGGGTGGTTAACGGAGATCGAGCAGCGTCTTCACTGTGTCAGCACCGAACTTTGCGTCGAGATCGGCATAGACGGGCTTCATCGCCTCCTGGAACGCCGCCTTGTCGGGCTCCACCACGGTGATGCCGCGCTCGCGGAAATCGCTGACGAGGTTTGCTTCCTTGTCGCTCACCAGCTTGTCGTTGAGGGCGCCGCCCGCCTCGAATGCCTCCATCACGACCTTCTGATCGGCGGGCTCGAGCGCATTCCACGTGTCTTCCGACATGAGGATGACCTGGTCCTGCACCAGATGCCCGGTCAAGGAAACATGGGACTGCACCTCGGTGAATTTCATCGAGTCGATGATGGGAAGCGGGTTTTCCTGGCCGTCCACCTGATTGGTCTGGAGCGCAAGATAGACCTCGGCGAATGCGACCGGCGTGGGGCTCGCGCCCATCGCCTTGGCCCAGGTAAGAAGCGGCGCGGAGTTCGGGACGCGCAGCTTCATGCCCGCGAAATCGGCAGGCTTTTCGATCGGTTTCTTTGCCGTCGTGTGCCGCGTTCCGAAGTACCAGGAGTCGACCATGCGCCACTTGTGCTCGGTGCGCATCTCGTCGACGATCCCCTTGCCCCAGTCGGAAGCGATGATCTTCTGAAGATGATCGAAGTCGCCAACGACATAGGCGGTGCTCGCCAACACGGCCCGTGGAACCCAGGCGTCCATGCCGCCGAACGGATTCAGTGTGAAGTCGAGCTCGCCGAGCGTCACCTGCTCCATCATCTCGGTGAATGTGCCGAGCTGAGAATTCGGGAAGATTTCCAGCGTCAGCCGGCCGCCCGATTTTTCCTTGATGATACGCGCAGCCTCGGTGACGCCCTCGAATTGCGGGTCCCCGGCAGTTCCCTGCATCCCCAGGCGCAATGTGCGCGCCTCTTGAGCCATGGTTTGCGACGCCATCAGCAGGCCCGCAAGCGCGAGCGAAATCAGTCCCGTTTTCATTGTTGCTCCTCCCATTATCGGCCCGATGCTATGGGCTCGTTTGCCTGTATTTGCGCGCCGCACTCTCCAGGTGCTCGCGCATGACCCGTCCGGCACGCTCGGGATCGCGGGCGCGGATGGCCTCCACGATCACCACGTGCTCCTCGAAACTCTCCCGGTTGGAAATCTCCGGCCTGGCCGGCAGAGGCCGCTGACCGATCAGCCAATCCACGAACGCATCGTGGACCGCCACGAAAATGGGGTTCGAAACCATCTGGGTCAGCGTGCGGTGAAAGGCGACATCGCTGGCAGCAAAGGCGCGAGCCTTGCCGATCGCGGCCTCGTTGCGCGCCAGCGCGGCGTCGATCGCCTCGATCTGCTCCGCTGTCGCATGGGCCGCAAGATGGCGCGCGCATCCCTCTTCAAGGAACAGGCGCGCCTGCTCGAAATTGGCCACACCCTCCGGGCGCCCGAGCAGCATGCGCGCGGCGCCTGCAAGCGAAGACAGGAAGTGATCCGGCGTCGGCCGCGTGACTTTGGCACGCTCGCCCGTGCTGACCTTCACCAGCCCCATGCGCTCGAGGGCATAGAGCGCCTCGCGGATCGAAGGCCGCCCGACCCCGAACAATTCCATCAGGTCTCGCTCGGAAGGAAGCGTCGTCCCCAGGGGATAGATCTCGTCGCGGATCATCTCCTCCAGTTTCAACCGGACTTCGTCGGAAAGCTTCTTGCGGACGGCGAGTGTGCTCATGGTGTGATTGTTAAGGTGCTATACCACAAGAGTCAAGAGAACCGCGCGGGCGCGCAGTAGGCGACCGGGCTTTGGCGCACGCAGCAGCGCGGCGCCACCTCTTCGCCGCGCCTGCGGGCTGCGGCGCTCACCTCATTCAATGCCGACGAAGAAAATATCCGATCGCCAGGCCGAGTCCGGCAAGCAGCAGAATGGTTTGGAGAGGACGGCGAGGCTCGGCGGTAATCGGACGTTCGGCCGCGTACCGGGCATCCAGCGTATCGACGACTCTCGTGTGCGGGCGATCGAAGCCGGAGGCGACTTGCGAATGCCAATGGCCGGCGGGATCCTGGAATTCGATGGCCTCGGTTGAGCCGGGAAGCTCATGATGGCGCGCCGCGATCTCGGCTGCGGCCAGCGCATCGTCATGGGTGGGGAAGGTTTCGGAAAAGACGTCGTCTACCTTGTACGCCCAGCCCCCATCGTGTTCCACAATTTCATATCGTATCGTCGCCATGGCGCTGCTCCCGTTTGAAGGAAGAAAACATCCGGCGCCTTGCTTGGTTCCCCAATTATCGGCATCCGCGAAGGCGCCACGGTGACGGGACATCCGGCTGTTCCGATCGCCGGTTATTCCGACCGCCGGTTTGCAAAGTATTCCCCTTGCTTGATAAAGCGCATCGATCGTAACATGCGCTGACGTGCCCTTCTGCGTGTAATACAAACTGCCGCTGCGACCTTTGCGCGTCCGGTTGGACGCGTGGCGCTGCAGGCATAGATCTCGGGACGGCTCAGTGGCACGCGAAGAATTATGGGAGAAATTGATGAAACATGAACGGATTACCATGCGCGGAGCGCAAATCGCCGCTCTCTCGGCAGCACTGTTTTTCTCGGGCAGCGCCGCGGCGCAGCAGAAATTCGTGACGATCGGAACCGGCGGCGTTACCGGCGTCTATTATGCCGCGGGCGGCGCCATCTGCCGGCTTCTGAACAAGGACCGCAAGACGCACGGCATCCGCTGTTCGGTCGAATCCACCGGCGGATCGGCGTTCAACGTGAACACGATCAAGGAGGGCGAGCTCGACTTCGGCATGGCGCAGTCCGACGTCCAGTACAACGCCATGAAGGGCGAGGAATCGTTCAAGGAGGGCGGCCCGCATGCCGACCTCAGGGCGGTCTTCTCGATTCATCCGGAGCCGTTCACCGTGCTGGCTCACCCGAACGCCGGCGTAACGAAGTTCGAAGACCTCAAGGGCAAGCGCTTCAATGTCGGCAATCCGGGTTCGGGAACGCGCGCTTCCATGGAGCGCCTGCTCGGCGCCATGGGCTGGACGCTCGCAGACTTCTCGCTCGCATCCGAACTCAAGGCGGACGAGCATGGCCCGGCGCTCTGCGACGGCAAGATCGACGGCTTCTTCTACGGCGTCGGACACCCCTCCGCCAATATTCAGGATCCGACCACGACCTGTGCGGCGAAGCTGGTGCCGCTCACCGGCGAAGTCGTCGACAAGCTGGTCGCCGACAATCCCTATTACGCCAAGGCGACCATTCCGGGCGGCCTCTACAACAACAATCCGCAAGACACGGAAACATTCGGCGTTCTGGCGACACTGGTCACCTCCGCCAATGTTCCGGAAGAGAGCGTCTACGCGCTGACGAAAGCGGTTTTCGAGAATTTTGACGAGTTCAAGTCGCTGCACCCGGCTTTCGCAAATCTCGAGCCCGCCAAGATGATCAAGGACGGCCTCTCGGCACCACTGCATCCGGGTGCGGAAAAATACTACAAGGAAAAGGGCTGGTTGAAGTAAGCTTCGCCGTCTGACGTCAACCGGCGGGCCAGAGTCGGCTCGCCGGCAATATCGGCATGGGAGGGTGTCACGAGCGAACTTCAACAACGGAAGGTCGATGTCGACCTCGAGCAACTGGTCGCCGAAGCGGATACCGGCGGTCGCAACGCCAAAGGATTGACCGGGCAGATATTGCTCTGCACCGCTGTGGCCTGGTCACTGTTTCAGCTTTGGTACGCGTCACCCCTGCCCTTCGTCTTCGGCTTCGGCATCCTCAACGATACCGAAGCCCGCGCCATCCATCTCGGCTTCGCGCTGTTCCTGACCTTCCTTGCCTATCCCGCGCTGAAAAGTTCGCCGCGCGACCGCGTGCCGCTCGCCGATTGGGTGCTCGCGGCGCTCGGCGCCTTCGCGGGCGCCTATCTGTTCCTCTTTTATGGCGAGCTTGCCGGACGGCCCGGCCAGCCCTCGACGCTCGATCTCGTCACCGGCACCGCAGGCATCCTGCTCCTCCTCGAGGCCACGCGTCGCGCGCTCGGTCTGCCGATGGTGTTCGTCGCCGGCGTCTTCATCTTCTACACCTTCGCCGGCCAGTACATGCCCGACGTCATCCAGCATCGCGGCGCTTCGCTGGTGAAGTTCATCAACCATCAATGGCTGACGACGGAGGGCGTTTTCGGCATTGCGCTCGGCGTGTCGACGAGTTTCGTTTTCCTCTTCGTGCTTTTCGGAACGCTGCTTGAGAAGGCCGGTGCCGGCAACTGGATGATGCAGATCTCCATCGCGCTGCTCGGACATCTGCGCGGCGGCCCGGCCAAGGTGGCGGTCGTCTCATCGGCCTTGAACGGCGTCGTTTCCGGCTCGTCGGTCTCCAACGTCGTGTCGGGCGGCATCTTCACCATTCCGCTGATGAAGCGCACCGGGCTTTCCGGCGTGAAGGCCGGCGCGATCGAAGCTACGGCCTCGATAAACGGCCAGATCATGCCCCCCGTCATGGGCGCCGCCGCATTTCTGATGGTCGAATATGTCGGCATTCCCTACTCGGAAATCGTCAAGCATGCCCTGCTGCCCGCAGTCTTCTCCTACATAGCGCTTCTCTATATGGTGCATCTGGAGGCGGTGAAGCTGAACATGCAGCCGATCCCCCAGCGTCCGACTCCGATGCGCGAGCGATGGCTCCGCATGGGGATCGGACTTGCCGGCAGCGTGCTTGCAATCTGCCTTCTCTATTACGGAATCATTGCCATCCGGGCCGCATTCGGAGCAAGCGCCCCTTTGCTGCTCTCGGTCGCCGGCGTGGCGCTCTACATCGCGACGATCTGGTATTCGTCGCGTTATCCGGACCTGGAGCTCGACGATCCCGATGCGCCGATCCTGGAACTGCCCAGAGCATGGGATGTGACGCGGACCGGGCTGGATTTCCTCATCCCCATCGTCGTCCTGCTCTGGTGCCTCATGGTCGAGCAGCTTTCGCCCGGGCTGTCGGCGTTCTGGGCAACGCTGACGATCATCGCCATTGTCGCCACCCGCAAGCCGCTGATGGCGATCTTCCGCAAGGAGAATGTTGCAGGCTCGGTCCGCGCCGCTGCCTGGGACCTGACCGATGGCCTGGCGCTTGGCGCCCGCAACATGATCGGCATCGCGGTCGCCACCGCCACCGCCGGTATCGTCGTCGGAACGATCACGCTCACGGGCCTCGGCCTGATGATGACCGAGCTCGTCGAGTTCATTTCGGGCGGCAACGTCATCATGATGCTGATCCTCATTGCCGCGATCAGCCTGGTGCTCGGCATGGGAATTCCGACCACCGCCAATTACATCCTGGTGGCCACCCTGATGGCGCCGGTCGTCGTCGAGCTCGGCTCGCAGGCGGGCCTCGCCATCCCGCTCATCGCAGTTCACCTCTTCGTTTTCTATTTCGGGATCATGGCCGACATCACGCCGCCGGTCGGGCTGGCTTCCTTCGCCGCAGCGGCGATTTCCAAGGAAGACCCGATCGCCACCGGCTTTCAGGGGGCGCTCTATTCGCTGCGCACCGCGATCCTGCCGTTCGTCTTCATATTTAATCCGGCGATCCTGCTGATCGGCGTCGACACCTGGGCGCATACGATCTGGGTCGCGGCCGTATCGCTCGCTGCGATCCTCATTTTCTCCGCCGCGACTATGAACTGGTTCGTGACAAAAAGCCGGTTGTGGGAGAGCGCGGTGCTGCTGCTCGTGTGTTTCACGCTGTTCCGCCCCGATTGGTGGCTCAACCAGGTCTCGCCTCCCTATGAGGAACTGCCCGCCTCCGAGTTCCTGCGGGCTGTCGAGGAGGCTCCGGCCAAGGGCCGGATCAACTTCGTGGTTCAGGGCTTCGACCTGATGGGCGACGAGGTTCGCAAGACCGTCAACGTGCCGCTCGGTGAGCCCGGCGAGCCGCTTAAACGGCTGCAATCGATCGGGCTTACGGTCACACCGGCGGGCGACAGTCTGATGATCAGCAATGTCGACTTCGGCTCCTATGCCAAGCGCATCGGCCTCGATGTCGGCTTCGACATCGTTGCGGTGCTGAGAAAAGCCGATCAACCGTCAAGCGCCATCCCGGTGGGTCTCGCGCTGGCTGTGGCCGCGGGAATTGCCGGCTTGCAGTTCGCGCGCAAAAAGGCCGGTCGCAGCGGAGCCGGTCTGCCGGGGACCGCCCGCAAATAGGCGGCAGTCATGCCGCCGAGGATTCACGCGCGACCAGTAGCGGCGGGGCGATCGCGTGCCGTTGGGGCTCCTTGCCCTCCATTGCTGCGATCAGCAGGTCGATCGCCGCTTCCGCGACCTGATCCAGATGCAGGTTGACAGCGGTCAATGGCGGCGTCGCGAGTTTTGCCCGCATGCCGTCGTATCGCGTCGCCAGTCGTAACCCATGCGGAACGGGACGGCCGAGCAACCGGGCGGCATCGAGCACGCCCCTGGCGAAAGCGTCGACGGGCACGCATAACGCGTCGATACCCGGATTGCTTCGAAGGAGCCTTTCGGCGGCTGCGGCTGCCTCGGATTCGCCGCCGCTTTCGTCGATGCGCAATGCTATGGGTGAAAATCCTCTCTCTGCGGCGAAAGCCGCATAGGCAGCTTCGGTCTCGATGTAGGAATTGCGCCGCTGCGCGCCGGTGATCAGGCCGACGCGGCGGCTATGCGCGCCAAGGTGCTCGAGCATCAGCCGGGCCGTCGCCGTGCTCTGGATATCCACCGACGGAATGTCCTTCCTCCCCGGCGCCCGGCCGATCGAGACAACGGGCACACCGCGGGCCGAGAAGAAATCCAGCAGCCGGTCTTCGACCATGGGTTCAACGATTATGGCGCCGTCGACTTCCAGCGCGTCGAGGTTGGAGTCGGGCTCCAAAGGCGGCACCAGGCAGAGGGCGAGATGCCGCGAAAGAGCCGTAACCGCAGCAGCGGCAGCGATCTCCATCAGGAAGCCCAGTCTCGCAGGGCCCGCAGCGACCGCAAAGGGCATCGACGATGCCAAGGCGATGATCCCCGCGCCGCCCGTTCTGAGCCTGCGGGCCCGAGGATTGGCCCGGTAACCCATCTTGTCGGCCAGGGCCACGATTCTGGCTTTCGTCTCGGGGTCTACATAGCGCCGTCCGCTGAAGGCGTGTGAAACCGTGGTCGGCGACACGCCTGCCGCCTTCGCCAATTCCACGATCGTCGATCTTGCCATCCGAACACCCCGTCCATGAACCGGTCCGAATGATGGCATTGCGTAACGGTTTTTACAAATCGATTTGCTAGAGAGAAAAAACGTGCTATCACATCGTATGCAAAACGATTTGCATTGCCGGCAGGAGAGAGGCTGGCGTGGAGGAGATCAAATGACCGGGAACAAAATCGATTCTATCGACCCGACGGACGAAGTGCTGCCGCCGCGCAGCCTGGTTCTGTTCGGTCTTCAGCATGTGCTGGTGATGGCTGCTTCGCCGATTACCGCCGTATTTCTCGTAAGCAAGGCGCTCGGTTTTTCCGACGCTCTGACGGTATCGCTGATCAGCGCGACATTTCTGATCTGCGGGCTGGGAACCATCCTGCAGAGTTTCGGGCCGGCAGGTTTCGGCGCGCGGCTGCCGTTCATCATGGTGCCGGGCGGCGCACCGATCGCGATCTTTCTGGCCATCGCCCAGCAGACCGACGTGCAGACCGCCGTCGGCGCGGTGATCCTCACGGCAGGCTTCTACTTCCTGGCGCTGCCGGTATTCCGGCGGCTGCTGCGCTATTTTCCGCCCATCGTGGTCGGGACGATGCTCCTTCTCGTATCGGTGAACCTCGTGCGCATCTACGGCGGAACGATCACCGGCAAGCAGGGGAGCGAAGGCTTCGCCGATCCGATGAATATCGGGCTTGCCCTTGCGACGATCGCGCTGACGGTAATCTTTGCAAGAGTTTTCACGGGCACGCTTCAGCGCATCTCGGTGATGCTCGGCCTCATCGCGGGTTCGGCCATCGCCATCGGAGCCGGGTATATGGACCTTTCCGGCATTTTCGACGGACCGGTGATTGCGGTGCCCCAGCTTCTTCCGTTCGGAATGCCGAAGTTCGACTTTTTCGCCGCTCTTCCGCTGATCGTGTTTTCCATCATATCCATGGCCGAAGCGACGGGGCAGACCATCGCCACCGCCGAGATCGTCGGACGTCGGGGCGACGCTCACGCGATCGTGCCCGCAACCATCCGCGGTGACGCCGTCGCCTCGCTCGTGGGCGGCCTGTTCGGAACCTCGCTTATCATCACCAGCGGTGAAAACGTGGGAATCGTCCGGGCAACCAACGTCAAGTCCCGCTACGTCACCGCAGCGGCCGGCGTGATCCTCGTCCTCATCGCCCTGTTTGCGCCGATCGGCCGTCTGGCGAATGCCCTGCCTGGGCCCGTCGTCGGTGGAACGGCCGTGATCGTGTTCTCCATCATCGGCGTGATCGGGATCGATCTTCTGCGTCGCGTGGATCTGCGCGAGCACGGCCCGATGTTCACCCTGGCGGCGGCGCTTTCCATGGGGCTTCTGCCGATCCTCGTTCCGGGCGTCTACAGCCAGTTCCCGCAATGGAGCCAGATGATCCTGGCCAACGGCCTCGCGGCCGGAACCATTACGGCGGTGATTGTGAACGCGTTTTTTCAACACCTGCCTCTAGAGCAATTCCAGGAAAAGTGCGCAGCGGTTTTCCGTCCGCAATAGCGGCAAAACAAAGGATCAGAGCATTCCGCGGATCGGAGAAAAGCGGGAATGCTCCGGGCGACGCCGAAAAGGCCGCAGCCAGCGTCGAAGCTGTAATTTAAGGGAAAACAAAAGTGACGGAATTGCGCGAAAAGTTACCGGGCGGCGGTGATTACCTGCTTCACCCCGGCAAGGCTCTTCTGCCGGACGGGCCTCGAGCCGGAATTGGGGTAGTGGTCCGTGACGGACGCTTCACGGACATTGGTGCCGCAGGGCTTGTCGGCAGCCGGAACCCCGATCTGATACCGATCGAGCTGCCGCATCATCTGGTGATGCCTGGCTTCATCGATACACACACGCATCTGACCCAGTCGCTCGGCAAATCGCTCGTCTTCGGCGAGCCTTCCGAAATCTTTCGCCGGATATGGGTGCCGCTCGAAGGCAGCCTTGACGAACGGATGGTTTATCTTTCCGCAAAGCTTGCGGCGCTCGAGTGCCTGCGCGGCGGCTTTACCGCCGCCGTCGATGCGGGCACGCGTTCAGCCGGCCATATCGATGCGCTGATACGGGCGGCGCGGGAAACGGGCCTTCGCAGCGTCATAGGCTTGATCTGCAACGACCTCGGCGGAGCCGCCCTCGTCCCCGAACGCACGACGATCCTCAAAAATGCGGCCAGGCACGTGGCCGCCTTCGCGGGCGACCCTCTCGTTCATGCCTCGCTCGCCATTTCCATTCCGGAGGCAGCCAGCGATCATATGCTGGCCGACGTATCGCGGATGGCACGCGAGGCGGGAGCGATATTCCAGACCCATGTCAACGAACACCTCGTTGCCGTGGAGCGCTCGCTGGTCGCAAACGGCCGCCGTCCGCTGGAGCATCTTGCCCATCTCGACGCCCTCGGCCCGCATGTGCTGATCGCCCATTCCACGCTAGTGACGCCGCACGAGCTGAACCTGTTGCGCGACAGCGGCACGGCGGTCGCCTACAATCCGGTCGCGAGCCTCTGGAAGGGCAATGCCATCGCACCCGCCCTGCAGATGGCCGCACTCGGCATCCGCTTCGGACTGGGGACGGACGGGACGCGCGCCGACGGCTTCCGTCTGATGGATGCCGCCGAAGGCTTGCAACGTGCCGGCTTCGGTCTTGCGACAGGCGACTCCTCCTGCGGCGGCGGCTGGCTCTGGATCGACCGGGCAACCGCACAGGCAGCCGATGCCGCAGGTCTCGCCGGAGTGACCGGTGCGATCCGCAAGGGGCTTGCCGCCGATTTCCTTCTGGTCGACCTGGATCGTCCTGAATTCACCCCCTCCCACGATCTCATGTGGGAGCTCGTGCGCTACGGCAATCGCGACCAGATCGACGCGGTCTTCACCGCCGGGCAGCTCCGTCTCTGGCAGGGCTGGCCGGTCGGATGGGATGCACGGGCGCTTCTTGCCGAGGTGCGCGAGGTCACGGCCGATGCCATCGCAAGGGCGCCGATCCAGCGCGTCCACAAGCCGTCGGCCGAGCATCGGGCGCTGGGGCATTTCGCATGACCCTTGGCCTTTTTGCGATCCTGAGCGCCGTAACCTTCGTCTCGTCGTTCATCCAGGGTGCGCTCGGCATCGGTTTCGCACTGATCGTGGCGCCGGTCGTCGGCATCCTGAGGCCCGATCTCCTGCCGGTGACGCTGCTCCTTCTGATGCTGCCGCTCAATTTCCACGTCGCCTGGCGGGAACGGTCGGCGGTCGATTGGTCCGGCGCGAAATGGATCACGCTCGGCAGATTCGCAGGCACCTTTGCCGGCGTGTGGCTGCTCGCCGCGCTCTCGACCCAGCAGCTGGACCTGGCCGTCGGCTGGTTTACGGTCATCGCCGCCGCCGCCGCACTCTTCGCGCCACCCTTCGAACCGGGCCGCCCGAGCGCGCTCGGCGTCGGATTGTTCACCGGCGTGACCGAAACGGCGACCGGCATTGGCGGCCCGCCGCTCGCTCTCCTCTACCAGCACGCCCAGGGGCCGATACTCAGGGCAACCGTGGCGGTGTGCTTCTTCGTGGGCGAAATCATGTCGCTCGTGATACTCGCCTTTGCGGGGCGTCTCGGAGCGGACCAGCTACTGGCCGCGCTCTACCTCGCACCGGCGGTTCTCCTTGGAAGCGCTCTGTCGCGGCTGACGCACGACCATATTCGCGGCCGCGGCCTGCGCCTGGGCGTGCTTAGCTTCGCGCTGGCCAGCGGGGCCTTTCTGATCGTGAGGTAGGCCCGCGCCTCCTCACCGTCAGGCCGCGAAACCCCGGTCGCACAGCTCTTTGAGGGCGGCGGGCGAGAAACTGTCGAGCGCGAGCTCCGGCAACAGGTCGTTATCGGCCGCAAGGTTGCGGTTCATTGCGGCGGAAAACAGGCTCGTTCCCGCTTCGTGCAGAACAGCGGGGTGGCCGGCGATCCTTCCAAGAACACTGGTGGGGACGAGCCCGAAGGGCACGTCCTCGTAGATGTACCGGCTGTCGGCTGTGGCCGGGCCGAAACCGCCCCGTCCCTCGAGGTGCATCTGCTGGTTCATGTCCGAGACCGTGCCCATCGGCACATGGAAGGACAGGGAGAAATGTTCGCGCACGGTTCTCACCGATAGCCCGAAGCTTTCGGCGATCTTCAGACGCTCCGCGTCGAGCGCTTCGATCAATTGTCCGACAGCCGGGGTCACATGCTCGCCCTGTCCCCATTTCTCGCCCTTCTCCATGCGGGTCAGGTTGAGAAGCGCAATGCCCAGGTGGTTCTGCGGGTTGAGATTCGAAAGCGAAATGGCCAGAAGCCCGTCGCGCTCGACGAAGCGGTCGCCGAAGAGTTCAGTGCAGAGCGCCTTCCCTTCGGCTGCGGCAGCCTTCGGCAAAGTGGCAACATCGATTTTCTGGCGGACCGTATTGACGGAAACGCTTGCGCCGTCCGGCTGCTGGCGGCCGGTCAGAAGAGTCGTGCCCCAGACGATGATGGGCAGGGAAACCCCGCGCTCGGCCAGCCGCTTCGAAAGGTAGAGCGCGCCGAAGGAACTGTGCGAGCTGACGATCACGGGCTGGCCGGACTTCAGGTGCGGCAGCGCGGCATCGAACGCCATGCGGTGACCATTGGTCGGCAGGGCCACGATGACCGCGTCGACATCGGCGACCGCCTCGCGGCCGTCACGGGCAACCGCTACCCGCCCGGAAAACTCGACTGCGCCCGTCGCCGTCAGCGGCTCCCCCCCGGCCAGTCTGCGCGTGCGCGCACCCGAAGGAGACCACAGAACGGGGTGATGACCGGCTTTCGCCAGAAAAGCCGCCATGCCGAAGGCGATCGCCCCGGCGCCGAGAATACCGATACGCATCGTGGTTCTGTCTTCCTTTCACAGATGGCGTGGAGTTTGCCGCCTTGCCCTCGAGGTCGCCCGACACCGCTCTTCGTGAAAGCATCCAGCCGGGAAACCGCAGATTTTTCACTGGATAGCACCGAAAAGAAAAATTGTCCTTTGTCACTGGCGCTTAAGATACGTTTTATGCAGTATGATACAGCTATAATGCACAGGGCGCATGATCGTCATGGAGATACGGGAACTCGAGGCCTTTCTTGCGGTGATGTCCACCGGTAGCATCACCGCCGCCGCCCGGCTGCTCGATCGCTCCCAGTCCCAGGTCACGCGCCTCATCCAGGACCTCGAAACCTCCGTCGGCTTCGCGCTCTTCGACCGCAACGGCCCGAAGATCACACCGAGTGACAAAGGGATCGCTTTCCATGCGGAGGCTGAACGGTTCCTGAGCGGCATCGGCCATTTGCGGGAGCGGGCAAGGACAATCGCGGAAAAGGAGCCGCAGCCGATCGAAATCGTGGCGATCCCGGCTTTCGCCAGCGGCATCATCCCTTTGGCGCTCGCGGCGTTGCCGGAAAAGCTGCTGCCGAGAAACATCCATCTGCGCAGCCTGCCGGCAGAGGCGGCGGTGCAATCGGTCTTGGCCCGCACGGCGGATTTCTGCGTCACATCTCTGCCGGCCGACCAACCGGGACTGGAAGTACACGGTGTGTTTCAGGGACCTTGCGTTGCCGCCGTGGCGCCGGATGATCCTCTTGCCGCCTGCGAAGTGATTTCGATCGCCGACCTTGCTGGACGCAACATCATTACGATGGCCAATCCGTTCCGCCTGCGCCGCCGCGTGGACATGGCTCTGGAGGCTGCAAATATCCGCCCGGCCAGGATTATCGCGACCAGCGTTTCGGTCAATGCGGTACAGATCGCATCGACGGGGCTCGGCGTCGCAATCGTCGAGCCTGCGACAGCTTACGGCTTGAAGCTGGCCAATATCGCGGTCCGTCCGCTCGACGTCGACATTCCCTTCCCGTGGGCGATCTTTTCGGCCGCCGCGCGGCCGTTGTCCGACAGCTCCCGGGAACTGATCCAAGCGATCATCCAGATCGCTTCCGCCTGCATCCCCGGATTTACCGCTCACGACCCGCGCAACGCCAATCGCGCCGCTGAAATGATCTTGGGAGGAGGTCAGACCGACGCACGCTAGCGCGCGACATCGCTCTGCCAGATCCCGAGAAAGTATCCACTGCATAACAACGAAACTTAGAACCAAAAGAGGAGAATGACATGAGAGACTTTACCGCAACCCGCCGCTCCACGCTGAAGCTTCTGGCCGCCGGCACGGGCGTCCTCGCAGCGCCGGCAATCATTCGCCCGGCATTTGCCCAGTCCAAGGTCGTGAACATCACCACCTATGACAAGTTCGTTCCGCAGTCCTTTATCGACCAGTTCCAGAAGGATACGGGCATTGAAGTGCGCATTCGCCTGACGGACGACCAGGGCAAGCAGTACAACGTGCTGTCCGCCGAAGGCGAGACGCCCTCGACGGACATCGTCACGGTCACCGGCCATCGTCTGTCGCAGTTCATCGGCTCCAAGCTGCTCACGCCGCTCGACACCGCCCGCCTGAAGAACTGGGACAAGCTCGCCTCCGCCTACAAGGGCGCGCCGCAGCTTACCGTCGACGGCACGGTCTACGGGGTGCCGCTTTTGGCCGGCTTCGAGGGCCTCGCCCGCAACACGGATTATACCAAGGCCTCCGACAGCTGGGCCATCATGTTCGATCAGGAATACAAGGGCCTGACGTCCTACATCATTTCCGATTTCCTCCAGATCACCATGCGCTATCAGGGCAATGACGGTGACTTCGTCACCTATGAAGGCAAGCCGGA
This sequence comes from Ensifer sp. USDA 6670, assembly GCA_000421085.1. GTDB lineage: Bacteria > Pseudomonadota > Alphaproteobacteria > Rhizobiales > Rhizobiaceae > Sinorhizobium. The sequence continues at coordinate 375,075 of ATWE01000002.1, forward strand.
GGAGGCGCAGGCCGCAACCAACAAGGCGCGCGACTACCTGATCCAGAACAAGGACATGGTGCGCAAATACTACGACGCCGGCTCCGAAGTTCAGCAGATGTTCGTCAACGAGGACATCTATGTCGCCCATAGCTGGTCCGGCCCCGCGGCGAAGCTGATCATGGACGGACATCCGATCGAAATATCGGTTCCGAAGGAGGGGACCTATGGTTTCCTCTACTCCTTCAACGTGGTGAAGAACGGCCCGAACACGGATGCGGCTTATACCTTCCTCGACGCCATTCTCTCGTCTCCGGAAATCGGCGCGGCCATGAGCCGGCAGTCGGGCTTCGCCTCCGCGTTCGACGGCGTGGACAAGGTGCTGAACGACAAGGAGCGTGCGGCAATGACCCTGCCGCAGGAACAGACCGAGCGCATCCAGTTCTTCAGCTCGGTCAACCGCGACATGAAAAACGAGATGGTCGACAAGGCCGTCGCCGAGATCAAGGCAGCCTGATCGATCGCCGAGCCCGTCCGACACGGCCGGTCCTTGGACCGGCCGTGAGAAAGAGCATTTCCTGAGCCAGGAACGACGACAATGGTAGATACGACCACAATGCAAGCCCGATCCACCGGTTCTCTACGGGTGCCCCGTTATGCCGGATGGATCGGCAAGGCCGTCGGCTCGGGTCTCTATCGCCACACTATCGGACGCCTTGCGGACAGCCGCCGTGCCCGGCTGGCGTTGCTTGCCGGCGTCCCTCTCTTCTGGATCGCGGCGCTGCACATCGGGCCGATCTTCCAGATGGGGCGGATCAGCTTCATGGCGGACTACCCGCAGGCACCGGACGGAGGCTCCGCCTACACGCTGGCCAATTACGAACTGTTCTTCTCCGACCAGCTCTATTTCATGCCCTTCATCCGCAGCCTCATCTTCGCGGCAGTCGTCACGATCTCGACCCTGGTGATCGTTTATCCGGTCGCCTACTACGTTGCGAAGATCGTTCAGCCGAAGAACCGCATGCGCGCCTTGCTGCTCCTGCTCATCCCCTTCTGGGCGGGAGAACTGATCCGCACCTTTTCCGTCATCATGCTTCTCGCCAATCGTGGCGCGGTCAACGTGGCGCTGCGCGAACTCGGCTTCATCGATCGGCCGATACCGATGCTCTACACGTCGTTCTCGCTGAGCTTCGGCGTCATCTATCTGCTGGCGCTCTACATGTTGCTGCCCCTCTATTCGGCCATCGAGAAGATACCGACACCGCTCATTCATGCGGCGGCCGACCTTGGCGCCGGCCCGTTCCAGCGCTTCCGCCGCGTGATCCTGCCCTTGTCGAAGGACGGCATCGTCTCCGGCTGCAGCCTCGTCTATCTCACCTCCGTCGGGGTCTTCGCGGCACCGCTCCTGCTCGGCGGTCCGAATACGGTCATCTTCCCCGAAGTGATCGCGACGCTCTTCCACTCCTCGAACGACAAATGGCCCGAGGGTGCTGCCTTCGCCATGCTGCTGCTCGCGGTCTCGCTGTCGACGGTCGGCCTGTTCATGCGGGTGATCGGCGGCCGTTCCGTCCGGCTGATGTAAGGAGGCCACGATGCGACCCTATTTCGCCGATCTCCCGAAAACCGCCCTCGGCGCCGCCTATTGGCTTTTTGCGGTCTATCTCCTGCTGCCGCTGGCGCTGATGACGGCCATGAGCTTCAAGGATGCGAGCTTCGTCGCCTTTCCGATCACGGACTGGACGCTCAACTGGTATGCCCAGGTGCTCAACGACAAGCAGTTCATCGAAGCCTCGCTGTATTCGATCGGGATAGCGCTCGCGACGACCGCGACGGCGACGGTCATAGGCGTCTGGATTGCGCTTCTGGTCTCGACCGAAGGCATTTGGGGCAAGGCGATCATCTTCGCACTCGCCTGCCTGCCGGCAGTCGTTCCGGGCCTCATCAACGCAATCTCCATGCGGATCTTCATCCGCACCGTCGACATTCCGACCGGCACGGCGGCAATCATCCTGTCGCATGCAGTCCATGCGGTGCCCTTCGTGGTGATCATGGTGCTCACGCGCCTGCGTTCCATGCCGGCCAATCTGGTCGACGCGGCTCGAGATCTCGGCGCCGATCGGTTCGTGGCCTTCCTCAGGGTCACGATCCCGTACCTGATGCCGGCACTCCTCGGCGGCATGATCTTCTGCGTGCTCACCAGTATCGACGACTTCGTCCGCACCTTCTTCCTCGGCGGCTACAAGCCTACCCTCCCTATGCTGATCTTCGCGAAGGTGCAGGGCGCATGTCGCCGGAAATCAACGCCATGGCCACGATCGTGCTGGTCGTGACAGCCGCTGTCGGCGTCTACGCCGAGCACCTCACCCGCCGTTCAAGGAACTGACGATGCAGCCCGTGGTCCAATTCAAAAACGTCAACAAATATTACGGCGGATTGCCTGCGGTCGATGACCTGGACCTCGCCGTAGAACCCGGACAATTCGTGACGCTGCTCGGCCCCTCCGGTTGCGGCAAGTCTACGACGCTCAGGATGCTCGGCGGCTTCGAGCAGCCCTCGTCGGGGGAGATCTATCTGGAAGGCAAGCCGATCTCGCATCTGCCGCCGAACAGACGCAACGTCAACATCGTCTTCCAGGACTATGCGCTCTTTCCGCACCTCAGCGTCGGCCGCAACATCGCTTTCGGGCTGGAATTGAAAGGGCTGTCTTCGGACGCGATCCACAAGCGGACGATGGAACTGCTGGCCCTCGTCAAGCTCCAGGATTTCGCCGATCGCATGCCCGACCAGCTTTCGGGCGGCCAACGCCAGCGCGTCGCGCTGATGCGCGCGCTCGCCCCCGACCCGAACGTGCTTCTGCTCGACGAGCCCCTGTCGGCGCTCGACGCCAAGCTGCGCCAGCAGATGCAGATCGAACTGAAAACCATCCAGCGGACCACGGGCAAGACCTTCATCTTCGTCACCCATGATCAGGAGGAGGCGCTGACCATGTCCGACGTCATCGTGGTGATGAACAAAGGCAGGATCGAGCAGATGGGCGGCCCGAACGAGCTTTACTCCCGACCGCGCAGCCGCTTCGTCGCCAACTTCATCGGCCAGAGCAATTTCCTCGAAGGCAAGCTGCTTTCCCACGATGGAGCGACCGCGGCCGTCGACTGGAACGGAAGCATCATCCACGCCGACCTCAACGGGACGAAACTGGCGGCCGGCAGCGGCGCGACCGTCGCGCTTCGTCCCGAGGCGCTCTACTGCGTGGCGGAACAGCCGAAGGACCGGTTCGCACTGAGGGGGCGCATCCTCCAACGCGTCTTCAAGGGTGCGCACACCTCCCTGACGATCGAACTCGAAAATGGCGCAGAGCTGGCCTTGCAGCTCGATCCGGTGGCCCTCTCGCACCTGGAGAGGGACGAGGTGTGGGTGGGCTGGCGCGAGCGCGACGCGGTCGTTCTGGCCGATTGACGCGCCTGAATTTGGCGCGGTCATTTCAGGGGCCGGCAGGGGCGGTCCCAAAAGCGGATTTCAGGAGCAAAGGCTATTATGACGAATGAACAGCATGGGCGGCTCGCGGAACTGAATGCGAGGGTCAAACAGGACCTGGACTATCTCAATTACCCGCCCGCCAATTGGTCGAAGCCGGTCACGACGGCCGACGGACAGCCGGTGAGCGACGTCGTCATCATCGGCGGCGGCATGTGCGGCATGGTCGCCTGGCTTGCCCTGACCCGGGCGGGCATCGCCAATCTGCGCATCGTCGACCGTGCCCCCGAGGGCCAGGAAGGCCCCTGGGTCACCTTTGCCCGCATGGAGACCCTGCGCTCGCCGAAGAACCTGCTGGGCCCGGCGCTCGGCATGGCCTCGCTCACCTTCCGCGCCTGGTACACCGCGCGCTTCGGCGAGACAGCGTGGGAATCACTGTTCCGCATTCCGCGCCCGATGTGGATGGTCTACCTGAAATGGTACCGCGAGGTTCTGTCCATCCCAGTCGAGAACGACACGCATGTCACGCGCGTGCGCCCTCGCGAGGATGGTCTCCTGGAGCTGGAGATCGCCGGCGGCCGCAAGCCTTCCGTCGTCACGCGCAAGCTTGTTCTGGCCACCGGCCGCGAAGGTCTCGGCGAGCCGGTCGTTCCGGATTTCGTCAAGGGCATGAAGCGCCATCGTTCCTGGGCCCACTCCGCCGACGACATCGATTTCGAGACACTCAAGGGAAGGCGCGTCGTCGTCATCGGCGTCGGCGCATCTGCTGTCGACAATGCAGCCGAGGCGCTGGAGTCCGGCGCGGGCGAGGTCCGCCTGCTCGCGCGCCGCAAGGAGATGCCGACCGTCAACAAGCTCATGGGCATCGGCTCCTACGGGGTGACTGCCGGGTTCGCCAGGATCGACCCGGAATGGCGCTGGCGGATCATGGACTATTCCGTCAAGCAGCAGACGCCGGCCCCGCACAATTCGACACTGCGCGTCAGCCGCCATCGCAACGCCTTCTTCCACTTCGATTGCGCGGTCGGATCGATGCGCGAGGAAGGCGGGGAAGTGGTGATCACCACCACGAAGGGCCGCATCTTCCGGACCGACTTCGTCATCCTCGGAACCGGTTTCACGGTCGATCCGCTCAGCCGCGATGAACTCGCGCCCTATCAGGACAGGATCGCCTGCTGGGACGATCGCTACACGCCGCCGGCCGGCGAAGAGAATGCCGGCCTCGGCCGCTTTCCCTGGCTCGATGACGATTTCTCCTTCACCGAGAAGGAGCCCGGCAGCGCGCCATGGCTCAAGGACATCCACTGCTTCAACTACGGTGCCTCGATCAGTATCGGCAAGGTGAGCGGAGACATTCCGGCGATCAGTGAGGGCGCGCTTTGGCTTGCACGCGGGATCGCCGCCTCGCTCTTCATCCGCGATGTCGATTACCATTGGGAAGCGCTGCTCGCCTACGAAAAGCCGGAACTCGACGGCTCGGAGTGGACCGACGCCGACGCCCCTGAGCCCGCGCACAGAACCGCTTGATTTGAACGCCTGCCCAAGCTGAAGGATTACGATGACCGTTCCCCCGAAAACCGATGTGATCGACGCCGTCCTCGGGCTGGATTCCTCCTCGCCCGTCCTCGCGTTGCGCGAGCGGCGCGCCAAGCTCAAGCATTTCACGCAGACCAGCCATGACGCCGCGCTTCTTCCCGCCGAGCCGGGTAATTTTTCCTACGCCATGAGGGCGGCTCTCGCGGCGCGCATCGCCGGCCTCTGGAAGGCGGCAGAGCTCCAGGCTCATTACAAGGCGCAGCTCGAGGAGAAGGGATCGACACCCGACCTCCGATCGATCGCCGATCCGGGCTTCAGACCCGAGGGCGACAAGCGGCTCGCAGCGATGCTTGCGCATGTCGATCTGGTGACGCTCAAGCCGAAGGAGGCGAGGCGCGCGAATATCGAAGCGCTCTACGCCGTCGGTCTCGACGACCGCGATATCGTAACCCTCGCGGGTCTCATCGCCTTCGTGAACTATCAGGTGCTGGTCGTGGCCGGCCTCAAGATGCTGAGGGACAACTGACATGTCGGAAGCCGTACACGAATTCACTCTGGAGCCGCTCGACTGGCAGCCCTATGTCAAGCCCGTAAAACTCGACGAGGCAACGCCGGAGCAGCTCGAAGCGCTGAAAGTGACGCCCTCGAATACCAAGGTGTCGAACTATGTCCTGGTTCTGGCCAACGAAGCCGAGATGCTCGCCGAACGTACGCCGCTCTTCAACGACATCATGTATAGCGAAGGCGGGCTCTCGCGCGGTGGGCGCGAAATCGGCGCGCTGGCGGCTTCCTTCGTCAACCGCTGCATCTACTGCGCCTCGGTGCATGCCAACCGCTACATCCAGCTCGAAAAACGGCCGGAGGTGGTGGACGAGATCTACAGGCGCGGCCTCGACGCCGATCTGCCGGATTTCGAGCAGGCACTCTTCAATTTCGGCGTCGATCTGACGGCGCACCCGGACAATGTCGGTGCCTACCAGTTCTACCACCTGCGCGAGGTCGGGCTCGACGACCTGGAGATCCTCGATCTGATCCATTCGATCGCGATCTTCGGCTGGGCGAACCGCCTGATGCACACGCTCGGCGAGCCGCACCTGAAGGAGTGAACGAGGAGGGGCCGATGCCCGCGCTCGAGTCGTTCTGCTGCGTCGCTTCGCTCGAATCAACCGGTCTCGATACCCATGGCACCGATCAGCTTCTCCCTTGCAGCAAGAGCATCGATGGCGCGGTCGCCAAGTTCGCGCGCGACCAGATTGAGGAGCCCCTCGCAGAAGACGATATAGGCGCCCATGCTGTTGCTGAAGAAACTGCTGGCGTGAGGGATGAAGAAGGCATGCCGCGCCGGCGGAACAAGCGGCGACGAGCGGGTGTCCGTGATTGCGATGACGTCCAGGCCCGTGCCTCTGGCTACCGTTGCAACCTCTGCAACGCTTCGGGTATAGGGCGCGCAGCTCGCCACCAGCACAAGGTCCCCGGGGTAGAGCTGCGACAGCGCCTCGGCCTCACCAAGACGCGGAGCGTCGAGAAGCGCGACGTCGCTCCGCAGCATTCCGAGGCCATAGGTCATGAAACTCGCAAAAGCGTGAAACTGGCGCACGCCGTGCACGCGCACACGCGGCGCGGTCGCGAGCAACGCTGCCGCCTGCTTGAGCGTCTCGGCATCCACTTGGCCGAGAAAGCCGTCGATATTCGCCTTCGACTCCTGGCCTATGCGCTCGAGGACATGCACCTCTTCCCGCTCGCCGCGCGTCACCGACATGAGACGGCCAGCCTGACGGCTGTAGAAATAACGCTCGTCATCGGCGATCGCCTGGCGGAAGACGCTCTGGAAATCGCTGAAGCCGGCATAGCCGAGCCGCTTGGCAAGCCGGGTAAGGGTCGACGCATTGACCCCCTGCCCGTCTGCGAGCTCGGATATGCTGCGCACCGCCGTCTGTTCGGGCGTATCGACGAGACGCGCCAGCACGTCCAGCGCCTTGCTGCCGAGAGCGAGGTCGATTTCTTTGCGCTTGATCCTGAGCGTCAGGTCGCGCAATTCCTCGATGGTGCGGGGCCGGAACGATGCCGGCGGGCTGTCGGGCGGTGCCATCGTGAACCTCAATCGGCCAGCAACCGCCTTTCCTCGAAGCGAAAGAGCGGTGCGGCATTCGCCCTGTCGTAGATCTCGCATGCGATTTTGTCCATGTCGACGCGAAAGACGGCCGTCGCCAGCGTGTTCTCGCCGTCCGGATCGTCAGGCTGTTCGCGGTAGATCGGCAGGGCCGTGCGCTGCCTGTCCCAAAGGATGGCGAGAGGATCGAAAGCCGGACCGCCGCTCAAAAGGATCTCCTCTCCACGTTCCTGTCGGGACCGGGAAGAGGCGGTGATCCGTTGGCACTCGTCGCGGGTGCCCTCATGAATGAGGTGGTTCGCGTGCACTGCGGCTCTGTCGAGCTGCCGGACCGAACAGGCCGAATGCGTAAACTCGACGCTGGCGACGCCCCGCTCTCCGGACTGCGCCAGAGAGATGTGGAAGGCGCCCGCACGCGGGGAACTCGCCAGCATCTCCAGCGCCTCGCCGGCCGTACCGCAATCGAGGACGGCACGGCCGAGGACCATGCGCGGCAGACCGACCCCGGTCTGCCGCGAGCGAATGTTGTTGACGGTCATGGCGAGCCCGGCATCGTTGAGCGCGAATGTATGCCCGGGAAGCGAGCCGGGATAGACAAAGGCCGAGAAGCCACGTCCGCCGGCGGATGCAATCCTGGCCACGGCACAGCCTGGCCGAAGGCCGGGATCGCCATCTTCATTATGCGCCAGCATGGGGCGTTCGCCGGGCAGCAGCACGGTGGTGCACCCGTCGGGAGCGATCGCGCGGATGTCGCCGCGGCAGTTCCACGCAAACACCTCGTCGAAGGGCAGGTCGAGGCCGCTTGCCAGACCCTCGAGTTCCTCGAAATAGCGCGGGAAGCGGGCCTCCACGAGCGCTCTTGCCGCGGCGATGCGTTCATGCTGCGCGAAGGCCATCACGCTCGCCCAACCGTGCGTCTTAACCAGATGCCGGTGCACGCACTCGCCTCCGTGGCGGCCGAGTGCAAGGCCAACCTGGAATGGCGACCCTTCGATCTCGATCAGGGACAGTCTGCTTGGATTCTCAATGGACATGCTGGAGAAACTCACGAAGACGCGGATTTTCGGGATTATCGAGCAGCTCGGCCGGATCGCCGTCGACGGAGATCTTGCCACCCTCCATGAAGATCAGCCGGGAGCCGACCTGGCGTGCAAAGGCGATCTCATGAGTGACGACGATCATCGTCATGCCTTCCTCTGCAAGCGATTGCATGACCCGCAGAACCTCGTGGCGCAGTTCGGGGTCCAGAGCGGAGGTCGGCTCGTCGAAGAGCATGAGTTTCGGCTTGACGGCCAGCGCGCGGGCGATGGCGACGCGCTGCTGCTGGCCACCGGAGAGTTCGGAAGGATAGTGATGGCCGCGATCGGCCAATCCTACTTTGGCAAGCAACTCCCTGGCTTGCCCGATCGCCTCGGCCTTGCCGACGCCACGCACGCGCCGCGGTCCGAAAGCAATGTTCGCAAGCGCCGTCATCTGCGGAAAAAGATTGAATTGCTGGAACACCATGCCGGCTTCCTGCCGAATGAGCCTCACCTTGGAGCGCCCTTCGCGCACGCTGATACCGTCGACCACGAGGTCGCCCCCATCGATCTCCTCGAGTGCATTGATGCAGCGCAGAAGGGTCGACTTGCCTGAGCCTGAAGGACCGATGAGCACCACGACCTCACCGGCTTCGATGTTGAGGTCGACTTCCTTGAGCACGGTTACGTTGCCGAATGCCTTGGTGACGTTCCTGAATTCCACAATGCTCATAGGATGCGCATCCTCTTTTCCGTCACGCGCAGGATCAGGGTCAGCGTGCTCGTCATGATGAGATAGAGAACGGCGACGGCGGACCAGATCTCGACTGCGCGGAAATTCGCCGCCATGATTTCCTGACCCTGGCGGGTCAGCTCGCCGACACCGATGACGATGAAGAGCGACGTGTCTTTGAGGCTGACGATGAACTGGTTGCCAAGCGGCGGGATCATTCGCCGGAAGGCGATAGGGCCGACAATGTAGGCAAGCACCTTCCAGACCGGTAGGCCGAGCGCCAGCCCCGCTTCCTTCAGCCCCTTGTTCACCGAGAGCAGCGAGCCGCGAACGATTTCGGCAATATAGGCGCCCGCATTGACGACGATCGCCGTCACCGCCGCGGTCATCGGATTGACGCGGAGATCGGCGAGCAGCGGCAGGGCGAAGTATATGAACATCACCTGCACGACGATCGGCGTGCCCCTGATCACCTCGACATAGGTAAAGGCGACGGCGTTCAGGATAGCGTTGCCATAGGCGCGCATGAAGCCGGCGACGACTCCGACGACCAGGCCGCCGACGAGGCCGGCCAGTGCGATCAGAACGGTCAGCCGTGCGCCGCTCAGGAGAGCGGGCATGGCTTCCACGACCACAGACCAATCGAATTCCATTGAATTGCTCCGCTGCATCGCGATCTGCCCCACCTGCGACGATGGCGACGCGACCGATAGAGGTTATGGGCGGCTGCGTTGGCGGCCGCCGCGGTTTTCCTGGAAGTGCTCTCGCCATTCCCGCGGGCAGGCCGGATCGATCCGGCCTGCCTCGACGGGGCTCAGCTCTTCGGCTCGACGCCGAACCATCTCTTGTAGATTGCGGCATAGCGGCCATCGGCCTTCAACTTGGCGAGCGCCCCATTGACCTTGGCGACGAGTTCGCTGCCTTTCGGGAAGCCGATGCCATATTGGTGCGCCATCATCTGTTCGCCCACCGCCTTGACCTTGCCGGCGCCGGCGGTCGCCACGTAATAGAGGACATTCGGCGTGTCGTGCATCGCGGCGTCGACGCGGCCGGTCTGCAGTTCCAGATAGGCGTTGTCGATGTTCGGGAACTGGCGAAGCTCGGTTTCGGTGAAGTTCTCCTTCGCATAGTCAGTGGCCGACGTACCGGTCTTAACGGCCAGCGTCTTGCCCTTGAGATCCGACGAACCGGCAATGGCGCTGTCGGCGGGCACCATCAGCATGAAGCCGCTATCATAATAGCCATCCGAGAAATCTATGACCTTCTTGCGTTCGTCCTTGATGGTGATGCCGGCAAGCGCGGCATCGACCTGCTTCGTCTGCAGCGCCGGGATGATGCCGTTGAAGTCCATCGGCTGCAGCGTGTAGGTGACGCCGATCTCGCTCGCGATCGCGTCCCATAGATCGATGTCGAATCCGACATATTTCTCGCCCTGCTTGAACTCGAAAGGCACGAAGGCCGTGTCGGTGGCAACGACCAGGTCCTCGGCAGATGCCGGGCCGGAGAGCGAAAGTGCCGCGGCGAAAAGGCCCGCGAAGAAATGGCAAAGTCTGTTTCTCATGGTGGCGTTCCCCTTGTTTGCCGTCACCAGCGTTTGCCGCCGATGCCAGTTTGCAAATATAGAATGCTTTTTATATCTTGTCGCCATGAAAATTTGCGTTATCCGCATCTGTTCAGCGTGCCAGCTGAAAAAAGAAGCGAAGAGTGACAGCCTCTTGTCAGGTCACGAAAGCAGCGCCCCTCTGGCCTGCCGGCCAAGGGGGCGCTTCGCTTTACAGCCCTGGTACGCTTGCTCTAAACCGCAGCTTTCGTGAGCGAGGCAACAGCCGCATCGACGGCATCGCCGAGGCGCTCCACGATCTGGTCGACATCGTCGCGGGTAAGGATGAAGGGCGGCGCCAGGAGGACGTGGTCCCCTCGCTGCCCGTCGATCGTCCCGCCCATCGGATAGACCATCAGGCCCCGTGCCATGGCTTCCCTCTTGATCCGGGCATTGAGCTTCCGGCCGGGATCGAAGGGGGACTTCGTCGCCCTGTCGGCGACAAGCTCGACGGCACGGAAGAGGCCGCGGCCGCGAATGTCGCCGACGTGGTGGTGATTGCCGAGCCGCTCGGCGAGGCATCTTTCGAGATAATTGCCCATCGCCACGACGTTTTCGAGCAGCCCGTCCCGGCGGATCACTTCCTGCACGGCAAGCCCTGCCGCCGCCGCCATCGGGTGGCCCATATAGGTATGGCCGTGCTGGAAGAAGCCCGACCCCTCGGCAAATGTCTGGAAGATTGCGGAGGACAGCAGAACCGCGCCGACGGGCTGATAGCCGCCGCCGAGCCCCTTGGCGATGGTCATGAGATCCGGGACGACGCCGTCCTGTTCGCAGGCGTGCAGTGTCCCGGTTCGGCCCATGCCGCACATCACCTCGTCGAGGATCAGCAGCACTCCGTATTTGTCGCAGATCGCCCGAACGCGCTTCAGGTAGTCCGCCACCGGCGGGACCGCGCCGGCCGTGGCGCCCACCACCGTCTCGGCGACGAAGGCGATCACCTGATCGGCGCCCAACTCGAGAATCTTGGCCTCGAGTTCACCCGCGGCACGCGCGGCATAGTCCGTGTCGCTCTCCCCGGCTTGCTGCAGCCGGTAGGCGAAGCAGGGATCGATATGGTGGGTTTCGACGAGCAACGGCCGGAATTGAGCGCGCCGCCATTCGTTGCCCCCGGCCGCCAATGCGCCAAGCGTGTTGCCGTGATAGCTCTGGCGCCGGGCGATGATGTGGCGGCGTTGCGGCTCTCCCTTCTCCACGAAATACTGCCGGGCCATTTTCAGCGCCGCCTCGACCGCTTCCGATCCGCCGCTGACCAGATAGACGTGATCGAGGCCGTCGGGCGCATCGGCGACGAGGCGGTCGGCAAGCCGTTCCGCCGCCTCGGTGGTGAAGAAGCCGGTATGGGCATAGGCTATACGGTCGAGCTGCGCGTGGAGGGCAGCGAGCACATGCGGATGAGCGTGACCGAGGCAGGAAACGGCGGCTCCCCCGGAGGCGTCGATATAGTCCTTGCCCTCGGCATCGAAGAGCCTGATGCCTTCGCCGCGGACGGCGACCGGCAGTTTCGCATGGATGGCGCGGTGGAGAAGATGGGTCATGGCGCTCTCTTGGAGTTGCGGGATTGGAGATGGGTGTTCAGCGCCGCGAGCTGTCCATCGAAGCGCTTCAGAGCCGCGAGCGTCGCTTCGCCGCCCCGCCCTGCGATGAGCGCGCCGAGCACTTCGGCGACGGCAAAGGCGGGCGACATGGCGTGCAGGAAGGAAGGGCTTTCCGTCGGCACCACGATGATCGCCTCGGCGATCTGCGCAAGCGGCGCCACTTCGCTGTCGGTCACCGCGATGACCGGAACACCGCTTGCCCGAGCATATTCGGCAAGTTCGATCGTCGCCCGGGTATAGGGGAGAACGCTGGCCACGAGCAGCACGTCCGCGCTCGTGGCACGCCCGACGGCATCGGCGCCGGTGCCGCCGATGCCATCCAGCATCACGGATTTTTCGCCGAGCAGAGAGAGGATATAGTGAAACTGCCAGGCGACGGCATGGCTCGAACGCAAACCGAGGCAGTAGACCCGCCGGGCATTGGCAAGCCGCGTCGCCGCTGCAACGATGCGATCGAGCGTTGCCGGTTCGGCGAGCCGGGAAATCTGCGTCCCGATCATGCGCAACATGTCGGCTGCGAGCGCATGGTCGCCCCTAAGCTTCTGGTTTCGGGCCTGCTCGCCGACCTTTCCGGCGAATCCTGCATCGCCTTCCCTCAGCGCCTCGGCATAGCGTTCGCGGATGGCGTCGTAACCATCGAAGCCGAGCTGCTTGGCAAGGCGGGTCATCGTCGCGGGCTGCACCCCCGCCTGGCGCGCCTGCTCGCGCATGGAGAGAAGAGCCACGTCGCGGGGATGGTCGACGATGTAGCGGGCGGCCATCTGCAATTGCGACGAAAGCCCGTCGAAGGCGGTGATGATCACGTCGCTGAGCGGTCCTTTGTCCATGCTTCATTTAACAACGATCTCATGAGTATTGCAACGAATGTTTCATTGTGCAATTTTATGATCTGTGACAATCATACCTCGATGGTGCCTACATGACCGCTGGCGATGCTTTGCAGGGGATTTCTATTGCAGTCGCGCCAAATGGCGGGCGCCGGACCAAGGCCGACCATCCCGCCATACCGTTGACCCCGGAAGAACTGGCTCTCACTGCACGCGGCTGCCTCGATGCCGGCGCGGCGATGATCCACGTTCACGTGCGCAACGAGGACGGAAGCCATCTTCTCGATGCCGGCGCCTATCGCGCCGCGATTGCCTCGATCCGGTCTGTCGTGGGTGATCGCATGGTGGTTCAGATCACCAGCGAAGCACTTGGCATCTATTCGCCGGCCGAACAGATCGCAGTCGTGAAGGCGGTCCGCCCCCAGGCCGTTTCTCTGGCGCTCAGAGAGCTGGTCCCGGACGAAACGCACGAAGCCGCCTTCGCCGGTCTTCTGTCGTGGGCCGCCCGCGAAGAGGTCTTGCCGCAGGTCATTCTCTACAGCCCCGAAGAGGCGGTGCGACTGGCGGATATGCGACAGCGAGGTCTGCTTTCCCGCGACGACATTCCTGTGCTCTATGTGCTCGGCCGTTACACGCCGGGACAGACGTCCCTCCCCCGTGACCTGCTGACTTTCCTGGCGCCGGACATGCCCGCTTTCGCTCATTGGAGCGTCTGCGCCTTCGGCCGCCACGAAGCGGCCTGCGTCACAGCCGCGGCGCTTCTCGGCGGCCACGTCCGCGTCGGCTTTGAGAACAATCTCGAGCTTCCGGATGGGACGATCGCCACCTCCAATGCCGACCTCGTTCGAGCGGTTGCGGCAGCGTTTCGGTCCCTGTCGGTCCCGTTGATCCAGGGACCGGCGCTTGAAGACATGCTGCTCCGCATCGGTTCTGCGGACGCGCCGAAAGGCTGATGCGCCCTCATCTTTCCGTTTCCCGATTGGAACCGGCCGTCGCCGGTTTCGTTCTCCCGTTATTAGTATGGGAGTGCACCATGTTGACCCATGATGATCGCAACATGCCCGAAAGGCGCGCCACAGCCGCATTTCCGATAGGTCTCATACTGCTCGCCATATGCGCCATCTTCGCCTATCTGGCGATCGGCGGCGCCATGCTGGAAGGTGATACCCAAACGGTCGTCTACACACCACCGATCGCCGACGCGCCGGAACCTCGGTGAGAGGGAGTCCTTCAATGACGCCCGATCCGATCGGCCCCGGACCAGGGCCGGGAATAATTCCGCCGAACCCGGTTCCGCCACTCGGCATTCCCGATCCGCCGCCACACGAGCCCCAGCCCGACAAGGGCCCCGAGGACGACTCGCAGAATCCGCCCGACGAAACGGAACCGCCTCGGTCCGACGTGCTTCCCCGGTGAGGCTTGACTTTCAAAAACGATGATGAGAACATAACGTGAACATTCTGGAGAGTCTCTCATGACCCATGCAGAAGAAGTTATCGAGCGCGCTATGGCCGCCGTCGCCCAGGCAAGACGCCGGCGGGAGCGCGAACAGGAGTGGCGCAGAAAAACCTTCGGACGGATTCAGGTCGGTATACCGCTCCCGCCCCTCAAGCGCGGGGTGCAGCTTTCGCTGCAGCTTGACCGCCCCAGTACGCAATGAGGCCTGAAGCTGTCGGTTCATTCGGTAAGGGCGACGAGGAAAACCGTGGCACGGTTTTCCTCGCAGTTGCCTCAGGCGGCAGCCAGTTCCGGCCGTTCTCTGGGGAAGGGCTTGAAGGTCAGTGCGATCAGGAAAGCACCGATGCCGAGACCCCAGGCGCCGATATAGAGCCAGCCGTAGCCGGAGAAAACGTCGTAGATCAGCCCCCCGGCAACAGGACCGATCGCCATACCGAGACTCCCCGCCATTGCCGTGCCGCCGATAACGGTGCCCATCATGCGTAGCGGGAAATTCTCGCGCGCGATCACGGCGTAAAGCGGCATGACTCCTGCATAGATGAAACCGAACACGGCAGCCACCGCGTAGAAGGCGCCGAGGTCGCGCACGAAGAAATAGGCGAGCGCACCGAAGGCCTGCAGCAGCAGCCCCGATACCAGAATGCGCTTGGCGCCGTAGCGGTCTCCGAGAATGCCGAAGGCGACGCGGCCGCCCATTCCCGCCAGACCCTCGAGGCTGTAGATGGAAACAGCGGCCATCATCGGGATCCCACAGCTCACGGCGTAGCTCACGGTGTGAAAAATCGGGCCCGAATGGGTGGCGCAGCAAAAGAAGTTCGTCAGCAGCAATATGACGAATTGCGGCGACCTCAGCGCCTGGCCAAGGGACATGTCCGGGTGCCCCTCGCTTGCGGAGACGGCGGTCGGATCTTCGAGGACCGGCGGGCGGCGCAGCAGCAACGCAGCCGGAATCATGGTGACGGCGGCAAGGGCGGCTATGATCTGCAGCGATGTCCGCCAATCGTGGATCGTCACCAGCCACCCGGCCAACGGCGACATGGTCATGGGCGCCATTCCCATGCCGGCCGATACGAGAGATACGGCAAGGCTGCGATGCGTATCGAACCAGCCCGTCACGCAAGCCATCATCGGCGCGAATATTGCCGCGCAGGCGCCCCCGACGATCACCCCGAAGACGAGCTGGAATGCGATCAGCGACGTCGCGAGGCTGGAAAGTGCCAGGCTCGCCGCGAGGAGCGCGGAACCTATCAGCACGACCGGGCGCGGGCCCCAGCGGTCCGAAGCGCTGCCCCAGACCATGCTTGCCAGTGCCATTGCGATGAAGCCCACCGTCATGGCACTCGATATGCCGGTCACCGACCATCCTGTATCCCGCGAAATCGGTACAAGAAAAACCGGCAATGAAAACATGGCACCTATTGCAATGCAGCCGAGCAAGCCGCCGGCAGCAACGATCACCCAGCGATAATGCGCATCGATCATTTCTCGTGTCTCCGCTCAGGGCAATCCGGCGCGGCATTCATTTTCAGTCCACGCCGGGATTGCCGATCAAATCAAAGGCATTCTCCCGTCTGCGGCTGTGCCGCGCATACGATAGGACGAACGGCGCCCAAGGGCGCCGACATGGAGCTGGATTTTTTTGCCGACTCGATTGCCCCGGGTGCCGGCACGCGGATGAGGAGCGGATGCGCCCTGTCAGGCCGCCGTATTCGACGTGTCGACGACCTCGAAATCATGCGTGATGGTCGCAGTCTTTGCGAGCATCGCGGATGCGGAGCAGTATTTTTCGATGGAGAGAGCCACCGCGCGCTCGACCTTCTTGGCGGCCAGCCCACGGCCCTTGACGGTGAAATGCATGTGGATGCGGGTGAATACGCGCGGGTCCTGATCCGCCCGATCGGCATCCATCTCGACCACGCAATCCTCGACGGCCTCACGGCCCTTCTCGAGGATGTGGACGACGTCGAAAGCCGAGCAGCCGCCGGTGCCGATCAGCACCATTTCCATGGGGCTCGGCCCCGGTGTCGGGCCATCCGGGCCGGCGGCCGTGCCGAGCACGACCTTGTGGCCGCTTCCGGATTCGCCGACGAAGGTCCTGCCTTCGACCCATTTGATGCGTGCCTTCATGCGAATCTCCTTCCTGTCGTAATGCGTTCATCATAGTTCGAATGACGCAAAACGCTCCCGAATTCCACCCGCGCGCCAATCCGCTCAGCGCGCACCCCAGGTGTCGGTCAGCCGGTAGCCCTCGGGCCACGGGTCCGACGGGTCGAGCATGTGCTGATGCGTGCCGGTAATCCAGGCGCGGCCTGAGATTTCCGGCAATACCGCCGGCCTGCCGCCCACTTCGGCGGTGCCCAGGATGCGGCCGGAGAAGGTGGAGCCGATCAGCGAAACCGCCGTCAGCCGGTCCGAGAGCCCCATCTGGCCGCGCGCATGCAGCACTGCCATGCGTGCCGAGAGTGCCGTACCGGTCGGCGACCGGTCGACCTTGCCCGGCTGGATCGCGACCGCAGCACCCGCCCGCAGGCCTTCTGCCGTGCGTTCCACGGGACCGGCAAAGAGGCAGAAGGAGAAATGCCGCCAATCGGGGTTTTCCGGATGATGGAACCCGAGCTGGGCATTGGCCGCATTGGTGATCCTCACACCGAGCCGGGCGATGTCGTGTGCCTCGTCCGGCTTCAGGGCGAAGCCCATTGCGGCAGCATCCACGATCACGAAGCTGTCGCCGCCATAGGCGGTGTCGACTGTGAGGGTCCCGATCCCCTCGACCTCCAGCTTCGCGTCCAGTCGCTCGGCAAAGCTCGGCAGGTTCTCGACGAAGATGCGTTCGGCCTTGCCGTCACGGCACTCCGCACGCACGCGAACGAGCCCGCCGGGCGCTTCGAGCGTGATCTCCGTCACCGGCTCCTTCATCGGCAGGATGCCGCTGTCGAGCAGCACGGTTGAAACGCAGATCGAGTTGGAGCCGGACATGGGCGGCGTATCTTCCGGCTCCATGATGATGAAGGCGGCATCCGCGTCGGGATGCTTCGGCGGCACCAGGAGATTGACATGGCGGAAGACGCCGCCGCGCGGCTCGTTCAGGACGAAGTTGCGCAGGGTCTGATCGCGGGCGATCCAGCGGCTCTGCTCCCAGATCGTGTCGCCCGGCGGAGGCGCGACACCGCCGACGATCACGTCGCCCACTTCGCCCTCGGCATGGGCGGAAATGACATGAATGGTCTTGGTGCTGCGCATCGCGAACTCCTCGTTTCAAAAACCAGCACGGTTACGAACGTCGGCCGCGCTTCAGGAAAGCCAGTCCGGCAGCCGGGGCGGGACGCGCCCCGTCAAGGCCGCGGCGACGCAATCGGCAAGGCTGCCGAAGCGTACTGTGCGGCCTGAAAGACCGGGACCGTAGTGAGCATATTTGCCGGAATTGGTCATGACCGCCCGGGTACGCGTCGGGAACACGGGCTCGGAGATCGAACACCAACAGAGGTCCGGCAGCACCTGGACGCCGCTCACCTGAAGCCGCGCGAGAATGCCCTCGCCGCGTGCCTCCGCAATGACGTCATGCCCGGCCGTGACGATCACCGCCACATCCGGATGCCGCTTGCGGCCGTCGAGCGCCTCGGCCAGCGCCCGACACTCGGCAAGAGACGCGTGCGGGCTGCCGATCGCCACGAGTTCCACCTCAGCCGGACCCTCGTTCAGGGCGGACCACGCGGCAGTCAGTTCGTCGCGGGTAATGGTCGCATGATCCGCGTCCTCAGCGGCCGCGCCGCCGGCCTCCGGCGTCACCCCCTCCACATGCAGCATCGGCGCGGCCGAAGTGGTGCCGAAGGCGGCGCAAAGCGCCTTCAAGTCGTCGCGCGAAGGTTCCGCCGGGGCAAGCCCGCGGATGAGCGGGATGCGATCCGGCGCCGCCCGCCCGGCGAGATAGCCGACCAACGGCCAGAAAGCATCGTCGGCGCCCGCGGGCAGCTCGACGTCCAGGATCCGCCGTGCCTTGCGGTGTTCATCGAGATAGACGCCGGCGAGCGGCGCGCGTCCGGTGAGCGCGATGCAAAGGTCGAGGAAATCCGGGTGCTTGGCCGTCCGCGCACCGAGCACGGTGTTGGCGAAGATCACGGCATTGGACTCCGCCCAGGCGACGGCTTCGCCCGTCGCAGGCGCGCTGTCGAGCAGATAGGGAGAACAGGTGAAGGTCGGCCGGCAGCCCATGCGGACATAGGCATCGGCGAGCCGTGCCGCAGGGTCGCCGAAAGACGGAGGCACACCTTGCCTCTGCCAGTTGGCATAGTCCACGGAAATGGCGTTCATCGTCGCCGGGATCCGGACCTTCGCGCCCATCTCCACCATCTTCTCGGCAAAGGTCAGGTTCGCGGGGCTGGCATAGATACAGCCGTCGATATGAGCCTGCGCCACATCCACGAGGCTTCGCGCACCCTGCTGCGCCGCCATGGCCGAAATGATCCGCATGGCCTGCTGCACAGCGGTGCCCGCCGCTCCCTCGAGCATGGCGCGGTCGCCATCGGTGAGGTCGAGCGCGGCCGTCGGCGGCGGTACGACGGGGATCGTCAGCCCCTCGGCTTCAATTGTCCCGTCGCCGACCCGCGCCGTCTTCGCACGGGCGAGCGCCGCGAAGGCTTTCGGCGCCAGACGCAGCACCGGCAGCGGCTTGCCGAACATCTCGGCAGCGATCAGCGCGCCGAGGGTCAGCACATCTTCCGGTTCGGAAAATACGAGTGCGGCCGGGCCCCGGCCGGTCAACACGAGGTCGAGCAGCACGCCCGAGCCCGTGCAGGAACCGCGGCTCGACGGCATCATCAGGATGGAGCCGGTGAGCGGGACGCCATGCAGCGGGTGGTGCACGTCGATAACGCAGCCCGTCGCGGGATCGACCCCACCCCAGAAACTCAGCGCCTCCCCGGTCGCGATGACCGGGCCCTCGGCCGACCCCTGAAGGATGCTGCGGGCGGGATCGAGGCCGCTCATTTTACGACGAAGCCGTGGGCGAAGGGATCGCGGTCATCGATGAAGATGGTGTTGATGCCGGTCATCCGTGCCCAGCCGGCAATCGACGGGATGATCGCGTCGCGATCGGCGACCTTCGCCGCCGCTTCGACGCGGCCCTTGAAAAGCGACCCGATGATCGACTCGTGGACGAAGTCGTCGCCGACCTTCAGCTTGCCCTTAGCGGCAAGCTGCGCGATCCGGGCCGACGTGCCGGTGCCGCAGGGCGAGCGGTCGATGGCCTTCTCGCCGTAGAATACCGCGTTGCGGGCATGGGCCTCCGGCTGCGTCGGCTTGCCCGTCCACTGGATGTGGCTCAAGCTCCGGATTTCCGGGTGTTCGGGATGGACGAACTCGTATTTGGCATTCAACGCGGCCCTCAGCTTGGGGCTCCAGCCCACCAGTTCTCCCGCCGTATGGTCGGCCATGTCGCGGAAATTCTTCTGCGGCTCGACGATGGCGTAGAAATTGCCGCCATAGGCGACGTCCACCACGATTTCCCCTAGCCCCTCGACCTCCGCCGTCAGCCCTTCCGCATAAAGGAAGCTCGGCACGTTGGTAAGGCGCACTTCCTCGACGAAGCGGCCCTCCTGACGGTAGGTGATATCCACCTTGCCCGCGGGGGCATCGATCGACAGCTTGCCGGGCTCGCGCGGGGTGATCAGGCCGTTCTCGATGCCCATGGTGATGGTGCCGATGGTGCCGTGACCGCACATCGGCAGACAGCCGGAGGTCTCGATGAAGAGCACTGCCACGTCGCAGTCGGGCCGGGTCGGCGGGTAGAGGATCGAACCCGACATCATGTCGTGGCCCCGCGGCTCGAACATGAGGCCGGTTCGGATCCAGTCGAACTCCTTCAGAAAATGCGCGCGTTTTTCCAGCATGTTCGCGCCCTCGAGACGCGGGCCCCCGCCCGAAACGAGGCGGACCGGATTTCCGCAGGTGTGGCCGTCGATGCAAGCGAAGGTGTGGGTGGCCATGGTCGAAACCTCTGTCAGAATCTTTGCGGCGAAAAGGGTGCAATGTCGATGGCCGGCGTCCGGCCGGTCAAGAGATCGGCGACAATCCTTGCGGTGCCCGCCGATTGGGTGAGCCCGAGATGGCCGTGACCGAAGGCGAAGATCACCCGCGGCGTCGCGCGGGCGCGGCCGATGGCCGGCAGGCTGTCGGGCAGCGACGGCCGGAAGCCCATCCACTGCACCCCGCCTTCCGGTTTCAATCCGGGCAGGAAGGTCTGCGCCTTCTTCAGCATCGCTTCCGAGCGGCGGAAATTCGGCGGCAGATCGAGCCCACCGAGTTCGACCGCACCGCCGATCCGGATACCGGTCGACAGCCGTGTCACGACGAAGCCATGGCCGCCGAAGGTGATCTGCGTGCGCAGGTCGAACGCGCCGGCGGGAAGCGTCGTATTGTAGCCGCGCTCGGTTTCGAGCGGAATGCTTTCGCCGAGCGTGCGTGCAACCCGGTGCGAGAAAGCGCCCGCCGAGAGGACCACCTGCGCCGCACGCCGGGTTCTGCCGTCGGCGCTCAGGACTTCAACCCCGCCATCGACAGGCCTCAGCGCCGTGACCTCCGCGCGCTCGATCACCCCGCCGATCGTGCGGAAATGATCGGCAAGCGCGAGCGTATAGAGCTTCGGATCGGCGATGGAGTACCAGCCGGGGGTGAAGGTAGCGTGGGTGAAGCGCGGCGCCAGGCCCGGCTGGATCTCGGCAATGCCTGCGGCATCGAGATGGCGGAACTCGATCCCATGATCCTCGCGCGCCTTCCAGCCGGCAAGCGACGCCTTGAATTCCGCCTCTCCCTCATAGACCTGGAGGTTGCCTTCCTTGCGCAGCATGGGCGCCGTGCCGGTCGCTCCGAGGAACGGCTCGAGTTCCGCTTTCGACAGGTCCATCAGCGCGGTCTGGGCCGCGGTCGAATGCGCCACGCGCCCCGGCTGACAAGCGCGCCAGAAACGGAACATCCATGGCGCGATCTTCAGCGCATAGGCGGGCGGCACGGTCAGGGGTCCGAGCGGATCCAGGAGCCATTTCGGCGCCTTTTTGAGGATGCCCGGCGAGGCAAGCGGAAGGATATCGGTGAAGGCGAATGCCCCGGCATTGCCGGCGGATGCGCCGGCCGCCGGCCCCTCGCGGTCCAGCACGGTGACCGACAGGCCGCTGGCCACGGCGGCAATTGCAGCCGAGAGGCCGACGACCCCCGCGCCGATCACGATGACGTCCGGCTCGGCCATTTATCGTACGCTCGCCAGGAACTTCTGCGTCTCGGGATTCTGCGGCGAGGCGAATATCTGATCGGGCGTACCGATCTCGGCCATGATCCCCTGATGGAAGAAGGCCACGCGGTCCGATACGTCGCGGGCAAAGGTCATTTCGTGGGTAACGCAGATCATCGTCATTCCCTCTTCCGCCAGCATCTTCAGCGTGTCGAGCACCTCGCCGACCAGCATCGGATCCAGCGCCGAAGTCACCTCGTCGAACAGCATGTATTCCGGCGACATGGCAAGCGCCCGGGCGATCGCCATGCGCTGCTGCTGGCCGCCCGACATGCGGTTCGGATAGACCTTGAGCTTCTCGCCGAGACCGACATGGGTCAACTGCTTCACCGCGATCTCCTCGGCCTTGTCCTTTGAGAGGCCAAGCACCTTGCGCGGGGCGAGCATGACGTTTTCGAGCACGGTCAGATGCGGGAAGGCGTTCCATTGCTGGAACACGATCCCGACCTTGCGGCGCAGCCTGTTGAGATCGGTGCTCTTGGCATGAACATCGGTCCCGTCGATCACGATCCGGCCGGAGTCGATCGGCTCCAGCCCGTTGATGCAGGTGAGCAGCGTCGACTTGCCCGAGCCCGAGCCGCCGATGATGGTGACCACCTCGCCCTTTTCGACGGTCAGGTCGATACCCTTGAGAACCTCCAGAGAGCTGAAGGATTTGCGGACGTTTTCGATCTCAATCATTGGGGGACCACCGTTTTTCGAGATACCCGCCAAGCCGGGCGACGGGGAAGCTGAGGAGGAAGTAGATGGCGCCGCAGATCAGCAGAATGAAGAGCGGCTCCTGCAGACGCGTGACCAGGATCTGTGAGGCACGCAGGAGCTCGACCAGGCCGAGCCAGAGCACCAGTGCGGAGTCCTTCATCACGCCGAGCGTCAGGCCTATCCACGACGGAAGCGAAACCCGGGTGGCAAGCGGCGCCACGATGTAGCGCATGTCCTGCCACCAGGTCATGCCGAGCGAGCGCGCCGCACGTCGGGTCGTCACCGGAACCGATGAAATCCCGCCGCGCACGATCTCCGCGCAGAACGCCGCCGTGTAGAGCGAAAGCACCACGCCGGAGGTGGTGAAGGCGCCCCAGCCGAGCTTGGCGATCGACTGGAAGGCATTGCCGAGCACGAGCTGGATCAGGAGCGGTACCGAGCGGAACACGTCGAGCAGCAAGGTGAGCGGTGCCGACCAATAGGGTCCGATCTGGAACCGGATAACTCCGAAGAGGATGCCGAGAACGGTGCCGGCGGTGACGGCGACGGCGGTTACCGCCAGCGTCATTCCGGCGCCTTGCGCAAGAAAGGCGAGATCGTTCCAGGTGAGGGCAGTATCAAACATCTCTCACCCCTCTCAGTAGCGGAACATGCGCCAGGCGAAGCCCCGGGCTGCCAGCGTGACCGCCTTGGCGATCAGGTAATAGATCACCGCAGCAAGCGCGAAGAATTCGAATGTGCGGAAGGAGCGGGCATTCAGCTCCTGCGTGATGCCGGCGAGGTCGGTGTTCATGCCGACGGTGACACCCAGCGACGTCATCAGGATCGCCCAGACCATCTGGTTGGTCGCAGGCAGGAAGGCCACGCGCAGCATCTGCGGCAGAACGATCAGCCTGAACGCCTGCAGCGAGGTCATGCCGAGCGAGCGGCCTGCGCGGGTCTGCGTATCCGGAATGGCCTTGAGCGCGCCGCGAAAATTCTCGGCAAGATAGCCCGCATTGTTGAAGGCGATCCCGACCAGAAGCGCCGTATAGGGGCTCAGGTGGATCCCGAAATTGCCTAAGCCGAAGTGGGCCATGTAGATCTGGAACAGCGCCGGCGTGTTTCGCGCAACCTCGACCCAGGTCGCGGCGATGCCGCCAAGGATACGGCTGCCGGACAGGCGGAACACGGTGAGCGCGATCGCGCAGGCGACGCCGATGACCATCGACAGCACCGCGACCTGCAGCGTGACCACCGCGCCATCCAGCATCTGCGGCAGCGCCCTCAGCGCCTGGTTCCAGTGGAAGGTGTAGTTGAACATTCCCGTCTCACCCCTCGGAATGCAGCGACGGCGCGGGTTGCCCCGCACCGTCAGACGATCCTCGGATCAGCGATAAACGCCGTTCACCGCCAGGGACGGAGCCTCGCCGCCGACCCACTTCTCGTAGAGTTCGGCATAGCGGCCGGTGCGGACCTGCTGATTGACGAACAGGTTGAGGTAGTTGAGGAAACCGTATTCCTCGCGGTTGGTGAAGAGGGCCACGTAGTCGATGTCGAAGGGCGCCTTGTCGACCACGGAGATGCCGGGGAACTTGCCGCCCTTGACGTTGGACTGCGCGACCGTCGAGGTAGAGACGGTGGCGTCGAGCTGGCCCTGGCTCAGCGCCAGGAAGACGTCGGCCTGCGTCTGATAGGGGCGGAACTCGCCCTCACCCCAGGCCTTGACCTGGTTTTCGAGGGCGATTGCCTCATAGGTGCCGGCGGTGGCGCCGACCACCTTGCCCTTCATGTCTTCGAAGGACTTGATGCCGGACTTCTCGTTGGCAGTTACCGCCATTTCGAAGGCGAAGTAGGGCACCGTCATGCCGACGGTCTTGGCGCGCTCGAGCGTATCGGAGGTGGAGGCGACACCGACATCGACACGGCCGGACATCAGCGCCGGGATGCGCTCGGGAAACGGCGTCTCGACGATCTCGGCGGTGACGCCGAGCGCCTTGGCCAGATCGTTGCAGTAATCCACGTCGAAGCCGATCGGTTCGTTGTTTTCGTCGCGCGAGCCCATCGGCGGGAAGTCGAGCACCACGGCGCAGCGCAGCGTTCCCGAAGCGATGATGTCGTCCAGCTTGTCGGCATGGGCGGGGCTCGTCAGAGCGGTGGCGGCAACGAGGCCGAAGGCGAGGACCGAGGTCTTCATTATTGTTCTCTCCCTTGAGTTGGCCGATCGGTGTGACGGCGCGCGCACTATTTCGCGTCGGAGAGCACAAATCAATTTAAAAATACAATTAGTATACAAAAAGTATATAACAAGGCGCCTTTTCGCAATGGAAAGGGGCTTTCCCTTGTGGAAAAGCCCCTTTTATTGCGCGGTCGAAAGGCTGGATCAGCCGAGGAAGTCCTCGGGCAGCAGGTCTTGCGGCATGTTCTGGTAAGCCACGGGACGCAGGAAACGTCGAATCGACATGGTGCCGACGCTGGTTGCGCCGAAGTTGGTCGAGGCTGGATACGGGCCTCCATGCACCATCGAATCGACGACCTCAACCCCGGTCGGGAAGCCGTTGACCAGCACCCGGCCCGCCTTGCGCTCGAGCACCGGACGCAGACGGCGCGCCGTCTCGAGGTCACCCGGATCCATATGGATGGTGGCGGTCAGCTGGCCCTGGAAGCCGCGCGCGAGCTCTTCCATTTCGGCCGGCGATCCCACCCGAACCACGAGGCCAAGCGGGCCGAACACTTCTTCGCCGAGCGCATGATCGGCCAGGAACTGCGCACCCGTCGTCTCGAAGAGATTGGGCGATGCGTCACGGCCGGACGACTCGGTCGCAAGCAGCGGTTTGACGGCGTTGCGCGTCGCAAAGCGCGCCTGACCGTCGCGGTAGGCCTTGGCGATACCGTCCGTCAGCATGGTTTGCGGTGCCACCTTGGCAAGCGCCTCGACGGCGGCGGTGGTGAAGCGGTCGGCGTCCGCACCTTCGGTGACGACGGCGATGCCGGGATTGGTGCAGAACTGCCCGGCGCCCATGGTGAGCGAACCGGCCCATCCCTGTCCCAGCGTTTCCGCCCGTGCCTTCAAGGCTTCCGGCAGCAGGAACATCGGGTTGACCGAACCGAGTTCGCCGAAGAAAGGGATCGGTTCGGGGCGCGCTGCGCAAAGATCGAACAGGGCGCGTCCGCCGGCGAGCGAACCGGTGAAGCCGACGGCCTTGATATAGGGATGCTGCACCAGCGCATGACCGACGTCACGGCTGCCGCCCTGGATCAGCGAGAATACGCCGGGATGAACACCCGTCTTGCGGATCGCAGCGTCGACGGCCTCGGCGACGATCTCGCCGGTGCCGGGATGCGCCGAATGGCCCTTTACCACTACGGGGCAGCCCGCCGCGAGCGCCGCGGCCGTGTCGCCGCCGGCAGTCGAAAAGGCCAGTGGGAAATTCGAGGCGCCGAAGACGGCGACCGGACCGACGGGGCGCTGGACCAGCCGTATCTCCTGGCGGGGCGCCGGCTGGCGCTCGGGCAGCGCCGCGTCGACGCGCCGGTCGAGATAATCACCCTTTTCGATATGATCGGCAAAGAGCCTGAGCTGGCCGGTCGTGCGGCCCCGTTCGCCGTTGAGCCGCGCCTCGGGAAGGCCGGTTTCCTGGCTGCCGATCTCGGTAATCGCCTCCGCCCGGGCCTCGATCTCGTCGGCGATGGCACGCAGGAAGGCGGCGCGCTCCTTGCGCGAGGAGTAGCCATAGGCCCAGAAGGCTTCCTCAGCCGCCTCGCAGGCCCGGTTCACCAGCTCTACGGTGCCGATGGCAAAATCATGCGCCGGGCCATGCGCGGGAGCCGAAGCGAAGGTGCCTGCCCCATCGAGCCATTCGCCCGCGACGAGGTGTTTTCCTTTGGGGGTGAAAATCATCTGACTTTCCTTTCTCTGGATCACGATGATCCTGGTCGATTCGGCACAAGATCATAAAACGCGTCGATTCCCGTAACGAAGCGGGATTGCCGGCGGAAATTCGCATACACTCTCCTCGCCCGTTGCGGAACCGTATACCTTCCGGCGAACAGACGAATTGCACTTGCCGAGCGTTTGTATACTCTATGTATGCAGAACATCAACCGCCTGCCCCTGAACCAGGATGAGAGAGACGACATGAGCGAGACAACCACCCTGACGACCACCGCGCTTCAGGAGCGCGTCGAGGCGATCTTCCGCAAGGGCGGCCTTAACGTGGTCCAGGCGGGCGCTCTCGCCCGGGTGATCGTCGCCGGCGAACGCGATGCCTGCAAGTCGCACGGCATCTACCGGATCGAGGGCGCGCTGCGCACGGTCAAGGCTGGCAAGGTCAAGCCCGACGCCGAGCCGGAAATCGTTGCGCAGGAAGCCTCGGCGATCGTCAAGGTGAATGCCCGGGGCGGTTTCGCCAATCCCGCCTTCGAACTCGGTCTGCCGGTGTTTGCCGAGCGTGCCCGCAAGCACGGCATCGCCGCACTCGCGATCAACGACTGCACGCATTTTTCGGCGCTATGGCCGGAAGCGGAGGCGCTCACGGGAGCAGGGCTTGCCGGAATCGTCATGTGCCCGAGCTATGCCACGGTCGCACCGACCGGCGGCAACAAGCCGTTGCTCGGCACCAACCCCTTCGCCTTCGGCTGGCCGCGCGCGGGCAAGCCGCCCTATGTCTTCGACTTCGCAACTTCAGTCGCGGCACGGGGCGAGATCGAGCTGCACCGCCGGGCGGGTAGACCGCTGCCCGAAGGCTGGGCCATCGATGCGCAAGGCAATCCGACCACCGACCCGGAGGCGGCGCTCGCGGGCGCCATGCTGCCCTTCGGCGGACACAAGGGCTCGGCCATCGGCACGATGATCGAACTCCTGGCGGGCATCATGATCGGCGACCTGACCAGCCCCGAAGTGCTCGACTACCTCGGCACCACGACGCTCGCACCCTTCCATGGCGAACTCATCGTCGCCTTCTCCCCGGAGGCTTTCGCCGCCGGCCGTCCAGGCGACCCCTTCGCCCGGGCGGAGCTGCTGTTCGAAGCGATCGTCGGCCAGGGCGCCCGCCTGCCTTCGCAGCGCCGCTTTGCCGCCCGCGCGAAGTCGGAGGCAGAGGGCATCACGCTGAGCGCGGCCGAGATCGAGCAGCTCGACCGGCTGCTTGCGCTCGGGCTCGACGCCGTGGCGTGATCCCCCGGCGGGTACTCTTTCGCCTCCTGTGCACAGGAGGAATGAGGGATTCAGACGTGAAGTGGCTGGAACGGGCACGCCGGTGGGCAAGGGGGATCAAGCGAGACGTCGTCGTCCTGTGGCTGGCGGCGCGTGACCGCCGTGTGCCCTGGTATGCCAAGCTGGCGGCAGGCGCGGTCGCGGCCTATGCATTGTCGCCGATCGACCTGATACCCGACTTCATCCCGGTCCTTGGCTATCTCGACGACCTGATCATCGTTCCGGTCGGCATCATCGTCGTATTGAAGCTCATCCCGGTCGATGTCCTTGCGGACCTGCGCGCCGCAGCAATGAAACACACCGAGCGGCCGGTGAGCCGGGCCGGGCTGGTCGCGGTCATTTCAATATGGGTCCTGTTGGCGGCTCTGCTCTTGTGGGTGGCGCTTGGCCCCGCTGCCGCCGTGCGGTAAAAGGAAGAGGCCCTCCTGATGGAGAGCCTCCTCCGTCTCCGGCCCGATCAGGCCTTGTACTTTTCAACTGCGCCCGGGAGCTTGCTCCATTCGGCATACCAGGTGTTGAAGAGCGTGAACTGCGCTTCGACATAGCCGCGCTGGCTTTCGGTCAGCGCGTCGGTCTCGTTGAAGTGGAGGGTGTATTCCTTGTCTCCCTTCAGCACCATCATGTGCTTGAAATAGAGGACGAGGTCCGGCCCTTCATCGAAGGAGGAAAGCACGGCAAGCGCCTGCTCCAGCTCCTGCGCACGCTGGCGTGCATCGACATCGCCGGCGGCTGCGGCCTGCGAAAGATTGCAGAGGTGAATCACTTCCTTCGGCAGTACGTTGCCGATCCCCGTGATGGCGCCGGTCGCGCCACAGTTCACGAAACCGTGGAAGACGGCCGTATCGACGCCGATCATCAGCGAGACGCCGTCGTCACGGCTGGTGATGTGTTCGGCCGCGTAGCGCATGTCGGCATTGCCGCCGAATTCCTTGAAGCCGACGAGGTTCGGATGCTCCGCGCGCAGCGCGAAGAAGAGGTCTGCCCGGGTGGCGAACCCGTAATAGGGGCTGTTGTAGATCACCGACGGCAGGTCCGGCGCGGCAGCCAGGATCGCTTTGAAATGCGCCTTCTGCGCCACGATCGAGGGACCGCGCGACAGGACGCGCGGGATTACCATCAGGCCCTGCGCTCCGACCTTCTGGGCATGCGCCGCATGCGCGACGGCCGAGGCGGTGTTGACCGCACCGGTGCCGACGATGACGGGGACGCCCGCCTTTACCAGACGCTCCACGCCTTCCATGCGCTGCGCGTCGGTCAGGAGCGGCCAGTCGCCCATCGAACCGCAATAGACGACTGCCGACATGCCATCGGCAATCAGAGCCTTGCCCTTGCGGACGAGGGCATCGAAGTCGGGCGTGCGGTCTTCCCTGCAAGGGGTCATCAGGGCTGGGATCACGCCCGAAAATATCTTGGCCTTCATTTCAAACTCCTTTCGGCCTGTCGGATGGCAGAGACACGACGCCGTAGCCGGCAGCCCTGTCTGCGCTTCAGGTAAAAATACCATTTGTATTTTATTTGTCGACAGAAATTATCCTAAGGTCACAGGGCAATTTCGAGCCGGTCGTTGCGAGCGAAAAGCTTTTGAATTTGCTGGACGATCTGCTCCGCATGGGTGCGCGCCAGCCGATCGGCCGCCTCGGCGTCCCGGGCGGCGATGACGGCGATCATATCCTCGTGCTCGTCGACGAAGCGTTGCGGCAGCCGGTCGTCATAGGACTGATAATAGAGCCTGAGGATCCGCCGCCCCTCGTCGAGAAGCCTCTTGAACAGGCCGATGAAATAGGGATTGCGGCCAGCCTCGGCGATGGCGGAATGGAATGCGGCATTGGTGGCGATCATCGCCAGCGCATCCTGCGCCTGGACCGCTGCGGCGAATTCCGCCTGACGGGCGCGGATCACCTCGAGATCCTCCGGGCGGTGGTGTTCGGCCGCCAGGCGCGTCGTAACGCGATACATCAGCACCAGCGCATCGAAGAAGGTGTGCAGATTCAGGAAATCGATATTCGACACCATCGTCGATCTGTTGGGCAGCGTAGCGATCAGCCCCTCTCCCGCCAGCCGCACCAGCGCCTCACGGATCGGCGTGCGCGACATCTTGAACCGTTCGGCAAGCTGCACCTCGTCGATCGGACAGCCCGGCGGCAGGACCAGATCGAGTATTTCGTCCCGCAAGAGGTCATAGACCATCTTTACGCCGGAACCGCGCTTGCGTTCGGGAGCTGAATTGGTGTCCGTATCCTTGTTGGTCATGCGGTCTCCTTCTTGTCGACAAAAGAAATACTTCTCTGCGACGATGGGATCAACGGGCTCCTCCGTATGTTTCCCGGATTTCAGGCCGTTTTACCGACAATCTTTCAGGTTTCCGGCAGGGTAAAGACGGCGCAGGGCGCCGCAATACCGCGCAGCGCATGTTCGCCAAGCGGCACCAGCGGGGTTCTGGTCTCGGCGGCAAGCGCGCCCGAAATCAGCACAGATCGCCCCAGCGGCCGGCACAGCCCCTCCAGCCGGCTCACCAGGTTGACGGCCGGACCGATGGCGGTGAAGTCCAGCCGATCGATCGATCCGACATTGCCCCACAATATCTCGCCAAGATGCAGCGCCGCGCCGAAGCGCAAAGGCGGCAGTTCCTGTTCATGGCGCAGACCCTCGAGATGCGCCATGCCTGCGCGGGCGGCAACGACCGCGCGCAGCGCCCGGTCGCAGGCCTCCGCCGGCAAATCGTTGACCGGGAAGATCGCCAGCACGCCATCGCCGATGAACTTGAGCACCTCGCCGCCAAAGGCGTGTATCGCTCCTGCAAGCCGGTCGAACCAGTCGTTGAGCGCCGCGATCACGCGGGCCGGCTCATATTCCTCCGAAAGGCCGGTGAAATTGCGCAAGTCGGCATAGAGCAGCGCCGCCCGGATGCTCTCCCCGGTGCCGCGGCTCAGCGCCCCTGCCTGCACGCGGGCAGCACTGCGGCGGCCGAGATAGGCTTCAAGCAGCGCCGCGCGTGTCGCCCGCTCGGCCAGGACGGCCAAGGGCGCCGCCGCGAAGCGGGCGGTCTGACGCAACCGCGCGACCTCGGCCGGATCGAACTGCCTCGTCCCGGCCCAGCCCAGCACCACCTTCTCTGCCGTCTGCCCGACCACGTCCTCCTGCACCGGACCGAACCCCGCCAGCCAATCGCGCCCGGCGTGATCGACCGGCCCTTCGGCAAAGCCGAGCGCCTCGATGACCGCGCCGTCCTCCGCCCGCCAAAGCCAGGTGCGCCGTGCGATGATCGGATGCGGCACGGCCAGCGTCAGGGCACCGCCGGCCAGTGGAAGACCGTCGGCGAGGAGTCGGGTTCCAAGCTCTGCCAGGAACGGGTCGGGGCCGGACGAGGTACCGGCCTCGTCCAGAAGCCATGCGAGGGGTGCGGGCAGGTCCATGCGTTGATCATAGAGCAGTTGCAGGAAATATGTGAACCGATCTGGCCACGAGGCACCGGCTCCCCAGGCAGTGGCGCTGGCGCTCCCGTCGGGATATGATCGTTCCGTCCGGATCCGGCGCGCGGCCGTCCTTCTCGCCGGCGCTCGGTGGCAACCGAAGAGGAGTCCGATGCAAGAAGCTCTCGTTGTCCGCCGCGAAACGCATGTCTCGGCACCGCCCGCGGCAGTGTTCGCCCTGCTTACCGACCCGGAGAAGATCCTGCGCTGGATGGGAACGCAGGCCGATGTCGAGCCGAAGCCCGAAGGCCTTTATCTCGTGAATGTTACCGGGGCCCGCTTCGCCCGCGGCTCCTTCCGCGAGGTGGTGCCGGTGCACCGCCTGGCTTACAGCTTCGGCTGGGACGACAGCGATGTCGTTCCGCCGGGCTCGAGCCTGGTCGAGATCGACCTGATCGAGCAGCCGGATGGAACGCTGGTGCGGCTGACCCACTCGGGCCTGCCCAATGCCGAGCAATGTGCCGGCCATGCCGAAGGTTGGGCCCATTATCTCGATCGGCTTTCGGAAGTCGCCGCGGGACGTGACCCGGGGCCTGACCCGTGGCACGGGCGTACCGGGTGAGCTCTGGCCCCGGCCGCTGGCCTGGGAGCTTCCGCCTCGTCTTTCCCGCGCGGAACTTTGCGGAGCCTGACGTGTTTGCCGGTAGCCGCCGGCAACAAGGCGGCCAACAGCGTGTCGCGAGTGTTCGGATGGCATCGAGAAGGAACAGTACCGAGGAAAGAGCATCCGCCGCTCGAACCATGCCGCGCCTGGAGCGCAACATAAAAGCCATCCTGAAGCGGCGCGAGGAAGACGAACGCGGGCGGAGGACGCATGACAGGGTCGCCCAGGCGATCACGAACTTCGCAGGCTCCATGACTTTCGTCGGCTTGCACGCCCTGGCGTTTGGCGCCTGGATCGCTCTAAACCTTGGGCTTGTTCCCGGCGTACCGGTGTTCGACCCGACTTTCGCGATCCTCGCCATGGTTGCTTCGGTGGAGGCAATCTTCATTTCCACCTTCGTTCTGATCAGCCAGAACCGAATGGCCGAAAAGGACGACGAGCGCTCCGACCTCAATCTGCAGATTTCGCTCCTTGCCGAGCAGGAGGCGACGCAACTGCTCGCGCTCCTCCGCGAGATAGCCGGCCGGCTGGGCGTGACGGTGGACGGTGAAGAGGACATCCGTGAGCTCACCAAGGAGATCACGCCCGAAGAGGTCCTCAATCGGCTCGAGGACCAGAAGGTCCGGTCGAGCGATTAGAACCACGCCCATTTGCCGCAGGAACAATCGGCCGGGCCCGTCATTTGACGACTGACAGAAAAAGGAGACCGAGATGGAGGAGTCACAAGCCATTTCCCGTCCGCAACGCGCTTCCGACTATTCCGGTCGCCGGATGGACTGCATCGCCGCCTTGCGGCCGGCCGTTTCGGACCTTGCGGCGACATCCCAGGAAAGCATCGTGGCGGCGATGGGCGGTGAACTGACCGACGATCTGCTGGCGCTCGCCCATCGGGCCGAGGCGGCCGGTTGGACGTTCGAGGAGGCATCGGCGGCGATCGAGGAGCTTGCGCGCGAATATGAGGGCGCGAAAGGAACCATCTTCGATTGAATCCGGTTGAACCCGGCGATCTGCTTCCATGATCAGGAGATAGAGGCCGTTGGCGAAACTCGGCGTTTTGACCTTCCACCGATGCATCAACTATGGATCGTTCTGGCAGGCGCGATCGCTTGTCCACGGTCTTCGTTCGCTCGGCACCGACCCCATTGTCCTCGATCATCGTTCCGCCCGCGTCACCCGGGCCGAGTGGCGCTGCGCGATGCAGCCGCTCCTGCCGGAGAGAACCCCGCGCGCGGACATTCCGCTCTACGCTTCCAAGATCCGAAAATTTCAGAGCGCCCTGGCGTCGGTGCCGATGAGTGCCCCCTTCGCGCTGGATGACCCGGCCGGCGCCGAAGAATGCGATATCGTCGTCGTCGGCAGCGACGAGGTCTGGAACCTGCGGCATCCCTGGTACGGCGGCTGCTCGCTTTTCTACGGAGAGGGCCTCTCGGCCAAGAGAATCGTTTCCTACGCGGCGACGTTCGGAAACCACCCCGCGGCCAATGGCCTCGAACCCTACTGGGCCGACAGGCTGCGGAAATTCGATGGAGTTTCCGTCCGCGACGACAATTCAAGGGCGATCATCGAAAAGGATGTGGGACGCGAGGCGACGCTCGTCCTCGACCCGTGCCTGCAGTTCCCCGAGACGATTTCCTTCGGCCCGAATGCTCTGGCTTCGCGCCTCTATATTGCCGTCTACGGACACTCGTTCCCGCCCTGGTTTCAGCGCGCGGTTCGCCATTGGGCGACGACGCGATCGCTGCCTCTCGTCAGCATAGGCTATCGCAACGCATGGGCGGACGAGCAGTGGCTCGATGCCGGACCGTTCGAGTTCGCCGCCTGCATGGCGGGTGCCGAGGCCGTCGCGACGAATTTCTTTCACGGCTGCATATTCTCCCTCCTCAACGCCAAGCCATTCGTCACGGTCCTTTCCGACTATCGTTCCAACAAGATCGCCGATCTCGCACACACCGCCGGCGCGCAACGGCACGTGGTGTCGCAGGAGACGCCGCAAGCCGGCTACGAGACACTTCTCGCAGAAGCGCCGAGCCCGGCTATCGCGCGAAGGCTCGCCGAACTCCGCCGACAATCACGGACCTATCTGACAGATGTCCTCGCCTGAGCGCCCCGCACCCGCCTCGGCCAGCGCCTTGCTCTCGCCGGGGCGGATGGCGACATCCGGGCTTTGCATCGGTTGCGGCACGTGCATGGCGCAATCTGGCGGCAGCGCCGCGATGCGTCTCGACCGCTACGGCCAGCTCAAACCGGCCGCTACACATCGCCCCGACGGGTTCGCCGACCTGTGCCCCTTTTCGCCCCACGCCCGAAGCGAAGACCAGATCGCCGAGGCGCGCTTCGGATCGGCGCGATTTTACGACCCGCGGATCGGCCGCTTCGAGGCAGCCTATGTCGGTCATGTCAGGGAGGGCAGCTTTCGAGCGGACGGCAGTTCCGGAGGCATGGCAAGTTGGACGGCCGCGGAGCTTCTGAAGAGGAACCTGGTCGACGCGGTGGCGCATGTGGTTCCCTGTTCAGGCGCCGGCGAACGTCTGTTCCAGTATCAGGTCTCGCGGACCGCGGATGATCTGCGCAAGGGCGCCAAGTCGCGCTATTATCCGGTGGAGCTCTCCGGCGCCATCGCCGAAATGAAGCGGCATCCAGGCCGCTACGCAGTCGTCGGGATTCCCTGCTTCATCAAGGCGATCCATCTCCTCTGCCTCAACGACCCGGTGCTTGAGGAGCGCCTTGCCTTCACCCTCGGCCTCTTCTGCGGGCACATGAAGAGCACCCGCTTCGTGGAAAGTTTCGCCTGGCAGATGAACACGGAAATGAACGCCGTGGCGGGCGTGGACTACCGCCTGAAGGATTCCGCAAGACCGGCAAACTGGTACACGGCCCATCTGCGGCTCAAGGACGGAAGCACGAGAAGCAAGGATTGGTGGCATCTGGTCGACGGCGACTGGGGAGCCGGGTTCTTCCAGAATTCCGCCTGCAATTTCTGCGACGACGTGGTGGCCGAAACCGCCGACATTTCCTTCGGGGACGCCTGGGTCGAACCCTATTCGTCCGACGGCCGGGGAACGAATGTGGTCGTCGTTCGCTCACCCCTGCTGCAGGCGCTCGTGGCCCATGCGATCGACGAGGGAAGACTCGAACTGAGCGAGGTCGACAGTGCCTTCGTCGTGGAAACGCAGGCTGCCGGTTTCAGGCAAAGACGGGAGGGGCTGGCCTTCCGGCTGGCCTGGCCGCGTTCCGGCATCAGGCCGAGGAAACGCGTTGCGCCGAAGTGGAGCGGTCTGCCTGCACGGCGGATGCTGGTTTACTGGCTGCGTAGCGCGATCAGCGCAAACAGCCACCGTGTCTTCTGGCTTGCCAGAGCCCTGAACATGCCGGCCGCCTATCTGCGCTGGGCGTCGGCAATGCTCGCTCTCTACCAGGGCGTGACCTATTCACGCGGCTGGATCGGCAGGCTCGTAGACGCCATCGCGAGGCCCGGGCGCAAGGGCTCGAAGGACGATGGGGCCGGCGCATAGCGCGCCGTCATTTCGGCGCAGAACGCGGCAAATTCCTCCGGAACGAGGGGTGCGCTCGTGTGGTGCGGTGCAAGCCCCCGATGCTCGGGCGTGAAGCAGAAGGTGACGGTGACGTCGAAATCTTCGAGCGCTTCCATCTGGCGATCGAACCAGTCGAGCGCGTTCGGCCGGAAGCGGTCGGCCCAGGAGAGCCCGGTGCGCAGATATGTGACGCCTAGGCGCTTCATCCAGGCCACGGCATCGTCGAGGCGCGGGTCCTCGAAATGGAACCATTGTACGAGCCCGATCTCCGGCGTGTGGCGGGCAAACTCTTCGAGCGCCAGTTTCGGCGAGCCGTCCTCGCGCAGAAGACCCATGTAGAAATGCCGGTAATAGGACGAGCCCTCGGCCTCCCGGTGCCGCGTCGTCGCCGGCCAGGCCCGCGGCAGGTCGTAGAGGCTGTACCATTGGATCCGATCCGCGCGGCCCTTCAGGAGCTCGGCGGTTCGCTTCAGTCCCCAAAGCTGCACCTCTTCGGCGCCGAAGGTGGAGACGCCGACCTCGCTTACCCAGACCGGCAGTTGGGTGACGCTCTTCAGTTCATCGAGCTTTTGCGGCCATTCATGGATCTGCCAGAGGTTCCAGTCGAGCGGGAAACCATGGGCCGCTACGGCGTCGACATGGTCGAGCACGCCCTGCGATTTCATCAGAGCGAGGAAGTTCGGATCGATCGGCGAAATTCCGCCGAGCACGCGCGTGAGGCCGGGATTGACCTCCCGGATCGCAGCCGCGGCCAGCTTCGCCATTTGAGCAAAGCGGCTCCAGTCCGGATCAATCTCCGGATCCCAATGCGACTTGTTGTTCGGCTCGTTCCAGATCATGGCGGCTTCGATCATGAGTACCTCCGAATTGCCGGAAACGCCGGCCGGCCCGCGTTTGCGGCACCGGCGGACGGCCGGCTACGACATGTTTTCGTTCAGCGTCAGGATTTTCGCGCCCCAATCGCCCATCACCAGCACCGAGACGGAGGCAGGCGCGATATCGAAGCGCGGCCAGGCGTCGGCGGAAAGGCCGAGGATATGACAGACCAGGGTTTTGATGACGTCCGCGTGGCTGACCAGTGCCACCTTCTCCTGGCCGTGCCGCTGCGCCAGCGCCGCGACAAGTCCTACCGCCCGGCATTGCACGTCCAGCATTGCCTCCCCGCCGGGGGCACGCACGAGGCTTCGCATCGCGTTCCATCGTCGCCAGAGCGGGTCCTTATCGAGGATGTCGAAGGTCTTGCCCGACCAGTCGCCGAAATCCACCTCGTCGAGAGCTTCCGTGGTCACGACCTGCGCGACTTCCGACGCCGCCGCGATCGCCGCGGCCGTTTCCTGCGTGCGCTTGCGCGGGCTCGCGTAGATCGAGCCTATGCCTTCGCCGGCCAGACGCGCCGCGAGCCGCTGGGCCTGTTCGCGGCCCGCGGTACCGAGCGGCACGTCGCCGGTCCGCCCGGCCAGAAAGCAGCCGACCCTGTCATGGGCGGCATGCCGCACCAGAAGGAAAGTGGTCGTCACTCGGCCGCCCCCAGGAGTGCATCGCTATCGCCGGCGATGAATTCCTCCAGGCGTCTGCGCGCTTCGGCATCGGTGAACTGCTGCGGCGGCGATTTCATGAAATAGCTCGAAGGCGCAATCAGCGGACCGGCGATGCCGCGGTCGATTGCAAGCTTGGCGCAGCGAACCGCATCGATGACGACTCCTGCGGAATTCGGCGAGTCCCAGACTTCGAGCTTCAGTTCGACGTTGAGGGGAACGTTGCCGAATGTCGTGCCCTCGACGCGAATATAGGCGAACTTGCGGTCGGCAAGCCAAGGGACATGATCGCTCGGGCCCACGTGGATGTCGCCGGCCGCGAGCGGAATATCCATTTGGCTGACGACCGATTGGGTCTTGGAAATCTTCTTCGATTCGAGCCGTTCCCGCTCGAGCATGTTGAGAAAGTCGGTATTGCCGCCGAAATTAAGCTGGTAGGTCCGATCTATGCGCACCCCCCGGTCGCGAAAGAGGTTGGCAAGCAAGCGGTGCACGATGGTCGCGCCGACCTGGCTCTTTATGTCGTCGCCGATGAGCGGCAGACCACGCT
The DNA here is from genome assembly GCA_000421085.1 of Ensifer sp. USDA 6670. Classification (GTDB taxonomy): domain Bacteria; phylum Pseudomonadota; class Alphaproteobacteria; order Rhizobiales; family Rhizobiaceae; genus Sinorhizobium. The sequence goes on from ATWE01000002.1 coordinate 412,276, forward strand.
CGGCGAATTTGCGCTGCCACGACTTGTCCGAGGCGATGAAAACGGGAATGCAGTTGACGAAACCGCAGCCGGCGGCAAGCGCCTGCTCCGCATACCAGCGCGTGGCGATTTCGGAACCGACCGGAAGATAGGAGACGAGCACGTCCGTCCCGGTCTGCCGCAGGACCTCCGCGACGTCGGCGGCGGGCGCATCGGATTCCTCGATCTCCTCGCGCAGATAGCGGCCGATGCCGTCGAGCGTCCTGCCGCGCTCGACGACCACGCCGGTGGCGGGAACATCCGCAAAGCGGAACGTGTTGTTCGGAGCGGCGTAGATCGCTTCCGCGACATCTCGCCCGACCTTCGAAGCGGCGACGTCGAAAGCCGCGGAGACCTCGATATCGCCGACGTGGTATCCGCCGAGATTGGTATGCATCAGCCCCGGAACCGGCTCGTTCTCCTTCGCGTCGCGATAGAATGTCAGCCCTTGGACGAGGGAGGACGCGCAATTGCCGACACCGACCAGCCCGACCCGAATGGAGTTCGATCGCATCTCACCACTACTCCTGCGCAGTATCTACAATGCTTGCCAAACCCGCGCGCAACCGATTGGTTCCTTCTTCTTACTCCCGTTTCTCGCGCATCGCGGATCGAATTCAGCCGCAGCGCGTTGAAGGGGCGGACAGGAAAGTGAGCGAAACTCCATGCTCGTATACGGTGACGCAAAGCGCCTGGAGCGCGCCGACATGCTATGCGCAGAGATCGCCTCGCGCCTGCATACGGTCCAACACCAACCGGCGGGCATCGAGCGCCACACCGAGCTCGTCGCCGTTCTGCTCAGGGCCGGGGAACTGGTGCAGGGGCTTGCCGACTTGGAGTTGGCTCAGATGGGAGCCGACGAAATCTCCGCATCGCGCCAGACCGGCGAGTGCCTCCTCCTCGACCTTGCCGGGCTCGTCGCCCGCTCCTGGAGCCAGGGCTTCGCCGGCCCGGTGGTCGTGCCGGCCCGTGTCGCAAGGTCACTGGCGAACAGCCAGACACCGCTTTCCCTCAGCATTCGCGAGCCGGAAGGCTATGCCTTCTATGCTCTTTACCCGGAAAGCTATCTCGAGGCCGCAGCAGGCTCCGGGCTTCCTGCCGACACGGTGGTGATCGGCCTGCGCAGCATCGGGACCACGCTCTCGGCGATTGTCGCCGCTTCCATCGGTGCCGCGCCTGCGGTCACACTGCGGCCGATCGGCGACCCGTTCCAAAGGCGGCTTGCAGTCGCGCCGCAACTTGCGGAACGGCTGCTGCGCGACCGGGCGGCGGATTTCGCGATCGTGGACGAAGGACCCGGCCTTTCCGGCAGCTCGTTCGGATGCGTCGCGGATTGGCTGGAGGATCACGGAGTCAGCGGCAGGCGCATTCACTTCTTCCCCGGCCACAAGGGCGGACTTGGGCCGCAATCCTGCGGCCGTCATCGCGAGCGTTGGGCGGCGAGGCCCCGCCATGTCATCGATGTCGACGATCTCCTGATCAAGCCGTCCCAATCTGCGCGCCACCTCGCCGATTGGATCGCCCATCTCGTCGGCCCGCTCGAAAAGCCGCTGGAAGACGTCTCAGCCGGCTTATGGCGCAAGACGCTTCCCGACGATCGCTGGCCTCCCATAGACGGCAGGTTCGAACGCCGGAAATTCCTGGCGCACACCGCCGACGGCTCGTGGCTCGTCAAGTTTGCGGGACTGGGCGACGTCGGGCAGCGCAAGCTCGTCAAGGCGCGCCTTCTCGCCGAAGCGGGCTTTACGCCCCCGGTCGCCGGATTGTGCCATGGCTTTCTGGTTCAGAAATGGATTTCGGCGAAGCCGATGGCGCCGCCGGAATTCCGCCGGCCGGCCTTCATCGCGCATCTCGGCCGTTATCTGTCCTTCCGGGCGCACAGCCTGCCGCCGCCCGCGGCGCAAGGGGCATCCATGGCCAGGCTTTGCAAGATGGCAGTGATCAACACCGGAGAGGCATTGGGCAGAGCGGCGGCGTCGCGGCTGAAGAGCCGGCTCGGCGATGCGGAGCGATACAATTCGACGATCCTGCCGGTCGATACGGACAACCGGCTTCACCGGTGGGAATGGCTGGTCGAAGGAGAGCGACACATTCTCAAGGCCGATGCTCTCGACCACAGCAGCGCCCATGACCTCATCGGCTGTCAGGACATCGGCTGGGACATTGCGGGAGCGAGCATGGAATTCGACCTCACGCGGGAGGAGCGGGCGGAGCTGCGCGCGGCCGTATCCGAAGGCTGCTCGCGCAGTCCCGATGCCGGGCTGATGGAGCTCTTCGAAATCTGCTATCTCGCTTTCCAGCTGGGCCTGTGGATGTCGGCAAAGTCCGCGGCGCCCCCCGAGGAATTCACCCGGCTGGAGGCCGCAGCCGCGCGCTATGCGAGGCTCCTTCGACGCCGGATCGACGGGGATTAGGATGGGAGTCGCGCGGACCGCACGCCACCCCTATCGCCCATAGATCCTGTCCAGCACATCCGCCACCGTGACCAGATATTCGTTATCGGGATCGAAGCGCTCGCCTGCGGCCAGCCTCTCGGCCCAGCCCGCCGCCGCCCGTCCACCCCAGGCGTCGGGGGCAACCGCAAGCACCTCGCGTTGCGTGCCGCGATACCGTTCGGCCGTGAAGTCCAGATACGAACCGTTGACGTTTCTCAGGCTGGCGCCGCCTTCGGTGCCGTAGAAGTCGGCGCTGATCACCGCATCGCATCCGGCTTGCAGATGCCAAGAGCAGGCGATCCGGGCGAGAACGCCGTTCGCCAGTTCGACTGTGGCGACCGCGTAATCCTCGACCTCGTCGCCGTCGCGGCGGATGGGCAGACCTTTGGCGAAGAGCCTGCTCTCTACCCGGACGACGTCCGGGAACCCGAGGACCCAGAGAAGGAGGTCGACCAGGTGCACGCCGAGATCTATGACGCAGCCGCCGCCTGAAAGCGCCTTGTCGTAGAACCACGGCTTGCTCGGCCCGTAGGCGTTGTGAAAGGTGAGGTCCACGGCGAACACCGTGCCGAGTTCGCCCGACGCGATAAGATCGCGGATCTGCCGCATGCCGTCGGTGTGGCGGTAGGAGAGATCGACGCTCAAAAGCCTGTCGACATGGCGGGCGGTTTCGACCACCGCCGCGGTCTCGTCGCGCGTGCGGCCGAGCGGCTTCTGGCAGAAGACCGCCACGCCCTGCTCCAGAGCCACGATCGATTGGGCGGCGTGGAGCGCGCTCGGCGAGGCGATCACGATACCGTCGAGATCCTGGTCGAGCAGTGCCTCGAGCGAGTTCACGATGGAGGCCTCGGGGGTCAGCTCGCGGGCCGCCGCCGCCATTTCCGGCGAAGGATCGAAGATCGCGACGGTTTCGACGGATCCGGTTTCGACCACCGCCTTCATCCGGTGGAAGCCGATCCTTCCGACACCGAGAAAGCCGACGCGCGGGCGGATAAAGGCCTTCGGGCTCGTTGAAAGCTGCATTGCGTCACTCATGACAGATCACCAGCGCTTTGATGAAACCTTCCGGCCGGTCGCGCGTCATGTCGAGCGCGGCGCCGAGTTCTTCGAGCGGGAAGCGATGGGTGTAGAGCCGCGAGGGAGAAAACCTCTCCGCTGCCGTCGCTTCGATCGCCTCGTTGATGCCGCGCATGTAGACGGCAGGATCGCGTTCATGCGCGTTGATCACGTCGAGGCCGCGCCAATTCCAGAGCTGCATGTTCACCTGTCGCGGGCCGTCCTGGTGATAGCCTGCGACGACGAGCCTGCCGCGCTCCTTCGTCAGTTCGCCGGCAAGATCAAGCGGCCATTGCTTGCCGACCGCCTCGATGACGCAGTCGCAGAAACCCCCGTCGGTCAGTTGCTTCACCTCTTCGATGATCCGCCAGTGATCGTCCATGCGGATTACTTGGCTCGCACCGGCCTGCTCGGCCGCAGCGAGCGAAGACGGCCTGCGCGATATCGCTATCACCCGCGCGCCGGCAGCGCTTGCGAGCTCGGTCAGAAGAATCCCGAGAAAGCCGATGCCTATGATCGCCACCGTCTCTCCCGGCCTGATCGCGCTGCGCCGGAAGATGTTGAAGGCACAGCCGAGCGGTTCGCCGGGAAAGGGCTGATCTGCAAGAGACGCCGGCAAGGGCGCGATCGCGCTCTGATCGGCGATGTCGTGCGTGGCATAGGCATGGTAGGAAAGCGCCGCCACGCGATCGCCCGGCGCAAAACCCTGCACGTCCTCCCCGACCGCGTCGATAATTCCCCAGCCCTCGTGACCGAGCGCGCCGGGTTCCGTCGGAAACTGCATCCATTCCGGACCCGCCCAGGGAACGAGATTGGAGGCGCAGACGCCGCAGCCTTCGAGTCTTATGCGCACTTGGCCGCGAGCCGGCTGCGGCAATGGCAACCTCTCTATGCGTATCGTGCCCGGCCCGGTGACGATAGCGGCGGACATCGTGTCCGTCCGCTGAGATATGCTGATGTTCATGTCAGCTCCTTCCCTCGGTGGAGACCTGTCCGGCAGCCCGAAAAGGGTGCGGCGAGGTCCGCCGGACCCGCCCCTGCCCCGGCCAAAGAAGGCTCTGAGCAATGTTCAAGAGCCTCCCGCCCTTAACTTGATGTTGCAGCTTTTGTTCCTGATGCCCGCAGTTCGCGTGGAACACTCCCGGGAAAGAGAGGTTTGTACCTTGGCACGGGCGACGCCCCGCGGGGGAACAAAGAAGAACATCAAAGAAGAAGAAGTCAAAGAAGAAGGAACATTTGCGACGCAGGTTTGTTGGAGGTTTGTCTCTATCTCTGATTGGTCATCATCAGGTGCATTATGACAAAAGTACTTGTTACCGGCGGCTGCGGCTTCATAGGGCGGCATGTTGTCGAAGAGCTTCTTTCAAGGAACTACGAGCTGCGCGTCCTCGATGCGTTGAACGATCAGGTCCATGCGGATGCGCAGGTCACGCTGCCACCGGAAGTAGACATGCGGCGCGCCGACATATGCGACGCAGACGCGGTGAAAAGCGCGCTGAAGGACGTCGATCACGTCATTCATCTCGCCGCGGAAGTCGGCGTCGGCCAGTCGATGTACGAGATTTCCCGCTATGTCGGCGTGAACGACCTTGGCACTGCCGTCCTGCTCGAGGCGATGATCGGCATGCCGGTCCGGCGGATCGTCGTTGCCTCTTCCATGAGCGTGTACGGCGAAGGCCTGTACGAGACGACGGCAGGCGAGCGTCGCGCGCATATCCGGCGATCCCCCGCCGAAATCAAGGCCGGCGCCTGGAACCCATCCGGTCCTGACGGCGAGGGCCTGAGGCCGATCGCCACCGACGAGAACAAGCCCGTCGACCTCGCTTCGATCTACGCGCTGACCAAATATGCGCAGGAGCGTCAGGTCCTTATATTCGGACAGGCCTATGGCACGGACGCTGTGGCTCTGCGGCTCTTCAACGTCTACGGCGCCGGCCAGGCGCTTTCCAATCCCTATACGGGCGTGCTTGCCAACTTCGCTTCCCGGCTTGCCAACGGGCAATCGCCGATGGTCTTCGAGGACGGCCGGCAGAAACGCGACTTCGTGCATGTCCGCGACGTGGCCCGTGCCTTCCGGCTGGCGCTCGAACAGCCGCACGCCGCCGGCCACGTCATCAATATCGGCAGCGGGAACGCCTACGCCATTGCGGACATCGCCTCGCTGCTTGCCGAAGCGATGGGTGTACCGGAGATCGAGCCGGAGATCATGAACAAGGCCCGCTCCGGCGATATTCGCAATTGCTTCGCCGACATCGCCAAGGCACGCGACCTCCTTGGCTTCGAACCGGTCCACCGGCTCGAGGATTCGCTTGCGGATTTCGCCCAATGGGTCCGCAGCGCCGGCGCGATCGACCGCGGCGCCGAGATGAAGCGCCACTTGGAATCACGGGGGCTGGTCCTATGAGCGGCCGGACCGTCGGTACAGACCGGCATCTGGCGGCGCCCGCTCTTTCCGGCAAGGCGGCGCCGATCCTGGTCGTTGGCGGCAGCGGCTTTCTCGGCTGCAATCTCGCCGACAGCTTTCTGCGCGACGGCGAGCACGTGATCGTTCTCGACAATCTCAGCCGTTCCGGCGTCGAGCGAAACCTCGAATGGCTGGTTGATGGCCACGGCCGCGCCGTCGAGCCCTTGATCGCCGATATCCGCGACCTCGGCGCGATCGAACCTGCCTTCAGAGACGCCAAGGCCGTGTTTCACTTTGCGGCCCAGACGGCGGTAACCACGAGCCTCGAGCAGCCGGCGGACGATTTCGAGACGAATGCCCGCGGCACGCTCAACGTGCTCGAAGCCGCACGCCTCGCCGGGCGCCGCCCGCCAGTCATCTTTGCCAGCACGAACAAGGTCTATGGCGCGCTCGGGCACATGGAGATGAAGGACATCCGGGGCCGCTACATGCCGGCCGACGAGGCGACACGCCAGCATGGCGTCGGCGAGACCCAACCGCTCGATTTCTGTACGCCCTACGGCTGCTCGAAGGGCGTCGCCGACCAGTATGTGCTGGATTATGCCCGCTCCTTTGGCTTGCCGACCGCCGTGCTCAGGATGAGCTGCGTCTACGGACCGAGGCAGTTCGGCACCGAGGACCAGGGCTGGGTCGCCCATTTCCTCATTCGCGCGCTCGCCGGCGAGCCTATTTCGATCTATGGCGACGGCAAGCAGGTCCGCGACATACTTCATGTCACCGACGCGGTCGCGGCCTACAGGGCGGTCCTGAGCTCGATCGACCGCCTGAAGGGGCGCGCCTTCAATCTTGGCGGTGGACCCGGCAATGCCGTCAGCATTGTCGATGTGCTGAGCGAGATCGAGCTTTTGACCGGCCGTAAGCTCTCGACGGCAAAAAGCGATTGGCGCGCCGGCGACCAACTGTACTTCGTCGCCGATACGCGCGCGATCGCCGATGCGCTCGGCTGGAAGGCCGGAATGCCCTGGCGCGAGGGCTTGCGCGACCTCTACGCCTGGCTTCGCGACGATTGTGGCGCGGTCAGCAGGATCCGGCGCCAACCGCGGAGGGTCACCGCATGAGCCTTCCTGCCGTTTCCGACAACCTCTCCGGCGCACTGCCGCGGCGGGTATTGATGACGGTCGATGCCGTGGGCGGCGTCTGGCGCTATGCTATGGATCTCGCTGCGGCCATGCGCGGTTCCAGCGTGGAAACGCTGATCGTCGGCCTCGGCCCGCAACCTTCCCCGGAGCAACGGCGCGAGGCGAACAGCATCGGACGGCTCGAATGGCTCTCGGCACCGCTCGACTGGATGGTCGAAGACGAGAGCGAGCTCGACCGCGTGCCGCAGCTCCTGTCCGAACTTGCGCTCAGGCATTCCGTCGATCTCCTCCATCTCAACCTGCCGTCGCAAGCGGCGGGAATAACGGCGGAGGTACCGATCGTCACCGTCTCGCACTCCTGCGTCGCCACCTGGTTCGCTGCGGTGCGCGGTTCCGGTTTGCCGGAAGCCTGGGCCTGGCAGAAGCGATTGAACCGGCTGGGATTCGACCGCGCCGACCTGGTGCTCGCGCCGAGCCGAAGCCATGCCGCGGCCCTGACGCGTACTTACGGTGCGATCCACGATCTCGCAGTCGTCCACAATGCGAGCCGGAATGCATGCTCCGTCGGCGCTAAGGAAAACTTCGTTTTTGCCGCCGGTCGCTGGTGGGACGAAGGCAAGAACGGCGCCGTGCTCGACAGGGCCGCCGCCGACATAGGTTGGCCGGTCGTAATGGCCGGTGCCTGCGAAGGGCCGAACGGGCCGCACCTGGCTATCATGCATGCCGATCACAAAGGCGAACTCAGCCACGACCGGACGATGACGCTGATGTCGAGGGCCGCGATCGTCTTCTCTCCCTCGGTCTACGAGCCCTTCGGGCTGGTCGCGCTGGAGGCGGCGCGTGCAGGCGCTGCACTGGTTCTCGCCGATATCGAAACCTATCGCGAGCTGTGGGAGGGTGCCGCCCTTTTCGCCGACCCCGGCGATCCCGCCGCCTTTGCCGAGGCCGTCAACCGGCTGACGGAGGATGCAAAGCTCAGGTCCGACCTTGGCCGGCGGGCGCAGCTGCGCTCGGCCGGTTTCACCGTCGAGGCCCAGCGCGACGCGGTTCTCGCCGCCTATCGGCGCGTGATGAGCAGGTCCGATCGATTGACGGCAGCGGAGTGAGCGGATGCGATTTCTCTTCTACACCCACTCATTGGTGTCCGATTGGAACCACGGCAATGCGCATTTTCTGCGCGGCATCATGCGCGAACTCATCCGGCGCGGCCACGAGGCCGTAGCGCTCGAGCCTAACGATTCCTGGAGCCGCCGCAATCTCATCGCAGATCAGGGTAACGGAGCGATCGCGGCCTTCCGCAAGACCTTCCCGGATTTGCGGGTCGGGATCTACGGGACCGATTTCGAGCATGAAGCGGCGGTCCGCGAGGCCGACACCGTCATCGTGCATGAGTGGACCGATCCCGCTCTCGTCGCCGAGCTCGGCCGCATTCGCCTGAAAGGCGGCCGCTTCACGCTCGCTTTCCACGATACCCATCACCGCGCCGTCAGCGCCGAGCGGGCCATCGCCGGGCTCGACCTTTCCGGTTACGACTTCGTTCTGGCCTTCGGTGAGGCGCTGCGGGAGCGTTATCTGCAGGCGGGCTGGGGAAGGCATGTCCATACCTGGCACGAGGCTGCGGATACCTCGCTGTTCCACCCGATGCCGGAAGTGGAAAAGCGGGGCGAACTCATCTGGATCGGCAATTGGGGCGACGATGAGCGCAGCAGCGAGATCATGTCCTTCCTGGTCGAACCGGCGAAAAAGCTGAAGCTCAGAACGACCGTCCGCGGCGTGCGATATCCCAAGACCGCGCTCAGGGCTTTGCGCGCCGCAAAAATCGACTATGGCGGCTGGCTCGCCAATGCCGCCGTTCCGCGGGCTTTCGCCGAGCATCGGGTCACGGTGCACATTCCGCGCAGGCCCTATGTCGAGGCCCTGCCGGGAATACCGACAATCCGCGTCTTCGAGGCGCTTGCCTGCGGCATTCCGCTGATCTCGGCGCCATGGACCGATGCCGAAGGGCTTTTCCGGCCGGGCAAGGATTTCTGCCTTGCCAAGGACGGCAAGGAGATGACGCGCCTTCTGCGCCAGCTGCTCGCCGAACCCGACTTCGCCGCGGAGATGACCTCCTCCGGATTGGAGACGATCCGGGCGCGCCACACATGCAGCCATCGTGTCGACGAGCTGCTCGACATCGTGGCCTCCTACAGGCCGCGCTCGAGCGCGCGACAGATTATTTCCGAGGAGGTCGAGGTATGAGACTGGCGTTTTACGGATCGAGTCTCGTTTCGGCCTACTGGAACGGCGCGGCCACCTACTATCGCGGCCTGCTCCGTGCGCTTGCCGAACGGGGTTATCAGATCACCTTCTACGAGCCTGATGTCTACGATCGGCAGAAGCACCGCGATATCGATCCGCCCTCCTGGTGCAGGGTCGTCGTCTATGACGGAACCGTCGAGGCGTTGAAGGAAGTGGCGCAGGAGGCAGCCAAAGCGGAGATCGTCGTCAAGGCGAGCGGCGTCGGCTTCGAGGACGAGCTGCTGCTTGCCGAGGTGATGGCCGCCGCAGACCCGGCGGCGCTGAAAATCTTCTGGGATGTCGATGCACCCGCCACTCTGGCCGAGCTCAGGGCCGCACCCGACCACCCGCTTCGCCGCGCGCTTTCTTCGCTGGATCTCGTGCTGACCTATGGCGGCGGCGATCCCGTTGTCGACGCCTATCGCGCGCTGGGTGCCCGCGAATGCGTTCCGATCTACAATGCCGTCGATCCCGAGACGCACCATCCGGTGCCACCGGATCCGCGCTTTGCCGCCGATCTCGCTTTCCTCGGCAACCGCCTGCCGGATCGGGAGGAGCGGGTCGAGGCCTTCTTCCTCGAGCCGGCGCAAAAGCTCTGGCAGCGGCGTTTCCTGCTCGGCGGATCCGGGTGGCACGACAAGTCTCTATCCCCGAATGTCGCCTATATCGGGCACGTTCCGACGGCCGACCACAATGCCTTCAACACGACGCCGAATGCCGTCCTGAATATCTCGCGCGCCAGCATGGCCGAAAACGGCTTCTCGCCGGCAACGCGCGTCTTCGAGGCCGCGGGCGCCGGGGCTTGCCTGATTACCGACTACTGGGAAGGCATCGAGCTCTTCCTGAAGCCGGGAGAAGAAGTGCTGGTCGCCAGAGACGGCCGCGACGTCGCCGAACTGATGCAGACGCTGACGGCCGACGGCGCCAGGGAGATCGGCGAGCGGGCGCTCCGCCGCGTTCTCGCCGAGCATACCTATGCGCATCGTGCCGAGGAGGTGGATCGCGTCCTGCGGCAGGCGCGGCGCATGGAGGCTGCCGAATGAAGCGACCGCTCGACATCGTCATTCTCGGTCTCTCGCTGTCCTCCTCGTGGGGCAATGGTCACGCGACGACCTATCGCGCTTTGCTCCGCGCCCTCGACGCCGCCGGGCACAAGGTGACGTTCCTGGAACGGGACGTGCCCTGGTATGCAAGCAACCGCGATCTGGCCGCGCCGGATTTCTGCGACCTCGTGTTCTACACGGGCCCGGACGAACTCGTCTCCGAACATGCGCACAGGTTTGCCGGCGTGGATGCAGTCGTCATCGGCTCCTATGTGCCCGATGGCGTGAAGGTCATCGACGCGGTCGCGGATCTCCGACCAAAACGTCTGTGCTTCTACGACATCGACACGCCCGTGACGCTCGCCAAGCTCGAGCGCGGCGACGAGGAGTTTCTCGCGCGAAGACAGGTTGCGGCCTTCGACATTTATTTTTCCTTCTCCGGCGGCAGAACGCTCGACCGGCTGCGGGACGAGTTCGCGGCGCGGCGGCCGATGCCCCTCTATTGCGCCGTCGACCTCGACGCCTATCGCAGTACCGGTGCGGCCACGCAATGGGACCTCGGCTATCTCGGCACCTTCAGTCCCGACAGGCAGCCCGCGCTCGAACGCCTGTTGATAGAGCCGGCGCGGCGCTTGCCGGACATGCGCTTCGTGGTCGCCGGGCCGAGCTATCCTGACGGCATCGACTGGCCGGAAAACGTCGAGCGCATCGAACATCTGCCGCCCGGCAAACATGCCGAATTCTACAGCCGCCAGCGATTCACCCTCAACGTGACGCGGGCGGACATGGTGGCCGCCGGCTGGTCCCCGAGCGTTCGCCTCTTCGAGGCCGCCGCATGCCGCACGCCGCTCATCAGCGACTGGTGGGAGGGGATCGAAAGCTTCTTCCCGGCCGGCGACGCCGTGATCATCGCGCAGAACAGCACCGATGTCGTCACGGCATTGACGAGGCTCGACGAAGAACAACGCAAAGCACTTGCCGATTGCGCCTATCGACGCGTCGCCGCCGCGCACAGTTCCGCGGCGCGCGCACGGACTTTTGTCGAGGCAATCGAAAGCGTCGCCGCCAGGACCGGTCTCGCCACCAGGCATTCCGAGCGGCGGCTTCCGGTTTAACCCGAAAGGAGAACGGCCGATGGCTAAAAGAAACAAAGCAAGCCGAGGAAAGATCATCCTGGTTGCCGGCGGGGCCGGCTTTGTCGGATCGCACCTTTGTACAGCACTTCTAAGCGCCGGCAACCGGGTGATCTGCCTCGACAGCTATCTCACCGGCTCCCCTGCCAATCTCATCGGCCTGCAGGCCAACCCCTATTTCGCCATGGTGGAACAGGACGTCTGCGATGAAATCGATATCGATGAACCGGTCGACCAGATCTACAATCTGGCGTGCCCCGCCTCGCCGCCGTCCTACCAGGCCGATCCCATCCACACGATGATGACCAGCGTGACCGGGACGGGAAATCTCCTGCGGCTTGCCGAAAGGCACGGAGCCACGTTTCTGCAGGCCTCCACAAGCGAGATCTACGGCGATCCCGAGGAGCATCCGCAGCAGGAGAACTACTGGGGTCACGTCAATTGCACCGGGCCGCGCGCCTGCTACGACGAAGGCAAACGCGCGGCCGAAGCCCTGTGCTTCGACAGTCTGAGGGCGGGAAGCGTCGACACGCGGGTGGCCCGCATCTTCAACACCTACGGTCCGCATATGCGCCCCAATGACGGCCGGATCGTTTCGAACTTCATCGTCCAGGCGCTGAAGAACGAGCCGCTGACCGTTTACGGCAGTGGCGAGCAGACGCGCTCCTTCTGCTACGTATCCGATCTCGTGGACGGGCTGATCCGTCTCATGAACCGCAAGGAGAATCCTGCCGTGCCGGTGAACCTCGGCAATCCCGGAGAATTCACCGTCATCGAACTGGCGGAGCTGATCCTCTCCAGGATCGAAACGGCCTCGACGATCGTCCATGAGCCGCTGCCGGCGGACGATCCGCAGCGGCGGCGGCCGGATATCGCGCGCGCCAGGAAGCTTCTCGGCTGGGAGCCGAAAGTTCCTCTGGAGGACGGGCTGACCCATACGATCGCCTGGTTCCAGAGCGCACTTGCCGGAAGCCGCGCCGAACGCCGGTCCGGCCGCACCCGGCGCCAGCCGCAACTTTCCGTCGTCACTCAGGATCTGTGATCATGGTTCAGCAGACGAAAGACCGAACGGTCATCGCGCAAGAGATCGCGGCGCTCGGTCCCTGGTTTCACAACATGCGGATCGGGGGCATCGAGACGGCGCCCGATCATTTCCTCGGGGACTATCCCGCGGTGAAATGGAAGGCCTTCAGGCATGTCGTGCCGGAGGACCTCGAAGGAAGGAGCGTCCTCGACATCGGCTGCAATGCGGGATTTTACGCGCAGGAGATGAAAAGCCGCAATGCCGGACGCGTACTCGGCATCGACTCGGACCCGCATTATCTGCGGCAGGCGAAGTTTGCTGCGGAGCAGGCGGGAGTCGACATCGAGTATAGGCTGATGTCCGTCTACGACGCGGCACGGCTGCGCGAGAGGTTCGACCTGGTCATCTTCATGGGCGTTCTCTATCACCTGCGCCATCCGCTGCTGGCACTCGACCTCCTCTACGAGCACGTCGTCGGCGACCAGATGCTCTTCCAGTGCATGCAGCGGGGGTCGGATTCCGTTGCAAGCCTCAAGGGTGATTACGATTTCCGGGAGTGGGAAATCTTCGACCGGCCCGACTATCCGAAGCTGTTCTTCGTCGAACACCGCTTCGCGGATGACCCCACCAACTGGTTCATCCCCAACCGCGCCGGCGTCGAAGCGATGCTGCGAAGCGCAGGCTTCGTCATCGAAGCCAATCCCGAGCGGGAAGTCTATCTCCTGCGGCGCGGCGAGCGCCCGTATCTGGACGAGCCCACCCTGAGGATCCTCGGAAGTTCGGCAGATGTCGGGAACAAGCGCGACCGGGTTGAATGACGACTGCGACGGGCCAAGCCGAACCTCTGGCCTGCAGGCCAGAGGGGACTTCACCGCTCCGTTGAAGGGAACGACCCGTCCCTGCCGGACCTCATCCGAAGCGGCGAAGCTGCGCCGCTTCCTTCTCGAGCAGGTCGGCGACCTCCTGAAGCGTCATGTGCGTCACGCAGAGATGAATCGCACATTCGAGAAAGCGCGTCGACGAGCGCCGCAAATACATGGCTTCCTCGCGAGCGGCCAGTTCCGATAGAGGATCTTTCGATGGGCGTCGACGGTCAGGCATTTGGAGACTCCTTCGATTCGCATGTTTGAAGAACCGCTTTCACGGCGAGAGAAGCCCGCCGGCGTAGATCAAGGCGCCTATCACCACGGCCATGGCTATGATGGCGAGGCTCAGCCCCAGCCGTTGCTTGTTCGGTCCGGCAGTCTCCGCCGCTGCAAGCGGCCGCATCGCGTCGCTGTACTCGGTAGACGTATCGGCCGGCCTCCCCTGCGCTTGCCCTGCCCTGGCGTTTCGGACAGCTTCACTGCCGGGAGGCGTACCGCCTGCTTCGTCGTCGGTCTCGAGCGGCGCCGCCGCGGGGTCGAAGCCGCGCCTCTTGTCGCCCGTCCTTCCATGCTGGATGTCGCCGCGCACCTGCGCAGAATTGCTTGCCGGCTTGGACATGGTCGCTCCTTTCCGCTTCGCGACTCAACCGGCTTTCACGGTATTTGTTCCCTGCTCCCCCGCGGCGTCACGGCCCGGACGGAACGTAATCGTCCCCTCCCGCTACCGCGACGTGAAGCGTTCCGGACGGAAGGTGGCGAGCATCGGATGCTCTGCACCCGTTGCAATCTCGTAAGCCAGAAGCTCACCGACGATCAGGCCGAGCGTCGCACCGCTGTGGCTGAAGGCAACGTAATAGCCGGGAATGGCCTTGAGCGCCCCCAGCACCGGTTCGCCATCGCCGGGAATCGGCTTGCTGCCGACGCCGATGGAGGCGATCTCGAGCTTAGGATTGCCCTCCATCACCTTCGACGCCTCCGCCAGCAGGGCATCCACGACCGCCGCATTGATGTCGCGACCACCGTCCTCGTGCATCTTAACACCTTCGTCCGCCGCCCAATCGGCATCCAGCGAGAAGGTGCCGCCCGGCCCGGGGCGCACGGCGACACGCGGCGTGTTCAAGACTGAGCGCAAAGGATGGGGAAGCGGCTTCGTCTGCACCAGAAGCGCGACCGGCGTTGCATCCTCGATGATCTGCCCGGCTTGCGCCACCATCTTCGGCGCGGCCGCGCCGGTGGCGAGCAGGACGGCATCCCCCAGGAAGCGGTTGCCCGCCCCTGTCTCGGCGCCGACCGCCCTACCGCCTTCGACAACGACCCTTGCCGCCGCCTCATCGGTTACGAGCGTGCCGCCTAGCCTGGCGAACTCTTCGATAAGCAGATTGATCAGGATCGGCAGATCGACCCACCCTTCGCCCGGATTGAAGATCGCGCCCTGAGGCGTGATCGCGCGCGCATCGATACCCGGCGTCACTGCCGCGACTTCGTCCGCGGCGAGGCGCCTTGCATCGTAGCCGAGCGAGACCTCATGGCGATACGCCGCGTCGATGCCGTTGGTCGCGTCATCTGCATCCCAGGTCAGGCCGCCGTCGAAGCGAAGCCAGTTCGCATCGGGGAAGCGCGCCGAGAGAGTGCGATAGCGATCGATGCCCGCAATGCGCAGCCGATGATAGGGTTCGGAGCGCATGCGCGACGAGTTCAGCCACGAGAGCGAGCGGCCGGAGGCGCCGCTGGCCGGCGCACCGTCGTTCAGGATGGTCACGCGAATGCCGCGCCGAGCAAGCTGCACGCCGGTCGAGACGCCGAAAATGCCGGCGCCGATGATGACCGCCGAAGTGATGATGTTATCCGTCATGGTTTACTTGTCTTTCGATCCGTTGGACAGGTCAGGTGGTGCGGGAGGGGCCGTCATCATGTCCTCCCCTTTCGTTCAGAGCACTTCGGCAAGGAAGCGCTGAAGACGTGGGCTCTGCGGCCTATCGAAGATCGCCGCGGGCGTCCCTGCCTCCACGATGCGCCCCTCGTCCATGAAAACGACCTGGTCGGCGACACGCCGGGCAAAGCCCATCTCGTGCGTGACGACGACCATGGTCATGCCGCCTTTGCCGAGATCGGCCATGAGATTGAGGACACCCTTGACGAGCTCGGGGTCGAGCGCGCTCGTCACCTCGTCGAACAGGATGACCTCCGGTTCCATCGCCAACGCGCGGGCTATGGCGACGCGCTGCTGCTGCCCGCCGGAGAGACCGCCTGGGCGATGATGCTGGCGGCTGGCCAGACCGACATCGGCAAGCCGCACCTTGGCGATGCGTTCGGCTTCGATCTTTGGCAGGCCCTTTATCTTCGTCAGCGACAGCATGACGTTTTCGAGAGCCGTGTGATCCGGAAAGAGATTGAAGTGCTGGAAGACCATGCCCACCCGGCGGCGGAGCCGCTCCGGCTTCATCGTGAGAATGCTGTCGCCGTCGAGCAGGATGTTACCGCACTTCGGCTCCACCAGACGGTTGAGGCAGCGCAGAAGCGTCGACTTGCCCGAACCGGAAGGGCCGATGATGCAGGTGACGCTGCCGGGCCTCACCGAGAGCTCGACGCCCTTCAGTACGTCGAGCTCCCCATAGGCCATGCCGAGATCGCGGATTTCCAAGCTGCCGCCCTTGAAGGCGATCTGCGAGGCGCGATCGGCGCGATCGAGTTCGCTGACTTCCTCCAGCCCGCTCGTAATGGCCGTCGATTGCTGCTTGCCAAGCCGGAGACGGCTGTCGATGGCATTGACGAAATGCGTGAGCGGCACCGTGACGACGAGATAGAAGACGCCTGCGAGAAGGAGCGGCGAGAGATTGCCGGTCACCACGGCCTGGTCCTGGCCAACGCGGAAAATCTCTCGTTCGGAAGCCAGCAGGCCGAGGAAATAGACGAGGCTCGAATCTTTCACATTGCCGATGAACTGGTTTACCAGTGCTGGGAGGACCCGGCGCACGCCCTGCGGCACGACGATGAGGCGCATGCCCTGGCCGTAGCTCATACTGAGCGCCCGGCACGCCTCCATCTGGCCGCGTTCGACGCTCTGGATGCCTGAACGGAAGATCTCTCCGATATAGGCGCCCGCTATGAGGCTGAGCGCGAGAACGCCGAGAGGATACGGCGACGGGCCGAACAGGTCGCGGCCGATGCGCGCAAAGCCCTGACCGATCAGCAGGATGGTGACGATGGCCGGCAGACCGCGGAAGATGTCCGTATAGATGCGGGCCGGGATGCGCAGCCAGGGCGACCGCGAGATGCCCATTATGGCGAGCACCATGCCGATGACGACGCCAAGCACTGTCGAGGCAGCCGCCAGGATCAGCGTGTTTTTCAGACCGACCGTGATCATGGTCGGCAGGACTTCGGCCATCGCGCCCCAATCGAGGAAGCTGCGACGAAGGTTTTCAAGCCAGTTCATCAGGCGGTCCCCTGAAGAAAGACCGGTCCGACCGACGACGATCGGACCGGAAAGCGGGATTAGGGCTTCGGAAGATAATCGGCTGGCATCGGCGTGCCGGGGAACCATTTTTCGTGCAGTGTCTTCCAGGTGCCATCCTGCATGGCGGCCTGCAAAGCCTTGTTCAGGGCCTCCCGCAGGGCATCGTTGCCCTTGCGGATGACGAAACCGGCTGGCGCGTCGAAGCTCGGAATATTGACGGCAACTTTCAGGTCTTGATACCGGCCCGCATAATCTTTCGCCGCCTCGTAATCGAGGAAATGCGCATCGATCGTGCCGTTGTTGAGTCCGGATACGGCAGAGTTATTGTCCGGGAATTTGACGAGATCGGTGCCCGTGAAATTCTTCTGTGCATAGATTTCCTGGAGCGTGCCCTGCACCACCCCAAGCCGCTTGCCCTTCAGGCCTTCGGCGCCGGTGATATCCGCGTCCGCGGTGAGCACGGAAAGGTAGCCCGCCAGATAGCCGTCGGAAAAGTCGACCGTTTCCATACGCTTCGCTGTCGTTCCGATCGCTGCCGCCGCCACGTCGAAACGGCCGTTGGCGACCGAGGGCATGAGGGCCGAGAAATCCTGACCGGTGAAAATCACCTGATCCTTCTCGAAGCCGATCCGCTTGGCCACGTCGAGGAGGAGTTCGATGTCGAAGCCGGTGAAATTGCCGTCGGCGGTTGAGAACGCATAGGGCTTGGCATCACCCATCGTACCGACGCTGATGGTTGTGGGGTCGATCAGACCATAGGGATTGTCCTGAGCGGTGGCGGGCGCCAGGGCACCTGCCGCAAGGCCAAAAACTATTGCAGCGGCGGCCGCGCCCAATCTGGCGAGCGGCACAAACGAGACCTGGAACGAGTTCATCGGTTTTTCTCCTCTGGTGATGTCTTTTGTAAAGTTGAAAGGCAAGCCCCTCCCGGCACGGCGATGACCGCGCAACGGTACTTGCCATCGCATGTACGCATCCAAAGTCTTTTTATCAGAGACCGGTCTCATTTCAAATTGAGACCGGTCTCTTTGCTTCTGGCAATTGTTATCTTCGTGTTTGCCAGTCGTCAACATCTCTTGTAAGGCTAGCATTCATGGACCAGAATCCGCCCCGATCCACCTCCGTCACCGTTGCCGACGTTGCGCGTCGAGCCGGCGTCTCGAAAGCGACGGCAGCGCGAGTTCTGGGCGGCTACGGAACGGTCAGCGACCGGGTGCGCGAAGCCGTGACCGCCGCCGCCCGTGCACTCGATTACCGGCCGAACGAGCTTGCGCGAAGCATGACGACAGGCCGCTCCGGTACGATCGGAGTCGTGGTAGGAGATATAGAGAACCCGTTCTTCAGCCTGGCCGTGCGGGGGATCACCGACGTCGCCCGGCAGGCCGGCTTTACCGTCATCCTCATAAATTCGGGCGAGGACGTCACAGCCGAGAAAGCCGCGATCCGTACGCTGCTTGCCAAACGGGTGGACGGCCTTATCGTGTCACCCGCCAAGGAAAGTGAACTCGACCATCTACAGGAAGCGGCCCGCTCGGGCCGGCCGCTGGCCCTGCTCGACCGCGGCAGCGAGGCACTCGCCGTCGATACTGTGATCGCCGACGACAGAAACGCTGCCGAGGGCGTCACCCGCCGACTCCTCGCACTCGGCCACCGCCGCATTGCTTATATTACCGCCTGCGACACATCGGACCATCTTTTCCGCACGCCGAGCGACATCAATACTGGCTCGGTACGGCGACGGGTCGAAGGGTTCCTCGATACTTGCCGAGAGGCGGGCCTCGCCGAGATGGAAAGATGGGTGCATGTGGGCGCGTCCTCGCCGGAGCATACGCGCCGTATCGTCACCGGCATGCTGCGGGCGAGCGGGCGCCCGACGGCGATCATCGCCTCCGATAGCGTGATTGGACTCGAAGTCTTCAAGGCAAGTCGTGCGATCGGACTTGCTATCCCGAGCGATCTGTCGCTCGTCTCTTTTCATGATGCGGACTGGACATCCGTCACATCGCCGCCTGTCACGGTGGTGCGGCAACCCGTCTATCGTCTGGGCGAGAGGGCTGCGCAACTGCTCGTCGAGCGACTAAACGGGGAGGGAATGGAGGCCCGCCGCGTCGTTCTGCAAACAGAAATCGTCGAGCGTGCCTCCGTGGCTGAGGCGCCGGCATGATCCTTCGACGCTTGGCCGGAGAAGTCCCGCTTTCTTGAAGCACGGAAATTCCCCGGGAGGCCTACTCCCGGACCGACTGCTGCAGGCGATCCTTGGCCGCGTCGTGCACTTCCAGCGCCGCATCGCCAGCCTTGTCGAGGATTTCCTGCCCGGCCTCCATGGCTTGCGCGACGCCGGCGTTCGCCCTGGCCGCGAGATTGGATCGCACATCTTCCGCCATTTCGCCCATCGCCTCGTCCTCGGCCTCGCTATGGGGCAGCGCCGCCCCTATCGCTGCACCGACGGCAAAGGCGAGCGCTCCGCCGACAAGCGGCTGGTCGCGGAAGTGCCTCAGGATGGCCGCGTTGAGTTGCGCGCCCTGCTCTTCGAGCGACCGGCCGGCATCCTGCATGCTGCCGGCGAGAGATCTGCCGGCCCCCGCGACCGAATCGGACATCCGGCCCGCCGCGGCGCTCACCTGTCTCCACGTCCGGGACGCCCAGCCGGACGCCTCGTCGAACAGGGCGCCGGTTTCATCCCTGATGTCTTCGATCTGCTTGCCTGCCGCGTCGGTAAAGCCGCGATAGACCTTCCCGGCCGGGTCGACGAAGTGGCCGGCGCGCCGGCCGGCTTCGTCCGTCAGGGCGCGGAAGCGGCTGCCGCTTTCATCCGTGAAGTGACTGTAGCGCTCGCCGAAGCTCGCCTCGACCGGGCCCACCCGCCGGACGGAGCCCCTTACAGGTGCAAGCGGATAATCATCCGCGTCGTCGTCCCTCTCCCCGTGTCGCGGCGCGCGCGAGGCGGGGTTAGCGATCAGCCAGGCGAGGCTTACCCCCATCAAGGCAACCGGGATCGGGTTTGACTTGAGCGCCACGCCGAGATTGCTCAGATATTCGGATCCGCCGCTCGTTTTGGCATATTCGAGCAGTTCGTCCATCAATTCTCCCGGCGACATGCGCTCCTGAATTTCGTGGAGCTTTTCCTCAATCCGCTGGCGATCGGCCTCGATCTCGCGCTGCAGTTCGGCAGCGGAGTGCGTGTGTGCGGAATCGTTCATTGCAGTCTCTCCTTTACCACGTTCGCGTCGCGCTGCAGGGAGGCGGCCGTCCGATCGAATTGGATGCTGCTGCCCTTGAGCGCCGAGAGGCCGCGCGAAATCATCGCCCAGGCAAGCAAGGCGACGACCACGCCGACGATGGCCGCTGACAAAGCATCGGCATTCGCTTCGGTCATGCCCTGAGCCACGAGGAAGGCGCCCAGACCCTGGACGACGGCACTCAGCAGCACGCCGACTGCGCCGATGGCAAAGATCAGCCCGACGAGCAGCGTCTCGAGGCTGCCGACCGCTCGATTCAGGTTCTCGGATGCCTCGGCTTTTGCGAGGTCGATTTCCTTCCGGAAAAGACCGGATATATCCGCCACCAGACCGGTCATCAGTTCCGTCAGGGGGCGCTCGTCCCGATGATTAGCCATTATAGCGTTCCTTCTCGCTTGATTGACGGGTCCGTCCCGAAGCATCCCGTCCGTCCCGGCGCGGAGGCGAAGCGGTGAGGAACCGACTTGCGGCCAGTCCTGCGATTGCGGCCATGCCGAGGAAGGCGAGTGGCTGCTTACGGCCGAAATCTTCGACCATTCCGGCGATCTCGCCGAGATTGCGGCCCTCAGTCTTGCGTGCGAAGCCCTGGAGCGACGTGCCGATCTGCTTTGCATAGCGGCCGATGGCCCGCTGATCCGTTTGCTCTAGCTCGTTTCCGACCTTCTCGAGGGCCGCGGCAACACCGCTCAACTGCCGGGCAGCGACGTTCTTCTCATCCTCGACGGCGCGGCCGACCGCCGCTTTTGCCTGCTCCGTCTGTTCACTAGCGAACTCTTTGAACTCGTTTACGTCTTCACGCACGGCGTTCTCGAGGCTGCGGTCACCCGCCTCGCCCTGTCCGCCCTTCTCACCAGCTTGCACGCCGCTCACGCGCTCGATGCCTTGGGCGGCCGTCAAAGGTCTGCCCAAGGGATCGCCCGACCCGCGGCCGCTTGTGTCATTGGTCATTGTCGGCTCCTCCCATGCATAACGGGGATCGTTATCGTCTACGCAATCAAACGAGCCATTTAGAACCTTGTTCCCTGCAAAGCGCCGCGGGACCTCCTCGCGTGCTTCGCTTGTTCAGGAAACCTCCCGTGGCAGCCCGCCTCGCCCGGCGATCAGCGGGGCCGGTTCTCCGGCGACTGTTCGTAAAGCTCCTCGATCTTCTGCTTCTGGGCCTGCTTTTCGGCACGCGAGAGCGGCCTCTGCTTCAAGATGGCATAGGCGACCGCAGCGCCGAGTATAAAGGCGCCACCGCCCGTGACAAAAAGCCAGAAATAGTTCGTCAACATCGTCGTATCTCCTCAAATGCAGCCAACCGTGTCGGCCGCCGAAGGTTCCGGACGGTGCTGTTTCCGCGGCATGACCGGGCCGTGCCGGAGCTCTCATTGCGCCGGAACCGAGTGCTCGCTCGCGGGTTTGATCGACGTCAACGAGCCAAACCAAGGAGGAACTCATGGCCAGGAACAGGAGCTGGAGCCGCGATGTCTACGAGAGCTATCCGGAGACGGACCGGCGCCGGCGCGGCAGGTCCTACGAGGACGAGAGGCGCCGCGCCCTGACCGGCGGCCCGCGGCTCATGGATTACGAGAGCCCGCAGTATTTTGCCGGTGCCGAGCCGGGCCGTTCCGGCACATATCGAGGGCGCGACGACAGCTGGGAGCGGGAACGCGCATACGGTCCAGGTTACTTCGGCGGCGGAGGCTATTACCGCGACGACGACTATGGCGAGGGGTACCCTTATCGCGGCAGGGGCTACGGGGAGCGCGGCTTTCTCGAACGCGCCAGCGACGAAGTCGCATCCTGGTTGGGCGACGAGGACGCCGAGCGCAGGCGCGAGCTGGATCAGCATCGCGGCAAGGGGCCCAAAGGCTATACCCGCTCTGACACCCGCATCCAGGAAGATGTGAGCGATCGCCTGAGCGACGAGGGTATGCTCGATGCTTCCGATATCGCGGTTTCGGTCGCGAATGGCGAAGTTCAGCTGAGCGGCCTGGTCGATTCCAAATGGGCCAAACGCCGCGCCGAGGACTGCGCCGAAGCCGTCTCCGGCGTGAAGCATGTCCAGAACAATCTCCGCATCCGTCCGTCGGGAGGATCGCCCGGCTGGAATGCCGGCAACACCGATCGCAACATCGCTTGAGAGACAGGCCCCTGGAATATGCAGCAGCAGACCCGAGGCAGTCCTCAGGTCGATGACGGACCCGCCTTGCGACGTCAAGAACGCTCACTGGGATGTCATGGACTGAACCTGTATCAGATGGGTTCTAACTGTCGGGTAAGTGGCCTCGGCAAAGGCTTTCAGCGCGCCGGCCTCGCCTTCCCCCGCGTAATTCCTAAGAAGCTCCAGCGCATCCTCATGCGCAGTGACCTGGGAAGACAGATAGGCGGGATCGAAGGCGGCACCACTCAGCGCCCCCAACGCGGCAAGCTTCTCCTCGCCGGCCTTGTCCGGAGACTCGGAGAGCTCTACGCCATCCTTTTCTGCGGCTTCGGCCAGTTCCTTGCCGGCTCGCGTGTGATCGGTAAGCATCCGCTCGGCGAAATCCAGTACCGCGCGCCCTTTGGCGCGCTGCCGCGCGAGTGCTGCCGCCTTCATCTCGAAGAGATTCGACATCGACATTTTCCGTGCGAATTCCTGGCGCCGCGACGGCTCGCCCTGAGCGGACGCGGCCTGCAACGGCGCGAGGCACAACAATATCGCGGCAAGGACAGCGTTGATGGCTCTCATCGGGGATACCTCCGGAGGCCACCTAACCTGCGGCCTGAGCGATCGTTCCGCATAGCACGCGAAAATACCGGCTCGTCAGCCGACCCGGTTTCACCGTATTGCGGCACCCGTGAGATCGGCATGTCCTTGCAGGCATTGGCATTGCGAGGAACTTTCTTGGGACCATCCGGTTGTAAGAATCGAAAGGCCGCACAACGGCCGACAGGAGCGGTCACCCGCGTGGCCGACAAAGCTTATGCAAACGGCATTCTTCATCGCGATCCCCGCCCTCCCGCTCGGAACGGCGCTCGTGCTTCTGTGGTTCGGTCCGCTGTGGCGCCAGCAAGCGAGCCCATGGAACCGCTCGTCGATCTGGTGCCCCGGATCGACCATACTCGACCGCCGGGCGCCGTGGCGCAGCCTCGATAGGATTTGATGCGGTCGGGCCGGCGAATGAGCGTCACCATCGTCGGCGTCGCTGCGGCGAAGGCCGTTCCTTTGGAATTGCACGGCTGCGCCTTCGCCGCTGACACATGCCGTTACAAAAGTCCCGCCCGGCCGACACATCGTCAATACACGCAGTCATTCAAATAGCTGCACTGGCATCGGGGACAAGCCTCGGCCAATGCAGGAAGGATGACCTCTATGAAAACGTCTCGGATCTTGGCGGCCGCGCTGCTGGTCGTTGGAAGTGGATTGGCATTGCAGGCGGCCAAGGCTCAACAAGCGGGACTTCACCGCACCGATCTCTTGCAGCACGATCTCGGCCAGCCGGGCCGCGAAACGGTTCAGGTGCGCGTCGACTTCGATCCCGGTGCAGTCTCCATCAAGCACTCCCATCCGGGCGAAGAGGTGGCCTATGTGCTCGAAGGCTCGCTGGAATATCAGCTCGAGGGAAGAGCGCCCGTCACGCTTCATGCCGGCGATGCCTTGTTCATTCCGGCCGGGGTAGCTCATATCGCGAAAAACGTTGGCAGCGGCGAGGCATCGGAGCTCGCGACATATATCGTCGAAAAAGGCTCGCCGCTCGTCGTTCCGGTCAAGTGAGCGCCCGGCGACCTGTGACGTTTCGCCCTTCGACGGCAGTCGCCCCATCGGGGTCGCTCTCCGGCCCCTGCGTTGACCCTCTCCGTTACGGCACAGGCACTAGCTGGTGAATACTGCTGGCACGGCATTCTCGTTCTGATAAGAAATGGCGGTCAAAGGGGTGTCTTGTCATGGAGCATATCGATCACATCCTGATCGTCGATGACGATCGGGAAATCCGCGAGCTTGTGTCGGCTTACCTGAAGAAGAACGGTTTGCGGGTGACCGCCTTCGCCGACGGGCGGCAGATGCGGACCTTCCTCGAGGCGAATACGGTCGATCTGATCATTCTCGATCTCATGATGCCGGGCGACGACGGCCTCGTCCTGAGCCGCGAGCTGCGTGTCGGCAGACACAAGGCGACGCCCATCGTCATGCTGACCGCCCGCTCGGACGAAATGGATCGAATCATCGGGCTGGAAATGGGCGCCGACGACTATATCGCGAAGCCGTTCTCGGCGCGCGAACTGCTCGCCCGCATCAAGGCGGTCCTGCGGCGTGCGCGGATGCTGCCAGCGAACCTGCAGGTGTCGGAGGCAGGTCAGCTGTTGCGTTTCGGCCAATGGAAGCTCGACACGACGGCAAGGCATCTCATCGATGCGGATGGTACTGCGATTGCGCTCAGCGGCGCCGAATACCGGCTGCTGCGCGTCTTCGTCGATCACCCGCAGCGCGTCCTCAACCGCGATCAGCTCCTCAACCTCACACAGGGGCGCGAGGCCG
This sequence comes from Ensifer sp. USDA 6670, assembly GCA_000421085.1. Classification (GTDB taxonomy): domain Bacteria; phylum Pseudomonadota; class Alphaproteobacteria; order Rhizobiales; family Rhizobiaceae; genus Sinorhizobium. The sequence goes on from ATWE01000002.1 coordinate 436,871, forward strand.
AACTCTTCGACCGATCGATCGATCTCCTGGTCAGCCGGGTTCGCCAGCGTCTCGGCGACGACGCCCGGGAACCGGCCTATATCAAGACCGTCCGCAGCGAAGGCTATGTTTTTTCGGTGCCGGTCGAGATCGTGGAGCCCCGCTGATGGCGGTGCGGTGGATTGTCGATGGTATTCACCTATGGCCGCGCACACTCAGGGCGCGGCTTTTCGTTATCCTTCTCGCCGGTCTGGCGATCGCCCACGCCATGTCGTTTGCGGTGCTGTTCTCCGAACGCTACATCGCCGCCAGGTCGGTGATGTTCAATACGCTCGAAACCGACGTCGCGACGTCGATCGCCATTCTCGACCGGCTCCCCGCGGCCGAACGCTCCGCCTGGCTGGGCCGGCTCGATCGCGGATCCTACCGCTTCGTGCTGGGGCGGGGCATTCCGGGCAGTCCCGTGCTCAATGAGGCCGACGCCGAGGTCGCCGAGAAGGTCCGGGCCGCAATCGGTGCGAAATATCCGATGGAGGTCGAATCGATCCCCGGCGGCGTCCGCCGTCTTCAGGCCCATCTTCGCTTGAGCGATGGCGAGCCGCTGACGATAGACGTCACGCCAAGGGGCGTCATGCCGGTTGCCGACTGGCTGCCTTACGTTCTCGTCGCTCAGCTTTCCCTTCTGGTGCTGTGCAGCTGGTTTGCCGTGCGCCAGGCCATCCGCCCGCTCGCGGATCTGGCGAAGGCCGCCGACACGCTCGATCCGAACAGCAAGACGCCGCGGCTCAGCGAGACAGGACCGAGGGAAGTCGCCTATGCGGCAACGGCCTTCAATGCGATGCGGGATCGCATTGCGCAGTATCTGGAGGAGCGCGTGCAGATACTGGCCGCGATTTCACATGACCTGCAAACGCCGATCACGCGGATGAAACTCCGCGCCGAAATGGCCGAAGCGTCCGTCGAGAGAGACAAGCTGATCACGGATCTCGACGAGGTCGAACGTCTCGTCAAGGAGGGCGTTGCCTATGCGCGCAGCGCCCACGGCAAGGACGAGAAGGCTTCCCGCATCGATCTCGCCTCGTTCATCGAGAGTTTGACGTATGATTATCAGGATACCGGCAAGGCCGTCACGGTCGGCGAATTGGGTGACGGCGCAATCGTGACCCGGCCGCACGCCTTGAGACGGATTCTCACCAACCTGATCGACAATGCGCTGAAATTCGGTGGCAGCGCCGAAATCGAGGTTCAGCGCCGCTCCGAGGGCACGGTGACCATAAACGTGCTCGATCGCGGTCCCGGCATTCCGCAAGACCAGCTCGAAGCGGTTCTGCAGCCCTTCTTCCGTCTGGAGCAATCACGCAGCCGGGATACGGGCGGAACCGGGCTCGGCCTCGCAATCGCCCAACAGCTCGCGACGGTCATCGGCGGCTCCCTGACCTTGCACAACCGCGACGGCGGCGGCCTTGCCGCGGAGCTTTCTCTAACCCTTTGAAACGACGCACTTCCGGACGGAAAAACGGGGCGGTCTCGGCCGCCCCGCTGCACATGGTCGCTTCGAGCTGCGATGTCTCAGGCTGGCTGCGGCGCGCCGGACTGCTCCCGGACAATGTACTCGGCGTACCAGTTGGGCCAGTCCTCGTCCCTGTGTCCGAGCTGCTTCTCGTACTCGCCGTGGGCCGCTTCGGCGCGGCGGAACGCGGCTGCAAGATCGGCGGCCGAGCTGAAGGCCGTTGCGTCCGCATCGACGCGCCCGGGCAATCGCGCGGTGACTTCCTGGAACAGCCAGCCGTTGCCGTCCGGATCGCGGAACGAAGCGTAGGAACGATAGCTGCGGCGCTCGGGATCAGGGCCGTCGACACGATGCGTCCCGAACAGATAGGGCTCATCGCTGCCGGCATTCACGTCACCCGCGTGGAAAACCTCGCTGATATCGACGCCGCGACCGCGCAACTCCTCGCGGGCAGCCTCGATGTCGGAAACGATAAGGTACAGTCCCTGCGCAGAACCCGGTCCCGCGTCGGTCACATGCCTTCCGAAAATGACCGAGGCACCCGATCCGGGCGGGGTAAACTGTATCACGCGGTAGCCGTCGGTGCCGGCAAAGTCGGCGTCGAGCCTCCAGCCGAGGCTCGCGTAGAATTCCTTCGCCCGATCGACATCCGACACGGGCACGACGATAACTTCGAGCTTCATATCGATCGGCCGGGCTCTTTCCCTATTGATTGCGGTGGTCATGTCATCTCCTCTTGTTTGGGAGGCGCGAGGCGCCCTGTGTCTTCTCGGTTGACGATGCGGACGGAGGCTTCATGCCTTGTCCGACTTGTCGAGACACATATGCCGCCCCGCACGTGTATGGGATGTTTCGCAAGGGGCGGAAATTGTAAGCCAATCCTCACAGACCGCAGGCGGATACAGTCCGATACGATCCGCATGCACGTGCGATCAGAAACGATCGACGTCGACGACCGCCTGGGCAAAGGCCCGTGGGGCCTCCTGCGGAAGGTTGTGCCCGATGCCGCCCGAGATCAGCCGGTGCTCGTACTTGCCGGAGAACTTCTTGGCATAGGCCGCGGGCTCCGGATGCGGAGCGCCATTGGCATCGCCTTCTAATGTGATCGTCGGCACCCCGATCACCGGCAGTTCGGCAAGCCGGTCTTCCAGCCCATCATATTTGCTCTCGCCGTCGGCAAGGCTGATCCGCCAACGATAATTATGGATGGTGATATCGACATGATCCGGGTTGTCCAAGGCCTCAGCGCTTCGATTGAAGGTGGCGTCGTCGAAATTCCATTTCGGCGATGCGAGCTGCCAGATGAGTTTCGCGAAGTCCTTCCGGTACTGTTCGTAGCCTGCGCGCCCGCGCTCCGTGGCGAAGTAGAACTGGTACCACCAGGCAAGCTCCGCCTTCGGCGGCAAAGGCTTCTTATTGGCTTCACGGCTGCCGATCAGATAGCCGCTCACCGAAACCAATGCCTTGCAGCGCTCCGGCCAGAGTGCGGCGACGATATTGGCGGTTCGCGCGCCCCAATCGCAGCCGGCGATGACGGCCTTCTCGATGCCGAGCGCATCCATCAGGGCGACGATGTCGGCGGCGATCGCCGCCTGCTGACCGTTGCGCGGTGTATCCGGGGAGAGAAAACGCGTCGTGCCGTAGCCACGCAGATAAGGAACGACGACCCGGTAGCCCGCCTTCGCGAGCAGAGGCGCCACATCGACATAGGTGTGGATGTCATAGGGCCAGCCATGCAGCAGGATGACCACAGGCGCATCGCTCGCGCCCACCTCGGCATACCCGATATTGAGGACACCCGCGTCGATCTGCTTGATCTTAGCGAAAGATGTATTCGTTCCCGGCGTTGTCGCCGGAATGCGAACCTCACTCGTTGATTCTGCGAGGGCGGCGCGTCCGACGCCGAAATACGCCGCAGCGGCGGCCAATGCCGCCACTCCCATGAACCGCCGCCGCCGCAGATTGAATTCCCCTGTCATCGAACTTCTCCGGATTGTGTGAACCACAGCCGCGGAATGCGATGGTGATGTATCACGATTGTGAGCCCGCCCCACTGCAATTGAAAGCCGGTGTACACTTCACGGCCTCCGATACATTAGGCTACAATTCACACGCGCCAGACCTCATCACACCGATGCGCTCTCGCGGGCGTTCCGGCGGATCGTCTGAGGCGGCTGCCCGAGCGTGCGGAGAAAGGCCCGGCGCATGCGATCGGCTATGGCGAAACCGGTTTCCTCCGCGATCACGTCCATCGAGTGCCGACCCTCCTCCATCATCAGCCGAGCCGCCTCGACGCGGAGGCTCTCCACCGCCTTGGCAGGCGACTGCCCTGTTTCGGCACGGAAGGCGCGGCTGAATTGGCGGGCGCTCAGCCCCGCCGCATCGGCCAATTCCTCCACTGACAACCCCCGCCGGAGGTTCGCCTTGGCTAATCGATCGACCTTTGGATACGGTCGGACTTCGGCTCCAGCTCGAGCAGTGCCGAGAACTGCGATTGGCCGCCGGCACGCCGGTGATAGACGACCAGCTTGCGGGCAACCGATCGAGCGACGCTCTGTCCGTGGTCTTTCTCGATCATCGCGAGAGCGAGATCGATGCTCGCCGTCATTCCGGCCGATGTCCACACGCTTCCGTCGACGATGAAGATCCGGTCCTCCTCGACTTTCACGGCCGGGAAGCGATCCTGCAGCTGCCGCGCGAAGGCCCAATGCGTGGTCGCCCGGCGGCCATCCAGGAGTCCCGATTCGGCAAGGACGAAGGCGCCGGTGCACGGCGCCGCCACCCGCCTTGCGATCTCGAAGGAACGACGCGCGAACTCCACCAGACCTGGTGTCATCGGCTCGATCTGCACGCCGGCGCCGAACATCACAGTGTCGTAAGCGGTATGGTCGAAAGCCTTCGTAAGGACACCGAAACCGGCGGACGACTTGACCTCGCCGCCCGCTTCGGAAAGCAGTTCTATCTCGTAGACCGTCTCGCCAAGGGCGAGGTTGGCCATCTCGAAGGCGGTTACCGCGGCTAAACCCATGAGCTGGAATCGTGGGAAAACGACAAAGCCGATTCTATGCATGGGCAGCTCCCTTGGTGGAATTCTCCTGCACACGATATTGCCGCAGAAGATAAACCGCTACACGGACTTCTGGACCCGCCACACTATGAGCAGTGCTAGCCAGCCGCAGCCCGATACCGCGCGGCGGGAACACTGAGAGAGGGTTGGGGACGAGCTTCTGGCGTGCCGCTTCATAGGCCTCCCAGTCGGCAGCGTCCGGAAGCGATGGAATGGTTATCGGCTCACCGAGATCGAAGCCCACGAGCGCGGCATCGACCATATCCTCGGCAGGCATGACGATCTCGTTCGGCAAATGCTCGACGGGTGTGCCGGCAATTCCCCAGAAGTCGGTCGCCGTCGCGCCAGGGAGAACGGCCTGTACGCGGATGTTCTTGCCTTCAAGCTCCTTCTGAAGCGACAACGTGAAGGCGAGGACGAACGCTTTGCTTCCACCGTAGACGCCGTTCAGCACTTCCGGCGCGATCCCGACGATTGAAGCAATATTGATGATCGCGCCCGCGCCGCGCGCGACGAAGCCAGGCACGGCGGCATAGGTCAGCCGCGTCAGCGCGTTGACGTTGAGCGCGATCATCTCCTCCATCTTGTCGACATCCGAGGCGAGCAACGGCCCGGTCGCACCGACGCCGGCATTGTTGACCAGCATGGTGATACTGGCGTCGGTGCGTAGCACCTTCTCGATGCGTGCGGCGTCGGTCCTCTTGCCAAGGTCCGCTGACACGACTTCGACGGAGCGCCCGGTGTGGTCGGAAAGGCGCCTGGCCAGTTCGTCGAGGCGGGTCTGGTTGCGGGCGACGAGGATCAGATCGTATCCCCTGCGCGCCAAGCGATCGGCATAGATCGCACCGATGCCGGAGGAAGCGCCGGTAACGAGCGCGGTGCCTTTTGATTGCTGGATCATGTGAGGCTCCATTTGGTTGGTTTGAGCCTCGATAGTAGGGTGAAACCGCAATGTCTCAAATGACATATATCCGTCAATCTAGGACATCGAGGACAGCATGGACCGAATGTCCGTCGTCACGCCGCGCGGCTGCCGCTGGCGGTGCCGGGGCGGCGAAGAGCGCGGCAATCGCTGACGCTTCGCGTGGATCCGTATCCCAGGCGCAGGGTGCTGCCGCGAGTGCCATGATGGCAAAAGCGGTTACAAGAATGCGCATCTGAACTCTCCTCTCTTCCTTCATCCGAATGTAAAAACGAATGCTTCGACGCCGGGCTCGAGAAAGCGGATCTCGAACGTCCGTTCCCGCACTTCTCCCGACTGCCGTACGAGCTGATAGAGGCGCGTCTCGCCCACCGTTCCATAGCCGTCGGAATCGATGTCCGAACCGTGATCCGGTCCCGGTGCAGCACCGTCCACCTTCACCTGAAAGCGCACCCTCCTGCCGTTTTCCCCCGGGCCGAGGACAAGGTGCAGATCGCGCGCGCTGAACCTGTAGGTGATTGCGCCCCCGGCCCGATTGAGGGTCGCCTGCTCTGCTCCAACGGTCCAGTTGCCGGCGAGGCTCCATTGATTGAGCCGAGGCGTGCCGGCGGTATAATCGCGCGCCGCATCGGCTGCGACACGCTCCGGCGACACGAAGTTCGAAGCGCGCATATAGCCGACATAGTCCTCGCCGGACTGGAGGTTGGCAAGATCGGGCGCGGCTTCGGCACCCGTCGCATCCGGCTGCACGAAACCACTGTCGCCACGGCGGCTCCCTGCCGCTTCCGCCAGCAGCTCCTGTATGACCCGCTCCGATTGCGCATAATCGCCCTCACCGAAGTGATGGTGTCTGATCCGCCCTTCTGCATCGATGAAATAATGCGCGGGCCAGTAGCTGTTGCCGAAGGCGCGCCAGATCGCGAAGTCGTTGTCGATCGCAACGGGATAGCGGATATCGAAATCCGTCACTGCGTTCTTGACGTTGTCGATGCGCTTTTCGAAGGCGAATTCGGGCGCATGCACGCCGATCACCACCAGCCCCTGGTCCCGGTACTTCTCGGCCCAGGCGCGGACATAGGGGATCGTACGGATGCAGTTGATGCAGGAGTAGGTCCAGAAATCGACGAGCACGACCTTGCCGCGCAGCTGTTCCACGCTCAAGGGCTTCGAATTGAGCCACTCGACGGCGCCATCCAGCGGCGGGAACATGCCTTCCACCGGCAAGTCGCTTCGGTAGGCCGGTCCCTCATCGTCGGCGGCCGTTGACGCGCTCGCCATCTCCTCGACCGGTTCGCCCCGCAAACGGTCGAGGAGCGACTGCTCCAGGGCCGCGGTGCTTGCATAGGAGAGGCGCGCAAGCTGCCCCGTATCGAACCCCAGCGCGATTGCGGCAACGCCGGCAAGTACGGCAATGCCGAGCCCCTGCCGGAGACGCTCGCCAAGGCCGAGTGAGCGCTTCATCGCGGCAAACACCCTCCCTCCGGCAAGGACAGCCAAGGCCAGCGAAGTCGCCGCGCCGGCAGCATAGGCCGCCAGCAGAAGCGTGGTCTCGACATTGGCACCATGCAGGGCGGCGCCGGTCAGCACCAGGCCCAGAATTGGGCCCGCGCAGGGCGCCCAGAGAAGTCCGGTTGCGACACCGAGAAGGAGAGACGCTCCGACGCTCGGCGGCTGACCGGCCATCTTTTGTGAAAGCCGGCTGCCGAGTGCCACTGCCGGACGAGTGAACAGAGCCGCGGCCCGCGCCGAAAGCAGGGCCACGCCGAAACCGGCGAGCACTGCGATCGCGGCATACCGCCCGGCTACATTCGCCTGTACCGCCCAGTCGCCACCGAGCGCGGCGAGTGTGGCCACGCCCGCGAAGGTGAGAACCATGCCAATGAGCATCGGAAGAACGCTCCTGGCGAATGGCTGGCCGGCCCGCGAAAATACGAACGGCAAGACCGGGAGGATGCAGGGGCTGAGGATGGTCAGCACACCTGCGAGATAAGCTATTGTGAAAAGGATCATTTTCGTCCCTCTGCATTGGACCTGCGCCTCTTGCGGCGACGGTCGCGCTTGACACGCGGAGCATGGGACCAGAGCGAGGTATCGCGATTGTGTCTCGCAACAAGGGGATCTGTATCGAAATGCAGAAGGCCGCACGGGCCTTCTGCAGCCTCATGCCAGCCGGCGAGGTTGACTACTGTAGAAGCTTCAGCAGCTCGGCGGCGGCGGATGAGGACGAAGACGGGTTCTGGCCTGTGACCAGCCTGCCGTCCACAACCGTGAAGTCGGCCCAATCCTCGGCCTTCTCGTAGCGCCCGCCGAGGCGCTTCAATTCGTCTTCCACCAGGAAGGGCACGACATCGGTCAGTTGAACGGCCTCCTCTTCGGAATTGGTGAAGCCCGTGACGCGCCTCCCCTTGACGATGGGCTCGCCGCCATGAGTGACCTGCGTCAGGACAGCCGGGCCATGGCAGACGGCGGCGACCGGCTTGCCCGCGTCGTAGAAGCCTTCGATCAGGGCGATGGAATTCCTGTCATTGACGAGGTCCCACATCGGACCGTGTCCGCCCGGATAGAACACCGCGTCGTAGTCCTCCTGTTTGACGTCACCTAGCTTCAGAGTGTTTGCCAGTGCTTCCCTGGCGGCGGAATCATCCTTGAAACGCTCCATCGCTGCAGTCTGGCTGGCAGGCTCGTCGCTCTTGGGATCGATCGGCGGCTGGCCGCCCCTGGGCGACGCGAGCGTGACCTCCGCCCCGGCGTCCTTGAACACGTAATAGGGCGCAGCAAACTCCTCCAGCCAGAAGCCGGTCGGCTTGCCCGTGTTGCCGAGCCGGTCATGCGAAGTCAGAACCATCAGGATCTTCATGGTCATTCTCCTTCGTTGAGGCGTCTCCAAACGCAGGATCACGCGGATACGCAGCCTATTCTCGAGCCGTGACCGTATATTGGCGAGGCTGCCGCAGGACAGCCGGCCAGTACAGCCCAGCTACCATCATTTGCGCATTGCCGTCTTCGGGTGAATACTCGCGCTGTGGCAGTCAATATTCCGGAGATCGGCAGAATAATGGACCGCATCGATGCAATGAAAGTTTTCGTCGCCGCGATCGACGAGGGCAGCCTCGCCGGGGCGGCCCGCCGCCTGAAGCGATCGCCGACGGCGGTGAGCCGCGCCTTGAGCTTCCTGGAAGCGCATGTGGGCGTCGAGCTTCTGCATCGGACCACCCGCACCCTCAAACTGAGCGAGGCAGGCCAACGCTATGCGGCCGCATGCCGACGGGTGCTGACCGATCTCGAGGAAGCCGACATGCTCGCAGGCGGCGAACGCTCCGCCCCCCGTGGGATGTTGACGATTTCTTCGCCACCAATTCTCGGGGAGGAAATACTTCGCCCCATACTGGATGATTTCCTCGATCTGTACCCGACCGTTTCGGTCCGGCTTCTTCTCCTCGATCGCTTCGTCAACCTGGTGGACGAAGGCGTCGACATTGCGCTGCGCATCGGCCAACTGGCAGATTCGTCGCTCATCTCCACCCGGCTCGGCGGCGATGTACGGCGCGTCGTGGTCGCCTCGCCTCGCTACCTCGCCAATCACCCCCGCATCGAAGAACCGGCCGATCTCGCCAAACACCAAATCCTGGCCTTCACCAATTTCGGCCTGGAGTCCTGGAACTTCACACCGGCAAAGGGCTCGTCCATCCCCCGGACGATCCAGTTTACGCCGAGGTGCATCGTCAACAGCGTGCGCGCTGCGGCCGCTTCGGCGGCTGCCGGGCGCGGCCTGACGCGGCTCTATTCCTATCACGTCGCGGAATATGTCAGAGACGGGCGCCTCGAGATCGTGCTTGCCGACGCCGAGCACCCGCCCCTGCCGGCGCATCTCATCGCACCGCAGGGCCGAATGACGGTCCCCAAGGTCCGCGCCTTTGTCGACTTTGCGGCGCCGCGTCTGCGCTCTGAATTTGCGCGCATGGCAGCGGAGGCTGGAAAACTTACCTGATTGTGCCGGTATTCGGTTGAGTGTCGATCAAGTATTGGCAATTCCCCCAAACAGCGCATCGACCTAATTTCGATTGCACCAACGCCGAGGGCGAAGGGCGGACGCAGAAGCGGCCGCTGCGATCGAGAAAGGATCATACCAATGCGTAACGAACAGAAAGTCGTCGTCATCACCGGCGCCTCGCAGGGCATCGGCGCCGGACTGGTTCGCGCCTATCGTGACCGGAACTACCGCGTCGTCGCGACCTCCCGGTCCATCAAGCCGAGCGCGGACCCGGATATCCATACCGTCGCCGGAGACATCAGCAAGCCGGAGACCGCCGAACGGATCGTGCGCGAGGGGATCGAGAGGTTCGGCCGAATCGACTCTCTGGTGAACAATGCCGGCGTTTTCCTCGCCAAGCCGTTCGTCGAAATGACCCAGGAGGATTACGACCACAATCTCGCGGTGAATGTCGCCGGCTTCTTCCACATCACACAGCGTGCGGCAGCGGAGATGCTGAAGCAGGGTTCGGGTCACATTGTCAGCATCACCACCAGCCTGGTCGATCAGCCGATGGTCGGCATGCCTTCAGCACTGGCATCGCTCACCAAGGGTGGCCTGAACGCGGTTACTCGGTCGCTGGCAATGGAGTTTTCCAGGAGCGGCGTTCGCGTCAATGCGGTTTCCCCCGGGGTAATCAAGACCCCGATGCATCCGGCCGAGACGCATTCGACGCTCGCAGGGCTACACCCTGTCGGCCGGATGGGCGAAATTCGCGACATCGTGGATGCCGTCCTCTACCTCGAAAACGCGGGATTCATTACCGGCGAGATCCTCCATGTCGACGGCGGTCAGAACGCGGGACGCTGGTAAACGGCATTCGCCCCCGCGACGAAACACGAACCAAAGCAGCAAAGGAGACTGCAATGCCTATCGTCACCGTACAGGTTACCCGCGAGGGAAGCGCACCCGGCCGCGACTCGGTCACCGCCGAGGAGAAGGCCGCGATCATCAAGGGCGTCAGCGAAGTGCTCCTCGATGTCCTGAACAAGCCGCTCGAGTCCACCTATGTGGTTATCGAGGAAGTCGATCTCGACAACTGGGGCTGGGGTGGCCTCCCGACAGTGCAATACCGCCGGCAACGCGCCGAGGCGGCCCGATCCTGAAGCGGGCAACATCTGCCCGCCACTTGTGGCACGCTTCGCTGTGAAGCGTGCCACAAGCGTTAACGGTCACGCCCGGCCGCGATAATTCATGGCGACGACCGATGGCGCCGAAAGCTGTTCCACTTCAAGCGTCAGGCGATCGCGAAGCGGAGACCGGATGCAAACCGGGTCCGTTGCGCTCGCGTCGCCGGCAAGCGCCATTGCCTGGCACCGGCAGCCGCCGAAATCCACCTTCTTGCGCTCGCAGCTCCGACAGAGTTCCGGCATCCAGTCCTCGCCGCGATAGGCATTGAATGCATCGCCCTCGTACCAGATGCTGGAAAGCGACTTTTCGCGCACGTTCTCGAAGGAGAGGCTCGGAATGGTTTCCGCGGCATGGCATGGAAGCACCCGCCCCGACGGCGTGACGTTCAAGCCGACGCGGCCCCAGCCGCCCATGCAGGCCTTCGGGTACTTCGAATAATAATCGGCGGGCACATAGTCGATCACCAATATGCCCTGATATTTCTCGCGTGCTTCGGCGACCGCCCGCGTAGCGCGTTCCACCTGCTCGCGGGTCGGCATGAGAACCTGCTTGTTGCGCTCGGCCCAACCGTGGAACTGCACGGTGGCGACTTCGATGCGGCGCGCCTTCAGCCGGATCGCCAGCTCGATCATCTCATCGATCTCGCCCATGTTCTGCCTGTGGCAGACGGCGTTCAGCGTCAGCGGTATGGCGGCATCGGCCGCCCAGCCCGCAACCGCCATTTTCCGTTCATAGCCGCCTTTGTACCCGCCGATCCGGTCGGCGCTTTCGGGAGAAACGCCCTGGATGGAAAGTTGGATATGGTCGAGCCCGGCATCCGCGAGGCTGTTCATCCTCGCCTCCGTCAGTCCCACTCCGGAGGTGATCAGGTTGGTGTAAAGGCCGAGCGAACTCGCCGCCTGCGTCAATTCGACGAGGTCCCGGCGCGCGGCAGGCTCCCCGCCCGAGAGGTGCAGATGCAGGACGCCGAGATCGGCGGCTTGCGCGAAGACGCCCGTCCATTCCTCTGTCGACAGTTCTTCCTTGGCTTGCGTCAGCGCGATCGGGTTCGAGCAATAGGGGCAGGCGAGCGGACAGCGATGCGTCAGTTCCGCCAGCATGGCCATTGGTGGGGGAACACGCGGCAAGGTGCGGACGGTATCGGCTGGCCGGGCGATAGTGTCGCTCATTGGACGATCTCCAGCATGCGGCGGACCGAGAGCTCCTGGACGAAAGTCCTGACATCCTCCGCGATCTCGTCGACGGGGGCGTCGAACTGCTCGGCAAAGTCGGCGGCGATCCGGTCAAGGTTCCGCTCGCCATCGAGAGCCTGAACGATGGCGACGGCGATGTCGTCCACGGCGATGGCGCGCTCCGGAGCCAGAAGCACAGTCTGGCCGCGGACCGGATCTTCATGCAGCCGGACCCCTCGTGCCAGCTTGACGACGCTCGATCCTGAAATCACGGGCGCGTCGGCCGTCATTCCGCGGCCTCCCGCGCTCTCGGCTCGCGGATCACCCCTTCCCGGCCGTCCCAGGCCCCCGGCGGAATGCGCCCCGGCGTGACATAGGCGGAATAAAGTGCGTCGAGCTGGGCCCAGAGAACATCCGTCTTGAAGGTGAGAGCCTGTGCGGCAGCGTCCTGCTTTTCCCGCGTGTCTGCATGGTCGAGGACGTAGGTCAGGCCGAACTCGACGTCCCGGGGCGCCTCCGCCAGCCTCTGGCGGAAGTAGGCGAGCGCCGCGTCATCGGCGAAGGCGTAGTGCTCCAGCAGCCCCGCAATGCGCTCGGAATGGATCTTCGGCGCAAAAAGCTCCGTCAGCGAGGAGGCCACCGCCTCGAGAAGCGGCTTCTCACGCACGAAGGAAACATAGGCGTCCACGGCGAACCGGGTCGACGGCAGAACGCCCCTTGCAGAGCCGACATAGGCTGGATCGAGTCCCACGGCCTCGGCGAGGCGCAGCCATCGCCGGATGCCGCCGCCCTCTTCGACCCCGCCGTCGTGATCTTCGATGCGGGAGCGCCAGGCCCGGCGCATATCCGGGTCATCGCAACGCGACAGAAAGGCCGCATCCTTCATGGGGATGCGGCTCTGGTAATAATAGCGGTTGATCACCCAGGCGCGGACCTGCGTCGTCGAGCAGCCGCCGCCATGGAGCATCGCATGAAACGGATGCTTGTCATGGTAGCGCTCCTTGCCGATCTCCAGCAGGCGGGCATGGAAAGCTTGTCTGTCAGTTGCCGTCGTCACAGCCGGACCTCCATGCCGTCATAGCCGATCTCGAAACCGCGGGCCTCGACGCGCTCGCGCTCGCTTCCGGCCCGCCAGATCGGGTTGGTGTTGTTGATATGGACATAGATCTTTCTACGGATGTTCAAGAGATCGAGCGCATCGAGGCTGCCGCCTTCTCCGTCGATCGGCATGTGACCCATGCGACGGCCCGTCTTGCGGCCGGTCCCGGTCAGGATCATCTCGTCATCGGAAAAGAGCGTGCCGTCGAAGAAGACGACATCGGCATCGCGCAGGCGCGCGGCGAGGCTATCCGTCACTACGGCGCAGCCCGGAACATAATAGACGCGCCTGCCGCCGGCCTTCAGTTCGACGCCGACCGTGTGCTCGCCCTCGATGCCCAGATCGGGCTCGCCGTCCTCGAGAAAGAGCGGCACCTTGCCCGGAACGGCGAAGAGGCGTGCTTCGAGGCCCGACAGCGGAGAGAATGCCTCACCGATTTCGATGGTCTCTCTTGAAACCAGTTCCGGATCGAGGACCTGGAAGACCGGATTGTCGGCGACGATCCGGCCGACTGCGCCGGTCGAAAATAAGGTGAATGCCTGCTTCTCCCGCAAGACGAGAAGCCCCGCCAGATGGTCGATGTCGCCATTCGTCAGCACCACGGTCTCGATGGGGCTGTGACGGAGGCGGCGCGGCTGAAGCGGGCGATTGTTCTGAATTTGCTGGCGGATGTCGGGGGAGGCGTTGAAGACGGTCCAGCTCTCGCCGTCAAGGCTAACTGCGAGCGACGACTGGGTTTGCGGTCTGAGGCCGGAGGTAGGATCGCGCGCCATCGCGCAGTTGCGACAGCCGCAATTCCATTGCGGGAGACCGCCGCCGGCGGCGGCCCCCAAGACGATGATGCGAAGATCGGACGTTTTGTTCACCGGGATACCTGATGCCTTACCGATCCTCGTCAAGCTGGCCGTCAGAAGAGGATCGGCTCATCCCCGTCCGCAGGAGCATAGCGGGTGATTTCCATAGCGCAGCTGACTTCGATGAATTTCGGTTTATGCCAGGCCATACTTCCTCCATTCGCCCGTGGGGTCGTTGTGCTCGCTCCCGTTCCGGCAGGCGCCCTTGCGGTCGGGGCGGGCATGAAACCAGGCAGGACCTGTAGCAGTCCCACCCGGGTCAAGGTGCCGGAACGGCAGTCTGCTGCTCCGGCAGAGCCCGGCGGCGCCGTGGCCGGGCTTTTAGGCACCGTAAAGTCTCCTCTTGGGGCGCATGGTAGCAAGCCAGGTGGTACCCCACAATTACGACCTAGGTGTCGGTCGACGCCGCTTTCCGCCCACATGAAGCTCACATCTAGCCGAATGCGTTGGCCGGATAAGGCTTGCTGACCACAGGCAGATAGCGCGCTCCGGACGCCAGCACGAACCGCTCGAAAGCCTGCATGGCCGGGGTGGCGGCACGGTCCAGGCGCGACACGGTGAACCACTGCCGACGGATCGGCGTGTCGACCACGTCGAGAATCACGAGCCGGCCGAGCTTCACTTCCTGTTCTATCGTATGGGCCGAGATGAAGGCGATACCGAGACCAGCAATGACGGCCTGCTTGATCGTCTCGTTCGAAGCGATCTCGGTGCCGAGCTCCTCGAGCTCGTGCGGCGTGTCGCTCAGGAAGATTTCGAGCGAGATACGGGTTCCCGATCCTTTTTCGCGCACCAGGAACTGTTCCTGCGCGATTCGCTCCCGCGAGATCTCCAGCACGCCCGCGAGCGGGTGACCGGCGGGGGCGATGAAGACCAGCGGATGATCGCCGAACACCTGCGCCCGCACCTCGAAATCACGCGGCGGCCGTCCCATCAGAGCGATGTCGATTTCGTGGTCCCGCAGCTTGGCGATGATTTCGGCACGGTTGCCGATGAAGAGATTTATCTCCACGGCGGGAACCTGATCGCGAAAGGCGGCAATCAGCTGCGGCGCGAAATATTTGCCGGTCGACACGACCCCGAGGCGCAGCCGCCCGGTTCTGAGCCCCTTGATGGCATCTATCGAATCCTCGAGGGCGATGAGGCTGTCCTCGATCGCCCGCGCCGCTTCGAGAAAGGCAAGGCCATAAGCCGTTGGCACCATGCCGCCGCGCGTGCGGTCAAAGAGCGCAATGCCGGCATCCCGTTCCAGATGCTGGATCTGCAGGGTGAGCGCCGGTCCGGTCAATCCCAAGGCCTCGGCGGCAAGGTTGATCTTCCCCAGCCGGCAAACGGCTTCCACGGTTCGAAGCTGGCGGAGGGTCAAGTTACGCATGGTCTTAAGTAAGAAAATTTAACTTATGAAGTCAAATGAATAAATTTTACAAACTCCCGGTTTACGCCATCCTTCCCTCGACAGCGTGTGGAGGAGACATCATGTCAGGCGCAACTCTCGAAGCTTACCTCGCTTCATACATGACCCGCGACGACCTTTCGCGGGACGTCGCCGCCGTGATCCAGAGGCTGGCGAAGGCCGCCCTCGACATCCGCAAGCTCGTCAACCAGGGTGCGCTCGGCACCGCTTTCAACGGCACCCACGGCGGCGTTAACACGGATGGCGATCTGCAGAAGGATCTCGACATCCTGTGCGACGACCAGTTCCTGTCGTGCCTGCAAGGCGCCCCCGTCGCATGCTACGCCTCGGAAGAACTGGAGAATCCCGTTCTGCTCGACCCGTCGGCGCGCCTCGCGGTTGCCATCGACCCGCTCGACGGCTCTTCGAACATCGACAACAACGTTTCCATCGGCACGATCTTCTCGGTGCTTCCCGCCGCCAAGGGGCCGGACGTGGACCCCTCCCAGTCCTTCCTGCAACCGGGAAACCGGCAACTGGCGGCGGGCTTCTTCATCTACGGGCCGCAGACCGCTCTGGTGCTGTCGCTTGGCAAGGGAACGGAGATCTTCATCTTCTCCAGCAGGCTCGGATGTTTCGTCGAGGCCTACAAGTCGGCCAGCATCCCGGAGCGCGCGCACGAATTCGCCATCAACATGTCGAACTACCGGCACTGGGAAGAAGCGATCCGCCTCTATGTCGATGACTGCCTCGCAGGCTCCGAGGGCCCGCGCGAGCGGGATTTCAACATGCGCTGGATCGCCTCGCTCGTCGCGGAAACCTATCGCATTCTCATCCGCGGCGGGATCTTTCTCTATCCCGCCGACGGCCGGAAGGGTTACAGCCAGGGCCGGCTGCGGCTCGTCTACGAGGCCAACCCGATCGCCTTCATCATCGAGAATGCCGGCGGCGCGGCGACCACGTCCATCGACCGCATTCTCGATCTCGTTCCGGAAAACCTGCACCAGCGCGTGCCTCTGGTTTTCGGCTCGCGCCGCGAGGTGGCGCGCATCACCCGCTATCACGTCGACCCGAACATGATTGGCGAACGCGCTCCGCTCTTCGGCAAGCGCGGTCTGTTCCGGGCCTGAGGAGAAAAATATGTCGGCCAAATACCCCATTATCTCCATCACAGGTTCGTCCGGCGCCGGAACCACGACCGTCAAGGACACCTTCGAGAAGATATTCAAGCGCGAGAACATCTCGGCGTCCTTCATCGAAGGCGATGCCTTTCATCGCTTCGACCGGGAAACCATGCGCAGCAAGATCGCCGAAGAGAAAGCCCGAGGCGTCGACTTCACGCATTTCTCCGCCGAGGCGAACGAACTGGAAAT
The DNA here is from genome assembly GCA_000421085.1 of Ensifer sp. USDA 6670. Taxonomy (GTDB): domain Bacteria; phylum Pseudomonadota; class Alphaproteobacteria; order Rhizobiales; family Rhizobiaceae; genus Sinorhizobium. The sequence continues at coordinate 453,401 of ATWE01000002.1, forward strand.
CCTCGAAAGCGTCTTCGCCGAATATGGCCGGCGCGGGGTCGGTCGCACCCGTCACTACGTGCACGACGAGGCCGAGGCCGCGAAATTCGGCTCCGATCCCGGCACGTTCACGGACTGGGAAGAATTCCGCGACAGCGATCTCCTCTTCTACGAAGGGCTGCATGGCTGCGCCGTCACCGACGCGGTCAATCTCGCCCAGCATTGCGACCTGAAGATCGGTGTCGTGCCCGTGATCAATCTCGAATGGATCCAGAAGATCCATCGCGACAAGGCGACCCGCGGCTACTCCACCGAGGCGGTGACCGACACAATCCTGCGGCGCATGCCCGACTATGTGAACTATATCTGCCCGCAGTTCTCCCTGACGGACATCAATTTCCAGCGCGTACCGATCGTCGACACGTCCAATCCCTTCATCGCCCGCTGGATACCGACTCCGGCCGAATCCATCCTGGTCATCCGCTTCGCCAAGCCGCAAAGCATCGATTTCCCCTACCTGCTGTCGATGCTGCACAACAGCTACATGTCGCGCGCCAATTCCATCGTGGTGCCGGGCGACAAGCTCGATCTCGCCATGCAGCTGATCTTCACCCCGCTCATCCACAAGCTGCTCGAGCGCAAGCACCGCATGTCGTGAGGAGGACATCATGAATGTTTCGCAGCAGATCGGACCCCGCGCCGCCGCCTCGGAGCGCAGCATGGCCGACGCCATCCGGTTTCTTTCCATGGATGCCGTCGAGAAGGCCAACTCCGGCCACCCCGGCATGCCGATGGGCATGGCCGACGCGGTGACGGTCCTCTTCAACCGCTTCATCAGGATCGATCCGTCACTCCCGGACTGGCCGGACCGCGACCGATTCGTGCTTTCGGCCGGCCATGGCTCGATGCTGCTCTATTCGCTCCATCACCTCATCGGCTTCGCCGACATGCCGATGGCCGAGCTGTCATCCTTCCGCCAACTCGGCTCGAAAACGGCCGGCCACCCCGAATATGGCCATGCCCTGGGCATCGAGACCACCACCGGACCGCTGGGTCAGGGGATCTCGACCGCTGTCGGCATGGCGATCGCCGAACAGATGATGGTCGCCCGCTTCGGCAGTTCTCTCTGCAACCACTTCACTTATGTGGTAGCGGGCGACGGCTGCCTGCAGGAGGGGATCAGCCACGAGGCGATCGACCTTGCCGGACATTTGAAATTGCGCAAGCTCATCGTGCTGTGGGACGACAACCGGATATCGATCGACGGCTCGACCGATCTCTCCACCTCGATGAACCAGCTCGCGCGTTTCCGCGCCGCGGGCTGGGATGCGCAAGCAGTCGACGGCCACGATCCTGACGCCGTGGCAAAAGCGCTCGAACGGGCGCGCCGGACCCGAAAGCCGTCGCTGATCGCCTGCCGCACCAGCATCGGCAAGGGTGCCGCCAGCATGGAAGGCTCGCACAAGACCCACGGCGCGGCGCTCGGCGAAAATGAGATCGCTGCCACACGCGAAAAACTCCGCTGGCCGCATCCGCCCTTCTTCGTTCCGCCTGAGATCAAGGCCGCCTGGGAAAAGGTGGCGGCGCGGGGCCGCATGGCCCGGGAGGCCTGGGAAATCCGCCTTGACGCTTCGCGCTCGAAAAAGCGCTACGAGCACACCATAGCGCGGCAGCTCGACGGCGAGGTCGGCGATCTGCTTGCAAGATTTCGGGGCGCCCATCGCACACGGTCTACGAAGGTCGCGACACGTCAGGCCTCGCAGATGGCTCTGGAGGTTATCAACGGCGCCACCGCTCTGACGATCGGCGGCTCGGCCGACCTGACCGGCTCCAACCTCACGATGACCTCGCAGACCCAGCCCATCTCGCCGGGCAATTTCAAGGGCCGCTACCTGCATTACGGCATCCGCGAGCACGGCATGGCGGCCGCGATGAACGGCATCGCGCTTCATGGCGGCTTCATCCCCTATGGCGGCACTTTCCTGGTCTTTTCCGACTATTCTCGCGGTGCGATGCGCCTGTCGGCCCTGATGGGCCTGCCCGTCATCTATGTGCTGACGCATGATTCCATCGGGCTGGGCGAAGACGGACCGACGCACCAGCCGGTCGAGCATCTGGCCATGCTGCGCGCCACGCCCAACCTCAACGTCTTCCGGCCGGCCGACATTATCGAGACGGCAGAATGCTGGGAGATCGCGCTTGGCGAGAAGAACACGCCGAGCGTCCTCGCCCTTTCGCGGCAGGCCCTGCCGATGCTGCGCCGGACGGACGGGAACGAGAACCTGTCGGCGCTCGGGGCCTATGTCCTGAGGGAAGCGCGCGGCGACCGGGACATCACGCTTCTAGCCACAGGATCCGAAGTCGAGATCGCCGTCGCCGCAGCGGAGCGGCTGCAGGCCGACGAAGGCATAGCAGCGGCGGTGGTCTCCATGCCGTGCTGGGAGAAGTTCGAGGCTCAGGACGCGGCTTATCGTAGTCAGGTCCTCGGAGATGCACCGCGCATCGCCATCGAGGCGGCGGGCCGCCTCGGCTGGGACCGCTGGATGGGCCCCGACAGTGCATTCGTCGGCATGACCGGCTTCGGTGCCTCGGCACCGGCCGGAGACCTCTACCGGCATTTCGGCATTACCCCCGACCATGTCGTCGCAGAAGCCTTGGAGCTTCTCCGCCGGGCATACCCGGAAACGACGTCCATAGGTGCCCGGACCGGCAAACCGGTCGCCCACATCGTCAGATCATCCGAGGAGGCATGACAATGGCCCGCATCACGCTTCGCCAGTTGCTCGACCACGCCGCCGAACGCAGCTACGGCGTGCCGGCATTCAACATCAACAACATGGAACAGGGGCTGGCGATCATGGAGGCGGCGCGCGCCTGCGATGCGCCGGTGATCCTCCAGGTCTCGCGCGGCGCCCGCTCCTACGCAAACGACGTCATGCTCGCCAAGATGATGGAAGCGCTGGAAGAGATGTATCCGGACATCCCGCTCTGCATCCACCAGGATCACGGCAACAACGTCGCGACCTGCCTCACGGCGATCCAGCACGGCTTCACCTCGGTCATGATGGACGGCTCGCTGAAGGAGGATGCCAAGACCCCTGCCGACTACGACTATAACGTCTCGATCACGGCAGAGGTGAGCCGCCTCGCACACATGGTCGGCGCCTCGGTCGAAGGCGAACTCGGCTGCCTCGGATCGCTCGAGACCGGCCATGGCGAGGCCGAGGACGGCCACGGCTTCGAAGGCGCGCTCGACCGTTCGCAATTGCTTACCGATCCGGACGAAGCCGCCCGCTTCGTCGCCGAGACCGGCGTCGATGCGCTGGCCGTCGCCATCGGCACCTCGCACGGCGCCTACAAATTTACCCGCAAGCCGACCGGCGAAGTCCTCGCCATGGACGTGATTGAGAAGATCCATGAACGGCTGCCGGACACCCATATCGTCATGCACGGCTCCTCCTCCGTGCCGCAGGAATGGCAGGACGTTTTCAACGCCCATGGGGGTCAGATGCGCGAGACCTACGGCGTCCCCGTCGAGGAGATCGTGCGTGGCATCCGCTTCGGCGTGCGCAAGGTCAATATCGACACGGATCTGCGCCTTGCCGCGGCCGCTGCCTTTCGCCGCGTCGCTGACACGAGCCGCACCGAATTCGATCCCCGCAAATTCCTGAAACCCGCCATGGACGCCATGTCGGCGGTCTGCAAGGCCCGTTTCGAGGCCTTCGGCACCGCCGGAAACGCATCCCGCATCAAGGTCGTGCCGATGTCGGAGATGGCCCGCCGCTACGCAAGCGGCTCCCTGAAACCCCAGTCCGTGCGGTCTCAAGCCGCCTGATCGCATCCATTCAGAGGAAAGGACCCCATACTATGAACGCCGACGCAAAGACAGAAATCAAGGGCCGCGAACGTTACAAGGCCGGCGTGCTGAAATACGCCCAGATGGGCTATTGGAACGGAGACTACGAGCCGAAGGACACCGATCTGATCGCGCTCTTCCGCATCACGCCGCAAGACGGCGTCGACCCGATCGAAGCGGCCGCCGCCGTTGCCGGCGAAAGCTCCACGGCCACATGGACGGTCGTCTGGACCGATCGCCTGACGGCCTGCGATCAATATCGCGCCAAGGCCTACCGGGTCGATCCGGTGCCGGGAACGCCGGGGCAGTATTTCTGCTATGTCGCCTACGACCTCATCCTCTTCGAGGAAGGCTCTATCGCGAACCTGACGGCATCGATCATCGGCAACGTCTTCTCGTTCAAGCCGCTGAAGGCGGCAAGGCTCGAGGATATGCGCCTGCCCGTCGCCTATGTGAAGACCTTCAGGGGGCCGCCGACCGGCATCGTCGTCGAGCGCGAACGCCTCGACAAGTTCGGCAAGCCGCTGCTGGGCGCCACGACCAAACCGAAGCTCGGCCTGTCCGGCAAGAACTATGGCCGCGTCGTCTATGAGGGACTGAAGGGCGGTCTCGACTTCATGAAGGACGACGAGAACATCAATTCGCAGCCCTTCATGCATTGGCGCGACCGCTATCTCTACTGCATGGAGGCGGTCAACCACGCTTCCGCCGTCACCGGCGAGGTGAAGGGCCACTATCTCAACATCACTGCCGGCACGATGGAGGAGATGTACCGGCGCGCCGAATTCGCCAAGGAACTCGGCTCGGTCATCGTGATGGTCGACCTCATCGTCGGCTGGACTGCGATCCAGTCGATATCGGAATGGTGCCGGCAGAACGACATGATCCTGCACATGCACCGGGCCGGTCACGGCACCTATACGCGGCAGAAGAACCACGGCATCTCCTTCCGCGTGATCGCCAAATGGCTGCGGCTCGCCGGCGTCGACCACCTGCATGCGGGCACGGCCGTCGGCAAGCTCGAGGGCGACCCGCCGACGGTGCAGGGCTACTACAATGTCTGCCGCGAAATGAAGAACGAGGTCGACCTTCCGCGCGGTCTGTTCTTCGAGCAGGACTGGGCGGACCTCAAGAAGGTCATGCCCGTGGCTTCGGGCGGCATCCATGCCGGCCAGATGCACCAGCTGCTCGATCTTTTCGGCGACGATGTCGTACTGCAATTCGGCGGCGGCACGATCGGCCATCCGATGGGCATCCAGGCAGGGGCCACCGCCAATCGCGTCGCGCTGGAAGCCATGGTGCTTGCCCGCAACGAGGGCCGCGACATCGCCAACGAAGGTCCCGAGATCCTGCGGGCGGCGGCGAAGTGGTGCAAACCGCTGGAAGCGGCCCTCGATATCTGGGGCAATATCAGCTTCAACTACACCCCGACCGATACGTCGGATTTCGTGCCGAGCGTAACCGCGGCCTGACAGATCCGAACCTGACGGACAAGAAGAGAAGGAGAGACGACATGCGTATCACCCAGGGATGCTTCTCGTTCCTGCCGGACCTGACCGACGAGCAGATCACGGCGCAGGTGGAATATTGCCTCGAAAAGGGTTGGGCTATCGGCGTCGAATATACCGACGACCCGCATCCCAGAAACACCTATTGGGAAATGTGGGGCAATCCTATGTTCGACCTCAAGGACGCCAAAGGCGTGATGATGGAGGTGGAGGATTGCCGCAAGGCCCATCCGCAGGACTATATCCGCCTCAACGCCTTCGATTCCAGCCGCGGCCTGGAGACGGTGACGATGTCCTTCATCGTCAACCGTCCCGAAAACGAGCCGAGCCTCAGGATGACCCGGACGGAGAGCAACGGCCGCAGCCAGCATTATATGTGGGAAACGCAGCGATAGGAGGAGCGACGATGCTGATGCCGGATGCTCCATCGAACACCGAAAGCCTGCCGACCTCTGTCGACCTCGCTGAGGAATACCAAGCCTCCGGCGTCGCCGAAATCCTGGACGAACTGGACCGGGAACTCGTGGGCTTGAAACCCGTGAAGCAGCGTATCCGCGAGACGGCGGCGCTGCTTCTCGTCGAGCGGGCCCGCCGTGCAATGGGCCTCAGCCATGAGCCGCCTTCGCTGCATATGAGCTTCACCGGCAACCCCGGCACCGGCAAGACGACGGTGGCGCTGCGCATGGCCAACCTGCTGCACAGGCTCGGCTATATCCGCAAGGGCCATCTGGTCTCGGTGACGCGCGACGATCTGGTGGGGCAATATATCGGCCACACCGCACCCAAGACCAAGGAGATCCTGAAGAAGGCAATGGGGGGCGTGCTCTTCATAGACGAGGCCTATTACCTCTACCGACCCGACAACGAACGCGATTACGGCCAAGAGGCAATCGAGATCCTGCTGCAGGTGATGGAGAACAACCGCGACGACCTGGTCGTGATCCTTGCCGGCTACGCCGACCGAATGGACCGCTTTTTCGAGAGCAATCCCGGTTTCCGGTCGCGCATCGCACACCACATAGACTTCCCCGACTATGATAACGGGGAGCTTCTGTCGATCGCCGAGAGTATGCTCAGCCGTCAGGGGTATCGCTTCGACAGCAAGGCGTCTGCGGTGATGAGCGACTACATCGCGCGCCGCCGGCGCCAGCCGCATTTCGCCAATGCGCGCTCCATCCGGAACGCGCTCGACCGGGCCCGGCTGCGGCAGGCGAACCGCCTGTTCGAGGAAAGCGCCGGACCGGTCGATGCCGAACAACTGTCGACCATCACGGCTCGTGACATTGCCGCGAGCCGCGTCTTCGCCACGGTCGAACCCAGCCATATGGAGACATCGCCATGAACGAGACGACCATCATAGCGCCTTCGGTTCTGTCAGCCGATTTCTCACGGCTCGGCGAAGAGGTCGAGGCCGTGTGCCGGGCCGGTGCGGACTGGATCCATCTCGACGTGATGGACGGCCACTTCGTGCCCAATATCACCTTCGGCCCCCCGGTCATCAAGGCGCTGCGGGACCGCACGGACAGGGTGTTCGACTGCCATCTGATGATCGAACCACCCACGCCGTATCTCGGCGCTTTCGCCTGTGCCGGCTGCGACATCATTACCGTGCACGCCGAAGCGACCACGCATCTCGATCGCTCGCTGCAGGCCATCCGCGACGTCGGCTGCAAGGCGGGCGTATCGCTCAATCCCTCGACGTCGGAGAGCGTCATCGAATATGTGCTGGACCGGCTGGATCTCATCCTCCTGATGACGGTCAATCCGGGCTTCGGCGGCCAGGATTTCATTCCGGCCGTGGTCGACAAGGTGCGGCGGGTGAAGTCGATGATCGGCGGCCGTCCGATCCACATAGAGATCGACGGCGGCGTGACGCCGGAGACCGCGCCGCTCGTTGCCGCGGCGGGGGCCGATGTGCTGGTTGCCGGCTCGGCGGTATTCAAAGGCGGCAGCGAGGAGCACTACGCCCGGAACATCGCGGCTATCCGCGCCGCCTCCGACGGCGCCCTCAGGAAGGCGGCGTGAGCCATGGCGGCTACACCACCCCTTTGTGATTTCGGCTGGCCTGCCATCGATGCCACGCTTCCCGGCGTCGATGGCTTCACCCACTCCATATTCGGCCAGGCCGGCCCGAAAGGACTGGTCGTCGCCTTTATCTGCAATCACTGCCCCTATGTGAAAGCGGTCATCGCCCGGATCGTCCGGGACGCGATCGACCTCAGGGCTCATGGAATCGGCTTCGTGGCGATCAATTCAAACGACGCCGGCAATTACCCGCAGGACTCGTTCGAAAACATGAGGCGCTTCGCTTCGCAACATGCCCTGCCCTTTCCTTATCTCCACGACGAGGACCAGTCCGTCGCCAAAGCCTACCGCGCCGTCTGCACACCCGACTTCTTCGGCTTCAACAAGGACATGAAGCTGCAGTATCGCGGGCGGCTGGACGCCTCGCGCAAGGAGATCGGTCCTGCCGATCTCAGACGCGATCTCTACGAGGCGATGGTCATGGTGGCGCTGTTCGGCAAGGGACCGGCCGAGCAGCAGCCTTCCATAGGCTGTACCATCAAATGGAAGGTTTCGGCTTTTCAGGTTTGATGGACGTTCACGACCGATGCAGGACAGCCGAGGCGGCTTCTTGATACTTCCGGCCCTCGTCTTCACTGACCGCACGGGTCTATGAACCCTGTCGAGGGACTGCATCGGTCCCTCCTTCCACCTCTTCCCTGTGCTTGTCACAGGGATCCAGCGGCGCCGCGTCTGCGGCGCGGGAAAGTCTTTTCAGCCCAACGGCTTGGGCTGGCTGGATTCCTGTGACAAGCACAGGAATGAGGATCGACTGCTACGTCGGCAGACGTGCCATAGGCTAAGGCCTGTTGCGAAAGGCGCGCGATTTTCCGTCCTCAGATGCGAACGCAGAAGCGCCTCAGCCCCCGCCCGTCGAAATGCCTCTCCAATAGAGGCGACGGGCGGGGTCCGAGGGAGGAGACGGTCGGCTGGTGGAGCGGAGTCCCCAATGTTCAACGGCTCAGGCCGGCAGGGCGCCGGTCTGTTTGGCGATATGCGTGGCGATCGCGTCCATCAGCGGCGGAGACAGACAATCATAGGGCTGCAGGCCGAGTTCGGTCAGCCTTGCGCGTATCTCCGGCATGCTCTCCGGGTTCACACCACTCTCGATGATCGAAGAAACGAAGGCTGCGAATTCCGGCGGCGACCAGCCCGTTTCGTCACTGAGTTCCGTATGGACGAAGTCGAGGCCATAGAAGGGATGCTTGGTGTTTTCGATCCGGCCATACATATGCGTGCCGCAATCGCGGCAGGCGTAACGCTGGATCGTCGCGCTCGGATCGACGACCTGCAGTTTTTCCGCACCTGAGGTGACGTTCACGTTGTCGCGGCCGACGACGGCGATCTGCGCGAAGATCGCACCCTCGGGTTTCCAGCATTTGGTGCAGCCGCAGGCATGGTTGTGCGCCGTCTGCGAGCCGATCCGCACGGTCACCGGATTTGTGGCGCATTTGCATTTCAGCGTACCGCCGGCAAAGCCCGGACTGGCAGGCGGAAAGCCGTTGTCGATGGACGGATGTAGCTTGAGCATTGGTTCCTCCTCGGCTTTGAACGTCCTTCGTTCACAAGCAGGATCAGTGCAAATGCGGCTCGCGGCAATATAGCGGAAAGTGTCGGTTTTCGGCGCCGAACACCCGAACAGGGCAGGTCTCAGCCTTTCGACCGGAGCATGGCGCGGGCCGGATTATAACCCCAGAGGGCAGCCAGCATGAACAGGACGAAGCACGCACCGACCCAGGCGAGCGCCGTCAAGTTGAGTTCGCCGTAAAGCGCGAAACGTATCAGTTCGACCGCGTAGGTGAACGGATTGAGAGCGCAGATGTCGCGCAGCAGCGGCGAACTCTCGGCCATCTTCCACAGCGGATAAAGTGCCGAGGAAAGGAAGAACATCGGAAAGATCACGAAGTTCATGACGCCGGCGAAGTTCTCGAGTTGCCGGACGGTCGAGGATATCAGCAGGCCGAAGGCCCCGAGCATCAATCCGCTGATGACCAGGGCGGGCAGCACCGCGACATAGCCGACCGGCGGCACGGTGATGCCCGTCAGCGCAGCGATGGCCAGGAACACCGCCACCTGCAGGATGGAGACGATCACTCCGGCAAGAAGCTTCGAGAACAGCAGCCACCAGCGCGGCAGGGGCGAGGTCAGCAGCAGGCGCATGGATCCCATCTCCTGGTCATAGACCAGCGCCAGCGACGATTGCATGCCGTTGAAGAGCTGGATCATGCCGCAGAGCCCCGGAAGGATATAGACTTCATAGGTGATATAGGTCTGGTAGGGCGGGATGATCGACACGCCGAGCGCCGCGCGGAAGCCGGCGGCAAAGACGATCAGCCAGACGAGCGGGCGGACGAGTGCCGCCAGAAACCGCCCGCGCTGGCGGACGAAGCGCAAATTTTCGCGGGTGACGATTGCGGAAAGCGCGACCAGCCATGCCTTCATGCCGGAACCTCCCGGCCCTCGGCCGTCATCGACAGGAACGCCTTGGCAAGCCCCTGCCCGCCCGCTAGCTCCGCAGCGGAGCCGTCGCTCAGCACCCTGCCGCGATGCAGAACGACGACCTGGTCCTCCGGTCGGATCTCATCGACCAGATGCGTCGCCCAGAGGACCGCAAGCCCGCTCTCGGCAAGCAGATGCACATGGTCGGTGATCGCCTGCCGGGAGGCAGCGTCCAGTCCGACCGTCGGCTCGTCGAGCAGCAATATCTGCGGCTTATGGATCAAGGCCCGCGCGATTTCCATGCGCCGCCGGTGGCCGCCGTTAAGCGCACGCACCTGCTCGTCGGCCCGCTCGGCCATGCCGAGCTGCGTCAGCGCCGCTTCGATCGCCACAGCGGCCTGCCGCCCCGACAAGCCATGAAGCCCGGCGAAATAGCGCAGGTTGCGGCGCACCGACATGTCGAGATCGAGGGTCGGCTGCTGGAACACCACCCCGATGCGCGCGAGTGCCGCACGCGGCTCGCGGGCAATGTCGAAGCCGGCCACGCCGATCGTGCCGGCCCCTGTCGCGAGCAGCCGCGTCAGAAGAGCGAACAGCGTCGATTTGCCGGCGCCGTTCGGCCCGAGCAGCGCGCAGAACCGGCCGGTCCTGACGGAGAAGCTGACATCGTCCAGCGCCCGGGACTTTCCGTAGCTGTAGCTGACATGGCTGATCTCGAGTCCGATCATGATGCCCTTCCCGGCGCTGCAAACTCTTCTATAATCGTCGCCGGTTTCCCGGCAAGACGGAGGCAGCGCCGGGCGAGCCGCCGCGCGTCGGCCTCCGAATGGGTCACGAGAATGACGGCAGGGGCGGTTTCCGCGATCAGCGCCTCGGTCAGGGCCAGCATGTCCTCGGCCATCGCGGGATCGAGCGACACATACGGCTCGTCCAGGACGAGAAGCTCCGGCCGACCGGCAAAGGCCCGCGCCAGCGCCAGCCGCCGCTGCTGGCCGAGCGACAGCTGGCCGGGAAAGAGCCCGGCCCTGTCGGCGATGCCGGTCCGCTCCAGCGCTGAGAGTGCAGCCTGTATCCCGAGTTGCGGATGCACCAATGTCAGGTTCTCGATGACGCTTCTCCACGGCAGAAGAACAGGCTCCTGAAAAACCATGGCAATGTTTTCCGGCCGGGTGATCTCACCGTCGAAAGCGGTGTCGATGCCGGCGACGAGCCGAAGCAGCGTCGACTTGCCGATACCCGACGGACCGAGGATGGCGACGGTCTCGCCGACCTCCATCTCGAAGCGGATGTCGCGCAGGACCTCCTCTTCGCCGAATGCCTTGCGTCTGACATCGACCTTGATCACGCCGTCCTCCAGCGCCGCACCCGGCGTTCGGCCGGCTGCAGGAAGAAAGCCTCCACCAGCAGCATCACGCCGATGAAGGAAAGCGCATAGACAAGCACCATCGCGACGTTGAAAAGCTGAAAATAGAAATGGATCTGAAACCCGATCCCGCTGGAGCGGCCGAGAAACTCGACCACCAGCACGATCTTCCATATAACCGCGATGCCCGATCGGGCGGCAGCGGCAATGAAAGGCGCAAGCTGCGGCATGATCACGTGTCGCAGCCGCGCCAGCGGACGCATGCGGTAAACCGCCGCCATGGAGTCGAGGTCCGGATCGAGCGCCCTCGCGCCCTCGCGCAGAAGCGTTGCGACATTCGGGATCTTGTTGAGCACCACAGCGGTGATGGCGGCCGTCTCATTGAGGCCGATCCAGATGTAGCACAAAACGATGAGCACGAGTGCCGGCAGATTCAGAAACACGACGAGCCAAGGGTCGAGCCATCGATCGACCGCGGCAACGCGTCCCATCAGAAAGCCGATCGCCACGCCGATCACCATGGCCGGCACGAATGCGCAGACCACGCGCCAGAGCGTCATCCCGAGGTGATAGGGCAAGGCGCCGGAACCGACCGCTTGCACGAAGGGTGCCCAGAGAGCCCAGGGCTGGGGCAGGACCGACGCGTCATCCGTGAGGCCGGCGGCCGCTATCCACAAGAGCAACAGCAGCCCCAGCGACAATGCGCGCACCAAGGCAGGATGTTGCAGCGTTTTATTCAAGGTGCAGGAACAATCCACTAGGCAGGCTTGTCGCCTTGCCGACGAGCTCTTCTCCGCCAAGTTCCGCCATCAGCCGCAGAAACCCGTCGGCAGCCGCCTCGTCGATCGGCTTGCCGCTCGGAATGCCGGCGCGATAGCCGTCGCGCAGAGCAATGAATTCAGCGTCGTCTGCCGCATTCATCTTGTCCCGCAATTCCTCCCACACCTCGTCGTTCTCGCGCAGCAAATCCTTGGCCGCGCGCGAGGCCTTGTAAAGCCCCTTCACGATTTCCGGATGGGTCGCGGCATATTCGCCCTTCAACACGTAGCCGAGGAGCGGCGTATCGGGATCGAGCTTGAGCGCCGCCGCCGCATCCGAGACGGAGACCAGTTCATGCATGCCCTTGACCCTCATCTTCGCGAGGAAATGCCAGAAATTGATGGTACCCGCCGTCTCGCCGGAAAGAGCCGACTTGAAGATCAACGGCGGAGCGCCGAACACCTGCTCGGTTTCGGCTGCGAGATCCATGCCATGATGCTGCTTGGCATAGGCGCGCAGGATAAGCCAGCTCTTGTCGAGCGGACCTCCGGCAATGCCGATCTTCTTGCCCGCAAGGTCCGGCAGCGCCTTGATGCCGCTGTCGTCCTTGACCATCAAGCCGCCGACTGCGCGGGAATAGGGGATGAAAACATAGTCCTTGCCGGAGGCACGCTGGTTGGCCACCCAGATCCAGTCGGCCACCATGGTGTCGGCCTCGCCGCCTTCGAAGGCGACGCGCGTCGCGCCGTTGTCCGCATAGTCCTGGACCGCCAGCTCGAAACCGTTCTTGCGGTCGAATTCGTGGGTCTTGATGGTGGATATTTCCCAGTTGACGGTGCCCGATGCAAGCATGGCCGCCCGCAATTGCGGCAACTCCTCGGCTGCGGCCGCAGCCGGTCCGAATGCGAACAGGCAAGCGGCCACGATCAGTCTCGAAATCTTCATTTCTTCCTCCCCGGAACTGCCGCCTTCGAGCTCGCTTGTCCCGCGGACTTCTCGGGCGACCGTTTCACTGTATGGAAATCGATACCTTCTGGCTGTCGCTGGAGGTTTCCGGAATTTTCACTTCGTAGCTGCCCGGCTTTATCGCGATGAAGGACAGGGTTGCCGTCCCGGCCTCGTCGAATTCCAGACTATCGATCGCCATCGGGCGAACTTCGATGCCGTTGACGACGATCTCGTTCATCCAGATCGCACGGAAGAACGGCGCACCGGTGATCGCCAGTTCCGCCGATCCGTCCGCCGTGATCTGCATTTCGTAGTATGCGCCGGACTGAAGCGTAATGGCACCCTTGCCGAGCGGCTTTCCGGAAGCGAGGGTGATCTCGATCGGCTCTCCCCGATTGCATTTGGCAAGCAGCCCGGCAAAGCCGAGGTCGCTGCATAGCGGCGCGGCAACCGCCGGACTCGCCAGAAAGAGCGCGGCGAGCGCCGCAAGAACCGATTTATGCACGATGTATCCTCCCCGTTGGTATTTGCCCATTGCTCCGCCTCAATCGGGCGCGACCACGACGCCCCATGGCTGCTCGCCCACCTGAACCGAACGGATCACCTTTTCCGCCTTCACGTCGATGATGCTGACATCATTGGAATTGCCATTGGTGGTGATCAGGAATTCCTCGCCCGGCGTGAATGCCATCTGCCAGACCCGCTGCCCGACGAGCAGATAGTCGAGCACTTCGTCCGTCGCTCCATCGATCACTGCGACCCGGTTTGCGGGTCCAAGCGCCACGAAGATGCGCGAGCCGTCCTTGGTGGCCTTGACGCCGACCGGCTGCAGCCATTCCGGCAGAACGCCCGGGACTTCGAAGGTGATCTTCTTGGTGATTTTCGGCTCGACCGCCGAGACGTCGATCACCGAAACCGTGCCGCCGATCTCGGCGCTGACGTAGAGCTTCTTGCCGTCTGCCGTGAATTCCGCGTAGCGCGGCCGCTGGTCCACCAGCACGTTGTGCACGATCTTGTAGGTCGAGGCGTCGATGAAATGCGCCATATTGGTGGTTTCGGACGTATTGATGATCGTCTTGGCATCCGGGCTGACCGCGACGCCTTCCGGCTCGACGCCGACGGGAACCTCGGCCAGTACCTGATGCGTCTTGACATCCACGACGGTCACGAGATTGTCGTCCTCATTGGCGATGTAGAGCGGATTTCCCGACGGATCGAGGGCGAAAAGCTCCGGATCCGGGCCCGACGGCAGCGTGTGCAGTTCCTTATAAGTCTCGGGATCGAAGACCCGGACGGTGTCGTCATCCGAGGCGCAGACGTAGAGTTCCTTGCCGTCCGGACTGATGGTAATGCCGCGCGGCCTATTTCCGGCCGGAAACGTGGCGATCACTTCCCAGCTTTCACTGTCGAGCACGGTTACGTTATTGCCGCGCTCGTTGCTCACGAAGACCTTGTTGGCCTCGGCCGAACCGGCAGACAGCAGAACGGCGGACACAATCGCCAGTGCGGGTCTGAGCATCTTATCCTCCAAATGCGTGGCAGGCTGTCTCGGGCGCATCGATACCCAGCGTGTCGAGCGGCGAATGCTGGTGCAGGTAGCCGTCCTGCGGCGAAACGGAAACGGTCACCCGGCCCTCGGTCAAAAGGATCGGCTGCCGCAACTGTCCGTTCCAGCTACGGAAGGTCAGTTTCTGGCCCTTGAACGCAGCCAGTTCGAAATCCTTGGAAAGCGCGTAGGTCCGCACGGTCGCTGGATCGGCCTTGCCGGACCGCGTCACCGCCTCTCCGATCACGCGCATTGCAAGCCATGCCTGGTAATCTTCCTCGCGCATGTAGCGGCCGGTGAGTTTTTCGAAGCGGCGCTGGAACTGGGTCGCGCCCCAGGCCTCGTGAGCAGGATGCCAGGAGACCGGGCGCAGGCCCGCCGAGCCCGCAACCGGCCTCGGATCCCAGCTGTGATAAGGCAGATAGGGCGCGAAGACGCCAGCCTCGTCCGCCGCGACGATCACGTCATATTCCTCGGCCTCCTGGGTGAAGACGGGAATCTGCTTTTGCACCATGACATGACCGGTGTCCGTGCGCCGGCTGCCGCCGGTGTCGACGAACTCCCGCTCCTCGACGATCTCAGCGCCGAACTTGGCGGCCGATTTGCGATAGCTGTCGGCAAGCAGCTTGTCTTCGGGATGAGAGCCGTAGATCAACAGGATACGCGGCCATTTCTTCCACATGAGAAACTGAACGATGCTGTCGCTGAGCATCGAGCGGCTCGGCGAGACGTGCAGCACATTGGCCCGGCAATCGGCATCGCGCAGCCCGTCGTCGCGAGCGCCCGCATTGAAAAGCAGCACCTCCGGTCCGGATTTGTCGGAGAGCGCCTTCAATAGGTCGCCTTCGGCGATCACCGCGATGAGGCCGATGCCTTCCGCCTTCAGCCCATCGAGCGCCGCCACTGCCTCTTCCGGCGCAACCGCCTGCGTTTTGACGGTGTAGTCCATGCCGGTGAAAGCGCCGGTCGTCCGATTGTCCTCGTTGCCCAGCATGGCGCCGGCAAAACCCAGATCGGCGGGCGGCGCATCGAGCCGCGAGATCGGCGGACCGACGACACGATCGATCCGCAGCACAGCCGTCTTCACCTCCGCCGCCTGCACGGGAGACGTGAGCAGCACCGTTACCCAGAAAACTGCGAGCAAAAGCGATGGGTTAGGCATTGCCGGAACGACCTCCCAAGCTCCCTGACACTCCCTCGGAAACGGAGACTAACAGCGCAGTATGGGTCGCAAAACCGATACTTAAGGAGCGTAGTTTAGCGACATGCGTGTGCTAGGCTGAATTTCATGCGGCACATCCTGACAGTCCTTGTCTCCATCCTTGTCCTGGCACTGTCGCCGGCGCTCGCTCGTGCCGCGCTGGACAAGCCGCTGTCGCCGGGCGCCAAAGTAGCATTCCTCGGCATGACCTTCATCGATCTGTCGACGGAGGGCGCCTATAACGGAGTGCGTGCCGACGAGACCGCGCGGCTCGAGCTCATGGAAAGCGACGCGCGCGACCGCTTCGTTCAGGAAGGCTTCGTCATTCTCACCAACGAGCCAGTGGCGGCCGAACTCGCCAGCACGGTCAATCCTGCCGACTGCAACGGCTGCGACCTGAGTATGGGCGAGCGGCTTGGCGCCGACTATGTGCTGGTCGGAGAAGTGCGGAAGATCTCCAACCTTATCCTGTCGGTGGAGCTCGTGCTGCGCGACGTGGACTCCGGCGAGATGCTGCGCGGCCTTGCCGTCGACATCCGCTCGAACACCGACGACAGCTGGCTGCGCGGTATCCGCTACATCCTGAAAAACCACTTTTTCAAATCCTGAAGGCACGATGCGCGAGCGACTACAGGAACGGCGCTCGCGTCACGTTCTATCCGGCAAAAAGAGCTTGGCGGTGTGCGCGCGGTCTGCGGCCGCTCAAGCCTTTGAACCGCGACGGGAGCGCTCGGCAATGCCGGATAGATCGACTTTCTTGCCCGCTACATCCGCAACAATCTTCAAAGTGCCGCCGAGAGATTCAACATAGTCGCGAAGCGTCGAAAGCTTCATATCGGCACGCTTCTCCAGTCTTGAGACATTCGTCTGCTTGAAACCGGTCCGAGCAGACACGTCTTCTTGCGTCCGTCCAGCGAACGCCCGCAATTCACGCAGATTGTGCGCGGTGACAAGCTCCTCGGTGCGCCTAGCAACGGCGCGCTGTTCATCCTCGGGGAGCGTCTGTGTCAGTTTATCAAGGTCATCCATTATATTTCTCCTATCCGCTCAGGTGCTCGTCATATCGTTTGTCCGCCAGATCAATCAGCCGCTTGTAGAAGAGCTTCTGGCTCACTCCACTTTTCGAGCCGCCGCAGAGAACGACGGCCTTTCGTTTCGGATCGAAGGCAAAGGCGAACCGCCACTGCACGTTCAGCACCCTGATGCGTAACTCCTTCATGTTCGAATGTCTGGAACCTTCGAGCGTGTCGACCTCAGGTCGTCCCAGTCGGAACCCCTTCTCACGAAGCAGCCCCAAATGCGCGAGCAATTCCACCCGAACATTGCTTGGAAAGGCTGCGATCTCACCCTTAAATCGCTCATGGAACTCGACCTTCCACTGCGTCACTTTATATCCTAAATGATGTAGATACTTTGTGATATATACGTCGGTTATCCGAACAGCGCAATAGTCGCGCGCGTCATCAAAACGGCTAGAGGATTCTTGCTACGACGGTTCTCACCGGCCGCCGGGCTGCGGGTCGACGCGCTCCGTGGGGTAGCCGGCCGCCGTCCAGCCATCGGTACCCTGCGGATACCAGAAGACACGTGTGTAGCCATATTCCAGGGCGCGCTTTCCGGCATTCCAGGACATCCAGCAGCCGTCGAGGCAGAAGAACAGCACCGGCCGACCTTTGTCGCCACCGGTCGCCCTTTCCAGACCGCTGCGAAAATAGTCGTGCATGACGTCGGCAAGCCGGCCGTAACCGACATTCGGCAGCCATAGGGCAGATGGAATGGACAGGCGCGGCTTCTCGTTCCAGACCGTTCCTTCAGGGAGATTGGTCGGCTTCGGCGGCCGCGGCAGGACGTCGATGAAAGCGACCTGACCGGTCTTCCACAATGCATAGGCGGCTTCGGTCGATACGGCCGTCGCACCGGAAAGCGTCGCCGGCACCTCGGCACGGTACTCGCTCTCCCGGTAGCCGGCGGGCTCCTCGGCCGCCGCCGCCGGGAAGGCGGCAAGCAGGAGCAGGACCAGCGAATGGAGCCGCAGGCTAGTCATTGCTGCGTCTCGAGCGGGCCGGTTCCCATGTCGTTCAGGAGCGGCACGCCGGCATCGGCGAGGATCGCGTTTATCTCGGACTGATTGCGACGAATGAGGGAATTGAGCTTGCGCTCCCAGACCTTCTCGCCTTGCCGCACGCCCATGGTGATGCGGTAGAAGAGCCGTGGCGGCATGGTCTCCGACAGGAGCGGGGTCGCCTTCAGCTTCGGGTGGCTTGCCTTGACGAGCGGCCCGCCGATCGGCCCCCAGAGGATGGCTGCGTCGAGGGCGCCGGATTCCAGGTCGGCGAGCATGTCGTCGGCCGGATCCTCATAGCGCCGGTCGACCATCAGGTGATATCCCTTCGCCTTGGGCAGCAGTCCGTTTCTCGCCATATGAGTCGCCGGCGGCGTTCCCGCGACGATGCCGATCCGCTTGTCCTTGAGAAGAGGGTCGGCAAGCGTCGTGACGCCGCCAAGCGGACCTTCCGACGCAACGATCAGCACATAGGACGAGGTATAGTAATGATTGGTGTTCAGGACCAGCTCGTCGCCCTGGGCGAAGCCGATGACCACATCGCAGGCATTGGCCTGCAGGGTCTTGCGCACGAAGCCGGTCGCCATCGGAAACCAGGTGTACTCCACCGGCAACCCGAGCTTGGATGCCATCAGTTCGGCGATCCTATTCTCGTAGCCCTTTCCCGAACGATCCGACATCGGCAGGTTGGCCGGATCGGCGCAGACCCGTAAAGCCGTCTTCGAAACAAGGTCCGATGTCTGGGCGGCGGCCTGCTGAGAGCCGACGGCCGCCATGAGAACGCCGGCGGCTGCCAGGAGGCTACTCGTGACCGAGACAAGCCGTTTCAGCTTCCTTGATCGCATCGGATTTGGCTTCCTTCTTGGCCGGACGTCCCCGCGGCAGCGCATCGGCTCCGCGCGCTTTCAGATAGACGTAGATGTCGTCGAGATAACACATCACGTTGACGTTCTCGCCGAAGGCAGGCATCACCGAGTTCTCGGCAGCGTTCACCTTCTTGCGGCCGTTCGTGACGACATCGACGAAACCGTAGTAGTCCATGTTTATCGCGGAGGTCTTCAAGGCCGGCGCATAGCTCGACCCTTCGCCCTCCGGGCCGTGACAGACGTGACATTCCGAGTGGTAGCGGCGAAAGCCCGAATAGGTGAGCCAGTCGACCGTGCCGTCCTCGGCGATCTTGAAGGTGGGAACGTCGTCGGCGGTGTAGTAGCGCCCGTTTTCGTCGCGCACAGCGGTGATGTTGTCCTTTGGCGCATCCTCTGCACCTGCGGCGCTCGCCATAAACGTCAAAAAGGCGAGGATCATCGATACGGCTGGTCTTGATCTGGTCATCTTGCGTCCTTTTGGGGGCTGGTATGAGTTGGCGCGAGCTTGTAAGCCCGCGCCAACTCCCGGGCGAAGAATGCCGATTATTCCGGCAGCTTGAACACGGTGAGCGTGCCGCCGAGTGCGGTGTAGTTGCTGAGGGCCGAGTAGCCGCCGACGGCTCCGAGACCTTCAGTCGGGTTGGTCAGGCCCGCTGCCAGACCGATACCGGCCCAGCCGCCGACACCCGAGAGCACCGCCACGTACTGCTTGCCGTCACGGGCATAGGTCATCACGTTGCCGATCACTCCGGAAGGCGTCTTGAAGCGATAGAGCTCCTTGCCGGTTGCCGCGTCGACCGCCTTGAGATACCCCTCGAGCGTTCCGTAGAAGACCACATCGCCGGCTGTTGCCAGAGCGCCGGACCAAACCGAGAACGGCTCCGGCAGCGACCACTTGATCTTGCCTTCCTTGTTGTCCCAGGCAATGAAGTTGCCCATGCCGCCGTGGCTGTCCTTCGGCGGGTACATCGACAGCGTGGCCCCGACATAGGGCTGGCCGGCGGTGTAGCTTACCCGGAACGGCTCGTAGTCCATGCAGACGTGGTTGGTGGGCACGTAGAACAGCTCGGTCTTCGGCGAATAGGCCGCAGGCTGCTGGTCCTTGGTGCCGAGTGCCGCCGGGCAGACGCCGGTGGTGTTGGTGTCTTCGCCGTTTTGCTCGGTCGAATACTGTGCCACGACCTGTGGCCGACCGTATTTGTCGGACTTCGGGTCCATGACCACTTCAGTTGCCCAGTTGACCGTGGGATCGTATTTCTCGGCCACGAGCAGCTCGCCAGTGACGCGGTCCATCGTATAGCCGAAGCCGTTCCGGTCGAAGTGGGTCAGCAGCTTGCGGTCCTTGCCGTCGATCTGCTGTTCGGTGAGGATCATCTCGTTGACGCCGTCATAGTCCCATTCGTCATGGGGCGTCATCTGATAGAGCCATTTTGCCATGCCGGTATCGACATCACGCGCGAAGATGGTCATCGACCACCTGTTGTCGCCCGGCCGCTGGGTCGGGTTCCAGGTCGAAGGGTTGCCGGTTCCGTAATATACCAGATTTTCTTCCGGATCGTAGGAATACCAGCCCCAGGTCGTGCCGCCGCCGATCTTCCACTGATCGCCCTCCCAGGTGGTGAGGCCGGAGTCCTTGCCGACCGGCTTGCCCAGATGGGTGGTCTTCTCAGGATCGATCAGCGTATCGCTGTCCGGCCCCATGGAGTAACCGCGCCACAGCACCTTCCCGTCTGCCATCGAATAGGCCGTCACGTGACCGCGGACGCCGAACTCGCCGCCGGAAATGCCGACGAGGATCTTATCCTTCACCGGCATGACCGTGGCGGTATTCGTCTCGCCCTTGGTAGCATCGCCGTTCTTGACGCTCCAGATGACCTTGCCGGTCTTGGCGTCGAGGGCCACGACCGTCGTATCGGCCTGATGCAGGAAGATCTTGTTATCCGCATAGGCCACGCCGCGATTGACGGTGTCGCAACACATCACCGGGATCACGTTCGGATCCTGCTTCGGCTCGTATTTCCAGACGATCTGGCCATCCTTGCTGAGATCCAGCGCGTAGACCGTGTTCGGGAACGGCGTATGAACGTACATCAAGTCGCCGATGACGAGCGGCGAACCTTCGTGACCACGCAGAACGCCGGTCGAGAAGGTCCAGGCAACCTGAAGTTTGCCTACGTTGTCCTTGTTGATCTGGTCGAGCTTGGAGTAGCGCAGGTTGGCATAGTCGCCGGTCTGGATAGCCCATTGATTGGGGTCATCGATGAGCTTCTGCAAATCATCGTTGGCGAAAGCGACCTGTGCACCGCCGCCTATCGACATAATGGCAAGCATTGTAAGAAGTCGTTTCATTTCATCCTCCTCTTGGGTGCTGCCGATAGGGCCGTTGAACCCGCTCGCTCCGGGAAAACCTCGCGGTCTCCTCATCTCCCGGTATCGGCTTGCGACTCTGCCCCTGCCGCTGGAGAAAGCTCCGTCTGCAACAGGGGTACCTTGCTTATGTCCTCGTTTTCGCCTCCTCCTCTTCGGTCAGGGAAAGGTTGCCAGATACGCGATTATATCGGCGCGCTCCTGATCCTTGCGCAGACCCGCAAAGGTCATCTTGGTGCCGGGTAGGAAGCCCTTCGGACTCGTCAGAAACTCAGCGATCTTCTCCGGCGTCCAGGTAAGCCCGGCCTCGGCCGCCTTGCTCATCGCCGGCGAGTAGGCGTAGCCTTCGGCTTTGCCGGCCGACCGGCCGATTATCCCGTTCAGCAAGGGTCCGGTCTTCGATTTGGCATCCGGACCGACGGCGTGACAGGCCTGACACTTGCGGAAGACTTTCTCGCCCGCCCCGGGATCTCCGACCGAGGGATCCAGAGCAAGAGCCGGCGCAGCAGCGCCAAGAGTTCCACCGAACAGGACGAAAGCGGTCAGTAAGATACCAAGTCTAAAAGCCATTCTTTCCTCTCCCTTACGCGGCGTTCAGCCGCTCTGCATGCCAGCGCACGTGGTCCTCGCCGAAGCTCGCCACGAAGTAATAGCTGTGATCGTATCCCGCCTGCAGTCGGACGACGCCGGCCTGCCGCCGCTCCGCCAGCAAGCGCGCCATCGCCTCGGGCTGCAGCTCGTCCAGAAACTGGTCCGCCGCGCCCTGATCGATCAGGATATCGCCGTGCCAGCCGAGTTCGCCGAGAAGCAGGCAGGCGTCATAGCTGCCCCAGTCGGCCTCGTCGTCGCCGAGATAGGCTGAAAACTGCTTGCGCCCCCAGCCCGACCGGGTCGGATTCACGATTGGCGCAAAGGCCGAGACGGAGCGGAACAGTTCCGGGTTGCGAAAGGCGATCATCAGCGCGCCGTGGCCGCCCATCGAATGCCCGGTGATGCCGTTGACGCCGTTGAGCGGCAATTGATTCTGCAGAAGGGCGGGCAATTCGGTGACGATGTAATCATACATGCGATAGTGCGGCGACCAGGGCTTCTGCGTCGCATTGACATAGAATCCCGCACCCTGGCCGAGATCGTAGGCCTCGTCGTCGGCCACGCCCTCGCCACGCGGCGACGTGTCGGGGAAAACCAGCGCCAGCCCCTGCTCGGCCGCGTGCCGCTGCAGGCCCGCCTTGATCATCGCATTCTCATGCGTGCATGTCAGGCCCGAGAGATACCACAGGAGCGGCACCGAACGCGTCCGCGCCTGCGGCGGCATGTAGAGGCCGAATGTCATCTCGACACCGCAAACCTCGGAGGCGTGGCGGTAGACCGACTGGGTTCCGCCGAAACATTGGCTTTGCGTTACGAGTTCCATCTTCCCGCTCAATAGAGCACCACGCTTCGAATGCTCTCGCCGGAATGCATGAGTTCGAACCCCTTGTTGATGTCCTCGAGCGGCATGGTGTGGGTGATCATCGGATCGATCTCGATCTTGCCCTCCATGTACCAGTCGACGATCTTCGGCACGTCGGTGCGGCCGCGCGCGCCGCCGAAGGCGGTGCCCATCCAGGTGCGGCCGGTGACGAGCTGGAACGGCCTGGTCGCAATCTCCTGGCCGGCGCCGGCGACGCCGATGATCACCGACTTGCCCCAGCCGCGATGCGAGGCTTCGAGCGCCTGGCGCATGACCTT
>ATWE01000003.1 GCA_000421085.1 Ensifer sp. USDA 6670
CGCTGCAGGAGGCTTTCAACGCCGGCGGCATCAATACCGTTGGGGAGCTGCCGAAGGCCCTGGGCTTGAGTGAAGACGACTCGGCCTGGACCGCCAGGTCGACAAGCGTCCTCAACAGAAAACTCTCCTTCTGTAGAAAATCAGCCTCAGCTCCAAGGCCGAATGCTACAACAGATTGGTTCGGGAAGTTCAGTCGTTCCCCGAACAATAGCTGAATTCGGAGCTATCGCGCATCGAAGTCGCCAAAGCCGATACCCGTCGAACTCACGTTTGGGGATGAGGGCGGACCGCAACCATCCCGGTCACGGGACGTTTCTTTTCCAGGGGCGCACCGAAGGAGGATTGCGATGCGTCCTGCCGAACGCGTCAAGGTTATAGAATGGGTCGCAGCTTTCGCCGCAGTCGCTTATATCGCGGCGCTCATCGTGGCGTTGCTGCCTTGAGGATGTCCATTCAAGAAAGACCCGACAACTGCCGCTGCTTTCGAATGGAAGCGATTGCGGCGGCTTCCAGGCTTTTGCACTCCGCCTCGGATCTGAGCAGGGCCTCTTCGTCTTTCTCGGCTGAGCAGCGAAGGAGGTCGCGCCGCAAACACGCATGTTCGTAAGCCTCGCAGAGCTTCCAAAAAGCGGGGCTTTTCGTCATCCACGCGCTGCCACGGAGATCTGGGGCTGCCAAAAACAGCCGTGCTATTCCTGCCTTGCACATCCATGTCGGCGCTCGCAAACTTCGTCGAGCTAACCGTTGCAACAGATACTGTTAGGAAAGGTCCATGCGGCACATCTGTAGCGTCGCCGGCTTTGATTAGGTCGACGCCTCCCATAGGAAGACCGCCAACGCGGTTCCAAGGACGGTCATGACGGCCAGCTTTAAAGCTTTCATTCTGCGTGTTCTTTTGCCGCTCCAGTCGTAACCCATCTTGGTCACCTTGCCGGTGAGGTTGGCCGCCTCGGCGGCGGCAGGCCTCTGACCGCCTTCGTGTCAGCCCCAGGGCGAGGCCAGCCGCCAGAAGCGCCCGACCTCTAACCGCCTCCTCCCCGTGCGAGACGGCTGAAAAAACCTAGCGCTCACGCCTGCTGAGGGCCATTAGCCCATCCGTCGTAATCCCACATCTCATGGTCGTAATCAGGAGATACCAATGAGCGCCATCACCGCTCAGCAGGTCGCTCTGCGGCAAAGGGCAGGGCGAACGAGAGCAACCTCGCGTCCGTGCTTGTGGCGCTGGACAAGCACGGCGGCCGATTCGGAATGGATTGACCGCCCCGGCTCGCGCAGTATTTCGCCCAGCTCACGCATGAAGGCGGCGACTTTCGATACGATCGGGAGATCCGGGGCCGAACTCCATTGTCACCCTTAGTCCGAGAACTCGTCAGTCGGCTGCGGCGCGTTGGATTATGCTTCGTGCCCATGAGATTGCTGGGTCCTGCAGGGCCGTAATGCCCCAGAGCAGGGAAAGCTGTGATCGTTTGGGGGGCGCAAGGCAAATGAGCCGCAGATCAGGATGGTAGCGCATGAGCGCTCGAGCGGAGCGATCCGGCATTGAGGCTATAAGGTCCGTAGTCTCGAGCACATGACCCCACGGCGGCATAACTCGGCACAGAGAAAGCAATTTTGCGGTGCTTCCCAGCCCGCGCCAGTTCTATATCGAGGTAGTTCTGGGACGTCGGCCAAGGAAGCGGATAGACATGTTGTTGCGTCAAGTAGAGCTCGGTTGAGATCCGATCGGACCCCCCATGGAGTGACGAGTGCGGGCCAACCAGAACAACGAGTTCATCCTCCCACAAGAGGTCACCATCGACGAGTGACCCGATAGGTGTGGTGCCTCCGACAGAAAAGACGAAGTCTACCCGGCCCGTCGCAACGTCCGTCTCGTAGCTGCGCCGTGCGAACGGTTCGATTGTGAGCGACCACTGTGGGGCTCGTTCTCGCAATGTCTTCGCCAGCACTGGCAGCAGTGTGACTTCGAGGGCCCCGGGGGAAACGATCCGAAGGTCGCGCATGGACGCGCCTGGCTCGAATGCCGCCTCCACCGCACTTGATCGCCCTTTTTCGAGCTCGGCGTCCAATACCAATATCAAAAGAGACAGTGAACGCTGCAGGCTTTGCGCACGCGCGGTCGGCAGCATCCCTCCGCCCGATCGGACAAACAAAGGGTCCGAGAACATCTTTCTCAGCCGGGTGAGGGCGTGACTGACGGCGGAAGGAGACACAAACAGGCGGTCGGCGGAGCGTGCGACGCTCCGTTCTTGCAACATAACCGCAAGCACCTTCAGAAGGTTGAGATCGATCCTGCGCCAATCCATACAAATTGAACTACATTCAGGTTGAGGTGAGGAGCTATCATTTGGCTCAATTTGCCTGATGTGGCAATAACCGCATCAAGCGCAACCTCCAAACTGGTGAAGATATGTCAAAATACGTCAACCTCACCGCTGCGGTCGCAGCTCTCGTAAGTATTGTTCCAAGTCAATTGATTGCAGGCGGTTTCGTTGACCCAGATAGCCTTCGCGCGGAACTCGCTGCCCTCGCCAGCGCGCATCCCGGGCGAGTCGGCATCTGCGTGCAGGATGAAACATCGCGACCAATTTGTGTGAATGGCGAGCAGCGCTTCTCACTGCAGAGCGTGATGAAGCTCGTGGTCGCAGCCGCCGTGATGCAGGCGGTCGACGAAGGTCGCATCGCCTTGGGAGACCGTTTCACCATTCGTCGCGAGGATCTCAGCGTCAACATCCAGCCAATAGCCGATATCGTTGCCATAAAAGGCGCCTTCGAAACGAATGTCAGGGGCCTGGTGCGGCGTTCGGTGGTGGAAAGTGACAGCGCGGCTACCGACGTGCTGATTTCGCACCTTGGAGGCACAAAGGCGGTACAGGCATTTCTCGACTCGGCAGGGCTGCGGGACATAAGAATCGATCGAACGGAGCGAGAGCTTCAAACCGAGACCGACGGGCTGACCTGGATACCAGAGTTCGTATTCCCGGAGCGCCTCGAACAGGCCCGCAAGGAAATCCCCGAAGCAAAGCGCCAAGCCGCTTTCGAGACGTACCTCACGGATCCGCGCGACACTGCCACGCCCCGGGACATGGTTGGCTTTCTGCACAGACTGGCGACGGGTGAACTCCTGTCCGTGTCCTCAAGCGCTTATCTTCTGGAGGTCATGAATGGAACTGTCACATTTCCTGACCGCTTGCGCGCCGGCGTCCCTTCCGGTTGGATGATCGGACACAAGACAGGCACGAGCCAGACCCGAAACGGCGTCAATGGCGTAACCAACGATGTCGGCATTCTGACCGCCCCCGATAGCAGTCACATCGCCGTAGCTGCATTTGTCGCGGAGTCACGGGCTGGCAAAGATGAGCGTGCCGCCATGATCGCAGCAGCGGCCAGAGCCATTACGGCAGCTTACGAGTAGGTGCGCCGTACGTTCGGGAGTGGCGAACCCGGCTGACGAGCACCCATGCCGGTGCATGAAATGGTCGTGCAAATAAGAGCTGGCCGATCGAGGCAGCTGCGAACGGCATTCGCCATCATGGAAGCTTGGATACGGCCGCCACCGAACAAATCCGGCGGCCGCGCACTCTATCCGAAATTGCGCTTGCATTCAGTGGTTCGCCCAAGCACATCGAGGAGCCAGACGATACCGGCGTCCATGAGCGCTGCCTTCGGCGCAACCGCCTGAATGGTGGGCGCGCCGAGATCCAGCGGCAGCTTTGCAGTAGCGACTGCGAAACGCTCCGCATGCATCTCGACGAACCGTTTCGGCAGGACGCAGACGAACTGCGTCTTGGTGAGGAGATCGAGCGCCAGCATGAAATTCGGCACGGCCAACGCCACGCGACGGGAAAGGCCGCGGCTTTCGAGCATCTCGTCGACGATGCCTGAGGGGTCGCCTCTCGGCGCTACGAGCAGGTGCTGCATGCGGCAGTAGTTCTCGAGCGTTGGATTTTTCAGGAAGGGATGGCGGCTCTGTGCGGCGATGACGAAGTCGTCCTCGTACAGCCTTTGGGCGGCGAAGCGGGCCGGCAGCTCGTAAAAAGGTGCGATCGCCACGTCAATCAGCCGCCCGTCCAGATCGGAAAGCGCCGTCTCCATCTGCATGTGCCGGACGACGAGATCGATGCCCGGCGCAGTGCGGGCGATCTCGGCAAGCAGCGGCGGCAGGAAAACCGAAAAGCCGTCGGCCGTGCCGATCGTGAAGCGGCGGCGGGAGCGCGCCGGATCAAAGGGATCGGCGGTGGAGATGACGGTTCTCACTCGCGCGAGGACATCGCCGATCGGCGCCGCCAGTTCCTTTGCGCGCTCGGTCGGCACCACGCCCTTCGGCGTCTTTAGAAAGAGCGGATCATTGAGTAGCCGCCGCAAGCGGCCGAGACCGTGGCTGACGGCGGACGCGGAGAGGTTCAGCCTTTCGGCGGCGCGACCGACATTCTTCTCGTCGAACACCGTTTCGAAGAGCACCAGCAGGTTGAGGTCGGCGCGGGAGAGATCGATCTCGCTCAGCATAATGCTGAAATCATATCAGTTCATTCAGCACCGACAAAGACGTAGTTCTTCTGCGTGGCGAGGCCGTGCGGTCTCCAACCAAGCGGAGGAACAAATGAGCGATTTCATCGGCTACATCGAAGCCCTGACGCTGCGCAACTCGCAGCCTGCGGAGGAGCAAGGCCGCGCGCCAGCCCTTGCTGATCCGGCCTTCAACATGCGGCTGCGCGAGGCGCTTGCGGGGAACGACGAGGCAGCGGCCGTCATCCGCTTCTGGCGCGAAGCGGGGCCGACGCGCTGGTTCGCCAAGGAGGTCGAATTCGACCGTGCCTTTCGCGAACGCTTCCTCACAGGCCATGAGGCGGCGGCACGCGGTGAGTTCTTGGACTGGACGGTTTCGCCGGAGAAGACGCTGGCGCTCATCCTTCTCCTTGATCAATTCCCCCGCAACGCTTTTCGCGGTACGCCACGCATGTACGAGACCGACGCACCGGCGCTTGGCATCGCACGCGCGGCGATCAATGCGGGTTACGATCTCATGGGGCCGGCAGACCTTCGGCTCTTCTTCTATCTTCCCTTCGCCCACTCGGAAAGCCTTGCCGATCAGGAACAATCGGTCGAGCTTGCGCGCCGCCTCGGCGAACCGAGCCTTTCACACGCCAAACGCCACCGCGACATCATCCGCCGCTTCGGCCGCTTCCCGCACCGGAACTGGATACTCGCCAGAGCAATGACGGACGATGAGCAGCGGTTTCTAGACGAGGGTGGGTTTGCCGGCTGAGGTATAGGTGCCGTGACGGACTTGTAGAGGATCCATAAATCCATCCGAGCATGGAAAGGAAGGGCAGGGCCATGCACGACGGTTGCCTCCGGAGGCGACATTGCCTCGCATGGGTTAGGGGGATATGAGGTGCACGGAGACTTTCGTCAAAATTTCGTGGCTTGCCGGGGGCGAGCAGTAGCCCTTTCTCGGAGCCGAAAAAGTTGATGGACAATCTTCAGAGCATCTTCAGAGCAAATAGAGGCATCGCATAGTGAGTGCCCGCACGAGGGGACGGGCGGGCACTCTAAACAGGTTGGGGGACCTGGTGCCGCAGAAATGCGCGGCGCCGAAATAACGCATCTCTCGCCGCTTTGTTCCGGGGCTTCCCGGAGTTCCAAGACAACAACGGCTCCAACGCGGCTTTCGCCGGGTACAAGTGTCATCCGCTCGGCTCGGTACTGCCTTTGCAGCGTTTTGGGATCCTTCCAATCGGCCGCCAACCATAGTTCGACTCCTTGGCCTCGGTCCCGCAGACGGGCGTCGCTTTCGGATGGACCGGCCTGACGACCGCGTTGACGTAGCAGGTGAAGAAGGCGAAAAGTTCGTGCCCCCCGACGCGCGGGTTCTGCATCGAGCGCGAGCAGCCTCCATGACATCCAAATGCCGGCGAAGAAGGCGAGGCGCTGCCTGTCGCCCATCGCGACCGACGGGGCGGTCTTCGTAAGCTTCGTGTCCTCAATTCGCAGAAGGCCGCCCGCGGCTGAGGCAGCGGTTTTTGAGACGAGTCCAGCCGCGCAAGGGGGGATCGAGGTCGCGAACGGCGACGCCGTAATCCGGCCTGCGATTGGTGTGACCGTCGGAGCCGATGGCATGACCCAGATTGATCAGCTCGCACTCAGGACTTTGCGACGCTTAGGCAGACGCTTGATGGTAAACGTATCCGGTCTCATCCCGCGCTCGATGTCGCGCCAGGTAACCGGAGCCGCGACGGGAAATCCGGAGCGTGCTCTCGGCGAGTAGGTGCCGACTGCTGTCGTACCGCGGCCGTTCCTCAGGTAGTCGAGAAAAAGCTTGCCCGGCCGGTGCGAAAGCTGTGCCGACGTGACGTAGCGGTCGGCATCGGTGCTGGCAAACTGCTGCGCCAAGCGTTTGGCATAGGCGTGCGCTGCGTTATGCGTCAACTTCGCCGGTAGAGGGGTCATGAGGTGAACGCCCTTGCCGCCGGTGAGCTTTGGCCATGTCTTGAGGCCCTCCGCCTCAAGGAATTCCCGCAGCAGCAAGGCGGTTTCGACGACGAATTCCCACGAGACGCCTTCGCCGGGATCGAGATCGAAGATCAACGCGTCGGCGTGTTCGATATCGTCGACGGTGGCCGCCCAGGGATGCAGTTCGACCGCGCCGATCTCGACAAGCCCCAGCAACCCGGCGAGATCGTCGACCCAAAGCCGAACCCCTGCACCGCCCTCTCGTTTCTCGATGCGAAGCTGATGGACCTCGGGAGGGATCGGTGGCAGCGGTCCCTTGTGGTAGAAGGTGGTGCCGTGGATGTGTCTTACAAGCTTCAACGGGCGGCGGCCGAGGAAATGCAGGGCCCGATCGGCGACGCGCGTCCAGTAGTCCGCAAGCTCCTCCTTTGAGGGCACGACGGCGTCCGGCAGCAACTGCAATATGTTCTCTCGCGGGACTCGGATCGAGGCAGGGCGAGCGTCCGGTCGCCGCTTTCCTGCATCCCGCGACACATCCTGCAACCCTTTGAACACCGGCTCCCGCAGCAGACCGTCATCCGTCACCCCGCCATAGTCGATCTCAGCGTCGACCTGCGGCTCGACCCAGGTCGCCTTGGGCTTGTTGATCGGATGGGAGAGGGGGCTCTTGCCGATGATCAAGGGATTGAGCCGCTCTCGCACGGCGCGGGCCGTCGTTAAGGTGTAGCCGGTTTGGGCCTTGCCGGCATAGAAGAGGCGATCGCCCTCCCAGCGTCCGAGATAAAGCGAGGCAATCCTGCGCGGGTGCGCGCCGAGCTTTTCGACGAACGCGACGATCGGAAAGGCGTCGCGCTTCGTGCACTTCGTCTTTGTCCAGATTTCCTGCCGCCCCGACCGGTAAGGCGCGTCTTTGCGTTTCGAGACAATTCCCTCCAGGCCCATCTTGCATGCGTGAAGGTAAACCGGCTCTCCCTCTTCGAGCTCGAGATAGTCGACATAGGCGATGGTGCCGGCCGCGTCTCCGATTAGCTCGCGCAGCACGCGTTTGCGCTCGATCAGCGGCACGCGCCGAAGGTCGTAGCCGTCGAGATGAAGCAGATCGAATGCCTGAAACGTCAGATATGGCGACGAGCGTTTCGCGAGCTCTCGCCGAAGTGCCTGAAAATCGGGAAGCCCGGTCTTGCCGAAGACGGTGACCTCTCCATCCATCACCACGTCATGTCCGGCGAGGTCCTCCGCAGCCGTCGCGATTGCCTTGAATTCCCTCGTCCAATCCAGCCCGGTCCGCGTGTAGATCGTGATCTTGCCGCGATTAATGTGCAATTGCGCTCGATAGCCATCAAGCTTGATCTCATGAACCCAGTTTGCGCCATCGGGCGGCCTCTTCTTCAGCGTCGGATGGCAGGGCTCAATGAATTCTGGGAAGGCGGACTGGGTGGCGCCGAGATCTGCCAGACGATCAACAGGGGGCGCAGTCCGCGGACTGCCAGCCGCGGCTTTTCGTCCCTGAGCACCATTTGTGACGCCTTCACGGGGATGCGGGGCTTTGGCACGCTGCCTCAAAATAGCCCTCCATTTCGGACCACCCATTCAACCCCTCGGAACAGTATTCGTTCCTGGGCGCGCCTCGGGTAGGCAGCGGTCTTCTCAGTCGAGCGCTCCGCACTTTCGAGTTGCACCGGGTTGTGGGAATCATCACCAACGTCGCCCGATGGGTCGTGTTTTCGGCAACCGCCGATCGATGCTGTGACCTGAAGCATGACGTTGCATGTGCTATAAGGTCAGTCGCCGGCCGAAGGGCGGCCATATGAGCGACGGCAATATTGTTAAATTTGTCCGATCGGGAAGCCGCTGAAGATGGCGAAACGCGAGAAGCCGACGCCAACTCGCAGGCAGTGCAACCGTAACCGGCGTGGCGGCGGGCGTGCCTGCGTTTACTCCTCCCAGAGCATTTCCATGATCTCGTCGGGTGTCTCCTGAACCTGGAGCGTCACGCAGGTCCCGTTGTTGGCCGCGAAGGCAACGAGAGCGGTGCGCCGCTGCCCTTCCACCCGCTGGAAGTGAATGACATTGTCCATGTTAACGAAGATCGGGCCATTGTTGTCGTGCAATTTAAGCCACATCCGTTGTGTCCTCTTCGAGCGTAAAACGGTTCATCGAAATATAACACAATGCCGGAGCCGGCTCTCGTAGAAGCGCACCGTTGCAGGCTACTCACAGCCCCGCCGCCATGCCAGGTTGCCGGGCTTTCGCTTTGAGGGATGAGGATGGCAACCCAGGTAACGGTCGCCGGCACGCTCCATGCGAAGCCGTGCTGATCTTCTTCTTTGCTCAACTGAATGCAACCGGCAGCCAGATGAGCGCGCAGGCAGAGATGAAGAACATCGCGATCGCCACTAGTTCAATTGTTCTTCCCATCATCTATGCCGTTCGGGAATTCTCTCTCCAACTTGGGGCAAATCAACAGGGACCCCATCCATCGGAAATGCCTCGTGAGTTGAACGAGCCACTGCACTTGAGTGTTCGTCTGAACGTGGCCAAAGCCAGCCGTGGTCATCCAGAGACCGCGCCAAACATGATTATCTGGTCGATATTGGCCATCTGACATTCCCCTGCCGGTCTCTAAAAGTCTCAGCGCGAAAGGTTCGCGCGGTCTGTCCAACAGCAACTTGATCAGCCCACAATCCTTCGTGTCGGCATAGCGTAGCTCGGGAGCTCGCCAGTCTCCGAGACGGCCAATCTCGATTCCTTTGTAGCCGCCAATTCGCGGTGAAATTGGGGCAGACGTCACGCTGCCAGCTCCTTTGCTGCGATCTCGGGCGAGCTTCAGGATAAGTCATTCTAGCTGCCGTATTGATCGCATGTTGCGCCCAGCAGTTGATCACAGTGAAGTCTACTTCAGCGGTCGCAGGCTCGCGTCGAAAGCATCTCGCCGTCAATTACAGGCGCGCGGCCGGTGATCGGATCGCAGCACGGGCAAGCCGCTCGGCGATAGCCAGAGCAAAAGGTGAAAACGTCTATCGGCTCATTTGGATAGAGGATGTCGGCCTCGTCGTTTTTCGGAGATCCGCAAGTGCCATGGGCTCGCGTTACCCGGACATCCATTTCGCGGACGCCACTCTGGGCCATGCCGGAGAAGGAAAAGGAGGACGTCTTCGAGATAGAGGCCGATGCCATTCGCCAGACTGGTCAGCAGGACACCCGGTCAGGAGATCATCCTGCGGGACGCTGTATCCGGTGCTGTGATCGTCGAGAACGGCTCATTGATTAGCCTCAACGCCGCAGTCGACGAGTACCGGAGACGGTCGGAGCAGAAGACGGCGAAGGAAGTACCTGCAGCCTCGGCCACCGTAAAAGCGACTGAGAGTGATGAAACTGAAGGATGATCAGAATACCGAGAAGGCCGCCATGAGCAGTGCGGTCCAGAGCAAGGCTGACAGTTCAGCCGCTAGCAGAAACCCAAAAGCGGTATCGCTCATATGATCCTCCGTGGCAACCTCCATTGCCTAAGGAAACTATAGGGGACGGCTGAAGATTCCGCCACCCTTTAAGTGTAGCGGGCGCGTTATAAGCGTTCCTCCTTCGAAATCACGTAAGCAGCCGATAGATCAGAACGCCGACAGAACCCCAGAAGCCGACCATTACTAGCGTCATCGCCACAACAAAGATCTTAATCACGGGCAAAACTCCACAATCATAACGTGAACGCAGAACGCGGCACGCAGAACCTACAGCAGCACTGAAAGCTTGGGTATCGGACTATGGTCTGTCGTTCGCAGGGCGTTTGGGAACGTTCACGATTTCGTCACCGAGCTTCCAGCAAACCCCATAAATTTTCCGAGACTGCACCGACCGCGAGCACGCGACGGACTTCCGACTGCTACCTTGTAAGCGCGCGCGTCGCGCCGCGCGCGCTTACATGCAGCTCTATGCCGGCCAAGAGGCCGGTAAGCCGGAAATGCAAGATATGAAGGTGAACCGGGGACAGGTTTTCGACATGACGAGCCTCGGCAGCTATGCGCACTCGCCGTCGCCGCTACGTCGGCGGACGGTATCCTCGACCTGTGGCAATCGGCATTCCAATCTCGAGAGCATTTACGTTTTGGAGGGAAGTGGATCAGCCTGTGCAGAGACTGCAAAGACCGAAAGAATAGAAATTGAAAGCCGTTTCATATTTGCATCGGCCGTTTACGGATGGGCGGCAGGATCGCATCATTCGTCTCTTAAAGCGCGTCTTACCCCAGACAGTTTTCGCTCGGCAGTAAGCAACTTTTCTTGAAGCCAGTCCATGCGAGTACCACTCGGTCGCTCGTGCTGGAAGTAGGCGCCGAGGATCTCCATGGGGCTTACCCCCTAGCGATTGGCAGATCTTCACGAGCATCCCCACCGACAGGCGGTTTATACCCTTGTCGTATTCCTGGATTTGCTGGAAGCTGACCCCGACTTTTTTGCCAAGACTTGCTGGCTTACGCCTAACACTTGGCGCGCGGATCGGAGCTGCGCTCCGATTTCTCGGTCAATCGACTGCATGTCGTTGACGGCTTCGTCGGTCGGCATGAATACCTCGCGTTAGCAGGATGCCCCACGCTTTGCACGGGCGGCGCGGGCTTTGCAAGGCAGCTCGAAATTGCCACGCCAGATTCCGATCCTATGAGACCGTGCGAGCCCTTGGGAATTGGCGTAGGCGCCATTGCTATACCGCGTCCAATCCACAGCATTGCCGCTCTCAACGAGCCAGCGATTGACGTCTCGGCCGTCGGCGCGGAAGCAGACACCCACGAACCGCTTATATCGATCGCGCTGAACGAACTCGCAGCGGGCAGGGCGGGACTCGGCAAGAAACCGAGCGAGTTCTTGGGCCGCCTCTCTTCCGCACCGATAGCTGCTGCCGTCGACATTCTCGCATTTCTGCCAGCTCTCCGGCGCATCGACACCGTGCAGGCGGATGCGCTCGCCTCGGATCTCGATCGTGTCGCCGTCAATCACGGTCGCGCGTCCGGTTATCGGATCGGCCGCAAACGCGGGATGCGCGAAAAGCAGAAGAGCCAAAATGACGCCAATCGACCGATGCGAGTTCATCTAATTCCCAAAGTTTGAAGCCGTGGAACAGACGCCAACGTTTGGAGTTTTGTTGGAACACGTCCGTGTGAAGGAGGAAGGTTTGTGCCATGTCGCGCGCAACTTCATTTGTCCAAGTCGTAGCTCCGGATGAGCACATTCTAACGGTCCAGGAGGCACTAGAGCCCTTGTACATGAAACTCGAGCAGGAGGCAGAGGCCAAGCTGCTGGACGCGGCGGTGTCTGCAGGCTGGTCAGCCGAAGAAGCACTCGAAGCAATCGACGAATTAAAACGCCATGAGCTTGAGTCAATAGCCACCCAACACTAGAAGTTTCCCCTGAACAACGCAAAGCAGTGATGGCTACGTCGCGATGCTTGCGTGCACGTTCTAATTCCAGGTCAATGCCGCGGCTGTCATGGCGCGGCGGCTGATGGTCAGAGCAGAACCAGTTTGGTTCCGCCCGGCCGAGGCCAAGCCGAAGCTGCCCATCTGGTGCAGCCCGGCTCGGCTTCTGAGTGAGGGGTCGTGCCCTGTTCGTCACTCATCCGGATCGGCTCCTCGTCCCTCACAGCTATGCGCCTCGTCTGGGCATCAAGGTTGTTGCGCCCTCGCTCTACACCGAACTTCTCCTCGAACGCCTTTTCCAATTCTGATGGCATGAGGCGCAATTTGCTTCAGCGGCAGGAAATGATCTCGCGCCAGCAGGGGCGGCCGAGATTATCCGCGCCACTTCCTTGCGCGCGACTTCTCCTTTTGCCGATCGCGGTCGCAGGCGGCCCGTCGCAGTACAAGTTGAATCGTGTAGAGCGTCTGGGTAACGAATGGCGTGATCGCTGGGCATCGCAGCACCGTCTCGATCTCGAACAGCGCGAAGGCCCGAAGGATCGGCAACTTTCTGGCGAGTTACTGGACGCCCGCATCTCGACGGGACGGCGATACTGGTAACTGGTCGAGGTTGGCGACGGGCGCAGACCAACGTCAACGGCAAGCAAGGTTTCGATCTTGTCCGAGAAAAACGAGGATGCCTGGGCGGAAGCGTCCCGAAAGGGCCTTTGTGCGCTGCCAAAATGTCGATCCTGTCCATGCGGAAGACAGGATCGACATGTCGCGGAGGAATCGGCGCTCGAATCTTGCCGACGGCGGTTAACTCGCAGTGTTCTGATTGGTTCCCCAAAACCCAAGGTACTGTAAGTCGATGAGAAAGCGGCAGCACCCTGGAGCTAGAAAGGGCGCCGCCTGAAAAGTTCTGGAGAACGTCACGCTGATCTTCCATCAGCAGCCGCCTTAGTTAGCGGTGCCCTCTAATCGCTCGCGTAGCGGATGGTTCCAAAGAAAACTATGCCGGCTGGCGCTTTCGAGGGGGCCGCATCTCAAAATGCGATCCATGCAAGGGCGAACAGTGCAATGACAACAAGAAGAACTTGGATACCAGCGAGACTGAGCGAGTGCATTTCATTCTTCTCATTGCCGACTCTGTCGTCTCCTCGGCAGGTCAACACGCCATCAGGAGCGAAGTTCCCGCCCTTGCCGACATCTGAAGTGCCCCTATCCTTCCTGAAAAGACATGGAGGAACGCAAGGCAGATAGTTTGAAGAGGAAAGGTCGTGACCGCGAGCTCGTTTCAGAACAAGCATATGAGGTCGCATACCGCATGAAGACGGCGAAGGTGACGCGGCAGAAAGCGCTATCGGCGATCCGAAAATCCGGGCCGCGCCGTGAAAACGCGATGGCCGATCTCGCCAAGATATAGGGTGCAACCGGGCTCACCGACGGGCTCACTCCGCTTCGCCGAACTCGGAGCGCTTTAGAGTTCATGGGAGCGCTGTCTAACTATAACTAGATGCCGGCGCCCTGGACAACGTTAGGGAACCACCACATGCCCTCGGCGCCACGCCAGCCGAGGTGCGGAATATCGCACTTGCGGTCGAAGCGGCCTACCGGTGCTTTCCTCATGCAGCCCGCCGCAGTCCGGAACTTTTGACCGGCGACCTGGATCGAACGTTCTCCTGGATAGGTGATGAAGCATGATAGGTAGGCCAGCGCCGTTAAGGCGCACAGGGTTTTCTTCGGCATACTGGTTCCCCCTCAAATTTCCGCAGGCTGATTTTACGTGAGTTGGGGAGGGTTGGCGCTTAGTCTATCCGGGCTAGCTCGCCCGGACGACCCAGTGCAGCAGCGCCCGGGTGCAATCCGGCGCTGCCTTTTTCTGCCATGATGCCGTCCTCATAGGCCTCGCCTATGTCGGGATCCCGGTCAACGTCGGGCTGTGCCTCATGACGCGGTTTCAGCTCCAGCTGATACTCAGAGCAGAGCCAGTTCGACTGCGCTCGGCCGACGGCTAAGCCGAAGCTGCCCATCTGGTGCAGCCCGGGTGTTCGCAGTAGTGGACATAGCGCCGGGCCTCGTGTGCGGCTTAGCGCCCTGTTCGTCACCCATCCGGATCGGCTTTTCGTCCTTTACAGCTATGGCGGCTCGTTTGGGCTTCAAGGTTCTCGCGCCATCGCTCTGCACTGGGCTGCTGCCATCGGCGATTAAACCGGGTACTATCATTTTTACGTTCGATTTCCTCTACCTCGATGACGCGACCTGCGGTCGGCTGCCCTCGAGCGAGCGCCGTCGGATGCTGCAAGCTGCGCGCAGGGGATCGAGGCATCATCGCCAAACACCGGGAGGAGCCCACGCGGAGTGCTGATTCATGTCGCTAACCTCGCGCCGGCGTGGGGCACCATGCGGAATTCACGCGCTACCCTCTGTGTCGCTGCCTTCGTCCAACTGACGGAATGGAATAAAGCCGTACTGCTCCAGCCACTCACGAAGGATGAGGCGGATCATCTCGTCTCGAGTCATCTGGAGTTCTTCGCAGGCCAGAGCGAGCGCCAATTCAATGTCATCGTCGAAGATCATTGCTGCGCCTCGCACTACAACGATGAGATTGAAGAGTCTCACAACACAGGTCGCAGTCAAGGAGTATGGAGCGCGCTCAAACGGATAAGGCCAAATGGGCTAAGACCATTAGCCCTTTTTCGGGCTAAAGCCCTAAGGGAGCTTCGTTCCGCGTGCTGCCAAAGAGTTCGTGAACATTCGTATGAACTGCGTTGGCTAACCACCCCGGCAGCAATTGACTTTCGCTGCCACCCCGAGGACCCAAAACTATTTCCCTTTCGGAGCGATAACGTCCAACCACTTCCAACCTCATATTTGTCGCCGCGCTGCTTGATGCGCGAGTAGCGCTTCAGCGCGACTACGAGTAAGGCCAGCAGGTTTCAATCGGACAATGATTTCAATCGGGCGCCTTTTGGTCGGCGATTCGATGAGCCTTTTGACCGGTCTCATTGTCCGACAAGCCTTCGTGCAAGGCATCCACGATCCGCTTTTGCAAGCACGCGAAGGCAAATTGCGCCATCGGGCAACCAGTTGACGGCAGAGGCGTTCTCGTCCTGTGCAGGTCAACGATCAGGAGACATTCAAATGGCCGACGACAGCAGCACTACGATACGAGCCACTTTCAAAACTCGAGAAGCAGCCGATCTCGCCGTCGAACATTTGGTTCAACAGCACGGCATATCGAGGCCCGACATCTTCATTCAGTCGGCGACAGACCGCAACACGGCCGGTTCGGAGCCGTCGGGTGGCGACGCGTCTCATGAACAGGGCGTTCGTCGCGATGCACCGCTCGAAGGCGAGATCGAGGTCTCGGCGGATATTGCGTCCAGTCAGATTGCCGCCGTTCGACGCAGTCTCGGCGATTCCGGCGCGATCCGGGTCTTTAGCCGCTAGGCAGCCGCCAAGCCGGAGGAACTCCAGCTTCGCTTCTCGTGGATCGACGAAGGAGACGGCGGTCTTGACGCCAAGCCGCCGCTTTCTCCACGGGCGCAGCCGGAGCTCCCATTCAATGCCGCCGACGTGGACTGCGTGAAGCCAAACCCCGATCCGAAGCGGTTTACTTGTTCAACATGCCAAGGCCCGTTGCGAAAGCTTTGCGTGGCAGCACTATTGCGATGGTCGAACGGGAGGTGGCCTTCCCGCGTTCTGGAACTATGGACGAAGAGCCGAAAAACAACGCACCCGCCGCGCAACGCGTTGGCGCAACGACCGAATTGCCGCACGACAGGGTGACGATGGCCCGGTTTCGGGAAGCGTTCCCTCGCGCTCGCTGGAGCGACCGTCTGAATGCCTGGTTCGTACCCGGCCGCACAGCTCAAAAACGCATTAGCCGCTGGCTGGCCGAAATGGAAGCGGAAGCCGACGCCTTTGCCGACGAGAAGGGCAGGGACGCCTTTGCATTCGATCCGATCGTAAGCCGCTATCTCAAAGCAGCACCTGCGTCGTTCGAAATCCGTACACCCTATTCACGCACCGTCGTCAACGAGATCCGGGAAATCCCCTATGCGCGCTGGGACGCCGATCGCCGGCTCTGGAGCGTGCCTTACCGATCGTTCGACGAGCTCCGCCGTAGGTGGCCAACCATCGAGGCGGCCGCTGAGCGCAGTGAACCGGAGGCGAGAAAGGCGCGGCGTGAGGCAATAAGGGGAACCGAGGAAGACGAGGTGCTCAAGGCAAGGACGAGAGAACGCCGGTGCAAGCGATATCCGGTTCCCCCCGACGATCGCCCCCCGCTCGGGCACGCGATCGGTACGCATGTCGGGGTTGTCTTCTTCATTGGCATCGATGGCGAGCTGGTGGACCCAGCAACGATGAGCGCGTTCTACTTCCCCATGAAAGAGGGAAGGCAATATGTCTGGGGGTCATGGCGACCGGGAGTGCTTGAGGAATTGGTAACAACCTGGCCGGCACGAACGCCACCGGGAGAAGACGAACTCGACCGGGGCTGGTGGATGCCGACGCTGGAGGAGCTGCGAAAAGCGCGACGTGACGCCAAATCCAGGCGGCGCGCCAGGCAGCGCCGGGAAGGGGAGGGTTAATCCGGTGAGTGCGCAGCAGGTGGCCCTTAAGAAATTTCAAATCTTGTCGCCGCTCGAGCCACGCGAAATCGTCGGACTGTGGAGCGGGCGAGGCATCCCGACAGGGCATCCGCTCGACGGCGTTTTGGGAAACCTCGGCTGGTTCGGCAAGCGGTTTAACGCAGACATGCGCGCGGATGCGCTGCTGTTTTGGTCGGGCACGCGGCGGTTGATCGCGCTCGATCCTGGGATAGTACCGCTTCGCCTGGCGCTTCGCTTCCATAGGTCGGCAGGATGCGCATCGCGCAAATTTGTTTTCGCATCTTCAGCGCGGACTTCGCGCGAGAGGGCCTGTTGCCTCCCTGAGAACGATGCCGTTTAGCGGCATTGCGAGCGCGGCGATGCTCTACGACGATCAACCGATTGTCGATTATTTTCGCCGAATCGATCAACACAGGATCATGGGAGCGATGACAATCGGGGGCGACGAGCGTATCTACTTCTTCGAACTTAAGCGGGTGGATGAAGCTTGCGCCTGGTAGCCGGCCATTATCGGGCGGTACACGAATCTGCCGGACTTGTCGGGTTCCTGGAGCGGGGCGCGCTTAACATGCTTCTACAAAAGGTGAATACGCCATACTGAGCTTACCTCCTAAACGGTAGCTATGCCTCTCATTTGGTAATTGCCAAATGGCGGGCCACATCACTTAATTCGAGGGTTAAGGTGATTAGACCTTGCGGTCGCATGATATTTTGAGGAGATGAAACGACATCCACCGTCGCCGATGCGGAACAGCATCTGTGCATTAGCGTGTGACGTTCCCCTTTTCACGAACCCGATCTTCTTCGACCTGGGTATCTTGAAAGACGCGGTTTGCCACTTTTCCGGCCAATCGGCGCCCTTCGTGGATGGGAGACGATTTGCCCAGGGCGGCGGCCCGGCTGCATGCGTCATTGACTGGTGCTCAAGCATGTCCGTAATAGATCTGATCGTCGGGACAGCATATGGCTCAAGTGCCAAATGTAAATCTTGCAGAAAACTCGGCAATGCGTATCCAAGCGATCTTTGTGCACCCCCGCGTTAGGGCAATTTATGGTCAATAGTATCAGTTATTTGACCGACAATGAATTTTAGAAGTAGCGGTACCGGGAATAGCCGACGAAATCGGACGGAAATTCCTCTCTCGGTCCGTGCGGCTCTTTGGGGAAATGTATTTGCTCAGCGCCACCAGAGGGGACTCGGCAATGGCTTCTTTCATGCCAGATTTAGGGAAAGTGTCGGGATTCACGCATGAGACGCACCGCGCGAAAAGTGTCTCGCCAGCGACCAAGAAAGAGAAGGAGCAGCCGCTTGGAAAAGCAAATAAACAGTGCTTGCTTATCCTTGATAGTAGGGCGTTAGGTCGCGAATGCTTGGCGAGGACCCTGATCGAACACGGTCTCGCTATGGATGTCGCCGCCTTCGGGTCGATTGACGAGTGGCGGGAGGCGGAGGGCGACTGCGCACCAGTCGCCGCCGTCCTCCTCAATATCGGTGCCCGCGAAGTCGGCGACGTCGCGACAGATATTCCGAGGCTCGCGTCCCTATTCCACCCCGCTCCCGTCGTGGTCCTGTCCGACAACGACGACATTGCCCAAATCGTGCGGGTTCTCGAAAGCGGCGCGCAAGGTTATATCCCGACATCGGTCGGCGTGGACGTGTGCATTGAAGCAATCGGTTTGGCAATAGCGGGCGGCGTCTTTGTGCCGGCGAGCAGCGTTCTGGCGGCACGCCACCTGGTTGAGACTGAGAAGCGGGAAGTTCCGCCGCTGGCTAGGATGTTCACCGTTCGTCAGGCGGAAGTGGTCGAGGCGCTGCGAAAGGGAAAGGCGAATAAGATCATCGCATATGAGCTCAATCTCCGCGAAAGCACGGTCAAGGTACATATTCGCACCATTATGAAGAAACTGAAGGCTACGAACCGGACCGAGGTGGCCTGCAAACTGAACGAAATGTTTTCCGGCGGTGCACACGGCTCCTGAGACCGGATTAGCCGGCGTCTTGCACAGCGACAGATTGGAGTGGAAGCAGGCGGAGAAGCCGGGCACTTAGACTCGCTCGGTTCACCGCGCTATCGGGTGTCGAGCGCCGTGCTCAGCCCGAAGATTGTGCTGGGGAGCATATCTCGCCCTGCGCGCACGCGCCCTCGCCGTCAAGATGACAGCAAGAGCAATGAAGAAAATCATACCCGGGTCGGCGTTGCCTGCGGCCAACGAGCCGGAAACCACGGACGCCAAGGCGGAAGCCCGCACGCTTGACACCACAGCGTCCGCCTCGGGATCGAGGTATTGCCTCAGGCCGCCAATGCCCCTGAACACCACCGCCAAAAGGATTGCCATCATGAGCCCGCCGACAACACCCAGCTGTGAAGCTACCGCGATCGGCCAGCTCGACGCGCGTGAACTGCCCAAGCCAACGCCAAGGCCGCTCGTGTCAACGAGGGCCTGCAGGCTCTTGATGTTCCAATAGGCCCGTTCCTGACCGGAAGCGGAGGCGGCCTTGTTCAAAATCAAGGAATCCAGCAGATGGATAAACGGCGCGAAGAAACCCTGATCGTAAAGGACGATCGTAAGAATTGCGATTACCGCCATCCCAACTAACGCCAAGATCAGAATCTCGTCCCTGTCGATCTGGCCCGATAGAATTGAGCGGAGGATCGAAAGAGCGACCGGAATACCCAGTATGCCGAGGCCCGCATAAGCGGTCGACGACGTAGAGAGAATCAACAGTACGAGCAACAGGGCGCACAGGCCCTGCGCCAATCGTGACTTGGTCTTGCGCCAGTAAACATAACAGAACCCAAGACAGGTGAGCGATATGCCGCCAAAGGTAGATGCCTCCGAATTGGCGCCCGTGATGCGCCAAAATCCGCCCTCCATGACGTCAGTCAGCATGGCATAGCTGGCGGTGCGAATTGGACGAAGGATGTCCCCGGCCCTCGCGAGCTTGCCCATCAAGTCAAGCAATCCCATGCCAGCGTGAAGACCACACCAGAGAAAGAATCCCCGCCGAATTGCCCCTAATCTGTCTCCCTGCAGGAGCAGGACGCACAGGGCAACAGCAGTGAGGCCACCGAGAACGAAATATCCCGTTTGCGTGATATTGCCCGACACAGGCGCAAGCGAGGCTTCCACAACCCCGCCGCGGGTCGCTCCCTGGACGAAGACACTTGTCTGCCCAGCAAACAAGCGCGGAAACAGCCATGCGCCGACCACGGCATAAATCAAAAGGCCGCCGACAATCCATAGGGGCCAAATTTTGCCAAACACGTTACCGAGGTCTCGCGAGATCCGCGACCTCATGGCGACGGCAGCCAACAGAAGGGCGGCGAAGAATGTGTAGATGAGTGGCGAGGACCCCCCAAGCGAGGTCAACGTCATGAGTGCCGTTGCACCGAATGGCAGTGAAGCGATGAGAGCAATGATCAAAGGTGCCCGGCAATAATACCCGACCAGCAGTATTCCCGCGCAGACTAAAAGACCAACGGGTGAGATCTGCATGGGTTGCTAATTCCATCTCTGCACTGAAGACGCCTGATGCGCGCAGCACCGCGGCCATTCTGGCGACTAACCCCTGATCAAAACTTGCCTGGTTTCCTCCGCAGTATCCTCTGCAATTGCCTTGCGGCAGGCAAGCACGCCAAAAGGAGTAGCAGTCTGCAACCGGGCTGGGCGTCTACTTCTTCTACAGCCAGTAGATCAGCGCGACACGGTTCCTCCAGTGCTGTTTGTCTTTCCCGGCCGGGCGCGGCCACTTAGGTGACGCTGGCGCGCTGTTCGGAAGCGTCGAGACGCCTCACAGAACCATGTGTACCCATAACCATTGAGGTACCGTCCGCGATATTCCTGCCACAACAGCGTCAGCGTCACGCCCTTTCGCTTCAGCTCACTGGCGATCTTGCCCCAGTCGGGCTCCTGCATGTCCTGGGGCGGGCGGCCGCGACGATGAAATGGGCGACGCTGCAAAACAGCGCTATCGTTAAGTTCATGCGGCAACGGCCAGCCCGTTAGCCCGGCCTCACGCGTCCGCAGCAGGTAGGTCGAAACGGTCGCTTTTGCTGATCTTCAACCGTTCCGATATCGCACGAACGGAAAGCCCCTGTTCGTGCGTCAGTCTCGGTAACGGTCGAATGTCCTTCACACCCGTAAGCCTCGCCAGCTTCCGCTTCGACATTCACCGCACCTGTCCTAGGTACCTTGATGCATCTTTTCTGTCGTAGCATATCTCGCCAGTGGATCCTGCTGATGGCCATTGCTTGAGCGTTCGTGATGGTGCAGGTAAGCTACTCGTTGATCGAGCGTAACCTCGATGTTGTGGGAAAACGCTTAACAGCTCGGAAGATGCGACTTGGGGAGACGCTCCGCAACATTCAAGCAAATCAGAGGCCTGAGGCGCGTCGTGAGCTTTCAGCAGCTAAATCGCGATGATCTTCCGCGAATCCCCCTTCGTCACCACAAGAACGTCGTTCAACCGCGCCCCAGACTGCTTACTCCATAATCGACGCTTCCTCCGGGTCCGAACTCGCCCAGCCGTCCGTGTCGTAAAATCGATTGTTGTGCTGCAACAGTTTATCCCAGCCAGCAATGTAGCGATCATAGGTCAGGACCGACCCGCGAAGTACAGCGCGACGCAGGATGGATTGGCGCTCGTCCTCACCCATATCGACGAGGCGGACAAGCCCGGCCACGAGCGAGTCTATTGACTTCGGGTCCACGAGGACCGCGGCACCGCCGATCGCCTCCTCCTGCGCTCCTCCTTCGCTCACCACCGAGACGAGTCCGCGCTGCGCGGCTTCAATTGGAGGTAGGCCAAATCCTTCAAGCAGGCTCGGAAGGACAAAGCCCCTTGCATTCAGGTACAGCCATCGGAGCTGAGGCTCCGTCACATAGCCCAGCGCCCTCACACCTGGGGTCTGGGATGCCTTCTCTAAAATGTCACCCGCCCCAATGCCACGCGCGCCGCAGAAAACATAGTTGATGCCGTGGGCATGTAGGCCCGACTTCTCGTAGGCTTCGATGACACGAAGGTGGTTCTTGCGCCTCTCGAGTGCTCCGACGGTGAGCAGGAAGGGGCGGGTTACACCAGGACATTCTTCGACGGCGCCGCCAAGAACTCCTGGCCGTACATACTGTGCTATTGTCTGCAGGAAGCGGAATCCATCACCGTAACGTTCACGAAACGCGTGCTGGGTCGCATCGCTGACAAACACCATACCGGGGCCGACCTGTTTGATCTTGTCGTAGGCTTCCATGTAAAGGCTGGATATCGTCGGGCCGAAGAGATCGGGGTGAGTGACGGGGCCGATGTCGTGGCACTGAACGATGTCGTCGGGGTCGAGCCGCGAACGAAGTACATAGAGCGGATCCAGGATCAGGCGGCTCCCGACCCGTGATTTGGGTCGTTCCGGCCAATATGCGGTTCTGGCCCCACGCATTGTCGTGATCTCCACCATCATGAGACGAGCCAATATTCGCCGGATCAGACCATCAGGCGTCTTCTTCAGGAACAGGCGCCAGTAACGAACTTCAGGAAAATAC
The DNA here is from genome assembly GCA_000421085.1 of Ensifer sp. USDA 6670. Classification (GTDB taxonomy): domain Bacteria; phylum Pseudomonadota; class Alphaproteobacteria; order Rhizobiales; family Rhizobiaceae; genus Sinorhizobium. Next base: position 21,989 of record ATWE01000003.1, read on the forward strand.
TCTGGAAGCTCCTGCAGAAGGTCCCTGCAGATAATGTAGGCCCCTGTCCGATTGACCAGGCCAAGGGAGAAATCCATCAGATATGCAGGTTGCGCTCCGACCATCGATATATCTCCGCTTGCCAGCTAATATTAACGAATCAGGTGCCGGTCGATTTCGAACCGAAGCCAAAGCTCTCGATCACGACTCCCAGATCGTACCAGAAGCGCAGATCCCATTCGTTTCCTTTCGGCATGAGGACCGAGAGCATTGCGAGGACGGGTGTTGCCATGGCGGCTTTCAAGACGAATCTCACGCGGACCCTGTCGTCGAGCAGCCGAGCCATGCGGATGGCGGAGATCCCCTCCCAATAGGCCCGAGCTCGGACCCAACTTTTAGTGAGCCGCTCACGTGGGATCTTGTGCCCAACGCAGAAGGAGCTATCGTACCAAATCTTCCAACCGAGCCTGCGAATTCTCCACATGACCAGGACATCTTCGCCACTGAGGAGGGATGCTTTCGACCTTCCAAGTTCGGTTGGAAAACCTGACACAGCGTCTAGCGCAGCGCGCCGAAAGCAGGAGTTGGCGGCTATGACTTCGAACTTGGCAGTGCAATCTCGCGAACCGACGGTATCGTTGATGGACAGGTAGCGCTTCCAGCGTGGTTCCAGATCCGGTGGTCCACTCGCTGGAAAGATCGGGACGATGCGTCCGCCGATGGCACCCCAGTCTCCCGGCGCCCTTTGAAGAACTATGAGGAGCTTCTCGTACCAGTCCGGGTCGGGCACCGCATCATCGTCGACGAACGCGATCCACTCTCCCTTGCATCGCGCAAGTGCTGCGTTGCGGGCCAGAGACAGACCTGCTTGTTCGAGCCGCAGGTAGAGCGGGCGCTCAAGGCCGGCTACGCCGCTCTGAAGGTGTTGCTGTTGTACCGGGCTCGATGCGCTGTCCACGAGGATGACTTCGCTAGTGGCGTAATCGATCTGCTCGTGAAGCACACGCAAGCACTCCAACGCATCGTAGACGCGGTTGTGCGTGCAGACAACAACTGACAAGACGACGTTGAGCGACATTGACCCCCCATTCCTGCACCGAGCTGCCCACGTCGCGCGCAGGGCTTGTTCACATTCCGTTTTGCCTCAGGAAGGCCTCGGAACTGGCCACGGCTGCGGGCATCCGCATAACCTGGGCGAAGACCTCCGTGATCCGGCCCACGACGTTCTCGTCGACTTTTCGCGACGTCGGAAAGTTAATACCACAGGCCGCGAGGCGCTTGCTTGCGAGGCAGTTCCGTGAGAACCGCCGGTATGCCGGCATCGTGGAAAGCGCGTTGACGAACGGGCGGATGTCGATCTTGGCTTCTCGACAGGATTTGATCAGCAGAGGACGAAGCTCGGGACTTACAAGCGCGCACGAAAACCAGGTCACGGGCTCGTGCCTCGATGACAGTGATTGAGGAAAGACAACGCCCGGCAAGTCCGCCAGAGCCGCCCGGTAGCTCGCGTCGACCTTTTTTCGCATTTCCAGGAACTCGTCCATGCGTCGCAACTGGGCGCACCCGATCGCGGCCTGAAGATTGGTCATGCGGAAGTTGAAACCAGCTTCTTCGTGCCAATACCTCCGCTCCGGGCGCATGCCGTGGTCCCTAAGCATCTTCATTCTCAAAGCAAGCTCAGGGTCCCGCGTAACGCACATACCGCCTTCGCCGGTCGTGATGATCTTGTTGGCGAAGAATGAGAAGCTCGCCACGTCGGAGAAGGACCCAATCGGAAGCCCGTCGTACTTGGCGCCGTGGGCTTCGGCGCAATCTTCTAGCACGAACAGACCGTGTTGCTGGGCCAAATTGCATATCTCTGTCATTGGAGCTGGTCGGCCGAACAGATGCACCGGCATGATCGCCCGAGTGTGCGGCGAGATCACCCTCTCGATTGCGTCCACGGAAATGCACCATGTGATCGGATCCACATCCACCAGGACGGGCTTCGCACCGGCATGGATCACTGCGTTGGCGGATGCCGCGAACGTCAGATCCGGCACGATGACCTCGTCTCCTGAACCGATGCCGAGGGCCGCCAGCGCCAGGTGCAGCGACACCGTTCCGTTGGATGTGGCGACACCGTGCGTCATGCCGACACGGGCCGAGAAGAGGGACTCGAATTCGAGAATGTAGTCGCCGGTGGACGATATCCAGGTGGAAAGGAATGCGTCGAGCAAGTTTCTCAACTCGCTTCGAGAAAGATCCGGCTCGGCCACGGGAAGCAGCGATGACGAAACGCGTTTGTCAATGGCGATAACGCAGCCGTGGGGGTCGATCACCGGGGCGATCGGCAAGTCCGAACGGCCTTCCTTCCAGGGGATCGCAAGCTCACCGGCGGTTGTATGGCTCAGATGTAGGCCGTCTCGCAGAGCAACCCTCATCCGACTCAACGGCAGCTCGCCGATCAACGCACCATCCTGCCCAACGACGAAAACGAGCCCGAAGCCATTGTCGAGCGCTCTCTCTATGGCGACCCAGAGGCCGTCGTTTGCCTCGCAGATGCAGTCGCGATGGCCCAAACGTTGCTGTTCTGGCCCGTCGGGTTGGAATGCTTGCGCAGAAACAGCCATAGCTAGAGCACCTTAGCAGAGGCGGGAAGGTAGTTCGACGTGAGGTCGGGATTGTAGAGCACCATGGAGGTGCCATCCCGCTCCATCTCGAACGGAACAAAGGTCAGGTCCTGCAGCGCGCTGAGCACGTTCCATTGCGCATCGGGTGGGACGTACATCAGAAGAAACCCGCCTCCGCCGGCGCCCAGCAGCTTGCCTCCCACCGCCCCGGCCGCACGGGCGGTCTCATAATAGTGGTCTATGACTGGATTGGACACGGACGTATCGAGCTTGCGCTTTTCGGTCCACGCATGGTGGAGCAACTCTCCGAATTCAGAGAGCGGCCGGCTTGCATCCGTCAGAATATTTTGACCCTCGTCAACCATCGAATAGAGGTTTCTCAGTTCCTGCACGCGCTCATCGAAGCGCTGGACCTTCCGTTTTTCGACCGCCTCGGCCGAGCGGGTGAACCCGGTGAAGAACATCATCAGGGATCTTTCAAGGCTCTGCCGCCTCGTGGGGAATATATTGATGGGCCTCACGGTGTGGCTTCCGCCCGGATGGAAATCGATACGGTTCAGCCCGCCATATGCAGCCGCTATCTGGTCTTGGCAGCCGACGGTCTCGTGGAGCAATTGCTGTTCCACGAAGATGGCCTCCCTTGCCAGCACGGACTTGGGGCAGAGCCGGCCAAGATTGCCGAAGTAGGCATGAAGCAGCGAGACGGTAAAGGCCGAACTCGAACCCAAGCCGGTTCGCGACGGAAGATCGGCGTTGTAGATCACCTCGTAGCCGCTGTCGTCGTCCGCCCGATAATGCTTCAACGCCTCGCGCACGACTGGGTGCTGGATTTCGCTGATACATTTCACTTCTTCGAGCATGCCCCACACCACGCGGTAATTGAACTCAAAAACTGCAGGCAGGCGCCGAAGCTGAATGTAGATGTATTTATTTATCGTGGTTGATAGTACCGCGCCTGGCTCTGGGCGATTGAACCAGGAGGGATGGTCTGTCCCCCCTCCGAAGAATGAGATGCGCAAAGGACTTCTTACGATGATCATTGTAGTCGTCCGCCTCCGCGTTACATGGGTCGCCGCACGTTTGCAGGGCTGTAGGTTCCTCTATTTCCGGGCGCTGGAAAATTGCCCCTTTCGCTCAAGCGGTACTTCCTTTGGCCAAGCCCCCCATCTCCTGCTTAGTCTTAGGGATGTTGAGCAGACTAGAAGGCCAGTAGAGGACGTAGAACGCTCCGCTTGGATGAAGGCCCTCAAGCTGCGGCGAACCAGAGCTGTCCGACCTCCATCCCTTCAACTGGCGTCAATCCCGGCATCAAGCGGGCCTCCGTCAGCAGACGCAGTGGTGATGCGGAGGTCCCCGCGCACTGCAGCGACTAGTTCCGCTCACCATGCGCTCCCGGCCGATGCCCAGCGCCCTCTAGACGTTTGCGTATCGCGAATTCCGGATCATGCGATAACCGCGAACTAGTTCCTGGATACCCATGTCAAGGCTCCAATCGGCAGACCACCCAGTGCGCTCAAGCTTCTCATTGGAGACGATGTAGTCGCGCTTGTCAGGGTCTTCGCCAATGGGCGCTTCGAGATAGATGAAGTTTGGAAGATGCTCCCTAATGCGCTCGCAAAGCTGGATCTTCGACAGATTGGCGTTTGAAAGGCCAAGATTAAAAGCCTCGCCCTGCATGGATGTGAAGTTTGCCAGCGCATGCTCGAAGCCCTTCACCACATCTCTGATGTGAATGAAGTTTCTCCTGAAGTGGCCTTCGAATATCATCACGGCCTTGTCCGTTACCGCGCGCCACACGAAATCGTTCACGAGGAGATCGATCCGCATGCGAGGCGACATGCCGAAAACCGTCGCAAGACGCAGCGACACGCCTCGGCCGCGGTCCAGCACGGCGGCTTCGGCCTCTACTTTTGTAACGCCGTAGAGCGAAATGGGCTTCAGCGGCGTTTCTTCGGTGCAATATCGCTCCTTTTCTCCGATGCCATAGCCGGAGTTCGTGGTCGGATAGACGACCATCTGAGAGGGCGACACAAGCTTAGTGAGCGCCATGATGGCGTCCAAATTCAGGCTTCTTGCAGTAATCGGATCTTGTTCGCACAAGGGAGCGCCCACCAGCGCGGCCAACGGAATTATTGCATCCGCCCTTGGTACGAGCCCGTCCAGAAGCCTTTGATCCCGGGCATCTCCGCGAATCGGGTTGAAGGCGGAATAGCGACAGCACGCCGCAAGTTCGGTCGTGCCGCGGGGAAAGGTGTCAAGAACCGTAACCTCGTGTCCCCTTTCCAGGAGGGTGGGAACCAGAACCGAGCCGATGTAGCCAGCTCCACCGGTGACAAGTATTCGCATGATCGTCCTTCCCGCTTGTTGCTTCCCTGCGGCGCGCGCCGCTCTCTCTCCTCAACGCGGCCCCTGGAATCAACGGCCGCGTTGGATTACGCATGAAAGGCGTCCTCTACGGCGCGCTGAACCCTCAGCATTTCCGCAAAGGCGATCATGAGGTGGTATAGTGTCGAGACGGGCACATGATCGACACTGGCTGCCCCATAGGCATCGATCCGATCGATCCAGGTTCCCGCTGTGCAGCCAGTAAGAAAGTAGTCAAACAGAGCGCGGGTGCTGCTTTCGAATACCTCGCGCGGATTCTCGCCACAGAGTTCAAACATTGCGACGGCCGCCTGTATCCGTTCCGTGTTCGGCCAGACGCGCGAACCCGCGTCGACAACCCTTCCGTCGCTAAGCACCACATTGCAGGTGAGGTGATTGTCTCGCCGCACTCCACGACGCTCAGCGAATGACGCCAGCGCTTTGATGTACTCGCGGAGATCACGCCCGGTCAGGCGCTGATAGTTCGCAAGTATCCAGGCCCATTCGAATAGATGGCCGGGTTCAATGAGTTGGCCTAACTGTCCAGGGTGCCGGCTCCAATCCTCGGAGAAGTTTTCGGCCAGTGTTGAAGTGGTCCGGTCGAAGAAGTGGACCGCAAAGAGATCGACGACTTCGTCGGCCAGAAACCTGAAACATTCATCCTCCGTGCCCTCGTAGTTGACCAGGGCGGCCTCGAGCAGGTGCATATGAGGGTTCTGCAGGCGCGGCCCAGTCGAAGGCTTCTCTACGAGGAAGCCCTTTCCGCTGGGATGTCTCATGTGCGAGTTGATGAAGTCGACTGTCCTGATCGCGTATACGCGAGCACCCGGATCGCCCGAGGCTCGGTAGAACCAGCCGAGTGCGAAGAGCACGAATGCCAGGTCGTACAGATCGGGCGTCGGGTCTCTCACGGACCCGTCACGGTCGAGTTGACGAGCCCAGCCCCTTTCCGGTCCGAGCCAGGCGTGGTCGATGAGAAACTCGTAGCCGTGCCGCGCTTGAGCAATGCCCTGCCAGCCCAGCAAGCTCGCATGGCTGAACACATAGATCTGGCGCCCGATCACCCGGACCCGCTTGAATGCAGCGTGCCGGTCGCGACCATCAAAGTCGATCTGCTCGACATATCCCCCGGCCCGTGTGTCGATCCCCCTCGTCGACCAGAAGGGCAGCGCCTCATCAACCAGCCATGCCCTGACACGCGAGAACGCCTCCGGTGCCGCGATGCTGGAACTTGTCGTAACTGTGCTTGGTATGTAGTTCGCGTGCGACATTTGACTAATCCAAACGAGCGCCGCATGCCAAAGGCTCCGCGGCGAAAGCATCTGACCGGCCTCTGGTGATTGCCAGTGCCTCCTGCACTGTCGACAACAGATTACTGCCGTCGAAACGTACGCCATGGAGGCCGGCCCGACCCGCGGCCTCCATGTCGCTTTGGGAGTCCCCTATCAGGAAGCTGCCTCTCTCCTGAACTCGCCAATCACGCCTCGCTCTGAAGATCATCCCGGTATTGGGTTTTCGATCCGGGTGCGAGGGGTGGCGGTACTCGGCGGTTACTGCCTCGGGGTGAAACGGGCAGTAGAAGAAGGCATCGACATGAGCCCCAATCTCGGCTAATTCGGCCTGCATGGCCCGATGGAAGGCATCCACGTCCGCTACCGTGTAATATCCCCTCGCCACGCCGGATTGGTTCGTGATGACGAATACCAGGTAGCCGGCGTCGTTGAGTGCCAGCACCGCCTCGCGCGCGTTAGGCATCCAGACCAGGCTATCCGGCCGATGCGTATAGCCTCGGTCGAGGTTGAGCACTCCGTCTCGGTCTAGAAATGCACCGGGGCGCCTCGCGAGTCTGTCAATCTCCCGCATTGCCCTCGCAAAGGTCTCGGGAAGTCCGATGTCAATGAAGTAGCCGTCGAACACCATTCCCCGAAGTGCCTTCGTCCGCGCAAGGGAGGAAAACAGATCGCGCTCGAGGGAGGACCTTTCGCCGATGAGATCGAGGACCGAGCGGCTCATGAGATAGATGCCGCCGTTGATCAGGCCGGGTCCGACCATGTCCATCGTCTTCTCCGAAAAGGAGACTATGCGGCCGTGGCGAAGCGTCACCGATCCGTAGCGGGAGACATCGCGCACCTTGCGCAGGGCTAATCGCACCATTGCATCGCCGGAGGGGGGCGTTGCGAAAGCTCGCAGGTTGATATCGAAGAATGAGTCGCCGTTCGCAAGGAGGAACCATGGGTCAAGCAGGTGGGGGATCTGCAGGAGCGCGCCGCCGGTACCGGCGGGCTCGAACTCTCGGACCACTCGGATTGTTGCCCCTCTGATCGAGCGGCCATCATATAGCGCTTCGACCTGCTCGCCCAAATGTCCGGCAAGGAGAATGATATCGGAAAACCCCTGACGGGCGGCATTCTCCAGCAATATGTCGAGGAAGCGAACGTTAGGCCTTAATTGGAGGAGAGGCTTCGGTGTCTCGGCCGTTAGGGTGCCAAGGCGGGTTCCCTTGCCACCCACGAGAAAGATCGCCTGCCTGATCATCCCGCGCTCCTGACTGAGGTTCCATCAATCGCGACTGCCGGACTTGCGCGACAACTCGCCTCGGCCGAGTCCGATCCGACCATCTTGGATGTCGCGCTTGGGGGTAACAACGCCGCAATATGAGGTAGCCCGCTCCGCCATCAGGACTGCCGCTTACGTCGAGTGATCCATCTTGCAATACAGGGGAGCTCCCAATTGCGCGCTTGGCAAGGGAAGCTGGGGAGTATCACCTTTGCAATGCCCTCCGAACGGCCGAAAGGGCGGGCGTCGAGGCAAGGACTGATAGCGCTCAATGGCAGTAAGTTTTCCGGCAGCGGCGTTTGTGCGCCATGGATAAGGGTGGCGTAGGGCTTATGGAATTAAAACACGAAGCGAGGCGCGGCGCCATCTGGCTCATTTGTTCTCAAGTATTGAACATGGGGATAGCGGCAGTCGTTACAGTTATTCTCGCTCACATCCTTTCCGTTTCAGACTTCGGTTTGCTTTCATTGTCGACTCTCTGTTTTGCAATAGGATCTATGTTTTCTGCAGGAATATTCAGAGAAATAATAATTTTGCGGCAGGATCTCGATGAGGAGGCGAGAACGGCATTGTTCTGGTTAAACGTTCTTGTGTCGCTCCTTACTGGACTTAGCATGGTTGCGATTGCCGGACCGGCTTCCCGCTTCCTGAATAGTCCACTCTTCGAATGGTTGTTGTGGATGACCGCTACCGGAATCGTCATCAACGGTCTCGGAGCGATTCCGGGCGCAATCCGCACCGTAAACCGGGACTTCGCACGCGTTGGTTTTCAAACAGGCGCATTGTCGATAGCCGTTGCTCCAGTGACGGTCACCCTGGCTGCCAACGGCCACGGGGCCATTAGCGTGGCCGTGAGCGGCCTCATCTTTTATACCGTCATGAGCCTACTGAATTGGCGCTACGCGAATTGGAGACCGCGACCGCGCATTCGAGCCGGTCGAATTCGGGGCGTTGCCAAGACGCTGATCATTCTGCTCGGCCAACAGGCTGTGGACATCGCGAGTTTCCAGGCGGACCGCGGCATTATAGGTAGTCTCGTCGGACCGCATCAGCTCGGTCTCTATTCGATGGGGCGTCGGCTCAACGATCTGATCATGGATGCCATACTCCATCCTGCCATCAGCGTTGCCTTGCCCCTAATCGCTTCCATCAAGGAGAACACGACAAGCCTTCGTTCCGCCTATAAACAGACCCTGTCCTTGGCGTCTGTTGTTGTGGTTCCGGCGAATTTCGGCCTTCTCGTGGTAGCTGACCTGACCGTTCTGACGCTCTTCGGCGAAAAATGGCTGGACTCAACCCCGGTACTGCGAGCCTTCGCATGTCTCGGATTGATCGCGGCGGTCAGCACCGTTCAGCGCGCCGTCATTCAAGGCGGTGGTAGGCAGGATATCTGGTTCGGCATTCAAGTAGTACACGCCGCGGTTAACATCGCGGTAATCTTGGCCGCTGCCCCTTACGGCCTCAATGCGATCGCCTATGCAATGGTTGCGAAGGGTTTCCTCCTGAGTCCCCTGGCTTTTTTTGCCGCCGGAAGAGTAACTATGCTGAATGCGCGAGAGCACCTTAGGGTCGTGCTGTTGCCGGTCTATGCCGGGCTTGTCATGGCGTGCGTGGTCGCGCTCGCGAAGTTAGGCCTGCCGCGCGACTTGGCTCCCCCATTGTCCTTGGCGATATTGGTACCCGTCGGCGCCGCCACGTACCTGATGGCGATGAGCCTCTTTGCGCGTTCTCAGATGAAGCACGCCCTCTCGCTGGTTGCTCCAAGGGCCTTCTAAACAGCGCCTTCTCATCACCAGCGATCAGCGGCAAAAGTTTTGCGCTCGCCACTTCCGGTCACCCGAGACGCGACTGGGGCCCATCAGGACCTCAAGATGCAAGTCTAGCGAAGTTCGGCACCCTTCGCCCAGTCCGCTAACCTCAGCGCCATCGCAGTGATGGTTAGCGTCGGGTTGGCGTGAGAGGCGGTCGGAAAGACAGAACTCCCCGCGATGAATACTCCGGAAACGCCGTGGAGCTGACAGTTCCTGTTCACCACGCCGCGGCGTGGATCTTCGTCCATCCTCGTTGCTCCGGTGGGATGTGCCATATCCGTGAACTCTATTGCTTCGAGGTCGCCGCCTGCGAGCCAGTTCGGCGGAGTGGGCGGGGGCAGGCCGAGGTGGATCATCTCGCATGCGAAGGCTTGGGCCAGTTCGGCCACGGTTCGCCGCTCCAGTTCCGAAATCTTCCAATGCAGATGCGCGATGGGCAGTCCCAGCTCATCCCAACGCTTTGACAGTGTGATACGGCTTTCCGGATCGGGTATTTGCTCGACGAGGCAGTCGACGACAAGCCTATCGATTTTGTGCGGGATGTTTCTTCCGTCTATCACGCGTCGATAGACGCCGTTCAGAAGGAGCCGGGGATCCGATAGGGCGGAGATGGAATCCTTCAGATAATCTTGCGACTGCCTTTTGTAGAGGCGCTTCATAGCCTCCCACGGATCATCCTCCGCCCTGTGCTCCGAGAGATAAGCGGCACAGTTGAGCAGCCGCTCTCGCCTTTGCCTAGCTGGGCTCAGCGCCAGGCCAGGGGAGTAGAAGTGTCGCTTTCCGTCATACTTGAGCAGGAACAGTCCCAGCCGTTTTTCGACGGCCCATGCAATCTTGGGTGCGTACTCACCCAAGCTCGTTCGTGGATGGTCCATGAGGAAACGGCCCACCAGATCATTGTCATTGCCGACTCCTTTGGGGACCAGTCGGTTCGAAGCCAGGAGCAACCGGGCATTCTCGATACCGCCCGCAGCCAGAACTACAACCTTGGGTACGACGTTCACCGTTTTGCCGGGTGCAGATGTGACCTCAAGCGACATCAGCTTTCGCCCGTCCGGATCGGTATTGATATGCGTAACCGTGGCGTTCACGAATATCTGTATGTTTGCTGCCTGCCGTGCCAGAAAGTGAGGTCCAAAACGAAGAAATTCCATCGGGTTGCCGGGATCGCGCGCGAACTGCCAAAAGCATGCCTCCAAGCTGTCACCGCGCGGATTTGATTCTTTCGGGTCTTTCCCAAGTAGTGCCCACAGCGCCTCATCGTAGACGTTGGGGCCAAGATGCATTAGCCTGGCTGCGCGATCGAAATAGGGTAGAAGGTCAGCTCTCGAGATAGGCCACCCGGAATGTGGAACCCATTCGCGGCGTTCGAAATCGATCTCGTCGAAGGTGCGGCACTTTCCGCTCCAGGTATGTGAGCTCCCTCCGAATATCCGATTTCGTACTTTTCTGGGCTCCATGCAACGGGATGCGCCTGAACTTTCGTACTCTTCCGACGGGGCAATCGCAACGCTCTCTTCCAGGCCGCCGCTTTCCAGAAGGAAAACGCGTGTAGTGGTGCCAACGAATTCGCGCGCTAACGACAGCCCTGCCGGTCCGGAACCGACGATCGCCAGGTCCGCGAAAAGCGTCGTGCCAGGTTCAACCTCCCGCATGTCACAAGGTGTCATCCTTGCAGCCCTCCAGCCTCTGATTCCTAATCCTATACTGACCGGCCAGAGTATATCGAAGCTGTATTTTCTGCTGAATCTGGAAGCTCACTCCCCTTCGACAATGGGTTTAGTCACTCCCCCGAACAGGGAAGTTGTAGGCAGCTTGCCTAACCCATTTGGGCCCGTAGTTGCTCCAATGGCTGAAACCGCCCCTCTGTTGTGGAGCTTGTTGGAACGCCGGCGGATTGCAAGGATGGTCATGTGTGCTTCACTTCCTGGCAGCCGTCACAAGTGTTTGCATTTCATGGGTGAGCGCCAAGGAGGCGCTTCGGACGCCGACCTTACCGACCGGGGGAGTCAGGTGTATGCCGCGTGTTGGTGTGCTTGAAATGATAGCCGTAAATCGAGTGATGGCACGAGGACAGCTGCTTCGCTACCGCGGCGGTGAAGGTGGTTACACAACACGATTTGAGCGTCGCCTGAGCGAGAAGATCGGCGTGAAGCACGTACTGGCTGTCAATAGCGGGACGAGCGCTTTGATCTCTGCACTGGTCGGAGCAGGAATCGGTCCGGGGGACGAGGTTCTCGTACCCGCCTATACCTGGATAGCCACCGCAGCCGCGGCTCTTGCGGTTGGCGCGGTTCCTGTCTTGGTTGAAATCGACGAGACCCTGACGATGGATCCGCACGATATCGAGCGGAAGATTACGCCCTACACAAAAGCCATTATACCCGTCCACATGCTCAACCTGGTGTGCAACATGGACGCCATCTGGGAAATCGCGAAACGTCATCAGCTGATTATAGTCGAGGACGCGTGCCAGGCGGTCGGAATCACCTATCGAGGCCGTCGCGTCGGCTCGATCGGCGACGCGGGCGCATTCAGCTTCAATCAGTACAAGAACCTGAATTCGGGCGAGGGCGGTGCAGTTTTGACCAGCAGCGACCGCATCTTCGCGCGCGCGAGAATGTATCACGACGTCGGCAGCTACACACGTGAGCACGCCTTCGACGGCAATGAACCGTTCTTCGCGGGAGTCAACTTTCGCGTCTCGGAAGTGACTGGCGCGATCTTGCACGCGCAGCTACCCAGGCTCGATCCGCTGATCCGTCGCATGCGCAGGCGCCGCGACGTCATGGCGGGGATATTGTCTAAGGCCGAGGCGTTCCGAATTTCGCCACACAACGATCCAGAGAACGCAGCCGGCCTCAGTATAATCTTCGATCATGCCGGTGAAGCCGAAGCTTTCGCCAAGAAGCGCCGCGGCGTCGAGCGGCTCATCGATACGGGTCGGCACGTCTACACGAACTGGATCCCCGTTCTCACGCGGCGCACATATGACGATCGCATGAACCCTTACCGATGGGCGCGCCGAGAAATCGAGTACTCGGCGGAGACCTGCTCTCGAACCCTTGACATCTTGAGCCGCACTTGCCGCGTCTCTCTGGCTACGCAATTCCCAACGATTTACTGCTACGCGCTGGCGCGTATTTTGGTCAGGGGCATTTCCTGAAAATGCAACTCCAAAACCAGAAGGATGAGGGCCGATGAGCGTCCAACTGGATTCCATCAATTCTCAACCCGGCCATCGGCTTGCCCGGTCGGCGATAAACGTCGAAATGCTTGTCCTCAGTGTGCACTCAGCAGCCGAACGGCGGAGGAGCATGTCGGCAATGCTAGCTGGATACGGCCTCGAATGGAGCTATTTTGATGCTCATACGGCGCTTAGCTGCAAGGAACTGCGCTACGACGAGGCGAGAGCGAGACGACATTATGGACGGGCGCTTACCGTACAGCAGGTCGCTGTCTTCTCAAGTCATTATGCAATGTGGATGGCCTTCCTCAATCGTGGCGAAAGCGATTACCTGTTCGTATTGGAAGATGACGTTATCCTCGACATTGATTTCCCGATCCGGCGGTTCGCAGAGTTTTGTGGGGGTCTAGGCCTTGACTATGTACGCCTGTTTGGAAAACATTTCGCATCGGCCAACCGCCTCGGCTTCTTTTTCGATCGATCGATAGTCCGTTTCAATACTACGCCTACTGGTATGCAGGCATACCTCCTCTCACAGGCCGGCGCACGGCGCCTTGTGGAGTGCTGCCGATTGGTCGATGCAGCGATCGACCTTGTAATGGACAGCTTCTGGAGGACGGGGCTGCCGATCTATTCAATATTCCCTTATCCGGTGATCGAGCGGTTCACACCGACGTCCATCCCTATACCGGCAACGATGGGCAGGCTGTCGCGCATCGAGAGGTGGGACTGGAACCTGCACCGCGCCGCCAACAAGCTCGGGAAGTTCCGAGCCAACGCGAGGCTAGGCAGTTCGGATGCCGAGATGCGTCGACGAATGCCCGCCTTTCACCAGGTAATGAACGTGTAGCTTTGGTCCGGTGAGGCTCTCGGGTCGATCTGCCAAAGCCTACAAATAGCTTAGCAAACGACCACCGAAAGGGGTAGCGCATGCGCCCGAGTCCCCAATTTCGGCAAATTGCAATCGCGGTCGAGGGCCGCCATGGTCCTGCAAGAACTGTAAAGGGGTAATCGCCCATGCTTACTCGGCTGGCAATCGGAACGCTGTGTCTTTTGGCAACGACCGCCTCCGCAGCAGACATTCTTTGGGGCGTTAACGGTCATCCGATCACGGCCTATCCCGACATCGGATTTGAGCGGCAGCTCGATTTCGTCGTGGATCTGGGGATGAAATCCTATCGCGTAAACATTTCCGATGCGGACAGGGCGTCTGATCTCGCGCTTCTCGTGAGGGAAGGAAAGGCGCGTGGCATAGATATACTACCGGTGATCACCCCCGGCAATATCGACCTGGACAAAGAGAGTGCCGACGAACTCTACGCCAAGGCCCGCGAGCTTGCCGTCACGCTCGGATCGCGGTTAAAGGACGATATTCCCGTCTGGGAGCTAGGCAATGAGATGGAGAATTATGCGATTATCAAGGCCTGCGAGAAGCGGGACGACGGCAGCCAATATCCCTGCGAGTGGGGGCCTGCAGGCGGAGTTGGGCCTCTCGATTACTACGGCCCGCGCTGGGTGAAGGTAAGCGCCGTTCTGAAGGGGTTGTCAGATGGCATGACCGAGGTCGCGCCCTTGATCCGCAAAGCGATCGGCACGGCGGGGTGGGGGCATATCGGTGCCTTTGAGAGGATGCAGCAGGACGGGATCAAGTGGGATATTTCCGTCTGGCATATGTATGGCGAGGACCCTGAATGGGCGTTCAAGGAGCTCGCGCGTTACGGGCGCCCGATCTGGGTCACCGAGTTTAACAATTCCCTTGGAAGCCAGCGCAGTGAGGCGCAGCAAGCCGACGGACTGAAGCGGGCGATGGTGCGGTTGCGTGAGTTGCAGGCGAAATACAAGGTTGAGGCCGCGCATGTTTACGAACTGCTGGACGAAACGTATTGGGCACCGAGTGTCGAGGCCCACATGGGCTTGATAAGGTTGATCGCAAAGGGCGAAGGCGGCTGGACATTAGGGGGGCCCAAACCGGCATACAGTGCAGTTAGGGATATCATTCGAGGGCAACGCCCTTTGCCGCGCCCTCGGAGAGACTGTAACATAGCGGCAAGCAGGACTCCCGAGCCCCCTTCGGTCCGACAGGCGAATTTTGCCTTTTGCCTTGTGCTGGGGCGTAGAGGCGACACGGAAACCATTGAGCGCTGGGTGGAGGCATTGGAGAGTGGCGAGACAGATGTCACGACCATGATGCTCACCCTGATGCAATCCGACGAGTTCAATGGACGATATGCAGCGTTTGGTCTGTCTGACCGCGCCTACATCAGCTTTCTCTATCTCCTGCTCGTGGATCGCTCAGCTGATGGATACGGCCTTGAGAGCTACGCCAGGCATCTGGGTAATGGCTCCATGACGCGGGAGACCGTGGCCTTGGGCATGATGCTATCGAATGAGTTTCGGTCCAAGTACGCAGCCCATCTCGAAGTTGATCCATGACTGCGACCCCGCCGTAACTCCGGCCTAACGGCGGTATCGTTTGAGGCACTTGATCGGCTCATTCCGTGTTTGTGATCGTTTCACGGCGCCGCGCATCTACTCCCTCCACGTTATGATTTTTCGGCTGGGCTTTGGTAAGCATCGGCGAGTTCGGCCCGGGCTCGCTCGCTCGAGATTTAGAGGATCTCAATGCAGCATGTTCAACTCATTCAGCGTGATCGGGAGGCCTTAAAGCGTTCCGTCTCCACCCTGATCGGTCTCGGAACAGACTACGCCCTGCTCGATTTCCCCGATTATACAAACGTTGGGGACAGTGCCATTTGGCTCGGTTCTATTGCGATAATAAAAGAAGTGACGGCGCGCCTACCCCGCTATGTTTCCACCTATTCGGATTTCGATGCGTCCGCTCTTCGCGCATCTCTGCCAGAAGGGCCGATCTTCTTACTAGGTGGAGGCAACTTCGGAGACATCTACGTTTCTCATCAGGACCTCAGAATCAAGGTCCTGCGCGAATTCCGTGAACGCAGGATTATACATCTACCCCAGTCGGTAACGTTCCGAGACCGGAGCAACGCACGGGAGACGGCTGACGCGATTGCCCGCCATCCAGACTTTCACATGTTTGTCCGCGATAACGCGAGCCTGCGCTTCGTTCAGCAAAATTTCAACTGCCCGACAACCTTGGCTCCTGACGCAGCTTTCGGTCTTGGGCCACTGGAGCGGCCGCGCGCCCCTAAATATCCCGTCGTGCTGCTGCTTCGGGAAGACCTCGAGCGCGTGGCTTACGACTACAGCCCGCTTGAAGCCTTCGGAGACGTTCCCTGGATGGATTGGATTAGGGAGCATCGCGGCTTTCACACATTGCATAGGCTGAAGGCGAGACCCGTCTCTCTATTGACGGGGAGGTGGACATGCTCCGATCGGCGTGTTGTCCTATTCAACATGCTGGCTAGAACGCGATTGAAGCGAGGGCTTTCCGTTCTTGCGCAGGGCGGCCGTGTGATCACCGATCGGCTCCATGCGCATATCATGTGTACTCTCATGGACATCGAACACGTCGCGATGGACAACGACTATGGCAAGATCCACGGTTACATCGACGCGTGGACCTCGCCCTATGACGGTGTTATCAAGGCGAACAATCCTCGGCAAGCGGTCGCGATGCTTGACTTCTTGGAGAACCGAGCCGCACAGTTCGGGAAACCGTGATGGGCAACACCACGGAGAATGATGACACGGCAACGGTGACGTTCTGCACTCACCATGCCGCTTGAGGCGCACAGATCCGTGGGAAATCCAGATCATAGACAATGACAGCAGGGACGACATGCCGGCTGTCGTCGGTAGCTCAAGGATTGCTGCAGATCTCATAGTGGACCCGCTGATCACCACTGTGGAAGTGATGTGGAACCGAACCGATTGGGGGATGTCCCTGCATACGGCGTCCCCCTTTCGGATGAAGGCCTGGGCGCGAGACCCTCCGAATAAGGGCGAAGCGCCTTGGGGCCCGCACAAATACGGAGTCACCTCGAAGCCTGCGACTTGCGATAGGGAACCTACCGGCGAAGTAATTTGTGGTCTGCCTCGCGGCAGTATCAGGGCTATGTATCGGCGAGGGCACGGATGTTTTCATGCCCGAGGAGCAAATCCCGCCAGCTGAGCAGAAACCGCTATTTTTGAAGATACCAGCTGCCGCAGCGGCCAGGCGGTACTCTCTCCTCGGACATTCTGGAGCCTGACGTCAGTATCGGACCGGTGGGTATTCCGAAGCGAATTCACGCAATTATCGTTCAATGTAGTGGGTGCCGGCGCAAGCGAACCGTCGATCAGCAACGGGGCCACCGATGCGATTCGCAGAATTTTGACGCGCTCGGCAATTAGAGTTTGACCTGCCCCTGGTATGGCCCGAGATGCGATGAAGCGCGTGCAATGCCGGGGTCTTGTTTCTGTGCACGTCATTCCCAATACCGCTGCGCATTTTGGGCAAGCATGCATCAGTTTACGACGGCTTTGCCAGACGAGAACTTGGGAGCAGGCGCAACATCTTTAGGAAGCCGTTTCGACCGCCAGCGCACGGGCTTTCGCCGACGAAGACTTTCTGCGCACCACGTCGTGGGACGCAGGACCGACACCCCAGCCGACACGAGGCGCTGCCTCGAGTAGCGAGCTCCCGAACGGCCTAGGTGAGCCAGACTCCGGCGGCTTTTGACCAGCGAGCGCGTCACAGTTCGGCGGGTCTTGCGGAGCTCAGCTGGCGACCGACGATGCATCCGCCGCAAAGCGCACCGCTAGCACTCGCTTTTTGCCTCGCGATGCACCGTTCGTTCGGGGGGCTAAACGGTGTAGACTAGGTTACTCCATTTGGTGGCGTTTCCGCAGCCTGCCCCTGAGGCTAACCTGAGCGGATCGCAGAAGATTTGCAAATCGACATGCACAGATATTCCATAGCGCAAGAGGGTCAGCTCGACCGGTCGAGAAACTCACTGGGGGTGTCCTGGCCTAGTGCCGCTGGAATCTGCGTTCGGCTTGAATGCACCCCTATGATCAATGCGAAGTGTGGACGGGCGCCATGCTAGAACGCCAGTGGCCAGCAGGGGGAGGCCAGCGCCATTTGCATGGACCGACTCGCGATTCCGAGTTTGTCGGATTCGCCGACATCGTCTCGTTCATCCGACAGCGCATACTTCTGATCATGGCCTTCCCGTTGCTTGGACTGCTAGGCGCGGGATTTTACTTAGCTACAACGGACTCGATCTACACGGCGCTAACCCAAATTCTCATCGAACCCAAGATCCCTCAATTGCTGCAGCAGCAATCCAGCGAGATCAATCTCTCGCTCGACACATCGCAGGTTGAGACTCAACTTGCGGTCATCAGGTCCGAGAAGATCGCTTCAATGGTGATCGCCGAGCTGAGTCTTGTAGACAATCGGAGTTTCAAGCCTTTGAGCAGTCCGAGCTTGGCGGAGCGCTTTGAACGGGTGCGGGAGATCGCCGTCAATGCGCTTGCTCCCAACGAGGGTCCGCAAGCACAGGAATCACCGAACCCCACCGCAACCGCCCGCGACCTTTCGGAAAAAGAGGGCGTCACGGCGCAATTGTCAGAATTTAAACGACGGCGCCATGTCTTCGAAACCTTCAGAGCAGGCTTGGGCGTCCAGCGCGTCGGCGTCTCCTACGCAATTGACATTACTTTCACGTCTCCGGATCCGGATCTGGCCGCGAAGGTTGCCAATGCGACGGCGGGAGCGTTCGTTCGTGAACAGCTGGAAACAAGATCAGCGGCTGCTCTCGAAGGCGTGGCGTGGCTCGAGAAGCGTATGGAGGAAATGCGTAATCAAATGAATCTGGCTGCGCAAAAGACGCAGGAATTTCGCGCCAAGCACGACTATAGCCTCAGTCGTGAACGTGAGACCGCGACCCTCGACGGGCAGGAAGCGGCACGAGATGTGCCCACGCTCGAAGAACTTGAGGTCACCGCGGAAACCTACCGAAAGATGTATGAAAGCCTTTTGGCGGCCTATACGAATTCTGTGAACCAGCAACCTTACCTGATAGCAGACGCACGCGTCATTACGCCGGCGACGCGACCACTGGTCGCAAGTCATCCGCGGCGAAAGCTGGTGCTTGCTTTGGGCGTCCTGGCGGGACTGATGGTTGGGTTCGGGCTTGCATTTGCACGCCATACATTGGACCGGACAATTCGGACGCCGCGGCAGATCAGGGACGAGCTGGGCTTCGACTGCATCGGTGAACTACCCCCGATGGGCATATTGCGAGGCTTTGGTCAGTTCGATGACGTGCTCAGCTCTCCAGAGTCCCTCTTCAGCCGGAATCTCAGAAGTACGAGAGCTGCCATTAGCCTAGCTGATGTCGCGCATCCGTTGCGGTGCATCGGCGTCACGTCGGCCACTCCAGGGGACGGCAAGAGCATGGTTACAAGCAACCTTGCGGCGTTGTATGCCGTCTCAGGTATGCGAACTCTCGTCATCGACGTGGATGGGTCCCATTCTACGCTGACCAAAAGTCTTCTGCAGTCGCGGAAATCGGCCAGTGAGGACCAAAACCGCCTAGACGGAATAGCGGAAAGAATCACGCCCGTTCCGAGCCTACACTTCGACCTGTTGCCGAGCGTGGTATCGGACGCGAACCGTTTGATCACGCCCAAGAACATGACAGCATTGCTCGACGAACTCGACAGCTACGAGATCATCATCGTCGACCTTCCGCCTTCCACGTCCGGGGTTTACGGTTTAGCGGCTGCATCTGTGCTCGATGGGGTGATTATCGTTGCCGAATGGGGCAAGACCCCCTTGGATCTCGTTGTTGAGCTCTCACGGATGCTGCAGGTAACGAAGACCTCTGTAATCGGCGTGGTCATGACGAAGGTCCGTCGTCTGTCAGCGAGACAATATCTCAAGCGCTCCACCCAAACGGCACATTGATCGGAAGAGCATTCGCCGAAGGCTTTTTCAGAGGCAATGCGGTTCCGTGGACACGTGACAAGTGATCGCGAGCCGCATTCGAACCGGGTAGGTGGATAGCAACTTAGTAGTAAGCAGCGGCGCGACCGCGATAGGCGTTACACCCTTTGCCGTTCTTGCGGTGCGGGCACGGTGGCTGAAAAATAGCTGTGAGATATCGTGGAGACCGCTGAAATTATGACAGTCAACACTCCGGATATTCGCCAGGGCCGTCGCGGAATCATCGCTCGGTTTTTAGGTAGCCACGCTTCGTCCGCAAGCGTGGGTCAGCCGCCATATTCGGGCGCGGCGCCACAGGATTGGTCGAATGTGCAATGGCCAGCCCATACGAATGAAACCATGGCCAGTCGGGAGTCTAATGCAGATATCAACGGCCAGCCTGCGGGAGGAAGAGCGAGCGGCGGCCCCCATCTCCACCCGCTGGGCGGTTGGCGCAAGAGAGCCTTGGACGTTGCGGTGGCCTCGACGGCTCTTGTTTTGGCGTTGCCTTTAATGATCGTCGCGGCATTGCTTATCAAGATCACGGCCGGCGGCCCGGTCCTGTTCGCCCATCGGCGCATCGGCTTCAATGGGAAGCCGTTCGATTGCTACAAACTCCGAACAATGGTGGAGGGCGCGGAGCAGATCCTCGAGGAATATCTTGCCCGGGACCCACGAGCAGCTGAGGAGTGGCGGCAAACGCAGAAGCTGAAAAACGATCCGCGCATCACGTTGCTAGGCCAGCTTTTGAGGAAGTCCAGTTTCGATGAACTGCCGCAACTAGTGAACGTCCTGCGCGGAGAGATGAGTTGCGTCGGGCCTCGCCCCATCGTTGCCGACGAGCTGCCGCGATATGGATTTATTGCGGGCGATTATCTGAGAACGAGACCGGGTTTGACCGGCCTTTGGCAGATAAGCGGCAGGAATGATATCGACTACGCACACCGGGTTTGCCTCGACGCGCAATATGTACAGAACTGGTCCCTTTGGAATGACGTCGTCATTCTCGCTTGGACCGTTGTAACGGTCATGAGATTCGACCGCACATCATAAGCCCCTCGCGATACACGCTCACTCTCGACCACTCTGTGGCGGATGTCGGCCAAAGAGCGACCGGCGCAACAAGATCGCAATAAGAAGTCCAACCACATACGCACCCTGCAAGGTGACGACGAGATACAGGGTCGTAAAGAAGGTGTGTTCGCCTGAAAACCCTAGGAACTGCATTGCGATAACGCTCGCAACGATAGCTGCGAACGACGCAACAAGCAGGGCGGGTACCCTGAATCGGAGCCCAATCAATACACCGGACGCTCCAACTGCTAGGAAGCTCCAAGCCATACGACCTCCTTGGATGCCGTCCCAAAGGAAAGTTCAACCGCGCTGAGAAGAACAGAGTCGCTTCGACTTGTGAACGTACCGGTCCGAGTGTCCCCGCATTTCTACTACCTGTCGCCGATTCCCTGAATGGTCCAATGTAACCGTTTTTCTCTGGTTTCGCGATCATGGCGTCCGGCGATGCAATTCCTCCTGTCTCCTCCGCTGGGGCGAAACGTCTTGTCGAAACTGTCGGGGTGCCGCGATGCTCGACCGCCTTGGTTCTAACCACACGCGCCGGCCTCTGCGCTCGCGCAGGTCGAAGTCATTCATAGAAGAACTCATTCGACGTCGTCTGGTCCAATGAGAACGTGGTGCTATGCGAGACGCCTGGGAAGCTGCCTTCGAAATCCTCCAGCTCCGGCATGGGAATGTCCACCTTGAGGGTGTCGCCCGGTTTGATCACGGTCGACTCGCTTGCGGATAGTTCCTCACTCCGACCGGCCGCACTCCGCACGATGGCATAGACGGGTTTGGCCCTAGCGGCCCGCGCCTGGCGCGCCAGAAGTCGCGGGGCGGAGATTTCCGACTCGTGGAGCAATTGAAGCGCCGTCTCTGCCTTGCGACCCAGAGCGTCGAGTTCTGCTTGCGTCTGGCGTAGTGTTGCAGTGACTTCGTTCGTGTGTTGGTTGCGCAGCTCGAGAATTGAAATCTCTGCTTTGCTAATCTCCTGGCGCGCCCGAAGAAGGCTTGTCTCCGCCGTCAGCCGTTCACTTTGGTACTGCGCGAGGGCCCGTTCAAGTGACATCTCTCGTGGTGCGGCCGCGAGGCCCTTGGACACAAGTGACGATACATCTGTGAGCTCTTCCTGGATGGATTCGATCTGTCTGTCGTGGAAAACAAGCTGTTTATCCAGTGATGCGAGCTCCTTTTGAAGAAATTGGCGAAGGCTTTCAAGTGCTTGAATCTGGGTCTTTAACCCTTTGCGGCGCGCCTGGAAGATTGACCGTTCCTGCTCGACGATAAGCGCGACTGCGTGGTCCTCTTGACGTGAAAGCAATGAGCTTGGAAATTGAATGTTTTCCCTATCCTTCAGCTCGGCCTCCAGTCGAGCCTTCCGCGCCAGCAGATTGATATTCTCCAGCCTGAGCATGCCGACGTCTCCCCGTCCCTGGATTACCTCCCGCTCGAATCTGGCAATACTTTCCTCCCTCGTTCGCAGGCCTCCGGCAATGCTGAGCGCCTGGAGAACTGTAAGCTCTGGCCTGTAGGGAAATTCCCCTGGGTTCATCACATGCCCGACGATATAAAAGGGTCTGTACTGAATGACCTCCACAGCGGCGTCGGGACGTCTTCCGAGACCCATATTTCGCATCAATTGATCTCCAATCGCGTAAGCCAGGCTGTTTGGAGTATGCCCTGCGGCTGGGATTTCGCCGGCAAATGGGAGCGACAATGATCCTCCCGCGCTGACGGTGAAGGTGTCATTCAAAGGCTTCCATTCAAAGACAACATCGCGCGAAGCGCGCCATTCATAAATCTTGACACGCACCGTGTCCTGAGGTCCGAGGAGATACTCCTCATTGGCGCTGGCGGCAGTCTGTCCGTCTACCGAGATGGCTGAAAGCGCAACCGCCAAGGTGAGACAGCCCATGGAGCGCCTGATGAGCTCTGCCAAACAGCGCGTCGGCTTGAGGGGTGCTATTTCAAATGGAAAGAGCCATTTGGTTGGCGGGCCGGGTGCGCGCGGCGGACAGGGCATCATCTGCCTCCTACGGGCCTATCTTCTGGATGTATTCGGGCTCGACCCGGCCCATCAGCACATGCGCGAGGGCAGTAAGGTTGCCGCGTAACCGTCCCCGGCGATCGATGTACGGCTCGGGCCAAAGACTACGCACAAGATTGGCGGCTATGTTGCGCCCCATCAGCGGCAGCGCGAAACGTGCTGGCACGGTGCCTTTTCTTATTAGATAGATGGGGTTGGCAACTTGGGAGTAGCCAAAACGCTCGCCACTGACGCGGCCGATCTTGAGCCCCAGGTGAACGCCACGGAGCGTGCTCAGACCAACGACTCGGCCAAATCGCCTCAACTGACTTGTAAAGTCGATGTCTTCCTGCCAACCGTAAAGGACCAGCCGCTCATCGAAGCGCAAGTCGCCGACAAACTTTGCTCGTACCGACATGTTGCAGCCATAGGCGCCGATATAATCAACGGCTTTCGATGCGGCGGGCCCCTTTGCTCGCTCAGCCGCAAGGAAGTGGAGCCCTTGCGCCCAACTGAGACCAGCAGTTCTCGCGCCGTCTTTCACGACATTCCCCATCACTACCGCCCAATCCTGATTTTCCTGGAAGGCCCGTTCGAGAAGCCGGAGATAGTCGTCGTCAGGAATGAAGTCATCATCGAAGAAGGTAATCACATCAAAGCGCCCGGATGCATGATCGAGTGCTTGGTTGCGTTGCGCGGACGATCCGTGCCTTCCGAAGACGATCGAAATCGGAAAAGTGTTCGTCTTGTGGGCCTGGACGTGTGTCTCGTCGGGAGCCGACACGACAACCTCGTCCGGCAATCTTTCCTGCCGTTCAAGGTGCTCCAAAAGGCGGACAAGCTGCTCTTTCCGGCCGAAGGTCGCAATGAGTACGACCAGTTTCATAGATAGCTCGCTCTCCACATCTGACAAACGCGGGCCTCTCGCGACCCTTGGCACCTGCCATCCTAGGCTCGCGGTGGCAATCATGCAGCCTGTGAATAAGGCTACCGGAGTTCCCGGGACCTGACCATCAGACGTAGCCACTATACTCTTTTGGACTATGCTCACCGCGGAGGACAGATTCGCGTAAGCCCGATTGTCAGCTTGCCCCGTCCATCCGCCGAACACAGAGTGTTTGGCGTGTGCCCCAGAACCGCGTTGACGTGGAGTATCTGGAGGCTAATCGGTTGAGGGGCTTCCCACATGCATCATATGCGCCGGGACGAACTGGCAGCGATAACGCGTCTAAGAGGCCCTCAGAGGCGCGCTTTTGCTCAACCGCCGCCAGCCTTGGCGGACCGCAGCGTAAGAATCGCCGTCGTACACGACTGGTGCCCAAACTTTCGCGGTGGTGAACGTGTGCTCGCACGCTTATGCAAGCTGTTCCCAAACGCAGAGGTTTTCACCCTCTTCGACTTTCTGCCGAAGGACATAAAGGAGCAGTATTTTAATGACGTCGCATTTCATTCCTCGGTCGCCAACCGATTGCCGATGGTGCAGAAATATTATCGCTCCCTGTTTTTTCTTTGCCCTTTTCTAATCGAGCAGTTCGATGTCACCGGCTATGATGCCGTCATCTCGTCCTCCGCCGCCTTCGCTCGCGGAGTTCTAACCAGGCCTGACCAGCCACATTTGTGCTACGTACACAGCCCCATTCGCTACGCGTGGGACGAACAGTTTTCCTATCTTGCGCAAGGCCGTCTTGGATTTGGCCCAAAGGGCCTGCTCTTCCGCTACATGCTGCACAATCTGAGGACCTGGGACACCCGAACCGCCCACGGGCCCGATCTCATGCTAGCCAATTCGAGCTATGTGCGCTCCCGCATCCGGCGAATCTACGGCCGGGAAGCTCAGATCGTCTTTCCGCCGGTTGCCCTCGACGAACTTGAATTCATAGCCTCCAAAGACGACTACTACGTTACGGCGTCTTTTCTCGCGCCCTACAAACGCACGGACCTTGTCATACGGGCATTCAACGACATGCCCTCGAGGCGACTAGTTGTGGTAGGAGAGGGGCAACAGTTGCAGAGCCTACGTGGCATGGCCTGCTCCAACGTCAGCTTCACAGGTTATTTGCCACGGCAGGAATATGTGAGGACCGTCGCGAGGGCGAAGGCGATGGTGTTTGCTGGATGCGAGGATTTCGGAATAGCTCTGGCGGAAGCACAAGCATGCGGTACGCCATTGATCGCTTTTGACCGCGGCGGCGCGCGAGATATCGTGCAGGCGTTTGGCGGAGCCGAGCCTCCAACTGGTATTCTCTTTGGCAGCCAATCGGTGGAGCCGCTCAAGCAGGCCATCCAGGGTTTTGAGCAGAACCACACGGCGATCACACCGCAGGCGTGCCGATCGAATGCGGACAGATTTTCCGAAGACCGCTTCGACCTGGCGATTCTGAAGGCGCTTGCTGTGGCGCAGGCTGCCCACGTCAGGTGATAGAGACGGCAACCGGCCCGCCGGATGGCTTGGACATTCCGTCCAAAACGGCCATTATTTCGAGATATCGACCAGCCGACGCCTTCCACTGGAAATTTGACGCTCGCATCCTGCCAATGGTGATCATTTCACCGCGCATGTCGGGCATGTTGCGCACCCGCATGAAACGGTCGAACCAAGCTTCGGCGTCGTCAGGAGAAGCGTAAAGAGCCGCTTTACCGCAGATTTCCGGCAAGCTTGCCCGATTAGACACGATGACGGGGCAACCGGTGGCCATGGCTTCGAGCGGAGGCAGACCAAAGCCCTCTATGAAAGAGGGGAACGCGAGGCACAGGCAGTCCTGGAGCAGCGCCGCCAGTTCCTCATCCGATAGCCTTCCCAACCAAGTAACATTCGTTGCCGCTTCTTTCCGGTCGGAAGTTTTGAAAACGCGCGCGTCGGACATGCCTACCACCGCTATTCGTAGCCCCACCGCGGCAAGCCTTTCGGCCATCCCGATGACTAGCCCGGTGTTCTTGTGAGGAATTGCGCTTCCAATGACGACGATCGTGTCCCGCCCCGCGACGGCCCGAGTCCTTTGGGAATGCCCCGGCTTCCACGACGCTGCGTGATCGTGCCCGTTTGGAATCACCGTGATCTTGCCCGGTCCGCATATTCGATGACGGATGAGTTCGCCGGCAGAGTAGTGCGAGACCGTCGCGACCGCCGCGACTCTCCTCCCCAAAGCAGGTAGTAAGGTGCGGTAGAGCAGCCGGAACGGGAGCGAGTAACTCTGTGGGTAGGTTCGCGTGTTGACATCATGGATGCACAGGATCTGCTTTCGGACGCTCAAAGGGCCGGTATTGCAGAAGCTGAGAAGTCCACCTCGAACGTGAGCTGCAAGCGCTGCCTGCTCCCAGAAGTGGCCGTGCATAGGGGCAATGCCAATGGCGCGCGTTGAGATCGCTTGGAGGGAAGGGACCTTTGCCTCGTGAGGCACGAGCAATTCGATCCTGAGCTTGCTGGCCAGGAGGGGCTGCTCGACGAGTAGTTCGTCCAAGGCACGCACGATCTCAAAAGCGTATCGCTGAACGCCCGTAAGAGTCTGCGCCAGAAAGCGTCCGTTGATCGTCCACGAGCGTTCCATAGTCCGCCACCGCGCGCGTTACACCGCGTCCGAGCCTACCGCAAACCGTCGGATTTTTCTTCCCAGCCTCCGTCAGCCCTTGGAGTGAGGACCGACGCTCTCGGTGCGGCAAGGTGAGCCTCGTTCCGGCGAAAGGCTCAACACGTCACCACCCTTTGGATAGCGCTCTTACTCATTGGCGTTAGACTCAGTGTAGGTCGCAGGATGAGGGCCGCCGGCCATGCCACCTTTACCTCCAATGGGTTCGTTTCGAAGGCGCGCATGTGGAGGTATTTTCCAAGAAGCTAGGTTAATTACAGAAGCCAACGGCATGAAGTCTCCAGGTGGACGATAAATGCGCCCGAGCAACTGATTGGAAGTTGAACGATCGCCCCATTTTGTCATTGGATGCTCCATGGCGCGTTTGGCCTATGTCGTCCGCGGTAGGAGTAGCAAGCATGACTGATGTCGAAGGCCCTCGCCCGATCGACCAGCAGAGTACTCTTGCGAAATCGGCGCCACGGCATGGATGCGACGTAGGGGGACCGGCGCTCGCGGCTCCTATTCGGAATTGGAGCCATGACTGGACCATCAACGGGGACTTTCTCGCTTTGCGGCCGACTGGTGTGGCCCGCTATGCGCGAGAAGTGACTTTGGCGCTCGACGCGTTAATAACGGACCGTCATCCGATGACGCGTGGGCTCCAGTTTTCCATTGTGGCCCCTTGCGAACCTCCGGGAGACCTCCCCTTGGAATCGATCCCGGTGCATGTGGTGCCGGAATACAGTCGACCTCGGCTGCCGCAGTTCTGGGTGCAGGCGCAATTGCCATTTTATGTAAGGGGCGGCTTGCTGAGCTTCTGCAATCTCGCGCCAGTGGCTGTACGGCGCCAAATCGTATGCATTCACGATCTACACACCAGATTGATGCCGCAAAGCTACGGGCGAGGATTTCGCTTGGCGCACAGATTGATACTTCCAGTATTGGGCCGCAGAGCGCAGGCGATCACTACAGTATCTAGTTTCTCACGCGATCACATCGCCGGCTTTGGCGTGGCACCTATCGAGAAGATTACGGTTACCTACAATGGAAGTGATCATGTAGCGCGCTGGAATGCGACGCTGTCGTCTATCGATCTGGGGCATCGGCCTTTTGTCTTCTGCCTTGGCCAGAACCAACAGTACAAGAATGTGGAACTTCTGTTGAAACTTGCCCCAGCCTTAGATCGGCTGGGACTGGATCTTTGCATGGCTGGAGATGTTGATACCGCTTTGCTGAAACGATTGGTCCCGCAGCAGCCATCGAATCTCCGACTGCTGGGCCGCATCAGCGACCACGACCTCGCCAAAGCGCTTTCGCATGCAATGTGCTTCCTCTTTCCCTCCCGCATCGAAGGGTTTGGTTTGCCAGCCGTTGAAGCCATGGCACTTGGTTGCCCCCTAATTGCTTCGACTGCCCCCTGTCTTCCAGAGGTGTGTGGGGATGCTGCCCTCTACGCTGGCCCGGCAGATGCCGGATCATGGATTTCGGCCGTCCGCCGACTTTGCGCCGACGACAGTTTACGTCGCTACTTGGCAGAAAAGGGCAGAGCAAGGGCAGCGACTTTTTCATGGCGCCGGATTGCTAAGGCGTATCTGCTCCTGATCGCGGACATCGGCTCATGCTAATCACAGCCTGCGCGCGAACCCTCCGCAAGGTCTGCTTGACGCGCTGTCTTCACCAGATTCGATGACGCCCAATCTCCCTCTTGTGCTGTTTCCTCTGTCTCGCCCGCATCATTGGACCTTATCGGCATCTATCCGGTCGGGCAACCAGGCAGCCACGATAGAGCGCAATCGCCTCAGACCTCGGGCGCAAACACGGCGGCTTCACCTTGCCGTAGCGACCCAGGAATTTGACGAGCAAGCGGGACCTACTGAGTACTTCGCAACAGCGTGAGATTGCGTCGACGCTCAGATGCAACTCAATATGCGAAACAAGACCTCACAAGGGGGAAGCGCGATACCGATTTCGCATTAGCTCGGATTAGCAATCTTACGTTGTGGCACACTCCGTATATTATGCAAGTTTAAAGAAAGGGGCACCCCGCAAATGACAGTTGCGTCTGAAGCGTTTGCTCGGGTACTGGAAACTTCGATACTCCGGGTTGCGCTCGACGAAAACGATAAATCCCACTTCGGATCTCTCGGCTTCATTCCGAAGCGTTACCCCGCGCATGCCGTGATTACCCGACAGGGAGACGAGGAGGATCGCATCTTCGTCGTCCATTCCGGTTGGGGTTGCGTCTGCACCAATTTGGTGAATGGCGAGCGGCAGATCCTTGATTTCCCCCTGAAAGGAGAGGTTGTAGCCTCTCGAGCCTTCGAGGGCGAAGGTTTGGAATCATTCACGGCACAGACGGAGCTCATGTTATTCGAGGCGCCCGCCAAGGCGATCTCGTCAGGCCTCGCCCATTCCACGAGCCTTGCCGTTGGCCTGCTCGGGGCGATCGCCCGCGAAAAAGCGATTCTTTCTCAGCACTTGACCAATCTTGGCCGAAGAAGTGCCTTGGTCCGTACCGCTCATTTTCTCCTTGAGTTGGGCACGCGCCTGCAGAAGGCGGACGCTGCAGAAAGCCATGGGTTTGAATGCCCCCTAACCCAATATGATCTTGCCGCCGCACTCGGGGTAACCGCGATCCATGTCAACCGGATGCTGCGCGAATTGAGGCAGAGGGGCTACCTGGATTTTCGACAGGGTTCCGTTCGTTTGTTGAACAAAGAAGGCCTACAGTATTTTGCAGATTTCGATCCAGGTTACCTCCGTTTGCCCGGTGAGACATGAAATGCGAGTGCGACATCGAGTGTTTAGCTAACTCAAAATGGTTATAGTCTGAACGAATGTAAACTAAAGTATTAATCTGCAGAACAACCTATAATTGCCAAATTATGTTACAATTATATCTACAACGAAATAATGAATCAAATTAACTTATGTTAATGAATGTTGAGGGTTAAAGGCCTATTCTCGTTTTCTATTGGGGATTGGCGCTTTACCGGCGCCCTTTCAAAAAATGTCATTTTTATGTAGCGGGTGACGTGAACCGTTCAGCGCCACCTCCTCATTTATTTGCGCCCGACTAATGTTGTGGTGGGGGTGTACGATGCATTCGTTGACTCGAATTCACGAAAATGCCGCGCTAGAAGTCCATAGGCTGAGCTCATCCCGTCCTGGCAAGGCAACTAGTGAAACGCATAACAACACGGCAGCGGGCTCGGCTCTGCTCCTGCTGGACAACCGAACGCTCGATAGGGAATGCCTGTCCCAGTGTCTCGTGCTGCATGGGATGGACATGCAAGTCTTAGCCTACGGTTCAATTGATGAATGGCGGAAGGACAAAGAACTTCATCCGCCCATCGCGGCAATCCTGTTGAATATCGGTGGTCGAAAGGCTGTCGATACCAGCAATGCGGCCGAAATCTCGGATCTGGTAAGGGAATTTGACCCGACCCCGGTCGTGCTCCTATCAGATTGGGATGAACTGCCTCAAATCCTCAGGGCACTAGAGTGCGGAGTCAGGGGCTATATACCATCCTCGATCGGCTTCGACGTCTGTGTGCAAGCCGTCAATCTCGCGCGAGCCGGCGGGATTTTCGTCCCCGCCAGCAGTGTCCTGACCACCCGAATGGACATGGTCGCTAGCGGGGAGGTGTCACGGCCTCTAGCGGGGATGTTCACGCAGCGCCAGGAAGAAGTCATCCAAGCGCTCAGGCGAGGCAAGGCGAACAAGATCATCGCCTACGAGCTCAATCTGCGTGAGAGTACCGTAAAGGTCCACATCCGAAACATCATGAAGAAACTGAAGGCTACGAACCGGACTGAGGTTGCTTACAAGCTCAGCGATATGTTCGTCGCCGAGGGCGGAGCACGGGACAAGCCAGGACTGCCGCAACCACGATCCTGTTAATGGTTCCAACAATTGGCGGTGCGCGAGGCGGTGCAGATGAAATTTGCTCGTTTTGAATCGGCGTCGGCAAATTGGCCGGCCCAAGAATCCGGACCCGACAAATTTACCTATGAGACGAGCCCGCTGATACGGGCGACGGGATTTCGGGAATACGATGCGCGGTGGTGGTTCGGGCGCTCCGATGGCGGGAAGGCGCCGGAACTTAACCTGATGGGCGCTCAGGCACTGGGCATGGGGCTCGGCACCTTCATCCAGCGCTCGGGCGCCGGTCCGGGGATCGTGACCGGGCACGACTTCCGTTCCTACTCGCTTGGCATCAAGCTGGCATTGGTTTGCGGGCTGATGGCCGCAGGCGCCCGGGTCAGGGACATCGGCCTGGCTTTGTCTCCGATGGCCTATTTCGCGCAGTTCGCACTCGATGTGCCGTCGGTCGCGATGGTGACGGCCTCGCACAACGAGAACGGCTGGACCGGCGTCAAGATGGGCATGGCCCGGCCGCTGACCTTCGGGCCGCAAGAGATGGCGGAGTTGAGAAGGATCGTACTGGAAGCGGACTTCGACCTGACCGGCGGCGGAGCCTATGAGTTTGTTCCCGACTTCCGTCGGCGCTATATCGACGATCTGACCCGCGGCAGGCGCATCGGCCGGAAGCTAAAGGTCGTTGCCGCCTGCGGCAACGGTACAGCCGGGGCTTTTGCGCCTGATGTGCTGCAGCGGATCGGCTGCGAGGTGATCCCGCTCGACTGCGAGCTGGACCATTCCTTCCCCCGCTATAATCCCAATCCCGAGGATTTGAAGATGCTCCATGCCATCCGGGACAAGGTCTTGGAGAGCGGCGCCGATGTCGGGCTGGGTTTCGACGGCGATGGCGATCGCTGCGGGGTGGTCGACAACGAGGGCAGCGAGATCTTCGCCGACAAGATCGGTGTGATGTTGGCACGGGATATTTCCGCTTTGAACCCTGGTTCGGTTTTCGTGGTCGACGTCAAATCGACCGGGCTCTTCGCGAGCGATCCGGTGCTGAAGGCGAACGGTGCGCGCACCGACTACTGGAAGACCGGCCATTCCTACATCAAACGAAGGGTCGCTGAACTGGGTGCCATCGCCGGCTTCGAGAAGTCGGGGCACTTCTTCTTCAATGCGCCTCTCGGGCGCGGGTATGACGATGGGTTGATCACCGCGATCTCAATCTGTGAGATGCTCGACCGCAGTCCGAACAGAAGCATGGCCGAGATCTACCGGGCGCTGCCGATGACCTGGAGCTCACCAACCATGTCGCCACATTGCGCCGATGAGGTGAAGTATGCCGTAGCCGAACGGGTGGTGGAGCGGTTCCGGGCGATGCAGCGGGAGGGAGTTCCTGTCGCAGGACAGAAGATTGCCGATCTCGTCACCGTCAACGGCGTGCGCGTGGTGACCGAGGACGGCACCTGGGGACTGGTGCGGGCATCCTCCAACAAGCCGGAGCTTGTCGTCGTGGTCGAAAGCCCCGTCTCGGAAGCACGCCAGCGCGCCATGTTTGAGGCGGTCGACTGCGTACTCAGGGAAAATCCGGAGGTCGGCGCCTACAACCAGACCTTCTAGCCGGAAGCGAGCAAGGGGAGAGGGGCGAAGTTATGCAGAAACGGATTTCCTGCTTCGTGATGAGCGGCGGCGTCGGCTCGCGGCTATGGCCACTCTCACGCGAGGACAATCCGAAGCAATTCCATGACCTTGCCGGCCACGGCTCAATGCTGGTCAACACCGTGCGGCGGCTGAAGGCCCGACCGGCTGGGGACACGCCAATCTACGTGATCGCGTCGGAGCGCCATTCTGAGCGGGTGCGTGACGACATGGCCGGCCTCGATTTGGCGGGTGGCCACGCGATCTTCGAACCGGTTGGCCGAAATACGGCTGCCGCGGTCGCGGTGGCTGCACTCGCGACGATTGCCGCCCACGGCGACGGACTGGTCCTGGTTGTGCCCTCCGACCACGAGATTTCGACCGAGGAGCAGTTCTGGAATACAGTGGAAAAGGGCGTGCCGGCGGCAGAAGCCGGCAGACTCGTTGTCTTCGGCATCCCGCCGGACCGTCCGGAAACTGGGTACGGCTACATAGAGTCGGTTGGGAAGGGCAATGTTCGTGATGTCGCCCGCTTTGTTGAGAAGCCTGGACTGGAGATGGCGAAGGCCTATGTCGCGTCCGGAACCTTTTTCTGGAACGCCGGCATTTTTCTGTTCCGCGCCGGCGCTATGCGCGCGGCTTTCCGCAAGCATCAGGCCGCGATCTGGCAAAAGACAGAGTGCGCCTTCGCGGCGGCGGCGACCGAGGTGTCGGGCACCTACCTTCCACTTGAGCAATATTCGACAATCCCCTCTGCCTCGATCGACTATGCAATCCTGGAGCATGCGAGCGGCATCGCGATGGTGCCGGCGAGCTTCTGTTGGAGCGACCTCGGCTCCTGGCAGTCGCTGCTCGAGATCAGCCCTACCGACGGGAACGGCAATGTGGTGATCGGCGACGTCGTCGCAATCGATTGCGAGCGCTCCTACCTGCGCAGCCAGGGTCGGCTGCTCTCGGTCATCGGTCTGCGAGACGTCGCGATCGTATCCACGGCTGACGCCACCTTCGTGGCACCGGTTGCCAAGAGCCAGGAGGTCAAGCGCATCGTCGAACAACTAGAGAAGAGCGGGCGTTTGGAGACGAAGTTCACCCCGGCTCACGGTCGCGTGCTGGAGCCCGGTGCCTGGCGTGAGCGGGTCGCTCACTGGCTGTTCGAGGAAACGCTGCCGCTGTGGTCAACGGCGGGTGTCGACGAGCGCCATGGCGGCTTCCACGAAGCCCTGAGCTTTGAGGCTGCGCCGCTAATGAAGCCCAAGCGCATGCGCACTATGGCCCGTCAGGTTTACGCCTTTTCCGTGGCAAAGCTACGCGGGTGGGACGGCGATGCCGACCGGCTGATTGCTCATGGTATTGCATTCATGGAGAAAGGCCGAACTCAACGCGGCGGTTGGGCGCGGGTACTTCAGGAAGACGGCACGATCGCCGATGCGTGTGAGGATGCCTACGATCATGCCTGTGTCCTGTTGATGCTCGCTCACGCACATCAAGCAGGCAATCCAGACGCTCTGCGGCTCGGTCAGGAGACCTTCGCGTTCCTCGACGAGCATCTGGAGGATGACAGACTAACCGGTTTCCTGGAGACATCAGACGGTACCGAGCTGCGCCGGAGCAACCCGCATATGCATCTTCTCGAGGCCTTCCTCGCGTGGTACGCAGCAACGGGCGAGCGCGGTCATCTGCGCCGGGCTGCCCGCATCATCGATCTGTTCCGCAGCCATTTCTTCGATACCGAAAGCTGGACGCTCGGCGAATATTTCGACGAGGCCTGGAAGCCGGCCGTCGGTGAAAAGGGCCAGTGGACCGAGCCTGGCCACCATTTCGAATGGGCCTCGCTTCTCGTCGAGTTTGCCGCAAAAAGTAGGCAGACGGATCTGATCGCTTTTGCCCGCAAGCTCTACGCTTCCGCGATAGCAACTGGGCTAAATCGGTCCACAGGGCTGGCTTACGGCGCGGTGTCGCGGGCCGCCCTCCCGCTTGACCTCATCTCGCGCAGTTGGCCGCAGGCCGAGGCGATCAAAGCCGCGCTCGCGCTTGAAGGTACGGGTGGACCGGATCTCAAGCCGGAGATCGAGGCGCGTGTCGGCCGCCTCTTCCGGTGGCACATCGACCCGGCGCCTCTCGGCATGTGGATCGACCGCGTCGACGAGAAGGGTAGGGCCGTTGCGACTGAAGTGCCAGCTTCCATATTCTATCACCTCGTCACCGCCCTCATGCAGTATCTCGATAAGACGGAAGAAGCTGTCGATCGAAGGCCTTCATTTCCTCAAAGCATTAGTGCCGCAGAGCCTTTCGCCGCGTTCAATAAGGAACCTGTGTGATGAAACCCCGAAGCGGTACCGACTAGGTACTCTGACGCGTTCAACGAGCGGGTGCTCTGTTGAGCTCTTGCCAACGAGCGACAAGGCTTGTCGGCTCCCCGCGAAGATGGTCTCCACATCAAAAGGGCACCACGGCAGAAGTAGGTGAAGTGTGAGTCCTCCGAAGTGATCTCAAGGAACAACTAATATCCAAGAGCGTTGGGCCACCACAAGGAGGAACCACGATGGCCAACCCAAATCTGCATCAATCGCATGACCTCATTGCCAGCGACATGGTGGTGGGAACCACTGTTTATGACATGAACGGCAATCAGATAGGGTCAATAGAGAGGATCATCCTGGAAAAGCGTGGCGGCCGCGTCGGCTATGCGGTAATGAGCTTCGGCGGCTTTCTGGGAGTCGGGCATGAACACTATCCGCTTCCATGGGAAATGCTCGACTACAATACGAATCTTGGCGGCTTCCAAGTGAACATCACGAAAGAGCAGGTTGAAGGAGCTCCACGATATCCCGCAGATCGGGAGTTCGACTGGGGCCCTGAAAGCGGTCGTCAAGTCTACGACTACTATGGAATTCCGCCCTACTGGGTGTGAATTCGCCAAGCCTCCCGGGCCGAGGCCTCCGGGCGTGTTGAGGCCAATGCCGCTTCGCTGCCGTCGTCGAGCAGGAAAGAGTGGATCGTGAGCATTCGCAATCCACTGATATATCTTGTTGATATCCGATTACGTGGGGGCGGTGTTGCAAGAAAGGCGCTCGTTGTTTGGGCTTTTCTTGCAATTTGGTTTTTTCGGTTTGCTCCCTCGGCGCGGCGTGATTCACGCGGTTAGCGGCGGTGAATCGAGGAGCGGCGATGTCGAGGCCACGCGAGCGGCGCGAGACGGGGGAGCAGGATAGGTTCCGCTCCCGGCTGGATGATCATTAAGTTGAAGCAGGTGGCGCCAGCCGAAGAGGCCGTACGGGCCCCAAGCGCCCAGGCGCGCCATTGCGGTGCTGTGGACGAAGACCCTGCGGCTCGTCAAGCTGCCTTCTGGTCTTTGTTTGTTGATGTCTATTTCGTGACAGTCAAATCCTGCGTGCGCTAGTCGTAAGGCCATAAGTCGGCGTACGCCCGGCAAATCAGGACGAAGAGCTCAGCCTATCGACACGGCAGTCCCACTTCGCTCGGCTGTTCTCCCCATCTGACAGGCTCACTATATATGAATGTTAGTGGCAGATAACAGCCATTACGCCTGCGGCTTTCTCTGATGGATGCCCAGCTTCAGTCTCTCAAATACCTCGGGACAGAATTCGAACTGCCTCGCAGTTCCGCGCCCCATCGAGTTCTTCACACGTGTCTCTCTCAGTATGCCCCGCGCGATGAGCGGCTCGACTGATTCCTTCACGCCGTTGCGCGTTAGTCCGGTGATTTCGATAATATTAGAAAGAGTTAGCTTCTCGTGGCTTTGGTGCATCATATAGAGCACCGTCATCATTCCGATCTGCTTCAGTCGGGATTGCGGGGTTTCACCTTCCACAGGATTGTCGAGGACTTCCTGCAGGGCGAAAGCCGAAAACAGCTGGTTTCGCCACTGGGCGTTTAGTGTACTTGTCATCGTTTTAACTATCGTATATAGGCTAGTATAAAGATTGGTGATCCCGCGGATCACTTTGGCGCCGCGCGGAACCTTGCGTGTGAAGGGTAGTGACCATGAAAAACTCTCTCCTACGGGGATTCGTCGCTGCGATCAGCTTAGCGTCCTTCTATCTTGTTTTCGACGTTAAAGCGCGTGCGGATGAGTGGGGATGTCAGGTTATTCTATGCCTTTCCAACCCCGGCGGCGCCACGCACTACCCTGAATGCCAGCCGCCGATCCACAGGCTGTGGGACTGGCTTGCCAAGGGTGGGTCGTTTCCGACCTGCAGCGGCGTCGGCTTCCATAGTTCGCGCCCTGGCTACCAACCATATTACTGCAGCAACGGCTATCGGCTGGCTAGCTCGTTCGGCCCACGCGGCCGCGATGCCATTTGCATTTCAACAAGACTACAGCCGGTTAGCAGGCGCTTCTGCTCTTTCGGGCGTGATGACCAGGGAGGTAACCGTGGTTCCGTCTCTTCGCCACGATGGCAACGGGAGGGCGGGCGATCTAAGTGCATAGCGCAGGTCATCACCCGGCCAAATAAACGCCAGCAGCCGCACTACATCGACGTAACCATCGACGGCGTCGGAAAGGAAAGGTTCTGGTACTAATCCATGCCCATTGCTTTCGTTGATCTCGCGCAGACATGCGCACCCACAGTCGCAACCGAAACGCTTGCCGGTGTCGTCAGCCTGGAAAGCCGGTTCGAACCCTTCGCCGTCCGGATCAACAGCGGTCCGTCGCCATCGAGGCAACCGTCGACCAAGGCGGAAGCGATCGAGATCGCCACGTCACTGGTGGCCGAGCGCGAAGACATCCAACTCGGCCTTGGTGGACTCGGCTTGCCGGAGATCCAGAAACTAAAGCTTTCGATCTCCGACGCCTTTGATCCCTGCGTCAACCTTCACGCCACGGCGACGCTGCTCAACGGATACTACCGGCTTGCAGTGAAGGCCGGGGCCGATCCGAAGCGGGCCGAGCAGGTGATGCTGCAGTCCTGGTACGGGCGCGACGATCCCTCCCTCGGCGCAATGGTCAACTATGACGAGCAGGTCCGCCAGGAGATGAAGCGCCTCGGTAGGACCCTCGCGACACTGACGATTGGAAATGGTGGGCAGGGGACGGGGCCGCATGAGGAAACGACCCTCGCTGTCCCGATCGAAGGCGCGGCGCACGATCCGCCTGCCGGCGAAGCAGTATCTGCGCCATCCTGGGACGTCTTCAATTCGCGCCGGCGATCCTCGGTCCTAGTATTTCAGAACAGTCAAATGGAGCAAAGTGAATGATTTTAGGTTCCCTTATCCGTCCCATTGCCGCTTCCGGACTAATGGCCGTCGCCATCGTGGTCATCCTGGTTGAACCGGCATTCGCACAGGCCGCAGGCATTGAAACCGTACTGCAGAACATCGTCGATATGCTGACCGGCAACATTGCCAAGTTGTTGGCCGTCATCGCCGTGATCGTGATCTGCATCGCGTGGATGTTCGGGTACATGGACCTTCGCCGAGCAGGGTTCTGGATCATCGGCATCGGCGGCATCTTCGGCGCCACCGAACTCGTGAACACCATAGTCGGGGGCTGACCCATGGCGAACGTCCGGCCGACGCTCGAGGAGGACATGCTGTTCGTCGCCTGCACCCGGCCGGCGATGATCGCCGGCGTGACCATGGAAGCCATGGGGCTAAACATCATGCTAACGACGATCCTCTACATCGTCGCCGGCTCGATCGCCTATGCGCTCATCGGCGTTGCGTTCCATCTCGTCTTTCGCGCACTAGTCAAGCAAGACCACAACATGTTTCGGATCCTGCTGGCTTGGACGGAGACGCGCGGCCGATCCCGCAACAGCGTCAATTGGGGTGGGGCGACGCTTTCGCCGCTGAGACTGACCCGGCGCTTTGACGAAAGGGATCTTGGCCTTGCCTAGCCTTGCAACCCTCAGGTCCCGCGAACTCGGTCCGGAGACCTTCATACCCTATGTCCGCCATGTCGACGAATCGACCATCGCGCTGGATTCGCGGGCGCTTATGGCGATGATCGCGCTCGAGGGTGTCTCGTTCGAGACCGCCGACGTTCTCGACCTGAACGCTCTCCATCGCGACCTCAACACGCTCTACCGGAACATCGCCGACGAGCGGCTTGCCTTGTGGAGCCATCTCATTCGCCGCCGGGACAACGACTATCCCGAGGGAACCTTCACGACCGCGTTTTCGGCCGCGCTCAACGACAAGTACCGCGCGCGCATGGTGCGTGAAGAATTGTTCCGCAACAACCTCTATCTGACGATCCTCTGGTCTCCGGCTCGCGATCCCGCTGACAAGGCAGCGAAGCTCCTGTTGCGGGTGCGCCGGGCGCGCCAAGCAGGTACGGAGCTGGACGATGAGGCCCTCAAGCAGCTTCGGGACAAGGTCGTCGACCTCACTGCCGCTTTGAAGCGATTCGAGCCGCGGGTGTTGTCCCTCTACGAGCACGACGGCGTGTTGTTCTCGGAGCCGAGCGAAGTGCTACATCAGCTCGTCGGCGGGCGGCGAGAGCCGGTTCCGTTGACGGAAGGGCGCATCGCCTCCGCGATCTACTCGGATCGTGTCATCGTCGGCCGCGAGACGGTCGAGATCCGACACGAGGCGACCAGCCGCTACGCCGGGATGCTGAGCTTCAAGGAATATCCCGCCCGCACCAAGCCCGGCATGATCGACAGCGTGCTGACCAGTCCTTTCGAACTGATCCTGGCGCAATCCTTCTCCTTCGTCTCGAAGGCGAACGCCCGCGTAATCATGGGCCGCAAGCAGAACCAGATGGTCAGCAGCGGCGACAAGGCCGCCTCGCAAGTCGAGGAGCTCGATGACGCCATGGATGATCTGGAGTCCAACCGGTTCGTACTCGGCGAGCATCATCTCTCGCTTTGCGTATTCGCCTCCTCCGTCAAGGAACTGACCGACAATCTCGCCAAGGCGCGCGCCAGCCTGACGAGCGGCGGCGCCGTCGTCGCGCGCGAGGACCTTGGTCTCGAGGCCGCCTGGTGGGCGCAGTTGCCGGGCAACTTCCGCCACCGCGCCCGGTCCGGCGCGATCACGTCACGAAACTTCGCCGCGCTGTCCCCCTTCCACTCCTACCCGATCGGCCAGAAGGACGGCAATGAATGGGGTGCCGCTGTCGCTCTCCTCACGACGGCGTCCGGCTCGCCCTACTATTTCAATTTTCATTACGGCGATCTCGGCAATACCTTCGTCTGCGGGCCGTCCGGCGCCGGCAAGACGGTACTGCTCAACTTCATGCTGTCACAGCTCGAAAAGCATGACCCGCACGTGGTGTTCTTCGATAAGGATAGAGGAGCGGATCTTTACGTACGCGCCGCCGGCGGCACTTATCTGCCCCTCAAGAACGGCATCCCGACCGGCTGCGCCCCCTTAAAGGGCCTCGAACTTTCGCCGCAGAACAAGGTGTTCCTGACACGCTGGGTCGGCAAGCTCGTCGGCTCATCATTTCGGGAACTGACCGTGACCGAACTCCGCGATATCGCTGACGCCATTGACGGTCTCGTCGATCTTCCGGTCGAGCGGCGGACTATCGGCGCGCTCAGGACTTTCCTCAACAACACCGATCCGGAAGGGATTGCCGCAAGGCTGCGCCGATGGGAGAGGGGAGGGCCGCTCGGCTGGGTCTTCGACAACGCAAACGAGGACATCGGCTTGGGGGAATTCGGCGTCGGCGGCAAGTTCGTCGGCTATGACATGACCGACTTCCTCGACAACGAGGAAGTTCGCACGCCCCTCATGACCTACCTCTTTCATCGAGTCGAGCAGTTGATCGACGGCAGGCGCATCATCATCGTCATCGACGAGTTCTGGAAGGCGCTCCAGGACGAAGGGTTTCGCGATCTCGCGCAGAACAGGCTCAAGACGATCCGCAAGCAGAACGGGCTCATGCTGTTTGCGACGCAGAGCCCACGCGACGCGATCGTCTCGCCGATCGCCCACACCATCATCGAGCAATGCCCGACACAGATCTTCCTGCCGAACTCCCGTGGCGACCGCGGTGACTATGTCGACGGCTTCAAGCTTACGGAGCGCGAATACGAGCTGATCGCGCGCGAGCTTTCCGTCGAAAGCCGCCGGTTCGTCTTGAAGCAGGGCCACAACAGCGTGGTCGCCGAGCTGAACCTCAGCGGTTTCGACGATGAGCTCGCCATCCTCTCCGGCCGGGCTGTCAACGTCGAGCTTGCCGATGCGATCCGCGCCGAGCTCGGCGATGACGCCAAGGATTGGCTTCCCGTTTTCCAGCAAAGAAGAAGGAGTGCGAGCTGATGGCTTCCTACCGACTTGAGGGAGCGGCGCTTGCGGCGGCGCTCATGCTCTCCGCCGGCACGGCAGCAGGGCAGGGTATCCCGGTGATCGACCAGACGGCGATAGCCAAGCACATCGAGAGCATTGCACAGCTCAAATCCCAGCTCGACGCCCTGCATCAGCAGATTGAGCAGGCGCAGCAGCTCTACGGCTCTCTCAACAAGCTGACCGAGATGGCTGATATCGCAGGCGTCCTGAACGATCCGGCCATCCGCAAGGCATTGCCCGCGGATTTCAACTCCATCGAGGGGCTATTCAAGGGCAATGGCCCCGGCGTCTTCGGCGTCTCCGCCTCGAAGTTCCTGGAGGGCAATTCGACCTATCGGACCAGTGCCGATGACTTTTACGCCCA
The DNA here is from genome assembly GCA_000421085.1 of Ensifer sp. USDA 6670. GTDB lineage: Bacteria > Pseudomonadota > Alphaproteobacteria > Rhizobiales > Rhizobiaceae > Sinorhizobium. The sequence continues at coordinate 62,176 of ATWE01000003.1, forward strand.
GGAGCTATCGCGCATCCAGAACAGGAACGCCGGGCAGATGAGTCTCGGACAGCAGGTCTACGATGCGGCGACCAAGCGCATCGCTGGCATCGACCAATTGCGCGAAAAGATTTCGACAGCAAGCGACGCCAAGGACATCGCCGACCTTCAGGCCAGGCTTCAGGCGGAAACCGCTTTCCTCCAGACCGATGTTCTGCGGATGGAGGGTCTTCGCATGGTGCAGCAAGCGCAGGCCCAGGTCGATGAGCAGCGCAAGGCCGAGGACTGGCGCCAGCGCATGGACACGATGAAAGCGGCACTGCCATGAGCCGGTTTTTCCCCTTCCGTGTGGTCCTTGGATTAGCGATCTGCTCTGAGCAAGGGGGGCAAACCTATACCGTCGATGAGCTGGTCGCCGACGAAGCTCTACTCTCCCGCGTCATGACGGAGTGCCGCAACAACCCGGGCGAATTGCGCGAAACGGCAAACTGCAAGAACGCGCAAGGCGCCGACGGGAAGCTCCGGCTCGACCGGATGCGGCAATCGTTGGGAGGCTGATACCCATGTATGAGGTGTTCAGTTTCGTCGACGAGCAGTTCAAGACGCCATTGGAGGACTTCATCTCTTCGGGAACGTCGAACATTGCCGAGTGGGTCTCAGGGCCACTGACGGTAGCGGTCACCCTCTATGTCGTGCTCTACGGTTATCTTATTCTTCGTGGCTCGGTGCAGGAGCCGATCCTCGACTTCGCCTATGGGGCGATCAAACTCGCCATCATCGTGATGCTGGTGAAGAACGCCAGCGAATATCAGACCTATGTCACCAACATCTTCTTCGATGTGCTTCCGCGCGAGATCTCCCAGGCGCTGAACATCGGGACGGCGCCGAGCGCCTCGACCTTCGACAGCCTTCTGGATAAGGGGCAGGCTTCCGCGACTGACATTTGGTCGCGCGCCTCGTGGCCGGTGGACATTGTCACCGGCGTCGGTGGCATGATGGTGATCGGTGCGAGCTTCATCGTCGCGGCGATCGGCTACATTGTCTCGCTCTACGCGCGGCTCGCGCTCGCCATCGTGCTCGCGATCGGCCCGATCTTCGTGGCGCTCGCCCTGTTTCAGGCGACGCGGCGCTTCACCGAAGCCTGGATAGGACAGCTTGCAAATTTTGTGGTTCTCCAGGTTCTCGTCGTTGCCATCGGCTCACTGCTGATCACCTGCATAGACACGACGTTCACGGCGATCGAGGGATACAGCGATGTGCTGATGCGGCCGATCGCGCTTTGCGCCATCTGCCTTGCCGCCCTCTACGTCTTCTACCAGCTTCCCAACATTGCCTCGGCTCTGGCTTCCGGAGGTGCATCGCTGACCTACGGCTACGGTGCGGCCCGAGACGCCCACGAAAGCACGCTCGCCGTGGTCGCCTCACGCGGATTCAAGGTCGCCGGGCGCGGGGTTCGCGCGGCTGGGCGGACATTCAGATCAAAGGGCGCCGGTTCATGACGCTCCTTCGCACAAGCAAGAAAGAGGGCCTTTCGGAATGACAAGAACTTTTCCGCTGCTGTGCATGGCGGCGATCTTCAGCGGCTGCGCATCAATGAGCCATCCACTCCCGAAATGCGATGGCTATTCGCGCCGGCCGCTCAATCGCGCCATGTGGCAGTGGGAGGGGGATCTAAAACAGAAGCATTCCGACGCGCCCCCGGTAGCCTCACCGCGCATGGCTTCCTATGTCGAGGCACGCAAGCAGCCGTCCGCCTTCGCCCATTTCGACGTCGACGCATCCTATCGTCCTTGTAAGGGGTAGCGCGATGGTCTCCAGCGACGAGCTCAAGACGTACTTCGAAAATGCGCGGCGGTTCGATCAGGACCGGATGATTCAGGTCGAGCGCTCGGCGCGCATCGCCTGGTCGATCGCCATCGTTGCATGCGTCCTTGCTGGTGCATCCATCTTCGCGGTCGCCGACCTCACGCCGCTGAAAACGGTCGAGCCGTTTGTCGTGCGGGTCGACAATTCGACCGGCATCGTCGACGTCGTGTCGGCGCTGACGTCGACGGCGGGAACCTACGACGAGGCTGTCACCAAATACTTCGCGGCGAAATATGTGCGCGCTCGCGAAGGCTACGTCTGGAGCGAAGCGGAAGAGATTTTCCGCACGGTCGCCCTGCTGTCCACTCAGGCAGAGCAAGCCCGGTTCGCGGCCTTATATCGCGGCAGTAATCCAGAATCGCCGCAGAATACCTACGGGCGCGGCGCCACGGCGCGCATCAGCATCGCATCGATCTCGCTGATCAATCCGAATGTCGTCTCCGTTCGCTACATGCGCACGGTAACCCGTGGGGAAGAGGTCCGGACGACCCATTGGGTCGCAACGCTCACCTTCGCTTATGTGAACGCGCCGATGTCGTCTACCGACCGACTTGTGAACCCTCTCGGTTTTGCCGTTAGCGAATACCGGGCCGACCCGGAGGCGATCAACTGATGCGGACCACAGCCATCTTCGCTCTCATTCTTTGCGGCTCGGCAGCCACTGCGCTTGCCCTCGAAATCCCGCGTGGGGCACCGCAGGACAGTCGGGTGCGTTTTGTCGACTACCAGCCCTACAACATCACCCGGATTATCGGCTCGCTTCGGTCTTCGGTGCAGGTCGAGTTCGCCCCCGACGAGGAGATCGCGCATGTCGCCCTCGGCAACAGCGTCGCCTGGGAAGTCGCGCCGGCTGGAAACATCCTGTTCCTGAAGCCGCGCGAGAACCAGCCGATCACCAATATCTCCGTCGTGACCAGCCGCCGCGACGGCTCCACGCGCAGCTACCAGATGGAGCTGACGGTGCGAGACGGAACGGTGGAGGTCGGCCAGAACACCTACTTCTACGTCAAGTACCGCTACCCCGCAGATGAAGCCGAGCGCCGGCGCCAGGCGGCCGCCGCGCGTGCGATCGCGGCGCAAGCCAAGCAAGCTGACAGTGTTCTGGCGATGCACGAGTCCTATGGGCCGCGGAACTGGCGTTACTCCGCACAAGGGGCGCAGGCGCTGGAGCCGCGATCGGTCTACGACAATGGCAAGGTTACGACCTTTGCCTTCGTCGGCAATCAGGAGATGCCTGCCATCTACATAGAGAACTCGGACGGCAGCCAGAGCCTGGTGACCAAAACGGTCGACGGCAACTTGGTTCTCGTGCACGCCATCAGCCGGAAGTTCATCCTGCGCAAGGGTGGCGACGTTCTTTGCGTCTTCAACGAGGCATATGACCGGATCGGCATCAACCCTGACACCAACACGACTTCACCGTCGGTCGAGCGGATCGTGCGGACCGATGCTGACGCGGCGCAATAGGAGGTCGCCATGGTTCAGGAAGACGAGAGCCGCATACCTGGCGAGCGCGCCGAAACGGTCGCGGACAGGCGGATCGACAACAATTCCGTCCGCAAGCGCGGCGCTGTGGCGCTGGCCGTCGTCGCCTTTGTCGCCTTCGCGCTTTGGTCGATGATTGGCGAGAAGACGCCAGCGGATACCACGAGACCGGAGCGGGTGGTCATTCGGCAGACGACAAACTTCGAACCAGCCAAGGAAAAGGTTGAGCCTGTCCGGACCGAGCCGGAGATCCAACTGCCGACGCCGGTCGTCCCCGAGGAGTTGCTGGAAGAAGATCCGCTGCTCGATTCCGCCCGTCGCGCGCCGGTCATGGCCTATAGCGCTGGACAGGAGAACACGGCAACTCGCGGGGATGTCGTTGACACCCCAGGGTCGGCGGACAGCAATTTCCTGCCGCTCGATGGTAACGTGATGGGCGAGAATGGCGCCAGCAATGATGAGCAACGATTTGGCGCTTTGCATCGGCCGACCCGGCTTGAGGGCTCGCGCGCGGGCATGCTTGGCAATCGGAATTACATTGTCGCGATGGGCACCTCGATACCCTGCGTGTTAGAAACGGCGATGGCGTCGGATCAGCCCGGCTTCACAAGCTGCGTGATCAATCGGGACGTTCTTTCCGACAATGGCCGCATCGTGTTGATGGAAAAAGGCACACAGATCGTCGGCGAATACCGTGGCGGTTTACAGCAGGGGCAAAAGCGCCTGTTCGTGCTTTGGAACCGTGCGAAGACGCCGAACGGCGTCATCGTTACGCTGGCGTCACCGGCGACCGATGCGCTCGGCCGTGCCGGCGTCGACGGCGATGTCGACACCCATTGGTGGGAGCGCTTCGGCAGTGCCCTTCTTCTTTCCATAGTCGGAGACGCCACAAGTTATGCCAACAGCCGCCTGCAGGACAGTGACGTCGGTGCGCAGAACACCACGGGCGCGGGCCAGCAGGCCGCAGCGATTGCGGTGGAGCAGTCGATCAACATCCCGCCGACGCTCCTGAAGCACCAAGGTGAGCTTGTATCGATCTTCGTCGCACGCGACCTCGACTTTTCCGGCGTCTACAGGCTTCGAATAACGGAACCGAAGAACAGAAATCTTGACCGGGCGGTCCTGGGTGACTTCAGTCCGCAATCGGCGTTGGTGACAAAGTAGGGTGGCATTATGACTGAGGGACCTGACGCAGCAGTCGTCCGCGAGCTGCTTGCTCCGCTTTCGCGGTTCTTGAGAGACAGATCCCTTTATGAGGTGATCGTAAATCGGCCCGGGCAGGTGTTGACCGAAGGCGCCGATGGCTGGCGGACCCATGACACGCCGGAGCTGACCTTCGAGAAGCTGATGCGCCTTGCCCGGGCCGTCGCGTCGTTCTCCCATCAATCCATCGACGAGAGGCGGCCGATCTTGTCAGCGACCCTGCCGGGAGACGAAAGGATCCAGATGGTCATTCCGCCGGCGACAAGCAAGGGCATCGTCAGCATTACCATCCGGAAACCCTCTTCGGTGACACGGAGCCTCGAGGACCTCGAGAAGGATGGGCTGTTCGCGGACGTGACGCACGCCGGCGATAGGGGTTCAGCGGACCGTAGAATTGTCGATCTTCATCGAAATGGCGCTTATGCTGAGTTCCTGCGTGAGGCGGTGCTGGCGCGCAAGAACATCATAATTTCGGGAGCGACGGGGTCAGGTAAGACGACACTCTCCAAGGCGCTCGTGCGTCATATTCCGATCTATGAGCGGATCATCTCTATCGAAGATGCGCCGGAACTCATTATCCCGCAGCCGAACCATGTGCGGTTGTTCTATTCTAAGGGAGGACAGGGGCTTGCCGACATCGGTGCGAAGGAGCTCCTGGAGTCCTGTCTGCGCATGCGGCCGGATCGTATTCTGCTTCAGGAACTGCGCGATGGGACGGCATTCTATTACGTTCGCAACGTCAATTCCGGGCATCCCGGATCGATCACGACGGTCCACTCCGATTGCGCAGCGCTGGCGTTCGAGCAGTTAACGCTGCTCGTGAAGGAATCAGATGGTGGCCGGGACCTTGACAGGGATGATATTCATAAGCTTTTGAAGGCCGCGGTCGACATAATTGTCCAGTGCAAGCGCATCGATGGGTGCTTCCGCGTGACGGAGATTTATTTCGACCCAAGCCATGCTGGGCCCTTGAGATGCGGGTGCGGTTCTGATTGTGTGGAGAGCGGACGCTCGCTGCAGCTGGCACCGACGACCGTGGACATCGGCGTGCCACAAATGCTGGCGCGGAAGTGGGTTCCGCACCCGCGCGATGAGGCGCCCACCATAGGGTCCTCAATGGTTCCGTCGCCTGAGAGTACCTTCGCATCGAGCTAGGCTTCGGGGCCAAAATGGGCCTAGCTGGCGCCTGTCGCGGTCTCAGCACATCCGTCCTTTCTGAAGCTTCGAGCCGATAAAAGATGAAAGCGCCAGCGCACGCTTGTAATCTCCGGGGCGCTGATATCGCCGACGTCGCTCCTCGCTCGTCTGATCATTGACCTGCAGGAGCGGCGGGACGACACAGGCGCGTCCGTGAAGAGCAGCGAAGGGGATAGACACTTCGGTCGCACCGGGAATGATTGAATGGCACCACAAATGCCTCGGATTTTTCGAGCGCGAATCTAAGCTCGCATCGCAAGCCGATGATGGATAGCGCCTTCAAGATGCCGGCCTCCCTGCCGCTTCGGACCTGTCTGCTATTGGCTTGTGACGATTGAGCAGAAAGATGATTATCGCCGCCCTATATAGATTGCTATATTATTGAATGGCACCCTTAGATGGTATCCATATGAGATGTTTAGGTTCTACATTTCTTGGAAATGCTCACAATTTACATAAAAACAGCCGGTACTTTTATTTCAGAGCAGAACTCATCTCGAAAATTCTGCAGCCGGCTGGAGCCGAGCAAGGGTGCAGCCGAGGTGTACAATGAAGGTCGCAAACCTTGCTATGGTCTGATGACAGCTGCGTCCGATGCTCAGGCGTCTAACGGCAATGACATCAATCGGTGGTGCGAAAATGACCCTGCCATAGCACTGGCGTACGTCGACGGGATTATGGACGCATATGCCACGGTGGGTCCTCCAGTCGATTATTGCCCAGCCAGGGACGTGACTTATGGGCAAGTCCGCGACGTCGTCTGTAAATGGGTCAACACTAATCCAGAGGAGAGACATAGGTCAGGCGCCTTGCTGATCCCTCTGGCATTGAGCAAGGTTTGGCCCTGCGAGGACTAATCACCGAGTACTGAAAGCTGCCGATGCAGCCGCTGATGGCGACGAATTCATCCAGCATGTCAGCGACTTTTCATGGCGATCGCGACGGCGTAACGCGGAAAATGGCGCTCGAAGAGCCGCGGGCGGCACAGAAGCGAACCCTCGATCAGACATGGCAATACCTCGGCAACCTTGTCCCCTCACTCCAGCGCGACGAATGCAGCAATTACTTCGCAAACGCCGGATATGCTTCGGTCAAAACCTGAAAAGCCCTCGAGCCGGTTGGCGCGGCATCGCTGGACCGGTCCCGCAATGGGAGCGGTTCTGGCCGCCACCGCTGCCGCCTCTGCTGCCCTTGGTATCCCTGCCTGGCCGCAACAACCTCGCCTGATCAGCGATGAGGTGACCCTCGCATGTCGTGCTCCCGTTCAACAATCTCAGCGGAGCGCGAGGTGGGACCGTAGGACTGACGGAAGACATCATCAGCGACCTCTCCCACGCGCGAAACCTCCTCTTGGTCGCGCGCACCTCTTCCGAGCATCAGGACACACGGTCCCGGTCCGAAAAAGTCAGCAGGGAGCTTGGCGCGAAGTATCTCCTGCAGGGCAGCATCAGTCTCGGGATAGATTAGATTGGCTACTCCCCGGTGTGCTCCGCGCGGGGTGGGGCGGGGAGGATGAGCCGAACGGACTATGCGCAAGTGGTGCCCTATTCGCGTATAGTGCTCCTCGGGAGACTGTACCGCAGAGCAAGTTGATTGCTTGGTTCCGGAGCCCAGCCCTGCGGCGGGAGAGAGCGGCCATGTTCGATCAGCGGGAGAAGATCGCGCTCCTCATCGACGGCGCCAATCTGTTTGCCGCCGCGAAGGCGCTCGGCTTCGACATTGATTACCGCAAGCTGCTCGAGGCTTTTCGCAAGCGCGCTTATCTGCTCCGTGCCAATTACTATTGCGCGCTGGTAGAGGACCAGGAAACGGCTACAATCCGGCCGCTGATCGACTGGCTCGACTACAACGGATACCAGGTGGTGACCAAACCTGTCAGAGAATTCACCGACTCGCTCGGACGTCGCAAGGTCAAGGGCAACATGGATGTGGAGCTAGCGATCGACGCCCTCGAGATGTCGAAGACGGCCGATCATCTCGTGATTTTCTCAGGCGATGGCAACTTCACGAGTCTTGTCGTGGCGTTGCAACGCAGTGGGTGCAAGGTCTCGGTAGTGTCGACCATGGCGACCCGGCCACCAATGATTTCAGACGCACTGCGCCGCGAAGCCGATCACTTCATTGAGCTGGACAGGCTGCGGGGCGAGATAAACCGGGCGCTTTCAGAAAGCGCCTCAAACGGCGGCGAGAATGGTCATGCAGTATCGGCACTTGGAGCGTGAGGCCGTGTAACGTGCCAGCGCGCTCAGCGTATATAAAGTATGATTAAACCACAAACCCATTATTTTTTATTGTCTCTCTACGACTTTTGGATAATATCCTTGCTGCAACGGCCCATCTTTCCCGAATTGCCCTAAGAACTTGCTGTATTGGCGAGGGGGAGGAGGTATTGCGGTGTCGGTGCTTGATATTGCATTAGAATACAGTTTGAACATTGATTAAGCCCGGATCGCAACGATCCGGGCTTCTTTCGGCCTATTCGGAAGGAAGAGGCAGGCAGCCGTATACGATCCGGGACCGAACAACGCCACCATGGGAGATATAGTCGCCCCAAGAACGCAAAAACTTGTCGAACGCGCCGCCACCGGGGTGGAAGGAAAGGCCGAAATCCAGGCAACGCCCGCCGATCTTACAACTGAATTTTAACAGCTTCCGGCCGTTGGGGTCGGCAGTTCGAATACCGTCTAGGGGAGTGGCAACGATCCGTCAGGTCAACAGCCAACAGACGGCACGGGTGCGCCATGAGCGGACTGTAGGCTCGCCCTTGCTTTCGCTAAGGCAGCGCGCTTCGCCACCCCCTGCGTATAGTCTTCGCAACATGGCAGCGCGAGTTCTCAAATCCCTGACCCGTCGAGCTCTCGCTCGTCTTGGATCCGCCGCTCGACCTTTCCACTTACGAAGCTATCTACCTCCTGAAAAGCGGGACGCCTTTGTCCCGTACCTGCCGCTCTGTTACGTGGTCTGATCGGAGGGAGGACCGATATGCTGTTCCGTCCCGGAGCTCTCGTCGCAGCGACCATGCTCCTTGGCTTGCCGGCGTCCGCTGAGGAGACTGTGCGGATATCCGGCTGGGGTGGGTCCGAGGTAGCCATTGTCAATGGGTTATTGACGAACGTTCTTGCCGAGAAGCTCGCGAAAGAGGAAATCAGGGTAAAGTACGAGCCTGTTGATGGCGACTATTCGCAATTCATCATCAACAGCCTGTCGGCGGGCACCGCCCCAGACCTTTTTTACGTCGATACCTTTTGGGCACGATCGGTATTCAGCGCCGGTCAAGCCGCACCGATAACAAACGACGTTTCTGGTTTTGCAGCCAATCTCCTCGCTGCCTTCACCTACGATGGCAAGCTTTACTCAATCCCCAAGGACTTCAATACGCTGGCCATACACTTCAACAAGGACATCTTCGACGACGCCGGAGTCGACTATCCGAGCGACGACGACACGTGGACGACACTCCAAGACAAATTAGTGGCCGTGCACAAGTCGCTTCCGGAGGTCGATGGTCTCTGTGTTGTTCCGGAATATGCCCGGTTCGGCGCCTTTGCATTGTCTACAGGCTGGTCGCCCTTTGATACTCGGGGAAAAACCGTACTGGATGAGCGCTTCCGTCGGGCGTTCGATTTCTATACTGGCCTCGTGAAGTCCGGGGCCGCCGTTATGGCCGCCGACGCGGGGCACAGCTGGACTGGCGGCTGCTTGGCGTCCGAGCGGGCTGCCGTCGCGATAGAAGGTGCTTGGATCCTCAGCGCGTTGCGCGATAGTGCTCCAAACATGAATCTCGGCACTGTCCGGATGCCGAAAGACCCTGAAAGCGGCAAACGAGGCAATGTCGTCTTCTCCGTCGGTTGGACCGTCAACGCGGCTTCGAAGGTCAGTAAGGCTGCTGCAAAAGTCGCCGAGCTCCTAACCACCGAGGAGGCCCAGCAGTGGGTTTTGGAGCAGGGGCTGGCGCTCCCGAGCCGGATTAGTCTGACTGACAACCCGTGGCTGCGGGGCGGCCAGCCTGAACAGATCGCAAGCCGAGTGGTCCTTAAAGGCCTCTCGGACGATCACGTTACGCCGTATGTGTTCGGAGACGTCGGAGGGAGTTGGATGCAGCCGATCAATGCTGCGCTCAATTCTGTCATCCTCGGGGAGGAGGATGCGGGCACAGCTTTGCGCATGGCACAAAGCGCCTTTGACCGGATGTTCGCCAAGTAAGTTGCTCTCCACCCAGCAACGGTTAGAGAACGCGGAAGCAGGCGCCCGTGGGAGGAGCACGCATGTCACGAGCAAGCTCAGAAGAGAGAAGCGGCTGGCTCTTCGTATTGCCCTTTACAATCTCGATGATGCTGTTTTTCGTCTACGCGATTGTTCGGACAGCTTACTACAGCTTTACCGATTTCGACTTGTTCGAGGCTCCAAGCTTTGTGGGGATGTCCAATTACACTGCACTGGTCTACGACGAACTTTTCCTCCTCGCCTTGCGCAACACTATCGGCTTCTCACTCATCGTCACAACAACCCAAACCGTGCTCGCACTTGCTCTGGCGGTTCTCGTGAACCAAGCCGTCCGGGCGAAAGGACTCATCCGGACGGTGCTTTACCTGCCATCGATCATGTCCAGTGCGGCCATGACGCTTATCTTCCTGTGGCTCTTTCAGAGAAATGGCTTCATGACCGCAATCGTCAGCGTCGGGCTTGCTTATCGCCAGCACATCCTTTTGTTCCTCGGGGGCATGGCTGCTCTGCAGGGCGCGCTCGTCCTCAACGCGCGACGCAGCTACGAAGGTGTTTCGATCTTCGATCCATTCTTTCTGCTCGTCGCCGCCGTCGGCGCACTGGCCCTTGCTGTTTCCTGTGCGCTCGCGGGGTTGCTATCTGTTTTCGACAACAATCTGCCTATTTCCTGGCTAAATACGCAGCGCCATTTCCTTTTCATGCCGGTCACGCTCTGGTCCGTGGCGTTGATGAACGTTTTTACGACGGTCCCGACGCTGATGTTGTTGTTCCTGGCGGGCCTGCAGTCGATCCCGAGCAGCTTATACGACGCGGCCCAGGTCGACGGAGCCAACGCTTTCCAGCGCTTGCGCCACATAACCGTGCCGGCGCTCAGGCCGGTAACCTTTGCCGTCGTGACGATGGGCGTCATTGGTACCCTACAAATGTTCGACCAGGTCGCGATTCTGGGAGATGCGGCTCCCCTCGCAAGTCGAGTAACGCTTGCCTATTACGTTTATGAGAACGCCTTTCCAGCAGGCGCCTCTTCGAGAATCGGTATGGCAAGTGCTGCGGCCCTCGTCCTTGGCATTCTTACAATCGCAGCCGTCTACGTGCAAAAATCGGTCGGCGTGAAGGAAAAGGGCGAATGATGGCGAGCACGCCGGCTGACGAAGTCTCGCCCTCGCGCCGCCGTTTGCCGGCTGGCGCGCTTCGTCGGCGGCAGCTTGCGGCGCGTGCCTGGGTATATCTGGCCTTTCTTGCGGTCGCGACCATCATGGCGGGGACATTCGTTCTTGCCTTTATAGCGAGCTTGAAGGTCGATCCACTCGAGAGACCGCTCCGCTTCTATTTCGATCAACTCAATCCGGCCGCATGGATCGCCGCTGCTCGCTTGGGGCAGGAGGGTGCGGGTGACGCTTTGTGGGGAGGGCTTGCTCCCGGCGCCAAAGTTGACTTCAGCGTGATGTACGCGGCACCCGCCGATGCGACGATTGTTGAACCCAGAGCCGAGATTCCTCGCCGCCGCCCGGGCTCGGGTATCGCCGCTGCGCTCATGCGGCATTATGCGGCGGATTATGCGTCAATCGCATTGATAAATTCCAGTTCGGCGACGATGCAGGCTCGTGACGAGAGCGGAATTCGGCAGGGTTGGCAGACGCGGACATTCGTCTATGAGATCACCTACCGCACCGACCGCCAGAATGGCCCCTGGATCGAACGTACGCCCCTCAATCTCACCGGTCCGACCTCTCAAACGCTTATCGACAGTCCGATTTCACCATCCCGAACCGAGCGTCGCGGACGTTTGCTGAGCTGGGACAATATCACACCAGGCGCTTTCGGGTTGATCTTCAACAACTACCGGAGGGTGATCAGCGAGACGGCTGACTTGCAGACCGGGAAGAGCCTGCTTGGAAGCTGGCTGGGCAATAGTCTTGCAATCGCAACTGGGCGGCTGGTCCTGACGCTCGTCGTCGCTAGCCTTGCGGGGTATGCGCTCGCGCGGCTCAAATTCAGGGGCAGCCGCTTACTGTTTGCAGCAGCACTCTTCTCCATGACGATTCCGGCGCAAGTGACCTTCGTGTCAAACTATTTGATTTTCAGGGATCTGTCGCTTCTGAACACACCCTGGAGCGTAATCGTCGTTTTCGTCGCCTCAGCCAACGTCCTCTTGATGAAACAGTTTTTCGAGGGTTTTCCAAGAGAGATAGAGGAAGCTGCAATCGTCGACGGTGCCAGCCGTTTTCAAGTGTTGTACAAGATCGTTCTGCCAAACGCCAAGCCGGCCTTGCTGGTCAACGCGATTCTTGCGTTTCAAGGCGCCTGGAACGACTTCTTTTGGCCCCTCGTCCTCATCACCAGCCCACCAGAAGCGCTGACGGTCCAAGTCGGGCTTCTCAGCCTACGTCGTTCGTTCGGGGGTGTGCAGGGTGATTGGGGACTCGTTTTGGCAGGTGCGTTCATCTCGATCGTGCCAGTCGTTATCCTTTTCGTGCTCTTCCAGCGGCACATTGTGTCCACTCAGTTCGCCAAGGGCACCACATAGCAATACCACCGCCGTTCTTTGTGAGCGCCGGAGTGCGGATTACTGGTCACATGCTTTATTCACAACGCAGTGCTTCCAATGGCGACTTTTGCGATGCGCGGATCGCCGGATAAAGGCCAAAAAGCGAGACCAACCAGTGCCGAGAAAGCAAGCAGAACTGGGGCAGCCGAAAGCTCGACCCGCATTCCGAGCTGCTGTTCGGCGAAGACTGCCCCGCCAAAGCCGATCGCGGCACCTACATTCAAACTCTCCTGTTTACACGCTTTCAAATGTCACACGTCAGCCCCTTATCGCGCCCGCGCTCGAGCGCGCCGATGTGTTTGGGTTGAAGCGTGATGGTCGTGATGGCACGAGGCGAGGAACCTGCGATTCCCGTCTGCGTTGTTCGTCAGTCAACGGAAGGAGGCCTTAGATGGCAGACGACAAGACTAAGACGGCAGCTGACCGCCGACTGGTATCGGGTAGCCAGAAATACGAGGTCGACTACTTCGCGTGGAAGCACGGCATCGCTGCTGCAGATGCACGCCGCATCAGCAAACAGCACGGCAACGACCGCGACGCTGCCGACAAAGCGGCCAGCCGGCTGCAGGGCTAGAGTCCGGTGTGTCGCGACCACAAAGGAAGCCTGGGTTGAAAGCCCGCTTCTATCTCTCTTAGCGGGACGGCCCGTCCTCCTCTCGCAGCCTTGGCGGTCAAGCGGATGCTCTCCTGTATTGTGGAAACTGGGCGGTTGCCGTTGTATTATTTCCGAAAGCCAGCTGCGAAAAAAATCCTCAGCACATGTCTTAGTTTATTGGTGACTAAAATAGCCTTAGTTATTGTTCCCGCGTCATGGGATGGAGGATTTCTATGGAGCGCATTCAGCCGCAAGCTGTAGTCACAGAGGCTGCAACCAAAATGTGGTCAGTAACGGAGTTTTGCCGGGGGCAAAACTTGTGCGAGGAAGAAAAACGGCGCTTGACCCGTCTCTTCGGCCGGTTCGCCACGGCTCGCGAGTTGCTTCACAACGCAAAGCGCGCTCCTAAGTGGAGGTATTGAGGGTTAGGGCGAGGGTATCCCGGCCACCTAAGGCCGGTTAGATAGCGATAGTTTAGCTCGACACATCAGTACGCGCGAAGGTGCCGGCCTCGATTAGGCGCGGTCGAAAGCTCCTTCGCCGCAGAGGGCGGCCGCAGGTAGGCAAAGCGCCCTTGTGGATGCCTCTCGATGGCAGGATTAGGCCTCAGGTACGTGGCAAACCACTTCGATGTTGTGCCCGTCCGGACCAATGACGAAAGCTGCATAGTAGTTCGCGTGGTAGTGCGGGCGCAGACCAGGGGCACCATTGTCTTTGCCACCCGCCTCGAGAGCCGCGCGATAGAAAGCTTCGACTTGCTGCCGGGTCTCGGCCGTGAACGCCAAGTGAAGATGCGCCGGCTTCTCCTCGGTTTGGTACAGGCACAATGAAGCCTTGCCCTTTGGGCTAAGCTCGACACCGTACGTCGGCAGACCCTCCGAGACTACGGCCACGCCGAGCGGTTCGAGTGCCTTGAGGAAGAACGCTTTGCTCGCTGCGTAGTCGCTGACGCCGAATTTGACATGGTCAAACATGAGTTCTCCTAAATGTGTGGGGCTTCCTGACGAAGATGCGCCCGGAATGCACCCTCTGCCGCGCGCTTTGCAATGTCTGCTTGCGCTGCAAAGGTCTTCGCGGCGCTTGGTATATCAAGCCGGACGCAAAAGCCCTCGGCCATTTCAGCGACGCCCTCATGCTGAGGATTGCGGCCATGCCGATACCGTACGGCGGGCAGGACTGTCGAAGATCGCCTGGTCAATGTCGGCGCCGGCCAGCTTCACGAGATTGATACTTGGTCTGCCGGTGATGCGGTCACAGCCGCAGCCCCACGTCGCCCGAGAGATGTAGCAGCAGCGGAGCGCGCCCGCTCGCTCGCGCCAACTGGCAGGGATGGACGAAAAGGACATTGTACCGGGCGGTGTATCCACATAGCAGGTGCTGACGGCCTTTGCAGTGCTTGACCGGATCGCTGGAGTGGTCTGTTGCCGGCTTCGGTTGCACTAATCCATTCCCATTTCTGGGGCGCCCTTTAGCCGACCGCCTGCTTTTGCGGTCAACCCCTAAAGGGGTACGTCTCGGCGAAAATTCCACAAAATTCAATTTTTCAGTTCTTTTCACACAGGCGCCGGCTGCTTTCCCTCCCGAAGCGGGGTGAAAGCGCGCCCATTTCGGCGAAAAATCGAATTCTGTGGAATTTTCGCCGAGATGACCGCAGCAGATCGGCCGCCTCTTTGCGCGCCATCGGGAATGGTCCCGAGCAACCGAAGGAGACAGTACCATGGCGACCACAATCGCAACCCTGACGCAGAAGAGCGACGGCAGCCTCGAAGGCCTCTTCGCCACCATCCGCGTCAACGCCCCGATCGCCATCATCCCGAACGCCAACAAGGCGAGCGAAGAAGCCCCCGACTACCGCGTCGTCCACCGCCGCACGGGATTCGAGATCGGCGCGGCCTGGAAGCGCATCGCCCGCCAGACCGGCGAAGAATACCTCTCAGTCAAACTGGAGGCCCCGGAGGTCGGGGTGATCTTCGGCAACCTCGCTCCGGCTCCCGGCGGCGATCCGAGCCGGAAGGTGATCCTCTGGAACAACCCCAACTGAGGCAACCGTCGGCCCCGAGCAATCGGGGCCGACGCACGCTTGCGTTATCCGGAGAAACTGCGGCGGCGCGCCTCCTCGTTAAGCGCCGAAGGGGAAACGGGCGCGGGCATCGAGCCCCCGCCCGTTCCTCACTCCTGCCAAACGAAAGGAAAGTCTGTCTGCTCAGGAACGCCAACTGTGCCATGAGGGGCTCGCACCGCCTCAAGGACGAGCGGTTCCCCCCAATTTTCCGGCGCCGCCCAGGAGGGCGTCGTCAGAAAATCGGTTCCCCACTCGCCGCCGCTCGCGGTCGCTTCGCGATCCTTGACCCGGTCCACTCCTCACGACCCCGGGCGTCATCTTTCACAGTATCCAAGGAGATGGCGACGATGACGAGGGAACAACACATTGAAGAATTGCGCGTCGAGCTACGGAATGCCCCTGACCCGACCGAGGCCCGCCAGATCGCGGCCGAACTGGAACTGACGCTTGCAGAACGCGAGTTGATCTGGGCAGAACAAGACGGACACGTCAGCCAGGAGCCTCCCTTCTGAGGTTGGCGTTCCTCTCGCCATGGCCCAACACGTCGGATCGACCGGTGCATTGGGTTGAAGCTCCGATTCCAGTCGCCTCTCCACCGTATATCAACATGCGCTCTCTTGCTCGCCTTTGGTCTGGTCCTGTATCCTCGGGCCCGATTCTTCCTTAGCAGTTGGAGGAAAAGAAGGACCGCGTCCTCTTCCCTGTCGAAATGATGCACCATCGCCCGTCCAGCCGTCCCGATGCGTCCCTAACGTCGCGTCAGACTGGCCTTCCCGAAAAGCGTAGTCGAGATGTCCATTGCGTAAAAGCGAGCCATGTTCTTCGGGGCGTCAGTGCGTTCGATGTGATGCTGGTAGGGTTGGACGAGCATGGGTCGAGAATCGCGTCTTCCGGCTCTAGCGTCCAACGGCTTTTATGTCTTGGATAGTCCTACCGCGGCGATCAACGGCATTGCACCCGTTGCGCTTCAACGTTTACGCACGAATTCGGCTCGCAGGACGAGACCCCTGATCCCCTCATAGCGGCAGTCGATCTCCTGGGAGTTGCCTGTCAGGCGGATCGACCTGATGACGGTGCCCTGCTTCAATGTCTGGTTGGCACCCTTGACCCTCAGCTCCTTGATGAGGGTGACGGAATCTCCGTCGGCAAGGACATTGCCGCCCGCATCCCGAACGATGAGCTCGCCGGCATCTGCTGCTACTGTCATCTTCGACGCCGGCCGCCATTCGCCGGTCACTTCGTCATAAAGAAACTCGTCGTGTTCGTTGGCCACCGTCTCTAATGCCCCTGTTTTGCGTTCCTTCGATGCCCTTATCGCACGCAATCCCTCCCTGCAAAAGGCTCGGGCCGGTCCTGGTCGCAGCCCGCTGCTCATCCTTGTCTAGTTGCGTACGAAACGGTTGGCCTTGGCCGCCTCGTCCATGTCCCTGCGGCGGAAGTAGATCGCGCGTCCGCAGCGGATCGGGCTATGGCCCTGGACTATGATGATCTGCTCGTCCTTGCGCATCGACTGGGTAATCTCGTGCGGCATGATCAGCGGCCGGCGCTGATAGCTGACGCTTTCGGATTTGCGCGAGGCGCTGTTCTTCATGCCCCAGCCGATGTTGTGGGAGCTTCCCTTCACCTCGACCGTCATCTCGCCGCATTGCGCCGAGACGTTGCGCGCCGTGTCGAGCGCCTTGATCGCGGCATAGGAGGCGAAAGCGCAGCCATCGATCCAGGATGTCGCGCCATCCTTGCCGAAATGCCGCTCCAACTGCCCGACCGACTGGTACATCAGCATCATGGTGATGCCATACTTTCGGCCGCGGTCGCGGGCCTCTTCCAGCATCCGCATGTAGCCGAGCAGATCGACCTCATCGAGCATGAAGAGCGCCCGGCGCTGGAATGCACCATCGGCCTGGACCATGGCATTGATCAGCGAGCCGATGATGACGCGGCCGATCCCTGGATAGGAGCGCAGGATCGTTGCCGGGATATTCAGAAACACGTCCTTCTTGGCTGTTACGATGTCGCTCGACTTGAAGGCACTGCCGCAGACGAGCGCGGCGTAATTGTCGAGCGATAGCCACTGCGTGTCTTTCGAGGCGGTCGAATAGACGCCGCTGAACGTCTGCTCGGTCATATTGGTGAAGACGCCGAGCGTTTCGCGGATGAAGGCAGAGTGCGAGTGCTCCTGAATGTCGCGCAGCATGGCGAGCACCGATGGCTCAGGTTCCGAGACGATTTGCCGGAGACTGCGTAAGTTGCGCCGCCCCTCAAAGTCCGGCGAGAGCATGACATGGGCGAGCAAGCCTGTCAGTAGATTGTGGGCCTGGTTCTGGAAGTAGGCGCTGCTCGAGCTTTCGAAGCGCGCGCTTTCCGACAGCAGCATATGCGCAAGGCCGACAATGTCCTCTTCTTGTCTCTTCGACGCCTCGATCCCGTCGAGCACATTAAATCCCATAGTCGGGTTCGTCGGATCGAGCACCATCACCTCGCGCCCAAGAACGCGGGCTCGGTGCTCGACCACCATCGGCGCGACCTCGGTCGACGGGTCGAGGCAGATCAGTGGACCGGTATAGCGCAGCGCTGTCGGAACTACGTTGCTCGTGGTTTTGTAGCCACCTGACCCGGCGAAGAAGAGCATATGGGTGGAGTCGAAGTCGAGCTTGTAAGTGAGCAAAGGGGCTTTGCCGCCCCTTCCCCAAGTGCTGCGATCATTCGGATCGAAGGGCAGTGCATGGACGATATCCTTGTCGACGCGGTAGCGCTCACCGACAACGATCTCGCCTTCCGGCGGAAACAGCTTTCCGGCGGCCGTCATCGGCAGCCAGTCCGCATCGCCGAAGGTGCCGCGCTTGGCGCGCTTCACCGGCTCGGGCACGAGGGTCGAAATGCGCGCGGCCATCGCCACCGCCATGAAGCCAGCGAACGCGCCGGTAACGGCGACCACGTCGAGATGGGAAAGCGCCCGGTCCCACGAAACTGCACCGCTCTCAACGGGCGGGGCGAGGCGGCCAAACTCCCGCAGCGCGTAATATCCGGCCACGGCCAGAAAGCAGGCAAGGCTTGCCATTGCCACCGGCCTGCGCCGGTGCAAGGGCAGCGCCCATACGCTCAGCAAGCCTGCCAGCGGTCCGAACCACAATGCTGGTAGGGGTGAAGCCCGCAGGAACCAGTATTGCGTTTCCCCCATCAGGCCGCCGGCGAGCGCCGGCCAGTGCCAGCCGACGACATAGACGGCATAGGCGGTGACGACGATCGGCACCAGAACGAGCAGCAGGCTCGGATGCGGTTTGCCTTTCAAAGCCATTCCGCCGTCTCCCCGATCGGCGAGGAGGCCAGATCCAACGGCGAGGCCCTGAACGCCCGTTCGCCGATCTCGCGCAGGCGCCGATGCTCGGAGGAGTCCGGAGCGACTCGTGCCAATTCCAGCAAACCGCCGAGCAGGAACGCGCGGTCGGCCTGCGTCAGTCCTGCCTTGACGACGATGCCGCCGAGCCGGAACTTCTCCCGCGACAAACGCTTGCGCTCAGCCGTCATGAGAACCCTCCGCCGCCGTTCCAGTCCCGCCAGTTGCTGGTCGAGGCGGCAAACCCGCTGCGTCAGACACCCCGTTGTTCTGCCCTTTGCGAAACCGCGCCGCGACCTCTTCGACGATCCGTTCAATCTCGTCGTCGGCGAGTTCCAGTTCCGCCAGCCCCGACCTAATCGCCGCCCGCGCAAAGCGCTCGGCGGATTTGACGATCAGCATGCGTCTGCGTTCGCGCAGCCTGTCGATCTGGGCATCAATGTCGGCGATCGATGATTTTGCGGCCATTCCAATGTCCTTTCCGGGTTCGAGCAATCTCCACGACGCGGATTATACTATCTAGAATAAGATAGTTAAATAGGCTAGCCTGCAACCGAAAAGCGGCATCAGCCTTGGCAGGCGGATCGGTTTGAGGGCGCAATATACGTCGCTGGCGCGACGTGCCTGGGCAAGTCCGGAGACATCAGTGGCGATCATGTTCGTCAGAGCACAGGTGATCGGCAGGGGTGCGGGACGCAGCATCGTCTCGGCCGCCGCCTATCGCCATCGCACCCGAATGCTCGACGAGCAGGCTGGGACGTCTTTCAGCTACCGCGGCGGATCGCGGGAACTGGTGCATGAGGAACTGGCGTTGCCCGGCCAGATCCCGGCCTGGCTGAAGGCGGCGATCGACGGGCAATGTGTCGCCAAGGCAAGCGAGGCGTTCTGGAATGCGGTCGACGCCTTCGAGAACCGGGCGGACGCACAGCTTGCGCGTGAGCTGATCATCGCCCTGCCGCAGGAGCTGACGCGGGCGGAGAACATCGCGCTGGTGCGTGAATTCGTTCGCGACAATTTCACGTCGAAGGGAATGCTGGCCGACTGGGTCTATCACGACAAGGACGGCAATCCGCACATCCATCTGATGACGGCGCTGAGGCCGCTGACCGAAGACGGTTTTGGGCCAAAGAAGGTGCCGGTTGTGGGCGAGGACGGCGAGCCGCTGCGCGTCGTCACGCCCGGGCGGCCGAACGGCAAGATCGTCTACAAGCTCTGGGCCGGCGACAAGGAAACGATGAAAGCGTGGAAGATCGCCTGGGCGGACACCGCCAACCGGCATCTGGCGCTTGCTGGCCACGAGATCCGCCTCGACGGCTGCTGTTATGCCGAGCGGGGTCTCGACGGCATCGCGCAGAGGCATCTCGGACCGCAGAAGGCGGCGCTCGCCCGCAAGGGCGTCGAGATGTATTTCGCGCCGGCCGATCTCGCCCGCCGTCAGGAGATGGCCGACCGGCTGCTCGCCGAGCCTGAGCTTCTCTTAAAGCAGCTCGGCAATGAACGCTCCACTTTCGACGAGCGCGACATCGCCAGGGCGCTGCACCGTTATGTCGACGATCCGGTCGATTTCGCCAATGTCCGGGCGCGGCTGATCGCGTCGGACGAGTTGGTCACGCTCAAGCCGCAGCAGTTCGACGGTGAGACCGGCAAGGCGTCGGAGCCGGCGGTGTTCACGACACGGGAGATGCTGCGCCTCGAATATGAGATGGCAGAGTCCGCTCGAGTTTTGTCGGAGCGCAGGGGTTTCGGCGCATCTGACGCGCAGGTCGCCGCAGCCGTCCGAAGCATCGAAACGGCTGATGCCGAAAAGCCCTTCAAGCTCGATGCGGAACAGGTCGATGCGGTCCATCAAATCACCGGCGACAGTGGTATTGCCGCCGTCGTCGGCCTTGCCGGCGCTGGCAAGTCGACCTTGCTTGCCGCCGTGCGCCTCGCCTGGGAGAGCGAGAACCGGCGGGTCTTCGGTGCGGCGCTGGCCGGCAAGGCGGCCGAAGGGCTGGAAGACAGTTCCGGCATCAGGTCGCGCACGCTGGCATCCTGGGAACTGGGCTGGGCGAGCGGACGCGATCTGCTTCAGCGTGGCGACGTGCTGGTCATCGAAGAGGCCGGGATGGTGTCGTCGCAGCAGATGGCGCGCGTCCTGCGGTGGAAGACGCCGGCGCGAAAGCGGTGCTGGTCGGCGACGCCATGCAGCTGCAGCCGATCCAGGCCGGTGCCGCATTCCGGGCGATTTCGGAGCGCGTCGGCTTTGCCGAACTGGCCGGCGTGCGGCGGCAGCGCGATGCGTGGGCGCGCGATGCCTCTCGATTGTTCGCCCGCGGTAAGATCGAAGAGGGCCTCGATACCTATTCCCGGAATGGCCGTATTGTCGAGGCGGAAACGCGCGAGGAAATCATCGGTCGCATCGTTGCCGATTGGGCCGATGCGCGCAAACAGGCGATCGAGAGCTCTGTCTTCGGCGGAAATGAAGTTCGGCTTCGCGGCGACGAGCTTCTGGTACTCGCCCACACCAATGACGACGTCCGCAAGCTGAACGAGGCCTTGCGCAGCGTGATGGTCGAGGAGGGCGCGCTGACAGGCGCGCGCGAGTTCCAGACGGCGCGAGGCTTGCGCGAATTTGCCGCCGGCGACCGCATCATCTTCCTCGAGAACGCCCGTTTCGTCGAGCCGCGCGCACGGCATCTTGGTCCGCAATACGTCAAGAACGGCATGCTCGGTACGGTCGTTTCCACCGGTGACAGACGCGGCGACGCGTTGCTGTCGGTTCATCTCGACAATGGCCGTGACGTCGTCATCAGCGAGGCCAGCTATCGCAATGTCGATCACGGCTATGCCGCGACAATTCATAAATCGCAGGGCGCCACTGTCGACCGGACCTTCGTGCTAGCCACCGCCATGATGGACCAGCATCTGACCTATGTGGCGATGACCAGACATCGCGACCGCGCCGATCTATATGCGGCGACAGAGGACTTCGAAGCGAAGCCGGAATGGGGACGCAAGCCGCGCGTCGATTATGCCCTCGGCATCACCGGCGAACTGGTCAAAGAGGGGATGGCGAAGTTCCGACCCACAGACGAGGATGCGGGCGAGAGCCCCTATGCCGACATTCGGACGGACGACGGAACCGTCCATCGGCTCTGGGGCGTCAGCCTGCCGAAGGCGCTCGAGGAGACGGGCGTTGCTCAAGGCGATACGGTCACGCTGCGAAAGGACGGCGTCGAGAAGGTCAAGATCAGGGTTCCCGTCGTCGATGAGTTGACGGGCCAAAAGCGTTTCGAGCAACGGGAAGTCGATCGCAATGTCTGGACCTTCAGGCACATCGAAACCGCAGACGCCCGCCGGGAGCGGATCGAGGGCGAGAGCCACCGGCCGGAGCTGTTCATTGACCTTGTCGAGCGTCTCGGACGATCCGGCGCCAAGACCACCACGCTCGATTTCGAGAGCGAGGCCGGTTATCGGGCGCATGCACAGGACTTCGCGCGGCGCCGCGGCATCGACACGCTCGCCGAGGTCGCGGCGGACATAGAGGAGGGCGTTTCGCGGCGGCTGACCTGGATTGTCGAGAAGAGGGAGATGCTGGCGAAGCTCTGGGAGCGGGCGAGCATGGCGCTCGGCTTCGCGATCGAACGGGAGCGGCGCGTTTCCTACAGCGAGGACCGGACCGAACCGTCTTGGCAGGGAATCCCGACCAAAGGCCGTTATCTGATCCCGCCCACCACGCAGCTCGCACGGAGCATCGATGAGGATGCGCGTCTTGCGCAGCTTTCGTCGCCCCGATGGAGGGAGCGGGAGAAGATTCTCCGGCGGCTGCTCGAAAGGATCTATCGTGATCCCGATGTGGCGCTTGAACAGTTGAACGCGCTTGCCTCGGAAGCCGCCATCGAACCCCGCAAGCTTGCCGACGATCTCGGCAAAGCACCGGAGCGGCTTGGACGGCTGCGCGGGTCGGACCGCATGGTCGACGGACGGGCCGCACGCAACGAGCGTCGCGCCGCGACGGCGGCGGTGGAGGAGTTGCTACCTTTGGCCCGCGCCCACGCGACCGAGTTCCGCAGAAACGCCGAGCGCTTTGGCGTCCGCGAGCAGCACAGGCGCGCTCATATGTCCCTGTCGGTCCCGGCGCTGTCGAAACGGGCTATGGCGCGTCTCGTCGAGATCGAGGCGGTGCGCAAGAAGGGGGGAGACGACGCGTACAGGAACGCCTTTGCCTTCGCCGCAGAGGATCGCTCGGTGGTACAGGAGATCAAGGCCGTCAGCGATGCTTTGACCGCCCGCTTCGGCTGGAGCGCCTTCACGCCGGAGGCCGACGCGATTGCCACGCGCAACATCGCCGAGCGCATGCCGGAAGGCCTCACCGATGTCCGGCGCGGGCAGCTCACGCGGTTCTTCGAGGCCGTCCGCCGCTTCGCCGGAGAACAGCATCTTGCCGAGCGGAAGAACCGGTCGCGGATCGTCGCCGGCGCCCGTGCCGGCTTCGGGCAGGAGGTAAGCGCCGTGCTGCCGATGCTTGCCGCCGTCACCGAGTTCAAAACGCCTGTGGACGAGGAAGCGCGAACACGGGCGCTCTCAGTCGCGCATTATCGCCATCCCCGCGTGGCGCTCTCCGAAACCGCGAAGCGCATCTGGCGCGATCCGGCCGGCGTCGTCGACAGAGTAGAGGCGCTAATCGTCAAGGGCTTTGCGGCCGAGCGCATCACCGCGGCAGTGACCAGCGATCCCGCGGCCTATGGGGCGCTGCGCGGCTCGGACCGTCTGATCGACCGGATGCTCGCCGCCGGCCGGGAAAGGAAGGACGCGCTGCAGGCCGTGCCGGAAGCGGCCGTCCGCCTGCGCGCGCTCGGCGTGGCTTATGTCAGCGCCTTCGGCGCCGAGCGCCAGGCGGTCACCGAGGAGCGAGCCCGCATGGCGGTCGCCATTCCCGGCTTGTCGCCCGCCGCCGACGACGCGCTGCGCCGCCTGGCAGCGCGGATGGACAACAAGGACAGCAGGCTCGCCGTGGCCGCCGGCGCGCTTGCTCCCGCCGTCGCCCGAGAGTTCGCCGCGGTCAGCCGGGCGCTCGATGAGCGCTTCGGCCGCAACGCCATCCTGCGCGGCGAGACGGACGTCATCAATCGCGTTCCGCCGCCGCACCGCCGTGCCTTCGAGGCAATGCAGGACAGGCTGAAGATCTTGCAGCAGACCGTCCGCATGCAGGCGAGCCAGCAAATCATATCGGAGCGTCAGCAGCGCATCATCGATCGCGCGCGGCGTCGCCTATTGAAATTTTGATCCCCCAGCATGGCAGATGGAACAACCGCGCTTCATCCTGATCGGCGGTCAACCGGATACGGAGCGACGATCCGCATCGTGGCCGACGATCTTCGCTCCTATCACTCGCGGCAGGCCGGAGCTATCGCTGGATCGCCCCCTCTGGCCATCAGCAAGTATACGACTACTCATATCGTCAACGAGATGGCGCCGGGCCGTGATGGGTGGTTTCCTGCCGTACGTTTCGTCGACTTGAACGAGCACCGAGCGCGAGGTGCATACGTTGCGGATAATGCCAGGTTGGACGTTCAGTGGCAGTCATTTTGACGTTCGAAGATCAATGCGGCGCGCATTCCGGTAGACGCAGCGGCTTTTCGATCTTCGCAAGAGCCTCGGGCGTGGCACAGGCGGGAAAGCCGGCAAGGCGCATCGTCTCAACGAAGCGCTGGCGCGCGGCATCGGGCCAGAAGGGCTCGTTCACGATCGACTCAATGGTCAAAGTCGGGTGCGTCGCGCGCGCCCGGGCGACCAACGCTGCCGCCTCCTCCCGCCGCCCCACGGCGGCGAGCGCCCCTGCATGGGCCGACCAACTAAAGAGATTGTGCCGCGCTGTTCCCAGCCGCTCGAACATCGTCACCGCCTCTTCGTAGCGCCCGGCCATGAAATAGGCCAGAGCGAAGGGCCGGTTCGCCCAAGCGGGATAGTTCGGGTCGAGTCGGATCGCCCGCTCGACTAGTTCGGCGCCGCGCTCGGGCTTGCCGAAGCTCGGCGTCCAGCCGATGTAGAAGATCAGAATCTCTGCGGCGTTCGGCGCCATACGCAGCGCCGTCTCGTACTCGGCCTCGGCCCGTGCGAAATCACCACGCATGCCGAGACTGCTGCCGTGGACGGCGTGCGCCTCGGGGTCGCTTGGGTCGAGCGCAAGCGCCCGCTCGGCTGCGGCTTGGGCCAGGGTCCGGTTTCGCTCCGGCTCGACCCCGAAACTGGCGAGCAGCGCGTGCGTGTGGTGGAGCTCGATCCAGCCGCGGGCGAGCCCGGGGTCGGACTTAACCGCCTGGGTCAGCAGCCCGAGCGCCGCCTCAAGGTTCGCCCGGTCGACCTGCTCCAGCCTTTCGGTGCCGAGCAGATAGAGCTCGTAGGCGTTGAGGTTGCTGGGCGCCTTGCGGTGGGCCGCCATCCGGCCGGTCTCCTGAATCAGTCCGGCGCCGCCGCCGAGACGGTTGGCGATCTGCTCGGCGATCTCGGTCTGGATGGCGAATACCTCCTCGTCCGGCCGATCCCACCGCTGCGACCAGAGATGGCGGGCCGTCTTCGTGTCGATGAGCTGCGCGGTGATCCGCACCCGGTCCGCCTCGCGCGCAATCGATCCTTCGACCACAAAGCCGACGTCGAGCGCCTTGCCGACCTCGCGGACATCTACCGATTTTCCTTTGTAAGTCTCGGTCGAGTTTCGCGCGATGACCTGAAACTCCGGAAACCGCGCCAGATCGGTGATGACGTCCTCGGTGAGACCGTCAGCGAGGCGGCCGGTCGCCTCGTCGCCGCCATAGTTGTCGAATGGCAGCACCGCCACGGACGGCTTGCCGACTGCTGTCGCCGTCGCCCAGAATTGCCATACCGAGCCGCCCAGAACGAGGATAATAACGATGGAAATGGCCACTGCCGCCCAAACCCAGTGCGGCAACGATGACCGCGCTGGTCGGCGTCGGGCTTGTCCCTCAAGGATGATGCGGAAAGCCTGCACCGGCTCGGCGATGTTCTTCACCTTCTGCTGGCCCATCGGCTCGAAGCCGAAGGCCAGCTTCTTCTCAACCTCCTTGGCCACCTTTCCCGAGACACAGATCCCACCCGGGTCTGCCAGCTGCTGAAGCCTAGCCGCGACATTGACGCCTTCTCCATACCGGTCTTCGCCCTCGACAATCACCTCGCCGAGATTGATCCCGATCCTGACCTGGATCCGCTGGTCCTCGGGAACGGCCCCGTTCCTTTCCGCCAGCCCGCGCTGCAGCGCAACGGCGCATTCCACGGCATCCACGACGCTGCCAAATTCGGCGAGCATCCCGTCGCCCATAAGCTTGAAAATGTGGCCGTGATGCCGGGCGATCTCCGGTTCGATCAGTTCCTTACGTCCGGCACGAAGGCGCTCAAAAGTACCCGCTTCGTCGCGTTCCATCAGGGCTGAATAGCCCACGACGTCTGCCGCGAGGATCGTGGAAAGCTTGCGGTCCATTTGTTCATGCCCAGCGCGGGCCTGATTATAAGATTGGTCACACTGAAAGCAAACCTCTGACCCGCCAATAACGGCGTCTCTTCATTCCCATTCGAGACAATCGAGCCTGATGCGGGGAGGGCCATTTCGAGGCCGTTTTCTGGTTCAACGACGGGTCATTTTGCGGACTGGAGCAGATTCGGAAGGCCTTTGAGCAAACATGGCAGAAGTTTCCTTTGGAAAGTTATTGGTTAGAGGACTGCAAATGGGTCTCTTGCTCGATTGATACCGCGGGATGCATATATCACTTTCGGTGGAGGGCTCTGCTTAACGGCAGGCCGCTGGAAGGCGGCGGCCGAGGCACCACGATTCTGCGCAAAGAGAAGGATACCTGGAAAATCGTCCACGAGCACCTGAGCCAGTTCCCTAAGTAAAGTCGCTTCGGGCCGACTTCCACGCCATTTGCCGTCATCAACTAACGGATAAAGCTTGCCCAAACGAAACCGACTTGAGAGTAGAACTCGCTTCCATGTTGGATATCTGGGGCATTCACCTGACGACCGCCCATCAATTGGTAAAATTGACGGTTTGGATTTACAGATAGTGCGGTGAGGTAGAACCCTTTCGCGCTCGTCTCCATCAGCTCTGTCGCGACCGCCTCAAATAAAGCCCGACCGATGCCACGCCGTTCAAATTCCGGTCGAAGATAGATCGCGTAGAGTTCCGCTCCGTCGAAAACTTCAGCATTACGGCTTGGCCCTCCAGAAGCGAAACCGCGAAACCAATAGTTCCAGCACCTTTGACGGTCGCAACGCGGTAGATGGTCTCGGGCTTAGAAAAAGTTCGGGTGTGGCGTGTTGCCTGCTGTTCGGCAGACAGGGACGCGAGGATTTCAGGTGCTACAAGCCCGTCAAACGTCTGTCGCCAGGAATGGACCACGATCTCGCCAATAGCCGCCATGTCGCTAGAAAGCGGCACGTATCTTGAAACTTGCCATAACCTCAATTTGCGTCACGAGGCTGATCACTGCAATGGGGCGACGGCGGCATAACCCAAGTCTGCTGTCGGCCCAATACGGACCCGGCTCCCTATAGGACCGATACAGTCGCGGTCAGCGTCGGACCTTCAAACATTTGGAAGGTGACGCCGCGCTTCAGCAAATGGTGAGGTGCCGCTGCAGCTAGGAAGGACGCCGTACCATGGGTAGGTTCATTGAATTCGAGCACCACACTCCATGTGTCGTCGGAGGAATATACGTCAGCCGGAAATTTTGCCGGTTGCACGTAGCGCCCTGGGGCTACGATTCTTTGACCAATCACATCACTCCATCTTATTTTGACGCTGCTCTTCAACTCCAACGCTCCCCCTTCACAAGACGCCACGGGATCATCCAACTACGGCCCGAGATAATAGGATAGTCGATACAACTTTCGAACGTAGTCAATCTCCGCTGCCGCCGCATTTTTGCCATCAGTATCGAAGCGGTAGCTTTCGGATCGGCCTACCGCGCTTGTCAATGTGTGAGGAAAACACCGCATTCGTACAGTCTAAGGAGTTGAGGCGTTATGCAGACGTCGGCGAACATCGGCAGGCGCTATATCGAAGCCGGTTGCACCAATACCGCTCCAGTTTATGCCGACTCTCACATTGTCCCGTTCCAAACCTTGCAGCCAACGATCAAGAAACACATCCACTGACAGCCTGTGCGGCGTAAAGCCACGATAAGCGGGCACCTGGTCGAGGATGCGTTGAGCCCGAGTTTCCGACGACCAGAACGGCATGGCCGGTTCATTTGACTGGTTTGTTGACGTTGGAAAGCCTTCTCCGTCACGAATAGTCCATACGAACCCGCTCTCTGCGACTTCCTTGAAAAATGCAGGGGTGTGGGCTGCGGCAATGCTCATAGGAGTAAGTAAGCAATAACGCCGAACTTCCGCAATGGGCCGATTTGCGCCGTAGCGCGAGCAAATTCGGATGGCCGCAACGGGTCGCTCCCGGCCGCTGATCAGAAACTGTCATGCGACTGCTTCTGGCCAACGAGAACGTACACGGTGCTTGCGTGAACCTCGGCTTCCCCCCAAAGAGGGCGCTTGGCTCGGGCGAGCAGCCGCTTCACCTTCAGACGATTCCCAAGGCGGAGGCGCTGTGAGGCCGCTGGCCCTCGCCTCCGTGCACGCGGATGCTAGCGCAGTCAGCGAATCCACTCGTTCCAGCGCTGCAACATCATCGCAGCATTGGCGTTGATCCACTCCGCGTCGGGATGGATGACGTAATCCCGAACGTCGTCACCTTGCGGCATCGTCTTGCGCGCCTCATCCGACATCATCGAGATCGCATCGCTGCTCGGGGGCGTGCAGGAAAGAGCTTCGCACGCTTTGGCCTGCGCCGCGGGAGAGTTCAGCCAGAAGGCCATTAACTGCAGCGCGTTGTCACGGTGCGGCGCGCCCTTCAGCAGCGCTATCCGGTCGCCGACGAGGAAGGCGGCCTTGTAGGACCAGTCGATCGGCAGCCCCTCGTTCTGCATCGCCTTTGCGCGCGTCAACCAGATCTGCCCGAGCGAGTACTCGCCATTGCGAAACCCTTGCACGCTCTGATCGCCCGTCTTCCACCACAGCGTGACGGAGGGCCTGATCTTGTCGAGCTTAGCTAGGGCGCGATCGATGTCGATCGGAAATAATTCGTCGCGCTTGACACCATCGGCGAGCAGTGCGGCCGCCATGACGCGCCAGGGATCATCGAAATTCGGAAATGCGCGTTCGCCCGGAAATTTCCCTGTGTCCCACATATCTGCCCAAGTTGCGGGAACTGGCTCCCCGGGTTTTCCGGTTCTGTAGGCCAACAGCGTAGCCGTGGATTGCAGCAGGGCCCCGCCAGCGGAGCAGGCATTGGCGCTGAGGTCCTCGCGATCGGCAAATTGGCGGCAGAACTCCGTCAGATCCTCTGTGACTTCGCGATGCGCGCTTGACGCGGCCTGGATCTCGCCGTCGAGATAGAGGTCCCAATTGACGTTCCCCGTTTCCACCATGGCCGCGGCCTTGGCGCGCATTTCGGCGTTCGTCGCCACGACCGTGACCACCTCGATGCCACTAGCCTTCGTGAATGGATCGAACCAGGCCTCCCTTAGAGCCTTGTCATAAGCGCCGCCGGTCGACGCGATGATGACTTGCTCGCCGGCGAATGTCGGAAGCGACAAGGCTATCAAGGATAGAAATCCGGCGATAGTCGGCTTCATGACTGCTGTGGAACGTGAAAGGAGAGAGGTCATGAAAGAATCCTTTGTTAATTCAGATACTGAGAAGTGGGCGTCCTCGGTTTCACGAGCGAGGCTTACGGGCGTTCAGCAGGTGAACCGTGCCCATGAGCAGGAGGGAAGTGGCGACGAGCACGGTCGAGACCGCGGCAATAACCGGCGTCAGGTTGAAATCGATATCCTCGAACATCTTGCGCCCGATCGATTTGCCACCGATGTCCGATATGAAGAACGCGACGGTCGCTTCATCGAATGAGGCGAGAAAGGCGAACACGGCCGCGGCTGCGACACCTGGGACGATGTTCGGCAGAACGACCAGGAAGAATGCCTGCAGCCTGTTGGCCCCGCAGTTCAACGCCGCCAGCTCGAGCGTCGGATCGAAGCGCTGCAGCGACGCCGTGACGGTGATGATCACATAGGGGATTGCCAACACGGTGTGCGCGATGAGGAATCCGAAAAAACTGCCGGTGAGCTGCAGGGGTGAGAAGGCGAGGTAGAGCGCCACGCCCAGAATGATGTGGGGAACAATCATCGGCCCGAGCGCGAGCGCCTGCAATGTGGATCTGAACGGAAGGCATCCTCGCACGATCGCGAGCGCCGCCATGATCCCCACGACAGTCGCTGTCGCGGTTGTCGCCAGGGCGATCTTGAGGCTGAACCACGTCGCTGCCATCCAGTCCGGATCATTGAAATAGGCGCTGTACCATTTGAGTGTAAGGTCCTGGGGCGGGAACTCGATATGGTCAGTTTCGCTGAGCGACATCGGTAGCACGATCAGCGTCGGCAACAGCAGGAAGAAGAGAATACATCCGATCCCCGCGCCGACGGCAATGATGCCCGCCGCCCTCGAACAGGCGCGGATCGTCGGAGAGGCGAAGATATCCATGACCGCAGGAATCCGGCCCGGCATCTGTGCGTGATCAATAGACACTGTTCAATCCTTTGCTGAGCGATAGCGTCCTGCGGAACAGGAGAACAAAAAGGAGCGTAACGGCGAGGAGCACGGTCGAAAGTGCTGCCGCGAACGGCCAATCGAGCAGGACTGTTGTCTGCTGACCGATGAGTGTCGCCATCAGCATCGAGCCGGGCCCACCAACCAGCGCCGGGGTGATGTAGAAGCCGAGCGCCAGTACGAAACACATCACGCTGCCCGCAAAGACGCCGGGAAGGCTGAGCGGGAGCGTTACGGCGACGAAGGCGCGGATGGGGCCGGCGCCGAGATTTCGGGCGGCTCGCACGTAATCGGGGGGCAGGGCGCGCAGTGCCGAATAGATCGGCAAGACCATGAACGGCATCAGCACTTGCGTCATCGCGAGGATGACAGCGCCCTGGGTGTAGATCATCTTCAGCGGCCCTTCGGTCACACCCGTGTCGATGAGCAATCTGTTGATGATGCCATTGCGTTGGAGGAGGACGACCCATGCGTAGGAGCGGATGAGGACCGAAGTCCACAACGGGATGAAGACACAGGCAGCGACCGCCATGGCCAAGCCCTTGCTCAGCCGCGCCATGAGATAGGCGACCGGGAAGCCCAAGAGCAGGCTTGCAACCGTCACCACAAACGCGACCTCGATCGTGCTGAAGAGAACGTCGAGATGAAGCGGCTCGGCGAAAATGCGCCGATAGTGGCTAAGCGTTCCCCCGGAAAAGCTCAGCGTAATCAGCCGCGCGACCGGATACAGGAAGCCGGCCAGCAGTGCCGCCAGGAGCGGTGTGACCAAAGCCAGGGAGGTGGTCAGCGAATATAGGCGTGCAGAACTCGAGCGGCGAAATGACAGCGAAGATGAGAGTGATGCGAGTGAACGCGTCATGCCGCGTACCTCTCAGTCACGGGAAAGACGTGCGCGGCTGCACCGTCGAGGACGATGTCCACGTCGTCGTTCCTTTGGAATGGCATCACTCCATCAGCGGCGACCTGCACCTGCAGGCTTGCGTCCGGGCGATCGGCAAGGCGGACGAGAAAGATGTATGTCGAGCCGATGAACACCGCGGCATCGATGACGCCCGGCAGCGCGTCCGCCCCGCCATCTCCTCGCTTCGCAAGACGCATCCGCTCCGGACGGATTGCCACACGCAGAGCCGTTCCGGCATCGTATTTGTCCGTTCGCTCTTTCGCCGCAGAACGTAGTCTAAGCACCGTTCTCTCCGAGAAACGGACAACCGTTTGCTCAGCCGTGCAGTCAAGGCAATCGCCATCGATAAAATTCATCCTGCCAATGAAGTCCGCGACGAACTCGGTCTTCGGCTGCCGGTAAAGCTCCGTCGGCGTACCGAACTGCATCAGGCGGCCATCGGATATGATGGCGACGCGATCCGACATCGTCAGTGCTTCGTCCTGATCGTGGGTTACGTAGACGACAGTGGCGCCAAGTCTCTCCTGCAGACGCTTGATCTCGAACTGCATCGCCTCTCGCAACTTCTTGTCGAGGGCGCCAAGTGGTTCATCCATCAGGAGGACGGGGGGTTCAAAGGCCAGAGCGCGTGCGACGGCAACGCGTTGCTGCTGGCCACCCGAAAGCTGGTTGGGGTAGCGCTCTGCGTAGCCGGAGAGCTGCACGAGCTCCAGCATCTCCTCGACGCGCCGCGCGATCGCGGTCTTCTGCATCCGCCCGCGCATCCTGAGCGGGAACGCGATGTTCTGGCGGATCGTCAGGTGCGGGAAGAGCGCGTACTTCTGGAACACCATTCCGATGTCCCGGTGATTGGGCGCAAGGAAGGTTACGTCCCGGCCACCGATGGCGATCCTGCCGGCGCTTGGGCTCTCGAAGCCGGCTACCATCGTCAAGGCTGTTGTCTTGCCGGAGCCGGAGGGACCCAACAGGGAGACAAATTCCCCGGCTGCGATGTCGAGCGACAGCTCTCGAACCACCAGGGCCTCGCCGTATCGTTTTTGAAGTCCCGCAAGGGACAGAGACTGACCAATCAATTCCGCCTTCCTTTCAGCTGCTGGACGCTCTTCGGCGCCTTTCCCTTGGTTTCCGGCCGACCGGCGGCCGCAATGAGAAGCCTTCCTCCGACCCGTGACGGCTAGGATCCTTTGCTTGTTCTTGAGGTTTTAGCGTCTCGCGGACCGTTGTAGCGGTCTGCGTGACGATGCGTGGGAAAGCTGCTAGTAGTCGTTGGTGCGACAAAAACTTTGCAAAACCTTCACACTTCATTTTTGTTGCATCAAAATTTCACAGTGTCAACCGATTGAGAGAGTGAAATGGCGGACAATTCGATCGAATCGCTAGATCTTGAGAGAGCGCCGGAAAGATTGGGCGATGCCGCTTATCGGGAAATGAAGGAGCGCATCATCCGTGGCGTCTACAGGCCGGGCCATAAGTTGACGGTGCGCGCCATCGCCCAGGATCTTGAGGTAAGCACAACGCCCGCGCGTGATGCGATCAATCGGCTGACGAGCGAGGGGGCGCTTGTTTACGCCGGGCCGAAGACGGTTGTCGTCCCAGTGCTCGACGCGGCCGCCCTTCGAGAGATAACGCTCACGCGCCTTGCGCTCGAGGGGCTCGCATCGGAGCAGGCCGCGCAACATGGGGCGCCTGCCGACGTCGAAGAACTAAAGTCCTTACAAAAACTTATCAATTCGGCCCTCGACGACAAGCGCTATACGGACGCGCTGTGGCACAACAAGGAATTCCACTTTACGATCTACCGTCTCTCGGGTCTTCCCCAGCTCGTTTCGATGATTGAAAGCCTTTGGCTGAGGATCGGTCCCTCCTTGCATAATCTCTACCCTGAGTTTGCCGAGGAGAAATATGGCGTTCGCAACCACGAGATTGCCATGGAGGCTCTCGCGGAGCGCGACGCGGCGAGCCTCAGGGCGGCGATGGAGAATGATATCCGCGATGGATATCGCCGGCTGAAGCGGGCCAATCTGGAGAGGGATGCTGGCCGATCTTCCTGAGATTTTGTTGCATGGACTTGACGAGCGAGAATTTTGTTGCAACAAAATTGCGAAGCTCGTGCAAAGCGAGTGGTCGATTTCTCACCTCAGGAAGCCGGAACTATGCTCGTTCAAGCAACAAACAGGCTGCAGCAGGCGTCTGCGCGCAGTAAGTCCAAGCATCTATTCAATCGCGCCAAGGGCGTGTTTCCAGATGGAACCACCCGCGCAACGGTGGAGAAGGACCCGTTTCCGATCTATGCCCACCGTGGTGAGGGGGCCTATCTCGTCGACGTCGACGGGAACCGACTCCTCGATCTGAATAACAATTTCACCACGCTTATCCACGGCCACGGCTTCGCTCCGGTGTCGGAGGCTGTCGCCGATCTGCTGCGCTCGGGAACGTGTTTCGCGAACCCGACGGAGCATGAAATCGCGCTCGCGGAACTGCTGACGGCGCGCATCCCCGCAATGGAGCGGGTACGCTTCGTCAACAGCGGGACAGAAGCAGTGATGTTCGCGATCAAGGCGGCGCGCGCCTTTACCGGCAGGCCCGCAATCGCACGGATCGAAGGTGCCTATCACGGCGCCTACGACTGGGCAGAGGCGGGGCAGGGCGTTTCGCCCGGCAGGGACGGCTGGGCGCCAATCTGCGTCGCAACTCCCGCCTATCGCGGCACTCCCTCGAGCGTCGCCGACGAGGTCCATCTTCTGCGCTTCAACGACGTCGCGACCCTTGAAGCGCGCCTGAGTGCGGGTAGCAAGCGCATTGCCTGCGTACTGATCGACCCAATGCCGAGCCGGGCGGGTTTGCTGCATCCGGAGCCCGCCTTCATCGAGGCTTTGGCGAAAATGGCGAGCAAGTACGGAATCTTGATCGTCGCCGACGAGGTGCTCAACCTGCGGCAAGGCTACGCCGGGGCCTCAGTACGCTACGGTCTGAAGCCCGACCTGATCACTGCCGGCAAGATCATCGGAGGCGGCTTTCCGATTGGGGCCATAGGCGGCCGCGAGGAAGTGATGCGCGTTTTCGGTACCGAAGATGCAAAGCCGTTGTTGGCGCAGGGCGGCACTTTTTCTGCAAATCCGGTTTCCATGGTCGCTGGCCGCGCGGCCATGGAGGCGATGACCCCCGATGCCTTCGATCGCCTCGAAGCGATGGGAGAGAGGTTGCGCGCGGGTTTAAGGGCAAGGATTGCCAGGCGCGACGCGCCATTCTCGGTTACCGGCGCCGCCTCGTTCTTCCGCATCCATCCGAAGCGCCTTGCGCCGCTCGAATATCGCGATGCCTATCTGAGCACCGAAGAGGCCTCGCTCATGCGAACAATGAGCCGCTACTTCCTGGAAGCGGGCATTCTTCTCCCGTACGGAGCCGCCGCCTGCCTTTCGACGCCAATGGTCGACAGCGACATTGACCTCATCCTCGGTGCATTTGAAGAATTTCTTGAGGCCAAGATCCAATCCGGAAAGGAGCACGCGCAATGACGCAGCAGATTCCTATCGAGACCGTTGCGCAGCGTATCGCCAAGATTCTACGTCGCCACGATGTGGAATTCATCTTCGGCCAAAGCCTGCCATCGGCGGTCATCCTCGCGGCGGAAGCGATCGGCATTCGCCAGATCGCTTATAGGCAGGAGAACATGGGCGGCGCGATGGCCGACGGGTACGCCCGCATCTCCGGCAAAGTCGGTGTCGTCGCAGCGCAAAACGGTCCCGCGGCAACTTTGCTTGTGCCGCCGCTCGCGGAGGCCTTGAAAGCCAGTGTGCCAATCGTGGCGTTGGTGCAGGATGTCGAGCGCGACCAAACGAACAGGAATGCCTTTCAGGATCTTGATCAGATCGCCCTCTTCCAATCCTGCACCAAATGGGTGCGGCGTGTCACGGTTCCGGAGCGCATCGACGACTATGTCGACGCGGCGTTTACGGCCGCGGCGTCGGGCCGTGCCGGGCCAGCCGCTCTGCTGCTTCCAGCCGATCTCCTGCGTGCAGAGGCAAGATCTCCGGCGGTCGTACGTTCAATGAACTTGGGCCACTGGCCCCTGGATCGCGTCCGCCCGTCGGATGTGGCGATGGCAGAGGTCGCGTCTCTTATTGCAGCGGCGCAAGCCCCAATCATTATCGCCGGCGGAGGCGTTCATTGCGGCGGCGCCGCGGCAGAGCTTGCGGCGCTCCAGCAGGAAGCGTGCTTGGCGGTCCTCACCACGAATATGGGAAAGGGGGCAGTCGACGAATATCACCCGCTTTCCGCCGGCGTGCTGGGCTCGCTGGTGGGCCCGCGGTCGCTCGGTCGCTACTCGTCCGCCTTGGTCGAAGGTGCGGACCTGGTCATTCTCATCGGAACGCGTACCAACCAGAACGGCACCGACAATTGGCGTCAAATTCCCTCCGGCGCCACGGTCGTGCACATCGATGTCGATCCGGTGGAGATCGGGCGTAACTACGAATCGATCCGGCTTGTGGGGGATGCGCGGGAAACGCTCGCCGCTCTGAGAGCGGTGCTCACCCGCGTGGACCTGACTCGCAGGCACGCGGATCGGGCGCGGTTGGAGGAACGAATCGCTCAGTCGTGGAAGCGGTTCGAGCTTGATCGCCGCGACGTGGCGAGGTCGTGTTCCCGGCCGATACGCCCAGAGCGGGTTATGGCGGAACTCCAGGACCTGTTGACCGAAGATGTAACGGTGGTCGCCGACGCGAGTTATTCGTCCATGTGGGCCCTGGGCCAACTGAAAGCGCGAGCGAGCGGGACGCGCTTTATCACGCCGCGTGGGCTGGCAGGGCTCGGTTGGGGGTTGCCGCTCGCGATTGGGGCCAAGGCTGCCCGCCCGGACAAGCCGGTCATCGCCATCGTCGGCGACGGTGGCTTCGCGCATAGTTGGGCCGAGCTCGAGACCCTGGTGCGGATGAAACTCCCTGTGACCATTGTCGTCCTCAATAACGGCATTCTCGGTTTCCAGCGTGATGCGGAGACGGTAAAGTTCGGCACCTTCACATCGGCATGCCACTTTGCCGAGGTCAATCACGCGAAACTGGCGGAAGCCTGCGGCTGCCCGGCCGTCCGTGTAGAGGATCCGAGCGAGCTTGCCTATCATCTGCGCCGCGGCCTGGAGCAGGGGCCGCTTCTAATCGAAGTGATGACCGACCCGGCGGCGCATCCCCCTCTCTCAATGTTCGCAAAGATGGACGAAGCAGCATGAGTCGTGATTCTATAGCAAGAATTGCCGTCGTCACCGGCGGTACTACCGGAATCGGAATGGCAACAGCCCGTCACCTTTTGGAGCGTGGATGCCGGGCCGCCATCTTCGGGCAGAAGCTCATTAATGTTGAAAGCGCGACGGAGGCGCTGTCGCGGGACTTCGGCCCCGAGCGGGTGTTCGCGCGCACTGTCGATCTCGGTGAGCCGCCGCAGATAACGTCCTTCTTTCGGGAATTGGACGATCGCTGGGGCAGGGCGGAGATCCTCGTTTGCAATGCCGGCATATCACCGAAGGGGACCGACGGGCCAACCCCATTCCAGGAGATCACCCTCGAAGAATGGAACACGGTTCTTTCCATCAACCTGACCGGGACAATGCTCTGCTGCCAGGCGGTGTTGCCCGGCATGGGCGCGCAAGGTTTTGGGCGCGTTGTTCTTGTCGGGTCTATCGCCGGCCGTGCGCTGCCCAGAATTGCGGGCACCGCCTATGTTGCCTCGAAAGCCGCACTTGCGGGCTTCGCCCGCTCACTGGTCGCACGGTACGCGGCGCTAGGAATTACGGTGAATGTCGTTGCTCCGGGAAGGATCGCCACCGGGATGGCTGGCTCGCGAGACAGCGCGGTCAATCGCGCAGCAGTTGCCCGCATTCCCGCGGGCCGCATGGGGCAACCTGAAGAAGTCGCGGCCGCCATCGGTTTCCTGACCTCCGACACAGCGGCCTTCATCAATGGCGCGATCATAGACGTGAATGGCGGAGAATACGCGCCACTTTGAAGATGGAGACCGGGTGCGGAATGCATGCGGGTGTGCTGATTTACACGGGCAATGCGGAGCTCTTTCTTCTGCTCGAGTACATTCTCGAGACCGAGGGATTCCCCGTTCAGCTTTGCTCCGATGCGAGCGAACTGATTGGTACAATCGAAACCGAAAGGCCGCTCGCAGTCCTGGTCGATTGTTCCGATCGGCGCTTGGAGGCGCCTGGTCTTTGCGGCACCATCAAGGCAATCAGCGACCGCCTGCCAGTCGCCGTCTTTATAAATGCATCGAGCACGGATCTCAGCAGTCTCGGGATCGACGTGGTCATATGCAGTCCTTACGATCCGCGACGCCTGCTCGCGTTCCTCAAGGGCATTCAAGCGAACTTGCCCGACGGCTCCCGCCCTGGCGTCTCACGAGAGCAGATATTTCGGCACGCGGATTTCGAGATGAATGTCACCACGCTTCGCGTTACGCGAAACGGACACACCGTAAGCCTTTCCGCACTACAATTCAGACTGCTTCTGCATCTCATGAAGATGCCCAATGTGGTGCACAGTCGTGACGATCTCATCGCCGCAGGCTGGCCGCCTGAAGCCGAAGTCGAACCCCGCACCGTCGATATCCATATAGGTCACATCAGGCGCGCCCTGAACCAATATGGGCCCGATGTCATCCGGACCGTACGGTCCATTGGCTACGCGCTCGATAGACCCACCGCCCCACGGGGATATTGACCATTTTCCAATTTCCGCCGGCTGGCACCTTGCTCGCTCACGGATAACCGCAAGGCGCACCCTCTGAGCAGATGACTGCTAGATTAAGCGGTTTCTAAGCCGTAGGAATACCTCAAACCAGAAGCCGTAATCGCTGTGTCGGCGCTCGGCCCAGGCCTCGAGCGCGCAATAGGCGGCGGCCGTTGCGGCTTCGCTGCCATAGAGGCCGATCGCCGCCTCCACCACTTCCTCCTGTTGGTGCTTCTGCCAGAAGCCATCTTTCCGGGGGCTTTCCTCCCCGATGGCCGGCTTGCGAAAAATCTTGGACACGCTGAACCTCCTGCTGTCCGGCGCAGGGGATCAATAGGTTGCCGGACGTTGGAACTCAGCTTTTCGCGAGCCACAGAACCCAATCGGTTCTCATCGTGCCGTCCCTGGCAAATGTGTCTATCAGAAGCGAAGACTGTTCCCTTTCCGGACTCAGCCGAGATCACCTTCTGCCTGTTTTCGAAGCCGATCCAACTGTTCGATGCAGACCGCTTCCAAGTCGGCAATCAGCCGCTGGACTCTTTCAACAAGCCAGGTAAGGGCTTCTTCGCTGATTTCATAGTGCTTCGAGTATCGAGATTTGACGTAAGCCTCATCCAAGATGTTGAACCACGCGACATACAGATGCTGATCGCGCGGCCAAACCTCAGAGAGCCGCTGATCTCGTTTCTCGGCGAGGCTGCACAGATGCCTCAGATTGTGAGATGCGGGGCTGTAGCTCGTTAGGACAAGCAAGAGTGCTGAATAGGCTTGCTCGATCGCTTGGTGCAGGAGGAAGGCAGCTTCTTTGAAGTCGCGTTCTCGTAGACAGAACTCTGCGGTCTTCAAGAATACCTTGGCATGCGGCATACGGTCCTCGAAATACTCGGCCGCTATTCGCAGGGCGTCGGCCGACGTACGCGGTCTCGGTTCGGCCAGCGGCTCGTCGTCCAACTC
The DNA here is from genome assembly GCA_000421085.1 of Ensifer sp. USDA 6670. GTDB lineage: Bacteria > Pseudomonadota > Alphaproteobacteria > Rhizobiales > Rhizobiaceae > Sinorhizobium. Next base: position 100,907 of record ATWE01000003.1, read on the forward strand.
GTAGAGGAGGATGCCATCGCGGCGGATTTCGACGAAAAAATACTGTCCGTCGTAAAGTGCCGTGTTCACTTCCCGTCTTGAATGCACGATGAGGCTTACTGGCGTCCGGATCTCCGGCAAATGCATGAGGCGCTCCTGCGCCTTGCGCCAGTAGGTCGAGAAATCTGTCAGCTTCCTATTGTTGACGATGATCAGCAGATCGTAGTCCGATTTATATCCCTTCCTGGTATGCGGTTCATCGACCCATGTTCCTCGGGCATAAGAACCGAAGAGGATGATCTTCAGAATGCGGCCAAGCTTCTTGAAGTCGGCCGTTCCCTCCTTCAGGGCGCCCTCGAATTCCTCGTGCAGGACCTCGACGATGCGCACGAGTTCGCGCTGTTTTCGAAGCGGAAGTTGGTCAATGCTGGTTTTCATGGGTTCTGGCGCGTTCTCTGAAGTCATGATGCATGAATAGCGAACCCGGTTCGCTGAATCTACAGAGTGCCCATCCCGCGCCGAAATTCAACAAAATGTTGCAACAAAAACTAATGAAATCCGCTGGGGGATTTAACTTCCCGGGCTATTTTTCACAAAAGCACTAAAATTCTAGGGATTACGCGCGTGCAGCAAGCGTATTATTTCGAAGTTTTGTGACATCAAAAAATGGGGAGAGAACGGTGATGAGACAGCTTGAGCGCACGAAGGCTCAGCACACAAAAAACTTGGTCCTGATCTGCTCGGGTAATGCGAACTTCTATGTGCTGCTTGCACACATCCTGGCGTCGGAGGGCTTTCAAACGATGTTGGTGAGCGAGGAAGAGGTAGTGGACCAGGCTGTGCTAAGGCCGGTCACAGCAATCATCCTGGATTCAGCCGAGGATTTAGAGCTCACGGTGAGAACATGTGCCGCCATAAAGGCTAACGACGTAACCTCGCGCATCCCGACTATCGCCCTGGTTTCGTCGGGCAATGAGCGGCACTATCTGGCATTGTTGAAAGCTGGGGTTGACGAAAACTTCGTGCGCCCGGTCTCGCCGGCAAGGCTGCTTGCTTACCTTGGTTCTCTGCCGAACAATCGTGCGAAGGATAAGCAGCCGACACATCCCGCTAGCGAAGAGGCCGCTGAGATCTTTGGCGCGTTAAGAATCGAGCCTGGGCGCCGTCTCGTCAGATATGGTGATGAAGACGTTCAATTCGGTCCCATCGAATTCAACCTGCTACGATGCCTGCTTGAGGCACCAGGCCGGGTGCGGAGCCGTCTGGAACTGATCGAAGCGGCGTGGCCATCAAATCGCTACGTGCAGCCGCGCACCGTGGATGTGCATGTCGGTCGCTTGCGTCGGGAGCTCGAGCGCCTGACCGGCCGTCCTCTTATTCGCACAATACGGGCCACAGGCTATGTGATTGACATTGATGATGGTTCCGATTGAGCTCGGATACGTTTCACACTTCTCATATTTTCTTCAAAATTGCAGGGAAAGGAACATTCAAACCGTAATTTTACGCAAAATACGAAATTCAGCCTGAAAATATTTCGCAAATACTTCGTTGAGTTCGGCGCCTAACCAAATAAAGCTCCCGCACATTCGTCGTTCAAGTATCGGGAGATTTTGGGATGGAAGAAAAAGCGCTAGAGAAGGGAAGTATTGCTGGCAAAGGTGCCCAAAGGAACACCGCCAGCTTAATCCAGCACGCCCAAAGCCATTTCGATGCCGCGCATTTTCACGGCTTGATGGCGATTTACGGGCGACCCCTGGAGAATCGTGCCGTGGCACTAACCCATGACCGGGGACGGCGCGTCGTCGACTTTGTGCGTTGCTCCTATCTCGGCTTAGACAACCATCCGCAGGTCGTTGCAGGTGCCGTCGACGCACTGAAAGAATACGGAGCGCTTCATTGGTCATGCGCAAGGACGCGCCTCAATTTCTCGATTCTCGGTGACTTGGAGGCGGCGCTGTCGGAGTTGTTCGATGCGCGGGTGATTACTTATACCACAGTGCTCGCGGCCAACATGAGCGCGTTGCCGGTGATTGCTTCCGGGCATCTCACGGGTGGCGTAAAGCCGCTGATGGTGTTCGATCGCTTCGCCCACGCAACGCTTGCCTTTCACAAGGGAACCATTGCCACCGAAACTCGCGTCGAGACCATTGCTCACAACGATCTCGAAGCGCTCGAGATGCTCTGCCGCGCGAACGAATCCGTCGCCTTCGTTTGCGACGGCGTTTATTCGATGGGCGGAAGCGCCGACATCGAGGACCTAAGGCGCCTGCAGGACCGCTATGGCCTCTTCCTCTATATCGATGATGCACATGGCGTATCGATCTTCGGCAAGCACGGGGAAGGCTTTGCCAGATCGCAAATCAGCGGGCACCTGGGTGAGCGAACGATAATTGCGGCTTCGCTCGGAAAGGGCTTCGGCGCCTCAGGAGGCTTGATTATGCTCGGAACGGCGCGGCAAGAGGAACTGTTTCGAAGATTCGCGGTCGCTCATGCGTTTTCGGCGTCGCTGAATGTCGCGGCAATCGGCGCGGCGCGCGCGTCGCAGCAACTGCACCTAACGCAAGAACTCACGGAGCTACAACAGGGACTCCGAAGGAGAATCGCCTTGTTTGACAGCCTCGTTCCTACAGAGCAGCAAGGCTCACCGTTGCCGATACGAACGGTCGAGATAGGCGACGAGATGACGGCCATCGAAGCCGCAAGAACTTTGCTCGACCGCGGTTTCTATACGTCGGCGATCTTCTTTCCCACGGTTGCACGGGGGAGGGCAGGGTTGCGGCTTTGCCCCACGGCCGGACACTCGGAAGATGATATCCGGGCGGTGGGAAGCGCGATCCAAGGCGTGCTGACAAACAGATAAGAGCCGGTGATGCACCAAGACCATGCCCAAACGGGCGTACAAGGAGCGAACATGTACGAGCACCTCTCGGAGTGCTGCGTTTCCGTCCCAGATTCAAGAAACCTCATCGAGACTGTTTCCCAACGGTTTGCCGAATTGTGCGTCTCAATCGTGGACAACGGAATGGAAAAGACCTTTAAGTTCATCGATGGCGAGGCCGTCGTGAGAGCTGTCGGCAGAGGGATTCTGATGCGGGTCGTCGCGACAGACGTCATCTCTTACTATGGAATACGAACGGCATTGGAGGGCAGCATCCTGAAATTGGCGGTATTGGCGCCCAAGGAATTCGCTTGGCATCCGGCCGGTCAAACACCATTGGGTGCAGGCCAACGAATTCTCTTCCAAGAGCGCTCCGAAGTACGGCACAGTAGGATTAGCCACGACCCGGCGCCTCCGGTGGCTGCGAAATAGCGCTCGATCGTCACATTCATTGGAGCGCGTCCCGTCCCGGCAATTTCGCCGTCACTGTTCTCCGGTGACGAGGGAGGCGGCTTCCAAAAGCATGCTCGCGACATTGTCTGCGGCAATCAATTGAACGTTCCCCGTCGGGACCCCTGGCTTTGTTTCCAGTTGTGTACATGTCCGCTAGAGTGGGCAGAAATTCGAGGAACTGAATAGTCGCGGATCACGGCCTCCTGAGCCAACTTCGCCTCGAAGTACGCGTTGTCGGGCAGTCGGTCGGTCCCGACGATCGACAGAGCTACATGATGCTTCACTCCTGCCGCCTTTCGTCGAGCTCTTGAAGAACGCGATGACCGCCTCGGCTTCAAACGAGGGAGAGTTGGACACGCAGAGCAAATCGCCACGATCGAGAACATGACCTACTCGAATGTGGATTTTCACATGAATAATGCTCGTACGGCGCTGAATGCCGGCACGCAGGCACAGGCGACGGCGACAAAGCTCAAGCTGATTTGAAGCCAAACACATTGCCGATCGGTGGGGCATTTCGAACTCTCTAATCCTCTTCTGGCCCCGCAAACCGGTGGACCAGGCGGCAAACTCGTTGCTGGTCAAGATCGTTTCCAGAAAATAACCGCTAGAGCCGCACGTGCCCGCCTTGACGTGCCGATATAGTCCCTCCGGCAATCCTCAGCATGGCTCGCGTGGGTATGTGCAATTGAACCACGCATTCGGCTTCGGGAGGCTATTGCCTTCCCGTTGCCGAGCACCCATTCCGGGCGCCTTTCGATGGCGCCAGCGCGTCTCTAATCCCGTTCAGTTATCGCCAGCCCTTTCGTTGCTGCCCTTCCGAAGCCAGCTGCATTTCCGAGCCATGCAGCGGACGCGGTCCCTTTTGCGGCTTGTCAAGACGCCTATATCTGAATTAAGTATTCAAATAAGAAGACATCATTGTTGTCGGGGTGTCATCCGCATCGCGTTGCCGCCGCATGAGGGGAGAGTAACTACGCATGAGAACAGATTGCGAACTGCCGCTTTCCGGCCTGGTCGTCGTCGACATGAGCCAGTTTCTCTCCGGCCCCTATTGCTCGCTGCGGTTGATGGATCTCGGCGCCCGCGTGATCAAGATCGAGCGGCCGGATGGCGGCGATCTATCCCGCCGGCTTTATCTGAGCGATACCGAGATCGGCGGCGACTCGACGATTTTCCATGCGATCAACCGCGCCAAGGAAAGCCTTGCGATCGACCTCAAGAACGAGGCCGATCTTGCCGCGCTGAGGCGGCTTCTCGCTCAGGCCGACGTCATGATCCAGAATTTCCGGCCGGGCGTCATCGAAAGGCTGGGGTTGGACTATGAGGCGGTCAGGGCCATCAATCCGCGCATCGTCTATGCCTCGATCAGCGGTTACGGCGAGGAGGGGCCCTGGGTGAAGCGCCCCGGCCAGGATCTGCTGGCGCAGTCACGCTCGGGCGTCATGTGGCTGAACGGCGACGAAGGGCAGGGGCCGGTTCCCTTCGGGCTCGCCATTGGCGACATGCTGGCCGGTGCCGCCGCCGCCCAAGGGATCCTCGCGGCGCTGGTGCGGCGGGGCATTTCCGGCAAGGGAGGCCTCGTCGAAACGAGCCTCCTTGAGGCGCTTGTCGACTTCCAGTTCGAGGTCCTGACGACGCATCTCAACGACGGCGGGCGTCTGCCGAAGCGGTCGGCGTTCCGCAGCGCCCATGCCTATCTCGCCGCACCCTACGGCGTCTATGCGGCGAGCGACGGCTATCTCGCGATCGCCATGACGCCGATCCCGAAGCTTGCGGACCTGCTGGAGATCGACGAACTCGCCCCCTATCGCGACGACCCGTCCTCGTGGTTCACCGAGCGCGACCGCATCAAGGCGCTGATTGCCGCGCGCATCGCGCTCAGCACCGTCGACGAATGGCTGACTGTGCTGGAGCCGGCCGACATCTGGTGTGCGCGCGTGCTCGACTGGAACGAGCTCCTGGAAAGCGAAGGTTTCCAGGTGCTCGACATGCTGCAGACGGTGGTGCGCGAAGACGACGTGTCGATCACCACCACGCGCTCGCCGCTCAGGATCAATGGCCGCCGCCCGCGCGTCGAGCGCGCCGCGCCCCGGATCGGTGAGCATGGCCGCTCGATCAGGGAGGAGTTCGGCCTATGAGCGCCATCCTCAAGGGAATGACCTGGAACCACCCGCGCGGCTACGACCCGATGGTGGCCTGCTCGCATTCGTGGCAGGAAAGGACGGGCGTCGAGATCCGGTGGGAAAAGCGCTCGCTGCAGGACTTCGAGACCTTCCCGGTCGAGACTCTGGCACGGAACTATGACCTGATCATCATCGACCATCCTCATGTGGGGCAGATCACCGGCGAGAATTGCCTGCTTCCCCTCAACGTGCCGGGCCGCGAGGCGGAGCGGCAGGCGCTCTCGGCCGCAAGCGTCGGCCCGTCCTATCCGAGCTACGCCTGGAACGCGCGCCAATGGGCCTTTCCGATCGATGCCGCGACCCAGGTGCAGGCCTGGCGGCCGGATCGCACGGATCGGTTTCAGACCTGGCAGGAGATGCTCGCGCTCGCCCGTCGCGGCGGCGTCATCCTGCCGCTCCGGCCGCCGCATTCGCTGATGAGCTTTTACACGCTCTGCGGCAATCTCGGCCGGCCTTGCCGCAGCGCCGGTCAGGGCGATCTCGTCGATGCCGAAACGGGCGCCACGGCGATCGAACTGCTGCAGGAAATCTCGGCGCTGATCGACCCCGCATGCTTCGGGATGGACCCGATCGCGGTGCTCGAGGCCATGGCGGCCGAGGCCTCGCCCGTCGCCTGCGCGCCGCTTATCTACGGCTATGTCAGCTATTCCATCGCCGGCTTTCGCCCGGCGCTTGTCCGCTTCGGCGATTTCCCGACCGTGGGCGCCGCGGAGCCGGTCGGCTCGGCGCTCGGCGGGACAGGCATAGCCGTCTCGGCATTTTCGCAAGCGCCTGGGGAGGCGATCGATTTCGCCTATTGGGTGGCGAGCGGCGGCGTGCAGCGGGGCCTATATGCGGCATCCGGCGGGCAGCCCGGCCATGGGGACGCCTGGGAAGACGACAAGGTCAATGAGGCGACCCATGATTTCTACCGCGCGACCCGGGCAACGCTCGAGGGCGCCTGGCTCCGGCCACGCCACGACGGCTACATGACTTTCCAGCAGGCGGGTTCGGACCGCCTGAACGAGGGGCTGCAGAGCCGGGAGAGACCGAGGCTCGTGGTCGATGAGCTCAACCGGCTGTTTCACGCGAGTTTTCGCTGAAGGCGAAATCGCGGTGTGGCGCTAGGGCCTATACACATCCCGTCCTCCGGAGGAACCGTTGCTGCAGGACTGACGAAGGTTTAGCCGCTTGTCGTCTCCCCCCTTGTGGGGGAGAATACCTGCAGCGGGCCCTCGCGTCCTTGACATCGCCTGCCCCGAGGCAATGGTCCCATGAGAGGGGCAATCTTCACAAAATTTCAAAAGCGGCCTCGCAATTCTCTCCGCGTAAAGATTGGATTCAACCTTTCTTGATAATCTCCCGTTAGCAAGTCTCGTCAGTAGGTCCTGACGGCGCGGTTGCCGTCGGCTTTTGTATTGCGTGCGGGTCCTCATGCGTGTTTTTTCGGCTGTCTCAGCGATCGTCATAACCTCCCTGGTTCTATCGAGCTGCGGCTTCGGGGGGAGCAGGCCGTCGCGGGAGACGACGAGCTCCGTCGTCCGTGCGGCAAGCCCGGTTCCTACAGCGGAGGTCAGCGCCGCTGCCGCGCAAGCGGCGCCTCAGCCGGAGGCGCTCGCCTGGGCGGGAACCGTTCCGCAGCCGCAGGCCTTCATGCAGGCGGAAAGGACCGTTGGCATGCCGGTTCCCGCCGAGCGCCCCATTGCGATGCTCGCTCCTGAAAATCCCGCTCGCGAGCCGCGCGGCCGCTCTCGCGTCTACAGCCACAGCTTCCGCGATGCCCATCCGATCAATTTCGGCACCCGGTCGCCGCGCAAACTCGCCGTTCACGGCGTCGACGTTTCACGCTGGCAGGGCGACATCAACTGGGCGAAGCTGCGCACGCAAGGCGCCAACTTCGCCTATATCAAGGCGACCGACGGCGGCGATCATCTCGATCCCATGTTCAAGAAGAACTGGCGCCGGGCCGACGAGGCCGGGCTGAAACGCGGCGCCTACCACTTCTTCTACTGGTGCCGCACGGCCGGCGAACAGGCGGACTGGTTCATCCGCAACGTCCCCCGGGACCCGAGCGCCCTCCCGCCCGTCATCGACGTCGAGTGGAACGGCGAGTCGAGCTGCAAGCGGCGTCCCTCGCCCGAGCGGGTGCGGGAAAAGATGCAGGTCTTCATGGACAAGCTGGAGCGCCACTACGGCCAGCGCCCGATCATCTATACCGCGCCGGACTTCTACCGCGACAATCTGCAGGGCGCGTTCCCCAATCATCCCTTCTGGCTGCGCTCGGTCGCCGCCCACCCGTCCAAGGTCTATCCCGGACGCAAATGGGTCTTCTGGCAATATTCGGGCTCTGGCCTGTCCCACGGCGTCGACGGGCGAATCGACCTCAACGTCTTCAACGGCAGCGAGGAAGACTGGCACAATTGGGTGGCGGCGCGCTCGAGCTGAGGGAATGCAAGTGACGCCGATCCGCCTGCTGCAGGCCGATGACGCGGCCCTCCCCGCACTTGCCGCCCTCATGGAGGAAATGCAGGCGCATTACCGCGTGGCCTGTCCGCTACGCGCCGAGATCATCGCGGGGCTTGAGGCCATGCCGCCGGGCGCGGAGATCCTTGTCGCCGAGGGCAATCGTTCGGTGCTCGGTTTCGCCGCCTTCTCCCCGATCTACCCCGGGCCGGGCCTGAAGCCGGGCATCTTTCTGAAGGAACTCTACGTCAGCGGATCACAGCGCGGCCGCGGCCTCGGCCGGGCTTTGATGCAGAAGCTCGCCAGCCTGGCGAAGGAGCGCGGACTCTCGCGCATCGATTGGACCGCGGAAGCGGAAAACACACGGCTCCTCTCCTTCTATGAAGAGCTGGGCGGTGCACGCAAACCGGACAAGCTCTTCTTCCGGCTCGACGGGGAAGCGCTCGCGCGGCTGGCGGACTGAGACAGCGCGCCGCGGCCCGGGCCGCCCTCAGTCGCCCATGCCTTCCGCTTCCGCCGCCAGCCATGCCTCGAACGTCCGCATGGAAGCACTCGGCTCGATGTCCCGCGGTTTTGCGAACCAGTAGCCATAGTCGCTTCGATATCCAAAGCCGTTCGGATTGACGAGCTTTCCCGCCGCAAGGTCATCGAGGATAAGACCGCGCGGGATCAAAGCCATTCCCTGTCCGGCAAGTGCCGCCCGGATCACCATCGTGTAATAGCCGAAGCGCGTGGTGTGCCGGACCGCGAGGTCGCCCCTGCCATGCCCCTTGGCAAAATAATTCCAGTGCAGCGGCGTCTGCGGGTGCTCCAGCATGATGCCGTCGGCGAGATCCTCGATCGTCTCCGGAGTGCCGTTCTTCTCCCAGTAGGAAGGGGCGCTGACGACAAGAACTTCGCGCCCGAAGAGATAGCTGGTCTCCTCGCACGGCAGCGGTTCGCTCAGGAAGCGGAATATCGCATCGGGCGTCTGGGACTGGGTCGGAGAAACGAACGTCGTGAACTGCACCTCGATCTCCGGGTGCTGCTCGGTAAAACGAAGGAAGCGCGGCAGCAGCCACCGATCCCCGAAAATGGGCGGCACCTGCAATCTCAGCACCCGCGGGCCCGGTTTCAGGCGGGCGACACGAAGGGCGGCGTCCTCCATCGCCTTCAATGCGGTGCGCGCCTGTTCGATATAGATCGTGCCGACTTCCGTCGGGAACATTCCGCGTGGCGTGCGGACGAAGACGGGGCTGCCGATCAGGTCTTCGAGCGCCAGCAATTGCTTGCTGACGGCGCTCTGCGACAGCGACGTGCTCTCGGAGGCAGCGCTCGTCGATCCCCTTTCGGCCACCGCAAGCAGCACCTGAAGTGCGGTCGTCGAAGGCAAACGCCGCCGTCCCGAAGCCATGAAAGTCCCTCCGCCAGGTTCAGCCGATGCGAGATCGCGCTTCCGCTCCGCCCCGTTCCTTGCGCAGAACCTAAATAAGTGCCCGGAGCAAGGCTAGTCGTTTTTGTCATAGCTTGGTGAAATAACTTCGCTTGCCGGAGGGTACGGCCCGTGGGAGCCTCTCCGAAAGAACGAACAAATAAAGGGAACGAAAATGACTGAGCCCACTCAGCTATGGGGTGGACGTTTCAAGTCCGGACCGTCCGAAGCGCTTGCAAACCTGTCACGCGCGCCGCGATCTTACTTTCGACTTTACAGGGAAGATATTGCAGGTTCGCGCGCCCATGCTTCCGAGTTGAAGCGGGCCGGTGTCGTGGACGAGAGTGAATTCTCCGCGATACGCGCGGCGCTCGAAGGCATCGAGGCCGATGTCGGTGCCGGCCGCGAGGAGCCGATTGCAGCCGACGAGGATCTGCATACCTTTCTCGAACGTCTTTTGATGGCGCGTCTCGGCACGCTCGGCGGCAAGCTTCGCGCCGGGCGGTCGCGCAACGACCAGACGGCAAACAACACGCGCCTCTATCTGCGGCGCATGGCGCGGGAGCTTTCCCGAGGCGTCATCGCCATCGAAGAAGCCCTGATGGAACAGGCATCCCGGCATACGGAGACCGTGATGCCCGGCTTTACCCATCTTCAGCCGGCCCAGCCGGTCGTGCTCGGCCACCACCTCATGGCGCACGCGCAGTCGCTGCTGCGCGATCTGCAGCGTTTTGCCGATTGGGACCGCCGCTTCGATCGCTCGCCTCTCGGTGCGGCTGCGCTGGCCGGGTCCGGCATTGCGCGCCGCCCCGACCTCTCCGCCATCGATCTCGGCTTTTCGGCCGCTTGCGAGAACTCCATCGATGCCGTCGCGGCGCGCGATCACGTCGCCGAATTCCTCTTCATCTGCTCGCTGGTGGCGGTGGATCTTTCGCGGCTTGCGGAGGAAATCTGCCTCTGGAGCTCGAAGCAGTTCAGCTGGGTGCGGCTGCATGATTCCTATTCCACCGGCTCCTCGATCATGCCGCAGAAGAAGAACCCCGACGTCGCCGAGCTGACGCGCGGCATGTCGGGCACGCTGATCGGCAACATCGCCGGCTTCCTCGCGACCATGAAGGCGATGCCGCTCGCCTATAATCGCGATCTCGCCGAGGACAAGCGCAGCCTGTTCGAGACGATCGACGTTCTCGAACTCATCCTGCCCGCCTTCGCCGGCATGGTGGGAACTCTGGAATTTGACGTGGAGAAGCTGCGCGAGGAAGCGCCGAAGGGCTTCACGCTCGCGACCGAAGTGGCTGACTGGCTGGTTGGCCGGGGCGTGCCTTTCGCCGAAGCGCACGAGATCACCGGCGCCGTGGTGCGCTACTGCGAAGAGCGCGGTCACGATCTTGCCGGCCTGACGGCCGAGGACCTGCCGGGGATCGATCCGCGGCTTCAGCCGGAGATGCTCGCGGCGCTCGCGCTCGAAAAGGCGCTTGCCAGCAGAAACGGCTACGGTGCAACGGCGCCGGAGAGGGTCCGCGAGCAGATCGCCCGCTTCGAAACGGCGCTCGCCGAATGTCGCGCCTTTGCCGGCGGCCCGATTGGCGGCGAGGCTTTTGCGGGAGCGAAGAACGGCGCAGAGGAGGCGCGACGCCGATGAATGTGGCAAGCCTCGCAACTCAGCCTGCGGATTCCAAATACGAGATCGCGCACCTGAAACTGGTGCCGAAACGCCATATCGGACGGATGATCGCCGCGGGCGTCGTGCTCCTGCTGTTTGCGGGCCTCGTGCGGGCCTTCAGCGTCGGTCAGATCGAATGGAGCTATGTCCGCGATTTTCTCTTCGCGCCCGCGATCCTCGCCGGCCTCTACAACACCCTGCTGATGACCGTTGCCGCCATGGGTCTAGGCATCGTCCTCGGCGTCGTCATCGCCATCATGCGCATTTCCGGCAATCCGGTGCTGTCGTCGATCGCCATCGGCTATATCTGGGTCTTTCGCGGCGCCCCGGCGCTGCTGCAGTTGATGCTGTGGTTCAACCTGGCGCTCATCTTCCCGACGCTCGGCATTCCCGGACTGTTCGAGTTCAGGACGGTCGACGTCATGACGCCCTTCGTCGCCGCCGTACTCGGGCTCGGCATATCCCAGGGCGCCTATACTTCGGAGGTGGTGCGTAGCGGGCTTCTATCCGTCGACAGCGGCCAGTACGAGGCTGCGCGTACGATCGGTATGAAGCAGATGATGATGCTACGCCGTATCGTCCTGCCGCAGGCGATGCGCGTCATGGTGCCGCCTGTCGGCAACGAGGTGATCGGCATGGTGAAGCTGACGTCGCTGGCCAGCGTCATCCAGTATTCCGAGATCCTCCACAACGCGCAGATCATCTATTTCGCCAACACCCGCGTACTCGAACTGCTGCTGGTCGCGAGCTTCTGGTACCTGCTCGTCGTCTCCGTGCTCTCGATAGGGCAGCACTATATCGAGCGCTATTTCGGCCGCGGTTCGAAATCGATCCGCTCGTCCATGTGAGGTCGGTGATGAACCAGGATATTCTCGTCAAGGCTATCGACGTCACGAAGAACTACGGCACGTTCCGCGCTCTCGACAAGGTCAGCCTGGAAGTCGCCCGCGGAGAGGTGAGCTGTATCATCGGTCCCTCGGGCTCGGGCAAGAGCACGCTTCTGCGCTGCATCAACCTTTTGGAGCGGATGGACAGCGGCGCGATCTGGGTCAAGGACGAACTGATCGGCTACCGCCGCGACGGCAATAATCTCCATGAGATCAGCGATGCGGAGATTTCGCGCCAGCGGCAGCGGATCGGCATGGTCTTCCAGCGCTTCAACCTGTTCCCGCACAAGACCGCCCTGGAAAACATCATCGAGGGGCCGGTGCAGGTGCTCGGCGAGCCGGTGAAGGAAGCGCGCGACAGGGCCTCGGCATTGCTGGAGCGGGTGGGCCTCGCGGACAAGGCGAACCATTACCCCTCGGAGCTTTCCGGGGGCCAGCAGCAGCGCGTCGCGATCGCCCGCGCCATGGGCATGCGGCCGGATCTCATTCTTTTCGACGAACCGACGTCGGCGCTCGACCCTGAGCTGGTGTCGGAAGTGCTCGACGTGATGCGGGACCTTGCCGCTTCCGGCATGACGATGATCGTCGTCACTCATGAGCTCGGCTTCGCCCGCAACGTGGCAAATACCGTCACCTTCATGGAGACCGGCAAGGTGGTTGAAACAGGCTTGGCATCGGAGGTTCTCAGCACCCCGAAAAGTGCCCGAACGGCGGAGTTCATCAAAGCCGTTCGCAGCTGAGGAACAGAAGAACGGCGGCAGACGAAGCCGCCGGCTCGAACCAGGACAAAATGGGGAACCACATGAACAAGCATATCGCAGCGCTCACGGTCGCGTGCCTCGCCGCAACCTCCGCCAATGCCGCCGGCCTGCCCGAGCGGGTGAAGTCGGCCGGCAAGGTCGTGGTCGCCAACCAGCCGAACTATCCGCCGATGGAATATGTCGACCCGGCTACCAACGAACTTAAGGGTGTCGACATCGATCTCGGCGTCGCGCTTGCCAAAGAGCTCGGCACCACGGTCGAGTGGTCGAATATCGGCTTCGAGCAGATGATCTCGTCGCTTCAGACCGGCCGCGTCGACCTTATCCACAGCGGCATGAGCGATCTTCCGAAGCGCCGCGATACGCTCGATTTCATCGATTACATGAAATCCGGCGCGCAGTTCTACACGTCCTTTGCCCGCAAGGACGAGTTCAAGACGCTCACCGATTTCTGCGGCAAGACCGTCGGCATGAGCCGCCGCACCTCCTTCCCGGACGAGACGGCGAAATGGAGTGCTGCCAATTGCGAAGTCAAGGGGCTGCCGGCCATCAAGGTCGTCGGCACGGAGGGCTCCGCCGATGCCCGCGCCCAGCTGAAGCAAGGCCGGCTCGATGCCGCCGTCCAGGGTTCCGAAACACTGCCCTATCTGATGGAGCTCGAGAAGGACACCTACGCCGTCGTGGGCGAGCCCTTCACCGTGGTCTATCAGGGCATCGGTTTCGCCAAGAAGGACACGGAACTGCGCGACGCCTATGCCGCAGCGCTGAAGGCCCTGATGGAGTCAGGCGAGTACAAGGCGATTTTCGCCAAATACGGCCTCGAGGGCACCTTGCTCGACGGCATTTACGTCAATGGCGAAGCGGTGAAGTAATTCGCCACACTGCGGCCCCGCCGATACGGCCGGGCCGCAATATGCGCCGTCGCGGACCGATTCACGACAAACCCATGAGCAGTTCCATGCCCCGCGTTGCTGCCGACGCGCCGATCGACAGGCTGGCATCCTTTCTTTCAGCCCTTAGCTTCGAAGCGCTTCCCGCCGACGTCGTCGAAAAGACGAAGATCCACGTTGCCGACACGATCGGCGTGGCACTGGCGGGCGCGCGCTCGGCGGAAGCCGGCATTGCCCGCCGGTCCGCCGGCGCGCCCGGCTGCGCCCTGATCTGGGGCACCGGTGATCGGGCAGCGGCGCGTGAGGCCGCATTCATAAACGGGGTGGCGGCCCATGCTTTCGAACTCGACGATTCCGGCGGATGCGACCATTCGGGCGCGGTCGTCATTCCCGCCGTTCTGGCTGCGCTTGCGGAAGCGAAGCAGCCCGTGCCGGGCAGGGAGCTCATCGCCAGCGTGGTTGCGGGTTACGAGACCGGCCGGCGCCTCCTCGAGGCGGCCGGCGGCTACGACAGTCACAACGGCCTCGGCTGGCACTCTACCGGCACCTGCGGCACGCTTGCGGCTGCGGCGGCTGTTGCGAGGCTTTCCGGTTTCGATGATCGGGCCACGCGCGATGCGGTCACGCTCGCCACCAGCTTCTCCTCCGGCCTCTGGGCCTTCATCCACGACGGATCGCAGGCGAAGAAGATCCATGCGGGCCGCGCGGCCGAAGGCGGCCTGCTCGCGGCGCGGTTGGCAGGGGAGGGCCTTGCCGGCCCCTCCAAGGTCTTCGACGACGTCTGGGGCGGCTTTTTCCGGGCGTTCAACAAGGATGTCTGCGAGCCGCAGAAGCTATGCGAAGGACTCGGCGAAGACTGGAAGGTGAGGCGTGCGGTCCTCAAGCCTTACGCCTCCTGCCGGGGCGCCCATTCGGCGATCGATGCGCTGGACGACCTGCTTTCGGAAACGGGCCGCGATGCAGCGGAGATCGACAGGATCGAATTGCGGTTGAGCGCTATGCTGATGGGCATGTGCGGCGCCCGGGAGAGCGGCGCCATGGCGCCCACGCAGATGAGCCTGCCCTATGCGCTCGCGGCACGCTGCGTGTTCCTGACCGCCGGGCTCCAGGCCTATGCGGCCGACCGGCGTGCCGATCCCCGTCTGCGGGCAGTCATGGACCGCATGCTGCTGACGGTAGACGATGGGATGCAGCCGCTCGACGAGCCGGTCGTCACGCTTCTCTTCAAGGACGGCGCCCGCCTGTCACGAATGGTGCCCCGCGCGACCGGTTCCGCCGAAAGGCCGATGCGTCCCGCCGCCATCCGCGCCAAGTTCGGAGAGCTCGCCGCGATGAGCATCGAGGCGGAGCAGGCGGACCGGCTCTGGCGGATGCTTGCCGAGCTCGAACACCTCGAGGATTGCCGCGCTCTGGAGCCCCTGCTTGCCGGCGACGGCGGCAAGCGTTCCGTCTTTTGCTGAGGACCCTGCCATGACCTACGACCTGACGCCGCGTCCGCTCAATCCGGCGCCGCAAACTCCGGCGATGACCTGGCCGAACGGTGCGAAGAGCGCCGTCTTCATCGGCTTCGACGTGGATGCCGAAACCGCATGGATCGGCAACAACCCTTCGAATGTGGACCGGATGGTGACCACCTCCCATGGCGGCTACGATGCGCGCGTCGGCATCGCCCGGATCGTCGAGCTGATGGACGACCTGGCGCTGAAAGCGACCTTCTTCACGCCCGGATGGACCGCGCTTGCCCATCCCAAGGCCTGCGAGAAGATTGTCGCGGCCGGACACGAGATCGGTCATCATGGCTACCTTCACAAGATGCCGGATCGCGATCGGATGGACGAGACGTTCGAGGAAATCGACCGCGGCTTCGAGGCATTGCAGCGGGCATTCGGCATCCGTCCCGTCGGCTACCGCGCGCCCTCGGGAGAGAACTTTCCCGAGCTCATCGCCTATCTTGCCAAATCGGGCATCCGCTATTCGAGCTCGTTTCGAGACGACATCCTGCCCTACCGGCACGCGTCTAGGGACGGCGTGCCGGGGCCGGTGGAGATCCCGGTCAATTTCGCATTCGACGACTGGAATTTCGGCATGTCCAGCCGCTCGAGCGCGCGACCGCTCTTCGGCCGCGAAGCCGTCCTCGCGCTTTGGATCGACGAATTCGAGGCCACCCACGCCTGGGGCGGCGTCACGACGCTCGTCCTGCACCCGCAGGTGTCCGGCCGTCCGATGCGCTGGCATCTCCTTCGCGATTTCCTGCGCCATGTTCAGGCAAAGGGTGACGTCTGGATCGCAACCGGCAAGGAGATTGCCGACCATTTCGAGACGCTGGAACGGCAACGCGGCGCATCATGACGCTTCCCGCACACCCTCATTCCTGTGCTTGTCACAGGAATCCAGCCAGGCTAAGTCCTTGGGCTGAATAGACTGTTCTGCGTCGCAGACGCGTCGCTACTGGATCCCTGTGACGAGCACAGGGTGAGGGGGAGAATCGTCAGACGAGATTCCAGATCCGTCGCGCATTGCCGGAGAGCAGCTTCGCCCGTTCCTCGGCACTGCAGCCTTCGATGAGAGCCTGGGTGGCCGCGACCCAGGTCGAGAGGTTGCCGCCGAGGGTGCAGACCGGCCAGTCGCTGCCCCAGACCACCCGGTCCCATCCGAAAACAGAAATCGTGTGCTCGACATAGGGACGGATCGAGTCGAGCGTCCAGTCATCCTCCGCATAGGCGATCACTCCGGAAATCTTGGCGACGACATTTGGGCGGCGGGCGATCTCGATCATATGGTCGCGCCAGGGATGCTCCGCGTGACCCTTTATGTCGGGAACGCCGCAATGATCGAGAATGAACCGAACGTCGGGCGCAAGGTCGGCGAGCGCAATCGCTTTCGAAATCTGATGCGGCAGGACGCAAAGATCGAAGGTGAAGCGGGTGCCCGAGAGCCGCTTGACGTTTTCGCGGAAAAGAGGCTGCTCCGAGAGGTCGTCGGCAACGACGTGCAGCACCCGCCTGAAACCCTTGACGAAGGCGTTCTCCTGCTGCCGCTCGAGATAGGCGGCAAAGCCTTCCTCTTCCGGACGGCAAGCCGCGATCGCGCCTTTGAGGAGGCTTCCCGGCTCACCCGCAAGGCGCGCGACCTCGCGCGTTTCGAGTTCGATCTCGGCCGGATCGACGTCCACTTCCATATGCAGGGAGGCGGTAATGCCGACGCGCTTTGCCTCCGCCGCATAGGTGGCATAGAGAAAATCGCGATCGAGCGCGGGAACGCCGGCGAGCCACGGATAATTGAGCGCGGATTTGTCGATCAGATGCAGATGCGTGTCGATGATCAAGGCTGCTCCTCCTCTTCATTCAAATAAGAAGTCGATCGTCCCGACGCGGTTCAGCCCTGCGCGACATCGGCACCGGCGAGCGCCGAAAGCTGCGATGCGGTCTTGAGCAGGAGCGATATGGTCTCGGTGATGTCGGGGGCCGAAGGATTGTTGACCAGCGAGATATAGGGGCAGGTAAGCGCTGCGATGCTGCGCCCGTCGGGCCCCAGGATCGGGGCGGAGAGGTTGTAGACACCGGCGGTCTGGGCACTTGCCATCATCTCGTAGCCGCGCTCGCGAATCTGGTCGAGACGGGCGTAGAACTCCGGAGTGAGGTTGATCTCCTCTCTGCTGCGCACATGTTCGGAGATCATCATCTCCCGTTCCTCCGGCGAGCGGAATGCAAGCAGCACGTGGCCCGATCCGGTGTCGAACAGGCTGATATGCGAGCCCACCCGGATCGAAATGCCCCAATAGTCCGGCGCCTCCTGCTGCGCGATCACGACCGCAGAGCCGCGGTCGAAGACGGCGAGCTGGTTGGCCTGCTTCGACCTCTGGGCGAGCTCACGCATCAGCGGCGTGGCGAAGGAAGCGAGCCGGCGCACGGGCGCATGCAACTGCGCCAAGCCGAAGAGCTTCAGGGTCAGCGAATAGAGATCGCCGTCGATACGGGTTACGTAGCCGCGGCGTACGAGCCTGTCGAGCATGCGGTAGAATTCGTTCGGGCTACGGTTCAGCCTTTTCGAAATCTCCGCCTGCGTGAGGCCGCCGTCGACGCTGGCAAGCAGCTCCAGTATGTCCAGGCCCTTGTCGAGTGCCGGCGCGCGATACTTGTCGGACTCATCACTTTCCATCCGCAGCTCTCCCAGATGAATATTCCTCTCCATATACGCATGAAAAGCGGAAGACGGAAGGGAATGGCCCTTGACCATCCATAAATTTATCGTTTGTATATAAATTAGTTTCTCACGGATGAGGACTCATGCTCCTGGAGAAGGGCGTGTTCAGCGGAGGAGATACAATGAACAGGCTGCTTTCCGGCGTATCGGCCGGAGTGATCATGCTTGCTTGCGCAATGGGGGCGGCCAGTGCCGCGGACCTGCCCGGCAAGTTCGAGGGCGTTACCATCGACGCCAAGCTGATCGGTGGACAGCAGTACGAAAAGCTTTACGAGCGGATCGGCGAATGGGAGAAGGCGACCGGCGCCAAGGTCAATATCCTGTCGAAGAAGAACCACTTCGAACTGGACAAGGAAATCAAGTCCGATATCGCCACCGGCGGCCTCACCTGGTGCGTCGGTTCGAATCACTCCTCCTTCGCGCCGCAATATCCGGACATCTATGCGGATCTTTTCGGCCTCATCCCCTCCGAGGAAGTGGCCAAATTCGTGCCGGCGGTGATTGACGCCTCGACGCTCGACGGCAAGCTCGTCATGCTGCCGCGGGCGCAGTTCGACGTTTCCGCCCTGTATTTCCAGAAGAGCCTCTATCAGGACGAAGCGAAGAAGGCCGAATTCAAGGCCAAATACGGTTATGACCTCGCGCCGCCGGACACCTGGACTGAGGTGAGCGACCAGGCGGAATTCTTCGCCGCTCCACCGAATTTCTACGGCACCCAGTTCGCCGGCAAGGAGGAAGCGATCAACGGCCGCTTCTACGAAATGCTGGTCGCCGAGGGTGGGGAATATCTCGACAAGGACGGCCGTCCGGCCTTCAATTCAGAAGCGGGCGTGCGGGCGCTCGAATGGTTCGTCAAGCTCTACAAGGACAAGGCGGTACCGCCTGGCACCACCAACTATCTCTGGGACGATCTCGGACAGGGCTTCGCCTCGGGTTCGATCGCGGTCAATCTCGACTGGCCCGGCTGGGCATCCTTCTTCAACGATCCGAAATCGTCGAAGGTCGCCGGCAATGTCGGCGTCAAGGTCCAGCCGGCCGGCTCCTCCGGCAAGCGCACCGGCTGGTCCGGGCATCACGGCTTCTCGGTGACCGAATCCTGCGCGGACAAAGAGGCAGCCGCCTCGCTCGTCTGGTGGCTGACCAACGAGGACAGCCAGAAGCTCGAATCCGCCGCAGGCCCGCTGCCGACGCGAAGCGCCGTCTGGGACTCCAACATCAAGGCCGCTGAAGGCGACGCCTACAAGACCGAGGTCCTGCAGGCTTTCCAGGAGGCGGCAAAGCATGCCTTCCCGGTGCCGCAGACGGCTGAGTGGATCGAGATATCCAACGCGGTCTATCCGGAGCTGCAGGCAGCGATCCTCGGCGACAAGACGTCGAAGGAAGCGCTCGACGCTGCCGCCGAAAAGGCGACCGGCATCCTCGAAGACGCCGGCAAGCTCTGATCCAGATTGAAAAGGCGGCGCCGGACCGTTTCGGCGCCGCCACGCATGTGAACTCTTCCCAGGATCTCCGATGAAGCTCTCGAAATTGTCGGCACCAACGCTTCTGCTGCTTCCGGCCTTCATCGTCCTGGCAGTCTTCATCGTGCTGCCGCTCATCTTCTCGCTTTATTCGAGCTTCACGCCGTTCCGCCTGACGAAGCCGGACTCGCTTTGGGTCTTCATCGGTTTTCGGAACTATGTGAACGTCCTCACCAATGCCGAATTCTGGGTGGCATTCGGGCGCACGGTGCTCCTGCTCACCGTCGCCCTCAACGCCGAGATGTTCCTCGGCCTTGGCTTGGCGCTCCTCGTCAACAAGGCGACTTACGGCCAGCGCGCGCTGCGGACCGCGATGATGTTTCCGATGATGTTCTCGCCGGTGCTGGTGGGCTTCCAGTTCAAGTTCCTGTTCAACGACAATATCGGCTTCGTCAACAACGCGCTGCAGTCGCTGGGCCTCACCGACCGCGCCATCCCCTGGCTGATCGACGGCAATCTCGCGCTCTTCTCGATCATCGTCGCCGAGGTCTGGTCGTCGACGGCGGTTTTTGCGATCCTCATTCTCGCCGGACTGCTTGCCATGCCCAAGGATCCGGTCGAAGCGGCCCATGTCGACGGCTGCACGCCGTGGCAGACCTTCCGCTACGTCACCTGGCCCTATCTGATGCCCTTCGCCTTCATCGCGATGACCATCCGTTCGCTCGATGTGGCGCGCGCCTACGACATCGTCAAGATCATGACGGATGGCGGCCCGGCCAAGCGCACCGAACTGCTCTGGACGCTTATCGGACGCACCGCCTATGGCGACGCTCGCATGGGGATGGCCAACGCCATGGCCTATGTCGCCATCCTGCTGTCGATCGTCTTCACCGTCTATTTCTTCCGCAAGCTCGCCGCGGCGCGCCAGCAGATCGGAGCCGAGTGGTAATGGATACGGACGCATCTCATCGCCTGCGGCGGCGGTTTCTGAAGGTCGCACATCTGGTGGGGCTCTTTCTCGCCATGCTGATCATCTGCCTGCCGGGTCTCTGGATCGTGCTTTCATCGCTGAGGCCGACGGTCGAGATCATGGCCAAGCCGCCGGTCTGGATTCCGGAGACGCTCTCGCTCGACGCCTACCGGGCGATGTTCTCGGGCGCCGGGCAGGGGGGCGTCCCGGTCTGGGATTATTTCCGCAACTCGCTCATCGTATCGGTCACCTCCACCGTCATCGCGCTGGCGAT
Source organism: Ensifer sp. USDA 6670 (assembly GCA_000421085.1). Taxonomy (GTDB): domain Bacteria; phylum Pseudomonadota; class Alphaproteobacteria; order Rhizobiales; family Rhizobiaceae; genus Sinorhizobium. Next base: position 121,367 of record ATWE01000003.1, read on the forward strand.
CGGCCTTTCCGGCGGCTATGCCTTCGCGCGCTACCGGTTCAAGGCGAAGTCGGCGATCTTCCTCGGCTTCATGCTTACGCGCGCAGTGCCGGGCATCGCGCTGTCGCTGCCGCTCTTCATGCTCTATGCGCGCACCGGCATCATCGATACGCATTTCTCGCTGATCCTCACCTATGTCGCGCTCAACGTTCCCTTCACGATCTGGCTGATCGACGGATTCTTCCGCCAGGTGCCGAAAGACCTGGCGGAAGCCGCGCAGATCGACGGCTGCACGCCCTGGCAGGCCTTCTGGCAGGTGGAGTTTCCGCTTGCCGGCCCGGGCATTGCGTCGGCCGGTATCTTCGCTTTCCTGACGTCCTGGAACGAATATGCGCTCGCTTCGCAGATTACCCGCTCCGTCAATTCCAAGACCTTGCCGGTGGGGCTTCTCGACTACACCGCCGAATTCACCATCGACTGGCGCGGCATGTGTGCGCTTGCGGTCGTGATGATCGTTCCGGCGTTGACCCTCACCTTCATCATTCAGAAGCACCTCGTCTCGGGCCTGACCTTCGGCGCGGTGAAAGGATAATCGTTCATGGCGCCCGTTACGCTCAAGAAACTCGTCAAGCGCTACGGCGCTCTGGAAGTCGTGCACGGCATCGATCTCGAAGTGAAGGATCGCGAATTCATCGCGCTCGTCGGACCTTCGGGCTGCGGCAAGTCGACGACGCTGCGCATGATCGCGGGGCTCGAGGAGGTCAGCGGCGGCGCGATCGAGATCGGCGGGCGGAAGGTCAACGATCTGCCGCCGCGGGCGCGCAACATCTCGATGGTTTTTCAGTCCTATGCGCTCTACCCGCATATGACGGTTGCCGAGAATATGGGCTTCTCGCTGAAAATCGCCGGGCGTCCGGCGGAAGAGATCAAGACGCGCGTTGCCGAGGCAGCGGCGATCCTCGATCTCGCCCATCTTCTCGAACGCCGACCTTCGCAGCTTTCGGGCGGCCAGCGCCAGCGCGTCGCCATGGGACGCGCGATCGTGCGGCAGCCGGACGTCTTTCTCTTCGATGAGCCTCTTTCGAATCTCGACGCGAAGCTCAGGACCCAGGTGCGCACCGAGATCAAGAAACTGCACGCCCGCATGCAGGCGACGATGATCTACGTCACCCACGACCAGGTGGAGGCGATGACGCTCTCCGACCGCATCGTCATCATGCGCGACGGGCATATCGAGCAGGTGGGCACGCCGGAGGATGTCTTCCGCCGCCCGGCGACCAAGTTCGTCGCCGGCTTCATCGGCTCACCGCCGATGAACATGGAGGAGGCGGTCCTGACGGACGGGAAGCTGGCCTTTGCAAGCGGCGCGACCCTGCCGCTACCGCCACGCTTCCGTTCCTCGGTTCGCGAGGGCCAGAAAGTGACATTCGGGTTAAGGCCGGACGATGTCTATCCTTCGGGGCACGGCCTCCATGCGGGCGATGCGGACGCCGTCCACGAGATCGAGCTTCCGGTCACGATTACCGAACCGCTGGGCAACGAAACCCTGGTCTTCACCCAGTTCAACGGGCGGGATTGGGTCGCGCGCATGCTCAACCCTCGGCCGTTGCGCCCGGGCGAGGCAGTGCCCATGAGCTTCGACCTGTCCCGGGCGCATCTCTTCGACGGCGAGACGGGAAAGGCTTTGGCAGGCTGACATGGCAAGGATCGAGAAAATAGAACTGCGGATGGTGGATCTTCCGCCGAAGGTCAAGCGGACCGACGCCATCCAGAGCTTCGTAAGCCAGGAAACGCCGATCGTCACGATCACGGATGCCGACGGCGCGACCGGCACCGGCTACAGCTACACGATCGGCACCGGCGGATCCTCCGTCATGCGGCTTCTCTCCGACCATTTGGTTCCGATCCTGCTGGGGGAAGATGCGAACTGCATCGAGGCGCTTTGGCACAAGATGGAGTTTGCGACGCATGCGACGACCATCGGCGCCATCACGGCCCTGGCGCTCGCCGCCGTGGATACGGCGCTATGGGACCTGCGGGCGAAGAAGCAGAAGCTGCCGCTCTGGAAACTGGCCGGCGGGGCAAAGGAAAGCTGCCCGCTTTACACCACCGAGGGCGGCTGGCTGCACATCGAAAAGCAGGCCCTTGTCGACGACGCAGTGCAGGCGAAGGCCAAGGGCTTCTCCGGATCGAAGGTCAAGATTGGCAAGCCGAGCGGGGCGGAGGATTACGACAGGCTCTCAGCCATGCGCGCAACCCTTGGCGACGGCTTCGAAATCATGACGGATTGCAATCAGGGCTTCACCGTCGATGAGGCGATCCGCCGCGCCGCCCGGCTCCGCGAACTCGATCTTGCCTGGATCGAGGAACCGCTGCCGGCCGACGATCTCGACGGTCACATCCGTCTGACGCGGTCGACGCCGACGCCGATCGCCGTCGGCGAATCCATCTATTCGATCCGCCATTTTCGCGAATATATGCAGAAGGGCGCCTGCTCGATCGTCCAGGTGGATGTGGCGCGGATCGGCGGCATCACCCCCTGGCTGAAAGTGGCCCATGCGGCGGAAGCCTTCGACATTCCGGTCTGCCCGCATTTCCTGATGGAATTGCATGTGAGCCTCGTTTGCGCGGTGCCCAATGGGAAGTATGTGGAATACATTCCGCAGCTCGACGATCTGACGCAAAAGGGAATGGAGATCCGGGAGGGCAGGGCAATTGCGCCTTCCGATCCCGGCATCGGCATCGCCTGGGACTGGGAAGCGGTCAAGGCGCGCTCGGTCGCCGAGTTCACCCGCGAGTACCGCCGGTAGAAGGGAACGGTCATGCAGAGAATGGGAATGGTGATCGGGCTCGAACCGTCGAAAGTAGCGGAATACAAGCGGCTGCATGCGGCCGTCTGGCCGGAGATTCTCGCGCTGATCAGCGAGTGCAACATCACCAATTACTCGATCTTCCTGAAGGAGCCGGAAAATCTTCTCTTCGGCTACTGGGAATATGTCGGGGAGAACTTCGAAGCCGACATGGCGAAAATGGCGGCACATCCGAAGAACCAGGAATGGTGGTCGGTGTGCATGCCCTGCCAGAAGCCGCTCGAAAGCCGCGGGCAAGGCGAGTGGTGGGCGATGATGGAGGAAGTCTTTCATCATGACTGAGACCTTCGATCCCTCGTCGCTGCGGCAATGGTGGCCGAAGCCGGTTACGCCACGGCCGATCGTCGTCTTCGGTGCGGGCAGCATCGTCGGCGATGCCCATCTTCCGGCCTATAGGAACGCGGGCTTCCCGGTTGCCGGCATCTTCGATCCGGATGCGGAGAAGGCGGCGGCGCTCGCGCGGCAATGGGATGTCAGGGCGTTTACGAGCGAAGAGCAGGCTCTTTCGACGGAGAACGCGATCTTCGATCTCGCGACGCCGCCGGCCGCGCACGCCTCGATCCTCTCGAAACTGCCGAAGGGCTCCTTTGCGCTGATACAGAAGCCGATGGGCAGCGATCTTGCGGCGGCGACCGGAATTCTCGAAATCTGCCGTCAGCGGAACCTCAGGGCGGCGGCGAATTTTCAGCTCCGCTTCGCGCCGATGATGCTCGCGCTCAAGGACGCGATCGCCAGGGGCTATCTCGGCGAGGTGGTCGATTTCGACGCCTGGCTGGCGCTTGCGACGCCCTGGAGGCTCTGGCCGTTCCTGAAGGGGCTGCCGCGCATCGAGATCGCGATGCACTCGATTCATTACCTGGATCTCGTTCGCGGTCTCCTCGGCGAGCCGCAGGGCGTTCATGCCAAGACCATCGGCCATCCGAACCACGATGTGGCCCAGACCCGCACCGCGGCGATCCTCGATTACGGCGATGCCGTGCGCTGCGTGCTTTCCGTCAATCACGACCACGATTTCGGACGGAGATTCCAGGCTTGTGAATTCCGAATCTGCGGAACGAGGGGTGCCGCCTATGTCAAGCTCGGCGTCAATCTCGACTACCCACGCGGCGAGCCGGACGAACTGTGGATTCGCCCAGCCGGAGGTGCCGACTGGATTCAGGTGCCGCTTGGAGGTTCCTGGTTCCCCGATGCCTTCGCCAACCGGATGGCCAATCTGCAACGCCATGCCTGCGGCGAGGATGATGAACTCATAGGGTCGGTCGAGGACGCATGGCGGACGATGGCCCTGGTGGAGGCCGCCTATCAATCGAGCGCGCGACCGGCAACGCCGATCGCAGCGCTTCCATTGGAAAAGTGAGATGAGTGAGCAGACGATCTACTACGAGGATTACGAACAGGGGCACGTGCGGCTGACGAGCGGACGCACGATCACGGAAACGGACTTCGTCGTCCATGCCGGGCATACGGGTGATTTCTTCCCGCACCACATGGACGCGGAGTTTGCCAAAACGCTGCCCGGCGGTCAGCGCATTGCCCACGGCACGATGATCTTCTCGATCGGTGTCGGGCTCACCGCGTCCTTGATCAACCCGGTCGCCTTCTCTTACGGTTACGACCGTCTGCGATTCGTCCGCCCTGTCCATATTGGCGATACGATCCGCACCCGCGTCACCATCGCCGCCAAGGAAGACGATCCAAAGCGCCCGAGGGCCGGCCGGGTCATCGAGCGGTGCGAGGTCATCAACCAGCGCGGCGAGGTCGTTCTTGCCGCGGATCACATTCTGATCGTCGAACGCAAACCTGAGGGAACCATCCAATGACAGCGAACCTTGCCGGAAAGGTCGTCCTTGTTACAGCCGCGGCGCAGGGGATCGGACGCGCAACCGCACTTGCCTTCGCCAAGGCCGGTGCCAAGGTCCACGCGACCGATATCAACGCGGACGCCGTTGGCAGCCTCGAAGGTGAGGCCGGCATCAGCACCCACCGGCTGGACGTCCTCGACACCTCTGCGGTCGAGGCGCTGGTCGCGGAGATCGGGGCCGTGGACGTGCTCTTCAATTGCGCCGGTTTCGTCCATGCAGGCTCGGTGCTCACGATGAAGGACGAGGACCTCGATTTTGCCTTCGACCTCAACGTCAAGTCGATGATCCGCACCATCCGCGCGGTGCTGCCCGGGATGATCGCACGCAAGGACGGGTCGATCGTCAACATGGCCTCGGTGGCCTCCAGCATCAAAGGCGTGCCGAACCGCTTCGCCTATGGCGTGACCAAGGCAGCCGTCATCGGGCTGACGAAAGCCGTTGCGGCGGATTATGTGGGCGACGGCATTCGCTGCAATGCGATCTGCCCGGGAACGGTCGAAAGTCCGTCGCTCGAAAGCCGCATGCGGGCACAAGGAGACTACGAGGCGGCGCGTGCGGCCTTTATCTCCCGCCAGCCGATGGGCCGCCTCGGCACGCCCGAAGAGATTGCCGACCTTGCCGTCTATCTCGCCGGCGCCACCTACACCTCCGGCCAGGCCTACGCCATCGACGGCGGCTGGACCATTTGAACGCTCAATCAGGGAAAAGCACATGAAACTTCTTCGTTACGGCGAACCGGGCCAGGAAAAGCCGGGTCTTCTCGGATCCGACGGCATCATCCGCGATCTGTCCGGCCACGTTGCCGATCTGGCCGCCGGGGCGCTCGACCCCAGCAAGCTTGACGAACTCGCGAAGCTCGATGTCGACGCGCTGCCTGCCGTGTCCGGCAATCCGAGGCTTGGTCCCTGCGTCGCAGGTACCGGCAAGTTCATCTGCATCGGCCTCAACTATTCCGATCACGCCGCCGAGACGGGCGCGACCGTGCCGCCGGAACCGATCATCTTCATGAAGGCAACCTCCGCGATCGTCGGGCCGAACGACGATCTGATCCTGCCGCGCGGTTCGGAAAAGACCGATTGGGAAGTGGAACTCGGCATCGTCATCGGAAAGACGGCGAAATATGTGAGCGAGGCAGACGCACTCGACTACGTCGCCGGCTATTGCACGGTCCATGATGTCTCCGAGCGCGCTTTCCAGACGGAGCGTCACGGTCAGTGGACGAAGGGCAAGTCCTGCGACACCTTCGGACCGACCGGCCCGTGGCTCGTCACCAAGGACGAGGTGGCGGACCCGCAGGATCTCGCAATGTGGCTGAAGGTCAACGGCGAGACGATGCAGGACGGCTCGACCAAGACCATGGTCTACGGCGCCGCCTATCTCGTCTCTTATCTCTCGCAGTTCATGTCGCTGCGCCCCGGTGATATCATTTCGACCGGCACGCCGCCGGGCGTGGGCATGGGCATGAAGCCGCCGCGCTATCTGAAGGCCGGTGACGTCGTCGAACTCGGCATAGAGGGCCTCGGCAGCCAGAAGCAGCGCGTTCGCGCCGACGCCTGAGCTACGCAAGTTTCCTTCGGTCCTATCCGACTGAAGGACACGAACAGGCAGCATCGAAGTGCCACAGTGATCTCCGCGCGTCCGAAAAGGCGCGCGGCGCTGTAGGCCTATTGGAGCAAACATGACCCGCATCACCGACCTTCGCGTCTTCGACCTTCGTTTTCCGACCTCGGCGAGCCTCGACGGTTCGGACGCCATGAACCCGGATCCGGACTATTCGGCGGCTTACGTTATCCTCGACACGGATCGGCCGGGACTGGCGGGCCACGGCCTCACCTTCACCATCGGGCGCGGCAACGACATATGCTGCATGGCGATCGAGGCCATGCGGCATCTCGTCGTCGGCCAGGACATCGGCGACATTCTGAAACATCCCGGCCGCTTCTGGCGGCACCTGACGAGCGACAGCCAGCTGCGCTGGATCGGACCGGAAAAGGGCGCGATCCATCTTGCGACCGGCGCCATCGTCAACGCCGTCTGGGACCTCCTCGCGAAGAACGCCGGCAAGCCGGTGTGGCGTCTCGTGGCCGACATGCCGGCGGAAGAGATCGCCGACATCGTCGACTATCGCTATTTGACGGATGTTCTCACCCGCGACGAGGCGGTCGAGATCCTGCGGCGGGCCGAGCCCGGGAAGGCCGAGCGGATCGTGACGCTAGAGAAGGAGGGCTACCCCTGCTACACGACTTCTGCCGGCTGGCTCGGCTATGACGACGAAAAGCTTCGGCGGCTTGCGCAGGAGGCGGTCGACGCAGGCTTCGACCACATCAAGATGAAGGTCGGGCGTGACCTCGACGACGATATCCGCCGGCTGAGGATTGCCCGCGAAGTGATCGGCCCCGACAGGTACCTGATGATCGACGCGAACCAGGTCTGGGAAGTGGGAGAGGCGATCGAATGGGTGCAAAAGCTCGCCTTTGCCAAGCCCTTCTTCATAGAGGAGCCGACGAGCCCGGACGATGTCGCCGGGCACCGAAAGATCCGCGAAGCGATCGGACCGGTCAAGGTCGCGACCGGCGAGATGTGCCAGAACCGCATCATGTTCAAGCAGTTCATCGCCGAGGGCGCGATCGACATCGTGCAGATCGATTCCTGCCGCATGGGCGGACTGAATGAGGTGCTGGCGGTGCTGTTGATCGCTGCCAAATACGGGCTGCCCGTCTGGCCGCACGCCGGCGGCGTCGGCCTCTGCGAATATGTGCAGCACCTTTCGATGATCGATTACGTTGCCGTTTCCGGTACGAAGGACGGGCGCGTGATCGAATATGTCGACCACCTGCACGAACATTTCCTGGACCCGTGCGTGATCAGCAACGCTGCTTACATGCCGCCGGAGCGGCCTGGCTTCTCGATCGAAATGAAGCAACAATCGATCGAAGACTACACATTTGACGGCTGATGTGAGCGCTCCGTCTTCGTGACGCCCGTGAATGGATCCTCGTGTCGAGCACGCCTCGCTCAGATATCATCGGCCGGGTTCTGCACCCGGCCTTTGGCTCCGACGGTAAAGGACTTGATATAGTCGTCGATCCTGTCTGGATCGAAGACGTGGCCGTCCATGAAACGATCGCCGTCCGTTGCTCCTTCGAGCCTGCTGCCGTCCGCGCCGGCCGGGACGGCGTCCTTGCCGAGCGCCTCGCGATAGAGGTCGGGACGATAGGCGGAGAGGGCCGCTTCAATTCCCTGCCTCGACAAGGATGCCTGTCCCCAGCGCACCATCTGACTATAGGTCCAGAGCGCCTGGCTGGGGCGCGGGAAGTTGGCAAAGCCTGCGTGGAAGACGAGATAGTTCTCGACGACGCGGCGGTTTCCCTCCGGGTCGATTGCGAATTCGCCCGCAAGTACCCGGCGGATGATATCGGCCGGCGCGGCCACGTGGCGCTCCTCTGCCAGGACCTCCGCAAGGCGGATGCGGTTGGCGGGCTCGTCCGACCAGCGGGCGGCGCGGTCGAGCGCTACGATCAGGCGCGAGACCGTTTCCCTATTGGTCTCCGCCCATTCGGGACGCATGCCGATGACTTTTTCCGGTGCCGAGGGCCAGATGTCCTGCTTGGTCGCGACGATGCGGCCGACGCCGCGTTCGGATGCGACCATGTTCCAGGGCGCACCGACGCAAAAGCCGTCGATCGCGCCCGCGGCCAGCGCGTCGGAGGTCATTTGCGGCGGCACCACGACCAGCTTGACGTCACGGTCGGGATCGATGCCGCCAGCCGCGAGCCAATAGCGGAACTCGTAGTTATGGGAGGAGAAGGGGTAGGTGACGCCGAGCGTCAGGGGCGGCTTGCCGGCTGCCTGCGCGCTGCGGACGACCGCCGCTAGGGCCCTGGCATTCTTCAACGCATCCTCGCCTGCGCCGAGCCCTCCTTCCTGCTGCATGAGCCCGTAGAGCCGCGTCGAAAGCGTGATGGCGTTGCCGCCGCGCCCCAGGGAAAAGGGCGCAATCGTCGGTGACGGATTGGAGCCGAGACCGAGCATGGCGGCAACCGGCATGGGTGAAAGCATGTGAGCCACGTCGAACTGACGAAAGGCAAGCCTGTCGCGTACATTCGCCCAGGAGACGTCCTTGACGAGTTCGAGGGTGATCCCTTCGCGCTGCGCAAAGCCGAATTCGGCGGCGGCGATCAGCACGGCCGCGTCCACGAGCGGGATGAAGCCCGCGCGGACGGTGCGCGAACCCTCGTGCCGGATGCTTCCCGGCGCCGGCAGGGCGCCGCCGGCGGAGAGCTTCTCGCCCCTGAATTCACTTTTGTTCGTCAATATGTTCACTCCGGTGTCTCCCGAGGTGCCGCAGCAAAAGAGCGGCCGGTCACCGGATCAGCAATCCGGCGGCGGTCACGACGCTTTGCGCGATCTCCGAAATCTTTTTCTTCTCGTTCATCGCCGTCTGGCGCAGCAGCGCGAAGGCTTCCTCTTCGGAAAGGCCGCGCATCTTCATGAGAATACCCTTGGCGCGCTCGACGAGCTTGCGCTCCTCGAGCGCGGATTTGGCGTCTGCCAGCTCGCGCTGAAGCCGGCTGAAGGCCTTGAAGCGGCTGACAGCCATGTCGAGGATCGGCTTGACGCGCTCCTTCTTTAAGCCGTCGACGATGTAGGCCGAGACGCCTGCCTCGACCGCCGCCTCGATAGAGGCCGTGTCGGAGCGGTCCACGAACATGGCGATCGGCCGGCCGACCGTGCGGGTCAGCTGGAAAAGATGCTCCATCATGTCCCGGTTAGGATTTTCGATGTCTATCACAATCACGTCGGGCCGGAGCGTCTCAATGACCCGAGCGACACCGTGAACCTCATGGATCACGGTGACCTTCCCGTGTCCTGCTTCGCGCAGTCCTTCCTCGATGATCGAGGCGCGGATGGCGTTCTCGTCAATCACAAGAATGGTGAGGTCGCGATGAGTCATGCCGTATCATGATGCGATGCAGCAATTTTCGCAATATAGATATGCCTAAATATTTTGCGGAATACTTTAATGCCTAAATATTATGCTCGTGACTGCCAATCTGGCGCAAATTCAGGCAGGGTCGTTTCTGGAAGACGGCAACAGGTCAAGCGATCTCTCCCAGAGGCTGGTCGCATGGAACGTCCATTGGCATTTGACATGCTGCCGTTCGCCTGTGTGGCTGCGCAGGGCTTCCAGAAGTTCGAGGGCGTCGGCCCGTTTCTGATCGACATAGCCCGCCCGCAGTTTCCCGATCAGCGTATCTCCCCTCGTCATGAGCCGGGCGCGCGCAGCGATCGCACCCCAGGTCCGTTCCTTGTAAAACAAGGAGGAGACGGCTTCCTCGATGCAAGCGGCATCTTCGACGGACAAGGATCGCAGTTCCAGGAGCAGGCGGAGGGTGGCTCTGACATTGACGAGAGGGATGGTCAGCGGCGCGTAGCCGAGTTCCTCGGGAGCGTGGAGCAGTGCCACGTCGGAATCGTCTTCGGCCTCGCCGGTTACATATTGGCGAAAGATCTCGCCGATGCCGGCCATTCCGAAATCTGCGCATTCGGCCGCGCGCAGAGCACCCATGCTCGCTGCGCCGAAGACGGCCACGCCTTCGGAAAGGGCGAAGAGAATTTCCTTGTGCCAGACGGGCGCGACATATTCGAAGTTGCCGTCGATCAGGCCGATCGCCGTGGCGCCGTCGCGCACCGCGTGGAGGACATCACCCTGCCTGGCAGGCGGCCGGATCGTGAGCGTGTCGCCGGCCAACCGCTCTGCATCGGGAACGGTCGGGCCAACGAATACGACTTTCATCCCGCCTCAGTGGATTTGAAAACGGCGGAAGCAGTCTGTCCGCCGCCAATCGCCGTCACGGACAGCTATGTTCATGGCGACCTTCAGCCACGGAGTGATTCCGCGTGGCGGATTCCGGATTGGGCCGGGGTCTGATCCGACTCGGGCGTCTGCGCCATCGCCGCGACGAGAGAGATAATCTTTTTGCGAAGCACCGGGTCAGTGATCTTCAGGAAGGCCCGGTTGAGCGCAATACCCTCCTTCGAGGCAACGAAGGATGAAATCTCCTGGGATTCGTGAACATCGGCAGCGGGCTTGCCCGATTGGGCGCTGCCTTCGTCCTGCTGGAAGAAAAAGCTCGGATGGACGCCGAGTATGTCGGCGATTGCCTGCAACCGGCTGGCGCCGATGCGGTTGGTGCCTTTTTCGTATTTCTGGACTTGCTGAAAGGTGATGCCGAGCCCGTCGGCGAGCCTTTCCTGGCTCAGACCTATCATCAGCCTGCGCATGCGAACACGCGAGCCGACAAAGGCATCGATCGGGTTAGGATCCTTCTTGTTCATCTGGTAGTCTCCTCGCGAGTTCGATTCAGCTTATGGCATATAAGTTTGCTTGAATGGACGCCGCGATGCAATCAGCACGCGCCGCTTTCTGTGGCAAAACGCGACTTTCCAATGATTGTCGAGTTCGAAACACCGGCCGGCAGAGGACTTGCCGCGCCAAGGGGGCAAGGCGCAGCATTCATGTACCGGGACGTTGCCGCCGAATCGGATGGGAAGAAACATCAGTAGGGAGTGGAAGCCTGCGACAATGAGTGTTGAGTACAGATCAGAAGCAACCGCGGCACGGCGCTTTCCCGGCTCGATCGTCGTCATGGGCGTCTCCGGCAGCGGGAAATCGTCGGTGGGGGAGGCGGTCGCCCAAGCTTGCGGCTATCCTTTCATCGAGGGAGACGCGCTCCATCCTCCTGAAAACATCAGGAAAATGTCCGAGGGAACTCCGCTCACCGACGACGACCGCTGGCCGTGGCTCGCTGCGATCGGAGAGCGGCTGGCGAGCCGGGAGCCCGTCGTCGTTTCCTGCTCCGCACTCAAGCGCAGCTACAGGGACAAGCTCCGCGAAAGTGCTCCTGGTGGTCTGGCCTTCGTCTTTCTCCACGGCAGCGAGTCCGTGCTTGCGGAGCGGATGCGCCACCGCACAGGGCATTTCATGCCGTCCTCTTTGCTGCAGACGCAGCTTGCGACGCTCGAGGATCCGAGAGGAGAGGTGAGGACTGTCGCCGTGGACGTCGCCCAGCCGCTGGCGGAGATCGTCCGTGAGGCGCTTGCAGGTCTCGCCCGTCTTTAAGGTTGCGTTTCGCATACCCGCGGCTGTCTTTGCAGATCGTGCTTGGCACGCCGGCTCTTTGGAAGGAAATTAGCCGGCGGCGATGTTATCGTTCGCGGCGATGGCGTGTGGCAACAGACCGCAACGGCTCGCCTCTGCTCGGCGATGGGGAGATCGTGGAGCGGGCGTCGGGAGGAGATGGAAATGTTTGAGGCCGGATTGAATTTCGCGCTCGGCGAGGAGATCGATGCGCTGCGCGAGAGCGTGCGCCGCTTCGCTTCCGAGCGAATTGCGCCGCTTGCTGACGATGCCGACCGTAACAATGCCTTTCCGGTGTCGCTCTGGCGGGAGATGGGAGAACTCGGCCTGCTCGGCATCACCGCCGACGAGGCGCATGGCGGCGCGGGACTCGGCTATCTTGCCCATTGCGTGGCGATGGAAGAGATCAGCCGGGCATCCGCTTCGGTGGGCCTGAGTTACGGCGCCCACTCCAATCTCTGCGTCAATCAGATCAACCGCAACGGCAAACCGGCACAGAAGAGCAGATACCTGCCTAAGCTGATTTCAGGCGAGCATGTCGGGGCGCTTGCCATGTCCGAGCCCGGCGCCGGCTCCGATGTCGTTTCGATGAAACTCAGGGCCGACAAGCGCGAAGACCGTTACGTCCTGAACGGCAGCAAGATGTGGATCACCAACGGGCCGGACGCCGATGTCCTGGTCGTCTACGCCAAGACCGATCCGGCCGCCGGACCGCGCGGCATCACCGCTTTCCTGGTGGAAAAGGCATTTCCCGGCTTCTCGGCCGGCCAGAAGCTCGACAAGCTCGGCATGCGCGGATCGAACACGTCGGAACTCATCTTTACGGATTGCGAGGTGCCGGAGGAAAACGTGCTCGGCGGCGTGGGCGAGGGCGTCAAGGTGCTGATGTCCGGCCTCGATTACGAGCGGGTGGTGCTTTCTGCCGGACCGCTCGGGATCATGGCCGCTTGCCTCGATGTCGTCGTCCCCTATCTCCATGAGCGCAAGCAGTTCGGGCAACCGATCGGCGAGTTCCAGTTGATGCAGGGAAAGCTTGCCGACATGTATGTGACGATGAATGCCGCGCGGGCCTATGTCTATGCCGTGGCAGCCGCCTGCGACCGTGGCGAGACCGCACGCAAGGACGCGGCCGGCTGCATTCTCTATGCGGCGGAAAAGGCGACGGCCATGGCGCTGGAGGCGATACAGGCGCTGGGCGGCAATGGCTACACCAACGATTATCCGGCAGGCAGGCTGCTGCGCGACGCCAAGCTGTATGAGATTGGCGCGGGCACGAGCGAGATCCGTCGCATGCTGATCGGACGGGAGCTCTTCGCCGAAACGAAATAGGCCGAATAGGTAACGCTTGGGGGGAGCATGACAGTATTGCGTTCGCACATTTCGCCGTCCTCGGAGGAGTTCAAGGCGAATCGCGCGGCCATGACGGAGGCCATCGCGACGATCGAGGACGCGGTGCGCCTGGCCGCAGCCGGCGGCGGCGAGGCGGCGCGCGAGCGCCACGTCAGCCGCGGCAAGCTCCTGCCGCGGGACCGGCTTGCCGCCCTCATCGATCCGGGCACGCCTTTTCTGGAGGTCGGAGCGACCGCCGCGTATGGGATGTACAACGACGATGCGCCGGGCGCGGGGCTGATCACCGGCATCGGCCGGATTTCCGGCCGCGAGTGCATGATCGTCTGCAACGATCCGACGGTCAAAGGCGGCACCTACTATCCGCTGACGGTGAAGAAGCATTTGCGCGCGCAGGAGATCGCGGCGGAGAACCGGCTCCCCTGCGTCTATCTTGTCGATTCCGGCGGGGCGAACCTGCCGAACCAGGACGAGGTCTTTCCGGATCGGGACCATTTCGGCCGCATCTTCTACAATCAGGCCAACATGTCGGCGGCTGGCATCCCTCAGATCGCGGTGGTCATGGGGTCCTGCACGGCGGGCGGAGCCTATGTGCCGGCCATGTCCGACGAAGCGATCATTGTCGAAAAGCAGGGCACCATCTTTCTCGCAGGACCGCCGCTCGTTCGCGCGGCGACCGGAGAGGTGGTCTCGGCCGAAGACCTTGGCGGCGCCGACGTCCACACGCGTCTTTCGGGCGTTGCCGATCACCTGGCGCGCGACGATGCGCATGCGCTGGCATTGGCGCGCCGCGCCGTCTCAGCCTTGAACCGCGACAAGCCCTGGACGGTTGAGCGCATCGAGCCGGAGCCGCCACACTACGATCCGGAGGAGATCGCCGGCATCGTTCCTGCCGACCTCAAGACACCCTACGATGTCCGCGAGGTGATCGCCCGGCTTGTCGATGGTTCCCGTTTCGACGAGTTCAAGGCGCGGTTCGGCACCACGCTCGTCTGCGGTTTCGCCCATGTCCACGGCATTCCCGTCGGCATTGTCGCCAATAATGGCGTGCTCTTCTCGGAATCGGCCGTCAAGGGCGCCCATTTCGTGGAGCTCTGCGCGCAGCGCAGGATTCCGCTGGTCTTTCTGCAGAACATCACCGGCTTCATGGTCGGCCGCAAATACGAGACGGAGGGAATTGCCAAGCACGGCGCCAAGCTGGTGACCGCAGTTGCCACCGTAAAGGTGCCGAAGATCACCATGCTGGTCGGCGGCTCGTTCGGGGCGGGCAATTACGGAATGTGCGGGCGCGCCTTCTCGCCGCGGTTCCTGTGGACCTGGCCGAACAGCCGCATTTCGGTCATGGGCGGCGAACAGGCGGCAGGCGTGCTCTCCTCGGTGCGCGGCGAAGCCTTGAAGCGGTCAGGAAAACCGTGGAGCGAAGAGGAGGAGGCCCGCTTCCGCCAACCGGTGCTCGATCTATTCGAACGTCAGAGCCATCCGCTCTATGCGTCGGCAAGGCTTTGGGATGACGGCGTGATCGATCCGCGCAAGAGCCGCGACGTGCTGGCGCTGTCTCTGTCGGCGGCCTTGAACGCGCCGATCGAGGAGACGCGCTTCGGACTGTTCAGAATGTGACGAGAGGTCCCGAGATGAAACGTGACAACATCAATGCCCTGAATGCACCCCAGCCGCGCGGGGGGTATTCACAGGCTGTCAGCATCGAGGATTTCCGGCGCGTGCTTTTCGTCAGCGGCCAAATTCCGGTGACGTCGGACGACGTCGTGCCGGAGGGTTTCGAGGCGCAGGCGCGCCAGGTCTGGCTGAACGTCGATGCGCAACTCAAGGCGGCCGGCATGTCAAAAACCGACATCGTCAAGGTCACGACCTATCTCGCCGACAGGCAGCACGTCGTGGAAAACCGCGAGATCCGCAACGACTATCTCGGCTCGTTGGCTCCGGCAATGACGGTGGTGATCACCGGCATTTTCGATTCGGCCTGGCTCATGGAAGTCGAAGTGGTCGCGGCGCAATAGATCGGAAAAGAGGCGTATGTTTTCGAAGCTCCTGATTGCCAATCGCGGTGAGATCGCCTGCCGCATCATCCGCACCGCGCGACGGCTCGGCATCCGCACCGTCGCCGTCTATTCCGATGCAGACGGAGACGCGCTGCATGTGGCGCTCGCCGACGAGGCGATCCGGATCGGGGGGGCGCCCGCTGCCGAAAGCTATCTGGCGATTGCGCCCATCGTTCAAGCGGCAAGAAGCGTCGGCGCACAAGCCATTCATCCGGGTTATGGCTTCCTTTCGGAGAACGCCGATTTCGCCGAGGCTATCGAAGAAGCAGGCATGGTATTCGTCGGGCCGCCGCCGGCCGCAATCCGCGCCATGGGCCTCAAGGACGCGGCCAAGGCGCTCATGGAACGATCCGGCGTACCGGTCGTGCCCGGCTACCACGGCGAAGAGCAGGATGCATCCTTTCTTGCCGACCGGGCACGGGAAATCGGCTATCCGGTGCTGATCAAGGCGCGGGCGGGCGGCGGCGGCAAAGGCATGCGCCGGGTCGAGCGGCAGGAGGATTTCGGCCCGGCGCTGGAGGCCGCACGACGGGAGGCCGAATCCGCCTTCGACGACGGTTCGGTGCTTCTCGAGCGCTATCTGACGAAGCCGCGTCACATCGAGATGCAGGTGTTCGGCGACCGGCACGGCAATATCGTCCATCTCTTCGAGCGCGACTGCTCTCTGCAACGGCGACATCAGAAGGTGATAGAGGAGGCGCCGGCGCCCGGCATGACGGCCGAAGTCCGCCGTGCAATGGGCGATGCGGCGGTCAGGGCCGCCCAGGCGATCGGCTATGTCGGCGCCGGCACGGTGGAATTCATCGCCGACGTGACGAACGGGCTCTGGCCCGATCACTTCTATTTCATGGAGATGAACACGCGGCTGCAGGTGGAGCATCCCGTCACGGAAGCGATCACCGGCATCGATCTGGTGGAGTGGCAGTTGCGGGTCGCTATCGGCGAGCCGCTGCCGAAGAACCAGGCCGATATTTCAATGAACGGCTGGGCCTTCGAGGCGCGCCTTTATGCGGAGGATCCGGCCCGCGGCTTCCTGCCGGCGACCGGCCGGCTCACGCAATTGAGCTTTCCCGAGGATGCTGCGCGGGTCGATTCCGGCGTCCGGCAGGGGGATACGATCACGCCCTATTACGATCCGCTGATTGCCAAGGTGATCGTGCATGGCCAGAACCGTTCGGCGGCGCTCGGCCGGTTGCAGGACGCTCTCAAGGAATGCCGGATAGGAGGCACGGTCACGAACCGCGACTTTCTCATCCGCCTGACGGAAGAGCACGACTTCCGCTCCGGCCATCCGGATACGGGGCTGATCGACCGCGAGATCGAGCGTCTGACCGCGCCGGTCGCGCCCGGCGACGAGGCGCTGGCGCTGGCGGCGATCATTTCGACCGGCGCGCTCGAACCGAACAGGTCGACGGATCCTTGGTCGTCGCTCGGCTCCTGGCAGATCTGGGGCGACGCCCACCGCATGGTGGTTATCGACCATGCGGATGTCCGCGTAACCGTAACCCTGGCTTCGCGCGGCCGCGACCAGTTCGCCGTGCGTGCCGGCGCGACCACGCTGCCCGTCCTCGTGCTCGACCGCTTCGAGGGTGGTGCCCGGCTCGAGGTGGCCGGTCAGAAGCGCTTGATCCGCTTCTCGCGGGATCGCGAGGTGTTGACGCTCTTCCATGGCGGGCGCAACCTGGTGTTCCATCTGCCGGACGGATTGACCGGCGGGCAGAGCAGCGAGATCGCCGACGACGAACTGGTCGCGCCGATGCCGGGTCTCGTGAAGCTGGTGCGGGTCGGCGCCGGCGACGCAGTGACAAAGGGACAGGCGCTCGTCGTGATGGAGGCGATGAAGATGGAACTGACGCTCTCGGCCTCACGCGAGGGCACGATCGCCAATGTGCATGTGACGGAAGGCGCTCAGGTCAGCGAGGGCACGGTGCTCGTGACGCTGATGGAGGAGGCTGCGCAATGACGTCGCCGGCAAAGGAGCGCGTCACGATTGTCGAGGTGGCGCCGCGCGACGGTCTTCAAAACGAGTCGCGGCTCGTCGCTACCGAGGACAAGGTCAGGCTCGTCGATCTGCTCTCCGACTGCGGTTACGAGCGCATCGAAGTAACGAGCTTCGTCAGTCCGCGCTGGGTACCGCAATTGGCCGACGCGCCGGCTGTCATGGCTGGTATCGTCCGGCGTACGGGCACGCGTTACGCGGCGCTGACGCCCAATATGCGCGGCTTCGAGGCGGCGCTTGCGGCTGGCGCCGACGAGGTCGCGATCTTTGCCTCGGCGTCGGAAAGCTTCTCCGAAAAGAACATCAACTGCTCGATTGGCGAAAGCATCGAGCGTTTTCGGCCGGTCGCCGAGGCAAGTCGGCATCAAGGCATCCCCCTGCGCGGCTATGTGAGCTGTGTCGTCGAATGTCCCTATGAGGGGGAGATCGCACCGGCGGCAACTGCCCGCGTCGTGCGGCTGCTCGCCGACCTCGGCTGCTACGAGATCAGTCTCGGCGATACCATCGGACGCGGCGCGCCGGAAGCGGTTGATGCGATGCTGGCCGCGGCGCTCCGCGAGATCGATGCTACGAAACTTGCCGGGCATTTCCACGATACTTCCGGCCGGGCACTGGAGAATATCGCGGTAGCACTGGAGCGCGGCATCAGGGTTTTCGACGCCTCCGCCGGCGGGCTCGGCGGCTGTCCCTATGCGCCGGGAGCGGCCGGCAATGTCGATACGCTTGCGGTGAACGCCTTTCTCGCGGCGCGGGGTTTTGCCACCGGCCTCGACTGCGAAAAACTCGACCGCGCCGCTGCTTTTGCACGATCCCTGAGGAGTGCCGCATGATCTTCGACATGATCCGTTGTGCCATCGACCAGCGCGGCGTCGCCCGGGTGACGCTCACCCGTTCGGAAAAGCACAATGCGCTTTCCGCCACCATGATCGGCGAATTGACGGCCGTCGCAGGCCGGCTCGCAGCCGATGCATCGATCAGGGTCGTCATTCTCGACGCGGAAGGTAAGAGTTTCTGTGCCGGCGGCGATCTCGACTGGATGCGCCAGCAGTTCTCCGCCGACCGCCCGACGCGGATCGCGGAGGCGACGCGGCTTGCGATGATGTTGAAGGCGCTGAACGATCTGCCGAAGCCGCTGATTGCGCGCGTGCATGGGAACGCCTTCGGCGGCGGCGTCGGGCTGGTCAGCGTCTGCGACACGGTGATCGCCGCTTCCGGTGCTCAATTCGGCCTGACCGAAACGCGCCTCGGGCTGATCCCGGCGACGATCAGCCCATATGTCATTGCCCGGATAGGCGAGTCGCGGGCGCGGCCGCTGTTCATGTCGGCGCGGATCTTCGGTGCGGAGGAGGCGAAGGTCGCCGGTTTCGTGACGACGGTCGTCGACGGCACCATGCTGGACGGGGCCGTCGAAGCCGCAGTGACCGCCTATCTCGTCGCGGCTCCGGGCGCTGCCGGGCGGGCGAAGCGGCTTGCGCGGTCGCTGGGTCTTCCCATCACCGACGCCGTCATCGCCGCGACCATAGAGCAGCTTGCCGATACCTGGGAAACGGACGAAGCGCGGGAGGGCGTGTCGGCCTTCTTCGAACGGCGCAATCCCTCCTGGCGGCAATGAGCCGAGATTGCGCTTGAATTGACGGAAAATCGATCCTATTTTTATAGGGACCCGATCAAAACAGGATCGATTTCTAATGATGGCCGTCGATTTCCAGATACCTGCAGCCCGTTTCGGGGACGATCATTCCCCGTTTCTCTCGGCCCGCCTCGTCGCCGACCGGTTGGGCGTGACGCTCGCCGAGCTCGCCAAGCTGATCGGTGTCGCCCGCAATACGCTGACGGCTAAATCCGGCGCCCGAAAAGTCGACAGCGCCTTGAGCAAGGTCGTCCGCGTCCTCGCCATGGCTTCGGAAATGGCGGGCGACGAAGCCCGCGCCGTCATCTGGTTCAAGCACCAGCCTATCCCCGGCTGGGCCGGCAAGACGGCATTCGACCTGGTCGGCGAGGGCAAGGCCGACAAGGTGCTCGCCTATCTCGAATCGGTACGTGCCGGCGTCTACGCTTAAGACGGGATGAGGAAACACATTCCGCCCGCATCGCGACCCGACGCAGAACTGACGCCTTCGGCCGAGCCGATAACGCTCTGGCGCGCCTTCGTTCCACGCTGGGCACACATGCCGCTATCCGGTGGGGGTGCGGCTCGCTTCGGTGGCCGCTGGAACCCGATCGGCGTGCCTGCGATCTATGCTGCGCGCGAGCTTTCCACTGCCTGGGCTGAATATAATCAAGGTTTCGTTCAGCATCCGGCGCTCATCGTGCAGCTCGAGTTGCGCGGGGCGAGGCTCGCGGACCTCACGGATGCCGGGCTTCTTGTGGAACTTGGCGTGGATGAGGCGATCCATCGCTGCGAATGGCGTGACGCGCTCGACATGGGCGCCGTGCCGGAGACCCACAGACTGCAGTCGGAGCTTCTGGCGCGCGACTATCACGGGGTGATCTATCCATCCTTCATGTCGCCCGGCGGCACCTGCGTCGCGCTCTGGCGCTGGAACGCTGCGGAAGAACCGCGTCTCGACGTCATCGATCCCGATAGTCGGCTGCCGAAATCGCCCGCCTCATGGGTTTGAAGATTCGGGCCACCGCCGCCGCTTGTTTGACTTCCTCATTCCTGTGCTTGTCACAGGAATCCAGCCAGACCAAGTCCTTGGGTTGAAAGAACTTTTCCCGCGCCGCAGACGCGGCGCTGCTGGATCCCTGTGACGAGCACAGGGACGAGGGTGAGAGATCGCAGTCCTCCGATACGTTTCCTACAGCGCCGCGTCTTACGAGACGCGCAAAGGTCGCTGTAACACTTTGATCTGCTGCATGCTTTTGTCCATTGATCGGCTACGATCAATGGAGACATGCAGTGGCGCACGGTCGGTACTCAAGGAATTCAAGCGCATCGCCAGGCGTGCCGACAAAACCGACCAGAGCTTCAACGCCATTATCCATCTCGCAGCAGCCGTCATAAACTCAAAATGAATTTCAACAGGCCTTAGCCTAAGACCTTGCCGGGATTGAGAATGCCGTTGGGGTCGAGGGCATTCTTGATGCGCCGCATGAGGTCGAGTTCCGCCGGACTGCGGGAGCGATCGAGGAAGTCGCACTTGAGGAGGCCAATTCCATGCTCGGCCGAAACCGAGCCGCTATAGGTGCCGACCAGTCCGTAGATGACGGCGTCGACCGCGTGCGTCGTTTCCTCGGTTGCGCCCGCAACGGAAAAGGCGATGTGAAGGTTGCTGTCGCCGACATGGCCGAAGAAGGACACGTGCGCTTCGGGGAACTTGGCCCGAAGCGCCTTGCCGCATTCGTCGGCGAAGCGGCCGATTGCGCCGATCGGCAGGCTGACATCGAAGTTGAGGAGCAGAGGCAGCCGATCCAGCGCGTGACCCTCGCGGATACGCCAGAAGGTTTGAGCCTCCTTTTGGGATTGCGCGATCAGCGCGTCGCCGATCACGCCGTCCTCCAGGGCTCGCCCGAGAAATGTTTCGAACCGTTCCCGTTCCGCTTCATGGCCTTGCAGGTCCTCCTCCACGATGACCGCGAAAGCGGGTGTGGTTTCAAAGAGCCTGAGCTCTTCGGCCTCGCAGTTGAAACGGAAATAGCTCTCCCACATCGCCTCATATGCGGAGAGGCCGGCGAGTTCCTTCTGTGCCCGCTTGAGCAGAGCGACGACATTCTCATAGCTGTCGAGCGCGCAGAGCGCCGTCAGCCGCCCGGCCGGTAGCGGGCGCAGGCGCAGCACCGCCCGCGTGATGATGCCGAGCGTGCCTTCCGAACCGATGAAGAGTTGCCGCAGGTCGTAGCCGGTGTTGTTCTTGATCATCTTGTTCATCGACGAAATCACGGTCCCGTCGGCAAGAACGGCCTCGAGCCCTAGCACATTGTCGCGCGCCACACCGTTGCGGATGACCCGGATGCCGCCGGCATTCGTGGCCAGATTGCCGCCGATCTGACAGGAGCCGCGGGCACCAAGATCGATCGGCAACAGGAAACCCGCATCTTCGGCCGAGCGCTGGGCGACTTCGAGCGGTGTTCCGGCGAGAACCGTCATCGTACCCGCCGCAGCATCGATCTCCTCGATGCCGGAAAGTCTCTCCAGTGAAATGGCAACGTCGCCGGCGCACGGATTGGCACCGCCGGCGAGCCCGGTCAGGCCGCCCTGCGGCACCACGGCCTGGCGATGCGCGTTGCAGATCCTGAGCGCGTCGGCGACCTCGGCAACGCTTGCAGGGCGGACGACCGCCACGGGGAGGACCCGGCCCGTGAGGCTCGCATCGCCGCGGTGGCGGTCGGCGATCCGGTCGCCGGTGAGCACGGCAGCGCCGAGCGCGTTTGTGAGATCTTCGATAACAGACATGGGGCGGTTTCTACCGCAGGATTCACGTGATCGGAACCGATTAATTCGGCGTCCAGGCCGGGCGATTCCCCGCTTCCGCCGTCCAGGTCCACCGTCTCACGTGCCGGTGGCTGCGAGCACGGGCGCCTCCGCCTCTATCGGCGGTGCTTCCTTTCGTCCGCCCTTGCGAAATAGCTTCCATCGCGTCGGCCGGAAGGCGATGCGCGTGTGGTCGGTGGAGGCGGCGCGTTCCGGCGGCAGCTCGATCTCGACCGGAGGGTGCGTACGTCCGAGATCGAGTTCCAGGTGCCGGGTGCCCGCCACACGCCGGCTGGCCGTGACGAGGCCGGCGAGGCAACCGCCGCAGCCGTCGATGAGTTCAACATCGTGGGGCCGGAAATAGAGGGCCGCCGCGCCGTCCGGTTCGTTCCCGGCACGAAGGCCGATAGGGCGGTCCTCATGCCAGATTTCGCCATTGGCGAGGGTGACGTCGAGGCAGTTGGACTGGCCGATGAAGCCGTAAACGAAGGGCGAGACCGGATGGTCATAGATCTCGTCGGGCGTGCCGACCTGCTCGATCGCGCCCTTGCTCATCACGACGACGCGGTCGGCAAGCTCGAGTGCCTCCTCCTGGTCGTGAGTGACGAAGATCGTGGTGTGGCCGGTGCGATCGTGGATTTCGCGCAGCCACCGCCTCAGCTCCTTGCGCACCTGCGCATCGAGCGCGCCGAAAGGCTCGTCGAGGAGCAGAACGTTGGGTTCGACGGCCATTGCGCGGGCGAGTGCGACGCGCTGGCGCTGCCCGCCCGAAAGCTGGGCCGGGTAGCGTTTCTCCAGCCCGGAGAGCTGCACGAGTTCCAGCAGGTCGAGCGCCCTGCGGCGGATGTCGGCAGCCGCCGGTCGCCGTTTGGCGGGCCGCACCTTCAGACCGAAGGCGACGTTGTCGAGCACCGTCATGTGACGGAAAAGTGCATAATGCTGGAAAACGAAGCCGATGTTGCGCTCCTGCACGGTCTTTTTCGACGCATCTTCGTCGCCGAAGAAAATCGTGCCTTCCGTCGGGCTTTCGAGCCCGGCGACCAGCCTCAGCAGCGTAGTCTTGCCGGAGCCGGATGGGCCGAGGAGCGCAATCAGTTCACCCGACCGGATGTCGAGGGAAACATCTTCGAGCGCGGGAAAGCGGCCGAATTCCTTGCGAATGTTCTGGACGCGGACTTCCATGGAGGTCTGGACCTTTCAGTGCCTGCGGCTGGCAGCGATCTCGTCGCTGTAGCGAAGTTCAAGAGCAGTCTTCAAAACGAGCGTTACCAGCGCCAGGAGCGCAAGGAGCGCTGCCACCGCAAACGCGGCGACGAAATTATATTCATTATAGAGGATTTCGACCTGCAACGGCATGGTGTTCGTTTGCCCGCGAATATGGCCGGATACGACCGAAACCGCACCGAACTCGCCCATGGCGCGGGCATTGCAAAGAAGCACGCCGTAGAGAAGGCCCCATTTAATATTGGGAAGCGTCACATGCCAGAAGGTCTGCCATCCGGTTGCGCCGAGCGAAAGTGCCGCTTCCTCGTCGGCCGTTCCCTGTTCCTGCATCAGCGGGATCAATTCACGCGCGACGAAGGGGAAGGTCACGAAGACGGTGGCGAGCACGAGACCCGGAACCGCAAAGAGGATCTGGATGCCGTAGCTCTGCAGGATCGGCCCGAGCAAGCTGTGTGAGCTGAAGAGCAGCACAAAGACCAGGCCGGATATGACAGGCGAAACGGAGAAGGGCAGATCGATCAGCGTCGTCAGGAACGCCTTGCCCTTGAACTCGAATTTCGCGATGGCCCAGGCAGCCGCCACCCCGAAGACGAGATTGAGCGGCACGGCGATCCCCGCCACCAGCAGCGTCAGCCGGATTGCGGCAAAGGTCTCGGGATCGCCAAGCGCCGTGAAGAACTCTGCCGCCCCTTTGCGGAACGCCTCGATGAAAACCGTGGCGAGCGGCAGAAGCAAGAATAGGGCGACGAAACCGAGCGCAACGATGGTCAGGACCACGCGCGAAAGCCGTGTTTCCGACGTTGCGGCCGTCACGAGCGTATCAGGGGCGTAGCCGGCATCATGCGCCATAACCGTATCTCCGTCTGCTCCACGCCTGGATCACATTGATGACCAGCAGCATCATGAAGGAAAGCAGGAGCATCACCGCGGCGATTGCGGTTGCTGCCGGATAGTTGAATTCCTCCAGGCGGATGACGATCAGAAGCGGCGCGATCTCCGAGACATAGGGGAGATTGCCGGCGATGAAGATCACCGAACCATATTCGCCGACGCCGCGGGCAAAGGCGAGTGCGAAGCCGGTCAACCCGGCAGGCAGGAGGCCGGGCAACAAGACCCGGCTGATCGTCTGGAAGCGGGTGGCGCCGAGGGTCGCAGCCGCCTCTTCGACCTCCTTGTCGATCTCTTCCATGATCGGCTGCACGGTGCGCACCACGAAGGGCAAGCCGACGAAGATCAGCGCCACGACGATACCGGCCGGAGTGAAGGCGATCTTGATGCCGAGCGGAGCGAGCAGCGAGCCGATCCAGCCGTTCGGCGCATAAAGCGTCGTGAGCGCAATGCCGGCGACTGCGGTCGGCAGTGCGAAGGGCAGATCGACCATGGCGTCGATCACGCGCTTGCCGGGGAAACGATAGCGCACGAGAACCCAGGCGAGGAGCACGCCGAAGACGAGGTTGACAACGGCTGCGATGAAGGCCGTGCCGAAGCTGATCGTCAATGCGTTGACCGTGCGCTCGTCAAGCGCCAGCTCCACGAATTTCGACCATCCGAGGCCACTGGAGCGCCACAGCAGTCCGGAGAGAGGGATGAGAACGATGATGGTGAGCCATGCCAGCGTGACGCCGAGCGCCAATCCGAAACCCGGAATGACGCTCGGCTGCCGGAACCGCCACCGCGTGCTGCTGCGAGCGGCCATGGATATCATTGCCCCGGTCTGTAGATCTGGTCGAAGACCCCGCCATCGCCGAAGAACTTCGGCTGCGCTTCCTTCCAGCCGCCGAAATCGTCGATCGTCACGAGCTTCAATTCGGTGAAGCGCGCGGTGTCCTTGGGATCCGCCAGTTCAGGCTTGAACGGCCGGTAGTAGTGCTTGGCCGCGATCTTCTGCCCGACATCGCTGTAGAGATAGTTGAGATAGGCCTCGGCGACCTTGCGCGTCCCCTTGCTGTCGACGTTGCCATCGACCAACGCAACCGGGGGCTCCGCCTTGATCGAGATCGACGGCGTGACGATGTCGAAATTGTCGGGGCCTAGTTCTTCCAGCGACAGATAGGCTTCGTTCTCCCAGGCCAGCAACACATCGCCCAGGCCGCGCTGGACGAAGGTGGTCGTCGCACCGCGCGCGCCGGTGTCGAGAACCGGCACGTGCTTGAAGAGCTGCGCCACATATTCCTGCGCCTTCGCATCGTCGCCGTTATTGGCGGCACGTGCCCAGGCCCAGGCGGCCAGGAAGTTCCAGCGGGCGCCGCCCGAAGTCTTCGGGTTGGGCGTGATCACCTGCACATCCTCCCTGACGAGATCGCCCCAATCCTTGATGCCTTTGGGGTTGCCCTTGCGGACGAGGAAGACGATGGTCGAAGTGTAGGGCGCGCTGTTGTTCTCAAAACGGCTTTTCCAATCGGCCGGGATCTTGCCGCTTTCCTTGGCGATCGCGTCGATATCCGCTTCGAGTGCCAGCGTCACGACGTCGGCCTCCAGCCCGTCGATGACCGAACGGGCCTGCTTGCCGGAACCGCCATGCGATGTCTGGATCGTCACCGTTTCGCCGGTGTCAGCCTGCCATTTTTCGGCAAAGGCCGCGTTGAATTCCTTGTAAAGTTCCCGGGTCGGGTCGTAGGACACGTTCAGAATTGTCGTGTCCGCAAGCGCGAGGCCAATCGAGCCAAGCTGCAGGCTTCCGACGACAAGCGCCAATTTAACTATTCCGGCAAGACTCTTCGAGCTCATTTCGACCTCCATCTTTTGCCAGATAAAGCTACCAAATTGGTAGACTACTTCAACGCAAACTTATGATGCCTGTGGGTGGTTTCTTGAAAAGTCCTATCAATATGCGAGGTTCTAAAAGAATGCCGTGCCCGTATCGGTCTTGGGTCTCTGCCCGCCGATAAGATAGCACGACATTTTAGGAATGCACTAAAATAGTGGACTAATGGTTTTCGGCTGCCCGACATGCTCTTGGGCCTCGCAAAGCGTCGTCGTGAGCGGGAGCCCGGTCAAAGGACGCGGCCGCGGGCGACGACCGTCCAGGTTCCTTTTGGCGTGCCCCTCTCGATGATGTGGACCGCGTCGACCATGTTGGTCACGACGCAGGCATGGTTCGGAACGATGCGGACCTGTTCGCCGACCTGGAGTCCGATCGGACCGTCAGCAACGAGGCGGCCATGCTCCTCGGAGAGCTGGTCGATACGTATGTCGTCGCGGCCGAGCACGTGGCCGTAGCCGGTGAGACCTAGCAGGTCGGAGGTCAGAACCTTGCTGCCGGCGTCGATGATCGCCCGGTTCTCGCTGGGAACCGAGACCACAGTCGCGAGAACGGTGAGGGCGCAGTCTTCCCATGACGCCACGCCACGGGCCACCAGCGACCGGTCGTTATAGATATACGTACCCGGCCTGTGCTCGCTCGCTATCGGCGCTTCGGCTGCCCGCATCATACCGGGCGTGCCCCCTGAGGTAACGCACGGGACTTCTAGCCCCTCCGCCTCGATCAGCCGCTTCGCATCGCTCATGAAGGTCTGGACGCGTGCGGCGCCATCGGCCGGCGGATAGGTCATCAATCCGCCGAAGCGCAGTCCAGGTGCCTCGGCTATGCGCCGGGCGAGGCGCGCCGCCTCGGACGGAGTTCCGACGCCGCAGCGATCTGCCCCGGTGTTGCATTCGACGAGTACGGTCAAGGGCTTTCCGGCATCGGCGAAGAAAGCTGCGAGCCCGTCGGCGACGGTCGCATTGTCCGCAACGACGCTGACCGTCACCTTTTCGTTGAGCCGCGCCAGCCGCGCGAGCTTCTCGTCCCCGATGAGGTTGTAGGTGATCAGCACGTCCTTGATCCGGGCACTGCCGTCAACCATCGCCTCCGCCTCCGTCACCTTCTGGCAGGTGATGCCGATCGCCCCTGCATCGAGCTGCAACTCGGCCATCTGCGGAAGCTTATGGGTCTTTATGTGCGGCCGTACGCGGATGCCGTGCCGGTCGGCATAGGCCTGGAACGCAAGGACATTGCGCCGGGCGATATCGAGATCGACCAGTACGGCGGGGGTTTCGATCGGCAGTGTCATGCGGGCGTTTCCTCGAAGCGAAGTGGATCGGCGGCGAATGTAGCCGATCCTGCTTGACAAGTAATGGCCCAAGGCATTTGATGGGTCAATCCGTTATTCAGGACGAATGTCCATTATATCGGACAAACAAGCGGGAACAAAGGGGAGATCTTTCAATGATCAGCAAATTCGCGGTCGCCGCGAGCTTCGTCGCGGCCGTGCTGGCGGCCATGCCAGCGCAAGCACAACAGGCATCGAGCAAGCTCGACGAAGTTCTGAGCCGCGGCCACCTGATACTCGGCACCGGCAGCACCAACGCGCCGTGGCACTTCAAGAGCGCCGAGGACAAGCTCCAGGGTTTCGACGTCGACATGGGCCGCATCATCGCAAAGGCGCTGTTCGGGGACCCGGAAAAGATCGAGTTCGTCAACCAGTCGTCCGATGCCCGTATTCCGAACATCACCACCGGCAAGGTGGATATCACCTGCCAATTCATGACGGTTACGGGGGAACGCGCTCAGCAGATCGCCTTCACCATCCCCTATTACCGTGAAGGCGTCGGCCTGATGCTGAAGGCGGACGGCAAGTATGCCGATTACGAAGCGCTGAAAGCTGCCGGCTCGTCGGCGACGATTTCGGTATTGCAGAACGTCTATGCCGAGGACATGGTCCATGCGGCCCTGCCGGAAGCCACGGTCGACCAGTATGACTCGGTCGACCTCATCTATCAGGCGCTCGAATCCGGCCGCGCCGATGCCGCCGCCACCGACCAGTCCTCGCTCGCCTGGTACATGACCCAGAACTCGGGGCGCTACAGGGACGCCGGCTATGGCTGGAACCCGCAGACCTATGCCTGCGGCGTCCGGCGCGGTGATCAGGACTGGCTGAACTTCGTCAACACGGCGCTGCACGAAGCGATGACCGGTGTCGAATTCGATTTCTATGCCAAGTCGTTCAAGACCTGGTTCGGCAAGGACCTCACCCCGCCGCAGATCGGTTTCCCCATCGAATACAAGTGAGCCCTGCAACGGCGGCTCCGCCTGTCGGCGGAGCTGCCTTGTTCCATGAAACGGCTGCTTCCATGACATATTCCTTGAACTTCGCCGCTGTGTGGCGCTCGTTCGACCTTCTTCTCGAAGGCCTGGCGCTCAGCCTCGGCCTGGCATTTGTCGCGATCCTCATCGGCTGCGTGATCGGGCTGGTCACGGCCTTCGGGCTCGTTTCCGGGAGGGCGTTGCTGCGCAAGCCTGCCGGGCTCTACGTCACCGTGATCCGCAACACGCCTATCCTCGTCCTCGTCCTCTTCAGCTATTTCGCGCTTCCTGAACTCGGAGTCCGTCTCGGCAAGATCGAGAGCTTCGTGGCGACGCTTGCAATCTATTCGGGGGCCTATCTTGCCGAAGTGTTTCGCGGCGGCCTCATTGCCATACCACCGGGCCAGCGCGAGGCGGGTCTCGCGATCGGGCTTACGGAGATGCAGATACGCACGTCGATTATCATTCCACTGATGTTGCGCAGCGTCCTGCCCTCACTCGGCAGTACGATGATCTCGCTCTTCAAGGATACCTCGCTCGCGGCCGCGATCGCGGTTCCGGAACTCACCTTCGAGGCACGCAAGATCAACGTCGAGACCTTCCGCGTCATCGAGACCTGGATCGTCGCGAGTTGCCTCTATGTCGCGACCTGCTCGCTGCTGGCCGCGCTGATGCGCGCCGCCGAGCGGCGTCTTGCAGTGCCGAGGTGACCGTTATGGATTTCTCGTTTCTCGATCAGCTCTGGCTTGCTCGGATTCCACTCCTCAAGGGGCTCGGCGTCTCCGTCTCTATATCGCTTCTCTCGATCGTCGTCGGTACCGTTCTGGGTGTCTTCGTCGGTCTGGCGCTCGTCTACGGGCTTCGTCCAGTCAAATGGATCGTGCGCGGTTACACCGATTTCATCCGCGGCACGCCGGTGCTCGTCCTGGTGCTCGCGAGCTACTATGTCCTGAGCACAATCGGCATCGATCTCGGGCCGTTTCAGGCCGGTGTTCTAGCCCTTGCCGTCTTCTGCAGCTCGCATGTGGGCGAACTGGTGCGCGGCGCGCTGCAATCGATCCCCAAAGGACAGACCGAAGCCGCCAAGGCGATCGGTTTGACCTTCGCGCAAACCTTCGCCTATGTGCTCGGCCCGCAGGCGTTGCGGCAGGCACTTCCTGCCTGGGTCAACACAGCGGCCGAGATGGTCAAGGCATCGACGCTGCTTTCGATCATCGGGGTGAGCGAGTTGCTGCTGCGGACGCAGGAGGTGATCTCCCGCACCTTCATGAGCCTCGAATTCTATTTCTTCGCCGGCTTTCTCTATTTCGTCATCAACTACGGTATCGAGCGCTTTGGCCGTTACGTCGAGCGCAAGACCGCCGTTCCATCGTGAGGTTCGCAATCCGATGACCAATCTTCTCGAAATCCGCGATCTTCACAAACGCTACGGCACGGTCGAGGTGCTGAAGGGTGTCGATTGCTCGATGCGCCAGGGGGAGGTGATCAGCATCATCGGTTCCAGCGGATCGGGCAAGACGACGATGCTTCGCTGCATCAACATGTTGGAGGAGTTTCAGGGCGGCACGATCGCCATCGACGGCCAGGAGATCGGCTACGAGACGGCAGGAGGCGCCCGCCGGCGCAAGCCTGAGCGGGAGATCGCCCGCCAGCGCGCACTGACCGGCATGGCCTTCCAGCAGTTCAACCTGTTTCCGCACATGACCGCCGCCGCCAATGTCATGCTCGGGCTCGTCAAGGTGAAGAAGATGAGCCGCGACGAGGCGATGGTGCTTGCCGAAAAATGGCTCGACCGCGTCGGCCTGCTCTCGCGCAAGGATCATTATCCGGGGCAGCTTTCCGGCGGCCAGCAGCAACGCGTGGCGATCGCCCGTGCCATTGCCATGAATCCGAAGCTCATGCTCTTCGACGAGGTCACCTCGGCGCTCGATCCCGAACTCGTCAACGAGGTCTTGCAGGTCATCAAGGGGCTCGCCGAGGATGGAATGAGCATGCTGATCGTCACCCACGAGATGCGCTTCGCCTACGAGGTCTCGTCCCGGGTCATCTTCATGAATCAGGGGCGCATCGGCGAGGAGGGGGATCCGCGCGAGATGTTCCTTAAACCGAAGACCGAACGCCTGGCGGAGTTTCTGAAGACGTCGACGTTCAACTGAGCAACCAATGAATTTGATGAAGAAGTGGAGTGAAGCGTGACGATCAAGCGTTATGGAACGGGCGAAACCGGTGCGGGCAAGCAGCACCTGCCATTTGCACGCGCCGTGGAGGCGAACGGGTGGCTCTATGTTTCCGGTCAGGTCGCCATGGAGGCGGGCGAGATCGTCGGCGGCGGGATCGTCGCAGAAAGCCGCAAGGCGATCGAGAACATGATCGCAATCCTGCACGAAGCCGGCTATGGGCTCGGAGATGTGGTGCGTGTCGGCGTCTGGCTCGACGACCCGCGCGACTTCTGGACCTTCAACGGCGTCTATGCGGAGTATTTCGGCGCGAACCCGCCGGCCCGCGCCTGTGTCCAGTCGCGCATGATGGTCGATTGCAAGGTCGAAGTTGACTGCGTCGCCTACAAGGCTAATTGAGGTCAATTCTCAAGGACCGGATTCGAAGCGGCAAGGAGGGCGCGGTGGCGGAGGCGCAAGACACGATAAATCGCAGGGCAAGGGGTCTCGACCGGGCCTTCGAGATCCTCGATTTCCTGCGCCTGCAGCGTCAGCCCCTGCGCCCGAACGAAATCGCGCAAGGGATCGGCGCGCCGCGGTCGTCGGTCTATGAGCTCGTCAACCTGCTCATCCGCCAGGGGATCATCGAGTATCGCGGCGATGACGGCCGCGTCTTTCTCGGGCGCAAGCTCTATTTCCTCGGCGCGGCCTATGCCGAACAGTTCGACCTGATGCGCGAGAGCGAGCATCTTCTGGCGCGGATCGCCGAGGAGACGCGCGAGACGGCTCAGATGTGCCAGCTCGAAGGCAACAAATATGCCGTCGTTCTGATGAACGAGGGGAGCCGTCCGTTCCGCATCTCCACCAATATCGGCGAACCGGTCGCCATTCCGTGGACGGCATCCGGCCGTCTCCTCGTGGATCACATGAGCGACGACGAGATCCTGGCCTTCATACCGCAGGAGGATTTCGTCCTGCCGGATGGCGCGCGCCTTGAGCCGTCCGAATTCATAGCTCAGGTCCGCAATGCCAAGAAGGAAGGCTATTTCACCTTCAACAGCATCGTCGACAGCTTCACCCATTGCTTCGCCGTGCCGGTCTACGACGCGGAAGCGATCTGCATCGCGACGCTCTGCTTGGTCGCGCCGAAAGAGGACGGTCTGCGCAATCGCGACGCCTATCTCCGCGTGCTGATCGAGGGAGCTTCCGAGCTTTCCGAGAAGCTTGGCTATCGCAACGACCGCGCGGCTTCGGCGCGAACGGCTGCTGGCGGGTGACAGTCGCCTGCGTGTTTGGCGGCGGTAGCTCGCCCTTCTCTCTATTCCGTTCTAAGCGAGCGGCCGCTTTCCGGATCGAACAGATGCAGGGCCGTCTCGTCGAAGGTGAAGGCATGGGCCGATCCCGAGCGGAGTGCGGTGCGTGGCGGCAGGCAGGCGGTGATCCGCTGGCTGCCGACCGTGGCCGTGGTCACGAGTTCCGGCCCTGTGAGTTCCACCACCTCGATGTTAGCGGCCAATCGCGGGCCCCCTGACCCGGCTGCGAGCCGCAATGCCTCCGGCCGAATGCCGACCTTCACGCGCCGTCCCGCGGAGGCGGCCCCGTTAAAGGCCGCCGGCAGGGGAAGCACCTCCTCGCAGCCGTCGAGCTTCAGGCCGCTTGCGTTCACCTCTGCATCGAGAATGTTCATCGGCGGCGAGCCGACGAAGCCGGCGACATAGAGTGTCGCGGGGCGGTCGTAGACCTCTTCCGGCGTGGCGAGCTGCTCGATGCGGCCGTCGCGCATCACGGCGATGCGGGTTGCGAGCGTCATAGCCTCGATCTGGTCGTGGGTCACATAGACAACCGTCGTTTTCAGCATCTGGTGCAGGCGTTTGAGTTCGGTGCGCATTTCCATCCGAAGCTTGGCGTCGAGGTTCGACAGCGGCTCGTCGAAGAGGAACACCTGGGGGTTGCGAACCAGAGCCCGGCCGATCGCGACGCGCTGACGCTGACCGCCGGAAAGCTGGCTCGGCTTCCGGTCGAGCAGAGTCTCGATCTGCAGCAGCCTTGCGGTGTCGCGCACCGCCTTGTCGCGCTCGGTCGGCGGCACGCGGCGCATTTCGAGGCCGAAGCCGATGTTTCGGGCGACGCTCAGGTTCGGATAGAGCGCATAGGACTGAAACACCATCGCGATGTCGCGGTCCTTGGGATGGACCCCCAGGACCGAACGCTCGCCGATCAGGATGTCGCCGCCGCTCGGTTCGGCAAGCCCGGCAATGATGTTGAGGAGCGTGGACTTACCGCAGCCGGAGGAACCGAGCAGCACGAGGAACTCGCCGCTTTCGAGCGCGATGTCGATGCCCTTCAGCGTTTCCACCTCGCCGTAGCGCTTGTGGATGTTGCGGATTTCGAGAGCGCTCATCGCCTGGATTCCTCGAGGAAGGCCGAAAGGGGCTTGCCGTAGCGGCGCGGAAGGGTGGAGATCGCTTCCGAGGCGGTCGTGACCCCGGTCCTGAGGCAGGCTTCGAGGGGCATGTCGGCGGCGAGTGCCGCCAGGAAGCCCGCATTGAAGACGTCACCGGCGCCGATCGTATCGACGACCTGAACCTGCGGCGCCGGTACGGAAAACATTCCGCCGTCCCGATCGATGGCGAGCGCTCCATTGGGGCCGCGCTTGACGACGACAATGGCATCTTCAGGCATTTCGCCCTTCAGGCTCAGCGCCGCTTCGGCCGGATCGGACCGACCCGTAAGCGTGGTCGTCTCCACCTCGTTGAAAAGGGCGCAATGACAGCGTTTCAACCAGGCGAGCGTCTTATGTCTGTTTGTCTGCGTCCAGCCCTCGAGCGGCCACCCGGTGTCGAGCGCCACGGCGACATCGTGGGCGTCCGCCCATTCGAAAAGCGCGTCATAGCCAAGAGTGAGCGCGTCCGTCAGGAAGGAACCGGAGAGCAGCGCATAGCCGCCTCGAAGTTGGTTGCCGTCGAGCATCGAGTGCACTTCCGGGAAGCTGAACAGCGGCAGATGGCCGCGCGTGGTGAAGAAGGTGCGTTCGCCATCCGGGTGGGTAATGCCCACCGAAAGCGTCGTGCCGACCGCTTCCACCGGCCAATTGCGGGAACGCTCCCCGAAAGCCTCCTTCAACCAGGTGCCGAACTGATCGTTGCCGACATTGGCGGCAATGACATAGTCCACGCCAAGCGAATCCCAGGCAAGAGCGTTGTTGCCCGCGCAGCCGCCGACGCGCAGCTCGTCGTGATCGACGATGATCTCGGTGCCGGGCTTCGGCCAGGGTTCGGCCGGGCCGAGTATGAGATCGACGTTGACGTTGCCGATGGCTGCAAGCGGACGCATCGTCATTCGCTCCGGGTGACCTTGGTGGATCGCACCGGCGTGCCGGCGTTTTCGACGCGGGCGTCGGCAAAGGCGATCATCAGGGATTGCGCGACCGGAAGCATAGCGAGGATCGCGGCCATGCCCGCCGCCGTCTTGAAGCGGATCGTCGCGGCACCCGCCGCCGGAGGCTCGTCCGACGCGTCGAAGACGATAACCGGCGAGCCGGCTTCGGCTGCCGAGGTTGCCATGGCTCCGACGAGCTTGGCGGTCGGATCGGCGGCGCGGAAGAGGACGACCCCGATAGAAGGCCCCAGCATTTCCATCGGGCCGTGGCGCAACTGCCCGCCTTCGAGCGAAAAACAGGGGAGACGGGAGAGTTCCGTAAGTCCAAGGGCGATCGCTTCGGCGAGACCCTGCAGTTTGCGGCCGGAGGTGACGATCGCGCCGACATCGGCGAGCGTTGCGAGGGCGCCATCGATTGCCGGCGCCTCGGGATCCTTAAGGGCGCGAAGTGCGTCGGTCGGGTCGGCGCCGAGGGCGGCAAGGACCGCCAGGTGCAGCGCAAAGGTCACCGTCAGGCTGCGCGTGGCCGCAAAGGCCCGCTCCGTCCCGCCTGATCCGACGAGCGAAGGCACGGCCTTGGCCAGAAATGCGTCCTCTTCGAGCGTCAGCCCGAATGTCTCGCTCGTGCCGCCATCCGTTTCGCGGAACCAGCGCAGCACTTCCGCGCTTTCGCCCGATTGCGAAGTGACGAGAATGGCCTTGCGTTCGATCGAAAGCGGCTGGCCGAGTTGTTCGGAAAGCGGCACGGCAACCGCTTCGATGCCAAGGGCGCGATAGAGCGGTTCGACGGCGCGCCCCACGGCATGCGAGCCGCCCATGCCGAGAAGCAGAAGGCGGCCCGTCGACTTCAGCGATGCGGCGATACGCTGCGCCGTGGCCGTCGCTGCCTCGTAGGAAGCGATCGCGTCGGCATGCTGACGCGCCATCTCCCGGTCGATTGCAATGAGCCCTGCCGGGCGGTCCTTCGATATGCTCATGGTCATCCTTTGACGCCGCCGCTGGTGAGCCCGGAAATCAGGGCTCTCTGCATGATAAGGCCGATCAGCACCGGGGGCAGGGCGGCAAGCACCCCGGCGGTTGCGATCAGCCCGTAGTCCGAAACACGGCCGCCGGCGAGGTCGGCGATGGCGACCGTGAGGGTCTTGGCGCGCAGGTCGGAGGTGAAGAGCAGCGCGTAGAAGAATTCGTCCCAGGCGAGCAGGAAGGCGAATAGCGCCGAGGTTGCCATGACAGGGGCGGCAAGCGGCAGTGTCAGTATCCTCAGGATCTGGTCCAGCCGCGCGCCATCGATCATCGCCGCGCTCTCGATCTCCCGCGGTATCGAATCGAAGCCCGATTTCAGGAGCCAGGTCGTGAAAGGGGCAAGAATGGTGAGGTAGACGAGCGCTAGGCCAAAGACGGAATTGAGCAGGCCGAAATAGGCAAGACCCATATAGAGTGGCACGGCAAGGGCGACAGGCGGCAGCATATAGGTGGCGATCACCGCGTAGAGCGACCAGGCGACGGCCGGGGTGCGCGATACGGCCCAGGCGGCCGGAACGGCGACGATCACAGCGGCGAGCGTCGCCATTCCGGCGACCTTGAGGCTGTTCAGGAGCGAGGCGATGAAGGCCGCACCGGCACTGTTCTCGACAGCCGACAAAAGGGTGCGGTACCGCGAGAGGTCGATGTCGCTCGGCCACCAGGCAAGCGGCTTGGCACTGAGGTCCGCGGCAGGCGAAATGCTCATGATCAGCAGCCAGGCGACCGGCGCGAGGATGACGACGGCGAGAAGCAGGGCACTCGCATGGATGAAGACGGAAAAGAGGGGGCTTTGGCGTTCCATCACGAAGCTCCGGCAGCCTTTCGCAGGAGCGCCGCATAGGCGACGGCAAGAATTGTCACGAGCAGGGTGACGATGAGTGCCAGCGACGCTCCGGAGCCTGCTCGCTGGAAGGAAAACGCTTCCTGATAGACGAGAATGGAGAGCGTGCGCGTGCTGTTCGCCGGTCCGCCGCGTGTCATCACCCAGATGATGTCGAAGACCTTGAATGCCTCGATGGTCCGCAGCACCAGCGCCACCAGCAGCGGGCCGGCGAGATAGGGCATGATGACGAACCGGAAACGGTTGAACGGACCGGCCCCATCGACGAGCGATGCAGCAGTGATGTCGCGCGGTACGGCCTGGAGCGCGGCGAGTGCGATCAGCGCCACCAGCGGGAAGTTCTTCCAGCAATCCGCGACGATCAGCGCGGCAAGCGCCGTTCCCGGCTCGCCGAGCCAGGAGCGATAGCTGTCGAGGAGGCCGAGCTGCGTCAGCGCGGCATTGAGCGCGCCATATTCCGGATTGTAGACGAGCCGCCAGAGCGTCGCGTTGACCACCGTCGGCAGCGCCCACGGCAGGATCATCAATGCGCGAAGCGCCGTTCGCCCGCGGAATCGCTGGTTGAGAAGGAGCGCGGCAAGAACGCCGAGCACCATTTCTGCGGCAACCGAAATGACTGCGAACCAGGTCGTGGTGACAAGTGCCCGCTGAAAGTTCGATCCGGTCAGCACCTTGATGTAGTTCGCCGGTCCTACGAAATCGCCCTCGGAGCCGACAAGCTTCGCATCGGTGAAGGACAGCCGAACGGTATCGACGAGCGGCCAGCCGATGACGGCGGTCATCACCACGAGGAGCGGCAACATCAGAAGCCACGCGCGCGTCGAAATCCAGGTGCCGGTCATGAATGGAAACCTCTTCTGCGGTAGCTGCCGGCAAGGCTTCTCTCCCGCGCCGCGGACGCGGCGCTGCTGGATTCCTGTGACGAGCACAGGAATGAGGGAGGAGGCGAGGGTGCAATCCCCCGATGCGCTTCACATGTCGTGGCGGCAGTGAACTTGCTCATTCCTGTGCCGGTCACAGGAATCCAGCCAGCCCAAGTCTTTGGGCTGAAAGACCCCTCCCGCAAATCAGGGACATGACCGTTCATGCGAGGATTGGATCAGAGACCGCTATTCTCGGCGGCGCTCTTCAGTGCGTCTTCCGCAGATGCCTGGCCGAGCAGCGCTTCCTGGATCGCCTGCTGCAGGGCGGTCGAAAGCTCCTGATATTTCGGCGTCGTCGGGCGCGGATACATGGCGGCAAGTCCACGCTTGGCAGCGGCGATCAGCTCCTCCTGGCCCTTCGTCACCTCGGGGTCCTCATAGGAGGATGCCCAGATTGGGAGGCTCAGCTTGGCATAGGCGTTCTGCGTCTCCTGCGAGGTCATATGGACGATATATTTCCAGGCTTCTTCGGGGTGCTTGCTGGTCGCGGTGATGCCCAGCCCCATGGAGCCGTTGACCGCCGAAACCTCGCTCTTGCCGGCAGCGCCCGGAGCCGGAACGACGCCGACCTTGCCGGCCACCTTGCTCTCCTTGGGATCGTTGGCGAGATTGTACATGTAGGTCCAGTTGAGCGCGAAGGCGGCTTCACCGTTCTGGAAGACCTTCCGTACATCCTCTTCGAGGAATTCCTTCGAGTTCGGGTTGGTAAGCCCCGACGTGTAGCTCGTCACCATGTAGTTCAGCGCATCGAGCCCGCCGCCGGTGGTGAAGGCCGGCTTGCCGCCGTCGAGGAACTTGCCGCCATAGGCGCTGACCAGCGTGGCGTAGTCGCAGATCGCCGCTTCCGCCTGAGACCAGCTCCAGGCTATCGGGCTTTCGAGCAGCCCCTTGTCCTTGATCGCCTTGGCCTGCTCGGCAAGTTCCTCCCAGGTCTTCGGCGGTTCCTTGATACCGGCTTTCTCAAGGATTTCCTTGTTGTAGAAGAGATATTTCGTGTCGAGGATCCACGGCATTCCGTAACGTTTGCCGTCATATTCCACGGTCGTCCATGCTCCCGGCAGGACACCTTTGTTCATCTCGTCCGTGACGCGGTCCGTGACGTCGAGGAGAACGTTGTTGGCCGCGTATTCGGCAGGCCAGATCACGTCGAAGAGGACGACGTCATAGCCGCCGCCGGAACCCTGGGCGAGCACCGTCTTGTCGTGAAGTCCCTCATAAGGGACGAATTCGAGATTGACCTTGATGTCCGGGTTGGCCTTGGCGAACGCATCCGTCATGGCGCGGACATCGGCCTCGCTATAGGCGGCCTGCGCCATGAACAGCGCGTTCAGCGTCGTTTCCGCCTGAGCATGGCCGGTGAAGCCAGCCCCGATGAGCGTCGCGCCGATCAAAGCGTTGCGTGTGGATTTCAACATTGTCGCCTCCAGTAGCTGACCGTTGCAGTCTTCGCGGCGCGCTTGCCGCGCCGAACAGGAATTCCGCCGCTTTTCGCGGCCGCCTTCGACAAATCAAACCGGAGCGTTCGCGGGCATTTCCGGGCCGCTTTCGTTCCCCCGAGGTTCTTCGACCTCTTATTAAGTCAATTGTCTTGACTTATTTCTTGTTCAATAGTCCAGATGTGTCAAGAGGATTTGTTGATGAACGAGATCCGCCCGATCCGGGCCAAGAGCGGCACCAATCAGGAAGGCGCGAGCGCACACAACCGCCGTGTCATGATCGACGCTCTGCGGCTGAACGGGCACCTGTCGCGGGCGGATCTGGCGCGCGCGACCGCACTCACCAAGCAAACCGTTTCCAACATCATCGAGGAGCTCGAGAACGACGGGCTCGTGGCGTCGCTTGCCGCGGTGCGCAAGGGGCGGGGACAGCCATCGACGCCCTATCGGCTGGTACCGGAAGGCGCCTTTGCCATCGGCCTTCAGATCGATCGCCATGTGACGCGCACGGTCGCCGTCGACCTGATCGGCACAGTACTCGCCCGCAACGAGTTGATCCTGCCGGCCGGCGGTCCTGAGACGGGTGTAGAGACCATACTGGCACTGATCGACGAAACACGGCAGGAACTTTCGGCCATCGCAACGCAATCCAGGGACCGTCTGGTGGGGCTGGGCGTCGCGATGCCGGGCCCGTTCGGCGTCGACGCCGACGCGGACGATCCCTGGATGATGGCTGCCTGGCAGAGCTTTCCCTTGCTTGATAGGCTCTCGGCCGGGACTGGTCTCGACGTGCGCCTCCAAAATGACGCGGCGGCGGCCGCGACCGCGGAAAAGATGGTCGGCGCTGCCCATGGAGTCGACCACGCCCTCTGCGTCTATCTCGGTTACGGTCTTGGAGCGGGGCTGATCCTCAATGGCGAACTCTATCGTGGCGCGCATGGCAATGCCGGCGAGATCGGCATGATTCTGAGCAGGCCGCGTGGCGGCGCCGACGACGGGAGGGCACCGCTGGAGCACCGGATATCGATCGCCTCGCTGTGCAGGATTCTCGAGATCGATCCCGCCGATGGCGATCTCTACGGCCGCATCGATGCCGTCGCTGGTTTGAAGGATCGTCGCGTGGCTGACTGGATCGCAGACGCGGCGTTCGAATTGCAGCCGACGATCCAGTTGCTCGAAACGGTTTTCGATCCGCAGACGATCATTCTATGCGGCGGCATGCCCCCCGGGCTCGCTCGCCTTCTCATGGACGCCCTCCACCCGCTGCTGCCGTCGATCGCCGAGCGGCGGCAACGCAGCGCGCCGCGGCTGCAACTGGGTTTCACGGACCCGTGGGCGGTTGCGATCGGTGCCGCGGCCGAGCCGATCAGTCGGACCTTCGATCCGCGTTTTTCAGCGATCCTGAAGACGCGGGCCGCGGGGTCGCCCTGAGCGCTCCCGGCGCGGCGAACCGCTCGCGGAGATACGGATTGCTATTCTTACTTGAAATATTGCCGATATAGCGCTTAAATGCCCACCAGTCGGCGGGATCACATTTAACTGCTGCACGATTATTTGATTGCGTCTGCAACATTTCGCAGACGGCTACCTTTTTATTTGCATACCATTTTTATTATTTAAATCAGAGGGATTGCGATATGTCTCTTCCCCATCTTCGGCGGCTTGAAGCCGAAGCGATCCATGTCATTCGAGAAGTTGTTGCAACTTTTTCCAACCCGGTCGTGCTTTACTCGATCGGCAAGGACTCCTCGGTATTGCTGCATCTGGCGATGAAGGCGTTCTATCCCGCCAAGCCGCCATTTCCATTCCTGCATGTAGATACCAAATGGAAGTTCCGGGAGATGATCGAGTTTCGCGACCGGATGGCGCGAGAGCTCGGTTTCGATCTCCTCGTCCACGTCAATCAGGACGGGATCGATCAGGGCATCGGCCCTTTCACGCACGGCTCCAACGTGCACACCCATGTCATGAAGACGATGGGGCTCCGGCAGGCGCTCGAGAAATACGGTTTCGACGCGGCGCTCGCTGGCGCGCGGCGCGACGAGGAGAAGTCGCGCGCCAAGGAACGCATCTTCTCGATCCGCAGCGCCCAGCACGGCTGGGATCCGCAGCGCCAGCGGCCCGAGATGTGGAAGACTTACAATACGCGGGTCGGGCAAGGCGAGACGATGCGGGTCTTCCCGCTCTCCAACTGGACCGAATTCGACATCTGGCAATACGTCCTGCGCGAGGAAATTCCGATAGTGCCGCTTTATTTCGCGGCCAGGCGACCGGT
The DNA here is from genome assembly GCA_000421085.1 of Ensifer sp. USDA 6670. GTDB lineage: Bacteria > Pseudomonadota > Alphaproteobacteria > Rhizobiales > Rhizobiaceae > Sinorhizobium. The sequence goes on from ATWE01000003.1 coordinate 161,357, forward strand.
CGTCAAACGAGACGGCATGCTGATCATGGTCGACGACGACCGCATGCCCATCCAGCCCGAAGAGGAGGTTACGGACCGGCTGGTGCGTTTCCGCACGCTTGGCTGCTATCCGCTGACCGGGGCGGTCGAGTCCGACGCTGTCACCGTCCCCGAGATATTGCGGGAAATGCTGACTGTGCGCACGTCCGAACGGCAGAGCCGGCTGATCGACACGGATGAAGTCGGGGCGATGGAGAAAAAGAAGCGGGAGGGCTACTTCTGATGTCGTATGTTAAATCCATACCGCCGCATGACATTGAAGCGCATCTGGCCGAGCACGACAACAAGTCGATCCTCAGATTCATCACTTGCGGCTCGGTCGACGACGGCAAATCGACCCTGATCGGGCGGCTGCTTTACGATGCGAAGCTGGTCTTCGAGGACCAGCTCGCTAACCTCGGGCGGGTCGGCTCTCCCGGCGCCGCCAACGGCAAGGAGATCGATCTCGCCTTGCTTCTCGACGGGCTTGAGGCCGAGCGCGAGCAGGGCATCACCATCGACGTCGCCTATCGCTATTTCGCCACGTCCAAACGCAAGTTCATCGTCGCCGATACGCCCGGCCACGAGGAATATACGCGCAACATGGTGACCGGCGCTTCGACGGCGGATCTCGCCATCATCCTCATCGACAGCCGGCAGGGCATTCTCCAGCAGACCCGGCGCCACTCCTATATCGCCTCGCTCCTCGGCATCCGCCATGTCGTGCTGGCCGTCAACAAGATCGATCTCGTCGATTTTCAACAACAGGTGTACGAGGAAATCGTCGCCGACTACATGGCTTTCGCCAAAGAGCTCGGTTTTGCCAGCATACGGCCAATCCCGATCTCGGCGCGAGACGGCGACAACGTCATCTCGGCTTCCACCAATACGCCCTGGTACAGAGGGGCGGCGCTGCTCGAATATCTGGAAACGGTCGAACTCGAGCCGACAGACCAGGCAAAGCCTTTCCGCTTCCCGGTTCAGATAGTCATGCGGCCGAACGCGGATTTTCGCGGCTATGCCGGGCAGATCTCCTGCGGGAGGATTTCCGTGGGCGATCCGGTCGTCGTCGCGAAGACCGGGCAGCGGACATCGGTCAAGGCGATTGTGACCTATGACGGGGAGCTTGCGACGGCAGGGGAAGGCGAAGCGGTGACGCTGGTCCTCTCCGACGAGGTGGATGCGTCCCGCGGGAATATGCTCGTCGCCCCCGGCGCCCGGCCCTTCGTGGCGGACCAGTTCCAGGCGCATGTGATCTGGTTCGATGCGAACCCGATGATGCCGGGAAGAAGCTACATCCTGCGCACGGAGACCGATAGCGTCAGCGCGACGGTCACCACGCTCAAGCACCAGGTCAACATCAACAGCTTCATCCGTGAGGCCGCGAAGTCGCTGCAGATGAATGAAGTGGGTGTCTGCAACATCTCCACACAGGCGCCGATCGCCTTCGACGCCTACAAGGACAACCGGGCTACGGGCAATTTCATTATCGTCGACCGGGTGACGAATGCCACGGTTGGTGCGGGGTTGATCGATTTTCCGCTCCGGCGCGCAGACAACGTCCACTGGCACGCGCTCGAGGTGAACAAGAGCGCGCGCAGCGCCATGAAAAATCAGCTCCCTGCCGTTCTCTGGTTCACCGGGCTTTCCGGTTCCGGAAAGTCGACCATCGCGAACGAGCTCGACAGGATCCTCCACGCCCAGGGCAAGCATACCTACCTGCTCGACGGCGACAATGTGCGACACGGCCTCAACCGGGACCTCGGCTTTACCGAGGAAGACCGGGTAGAGAACATCCGCCGCGTGGCGGAGGTGGCCAAGCTCATGGCTGATGCCGGTCTGATCGTTCTCGTCTCCTTCATCTCGCCGTTCCGCGACGAGCGGCGGATGGCGCGGGAATTGATGGAGGAGGGCGAGTTCATCGAGATATTCGTCGACACGCCGCTCGACGAGTGTGCGCGCCGCGATCCGAAGGGGCTCTACGAGAAGGCGCTCGCCGGCAAGATCGCGAACTTCACCGGCGTATCTTCGCCCTATGAGGCCCCGGAAAACCCGGAACTCCATATACGCACCGTCGGCCATGAACCGACCGACCTGGCGCTCGCGATCGAGGAATTCCTTGACCGCAGGATGGAGGACAAATGACGCCTCTTTGCGAAATACTGGAGCGCATAGCGCTCGATGCGGGTGCGGCAATTCTCGAGGTCTACGACGCCGGTCCCCAAGTCTGCTACAAGGACGATCAATCGCCCGTCACCGAAGCTGACGAGCGGGCCGAAGCGATCATTATCGAGAGACTTGCGGCGGCGTTTCCGCAGATCCCCGTGGTTGCCGAGGAGTCTGTTTCCTCGGGCCGCGTTCCGGATATCAGCGGCGGCACGTTCTTTCTTGTCGATCCGCTCGACGGCACGAAGGAATTCGTCAATCGCCGCAACGACTTCACCGTCAACATTGCCCTCATCGAGGGCAATGTGCCGGTTGCCGGCATCGTCTATGCACCCGCGCAGCGCTGCGCCTATGTCGCCGACGGCGGCAGGGCGGAAAAGCTTCTGCTCGATCCGGCATGGGCACTCGAACACCGGCAGCCGATCCGCGTGCGGATGCGGGGTGCGGAACTGACGGCGGTTGCCAGCCGCTCGCACAACAGTTCCGAGACCGAGGCCTTCCTCACCGGCCACGGCGTCATGAACTACGCTTCCGTGGGCTCGTCGCTGAAATTCTGCCTGCTGGCGGAAGGCAAGGCGGACGTCTATCCGCGGTTCGGCCGCACGATGGAGTGGGATACGGCCGCCGGCGACGCGGTACTGAAAGCTGCCGGCGGATCGGTCGTCCGCTTGGACGGCTCGCGCCTCCTCTACGGCAAAACCATGCAGGAGGAGGATAGCGCCTTCGCAAACCCGCACTTCATCGCCTGGGCGGATATGTCCTTGCTCCACCTGTCCCGTAACGAGGGTCTTCAGCCGGCTGACGCGCTGTCGTGAACAGCGAGATGTCCGCCGCAGCGATTGTCAAAGGGCCGAGTGACGCATGAATGGACTGGAGAGGATACGTGCTGGCAGACCTGTGTTCCGCCGCTACAGGGATCTCAGCCGGGAGCAACTGAATGTGGAGTTCCAGGTCCACACGAGTTGGACCGACGGGCAGGCGACCGCGCTTGAAATCCTGCAAGCGGCCAGTGAACGCGGTCTCGCCGCTCTGGCGTTCACCGAGCATGTGCGCGAGGACACGTCGTGGTTTCCGGAATTCAGGGACGAGATACTCGCCGCTGCACAGGGTTTCGGCCATATGAGCGTCTATGTCGGCTGCGAGACGAAGGCCATGGCTGACGACGGCAGGCTCGATGTGTCGCAGGATGTGCTGGATCAATGCGATATCGTTCTCGGCGTCGTCCACCGGCTCCCGGACGGCCGCGGCGGCTATCTGGATTTCAAGCAGCTTTCCTATGAAGAAACGGCCGAGATCGAGTTCCGCCTGTCGATGGGAATGGTCAAGAACGCGCCCATCGACATCCTGGCCCATCCGGGCGGTATGAGCCTGAGGCGGCACGGCCGTTTTCCGGAGATCTATTTCAGGGACTTGATGAGAGCGACCCTCGAACGGCGGGTCGCGATCGAGATCAACTCCTCCTACCTCGTAGACATACCGGCATTCCTCGCCTTGTGCGAGGAGGTCAATCCTTTCGTTTCGATCGGTTCCGATGCGCACCGGTTGAGCGAATTGGGCCATTGCAGAGATCAGCTAATCGAATTGGGAGTAGGGCGGTCATGAAGGTCTTTATCACCGGGGCAGGTGCCCTGCTCGGGCAAGGCATCATTCGCGCCCTGCGGCGCTCGACTTTGAACGCGAGGATAATCGTGGGGGACCCAAGTCCGCTCTCGGCCGGGCTGTATTGGGGCGACGCCGCCTACCTCGTGCCGATGGCCAGGGATCCTTCGTATCTGGACCGGCTTGGCGACCTTCTGCGGTCCGAACGGCCCGACATCCTCATTCCGGGAACCGACGTGGAACTTCCGATCCTCGCGGCGAACAGGGAAGCGATCGAGAGAACCTACGGAACCAAAGTGATCATCAGTTCGCCGCGGGTGGTGTCGATTGCCAACGACAAATGGCTGACCTCCGAGTTCTTTCGCGAACGGGGCCTCGGATATGTTCCCTCCTGTCTGCCGGGCGACGAAGACACGCTGATCGAAGAATGCGGATTTCCGCTCGTCGTCAAGCCGAGAGTTGGGGCGCGTTCAATCGGCTTCAGCGTAGTACGCAACCGGGAGCAGCTGGCGCGCGCAATCGAGGAGCAGCCCGGGATCGTCATCCAGAAACATGTCGGCTCCGAAACAAGCGAGTACACTGCCGGGACGCTCACCTTCGACGGGAAATGCCGTGCGACGATCGTCATGCGCAGGGATCTTCGGGACGGCAACACCTATAGGGCATTCGCCGAGCCTTTCCCCGCGCTGAACAAGGCTATGGCAGAAGCTGCCGATGCCCTCGGCGCCTATGGCCCGGCGAATTTTCAGTTTCGTCTGGACGACGGTGTTCCCCGCATCTTCGAGATCAATGCGCGGTTCTCCGGAACGACGGCGGTCAGGATTCATGCGGGGTTCAACGAGGTGGAGATGTGCATCCGCCATCTCCTCTTCGGCGAGCCGATCGAGCAGCCGCAGATCACGCCGGTGACGATATTGCGGCACTGGTCTGAAACCGTGGTGAGACCCGGCGATCTGGTCACTGCTTCTGCGAAACTCGACGAAACGGTGTGAGGAAAATGCGGCTGGTCGTTACCGGCGCGACCGGGTTCATCGGTGCCAGGTTGATCGATCGAGCCCTATCGAGAGGTTACGAGGTCACCGCACTTGCGCGCGATCCGAAGCGGGTCGCAGCCGGAATGGGCTCGGGCCTCCGGATCGAAAGATGGTCGGTTGGCGATCCCCTCCCGCCGCTTGGTCGAACCGACGCGGTCCTTCATCTTGCCGCCTACATCCCCGCCGATCTCAGCGATCCACGTCAGGCCGCCCAATGCTTCGAGATCAACACGAACGGGGCCATCCAGGCCGCCATGGAAGCGGCATCGCAAGGCGTGACGCGATTTGTCCTGTTCGGATCGGCGCAGGTCTATTCACCCGGCACAGGCCCCGCTTCGGAAGCGAGCCCGGCCTTTCCCGTGCACCGGGCAAGCTACTATCTGGCGAGCAAGCTCGCCGCCGAAATCTGTCTGCTGGCCCTCGGCAAATCCAGTGACATGCCGGTAACAGTGCTCCGCCTCGCATCGGTTTACGGCCCCGGCATGCATGGCACCGGAATGGTGCCTGTATTCGTACGGACGCTCGGAAGCGGGCGCTCCCTGGTTATTCAGGATGGGGGCCAATACACCGTCGACCTCGTTTATGTCGACGACGTCGTGACGCTTGCGCTCGAGGCTGCGGAGAGAGCCGAAGCCGGCGTGTTCAATACGGGGAGCGGGCGTGCTTCTACCTCACTGGAAGCCGCCCGGATCGTCGCCGATGCCGTCGGAGCAGAACGGCAGCTCATTGCCGTCGAGGGCGGCGGCACCGATGCGGCGCCGCGCGGCTTCAGGGCGCTCGATATTTCCAAGGCCGCAAACGAACTGAACTATGCGCCGCTCTCCTTCCGTGAGGGGATCGAGGCATGGAAGTCGATCACGGGCCTGACGGATTTTCAGGACGGGAGCGTGAACGCGTAGAAGCTTCGAAACAGGCAAGTGGTTCGAAGCGCAGTGCCGACCCTTCCTTCACCGTTCAGGCGAAAAGGAAATCGCTGCTCGAAAAGTTCGCGGCGCTAAGGGTGCCGTTGGGATCGTCCAGGAGAATGGAGAAGCCCTTGCCGGAGGCGTCGTAGCCTTTTACCAGCACGTCGCCGCCGGTGGCATTATAGGCGTAGACGGTGCCTGCGGCGCCCGAGCTGGAGTATTGGTTGATCCCGAGCTTCTCTATGACGAGGAAATCGACACCATCCTGGAAATCCATGACGGTGTCCTGGCCGCTGAGCACCGGGGCACCTTTGAAGACGAAACGGTCGGAATCGGCTCCGCCCCATAGAATATCGGTACCCGCCTCGCCAATGAGGACGTCCTGGCCGGCGTCTCCGCGCAGGGTATCGTTGCCATCGCCGCCAAAAATGCGATCGTAGTTGTTGCCGCCGCTCAAGGAATCGTTGCCAGCTTCGCCGTACAGCATGTCGTCGCCGTCATCCCCGAAAACCCGATCGTCGCCGGCCCCGACGACGATCTTGTCATTGCCGCTGCCGCCGTGGGCCTCGTCGATGCCGCCCTCGGAGTCCAGCACGTCATTGCCGTCGCCGCCGTCGAGATAGTTGTTCCCGTCGCCGCCATCGACGATGTCGTTGCCGATGCCGCCATAGACCCAATCATTGCCGGATTGGCCCTTGAGAGCGTCATTGCCTTCTTCACCATATATCCTGTCATGGCCGGCGCCTCCGGCGACCGCCTGCTGCGTGACCTGGCCGGTCGCCGGATTTACGCGGTTGTTGAAGCCGTCGTCTCCCGAACCGGCATAGATGATGTCGTCGCCATCACCTGCGTCGATGTATTCTTCGCCTGCGCCGCCAAAAATCTTGTCGTGGCCACGGCCGCCCAGGATTTGGTCATGGCCGTCGCCGCCATCGAGAATGTCGCTGCCGTCACCGCCGTCTAAGATGTCGTTCCCTAATCCGCCCTTCAGCGTGTCGTGGCCAAGGCCGCCGTCTAACCGGTCGTTACCCGCGCCGCCTTCGGCATAGTCGTCGCCGAGCCCGCCGACCATGAAGTCGTTGCCATCGCCGCCAAAAAGCTTGTCATTGCCCTCGGCGCCATCGAGATAATCGTCGCCCGCATAGCCCCAGAGCTCATCGTCGCTCAGAGCGCCGCGGATCGTATCGGAAAGATTGGTTCCCTTCAGAATCATTTTGATTTCCTGTAGCTGGACCGGAGTGCGGGTGATTGATAATGGGGCGATAAAATCAGTCTATATTCGCTTGCCGCCACCAGAGTGCATTTACTTTAGAAAGGTAAACCATCTATACTACTCGTCTTAGAAATCATAACGTACTTATAATTTTTCCGAAGGTTACTTGGGTGGCTACCGGAAACACGGTACGTGAGACCGATTTAGATGGAATATTTACAGGAAGTTCTTTCATCTAAGTCACCAGGAATTCGGAGTATTTTGTAGCCACTGCGGCTATCGCATACTCATTCTCGATGCGTTCCCGGGCCGTGCGTGCATAGCGCGCATATTCCGCCTCCGGCAGGTCGAGAAAGGTGCGCATTGCATTGGCGAGTGCTTGCGGATCGCGCGCGGGCACGGCTATTCCGGCCTTTCCGGCTACCGCGGCCGCGTCACCGACATCCGTCGTGACGATCGGCTTGCCGAAACTCATGGCCTCCGCGATGACGTTCGGGAAGCCTTCGGTCCGCGATGAGAGGACCAAGAGATCGATGCTTTGATAGAATGCAGGCATGTCGCTGATCTCCCCCCGGAGATTGACGGCGTGGGCCGGAAGACCGGCTTGTGCCATCAGCTCGATGACCGCCGGGTTATCGCGGTCGAGCCCGTTGCCAGCTGCGGAAAAGGCTGCCTGCGGGTGGGTCTTCACCACCTGAGCGGCCGCTTTGAAGAAAGTCGCGTGATCTTTCTGCGGGTGGAAGCGGCCCACAATACCGATTCGCCGGGCCGTTCGCGGTTCGGGAGCCGCGAGCTGCGGAAGGTCGAAGCCATTGGGAATTACGACCGCGTTCCGGTTCGCATAGCCGTAGGCGCAATGCAGATCGAGCGCGCGGGCGCTGTTGTAGATGATGCCGGTCGGCCGGCGCGATAACAGTTTCGCGGCCGCAATCGCGATGCGGGAACTGCGCGTAAGGGAAGCGGGATCGTCCAGAGACTGGCGCACGTTCCAGAAAACCGGTGCCCTATGCCGCGCCACGCCCGCCGCCAGGGTGCCGGCGACCATCGCGTGGTACATCCAGCAGAGGATTACGTCCGGCTGCTCCTTCCGGATCAGCCGGGCAAGCCGCAGGATCGCGCCGGGAAGCGCCGTAAGCGAGGCCGCACCTAGCGAGACATAGGCAACCTTCGGATTGTCGGCGAGGCCACGGTTCCGCTCGGAAACGCCGATGAGAGAGACCACGACGATGCGCTCGTCCGTCGCTCCGTGCAGCAGCCGTGCCAGCATCGTTTCGGCGCCGGCACTCGCGGTGAAATTGGTGATAACATGCATTATCATCGCGGTGCCCCATGGCTGCCGCCTCGGCGACGTTCTACGTGGCTGATCTGCAGCACCATGAAAATCCTCAATCGGCCAGGTGCATGCCGGCAAACAGCATCCTGTTGATCATGTGGACGTCAAACTTAGTTTCCGCGAGCTCTCGCGACCGCTTTCCCATTTTCTCCGCCAGGTCCGGGTCCTGCGCAAAGGCGGCCATGGCGTCGGCGAGCGCGGCGACGTCGCGCGCCTTCACGACTATGCCGTTGGTTCCCGGCTGCACGGTGTCTCGGCAGCCCGGCAAATCCGTCGTGATCACTGGCCGTCCCGTCGCCAGGGCCTCGAGAATGCTCCGCGGAATTCCTTCGCGATAATAGGAAGGCAGAACGAAAACGTTGCTCGCCGCGAGATAAGGCCGCACGTCCACTGTCGTTCCAAGGTAGTCGAGTATTCCCTCGCGCACCCAGCCAGCGATCTCCTGGGGGGAAATCGCCGTCGGGTTGCTGTCGAAATGGCCGAGCAGCTGAAATCTGGCATGCGGGAAAGAGCGACGCACGATCCGAGCGGCTTCGACATATTCGACGACGCCCTTGTCACGCAGCAGCCGGGCGATCATCAGGAAAGTCGGCCCGCCGCGAGGCGGCTTCGAGAATTCGAAATGGTCGAGATCGACGCCCGATCCGGAGATCATCGTCGGCGAGAGATCGCCCTGCAACATTCGGTAGCGGCGAATGTCGTCGTCGTCCGCGTCGTTGTAAACGAAGACGACACGGGCGCCCCGCAGCGCCGAACGGTATAGCCGGACACACAGGTGGCGGATTGCCCGCGCCTTGAGCGAAGCGCCGGCGGCCTCGGAGAATATATGGCCGAGCCCCGTGACGAGGAAGCAGCGCTCCCGTATCCCGAGCGTCCTGGCCGCGATCCCGGCATAGATGATCGGCTTCATGGTATAGGGAAGGACGATGTCCGGCTGCAGCCGGGCAAAGTGTCGCCGCAGCGTCCACAAGGTCCGAAGGTCCTCCAGCGGGTTGAGCCCGGTGCGCGCCATCGGAATCTGTATGAAGCGCACGCCGATGCGCGCAAGCTCCTGTTCGACCCGCGGGTCGTGTTCGGGTGCGAAGGCTATGACATCGTGCCCGGCGGCGACCAACCGCTTCAGCAGCTCGAGCCGAAAGATCACGAGAGATGCCGTCAGGCTGGCGACAACGGCAATAACGCGCTTCTGCCGAGATGGGGGCGCCACTCCGCCGTGTTTTGCCGAACTGTCCGTAAAGTGCTCGGCTTCGGTGCGAGAAACCTTTTCAACAAGATTCACTGCTCGTCTCCCGGGATCGGCTCCACCGTCGAGCGGCGGCATTCAGTGTTCAACTTCGCACTTCGTCGCCGCATAAGCGGGCCGCGCCGCGGCGCCGGCAGGTCTGCAGCAAGATCGGCGCGCGCCAGGCTTCCGATCGGCGGGCTTTCGCAGGCGGCCGCAGTGCCGTCACGATGCGTCCGCACCGATCGTATACGTCGTCGTCACCTCCCGGGCAGGCGGAACTCCGAGCCGTAGCCTTGCGGTGATTTCGCTGCCTTGGCCTTGATCCGGCTCTTCGGCCGCAACGGCGTGCGCTTGCTCGCGGCAGCCGTCTTGCGATCCGCCTCGTGCTCATATCGCGGCAGCAATTCGCGCATTACCGCCACGACGCTGGCCTCGTTGCCCCGTTCCGAATGGCGCTGCAGGCGCGCGAAAGCGTCCCTCAGCGTCGGCAACGGAATGGGTTCGGGCACCGCTCCGAGGACGCCTGGCACCGGCGAACTCGTGCGCCTGTCGGTTTCGTCGAAAAGCTCCTCGAAGAGCTTTTCGCCTGGCCGGCAGCCGATAATCTTGATTTCGATCTCCTGGTCCGGCGTGAAGCCGGCAAGCCGGATCATCCGGCGGGCGATATCTATGATCTTTATCGGTTCGCCCATGTCCAGCACGAAGATCTCGCCCTGGCCGAGCTGCTTTTCGAAGCCGTAGGCGGAAGCCTGCAGGGTGAGTTCAACCGCCTCCCGGATAGTCATGAAGAACCGCGTCATATTCGCGTCGGTCACGGTCAGCGGGCCGCCCCGGGCCAATTGACGCTTGAAGAGCGGGATCAGCGAACCGCTGGAACCCAGCACGTTGCCGAAGCGGACGGTCATGAAGCGCGGGCCGAGGCCCGTTTCGAGCCCGTTCAGGTCGAGCGCCTGACAGTAGAGCTCGGCAAGGCGCTTCGTCGCGCCCATGACGCTCGTCGAGTTGACGACCTTGTCGGTCGACACCTGGACCATCGCGAGCGTGCCGTATTTCTTGGCGGCATTGGCGACATTCATGGTGCCGACGACATTGGTGAGTACGCCCTCGCAAGGATTCATCTGCACCATCGGCACATGTTTCAAAGCCGCGGCATGAAAGACGAGTTCAGGCCGGTGGCGCTCGAATATCTCCTCGACCCGCTGGCTGCGGCGGACGCTGCAAAGATAGCTCCACCGCGGAACTTCGGGGAAGCTTTCCGTGAGCGTCATGTCGATTGCGTAGAGATTGTATTCCGTGTTGTCGATCAGGACGATCTCCGCCGGAGCACAGGCGGCGACCTGGGCTGTCAACTCGCTGCCGATCGAGCCGCCGGCGCCGGTGATGAGCACTCGGCGCCCGCAAACGAGGCGACCGATCGCCTCCCGGTCGAGCGCTGCCTGCGGCCGTTCCAGGAGGTCGGTCAGTTCGATCGAGCGCAGCTCGTAGGGGTTGTCGCCCTTGGCGCGCTTCAGCTCCGTCATCTGCGACAGGCGCGAGACGGCGATGCCTAGTCTTTCTGCGGATCTCAGCAGGCCGTCGGATGCCTCCTCGCCAAAGGCCGCAGGGGCCTCGGTGAAGACGATGTGACGCGGCTGCTTGCCCTGTTGCTGCAACTCTGCCACCACCCGCTCGAAGTCTTGAATACGGCCGGCGATCGGCACGCCGCGCAGGCTCATGCCGGTTTGGTCCTCACTTCTGTCGAGGCATGCGACCGGCGTATAGGTCGCGTTGGGATCGCGTGCGAGAGCCCGAAGATAAAGGTCGGCGGCATCGCTCGCACCGATGAGCAGGAGCGGAATTCGGTTGTCGTCCTGCGCGTCCTTGCTGCGCCCGGACTTGAAAACGGGCCGCCTCAGAGCGAGTTCCTCGGCGCGGAAGCTCAGCCGCGCAGCTGCCAGGAAGGCGATGAGCAGGAGCGACTGCATCGGAACCACGGTGCGCGGGATGTCGGTGAGCCTGGTCGAGAAAAACAGCAGCGAGACGAGCAGCAGCGAGGTCAGCAACACCGCCCGCAAAATGATGAAAAGGTCGGAAATGGAACCATATTTCCAATTTCGGCTGTAAAGGCCGGAGAGGGGGAAGACGAGTGCGCATATGGTAAGGTATTGCGCACCCGACCATAGCAGCACCGAAGCGGTCTCTGGTCGTGCGGAAAGTTCTCCGACGCCGTAGCGCAGCAGTAATGCCATCGCGAGCGCGACACCTACCGATGCCAGGTCTGTGAGATAGAGGGCAGGATATTTCTGAACGCTGCGGACCGCTCCCCTCATCCGCCTGAAGCCGATATCGAGCGCGGCTCCGCAGACCGCCCAGAACATTCTGGCCGGTGCTCTGCCGCTCCCCTCTCTTCCCAAAATAGTCGGCAACGTCAGGAAATGGTTACGAACTGCCTTCGCGGCGGCGTGTATACGCTGCATGACGGCCCCTTCCAATACTTATAAGCCCTACAGCTCCGCCGAACGACCAACGCACGACCCCCAAAGCTCCAATGGTGGCTAAGAACAGTGCGTCTGTTGTTTGTCTATTCGACCTGCTTGAAAGGCTAGATAAAATGAATTCAACAAAAATAGGCGTTCGCGATCATTCCCACCGCAACGCAAAATTCCTTGGCATACTCGAATACAATAATAAAAAAGCACGTCTTTAATGGGTTGTAAACAGTTTTCCAGTATTGGCCCGATTATAGTTTTCTACTGTTCTTATGTATTTTGCGTAGAAGCCTGGACCAGCTCCGACCCGCCGAGCTTGCCGTGAATCGGAGGCCGCCCGTCCGAGGTCCATTCCCATGCTTGCGCCTCGATGCATTCCCCGTCTCCGCAAAGCACGATAAACCCGCGCTCCGTATGCGCCTGAACCTGTCCCGTCAGGCCGATATATTGCCTTGAGTTTTCGACCGGGGTTGCCGCATCGATTCGTATTTTCTGGCCTTTGTAGAATGTAAAGGCGCCCGGATAGGGATCTCCGACCGCGCGGATCAGCCGCAATATGGATGCGGCCGGGTCATGCCAATCGATCCGACCGTCCTCCGCGGTGCGCTTCGCGCAATAGCTCGCCTCCGCCTCGTTCTGTTCCGTACGGGCCGCGCGTCCCGCTTCGACCTGTGCCGCCGCCTCGGCGACCATCTCAGCCAAATTTTCGGTGTGTCTTGTATAAAGACTGCGCGCTGTCTCGTCGGGGGCAACGGGAAATTGCCGCTGCAACAGGATCGGTCCCGAGTCGATGCCGTCGTCCAGCCAGAAAAGGGTCGAGCCCGTCCGTTCCTCACCCCGGAGGATGGTCCAGGGGATGACGCCGCGGCCCCGCAGACGCGGCAAGGCTGCCGGGTGAAAACCGACGGTGCCCGCGCGCGCCATCTGCCTGAACGGGCGCCGGCAGACTTGCGACCAGCCTATGACGAGCGAGAAATCCGGGGCGGCCGCTGCAACGGCCTCCAGCGTCGCCTGGGAATTTATGTCCGTCGTGTAATGGATCGCGCTTCCGGCCGCCCTGCCGATTTCCCCGAGATTCACAAAATCCGAATGGCGCCCCGCAGCTTCGGACGGCAGCGTTATTACGAGCACCGGAGTGCGCTTTGCCCTTATCAGCGCTTCCAAAGCGATCTGGGAACTCTCGACGGCGCCGACGAATACGATACGCATGGTCACACCATAAAGCTGATTTTGAAAAAATGACTGCCGCCGAAACCGACGGCTATAAATGCAGGAACAATATCAGTCTATCGAGCACAACTATGGTACGGAAGTCCAGTGCAAGGACGAGAAAAAACGCCGCGAATATGGCACCACCAGCTAACGTTGCAAATTGCTGCGCCTCGGAAATTATGATACGTCTTGCCTGAGCGGATGATGCCGCCGAATTATTGAATATGATTTTTGCATATTAAAAACGCATAATAAGACGCCACGTCGTGGCATTTTTTTATAGAGGGGCGACTCCCGCCACGCAATTGGAGCGGTGTTCAAGTTCCCAAAATGTTCGCTTTTGGTTGAATGGATATGGATTGTCACGCCATGACCGTAAGTGCCAAGAAATTTTATTCATTGAGTTCCAATACGATCGATCTGGTATCGGAATCAGCCTTTTTTGCCAGGCTGAAGATGCGCAACGGCACCTTCAAACTGACTCAGCCATCCCGATTTCGGGAGCTGGAGGTCGCGTTTCGGCCACTCATCGCCGAGCGCGCGGCATTCCTCCACGACATCCTGGATGTGGGTGTCTCCACCGGATTGACGACGGTTGAACTGTCCAAGTTCCTCGAAAGTTGCGGCGCCACGGTCCATATTACAGCGACCGATCTCTTCGTAGAGGCCCACATCGTCGAATTTGCTCCCGGGGTCACGGTCTTTTGCGATCCGGAAGGCTGGCCGCTACAATATGATCTGCGTGGCGTCACTGTTCGTCCTTGGATCAGAAGGCTGGACTATGTGACGCTGGCATTTGCTCCGCTGCTGTTGGCGCGTGTCCTGTTGCAACCGCGCTTGCGCGGCCGTGTACGGGCAGGCAAGAGCAGGCAGGTGCAGATGATCACGCGATCTTTGCCCGAGAACGGCAAAATAAATTTCGTCGAAGACGATATCATGAGCCGGTCTCGGCACCTGGCTGGCCGGTTCGATCTCGTCAGAGCCGCAAACATTTTGAATACGAACTACTTCTCGCTGGACCAGATCCGGACCGCAATCGAGAATATCCACTCCTATCTCCGAGGCCCGGGGGCCCTGGTCGTGGTGACCCGCACGAACCGCGCCCAGGAAAACGCCGGAACCTTGTTCGAGCTCAAGGAGGATGGTTCGTTCGCCGCGCTGGAGCGCGTCGGGGGCGGATCGGAGATCGAAAAGCTTCTGCTGGACTTCCGTCCATCGTGAAGCGGAGCTCTACCCGGCCGGAATGGAACGTCGCGGTCTCCCGAAGCGGAACTCAAACGTCTAGAGAATGGAAGGCTTCATGATGCCCTCGCAACCAGTTCGCATTGCTTATATCGCAGGTTACGGACGCAGCGGGTCGACCTTACTCGACATCGCGCTGGGGCAGCATGCTGCCGTGGTGGGAGCGGGAGAGATAACATCGCTCACACGTCACGTCTGGCGTCACAACGAATATTGTGCTTGCGGCAATGCAATTCGCGGCTGCTCCTTCTGGAGCGCGGTCCTCCAGGAGTGGTCCAGCGGCCAGAATCCCGGGCTGATGGAGGAGTATTGCACCCTTCAGCAAAAGTTCGAAGGGCTTTCGATGATGACGAGATTGCTCAGCGGCATGGGTCTCGGAAAGCAATTTTCTCTATATATGCTCCATACGAAGCGCCTGTTCAGCGCCATGCAGTCATGCTCGGGCCGGCAAGTGATTGTCGATTCCTCGAAGCTGCCGGGAAGAGCGATGGCCGTTGCACAGATCCCCGGGATCGACATGCGGGTCATTCATCTGGTGCGTGATGGCCGCGGTGTAGCCTGGTCGTTGCTGAAGGGTTACGAGCGCGACGCCAAATCCGGCTTGCAGAAGGAAATCAAGCCGAAATCGGTATTCAGGACGGCCTTGCGCTGGAGCATGGTCAATCTTGCGGTCGAATATCTCTCGCGGAAACTAGGCCCCGAAAGGGTCATGCGTGTCAGATACGAGGATTTCGCGTCGGATCCCGTTGCCGTTATGCGGGAAATCGGTGCGTTCCTCGATTTTGACCTGAGCGCGGTAGGGACATCGCTGCAGAATGGCGAGGCCATGGGGCCGGGTCATCAGGTGGCGGGCAATCGGCTGCGGATGAATGCCTCGATCGCGCTCAACAAAGATGAAACTTGGCGAACACGGATGCCGGCCCGTCAGCAGCTTTCCTTCCAGCGGCTGGGCGGCTGGATGCTCCGACGCTATGGCTATCTGTAAGGTCGGTGACGTATTTCTGCGGGATGGCGGCAAAAGAGCATGACGATAGTCTACCAGACGCATGACATACGGGTATTTGGTTTCACGGTAGCGCGTTGCCTGATATTGGCAGGTTTGATCTGCGCATCATGGGACGGCTTCTCGCGGCAGGCTCATGCCCAGGCGGCACTGGCCGAGCCTCTTTCACCCAAGCTTCCAGACGGCAGGCAACGTGCCTTTCCCACGGCCGAGGGCTTCGGTGCCGGCGCTCTTGGAGGCCGGGGGGGCAAGGTGATCTATGTCGTCAACACGAACGAGGCGGGGCAGGGCTCCTTGCGTGCGTGCATCGAGGCATCCGGACCGCGCATTTGTATCTTCCGCACGGGCGGCACCATTGTACTTCGCCAAAGGTCACTGGTCGTTCGACATCCATTCCTGACGATTGCCGGAGAGACGGCGCCGGGCGGCGGGATCGCCATCCGGAACGGTGAGACGCAAATTCGCCCTTCGATCGAGATCCTGACCAATGACGTGATCATCAGGCACATCCGTCTTCGCCCCGGTCCGCATGCCGTAAAGGCTTGTTGTTCCGGAGGCCTAGGAATGTACTCCAGCTCCGCGAAGGACATCATGCTTGATCACATCTCAGCCAGCTGGGGATCGGACGAGACCATCGATTCTGAAGAAGCGAGCAATTTCACCTGGCAGTGGGGTATTGCGAGCGAGCCGCTGCTGCGGGGCGGCCCCGGGAAAGACAAGCGTGCGCGCAACATGTTGTTCACGAAGGGCGGCAACGTCTCCGTGCATCACTCGCTCTTCGCTTTCGGCCAATTCAGGAATCCGCTGATAAAGATGAAAATTCCCGGCGCCGTCGCGGATGTCGTGAACAACGTGTTCTTCTCGCCGAAGTGGCAATACGTCCTGAGCTTCGGCGATGAATGGGCGCGGATCCAGGCCAATGTGGTCGGCAACTACAAGATCGCGGGGGAGAAGCTGCGAAACGACCATATGGTTCATCTCTTCGAGGAAAGCGGACACGGGCACGCGATCTATTTGAAGGACAATTACGACGAACCCTATCGCACCGGCGCCGGCCAGGATGACAGCCTCGTTTTGGCCGAGAAACAAAGAAGGTTCGTTTCAGCATCGGCATTCGATGCACCGGCAGTCCGCGCCTCTGCGCCCGAAATTGCCTACGAGGACGTTCTTGCAGGCGCCGGCGCGACCAAACCTCGGCGCGACGCCGTCGATCGCCGCATCACAGAGGCGGTCAGGAATCGCAGCGGACGATTGCTCGTGAACGATCCGGAGGACGTCGGCGGTTGGCCGGAACTCGATGCAGGGGTGCCGTACCCGGACACCGACATGGACGGCATCTCGGATGACTGGGAGGTTGAACACGGCAGCGACCCGGCAGATGCAAGCGATGGACCACAGGACTCGGATGGCGACGGCTGGACGAACCTCGAAGCGTTTCTCCATTTCATGGCGGGCGACACCGTGGATTAGTCAGAGCGGGATGAAGCAAAGGGTGCGGTTTTCCGCCCGCACTCCGCGTCTTACCGCATTCATGGTTTTAGATGGCCCGACCTGAAATAATCGTGATCTAAGCGACATTCGACGGGCGCGTGATCGAAGGTCTCGCCACGGGAGCATGAAGCGTGTTGACCTCCGCGTCCGCCCGTTCGGGGAATGCTCCATTGCCTCGAACCCGATGCCAGCGGCCAGCCGGGATGCGCTTGGACGTGATGACGAAGCCGCCATAATGGTGGCGCCTGTGGATTTCGGGATTGACCTGATTAATCACGGTGCCGATCAGATGCGCATGGTTCATCCGCAGCTGTGCGGCAGCTTCAAGCAGCTGCTCTTCAGTCGTCTTACCCCAATTGGCTATGAGCATGACGCCATCGACAAAGGGCGCAAGCCAAGTCGCATCGCCGGAGGCGAGCACCGGCGGAGCATGCAGCACGATGAAATCGTATCCGCTTTGCTTGAGGTCCATTATGAGTTCGCAGAGCTTGTCGGAGTCGAGTGATCTGAACGGCTCCGTCATGACGTGCGTCGCGTCGATGAACCCGAAGCCAGGCAAGGTCGGAACGGGCTGTACGATCTCGCCTATAACGGCCTGATTTCTAAGGTAGCGCTCGATCGGCTCCGGCGAACGTTCGACGCTCCTCAGATAGGGAACGTTGTGGCGATTGAAATCGAGATTCACGAAGACGGTAGGGCGGCCGTCCGCTGCTGCGGCCGTTGCGATTCCCCAAGCTGTCGATGCGTTTGCGATGTCGTGAACGCAGGAGGTGACCATCACGATACGCCGCAGTTGCTTTGCCTCGGAATAGCGACCGGCCATATAAACCGCCCGCTCCGCTTCGGCGGACGTGAAATTGCTCCAGTCCGGAATGCACGAGGATCGCTTGGCGCCCGGAGTGGTGAGATGCTTCGGTATCTTCGGTACATAGCCGAGATTTGGGATCCGCAGCAGTTGCGCGGCGCGTTGTCCGCTACGGACACGGGTGTCGGTTGTTTCCAGCAGGAGCGCGAGCACGCAGGCCAGCAGCGTGGATCCGACGAATGCCGCCGGAATGATAAGGCCGGGCTTGGGAAACGAGGGTGAATTGGGGAGTTCCGCTGTCGATACGATTCGTGCGCTGGGCTTCAGAGACTCGGCTTCGAGATCGGAGAGGATACGCTGGACTTCATCCTCGATCATGCTGCGGATGCCCGCTATCTGCGAATCCGCATCGACCATCTGAGGATGATTCTTGCCGTATTTGGCAGCGAGTTCGGCCTTGCTCTGCAACAACCGCGCCTCTTCGTTCCGCAACGTGATCAAAAGCGGCTGCGTCATGCTCTGCCGAAGAAAAGCCACTGCACCGCCGGTGTTGAGTGCGCGCTCCTTGTCCGCGACCCGTTCGTCCTGCTTGAATTCGAGCGAGGCTTCGACATAGAGAGTGGCGATCGTGTTTGCGATATCCTGCGCGAGTTTCGGATTCTGGTTGGTCACGACGAGCCGCACGGCGAGGCTTTCGCCGGTCCGGCTCACCTCGAACTGGGACAGCAATGCGGAGATCGCGTGATCCCGTTGCGTCCTCACATCCGGTACGACCCGAACCGTTGTCGAAGTACTGCCAATACCGATGAATTCCTTGATGTCGTCGACAAGGCCCGGGTTGCCCGGCCTGTCCCCGCCCGGCGCATAAGGATTGAAGCTGGGATCACCGATGAGGTTCAGCCGATCCACGATGCGGCCGGCGAACTTGCGCGACTGCAACACGTCCATCTCGGTTTCCGCCGCCGAGCGGTCGCGATCGATGGATGTTAAAGCTGCATCGGTGGCAAATGGCCGGACATCTTTGCGCTCCAGCACCACTTCCGAACTGGCGGTATAGGTTTTGGGGAGCGAAAAAGAAGCAATTGCAGACAGCAATGTGCAGCCGATGATGATTAACGCAAGAAACCAGAACCGCCTTTTCACCACGGCCCAAAGGTCGGAGAGGCCGACCGCAGCGCCACTCTGCTGAACGGCAAAATCGATAGTTTCTCGGTGATGAGCACGGGCAGATAGGCTGCCATCGGGAACGAATGTCGTCATGGAAACCTGCTAATATCAAAAAATTTTCTATATTCTGTTACTTTAGTAAAATATTGAATAAGACGCAATGAATTAGTTCAATGCTGCCAGAATCTACTTCGGCTGCACAAGCACGTTGTCATTAGCCAGCGCCCTCGGCATGCCGTGGCGCAGCTGAAGTCGCAGATACTATGTCGATACGCCCCGATCAAAAACGAAGGGCGTCATGATCTTCAGAATACCCCGGATTTCGCGGCACGGCCAGCAAAAATCGTGACCTGCATGTTCTCGGTTGCTGAGGGCGCCTGTTGCTTAAGACGTCGCTTGCATGGTTCACGAGGCTTAAACCTTAGCCGGTCCAGCACCTCTCAACTGAATAAGACCGAGCCCGAAACACAGAAGCATCGGCATGGTCCAATATCGCGCATACATATGCGGATTGAAGAGAGCGATTACCAGGAAGACCAGGATTGTCGTAACCACCGCCGCGAGCGCGCGTTTGTCTCCGCCAACCTTTAAGATCGCAAGCGCCAGCAGCATGCCGACGCCAGAAAACATCAACCAGCCGACAAGCGCGAGCAATCCGCCCTCGACCCAGAGGAGAAGATAGATATTGTGAACCGGGGCGCTTTGAACGCTTCTCTCACGGAATTGATCCGCACCGAGACCCACGAGCTGGATCTGTTCCTCCGAGATTATATGGACCGCTTCCTCCATCAGCGCGGCTCTGGAGAGGAACGTCCCCGCTTCGGATATGTCACCGGAGGACAACGCGCCCAAAACCCGTGTCTGGAATGTCTTCGGCAGCATCTCCTTACTGCCGAATAGTGCCGCGCCGCCTATGACGATTCCCGCGCCAAGTGCCAGTCGCAGGAGCAGCCGCGGCGTCGAGATCATTGCGATGAAGACGGCGAGACAAAGCGCCGTTGAAAACAGTCCGCTGTTCGAACTTGTCAGGACAACCGTGACGATGACGATCGCGAGAGCGGGCAAAGCGAGGTACGATTTCACGCGGCCCGAAGACCAGAAGAACAGTAGGATCGGAAGTGTCAGGGCGTTTATCGCCGCTGCCAGGTTCGGATTGCGCAACACGGTGGCGAGGCGCTTCCCGCCGGTGACGACGCCTTTACCTTCTCCGGGCACATACCCGACCGTATAGAACGTGATGATACCGTGAATGTCGATGAGAATGACGCTCGCCAGGAAGATGCCGGCAAGTCGATAGGCTTCCCGCGGGTCCCCGCGGATAAGGATGACCATTAAGATCAGATAGGCGAAGAGATACTGCGCCATCACAATCAGTCCGCGCTGAGGACTGCCGTGAAAGAGGCTGCCGAGCATGATCCCGATGAACAACAGCGTGAAAGCGCAAAGCCATATCGACGTCGTCTGTTCGAGCGGTCTGCTCCTGATGCGCCCGGTGATCAAAAGAAGGAACAGGCTCACGCAAAAGAAGAAATCGCTGAAGGTGAAAAAAAGCTCGGAAAACCGTAATGTCGCGTAGGGCGCGAGGAAAACGGCCAAATAGACGACCGCACGTTCGATCGCCGCAAGGCGAAGGTTCGTTCTGTTGGGCCGGCCACAAAAATGAAATTGATGTGCCGTTGTCATACCGGTTGCTGACACGATTGCCTCACACCCTTATCAGGTTCCCGTGAAGGACATTTCCTCATCCCGCTCTTGCGGAGCGCTGCATGGCGGTCCTGCCGGTCAGTTCCTCGTAGACCGACGTAATCGCGTGTACGTGGCGCTCGAAACTGAAACCGGCGCGCACTTCGGTGCGCGCCGTTTCCGCGATGCGATCGCGAAGCGCCGGATCGCTGAACAGCTTCAGGCAGGCCCTGGAGAATTCATCCGGATCGTCGGGGCGCACGAGCATGCCGGTCCGGCCGTCTTCGACCACCTCCGGGTTTCCGCCGGAGTCGGCCGCGATGACCGGCGTGCCAAGTAGCATCGCTTCGACAAGGGTTCTTCCGAGCGGTTCGTTGACGGCCGTCACCAGCAAAGCGTCCAGCCCTGCGATCCAGGGCTCGCCCGGATAACGAAAACCCATGAAGTGAATGCAATCGGCAACTCCGAGTGCTTCGGCGCGCGATTTTGCGGCCTCATCTAGGCCGTTGAGCGCATTGCCGAAAAACAGGCCCGCAACCTTGGTCTCAGGCGACTGCCGCTTCAGGGCGGCAATCGCTTCGACAAACAGGATCGGCCGCTTGCGGTCCACCAGAGTCCCGACATATCCGAGCAACTTCGTGTCAGGCGAGCACCCGATCGCGGCCAGCACGTTGTTGCGGGCTTCCACTCGCTCGAACCCGTCCATTTTCATCACGTCGAAGGGGCTGTGAACGACACTGCATTTGCCCGCGGCCGAGAAAATCCCCGGACGAGGCGATGCGAATTTCGATACGGCCACCAGTCGGTTTGGAAGCCATGGCGCCACGCGGCGCAGCCCAAACGAAGTCGCGTCGCCGCGATGATGCCAGAGATGCTTCGAGCCTGCGACGCGCGCGGCGAGACCCCAGATGAGATGTGTGCGGCCATCATTCGTGTGTACGATCGAGGCATTGTTCGCTCGAAGGAACCGGACAAGCGCCGGAAGTGTGCGCATGACATTGACGACTGCGGCGCCATTGCGCGGAGCCGCCCGCTCCAGTCGGTTCAGAACCGGAGCGGCGACGAAGTCGATGCCTTCCCGGCGAAACAACTCTGCGACCGGTCCATCCGTGTGGTGCAGGACGACCAGCGGCACGAACCGCGATCTGGGGAGATTCCGTATCAGGCCAAGCGAAGACATGTGGCTTCCGCCAACGAGGTCGCCGATGAAAGGAAAGCACACGACCGCCTGATCGCCGCCGACTGTGCCGGGCGTTTCGGGTTGGCGAAGATCAACTGCTGCAGAATACGCCATTGCTTTGGATCCCAAAGAAGTGCCGAGGGTCGACGGCCGCGGTCGCCGGATGTCATTTCTCCGTGCTTCTGTTTCTCAGCCAGTCCGTCAGATCCCTTCCGACGAGGGCACCGAGCTTTTCCGTCTCAGGTGCGAAGTAATCGGTCATACGCTCGCGCAGCTCACGGCTGAGTGGCGCGTATTGAAGTTCACCGGCGATCAGCGAGCGCAGTTTCTTGAAGCCGGTATTCTGCCGGAATGGAGCAGCCACGGGTTTCAAGGGACGCAGGAGACGGCGCAGGGTCGGATTGACGACCGGTTCCGATTTGTCCTTGACCTTTTTTGCAAGCGGTTTCAGCGGAACATCGGCTTCGAGCCTGAGGAAACCGCGGACGTGGGCGAGTTGGGCGCGGGCGTCGACCTTCAGGTCCTCGTAGAGGAGGACCAGAAGCTGCTCCGTGGGGAAGCGGTCGAGATAACCCTGCAACTGCTGAAAATAAAGGCCGCCCTTCAGGAAGCGCCCGCCCGCTCCTTGCCGTGGGTCGAGGTATTGGGCGATGTCGCGCCCGACCTCGGCGCGGCGATAAAGCATGCAGTAATCGGAATAGGCCCGGTCCACCGGGTTGCGAAGCTGCGCTATCAGGCGGGCCTGGGGCAGCTTTTCCTTTATTCTCTCTGCCGCTTCCGGCACGTCCATGTAGGAGTTGGATTTTTCACCGCGCAGCCGCCGGTGCTCCTGGCCTGCGAAATGGTCCAGATACCATCCATCGCCGCGGTCGTAATAGCGGCTGAAATAGTGCAGCTCGGGATCGGGCATGAATATGCCCGGGTCCTGCTGCAACGATTGCTGAAGCCACGTCGTCGCGCTCTTCGTCGCTCCGATGATCAGGAAGTCGATATCCCGCAGTTCCATCTTTGGCCCTCTCATCGATCGCCTCACGGGGCGATTGCACCGAAACGATCGGTTTTCCGCCCCAACAGGGGCTTTGGTCTGGGTCAAACAGTGCTTCCGAAATTCGCTAGCATGAACGGGGTGCAGCTACGGGCGGCCGTCGGTATGAATGTATAGGTTGAGGTTCCGTGGCGAAGCAGCAGAATTTGCGCGAAAAATCCGGAAAAGCGACCTCAGTTTAAGTGTTAATCCCAGCAATATTTGAAATAAATAAAATCTGGCGGAGAATTTCACAGAAAAACAGGCTGGAGGCAAGATGCTTCTTTAACTTTGCGTTTCAAGTCTCACGGGGCAGGGGTTCGGCGGTAGCTCAGCATCATCGTTGACAGCCAGATCGAGGCCATGACGATGTGGGCGACGTTCGCGCCCATCGCACCTATGACCGGAATGAGGGCGAATGCCGTCGCATGAAAGCCGATCGCTGCGATCGTGACGCTGCGCAGTATTTCGTTTTCGCGTCCCATCGCGAGAAGTGCCGAGCGGATGACCGCGCCGCACAGGGTCATGGTCACTGCGACCGACTGCACGACGACGAGAGGTCCCGCAGCTGCGAAATCGGGCCCGGCGGCCCAGGTGAGCAGCGGGTCTATCACGAGGTAAAGACCGCCGATCAGAAGCAGGCCGCAACCCAGAAGCAGTCCCTGCATCTGCGCGACCGCGCGATGGAAGGCGCCGAGGGCCTTGGTTGCCCATGCCCGGGCGAGCTCCGGATAGAGGACTGCCTGAACCTGCACGCCGGCCTGCTGCGCGATGCGGCCGATGCGTTTGGCGATGTGATACAGTCCGGCCGAGGTCGGATCGGCAAGATAGCCGACGAGGAGCGTGTCGAGCTCATTGGCGCTTGAACGAATGGTGAGCGAGAGGTTCGCCGAGATCGCGAACTTCCACAGACCCGGAAACCGCTTGGTAATGCCGTGAAGCGGAGCGCTCATCAGGCCCGAAAGGACGCCCTGCCGGCGCAGTTCGGCCAGCGAAAAAAGCACCAGGACGACGGTGCCTATGATCTGAGCCGCCATCCAGATCAGCGCGAATTCGAACAGGCCTGCGCCGATGGCGACCCCGATGGCGCAAAGAACGACCCTCAGCACGCTCGTGACGACCTGGCCATAGGCGATTGCCATGAAGCGCCCGTAGAGGCGCAGCACGGCGGTCGGCATGCCGGAGACCTGAAACGGCAGGACCGTGCAGTAGAGGATGGCAAGGTTCGCCCCTTCTCCCGATATGCCGAGCCAGGGCGCGGCCAACAGAATGAGCAGGACGGCAACCAGCCATCCCACCAATGCCGCGGAAATATCGAGGAGCAGGCCGAACTTGAGCAAGGCCCGAAGTTCCGTCGCATCGTCGGCGTTCTCGGCGAGCGAATGCGCGCCGTATTTGATCAGTGGCTGCCACGACTGGAAGCTTACGATCCGCTCGACCGCGCGCGTGTAGGAGAAGCATAGCGCGAGGATGCCGTAGCCCGCCGGACCGAGTGCCCTGGCTGTGAGCGCAAAGCCGATCAGGCCGATGACCGAGCTCAGAATGTTTCCCGTGAGCAGGTGGGCGATGCTTTGCAGGCGATCCAGCATCGTTTTCTCTCGACTGAGAATTTGCCGCAAGCCACCGAATTTCTTGAGAAGCTTCTTTCGGAACGCCACTGGAACCGCCTATGATTTAAGAGATAAGATAATAGGTATATGAAAAAGCTCTATGCGGAGCCGGCAGTTACACGCCGCGAAGGGCGGACCATCCGCCATGATTTCTCGTATAGACTTAGTAAATTTCGTCAGAGGGAGAGCCGGCGAAAACCGTGCCGACAAGCTCGCAAGCCGTCCGCATTTGTCGCAAGGTGAACCGCCCTTTCCCCCGCTAACGCTCCTCTAAAAACGCAATAAGCTTCTGCAACTGTTTGAAACATTATAAAATTTTCATCCATGAGGGGAATGGCTCAAGGATCAAATCCAACAATGGGGCCGCGAATAGTTAAAAACCTTTGACGTGATAGCGCGTCGAAGAATATAGTCGCCCCATATTTTTTGGTAGAGTTTTCTTTATTCCTTTTTTGGAGGCTGTGAGATGGGGATTTCACCGGCCGTTTATAGGACCATTTTGCCCCGTTGGAAGCTTGGGGCGTTCCTGCTGCTGATGGTTCTTTGGGCGCTTGCGTTCCCGATGATTACGTCTATGCCCGCTCAGGCCGGTGATTACCGGCTCAACTCGGGAGATGTTCTGACCTTCGACTTCCTTGACGATGCCGAGTTGCCGGTCACTGCGACCGTCTCGGGCGCCGGCGTAGCGCAATTTCCGCTGATCGGCGGGGTCGAGGTCGTCGGGCTCACGGTGCCGGAAGCGCTGGCGAAGCTCCGTAGCGAGTACCGCAGGCGCGACGTTCTCGTCGATCCGAAAATCTCTCTCGATATTTCGACTTTTCGACCGATCTTCGTGCTCGGAGAGGTCAAGACTCCGGGCTCGTTTCCCTTCTACAGCGGGCTGACGGTCGAGCAGGCCATCGGTCTGGCCGGAGGCATGCAGGTCGCCGCGGCGAGCGCATCCGATCGGATCGTCGCACGGGCCCGTCTGCGCGCGGAGGCAGAGGCCGCCAACGCCGAGATCGTTCACGAGGCCATCTATGCGGCGAGGCTCGTGGCTCAGTTGAAATCCAGCGACAAGATTGACCTTGCGGATGTGCCTGAGGTGGCACGCGACTATGTGACCGGCGTGCCCCTCGATGGCGTGATAGAACTCGAAGAAAAGATCTTGAAGGCGGACCTGGCCGCAAACAAGTCGCAAGCGCAGATCCTGGCCGAGGGCATAACCCAGTCCGAAGGCGGCATCGAGATACTGAACCAACTCATCCTGCAGCAAAAGGACGTGGTCCAGAACAGCAAGGAAGATGTGGAGCGTATCGCTACCTTGCGCAAGCGCGGGCTGAACACCGAAAGCGATCTGTCCCGCGCGGAGAACAGTGCTTCGGCCGAACAGGCGCAGCTTCTTGAGACCTTCGCCACACTCGCGCGATCGCGCCAGGAGTTGAGCGGTCTGAAACTGCAGCTCGCAAAGCTTGCGGCCGACCGCGAGAAGGACATACTGACCCAGCTTCAGGCGCGTGAGATCGCCATCCAAAAGCTGATTTCTGGAAAACACTCCGCCGAAGAACAGATATTACTCATGGCGGCTGTGGCCGAGGACGAGTCCAAGGAAAAACAGATCGCATACACCTATGAGATTCGCCGGAATCCGGTCGGCGGTACGCCGACCAGCATAAAGGCGTCGACCCTGACTGAGCTTGTTCCGGGCGACGTGCTCATGGTGTCAATTGCCGGAATGTAAGACTTAATTTCAGAGATTTTTAAAACACGCTCTAAGCGCCCTGCGCCAAGGGAATATTGAGTTGAAAACCTATAGAGAACCTGCGGCTGTCAGCTTCGGCTTGCCTGCGTCCTTGGGATTTTACCGTCTCAAGCGTTTCCTTGATTGCCTGTCTGCCGGAACCGTTTTCGTCCTGTGCCTGCCCGTGATGGCGGTTACGGCAGTGGTCGTTTGGGCTGCCGTCGGCTTGCCGCTGTTCTTCACCCAGGCGCGTGCCGGCGCGGGGATGCGCGTTTTCACCGTCGCCAAATTCCGCACGATGACGGATGCGCGGGCGCCTGACGGCACGCTTTTGCCGGATGCGTTGCGGCAGACCGCCGCCACCGCTCTGTTGCGGCGGCTGCGCTTCGACGAGCTGCCGCAACTCATTGCGGTGCTTTCCGGGGACATGTCGATGGTAGGTCCGCGCCCGCTTCCCTTGGCGACCGTCGCCGGCTTCGGCGAACTTGGCCGCATGCGCTGCCGCGTCGCCCCGGGGATGACCGGCTGGGCACAGGTAAACGGCAATACGCGGCTTTCGGACGAGGAGAAGATCGCTCTCGACCTCTGGTATGTCGCACACGCCAGCCTCTGGCTCGATGCGCGGATCCTCCTGTTGACCCTGAAGACGCTGGTTGCCGGCGAGCGGGTTCACGCACGGCATCTGCAAGAGGCCAGGGAGTTTCTTTCGCGCCGTCTTGGCGCAGAGACGCCGAAGGCGTGATGCGGTGGATGGGCACGCGCCAAGGCGGCAATATTTTGTTGATCAGGAGGTTTCATGGGTGGCGGGCAGATATCTTTCGGGCGCACTCTGGTCGTGGCGCCACATCCCGATGACGAGGTGCTCGGCGCAGGCGGGACGATTGCGAGGCTCGCGGCCGAAGGTGAAGAAGTCTTCGTCGCGGTCGTGACGGAGGGAAAGCCTCCCGCCTTCGATCCGGAGGGAACTGCCCGCATACAGGCAGAAGCGAGGCAAGCCCACCGCGCCCTCGGCGTGACGGAAACGATATGGCTTCGGCTGCCGGCGGCACAGCTCGCGGAAACGGCGCATGCGACCGTCAATGCCGCCTTGCTCGAGCTCGTCCACCGGCTGTCGCCGCAAACCGTCCTATTGCCCTTCGTGGGCGACATGCACATGGATCATCAGTTGACCTTCACGTCGGCGCTGGTCGCCTGCCGGCCGCACCAGGCGGAATTCCCCAAGCTCGTTCTCGCCTACGAGACCCTGTCGGAGACCAATTGGAATGCACCCTATCTGTCTCCGGCATTCGTGCCGAACGTCTTCGTCGACATCAGCGAGCATCTCGAGGCAAAGCTCAAGGCGATGGAGTTGTTTGCTTCCCAGGTGCGCCAGCCGCCGCATGAGCGCTCGATCGCGACCCTCAGGGCGCTGGCGACCTTGCGCGGGGCGACCGTGATGCGGCAAGCGGCGGAAGCTTTCGTATTGGTCCGGCACGTCGTCTAGGTTGAGGGACGGCGTCACACGGAAATTTCTCACTATTGCCATAAGACGCAATTCAAATCGGAGGGACAGATGGGACGCTGGCCGGTTTACGACGAGGAACAGATCGAGGATGTCGTGTCGGTCCTCAGATCTGGCGAAGTGAATGCCTGGACGGGACCGCACGTACGCAACTTCGAGGCTGCCTATGAGCGCTTTCTCGGCGTAAAACATGCGGTGGCTCTCGCCAACGGAACTGTGGCGCTGGACCTCGCGCTCTACGCGCTCGGCCTTAAGCGGGGCGATGAGGTCATCGTGACGCCGCGCAGTTTCATCGCTTCGGCATCAACGGTGCCGATGGCGGGTGGAGTTGCGGTTTTCGCCGACGTCGATCGTGACAGCCAGAACATCACTGCGGAAACCATACGGGCGAAGCTGACGCCGAGGACCAAGGGCGTCATCGTCGTGCACCTGGCCGGCTGGCCCTGCGACATGCCCGCCATCATGGCGCTTGCCCGCGAAAAGGGGCTGTGGGTGATAGAGGATTGCGCTCAGGCGCACGGCGCCGAAATCGACGGCCGGCCGGTTGGCAGTTTCGGTGACATCGCGGCTTTCTCCTTCTGCCAGGACAAGATCATCACCACCGGAGGCGAGGGTGGGCTCGTGGCGATGAATGACGACGAGCTCTGGAAAAGGGCCTGGAGCCGCAAGGACCATGGCAAGTCGTATGACGCGGTCTACAACAAAGAACACTCTCCGGGTTTCCGCTGGCTGCATGAGTCCATAGGCACCAACTGGCGCATGATGTCGATTCAGGCGGTGATGGGATTGCGTCAGTTGCAGCGCCTGACGGAATGGCGCAGCATAAGAGCACACAATGCGGCTATTATCGCCAGAGCGGCCGAGGAGATCGAGGCTTTGCGCACGCCCTTGCCGCCCCGAGGGATTCAGCACGCGTGGTATAGGTTCTATACGTTTCTTCGGCCGGAGCGCCTGCGGCCCGACTGGAGCCGGGACCGGATCATTGCCGAAATCAACGGCGCCGGTGTCGCGTGCTTCAGCGGCAGTTGCTCGGAAATCTACCTGGAAAAGGCATTTACGGACATCGGTATGGCCCCGGCACAGAGATTGCCCGACGCCCGCGAGCTCGGCGAGACGAGCCTGGCCTTCCTGGTCGACCCAGCGCTCGATACGGCGGCAATGGAGAAGGCGGCGCATGTCCTGCGGGAGGTGTTTGCAAGGGCCAGCATCGCCAGGCCAGCCCTCGATGCCGCGCGGCGTTAGAGCGGTTCCATTCGGAATTGGGCGCGCAGGTGCGGGCTCACACGTTCAATCCCGTGTGGCCGACGAGACGTTTGGCGGCGATCGTCAGGTCGCTCGCGCACAGACGCTCGACCTCTGCGACCTGCGCCTCGTCCAGATAGTCCCTGAAACCGCCTGCCTTGCCACGGCGCATGCGCAGGCTTTCCACGTCGTTCCGATCATAGTCATGAGCCGGAATGCCTTCTACCCGCTCCCTGTCCTGCATGGCCTCGAACCGGCCGGCCTCGACCGCTGCCCGGAGCGCCGTTCGATCAACCGGACAGCGGAGAAATTCCAGCACCGCTTCGGTTCGTCCTTCCGTGTCGGCGGAGAGACCCTCGTAGCTCAGAACGAAGTGCGCACGGTTGGACAAACCGGCTGCCCAGCGGTTGAGATAACCGATCATCTTGGGCATACCCTGGTCGCGGTCCTTTATGAACTCCGTAAGCGTGCCGGCGAAACGGTGTTTGTGCCGGGTCGCATGGAAATAGGCCGACACGATCACGTCGCGCGGGTCTCTTACCATCATAATCACCGGGCGCCTGAGGAACAGGCTGGCGCGATAGTCCAGGTGGCTGACGAGGATTTTCGGAACAGCGTCTTTCGCCTCGCGGAAGCGGTAACCCGGCATTCCACGCACCGGGTCGAGATCGAAATTCGGTACGATCGAGAACATGTTATGAAGGTCTATCGGTTCAGGCACGCGCGCGGTCGTCGCGAGATAGTGGGAAAGAACGTACCGAAACCAGGTGCGGCCCGATTTTGGATAGGAGATCAGGAAACTGTCGGCTTGAGCGGCATAGGTGGTAAGCCGTACCCGCTTCTCCACCCGACGCAATGCCCGCCTGAGAATGCTTGCCATCGTCTGTCCCTCAAATTGAGATCACCGCCGCGCGGTGCACGCATGGGCAAATGTAGTTTTGGTGCGCTGATCACGCATGATAGAACAATACGTCGTTTCTGGAATAAAGATTACATTCCGCTTCATGATGGGACTTGCAATGAAAAAAGAAATTCTTTGCGTGTGCAGTGGTTGCACGTCTTGTGTGGTATTGATTATTTGAAGTAATTAACTAAGCTTACGGTGCCGGGTCGGCCCGCGGCTGGCAATTTCAGACATTCGTTTTAGCAATTTGAATATGAAATGAAAAACAAGCATTCTGTCAATAACGTGCTTGCATAGGGCGTGAGGCGCGCCCGGTAACATTCCAATCGGCATTGGTGAAAATCGTGATGTTTTGCATCGCGAAGACGGAATGGAGGCACCAGATGATGTCCCTTGGGCGAAGAGAAACCGTTGCTGCCGCGGCAGCCATGACTCCTGTCCGTGACGCTCGCCGGACTTCGGGGGAGGGGTATTTCGAAATGAACGACAGTTCGGCTTCCCCGGCGCATGAGGCACCGAATATTTCCGGAGCGCGTGTGACTATCGTCCTGCCGGGCCTTGGCGCAGGCGGCACCGAGCACGTGGTGAACCTGGTCGCCAACCATTGGGTTCGGCGCGGTTGCACAGTGACGCTCATCACCCTCGAACCGCCGGATGCGAAGCCCTATTACCCATTGGATCCAAAGATCTCGATCGAGCGCCTCGGTCTGCCGCCTCAAAGGGCGGCAAAACTCATGGCGGGCGTTCTCGTGCTCAGGAGAATTCATCGCCTGCGGTCCGCCATTCGCCGCTCGAAGCCGGATTTGGTCCTGAGTTTCCTGACGCGCACGAATGTGCTGACGTTGCTGGCGACGGCCGGACTGGCGGTCCCGGTGATCGTTTCCGAGCGCAACAATCCGGCGCTGCAGCCTTTCGGTCCAGCCTGGAAATGGGTTCAGCGCCGGCTATATCCGCGCGCGTTCGGTCTCGTGACGATGACCAAGGGGGCGCTCGACTATTTTCCGGAGAAGATGCGCGGCAGGGGGTGGGTGATCGCCAATGCCGTCGACCTGCCCGGCGAATGGCAGAACAGACGCGGCAACAATATCTTGACCGCGGTTGGCCGGCTCACGCGCCAGAAGGGCTTCGACCTCCTGATCGAGGCCTTTGCGCGGATTGCCACGAGGCACCCCGACTGGAAGCTCGTCATCTGGGGTGAGGGCGATGACAGGAAATCGCTCGAGGCACTGCGGGACGCGCTCGATCTGAAGGACAGGGTTGAGTTGCCGGGCGTAACGCAAAAGCCGGGGCTATGGGTGGAGACGGCCGACGTCTTCGTCTTGTCGTCCCGTTACGAGGGATGGGGTATCGTCTTGCTCGAAGCCATGGCTGCTGGGCTCCCCGTGGTCTCCTTTGCATGCGAATGGGGCCCCTCGGACATGGTGAAGCATGGCGAGGACGGTATCCTCGTTCCCAGCAACGATGTGGATGCGCTTGCCGAGGCACTGTCCAGGGTGCTCGGCGACGGTGAACTCAGGAGTCGTTTGGCTATCAATGCCGAGGCGAGCGCCAAGAGATACCTGCCGGAACGCATACTGTCGCAGTGGGACGCAGTCGCATCGTCGGCCCTGAAACACTCGGCTCGCGAACATGTCTCCACGGTGCCGGCCGCCGAACCCGGTTCGGCTTGAGCCGGACCATAATCCGGAGAGCCTTGCCGGCCGCCGCGCGTCTTATCGGACGCGCATCAGGTCGCTGTAGCACTTTGATCTGCCTCCTTCGGAGTGCCCGGGATTGCGGGGTGACGCGTATGCGTTGATATGCCACTATCATCGCCGAGTAGTCTGGCGATCAGGGGGCTATCGCATGGGTGCAGGTGTAGGGCGCGTCGCAGCAGTCGTTGTCTTTTTACTCCAACTGATATTTGCCCCTGCGGCTCTCTCGGCGGCTCAAGAGTTGGGGACGGCGCCTCCGGCCAAGGTGCAGCAGATCATTCAGCTGTTGGATGATCCCGAGGTCCGTCAATGGATCGAGACCAGGCAAGGGATCGAGACCGGACAGGCGGCTTCCGCGCCCGCTGCCGTCACGCCGCCCCGGAGCTTCGCTTCGCGCTGGATGGCCGAGGCCAGGAGGCACCTTACCGCGCTTCTGAACGCCGCGCCGCGTGTATTGCCCGAATGGCAGGCGGCAAGAGACCGCGTGTCCGGCGACATGCAGAGCCAGGGAAGATTGCCGATCATCCGGGCTTTTGCCCTGGTTCTGCTGATCGGCTACGGCGTCGAGTTCCTTCTGCGCCATGTCCTGCAACGCAGTGCCAGCCGCAACAACGCACACGCAGGAAGCGGGCTGGCGGCCTTCGTTCGCATCGCGCCGCTTGTTGCCTTCGCCATTGCCGCCGTTGCCGCTTTCGTGATCGCCGATTGGCCTCGTAACCTCGAGGCAGCGGTCGCGCCGCTTCTGATCGCCTGGATCGTGGCTCGTCTTTTGATCGCGATCGCATCGGCCGTGTTGAGGCCCTCAATCGCGGGCGGCGCGGCCACGCATCCGGCACGGTCGTATGTATCGCTTGCTCCGGATCGCGCCCGTTTCTGGCTGAGGCGGTCCGTGCTCTTCATCTGCACCGTCGCTTTCGTATGGGCCGTCGGCGATATGATGCGGGCGCTTGCGTTCCCCGAAGACGTGCGCAACCTAATGAGCGCGATCCTGGGGCTCGTCGTTCTCGGACTGGCGATCGACACGACGTTGCGCCGGCCGGTTGCCGGGATGGCGCCCGCGCGCCGCATCCTGCGAAACGCCTTGATCGTTTCCTTCCTGGTCTTGCTCTGGTTCTTCTGGGTTGCAGGCATGGAGGTGCTGTTCTGGCTCGGCGTCTATGCCCTCGGTCTGCCACCTCTGCTGCGCTTCACCAGCGCCGCGACCAGAACGATGCTGGATGCTGCCGCGGCGGAGGACTTCCGCGTCCTGCGCAATGTTCTGATCGAGCGAGGGGCGAGGCTTGTAATCATCGCGCTCGCGGCCGTATGGCTTGCCATGGCCTTCCGCATCAACGGCGCGCAGATGATGCAGGACGAGGCATTCAACCGCATCTTCCGCGGCGTGCTGGCCGGCATCGTCATACTGCTTGCGGCCGATCTCGTCTGGCAGCTTGCGAAGGAATCCATCAACGTACGCATGGCGCGCGCCAGCCTGGCCGTGGAGGATTCCGCCGAGCTGGCGCGCAATACGCGCCTGCGCACGCTGCTGCCGATCCTGCGCAATTTCCTCGCGGCCTTCATCGCGGTCGTCGCAGGTATGATGGTGCTTTCGGGCCTCGGCGTCGAGGTGGGTCCGCTGATCGCCGGCGCCGGCGTCTTCGGCGTTGCCATCGGCTTCGGCTCCCAGACGCTCGTCAAGGACATCATCAGCGGCATCTTCTACATGATGGACGATGCCTTCCGGGTCGGCGAATATATACAGAGCGGCAGCTACAAGGGTACGGTGGAGTCCTTCAGCATCCGCTCCGTCAAGCTGCGACATCACCGGGGACCGGTGTTCACCGTGCCCTTCGGCTCGCTCGGCGCGGTGCAGAATATGAGCCGCGACTGGGTCATCGACAAGTTCCTGATCAATGTTTCCTACGACTCCGACGTCGCCAAGGTGAAGAAGGTCGTGAAGGGTATCGGTGCCTCCTTGCTCGAAGACCCGGAACTCGCGCCGATGATCATCGAAACGGTGAAGATGAAAGGGGTGGAGCAGTTCGGCGATTACGGCATAACCCTGAGCTTCGCCATGAAAACCAAGCCGGGCCACCAGACCCAGGTCAGGCGGCGGGCCCAGGCCATGATCAAGGAGGCCTTCAAGACCAACGGCATCCAGTTCGCCTCGCCGACGGTCCAGGTGGCCGGAGACGACGCCCAATCGGCGCCCGCGGCAGCTGCCGCGACACGCGATGCGATCGCCAGGAAGAACGCGGCGCTCGCCCAGGGCGGGGAGGCAGCGGCGGAATAGCCGGGGCGCTGCAGCCGCTCGTCGTCGGGCGGGGCTCTGTTGACATCGGGACGGGAGGCGGGATAGCTCGCGCCGAATGAAGATCGCCTTTCATGCGCCGCTGAAGTCGCCTGACCACCCTGTCCCTTCCGGCGACAGGCAGATGGCACGCATGCTTATCGAAGCGCTACGGCTGGAAGGTCACGACGTCGGCATTGCCTCGGAGCTGCGCACCTTCTCGCGTGAAGCCTCGGATGCGGCATTTTCAGCGTTGCGCAAGGAGGCCGAAGCGGAGATCGCCCGGCTTCGGCGGCTTTGGCAGTCGAAAGGCCCGCCCGATCTATGGTTTTGCTATCACCCGTACTACAAGGCTCCCGATCTCATTGGTCCTGCGATCGCTGCGGAATTCTCCATTCCATACATTACCGCCGAGAGCTCATATTCCTTTCGGCGCAACGTGGGTGCGTGGAAACTTGCGCAAGATGAGGTCGGCGCCGGCGCAAGGCAGGCTGCGGTCAACATCTGTTTCACCCATCGTGACCGCGAGGGGCTCGAAGAGGCGATACCGGAAGTGCGCTCCGCGCTGCTCGCCCCTTTCATCGATGTGTCGCCGTTTCGTGACCTGCGAAGGAGTAAGGTCGGCGGCAACCGCCTGCTTGCCGTCGCGATGATGCGGCAGGGCGACAAGATGGATAGCTATCGCATGCTTGCCCGCGCGCTCGCCCTCGTCGCCGACGTGCCATGGACGCTGACGGTGGTGGGCGACGGCCCTGCACGGGCTGACGTATCGGAAGCCTTTTCGGCCTTTCCCGCAGGACGGCTGGATTGGCTTGGCGAAATGCCGCCTCAGGCGATTCCGGAGATTTTCGCCGGCGGCGACCTCTATGTCTGGCCGGGCTGCGGGGAGGCCTACGGACTATCCTATCTGGAGGCGCAGGCTGCAGGCCTCCCGGTCGTCGCCCAGCACACGGCGGGTGTGCCGGAAGTCGTACGTGACGGCGAAACGGGATATCTGACGGCGGCCGGGGACATCGATGCAATGGCGGCAGCGGTACGGCGCTTCCTCATGGACGGACCCCTACGCTGGCAATTTGGCGAGCGCGCGCGGCGCTTCGTTTTCGAGCACCGCTCGCTTCCCGCCGCCGCCGCACGTCTCTCGGGGATCTTTGCCGAGTTCGTTGGGAGTGCGAAATGACGATCGTATCGATTTGGCAAACGCTGGCCGACAGGCTCGATCGCCTGCAGGAGGCAGGCAAATCGATCGACTTCTGGCTGCGGGACGACGACGCCGTCGAGCCGACGGCCGCCCTCCAACGGTTGCTCGACCTTGCCGACCGCTTTTCGGTACCGGTGAGCTTGGCCGTCATACCGGCAAATACCGACGAGCGCCTCTCGCGCTGCCTCGCCGGCCGTCCGCTTGTCGATGTTGCTGTCCACGGGTGGTCCCATCAAAACCATGCCCCTGTGACTGAAAAACGCCAGGAACTAGGAGGTCACAGGTCGCGCGAAATGGTTGCGGCCGACTTGCGCGCCGGTTGGGCACGCCTGCGCGCGCTTTATCCCACCGCTATGGTGCCGCTCCTCGTTCCGCCATGGAACCGGATCGACCCGGGGCTGGTCCCCGGGCTGCACGAGATCGGCTTTAGGGCCCTTTCGGTTTTCGGACCGGAGGACGGGGCAAAAGCCGTCGCGTTACGCGTTCCAGGGCTGCAGCTCATAAATGCCCATGTGGATGTGATGGACTGGCACGGCACTCGCGGCTGCCGGCCGCACGGCGAGATCCTTCGCGACATCGATCGCCGGCTGGATGAAATCGAGAAGGACGGCGGAACGGTGGGAATTCTCACCCACCACCTCGTTCACGACGAGAGCGTATGGGAATTCCTGTCCGTACTTTTCGACATCACCGCCTCGCACGCGGCCTGCCGCTGGCGCAGGGTCGCCGACCTTATAGGTCGATGACCTGACGGTCGCACGCGGCGAAAGCGCCCGAGAAGAAAGCCTGGACTTCCTGTTCCATCGCCGCGAGCGCGGCGTCGGTGCGCGACGGATCGTGGTGGAACATGGCGAGGCGCGTGACGCCGGCGGCTTTGGCGAGCTGTGATCCATGCATCCCGGTCGAGTGTCCGTAGCCGCGAAAAGTCGCCATCTCGCTTTCCAGGTAGGTGCAGTCATAGATCATGAGATCGGCTCCGGCGATGAAATCGAGGAGTGCGGGGTCGAGAATGCCGGGTTCGTGTTCCGTATCGTAGACGAGCGCGACCGCCCTCCCGCCCCATTCGATACGGTAGCCGACGCATCCCCCGGGATGCACGAGGCTCATGGTGCGGATGGAGACGTCCTTTCGCGGCGACAGTGTTTCACCCGGACGGAAATCGACGGTGTCGAGGCTCGCCTGACAGATGCCCGTTCCGACCGGGAACCATGGCGGCCGCATGAACTCGTTGATCATTTCGGCCGTGGACATCGTGCCGTGCAGATGGCCGGACCAGAAGCGGACGGCGGAGCTGCAGCGGTAGATCGGCTTGAAATAGGGCAGGCCGATGATGTGATCGTAATGGGTGTGGGTGAAAAAAACGTCGAATTCGGCGATACCTTCGGACATCAGCGACAGTCCGGCCTCGCGCAGGCCCGATCCCGCGTCGAATATCAACACCTCCTTGCCGCAGCGAATTTCGATGCAGGGCGTATTTCCTCCGTAGTGCAGGAACTGCACGCCGGATACCGGCAAGCTGCCTCTTACGCCCCAAAACTTCACTCGAAATGTATCGTCCTGCATTCCGTTCCGGCTTTATCCTGCCTGCCGTGGCACTTTGCCCGGGCGTCGTGATTAGACAAGCACAAATCATGAGGGTCCTGCAATGCCATTGGCGCCATCGCGCACGGATTGCATGACTCGAAGAGAAATCTATTCATCGAAGCGAAGGTGCTTTATCCCTCGTAATCGGGTGAAAATCGCACCCGCCTGGAAATCAGCAACAGATGTCACCTCTAGGAGTTTGGCCACGATGATGCAGCCGGCCGACAGGGAATTTTATGCGAGCCTTCCTCTTTTTGAGGCGTTCGAAGGTGTCGCCGACGAGGCCAACTACCGGCCCTTGCCCGACGGTTGGTGGCTCGCCGTTGCCGATATTGTCAATTCGACGGGAGCAATCGCCGAAGGGCGATACAAGAGCGTGAACATGGCCGGCGCGAGCGTCATCTCGGCGCTCATGAACGGGCTCGATGAGAAAAACCTCGCCTTCGTCTTCGGAGGCGACGGGGCGCTAGCCGCCGTGCCCGGAACGCTGGCGGCAAAAGCAAAGGACGTGCTCGCCGCCGCGAAAACATGGGTGGCGGAGGAACTGGGCCTCGAGCTTCGCGCCGCAATCGTCCCGGTTTCCGACGTGCGCGCCAGCGGGTTCGACATGCGCGTCGCGCGCTTCAAGGCGAGCGAGGAAGTCTCCTACGCCATGTTCTCCGGCGGTGGTGCCAGTTGGGCGGAAGCGGAAATGAAGGCGGGCCGCTACCAGATCGAGAGCGCGCCGCCCGGCACGAGACCCGACCTGACCGGATTGTCGTGCCGCTGGAATCCGATCGTCTCGCACCACGGAGCGATCGTCTCCATCATCGCGGTGCCGGGGGAAAGCGGCATCGGTCCGGAATACCAGGCGCTGATCGGCGACATCGTGGCCTTGGCCGAGGGGGAGGAGCGAGGCGGGCACCCGGTACCGGAAAATGGACCCGAGCCGCATCTTTCCGTGCGCGGCATTACGGCGGAATCGCGCGCCGTCGCACCGAGAGGCCGGCGCTTCCTCACCTGGTCCCTCGTTGCGGCGCAGAGCCTTGCACTGTTTCTCTGTTTCAGGCTCGGCATCAATTTCGGGCCGTTCGACGTCAAGCGATATGCGCGCGACCTCGCCAGCAATTCGGACTTCCGCAAGTTCGACGACGCGCTGAAGATGACGATCGACGTCAGTCTCGATCGGCTGCGCCGTATCGAAGAGCGGCTGAAGCTGGGCGCGGCGGCGGGCATATGCCGCTACGGGCTGCACCGGCAGGACTCGGCGCTGATGACGTGCATCGTTCCGACCCCGATGAGCAGAGACCACATGCATTTCATCGATGGCGCGGCCGGCGGCTACGCGGTGGCCGCCCGGAACCTGAAGTCCGCTCTTTCCCAAGGGGACCTTTCGAGGACCGTGGATATTCCCCCCGCGGTCAAGCCTTGACGATGTGCTCGGCAGCAAGGCCGTGGCGCGCGAAGACGTTGCGCGTGTCGACGATCAGCGGCGACCAGTCGGCAAGCATGGCATAGTCGACGGCGTCGTGGTCGGTCGCGATAAGCACGGCATCGAAGCCGCGAACCGTCGTTTCGTCGAAGACCACCGACCGCCGGCCCTTCAAGGCCATGTGTTCTCGGGTCGAGGGAATTTCTTCCACATGGGGGTCGTAGAAGGCGGCCTTGCCGCCGCGCTCCTCAATGAGTTCCATCAGCTTCAGGGAGGGGCTTTCACGAATGTCCGGAACATTCTTCTTGTAGGCGAGGCCGATGACGAGGACCGCCGAGCGGCTGAGCGCCTTGCCCTCCCGCCGGTCGAGCGCCTCGGCGAGTCTTGCCACGACGTGACGGGGCATTGCCGAATTGATCTCGCCGGCGAGTTCGATGAAGCGCGTCGGCAGCTCGTATTCCCGCGATTTCCATGTCAGATAAAAGGGATCGATGGGAATGCAGTGGCCGCCGAGCCCGGGTCCCGGATAGAAGGGCATGTAGCCGAAGGGCTTCGTCTTGGCGGCATCGATCACCTCCCAGACGTCGATGCCCATCGCTTCGTAGACGACCTTGAGTTCGTTGACGAGGGCGATGTTGACGGCGCGGAAGATATTCTCGGTCAGTTTCACCGCCTCGGCCGTCGCGTTGGACGATACCGGAACCACCGTCGTGACCACGGCGGCATAGAACCGCTCCATCAGCGCCGAGGCCATTGGGCCGTCTCCGGCCACGACCTTGGGAATGCTCGTGGTCTCGTAGGCGCGATTGCCCGGGTCTTCCCGCTCCGGCGAGAATCCGATGAAGAAGTCGGTGCCGGACTTGAGCCCTGTTTCCTCCAGGATGGAGCGAACGATACCGTCGGTGGTGCCGGGATAGGTGGTCGACTCCAGAACGACGAGCTGGCCCGGCCGCAAGCGGTCAGCGATCGCGCGCGACGTATTCTCCACGAAAGAGAGGTCGGGATCGCGGTGCCTGGTGAGCGGCGTCGGCACGCAGATGATGATGACGTCGCAACGGCCTAGGTGCGAAAAGTCGGTCGTGGAGCGGAACCGCCCAGCGCCGGCTTCGCGGGCAAGCGCCTCGTCCGAAACCGCTTCGATATAGGAGCGGCCCGCGTCGAGCGCGACGATCTTGCCCGGGTCAATGTCGAAACCGGTGACATGGAAGCCGGAGCGCGCGACTGCAACGGCAAGCGGCAGGCCGACATAGCCGAGGCCGATGACGCCGACGCGAGCGGTGCGGCCGGAGATCGAATCGAGCAGCCTGTCGTGATGCGGAGAGGTCAAAATTGGCTTCCAGTTCTGTTGCGGGGGGGGGGGCCGCTTCAGCGATCCGGCTGCGGAGCCCTGTGCGGTTTTGTTGGCGGGAAAGCCACCGCAAGTCAAGCGCGGCGCGCCGTCTGCGGCACCGCACGCCGCACGGCCTGCGTCGTTTTGTCTGGCCGGGCAGGCATGCGGTCGTGAGGGACCCCGGCAATTTCAGGGTGCAATGCGCAGGGCTGTTGCGTGTACGATCCGGCAACGATCAAAAATCGCTCGTGGTCTCTGGAAAATGTGCTCCGCGGTGAATATCTGCAGGAGCGCAGCGGTGACCCGATCGCTGCACGAACGGCCGCGGGAGGCGGCGGGAGCCTTCTTTCACCGACGGGTACCCACTTCAGTGCCACCGCGAGCGAGCCATCGCTGCTTCGCGGTCGGCGCGGGTGGCGACCGTTGCCGCGACGATGAGGAAATGGCATGAGCCCGATCAACGACAATGTTTCCGAAATCCTCCTGGACAAGGTCGCTGACTGGCTCATGCGAACCTCGCTCAGCGACGAAACGCTTGAAACCATCGTGCGCGGTTTCTGCGAGCGGTTGGCGGCGGCGGGCCTGCCACTCATGCGCGTCCATCTGTCTTTCTCGATGCTTCACCCGCTTTACGACGCCCTCGGCTTTACCTGGTGGCGAGGTCAGGGGGTCGAGGTGAGCGGTCTGCGGCATGAGGAACTGGCGCTCAATCCCGAGCGCTTCCTGCACAGTCCGTATTATTACCTGCTCAGCAACGATCTCGATCATGTCAGGCGTCGGATCGATCCCTCCTTGCCCTCGGAGTTTCCGATTTTCGACGAGCTGAAGGAGCAGGGAGCGACCGACTACATTGCCTTCATGCAACCTCTTGGAGCCGAATCCGAACATGGCATGGTCGGCTCGTGGACGACGGACCGTCAAGGTGGTTTCAGCGACGACGTCATTGCGGCCCTCCTCAGACTTCAGAACCACCTGGCGATCGCTGCCAAAGTGGCCGTGCTGGGCAAGCTCGCCGACAACATGCTGACCACCTATCTTGGCGCCAATGCCGGACGCCGCGTAATGAGCGGCCAGGTCCGGCGCGGCGACGGAGAGACGGTACGCGCAGTTCTCGTCATGGCGGATATGCGCCAGTCGACGATGCTTGCCGAAAAGGAAGGCCGGCAGGCCTATATCGAGTCGTTGAACGGATTCTTCGATGCGATCGCCACGCCCTTCAACCGCAACGGCGGACAGATCCTGAGCTTCATCGGTGACGGCTTCATCGGCGTCTACCCCTGCGGCCGACACAAGGAGCCGTCGGAGATGGCCAGCCGCGAGGCATTCGCCGCCGTGGGCGCGGCGACGGCGCGCATGGCCGCCCTCAACGCGGAACGCAGGAGGCAGGGCCGCGACCCGATCGGCTACGGCATCGCCCTGCATGTCGGGAACGTCATGTTCGGCAATGTCGGCCTGCGCGACCGGCTGACCTTCTCTGTCTTCGGCTCTGCGGTGAACGAGGTTCAGCGGCTGCAGAACCTGACGAAGAAATATGCCCACAGCGTCGTCGCGAGCGAGGCCTTCGTGAATTATTGCGGCGGGGAATGGCAAACCCTCGGGCAGGAGAAACTGCGCGGGGTTCGTCAGAAGTTCACGGTCCTCTACCCGCGGGATACCGCCCTTGCTGCAATCGCGCAGGAGCGGGCATATGATGCAACCGAGGATGGACTTTCCGAGGCGGAGCATGTCATGTTGCTCTACCGCAACAAGAAGCGGCCGCCTGGGCCGCGCGGTCTGATCGACAAGATGCTTCAATGAGGGGACCGATGTTTCGTATAGCTCTGCTGGCGGCGGCGATTGCCTTGCCGAGTCTTACCTATGCCCAGTCGGCGGACGAGCCGCCAGTTTACGAACGAAAATTGTTCGATGGTTTCGAGGGTACGGATTTCGCGCCTGAAGGGGGGCTCTACTATCGCGAGAATTTCGAGCAGAGCGCCGGCACCTACGAGTTCCAGAGCGCCGTCAAACGCACCGGCAACGGTGGACTGAAGCTTAGCATCGTGCCGAATTGCCCTGCGGATCACGACGGCTGCAGCGAACGCGCGGAGATCTGGGAAAAGACCGAGTTGCGGGTGCCCTACGACAAGGGGGTCTGGTACGGCTTCTCGGTAAATTTCGACGATCCGGTGCCGAGCGACGACCACCGCTATCTCATCGCGCAGTGGAAGCGAGAGATCGATCCCGGTGCCGCGGGCGACTTCAGCCCCTTCCTGGCGCTGCGCATGAATTCTGGAAAGCTCTTCGCCACGGTCGAAACCAACCATCTGCCTCCGGTCTCCGCCGGCCCCGATAACGTACCGGCGCGTTGCGCCCCAGGCCAGGCGCCGGTCTGGCTCCGTCCGGAAGTCAACCAGATGCGCATGCTGGTGGCGACGGACGCCAACTGGAAGCCGGAAGACGGCAGCCTCTTCAATTCATGCACGGACGGGATCACCATAACCAACCATGGCAATCCCTTGCCGGATCCGAAGTCCGGCTGGATCGATTTCGTCGTCTTCACAAAGCCCGGTCCTGACGGCTCTGGCCACATAGAGCTCTTTGCCAACGGCCAGCCGATCATCACCGTCAAGGGCCATGTCGGCCATGCGGACAAGGGGCTCGGCGAGAACCAGTACTTCAAGTTCGGACCATATCGGGCCGCCGACATCACCGATTGGACGCTCTATTACGACGATTTCCGGCGTTCGCCTCGCTGCGAGGACGTCCTGACCAACGGCAACTGCCCGTTCTCGTAAGTCCCGCTTCCCGACGCTCCGGTGGTATGCTGGACAGCCCGTTTAACCTACGCTACTGTTTTTGAGTGGCAAAAAGCTGCAGCGCGCCATGCGTCCGGCGGGGCGAGCAAACGTCGCTGTAACGCTGCTGCACGGTTTCCGTTGATCCCAGCCGATCAAAGGGAAAATCATGCAGCATCAAAGGGGCTGCAGCGACCTTGCGTTTGTAACGCGCGGCGCTGAAGGTAGTGGCTGCATGATTTTATTTTGGGGGCGGCCTCGAGTTGGGATTGTGCAGGAGGGGTATTGAGGGAAGCGTGCTGCGATGACGTCAGGAGCGGACCTGCTGCGAGTTGAGGGTCTGCGGATCACATTCTCGGTGCTCGGCGGCGAAGTGGAAGCCGTCCGGGGAGCAAATTTCAGAATCCTGCCTGGGCGGGTAACTGCGCTCGTCGGCGAGTCGGGGTCAGGCAAGTCGGCGATCAGCCAGGCGATCATGGGCATCCTGCCGAGCGTGGCACGTGTCAGCGGCCGGGTGTTGTTCAACGATCCCGAAGCCGAGGCAAGACCCGTCGACCTGCTTTCGCTGGACAGGGACGGGCGCAATATCCAGGAGATCCGCGGCGCACGCATCAGCAAGATATTCCAGGAGCCGATGACGTCCCTGTCGCCGCTCCACACGATCGGCAACCAGATCTCCGAAGTGCTGAAGATCCATACGGACTTCGACAAGGCGCGGCGCCGTGAGAGGACGGAGGAACTGCTCGGCTATGTCGGGTTTTCCGATCCGAAGCGGGCATACGAGATGTACCCGTTCGAACTTTCCGGCGGCATGCGACAGCGCGCGATGATCGCGATGGCGCTGATCTGCCGTCCGGCGCTGCTCATTGCGGACGAACCGACGACGGCACTCGACGTGACGGTTCAGGCGCAGATATTGCAACTCCTGCGCGAGCTTCAAAGCAAGCTCAACATGGCCATGCTTCTGATCACCCACGATCTCGGGGTCGTTGCCAACATGGCGGACGAGGTTGTGGTTATCTACCATGGCGAGATCGTCGAGGCCGGACCTGTGGATGCGATCTTCCGCAATCCTCGTCATCCCTATCTCAAGGGTTTGATGGCGGCCGTGCCGCACTTCGACATGAAACCGGGCGAGCGGCTGAAGGCGCTGCGCGAGGTGCCGGTCAAGGCCGGCGCGATCGTCGGCGACCGGGAAGTCAAGAAAGCCGCGGGTCCCAATGTCCTCGTGTCCGTCCGCAACCTTTCGAAGACGTTCTCCACGCGCAGCTCCGGCTGGTTCGGCAGCGGCACCGCATATCGGCATCGCGCCGTCGACGACGTCAGCTTCGACATCCGCCGCGGTGAATGCCTCGGGCTCGTCGGCGAAAGCGGCTGCGGCAAGACGACCGTGAGCAAGATCCTGATGCGGGCCGTGACGCCTGACAAGGGGACGATCACCTTCGACGACGGGGAGGGCGCGCTTGACGTTCTGAAGCTGGACGGCGGGGAACTCAAGGCATTGAGGGCGAAGATCCAGATGGTCTTCCAGGATCCCGTCTCGTCGCTTTCACCGCGCATGACGGTGAAAAACATCCTTAGCGAGCCGCTGGAGATTCACGGCCGAGGGACACCGAAATCGCGTGAGGCACATGTTCGTTCGCTTTTGCAGGCGGTCGGTCTCGACCAGCGCTTCATCAATCGCTATCCCCACAGCTTCTCCGGCGGCCAAAGGCAACGCATCGGGATTGCCCGGGCGCTCGCGCTCGTGCCGCAGCTTCTGATCTGCGATGAACCCGTTTCTGCGCTCGATGTTTCGGTGCAGGCGCAGATCCTGAATCTCCTCAAGGACTTGCAGAAAGAGCTCGGCCTGACGATGCTGTTCATCTCGCACAACCTCGCGGTCGTCGACTACATGGCCGACCGGATCGCGGTCATGTGCGCGGGCCGGATCGTGGAGCTGGCGCCACGTGAGGTGCTGATGCGCAATCCGGTCCACCCCTACACGAAGTCGCTCCTCGCCGCCGTTCCCTATCCCGACCTCGACCGTAAGCTCGACTTCGATTCCCTTCAGGCGAGCGGCGGATCGGACCAACAGCGCTGGGGCGCGCAATTCTCCGACGGCGGTGAGAACGGTGCTCTTATTCCCGCCGATCTCGGTGGCGGGCATTATGTCCTCGCCCGCAGATCGGTGGATGCCAGGGAGTTACGCCGATGATCACCCGAAGAACTGCGCTTGGCATTCTCGCTTCGGCGGCATTTCCAAAAGCAATGCTCGCGGCCGCGGGCGGAACCGACGCGCTTGCCGCACTCGTTCAAGAAGGCAAGCTTCCGCCGGTCGGCGAACGATTGCCGAAGACGCCGCGGGTGATCGATGTCGCGGCGATGGGACGCA
The DNA here is from genome assembly GCA_000421085.1 of Ensifer sp. USDA 6670. Classification (GTDB taxonomy): domain Bacteria; phylum Pseudomonadota; class Alphaproteobacteria; order Rhizobiales; family Rhizobiaceae; genus Sinorhizobium. The sequence continues at coordinate 205,736 of ATWE01000003.1, forward strand.
AGCCCGGCCGCCACGGCGGCACGATCCGCAGCCTGATCGGCAGTGCGAAGGACATTCGCCTGATGACGATCTACGGCTATACCCGGCTGGTCGGCTACGACGAGAAGCTCAATCTCCAGCCCGACATTCTCGAAAGCTACGAGACGGTCGAGGATCGTATCTTCACTTTCCATCTGCGCGATGGCCACAGATGGTCGGACGGCACGCCGTTGACGGCCGAGGACTTCCGCTATTGTTTCGAAGACGTGCTCCTCAATGAGGATCTGTCTCCGGCCGGCCTGCCGCCCGCGTTGGTCATGGACGGACAGGCGGCAAAGTTCGAAATCGTCGACGAGCGAACGGTTCGCTACTCCTGGCCGATGCCGAACCCGGTTTTCCTGCAGGAACTCGCCGGACCGCAGCCGATGGTCGTCGTCATGCCTTCGGCCTATCTCAAGCAGTTCCACACGAAATATCAGGACGAGGACAAGCTGAAGGCGCTCCTGAAGAAGCAGCGGGTCAAAAGGTGGAGCCAGCTCCACATGCGCATGGCGCGATCCTACCGGCCCGAAAATCCGGATCTACCGACCCTCGACCCGTGGCGCAACACCACGCCCCTGCCGGCCGAACAGTTCGTCTTCGAACGCAACCCCTACTACCACCGGGTGGACGAAAACGGTTTGCAGTTGCCCTATATCGACCGTTTCGTGCTCAGCGTCAGTTCGTCCTCACTCATTCCGGCAAAGACCGGCACGGGCGAAAGCGACCTGCAGGCATATGGGATCGATTTCGTCGACTATACCTATCTCAAGGATGCGGAGAAGCGGCACCCGGTCGTGGTGAAGCTCTGGAAGAAGACGTCGGGATCACGCCTGGCGCTGCTGCCGAACCTCAACGCCGCTGACCCGGTGTGGCGGCCGCTACTCAGGGACGTGCGCGTCCGTCGTGCGCTGTCGCTTGCAATCGACCGTCGCGAAATCAATATGGCTGCCTTTTATGGGCTGACGAAGGAAAGCGCCGACACGGTGCTGCCTGAAAGTCCTCTCTTCCGGCCTGAATTCGCAAGTGCCTGGATCGCCCATGATCCGGACCAGGCGAACGCACTGCTCGACGCGGCTGGACTGGCCAAGCGCGGCAGCGACGGGATCCGTATTCTTCCCGACGGCCGAAAGGCGCAGATCGTCGTCGAGACCGCCGGCGAAAGCACGCTCGATACCGATGTGCTGCAGCTCATAACCGATTACTGGCGCGAGGTCGGCATTTCGCTTTTCATTCGCACCTCGCAGCGGGATACCTTCCGCAGCCGCGCTGTCGGCGGCGAGATCATCATGTCGATGTGGTTCGGCATCGACAACGGCGTGCCGACCGCGGACATGAACCCCAGCCAGCTTGCACCGACGACGGACGACCAGCTGCAGTGGCCCGTCTGGGGATTGAATTATATGTCGCATGGCGAAATGGGCGAGACGCCCGACCTTCCCCCGGTCGTCGAGCTCCTGGACCTGCTCAAGCGCTGGAGGCATTCCGCGGACGATGCCGAGCGGGCCGATATCTGGAGAAAGATGTTGTCCATCTACACGGATCAGGTCTTCTCGATCGGGCTGGTCAACAGCTCGCTGCAGCCGATCCTCGTCACGAAGAAGCTGCGCAATTTCCCCGACGAGGGATTGTATGGTTTCGACCCGACGAGCTACTTCGGCGCCTACAAGCCCGACACCTTCTGGCTGGAACAGGACGACTGAGATGCTGCGGTACATTCTCTGGCGCATCGCAGTCATGGTCCCGACGCTCCTCATTATCTCCGCGCTCGTCTTCGCCATTATCGAGCTGCCCCCGGGCGACTATTTCGAAAGCTACATCGCCGAGATCAGGGCGCAAGGCGAAGGCGTCAACATGGAACAGATCGAGGCGCTGCGTAAGCAGTACGGCTTCGACCAGCCGCCGATCCTGCGCTATGTCCACTGGGTCGCGGGGATGCTCCAGGGCGATTTCGGCTATTCCTTTGAGTACGAATTGCCGGTGAGCGAGGTCGTCGGCGAGCGCCTGTGGCTAACGGTCCTGGTCTCCTTCGTCACCATCATCTTCACCTGGGTCATAGCCTTTCCGATCGGCCTTTATGCCGCCACGCACCAGTATAGCTGGGGCGACTACGGCCTCTCGCTGATCGGACTCATCGGCATCGCGATCCCGAATTTCATGCTGGCCCTGGTCCTCATGTATTTCGCCAACATCTGGTTCGGAACTTCGATCGGCCATTTGATGGATCAGAAGTATCTTTCCGAGCCGATGAGCTGGGAAAAGGCGAAGTCGATACTGGAGCATATCTGGATCCCGGTCATCATCGTCGGCGCTGCCGGTACTGCCGGCATGATCCGTCGGCTCAGGGCCAATCTGCTCGACGAGCTCCAGAAGCAATATGTCGTAACCGCCCGCGCCAAGGGGCTTTCGCCCACGCGGACCCTGCTCAAATATCCGCTACGCATGGCGCTCAATTTCTTCATTTCGGACATCGGCTCGATCCTGCCGGCGATCATTTCGGGCGCCGAAATCACGGCAATTGTGCTGTCCCTGGAAACCACCGGACCGATGCTGATCAAGGCGCTGCAGAGCCAGGACATGTATCTGGCCGGATCGTTCCTGATGTTCCTTGCGTTCCTCACCGTGATCGGAGTGCTGGTTTCCGATCTGGCGCTCGCCGTCCTCGATCCTCGAATCCGTCTGCAAGGCAGGAGCACAAAGTGACGTCACCGATCCCGGCGCCCGGCGAGCCCCTTCCGCACTACGTTTCGACCGCGCCCTTCGACCCCCATTCCGTGGAGGTCATGAGCGACGAGCAGGTGCGGGTGAACCAGGCATCGCAGCTGCGCCTGATGTGGTGGAAGTTCAAGCGCCACAAGGTCGCGCTCGCCTCGGGCATCTTCCTCGCGGCGCTCTACGGCATGATCCTGATCTGCGAGTTTCTCGCGCCCTACGACCTGCATACGCGCAATGTCGATTTCATCTATGCGCCGCCGCAGAGCGTTCACTTTTTCCACGAGGGTGAATTCGTCGGCCCCTTTGTCTTCGGCCGGACGATGACGCTGGACATGGACACGCTGAAGCGCAACTACACGGACGATACGTCGGACGTCGAGCGGATCCGGTTCTTCTGCCGCGGCGACGACTACCGTTTCTGGGGCTTGTTCGAAAGCAATCTGCATCTGGTTTGCCCGGCGGAGGGAGGGCAGCTTTTCCTCCTGGGCACGGACCGTCTCGGCCGCGACGTGCTGTCGCGCATCATCTACGGCGCGCGGATATCGCTGACGATCGGACTTCTCGGCATCACCGTCAGCTTCGTTCTCGGCATCGTCATCGGCGGGCTTGCCGGATACCATGGCGGGATCTTCGACCTTGTGGTCCAGAGACTGATCGAAGTCCTGCAGTCGATACCGAGCATTCCGCTCTGGCTTTCTCTGGCGGCGATCATGCCGGCGACATGGAGCCCGCTTCTCATCTATCTGGGTATAACCGTCATTCTCGGCCTTCTCGACTGGACCGGCCTTGCGCGCGCCGTGCGCTCGAAGCTGCTCGCGCTCAGGGAGGAAGACTATGTCCTTGCCGCGCAGTTGATGGGCGCCAAAAGCGGACGCATCATAGGGCGCCACCTCGTTCCGGGCTTCATGTCCCATCTCATCGCCACGGCGACGATCTCCATACCCGGCATGATCCTCGGAGAAACGGCGTTGAGCTTCCTCGGCCTCGGCCTGCGTCCGCCGATAACCAGCTGGGGAATCCTGCTCACCGAGGCAAAGAGCGTCAGCGTCATTGCCTTCTATCCGTGGCTGCTTTTCCCCACGATCCCGGTCATTCTTGTGATATTGGCGTTCAACTTCCTGGGAGACGGGTTGCGCGACGCCGCCGATCCCTACAAATAAGCCCGGATATCGCTGTTGGCTGCAAGCGATCGCTGCAATAGACTTCGACGTTTCTATCTTTGAGCGAAAGGTTTTTGGTATGACACGGCGCTTCGAGGATGCCCGCATCCTCATGTACAGCCACGATACCTTCGGGCTCGGCCACCTCAGACGTTGTCGCGCCATCGCCCATGCACTGGTGGAAGATTACAGCGGACTGCAGATCCTGATCATTTCCGGTGCGACCATCGCCGGCGCCTTCGATTATCGGGCCCGCGTGGACTTCGTGAAGATCCCGAGCGTCATAAAGCTCCGAAACGGCGAATATACCTCGCTGGACCGCCACATCGAGCTGCACGAGACGCTAAAAATGCGGCAGTCGATCATCCGTTCGACGGCGGAAACCTTCCGGCCGGATATTTTTGTCGTCGACAAGGAGCCGATGGGCCTGCGCGGCGAGGTAGAGGATACGCTCGCCTACCTGAAGACGCATGGCACCAGGCTGGTGCTTGGCCTAAGGGAAATCATGGACGCGCCGCACCTCCTGGAAGAGGAATGGAAGCGACGCGACACAATGCGCAAGATCGAGCAGTTCTACGATTCGATCTGGGTCTACGGACCGCCGGACTTCTACGATCCGCTAGTCGGACTCGACGTGCCCGTTGCCGTGCGCGACCGCATGAACTTCGTCGGTTTCCTGCAAAGAAGCGTTCCCCACGACGCACTGCCCGGCCATCGGCCGGAAGGCGACTACATACTGGTCACCACCGGCGGCGGTGGCGACGGAGCGGACCTCATCCATAACGTGATTCACGCCTATCAGGAGGATCCCGAACTCACGCATAACGCGCTCGTCGTCCTCGGCCCCTACATGCCGGCAAAGCAGCGCAACAAGCTGATCAAGAAGGGAAGCAAGATTCCTTTCATCAAGATAATCGAGTTCGACAATCGCATGGAGGAACTGGTAGCCGGTGCCAGGGGGGTGGTGTCGATGGGCGGCTACAACACCTATTGCGAGATACTTTCTTTCGACAAGCCTGCTCTGATCGTGCCGCGCCTACAGCCGCGCGAAGAACAATTGATCCGCGCCCAGCGTGCCTCCGAACTCGGGCTCGTCGACATGCTGCTTCCGCAGGAAGCGGAGGAGCCGTTGCGCCTTGCTGCGGCCCTGAAGGCGCTGCCGCAGCGCGCACCGCCGTCGCTCCGCGCCAATGGCCTGAGGCTGGAAGGCCTCGTCCACATATCCGACATCGTCGGCGAATGGCTCGATCGTAGATCGAAGGAGCATTTGGCCGTCGTGAAAAGATCGAACTGAAGACACGTGTCGCCGAAACCGAAGATCGCCGTCGTGCTGAAGGGTTATCCACGCCTTTCGGAAACGTTCATTGCGCAGGAACTGCTGGGCCTCGAAAGAGCAGGGCATGAGCTCGTCCTCGTCGCCCTGCGCCGTCCGACCGACAGAAAACGCCATCCCATCCATGACGAAATACGCGCGGCCGTGCATTACCTGCCTGAATATTTGCATGAGGAGCCGTGGCGGGTTCTCCGCGCACTGGTGAAGACCGTCCCGAAGCCCGGCTTCCGGCGGGTGCTCGGGTCGTTCCTCCGCGACCTCGCGCGAGACGTTTCACGCAACCGCTTCCGCCGTCTTGGCCAGGCGCTGGTGCTCGTCACCGAATGGCCGGAAGACGCCGCGTGGCTGCATGCCCACTTCATTCACACGCCGGCCTCGGTAACGGACTATGCCAGCATGATAACCGGCATTCCCTGGACGTGCTCGGCCCATGCAAAGGACATCTGGACCTCCGAGGATTGGGAGCTTTCGGGCAAGCTCGACCGGGCCCGCTGGACGGTGACCTGCACCCGAAGCGGCTATGAGCATCTGCGGGACCTGTCGAAGGACCGGACCCGGGTCCATTTGAGCTATCACGGCCTCGATCTCAATCGTTTTCCGGCCTTCGAAGGCGAGCATTCCCGGCGCGACGGCTCGGATCCGGACGATCCGGTGCGCATCGTCAGCGTCGGGCGCGCCGTTCCCAAGAAGGGATATGACGTCCTCCTGAAGGCGCTTTCGTTGTTGCCTGCGGACCTCAACTGGCGCTTCGAGCATATCGGTGCGGGAGAGCTTACCGGCGGGCTCCAGGCGCTTGCCGCAAAGCTTGGCCTCGAGGATCGGATCCTCTGGCACGGGGCACTCGATCAAAAGGACGTTTTGGGCCGCTACCGCGAGGCCGACATCTTCGCACTGGCCTGCCGGGTGGCGGCCGATGGCGACCGCGATGGCCTGCCGAATGTGCTCGTGGAGGCGTCGAGCCAGCGGCTTGCGTGTATCTCGACCGCAGTCTCCGGCATTCCTGAACTTCTTGAAGACGACAAAAACGGCCTCGTGGTGCCACCGGAAAGCCCGGAACCTCTTGCCGCGGCACTGGAACGGCTGATCCGCGACCCGGAGCTCCGCCGGCAGCTTGGCGCCGCGGGGGAACGTCGCGTGCGCAGCGAGTTCGACCACCACTCTAGCGTCCGTCAGCTGGCCGGGCTCTTCGAAAGCGAATGGAGAAGAAGTCCTTGAGCAGGCCTCGCGTCTTTTTTTACGTGCAGCATCTTCTCGGTATCGGGCATCTGGCGCGCGCGAGCCGCATTGCCGGAGCGCTGGTCGAGCAGGATTTCGAGGTCACGATGGTGACCGGCGGCACCCCGGTGCCGGGCTTTCCGGGGGACGGTGTGCAGACCATCGCACTGCCTGCGGTGACGGCCGGCGACAAAGGGTTTTCCGGGCTTGTCGACGGCGACGGCAACCCGGTCACGGCCGCCTTTCAGGAGCACCGACGGGATCTGCTCATCGAGGCGTTCCGACGCACGGAACCGGACGTCGTCATCATCGAGGCCTTTCCCTTCGGGCGTCGGCAGATGCGGTTCGAGCTGCTGCCGCTGCTCGCCGAAATTGCGGCGAGTGACCGGCCGCCGCTCATGGCGACGTCGCTGCGCGACATTCTGCAGGAGAGGGTCAAGCCCGGGAGGGCCGAGGAGACCGTCGAACTCGTCAAGAATCATTTCGATCTCGTACTCGTTCACGGCGATCCCGAATTCGCCCGTATCGAGCAGACATTTCCCCTCGCCGATGAAGTCGGCGACAAGGTCGTCTATACGGGCCTCGTCGCTCCGCCGCCGCCGAATGAAGCGGCCGAGAAATTCGATATCGTCGTTTCGGCGGGCGGAGGCGCTGTCGGCAGGGAGCTGATCGGCGCGGCGCTCGAGGCCGCGAAGCTTCTGCCGAGCGCGCTCCGCTGGTGCCTGGTAACCGGCCCGAACCTGCCGCAGCCGGATTACGACGCATTCGCGGCGGCAGCGCCGGAGGGCGTCAGCCTCTTTCGTTTCCGGCGGGATTTCAGCGGATTGCTCGGTGGTGCCCGCCTCTCCGTCTCGCAGGCCGGCTACAACACCGTGTGCGACATTCTGCGTGCCGGATGCGCGTGCCTCCTGATCCCATTTACTGCCGGTGGCGAGACCGAACAGAGCACACGGGCGGCACGGCTCGAACAGCTCGATCTCGCCGGCGTGCTGCCGGAGGAGGGGATCACGCCCGAGCTTCTGGCCGCGAAGGTGAGCGCGATGCTTGCGCGGCCGAAGCCCGCCATCCCGCCGCTCGACCTCGACGGAGCCGCCGGAACGGCGAGGATCATCGGCGAGCGGCTTTTGTCGAGACAGCCCTTGAGATCACGATGATTTCAGGTCGGATCGACCTAAAACCAAGAGCATGATCGATTCGAATAAGTTGAGACGCGCGATGGGATGCGGGCGGAAAACCGCACACACCTGTCCTCTTTTCGCTCCGGGATTTAACTCCGAAGGACCCTAGACCGACCCGATCAGCATGAAGCGCGTGTATCTTTTCGTCGGCAGCGCTCCCGCGAAGTCGACCCGCGCGAGACGCGCCTGTACTCGAAATTCTTCAAGCGAGCTGACGCAGCTTATGTGGGTGGGTTCGCTGAAATAGTCGTTCGATTGCAGGAGGACGCGCGTTCCGGGCGGAAGCAGGTCCAGCCAGTTTCGCAGCTCGGCGATGTGCTCGCAGCTCGTGTTGATCAGAAGATCCGCATTCAGGGCGCGATAGTCGAGCGTGTGCATGTCGGCCGTCATCGCATGGAATCTGTCGCCGAAGGTTGCATTGAGCGTGCGTGCCACAGGCTCAACCGCGGGATCGATGTCGCAACTCACGGTCAGTTCGATGTCGAAGCGCGAATCTTCGAGCAGCATGGCCGCCAGAACGCCGTACCAGCCGCCGAGCACGATGATCCGGCGACACTCTGCGCCGATGCTCTCGAAGAGCTTGTCGCGGGCCCAAATCTTGCAGCCGACCTGCTTGTGGTTGAAGGCATTGGCAATGTTCGCTTGCGGATGCTTGGCAATGACTCTGGCTATGCCACCGACAAGCCTGCTGCCGGAATAGGCAGCCAGCCCCCGGGCAAGGTCATGGGCGCTTTCGTGCCAATTTTCGTCAAGGCAAGGAGAGTGGCTGGCATGCGTCATGCGGCTGTTGTAAGCTCAGGGTCAAGTGAGCGCAAGGCGCGGGCGCGGATGGGGGCCGCAGGATCGGTTAGGGGCAAGCCGCATAAATGAGCGGTTCTGCATATCTGTCGGAGGCTTGACATGGCGCATCGCTCTGCTCTCATGCCGGGTAGTCACGATTTCGTGGAGGTAGCGCAGGCCCATTGACGAACTGGCGGATCGGCACCAAGTGCGGCGCTGTAGTCCGCCGGCAGAACAGCCGTGCGATCCCGAATTTCAGATAGGTCTTATTACCGGCACATGGAACCACGTCTTTCCCGCTACATCTGGACTCACACCCGCAAGCAGCAGCTCTGGATACTGCTGGTCGTGGCGCTGTCGATGGTTCCCTATTTCCTGTCTTTCGATCTGCCGAAACAGATCGTCAACGGACCAATCCAGGGTGCAGGTTTCGACGGACCCGAGGCGACCCAACCGTTCCTGCCGATTTCTTTCGACCTGCCGTTCTTCGGTGTGGTCAATCTCTTCTCGGGTTTTGACCTCGGCAGGGAAGGCATGCTGCTGGCCTTGAGCCTGGTGTTCCTGCTGCTCGTGATTATCAACGGGCTCTTCAAATTCTATATAAACACCTACAAGGGCCGGCTCGGCGAGCGGCTTCTGCGGCGCATCCGCTTCGAGCTCGTCGACCGGGTTCTGCGCTTCCCCCCCGGCCATCTCAAGCGCGTGAAGCCGGCCGAAATCTCGACCATGATCAAGGACGAGGTGGAGCCGATGGGCGGCTTCACCGGAGACGCCTTCGTACAGCCCGCCCTCCTCGGTGGCCAGGCTCTGACGGCGCTGATCTTCATCCTCCTCCAGAGCTTCTGGCTGGGAACCATCGCGGCCTCCATCGTCGCCGTTCAGGCGGTCATTATCCCGCGCATGCGCAGGCGACTGCTGGTGCTCGGCCGCGAGCGTCAGTTGACGGCGCGAGAGCTGTCGGGCCGGGTGAGCGAGATCGTCGACGGCATCGGCACGATCCGCGCCCACGATACCTCCAATTTCGAGCGGGCCGACATTGCCGCGCGCCTCGGCCGGATATTCAAGATCCGCTACGACCTTTATCAATGGAAGTTTCTGGTCAAATTCCTGAACAACTTCCTGGCCCAGGTGACGCCGTTCCTGTTCTATTCGATCGGCGGATATTTTGCGCTTCAGGGCCGGCTCGATATTGGCCAGCTTGTCGCGGTTATCGGCGCCTACAAGGACCTTCCGGGTCCCTTGAAAGAACTGATCGACTGGGATCAGGCGCGCCAGGATGTGCAGGTCAAATATGCACAGGTCGTCGAACAGTTCAGCGTTGAACCGCTGATCGACCCAAGGGTGCAGGCAATCTCCGTCGACCCGGCTACGCCGCTCACCGGAGCGCTCGCGGCCGTAAACCTTTCGGTCACCGACGATGGCGGCTCGAAGGTCGTTGAGCATGTATCGCTGCAGATCCAGCCCGGCGAGACGGTTGCGATTACCGGCGGCACGTCCGGGGGTGGCGAGGCGCTGGCCGAGGCTTTCGGCCGGCTGACCTGGCCCGCAACCGGTCGGATCGTCATAGGCGATGCCGATATTCACGAATTGCCCGAATCGGTGGTGGGCAGGCGAATATCCTACGCCTCCTCCGACGTCTTCGCCTTCCAGGGCAGCCTCGGAGACAATCTGCTCTACGGGCTCAAACATGCTCCGTTGACGGAGGTCGTCTATGAGGGCGACAGGGAGGCTCACCGCAAGTGGGAGCTTGTTGAGGCGAAACTCGCAGGTAATCCGCATTACGACCTGAACAGTGACTGGATCGATTATCAGGCTGCGGGCGCGACCGGGCCGGACGACCTCTTCGCGAAGATCAGGGCCGTGCTGGACGTCGTTCTTTTGAGCAATGACGTTTTCGCACTTGCTGTCCGCTCGACCATCGATCCGACCGAGCACGAGGCTTTCGCCGGCGAGATCGTGGCGATGCGCAGTGCGCTTCGGCAGCGGCTCGAGGCCGAGAAGCTCAGCGACCTCGTCGTCTTTTTCGAACCCGGTTCCTACAATGTCGAGGCCACCGTCGGGGAGAACCTGCTCTTCGGCACGGTCACCGACAGCGGGCGCTGGGAGACGGCGCTCGAGAACCATCCCTTCTTCAAGACCGTTTTGAAGCGGGCAGGCCTGCACGAGACCTTCTATGAGATGGGGCTCGAGATCGCCGAGAACGTCGTGGAGCTGTTCCGCGACTTGCCGCCCGACCACCCGTTCTTCCAGCAGCTCACCTTCATGACGGCCGAGGAAATCCCTGCCTACGAAGCGCTTCTTCAGAAGGTCAGGGGAAAGCCGCTCGAGGAGGTGTCCGAGGATGATGCCATCAGGATCATCCGCCTTTGCTTCGGCTATATCGAGCCGCGGCATCGTTTCGGTCTCCTGACGGGCGATCTCATGCAGAAGATCGTCGAGGCGCGGCGGGAGTTCAGCGACGGCCTCCCGGCCGATCTCGTCGGCATCATAGAGCATTACCAGCCGGACCGCTACATGGCCTCGGCGACGATTCTGGACAACGTGCTCTTCGGCCGTATCGGGCACAAGCACACGGACGGCTCCGAACGGATACGTGCGATCGTGCGCGACCTGTTCGAGTCGCTCGGGCTCTACAACAAGGTGCTCGTATTCGGGTTGGGCTTTGACGTCGGAGCCGGTGGCAAGCGGTTGACGTCCGGCCAGCGCCAAAAGCTCAATCTCGCGCGTGCACTGATCCGGGTCTCGGATTTCTACGTGTTCAACCAGCCGCTTCTGGCGCTCGACCAGCGCACGCAGGACCAGATCACCCGGAAAGCCTTCGCCTTCTTGCGGGACGGCGAGCGCAAGCCCGCCATCTTGTGGGTCCTTGCCAATCGCGACCTGGCGGAACTCTTCGACCGCGTCGCGCATTTCGAAAACGGACGGTTGGCGCGCGACGAACGGATGGAAACGCACTCGAGAGACAGCGACTACAAGGAACTGGCATCTTGATGTAATATTATCGTCAGGAGGCAAGCATATGTTCCCCGCCGGCACGGGATAGCACCTGTTTGCACCAACCGCGACGCACTCGGAGAACCAGACTGTTATGCTCCTAAAAGATGAAGTGGAAATGCTGCGCCGGATAACGCTGTTTTCCGGACTTCCGCCTGCTAAGCTCAAGCTTCTGGCTTTCACCTCCGACCGGGTGATGTACAGCAGGGGAGAAGATCTGTTTCATCAGGGGGATATCGGCGACGCGGCCTATGTGATCCTTTCGGGCAATGCGGATGTGCTCGTTTCGACGCCGAACGGACAGCTGAAAGTCGCCGAAGTGGAGCAGAATTCGATCGTCGGCGAGATCGCCATCCTCTGCAACACGCCCCGTACGGCAACCGTGAAGACGACCACCCCACTCGAAGCGCTGCGGATTCGGAAGGATGATTTCCTCAAACTGTTGGCTGATTTCCCGGAGATGGCAGTCGAGATCATGCGGGTGCTGGCCGACCGTCTCAGCCAGACGACTTCCGAGTTGACGGAGGCGCGCAGCCGCGCCCAGAGGGCGGAGGCCTGAGCCTCGTTCACCGGTTTCCCTTCCGCGACGCCCAGGAAAAACCGGTTTCCCCTTCGCTTGAAAATGCTCTAGAGAAGCGCGATGCGCGCGATAACCTATTTCCAGAGAACCGTTTATTTCCCAGACAAGCCGGAAAAGGCGCGCTTCTTCAGCCGGTTGCAGTCCGGCCAGTGGGAGCCTGGTACTTTTCGCAACATTGCGCGCTTCGTCGACGGCAAAACGACCTATATCGACATTGGCGGCTGGATCGGGGTCACGCCCTATTGGGCGGCGCAGACTGCCGATAATGTCATTGTCGTCGAACCTGATCCGGTCTGTTTCGGCATTCTCACCGAAATGAAGGGCGCAAACACCGGGGAAGTGAAACTCGTCAACGCGGCTCTTTCGCAGGACGAATGTCTCGTTCTCAATTCCGTGGGCGGCGGCTTCGGGAGTTCGGAAACGTCGGCGCTGATCGCCGACGACACCGGCATGTCGATCGAGGCGAAGACGATCACCATTCCAGAGCTTCAGGCGATGGCGAGGACCGAACGTCTCTGCCTCAAGATCGATATCGAAGGCTACGAATACAAGGTGCTCGATCAGTTTCGGGCGATCGACCGGAAGAGGACCGCCGGCGTGCTGCTCGCGGTGCACCCGCAGATCCTGGCCGCTTCGCTCTCCGGGTCTGCCGTTCTGCGCGTAATCAGGACTGCGTCGGCGACCTTCCGCCTGATACGAAGCCTGCGTGGCTTTCGATTGGAGAACCCGTCGGCGCTCTGGGGAGCGATCCGCAAATCGGTTTCCAAGGGCGAGCTCAGGGGCTTCGACCTGCTCTTCGTTGCGCGTTGAGGGCTGCGCCCGGGTGCGCTTCATCCACAGGTGAGCAATCTCCTCGCTCATTTTTCAGGGCCGGCTTAAAAAGGATTCGACAGGCACGTTCGGCTGATATATCGCAGATTAATCGTTTAATCACCCGATGCGGCGGAAGACAAGGCCTTGGCACGTTCCGGACCCAAACTGACGAGGATAGCCACGACACTTGGCGTCTCCGCGGCGACGGTCTCCAACGCGCTCTCCGGCAAGGGGCGCGTCTCCGCCGAGCTTGCCGAGAAGATCCGCTCGGTTGCGGCCGAGATCGGCTATGTGCCGAGCCAGGCGGGCAGGGCGCTCAGGACCGGAAAGAGCGCCGTCATTGGGCTGGTTCTGCCTGACATCAGCAATCCGCTCTTTCCCCAGATCGCGCAGGCAATCGAGTTTGCGGCATCTTCTGCCGGTTATGGCGTGCTGATCGCCGACTCCCGCGGCGACGTCGCCGTCCAGACGAGCGCGATCGAACGCCTCATCGAGCGGGGCGTCGACGGCATGGTCATCGTGCCGCGGCGGGGCACCCGCATTGCCGATGTCGGTTGCCCGGTCGCGGTCGTGGACACGCCGTCCACGCCCGGCAACACGGTGGCGGCGGACCATTGGGACGGCGGAAGGCAGATCGCCGAGCATCTCGTCGGCCTCGGTCACAGGCGCTTGCTGATCATCGGCAACAATCCCGCCTCCAACGTGCAGAACGACCGTATCGGCGGGCTTCGCTCGGCCATGCGAGAAGGCGTGCAGGCGGAGACGCTCTGGATCGAACGGCTGGAGCTGCTACACGGCAAGGGCTGCTCGCTCGGGCTCGCCGGCAAGGTGGCGGAAGGCGTGACGGCCTTTGCGGCCGTCTCCGACCTGCAGGCGCTGCGCGCGCTTACGGAGCTGCAACGGGCCGGCATTCATGTCCCGGAGCAGGCGAGCGTCACCGGGTTCGACGACCTGATCTGGTCGCCGGTGGTGACGCCGGCGCTGACCACGATTCGGATGGATATGGCGCGCATCGCGACGCTCGCGGTCGAGGCGCTGGTGCAGGCGATCGGCGCCAGCGCAGCCGAATCTCCATCCGACGGCACGCCCGTTGCCGCCACGATTTCGAAAGTGCCGATGCAACTCGTCGTCCGCCAGTCCACGGCGAGGCCACCGTCCAACGTGCAGCCACTTAATGTCAGCGAAGGAGAACCGCAGCCATGAAAACAATCCTGCTCGCCTCGAGCGCGCTCCTCTTGATCGGCGCCCATGCCGCATCCGCTCAGGAAAAGACCCTGACCATCTCCGTCTACGGCTTCGCCCAGGATGCGTTCAAGGAGCTGGTCTATGATCCCTTCGAAGCCAAGTGCGGCTGCAAGCTCGTCGTCGAGACAGGCAATAGCGTCGAACGCCTCGCCAAGATGGAGGCAAACAAGGCCAATCCGGTCGTGGACATGGCGGTCGTTTCCATGGCGGACGCGCTTTCCGCTACAAGGGCCGGCCTGATCGACAAGATCGATACTTCGAGGCTCAGCAATTTCGACAAGCTCTACGACATCGCCAAGGACCCGAACGGCGACGGCATGAGCATCGGCTACACTTTCTATGCCACCTCTATCGTCTATCGATCCGACAAGGTGGAAGTCACGTCCTGGGCCGATCTGCTCGGCGACAAGCTCGCCGGCCATGTGGCTCTCCCGAACGTCACGACCAACCAGGGCCCGCCGACGCTCTACATGATCGGAGAAGCGCTGGGCCATAATGCGCCGGACCTCAAGGGGGCGATCGCCGCCGTCGGCGAGAAGAAGGACGATATCGTCACTTTTTACGTGAAATCCTCGCAGCTCGTGCAGTTGATGCAGCAGGAAGAAATCTGGGCGGCGCCAATCGGCCGGTTCTCCTGGGAAGGCTTCACCAAGATGGACCTGCCGATCAAGTGGGCGACCCCGAAAGAGGGCCAGACCGGCGGCATGAACGTCATGATTCTGGCCAAGGGTTCGAAGAACCAGGATCTCGCGCTTCAGTTCATGGATTTCTGGTTGTCGACGGAAATCCAGACGGCGCTCGCCGAAAAGCTTGTCGATAGCCCGGCCAACAAGGAGGTGAAGGTTTCTCCCGAGATCGCCGAGAACCTCACCTACGGCGAAGATACGGTCAAGAACCTGAAGCTCATCCCGTCGGCAGTGGCACTCGACAATCGGGAAGCGTGGCTTTCCGAATGGAACGCCAAGGTCGGCCAGTAAGAGCCGGGCTCTTCCACGCGCGACGCCAGATCCTGCCGGCGTCGCGCCACGTCCAAGGGCGGCGTTGCCGCGGAAAGGCATAGAGATGTTCCACAACCGGGCCGAGGCGCTGGCACTTGCCTTGCCGGCGGCCGTGTTCGCCGCCGTCGTCTTTCTGGCGCCGGTTGTCATCCTGCTCGCCGAAGGCTTCCGCAATGCGGATGGCTGGTCGGTATCCGCCTATACCGGGTTCCTATCCGATCCGCTTAACCGGACGGTGTTCCTGCGCACGCTGAGGCTCGGCGCGACGGTAACCGTGGTCGCTGCCGTCATCGGCTATGCTGCCGCGTTCGCCATCGTCAACCTGCCGCCGAAAGGCAAGGGCCGGATGATCGGCCTCGTGGTGCTGCCGCTGATGATATCGCCGGTTGCGCGCACCTATGCCTGGATCGTCATCCTGGGGAGGACCGGGATCGTCAACCAGGCATTGACGAGCGTCGGCCTGACGGACGAACCGGTGCGTTTCCTGTTCACGGAGACGGCGGTTTTCGTCGGGCTCCTGCAGCTCTTCCTGCCGCTGATGATCCTTGCGCTGATCAGCGCGCTCGAAAACATGCCGAAGGACGCGATCCCCGCCGCGCGGGTACTCGGCGCCAATTGGTTTCAGGTCTTCTGGAAGGTCATTTTGCCGCTCACCAGGGAAGGTCTGGTGATCGGCGGAACGCTCGTCTTCACCGGCTCCCTGACCGCCTATATCACCCCGGCGATCCTCGGGGGCTCCAAGGTCCTGATGCTGGAGACGCTCCTCTATCAGCGTGTAACCGTCGCCAATGATTTCATCTCCGCAAGCGTCATCGCCCTCATCCTGATCGTCATGAGCTTCGCGGCCAATCTTCTCTTGAAGCGGCTCGCCACTGCGAGGAGCAAGCGATGAATTCCCGTCTTTTCCCGGTAACGGTGCTCGTTCTCGTCACCGCGTTTCTGATCGGCCCCTTCTTCATCATCGTAGCGGCATCGCTGTCCGGCGGCGAAACGCTTGCCTTTCCGCCGCAAGGCCTGTCGCTGAAATGGGTGGCAAAGGTCTTCGAGGTCGAGAGCTTCCGCGAGAGCTTCGCGATGTCGATGCTGCTTGCCATCGGCGGGACGGCTACTGCGCTCACCCTCGGCATCCCGGCATCCTACGCGCTCTCGCGTTACCGGCTGCCCTTCGGCGAAACTGTGCGAACCGTCGTCGCTCTGCCAATCATCGTGCCCGGCATCATCGTCGGCCTCGCGCTGCTGCGCTACCTCGTCGTCCCGTTCGGCTTCAACATCACGCTCGCGCTCTTCCTTGCGCACACAGCGCTGGTCTTGCCCTACGCGGTGCGGGTGGTCTCGGCGAGCCTCAACAATCTGCGCTCCGATATCGAGGAAGCCGCGGTGCTGCTCGGCTCGTCGCGCGCCGGCGCCTTTTTCCGTGTGGTTATGCCGAACATCCGCAGCGGCATTCTCGCCGCCTTCATTCTCGGCTTCGTCACCAGCTTCAATCAGGTGCCGGTTTCGCTGTTCCTTTCCGGCCCCGGCGTGCGCACGCTGCCGATCGACATGCTCTCCTATATGGAGATCACCTATGACCCGTCGGTCGCGGCGCTATCGGCGCTGCTCGCCTTCATGTCCATCGGTATCGTCTTCCTCGCCGAGCGTTTCCTAGGATTTTCCCGCTATGTCTGATCCCGCCTTCCTCAGCCTCGAAAAACTGACGCTCGCCTATGGCGACACCGTCGCGGTGAAGGATCTCGACCTGTCGATCCGAAAAGGCGAACTGGTCGCGTTTCTCGGGCCTTCGGGCTGCGGCAAGACCACGACGATGCGCTCCATCGCCGGCCTGCTGAAGCCGCAATCGGGCCGCATCAGCCTCGATGGCGCCGACATCACCCGCGTTGCCGCGAACAGGCGTTCCGTCGGTCTTGTCTTCCAGTCCTATGCGCTGTTCCCGCACCTCACCGTCTTCGAGAACGTCGCCTTCGGTCTGCGGCTGAAGGGCCTCTCCGGTGCGGAACTCGAATCCCGCGTCGGGGCCGGCCTGAAATCCGTGGGGCTGACAAGCTTTGCCGATCGGAAGCCAGCCGAGCTTTCCGGCGGTCAGCAGCAGCGCGTAGCACTTGCCCGCTCGATGGTGATGGAGCCGAAGGTGCTTCTTCTCGATGAGCCGCTTTCCAACCTCGACGCGCGGCTGAGGCTCGAGATGCGGACGGAACTGCAGCGGGTCCAGAGGGAAACCGGCGTCACGATGATCTTCGTGACCCATGATCAGGGCGAGGCGCTGTCGCTCGCCGACCGTATCGTGGTGATGCTGAACGGTGCGATCGAGCAGATCGGCACGCCGGAAGAGATCTATAACCGGCCGGCCTCCGCCTTCGTGGCGGATTTCGTCGGCTTCGAGAACATCTTTGCCGTCGAGAATGGCAAATTGCGCGCTGGGAACGGCCCAATCGAGCTTCCCGGGCCTTTGCCGGATAGTGCGGCGGGGCTTGCCTGGCGTCCGCGCATGGTGACCCTGGGGTCAGGTCCTTTCCAGGGCACCGTGCGCGGGGCCTCTTTTTCCGGCAGCACGCGGGAATACCTGCTCGATACACCGCTCGGTGCGCTCAAGGCCGAAGTGGATGCGGCCGTGCCCGCGCATGCCGCAGGCACTACGCTCGCCTTCGATCTGCCGGTCGAAAAGGCCGCGAAGCTGGAAAGGTTCAATTAATTCGCCATGGGCGTCTGGATCGACACGGATATGGGTTTCGACGACATCGCCGCGATACTCGTCGTCCTTCACGCCGGTGAGGCCGTCGACGGCGTCTCGCTGGTCTTCGGCAATGCGCCGCTTGAACAGGTGAAGCGAAATGCCGCCGCCGCGGCGCAGGCCTTCGGCTGGACCTTCCCGATCCATGAGGGACGGGCGCTCCCCGTGCTCGGAAAGCTCGAGACCGCGGAGCGTATCCTCGGGCAGACCGGTATCCCGACGTCGGGGCTGAACCTCCCCGAGGCACCCGCCTTGCCGGAGAGTGACGCGTTCCTCGCGCTCTGCCGATGGCTCGAGGACGGCGCAGGCCCGCATCGTATCCTGGCGCTCGGGCCGCTTACCAATATCGCTGCCCTTGCCCTGGCACGCCCCGACCTTGCCGCGCGGATCGACGAGCTCACCTGGATGGGCGGCGGTGTTTCCAGCGGCAATCATACGGCGTCGGCCGAGTTCAACGCCTTTGCCGATCCGGAAGCGCTTGCCGTCGTGCTTGCCCAAGGCCTGCCGCTCAGAATGGTCGATCTCGATCTCTGCCGGCAGGTCGTTGCCTATCCGAGCGATGTGGCGGCCATACGCATGGCAGGGGGCGCGAAGGCTGCGCTGCTTGCCGACCTCCTCGCCGGCTACGTCGCGATCGGCACGAGCCGTGGAAGGGCGGGCATGGCGATCTACGACCCCTGCGCAGCCGTTGCGCTTGTCGATGCAAACGCTGTGTCGTTTCACCCGGCGCGCATTGATGTCGAGCTTTCCGGTGCCTTGACGCGCGGCCGGACGGTGGTCGAGACCCGGGCAAGTCACGCAACGTTCAACGCCCTTTATGCGACGGACGTCGACGCGGAGAATGCCCGCCGGCGCCTGCTCGATGCGCTCGCCAAGGAAGCCGCCAGATGACTGCAAAGCAACAACCCGCCGACCTCGACGCCTCCTTGCGGGCGCGCGCAGTTGCCGCCGCACGTGGCGATGCGCGCTTCGACGTGCTTGTGCCCGGCGGCACAATCGTGGATGTCGTGACGGGCGAATGCCGCGCGGCGGATGTTGGGATCGTCGGTGCGCTGATCGCGAGCGTCCACGCACCCGGGTCGCGCAGCGACGCGGACACGGTCATCGATGCGGCGGGAGCCTACCTTTCGCCCGGCCTTATCGACACGCATATGCATGTCGAAAGCTCGATGGTGACGCCCGCGGTCTACGCTGCCGCCGTGGTGCCGCGCGGCGTGACGACGGTCGTCTGGGACCCGCACGAATTCGGCAATGTGAGCGGACTTGCCGGCGTGCGCTGGGCCGTCGACGCAATGGGCGGTCTGCCGCTGCGCGCCGTGGTGCTGGCGCCGTCCTGTGTGCCCTCGGCTCCCGGCCTGGAGGTCGCCGGTGCGGACTTCGACGCCGATGCCGTCGCGGAAACGCTGTCCTGGCCGGAGATCGGCGGGATTGCCGAGGTCATGAACATGCGCGGCGTCATCGACGCCGATCCGCGCATGACGGCGATCGTCGAGGCGGGACTGAAGGCGGGCAAACCGGTCAACGGGCATGCGCGCGGCCTTGCGGGAGCCGATCTGCAGGCCTTCGTGACGGCTGGCGTCAGCTCCGATCACGAGCTCGTCTCGGGTGAGGACCTCATCGCCAAACTTCGCGCGGGACTGACCATCGAGCTGCGCGGCTCGCACGATCACCTTCTTCCCGAGTTCGTGACAGCGCTCGGTGCTCTCGGGCATCTGCCCCAGACGGTCACGCTTTGTACCGACGACGTGTTCCCGGACGACCTTCACCGCGACGGCGGCCTCGACGACGTGGTCCGTCGCCTCGTGCGCTACGGGCTCAAGGCCGAGTGGGCGCTGCAGGCGGCGACCCTCAATGCCGCCCGCCGGTTGGGAAGGACCGATCTCGGTCTGATCGCACCGGGTCGCCGTGCCGACATCGTCCTCTTCGAGGACATTCGCGACTTCCGCGCGCGCCATGTGCTTGCCGACGGCAAGCTGGTGGCGAGCGGCGGCGGGATGCTTCAGGCGCCCGTTGCGGCCGATGTCTCGCCCTTGCGCAACACGATGAAGATCGAACCACTGGCAGAGGACGACTTCCGCATCGCTGCCGCGGGCAGAACGGCCCGCGTCGTGACGATCGACCGGCCGCGGTTCACCCGATGGGGCGAGACGAGAGCCGAGGTTGCGGGCGGATATCTGGTGCCGCCTGATGGTACGACGCTGATTGCCGTCGCCCATCGGCATGGCCGCGCCGACAGCCGTCCGCGGGTCGGTTTGCTCGAAGGCTGGGGCGAGTGGCGCGGCGCCTTTGCAACGACCGTTTCGCATGACAGCCACAATCTGACGGTCTTCGGCGGCAGCCCGCGCGACATGATGGTTGCGGCCAATGCGGTGATCGAAGCCGGCGGCGGGATGGCGGTCGTTGCCGAAGGCAAGGTCGAGGCGCTGCTGCCTTTGCCGCTTTGCGGGCTTGTTTCCGACGTGTCGCTTGCCGAAGTCGCGGCAGGGTTCGCGGCCATTCGCGAGGCCGCCGGCGGAATCGTAGAGTGGCAGCCTCCTTATCTCGTGTTCAAGGCCTGTTTCGGGGCGACGCTCGCCTGCAATGCCGGGCCGCACCAGACGGATCGCGGCATCGCCGACGTAGCGACCGGCAAGCTGCTGGAAACCCCGGTCCTGGAGACGTTCTGACGCTCTTCAGGCCGTGAGTTCCTGCTCCACGAGCGCGGTCCAGAAGGCAGCCCCGGGACCGATTGCCGCGTCGTTGAAGTCGTAGGCGCTGTTATGGTGTAGCGCGCCGTCGACGGCGGGGCCATTACCGAGCCAGACATAACAGCCGGGCGCCTCCAGCGCGAAGAAGGCGAAGTCGTCACCGGCGGTCGAGGGCGGGAAGCTGGTCAGAGCCCTCTCCGCGAAGACGGACCGGGCAGCGGCAAGGGCGCGTGCCGTCGCGTCCGGATCGTTGACGACCGGGGGGATACGCCGCTCGAAACGATAATCGGCCTCGATGCCGTACATCGCCGCAGTCCCTTTCGCCAAACGGCCGATCTCTTCCTCCAGCTGATCGCGCACATGCGGCGTATAGGCTCGAGCCGTGCCGCCGATCTCGACCGTGTCGGGGATGACGTTCAGCGCCTTTGGATCGCCTGCTTGCAGCGCGCAGGCGCTGACGACCGCCGGCTGCAGAGGGTCGACGACCCGGCCGACCACAGTTTGCAGGGACGCGAGAAACGTCCCTGCCGCCGTGATCGGATCGCGGCCGAGATGCGGCTTGGCGCCGTGCGTTCCGACGCCGCGGAAGGTGAGGCGCCAGCTGTCCGAGGAGGCAAGCTGCGGCCCCGCCACGACGGCCATCTCGTCCACTGCAAGGCCCGGCATGTTGTGCAGTCCATAGACCGCGTCGCAAGGGAAAAGGTCGAACAGCCCATCCTCCACCATGCGCCCGGCGCCGCCGCGGCCCTCCTCGGCGGGCTGGAAGATGAAATGAACCGTGCCGGAGAAGTTGCGCGTCGCCGCGAGGTGGCGCGCCGCGCCGAGCAGCATCGTCGTGTGGCCGTCATGGCCGCAGGCGTGCATCTTCCCCGCTACCGTGGATCTGTAGGGCCGATCGGCAAGTTCCGGCATGGCGAGCGCATCCATGTCGGCGCGCAACCCGATCGCGCGCGTGCCGTTGCCGACCTGCAGCGTGCCCACGACGCCGGTCTTGCCGAGGCCGCGATGGACCTTGAGGCCTGCTTCTTCGAGGAGCTTCGCTACGAGATCGCTCGTCCGCTCTTCCTCGAAGCCGAGTTCGGGATGAGCGTGCAGGTCGCGGCGAAAGGCCGTGAGGAAGGTGAGATCGTCGACAATCCCGGAGGGCATGCGCATCGGCAGGCATTCCTTGAACATTCTGGAAAGAGTCTGAATTCCCCAGCTTTGGCCGCTCGGGCGTGCCCTTTCGGTTTGATCGAAGCGGCAATGGGTATAGACGAAAAATTCAGGGACCAGAACCTTTTACTCAGCCGAATGGACGCTTGGTGTGACGGAAACGAAGGCGATCGAGCCGCACGATTACTGGCAGGAGGTCTTTCCGCCGGGTAGCTTTGTCGGAGACGGCGGCTTCCGCACCTCTTTTCCAGCCACTCTCGCGGACGGGCGCCAGATCCTCCTTCCGATCCGGCCGCTTTCGGACGGCAGACATGCGCTGGCCTCGCTGATCATCAATCAGGCGAGCTTCGAGGTGGAGGACGCGCTCGCGGAGGAACTGGCCGCCCGACTGGCGCCCTTCCGACCGGAAATCGTCGCGGGTCTTCCGACACTCGGCCTGACGCTCGCCGCAGCCGTTGCCCGCAAGCTCGGCCACAAGCGCTATGTGCCGCTCGGAACCTCGCGAAAATTCTGGTACGTCGATGATCTGTCCGTTCCCCTGTCGTCCATCACGACGCCGGGCCAGAAGAAGCGACTCTACGTCGATCCCCGCATGCTGCCGCTGTTGAGGGGCCGGCGAGTCGCGCTGATCGACGATGTGATATCGAGCGGAGCCTCGATCCTTGCCGGCCTGTCGCTGATGGCGGCCTGCGGCATCGAGCCGGTCGCGATCGGTGCCGCCATGTTGCAGTCGGACCGGTGGCGCCAGCCGCTCGCCGATCTGTCCGCGCAATGGCCGGAGCGGACCGTCGGCGTCTTCACAACGCCGATGCTCGTCAGGGCCGACGACGGTGCCTGGACGGCGTCCGATGCCCGGATCTAGCATCGCCGGTGTCCCAAGGAATCCCCCCGGAATTCGCTGGAAAACTTGAAAGTCTTTCGCGTTCGGCGTCGAAATCGGTGGCTAGCGATCATGCGCGCGAAGACGCACAATTGGGTGCTTGCGATGGCGTCCCATCCGGCGAGGCCGCACGGCCTGGATCATACCCCCTGAAGAAATATCGGGGCGCGATCAACTTGCAATGGCCGGGCTCTTGGAGGAGCACACACCCGGTCTCTGTCGTTCGGCTGCGTCGGGATGACGTCTGCCAAGGGAGGAAAAATGTTTGAACGACTCTTCAAGCTTAAGGAGCACGGCACGACCGTCCGCACGGAAGTGATCGCCGGCGTTACGACGTTCCTTACGATGTCCTACATCATCTTCGTCAACCCGGACATACTGTCGACTACGGGCATGGACCGAAACGCGATCTTCGTCGCGACCTGTCTTGCGGCCGCTCTCGGCTCCGCCGTCATGGCCCTTGTTGCCAATTGGCCGATCGGCATGGCGCCGGGCATGGGCCTCAACGCATTTTTCGCCTTCACGGTCGTCGCCGCTCTCGGTTTCACCTGGCAGCAGGCACTCGGCGCCGTCTTCATCTCCGGCATCATCTTCCTGCTGTTGACGGTCACAGGGGTCCGAAGCTGGCTGATTGCGGGCATACCGCACTCGCTGCGCAGCGCGATCGCGACGGGTATTGGCCTGTTCCTGGGCATCATTGCCCTGAAAAACGCCGGCATCGTCGTCGACAACCCGGCGACGCTGGTCGGCCTGGGCGATCTCAAGCAGACCGGACCGCTGCTCGCGATCCTCGGCTTCTTCGTCATCGCCGTTCTCGACGCGCTCAATGTCCGCGGATCCATCCTCATCGGCATCCTGGTGGTAACGGTCCTATCGATGTTCCTCGGTGTATCGGAATTCCAGGGCATCGTCTCCGCGCCTCCGAGCATTGCGCCGACTTTCCTCCAGCTCGACATCATGGGAGCCCTGCATGGCGGTCTCGTCCATGTCATTCTCGTCTTCGTGCTCGTCGAGGTCTTCGACGCGACCGGCACGCTGATCGGTGTCGCCAAACGCGCGAAGCTGGTGGAAGAGGGCAAGCCCAGCCGTCTCGGGCGTGCATTGCTTGCCGACAGTTCGGCCATCGTCGCCGGCTCGCTGATGGGCACCAGCAGCACGACCGCCTATGTCGAAAGCGCCTCGGGCGTACAGGCGGGCGGGCGCACCGGTCTCACGGCGCTGACCATCTCGGTGCTGTTCCTGGCTGCGCTCTTCATCTCGCCGCTTGCCGCCGCCGTCCCGTCCTACGCGACCGCGCCGGCGCTGCTTTACGTTGCCGGCCTGATGATGCGCGAGCTCACGGAGATCGAATGGGACGACCTGACGGAGGCGGCACCCGCGGCGCTGACAGCCATCGCCATGCCCTTCACCTATTCGATCGCCAACGGTCTCGCCTTCGGCTTCGTCAGCTATGTCGTCCTGAAGGTGTTTACCGGCAAGTGGAATGTCATCCACCCGGCGACCCAGCTCGTCGCGGCATTGTTCATCGTCCGCTTTGCATTCTTCGCCGAGTGACGGAACAGGGTTGGGCGTGCGAATGCCCTCACCCGTCTGCCGGTCCCTTCTCCCCACTCGATGGGGAGAAGGGACAAGCGGCGGCGCTTCGATTCTCCTTCGCCCCGCCTGCGGGGAGAAGGGACCGGCAGGCCGGATGAGGGGGGAGCCACGCTGCCTCCCTTTCCCTATTTGCCAGCGCATCGGTTCGAAAACCGAAAGCTACTTTCGGAAGCAGGACGCTAATTCGGCAGTTGTGCGGCGCGCCAAAAAATCTACCCGCGCTTCTCCTCCGCGATCCGGCCGTAAATGCGCAGCCGACTGACGCCGCCATCCGGGTAGATGTTCAGGCGCACATGCGTGACCGGGTCGGCATGTCTGAGCATATCGGCTCCATAATCATGGATGCTGTCGGCGGAAAGCTTCCGGTGCGGCAGAAGCTCATTCCAGAACATCGCAGCGGAGGCAGCGAGCATGTCGCATTCGGAGGCCACGCCTGCGAGATCAGCCGCCTGCAGCGAGCAGCCATCCGGGTAGTTGCCTTTGAAATGCGCCGTGTCGACGATGATGCGCTCGACGCGGCTGCGTGCGGCAAGCTTGACGATGATCCAGTCGTAGCCCGGTTCGCGCCGTCTGCGCGTTTCCCAGCCGTCGCCCATGTTCGCGCCCCGGCCGGGCGCAATGAGGCGCTCGTGGCCGTAATGGCCGTTGGAGAAGGCGACGATCCGGCCGCCGGACAGGCAGGAGGCGAGATCGATCGTCTCATTCGCCATAGCCTTGAGATCGAGTGCCGGAGTGCCGTAAACGCGTAGCCGGGCAACACCGCCATCCGGGTAGATACGCAGCCGGACATGGCTGTAGACCGCGTCGGAGTGTGCGGGGAGGAAGTGATGCGCATTGGGTCCGAGGCCGGTGACCGCCAGCAGTTGGACCCACCCGGTCTCCTCGTCCGGATCTTCCGCCGAATGACAGGCTTCTATCGAGCAGGCGCTCGGATAATTGCCGGTGAAGTGCGACGTGTCGATGTCGAAGCCGGCGATCCGCCCTTTTGCTGCGAGCGCGATGACCGCGTAGTCGTGGCCGGCACCGCGGCGGCGGCGGGTTTCCCAGCCGTCCATCCATTTCCCGTGATCGTCGTAAAGGCCGGGGTGGAACGCGGCCGGCTCGTCTTTTAGCATGCGCTCCAGCGGGCCGAAGAACTCGTCCGTCGCAAAGAGCGCCCGGGCGCCAAGGCCCGCGGAAGCGAGGTTGATGGTCCCGCCCGCAAAACCGGGAAGGACTTCGCCGGCACGCGTCATGGCGCTCTCAGTCCGGCAGCATGTCGCGCAGCCGCAGGAGCGCGATCCGCTCCACCTGGCGGCACGCCGCGTTGAATTCGGTATCCCGGTCGTTGCCGATACGGCTCTCGAAGGCGGCAAGAATCTCGTCCTTGCTGCGCCCTTTGACGGCCATGATGAAGGGGAAGCCGAACTTCTCGACATAGGCATTGTTGAGGTCCGTGAAGCGCTCGCGCTCGTGATCCGTCAGCGCGTCGAGACCCGCCGAAGCCTGCTCCGAAGTCGAGCTTTCGGTCAGGCGCTTCGCCTGGGCGAGCTTGCCGGCAAGATCGGGGTGGGCGGTGAGGACGGCAAGCCGTTCCTCTTCGCTTGCCTCGCGGAAGACCGCGCAGAGCGCCGCGTGCAGTCCCGAAGCCGTATCATTGGCCGGGCCGAGTTCGCCTGCAAAGGCGCGTCTGGCGATCCAATCCGAGTGCTCGAATACCCCTCCGAAGCGACCGATGAAGTCATCCTTCGACAGTCGCGAGGGGCGGTCCCCGTTCGGCGCGAACGGATAAGTCTCTGCCCAGTACCGGGCAATGTCGATGCGGCGGGCCAGCCAGACCCTCTCGCGGCTCTTCACATAATCGAGGAAGCGCGCCAGCGCGGCCGCCCGGCCGGGCCGCCCGACCAGACGGCAGTGGAGGCCGATGCTCATCATCTTCGGCGCACCGGCAGCGCCCTCGGCATAGAGAACGTCGAAACTGTCCTTCAGGTAGCTGAAGAACTGGTCGCCGCTGTTGAAGCCCTGTGGCGTTGCGAAGCGCATGTCGTTGGCGTCGAGGGTGTAGGGGATGACGAGCTGGTGCCGGCCGGCATGTTCATGCCAATAGGGCAGGTCGTCCGCATAGGCGTCGGAGACATAGTCGAAGCCGCCGGCCTCTGTCACGAGATCGAGCGTGTTCACGGAGCAGCGGCCGGTATACCAGCCGGTCGGCCGTTCGCCGGTTACGACCGTGTGGAGGCGGATCGCCTCGGCGATCTCGGCGCGCTCGCGCTCGGCGTCGAAATCCTTGTGCTCGATCCATTTGAGGCCGTGGGACGCGATTTCCCAGCCGGCGTCCTGCATGGCGGCCACCTGGGCGGGCGATCGCTTGAGGGCCGTGGCGACGCCGTAGACGGTGGCCGGTATTTCCTTTTCGGTGAATAACCGGTGCAGCCGCCAAAAGCCGGCGCGCGCGCCGTATTCGTAGATCGATTCCATGTTCCAGTGGCGCTGGGCGGGCCAGGCCTGAGCGCCGACGATTTCCGAGAGAAAGGCCTCCGACGCCGCGTCACCGTGAAGCACGCAGTTCTCTCCGCCCTCCTCGTAATTGATCACGAATTGCACGGCGATCCGGGCGCCGCCGGGCCAGGCGATACGCGGGTTCGGACCATGGCCCAGGAGATCGCGGGGATATCTCATAGCAGAAGCTCCTCCAGAGATTGTCTCGTCGCCCAATTCGTAGCGAGAATTCCGCCCGGCCATTCCCCCCGAAAAATTTGAAAGTCTCGAAGGTTGAGCCCGCTACACAAGGGCGCCTGCGCCTCGGATACTCTATCCTCGATGCTGACTTTCGGAGGAGCGATAGATGCAAGTTCAAGACGGAACGCCCGGGCGTCTGACGACCCACGTGCTGGACACGGCGAGCGGGAAACCGGCAAGCAATCTGCGCATCGATCTCTACCGCATTGAAGGTGAACGGACGGAGCTTCTCTCCTCGACCCGCACCAACGATGACGGGCGCTGTGATGCGCCGCTTCTCGACGGTTCCACTATTGAAACCGGAACTTACGAGCTGCGCTTTCACGCCGGCGAGTATCTCGGCCCTGCGGCCGAGCGCGGCGCGCACCCGTTTCTCGACGTCATTCCGATCCGCTTCGGAATCGCCGACCGGGCCGCGCATTATCACGTGCCGCTCCTGCTTTCGCCCTACGGCTATTCAACCTATCGCGGGAGCTGACGGCAATGACGACCGAAACTCGCAATACGATCCGTTTCCTTTTGAACGACCGGTCCGTCGAACTTGCCGATGTCTCGCCGGTGCAGACGCTGCTGGACTTTCTGCGTATCGACCGCAATCTGCGCGGCACGAAGGAAGGCTGCGCGGAAGGGGACTGCGGCGCCTGCACCGTGCTTGTCGGCCGGCTTCTCGACGGCAGGCTCAAATACGAATCGGTCAACGCCTGCATCCGTTTCGTCGCATCGCTTGACGGCTGCCATGTGGTGACGGTCGAAGCGCTTGCGCAGCCGAACGGGCCGCTGCATCCCGTGCAGCAGGCGATGGTCGACACGCATGCCTCGCAATGCGGCTTCTGCACACCCGGTTTCGTGATGTCGCTCTACGGCCTCTGGATGACGAATGCGAAGCCGAGCGTTCAGGAAATCGAGAAGGCGCTGCAGGGCAATCTCTGTCGCTGCACCGGTTATGCGGCGATCATTCGGGCAGCGGAAGCGATTGCATCGGTCGGCGAGTTCGGCAAGGACCCGCTGATTGTGGAACGCGAGGAGATCACGCGGCAGCTGGAGGCGCTTCGGGACGGGCGCCGCGTCGAGATCGGCGGCGAAGACGAGCGCGTCGTGCTTCCGGCCTCGCTGAACGATTTCGCCGCGGTTCTCGAGGCGAACCCCGAGGCGACGATCGTTGCCGGTTCCACCGATGTCGGGCTGTGGGTCACCAAATTCATGCGCGACATCGCGCCTGTCGTTCATCTCTCGCATCTTGAAGAACTGCGGCGGATCACCGTCGACTCGGACGGCATCACCCTTGCCGCCGGCGTAACCTACACGGAGGCCTATCCCGTCATCGTCCGGCACTTCCCGCAACTTCGCGAGCTCTGGGATCGCATCGGCGGCGAGCAGGTGCGCAATATGGGCACGGTCGGGGGCAATATCGCCAACGGTTCGCCGATCGGCGACACGCCGCCTGCGCTGATCGCACTTCACGCTTCGGTGACCCTGCGCAAGGGAACAAGCCGGCGCACGCTGCCGCTCGAAGCCTTTTTTATCGAATATGGCAAACAGGACCGCAAAGCCGGCGAATTCGTCGAGTCTGTCCGGATTCCCTTCCTGGACGAGACCGACCGCTTCGCCGTCTACAAGATCTCGAAGCGCTTCGATGAGGACATCTCCGCAGTCTGCGGCGCGTTCCGCCTGAAGCTCGACGCTGACGGCAAGGTTGCCGACGTGGCTATTGTTTTTGGCGGTATGGCGGGCACGCCGAAGCGCGCGTCGAATGCGGAGGCCGCTCTCAAGGACGCGCAATGGAACGACGCTGCCATCGAGGCTGGCGTTGCGGCCTTCGAGCGGGATTTCACGCCGCTCACCGACTGGCGCGCCTCCTCTGAATATCGGATGCTCGTTGCCAGGAATCTCCTGCGGCGCTTCCATCTGGAGACGCAGGAAACGCGCAATATCCGGATCGACCGCACGGTCGCGGTGGCTTTCTAGAGAGGGTGGACCCATGAATGTGATGCAGCCCGTCGATCGCGTCCGCGGCGCCGTCCACGATAAGGAACGCCATGAATCCGGTCACAAGCACGTTTCCGGAGCCGCCGAGTATATAGACGATATTCCCGAGCCCGCGGGTATGCTTCACGGCTATCTGGGGCTCTCGCAGCGCGCGCACGCCGAAATCCTGTCAGTGGATTTCGAGGCGGTGCGTAACAGTCCTGGTGTCGTAGGAGTGCTCACGGCGGAGGACATACCCGGCGAAAACGATATCAGCCCGGCGCACAAGCACGACGATCCGGTCTTCGCGACCGGCAAGGTCGAGTTCCACGGCCAGCCGATCTTCGCGGTTATCGCCACCTCGCGCGAGGCCGCCCGGCGCGCGGCCGCCAAGGTGAAGATCGATTATCGCGATCTGCCGCATGTAACGGATGTTCTCGAAGCGGCGGCTGCGAACTATCCGCTGGTGATCGATCCCCTGAAGCTCGAGCGTGGCGACATCGATGCCGGCTTCGCCAGGGCGAAAAACACTGTTTCGGGCGAAATGCGCATCGGTGGCCAGGATCACTTCTATCTCGAAGGCCAGATCTCCTTTGCGATCCCCGGCGAGGATGACGAAGTAACCGTCTTTTCCTCGACCCAGCATCCGAGCGAGACGCAACTGATGGTCGCTCATGTGCTGGGCGTGCCGTCGAATGCCGTGACCGTCAACGTCCGGCGCATGGGCGGCGGCTTCGGCGGCAAGGAGACGCAGGCAAATCTTTTCGCGGCGGTTGCGGCAGTGGCGGCAAGGAAATACCGCCGGGCGGTCAAGGTCCGCCCCGACCGCGACGACGACATGACGGCGACCGGCAAGCGCCACGACTTCCACGTCGACTACAAGGTCGGTTTCGACGACGATGGCCGCATAGAGGCGGTGGACGCCGTCTTCGCCGCCCGCTGCGGCTTCTCGGCCGACCTTTCCGGACCGGTGACCGATCGCGCGCTCTTCCACGCCGACAATTGCTATTTTTACCCGAATGTCCGACTGCGCTCGCGCCCGCTCAAGACCAACACGGTCTCGAACACAGCGTTCCGGGGGTTCGGCGGCCCGCAGGGCATGGTCGGCGGCGAGCGGATGATCGAAGACGTCGCCTATGCGCTCGGCAAGGACCCGCTCGAAATCCGCAAGCTCAATTTCTACGGCGGTGAGGGACGCAACCTGACGCCGTACCACCAGACGGTGGAAGACAACATCATCGGCCGGATCATCGAGGAGCTCGAGGCTTCGTCCGACTACGCCGCCCGGCGGCAGGCGGCCATCGCCTTCAACCGCGAGAGCCCCGTCATCAAGCGCGGCATCGCGCTGACGCCGGTGAAATTCGGTATCTCCTTCACCAAGACGGAATACAACCAGGCCGGCGCCCTGGTCCATGTCTATACGGACGGTTCGATCCAGCTGAACCACGGCGGCACGGAGATGGGGCAGGGGCTCTACACCAAGGTGGCGCAGGTCGTCGCGGACGAGTTCCAGGTCGATCTGGACCATATAAAGGTGACTGCGACCTCGACCGGAAAGGTGCCGAACACCTCGGCGACGGCCGCTTCGTCCGGTTCGGACCTCAACGGCATGGCAGCCGCCAATGCCTGCCAGCAGATCAAGGAGCGGCTCGTGCGCTTCGCGGCCGAGCACTACGGCGTCGGCGAAGCCGATGTCGCCTTCGAGCCGAACACGGTCCGGATCGGCGCAGAGCGCATCGCCTTTGCCGATCTTATCAAGGCGGCTTATGCAGCGCGCGTGCAGCTTTCGGCGGCCGGTTTCTACAAGACACCGAAGATCCACTGGAGCCGCGCCGAGGGGCGGGGGCGTCCGTTCTATTACTTCGCCTACGGCGCCTCGTGCTCCGAGGTCAGCGTCGACATGCTGACCGGCGAATATCAGGTCGAGCGGACCGATATCATCCACGATGTCGGCAAGTCGCTGAACCCGGCGCTCGACCTCGGCCAGGTCGAGGGTGCCTTCGTCCAGGGCATGGGCTGGCTGACGACGGAGGAACTCTGGTGGGATGCCAAGGGCCGGTTGCGGACGCATGCTCCCTCCACCTACAAGATCCCGCTCGCGTCCGATCGCCCGCGCGTCTTCAACGTGCGTCTGGCCGAATGGTCCGTTAACCGGGAGGAGACGATCCGGCGCTCGAAGGCGGTCGGGGAACCTCCCTTCATGCTGGGGATTTCGGTTCTGGAGGCGATATCCATGGCGGCGGCGAGCGTCGCGGATTATCGTATTCCGCCGCGTATCGATGCCCCGGCAACGCCGGAGCGCGTGCTGATGGCGGTCGAGCGCCTGCGCGCCGCCCGGGCCGGGCAGGGATGATCGCGCAGCGAAGATAATGGATGGCTGAGATGGCGCGCAGAGAAGACATCCGGGATTTCCTGAACCGTGAAACGGCCTGCGTGCTTGTCGAGGTGGCGAGCGCGGCTGGCTCGACGCCGCGTGATGCCGACGCCTGGATGCTCGTCTCTAAAGATCGCACCTTCGCCACGATCGGCGGGGGACAGCTGGAATTCATGGCGATCGACCACGCGCGGAAGCTCGTTCAGGGGGCGAACGCGGATCTTCGATTGGCGATCCCCCTCGGCCCGGAGATCGGCCAATGCTGCGGCGGTCACGTCGCGCTTTCCTTCAAAAAGGTCGATGCGGACGCGCGTGCGATGCTCATCGAGCGCAGCGACGGCGAGATCGCGCACCGGCCGCATGTCTATATCTTCGGCGCCGGCCACGTCGGCAACGCGCTCGCCATGGCGCTGTCGCACGTGCCGCTCAGGACCGTTCTCGTAGACACCCGCGAACATGAACTCTCGGCCGCCGACGTGCCCGGTATCGAGACCTGCCTGACCGCAATGCCTGAAGCCGTCGTGCGCGACGCGCCGCCGGGCAGCGCCTTCGTCGTCCTCACCCACGATCACGCACTCGACTTCCTGATCGCGACTGAGGCGCTCGGGCGCGAAGACGCCAGTTACGTCGGCATGATCGGCTCGAAAACGAAACGCGCGACTTTCAAGAACTGGCTGTCGCGAGAGGTCAGTCGTCCTGAGCTTTTCGAGAGGCTCGTCTGCCCGATCGGCGGTACGGCGGTCAAGGACAAGCGGCCGCCGGTGATCGCAGCGCTTGCCGCGGCCGAGATAATGACTGCGGCGCTGAACCGCCATCTGCAGCCTCTCGCGTCCACCCCGAAGAGCCGGAGATCGATCAAGGCATAGCCTGGTTGTCGCCCCTTCGTGGGCGGATCACGCAATCTGCCACGTGATCGAGCTCGTTCAGCTCGGCGGCGTGGCGCTGACCCCACTCGCAAAGTGCCAGCAGGACGGGCTCGAGGCTGAGGCCGAGCGTGGTCGCGGAATATTCGACGCGCGGCGGTATCTCGCGGAATATCTCCCTGTGTACGAGGCCATGCTCCTCCATCTCGCGGAGCTGCTGGATCAGCACTTTCTGGCTGACGGCGGGTATCAGCCTTCGCAACTCGGACAGCCGCTTCGGCCTATCGAACAGATGGTAGAGGATGATGGCTTTCCAGCGTCCGGAGATCACTTTGAGTGCGCGCTCGGAGGGCAGCACAGGCAATTTCTTTATGATCTCAGCCATGGTTACCCATCGGTCAGTATGGAACGAAAGAGTGTGTAGATGCGGTCCGAAGACTAGCCCTAAATAGCCGCGCAAACCAACAGTTTCGAGGCAAGTTCTTATGAAGGCCATTGAGTTCCGCCGCTTCGGGTCGCCAGACGTGCTCCAAAGCATCGATGTCGCTACACCGAGTCCGGGAAGGGGTGAGGCGCTCGTCCGCGTGGGCGCCGTTGGCGTCAACTATTTCGAGGTTCTGATGCGGCAGGACCGCTACGCGGTCACGCCGGAACTGCCGATGATCCCAGGTGTGGAGGTCGCCGGCGTCGTCGTGGCCGTCGGGGAGGATCTATCCCAGGATCTTATCGGCAGTCGTGTCGCGGCCCCGATGTTCGCTCATGGTCGGGGTACCGGCGGATATGCCGAATATGTGTCGGTCGAGGCCGAGATGCTGGTGCCGGTCCCGGACGGACTTTCCTTCGAAGCGACTGTTGCCATGATGGTGCAGGGCCTCACGGCGCTTTATCTTGTCCGGCAAAGTTCGCTGCACAACAAAACGCTGCTGATCAGCGCTGCGGCAGGCGGTGTGGGTTCACTGCTCGTGCAATTGGCAAGGAGCGGCGGCGCGCGGACGATCGTTGCCGTTGCGAGCTCGGAGGAAAAGCTCGACTTCGCCCGTTCGCTCGGTGCTCACGTCGGCATCAACTATGCGGCCCCTGATTGGACGACAAAGCTCAGGGGGGCTTTGAACGGTAGCGGGGTCGACATTCTTTACGATTTCGTCGGCGGCGAATTTACCCACGCAGCGATCGATCTGCTGGCACCGGAGGGAGAGCTGGTTTTCGGTGCCCTCGGCAGGTTTGCGTTGAGCGCCCGGCAAATGGAATCGATGTTTGCACTGAACCAATCCCTGCGCGGCTTCGCCTTACTGCCGCTCTTGAACCTGGCCGGATTGAAGGCGGATCTCGCCGAGCTTTTCAACCGGGCGCAAGAGGGCGCCCTGACGGTCGCGATCGACAGTCGCTTTTCGCTTGATCGGGCAGCGGACGCACACCGGGCGATCGAGAGCCGCCGAACGATCGGTAAGGTCGTGCTTGTGCCCTGAGGGCGCTGCTCAAGCGCTGGAACGCTCCTGCACTTCAGCAGTGTCCGCCAGCATCTTGCCGATCAGCCGCTGACAGCGCTCGGCCATGAAGTCGATCATCAACCGCACCTTCGGATCCTGGAAGCGCTTGTGCGGGTAGATCGCCGCGAGCTGTGCGCCGAGTGGTGGCGTCTCCTCGAGCACCGGGACGAGCAAACCCTCGTCGATATACTGTTTCACCTCGAAGAGCGGCTTGTTTACGATGCCGCGTCCGTCCAGCGCCCACTGGGTGAGCACGTCGCCATCATCCGAATCATAGGGACCACCGACCTCGAATTTGCGAACACCATCCGGTGTCTGCAAGGTCCAGTAATATTCCTTCGACCCGGGATAGCGCAGCAGAAGACAGTCGTGGCTATGGCTGAGGAGGTCGTCCGGCGACGATGGTATGCCGCGCCTTTCGAAATAGCGCGGCGACCCACAGAGCACCCGGTCGCAATTCATGATGCCGCGCATGCGCAGGTTCGAATCCTCGAGTATGCCGAGCTTGAAGGCGATGTCGACGCCCTCGGCAAGGATGTCGACATTGTGATCGGAGAGGCGCAACCGCACCTCGATATCCGGATAGCGGTCGTGAAACTCCGGTATGCCGGGCGCGATCAGCCGCCGGCCGATGCCGAGCGGGGCGGTGATTTTCAGCGCTCCCTTCGGATTTCTTGAAAGATCGGCAATGGCGCTCTCCGCCTCGTTCACCGCCTCGAGTATCTTTACCGCGCCCTCGTAGAAGACTCGTCCGTGCTCGGTCGGCGTCAGTTTTCTGGTGGTGCGGTTGAACAGGCGCACACCCATATGCCGCTCCAACTCCTTGATTCTGTTGCTGGCAACTGCCGGCGTGACGCGCTGATCGCGGCCCGCTGCCGACAGCGTTCCAAGCTCCACGACGCGCACGAACACACGCACATTATCGAGATAGGACATGCTTCCGCCTCTGCTCTTCCGGCGCGAACGTAGCGCTCCGGCCTCTCTTCGATTTTATAGTTTTTTTTGAAAGAGTTGGTGCGATGGCGCCGTTCCCGCCTCCCCAAGCAATGACACATAATGAACGCGAGAGAAATGGGGAGAACTCAATGTACGAGTATGCCATCGCCTGGGATTGGCTGACATTTGCGGTCAGATGGCTGCATGTCATCACGGGCATCGCCTGGATCGGCTCATCCTTTTACTTCGTCGCGCTCGACCTGGGGCTGAAGCAGCGTCCGGGCATGCCGGTCGGCGCCTATGGCGAAGAGTGGCAGGTGCATGGCGGCGGCTTCTACCACATCCAGAAATATCTGGTTGCGCCGGAAAACATGCCGGAGCACCTGATCTGGTTCAAGTGGGAGTCCTATGTCACCTGGCTCTCCGGTTTCGGCATGCTTGCGCTCCTCTATTATGCCGGCGCGGACCTCTACCTCATCGATCCGAACGTGCTCGACGTCTCGAAGCCGATGGCGATCGCCATCTCGCTGGCTTCGCTTGGCTTCGGCTGGCTTGCTTATGACATGATCTGCCGTTCGCCGTTCGGCAACGACAATACGCGACTCATGGTGCTGCTCTACTTCATCCTCGTCGCCGTCGCCTGGGGCTATACCCAACTCTTCACGGGACGGGCCGCCTATCTGCATCTCGGCGCCTTCACGGCGACCATCATGTCGGCCAACGTGTTCTTCATCATCATCCCGAACCAGAAGAAGGTCGTTGCCGACCTGGTCGCAGGCCGCACGCCCGACCCTGCTCTCGGAAAGCAGGCGAAGCAGCGTTCGACGCACAACAACTATCTGACTCTGCCCGTGCTGTTCCTGATGCTGTCGAACCATTATCCGCTTGCCTTCGGCACGCAATATAACTGGATCATCGCCTCGCTGGTCTTCCTCATGGGCGTCACGATCCGCCACTGGTTCAACACCCGCCACGCCAACAAGGGCAGCCCGACCTGGACCTGGCTCGCGA
This sequence comes from Ensifer sp. USDA 6670, assembly GCA_000421085.1. Taxonomy (GTDB): domain Bacteria; phylum Pseudomonadota; class Alphaproteobacteria; order Rhizobiales; family Rhizobiaceae; genus Sinorhizobium. Next base: position 241,165 of record ATWE01000003.1, read on the forward strand.
CGGTGCTTCTGTTCATCGCCATCATGTGGCTCTCCACCGTTCCCAAGGTCCTCTCCGAAGGCGGAGAGGCCAGGGCTTCTACGGCCGTCGAAGCGGTCGTTGCGTCGCCGGACTTTTCCAAAGTGCGCGACACCGTGCTTGGCCGCTGTTCCATGTGCCATGCGCGCGAGCCCGGATGGGAAGGCATAATCGTGCCGCCAAAGGGCGTGGTTCTCGAAGCCGACGGCGACATCGTCGCGCATGCTCGCGAAATCTACCTGCAGGCGGGGCGCTCGCATGCCATGCCGCCTGCCAATGTCACCGGGATTACCGAGAAGGAACGCCAGCTTATCGCCAGCTGGTACGAGACGACCGTAAAGGAAGGAAAGGTGCAATGAGCGATCTCTTGATCCGCGGCCGCGTGCTGACGTTCGTCAAGGAGCCCGAGAGCATCGACGATGCCGCCTCCTATCGTTTCTTCGAGGATGGCGCCGTTTTCGTGAGCAACGGCAAGATCGCCGGGGTCGGCCCTTACCGCGACGTGGCGAAACAGGCGGGGCCCAGCGTGGAGATCGCCGATCATCGGCCGAATCTGGTAATGCCGGGATTCATCGATACGCACCTGCATTTCCCGCAGACACAGGCGATCGCCTCCTACGGTGCGCAGCTCCTCGAATGGCTGAACACCTACATCTTCGTCGAGGAGCAGAAGTTCAAGTCGCCCGAGCACGCCGCCTTCATCGCCGGCCGCTTCATGGACGAACTCCTCTCCAACGGTACGACCACCGCAGTGGCCTATTGTTCGGTGCATCCGGAAAGCGTCGACGCCTTCTTCACGGCGGCCGAAGAGCGCAACATGCTGATGATCGGCGGCAAGGTGATGATGGACCGCAACGCACCCGACGCGTTGCGGGACACGCCCGAAAAGGGCTATGACGAGACGAAGGCGCTCATCGCCCGGTGGCATGGCCGCGGCCGCGCGCATTATGCGATCAGTCCGCGCTTCGCGATCACCTCGACGCCGCAACAGATGGAGGTGAGCCGCGTGCTCGCTGCCGAGCATGCGGACTGCTACGTTCAGACCCACCTGTCCGAAAACAGGGACGAAATCGCTTTCGCCACCTCGCTCTATCCGGAAGCGAAGGACTATACCGACATTTATGCGCGATACGGGCTTCTTGGCAGCAGGACTCTGCTCGGTCATTGCATCCATCTGAGCGACCGCGAGATATCGGTCCTCGCGGAGACCGGGGCGGTCGGCGTCTTCTGCCCGACCTCAAACCTCTTCCTCGGCAGCGGCCTCTTCGATCGCGATCGTTTCGACCGGCTCGGCGCGCGCCACGCAGTTGCGACCGATGTCGGCGCCGGCACGAGCTTCTCGATGCTGGAAACCATGGACGAGGCTTACAAGGTTCTGCACCTGCAGGGCCAGCGGCTCTCTCCGCTCAATTCCTTCTACATGTTGACGCTGGGCAACGCGCGCGCGCTCGATCTGGAACACCGGATCGGCTCGCTGCACGCCGGCGCGGATGCGGACATCGTCGTCCTCGACAGCCGCGCCAAGCCGGCCATGGAGCTCAGGATGCAGGTAGCCTCGACGCTTGCCGAAGAGCTCTTCATCCTGCAGACCATGGGCGACGACCGCTCGGTGGCCGAGGCTTATGTGGCGGGCAGGCCGATGAAGAGCGCCCCGCGGGAGGCGAAGGCCGAGACCGTGAGGGCGCTGGCGACGGCATAAGGGGGCTGCGGAAAACCGATCCGCGTTGTGAAATAATTTCCACAAGTATCTGAAAGTGAATAATATGTCCCCTCTCCCCGCACGCGGGGAGAGGGGACTCCAGAGGTGGCCGGCAGACCGGATGAGGATGAGGGGACTCTTCCCCTATTCGTGCGGCTACGCTGCGTGCTTTTCGCCTTCGATCTGTTTCGAGGCCTCGCCGGCCGGCAATGCCTCTGTCTGATGTATCTCTATCCGACGCGGCTTCATCTGCTCGGGAAGCTCACGGACAAGATCGATCTTGAGCAGACCGTTGGCGAGGTTGGCACTGGTGACCGTTACGAAGTCGGCGAGCTGGAAGCGACGCTCGAAGTTGCGTGCGGCAATACCGCGATAGAGATACTCGGTGTCGTCTTCTCCGGCTTTTGCACCGGTGACGGTCAGCATCTGCTGCTCGTGCGTGATGGTGATCTCGTCCGGGGCGAAGCCCGCTACCGACATTGCGATCCGGTAGTGGTTCTCACCGACGCGCATAATGTCGTAGGGCGGCCAGTTGTCGTTCGGCGCCAGGCGGCTGGCTGAATCCAACAGGTCGAACAGATGTTCGAAGCCAACGCTGGAGCGCGACAGTGGCGAGAAATCGAAGCTTGTTCTCATAGCCATATCCTCCTTGAGCAACATGGACGATGAGGAGCGCCGAAGAGGACGGAGCTCCTCGACTGCGAGCCCCTTACCGGCGGCTCTCGCACCCGATTTAGTCATTCGAAGCCGGGTTTCAAGGGGCCCGGGACATCGATTTTCGTCCGTCGCCCCACCCCCGGAGGCGGCGAAAAACCGGCCGATCGAACGAGGGCCCAAGCTGCTAATCGGGGTTCTTGAATTTACCTTTTCCGCTCCAATATCTGTTCAGCGCGATATGTTTTCGAGACGCGCAGAGATCAATATGGCACCTCGCAGCGCTGCGTTGACTCGTTAACGTGCGGCGGGCGTGCAATTCATTGACGGCATAGGAAAGGAGGAAAAATGCTTCTCAATGAGATCCCCTGGACGATCCCTCTCACCGTGCGCCTTTCCAACGGTCTGACGCACACTTTTGCCTCCGTTTACGAGGCCCTCGACTTCCTGGAAAACGAGTGGCCGCTCAGGAAGGGCGAGCGCTACGAGCGGGCGGTGCGGACCTGTCGGCGAGCGTTGAACCGGATGACGCCGGCGGCAGTGGCGCGGGAAGCCTTCATCGCCGCTTGCCTTGAAGCGGGCATGCCGCTCGTCATGGCGCCGCCGGCCCGCGAGCCGCAGCGCGATACCGTCAAGGCTGCGCAAACGGCGTAAAAGCGGGCGGACCGGCCGTCGGTTGGGGCGTCCACGTCGTTTTACTGGACGAAGACGCGAACGCTGGCGGCACGCCCCAGCGCATCGATGACCGTGAGCGTCGAGTAGCCGCCGCCATCCGGCTGCCATTGACTGACGCGCCGGCGGGTCACGTCGGGTAGCGGACGGCCATTGGCAAGCCAGCGGAAGGGCGCCCGGCCGCCCTGAAGCTTCAGCGTCAAGGGCGTGATCCCGCCGTCCCCTTGCGCGCCAAGCTCGACGCGGGCGCCTTCCGGCGGGAACACGATTTGCGGCGCCGCTTCACGGATCGAGGCCGAAAGCAGCCCGTTCGCGGTGACCGAGAACCGTCGCTGGCTGATCGGCAGATCGGCCTGGACAAGCCGGACGGCTCCCGCAGGCGGGCCGGGCAGGGGTGCGATAGCGATCCCCGCCTTGGCGAACCCTTCGAACAGAATCGGCGCCGCCGCACCGTAACCGGTCAGGCCGGGAACCGCGCCATTGTCGGGCCTGCCGACCCAGACACCAAGCACATAGCGGCCGTCGAAGCCTACGGACCAGGCGTCGCGATAGCCGTAGCTGGTGCCGGTCTTGTAGGCGATGCCGTGCCGGCGGCTTCCCGCCGGTGGCAGCACGTCCGAGAGTATGTCGGCGACATGCCAGGCGGCGACCGGCGACAAGAGCGGTTCGCCGTCGATGGGACCGCGGAGGCCTTCGATGCCGTCGCCGAGGCGCACCGGCCGGCCTTGGTTCGCCAGGCCCGCATAGAGCTGCACGAGCTCGCGAAGCGTGATGCCGACGCCGCCAAGGCCGACCGCAAGCCCCGGCGCCTCATTGGGCGGCAATTTCGGCCTGACGTCGGCGCGCCGGAAGCGCACCATCAGGCGCGACGGACCGACGGCATCAAGCAACCGGATCGCCGGTACGTTGAGCGACAGTTGCAGCGCCTGGCGCACGGTGACGTCGCCCTGATAATTCATATCGAAATTGCGTGGCCGGTAGCCGAAGAAGTCCGCCGGCCGGTCTTCGATGATCGTCTCCTGGCTAACGAGCCCCTCCTCGAAGGCAAGACCGTAGATGAAGGGTTTCAGCGTCGATCCGGGGGAGCGGGTGATCCGCGACATGTCGATCCAGCCCGAGCGGCTTGCATCGAAATAGTCCGCCGAGCCAACCTCGCCGACGATCTCGCCGGTCCTGATATCGGCCATGACCATGGCGACCGACACTTTGGGGCCGAGCCTTGCAGCACCTTCACGTGCGACGCCTTCGAGGCCGCGTTGGATGTTGCGGCTAAGCGTCGTCGGATGCCGGCGCCCCACCGGATCGTTCCGTCGCGCCGCTTCGGCGAGATGGGCAGCATGGGCGGGAAGCTGCAGGCGCCGCGTCGGCATGGCGGTCATCGCCGCCCGCTCCGCCTCGCCTTCGCCAATGATTCTGGCGACAGCGGCGCGGGCGAGCACGCGTTTGCGGGCCGATTCTGCGGCGGAAAGATTGCGGTCGGGCCGGCGCTTTTCCGGCAGTTGCGGCAGCGCGACGAGCAGTGCTGCCTCTGCCGCCGAGAGGCGGCGCGGCTCCTTCCCGAACCAGGCGAGGCTTGCCGCACGCACGCCTTCGAGATTGCCGCCATAGGGCGCATGGGTCAGATAGAGATCGAGAATCTCGTTTTTGCCGAGGCGCCGTTCGATCTGGATGGCGCGCGCCATCTGCAGGAGCTTCGCCGCAAGCGTGCGTCTCTCACGCGGCTCGATAAGCCTCGCCACCTGCATGGAGAGCGTGGAAGCGCCGGAAACGACACGGCCGTTGGTGATGAATTGCACAGCGGCACGAGCGAGCGCCAACGGATCGACCCCGTGATGTTCGCGAAAACGCTGGTCCTCATAGGCGATCAGCATCTCGATGAAGCGCGGATCGACGTCCTGCGCGGTCGTCTTCAGCCGCCACAGTCCATCCTTGGTCGCAAAGGCGCGCAGGAGGTGGCCGTCCCTGTCGAGAACTTCGGCCGAGACCGTTTCGGCCTCGAAGAGGGGCGGCGGAAAGGCCCTGTCGGCCCATTCTAGGGTGAAGACTGCGAGAGCGGCCAGGATTAGGGCGAGTGATACGGCGACGATCGCCCGGCCGCGTCTGGATGGGGCGCGTGAAGCCGCCACAATGCCTTTGCGGTTCGATTTTCGCCGAGAAAACATCGTCCTGCGTCCTACTGAGCTGCCAGCACCTCCATACGGCCCGTGGCCGTGCGCGCTGAGAATTGCGGCCGGTACATGTCCTCAACGTTCGCGGCGGGATGGTCGTAGGTGCCGGGCGTCACCGCGCGCACGACATAGGCAAGCGTGATTTCACGGTTGTCGCCGGTCGAACGATCGAAGGCGGCTACGAAGCGATCGCTGCGGAATTCGGTATGGGCGGCCTCGACTTCGCCGATCCATTCGAAATTCGAAAGCTGGGCACTGTCGACGAGGCTTGGATTGTCGATTTCGAAGCCGGCGGGCAGGAGATCGGTGATGAGCACCCGGGACGGCCAGTCGTTGCTCTCGGTCACCTTCAGCACCACGACATAGCGCTCGTTCTGCCGGGCCTCGCTGACATTAGCCGCCGTTCCGTCGAGCGTGTAATAGCTCCGCTCGATGGTGAAACCTTCGCCGCCGGCCGAGAGCGGCTGGGCCGGCGCCGCCACCGTCGTCACGACGGCGGAGACCGCGTCGGTGCCTTCGTTGCGGATAACGACCGGGTGCTCGATCAGAGCGTCGCCGGTCATGCGGGCGGCGTAACTGCCCGTGCGCGCTGCGCCGTTGACCTCGATCTTCATGTCCTCGTCGCCGCCCTGGATCGCGCGTGCGGCAAGGAGCATCCAGGTTTGCTCCTGGGTGCTCGTGTATCTCGCCTGCTGCCACTCCCGGGCGACGACCCTGGAAAGCTCGGGAATGATCGGCGGCACGGGCCGGCTCTCGGCCGCCAGCGCCAGCACGGCCGCGCCGTCGCGAAGCGAAGAGCCGTAGTCGGAGCGGGCGAGGCTGACCTTGACGAGCCCGGTCGACATGTTGGCCGCGGCCGCGAAGATATCCTGCGAGCGCTGGGCATCGCCATAGAGCGCGAGCGCCGCGGCGATATGGGCCTTGGCGAGCGGGGTCGGGAAATCGCCGAGCATCGTGTCCGCATAATAGCGCAGATCACTGATCGCGGCCTTGCGGTTGCGCGCCAGGACATAGAGCGCATAGGCGATCTCGTTGCCGCGGTCCTTGACGTTGGTCTCGTAGCTCAGAGCGTTCTGCAGGTTTTCCAGTGCCTGCACCATCGATTGTTCCGGCACGTCGAATTTCTGTTCCCGCGCGCGGGTAAGGAAATCGGTGACGTATGCATCGAGCCAGAGATCGCCGGAGTCGGGGCTCCACAGGCCGAAACTGCCGGCGGAAGATTGATAGGCAAGGACCCGATAGATCGCCTCCTGTACGCGCTTTTTGACGCCCTCGTCGTCGCCAAGCCCGGCTTGCTTGGCAAGCTCGCTGAGATACAGCAAGGGCAAGGCACGGCTCGTCGTCTGCTCGGCGCAGCCGTAGGGATAGCGGTCGAGCGTCATCAGAAGCGCCGGGATGTCGAAGGCGGCCGAGCGCGTGACGTTGAGGCTGACAGAGGCGCCCTGCAAGAGGCTGTCGGCGAGCAATTGCTCGTCCACCGTAAGGCTGCTGCCGGCGGCGACATTGACGACATGGCGCTGAGTGACGGGCAGGGCTGCCGGGCGGACAGGAATGTTCAGCGTCTGCTCCAGCGACAGGCCGGCGGCGTTCGAGAGCCTGACGGTGACGAGACCGTCTCCCGCATACTGTCCGGCGAGCGGCAGAGCCAGAGCGGATTTGCCGCCGGCGTTGAGGTTCACCGTCTCGGCCGATGTCTGTTCGACGGTGACCGGGCCGTTGGTCCTGACCTGCAGCTGATAATCGCCGGCCGGCCCGTCGGTGTTGGCGATATCGAGCCGCATTTCGGCGCGGTCTCCCGGCGCCAGGAACTTCGGCAGGCTCGCAGTCACGACGACCGGATCGCGGATGACTACGTCCTTGACTGCGTGGCCGACGCCGGATTTCGTCCAGGCGACCGCCATGATCCGCGCCGTTCCATTGAATTGCGGAATGTCGAAGCGCATGTTCGCCATGCCTTCGGCGTCGAGCTTGATGGCGCCCGAGAAGAAGGCGACGAGCTTTTCGGTCGGGGGACTGCCCTGGAGCGGCATTTGTCCGCCGTCGCCGCCCGTGCGCAGCCGGCCGGTCGCGCCGAGCGAGCCGTCGATCAATCGTCCGTAGAGATCGCGCATCTCGAGGCCGAGCCGCCTCTGACCGAAATACCATCCATCGGGATCCGGAGCCTCGTAGCGCGTCAGGTTCAGAATGCCGACATCGACTGCGGCGACCGTGACATAGGCGTCTTCGTTGGCGCCGGCGCCCCGTACCTGAAGGCCGATATCGAGCGGCCTGCGCGGCTCGTTTTTCTCGGGCGCGTCCAGGCTGACGGCGAGCTTTCGGTCCGCCGGATCGACGGCGAGCCACTTGATGCCGATCGCCCGCATGGGCATGCGGCTCTCCTGGGCTTCGCCCGGGCGGTAAAGCGTGGCGGTGACATAGGCGCCCGTACCCCAATCGGCCGTCACCGGCAGTTCCACCTCGCCGCCGGTTTCGGCAATGGCCGTTGTCTTCGTCGCCACCAGGGTCTCCGTGCCGACGGTCACCAGCAGTTCGCCGGCAAAGCGCGGCGAGACCTTGAGCTTTGCCGTCTCCCCGACCGCATAGCTCTCCTTGTCGAGAGCGATCTCCAGCCCGTCCGGGGTCTCCGTCGAGGTGGCCTCGACATACCAGCCGGCGTCGAACTCGACGCTCGAAGCCGGCCCGTCGAGGGTCGCCGCTTCGATCTCCAGCCGATAACGCCCCCAGCCGACCGGCACGGAAATTTCGGCGCCGTCCTCCGTCACGTCGGCCGAGCCGGCCGCGACCTGTTTCGTAAAGATGACCGGCTCGTATTTCCAGGCGGTGCCGTCGCGATACCACTGGTAGTTCCGTTCAACGCTGATCAGCTTCCAGGCGAGACCCGGCATCGCGGTTCTGGTGCCGTCCGCGTCGACGGCGATGACGTGGAACTTCCCGACCGAGTTTTCGGCGAGATCGCCGGAGAACTCCGGCTTGATGCCGATCATCGGTCCCTCGGGTTTCACCGGCAGGGTCAACGTGCGCTCGACCGCGCGGCCGCCGGCCTCGCGCATGCGGACTGTCACACTGGCGTTGAGCAGCTGCGTCGTTCCGGGGACTTCGGCAAGATCGACATGGAAAACCGACTTGCCGTTTTCATCGAGCGGCTCCAGTCCCTCCAGCGGCAGGCGCGTGTCCTCGCTTGCCTCTTCGTCGGCGAGGCCGAAGAAATAGCCTTCGAACGCTTCGCTCTGGCGTGTCGGCCTGACGGCAATTTCGCCTTCAAGCGTCAGGCCCGCCGCCGGTGCGCCGTAGAGATAGCGTCCGTCGACGGCGACTTCGACCGGGGTGCCGACCGCGATCGCCTTTGCTTCGCTCGTCAGGTCGAACTCGGTGCGGTCCGGCACGAAATCGTCGACGAGGAACTGCTTCTCGGCGATCGCAGAGCCCTTCGGATCGGTGAAGATCTGCATCGTCCAAGTGCCGCGCATCGCATTTACAGCGACCGGCAGATCGAGCGTGTGCCCGCCGAGCTTGCCGCCGTCGCTGACGAGGCGGCGGTCCTCGACGCCGTCCGGGCGCAGGAAAACGAAGGTCAGCGGCAACTTCTCGATCGCGGCACCGTTTACGTCGCGGGTGAGCGCTGCGGCATGAACGGTCTCGCCCGCGCGATAGATGCCGCGTTCCGTCCAGGCGAAGACGTCGATTGCGCCCGGTGCGCCGCGGCCGGTAACGCCGCGGTCGGAAAGGTCGAAGCCGGCGCGCGTCATGTCGAGGAACACGTAGTCGTCGCTACCGTTTCGGGCGGTGATCGCCGCCGGCGTCATACTGGCCGTGCCGCGGATCAGTCCGGCGGAAAAGGTTGCGCGTCCTTCCGCATCGGTCGTCGCCGTCCCGAGCACCTCATTGTTCTTCGCGACCAGCTGCAATTCGACTTCCGCAAGAGGCTTGGCGCTCGCAAGCGAACGCGCGAAGACGGTAAGCCCGTCGGTGCCTGCAAAGGTCGACATGCCGATGTCGGATACGACGAACCATTGCGTGGCGCGCGCGTCCCAATCCTGTGTAAGCCCGGTTCCCGAGCTCGCCGTCAGCACGTAGACGCCGGGCTTGCGCTGCGGCAGCGCCTCGTCGACCGGAAAGCTCGTCACCACTTCCTTGTTCAGCTCGGTCTCGATTCCGATGCTGCCCTGCCAGACGAGCTCGCCGCTCTCGTCCTTGATGCGTTCCTCGCTGTAGCCGTCGAGCTGGGTGAGGAACTGGGAGCTCGTGAGCAGCGAAGAGATGTTGCGGTCGCCGATACGGTAGAGCTTGAGCTTGGCAGTTTCCGTGTTGACCGAGACGATCGGAATGCCGCGCCGTGCAGTCGAGGGCAGAACGAAGCTGTCGCCGGTGAAGCGGACCATCGGCGCGCGATCCTTGACGTATACGTCGAGGCTGACGGGCGTCTCGATGATTTCCTCGACCGAGGAGGGCAGGCCCTGCCTCAGCACGAGTTTGTAACGCTGGCCATGCGCCAGGCCTTCGACGCAGATTTCGCTGCCCTTGGCTTCCACCGCCTTCGGCGCGGCGCCATCGAGCGTCACGAAGGAGGAATAATCGGGACCGTTCTTCAGAAGCGGCTCGGAGAATTGGACGCAGGCGCGGGGGCTGGCGCTGTCTGCATCGACCGTGTTGCCGGTGACCCGGAAGCCTTGCCGCGCCTTGAGGTCGAGATAAGCCGTCTCGACCGTCTTTGCCTGCACGAGCTTAAGGCTCGCCTTGTAGGACTGAAGCGCGGCGCGATAGTTCTGCAGCTTGTCGAGTGCCTGGGCGAGAGTGGCGAGCGCATGCGCGCGACTTTGCGCAGTCCGCGTCAGTTGATAGCCGTTGAGCGCGGCAAGGGCAGCTTCGCTCGCCATGTCCGTGCCGCCCGTAAACCGGTTGGCAGCCTCAGCCGTCTCCAGCCACAGCGCGCTGTCTTCCGGCGTTATCGCAAGCGCGCCGCGGAAGGCCTTGAGGGAGGCGACGAAGTTTCCGGCCGTCAATTCGCTGCGCGCCGTCTCGACCAGGCCGTTGACCCCGAAACCCTGCTGGTCGTCGGCTAGAATGAGATTCGCCTTCACATCGCGCGCCTGCTGCAGGAGATCGTCCGACACGAAGTCGAGGCGCGGCGGTGCCCCGATGTCGGCTTCGCCCGCGGCTGTTTCGACGACCTTGCCGGCGATGGCCCCCGTAAACGTGTTCAACTGGTTGAAGTCGGACTTGAGGAAGCACCACTTCACCTTTGGATTGTAGGTGAAGGCCCTGCAGGAACGGTCGGCGATGCAGGCACTCTGGCATTGGTCGAGCGATACGTTCTGCTCGGTGCGCAGATCGAAGCCGAAATAGTCGGCATCATTGGCAATCTCGATCCGGCGTTCGGGCCCGGCCGCTGCGACTGGCGTCCCCAGGGAAACGAGTGTGAAAAGAAGGGTGGAAAGACCGAGAAACGCGCGCATAGACAAAAGTCCCCCCGACGCTGGCCGCTTCGATTGTACATCACTTTTTCAACCTTCGCCGGGCGTTGTCAATCGAGGAAGCGGCGAGTTCAGGGACATCCTGCGGCTGTGCGGCGCCGGGTGTGCCCTGGGGCACGGGCTCATGAGCCAGCTGATCCGGCTGGCCTTGCCCCAGCGCATCGCTTGCGGGTCGAGGCTATGTTGTGATATTTCTCACAGAATAACATTGCGCAAAATGCTTTCCTTCTAATTTGGAAGAGCCATGGCCAGCCGCAGGGAAACACGCATCGCCACCTTGTCCGACGCGCTATCGGCGCGGCGGGTCGTGCATCTGAGAGAGGCGGCGGCGCTGCTCGGCGTATCGGAAATGACCGTCCGCCGTGATGTCGCCGACAACCCTGGACTGTTCGGATATCTGGGCGGCCATATCGTCCCGGCTGCCGGGATCGAGAGCGATGCGCCCTACGAACTCGCCCGCGCGGCCGACAGTCACGCCGGTGCCAAGCGGCAGGCTTGCTTTCATGCCGCCCGGCACATTCGCCCCGATGAGACGATTTTCATCGATTGCGGCACGACCCTCGAATACCTGGTAGAGCTGATACCGGATGATTACGCGATTACGGCGATATGTTATTCCCTGAACACGGCCGAAAGGCTGGCGCGCAAGGCAAATCTCCGCATGGTGATGCTGGGCGGCGTGTATCACCCGTCGTCGGCCTCCTTTTCCGGCGCGCCCGGTATCGAGACGCTCGACCAGCTCGGCATCAATGTCGCCTTTCTGTCGGCGGCCGGGATAGACCTGGCGAGGGGAGCGACCTGCGTTCATTTCCACGAGGTGCCGGTCAAGCAGAAGGTGATTTCGCTGGCGCGCGAGAATTACCTCGTCGCCGACAGCAGCAAGCTCGGCAAGCTGAAGGCGGCTTTTTTTGCTCCACCCGGTGCTTTCCGGTCCCTCATCACGGAAGACGGCGAAACCGCGCTGGCCGGCGATTTGATGTCTGTGCCTTGAAGATATGAGAGCGGGCAACCTCGCCTTGACAGGCGACAGAAATGATGGACGTTTTACAAACATTGTGTTAGAAATCTAACATTCTTTCGTTCGCTCTTTGGAGCGCGCCGCCGGTGTACCGGGAAGAGGGGAGAAATCGGTTGGAAGACCTTGCTCGGAAAAGCGCGGCGGTGCACCCCGCCGGCGCGGGCCACAACTGGCCGCGCAATGACGGTGTCGAGCTCGACCTGTCCTGGGTGCTCGATCAGCGCGTCAATCTCTCTGCGGCAGAGCGCCGCGTTCAGACGCTGCCTGGCCGGCGCACCGTCAAGAAGGATGCGCAGGCCGCCTGGCTCTTGAAAGCCGTTACCTGCATCGATCTTACGACGCTCAACGGCGACGACACGACCGAGCGAGTCAAACGCCTCTGCGCCAAGGCGCGCCAGCCGGTGCGTCAGGACATTCTCGACGCGCTCGGCATGGGCGATCGAGGCATCACGACCGGGGCGATCTGTGTCTATCATCGCTTCGTTTCGACCGCGGTGGAGGCCCTGGAGGGTTCCGGCATTCCGGTGGCGGCGGTGTCCACGGGCTTTCCGGCCGGTCTCGTTCCACATGACGTCAAGCTCAGGGAAATCAAGTCCTCGGTTGCCGATGGTGCTCGGGAGATCGACATCGTCATCACACGCGAGCACGTGCTGACCGGAAACTGGCAGGCACTCTATGAGGAAATGCGGGATTTCCGTGCGGCCTGTGGCGATGCGCATGTCAAGGCTATCCTCGCGACCGGCGATCTCAAGACGCTTCGCAACGTCGCGCGGGCTTCGCTCGTCTGCATGATGGCGGGTGCCGACTTCATCAAGACGTCGACCGGAAAAGAAGGGGTGAACGCGACCCTGCTCGTCACCCTCGCCATGCTCCGGATGATCCGCGCCTATGAGGAGCGAACCGGAATCAAGGTCGGCTACAAGCCGGCCGGCGGGATCTCTGCCGCCAAGGATGTGCTGAACTATCAGTTCCTCATGAAGGAAGAGCTTGGGCGGGAATGGCTCGAGCCCAACCTTTTCCGCGTCGGGGCGTCGAGCCTGCTCGCCGACATCGAGCGACAACTCGAACATCATGTCAGCGGCGCGTATTCGGCCCTCAACAGACACCCGATCGGATAATCAGATGAGCGTTGCCACTTTCTTCGACGAAATGTCCTATGGCCCGGCCCCCGAAGCCGACACCGAGGCGCGCGCCTGGCTCGCCCGGCACGAAGGCAAGCTCGGCCACTTCATAAACGGCGCATTCGTGGGTTCAGCCTCAGGCAAGTCCTTCGACACGTTCGAGCCGGCAACGGGCAAATTGCTCGCGAAAATCGCACATGGCGGGCGCGACGACGTGAACGCGGCGGTGGCGGCGGCGCGCAAGGCGCAGGGCTCGTGGGCAAAGCTCTCCGGACATGGCCGCGCCCGGCACCTCTATGCGCTCGCGCGCCTGATCCAGCGCCATGCGCGCCTGATCGCGGTCGTCGAAGCGCTTGACAACGGCAAGCCGATCCGGGAAACGCGCGACATCGACATTCCGCTTGCCGCTCGCCACTTCTATCATCATGCCGGCTGGGCACAGCTGCAGGAGACGGAATTCGCCGACCAGGTGCCCGTGGGCGTCGTCGGACAGGTCATCCCCTGGAACTTCCCCTTCCTGATGCTCGCCTGGAAGGTTGCGCCGGCGCTGGCGCTCGGCAATTCCGTCATCCTGAAGCCGGCGGAGTTCACGCCCTTGACGGCGCTGCTCTTCGCGGAGCTTTCCGCCGCAGCGGGCCTCCCCCCGGGCGTGCTGAACGTGGTGACGGGCGAGGGCGAGACGGGGGCCCTGATCGTCGAGCACGAGGATATCGACAAGATCGCCTTTACCGGCTCGACCGAAGTCGGACGCCTCATCCGCGAGAAGACAGCGGGGAGCGGCAAATCGCTGACGCTGGAACTTGGCGGCAAGTCGCCCTTCATCGTCTTCGACGATGCCGATATCGATGCGGCGGTCGAGGGCGTCGTGGATGCGATCTGGTTCAATCAGGGCCAGGTCTGCTGCGCCGGTTCACGCCTTCTGGTGCAGGAGGGCGTGGCGCCGGTCTTTCATGATCGCCTGAAGCGACGCATGCAAACGCTCCGCGTCGGTCATCCGCTCGACAAGGCAATCGATATGGCGGCGATCGTCGCGCCAGTGCAACTGCAGCGAATCGAAGAGCTGGTGGCGAAGGGCGTCGCCGAAGGCGCATCTCTGCATCAGCCGAAAATCGAACTGCCGAAGGGCGGCAGCTTCTTTCGCCCGACGCTGTTGACCGGGGTCCAGCCGACTTCCGTCGTCGCGACCGAGGAAATCTTCGGGCCGGTGGCGGTATCGATGACCTTCCGCACGCCGGAGGAGGCGATCCAGCTTGCAAACCATAGCCGCTACGGCCTTGCCGCGAGCGTCTGGAGCGAAACGATCGGTCTTGCCCTGCATGTTGCCGCCAAGCTTGCGGCCGGCGTCGTCTGGGTCAATGCGACCAACCTCTTCGACGCGTCGAGCGGCTTCGGCGGAAAACGCGAGTCCGGCTTCGGCCGCGAAGGCGGGCGGGAGGGCTGCTACGAATATCTGAAGCCGAAGGCCTGGATGGGGCGCAAGCTGCGACCCGAATACGGCTTGCCGGCCTCGAAGCCGGCCGCCGGTGATTTCGCCGTTCCGGCGCTCGACCGCACTGCCAAGCTCTTCGTCGGCGGCAAGCAGGCGCGGCCGGACGGGAACTATTCGCGGCCTGTGCTTTCCCCGAAAGGCAAGGTGATCGGCGAAGTCGGCGAGGGCAACCGCAAGGATATCCGCAATGCCGTCGTTGCGGCGCGGGGCGCCTCGGGCTGGTCTTCGGCAACCGCGCATAACCGCGCCCAGATCCTCTATTACATCGCGGAGAACCTGAGCGGCCGTGGGGCGGAATTCGCCGACCGCATCGCTGCCATGACCGGGGCCTCGGCAGCCAATGCCCGAACGGAGGTCGAAGCTTCGATCGCCCGGCTGTTCAGCTACGGAGCCTGGGCGGACAAATACGAGGGCACCGTGCACCAGCCGCCCTTGCGCGGCGTAGCACTGGCCATGCCGGAACCCCAGGGCGTCGTCGGCGTCATCTGCCCCCCGGAAGCGCCGCTGCTCGGGCTTGTCAGTCTCGTGGCGCCGCTGATTGCAGTCGGAAACCGGGTGGTCGCCGTGCCGAGCGAAGCGCATCCTCTCGCCGCGACCGACTTCTATTCGGTCCTCGAGACCTCGGACGTGCCGTCCGGCGTCATCAACATCGTCACCGGATCTGCGATCGAACTCGCCAAGGCACTCGCCGCGCACAACGACGTGGACGCGCTCTGGGCGTTCGGCTCGCCCGAACTTTCAACGCTCGTCGAGAAGCTGTCCGTCGGCAACCTCAAGCGTACCTTCGTGGATTACGGCAAGGCGATCGACTGGACGGATCGCTTGGCCGCCGAAGGACAGGCGTTCCTCCGGCGAGCGGTCGACGTCAAGAACATCTGGATTCCCTACGGCGAATAGCCTCTCGCTCTTGGACGAGCGGGTGCTCGTCCCATCGGAAGCGTGGAGAAAGAGCGACAGGCTGTTGACGGCGCGCGCCAGAAACGGCCTGATGCGACGGCGCTTAGCAGTGGAGGAAGACAGGAATGCTCAAGAATATCGACCCGGCTCTCAATGCCGATGTGCTGCACGCGCTGCGATCGATGGGCCATGGCGACACGCTGGTGATTTCCGATACCAATTTCCCGTCGGATGCCATCGCCCGGCAGACCACGCTCGGCAAACTGCTGCACATCGACAATGTTTCTTCGGCGCGCGCGGCAAGGGCGATCCTTTCGGTCCTACCCCTCGATACGCCGCTTCAGCCCTCGGCCGGGCGCATGGAAGTCATGGGGGCGCCGGACGAGGTCCCGGCGGTGCAGCGCGAGGTGCAGGCCGAGATCGACCACGCCGAAGGGAAGTCCGCTCCGATGTACGGCATCGAGCGCTTTGCTTTCTACGAGGAAGCAAAGAAGGCCTACTGCGTCATCACCACCGGTGAAACGCGTTTCTACGGCTGCTTTCTTTTCACCAAGGGCGTCGTTCCGCCGGAAAACGTCTGAGCCGCGCGAGGTTACGCCCATGGCCGAGCTCAAAGTAAGGACGCGGGAAACAGGCGCGACTGCCATAGTCGGCCGCACCGGCTTTCCGCATGTGACATCGCTGACCGGCGGCGAACTCGATATCGTCACCAGTCCTTCGCAGCCGGGATTCGGTCCGCTCGACCTTCTCTATGCATCGCTCGCGAGTTGTCTGGTGCTCAGCGCACGCATTGCCGCGAGCCGTTTCGGCGTGCTCGACCGGCTCTTGGAAGTTTCGGTCAAGGTAACCGGTGAGAAGGCCCATGACGAACCGTCGCGGGTCGCGCGCTTCGACATCGCCTTCGTTATCAAAGGCGAATTCGACGACACCGTGCGCCACGCCATCATGGAGGCGGCGGAGGAGGAGATCTGCACGGTCAGCAACACGTTGCGCGGCAGTCCGAATTTCGTAAGCACAGTGTCTGCTTAAATAAAACCAAACAGAGGGAGAAGAGTCAGCAATGACGCGACCGGCCTATCAATTCAATTCCATCATCGTGCGCTCGCCGTCACGATCGGTCGTCAACGGCTTGCGCGCGGAGGATCGCGGCAGCCCCACCTATGAGGGAGTGAAGGCCGAGCACGACTCCTATGTCGAGGCGATGCGCGATGCCGGCGTGAAGGTTACGGTCCTGCCGGCGCTCGAAACCTTTCCGGACTCGATTTTCGTGGAGGACCCTGCCCTGGTCTTCACGGAGGGAGCGGTCCTGCTTCGGCCGGGAGCGTCCACGCGCGTCAAGGAAGTCGAGGAAATCGCGCCGACGCTGCGTGACATGTTCGAGACGGTGATCGACCTGCCGCAAGGCTATGCCGATGGCGGCGACGTGCTGACGACGCGCGAAAGCGTGATGATCGGCCTGTCGGCGCGAACCGACAGGACCGGTGCGGCGGCGCTGCAGGCCTGCCTCGAAAAGCTCGGACGCAAGAGCGAGGTCGTCGCGACCCCGGAGGGCGTCCTGCATTTCAAGACCGACTGCTCACTGCTCGACGACGAGACGATCCTTTCCACCGATCGCTTGGCGCGGTCCGGCGTCTTCGAGAGATTCAGGCAGATGATCATTCCGGAGGGAGAAGAGCCGGCGGCAAACGCGCTGCGCGTCAACGACGTCGTCCTGGTCGGCTCCGATTTTCCCAGGACGATCGAGATGCTCGACAAAGCCGGCTACAGGGTCGTGCCGTTGAAGACCACGGAAATAGGCAAGATCGATGCGGGGCTTTCCTGCATGTCGCTGAGGTGGTTCAGCGAAAACGTCTGACGGCGCCTGCGCAGGATCGCGTTCTACATAAGCCCAACAGGCCGGAGGCGGCCCCTCATCCCGCTGCCGCGACCTTCTCCCCGTTCTGACGCGTTCTGACGGGGAGAAGGGACAAGGGGCAACACCTTCGCTCAACGTCACCGAGACTTCGCGGCGGGGCCGCGGGTCCCCTTCGCCCCCGCCTGCGGGGAGAAGGTGCCGGCAGGCGGATGAGGGGCAATCCCCCGACCCTAGGCCGGCGTCAGATTTCCGAACACCGTGGGGATGAGTTCGGACACGGTCGGGTGGATATGCACCGCACGGGTGATCATCGTGTAGGGTTTCTTCGCATACATCACGTCGAGAATGCTCTGAATCGCCTCGTCGCCGCCCGTGCCGAGGATCGATGCGCCGAGGATATCCCTGGTTTCCGCATCGACGATGACTTTCATGAAACCCTGCGTCTCGCCCTTTTCGACCGCGCGGCCGACTCTTGTCATGGGACGCGTCCCGATCAGGAGCTTGTGTCCCTTCTTGCGGGCCTCGGTTTCGGTCATGCCGGCGCGGCCGAGCGGCGGGTCGATATAGAGCGCGTAGGTCTGGATGCGGTCACTCACACGCCGCGGATCGTCGTCTATGAGATTCGCGGCGGCGATCTCGAAGTCGTTATAGGAGGTATGCGTGAAGGCGCCGCGGCCGTTGCAGTCTCCCATTGCGAAAATATGCGGAACATTGGTGCGCAGGCTGTCGTCGACCTCGATATAGCCCCGTTCGTCGGTCTTCACGCCCGCCTTGTCCAGGCCGAGATCATCCGTATTGGGGTGGCGGCCGGTGGCAAGCAGCACATGCGAGCCGGTCACCTCCGGCTCGCCCGACGTGCAATCCACGCCCACGGCTATGCGGTCCGCTTGTTTCGAGAAGCGGATGCATTCCGCATTCGTGCGAACTCGAATGCCCTCGTTCTCGAGGATCTCGCGGATCGCGTCGGAAACCTCCGGATCCTCCCGCCCGATCAGCCGCGCGCCCTTTTCGATGACGGTGACGTCGGAGCCGAAGCGGCGGAACATCTGAGCGAATTCGAGCCCGATATAGCTGCCGCCCACCACGACGAGATGTTCGGGCAGCTCGGCAAGGTCCATGATCGAACTGTTGGTGAGATAGGGAACCTCGTCCACGCCGGGCAGATCGGCAACCGCGGCGCGGCCGCCTACATTGATGAAGATACGCTCCCCCGAAATCAGTTCGTCGCCGATGCGGACCTCCCGCGGACCTTCGAAACGGGCGTGGCCCTCGAAGACGGTGCAGTTCTTCATACCCTTGAGCCACTTCTCGACTCCTGAACGGGCATCGAGCCGGACCTTTTCCTTTCGCGCCATGACGCGAGCGAAATCGACCGAGACGGGTCCTGTCGTCATGCCGTATTCGGCTCCACGTCGTGCGGTGTGGATCGCGTAGGCGCTCGCGACCATCGCCTTGGTCGGCATGCAGCCGGTATTGACGCAGGTGCCGCCGAAAAGCTTGCGCTCGATCAGCGCAACGGTCTTGCCCGCATCCGACAACCGTCCGGCGAGTGAAGGTCCCGCTTGGCCGGCACCGATGATGATCGCATCGAAATGCTTGTTCATGACAACCCCCGAGGAGATGCTGGCGCCGGGCGGAAGAGTGGTCCACATTACGTCCGATTGCAATGCGCATTTACCGCAACGAGTGCGGCTTGAACCGGGGGCGGAAAGGGATGGGATCTCAAATGCAGACAGCTTGAGCTCGATTTTTTTCGGAAAACTGACATATATGGAACGTCTTGGCCGGACGCAGCGCGGAAAGCGTGATCAAAATTCGAGGTCAAAACCGAGGGAGACAATCATGCGACTGAACTTCACCAGGACACTGATCGGTGCCGCCATTGCGCTTGCACTCACCACTGCGGCTGCCGAAGCCGACGTCGTCGTTTCCTCGAAGATCGATACGGAGGGCGGCGTTCTCGGCAACATCATCCTCTCGGTTCTGAACGCCAACGACATCAAGACGACGGACCGCGTGCAACTCGGCGCCACCCCTGTCGTGCGCAAGGCGATCGTCGCCGGCGAGATCGACATCTATCCAGAATACACGGGCAACGCCGCCTTCTTCTTCGAGAAGGCCGATGATCCGGCCTGGAAGGATGCGGCGAAAGCCTATGAAGAGGCGAAGAAGCTCGACTATGACGCCAACAAGATCGTCTGGCTGACGCCGTCGCCGGCCAACAACACCTGGGCGATCGCGCTGCGCAAGGATGTCGCCGAGAAGAACAACCTCAAGACGCTTTCCGATTTCGGCAAATATGTTTCTGACGGCGGCGAGGTCGTGCTTGCGGCTTCGTCCGAATTCGTCAACTCCGCTGCAGCCTTGCCTGCCTTCCAGACAACCTATTCCTTCAAGCTGAAACCGGAACAGCTCATCACGCTCTCGGGCGGCGATACCGCCGCAACGATCGCGGCTGCGGCAAACCAGACCAACGGCGCCAACGCTGCAATGGTCTACGGCACCGATGGAGGCATAGCGCCCTCCGGTCTCGTGGTCCTCGAGGATGACAAGGCCGTCCAGCCGGTCTATCAGCCGGCGCCGATCATCCGCGAGGCGGTTCTCAAGGAAAATCCGGCGATCGAAGAGATCCTGAAGCCCGTCTTCGAAAAGCTCGACCTCACCACCCTGCAGGAGCTCAATGGCCGCGTGCAGGTCGGTGGCGAGTCGGCCAAGGCCGTTGCCGAGGACTTCCTGAAGGCGAACGGCTTTCTGAAATAGCTTGACGCCGGGGAAGGGCGCTGGTCCGATAAGACTTCGACCGCGCCTCCCCCTCATCCTGCGTCGAACGGACGGCTGAATGGCGATTGGCATCATCCAGGAAAAGGAACGCTTGGCCTTCCGTTTCGACAAGCTCGGCCTGATCATCGCGATCCTTGTCCTCTATGGCGCGCTCCTTGCGCCTTTCGCGACGTTTCGCGCAAACCGGATAATTCAGGGCGAAGCGCGGGCAATCCTGGAGGCTCTCCCTCCGCCGCTCGGCTACGGGCTGCTTACCTTCGCGGTCGCCGGCGCCGCCGTCGCGTTTCTGAGGACGCCGCGCCTCTTGCGGATGGCCGTCGCACTGGCTGCACTGACAGCCCTCGCCCTTCTGATCGGGGTCGCGGCCGATCACCTGACGCCGCCGGACAACAGCTTTGCACGCGTGTCTCCGGCTTCCGGCTTCTGGGTACTGGTCTTCGCCTTCTCGCTGTTGCTCACGGACGCCTTGACCCGCCTTAATCCGGGGCCTGGTCTGCGGCTTCTCGTATTCGCAGGGGTTCTCGTTCTTGCCGCGGGAATGCTCGTCGCCGGCCGCTGGGATGATCTTTCGATCATGAAGGAATATGCCAACCGCGCCGACCTGTTCTGGGCCGAGGCGGGCCGCCACGTGACGTTGGCGCTCGGCTCGCTTGCCGCGGCGACCGTCGTCGGATTGCCGCTCGGCATTCTCTGTCACCGCGTCGAACGGCTGCGGGCCGGCGTGCTCAATGTCCTGAACGCTATCCAGACGATCCCGTCCATTGCACTTTTCGGCATTCTGATCGCGCCGCTCGGCTGGGTCGCGGCGAATGTTCCGGGAGCCGCGGCGATCGGCATCCGCGGCATCGGTGCCGCCCCTGCTTTCGTTGCGCTCTTCCTCTACTCCCTGCTGCCTGTCGTCGCCAACACGGTCGTCGGGCTTGCCGGCGTGCCGCACGCGGCCAACGATGCGGCGCGGGGCATCGGCATGACGGACCGGCAGCGCCTCGTCGCGATCGAGTTTCCGCTGGCCTTTCCCGTGATACTGACCGGCATCCGCATCGTGCTGGTGCAGAACATCGGGCTTGCGACGATCGCCGCCCTTATCGGCGGCGGTGGTTTCGGGGTTTTCGTTTTCCAGGGGGTGGGTCAGACGGCGATGGACCTGGTGCTGCTCGGTGCCATTCCGACCGTCGTGCTGGCCTTCACCGCCGCGATCGTGCTCGACGCCCTCATCGAGATGACCATGCCGAACCGCAGCAGAGGCAACGCCGCATGATCGAAATCGAGGAAATATCCAAGCGCTATGACGATACGACGGTCGTGAGCGACGTGTCGCTGACGGTCGCGCCGCATACGGTCACCGTCATCGTCGGAACCTCCGGCTCCGGCAAGACGACGCTCCTCAGGATGATCAATCGCCTCGTCGAGCCGACGGCCGGGACGATCAAAATAGACGGCGAGGACAATCGGTCGATTCCGGGTTTCGAGCTGCGCCGGCGCATCGGTTACGCCATTCAGGGCCACGGACTCTTCCCGCACAGGACGGTCGCGCAGAACATCGCGACCGTGCCGACGCTGCTCGGCTGGGAGAAAGCCCGCATCGATGCCAAGGTCGAGGAGCTGCTGAAGCTGTTCCAGCTCGATCCCTCGGAATTCGGACCGCGCTACCCCCACGAGCTTTCCGGCGGGCAGCAGCAGCGCGTGGGCGTTGCAAGGGCGCTCGCGGCGGAGCCCAACGTGCTCCTGATGGACGAGCCTTTCGGCGCACTCGATCCGATCATCCGCGCCAAGGCGCAGGACGACCTTGCCGCCATCCAGAAACATTTCGGCACCACGATCATCCTCGTCACGCATGATATGGAAGAGGCCTTCCACCTCGCCGACAGGATCGCGGTGATGGACAAGGGCAAGGTGGTGCAATATGCGACGCCCGCCGAAATGCTCGTCAGGCCCGCCACGCCCTTCGTCGAGACACTGGTCGGCGCCAGCGAGCGTCCATTCCGGCTGCTCGGCATCGAAACGGTCGGCGAAGCGGTCGAGCCCGGCTCGGCCGAGGGCCGGCCGGTTCCGGAGGTTCTCAGCCAGCGCGACGCGCTGTCGGAGCTTCTGTGGACGGGCCGTTCGGCACTGCCGGTCGCGGCGGCGGACGGCGCGATCCTGGGCAAGATCACACTCGAAGCGATCGTGAAGCGTGCGGCGAGGCGGCAGTGATGGTCACCTTGCCCAATCTGTTCCGGCTCACCGTGCTCGCCCTGTTGCTTGCTTTCCTGGTGCAGCCCGCCTGGTTCGAGCCGCTGCTGAAACCTTTGGTGCAGGAGAACACGCCGGCGGTCTACAACCAGGGCAGCCTGTTCTGGCTGACGGTCCTGCACTTGAGAACTGTGTTCGCCGCGACCGTGGCCGCAACCATCGTTGCCGTATCGCTGGCGATCATCGTTACGCGGAAGGCTGGCGCCGAGTTTCTGCCGCTCTCGCGCAGCCTGGTGAACATCGGACAGACCTTCCCGCCGGTGGCGGTCCTCGCGCTTGCGGTTCCGATTTACGGCTTCGGTGAAAAGCCGACCCTGATCGCCCTTTTCCTCTACGGCCTTCTGCCGATCTTCGAAAATGCCCTGACGGGTCTGACGACCCTGCCGCCGACCGTGATGGAGGCAGCACGCGGCGCGGGAATGACCGGCCGCCAGCGGCTCTTCAGGATCGAGCTTCCGCTGGCGCTGCCGGTGATTCTGACGGGCATCCGCCTTTCCGTCGTGATCAGCCTCGCGACGGCGACGATCGGCTCGACGGTTGCGGCTAAGACACTTGGCGAAGTCATCATCGCCGGGCTTCAGTCCAACAACATCGCCTTTGTTCTCCAGGGGGGCCTGATCGTTGGAGCGCTTGCCGTCCTCATGCACGATGCGCTCCAGGGACTTGAACGGGCATTCGCCGGTCGAGCACGCATCTGAAGCGCCTCGCGGCCGAAATGTTTTCCCCGGAAAGACGTGCGGACGTTCACCTCAAATTGCTCTTCGGAAACAGGACGCGATCGGGTTCTGCGTTCATTCGCGCCAGCATTTCCTTGATCAAGCGTGTTTTGGTGCGCCCCGCTTCCTTCGGCGGCACGAGATAGCGCACGATTGCCTCGAGCCAGGTGTTTTCGCTCACGCGAAAATGAACCACGGGATGCTCCTTCACTTCGAGCTCGTCCACCGGCGTATTCGATAGGATGTGCTTATAGATCTTCACCTTTTGGCTCATGATGTCGCCGACCTGCTCTTCCACGACCTCTCTCATCGTCCGAGCCACAAATTCCAGATCGCTTTCATAGGCGAGCTGGAACTTGATTTCGTTCCAGACGTAGGGAAACAACGGCCAGGAATAGTTGAAGACCGGCGTCTCAAACACGGTGGAGTTCGGAAACTTGATGATGCGTCCGCTCGGATGATCGGTCCAAAGGTACTCGCCGCCGAATTCCCACAGGGTCGTATCAAGATAGCTGACATCGATGACATCGCCATGGGCATCGCCGATGCGAATTCGGTCGCCAACGCGATATGGCGCCCTGGCCAGGATATAAATCCACGCGATGAAGCTGGAGATCGGCATTTGCAGCGCAAAGCCGAGAATCAGTGAAATCAGGCCGAGCGAAACGACCGCGGCATACCAGTTTACAAATAAGACTGAAATCGCCACGAAGACGATCGCGACCACAACGACCAGTCGAAAAATCCGTTTCAGATTGAAACGCGAGACTCGGTTGGGAATTCGGCTAATGAGAAAGACTTCAATAACATTCGCAACGGTCAGCATGATGAAAATGAGAAGGCCGCCCTTGACGTAATTCATCACGCGGAGGCGTAAGGGCGCGTCAAGCCAATCCAAGCGCCAATTGATCAGGACTTGGATGCCAAAGAGCAGCAAGGCAGCGGCAGCGAAGCCAACCGTCCACCGTAGGTCCTCCTTGCGAAGGCTCCAGCGATATTTTTCCTCGGGCCTTTTCGCCTTCTGTTGCATGGTTTTGGGATCAGCAGTCTGTTGCGCGGCCCGTTCGAGCCGGGAAAGGTTCTCCTGTTCCTTGTCGCGTTCCTTGTCGCGTCGTTCCATGGGTTCACCCCGATGTGGCCATCCACACCCGACCAGTGCCTTTTCGTTCCTCGGCGGCGACATTCCGGTGACGCCTCACCGCAGGCCGGAAATCCACAGTTCAGGCAAGCCCATCATCGTCCCGCGGACCTATCCACTCGCCTGAACACGAATAGTCAATTATATCATCATCAAACAGCAGGAGGCATCTAAAGCGGTTCGAAGTGATGGAGCTTGGGCGGATTGGAATGCTGGCCTGCCACGGGTAATTTCCCTCTTCAACGCTTAGGTCGCTACCTGATTGGCTCGCCGCGCGGGCTATGCTTTACGCTAGCGTGAAAATGAATTTCACAATTTGGCGAATTTTCCGATTTTTTGTTGACGCAATGAAAAATCTGTCCCAGTCTGCGAAAAATAATTACGTCGATAAGGGAACAGCGTGAGCATGAAAGTCGGCATAATCGGACTCGGATTCCGTCTGGGGTACCTGGGCTATGTCTTCAAGGCGATCGACGAAGCCTTCGAGATCGCGGGTTACGTGGACCCCGAGCCGGCCGGCCTTGCCACGCTTACCGAGAAAGGCATTTCCCCCGGCAGAGCCTATGCCACGCCTGAAGAGCTGATCGCCGGTGAAAAGCTCGACCTCCTTATGATCGGCTCGCCGAACCATATGCACCTCGATCATATCCGCATCGGCCTCGAGGCCGGGCTCAAGGTCTTCTGCGAGAAGCCGATCGTCAGCACGATCGAGCAGAGCCTGGAACTTGCGGCGCTGCTTGCGAAACACGGGCCCGACCGGCTGATGGTCGGCCTCGTGCTGCGTTATGCGCCGCTCTATCGTGACCTGCGCGCCGCGCAAGCCGCGGGAACGCTCGGTCATGTGGTTTCGATCGAAGCCGCCGAGCACATAGAGCCCTATCACGGCGCATTCTTCATGCGCGACTGGCGCCGCTATGGGCGCTATGCCGGAAGCTTCATGCTCGAGAAATGCTGCCACGACCTCGATCTCTACAACGGCGTGGTCGGCGCGCGCCCGGAACGCGTCGCCAGTTTCGGCGGCCGCAAGAGCTTCATTCCCGACAATGACCCCAGCCGCGACGGCGTCAACGACCTGCAGCTCTTCCACCGCAAGCCGAGCGGCTGGCTCGGTTCCGACAAGGTATTCGACAGTGACGGCGACATCATCGACTATCAGGTCGCCATCATCGAATATGCCAACGGCGTCGCGATGAACTTCCACACCAACCTCAACGTGCCGGACCAGTTCCGCCGCTTTTGCGTCGTCGGATCGCGCGGCATGGCGGAAGGCGACTTCATTCGCGGTTACCTCGACGTGCACGAGGTGCTCTCGGGCAGGAAGGTCGTGGAAAAGCGCTACGCCAAGGAGACGGCGCTTTCGCAACACTACGGCGCCGACGAGCAAATGGCGGCCGAGATCATCGCGCATGTGCGGGATGGCGGTCCGCTGCCGGTCTCGCCGCTCGATGCGCTGGAGGCGGGCATTCTGGCGCTGTCCATGGACGAGGCGCGGATGAAGAGGACGGTCGTCGATCTCCGGCCGCTCTGGGACCGCTTCGATGAAGCCCTGCATGCCCGTGCGGCTTGAGAGGGGGAGGGGATGAGCGTTCGGCGCAGCACGATCATCTTCGCCTGGATCCTGCTCCTTCCGGCCGTCTTCTACGTGACGGTTATCGTCGCCTATCCGCTGGTCGACACCTTCGTTCTGTCCTTCACCGATGCCTCGCTGAAGAAGACGACCAAATGGGTCGGCACTGCCAATTACGACAAGATCTTCAACGCCACCTTCGCGGAAGTGATCCTCCGCACCTTCGTCTGGACCGCCTTCTCGGTAACGATCAAGATGATCATCGGCACATTCGGTGCGGTGATGCTGAACACCGCAGTGCCGGGGCGGGCGTTGTTTCGCGTGCTCACCATGCCGCCGTGGATCGTACCCATGGCGATCGGCATCTTCATGTGGGGCTGGATGTATAACGGCCAGTTCGGGATGATCTCCGGCATGCTCCAGAACTGGGGCCTGGTGGACGGTCCTGTCGCCTTCCTGGCGCATGGCTCCACCGCTTTCTGGGCGACCATCATCACCGATGTCTGGATCGGCGTGCCCCTGGTGACGCTCTACATGCTCGCCTCGATGCAGGCGATCCCGCAGGATCTCTACGAGGCCGCCTGGACCGACGGAGCAGGGCGCTTCTACCGCTTCCGCCGAATAACCCTGCCGCTCCTCGTGCCGTCCATGATCACCATGTCGATGCTGTCGCTGATCGCTACCTTCAATTCGTTCGACATCATCTGGATCCTGACCCAGGGCGGACCGAACGGCGACACGACGACGATGATCATCGACACCTACCGGACCGCGATCGGCTCGAAGAAATACGGGGAGGGCGCGGCGCGCGCAGTGCTGATCTGCATCTTCCTGTCGATCTTCTGCATCGCCTATTTCCGGGTCACGCACCGCCTTGCCACGGGAGAAAGCAGATGAGCCAGCCCGCGATGATCAACCGCTACCGCTGGTACGAGCTCGTCGGCATCTATGCGGGCATCTTCATCTTCCTGACCTTCATCCTCGCGCCTTTCGTCGAAGGTTTCCTCGTGTCCCTGAAGCCGCTGAGCCGCCTCTTTTCCTCTCCCTACCGCTTCTGGCCGGAGAACGGTTCCTTCGAGGCCTATCGCACCATGTGGGTGAGCGTGCCGGGCTTCGCCCGCTATATCTTCAACTCCTTCTTCATTTCCACCATCGTGACAGCCGTCGTGCTGGCGCTGGTAGTGCCGGCGGCCTATGCCTTTGCGCGCTTCAGGTTCCGCGGCAGCGGGGCGCTGCTCGCCGCTTTCCTGGCGGTCAACATGTTCTCGGGCGCCGTGCTGCTCATCCCGCTCTTTCGGCTGATGCGCAGCCTCGGCGTGCTGAATACCTATTTCGCCATGATCGTGCCGGGTGTCGCCTTCCTGATTCCCTCTGCTATCTGGCTTCTGCGCACCTACATAATGCGCATCCCGCGCGAGCTGGACGAGGCAGCCTTCGTCGACGGTGCAAGCCACTTCTACACGCTTCGCCGGGTGATCCTGCCGATCGCAATGCCGGGTATCACGGTCGTGGCGATCACCACCTTCATCGGCTCCTATGCCCAGCAGTTCATCTTCGCGCTGACCTTCAACTCAAAAAGCGAGTACATGCCGCTGCCCGTGGGCCTCTTCGCCTATTTCGGCCGGCAGGAGGTGGTCTGGAATGAGCTGATGGCGGCAAGCTTCGTCGGCATCGCTCCGGCCGTGATCGTGATCTTCTTCCTTCAACGCTATCTCGTCAGCGGCCTGACCGCCGGCGCGGTGAAACAATAAGCAACCATCAAGAACAGGGGAGTTTCATCAGTGACCATTGCTTACAAAGCTACCTTTCTCACGCTTGCGCTGCTCGGATCGACCGCCCTCGGCAGTATCGCCGCACAGGCCGCGGACCAGGAGATCAGCTGGATCTATTGCGGCGACACGATCGATCCCATCCATGAGAAATACATCAAGGAATGGGAGGGGAAGAACCCGGGCTGGAAGGTCACGCCCGAAGTCGTCGGCTGGGCCCAGTGCCAGGACAAGGCGACAACGCTTGCCGTGGCCGGCACTCCGGTCGGCATGGCCTATGTCGGATCTCGCGCACTCAAGGAATTCGCCGAAAACGAATTGATCGTTCCGTTCCCGATGAGCGAGGACGAGAAGAAAGGCTACTATCCGAATATCGTCGACACGGTGACGTTCGAGGGAACGCAGTGGGGCGTGCCCATCGCCTTTTCGACCAAGGCGCTCTACTGGAACAAGGACCTTTTCAAACAGGCCGGCCTCGATCCGGAAGTCCCGCCCAAAACCTGGGCCGAAGAGATCGCCTTCGCCAAGCAGATCAAGGAAAAGACGGGCATTGCGGGTTACGGACTTCCGGCCAAGACCTTCGACAACACGATGCACCAGTTCATGCACTGGGTTTACACCAATAACGGCAAGGTCATCGACGGTGACAATATCGCCATCGACAGCCCGGAAGTCCTTGCCGCCCTGCAGGCCTACAAGGACATCACTCCTTTTTCCGTTGAGGGGGCCACGGCTTACGAGCAGAACGAAATCCGCGCCATCTTCCTAGACGGGAAGGTCGGCATGATCCAGTCGGGCTCCGGAGCTGCCGCCCGACTGAAGGAAACGAAGCTCAATTGGGGTGTAGCGCCGTTGCCGCTCGGCCCTTCGGCCAAGGGCGAGGGCACGCTGCTGATCACCGACAGCCTTGTGGTGTTCAAGGATACCGGCGTTGAGGAGAAAGCGATCGAGTTCGCCAAGTTCATCACCTCTCCGGGCCCGCAGGGCGAGTACGAGTTGCAGGGCGGCGCAGGGCTCACGCCACTTAGGCCGTCTCCGCAGGTCGACGAATTCGTCAAGGCCGATCCGTCCTGGAAGCCGTTTATCGACGGGATCGCCTATGGCGGGCCGGAGCCGCTCTTCAAGGATTTCAAAGGATTCCAGAACACGATGATCGAGATGGTCCAGTCGGTGGTGACCGGCAAGGCCGAGCCGGCGGATGCCTTGAAGAAGGCGGCCGCCGACCTCGAACAGTACAAATAAGCCCGCCCGGACCGCGGGGCCTCGGTTCCGCGGTCCCGGCTCCAAATTGGCGGAAATGCCGCTGCGCCGGTGGCCGGAGACAGTTTATTGGGACAGCTCAATCTCAACAAGGTTCAGAAATTCTACGGCACCTATGAGGTGCTGAAGAGCATCGAGCTCGAAGTCGGGAATGGCGAATTCGTGGTCTTTGTCGGGCCTTCCGGCTGCGGCAAGTCCACATTGCTCCGAATGATCGCGGGGCTTGACGAGACGACCGCCGGCGACATCGTCATCGACGGGAAGCGCGTCAACGATCTGCCGCCGGTCAGGCGGGGCATCGCCATGGTCTTCCAGTCCTATGCGCTCTACCCGCATATGAGCGTGTTCGAGAATATCGCCTTTCCGCTCAGGGTCGAGAAAATGCCCGAGGAGAAACTGAAGGCGAAGGTCGAGCATGCCGCCCGCATATTGCATCTCGACCAGCGGCTCGAGCAGAAGCCCGGCATGCTTTCGGGCGGCCAGCGCCAGCGGGTGGCGATCGGCCGGGCGATCGTCCGCGAGCCGAAGATCTTCCTTTTCGACGAGCCTCTGTCGAACCTCGATGCGGCACTGCGCGCCGACATGCGCATCGAGCTTGCGAAACTGCACCGGCAATTGAAGGCGACGATGATCTACGTCACCCACGACCAGGTCGAGGCGATGACGATGGCGGACCGGATCGTCGTGCTGAATGCCGGTGAAATCGCTCAGACGGGAGCGCCACTGGAGCTCTATCACAAGCCCGCCAATATCTTTGTCGCCGGCTTTATCGGGCATCCGAAGATGAACTTCCTGCCGGTCGCCTGCACCGGCGTCACCGACGCCGGCGTGGAAGTGGACTACAAGGGACAAACCATCCTTGTGCCGGTCGTTCCCCGTAAGGGCATGGCCGGCCGAACCCTGACGCTCGGCGTCCGGCCCGAACACATCCAGATGGGTGCCGCTGACCTGACGCTGACGGTCACCCCAACGGTGATCGAGCGTCTCGGCGCTCACACCGTGGCCTATGTGGCGCTCGACGGGGAGGGCGAGAACTATTGCGCCATGCTGCCGGGAACTCTCGCGATCCGTGCGGACGAAACGATCAGGACCGGCGTTCGGGCCGTCGACTGCCATCTCTTCGACGAGAATGGCACCGCCTTCGAGCGCCGGGTCGAGATGACCGACATCGACATGGCGCTCTTCGATCCGGCGGCGGCATGATCGCGAGCGCGACGATCAGGCTGCTTGGTATCGACGAAGCCGAGGCCTTCCGCAGCATTCGGTTGGAAGCCCTGCGGATGGAGCCTGCCTCCTTTGCCAGCAGCGCCGAAGATTGGGAGAAGCTGTCGGACGAGGAGTGGCGGCGCAGAACCGTCGCCAACCCCGTCTTCGTTGCCTTCCAGGACGATATTCCAGTCGGGATCATGGGCATGATGCGTCAGAACGCCAGCAAGATGGCGCATCGCGCAACGCTCGTCATGGTCTATTTGCGCCGGGAACTGCGCGGGACCGGCCTTGCGGAGCGGCTTCTGGATGCGGTCGCTGATTACGCGCGAAACGAGGGCATCATACAGCTCGAGCTTGCCGTCAGCGCCGACAACCCGACGGCCATCCGGTTTTACAATCGCGAAGGCTTTTCTGAAGTCGGCCGCATTCCCGGCGGCTTTCTTCACGAGGGTAGGGAGATCGACGATGTCATCATGGTGAAACGCATCGCCGATTGAGTGCCCCCCGTCCCACATAAGACCGCCCCATGTGGCGAAGCGGGGGTGAGGGCCAGCAGTCGCGAAAGGAGATTGACGTCGCGAGCAATCGCGCGAAAATCGGTGGCGCATTCAGGCTGCTTTGGTGAATTCGGATCGGGAGGCGGGAATGTCGGAAACAACCGTCAACGTGCGTTACATGGTGGACGACGTCGAGGCTGCGGTCGAATGGTATACGAAGCATCTCGGCTTTTCGCTTCTCTCCAACCACGCTCCCGCTTTCGCGGATGTCAGGCGTGGAGCCCTCCGGCTATTGCTGAGCGGCCCGTTGAGCTCTGCGGGACGACCGATGCCGGACGGCGAGCGTCCTTCGCCGGGCGGCTGGAACAGGATTCATCTCGTCGTCGACGACCTGGCTGCCGAGGTCGAGCGCCTGCGCGCCGCCGGCGTCAGGCTCCGCAACGACGTCGTGACCGGACCCGGCGGATCGCAGATTTTGCTGATCGATCCCTCCGGCAATGTCGTGGAGCTGTTTCAGCCGGCGGCTCGCTGACGACTGCAGGTTTCTAAATCAGCTCGGAACGTCTCGACTTGTCGGCTCGTTTCGTTCACCCGGCGAGCGCGCCTATGAGGTTCACAAGCCTCCCGCCAACCCGTGCGGGTCGGCCGTCATCGGCCAGATGTCGCGCCTTGCGCGCCGATAGGGAGTTCTCGCCGGGTCGTTAGGGTAGGGCGTCCCGGCAGAGCAATAGAGTATCTCGGATGCGATCTTGGAGAATGAGGCGAAGAAGTGGTTCGTGGATTTGATCACGAGGATCTTTTTCGACGCGGGGTCGATGCCCATCACGGAGAAAAGGCTCGGGTCGAAGCTCTGGGCGCGCGTCGTGTTCAGGATGATGTCGATGCCATGCAAGCGGATATGCACGGCGTCGCCGAAGGGGGCGAAGCTCTCTCCGAAGCGCATTTCCGCATTGCGCACCAGCTTGACGACCTTGACGATTCCATCGATCGGCCTCCCCGTTCCGGGCGCGGATTTTGCGCCGAAGCGCAAGGGGATCTCGGCGCCTTCGCCGGCCGCCATGCAGATCTGCACGGCCATGGGATCCCAGATCGTGCCGATCGCCGTGTCGGTGGCGTTCCGCGCAATGAGTTCCTCCAACACGACCGTCGCATCGCCCGCCGTGCCGCCGCCCGGATTATCCCACATATCGGCAATCACCACAGGTCCGGCCGGAGCCGCCAGCGCCTGTGCCACCGCCTGGCGTTCGTCGATCTCCGGCATGCGATAGGTGCCGCGCCGGGCGAAGAGCTCGAGACCCAGCTCACGGGCGAGTGCCTCGCCTTTCTCCGCCTTTCCGTTGGTCACGACCAGCATTTTGGTGCCCATTTCCGCCACGTCGCCGGCCATGAATCCATGCACGACGGACAATGACAGCACATCGGCATCGTCCCGCTCGATCTGCATCAGCTTGTCCACGAAGCTGCGCATGGGCTCGCGCGAGGTGGGGAAGACGTCTATCATACGGCAGTCGAAAATCGACATCACCGGCCTTACGCGGCCCTCGAGCGTATCGATTGCGATCCGCCATAGGTCTTCGGCGCGCTCGACGAAATCGGTGTGCGGGAACTCCTTGAAGAAGACGAAGAAATCCGCGGCCGCCGCTCTTCTTGCAGTGAGGTGGCTGTGCGGGTCGAGTTCGGCGCAGACGAGCACGTCCGGACCGACGATTTCGCGCACGCGCTGAAGCAGGTCACCTTCGGTATCCTCACAGCCGTCCGCGACCATTGCCCCATGCAGGCCGAGAACGACGGCATCGACGGGCAGGGCGGCACGCAACTGGCCGAGAATCTCGTCACGCAGATCCTCATAGGTCTGGCGATTGACGAGACCGGCAGGATCCGCCCAGGCGGCGGTGCCTTCGATCAGTTCCCAGCCTTTTTGCGCGGTCACGCGGCGGCCGACGGTGATCGGCGCCGTGCAGAGCGTCGGCGTCTCCGGGTGCTTTCCGGGCGGAGCGTAAAGCGATGCCTCGAATGCGCGCCTGTCGATGCAGATGGGAGAGAAAGTGTTCGTCTCGGTCGCGAGCGCCGCCGTGAAGATGCGCAATGACTTCGCCTTGTCCGTCAACTCAGTTCGACCCCATCGGATTGGGGAGATAGCCGGTGAAGCCGCAGATTTTCCACCGACCCCGGTGGAGGCGGCAATAGTAAACCGTCTGCCACTTCATCACGTCGAAGGTGCCGTCCGCTTTCTTCAGCCCGCCATCGAATTTCTTGCGCGCAAGGGCAAGCTCTCCGTCGACCTCGATGTCTTCCAGGGTCGTGGTGGTGAAGATCGCTTCGCGCGGATCCTCGGCAAAGGACTGTCCGGCGAAGTCCCGTGCCTGGCGCAGCCATTCGTCGCGATAGACGGCGAGCGAGGGAAAGGTGAGCCGCCATTTGTCCGGGTTCGTCTCCCGCCGTCCGTCGATGCCAATGAAGCTCTCCTCGACGAAATCGTCGGCTACCATCGACCAATCGGCGGCCAGGAACGCGTCGATGTCGCGGGTGACCAACATCTCCCATATGGAGTGGCGGGCCGTGTCGCTTTCTGGAAACGGATTCTGAAAGGGATTCCGCATATTTTTTGCCTGGATTGAAATTCTTTTCATAAATGGCGATTTTCACTGGCCAAATTCCGTGTTCTATGGTCACTTGTCAACGGATAAAGAAAATAATTTGCAGAATGGGTCCTCAATGTCGATCAAACGCTATGGTGCCGAAGAGATTGGCGCAGGCGGAAAAACATTGCCTTTCGCACGCGCCGTGGAGGCGGACGGCTGGCTTCACGTCTCCGGGCAGGTCGCGATGGAAAACGGCGAGATCATCGGCGGCAACATCGTCGCCCAGACGCACAAGGCGATCGGCAATCTTCTGGCCATCTTGAAAGAGGCCGGTTACGGTGTGGAGCACGTGGTGAGAGTTGGCGTCTGGCTGGACGATCCGCGCGATTTCTGGAGCTTCAACCGGATCTATCAGGAATATTTCGGAGCTCATCCGCCGGCGCGCGCCTGCGTACAGTCCTCCATGATGGTCGATTGCAAGGTGGAGATCGATTGCGTCGCCTACAAGCCGAAGGACGCCTGAACAGGGAAGGGCGCCGTTCGATGGATATTTTCGCGACACTGCAGGAGGAGAAGGGGCGGTTATCCCAATCGGAGAACCGCATCGCCGATATCCTCCTCAATGATTTCGAGTTTGCGGTGAACGCTTCGATCATCGAGCTTGCCGGCAAGGCCGACGTTTCGCCGCCGACCGTCACGCGCTTCTGCCGGCGCCTCGGCTGCGAGAGCTTTTCCGATTTCAAGGTGCAGCTGGCGCGCACACCCTATGTCGGCATGCGCTACCTGAAGCCCGAGCCGAAGAGCCAGGAGACCGGCGATGTGGCGCAGGACATCATCACCAAGGCGCAGAATGCTCTCTTTCTGCTGCACCGTTCGCTCGACCTTGCAGCGATCGAGCGGGCAGCCGACCGGCTGGCGCAAGCGGAAATGATCTATGCCTTCGGCTCCGGCGGCAACTCCTCGATGATCGCCGGGGAGTTCCAGAATCGTCTCTTCCGCCTGGGATTGCGCATCACTGCGAGTTCCGATCACAGCATGCAGATGATGATGGCGGCGGCCGCACGGCCCGCCGACGTCATTGTCGGCTCCTCCTTTTCGGGACGCAATGCGGAGATGGTGCGGGCCTTCACGCTTGCGCGCGAGGCCAAGGTGCCGACGATCGCGTTTACCCAGAGCGGCAGTCCGGTCGCGCAGGCGGCCGATATGACCGTGCCGGTCGACTTGCCGGAAGGAAACAACATCTATCGTCCGACCTCCACCCGTATCGCCTATATCGCACTGCTCGATATCGTCGCGAGCCTGGTGGCCTACCGCGTCCAGCCGCAGGCGACGGTGACGCTCAGGCGCATCAAGCAGCAGCTGGTGGTGCACAGGGATGGCGACGACCGACAGCTTCTCGGAGACTGACGTGCCAGAAGGAAAGCCCATGCCGAAATCCGTAGCGATCGTCACAGGAGCCGCCGGCGACATCGGCCGCGCCATTGCCGCGCGCCTGGGAGACGGACACGACACCGTTCTCGTAGCCGACATCAACAGTGAGGCGGCGGAGAAGACGGCGCGTGATCTCGGCGGAACGGAGCGCTTCCTGGCCGTTTCCTGCGATGTGACGGACGCCGCAAGCGTGGCCGCACTGGCTGAACTGGCCGCCTCCGTCGGCACCGTGCGCACCCTCGTGAACAACGCGGGTGCCGCCCGCGCGGTCAGCCTGCACGACACAACGCAGGATATTTGGCGCATGGACAATGCGCTCAACCTCGAAGCGGCTTTTCTCTGTTTCCGGGCGGTCGAGGACATGCTGAAAGAGAGCCGGGGCTCGGTCGTCAACATCGCCTCGGTGAACGGCATGAACGTTTTCGGCCATCCGGCCTATAGCGCCGCCAAGGCAGGCCTTCTGCACCTGACGCGACTGATCGCCGTCGAATACGGCAAGTTCGGCATCCGCGCCAACGCGGTGGCGCCGGCGACGGTGCGCACGCAGGCCTGGGAGGCACGCGCAGCCGCCAATCCTCAGGTCTTCGAGGAGGCGAAGCGCTGGTATCCCTTGCAGCGTATCGTCGACCCGAAGGACGTCGCCGAAGCGGTGCATTTCCTTGCCAGCCCCGCCGCCGGAGCCATCTCCGGCGTCTGCCTGCCGGTCGACTGTGGGCTGACCGCAGGACAGGCGGAAGTCGCGCGGACCTTCTCGCAATCGATCCATTACTGACAAATCCACCTTGGGAGGATGTTCATGCTGCCGGTTCTCTATCGCCTCGAATCTGCCTGGCAACCGGATGGCGGCCCGTTCGGGCGCTTCACCTTCAGCCTCTTCAATCTTTCGGGCGGGCCGCTCAGCGCCTTCCGGCTGGCTTACACGTCGCTCACCCGCGTCATCGACGGGGCCGCTTGCGAAAATGCGGTTTTCTTGCGCCGCAACGCCAATTTTCATGAATTCGCGCCACCCGAAGGACTGACGCTCGCTCATGGCGAACACTGGACGTTCACCGTCAGCGGTCTGCACCGCGAGGCGAAGCATTGCACCGACGGGGCGAAATCGGCCTATCTGACGCTCGCCGACGGCAGGCATGTTCCCGTGGCGGTCTCCGATCTTCGTCTCGAAGGCGCCGTGAGCGAGCCGCCGCCGGTGCGTCTGCCTGAAGGCTGGCTTGAGCTTCCTTTCGCGCTCCAGCCCTGGCCTGCCGAGATCGACGCGACGCCCGACGACGCGGTCCCGGACGTCCTTTATCCCGCGGCGGGAAGCAATGAGGACGAGATCGACGCCGTCTCCAACGTTCTCGCGCTCTTCCATCGGCTGTTTTCGGCCGGTCATGCTCCCTTCAGTCTTGCGCCATCCTCGCAAGGGCTGCCGATCGTCTTCACGAAAAAAGCGGAACTCGAGAGTGAAGCCTACCGGCTTGTTTTCTCCGGTCGGGAGATCCGGCTCGAATATGGAGCAGCGGCTGGCAGGCAATATGCCCTGACGACGCTCGCGCAGCTGATCGACGGCGCGCGAAACCACGGAGGCGAATTCAGATTTCCCGCAGCCGGCGCAATTGCTGATCAGCCACGCTATGGCTGGCGCGGCTGTCATCTCGACGTTTCGCGACAATTCTACCCGACCGCCGACGTCATGCGGCTCATCGATATTCTCGCCTGGTTCAAGCTCAACACCTTCCACTGGCACCTGACCGACGACGAAGCCTGGCGGCTGGAGATCAAGGCCTATCCGACGCTGACGACGCTCGGCGTCGTGCGCGGCCCGGACGAAGCTATGCTGCCTCAACTCGGCAACGGCGCCGAACCGGTCGGCGGCTTCTACAGCCACGCGGACGTGAAGGCGATCGTCGCGCATGCCGCGGCGCTCAGCATCGAAGTCGTCCCGGAGATCGACATACCCGGCCACAGCACTGCCGCGCTCGTGGCGCTTCCCGAGCTCTCCGATGGCCAGGAGGCGCCGGAAAGCTACCACTCGGTCCAGGGCTATCCGAACAATGCCCTCAACCCGGCCATCCCGCTCACCTATGAATTCCTCGAGAAGGTGTTCGACGAAATGGTCGAGCTTTTTCCGAGCCGATATATCCATGTCGGCGGCGACGAGGTGGCCGACGGCTCATGGCTCGCGTCACCGCTGGCGCGAAAACTCATGGAGCAGGAAGGGATTTCCGGCACCTTCGCGCTGCAGTCCTATTTCCTCAAGAAGGTGAAGCAGATGCTGACGGCGCGCGGGCGCAAACTCGTCGGCTGGAACGAGGTCGCGCATGGCGGCGGCGTCGGAACCGAGGGAACGCTGCTGATGGCCTGGGAGAACCCGAAAGTCGGCATCGCGCTTGCGCGCGAAGGCTACGACGTCGTGATGACCCCGGGCCAGGCCTATTATCTCGACATGGCCCAGGCGGATGCCTGGCAGGAGCCCGGCGCGAGTTGGGCCGGCACGGCGACGCCGGCGCACACTTATGCCTATGAGGCGGAAGGAG
Organism: Ensifer sp. USDA 6670; assembly: GCA_000421085.1. Classification (GTDB taxonomy): domain Bacteria; phylum Pseudomonadota; class Alphaproteobacteria; order Rhizobiales; family Rhizobiaceae; genus Sinorhizobium. The sequence goes on from ATWE01000003.1 coordinate 277,928, forward strand.
AGTTCCCGGAAGAGCTGAAGAGCCGCATGAAAGGAGTCCAGGCCTGCATCTGGTCGGAGCATTTCCTGTCGCGCGGATATTTCAACCGCCTCGTCTTTCCCCGGCTGCCGGCAATAGCCGAGGCGGCGTGGACCCCGAGGGGCAAGAAGGATTGGCTGCGCTTTGCCGCGATCGCGCCATTGAGCCCCATTCTGTGAGTTGAGCCATGCGGATCGCCGTCGGTGGAATCCATACGGAATGCAGCACCTATTCGCCCGTATTGATGACGGTCGAAGATTTCCGGGTGTTGAGGGGAGAGCACCTCTTGAGGTCGGACTATTTCGGCTTCCTGAGCGCCGAAGGGATAAACCACCTTCCGCTCCTGCATGCGCGGGCCGTCCCCGGCGGTCCCGTTTCGCGCCCGGTCTATGACGCCTTCAAGAAGGAGTTCCTGGAGAAGCTGGAGGCTGCCCTGCCAATCGACGGGCTCTATCTGGCCATGCACGGCGCGATCAAGGTCGACGGGATGGACGACGCCGAGGGCGACTGGATCTCCGCCGCCCGCGCCGTCATCGGCCCCGACTGCCCGCTTGCCGTCAGTTACGACCTCCATGGCAATGTCAGTCAGCGGATCATCGATCAGATCGATATCTTCGCCGCCTACCGGACTGCGCCGCATATCGATACGCGCGAGACCATGGTGCGGGCATGGTCGATGCTGGTGGCGGCGCTTCGTTCCGGGAAGCGGCCCGGCGTCGCCTGGGCACGTGTGCCGCTTCTCCTTCCCGGAGAACGCACTTCGACGGAGGACGAGCCGGCGGCGAGCCTCTATCGCGTCCTGCCCGAATTCGACAAGCGGCCCGGCATCCTCGACGCCAATCTGATGGTGGGCTACGTCTGGGCCGACGAGCCGAGAGCGACCGCCTGCGCCGTCATCACCGGCTCGGACAAGGCCACCGCTTCGAAGGCAGCTGAGGAAATCGCTGCAAACTATTGGCAGCAGCGGGACAAATTTCATTTCGGGTCGCTCACCGGATCGCTTGCCGACATGCTCGACATCGCCGAGCGGGCGACCACAGCACCCGTAATCCTCGCCGATTCCGGCGACAACCCGACGGGTGGCGGCGTGGGCGACCGGGCGGATGTGCTGATCGCGCTACTCGAGCGCGGCTGGCGCGATGCGTTGATCGCCGGCATCGCCGATCGGCCGGCCGTCGATGCCTGTTTCGCGACCGGCGCAGGCGGGACGCTGACGTTGCGGATCGGCGGCAGTCTCGATCCGTCGAGCCCGGCCGCAGAGGTCGAGGCCAAGGTGGTGCATCTGGATGATCCGGGACCGGTTGCCGAGCGGCAGGCGGTGGTTCAGGTCGGGGGCATAGTGGTCGTGTTGTCGGCGCGACGCCGCCCCTATCATAACATCGAGGACTTTGCCCACCTCGGTCTCCACCCGCAGACCGTGCGGCTGCTCGTCGTCAAATCCGGTTACCTCTCGCCGGAGCTTGCGCCGATCGCCAATCCGAACCTGATGGCGCTGACGAACGGCGTCGTCAATCAGGATATCGAGAAGCTGGAAAGCCTGCGCCGGGAGCGGCCGATCTTCCCGTTCGACCGCGATTTCGAGTTTCACCCCAGCGCCAGCCTGTCAGCTCGCTGGACCTGAGATAATAAGCCCGCCCCGAGTCTTGGGGCGGGTTTCATCAAGACGTTCCCCTTCCGCGGACTTTGCCCCCTCATGTCTTCCCCGCTGTTGATCGCCATGCGCAATCCGGTCATCCGGACGAGCATGATCGCCGTTGTTCTCTTCGGCTTCTCGGGTGCCGCGACGTCGCCCTACCAGTCGGTCGTCGGCATCACCGAACTGGGACTGAGCGACGGGTTCTATTCGGCGCTGATCTTTACAGCGGCACTGGTCAATGTTGCCGTCAGCGTGACGATCGGCATCGTCGCAGACCGCGTTGGCAATTATCGGACACTGATGCTGGCGGTCATTCTCTGCGGGATTGTCGGTTACGGGGCGGTCTATCTGCAGCCGTCGAAGGGGAGTTTCGTGCTTGCGGCCCTCATGCTGTTGCCCGTGCACGGCGCACTCAATCCGCTGCTCTTCGCCTATGTCCGCACGGCTGCGAAAGACATGGGCGGCAGGCATGCGGCTGCCGTCAATTCCGGAATTCGTGCGGCCATATCGCTTTCCTGGGTATTGGTTCCCGGACTGGTCGGGCTGGTGCTGTCGGCACGCGGCAGCATGCTGCCGGCCTATCTTCTGGCAAGCCTCGGCTGTCTCGCCAATTTCGTGCTCGTTTTGCGGCTGCTGCCGGAAAAGGCGGGCGTGGACGGTGCTTTGGGCAAGCGCCTCTCGTTTCTCGCGTCCTTCGGCGAGATATTGTCGCTGCGCGTCCTGGCCCGGCTTCTCGCCATCGCCCTGATCTCGTCAATGCTGCACGTCAATGCGGCGGTGCTGCCGCTGATCGTGACCGGTGCAGCCGGCGGCAAGGTGAGCGACATCGGCATCATCGTCGGTATCGTCGCTTTGCTGGAGGTGGTGTTCATCGTGGTCTGGGGACGTATCCAGTACCGGCTCAGCCATATCGATGCGCTCGCGCTCGGCACGGTGATCTATGTCGTCAGCATGGCCCTGCTGGGGCTTTCGACCGAGCGCTGGCACATTTATGCGCTGACGCTCATCAGCGCTTTCGGCGCAGCGGCGCTGATCAGCATCCCGATCACCTATCTGCAGGAACTGATCGCCGACCGGCCAGGTCTGGGCAGTTCGCTGATCTCGGTGAACATCTTCCTGGGCGCGGGATTCGGCGCCGCTCTTTTCGCGCTCGGCACGCGCATCAGCGACTATTCGGGAACCGCGCTTCTAAGCTCCCTTGCGGGCGTCGCCGGGCTCTTGCTCTTGCTCTTCCTCGACGGCGATCGCCGAGGAAAAGCGTCTGCGGCCTGAAGAAGACAGAGCCTGCGCGGCCTCACCTTCATCCGCCCGCGCTCCTGTGCCTGTCACAGGAATGAGGGCGGAGGGTAAGGTGCTGGCTGTGTTCACTGAATCGGTATAGCGACGAAGATCACTCGCCCAATATTCCCGGCAGGCGCAGGCCTTTTTCACGAGCGCAGTCGAGCGCAATGTCATAGCCCGCATCGGCGTGGCGCATGACGCCGGTTGCCGGGTCGTTCCAAAGCACCCGCTCGATGCGACGCGCCGCATCGTCCGTACCGTCGCAGCAGATCACCATGCCGGAATGCTGCGAGAAGCCCATGCCAACGCCGCCGCCGTGGTGCAGCGATACCCAGGTGGCACCGGAGGCGGTGTTGAGGAGCGCGTTCAGCAGCGGCCAGTCGGAGACCGCATCCGAGCCGTCCTTCATCGCTTCGGTCTCGCGGTTCGGCGAGGCGACGGAGCCGGAATCGAGGTGGTCGCGCCCGATGACAATGGGGGCCTTCAGCTCGCCGCTACGCACCATTTCGTTGAAGGCGAGGCCCAGGCGGTGACGATCGCCGAGCCCGACCCAGCATATGCGTGCAGGCAGGCCCTGGAAAGCGATGCGCTCGCGCGCCATGTCGAGCCAGTTGTGCAGGTGCTTGTTGTCCGGCAGCAGCTCCTTCACCTTCCGGTCGGTCTTGTAGATGTCTTCCGGATCGCCGGAGAGCGCCGCCCAGCGGAACGGGCCGATGCCCCTGCAGAAGAGCGGACGGATATAGGCCGGCACGAAACCGGGGAAATCGAAGGCGCGCTCGAGACCTTCGTCCTTGGCCACCTGGCGGATGTTGTTGCCGTAGTCGAGGGTGGGCACGCCGGAATCCCAGAAGGCGAGCATCGCTTCGACATGGTCGCGCATCGAGGCGCGGGCGGCCTTCTCGACCGCTTTCGGGTCGCTCTCGCGCTTGGCCTTCCATTCGGCCATCGTCCAGCCCTTGGGCAGATAGCCGTTGATCGGATCGTGCGCCGAGGTCTGGTCCGTGACCATATCGGGGCGGATGCCTCGACGGACCATTTCCGGGAGGATCTCCGCCGCATTGCCCAACAGGCCAACCGATTTCGCCTCGCCGGCCTTGGTCCAGCGTTCGATCATTTCCATGGCTTCTTCGAGCGTCTCTGCCTTCTCATCGAGATACCGGGTGCGCAGCCGGAAATCGATCGAGTCCGGGTTGCATTCGACGGCGAGGCAGCAGGCGCCGGCCATGACGGCGGCGAGCGGCTGGGCACCACCCATGCCGCCGAGACCGCCCGTCAGGATCCACTTGCCTTTCAGGTTGCCGCCATAATGCTGGCGGCCGGCCTCGACGAAGGTCTCATAGGTGCCTTGGACGATGCCTTGCGTACCGATATAGATCCACGAGCCGGCGGTCATCTGGCCGTACATGGCAAGACCCTTCTTATCCAGCTCGTTGAAATGATCCCAGGTCGCCCAGTGCGGCACGAGGTTGGAGTTGGCGATCAGCACGCGCGGAGCATCCTTGTGCGTGCGGAAGACGCCGACCGGCTTGCCCGACTGGACAAGGAGGGTCTCGTCTTCGTTGAGGTCCTTCAGTGCCGCGACGATGCGGTCGAAATCGGTCCAGGTGCGCGCTGCCCGGCCGATGCCGCCATAAACGACGAGCTCGTGCGGATTTTCGGCGACGTCAGGGTCGAGATTGTTCATCAGCATGCGCAGCGGCGCTTCCGTCAGCCAGCTCTTGGCGCTGATTTCGGTGCCGCGCGGGCTGCGCACTTCGCGAATATTGTGGCGCGGATTGTTCACGTTCATGCCTCGCTCCCTGTCCTTTTGAGCTCTTTAGCGACTGTTTCGATGCGTTCCAGAATGGCTTTCAGCGGACGGCGAAGCCTGTCGGCTTTCGCCCTGTCCAAAGCGAAGGGCGGTGCTTCCGTCGCCAGATGCGTCGATTGCGCCAGTTCCATCTGGATCGCGTGCACGCTCCGTTCCGGGCGGCCATAGTGACGGGTCGTCCAACCGCCCTTGAAGCGGCCATTGAGAATATGGCTGTAACCATCTGCTCCGGCTGCAATTTCTGCGGTTGCCCGTTCAATATCAGGAGCGCAGGTCTTTCCCATATCGGTGCCGATATTGAAGTCCGGAAGCCGGCCTTCGAAGAGGAAGGGAATATGCGAGCGGATAGAATGGCAATCGTAAAGCACCGCCACGCCGTGGATCGCCTTGACACGGGCGATCTCTGCGGCGAGCGCCGCGTGATAGGGCGCGTGAAAATTGCGCAGGCGCTCTCTTATGTCGGCCTCCGTCGGGCCTTCGCCTTCTTTCCAGATAGGCTGACCGTCGAAGTCGGTTTCGGGCACGAGCCCCGTCGTGTTCTGGCCGGGATAGAGGCTGCCCCCTGCCGGGTCGCGATTGGCATCTATGACGTAGCGGTGAAAGGTCGCGCGAACCGTCGTCGCGTCCGGCAGAAGACCTTCGTAGATATCGTGGATGTGCCAGTCCGTGTCGGCGAGAATGCGGCCATTGTCGTTCAGCCGTTCCCGGATCGAAGCAGGCACGTCGGTGCCCGTATGCGGAAAGCCGAGGATGACGGGCGAGCTCCCCTGCCGGACTTCGAAGACGGCCATGTCAGTTCTCCAGTTTCGGAAGAATGCCCGCGGAGACGGAGGCACCGAGCCGACCCGACGCGACGAGATCGCCCGCGGCCTTGAGGTCGTCGGCCATGTAGCGGTCTTCCTCGATACTGGAGGAGACGCCGCGTATGGCCGCGGCGGCCTTCTGAAGTTCCGGGCTGGTGGTGAGCGGCGCGCGGAACTCGATGCCCTGGACCGCGGCGAGCGCCTCGATGCCGATGATCGAAAAGAGGTTCTCCGTCATCTGCAGCAGCCGGCGCGCACCGTGGCAGGCCATGGACACGTGGTCTTCCTGATTCGCCGAGGTCGGCGTTGAATCGACGGAGGCCGGATGGGCGAGCTGTTTGTTTTCCGACATCAGCGCCGCCGAAGTGACCTCTGCGATCATCAGTCCGGAGTTAAGGCCCGGCTTCTTGGCCAGGAAGGCCGGCAGGCCGTAGCTGAGCGCGGGGTCGACCAGAAGGGCGATGCGGCGCTGGGAAATGGCGCCGATCTCACACACCGCAAGCGCGATCTGATCGGCGGCAAATGCAACCGGTTCGGCATGGAAGTTGCCTCCGGAGACGACGGAATCGTCCGAAAGCACCAGCGGATTGTCGGTGACGGCGTTGGCCTCGATCGTCAAACTGGCCGCGACGGAGCGCAGGAGATCGAGGCAGGCGCCATCGACCTGCGGCTGGCAGCGGATGCAATAAGGATCCTGCACGCGCTCATCGCCCTCGATATGGCTCTGGCGAATTGGGGAGCCGGTCAGCAGCTGCCGTAAGGCGGCGGCCGTGTCGATCTGGCCCTTATGGCCGCGCAGCGTGTGAATATCCGGGTGGAAGGGGGCGGAAGAACCCATGGCCGCATCGGTCGAAAGGGCGCCGGTGATGAGAGCGGCTTGGCCGGCGCGGTGCGCGCGGAAGAGCCCGGCAAGGGCGAGAGCCGTAGAGACCTGCGTGCCGTTGATCAGCGCCAGGCCTTCCTTGGCGGCAAGCGTTACCGGCGAGAGCCCCGCTGCCTTCAATGCAGCGTCGCCTTTCATGCGTTCGCCGGCAAAGAAGGCTTCGCCATTGCCCATCATTACCGCGGCCATATGGGCCAGCGGCGCCAGGTCGCCGGAAGCGCCAACCGAACCTTTTTCGGGAATGAGCGGGATCACGCCCTTGTCCAGCATCGCTTCGATCAGCCGGACGAGCTCCAGCCGAACGCCGGAGGCGCCGCGGCCGAGCGAGATCAGCTTGAGCGCCATGATCAGGCGCACGATGTTTTCCGTGAGCGGCTGACCCACGCCGCAGCAATGCGAGAGGATCAGATTGCGCTGCAACGTCGCCACGTCTGCGCTGTCGATCTTGATCGAGGCCAGTTTGCCGAAGCCCGTGTTGATGCCGTAGACCGGCGCATTGCCCGCTACGATCTCGGCGATTCGCGCTGCAGCCTTGGAAATGCCGGCGTCGAAGGCGGGATCGAGCCGCGCCGGCGCGCCAGTCCAGTAGATCGTTTCGAGGTCGCTGAGCGGAACGGAGCCGGGCCTGAGAATGACGGTCATCTGAGAATCCTTTCACCCTTGAAGATCCGCTCTCTGAGGGGATTGAAACCGATGCGGTAGATCAATTCCGCCGGTTGATCGATGTTCCAGATGGCAAGATCCGCAGACTTGCCGGCTTCGATCGTGCCGGTCTCTCCGAGGATCCCGAGCGCACGGGCGGCCTCACGGGTAACGCCTGCGAGGCATTCCTCCAGCGTCAGGCGGAAAAGCGTCGCGGACATGTTCATGGTGAGGAGCAGCGAGGTCAGCGGCGAAGTGCCGGGATTGCAATCGGTTGCGATTGCGATGCGCGTTCCGGTTTCACGGAGTGCTTCGACAGGCGGAAGCTGCTTTTCCCGGAGCGTGTAGAAAGCACCGGGCAGGAGGACGGCGACCGTGCCGGCCCTTGCCATGGCGGCCGCACCCGCAGCGTCGAGATATTCGAGGTGGTCGGCCGAGAGAGCGCCGTAGGAAGCAGCGAGCTTCGCGCCGCCAAGATCCGAAAGCTGCTCGGCGTGAAGCTTCACGGGCAGGCCGAGCGACTTCGCCTTATCGAAGACCAAACCGATTTCCGCCGGCGAAAAGGCTATGCCTTCACAGAAGCCGTCGACGGCGTCGGCGAGTCCCTCGGCGTGAGCCGCCGCGAGGCCCGGCAGGACGACTTCGGCGATGTAGTCGCCGTTGCGTCCGCGATATTCCGGCGGCGTCGCATGGACTGCGAGATAGGTGGTGACGATGCGCACCGGGCGCAGGTTCTCCAGCCGGCGGGCGGCACGCAGCATCTTGAGTTCGGTCTCGACGTTGAGACCATAGCCCGACTTGATCTCGACGGTGGACACGCCTTCGGCGAGCAGGGCGTCGAGCCGCGGAAGTGCGGCCTCCACGAGTGCGTCGACGGAAAGGGCGTTGGTTGCCTCGACGGTCGAAGCGATGCCGCCTCCGGCACGGGCGATCTCCTCATAGGTCGCGCCTTCGAGGCGGAGCTGGAACTCCCGGGCCCGGTTGCCGCCATGAACGATATGCGTATGGCAGTCGATCAGCGCCGGGGTGACCCAGCGGCCTTCGCAATCGAAGATCTGGTCGGCGCGAGCAAGCTCCGGAGGCAGACCGGCTTCAAGTCCGGCGTAGACGATCCGCTCGCCGCGAGCGGCGATAGCGCCATTCTCGATGACCCCGAGTGGCCCCAGCTCCTCGCGAAGCGTGGCGAGGCGTGCATTGCGCCAGAGGCTCGTTCTGACCGGATTTGGGTTTTCTTTTCCGTTCATAGGTACCGCCCTTCTTCGCCAATAATGTATATACATAATATCGGCGATGACAAGTGGGAAATATGATCCGTGAGATAACGCGGCGGGAGCTGCCGGCCAGAAGCACGGAAAGAAGCACGGAAAAAGCCCCGAACTAATGTCCGGGGCTTGTCGAGAGAACCATGGGGTTACCCCGAAGCGGGGAGCTATTCCGCCGCCGCAATCGCCAAGCGCCGCCGATGGGCTCGCAGTCCCGCATAAAGGACGGCGAGCGAAGCCACCGGAAACAGAGCCGCGAAGAAGCCGAGATCAGCTGCGGCCGTATTCTCGAGCACTCGTCCGCCGATCGCCGTCCCGGCGGCGATGCCGAGATAGATCGCCGAGGCGTTGAGCGAGAGGGTCAGATGGGCAACCTCAGGCGCGAAGCCGACGATGCGGCTCGCCTGGGCCGGCGGGAACGCCCAGCCTACAATGCCCCATGGCACCATGATGCCGATCAGCAGCAAGCCGGCGAGTTCACGTGTGAGGAGGTGCAGGCCGAAGGCGATCATCAACGAGACCGCGAGCGCGGAGATCAGCGAAGCTGTCACCACGCGCGTGGCGCCGAGCCGGTCGGCCAGATAGCCGCTGGAGAGATTGCCGATCACCGCGCCGACCCCGAAGGCGAGCAACAGACCGGGCAGCGCCAGATGCGAAAGCCCGGCTCCATCGATCGCCAGCGGTGCGAGATAGGAGATGATCATGAAGCCGCCCGTAAGATAGAGGAACGTCACCATGAGCGACGAGGCCACGCCCGGACGGCCGATGGCTCCGAAGCGTTCGGACATTGTCAGCTTCGTTCCGCTGAGGCCGCGCGGCAGGCGAAGCCAGAGTACGGCAGCGCAGGTGAGCCCAAGCAGAGCGACTGCGCCGAATGTGCCGCGCCATCCCCAGAAGGCGGCGATCAGCGCGCCGAGGGGCGCGCCCAGCGCCACGGCGAATGTGGTGCCGCCCACCACGATTGAAATCGCCAATGCGCGGTGCTCCGGTCCTGCCAGTGAAACTGCCGTCGCTTGCGCCGTGGCGGCAAACAATCCGCTTGCCATTCCCATTACGATCTGGGCGAGCAGCAGCGTGGTGAAGGACACGCTCATCGCCGCGATGCAATTACCCACGACGAAGACGAGCATTGCAGCCACCAGCAATCGACGCCGGTCCGCCGCGCCGGCCAGGGCCGAAAGCAGCGGCGCACCGATGGCGTAGGAAAGCGAGAACAGCGTGATCAGGTGCCCCGCATGGGGAATGGTCGTGTGCGTGTCGGCGGCGATCGACGGCAGAAGGCTCGAAAAGACGAAGCCGACCGTGCTCATTGTGAAGGAGCCGACGGCGAGCCAGATGATGCGCTTGTCCATGGGGAAACCCCGCTTGTTCAATAGATATTGAACTATTGAACTTCGTTGCTCGCCGTGTCAATATACCGAGGTTAGCAATCGTTTGATTCAATGACCCTACCGCATCCCACCGCCGATCAGATCACCCTGTCCAATGTCCTCGCGGCCCTCGGCGATTCGACGCGCCTGGCGATCGTCGGTTATCTCGCCCGCCGGGAAGGCAGGCCGACCATGTGCCTGAACTTCACGGATTTTGGCTCCAAGACCAATATCAGCTATCATCTGGCCAAGCTGCGCGAGGCGGGCATTACACGCACCGAGGTCTCCGGCACCAGCCGGTTGATCACGCTGCGGCGGGACGATCTCGACATCCGCTTTCCCGGCCTCCTCGATTCCATTGTCGCCGCCGCGGTGGACCTGCCCATGGTCAAGAAGATCGAGGATGCTGAGGAGGAGGCCCTCGCACAAGGCGAGGCGCGATAAAGGCTTCCGAACCGCCCGCCTCTTCTTCAGGCAGGGTGATGGCTCTTGGCTGAGTGTCGCTCGACCAGAGCCACGAATTGCCGGCCGGCAACATCGAGCCTGCCGCTGTTGTCGATGACCGTTACGTCGGGATCGGCGATGACGTCGGGTGTCTGCCGCGTCAGGCGGCGCAGCACGTCTTCCTCACTCTCCCGTCCGCGTTCCGCCAGCCGCTTCGCCAGCACCGGCGGCTCGGCGGTGATCACCGCAACGGCAATCGTACCGAACGCCTGACGAATGTCGGGCAGGGCGGCACGGCTGCCGTTTACGATCGCGGTCATGCCTTTGGCGATTTTTTCGGCGATCTCCGCCGGGATGCCGTAGCTCAACCCATGTGCCTGCCACGAAACGGCGAAAGCGCCGCTCCGGTTCATCTCCTCGAATTCGGCGTCGGACACGCTTTCGTGCACCTCGCCGCCTGCATCCGACGGTCGTGTGATCGCCCGCCGGACGAAAAGAATATCGGGGCGCTGCGCAAAATGGCGGGCAGCAAAGCCCATGACGCTGTCTTTCCCGGCACCGCTCGGACCGACGACGACAATGAGCGTTCCGGATCCTCGCTCGGCGGCGGTCATGCGACACGCCGTCCTTCGCGCCAGACCGAGCGGACGACCGGTATGCCCTCCGGCCGGCGAACGCGCGCGATGTCGGCGCGGAGCCCAACGGCGATCCGACCGCGATCTTCGAGCCCGACCGTGCGGGCGGGCGTCGCCGTCACCATCGCAATGGCCTCGGGAAGGCCGATCGATTCGACCTCATCTGCCAGGATGAAAGGCGCATGGATCAGGCTGAATGGAACGTAATCGGAAGAAAGCACGTCGAGGACGCCGCGCTTCGCGAGATCGCGCGCGGCGATATTGCCGGAATGTGACTTGCCGCGCACGATATTGGGCGCGCCCATCAATACGCTGAGACCCGCGCGGTGCGAGGCTTCCGCCGCCTCGAAGCTTGTCGGGAACTCGGCAAGGCGAATGCCGTAGCCGATCGATTCTTCGACATGCTCGACCGTCGCATCGTCGTGGCTGGCGACTGTGATGCCGCGCTCGGCGCAGGCTTTTGCGAGCGCGTTTCGATGCGGCGTCGCATAGCGAGCCGAGAGCGCCTGCTGACGCTCGATGAATGCGGCGAAAGCGTCGTCGGCAAGGCCGCGCTTGGTTTTGTAGTAGAGCGTGTACTGGTCCATCGTCTGGAACTGGCGCTGCCCGGGCGCGTGGTCCATCAGCGAAACCAGACGGACCTGCGGGTCGTTGCGGAAGTCCTCATAGTGCTCCAGCACGTCGGCGGTCGACACTTCGCAGCGCAGATGGATCAGGTGGTCGGCCCGCAAACGGCCCTCTTGCTTGGCCTGGGCGAGCGCATCGGCCATGCTGCGCATCTCGCCCTTCGGAAAGCCGCTGTCCTCGTCCGAGCCCAGGCGAAGACAATCGAAGACGGTGGTGATGCCGGAGGTGACGACCTGGGCGTCATGGGCCTGGATGGCCGCGATCTTCAGCCAGCGAACCCCGGGGCGCGGAGAATAATGCGCCTCGAGATGGTCGGTGTGCAGCTCGACCAGCCCGGGCAGCAGGTAATCACCCTCGAAATCCTCGCCCGTAGCGCTCGGCCCCTCGGAGATGTCGGCGATCCTGCCTTCGCGGATCAGCACCGAACCGTCGAGGATTCGGTCCTCCAGAACGATGCGGGCGTTGGTCAAAACCTGTTCTTTGGGCATGTCATGCTATCTTTCGTTCGGATGCGCCGCCGAGGGGCAGCAGGGAATGGACGGTGAAGGGGGCGCCGCGGCGCTCTTCGGCGAAAAGCGCAATCGTCGAGACGGCAAGCGGTTTGCCGATAAATTCGGCGAAGAGCGTCTCAAGCGCCTTTTTCATGGGGCGCTGCATTTCCTCCGGCACCGGCCCCGTCAGCGTCAGATGGAACTGGAACTCCTCGAAGACATAGGGGTAGCCCCATGCCGTCAGGTACTCGCGCTGACGCTGCGTAAGCCTCTCCGGATTGCGGCGCGCGAGATCGGCGTCCGAAAGCGGCGCCCGGAATGGCTCGAAACGGCGAACCGCCTGCTCCGCCAAATGCTGCAGGGGCGGGCAGGGCTCGGCCGAGACGAGCGCGAAGAAGGGGCCGATCTGATGCAAGGCGATCTCCGGCACTTCGAACGGCTCGATCTCTGCCGCGAACTCGTCGAAAGCCGCAATCAAATCGGTCTCACCGCGGCCGGCGGTAAGCCCGAACGGTGCTTTCAGAGTCCCGTGGAAGCCGTAGCGGCGGGGCTCGGCCGTCAACGCCATCTGCTCTTCACGTCCTACTACCGGATTTTCCGGGCAGTCCAGAGCCCCGCCGGTGAACGCGTCGCGGCCCAACCAACGGGAGGCGGTCTGCGACAGCCGGTCATCGGACGGCGGCGCAAAGTAGATTGCATAACGCACGGGTTCACACTCTCTTCATCAGTCGCCTCGACGCACTTTGCCCCGAGTCGATGGTTCGCGGAATGAAATGCGCAGCTAACCGATTTGCATGACAACATCATGATGACATCGGCTCAGAACGCAAATCGGTTCGGAGCGGTATGGATTTGTTTGCAGCTTCGCCGGCTCCCGCTCCAGATATCAGAATCAGTTCGTCATTATCCGAATCGACCGGTCCCTTTCTAGATCACGATGATTCAAGTCGGATCCACCTAAAACCATGTGATCGATTCCAAGAGGTGGAGCAGAATGCGGGCGGAAACCGCACAGGCATTTCCTCATTCCGCTCTAATGTGTACGGCCCATGAGGCGCGATCGGCAAAGATTGGAGATGCTGTCGAAAACGAACACGACCATCAAGATCAGCAGCACCATATAGGCGACATTTTCCCAATCCGAATTGGTGCGCATCGCCTCCCACAGCTTTAGGCCGATCCCGCCGGCGCCAACGGCGCCGATAATGGTCGCCGAACGCGTGTTCGACTCCCAGAAATAGAGGGCCTGACTGGCAAAGACCGGCAGGACCTGCGGCAGCACGCCGAAGCGCTGCACGGCGACCGGCGCGGCGCCGACCGATTTGACGCCCTCGCGCTGCTTGTCGTCGATGTTCTCGAGGGCTTCGGAGTAGAGCTTGCCGAGCGTGCCCGTGTCGGTGAAGAAGATCGCCGAAATGCCCGCGAGTGGACCAGGACCGAAGGCGCGCGTGAAGAACAGCGCCCAGATGAACATGTCGACCGACCGCAGGAAGTCGAAGAAGCGCTTCACGAACTGGTTGGTGAAGCGGCTCGGCGTGATGTTGCGCGCCGCGAGGAAGCAAAGCGGGAAGGCCAAGAAGGAAGCGAAGAGCGTTCCGACGAAAGCCATGATGATCGTCTGCAGGAGCTTGGTCCAAACGTCCAGATGCTGCCATTCCGCATTGTAGAGAATGTTGTTCCAGGCAAGCGAGAGGTTGGAGCGCGCCGGATCGATCCGCTCTCCGGATACGATCAAGGAGGCGACCTCGCCATAAGACTTCCCGAAGAAGGGCGAGTTGGTGTCGAAAAGGAAATTCACCCAGCCGAAGAAGCGGTTTCTGATGGAGATCTCGTCGCCCTCCACCTCGGCCCAGCCGGTAGCGCCAAAGGACAGCGTCACCTTCTCGCCCGGCCGCTTCTGGGCCGCCCAGGAGGGAAGGGCGCTCTCCGGCGTTACATTGTCCGCGCCATCGACGCGCAGCACGAGCGTTTCGCCGGAATGTGTGACTGTCACCAGCTTTTCGGCGACATCGATACGCGTGGAGCTATCGAACTTCACCACGGCGTGCGTGACGACTTCTTCTGTACGGGTCGCGGCGACATCTTCCTGCGGCGCCGAGCTCGTGTCACCGCCGCGCGCCGCGTTCGGCGCCATGAAACTGAAAGAGGAGGCGGTCTTCGGCTTTTGAACTTGCGCCGAGGCCGCCGGCGCGGCGCCGGTGCGCGTGACCGTTTGTTTCTCGAGCGTGACCCAAGCCGGGTCCGGATTGTCTCCAAGCGGCGAATTGCGCCCAAAGGACACGCGCATCGACCCATCCGGCTCGATGGCGATCTCAGGACGCACTTCGTAGGATATCCAGTCGGCAAGATAGGTGCCGGCGATCCCCCAATTGGCATTGGCGAGCACGTGGCCGATCGAGAAGAACCACCAGCTGAAGGCCATATAAAGAACGACGCCGGTGGCGATCAATGCCGTCCTGCGCCGCTTGGCGGCCGACGACTGCAGCAGATGCGGGTGGCGCGCTGCGATAGCTTCCATTTCGCGCGCATCGAGGTTTGTCGAGGCAATCATGATGCGGTCCTATTGCGCAAGCTGGAAGGCCTGTTCGCCGACGAGACGGCGGCGAAGCCAGGCGGAGAACTGATCGACGGCGAAGATCGTGGCGAAGAGCAGGAGGACGATCGCGAGCGTCTTTGCTTCATGGCCCTGGCCGATCGACAGGCGCAGGAGTTCGCCGATACCACCCCCGCCGACGGCGCCGATGATCGTCGAGGCGCGCACGTTGATTTCGAGCCGGAGCAGAAAATAGCTGGTGAAGTTGGGCAGCACCTGGGGGACCATGCCGAACCATACCCGCTCGATCCAGTTGGCGCCGACGGCACGCAGACCTTCCTCCGGTTTCATGTCGGCATTCTCGACCACTTCGAAGAACAGCTTGCCGAGCGCGCCGATCGTGTGGATCGAGACCGCAGCGATGGCGGGAATGGGCCCAAGCGAGAGGATTGCCAGGAAAAAGCCCGCGATGACGACTTCCGGAAAGGCGCGCAGGATTTCCATCAGCCGGCGTACGATGCCCCTGATCCAGGGATTGGGCATCAGGTTTCGCGCAGCGAGGAAGCACAGGATGAAGCCGAAGAAGACGCCGATGATAGTCGAAAAGATGGCGATGTTCACGGTCTCCAGCATCTTGTGAACATATTCCGGGATGTAGAAGCTCTCGGTCACATAGAGGCGCCCATCCGGGTAATTGTATTTGAAGCTGCCGTCGTCATAGGGCGAAGGCAGATCGAAGAGGGCGCGAACGATCTCTATAGGATCGCGCGGCATGAGATGGCCGACGAAATCGAAGAAGTGCGGCAGCCGGTCGAAGAACTTGCCCGCGTTCGACTCGTTCGCGAACCAGAGCGAACTGAAAAGCGTCAGCGCAAGAAATGCGAGACCGAGCCAGGTATAGAGACGCCGGCGATTGTTGAGCTCCTGCCAGTGACGCTCGATAAGGGCGCCGTTCTCGCTGAGGTGCCGTGTAGACACGGAAGTGGCCATTGGGTTTCCGGCTAGGGCCGGCCTCTAGAGCACTTCCGGGAAGAGGAAGTGCGTCGGTTCAAAAGTAGGATCGTTTGATCGAGACGATCCTGAGCGGGCGGCTTCAGGTGCCCGATAGTCGAACGCCGGCCGCAGCTTGGCGGCCGGCGCAGGATGACGCGTTCGGCGATCAGCCGCCGATCGTCGCCTTGCGGGCGTCGATGATCGGCTTGTAGAAATCGCTGTTGACCTCGACGAAACCGGTGAAGTCGCCGCCCTGGATGGCGGAGAAGCAGGCGGCGTCGGTCTTCGGCAGGTCCATCATGAACTGCTTGAACTTGGCCTTCATCTCGTCGTTCAATGCGGTGCGCACCACGATCGGGCCGTTCGGGATCAGCGGCGACTTCCACAGTTCGACGAGGTCGTTCATGTCGACGAGACCCTTGTCGACCATCTTGCGCAGATTGCCCGAGGTGTAGCCGTCCTTGAACTCGCCGACGCCCGAGCCGAAGGTCGTGCCGGCATCGAAGTTGCCCTTAACGACTTCGAGCACGAGGTTCTCGTGGCCGCCGCCGAAGCCGGTCTCACCGAAATATTCCTTGACCGGAGCGCCGATCGCTTCCGGCAGCGTCACGAGGGGAACGAGATAGCCCGAGGTCGAGTCCGGATCGGCGAAGCCGAGCTTCTTGCCCTTGAGGTCTTCGAGTTTGGTGATGCCCGAGTCCTTGCGGGCGACCATGATCGAATGATAGCCCGTGGAACCATCGGTCTGGACGGTCGTCAGGATCGGCTCGACCGCGTCAGCCTTGGCGAGATAGATCTTGGCATAGCCGGAGGCGCCGAGTTCCGCGTAATCGAGCGTGCCGCCGAGGAGGCCCTGGATCACGCCGTCATAGTCGGCCGCCGGGAAGAGGGAGACCTTCTCGACGCCGATGGCTGCCGGGAGCTGGTCGACGAGGCACTGGTAGTTGCGCAGACGGTCGGCTTCGTTCTCTCCGCCGATGATGCCGATGCGGAATTCCTTCAGGTCTTCGGCCTGTGCGTGGCCGACGAGGGCGAAGAGCGCGACAGCGCTCAGAAGGGCCTTTTTAAGCATTGGGTTCGTTCTCCCGTTATCCGGACGCGCCGGGTCTTGCTCGGTTTCGAAGAGGTGCCCTTGACGCGGGCATTCGATCGCTGCGGACCTTAAGGGCCGGCCAATGCCAGCGGCTTCAAGCCGGCCGATGCTGTTTCCCGCGCCGCTGGCGCCGGGATGTTGATGCTGGTCGACGTCATCGACTCCTCGATCGCCGTTTCCGCGCCATAGATCGCCGCGACCGCGGCGGCGGTCAGATCCTTCGGCTGCCCGTCGAAGACGACCCGGCCATGCGCCATGCCGATGATCCGCTCGCAATAGTTCCGCGCGGTGTCGAGCGTATGCAGATTGGTAATCACGGTGATGCCGTCGCGCTCGTTGATGTCGCGCAGCGCGTCCATCACGATCTTGGCGTTGAGAGGGTCGAGCGACGCGATAGGCTCATCCGCGAGCAGCACCTGCGGCTGCTGCATCAGCGCGCGGGCGATTGCGACGCGCTGCTGCTGCCCACCCGAGAGCGTGCCGGCCGGCTGAAGGGCGGTCTGTTCGATCCCCAGACGCTCCAGTGCACCGATCGCCATGATGCGCTCCTCGCGGCTGAACATGTTGAGGACGCTCAGTACGGTGGATCGATGGTTGAGCCGCCCGAGGAGAACATTGGTCAGCACGTCCAGGCGAGGCACAAGATTGAACTGCTGGAAGATCATCGCGCAGTCGCGCTGCCACTTGCGCAGAGCCGCTCCCTTGAGCGAGGAGACCTGGACGCCGGCGAATTCGATCGAGCCGGAGGAGGGGTCCACGAGACGGTTTATCATGCGCAGGAGTGTCGACTTGCCGGCGCCGGAGCGGCCGATAACGCCAACCATCTGACCCTGCGGTATGTCGAAGGTAACCGAGCTGACGGCTGTCTTCTTGCCGAATTGGCGGGTTACGTTCTTCAACTGAAACATTGGCAGCAGTTCCTCTTTCGGGGAGACCGGTCATCGGTATGACCCTGCCATAGCCGCGCTTCATGAAGGCGCAGTGTCAGTTTCGTGTAGGTTCTGTAACAGTGCACAGGTGCGGTTCATGAACCTCGAACGCTTCGGCCGAGGCATCGTGACCCGTGAGACCTGTCATCCTCGCAGCCTGCGACGCAGGTCGGCTTCCAACCGCGGATCGAACGGCAGCGGAAGTGCGGATTCGTCGGTGCCGAAGCCGTAGCCTTCCGCAATCGCTCTGGCTTCACGCTTGAACTTGCCGAGGGAGACGCACCGGCCCTGTTCGAGCCAGCCGGCCCCGTGCAGGATGAAATCGGCGCCGGAAAGCAACGAAGCTGCGGTGGCACGCGCGCCTTCGCTGCCGGCTTGGCCGTCGTCCATCTTCGCCGATGTCACGCCACCCTCGCCGCGAACCGGCACGCCCAGCCGGCGAGCGAGCTGGACCGCATAAATCTGCACCAGATGCGAGGCAGGATCGCCATAACATGGCAGCATGCTGCGCATATCGAAGGGAATGCCGAACAATCCCATCACCACCGGCGCGCCCGGCGACCAGAGTTGTGCGAGAGCCAACCCCGCCAGGACCTCGGCATATCCCTGGATCAGCGTGCCTGCACCGGTCACCGGCGACGTCGCGCCCATCATCATGTAGGAGGTCACCATGCATGCCTGGCGGCGCTGCGCGATCGCGCGCAGGCACTTCAGCGGATTTTCCTTATACGCCAGCGGCGGCGTGGCGTTGATCAGGTGCAGCAGTTCGCATTCGCCGGTCTTCGGCTCCCGCCCGACCGCCGTCGAGACCGCGTCGATCACCTGTTCGGCGGCTTCCGGAGATGCGATAGTGCCCATGAAAGGCTTGTCGGACAGAGTGAGGTGGGCGAGCGCCATCTCCATGGGCCGGTCGGCCTCTGCCACATCGTTCAGCACGCAGATCATGTGGCCCGTGTTCGAGATCGCCGGTGCCGCATGCGCCATCGAGACCAGGCGTCGGTAAATCTCCAGCGATCCGGCAGTGCGGCGACCGTTGGGGAGCAGGACGGTCGGCGCGCCGTATACAGGTGCGATGGCCGAAGCTTCGCCAGCGCCTATTCTGGTGTCGCGGTCCGAATTCCGGCCTCTAAGGACAAAGCTCTCCGGTGCGCTTGCCCTGATGATCTGACGCAGGCGGGACCCATCGAGGAAAACGCGGTCGCCCTTTATGATTCCGCCGTGCTCGCGCCAGAGGTCGAGCGTCTCCGGGTCGTCCTCGAAGCGAATGCCGACCTCTTCGAGAACCCGATCTGCTCCCGCTTCGATTTGCCCGAGCGCCGACTCGTCGACCGTGATGGTCCCGCGGCCCGTCAGGGCCGATCCGAGATCGGAACTCAAGATCGATTGCAGACCAAGCATCGGCAGCTTCCAATAGGCCGGGAACGCGCCCTTTTCTCGAGCTGGGTATCACGTCTGCGGGCGGGAACTTGTCGCGATTGCGACCCGGCTCGCGAAATTGCTTCAGCTCTGCACGCGGCGCGGATCGAAATGTCCGGGATCGAGTCCTTCGGCCAGGAAGCCTGCGGGCGGTGCGGTGTCGCTCAGAAGGGTGCCCGCCAGCGCGCCCAGCGCAGGCGAAGTGAGTATCCCATAGCCGCCCTGGCCGGCCAGCCAGAAGAAATCCGGACAGTCTGGCGCAAAACCGATGACGGGAAGCCGGTCGGGGGAAAAGCTGCGCAGACCCGCCCAGCTCTTGACGATTTTTCTTACCGGGACCGTCGTCGCCTCCTCGACGTAGTGTGCGGCCCAGGCGACGTCGATCTCCTCCGGCTGAACGTCCGAGGCTTCGCACGGCGTCGCGTCGGCGGGCGAGGCGAGCAGCCTCCCTCCCTCGGGCTTCATGTAAAAATCTTCGTCTATCTCGTTGATTTCCGGGAGATTTGCTGCATCGATGCCGGCCGGAAGATCGACGGTGATGGCGGTGCGCCGATGCGGGACGATGCCGCTCGGCCTTACGCCGAAGACCGCGGCAACCGGGTCCGCCCAGGCACCGGCCGCGTTGACGACGACCCTGGCCCCGATCTCGCCGGCCGCCGTGCCCAGCAGCCAGCCCGATCCATGATGCCGAGCGGCAAGGATTTCATGTCGCTCGAGGATGTCGCAGCCGTTGCGGCGGGCGCCCTTGACGTAGCCCCGGAGCAGGTTCTCGACCTCGATGTCCCAGAAATTCGGGTCGTGGAAGGCGGCTGCGACATAGTCGGGATTGAGGATCGGAACGCGCGCAAGCGCCTCGTCCTTCGTGAGCCGCTGGATTTCAGGCGTGAATTCGCGTTCTTCGGCGAGGAGCTTTTCAAATCGATCGAGTTTTCCGGCGCCCGCGATCATCACGCCGCCGCGTTGCCTTAACAGCGGCACGTCGCTAAAGCCTTCCGGCGGCCGATCGAAAAAGGCCCTCGATATCGTCGCGAGTTTGCAGATTTCCGGCGCGTTGTATCGGAGCACGAACTCGGCGGCCGAGCGGCCGGTGCTGTGATAGCCGAGCGCCTCCTCCCGTTCCAGGACGGCGACGGAACGATGCGGGCTCAGAAAATAGGCGAGCGACAAGCCGGCGATCCCGCCCCCGATAATCACGACGTCGTAGTTTGGCATGTACCGCTCCCGCAAATTGCCGGCGGAGAATAGGGACGGTGCGGGCGCCGCTCAAATTTATAGTGGTAAATGCCGCTATCAATCCTGCTGATGGTCGCAATGATCCAGCGCTTCGGTGTCGGCGACATGGGCGAGGAAGGCGGCTTCGGCCGGATTGAGGATGGAATTCGGATTGGAAATGCGGAAAACGTCGGTCGTCGGCAGGTCGCGATAGGGGGGCAACTGCCACAAATCTCCCGCCGCGACGGCCCCGCGGGCGATATGGTCGGGCAGCATGCCGATGCCGACATTGGCGGCGATCAGCCGCATGACCTCCTCGACATTGCAGGAGACGCCCCGAACCTGCTGGCCAAAGGAGCCTACGGCGCGGACTGCGGTCACGGAATTCATATGCTGGCCGCCCAGCACATCGGCTATGAAGGCGATGTAAGGGTCGCCGCGCAGATCGTGGAAATCGACGCCCTCGACGCCGAAAAGCCGGTGGCAGCGGCCGCAGTAGAGCGCGTAGCGCTCGCGTATGTGGAAGCGCTTGTTCAAGCCCTCCGGTATGATGCCGTCGCAAAGGCCCATCGTGGCAATGTTGCGCTCGACGGCGCTCAACACGTCGGCGGTCGTTGCCACCGTCATGGATATCGTGACCTTCGGATGCATGCGAAAGAAGCTGCCGAGCTTCCGGTCCCAGGCGGGATTGTGGGCGTGGCTCACCGTGTGGATGTTGAGATGGCCGGTAATCTCCTCGCCCGCCGTTTCCAGAACATGCGGCAGCCGAATGACGGCCGCGAAGATATCGCGGCACTGGAGGTGCAGTTTCTCACCTGCTTCCGTCAGATCGAAACGCCCCGGACGGCGGTCGATCAGTTTCTGCCCGATGGTCTGCTCGAGCCGTTTGAGGGCCATGCTGACGGCCGGCTGCTGCAGGAGCAGCCGGTTTGCGGCCGCCGTGATGCTGCCTTCCTCGACGACCACGACGAAGGTGCGCAACAGGTTCCAATCGAGATTGTGGGCGAAGCGTTCAAGGCGGTTGTTGGTCATGGTGGCCGGCGGAGCGATAACGAAGTCTATGCATATTCAGAAGAATGGTCGTTTGCACAAGGCCAATAGCCACGGTGTCGACCAGATGAATCATGCAGCAGGCGCATGAGCCGGTGTCTCAATTTCGTTTGAAAGCCTTGGCCCGGCTTGCCATAACTCAGTCGCGACAATGCGACGGGAGATAGAGATGGCCGGCAAAAGCCAATTCCAGTGGGACGATCCGTTCCTCCTCGAGGATCAACTGAGCGAAGACGAGCGGATGATCCGCGACACGGCGCGCGCCTATGCCCAGGAAAAGCTGCAGCCGCGCGTGATCGAAGCTTACCGCGAGGAGACGACTGACCCGTCGATCTTCCGCGAGATGGGCGACCTCGGCCTGCTCGGCGTGACCGTGCCCGACACCTATGGTGGTGTCGGCGCGTCCTACGTCGCCTACGGTCTCGTCGCACGCGAGGTCGAGCGCGTCGATTCCGGCTATCGCTCGATGATGAGCGTGCAATCGTCGCTGGTCATTTATCCGATCTTCGCCTACGGCTCGGAAGAGCAAAAGCGGAAGTACCTTCCGAAGCTAATCAGCGGCGAGTGGATCGGCTGCTTCGGGCTGACCGAGCCGGACGCCGGCTCCGATCCGGCGGGCATGAAGACCCGGGCGATCAAGACCGAGGGCGGCTACCGTCTCGTCGGCTCCAAGATGTGGATCTCCAATGCGCCGCTCGCCGATGTCTTCGTCGTCTGGGCGAAGTCGGAAGCGCATGACAATGCCATCCGGGGCTTCGTGCTGCAAAAAGGCGCGAAAGGCCTTTCCGCTCCGAAGATCGCAGGCAAGCTTTCGCTGCGTGCCTCGATCACCGGCGAGATCGTCCTCGACAATGTCGAGGTCGGAGAGGAAGCGCTGCTGCCGAATGTCGAGGGGCTGAAGGGACCATTCGGATGCCTCAACCGTGCTCGCTACGGAATTTCCTGGGGCGCGCTCGGCGCAGCCGAATTCTGCTGGCATGCGGCCCGCCAGTACGGCCTCGACCGAAAGCAGTTCAACCGACCGCTCGCCCAGACCCAGCTTTTCCAGAAGAAGCTCGCCGACATGCAGACCGAGATCGCGCTCGGGCTGCAGGGCTCGCTCAGGGTCGGGCGGCTGATGGACGAGGGCCGCATGGCGCCGGAGATGATTTCGATCGTCAAGCGCAACAATTGCGGCAAGGCACTCGATATCGCACGCATGGCTCGCGACATGCACGGCGGCAATGGCATTTCCGAGGAATATCAGGTCATGCGCCACATGATGAATCTGGAGACAGTCAACACCTATGAGGGCACCCACGACGTGCATGCGCTGATCCTCGGCCGCGCCCAGACCGGGCTGCAGGCCTTCTTCTGAGCGCCGTCATGGAAGCGCCGCTGAAGGGCATCCGTGTGCTCGAACTTGCCCGCATACTGGCGGGGCCCTGGATCGGGCAGACCCTCGCCGATCTCGGCGCTGACGTCATCAAGGTCGAGAGCCCGGCCGGAGACGACACCCGGACCTGGGGACCTCCCTTCGTGAAAGGCGAAGACGACGAAAGGCTGGATGCCGCCTATTTCCACGCGTGCAACCGCGGCAAGAGGTCCGTCGTTCTCGACTTTACGACCGCAGAGGGGCAGGAGGCGGTGCGCCGGCTTGCCGCGCAATCCGACGTTTTGCTCGAGAATTTCAAGGTCGGCGGCCTCGCGAAATACGGCCTCGATTATGAAAGCCTGAGGAAAGTCAATCCGCGGCTCATCTATTGCTCGGTCACCGGCTTCGGGCAGGATGGGCCCTATGCTCACCGCGCCGGCTACGACTACATCGTCCAGGGCATGAGCGGCATCATGGACCTGACGGGCGAGCCGGATCGTGAACCGCAAAAGATCGGCGTTGCCTTCGCCGATATTTTCACCGGGCTCTATGGTGTCATCGCGGTGCAGGCAGCCCTGGCACAGAGGGAATGCACGGGCGAGGGCCAGCAGATCGACATGGCGCTGCTCGACTGCATGACGGGCGTGCTCGCCAATCAGGCGCTGAACTATCTCGTTTCCGGCAAGGCGCCGCGCCGGCTCGGCAATGCCCATCCGAATATCGCACCCTACCAGGTGTTCCCGACCGCCGACGGGCACCTGATCGTTGCCGTCGGCAACGACCGCCAATTCGTGAAATTCTGCGAACTTCTCGGACGTCCGGACCTCGCGGCCGACGCGCGTTACCGCACCAATGCAGACCGCGTGCAGCACCGCGACAGCCTGACGCCGGAACTTGCGGCCGAAACTGCGAAGTATGAGCGTGACACGCTGCTCGCCAAGCTCGAAGCCGCAGGCGTTCCTGGCGGCCCGATCAACACCGTTGCCGACGTCTTTGCCGATCCTCAGATCGTCCATCGGCAGATGCGGATAGACACGCCGCATACCGGCGCCGCAGTCGGAACGTCCCCCGGCGTTCGTACGCCAATCCGTCTTTCCGGGTCGACACTTGCGCTGGAGCGCGGTGTCCCGCGGCTTGGAGAGCATACGGAAGAGGTGCTCGCCGAGATCGGGATGAATTTAACGAAGGCCGGATAAAGGCATTGGAGCCCTGAATAAGCCCCTCACCCTAACCCTCTCCCCGCAAGCGGGGCGAGGGGACGAGTGCGAGGCTGCCCCGAGTCCCTTCGCCCCGCTTGCGGGGAGAAGGTGGCCGGCAGGCCGGATGAGGGGCTTTCGCCTCACTCCTTCAAAGCCCGGCCGAACACACGCGACAGCCTTTCTGCAAAGGCGCGCGGGTCCTCGGGCCTGTCGCCGTCGAGGACGCGCGCCTGGTCGAGGAGAAGCTTGACCGCGTCCTCGCGGAAGGCTTTGTCCTCCGAAGGGCAGGTGGCAAGCGCGGCGATCAGCTGATGGCCGGGATTGATTTCGAGGACAGGTTTTGGCGCGCCCTCGATACGCCCGGCACCTTGCAGCATCTTCTGGAGCTGGAGGTCCGGCCCCTGTTCCGGTGCAACCAGGCAGACGGCACTTTCCGTCAGCCGGTCTGAGGTGCGCACGTCTGAAACCGCATCGCCGAGCGTCTCCTTGGCGAAGCTCACGAAATCGATGACCGCGGCGCCCGCTTCCGACGAATCGGCGGCCGCCGCTTCGTCCTTCTTGGCGATGCCGGCGAGATCCGCCGCACCTTGGGTGATCGACTTGAAGGGCTTTCCCTCAAAGTCGGGCGCGGTCGTCACCCAGAAGCTGTCGACCGGACACGTCAGGAGCAGCACCTCGATGCCGCGGGCACGAAAGCCCTCGAGCTGGGGCGACGCCTTCAGCTGGGCGAGGTTGTCGCCGGTCAGGTAGTAGATAGCCGACTGCCCGTCCTTCATCTCCTTGACGTAATCGCTCAAGGCGCGCGGCTTGTCGTCGTCCACGGTCGTGCGGAAGCGCGACAGCGCAAGAAGCTGGCCCCGCCGCTCGAAATCCTCGTAAATGCCCTCCTTGATCACGCTGCCGAAGTTTTCCCAGATCTTGACGAAGGCCTCGGGATCGCTTTCCGCGAGCTTTTCGATGCTGGTCAGAACGCGGTTCGTCAGCCCCTTGCGGATATTTGCGAGAAGGGGACTTTCCTGGATCATTTCCCGCGAAACGTTGAGCGGCAGGTCGGCCGTGTCGACGAGGCCGCGCACAAAGCGCAGGTAGCGCGGCAGCAGCTCCGCCTCGTCGGTGATGAAGACGCGCTTGACGTAGAGCTTCATCCTGCCCTTGCGATCGGGGTCGAAAAGATCGAAGGGCTTCGAGCCGGGCACGAAGGCAAGCGCGGTATATTCGTGGCGCCCCTCGGCGCGGAAATGAACCGTCAGCGCCGGATCGTCATACTGCCCGGCAACGCCGCGGTAGAAATCCGTATAGTCGTCCTTGCTGATGTCGCTTTTCTGCTTCGTCCAGAGCGCCGTGCCGTCTGCCACCTGTGCCGGTTCTGCACCAGGCTTTTCGACGATCGAGATAGGAACCGGCACGTGGCCGGACTGCTCCTTGACGATGCGCTCGACCGTCCAGCGCGAGGTGAAAGTCTTAGCGTCGTCCATCAGATGCAGGGTGATGCGCGTACCACGCGACGGCGCGTCAGCCAGATCGATCGCGGAAACCGTGTAGCTGCCCTTGCCGTCGGATGCCCAGTGCCAGGCCTTGTCGGTGCCGGCGCGGCGGGAAACGACGTCGACGTTGTCCGCGACCATGAAGGCCGAATAGAAACCGACGCCGAACTGGCCGATGAGCTGGGCGCCGTCCTTGCTCTGCGCTGCTTCGATCCGTTCCATGAAGGCACGCGTGCCGGAGCGTGCAATCGTGCCCAGCGATTCGACAAGCTCGTCGCGACCCATGCCGATGCCGTTGTCCTCGATGACCAGGCGGGCATTCTCCTCGTCGAGCGTCAGAGTGATGCGCGAGGCGGGATCGCTGCCGAGGAGCTCCGGAGCGACGATCGCCTCGTAGCGCAGTTTTTCGCAGGCGTCGGCCGCGTTCGAAATCAGCTCGCGGAGAAAGACGTTCTTATCGGAATAGACGGAGTGCACCATCAGGTGCAGCAGCTTCGCCACATCGGCTTCGAAGACATGTTTCTCCACGGACGTTTCGACTTCACTCATCGCGTTTTCGGGCCTCCTTGATGTTTGCTCCCAATTGGCAAGCCGCGGCTTGAATTTCAAGGGTCGTCTTGCGGCAGCCCCGCTTCGGTGCGAAGCTCCTATCTGATGGAAGCGCTGCTCGTCATCAATGCCGGCTCGTCCAGCCTGAAGTTCCAGATCTTCGGGATCGCCACGGCGGGGCTCGAGCGGCAGGTTCGTGCGAAACTGGACGGGATCGGAACCCAGCCGCGCCTGAAGGCGACGGCAGCCGACGGCACCGAGCTCATCGATCGGCGCTTGGATACGACCGCCGTGCGCGACCTTCCCGCGGCCCTCTCGGTAGCACGCGATTGGCTGACGACGCTTCGCGGTTTCGACCTCCGGGCGATCGGCCACAGGGTGGTGCATGGCGGTCCGGATTACGTCCGGCCGGTGCTGATCGACACGACGGTGCTCGACCGTCTGGCAAGCTATCAGGACCTCGCACCGCTGCACCAGCCCAACAATCTCGCACCGATCCGGCTCGCCATGGAAATCAAGCCGAACGTGCCGCAGGTTGCCTGTTTCGACACGGCCTTCCATCGGGGCCGTGCCGAGCACACCGATTGCTACGCTCTGCCGCGCGCCTTCTATGAGAAGGGCGTGCGGCGCTATGGCTTTCATGGGATTTCCTATGAATATATCGCCGGCCAACTGCGCGAGGTGGCGCCGGAGGTCGCCTGCGGCCGGGTGATCGTCGCCCATCTCGGCAGCGGCGCGTCGATGTGCGCGCTGAAGGACGGACGCAGCGTCGAGACGACGATGGGCTTTACCGCGCTGGACGGGCTGCCGATGGGCACGCGGCCGGGCCAATTGGATCCCGGCGTCGTTCTCCACCTGCTCACCGACCAGGCGTATGAGTGCACAGGCTGTGTCGGACCTCCTCTACCATCGGTCCGGCCTGAAAGGTCTCTCCGGCATATCGAACGATATGCGCGAGCTTCTGGAGAGCGAGGACCCGCGCGCTTCCTTCGCGATCGATCATTTCGTGCATCGCTGCGCGCTGAATGCCGGCATGCTGGCCGCAGCCTTGGGTGGCCTCGATGCTTTCGTCTTTACCGCCGGTATCGGCGAAAACTCGGCGCCGGTCCGGGCCCGAATTTCCGAAGGTCTGGCCTGGCTCGGCGCAGAGCTCGATCCGGCAGCAAACGATGCAGGCGCCCCGGTCATCTCGAAGGCAGGGAGCCTTGTCGCGCTCCGCGTCATGCCCACCGACGAGGAACTGATGATCGCCCGCCATACGCTTGCGATCATCCGTCCTTCTTGACGAGACGGTCCGAAATCTGATCGTTCCGACCGTTCCCCCTCTGCCCCATACGGCGCGCTTCTACATGTGGCACGCTTCGGCTGAAGCGTGAAACGTGCCGCAAATCGTCTCCCCCGTTGTGGGGGAGATGGCCGGCAGGCCAGAGGGGGTCGTCTCGGCGGTCGGCAGGTGCCCGGTCAGATATTGCCCATGCAGAGATATTTCATCTCGAGATAGTCCTCGAGACCGTGGCGGGAGCCCTCCCGGCCGATGCCCGATTGCTTGATTCCGCCGAAGGGAGCTGCTTCGGAAGACATCCGGCCCGTATTGATTCCGACCATGCCATATTCCAGAGCCTCGGCGACATGCCAGACCCGTTTGAGGTTCTCGGCGTAGAAATAGGCCGCGAGCCCGTAGATAGTATCGTTCGCCTCGGCCACCACCTGCTCGGCGCTCTCGAAGCGGATGATCGGGGCGATCGGCCCGAATGTCTCTTCCTGGGCGATGCGCATGTCATGCGAGATGCCGGTAAGCACGGTGGGTTCGAAGAAGGTGCCGGTCGCGCCGATCCGGCTGCCGCCCGAGCGCACTTGTGCTCCCTTGGCTACGGCGTCGGCCACATGTGCCTCGATCTTGTCGATCGCGTGGGCGTCGATCATCGGACCGATGGCGACGTCGGGAGCAAAACCGTCACCGACCGTGAGCTCGCGCACGCGCGCGACGAACTTCTCCGCAAACGCGTCATGCACCGCGGATTGCACATAGATGCGGTTCGCCGAAACGCAGGTCTGGCCGGCATTGCGGAATTTCGCCTGGACCGCGCCGTCCACCGCCTCGTCGATATCGGCGTCGTCGAAGACGATGAAGGGGGCGTTGCCGCCGAGTTCGAGGCTCACCTTCTTGATCTGGTCGGAGCATTGCCGCATCAGGAGCCTTCCGACCTCCGTCGATCCGGTGAAGCTGATCTTGCGGACCTTGGGATTGCTGCAGAGTTCGCGGCCGATCGGCGCGCCTTCGGAGGCGTAGAGGAGATTGAGCACGCCTTCGGGGAAGCCCGCCTTCTCGGCAAGCACGAACATCGCTCCGGCTACCAGCGGTGTCTGTTCTGCGGGTTTCAGGACGATCGTGCAGCCGGCGGCAAGCGCCGGGGAGATCTTGCGGGCGACCATCGAGGCGGGGAAATTCCAGGGCGTGATCGTGCCGACAACGCCGACCGGCTGCTTGATCACGAGCATACGCCGATCGTTGGCGGGTGCCGGGAAGGTCTCGCCGTAGACGCGCTTGGCTTCCTCCGCGTACCACTCGACATAGGAGGCGGCGTGCAGGACTTCACCCTTCGCCTCGCCGACGGGCTTACCCATTTCGGCGGTCAGGATAGCGGCGAGGTCGTCGGCATGCTCGACGATCAGGTCATGCCAGCGGCGCAGGATGATGCTGCGATCCTTGGCCGGCTTGCCGGCCCAGAGGGGCTGGGCGAGGGCGGCCGCGTCGATGGCCGCGCGTGCATCATCGATCCCCATGTCCGGAAGCGTCGCGAGCAGTTCGCCGGTCGATGGGTTGGAGACATCGAAGACGCGGCCGGCCGGCCGCCCGGAAGACCGCGTGGCTTCGTCGAGCGAGGCGAAAATCTTCGGTCGCCGGATGTGTCTGGTGAGTGCGGGCGTCAGGGCCATCGGGCGTCCTCCCGCGACGCCTGCCGCGACCGCAGGCCTCGCTTCTATTCGTTGTGAGGGGGCGGATCATGCGCCCCGGCATGGGCGACCGCGATAGCGGCCGGCCCGACAGCCGTCAACCGCGTGCTTCGAGGATCGATGCCTCGATAATGTCGAGGGCTTCTGCAAAGACCTCGTCCTGGATCGTGATCGGCGCCAGGAAGCGGATGACGTTGCCATGGACGCCGCAGGTCAGCAGGATCAACCCCTTTTCGAGGGCAAGGAGGCGGACCTTGTTTGCGAATTCGGCGCTCGGCAGGTTCGTCCTCACGTCGTTGAATTCAACGGCGTTCATGAAGCCGGGCCCGCGGATGTCGACGATTTCCGGTGCTTTCTCGCGGATCGCCGAAAGCCGCTGCTTCAGCCGGCTGCCGAGCTGGTTCGCCCGCTCGCACAGGTTCTCCTCGGCAATCACGTCGAGGACGGCATGCGCGGCGGCGATGCCGAGCGGATTGCCGCCATAGGTGCCGCCGAGGCCGCCCGGCCCGGGAGCGTCCATGATCTCGGCGCGGCCGGTGACGGCGGCAAGCGGGAAGCCGCCGGCGAGGCTCTTCGCCATCGTCGTCAGGTCCGGCGCGACGCCGTGATGTTCCATGGCGAAGAGCTTGCCGGTGCGGGCAAAGCCGGTCTGCACCTCGTCGGCGATCAGCAGGATGCCGTGCTGGTCGCAGATCTCGCGAAGCGCCTTCATGAAGGCGGTCGGGACCGGATAGAAGCCGCCTTCTCCCTGAACCGGCTCGATGATGATCGCAGCGACACGGGCCGGATCGACATCGGCCGCGAAAAGCTTCTTCAGTGCCGCAAGCGACTGCTCGACAGTCACGCCGTGAAGCTCGATCGGGAAGGGGGCGTGGAAGACATCTGCCGGCATCGCGCCGAAACCGACCTTGTAGGGAACGACCTTCCCCGTCAGCGCCATGCCCATGAATGTGCGGCCGTGGAACCCGCCGCCGAAGGCGACGACCGCCTGGCGGCCCGTCGCGGCCCGGGCGATCTTGACGGCGTTCTCGACGGCTTCCGCGCCGGTCGTGACGAAGATGGTCTTCTTCGCGAAGTCGCCGGGCACGATCGCATTCAGGCGCTCCGCCAGATGCACGTAGTTCTCGTAGGGCACCACCTGGTGGCAGGTATGGGTGAAGCGGTCGAGCTGTGCCTTGACGGCGGCGATCACCTTCGGGTGGCGGTGGCCTGTATTGACCACGGCGATGCCGGCGGCAAAGTCGATGTAGCGGTTGCCTTCCTTGTCCCAGATCTCGGCGTTTTCCGCACGGTCGGCATAGACCTGCGTGGTCATTCCGACGCCGCGGGAGATGGCTGAATTCTTGCGATCTGTGAGGCTCGTCATCATTGTCGTCCTGGTCGAGAGGGAGTATGTCGAGAGGGAATATATTGCATTTTTTCTGCAACTTTTCTCAGGAAGAGGTACATTTTTCACGATGGATTGCAAATCAAATTTGCTGATCGAGACAACACCCGGATTGATGGGCGCTTCTTGTGCAGCCGCTGCGCTCGCGGCTAGATAGCCCCTGGCGGTCAGCGGCATGGATCCCGCACGGTGATAAGGATATGAATTGATGGGCGGTATTGGCACCATTCGCTACAAGGTTGCCGAGGCGGCAAGGCTAGCGGGCGTGTCCGCCTCGACGCTCAGGCTATGGGAAACGCAAGGTCTGGTCGTGCCGGAGCGTTCGGTGACGGGGCATAGACAATATACCGACGCCGATCTCGCCCGGCTGAAGCGCATTTCCTGGTTCCGCTCCGAACGCGGCCTTAACCCCGCAGCGATCAGGGAAGCTCTGGAGGCCGAAAGCGACTTCCCCGAAGACGAAACCGGTTCCGCAACGCCGAGCGACGACAATGGAGACCTGCAGGTCGGGCGGAAGCTGCGCAGTCTGAGACATGCCGCGGGCAAAACACTGGAACAGGTGGCCGGCGACATCGGCATCGCCGCATCCGTGCTTTCGACTCTGGAGCGGACGTCGCAGGGTGTCTCCGTCGCCGTTCTGCACAACCTTGCGGAATATTTCGGAACAACCGTATCGAGCCTCTCCGGCGAAGAGGAGACAAAAGCGCGGGCGCTCGTCCGGGCCGGCGAATGGCGCAACTGGCCGCGCACGACGCCGGGGGTGACGGTGCAGTTGCTTGCCGAAGGCAAGAACCAGATGGATTGCCATCGCTTCGTTCTGGCGCCAGGCGCCTCGAGCGAGGGCGCTTACCGGCATGAGGGGGAGGAATTCGTCTACGTCCTCTCCGGACATGTGGAGTTCGTGCTGGATTCGGATCAGTTCTACGACCTTCACCCGGGCGACTCCCTGTATTTCGAGAGCCGCCGCCGTCATGCCTGGTCGAACAGGCACGACGGCGAAACCGTGTTGTTGTGGATCAATACGCCGCCGACGTTTTGACGGGAACCACGGGCACTTACGGCGCGAAAATAATCAAGATGCTTATCTGCCGATAAATGTATTCCGACGTAATGGTTCGAGCTGCTCCCAACCGCAACGCCTATTCGATCGCGCCGACATAAATATTGCGCGCAAGACACACCCCCGGCATCTTGGGGATCGGTCGACTATGTTGATGACGGGCGGAACAAAGTTTGGCCCGATTCCCCCGTTCAGCCTCGAACAGTTCTTTAGCCTGCCCGACTGCCGGCTTCCATCGCTGAGCGCTCAACGAACCTGATTGCACATCATGCACCTGTTCACGAACCTACGAAAGAAAGCTCGAACGGAGAGGGAGTGTTGATGCAGATGGTGCGCGATCAGCAGCTGGACGGCCTGAGAGCCGTAGCGGTCACAATGGTGCTCTACGCGCATTTCTTCGCAGCCGATGGATCCCATTGGGGTCATCTCGGCGTAAGGCTGTTTTTCGTTTTGAGCGGCTTCCTGATAACGCGCCTGCTGCTCGATGCGCGAGACGCTGCCCGTTTCGAGCCGGCGACGGCACTCAAATCCTTTTACGCACGCCGGGCAATTCGCATCTTCCCTCCCTACTTCGCCGTCCTGGCCGCCGTCTTTTTCCTGGATCTGGAACGATCGAAGGAGGTCATGGCGTGGCACGCCCTTTATTTGTCCAATTTCTGGTACGCGCTGCAGAACGAATGGACGCCGTGGGTCCTCTGTCATACGTGGAGCCTGAGCATCGAAGAGCAGTTCTACCTCGTCTGGCCACTGATCGTGCTGCTCGTGCCGCGCCGGTCGGTTGCCGGGGTTTGCGCCGGAGTTATCGTTTGCTCGCTCGCCTACCGCTTCTACTGGCCGCTCACCGGTACGCCATCACTCGCGCGGGACCTTTTGCCGCCGGCGTCGATGGATGCGCTGGCCGTTGGCGCGCTGCTCGCCGCCCGCCCATCCTGGCGAGCTGGTTGGCCGGCATGGGCAAAATTGAGCTGGATGCCGCTTTCGCTCGCTTCGCTCTTCCTCGTGTGGTCGAAGCCGGTTGCCATGGCACCGGTCGTTGCGTGGTTCGCCTGGATCGGCCTTGAGGTCGTCCCTCTCTTGCCGCTCGCTATGCTGGTCGGCGGCTGTTCTAAGGGGATCGGCGGGCCTGCCGGTCGGCTCATCGCGCTTCCGCCTTTGGCGGCGCTCGGCCGGATCAGCTATGGCGTCTATCTTTTCCACGCAGTCGTGCTGGCCCTGGTCGTTCAAGCGCAGCCTTTCATTCCCGTCAATGTCTCAGACCAGGGGGCAGGGCGGTTTGTCGTTGCCGGCGCCCTGACCCTGATACTCGCCTCGGTTTCCTGGCTGTTCTTCGAAAAGCCGCTGAACGGACTGAAGCGCCACTTTCCCTATATTCGTCCCGACGGCGGAGCGGGGGCGGCAGCCGCTATCCCTGGCGCCAGTCGTGACGAAGCCTTGCAGCCCCAGAACCTTCGATAAGCACACGAGCCGAACCATGCCGACGCCCCTCGTCTCCATCGTCCTGCCTGTCTACAATGCGGAGCCGTACATTGCCGCAGCTATCGAGAGCGTGTTGCGCCAGGACTACGAGCGTCTGGAGGTAATCGCGATCGACGACGGGTCGACGGATCGGTCGCGGGACATTCTCGAACGATACCGCAAGAGCGACTCTCGCGTGTCCATCATCTCCCGTGAGAACCGCGGCCTCATAGCGACCCTGAATGAAGGCCTCGCGCTTGCAAAGGGCGAGCTCGTCGCGCGAATGGATGCCGACGACATCGCTTATCCGTCGCGCCTGTCGCGGCAGGTCGCGTTGTTTTCCGCAGAGCCCCGGCTCGCCCTTTCCGGCACGGGCATCGACATGCTGATCGGCAATCGGATCATCCGCGGCAAGCCCAATCCCATTTACCGCCCGGGAAGCCTGCGAATCCTGTCGATATTTTTCACGATCTTCATGCATTCGACCGTGGTCTATAACCGGGACGTCATCCCGGAAGAGATGCTCCGCTACGACCCGAATTATGTGCATGCGGAAGATTTCGATCTCTTCAGGCGGATCGCGGATCGTTTCCCAGTCCACATGATCGACGAGGCGCTGGTCGCCTATCGGATCCATGAGGATAGCGTGACCAGCAAGCACAAGCGGCAGATGCGCCGCACCCATTTGACCATCGTCGCCGAGAATCTGGCGCGGGACGCCCTTCTCGGAGATTCCGCGGCCCTCGAAGCGATCGGCGCCGCGGTAACGAGCGAGACGGTGGCACGTCTTGCCGACTGGGTCCTGACGCTCGAGCGCACGATTTCGGCTCAGCCGGGCGAGGTTCGGCGCGCCTATGAGGACGGCGCCCTTTGTTTCTTCTATTTTCTCTACCAGCTCATCGCCGACGAGGAGCAGCCCCGGCTAACCCATGAATTCCTGACGCGGACCGGGAAATGGGGTCTCATCCGCCGCCGCGAGCGATACGGGTTGCTTGCGGCCACTCACTCACCCTGGTGCAGCCGGATTTCGCTCGCCGCAAGCAAGAGGGTGGATCGGCTTGCGCGCCACCTGCAGTCAGTGCCCGCCGCGACCGTGCTTCCCGGACATGGCTTGACCTGACATGGCCGTCGAACAGCCCGCAAAAGCGCAGAATGCCGTGGCCGCTTCATTGTCCGAAGCGTTGGAGCCGTTCGCCAGCTTCATCGTCTGCACGCGCAACCGCGTCCGGGCGCTTGGCGCCTCGATCCGATCGATCGAGACCGCATGCCATGCCCATGCGGCGATCAGGAGCGAACTCGTCGTCGTCGACAACGGCTCCACGGACAGTACCCCGGAAGAACTCGCACGCATGGCAACGGCCTCGACAATGCCGATCACGCTCGCCACCGAGCCTCGCCCCGGCCTCGCCGCGGCACGCAATACCGGAATGGCGCGAGCGCGGGGCCGGATTCTCGTATTCATCGACGACGACTGCGAGGTGGACAGGAACTATCTCGCCGACCTCGAACGGCACTACGCCAACGGCGACGCGCGGGTCATCCGCGGAGGACGCGTGGAACTTGGCGATCCTGCCGACCTGCCGTTCACGATCAAGCGGTCGAAGGTCGCGGCACGTCTGACCCGCGATGTCCACCCCGGTGGCTTCGTGCTCGGCTGCAACATGACCATGCATCGCGACGTCGCGGCGAGCATCGGACCTTTCGACGAGCGCTTCGGCGCCGGCGCGCCGCTGAAAGCTGCGGAAGATACGGATTACCTGGTCCGGGCATTTCAGCTCGGCATCCCGGTCGAATACGTGCCGGACATGATCGTCCATCATCATCACGGCCGCCGTCTTCGTGAGGCGATCGAGGAACTGCATCGTAATTACAGCCTCGGCAATGGCGGGCTCTGTCTGAAGCACCTCCTCGGCGCGCCTTGGCTTCTCAAGCATTTCGGCTGGACCGTCAGATCCGCATGCGGCGAGGCTTTTGGCGGCGCTCGCTTCGACCCAAAGCTGCAACTGTCGCATTGGCCGATCGTTTCGATGAACATTGCCGGCGCCGCGCGCTTCGCGCGACTTGCCATGACGAAGCCGTCGCCGCCGACCGAACGGCGCCAGGCCGAACAAGCAGCACCGAAGCTCAGGTGAGGACCGCAGATGCGTAGATTCCTATTGCCGGGACTTGAGGTCCTGCGCCGCGCGCTGGGGCGGCAAATGCGCCTGCTGCCGGCCGTCGTCACTCTCGGCCTCGCCAGTGCTGCGCTCGAAGGCGCCGGCATCGGCCTCATCATACCGATGCTGGGCATTATCGCCGGAGATGGGCAGGCCAACGGCTTGAGCGGCATTTCCGCCTACTTTCAGGCGATAGGAGAGGGCTTGGGAGACGGTGAACGCCTGCTGGTCATTGCTGCCGCCGTGCTCGCGCTGATCGTGCTCAAGAATATCCTCGCCTTTGCCAACACGCTGCTCACGACCTTCATTTACGGCAAGGCCAGCCACGCCATCCGCAGCGCGCTTTCGGATCAGCTCCTGCGGATAGGATATCCGTTCTTCATGCAGCAAAGTCCCGGCCGTCTGCTCAACATCATCTCCAACGAGTCATGGCGCGCGTCCGACGCGATCCAGACGGTCCTTTCGTCTATCGTGCACGGCTCGGCGGCCGTCATCCTGCTCGCCTTTCTCTTGCTCATGTCCTGGCAGATGACGCTGTTCGTGGCGCTCGGTCTCGTCTTGGTCCAGCTTGCCCATGCAGCGCTCTCCGCAACGCTCAAGGGCCCAAGCCGCCATGTGACCTCCTTCAACAGCGAGCTTGCCGCCAGAATGCTGCATCTCGTTCATGCCGGAAGGTTGATCCGCGTGTTCGGCCAGGAAACACGCGAGAAGAATGCATTCGATTCCGCCTCCGACGCCGTTCGCCGGGCCGGCTTTGCGCTCCAGTCACGACAGGGGGCGCTGCCGCCGCTGACCGAAGTGCTGCACTCGGCGTTGTTTCTGGCCGTGGTCGTGAGCGCCTGGTCCATCGGCGTCAGCTTTCCGGTGATCGTCGCCTTCGTCGTGCTGCTATATCGGCTGCAGCCGCATATGCGCGCTTTGCAGATGTCCTGGAGCCAGATTCAGGGCTGGAGCGGATCGCTCGAAGAGGTGCGATGGCTTCTCGACCCCTCCGACAAGCCGAAGCCTCCTCAGGGCAATGCACCGGTCGACGGCCTGCACGATGGCATGAGATTCGACCGGGTGACCTTCCGGTATCCCGGTTCCGAAGTGCGTCCCCTGGTGCTGCATTCCGCGAGCTTCGAAATCCGCAGCGGCCGTTCGACCGCAATCATCGGCCGTTCCGGCGCCGGAAAGACGACGATCGTCAATCTCCTCTGCCGTTTCGTCGAGCCGGATGAAGGCCGCATCCTCGTCGACGGCGTGCCGCTCGACGAGATCGATCCCGTTCAGTGGCGGCGCCAGATCGCGGTCGCCAGTCAGGACCTCGAATTGGTGGACGGCACCATCCTGGAAAACATCACCTACGGTCAAAGCGCCACGCCTGCAGAAGCGGAACGCGCCGCGAAGCTGGCCGAAGCGCACGGCTTCATCGAGCAGCTGCCGCAGGGCTATGGGACTCTCGTCGGCTACAGGGGAGCAAGCCTCTCGGCAGGCCAACGCCAGCGCATCGCGCTTGCCAGAGCGCTGGTGCGCGATCCGGCGATCCTGATCCTCGACGAGGCGACGAATGCGGTCGACGGCCTGTCGGAGGCGGCGATCGTCGAGACGCTGAGATCGAGGGCCGGCAGGCGCACGACGATCGTGATCAGCCATCACAGGAGCACGATCTCGTTCTGCGACGACGTCGTGGTCCTCGGCTCCGGGCGCGTCAAGGGCCAGGCGGCACTGGCGGACGTCGCGTCGCTCAGCATGGACCAGCTCTACGAGCACGAGACCGGCATGGGGGGCGGGGCGTAGGTTTGCGACACGCGCGCAGCTGCCGGATGCAGGGCACGCGGAGACCCAGCCGATTGTCCATTGGAGCCGGTTACGGGCGCGGCCTCATCCCACTGCATGCAAATCTCCGGCAACCGATGGAGGAGGCGGAGGGTCCCACGAGTTCCCTTCGCCCCGCTTGCGGGGAGAAGGTGCAGGCAGGCGGATGAGGGCCTCTAATCGGAAAATTATGCGGCGTAGCGCTTGGCCATCTCCGGCAAACGCAGCACCCGGATCTTTGATGCCTGCCCGGCGGTGCCGAAGGCCTCGAAGCGCTCCCTGCAGACCTCGGTCATGTGGGCAATCGCCGGCTTCAGATAGTTGCGCGGATCGAAATTATCCGGATGCTCGATATGGTGCTTGCGGATTTCGCCGGTGAAGGCGAGGCGGAGATCCGTGTCGATATTGACCTTGCGCACACCGAGCGGAATGGCCTTCTGAATCTCGGACACCGGAACACCCCAGGTCTTCTTCATCTTGCCGCCATAGGCGTTGAAGAGTTCCTGGAGATCGGCGGGGACGCTCGAGGAACCGTGCATCACGAGGTGCGTGTTCGGCAGACGCTTGTTGATCTTTGCGATCGTCTCGATCGAGAGGATCTCGCCGTCGGGTTCGCGGGTAAACTTGTATGCGCCGTGGCTGGTGCCGATGGCGACCGCAAGAGCGTCGACGCCGGTCTTCGAGACGAAGTCGAAGGCCTGCTCGGGATCGGTCAGCAGTTCCTCGCGCGAGAGCTTGCCTTCAAATCCATGTCCGTCCTCCTTGTCGCCGGCACCCGTTTCCAGATTGCCGAGGCAGCCGAGTTCCCCCTCGACGGAAACGCCGGCCGCATGGGCGATCTTCACGACTTCAGCGGTGACGGCGACATTATAGTCGTAGCTCGCGACGGTCTTGCCGTCCTTCTCCAGCGAGCCGTCCATCATCACGGAGGTGAAGCCGTTGGTGATCGCCGAGATGCAGGTCGACGGCTGGTCGCCATGGTCGAGGTGGAGGCAGACGGGAATATGCGGATATTCTTCCGCAGCGCCTAGGATCAGATGGCGCAGAAACGCATCGCCGGCATAGGCCCGCGCGCCGCGGCTTGCCTGCAGGATGACAGGAGAGTCGGTCGCATCCGCGGCTCTCATGACGGCCTGGATATATTCGAGATTGTTCACATTGAAGGCCGGCAGCGCGTAATCGTTCTCCGCCGCGTGGTCGAGCAGTTGCCGCAATGTGATCAATGCCATTCTTAACTCCCTGATGCTCCGCGCCACTCCAGGCGCCAGTTCAAGCGCACAATAATTCATGCGGGGCGTTTGGCAACCGGGCCGGCGGTCCTGCCGGTGGCTTGAAGGACGTGCGTCAGACCAAATTGCTGTGGATGAGAAATCCCCCTGCCAGAAATCGCTACTTTCGCCCTCTGGTAGTGTTGCCAATCTCAGTTGTGCCCGCAGAGCAGCCGCGGATTTCAGCGGCCGGCGGGAGGTTCGTTAAAGAACGCGGCGGCGTTCGGCATCCGCACGAGGGTGGAGCCGATTTGCAAAAAGATTGCAGCGATCCGGGCAATTTTTTATGCATATTACGTAAAGTGCCGCTACAATTCATGAAGGTTGCATGACGGCTCTTTCGGAGCAT
This sequence comes from Ensifer sp. USDA 6670, assembly GCA_000421085.1. Lineage (GTDB taxonomy): Bacteria > Pseudomonadota > Alphaproteobacteria > Rhizobiales > Rhizobiaceae > Sinorhizobium. Next base: position 316,069 of record ATWE01000003.1, read on the forward strand.
TCTTCCGTAACGAAGCGCAACATGCCGAAGCGATCTACAACGTTGCAGGTGGATCTCCGCGAACCGGGGCCGGTCGGAAGACCTGCGTCGCGAAAGGGCGCAAATCCGGCCGCAAACGCCTATGCAACCTGAGCGATTATTGCTGTTCTCGTTTTAAAGAGAAGGATGCAATTTTCCGGGCAGATCGCTTGCGTTCGCTGAAAATTTGCACTTCTCTCCTGCGATCAATGAACCCAAAACGAGGGGAAGGAGAAGAAAAATGGCTTCACTGAAACTCAATCTCAGGGCGGCTGCGCTCATAGGCTCGCTGCTCATCGGGGCAAGCCCCGCGCTCGCCGAGGCGGTACTTCACCGCGGCAATGCCGGCGAACCGCAGACGCTGGACCAGGCACACACTTCCATCAACATCGAGGAGTTCATCCTCAAGGACCTCTATGAAGGCCTGACGATTTACGATGCCGCGGGCAAGATCATTCCGGGCGCCGCCGAAACCTGGGAGCTTTCGGACGACGGTACCGTCTACACGTTCAAACTGCGTGCCGATGCCAAGTGGTCGGACGGCTCGCCGGTGACGGCCGAGGATTTTGCCTTCTCCTTCCGCCGCGTGGAGGATCCGAAGACGGCAGCCGAATACGCCAACATCCTCTTCCCGATCAAGAACGCCGAAAAGGTCAACAAGGGCGAAGTGCCGGTCGACCAGCTCGGCGTAAAGGCCGTCGACGAAAAGACGCTGGAAGTGACCCTCGAACGGCCGACGCCGTTCTTCCTGGAACTGCTCGCACACCAGACGGCGCTTCCGGTCAGTAAGGCGAGCGTCGAAAAGAACGGCGCGGACTTCGTCAAACCGGGCGTGATGGTTTCGAATGGTGCGTTCAAGCTGACGGCGCATGTGCCGAACGACAGCCTGACCGTAGAGAAGAACACCAATTATTGGGATGCCGCCAACGTCAAGCTCGACAAGGTGATCTTCTATCCGATCGATGATCAGGCTGCCTCGGTCCGTCGTTTCGAAGCGAAGGAAATGGATCTCGCCTACAACTTCTCCGCCGACCAGATCGAGCGCCTGCGCACGTCCTATGGAGAGCAGGTGCACGTTTCGCCGACGCTTGCGACCTACTACTACGCTTTCGATACGCGCCAGGAGCCCTATAACGATGTCCGCGTCCGCCGGGCACTTTCGATGGCGGTCGACCGTGACTTCCTTGCCAAGGAAATCTACAGCGGTTCGCAGCTGCCGTCCTATTCGATGGTTCCGCCGGGCATCGAGAGCTACGGCGACCCCGCGAAGGCCGACTTTGCGGACATGTCGCAACTCGACCGCGAGGACAAGGCGATCGAGTTGATGAAGGAAGCTGGTTACGGCGAGGGCGGCAAGCCGCTCAACATCGAGATCCGCTACAACACCAACCCCAACCATGAGCGTGTCGCGACAGCGGTCGCCGACATGTGGAAGAACACCTTCGGCGCCAAGGTCTCGCTGGTGAATCTCGACGTGTCGTCGCACTATGCCTACCTGCAGGAGGGCGGCAAATTCAACGTTGCGCGCGCCGGCTGGGTCGCCGATTACGCCGATGCCGAGAACTTCCTGGCGCTGAGCCTCAGCACCAACAAGACCTTCAACTATGGCCACTTCGAAAACGCCGAATTCGATGCGCTGATGAAGAAGTCCTATGAGGAACAGGATCCGGCGGCACGATCGAAGATCTTGCACGAGGCTGAGACTCTGCTGATGAAGGAACAGCCGATCGCGCCGTTCCTGACCCAGGCGGACCTCTGGCTCGTTTCGGAGCGGGTAAAGGGCTGGCAGGACAATGCGCCGAACGCGCATTTGAGCAAGTTCCTGAGCATCGCCGAGTAACGAACAGAGGCGACGCGCGGGCACCCGCGCGTCGCCTCCGGAGCCAAGTCCATGATCTCCTTCATCCTTCGCCGGCTGGCGAGTGCGGTGCCGACGCTGTTCATCGTCGTCACCATATCCTTCTTTCTGATGCGTTTTGCCCCCGGCGGGCCCTTCAACCTCGAGCGTCCTCTCCCGCCCTCCACGATGGAGAACCTGATGAGGACCTATCACCTCGATCAGCCGCTCTGGCGCCAATACGCTACCTATCTCGGCAATGCGGTCACGGGCGACTTCGGTCCGAGCTACATCTACCATGACAACAATGTGGCGCAGCTGATCGGCAAAGGCCTGCCCTATTCGATGGAGCTCGGCTTCTACGCGCTGTTACTCGCGGTCTTCGGCGGCGTCATAACGGGAACGATCGCCGCTTTGCGGCAGAACAGCTTCCTGGATTTCGCGGTCATGTCGGTTTCCACGATCGGGGTCACCGTGCCGAACTTCGTCGTCGGTCCCGTGCTGACGCTCATTTTTGCGATCGTGCTCGCGTGGCTGCCCGCCGGCGGCTGGGGCGACGGTTCTCTCCGCTTCCTGATCCTGCCGATGATCGCGCTCGCGCTCCCCCAGCTTGCAGTCTTCGCCAGGCTCACGCGCGGCTCTATGATCGAGGCGCTCAACACGGATCATATTCGCACTGCGAAGGCCTATGGCCTGCCGTCCCGCGCCGTGGTCGTGACGCACGCAATGCGCGGTGCCATGCTGCCGGTCGTCTCCTATCTCGCTCCTTGCGCCGCCGCCCTCCTTACGGGCTCGGCCGTGGTGGAAACGATCTTCACGATTCCGGGCGTCGGGCGCTACTTCGTACTCGGAGCGATCAACCGCGACTATACGCTGGTAATGGGCACCGTGATCCTCATCGCCATCTTCGTCATCCTCTTCAATCTTCTGGTCGACATTCTCTACGGCCTGCTCGATCCGAGGGTTCGCCATGACTGATATCGCTCAGATCCCGGCGTCGACGCCTGAAACCAAGGGCCGCAGCCTGTTCCAGCTTGCAACGCTGCGCTTCCGCCGCAACCGCCCGGCCATGGCCGGTTGCGTCATGCTGGTGCTCATCGGGCTCTTTTCCTTCGTCGGCCCGCTTTTCTCGCCTCACAGCTACGACCAGGTGTTTCCGTCCTACGTTACGATCGGCCCCAGCCTCGAGCCGCGCCCGGATACGTCAACGCTTCAGGACGTGATCGAGGGCGTGGCGACCCGTGCCCGCGTCACGCTTAAGGAATTCAATGTCGATGGCCAGACCTTCACCGCCACCGTCACGTCGGACGAGCCGATCGATCCCCGCGCGACGCGCTATTTCGACAGGGCGAACGAGTTCGAGAACACCGAGGTGGTCGCGACGGAGAACGGTGGCCGTACCCTGAAGGTCGAGGGCGAGGTGGCTCGGGAATATTTCCCCTTCGGCACCGATTCCAACGGCCGCGACCTGCTTGTCCGGGTGATGCTCGGCGGCCAGATCTCGATCGCCGTCGGCCTGCTGGCGAGTCTCGTTTCGCTTGGCATCGGCGTCGTATACGGGGCGACCTCGGGCTATATCGGCGGGCGCGTCGATAACGTCATGATGCGCCTGGTCGAAATACTCTATTCGCTGCCCTTCGTCTTCCTCGTCGTGGTGCTCGTGGTGTTCTTCGGCCGCAGCTTCATCCTGATCTTCCTGGTGATCGGGGCTGTCGAATGGCTGGACATGGCCCGCATCGTGCGCGGCCAGACGCTGGCGCTCAAACGGCGTGAGTTCGTTGGGGCGGCGCAGGCGCTGGGTCTGACCGATTGGCAGATCATCCGCCGGCACATCATCCCGAATACGATCGGTCCGGTCATCGTCTTCGTGACCGTCGTCGTGCCGAAGGTCATCCTGCTCGAGAGTTTCCTTTCGTTCCTCGGACTGGGCGTGCAGGCGCCGCTTACGAGCTGGGGGGCGCTGATTTCGGAAGGTGCGAACAACATCCAGTCGGCGCCATGGCTCTTGATCTTCCCCGCCATCTTCTTCGTCGTGACGCTGTTCTCGCTGAATTTCGTCGGCGACGGCCTGCGCGATGCGCTCGACCCGAAGGACCGCTGACATGACAGAGATGAAGGACTCCATTCTCACTGTACGCGGCCTCAAGGTCGACTTTTCCACCCCCGACGGCACCGTCAAAGCGGTCAAGGGCATCGATCTTGACGTCCGTTCCGGCGAGACGCTCGCGGTCGTCGGCGAATCCGGTTCGGGCAAGAGCCAGACCATGATGGGCATCATGGGCCTGCTCGCCAAGAACGGGACAGTGACGGGTTCGGCGCGCTATCGCGGCCAGGAACTCGTAGGACTTGCACCGAAGGCCCTGAACAAGGTGCGCGGCTCGAAGATCACCATGATCTTCCAGGAGCCGATGACCTCGCTCGATCCGCTCTACACGATCGGCCGCCAGATCGCCGAGCCGATCGTCCACCACCGCGGCGGCAGCTTCAAGGAGGCGCGCCGGCGAGTCCTCGAGCTCCTGGAGCTCGTCGGCATTCCCGAACCGGGGCGGCGCATCGACAGCTATCCGCACGAGCTTTCCGGCGGCCAGCGCCAGCGCGTCATGATCGCGATGGCGCTTGCCAACGAGCCGGACATCCTGATCGCCGACGAGCCGACGACCGCCCTGGACGTGACCATCCAGGCCCAGATCCTCGATCTGCTCAAATCGCTGCAGAGGCGCTTCGGCATGGCGGTCGTGCTGATCACCCACGACCTCGGCATCGTCAAGTATTTCGCCGACCGGGTCGCGGTCATGCGCCGCGGCGAGGTCGTGGAGCAGGGGATGACGGCTGATATCTTCGAGCGGCCGAAGGCGGACTATACCCGGATGCTGCTGGAGGCCGAACCGAGCGGGCGCAAGGCTTCGCCCCCCGACAACGCCCCGATCATCCTGGAGGGTCGCAATGTCGCGGTGGACTATACGATCCCAGGCGGCCTCTTCCGCGGGGCCTCGGCCGCTTTTCGTGCCGTCGACGGCGTCAATCTGAGGCTCAGGCAGGGTCAGACGATCGGCATCGTCGGCGAATCCGGCTCCGGTAAATCGACCCTCGGCCGGGCGCTGCTGAGGCTTCTGCCGAGCAGCGGCTACTATCGTTTCGGCTCGACCGACATTTCCGGCTTCGACCGCGGCGCGATGCGACCGCTGCGCCGCCAGCTGCAGCTCGTCTTTCAGGACCCTTACGGGTCGCTCTCGCCGCGCCGGACCGTGGGGGAGATCATCACCGAAGGCCTCCATGTGCATGAGCCGGACCTAAGCCGTGCCGACCGCGACCGCAGGGCGATCGCGGCGCTGAAGGAAGTCGGCCTCGACCCCGCGTCGCGCAACCGCTATCCGCACGAATTCTCCGGCGGACAGCGCCAGCGCATCGCAATCGCGCGCGCCATTATCTTGAAGCCGAAGGTCGTCATTCTCGACGAGCCGACTTCGGCCCTCGACAGGTCGGTGCAGGGGCAGGTGATCGAGCTCCTGCGCGATCTGCAGGAAAAGCACGGTCTCTCCTACATCTTCATCAGCCACGATCTGTCGGTGGTGAAGGCGATGTCGGACTATGTGATCGTGATGAAGAACGGCCGGATCGTCGAAGAGGGGGAGACGGACGCGATCTTCGATGCGCCGAGGGAGCCCTATACCAAGACGCTGATCGGCGCCGCGTTCAACGTGTGAGGCAGCGGGAGGAGTTTTCGCGTGGATTCGCCCCTCGTCCGCCTGCCGGCACCGCGTGTCCCCTCTCCCCGCATGCGGGGAGAGGGTTAGGGTGAGGGGCCCTTTCTCGCAGGGCCGATGGCAGGGTCGCCCGACCCGACCGATCACCGCTCCTCCGATAACGCCTTCTTGTCGAGCCCGAACTTCTGCATCTTCTCGTAAAGCGTCTTGCGCGAAATTCCGAGGGACTCGTAGACGGGCTTCAACGCGCCGCTATGGGCCGCGAGAGCGCTGGCGATGACGCTTTTTTCGAAGGCGGCCACCTTGTCGGCCAGGCGCTGGTCGTTCGCCGGTGCGAGCGCCTCTTCGCGTTCGGCTTCGAGCCCGAGGACCAGGCGCTCGGCGGCGTTGCGCAGCTCGCGCACGTTGCCGGGCCAGTCCTGTACAGCCATTTCCGAAGCGAGCGCGGGCGAGATCTCGATATCGTCCCGGCCGTAGCGGGCGGCGGATTCGCGAACGAGCTGCATGAAGAGCAGGGGGATGTCGGAGCGGCGCTGCGAAAGCGTCGGCACTCTCAAGGTTGCGACGTTCAACCGGTAAAGCAGGTCGGCACGAAAGCGGCCGCTTGCTACCTCGCGTTCCAAGTCGACCTTGCTGGTAGCGATGAAACGAACATCGAGCGGTACGGTCTCGTTGGAGCCCAGGCGGGTTATGACCCGCTCCTGCAGCACGCGAAGGAATTTCGCCTGAAGATCGAAAGGCATGGAGCCGATCTCGTCGAGCAGGATGGTGCCGCCGCGGCCATGTTCGAATTTGCCGTAGCGCGGCCTGAGCGCTCCGGGAAATGCGCCCGGCTCGTGCCCGAAGAGCTCGCTTTCGATCAGGTTTTCCGGAAGAGCCGCGCAATTGATGGCGATGAACGGGCCGCTCGCGCGGCTGCTCAAATCGTGCAGCGCGCGGGCGACGACTTCTTTTCCAACTCCCGTTTCGCCTATGATCAGCGTATCGGCGTCGGAGGCCCCGATCGCCCTGATGCGGTAGCGCAGGTCGACCATTGCCTGGCTTCGCCCGGGCAGCCGCTGTTCTATGTCGTCGCGTTTGCCCGCAACGGCCCGCAGACGGCGGTTCTCGAGCACGAGACCACGCCAATCGAGCGCGCGGCGAATGGTGCCGGCGAGCATCTGGGCGGTGAAGGGCTTTTCGACGAAATCATAGGCGCCCTCGCGCATCGCCCGCACCGCAAGCTGCACATCGCCGTGTCCGGTCACCAGGATCACCGGCAATTCGGCATCGATCTCCCGGATGCGCTGCAGAAAGGTCATTCCGTCCATTCCGGGCATGCGGATATCGCTGATCACGACGCCGTGGAAGCTGAAGGCGATGCGTTCGAGAGCATGTTCGGCGCTGGCGAAGGTATCCACCCGGAAGCCGGCGAGTTCCAACGCCTGAGCGCTGGAGCGACGCAGTTCCTCTTCATCGTCGACGAGCAGGATGCGGCTTTCGCTCATTCGGCTGCCTCCCGCCCGGTTTGGCCGGCAAGGGCAAGCTCGATGCGAAAGACCGCGCCACCCTCCGGATGGTTCGACACGGTGAGGCTGCCTCCGAAATCCTTGATGATGTTATAGGAAATGGACAGGCCGAGGCCGAGGCCTCTTCCGACTCCCTTGGTCGTGTAGAACGGATCGAAGATGCGTTCCGCAACTGCCGGAGCAACGCCCGCGCCACGATCGCGCACCGTCAGCACGGCCCTGCCGCCTTCGCGCCAGGCGCGCACGGAAAGCTTGCGATCGTCACGGCCCTCGACGGCGTCGGCGGCATTCGAGATCACGTTGACGAGCACCTGCTGCAAGCGGACCGAACCGGCGAGGACCGCCAGCTCGTCGCCGAGATCGATATCCATTTCCGCGTCTGCCGCTTTCAACCGGACTGCCACGATCTCCAACGTGTCGCGCATCACTTCGTCGAGACGAACCGGGCCGAGCTTTTCATTGGGTTTTCGCGCAAAATTGCGCAGGTGACGGCTGATCGAGGCCATCCGGTCGATCAAGCCCGAAATCCGCCGGACATTGTCGCTCGCCTCGGCCGTGCGGCCGCGCTCGATCAGCAGCGCGGCGCTGTCGGCATAGGTCTTGGCGGCGGCGAGCGGCTGGTTGAATTCGTGAGACAGGGCAGCGGACATCTGTCCGAGGCCGGCGAGCTTGCCCGCCTGGATGAGATCGGCCTGGGTCTGGCGCAATTGCTGCTCGGTGAGCCGCCGCTCTGCGATCTCCGCTTCGATCTGCGAGTTGACGCGCGCAAGATCCGCCGTGCGCTCCTCGACACGGCGCTCGAGTTCCTCCTGCGCCTGCTCCTGCATCAGAATGCGTTCCCTGAGCCGCGCGCGCCGCTGGATGATAATCGCGATCGCCAGGCCGGCAAGGCAAAGGAGCAGCATGACGGCTGCAACCATGGTCAGGGCCTGGGTCCGCACGGAGGCCGTGTCAGTAAGCACGTTCACGGTCCAATCCGCCTCGGGCATATAATGCGAGAGGACCAGATATTCCCGCTCGCTGCCCTCGGACACCCTAAGCAATCGATGTCCGGAAAGCTCGCTTTGCACGACCGGCAGCGGTCGAAGCGTTGCGTCCGCATAGCGCCGCGAGCCCTCCGTCCGGGCAAGCCGGTCAGGCGTCAGCGGCAGGATCCCGGCATAGAGCCATGCAGGATTGCCGCTCATGAAGATGATGCCTTCCGGGTCGGAGACGAAGATCCTGTATTCGCCGCCCTGCCAGGAGGATTCAATGGTTTCGATATCCACCTTGAATACGATCACGCCGCGGATGTCCCCGCCGACGCGGACCGGCGCACCGAAATAGTAACCGCGCTTCAGCGATGTCGTGCCGAGAGCGTAGAAGCGCGACTGGTCCCCCTTGAGGGCGTCCTGGAAATAGGGGCGGTAACTGAAATTCTCGCCGACAAAGCTCGTCGGTCCATCGTAGTTGCTGGCCGCGATCGTGTTGCCGTCCGGTGTGATGACGTAGATGTCGGAGGATTTGAGGAGGTCGTTGATCTCCTTGAGATATGAATTGACGGCGCCGCGCAGCCGCCGGTCGCGCGGACGCGTGACCAGTTCCTTGACGTCATCATGGTCGGCGATGAGCGCGGGCAGGGCCTGATAGCGGTTCAGGTGACCGCTAAGGGCCGCAACCGCCAGCCGCAGAGCCGTGTTCGCCTGCGACGAGGCCTCCTGCAAATAGCTGCGCGTTGCGACGGCGGTTCCCTGGACTGCGAGCAATCCGGCGGCTGCCGGCAGGAGAAGGAGGACAAGAAAGAAACGGTATTTCACGGAATGCCCGGGCTCCTCCTCCCGCTCGCGGTGTCGGCCGCAGGTCGAATGCCGCGCGGCCGGCGCGATGCTAAATGGCGCCCTGACGCGTGGCAAGCTGCCATGCAGGCAGTCCTCTCTTGCCTGGACCAGTATTGTTAACGATCAGCCTCGCTTGTCAACAATGCATTGACAATGCGTTCGTTCGGAACAGTCTTTCGCTCTCGGCGTCCAGAGAGCATCTAATCGACATCAACGCATCCCGCTAAGCCGCGGGCAGAAAGGAAGCGGATCATGCTCGACCAGATCAAAGGCCTGCATCACGTAACGTCGATGGCGGACGACCCCCGAACCAACAACCGGTTCTTCACCGACACGCTCGGCCTGCGGCGCGTCAAGAAGACGGTGAATTTCGACTCGCCGGACGTCTACCATCTCTACTATGGCGACGAGACCGGCACCCCCGGCACCGTGATGACCTATTTTCCCTTTCCGCAGATGCCGCGCGGTCGCGCGGGCACTGGAGAGGTGGGGACGACCGTCTTCTCCGTCCCGCGGGGCTCGCTGGGATTCTGGCAGGAGCGCTTGACGACACTCCGTGCGAGCGGTCTGAAGCAGACGGAAAGCTTTGGCGAGAAGCGCCTGAACTTTGCCGGTCCGGATGGTGACGGCTTCGCTCTCGTCGAGGTGGAGGAAGACCCGCGTACGCCCTGGACCGAGGGCGGCATCTCCGAGGATCACGCCATCCGCGGCTTCCACTCGGTCGCCATGCGGCTACGCGACGAGGGCGCAACGGCGGAACTGCTGAAGTTCATGGGTTACGAGGAACTCGACCGCAAGGATGGCGTCACCAGGCTGATCGTGCCCGGCGGCAACGGCGCGAGCCTCGTCGATCTGGAGACGCTGCCAAACATCAACCGCGCCGCGCAGGGCGCCGGGTCGGTTCACCACGTCGCATTCGCCGTCGACAACCGCGAGAAGCAGTTGCAGGTGCGCAAGGCGCTGATGGACACCGGCTACCATGTGACGCCGGTGATCGACCGGGACTATTTCTGGGCGATCTATTTCCGCACGCCGGGCGGCGTTCTCTTCGAGATCGCCACGAACGAGCCCGGCTTCGACCGGGACGAGGACGTCGCGCATCTGGGAGAGGCGCTGAAGCTGCCGCAGCAGCACAAGCATCTGCGCCCGGTTCTCGAAAGCCATTTGCAGAAGCTGGAGGCCTAGCGGCCAGCACCCTGCGCGCTCCTCCTCCGCTTGCGAAGAAAGGAGCGCACCTTCTTTAGAAAGAATGAGTATTCGCCACCAGGCGCGCACAAAGGAGAAATCGATGGTCGATCATGGCTATGTGCACAAATTGAAAGCCGGCAGGCCCGGCGGCCCGATCCTTTTCGTTCTTCACGGGACCGGCGGGGACGAGAACCAGTTCTTTGGCTTCGGGGCGCAGCTCCTGCCGGAGGCCACCGTCGTGTCGCCGCGGGGCGACGTATCGGAACAAGGCGCCGCCCGCTTCTTCCGGCGAACGGGCGAGGGCGTTTACGACATGGCGGACCTGGCGCGTGCGACGGAGAAGTTGGCGGATTTCGTGAAGGCGCTCGCGGGCGAACACGATGCCTCGCGGATTATCGGTGTCGGCTATTCCAACGGTGCCAACATTCTAGCGAATGTACTGATCGAAGAGGGCATCTTCGACAAGGCCGTGCTCATGCATCCGCTGATCCCGTTCCGTCCGAAGGACAATCCCGCGCTCGCCGGTCGGAAGATCCTGATTACCGCCGGAGAACGCGACCCGATCTGCCCGGCCCCGCTGACACGGGCGCTCGGGGATTACTTCACGGAGCAGAAGGCGAAGGTGGAATTCGAATGGCATCCCGGCGGCCACGACATCCGCCAGAACGAGATCGGCGCCATCGAAGGGTTTCTGAAAGGCTGAGACCATAAATGCGGCGGCGGGTACCTTGAAAACACGCGCGCAATGAACTAAGTTTAGTGAACTAAGTTCGATTATGGGGGCGCCAATGGAAACCGTCAACATTCACGAAGCGAAAACCCATTTGTCGCGGCTGATCGAGAAGGCGGCGGGGGGGCAACCCTTCATCATCGCAAAAGCGGGAAAGCCGATGGTGAAGGTGATCCCGATCGATCAGCCTTCCGATGCGAAAGTGCGGCGAATCGGCTTCATGGCGGGTCAGTTTACGGTACCGGATGACTTCGATCGGATGGGCCGTGACGAGATTGCAGATCTTTTTGGTGCATGAATATTCTTTTTGATACGCACATTCTCCTCTGGGCGGCCGGTGTACCCGGCCGCTTGCCGAAGGGGGCCCGCGCTCTTATTGAAGACTCCGAAAATACGCTTTACTTCAGTGCGGCGAGCGTGTGGGAGATCGCGATCAAGCGTGGCTTGGGGCGGATGGACTTCGATGCCGACCCACGGCTCCTGCGTCGAGGTTTGCTGGACAATGGTTACCAGGAATTACGGGTCGACGGAGCCCATGCGGTCGCACTTGATCAACTCCCCCTAATCCACAAGGACCCATTCGACCGCATTCTCATCGCGCAGACGCTCGTCGAAGGACTTACCCTCGTCACGTCCGATGAAGTCGTCAGCCGCTACCGCGGTCCTATCCGGCTTGTTTAGTCTTCATTCCAGCCGCCTGCGGAAGAGCCAAGCGGCTGAGGATAGGGTGACGATCGCGATCAGGCACAGAGGAAGTGTCTGGTGAACGACTTCGGCTAGCGGAATGTCCTTCAGAAACACGCCCTTCACAATCACCAGGAAATAGCGCAGCGGGTTGATCAGCGTCACCGGCTGCAGCCAGGAGGGCATGTTTTCGATCGGCGTCGCGAAGCCGGATAGCAGCATGGCCGGGACCATGAAGAGGAAGGCTCCGAGGATCGCCTGCTGCTGCGTCATGGACAGTGCCGAGATGAAGAGACCGAGGCCGACCACGGCGGCGAGATAGAAGATGGCGCTGCCATAGAGCAGGAACAGCGAACCGCGCAGCGGCACGCCGAAGATGAAGACCGCGGCAAGGATATAGATGGTGATGTGGAAGAGGCCGATCATCATCGGCGGGATGAGCTTGCCGAGCAGGATCTCGTGGGTGCGCAACGGTGACACGATGAGCTGGTCGAAAGTGCCGAGCTCCCGCTCGCGCGCGACCGACAGCGCCGTGACGATGAGCCCGATCAGGAGAGCAATGCTCGCGACCAGGTTCGGCACCATGAACCATTGATAGGTGAGGTTCGGATTGAACCAGTTGCGGGCCTCGACCCGGATCGTCTCGGAGGCCGCACGCTTGCCCGCCGGCGTTTCGGCGGCGACGGCGCCGACGATTCGGCCGAGATAGCCGGAGACGATCTGCGATGCGTTGGAACGCCTGCCGTCGAGGATTATCTGCACCTGCGCCGGTCTCCCCGCCTCGATATCGCGGGAGAAGGTGGGGCCGATCTCCAGAACGGCCAGGACACGCTGCGTATCGATCGCGAGGCGGACCTCGTGAGGGCTGCTCGCGAGCTCTATCGAGCGAAAGGTCGGAGAGCCGCCGATCTGCTGCACGACTTCCCGGCTCCAGTGGCCGTCGTCACGGTTGAGCACCATCAGGTCGACGTTCGTCACCTCGAGCGTCGCCGCATAGGAGAAGACCAGGAGCTGGATGATCGGCGGACCGATCAGGACGGTGCGGCCCTTCGGATCGCGCAAGACCGCGAGCAGCTCCTTGACGATCAGGGCCTTCAGCCGCGTCCACCACATGTCAGCCGATCCTCTTTCTGGTGCTGCGCGCGGCCAGCGCGAAGAACATGCAGCCGATCAGGAACATCACCGCGATTGAGCGTGCGAACATCGGCCAGATGTCGCCGGCGAGAAACACCGTCTGCAGACTGGGTATGAGGTAGCGCGCCGGGACGGCATAGGTGACCCATTGGATGACGGTGGGCATGGAATTGATCTCGAAGAGGAAGCCGGACAGCAGGAAGGCCGGCAGGAAGGCCGAGATCAGCGCGAGCTGCGAAGCGAGAAACTGGTTCTTCGTCGCGGCTGAGATCAACAGCCCCTGTCCGAGCGCCGGCATCAGGAAGGTCGCCGAAAGGGCGTAGAGCGCCGCCACCGACCCGCGGAAGGGGACATCGAAAAGAAAGACCGCGACAAGGACGCAAAGCGTCATCGACGCAAGGCCGAGGACGAAATAGGGCAGCAGCTTGCCGGCGAGCAGCTCGGCGGCGGAAACCGGCGTCGCCATCATCGCCTCCATCGTGCCGCGCTCCCATTCGCGGGCGACGACCAGCGAGGTGAGCAGCGTGCCGACCAGCGTCATCACGATGGCGATCGAGCCCGGAACCAGGAAATTGCGGCTTGTCAGTTGCGGATTGAACCAGAAGCGCTGTTCGGCGGCGATCGCCGGGGGCGGGGTACGGCCTTCGCTCAAGCGCTGGCGCTCCCAATTGGCGACAGCCCCCTGTGCATAGTTCTGCACGAAATTGGCGGTGTTCGGATCGGAGCCGTCGACGATCACCTGAACCGACGGATGGCGCCCCGCCGCGTGCTCGGCGGCAAAGCCTGCGGGGATCACCAGGATGCCCCGCACCCGTCCGAGGACGAGGTCGTCCTCGAATTCCCTGCGGTCGCGTCCGGTGACGACGGAAAAGTAGCGCGATGCCTCGAAGCTGGCAGCGAGATCGCGCGTGAGCGGGGTCGCTTCCTCGACCACGAGGGCGACACGCGTGCGCGTCGTATCGAGCGACACGCCATAACCGAAGAGGAAAAGGAGGACCAATGGCAGGACGAAGGCGATCAGGATACTGCTCGGGTCGCGGATGACCTGATAGCTTTCCTTGCGCACCAGGGCAGCAAAACGCCGGGCCCGGCCCGCGGGTTCGTACGCTTTCGCCATTTTCCTCTCGGCCTTCATGCAGCCTCCTTTAACTCGGAGCCTTGAATGAGCGCGATGAACGCATCCTCCATGGTCGGGTCGGGGAGATCCTTGCTTGCGACGCGTGCCTTCATGTCGTCCGGCGAGCCGAGTGCGATCGAGCGGCCGCGATAGATGAGTGAAATGCGATCGCAATATTCCGCCTCGTCCATGAAATGCGTGGTGACGAGCACGGTCACGCCCTTTTCGACGAGGCCGTTGATATGGGTCCAGAACTCGCGCCGGGTGATCGGATCCACCCCGGAGGTCGGTTCGTCGAGGAAAAGCACTTCCGGTTCGTGGAGCACCGCACAGGCAAGCGCCAGGCGCTGTTTGAGACCGAGCGGCAGGTCCTTGGCCGACATGTCGAGGATCGTGCGGAAGTCGAAGATCTCGCTCATCAGACCGATGCGTTCGCGTTTTCTGGCGCCGGACAGGCCGTAGACGCCTGCGAAGAAATTGAAGTTCTGGATCACGCTCAAATCACCGTAGAGCGAGAATTTCTGCGCCATGTAGCCCAGCCGATTGCGCGCCTCGGGGGCGTTGCGCCTGAGGTCGAAGCCGGCGACCCGGCCTTCGCCGGCGGTCGGCTTCAGGAGGCCGCAAAGCATTTTGAATGTCGTCGACTTGCCGGCGCCGTTAGGGCCGAGGAGGCCGAAAATCTCGCCGCGTGGAATATCGAAGGTGATGTTGTCGGCGGCGGTAAAGTCGCCGAAGCGTTTCGTCAGACCCCGCGCCTCGATCACGGGTCTGCCGGCGCCTTCGGCGAACTCCCGCTGTGTTTCCGCAAGCCTCGAGCGGCCGCCGGGACCTCCGCCGAGCATATCGACGAAAGCATCCTCGAAGCGCGGCGGGGTCACCGCTGCGTCAGCGGCATCGGCCGTGTCGCCGAGCGGCGGTGAAAGGCCCGGCTTCATGACGAGACGTATGGCTTCGCCCTGGATCACGCCGTCGACCACGCCCTCCTCTTCGAGGAGGCGCGCAAGCGCCTCGCGGCGGCGGCCACGGATGCCGGAGAGGCGAAACACGCGGTGCTCGACGCGGCCGGTCATCTCCGCCGGCGGGCCGGAAAACATAAGCCTCCCCTTATCGAGCAGGAAAACATGGTCGCAGGCTTCCGCTTCTTCGAGATAGGCGGTCGACCAGACGACGCCGATGCCCTCCGCCCTCAGATTCCCGACCATCTTCCAGAGGTCGCGCCGCGAAATCGGATCGACGCCGACGCCGGGCTCGTCGAGAAGCAGGAGCCGCGGCTTGCGCAGGAGCGCGCAGGCGAGGCCGAGCTTCTGCTTCATGCCGCCGGAGAGCTTGCCGGCAAGCCGGGTCGTGAATCGGGCAAGGTCGGTGAATTCGAGCAACTCGCCGAAGGTCCGGCTGCGCTCGGTCTTCGGCAGGCCGCGCAGATCCGCGTAAAGATCGAGATTCTCCTGAACCGACAGGTCTTCATAGAGGCCGAAGCGCTGCGGCATATAGCCGATTGCCGCCTGGATACTGGCGGGATCCCTACCGGTATCGTAGCCGAGCACTTCTATGGTGCCTGTGTCCGGCAGCATCAGGCCGGTCATCAGCCGCATCAGCGTCGTTTTGCCTGCGCCATCCGGACCGACGAGACCGGTTACCCGTCCGCCGAAGATTTCACCCGCAACTGCGTCGAGCGCCGGGGGCGCCGAACCGAACCGCTTGGTGACGGCGGTCAGCCGAACGAACGGGGCCGTGCCGGGCTCCGTTGCGGGGGCGGACATCAGGAAGCCTCCTTCGCTTCCGGCAAGTGCACGGTGACGGGCATGCCCTGGCGAAGATCCTTGCCCGGATTGGCGATCACGATGCGCAGCCTGTAGACGAGGTCGGTTCTGAGCTCGGGCGTCTCCACCGATTTGGGCGTGAACTCGGCGACCGGGGAAATGAAGCCGACGGTTCCCTCATGGATGCGATTGGGCGCGGTGTCGGAGGTGACAGTCACCTTCATTCCCGGATGCACACGGCCGAGGTCGGGCTCTGCGACATAGGCGCGGACCCAGACCGGTTCCGTCAGCGAAAGCACGTAGACGATATCGGCGGGCGAGACGATCGCGCCGGTTTCACGCACGCGGGATAGGATGACGCCGTCGCTCGGGGCGGCAAGTTGGGTGTCCTCAAGCGAGATGCGGGCGCTCTCGGCCTTTGCCTTTGCGGCATTCGCCTGGGCCGCCGCCGCCGCTATGTCCTCGGCACGGTTTCCCTCTTCGAGAAGCACCAAGGCCTCGCGGGCCGACCTTGCGCGTGCGTCCGCCGCTGCACGGCTAGCATTTGCCTGGTCGAGCTCCGCCTGCGAGATCGTGCCGTTCGGACGCAGCTGCTTTGCGCGTTCAAAGGCGAGCTTCGCATTCTCAAGTTCCGCAAGGCGTTCTTCATGCGTGGCGCGCGCCTGGGCGATTTCGGCCGCGCGAGCGCCGGCCCTGAGCTTTGCCAGCGTCGCCCGGGCAGCCTCGGATTCCGCTTCGGCGGCACCGAGAGCCTGGCGGAACGGCTCGGCGTCGAGCCTCGCGATCACATCGCCTGCCTTCACGCTATCGCCCTCGTCGACGCCTAACTCAGCGATCCGCCCGCTCACCCGGAAGCCAAGCGACACCTGGCGAATGTCCACATTGCCGTAGAGCACCGCCTGCCGCGGCTCGCCCGCAAAGCCAAGGCGCGCCGGCAGGTCGAACCACCAGGCGCCGGCGAGAGCTGCGGCAACGATTGCAACGAGTATGGCGACCTTCCTCATGACCGGCGGTCCTTCTCGGCACCGAGCACCGCCACGAGTTCGGCGGCATGGCGGTGCAATGTCTCGATCTCCTTCGGTCCGGCAGATTCCCATTCCAGCTGGGCAAAGACGGCCGCATGCGCCATTCGAAACACCAGAACGCTCCCGACGAAGGAGAGAGTTCTCAGACGAATGTGCTCCGAGGCCGGGTCGTCGTCGAGGATCGCGCCGATCAACCGGCGCGCCATTTCGATCATCGGCCCCATGATGCTGCCGTAGATGCGTTTGAATGCTTCGGTCGGCTCCATCTGCTCGCGAATGATGAACCGTGCCCAGCTTTCCGATTCCCTGCTGACGAAGAGAGCGATCATCCTCTGGACCATCTGGGTCAGGAAATGCCGCGCCTCCATCGGCGTCATGGCAGCCCCTTCGGCGTCGAGTTCGGCAAGGCGGGAGACGATCATGGTCCGCAGGTCGCCGACATGGCCGCCGATGATCGAGGCAAGGTGCTCGGCGGCGGCTATATAAAGCCCTTCCTTGCCGCCGAAATAATAGGGGATCGCCTGAAGATTGACGCCCGCTGCATCGGCGAGCTTTCGCGTGGTAGCGCCATCGAAGCCGTAGCGTCCGAAGACGTCGATGGCCGTGTTGAGCAGCTTCTCCCGTGTCGCGTCGCCGCGGTCGGCTCGAAGCACAGTGGGTCGGTTTCCGTCCTTGATCATGCATGGATGATGCGCCAATCAATTGATTAAGTCAATCGATCGAATGAAACTAGTTAAAGGTGCTCATGCCAGGTACTCTGCCCGCTCACTAGCCTGTGAACGGAAGACGACCAGTTGTTATGCGGCCGAGGCGAAATCGATGGTGATTCTCGTTCCTCCGCCAGGAACCGTATCGACCGCGATCCTCGCTTTGTGAAGCTCGCCGATGCGGTGAACGATCTTGAGGCCGAGCCCCAGCTGGCCGGAGCGCTTGACATAGCCGAGATCGTCATTGTGCTCAGGCAGGTCGACGAGACCCCTGCCGTCGTCCTCGACAGACACCAGAGGTCCGGGACCGCAGGCGAGCACTATGCGCGTATTGGGCGGATTATGTTTCACGGCGTTTTCGATCAGGTTGCGCAGCATGTTCTCGACAAGCGGCGCAATCACGCTTACCGGCGGCGTGCCGTGGTCTACGAATTCGATGGACTTGCCGTTGTCGAAAACGAATGGCGCAGTCGTTTGCGCGACCTCGGCCCCGATCGCCGAGAGGTCGGCGCGCTGAAAGGCCGTGGGATCCACGGCGTCGGCTCGGGCAAGGGAGGTCAATTGTTCGAGAATATGGGTCAGCGCGTCCAGGTCGCGCTCCGCGTTGCGGGCGCGGGGATCGTCGATGCGGCTCAGTTCCATCTTGGCGATCGAAACCGGTGTGCGGATCTCGTGGGCGATCGAGGACGAAAAGACCTTCTGCGCCTGGATGAGATCTGCAACACGCGCCAGGAGACGGTTGACGGCCGCGACCAGGCGCTCGATCTCCTCGGGCATGCGCGACGAGGGCAGGCGGGCATTGCCGTCGCGCGGATCTATCGCATCGGCTGCCCGTACCGCTGCTGCCACCGGTTTGAGCGCACTGCGGATCGACCAGATCGTGGCTCCGATCACGAGACAGAACATCAGCGTCATGGGCACGATCATGGAATCGAACATTTCGCGAAGCAGAACGCTGTACATGAAGCCGTTGGGGTCCTTCAGGACGGCGAGCTCGACAAGCACGATCTCTCCATGCCGTTCGAACGATTGGCCGCCGGCAACGCTGAAGGGTTTGCCGGGCGCAATCAGCCGTTTCCAGAAAGTCGGTGCGTTGACGGCGAGCGGAAGAAAATGCTCCGAACATTCGGCCGAGCAATTGGTGAAGAGCACCGAGCCGGAAGCGGTGCGCACCCTTACATAGATCGCACCCGGTCCATCGCGTTCCAGGTAGCGCTCTTTCAGCTCGTGATCGAGCTTGAATGTCAGTTCCCCGTCCTGCTTCGCGATTGCGGTCGACAGGGTTTCTGTCTCCTCCTGCAGCATCAGGACGCTGAGCTCGTCATCATCGAACCAGTAGTCGGCGAAGACGACGCCGATCTGCAGGATCATGGCGAGCAGGGAGAAGGCGATGACGCGGCGGGCGACGATGCCGATCAGCGACGGGTTCCAGCTCTTCATCAAACCGTCCGCAGCAGATAGCCGATGCCGCGCACAGTTTCGATCTGCACGCCGGTTTCCACCGACTGCAGACGCTTGCGCACCCTGGAGACGGCGAGTTCCAGCGCATTCGAGCTCAGTTCCTGGCCATATTCGGAAAGCGCCGTTTCGAGCCTGCGCTTCGGGACGACACGCCCGACCTCGCGCAACAGGATTTCGATCAGCGAGCGCTCGCGCGGGGGAAGAGGCAGAACCGCGCCCTCGCAGGTAAGCTCCGCCGTTGCAGGATCATAGCGCAGGGCACCGGCCTCGAGGATCGGCTGTATCGCATTGGGATTGCGCCTCAGCATCGCCCTGCAGCGAGACAGAAGTTCGCGATGGTGAAACGGCTTGACGAGATAATCGTCGGCGCCGGCGTCGAGCCCGGCGATACGCTCGTCGACGGATCCGCGCGCGGTGATGATCAGCACCGGCAGGCCGACATGCTCCCGCCGTATCCATTGCAGGAGCTGCAGGCCGTCGCCGTCGGGGAGTCCGAGATCGAGGAGAACCAGATCGTGCTCGCGCGCGGCAATGGCCGCCTCGGCATCGCGCAGGGTCGAAACGCCGTCGAGCCGCCAACCCGCGTCATGCATGGTCTCGTTGATGAGTTCGGTGAGGCGAGGACTGTCCTCGACGAGGAGTAAACGCATTCAGATCGCAGCCTGAGTCTTCTGGCGCCGGTGACCGCGGACCATAGGACGTTTTTCCCGAAGTGCCAACTTGCGAAATCCCTGCCCGGCGCGGGGACACTGCGCGTACCAGCGATGCTTCCCGACAGCTTTCCGACAGCTCGTCCACGCTACTGGGCATGCTCCCTTGGATCGCAAACGGTGCGGGGAACATGAAGGTCACGCCGCACCATGCCTATCCGAGGAAGCAAGGGGCGCGTCTTTGGAGGTGAGCAGCTTGAAGATCCCGCGGATTCCCCGACCCGAGATGGGCAGCATAAGCCTGAGCGCGATCGTCGCTCTCTATCTGCTGCTGGCGACCAACAACTCGTTCTGGGCTCATGCCAGCGTCTATTTCGATCACGCCCGGATGAGCCTGCTTGCCTTCGCGGCGGCACTCTATCTCGCCCTGTTCGCGATCTTGACGCCTCTCTCGATCAAGTACCTGATGAAGCCGGCGCTGATCATTCTCATCCTGGTGTCGGCGACGGCCGCATATTTTGCCGACACCTTCGGCATCATCATAGACCGGGACATGATCGGCAATGCCGCCGTTACGACACAGGCCGAAGCCAGCCACCTGCTGACATTCAGCCTTGCGCGGCATCTCCTCGTCTACGCCGTCCTCCCTTCGATCCTGATCGCCTGGGTCAGGGTACGCCACCGGCGGTTCCTGCCCAAGGCCGCAGTCAATTTCGCCTTCGTCTCCGTATCGCTCCTCGTCGGCGCAGGCCTCGTCTATGCCAATTTTGCGACCGTCGCCTACGCATTGCGCGAACATACGGACCTCATGAAAAGGCTCAATCCGTCCGGACCGCTGATCGCGACCGTGCGCTACGGCCTTTCGACCTATAGGGAGCGCAATCTCGTCGTACAGCCCCTCGGAACCGACGCGCATCAGGGCGCCCGCGTTGCCGGCACGGGGAAACCGGTCGTCGTCGTCGTCGTTGCGGGAGAGACGGCGCGCGCCATGAACTTTTCGCTCAACGGCTACGAACGCGAGACGAACCCTGAACTGAAGGCTCTCGGAGTCGTCAACTACCGCAACACGACGAGTTGCGGTACGGCGACCGCCGTCTCGCTTCCCTGCATGTTTTCGGTCTATCCGCGCAGCCAGTACAGCGACTGGAAAGCGCGCTCGACCGAAAATCTCGTCAATGTGCTGACGCATGCCGGTGTCTCGGTGAGCTGGTGGGACAACAATACCGGCAGCAAGGGGATTGCCGATCTCATCAGCTTCGCAAGCCAAACGGGCCGCAAGAACAGCCCACTTTGCACCAACGGGGAATGCCTGGACGAGATCCTCCTCGGTGATCTCGACCGGAAGCTCGGGGCGGCGACTTCGAACAGCGTCATCGTGCTGCATCAGCTCGGCAGCCACGGCCCCTCATACTATCTGCGCTATCCCGACGCGTTCCGCCGCTTCACGCCCGACTGCCGCACGCCGGAACTCATGCGTTGCTCTACCGCGGAACTGGTCAATGCCTACGACAATACGATCCTCTACACCGACCACATCCTCGCCAGCGTCGCGCGGCTCCTCGAAAAGCATCAGGACCGCATCGCCGGCGCGATGATCTATATGTCGGATCACGGCGAGTCGCTTGGGGAGAACGGCCTCTACCTCCACGGTGCGCCTTATGTGATCGCCCCGAAGGAGCAGACGCAGGTGCCGTTCATCGCCTGGTTTTCGAAGCCGTACCAGGCTGCGATGGGCGTCGACGCCGGCTGTCTTGCAAAGGACGCCGACCAGCCGAAATCGCACGACAACCTGTTTCACACGGTGCTCGGCATGATGGACGTCGAGACGAGAGTCTATAATCGCGATCTCGACGCTTTTGCCGCCTGCACGCGGCCCGCAAAAAAGGAGAACCAGCCGGCGCCGGGATACCGCGCGGCCCAGAATGACGAACCCGCACCACGCGCCGGTAGGCCGCAGGATGCGGGGTCGGCGCCGGGCGTTTTGTAATTTTTCCTTATGCCTCTCCCACCGGGCAATCTGTTGGCCCCTCGCCAAATCTGGTAGACTGCCGGCGATCTCGCGTCCGCAGTTGCGAGGCGTCCATCAGAGGAGAAACCGATGCAGATCGCCGGAATTCAGGTCTATCCCGAGCGCGGCGGCAAGGCGGGTTTCACCGTCGAGTTCGTCGGCACCAACGGAGAGGTCGTCTCCGTCTCCTGCCCGCAGAACGCCGACGGTAGCCTCAACAGGCTGAATGCCGTTTCCCAGGCAAAGGAGATACTCGCCGCGGCCATCGAGGCGGATGAAACGCTTCTTGCCATCACCGGCACGAAACGGTCTCCTTCGGTTCCCGAGGGTGCGCTTGCGAATGCCCGGCAGGCGCATGACCGGGACGCCATGGAAGAACAGTTGGAAGAGGGCCTCGAAGATACGTTTCCTGCAAGCGATCCCGTGTCGATCACCAGTTCGGCGATTCCGAAGGGATCGACTCACCGGTAGGCCTTGGGCAGATCTCCCTGTGGCCCTCGGTCCTGTGCCCGTCACAGGACTGAGGTGAAGAAGCCGTCTTGTGCCTGTCCGAGCCCACTATTCCTGCTGCGCATCGGGCATGCCGAATATCAGTTCCGATTGTCAAGGCGATGCGCTAAAGCACTCGGACACCCCGGGTGGCCTCGGAAGGCCGATTCATATCAGCGACGAAAGGAGCGCGCCGTCTTGGACGAGCAAAGGAGAAGCGATTCATGAATAGCCGGCGTTTTACATTCGCCGTCGGTGACATTCACGGTTGCCTCGCACAACTCGAAGCCTTGCTGGCCAGTATCGAATCCGTCGTCGCCGGCGGCAGGGTGGTCTTCCTCGGCGACCTCGTCGATCGCGGCCCGGACAGCCGCGGCGTGGTGGAGCGGATCATGGCCGGGCCGCGCAGCGCGGGCTGGGAATGGATCACGCTGAAGGGCAATCACGAGGCCATGCTGCTGGCGGCACGCAAGGGCCCGGCCGAGATGTCCCTATGGCTTGCAAACGGGGGCGAGGAGACGATGGCTTCCTACGGCGGCGCCATTCCGCTGAGCCATCTGGTCTGGATGGCGGAACTGCCATCGCTCGTCGTCGATCGGCACCGCATCTTCGTGCATGCCGGCGTCGACGAGACGATTCCGCTCGAAGAACAGGGCGACGACATCCTCCTCTGGATACGCACCGATCCGAACTACTCCGGTACCTACTGGGGCAGGCATGTCTGCCACGGACATACGCCGAGCCGAAGCAACCCGCGCACCGTCGGCAACAGGACCAATGTCGATTCCGGCGCCGTCTTCGGCGGCATGCTCTCCTGCGCCGTCTTCGACGACGACAGGGCGGGAGGCCCGATAGATTTTCTGGTCACGGATGGATATGGGTAGATCGATTCACGACGACATACAAATGTGCGGTACGCGTCACGTTAATCATTCACCCTGAACTCACGGCCCCCCGCTAGAACACGTAGAATAACCACATCGGCATCCTCAACGACGAATGCCACACTCGTGCTCCCCTCGAACCCGACAATACGGAGCCCTGGACGCATTTCATCGCGCATGGTTCGCGCTCTGGAAACACGTCGAAGGACGAGAGGAACCCGCTGATGCGCTCAATGTAGCGGTCTGCCGTAACAGTTGAGCCAGACCGTTCGACAACATACCCATAAATGTGCACCAGATCGGTCTGCGCTTCCGGTGACAGGCGAACGGTATAATGCTTCATTCAAGAGCGACTCTCGCCCTTGGCGATGCGCGATCTGACCTTTGCCATACCGTCCTCAAGAGGGACAGCGCGTGTAGGGTCGGCTTTATGGGCATCGTAGGCGGCAGCGACTTCCTCGCGCAGCCAGCGCTCCACCGCGGCGTCCCGCGCAGCCAATGTACGCAAACCGTCGCGGATCACTTCGCTTTCCGTCGCATACTCGCCGGATGTCACCTTCGCTTTGACCATTTCGGCCATTTCGATCGGCAGGGTGATGCTGAGGGACTGGGTTGTACGCATGGCGGTCGCTCTCGTTTCCACCTTGTATAACATGCAACACGATTTAATCCTACTCCCCTTCGGCAGGCCGCAGGTTCCTGCAACTTACCGAAGGGGAGTGCGGCGATAAGCGTGCGGAAAGCAATGCTTTAGCATTGTGCAACGCCGCCTCAGGCTATAGTTGTGCCGATCTGCAAGGCATGTGAACTCGAAATCCAAGGGACACGGTTTGGACACGTCCTCTTCCGCAATCTTTACGAAGAATTTCGCCGCCCTCCTTTTCGACATGGACGGCACATTACTTAACTCGATGGCAGTCGTTGAACGGGTCTGGGGATCCTGGGCACTCCGCAACGGAATAGATCCCGCGGCGCTCATGAAGATCGTCCATGGCGTGCGAGCCGTCGATACGATCCGCGCGCTGGGGCTGCCGGTCGATCCGGAACAGGAGGCGCGCATTCTTGCCGAGGCGGAGATTGCCGATGTCGAGGGGATTGTCGAAATTCCGGGCGCCGTCACCTTCCTGAAGACATTGCCGCCGGAGAAGTGGACGATCGTTACGTCCGCGCCGCTCGAACTCGCCGCGCGCCGGCTCGAGGCGGCCGGCATCCCGGTACCACGCCACATGGTGACCGGTGAGGATGTCTCGGTCGGAAAGCCCGACCCGCAGGGCTATCTGCTCGCGGCCGAGAGACTCGGGGTGCGCGCCGAAGATTGCCTCGTCTTCGAGGACGCGCCCGCAGGTGTTCTGGCGGGGAAATCCGCGGGCGCCGAGGTCGCCGTCGTCACCGGAGCGCATGCGGCCGCGGCCGAGATGCCGCATATCATGCTGTCGCATTACAGCGACGTCGAGGCTCGCCTCGTCGAGGACGGGTGGCTTTCGCTGCATCGCCGCCGCGGCTAGAGCACTCCAGGAAAACTGTGTAACGGTTGCCGACGGCCATCGGCCGCCGGCTGCTTTAAGGGTCACGCTCAGGCGGCGAGCCAGCACTTGGTCAGTGCATGTCCGCCCATGAGTTCGCCGTTCGGATCGTCGACCCAGCCGCCGACCTTGTCGCTGGTGGCATCGATATAGTTGTTGAACATCGGCGCGATCACACCACCCTCGTCGCGCAGGATCATTGCCGCCTCGCGATAGAGAACCTTGCGCTTCGCCTCGTCCAGCTCGCCGCGCGCCGCAAAGATCAGCTTGTCGAAATCCTCGCGGAAGAAGCGGGTGTCGTTCCATTCCGCCTTTGATAGATAGGCGATGGAATAGACCTGGTCCTGCGTCGGCCGGCCTGTCCAATAGGACATGCTGAAGGGCTGCTTGTTCCAGACGTCGGACCAGTAGCCGTCGCCGGGCTCACGCTTCAGCTCGACGTCGATGCCGCACTTTGCGGCGCTTGCCTGGAAAAGCTGCGCGGCGTCGACTGCCCCGGGGAAGGCAACGTCAGAGGTCCGCAGCAGGATCGAACCGTCATGGCCCGACTTCTTGAAGTGGAACTTCGCCTTGTCCGGATCGAAGACGCGCTGCTCGATATCGTCGTCGAAGAGCGGGTAGCCCTTGATCATCGGCGTGTCGTTGCCGACCGTGCCGTAGCCGGCGAGAATTTTCGCCACCATTTCCTCGCGGTCCACCGCGTATTTCAGGGCAAGCCGCAGGTCGTTGTTGTCGAAGGGCGCCGTGTTGCAATGGGCAATCAGAACATAGTGGCCCTTGCCGGGCACGTTGCGGATCGTGACCCCTGGAATGCGTTTGACGAGCGCGACGATCTTCGGTTCGATGCGGTTGATGATGTGAACGCCGCCCGCCTGGAGCGAGGCGGTGCGCGCCGTTGCGTCGTTGATGACGGTGATTTCGATCTGGTCGGCATGGCCGCGCTCGGCCGCTCCCCAATAGCCGTCCTGCCGCTCGCCCACATGCTTGACGCCCGGTTCGTTGACGACGACTTTGTAGGGACCGGTTCCGCCCGCCGTCGGGTCATCCTTGCCGCCGTTCGGCTGGATCATCAGATGATAATCGCTGACGATGAACGGCATATCGGCGTTCGGCTGGCGCAGCGTGATGACGACCTTGTCGCCGTCTGCCTTGATGGTCTCGAATTCCTGGACGAACGGCAGGGCAGCCGATTTCGAGTTCTTGTCGGCATGACGCTCGAATGTGGCGACGACGTCGGCGGGCGTCAGTTCCTTGCCGTTATGGAAGGTCACCCCCTTGCGGGTCGTGAACGCCCAGGTCTTCGCGTCCTTCGACGCTTCGTAGGATTCAGCCAGCCGATACTCTATCTCGCCCGCCGGCGAAACCTCGAGCAACTGCTCTCCCCAACAGCGGCCGAATGTATAGGGTACCTGGCTCGCCCATGTTGCCGGATCGAGGCTGTTCGTGGATTCGCCGCCGACGAGACCGGCCCGCAATATGCCGCCCTTGGCCGGGCCGCTCGCCCGCGCCGCACTGCCGAGCAGCATCTGGGCCGAGGCGAGCGTTACGCCGAGCGCTGCCGCGCGCCCGAGAAAATCGCGCCTCGACAGGCGGCCCGCAACAACCTCCCGGCTCATGAATTCAAGTTCTCCCGCCATCGATTTCCTCTCCTCCATTGAAACGTGCGTTCCGGTTGGCCGGCATCGCGCTCAGGCTGCAATGGATTTCCCTCGCGAAGGCTGCCCATTGACGACCAAAAATGTCGCAACGAGGCGAGACAAGGCACAGCTATGTCGCGGCGCGGGAGAAAAGTCGCGCACATTTTTTCTCATCCGGTTCCGAAGCGCGTGTGCGGGCGATGCGGCCTTCGAGTTCCTCGAGGCGGCGAGCGAAGCCGAGATTGCCTGGCTGAAGCGCCACGGCCTCGGCGAGCATGTCGCGGGCGATCTCAAGTGCGCCGTCGCGGATGTGGCGGTTGGCCCGATGATAGAAAAAGTTCACCCGCTCCACAGGTGAAAAGCCCTCTCCGAAGCGTTGAAGGAACCGGTCGGCCCAGGCGGGGTGGCGAGCAATCGCGGCGATGGCGATCTGATAGGGGCGCATGGGGGCGCCGGTCCGCGCCGAACGGGCCAATGCGCGCAAACCGGCGCGGTCGTCCGCGCGGCAAGCCTCTATGAGGGAAAGGGCCCGCGCCGTTCCGGTAAAGGCCCGAACGGTGCCGTGACCTGTCATATGAACGGGGATGAGATGCGTCTCGCTCTGTATCGCCGCGATCCGCTCCGCGTGCCGGCGATCGACGGCGTGGAAGGGGTCGTAGAACAGATAGGCGCGTCCGGCCGCCTGGTCGGGGGCGATTGCCATGTTCGTGTGGAGGCCCGAAGCGAAGTGCCGGACGAAGCGGTTGTCGAATGGTACGGACTTCGGATCGATCGAAATCTGCGGGCAAAAAGCAACCGCGACGCTTGCACCAAAACGCCGGCGATAACGCAGAGCCGCATAGCCGCCTTGCGAATGGCCGTAGAGGATCCGTTCGGGCGTTTCAGCAAGGATCGGCGCCGCGGCATCGACCGCCGCTACCACGCTTGCCGCCGGAAACCAGTTCGGCCGCCGGCTGATGAAGCCGAGTGCGGTGATGTCGGCCTTCTCGCAGAAACGCTGTCCCCAGAAGCGGCTGCCGTTCGCCTGCATCTCCATCTCGTTGAAAGTGACGAGAAGATAGGGCGACGATCCTCGCCGATGTATCACTTCCAGGTTTTCGTCGGCGTAAACGAGCATGTGAATTCCCGAGCAGCTGTCAATTTGAGTGGAGCCGCAAGCGTCTAGACCACGGCCTGTGCCGCCGCTTCATATTGCCCCGCACCACGAGAACTCCGCCTGTCCTCCAGCAGCCGACGATAGAGATCGACATGCGCGCGCGCGGATTCGGCGTGGCCGGTCGGAGGCCGCAGCGTTGCGTGCAACCGGTCCCATGCCTCCGGCTTTCCCAGCACTTCCGACAGCCGGTCGGCGAGATCCTGGGCGCTGCCGGCACGGAAATGGAGTCCGTCCCTTCCGTCCTGCACTTTCTCTGCCATGCCGCCAATGTCGGAACAGATGATGGGCCTGCGGTGATGCAGGGCTTCCTGGATGACGACGGGCGAGTTTTCCCACCAGATCGAGGGCAGCACGACCCAGTCTACCGAGCGCATCAGCCTCGGCATATCGGCATTCTGATAGGCGCCATAGAAACGCACCCGGCGCCCGGCGTCGTCGATGAGCTTCTTCAGGCGCTCCTGGAACTCGGCCGGCTGGCGCTCGAGATTACCGCCGAAGATCATCAGGCAGGAGTCTTCGCCCCAGATTTCCTCCGGCACGCGCGAGACCGCGTCGACGAGCACGTCGATGCCCTTGAAGGGTGTCATCTGCCCGAAATAGGCGAAGCGGTTCCGCCGGGCGGACGCGACCGGCAGATCGCGGACCGGTGCGGCTTCGCCCATGACGATGCCGTTGTCGATCACGGAGAGCTTTTCCGCATCGATACCCCATTCGACATAGCGGTTTGCCAGGAACATGCTCGGGGAGATGAAGGCATCGGCAAGGCCGAGCATGCCGCGAAGAAATTCCTCGCGCCTCAGGAAACGGGAAACCGGGATCTCGGGAAAGCAGCCATGGCAGCTGATCGGCGAAGAACTGTTGCAGAGCTGGGCGGATGGTCGCTTCACCATTTGCCCGTGATTGTGACACAGCGCCAGATACTCATGGAAGGTGACGAGGATAACCGCGTGCGGAAGCGCTTCCCGGAGAGCGTAAAGCGCCTCCATCCCCAGGCCGATCAGATGATGAAAGTGAATGACGTGAGGCGACAGATCGCCGACGAAGCGCAGGAGGTCGCGGCGGATCGCCTCCGTATCGCCGTTGGACAGGAAGAAGTGATCGTATTCATCGGCATGGAAGAGCACTTCGTCCACTGCAAGACGCAGGCTCATGAGTGCTGACGCGCCGTGGCGCGGGACCGGATGGCCGACGCGGGCGAGATAGATCGACTCAACGCCCGGCAGCGTGTTCAGGCCCTTGTGCAGGCTGTGGGACGCTATCTCCGCCCCGCCCAGCGACATCGCCGGATGCCCATGCGAGACGACGAGAACACGGAGCCGCTCACTCATGCGGAAGCCTCCTTGATGCGATTGCCTTCACCCTGCGGTTGCGGAGCCCATCGGGCCGAAAACAGTCTTTCGTCGATCCGCTCGACGAGAGGAGCCGCGGAGGCGCTGCCGGTGGTGAATGCCTCATCGGAGCCCAGCATCTGCACCGAAGGCAGCCACCAGGACTCGATCCCCGAACGACTGAGCCTCAAGCCGAGATCCTGCCCCTTTTGCCGGGTTCCGAGATAACTGCCGGCAAAGCCTCCGGCGACGAGGAAAGCGTCGCGCGGCATGATGCAGCATTCGAAAGACGCCGCCGCGATCCGCGTGAGCTTGAGACCCGTCACCGCGCTCAACGGATAACCGGCGTAACGACCCGAAAGCGAATTTCCGGACTGCGCGTCGGCCCAGGAGCCAGCCCATCGAACGGAATGGTCCTCATAGGCGAGCGTGGGCGAAATGATCCCGCCACTTTCCTCGTAGGCGGAAACCAGTCTGCCGTACCAGCCGCTCCTGCGCGGCAAAAGCGAGCCGGCGAGCAGAACGACCGTGTCGCTCGAAAGCGCGCGAATGCCGGCTTCCAGGAGATCGTAGACATCGTCCGTTTCCGCCGACATCAATCTGAGCGGCAGCCGGTAGAATTGCGCGAGCTGTCTGATACGGCCGGCCTGGCGCCGAAAGCATTCGGAGTGCAGCACGAGCGCGATCGGCGCGTGCCGTGTTTCGGGATCGAGCGCCAGAAGGCCGAGAAAAGGGGCAAGCTCCTTTTCTTCTGCTTGGCCGGCAGCGACGATGATCGGCGGCCCCGAAGCCTCGTCGAACGCACCCGCATCGAGGATAGCCCCGACGCCGGGCGAGGGGCTCTCCGACGCGCACAGGAAGGGCACGATCTGCCGATCGACGATTTCCGTCAGCCCCCAGTTTTCGGGATCGATGGACTTGATCTGCCGGAGTGCCGCCTGACGCGGCGGAAGCCGAGCGGGTGTCAGCGGCAGAAAGGCCCGGCGGGAATCCTTCAGCGTCAATTCGAGGTGTAGCGGGGCCGCACCATCTGCCCCCAGTCCGCCGGCAAACACGATGAAACCATGCGGGTGCGTTCCTCGGTCGAGCATGCTTTTGAACAGCGGCTCGTCGGTAAAGGCATCCGTCACATCCGAGCGCTCGAGCCGCGTCCAGCGATCGTCGAGCCGCATCTCGCTCTGTCCACGGCGCAACCGAACGCTCTGGACATGCTCATCAGGGTCGAGCAGCCAGCCGGAGATCAAAAAGGCGCTGCTGTTCGCCTGAAAGATATTGTCCACTCCCAGACGCACCGGAACGGGAAGGGTCGAGATCGTCTCGCGCCCCTCGAAGCTGTTGGCGGCCGAGCGCAGCCGGAGCAGAACGGCAGGCGTGCTGTGCGTTTGAAGCAGCATGGAGCGGATATGCCCGGGCGTCTCCGTAGGACCGGCGATCAGCCGGTGCTCATGAACCGAAGCATAGCGCCAGCCTCCGCGCCCGCGATAGACGAGCCCCTCGACGTCGCGTGCGCGAAGCGGTTCGCTTGGCCCCAGCAGACCGATGAAGCCTGCGCCACCTTGCGGAGTGTCCTGCCGGGAGAAGGTCGCGATCCCGCAGTCGGCAACGACCGGATTGTCGCCGCACACAATCACGCGAGCGTTGCCGGGGTCGGCTGCGCGGGCCCACCCTCTGAGGAAGATCGCTCCCTCGTGGGTCTCCCCGACGAACTCGAGGAGGCCGTCGCTACCCTTTCGGGCCTGTAAGAGGGCAATAATTGCCGCAAGCCTTCGCCGGCCGGTCGGCATCTGCATCATCGCATCCACGAGCGAGTCCAGTACGTCGGCCAGTTGCGCGCCGGCAAGCTCCGCGAGGACCATCACGCCCTCGCGAACCGCAAGCGTGCGGGGGCCGAAGATATAGCGCCTGGGGCTGCTGCCCTGACCGAGGCGGAGAGTGGTAAGCGGACGATCGGCGTCATCGGTGGGCAGCAGCGCCGCGAAACCGTGCGTGGCCGGCGGCGACTGCGAGGCCAGGCGCCAACCGATGATGGAGGCACTCGTCTCGGTGGCGGGGTCGTCATTGACCTGCGCCGGCACCTGGCCGGCGACAGGCGCACCCGCGCCTATGACGAGCAGCAGTGTATCGTCGATCGGGCAGGCGACAACCCTCCCACCCCGCATGATCCTCGCCGCCGTTTGCGACGTTTGAGGAAGCGCCTGTTCTGCTCCGGCCATGGTACTCCTCATGCTCCGGCGAAAAGCGAGAGGGCAGCGCCGGCGGCAAAGCCCGCGAGAACGAAAAGCAGGAGCAGCAGCGGTTTCAACTCTCCGTTCGACCGCTTCTGCAAGGCTCCGAGGTTCTTCTCCATCGCTGCAACCACGCCATCGAGCCGCATCAAATGGACATCGAGATCGGTCAGGCGCTGCCCGATCTCGGCGGCGGCGGCGGGCCCCAAGCTCCCGCCTTCGCCGCCCTCGTCATTATGCGTGCGCTGGAGAGATCGCTGCGAGACCTGCAATTGCCGCTGGGCCGCCATGAGGACATCGAGCTTGTCGAGAACCTTGGCGAGCGGCGCGGCGATGAGAGCTTCGGCCGCCTGCTCGTCCGGACGCGGAACGCGCAACTGCTGTTCGGCGCCGCGTGCGTCAAGCGCCGTCACCTTGAGATCGGCGGTGCGCGAGGCTGCCGCCTCGGGAAGCGCGATTTCGAAGGCATAGCCGCCATCGCCGATGCCATTGCGCTTGAGATCGGGGCGATTGCGGTCGGCGACCGCCTGGGCGATGACGCTGCCATCCAGATAGACGCGGATGGTGAGGCGCTTGTCGGGTGCTGCCGGATCGAACGCCCAGCCGAAGATGCGCCCCTGGTCGATCGCGTCGACCCGGCCGCTCATCGGCTTCGTATTGTCCTGATCCGGTGCGGCATTTGATTTCTCGGCAACAGCCATCGATTTCCCCTTTATGCCGCTTCGATACGTGACGGCTCGATCGCTTCGATCAAATCGAGATAGCGTCGTGCGGTGGTGTCGATGTTCTCCGGTTCCCGCGCGTGCGCAGAAAGCCGGCGCGCCAGGGCACCGTCTTGCGCGAGGCGGCGCATGGCAGAGGCGAGCGCCCGCGGATCGTTGGGCGCAACGGTGAGGCCGTTTGCGCCATCCTCGATCATCTCGGCCATGCCGCCGATGTTGCTGGCTATCACCGGCCGTCCGAGGGCTTGCGCCTCCTGGATGACCAGCGGGGCATTTTCCCACCAGATCGAGGGTACGATCGTGCAATCCACCGCTGCGACGAGGTCAGCGACGTCCTCACGCCTGTAGGGCCCGCGCTGCTGCACGGTCGGTGCCGTTTCCTCGAACAGGCGTGTGATCTCGTCGATGAAACTCTCGCTCTGGAAGGGCGCGCCGCCGTGAACGCGCAACTCGAATTCCAGCCCCTCGGCAATGAGCTGCCGTGCCGCCTCGAGCATTACCGGCACACCTTTCCAGGGGTTGAGATTGCCGAAATAGCCGAAGACCGGGCGATCCGAGCCGATCCGGCGGGCCGCTGCCGGTACGCGGCGAGGCGGTAGCCCGTTGGGAATGACGCTGATCCTGTCTTCCGAGAGCCCCCACTCGACGAAGCGCTGCTTGAGGAACCGGCTCGGTGATACGAACCGGTCCACGTCGCTCAAGAGGGCCTTCAGATGGCGTTCGCGCAATGTGAAACGGTCGAGCGCGATGTCCTTGAAGCAGGCATGGCACCTGTCGGGGCTCGCCCCGTGGCAAAGTTCCTTGCCGCTCGTTCTCACCATCAGCCCGTCATGGTGACAGATGGGATAATAGTCGTGCAGCGTCATGACGATCCGGCACTGTGGCAGAGTTCGCCGAACGATATGCGGAAACTCCGCGCCGAGCAGGAGCAGATGGTGGATATGGACGACGTCCGGCCTGAAGTCCCGCAGCAGCTCCGCAAGATCCGGAACGACTCCATAGAGATCGATCTGGCTCATGAAGAAGCGGTCGAAATGTCCGGACCACAACAGCAACTCGTCCCCTGCGGGCCCGATGCCTTGAAAGCTGGTGCCAGGCCGCGCCTGGCGGTGGATCTGGTTCGTGGCTCCGAGAAAGAGCGCTTCGCAGCCGGCACGCTTATAGGCGCTGAACAGGTCGTGGGCGAAGATCTCCGTGCCTCCCGGGTGGAGGGCCGGATGGTTGTGAGCCGCAACGAGCACGCGCATGCTCACGCTCCGCCTCCTCGGCGTTCGGCGACGAAGATGTCCTGATAGTGCTCCGCTTCCTTCCCGCGCCAGGCGCCGAGCGCCTTCAGGATGATTGCGAGACCGGCCCGGTCGAGGGCGCCGTCAAGAAAGCCGTCGTCGAAACCGACGGCGGCAAGGCGTGGCATGTCGGGGACGTACCAGCACGGCCCGTCGCCATCGCGGCCGAAGGAAAGGCGCGCGTCGCGCCGGCCGTTCTCGTTCGCCGCCGCGACGTGATCGACTACGAAGGCGGTCATGAAGAGGCGACCGCCGGGTTTCAGAAGCCTTCCGACCTCTCGCAGATACACGAGGACTTCGTCCGGCGGCAGATGCGTCACGATCGACGTCATGACCACAAAATCGAAGTGACCGTGGGCATAGGGCATTTTCAGCGCATTGCCGCTGATCTTGCCGCTCGGATTATAGAGTTCGTGGGCAATATCGACACGCTGAAACGTGAAATTCGGATAGACCGAAGTGATGAAGCGGCGGCACCAGGCAATGCCGCCCTCGACCGGATCTATCCCGCTGTAGCGTCCCTTCTCGAAATCCAGATACTGGGTGAGCGGGACAGCCATGCGGCCGATGCCGCAGCCGATATCGAGAACGCGGCTTTCCGGACGCAATCCCCCCAGCCGGATGAAGTGGCCGAGGAATTCGACGCCCACCGCCCTGAAGGCGCCGTCGCCGACGAAGACACTGTCGGGATTAGGCTCAGGAAGAAAGCGGTTTCTAAGAATGCTCCCCAGCAGGGCATCCACGCGTTCGTCGCGGGCGGGCAGTTCCGTGGCAGCTTTGTTTTCCTGGCGCAGCGCAGTCTCGCTCATGCGGCGGTCCTCGTTGCCGAACCGATCCCGTAGAGACCCGGCATTTGGTCACGGCCGCCGAGGTCGGCTTTCATCAATTCGGCGATGTCGTCGTTCCAGCGTTCGGTGTGCAGCCACGAATTGTACTGGCTGGCAACCCCGCGCATATAGTCTTCGCTGCGGCGGATCGAGCGGCGCTCGAAATGATAGAGACACGCCGACGGCTCGTAGCCGATGTCATAGCCGCACCGGCGAATCTTCAGGCACAAATCGCTGTCCTCATAATCGCCGATCACATAATCCTCCGTATATCCGTCCACGAGCTCGTAGATCTCCCGACGAGTCACCAGGCACGCACCGGTGATGCCGGGAACGCTGCGGGCAAGTTGAGCCGGTGCGTAGTCGCCAGGCATGCCCTTCTGGAAATGATGGTTGAGCCATATGCCGCGCTGGTCGCGAGCGAAATAGAGACCCGCGTGCTGGAGCGATCCGTCCTCGAAGATCAGCTTCGGGCCGATCGCGCCGAGGCTCCTCTGCTCCATCAGCGGCCGGATGAGCTTCTGCAGCCAGCCGGGTGCTGACGGAACGACGTCCGAGTTCAGCATGACGACGATCGAGCCGCGGGCGAAGCGCGCGCCGGCATTACACGCCCGCGCGTAGCCGCTGTTCCGGTTCATCACCACGAGCTTCATCGGCAAGCCATGGAGGAGATGCAGTCCGCCAAGCAGATGTTCCGTCTCGTCCTGGATTTCCGGGGAATCCAGAACGTAGATGATCTCCGCATTGCTTGCGAGCCAGCGATCGGTCGCCATGCCGGAGAGCTGGAACCGCAGGAAATCGAGGACACGGTAAAGCGGCACGACGATCGAGACCAAGGGCGCCTTCTCGGGCAGGTCGTAATCCTTGGTGTAGTCGACCTTGGCCGCTCTTCCCAACCTCTGCTCCACGTCCTGCAGGGCGGGGGCAAGGATCGTCCGGAAAGCCTGGTCGATCGCGTGCTGCGGCGGGACTGCGCGCAGTATTCGGTTGCGCTGCGCCGAAGCCTCGAAGGGTTGCGGCTTCGGCACGAGCGGTTTCACAGCACCGGATGCCAGCCGCATCTGGAACCGCGGCTGGAGCAAGGCGCCCGGCGTGTCGTTCGACGGCAGCCAGGCGACAAAGCCGGTCACGTCGGCTCGCGATTTTTCGTCCGCTCCTCGTGCCCAGGCGGGAAACTCGTACCAGTTGCCGTCCAGCGGTATCGCCGTGCCATCCTCCGTGAGGTAGTCGATGCCGGCGAGAGTGGCTGTCGGATCATGGGTCCACCCCCCCGCAAGCAGACCGCCGGAAAGCGTCAATGCGAGGTCCACCTCCGCTGAAGGATGCATTGCGGACCTGCCGATCCGAATTTCAGGGAGCGGTGTCCGTAGCTGGAGGTCGACGGCTGTCGCAAGTCCACCCTCGGGTGTCGTCGAGAGCCAGCGGACGACGAATTCGCGAAGCTCCGGCGTACCGCCTCGTTCCGCCCACCAGGCCTGGAGGCTGGCGCAATGAGAATTGACGGAGGAGAGTTCCCTCACGGCAACGCCCCTTTTGCCGACAAGCACGAAGGACTGGGGGTATCGGGGAGACTCGACGATGAAATGGCAAGGACGAAGATTGTGCTCGCGTTGGGCACCGATCAGCGCTGGCGACGCCAGTGGCAGGATGGCGTTGGCCCCGAGAGCATAGATGGCGCTGATCTCGCCGAAGTCGGGGCTGATCGCGGTCTCGATCAGGAATTGGCCCTGGGCGATCGGGCATGCAATCTTGGCGGGCGCCGGCCGCGAGGTCAACGCCTGAAGCGCGTCCTCGACGAGGCCGATGAAGAACGGGTCCCGGGACAGACGGAACGCGCTCCGCCAAACGGTCAGCAGATTGTTCAGGAACTTTACGCAGCCCTCCGGCGTGAGTGCGGCAAACAGGCCCTCGACGTCGAGGGGCGGAAGTTCACCGACCGGCTGGAGTACGGTCGTCTGAACGAAATCGCCTTCGATGCAAATCTGTCCGCGGCGCGCTTCGGCGCCCGGGCGCATGGCCCAAAGAACGCGCTGGCCGCCCTCAGCAAGAGGAAGGATCGTGCTGACGAGCGGGACGGGCTGCTCCGGCAGGACGAGCGTGTGTTTGGCTGCCACGGGCAACTTGGCGCGAACGTCCGAGATCAATACAGCCACCTCGGAACCGAGCCGAAAGGCCCTCGCGTCCTCGAAAATGCGGCTGGCGCTCCGCGTACGGTCGTCAAACGTCACACGCCACTCCTCTGGCTAATTCTGGGATGGTGCGCCCCACGGGAGGAGGGCAGGGCGCACCGTTCGAAGCCAACGCGGGATGATGGAAAGCCGCCTGCGGTTTTCCACCCGCATCCCGCATCTAAAACTATCAGTGGACAGTAAAATAGTTTTCGGGGTGGGCCTGGATGTCTTCGGCGTCGGCATTGACCAGCGTCAGCGTGTCGCCATGGCCGAGGTCGATGACGACATTGCCGCCGACCTGAGTGATACGCGAAGCGAGATCCTCGGGCGCGGTGACGTCGAGGCCGTTGATACCCTTGGATATCTGCAGGACGTCTTCGCCGGGGGTAAAGTCGAGAATGACGTCGTTGCCGCCGCCGCCGTCGAAAACGAAGATATCGCTGCCCTGACCGCCGGCAAGAAGGTCGGACCCGGCGCCGCCGTCGATGACGTCGTTGCCGGCGCCGCCGAGCAGCACGTCGTTGCCTCTGCCTCCGAGGAGGAAGTCGCTGCCGGCGCCCCCAAGGAGAATGTCGTTGCCGTTATCGCCATAGATCAGGTCGTCACCCGATCCGCCGACCAGGATGTCGTTGCCATTTTCGCCATAGAGAACGTCGGTGCCTTCGCCGCCGAACACGGTATCGTTTCCGTTGCCGCCGAACAGCAAGTCGTCACCGTCGTCGCCGAAGATGATGTCGTCCCCATTGCCTCCGTTGACGAAATCATCACCCCCATGGGCGCGAATGAAATCGTCAAAGCGGGAGCCAAAAAGGGCGTCGTCGTATGCGCCGCCTTCCAAAGTGGCCATCTGCTTCTCCTCTTCGTGGTTTGATGCATGCGTCATCGGCGCAGAGCCGAGGATTGCGTGCCGGAGTGTGCACTGCAATAATTACGAACGCAACACAGATGCATAAAATAAAACAGCGATATTTTGATAGAAATACGGAATCCCAAACATATCTCCAAGCTGTGCCAATATTGGTACAATATAATTTTAGGAGTAATTCTGACGAAAATGCAGGCAAAGCGCTTCAAATTTTAAAGTAATTTACGACGGGAAGAGATATCAAGAGTTAGACAGGTCAGTCCTCCCGAAAAGCCCGGTTGAAGCTGTCGGAGACTGGAGCGACGAGGTAGTCGATTGCCGAGCGCGACTTGTGCACGATCAGCACTTCCGCGGGCATGCCGGGATAGAGGCGGATGTCCGGGTTGGCGGCGAGCGATTCAGGCGCCACCTCCGCCCGTGCGACGAAATAGGCGACGTTGGACTTCTCATCCACCGATTGGTCCGCCGCGATATAGGTTACCTTGCCTTCCAGAGGCAGGTGCGAGCGCTGGTTATAGGCCGTCAGGCGGATTTGCGTGCTGGAGCCGATCGTTATGCTGTCGATGTCACGCGTGCTGACATGCATCTCGACAAGCAGCGGTTCGTCCTCGGGGACGATGTCGAGAAGCGGCTGACCGGGGGTGACGGCACTGCCCGGCGTCCGCAGTTGAATGTTGGCGACGATTCCGGCCTGGGGGGCACGGATTTCCAGCCGGCGAAGCACGTCCTCGGCGGCGATGATGCGCTCCTCTACTTCCGCAAGCTCGAGGCGCGCCGTGGTGATCTCTCCGGCGATCTCCGACTGGAAATCGGATTCGATTCCGATGAGCGCAAGCTCAGCCCCGGCCATCGCCTTTTCCGCCTGGGCCTTGTCGCCCGCGAGCTCGCCGCGGGTGGCGGCGAGTTCGCTGAGCCGTGCGTCGATCTCGATGAGTTTCGAGCGCTGGGCGAAGGCCTTTTCGACAAGGGTCGCTATAGCGGTCCGCTGCTCGTTCATCAGCTCGATCTGCCTGTCGGTCGCCTGAAGCTGGGCGGTGAGAGACTTCGCCTTCTCCGAATATTCCTCGATCGTCTTGCGCTGAATTGCCAGCCGGCTCTCCTTGGCCTCGCTCCGCTTTTCGAAAAACGCGTTTTCCGCCGTTACCGCATCCGCGGCAGCCTCGCCGTTGGAGACAAGATCGGCCGGGAAGCTCACGGCAGGCAAGCCCGCCCGCTCGGCCCGCAGCCGCGTCAGTTTTGCGATCAGGCCGACACGGCGGCTCTGCAGCGCCTGCAGGTCGGAACGGGCGCGCGTATCCTCGAGCTTCATCAGCGGCTGGCCGGGAGCGACATGGTCCCCCTCCTGAACGAGGATCCGGCCTAGCACGCCGCCCTCGAAGTGGCTGACCGTCTTGCGCTTAGAATCGACGACGATCGTGCCGCTGGTGACGGAAGCACTGCTGAGCTCCGTCGAGAAGGCCCAGCCGAAGAAACCGCCGAAAGCGACGAGGATCGTCGTCAACCCGGCGATGACGAGGCGCCGGATGGGCGAATGCGTGTTGTCCTCCGGGATGTCCGGTTCCGGCATTGGCGCGGAGAGACGAGCCGGCGCGGCCGCCGGCAGGCGGTGTTCCGGGCTCTCAGTCTTCACGGGCGGCTGCAGGTCGAGGCGAACCGGCAGGATCTTTTCCTTGTTCATGATGCGTTACCTTCACGTCTTGTTTCGCCGGGCATCATGGTCGCCACCACATCCGTTCGCGGGCCGAACTGGCTGATACGGCCGCCCTCCAGCACGAGCAGCTTATCGGCCACCTGCATGATGGCTGGCCGGTGGGCGATCAGGATGACAATGGCGCCATCGCTGCGCGCCTCGTCGATCGCGCGGATGAGGGCGCGCTCGCCGAGGGAATCGAGATTGGCATTGGGCTCGTCGAGAACGAGCAGGCGTGGTCGGCCGTAAAGGCAGCGCGCCAGCGCGATGCGCTGCCTCTGCCCGCCGGAAAGCGTCAGATGCCCATCACCCACCGGCGTATCATAACCAAGCGGCAGTCGTCCGATCATGTCGTGGACGTCGGCGAGCCGCGCCGCCTCGAGCACCTTGTAGGGATCGCTCTCCGCCATGCGGGCGATATTTTCACGAATCGTTCCTTCGAGAAGGGAAACCGATTGCGGCAGATAGCCCGCGATCTGTCCGAAAGAGCTCCGTTCCCAGAGGTATACGTTGTTGCCATCGAGGAAGACACCGCCGGCAGTGGGCTTCAGAATGCCGACCAGAAGCCGCGCCAGCGTGGACTTGCCCGCCGCGGAGGGGCCGACGATACCAAGCACCTCGCCGGGTGAGAGCGAGAAGTTGATGCCCTTGATGATCGGCACGTCGACGCCCGGTGCCGCGTAGACCAGCTTGTCGACGACCAGGTCGCCTTCGGAGCGCGGCGTCGGCATGGTCTGGCGAACGGCCAGGTCTTCCCTCAGTGCCGTTTCGACGCGACGCCAGCTTGCGATCGCCAACACCCATTGGCGCCAGTTCTCGATGACGGAATCGAACGGCAGCAGAAGGCGGCCCACGAGAATGGTAGTCGCCATCATCGCGCCCGGCGAGATCTCCTGTCTCATCACCAGCAGGGCACCGGTGCCCAGCGACACCACCTGAATGGCAAAGCGGAGCGAACGGGTGATCGAGGCCATCGCCCTGCTTCTGATGCCGCTGGCCTCCAGCACGCTGAGCGCGTGCAGTTGCGCTGTGCGCCATTTCTGAGCGAGCGCCGGCAGCATTCCCATGGCTTCGATGGCCTCGGCGTGACGTAATGTCGCACCTATTTTCGACACTGCCTCAATATTAGCCTGGCTTGCCTCTTTCATGAGCTGGCGCGTCAGGAGGTCGTTGAGAAGGCCGCAGCAGACGAGTACGACGACGGAGATCGCACCGATCAGTCCGAAGAGGGGGTGCAGCAGGAATAGAACGCCCAGAAAGATGGGCGACCAGGCGGCATCGAGGGGCGCACTCACCGCCGAAGAGGTGAGGAAGCCGCGCAGCTCGGTCAGGTCGCGCAGCGACTGCGTCGCGCGCGCAAGTCCCTGATCGGCCGATGCCTGGACGGCGGCGGTCAGGACCGGCAGGTTCAGCCAGCGGACCACGGCGCTGCCCATGGCCTGAAAGGTGAGGGCGCGAATGTAGTCGAGCACGCCCAGAACGATCAGCGCCCCCAAGGCGAGAATCGTCAGCATGACGAGCGTATCCATGCTCTGGCTGTTCAACACCCTGTCATGCACCTGCATCATATAGAGGGGCATGGTGAGCTGCAGGAGGTTGATGCAGGCGCTGAGCAGGGCTGCATAAAGAAGCGTCACGACGAACACACGCCGTGCCCGCAGAACGAGCAGCTTCGGCGACATTGTTCCGCTTTTCGCCGGTGTTGGCCGGTTGCGGCCCTTGCTAATCAAAGGATTTCGAACAGTATCACGCATGTGGCGATCTTCTAATAAGCGCATTCGCGGGTTTCATGGGGCGATCCGGTCCAGATTCACTCAAATCACAGTATTGTTGCGATAAGTGTGACACAATAAACATCGCCAGCTCAAGAGCACGCAATTTCGGGGCAGGGGTGCTATGAAATTACTTCAAGTTTTGAAGTAATTTTCCGGAATTTGAAGTACGTTCCCAATGGAGAGAGGGATGAACCACAGGATACTCTATCCGTTCGCAGACTTTGGAGACACTGTTGCAATCCTTCCCGCGAATGAAACGCTGCGGAAAGGCCTCGATACCCCTGTAGACGATCGTGACGGCGATGATTCGCTCGTCACCTATTTCGAGCTGGCCCGGGTCATGGAGCGTGCAAGCCGCCGGTTTTCCGGCCTGTTGCGTGCGGAACTGACGAAGCTCGGGGTCGAAGATATCGGTCCCGCGCAGGCGATGGTTCTTCTGGCCATCGGCGAGGCGGAGCTCTCGGTGGGAGAGCTTCTGGACCGGGGCCACTATGTGGGTTCGAACATCTCCTATTATCTGAAGCAGCTTGCCGACGGCGACTACATCGACCGGATCGCATCCCAGCGTGACAAGCGTTCGGCCCGCATCCGGCTTTCCGAGAAAGGCAGGCAGCTTTGCGCCGGCCTGCGACAGGCCGCTAAGGGCTATGAACGCGCACTCAGCCATGGCGATCAGGACCGGCGGAATCTGGAGACCGCCTTCCAGACACTGCACCGCCTCGAACTCGTCTGGGGGAATGCCGCACGCTACGGCATCTGATGCTCCATCGCTGCATGTTCCTCAAAGCGCAACCGAGCAAGGGCGGTAACATGCAGGAAATCCAAATGTTGCAACGAGCCTTGCGCGTCCGTTCGGACGCGCGGCGCTTCAGGTGTTATCGATCACTGACAAGTGGCTTATGAAGATGCATGTAGCATTCGTACACCGCCGTGGGTTCGGGCAGTTCGCCGCCCTGGCAAGACATCTGGCTGAGGCCGGCAACGAGGTGACGCTCGTGACGGAGACCGTGGACCAGCGGGTACCTTCCGTTCGGGTCGTCCGGCATCGGGCGGAACCCGGTCCGCAACCGAATCCCCACATTGCCCGCCATCTTGGCGTTCCCGACCATCATGTGCGGATCGGGCACAGGGTAGCCGAAACCTTCGATGCGATGGGCCGCCTTGGACAGACCCCCGACATCGTTCTCGGCCATATAGGCTGGGGCAGCATGATGTTCCTGAAGGATGTCCTGCCGCGCGTGCCGGCACTTGGCTATTGCGAGTTTTTCTATCGTTCGGAAGGGGCGGATGTCGGCTTCGCGCCGGACGACCGCCCCGACCCGGAGACGCGCAAACGCTTGCGCCTGCGCAACATCGCGCAGCTGCTGTCGCTGGAGGCGATGGATGGCGGTATCAGCCCGACCAATTGGCAGAAGAGCCTCTATCCAGCAGACGCGCGGCAACGAATCGCCGTTTGCCATGAGGGAGTGGACACACGCCTTTTCCGCCCCGACCCGGCGGCTTCGCTGAAGCTGCCGGACGGGCGCGTACTCAAGGCCGGCGATCCCGTCGTCACTTTCGTGGCACGGGACCTCGAGCCCTACCGTGGCTTTCCCCAGGCGCTGGAAGCGGCGGCGAAGGTCGTCCGGCGGCATCCGGACGCGCTGTTCGTCTTCGTCGGCGGCGATGGGGTGAGTTACGGCGCGCCGCCCCCGGGCGGGGGATCGTGGAAGGATCATCTGCTTGCGTCTCTGGATGTCCCGCGCGAACGGCTCATTTTCCCCGGCGTCGTGCCGCATTCCGTGCTGCGTCAGCTCTTTCAGATATCGGCGGCGCATCTCTACCTCACCTATCCATTCGTGCTTTCCTGGTCGGTGCTGGAGGCAATGGCCTGCGGCGCTCTTGTCATCGGCTCCGATACCGCGCCGGTTCAGGAAGTGATCCGCTCCGGCCGCAACGGTCTTCTCGTCCCGTTCTTCGATACGGACGCGCTCGCGGAGACGATCGTCGTGGCATTGAACCGCCCCGACAACTTCCGCGAACTGCGCGGCGCCGCGCGCAGAACGGTCGAGCAGAGGTTCCGGCTGGACGACTGCCTCGCACGCCAGCTGACGCTGATCGGCAATCTCACCGGTCGAAATGCTGCGCAAGCGAAAGAAACGCAGTTTGTCTGAATATTGCTTCAATTTTTGAAGTATAAATACCGGGTAAAACCCCAAGAATCTATTGTTGTGCACTGCAGAATCCACGGATATGGTCTGCTCCATGAGGTTCTGGAGCGCGAATATTTCCTGGCCTCAATTTTCATCTTCTGGATAAATCGATTTATTCTGGGGTCGCTGCGTGCAAGAGTTGATGTCTTCTAACGTGAGGCAGTCGCCGGCGAAGCGAAGGCTGGTTATGGCATCCGGTCTGGACCGGGAAAATTTCGAAGGGAGCGACATCGAGCATCTGGTCCATTTTCTCGCCCCGGATGCAGCTTCGCTATTTCCCCTCAAGAACGCCTTTCCTCTGATTGCGCTTGCCTTCTCGGATGAGGGTGAAGCCGACCTGCGGGAGGGGCTCGCGTCGATCAATGCTCTTGGCACCATTCCCGAGATACCGCTTCAACGGATCGACGCGGGCGGAAAGGCGGAGAGCCTTGCGCTCGTGCAGTCGCTGGTGGAAGGTGGAGTGGGCCGGCTCTCCCGCTTCACGTCGTCGGTAACCGCCGAACTCGCCATTCTCCGGCGTGAGCGGGAAACGCTGCTCGAAAATTACCGTGCGCTGGAGGACGCGTTTCAGGCCCGCAACTGGGAACCGGTCGCGGAGATATTCGCCCACGATCCTTATGCCGACCCGAAGGACGAGGGAATCGGGCAGCTCCTTGCAACAGGCTGTGTCGAGCAGCTTCTGCCGGTTTCCAGTCTTGGCGTGGCGGGGATCGCGCTGCACCTTCATTCCGTGCCCAGGGACGGCGGCGAGTTGGTCGTCATGCTGGGCTATGTCGAGAATGGCGAGGGCGTGGCCGAATGGACCGTGCCCTATGCGCAGCTCGCGGCAAACTGGAACTTCCTCGCCCTGCCGCGCGCTTGCGGCGGCGCAGCGAGAACGCTGCGGCTCAGAATCTCAACGACCGGCACGGAGACTGTAGGGCTTTCGCTCGGCTATCCGATCGCAAGCGAGCGCTACACGGCCCGATCGGAAACGGCGCATCCCGATCTCGATCTCCGACCCCTGGCGTTCCGCGTCTTTACGGGACTGCCCGGCGTCAAACCGACGCGCATGCCGAACATGATCGCTCCGACCGCCTTGCTCGAAGGCCATTTCATCGAGGACTATCGTCTGGCGGTCGAGTTGCTCAGTCAGATCGTCGACGTTTCGGTCACGCCGGTCGTTCCCGAATTCCAGACCGTCCGCTTCCTCGAGCACGAGAACGCGGTCGTTTGCCACCCGCTGCCGAGTGGCATCTCCGCCGGCACAATCGGCCGCGCCGTGGAACCCGGCACCATCTCCTTCTCCGCAAGCGCGATCATCGATCACCCCAAGGGCGCACCCGCGGCCGTGAGCTTTCTGCTCGCTCCGGCGAACTCCAATGCGCGCTCGGAAGTGGCGGAGCTCGCGCGCAAGGGGGCTGCCAAGCCCTCGGCCTTCTTCAGCGGCTGGCGCGAGGTCACTGCCGAGCAGGCGGTCAACGTGAACTTTCAACTGGATAAGCCCGTGCGTGAGCCGATGGACCTCATGATTCTCAGCCGCGCGGTGACCGATACGGTCGATTTCTCCTGGCTCAAGGTCTCCGGCTTCCGATTGGTAAAGCAGTCCGCAGGGGCGCCCAATGTCCGGAAATAGGGAAAACTCTGACCTGATCGTGGTGGCAATGCCGCTTTATGGCCATGCGGCCCTGGTCCTGGAGGCGATCGAGTCCGTGCTCGCTTCGAGGCTTGCCGGGTGCCGGGTGGCAGTGGTGGTGTCCGTCGATGGTGATCCGCGACAGGAGACATTCGATCAGTTGCTGCTCTATGCGGCGGCCCATCCTGCGGTTCATGTGCTTTTCGGAGCCAATGCCGGGCCGGGTGGAGCGCGCAATCGCGCGATAGACTACGTGCTCGCGAATCTGCCGGAGGCCGAGGCCGTCTATTTTCTCGATGCCGACAATCGCGTGCTGCCCGGAACCATCGAGACTCTCTACCGGCAACTGCGCGCAAGCGGCTGCGGCTGGATCTATACCAATATCGACACGTTCTCGGTGAGCTGGCGGGCCCATTACGGCAATCGCTACTCGCGGCTCCTGCACTGCATCACGGACAATATCTGCGACACCGGCTCGATGATCTCGATCGACGTGTTCCGGGCGGGCGTCCGCTTCGACGACGACAGGCAGAACGGTTTCGAGGATTGGGAATTCTGGCTGTCCTGCATCGAGCACGGCTTCGTGGGGGCGCCGTGCCACGACACGACCT
Source organism: Ensifer sp. USDA 6670 (assembly GCA_000421085.1). Classification (GTDB taxonomy): domain Bacteria; phylum Pseudomonadota; class Alphaproteobacteria; order Rhizobiales; family Rhizobiaceae; genus Sinorhizobium. Next base: position 360,413 of record ATWE01000003.1, read on the forward strand.
TCGAATACCGCCTGAGGGCGGAAAGTCGCTTCAAGGAGGCGAACCGGGATCGCGCCGCCTCGGTGAGCTTCCTCAGAAAGCGCCACAGGGCACTGTTCCAGCGGCCCATGCTGGTCGACTTCGAGCACGAGGAATGCCCGCGCTATCTTTTCGCACGGACGGAAGATGCCGCCATTTCCTTCTTTACGGATCCGACCAAGACCCCCAAGCGGCTTCGCCTCGACGATATCATTCCAGCCTTCTGGGCGAGCATCGGCGAGCCGGACAACGTTCACTTCCCGCCCTTCCTGATCGCCGGAAGCGGCGCCACGCTGGACCTGCTGCTGCGCTCCCGGATGCTGCCGAACGTGCTCTCCCACCTGGAGCGCCTGAGCGAGAAGGCGAATGTGGTCTTCGTTCAGCTTGGCAACGATGCGGCGCAGCGCAAGATCGAGCCCGTCTTCCTGGAGGCCGGCGCCCAGCACAACGCGCCCGCCGACCTCATCTTTTTGTCCACTTCGCTCGTGCGCGACGTCATTCATAACAAGGCGTTGGACTGGTTTGCCTCCATCGGCAACCAGCAGGTATGGCCGACATCGGCAATTCTGAAAGTCCGCTTCCCTTTCCCGAGAAGCCTGCCGCGCCGTTCGCTCATCACGCCCCAGCAGGTGATGATCAACTGCGTCAATGCCATCGCGACCAGCCCGCTGCGGCGGACCGCCGGCAAACGCTGGACCTGGCGTCCGGCACGGCTCGTTCCCTATTCCGACCTCCACAAGGCGCTTCGCCACGAGATCGGTGGCTCGCCCGTGTTGCCGCTCGGTCATAGCGAGGGAGGCAGGAAGACAGCAGCCCTGCTTGTTCCGAATGCATCCTTCGGCGGCGCCGAGAAGGTCGTATATGCGGCCTCGCGCGAGCTGAAGGCGGCCGGCTACGAGACCCATCTCTTCGTGCTCGGCACATCCAGGATGGATGTGATCGACGAGTTCGATCAGAGCTTCGACTATATTCACTTCTGGGACCAGGGCATTCCCGCCTGGGGCGGCTCCGGCTCGTTCCTGGGGCAGGACTTCATCGCCGAGGGCCACGACGTCGACTGGGCCGCGCTCAAGGGTCAGCTTTCCGGCTTCGACCTCGTGATCAACAATCACGTCATGGCGGTGCATCCGCTTATCGCGCGGTTGCGCTCGGAGGGAACGCGCACGGCCTGCTACCTTCACGTGGTCGACAATACCGCCTTCAAAAGGCCCGCCGGCCAGCCCTTCGCGGCGATAGCCCACGAGCATTGCTACGATGCCTTCCTGACCTGCTCGGAGCAGCTCAAGACTTATCTGCACAGCTTCGGCGTTCCCTATGAAAAGATCTTCGCCGTCCCCAACGGCGCGAGCTTCTCCGTGCCGCCCAAGGTGCTCGCCGAGGTGCTGTCGGTCAGACGCATCGAACGCAAGGACGATCGGCTTCGGGTCCTCTATATGGGTCGGCTCGATCAGCAGAAGGGGATCGACCGTCTTGCTGCGGCGTTCTCCGAATTGCGGGCTTCGCGCGTGCCCTTCGATGCCCGGGCGATCGGCGGGGAGATCCTCGCGGATGCCACCTTGTCGTGGACGGATCGCCTGAAGGACCTCGGCGTCGAGGTGCGCCCGCCGGTCTTCGCAAGCAAGGACCTGATCAAGGCACTCGGTTGGGCGGATGTCCTTCTGATGCCGTCGCGCTGGGAGGGCGCTCCCCTGATGATCGCCGAGGCGCAGCAGCTCGGCTGCGTCCCGATCGCGACGGCAGTCGGTGCCGTCGACGAGCTCATAACCGACGGCGAGGACGGCATCCTCATCGAGGCCGCCGCCGATCCGCAGGTGGTCCGGGACATGGCAAGGGCCATCGAGGAGGTGGCCCACAACCGTCAGATGCTCGCGCCCCTCATGGAGGGGTGCCTGAGAACGGCGGCACGCCGCTCATGGACGTCCTCCTTTTCCGAGTTCCTCGGCTGGTGCGACCGTTCCGTGAAGAATTCATCGCTTTCGCGCGCTACGGTTATCCGTGGGCGCGAAGCATCCAATCCCGGAGTTGCGGCCGTGGGCTGAGGCCCCGCCGGTTTCAAGAAGAAGGGTCGATTGCATGCGTCCACGGATCCTCGTGACGGGAATTCCTGGTCATTACACGCGCCTCGCCACCGGCGCCCAGGGATTGTCCGTCTCCTATTCGGAGCGACAGAAACAGCCCGAGACGAAGGAGGAGTTTCTCCAGGAGCTTCGCAATATCAGCAATACGGGAAATTACCTGATCGGCGAGGGCGCGCTGCGCGCGATTGCCCCGCATGCGAAGCAGGTCCCGTTCTGGCACCTTTATAATTGCAGCCAGAACGGCGTCGGGCTCGACGAGTTCAACGCCAATTTCGACATCTGCGTCTTCACCTGCGCAAACCTTCTGCGCAAGGGCCTGTCTGCGGATGCCGAAGCGGAAGTGCTGGGAAAGCTCAAGATGCCGATCGTCATGCTCGGCATCGGCCTGCAGAACCGCCGAGACCTTGAAAACAGCCTGCCGGAGGGTACGAAGCGGCTTCTGGACGTTCTCAAAGAGCGTGAGCACTATTTCCTGACGCGTGGGTTCGAGACCGCCGGCTTCCTGAAGGACCAGGGCTTCTCCTATGTGCAGCCGACGGGCTGCCCTTCCATCTATCTGATGCCGCACAACATGCGCGCCTCGCTGAAGAAGCTGCCCAATGTACCGGTCGGCAAGGCGCGGACCATCTTCTCCGGCTATCTGGGCGCCAACCACGATTGCATCGTCGACGCCGCGGCGCTGGCGCCCGAGGGTACGCGTCCCCAATACGTCATCCAGGACGAGTTCCTCCATTTCGACATGAACGTCGAAGCGAACAGCGACGGCCGCGTCTACGACTCCGCCTCCGGCACGATGCTCGGCGAACTGAGCTATCCGGGCACCGAGAGATTGAAAACGCCCTTCGACGTGCGAACCTTCTTCGATACGAACCAATGGCGCGCCTGGGCGTCTTCGATGGATTTCAATTTCGGCCGGCGTTTCCACGGCTCGATCATCGCGATGCAGGCGGCAGTGCCGAGCCTGATGGTGGCGGTGGACGACCGGATGCGTGAAATGCTCGGTTACACGGGCCTGCCGGCGATCGACGCAGTCGAGGTCGACAAGGCGGAGAACCGGGCCGAATTCGTCGCCGACCACCTGGCCGGGCTCAATGCGTCCGAACTGGTCGACAGGTATTCCGATCGCGAGCGCACGTTCCGCTCGGCTCTCCGGGAGATCGGGATCGGGCAATAAAACTACGCGAGTGTCTGCGGGCTCTAATCTCAGGTGTAATCGATGCGTATCTTGCTAACGGGAATCCCGTCCTATCTGCAGCGAACCGTCGCGGGCGTGTCCGGCGCGGAGGTTCGGCACAGGCCCTATTTCGACGAGGTCAGAACCAAGAAGGAGCTGATCGATCAGGTCAGGAAGATCGCCAATACCGGCAACTATCTGATCGGCGAGGGCGCGGCCCATGCCCTGCGCGGGCATGACGTCACCTATTTGCCCTTCTGGCATCTCGTCAACAGCCGGAACTCCGACGAGGCTTATGAAAGCCTCAACGAGGAATTCGACATCTGCGTCTTCGCTTCGGCCAACCTCCTGCGACCGGGCTACTCGGCGGATCTCGAAGCGGAAGTATTCGAGAAACTGAAGATGCCGGTGGTGATCATGGGGATCGGTATCCAGCGGAGGGAAGGGCTCAAGGAAAACCTGCCTGCCGGAACGCTCAAGTTCCTGGAGGTGCTGAGAAACAAAGAGAGCTTCTTCCTCACGCGCGGTTATTTCACGGCCGAGTTCCTGAGAGAACAGGGCATGAAGTTCGTCAAGCCGACGGGCTGCCCCTCGCTCTTCTTCGCGCCGGCCGAGATGAAGCGTTCGCTCGCCGCGCTCGCCAATCCGGAGCTCGCTTCCTCCCAGAAGATCGCCTTCGGAGGCTATCTCGGAAGCGTGGCCGACACGATCGTCGACGCCCACGCGCTGCTGAAACCGGAGAGCGTCGCGAGCTACGTCGTCCAGGACGAGGTGGTCGCCTATAATCTCTCCCTTCCCGTGGACGACGACTTGCCCGTCTACGACCGCGCAAGCGGGCGCATCACCGGCCAGACCGCCTACAAGCATTCGGAGAAATGGCAGCGCAAACACGAGCTTCTGGTGTTCTTCGACACCAATCAATGGCGCAACTGGGTCTCCGCACGCGATCTCTGCTTCGGCCGCCGTTTTCACGGCTGCATCATCGGCATGCAGGCGGGCGTGCCGTCGCTCATGATCGCGGTCGACGATCGCATGCGGGAAATGCTAGAATTCATCGGTTTCCCCTACATGGAGGCGGCAGTCTGGAACCGGGAGCCGGACAGGAAGGCCTATCTTGCCAGCTTCCTTTCCAAGATCGATTCGCAGGCTGTCATCGACCGGTACTCGGCCTGTGAGACCAACTTCCGCAATGCTCTGGCGCATGTCGGGCTCTAGAGCAATTCCGGGGAAAGTGCGAAGCGGTTTGCTGCCTGAAACTTCGGCGAAACGAAGGGATGGAGCATCTCCACGAGCCGGAGAAAGGCGGGAGTGCTCCAGACGCCGGAGGTGTCGAGCAGGAGCATTGCTCCTTGGCGCTTTGCTGACGCTTCCGGCACCCGCGCAGGCCGATGAAGCCTCGGCGGCTCGCATTGGCGTCAATCGGATGAATCTCGCCTGGCTGCCCCGGGGCGACCAGGAGAGGATCCTGACGGACATAGCCGCCAGCGGCGCGACGGATGTACGCCTTTCGCTTTCGCGTCCGGTGGACAGGAGCATAGAGGCGCTGGCAATCGCCCACCGGTTGGGTCTGCGCATCCTTCTCGAGATTCAGCTGGGAAACAAGACTTACTATCCCCAGAGCGTAAGACCGAGAACGGGCCATGGCCGCATCTGGGATGTCTACCGACTGTCGGATTTGGATCTCGCCCGATATCGCAAGGACTTGCAGCAAGCGCTTGAGCGCATCGATGCCCTCGGCGTTCGTCTTGTGGCGGTCGAGCCGGGAAATGAAATCAACTATGCCGGTTACAACGGCGATCTTGCCGTCTATCGAAAGCCGGGCGCCCGGACGCCGCGCAGCGTCGCAGAGCTACGGGAGCGGGCAAGGTTTGAACGCGGCCTCGACAACTACGTCAAGGCGCTGGAGATCAGCCGATCGGAGCTGCGCAAGACCGAGCACAGCCGCAACGCAGCCGTCATTTCCGCCGGTCTGTCGGATATGAGCGCAGCAGAAGCCGACAGGCGCGGGATGGAACGGCTCGATCCCGGCGAATTCGTCGCGCTCCTTCGCCAACGCGGCATCGACAGTCTGGTCGATGCCTATGGCATCCACATCTACCCCGGAAGGAAAGCCGCGCCCGCCATTGCAGCGCGGGTCAGAAGCCTTCTCGATTTCTGCCGGCCCGCGACATCCGGCAAATCCTGCTGGGTCACGGAATGGGGGATCGCAAACAAGGCGCGCTCCTGCCCGGTCGACGATCGATCGCGAGGGGAGGCGATCCGCGTCATGCGCTCGACCTTCGGCGAACTGATCGAGGCAGGGCGGCTGACGGCCGCCTATTACTACGATTGGGACACCGAGCCTTCCTATAGCCTCTGGCGCTGCGGCAAGCTCAGTCCCGTCGGCGCCGCGGCGATCGGAGCGGGCGACGGCTCAGGAGCGCAAGCACGATGATGGCCACGACCGGAGTGGACGCATGAAGGGCATCATCCTTGCGGGCGGCCGGGGTACCAGGCTGTACCCGGTGACGATCTCGGTTTCGAAGCAACTGCTCCCCGTCCATGACAAGCCGATGATCTATTACCCACTCGGCATGCTGATGCTGGCCGGTATTCGCGAGATACTGGTGATCACCATGCCCAGGGACCGGCCGCTGTTCGAGGAGTTGCTTGGGGATGGCAGCCAGTTCGGGCTCGCGATCTCCTATGCCGAGCAGCCGGAGCCGAACGGACTCGCCGAGGCCTTCATCATCGGCCGGGACTTCATCGGCAACAGCTCCGTGGCGCTTATCCTTGGAGACAATATTTTTTACGGCGCCGGCCTGCCCGAGCTTTGCAGCGAGGCCGCGGCCCGGTCGGGCGGTGCCACGATCTTCGCCTATCGTGTGGATGATCCCGAGCGCTACGGCGTCGTCAGTTTCGATGGAGAGACCGGACGGGCCGAGACAATCGAGGAGAAACCGGAGCGGGCGAAATCGAGCTGGGCGGTGACCGGCCTTTATTTCTATGAAAACAGTGTGCTTGAGATCGCTTCTTCAATCAAACCTTCAGCACGGGGCGAACTGGAAATCACCGATATCAACCGGGCCTATCTGGAGCGCGGCGACCTTCACGTCTGCCGCCTCGGGCGGGGCTATGCCTGGCTCGATACGGGCACGCACGACAGCCTCCACGATGCCGCTTCGTTCGTGCGCACCATCGAGCACCGGCAGGGCGTCAAGATCATGTGCCCGGAAGAGATCGCCTTCGAGCTCGGCTACGTTTCGGCGGATCAGGTGCTCGAGCGTGCCGACCTGCTCGGTAAAAACGACTATGCGATCTATCTCCGGCGACGTGTCAGGGAGCTTTCGGATGCTTGAAGTAAGGCCCCTGGGCCTCGACGGGGTTCTGGAGATCGTCCCGCGCAAACTCGGCGACGAGCGAGGCTTCTTTTCGGAGACCTACAATGCGCAGACCCTCGCCGCCCACGGCGTCGCGGCGACCTTCATACAGGACAACCATTCCTATTCCGCCGCTGCGGGCACGCTGCGCGGCCTGCACTATCAGCTCCCGCCCAAGGCGCAGGCGAAGCTCGTTCGCGTTGTTCGAGGCAGGGTGTTCGATGTCGTGGTCGACATTCGCAAAGGTTCGCCGACCTTCGCAAAATGGGTCGGTCTCGAACTTTCGGCTGAAAAATGGAACCAGGTTCTGGTGCCTGTCGGCTTCGCCCACGGCCTCTTCACGCTCGAGCCGGAAACGGAAGTTCTCTACAAAGTGAGCGAGCATTACAGCGCTGAGCATGAGCGGTCGATCCGCTACGACGATCCTGAGATTGGCATAACCTGGCCTGTCTCTACCGACCGTCTGCAACTGTCCGCGAAGGACAGGAACGCACCATTGCTCCACGAATCCATTCTTTTCGAGTTCACCGCATGAGGGGAGAAACCATGCGAGTTTTGGTAACGGGTGGCGCGGGTTTCATTGGATCGGCGGTTTGCCGGCATTTGATCCGAAACGGGGCCGAGCGCGTCGTCAATGTCGATAAGCTGACCTATGCCGGCAGCCTTTCGTCGTTACGGGCGTTGGAAAGCGACCCGCGCTATGCTTTCTACCGGGCCGATATCCGCGAAGAACAGGCTCTGCTGCAGATCATGCGACGCGAGCGGATCGATGCGATCATGCATCTTGCTGCCGAGAGCCATGTCGACCGCTCGATCGACGGCCCCGATCTGTTTATGGAGACAAATGTCCTCGGCACGGTGCGATTGCTCAACGCCGCGCTGGCGTACTGGTCGAGGCTCGGCACCGAGGAGCGGGAGCGCTTTCGGTTTCACCATGTCTCGACCGACGAAGTCTTCGGCGACCTTCCGTTCAATCGAGGGATTTTTTCCGAAGAGACGCGCTACGCACCCTCGTCCCCCTACGCGGCCTCGAAAGCGGCGGCGGATCATTTCGCACGTGCGTGGCACCACACCTACGGTCTTCCGGTGGTGGTTTCGAACTGCTCCAACAATTACGGCCCGTTCCACTTCCCCGAGAAGCTGATCCCCCTGACGATCATCAACGCCATCGAGGAAAAGCCGTTGCCGCTCTACGGCTCGGGAGCGAATGTCCGCGACTGGCTCCATGTCGACGATCATGCGGCTGCGCTGGAACTGGTCGTCAGCCAGGGCAGGCCGGGGGAGAGCTACAACATCGGCGCCCGTGCCGAGCGCAACAATCTGTCGGTCATGGAAAGCATCTGCGATCTGCTCGACGTCCGGTTGCCGCGAAAGGGCGGTGACAGCTATCGGGACCTCATCACCCTTGTCCCGGACCGGCCCGGCCACGACCGCCGCTATGCGATCGATCCCTCGAAGGCCGAGCGTGAGCTTGGCTGGAGGCCGAAGCGGAGCTTCGAGGGCGGCCTGAGCGAGACTGTCGACTGGTTCCTCGCAAACAGGTGGTGGTGGGAGCCGATCCGGCGCGAGCGCTATTCCGGTGCCCGCATCGGCGAGCAGCATCGGAGCGTTGCGTGAGAATTGCCGTGACCGGCTGCGAGGGGCAGTTGGCCCTCAGCCTCGTGGAACGGTCTCGTAGTTGGTCGGGAGTGGACGTCGTTACAATCGGGCGGCCGCACCTCGATCTTGCAGAGCCGGCAACGATCCTCCCGGCGATCGAGCGATGCCGGCCGGACCTCGTCGTCTCGGCGGCAGCTTATACGGCCGTGGACCAGGCCGAACGTGAGCCGGAGGCGGCTTTCGCGGTCAACGCGCTTGGGGCTGGCGCGGTCGCTGAGGCGGCCGCATGCGTCGAAGTGCCGATCATCCATATTTCGACGGATTATGTCTTCGACGGAGGCAAACAGGGGAGCTATGCAGAGGGCGACACACCGGCTCCGCTTAGCGTCTACGGCGCGTCCAAGCTTGCCGGAGAAAGAGCAGTTGCCGAGGCAACCCCTCGCCATCTCATCCTGCGTACGGGCTGGGTCTACAGCCCCTTCGGGAAGAACTTCGTCAAGACGATCCTGCGGCTCGCAAAGGAGCGCGAGGATATCGCGGTCGTTGCGGATCAACGGGGAAATCCGTCGTCTGCGATCGACCTTGCGGACGCGATCCTCGATATTTCCGCGCGGCTGACGAAATCCGATGAGGACGCCGCTTTTGGCCTCTACCACCTCGCTGGTGCGGGCGTCGTAACCCGGGCCGATTTCGCGCGGCATGCTCTTTCGGCGAGCCGTGCCGAAGGCGGTCCCTGGGCGTATGTTCGGGACATCGCGACGGATGCATTCCCGACACCTGCAAGCCGCCCCTCCAATTCCTCGCTGTCGAGCGCCAAATTCACCGCGGCCTTCGGCCGGGCCATGCCTGCCTGGCAGGATTCCGTGAAGCGAACCGTAAGGCGGCTTGTCGCGAACATTTCGAGTGAAAGCAGTTAGAGCGGGACGCGGGACGGACAAACCGCACACCGTTCCTCATCCCATTCTAGCCACCGAGTTCGGTGCGAAGACCTTGGATGAAAGCGAGAAGCGCCTGCTGCGGATCGGGGCCATCGCCGGCGAGAACCGTTACGCCCCAGTTTCTGAGCACCGCTTTCTGCACCGGATTTGGCTGATACATGAAGACGTAGGAAGGCGGCCGGTCCTTTTCGTGTCCGGATCTCTGCCAGGTGCTCCAGATACGGTGGAGAAGCAGGCGGATGTTCAGGTCCGACATGCTGTAGCCGATGAACAGCACGGTCGCCTCGAGTGCATCGCTGCGAAAGCGGACGTCCAGCGGAGAGTCGAAGGACAGCCGGTTGAAATAGTCGGTTTCGGTCAGGATGAGCGTGTCTTCATCGTCGAAGTCGCCGTGATACTTGATGATCGGCGTGACGCCCGCGGGCGCGGAGGCGATATCGCGCACGTGGCTGATTTTTGCATGGCGTGTGCCGTAGACGTCGTAGGCGATTTCCAGATTACTGTCGTAGTTGGTCGTATAGATCACCGGAAAATCGAGCTCGACGATCAGCCGATGCAGCTCCGAGCGTTCGATGCGCTCCCGCGAGACGCGCCAATTTTGCCGCATCCATTCGCACAGCGAGGAAATGTTTCCGTGTTCAAGGCGATAGCATTCGGCGATCGTCTGATAGGAGATGTCGGGATCGTGCATGACGGAATTGTCCAGGCGCAGCTCGCTCAAAATATGATCGACCAGCGTTTTCCAGGATGGCAATCCGACGCTCATCGACACGCCGGCCCCGACAAACAGGACCGCGCGCCGGCGCTTCAGCGCCGAAACGATCTCCTTGATGTGCTTCTTCATCTTCGCTCCCGTTCGGAGCGCTCAACACACGAGGCGGGTAGATGTTCCCTCCGCCTTTACTGCCGGGCTGCCGCCTTTTGGGCGTCGGCCCGCGCCGGCGGATCGGGCGCAACCCATTCCACCGCCGCGATGGCGGAGCCGAGCAGGAGGACGGGCAAAGCGAGAGCCGCGAAAAACCGGAGTACGTGACGGCGACGCATGCGCTTCTTATCCCGATCGTAAACCATCTTCCGCCCCGCCCTGGATAGATTGGAAACAGCCCTCGCACGATAGAAGCAGAGAAGCCCCGCAAGGTCGAGTTCCCTGGGTAACACAACTTTGTGTCTGTAACGTCACGTCCGACGGCCGGCCTCCCGGAAGGCACGATCGCCACCGGCTCGATGAACCAAATGCGTTCTCATGAGTTCCATCACCAATACAATTGAACCAGGAGGACTACTCATGGACTGGAATCGTGTGGAAGGTAACTGGAAGCAGGTCAAAGGGAAGGTCAAGGAACAGTGGGGCAAGCTCACCGACGATGACCTGGACCAGATCTCCGGCAACCGCGAGCAGCTCGAAGGAAAGATCCAGGAGCGTTACGGGATCGAGAAGGACCGGGTAAGGCGCGACATAGACGATTGGTATGGCCGCCAGACGTGGAATTGGTGATCAGCGAAACTCCGATCGAGACCTGCGCGGCGGGTCTCGAACGATCGATTTTTCGCCCGACGATTGTTCCCCCGAAGCCGGTAGACCGGCACTCGGCGCTGCTGCGGCGTAGTTTTAGCTCTCCTTCGCAAATGTCCAGGTCTCGCTCATTGACCGCGTCCGGTCGACCCTGCCGTGGCGTCTGACCTTTGTCCGGGGCGGAACAACCAGAACCGGGTTCGGTTACCCAGTGATCGCCCCCTCGGGTCCTGTCAGCGTAAACCGGATTGAACGAAAGCCAGCCGTTTTTGTTCGACTTCTGCAGAATGAAAGGAGATCGCAATGAAAGTGCCCCGTAAGGAAAAGGCGCTCTCGCGCGACGAGGACTATCGCGACTATGAGGAGCGCGATCTTCGCGAAGGTTGGCCCTACTCCGACGGCAGCGGCAGTACCTCACGCAGCCCCGAAAACAGGGACTATGGCGCTACCGGCGCGAATTTCGATGAGGATCGCGGGAAGGGCTTCATCGTGGATGAGGCCGGCGCGGACGGTCTTGAGGAAAATTCCGTGGATAATGGTCGTCCTCTGCCACCGGACCGCATCGACAGCGACGAACTGGAAGCGGTGATCACAGATCTGCTTGGCCAAAGCGGTGAAGCCGAGGCCAACAGCATCGAAGTGCGCGCCGATAGGGGCATCGTCACCCTGGAGGGTGCCGTCGAAACCTTGGCGACGGCGCGCCGGCTCGCGGCAGCGGTGGAGGCCGTGCCTGGGGTCCTGGAGGTCCGCAACAATCTTCAAACCCTTGGCGTCGATACGCACATCCCTGACGACGGTTAGCGAAGAGGCCTTTGCGGTTGATGCGCCGCCGGGACATCGATGGAGGGTCGAATGTCAGTGTTCGAGGTATTGGTCGAGCAGGAAGTGGCCGAAAAGCTCGGCGTCGCCGTGGTCATATTGACCCGTGAGGACGGCGGTGGTCTCACCCGCAAAGGGATCATGCTCACGCACGAGCTCGTCGACGACGCGTTCGAAGGTGACCGTGAACGCGCAGCTGAAGCGGCACGATCCGGCGTGATCGACCATGAGGCAATGCGCCGGATCGAAAGTCCGGACAGGCTGGTTTATCACCCGCGAGGCGCAGCCGATCCTGCCGCCTGGACGCTTGCCGCATTCAGCCGTGACGATTTGGGACTGTTCGAAGGACCGGTCCGGTCCGGTGGGGCAGGGTCCGGCGGCATCCAGGTTTAGAGCAGCTCCAACTGTGTAGCGGTTTCCATTCGCAAGTGCGTAGTTTCAAGGAGCTGGAGGGGATGAGGGCGGAAAATCCGCGCACAGTTTTCCTCATCCCGCTCTAGCTCCGCACAGGCGGGTTGCCAGGGAACATTCCTGTCAATCCGCGGTTGGCTAACCCGAAGGGACGTTCGAATGGAGAACATCCGATGAAGGGTATCCTTATCAAGAGTGCGCTCGCTTTAAGCCTCGGGGTTGCGTCCACCCCGGTCTTTGCACAGACGGAACAGCCGGCACAGGGCCAGTCCACCGAATGCCCGGCCGGGACGGAATGTCCGCAAGGGGGCGCGCAACAGGATCAGCAGCCTGATGCCCAGGGGGGCGCGACACAGCAGGACGGACAGACGGGCCAGGACCAGCAACAACCGGCAGATCAGCAACAGCCCACCGATCAGCAGCGACCGGCGGATCAAGGCGCTACCGACCAGCAGCAGGATCAGCAAGATCAACAAAAGCAACCTGACCAGCAGCAGGACCAGCAGGGCGAAACCGGCACGCAGCAGGATCAAGGCGGTTCGCAAACCCAGGAGCAGGGGACCGACACGCAGACCCAGCAGCAGGACTCCGGGCAGCAGCCCAAGCAAGGCGAAACCGAGCAGCCCGCTCAAGGCGAGTCCCAGTCGACCGAGCAGGGTCAGACCTCCGGCTCTTCTGGAAATGTCGACGTGACGGTAGAGCAGAAGACCGAAATCACGCAGGTCATCAAGGAAGAGAACGTCGAGCCAATCGACGTCGATTTCGATGTATCCGTCGGAGTGGCAGTGCCGGAGACCGTCAAGGTCAAGCTGAGGCCGCTGCCGACCCGCATCGTGAAGATCGTCCCAAGGTACGAAGGCTACCTGTTCTTCGTCCTCGCCGACGGCCGGATCGTCATCGTGGAACCGTCGTCGCTGGAGATCGTGGTGATTCTCGCCTGACAGCTTGCCCGATGAAGGGTCCGTCTGGGTCTCCGGGCGGACCTTTCAAGTCGTCCCACTGTCGTGTGATGTGGGTTTTCGATCCTATCCGGGGGCGTCTCAAGCATCGGGGTCCGAATTGTGCCGCCGCCAGATATCCAGGAGCAGCAGCGTTACGGTGAAGGCTACCGGGCCTATCACCAGCCCCGCCGACCCGAATACGATTATGCCTCCAATCATGCTCATAAAGGCCGTCAGCGTGTGGAGCTTCAGGCGGTCTCCCACGAAAATGGGGTAGAGAAGATTGTCGATGGTCGCGACCACTCCCGCGCCCCAGGCGACGAGTATGAACGCCTTTCCCCATTCGCCGCTCAGGGCGAGCGACAGCGCGGCGGGGAGCCAGACGATGAAGGCGCCGAGCACCGGCACGACGGCGAGCAAGCCCATGGCGAGTCCCCAGACCACGGGCGCCGGCAGACCGAGCAACCAGAACATCAGGCCGCCCATCGCGCCCTGTACGGCAGCAACGGCCACAGTGCCGAAGACGACGGCCTGGACCGTTTCGTTTACCCGCGTGAACAGCCGGTTCATCTCCTGCGAGCTGAGAGGCGAATGTTCCTTCAGCGCGCCTAGCGCTTGCTGGCCGTCACGGAGGAAATAGAACAGAAAATAGAATGTCAGGATGGCGTCGACGATCTGGGCAACGGAGCCCCGCACGAATGAGGCGCTGAAGTTGGTGAGCCAACTGGTCGCGCTGCCTGCGATCCCGGCCAGATCGAGCTGCGTTTCGATCCAGACGATGAGCGGCGCAAGGCGCGGATAGTTGGCGAGCGCATCGCGCCAGGTGCCCGACCTCACAGCTTCCTCGACGATCTGTGCCCCTTTGGCAGCTTCGTTCACCAATCGTTCCGCCATGAAGGTGAGCGGAACAACCACGACGAAGAAGGCGATCGCCACGGTCGCCGCGGCCGCGGCTTCCGGGTAGCGGAAACGCTTTTCGATCCGACGATGCAGCGGCCGGAACATCACAGTGAGTACGAGCGCCCATGTGAGAGCGGGCAGGAAGGGCACGGCGAGGAAATAGCAAACGACCAATCCAACGGCGAGAGCGATAAGGGTTGCCAATGTCCGCGAACGCCGCGGCGTCAGTAGGCGGTCTGGAGCATCCTTTTCCTCATGTACGGAAACACTCTTCGCCATCGCGTTTTCTTCGCCCGTTTGCGGCAGTTTGGGTCCAGTGGGACAGACTTGTCAAAAGATAACGCATCTCAACCGAAAGACGTTGCGACGGCCTGATGTAAACGGGCGCACCATACGAGAATTACCCCGGCAAAGCCCGATGGTCTTGGCTTGTGGGCCACTACACGACACTTTGAAAATGGTTTGGTAGCGCAATCGGCGTGGATGCTGGAGAGTTCGTGCGGGGGGGGAGGTGAGGACCTGGGACGCATGCCGGTGGCGCATGCGCACCGGCGCAGGTTTTGGTTCGGTGGAACACAGGACGATCGATATGCCTTTCAGGCCGCTTTTCGGTAGTGGGCGAATTCGGACTGCCGGAGAGCAGCCGGCGCAGCCCACAACCGCTTCTTGGGCCGATTCCTCCGTCGTTTTCGATCGTCGACGATGGGCGTGTCAGGAAGCCGAACTTCGCTGGACGGCGCCGCATCACGTGCTCGTTCTGACGGAGGAAGGCGCCACATCGCAGACCTCCATTCGATCCGATGGGAAAATGGTTTATGAGGGGCAGGACCGATCCGGTGCGATAACGTTCGTGCCCGCGGGGGTTGAACGCCTCGGTGCCTATCGCGATGTCGATCTTACCTATTCCGCCCTGTGGATCGATCCCCGGTCTCGCGCCGGTGATCACCTGAAGGATTTGCCGGTCCTGATAAACAAGGGCGACAGTGTGATCGGCGCGCTGTTGAAAGCGTTGAGCAGCGAGATATGCAGCGGCCATATCCCGGATTCGGCCTATATGGAACATCTGATCGCGCTTATCACTTTGCGCATACGCGGCTTCGCTCATGAGCCCGTCCCGGCTCCCCGCCATGGCTCCCTTGGCAGCCGTGTCGTCAAACGGGTCCGCGACTATATCGACGCACATCTTGATGGCGACATTTCCCTCGGAGATTTGGCCGATGTCGCCGGTGTTGCCCCGGATTCTTTTGCCCGTCGCTTCAAAGTGACGACCGGCTGCGCGCCTTACGCCTATGTGCTCGAGGAACGCATCCGGCGTTCGGAGGCACTCCTGTGCGAGACCGACGCCGCGCTGAGCGCGATCGCCTTGACCTGCGGCTTCTCGAGTCAGAGCCACTTCACCACGACCTTCAAGCGCCTGCGCGGCGTCACCCCGCGCGCTTACCGGTCAAAAGTTATTCCGGAATCCTGACAACCCCGCCGAGATCCTGAAAGAAAAGGCACGCGCGCGCCGCCATGTTGTGTCGCGTCGCTGCGCGCCGCTCGTGCGTTTCAGGCGGCGTGCATCCTTCGCAGTCGAATCCGGAGATGACTCATGGACGAAACTCAAAAGGACAATGGACCGACGCGAAGGGCCGTGCTGGAGGGCGGTGCAGCCACGACCCTGCTCGTCATGGCAGGCCTGCCCATCGGGCGTTCCGCTGCAGCCGACGCCGCTGCTGCACCGTCAGCAACTCCGACGTCCACGCTGCAGGTGCTGCTCAACATCAATTCCAACAACGTCGCGGTGGAAGTGGATCCGCGGACCACGCTGCTCGACACCTTGCGCAACCATCTCGGTCTTACCGGTTCGAAAAAGGGTTGCGACCATGGTCAATGCGGAGCCTGCACCGTTCTTGTGAATGGACGCCGGATCAATGCCTGTCTGACGCTCGCCGCGATGCATGAGGGCGATGAGATCACCACGATCGAGGGACTTGCGGGTGAGGACGAACTTCACCCGGTGCAAGCGGCATTCATCGAACATGATGGCTTTCAGTGCGGCTATTGCACGCCCGGGCAGATTTGCTCCGCGGTCGGAATGCTGCGGGAGATCAGGGAAGGTTGGCCGAGCCACGCAAGCGCGGATGTTACGGCGGCTCCGTCCACGCTCACCGATGCCGAAATCCGCGAGCGCATGAGCGGCAATCTCTGCCGCTGCGCCGCTTACCCCAACATCGTAGCCGCCATTCGCGATGCGGCAGAGAGGTCATGAAGCATGCAACCCTTCTCCTATCAGCGGGCCGACACAGTGAAAACGGCCGTTGCGGCTGTGGCGGGCCGGCCGGCGGCACGTTTCATCGCCGGGGGCACCAATCTCCTGGACCTGATGAAGCTGGGTATCGAGCGCCCGGAGCATCTCGTCGACATCGGCCGTCTGCCACTCGACCGTATCGAGCCGACCGGGGAGGGCGGACTGCGTGTCGGCGCTCAGGTCCGCAATAGCGATCTCGCCGCCGATCCGACAGTCAGGTCACGCTACCCGGCTCTGTCTCAGGCGCTGTTGGCGGGCGCCTCCGGCCAGATACGAAACAAGGCTTCGACAGGCGGCAACCTCCTCCAGCGCACGCGATGCCCCTATTTCTACGACCGCAACATGCCTTGCAACAAACGGGAACCGGGCGCCGGTTGCGCTGCGCTCAGGGGCTTCAACCGCATGCATGCGGTCATCGGAACGAGCCAGGCGTGCATTGCCGTTCATCCCTCAGACATGGCGGTCGCCATGGCGGTGCTCGACGCTACAGTCGAAACCGTCTCACCGGGCGGTGAAACGCGTTCGATCCCGATCGGGGATCTCTACCGGCTGCCTGGCACGACGCCCCACCAGGAGACGGTGCTTGCCCACGGCGAAATGATCACCGGCGTCACTCTGCCGCCACCGCCCGCGGGCCGGCAGACATATCGCAAGGTGCGCGACCGTGCCTCCTACGCGTTCGCCCTGGTTTCCGTTGCAGCAATCATCGAGGTTTCCGGCAATCGGGTGCGAACCGCTCGTGTCGCCTTGGGCGGCGTCGCGCCGAAGCCCTGGCGGGCACTGGAAACCGAGAGCAGGCTCGCGGGTGCGGCACTAACGGACCATGTGCTGACGGACGCAGCGGAGGCCGCAATGGCGGGAGCCGTCGGACATGGCGGCAACGATTTCAAAATTCCCTTGGGCAAGCGGACCGTGCGTTACACGCTCGCCTCCGTGGCCGAACAAGCGTGAACCGAGAAAACTGGTGGAAACTATGACGGATAAGGCGCAGCGACATACCACAAGCGGTGGCGGCAGCTTCACAGGCAAACCTGTCGACCGCGTCGATGGACCGATCAAGGTTACCGGCACCGCTACCTACGCCTACGAAGTTGCCGAGGGCCCGCCTCCGGCTTTCGGTTTTGTGCTGGGTGCGGGCATCGCCAAAGGCCGCATTCTGGAAATCGAAACCGGCCTGGCCGAACGAACGCCGGGCGTCCTTCACGTGATGACGCATCTGAATGCACCGCCCCAACCGGAATTTGGTCCGGCCGTCACGCCGGCCGTGCGCGAGGTTTTCACCCGTGCGCGACCCGTGCTCCGTGACAATCGCATTCGCTACTATGACGAACCCATCGCTCTTGTGGTTGGCGAGACCTTCGAGGCCGCACGCGCCGCTGCGGCCCTCATCAAGGTTCGCTACGAAGAAGCAGCCGGCGACTTCGGCCTCGAAGAGCGCCGCCAGGCGGCTTACGCACCGCAGCGGACCAATGCAGGCTTTGATACGGACAGCGCAGTGGGCGATTTCGATGCGGCCTTTTCCGAGGCGGCGGTACGGATCGACATGACCTACCGTACGCCCTATCAGCACCACAATCCGATGGAGCCCCATGCGACGTTGGCTATCTGGCAGGGTGACGACGTGACCATCCATACCTCGGCGCAGACCCTCTCGAACTTTCGTGCCGGCCTCGCTGCCACGCTGGGCGTTCCTCTCGAGCGCGTGCGCGTGATCAGCCGTTACATCGGTGGTGGTTTCGGCTCCAAGCTCATCGTCCATGCCGATTCGGTGCTCGCGGCCCTAGCCGCGCGCATTCTCGGAAGACCCGTCAAGGTCGCCCTAACGCGCCAGCAAATGTTCGCCAATGCCGGGCACCGTGCGGAAATGCTCCAGAACGTTCGATTGGGCGCGAGCCCCGATGGAAAGCTGCTGGCTCTCGGGCACGATGTCTGGTCGGCCACCTCTCGAATTGAGGAATTCTGCGAGCAGACGGCGGTCTTCGCCCGTTCGCTCTATGCCGCACCCAGTCGCCTGACCCGCCACCGGCTGGTTCCAGTCGACCTCAACAGAGGCGAGTGGATGCGATCGCCTGGCGAGGCGCCAGGCATGCTCGCGCTGGAATGCGCCATGGACGAGTTGGCCGAGCGGCTGGGTCTTGACCCGATCGAGCTCAGGATCCGCAATGAGCCCGATCTCGATCCGGAGCGCGGGGTGCCGTTCTCCACGCGCAACCTCGTGGCATGCATGCAGGAGGGGGCGCGGCGCTTCGGTTGGGAGCGGCGCAGGTCGGAACCGGGCAGGCTGCGCGAAGGCCGGAAGTTGGTTGGCCTCGGCATGGCCGCTGCGATCCGGCCAAACTACATGGGAGCGGCGGCGGCCTCGGTTCGGATCGACGCGGAGGGACGAGTGACCGCTCGCCTCGACATGACCGATATCGGTACGGGGACCTATACCATCCTGACGCAGATCGCCGCCGATGCCTTAGGCGTTCCGCTTGCGGCAGTCACGATCGAGCTTGGGGATACCAACTTTCCCTTGACGGCAGGCTCCGGCGGTTCCTGGGGAGCAGCAAGTGCCGGGACGGCCCTTCTGCGGGCGTGCGAAGCATTGAAACGGAAGATCGTGACCGCGGCGCGCACGCGAACGGGTGCACCGGCCCAGAATCCCGGGACTGACGACGTCACTATCGTCGCGGGAGCGGTCCGGCTAGGCGATCGGCCCGAAGGGTTGGCGGAATTCATGCGGCGCGTCGCACCCCAAGGGCTCGACGCGACGGGTTCGGTCGAGGCCGGTGCGAACACCGAGAGCTACCGCGCATTCTCGCAGCATTCCTACGGCGCGCACTTCGCCGAGGTCAGCGTCGACTGCGACACCGGCGAGATCCGTGCGAGACGCTTGCTCGCCGTGATCGGCGCAGGCCGTATTCTCAACGCGAAGACGGCCCGGTCACAGATTCTCGGAGGTATGACCTGGGGCCTCGGCGCAGCCTTGATGGAGGAAACCGTCCTTGACCGCCGCTACGGATGTTTCGTCAATCATGACCTTGCCGAGTACCACCTTCCGGTCAATAGCGACGTTCCCGACCTCGAGGTCGTGTTCATCGAGGAGAACGATGACAAGGCCAACCCTTTCGGCGCGAAAGGCCTCGGAGAGCTCGGCGTTTGCGGTGCCGGCGCGGCAATCGCCAACGCGGTCTATAACGCCACCGGAGTAAGGGTTCGCGACTTCCCGCTGACCCTGGACAAAGTCCTGCCGGGTCTGGCGACGGTTGCGCTTTGAGTTCCCGCGAAACGTGCTGCGGACCCGTTCAGGTCGGTGTCGAGCCCATCACCAGACCTTCGATATCGTGTTTCTGCGTGACGGGGATCAGCTCATCGACAACCCTGCAGACGAGGTGCTGCTTCACCAGAACGGGCAGGGCATCAAAGTAATCCTGCGTCACCATCATGTCGTGCAGTTCGGCGTGACCGGCGCCGGGTGCGTCGACGCCGAGGACCATGACCGGGCGGGCGATCGGCGAAGCATGTTCCGTACCCCGGTGGATGGTGAGCGCCGAGCGGCACGAAACATCGCCCAGCTTCGGATACTTGCGTGTCGCGAGCTCCTGAAACTCAGGCCACCTCTCCTTGGGCGGGAACATTTCATGCTTCCACTCCCTGCCGTCGAGCCACTGGGTGCCGGGCGCGATCTCGAACGGCCCCATATCCTCCGTCACATCCACGCCGGTGAGGTTGAAGGCAAGCGAGGTGATGCGGTGCTCGACGTAGGTTTCGGGCGGCGAGGGGAAGTCGCGATGCCAGGGTTGGTATTTCGCTCCCTGAAACGGCACGTCGAAGCCGATCTCGACGATCTGGTAATCGGGACCGAGCACAGCCTCGCACATGCCGGCCACCCACGGATGGGTGACGAGGTCGACGAAGCCGGAAAAATCCTGCGGATGAATCTCGACGTACCAGCGGCGCGGTCCACGGCCGACGGCACCACCCGGCCGCTGAATGGCCGACCAGAAGGCCGTCATCATGTCCTCACGCATCGTTTCGGCCCATTCGCGCGAGAAGGCGCTCTTCAGTCCGGTAATGCCCTCCCGTTGCAAGGCTTCGACGGACGCGCTGAAATCGTAGCCCGACCGGGTTTCATGGATCGCTGTCGTAGTCATCACATCTCCTCTTGCTTTCGCATTGTCGCGGGTTTCGCCGACCTTGCCGCATCTCAGACGCGTTCCTCGCCCGTTCGGCGTGACATCAATCGCGCCTGAAGAACGACGACGATCAGCAGGAAGCCGCCGCGGATGACGGATTGCCAATAGGCCGAAAGGGAAATCCACCCGAGGCCATTCTCGAAATTCAGGATGTTGAACACCATCGCGAGCAGCAGGGCGCCCGCAAGCGTCGCCCCCACGGAGCCCGAACCGCCCGTCAGAAGCGTACCCCCGACGACCACCGAGGCGATCGCGAAGAGTTCCCAGCCGACGCCCTCGGTCGGTTGGCCGGCACCGAACTGCGAGGCGAGGATGACGCCTGCGAGCCCCGCCAGCGCGCCGGAACCGATATAGACGGCGGCGAGCGTCCGCCTTACCTTGAGGCCCATCAATGCGGCCGTCGCTTCGCCGTCGCCGATCGCCAGCACATGGCGGCCGACGGGCAGGCGTTCGAGCACCAGCCAGCCGGCAACATAGACGAGAAGGGCGATCCAGGCGGGAATCGGAAAGCCAAGGAAGTCGTCCTGGCCTATCGCCGTGAAGCCGCTGTCATAAGAAACGGAGACGGACTGGTTTCCCGCAAGCAGCAAGCCGGTGCCATAGGCCGCGAGCATTGTCGCGAGCGTCGCGATAAAAGGCTGGATGCGCATCACTGTAACGGTGAAGCCGTTCAACGCTCCGACGGCAAGACCCGCCGCAATGCCGCCGAAGAGACCTGCGGCCCAGTGATAGGGCGACAGAAGCGCGGCGACGACGCTCGCCATGGCCGCAGTACCGCCGACGGAGAGATCGATGCCCCCGGTCATGATGACGAAGGCCATGCCCAGCGCGATCAGGGCGAACATGGAGTTGTAACGCAGGAAGCTCAGGATGTTGTATTGCGACAGGAAGTTCTCGTAACGCAGCGCTCCGAACAGGATGAGGCCGAAGAGCGCCAGGATGACGCCGAGGCGGGCCATATCGCCGGGGGACTTTAGTGTTAGAGCTTTGAGGAGTGGGTTCATCGCCGTTCTCCCTCACGACTTTCCGGCGCGCTGCTGGATGAACACCGCAAGTAAGATCAGCGCAGCCTTGACGATCAACGCAGCCGCGTCCGGCACGCCATTGGCAAGCAGGGTGTAACGCACCAGCTGGATGACCAGAGCGCCGATCACGGTGCCGACGATGTTTGCCCGCCCGCCGGTCAGAAGCGTGCCGCCGACCGCGACTGCGGCGATCGCATCGAGCTCCATGCCAAGGCCGACGAGGTTCGCGTCGCTTGCGGAATTGCGCGCGACGACGATGAGGCCCGCCACACCGGCAAGCGCGCCGCTGATCATGTAGACGAGCAGCTTGACGCGGTGGACGGGTATGCCGGTCAGACGGGCCGCCTTCTCGTTACCCCCGACGGCGATGATCTGGCGCCCGAACATGGTGTAGCGGATCGCCGCCCAGGCGATCGCCGCAATCGCAATCATCAGAATTACCTGGGCCGGAATGCCGGCGACACGCCCCAGGGCGATGAACTGGAAACCTTCGTTCCGGAAGACCTGCAGGTTGCCGTTGGTCATCACCTGGGCGATGCCGCGGCCTGCGATGAAAAGCACGAGGGTCGCGATGATCGGCTGGATGGCGAAACGGGTCACGAGCAGACCGTTGAAAAGACCGAGCAGCCCCGTGGCGACGACCGGAAGAACGAAGGCAAGCGCCACGGCTGCGGGCATGGAGGAGACCGGAAACAGCGTCCCCATGAAGATCATCGGCGCAAGCGCGCCGCCGATCGCCATCAGTGAGCCGACCGAAAGATCGATGCCGCCGGTGGCGATCACAAGCGTCATTCCGATGGCGACGATTACGATCGTGGCGACCTGGGTGAGATTGACGTTGAGCGTCTGCAGCGACAGGAAATTCGGTGTGAAGACCACGTTGAAGAGGATCAGGGCCAGGAAGGCGGCGACCGTGCCGTAACGCCCGGCGAGCGTGAAGAAACGTTTGCCTGAAGGGACGGCGGTTGCGGTCGCCTGTGTCTCGATCGTCGTCATGCTACTCCACCTGATGTGCCATGGCGGCAAAGAGGGCGGCCTCGCTCAATTCCCTGCGCGGCAGCACGGCGACCGAAGTTCCGTCGCTGAGGACGGTCACCCGGTCGGCCGCCGCCAGCAATTCCTCGAGTTCGGACGAAATCATCAGCACGCCGAGGCCCTCGTCGGCGAGCCGGCGCAGGAGGCGGAGGATTTCCGATTTGGCTCCGATATCGATGCCGCGGGTCGGCTCGTCCACGATCAGGAGCTTGGGATCGGTACAGAGCCATCGGCCGAGGAGGACTTTCTGCTGATTTCCGCCGGAAAGCTCCTTGATAGGCTGGTCGGGCGAAGTGCATTTGATGCCGAGCGCAGTGACATAGCGGGCGACTATTTCATCCTGGCGGGCGCGATCGACGATGCCGGCGCGGGCGAGCTTCGGCAGAAGCGCGAGCGTCATGTTTTCGCGGATACTCATATCGGGAATGATACCGTCGACCTTCCGGTCCTCGGCAACGAGGCCTATGCCGTCGGCAATGGCGTCCGCCGGCTGGCGGTAGGAGCGCACTTCGCCATCGAAGCGAATTTCGCCGCGTTGCAGCCGGTCGGCGCCGAAAATGAGGTTGGCCGTTTCGGTTCGGCCGGAGCCGAGGAGGCCGGCAAGCCCGGAGATCTCGCCTTCGCGCACCGTGAGGCTCACATTCCGCACGCGAACACCGGCGCCGGCATTCTCGACCGATAGCCGCACCGGTCGCCGCTCGCCCTCATCGGCGTCCTTGGCGATCGCTTCGAAGGCAGCGAGTTCCTTTCCAAGCATATGGCGAACCAATGCGAGCTTCGGCATGTCCGCCATTGCGGCGGTCGCCACCGTCTTGCCGTCACGCATGATGGTGACCTTGTCGCAAATCCGGTAGAGCTCGTCGAGCCGATGGCCGATGAAGACGACGGAGACGCCGCCGCGTTTGAGCGTCCTTATGGTATCGAAAAGGATCGCGACTTCCCGCTCATCGAGGGAAGAGGTCGGTTCGTCCATAATGACGAGGCGTGCCTTCTGCGTCACGGCGCGCGCGATCGCGACCATCTGCCGGGTAGCGGCGCTGAAACCGGCGACAGGCTGATCGACGTCGATTTCCAGATTGAAGGTCCGCAGGACGGCGGCGGCGCGTTCGCGCATCGCGCTCCGGTCGATCAAGCCGAAGCGGCGGGGTTCGCGCGACAGATAGATGTTCTCGGCGACGGAGCGCTGCGGGGCGAGGTTGATCTCCTGGTAGATCGTCGCAATGCCCCGGGCCTGGCTCTCCGCCGGCATGCTGAAGGATACATCCTCTCCCGCAAAGGCGACGGCACCCTCGTCGCGCCGGTACGCGCCGGTCAATATCTTGATGAGCGTCGACTTGCCCGCGCCGTTCTGCCCGACGAGTGCCATCACCTCGGCTTCGCCGACTTCGAGAGAAGCCGCACGAAGTGCCGGAATGCCGTTGAACGACTTGCAGATGCCCTGCATGGACAGAAGCATAAGTCCTCCCGATGCCGATCTGTCTTTATCGCGGTCGATTTCGCAGCGATTGCGGACTTCGCCACCGGCCGGAACGATCCGGCCGGTTGACGAAGGATGTCAGTAGGCGTTGGCGAGTTCGGCAGCCGCGTTTGACGGGTCGTAGAACTTGTCCTCGTTTATGACCATGGGGTCGATCTTCTCGCCCTTGGCATAGCGTAGCATCGTCTCGAAGGCCTTGGGACCGAAGCGCGGATTGCACTCGACCACCGCAGCGATCTTTCCGTCGATGACCGCCTGAACCGCCTCCTTGCCGCCGTCGATCGACAAGACCAGCACATCCTTGCCCGGGACCTTGCCCGCCGCCTCTATTGCCGCAATGGCACCGATCGCCATCTCGTCATTATGGGCATAGACGATGTCGGCATCCGGGTGCGCCTGCAACAGGGCCTCGGCGACCTGCCGTCCCTTGTCGCGTGCGAAATCGCCCGACTGCGAAGCGACGATCTCGAAGCCGCCTGCCGCCTTGATCGTCTCGTCGAAACCTTTCTTACGGTCGTTGGCCGGCGACGAGCCGGTCGTGCCCTCGAGCTCGATGATCTTCGATTTGCCGTTGGCATTTTTGACAAGCCACTCGGCGATGCGCTTGCCCTCTTCGATAAAATCCGAGCCGATAAAGGTCACGTAGTCCTCGCCTGCCTTGGCAAGCGACGGATCGACGCTGCGGTCGAGCAGGATGACGGGAATGCCGGCCTTCTTGGCGGCCATGACGGCAGGAATCAACGGCTTTTCTTCGCGCGGCGCCAGGAAGATCAGGTCCACGCCCTGCGCGATCATCGAGTTGACGTCGGCCACCTGCTTGGCCGCGGACCCGGCGGCGTCCGTATAGACGAGCTGATGGCCGAGCTTTTCGGCTTCGGCCTTCATGCTGTTTGTCTGGGCGATGCGCCATGGATTGTTGGATTCCGTTTGCGCGAAACCGACCTTGTAGGTCTCTTTCTGCGCCAGTTTGGGCAGTTCCGCGAAAGCGACGGTGCCGGCGACGGCGATCGCGCCGGCCGCCGTGGCCGCAAGCATGAACGCACGACGTGAAATCCTGTTCATCGTGTTCTCTCCTCCCGGTTTGCCGGTACTCCTCTACCGGCTGCGAGCAACTTTATGCTTCACACGGCAAAACCTTGCGCTAATATTATTAGCAGTCAAGGCTAAAGTTATTAGCACGTGCACAAATTGAATGCGGCGTTGCAGCGCCGGACAGGGGAGTGAAATGGCAAAGGGCAATGGGGGCGATGCGTCGACCAGGGAAGCGGGCGGCGGCCGGCCGACCATGACCGACGTGGCGCGCATCGCCGGTGTCTCGCAATCGAGCGTTTCCCTCGTGCTCAATGAAATGTCCGGAGCCCGCATTTCGGCCGAGACAAGGGCGCGCGTGCGCGAAGCGGCGCGCAAGATCGGGTACAGGCTGCCGAATACCCGCCAGGATCTCGCCCGCGCGCCAGCGATCGAAAAGGATACGATAGCCTTCATCGTAGACGAGATATCGACCAGTCCGCACCCGGTGGTGAGCCTAGACGGAATTCGCGACTACGCCTTCGAGCAGGGCCTGCTCGTTTCCGCCCACGCGACCCGTTCTAACCCCGACCTTGAGAGCGCCGTGCTGCGCGCCGTGTTGCGTGATCCGGCAATTGCTGGAGTGATTTATGCGACGATCTTCACACGAAAGGTGAGCGTCCCGCGCGAACTGGCGAGCATCCCTACCATCCTGCTGAACTGTTATGCCGAGCCGCGCCAGCACATGGCGATCGTACCCGGAGAGGTCGCCGGAGGCTTCGCGGCGACGGCGCATCTGACTTCCCTCGGACACCGGCGCATCGGCTTCATCAACGGCGAACCTTGGATGGATGCGGCAATTGATCGGCTCAAAGGCTACAAGCAGGCGCTGGCCACCGCCGACATCGCCTATGACGAATCCCTGGTGCGCAATGGCGACTGGCTGCCCTTGCGCGGCTACGAGGCTGCACTCGAGCTGCTTGCCATCGACAATCCGCCGACCGCCATCTTCTGCGGCAACGACCTGATGGCGATCGGGGCGCTCGAAGCAGCTTCGGAGCGCGGGCTTCGCGTGCCGCAGGACCTGTCGGTAATGGGTTACGACGACCAGGAACTCGCCCGCTACACGCATCCGCCGCTTTCGACGCTGGTGCTGCCGAACTACGAAATGGGCCAGAAGGCGGCGGAAATGCTGATCGACATGGCGATACACGGAAAGAACCCGCGCCCGATGACGATCAAGGTGGATGGCCCTCTGGTAGAACGGGGAACGACGGCAGCCATCCCGGAGAGGATGGCTGAACGTGCTCTTGCCTTGCGCGAGGGGTGAGGCGGCGTCGAACCGGGAAATGCCCGACGTAGGCTTGACGCGACGGCTTCAAGTCTTGCGGCTACGCGGTTGCAGACGGAAAGCCCCTTGATGTGCTCTATTACAGGAAATCGGCGCGGTGCGGCGTGAAGCTGTCGATCAGCCGGCCGGCCTCCAGCGCCTTTACGCCATGGACCACGCCCGATGGAGCGATGAAGCTGTCGCCGGTGGAAAGAACCTGCGTGTGCTCGCCGACGGTGACTTCGAACCTGCCCTCTGCGATATAGCTCCCCTGCACATGAGGGTGTGAGTGGAGCGCGCCGATCCCGCCCTTCTCGAAGGCGAATTCGACCAGCATCAGCTCGTCGGTATGCAGGATAATCCGGCGCCGATTGCCCTGCCCGAGATCTACCCATTCGCCTTCGTCGCCACGGGCAAAGAGTTTCGTTTGCATCATCGTCTTCTCCTATCTGGCGAGCCAGCCGCCGTCGACCGGAACGACGGCGCCATGCATGTAGTCGGAGGCCGGTGCGAGCAGGAAGACCGCCGCATCGCCGATATCGTCCGGCGTGCCCCAGCGCCCGGCGGGGATACGTTCCAGAATGGAGGCGCTGCGTTTTTCGTCGGCGCGCAGAGCTTCCGTGTTGTTGGTGACGACGTAGCCGGGGGCCACAGCATTCACATTGATCCCCTTGGCAGCCCATTCGCATGCCAGCAGTCGGGTGATGCCGAGGGCTCCGTGTTTCGACGCGGTATAGGAAGCGACGCGGATGCCGCCCTGAAATGACAGCAGCGAAGCGATGTTGACGATCTTGCCGCGGCTTTCCTCGGCAATAATCCGGCGCCCGAAGGCCTGACTGAGGAAGAACAGCGAACGCAGATTGACGTCGATGACATCATCCCAGTCCGCTTCGGTGAAATCCACCGCGTCGGCGCGACGGATGATCCCCGCGTTGTTTACCAGGCCCTGCAACGGGCCATGCTCGTTCCACAACCCGTCGATGAGGGAGCGTGTGGCCTCGCGATCGGCAAGATCGGCATGGGCCGGAATGAAAGTTCCGCCGGCGTCGGTGACCTTCTTTTCAGTTTCGTCCATGGCTGAGCGGCCCACGCCGATGACCGTGCCGCCGGCCCGGGCGATCGACAGCGCGACACCCTGTCCGATCCCGGTATTGGCACCGGTGACGACGACACGGCGGCCGGCCAGGCTGAAGCGCGACGGTGCGCTCATCGCAGCGTCTCCATCGCCACCATCTCCACATCGGTATAGTCGACATTGTCGCCGGCCATGGCCCAGATGAACGCGTAGTTCGCGGTTCCGCAGCCCGAATGGATCGACCAGGGCGGAGAAAGCACGGCCTCCTCCCTCGCCATCACGATGTGCCGGGTTTCGCTCGGTTCGCCCATGAGGTGCAGGACGCGGGCGCTGTCGTCGAGGTCGAAATAGAGGTAGGCCTCCATTCGCCGGTCGTGCACGTGGCACGGCATGGTGTTCCAGACCGAACCCGGGGCAAGCTGCGTCATGCCGACGACCAACTGACAGGTCTTCACGCCTTCGGGGTGGATGAACTGGAAGATCGAACGTTCGTTCGAGGTGGCCGCACTGCCGAGGTCGAGCCGTTTGGCGTCGCCGATGCGGATATGGCGCCTTGGCAGCGCCTGGTGAGCCGGCGCACTGAGCAGGTAGAATTTGGCAGGCGCGGCCGGGTCCTCGGACGAGAAGGTGACCTCCTCTCCCATGCCGGCATAGGCCATGTCGCGCGGCTCGAGACGGAAGCTTTCGCCATTCATCTCGATACGGCCGGGCCCGCCGATGTTGACGGCGATGAGCTCGCGGCGCTCGAGAAAGCGCGCCGTACCCGTCGGACGGATGGTCTCGAGAGCCAGGGGCTTGTCGACCGGCATCGCACCGCCGACGATCATGCGGTCGTAGTGGCTATAGGTGAGCGAGATCCGCCCCGGCCGGAACAGATCGCCGATGTGAAAATTCGCGCGCAAGGCATCGGTGTCCATGCGGGCTGCTGCTGCCGGGTCGACGGCGAAACGAATGGTGTAGTCGATATGGCTTGAGGTCATCGGCTCACGGTCCTCGGATTAGGCACTTCCAGGAAAACTGTGTAACGGTTTCCGTCCAGGAGTGCGTCGTTTCAAAGTGCTGCTGCGTTCGGCTGCTTCGATAGACAGCGAAAACGCCAGGGATGGGCAATCAGACGCTGCGCTTGGCAGCGCCCCAGGCGGCCTGCTGTCCGCTCAACCGGACACGGTAGCGTTCCTGGCTCGCGACCAAATGGGCGCGCATGGCCGCACGGGCCGCTTCCGGATCGTTTTCGGAAATCGCCTTCAGGATCGCCAGATGCTCGCGCTGGAGGCTTTCCTGATATGCACGGGAAAGCACGCTTTCGGTCCCCCAGGGGGAGGCGACGTCGCAAGGGATAGCCCTCAGACCCAGCGCATCGAGAACCTCCACGTAATAGGGATTGTTGGTCGCAACCGCGATCGCCCGGTGGAAGGCAAAGTCGCTCTTCCCGGTTGCCTCGCCGCGCTCGAGCAGGCGATCGAATTCGAAGAAGGCCTCCTGGATCTGGGCCTCCTGGGCGCCATTGCGCCGAAGCGCTGCAAGACCGGCGCTCTCGATCTCGAGCCCCATGCGCACCTCGATGACGTTGAGCGCATGGGAGATCTTGTTGCCGACGTCGAGGCTGATCGAGCCGAAGGCAAGCGTCGGGTGGTCCATGACGAAAACCCCGGCACCCTGCCGCGGCTCCACGAGGCCGTCCGCGGCAAGGGTGGCAATCGCCTCGCGCACCACCGTGCGGCTGACGCCGAAGAACTCGCTCATCCGGCTCTCCGTCGGCAGCTTCTGCCCGGGCTGTATTTCGCCCTTCAGAACCTGCTCCCTTATTGCGTTCGCGACGCGCTCGGAAAGCTTCGGTTTGCGTTCGGTCAGAAGATCCATGCGGTTTGTCACCCTTTGAAGACGGCCGGCAGCCATAGAGAAAGGGCCGGAACATAGGTGACGAGCCCGAGCACGATCAACCCCGCCAGGTAAAACGGCCATATGCTGCGCATCGCCTGCCAGACGGAGATTTTCCCGACTGCACAGGCGACGAACTGCACGGCGCCCACTGGCGGCGTGTTGAGCCCGATGCCGAAGTTCAGGATCATGATGACGCCGAAATGAACCGGATCGACGCCATAGGCCATGGCCACCGGCAGGAAGATCGGGGTGCAGATGATGATGGTCGGGCCCATGTCCATGAAGGTGCCGAGGAACAGCATCAGAACGTTGAGCAACAGGAGTATGATGATCGGATTTTCCGAGATCGTGTTCATCCAGTCGATCAGCGCTGCGGGCACTCTCAGGAACGCCATCAGCCAGGAGAAGGCGGCCGCCATGCCGATAATGAGCAGGACCATGGCCGTCGTGCGCACGGCCGCGAAGGTTGCCTGGACGAAATCCTGCCAGGTCATCTGCCGATAGACAAAGACGGTCACCGCAAGCGCATAGAGAACGGCGATGCAGGAGCTCTCGGTTGCGGTGAACACGCCCGAACGTACGCCCCCGAAGATGATGCCGATGAGCAGGAGGCCAGGCGCCGAAACCAGCAGGTAGCGCCCGACCCTGGCGAACCCGGGGAAGACCTCCGTCGGATAGCCGCGCCGGCGCGCAACGAAATAGGCGGTAGACATCAGTGCGGCCGCGTAAAGGAGGCCTGGAAGGATGCCGGCGGTGAATAGATCTGCGATCGAGATCTTTCCGCCTGCCGAGATCGAGTAGATGATCATATTGTGCGAAGGCGGCAGCATCAGCGCGATCAAGGCCGCCATGGAAGTGACGTTGACGGCGTAATCCGCGCCGTAACCGCGCTGCTTCATCTGCGGGATCATGAGCCCGCCGACAGCGGCGGCTTCCGCCACGGCCGAGCCTGAAATGCCGCCGAACAGCGTTGCGGTGACGATGTTGACCTGACCGAGCCCGCCCCGGATGTGCCCGACCAGCGAGGCCGCGAAGGCGACGATCTTCTGGGCGATTCCGCCACGCACCATCAGATCGCCGGCATAGATGAAAAATGGAATGGCCAGCAGCGAAAACACGCTCATGCCGGAATTGAGCCGCTGAAAGATCACCAGCGGCGGCAGCCCCAGATAAAGAACCGTCGCGAAGGACGCGACGCCGAGGCAGAAGGCGATCGGCGTGCCGATCAGCATCAGCAGCGTGAACACGCCGAAGAGGATCATCATGTCCATCGCGTCAGGCCTTTATTTCAGCAGTTTCGAGTTCAGCGGCAACCTCCGCCGGTGGCATTTCGTCGAGAAGATCGTCGATCGGTTCCCCGGCAAGGCGCAGGACAATGCGTTCCAGCGCGAACAAACAAATGAGGACGCCGCCCGCGACGAGGGGCACGTAGCTCCATCCGCCGGAAATCTGCAGCGACGGCAGGATGGTGTTCCAGGTGAGAGCGACGAGCTGCCCACCATACCAGATCATGCCGATGCCGAAGGCGAGCGCGACGATATCGGAGATCATGCGCAGCCAGATCTTGCCGCCCTTCGGCACCACATAGAGCAGCACGTCGAAGCCGAGATGATAGTTTTCGCGCACGCCGACGGCGGCACCCAGAAAGATGAACCAGCTCATCAGCATGACGGCGCCGGGCTCGGTCCAGCTCGGCGAGTCGTTCAACACGTAGCGGCAGAACACCTGCCAGGCTACGATGAGCGTCATCGCGACGAGGCCCACACCCGCCATCCAGAGCGAGAGGGTTCCCAGCCAGGAGAGGCCCCGGCCCAATTTTGCCAATCCGTTAGACAAGGTTTCATTCCTATCGAAAGGGACGGGCAGGCTGCTGCAGCCGCCTTTGCGCTCGATCACGATGATTTCAGGCCGGGTCGATCTGAAATCATGAACGTGACCTATTCTAATTATTAGAGCGGGACGCGGGCGGAAAACCGCACACACTTTTCCTCATCCCGCTCTAACGCGCATGGGCACAGCAGACCTGCCAGTCTGACTCGTCACTGCACCGCGCGAACGTCCTCGACCATCTTCTTCAAGACCTCATCGGTGACGTGCTTTTCGTAGACCGGCTTCATTGCATCGATGAAGCCCTGCTTTTCGGGCGTGGTGATCTTCGCGCCGGCCGCTTCGACCTTCGCCCGCGACTCCTTCACCTTGGCAGCCCAGAGCTCGCGCTGCTTGGCAACACTGTCCTTCGCGGCCTGCTTGAAGATCTCCTGGTCTTCCGGCGTGAGCTTGTCGAAGGCGGCCTTGTTCATGACGAATACCTCCGGAAGGATGGTGTGTTCGTCGAGCGAGTAGTTCTTGGCCACTTCGAAATGCTTGGCGGTGTCGTAGCTTGGAAAATTGTTTTCCGCGCCGTCGATGACGCCCGTTTCGATGCCCGAATAGACTTCGCCGTAGGGCATCGGCGTAGCGTTCGCCCCGAGTGCTGCCACCATGTCGACGAAGATGTCCGACTGGATGACGCGGAACTTCAGGCCCTTCATGTCCTCAACCGTATTGATCGGCTTCTGCTTGTTGTAGAAGGAACGCGCGCCGGCGTCATAGAAGGCAAGCACCACCACTCCGGCGCCTTCGAAGGCCTTCTTGATCTGGTCGCCGATCGCGCCGTCCATCACCTTGTGCATGTGCTCTTCCGAACGGAAGAGGTAGGGCAACGCCGGAACGATCGATTCCTTCACCGTTCCGTTGAAGGGCGCCATCGACACGCGGTTCAGTTCGATCACTCCGGAGCGCACCTGCTCGATCGTATCCTTTTCCTCTCCGAGCTGCGCGGAGTGATAGACCTCGACGGAGTAGCGGCCGGCCGTGCGCTCCTTGACCAGCTCGCCGAAATACTTGACCCCCTCGACCGTCGGATAGCCGTCCGGATGCGTGTCGGACGAGCGCAGCACCGTCTGAGCATTGGCTGCATTGCCCATGAATGACGCGGCGACCAATAGACCCGCCGCCAGTTTGACCAGGGTTTTCATGCTTTTCCTCCCGTTTGCATGATGTGAATTCTCAGAGCCGGTACGCCTCCTTCGCGAGACCATAGGCAAGGTCCCGCGCAAGCTCGTACGCCTCATCCTCCCGCAGGCGATGTTCCGCGACCAGACCTGCGAGAAATGCGCAGTCGACCCGGCGCGCAACGTCGTGGCGCGCGGGGATGGACGGGAACGCCCTTGTGTCGTCGTTGAAACCGACGGTGTTGTAGAAACCCGCGGTCTCGGTGGTCATCTCACGGAAGCGTCGCATCCCCTCCGCACTGTCGTGGAACCACCATGCGGGCCCGAGCTTCAGCGCCGGATAGACGCCGGCAAGCGGCGCAAGCTCGCGCGCATAGCTCGTCTCGTCCAGCGTGAAGAGAATGACGGTCAGATCGCGCTCGAGCCCGACTGCGTCGAGCAACGGCTTGAGTGCGGTCACATAGTCGGTGCGTGCCGGAATATCGAAGCCCTTGTCGCGGCCGAACTTTGCCAGAATCGCGGGTGAGTGGTTGCGGAACGAGCCCGGATGAATCTGCATGACAAGCCCATCGTCCAGACTCATCTTCGCCATCTCGGTCAGCATCTGCGCCCGGAACAAGCGCCGCTCGTCGGCATTCGCCTTGCCCAGGCGCACCTTGTCGAAGAGTGCCGCGGCCTCTGCTTGCGGAAGATTGGCGGTGTCTGCGGTCGCATGGCCGTGATCCGTCGAGGTGGCGCCGAAATTCTTGAAATAGGCGCGGCGGGCGCGATGGGCGTCCAGATAGCCCGACCATGTTCCGGTGTCGGCGCCGGTGATGTCGCCGAGCTTATCGAGATTGATCGAGAAACCCTGGAAATCCGGATCGACCACCGCGTCGGGACGGTAGGCGGGTACGACCCGTCCTTTCCAGCCGCTTTCCAGGATCTTCGCGTGCCATCCCAGATCGTCCAGGGCACTGTCGGTCGTGGAGATCACCTCGATATTGAACCGCTCGTAGAGTGCGCGCGGGCGGTAATCCGCACGCTTCAGGCATTCGGCGACGTGGTCGTAAAGCCGATCCGAACTGGCGGCGGAGGGCAGCTCGTCGATGCCGAAGAGCTCCGAGAGCGTATAGTCGAACCAAAGCCGCGTCGGCGTGCCGCGAAAGAGATGGTAGTTCTCGCAGAAACGCCGCCAGATCGCGCGGCCATCCGTCTCAACCGGCGAACCGTCGAGCGTCGGAACGCCGAGCTCTTCCAGCCTGATGCCCTGGCTGAACAGCATGCGGAACACATAATGGTCCGGCACGATGAGGAGTTGCGCGGGGTCGGGAAAAGCTTCGTCCAGCGCATACCAACGCGGCTCGGTATGCCCATGCGGGCTGACGATCGGCAGTCCGCTTACTTCGGCATATAGCCTCCGTGCCAGCGCACGGGTGCGCTCTTCGGCCGGAAACAACAGATCTGGATCGATCAGTCCCCTCATCACTCTCCCGCTCCTCCAACAGGTGCTCTATGGCTACGGCTTGTAAAATATATTGTCAACATACAAACTTCATGAAGTTGTATGATGACTTTCTTGCCGCGCACCGATGCAGGATGTAGATAGAGATCCGGAGGAAGTTTGGCGGAGGGGGTGACGGAATGAAAAAGACGCGCATCGGCGTGATCGGACTCGGCATGGCGGCCGCGCCGCATGCCAAAAGCCTGCTGGACCTCAAGGAGAGAGTTGAGGTCGCTGCCGCCTTCAGTCCCACGGCCGCGAGGCGGAATGCCTTTTCCGAGTCCTATGGTTTCAAGACTTGCGACTCCGCCGAGACGATCTTCCATGATCCGTCGATCACGGCCGTGATGATATTGACGCCGCCGAGCACTCATCTCGATCTGGTGCGGCAGGCGGCCGAATCGGGCAAGCATGTGCTTCTTGAAAAGCCCCTGGAGATCACGCCGGAGCGATCGGAAGCCCTGGTGACGGTGGCCGAGCGCGCCGGAATAAAACTCGGCATCGTGCTTCAGCACCGCTTTCGCAGGGTCAGCCGGGAACTTTCGAAGCTCATCGATGAAGGCCGCCTCGGGCAAATTGTCAGTGCTTCGGCCCGGCTGCACAACTGGCGGCCGCAAAGCTATTACGATCAACCGGGCCGGGGTACGCGGGCTCGCGACGGCGGCGGCGTGCTTCTCACCCAGGCCATACACACGCTCGACCTTCTCGTTTGGCTCGCCGGCCTGCCGGAAGAGGTCAAGGCCTATGCGGCGACGAGCGGAATCCACCGCATGGAAACCGAAGACCTGGCGATGGCAGTGATCCGCTTCGCAGGCGGCGCGATTGGGAGCGTGAGCGCGACCACCTGCGCTTATCCCGGCGATCCGGACGAGATAGACATAATCGGAACACGCGGCATGGCGCGTCTTGGCGGCCGGCGTCTTGCCGTTTCCTTCCACGACGGAGCGGAACTCTCAGTCGAGGAAGAGGCTGCTGGTGGTGCCGGCGCCGATCCGATGGCATTTCCCCATCACCATCACCGTGCGGTCCTTGCCGACTTTCTCGATGCCGTCGAGGGCGGTGGCGAACCTCGCGTCAACGGGCGCGAGGCCTTGAAGGTCCACCGGCTCATCGATGCGATTCTCCGCGCTTCGGAAAGCGGGCAGGCGCACCGCCTCTGAGCCGTCGGCCGACCCTCGGTCCCGGAACAAGCTTTTTTCCGCGGCGTTGCTTATAAATGCGACGAGGCGGAGGCCAGGTTCCGTCACCGGCGGGGCGTTGATCCATGGGTGCAAACGAAGTCGAACTTGCCGAAAAACTGGAGGCCGCGGAGCCGGGCAGGGGGCGTGCAGCCGACACGCCCGCAGATATCCCCGCCAAGGGGATGCGGGACGTTTTCTGGCGGGTGTTTTGCGAAATAGGCGAAGAGCGGGTCATGCTGATAGCCGCGGGGGTAAGCTTCTATCTTCTGCTGTCGCTCTTTCCCGCGATGGGTGCCCTCGTCTCGATCTACGGGCTCGTCGCGGATCCATCCGAAATCGGCACCCATGTCGGTATCCTGCAGGCGCTTCTGCCGGCGGACTCCTACGGGCTGATCATGGACCAGCTGGAGACCCTGACGACGCAGAAGCCGTCCACTCTCGGCATCGGTTTCTTCGTGAGCCTGTCAATCTCCCTATGGTTGGCAGCCAACGGCATCGCCGCCCTCTTCGACGCGATGAACGTGGCCTATGGAGAAAGGGAAAAGAGAGGCTTTCTGTCGAGAACCCTCCTGTGCATCGCGTTCACCTTCGCGGCGCTCCTCTTCGCGGTCGCGCTGATCGCGGCGATCGGCGTCGTGCCGGCCGTACTGGCCTATGTGTGGGTCGACCGTTGGGTCGAGCTCGTGACCCGAGCGGCGAGATGGCCCGCGGTAGTCCTCCTCGTCACCTTCGGCACCATCCTCATCTATCGTTTCGGGCCGAGCCGCGAGCGGGCGAAAATGCGGTGGCTCAACTGGGGCGCGGTGTTCAGCACCTTGTTTTGGTTGGCCGCCTCATGGCTCTTTTCCTACTATCTGGAACATTTCGCCAACTACAACGCGACATACGGCGCTCTCGGTGCGCTCGCCGGTCTCATGACATGGGTGTGGATCTCGGTGATGATCCTCATCATCGGCGCACTCATCAACGCCGAACTCGAACACCAGACAGCGCTAGATTCGACGACAGGCAAGCCGCTTCCGTTGGGCGAGCGCGGTGCTCATGTGGCCGATACCATAGGCGAGGCGGCTGACTGATCAGCCGGAGCATGCGCCGGCTGGCGCCGCCAAGGAACTATCACGGCTCGCTGCGCATTTCAGAAGACCGGGCGTACGGTGCTGGAGGACTATATCATGGCAGATCGTGACCTGTTGGGCCTGGCGGCCAGCGCGAAGATCGGCGGACATCCGATCCATCCGATGCTCGTTCCCTTTCCCATCGCGCTTCTCGTCGCAGCGTTGTTTTCCGACCTCGTATATCTCGCGAACGGAAATTCATTCTGGGCGGACGTGTCGATGTGGTCGGTGGGCGCAGCCATCGTGACGGCAGCTCTGGCTGCTCTGGCGGGGCTGACGGATTTCCTGGGGAATGCCCGCATTCGGGCCATCGACGATGCGTGGAGGCATATGATTGGTAACGTGATCGTCGTGCTGCTCGCAATCGGGAGCTTCTGGCTGCGATACGAGACCGGCGCCGTCGAGGCAGTGTGGCCCTGGGGGTTGCTGCTGTCACTCGCGACCGTTCTCATGCTTCTGTACACCGGATGGAAGGGCGGAGAGCTTGTGTATCATCATCGCGTCGGCATGCAGCCAGAGGCTGATGAAGGCTCTGCCACGCCGCCCTTAACGGGACATACGACCAGGCACAGCTAATGCTGCCGATACTAAGGAACATTTCGGCCGAGTAAGCGGTTCTTCAAAGCTTAAAGGCGAGGTGAGCTTTGGAACAACCACCAGTTCGACCTGACGGATTGCAAATCGAAGAAAACCGGGCGTTCCAGGAATCCTTCTGGAGGGCGGAGCGCATAGCCTGGTTTTTTTTCGGCCTCGCGCTCATTACAGCGACCCTGGGCATCACCGGCTCCGGTGGCTTTCTTGCGAGACAGGTCGCAACTTTCGATAACGGCTCTGTCGAAGTGCCCAGATTCAGCCGGTGGGAGGCCTCCGATACGCTGAACGCGACACTGGCCGGGGGCGGGGAAGAGCGCAGTCTGACCTTGTCGCCCGAATTCTTCCGGACATTTCAGGTGGAAGATATCGATCCTCCGCCGATCTCTGCCGAAGGAAGCGGCGACGGTTTGCTCTATCGCTTCCGGTCCGGTTCGTCGCAGCCCCTTGAGCTGACGCTGCACCTTCGCTCCCAGGCACCGGGCATCGTCTCTTACCGAGCAAGTGTCAATGGCGAGCCGCCGCAGGCGGTGCGAACAATCGTCTGGCCCTAGGAGATACTGAATGGATTCCGTCGCTCGCGGTATCACCATCTACTTCATACTCCTCGTCGCGCTACGGCTCTCGGGAAGACGCACGGTCGCGCAGATGACCACCTTCGATTTCGTGCTGCTGCTCATCATCGCAGAAACGACCCAGCAGGCATTGCTGGGCGACGATTTCTCCATCGTCAATGCTACGCTGCTCATCCTGACACTCTTCAGCGTCGACATCGTTCTCTCCTACGTAAAACAATGGTCGCCGAGGATCGCCTTGTTCCTGGACGGTACGGCAACCGTGCTCATCGCGGACGGAAAAGTGGACGAGCGGGCCTTACGCAGAGCGCGGGTCAATCTCGAGGACATACTTGTCGCGGCCCGGGAGCAGCAGGGTCTGGCTCGCCTCGACCAGATCAAATTCGCTGTCCTCGAGGCCGACGGGGGAATAAGCATCATCCCTAGATGACGTGAGCGGGTGCCGACGGCTGGAATTCCCGGTTCGGCCGCCAATATAGGCGCCACTTATTTCGACCTCATCGTGCAACGGTAGTCCCCCTTGACGCAGGCGATCTTGGGCGAGGAGCACTCGGCCACTCCGTCGATCAGCGAACAGACCGAGCATTGATCATTGAACTCGAGGCAGTCGGGATTGGCACCTACAAAATTCTTCATGCCTGGGCTTTGACTTCGAGCTTCTCCCTTCTCGTGCTGCACATTCCCTGCGATAGCCGGAAGAAACGGAGTAGCCCCAGACAAAAATATGGCGGTCAAGCGCAGCGTCGCAGGTTTCATGATTCAGTTCTTTTTAAATCCGAAAACACACCAAGAGAGCATGGAGCACTTCTTATGAGAAAATAAGCTGTGTCGTGAAATGAGGGTTTCGCGTCGCGATGCCGAATAGCGGGGATCGCAAGGAACAAGGCGTCGCCTGGCGTGTTCGAATGCCACCCGCGATCGCCCGTCGGTAGGGCGATCAGCGGCACGGCGGAGTTTCGAACGCGCGAGGACAATCAGATGAAATCCGGTGATGCAAAGAGGGGAACCGACGAACAGGCTCAAGAAGGGGGCAGGGGACGCGCGGCCGACAGCCCGGGCGAAATTCCCGCGAGGGGCCTGCGTGACGTCTTCTGGCGCGTGGTTGCACAGATCAGCGAGGACAGGATTTCGCTCATTGCCGCCGGCGTCACCTTTTATGTGCTCCTCTCCGTTTTTCCGGCGCTCGCCTCGCTCGTTTCCATCTACGGTCTCGTTTCCGATCCGGCCACGATCGCCGAGCAGGCGACGCTGCTCGCGGCCGTCCTTCCGGCGCAATCGCTTCAAATGATGACCGATCAATTGGAAACCCTGACGTCCCAGAAAACCTCCAGCCTGAGCCTCGGCTTCATAGCGGGGCTGCTCTTCGCTCTCTGGAGCGCGCGCAACGGAGTAGGTGCCCTCTTCGAAGCGATGAATATCGCCTATGACGAGACGGAAAAGCGCGGCTTCATCCGGCTGGCCCTGTTAAGCATCGGCTTTACGCTGGCCGGTTTGATCGTGACCGCCGTCCTCATCGCAGCCATCGCCATATTGCCGGCCGTGCTGGCATTTCTCCACCTCGAACTGGAAGGTCTCGTCAGATTTGTACGCTGGCCCGTGATGCTTTTGCTCATAGCGGCGGGCATCACCCTGATCTATCGCTACGGTCCGAGCCGGGAACCGGCCAAACTCAGGTGGCTTACCTGGGGTGCGGCCCTGAGCACGGTCTGCTGGCTCGTCGCCTCTCTGGCATTTTCGTATTACATCGACAATTTTGCGAACTACAATGCTACCTACGGTGCTCTCGGCGCACTGATCGGCTTCATGCTCTGGATCTGGATATCCACCATGATCGTCATCATCGGTGCTGAACTCAATGCCGAGCTGGAGCATCAGACGGCGCGGGATTCAACGACAGGGCGGCCAAAAGAGATTGGTAAGCGAGATGCCTATGTTGCGGACACGGTCGGAGACGCCGAGGATTAAATCGCAGACTATTGCTGTTGCTCCGGTGCCCCCTGTTCCGTAGCCCTCGGCAGGGTAGCCGGCGCGACATCGGTCTGCGGCGGCTCCGGAGGCGTGGCACCAGCTGCGGGAGGAGCGGCCCCTCCGGATGTTCCTCCTGTCTCACCCGCTGACGGGCTGGCTTCGCTGGTGACCGCGCTATCCCTCTGCCCGTCCGTACCGACAGGGCTCGGAGTGACCTTGCCGTCGGCTCCGGCGACGCGCCAGACGGTGTTGCCGGCGTCGTCGGCAACAAGCAGCGCTCCGGTCCCGTCGATCGCTACGCCAACCGGACGACCGCGTGCCTGATCGCCTTCGATGAAGCCGGTCACGACGTCCTGAGCCTTTCCGGCCGGCCGGCCGTTTTCGAAGGGGACATAGACGACCTTGTAACCGTTGAAGCTGCTGCGGTTCCAGCTCCCGTGCTCGCCTATGAAGGCGCCGTTCGCGAAGGGCTCCGGCAAGGCGGAGCCGTTGGAGAAGACCAGGCCCAGGGCGGCGACGTGGCTGGAAAGGGCGTAGTCGGGCGGGATCGCTTTGTCGACCATGTCCGGCCGCGGCGGATGGACCCGCTCGTCCACATGGGCGCCGAAATAACTCCATGGCCAGCCGTAGAAGGCGCCTTCCTGCACCGAAGTCATGTAGTCCGGAACGAGATTCGGCCCCAGTTCGTCACGCTCGTTGACGACCGTCCAGAGCACGCCGGTCTCGGGATGGAAGATCAGCCCGTTCGGGTTGCGCAGGCCGGACGCGAAGACACGGGCCGCACCCGTTTCCCGATCCACCTGCCAAATTGCAGCACGGCCCTTTTCGGCCTCGAGCCCGCGCTCGGCTACGTTCGAGTTGGAGCCGACGGAGGCATAGAGGTAGCGCCCGTCGGGGCTGAGGGCCAGATCCTTGGTCCAGTGATGGTTGATCGGGCCACCCGGAAGCGGCGTAAGAACCCGCGGCTCGCCGGTGATCTCCGCCTGCCCGAGCTGGTAGGGGTAGGCAAGGATTGCATCGGCCGCCGCCACGTAAAGCGTTCCGTCGCGCCACGCGACTCCGAAAGGAGAATTGAGCCCTGTCAGCAGGTCGTGGCGTTCGTCCACCGTTCCGTCGCGATCGGCGTCGCGGAGCAGCGTGATCAGGTTGCTTTCCTTTTCCGGTCCGGCACCGCCGCCATGGGCCATGGACATGACCCAACCTCGGATCATGTCCTTCGGCCGCTCTATCGGCTTGCCCGAGGGTTCGCGCGATTGAACGACGAGAACGTCGCCGTTCGGCAGCGTATGGACGGTCCTCGGATTGGCAAGGTCCTTTGCGTAGGCGGCAATGACGAGATTGTCGGGAACGCTCGGTGTCTTGCCGTCCTGCCAGCCGACGACCTCGGCGACTTTCATGTCCGGCATGAGCTCCGATGTCGGTTCCGGCAAGACCGGATCGGGGCCGATCTGCTGCGAAACATCGAACTCCGCGCCCTCATCGCCGCAGCCTGCGAGCGCCAGGAGGAGAACGCCGGTTCCGATGAGGAATCTTGCACCGAAGAAGGCAGAGCTATTCATAACTGCTCACTCCGGATTACCTGCGATAGAGGGTGGCGCGGCCAAGCAAAGCGAAGAGGATCGTCAGAAGCACCGTCGCCGCGGAGAGGGTCAACCCGTAGGGCACCACAGCCGTCCAGCCATCGGCGGCATGAACGAGATTGTTGACGAAGGCGAGGCCGAAGACGAGCACGTAGCCGACGACATGGAGCCAAACCGCCCCTTGCCTGCGTCGCTCCCTTCGAAACAGGAACTCCAACACACCGGCGAGACCAGCAATCACGCCGGCGATGATGCCGGCAAAGAGCAACCAGGCGGAGAAATTCTGCCACATGATATGTCCCGTCTGCCAGAAGGCGATATCGGTCAGAAGGGCGAGCGTAAAACAGACGACTGGAAACGGCACGAGCAACGAATGGACCGGGGCGGTGGCGGTCGCGGCAGTCGATGCGGAATTCAGACTCATCGGTGCCTCCTGTTCGGTCGACCGTTGAAACCTCAGGCTTGCGCATTTGTTCCGCGAGCGGCGGGGTCGGGCGGTTCGGCCCGCTTCGCAACCACAGGAGGTGCGGCTTGGAACCATGAAGCACCCCAAACAGTTTCGCCTTGCGACACGGTAACTCGATTCCGTGTTTCGACCGGCCGCCCGTGCCGGCGACCTTTCTGAAACCTGACCGTCGCGGTCTTGGTCAGCCGCTCGGAGGACTAGGGGGAGTGATGGGGCCGTTCGCGACGCATATGGCAGTGCACATCCTGCTGATGAACCTCGCTGCGCCCGTGGCTGCATTCGCAATGACGCGGGTTCGGCCGCAGCGGCGGGAAATCGCCGGGCCGGCCCTGGCGCTTGCGACCCTTGCGCAGATCGCCACCCTCTGGGCCTGGCATGCGCCGCCTTTTCTCAACCGGGCACTGGAACTTCCCACGGTTCATCTGCTGATGAATGCCACCCTGTTTCTGGCCGCCTTCCTCTTCTGGGGAGCGGTGCTGGCTTCTCGCGGTAAGCGCTCCTGGCAACCGATCGTCGCCCTTCTGGTGACCAGCAAGCTCTATTGTCTTCTCGCCGTGCTCTTCGTCTTCGCGCCGAGAGCGCTCTACCCCGCTTTCGCTGCATCCCACACGGCGCATGCAACCGGAGCCCTGAACGCCACTTTGGCTGATCAGCAGCTCGCGGGGCTTATCATGCTGGTCGCCTGTCCGGTGACCTATGTTCTCGCAGGGATCGTGATTGCCGCGCGCTGGCTTCTGACGATGGAGGAAGACGAGCCCGGATCCAGAACAGGTGCGGAAGCGTGGACCTGAGAAACCTGCACTGGACGGCCGTTGCGAAAATCGTCGGGCTCGGCGTCGTGCTGCTCGTGACCGCGGGTATCGTGTTCGTCTGGTCCGGGGTCTACAATGTCGCGGCCTCCAAGGATCATCTGCGGATTACGACGTGGATCCTGACGCTGATCCGCGAACGATCGATCGCCAACCGAAGCTTTACGATCGAAGTTCCGCCGCTCGCTGACGACGGCATGATCCGGCTCGGGGCATCGCACTACGAAGGTGCGTGCGTAGCGTGCCACAACCGCCCCGGCGAAGAGATAAACCCGATCGTCAGCGGCATGCTGCCACCGCCTCCGGATCTGATGGATATCGGCAAGCGCCGCCCGCCGGAGGAGATCTTCTGGATCGTCAAGCACGGCCTCAAATATACCGGCATGCCTGCATGGCCGAATACCCGACGCGACGACGAGGTCTGGGCCGTGACCGCATTCCTCGCGAGCCTGCCCGCAACGGCAGGCAATTATCCGGAACTGGCAGGCCTCGCGCGCAGCCAGGCCAGTAGAGATGAGGGATCCGTGAGCGGCAGCGCATTGACCGCCTGCGGGCGCTGCCATGAACGCGAAGGCACAGGTACGAACGGCGACCGTATCCCGCGGCTCGCGGGGCTACCCGAAGCCTATCTCCTGCGCAGCCTACAGGAATATGCGAAGGGGACCCGCGCGAGCGGTGCCATGGAACCGGTCGCCGACCTTCTGTCGGAGGACGCCATGCGCGAGCTGGCAGCGCATTATTCCGCGCTTCGGCCAATTGCCGGCAATCAATCGTCGCCCCCTGATCCCGAGCAACTCAGGCGCGGCGAAGCCATTGCCAATCGCGGCATCGCGCATCAGGGCGTACCGGCCTGCCTGAGCTGCCATTCCGGACGTCAATCGCAGCAGTTTCCGGTGCTCGCCGGCCAGCATGCCGGGTACATAGAGGAGCAGATACGGCTCTGGCGGCGCGGAGGGCGGATCGGGACCCCCTATGGGAGGATCATGACGGCGGTTGCCGGCGCACTGGACGAAGCGCAGATCGAAGACGTCGCTGCCTATCTGGGTTCACTGCCGCCGGGAAGCGTCACCGCTCCGATGACGGAGGTGAACCGATGAGGCTCGCCAGATATTTCGCGGCTGTGAGCGCTCTCGGGCTGCAGGGCTGCGCCGGGCTCCAGTCCGCCCTCGATCCTTCCGGAGCGGAAGCCGAACGCATCGGCACGCTCAGTTGGCTGCTGGTCCTTTTCTCTACCGCCATTCTCGTCGGGGTCTGCCTGATCACGGCGGTCGCGCTTTTCGGCGGCGAGCGCTGGCGTGCCCGCATCGCGGGCGAAAGGATAGTCATCGGGGGCGGTCTCGTTTTCCCGATCCTCGCTCTGAGCATCCTGCTGAGCTACGGCTTCTACCTGATGGCACCCGGCGCCACTGAGGCCCGTTCGCAAGGCGGGTTGCGCATCGAGGTCGTGGGCGAACGCTGGTGGTGGCGAGTGACCTATGTCGACGAGACCGGTCGCCGCATCGAGAGCGCCAACGAAATCCGGCTGCCTGTCGGGCGGCCGGTGGAATTGGAACTGACGTCGGCAGACGTTATTCACAGTTTCTGGGTGCCCCGCCTCGCCGGAAAGCTCGATATGATCCCCGGCCATACCAACACGCTGACGCTTCAAGCGACGAAGGCCGGCATCAATCGCGGCCAATGTGCGGAATATTGCGGCGGGCCGCATGCCTTCATGTCCTTTTACGTGATCGCCATGCCCGAAGATCAGTTTTCCTCCTGGCTCGCAGGTGAGGCCGGCGACGCCTCGGCTGTGAAACAGGATCAGGCCGCAGGGCAGGCACTTTTCCTCTCCTCCGGCTGCTCCGCATGCCACCGGGTCCGCGGCACGGATGCCCGGGGTACGATCGGTCCCGACCTCACGCATGTGGGCAGCCGGCACTCGCTTGCCGCCGCCACGCTCGAGAACGACGTCGCCGCCTTCGTCCGCTGGATCCGCGACGGCCAGCACGTGAAGCCGGAAAATCTGATGCCGCCATACGAAATCTTCACCGACGGCGAATTGCGGCAGCTCGCCGCCTATCTGGACCAGTTGAGGTGACCTATGCTTGACTTCGCCGGCCTTGGACTTTGGCTGAATCTCGCGATTTTCGCGGGGGCGGCCGTAGCAGTCTGGGTGGCAGGCGTCAAAATCACCGGCTATGCCAATGCGATCAGCGAGAAGACGGGAGTAGGCCAGGCTTTCATCGGCGTCGTGCTTCTCGGCGGCATCACTTCCCTCCCGGAGCTGGCGGTAGGCGTGACCTCGTCGCTCAGCGGTGACGCCAGTCTTGCGGTCAACAGCATCCTCGGCGGCATCGCCATGCAGGTGGCGATCCTCGCCCTTGCCGACATGCTGATCGGTCGCCAGGCACTGACTTCGGTCATTCCCGACCCGGTCGTCATGCTGCAGGGCGGCTTCAAGATCCTTCTCCTGTCGATCGTCGCCGCCTCGATCGTGGTGGGCGACGTGCCGGTGCTTTTCTCGGGCGTGTGGATGTGGCTGCTTGCGGCGGTCACGGGCTTCGGCATGTGGGTCTTGTCACGAACGCAGCGCGACAGGCCCTGGATAGCGAATGACGAGGAGGTCACGCCCGAGAAGGAGGAGGAGAGGGCGCGGAAGAAGGCCGAGGACAGCAAAAGGAAATCGCTGCGCGAGGTGGGCTGGGCGACTGCGGGCTGCGGCGCCATCATCATCGTCGCAGGCTATCTGCTGTCGCGCTCGGGAGACGCGATCGCCGAAGCGACCGGACTCGGCCAGAGTTTCATCGGCGCGGTCCTCGTGGCGATTGCGACGTCGCTGCCGGAAGTCAGCACGGTGTTCAGCGCCACGCGTGCCGGGCTTTATACCATGGCCATGTCGGACATCTTCGGCACGAACCTC
Organism: Ensifer sp. USDA 6670; assembly: GCA_000421085.1. GTDB lineage: Bacteria > Pseudomonadota > Alphaproteobacteria > Rhizobiales > Rhizobiaceae > Sinorhizobium. The sequence continues at coordinate 405,122 of ATWE01000003.1, forward strand.
ATAGATCTCTCCCTTCTATTCATCGTCGACGTCACCGGAGGTGCCGACGCGGTGATGAACGGCGCCGGGCGCTTCGAGGCCTTTGCCGCGCTGATCGCGATCACGGTCACGGCGATCTTCTTCATCGGACTGGTTGAACGGCGGGACCGGACGATCCTCAGGATGGGTTACGACTCCTTCGCGGTCCTTTGCGTCTACCTGGCGGGGCTGGTCGTCCTCTATTTCCTGCGCGAAACTGGCGGTGGAGGCGGATGATGGAACTGCCAAATCCCGATCCACGGCCCGAAGGCGAGGTCCGCGAACTGGAGCGCATCTGGGCGACGCCGCGCGGTTGGCGGCTGGTGACGGCTGTCAACAATACGGTGATCGGTCTTCTCTATCTCGGCGTCGCGTTTCTCTTTTTCCTGATGGCCGGTCTGCTGGCCGTCGTCATGCGCACGCAGCTCGCCCTCGGCGACAATCGCCTCGTCGACCAGGACCTCTACAATCAGATGTTCACAGTCCACGGCACGACGATGATGTTCCTCTTTGCGGTGCCGGCGGTCGAGGCGCTCGGCGTCATGCTGCTGCCGCAGATGCTGGCGGCGCGCGACTTGCCCTTTCCGCGCCTCAGCGCCTTCGCCATCTGGGCCTATGTGGTCGGCGGGCTGGTCTTCTTCTCGACCATCTTCTACGACCTCGCGCCGAAAGGCGGCTGGTTCATGTATCCGCCGCTGACGCTCATGGAATATTCGCCGGGCGACAACGCGGATTTCTGGCTGCTCGGCATCGGCTTCATCGAGATTTCGGCGATTGCCGGGGCGGTGGAGATCGTCGTTGGCGCGCTGAGGACACGGCCGCCGGGCATGTCGCTCGCCAAGATGCCGATCTTCGCCTGGACGATGCTGATCTTCGCCAGCATGATCATGTTCGCCTTCCCGGCGGTGATCCTGGCGACGATGATGCTGGAGATCGAGCGGGCGTTCGGATGGCCGTTCTTCACCGCCGCACTCGGGGGAGATCCGCTGCTCTGGCAGCATCTCTTTTGGTTCTTCGGGCACCCGGAAGTCTACATCATCTTCCTTCCGGCCGCGGGCCTTGTCTCGATGATGATACCGACGATGGCCCGCACGCCGCTCGTCGGCTATCACCTGATCGTCGTCGCCTTGATCGGCACGGGGTTTTTCAGCTTCGGGCTCTGGGTGCACCACATGTTTACGACAGGCATTCCGGCGCTGAGCCTCGCCTTCTTCTCTGCCGCCAGCATGGCGGTCGCCGTTCCCTCGGGCATCCAGGTCTTTTCGTGGATCGCGACCATCGCCGCCGGGCGGGAGCGCTTCCGCATCACGACCGCATCGCTGTTCATTCTCGGCTTCCTGTTCATTTTCACCCTTGGCGGCCTTACCGGCGTGATGGTGGCCATGGTGCCCTTCGATTATCAGGTACACGACACCTACTTCGTGGTTGCACATTTCCACTACGTGCTGATTGGCGGGTTCGTCTTCCCGCTATTTGCGGCAATCTATTACTGGATGCCGCTCTTCAGCCGCCGGATGCTTTCGGAACGGCTGGGCCGGTGGGTTTTCTGGCTGATCTTCATCGGCTTCAACGTCACTTTTCTGCCGATGCATCTGACCGGTCTCAGAGGCATGCCGCGCCGCGTCTGGACCTATCCCGGCGAAATGGGCTGGGACACGCTGAACCTCATCTCCACGGTGGGAACCTATGTGCTTGCCGCCGGTGTTCTCGTCTTTCTGGTGGATCTCGCCGCGAAGTTTCGCCTCGGCAACGGGCCTCAGGAGAACCCTTGGGGCGCGGGCACACTGGAATGGCTGCCGAACGACGTCTACTCCACCCGAAGCATTCCCCACGTCACCAGTCGCGAACCGCTCTGGGACCGGCCGAGCCTCCCTCAGGAGGTACGCGACGGCCATCACTACCTTCCAAACGCTCCGACCGGCTGGCGAGAAACGATCGTGACGTCGCCGATCCATGCCCGTCCGCAATATGTCATCCAGATGCCTGGTCCCGGCTGGCCGCCTTTCCTCGCGGCCGTTTTCACGGCCGCATTCTTCCTGCTGCTGACGGTCAAGATGGTGACGATCGCGACCATATGCGGAGTCCTCGCCATCGCCTTCATCCTCGTCTGGGCCTGGGGGCTCGACCCCGGCCCTTCGAAAGGCATGATCGAAATCGCCAAGGGCGTTCGTCTGCCCACTTATATGAGCGGCCCGACGTCGCATTCCTGGTGGGCGATGGTGGTCCTGATGTTCGTCGCGGCGTCCCTCTATCTCGCCTATGTCTTTTCCTATCTGTTCCTCTGGGTCGTGTCGCCGGAGGTCTGGGCACCCACTGGGTCCCCGGAACCGCCGCCGGTCAGTTGGCCCTTGGGGTCCGCGGCACTGCTTCTTGCCGGCTCGGGTATCTTATGGCTTGTCGGCCGCAGGCTGGGGATGTTCTCGGCGTCGCGCGCGGCAATGTCGGTCGCTCTGCTTCTTTCGCTCGTCTGTCTGACAGGGGCGTTCGCACTTGAACTCCGGGGACATCTGGCGACCGGCTTGAGCCCAGATGGGAACGCCTACGGAGCCATGGTTTATCTCGGCGCCGTTCTCTTCGCTCAACTCGTCTTCGCCCTGCTGATCATGGGACTATTCGCGATGGCGCGGCATCTGGCCGGGAAGCTGGATGCCGTACGGCGGGTGACCTACGACAGCTACGCGCTGCTCTATCACTACACCGTCGCCCAATCGCTGCTGGGCCTCGGACTGATTCACGGCTTCCCGCGGCTGATCGGATAGGTGCGTCATGAACGATCCCGTGCGCGAACCACCCATTGCCGGCGCAATTCTCTTTCTTCTGGCCGGGCCGATCCTTTGGGGTGGACATCTGCTTGCCGTCTACACCTTTCACGCCGTGGCGTGCGCCGCCGGGGGTCCGTGGGCGACCGCCCTCGTTCCGGGATCCATCGTACTGGTAACACTCGCCGCGGCCGGAGCACTCCTGCTGACCCTCTCGTTTCCTCGAAAGCTCGCGCAAGTGCTGCGCTGTGCCGACCAGCCCTTCCTGATCCGCGCGGGACGCCTTCTGACAGTCCTTTCCCTGACGGGGGTGCTGTGGACCGGTTCCGGGGCGCTCGCGCTTGCGCCATGCGCACAGTTCAGGTGAGTTCTAAGCCGAACCGCGCAACATGATCTCGGCGCTCAGCAAAATGCGTTCGTCGTCGCGAAAGGCCTCGCCGTTGCCCGAAACCTCGCCGAGCTTGAACAGGAGCAGTTCGATCGCCAGCCTGCCGATTTCGTTGTAGTTCTGCGCGACCGTCGTCAGCGGCGGACAGGTGTATCGGGACAAGGGATGGTCGTCATGGCCGGCGACCCTCAGATCGCTGTCGGCATCGCGCCCGACCTTCAGGCCCGATTGAAAAGCGGCGGCAATGACGCCGAAGGCGACGCGGTCGTTGGCGCAAAGAACGGTTTGCGTCGGGAAACCGCCCTCGGACAGGATGCGGAGCGTCTCGTCGAAGCCGAACTTTTCGAAGTCCCAGGAGGCATATGCCGTCGTCTCGACGACCGCCGGTTTCATCTTCAGCTGCCGCATGGCCTCGACATAAGCGTCCTGGCGCGCCATCGCGTTGTTGTTGACCGGGGGCATGCCGAGATAGCAGGGCGGCCCGCCCGAACGGCAGAGATAGTCGACCATCAGCCTGAAGCTCTGCCGGTTGTCGGTCCCGACGAAGGAGGAACGGTCGTCGAGCGGCGAGTCGACATAGATCAGCGGGATGCTTTGTCCGAGGGCACTCAGCTTCTGGTGATGCGACTGAATACCGAGCGGCGCGATGATCGCGCCGGCGACGTTCATCGACTTGAACGTCTCGATCGCCCGTTCTTCCATCTCTGGCCTGCCGTCCGAGGAAAGGACGAAGGCGAGGAACCCGGCCTGATCGGCAATGTGCTCGATGCGGCGCGTCAGCGCCATGTAGAACGGGTCCGTCGAGTTGGGCACGATGACCCCGAGAATATTGGTGCGGCGGCGGTTCAGGTTGACGGCGAAGATGTTCGGTCGAAAGCCGGACTGCTTTATCGCCGCCTCGATGGCGTCGCGCGTCTTCTTCCGAACCGATGAGGGATCGTTGAAATATTTGGAGACGGTGGGGCGCGACAAGCCGACGAACTCCGAAAAATCCTCCATCGTCTTGATCTGTCTCGTCACGGTCGAAGCGTCCCCGCTCATCTGATTTGTTCTTTCGGAATATTCACCGATCACGGCGCTTCCGCTAGTGCGGGTTGAGGAAAAGTGTGCGCGGTTTTCCGCCCGCATCCCGCTCAAACTCTTGATCTAGACCCGGCACGCTGCGAAATAATCCTGCAGAACAGCGTCGACGGCAGCAAGTGCCAACGGCTTGGCCTGCGGCGCGACCTCGCCATTGCGAACACGCGCGTAGCTACCGGCGAGAAACTGGCTGATCAGCGTTTCGGGGATCGCGACGCCTTCGAGCAGCGACATGAGTTCGTCGACGGCTGCGGCGGCCTTCGGATGCGGCCAGTAGTAGCGTATGCGGTCGCTGTAGGAGAAATGCCGCTGGAGACGCTGCTCGTCCTCCGAGCCGTGATAGTATTTTCCCCAGTTCGCCGGTTCCTCGCGCATCACCGCTTCCGTGATTTCGGCAAGCGTCCGCTCGCGCGCAGACGGAAAAAGAAAGGCAGCGATCTGGTCGAGGCCGTAGAGGGCTTCACGAAGAGCAAAGGTGAGGCCGGGTCCGACCTTCAGGATCGCGAAGCCGTCGGCGACCAGCTCGCGAAGCGCCTCCGGCGTCTGGTAATCGGTGGAATGGGCCTCGAAAACCATCCCGTGAAGTTGGCCCAGAGTGGCGCTGAGCTTTTCGGCTCTGGCGCGATCATAGGCGATGACGTTCCCGTTGCCGAATTCCACGCCCGGCTGGACGACGGCGCCCACGACGCGGCTGAAGGCACCGGCGGCGCCGGCTTCCTCGAACGCGGCGCGATGGATGCGCACGGTCTCGATGGCAGCTTCGGGAGCAGTCACCTCGAGGGTGTCCAGCTCTTCGAGCGCGCCGCCCGGTACCGGGACTTCGGTGCCGATGATGTAGACCGGGAGTACGCCCCCGCGGCCGCCGATGGCGTCCTCGGCGACGGCCGCAAGCCGCGCCGCGCGGGTCGCCGTCGTGGCATCGGGCAACGCCGTCGGTTCGCCGGCGCATCCCATGCTGGTGTCGAGATGCAGCTTGGTGAAGCCGGCTTTCGCATAGGCCGCGATCATCGCCTCTGCCTTGGCCATTGCCTCCCCGGCGGGGAGATGCCTCCAGGGATTGGGGCCGAGATGGTCGCCCCCGAGCAGGATCTTCTCCCGGGGGAACTCGATCCGGTCGGCGATGGCGCCGACGAAGCGGGTGAAATCCTCAGGCGTCATTCCGGTATAGCCGCCGTCCTGATTGACCTGATTGCAGGTCGCCTCGATCAGCACCGGTGTTTTCTCCCGGCGCGCGCGCAGCATGGCGGCTTCGATGACGAGCGGGTGCGCCGAGCAGATCGACGGTATGCCGCGCGGACCGGGACGCTCGCTCCATCGGGCGATGTCGATGAGATAGTTCTCTTGCATGATCAGGCCTGTTGCTCGCTGATGAATCGTTCGAGTTCCGCGCGTGTCGAAGCGCCTTCCATAGGGCCGAAGTGCATGACGGCGCGGGCGCCGGAAGCGGCGGCGAATTCAAGGGCCTCGCGAGGGCTGGCACCGTTGAGCCAGAAGCTGACGAAAGTGGCTCCGAAGCAATCGCCGGCTCCGGTCGGGTCGACCTCCTCGACACGGAAGCTCGGCAGAGAGAGCGCCGTCCCGGCATCGAAATAGCTGGCGCCTGCCGAACCGCGTTTGACGACGACGGCTTTGATGCCTGATGCTAGGAGTTCCGCGACCGCCTGACCTTCCGTCTTTGCCTCGGTGAAGAGGAAGAGCTCGTCTCCGCTCGGCAGGAAGAGATCGGTCTCGGCGAGCACCGTCAGCAGCGCTTCGCGCATACCGGGGCTTTTTAGGATTTCCGGGCGAAGATTCGGATCGAAGGAGACGGTGCCCCCGCCAGCCTTGACGATCCGGATCGCCGCGAGAATGCTCTCGACCACGCTCGGCGCGTAGAGCGACGAACCCATGACATGGATATGGCTGCATTCGCCCACGAGCCGGGTCATGTGCTCGTCGAGCATGATCCTGCCGCAGGCGCTGTCGCGGATGTTGAACACGAAAGCGCGGCTGCCATCGGGCCGGTAGCGGACGAAGGCGCTGCCGGTCGTGGCGAGCGGATCGACCTCGATGCCGGAGATGTCGACGCCGTCGTCCTTGAGGCGTTGGAGGTTGACCGTGCCGAAATCATCCGCTCCGACGCGGGAGATGATCGCGCATGGCTGACCGAGCTTCCCGGCCTGGTCGATGAAGATGGCCGGTGCCCCTGAAGGGAAGGGGCCGATGAGCGGCGTCGCCTGGCGGAACCCGTCACCCTTCTCGGTCGCGATGATCTCGACGAGAATTTCGCCGATCGTCAGTATCTTGTGCATGTGGATATCACTCGTGTCGGGGTTCAGCGCTTTGCCTGCTTGGCACGGACGTCGAGCCAGACGGCGACGAGGATCACCAGCCCCTTGACGATCAGCTGGTAGAAGTAGGGGACGGAGAGCATGTTCATGCCGTTGTTCATCACGCCGATGATGAGCGCGCCGATCAGCGTGCCAACCATCGTTCCGACCCCGCCGGCAAGGCTGGTACCGCCGAGAACGGCCGCGGCGATGGCGTCGAGCTCGTAGCTCATGCCCGCATTGGTCTGGGCGGAGAAAAGCCGCGAGGAAAGCAGAACGCCGCTGATCGCCGCCATCACCCCGGAGATCGTGAAGATCAGGATTTTCAGCCGGTCGACCTTGATGCCGGAGTAGACGGCCGCCTCACGGTTGCCGCCGGTCAGATAGGCGCGCCGGCCGAAGCTCGTCTTGCTGAGCACGATCTGATTGATGACGAAGAGAACGGCGACGACCCAGATGATGATCGGCAGCCCAAGGAAGCTCTCGGTGCCGATCGCCGTCCAGGTTTCGTTCTCGATCATGGCCGGCGCGCCATTGGTGGGCAGGCTCACCATGCCGCGATAGATGCCCATGGTCGCGACCGTGACGATGAAGGACGGCAAGAGCAGCTTGGCCGTAAGCACCCCGTTCAACATTCCCATCAGGGCGCCGGCGGCGAGCGTCAGCGCAATCGCCGGCGCGAAACCCATTCCGAAGGCAAAGCATTGCGCCCCGACCATCCCTGCAACGGCGATGATCGAGCCGACGGAAAGATCGATCTCGCCGAGCAGGATCACCCATGTCATCCCGAATGCCGCGATCGCGACAACGGCGACCTGCTGCAGGATGTTCATGAAGTTGACCACCGTCATGAAGCGCGGGTTGAAGATGGAAAAGACGATGCAGAGCACCACCAGCGAAAGGAAGATGCCGCCATACTGCTTGAGAGCCCGGACCAGGGCGGCTTTTGCTGCTGTATTCTGTGTCATGAATGAAACCCTGTCGCGTGAGCCATTATCGTCTCTGGAGTTAGGCCGGAGCCTTCGAGCGTGGCCCCGGGCGCTCCCTCATGCATGACGACCACGCGGTCGCTCATTCCCAGGACTTCGGGCAGGTCGGAGGAGATCAGCAGAATTGCCGTTCCCTCGGCCGCCAGCTGGCGGATGATCTTGTAGATTTCGAATTTCGCGCCGACGTCGACGCCGCGGGTCGGCTCGTCGAGGATCAGCACCTTGGGTCGCGTGAGCAGCCATTTGGCGAGCACGATCTTCTGCTGGTTGCCGCCGCTGAGCGCGCCCGCCAGCGTTTCCAGCGAATTCGTCTTGATCGAGAGCTTCGCGACCTGTTCGGATGCCGCTGCCCGTTCCGCGCCGTTGCGGATGAAACCCAACCCTCCGGCGAAGTCGGCGAGAGCCGCCATGGATATGTTCCACTCGACGCTATGGCCGAGGACGAGCCCCTCTTCCTTCCGGTTCTCCGTCACGAAGCCGACGCCGCGGGCAATGGCCTCGTCCGGGGAACGGAACCGCACCACCTGGCCATCGAGGCGCACCGTGCCGTTGGCGCTCTTCATGCCGAAAAGCGCATTCATCACCTCCGAGCGGCCGGAACCGACAAGGCCGAAGAAGCCGAGGATCTCGCCGGCGCGCACGTCGAAGGACACGTCCTGAAACTCGCCTTCGCGCGTCAGCCGGTCGACTGCAAGGACCGGGGCCGTGTCCGCCGCCAAATGGTGCACCGGCGGCGGATAGATCTCGTCCATGCGGCGCCCGACCATCAACGCGATCAGCGTCTCGATGGTGACCTCGTCGCGCGGATGCGTCGAGACATATTCGCCGTCTCTGATGACGGTGACGTCGTCGCTGAGCCGCATGATCTCTTCCATGCGGTGGGAAATGTAGATGATCGCGACGCCACGCTGCCTCAGCCGGCCGATAATCTCGAAGAGGATCTCGGCCTCGCTGTCGCTGAGCGACGAAGTCGGCTCGTCCAGAATGACGACCTTCGCATCATGGCTCAGGCCTTTGGCGATCTCGACGAGCTGTCGCTGGGCGATCGAGAGATTGCCGACCTTCTCCGTCACGTCGATGGGAAGTCCGAGGTCGGCTACGATCCGGTGCGCCTGTGCGACGAGCGCCTTGTCGTTGATGAAGCCGAAACGGCGCGGCTCGCGCGTGGCGAGGATGTTCTCAGCGACCGTCAGATTGTTGCAGAGGCTCAATTCCTGGAAGACGATCGCCAGTCCGAGCGAGGCGGCCTCCTGGGGGTTGGCGGGCCGGTAGACCTGACCGTCGAGAACGATCTCTCCCGACGTCGCCCCGTGCACGCCCGCGAGAATCTTCATCAATGTCGATTTGCCGGCGCCGTTTTCGCCGAGCAGCGTATGCACCCTGCCGCGCCGGACTTCGAGCCTCATCGCCTTCAGGGCGGCGACCGGCCCGAAGGCCTTGGTGACATCGGTGATCTTGAGAATGGTATCCGCAGCGGAACCATGCATGGCGGGCCTCCTTCAGCCGACCGGAGCGTATCCGGCACCATGCGCCGGATACGCCCGTGGTATGCCGCCGCCCGATGGCGGCGGCCGTCCTGGGAGGGACCTATTTCCGGGTGTAGACGCCCGGTACGATCGGCTGCTCGGCCGGTACCGTCTCGCCGGCGACGACCTTTACCGCGGTGTCGATCGCCTGCTTGCCCATCTGGTCGGGGAATTGCTGGATCACGCCGACCATCACCGGATTGGCGTCGACGGCATCGCGTGCTTCCTTCATCCCGTCGAAGCCGATGACCTTGACTTGCGATTCCAGTCCGGCGGCCTTGACGGCAACGGCCGCGGCAAGGGCGGCATCGTCGCCGAAGCCGAAAATGCCGGTAATGTCGGGGTTGGCCTGAAGCATGTTCTGTGCGGCGGCGAGGGCCTCAGCGCGGGTGATGCCGGTCTGGACCGCGACGATTTCCATTTCCGGATGCTTGGCGATTGCTTCCTTGAAACCGTTGACGCGGTTAACGACCGACTGAACCGTCGGATAGTCGACAATGGCGACCTTGCCCTTGTTGCCGAGAACCTCGGCCATGAGCTCGCCTGCCTTCACGCCGCCGGTGAAATTGTCGGTGCCGATATGCGACGTCACCGTCGCGCCATTCGCCGGAACGTCGACCGTGATCACTTTGATGCCGGCTTTTTCCGCCTTTGCGATGGCGGCGCGTACGCCCTGGCTGTCGACAGGCGAAATGACGATGACATCAACGCCCTTGACGATGAAGTCCTCGACGTCGGCGAGCTGCTTGTTGAGGTCCTGATTGGCGATGGCCACTTCGAGCGCGACGTTCTTCTCCTTGGCTTCGGCTTTCATCGCCTCGGCAAGCTCGATGTAGAACGGGTGCTGCTGGGTCAGGAGCGATGCGCCGATGCCGTCGGCGAAGGCGCCGGATGCCAGCAAGGAGAGCGCTGTGCCGGCGACGAGCGTTTTGAGAATGCGGGGCATGTTCATGGTTTCCTCCCTTGGAAACGGCGGGCCTTCAACGTTTGCAACCAGGCAGGCAGGCCCTCCCGTCCCTGACCTTGGCAGGGAGTAAACATCACAAAACTTGTCGCGCGTCAATTTTAAAAAATACACATACCAATAAAAATAAGCGCACGAGAAAATATCAGCTGGAGCTTCGGTCTCCCGGATATTGCGGCACCGGAAGGTGAGGCAACCAGCTCTCGCGCCGGATAACCCAGATCTCGTATTCGGGATTGAGAGCGGCCGGGGCGTCGTCCAGTGAACCGACGCGGATTTCGGTTTCCTCTTCTCCCGGGTTGAAGAGCCGCGATCCGCAATGGGGGCAAAAGCCACGGCCGGCGAATATCTTGACCTCGCCGGAGCTTTTGAAAGCCCGGGTGGGCCAGACGGCGAAGGTCACGAAAGAAGAGCCGCTTTCCTTGCGGCAGTCCGCACAATGGCAAAGTCCCACCCGCAAAGGTTCTCCGCTCACCTCATATCTCAGCGCACCGCAAAGGCACCCGCCTGTTCTCGTAACCATCTGCTGGCATCTCCAATCTGGCTCGACCTCGAGCGGGATCAAGGAAAGGCTCATGCCCGTGTCCGCCCGCATCACGCTCCAACTCTTTCCAATCTTAGATGTTTCATGATTTGTTTTGGCCGGACAGGAAGCCGTCCAAGCCCGTCGAGGCGATGCGGCCCTTGGGGAGCGGGCGGCGTGACCCTATCTAAAAGGCGGTGCAACCACCTGAAGGCGAAGGCTCATGTCAGACAAGCCGATCAGAATTCCAGGCCCCGACCATCCAATCACTGTCGAGCGCAATCCCGGACGCGTCGTCGTCAAGCTCGATGGCCGCGTCGTGGCCGATACGCGCGACGCGCTCACATTGCGCGAGGCGTCCTATCCGCCAGTGCAATACATCCCCCGCAGCGACGTCGACATGTCGCTGCTTGCGCGCACCGATCATGGGACCTATTGCCCCTACAAGGGCGAAGCGTCCTATTACAGCATCGCAGCCGGTGGCGAGCGCTCGAAGAACGCCGTCTGGACCTATGAGGACCCGCATGACGCGGTCCGTGAAATCAAAGACCACATGGCGTTCTATCCGGACCGGGTGGATTCGATCGAGGAAATGTAGCGGCACTGTCTGCCCTTCTACGAGAAGGAGAGAACGGCCTGACCCAGTGATTGCTCCCACGCCGGAGGTAATTCTTCACTCGACAACCGGGCTGTCAGGTCGCGCTTCCGGGATTGCCGCGGCTTTCCGCGACAATCCTTCCCCGAGGCGACGGTTCCATCCCCGGGGTAGGCAGGCTTGAGTTCTGGTTTTTCGGTTCCATTTGATGCTTGCAGGCACAACATCATGAAGCAGGTGGTCGAATGACGCGGAACATCATGGCACTGGCTTTCACGGCCGTAATCGGAATGTGCAGTGCAGGCGTGGCGCATGCAGAGCAGTTGGCAGCGAGATCGAGCACCAGCATAAAGAATGATCTCAACTATCTGATTTACACGCCGGACGACTATGCGTCCTCCCGCAACGCGTATCCGCTTGTTGTGTGGCTACACGGCGGCGATCAGGGCGGGACCGATATCGAGAAAGTCAGATCGAGTGGCATTCCGAAATTGATCGAGGAGGGAAAGAAATTCCCCTTCCTGGTGTTTTCACCTCAGAATCCGAGTGAAGAGCTGCTTTATCCGATCGAGAAAGTCGAGGCGGCGCTCGACGAGGTTTTGTCGAAGTATCGCGTCGATCGCGCGCGTGTCTATGTCATGGGGTTCAGCCGCGGCGCTTTCGCTGCTTGGGCCATGGCAGAACAGTTTCCCGAAACATTCGCCGCTGTCGTTCCGATCGCCGGCGGCGGCAATCGCCACTACCTTAGCAGAACAAATGAAAAGGCAGCCTTCTGGGTGTTCCACGGCACGAACGATCAAGTCATCCCTTTGTCGGATTCAGTCGTGCTTTATGAGCGGCTTGTGGGTCTGAAGCGTAATGCTCGTCTGAGTGTTTTGGAGGGCGTGGACCACTCGAGCGTCGAGCGGGCCGCCGTGAACGATCCCGAGCTCTGGGACTGGCTTCTGAAACAGCGGCTTGAGGTTGCGCCTGAGTAAACCTGTCAATCCTCTGTGCGTACCGCAAAATGCGAACGGCGTCTGCTTTGCGCGCCGTGTCGGCCAGAAAGGCCGGTGAAGCCGACACCGCCGCCGGTGAGCCGTACGGCAGCTAGCGGCTTTCTCGCGACAATCAGTTGCTTCCCTCCCTATCACAAACCTGCCGGCTTCAGGTGAGTTTAGCGAGGATGTCGTCGACGACACTTGGGACCCTATACGCCGTGTCGACATTAATGCCGGCAGGAAGATACTCCCGGTTACGATGATAGCGGAGTACCAGGGCCCGCTCGGCCGGCTCGAAACCCGGCTCATTCGGCCGCCCATCCAGTCGTCGGTTCAACGTCTCAACGTCGATGTCGAGCACGAAAACCTTATCGAACAGGTCCAGGAATTTGTGGAAATTGCGCGAGCCGCCACAAAAGAACGTGGCGGGATGGGTGGTGTCGCCAGCAATAGCTCGGACCTTCTCGACAGACCAGATCCAGTGCGCGAATCCCCAAGCGATGCGGTCTGCGCCTTCGGGTGGTCCTGCGAGCGCCTGGCCTGTCTCGGGGGTCGCCGACATAGGCCAAAACGCGGTCACCATGGACGACATGGTAGCCCCGCCGCTCCAGTTCGGTAGCGACAGACGTCTTTCCAGTACCCGAGCTGCCTTCGATTAGATAGTTCTTGATGCCCATGGCCCTACCGCGACATAGCCACCTATGGAAAGTCTCCAAGAATCGACAGAGATCCGATCAACGAACAAATCGCTTTATTGTTGAATGAACGGAGGATTATCTCGTCATTCGCGCCAACGTTGTTTGGTGACGGTATCCGGATCAGCACTTTCAGAAAGGAGCCCTCGACCGATGAGTAGGCAAACCCGTAAGTGCTCGTCGAGATAGTTAAAATACGAGCTGAACTGAGCCGCGGGCGATGTTGAACGCCAGTGGATGTTTGAAAAGATTTCGAGGTCCACTTTTCGAGCAGTTAGCTTGTCAGCAGACGGTCCTCTGCCGGCCCCCCCACCCGAAGCTGCAAGATTCATCCTACCCCCGGCTCCGCGATCTGCGCCGCGGTCAGGGCCACGCCGTCGCCTATGCGGTTGCGCGCAAGCGACGAGTAGCCACGGTCCGTCGTCTTGCGGGAAGAAGGGGGACCCGGATTCGATCAGCACGCGGTCCTTGCGCAAAGCGTTCATCAGCAGGTCCGCATCGAGACCTTCCGGCCCCTCGATCCACACGGACGTGACGCCGAAAACCGCAATCGTTTCGGTATCGGCGCGCCGATCTCTAACAGCCCCGGCATTTCGCCGCATTGTAGGAACAGCAGGGACCGACTTCACGTTTTGAAATGAACGGTCACCGAAAATGAGTTCCGATTCGGTGCCAGTGCGGTCATGTCTTTGCGAAGCTCGTATGAGCCATTGCTCGACGACACACGAATCAAAGAGCTGACAGCATGGAAAATCCGGTTGCACTGAATCGTCTTTCCAAGAACACGGTCTTCCGTAAAGGCGATGTTTTCGTACTCTTCGGCGAACTGTTCGGCCGCGGATACGCCACCGGTTTGCTCGAGGAAGCCCGGCGGGCTGGCATGGAGATTGTGGGGATCACCGTCGGGCGGCGCGACGAGAACAACGCGCTTCGGCCGCTCGACGCCGAGGAACTGTCTTCAGCGGAGGCCCGGCTGGGCGGCAGGATCATCAACATACCTCTTATGGCGGGTTTCGATCTCGATGCGCCCGCAGACGGCCCAACTCCCGCCGATCTCCTGGCAAAGATGACGCTTGAGAGCTGGGAACACGACAAGCTCGACTGGGACTATGTGAGGCAATGCCGCGACATCGCCACTGCGCGTTTTACGGAGTCGCTTGCAAAGGTCATGACCGTTCTCGACGGAATGATCGCCGCTGGCCGCAATGTTTTCTTCGCCCACACGATGGCCGGAGGCATCCCGAAGGCGAAGGTATTTTTGGTCGTCGCCAATCGAATCTACAAGGGAACCGGAACCCGCCACATGTCGTCGCAGACCTTGCTCGACAGTGATATGGGAAAACTCATCCTGCAGAATTTTGACGACGTCTCCGCAAACACCTTTCGCCATCTCATAGATTTCAGCGCGGCGATCCGCGAGCGCGTGGAGGCTTCGGGAGGTCAAATTCGATATACGGCCTATGGTTACCACGGATCGGCGATCCTCATTGACGGAAGCTATCGTTGGCAGACCTACACCAACTACACCCAGGGTTATGCCAAGATGCGGCTCGAAGGCATTGCAGAGGAAGCCTGGGCGAAAGGCATCAAGGCAACTGTCTATAACTGTCCCGAAATCCGGACCAATTCGTCCGATGTGTTCACGGGTATCGAGCTGCCCCTGATACCGCTGCTGCTTGCGTTGAAGAAAGAAAACGGTGGCCAATGGGCAGACGAACAGTGGCAGGCCTGCGAGCAGCTTCTGGCAGACGGCTTAACCATGAAGGATGTGTTCCGGAAAATCACCGACATGCAGGCCAGCGAGGTCATGCGCCCCTTCTATGAGTTTTCGGCATGGCCCATGGCAAACAGCCAGGCACAGGCCGATTTGACCATCGGCACGTCCAACGAGATCACCCGGATGCATCGGGATAGCAAGTTGATGATCAGCGATCTCCTGAGCGGTCTCGTTGTGAAGGCAACCGGGCAGCTGATTTTCGGCGAATCTTCCGAACCCTCCGGTCCCGTCCTGTGGCTCAACCACGACATCGTGGCTCGGCGACTTAACGCTTCCCACCCGCATTCGAAGTCTCCCGCGCCGCTTATCACGCAGAGAATGGAATCCTCGCATCTTGAGATGGCGTGACGGGTTCCCAGCTTAGCTTGGAAACTGGCTGTTTTGGCCATGAAGCGACGATTCTTGCGACAGGGATGAGCCTTCATTTCTGCCACTGTCCGCCATCCTGCTTACGACGATATGATCTGCATGCCTAGATCGCGAAGAGGGGTGAGCAGATCCTCGGAACACTTCCTGCTCACAATAAGCCCGTCGACGTCATCGAAGCCAACGACGCTGTACGCGGAGACGGCACCGAGCTTTTCCCTCGAGCCAAGCACGACCGTCTCCGCAGCCTGCCGGCAGATCGCCCGCTTCACCGCCGCCTCCTCGCGGTCTCCCGTCGTCAGGCCGTGCTCTACATGGATACCGGTCACGCCCATGAAGTAGAGATCCACCCGGATCTGCGAGATTGCTTCGATGGCGACGGCGCCTACGGAGACGTTCGAATGCTTGTAGATGTGACCGCCGATAAGCTCCACATCCACCCCCGGATGGTCAAGAAGAGCGGTTACGACGTCTGGGCTATGGGTCACAACCGTCGCCTTCAAGGCCTTTGGGAGGACGCGCGCGAGCCTGATTGTCGTCGTGCCTCCATCCAGGAAGACGATCTGTCCTTCCTTGACCATGCCGGCGGCGACTTTGGCGATCTCGGCCTTGTCGTTGACGGACACATTTCGGCGCGTGGAAAGGTCTTTGAGTGCCTTGGAGGCGGGGAGAGCACCGCCATGCACGCGTTGAAGTAGTCCTTCGCCAGCAAGCTCCCGAAGGTCTCGCCGGATCGTGTCCTCGGATAGGCCCAGCTTCTGGCTGAACTCTTTCGCGACGATCCGGCCTTCCTTGCCGAGGGCGTCGAGGAGCAGCGCCTTGCGCTCAGTGGTCAGCATGTGGAAGCTTCCTTTTTAGATAGTGCAAACTTGGCAATAACCGCTGCAATTGAATCCCTAGCTCCAGCCCGTGGCGGTCTGCAATGCAGCCTCGGAAGTGACTGCAGGAATTTCCCGAACGTAGAAGCTCGCCTTAACGCGCCCGCCATGATGCGTCCGTCGCCTATGCTCCGCATATTGCACGAACACAAATATCATGCAATATCGTGCAGCATGTGATGGAGAACGTGTATGTCGGTTGCAGATCGGATTCGGGTTGAGCAGGTGACCACCCTGTCGGACGACTGGTATGTCCTGAAGAAGACGACCTTCAGCTTCCGTCGGACGGACGGAGAATGGCAGAGACAGAGCAGGGAGACCTACGATCGCGGCAATGGCGCGACGATCCTGCTTTACGATTTGCAGCGCCGAAAGGTCTTGCTCACCCGGCAGTTCCGCTATCCTGCCTTCGTCAACGGGTATGACGATCTTCTGATCGAGACACCCGCTGGCCTTCTGGACAAGGCAACACCGGAAGAGCGGATCAAGGCGGAGGTGGAGGAGGAGACCGGATACCGCGTCACCGATGTCAGTCAGGTGTTCGAAGCGTTCATGAGCCCTGGGTCGGTGACGGAACGGCTTCACTTCTTTGTCGGAGCCTATTCGGCCGCTGATCAAGTGTCGGAGGGCGGTGGCGACCCGGACGAAGGCGAAGACATCGAACGTCTGGAGCCGACAATCGAAGAGGCGCTGAGGATGATCGCCGACGGCCGGATCCGCGACGGCAAGACCATTATGCTCCTGCAATATGCGGCGCTGCACCTCTTCAAGGACACCGCATGTTCACCTTGAGAGCGGCGAAATGCGAAGACCTTGCGCGCAACTTCGAGATCTGGTGCACGTCGGTTTTGGCGACGCACCAGTTTCTCTCGGCGGAAGACTTCGACGAGATCAGCGAGCTCGTCGAGAAGTCGTACCTGCCAACCGCAGATTTCACATGCGCCGGAGGCGCGAACGTGACCCGACTGTTAAGACTTGATAGGGAGCGTCTGACGTCGTGACCTTGGACGGGGAACCGGGCCTGGAGACAACGAATGCCCCTTGGACAGGGGCAAATGGAGCCGCTTACTGCCGACAGGCCGCCAGGGCGGTTCGGACTGCCCGAAGAGGTTTCAGCCATGGCGGCTCTGCTGGCGTCGATGAATGCCCCTAAACCATCGACACTGACTTGAACATCGATAGCGCGATTCTCAGAGGGTCGATCGCCCATCCAGACCGAGGGTAAATTCATAAGCGATGAGTTCAGATCCGTGCAGCATCAAGATTCGTCGAGCTAGATCTACTGAACCAGAGGCTGTGGCATCTGTATTCCGGAGGTCGCGCCAAGCCTTTCTCTCCTACTTGCCAGATCTGCACACCTTTGAGGAAGACAAGGCCTACTTCCGCAACATCGTGTTCCGAGACTGCGATGTGTGGGTGGCTGACGAACAGCAGTTGGTCGTCGGCTTCTGCGCCTTCAAGCAAGGTTGGGTGGAACATCTTTACCTCCTGCCTGGCTATACGGGCCGCGGGATCGGCCGGAAGCTGATTGCGAAGGCGCAGGACCATTTCGACCATCTTCAGCTCTGGGTTTTCCAGGCGAATGTTGATGCGATTGCCTTCTACGAGCGAAACGGCTTCGTCAGGATTCGTGAGACGGACGGAACCGACTGTCAGGAGAAGATGCCCGATGCGCTATATCGGTGGGATGCCGGCGTGACAGCAGGGTAACGTCGGTGTCGCGTCGGCCGCAGGAAGTTTTAACAACGGCTTCGGGCCGAGTCTCAGACCATGAAACGGACATCCTCCGATGGCGCTACTGTTTGAGTTCGGCGTGGCAGATGGCATCGAACTGTTCCGCCAACTCGGCGAGTGTGACCTCGCCCAATCTGCCGATCAGCAGCCGTTCGGCTCGATCGAGCGCATCCGCGACTGCGCTGTTGACGACCCGTTCGACCGCGCAGGATGGATTGTCGTTGTCAAGGCCAATCGCGAAGATATGACGGCCGCCGACTGCCCGATGAATATCCAGCAAGGTCGTTTTGTTGAGGTCGCAGGCAATCGTCCAACCGCCCCCCTGTCCAGTGACAGATCGAACATAGCCGTTGGCGCGCAAGCCAGCCATGGTCCGACGAACGACAACGGCGTTCGTCTGAAGCATTCCGGCGATATGCTCGGATGTATATGGGCGATCATGGCGGGCCATGTGCAGCAGGACGTGGAGCATGCGGGACAAGCGGCTGTCGGTTCTCATGATGCTCTTCGTGAGATGTCAGCCGAGCCGCCATTCCTCTGATTGGCCGTTCGCCGCTCTATTTCTCTCTCCAGCAGATACATGACGACATGCGGGCCAACATTGGTGCCGGCAGCGGACGCGTGAGCGAGATGAGCGGCGGGATCGGCGGCGTTTCCGACGGCAAAAATCCCCGGTCGGCTTGTCCGTCCGGCGCTGTCGGCCCGAGCCAAGCCCATGTCGTCAACATCACATAGGCTAGCTGCGAGATCGGAGGCCGCGACCATGTCAGCAGCAATCCAGGCGGCGTCGCAGGCGATCGATTTCCCCTTGCGTGTCGTGAGCGCTTCAAGTCGCTCGCCTCCGTGAACCAAGCCCGTCACCTCGTCGGCAATCACCTCGATCTCCAAAAGTCGCAGGCGACAGAGATCGACGTCGGTGAACGCATGCTCCGAAACCACGGTCACGTCGCGAGACCACATCCACACCCATGATGCCATGTGGACCAGCCTGTTGGGCACTCCGAAGACCACGAAGCGCTTTCCTTGCACCTCATAACCATCGAAGCATGGGCAGACACGAAGATCTCTTCCCCAGACCTTGGGCAACCCTGAAAGCGGCGGCAGTTTGTCGATCAGTCCGGTTGCAAGAACAACGGTGCGAGCCATCGTTACCGAATGGCCGTGATGCACCTCGAAAAGGCCGTCGGCGCGTGGAGTTACCGACTTTACTCGCTGGCGTATGATCTCGACCCCGTATTGTTGGACCTCAGCGCTGGCTCGGGCAAGCAGCTCCTGGGGCGGCAACCCATCGAAGCCGAGGTACTCGCGGACTTCCTCAACGCTTTCGATCCGGGTTGTGCCTCCATCGAATATGATAGCGGTCCTGCCTGCTCTGCCGAGGAATAAAGCGGCGCTTAGACCCGCAACACCCGCGCCCACGATTACCGCGTCCACGACACGTTCCATTCTACTATCTCGCTCTGAATCTCGTTCGGGCCGCGAGTATAGAACGCCCAGCATCATGCGCAACATCAAATGTTACAAATAAACGAGAAAGACTATGATTGCCCCGGGTGGCTGCTTCGTCGATCCGGCTAATGCCCCTGGTTCCCGCTGGGCGGCTTCAACCCGCTACAGGCTGAAACGCGCTCCGAAGTCGCGCCGGTTGGAGGCAACTCCAATGCAAGTGGGGCACGCCTGGCTGCTGCAGCGGCCGCCGGACATCCTGCTGATCCCCGGCACCATGAAGAAACGGTCTGTCATGACCTGCTCCCACCGCGTCCTTAAAGGCGGCATCGGGCACAATTTGCCCCCGGGAGTCTCCGCGCGCCTCTGCCGACGCTGTAATCGAAGCCGATGCGAACAGCTAGGGGCTCCGGAAAGCAGTTGATCAAGTGTGAGTGACAAAAAGGGGTCGTCTGGAAATTCATCCTAGCCCCGCTCCGCGATCCGCGCCGCAGTCAGAGCCACGCCGTCCGCTATGCGGTTGCGCGCGATCGACGAGTAGCCCATGCGGAAGAAACGGCATGGTCCGTCATCCTTCGGAAAGAAGGGCGATCCGGATTCGATCAGCACGCCGTCCTTACGTAAAACGTTCATCAGCAAGTCCGCATCGAGACCTTCCGGTCCCTCGATCCAGAAGGACGTGCCGCCGAAAGCCGCGGATCCGGCGATCTTCAACCCGGCATCCCGGAGGGCGGCGTCCATGATGATGT
Source organism: Ensifer sp. USDA 6670 (assembly GCA_000421085.1). GTDB lineage: Bacteria > Pseudomonadota > Alphaproteobacteria > Rhizobiales > Rhizobiaceae > Sinorhizobium. The sequence continues at coordinate 424,898 of ATWE01000003.1, forward strand.
GGCGGCGATGATACTCCTCGCGCATGCGGTGCAGCACGGCATCATAGTGTCCGAGCGCCAGAAAATAGGCGGCGGTTCTCTGAAGGTGTCCCGGCGGATGCCGCAAAATCAAGGCCCGTAGTGCCCGCGCCTCCCGGATCACGGCAGCCGGCGCCACCAGATAGCCGAGGCGCAGGCCGGGAAACAGCGACTTGGAGAAACTGCCGATGTAGAAGACCCGCCCGCTGCGGTCGAAGGCCTTGAGGGCCGGGGAGGGGGGCGCCAGAAAGCTCATCTCGAACTCGTAATCGTCCTCGACGATTATGAAGTCCTTGGAGGCGGCCGCCTCGAGCAAGGCCGCCCGCCGCTCGATCGGCATCGTCGCGCCGGTCGGCGAATGATGGCTGGGCGTGACGAACACGGCATCGATCTTTTCCGGAAGCGCGGCCGGCGGCAGGCCGTCCCTGTCCACGTCGACGAAGGTGATCCCGGCGCCGCTCAGGCGAAGCGATGCACTCATGTCGGGATGGCAGGGATTCTCGCAGACCGCATGGGAGCCCGGACGCAACAGGAGCTGGATGACGATCCACAGAGCGTTCTGCGCGCCCACCGTCACCAGAATCTCATCGGGATTGGCGCGGATGCCGCGGCCCGGCAGCGTGCGCGAGCAGATATAGTTGACAAGCTGGATGTCGTCCGCCGCCGCGAAGTCGCCCGCCATCAGCTCGAAATCCTCGCGCGCCAGCGCCCGTCGAGCGCAGTCGCGCCAGGCAGTGAGGTCGAACAGCGACGGGTCCATCTGACCGTAGAGGAACGGATAAGGATAGGCTCGCCAGTCCAGGGGTTTACGCATCTGCTTGGCGACGATGAAGGTCGAGCGCAACTTGGCCGACCAGTCGATCGCATCGGCCGCAGCATGGGCGTCCTGCATCGCGATGGCTGTCGTCGGGGGTTTTCCGGCGACACGGTAGCCGCTCCGGTTCGCCGCCTCCACATAGCCCTGGGAAGCGAGTTCCTGATAGGCGAGCGTTACCGTGATCCGCGAAATATTCAGATAGGCCGCGAGCTTGCGGCTGGAGGGCAATTGGGCGCCCGGCGCCAGGCGGCCCGACAATACCGCCGAAACGATCGTTTCACGGATCTGCGCCTGCAGGCCCGTCTGGCTGGCCCGGTCGAGGAAGAAGATCGTTTCGGAGACGGTCGAGCCCGCCATTGTTCACCTCGTCCAACTGGACTCATCTAACTTCCTATCTGGATATAAGGCAATCCGAGGCGTGGGCCTATTTCTATTCGGCAAGCAAAGACCGTCATTCAATGTACGGCGCGACCCCGCAACAAGCGGGGCGACATAACCAAAGAGGGTAACGACATGATCCACCTTAGAAGTTTCAAGCGCTTGTCCGGAGCCGTGGCCATCGCCGCCGGCGTCCTGACCTCCTTCGCCGCCCAGGCGGAAACCAGCGTCGTCGTGGGCTACCAGCAGATCGTCGGACCGTTCATCTCGGCGATTGCCGACGGACGTTTCGATGCCGCAGCGAAGGAAGCCGGCTATACGATCGATTGGCGCCAGTTCAGCTCCGGCGGTGACATTTCGACGGCGCTCGCCTCCGGAAACGTGCCGATCGGCGTCATCGGCTCGACCGGAACGACAGCCGCAGCGTCCCGCGGCGTCGAGCTCGAACTCTTCTGGATCCTCGACAATATCGGCAAGTCGGAAGCGCTCGTCGCCCGAGAGGGATCCGGCATCGAAAAGCCGGAAGACCTGAAGGGAAAGAATGTCGGCGTTCCCTTCGTCTCGACTTCGCACTTCCATCTGCTGGTCGGCCTCGAACAGGTCTGGAAAACCGATCCGAGGGAAGTGAACATCCTCAACATGAAGCCGCCGCAGATCGTTGCTGCCTGGCAGCGCGGCGATATCGATGCCGCCTATGTCTGGCCGCCGGCGCTATCGGAGCTCCTGAAGAGCGGCAAGGTCATCTCCGATTCCGAGGCTATCGGCGCGGCGAGCGTGCCGACCTTCGACGGGCTCGTGGCCGACAAGGAATGGGCCGAGGAAAACCCCAAATTCATGGCCGCCTTCACCAAGGTGCTCGCGGACGCTTACGCCGATTACAAGGCGAACGGCAGCGGCTGGAAGGCTGACTCGCCGCAGGTCCAGGGCATGGTCAAGCTGATCGGCGGCGACGCCGAGGGTATCGTCCAGGCTCTGAACCTCCTGTCCTTCCCGACCGCCGACGAACAGGTCTCCGATAAGTGGCTCGGCGGCGGCGCTGTCCGAGCGCTTGAGGCGAGCGCCAAGTTTCTGGTCGATCAGAAACAGATCGACACCGCGCTCGACGACTACGCGCCCTTCGTCAACAGCGCCTACGCGAAAGAAGTCTCCAAGTAGCAGACGACGCGCGCTCCCGCCCGCGCGCCGTGCGCGGTCAGGAGCGCCGCTGATACCCTCGACACAGCACTTTCCAGGAAGGCCTGCGACATGGAAACGCTCAACGTCAGCAATGTCAGTCTGACCTATCCCGGTCTCTATTCGGACCAGGCGGTCATCGCGCTCAAGGGCGTGAATCTCGAAATCAAAAGCGGCGATTTCGTCGTCGCCCTCGGTGCGTCCGGCTGCGGCAAGACCACGCTCCTCAACCTAATGGCGGGCTTCATGGCGCCGAGCGACGGGGAAATCACGCTGGGAGACCGCCGCATCACCGGCCCCGGCGCCGACCGTGGGGTCGTCTTCCAGAAGCACGCGCTGCTCCCCTGGCTCAACGTCATCGACAATACCGAGTTCGGATTGAAGCTCAGGGGTGTCGACAAGGCGACCCGGCGGGACCTGGCGACGAGAAATCTCGCCCTTGTCGGGCTGCAGGATTTCCACCGTCACATGATTTATCACCTCTCCGGCGGCATGCAGCAGCGTGTCGGCATCGCCCGCGCGCTCACCTGCGATCCGGCGATGCTGCTCATGGACGAGCCGATGGCTGCGCTCGACGCGCTGACGCGCGAGACCATCCAGGAATTGCTGCTGGAAGTGTGGCAACTCACCAACAAGATGTTCTTCTTCATCACCCACAGCGTCGAGGAGGCGCTGTTCCTCGGCTCCAGGCTGATCGTGATGTCGCCCCGTCCGGGCCGCATCACCCATACCTACGAGCTCGATTTCAACAAACGCTTCCTGGAGAACGGCAATGCACGCGCAATCAAATCCAGCCGCGACTTCATCGACATGCGTGAAGAAATCCTCGGCATCATCTATGGCGACGAGCTCCAGTCCGGCAACCCGGAGCTCCTCCATGCTTGAGGGTGTCGCAAAGAGCAAGCCGGTTCGTCCGGGCAGGATTTACGGTGCGCCGGGCGACGGCATGAGCGGCCACATCAGCCTGCTCACGGCCCTTGCGTTCATCGCGCTCTGGCTGCTCGTGACCGAAATGGGCTGGATCAAGCCGTTGTTCCTGCCGTCGCCGCTCGCGGTCTGGGACAAGTTCGTGATCGCGCTTACGGAAGGGGTCTCGAACTCGACTTTGGCACAGCATACGCTGGCAAGTCTCGGCCGCGTGCTCGGAGCTTTCCTGCTGGCCCTCGTCACGGCCGTTCCCGTCGGCATCCTCATGGGCGTCAACCGGGTGGTGCGCGGTCTCTTCGACCCGATCATCGAATTCTACCGGCCGCTGCCGCCGCTCGCCTATCTGCCGTTGATCATCATCTGGCTCGGCATCGGTGAATTCCCGAAAGTGTTCCTGATCTACCTGGCGATCTTCGCGCCGATGGCGATCGCGGCCAGGGCCGGTGTCCGCTCGGTCTCGACGGAACAGATCCATGCGGCTTACGCGATGGGCGCGACGCGAGCCCAGGTGATCGGACATGTGATCCTGAAGGCTGCCCTCCCGGAGATATTCACCGGCATGCGTATCGGGATCGGCGTCGGCTGGACCACGCTCGTCGCCGCCGAAATGGTGGCCGCCCATCGTGGCCTCGGCTTCATGGTCCTGAATGCCGCCGAATATCTCGCCAGCGATACGGTCATCATGGGCATCGTCGTCATCGGTGTCTTCGCCTTCGCCTTCGATCTCATGATCCGCTACCTCGAAAAGGCGCTCATTCCCTGGAAGGGCAAAGTGTGACGGCAGCCGCTCGGACCTAGTCGGCCGCCCCGGACAACCTCTTCTCAAGCATTTCAACGAGCCTACGGCCGCCCGCCCGGCGAAGCCATGCCCTGGCATGAACAAAGGATTTCGACATGACCGCCGAAGATCTTGCAAAGCTTTTCGACGCCTTCAACAGACACGACATCGACAACGTCATGGCCTTTTTCGCCGCCGATTGCGTCTTCAACGCCGTTGCCGGTCCGGAGGCCTGCGGCAAGCGCATCGCCGGCGCCGAGGCGATTGCCGATGCCTTCTCAGGCGTATGGACGGCAATGCGGGATGCCCATTGGGATCATCACAGCCACTTCGTCCACGGTGATCGCGCCGTCTCCGAGTGGACGTTCTCGGGGACCAATGCGGACGGCACGCGCATCGTCGCGGAAGGCTGCGATCTCTTCACGCTTCGCGACGGAAAGATCGTCCGCAAGCAGGCGTTCCGAAAGAACCGACCGCTCATCGAACCGCAGCCGAGATACTGAGAGCCTCCAGAGCGGGATGAGGAAAAGCGTACGCGGTTTTCCGCCCCGCATGCCGCTCTGAACTTTGGAATCGATCACGTTGATGATTTTGGGTCGATCCAAAATCATCGTGATTTAGGCAGGATCACGACATGGAACACCAACTGGCCAGACCGATCGCATCGCGGAAGCCCTTCGATCCGACCTATGATCCGATCCGCGCGCCCAATCCGGGCGATGGCAAGGACTATGCGCCGACTTATTGGATTGGCACGGCCGGGGCTCCGCCTGCCGACGACGGGCCCGTTACAGGCGATATGGACGTCGACGTCGCTATCGTCGGCTCCGGATATACCGGGCTCTCCTGCGCGATCCATCTGGCCCAGGAGCATGGCATCAAGGCGACGGTGCTCGAAGCCAACGGGGTCGCTTGGGGCTGCAGCACACGCAATGGCGGTCAGGCGCAGATCTCCGCCGGCCGGCTCAAGCGTTCGCAATGGATCGAGCGCTGGGGCGTCGATGTGGCCAAAAGGCTGCATGGCGAAATCAGCGAGGCCTTCGATCTCTTCCGAGACCTGATCCGCTCGCCCGAAATCGACTGCGACCCTCAGGACGGCGGCCACCTCTATATCGCCCATAGGGACAAGGTGATGCCGGCGCTCGAAGCCGAGTCGCGGCTTCTCAACGAGGTTTTCGGCTACCGCTCGCGCATCGTCGGCCGCGATGAGGTCCACCGCGACTTCGTACGCGACGAGGAGGCGAGGGGGGCGATGTACGAACCGGACGGCATGGGCATCCACGCGGCCAAACTCGCCTTCGGCTATCTCAATCTGGCACGCAAGCTCGGTGCGCGGGTCCACACGGCAAGCCCCGTTCTCGGCTGCGACTGGAAGAACGGCGCCTATCATCTGACTACGCCGGGCGGCACCGTTCGTGCGCGCGCCGTCTGCATTGCGACGGCGGGCTATACCTCGCCGGACCTGCATACGCTGACGCGGCACAGGCTGATGCCGATCCTCTCGAACTCGATCGTCACACGCCCGCTGACCGAGGAAGAACGCGCCGAACTGAACTTCAAGACCCGGATCCCGCTCACCGATACGCGCACGCTGCGCCACTATTACCGGATGATGCCGGACGGCCGCGTGCAGATCGGCAGCCGCAGCGCCATCACAGGCCGCGACGCAGTCAACCCCAAACATCTCGATCGGCTGCTCGAAGGGCTCTACCGCAAGTTCCCGATCCTGAAGGGGATCAGGATCGACTACTCCTGGTGGGGCTGGGTCGATGTCAGCCACGACATGATGCCGCGGATCTTCCGGCCCGATCCGAAGCAGCCGCTGTTCTACGCCATGGGCTATGGCGGCAACGGCGTCATGTATTCCGCCCAGGCCGGCCGCCGCATGGCCCAGATGGTGGCGGGCAAGGGCGGCGCACTCGATCTGCCGATCTTCACGTCGCCGCTGCCGAGCCATGGCCTGCTCACGCCTTTCAGACGCCTCGGCCAGTGGGGCATGTATCGCTGGTACTACCTCAAGGATGAAATTCTCTAGCCGCCCGGTCGGCCTTACCCTCAACGCGAAAGGAACATGACATGAAAATGACGACCGAAGAGGCGTTTGTAAAAGTCCTGCAGATGCACGGTATCGAGCATGCGTTCGGGATCATCGGCTCGGCGATGATGCCCGTATCGGACCTGTTTCCGAAGGCGGGCATCCGCTTCTGGGACTGTGCCCACGAGACCAATGCCGGCATGATGGCCGACGGCTTCAGCCGTGCGACCGGCACGATGTCGATGGCGATCGGCCAGAACGGCCCCGGCGTGACCGGTTTCATTACGGCCATGAAGACGGCCTACTGGAACCATACGCCGCTGCTCATGGTCACGCCGCAGGCATCCAACAAGACCATCGGCCAGGGCGGCTTCCAGGAAGTCGACCAGATGGCGATGTTCGAAGAGATGGTCTGCTATCAGGAGGAAGTGCGCGATCCGAGCCGCATTCCCGAAGTCCTCAACCGGGTCATCGAAAAGGCATGGCGCGGTTGTGCACCGGCGCAGATCAACATCCCGCGCGACTTCTGGACGCATGTGATCGACGTGGACCTGCCGCGCATCGTCCGCTTCGAGCGGCCGGCGGGCGGACCTGCGGCAATCGCCCAAGCCGCGCGGCTGCTTTCGGAAGCGAAGTTCCCGGTCATTCTCAACGGCGCCGGTGTCGTCATCGGCAACGCCATCCAGGAATCCATGGCACTTGCGGAAAAGCTGGATGCGCCGGTGTGCTGCGGCTATCAGCACAACGACGCCTTTCCCGGCAGCCACCGGCTATCGGTCGGACCCTTGGGCTACAACGGCTCGAAGGCGGCGATGGAATTGATCAGCAAGGCAGATGTCGTGTTGGCATTGGGTACGCGGCTCAATCCGTTTTCGACATTGCCGGGCTATGGCATCGACTATTGGCCGAAGGATGCGTCGATCATTCAGGTCGACATCAATGCCGACCGGATCGGACTGACCAAGAAGGTGACGGTCGGAATTTGCGGTGACGCGAAACAGGTGGCGCAGCAGATTCTTCAGCAGCTTGCGCCCGCCGCCGGCGACGCGAACCGCGAGGAACGCAAGGCGCTGGTCCACCAGACACGCTCGGCCTGGCTGCAGCAGCTCTCGTCGATGGATCACGAAGACGACGATCCGGGCACGGAGTGGAACGTCGGCGCACGCCAGCGTGAGCCCGATCGCATGTCGCCTCGCCAGGTCTGGCGGGCGATCCAGGCCGTGCTTCCGAAGGAGGCTATCATCTCCACTGACATCGGCAACAATTGCGCGATCGGCAACGCCTATCCGAGCTTCGAACAGGGCAGGAAATATCTGGCGCCCGGCATGTTCGGTCCATGCGGCTACGGCTTCCCGTCGATCGTCGGCGCCAAGATCGGCTGCCCGGACGTGCCGGTGGTCGGCTTTGCCGGCGACGGCGCCTTCGGCATCTCGATGAACGAGATGACGTCGATCGGCCGCGAGGGCTGGCCGGCGATCACCATGGTGATCTTCCGCAACTACCAGTGGGGAGCGGAGAAGCGGAATACGACGCTCTGGTACGACAATAATTTCGTCGGCACCGAGCTCAATCCGAACCTGAGCTATGCCAAGGTTGCAGATGGCTGCGGCCTCAAGGGCGTGACGGTCGACACGCCGGCCGCCCTTAGCGAGGCGCTTGCAAAGGCGATCGAGGACCAGGCCAAGGGCATCACCACCTTCGTCGAGGTCGTCCTCAACCAGGAACTTGGCGAGCCCTTCCGGCGCGATGCGATGAAGAAGCCGGTCGCCGTGGCCGGCATCGATCGCGCCGACATGCGGCCGCAGCGATATATGTAAGAAGCTCGCGCGACTCGCTCGGCGGCGATGGCCGCCGAGCTTACTCAACGGGAAGAAAAGATGGACGCGATCTCCAAAACCGAGCGACGGAAGCAATCCCTGTCGGCCGTTCTGTCGACCTACGGACCGGGTCTGCTGGTGACGGCCGCCGTCGCCATGGCTGCCCAGTTCCTGTCGGAGCACTACGGGGCGCCGGCGATGCTGATGGCGCTGCTGCTGGGGATCGCCTTCCACTTCCTGGCGGAAGAAGGACGCTGCGTCGCGGGCATCGAGCTCTCTGCAAAGCTGGTCTTGAGGATCGGTGTGGCGCTGCTCGGCATGCGTATCAGCGTCGAGCTTCTGATCGGGCTGGGCGCCGGCACCATTCTGCTGCTCGTCTCGGCGATCGTGGCGACCATCCTGTTCGGTCTCCTGGCCGCCCGCCTTCTTGGCCGGGGCTGGCGTCTCGCTCTTCTTACCAGCGGCGCGGTCGCCATTTGCGGCGCCTCGGCCGCAATGGCCATCGCCGCCGTGCTGCCACGAAACGAGTTTTCCGAGCGCAATCTGATCTTCACCGTTCTGTCGGTGACCGTGCTGAGCACGCTTGCCATGATCGGCTATCCGATCGTCGCCGAGTATCTCGGTCTTGACGCTCAGGCCACCGGCATCTTTTTCGGCGGCACGATCCATGATGTCGCCCAGGTGGTGGGAGCCGGCTTTTCGGTTTCGCCGGAGGCGGGCGAGACCGCGACGCTCGTCAAGCTCATCCGCGTGACGATGCTGGCGCCGGTCGTCCTCATCTTTTCGCTGGTCCTGCGCAGCGTTCCGCAGGAGGGCGCGTCGATCGGAAAGCGCGCGCCGCTCGTCCCGGGCTTCGTCCTGGCGTTCCTCGCTCTTGCGGGCTTCAATTCCGCCGGGCTGGTGCCGGCACTCGCAAGCGAGGTCGGGATGGAGATCTCGCGATGGGCACTGCTGGCGGGCATCGTCGCCGTCGGCATGAAGACGTCGCTGCGCCGCGTCCTCGAAGTCGGCGGAGATGCCGTTGCGCTCGTCGTGGCCGAAACGCTGTTCATCGCCGTCTTCATACTCGCCGGCATGTACTATCTGGGGCACAGTTGATGAAACCTCTCGATCGCATCATCGACGCCGCAAGGAAAGCACCGCGGCACATCGTCCTTCCGGAAGGCGAGGACCCGCGGATCGTCGCCGGCGCCGTGCAGGCGAGGCGGGAAGGGTTGGCGGAGATAACGCTGATCGGAAACCGTGAGGTGATCACGCAGAGGCTCGCGGCCCTGGACGCGATCCCGCAGGAATTCCGGATCGAGGACCCGGCGTGCTCGCCGCTTACCGGTGACTTCGCGACCGCCTATCTCGAGCGAAGAAAGAGCAAAGGCGTTGACGAGGCGGCGGCTCGGGCGGCCGTCCTCTCACCGCTGACCTTCGCCGCGATGATGGTGCGCGAAGGAATAGCCGACGGGACTGTCGGCGGCGCGGTGGCGACGACCGCAGACACGGTTCGCGCCGCGCTGCAGGTGATCGGCAGGGCGCCCGGCGTCGGGCTCGTCTCCAGTTTCTTTCTCATGATGCTCTGCGAGCCCCATCACGCCAGGAAGGGCGCCTTCGTTTTTGCCGATTGCGGTCTGGTCGTGGACCCGGACGCGGCCGGTCTCGCCGATATCGCGCGCATGTCGGCCAAGTCCTATGAAAAGCTTGCCGGAGAGCGGGCGAAAGTTGCGATGCTCTCTTTCTCGACAGGCGGCAGCGCCGCACACGAGCGCGTCTCCAAGGTCGTCGAGGCAACCGGCATGGCGCGGCACGCCGAGCCCGATCTCATCATCGACGGCGAATTGCAGTTCGACAGCGCCTTCGTCGAGGCCGTCTGTCTGACGAAGGCGCCGCATTCGGCGCTGCGCGGGGAGGCCAACGTCTTCGTGTTCCCGAACCTGGACGCGGCCAATATCGGCTACAAGATCGCCCAGCGGATCGGCGGCGCGACGGCGATCGGCCCTATCCTCCAAGGACTTTCACGACCGGCCAACGACCTTTCGCGCGGCTGCAGTGCGGCCGACGTCTTCCATATGATTGCCGTCACCGTCGTGCAGGCCGCGTAACGTCAGTTTCGCCGCGCCCGCCTGTCTCCCGCTCCACAAAACATCACATATCGCAAATTAATTGGCGGCATCGCAGCCGTTCTGCATCACGTCCGCGACATCTCTTGCGGCGAGCCACAAATATTGCAACATTGTCCGCATGTCCAAATTGCCGAACACCCGGGCGCTTGCGCCCCGCCGCCATGAAGAAATATTGAGGCGCGTCGCTTCCGAAGGTTCGGTGAGCATTGCCGAGCTTGCCGCCTATTTCGACGTCTCGCGCGAAACGATCCGCCGGGACATGAAGTATCTGGCCGATCGCGGCCAGCTCGATGTCGTGCATGGGGGCGCCACCCTGTTCGAGGCAACTGAGCCCGCACTGGTCCAGCGAAGCGGGGAAAACGCCGCGGCAAAGGCGGCGATAGGTCGTAAGGCGGCCGAACTGGTGAAGGACGGCATGGTGGTCTTTCTCGACTCGGGCACGACGACACTGGCCGTCGCACACGCACTAAGCGGTCTGCGTGACCTGACCGTCTGCACCACCGGCCTCGCCATCGCGCTGCATATGTGCCGCCAGTCGCAAGTCCGGGTGCACATGCTGGGCGGCGAGATCGACCCTGCCGAGGAGGCGGCAGTGGGCCTCGACGCGCTGGAGGCAATCGGCCGCTTCCGAGTGGACATCGCCTTTCTCGGCGGGGGAGGGCTTTCTCCTGACGGCGAGGTTACCGACTTCACCCGTAACGGCGCCGAGCAGCGCTCGCGCATGATCGCGATGGCCGGCAAGGCCTATTTCGTCCTCGACAGTTCGAAATTCGGACGGTTGACGCCCCTTCGAATTCCCGGGTTCCATCAGGCGGCCGGTGTGATCGTGGATACGCCACCCCCTCCGACGATCTCGGAAGCCCTCGAGCGGAAAGGACCGCGCGTCGTCGTTGCCACAGGGTGATGTTGCATTTTGTGGCATATTGTGTTGCCTTCTGTGACTTTCCGGCTATGCTGACACCAGTCCATTGGGAGGTCGGTTCATGGCGCAGGAATTTCCAACACAGGCACGGGTCGTCATCGTCGGCGGCGGCATCATAGGCTGTTCCGTCGCCTATCATCTCACAAAGCTCGGCTGGACCGATGTGGTCCTGCTGGAGCAGGGGCAACTCAGCGGCGGGACCACCTGGCATGCCGCCGGCCTCGTCGGCCAGCTGCGCAGCCATGCCAATATGACCGGCCTCATCCGTTATTCGACGCAGCTCTACAGCGAGCTGGAGGCAGAGACGGGCCTTGCGACCGGTTGGAAGAATTGCGGTTCGCTCGCCGTTGCGCGCACGAGCGATCGATTGACCGTGCTGAAGCGGACCGCAGCCTCGGCCCGGGCGCAAGGGGTGGCCGTCGAGGTGATCTCTCCGCGCGAAGCCGCCGATCTCTGGCCGGTGATGGCGGTGGACGATCTCGTCGGAGCCGCCTGGCTTCCCGGAGACGGCAAGGCCAATCCGACGGACCTCACCCAGTCCCTGGCGAAGGGGGCGCGCAACCGCGGTGCGCGCATTGTCGAGCGCGTGCGTGTGACGGGCATCGCGGTTAAGGACGGGGCGATCCGTGGCGTCGAGACCGATCGGGGGGACATCACCGCCGAAATCGTCGTCAATTGCGCCGGCCAGTGGGCGCGCAAGGTCGGGCAGATGTGCGGCGTGACGGTGCCTCTGCACTCGGCCGAGCACATGTATATCGTTACCGGCAAGATCGAGGGGGTGCATCCGGACCTGCCGGTGCTGCGCGACCCGGACGGCTACATCTATTTCAAGGAGGAAGTCGGCGGTCTCGTCATGGGCGGCTTCGAGCCGGAAGCCAAGCCCTGGGGCATGAACGGCATTCCCGACGATTTCGAATTCGCCTTGCTCGCCGACGACTGGGATCAGTTCGAGATCCTGATGCAGAACGCGCTCGTGCGCGTGCCGAAGCTCGAAACGACCGAGGTCAGGAAATTCTACAATGGGCCGGAGAGCTTCACGCCGGACAATAATTTCATTCTCGGCGAGGCACCGGAACTGCGGAATTTCTATGTCGGCGCGGGTTTCAACTCCATGGGCATCGCCAGCGCCGGCGGCGCCGGGCGCGCCCTTGCCGAATGGATCGTCAACGGTGCTCCGACGATGGATCTCTGGCCGGTCGACATTCGCCGCTTCGCGAGCTTCAACAACAACCCGCGCTGGCTGCACGACCGGGTGAAGGAAACGCTCGGACTGCACTATGCCATGCCATGGCCGAACCGTGAGCTGCACACGGCGCGTCCATTCCGGCGCTCGCCGCTCTACGACCGGCTTGCCTCCAAGGGTGCATGCTTCGGTTCGAAGATGGGCTGGGAGCGCGCGAACTGGTTCGCCGAAGCTGGCCAGATACCGGAAACGGACTATGCCTTCGGCCGGCAGAACTGGCATGAGGCGGTAAAGCGGGAAATGAACGCGACGCGACAAGCTGCTGGGATATTTGATCAAACCTCATTTGCAAAATTGCTTGTGCAGGGGCGCGACGCAGCGAAGGCGCTCAACCACATCTGCGCCGCGGACGTCGATGTCGAGATCGGCCGGTCGGTCTATACGGGCATGCTCAACGCACGGGGCGGCTATGAAAGCGACCTCACGGTGATGCGGCTCGCCGTCGACCGGTTCCTCATCGTCACCGGATCGGCGCAGGCGGTGCACGACGCCGACTGGATCCGCAGGAACACCTCACCGGGCGCCCACGTCACCGTCACCGACGTGACCTCGGCTTACGCGGTGCTGGCGCTGATGGGACCGAATGCGCGCGAAATATTCGGGCGGATCACCTCCGCCGACCTTTCGAACACATGCTTTCCCTTTGCGACCATCCGCGAGATCGACGTCGGCTACGCGACGGCCTACGCCAACCGGATGACCTATGTCGGCGAACTCGGCTGGGAACTGATCGTGCCCAGTGAATTTGCCGTGGGCGTCTACGAGGCACTGCACGAGGCGGGGCGCGATCTCGGGCTCGTCGATTGCGGCTATTACGCTCTCGAGGCGCTCCGCATCGAGAAAGGCTTTCGCGCCTGGAGCCGCGAACTGACGCCCGACATCAATCCTTACGAGGCGGGTCTCGCCTTCGCCGTATCTTTCGAGAAGCCGGGCGGCTTCATCGGCCGCGAGACCTTGATGCGGGCAAGGCAGGTCGGCACCCCTGTCAGACGCATCGTGCAGTTCACCCTGGATGATCCCGAGCCAATGCTTTGGGGCGGGGAACTCATCCTGCGTGACGGCAAACCTGTCGGCGAAGTTCGCTCAGCCGCCTATGGCCACACGCTTGGGCGTTCCGTTGCGCTCGGCCTCATAGAACATAAAGAAGGGGTCGACCGCGAGTTCATCGCAAGCGGGAGCTTCGAGATCGATCTTGCCGGTGAGCGCCACCTGGCGACCGCTCATCTGAAGTGCCCCTACGACCCGAAGTCTGAGCGCGTGCGGGCGGATGCCGGGGAGCCGCGAGCCGCCGCCTGAAACCGGCAGCTCCATTCACCTCTCCGCCAGCGAGCGGGCAATATCGAAAAAGGCGCGCACGAGCTTTCCGCCGCTGCGCTCCTTCAGGCAGATCAACGCCTCGTCCATCAGCATCTCGGCGCCGACGATCTCGATCGGCGCGAGACGTCCGTCCCGGCCGAATTCCGCCGCGGAGACGAAGCCTACCCCGGCACCGGCCGCGACGATCTCCCTCACGGCCTCCCGGCCTTCAGCTTCGATGGCCGGCTTCAGGGTGACGCCTGCGGCGGCTGCGAAGTCCTCGAGCTTCTGCCGCGTCTTCGAACCGCGCTCGCGCATCACCAGCGGCTGGCCCGAGAGATCCTCGAGACTGACGGTGCTTCGCCGGGCGATCGGATGTTCGGTCGAAGCGAAGGCGATGATCGGCGTCGAGTTCAGCTTGACGATGTCGAACTCCCGGCTTTCGGGAACCTCGCCGAGCACGCCGATGTCGGCTTCGTAGGAATAGAGGCTGGTGATGACCGTTTCCGTGTTACCGGCCCTCAGCGAGATCTGAACCGACGGATATTTCTGACGAAAGGCCGCGAGGATGTGAAGCAGATGGTGGGCGGCGTCGGCGACGATGCGAAGCGTGCCGGCCCGCAATGCGCGCGATTCCGAAAGCAGATCGAGCGCCTGCTGTTCGGTGTCGAACATGCGCCGGGTGATCTCCAGCAACTGGTGACCGGCCTGGGTCAGCGTCACCTGCTTCTTGTTTCGGTTGAAGAGGAGCACGTCATATTCCTCCTCCAGTTTGCGCACCTGATCCGACACGGCCGGCTGCGTGAGGAACAGCGCCTCTGCCGCACGGGAGAAGCCTCCACAAACCGCAACATTGTGGAACGCGCGAAGCTGGACGTAACGCATGGGCTCCTCCAAACATAAGCTGATCTAATCAAACGATAGAAACGAACGATTTGATTTATGTAAAGGGAAAAGTGACGGTCTTCGAATTGGTTTCCGGAGCGATTGGAAATGACTCTCGTTACTCTCTCGCTGCATCTCGCCGGCGCGACCGTTCTGCTGCTCTACGCGGTGCATCTCGTCCGCAGCGGCGTCGAGCACGCCTATGGCACGTCGTTGAAACGGGTGCTGGCGAGGGGAGGGGAACGCCGCATTTACGCCGCCGCGAGCGGCACGGTCCTTGCAGTCCTGTTGCAAAGCTCGACCGCCGTGGCGATGCTCGCCTCCGGCCTTTCGTCAAGCGGCTATCTTACGCTGAACACCAGCCTTGCCGTCCTGCTGGGAGCGGATTTCGGCTCGGCGCTGGTGGTGCGTGTTCTCTCGTTCGACCTGGACCTGCTGTCACCGCTCCTGCTTGCGGCCGGCGGGCTGCTTTACCTGAAGGGCAGGAGCGACAAGCCCCGCGAACTCGGCCGCATGCTGCTCGGCATCGGCTTCGTCCTTATGTCGCTGAGGCTGATCGGCGAGGCGACCTTGCCGTTGAAGCAGAGCGACGTGCTGCCCGCGATCGTCGGCTATCTCGCGCAAGACCAGGTGACGGCCTTCGCGGCGGCCGTGCTCTTCACTTGGATCGTGCATTCGAGTGTCGCGGTCCTGATCCTCATTCTGGGTTTCGCCGCTCAGGGACTCTTGCCGATCGAGGCAGGCCTGCCGCTGATCCTCGGCGCCAATCTCGGCAGCGGGATGATCGCCATGTGGCTGACGCGCGGGTTTTCAGCCGAAGCGCGGCGCGTGGCGGCAGGCAATCTCCTCTTCCGGGCTTTCGGCGCCGCGATCGCCTTGCCGGTGATCGGCCCCTTGTCAGTCCAGCTTCAACATCTTGGCGCTACCCCGGCGGAGCAGCTCGTTCATTTTCATCTGGCCTTCAACGCCTGCCTCGTCATCTTTTGCCTGCCGCTTTCGCAGCTTGCCGCAAGCGCCGTTACTTCGCTTATCAATTCGGATCTCAGGAGCACCGAAGACAGCGACACACTTGGCCGAAGAATCAGCGCGTTGGACCAGACTCTGCTCGACAGCCCCGACGCGGCACTCGCCGCTGCGACACGCGAAGTGCTGTTCATGGGCGAGGTGGTCGAGCGGATGCTTTGTCCGGTAATGGAGCTTCTGGAGCATCCGAGGCCGGAGAAGATCGAGGAAATCCGTCGGCTTGACGGATATGTCAACCGCGCCCACCGCGATATCAAGCTCTATCTCGCCGCAATCCATCGCGGCGTGCTCGATGAGCGTCAGTCGCGGCGGGGTGTAGAACTCATCGACATCGCCATCAATCTCGAGCATGCCGGCGACATAGTGTCCAAGACGCTGGTCGAAATCGCCCGTGACAAGCTGGAGAACGGCAACAAGTTCTCCGATGAGGGCTGGACCGAGCTCAAGGTGCTCCACACCAGCGTGCGCGACAACATGCGTCTCGCTTTCAATCTGCTGGTGTCGGACGACCCGGCGATGGCGCGAAAGCTCGTCCGGGAGAAGGAACGGGTACGCGCGCTCGTACGGGAAAGTCACGAACGGCATCTGGCGAGATTGCGGGCCGGACGCCCGGAAAGCGTCGAGTCCAGCAACATGCACCTCGAAGTCGCACGGGCGCTCAAGGAGGTGAACTCCCTCCTGGCCACGCTCGCCTACCCAATCTTGAAGCAGCGAGGGGACCTGCTCGAGAGCCGGCTTGCACTCGTCAAGGGTTGATAAGCCAGATCTATGAATCAATATGAAATATCGATTTTACAGATACATTTGGGATCGCCATCCTCGCCCATGTCCCGGCAGTTCTCAAAGGAGAGAAACCAGATGTCCGCAGATGCAAAGACGAATGATGTTCTCGAAGCGCCGAGATTGGGCGAGCCGTATCTGCTGACTCCCGGGCCGCTGACCACCGCCTTTCCCGTAAAGGAGGCGATGCTGCGCGACTGGGGATCCTGGGACGGTGACTTCCGGGGCATGACGGCCGAATTGCGTCGCGAACTGCTTGCGATTGCGGGAGACGGGAGCGGCGAATACGATTGCGTCCCCATGCAGGGCAGCGGCTCCTTCTCAGTGGAAGCCATGCTCGGCAGCTTCATTCCCCGCAACGGCAAGGTTCTGGTGCTGATGAACGGTGCCTACGGCCAGCGCATCGCCCAGACGCTCAAATATTTAGGTCGCGCTCACGTCACGATCGACAAGGGCGACTATATGCCCCCCCGTGGCAGCGAGGTTGCGGCCGCTCTCGATGCAGATCCGGCGATCACCCATGTGGTGGTCGTCCATTGCGAGACGAGCTCGGGCATTCTCAATCCCCTCAGGGAAATTTCCGAGGCAGTCTACGGCCGCGGCCGCAAGCTGCTGGTCGACAGCATGAGCGCCTTCGGGGCAGTGCCCGCCGGTGTCGATGATTTCCGTTACGAGGCAATCGTTTCCTCCGCCAACAAATGCATCGAGGGCGTCCCGGGTTTCGGCTTCGTCATCGCGCGCAAGTCGGAACTGGAGGCGGCGAAGGACCGCAGCCATTCCTTGAGTCTCGACGTCCATGCGCAATGGGCCTACATGAACAAGACGGGCCAATGGCGCTTTACGCCGCCGACCCATGTCGTCGCCGCCTTTCTTGAGGCGCTGCGGCTGCACCGCAAGGAAGGCGGGGTGGCCGGACGCGGCGCACGCTACGCGAACAACCGCGACGTCATGGTCGCCGGCATGCGCCAGCTCGGCTTCGAGACGCTGCTTGGCGACGAGTGGCTCTCGCCGATCATCGTGACCTTCTTCAGCCCCGCCCATCCGGACTTCAAATTCGAACGCTTCTACGAACTGATGAAGGCGAAGGGGTTCATCATCTATCCGGGCAAGCTCACCGTCGTCGACAGCTTCCGGATCGGCTGCATCGGCCAGATGGATGCCCACGTGATGCAAAAGGTGGTCGCCGCCGCCGCCGAGAGCCTTGCGGAGATGGGGGTCGACACCGCCACCCCGCCGGCGCTCGCGCTCGCCGAGCGCGCCCGCCTCGCCGCCTGACCGATCACCCCTCCAGGAGCACAACAGATGAACCAGATGTCCAAGATTTCGGTGACGGTGAATGGCCGCCGCTATCCATGGCCCCGCGTACCGGCAATTGCGATCTGCCTCGACGGATGCGAGCCCGCCTATCTCGATGCAGCGATCGACGCCGGGCTGATGCCCGCGTTGAAGCGCATCAAGGCACGGGGCGCCGTACGGCTGGCGCACAGCGTCATCCCGAGCTTTACCAATCCCAACAATCTCTCTATCGCAACCGGCAGTCCGCCGGCGGTGCACGGGATTTGCGGGAACTACCTCTATGAGCCGGCGACGGGCGAAGAGGTGATGATGAATGATCCGAAGTTCCTGCGCGCCCCCACTATTTTCCAGGCTTTCTATGATGCAGGTGCCCGGGTGGCGGTCGTCACGGCGAAGGACAAGCTGCGCGCGCTACTCGGAAAGGGGCTCCGCTTCGACGAAGAGCGCGCCGTCTGCTTCTCGTCCGAAAAATCGGACAAGGCGACCCGCGCGGAGCACGGAATCGACAATGCTTCGGCCTGGCTCGGCCGGCCGGTTCCCGAGGTCTATTCGGCTGCGCTGTCAGAATTCGTCTTCGCTGCGGGCGTCAAGCTGCTCAGGGAGTTTCGTCCGGACATCATGTATCTGACGACGACCGATTATGTTCAGCACAAATATGCTCCCGGCGTTCCGGAAGCCAATTCCTTCTACGAAATGTTCGACCGATACCTCGCCGAACTGGACGGGCTCGGAGCAGCCATCGTCGTCACCGCCGATCACGGCATGAAGCCGAAGCACAAGGCGGACGGCTCGCCCGACGTCATCTATGTTCAGGACCTGCTCGACGAATGGCTCGGCAAGAATGTGGCCCGTGTCATCCTGCCGATTACCGACCCCTACGTCGTGCATCACGGCGCGCTCGGGTCCTTTGCCACGGCCTATCTTCCGGACGGATGCGACCGCAGCGAGATCATCGCAAGGCTGAAGGGGATCCAAGGCATCGACGTCGTGCTCGACCGTGAGGAGGCGTGCCGGCGCTTCGAACTGCCGGAAGACCGCATCGGCGACATCGTCCTCGTTTCATCCGAAAACAAGACGCTCGGCACCAGCGAGCACCGGCACGACCTTGCCGCACTCGACGAACCGTTGCGCTCCCATGGAGGGCTGACCGAGCAGGAGGTTCCCTTCATCGTCAACCGCATGCTGCCCGAACTCCCGAACGCTCCCCGACTTCGCAACTTCGATGCATTTTTCTATGCGGTAATGGCGGCGGCCGAGGCCGGTGCGGAGGGCTCGCTATGACGAAGGCGGAGGTCACAATCGCAGTGCGCCACGAACCGATGCGAATAGCCGGGCGTCTTGTCGACACGGACGACCGCATAGAAGTCCGCTATCCCTGGAACGACACTGTCGTCGGCACCGTACCCGCCGGCCACGCCGAACACGCAAGAGAGGCCTTTGCGATCGCGGCCGCCTATCAGCCGAAGCTCACGCGCTATGAGCGGCAGAAAATCCTGCTGGCGACCGCGGAGGCGCTGGCCGCCCGCAAGGAGGAGATTTCCGACGTCATCACGCTGGAACTCGGCATATCGAAGGCGGACTCGCTCTATGAAGTCGGGCGCGCCTTCGACGTCTTTACGCTTGCCGGCCAGATGTGCATCCGCGACGACGGCGAGATTTTCTCCTGCGACCTCACGCCCCACGGAAAGGCGCGCAAGATTTTTACGATGCGCGAACCCCTGACCGCAATTTCGGCGATCACCCCGTTCAATCACCCGTTGAACATGGTGGCGCACAAGGTCGCGCCGGCGATTGCGACCAACAACTGCGTGGTGGTGAAGCCGACCGAACTCACGCCGATGACGGCGCTGCTGCTCGCCGACATTCTTTACGAGGCCGGTCTGCCGCCGGAAATGCTTTCGGTCGTCACCGGCTGGCCTGCCGATATCGGCATGGAAATGATCACCAATCCGCATGTCGACCTCGTCACCTTCACGGGCAGCGTTCCCGTCGGGAAACTGATCGCCGCCAACGCGCATTACAAGCGCCAGGTACTCGAACTCGGCGGCAACGACCCGTTGATCATCCTCAACGACCTGTCCGAAGACGACCTCGCCAGGGCGGCCGACCTTGCGGTCGCCGGGGCCACGAAGAATTCCGGCCAGCGCTGCACGGCGGTCAAACGCATTCTCTGCCAGGAGAGCGTAGCGGACCGTTTCGTGCCGATGGTTCTCGAACGGGCGAAACGCTTGCGTTTCGGGGATCCGATGGATCGCTCTACCGATCTCGGGACAGTCATTCACGAAAAGGCGGCGGCACTTTTCGAAGAGAGGGTGATGCGTGCGGCGGAGGAGGGGGCCGACATCCTCTATCATCCGGGGAGAAGCGGCGCGCTTCTGCCGCCGATCGTCGTCGATCGGGTGCCGCATCAGTCGGACCTCGTGCTGGAGGAGACCTTCGGTCCGATCGTTCCGATCGTGCGGGTTCCCGACGACGATGACGCCACGATCGCCCTGTCGAACTCCACGGCCTTCGGCCTCTCCTCCGGCGTCTGCACCAATGATTACCGCAGGATGCAGAAATACATAGCCGGTCTGAAGGTCGGAACGGTCAACATCTGGGAAGTGCCCGGCTATCGCATTGAAATGTCGCCCTTCGGGGGAATCAAGGACTCCGGAAACGGCTACAAGGAAGGCGTGATCGAGGCGATGAAAAGCTTCACCAACGTCAAGACTTTTTCGCTGCCCTGGCCGTAAGCGATTTGGTCCTCCGACAGTAGAGAAGGAGCGGCTCTTGTGGCCGCTCTTTTCCATTTCGGGAGCATCGCGGTGCGATATAAGCTGGGGCAATGCTTATATAAAATAAATAGATTTTACTTATCGATCCATCCCCCGCAGATTTCCCAGGCAGGGCGGATTTCAAGGTGCGCAAGTCGCCGTTACCGCCGCAAGAGCTTGCCAATTCGAATGCCAACAAAAAGGGGAATTAGCATGCCGTTTTCAAAGATCGTCCTGGGCGCAGCGACCGCCCTCATCCTCGTATCTTCCGCCTATGCCGAAACCGAGCTCACGGTCTACACGTCCATCGAAGCGGTCGACCTCGACCGTTACAAGGAGACATTCGAAAAGGCCCACCCCGACATCAAGATCAACTGGGTCCGCGACTCCACCGGCGTCATGACGGCCAAGCTTCTGGCGGAGAAAGACAATCCGCAGGCCGACGTGGTCTGGGGCGTGGCCGCGACATCGCTGCTGCTTCTGAAGTCCGAGGGCATGCTCGAACCTTATTCTCCGAAGAACCTAGAGGCGCTCGACCCGAGATTCGTGGATGGCGACAAGCCGCCGAGCTGGGTGGGGATGGACGCATATGTGGCGGCTCTCTGTTACAATACGGTCGAGGGCGAGAAGCTCGGCCTGACGCCGCCAACCAGCTGGAAAGATCTCACGAAGCCCGAATACAAGGGCCACGTCGTGATGCCCAATCCCAATTCCTCCGGCACAGGCTTCCTCGACGTCTCCGCCTGGCTTCAGACGTTCGGCGAAGAGGAAGCCTGGTCTTTCATGGACGCCCTGCACGAGAACATCGCCGCCTACACCCATTCGGGCTCCAAGCCTTGCAAGATGGCGGCATCAGGCGAAACCGTCATCGGCGTATCCTTCGAATTCCCGGGCGCCAAGGCCAAGACGTCGGGCGCGCCCATCGATATCATCTTTCCTTCTGAAGGATCGGGCTGGGAAGCCGAGGCCACGGCGATCATCGCCGGAACTGCCAATCTCGAGGCGGCGAAAACGCTGGTCGACTGGTCGATCAGCAAGGAAGCCAACCAGATGTACAATGTCGGCTATGCCGTCGTGGCTTATCCGGGGGTCGCCAAGCCGATCGAGAACCTCCCCGACGACGTCGCCGACAAGATGATCAAGAACGACTTCGAGTGGGCCGCCAACAATCGCGCTCGCATTCTGAAGGAATGGCAGAAGCGCTACGACGCAAAATCCGAGCCCAAGTCCTGATCGGCATGCATCTCACGGGAACGTTCGGCGGTTAGCCACGGGCGTTCCCGTCAAGCCTCATCGAATGCCTATTGCCCAGGAGCTTGCGGATGAAACATGCAACAGCCCCAGCGGAGCCGGCCATGCCCGCCTCCACAACCCGTCACATCGAAAGACGGCCATTCCTCGAAATCGGCGGTCTCTGGAAAGCCTATGGCGATTTCGTCGCGCTGCGCGACATCGACCTTCAGGTGAAGGAGGGCGAGTTCATCTGTTTCCTCGGACCTTCCGGCTGCGGAAAGACCACGCTTCTAAGGGCCATCGCCGGCCTCGACATCCAGTCACGGGGCACCATTTGCCAAGGCGGGCAGGATATTTCGAGGCTGCCGCCGGCGCAGCGGGACTATGGCATCGTCTTTCAGTCCTACGCGCTCTTCCCGAATCTGACCATCGAGAAGAACATCGCCTTCGGGCTCGAGAATATCGGCCGCCCGCGGCACGAAATCGCCTCGCGCGTCTCCGAGCTTCTGGAGCTCGTCGGTTTGAGCAGCCAGGGCCGGAAATACCCGGCCCAGCTATCCGGCGGACAGCAGCAGCGCGTGGCACTTGCCCGCGCCATGGCGATCTCGCCGGGGCTGCTGCTTCTCGACGAGCCGCTGTCGGCGCTCGACGCCAAGGTGCGCGTGCATCTGAGACACGAGATCAAGGAGCTGCAGCGCAAGCTCGGCGTCACCACGATCATGGTCACGCACGATCAGGAAGAGGCGCTCTCCATGGCCGACCGCATTGTCGTCATGAACCATGGCAGCATCGAACAGGTAGGTACGCCGACCGAGATCTATCGCCACCCGAGGACACTCTTCGTCGCCGACTTCATCGGCGAGACCAACCAGTTCCCCGCGACGGTCGGGAAGGGGGCGCAGGTCGAGATCGGGCACACGCGATTTGCCTGTGCAGAGCACCAGCTGCCATCAGGTGCAGCGGTCGTAGCCGCGGTCCGGCCGGCCGATATCATCCCGCACGGTGCGGCCGCCCATAGGGCGACCGGGCTCGAGGCCGTCGGCAATGCGGACAATCTCATCGACGCGCATGTGGAGGATATGGAGTTTCTCGGCATGTTCTGGCGCACACGGCTCTCAGCCCCGCGCCTGAAAGAGAAGGCGCTCGTGGCGGACTTCTCGACAAACGCGGTTCGCCGCCTGAGCATCGGGATCGGCAGCGCCATCCAGGTCGAAATCCCGCAGGAACGCCTGCTCCTTTTTGCAAAGGCCTGACGAGAATGACCCTTGCTGTCGATTTTCTTCCGCCCGGCCGAGCCGTTCGCCAGCGGATTTCCGGCGATGACAGGCTCAAACGCGCAGTCATGCTCGTCGTCGGCATCTATCTGGTCGTTGCTCTTGCACTGCCGCTCTTCGTGATGCTGTCGAAATCGTTCTCCACCTACAGGTTCGATCTCCGCCAGTTCGAGTTCCAGGTGAGCGACCAAAGCGGGGAGGGGTGGAGCGATGCCGTTACGGCTGCGGCGCTCAATGCCGCCGTCGCCGCCTTCCCGGAAAGCGACCTCAAGGCCAACGCCGACGGTCGCCTGCAGGCGGCGAAGCTTTTCCCTGATTTCAGCTTCCGCAGCCCGGTCAGATATCGCATCCGCGGCACGAGCGCCGAGGCGCACTTTCTTGCCGGTTCGCAGCTGGTGCGCGGTACGGAGTGGCAGGAATATGACAGCAACAATTTCCGCCGGGTGATGCTGCGGCCCTCGCGCTCGACCGGGCTTTCCAACTTCGCCGAGTATTTTTCAACGCCTTCACTCGTCCGTTCGATCAAGAATTCGGTGACGATGGCGCTCATCAGCACCGCAGTCACGCTCGTCGTCGCCTTCGGGCTCGCCTATGCCCTGAACAGAAGCCGGATGCGGGGGAAGGGGCTGTTCAAGCTCATCGTCACGATCCCGATCCTCGTTCCGTCCCTCTTGCCGGGCATCGCGCTCGTGTACCTCTTCGGCAATCAGGGCGTCTTCAAGGATCTGCTGCTCGGCTATTCGATCTATGGTCCGCTCGGCATCGTCGTGGGCTCGGTATTCTTCACGCTGCCGCACGCCTTTCTGATCATATCGACGGCTCTCTCGGTCGCCGATGCGCGTCACTACGAGGCGGCGACGTCGCTTCGCGCAAGCAAGTGGCGGACCTTCTGGACGGTGACCGTGCCCGGCGCCCGATACGGGCTGATCTCCGCCGCTTTCGTCGTCTTCACGCTGGTCATAACCGATTTCGGGCTCCCCAAGGTCATCGGTGGGCAGTATGGCATGCTTGCCGTCGACATCTACAAGCAGGTCATCGGCCAGCAGAATTTTGAAATGGGCGCCGTCGTCTCGGTTATTCTGCTCGTTCCGGCATTTCTGGCCTTCGCGGTGGATCGCATGACACAGCGCCGGCAGGTGGCCTTGCTCTCTGCGCGCGCCGTGCCCTATGAGCCGAAGCCGCGGCGCGGCTTCGATGCTGCATGCTTTGCTTTCTGCACGCTGGTCGCAGTCTTCGTGCTCGGCACGATCGGCATGTGCCAGGTCGCGGCGCTCGTGAAGTTCTGGCCTTACGATCTCAGCCTGTCACTGCGCAATTATGCCTTCGACCTCATGGATGGCGGCGGCTGGGACGCCTATTACAACTCGATCCGGCTCGCTCTCATGACCGCAGTGATCGGCTCACTGATCGTGTTCACCGGCGCCTACATGGTCGAAAAGACCACGGGCTTCGCACTCGGCCGGGCGACATTTCATATGCTCGCCATGCTCCCGATGGCCGTGCCGGGCATGGTGCTGGGTCTTGCCTATATCTTCTTCTTCAACAGTGCCGCGAACCCGTTTCACGGCATCTATGGCACGATGACCATCCTCGTGCTGTGCACGGTCACGCATTTCTACACCGTCGCCCATCTGACGGCGCTCACGGCGCTGAAACAGTTGGACCCGGAGTTCGAGGCGGTGGCGGGTTCTCTGAAGATCCCGTTCTACAAGCTCTTCTTCCGGGTCACACTGCCGGTTTGCCTCCCTGCCGTACTGGAGATCGCGATCTATCTCTTCGTCAACGCCATGACGACGGTCTCGGCGGTCGTGTTCCTCTATGCCACGGACACCAAGCTTGCCTCGGTTGCAATTCTGAACATGGACGATGCCGGCGACATAGCGCCGGCGGCCGCGATGGGCATGATGATCTTCTACACCAATGTGGCGGCAAAACTTCTTCACGCGTTTGCATCGCGGCTTCTTCTTGCCCGCACACAAGGCTGGCGGCGTGTATCGCAGAGTGCAGCGGCTACCGGTCTGCAATGACCGCCGAGCCGGCTAACGTGACGTCACCCCCGTCTTTGTGGGGGTGACAAGTCGAAGTTTCCAATCTCATTATTTCGGGTGGGGCTGACGGGCAGGCGCACGCCATGCGTGCGGGGTGGAAAATTGGCAGCTGCAGAACGGCACAGCCGTAAATGCGCACAATCGTCAGAGAGGGAAGCTCAAGATGCCGAACCCTAGCCAGACCAGCGACACTTGGTGGATCAACGATCAGACGCCGGATAACCCTTATGGCAAGAGCGAGGACTATGAGTCCTTTCTCGACTACCTCGGGGCGTTGCCCCGCAGTCTGACGCCGGAACTGGCTGCGGGAACGCTGAGGATCAACGTTTACGAGCTCAACGATCACCCCGAATACAAGGCCGCCGCGATCGGGGCCCTGCAGATGTGGGCGTCCGTCACCCCTCTCAAATTCGAGATCGTCGACGACGCACCGTTCGACAGCACGACGGACTGGATGGAGGTCGTCAGCCCCGAGCTCGGCGAGGAGGACGATGGCAGCGCCTATTCGAGCAACCGTTATGTCAGCATCGGTCAGCGTTTCCACGACACGGAACCCAATAAGACGGATATCGGCGGCTATGTCTTCGATTCCTTCATCCATGAGTTCGGCCATGAGTTCGGGCTGAACCATCCCGGGCTCTATAATTACAGCGGTCCCGGCGGCGTGCAGATCAACTATCTGAACAATGCGACCTGGACTTATGATCGCCAGCAATACAGCGTCATGTCCTATTTCGATGGGATCGATGTCGGGGAAACCAGCCGCTGGTCTGCCTCGACGCCGCTCATGGCCGATATCGAGGCCGTCATCCGCCGCTTTTTCTCAACCGTCGACGAGAATGGAGTGCGGACCTATCAGCACATCGAACTCAACACGGGGGATAATGTCTACGGCTTCGGGAGCACGCAGTACGGCTACCAACTGACCTCCTCGGGCATGCAGCACGACATCGGCTTTGCCATTCATGACACCGGCGGGGACGACACGATCGACTTCTCCGGGTCGACCGCGGGTACGATCCTCGACTTGCGCGCCGGACAATTCTCCAGTGTCAACGGTCACAGCAATAATGTGTCGATCTTCGCCGGACACAATGCGGATGCGACCGACTATTACATCGAGAACGGGATCGGCAGCAGGTTTGACGACATCCTGATCGGCAATGACGGCGCCAACACCCTCGACGGCCGCAGCGGCGGCGACCGCATGGCTGGCAACGGCGGCGACGATACTTATTTCGTCGATTCACTCCAAGACATCGTTCGTGAGGAGGCAAATGGCGGTAACGACACGGTCATCCTGCTGTCCAGGAACCTGAAGATCAGGAAAATCGCCAACGTCGAAAACATCATCTACGCCGACGAGTCGACGCCCCAGCCGGGCGGCGGCGGCGATACCCCGCCCCGCGCCGGCGACAACACGATGACCAGCATCATCTTCGGCGGCAACGGAAATGACACGCTCGACGGCGGCGCCGGCGACGATACGATTTTCGGCCAGGGAGGAGACGACCTGATCATCGGCGGCCGCGACTCGCTCGCCAGCCGCGACATCAACAACACGATCGATGTCGAAGATCTTGAAGACCAGACCGAAAGCGATGATGGCAACGATACGCTCTACGGCGGCGGCGGCAACGACACCATTCTTGGCGGCCAGGGCAACGATATTCTCGACGGGGGCGCCGGCGACGACACGCTGAGCGGCCAGGACGGAGTGGACATATTCAGGGGCGGGACGGGCGTCGATACTGTCGATTTCAGCAAGGAGAGCCCTTTCCAACTGCTCGTCAACCTTGCCACGAATGTTGCCAGCGGCGGCACCGCCTCTGGCGACACTTTCTACAGCATCGAAAACCTGATCGGTTCCGATGACCGCATCGACCGCTTCATCGGCACATCCGCCGCAAATCATTTCTGGGGCCAGGGCGGCGGGGACTATTTCAATGGCGGCGGCGGCAATGACATTCTGGACGGCGGCAACGATGGCGACATTCTCTATGGCGAAGCCGGCAACGACACGGTCATCGGAGGCGCCGGTCAGGACTATCTGGATGGTGGTTCCGGTGTCGACACGGTGGTCTATGCGGGCAGCCCGGACGGTGTGACGATCGATCTTGCCAATGGCACGGCCAGCGGTGGCGACGGCGATGGCCCGGTGCAAATCGTCGGCCGAGGCGCAGTTATCCGGCACGATATTGTCGTCGGTTTTGAAAATGCCGTCGGTTCGTCGTTCGACGACCATCTCATCGGCAATGCCCTGGCCAATGAGCTCTCCGGCGGTGCTGGCGACGACACGCTGACCGGCGGCGGCGGCGCCGACAGATTGAACGGCGGCGCCGGCAGCGACACGGCGGACTACGCTGACGCAACGAGTGGCGTGAGGCTTAGTCTCGCTGGAGGCAGGTCCGGCGGAGATGCATATGTCTCCATCGAAAATCTTGCAGGATCGGGATTTGGCGACCGGCTGACCGGCAACGGCGCAGCCAATGTGTTGACGGGCCAAGGCGGGAACGACACGATCGACGGCGGCCGCGGCGACGACACCCTGCTCGGGGATTTTGCCTATCAGGGGGACGCGCCGCCACGTCCGGGCATGGGAAGCGGCTACGCCACGCTGGGTCCGGACGCGGCGAACAACTCGATCGCCGCCGCGTTCGACATCTCCAACAATTTTTCACTGACCAGCGACCCCGATATCTTCGATTCCACGACGATCCTTCATACGACCGTCAACGCCACCGGATACGGCCAGGGCGGGTACTATAAGATCGATCTGGCGGCCGGCACGGTCATTACGATCGACATTGACGGAATTGCCGATCCGAATGTCCATGATAGTTGGGTCAGGCTGCTCGACAGCGCCGGCAACATCGTCGCTCAGAACGATGACGGCGGCGGCGACCCCGGCTCTGCAAGCAACCGCGATTCGAGCCTGGTATTCGTGGTTCAGGAGACCGGAAGCTATTACATACTGGAAGGCAGCTGGTCACCAGCGGCTCCGGGCGATGGCTGGGCCGAAGCCGTGCCGGCAGGCTCGACATACGAGTTGAACGTATCGGTCGAGTTCCCCCCTGCGCCGGCCCAACCGGGCATTGCGGGTTCCGACACGCTGATTGGCGGCTCAGGCAGCGATCTGCTGGATGGGGGTCTTGCGGCCGACACGCTCATCGGCGGTGCGGGCGAGGATACATTCCGCTTCTCTACGGCGCTTGGAAACGGCAATGTCGACTGGATCAAGGACTTCAATGTCATCGACGATACGATCCTGCTGGACAACCTCGTCTTCGAGAACGTGGGTGGCGACGGCGCTCTCGCCTTGGGCGCATTTTACGGGAGTGCGGGAGGCGTCGCTCATGACGCCGACGACCGCATCATCTACGATGCCGATAGCGGAGTCTTGTCCTATGACGCCGATGGCGCCGGCGAGATCGCGGCGATTCAGTATGCGCAGCTGAGCACAAATCTGAAGCTTTCCGCGGCCGACTTCATTATTATTTAACCGATGGCGGATGGGGCGCTTTCAGGCGCCCCATCTGCAGCGTTGTGCGTCCTTTCAGACGCGCAAGCAGAGCGGTAATGCCGCTGCCGAGCGTTGCGCAAGGCATCCATGGAGAATGTGTGATGAAGCGCCCGACCGACCGCCGCACAGTATTGATGACCGTCGGAGCTGCGGCTGTCGCCGCGGTCGCCGGGCCAGTCGCTGCGCAATCGCCAGATATCCGCGGCGCAGTCACATTCGAGGGCGGCGCGGTCCCGGAAGGTCATCTTGAAGTTTACCTCGAGGATCCTGCCATTCAGGACAAAGCGCGACGTCGCGCCACGGAAACGCGCATTAAAAGTGACGGCAAGTCAACGTCGATAGCATTTTCCATGTCCCCGCCCGTTGGCGTGAATGCTTCGCCAACGCTGCGGATCGTTGCGCGCCTGGAGCGAGCGGATGGCTGGCTGGTCGCGCGTGGCAGCACACGGTTCGAGGCGGGTTCGCCTGTCTACGTCACGCTCAATGCAGTTATGTATTGATTGGCCAAGACAGAGCGGTTTTCCGCCCGTAACTGCGTCGCTTCAAAGGGTTAGAGCCACTGTTTCAATGAACCAGTGAAACGCTCTAACGGCTGACTGCAAGAACCTGCGGAAACGTGATCCTGCCACCCAGCCCTTTTTGCCGGAAAGGATGGAGACGATGTAGCTGCGCAGGAGCAGCGGACGCTCCCGTGCGGGGCGTCCCCGACGCTGTTTCGCGCATCACTGTTACGGCACGGAAAGATTTTCCAAACGGAAAGATTTTCCAAAGTCAGCGGATCTCCGGCCAAGCCATGTCCTGACTCGGCCCGGATCGCGGGGTAGACGGTGTTCGACAAACGAATTCGGGAGCCTCATGAAAATGCGCATCGCATCATTAGCATTCACGCTGTCCGTCCTTGCCTCGTCCGCGCTCGCTGCCGACATAAGACCGCTCGTGGACGCCGAATGGGTCAAGGCGAATGCCGGCGATAAGGACGTCGTCATCCTCGACATCCGCGACAAGGTCGCCGAGACAGAACTTGGCGACAAGCCTTATATCCAGGGCGCGGTTGTCGCCCCCTATGCGAGCGCCGGCTGGCGCACCGAGGTGGGTGGCGTCCCCGGCATGTTGCCGCCGCTCGAGCAGATCACCAAGTTGATCGGCGATCTCGGCATCGATAACGACGATCACGTCGTCATCGTGCCCTGGGGTACCGATTCCACCGAGTTTGGTGGCGCGACCCGCGTCTATTGGACGTTCAAATATCTCGGCCATGAGGAAGTCTCGATCCTCGACGGTGGGTGGCGGCAATACGACGCCGCCGGCGGGACACGCTCTGCCGAGGCTGTAAAGCCCGAACCGGCAACGTTCCGCGCCGAGCCGCAGGAAAAGCTGCTGGCGACGACAGAGGAAGTCGCTGCCGCACTTAAGGCCGGCGCCAAGCTCGTCGATGGCCGGCCGGCCGACCAGCACCAGGGCAAGTCGAAGAGCCCGGTCGTGCGCGCCAACGGCACGATTCCGGGGTCGATCAACATCGAGCACTCCAAGCTTTACAGCCAGGACCACGCGCTCTTCGCCCGTCCCGAGACTGTGAAGGCCCTGACCGAGGCCGCCGGTCTGGCTGCGGATGAGGAAAACATCACCTTTTGCAACACGGGGCACTGGGCTTCCGTAACATGGTTCGCCCTGTCCGAGGTGCTAGGCAACAAGAACACCACCATGTATGACGGCTCGATGGCCGAATGGACGGCCGATCCGGCGCGCCCGGTCGAGAACAAGTCGGGCACCTGACACCAACGGACCCGGACTGACCCGCGGTAACGGAAGAACAGGCCAATGTCCGCAATCTGCGGACATTGGCGATTTGACCAATGCCGCATAAGCGGCAGGAATTCGAAATGACCGACATTTCCTCCGATCGTTCGCGATATTTGCCGCCGGCGGTTATCGACCGTGGGCCGGCGCTCGTAGCCGCCGGCGCACTCCTGACAGGCTTTCTCGTCATCGCGCAGTTGATCGATCTGCGGCAGGCGGCCCTCTTCGTCGTCGGCGGTCTGTTGGGGGTCGCCCTTTACCACGGCTCCTTCGGCTTCACAGGCGGGTGGCGCCGGATGGTGGTCGAGCGCCGCGGGCGCGGCATCCGCGCCCAGATGCTGATGATCGGTGTCGCGGCATTGACCATGATCCCGCTGATCTCGGCAGGCAGCCTCGGTGGCCAGCCGCTCGTCGGCGCGCTGGCACCGGTCGGGGTTTCGGTACTCGTCGGGGCTGCCATGTTCGGGTTGGGCATGCAGCTTGGCGGCGGCTGCGGTTCCGGCACATTGTTCACGGTCGGCGGCGGTTCGGCCCGCATGCTCGTCACGCTTACCTTCTTCATCGTCGGCGCGCTCATCGGCTCGGCGCATCTTCCATGGTGGCTGACGCTTCCATCCTTCGGCACGATCGATCTCGGCCGGCAGCTCGGGACCGGCACTGCGATCCTGGCCACGCTCGCGGGCCTCGGCCTCGTCGCCCTGACGACGGCGCTGATCGAGCGGCGGGCGCATGGCAACATAGAAAGGGAGCCGGAACCGTCGCGTCCGGGTTGGACTTGGCTGCTTTACGGTCCATGGCCTCTGGTGGGGGCAGGGCTGCTCATGGCTCTGCTCAACGTCGCCACGCTGCTCCTTGCCGGCCATCCGTGGTCGGTCACGTTCGGCTTCGGCCTGTGGGGCGCCAAGGCGGCGCAGGCGGTCGGCGTTCCGGTCGCGACGTGGGAGTTCTGGAACTGGCCGGGGCCGCAAGCGGCGCTCAGTGCAAGCGTGCTCGCCGACGTTACATCGGTGATGAATTTCGGTATCGTTCTCGGCGCGGCAGCCGCCGCGAGTCTTGCCGGAAAATTCGCACCGAAGGCGAAAATACCGCTTGGCTCCATGCTCGCGGCCGTCGTCGGCGGTCTGCTGATGGGCTATGGCGCACGGCTATCCTTCGGCTGCAACATAGGGGCGCTGTTCTCCGGCATCGCTTCGGGCAGCCTGCATGGCTGGCTGTGGTTTGCAACTGCCTTTGTCGGCTCGTTCGTCGGCATCTGGATGCGTCCGCTTTTCGGTCTCGACGGGTTCAAGAAAAAATGACGACAAGGAACACGCTTCTTTTCGGTGCAGCGCTGGCGGCAGCCACCGCCGCTGTGGCAGTCGATCACTATAGTCATCCCGTTCCGCGCGCCCAGCCGGCAACGGCCTCCGGTTCGGCAGGAGGGGCAGCGCCCTGTGCCGCAGCAGGTGCGCCGTGCTCCGCCGCCGCGCCGTGCGCGGCCGGAGCGCCTTGCGCCGCCGGAGCGCCCTCAACGGCAGCGGCACCCAAGCTCGCGCCTCCGCCGCCGCCGGCTCCGCTTCCTGCCAAGGGCAAGAAGCTTCCGCCGCCTCCGCCACCCGCTCCCTTGCCGGTCCAGGGAAATGGCTGAGGAAGCCATACAACTCGCGCACCGCGAGATCGCCTACTGCGAAACTTTGCTCGCCAAGGGCGGCCTCAACGTCCTCAGCGAAACCTTTCGCGACACGGCTGAAATCAAGGCCTGGGACCACTACCCGACCGGCGATGTGTTCGACCCGACGAGCGGCGCGCAGTGGTTCTATCACTGCCACCCGGCTGAAGAGGGGGCGGAAGAACACGGCCATTTCCACTGCTTCTTGCGACCGCGGGGGCCGCAAGGGCCGATCCACCATCTCGCGGCTGTGGGGGTCGACGCTCACGGGCGCCTTCTGAGGCTTTTCACGGTGAACCAGTGGGTGGTCGGCGATGACTGGCTCGGCGCGGAAGGCACGATCGCTCTTTTGCCCCGCTTCGACGTGCAGATGCCGCGGCCGTCTTATCTCGTGAACCGCTGGCTGACGGCAATTTTCACCGCCTACGAGCAGCAAATAACCGAACTGATCCGCGAGCGTGACCGCGCCTTGCTCACACACCGCCGGCCTGAAGGCATCGAAGCGCGGGAGGACCGCACGCTGGAGGTCACTTCGGAGTTCAAGCTTTCAGGTCGCTAGATGCGGCCAACGACGATCAAACATATCCCCGTTAATTCTGCAGCAAAGCTCCAAAGAGTGCGGTTCCGGCTGCGAAGCTGGGTGAGTGAGTGCCTGGAAAGCCCTGTAATCACAGGCATTTTATGTATTCGGCGCTGCCGACCTAAAGGTACAACCAGATGATTGATTTCAGGTCACTGACCGAAGCAGATTTCCTGATGTTATGCGAATGGCTAAATAGCCCTCATATGCGTGCTCACTACCAGAAGACGCCGATAACGATCGAGGAAGTTCAGGGGAAGTATACTGAGCGCCTGAGCCCAAGCCATGCCACCCATTGCCATATAGCTTGTTATAATGGTGAGCCTTTTGGAATGTTGCAGTGCTATTTGCTTGGCGACTATCCCGATTTCGCTTCTGAGATAGGCGAGCACGATGGCGTAGCGGTCGACCTGTTTATCGGTGAGGAGCGTTTCATAGGGGGGGGCTGGGGGAAGGCTATGCTTCGCTCCTATGTGCTGAACGTGGTTCCTTCCATTTTTCCGCAAGCCCGCAAATGCTTCATCTGTCACGCTAAAGAGAACAAAATAGCTATTCGTGGTTCGCTGTCCGCAGGTTTTCTGCCGCATCGAGACGTCATCGAGAACGGGGTCGAAAGTCTGCTACTTTCGCAAGCGATCGGCTCGTGAAGATACTGATCCGCTCAGGCATCCGGTTGTCGTTAAGAAGCTCGGAAACGCAACAGGCGGTTTGGGAGCGAAGAGCAACAGAAACAAAACCGCTCGTGTGTTCCATAACATGCGTTATCTGATTTTACCACTGTAGGGGCTATTTAGTAATGCGACAGTTGGGCCAGTTAGAGATGCGACACTCCGCCTCTCGACGCTCTGGTCAACGTCAACGTTGGGAGCAAGGATGACGACTTTCAGCCTGGTGGAGACCATGAGCGTTCGGAGTCGTGATGTCCTGTTTGATCACCATGTCGCAGAAAGAATTGCATCGCCTCGAAGTCATTCAGAAGATCAATGATCGACGCCTAAGCGTTGTCCAGGCAGCGGAACTGCTCGGCCTCAGTCAGGTGCACAGGCTGCTGCAGGCCTACGAGCACTCCGGTGCGGCCGGTCTGGTTTCGAAGAAGAGATC
>ATWE01000004.1 GCA_000421085.1 Ensifer sp. USDA 6670
GATACCTGGGTTCTGGCAGCGGACGTTACCGGTACCGGCCAGGAAGCCCTGCATGACGAAGGTGGTACCTATTACGGTGTCGATACGACGAATGCGCCGGCGGCAAACATCGCGGCCCTGCAGTCCATCGAAACCCTCGACATCACCGCTCTGACGGCGACCCAGCTCGACAACATGATCTCCGCCGTCGATGAGGCGCTGTCCGACATGACCAGCGCGGCCGCCGATCTCGGCTCGATCGCCATGCGCATCGACCTGCAGAGCGATTTCGTCAACAAGCTCTCGGACTCGATCGACTCGGGCGTCGGGCGTCTCGTCGACGCGGACATGAACGAAGAATCGACCCGCCTGAAGGCCCTGCAGACTCAGCAGCAGCTCGCCATCCAGTCGCTGTCGATCGCCAACTCGGCTTCGGAAAACGTCCTCACGCTCTTCCGCTAATCAGACTCGGAAAGGCGGTCGCGACCTTAGCGACTGCCAGCCTGTTCGAACCTTCAAGGGCCACGCTCATCGAGCGTGGCCTTTTTTTCTCGTTTCCTCGGCGAATGACCATTTAGTCTTTGTTAACCATAACCGCGCTAAGTGGGCTCAACGCAACGAACGGTTAACCAAGACGAAGAAGCGGTTAACGGCATGATGCCTCGCGTTCGTTCCCCCGGGGCAGCCGGGATGTCCCTTTCCAACTAGCCATTCAAAGGGGCTGTAATGACCAGCATTCTCACCAATGTTGCAGCGATGGCTGCACTCCAGACCCTGCGCGGAATCGACTCCAACATGGAGGAAACGCAGGCTCGCGTCTCCTCGGGTCTCCGCGTCGGCACGGCTTCGGACAACGCTGCCTATTGGTCGATCGCCACCACGATGCGATCGGACAACATGGCGCTTTCCGCCGTTCAGGACGCACTTGGTCTCGGTGCGGCCAAGGTCGACACGG
Organism: Ensifer sp. USDA 6670; assembly: GCA_000421085.1. Taxonomy (GTDB): domain Bacteria; phylum Pseudomonadota; class Alphaproteobacteria; order Rhizobiales; family Rhizobiaceae; genus Sinorhizobium. The sequence continues at coordinate 935 of ATWE01000004.1, forward strand.
CCTATGCCGGGATGGAGAATGCCGTCGAGGTGGTGAAGGAAATACGCGCCAAGCTCGTCGCTGCCACCGAAGAGGGCGTCGACAAGGCCAAGATTCAGGAAGAGATCGAACAGCTCAAGCAACAGCTGACAAGTATCGCAACGGCCGCTTCCTTCAGCGGCGAGAACTGGCTCCAGGCGGATATCACCACGCCTGTGACAAAGAGCGTAGTCGGTTCTTTCGTCCGTGATTCTTCGGGCGTCGTGTCCGTAAAGACGATCGACTATGTTCTCGACGGCAACTCCGTCCTCTTCGATACCGTTGGCAATAACGGGATTCTGGACAAGGTTTATGACGTTTCCCAGTCGAGCATAACGCTGTCGATCAACACTGGCGGCGTCGTGTCCGAGCACACGGTCGCAGCCTACACGGTCGACGACCTCATTGCCGGCGGCGCGGTATTCCAGGGCAACTACGCCCTTGCCGGAGGTGTGAACTATGTAAAGGTAGAGGGCGTTTGGGTCGAAGCGGTGGCATCGTCCGCCGCGCCGGGTCAGGAAGTCGCTGCCGTGACGACCGCTGCAGCTCCGATCACCGCCGATTCCTGGGTCGTAGACAAGACGGCAGGCCCAGCCACCAGCGTCGCCGCACCTGCCTCGATCGAGAATATCGACATCACCAACGCCACGCAGGCCGCAAATCTGGACGCGCTGATCAGGGGCGTCGACGAAGCGCTCGAGGATCTGATCAGCGCCACATCGGCGCTGGGCTCAATTTCAATGCGCATCGGCATGCAGGAAGAGTTCGTATCGAAGCTCACCGACTCGATCGACTCGGGCATCGGCCGCCTTGTCGATGCCGACATGAACGAGGAGTCGACCAGGCTCAAGGCGCTGCAAACACAGCAGCAGCTCGCCATCCAGTCGCTGTCGATCGCCAACACCAATTCGGAAAACATTCTCCAGCTCTTCCGTCAGTAAGCGGAGCCCCGGCTAGGGGGCGGCTTCGTCCCGCTCTGAAGGAGAAAAGCCCGCGGTCCCGGAAGGGGCCGCGGGTTTTCGTTTGGTACAGAGCTTGCGCCAGGCTTGCCGCTTTAACGAATTCTTCACCTTCCCTACCCGTTCGTTAACGCCGTTAACCTTTTCTTAACCATCTTCGTTAATGGTTCGTTAAGAACGGCGGTCTGTCACCGAGGGCAAAAAGGTGTCAGCGCGCATGACGCCTCACCGTCGTTGCCGGCTTTCCGGAATGGTCCGATTTCCCCAACCAGGGCAGCACAGCCCCAGGGTGACCACCAATGACCAGCATCATGACCAACCCCGCCGCCATGGCGGCGTTGCAGACATTGCGCGCGATCAACCATAATCTCGAGACGACTCAGGGCCGCATCTCCTCCGGCTACCGAGTCGAAACCGCGGCCGACAATGCCGCCTATTGGTCCATCGCAACCACGATGCGGTCGGACAATGCCGCGTTGTCGACGGTCCATGACGCGTTGGGCCTCGGCGCCGCCAAGGTCGATACGTTCTATTCTGCAATGGATACGGTCATCGACGTGATGACAGAGATCAAGGCCAAGCTCGTAGCGGCAAGCGAGCCGGGCGTCGACAAGGATAAGATCAACAAGGAAGTGGCCGAGCTCAAGAGCCAGTTGAACTCGGCCGCGCAGTCCGCCTCCTTCTCCGGCGAGAACTGGCTCTATAACGGTGCTTCTGCAGCACTGGGCACCAAATCGATCGTCGCCTCCTTCAACCGCAGCGCCGACGGCAGCGTTACGGTGTCGACGCTCAATTACGACACCGCCAAATCCGTCCTGATCGACGTCACCGATCCGGCGCGCGGCATGCTCACCAAGGCCGTGGACGCGGATGCGCTTCAATCCACTCCGGCAGGTGTGGCGCGAAACTACTATCTCATCGATGCAGGCGCCGCCCCGGCAGGCGCGACCGAGATCGAGATCGACAACGCAACGACCGCTGCGCAGCTGGGCGACATGATCAGCGTCGTCGACGAGCTCATCAGCCAGCTGACCGACTCCGCCGCCACGCTCGGCGCGATCACCAGCCGCATCGAGATGCAGGAAAGCTTCGTCGCCAATCTGATGGACGTGATCGACAAGGGCGTCGGGCGTCTCGTCGATGCCGACATGAACGAGGAATCGACACGGCTGAAGGCACTGCAGACTCAGCAGCAGCTCGGCATCCAGTCGCTGTCGATCGCCAACACCACCTCCGAGAACATTCTCCGCCTGTTCCAGGAGTAAGGGCATCGCTTTCCGCCGTGCCGCCGGTCATCGGCATCGGGCGGAGAAAGGTTGGACTGCGCTGTTGCCCTGGCGCGGTCCAACACCTTCGCACAAGTTTGACCGGATAGCCTTCATTCGCAGTCCTGTTGGAAATTGCCGGCCGGGAACAAGTCCGGCTGCCGCTTGCATCGCGCTTTCGCCTTAAGCGAACCGCTGCAGAATTAAGAATGCTGGTCCGTCGCTGTTCGGGCGAAACGGGCCGAAGGAGACGGTCAAGACGTGTCGGGCTCTATGGATTTCCAGGCCGCAAGCGAGCCTTTGCAGATGCGGCAGGCACTATCGGCCTTCGTCGGGCAGAGCCGGGAGGCGCGCCGATGAGCGCGTCGCTTTCCCGCTATCTCAAGGACTTCAGCCCGCCTAAGATCGAGCTCACGCGGGTACCTCCGAGATATTTTCCGGACCTCGACACCGACCTTTCGGAGAACCGTGCCGGTGCGAGGCCGGCCGTGCCCGAGATCGACATCGACGCCGAGCGCCGCGAAGCCTTTGCGCAAGGGCGTGCCGAGGCCAGTGCCGAACTCGCTCTCGAGCATCAGAAAGAGATCGCCGACCTCCAGGCACGCCATGCGGAAGAGACCGAGGCCCTGAAGCAGCGCCTGGAGGAACAGGCAGCCCACAGGATCGCCGCAGGTTTCGGCGAAATGGGAGATCGGCTGGCTCTCGCGCTCGGCGACCAGGCGGCACGCGTCCTCGCGCCGGTCATGGACGAGGCGCTCGCGAAGCGCGCGGTCGAGAACCTGGCCGGCATGGTCCGGCACGGCCTGGCTGCCGGTGAAGGGATCGCGATCACGGTGCGCGGGCCGCTTGCGCTTTTCGAAGCTTTGAAAGCCCTCTTGCCGGAGACGGCCACGTTCCGTCACGTCGAAAGCGGCGATATCGACCTGACCGTCGAAATGGGCGAGGCGATACTGGTGACGCGAATGGCCGCGTGGTCCGATACTGTTCGCAAGGTTCTGGCATGAACGACGAAAGCCACAACGGCAAGAATGAAATCATTATCGTCCGGCGTTCGGGGGATAGCCACGACGGTCATCACGGCGGCGGATGGAAGATCGCCTATGCCGACTTCATGACGGCAATGATGGCCTTTTTCCTCGTCATGTGGCTGATCAACGCCGCGAACGAAGAGACCAAGGCGGCGATCGCCGCCTATTTCAATCCGGTGCAGTTGACGGATCAGAAGCCGGCGGAGAAGGGCCTCAAGGATCCTGCCAAGGATGCGCAGGGCGAACAGACGCAGCAGCGCTCCAAGGTCGACGGCGAACAGACGAAGTCGGGCGGATCTGCGAAGACCGGCGATCAGCTGACGGCGACCTCGGGCGAAGAGACAAAATACTCCGACGCCGACTTCTTCGAAAATCCCTACTCGGTGCTTTCCGAGATCGCCCGCGAAGTGGGCCACGAGGCGAATATCAGCGTCAAGGGTGACGGCGGCGCGGCCCAGTCCGGGCCTTCAACGGGCGCCGCCGGGGGCGAATCCTATCGCGATCCGTTCGACCCGGACTTCTGGACCAAGCAGGTCGAAGTAAAGGACGCAGGCAACACCGCCGAAAGCGACGTGGCGTCAGCGGCAAACAGCGCCCGCGAAACGGCTTCCGGGCATAACGCGCCGGATGACGCAGAGCGTGCAAAGGCCGCGGATGCAGCCGAGAAAGAAGCGCCGGCTGAACATCGGCAGACGGAAGCCGAAGCCCTGAAGGCCGAAATCGAAAAGGAACTCGGCGGCGAGGCCGGGCGGCTTCTCGAAAGCCTGTCGGTAACCCCGGCCGAGGGCGGCCTTCTGGTGACGATCAGCGAGCAGACCGATGCTTCGATGTTCGCGGTCGGCTCCGCCGTGCCGCAAAAGGAACTGGTGCTCGCCATGGAAAAGATCGGCAGGCTGCTCGCCGAGCGCCCGGGCGCGGTGGCCGTTCGCGGCCATACCGACGGACGGCCGTTCAAGGACGGCACTTACGACAACTGGCGCCTTTCGGCGGCACGCGCCCAGAGCGCCTATTACATGCTCGTGCGCGGCGGTCTGGAGGAAGAGCGCGTGAAGCAGATCAGCGGTTTTGCCGACCGGCGGCTGCAGGTGCCGAACGACCCCTATGCGCCTGCGAACCGGCGCATCGAAATCCTGCTGCAGTCGGGCCAGGGCTGAGAAATGCTGAAGCGGCTCTGCACCGTTCTTGCGGCATCGGCCCTTGCGGCTCCCCTCGCGCTTGGCCTTGCCCGCGCGAACGGCACGGAAGAGCTCACGCCTTACAAGATGATAAGGTCGCTGCAGTATGTGCAGGATTCAGTGGTGCTCGGCGACCATTCGGCGATCGAGATGCAGCGCTTCATGCTCGGCGCGATCGACGAGCGCCTGAGAGCCGCCGTTCCCTCGACGTTTCGCGATCCGCGCAATGTCGATTCGGCTCTCGTCTATGTCATGAGCGGCGGCAATCCGGCGACGCTCGACCTTCTGGCCGACCGCGACATCGAGGGCAATTTCGATTCAAGGGTAACCGATGCGCTCAGGCAATATCTGAACGGCAAGGGCCCTCTGATCGTCGAGAATCTCACCAAGGCCGCTCCGGAATACAAGAATTCACGCATCGGTCCGTATCTGTTCCTGATCCTCGGCAACGCCATGTCGCAGCAGGACCCGATCGAGGCGATGAAACATTATGATTGGGCGCGCCTTACCGCACCGGGCACCATCATCGAGGAGGCTGCCCTTCGCCGTTCGGTTTCGCTGGCGGCGCAGGCCGGCCTTCCGGAAAAGGGTTTTCGCTATGCGCTGAACTATGCGCGGCGCTATCTGACGTCACCCTATGCGAGCCAGTTTGCCGATGTCTTCGTCGAGCTGGCGGTCGCCCATTTCGACGAGGCGGCCGATGGGCGCGTCTCGGAGATACTCTCTTTCATGGACAGCGCGCGCCAGCGCGAGGTCTATCTGCGAGTGGCGCGCCGCGCCGCAATTGCCGGCAATCAGGCCCTGGCGCGCCTGGCGTCGAGGCGCGCCGAAGAACTGGCAGGGGATGGCAGCTCCCGATTGCAGGTGCTTGCGAGCTTCTACGAGGGTCTGGCTGCCGTGCCGTCGGCGGATGTCTTTTCGGCGGCCGAAGCTCTCGAAGCGATCCCCGACGAAAAGCTGTCCCCGAGCGACCGCGCCCTGCGCGAGGCGGCAAAGGCCGTTGCCGATGCGGTGGTCCGGCCACCATTGGGAGAAAGCCCGGCGCAAGCACCCGCGCCTATAGCGGAAAGACCGGCCGGGGAGCAAAGCGAGCTGGCTGCGGAGGAAAGCGGAAGCGGCATGAGCCCCTTCGGCCAGCCTGTCGAGGGTTCGCCCGACAGGCCATCCGGGATGCCGGCCGAGGCCAGGACGACCGAAGCCGATGTCGCCGCTTCAGGCGATCCGGCGCTTGAAGGCTTTCTTGCCAGCGGTCGTTCGAAGATCGACGAGATCGATGCGCTGCTGAAGGGGGAAGGACAATGAGGCCTCTTGACGAGAGTTTGCGCGCGCCCGCCGCCAACAGGCCGGCACAGTCGCTGAGTGTTCGGGGTCAGCCGGAGGCTGAACCCGGAGCCTTTGGCGAGGCGATCGCCGATGCCGGCCGCCGCAGGACGCAGGGGCAACGCGGCCAGACATCTGCTGACGACGCGCGACGGGACTCCGCCGCGAACGGCGGTAACGCCTCGGCTATGCCGAAGGTCGACGGCTTTGGCGCGGATGTTCCGGCATCCATGGCAGCTGCTGCCTCGCTCGAGGCCCGGCCCGTGTCCGAGAGCGCGAGCATAACACGGGACCAGGCGGCGAAACGGTTGCAGCAAACCTGTCTCGCCGGCACGCCGCATCTGTCGCGGGCACGTGAAGGTGGCGGCGAGGAAATAGCCGAACCGGCGGAAAGGGAACCAGCCCATTCGCGCGAGGCAGGGCAGGCCTCGCGCGATGCCGTGGATGAAGCATCCGGCGTAACGGCGACGGAGGGTGGCGAGAATGGCGAGCCTGTCGGCGGGACCGTCTCCGATCTCCTGTCGATGCTCGCCGGCGCCGCACCGGCGGTGGCCGCGGCTTCGCAGCTGGAAGGCAAGACAAAGCCCGTCTCGGCGGTTCGAGACGGCTCCGACGGTCTGGCAAAGGCTGTAGGCGGCATTTCGTCGGACGTGGAGGAGGGAGAGCATATCGCGACCGGAGAGGTGACCGGCGACAGCGAGCCGGATCGGCTTTTCCGCTTCGCCCGTGCCGACGGCAAGGGGCAGGCCGTTTCCATGAGCATTTCGCGGGATGGCGAGCGTGCCGTCTTGGAGAACAGCCGATCGTCGGTCAAATCCGGAGTGGAGACCGTAACCGTTCTGGAGGCGCGCCGCTATCTCGGACTTGCGGTGAACGAGAACGCCACGTCGGTGACGACCGCCATCGCCGGCGATAGCGGATGGGCCGAGGCTCTGCAATCAAGCGCCGCGACGGCGAAGCCGGAAGCCTGGAGCCAGGCTGGCAAGACGCTCAATACGCTGAAGATCCAGATGCACCCGGTCGACCTCGGCATGGTGACGGCGACGCTGAGGCTGAAGGACGACGAGCTTCAGGTCGACCTGAAAGTCGAAACCGGTGAGGCCTTCCGCCAGTTGCGCGACGACCAGAGCGAAATGGTGAAGGCCCTGCGGGCGCAAGGTTTTGCGGTCGACCAGGTGAACATCGTCTTCAACGGCGGCGGAGATTCCGCAAATGGTGGCGGCGGACAGTCTCAGGCCCAGGCTCAGGCACAGCTCGGTTACGAGGGCCGCGAGCGGGCAGGTGATGACGGCCAGGGGCGTCAGCCGCGGGATGGCGGCCAGGCGACGACGGAAAGGTGGGCGGGCAATGATGCTACGGACGATGTGCCTGACGGTGCCGAGCGTTCTCGCGCTGGCCACGTCTACATGTAGCGCCCTTGCGAGCGCAGGCGTCTGCGAACGCGAGATCGCATCCGCCGCCTCCAAATACGGCGTCCCGACCGGGATTCTCTATTCCGTCGGATTGACCGAGACGGGCCGAAAAGGGTCACTGCAGCCCTATGCGATGAACATCGAAGGCAAGGCCTATTTCGGGGCAAGCGTCCAGGATGTGCTCACGCGTTTCGGCGCGGCGCGTGCCGAGGGCGCCAAGCTCATCGATCTCGGCTGCATGCAGATCAACTACCACTTTCACGGCGAGCATTTCAGCTCTCCCGAGGAGATGCTCGATCCGCGCAGGAATGTCGAATATGCCGCCCGCTTCCTGTCCAATCTGCGCGCGAGGCACGAGAGTTGGACGATGGCGGTCGCTCGTTATCACGCCGGCCCCAACAACGATCCGGCGCAGAAGAAATACGTCTGCCGCGTCATCGCAAACCTGGTCGCGACCGGCTATGGCAAGTGGACGCCGAACGCGCAGCAATTTTGCCGGTGACCGACTTGTGGTTGCATTACTGCAGCCGCTGCCTCATTGTGGCGACAATGCGGACAGATTGTGATCGCAAGCGATTTCAGCATCTCGTGTTAACTTTTCAACATCATGTTAGTGGTAAGGTTAACGGTCACCTACTAGATCTAGGCCAAATCGGCACGCAATTCTTAATCAACTATTAAAATCCCCCATTAACTTCCTCTAGTTGTTCCTGATTCCCGGGATTCGTACCTCTGTATCAATGTGGCATCCATACTGATTCGGAGGCGGGCGAATGATCGTGGTGGTTGATGATAGAGCTCTTGTGAAGGACGGCTACGCGTCCCTGTTCGGACGCGAGGGCGTTCCCTCGACGGGCTTCGATCCGAGGGAGTTCGGCGAGTGGGTAAGCTCCGCCGCCGATTCCGATATCGACGCGGTCGAAGCCTTCCTGATCGGGCAGGGAGAGAGCACTTTGACCCTGCCGCGCGTGATCCGGGATCGCTCCCGTGCGCCGGTCATCGCCATGAGCGACACGCCGTCGCTGGAAAACACGCTTGCGCTCTTCGATTGCGGTGTCGACGACGTCGTCCGCAAGCCGGTGCATCCGAGGGAAATCCTCGCACGCGTCGCAGCGATCCGCCGGCGTCTGACGGCCATCGCCAACTTCACGGATATCGGCCCGATCCGCGTTTTCGCCGACGGGCGCGATCCGGAGATCAACGGCGAAGTCTTCGCGCTTCCCCGTCGCGAACGACGTATTCTCGAATATCTCGTCGCCAACCGCGGGCGCCGGGTGTCCAAGTCGCAGATATTCAATGCGATTTACGGCATCTTCGACGAGGACGTCGAAGAGAATGTCGTCGAAAGCCACATCAGCAAGCTGCGCAAGAAACTGCGCAAGAAGCTCGGCTTCGACCCGATCGATTCCAAGCGTTTCCTTGGCTACTGCATCGACTGGAATTGAGCGCCGAAGGGCAGGGCGAGAACAGCTCAAGACAGGTTCACGCAAGGCCCGGTCTCTAGTGTCGCCGCAACAAGGAAATGAGGATCCGATATGAGTCTCTACGGTACCATGAGAACGGGCGTGTCCGGCATGAACGCCCAGTCCAACCGGCTCAGCACAGTCGCCGAGAACATCGCGAACGCCAACACCACGGGCTACAAGCGCGCGTCGACGGAATTCTCATCGATGATCCTGCCGTCGGGCAACGGATCCTATAATTCCGGCGGCGTACAGACGGAGGTGCGCTACAGCATCTCGCATCAGGGCGCGACGACCTTCACCACTTCGGCCAGCGACCTGGCGATCGACGGCGGCGGCTTCTTCATCGTCGAAGGCGCCAACGGCCAGGAATATCTGACCCGCGCCGGCTCCTTCGTCCCGGACAGCGAAGGCAATCTGGTCAACGCCGCCGGCTTCACGCTGATGGGCTACGAATACGAGGCCGGCGTCGACCCGACGGTCGTCGTCAACGGTTTCGATGGCCTGACGAGGGTCAACCTCGCTTCGGATGGGCTCATCGCGACCGGTTCGACCAAAGGTTCCATGGGCGCGAACCTGCCCTCGGGCGCAGCCGTTGGCGACGTTTCCACCACTTCGCTCGTCGTCTATGACAGCCAGGGCAATACCCGCATTCTGGATTTCAACTACGAGAAAACCGGGGCGAATGCGTGGTCCGTCGAGGTCGTCGACCGGACGTCGTCGACGGTTCTCGGTACACAGACCCTGAATTTCAACGCGGACGGATCCCTTACCGCGACCCCTGCCACATTGACGACATCGGCGATGACGGCCCTTCCCGGCACTGGCGCGAACCTCTCGGCCCTCACCATCGATCTGACGAAGACGACCCAGCTCGGCTACGCCTTCAATGCCGACGGCGGCACCATCGACGGCAACGCGCCGAGCAAGGTTGCCGGTTACCAGATCGACTCCGACGGTATCGTCTACGTCAAATACGAGAACGGCAAGCTCGACCCGCGCTATCGCATCGCCCTCGCCAATGTCCAGAGCCCGGACAAGCTGAAGCCGGAATCCGGCAACGTCTATTCGCAGGGCGTCGACTCCGGCGTCATCATCACCGGTTTCGCTGGATCCGGCGATTTCGGCGAAATCCTTTCCGGCGCGCTCGAAAGCTCGAATGTCGATATCGCCGAGGAACTGACGGCGATGATCGAGTCGCAGCGCAACTACACGGCAAACTCCAAGGTCTTCCAGACCGGTTCGGAGCTGCTCGAAGTTCTCGTCAATCTGAAGCGGTAATTTCTACTTCGAAACTAAGCACTTCCGGACGAAAAGCCCGTTGCGGGCTCTTCCCGGGAGTGCTCTGAGAAAACGGTCCCCGGCATGTCGCTGTCTTCTGCAATCGCCATTGCGCAATCCGCGTTCAGCACCACGGCGCAACAAACCGCCACGGTTTCGAAGAACGTTGCCAATTCCGGCAATGCGGACTATTCGCGCCGCATGGCGATGCTCGGGACCACCCCGGGCGGCGCCCAGATCGTATCGATCTACCGGGCGCAGAACGAGGCGCTCCTCAAGCAGAACCTGATCGGCATCTCGCAGTCCGCCGCGCAGAGGAGCCTTCTGTCCGGGCTGGAGATCATGAAATCGGCGCTCGGCGGCAACGACTACGAGTCGTCGCCCTCCACCTATCTCTCGGCCTTCCGCAACAGCCTGCAGACTTTCGCGTCGACGCCCGGCAATGCGACGATCGCCGCCACGGTGGTGTCGGATGCATCGGATCTTGCCAACTCGATCAGCAAGACGTCGGCCACCGTTCAGGACCTTCGTCTCGACTCGGACAAGAAAATCGCCGAGGAGGTCGCCAATCTGAACCGCCTTCTCGCGCAGTTCGAGACGGCGAACAATGCCGTCAGACAGGCGACGGCTGCCGGAACGGACGCGACCGCTGCGCTCGACGATCGCGACAAGATCCTGAAGCAGGTATCGGAGCTCGTCGGTATTTCCACCGTCACGCGGGCGAACAACGATACCGTCATCTACACCTCGGGCGGCACCGTTCTCTTCGAAACTCTTCCGAGAGAAGTCACCTTTGCGCCGAAGAGCGCTTACGATGCTACCGTAACCGGCAACGGCATATTCATCGACGGCGTGCCGCTCGCTGCCGGCAGCGGCGCCGATACCAGTGCCCAGGGCAAGCTCGCGGGCCTGCTTCAGCTGCGCGACGACATCGCTCCGAAGTTCCAGTCGCAGCTCGACGAGATGGCGCGAGGCCTCGTCACCCTGTTCAAGGAAGGCGGCTTGCCGGGGCTCTTCACCTGGGCGGGCGGAACCGTACCGGCCGCTGGCGCCGTCCAGCCGGGCATCGCCGCGAGCCTTTCGGTCAATTCCGCGGCAAAGGCCAATCCCTTCCTTCTGCGCGACGGCGGCTTCAACGGAGTCGTCTCGAACCCGGATGGCAATGCCGGATTCACCGCCCTGCTCGACGGATTCATCACCGCCATGGACGGCGACATGAGCTTCGACGGTGCGACCGGGCTCGACGGCACGAGTTCGATCATGGAATTCGCCGCGTCCTCCGTCGGCTGGTTCGAGCAGATACGCAGCGGCGCCTCCGCCGCCGATGACAACAAGGCGGCGCTGCTGGCGCGCACGCAGGAGGCGCTCGGCAGCGTGACCGGGGTGAGCATCGACGAGGAGCTGTCGCTGCTTCTCGATTTGGAGCAGTCCTACAAGGCCTCGGCCAAGTTGATCAGTACCGTCGACGCCATGATGGCGTCGCTTCTGGAAGCCGTGAGGTAATCATGAAGACGTCCTTCGTTTCTAACCTGGCGGTGCAGAACGCCATGCGCCTGACCATTCAGCAGGGTCAGGCGGAACTTCTGAAGCTCCAGACGGAGGTGACGACCGGCCGCCACGCGGATGTAGGGCTGGCGCTCGGTTCCTCGACGGCGCGTTCGGTGAGCCTGCAGCGCGAGCTGGCGCGGCTCGATACGCTCGTCGATACCAATTCCGTCGTCACCCAGCGCCTTGCCGCCTCGCAATCTGCTCTCTCCGCGATGGCCGAAGCGGCGCAGCAGGTGCGCAACACCCTTGTCACCTTCAAGGGCAATGATGCCGCCGATCAGCTCGCAATCCAGAAGACCGAAATACAGAGCGCCATGTCGGCCTTCTCTTCGGCCGCGAACCTGTCCTTCAACGGCGAATTTCTCTTCGCCGGCATCAACACTGACGTGAGACCCTTCGACGACTACAACGCTGCGGCGAAGTCGACCTTCGACACCGCGCTCGCTGCCTACATGTCGGCGAACGGCATTGCCTCCATGAGCGATTTCACCAAGGCTGAGATGGAGGACTTCATCACCAACACGCTCGAGCCGCTTTATGCAAGCGATGCGCAATGGGCCACGGATTGGTCCAAGGCCTCGAGCCAGAACATGACGAGCCGCATCAGCACGACGGAAGTGGTGCAGAGCTCCACCAATGCGACGACGGAAGGCTTCCGGAAATTCGCCCTCGCCAGCGTGATCGCGCTGGAACTGATGGACGAAAATGTCAGCTCCGAGGTCCGTGCCTATATCGGTGAGACCGCGCTCGGCTATGTCGAGCAGGCCAACACGCAGATCACGGCGGAGCGCAGCACTCTCGGTATTTCCGAAGCGCGCGTGAAAAAGGCGAATACCTCCCTTCAAGCCCAGATCAAGCTGATCAACACACATATTACAGATCTCGAAGGCGTCGACACCTACGAGGCTTCGACGCGGATGAACACGCTGCTGACGCAGGTAGAGACCTCCTACACGCTGACGGCGCGGATCCAGCGGTTGAGTTTGATAGACTTCCTCTAATGACTAGAGGATGCGGACAAGCATGAGGGATGTCTGAATGTATCAGTTTGCATACGCCGAGATCATGGAGGAAGGCGTAGCCGTTTCCAAGGATCGGGAGAAGCAGGTTCTCGATCGTTCCATCGCGCTCTTGCAGGCGGCGAAGGAAAAGGACGGATACACCCGGGAGGCGATCGAAGCGGTCTACTTCACCCGGCGTCTGTGGATCCGTTTCATCGAAGATCTGCGCGCGCCGGACAACCAGCTCAACGAAGAGCTGCGCGCCAACCTCATCTCGATCGGAATCTGGATTCTGAACGAGACGGAGAAGATCCGCAAACGCGAGTCTTCCAACTTCCAGGGCATAATCGACATAACCACCATCATCAGGGATGGACTGAAATGAAGAGCACACTGCGTATTTCGCTGAAATCGGGCGAAAGGATCTTTGTAAACGGCGCAGTGCTGCGCGTCGACCGCAAGGTCGCCATCGAATTCCTGAACGACGTGACCTTCCTCCTGGAAAACCACGTCCTGCAGCCCGAAGATGCGACTACGCCGCTGCGGCAGCTCTATTTCATCGCCCAGATGATCCTGATCAATCCGGAAGGCGCGGACCAGTCGACCGCGATGTTCCGCAAGTCGATCGTCATGCTGCTCAACTGCTTCAAGCACGACGAGGTGCTGGCCGAGTTGAAGCGAATCGACGGGCTGGTCACGCAGGGTCGGGCATTCGAGGCGCTGAAGGCGATCCGGGGGCTTTATCCGATCGAGGACCAGATCCTCAACGCGCAGGAACTGACGCCTGCGACGGTGGAACAGATACGCAAGGAGATCGCGCCATGGCGGTAAGCGGCGTCAACAACACGTCCAGCAGCTACACCCCTACGGTTTCCGCCACCGATTCGGCCGGCGATGCGAGCGCGGCGACGCTCAACTACGAGAGCTTCCTCAAGCTGCTCGTGGCGCAGATGAAAAACCAGGATCCGACCCAGCCGATGGACGCGACGCAGCAGATCGCGCAGCTTGCGACCTTCTCGCAGGTGGAGCAGACGATCAAGACCAACAAGAACCTCGAGAGCCTGCTGCAGCGCACCGCGCTCAGCGAGGCGGACGCGGTGATCGGCAGGACGGTCACCAGCGCCGACGGCAAGACCACTGGCGTCGTCAAGGAGGTGAAACTATACTCCGATGGAATCATCGCGGTGCTCGATACGGGCAAGGAGCTCGTCATCGGTCCGGGCGTCATAATGAAGTGAGTTCCCATGAATGAGGCAGATGCCCTCGACATCGTACAGGCGGCGATCTGGACAGTGATCGTGGCCTCGGGCCCTGCCGTTCTCGCCGCAATGGTGGTCGGCGTCGGCATCGCCTTCATCCAGGCCCTGACCCAGGTTCAGGAGATGACGCTGACATTCGTGCCGAAGATTCTCGCCGTTATGATCACGGCCGCCATTTCCGCGCCCTTCGTCGGCGCGCAGATTTCGATCTTCACCGATATCGTGTTCTCCCGGATACAGAGCGGGTTTTAGCATAGAGATCGGCGAAATCCCCCCTTCGGCCTTACCGGACATCTCCCCCCGGATACCACCTTCGCGCAAGCTTGGTTCTCTAGGACTCTGCCATACCCTTGGGCAGATCTTATGATGGCTGCCCGCCTCTCATGAAGAGACGGAAGAGACATGGCACAACAGGCGACGCTGACCATCCCGAAACTTGCACCCAAGAGCCGGGACGTCGGCTTTGCGCTCGGGATCGTGATGATCCTGTCGATCCTGTTCCTGCCCATTCCCCCCTTTCTGATCGATCTCGGCCTCGCCTTCTCCATTTCATTCTCGGTGCTGATCCTGATGGTCGCGCTCTGGATCCAGCGGCCGCTCGATTTCTCGTCCTTCCCGACGATTCTGCTGATCTCGACCATGATCCGTCTGGCGCTGAACATCGCCACCACGCGCGTTATCCTCTCCCATGGGCATGAGGGCCATGGCGCCGCCGGCGGGGTCATCTCCGGTTTCGCCAGCCTCGTGATGTCCGGGGACTTCGTGATCGGTCTCATCGTCTTCCTCATCCTGATCACGGTGAACTTCATCGTCATCACCAAGGGTGCCACCCGTATCGCCGAAGTCGGCGCCCGTTTCACCCTCGATGCGATCCCCGGCAAGCAGATGTCGATCGATGCCGACCTCTCGGCCGGCCTGATCGAGGAGAAGGAAGCGCAGCGCCGCCGCCGGGAACTGGAGGAGGAGAGCTCGTTCTTCGGCGCGATGGACGGCGCGTCCAAATTCGTGCGCGGCGATGCGATCGCCGGCCTGATCATCACCGCGATCAACGTCTTCGGCGGCATCATCATCGGCTACCTGCGCCACGACATGGAGATCGGCGAAGCGGCCGACGTGTTCGTCAAGCTTTCCGTCGGCGACGGCCTCGTCTCACAGATCCCGGCGTTGATCGTGTCGCTCGCCGCGGGCCTGCTCGTCTCGCGCGGCGGGACCGCCGGTTCCACCGATCAGGCGGTCGTCGGCCAGCTCAGCGGTTATCCCCGGGCGCTGATGGTTGCCTCCGGGCTGATCGTCCTGCTCTCCGTCACGCCCGGCCTGCCTTTCCTCCCCTTCGCGGCGCTTGGCGGCGGCATGGCGTTCCTCGCCTGGTTCATACCGAAGCAGATCGAGGCCGAGAAGGCGGCTAAGCGGGACGAGGAGGCGGCGAAGGCGCAGCAGAGCAAGGAAAGCGACAAGGATTCGGTCAAATCGGTGCTGAAGACCGCGGAGATCGAGCTGCTGCTCGGCAAGCAGGTCTCCACCAGGCTGCTGGGCGCCCATCAGGAGCTTGCCTTCCGCGTCGGCAAGATGCGCCGGAAGTTCGCCCTCCAATACGGCCTCGTCGTTCCGGAGATCAAGGTCTCCGACGACATCACCATCCCCGACAAGGCCTATCATGTCCGCATCCACGGCACCACGATCGCCTCAAACACGGTCCGCGTGGGCGAAGTGCTGGTGGTTACCGGCGGCGGGCGGCGGCCGAGTGTACCGGGCGACGACATCCGGGAACCGGCATTCGGCATGCCGGCGGTGTCGATCCTCGAGACGTTCACGGAAGACCTGAAGCGCGAGGGCTTTCACCCGATCGACAACGTATCGGTGGTGCTGACGCATTTGAGCGAAGTGATCCGCAACAATCTCCCGCAGCTTCTCTCCTACAAGGACGTGAAGGTCCTGATCGAACGGCTCGACCCGGAATACCGCAAGCTCGCGGACGAGATCTGTACCTCGCACATGTCCTATTCCGGCCTGCAGGCGGTGTTGAAACTGCTGCTCGCCGAACGCGTCTCGATCCGCAATCTGCATCTGATCCTCGAAGCCGTGGCGGAGCTGGCCCCGCACGTGCGCAAGACCGAGCAGATCGTCGAACATGTGCGGGTGCGCATGTCGCAGCAGCTCTGCGGCGATCTCGCGGACAACGGTGTGTTGCGCGTGCTGAGGCTCGGCAACAAGTGGGACATGGTGTTCCACCAGGCGCTGAAGCGCGACGCCAAGGGTGAGATCGTCGAGTTCGATATCGACCCGCGCCATCTCGAGGAATTCAGCGAGCAGGCGACGAAGGTAATCCGTGAACATCTCGATCGCGGCATGCCCTTCGTACTGGTAAGTTCGCCCGAATCCCGGTCTTATGTGCGCATGATCATCGAACGTCTCTTCGCCACATTGCCCGTGCTCTCGCATGTCGAGCTCGCCAAAGGTCTCGAGATCAAGATCATCGGCTCGATTTCATGATCACCGACCCCGAGGGCACGGTTCTGGCGCTGTTTGCGGCCTTCTGCCGGATCGGGGGCTGCGTCATGATCATGCCGGGATTTTCGACCGCGCGTGTTCCCATGCAGATCCGGCTGTTCATCGCGGTGGCGCTCTCCATGGCCATCCTGCCGATCATGTGGACGGACATCTATCCGCAGGTGACGGGCAAAGGCCATGATTATCTCTACCTCGTCGCGACCGAGACCGCCATTGGCGCCGTGATCGGGCTCGTTGCTCGCTACTATGTGCTCGGTCTGCAGTTTGCCGGCACCGCGATGACCATGCTGATGGGGTTCAGTCCGCCGCCGACGGCGGACGTGCTGGAGGATACGGCGGAGAACCAGCTCACCAGCATGATCGGTTTTGCCGGGCTGATGATTCTCTTCATGCTGGATTTCCACCATGTGATTTTCGAAGCGATCGCGCAGTCCTACCGGGTGATGCCGATCGGCGCCGGCTTCGACCCGCAGGGCACGCTGATCACGCTCACCAATTCGCTCGGTCAGACCTTCATGATCATGCTCCGGCTCGCCAGCCCCTTCGTGATCTACGGCCTGCTGTTCAACGTCGCGATCGGGATGGTCAACAAGCTGGCGCCGCAGATACCGGTCTACTTCATTTCCCAGCCCTATCTCATCATGGGCGGCCTGTTCCTTCTCTATCTCGGCATCGCTGCGATGCTGCGTCTCTTTGCCGACGGCTTCGCGCCCGTCATGCAGGGTGGCTAGCTCGATGAAGGCGCGGTCGGAAAAGCTGAAACGCCTGGTCGCCGTCCAGCGGCACCTGGAGCGAATGGCCGAAAGCGAAGTGGCCGAGACCGCCCGGCAGCGGACCGAACTTGCCGGAACGATCGACGTCGTGGTCGACGCCATGGGGTCGGCCCATCCGATGCATCGCGTGTTTTCAGGTCATTATGCCTCTCAACTCGGGCGCCTCGTGCAGAAGGACCAGATGCTGCTCGGAATCCAGCAGGTGCATGAAGCCCGCATGATGAAGGAACGCGCCAAGGGCGACCGGCTCGAGGAACACATGAAGGACGCCCGGCAGTCGGAGGACCGCGAGGCCGCCGACAACTCGCTCCTCGACCTGATCGACCAGCACGTCTCGGGCGGCGCCAGCTTCCGGTAAGGTTGACGGGCGATAGTGCCTCAACCGGCAGCCAGCAAGGTGGCTTTCCGCTTCACGTACATCGCGTTGCCCGGCAAACGAGATGCCGGCTTCGGCTTTGAGAGGATCTGACATGGCTATTTCTCCGCCCAGCGATCTGGTGATGGACGTCGTCCGCGCGGCCGATCCGGCTGAGGTCCAGGAGGCCCAGGCGCGGCTAAAGGCCAATCGCGCGGCTTTCCAGGCGACCAGCCTCGCGGAAAATGGCGATGGCTTCGCGGCGCACGTTTCTTCGGTGCTCAATTCCTCCGAGGGATCGAGCGGACTTGGAGACATCAGCAATCGGGCCGAAGCGAAGAAGATCCCGGAGACCTATCGGAAATTCGAGGCGATGGTCCTGCAGAATTTCGTGAAATCCATGCTTCCGAGCGAAAGCGAGAACGTCTTCGGCAAAGGCACCTCCGGCGACATCTGGAAGAGCATGATGGCCGAGCAGATCGGTGACGTGCTCGCCAAGGGCGGCGGGATCGGCATCGCCGATCAGATGGTAGGCGACGGTGCCACCGACCGGGTGAACGCCTCGCTCGACGGCGACAGCCGGAACCTCGCCGCTGGCATGGTCCAGGAATATGAGCGCAAGGCGCTCTCGTCCTTCCTGCCCAACGAGGAAAAGAAGAAGCAGGCGTGATGCATGTCGCCCGGACCGCGAAGCGGCTTGGCGAAATGCATTCATACCAATCGAAACAAGCGGGCGAAAGAATGCCGGGGCATCGTTCCGCCCGCGCCCTGCGATAGTGCATATGGGAGTTGATTATGGAAGCTGTGGCATCCAACGACCTGCGGATCCAAAACGTTCTCGGCCGACTGGAGATGATCATCGATAATGAGAACAGCCGTATCGGTGCGGACCCCGAATTCGACCTCAAGACGTCGAACGCTCACAAGAGCCGGTGCCTCTACGAATTGACCATGCTTCATCGCGATGCCGGACCCGGTGAGATCTCGCCGGCTTTCGCCGCGCAGACGCGCCATCTCAGGAGCAAGCTGCAGGTCAACGCGCAGAAGGTGGCGGCGCACCTTGAAGCGGTCCGCTCCGTCGTCGACCTCCTCAAGACCGCCGCCCAGGATGCGGATGCCGACGGCATCTATACCGAAGCGCAATTCCGCTATAGCGATTTCTGATGTTGAAGCTCGTCCTCACCGGAGTCTGGGTCTGCGCCGTCACGCTCGGTTCTGTTTATTTTTCGATGCAGCATGCCTCGGCGCCGGTGGTTTCGGATGCGGAGGCGGACCGGCGCGCGTCGCAGGAATATGTCCCCGGTGAGATGATAACGATCCCGTCGATCAAGGACGGTGCGGTGCAGGGCTATTTTCTTGCGAAGCTCTCCTTCTCGGCGTCGCGGGAAGGTATTGCCAGGCTGCATGCGCCTCTGCGCCAGCTCGTCACCGACGAGCTCTACGACATGCTCGTAGGCTCGAGGTTCATCGATGTCGCCGATACGGCTACGTTCGACCTGGCTGCGTTCAAGGTTGCGGTCAAAGACGGCCTCAACAGAAAGCTCGGAAGCGAGGTCATTTCGGAAGTTCTGGTCGAGCAGCTTGAGTATCTGACCAAGGAGGACGTGGAACGCGTCGCCAACAGCCAGAACCGCCCTTATCAGAAGCCTGTGCCGATCCTCGACAAAAACGGCCAGGGGGCCTCTGACCGTCTTCCGGAAAGTGCGGTACAGGCGACGAGCGCGCACTGACGCCTACAGTGCGCGTCTTGCCGGCGACTGTGTCAGTCGCTGTCGCGATTGCCGTCCCGCGCATCGGCCGCGTCGATCCTGGCGGTCAGCCGGCCGATCGCGACGTGGAGAGGATGGAGGCTGGCCGCGGCAAGGCCGGTCTCCGTCCAGAGCCTGATCCCGACCGGCAGTGACGAGGCCAGCAGCCACAGGGACTTGCAGAGGCTTTTCATTCGTCCGGAGAAGGTCGCATCGCGCTGGTGCTCCATCAGCGTCGAGATCGCACCTTTTTCGATGCTGCGGGCACGCGTCCAGGAAGCCGTCGTGTGATGCGCCGGAACCGATTCCGCGACCCAGGCATCCGCAGCCCAGGCGAAGGAGAAGCCTTTCGACCTGCACCGGTCGAAGAAATCCGCATCGCCAATGCCGACGATATTAAGCGCCGGATCCAGGAACGGCCGCGGCATGCCGTCGAGCACCCGTCGCGTGATCAGGACGTTGCCTGCGGAGTAAAGGACGGGTACGGGCCCGCTCCCGTGGTAGGGAGGTGCGAAGACGGGGTGCCGCTTCCACTTCTGTTCCCGAGGGTGCCCCAGGACGGGAAGCTGCGGACCGCCGACGATGTCCGCGTCATGGGCTTCCTGCGCCGCCATCAGACCATCGAGCCATTCGGGAGCGGCTATCTCGTCATCATAGATGACGGCCACGACGCCGAGGCTCGGAAAGAGTTCGAGAGCGGCTGTCAGTCCGGCGTTGCAGGCATGGGCATATCCGTGCCGGCGTGCGACGACGACGGCGGAATCGAAAGAATGGCCGCTTAAGAAGTCTCTGGCCGCCTGCGCCCCGGCAAGCCCGTCCGCGTCGTTTTCGATGACAATGGTCGCGAGGGGCACATCGGGCCGCTGAGAGACGATGGTCTTCAGCGTCTTGACGATATGATCCGGACGCCGGAACGTCGGCACGATGACGACGAGCTCGATATCCGACGCATCTTCCAGCTTCGTCTGAAAATGAATGAAACTGTCCTGGCCGTCCGACGTCATCGTCAAAGCCCGCGCCGATTCGATGCAAGGAGTACAGCAAATCTTCCTAAACAGAGGTTGAATCCAAAACGGCCTTTCGAATGAGGATTTTACGCCCGGTCTCGGCAATGCAAAAGCCGGAATCGCAGATGCGCCCCCAGGGCGCAGGGCGACGTCTCATCGATGCAACGAAAATCGCCGGGTCCAAAGGCGGATGGCGCTTCCATGCGCGCCGGGCACTTGCAATTATGCGTTTGGAACAGCATAGGGCGCATGCAGGCAATCGCCGGATGCGGCTTGATCTAGAGTGTGCCGCGTTCGGGACCAATCGGGAGATACGCCGTGACGACTGTGATTGATGGCAAGAACGTTGCTGCTTCGGTCATCGAAACCGTGAAATCCGCCACCAGCACGCTGGAAAGCGAAACGGGCGTGCGCGCGGGTCTCGCGGTTGTCATCGTCGGGGACGATCCGGCAAGCCACACCTACGTGTCGGCAAAAAGCAGGATGGCCAAGGAATGCGGCTTCCTTTCGGTCCAGCATACGCTGCCGGAGGAGACCTCGCAGGAGGAACTCGCGGCATTGGTCGCCGAGCTCAATGCGAATCCGTCCATCCACGGCATTCTCGTGCAGCTGCCTTTGCCGAAACACCTCCGCTCGGAACCGATCATCCAGTCGATCCTTCCGGAAAAGGACGTCGACGGACTGCATGTCGTCAATGCCGGCAAGCTCGCGACCGGCGATCTCGAAGGCGGGCTCGTCTCCTGCACGCCGGCCGGCGCCATGGTCTTCGTGCGCCGGACCTACGGCGATGATCTTTCCGGCCTCAATGCCGTCGTCATCGGCCGCTCCAACCTCTTCGGCAAGCCGATGTCCGCCCTGCTTCTCGCGGCCAATGCGACGGTCACGACGGCGCATTCGCGAACCAAGGATCTGGCGGCCGTCTGCCGCAACGCGGATATCCTGGTGGCTGCCGTCGGGCGCCCCGAAATGGTCAAGGCGGACTGGGTCAAGCCCGGTGCCATGGTGGTCGACGTCGGCATCAACCGCGTCCCGGCGCCCGAACGCGGCGAGGCCAGGACGAAGCTCGTCGGCGATGTCGCCTTCGAGGAGTGCGCAAAGGTTGCAGGCGTGATCACGCCGGTCCCGGGGGGCGTCGGGCCGATGACGATCGCGATGCTGATGGCGAACACGATCATCGCCGCTTGCCGCATGGCCGGCCGCAAGCCTCCGAAATTCTGACGCCGCCTGGGTCTAAGACAACCCCTCGCCAACCCCTCCCCACAAGGGGGAGGGGCTTGGCGCGTGCTGCGCGCGACTGCCATTCTCCCGCGTTCAACTCTGCTGGAACGGCCCGGAAATGCAAGATGGATGCGGCGGGTTAAGCCCCTCCCACTTGTGGGGAGGGGTTGGGGAGGGGTGAAGCGGCTCCCGTAACGATCGCGTTCTACCTGTCCGGTGCGGGCCCCGTCGAGGCGCGTAAGATCAGTTCGGCGCGCCAAAGCTCCTGCTCGGGATAGTCTCCCTGATTGAGTATGCCGCCGATCAGCCGCTTGGCGATACGTGCGCCGGCGCCGCGAAGCGAGGAGCGCGTCGTCGTCAGCGGTACGCTGAAGTTCTCGGGTTTCAGCATCGGCAGGACGTCGTCATGGGCGATGAGCGAGATGTCGGTGCCGATGGCGAGTCCGGCCTGGTTGATCGCGCGTACCGCGCCGAGCGCCAGCACTGTACTGGAACAAAGGACGGCGGTCGGCGGGTCCGGCCGCTTGAGGAAACGCTGCATGCTCCGGTAGCCATGCTCGTCGGTCATCGCAGAGTGATGAACGAGCGCATCGTCGAGTTTGAGACCCTTCTCCGCGAGCGCGCGCACCAGCCCCTTCTTCCGGCGGATGGAGAAGGTGAGGTGTTCCGGCCCGTTGATCAAAGCGATGCGGTCATGGCCGAGCTGGATGAGAAGCCTGGCGGCGTCGTAAAAGGCGCCGGTATTGTCTACGTCGAGGAACGGATAGTCCCGGGGACCGCCGATGGAGCGGCCATGCACCACGAAGGGAATGGAAAGAGCCTTGAGCATCTCGATGCGTGGATCGTTGGCGCGCATATAGGCGATGAAGACAGCGTCGACATTGCCGCTCGCCGCAAGCCGGCGGAACGTCGCCTCCTCGTCTTCGGGCGCACTGGGGTTCAACACGAAATGGAAATCGTGCTCGACCGCTTCCTCCGCCAGCCCCGCCAGGAATTCACCGAAATGGATGTCCGAATCGATTCCGGATGCGATCGGCATGACGAGCCCGATCGAATAGGCTTTCCCGGTCGCGAGGCGCTGTGCGGCGCGGTTGGGCCTGTATCCCGTCTCGCGCACCGCCTCCAGCACCCGTGCCCGCGTTTCCGCATTGACCTCCGGATAGCCGTTCAGCGCCCGGCTGACCGTGGTTTGGGACAGGCCGAGCAGCTCCGCCAATTGCTTGAGATTGACCGGCATGGCGAGAATTCCTTCCAAAGCGCTTTGAGTACCTTTTTCATTTTTCTTGCTTCGGCAAGCACCTCTCATGTCCTGTATCATCGGCTTGGGGTTCAAAAAAGCGAAAAACCCGCATCTTGCGCCGCAAAACGTTGCCGCAAAGCAAAAATGACGCAAAATTCCGGACGAGAAGGAAAGCTCTTGACTCTTTCTCGGCAGCGATGGAGTGTTGGCGAACTCAAAGCGCTTTGAACGACGTCGTAAATTGCGCCGTGAAACCGCGCTTTGACTTTCGCCCGAGGCGTCCGCCCGGGCTTCTTTTTGGGGAGGACAAGAGGTGAAGAGATCGTTGCTGATCGGCGTGGCCGCATTCGCATTGCTTGCAGGGACCGCTGGCGCCGCCGAACTGAAGTTCAAGCCGGGAGAGGATTCCAGATTCAACTGGGCGAGCCTGGAGGAGTTCAAGAAGGGACACGACCTCAAGGGTCAGACGCTCACGATCTTTGGTCCCTGGCGCGGCGAGGACGAGGCTCTCTTCAAGAGCGTTTATGCCTATTTCGTCGAGGCGACCGGCGTGGAGCTCAAATACTCCTCCTCGGAAAATTACGAGCAGCAGATCGTCATCGATACGCAGGCGGGAAGCCCGCCTGATGTCGCAATCCTGCCGCAACCGGGTCTCATCGCCGATCTGGCCGCCAAGGGCCTTCTGACGCCGCTCGGCGACGAAACCAAGCAATGGCTCCTCGACAATTATGCTGCAGGCCAGTCTTGGGTCGACCTCTCCACCTATAACGGCAAGGACGGAACGTCCGCGCTTTACGCCTTTCCGTACAAGATCGACGTCAAGTCTCTGGTCTGGTACGTGCCGGAGAACTTCGAGGATGCCGGCTACGAAGTGCCGAAGACCATGGAAGAATTGAAAGCGCTGACGGAGAAGATCGCCGAAGACGGCGAAAAGCCGTGGTGCATAGGTCTCGGTTCCGGCGGCGCGACCGGCTGGCCGGCGACCGACTGGGTCGAGGATTTGATGCTGCGGACCCAGCCCGCCGAGACCTACGACAAATGGGTGAAGAACGAGATACCCTTCACGGATGCGGCGGTCACGGGTGCGCTGGAGGAGTTCGGCTGGTTCGCGCGCAATGACGCCTTCGTCGACGGCGGCGCAGCGGCGGTGGCGTCGACCGACTTCCGGGACAGCCCGAAAGGCCTCTTCAGTTCTCCGCCGAAGTGCTACCTGCACCATCAGGCCTCGTTCATTCCGTCCTTCTTCCCGGAAGGCAAGGTCGTCGGAGAGGATGCCGACTTCTTCTACATGCCGCCTTATGAAAGCAAAAAGGAGCTCGGCAATCCGGTGCTCGGCGCAGGCACCCTTGCAATGATCACCAAGGACACGCCGGCCGCACGCGCCTTCATCGAGTTCCTGAAGACCCCGATCGCGCACGAGGTCTGGATGGCGCAGACGAGCTTCCTCACGCCTTACAAAAGCGTCAATGTCGACGTCTACGGAAATCCGCCGCTGAAGAAACAGGGTGAAATCCTGCTGAACGCCACGACCTTCCGCTTCGACGGCTCCGACCTGATGCCCGGCAAGATCGGCGCCGGCGCCTTCTGGACCGGCATGGTCGATTTCGTCGGGGGCAAGTCCTCGGCCGACGTCGCGGCCGGCGTACAGAAGGCCTGGGACTCCATCAAGTAGGATCTGGTCGGTCGGACGGTGGGGGCATCGTCCGCCTGTTCCTCATTGGGCGGCCTTCCGGCTACTGCATGTTTCCTTTAATCGTATCCGATTAAAGGACAAAAACATGCAGCAGATCAAAGTGCTACAGCGACCTTTGCGCGTCTGATAAGACGCGCGGCGCTGTAGAGGGCCGCCAGTCAAAAGCGGCAGCCGCCGTTATACTAGGCGCCTGGAGCAGACGCCTGCGAAGGCGTGAGAGGGGAGGAATGTGTCATGGAGCAGTTGATTGCTGCCATTCTGACGATGGTGGCCGGCGTTCTGGTCTGCGCAGCCTATTTCTGGAGCACGAATCTCGTACTCGACTGGATCTTCCCCTCCAAGGGGAAGTTCGGTGCCGTCGCCTCGCGCAACCTGCGTATCGCGAACAGCATTCGTCCCTGGCTGTTTCTCGCCCCGGCCTTGCTGGCGCTGACGCTCTACCTCGTATACCCCGTCGTCCAATCGGTCTGGCTTAGCCTTCACGGTCGGGGAGGCCAGAATTTCGTCGGCCTGCGCAACTATTCCTGGATGATCAATGACGGCGAATTCCGCCAATCGATCTTCAACAATTTCCTATGGCTCCTGGTCGTGCCGGCGCTTTCGACCTTCTTCGGCCTGATCATTGCGGCGCTGACCGACCGCATCTGGTGGGGCAATATCGCCAAGACGCTGATCTTCATGCCGATGGCGATTTCCTTCGTCGGCGCAGCCGTGATCTGGAAATTCATCTATGATTACCGCGCCGCAGGCTCCGAACAGATCGGCCTCCTGAACGCCATCGTCGTCGCGCTTGGCGGCGAGCCGCAGGCTTGGATCACGCTGCCCTTCTGGAACAACTTCTTTCTGATGGTCATCCTCATCTGGATCCAGACCGGCTTTGCCATGGTCATCCTTTCGGCGGCGCTGCGCGGCATTCCGGAGGAGACGATCGAGGCGGCCGTCATCGACGGCGCCAATGGCTGGCAGATTTTCTTCAAGATCATGGTGCCGCAGATCTGGGGCACGATCGCCGTCGTGTGGACGACCATCACCATCCTGGTGCTCAAGGTTTTCGATATCGTGCTCGCGATGACGAACGGGCAATGGCAGAGCCAGGTGCTTGCCAATCTCATGTTCGACTGGATGTTCCGCGGCGGCGGCGACTTCGGCCGGGGCGCGGCAATCGCGGTGGTCATCATGATCCTGGTCGTTCCGATCATGATCTGGAACATCCGCAACGCGACCAGGGAATCGGGGGGCCACTGAGATGAATCCGTCAAGGCGTTCTCCGCTCACCTGGGCCGTGCATCTTTCCGTCCTGCTTCTGGTCCTGCTCTGGACCCTGCCGACGGCCGGCCTGTTGATTTCCTCCTTGCGCGACAAGGACCAGCTCGCCGTTTCCGGCTGGTGGACGGCCCTTTCCGGCTCGTCGCGCAATGCCGTCGCACGCGCGCCCTCGGCCGAGAACCAGGTCGAGCGCGACGGCAAGTTCGTGATTTCCGGAAACCTGCTTGAGGGCCGGGGCGAGGTTTCCGCCTTCGGATTTTCCAGCCGCGAACCCACCAAATTCAAGCCCGGGGAAACGGCAGAGCTCAACGACGGCGAAAGGCTGACGGTACAGGCAGACGGCAGCTTCGAAATCGTTTCAGATCAGCGGATGGAGGGTTCGCGCGGCCAGCGGATCTTCTTTACGGCCGCCACGCCACCGCGCTTCACGCTCGACAATTATGCCGAGGTCCTGAGTGCTGCGGGCATCGGCAGATCCTTCCTGAATTCGCTGACCGTCGCCGTACCCTCGACCGTCATTCCCATCCTGATTGCGGCCTTCGCCGCCTACGCGCTCGCCTGGATGCCATTTCCCGGCCGCGCGGTGCTGCTCGCCGTGGTGGTCGGCCTTCTCGTCGTGCCGCTGCAGATGTCGCTCATTCCGCTGCTGCAGCTTTATAATGGCGTCGGCGCCTTCTTCGGCGTGTCCGCCAAGACCTATATGGGCATCTGGCTCGCCCATACCGGCTTCGGCCTGCCGCTCGCTATCTATCTCCTGCGCAACTACATGGCCGGCCTGCCGCGCGAGATCATGGAATCCGCGCGCGTCGACGGCGCCAGCGATTTCGATATCTTCGTCAAGATCATTTTGCCCCTGTCGTTTCCGGCGCTCGCCTCCTTTGCCATCTTCCAGTTCCTCTGGACCTGGAACGACCTTCTCGTCGCCATCGTCTTCCTCGGCGCGGGGGACGACAAGCTGGTGTTGACCGGGCGTCTGGTCAATCTTCTCGGCTCTCGCGGCGGCAATTGGGAAATTCTCACCGCCTCCGCCTTCATCACCATCGTCGTTCCGCTGATCGTCTTCTTCGCCCTGCAACGCTACCTGGTGCGCGGCCTGCTGGCTGGGTCGGTCAAGGGCGGCTGATCGATTTCAGACAAGGAACCCTGAACAGCATGACAATGAACGAAACGACGAGCT
Organism: Ensifer sp. USDA 6670; assembly: GCA_000421085.1. Taxonomy (GTDB): domain Bacteria; phylum Pseudomonadota; class Alphaproteobacteria; order Rhizobiales; family Rhizobiaceae; genus Sinorhizobium. The sequence continues at coordinate 27,649 of ATWE01000004.1, forward strand.
CACTCCTCGAGCCCGATAGGGATTGGTGGCGCGGCGCGGTGATCTATCAGATCTATCCGCGCTCCTTTCAGGACACCAATGGCGATGGCATCGGCGACCTGCAGGGGATCACGGCCCGTCTGCCCCATATTTCGGGGCTCGGCGCGGATGCGATCTGGATATCGCCCTTCTTCACGTCGCCGATGCGGGACTTCGGTTACGACGTCTCGAACTATGTCGATGTCGATCCGATCTTCGGCACGCTCGAAGACTTCGATGCGCTGATCGCCGAGGCTCACCGGCTCGGTCTCCGGGTGATGATCGACCTCGTGCTGTCACATACCTCCGACCAGCATCCCTGGTTCGTGGAAAGTCGCTCCAGCCGCAGCAATGCGAAAGCGGACTGGTACGTCTGGGCGGATTCGAAGCCGGACGGCACGCCGCCCAACAATTGGCTGTCGATTTTCGGCGGTTCCGCCTGGCAGTGGGATCCGACCCGCCTGCAATATTATCTGCACAACTTCCTCACCTCGCAGCCCGACCTCAATCTGCATAATCCGCAGGTTCAGGAAGCCCTGCTTGCCGTCGAGCGCTTCTGGCTGGAGCGGGGCGTCGACGGTTTCCGGCTCGACACCATCAACTTCTATTTCCATGACCGCGAACTGCGCGACAACCCGGCGCTCGTTCCCGAGCGCCGGAACGCCTCGACTGCGCCGGCGGTCAATCCCTATAACTATCAGGAGCATATCTACGACAAGAACCGGCCGGAGAACCTGGAGTTCCTGAAGCGCTTCCGCGCAGTGATGGACGAGTTCCCGGCGATCGCCGCCGTCGGCGAGGTCGGCGACAGCCAGCGCGGCCTCGAGATCGCAGGTGAATACACGTCGGGCGGCGACAAGGTGCACATGTGCTACGCCTTCGAGTTTCTGGCACCCGATCGGCTGACGCCGCAGCGCGTGGCGGAGGTTTTGCGCGACTTCCACAGGGCGGCTCCCGAAGGCTGGGCCTGCTGGGCCTTCTCGAACCATGACGTGGTCCGCCACGTCAGCCGCTGGGCCGATGGCGTTGCCGATCGCGACGGGCATGCGAAGTTGCTCGCCAGCCTGTTGATGTCGCTGCGCGGTACCGTCTGCATCTATCAGGGCGAGGAACTCGCGCTCGCCGAGGCGGAGCTCGCCTATGAGGATCTCCAGGATCCCTATGGCATCCAGTTCTGGCCCGACTTCAAGGGCCGGGACGGCTGCCGCACGCCGATGGTGTGGGAAAGCCTGCCCGATGGCGGCTTCAGCAGCGCGAGGCCGTGGCTGCCGATTGCCGAGAGCCACATTCCGCGGGCGGTTGCCGTGCAGGAGGGCGACCCGGCCTCGGTGCTGCATCACTACCGCCGCTTTCTCTCCTTCAGAAAGGCGCATCCGGCATTGGCCAAGGGCGAGATCGAATTCGTCGAAACCAGGGGCTCCTTGCTCGGCTTCCTGCGCAGCCATGGCAACGAGAAAGTCTTTTGCCTGTTCAACATGAGCGACGAAGCTGCGACAAAGGAACTGCCGATGAAGCGGCTGGAGCCGCTCGAGGGCCACGGCTTCGTCTCTGAGATACTGGATCACGAGGTCAAGCTGCCGGCCTGGGGCGCGTTTTTCGCGCGCCTGGCCTAAGAACCGAGGGGAGGGTGCCATGACAGGCCTGCTGCTGAAAGATATCCGCAAGTCCTACGGGGCCGTCGACGTAATTCACGGCATCAATCTCGACATCAAGGAAGGCGAGTTCGTCGTCTTCGTCGGACCGTCCGGATGCGGGAAGTCGACGCTTCTGCGCATGATCGCCGGGCTCGAGGAGATAACCGGCGGCGACATGTTCATCGGCGGCGAGCGGGTCAACGACGTGCCGCCTTCGAAGCGCGGCATCGCCATGGTGTTCCAGTCCTACGCGCTCTATCCGCATATGACCGTTTACGACAACATGGCCTTCGGCATGCGGATCGCCAGGGAATCGAAGGAGGAGATCGACCGGCGTGTGCGTGGAGCCGCGGATATGCTTCAGCTCACCCCATATCTCGACCGGCTTCCGAAGGCGCTTTCCGGCGGCCAGCGGCAGCGCGTGGCCATCGGCCGGGCGATCTGCCGCAATCCCAAGGTCTTCCTTTTCGACGAGCCGCTCTCCAACCTCGACGCCGCGCTCCGGGTTGCGACCCGCATCGAGATCGCCAAGCTCAGCGAGCGGATGTCGGATACCACCATGATCTACGTCACCCACGACCAGGTGGAGGCGATGACGCTCGCCGACCGGATCGTGGTTCTCTCCGCCGGTCACATAGAACAGGTCGGTGCGCCCCTCGAACTCTACGAGCGGCCGGCAAATCTCTTCGTTGCGCGCTTCATCGGCTCCCCGGCCATGAACGTCATCCCGGCGACGATCACCGCGACCGGCCAACAGACCGCCGTCACGCTCGCGGGCGGAAAATCGGTGACGCTCGACATTCCGACGAATGCCTCCGACAACGGCAAGACGGCAAGCTTCGGCGTTCGCCCTGAAGACCTGCAGGTGACCGCGGCCGACGATTTCCTGTTCGAGGGCACGATCTCAATCGTAGAGGCGCTGGGCGAGGTGACCTTGCTCTACATCGAAGGACTGGTCGAAAACGAGCCGATCATCGCCAAGATGCCCGGTATCGCCCGGGTCGGCCGCGGCGACAAGGTGCGGTTCACGGCCGACAAAGCGAAGCTGCATCTCTTCGACACAAAGGGACAGAGTTATCGGGCGTAGTTCGGCTCCGGGGACGGGGGCCGTTTTCGGCATGCAGCCCTGAACTCTCTGTTAAATTTCATGGGTTAGCGTCGTCGCAGTGGAATGCGAAAGGCGAGTTCGATGAGCAGTGCAGCCCCCGTGATCAACCGGCACTTTCTCAACAAGGAAGAGTCATTCATGTACGATCGGGAGGCGAATTTCCCGATGGAGGACACGCGCAACGAGGCGCGGATCGAATTCACCGAAAAGGGTATGCAGCATCTGTCGTCGCGCCGCTGCGAGATCATCAAGCTTTCCAGGAGCAGCGCGCTGATCGGCATTGTGACCCAGTTCCAGCTGCCGCAGAATTTCTATCTCGACATACCGAGCGCCCGCATCCCCCTGATCGGCTGCCTCCTGAGGCGAGTCCACGCCAACAACATCATCGAGGCGCGCTTCCTGCGGCTCCTGAGCGAGCGGGACCTCAACCGGATCTTCGTCTACAGCACCCATCCGAACCATCGGAACCGCACGCTCGACATCTATCGCTGAGAATGACGCGGCCGTCCGCTGGCGATGCTCGATGTGGTTGGCACGCCAGAGGGGGCGTTTGGCCGCGACAAGCCGATCGGACTGATCCTTGCCTAATGGAACAGCACGCTTCCGCCACGGTCGGCCGCACCGGCGATCTGTCTGAACGGAGCGAAGAGCTCGCGGCCCATGCCGAACTCGTTGTCGGAGAGGTCGATATGCGCGGGCACGCGCGTCTTCAGCGCGATGTCCTCGACGAGCACCTCGACCTTGCCGTTGATCGCGTCGATGCGGACGATGTCGCCTTCCTGGATGCGTGCGATCGGGCCGCCTTCCTTCGCTTCCGGTGTCACATGGATCGCTGCCGGAACCTTGCCGGATGCGCCCGACATGCGCCCGTCGGTGAGGATCGCGACTTTCTGGCCGCGATCCTGCAGGATGCCGAGCACCGTCGTCAGCTTGTGCAGTTCTGGCATGCCGTTGGCCTTCGGCCCCTGAAAGCGCACGACGGCCACGAAATCGCCTTCGAGCCTTCCCGCCTTGAAGGCGGCGTTGAGTTCCGCCTGATCGTTGAAGATCTTGGCCGGCGCTTCGATGACGTGGCTCTCCGGCTTGACGGCGGAGATCTTGATGACCGCCTTGCCGATATTGCCGCTCAGCATCTTGAGGCCGCCGGTGTGCTGGAACGGGCGGTCGACGGTCGCGAGCACCTTCGGGTCGGCGCTCGTCTCCGGCGCAGGCTCGCGCTTGACGCTGCCGTTCTCGCCGAGCTTCACGTCGATCGCATAGGCGCTCAGCCCCTGCCCGTAGACGGTGCGGACGTCGTCGTGCAGCAAGCCTTTCCTGAGGAGTTGGGCGATCAGGAAGCCCATGCCGCCTGCCGCGTGGAAATGGTTCACGTCGGCGAGCCCGTTCGGATAGACGCGCGCGAGCAGCGGCACGAGATCGGAAAGCTCCGAAATGTCCTGCCAGGTAAGCACGATGCCCGCGGCGCGCGCCATCGCGACGAGATGCATCGTGTGGTTCGTGGAGCCGCCGGTCGCATGCAGGCCGACGACGCCGTTGACGATCGACCGTTCGTCGATCATCTCGCCGGCGGGCGTGAATTCGTTGCCGAGCGCGGTGATCGCAAGCGCCCGCTTCGTCGCTTCCCTGGTCAGCGCGTCGCGAAGCGGCGTGCCGGGATTGATGAAGGAGGCGCCGGGCAGGTGGAAGCCCATGATCTCCATCAGCATCTGGTTGGAATTGGCGGTGCCGTAGAAGGTACAGGTGCCGGGGCCGTGATAGGACTTGGATTCCGCCTCCAGGAGCTCGTCGCGGCCGACCTTGCCTTCGGCGAAGAGTTGCCGAACCTTGGCCTTCTCGTCGTTCGGCAGGCCCGTGGTCATCGGTCCGGCGGGGATGAAGACCGCGGGCAGATGGCCGAAGGTCAGCGCCGCGATCGCGAGTCCGGGCACGATCTTGTCGCAGACGCCGAGATAGACGGCCGCGTCGAACATGTTGTGCGACAGGCCGATGCCGGCCGCCATGGCGATGACATCGCGCGAGAAGAGCGACAGCTCCATGCCGGGCTGTCCCTGGGTTACGCCGTCGCACATTGCCGGAACGCCGCCGGCGACCTGAGCGACGCCGCCCGCCTCGTGCGCGGCCTCCCGGATCAGCGCCGGATAGGTTTCGAAAGGCTGATGCGCCGAGAGCATGTCGTTGTAGGAGGTGATGATGCCGAGATTGGGAACGCGGTCGCCGGCAAGCGCCACCTTCTCGGCGGGCGAACAGACCGCAAACCCATGCGCAAGATTTCCGCAGCCGAGAACGGTCCGGTGCGGTCCGTTCGTCGCAGCGCTGCGGACGCGATCGAGATAGGGCTCCCGGTGGGGCTTCGAGCGTTCGACGATGCGGGCGGTGATGGCGGCTATGCGGGAATCGGCGGACATGACACATCCTCTTCCGGAGTCTTACGACTCCTCTTTTTCATCGATCATCGGCTTTGAGCGCCACAGCGTTGCGGCGCTTTCCGGGTCCCCTCAGGGCGCCCAGTATATCTGCAGCGGCGATGTGGCCCGCCGAAGCACGGCCCGGATGGGCATCTCTGCCTCGTCACCGGGCGCCTCGGCCTGGGCAAGCACCTCTTTCTTGCCGCTGCCTTCGATATGCAGCACCAGACAGCCGGCATCCTGCAGGCTGGAGAAGGTGAAGGTGAGGCGGGGTTCGCCCGCGCCTTCCGCTTCCATGGTGATCACGCCGCGCGGCGTCGTGGGGTCGAGCGCCTCCTCAAGGCGCGTCCCTCCGGGAAAGAACGAGGCCGTATGCCCGTCCGTTCCCATGCCGAGCACCACGACATCGAAAGGCGCGCCGAGGCTTGTCGTCCTCTCGCTCGCGATCGCCGCGGCCGCTTCCGCAGTCTCGGCCGCGTGATAGAGCGGAACGAAACGCGCCTGTGCAGCCCCGTCCTTGAGCAGGTTGTCGGCAACCAGACGATGGTTGGAGCGCTCGTTTTCCGGCGGCACGAAGCGCTCGTCGACGAGGGTTACCGTCACTTTCGACCAATCGAGCTCGCGACGCGACAGCGACCGGAAAAAGGCCTTAGGGGTCGAGCCGCCCGATACCGCGAGGCTTGCCGTGCCTCTCGCAGCGATCGCAGCGGCGAGCCTAGCACCGACGTCATCCGCGAGGGTCTCGGCCAGTGTGGACGGATTTTCGAAAATGTGCATGTTCGCGCTCATGATCGGCCCTAGATCGCATCGTTCCAAGTGCGGCCGTCGCGCTCGATCAGCGCGATCGATTGGCTCGGGCCCCAGGTTCCGGCGGTATAGCCCTGCACCTGCTGACCGGTTGCTTCCCAGGCCTTGAGAATCGGGTCGATCCATTGCCAGGCCGCTTCCACTTCGTCGCGGCGCACGAACAGTGTCTGGTTGTTGCGGATGACGTCGAGCAGCAGGCGTTCATAGGCATCGGCATTGCGAACCGCGAAGGCCTCGGCGAAGCTCATGTCGAGGGGCACGTTCCTCAGCCGCATGCCGCCCGGTCCGGGATCCTTGATCATCAGCGACTGCTTGACGCCTTCATTCGGCTGCAGGCGGATCATCAGCTGGTTGGCCGAAATGCGGCCCGCGCTCTGATCGAAGATCGAGTGCGGGATCTGCTTGAAGGTGATGACGATCTCCGACATGCGGCCCGCCATGCGCTTTCCGGTACGCAGATAGAAGGGCACGCCTGCCCAGCGCCAATTGCTGATCTCGGCCTTGATCGCGACGAAGGTTTCCGTGTTGGAAACGCCTCCTTCGAGCTCTTCGAGATAGCCCTTGACCGGTCCTCCGGATGATGCGCCGGCGCGGTACTGGCCGCGGACCGTCACCTGCTCGACATTGGAGGCGGTGATCGGCTTCAGCGCGCGAAGCACCTTGAGCTTCTCGTCGCGCACGGCCTCCGCGTCCATCGACGTCGGCGCCTCCATGGCGACGAAACAGAGGAGCTGGAGGATATGGTTCTGCACCATGTCGCGCAGCGCGCCCGCCTTGTCGTAGTAACCTGCGCGATTCTCGAGCCCGACGGCTTCGGAAACGGTGATCTGCACGTGGTCGATGTGGGCGGAATTCCACAATGGCTCGTACAATGCGTTGGCAAAGCGCAGCGCCATCAGATTCTGCACCGTCTCCTTGCCGAGATAGTGGTCGATGCGGAAAATCTGCTCTTCGCGGAAGACCTTGCCGATCGTGTCGTTGAGCTCCGTCGCGGAAGCGAGGTCGCGGCCGATCGGCTTCTCGACGACGATGCGGGTGTTCCTGGTGATAAGCTTGTGATCGCGGATCTTTTCGGAAATGTCGCTGAATATCGCCGGGCCGACGGCGAGATAGAAGGCACGGGTGCGATCCTTGCCCTCGTCCAGGAGCTTCTTCAGATCGTCCCAGCCCTGCTCGGACTTTGCGTCGACGGAGACGTAATAGAGACGCGAGGTGAATTTCTCGACTTCCGCCTCGTTGAACTCCCCGGACTTCAGGTGTTCTTTCAGGGCGTCGCTCGCGAACTGGCGGTATTCGTCATGGGAAAGGCTCGCGCGCGAGGCGCCTATGATCCGCGTCGGCTCCGTGAACTGGCCTTCCATCTGACGGTGGTAGAGTGCCGGCAGCAGCTTGCGCTCCGCAAGATCGCCGGTGCCCCCGAACACCACATAGTCAAACGGTTCGACGGGAATGATCTGGCTGCTCATGGGATGTCTCGATCTCGTTGAGGTCTGGGCTGGTATAATCTAATCGATTTAAAATGGCTAGGGTGCACCGCAACAAAATGGGTGGCCGCTCGGCTGCCGACACACCGTTGCTTATATCATTACCGCCCGGGGAACAGAAATATGCAGCATTTCAAGGACTTTGCGCCACCGTCAGCAACAGGGACGGTCTTTCCCTTAGAACCGGTCGCGCAGTGCGTACCAGCTGAGCGCCAGGAACAGGAGTGCCGAGCGGAACCGCGTCCCGCCGGGAAAAGCCGGTATTTTGAGCTGCTTCAGCAGGTCGAGCTCGGTAGGCTTGCCGAGCGCGAGCTCGGCATAGAGCTTGCCGCAATAATTGGCGAGCATGACGCCATGGCCGGAATAACCGCCGATCGTGGTGACGCCCGGCATGACCTCGCGGCAGAAGGGTTGCCGTGGCATGGTGATGCCGACCGAGCCGCCCCAGGCATGGGTGATCTCGATATCGGTGAGATCAGGGTAGATTTCGCAGATCTGCCGGCGTATGTGCGCCGAAATGTCGCGCGGATTGTCGGCAGTATAGGCCTCGCGCCCGCCGAAGAGCAGCCGCCCGTCCTTTGATTTGCGGAAATAGCGTACGACGAAGCGCGAATCGTCGACCGATTCGCCGCCGGGCAGAATCTCGGGATGGTCGTGCAGCACCGTCGTCGCGCCGATGAAGGAGCGGATCGGCATGACGTGGCTCGCGGTCACCGGCTCGAGATTGCCGATATAGCCATTGCAGGCGATGAGCGCCCGGTCGGCCATGATCGTGCCGCTTGTCGTCTCGATGACGACCGCACTACCCTTCTTCTCGATCTTGAGCGCCTTCGTCCCTTCGTAGAGATTGGCGCCGGCGAGCGCCGCCTGTCTGACGAGCCCCACAACCAGCTTCATCGGGTGGATGTGGCCGGTCCCGGTGTCGCGGATACCGAAGTGGTAATGGCTGGAGCCGAGCCGGCTTACGGTTTCCTCGCGATCCATGAAAGAAAGGTGCGGATAGCCGTACCGCCCGGTCATCGCCTCGACGTGGTTGCGATAGTCCCTTTCGAGGCTTGCCTTGTGGCCAACCGAGAGCTGGCCCGGCATGAATTCGATGTCGATCGCGTGCTCTTCGGCAAATCCCAGGACATAGCGCTTGGCATTTTCGGCCATATCGAAGAGCCGTTGCGCCCATTCGCGGCCGAGCACCTCCTCCGTTTCGTCCGCCCAGACACGTTGACCGGTGCCGAACTGTCCGCCGTTGCGGCCCGAGGCGCCGTCGCCGAAACGGCAGGCGTCGATAAGGGTGACGTCCGTACCGCTCCGGGCGAGATTGCAGGCGGCCTGCAGGCCGGTGTAGCCGCCCCCGATAATGGCGACGTCGGCCTTGCGGGATCCCGGCATGACCGGGAAGCCGGGCCGCTCGGGAATAGTCGCCTCGTACCAGGAATAGCCGGGCGAGATCGGGCTTTGCCAGGTCATGGAAACCTATTCCGGGTCAGACATTCAGGAGCAGGAACTCGCGTTCCCACGGGCTGATGACCTGCATGAAGGTTTCGAACTCGCCCCGCTTCACGCCCGCATAGATGGCGATGAACTCGGCGCTGAAGACCTCCGCCAGCGCGGGAGCCGATTCGAGCAGCGAAACCGCCTCGAGAAGCCCTCGCGGCAGTTCGATTTCGCCCTCATTGGCGGTGTGTTCCGTGGGCGGTGTCGCCTGCAGGCCCTCGATGATGCCGAGATAGCCGCAGCCGAGGGACGCCGCGAGAGCCAGGTAGGGGTTCGCATCGGAACTCGGCAGGCGGTTCTCGATGCGGCGGGCGACCGGGTCGGAGACAGGGATACGGAACGCCGTGGTCCGGTTGTCATAGCCCCAGGCGGTGTTGACCGGCGCCGACATGTCCGGCGTGAGGCGGCGATAGGAATTCACATAGGGCGCCATCATCGACAACGTCCGCGGCACGTAAAGCTGCATGCCGCCTATGAAAGAGAAGAAGGCCTGGGAGGGCGAGCCGTCGGGATTGGAGAAGATGTTGCGGCCGGTCTCGATGTCGATCACCGATTGGTGGATATGCATGGCGGAGCCGGGCTGGCCCTGCATGGGCTTGGCCATGAATGTCGCATAGATTCCGTGCTTCAGCGCCGCTTCGCGGATGGTCCGCTTGAACAGGAAGACCTGGTCGGCAAGCTCGATCGGATCGCCGTGCCTGAGGTTGATCTCAAGCTGGGCCGGCCCCTCTTCGTGGATCAGCGTATCGATCTCGAGGCCTTGTTTTTCGGAAAAATGGTAGATGTCGTCGATGAGTTCGTCGAACTCGTTGATGCCGGCAATCGAATAGCCCTGACCGCCGAGAATCGAGCGGCCGGACCGGCCCTTCGGCGGTCGCAGCGGATAATCGGGATCGTCGTTCTGAGCGACGAGATAGAATTCGATCTCCGGTGCGACCACCGGTTTCCAGCCCTTCTGCCGATAGAGCTCGATAACGCGCTTCAGCACATTGCGCGGGGTATAGCTGATCTGCTCGCCCTGGGAGCCGACGATGTCGCAGATGACCTGCGCCGTCGGGTCGCTTTCCCATGGAACGATGGAAAGGGTGGACAGGTCCGGAACGAGCTTGATGTCGCTGTCGCGGGAATCATAGCGGAATTGCCCGGTCTCCTCCGGATATTCACCGGAAATCGTGTGCCGGTAGATCGCCGAGGGCAAGGCAAGCGAGGTATTGGACGTGAACTTGGACGTCGGCATCATCTTGCCGCGCGCGACACCAGCAAGATCCGGCGTGATGCACTCTATATCTTCGATGCCGCGGATCTTGAGCCAGTCGACCGCTTCGGTCCAGGTCTTCACGCCACGGGCGGCATGCAGGGCGAGGGGTATCTTCGAACTCTTGCTGACCTTTGCTGTCTCTTGGGCAACACTTCTCTTGGAAGACATAAATCACCGGGTTTGGCTTCGGATAGCGCAATCATAGCCGCAGTTTGGCAATTAGCTAGATGCACGCGATTGACTTTCGCCCTGCTCGCCGGAAAGGAGGATGCGGAAACAGAAGGGAGCTTCCGTGGCGGAAAAGCAGGACGTGGTGATCATCGGGGCAGGCGCCGCCGGCATGATGTGCGCCATCGAGGCGGGCAAGCGCGGGCGCCGCGTGCTCGTCATCGACCACGCCAGGGCGCCCGGCGAGAAGATTCGCATCTCCGGCGGCGGCCGCTGCAATTTTACCAACATCCATGCGTCCCCGAGGAATTTTCTCTCCGGCAACCCGCATTTCTGCAAGTCTGCGCTCGCCCGCTACCGGCCGCAGGACTTCGTCGCCCTGGTCGAGCGCCATGGCATCGGATGGCACGAGAAAACGCTCGGCCAGCTCTTCTGCGATCATTCGGCCAAGGACATCATCCGCATGCTGATGGCGGAGATGAGGGAGGTGGGAGCGCAACTGAGGCTCGAAACCAGCATCGGGGAGGTTGACAGAACCGCCTCCGGCTTCCGTGTGACGACGAGCGCCGGCGCGGTCGACGCCGCCTCGCTGGTCGTGGCGAGCGGCGGCAAGTCCATCCCGAAAATGGGAGCGACGGGTCTTGCCTATCGCATCGCCGAGCAGTTCGGCTTGCCCGTTGTCGAAACCAGGCCGGCACTGGTTCCCCTCACACTTGACCAGGCGCAGCTCGCAAAGCTCGGCGCGCTTGCCGGCGTCGCGGCCGATGCCGAAGCGCGGTTCGGGAAGGCCGCCTTCCGCGAAGCTGTCCTCATCACCCATCGCGGCTTGAGCGGACCGGCTATCCTGCAGATTTCATCCTATTGGTGTGAGGGTGAGGAGATCGTCCTCCGGCTGATGCCGGACATCGATATCGCCTCGATCCTCAAGGGAATGCGCCGGACGAACGGCCGCCAGGCAGTCCAGACGGCACTTGCGGACATCCTGCCGCGCCGGCTCGCGCAGTTCTTCGCCGATGAAGCGAAGCTGACGGGGCGTATGCTTGCCGATCTTTCCGACAAGGCGATCGACGCGCTTTCAAACGCCATTCAGGCCTGGGCGGTCAAGCCGGCGGGATCGGAAGGCTACCGGACGGCCGAGGTCACGCTCGGCGGCGTCGACACGCGTGCGCTCGACTCCCGGACCATGCAGGCAAAAGAAGTCCCCGGCCTCTACTTCGTCGGCGAGTGTGTCGACGTGACCGGTTGGCTCGGAGGCTACAATTTCCAATGGGCCTGGGCGTCGGGCTTCGTCGCCGGTCAAGACGTGTAACCGTGCGGCAAAATTGGTGATTTGCTTCTTCAGCCATTCTTAAGGGAAATATAAGGGAAATTACTGAACCTGTTTATCATGGCGCGACAGCCGCGAAAGGCAGCGGAAGTCAACAAACGGAAACCACATTGTTTCCATTTCGGGGACTTTCTTCAGCCGCAGGATGGATGCACCATGATCGTAACGGCAAAGGCAGACCACCGGTCTTTGCCGGCAACTCGAAATGCTGCAGCGACCTTTGCGGCGCCCAAGACGCTCGGTGCTGCAGCGACAAGGACAAGAGGCCATGAACCAGCAACGCCGCCGTCCCCGTGCAATAGCCGTCGCCCGCGCAGAGAAGAGCCGCGGGCAGAACGAATTGGCGGCTTACCTTGCAACGCTCACTCTGTTTGCCCTCACGGCCGTCGCTCTTTTTTCCTGGCTTTAGAGCCCTCAGGGTTAAACAGAACTGGTTCCATTTAACCCTGAAGGGCTCTAAGGCGTCGCTTCCGACGGGCCACGTCGGTGCGCCGGAGGACCCGGTATATCGCCCCCACGGGGCAAATTCCGCTTATGGAATTCTTAATCGTTTGAAATGATTATGGCGGGCAAATGAGCACCGCCAGGTCCTCGCCGCCAAGCCGGCTGCGCGGTCCCGCAATGACTGCTGGCGGGCTGGCGGCGTGCGCCGCATGACTTTCCGAAAAACATCAGCCTGTTTGCGCATCGGGTGGCGCCCGAGCGCCTTTGGTGCGTTCACCTGACGCGCCCCGGAGCGCTTCGAGCCATCGGGGAGGCGAACGCGCGCTGTAGCCAAGGTGTTTTCCATGTTCATCGACAGGATACTTGCCCGCTTCAAGATTCAGACGAAGGTTCTGTTCTTCATCCTGCCCTTCGTCGTCAGCATCTCGGCCGTCGGCATAACCGGGCTTTATGCCTCTGGACTGCTGCAGGGCCGCATGGAGATTTCGAACAGCGTCCTCAAGACGCTGAGCGGCTTCAAGGACGTCTATGCCCAGATGAACAACTTCCTGCAGCTGACGACCGACGAAAGTCGCCGGATGCTCAAGGATGCAATCGTCACCCAGAAGGAAGTTCTGGCCGAAACCGCGGCGCAGGTTGCGGGCGGAAACGGTGAAGACGAGCTGGCTGCCGCCATCGCCGCGACCAGCGACATCGAGACGCGCATCGACGGGCTCTGGACATTGCATGAGGGCGAGCAGAGGCTCCGGGCCGAGACGAGGGCCGATCTGGAGCGTCTGGCCGCCGAACAGGGGAAGATCAACGACGAGGCGAACCGGCTGCAATATGCGGTGCGCAAGGACGAGAATGCGGCGAAGACGATGCTGCGCAACGCCGAAAAACTCATGCGCGCCAGCCGCTTCTACGCCGAATTCGCGACCGGGGTGAGCGGCGCGATAACGGTCGAAGAGAAGCTGAAGGTCGCAGAGGGTCACTATCCGGCCATAGGCCGCACGCAACGGGACATCTTCGTGCTTTTGCCGAAGGGCGAGAAATCTCTTGCCGAAACCGTCAACTCTGCTTCCGGGGCGATCGGCGCCCTTATCAAGACGCCGCCCGGCCCCGAAACGCTCGCCGGACTGTCAAAATATGTCGACCGTTTCCGCACCGCCAGCTTCCGGTTGGAGGCAGCTTCGGTCGGCAAGATGCGCGAGGCGACGCAGATATTCAGCGAGCTCGACGGCAAGATCGCGGGCACCGAGTCGGTGCTGACCGCGACGCGCAGGCTCTCCACATCGCTTACCGACATTCAGATCGCCGCCGCGGCATTTCTCGGAACGACGAGCGAGGAAAGCCGCAAGAAGCTCCTGGACAGATTCCTTGCAGTCCAGTCCAACCTTACAACTCTGCGCGGCATCGCGAGCGGCATGAGTTTCTTCGATCAGGCCGCCGGCGCGCTTCTGCCGATCATCGACGGAATGAAGAAGGATGGCCTTGCGCTGGTCGAGATCACGGATAAGCGCACTGCCGAATTCGAGGCCGCGGGCGCCGCGATCAACGAGATCTGGAGCGACCTCACCGGTTTTGCCGAGCAGCAGAAGGTCGCCGCCGGCAGCGAACGTGCGGAAGCCAATCAGATCTCCGTTGCGGCGACGATCACCGGCGTCGTGATCGCGCTTCTGGCCGGCATCGCGCTCACGCTCACGCTGAAGAAGCCGATCGGCCAGATCACGGCCGCCATGCGGCGGTTGGCGGACGGCGCGCTTGATACCTCGATCGACGGCGGCATGCGCCGCGACGAGATCGGCGACATGGCGCGTGCTCTCGGGGTCTTCAAGGAAAATGCGCTCTCCAAGGTGCGCATCGAGGCGGAAAGCGCCGAAGAGCGTGCCCGCGCGGAAGCCGAACGCAGCCGCAACGATGCGGAGAAGCGCGAGCTCGACAGGCAGATCGATCTCGCCGTGAGCGAACTCGCAGCGGGTCTCGGACGCCTCGCACAGGGCGACCTTTCGCGACAGATCGAAGTGCCCTTCGCCGGGCGCCTCGAACAGTTGCGGCTGGATTTCAACGGATCGCTCTTCCGCCTTCAGGACACGCTGGCGCAGATTCGCGCCAATGCCCAGGCGATCCAGCAGGGTGGCGCCGACATGCATCGGTCCGCCGACGCGCTGTCGAAGCGGACGGAGGCTCAGGCCGCTTCGCTCGAGGAGACGGCAGCGGCCGTCGACCAGATCACCGTGACCGTGCGCTCCTCGGCGGAGCGGGCGCACGAGGCGAACCAGGCCGTGTCTCATACCAAGCGGAGCGCCGACAGTTCGGCAACGGTCGTCACCAACGCCGTCGCCGCCATGGGACGCATCGAGGCGGCCTCCCGTCAGATCGAACAGATCATCGAAGTGATCGACGACATCGCCTTCCAGACCAACCTTCTGGCGCTCAATGCCGGCATCGAAGCGGCGCGCGCGGGCGAGGCGGGCAAGGGCTTTGCCGTCGTCGCGCAGGAAGTGCGCGAACTGGCGCAGCGCTCGGCCGAGGCGGCGCGAGAGATCAAGGGGCTGATCGACAAATCGACCCAAGAGGTGAGTTCCGGCTCACGTCTCGTCAAGGAAACGGGCGCGGTGCTCGCCTCGATCAGCGCCGAGATCGTGACCGTCAGCCAGCATGTCGAGATGATCGCCACGGCCAGCCGCGATCAGGCTGCGGCCCTGAACGAGGTAAACGGTTCCGTCAACCAGATGGACCAGATGACGCAGCAGAACGCCTCGATGGTCGAGGAGGCGACCGGCACCAGCCGGGCGCTCGCCAATCAGGCGGATACGCTGATGATGCTGGTCGAACAGTTCCGGCTCGAGCCGGTGGCCGCAGCCGACCACAGCTACCGGGCGGCATAACCGTATTCCAAACGCTGCGAGGGGCGCCGCGCATCCTGGATGCGCGGCGCTTTCATTTGACGCCTCCGGCGCAGGAAACAGTAAGGCGGCCGGCGCAACCATCATTTGTCTCCGCCGGTTGCCGCTTGCGGAACACTGCCGCAAGCACGCGTTTCGCGAAGCGCTGCCGCCGGCTCGGCGGCCGGGGCTCGAACCGTTCGTCCCATCGGCGGTTTCTCGAGGCCATATCGAACAGCAGTGCCATTGCCATCATATCCATGGTGATGCTCCTTCATTCTTGGGCATCCCCTTTTTTATGCATCTGGAATTGTTTTACATACAGCCGATTTCCCCATATGTTTTTCAAGTATGAAAAACACGGATTGGGACATCTACCGCTGCTTCGTCACGGTCGCGCGTACCGGCGGGCTAACCGGGGCGGCGCAGGCGACGGGACTGAGCCCCGCGACGGTTGGCCGCCGGATGCTGGAACTTGAGGAGCGCACCGGCCGCTCGCTCTTCATCCGCAGCCAGACCGGTTACATGCTGACCGGCGACGGCCGATTCCTCTTCGAACAGTTGCAGGAAATGGAGGCGGCGGCCCGCAAGGTCGAAAGCTGGGAGAAGGAGGGCGAGGGGGCGACCGTCGTCCGCATCGCGGCCGGCACATGGGTCTCCTGGCTGATCGCCGAGAATTTTCCCGCGATCCGCACGGAACGGGACGCTTTCAACATTTCGCTGACGATCGGCGAGGCGCGTGCGAATCTCGCCTACCGCGAAAGCGATATCGGCATCCGTGCGTTCGAGCCGGAGGAGACCTATCTCGCGGCGCGGCCGGTGGGCGAAGTCGCCTACGCCGCCTACGGGCAGAAGAACGCGCCGGGCGGAGTGGAACGCTGGGTCGCAGTCGCCGAAGAGGATGCGATATCGGCCTATCTGAGATGGCCGCACGAGCATGCGCCGGGTCGAATCGTTGCAACCGTCACACGGCCTCGCTCATTGCTGGATCTCGCGCGAGCCGGCGCGGGGCGGGCGGTTCTGCCCTGTTTCGTCGGCGATCTCGATCCCTTGCTCGAGCGGGTGGGGGACGAGATCGAGCCGCTCAGACATCGGCAATGGATCGTCATGAACAACGAGGACCGCCGCAGGCGCGACATCCGAACCGTCGTAGACCGGATGACACGTTTCCTGCGCAGCCATACGGACCTTTTTGCCGGCAAACGCCCGCCGCGGAATTCGGCATGAGCCTCCAGCCTTGACCGGCCGGCGCTGGGGCCGGCCGATCCTCGTTTCATTTGCTTCGGCCTCGGCCGGCGCGGGCCTCGCGGACCGCCGGCCTCTGCCTGTTCAAGTGGCTGCAGCTCAGGGCGGAAAGGATGAGTGCCACCGTTGTCCAGGTCAGGAAAACCATCAGTGCCTGCCCTGCGTGACGATGACGGGGATCAGCAGGTCGCCCCAGTTGCCGTCGCCGCCATGATGGCGCGCCGAGCGCACCAGTTCCACGGAAACGCCCGCATCGACGGCCTTCATCACGGCCTGGTTGAGGCGGTGCAGGTCGTTGGCGACCATGCGGATCGCCGCCTGCTGTTCCGGTGTCATGGCCGACGATTGTTCCTCGGCCCGTTCCTTGACGCGTGTCTGTACAGTCATCGGAGTGCTCCTTTGGGCGATGGTCGCGGGGGACTTCGTCGATCCCGCTTCAGTTTCGATGTCTGGTTGGGACGCGCGGCGGGGCAGGGGTGCCGCGCGTCCCGCTCGTTCATTCTGCTGCCGGGCGGAACTGATCGTGCTCGGTGGATTCCTTCATGGCAGTGGTCGACGACTGGCCGCCGGTGATCGCGACCGACACGGCATCGAAATAGCCGGTGCCGACCTCGCGCTGGTGCTTCGTCGCCGTATAGCCGTTGGCTTCCGCAGCAAATTCCGCTTCCTGCAGCTCCGAATAGGCCGCCATCTGACGGTCCTTGTAGCCGCGCGCCAGTTCGAACATGCCGTAGTTCAGCTGGTGGAAGCCGGCGAGCGTGATGAACTGGAACTTGTAGCCCATGGCGCCCAGTTCGCGCTGGAACTTGGCGATCGTCGCGTCGTCGAGGTTCTTCTTCCAGTTGAAGGACGGCGAGCAATTATAGGCGAGCAGCTTGCCCGGATGGGCCTTGTGCACGCCTTCGGCGAATTTGCGTGCCTGCTCCAGATCGGGCTTGGAGGTCTCGCACCAGATGAGGTCGCAATGCGGCGCATAGGCGATCGCGCGGGCGATGCAAGGCTCGATGCCGTTCTTCACCTGATAGAAGCCCTCGACGGTGCGGCCGGCATCATAGTCGACGAAGGGGCGGTCGCGCTCGTCGATGTCGGAGGTGAGCAGCTTCGCCGCTTCCGCGTCCGTACGGGCGATGACCAGCGTCGGCGTGCCCATCACGTCGGCGGCCAGCCGGGCCGCGTTCAGATTGCGGATATGCGCAGCGGTCGGAATCAGCACCTTGCCGCCGAGATGGCCGCACTTCTTTTCCGATGCGAGCTGGTCCTCGTAGTGGACGCCCGCCGCGCCCGCTTCGATGAAGGCCTTCATGATCTCGAAGGCGTTGAGCGGCCCGCCGAAACCGGCTTCCGCATCGGCGACGATCGGCGCGAACCAGGTCTCGACCGAGAGACCCTTGCCTTCGGCGGTCTCGATCTGGTCGGCGCGCTGAAGCGTGCGATTGATGCGCTTGGCGAGTTCCGGAGCCGCGTTGGCCGGATAGAGCGACTGGTCCGGATACATGGCGGAAGCGGTGTTGGCGTCGGCTGCGACCTGCCAGCCGGAGAGATAGATCGCCTTCAAGCCCGCGCGCACCATCTGCATCGCCTGATTGCCGGAAAGCGCGCCGAGTGCATTGACGAAGTCTTCCTCGTGGATGAGCTTCCAGAGGCGGTTCGCACCCATTTCGGCAAGCGAATAACGGATCTCCACCGAGCCCCTGAGCCGCTTCACCTCCTCGGCGGAATAGGGCCGCTCGATTCCGTCGAAGCGCCCCTCCGGCGCATTTGGAACGAGCTTGTAAAAATCAGTCATACCTGCCTCCTGGTGAAATCTGTTCGTCTTCGAGTTTCGTCTCACGGCTTCTCTATGCCGGAAGATCATGTGACAGTTTTTACATTGCGCTGCAGAAGTCCGCTACCGAATTCCCGTTGCGGGCCGGCGGAAACGGGTTAGCTTGTCTTGCCTTTGACAGTGTGGGCAAGTAAAGTTGTAAAAGATGTCAAAGCGGATCATTTTCCGGATTTGTAAAGGGAATTACAAATGGCCGAGAACAAGATCTTTGCGGGGCCGCGGGTCAGGCGGATCCGCAACGGCCTTCAGCTGACGCAGACGGCCATGGCCGAGGCGCTTGGTATCTCTCCCTCCTATCTGAACCTCATCGAGCGCAACCAGCGGCCGCTGACGGTGCAGCTGCTCTTGAAACTGGCCTCCGTCTACAAGGTCGATCTCGAAGAGCTTCAGGGCGAGGCGGGCAGCGGTCTTGCGCAGCTGCGCGAGGTCTTTGCCGATCCGTTGCTTGCCGGCGAACTGCCGGGGGACCAGGAGCTGGTGGAGGTCGCCGAAGCGGCGCCGAACGTCTCCGGCGGCGTCGTTAAACTTTATCGCGCCTACCGCGAACAGGCGTCGCGGCTGAGGGATCTCGCCGCTCTGCTGGCGGGCGAGGGGCACATGGCGGCACTTGCGGATACGCGCCTGCCGATGGACGAAGTCCGCGAGGCGTTCGAGGCACGGCCCAACCACTTCGCCGGCATAGAGGAGGCGGCGGAGGCCCTGCATGCAAGCCTCTCGCCCGGCGACGATCTTTCAGGCGCAATGAAGGCTTGGCTTAGAAGAGAGCACGGACTGGCGGTGCGAACGCTGCCGGTGCATGTGATGCCCACCCTGCGCCGACGCTTCGACCGCCACTCGATGCGTCTCTTCATCTCCGAACGCCTGTCGCCCTTCGATCAGCTGCGCGAGATCGCGATCGAGGTGGCTTCGATCGCCTGCCATGAGGCGATTGCCGCAGAGCTCGAGCAGTTCCGCTTTACCACCGCCGAAGCGCGGCGCATCGGCCGCTTCGAACTCGCGCGCTATGCCGCCCATGCGCTGATGATGCCCTATGCGGCATTTCTCGCCGCCGCGCAGCGGATGAAATACGATGTGGCTGTCCTTGCGGCGCGTTTCCAGGTCTCCTACGAGCAGGTCGCCAATCGTCTGACGATGCTGCAGCGGCCCGGTGCGGCGGGGGTTCCGTTTTTTCTCATGGAGATCGACAGCGCCGGAAACAGGCTGCGTCGCGCCGGAGCGCAAGGATTTCCCCATGCCCGCTTCGGCGGCGGCTGTCCCAAGCTCAACGTCCAGGCTGCCTTTGCCGTGCCTGGCCAGCTTCTCGTCGACCGCGTCGAGACGCCTGACGGCACCGAATTCCTCACTCTCGCCCGCACCGTCGACGGTCCGCAGGCCGGCTTCCACGAACGGGTTCGGCGCACGGCGATCCTCATCGGCTGCGAGGCCGCCTTCGCGAACGAGACGGTCTACGGCGCCGCCGCAGTCATGCCGGCGATCGCAATCGGTCCGGCCTGCCGGCTTTGCGAGCGGCAGGGGTGCCTGGCGCGCGCCGAACCCCCCGTCACCCGGCCGCTCGGTCTCGACGACATGGCCACCGGGCTGAGCGTCTTCGACTTTCAGTGAGCCGGCGCGAAATGGCGCGCAATCTGCAAGCGGACGTCGTTATGATTCCAGCAACTCCCCGAAACGCCCCTCATTCCTGTGGTTGTCACGGGAATCAAGCCGGCCCAAGTCCTTGCGCCGATGGAGCTCTTCCGCGCCGCAGACGCGGCGCTGCTGGATCCCGGTGACAAGCACAGGGAAGAGGTGAGAGGAGGGAATTTTCGGGGTGGAAAACCGCGAGCCACTTTTTTCCTGGAACCGCTCTAACTCCTTGAGCTTATCGAGAAAGATGCCTAACCTCCGCATCGGCACGATCAACAGACGGGGCGTAACGGCACTGGAGAAGAAGATTACTGTCCCGAGCCGATAATCAAGAGGGGAGTTGTATGTCCAAACTCATCGTCGCAACCTTGGCCACCGCGGTGCTTGCGGGATCGACCATGCTGGCTTCCGCCCAGGAGCGGGTCGTCAACGTCTATAACTGGTCGGACTATATCGACGACAGTATCCTTGCGGATTTCACCAAGGAGACCGGCATCAAGGTCGTCTATGACGTCTTCGACTCGAACGAGATTCTGGAAACGAAGCTGCTCGCCGGCGGTTCCGGTTACGACGTCGTCGTTCCGACCGCCTATTTCCTGCAGCGCCAGATCGCTGCCGGAGTGTTCCAGAAACTCGACAAGTCGAAACTGCCGAACATTTCCAACATGTGGGACATGGTCATGGAGCGTACCGCGCAGTACGATCCCGGCAACGAATACGCCGTCGACTACATGTGGGGCACGACCGGCATTGGCTACAATGTCGAGAAGATGAAGGAGATTCTCGGCACCGACGAGAAGCCGAACTGGGATGTGATTTTCGACCCGGAAATTGCGGCAAAGTTCAAGGACTGCGGCATCCATCTCCTCGATTCGCCCACCGACATCATGCCCTCGGCGCTTGCCTATCTCGGGCTCAATCCCGACAGTCACGACCAGGCGGACCTCGAGAAGGCGGCCGACCTGCTGATGAAGGTCCGGCCTAATATCCGCAAGTTCCATTCGTCGGAATATATCAACGCGCTCGCAAACGGCGACATCTGCCTTGCCGTCGGCTTCTCCGGCGACGTGTTTCAGGCGCGCGACCGTGCGGCCGAGGCGAAGGCCGGCGTGACGGTCGACTATTCGATCCCCGAGCAGGGCGCGCAGATGTGGTTCGACATGCTGGCTATCCCCGCCGACGCACCACATGTCGCCGAGGCGCACGAATTCATCAACTACATGATGAAGCCGGAAGTCATCGCCAAGGCCTCGAACTACGTGTTCTATGCCAATGGCAACAAGGCCTCGCAGCAGTTCCTCGACAAGGAAGTGCTCGAAGACACCGCCATCTATCCATCCGATGCCGTGATGCAGAAACTCTTCACCACGACGCCCTTCGAGGCCAAGGAGCAGAGGGTATTGACCCGGCTCTGGACCAAGATCGTCACTGGTCAGTAGCAGCGAAAACGAATTGCCCGGACCTCAAATCCGGGCAATTTTCTTGCATGTTTCTGCGCTCAACTCTCGACGTATCGGCGCCGGCCATTGCGTATGGGCTGTGCCATTCGAGGATAGATGATGAAGTCTCTGGGAAGTATCCGGCGTTCTTTCGCGCCATGGGCGGACCCCGCCTCCAAGCCTTTCATTTCCGTCAAGAACGTCACCAAGAAGTTCGGTGACTTCACCGCCGTGGACGATCTTTCGCTGAACATCTACACGCGCGAATTCTTCGCCCTGCTCGGCGCTTCGGGCTGCGGCAAATCCACCCTCCTGCGGATGCTGGCCGGTTTCGAGCAGCCGACATCGGGCGAAATCATCCTCGACGGCCAGAGCCTGGCGGGCATCCCGCCCTACCGCCGCCCTGTCAATATGATGTTCCAGTCCTACGCGCTGTTTCCGCACATGACGGTCGAAAACAACGTCGCCTTCGGCCTGAAGCAGGACGGGATGCCGAAAGCAGACATCGCCGAACGCGTCGCGCAGATGCTGAAGCTCGTCAAGCTCGAGAAGTTCGCCAAGCGCAAGCCGCATCATCTTTCCGGCGGCCAGCGCCAGCGCGTCGCCCTTGCCCGTTCGCTGGCAAAGCGGCCGAAGGTGCTGCTGCTCGACGAGCCGCTCGGCGCGCTCGACAAGAAGCTGCGCGAGGAAACGCAATTCGAGCTCATGGACCTCCAGCAGGAACTCGGCCTCACCTTCGTCGTCGTCACCCACGACCAGGAAGAGGCGATGACCATGGCGGACCGCATCGCCGTCATGAGCCACGGCAAGGTCGTCCAGGTGGCGACGCCCGCGGAGATCTACGAGGCGCCGAATTCGCGCTTCGTCGCCGACTTCATCGGCGACGTGAACATATTCGACGGCAAGGTGATTTCGGCCGAAGACGGCTATATCCGCGTCGAGACGACGGGCGGCATCCCGGTCCGGATGGCATCGCCCGACAAACCGGGGAACGGCGCAACGGCGGCCGTCGCCATCCGGCCCGAGAAGATCCGAATCGGCCGACAGCCGCCGGCGCATGCGCCGGTGAACGCCGCCGAAGGCGAGATTTGGGACATCGGCTATCTCGGCGACATGACGGTTTTTCACATCCGGCTGAAGGATGGCAAGGTCATCAAGGCGTCATCGTTGAATGCGGTGCGGGCGGTCGAGGACCCGCTCGGCTACGACCAGCAGGTCTGGATCTCCTTCGGTGAAGATGCGGGCGTCGTTTTGAAGGATTGAAACCATGGCGAAACTTGCTTCAGCCCTCGTCAGCCGCCTGGTCATAATCATTCCCTATGCCTGGCTCCTGTTCTTCTTCCTCATCCCCTTCTTCATCGTCTTCCGCATCTCGCTGTCGCAGACGGCCGTGGCGATGCCGCCCTATATGCCGGTCTTCGACCTGGCCGGCGGCCTTTCCGGCATCATGGAGAAGCTGGGCGAATTCTCGCTCGACAACTACGTCTGGCTGACGGAGGACGTCCTCTATTTCAACGCCTATGTGTCGAGCGTCGTCATCGCCGCCATCTCGACCTTCCTGACGCTCCTGATCGGCTATCCGATCGCCTATGGCATGGCAAAGGCGCCGCGCTCGCTGCGGCCTACGCTGCTGATGATGGTGATCCTGCCCTTCTGGACGAGCTTTCTGATCCGCGTCTATGCCTGGATCGCCATCCTGAAGCCGGAGGGCCTGCTCAACCAGTTTCTGTCGGCGGTCGGCCTGATCGATCAGCCGCTCATCATCCTCAACACCAACGCGGCGATCTATATCGGCATCGTCTATTCCTATCTGCCCTTCATGGTGCTGCCGATCTACTCGGCGCTCGAGAAGATGGATCATTCGCTGACGGAAGCCGCCCAGGACCTCGGCTGCACGCCTGCCGCCGCCTTCTGGCGTGTGACCTTTCCCCTGTCGCTCCCCGGCGTCGTGGCCGGTTGTCTGCTCGTTTTCATTCCGGCTGTCGGCGAATTCGTGATTCCCGACCTTCTCGGCGGCTCGGAAACGCTGATGATCGGCAAGACCTTGTGGAGCGAGTTCAATTCCAATCGCGACTGGCCGGTTTCGTCGGCGGTGGCGATCATCCTGCTCATGATCCTGGTGATACCCATCGTCTATTTTCAGAACATTCAGGCCAAAGCCGACGACGAGGGGAGGTGAGCTATGGAGAAGTGGTCCCGTTTCAACATCGCCTCGGTCGTTCTGGGATTCGGCTTTCTCTATCTGCCGATCGTGCTCCTGGTGATCTTCTCCTTCAACGAGTCGAAACTGGTCACCGTCTGGGCCGGCTTCTCGACCAAATGGTACACCCAGCTATGGCATAACCAGGGCCTTCTGGACGCGGCCTGGGTAACGATCCGGGTGGCGCTCCTTTCGGCGACCTGCGCGACCGTCCTCGGAACTCTGGCGGCGCTCGCGCTGGTGCGCTACACCCGCTTTCGCGGCCGCGTTCTGTTTTCCGGCATGGTCTATGCGCCTCTGGTGATGCCGGAGGTGATCACCGGCCTGTCGCTGCTGCTGCTCTTCGTGGCGATCGGGTTCGACCGCGGTTTCTGGACGATCACGCTCGCCCATATCACCTTCACCATGTGTTTCGTTGCGGTCGTGGTCCAGTCGCGTCTTCTGAGCTTCGACCAGTCGATCGAAGAGGCGGCGCTCGATCTCGGCGCGACCCCGGTCACGACCTTCTTCGCGATCACGCTGCCGGTAATCGCGCCGGCCGTCTTTTCCGGCTGGATTCTCGCCTTCACGCTCTCGCTCGACGATCTCGTGATTTCGAGCTTCACGACCGGGCCGGGCGCCACGACGCTGCCGATGAAGATCTATAGCCAGGTCCGTCTCGGGGTGACGCCGGAAATCAACGCCATCTGCACGATCCTGATCGGCATCGTCGCGCTGGGTGTGATCGTCGCATCGATCGTCACGAAGCGTCGTGAAGTCCAGCGCGAAAAGGACGAGCGAGCAGCCTTCGCGGCGATTGGGTGATAGCCTTTGATGTCACTTTGGGCTGAGGAGAACGGAAAGCGGTGAGATTACTGCATTCGGCCAGGAGCCGCCGATGAAGAACTGCAGCGGCTCCCCGCCGGCCTCGGGGCCTGCGAGCGTCCCCGCCAGGGCCAGACTGCCGCTTCGATAGGGGACGACGCCGGTCACCGAAATATTGCCGGCGGGGCCGACGAATGCGGCCCGGTCCAGCCGGGCGGTGCCGCCGCCGAAGCTCGCCTCGATGTCTGCCGTCTGGAATTCGAGCGTGCCGTCGCTTGCCTGCGACAGGGAGAAGAATTCCCCCTTGCGCACGAGATCGGTGAAGGCGTGGACGTCGAAGTCGGCGACTCTGCCATTGGTGAGAGAGTAATCGAGACGACCGAACACGTCGGCGGCGCCCGTCTCCCACACCGGGCGGCCGGTCGCAAGATCGACCCTGAGAATGCCCCGGCCTGTCGGAACCGGACCCTTGAGGCCGAAGCTGTCGAGAACGGCAGCGAAGTCGGCATCTTTCAGGTTTACTTGCAGCTTGCCGCCTTGACCCACCCCTTTTTCCGAGAGCACTGCGCGGCCGCTCAACCTGCCATTCGCGTAGGTGCTGTCTCCGATGTCGAGCGAAACCCGGCTGCCATCGATCATCACCCCGGCGGCGACATCGGTCAGGTGCAGCGGACCGGCCAGGACTTCCTGCGCCGAGAGTCGGACATCCAGGCGCCAGCCCCCGACAAGAGCCTGGGCCATTCGCCATCCGCGCTCGTCCTCCTGCGCCGGCCTCAGCGTTGCCAAGGGCAAACCGTTGAGATCGATCCGGTCGAAGGCGAGCGTGCCTTCCACGCGCGGCCCTTTGCCGGAGGGCAATTGCACGTCCAGAACGCCCGTCGCCGTGGCCTCGCCGACCGCCAGCTGAAGGTCCTCGAGCTTCAACGCCGTCTCGCCGGTGGTCACCTTCGTATCGATACTGAATCCGCCCGGAGGCAATCCCGCGTCCGGCGCCCCCCGGTACCATGCGGCAAGCGCTGCCAGCGAAGGTGCGGACATTTGCAGATGGCCGGAGGCGAAAGGCTGCGCCGAGAAATTGCCGGTCCCCTCGAAGGAGAAGGTCAACGGAGCCGACGTCAGCGATGTCTTGAGAGCGGCGTTGTGCCTGGCAAGAAGGGAGAGCGGCTCTTCGCATACAAAGGCCCAGCCTACCGTTTCGCCGCCGATGATCGCGGAAAATTGTGCGCTCAGCCGCCCCCCGAAGGAGGGCCATTTGAGGGTACCGGAAATCCCCGCAACGTCTATGCCCTCCCCGGTTGCCGCCATGCGATCGACAACGCGGAAGCGGCCATTCTCGATCGTGATGTCTCCGAATGGAGCCTCATCCTGCGGCACGGCATTGCCCGGCGGCACCAGCCAGTGCGGCTTTTGCCAGTTGACGGTGCCGTCGGCCCCGCGCTCGAGGGTGATGACCGGATCGACGAGCGTGATCTCTTCAAGAGCCTGTTCGCCGCGAAGTGCGGAAAGCAGGCTGAATGAGGCGGTGATCCGGCCGATCTCTGCGAGCCGGCGCGGTTCGGGTCCGGTGGAGACGATCGTGGTTGCGGGGAGCGTGACCAGCGGTTCCGGCCAGAACCGGACTTCCGGCTCGCCGCCGATCGTGCTTTTTCCGCCCGACCAGTCGTCGAGCATCCGCTCCATCGTCGCGCGGGCCTCGGTCGTCGAAACCACGAGCGGCAGCGCGGCATTGTATGCGGCGGCGAGGGCGATGCCTATGGCGGCCGACCAAATGAGATGGCGTCGGCGAAGCCGCGCCCACAGCCGCGAATCGCGCAATATCTGGAACATCTTCCTCGTCATTTCGGTCGGACTTGCCATCGCCTCGGGTAAGCCGCTTGGATAGGACGTCGGCTTGCATAAAGCAAACGCCACCGACATGGAAATGTCGCCGTCGCGACCGCGCGAAGCCGCATCCCCACTGTTTGTTTCGCGCTGCAGCATGATATAGAAAAGTCCGAAGAGTGGAGGAGAGCATGCAAGCAGAACGACCTTTATGGGTTCCGGACAGGGAGATTCTCGAGCGCAGCCCGATGGCTGAGTTCATCGCCTGGTGCGGCGAGCGCTTCGGGCGCAGCTTTGCCGACTATGATGCCTTTCATGACTGGTCGGCGAGCGAGCGTGGCGATTTCTGGACCGCCGTTTGGGAGCATTGCAAGGTCATCGGCGAAGGCGGGACGAGGGCGCTCGTCGACGGCGACCGGATGCTCGACGCCCGCTTCTTCCCGGATGCGAGGCTTAACTTCGCCGAAAACCTGCTGCGCAAGACGGGAAGCGGCGATGCCTTGATCTTCCGCGGCGAGGACAAGGTGAGCTATCGGCTGACCTGGGACGAACTGCGCGCCTTGGTGTCGCGCCTGCAACAGGCACTGAAGGCGCAGGGGATCGGCGTCGGCGACCGCGTCGCCGCGATGATGCCGAACATGCCCGAGACGATCGCCCTCATGCTTGCGACCGCTTCCGTCGGCGCCATCTGGTCGTCCTGTTCGCCTGATTTCGGCGAGCAGGGCGTTCTCGATCGCTTCGGCCAGATCGCCCCCAAGCTCTTCATCGTTTGCGACGGCTACTGGTATAACGGCAAGCGGCAGGACGTGGATGCGAAGGTGCGTGCCGTGGCCAAGGCGCTCGGCGCGCCTACCGTCATCGTTCCCTATGCCGGAGAGAGTGCCGCGCTTGCGCCGACCGTCGAGGGCGGGGTGACGCTTGCCGATTTCATCGCCGGTTTCCAGGCCGGACCGCTTGCCTTCGAGCGCCTGCCGTTCAGCCACCCGCTTTATATACTGTTTTCCTCGGGCACGACCGGCGTACCCAAATGTATCGTCCATTCGGCCGGCGGAACGCTGCTGCAGCACCTCAAGGAACATCGCTTCCATTGCGGGCTGCGGGACGGCGAGCGGCTGTTCTATTTCACGACCTGCGGCTGGATGATGTGGAACTGGCTGGCTTCCGGCCTCGCCGTGGGCGCAACACTGTGCCTCTATGACGGCTCACCTTTTTGCCCAGACGGCAACGTGCTCTTCGACTATGCCGCCGCCGAACGCTTCGCCGTGTTCGGCACGTCGGCGAAATATATCGACGCCGTGCGAAAGGGTGGTTTCACCCCGGCAAAGACGCACGACCTGTCGTCCTTGCGGCTCATGACGTCCACCGGCTCGCCGCTTTCGCCCGAGGGTTTCTCCTTCGTCTATGAGGGCATCAAGGCCGATGTCCAGCTCGCCTCGATTTCGGGCGGTACCGACATCGTCTCCTGCTTCGTTCTCGGCAATCCCCTGAAGCCCGTGTGGCGCGGAGAGATCCAGGGCCCCGGCCTCGGCCTGGCCGTCGATGTCTGGAACGACGAAGGCAAGCCGGTGCGCGGCGAAAAGGGCGAACTCGTCTGCACCCGGGCATTTCCGTCGATGCCTGTCATGTTCTGGAACGATCCGGACGGAGCGAAGTATCGAGCCGCCTATTTCGACCGCTTCGACAATGTCTGGTGTCACGGCGACTTTGCCGAATGGACGCCGCATGGCGGCATCGTCATCCACGGCCGCTCCGACGCGACATTGAACCCTGGCGGCGTGCGCATCGGCACGGCCGAGATCTACAATCAGGTCGAACAGATGGATGAAGTCGCCGAAGCGCTCTGCATCGGGCAGGACTGGGAAGACGATGTCCGCGTCGTCCTGTTCGTGCGGCTGGCCCCTGGGGTCGAGCTGACCGAAGGACTGACCAGAGAGATCAAGAACCGGATCCGCTCCGGCGCCTCGCCGCGGCACGTGCCGGCGAAGATCATCGCCGTCGCCGACATCCCGCGCACTAAGTCCGGCAAGATCGTCGAACTGGCCGTGCGCGACGTGGTGCATGGCCGTCCGGTCAAGAACAAGGAGGCGCTGGCGAACCCGGAAGCTCTCGACCTCTTTGCGGGGCTGGAGGAACTCAAGAGCTGAGTTGGGGCTGACATCCGTCTCACTCGCATACCGCAAGCGGACGTTGCCGTAGTGCCGGCTCGTCCCCAGCCACCTCATCCCCGCGACGCGCGCAGGAACACGTGATTTATGACCTGCGCTCGAGCGACCGGGACACCAGGATGACGGGGACCATACCGGCGAGGACGATGATCATCGCCGCAACGGAGGCGTCTTCCACCTTCGCACGCGAGGCATCCTCGTAGACGAGCGTCGCGAGCGTATTGAAATTGAACGGACGCAGCATGATGGTCGCGGAAAGCTCCTTCATCGTCTCTATGAAGACGAGGAGCGCGGCCGTCAGCACTGCGGGCCGCATCATCGGCAGGAGCACTGCGCGCAGCGTCTGGCCGCTAGTGCGACCGAGCGCGCGTGCGGCCATGTCCAGATGCGGCGACAGTTTCTGAAAGCCGGCCTCGAGCGTCCCTTCCGCCATGGTCAGGAACCGGACCGTGCAGGCATAGACGATGGCAAAGCCGGTGCCGCTCATGAGTAGGCCGGTGGAAATCCCGAAAAGCCCCCGCATCTCGGCGTCGATGGTGTTGTCGAGGGCCGCGAGCGGGAAGAGCACCCCGATTGCCAGTACCGTTCCGGGCACGCCATAGCCGAAGGAGGCGAGCCGCCCGGCGATATCGGTGATGCGCGAGCGCCCGGTGCGAGCCGCATAGGCAAGCACGAAACCCAGGAGCACGGTCGCAAACGCCGTCAGGCCGGACACGAGGATGCTGTGCAGCAGCGCGCTCAGGAGGCGCGGCGCCAGGAACTGGTCGAGACGTTTCAGGGCATAGTCGCCCAGAACGAGAAAGGGAACGGCAAAGCCCGACAGTATCGGCAGAAGGCAGGCGGCCGTCGCCGCCCATTTCTTCCAGCCGGAAAGTTTCAGCCTCGCGGCGTCGTGAACTGCGGCCGTGGTCTTCTGGCTCGCAAAGCGCTGTCTGCGGCGTGCCGCCCGCTCGACCATCATCAGGCCGATGACGAAAACCAGCATTATGCAGGCGATCTGCGCCGCGCCGGCGAGGCTGCCACGGTTGAGCCAGGTATCGAAGATGGAGAAGGTCAGGGTCTGCACGCCGAGAAATTCGACCGCCCCGATATCGTTCAGCGTTTCCATCGCAACGAGCGTGAGGCCGATCATGATCGCCGGCCGCGCCATCGGAAGCTGGACGCGGAAGAAGACCTTCAGCGGTCCGGCGCCGAGCGTGCGCGCCACGTCCGCGGCGGCGCGGCCCTGCATGAGGAACATGGAACGGCAGGCGAGATAGATATAGGGATAGAGCACCGAGCTCAGCACGAGCACGGCGCCGCCGAGGGAGCGCACTTCGGGAAACCAGTAATCGCGGCTCGTCTGAAATCCGAAGAGGGCCCGGACCAGGCCCTGCACAGGGCCGGTGAAGGTGAGCAACTCCCCGAAGGCATAGGCCGAAAGATAGGCCGGTATGGCAAGCGGCAGCACCAGGGCCGCGGAAAGGAAGCGGCGTAATGGAAATTCATAGGTCGCTACCAGCCAGGCGGTGACGATGCCGATCACGGCGGTGGCGGTGCCTGTGAACAGGACCAGGAGAAGCGTGCGACCGGTTGCACGCGGGATCACGTTTTCAATGAGATGCGGCCAGTCTGCGGTGCCGCCGGAAATGGCGAGCCACGCAATGGCAAGAATCGGCATGAGCACGACGGCGGAGGCGAGTCCGGCCCAGCCGGTGAGCAGCGGGTGGTGAAGGCCGGTGCCGGAGCTGGCGTAGCGCCGCTTGAGGCTTTTGGCGGTGAAGTGCAAACGATCCGTCCGAAGCAATGCCGATCGAAATGACGAGTGAGGGAACGGGCCGCAGTTTCCTCAACCTTCAAGAACCGACAAACTGGCTCCCGCAGGTCAACATTTCCTTACAGCATTCGGGCTCAATTGGCCAAGACGCGTTGTGAGGGAAAGGATATTTCCACCAGCGTGCCCTCGTTCGGGGCAGAAGTGATGGCGAACTGCGCGCGGTTCGCTTCCGCCATCGCCTTCGTCAGCGGCAGGCCGAGGCCGGTGCCGTCGCCACGCTTGCGACCGCCGGTCGTGACCTGCCGGAACGGCTTCATCGCCTGGTCGAGCTCGTTGCGGGTCATGCCGATGCCGGTGTCGCGGATTCGCAGTATGACGCTGCCATTGGCCTCGTAGGACGTGGACACGACGATCTGGCCGCCCGACGGCGTAAAGCGTATGGCATTCGCCAGAATGTTCAGGGCGATCTGCTTGATCGAACGGTCGTCGGCGACGACTTCGGGCACGGAGCCCGATAGCGAAGTGCGGATGATCACGCGTTGGCTATTGGCCTGCGGCTGCACCAGCGACACGGCCTCGGAGACGGCCTCGTTGAGATCCACGGCGCCGAAGTCGAGATCCATCTCGCCGGCCTCGATCTTCGAGATGTCGAGCAGATCGTTGACGATGTCGAGGACATGCCGTCCCGACCGGCCGATGTCGCCGGCATATTCGATGTAGCGCGGATGGCCGATGGGGCCGAAATGCTCACTCGCCATCATGTCGGAAAACCCGATGATGGCGTTGAGCGGCGTGCGGATCTCGTGGCTGACCCGGGCCAGGAATTCCGTCTTGTGGGCATTTGCCGTCTCGGCTGCGCGCTTGGCGTTGCGAAGTTCCTCTTCGGTCCGCTTCCACTGGGTGATGTCGCGGATGACCGCGCAATAACCGTTGGAGGAGGAGAGCCGGCCGATGGTCATGAACAGCGGAATGAATCCGCCGGCTGCTTCGCGGCCGATCACTTCCCGGCCATCGTTGAGCACGCTTGCGACGCCGTGGCCGGAGAGGCCATGGAGATAGTCGATAACCGCCTTCTGGCTCTCATGGGCGAAGAGAGCGGCGAAAGGCTTTCCGCGCATATCGGCCTCGTCATAGTCGAAGAGTGCGCTTGCGGAGCGGTTCATCGTCCGGATGTCGCCGTCCGGTCCGAGAACGACGACCCCATCGGTTGCGGTTTCCAGTATCGATCGGAGCTCGTCGATCTCCATCCGGAGCCGGCTTGCTTCTGCCGCTCCTTCGTCTTCGCGCGCCTGCTTCTCCGCTTCGCTTGCGCCGGCCGGGGTCAGCGCAAGCATCAGCGCGCTCTTCCCTTCCCATCGGATCGAATGCAGGTGGGCGCCGACGGGAACGAGCCTGCCATCCTTGCGGACCAGCGTCATGGTTCCGTTGGGCTTTGCCGCGCCCGCCTCGTTTCCGAGAGCGAAGAGGGCCTCCAGGCCACCCTCCTGCTCGAAAGCTTCGAGATCCTCATATCCGGTCAGCCGCAGGAATTCCGCATTGGCATGCAGCAAGGCGTCGCCGTGGTGAACCAGCAATGCGACCGGCAGCCTGTCGAGGATATCGCTGCTCATGGCTGCACCGTTGCGTGCAGTGAGGCCGGGCTCCATCGCCGCAGCAGGGGTCTCGCCCGCCGGAGGCGCATCGTGCCGTCCTCCTGGCGCCTCGGCTTCCTCCGTCTGTCGGCTTTCTTCCGTGGCAGCCGGCGTGCTGTGGGAGGTGTCCGCTTCGTGTCGGCCTTCGGCTTTGCCTTCCTGCGGCAGCGGGTCAGGGGCGAAATGCTCGCCGAGCTGCCTTGCAATCTCGCGGAAGGCCGCCTGTTCGCCGCGAGTGAGCGCGCCGGCTCCCGCCGGTCGGCGCTCGTCGAGGTCGATGACCTTGTCGGAGGCCGGCCGTCCGGGCGTTTCGACGACCCGCAGCGCGGGCTGTTCGCCTCGGAACGGGTCTTCCGCCGGTGCAGCCTCGGCCGCATCTTTCCCACTGCCGGCGGCAGGGCCAATCTTGGAGCCAGCCTCAGCCTGTGGCGCATCGGCGCCCTCGGCCGACACGTCGTTTGAAGCCTGCGCGGCCTGCGCCGGCGCCGGCCGGTCGAGCGAAAGCCCGGCCGCCTTCGCGTCCGGCACAGCGTCGGCGACCCTGACGATGCCGAAGCCGCGGAAGCCGTCGAACTCGCGCGAACGGGAATAGGTGGGAAGGGCGGCGAGATCGACCGGCACCTTGAGATTGGTTCCCTGGACCGGCCAGAAGATCGTCTTGCCGGACCAGGTATCTCGACGATGCAGGAGCTCGTTGATCTTGTCGTCAGGGTCGAGATCATAGCGATCGGCGAGATCGGTGAAGGTCACGCCGATCACGTCGGCGGCCTTCGGTCCGACGGCTGACGCGAATTCTTCGGAGATTTCGCTGAAACGTCCCTCCGCGTCGATCTTCCAGACGAACCGAACTGCCCGTCCGCCGACCGCAAAGGTGAAGTCGGCGGTCTCTCCGCCACGATTTGCATCGGCAGCCGGTTCGCCGGAAGCCGGTTCTGCTTCAAGCGGAGTGTCAGGCTCGGCGAACTCGGTGGCGTTTGCCTCATCCTTCGGAGCGAGTTCCACTTGCGCTTCGTCGCCGGTGCCGGCCCCCACGGTCGCTTCGTATTCTGCCGGTGCTGCTGCCTCCGGCGAGGGGGCGGGCTCGGCTTCCTCGAGCGGTACCGCCGACTGTTCCGTCTCCGCCGGTGCCGCGGATGATGGAACCGCCTCTCGTGTTTCGCTCGACGCCGCAGGTGCGGCGGGGATCGCCTGCTCCTGCGCTGTTCCGCCGACGGCCTGTCCGGTCTCCGATTTTTCGAGGATTGCCTCGACCGCGAAGAGCAGGTGGAGGGCGGGATGGTCCGAAATCTTGCCGACTGCCGCCGGCAGGCGCCCTTTTTCCGTGGCGACCGGACGCTTGATCAGCCGATCCCTGTCGCTCGCAGCGGCTGCAACGAGCGTTCGGCGGATATCCGCCGAGAGACCAAGACCGTCGAAGCCGGGCGAGCCGGCAATGACGGTTCCATCGGCGTCGAGCACGGCCATATGCGTGTCCGGTCCGTCGAGGCCGGCAATCATCGCCTCTGCGCGCGACTCGGTCGAAAGCGCGTTGCCGTTGTTGGGCACGGTGAACAGAATTGCCTCTTCGCCGGCCCCGATGCTGATCATTTCCACGGCGGCGTTGAGCGGAAGCCGGCGAAAGCCCGATGCCATACGGATCAGAAGCTGCCGGCGATCCCCGACGGTCGCCAACTGCGCCGCGGCGGCGCGCAGCTGGCGAAGCGAAAGGTCGCTCGGATCGAGGTCGGTGTCGATGAAATCGTAGACCGAGGCCGTCCCGAACAGCTTTGCGCCCTGGTCGTTGGCCCACAGTACCCGCGCGACATTCTTCGAAAAAAGGACGGACGCATCCCCCCGGGCAAAATGCTCCCGCACCCGTGCATGCACGGCAATGTCGATGAAGGGGTACTGTCTTTCGGGCATCGGCAGACCTACTGACGGATCGCTTGCGCGTTAACGCTCTATTAATACCCAGCCCGCGGGCGAGGGTCCAGCAACGGGACGGCGTCGGCCACGTGTTTCGGCGCGGAAGGTTAATAGGCAGGGATAATTGTGCGATGCACAAAATTATTGCAATGCACAATGAAATCGACTATAGAACGGTCATCCATCAAAATGGCGCCTCTGAAGAGGGCCACACCAAGGAGCGCATGAAATGGCTACCAGGAAGACCGAAGACGCATTTTCCCTCTCTTTCGACCCGACCAAGTTTGCCGACAGCTTCCGCGAGTTCGCCGAAAAGGGCGCCGCGCAGTCGAAGGAAGCCTACGCCAAGATGAAGACCGCTACCGAAGAAGCAGCGAAGACCGTCGAAGCGACGGTCGAGAGTGCTCAGTCGGGCACCGTCGAACTCGGCCTCAAGGCCATCGACGCGCTGCGCACCAACGCCGAGAGCTCGCTCTCGCACATGGAAGCTCTGCTCGGCGTGAGGTCTCTCTCCGAACTCCTCGAACTGCAGACCGCCTTCATCCGCAAGCAGGCCGAGCTTGCCGTCGAGCAGGCGAAGACGATGCAGGAAGCAACACGCAAGGTCGCCGAGAATGTTGCCAAGCCCGGCAAGGAAGCCGCGGAAAAGGCCATGTCCAGCCTCAAGAAGAGCTGATCGGCCGCGCTGTATCGATCGGATTCAAAGCAAAGACCGAGTGGCTTGCCATCCGGTCTTTTTGCTGGATAATCTGAACTTAAGGCTTGCAAATCGGTGCGAGTGACCGTATGTGAGCCGCCAAGCGACGACCCAAACGATGTCGGAGTCGCTTGCCGAGTGCGGTTGTAGCTCAGTTGGTTAGAGCGCAGGTTTGTGGCACCTGAGGTCGTAGGTTCGATTCCCACCAACCGTACCATTTTCTTCAAGATCATCTGTGATCGCCGGTTCTCCTGAGAATAAGCGCACGATCCGCCGCCGGAATATGGACCTGCTCGTCATCCTCCGGCAATGTGACCGCGTGGAACAAGCATCATAGCTGCCCGCAAGCCGGCCGGACACCAGACGCCAAGAACACCAAAACGCCAAAACGCCAAGAGAGCCGTCCCCCAAGCCGCGCCCATAGGCAGCACTACGACAGCTGGAGGAGCAGGTGGCTGGTCGATTACACGGAAAAATCGCGCTGATCAGCGGCGGGGCAGGGGGGTGTGGTCTCGCAGCCTCCGAGCTTTTCGCTCGGGAGGGCGCAGCGGTCGGGATCGTCGATCTCCCGCAGAGCGATGGCGAAGCCGTCGCCGCCCGCCTCCGCAGCGACGGCTTCAAGGCTGCTTTCGCCTCGGCTGATGTGTCGGACGAAGGTCAGGTAACGCAAGCGGTGGAGACGATATCCGGTGAACTCGGACCGATCACGGTCCTGTTCAATCACGCGGGCACCATCGTCATTCGGCCGTTTCTGGAGACGACTGTCGAGGAATGGGACCGGCTGATGGCCGTCAACGTGCGCAGCATGTTCCTTGTGACCCGCGCTGTCCTTCCCCAGATGATCAACGCCGGGGGCGGATCGATCGTGTGCACCTCTTCTATATCGGCGGTTGCGGCAACTCCCATGGAGGTCCTTTACAACACGACCAAGGGGGCGTGCCACATGTTCGCCCGGTCCGTCGCCGTGGAGTTCAGGGACCGGAACATCCGGTGCAATGCAGTTTGCCCCGGCTTCATCCAGACGGCTCACGGCCAGAGGGAAGTCGAAGAGCTGACCCGCTACGGCGTCGATGTTTCCGACGCAGCGATCGCCGTCCAACAGGGGCGGATGTGCCGGCCGGACGAGGTCGCTAAGGCCGCCCTTTATCTTGCGAGCGATGACGCGAGTTTTGTCAGCGGCGCCCATCTGTTTGTCGACAATTGTTTTACAGCGATGTGAGGGGGAGAAACATGGCTTTCGAAAAAGGTGGAGTTTGGCGGAACTGGGTCGGCAACCAGTACTGCGTATCGCAGTACAAGGCCTCGCCCGATACCGAGGCCGAACTGGCCGAGCTGGTCGCAGAAGCGGACAAGCGGGATCTCGGAGTTCGCGTCTCCGGTTCGGGGCACTCCTTCACGCCGGTCGTCGGAACCAGTGGTCTCCTTTTGTCGCTCGCAAATCTCAGGGGCGTTCAGAAGGTCGACAAGGCGCGCAAGCAGATTACCGTAGCAGGCGGAACGTGCATCAACGAGGTGGGGAAGACGCTGAAGCAGCACGGACTCTCGCTGATCAATCAGGGCGATATCGACAGCCAGGCGGTCGCCGGCGCCTTTACCACCGGAACCCACGGGACCGGGATAAAGCTCGGAAACATGGCGTCCTCGATCGCCGGGATGAGGATCGTAAAGGCGAACGGGGAGATCCTCGACATCGACGGGAGCGATGAAGAACTTCTTCACGCGGCTCAGGTCTCGGTCGGCACGCTCGGTATCATCTCGTCCATGACGCTCAACGTCATGGACGCCTATAACCTGCACGAGCGGCTGTGGCGTGACGACTTCGAGACCTGCATGGAGCGCCATGACGAACTGGCGGCAAACCACCGGCATTTCGGGTTCTTCTGGTGCCCGACGCCGGAAAGTCGCCATCTCTACTGCCTGCCGGATACCTCGGCCGTCTCATCCACGAACAAATTGGCCGACGTCTGCGAAATGAAGGTGATGGATATCACCAACGCGGCGCCGATGGAGAGCGAGTTCGAAAAGATCGCCTACAGTTCGGAAGTCTACCCCATCGAATACGTCCCGAACTTCGTCGAACTCGAATATGCGGTGCCTGTCGAACACGGCAAGGCGGCAGTCAGAGCCGTGCGCGATCTCATGCTCAACAAGCATACGAATTGCATCTATCCGATCGAATATCGCTTCACCGCCGGCGATCCGGCATGGATGAGCCCGTTCCATCTGCAGGACAGCATCACGCTCTCCGTCTCGGGCGGCCCGGGGATCGATTACTGGGCGTTTTTGAAGGACGTCGACCAGATCCTGCGGGGATACGGCTCGCGGCCGCATTGGGGGAAGATGCATTTCCTCGACACCGACGACGTGACGCATCTCTATCCGCGCGCCGGGGATTTCCGGGCGCTGCGAAGGGAACTGGACCCGAAGGGGCGCTTTCTCAACGACCATCTGAGAATGCTGCTCGGCTGAGGCTCATGATTTCAGGTCGAGTTAAGATGCGGGATGCGGGCGGGAAATCGCACGCAGTTTTCCTCATCCCGCTCTAAACGAATATCTGATGTTCCGCCGTCACCAGTTCCTGCAGAAACGCTGCGACCGTGCGCACGCGCACCAGGTCGCGGGCGCTCTCGTGATAGGTCGTCCAATAGGCGCGGCGGATCGTCGTTTCGGGGAGCAGGCGTACAAGCTCCGGATATTGCCGGGCGATATAATTGTGCAGGATGCCGATGCCGGCGCTGGAGCGGACCGCTTCGGTTTGGCCCGTGGCGCTGGAGATCTCGAAGGAGGCGTCCCAACTGCGCATGACCTCGGTGGAGAAATTGAGCGACGGCGTGAAGATGAGGTCTTCCACATAGCCGATCCGCCGGAGTTTTTTCAGGTCGTCGATCGTACGGGGTGTGCCATAGCGGGAAAGATAATCTGTCGATGCGTAGAGGCCGAGCGTATAATCGGTGAGCTTGGACGAGACGAGCCGTCCCTGTTCCGGCCGTTCGATGGTGATCGCGATATCGGCCTCGCGCTGCGACAGCGAGAAGGAGCGCGGAACAGGAACGAGCTGGAGCTTCAGCTCCGGGTAACGTGCCGTGAGCCGCCCGAGACGCGGCGCCAGGAAGGAGACGCCGAAACCATCCGGTGCGCCGATGCGCACCGTGCCCGCGATCGCCGTATCGATCCGCCCGACCTGCGACTGGGCGGCGAGCATCTCGGTTTCCATGCGTTCGGCCGCGGCAAAGAAGACCTCGCCTTCGGCCGTCAGTTCGCAGCCGTTGGGACGCCGGATGAGGAGCTTCGCTTTCAGTCTTTCCTCGAGCGCGGTAACCCGCCGGCTGAGTGTCGCGTGATTGATGCCGAGCCTTTTCGAGGCAGCGAGGATCTGGCCCGTCCGCGCGACGGCAAGAAATACCCGGACGTCGTCCCAGTTCATGGGAAGGCTTTCATGGACTTTAATTTGCGCACAACGGTTCCTGAAATTCGGAAATTGAATTGTTGAAATCGTAGTGCGATCATGAGGGCATAATCAAGGGTCAGGAGGAACACTCATGTATGAACTCGGTCATTTCATCGACGGCAAGCGCGTCGCCGGCACCAGCGGGCGCGTCAGCAGCATCTTCAACCCGGCAACGGGCGAAGTTCAGGGTACCGTGGCGCTGGCGAGCGACGCGGACCTGGCCGCCGCCGTCGAGAGCGCCAAGGCTGCCCAGCCCAAGTGGGCCGCCACCAATCCGCAGCGCCGCGCCCGCGTCTTCATGAAATTCGTCCAGCTCCTGAACGACAACATGAACGAGCTGGCCGAGATGCTCTCCCGCGAGCATGGCAAGACCATCGACGACGCCAAGGGCGACATCGTGCGCGGCCTCGAAGTCTGCGAATTCGTCATCGGCATTCCGCACCTGCAGAAGAGCGAATTCACCGAAGGCGCCGGTCCCGGCATCGACATGTACTCGATCCGCCAGCCGGTCGGCATCGGCGCCGGCATCACCCCCTTCAATTTCCCCGGCATGATCCCGATGTGGATGTTCGCCCCGGCGATCGCCTGCGGCAATGCGTTCATCCTCAAGCCTTCCGAACGCGATCCCTCCGTGCCGATCCGTCTTGCCGAACTGATGATCGAAGCCGGTCTGCCGGCGGGCATCCTCAACGTCGTCAACGGTGACAAGGGCGCGGTCGATGCGATCCTGACGCATCCCGATATCGCCGCCGTCTCCTTCGTCGGCTCGACCCCGATCGCCCGCTACGTCTATGGTACGGCTGCGATGAACGGCAAACGTGCGCAATGCTTCGGCGGCGCAAAGAACCACATGATCATCATGCCGGACGCCGACCTTGACCAGGCGGCCAACGCCCTTATCGGCGCCGGCTACGGTTCCGCGGGCGAGCGCTGCATGGCGATCTCTGTCGCCGTTCCCGTCGGCGAGGAAACCGCAAACCGGCTGATCGACAAGCTTGTCCCGATGGTCGAAAGCCTGCGCATCGGTCCCTATACCGACGAAAAGGCCGATATGGGGCCTGTCGTCACCAAGGAGGCGGAGCAGCGCATCCGCAGCCTGATCGACAGCGGCATAGAGCAGGGCGCGAAGCTCGTGGTCGACGGCCGAGATTTCAAGCTGCAGGGCTATGAGAACGGCCACTTCATCGGCGGCTGCCTTTTCGACGACGTCACACCCGACATGGACATCTACAAGACCGAAATCTTCGGACCCGTCCTGTCGGTCGTCCGCGCCAGGAACTACGAAGAGGCCCTGTCGCTGCCGATGAAGCACGAATACGGCAACGGTGTCGCCATCTATACCCGCGACGGCGATGCGGCGCGCGACTTCGCCTCCCGCATCAATATCGGCATGGTCGGCGTCAATGTTCCGATCCCGGTTCCGCTCGCCTATCATTCATTCGGCGGCTGGAAATCCTCGTCCTTCGGCGATCTCAATCAGCATGGCACGGATTCGATCAAGTTCTGGACCCGGACAAAGACCATCACCTCGCGTTGGCCGTCAGGCATCAAGGACGGTGCCGAGTTCTCGATACCGACGATGCGGTAGCGCGAACAAAGATCTCCTCCCTCCAATTGGAGCCTCCTTCGGGAGGCTCTTTTTTGTTGCGCGAGGTCTGGCAGGGAAAGCATCTTTCCGACGCATCCCCCGACGCCGGACCGGCGCAAGGCGATCCTTGTCTGGATCGGACACGAACGGAAATAGGGAGCACTTCCGCCGGCACGAACGAAAACGGCGGGCATTCGCCCGCCGTCGTCGCACCTGTCCGGCGTGTTCCCGTCAATCCTGCGGGCCGTCGTTGTAGCCGACCTTGTCGACCAGTTCCGAGGCCTTCTTGCGGTTTGCCGCGATTTCTGCGAGCGGCAGCGTGTCGGGCTTGATCTCACCGAAGGACTTGACGACTTCCGATGGCTCGGCGCCCGGCAGCACCGGATATTCGAAGACCTGCTCGGCATAGATCTTCTGCGCTTCGCCTTCGGACAGGAATTCCATGAGCTTCAGGGCATTCTCCTTGTTCGGCGCGTTCTTGGCGAGCGCCATGCCGGAGATGTTCACATGGGTGCCCCGGTCCTTCGTGTTCGGGAACAGAACCTTGATGGCCGAGGCCCATTCCTTCTGTTCGGGCTCCTTCTCGTTGGTGATCATCAGGCCGACATAGTAGCTGTTGCCGAGCGCCAGGTCGCACTCCCCGGCGAAGATTGCCTTGGCCTGGTCGCGGTCGCCGCCGTCCGGCTTCTTGGCAAGATTGTTCCTGAGGCCGGTCAGCCATTTTTCCGCTTCGGCTTCGCCATGATGGGCGATCATGGAGGCGAACAGCCCGACATTATAGGAGTGCTGGCCGTCGCGGGTGCAGATCTTGCCCTTCCACTTCGGGTCGGCGAGTTCCTCATAGGTGATGTCGTCCTGTGCGACTCGCTCCTTCGAGGCGTAGACCACGCGGCCGCGCGTCGTCAGGCCGAACCAGTTGCCGTCCGGATCCCGGAAATGGTCGGGGATGTCCTTGTTGATGGTTTCGTTGGCGACCGGCTGCGTCACGCCCGCATCCTTGGCTTCGGTCAGGCGGCTGATATCCACGGTCAGGATTACGTCGGCGGGAGAGTTCGCGCCCTCGGCCTGGATGCGCTCGACTAGACCCTTGTCGAGGAAGAGCACGTTGGTCGTGATCCCCGTCTTCTTGGTGAAGGCGTCCAATAGCGGCTGAATGAGGT
The DNA here is from genome assembly GCA_000421085.1 of Ensifer sp. USDA 6670. Taxonomy (GTDB): domain Bacteria; phylum Pseudomonadota; class Alphaproteobacteria; order Rhizobiales; family Rhizobiaceae; genus Sinorhizobium. The sequence continues at coordinate 67,967 of ATWE01000004.1, forward strand.
CCGGCTGCCGGTAGGAGTAGATGTTGACCTCCCCATCGGCGCGGACAGGCGCCGTTGAGGCAAGAAATGTCGCCGCCACGGACAGCGCGCCGATCAGCGCTTTTGAAATCTTCATGGTGTTCTCTCCTTTTTCGTGCTTTAAACTTAACCGACTTAATCATATTTCTGCCGCCCGCAGGGGCACCAGTCAACAACGAAACGGTGAAGAGATAACCTTCGTGAATTTTTCCACTTTTTGGAATTGTTCCAAACTATGATCCGTCCTATATGATGAGGCACGAATTTATCGGATCCGGAGCAAAAAATGCGTCTGACGAAGCAAACCAACTACGCGGTACGCATGTTGATGTACTGTGCTGCGAACGGCGAGAAGCTCAGCCGCATTCCCGAGATTGCCAGGGCTTACGGCGTTTCCGAACTGTTCCTTTTCAAGATCCTGCAGCCGCTCACGAGAGCCGGCCTGGTCGAGACCGTGCGCGGCCGCAACGGCGGCGTCCGCCTGCCGAAACCGGCGTCGGAGATCACCCTTTTTGACGTCGTTAAGGTGACGGAAGACAGTTTCGCCATGGCGGAATGCTTCGAGGCGGGCGAGATCGACTGCCCGCTGGTGGACAGCTGCGGCCTCAATGCCGCGCTGCGCAAGGCGCTGAACGCCTTTTTCGAAGTGCTTCAGGGATACACGATCGACGACCTGGTCAAGGCCCGGCCGCAGATCAACTTCCTCCTGGGGCTGGAAGAGCCGGTCCGCCCGCAGACCTCGGCCGCCTGAATTCACTCGCATCTGCGAGCGTGCCGAGAAGCTCTGCCCTGAAGCAGCCTTAGAGCGGGACGGAAAACCCACGTATGTCGCGGCACGCACGCTGGTGGCGGAGCTCACCCGTGAACTGCTGCTTCCAGTTGCTCCTCGGCGGCTTTTGCTTCCGGCGGGCATCTCAGAACCTCGAACGGTAGTGAGCACTTTCGAGGTCGAATGCTTCCCTTCGACAGCGCAGCTTAGAGTTTATCTGCATTTCCCTTAAGAGTTCGCGACTGAGGCTGCTAGCTCCGGAACCGCGGTTGTCGGCGAAAGTCGGGGATAGTTCCGCACGCTCTATTTGCGGAAGAATTTTTCGCATAGACAAAATTCCAAAGCGACTTATTGCATTGCGACGCCAAATGTCGTTCCATCCGCCCTTGACCGGGTGTAAACGTCATGCCGCGTCAGATAAATTGCGAGAACAAAAACAAATCTGGGAAGCAAGCTCATGAAAAAGCTCACTACTCTCTTGGCAGCGACGGCGCTTGCCACGCTGATGGCCGGCACTGCCTGGTCGAAAACTTTCGTCTTCTGCTCGGAAGGGTCGCCGGAAGGCTTTGACCCGGGCCTCTATACGGCCGGCACCACGTTCGACGCTGCCGCGCATACCGTTTACAGCCGTCTTCTCGAGTTCAAGAAGGGCACGACGGAGACCGAGCCCGGGCTCGCCGAAAGCTGGACGATTTCCGACGACGGCCTTGAATATACTTTCAAGCTGCGTCCCGGCGTCAAGTTCCAGACGACCGAGTTCTTCACCCCCACCCGCGAACTGAACGCCGACGATGTGGTCTTCTCGATCGAGCGCCAGTGGAAGTCCGACCATCCGTGGCACGGCTACGTAACCGGCGGTTCCTGGGAATATTTCGCCGGCATGGGCCTGCCGGAACTGCTCGAGTCGGTCGAGAAAGTCGACGACATGACGGTCAAGATCAAGCTGAAGCGCAAGGAAGCGCCGTTCCTCGCCAATCTTGCCATGCCCTTCGCATCGATCATGTCGAAGGAATATGCCGACAAGCTGCAGGCCGAAGGCAAGATGAACCAGCTCAACCAGATGCCGCTCGGCACCGGTCCTTTCGCCTTTGTCGGCTATCAGCAGGACGCGGTCATCCGCTACAAGGCTCATCCGGACTTCTGGGGCGGAAAACAGAAGATCGACGACCTGGTTTTCGCGATCACCACGGATGCGGCCGTTCGCTTCCAGAAGCTGCAGGCCGGCGAATGCCACCTGATGCCCTATCCGAACGCGGCCGATGTGGAAGCCATGAAAGCCGATCCGAACCTGAAGGTGATGGAACAGGCCGGTCTCAACGTCGCCTACCTCGCCTACAACACGACGCAGCCGCCTTTCGACAAGGTCGAAGTGCGCAAGGCCCTGAACAAGGCGATCAACAAGCAGGCGATCGTCGATGCCGTCTTCCAGGGCCAGGCCACGCCGGCGACCAACCCGATTCCGCCGACGATGTGGTCCTATAACGAACACATCGAAGACGACACCTACGATCCGGAAGCGGCGAAGAAGATGCTCGAGGATGCCGGCGTCAAGGACCTTTCGATGAAGGTCTGGGCTATGCCGGTCGCGCGTCCCTACATGCTGAACGCCCGTCGCGCCGCCGAGCTGATGCAGGCCGATTTCGCCAAGGTCGGTGTCAAGGTCGAAATCGTCTCCTACGAATGGGCGGAATATCTCGAGAAGTCCAAGGCTAAGGACCGCGACGGTGCGGTCATCCTCGGCTGGACGGGCGACAATGGCGACCCGGACAACTTCCTCGACACGCTGCTCGGTTGCGACGCTGTCGGCGGCAACAACCGCGCGCAGTGGTGCGACAAGGAGTTCGACGAACTCGTCACGAAGGCGAAGGAAGCATCCGACGTTGCAGAGCGCACCAAGCTCTACGAGGAGGCGCAGGTCGTCTTCAAGCGCGAAGCCCCCTGGGCAACGCTCGACCACTCGCTCTCCATCGTCCCGATGCGCAAGAATGTCGAAGGCTTCGTGCAGAGCCCGCTCGGCGATTTTGCTTTCGACGGCGTTGATATTGTAGAGTAATCTTTTCGACTGATCCGAAGGGGGCGTTTGCCGCTGGCGAGCGCCCCTCTTCCTTTTTGCCAGTGCCGCCGCTCATGCGGCCACGGTTGGCATGAGGTTTGACTATGTTCCGATTCCTTCTGGGGCGTTTGGCAGTGCTGATCCCGACTTTCATCGGGGTTTCTATCATCGCCTTTTCCTTCATCCGCCTGCTTCCTGGCGATCCCGTTGCGCTGCTTTCCGGCGAACGGGTGATGTCGCCGGAGCGGCACGCCGAGATCTCCCACCAATTGGGCTTCGACCGGCCCATCGTCATGCAGTACCTGGATTATCTCTGGGGCGTTCTGCAGGGCGATTTCGGAACGTCGATCGTCACCAAGAAGCCGGTGATCGATCAGTTCATGGAGCTCTTCCCCGCCACAGTCGAGCTGTCGCTCTGCGCCATCATCTTCGCGGTGGTCGTCGGCATCCCCGCTGGTGTCGTCGCGGCAGTCAAGCGCGGGTCCATCTTCGACCAGATCATCATGGGCACCGCGCTCATCGGCTTCTCGATGCCGATTTTCTGGTGGGGCCTGCTGCTGATCATCGTCGTCTCCGGTATTCTGCAGTGGACGCCGGTGTCCGGGCGTATCTCGTTGATGTTCTTCTTCCCGTCGGTCACCGGCTTCATGCTGGTCGACTCGCTATTGTCCGGCCAGGAAGGGGCGTTCCAGTCGGCCTTCAATCACCTCATCCTGCCGACAATCGTTCTCGGCACCATTCCGCTCGCCGTCATCGCGCGCCAGACCCGTTCGGCAATGCTCGAAGTGCTTTCCGAGGATTATGTGCGCACGGCACGTGCCAAGGGGCTCTCCACCTTCCGTGTGGTCGGCATTCATGCGCTCCGCAATGCGATGATCCCTGTCGTCACCACCATTGGTCTGCAGATCGGTGTGATGCTGGCGGGCGCGATCCTGACGGAGACGATCTTCTCCTGGCCGGGGATCGGCAAATGGATGGTCGATTCGGTCTTCCGGCGCGACTATGCCGTGATACAGGGCGGGCTCCTGATCATAGCCGCTGTCATTATGCTGGTGAACCTCGCCGTGGATCTGCTCTACGGCCTGATCAACCCCCGCATCCGGCACTGAGGAGAGCGATATGACCGAAGTTACCGCGACAACCGCCATATCGACCGATCCGACGCGCCGGGCGCGTCTCGCCGAATTCTGGTACTATTTCTCGGAGAACCGGGGCGCCGTCATCGGCCTGTTCTTCTTCCTGTTTCTGGTGCTGCTCGCCATCTTCGCTCCGCTGGTGGCACCTCATAACCCGACCATCCAGTTCCGCGAGGCGGTGCTGCTCCCGCCCGTCTGGCAGGAAGGCGGCCGCGCGACATTCCTGCTCGGCACCGACGCCGTCGGCCGCGACATGCTCTCCCGCCTCATCTACGGCACACGCTTCTCGCTCTTCGTCGGCGTCATCGTGACGGTCTTGTCGCTGACGGGCGGAATCCTCGTCGGCGTCATCGCCGGCTATTTCCGCGGGTGGATCGATACCGTCATCATGCGGATCATGGACATCATCCTGGCCTTCCCGTCGCTCCTGCTGGCGCTCGTCCTGGTGGCGGTGCTGGGGCCGGGCCTCACCAATGCGATGATCGCAATCGCGCTGGTTTTCCAGCCGCATTTCGTCCGCCTGACGCGGGCGGCGGTGATGACGGAGAAAACGCGCGACTACGTCGTGGCGGCGAAGGTCGCCGGAGCCGGACATGCGAGGCTGATGTTCAAAACCATCCTGCCGAACTGCATGGCGCCGCTCATCGTTCAGGCGACGCTCTCTTTTTCGAGCGCGATCCTCGATGCGGCGGCACTCGGCTTCCTGGGCATGGGGGCGCAGCCGCCGACGCCGGAATGGGGAACGATGCTGGCGGAAGCACGCGAATTCATTCTCCGTGCCTGGTGGGTCGTGACGCTTCCAGGCCTCGCTATCCTCGTGACCGTTCTGGCAATCAATCTGATGGGCGACGGCCTGCGCGACGCTCTCGACCCCAAGCTGAAGAGGTCCTGACATGGCGCTTCTCGAAATCGAAAACCTCGTCGTCGAATTCCAGACGGCGTCCGGACCGTTCCGCGCCGTCGACGGCGTCTCGCTCAAGGTGCATGAGGGCGAGGTCCTGGCGATCGTCGGGGAATCGGGTTCCGGCAAATCCGTATCCATGCTTGCCGCCATGGGGCTTCTGCCCTGGACCGCCAAGGTAACCGCGGACAAGCTCGCCTTCAACGGTCGGGATCTATTGAAGATGCCGGCCTCCGACCGTCGCAAGATCGTCGGCAAGGACATTGCGATGATCTTTCAGGAGCCCATCGCCAGCCTCAATCCGTGCTTCACCGTCGGTTTCCAGATCGAGGAAGTGCTGCGGATACATATGGGCCTCGACCGGGCCGCGCGGCGCAAGCGCGCGATAGAGCTTTTCGAGTCGGTCGGCATTCCCGACCCGGCCGAGCGCCTCGGGCACTTTCCGCACCAGATGTCGGGCGGGCAGTGCCAACGCGTGATGATCGCCATCGCGCTTGCCTGCAACCCGAAACTGCTTATCGCCGACGAGCCGACGACCGCACTGGACGTGACGATCCAGAAGCAGATTCTCGATCTCCTGATGAAGCTGCAGCAGGGATACCGCATGGGCCTCATCATGATCACCCATAACATGGGCGTCGTAGCGGAGACGGCGGATCGCGTCATCGTGCAGTACAAGGGCCGGAAGATCGAAGAGGCGGATGTCCTGTCGCTGTTCGAGTCGCCGAAGAGCAATTATACCCGCGCGCTTCTCTCGGCCCTGCCGGAGAATGCGACGGGAGACCGGTTGCCGACGATTTCCGAACTTTTCAATGAGCAACAGATGCTCGAGGGAGCTGCTCGATGACCCATGTTCTCGAAGCCCGCAACCTGGTGCGTGACTATCACATTCCCGGCAACCTGTTCCGTAAGGCGCGCACCGTTCATGCGCTGAAGGGCGTAAGCTTCACGGTCGACGAGGGCAAGACGCTCGCGATCGTGGGCGAAAGCGGCTGCGGCAAGTCTACGCTCGGACGCATCATCACGCTCATCGACCCGGCGACGGCGGGAGAGCTGTTGATCGACGGCAAGACAGTCGACATCGCGCGCGAGGGGCTGACGGCGGAGATGCGCCGCAAGGTTCAGATCGTCTTTCAGAACCCTTACGGCTCCCTCAATCCTCGCCAGAAGATCGGCGATATTCTCGCGGAACCGCTGATCATCAACACCAAGGTCCCGGCAGACGAACGCCGCGAGCGGGCAATGGCGATGTTGAAAAAGGTCGGCCTTGAGGAGAAGCACTACAATCGCTACCCGCACATGTTCTCCGGCGGCCAGCGGCAGCGCATCGCGATTGCCCGTGCGCTGATGCTCAATCCCAAGCTTCTGGTTCTGGATGAGCCGGTTTCGGCGCTCGACCTTTCCGTGCAGGCGCAGGTTCTGAACCTGCTCGCCGATCTGCAGGACGAATTCAAGCTCACCTATGTCTTCATCAGTCACGATCTGTCGGTGGTGCGCTACATCGCCGATGACGTAATGGTGATGTACTACGGCGAAGCGGTCGAGTATGGCAGCCGGGACGCGGTATTCTCCGACCCGCAGCACGATTATACGAAGACGTTGTTCGCAGCGACGCCGCGGGCGGATGTTGCCAGCATCAAGGCCCGGCTCGCCCGGAAGAATGCCGCCTGAGCGGAAATACGTATCACCCAGATGCCGGCAGACCGTTGTCGGCCCAATACCAGGATGAGGATTATGGAAATCAAGCGTTTCGAAAGCGGCTCGCGGATGAGCCAGGCCGTGGTCTACAACAACACGGTCTATCTCGCCGGCCAGGTCGGCAATGCCGGCGATGACGTCGTCACCCAGACGAAGCAGGCGCTGGCCGAGGTCGATCGTCTGCTGGGGCTCGCAGGCACGGACAAGACGCGCATTCTTTCCGCGACCGTCTGGCTTGCCGACATGGCGGACTTCGCCAAGATGAACTCAGTCTGGGACGCCTGGGTGCCTCAGGGCCACGCGCCGGCCCGCGCAACCGGCGAAGCGAAACTCGCAACCCCGGAATATCTCGTCGAAGTCATCGTGACGGCAGCTCTCTAAGCCGTTTCACGCGAGCAGATATACGCTCCACTTTCCGCCGCCGTCGGCCCCTGGGCCGGCGGCGTTTTGCTGCCGTCCTTACGCGCTTGTCGCGCAGGAACGATTTCCGCAGTTGCGGCGTTTATCGGTGCGTTCCGCAATGGAGGATGAGACTGCTCTACTGGGTGCCACGGCTCGTCTCGTAGGGCTTGCCGTGGCGGTACTTGGCATTGGGCTCTTCCCGCGGGCGCCGGAGGACGTGGCCTGTACATTGCTGATCGTCATCGGTGGGCCTGGCCTGCTTTCCGCCGCGCTCCACCCGTTCCCGCCTGAGCAACATTGAGCAACGCTTCGCGGGGGCATCCTGCGGTGGAGTGCGACCTCCGTCCTGCATCCGCGAACGGGCCGTTCGCCGCACGAGCGTTTGAGAGGTAGTTGCCGATGGACATAGCCGGGCGGACGACGGCCGAGCGTCGACGGAAGCGCGAAGCGGAAAGGGAGATCGCGCTGGCCGAGGCGTCGGCGATCGTTGCCCGAAAACGCGACAGCATCGATCTCGCCGGCGCCTGGAGCGTCATTGGTCTGTTCGTGATCGCCTGCGCTGCAGTCGTCTATACGATGGAAGCGATCCTCCTGCCGATCACGCTCGCCGTCGTCATCGGCATCGTTCTCGGCCGCGCTGCCGATGAACTGTCCCGGTTCGGGCTGCCGCCCATGTTCGGCGGCCTTTTGCTGGCGCTGTGTTTTCTGCTTGGCCTATCATACCTGGTCAATGCCATCCTCTGGCCGATCACCGAGGTCGCGCGCGAGGCGCCGCGGCTCGTCGAAGACCTCATGCAGCGGATACTGCCCTATCTGCAGCGCTTCGAATGGTTAAACGTAGCGCTTGCCCGCGGCAGCGGAGAAGAGGCATTTGCCGACGTCATCGTCAAGAATGCGGGACCGCTGATCGGCGGCGCGGCGGCAAGCCTGACGCCCGCTTTGGTGCAGACCCTCATCTTCCTGGCCGCTCTTGTGCTCTTCCTGCTCGGGCGCGTTCAGTTGCGCAGCACGATCATTCTTGCTTTTCCCAGCCGCGAGGGTCGCCTGAGCGCGATCCGGATCATGAACGCCCTCGAGGATGCGCTTACGCATTATTTCTCGACCGCCAGCCTCATTTATCTGGCGCTGGGCTTCATAACCATGGTCATTGCGCTGGTCGGCGGACTGGCGATGCCCCCGCTTTGGGGGCTGTTCGCCTTCGTCTCGAGTTTCATTCCCTATCTCGGCGTCACCTTCATGACTCTTTCTTTGCTCGTCGGCGGGCTGATGACGCATGATGCGCTCATCGTGGCCATCGCCCCGGCGGTCGCCTTCTTCACCGTTCACCTCGCCATGGAAAATCTGCTGGTGCCCGCCATCCTCGGCCAACGCTTCGATATCAATCCATTTCTGGTCTTCGTAGCGATCATTTTCTGGACCTGGATGTGGGGTGCTGTCGGGGCGCTCCTCGCCTTTCCGCTGTCGCTGATCGCGATGATCATATTCGAGCAGATCCTGCTGCCGCAGCCGGAACGCCAGTTGCCGGGCTGACCCTTCATGCGGTCTAGTTCGCTCCGGCTTGCGCATGTTCGTCGAAGAAAAGAGCCTGGCTGATCAGCGCCTTCACGGTTTCCGGGTTGAAGGGTTTGGTTACCAGAAAGGCCGGCTCGGGTTTCTTGCCGGTCAGTAGCCGTTCGGGAAAGGCGGTGATGAAGATGACCGGTACGGCCGCCTGCGTCAGGATGTCGTTAACCGCGTCGATGCCCGAACTGCCGTCGGCCAGCTGGATATCCGCAAGCACCATTTTCGGCGATGTCTGGTGGTAGAGATCAAGCGCCTCGCGGCGGGTGCGGGCGATCCCGGTGACCCGGTGACCGAGGCTCGTCACCATGTCCTCGATATCCAACGCGATGAGAGGCTCATCCTCGATGATCATCACGTCGGTCGCGATCTGGCGCGAAATCTCCTCCGAGGCGCTGGTCAGAAGCTTGCCGAAGGCGCCTTGGTCCAGCGCCATGATTTCCGCCGCCTCGCCGGTCGAGAAACCCTCGAGGGCGACGAGCAGAAATGCCTGTCTCTGGGGCGGCGCGATGAGGGAGAGATTGGAAGCCGCCCTCTGCTCCCATGCGAAAGGCGAGGAGATCTGGGTTCTGTCGATCTTGAGTTTTCCGAACAGGGAACAAAACAGCTTGTAAAGACCGATGCGATCGTTCGACGCGGCTGGGAAAAGCCCAAGATCGTCGATCAGCGCTTCGAGCACGGCAGCGACATAGGCATCGCCGGCTGCTTGCGAGCCGGTGACGGCACGGGCGTAACGCCGAAGATAGGGGAGGTGGGGCGCAATCCTTGTGGAAAGTGGCATTTAGACCTTCCTAAACTATTGTGCATATGTTCCTGTCTTGCCGACGGCGGGCATCAGGATACGTCAAATGTTTTGAGCACGTATTCCGGTTTATGGAAAGCCTTGAGAATCAGCCGCGGCAAATGAATTGGGTGACCGGCTGGTGCGACCTAGAATGGGATTGGCTGAAGCCGAATTCTACCGGCACGAAAAGCGCCACATCAGGTACCGCGGATCTGAAATGGCGCCGAACTGCAGCCCGCACGGAACGGGAAGATGAAGAAGTCCTCAAAGAAAGGCGCCGTGCCGGCGGGGGTTGCCCGCGCCGGGACGACGCAACCTCACAGTCAAATAGCTTCGAAGCTGAAGGCGCTCTACCAGGCGGTGGAGAATGAGCCGGTGCCGCAGCAGTTTCTGGACCTTCTGCACCGTCTGGATGAGGCCGAAGAACGCCCGCGCAAGTGACGTGACAGCTTTCAAGCTAGTCGGCCACCGACAAAACGAGCCGCGCCGGCCGGAGCGCGGCTCGGCTAGCTGGTCGCATCAGCAGCGGGCCGTATAGCGGCGGCCGTAGCGGTCGCGATAGATGCAATAACCGGGCTCGTTCGCACGACCGATAAGAGCACCGGCGACACCGCCGACAGCGGCGCCTACCGCAGCTCCCCTTACATCATTCGATATGGCACCGCCGATGATACCGCCGGAGGCAGCGCCGATTGCCGCACCTCGCTCCGTTTGCGTGCAGGCAGCCAGGGGAAGAATGAGGCTTGCGACGACGAGTAGCTTCTTCATGACGCGTTCCTATTCAGGGTTGACACAGTACTGCTGGAGATGCCGACCATAGTCCTCGGCGGAAATGCGCTCCGAGGATATGGCTGGAGCTGCTGCGGCGCTCATCTGAGCGTCGATCCTCACTGGAGGGGTGATCACAACAGGCGCCGCCAAGGCTTGCATTCCCATCTCCCATGGATACCGCCGCCGCGGCGCTTGTTATTGTCGCCAAAACGCCGATTGGCGCCATTTGTTCCGCGCGTCATGACGCCGGGGCGCATGCCTGTTGCCGGAGGGACACGGAGCGACCGTCATTTATGCGCCTGGCGTTCGGCACGTTCCAGAGTTTCGAGCAGTGCCTGGATCCGCTTGTTGTACCTTTCCTCGGAGTGCCGCTGAAGGTCGCGCATCGTCCTGCCGATGTGAAGATTCCGATCGCGCAGTTCCGCCTGATAACGGCCCGCCTCGTTTACGGTCTTCCAAATATGTCGCGAGGGTATCTTCATTGTCTTCCCGGAAATTCTTTCAATGCGAACAACGCCAAGCGCTTTCGAAGGTTCCTCTCGCTTGCACGCGAAATATAAGTTCCGTTCTATTTGCGGTTCTCTTGGTTAATCAATGCTTTCTGAGCCGGGCAGACACCCTCGCGCCGCGCAGCCGGGCTGATCCGGGAACAAAGGCGAGCCGACACGCGTTTCGATTTCGATAACGCAGACAAGGAGATAGCAGATGCTCTATTACGCTCTCGTGTTTCTGATCGTCGCGATCATCGCCGGTGTGCTCGGCTTCGGCGGAATTGCCGGCGCTTCGGCGGGAATTGCGCAGGTCCTGTTCTTCCTGTTCCTCATATTCCTCGTGATCTCGCTCGTAGCGGGTCTCATCCGCCGAACGTGACCCTGCAGGCGGGACTTGCCGCCTGCAAAATTGGTGCCGATCGATAAGGGGTGGAGGTCTCGTCTCCACCCCTTTCCAGTTGCGGTGTGAGCTCTGTTCCCTTGCCCTGCCGGGTCCGCTTGGCTATTCATGCGAATACCCGCCGCGCATGTCAGGACACCACCTCCCATGAAATCCCTGGAAGTTGTCGTCGTGGAGTGACGCGGCACGGCGGTTTGAGGGATAGGAGAGCATCTGGACATGAAGACGGACGTAGTGGTTCTCGGTGCCGGCATTGTCGGCATTTCCGGCGCGATCCATCTGGCTCGGCTTGGAAAGTCGGTGGTGCTTCTGGACCGGCGCGGCGCCGGGGAGGAGACGTCCTACGGCAATGCAGGCCTGATACAGCGCGAGGGCGTCTTCCCCTACGGCTTCCCGCACAATTTCGGAGCGCTTTTCCGTTACGCCCTGAACAACACGATCGACGCCAGCTATCACTTCCGTGCGCTGCCCAGTCTCGTGCCGTTCCTCGCGCGTTACTGGTGGCACTCAGGCTTCACCCAACACCAGAAGATAGCTCATCTTTATGCACCGCTTATCGAACATTCGATCGCGGAACATCAGGACCTGATCGACGCATCCGGTGCCGGCGACCTCATTCGCAAGGATGGCTGGATGAAGGTTTTCCGCACCGAAAAAGAGCGGGACGCGGCCTATAAGGACGCGGAGCGGCTTTCCGCCGGCTTCGGAGTCAACCACCAGAAGCTTTCGACCAGCGAGTTGAAGACGATCGAACCGTCCATCCAGGTCGAACTCGCCGGAGGCCTGCGCTGGACCGATCCGTGGTCGATCCGCGATCCGCACAGCCTGAACAAGGCATATCTCGCCTACTTCCAGTCGCTCGGCGGCCGGCTGGTTTCCGGTGATGCGGCGACGCTGGAGCATATTCTGGAAGGGGCGGGCTGGCGTGTCGCCACACCGGACGGCCCGTTGGAAGCCCGGGAGGTCGTCGTCGCGCTCGGACCGTGGGCCGACACGGTGACGCGAAAGCTCGGCTACCATTTCCCGCTCGCCGTGAAGCGGGGCTACCACATGCATTACGGCGCCCGGGAGGGCGCTCAGCTCAACAATTGGGTGCTCGACGCCGAGAAGGGCTATTTCCTGGCGCCGATGCTGCGCGGTATCCGGCTGACGACCGGCGCCGAGTTCGCGCTGCGCGACTCGCCGAAAACGCCGGTGCAGCTGACGCGAGCGGAGCGGGTCGCTCGCGAATTCTTCCCGCTCGCCGAGCGGCGCGACGAGGAGCCGTGGATGGGCGCGCGCCCCTGCACGCCCGACATGATGCCTGTTATCGGCAAGGCTCCGCGGCACGAAGGTCTCTGGTTCGCCTTCGGCCACGCGCATCACGGCATGACTCTCGGGCCGGTCACCGGCCGCGCGCTGGCACAGGCGATGACGGGAGAGAAGCCCGTAATCGACATCACGCCGTATCGGCCGGAGCGCTTCCTCGCATAGAGCGGATGAGGAGGAGTGTGTTCAATGATTTTAGGTCGAGCCGACCTGAAATCATCATGATTCGGACTGTCTTTGTGCATCCAACCGGACCACGGGCTGTCCGGAGGCATAAAAAACGGGGGCGAGATTGTCGGCCCCCGCCTGTCGCCTGACCTTTCGATCAGATGCAATTTCCCTTGTAGAGGTATTTGGCGACGTCTGGCTCGGCGATGTTCGCTTTGGTCGCGGTTACGGTGCCGGTGCCTATCGGCGTCTTGACGGGCTCGCCTTTGACGGCAGCGACGGCCTGCTTGAAGCCAAGATAACCCATCTCGAAGGGCTGCTGGATGACGAGAGCGTCGAGCAGGCCTTCGTTCAGCGCTTCGATCTCGGCATCGTCGGCATCCACTGCGACAGCGACGACGCTGTCGGCGGTCTCGGTGGAACGAATGCCGCCGGCGACGCCGATCGCCGGGTTGTTCGACTGCGATACGACGCCGATGAGGTCGGGATGGGCGCTCATAAGCGACACGAAGGCCTGCTGCGCCTTCGGTATGTCTTCGCTGGCAAACTGATTTCCGATGTAGGTAAGGCTCGGATAATTCTTGATCTCTTCCTCGAAGCCCCTGATCCGGGCATCGACGGTGGAGATGCCGGGGATGCTGTTGATCTGCGCCACCTTGCCGGACTTTCCTTCCAGTGCTTTCGCCAGCGCCTTTGCGGTTTCCCGTCCGACACTTTCATTGTCGGTCCCGACCACGGCGGCCAGTACTGACGGGTCATCGAGGGTAGTGTCGACGGCAACGATCTTGGCACCGTTGGCCGCCGCCTCCATGAGCGGCGCGATCAGTGCGGTCGAGCTCGTCGGATCGAGCACGATGGCGGAAGGACTCGTCGCCATGACGGAGTTCAATACGGGGATCTGTTCCGAAGCTGAGTAAGTCGGGGCGGCCTGGATATTGACCTTCACGCCTAGCTCCTCGGCGGCGGCGCGGGCGCCGCAGGCGATGGCCTCATGGAAGCCGCTGTTGCGCTGGCCGAGAACCAGCGACACGCTGATGTCGTCCGAAGCCGCGGCAGCTGTTGCCGACAGCGCGGTGGCGGCAAGCAGGAAAGCAAGTCTCTTGGTCATCTTCGTCATTGTTCCCTCTTGTGGTTTGGTTAGGGTCAGGAGGAGCGAGAGCGGCGTCGGTACTGGTCGAGCAGCACGGCCGCGAGAAGGACGATGCCCACGGCGACTTCCTGCCAGAAGCTTGGCAGGCCGACGATGATCAGGCCCGAAGCCAGGACGACAGGGATGAACACCCCGGCTGCCGTACCGTACATGGAGCCGACGCCGCCGAAGAGGCTTGCGCCACCGAGCACGACGGCTGTGATCGCCTTCAGATTGTCCATGGCATGGCCCGAAATCGTCGTGGACGAGAAGCGGGCGAGCGTGAGATAGCCGGCCAAGCCGGCGCAAACGCCGGAAATGACATAGATCGATACGATATGCCGATCGACCTTGATGCCGGCGCGGCGCGCGCCTTGCTCGTTGGATCCGACAGCATAGGTATAGAGGCCGAAGCGGGTCATATGCAGAGCGATGCCGGCGATGGCCGTGAAAACGCAGGCGATCAGCACGATGACCGGAAGGCCCCCGAGACGGCCGATGCCGATCGAGGTAACGATCGATCGAGGCACCCCGGTAAGGTCTACGCCGCCGGTCATCAGCCGGGCCAGTCCGAGAGCAATGCCCATGCTGGCAAGTGTGACGATCAGCGGCGTAAGCCGGGCTCTGGCGATGAGCAGGCCGTTTACGAGCCCCCAGAGCGCTCCGGAGGCAAGCGAAACGACAAGTCCGAGCACCGGCACCCAGGACGCATCCGAGCCGGTTGCACGCATGGCGATCAGCGACGCGACGCTTGAGAAGACAAGCACGGCGCCAACCGACAGATCGATACCGGAGGCGATGATGACATAGGTCATGCCCACGGCGAGGATCATCATCATCGAAGCCTCGATCGCCATGTTCCGCAGGTTGATACCGCTTAGAAACGCGGCGGGCGCCATGACCGTGAAGATCGCTATGATGATGATAAGCGAACCGAAGATCATCAGTTCCGGACCGTCCAACAGCCGGCGGATCAGGGGCTTTCGCGGCAGGGCGTCATGCAGCATTGATGGCTGGTCCTTGGTCGTCGTATTGTCGGATGCGGTATCTACGGTCATGCCGAGGCTCCTTCGCGTTCGAGGGCGCCGGTCATCGCTGCGACGAGCTCGTCGGAGGTAACCGCGCCCGTGGCATAGGTCGCAACGCGACGGCCGTGGCGAAGCACGGTGACGCGGTCCGACACCGCAAGGACATCCGGCATGCTGTGGCTGATGAGCACGACCGAGATGCCGTTGTCGCGAACGCGGCGGATGAGGTCGAGCACGTTGCGCGTCTGCGCAACGCCGAGCGCTGCGGTCGGTTCGTCCATGAACACCACCCGTTGCGCCCACATCAGCGCGCGTGCAACCGCGATGCCCTGGCGCTGTCCACCGGAGAAATTGGCGACGGCCGCGCGCAGGTCGGGAACGCGCACGCCCAGACGGGTAAAGGACTCCTGGGCTCTGCGCCGCATCAGCTTCTTGTCGAGAAAGCCGAGGCGACCCATCAGCCCGGGGGCGGAGATCTCGCGGCCGAGATAGAGGTTCTGCACCGCGTTGAGATCGACCGCCAGTGATAGATCCTGGTAGACGGTTTCGATGCCGTGTGTGCGTGCGTCGAGCGGGCTGTCGAAATGCACTGGCTTTCCATCGATGAGAATCTCGCCGCTGTCCGGCTGGAGTACGCCGGAAAGAATCTTGGTCAAGGTCGATTTGCCGGCACCGTTGTCGCCGATGAGGGCGACGATTTCGCCCTCATCGACATCGAAACTTGCGCCCTGCATGGCACGCACCTGCCCGAAGCTTTTTTCGATATTGCGAGCAGATAGGATCGGGGTTGTCATGGCAGTCTCCAGACTAGAAAAGCGAACATGGTTCCTCGGGCTCCGACACCGTTCGGGCGCATTGGGGGTGCTTTCCGCCCGCCTCCATGGCGAGCGTCGGTTCGAAAGCAGCAGCGGTCAGTTGGCGAGGCCGCACCACTCGACGATGGCGCGGGCATAGATGCGGGCGCACTCTCGCCATTCGCGCATGTTGATGCGTTCATCGACGGCGTGAGCGTAGCGGATGTTCCCGGGGCCGAGCACGATTGCTGGAATGCCCTGAGCCTGAAGGAAGGACGCATCGCTTACGGCATTGAAGGAAGCGGTCGTAGCCCGCCCTGGTGGAAGGGGACCAAGCACCGCGGAACGGGCCTGGACGAGCACGTCTATAAGCGGGTGATCCGTCGGCACATCTGCAGCAGGCCAGTGGCTGCGCCAGGTGAATCTCGGCGGGTTATCGCGAAGCCATGGGTCGAGTTGAGCCGCGTGGTACACATGGCGCTCGATCTCAGCCTTCACCGCCTCGGGGTCTTCCTGCGGCGCGTACCAGACGAGGTAGCCGACATAGGCGTGGTCAGCCATGTAGCCGACGCTCGGAACGCCGACATCGCCGTGGAATACGCCCGGCACGAGCGAAAACAGCCCTGGCGGAAAGGCCGGATGGCGTTTGCTGATGCCCCACTCCTGTTCGAGATCCTGTAGCGCTTGCACGACCTTGATCAGTTTCTCGACGGCGTTGACGCCGGCGCTCGGGCCCTCGCCACCGGCGCGGATTGCGGCGCCCCGGTTGCCGGCATGGGTGCCATGACCCTTGACCGAAATTTCAAGGTTGAAGTTGCCTGCCGAGACGGGAGCGATCGTCAGCGGCTCGGGTTGGGAGGAGGGCTCGGCAACGATGGCCGCATCGGCCCGGAAGCCGGCCTTGATTACGGCTGTCGTGCCGTTTTCGTGGTCCATCGTCTCTTCGCCGACGACTGCATGGACCTGCAGGTCGCCCTTCAGCAGGACGCCGGCTTCCTTGAGAGCCGCGATGGCAAGACAGGCAGCGGCAAGGCCGCCCTTCATGTCGGTAGACCCGAGAGCGAAAAGCTCCTCTCCGCGCCTTACCGGCTTCCACGGATCTCCGGAAATCCAGGCTTCGGGCTTGAACGGGGCGACCGTGTCGACATGGCCGTTGAAGAGCAGGGAGCGCCCGCCGCCGGTGCCCTTCAATACTGCCGCCAGATTGATACGCTGCGGATCGACTGCGACGTCATGGAGATCGAAGCCGAGGTTCATGAGGTAGGCACCGATGAGGCGCGTACAGGCCGTCTCTCCGCCAATCACCGTTTCGCGAGCGATGCCGGGAAAGCCCGGATTGATGCTGTTGACGCGCACAAGCTGCTCAAGAAGCTGCTCCGCGCCGGGGGCTAGGCGGGCAATGGCGTCGTCGATGCGTCCAGAAAGTGCAGAAGCCTGCACGTCTATTCTCGGTGAGTGCATATCCGGTCCCAAGTTTTTCGTTCCCGCAGGCCGTTCTTGTTCTCGACCGGCGCCGAGAAGGCTTGCCGGCCGCTCGCACTGGGCGACGGTCCTGTCGAATGAAAAATTGCGCAATTGTCAGACATCTGTCAACAAAAATATGGTGGCCGTTTACCGAACGCGCGGACACGGAAGCGGCCGGCGCTGTGGTTAAGCGGGTCGCGCGGCACTCGGCTGCATGGCAAGTGATTAATTCAGGTCGACACGAAAGACTCGCATCCATGTCAGTTGTCTTACAACAAGATGAGCTGAGGCAGCGCCTTCATGAGAAGAGGCGATCATCGTAGTTGCTTTTTTACTTCTGGCGTCGGAACCAAGCTGCGCTTCGTGTGTTTCTCCTGCGGCTGACTGCGAGAGTCGGCCGGCTTGGGCTTTGCCCGGCTGAGGGAGGAGTTTCAAACACGATGAGCAAGCAGACGGTGGAGTTTGCCGGCGAGGCTGTCGGTGCGCTGATTCCGGAAAACGGCCGGTTGCGGTTCATGGCCGTGAAATTCAGCGTCTGGTCTCTGGAAGGCCAGCTGTTCGCGACGCCGGACGAAGCCCGCAAGGCCGTTGCTGTCATTCATGGCCTGAAGGAGGGTAGGTCGGTCTTCGATAACCGTCCGCTTCCCTTGGGCGGGTATCGAACAACTCCGATTTCCGAATTGCGCTGATCGGACCGCCATTGGCGGCTCCGATCATCGTTCGCGTACATCGTCTCGGTCCCGGGGACGGTTTTCTCCTGCATCTTCATTCTTCTGCGACGTAGCGTCCGTATTGTAGAACTCGTCGGGCGCCTTCCATTGCAGCGCCACCTCCAGCCGCCCGAGAACAAAGAGGACGACGAGGCTTACAACGGCGGCGAAGGCCGCGATCAGCCAGAAACCGAAGCCGACCGAGAGGCCGACGGCGCCTGCAAGCCACATGCCGGCTCCCGTCGTCAGCCCCTTCACCTCGCCCTTTGAAAAGACGATCATGCCGGCGGCGAGAAAGGCCACTCCTGCGGTTACCGCTTCCACGACGCGAATGGGATCGATGCGCACCTCCGGGCCGGAAAGGCTTTTCATATGCACGCTTTCGATGGCGACCACTGCGAAAATCGCGGAGGCGAGGCTCACGAGAATATGGGTCCTGAGGCCTGCCGGCCGCTGGCGCTTTTCACGCTCGACGCCGATCATTGCACCGAGCAGAACGGCGCCGAAGAGCCGCGCGAATACCACCGGGTAAGGTGTTTGGGTATCGACAAGGATGTCGGTAAAGATTTCGTTCATGAAAGACGAACCCGCTCCGTCACTCGACCCTCGGGGGAGGATCTAACTGCAGAAGAGCGGGATGGCGCGGCAACCGCTACATCCCGCTCGACAAGGGGCGTTCGTCGATCTACTGCGCAGGAGTGCTCTGCGGCTGTGCCGGCGTGGCAGGTGCTGCCGGTGCTGCCGGCGTCTCGGGCGCTGCCGGCGTCTGGGTCTCAGGTGCTGCCGGCGCCGTGGTTCCCCCGGCGGGCGGCGTCGCCTGGTCCGTGGGTGCGGCCTGATCCGTAGGCGCTGGTTGAGCGGCCGGCGGGGCGGCGTCGGACGGGGTCGTCTCGGATTGGCCCGGCGCGACCGGCTCGTTCTCGGCATCCCGGGTTAGCTCTGCCGGTAGCCAGGCGATCAGCGCGAGTATTAGGCCCGCAAGAATGATGACCAGCAAAGGCCAACTGCTTCGGCGCGATCTGGCCACGGGCGCTTCCGGGTCCCGCGGCGTCGGTTGGCCGGTGGCAGGATCGAGCGGCGGTTTCTCCCGCAATTCTTCGTGCTGGTTCATGGCATGCATCCTTTCTCTCGGTCACCCCGCCTGCAAATCGCCTTTGCATAGATCCCCAAATCAGCATGATCTAAGGGGAGGGGTTCCTACCACCGCAAGTACATTGCGATCTCGTCGCGGGCCGATGGGCACACGACGCAACGATTAACGTCCGAAAACCTGCAAGGTTCCGGGACCGTGCCCCCGTCCCCGACTACCTTGCCGGGAGATCCGCAACCGGCGGTCGCGCCTTGTCATAAAACTGTCACAAAGGCGGCTGACCGTCCGCGGTGGCATGGCTGGGCATCTGTTGCGGAGGATCGAGATGGATGTCGAAGGCATCACCACGGCCAAAGCCCTGAAAGGGGAGAGGCGAATACAGGGTGATTTCCCCTACGCGCTCCTCGTCATCTGCTCCTGCATCGTGCTGTTGACGTCGATCGTCATCGCCGATCGGCTTTTTGGTATCGACTACTACGACCTCGTACGCGACCCCAACGCAATTGCCGGGCAGCCGAAATATTTCGGGCTGGTCTCCAATCTCGGCGTCATTCTCTGGTTTGCGGGAGGGATCGCTGCTCTCCAGGCCTATTGGGCCGGCGCCGGCTTCGACGCGCCGCATCTGCGACGCACGCTTCTCGCCGGCGGGCTCTTTTCCGGGCTGATGGGCATAGACGACCTCCTGATGCTTCACGAGGCGATTGCCACTGCAGGGGTCCCGGAGCCGTTAGTCCTTGTTCCCCATATGCTGTTGCTGGCGACGCTCTGTTACCACGCCTGGTTCATCCGCCGGGATATTCAGTGGATCCTGCTTGCCGCCGCCGTCGCCTCGTTCGGCTGTTCGTTCCTGGTGGACGCGGTTTCGGAACATTTCGCCGGACTGGTTTTCGTCGAGGAGGGCTTCAAGATACTCGGCATCATGTTCCTGGCCGTCTTTCTCAGCCTGACGAGCCATGTGGCGCTGAATACGAAGCGCTGCTGAAACGCAGTCCGTAGGAGGTGAGTTCGGGCCTGTTGCAGACGCTTTCGAATCTGCTAGATCACGATGATTTTGATCATGAACGTGATCGATGCTCATAAATTGAGAAGCGGGATGCAGGCGGAAAACCACACACACTTTTCCTCTTCCCGCTTTAGCTTCACCTTCCTCTGGGATAGGGGCTGAAGACGATGCAGATGGCGAGACTGGCTTGCACTGGTCTAATCCTTGCCGCTTCGGGGGCTGAGAAGCTCCACGCCGAACCGCTTTATACGGTGGCCGACCTTGGAGCCGCGCTTGGCAGATGCTGGACTCCGCCGCAAGGCTTCAAGGATTCCTTCGTCACGCTCAGGTTCGGGTTCCGCGGCGACGGTACGTTGATGGGCCCGCCCCGGCCGACCGCGATCGAAGTGAAGGGCGACGAAAAGCAGCGGCAGGCATTCGTGACCGCCGCCACCGAGGCGCTGCAGAATTGCGTGCCGCTGGAGTTTTCGAAATCACTCTCCGACGAGATTGCGGGCAACGTGTTCACGCTGCAGTTCAAGTCGGCGGAGTGATCCGCGGAAGCGCCGCATCAGTTGGCGCTTCCCGTCTCTCGGAAATCAGCTTCAGCCATGGCGCCAGGTGAAAAACGGACATCAGCAAATACATGCTGCCCATTCCGTTCAGCAGCGAAGCACCCTGTATCGACGAGCAGATATCCGCATCACCGCCGTCGGCCAGAAGCGCCATGACCGCGAAAGTCGGTGCGGCGGCGAGGCTCAGCCAGTCGCCCAGGCCACGCATGGCGGTACGCGCGCCGAGCGCCATTCGACCGTCACCCCTGGGCATATTCGTCATGACGGCGCCACCAGATGCCGTTCTCGTTGCGTCCCATGGGCGCCCGGTCGAGCCACTGATACATGCCCCATAGTCCATCCAGTCCACGCGCATAGCTGGAGTAGGTGTGGTAGACGATGCCGTCCTCGAGGGCGAAGGCGCTGACGCCTGGCCTGTCGCGTGTATAGGTGGCGACGTCGGTTCCCGTCATGGCTGCGATCTGTGCGACTGCCCCTCGCTTCCACTTGGGTCCCATTCCCGGACCGTCCTGCCGGCGAGCGGCTCAGACGCCGGTTGCTCGGGGGCTGGCGGCTCGCGGCGGAAATTATACTCGATGCCACCCTCGCGCTGTTGCTGTTCGGTGAACCAGACGCAAAAATCGCGGTTGAAGTCGCCGTCGTTCGAAGAAGCCCAGGGGAAGGTCCATCCCAGCCGCTGCTTATAGGCCTTGAGCTTCGCAAGCGGCGCGCGCGAGACCGCGGAGAAGGCGACGTCGTGGTTTTCGAGATGAGCGACGATCCCGTTGAAACCATCGGCGATCGCAGAACAGGACGGGCAGCCGGCCGTATAATCAGGCCCGAACATGAAATGATAGACGAGGAGTTGCGAGCGACCCTTGAAGAGATCGCGCAGCGAGGCCTCGCCCTCCTCAGTCTCGAACCGGTACGCCTTGTCGATCCGTACCCAAGGCAATTCCCGGCGCCACTGCGCCAGCTCGTCGCTTCGCCGCGTCAGGTTCTTTTCGGCCTCGAGCAGGTCGAGCCGCGCTGCCAGCCATTCTTCCCGCGTTCCGATTGTATGTGCTGTCATCATTCTTCTCCTTTGGCCATTTGTCGTCGTACATTGCCCCGGGGGCGGGTTGCTCGACCGACAGGAACCCAGACTAGGGCCGGAGATCGAATGGTGAGAGTGACAAGTGTGACGGGATTTCAATGGACTCGCTGATCACCGCTGCGGCACGGGCGCTCGCGGCCGGCGATCTTCTCGGCGTATTGAACCGCGTTGCTTTGCGCGACGACGCGCATGCGCTCGCGCTTCGGGGCATTGCGATGGCGCAACTCGGCGATTTCGGCCGGGCGAAGACCCTTCTCAGAAGCGCCGCGCAGGCCTTCGGTCAGAAACAGGCGGTGGCGCGTGCGCGCTGCATCGTCGCCGAGGCCGAGATCGCTCTCGTCTCGCGGAATCTCGGCTGGCCCACGAAAACGCTCGAAGCGGCGAGGTCGACGCTCGAAGCGCATGGCGATCACGTCAATGCAGCGCATGCGCGCAATCTCGAGGCCCGGCGCCTGCTTCTCATCGGCCGCCTGGACGAGGCCGAACGCGCGCTTGCGGAGCTCGACTCCGGCATGCCGCTCCCCCCGGCGACGCAGGCGGCCCGCGAACTGGTCGTCGCCGGCATCGCCATACGGCGTCTGCAGGCGGCAGCCGCGCGGATCTCGCTCGCCCGAGCCGCGCGCGCCGCGCGCGAAGCCAACATCTCGGCGCTGACGGCTGAGGTCGAAAGCGCATCGCTCGTGCTGGATGCGCCCGTCGCGCGCCTGATCGGCAGCGGCGGCGAGCGCTCTCTTCTCATCGAGGAAGTGGAAACGCTGCTCGCGTCGGGAGCGCTCGTGGTGGATGCCTGCCGCAATGTGGTGCGGGACGAAAAGCTGGTGGTCTCGCTCGCGACGCGCCCGGTGCTCTTCGCGCTTGCCCGCGCGCTCGCTGAAGCCTGGCCGGGAGACGTGCCGAGAGCCACGCTCCTCGCGCGCGCCTTCCGAGCAAGACATGCAGACGAATCGCACCGCGCTCGGTTGCGCGTTGAGATCGGACGGCTCCGCACGGAACTTCGAGCGCTGGCGCAGGTGTGGGCGACGAAACAGGGCTTTGCGCTTTCGCCGCGCCGCGCGGGTAAGGTCGTCGTTTTGACGCCGCCGGTAGAAGAGCAGCATGCGGCGGTGCTTGCCTTGTTGGCCGACGGAGAGGCGTGGTCGAGCTCGGCACTGGCGATTGCGCTCGGGGCGAGCCCGCGCACCGTGCAGCGCGCGCTCGAGCAGCTTGCGTCGGCCGGCAAGGTGCAGTCCTTCGGCCGCGGTCGGGCGCTTCGCTGGATGACCCCGCCCGTCCTGGGCTTCCCGACAGTCTTGTTACTCCCGGGTCCGCTACCGAGCGACTAGGATGCGAGACATGACAGCGATGAGGATGGAAAAATGAAACGATCGAAAGCCGAAATTCTCCAGGAATACGGACCTTTCCCGAATACTGAGCAGGTGGCCGGCGTCACCTTCGATGGCCGGCATGTCTGGTTTGCCTCCGGCGACAGGCTGAACGCCCTCGATCCGGAGAGCGGCAAGACGGTGCGCTCGATCGATGTCGCCGCACATGCGGGAACGGCCTTCGACGGTCAGCATCTGTTCCAGATTGCGGAGGATCGTATCCAGAAGATCGATCCGGCGACCGGCCGCGTGCTCGCTACCATTCCGGCGCCTGCCGAGGGCGGCGATTCAGGGCTCGCCTGGGCGGAAGGAACGCTGTGGGTGGGCCATTATCGAGGGCGGAAGATCCACCAGGTGGATCCCGACACCGGGAAGATTCTCCGCACCATCGAATCCAACCGAGTCGTCACCGGCGTCACCTGGGTCGATGGCGAGCTCTGGCATGCCACATGGGAAGGCGACGAGAGCGACTTGAGGCGCCTTGACCCGGAAACGGGAGAGGTCCTCGAAACGGTCGAAATGCCCCCGGGTGTCGGCGTTTCCGGCCTTGAATCCGATGGCAGCGACCGCTTTTTCTGTGGCGGAGGAAGCAGCGGGAAGGTGAGGGCCGTGCGCAGGCCAAGCCGGGTTTCCGCATAGGGCGGTCCCGGAGATGGACGGAAATGAAGGTCCCAGAGCGTTTAGAAGGGACAATCGCGTTGGCTCTGGGACCTTCAGACGAGGTGGACGGCTGACGAGGATGCCGCCGTGGTCGTCTCAGAGCGATATGCGTCACGAGGAGCAGCGTGCAACGGTCCTAGGACCTTTAACCTTCCCGTGTAGGACCAAGGTCCGATACCGCAGACACGCCGGAACAAAGCTCCCGGCAGGCGATTCTTCACGAGAAGGGATTCGTAACTGGAGTAGCTCTCATGACAGTCGTCCTCGTCAAGAGCTCCGTTGCATTGGGTGTCGCGGTACTCTTGACCGCGGCTCCTGCCCAAGCGCAAAGCACAAACGAAATCAGCGCCGCCGATACGACCGTCGTGGCCGTCGCAGGGCCCGTTGATGGTGCGGCGATCGACCCGCCACCGCCAGGCGTGACGGAATACGTCGAACTGCAGCCGTTTCCGCAACGGCCGCTTGTGCTGCAGGAGCAGATATCCGTCGGCAAACCGGTGCCTGAAACAGTCTTTCTCAATACGGTTCCGGCCGACAGGCGCTATGGTTTTGCGGTGGTCAACGAGAAGCGCGTCATCGCGGATGTGAAGAGCCGAACCGTGGTGCAGGTGGTCAATTAGGCGCGGGCGAGCGCTACAACGCCCCGCCGGTGACCGGGTTCACTTTGGGTTTCTCACTTGTGTCCTTTGCCCCTGGAGGCTGGACCGTCGGTGGTGCGATCGACTCCTCGTCCCGGTGCTTCTTTCGGTTTGCCGGCTGACGAACATCGGCTGGTTCCGACTGTTCCGGAGTGGCATTGGTGTCCTTGGTACTCATCGTCTTCTCCTTTCGGCAGAAGGAGAACGGACAAGCCGCGGTGGGGTTCCTTGCGCGGGTAGCCGGACCGGAAGGATAGGCACACGAGCGGCTCACTTCTGTTTCCCAGGGAGGCGGTCGGCTCAGTATTCCTCAGGCGGCTTGTGATGTCGGAACTGCAGCAAGAGGAGCACGTCGTAGGTGATCTTCAGCGCGGCGCAGATTAGGAGCGGCCAAGCACGAAACGAAGCAGCGAAGAGAGCGCCTGCCAGTGCAGGGCTGACCGCTGCGGCGAGACTACGCGGCACCGAAGTGAAGCCTGCGGCCGCGGCGCGTTCCGCTTCGGTCACGACCGCCATCACGTAGGATGAACGCGTCGGAACATCCATCTGCGAGAGTGCTGCACGTATCAACAGCAAGGCAAGCGCCAGCGGCAAGGTGGGCGCGAATGCTGCCAGCATCAGCGCAATGCTCGATGGGATGTGAGTGAACACCATCGTGTTGATTAGCCCAACCCGCTTCGATAACCATGCGGCGACAGGAAAGGAGAAGGCCGACAGCACGCCCGACCAGAAGAAAAACACACCAGCTTCCGCGAGCGACAGATTGAATTGCTCGAACAGCCACAGGGCGAGCAACGACTGCACCACGAACCCGCCAGCGAATGCATCGAGGCTGAACAGGGCTGCGAGCTTGAACACGATAGCGCGCGAAGGGCCAAGTGTTGCTTTCGCGGGCTCGCCGCTGGTGATGCGCGGCGGTATGCGGGCATAAAGTACTGCGCTAGCCAGACCTAAAAGCGCGTAGACAACGAACATCAGCTTGATGGCGGTCAGTTGCCCGAACCCGAAGGTCGTCATGAAATGCGGTAGAGCTGCCGCAAGCGCCCCGACGGCGCTTGCGAGCGCTCCGGCGAGGCTGTAGCGAGCGAACATGCTCGTCCGCTCGGCACTCGTCACTTCGCGGGTAAGCACCGCATGCTCCAGTGGGACGAAGACGCTCACGCTGCCTGCCGATGGATTGATTGTACCTGCAAAGGCGACCACCAGCAGCAGCGCGTAATCATTGATTATGGAAATGGCGATACCGGAGGCAACCATCAGGCCGGCGGCGGCCAGGAGCAAGCCGCGGAGATCGCGGCGCGCGCTGAGGAATCCGATCGCGATCGTCAAGAGTGCAGAGCCGGAGAGCGATGCGGTCGCGATGACGCCGACTTGCAGCGGCGAAAATCCCAAAGCAAGCAGATAGACTGGCAACAGAATGGCGACGAACCCGTCGCCAAAATCGCGTAAAGCGCGCGCCGCAAAAAGATACGTGGCCGGATGAATGCTTTGCACCGCCTTCATTACCTTCGCTCGGAGCGCCCCTCCCTCGAGCCCTGCGCGCTTCTTAATCGAAGCGCTGCCGGATCGCGTTCAGGAGCTAGATCCACCCCATGTACAATCCATAGACGAGGCCGACGAGGGAGCAGCCGGCCAAGACTGTCAGTATGCCGATTTTGAACCGGAACACGGCGACAATCGCGCCGACGGTCAGAATGAGAGAGGCAAGGTTCACAGAACTCAGAACCGGCACATCGACCGTCATGCCGAATCCGCGCGCTTCATAGAGTTCGCGAAAGAGGACGTGCAACGCGAACCAGACTGCCAGATTCAGGATGACCCCGACGACCGCCGCGGTGATCGCCGCCAGCGCGGCGGACAGAGCCCTGTTGCTGCGCATCATTTCCATGAACGGGGCGCCGAGGAAAATCCAGAGAAAGCAGGGTACGAAAGTCACCCAGGTCGTGAGCAGCGCGCCGAGTGTGCCAGCGAGCAATGGGTGAAGGAGACCGGGGTCGCGGTAGGCGCCCATGAAGCCCACGAACTGAGTGACCATGATCAGCGGGCCAGGCGTCGTCTCAGCCATGCCGAGACCGTCCAACATCTCGCCGGGTTTCAGCCAGTGATAGTGCTCGACTGCTTGTTGAGCGACATAAGAGAGAACCGCATAGGCGCCGCCAAAAGTGACCATCGCCATCTTCGAAAAGAAGATCGAGATGTCAGTGAAGACATTTCCTGGGCCAAGCACCGCGACAAGTGCAAGCACCGGAGCGAACCACAAAAAGAGAGCGGCACCGGCAACCTTAAGCGACCAACTGATTGGGGGACGCGCATGGGCCGGAACCTCTTCGCCAAGCGCGGTCTCGATATCAGCGACATGCTTGCTGCCAACTTTTCCGTGTCCGTTGTCCGCCCGAAAGGCAGCCCAGCCGGCTCGACCGCCGACAAAGCCGATGAGACCCGCAGTGAGGACGACCAGTGGGAAGGGAGCGCGGAACAGGAAGAGCGCGATGAATGCCCCGGCAGCAAGGGCTATCATGGCGCTGTTCCTGAGCGCTCGACGGCCGATACGAAGAACCGCTTCGAGCACGATCGCCAGAACCGCGGCTTTCAATCCAAAGAAAAGCGCCTGAACGGCGCCGACGTTTCCGAAGATGGCGTAGATCCAGCTCAGCACCATGATGGCAACGGCGCCGGGGAGTACGAATAGGGCTCCGGCGAGCAGACCGCCCTTGGTCTTGTGCATGAGCCAGCCGATATAGATTGCAAGCTGCTGCGCTTCCGGCCCCGGCAGTAGGGTGCAATAGTTCAGCGCATGTAGAAACCGGGTCTCGCCAATCCAGCGTTTCTCCTCGACAATGATGCGGTGCATCATCGCGATCTGTCCGGCTGGGCCACCGAAGCTCAAAGCCGCAACGCGTGCCCAAACCCGGAGCGCCTCGCTAAAGGAAATACCATGGCTCAAGGTCTGACCGTGAGCCGATGCGGTGGTGTTCTGTGCAGTTTCGGTCAATTTCACGCTCCCTTCTTCGGCGACGGCCAGGTATGTATCTTATCAGTCGCGCCACGGCACCAACGGTAGAAGGCGTCGTACAGAAGTAAGTCTGCCTCAAGTTGTTCATTGCCATCCGCATACATGCGCAACCCACGGTGATCACGCTGGACAGAGCCGGGGATCAGCAGCGGATCGGCATCGAAGTCCTCGTCGACGCGCACGTCGATGAGGACCGGGCAGTTCGGGGTGCCTATGAGGCGCGCAACCTTTAGGGGGAATTTCGAGAAGTGACGACATGGCGCGTCCTCCGCCTGGCGGTTGATCGGACGCGATGCTTCGGCTGTCGCCTCGTGGGGTAATCGCAACCCCATGGAAAGTGTTTTCTGGCCTTTGCCAGGCGTTGTCAAGCGATGGTCAATGGTCCGGACGTTTCGGGCTCCGCGCGCGCTGATCTCTGCCATGGCCAGATGCAACGATTGATAAGCAGCACCGACCGGCCGCCGGCGGCCGCCGGCGCCTGACCGGAAGATAGTCCGGCCGGTGCCCAGGCGGGGCCGGACGCCGTGTCCGTCAGGTCAGAAACGCGTGCAATGCTTGCAATTCCTCAGGTCGGATCTCATGTCCTCCGGAATGGTAGCATGCCTCTACGCGGGCGCTCTGTGCCGCGAAGTAGTCGACGAGCCGCTCTGTAAGAGGCAGCGGGCAAATCGGATCGCGTTGGCCGGCGGTGATCAGAATTCGTCGCTCTTTCAACTGCTTGTTAGCCGTGGGGATCCAAGGAATGAGCGGATGGAGCAGGGCAGTTCTATCGAAAAGCCGGGGCTGACTGAACAGAACTGACGCAAGGATGTTTGCCCCGTTTGAATAGCCGAATCCGTATATTGCCCGTCCGGGGTTTTCTGCTTTGTGGGCAGCAATGAAATCGACCATTTTATCTGTTCGCCTCGCCAGGTCCTCCATGTCGTAGGAGCCTTCGCTCGTTCGCCGAAAGAAGCGCAGCGCGCCGAATTCCGACACGTCCCCACGCGGCGAGATCAGCCCGGCATCCGGCAAGATATGCCTGGTCAGGTCGGCGAACTGATGTTCGTCTCCACCCGTGCCGTGAAACGCGAAGATAATAGGCGCGTTGCGTCGCGGCGCTCTTATGAGCGTCTGATAAGATGAGATCGTCATGATGGCTTTCTCCGTCGGGCCGGACCCGAATTGCCGTGTGGTCCCGAGGCGAGTTAGTCTCTGATCGGCTCGAGACGGCGTGAGATCTCGTCGCGATAGGGCTCGTACCGCGCGGGAAGCTTCAGGGCTTCACCGAGGTGTCTGGTGTCTTCATCGCGATCAAATCCCGGCTCGTTGGTGGCGATCTCGAACAGTACACCGCCGGGGGTGCGGAAGTAGATCGCCCAGAAGTAGTCGCGATCGATAACTGGCGTGACCTGAAAGCCGGTGTCCATCAGGGCCTTGCGGACCTCGAGCTGGGCCGCGCGATCGTCCACCGCGAAGGCGATGTGATGCACCGAGCCGGAGCCAAGCCGCGCGAGATCGGCCCCGGGGACGATTTCCAGGTCGACGACGTCGGCGCCGTTGCCGCCGCTGATCGCGAAGCGTGACCACTCGCCTTTGCGGTCGACCTCCTGGTAACCCATGAAACTCAGAAGTTCCCGCGTTGCGCCAGGATCCGTAAGACGCAGAGTTGCTCCGTGGAAGCCCTTGACGGCCTTGTCGGCGTCGACCTCAGTGCTCGTCCAGCCGCGGCGCGGATCGTTTGCGACCTCGACCAGCGAGAAGGCATCGCCGTCCGGGCCTTTGAAGCGAAGGCGCTTCTCGCCCCAGAGTTGGTGCTCAGAAAGTCCGGCGACACTGCGCGAGGCGAGCCGTTCCTTCCAGTAGCCGAGCGTGTCCTCAGGGACGGCGAAGGAGGTCTCGCCCACTTCGCCAGCGCCAGGGCGTCCCCTGGCAATATGGGGAAACGGGAAATAGGTCATTACCGAGCCGGGCGCGCCGATCTCGTCACCGTAGTAGAGGTGATACACCTCCGGGTCGTCGAAATTGACGGTCTTCTTTACGCGTCGCAGGCCGAGCGCTTTGGTGAAGAAGTCGCTGTTCTCCTGGGCGCTGGCGGCCATCGAGGTGACGTGATGAAGGCCTTTGATCTGTGTGAGCATGGCAGGTTCCTCTCCGGACTGGCGTGTGTCGGCTGATCTGGAGACAAACTCGCTCAGGTCCTCACGAAAGTGAACAGCAATAATATTGACAAAATTGTTTCATCTATTGCAATAAAATAGCATGGGCGATCTAAGCGATATTCGAGTATTCCTGGCTGTAGCGCAGCAGCGCAGCTTCACGGCCGCGGCGCGACAGTTGTCGATGACGCCACCGACAGTGACCCGCGCCGTCGGTGCGCTGGAGGAGAGCCTGGGAGTGCAGCTCCTGCTGCGCACCACGCGCCAGGTTTCTCTGACCTCCGCCGGTGCTGTCTATGCGGCGCGCGTAGAGCCGCTGATCAGGCAGTTCGACCAGGCGAGGGAGGATCTGCGCGAAGAGCATGGGGACGTGGCCGGGCTGATCCGCATCAACGCGCCGCTGTCGCTCGGGCAGCAGATCCTGCCGGATATCGTCTCGGGTTTTCGGGCCGAATATCCGCGGGTGAGCGTTTCGCTATCCCTAACCGACCGCTTCATCGACATAGTTTCCGAGAGTTTCGATCTTGCGCTGAGGGTTTCGGAGCCGCCGCGGGACAAGTCAACAATATGGCGCAAGGTATGTCGCGTGCGGCGAATCCTCGTCGCTTCCCCAGGCTATCTCGCGGCTTTGGGAACA
Source organism: Ensifer sp. USDA 6670 (assembly GCA_000421085.1). Lineage (GTDB taxonomy): Bacteria > Pseudomonadota > Alphaproteobacteria > Rhizobiales > Rhizobiaceae > Sinorhizobium. Next base: position 97,720 of record ATWE01000004.1, read on the forward strand.
CCTGAGACGCCTGACGACCTGCATCGACATGCCTGTATCGCCTACGACGAGGAGGCGATTGCCGAGACCTGGGAGCTGACGAACGGCGGACGGACCCGAAAGGCATTGGCCGGCAAGGTCCTGGCGGCGAACAACGGCGAGCTAATCGCCAGACTGGCGGAAGACGGGCAGGGCGTAGCCCTGCTTCCGCATTTCATCGTCGACGACGCGCTGGCGCGAGGCGCGCTAAAGCAGGTCCTCGCGGAGTGGGAGCCTCCAGAGCTGTGGCTGACATTGTACTATCCGCCCTACGACAAACTGCCGATGCGCGTTGCAAGGTTCTCGGACTTCTTCGAAAAGTACGTTACCCATACGCGCCCGCTTTGAAGCCCTGTTTTCGCGTAGAAGGTGTCCTTTCTGGCAAAGGGCGAGCAAATGTTACAAGAAATTGACGGCGCCCGCAGGCATGCTTCCTTTGAATCGAACTGAACGGTCCATATGGCTCCCCTTCTGTTGTCGAGATCTTTGGGGCGCTCAAATCGCGGATACGGTCGCTCGGCCCGACCGCTGACCGCAACTCTCGCGGCAGAAAGGCAAATTTACTTGGAGGAGGTAATGACTCATAGGAGCGGAACGGAAAAGGGCGTCGGCGTTCATTTTGGACTGCCGTATGCTCCATGTCTTCCGGCTCGACCGGTTCGGGACGCCGGGTTTTCCGTGACGCGCCTGGAATGGCGGCTCAACGGGTGCGCCAGCCGCCTGGCGTCCTTGCCGCCCGACGAAGCGTACTTTCTGATGCTTTACCTCAAGGATGCGTATCATTGCGACGTTGCTCCCGACGGCGCCGAGAGTGAGACTCGCCGCTTCCGGCAAGGTTCCATTTGTCTCGTCGATCTTACCCATGGCGCCTGCATCCGGCTGTTCAGCGATCTCGATTCCCTCGCCTTCCAACTGCCGCGAGAACTCTTTCGGGAAATCGCCGAGTTCTCCGCTGCGCCAAAAGAGATCAGGCTTAGATGCCGGCGCGGCGAGGAGGATGATGTCATGCGCAATCTCGGAGCGGCTCTTCTGCCGCTGTTCGAGAGGCAAGGGAACGCCCAAAATCCAGTCTTGCAGCACGTTGCCATCGCCATCTGCGCCCATCTGCTTCACGCTCATGGTGATCATCGCGGTCAGGGTCGTTCAACGCAGCTCACCGTTTGGCAGGAAAAGGCAGCCAAGGAATTCATGATGGACCATTTTGCCGATCAATTCCCGATGGCGGCAGCAGCTTCGGCGGCTGGTGTTTCCATCCGTCGCTTTATCGACGGCTTCCAGGGCGTGACGGGCCAGAAGCCGCAACAGTGGCTGCTGGGCTATCGAACAGCTCGTGCCAAGCAGTATCTTGGCGAGCGTTCTTTGACACTCGCGCAGATCGCCATCCGCTGCGGCTTCACCGACGAGGATCATTTTACCAAGGGTTTCCGTCGCCTGACGGGCAGCACCCCGGCAGCCTGGCGGGCGCGATGGCTATCGTGAGGGTTTTGTGCGACGAGGTGATTTTCCATTCAAGTCTTGAGATTATTGTAGCTGTCGTCTGCAGTCGAACCGGCAACGGTCGTGCATGGCCAGATATCGGGAGACCACGTCGATGGACCTGCATGAGGGATTGAATGGCACCCGGTATCGGCCGAGCCCGATCGTGAAATCAGTTTCTTCCGGCGACATCATCGTCACCAGGACGTATTCCGATCGCTTCGATGTGGACGCAGCCGTCATTCCGCGCTCGGAAGCGTTTGGCGTCACCGTTCAACTGCGTGACTTCGATTCCCAGAGGCTGTGGCGAGGTGCCGAGTTGGTGCATGACGGCGGCGGTGCCAAGGCCTCGCTTGGGATCACCGATCTTCGCGATGGATGGCGATATCATCCACTCTCCCCGTTCGACAACGTCCGCTTCCAGATACCATTTGCCCGCCTGCGCGCCTTTGCGGAGGAGGTCGGGCGCAGCGAATACGTGGCGCTTTCCTGCTTCGCGGGCCGCATCGATCCGGTGATGCACGGGCTCGCCCAGGCATTGCTGCCGTCGCTGGACAACCCGGAACGGGCCAATCCTCTGTTCCTGGAGCAGATCAATCTGGCCATGCTGGCGCATCTCAGCCAGACCTATGGCGGTTTGCACTTCCCGGTGGACAAGAAAGGAACCCTGGCGCCCTGGCAGGAAAGACTCGCTACCGAATTTCTGGCTGCCCATTTCAACAAGCCGTTCTCGATCGGGGATCTGGCTTCTCGCTGCGAATTGTCGCGCAGCTATTTCAACAAGGCTTTCAAAGAGAGCTTTGGGCGCACCCCTTCGAAATGGCTCAGCGAGTACCGGGTCGCGCGGGTCAAGCAACTGCTGTTGCAGGATTTGTCGATCGCGGAGGTCGCGATCAATTGCGGCTTCGCCGATCAGAGCCACATGACGAGGGTCTTCACGAGTCTGACTGGCGACACACCCGCACGCTTCAGACGAAAGAGTAAGCCATTCGGCATGGCTTTGGATCCGCTCGGGAGCTAATCGCCTCTATCGGCTCAGATCGTTCAAAACGCGTGAGTTTCGTACAAGAAGGTTATCCCGGTCCGCGGCGATGATGCGTCGATTCAGGGCGGCTCAGCGCACCTGCGTGGAGGCTGCCTTGGGACCACGATCCGCAGGGCCTCGGTCCTGGTGCTGTGGTCGGAGATCTTCGCTACAGGTTAGCTCAAAGGATGGGACCCAAGGCATGACGGACGTCTCTTCCATCGCAGCAACCAAAAGACACGACAGTCTCGGTTGCTCCATGGACAGGCTCGACGACGACCGAGCGATCGATAGCCGCGACATGGCGTTCTATCGCAAGAGGTCGGCTTCGGCGCCGCCGGACAGGGTCACGACACCGGCGACCGGGCGCGGATATCTGCTCGGTCTATCCGCAGCAGGCGGACACCGTCGCCGGATATTCAAAGAGCATCGTTCGACTGTCCATGATTTCGAGCAGAACGCCGTCTATCTGCGGAATTTCGCCGATGATTATCGCGCCGATCTCAGCGGTTCCTTCGACTTCATGCTGCTCGAAATCAGTCACAACGCGCTCGAGCGGATCGCCGACGCGGCGGACTTGAGAAGTGTCAACGAATTGCGCCCGGTTGCCGCGCAGACAGATCCGGTGCTCGGCGGCATGCTGGGCGCCTTGTTTGCGACAGTGGATGGGAGCCTCGACAGGAGCGCCCTGTTTGTTGACCAGCTCTCGATCGCAATTGGGGTTCATGTTGTTCAGCAGTACGGCAACGGCCGCGGCGGCGCGGCCGTAAGCGGACGCCGGCTTTCCTCTCGGTGCCAGGCCAGGATCAAGGACCTCGTCCACAGCCAGTTGAATGGTGAGCTGACCGTCGAACAGCTCGCTTCGGCCTGCAATCTGTCGCAGGCGACTTTTCTTCGGGCCTTCCGCGAAACGATGGGGAAGACGCCGCATCGATGGCTGCAGCAGCAACGCATCGAAAAAGCCATTGATCTGCTGCAGTCCTCGCAAACCCAGTTGAGTGAGATCGCCAGCCTCTGCGGCTTCTCCGACCAAAGCCACTTCACACGTGCATTTGTGCAGGCGATGGGCACCACCCCCGGAGCCTGGAGACGAATCCGGCAGTCCTGAGCAAGGCTCGCCAACAAGCAGCAGACCGAACAACGAGAGCCTCGAGAAGGGCAACAGCCCCTCTGCCGCCGTGCAGCCGAAGCGTGTCTCGGTGGCTGCGCGCCGGCAACCGACCTCGCATCGGCGTCAGCCTTAGCGGCGACTACAAAATACAAAAGTGCGTCGTTGGCTTCAAGAATTGCGCCCCCATCACCGGCATAGTCGCGCGCATCGGCAACCAACAGAATGAGGCCAGTATCATGACGCTGAACGCAACACCGACGCCCGGCAACCTCCTCGTCTCGCCCACGGATCACGCGCTGATCATGATCGACTTCCAGTCGCAAATGTCGTTTGCGACAAAGTCGATCGACGCCGTGCAGCTGCGCAACAATGCGGCGCTGGTCGCCAACTCGGCTGCCGGCTTCAAGGTGCCCACGATCCTGACGACGGTTGCGGAAAAGAGCTTCTCCGGCCCCATGTTCGCCGAGATCACCGATGCCTTCCCCGGACAGGCGCTTCTCGACCGCACCTCCATGAACACCTGGGAAGACGCCGCAGTGATCGAAGAGGTCAACCGCATCGGTAAGAAGCGCCTCGTGTTCTGCGGGCTTTGGACATCCGTCTGCATTGTTGGTCCGACCCTGTCGGCGCTCGATCAAGGCTTCGAAGTCTACGTCATTGCAGACGCCTGTGGCGACGTGTCCGACGAGGCGCACGAGCGCGCAATGGACCGTATGGTGCAGGCCGGCGTTCGGCCGATGACTTCGCTGCAGTACATGCTCGAGCTGCAGCGCGACTGGGCACGCACCGAAACCTACGAGATGACCACCGGCATCGCCAAGAAGTTCGGTGGCGCCTATGGGCTCGGCATCATCTACGCCAAGGCCATGTTCGGCGCTTCCGAAGGCCACTGACACTGGCTTGCTCAGCCGAGCACCCGCTCCGGCCGCTCTCCTGCGGTCGGAGCGGCGACGACCATTCGTTGAAGGGATTGACGATGAAGATGTATCTCCTCTCGCTCGGGGCCGGCCTTCTCGTCGGCGTTATCTACAGCCTGCTCAATGTTCGCTCCCCGGCTCCGCCGGTGATCGCGCTGGTGGGGCTCCTAGGCATCCTCGTCGGCGAACAGGCGGTGCCCCTCGTCAAGCGGCTGTTGTCAGGCAATCCGGTCACCGTTTCCTGGTTTCATAGCCGCTGCGTCCCGCACGTCTTCGGGGAACTGCCGAGCGGGGCCGATCATGGTCATGCTGCCGTGCCCGGCCGGACCTCGACGCGGGAGATCAGCTGATGCCGACCCGCCGCGGCTTTCTGGGGGCGGCCTCTGCCCTGGCCCTCCAAGACCTGTTTTCAACGGCGCGCGCCGCCAATTCCGCTTCGACGTCAGGAGACAAGCCAATGAGTGCCGATCTGATCCTCCACAACGGCTTGCTGACGACGCTCGACCGTACGAATCCAAACGCGACGGCCGTCGCCGTCAAGGACGGAAAGTTCCTCGCGGTCGGACAGGACCGGGAGATCATGGCACTCGCCGGGCCTGACACCAAGGTCGTAGACCTCAAGGGAAAGCGCGTCCTGCCGGGACTTAACGACAACCACACCCACGTCGTCCGCGGCGGTCTGAACTACAATATGGAACTGCGATGGGACGGGGTGCGCTCGCTTTCCGATGCGATGGACATGCTGAAACGGCAGGTCGCTGTCACGCCGCCACCGCAATGGGTGCGAGTCGTGGGCGGCTTCACAGAGCACCAGTTCGCCGAAAAACGGCTTCCCACGATCGAAGAGATCAACGCGATCGCCCCCGATACTCCCGTATTCCTGCTGCACCTTTACGACCGGGCGTTGCTCAACGCCGCTGCACTTCGCGCCGTAGGCTTCAACAAGGAGACGTCGAACCCTCCTGGCGGCGAAATCACTCGCGATGCCAAGGGCAATCCGACGGGCCTTCTACTCGCCAAACCGAACGCGGGCATTCTCTATTCGACGCTTGCCAAGGGGCCGAAACTGCCCTTCGAGTATCAGGTCAATTCGACCCGCCACTTCATGCGCGAGCTCAACCGCCTCGGGGTCACCAGCGTCATCGATGCGGGCGGCGGCTTCCAGAATTACCCCGACGACTACGCCGTAATCCAGAAGCTCGCCGTCGAAGGGCAGATGACGGTGAGGCTCGCCTACAACCTCTTCACGCAGAAGCCGAAGGAGGAGAAGGAGGATTTCCTCAAATGGACCTCCTCGGTCAAATACAAGCAAGGCGACGATTTCTTCCGCCACAATGGAGCCGGCGAGATGCTGGTCTTCTCGGCCGCCGATTTCGAGGATTTCCGCGAGCCGCGGCCCGACTTGCCGCCTGAGATGGAGGGCGAGCTCGAGGAGGTGGTGCGGATACTCGCAGAGAACCGCTGGCCCTGGCGGCTGCATGCGACCTATGACGAGACGATCAGCCGTGCGCTCGACGTCTTCGAGAAGGTGAACCAGGATATCCCGCTTTCCGGCATCAACTGGTTCTTCGATCACGCCGAGACGATCTCCGACCAGTCGATCGATCGGATCTCGGCGCTCGGCGGCGGCATCGCCGTGCAGCATCGTATGGCCTATCAGGGCGAGTACTTCGTCGAGCGCTACGGCCATGGCGCGGCCGAGGCCACACCACCGGTCGCGCGTATGCTGGAAAAGGGCGTCAATGTCTCGGCGGGCACCGATGCCACTCGCGTCGCCTCCTATAATCCTTGGGTGTCGCTTGCCTGGCTGGTGACGGGCAAGACCGTCGGCGGCATGCAGCTCTACCCACGCGCCAACTGCCTAGACCGCGAAACGGCGCTCCGCATGTGGACGGAGAAGGTACAGTGGTTCTCAAACGAAGAAGGCAGAAAGGGACGCATCGAGAAGGACCAGCTCGCCGACTTGATCGTACCGAGCAAGGATTACTTCGCCTGTGCCGAGGACGAGATCTCGTTTCTGACCTCCGACCTTACGATGGTCGGCGGCAGGATCGTCTATGCCGCGAACGAATTCGCCAACCTCGATGAAATCCCGTTGCCTCCGGCGATGCCGGACTGGTCGCCGGTCAGGACCTATGGCGGCTATGCCGCATGGGGCGAACCGGAGGGTGCGGGCAGGCATTCGCTGCGGCGAACGGCAATCGCCTCCTGCGGCTGCGCCAACAATTGCGGTGTCCACGGGCATGATCACGCCGGAGCATGGGCATCGAAGCTGCCGATTTCCGATCTAAAGGGCTTTTTCGGTGCGCTCGGCTGCGCCTGCTGGGCTGTGTAGGTAGGGAGCGGACAATGACGACCATTTCGAAAGAGATCCGGGTCGCAGCCTACGTGCGGCCCCTCCTTGCCACTCCGCTGCTCCGCTTCCTGGCGCTGCTTGCCCTATGTTCGGCCTACATCCAGGGACCGTTGATGAAGGTATACGACTTCGACGGCGCGATTGCGGAGATGAACCACTTCGCCCTGACCCCGGCCCCGCTGTTCGCGGTTGGGGTCGTCGTCTTCGAACTGGCGATGTCGGCGCTGATCCTTCTCGGCATCTTCCGCTGGGCCGCCGCACTCTGCCTGGCCGGCTTTACCGTAGCGGCGACGTTCCTGGCGTTCCGCTTCTGGGAGCTGGCGCCCGGCATGGAGCGCATGATGGCGACGAACGGCTTCTTCGAGCACCTCGGCCTGTCGGGCGCGTTCGTCCTCGTCGCGTGGCACGATCTGCACGAGCGCACCGGCTCCGGAAAGGTGCGTGTGCTATGACGGATGTGACGGCACCGACAAGTGGCTTCGCGCCGCTGCGGCAGAAGGTCTTCGCCGTCCTCTGGGTCGCGACGATCGTCGGCAACACCGGAAGCTTCATCCGCGATGTCGCAAGTTCATGGCTGGTGACCGACCTGTCGGCCGCGCCTGCAGCCGTCGCGACGGTGCAGGCCGCCGGGACGCTTCCGATCTTCCTGCTGGCTATTCCGGCAGGGGTGCTTTCCGACATTCTCGATCGCCGCAAATTCCTGATCGTCATCCAGCTTCTCCTCGCAGCCGCCAGCATCTGTCTCATGCTCTTGTCTGCAACCGGACTTCAATCGGTCAGCTCGCTGATCGCGCTCACCTTCGTCGGCGGCATCGGCGCGGCGCTGATGGCCCCCACATGGCAGGCTATCGTTCCCGAGCTTGTGTCGAAACAGGACGTCAAGAGCGCTGTCGCCCTGAATTCCCTCGGCATCAACATTGCGCGTTCGATCGGGCCGGCGGCCGGTGGCCTGCTGCTCGCCTGGTTCGGCGCGGCCGTCACCTACGGCGTCGACGTCATCAGCTATGTCTTCGTCATTGCGGCTCTGATGTGGTGGAGACGCCCGGCAGCTCCGGACGACGCACTCTCGGAACATTTCCTCGGAGCCTTCCGTGCCGGTCTAAGGTTTGCGAAGGCGAGTCGCGAGCTGCACGTCGTGCTGTTGCGCGCGGCTGTCTTCTTCGCCTTCGCCAGTGCCGTCTGGGCGCTTCTTCCACTCGTCGCCCGCAATCTCCTGGGCGGAGACGCGGGCTTTTACGGCATCCTCCTTGGTGCGGTCGGTGCCGGAGCCATCGGCGGCGCTCTGATCCTGCCGAAGCTGCGCGCACGTTTCGACGCCGACGCGCTGCTGCTCGGGACCGCAGTCGTTACCGCAGCAGTCATGGCAATTCTATCGGCCGCTCCGCCGCAGTGGGCGGCCATAGGGGCACTTCTTGCGCTCGGCGCAGCCTGGATCACGGCGCTGACCACGTTGAACGGCGCGGCTCAGGCAATCCTGCCGAACTGGGTGCGGGGCCGCTCGCTGGCCGTCTATCTGACCGTCTTCAACGGCGCGATGACGGCCGGGAGCCTCGCCTGGGGTGCTGTCGCTGAGGCCATCGGCATCCCGCTCACCCTCGTCGTAAGTGCTGCCGGTCTTGCCGCGGCCGGACTTCTCTTCCACCTCGTCAAGCTGCCGAAGGGGGAGGCGGACCTGGTCCCGTCCAATCATTGGCCCGAGCCGCTCACGGCCGAACCAGTAGAACAAGACCGCGGTCCCGTCCTCGTCCTTATCGAATACCGGGTCGACAAGGCCGAGCGTCCGGGCTTTCTGCAGGCGCTGGCGAAGCTTTCGAGCGAACGCCGCCGTGACGGGGCCTATGGCTGGGGGGTGACGGAGGATGCCGCCGATCCGGAAAAGGTGGTTGAGTGGTTCATGGTCGAATCCTGGGCAGAACACCTTCGCCAGCACCGGCGCGTCTCCAAGGCCGACGCCGATGTCCAGCAGGAAGTCCGCCGTTTCCATAAAGGCCCGGAAGCGCCCCTCGTGAACCATCTCTTGACGATAGATCTCCCTCATCCCCGTCGAAAACGAAGGTGAGCATTCGGGGGCGGGTAGCTTCATTCAAAACACAAAAAGGGACAGGATGAGGGCAGAGCAGCCACCACCGGCAGTGGTCTGCCCCGCCTGTCCAGATTGCTTTAGTAACGGCTAGGAGAGAGAAGAATGACGACACGCAGATCGGTACTCAAGGGAACGCTGTCCCTCATGCTGGCCGCGACAGCGATGACGGCGCTTGCGCCGCTCGACGCGACGGCGAAGGCGCCGCAAGTCAAGACCGAGGCCCCAGGCTACTATCGCATGATGCTGGGCGACTTCGAGATCACCGCGCTTTCCGACGGGACGGCGAAGTTTCCGGCAGAGACCCTCTATATTGGTGCCAAAGACCGGATCGCCGCCATGCTCACGAAGGCTTTTCTCGACTCGCCAGTTGAGCTGTCGGTCAATGCCTTCCTGGTCAACACAAACGACCGGTTGGTGATGATCGATGCCGGCACCGGTACCTTTTTCGGTCCGACGCTCGGTAAGCTCGTGCCGAACTTGATCGCAGCCGGCTATCAGCCGGAGCAGATCGACGACATCATCCTCACCCACGCCCACGTGGATCACCTGGGCGGCCTCGTAGCGGGCGATAGGATCGTCTTTCCCAATGCGAACGTCCACCTCAACAAGCGCGATGCCGATTTCTGGCTGAGTGCCGCCAACCGCGAGGCCGCGCCGGAGGCGAAAAAGGAGTTGTTCTCCGCAGCCGTCAAGGCACTTGTGCCCTACCGCGATGCCGGTCGGCTGAAGACCTTCGACGACGGGGCCGAACCCGTGCCGGGCTTCAAGTCGACCCTGCGTGCCGGCCACACCCCCGGCCACAGCGCGGTCGCGGTCGAAAGCAAGGGTCAGAAGCTGGTGTTCTGGGGCGATATAACCCATGGTGACGTCGTACAATTCGACGAACCGGACGTGACGATCGGCTTCGATGAGGACCAGGCGGCGGCCGCAACTGCGCGCGATGCCGCCTTCGCCGAGGCCGTCAAGGAGGGATACCTCGTCGCCGGCGCCCATACGCGGTTCCCCGGCATCGGCCACGTCGGCACGGACAGCGACAATTTCGACTGGGTTCCTCTGAATTACAGCCCCAAGCTCTGACCCGCGGCTTTGGCGCCGCGCCGCAGGGCGCTCTTCGTAAGCCTTCGTGTTTGCCCCAATGATCGCGATCGCGATCGCGGCCGCGGCGCTTTTGCGGCCGAAATTCCACTTCGAACCAAGGAAGGAAGCTTCCCATGACTGAGAACTTTATCAAGACGGATGACGGCGTCGAAATCTTCTACAAGGACCTGGGCTCGGGCCGGCCCATCGTCTTCCATCACGGCTGGCCGCTTTCGTCGGACGACTGGGACGCGCAGATGCTTTACTTCGTGAGCAAGGGTTATCGCGTGATTGCCCATGACCGCCGGGGTCACGGTCGCTCGACCCAGGTCAGCGACGGCCACGATATCGCCCATTACGCAGCCGATGTCGCAGCCCTTGCGACCGAGCTCGATCTGCGCGACGCCATCCACATCGGACACTCCACCGGCGGCGGCGAGGCGCTGGCTTATGTCGCCCGCCACGGTGCGGGCCGCGTCGCCAAGCTCGTCATGGTCGGCGCAGTCCCGCCCATCATGGTCAGGACGGAAGCTTACCCCGGCGGGCTTCCGATCGAAGTGTTCGACGGTCTGCGCGCACAACTCGCGGCAAACCGGGCCCAGTTCTTTCTCGATCTGCCGAGCGGGCCTTTCTACGGTTTCAACCGCCCCGGTGCAGAGGTCTCGACCGGCGTGATCCAGAACTGGTGGCGGCAAGGAATGATGGGCAGCGCCAAGGCCCATTACGACGGCATCAAGGCCTTCTCCGAGACCGACTTTACGGAGGACCTCAAGAAGGTCGACGTACCCACGCTCGTCATGCACGGAGATGACGACCAGATCGTGCCGATCGACAGTTCTGCGCGCCTGGCCGTGAAGCTTCTGCAAAACGGTACGCTGAAAGTCTACGAGGGCTACTCGCACGGCATGCTGACCACCCATGCCGATGTGATCAATCCCGACCTGCTCGCGTTTATCGAGTCTTAGAGACACGGGTGGCCGGCGGCGATCGGAGTGTCGCCGGCCCGGTGCCGCATGAGAGCTCAACCGCGATGTCGTAGCGCGTCCACAATCAATGCCATGGCAGGCGACATCTGACGCCTGCTGGTATAATACAGGTGGTAGCCTGTGAAGGGCGCGCTCCAGTCGTCGAGTACCGCCTGCAGCCGCCCTTCACGGATGTGGTCTTCAACAAGATCTTCTGGCACGTAGGTGATCCCATACCCTTGCACGGCCGCGTCGACCTGAGCGATGGCCGAGTTGAAGCTGAGCTGTCCGTCCACCCTGACCCGCAACTCCCTCCCGTCCTTTTCGAATTCCCAAGCGTAGAACCCACCCCATGTTGCTTGGCGCATGTTGATGCAGACATGCCCCACCAGATCCTGTGGCGCATTGGGAATGCCGTGTTTCGAGAGGTATCCCGGCGAGGCCACCGCGCGGAGCCGCCAATCCGGCCCGATCCGGACCGCTATCATGTCCTTGTCGACGCTCTCACCAAGCCGCACGCCTGCATCAAAGCGCTCCTCCACAATATTGCGCATGCCGTTGTCGCTGTAGAGCTCAACCCGAACGTCGGGATAGTCAGACAGGATCCGGCTCAGCTTTGGCCATACAGTCATCTGCAGCGCATGATCCGACAACGTCAGGCGCACGGTTCCAGAGGGCTTGTCACGGAAAGCCACGAGACCTGCCAGATCCGCGTCGATCTCCTGAAACCGCGGTGCGAGGGACTGGAACAGGCGCTCGCCCGCTTCCGTCGTCGCGACACTGCGCGTAGTCCGCGTAAGAAGCCGCACGCCAAGCCGAGCCTCCAATTTCTTGATCGTGTAGCTCAGGGTCGACTGTGAGGTTCCGAGCGCGGCGGCCGCCTTGGTGAAGCTTTGCTCCTTCGCCACCTCTAAGAACCACAGCAGGTCCTTCAGGTCCTCTCGCTGCATCTTCAGCCTCTTCAATTAATATCAGCATTCGATAAGTCCATGCTGATTAGCACGGATAATCCGCAAAGTCTTTGGGCGGTATCTTCCCGCATGGCAGACGCCCCAGCGCCGTTTCGCCGATGACCCTCTCAAAGCCTTCGGGCCATCCGAAAGGAGACAAACATGCTAGCAACGGTTCTGCATGGAAAAGGCGACATTCGCTGCGAAGAGGTGGCGGAGCCTAAGATTGAGAGACCGACCGATGCGATCATCAAGCTCTCGGCGTCGTGCGTTTGCGGTTCAGACCTCTGGCCCTATCGCGGTCTCCAGCCAACGAGCGGACCCGCACATATGGGCCATGAATACTGCGGGGTCGTTGTCGAAGTCGGCGATGCCGTAAAGACCGTTAAGCCGGGGCAATTCGTGGTCGGCTCCTTCTGCATCTCGGACAATACCTGTCCGCACTGCAGGTTCGGCTTTCAGTCCTCCTGCGAACAGCGGGAGTTCATGTCAGGTGCACAGGCTCCGTATGCGCGGATTCCTCTTGCCGACGGGACGCTGGTCGCGACTGCCGAGCTACCGTCTGACGACCTCATCCCAAGCCTGCTTGCAGCCTCCGACGTGCTCGGCACCGGCTGGTATGCAGCAGATGCCGCAGGTGTTCAGGAAGGTTCGACCGCTGTCGTGGTCGGTGATGGAGCCGTCGGTCTTATGGGCGTCCTTTCCGCGAAGCAGATGGGTGCATCGCGGATCATTGCGATGAGCCGCCATAAGAGCCGTCAGGACTTGGCGCTGGAGTTCGGCGCGACCGACATCGTCTCCGAGCGTGGTGACGAAGGCGTCGCCCGGATCAAGGAGCTGACGAATGGTGTCGGTGCGGAGTCGGTGCTGGAATGCGTAGGTACGCAGGAGTCGATGACACAGGCCATGAACTGTGCACGACCCGGCGGCAAGATCGGCTTCGTCGGTGTCCCGCACGGCGTCCAGATCGACGGACAGAATCTGTTCTTCCAGCAGAAGAGCCTGCTTGGTGGTCCCGCACCCGTTCGGCGCTACCTCCCTTACCTGATAGACCTGGTGCTCGACCGCAAGATCGATCCAGGGAAGGTCTTCGACTTGGAGTTGCCGCTCTCGGATGTGGCCGAGGGATATCGGGCGATGGACGAGCGACGGGCGATCAAGGCTCTTCTGCGGGTCTGACACGAGTCGCGCTGAAGGCTCGGCTCTCATGACAAACAGCAAAGATCATCGAGTGGGACCGCGCTCTGCGCGTTCCTGCATCCCTGACCATGCCTAGAGGAAAATCAAGATGAAGAACATCGCTGCCAGCATAGCTATTTCGGCTCTTGCCGCCACGGGGGTGGAGGCACAGGAAGAACACCGGCGGGTCGCGCCGCCGGCCGTTTATGATGTTGCGCCGGGGCTCGGTCACTTCACCGACGACGTCCTGTTCGGTGAGGTCTGGGAGCGTAAGGAGCTCGCACCGCGTGACCGCAGCCTGGCAACCGTTTCTGCGATCGTTTCCACCGGCAAGACGGCGCAGATCGGCGCGCATGTGGCCAGGGCGTTGGATAATGACGTGAAGCCGGAAGAGCTCGCAGAACTCATCACACACCTCGCATTCTACTCGGGTTGGCCGAACGCGATCTCCGCCGTCGCGGAGACGAAGAAGGTGTTTGACGAGCGCCGAATCGCACCCCTCAAGAACAGCGAGGCGGCTCGCATCGAATTGGAGGCCGCAGCCGAGGCCGCTCGTGCAGCGACTGTCGACTCGACGGTTGCACCAACAGCGGCAGCACTTGCCGACCTCACCAACCGCGTCCTTTTCGGCGATCTTTGGCAACGCCCCGATCTATCGGCACGCGACCGCAGCCTGGTGACGATGGCAGCCCTTATTTCGGTCGGCCAGCCGGAACAACTGCCATTCCATGCCAACCGTGCCATGGACAACGGCCTCACCCAATCCGAAGCCTCCGAACTCCTTAGCCATGTCGCCTTCTACGCCGGCTGGCCGAGAGCAATGTCTGCCGTGCCTGTCCTCAAGCAGGTTTTCGAAAGCAGGAAAGGAACTCAGGTGAACGCTCCTCAGGCAGATCTCAAAATCACCCCCGCAGGAAGCGGCGCTATTTCAGCCCCCGAGCAGTACTTCACTGGGACGGTCGAGATCTCTGGACTTTATCAGGCTGAAGCCCCTGCGCGGGTTGGCGGGGCCACCGTCTCCTTTTCGGCTGGCGCTCGCACCGCGTGGCATACGCATCCTCTCGGGCAAACCCTGTTCATCGTCAGCGGACGCGGCTGGGTACAGAAGGAAGGCGAACCAGTCCAAAAGGTCAGCTCAGGCGATGTCGTCTGGATCCCGCCTCACGTGAGGCACTGGCATGGAGCGTCGAGCACGGAGCCAATGACGCATTTTGCCGTCGCGGAGGCACTGAACGGAAGCTCTGTCACTTGGATGGAGAAGGTCACCGACCAGGACTATAGCAAGGGGGGCTCATAAGGAGCCTTAGCCTGTAGTGCGGCGGGAGGATGTGTGCCCCGCCGCACAGACATCCGTTGTCGCGGATGGGTGTTTCGTCCCGGCGGGACCGAATGTTCGCTATCGGCGCAAGAACACGCCAGGGTCCCCAGCCAATTTATGTGCAGTCGAAGCTTGCGGTGCGGCACCAGCAACTCAATGTCCGCGGGACGACCATTCCGCCTGGCGGCGACGGCGACATCCTCGTTACGCGCCGGCATGGCGGTCCCGGCATCATGTCGCCGGTGATGCGAAAGCGGGATGCGGCAGATTGGAAAAATCAAGGAATTAAGGGGCATTTAGGGAGAATTGGCTGGGGAACCTGGATTCGAACCAGGACTAACGGAGTCAGAGTCCGCTGGTCTACCGTTAACCTATTCCCCAAGGCCCGCAGGCGATGTACCGCCGCGTCGGTGTGGCGGGCTTATAAACAAAAGAACGCCCGATGCAAATACCTTTTGCCAAAAAAATGCGGCCGGGCTGTGTCCATCTGCCTCTGGGTTGAGCCTCGAAAGGGGCATCGATCCTGATCGAGGTCGGCAACCGCAGGGGAGGGCGGCCGGGTCGGTCGGCTCCGCTATGGTTTCAAAAAAAGTTTGGCGAAAAGAGGCGGCGCTGGTACAGTCGCGCCAACGCAAAATCGAGAGAGCGCCTTGAGCGGCCGTCAGGCTTCGCGCGGCGCCATGGTTGAGACAAGTGAAAGACCCCGATCACGGCGACAAGCCGTCTGAATCCGGGGCGTCGGCAGCAGATCGCAGCGAGGCGCGCATGGGCGCGTCGCGGGGCGGCAAGGGCAAACGGAGGCGGCGCAAGCCCTCCGGTTCCCCGTCTGCAATTGCCAGCGGATCCGGCCCGTCCGGAGAAGCAGGGCGTCCCGCAGCACTGAACGAGGCGGAGCCGTCGCGCAAGCGCAAACGGCGCCGGCGTTCGAAATCAGCAAAACCTCAAGTGCAGTCCGCTGCCTCCGGTGCAAGCGCGCCGGCGGTGGATGCGGCGCTCGGCGACAAGAAGGGTGGCCAAAAGCGCAACAGGAAGGCGCGCCATCGGCGCGGCCTCCAGGGGCGGCCGCTTGCTTCCGCGAGCAACCCGACGACAAGCCTGCGGCCGGGAGCCAGGCCGGGCGAGCGGTCCGGCGATGTTCCGCGCCCGCGGAACGGCGAAGCCGCCGCGCAGCAGCAGGCGCGTCCGGAGCGGCTCGGTGCGCCGTTCGTCGCGCCGGCCGACCCGCCGGCACCGCTTTACGCGGCACTCGACCTCGGCACCAACAATTGCCGGCTGCTCGTCGCGCAGCCGACCCGGCCGGGTCAGTTCCGTGTGGTCGATGCGTTTTCGCGAATCGTCCGGTTGGGCGAGGGGCTCGGCGCCAGCGGGCGGCTTTCGGACGACGCGATGGAGCGCTCGGTCGAAGCGCTCAAGGTCTGTGCCGCCAAGCTCGGTGCCCGCTCGATCCGCCGTCGCCGGCTGATTGCGACCGAGGCTGCGCGTGCGGCTGCCAACGGCGAGGCCTTCATGAAGCGCGTCGCCGAGGAAACCGGTCTCGAACTCGAGATCATCGACCGCGAGACGGAGGCACGGCTTGCTGTGTCCGGCTGCTCGTCGCTCGTCGACCGCGAAACCCGGTCCGTCGTGCTCTTCGATATCGGCGGCGGCTCGTCGGAAATCGCGGTCATCCGGATAGGCGAAAATCGCTCGAGCCGGCTTGCCAATCACATTACCCACTGGACTTCGCTGCCCGTGGGGGTCGTCACCCTTTCCGAGCGCCACGGCGGCGAGCATGTAACGCCTCAGAGTTTCGAGGTGATGGTGCGCGAGGTCGAGGCCATGCTTGCCGGCTTCGAGTGCCCCTCCGTGGACGCGCTGGCAAGCGGCTCCTACGGCGACGGCTTCCACCTGATCGGAACGTCGGGAACCGTGACGACGCTTGCCGGCGTGCATCTCGACCTGCCGCGCTACGACCGCCGCCGCGTGGACGGCCTCTGGCTTTCCGATGACGAGGTCTCGGCCATGCAGGCGCGCCTCCTCTCCTGGGATTTCGCCGCACGTGCCGCCAACCCCTGCATCGGTCCGGACCGGGCCGATCTGGTGCTTGCCGGCTGCGCGATCCTCGAGGCGATCCGCCGCCGCTGGCCGTCGAGCCGCATGCGCGTCGCCGATCGCGGGCTTCGCGAAGGGCTCCTGACCGACATGATGGCGGATGACGGGGCCTGGCGCCGGGGGCGTCCGCGCCGTCATCAGCGCAGCTTCGGTTCTCCGCAGGCGGGCGAGGAACGGGCGAAGCGCCACGAAGGAACCGAGGCATGACGAAATCCCCGATCGGCGGCAATCGCAGCGGCCGCAAGCTCGGACAGAAGGTCAAGAAGGGCAAGCTCAAGGCGTCTTCGCGCCGCTGGATCGAGCGCCACATCAACGACCCCTATGTTCAGCGGGCGCAGCTCGAGGGCTACCGCGCAAGAGCGGCGTTCAAGCTCCTGGAGATCGACGAGAAGCACAAGATTCTTGCCGGCGCCAAGCGCATCATCGATCTGGGCGCGGCACCCGGAAGCTGGTCTCAGATCGCCGCCAAGGTGACGAACTCGACCGATGCCGATCCGCGGGTCGCGGCGATCGACTTCCTCGAAATGGATCCGATCCCGGGCGTCCGCTTCCTGCAGATGGATTTCCTCGATCCCGAGGCGCCGGAAAAGCTGAAACAGGCGATCGGCGGGGCTCCGGACATCGTCCTGTCCGACATGGCGGCGCCGACCACGGGCCATCGCCAGACCGACCATATCAGAACCATGCATCTCTGCGAGGTGGCGGCGCATTTCGCCGTCGAGGTACTCGCGGAGGGCGGACATTTTCTGGCGAAGACTTTCCAGGGCGGCACCGAGCGCGACCTCCTGAACATGCTGAAGCAGAACTTCCGCCAGGTCGTCCATGTGAAGCCGGCGTCCTCCCGCGCGGAATCGGTCGAGATGTTTCTGCTCGCCAAGGGGTTCAAGGGCCGCCAGGCGCTTGAGAGCGACGAGCCGGCCGAGGGAACTGCGGAGGAATAGAGCCATGCTGCTATATGTGACCCTCGGCTCCAACGATCTCGAAAGGGCGGGCGCTTTCTACGACACGGCGCTTGCGCCCCTCGGCCTCAAACGCCGCAAGGAGGATAAGGTGGAGATCGGTTATGGCGCGGAGGGTGACTTCCGCTGCAGGCTTTGGGTGGTGACGCCTTTCAATCGCGAGGCCGCGACGATCGGCAATGGTTCGATGGTGGCGCTCGAAGCGGAAAGCCGCGCGGCGGTGGACGCCTTCCATGCCGCCGCGCTCGCCGCGGGCGGCACCGATGAGGGCGCGCCGGGGCTGCGACCCTTCCATGCCAATTTTTACGCGGCTTACGTCCGTGACCCGGACGGCAACAAGCTTTCGGCGGTCTGCGAGCGGCCGGAATAGGCGTTCCGCGGCTTGCTTGAGAGGCAAATGGACGGAGCGACCCGCTCTGACAGCGCTGCCCGATCAGACCCTGCAGCAGATCATTTGCCGGCAGCCGTCGTTTCCACTTCCCGTACTGCCAGCCGATGGCCCGAAACCGAGGCGCCGGCATTCTTCGCCATGGCGATGAAGGGAATTGCCGCGAGAAGATTGGCGATGGCGATGATCATGAAGGCGACGTGAAAGTCTCCGAGTTCAAGCGGCTTGCCGCTGAGCGCCGTCTCGAATTCGAGAATGGCGCCTGCGACTGCGACCCCCAATGCGAGACTGATCTGCTGCAGCACGGCGCTCATAGACGTCGCCTTGCTGGCGTCGGCATCGTCGATATCGGCGAAAGAGAGTGCGTTGACGCCGGTGAAGAAGAAGGAGCGGGCGAAGCCGGCGATCAGCAGGACGGAGATCAACAGGAGATAGGGGGTCGCCGGCGTGAAGAAGCCGTTGGCAAAAGTCGTGGCGGCCGCAATCACGGCGGCGATGAGCAGCGTCGTGCGGAAACCGGCGAAAGCGAACACGCGGCGCGCGAGGAACTTCGTGGTGATGGCGCCGACGGCGCCGACGAAGGTGATGAGGCCCGACTGGAACGGGCTGAGACCGAAGCCGACCTGCAGCATCAGCGGCATCAGGAAAGGCACTGCGCCGACGGATATGCGGAAGATCGTACCCCCGATCGACGCGGCGCGGAACGCACCGTCGCGGAAGAGCTTGAGATCGAGCACGGGCGCCGGATGCCGGCGCGCATGGAAAATATAGAGGAGCGAGGCGGCGACGCCGGCCGATACGGAAGCGATACCGATCGCCGGCGGCAGGGCCGGCAAGCTGATGACCGAAAGCCCGAAGACCACACCGGCGGCGGCAATGCCCCCAAGCAGGAAACCGATGATATCCACCGGGGGTGGATTTCGCCGCTCCATCTCGGGCAGGTAGATGCCGGCAAGAAAATAGCCGACAATTCCAACCGGCACGTTGATCAGGAAGATCCAGTGCCACGAAAAATAGGTCGTGATGAAGCCGCCGAGCGGCGGGCCCGCGAGCGGTCCGACCAGCGCGGGGATCGTCAGCAAAGCCATTGCCGAGACAAGTTCGCTGCGTGGCGCACTGCGCACGAGGACGAGCCGCGCGACGGGCGTCATCATGGCGCCGCCCATGCCCTGCAGGAAGCGCGCAAGGACGAAGGCGAAGAGGCTATCCGCTACCGCGCAAAGGACGGAGCCTGCGATGAAGACGAGGATCGCCGCGCGGAAGATGCGCTTGGCGCCGAACCGGTCCGCCATCCAGCCGCTCAGGGGAATGAAGATCGCCAGCGCCACCATATAGGAGGTCAGCGCGAGCTTCAGCGTGATCGGCCCGACGCCCATATCGCTCGCGATTGCCGGCAGCGATGTCGAAATAACGGTTGAATCCATCTGCTCCATGAAGAGAGCGACGGCGAGGATCATCGGGACGATGCGGTTCATGAAAGGCGCCTTGGGGCTGTCACTGCGGGTGTTCGTCGCATTGGTTCTTAATTCGAAATCGTTTTGAGGACAAAATCATCAGAAACTCGCGCGCTGGTCGCGGGTAAGGGGTTCCGATGGCTTTGTCGCGGCGAAACCGGAGATTGAAGATCAAATGCGTGTGATCCGTCCTGTCCATTTCTGTCAAGGCACTACTTCTCGCCTGTGATCACCGGCGCGCGGGCAGCGCCGGAAAACAGGAGGGAATGACGATGGCTTTACAACTGAAGCGGCGGACGCTGTTCGCAGCAGGCGCGGGCGCATTGGCGGCACCAGGCCTGCTGGCGGGCGCTGCCAGTGCTCAGGAAACGACGGATAAGGACGGCATGGGCAAGAATGCGGACTTCAGGACATTGAAACTCGGAAGTTTCAGGGTGTCGGTGATCAGCGACGGGACGCGCGCCGCGGACAACCCGCACGAGATCTTCGGTACCAATCAGCCCGCGGAGTCGGTCTCCAAACTTCTGGAGCAGAATTTCCTGCCGACCAGCAGCTTCGTCAACGGCTTTTCCCCGGTTCTGGTCGATACCGGACCCGAGGTCGTTCTCTTCGACACCGGGCTTGGCGAGGGAGGTCGCGAGGCGGGCACGGGCAAGCTTGCGGAAGGACTGAAGGCAGCCGGTTATGCCCCGGAACAGGTGACGGTCGTCGTCATCACCCACATGCACGGCGACCATATCGGCGGCCTGATGGAGGGGGGAAAGCCCGCTTTTGCCAATGCGCGCTATGTGACCGGCCAGGTCGAGTACGACTTCTGGAAGGACGGCGCCCGCGTCGGCACGCCTGCCGAGACCGGGCACAAGGCGGTGCTGGCGAAGGTCGTGCCGCTGGCGGAGAAGATGACCTTCGTCGCGGATGGCGGGGAGGTCGTCCCCGGCATCTCTGCCATGGCCGCATTCGGTCATTCTCCGGGGCATATGATCTATCGGCTCGAGTCCGACGGCAAGGCCATGATCCTGACCGCAGACACCGCGAACCACTATGTCCTGTCGCTGCAGCGGCCCGACTGGGAGGTCCGCTTCGACATGGACAAGCCGGCTGCGAGTGCGAGCAGAAAAAAGGTCTTCGACATGATCGCAACCGACCGGCTGCCCTTCATCGGCTATCACATGCCGTTTCCGTCCGTCGGCTTCGTCGAGAGCCAGGATCAGGGCTATCGCTTCGTACCGGCGAGCTATCAGTTCGACATATGAAGAGACGGCTTGTTGCACTGCGACAACAATTCGTCGGGGCCCATAAGATTTGGGCCCCTTTGCTATTTTCATTCCGGCATATCCGTGTTACCAGCCCTCGCCAACTTCCAAGACAAGCCTTGAAGTCACCCGGTGGACAAGTCGCTGAGCGTCCCCGGGGATTTTTCGTTTATTTGAAGAGGAACTGGCCATGGCGCGCATCATCGAAACGGCAACCGGTCTGGAGGCTCTGACCTTCGACGACGTTCTGCTCCAGCCAGGGCATTCCGAAGTGATGCCGGGTCAGACGAATATCGCCACCCGCATCGCACAGGACATTGAACTCAATCTTCCGATCCTCTCGGCGGCAATGGATACCGTCACCGAGGCGCGGCTCGCGATCGCCATGGCGCAAGCCGGCGGCATCGGCGTCATCCACCGCAACCTGACGCCCGCCGAACAGGCGGAAGAAGTCCGGCAGGTCAAGAAGTTCGAAAGCGGCATGGTCGTCAATCCGGTGACCATCGGCCCGGATGCGACGCTTGCGGATGCTCTGGGCCTGATGAAGGCGCACGGCATTTCCGGCATTCCCGTCGTGGAAAACGGCGGCCTGGGCGGGCAGACGCAGGGGCGCCTCGTCGGCATCCTCACCAACCGCGACGTCCGCTTCGCTTCCGATCCTTCCCAGAAGATCTACGAATTGATGACGCGGGAAAACCTCATCACGGTCAAGGAAAGCGTCGATCAGCAGGAGGCAAAGCGCCTTCTGCACAAGCACCGGATCGAGAAGCTCCTCGTGGTCGATCCCGAAGGACGCTGCGTCGGCCTGATCACGGTCAAGGACATCGAAAAGTCCCAGCTCAACCCCAACGCCGCCAAGGATGCGCAGGGCCGGCTTCGCGCCGCCGCCGCCGTCAGCGTCGGCGACGACGGTTTCGAGCGTGCCGAGCGGCTGATCGATGCCGGCGTCGACATGATCGTCGTCGATACCGCCCACGGCCATTCGCAGCGCGTGCTCGATGCGGTGGCGCGCGTGAAGAAGCTTTCCAACTCCGTGCGCATCATGGCGGGCAACGTCGCGACGGGGGACGGTACCAAGGCGCTGATCGACGCCGGTGCGGATGCGGTCAAGGTCGGCATCGGCCCCGGCTCGATCTGCACGACGCGCATCGTCGCCGGGGTTGGCGTTCCCCAGCTCGCCGCGATCATGGCGGCCGTCGAGGCAGCTCAGGCCGCGGGCATCCCGATCATCGCGGACGGCGGCATCAAATATTCCGGCGACGTTGCCAAGGCGATCGCCGCCGGCGCTTCGGCCGTGATGATCGGCTCGCTGCTCGCCGGAACCGAGGAGAGCCCTGGCGAGGTCTTCCTCTACCAGGGGCGGTCCTTCAAGGCCTATCGCGGCATGGGGTCCGTCGGCGCCATGGCGCGCGGCTCGGCCGACCGCTATTTCCAGGCGGAAGTCCGTGACACGCTGAAGCTCGTGCCGGAAGGCATCGAAGGGCAGGTGCCCTACAAGGGACCGGTCTCCGGCGTCCTGCACCAGCTCGCCGGCGGCCTCCGGGCCTCCATGGGCTATGTCGGCGGGGCCACGATCAAGGATTACCAGGAGCGCGCCACCTTCGTTCGCATCTCCGGCGCCGGGCTTCGCGAGAGCCATGCCCATGACGTGACGATCACCCGCGAGAGCCCGAACTATCCGGGCGGCGCCTGATATCATCGGCGGACGCCGTCCCGGCGTCCGCCATGTCCATTGCTGACGCTGAAGAGCACCGATGACAGGCTTCGAAATATTCTGGCCGATGGTGGCCCATGTCGCGCTTGTTTTTGCGCTCTATGCGCTCCTCTCTACGCGCCGGGTATCGCTTATCAGAGCGGGCAAGATCGACGCTTCCCAATACCGGGAGAACCGCGACGAGCCGGGCGAGAGCCTTATCGTGCGAAACAGCATCGCGAACCAGTTCGAGCTGCCGGTTCTCTTTCATCTCTGCTGCGTGCTGCTCTACGTCACCGAGGCGGACAATCTCCTGTCGCTCGGTCTAGCCTGGCTTTTCGTGGCGCTCCGTTATGCGCACGCCTTCATCCACGTCACCAGCAATCGGCTTCGCTATCGCCGGCCGCTCTTCATGGCAGGTTTCATTGTGCTCTTCGCGATGTGGACATGGCTTTGCGTCTGGATGGCGATGAGCTGAAGTAACGCAGTTTTGTAAGTCCGTGACCACGTCCCTGACCTATCTTGTCGCCGGGTGGTCTGCTGCCGCCTGCTACAGCGAGATTTGATCTGCCACAGTCCCAGGGAGAGCGTCATGAACAAGCCTGTCATCACCCAGGCGATGATCGATGCCTATGACGAATATACGCATCTCACTTTGGATCGCCGCCGTTTCATGGAGAGATTGACGGCGCTCGCGGGTACGGCTGCGGCCGCCGCAGCAATCGCGCCGATGCTGGCTGCCAACAGTGCCAAGGCCGAAATGATCGCCGAGACGGACGGGCGTATCAAGGGAGAGGACATCATCTATCCCGGCGCCGACGGCGAAATGAAAGGATATCTCGTCAGACCCGCCGATGCGTCCGGGAAGCTTGCCGCCGTCATCGTCATTCACGAGAATCGTGGCCTCAACCCGCACATAAGAGATGTTGCGCGCCGCATGGCGCTCGAAGGTTTCGTGGCGCTTGCGCCCGATTTCCTGTCGCCCGACGGTGGGACACCGGCCGACGAGGACAAGGCGCGGGAGATGATCAGCGCACTCGACGCAACCGAGACGAATGCGAATGCGGTCGCCACCGTGAGCTTTCTGAAAGGCCATGCGGAAAGCACAGGCAATGTCGGCGCGATCGGCTTTTGCTGGGGCGGCGGTCTCGTCAACCGGCTTGCCGTGAACGCACCCGATCTCAAGGCCGGCGTCGCCTATTACGGCGTCCAGGCGAAAGCCGAGGACGTGCCGAAGATCAAGGCGGCTCTGCTGCTGCATTATGCCGGGCTCGACGAGCGCATCAATGCCGGCATAGAGGCCTACCGCAAAGCGCTGACGGAAAACGGCAAGGACGTGACGATCCACGTCTATGAAGGCGCGAACCACGCGTTCAACAACGATACCTCGGCGGCGCGCTACGACAAGGAAGCGGCCGACCTCGCCTGGCAGCGGACCGTCGAATTCCTGAAGACCAAGCTGGCTTGATTATGTGGCCGGACGAGGCGCAGCTTTCGCCGCGCCTCGTCCGGCCACTGCGGCATCCCGCGAGACCTCCCGGGCGCAGGCCGATATGGCGTTTGCAAGCGCGTCCATATCGCGCGGCCGCGGGTTGCTGCGCCGCCAGATGAGCCCGATCTCGCGAGAGGGCTCCGGGGCGGCGAAGGGCACGATCCGGATCGCGTTGCGTGCGGCTTCGCTCGGTATCGCGATCTCGGGGATGAGTGTCATGCCCATGCCGTTTGCCACCATCTGCAAGAGCGTTGCCATCGACGTGGCGCCGAAACTCAGGAGCTGCCGTTTGCCGGCCGTATTGCAGACGGCCAGCGCCTGATCACGCAGGCAGTGCCCTTCTTCGAGCAACAGCAGCTGCGAAATATCCACCTGCTCTTCCGTCATCGGCGACATGAGCACGTGCCGGTCGTTCTCCGCCACCGCCATATAGAAGCGATCGGAAAACAGCGCCCGGGTAACGATGCCGTCCGCGTCGACCGGCAGCGCCGCCACGACCGCATCGAGCCGGCCGTCGCCGAGATCGGCGATGAGCCGGTCGGTAAGGGACTCCTTGAGCTCTATGTCGATCGCCGGATACCGTTCGCGCAGGTAGGGAATGAGCCTCGGTACGAGATAGGGGGCGACCGTCGGGATGACCCCGAGGCGGACCCGCCCTTCGAGAGTGCCCGTTTTTGTCCGGGCGCTCTCCTCCAATCTGCCGACATCCGCGAGGATGGAACGCACCTGCGCCAGCACTTCCTCGCCCTTGACGGTCAGGAAAACGCCGGCGCGGCTCCGTTCCACCAGCTTCACGCCCAGATGGTCTTCCATCTCCATGATCTGCGCTGAGAGTGCCGGCTGGCTGACATGGGTAAGTTCGGCCGCCTTGCCGAAGTGGCGAGTGGCGGCGAGGGCATCGAAGTAACGCATCTGCCTGAGTGTCAACATGATAGGAAAATCTTATCGAAAACAGAAGGAAATACAATTGGAGATTATCATCGCGGGATGGGAGAAACCAGTGCCAAGGCATTCCATGCCCGTGCCGATCGTGTCGGTCAGCGTCACGGTCTTCAGCGTGGATCGGAAGCCGAATTGAAACAGGAGGGATGTGATGACAGATCGTCCGACGATCACCACCACCGCCGGGGCGCCGGTGCCGGACAACCAGAATTCGCTGACGGCAGGGCCGCGTGGCGGCATAATGCTGCAGGACTATCAGCTCATCGAGAAGCTGGCGCACCAGAACCGCGAGCGCATTCCGGAACGCGTCGTCCATGCCAAGGGCTGGGGTGCCTTCGGCACGCTGAAAATCACCGGCGACATCTCGCAATATACCAAAGCGAAGTGTCTCCAGCCCGGCGCCGAAACGCCGATGCTGGCCCGCTTCTCGACCGTTGCCGGCGAACAGGGCGCCGCCGACCACGAGCGCGACGTCCGCGGGTTCGCGCTGAAATTCTACACCGATGAAGGCAACTGGGACCTCGTCGGCAACAATACGCCTGTCTTCTTCATTCGCGATCCCTACAAATTCCCCGACTTCATCCACACGCAGAAGCGTCATCCGAAGACCAATCTCCGTTCCGCCACTGCCATGTGGGACTACTGGTCCCTGTCGCCGGAAAGCCTGCATCAGGTGACGATCCTGATGTCCGACCGCGGCCTCCCGCAGACGCCGATGCATATGAACGGCTACGGCTCGCACACCTATTCCTTCTGGAACGACGCGGGCGAACGCTATTGGGTCAAGTTCCACTTCAAGACCCGGCAGGGCCATAAGTTCTTCACGAACGAGGAAGGCGAGACGGTCATCGGCAAGACCCGCGAGGGCTACCAGGAGGCACTGTTCTACGCGATCGAAAACGGGGCGTTCCCGCGCTGGACGGTTCAGGTGCAGATCATGCCGGAGCTCGACGTGGAGAAGACGGCCTACAACCCGTTCGACCTGACCAAGGTCTGGCCGCATGCCGACTACCCGCCGATCGAGATCGGCGTGCTTGAGCTCAACCGCAACCCGGAAAACTATTTTGCCGAGATCGAGAACGCAGCCTTCTCGCCGTCCAATATCGTTCCCGGCATCGGCTTCTCGCCGGACAAGGTGCTGCAGGCCCGCATCTTCTCCTATGCGGACGCCCACCGCTACCGCCTCGGCACGCATTACGAGCACATCCCGGTCAACCAGCCGCGCTGCCCGGTCCACCACTACCATCGTGATGGTCAGATGAACACCTATGGCGGTATTCGTACCGGCAATCCGGACGCCTATTACGAACCGAACTCCTTCAATGGCCCGGCCGAACAGCCGCTGGCCAAGGAACCGCCGCTCAGAATAGACGGCGACATGTCCCGCTACGACCACCGCGTCGGCAATGACGACTACGTCCAGGTGCGGGCGCTGTTCAACCTTTTCGACGAAGGGCAGAAATCGCGCCTCTTCTCCAACATCGCGGCCGCCATGGGCGGGGTCCCGGGCGAGATCATCGAGCGGCAGCTCATTCATTTCGCCCGCGTCCACCCGGAATACGAGGCGGGCGTCCGCCAGGCGCTGAAGACCGCCCACGGTTACGAGGCGGACACGATCAGCACGGCGGCCGAGTAATCGGGCGCCCGTTCCCGACAAGCGCGAAGGCCACGCCTCAGCAAGGCGTGGCCTTCGTCATTGGAGGAGCCGTGTAAGGCGGCTCACCAGCCCGGCAGCATATGGCTCTGCCTGAGGCGCGGATAGCGCGGATAGCCCTTGAGATCGCCTTCGAGATCGTCGTTGACGGTGATGGGCGTGATGTTGTCCAGGCAGGCGGTTATGTGATTGGTGATCGCGTTCGACAGCGACGGCGAAAGGCCGGGGCGCTTCATGATGCCGATCTGCACCGGCGCCAGCGACGGGAAGCCGTCCGCCAGCGTCAGCACCTTCATGCCCGGTCGCAGTGCCGACTCCGGAAGCACGGAGACCGCCATGCCGGCGAGCACCGCGGCGGCAACGACGGTCGAGGACCAGCTCGTGAACAGGATCTGATATTCCTTGCCAGTGGCGTCGAGCGCCGCGCAGGCAGCCTGCCGCCACTGACAGTCGCGCCGGCCGACCGCAAGCGGGATCGGGGCATTCTCGGGCAGCGGATGATTGATGGAGCTTACCCAGCAGAGCGGCTCGGTTCGTACGACGTCGGAAGCCCGCGCACGCGGATTGTGGGTGACGAGCGCGATGTCGAGATCGCCTTTCGCCATCTTTTCCGCGAGGTCCACCGAAGGCTCGCAGATGATGTAGAGCTCGACGTTCGGATGCGTCTTGGCGAAGCGGACGATGATTTCGGGCATGTAGCGGTCCGCGTAGTCGTCCGGTGTGCCGATCCGCAGCGTTCCCTCGAGGCGGTTGTCGTCGAAGGAGGCGATCGCCTCATTGTTGAGGCGGATCATCCGGCGGGCAAAATTGAGCAGCCTGTCGCCCTCGACGGTCAGCCGGTTGCCCCGGCCATCCTTCATGAAAAGCGGCTTGCCGATCCGTTCTTCCAGGCGTCGCATCTGCATCGATACGGCGGATTGAGTCTTGAAGACACGGTCGGCCGCCTTGGTGAAGCTGCCCGTGTCTGCGATTGCTACGAAGGTTTGCAGCTGGTCGATATCGAGCGGTGCGGACATGGCCGGAATACCTATAAGATTGTTTGATGAATATCATTAAAAACATTCGTTGGACTGATCAATAAGGATTTGCGAATGATAATCCGCAAACCACGTCAATCTTTCCGGCCAAAATAGTCGCCGGTTCGCCAAAAATATTTCGGCCTGCCCCTGCGAAAACCTCCCCGCAGGGGACGGGTTTCTTCGTGCCCGCGAAAAGGAGTTCCGTCATGCGCACGACCCACCACGCCTCCGGTTTCGGCCTCGTTGCGAGCAGGCAGTCGCCTGCAGTCCGCACAACAGGCATCTTCGGCGTGCTGACGGCCGTCTGGCGCCTCTATCGAAACCGGTGCCAGATCGCCCGCCTGCAGGACCTCGACGATCGCCAGTTGCTGGACATGGGTTTGAAACGCGAAGACCTGCACGAGGCGCTGACCTCGGCCTTCTTCGACAACCCGGGAAGCTACCTGACGCGCGCCTCTCGCAATCGGGCGAACCACTTTTACAGAGGAGTGCGCCACGATTGACCCCTCATGGCGCGTCCCGCCGCCTCGGATGCGCCAGTGCGGCATGATCTGCGAAATCTTCGCCCTCGCGCGGATCATGCCGCGAGATTCGGATGGTGCCGACGGCACCTGAAAGTTCCCCGCAGGGTATGAGCCAATAGACCCTGCTGCTTGCCCGGTACATGCCAAGACATGTACCGGGCTTTTTTTGTCCCTGACAGGGGAGCAGCAGACTTCGCCGGCTCTATTCTTTTGCGCCGGCGCTCTTCCTGTAGCTCTCGAACAGCGCGTCGATGCTTTTCTGGTATTCCTTCTGCATCTCCAGGCCGCTGTCGAAGAGGCTGTTCATCGCCTGCGAAAACTGGGCAAAGGCCGGGTTATCGGCCGGCGCTTTCTGCGCCGTGTCGGCGCTCCCCATCATCTCCCGATAGGCCTTGAAGAAGGGATTGTCGGCGAAGAGGTCGGCCGCTTTCGGCTTCTCCCCGGCCTTGCCCGTTTCTCCCGCCTTGCCCATTTCTCCGGCCTTGCCCATGCCGAAGAAGCCCTGCATCGCCTGGGTGAAAGGATTGTCGAAGGGGTTGGACTGCGGTTCGGGCTTCTTGGCGAAGCCCGTCGCTTCCATCCATTGCTGCATCAGCGTCATCATCGGATTGTCGGCGAGCCCACCGCTCATCTGCCCCGTGGTCTGCTTGAAGAGACCGCCCATCAGCGTGCTCGCCATCACCGGAAGCATCTGCTTGTAGATCTCCTGGCCGATCCCCGTCATCTGTGCCGCCTGCGCCGCGATCGCGCGCGACATTTCCTTCGAGCCGAAAAGCTGGCCGAGAATGCCGTTGCCATCGGCGACGCCCTGGGGTGTGAACGCCTGGCTCATGTCTTCGAAATAGCGGGCGTAGTTGCCGGTCGAGAGCGCCGTCAGCAGCGCGCCGAAATCGTAGGGGTTCGTGGCATTGTGCTTGAAGCCGGTGGAGAATGCAGGCATCAGCGCGGCCGTGGCTTTCGCCATCTGCTCCTGCGCGAGTCCGAATTGCTTCGCCATCAGTTCGATGGCGTGGCCGTTCTGCGCCTGCGCGAACATGTCAAAAAGCGGTGCCATTGGCGTTCCTTCCCGGACGAGCGACGCATGTCCTTGCACTATAACGGGAATTGGAGGGCTGGAAACCGCTTTTTCTGAAGCGCGGGACGGGGGCGGAACGAGCATGTCCGCGGTACCCCGTCCGGGCAGAGGTCCGCTCAGTATTGGTAGTCGGCGAAAACCGGTTCGACCGACTCGTGCCAGCGGCCTTGATAGAGCGAGAGCATGTCTTCCGCGAGCGTCGCCTTCTTCGCCAGCACTTCGTCAAGCGGTGCCAGGAACTGGCTTTCGTCGACGCCGTCGCCGTTCAGCCGGTTGCGGCGCTTGAGGCCCTCGCGTGAAATGGTGAGAACCTCGCGCGCGACATCGAAGAGCGACCTAGACCGGAATTCGGCCGCGAGCGCCTTTGCGGGCACGGCATCTCTGAGTGCCAAGACCTCTTCGTATCCCCAATCGCGGGTCAATTCCTCGGCCGCCGACAGGGCCTCCTCATCGTAGAGCAGGCCGACCCAGAACGCCGGCAGAGCGCAAATCCGCCGCCAGGGCCCGCCGTCTGCCCCGCGCATTTCCAGGAAACGCTTCAGACGGACGTCGGGAAAGAGAGTCGACAGGTGATTGGTCCAGTCTCCCATCGTCGGCTGCCATTCGGCGATTTCGCCCTTCAGCGCCCCGTTCATGAACTGGCGGAAGGTGACATGGGTGCAGTCATGATAATGCCCGCCGCGGACGACGAAATACATGGGAACGTCGAGCGCCCATTCCACATAGTCGCTGAAGCCGAAATCCGGCCTGAAGGCCGTCGGCAACAGGCCTGAGCGCTGGTTGTCGGTATCGCGCCAGATGTCTCCACGCCAGGAAAGCAGCCCGTTCGGCTTGCCTTCGGTGAAGGGGGAGCTTGCAAAGAGGGCGGTGGCGAGCGGCTGCAGCTTCAGGGAGACCTGCATCTTCCGCCGCATGTCCTCTTCCGAGGAGAAGTCGAGGTTAACCTGGATCGTGCAGGTGCGATACATCATGTCGAGGCCCTTGCTGCCCACCTCGGGCATGTAGCGCGTCATGATGGCGTAGCGCGATTTCGGCATGCGCGGCGTCTCGGCGAAGCTCCATTTCGGACTGCCGCCGATGCCGAGAAAACGGATGCCGAGCGGTTCGGCGATTTCCCGGAGCACGGCCAGGTGCTGGTTGGATTCCCTGCAGGTCTGATGAAGGTTCTCGAGCGGCGCGCCGGAAAGCTCGAATTGCCCGCCCGGCTCGAGCGAAATCGCTCCATTGCCCGAGGGCTCGGCAAGGCCGATGACATTCCCCTCGTCCATGATCGGCTCCCAGCCGTTCCTTTCGGCCATGCCGTTCAGGAGCGCCTGGATGCTGGCCTCGCCGAAATAGGGCACCGGGCTGTTGTCCGCCTTGAAGAAGGCAAACTTCTCATGTTCGGTGCCGATCCGGAACTTTTCCTTCGGCTTCGATCCCGATGCCAGATAGGCGCTGAGTTCAGCGACAGAGGTAACCGGCGTCTGGTCGGTAGTGTCTCGGGCCATGTTCGTCTTCTTTGCCTGGGCGGCTCCTGCGGGGTCAGCAGGATCGGATGGAGTGCTTGAACCGTAATCAAGTGCGGCGCAAGTCAATTTCTTTCAAGATGCCCTCAAAAAAACTAGGGCCAATGGATGGACGGCTCATCGCCAGTCGCCGAGCGTCGCCTGAATGACGGCCATCGCAGCCACCGCCGCGGTATCGGCGCGCAGGATGCGCGGCCCGAGAGGGATCGCCGTCACGAAGCCACGGCTGTGCAGCAGGTCCCGCTCCGCCTCCGAAAAGCCGCCCTCCGGCCCGATCAGTAGCGCCAGCCGGCGTTCGGCAATTCCCTCGAGGATGGGCAGGGGATTCTGGCTGTCGTTTCCCTCGTCGCAGAAGACGATGCGCCGGTCGCGCGGCCAGTTCATGAGGAGTTCCTCGAGCTTGCGGGGTTCCTCGACTGCCGGGATGCCGAGCACGCCGCATTGCTCCGCCGCTTCGATGACGTTGGCGCGAACGCGTTCGAGGCTGCCGATCTTTCCCTGCACATGCTGGGTCATGACCGGCTGCAGCACGCCGGCTCCCATCTCCACCGCCTTCTGCACGAGATAATCGAGCCGCCCTACCTTGAGAGGCGCAAACAGGTAGACGAGATCGCAAGGGGCGGGCTGAGGGCGCGTCTGCTCGATCGCAACGAGAACCGCCTGCTTGCGCGACGGCATGGCTATCTCCGCCCGCCATTCGCCGTCCCGGCCGTTGAAGACCAGAAGCGATGCGCCTTCACCGAGGCGCAGGACGTTGATGAGGTAGTTGAACTGCTCCCTGGAGGCTTCGTGTTTCGCTCCGGCGTGGAGCGGGTTCTCGATGAACAGTCGCTGCATGCGGAAATTGGCGCGCATCGGAAATAGGTACCTTCTAGAGAAACAGGCCGGATAGGACGAGATAGAGGAAGGCCGAGAGCAGCGCCGACACGGGAACCGTGATGACCCAGGCGGCGACGATCGTCAGGAAGTGGGAGCGCCGCACCAGGCGCCGGCGGCGCACTTCCGCAAAATTCGTCTCTCCATTTTCCATGAATTCGGTCTGCCCCGTCTTCCGCCGGACATATTCGAGCCGCCGTTGCGAATGACGCGTGTACCATTCGCGAAAGAAGCCGACGCCGAACACGGCGCCCACCGCCGTGTGGGTGGAGCTGATCGGCAGGCCGAGAGCCGAGGCAAGCAGAACCGTTACGGCGGTCGCAAGCGCCACGCAGAAGGCGCGCATCGGATTGAGACGCGTGATTTCCTCGCCGACGACGCGGATCAGCAGCGGACCGTAGAGCAGAAGACCCACCGAAATGCCGAGTGCGCCGATGAGGAGTACCCAGAAGGGGGCCTCCGAATCTGCGGCCGAGATCACGCCGTCGACGGCGGAGACGATCGCGGACAGCGGGCCGATCGCGTTCGATACGTCGTTTGCGCCATGGGCGAAGGAGAGCAGGGCGGCCGAGAAGATGAGCGGCAGGCGGAACAGCTTGCGAAGCGACTGGTTGCGGTTTTCGAGGCCTTCCGACTGGCGGTGGATCCACGGCTTCGACATTATGTAGCAAGCGATTCCGGCCAGTCCGCCGATCGACAGGCCGGTCGGAAGCGGGACAAAAGCCAGATGGTCGATGGCAAAGACCGCGACATAGGCCGTGAACGAACCGGCGGTGACGCCGAGAACGACAGGCATCCAGCGCCGGGCGGCCGAGATCTTGTCATCGCGATAGATGACGAACTCCTTCAGGAAGGCGAGGAAGAGTGCGGCAATTACCCCGCCGAGCACGGGCGAGATCGTCCAGCTCGCCGTGATGCCGGCGATCGCCCACCACTTGACGCTGGAAAGCCCGGCGGCGGCGACACCTGCGCCGATAATGCCGCCGATGAGCGAATGGGTCGTCGAAACGGGCGCACGCGAGTAGGTCGCGATATTGATCCAGATCGCCGATGAGATAAGCGCCGACAGCATCACCCAGACCAGCCCTTCGGCGCCGACCAGTTGCGTGCCGTCGATGATTCCGGCCTCGATGGTGAGCGTGACCTTACGGCCGGCGATCAGCGCTCCGGCGATCTCGAACACCGCCGCAATCCCCAGCGCCACGGGCATCGATATCGCTTTTGCGCCAACCGCCGCTCCGACGTTGTTGGTGACGTCGTTGGCGCCGACGTTCATCGCCATGTAGCCCGCGACCGCCGCTGCCGCCACCACCACGGCCGCACCGGAGGCGCCCGTGAAATAGCTCGCCGCGAAGCCCATGCTGAGGATCAGGAAGAGAGCGGCAAGTCCGGGAGCAGCCAACCTGCGCATGACGTGGTGCGACGCTTCCTCGGCAAGGCTGAACTTGTCGAGATCCTTGTCGAGCGTCAGCTTTTCGAGGCGCGGTCGCGGCTTGGCCAATGGCTGTTCTCCAACTGTAACATTCGCCAGTAGCGGCACAAACGGGCGTATTCAAGAGGAATTGAAGAGGGGGGACGAGGGGCGCGGCCGGGGCGTTACCCGATCCGGCGTGTCGTAGCCTGCGACGACCTTGCGTGTTCGGTGCGGATGCCGTGGGCTTTCGCCCGCCGTCAGTTTCAGGAGGCCTTTGGCCGCTGCTCCCGGTCGGGGTCGACGCCTTTGCCGAAACCGAGGATAAGCTCTTTCAGCGAAGGCTCTGCAACGCGCTTTGCCGCCTCACGATAGTCGACCCATTCCAGCCGCCTGCTGCCTTTCTCCGGGAAGTTCTTGCAGAAGTCCTCGACTTCGAGCGCATGCACCTGCACCTTGCAGGAGATCTCCAGGCCGTGGTCCATCCGCTTCTGATAGACGTAGGCCCCGATGGCGGCCCTCTGTACCTTCCCCTTCACCCCGGCCTCCTCATAGGCTTCGCGCTCGGCGACCTCGTGCGCCTGCTTGCCCTGCATCGGCCACCCCTTGGGGATGACCCACCGGCCGGTGTCGCGGCTGGTGATCACCAGGATTTCCAGCGCATTCGTCTTCTTGGCAAGCCGATAGCACAGCGCCGCATACTGCATTCGCGCCGGGCGACGCAGCATAAGTTGCACATCAGAAGCGAGCCGGTGCAGAAAGTTCAAGATTCCCGATACTCCTCAACGAATCAGTGGTACCGCTGCGCGACCCGAGTATGAACCGTCGCATGCCGCTGTAAATGCGTTCGTCGAATCACGCCGCATTCAATCGGATTCACGCTCTTCCTTTTCGGGACCCATACATAGGTAACGCAGAGCGCGGAGTCGCGGTTCCGACAGAACCACAGTCCCATACGACCATATGTAGGAAATCGGCTGGAATTTTACCAAGGGGCAATCGCCATCCGTACTTTGGCGCTTGTCGCGCGCGCGACGGGGGCGCTTGTCGCGCGCGCGACGGGGGCGCTTGTCGCGGGCGACGGGTCAGGGACCCGAGCGATCGCGCTGCTGCAGGCGCAGACGGGCAATGCGCACCCACTCTCCGCTGCGCTCGGCCTCGCGCGCTGCCGTGGCGACGAAATCGATGTGGCTCTGCGCGGCTGCCTTGGCGGATTGTGGGTCGCCGACCATGATCGCCGCATAGATCGCCTCGTGCTGGGCGAGAAGCTGGCCGCGCGCGCCGGGCGCGCCGAAGACGGAATTGCGGTGGAAGAAGATGCCTTGGGTCAGCAGCCTGTAACAGGCCCTGAGGGTGTGAAGCAGGATAATATTGTGAGCGCTTTCGCCGATAGCATTGTGCAGCTCGATGTCGGCTTCGAGCTCTTCGGCGAAGTTGCCGCTCTTGTGTGCCGCGCGCATGCGCTCGATGATGCGGGTAAGAATGTCGCGGTCGAAGTCCGTTGCGCGGGTTGCCGCCAGTTCCGCCGTCAGGCCTTCGAGTTCGCGCCGGTATTCGAGATAGTCCTGCGTCGCCTTGTGGTGACGTCCGATGAGCTCGATCAGGGGTTTGGAAAAGATCTGGCCGACCACGTCGGCGACGAACGTGCCGCCGCCATGGCGGCTTTCGACGAGACCCCGCGCCTCCAACTCCTTGAGCGCCTCACGCAGGATCGGCCGGGACACGTCGAAGCGCCTGGAGAGTTCTCGCTCGCCCGGAAAGCGATCGCCGTCGCGTAACACGCCCTCGAGGATCAGAAGCTCGATCTGCTGCACGACCTCGTCGGCTGTCCGGCTATGGCTGATGCGGGCATAGAGGTCGTTATGGTCTTCGGTCACGGCCACGTCTCCCGGAGCGCCAAGGGGTATTGTGCACAGGTTTCGCCGGCCCCCGCTTCCATTCGGCAATCTAACAGGACCAATAAGGTGGTCAAATTGATTGTCCACTCCGCGGGTGTTGACAAAGATCGAACTGCGTCAAAGCGCCCTGTTCTTTTTACCTTATCCGTTGATAAGAAGGTGATGATGAACGCGTGAGGGGGAAGAAGCGCTTCATGCCAAAGGGCAGTTTTGCATTTCCGGTGGCGCCCTTGCGCGCCCAGGCGCTCGGCGAGGTCCATTCACGGCCCTATGCGCTGGTGACGACTCCGCGCGTCATCTTTCAACTCGCCTTCATGACGGAGGGCGGGTCGATCGTCGATCACGCCGTGATGTCCGAGTTGTCGCGCTCGCGCGGCATCGCCCCGCCCGGTCGCGACGCCAATCATCATGCGATCCCCTGGGGGCAGGGAACGCTGCGCTGGGAGCGGCACACGGAATTCTCCACCTATTTCTGGGACGCGCCGGCGCCGGAAAGCTTCGGCGGTGAGGTGCCGATCCATCCGTTCGGCGACGGATTTTTGCCTCCGGGCTCGCTGATTTCCGGAATTCGTCTGGAAATCCGTCCCGATACGCCGGAAACCCGCGAGGCCATCGGGGCCTTCGATCCCACGAGCCTCTGTTACAGCGAAACCAAGAATGGCCAGGCGGTGCTCCTGACCGACTTTCGCCAGAACGGCGACGGGCTGACCCAGGTGCTGGTCATCGATCGCGGCATGACGGAGGCCGGGACGGGCGCCCTGGTGCAGCGCCTGCTCGACATCGAGACCTACCGTACGCTCGCCATTCTCGGCCTGCCGCTTGCACAGTCGCTGTCGCCGGAGATTCGCCGCACCGAGGACGGCCTGACGGCGGTGACGCAGCGCATGAAGGAAAACGTCCGCGAGGAGGCTGACGAGATGCTGGCGGAGATCACCCGCCTTGCCGCCGATCTCGAAGCAGGTGCCGCCCTCAGCCTCTATCGCTTCGGCGCCAGCCGCGCCTATTACGGCATTGTCCAGGAACGCATCCGCACGCTTTCCGAGACGCCGGTGCCCGGTTACGAGACCATCGGCACCTTCCTCGAGCGCAGGCTGGCGCCGGCAATGCGCACCTGTCAGTCGGTCGAGGAGCGGCAGGCGAACCTTTCGCGCAAGCTCGCCCGCGCTACGGCTCTCCTTAGAAGCTGGATCGACGTCGAACTGGAACGGCAGAACAGCGCCCTGTTGAATTCGATGGACCGCCGCGCCAAGCTGCAATTGCGCCTGCAGCAGACCGTCGAAGGACTGTCGGTGGCGGCGATTTCCTATTATGTCGTCGGGCTCTTCGGCTATGTCGCCAAGGCCGTCAGTCATGAAATACCCGTCGATCCCGGTCTCCTGACAGGCCTCGCCGTTCCCTTCGCGGTCGCCGGGGTCTGGCTGGTGGTGCGGCGCATTCGCCGGCATCACGACGAGCATGGATAGACTATTGTTCCCAGTAGGCCACCGGCCCGTAGAGTGCGGCGAGATAGTCGATGAACTGCCGCACCTTGGCCGGCAGGAATTGCCGGCTCGGATAGACCGCCGAAAGCGTCAGCTTGTGCGATCCTTCCCATTGCGGCAGCACCTGAACCAGGCGCCCCTCCCGAAGTTCCTTGCCGATATCCCAGGTGGACCGCAGCGCGATGCCGGCACCGGCAATCACCGCTTCGCGGATGATTTCCGACGAGTTGGTGACGAGCGGCCCCTCCGGCCGATAGGAGAGGCTGCCGTCGGGACCCTCCAGTTTCCAGTTGTCGTTGTTGTGTGCCGGCAGACAGATGTGATGCGCGAGTTCGCCGATCTCGGTCGGTGCTCCATGACGGGCGACATAGCCCGGCGCCGCGCAGAGAAGCCGGCGCACCGGCGCGAGCTTGCGGGCGACGAGGCTCGAGTCGCTGAGTTCGCCTATTCGGATGGCGAGGTCGAAGCCTTCGGCGACGATGTCGGTGAAATCGTCGGTCAGCACGATGTGCAGCTTCAGGTCGGGATGGTCCTTCATGAAACCGGTCAGATGCGGCGCGATGTGCATGCGGCCGAAGGAGGTCGGCGCGGAAATGCGCAGCGTCCCCTGGACCTGGGAGGAGCGGCCGGAGGCATAGGCCTCCGCTTCCTCCAGCCCGGCGAGAATGCCGAGAACCCGGTCATAGAAACCCTGGCCGGCCTCCGTCAGCGAAATCTGCCGCGTCGTGCGCTGCAGGAGCCGCGTACCCAGCCTGTCTTCGAGCCGCTTGATACGTTTGGAAATCACGGCTGCGGAAAAGCCGAGCGCACGTCCCGCCGCCGACATGCTGCCGGTCGACACCACCCGCGCGAAAATTTCGAGATCGCCGAGATTCGTCATCAATCCTGATCATTGTTTCCAAAGGCGAAAAGATCATTAACATTTGCCGGGTGGCCGTCCACCCCTATAAAGGTTAGAGCGGGACGCGCTGAGGTCATTGTTTGTGTATGTCCTTGTCTCAAATCACCTGCACACTTTTGGGCGACATGCATTAGTGGTAAGAAAAAAATACCACTTTGCTGCGAATGGGAGGCGTTCATGCCGGAGACGATCGGCTTTCTGAAGCCCAGGCAGGCCGTTCTCGACCGGCGGCGGGAAATCGTCGCCGATCTTGCCGATCTGCTTCCGGAAGGTGGGCTCGTCAGCGACGAGCGCGGCCTCAAGCCCTTCGAGACGGATGCGTTCATCGCCTATCGGCGGATGCCGCTCGCGGTGGTCCTTCCCGAGACGACGGAGCAGGTAGCCGCGGTGCTCAAATATTGCAGCCGCTACGGCATTCCGATCGTGCCGCGGGGCGCCGGCACCTCGCTCTCCGGCGGCGCCATTCCCCAGGAGGACGCGATCGTCGTCGGTCTGTCGAAGATGTCGCGCATCCTGGATATCGACCTGTTCAACCGCACGGCGACGGTTCAGGCGGGCGTGACCAATCTCAATATTTCCGATGCGGTTTCGGCCGACGGCTTCTTCTATGCGCCGGATCCGAGTTCGCAGCTCGCCTGCACCATAGGCGGGAACATCGGGATGAATTCCGGCGGCGCGCACTGTCTGAAGTACGGGGTTACGACCAACAACCTTCTGGGCGTCAAGATGGTGCTTTTCGACGGCACCGTCATCGAACTCGGCGGCAAGGCGCTCGACGCGCCGGGATACGACCTGCTTGGCCTCGTCTGCGGTTCGGAGGGGCAGCTCGGCATCGTCACGGAAGCGACTGTGCGGTTGATTGCGAAGCCCGAAGGTGCGCGTCCCGTCCTCTTTGGGTTTGCCTCCTCCGAATCCGGCGGCAGCTGCGTCGCCGATATCATCGGATCGGGCATCATCCCCGTCGCAATCGAATTCATGGACAAGCCGGCGATCGAGATCTGCGAAGCCTTTGCCCAGGCCGGCTATCCGCTCGATGTCGAGGCATTGCTGATCGTCGAAGTGGAAGGCTCCGAGGCTGAGATGGATGCGACGCTCGCCGGAATTATCGAGATCGCCCGCCGCCACGGCGTGATGACGATCAAGGAATCGCAATCTGCACTCGAAGCGGCACTGATCTGGAAGGGGCGGAAGTCGGCCTTCGGCGCAACCGGCCGGATCGCCGATTATATCTGCATGGACGGAACGGTGCCGCTGAGCCAGCTCTCCCATGTCCTGCGCCGAACCGGGGAGATCGTCGCCGGCTACGGCCTGCGGGTAGCGAATGTCTTCCATGCCGGCGACGGCAACATGCATCCCCTGATCCTCTACAACATCAACGATCCGGAGGAAGCTGCCCGCGCGGAAGCTGCCGGCAATGACATACTGAAGCTCTGTGTCGAGGCGGGCGGCTGCCTGACCGGGGAACACGGCGTCGGAATCGAGAAACGCGATCTGATGCTGTACCAGTACAGCAGGGCCGATCTCGGCCAGCAGATGGCGGCGCGCGCCGCCTTCGATCCGCAATGGCTTATGAACCCGTCGAAGGTTTTCCCGCTCGAAGGACGGCCCGCGGCATGATCGTCCATTTCGAACCGGCAAGCGAGGAGGGGATCGCATCCGTCGTGCGTTCCGCGGCGGCGGAGCGCGTCACGCTCGCCGTGGTCGGCGGCGGCACGCGCGCAGGTCTCGGCAATCCCGTGCGTGCGGACAGGACGCTCTCGACCAGGCGCCTTTCCGGCATCGTTACCTATGACCCGGCCGAGATGACCATGAGTGCGCTTGCCGGAACGCCGCTCGCCGAAGTCGAAGCGGCACTGCACGCCAAGGGCCAGATGCTCGCTTTCGAACCGATGGACCACCGGCCGCTTTTGGCAACGACGGGCGAACCGACGATCGCCGGGGTCTTCGCCGCCAATGTATCGGGGCCTCGCCGCTACGTCGCCGGCGCCGCTCGCGACAGCCTCCTCGGGGTGCGTTTCGTCAACGGCCGGGGAGAGCTCATCAAGGCCGGCGGCCGGGTGATGAAGAACGTGACCGGGCTCGATCTCGTCAAGCTCCTCGCGGGGTCCTACGGCACGCTCGGCATTCTAACCGAAGTCACCTTCAAGGTGCTGCCACTCCCGCCGGCGGCGGCGACCGTCGTCGTCTCCGGGCTGAACGATGCGGAAGCCGCTGCGGTGATGGCCGAGGCCATGGCGCAGCCGGTGGAGGTTTCGGGTGCGTCGCAATTGCCGGAAAGCGTGCGCAGCCGCTTTCTCGACGGTGCATTGCCGGATGGGGCCGCAACGGTGCTGCGGCTCGAAGGCCTCGCGGCATCCGTTGCCATTCGGGCGGAGAAGCTTGGCGAAAAACTATCACGCTTCGGGCGGATATCGCAGCTCGACGAGGCGCAGACGAGAATCCTCTGGGCGGAAATCCGCGATGTGAAGCCCTATGCCGATGGCACCAGGCGGCCCTTGTGGCGCATATCGGTTGCCCCTTCCGCTGGCCATCAGCTTGTCGCCGCATTGCGCCTGCAGACCGGCGTCGATGCCTTCTACGACTGGCAGGGCGGACTGGTCTGGCTGCGCATGGAGGCAGACCCGGAAGCGGAGCTGCTCCGCCGTTACATTGGCGCGGTCGGCGGCGGACACGCGACACTTCTGCGTGCCGACGAGGAGGCGCGCGGTCGCATTCCGGCCTTTGAACCGGAGTCCCCGGCCGTGGCACAATTGTCGGAACGCATCCGCGCCCAATTCGACCCGTCGGGCATATTCAATCCGGGGCGCGTGGCCGCGTCGGTCCGGAACTAGGCGAAGGGACCTTTCGCCATCGTGCGGTCTAAAAGATCGGCCTAAGACGAAGAAAATCGATCATGGCGATTTCCGGCCAGCCCGACGGAAATCAAAGTGATCCAAGGCCGCAAGGCGCCACATGGAGTACTCGGTTGCAGACCAACTTCTCCCCTGAGCAGCTCGCCGACCCGCATGTCGCCGAATCCGAAACGATCCTGCGCAAATGCGTGCATTGCGGTTTCTGCACGGCCACCTGTCCGACTTATGTGGTTCTCGGCGACGAACTCGACAGTCCCCGCGGGCGGATCTACCTGATCAAGGACATGCTCGAAAACGGCCGTGCGGCGGACAGCGAGACCGTCACCCATATCGACCGCTGTCTCTCGTGTCTTTCCTGCTTGACCACCTGTCCTTCGGGCGTCGACTACATGCATCTCGTCGACCACGCCCGCGCCCATATCGAGAAGACCTATAAGCGGCCGTTCAAGGACCGGCTCGCCCGCTCCGTCATTGCCGCCACTCTTCCTTATCCGTCACGGTTCCGGCTGGCGCTCGGGGCTGCCGGTCTTGCGCGCCCGCTCGCCGGATTGCTGAAGAGGGTTCCCTTCCTCAGGACCTTCGGCGTCATGCTCGATCTGGCGCCGAGCGCGCTGCCGGCATCGCGGGGGGCAAAGCCGGCGGTTTACGCGGCCAAGGGCACGCCGCGCGCCCGCGTCGCGCTCCTGACCGGCTGTGCGCAGCCGGTGCTGCGGCCGGAGATCAACGATGCGGTCATTCGGCTGCTCACAGGCCAGGGGGTCGAGGTCGTCGTTTCGGCGGGAGAGGGCTGTTGCGGGGCGCTCGTCCATCACATGGGACGGGACGAGGAGGCGCTGAAGGCTGCCCGGCACAACATCGATGTCTGGCTGAAGGCGGCGGAGGAGGATGGGCTCGACGCCATCATCATTACCGCATCCGGCTGCGGCACGACGATCAAGGACTACGGTCATATGCTGCGGCTCGACCCGGCCTATGCGGAGAAGGCTGCGAGGGTTTCCGCGCTGGCCAAGGACGTTACCGAATATATCGCGACCCTCGACCTGCCGGAGCAGGGGGCACGAAATCTCACCGTTGCCTACCACTCCGCCTGCTCGATGCAGCATGGACAGAAAATCACCTCCGCGCCGAAGCAGCTCCTGAAACGGGCGGGCTTTTCGGTGCGTGAGCCGGCGGAGGGTCATCTCTGTTGCGGTTCGGCCGGAACCTACAACATCCTCCAGCCTGAGATCTCGGCGAAGCTGAAGGCGCGGAAGGTCAGAAATATAGAGGCGACCAAGGCTGAAGTGATCGCCACCGGGAATATCGGCTGCATCACGCAGATCGCCGGCGGCACGGAGATACCGATCCTGCACACGGTTGAGCTGCTCGATTGGGCCTATGGCGGCCCGAAGCCGGCGGGGTTGTAACAGTCAGGAAGTGAGCAGGGGCCCTCATCCGCCTGCCGCATCTTCTCCCCGCAAGCGGGGCGAAGGGACTCGCTGCGCGCTCCGCGACCTGACGTCGAACGCCTGGGACGTCAGGCGAAGTTCAGGGCACGTACCCTCTCCCCGCATGCGGGGAGAGGGTTAGGGTGAGGGGCAATTGCCCGCACGCGGGGAGAGGGTAGTCCTCGGATTAAAGCCAAGGAGGCCGTTACGGCCGTCAACCGCCGAAAATCGTGCGGAAAATGTCGACGCCGCGATCGTCGAAATAGGTGTCGCCTGGCTTGCTGCCGGGGCCGATGACGACGACTTTCGTGCCGATGCCGGCGCGCTCATAGAGGTGTTCGACATCCTCGTTCATCATCCGGATGCAGCCTGAGGACATGTTCTGACCGATGGTCCAGGGCTGGTTGGTCCCGTGGATACGGAAGATCGTGTCGCGGCCGCCCTTGTAGAGATAGAGCGCGCGGGCGCCGAGCGGATTGTCGATGCCGCCGGGCTGCGTGATCGGCAGGATGCGGCCATTCGCTCTCTCGCGCACGCGCATCTCGGCCGGCGGCGTCCAGCTCGGCCATTCGGCCTTTCGGCCAACCTTGACGACACCGGACCAGCCGAAGCCGTCGCGGCCGACGCCGATGCCATAGCGCGTCGCCCGGTTCGGGCCATCGATGTAATAAAGATACTTGCTGTTGGTGTCGACGATGATGGTGCCGGGAGCCTCGTCCGTGCGGAAGCGCACCTTGGTGCGCCAATATTTCTGGGCTGGCTTCTTCTGCTTGGCGACCTGAATGATGTCGGAACGCTTAACGCCTGCGCCGACAATATCGGCCGGGCTGAAGGCCGAAGCGTTTCCGGATATAAGAAGAGCAGCGGCCGCGACTGCAAGCGCGGCCATCCCCGTGACATGACGTCTCATTTAAGATTCCCTCTGAACCCTCGTTGCAAGCAAGCCACGCGATTTAACCGCAAGTGGACGCCCGCGATACATTCTATAGTGCAACGATTTCGGAAAGACTTGTATCTGAGGGAACATCTGTTGCTTCAAAACCACGGTTTCGGAGATGAGAAGAGAAAGCGCGGAGGAAGTATTGTGCATCCGAAGTCGCTATATCACGATGACCTTTGTGCCGACCTTCACCCTTTCGTAAAGATCGACCACATCCTCGTTACGCATGCGGATACAGCCGGAGGAAACGCCGTAGCCGATGGTCCAGGGTGCATTGGTGCCGTGGATGCGATAGAGCGTCGAGCCCAGATACATGGCGCGAGCGCCGAGCGGATTCTCCGGTCCGCCGTCCATCCGGGCCGGCAGATAGTGGCCCCGGGCTGCCTCGCGCGCGATCATTTCCTGCGGCGGCGTCCAGTTGGGCCACTCGGCCATGCGCGTGATCCTGTGCTCTCCCGCCCATTCGAAGCCCGGCTTGCCGACTCCGACGCCGTAGCGCCGCGCCTCGCCGTTGCCGGTGACGAGATAGAGAAAGCGGTTGTTGGTGTCGATGACGATGGTCCCCGGCTTCTCCTTCGTCTCGTAAGCGACCATCTGCGGGAGGAACTGCGGATCGATTCTCGACTTTGACGGTTTCTGCCTGCGCGCGATCGAGGCTGGCTGAACGGCTGCGTTGGCGGGGCGGCGGCTGAGTTCGCGCCGCTCAGGCCGCTTTCGGGTGGTCGTGGGAACCTGCTGGCGATAGACCACGCGCTTGCCCGTCAGCTGCATAACCCAGGGGGCGGTCAGATCCGGGCTGACGATGACGGGCGGGCGGTTTTGATAACGATCCTGTGCGCCTGCAACCCCGGAAAGGATCGAGAAAAAGCATGCGGCAAGACAAAGGG
Source organism: Ensifer sp. USDA 6670 (assembly GCA_000421085.1). Lineage (GTDB taxonomy): Bacteria > Pseudomonadota > Alphaproteobacteria > Rhizobiales > Rhizobiaceae > Sinorhizobium. The sequence continues at coordinate 140,919 of ATWE01000004.1, forward strand.
ATTTCTTCAGCATCTGACGGACTCGCTGTTTGGCCGAAACAATCTGGAGGAGCCCGGTGAGTTGTCTCGCCGAGGCCGTTGGTTCAATTCATGGGGCGGAGCTCTCGGGAAATCGCATGCGCGTTCCAGCGCTCCGGCAATGGTGCGATGCTCTCATCTGTCCGCAACCGAAGGGTAAACGGTGCCGCGCTGAAGGGTGGCTGCGGCAATAAAGCTTTGGGTAGGGTTATTCGCCTCTTTATCGATGTGGTTTGCAAATGGTAAACGGAACAAAAGAGAAACGATGGAGAGAGGCGAAATGGCAGCTAGGGGCTTGATTACGGGGGAAGACGGCGTTGATCGCTGTGCTTGGCACGGCAATCTGGAGGATTACCGCCGCTATCACGACGAAGAATGGGGCCGGCCGGTCGCCGACGATCACAGATTGTTCGAAAAGATCTGCCTCGAAGGCTTTCAGTCGGGCCTCTCCTGGCTGACGATCCTGAGAAAGCGGGATGCGTTTCGCGCCGCATTTGCGGGCTTCGATTTCGACAAGGTCGCCGAGTTCGGCGAGGAGGACGTCGAACGTTGCCTCGCCGATACAGGCATCGTGCGCCATCGCGGCAAGATCGTCTCGACCATCAACAATGCCCGCCGCGCCAAGGAGCTGCGCGCGGAATTCGGTTCACTGGCGGCCTATTTCTGGTCCCATGAGCCGGATGGAAGCGAGCGTCCGAACATCGTCGATTTCGAGACCCTCATCGCCAATCCGACGACGCCGGCCTCGGTGCGGATTTCGAAGGATCTGAAGAAGCGCGGCTGGACCTTTGTCGGTCCGACGACCGTCTATGCCTTCATGCAGGCGATGGGCCTCGTCAACGACCATATCGAGGGCTGCTTCTGCCGTGCGCCGATAGAAGACCTGCGCCGGCGCTTCGCACGTCCGGCGGCCTGATTGCCGCATCGGATACGAACATCGCCTCCCCATTGAATGGAGAGGCGATGTTCTCTGATAGCGTTTAAACTATCAGGGTTGTGCCGGGTAGGGCCTGGCCGATTTGAAGGAGCGGAGCGCGTAGTATATCGCACCCGCTATGGCGACGCCGAAGAACCAGCCGTAGACACCCCACCATGCCGGCATGACGGATGTAAGCCCCGGCAGGATTGAGGAGAAGACGATCCCGATGCCGGCGGCGATCAGCGCGTTGACGTGCCAGCCGTTCTCGAAGCGGAACTCGCCGTCTTCGCGGTAGAGCGCCTCCACATCCACGCGGCCCCTTCGGATGAGGTAGTAGTCGACCATCATGACGCCGAAGATCGGGCCCATCGTATTACCGATCATGTTGACGAAGTGCGCAGCCCCGCCTTCCCAAGGCGCGAAGGGATAGAGCGCGAGGGCGATCAGCGCCGCGATATAGCCGCCCTTCTTAAAGTCTATGTGCTTGGGAAAGACGTTGGCGAAGTCGAAGGCGGGCGAGACGAAGTTGGCGACGACGTTGATGCCGAGAGTCGCCACCGCGAAGGTCAGCGCGGCGAGCAGCGCCAGGAACCAGCTGTCGAACTTGGCCGAGATCTGGTCGGGGTGCAGCAGCACCTCGCCGTAGACATTGAAGGCGGCGATGGTGGTGACGCCGGCAACCAGCGAGAACAGGATGAGGTTGACCGGCAGGCCCCAGAGGTTGCCGACCTTCAGCGACCGTTCGCTCGGGCAGTAGCGCGAGAAGTCGCAGAAATTGAGATAGAGCGCGGAGAAATAGGTCACCCAGATCGCAGCTACCGCGCCAAGCGCGGCGAACGACCCCGGCACGCCCGGCACGCCCGCATTCTTGGTCTTTTCAAGCAACACGTCCATCGGGATCGTGTGGCTGAACGAGAAGCCGCCGGCCTTGACGACGAGATAGATCGCAAGCAGCAGCATCATCACCCAGACTGCTGGACCGGCCCAGTCCTGAAATTTTCTAACGGTTTCCATGCCGTTCTGGATGATCAGCAGTTGAAGACCCCAAACGACGACGTAGCAGACGAGTTCGAGGGTGGAATGACCGAGCATATGGCTCGACTGGTGGAACTGAAGCAGGCTTTCATTGCGGACAAGCAGCGCGACGATGGCGCCGGAGGCTGCCGCCGTCTGCGCGCCGTACCAAAAGCACGCGACGATAGCGCGGACGATTGCCGGGAAGTTCGCGCCCCAGATACCGAAGGACGCCCGGGCCAGGACCGGGAAGGGCACGCCGGTGCGTACGCCGGCAACGCCGACAAGCTGCATCAGGAAGAAGATGATGAGCGAGCCGACGCCGATGGCCAGGAGGAAGTTCATGAAGCTGCCGCAGAAGAGAAACAGGCTGGCGGCGAGATAGTAGCCCCACAGGCTGTGCACGTCCGATGTCCAGACGTTGAAAATGGAGAATGCGCCCCAGTTGCGTTCCTTGGCGGGCGCGAGGTCTTCGTTGTACAATTGTGGAGATGCACCGGGTGGTATCGTCATCGTTTCCCCTCTTGACGTTATGGCACCTGTGCCTATGGAAGGGGAGCTTGCGGCCCACTGTCAATATCGGCGCGGGCCTAGAGCCGAGTGGCACCAGGCCGAAACGTGAAAATCTGTTCGTTCGTCGCGTTAAACGCTCGCCCCGGTCTTCTTTGATGTGGGCCGCTGAATGGAAAAGGCTGCGCACTTCCCTAACGGTGCTCTAGATCACGATGCTTTTAGGTCGGGTCGACCCTAAAAACATGAACGGGATCGATTCCAAGAAGTTGAGACGCGGGATGCGGGCGGAAAACCGCACACACTTTTCCTCATCCCGCTCTAGCCGCCATTGCGGGCCAGCCATTCCTTCATCATCCTGATCTCTGCTTCCTGGGCCTTGATGATGTCATCTGCGAGTTTGCGGATGGTTTCATCCTTGCCGTGTTCGACCTCGACCTTCGCCATGTCGATCGCTCCCTGGTGGTGAGCGATCATGGCGCGTACGAAATCGAGATCGGCATTGCCGCTGAAGGCGATGTCCATGTCCTTGTGCATCTTGGCGTTCGCCTCGGCGAAGGCCTTGCTCGACGGGGACGCCTCACCCCCCGCGCCGCTCTCTGCCGAACCGTGATGCATGCTGCCGTGGTCGGTCTCCTGCGCGAGCACGGGAGCAGCGGCGAACGTGGCGGCGAGAAACAGGGCAGCCATGAGTCGTTTGGGGACCATTTCGTTTCCTTTCACCGAGTCCGCCGCTCACGGGAGGCGGACAGAATGCAAAGATGAAATTGGCGCGCGCGGTTACGCGTTCGGATTTTCGGTCTCCGGTAGCGCGAACACGCCTTCGAGCGAACCCTCTGCGCCCTCGTCCGTAAGTGTCGAATTGCCGATGCAATAGAGCGGGGAAGGATGCCCCGTTGTGTCGCGGACGGTGGTCGAGAAGCAAAAGGACGAGGAGCTTTCCGTCGCCTGTTCCAGAATATTCAGGATCGTGGACCGGTCGCCTCTGTCATAGGCCCTAACAAGGTCGATGATTCCGCAGGGATTGCGTCGCAGTCCGAGAAGGGCAGCAGTTTTGGAACCTATCATGAAGGTGCCGCTGGAAAGGTCGCAGCGCCATGGCTCCACCAGGCAACCCGCCTGCGAAACGCGGCGGGTCCAGGCTCGGTGTGTCTCCGGACTCAAAGGTTTTATCGCTCCGGATCCCGGTGTCATGAAGTTCAGCATATCGCTCAGTCCCCAAAGCCGCCCTCAATCTGCTGCGTAACTTATACGCGTAAATAGATCGACATACAATCACGGCAATGTGATCGCGCCCTTTCGCCCAGGAACGCTTGCAGCGCCGCGATGTTCCGCAAGCCCGCACGCGCGCGGCCTCGCGGCTTGTCGCCGCCCTTGCCGCCCCTGCCGTGATCCGGTAGGGAAGGCACCGACCAAGCTTGAAGTCCGGAATGCTTTCAATGAATGAAAAACAGAAGAAAACGCAGAAGCTCAGGGCACGCCTGCCGCGCGGCTTCGTCGACCGGTCGGCCGCGGACATTCGCGCCGTCGACGAGATGATCGCGAAAATCCGCGAGGTCTATGAACGTTACGGCTTCGATCCGGTGGAGACGCCGCTTTTCGAATATACCGACGCGCTCGGCAAGTTCCTGCCCGACAGCGACCGGCCGAATGAAGGTGTCTTCTCGCTGACCGACGACGACGACCAGTGGCTGAGCCTACGCTACGATCTGACCGCGCCTCTCGCACGTCACGTGGCCGAGAATTTCAACGAAATCCAGCTTCCCTACCGTACCTATCGCGCCGGTTACGTTTTTCGCAACGAGAAGCCGGGCCCGGGCCGCTTCCGCCAATTCATGCAGTTCGATGCCGATACGGTCGGTGCCGCCGGCGTGCAGGCCGATGCCGAAATGTGCATGATCATGGCCGACACGATGGAGGCGCTCGGCATTGCCCGCGGCGATTATGTGATCCGCGTCAACAACCGCAAGGTACTCGACGGCGTTCTGGAGGCGATCGGTCTCGGCGGAGTCGAGCAGACGAATACGCGGCTGACGGTGTTGCGGGCCATCGACAAGCTCGACAAATTCGGTCCGGAAGGCGTGCGGCTGTTGCTGGGCGAAGGGCGCAAGGACGAGAGCGGCGACTTCACCAAGGGTGCCGGGCTCAACCAGGAGCAGATCGGCAAGATCCTGTTCTTCGTTGGGATCACGGACTACGCCAGGAGCGCGGACGATCTGGCGGCGCTCGTCGCCGGAACGGCTCGCGGCGCCGAGGGCGTCACCGAGTTGAACACGATCCGCAGCCTCGTACTCAGCGCCGGCTACGAGGCGGACCGCATCAAGATCGACCCCTCCGTCGTGCGCGGGCTCGAATACTATACCGGCCCCGTCTTCGAAGCGGAGTTGCAGTTCGCCGTCACCAATGAAAAGGGCGAGAAGGTCGTCTTCGGCTCCGTCGGCGGCGGCGGCCGCTATGACGGCCTCGTGTCGCGCTTCATGGGACAGCCGGTGCCGGCGACCGGCTTCTCCATCGGCGTGTCGCGGCTGATGACCGCACTCAAGAATCTCGGAAAGCTGGGCGCCGAACAGGTCACCGCTCCGGTTGTCGTTTGCGTCATGGATCGCGATATCGAAAGCATGGGGCGCTACCAGCGCTTCGTGCAGGATCTTCGGCATGCCGGCATCCGCGCCGAAATGTACCAGGGCAACAAGAAGAACTTCGGCGATCAGCTCAAATATGCCGACCGTCGCGGGTCGCCGATCGCCGTGATCCAGGGGGGCGACGAGCGCGCCTCCGGCGTCGTACAGATCAAGGATCTGATCGAAGGCAAGCGGCTCTCGGGCGAAATCGAGGATAATGTCGCATGGCGCGAGGCCCGTGTCGCGCAGGTTTCCGTTCCGGAAGGCGAACTTGTCGCGAAGGTGCGCGAAATTCTGGCGGAACAGGCCGAGGACCGGAAAAGGGCGGGTTGACCGCAATGCCTCTGATCAATCTTCCCGCCTTTGCCGGCGACCTCCTTGCAGATTTCGAGCGCCGGAACACGCTGCGCGTCGATACGCCGGTTATCCAGCCGGCGGAGCCTTTCCTCGACATGGCCGGCGAAGATCTGCGCCGGCGCATCTTCATGACCGAGAGCGAGACCGGCGAGAGCCTCTGCCTGCGCCCCGAGTTCACCATTCCCGTCTGCCTCCGCCATATCGAGACCGCGACCGGCACGCCGCAGCGCTACGCCTATCTGGGCGAGGTGTTCCGGCAGCGCCGCGAAGGATCGAGCGAATTCTATCAGGCGGGCATCGAAGATCTTGGCGATCCGGATACGGCCGCTGCCGACGCCCGCGTGGTCGGCGACGCCATGTACGTCCTCGCCAACCGGTTGCCAGGCGAGCGCCTGAAAGTGACGCTCGGCGACCAGTCGGTGTTCGAAGCGGTGATTGCCGCCTGCGGCCTGCCCGGGGGCTGGCAGAAGCGGCTCATCCATGCCTTCGGCGATCAAGAGCAGTTGGAACGGCTCCTGGCGGCGCTCGCCGATCCGAAGTCGCCCGGCGTGTTCGGTCACGACGTCGAGCGCGTCGCGGCGCTCGGCATGCTCGAGGACGAAGAGCGGCTCGTCGACCATATAGGCGAGACGATGAAGGCGACCGGCTATTCGACCAATGCGAGCCGCTCGCCCCGCGATATAGCGCGGCGCCTGAAGGAAAAGGTCGAACTCGCCGCCACCCGGCTGGACAAGGAAGCGCTCGGCGTCATGCGCGCGTTCCTGGCTCTCGATCTGCCGCTCGCCGATGCGCCGGCGGCCCTCCACCGCTTCGCCGGCAAGGCGCGCCTGAAGATCGATGATGCGCTGGCGCTTTTCGACGCGCGCGTGGCCGCGCTTGCAAGGGTCGGCGCCGATCCCGGTCTGATGCGCTACCGCGCCGCTTTCGGACGGCCGCTTGATTACTACACCGGGCTCGTCTTCGAAATCGGGGTCGAAGGCACGCCGGCGGTGCTTGCCGGCGGCGGCCGGTTCGACCGCCTCCTGACCTTGCTCGGCGCCCGCGAGCATATTCCGGCCGTCGGCTTTTCCCTCTGGCTCGACCGAATAGAACAGGCGATCGCTGCGGGGAGGGCGGAATGACCGTCACCATTGCGCTGCCCTCCAAGGGGCGAATGAAAGATGAGGCCTCGGCGATCTTCGAACGCGCCGGGATGAAGATTGCGGCTGTCGGCAGCGACCGGTCCTATCGCGGCCGCGTCGAAGGATGGGACGACGTCGAGATCGCCTATTTGTCGGCCTCGGAAATCGCCCGTGAGATCGGCAGCGGCGCGGTCGATTTCGGCGTCACGGGCGAGGACCTCGTGCGCGAAGGCTTGGCGGACGCCGATGCCCGTGTCGACTTCGCCGCCCGGCTCGGCTTCGGTCACGCCGATGTAGTCGTCGCGGTTCCCGAGATCTGGTACGACGTCGACACCATGGCCGATCTCGGCGATGTCGCCGCTGACTTCCGCGCGCGCCATGGCCGGCGGCTTGCGATCGCCACCAAATACTGGCGTCTGACGCAGCATTTCTTCTCGGGCAGCCACGGCATCCAGCTCTACCGCATCGTCGAGAGCCTGGGAGCGACCGAGGGCGCACCGGCGTCCGGCTCCGCCGACATCATCGTCGACATCACCTCGACGGGCTCGACGCTCAAGGCCAACCATCTGAAGATCCTCTCGGACGGCGTGATCCTGCGCTCCGAGGCCTGCCTCGTGCGGGCGCGCAAGCCCACCCACGAGGGCAATCCCGTGATCGACCGGATCGTTGCGGCCGTGCGGGCGGTGCTTTGACGGCGGGGAGCGGCGAAGGTGAAGGCCGGCGAAATTGCCTTCGACCCTGACAAATGCAACCGTCGCTCCCTATGTTGGGGCGGCAGACACCTTTTCGATTTCCCAACTAGAGGCATCCGTCATGGCTGATCTTTCCTCGTTTCCGATCACGGCCCGCTGGCCGGCAAAAAATCCCGATATCATCCAGCTCTATTCGCTCCCGACGCCGAATGGCGTGAAGGTCTCGATTGCCCTCGAAGAACTGGGCCTGGCCTATGAGGCGCACCGCATTTCCTTCGATACCAACGAGCAGAAGTCGCCCGAATTCCTGTCGCTCAATCCGAACGGTCGCATTCCGGCGATCATCGATCCGAACGGGCCGGACGGAAAGCCGATCGGTCTCTTCGAATCCGGCGCGATTCTGATCTATCTCGCAGAAAAGACCGGCAAGCTCCTTCCGGCGGATGCGGCCCGGCGTTACGAGACGCTGTGCTGGGTCATGTTCCAGATGGGCGGCATCGGACCGATGTTCGGGCAGTTCGGCCACTTCTTCAAATTTGCCGCCGACAAGGTCGCCAACAACCCCTATCCGGTTCAGCGCTATCGCGACGAAGCGAAGCGTCTTCTCGGCGTTCTCGAAGCGCGCCTCGAGGGCCGTCAATGGCTGATGGGGGAGGAATACACCATCGCCGACATCGCGACCTATCCCTGGGTGGAAGGGGCGCGGAAATTCTATGGTGGCGCCGAGGTGCTCGACTATAAGGGCTTCCCGAACGTCACGGACTGGGTGGATCGCGGCCTGGCACGCCCCGCCGCCCAGAAGGGTATGGAGATCCCGCGTAAGGAGTAGATTGGCAGCGGGCCTTCCGCACGAGATTGACGGGGTGTCGGCCGGGAGGATAGCGATGAGCAGAGACGATTGAGACGGATGGAGCAGGTGTCGGGAAAACTTGTTGTTGTCGGTGGCGGTCAAGCCGCATTCGCTTTGGTGGCCAAGCTTCGCGCCCTCAAGGACATGCGTCCGATCACCGTCGTCGCCGCCGAAGCGAGCCTGCCCTACCAGCGGCCGCCGCTCTCCAAGAAATATCTGCTGCGCGAAATGACCCTCGATCGCCTGCTTTACCGGCCGGAGGCCTGGTATGCGGAGCACGAGATCGACATTCGCCTTTCCACGACGGCGACGCGGGTCGATCGTCTCGCAAAGCAGGTAGCGCTGAGCGACGGCTCGATGCTCACCTATGAGACGCTTGCCTTCGCGACCGGCGCCACGCCGCGCCGGCTGCCGGCTGCGGTGGGCGGCGATCTCGCGGGCGTTTTCGTCGTACGCGATTTCCGCGATGCCGATCGACTGGCAGAGGAGATGCAGCCCGGCCGGCGCGTGCTGGTCGTCGGGGGCGGCTATATCGGCCTCGAGGCTGCGGCGGTTGCCCGGACTTCGGGGCTCGAGGTCACGGTCATCGAAATGGCCGATCGGATCCTTCAGCGCGTCGCCTCCGCCGCCACCTCAACGATCGTCCGCGAAATCCACCGCTCGCACGGCGTCGATATACGTGAACGCACGGGGCTCCATCGTCTGATCGGCGACAACGGCCGCGTGACGGCGGCGGAACTCTCCGACGGCTCCGTCATTCCCGTCGATATTGTGATCGTCGGCATTGGCGTAGCGGCGAATGATGCGCTGGCGCACGACGCCGGCATCGAAACCGCGAACGGCATTGTCGTCGACAGCCATGGCCGGACCTCCGATCCGACGGTCTTCGCCATGGGCGACTGCGCCGTCCTGCCGTGGGACGGCATGCGCATTCGCCTCGAGTCCGTGCAGAATGCCGTCGATCAGGCGGAAGCAGTTGCCGCGGTTCTCGCGGGCAGCACCGATCCCTACGACCCGAAGCCCTGGTTCTGGTCCGACCAGTACGACGTCAAACTGCAGATCGCCGGCTTCGGCCTAGGCCACGACGAAACGCTTGTCCGCCAGGGCCAGCGCGAGGGCAGCGTCTCGGTCTGGTATTTCCGCCAGGGGAGGCTTATCGCGGTCGATGCGATCAACGACGCCAAAGCCTATGTGACGGGGAAGAAACTTCTCGAGGCAGGGGCGACGCCGGACCGCGCACTTCTGGCGGATCCGCAGGTCGATCTCAAGGCATTGCTGGCTTAGCAGCCGTGCTACCCCTCTGCCATGCCGGCCATCTTCCCGGCAAAGGGAGACCGGCAAGGGGAGATGCCCGGCATGGCAGAGGGGGGTGCTGCTGGCCGCATGCGCTCCAGCACTATAAAACAAAAAGGGCGGCTCGAGAGCCGCCCTTCAGATCCAGATGGATCGTGCTAAGGCTGTCGCCTTATCACATCATGTCCATTCCACCCATTCCGCCCATGCCGCCAGGCATTGCCGGAGCGTCCTTCTTCGGCAGTTCGGCAATCATGGCTTCGGTGGTGATGAGCAGCGAAGCGACCGAGGCTGCGTCCTGCAGCGCGGTGCGAACGACCTTGACCGGGTCGATGATGCCCATGGCGATCATGTCGCCATATTCGCCGGTCTGAGCGTTGTAGCCGAAGTCGTCGGTGTTCTTCTCGAGGATCTTGCCGACGACGATGGATGCTTCGTCGCCAGCGTTTTCAACGATCTGACGTGCCGGAGACTGCAGAGCGCGGCGAACGATGTTGACGCCGGCATCCTGATCGTCGTTTTCACCCTTGACGGTGATCTTGACCGAAGAACGCAGCAGGGCAACACCGCCGCCCGGTACGATACCTTCCTGAACTGCAGCGCGCGTCGCGTTGAGGGCGTCGTCGATGCGGTCCTTCTTTTCCTTCACTTCGACTTCCGTCGCACCGCCGACGCGAATGACGGCGACGCCGCCGGCGAGCTTGGCAAGGCGCTCCTGCAGCTTCTCACGGTCGTAGTCGGAGGTGGTTTCTTCGATCTGGGCCTTGATCTGAGCGACGCGGCCTTCGATGTCGGACTTCTGGCCGGCGCCGTCGACGATCGTCGTGTTTTCCTTGGTGATCGAAACCTTCTTCGCGCGGCCGAGCATGTCGAGCGTGACGCTTTCGAGTTTGATGCCGAGGTCTTCCGAGATCACCGTGCCGCCCGTCAGGATGGCGATGTCTTCGAGCATGGCCTTGCGGCGGTCGCCGAAGCCCGGGGCCTTGACGGCAGCGATCTTCAGGCCGCCACGCAGCTTGTTGACGACGAGCGTTGCGAGTGCTTCGCCTTCGACGTCTTCAGCGATGATGAGGAGCGGCTTGCCGGTCTGCACGACGGCTTCGAGAACCGGGAGCATCGCCTGAAGGTTGGAGAGCTTCTTCTCATGAAGGAGAATGAAAGCGTCTTCGAGGTCGGCGACCATCTTTTCCGGGTTGGTGACGAAGTAGGGCGACAGGTAGCCGCGGTCGAACTGCATGCCTTCGACGACTTCGAGCTCGGTCTCGGCGGTCTTGGCTTCTTCAACCGTGATGACGCCTTCGTTGCCTACCTTCTGCATCGCTTCCGCAATGTCGAGGCCGATCTGCTTTTCGCCGTTTGCCGAAATCGTTCCAACCTGGGCGACTTCGTCCGAGGTGTTGATCTTCTTGGCCTTGGCGAGCAGGTCCTTGACGACTTCGGCGACAGCAAGGTCAATACCGCGCTTCAGGTCCATCGGGTTCATGCCGGCGGCAACGGCCTTCGCGCCTTCGCGAACGATCGCCTGGGCAAGAACGGTTGCAGTCGTCGTGCCGTCGCCGGCAATGTCGTTGGTCTTCGAAGCGACTTCGCGGACCATCTGGGCGCCCATGTTCTCGAACTTGTCTTCGAGTTCGATCTCCTTGGCGACGGAAACGCCGTCCTTGGTGATGCGCGGCGCGCCGAACGACTTGTCGATAACGACGTTGCGGCCCTTCGGGCCGAGCGTCACCTTGACTGCGTCGGCGAGGATGTCGACGCCGCGCAGCATCTTTTCGCGCGCGCTGCGGCCGAACTTGACTTCTTTAGCTGCCATTTTGAAAGCTCCTGGTTTCGAAATTCCGGAACTGGTCCGGTTTCAAATTGCGGAAGTTTGAAGGGTTGCCGGCCGATCAGCCGATCACGCCCATGATGTCGGCTTCCTTCATGATCAGAAGGTCTTCGCCGTTGATCTTGACTTCGGTGCCGGACCACTTGCCGAACAGGATGCGGTCGCCTGCCTTCACGTCGAGCGGCACAACCTTGCCGCTTTCGTCACGGGCACCCGAACCGACAGCCACGATTTCGCCTTCCTGCGGCTTTTCCTTAGCGGTGTCCGGAATGATGATGCCGCCCTTGGTCTTTTCTTCAGACTCGACGCGGCGGACGACAACGCGGTCGTGCAGCGGACGGAAATTGGTGCTTGCCATTGTCTAATCCCTCGATCAAATGACACTGCGGATCACGGATGGACCCGCCAGATGGGTGTTAGCACTCATATCAAGCGAGTGCTAGCGCCAGCCGAGATAAGCTTGGCTGTGAAATGAGTCAAGGATTGGCTCAGAGAATTTTTGCCGGCCATGATCGTTGACAGACCGGGCGCACTTTTGTTTGATGAATGCCATGGGGTAAGCGAATGCCTCACGAGGCGCCATGCCGGAATTTCGCGTCCGCTAGCAATCTAAAGGACGTCGTATCATGGCATCGTTCAACTCCATCTCATCCGAGAAACTCGCTCGTCTCGTCGGTACTCCCAGGGCACCCGTCCTTATCGATGTGCGCGATGACGACGACTTCGCAGCCGATCACCATCTCGTGCCGGGCTCCTTCCATCGCGCCCATGTGCACGTGCCGCAATGGGCCGAGGAATACCGCGGCCGCTGGGTTGTCGTGCTCTGCAGGCATGGTGGCAAGCTCAGCGAGGGTGCCGCCGCGTGGCTGCGTCATTCAGGCGCGGCTGCGGAGATACTCGACGGCGGTATCGAAGCGTGGCGGGCCGCGGGACTGCCGCTCGTTCCGGTCGCAAGCCTCCCGAATGCAGCCCCTTCGGGGGGCTCCGTCTGGGTAACCCGATCGCGGCCGAAGATCGACCGCATAGCCTGCCCCTGGCTGATCCGGCGCTTCGTCGATCCGCGTGCCAGGTTTCTTTTTGTCACGCCGGCGGAGGTCGAGGCGGTCGGCGAGCGCTTCGGTGCGACACCCTTCGACATCGAGGGCGTCTTCTGGAGCCATCGCGGCGAGGAATGTACCTTCGACACGATGGTCAAGGAATTCGGTCTCTCGTTCCCGGCGCTGGAGCATGTGGCCCGTATCGTCCGCGGCGCCGACACGGACAGGCGCGACCTGGAGCCGGAGGCGGCCGGATTGCTTGCCGTTTCGCTCGGCCTGTCGCGCATGTACGCCGATGATCTCGAACAGCTGGAGGCGGGGATGCCGCTTTATGATGCCCTCTATAGGTGGGCGCGGGATGCAACCCAGGAAAAGCACGATTGGGTATCGCATGGCGGCAAGGGGAAACGCACGTGAACGAGCAGACAGCCGTGGATGCCGTGCCCGCGCATCCGTCCTTCGCGGAAGCGGCGAAGGTCTGGGCCAAGATAGGCTTTCTCAGTTTCGGCGGCCCGGCAGGCCAGATCGCGCTGATGCATCGGGAGCTGGTCGAGGAGCGTCGCTGGATTTCGGAAAGCCGTTTCCTGCACGCGCTGAACTATTGCATGCTGCTGCCCGGCCCGGAGGCGCAGCAGCTCGCCACCTATATCGGCTGGCTGCTGCACGGCACGCGCGGCGGCGTCGTGGCGGGCACGCTTTTTGTGATCCCCGGATTTTTCGTCATTCTCGCGCTTTCCTCCGCCTATGCCCTGTTCCAGGAGACGAACTGGCTCGCGAGCCTCTTTTACGGTCTGAAGGCGGCGGTTCTGGCGATCGTCATCGATGCGCTGGTACGGCTTTCCCGTCGCGCCCTGCGTACCGGCTTCGATCGCCTCCTTGCATTGCTCGCTTTCCTGGCGCTCTTCGTTTTCGCGCTGCCGTTCCCGCTCGTCGTCATTTCGGCAGGCGTCCTCGGCTATCTTGCCGCCCGCCAGGCGCCCTCGGGGCGGGAAAACGGCCACCGCGCGAAAGCACCCGATCTGCCTTCCGTCATCGGATCGGATTTCCCGGAGCAAAAGCCCACCTTTAGGAGGGCGGCGGCGGTCGTCCTGGTCTGGGGTGCCCTCTGGCTCGCGCCTTTCGTCTTCATAGCGGCCGTCGTGGGCGGAGCAAACGTCTATACCGACATCGGCCTCTTCTTTTCGCAAATGGCGGTCGTCACCTTTGGCGGCGCTTATGCGGTGCTTTCCTACGTCGCACAGCAGGCGGTCGAGACTTATCAATGGCTCAGACCCGGCGAGATGGTGGACGGTCTCGCTTTGGCGGAGACGACGCCAGGGCCGCTGGTTCTCGTGCTCGCATTTGTCGGCTTCATGGGTGCTTTCCGCGCGCCGGTCGGCGTCGACGCGCTGACGTCCGGCATCCTCGGCGCCACGCTCGCCACCTGGGTGACATTCGTTCCATGCTTCCTCTGGATATTCCTCGGCGCGCCCTATGTCGAACGGCTGCGCGCCAATGTCGCGCTCTCCGGCGCCCTGTCGGCGATCTCGGCAGCGGTTGCCGGGGTCATCCTCAACCTCGCGGTCTGGTTCGGCCTCCACGTGCTCTTCGGACGCGTGGAGCGGCTGGAGGCGGGGCCGGTTTCGCTTCCCTATCCGGACCTGGCGACGCTCGATCCTGTTGCGTTGTTCCTGACGATCCTGGCGGCGGCCTCGCTGCTTTGGTGGAAACGCGGGATATTCCAGACGCTGGCGATCTGCGCGGCGGCCGGCGGGCTGCTCGCGCTTTTCTAGAGCGGGATGAGGAAAAGTGTGTGCGGTTTTCCGCCCTTATCCCGCGTCTCAGCTTTTCCTGGCACAGCTTTAAAACCTTGGGAAGCGCCGCGTTTTTCTCGGAGTGAGGCTTGTATTCTTGCCACATCCTTGCGATGTCAGCCGGAAAGCCGAGTTTGCAGGAAGCCAGCATGGCCGTCAGGATCAACAGTTTTCGGGAAATCGCCGGTCGCTACGACGTGGTCCTTTGCGACGTCTGGGGTGTGCTTCACAACGGCGTTCAAGCCTTTGCATCCGCCTGCGAAGCGCTTGCCGAGGCGCGCGCCCAGGGGCTGACCGTCGTTCTCATCACCAATTCACCCCGGCCGCATCCGGGCGTCACGGTGCAGATCCGCGGCCTCGGCGTCCCCGACGAAGCCTATGACCGTATCGTCACCTCCGGCGACGTGACGCAGTCGCTGATTGCGGCGGCCGACAAACGCATCTTCTTTATCGGGGCCGACCGGGATCTGCCGCTGCTTGAAGGGCTCGCCACCGAGATCGTATCCGCCGACGAGGCCGAGACGATCGTCTGTGCCGGCTTCTACGATGACGAGACCGAGACGCCCGAGCACTACCGCGCGACGCTGACGGGGCTCGCCAAGCGGAAAATACCATTCATCTGCGCCAACCCCGATCTTGTCGTGGAGCGCGGACATAGGCTCATCCCCTGTGCCGGTGCCATCGCCAAACTCTATGAAGAGCTCGGCGGCGAGGCCCGCATTGCCGGCAAGCCCTATATTTCGATCTATCGCGCCGCTCTCGCGGAGGCCAGGGCCGCCAGGGGTGCTTTCGATCCTTCGCGCGTCATCGCCATCGGTGACGGGATGCCGACCGACGTCAAGGGCGCGCAGGACGCCGGCTTCGACCTGCTCTACATCAGCGCGGGCATCCATGCGCAGGAATACATGCACGAAAGCCGCACCGACGAAGCGAGGCTCATGGCCTTTCTGAGGCAGAATGGGGCTCAGCCGAAATGGTGGATGCCGCGGCTGGCATGACGGGACGATCGGCATGACCGTTTTTCACCGCAACGAGACCCGCGATCCGCTGCCCCGACATCTTCGCGGCGGTGTCGTCGCGATCGGCAATTTCGACGGCGTGCACCGCGGCCATCAGTCGGTGCTGAACCGCGCGCTGGAGGAGGCGGTGAAGCGAGCCGTTCCGGCGCTCGTGCTCACCTTCGAGCCGCATCCGCGTACCGTGTTCCGGCCCGACACGCCCGTATTCCGCCTCACCCCGGCACCGCTGAAAGCCCGCATCCTCGAGGGAATGGGCTTCGGTGCCGTCATCGAATATCCTTTCGACCGGAGCTTTTCGGAGCTTTCGGCCTCCGACTTCATTCATAGCATCCTTCGCGAATGGCTGCATGCCTCCCATGTCGTCACGGGTTTCGATTTCCATTTCGGCAAGGGGCGGGAAGGCGGGCCGGCCTTCCTGATGGCGGCCGGGGAGCGCGAGGGATTCGGTGTGACGCTCGTGGATGCCTTCCGCGACGAAAACGCCGCCGTCATTTCCTCGAGTTTTATTCGCTCGCTGCTTGCCGAGGGCGACGTTTCGCACGCGGCCGGGCTGCTTGGCTATCGCTACACGGTCGAAGCCGAGGTCATCGACGGCAAGAAGCTCGGCCGCACGCTCGGCTATCCGACGGCGAACATGCGCCTGCCGCCCGAGGCGGAGCTGAAAAGCGGCATCTATGCGGTGCGTTTCCGCAGGGCGGACGGGTCGCTCCATGATGGTGTCGCAAGCTTCGGCCGTCGCCCGACTGTCGACAGCGACGGCGAAGCCCTGCTGGAGACCTTCGTTTTCGATTTCTCCGCGGATCTCTACGGCGAGATCTGTGCGGTATCCTTCTTCGGCCGATTGCGCGACGAACTCAAGTTCGACGGTCTGGAGCCATTGATGGTTCAAATGCGCAAGGACGAGAGCGAGGCGCGCGGGCTGCTTGCGGGCGTTCAGCCCCTGAGCGAGATCGACCGCGGGCTCAATTTCGCCTGAGCGGCGGCAGGGCCTGTGCCACCCGATGCGTCAAAGATTTCGGGCATGTGCGGCCGGCGGACCTTTTCAAAAGACGGAAAACGCCTTAAAGAACCGGCCACATGACCCGGTTCCATCGAGTGATCATCGATCAGCGAATTATTGGCCCGGCTTTCCGCGCGCTCTAGTCTGCGCCGGAAGGTCCGGGATTTCGGCGTTTCAACGCCCCCATTCATCTTCGAGATTACCGAACCCTTCCGCCTGCGTGACTGCCCCGCGCGGAAAAGACGAATGCGAAAACCATGACCGAGACCGCTGAAAAGATCGACTATTCTTCCACTCTTTACCTGCCGCAGACGGACTTTCCGATGCGGGCCGGCCTGCCGCAGAAGGAGCCGGAGACCGTCGCCCGCTGGCAGAAGATGGAGCTTTACAAAAAGCTCCGCGCGTCCGCTGCCGGCCGCGAGAAGTTCGTCCTGCACGACGGCCCTCCCTATGCCAACGGCAACATCCATATCGGCCACGCGCTGAACAAGATCCTCAAGGATGTGATCAACCGCTCGTTCCAGATGCGCGGCTTCGATGCCAATTACGTGCCGGGCTGGGACTGCCACGGTCTTCCGATCGAGTGGAAGATCGAGGAAAAGTACCGCGAGAAAGGCAAGAACAAGGACGAGGTGCCGGTCAACGAATTCCGTAAGGAATGCCGTGAATTCGCCAGCGGCTGGATCGGGATTCAGACCGAGGAATTCAAGCGCCTCGGCATCGAGGGCGACTTCGAAAACCCCTACACCACGATGAACTTCCACGCGGAAGCGCGCATCGCCGGCGAGCTGATGAAGATCGCCAAGTCGGGTCAGCTCTATCGCGGCTCAAAGCCGGTCATGTGGTCCGTCGTCGAGCGTACCGCACTTGCCGAGGCCGAGGTCGAATATGCCGACGTCGAAAGCGATATGATCTGGGTAAAGTTCCCGGTGACCGAGTGGCCCGAAGCGCTTGCCGGCGCCTTTGTCGTCATCTGGACGACGACCCCTTGGACGATCCCCGGCAACCGCGCGATCGCCTATTCGTCGCGATACGCCTATGGACTCTATGAGGTCGCGACCGCCGAGAACGACTACGGCCCGCAGCCGGGCGAGAGGCTGATCTTCGCCAAGCGCCTGGCGGACGAGTCGGCGGCCAAGGCGAAAGTCACGTTCAATTTCGTACGCGATGTCGAAGCGGGCGAACTGGCGGCGATCACTTGCGCCCATCCGCTCCACGGCCTCGGCGGAGGCTACGCCTTCAGCGTGCCGCTCCTCGATGGCGAGCACGTCACCGACGATGCCGGCACCGGCTTCGTCCACACGGCGCCGAGCCATGGTCGCGAAGACTTCGAGGCATGGATGGACAATGTCCGTCTCCTCGAGGAACGCGGCATCTCGTCCACGATCCCGTTCCCGGTCGACGACGCCGGCTATTTCACCGCCGACGCCCCCGGTTTCGGTCCGGATGCGGAAGGCGGCGCCGGCCGTGTCATCGACGACAAGGGCAAGAAGGGTGACGCCAATGAGCGCGTCATCAAGGCTCTGATCGGCCGTCACGCACTCTTCGCGCGCGGCCGGTTGAAGCATTCCTATCCGCATTCCTGGCGGTCGAAGAAGCCGGTCATCTTCCGCAATACGCCGCAATGGTTCGTGACCATGGACAAGGATTTCGGCGACGGCACGACGCTGCGCTCGCGCGCGTTGAACGCGATCGACGGAACCCGCTTCGTGCCCGGCGCCGGCCAGAACCGTCTCCGGGCGATGATCGAGCAGCGCCCCGACTGGGTGCTTTCGCGCCAGCGCGCCTGGGGTGTGCCGATCGCGATCTTCGCCGACGATGAAGGCGAAATCCTGGTAGACGACGAGGTCAATGCCCGCATCCTCGACGCCTTCGAAAAGGAAGGAGCGGACGCGTGGTTCGCCGAAGGCGCGAAAGAGCGCTTCCTCGGCAACGACCACGACCATGCCCGCTGGCACCAGGTCACGGACATCCTCGACGTATGGTTCGATTCCGGCTCGACGCACACCTTCACGCTGGAGGACCGTCCGGACCTGAAATGGCCGGCCGACGTATACCTCGAAGGCTCCGACCAGCACCGCGGGTGGTTCCATTCCTCGCTGCTCGAAAGCTGCGCGACGCGCGGTCGCGCGCCCTACAACGCCGTCATCACCCATGGTTT
The DNA here is from genome assembly GCA_000421085.1 of Ensifer sp. USDA 6670. GTDB lineage: Bacteria > Pseudomonadota > Alphaproteobacteria > Rhizobiales > Rhizobiaceae > Sinorhizobium. The sequence goes on from ATWE01000004.1 coordinate 159,152, forward strand.
CACCATGGATGAGAAGGGCGAGAAGATGTCGAAGTCGAAGGGCAATACCGTCACGCCCCAGGAGGTGATGAAGGATGCAGGCGCCGACATCCTGCGCCTCTGGGTCATGACGACGGACTATTGGGAAGATCAGCGCCTCGGCAAGACCATCATCCAGACGAACATCGACGCATACCGCAAGCTGCGCAACACGATCCGCTGGATGCTCGGCACGCTCGCCCACGACAAGGGCGAGGCCGTGGCACTTTCCGACATGCCGGAACTCGAAAGGCTGATGCTGCATCGTCTTGCTGAACTCGACCGGCTGGTGCGCGAAGGCTACGACGCCTTCGACTTCAAGAGGATCGCCCGGGCGCTCGTCGATTTCTCGAATGTCGAACTCTCGGCCTTCTATTTTGATATCCGCAAGGATGCGCTTTACTGCGACGCACCTTCGTCGCTGCGCCGCCGCGCGGCCCTGCAGGTCATCCGCACTCTTTTCGATTGCCTGGTAACCTGGCTTGCACCCATGCTGCCCTTCACCGCGGAGGAGGCCTGGCTTTCGCGCAACCCGCAAGCAGTCTCCGTGCATCTCGAACAGTTCCCAACGGTCCCGGCGGAATGGCGCGACGACGCGCTCGCCGAGAAGTGGCGGAAGATCCGCGAAGTCCGCAAGGTGGTGACCGGTGCACTCGAGATCGAGCGCAAGGAAAAGCGCATAGGCTCTTCGCTGGAGGCGGCGCCGGCCGTCCATGTCGCCGATCCGGATCTGCTCCAGGCGCTCAGCGGCCAGGACTTCGCCGAGATCTGCATCACCTCGGCAATCGAAGTCGACGGCGGCGACGGCCCGCAGGATGCGTTCAGGCTGCCGGACGTCGCGAAAGTCAGCGTCGTACCGAAACTAGCCGAGGGCCTCAAATGCGCCCGCTCCTGGCGAATCACCACCGATGTCGGGTCCGATCCGCTCTATCCGGACGTCTCCGCGCGCGACGCGGCCGCCCTGCGGGAGCTCGGCTTCAAGCCGTAATCGATCGGTTTACCGGGTGAATTGCACTCAGGCTCTTCATCCGGTAAAACCTGCCCGAAATTTGGCGGATTTTTCCGCCATGGGGCGCTGAATGGCCGTTTCATGCGAGACGCGGCCGGCTGGAAGGAATTTCATGGGAATGACGCGAGAGTTGCGAGTGGCCGCCGGCATTGCCGCCATCCTGGCGGGAGGCCTGTTGCTTTCCGGCTGCATCGGCGGCCCGACCTACGGCACGGACAAGACGGCTGGCGAGCATTTGCTCGACGACCTCGGCAGCGCGGTCAGCCTCGCTCCCGCGAAGAAGGATCCGGTCAAGTATCAGCCGCGCCCCGGTTTGGTGCTGCCGCCGCAACAGCAGCAGACCGCTCTGGTCGAGCCGCAGCAGTCGCTCGCAAGCCGCGAGGCCAACCCGGCCTGGGTCGAGTCTCCCGAAGAGACGCGCGCGCGTCTGCGCGAAGAGGCGGACGCCAACAAGAACGATCCCAACTACGTCTCGCCGCTGGCGAAAGCGAATGCCAACGGCCGCCGCCTTTCGGCCAAGGAGCAGCAGGAGGCCTATCGTGAGGCGCGCAAGATCGAGCAGGGCGCCTATTCGGACAAGCGCCGCTTCCTGAGCGACCCGCCGCTCGAATACCGCCGTCTGCCGGAGGGTTCCGAAGCCGATCTCGGTGAACCTGAAAAGGACAAGGCTCGCCGCCGCAAGAAGGAGGCGCAGATCAAGAACTCCGGAAGCAAGTGGTACTGGCCGTTTTAGAGCGGAATGAGACAGTGCGCGCGGTTCCGCTCGCATCCAAGTTTTGGAATTGGTCCTGAAGGGCTCTAAGCCATGGCTATCAGCATTCGCGATGCCGTTCCCGGTGACGTTGCTACGATCCTCCGTTTCATCACGGAACTCGCAACTTACGAAAAGGCGCCGCAGGAGGTCGAGGCGACCGTCGAGCGCGTGCACGAGTCGCTCTTCGGAGCCGATGCCGTCGCGCGCGCCGTGATCTGCGAGGCCGACGGCAAGCCCGCGGGCTTTGCCATCTGGTTCTACAGCTATTCCACCTGGCAGGCACGCAAGGGGCTTTATCTGGAGGATCTTTACGTCTCGCCGGAGTTTAGGGGCTCGGGCGCCGGCAAGGCGCTGCTGAAGCACCTGGCGCGGACGGCAGTCGCGGAAGGCTGCGGCCGCTTCGAGTGGAGCGTGCTTGACTGGAACGAGCCCGCCATCCGCGTCTATGAGGCCGTCGGCGCGGAGCCCATGTCGGAATGGACGCGTTACCGGCTCGCCGGCAAGGGGCTGGAAGCGTTCGCAGCGGGCTGACACGTCACGCGCCCTCGGGAAATCGCTATACAGTTTTCCCCGAGGTACTTTTTAACGCCGGCTGGCGAAGAATTCGCGCAGAATGTCGGCGGCCTCCCGCTCGGCAAGACCTGAATAGACATCCGGCACGTGGTGGCAGGTGGGAGAAGCATAGAACCTGACGCCGTTGTCGACCGCGCCGCCTTTCGGATCCTCCGCGCCATAATAGAGGCGGCGGATGCGAGCGAAGGAGATCGCGGCCGCACACATGGTGCAGGGCTCGAGCGTGACATAGAGATCGGCTCCCGAAAGACGCTCGCCGCCGACGGCCGCCGCGGCGTGGCGAACGGCCTCGATCTCCGCATGGGCGGTGATGTCGTTGAGTTCGCGGGTGCGGTTTCCGGCCGCGGCGATCATCTTGCCGTCGAGCACGACGACGGCGCCGATCGGCACTTCGCCGCGTGCCGCCGCCTTTCGGGCCTCCTGAAGGGCCGCCTGCATGAAGCGCGCCGTTTCTGCCATTGTTCGTTCGATAATTTCCTCTTAACCCACGGCCTACGACCTGATAGGACAGCCGCAAAAGGCAGGCAACACAAATGACATCCAAAGACAAGCCCACGAGGCCCGGCGGCAAGGCCAAGGGGCGCGACAAGAAACCTCATTCCGGCAGCGAGAAGCCCGCGGCACGGGCAGCCGGCAGTGGTCCGGCGGCGTCCGCCGGTGCGGGCGAGCCGCAACGGATCTCGAAGATCCTGTCACGCGCAGGCGTCGCATCGCGTCGCGACGTCGAGCGAATGATCATGGAAGGGCGGGTCAGCCTCAACGGCGTCGTGCTCGACACGCCGGTCGTCAATGCGACGCTCGCCGACAGGATCGAGGTCGACGGTCATCCGATCCGCGGCATCGAACGGACGCGTCTCTGGCTCTATCACAAGCCGGGCGGCCTCGTGACGACCAATGCGGATCCGGAAGGCCGTCCGACGGTCTTCGAGAACCTTCCCGAGGATCTGCCGCGCGTTCTGTCGGTCGGTCGCCTCGACATCAATACCGAGGGCCTGCTGCTCCTGACGAACGACGGCGGGCTTGCCCGGGTGCTCGAGCTGCCATCGACCGGCTGGCTGCGCCGCTATCGCGTGCGGGCGCACGGGGAAATCGATCAGGAGGCGCTCGACCGTCTGAAGGAGGGCATCGCGGTAGAAGGCGTTCTTTACGGAGCGATCGAGGCGACGCTGGATCGGGTGCAAGGTTCGAACGTCTGGATCACCATGGGCCTGCGGGAAGGCAAGAACCGTGAGATCAAGAATGTCCTTGGCGCGCTTGGCCTCGACGTCAACCGGCTGATCCGCATCTCCTACGGTCCGTTCCAGCTCGGCGAGCTGCCGATCGGCCAGGTTCAGGAAATACGCGGCCGCACGCTGCGCGAACAGCTAGGGCCCCGGCTGATCGCCGACTCCAAGGCGAATTTCGACGCGCCGATCTATAACGACCAGCCGGCTGCTGCCGAGCCCGAAGCGGAGGCCGCCGCTCACGGCAAGGCGGAATGGGGCAGCAAGCGCGAGAAGGCCGAGGACAAGCGCGAGCGTGCTCTTGCCCGCCTCGATACCCGCCGCGACGATAGTCGCCCGAACGAACGCGGCCGCAGCCGCGGGAAGCCGGAGGAGCGTCCGGCGCGCCCGCCAGTCCGACGCAATCGATCTTCCAACGTCTGGATGGCGCCGGGTGCGCGTCCGACCGTCGAGAAAAAGCCGAAGGCAGCGGAGGACGAGCTGTCGCCGAAGGCGGCACGGCGTGCGCCTGCAGAAGGTAAACGCCGCGATCGCGCGAAGGACACTGCGGCGAAAGCGGAGGGCGGCTTCGATGCGGAACGCCAGGGCAAGGCGGGTAAATCCGCCGGTCGCAAGGACGCCGCGGGCGCCGGCGGCTTCGAGAGGCGTCGACCGCTCGAAAGCGCGGAGCGGAAATCCCGCGACCATGGCGACCGGCCGCCGCGCCGGCCCAATGGCGAGCGAGCGGCCCGCCCGGCCGACGACCGCACCTCGTCCGAAGGACGCAAGGAGAGCGCTCGGCCGCCGCGTGGCGACGGCAAGAAGAGCTTTGCTGGCGACCGGCCACGCGCGAACGCCGGCGGCAAACCGGTTGCTGCAAAGCCGGCTTCCGGAAAGGCGGCCCCCCATCGCTCGTCCGGCCCGCGGCCCGGAAAGCCCGCCGGCAGCAGACCCGCTGGAGGCAAGCCCGGCGGTCGTCCGGGTGGCGGCAAGCCCGGCAATCGTCCGGGCGGCGGTAAGCCGCCGGGCAAGGGGCCGCAGGGCAGGGGGAATTAGGCGGCCGTGCGCATCGTCGGTGGAGAGTTTCGCGGCCGCACGCTGGCCGCGCCGAAATCGGACGATATCCGCCCGACCACGGACCGCACGCGCGAGAGCCTGTTCAACATCCTGAGCCACGCCTATCCAGAGGCGCTTGACGGAACGCGCGTTCTCGATCTTTTCGCGGGCACGGGGGCCGTCGGGCTCGAGGCGCTATCGCGCGGTTGCCGCCAGGTTCTCTTCGTCGAGCAAGGGGCCGAGGGACGCGGGCTGTTGCGCATCAATATCGAGGCGCTCGGCCTTCAGGGCCGGGCCAAGGTCTTTCGCCGCGACGCGACGGATCTCGGGCCGGTCGGGACGATGGAGCCGTTTCATCTGGTCTTCGCAGACCCGCCCTATGGCAAGAGCCTCGGCGAACGCGCTCTGAGCGCGGCCGCGCGCGGCGGCTGGCTCGTTCCGGGTGCCCTTGCAATCCTGGAGGAACGCGCGGACGTGCGGCCGCAGTTTCCCGAAAGTTTCGAATCGGTCGATGAACGCGCCTTCGGCGACACGCTCATGCATTTTCTTCGCTTCCGAGGCGTCTGAGAGCGGCGCAAGGTCGGCCGGAGCGGCTAAGATTCCGCGTGATCTCGGCCTGCCGGTCGTGCAGGATGACCCATGACGGAGGTGGCGATGGAGCAGAACCTATCCACGATACGCAAAGCCGCGGGCAGCGAGGGAGAGCCGACCCTCGCGCTTGCTCTCGGCGGCGGCGGTGCGCGCGGACTTGCCCACATCCATGTCATCGAGGCGCTCGACGAGATGGGGCTCCGGCCGGCAGTCGTCGCCGGTTCGTCGATCGGTGCGCTCATGGGCGCGGGCGTGGCCGCCGGCATGAGCGGGAAGGAAATCCGCGAACACGTGCTTGCGACCGTCGGCCGGCGTGGGGAGGTGCTCAACCGCCTTTGGCGATTGAGGCCGACCAGTCTTGCCGAGGCTGTGGCGAGCGGCTTCCGCGTCGGCCAGTTCAATATAGAGCGCGTGCTGAAGGCCTTCCTGCCCGAGGCGGTGCCTCTCCGCTTCTCCGATCTGGCACTCCCCCTGAAAATCATCGTCACGGACTATTACGGGCAGACGGAGCGGGTATGCGAAAGCGGCGACCTCTACAAGGCGCTCGCTGCCTCCTGCGCCCTGCCGGCGGTCTTCATGCCGGTGAAGATCGACGGCCGGGTGATGATCGACGGCGGCATCTATAATCCGATCCCCTTCGACCACCTGCGCGGGCTGGCAGATATCGTCGTCGCCGTTGATGTCGTCGGCGGGCCGGATGGCGACGGCGAGACGATCCCGAGCCGTATCGACAGCCTGTTCGGCGCGACCCAGTTGATGATGCAGTCGATCATCACCATGAAGATGCAGGCCGGCGCGCCGGATATTCTCCTGCGTCCCGATGTCGGGCGGTTCCGCGTGCTCGATTTCCTGCGCGCCCAGGAATTGCTTGCCGCCACCAGCGGGACCAAGGACGAGGTGAAGCGAGCGCTGGCAGAACGCATCGACCGGTGGAAGAAGGGGATTTAGGCCGGCGAGGGCTTGCCCGGCCGGACCGTCCGGCATTTTCTCGCGAAAACTTCCGGCTTCCTCTTCATTGAAGGCAATCGCCGCAATGGCGGATGTGTCGATGACCATTATGAGGGGATTCCGTCGTCATCATAACCGATGATGTCGTCGGAGTTACGGCTGTCGAGGACGGGCAGAGCATTCCAGCGGCGTTGAATGGCCTCCAGATCTTCCAGAAGAGCCGCGCGCTTGGCAGCGATATCTGTTCGGCGCAATCGTTCTTCCAGCGCGCTTGGTGGCAAGCGTAATGGATTCCCCTGTCCGCCGGGCAAGTGTGCGGGCAAACTGCTCGGTTTCGGTATGCTTGATGCTCAGCGCCATTTGATGCTTCCTGCGGCCCGTCCAGAGTGCGGCAACAGGGATCACTCCGCCTTTTCCAGCGCCTCGTCCCCGTTGACAATCTCCGGCAGAGCATCGCCGGGCTGAGTGACCTCACGCTTCGGCTTTACCAGCGGTTCCGGCCGGACGGGCCTTGAATGCAGCATGTCGCGGCCGGCGGTTATGCCCTCCGCTTCCTGCAGCACCAGTCTTGCCTCGTCGCGGCGGCGGATATCGTCCATGATGCCAATGGCTTCGTCGCCGTTCACGCCGAGCGCCTCGAGCGTCTTGCGGCCGAAAAGCAGACCAGACTCGAACGTTTCGCGCAGTTCGTAGTCGACACCCCGCGCGCGCAGTTCCAGCGTGTGCAGGCGGTCGTAGGAGCGGGCGAAAATGCGGGCATTCGGGTATTCGGCATGGACGAGATCGATGATCTTGTCCGTGACCTCCTTTTTCTGCGTGCATACGGCGACGATCTTCGCCTTCTCGATCCCGGCCGCCCTCAAGACGTCCAGGCGTGTTCCGTCGCCGAAATAGATGCGGAAACCGAATGTGGCCGCCTGACGCACGCGCGCCGCGGAATGGTCGATGATCGTTACGTCGCGGCCGCCGGCCAGCAGGATCTGCGAAGCGATCTGGGCGAAGCGGGAAAAACCGATCATCAGAACGTCTGCGCCGGCGCCGGCGCCCTCGAAATCCTCTTCGATTTCGTCGGCCAGTTCGTCCTGCTCGTGCATCAGCCGCCTGGAGAGCATCGCAGCCACGGGTGTCAGCGCCATGGAGAGCGTGACGATTGCGACGAGCAGCGAGGACGTGGCTTGCGAGAAGACGCCGGCCGCAGCGGCGGCGGTAAAGAGCACGAAGCCGAATTCGCCGCCCTGCGGCAGAAGCAGGCCGATGCGGACGGCGTCGTTATAGCGTGAGCCGGCGGCGCGGCAAAGCCCATAAAGGACCAGGCTCTTTACCAGCATCAGTACGGGCACAGCGATGATGATGTTCAGCAGGTTCTCCGCCACGACGTGGAGCTCGAGCGACAGGCCGACTGCCATGAAGAACAGCGCCTGGAGGATACCGCGGAAAGGCTCGATGTCGGCCTCCAACTCGTGACGATAGGACGATTCCGCCAGCAAGACGCCGGCAAGGAAGGCCCCCATCGCCATGGATAGTCCGGCGAGCTGCATCATCGTCGCCGCGCCCATCACGACGAGAAGCGCGGCTGCGATCATGACGTCGCGCGCGCCGGTGCGCGCTATCACCTGGAAGAGCGGGTTGAGAAGGTAGCGGCCGGCGGCGAAAAGCGCGGCGACGGCGGCGATTGCGATCGCAAAGTCCTCGATCGGCGTGGTCGTGTCCTCCGGCGCTTGCGCCGCCATCAGCGGAATGATCGCAAGCAGAGGCACGATCGCCAGGTCCTGGAGCAGGAGAATGGAGAAGGCGCGCTGGCCGTAGCGCGTGTTGGTATCGTTGTTCTCCTCCAGGATCTGCATGGCGAAGGCCGTGGAAGAAAGCGCCAGGCCAAAGCCGGCGACGATGCTGCCGGCGCCTTCCAGAAGGCCGCTGAACGCGATCAGGAACGAAAGAACGAGGCCGGTGATCATGACCTGTGCCGTGCCGAGACCGAAGATGTCCCGCCGCATCTGCCACAGCCGCGACGGCTTCAGCTCGAGGCCGATGATGAACAGCAGGAACACGACGCCGAGTTCGGAGACATGCAGAATCTCTTCGCCTTCCGTGATCTGCTGGGCCACGGGACCGATCAGGATGCCGGCGGCGAGATAGCCGAGGATGGTGCCGAGCCCGAGACGCTTGAAGAGCGGCGCTGCGATTACGGCGCCGCCAAGCAGCATGAGCGCTTGCGAATAGATTATCGTTGTCGTTTCCATGCTCGATGCTTCCGCTATAACGGCCGGGGGGCCCGTGGGAGAGGGCGTATTCGGCCGCATATCATTTTGCTGCTGGGGCGGGAATCACGATGATGCCCTTGATGCATGCTTCAGTGCACAATAAATGGGACAGGAATGAAAGGCCAAAATCATGTCTGAGACGATCGATTCCGCCGTCCTCGAGCAACGCGCCGCCGAGCTTGTCGATCGGGCCCGCCATGCCGGCGCGGACGCCGCAGATGCAGTGGTGGTGCGTGGCCGCTCCCGTTCCGTTTCGGTGCGGCTCGGCAAGGTGGAGGCGACGGAAGCTTCCGAGAGCGACGATTTCTCGCTCCGGGTCTTTGTCGGGCGGCGCGTCGCCAGCGTTTCCGCCAATCCGGGCTTCGATTTGAAGATCCTGGCAGAGCGTGCAGTGGCGATGGCGAAGGCTTCCCCGGAAGACCCTTATGCATCGCTCGCCGACCCTGATCGCCTGGCGAAGTCCTATCCGGATCTCGAACTTTTCGACACTCGCGACGTATCGACCGAAGCACTCACCGAGGCGGCGCTCGCCGCCGAAGGAGCCGCGCTTTCGGTCGCCGGCGTCACCAATTCCAGCGGCGCCGGCGCATCGGCCGGCATGGGCGGGCTCGTGCTCGTCACGTCTCATGGTTTTTCCGGCTCCTATATGGCCACCCGTTTCGGCTGTTCCGTAAGCGCGATCGCGGGCGAAGGCACCAAGATGGAACGCGACTATGACTTCGACAGCCGCCTCTATTTTGAAGAGCTCCGCACTGCCGAGGATATCGGCCGGGTCGCGGGCGAGCGGGCGGCGGCGCGCGTCAACCCCCGCCGCGTCGCGACGCAGAAGAACGTGACGGTGGTTTTTGATCCGCGCGTCGCACGCGGCTTCGTCGGACATCTCGCGGGAGCCATCAACGGCGCGTCGGTCGCCCGCAAGACGAGCTTCCTGCGCGACATGATGGGCAAGCAGATCATGAAATCGGGTATTGCCATTACCGACGATCCGTTGATCGTCCGCGGCGCCTCCTCGCGTCCTTTCGACGGGGAGGGGGTCAGCGGCTCGAAACTGTCGATGGTCGAGGATGGCGTGCTGTGCCATTGGTTCCTCTCCACGTCCGCAGCCAGGGAGCTCGGCCTCGAAACCAACGGGCGCGGCGTTCGCGGCGGGCCGGCGGTCAACCCGGCCTCGACCAATCTCGCCCTCGAGCCCGGCTCCATCTCGCGCGACGACCTGATCCGCGGCGTAGGCACCGGCTTCTATGTCACCGAGCTCATCGGCCAGGGCGTCAACATGGTGACGGGCGAATATAGCCGCGGCGCCTCCGGCTTCTGGATCGAAAACGGTGAAATCCTCTATCCCGTTTCCGAGGTCACGATCGCCTCCAACCTCAAGCAGATGTTCATGGCGCTGACGCCGGCCGACGACATCGACAGGAAGTTCGGCATCGCCGCGCCGACGCTTGCGATCGAAGGCATGACACTCGCGGGAACATGAATGTGGGCGGTGCGTTGCACTACAGCGCCGCGTGTAAGGATTTGCATGTCAGAAACAGCTCTTTCGATCCTCCCGGCCTGGGACGAGGACCTTGAACTCATTCTCGCGGCAGCCGTCGCGGCGGGCGACACTGCGCTCGGTTATTTCCGCAAGACATTGGATGTTCGCTGGAAAAATGAGGGCCGTTCCCCCGTAAGCGAGGCCGATCTCGCCGCCAACGACATCCTCAAGGGGCGGCTGCTCGCTGCACGGCCGGACTATGGCTGGCTTTCGGAGGAGACCGACGACGACGAAAGCCGTCTCGTTCGCGAGACGGTCTTTGTCGTCGATCCTATCGACGGCACCCGGGCCTTCATCGCCGGCAAGGATCTCTGGTGCGTAAGCGTCGCCATCGTCCACCGTGGCCAGCCTGTGGCCGGTGTTCTCTATGCACCCTCCCTCAACGAGATATTCCAGGCGACCCGCGACGGCGAAGCGCGGAAGAACGGCAGGGCGATTGCCGTGCGGGAGGCGGCATCCGGCGCGGTTCTGAAGGTGGCGGCGGCCGAGGATGTGATGGGCAGGCTGGCATTGCCCTATCGCAACACAATGATGCGTGTGTCGCATGTGCCGTCGCTCGCCTATCGTCTTGCGATGATCGCGGATGGCCGCATCGACGGTACGATCGTCAAGCGGAACTCGCATGATTGGGATTTGGCGGCCGCCGACCTCATCCTTTCGCGCGCCGGCGGAGCGCTTTGCGGTCTCGATGGCGAGCCCTTGTTCTACAACCGCCCGACCGTCACCCACGGCGTTCTGGGAGCCGCCTCGGGTGCCGCGCTGCCGGCGTTGCTCGCCGCCTCCAGGCCGCTTGAGCCCCATTGACCTTTAGGGGCGAATGCCGCAAACCACCCCGACACCAATAAGAACACAGATGGAACTTCGATGGCTCACGACTCCGAGAAAAAACAACGGCTGCACCTCGTCTTCGGCGGCGAATTGGCGACGCTCACCGACGTGCAGTTTCGCGATCTGGAAAATCTGGATATCGTCGGCATCTTCCCGGACTACGAGAGCGCGCATGTCGCCTGGAAAGCCAAGGCGCAGATGACCGTCGACAATGCGCATATGCGCTACTTCATCGTCCACATGCATCGCCTGCTCGATCCGGAAAACAAATAATGCCGTCGGCGTCGGGCGCAGCTGAGGACGAGCGTTCATGAGCAGCCTGAGCGCAAGGCTGGCGCTTTCCGGCTATCGCTGGCTCGGAACGGCCGTCTATCCCTTCTTCTGGTCTTATCTTGCGCTCCGCGCGGCGAAGGGCAAGGAGGACCCGGCACGCCGGCGCGAACGCTACGGCTATGCCAGTGCGCCCCGTCCCCAGGGGCCTCTCGTCTGGTTCCACGCCGCCAGTGTCGGAGAGACGAATGCAGTCACTCCGCTGATCAAGGAGATCCGTCGCCGCGGCATTGCGGTGGTGCTGACCACCGGTACGACGACCTCGGCGCGGGTCGCTGCAGAGCGATTGGGCTCGGCCGTCGTGCACCAGTATGTGCCGCTCGATTTCAAGCCGGCGGTGAGCCGTTTCCTGGAGTACTGGCAGCCGGATCTGGCGATCATCGCCGAATCGGAGATCTGGCCGATGACGATCATCGAGCTCGGCAGACGCCATATTCCGCAGGTTCTGGTCAATGGCCGTCTTTCCGACCGCACCTTCGCCCGATGGAGGCGCCGGCCGTCGCTTGCCGATGCTCTCTTCGAAAATCTCGCGCTCGTCATCGCTCAGTCCGATGTCGATGCGGAGCGTTTCCGCACGCTCGGCGCGCTCCCGGTCACCGTCTCCGGCAACCTCAAGGTGGACAACGAGGCGCCGCCGCACGACCCCCGGGACCTGCGCGAATACCGCCAGCAGATCGGTGCACGAAAGACCTGGGCCGCGATCTCGACCTTCGAGGGTGAGGAGAATGCGGCCGGGACCGTTCACCAGGCGCTGAAGGAGAGAACCGGCCTGCTGACGATCATCGTTCCTCGCCATCCGGAGCGTTGCGACGCGATCGAGGCTGCCCTGGTCGCAAAGGGTTTGAGGGTCGCGCGCCGCACGCGCGGCGATCCGGTCACACCGGAAGTCGACATTCTGCTCGGCGACACGATCGGCGAGATGGGGCTCTATCTGAGGCTGACGGAAGTCGCCTTCGTCGGACGTTCGCTTTTCGCCGAAGGCGGCCAGAACCCGCTCGAGCCGGCAATGCTCGGCTGCGCGGTGCTTTCGGGTGGGAATGTGCAGAATTTCCGCGAGACCTACCAGATGCTCGCCAAGAACGGCAGCGCCAAGATCGTGCGCGACACCGAGATGCTCGCCAAGGGCGTCAACTACCTGCTCGCCAACGACGACATGCGTCGCTCGATGATCGACGCCGGACTGGAAAGCGTGCAACAGATGCGGGGCGCGCTGACGGCGACGATGAAGGGGCTCGATCCCTACATCAACCCCCTGGTGGTGAAGGCGCGGCTGGAGCCGCGCACTGAAGCCTGAAGCCTCTATTCTGGAAGGAACCATGCCCGCAACGAAACCGATCGCCGGCATATTGTTCGACAAGGACGGCACTCTACTCGATTACGTGAAGAGTTGGGTGCCGGTGAACTACGAGCTGGCGCGGATCGCCGCCAAGGGCAACGAGAGCCTCGCGCGCGTCCTCCTTCAGGCCGGCGGGATGGATCCGGACACCGGACATGTCGTTCCCGACAGCCTGCTCGCGGCCGGCAATACGGTAGAGATCGCCACCGGCATGGTCGGCGCCGGCGCGCCGTTTACCGTGGAAGAATTGACGGCGCTGTTCGACGGGCTCTTTGCACAATCTGCGCATTATGCCGTGCCCGTGACCGATCTCGCGTCCTTTTTTGCCGGGCTGCACGCGAAAGGTTACCGGCTCGGCGTCGCCTCGAGCGACAACGAGCGGTCGATCCGGGAGACCGCCAAACGCTTCGGCTTCGAGAGCTACCTGCATTACGTCGCCGGCTACGACAGCGGCTTTGGGACAAAGCCGGAGCCCGGCATGGTGCTCGGGTTTTGCGCCGCGACGGGGCTTGCACCCGACGAGGTGGCCGTGGTCGGCGACAACAATCACGACATGCATATGGGCCGCAGCGCCGGCGTCGGCATGACGGTCGCCGTTTTGACCGGCACCGGGTCGCGCCAGTCGCTTGCCGCGGCATGCGACCACTGCCTCGCGGATATCACCGAGCTGGAAGCGGTGCTCACGAACTGATCGGCTTGCCTTTTTCTCCGTTCTGACGTTCTTTGTCGCCGGTCACACCGCTCACGGCCGATGCCCGCGGCGGAAAATTCTGGATTTGCCCTTCCTGTCCTCAACGTGCAGGAGCGGCCGCACGGATATTGCGGATAAAGATGGTTTCAGAAGCGCCCCCGTTCTGGTGGACCAAGGCCGACTGGCGCGCCTATGCTCTTTGGCCCTTTTCCTGGGTCTACGGCCGTGCCGCCGGGATGCGCATGGACCGGGCGCGCCGGGCGACCTCCGCCGTACCGCTGATCTGCATCGGCAACTTCACCGTCGGCGGAGCCGGAAAGACGCCGACGGCGATCGCAATCGCGCGTGCCGCCAGGGCACGGGGTTTGAAGCCCGCTTTCCTGAGCCGCGGCTATGGTGGGTCGCTGGACGTCACGACCGTGGTCGACCCCGAGCACCATCGCGCGCGCGACGTCGGTGACGAGCCGCTGCTGCTTGCCCGCGAGGCCCTCACCGTGGTCTGCCGGCGCAGGGTGGACGGCGCACGCAAGCTTGCCGCGGAAGGTGCCGACATCATCATCATGGATGACGGATTTCAGAGCGCCCGGCTCGTCTTCGATTTCGCCCTTCTCGTGGTCGATTCCGGCCGCGGTATCGGCAACGGCCATCTCGTGCCTTCCGGCCCGGTTCGGGCACCGATCGGCAATCAGCTGCGCCACGCTACCGCTCTGCTGAAGCTCGGTCGCGGCGCGGCGGCCGATCCCCTCGTCCGCCGGGCGGCGCGGGCCGGCAAGCCCGTCTATGTGGCCGAAACGGTGCGCACGGATGCGGGGCCGCTCGACGGCGTCAAGGTCCTAGCCTGGGCCGGAATCGCCGATCCGGAGAAGTTCTTCAGGACCGTTCGCGAGACCGGCGCGGTCATCGAAGAGACCCGGAGCTTCCCGGATCACCACCATTTCTCCGAGGATGAGATTGCCGACCTCATCGACCGCGCCGCAAGCCAGGGCTACACGCTGGTGACCACGGCCAAGGACATGGTCCGTCTGGAGCCCGGCCACGGACGGGCAGGGGAACTGGCGGCAAAGAGCCGCGTCATCGAGATTGAAGTGCGCTTCGATGATCCGGCAGCGCCGGGAAAGATCATCGACGCGGCACTTGCCTCCGCCCGCGCACGCCGATTGCGGGAGCGCAAGCCCGGTTCGTTGTGAGCTTCCAATAGGTCGTCCATTCGGTTTCGACCGGGAAGGCTGAGGTCGCAAAGCTTCAGTGATTCTCGGGTACCGAACAAACATCCATGAGAATGCCCTTCCTGCCCGCGCAGCCGAACGGTAATCATCCATAGTATCGGATCGGGCGAAGGGGCCGAGACGGGACGCCACCGGAAAGACCCTGCTAACACCACCCCTGCCGCATCATCCGCCCTTCGCCCAGGGCGGGCCGACGCTTTGATTACTGCAAAGAGCTGGGCAATACGCCACCTAAAAATGGGATAAGCATGACGTGAGCAATGGCGAAGGCGAGCCATGAATGCGCCCCCCATACAAGCCCGTATCCGACCGACACCAGACTGCATGCAATAAGCAAGAGCTGCGATCTGTTGCCCCAGCGATCAGAGGCAAATCCCATCGCCAAGGATGCTGCCACGGAAATGATCGAGCTTGCAAAGACGATTACCGCATATTCGGACGGAGTGACCTTAAAAATCTCGATCCCGACGATCGCCTGGTAGGGCATTATCATCGCCACGACCAACCCTGATACAAAAAGTGCCAGCGCGGTCAATTTCTCAGAAGTCACGCACTTCCCCACGGAAAACCGTTACAGGCTTTTCCTGGAAGTGCGTCAAGGCCGGCCCGGCAAAACGCCGGCGCGCCGGTCCGCCTCGAGCGAGGCGGCAGCATCGACGTAAGCTTCCTGGCGGGCGACACTCCAGTATCGCAGTTCATCGACCGGAACGGGCTTGCCCGTAACGGCACAGATCACGTGCGAGCCGGCAAGTACGACTTGGAAGTCTCCGTCGAGATAGCGGATCTTCGCCTCCCGGGAGGAGCTTCCTTCAAAACGGTTCATCATGCCTGAACGGGCCTCGTCTCTCGTGAACGTCCTGATCTATCGTGGCGCTCTGCAAAAAACCAGCGGTTTCGGAAGATGGTTCCGGCAGGTTCTCAACTCCGGCCGAAAAGCCGCTCGATGTCGGCGAGCTTGAGTTCGATATAGGTCGGCCGGCCGTGGTTGCACTGGCCGGAGCCAGGCGTCGCCTCCATCTGGCGAAGCAGGGCATTCATCTCCTCGGTGCGAAGGCGGCGGCCGGAGCGTACGGAGCCGTGACAGGCCATGGTGGCGGCCAGATATTCGAGCCGCCCGGCAAGCCCGCTCGCCGTGTCCCACTCCGCGAGCTCGTCGGCAAGCTGCCGCACCAGCCCGGCGGCGTCCATCTCACCGAGCATCGCCGGCGTTTCGCGGACGGCGATCGCCGCGGGGCCGAAGCGCTCGATGGCCAGTCCGAGGCGCGTGAACTCCTGCGCATGCGCCATCAGCCGATCGCAATCCTCTTCCGGCAGGTCGACGATCTCGGGGATCAGCAGCGCCTGCGCGGGTACCGGGCGGGCGTGGAGCGCCGTTCGCATCGTCTCGAAGACGAGACGCTCATGGGCGGCGTGCTGGTCGACGATCACGAGCCCGTCGCCGGTCTGGGCGACGATATAGTTTTCGTGAAGCTGGGCGCGGGCGGCGCCGAGCGGGAAGGAGTCCGCCTGTCCGTCGGTGGCCCGCATCGCCTCGACGGCGGCGGCAGCGCTGCGGGCCGATGGCTGGGCGAAATCAGAGAAGGCCGCCTGGGGTGCTTCCGCGAAACCGCGCGCGGCCTCAGCAAAGCGCAGCGGCCGATAGGGCGAGGCGGCTGCACTCCAGGGTTCCTGTGGCCTTTGCTGGTCTGCCCGGTGGAACTCGGGGCGGAAGGCGCGCATCAATCCATGCGCCCCGGTCGTCGCCGCCCGGTCTCCCTCACGCGTCAACGCCTCGCGGACGGCGCCGATGATCAAGCCGCGGATCAGTCCGGGATCGCGGAAGCGCACGTCCGATTTTGCCGGATGGACATTGACGTCGACAAGAGCCGGGTCAAGCGCGATCGACAGGACCGCGATCGGGTAGCGCCCCTGCGGGATGGTCTCGGCATAGGCGGCGCGGATCGCGGACATGATCAGCTTGTCCTGGACCGGCCGGCCGTTGACGAAGGCATATTGCTGAAGCGAATTGCCGCGGTTGAAGGTCGGGACACCGGCAAAGCCCGTCAGCCGCGCACCCTCGCGCCCGGCGTCGATCTCGATGGCATTGTCGCGGAAGTCACGGCCGAGCACCTGGGCCATCCGCGCGAGCCGGTCGTCGCCTGTTGCAGGGAATTCGAGGGTCGTGCGATCGGAGCCGGAAAGCACGAAGCGCACTCTCGGAAAGGCGATCGCCATACGCCGGACGACTTCCGAGATCGCCGCCGCCTCGGCCTTTTCCGACTTCATGAATTTCAGCCGCGCCGGGGTCGCGAAGAAGAGGTCGCGCACCTCGACCACGGTGCCTACGACAGCCGCCGACGGGCGGGCGGGCTCACTCCTGCCGCCGGCGACCGTGATCGCCGCGCCTTCCCGGGCCTCCGCCGTCCGCGTGGTGATCGACAGGCGCGCCACCGATCCGATCGAGGGCAGGGCTTCGCCGCGGAAACCGAGCGTCCGGATATCGGCGAGGCTGTCATCGAGCTTGGAGGTGCAGTGGCGGCGGATCGCCAGTTCGAGATCGGCCGGCGACATGCCGATGCCGTTGTCGGTGACCCTGAGGAGCGCCTTGCCGCCACCCGCGGTCGCGATCTCGATCCTCGTCGCGCCCGCATCGAGCGCGTTCTCGATCAATTCCTTCGCGGCGCTCGCCGGCCGTTCGATGACTTCGCCGGCGGCGATCTGGTTGATGAGCGTTTCGGAAAGTTGCTTGATGGCCATGCCCTATTTTCCAGGATTCGGACAGCGAGGGAAAGCCCCGCGCTCACTCTTCTCCAAAGCTGTCGGCCGGCACCCTGCAAAAAGCGGGATCGCGACTTAATCGGGCTTTAACGTTCTGCTGCAATTTTCCACAGCAACCTGAATGATCGTCGGGTTTTGCCTCTGGAGCACCGCGGCGTTGCTGGACGCCGCCCGCATCCCTTCAAAGGGTGCCTCAAAGGCGGCCAGCATGTCCCGAAAATGAAACCGCTGCTGATCGGTTCGCCGGACCGTAACCGGGCCGGGAAGGCCGTTCAGCAGTCAGAGTGCTACAGCACCCGTTATGCGTCCAAGGACGGCTGGCGCTGTAGCGGGAACGAGGGCAGCGCGATGAATGATGTGGCGTCGGGCGGCGCAGACATCAGCAGGATCATTCTGGAGGCAAGCGGCGAAACGCTTGGCGCCGCCTTGCTCGTTTTCGGCCGCGACGACACCATCACCTTCGCGAGCGCCTCGATATTGCAATTCTTCCCCGTGCCCGCCGGCATGCTGGTTCCCGGGACGCGGCTGCGTGACTTTTTGGGGGCCGTATACGATACCGGCGTGCGCCCCGGAACCTTGCCGGAGTCCAGCCGGCACAGGCCCAACCGCGAAGACTGGATCGCCGAGCAGATGGCGCTCCACTGGCGGGAGCGCTACGAGAATGTGGAGCGGGCCGGGCGGACGCGCTGGCTCTCTCTGCGTCAGCGGCGGCTGTCGAGCGGTGTCGGCATTCTCGCCGTCAGCGATGTCTCCGAACAGAAGAAGCGCGACGAGCACGCCCGGACCGATCTCCAGCGGATCGCCCTGACGGAAGAGATCCTCAACGCTCAACCCAATCCCATCTGCGTCAAGGACCGCAACCTCCACTACATCGCCGTAAACAAGGCCTTCTGCGCCATCCACGATCTCGCGCCGGACGCCATGCTCGGACGTTCCGCCTCGGACCTCGTAGAAAAGGAGCTTGCGGAGCACTTCGAACGGTCGGACCGCCACGTCCTGGAGACAGGCATGCCGCATTCGGAGGCGGAGCATATCGTTCGCGCCGACGGCAGCGACCTTTGGCTCGTGACGCGCAAATATCGTATCGGCCTGCCCGGCCGCCATTTCGTCGTCACCTGCATGAACGACGTCACCGATATCGCCGTCTGGTATGACGGCTCGGAAAGGGGCGGCGACACCGGCCTGCAGATCCGCGACTACAGCATCTTCACGCCCGCGCAGAATTTCTACGATCCCTTCCGGTCGCTCGACTTGCAGCAGCTCGCCAGTGCCGGATCGAAGATCGACATGTTGCCGGCGCGGGGGTTGCGCGTGCTTCTGGCGACCGCCGACCGGGAAATGGAGGAGCGCTTCGTGGCGCGGCTGCGCGGCTCCGGGCTCGACGCCTGTGCGGTCCGCAACGGCGAGGAACTCGACGCCTTCGCGATGGCCGCGAAGGCCTGCGGATTGGAGATCGACCTTCTTCTGCTCGACACCGCTTTTCCGGAGAAGCATCGCGTCCTCGCCTCCTGGCGCGCCTGCACATGGGTCGAGGTATCGAGCGATACGGATGCGACGATCCTGCTTGCGGAGATCTTCGGCGTCTGCGCCCGCGGCGCGCGTTTTCCGCTGCTGCAGTCCGAATGGGGGATCGCGCTCGACCGCGACCTCGCGCCCGCTACGCATCCGCCGGCGGTGGAAGTCCTCGTCGCGGAGGACAACCAGGTCAACCAGTTCGTCTTCGCGCAGATTCTGGAGGGGCTCGGGATTTCCCATCGGATCGCCGCGGATGGAAGAGAAGCGGTGGACCTCTGGCACGAACTCCAGCCTGCCCTGGTTCTGATGGACATCTCCATGCCGGTAATGAACGGCTTTGAAGCCGCTATTGCCATTCGGCAGGCCGAGAAGCGCACGGGCCGTCGCACGCCAATCGTGGCCGTGACCGCCCAGGCGCTCGACATCGACCTCGAGCGCTGCCGGACATCGGGAATGGACGACCACATCATGAAGCCGGTCAGCCCGGATATGATCGAGATGCTGCTGCGCAAATACCTGCCGGCGGGTGAAACGCGCGCTCCGGGTTCCGGTCGGAGCGGATCGCAATGACATTGCAGGAGCTCGGTATCGATCGGCCGAAGCGGGACAGTACGCATGGCGCCTCGCTCGTCGATCCTTTGACCGAGCTCGGCAATGCCCGCCACCTCAAGCAAACGGTTTGCGCCCTCGCGGCCGAACGGGCAAGCGACCCTGCACCCTTTACCATCGCCCTTGCAAACCTGGATGGCTTCAAGCCGATCAACGATCTCTTCGGCCCTGAGGCCGGCGACCAGATCCTGCGTCAGGTGGCGCACCGGCTGAAGGCCTGCGTTCCCGAGGGCGCGACGGTGACGCGTACCGCGGATGACGAATTCGCCATCGTCCTGCCGCTGGTCTTCGAACGCAGGAGTGCGGAGAAGCGCGGCCAGATGCTCAAGGAAGTGCTCTCTTCGCCCTTCGCACTCGGCGACCGGAACGTTCGGCTCTCGGCCTCGTTCGGCTTTGCTGTCTATCCCTTTGCCGGAGACACGTTCGACGACCTTTTGAAGAGCGCCGATACCGCGCTCTACCGCTCCAAACGGCGCGGCCGCGGGCAGATCACCGTCTATTCGCAAGAGATCGCACAGGAGATGAAGCACGCGACGCAGCTTGAGCAGGCGCTGCGCAACGCGATCATCGCCGGTGGGATCGATGTCCACTTTCAACCGATCGTCGACCTGCGCAGCGACCGTCCGGTGGGCTTCGAGGGGCTGGCGCGGTGGTGCGACGCCGACCTCGGCTATGTCTCGCCAGCGGTGTTCGTGCCTTTCGCGGAAGAGCGCGGATTCATCGACGCGCTTTCCGAGATGCTGCTGCGCAAGGCGGCGCGGGCTGCCCTGTCCTGGCCGGAGGACCTCTTTCTGTCCTTCAACCTGTCCTCGGTCCAGCTGATGGATCCGGCGACGAGCGCCCGGCTTCTCGCAATCATAGCTCAGGTAGGCCTCGACCCCCGGCGCCTCGAACTCGAAATCACAGAGACCGCCGCGATGGCCGATGCCGGCACTGCCCAGCGGATCGTCACCGAATTGAGAGCGGCCGGCGTGCGCGTGTCGCTGGACGATTTCGGAACGGGTCAGTCGAGCCTCGGGCGGCTCAGGGATTTTTCCCTCGACAAGGTGAAGATAGACCGGACCTTCGTTTCGGGGATTTCCACCGACCGGGCTTCAGAACATATCGTCAAGGCGATCGTTTCGATGTGCGAGGGACTGGAACTCGCCGTGGTCGCCGAAGGCATCGAGCATTCGTCCGAGGCGCTGAAGCTCAAAGCGCTCGGCTGCGGCCTGGGACAGGGCTATTTCTACGGCAAGCCCGTCGATGCCGATGCGACCCTGCGTTACCTTTCGGAGCACTATCGGGATATGGCGGCGGCGCGCTGAAGCGCCTCATGTCCGCTCGCGGTTTCGGTTTCCGAACGGTCGCGGAGGCCCTCCTCCAAAAGCCAGTCGCGAATGCGGCGCGCCTGAGTGTTGAGTTCGCGTGACCGCGGCCAGACGACGTAGAAGGCCTGGCCCGTCCGCAGCACATGCCCACCGACCGGCATCAGCGCGCCGGAGCGCACCTGTCGGGCGGTCAGATGCTCCCAGCCGAGCGCAATACCCTCTCCGGCCAGCACGGCCTGGATCACGAGCACGTAATCATTGATCGCGAGCCGCTTGCCTTGCGCCGAATAGGTAAGCCCGGCGCTCGCGAACCATTCGGTCCAATCGCAGGCGCGCCTTACCGGCTCTTCGAGGTGGATGAGATTGTGGCTGATGAGGTCCGCGGGCGTTGCCGGCAGCCCATGCGTCTCGATATAGGCCGGTGTCGCCACGGCCTGGATGACTTCATCGGCCAGCACCGCCGTGTGGTAGCGCGGCCAATGGCTCGGGTCCCCGCCGCGAATTCCGAGCGGGATCGGCTCATCATCCAGATCGAGGTCGCGCACGCTGGTCTGGATGCGAAGGTCTATCTCCGGCAGGTCTTCGCGCAGGCGGGCGAGCCGCGGCAGCATCCACATGGAGGTGAAAGCCGTCGACGCCGCCAGCGTCACGTTGGTCTCACGCCCCTTGGCGCGGATGTCTTCGGCCGACTTCTGGATCCGCGCGAGGCCGACGGAGACATCCGCGTGAAATTTTTCTCCGGCTTCCGTCAGTTCGACCGCCCGGTGCACCCGGTGGAACAGGGGCACGCCCAGCTGGTTCTCGAGTCCTCGAATGGCGTAGGACACCGCCGCCTGAGTCATTCCGAGCTCACTGGCAGCGCGGGTGAAGTTCTGATGCCGGCCGGCCGCCTCGAAGACGATGAGGCTCGCGGCCGACGGAAGGAGACGGCGCAGGTTTTCCATAAGTACCACTTATATCAAGCGTCGAATTTTTCCTGCGTTACAACAGCCTCTCTCGTCAATACCATCATTACAAATAATGGGAGATTGATCATGGAAATGGCGGAAGCAACGGCGCCGAAACGGACCCGGAGCGGGCGACCGCAGCGGCGCGAGGGCAGCAAGACTCTCGGCGTCCCCTATATCGTCCGCAATATACCGACCTATGACATCCTCGGCGAGGAGAACCTGGAGCGGATCGAGCAGGTGGCCGACCGCATTCTCGCGGAAGTCGGCATCGAGTTTCGCGACGACCCGGTGGCGCTCGACCACTGGCGGCGCGCCGGGGCAAAAATCGAAGGCCTTCGCGTCACCTTCGAGCCGGGCATGCTGAAGGAGATCGTCCGCTCGGCGCCGGCGCAATTCACGCAGCACGCCCGCAACCCGGCCCGCAGCGTCGAGATCGGCGGCCGCAACGTGGTGTTCTCTCCGGCATACGGTTCTCCCTTCGTCATGGATCTGGACAAGGGCAGGCGCTACGGCACCCTCGAGGACTTCCGAAATCTCGTGAAGCTCGCCCAGTCGAGCCCCTGGCTGCACCACTCCGGCGGCACCATCTGCGAACCGTGCGACGTGCCGGTTAACAAACGCCATCTCGACATGGTCTACAGCCACATCAAATACTCCGATCGCGCCTTCATGGGATCGATCACCTCGGAGGAACGCGCCGAGGATTCGATCGAAATGGCCCGCATTCTTTTCGGTGCCGATTTCGTCGACGGCAACTGTGTCATTCTCGGCAATGTCAACGTCAACTCGCCGCTCGTATGGGACGGCACGATGACGAAATCGCTGCGTGCCTACGCCCGTGCCAACCAGGCCGCGGTGATCGTGCCGTTCATTCTCGGCGGCGCGATGGGGCCGGTCACCAATGCCGGGGCGATCGCGCAAGCCTATGCCGAAACGCTTGCCGGCTGCGCGCTGACGCAGCTCGAACGCAAGGGCGCGCCGGTCATCTTCGGCAACTTTCTTTCTTCAATGTCGCTCCGCTCGGGCTCGCCGACCTTCGGCACGCCGGAGCCGGCGATCGGCAGCATGGTCATCGGCCAGCTCGCGCGCCGGCTCGGCCTGCCGTTGCGCTGCGCCGGAAACTTCTCCAACTCGAAGCGGCCGGATGCCCAGGCGATGCAGGAAGGCGTCATGTCGATGCTTTCAGCCGTCCATTGCGGCGCCAATTTCGTCCTGCACTCGGCAGGCTTTGCCGACGGCTTGCTGGCGATGTCCTACGAGAAATTCATGATGGACATGGATTTCTGCGGGGCGCTGCATTCCTATCTTGCCGGCGTCGTTGTCGATGACAATACGCTCGCCATGGACGCCTTCCTCGAGGTGGGACCGGGCAGCCACTTCCTTGGCTGCGGCCACACAATGCGCAACTATCAGACTGCCTTCTGGGACAGCGCCCTTTCCGACAACGAACCCTTCGAGAAATGGGTGGAACAGGGCGAAACCGACATGGCGCTGCGCGCGAACAGGAGCTGGAAGAAGACGCTTGCCGAATACGAGGCGCCGGCATTGGACGCGGCAATCGACGAAGCGCTGAACGACTATGTCGCGACGCGCAAAAACGGCATGGCCGACGCGTGGTATTAGAGCATCTCCAACCCGTTGCCGCCTGACGACGAAGAAAGCGGCGCCATGGGCGCCGCTCCTGTTGTTCGTTCTAGAGCCTACGGCTTACTGCTGCGGGGCAGGTTCCGCAGGCGCCGGTGCCGGGGTCGTACCCGTCGCCGAAGTCGTCGACGTATCGACCGGCTGGGCGGCGTTACGCTCGGCCATCAGCTGCGATTTCGTCTTGAACTCCGGTGCGGCCTTCAGTGAATCGGCCGTCTCGGTGGTCGTCAGCTTGATGTCATCCGAGTCGGGCTGGTCGGCGACCGCTATTTTGTCGAACGGAACCGCGACGTTCTTTTCCCCGATGCCGAGGAAGCCGCCAACTCCAACGACGGCTGCAGCGATACCGCCTTCCTTCTCGATGATCAGGTCGTTGATCTCGCCGATGCTTTCATCGCTGGCATTGTAGACGGACTGGCCGATATAGGTGTTAGCGGAAATTTGGTTCTCTGCCTGCTCAGTGAGGTAGGCAGCGTCACCAGCCGCCATATCGGTCGTCTTGTCTGCCGTATCCGGCGTCTGCGCCTGCTCGTCGGCTGCCGGCGGTGTAGCCGGGGCCGGAGCCGCCGGTTCCATTGTCTGGGTTTCAGGTGCCGTAGCCGGCGGCGTCGTGGTTTGCTGTGCGAAGCTCATCGGGGCAACGGCAACGCCCACGAGAAGCGCGCCAGCGGCAACGGAAGATATAAGTCTCTCTTTCATGTCAGACTGCCTTTCGTTGACGTTGTCGACCAGTGCGGGGCAAATGTCGGTACGGGATTCCGCCCGCGCCCGCTCTGGCTCTCTGGTATCGATCACGGCGAAATCACCGTAATCAGGCGCAGCCTCAAGTTGGGCCAGGGATGCTGCGCCGATGACACTCAAGCAACGCCCGGCAACGCAAACTGTTCCGGAAAAAATGAACGCCCGAAGTCGCTGGCGCAAGGCTTTCATGCTTGCCGCCCAAAAACAGCTGCGCCGCAGGTTCGGTGAACATGCGGCGCAGGAACGTCGTCGGGACACAACTATCGATAATGGCACAGTTCCGGCGGAAAGCCGTTAAATGCTTTCCTGAGGTTCCTAGTGGCTTTCGCGGAGAACCTCGCTGCCGCTCTTGCCCACGAGGAAATCGAGGTCCGCGCCCCTGTCGGCCTGCAGCACCGTGTCGTGATAGAGTTTGTAATAGCCGCGATGCCATTTCTGTTCGGGCGGCTGCCAGGCCGCCATGCGGGCCGCGAGCTCCTCCTCGCTGACGAGCAGGTTCAGCTCGCCTTTGAGGGCGTCGAGGCGGATTCGGTCGCCGGTCCTGACGATCGCCAGGGGGCCGCCGGCATTGGCTTCGGGGCTCACATGAAGAACGACGGTGCCGAAGGCGGTGCCGGACATGCGCGCATCGGAGATGCGCACCATATCGCGCACGCCCTTTTCGACGAGCCTGCGTGGAATCGGCATGTTGCCGACCTCTGCCATGCCGGGATAGCCCTTGGGTCCGCAACCCTTGAGCACGAGGATCGTGTCTTCGGTGACCGGCAGGTCGGGATCGTCGATCTTGGCCTTGAGGTCTTCGATCGTGTCGAAGACATAGGCCGGTCCCTCGTGGGCGAGCAGATGTTCGCTTGCTGCAGACGGCTTGATCACCGCACCATTGGGCGCAAGATTGCCCTTCAGCACGCGAATGCCCGCCGCCGCGCGCAACGGGTTGTCGAGCGGACGGATGACGTCGTCGTTATAGACCTCCGCGCCCTCCCAATATCTGCTGATCGGAACGCCGAAAACCGTCGGTGCGTCGGCATGAAGCAGGTGCTGGATACGGTTCATCACGGCCGGCAGACCGCCCGCATAGGCGAGATCTTCGATCAGGTACTTGCCGGACGGCATGCAGTTGACGATGCAGGGCACCTGACCGCCCACCCGGTCGAAATCCTCGAGACAGAGGTCGATACCCGCGCGCCCGGCGATCGCCAGCATGTGAACCACGGCATTGGTCGAGCCGCCGACGGCGGCATTGGCGATGATGCCGTTCTCGAAGTTCTCCTTTGTCAGGATTTTCGACAGCCTGAGGTCCTCATGCACCATCTCGACGATGCGCTTGCCGGTCATGTGCGAGAGCGCCATGCGGCGGGCGTCGACCGCGGGCAGGGCGGCGTTCGTCGGAAGCGAGAGGCCCATGGCTTCCACGATCGACGCCATCGTCGTCGCCGTGCCCATGGTCATGCAGACGCCCGGCGAGCGCGACATGCCGCTTTCGGCAGCCATGAATTCCTGCAGGCTCATTTCGCCGGCGCGTACCGCTTCCGAAAACTTCCAGACATCCGTGCCCGAACCGATATCCTTGCCCTTCCACTTGCCGTTCAGCATGGGGCCGGAGGAAACGACGATGGTCGGGAGATCGACCGAGGCCGCCCCCATCAGCTGGCCCGGGGTGGTCTTGTCGCAGCCGCCGAGCAGCACGACGCCATCGATGCCGTAGGCGCGGATAGCCTCCTCGACATCCATTGCGAGCAGGTTGCGGAAGAGCATGGCGGTCGGACGCATCTGCGTCTCGCCGAGCGACGACACCGGAAATTCGACCGGAAAGCCCCCCGCTTCCCAGACGCCGCGCTTCACACCTTCCGCGAGGATGCGCAGATGGCTGTTGCAGGGCGTGAGCTCCGACCAGGTGTTGCATATGCCGATGATCGGCCGGCCGTCGAAAACATGATCGGGAAAACCCTGATTCTTCATCCAGGACCGATGAATGAAGCCGTCCTTGTGCGTGCCGCCGTACCAGTGACGGCTTCTCAGTTCTTTTTTCTTGTCGCTCATCCGAGCACTCCTTCCACGGCGATTCAGCGCAATGGAGCAATTGTATGATTTTTCGCCGGCGCGACGCCAGTCTTTGTTGTTCGGCGGGATTTAAAGTCGGAATGCTGGCTCGAAGCGTCCTTTGACCTCGATCCCGAGCTCGAAGGTTTTCCCGGCATCTGGGTCGGCTGCCCGTGCGGCGTCGTCCATGCCTTGCCAAGCCGAGGTCACCAGAAGCCGTTCGGCCTTGGCGCCGATGAAAGCCGGGCAGCTCGGCTGCGTCGCCGGCACGGCGTAGCGGGCGACCTTCCGGCCGTCGGGTTTATAGACCTCCACGGCGCTTGCGCCCCAGCGGGCGTTCCAGATCAGCCCATCGGCATCGCAGACGGCGCCGTCGACACCGCCCGGGCTCGTGCTTTCGTCCGAAAGCAGCACCGGATCGCCGGCCGGGAGCGCCGTCGCCGGATCTATGTCGACGCGCATCAGCTGGTTGACGTCGGTGTCGGTGAAATAGGCGGTAGCCCCGTCCGGAGAAAAGCAGATCGCGTTGGGAATGGTGATGTTGCTGTAGAGCTTTGTGATGCGGCTGCCGGCAACATGGTAGATCGCACCCGCATGCTTCTCGGCGCTGCGCCCCATGGTGCCGATCCAGAGTGCGCCGCAGGGATGGACGCGTCCGTCGTTGGAACGGTTGCCCGGCTTTTCTTCAAGTGTGGCGAAATGGCCGAGCTTCGAGCTTTCGGTGTCGCGCACGAAAAGCCCCTGATCCGAGGCGATCAACTGCCGCAGGGGATCGATCACCGCGAGCACGCTGCCGAGGAAGGGCAGGGGATGGGTCGCCTTCCGTCCGCTTTCGAGATGAAGCTCATGCAGCTCGCGGCCCGTTATATTGAACCACCAGGCCGTTCCGGTGCCGGGGTCGAAGGTGGGGCCTTCGCCGAGTTCGGACGCGGATTGCGAAAGGGTGCGGCCGGAAAAGGGAACGAGATCGGTCACTGCTGGCCTCCATAGACGGCATCATAGGCTGCGAGCGTCGCAATGGCCCGCTGCCGCACATCCGCGGCGCTCATTCCGGGTTTGTAAAGGCTCGAACCCAGCCCGAAGCTGCGGACCCCGATCGCTGCATAGTCGGCGAAATTGACCTCCGACACGCCGCCGACCGCAGCGATCTCGAGATCGCCCGGCAGCACCGCGCGGATCGCCGCGATTCCGGAGGGGCCGAGCACGCTTGCCGGAAAGAACTTGAGACCGCTGGCTCCGGCGGCGGCGGCTGCCAATGCCTCCGTGGGCGTGAAAACGCCCGGCATGGTCACCATGCCTCGCGCGGCAGCAAGTCGGATGACTGCCGGCTCGACATTGGGGCTCACCATCAGCCGCCCGCCGACGTCGGCGAGGCGTTCCACCTGGGCCGTCGTCAGCACCGTACCGGCGCCGATAAGGCACCCGGCCGGAGCCATTTTGACGGCCGTCTCGATGGAGCGAAACGGGTCGGGCGAGTTCAGGGGGATCTCGATCGCCGTGAAGCCTGTTTCGATAAGGGCGCCGACCACGCCTTCCGCCTCCTCCGGCTTTAGACCGCGCAGGATGGCGATCAGCGGGCGTTTCATCGGGGGCAGGGGGATTCTGTCCATGTTCTTTCTTTCTATCACAAAGGCCAGATCGCACGGGCGGCAGCGGAAAGACCGGCCCGTACCGCCTCATCGGCGTCGACCGTCCGGACGTTGAGGCCCTGGCTTTCGAGGGCGGTACGATAAAGTGTGCCGAGCCCACCGGAGCCGACGAGGCATACGTCCTCCACCGGGTCCGACCCCGCGAGCGCTCCGGCGATCTCCAGACCGATCAGGGTCCCGGACAATTGCGCTCTCGCGTCGGCGGCGCCGGTGCCGTGCAGAAGCTGCCCGGCCCGAACGGAGAAAAGCAGATTGGTTGCGAGCGCCGGATTATCCCTGGCGCGGCTTACTGCATCCGTAAAGGCTGCATTCCCGGCCGCGAAGGTTTCCGCTTCTGCCACCGCGTGGCTGAGGATCGTGTGGCGCGAGATGGTGTCGAAGAGCTCGCCGGTCATGAAGGTGGAGAAGCCCTCCACCCTGTCGCCGGTAAGACGAACCCATTTGCTGTGCGTGCCGGGCATGCAGACAAGATGGCTGCCGACGCCGAGATGCGCGGCAGCGCCGAGGAGCTGCGTTTCCTCGCCGCGCATGACGTCCGGATGCCGTTGGTCAAGCTGGGCAAGGCCGGGGAGAATGCGTATGTCGCGGTCGACATCGGGAATGGCTGTGGCACGGCCGGCAATCTCGGCGAGTGCTGCCGGCGTTTCGATATATCCCGCCTCCTTCCAGCCCTGGCGGGCGCCCGCCATGCCGCAGATGATGATCGGCAGATGCGCAGGCGCAGAGGCCGCGGCGAGATGGCCGTCAAGAATCGAGTGAAAACCGGTCTTCGCGGCCGTCGTCATGCCCTCGGCGCTGCGGCGTTCGGCCAGCACCGTACCGTCCTCGCCGATGATCCACAGGCGGAAGCTCGATGTCCCCCAATCCACTGCGGCATAGTAGCCTGCCGTCGTCAAAACACGCCTCCATCGATGATCATGGCCTGTGCGGTCATCGCCGCCGAACTGTCCGACGCCAGAAAGAGGCAGGGGCCGACGAGATCGTCGGCGACAAGCATGCGCTTGAGGCACTGCCTTTCCTGCATCCGTGCGATCGATTCTTCCGTGAGCCACAAGCGCCGCTGCCGCTCCGTAACGATCATGCCGGGCAGGATCGCGTTGACGCGGATATTGTCCGGTCCGAGCTTGCCGGCGAGCGATTTGGTGAGGCCGATGATCCCGGCTTTGGCGGTAGAGTAGGCGGGTATTTCCGGCATATTGAGCATGAAGGCGATCGAGGAGAAATTGATGATCGATCCGCCGCCTTTCCGCTGCATGTGGGGCGCGACCGCCTGGCACATGAAAAAGAAATGCCTGAGGTTGACGGAAAGGCTTTCGTTCCAACTCTCCTCAGTCACCGCTTCGAGCGCCTGCCGGTCGTCGCGCGCGGCGTTGTTGACGAGGACGCGGACGGACCCGAGTTTGGCGACCGCCTCATCGGCTGCGGCCCGCACGGCCTCGATATTGCGAAGGTCTGCTTGGATGAAATGCGGCGCCTGTCCGGTCTGCGCCGCGACCTTTTCGCAGAGCGCCAGGCTCGATTCCGCCGCGATGTCCACGAAGGCGACGCGGGCGCCTTGGCGGGCGAACGCCTCCACGAGTGCGGCCCCTATGCCGGAGCCGCCGCCGGTGACCAGAACTCCGCGATCGCTCAGGTCAGGAAACTGGCTGCTCGGCAAAGTCATGGCTTCTCCCCGATACCGCGCCCGCGCGATTGATTGTTCCAATATCCGGAACTTTGTTTTACTATATGGAATTATCGCGCCAATGCTTTTACCCTGTCAAGATAGCGCAGCCGAAAGCGATGAGAATGAAGCGGAAGAAAGAAGACGACATGGAAGGGGATCCCGTCGGCACCGGCACGCTTGGAAAGGCAATGGCCGTGCTGGAGGCAGTCGCCATGGCCGCCGGCCCTCAGCGCTTCACGGATATATTGCAGACTGTCCGTCAGCCCCGCGGAACCCTGCACCGGCTGCTTGGCCATCTCGTCGAAGAAGGCTTGCTGGTGCAACGCCGCGACTTGTCCTACGAGCCCGGGCTTCGCCTGTTGAAATTCGCTTATCGCTCCTGGTCGGGGAACCGGTTTCGCGAGATCGCCGCCCCCTATCTCCTGCACCTGCACCAATTGACGGGCGAGACGGTGCATCTCGGCGTGCTGCGGGAGGCCGAAATCATCTATGTCGACAAGGTGGAAAGCCAGCAGACCGTGCGTATGAGCTCGCAGATCGGCAAGGCGTCGCCGGCCTATTGCACGGGTATCGGCAAGGCGGCTCTATCGGTTCTTTCTGAAGGCGAATTGCAGCGGATATCGACAGGAATGGAGTTTCATCCGTTCACGGCTCGAACGCATCGTTCGATCGAATCGCTCCTTGCCGAGATCGAAGAGATCCGACACGACGGCCATGCGTTCGACCGGCAGGAGCACGAGGCGGAGATCTGCTGCGTGGCCGCTCCGATCAGCGTTCCGGAACAAGACCTGGTCGGCGGGATCTCGGTGACCGGCCCCTCCTATCGGGTCAGCTCGAAGCAACTGACCGCCTGGGCGCAGGACGTGCGCAGAATTGCGGCAGAGATCGAGGAAGAGGTCCGGATCCGGCTTGGCCCCGGGCGGGCAACGGGGGCTACGGCGCCGCGTGTCCCGTCCGACGCGCAGAGGTCGCCGTAACGGTTTAAGGATTACAGCATGTTTTCCACGGAAAGGTGCAATGGGACCGCTTTACGGTAAATTAGAAGTTTCGACTGGACGAAAAGGCTCAAGATAAGTAGCCTCAATGCCGGTCTGCTGCCACGGCTGGTTGCATCGGGCGTGATTCTGGTGGAAGCCATGGCGTGGGTATGACAGCGCGAGCGTCATGCTCCAGCTGGAACGCGGATGTGAGAGGCGGGCGGAAGATGATCGATTTCAGCGTGGATGTATCCTCATTGGTCCTCCCTGACGGTCACGCTATCAGCGGGTCGATCGACAGCGAGGATGATGTCCGGCGCGCGCTGGGCCGAGTGTCGGAAGGCTTCGGTTTTCGCGGCTTCATGGTCCTCGCCATTCCCGAGTCGGGGTCCCACAGCCTCACTGCGCAGGCGCTCATGACGACCTGGCCGATGGATTTCCTCAGGCGCTACGACAGTGCACGCCTGATCGACGGCAGTCCCGTGATCCAGCGGTTGCGGCGCAGCACCATTCCTTTCACCTATGATGCTCATCTGCTGGCGCGCGGGCGTGTGGACGGCAAGGGCGATGCTGCCATATGCGTCTTCGAGCAGGCGAACATGCCGCGCGGGGTGTATCTGCCGGTCCATGATGCCGCGGGTCACCGCGCCGCCATCGCCTTCGGCGGTGACAGGTCCGCCGTATCCGATGACGAGATGCAGGCTCTTAACCTCTGGGCCGGCCTTCTATACAGCCGGCTGAGCGAAGTCAGAACCCGCGACCGACGCGGCCCGGGCAGCCTTTCCCGGCGCGAGATCGAGTGTTTGCGCTGGGCCGCGGCTGGCAAGACGACGGTGGAGATGGCCCGCATCATGGCACTGTCGGAATATACGGTGAACCACTATCTCAACCGTGCGACGCGCAAGCTGGATTCGGTCAATCGCGTCCAGACTGTCGCCAAGGCGATACGCGCGGGGTTGATCAATTGATCGACGCCGGCCGGACATGAATGGAGTTCTTTTCTCCCTCATCCCTGTGACAAGCACGGGAAGTGAGGCACGCGAACCCGAACGCGGCCGTTTTTCGGCGCGATCGGTTGAAGGCGGGGTCGGCTTTCATCGACACGGTCGAAATGCACAGGGTTTTGCGCATCAGAGTTGATGATCGTCAATCACCTGTTGGCATTGCTCGGCCGCTCGGGCTATTTGATAGTCGATGAATGCGATGGAACCGCACCGATGCAAGAGATAATGACGATGGGGACGACTGATATCGATCTGCCCCGGGGCGGCGATTTCGCGTCTGAGATAGCAAGGCTCGAGACCCAGTTCGACATTATTCGCTATATGCGGCGGATCACGCCGATTTTTGGCTTCAAGACGTTTCTCATCTGTTCGATCCCTGCAGTCGAGGTAGAGCGGCTCTCGGCCACCACGCTGATCTCGAACATGCCGGCTGAGCTCCTCAACAAATATGACAGCCTTTCGATGCTGCGCTTCAGCACTGGGGTGCGCCGGCTGAGAGAGACGACGACGCCGTTTCAGATCATGCTTGAAGACTGGGAGAGGGAGGGAGGCAAGCCCGACTCTGCCGCGGATTACATCGCCATGTTGCGCGAGAACGGCATATTCCAAGCCAATTACTTCCCGGTCCACGATGCCGAAGGTGGCCGCGGCGCGGTCATCCTCATGGGCCCGGAAGCGGAATTGCCGATGACGGCGGCGATGGAACTGCAGATGATCGCGATCCACGTCTATAACCGGCTCGCCGAGATAGGCTCTGTCTGGAAGAACACCACCACGGTTCTTTCCGAACGTGAGATCCAGTGTCTGAGCTGGACGGCCGCCGGCAAGACCAGCTCGGAAATCGCCGGTATCCTCGGCCTGTCGGAGCACACGGTGAATCATTACCTCAACCATGTCACCAAGAAGCTCGACGCGGTGAACCGCACACAGGCGGTCGTGAAGGCGATGAAAAAAGGCTATATCAGCTAAGGCCTGTTGGATTCATCGGTTTTCCGCCCGCATCCCGCTCTAACCAATTGCGAGCATTTCGTCCCCAAATAGCGCGCCTGCTCAGGAAATGAGCAGCGCAGTCTCTTGCGTATCCTCCATGGTGAAGAGCAACGTCTTGGAAAATATGTTTTTTTCCGGAAAGTGCCAACTGGCACGCATCCTGCATATCCAGTGCCGTGTCCAGAGGGGACCAGAATAAGACAGCGCCCAAGAAGGTCGCGACAAGGGCCGCCGCCGATCGCCTGTGATCCCGGATGTTCGGACACGGAGATCGGTTGGCGGCCCCTCATTTTCCCACCTGTCGCATTGGCGAAGTGCCCCGGCTCGACTATCTAATACCCAGTTCCTTGAATCGGGTGCGATTTGGGCTAGCGATACAGCAGCCGAAAGCGTTGCGCGCCAACGAAAGAGTAAGAGGCCGACATGCCGGATGTCACCCGGGAAATGGTTTTAGAGAGGCTGCGGACCGTCCGCGGTCCGGACATGGAGGGAAACATCGTCGAGCTCGGCCTTGTGTCCGATGTGTTCATTTCCGACGGCAAGGCCTACTTCTCGATTACCGTGCCGGCGGATCGGGCGAAGGAGCTTGAGCCGATGCGGGCGGCCGCCGAACGGGTCGTGCGCGAGATTCCCGGCATGAAGGCCGCCATGGTGGCATTGACTGCCGACCGCAAGGCCGCTCCCCAGAAGGCCCCGGTGGAGCGGCCCCGGCCGGCCCCGACGGGCCATGCGCCGGCGCAGCGGGCGGGTGGCGGTGCAGCACCGAAGGCTGGCATTCCGGGCGTCGGCGCCATTATCGCCGTCGCCTCCGGCAAAGGCGGCGTCGGCAAGTCCACCACCTCCGTCAATCTGGCCCTGGCGCTTCAGGCAAACGGGCTGAAGGTCGGGCTCCTCGATGCGGATATCTACGGCCCTTCCATGCCGCGGCTTTTGAAGATTTCCGGCCGCCCGCAACAGATCGAGGGGCGGCTTATCCGGCCGATGGAAAACTACGGCCTGAAAGTCATGTCGATGGGCTTCCTGGTGGACGAGGAGGTCGCGATGATCTGGCGCGGCCCGATGATCCAGTCGGCGCTCCTGCAGATGTTGCGCGAGGTGGCGTGGGGCGATCTCGACGTCCTGGTCGTGGACATGCCGCCGGGTACCGGTGACGCACAGCTGACGATGGCTCAGCAGGTGCCGCTCGCTGGCGCCGTCATCGTGTCGACGCCGCAGGACCTCGCGCTCGTCGATGCGCGCAAGGGTCTCGCCATGTTCCGCAAGGTCGAGGTTCCGGTTCTCGGGATCGTCGAAAACATGAGCTATTTCGTGGCGCCCGATACGGGAAGGCGCTACGACATCTTCGGTCATGGCGGCGCGCGCAAGGAAGCCGAGCGCATCGGCGTACCGTTCCTTGGAGAGGTGCCCCTGACCATGGGTATCCGGGAGACCTCCGATGCGGGAACCCCTCTCGTAGTCTCCGAGCCCGATGGCGAGGTCGCGCGCGTCTATCGCGACATCGCCGCGCGGGTCTGGAACGAGGTCACCGCTGCCCGGCAGGACAAAAGTCGTGCGATGCCGAACATCGTCTTCGAATAGCGCTTCTTCACGGGCACCTGCCCAAGCGACGTGCCGACGCAGGAATTCGGCGCGGCGCGGCTGAGACATGCGACAGGGAAGCGCCCGATCCCCGAAGGCCATTGATTTTGCGCGAGCGTTGCGCCATATCCCTTGGCTCGCATAGGCAAGGCAAAGCGAGCCACTGCCGTCGCCGGAGACTTTCGTCACCCGACGCCGTCAAGCAGCGTCAAAAAGGACGGAAGCCTTCATCGGATGAATCTGCATCGTGGAAAATCGTGTGGCGGCTGATCCTACGGAATCTTCATGGTTCATCGTCGCCGGCGGCAGCAAAAAGGCGGCCACATGATCACAGGCTATTGTCTCGACGGTGAAGCTGTCGCTCTCTCGACGGCCGAGCCGCCGTCGGCCCTGCGTCCCGATCTCGTCTGGATAGATCTTGTCGAGCCGACCAAGGCGGAAGACCTTATGATCGAGGGTCTGCTCGGAATTCCCATTCCGACGCGGGACGATCTGAGGGACATCGAACCTTCCAGCAGGCTTTATACCGATGACGGTGCCGTCTTCATGACCGCCTCGCTCGTCTATCGAAGCGACACGGAAATGCCGGGGTTGACCGATGTCGGTTTCATTCTGTCGGGCAAGCGTCTCGTCACCGTCCGCTATGCCGAGCCGAGGGCCTTTGGCCTCTTCAAGGCCGGCATGCATCGAATTCCCGGCGGCTGCCGCAACGGCGCCGTTATTCTGACGCGCCTGCTCGAGACGATCGTCGACCGAACCGCGGAAATTCTCGAGCAGTCGGTCGACAAGATCGACGATCTGGCGCTTCAGGTCTTTGGCGAAAAGGCTTCCGGCAAGCGCAGGCCGCCCCATTTCCTCGAAGCGCGCCTGCGCGACGTCGCGGGCCATCACAGGCTGGTCGCCAAGACCCGCGACAGCCTCGCTTCGCTCTCCAGACTGCTGACCTTCGTCTATACCGTTCCCGACGTGCAGGCGGACAAGGAAAGCCGTGAACTTTGCCGTACGATATCCCGGGACATCCAGTCGCTTTCGGAACATACGGCTTTCATCTCGGGAAATATCACCTTCCTGCTCGATGCCTCGCTCGGGCTCATCAATGTCGAGCAGAATGCCATCATCAAGATCTTCTCGATCGCTTCGGTCGTGCTGTTGCCGCCGACGCTGGTCGCTTCCGTCTACGGCATGAACTTTCGCATCATGCCTGAGCTTGAATGGCAGTTCGGCTATCCGTGGGCGCTTGCAGCCATGGTGCTTTCGGCCGTGATCCCCTTTTTCTTCTTCCGCTGGAAAGGCTGGCTCTAAGGGCCTGTTGGGCAATATGTCTCAATTGTCTGCTCCCGCAACACCTGGCGTGGAAAATGCGCGCCGGCTGCTGGTTCTGGCGCTCGGCTCCGTCGGCGTCGTGTATGGCGACATCGGCACCAGCCCGCTCTATGCCTTCCGCGAAGCCTTGCGCCCCGTCTCGCACGACGGCGTGACGGACGTCGAGATCATCGGTTTGATCTCGCTGATGATCTGGGCGCTGACGATCATCGTCACGATAAAATACGTGCTTTTCCTGCTGCGGGCGGACAATCAGGGCGAGGGCGGCACGCTCTCTCTGCTGGCGCTGCTCATGAAGACCGCCAATGGTCACACGGCGATCCTGTTCTTCATGGGGATCGCCGGCGCGGCGCTCTTCATCGGCGACGCGATGATCACACCGGCACTGTCTGTGCTCTCGGCCGTCGAGGGTTTGAAGCTGGTGACCCCAGCCCTTTCGGACTACGTCGTTCCGATCGCCGTTGTGATCCTCCTGCTCCTCTTCGCCGTCCAGTCGAAGGGTACCGCGGCGGTTTCCAACTTCTTCGGGCCGATTACGCTCATCTGGTTCGTGGTCATGGGCACGATCGGGTTCGTGCATATTGCCGACGATTTGTCGATTTTCAGAGCCTTCAACCCGTATTATGCCGCCAGCTTCCTGTTCAATGAAGGCTATGTCGGCATCGTCGTGCTCGGCGCCGTCTTCCTGACAGTCACGGGTGCCGAGGCGCTTTACGCCGATCTCGGCCATTTCGGCCGGCGGCCGATCCAATGGGCCTGGTTTACCGTCGTCTTCCCGGCGCTCACGCTGAACTATCTGGGGCAGGGCGCCTTCGTGCTGAAGAACCCGGAGGCGATGTCCGATCCCTTCTTCCTGATGTTTCCGAAATGGGCGCTGCTGCCCGCCGTCATTCTTGCGACCGCGGCCACCATCATCGCCAGTCAGGCGGTCATAACCGGAGCGTTTTCGCTGACGCGCCAGGCCATCCACCTCGGTTTCCTGCCACGCATGGCGATCTTCCACACGTCCGAAACCCACACGGGTC
The DNA here is from genome assembly GCA_000421085.1 of Ensifer sp. USDA 6670. Lineage (GTDB taxonomy): Bacteria > Pseudomonadota > Alphaproteobacteria > Rhizobiales > Rhizobiaceae > Sinorhizobium. Next base: position 195,290 of record ATWE01000004.1, read on the forward strand.
AGATCTACCTGCCGAACGTCAACACGCTTTTGATGTTCGGCGTCATGGCGCTCGTCTTCCTCTTCGGCTCCTCCGAGGCGCTCGCGACCGCCTACGGCATTTCCGTCACCGGTGCGATGGTGGTCACCACTGTCCTTTCCTTCGAATTCCTGCGTATGCGGTGGAACTGGCCGACCTGGTGGGCGGCCGGTGCACTGCTGCCGCTGTTTGCGCTGGAATTCGTCTTCCTGGGCGCCAACATGCTGAAGATCCACGATGGCGGCTACGTGCCGATCCTGATCGCGGCGACCTTCATCGTCATCATGTGGACCTGGAAGCGCGGCACAGCAATCCTGCACGCCAAGACCCGCCATATCGACATTCCGCTGGCAAGCTTCATCAAATCGGTCGAACGCCAGAGCGAGCACGCGCCAGTGTCGGTGACCGGCACGGCGATATTCCTGACCAGCGACCCGGAATCGACACCTGCCGCCCTGCTGCACAACATCAAACACAATCACGTTCTGCATCAGCAGAACTTCATTCTGACGATCCGGACGGCAAACACACCGAAGGTGCCGAAGGCAGAGCGGGTCAGCGTGCGGCGGTTGTCGGAGCGTTTCACCCTGCTGGAAATGAAGTTCGGCTTCATGGAGACGCAGAATGTCTCTCAGGCGCTGGGCCTCTTCAGAAAATCGGGCCTGAAGTTCGACATCATGTCCACCTCTTTCTATCTCGGCCGCCGCAAACTCGTGCCCGACGCCCAATCCGGCATGCCGCATTGGCAGGATCGCCTGTTCATCGCGCTCGCCAATGCTGCGATCGATCCATCGGACTATTTCCGCCTGCCGACGAACCGGGTGGTCGAACTCGGCTCTCACGTGATCATCTGATCCGAAGACGCTGTCCCTCAATCTGCGCACTTCCGCGCGGAAAACCGCTACACACCTTTCCTGGAGGTGCTTTGCGAACCTCGGGCGAATTGCCGGTCTCGGCGCGTCCGCATTAACCAAACATCAAGGTTAATGCCGCATTTTCAAAGCTCAAGAGAAACGGTCCCGGCGAGCCGGCCGACCAACCTCAGCGTCCTGCATGGAATCTTGCCGCTGGCTTATCGCCGGCTTGCGAGAACGCGTGCTTGAGAAAGAGTTTCTGGAGCCGACCGGTGCGTAAGAGTTGGAAATTGCGTGACAAGTTTCGGTTTTCGTTCTCGGCCTGGCGCGCTCCGGCGATCCTAGGCCTTGCCGTCTTCCTCGGCTTTCCCTCGGCGGTCGCCTATTCGGACATCGCGACGTTTCTGTCCGGCATCAACCGCGGCGGCGAGCGTTGGCGCACCTATCTCACTCCGTCGCCGGCCGGCTCGCTCCACGAAGTCGAGATGGTCTTCACGGACCCGATCACCACCGGTGCGCTCGATGGCGGCGCCGGCATGACCCTGCCGGATGGTGGCCGCGTGGCGCTGACCGCCGAATCGAAGCACCAGGGGACGCCGGACGAGGATCGCGTGACGCGGAAGCTGAAGAAGGGGCGAATCGTCGCGGTAACACCCGTGACCCCGCCCAAGGACTTCAGCGCCGGCTCCATCCTTCAGCGCACGAGCTCGCTTATCGGCCCGGCCCTCGACGGCCCCGAGAAGATGGTCTTTGGCAAGCCGAAGATCAAAGGCAAGGAGATCGAGATCGCCACTGCCTTTTACCGCAAGACGCCGCCGAAGCCGGAGCCGGGCCTCTCGCCGATGCTTGCCAAGCTCGTCACCAACGACAAGCCCGACATCCTTGCGACTGCCTATGTCCGGCCCGAGCCGGACTATGCGCGTGAATCACCTTTCGATTCGATCCTGAGGAATGACGAAAATGCAGGGCGCTTCATTCCGGATATCGCGCCCGACGATCATGCCTGGGCGGCAACACCGCTGCCGCCAACCGTCTTCAGCAAGGAAGAGCAGACCTGTCTGGCCGAGGGGATCTATTTCGAGGCGCGCAGCGAATCCGTCAAGGGTCAGGCTGCGGTGGCGCAGGTCATTCTCAATCGCGTGCGCAACCCGACCTACCCGAAAACGATCTGCGGCGTCGTCTACCAGAACAAGGCCTGGCGCAATCGCTGCCAGTTCTCTTTCGCCTGCGACATGATCCGGGACCTTATCTATTCGCGGTCGCACTGGAAGACGGCCAAGGAGGTCGCACTGGCGGTCACCTCCGGAAGGATATGGCTGTCGGAAGTCGGCTCGGCGACCCATTATCACGCCACCTATGTAAATCCCGCCTGGGCGAAGACGATGAAGCGGGTCGGCAAGATCGGCCTGCACATCTTCTACAGGACCTATGGCGGCGGCTGGAGTTGACGGCGAAGCCGCCTCCGCGCCCCCTGTCAGCCCCTGTGGCCGCTGGCGTGACCCCGCGGCCACAAGCGCCGATTCCCTCTGCACCTTTGTCGCAGCTTGCCGGATTTATCCCTAAGTACTTGAATCAATGTAAGAATATTGTCCACGTCGAAGGTGCCTGCATGCCTTGACTATGCGGGTGCCTAAAACTATGTTGCGCGCGACTTCAAATGGGGCCGAAGCGTGGCTTGGACAGCGGCCGTTTGTATGACCGAGATCGCGTTCGACCGCGTGGGGCTGCAAAGGGGAGCCATGTGACGGAGAAGCCGGAAGAAAGTCTGGAAGCGCGGCTCAAGCGCCTCGGCGACGACATCAAGTCCAAGAAGCGGGCGGATGTCTCGGAAGGGGCGGACGGGCGCGCCGATGAAAGCCGCAAGGGGTACGCGGCGGCGATGAAGCTTTCGAGCGAATTCATCGCCGGCATCCTGGTCGGGGCGTTTCTGGGCTATCTTTTGGACCACTTTGCGGGTACAGGGCCGTGGGGCATGATCGTCCTCCTGCTTCTCGGCTTCTGTGCCGGTGTCTTGAACGTGCTGCGTTCCGCCGGTTTGGTGGCGACAACCGACCAGCGAAAAGGCGGGTCGGGCACGGATAAAGAGGACGGTGGCGACGCCTGAGGTGTCGCCGGGAAGAACAGCATTTCCGCTCGCGGGCGGGCAGAACGAAAGAGAAGCGCGGTGTCAAACGATCCGACCCACCAGTTCCTGGTCAACAAGATTGTCCCGCTCGAGATCGGCGGAATTGACTTTTCCTTCACCAATGCGTCGCTGTTCATGGTGGCGACCGTCGGTGCGGCTGCCGGTTTCCTCTATCTGACGACATCGCAGCGCGGGCTGATCCCGACGCGCATGCAGTCGGTTTCGGAAATGTCCTATGAATTCATCGCCTCGATGCTTCGCGAAGGCGCCGGCAGTCACGGGATGAAATTCTTCCCGATGGTCTTCTCGCTGTTCATGTTCATCCTGACGGCGAACCTGCTCGGCATGGTCCCCTATTTCTTCACCGTCACCAGCCAGATCATCGTCACCTTCGCGCTCGCGGTCTTCGTGATCGGCACCGTCCTTCTCTACGGCTTCTACAAGCACGGCTTCGGCTTCCTCAAGCTTTTCGTGCCGCAGGGAGTACCCGGCGCGCTCCTGCCGCTGGTGGTGGCGATCGAAATCATCTCGTTCCTTTCCCGACCCATCAGCCTCTCGGTCCGTCTCTTCGCCAACATGCTGGCCGGCCACATCACGCTGAAGGTCTTCGCAGGCTTCGTCGCCTCGCTCAGCGCCTTTGGTGCGCTCGGCATCGGCGGTGCGATCCTGCCGCTCATCATGACCGTCGCGCTTACCGGTCTTGAATTCCTGGTCGCCTTCCTCCAGGCCTATGTCTTTGCGGTGCTGACCTGCATGTACCTCAACGATGCGGTCCACCCCGGAGGCCACTAAGGAATAACAGTCGCTGGTTTCCGGTCGGCTTGCCGCCGGAAGCACAAATCCTAAGCCGCAACACCATTTCGAAGGAGTCAATCATGGAAGCGGAAGCAGCAAAGTACATCGGTGCAGGTCTTGCATGCCTTGGTATGGCCGGCACGGCTCTCGGCCTCGGCAACATCTTCGGCAGCTACCTGTCCGGCGCTCTGCGCAATCCGTCGGCAGCTGACGGCCAGTTCGGCCGCCTCGTATTCGGCTTCGCCGTTACGGAAGCTCTGGGCATCTTCTCGCTGCTCATTGCACTCCTCCTCCTCTTCGCCGTCTGATAACGGCAGAAGTTTTGGCCGCGGCCCGAAGGGCCGCGGCCGCGCATATTCTTGAGTGCACCTGGAGGTGAGCATGTTTGTGACCGCGGCATATGCCCAGTCATCCACCACCGAAGGCGCCGAAGCACACGATGCCGCTGCGGCCGGTGAGGTGCACACCGAAACGGGTGTGGCCCACGAAGCCGATCATGGCGCCGGCGTGTTCCCGCCCTTCGATACGACCCATTTCGCTTCGCAGCTTCTGTGGCTCGCGATCACCTTCGGCCTGTTCTATCTCCTGATGTCGAAGGTCATCATTCCGCGCATCGGGGGAATTCTCGAGACGCGTCATGACCGGATCGCCCAGGATCTCGACGAGGCATCCCGCCTGAAGGGCGAGGCCGATGCCGCTATTGCCGCTTACGAGCAGGAGTTGGCAAGCGCCAGAGCCAAGGGCCATTCGATTGCCGACACGGCCCGCGAAGCCGCCAAGTCGAAGGCCAAGGCCGACCGCGACGGTGTCGAAGCCGGTCTGGCGAAGAAGATTGCCGCTGCAGAAGCGCGCATCGCCGACATCAAGTCGAAGGCGCTTGCCGATGTCGGCGCGATCGCCGAGGAAACGGCGACGGCCGTTGTCAAACAATTGATCGGCGGGACCGTCACCAAGGCAGAGATCGCTGCGGCGTTCAAGGCCTCGGCCGGCAACTGAGGAAAAGAGAACCATGGCTCTTGATGCGACTTTCTATGCCCTCGTAGGCCTCATTCTCTTCTTTGTCCTCATCGCCTATCTCAAGGTTCCGGGCATGGTCGGCAAGGCGCTCGACGCCCGCGCCGACAAGATCAGCAATGAATTGGCCGAAGCCAAGCGTCTGCGCGAGGAAGCCCAGAGCCTCGTTGCCGAGTACCAGCGCAAGCGCAAGGACGCCGAGGCGGAAGCCGCAAGCATCGTCGCCGCGGCTCAGCGCGAGGCGGAGATGCTGACGGCAGAAGCCAAGCAGAAGACCGAGGAATATGTCGCGCGTCGCACGGCACTTTCCGAACAGAAGATCAAGCAGGCCGAAAGCGATGCGATCAATGCCGTCCGCGCAGCTGCGGTGGACCTGGCAATCAGCGCGGCCGAGAAAGTGCTCGCGAGCAAGGCCGATGCAGGCGCGCAGGAGACGCTTTTCAAGAAGGCGATCGGCGAGGTCAAAGCGCGCCTGAACTAAGCGTAGCCAATGGAATCTGGAGATTGAAAAACCCCGCTTCGGCGGGGCTTTTTTTTGTCGCAGTTGCGACACGTGACCTGCGGATCGAACGCTTGCCGCCTCAATTTCGTCTGACGCTGCGCCGCATACCACAGTCACGCAATGCTGGGGCGGGTGTCTCCATCGCCCTCATCCCTGTCACAGGAATCTGGCAGCGTCGCGTCTGCGGCGCGGAAAGCCTTCAGCCCAAGACTAGGGCTGACTGGATTCCTGCGACAGGCAGAGGAATGAGGGTCGCCGAAGAAACCCTTCATCTGGTTGTCGATGAGCGGCGATCCGATCCGACCAGATTGGAATGCAGTCTAAACCTGGCGGAACGGGCGGAAGCTCATGCGGTGCAGGGAACAGGGGCCGTGGCTTTCGATAGCCGTGCGATGCTTCTCGGTCGCATAGCCCGCATGGTGGGCAAAGCCGTAGAGGGGGAAAATTGCATCGGCGCGGGCCATCATGCGGTCGCGGGTGACTTTGGCGACGATCGATGCAGCGGCGATCGATACGGAGCGGCTGTCTCCTTTGACGATTGCTTTTGCGTGGCAGGAGAGGCCGGGGGGAACGTCGCGGCCGTCAACCAGAACGATGCGGGCCGCCAGTTCGAGGCCGTGGACGGCGCGGCGCATCGCATCGAGGCTTGCCTTCAGAATATCTGTCGTGTCGATGCGCGCCGACGAGGACGAGGCGATGGAAACCGTCGACGTCGCCAGAATTTCTTCGAATAGCGCCTCGCGCTGCTCCGCGCTCAAGAGCTTGCTGTCGTTGAGACCCGCCGGGATGGCGTCCGGATCGAGGATGACCGCGGCGGCGACGACCGGGCCCGCAAGCGGCCCCCGCCCAGCCTCGTCGGCACCCGCGACCGGCCAGAAACCGTCGCGGTGGGCGGCGCGCTCGAAGGTGAAATCCGGAACGGGCGGTTGAAGAGGAAAAAGAGGGGAATCGGGCTGTTTGCGACGTGACATGAAACGACACTCGCATACTCGCCCGATTCCCTTCAAGCCCCCGGCTCGGTTTGCGGCGGTTGCCGGGGAGAAACCAGCATCCGCCCCGTGGGGCATAGGGCGGATGCTGGAATTTTCAAAGCCGCCCCGGAGGACGTTCCGCAGTGGAAAACATGGCGGCTTGTGCTTCCTTGGATCATTTCACTGTTTCTATGAAACCGCGAAAGGATCTAAAGCAGCGACAGCTGAACGCCCATTCCCAGCGGCGGCACGAAGAGATCGCTGCGCAATTGCCGGCGTGTCAGATTGAGGCCGAGCCGCTTGGCCGCAAGCTCGAACCGACGGCCGATCTGCCAGGCGTAAGGTCCGCTGCCCTTCATTCGTTTGCCGAACTCGGCATCGTAATCCTTGCCGCCGCGCATGGAGCGGATGAGCGACATGACGTGCCGGTATCGGTCCGGGTAGTTTCTGAGAAGCCAATCACGGAACAGGGGGCTCACCTCCAGCGGAAGCCGGAGGAGTACGTAGCTCGCATCCGACGCGCCCGCTGTTTTCGCCGAATCGAGCACCCGCTCGATTTCGTGGTCGTTCAGCGCCGGAATGATCGGCGCGACCAGAACGCCAGCGGGAATGCCGGCCTCGGAAATTGCGCGTAGCGCCTCCAGCCGCTTGGTGGGCGTCGACGCCCGAGGCTCCATGCTGCGCGCCAGTTTCCGGTCGAGCGTGGTCACGGAAATCCCGACCCGGGCGAGCCCCTTTTCAGCCATCGGCGCCAGCAGATCGATGTCGCGCGTCACCATCGCCGATTTGGTAACGATCATCACCGGATGATTGGCCTCCTTGAGCACCTCCAGGATCTGGCGCATGATCCGCCATTCCTTTTCGATCGGCTGATAGGGATCGGTATTTGTGCCGATCGCGATCGGACGGAGCTTATAGTCCGGCTTCGCCAGCTCGCGCTCGAGGAGACGTGGTGCATCCGGCTTGGCGAAGAGCTTGGCTTCGAAATCGAGCCCTGCCGAGAGGCCCATATAGGCGTGCGTAGGCCGCGCGAAGCAATAGATGCAGCCATGCTCGCAACCGCGATAGGGGTTGATCGATCGGTCGAACGATATGTCGGGGGAATCGTTGCGCGTGATCGCGGTCTTCGGCTTTTCTATCTGGACCTCGGTCTTGAACGGCGGCAGTTCCTCGAGCGTTTGCCACCCGTCATCGAAGGCTTCGCGCGTTCTCGGCTCGAAGCGTCCGGAGATGTTGAGGGCGGCACCGCGCCCGCGCCGACGGTCGACGTCGATTCGGATGCCGGTTCCGGCGACGAGGGCCTCCGCCACATCCACGCTGTTGCCGGGTGCATAGACGCCCTGCTTGAGTTGAGACAGATCGTTCATCGAAATCTCCCGGAACCATGCTCGGTTCGCTTGGTGCTGATTATTTTCCTAGCGCAGAAAAGAGAACGAAGCAAGAACAAATATACAGCACATGTCCGGGAAAGGCGCGCGATCACCCCGCACACTGCGCGGAACTGCGCGTGTAGCAATCTGCGCTGCGATGCGGTAGGAACGGCTATGCTGACGGTCATCATGGAAACGAAGGACAACGAAGCGGAGCTCGCACAGACGCTCTCGGCGCTCGTTGCCGGCGCGGTGGAAGGGCTCGTCAGCGATGTCATAATCCTGGACCACGGATCGACCGACGGCTCCCCCAGGGTGGCGGATGCGGCTGGCTGCCGCTTCTGCCTCGACTGGGATCTCGGCGATGTCCTTCGCTCGGCGCGCGGCGAATGGTTGATGCTGCTGGAGCCTGGTGCCCGCCCCATCGGTCGCTGGGTGGATGAGCTTGCGGAATACGTCTCGCTGAACAGGAGCCCGGCGCAGTTTTCTCCCTCGCGAATGCATAAGCGCCCGCTTCTCCAGCGCCTGGCGCACAGGGCGCCGCCGCTGGAGTCCGGATTTCTGATGCCGAAGGGGGACGCCGTCGCGGCTGCGCACGGCAAGATGCCGCTCGGCGGCCTTGCGAGCGGACGAGCTGCCCGCAGACTTGCGACCGAGCTCGTCCCAGCCTGGGTCGCATTGGAAAACCGGTCGCCCGGAGATCGGCACCGTGCGCCCGGTTCCTAGAGCCGGATGAGGAGAATTGCGCGCGGTTTTCCGCCCGCATCCCGCTCCAACCTATTAGATCGATCACCTTCATGACCTTCGGGCCGATGCGGTAGACGCCCGATGCCGGAGTGGCATCGCTTTCAGAGCGAGCGGACCGCAAGCGAGTTCAATTGCCAGGCCGAGTCGATCGAAATATCGATGCTGACGTCATTGAGGAGTGCCCAGATGCGATCGGCCACGCCGACATAGATCCAGACCTCGCGGCCAGCGGGGAAGGCCATCTCGGTGAAGAGGTTGATGATCCTTCGTTCCGCAGGAACGGCCTGGATCGAGGTGCCGGGGAAGCTCTCGCCATCGCCGCTGCAGTCGAGTCCCGAGGCGAACCACTGGTCGCTCACCTCGTTCGCGGGTTCGACATCCTCCCAGTTCCAGAACACGGCCAGCACGAGGCGGCCGCGCGTCGTCGCGCGAAAGTCGGACCACCCGAACTCGTCGTAGGTCGAGATGTGATGGCGGCAGATGAGAGCCGACAGGTCGGCCTTGACCTGCAGTATCCCGGTGCGAAGCGTCTTGAACGGCACGAGATAGCCGTTCTCCCGATAGGCACAGAGAAGATCCACGTCGGAGGCATCACTGTTGCGGGCGATCAGTTTCGATCCAAACCGGCCGGCACAGTCCAGATAGGAACTGTTCTCCACGATTGCTCCGTCGCCGGTTGCCTGGTTCTGATCGAGTCTGTCCCAGCAACCTCCAAAGGGCGGGAGGAACAGCTTTTCCTTGTCCGGATCGGGCGCGACATACACGATCGGTGGTTGTTTGAAGATGTCGGCGACACTGCCGACCACCGTTTCGTGGCGGCGGAAGGCTTCCGGGCCCTTCACCAACTCGCCGACTTCGCCATAGGCGCGCTTATGAAGCCGTTTGAGCGCGTTCAGATCAAGATCGGCATTCCTGGCCTCGACGAGCGACCTGTATCGAAGACCGGGGCCGCGCGGATCATCTCGCAAGCCCGGCCTTGCAACATTCTTGATCCTGTCGCGCAGTTCAGGTGCAATGATATGCCGTCGCTGCTCTGCGAAAGACTGGCGCAATGCGCCCAGCCTGTCCACCGTTGCCTGCCATTCATCCTTCTGCCGACGTTCGTAGAAGGCCTGCAGCCCCAGCGGAATTTCGGTCTCGGGCCGATCCGCTTTCGAGTAAGCGCGCTCTGCCGTTTCCATGATTTCCTCCTACCCTGGCGGGTTGCGGCGCGGGCCTTGTCGACCGGCGCGCCTGCATCTGAGTGAAAACGAGGAAAAGGGGCTCCGAGGCGGCAAATGCGAGTGGGCTTTCTCCGTCGATGAGAAGCCGTGAAATAGTGGCCGTAGCCCCCGAGCTGAGCCCCTTCTCCGAAGCAAGAATGGGGCGTACCTTGCGGTACCCCCAAAGTGGCTCTCAAATGACCTTGCTTATGAAAATATTCGTCTGTGAAAATGTCTTGCCATGCATGCCCACCGTTTCGAACGGGCAGCATGTCGTAGCCTTCTCTCTTTCCCAATATTGCCCCGGAAAGAGGCCGGGCATTCGCTCGAAGCAATTAAACGGTGCTTGCCTTGCCCGCTTCGAGCCAAGCCGACGAAGGCAAAACTAGCGGGATTTTGGGGGTGAGGCTGTTCCAAACGGAACACGAATTTCGTCAGCCGCGCTTCAGGTGCTCATCGAGCCTCGGCATGATCTCGACGAAATTGCACGGCATGTGCCGATAGTCGAGTTGCTGCTTCAGGATACCGTCCCAGGCATCCTTGCAGGCACCAGGGGATCCGGGCAGGACGAAGATGAACGTCGCGTTGGCGACTCCGCCCGTGGCTCGCGACTGGATCGTCGACGTGCCGATCTTCTCGTAAGAGATCCGGTGGAACACCTCCGAAAAGCCATCCATGCGTTTCTCGAAGAGCGGCTCCAGCGCTTCCGGCGTCACGTCGCGGCCCGTAAATCCGGTGCCTCCCGTGGTGATGACGACGTCGATCGCGGCATCGAGCGTCCAGGCCTTCACCTGTCCGTATATCTTCTCGCGCTCGTCGGGAACGATTGTCCGCGCCTCGAGCCGGTGGCCGGCCTCTCGTATTCTCGCTTCGAGCACATCGCCGGACTTGTCGTCCGCGCGTGTGCGCGTGTCCGAGACCGTGAGCACGGCGATGCCGATGGGGATGAACGGGCGTCTTTCATCGAGGCCGGGCATTCTGGCGTTATCCTGATTTTCCCGCGGTGCGCGTCGCCTGAACGTACCATCGCGGGTGGCCGGCGGAAATGGTCTCAGCGGCACGCTCGGCGCTTTTCGTATCGGCGAACACACCAAAGCAGGTAGCGCCCGAGCCGGACATCCGCACGAGTGCGGCGCCTGCGTCGCGCAATGCGTTCGAGACGGTTTCGATCATCGGCTCGTGCGCACGTGCCGGCGGCTCCAGATCGTTCCGCATGGCCGCCATGGCCGTCAGCCATTCGGCAGTCGAGCGGGCGTCTTCAGGCAAGACCAGCGCAGGATTGGTCTTCCTGACGAGCGATCGGAAGATAACCGGCGTCGAGACCGCGACGAGGGGATTGACGAGGACGACGTCGAAGGGCGGCAGCTCGGGAAGAGGCGTGATATCTTCGCCGATGCCTCTCGCGACGAGGGGGCCTCGGTCGAGACACATCGGAACGTCCGCGCCGAGCTGCAGTGCAAGGCTGTTGAGCCTTGCCGCTTCGACGGCCGCGCCCCAGAGCGACAGCAGCCCGCGCAGAGTCGCGGCTGCATCGGCCGAGCCGCCGCCGATCCCCGATGCTACCGGCAGGTTCTTCTCGAGATGCAGATGAACCGGGCCGGCCATCCCACCCTGCGCCGCAAGCTCGCGCCGCAACAGGTCCCGGGCTCTGAGCACGAGATTACCATCATTGCCCTCGGCTGAAAGGTCGGTCGCGAAGTGGCCCGATACCGTGAAACGGTCCCTGTCCGCCGCGGTCAGCCCGACCCGGTCGCCACATTCGGCGAAGGTCACCAGGCTTTCCAGCAGATGGTGGCCGTCGGCGCGCTGCCCGACGACGTGCAGCGCGAGATTGATCTTGGCGGGCGCCGCAAAGGTCAGTGCGAAGCCCGGAATGCCGTCTGCCTGCATGTTACATTCAGGACTTCTTGTCCGGCGCTGTCTCGGGTCCGGTCTTTTTCGGCAGCTTCTCCTTGGCATCCGCCGCGGCCGGAACCGGTTCCTTAAGCGGCGGCAGACCGTTTTCGATCTTCGCCTTGATCTTCGGAATTTCCGCTTCCTCGGGCTTCAGTTCCAGCGCCTGATTCCACTGGAAAACGGCTTCGAGCTTCCGGCCGACGCGCCAGTAGGCGTCGCCGAGATGGTCGTTGATCGTCGCGTCGCCGGCCATCAGTTCCGCAGCGCGCTCGAGCTCGGTCACAGCCTCGTCGAACCGGTTCATGCGGAAATAGGCCCAGCCGAGCGAGTCGACGATATAGCCGTCGTCGGGCTTGAGCTCGACCGCCTTGCGGATCATCTCAAGCCCGTCCTCGAGGTTGATGTTCATGTCGACCCAGGAATAGCCGAGATAGTTCAGAACCTGCGGCTGATCCGGGTTGAGCTCCAGCGCCTTGCGAAAGTTCGGCTCGGCCTTTTCCCAGAGCTTCTGGCGTTCGTAGGCAATGCCGCGCTGGAAGAAGACGGTCCAGTCGCTCCGCTTCGGCACCGGGCCGATGGCGGCGACCGCGCGGTCGTAAAGCTCGCCCATCTCCTTGTAGTCCTTGGCGTCGGAAAGCACGCTGCCATAGGCGAGATAGTTGCGGATGTTCTTGGGATCGACGTCGATCAGCCCTTTCAGATGCTTCTTCGCCTCGTCGACCTTGCCGATGCCGGCGAGGCTGAGGCCAAGCTGAAGTTCGGAAAGGCGACGCATCGGCGAGCTCTCCGGCACGCTCTTGTAAAGCTCTATCGCCTCTTCCGGCTTTTTCAGACTTTCGGCGATACCCCCGAGCATCACGAGAATATCGGCGCTTTCCGGGTCGAGCCGTCGCGCCGTCTGAAGGTAGAGCGAAACGATGTCTTCCGCGCCCTCTCGGTTGAGCGCGCCACCGATCGAAAAGAGCACGGCGGACGCACCCTGCACGGCGTTGCGAACCTGCTGCTCCTGCGGCTTTCCTTCCTCGACACTCTTCCTCAGTGCCTCGAGCGGAGTGTAGTTGTTGACGAGGCTTTCGCCGACGGAAATCGTATCCAACGCCTTCTGCTTGTTGCCTTCGCGCGCTTCGAATCGCGCCAGCGCCTCGACGGCCCGCATGAAGGTGTCCGGCGCGGCGCCGCCGCCTTCGCGGTCAAGAATGGCGTCGTTGAGCCGGGCGCGCGCAGTCGCCTTGTCGCCGGCCGCAAGCGCGATCGCCCCGGCATGATAGTTTCTGAAGATCCGGAACCATTCCGGGCCATCCAGATTCTTGATCTGCGCCAGCGCCTCCTTCGGTCGGCCCTGGCCGAACTTGGCCCAGGCGGAAAGCAGCGAGCTCATCAGCCGGTCGAGATCGTTCGGACCATCGTAGTTCAAGAGCTTTTGCGCGTTGCGGTATTCGCGTTTGCGGATCGCTTCGATCGCGCGGACCACCGTGGTGATCCTTTCGACGGCGGGATCCGATTTCAGCTCTTCGGCGATCTTGGCGCCTTCATCGAACTTGCCGCTCATCAGCAGCGTGATCATCAGCCGCTGCTTCACATCGTTGTTGCCGGGTTCGAACCTGAGCGCGGTACGATAGAGTTCGGTTGCCGCCGCAAAGTCGCGATCGACGTCCGCCGTGCGCGCCGCAAGGAATGCGCCGGCAAAGGTGTTGACGCTCCTGATGTCGAAAGGCTCGGCGTCTTCGACCGGCGCCTTCTCCTCGGCAAGGGCCTGCTGGTTGCCGGTCACCGTTGCAAGAACCAGCATTGCCGCGCCGCTGAGAAGGCGAAGGAATGTATTCTGCCGCATATCAAACCTTTCATTGCCGGTGGTACGATTCGAGGCGCCACCGCTGGTTGGCCCGGAGCCGATTGGAAATCGGGCGCAAGTCTTCAAGAATAGAATGGCTTTTTTGGCGCAGCGCGGCAAGAAAATCCTCCGGGGAGGACTTCGTCCGCCGCTGCTGCGGCACCGCGTGTCTTGCCGGAAGTGCAAGGTTTGCGGCAGCACTTTGAATTGCCGCATGTTTCTGCCCTTGGATCGGCCGCGATGCAAGGAAACATGAAGTGGCTCAGCTTACCCGATCGATGCAGAAATCGATTACCTCGACAAGCGCCGATTTCCATGACGAAGCCGGCAGCGGCGCGAGCGCGTCGCGGGCGATCGTGCCGTAGTGTTTGGCACGGGCGATCGTATCCGTAAGCCCCCCGTAGCGACGGATGAGACCCAGCGCCTTTTCGAGATTTGCCGCGTCGCTTGCGCCGCCCTCGATCGCCTCGCGCCAGAACGCCCGGTCTTGCGGCGTGCCGCGGCGATAGGAGAGAATGACCGGCAGTGTGATCTTGCCTTCGCGAAAATCGTCTCCGACATTCTTACCGAGATCGCTCGACGTTCCGCCATAATCGAGAACGTCGTCGACCAGCTGGAAGGCAAGGCCGAGATTGGTGCCGTAGGACTTCAGCGCGTTGCGGTCGGCCTTGCTTCCGCCTGCGACGATCGGCCCGACCTCGGAGGCGGCCGCGAAGAGGGCCGCCGTCTTGGCGCGGATGACCTGCAGATAGTCGTCCTCGGTCGTCTCCATGTTCTTGGCGACCGAAAGCTGCAGAACCTCGCCCTCCGCGATCACCGATGCGGCGGTCGAAAGGACGTCGAGGGCATCGATCGAGCCGACGTCGACCATCATGCGGAAAGCCTGCCCGAGCAGGAAATCGCCGACGAGCACGCTTGCCTGATTGCCCCAGATCGTCCGCGCCGTGGATTTGCCGCGCCTCAGATCGCTCTCATCGACCACATCGTCGTGCAAAAGGGTCGCCGTGTGCATGAACTCGACGCTGGTCGCGAGCTTGATGTGACCATCTCCCTCGTAGCCGAACATCGAAGCGGCGGCGAGCGTCAGCATCGGCCGGAGCCGCTTGCCGCCCGAGGAAATCAGGTGATTGGCGACTTCCGGGATCATCTGGACGTCGGAGCCGGCCTTGGAAAGAATGAGCTGGTTGACCCGCTCCATGTCGGACAGCGTCAGGTCGACAAGCGGCTTCACAGATGCCTGTTTGTTTTTATTGTCTTCCAGCGGTATCACTACGCCCAACGCCCGGACTCCTGTTTCGTTGCGGGTTCGACAATAGAAAGAGGGGCTTCGGGCGGCAAGAGGCGAATTGCCCCGCCCGCAGCTTTAAGACAGGAAAATAGAGCCGGATGAAAGAACTGATCCGCACCAATGATGCCGTCCTTCTTTCCTTTGCGGAAAGCCTGATGAAGGACGCCGGCATCGGATGCTTCATCGCCGATCAGGACATGAGCATACTCGAAGGATCGCTCGGCCTCCTGCCGCGGCGATTCCTGGTCGCCGAAGACGATGCCGACCGGGCGCGGCGCATTCTGATCGATGCGGGCCTTGAACTGGAATTGCGGCAATGATCGGCTGCGGCCCTTCCGCGCGGCGGAAAGCGGCATGACGGGAATTCCGGAGACGGTGGATGCTTTCCACCGCGGCAGGTTCCACTTGATCCAGCCTCTTGGTCAGGGGCACCGTTCGGGAATGGATGCGATGCTGGTCGCATCCCTCGTTTCCTGCCGCAGCGCGTGCCGCGTCGCCGATCTCGGCGCGGGCGCCGGGGCGGCCGGCATGGCCGTGGCGTCGCGGATCGAGGAGGCCGAGGTGCTGCTGGTCGAGCGTTCGCCGGTCATGGCGGATTTCGCGCGCCGCAGCCTCGCACTGCCTGAGAACGTGCATCTTGCCGGCCGCGTCTCGGTGCTCGAAGCCGATGTCTCGTTGAGCGGCAAGGCGCGCGCGGCCGCGGGTCTTCCAGACGACACATTCGACCATGTGATCATGAACCCACCCTTCAACGACGCGGCGGATCGCAGGACGCCCGACCGGCTAAAGGCCGAGGCTCATGCCATGAGCGGCGACCTGTTCGAAGCGTGGATCAAAACGGCCGGAGCAATCATGAAGCCGGGCGGGCAGCTTTCTCTGATCGCCCGACCGGAATCGATCGCCGGGATCATCGAGGCCTGCGGCCGCCGCTTCGGCGGCATAGAGATCACTCCGCTGCTGCCGCGGGCAGGCGAAAATGCCGTGCGCATCCTCGTTTCCGCGATCAAGCAGAGCCGCAAGCGGCTGGCGCTGCGCGCGCCGCTCGTGATGCACAGAGAGGGCCACCGCTTTTCGCCGGAGGTCGACGATCTCAACAATGGCCGCGCGGCCTATCATCGCCGATGATTAACCGTAAGCAGGGCATTGCGTTTGCGATGCCAATACATACATGCACGACGACAATTTGGATTGCTGCATGTCTCTGTTCTCAAATCGGCTAGGATTTAAGCAGAGATTGCAGCGGGCAGGAGTTGAAATGGCCGGATTTTTCAGAAAGCTGATGCCGAAGCGCTTCCGCAGGGATGGTGTGACGATTCCGGCGATCAGGCTGCATGGCGCAATCATGGCCGGCGGTAGCCCGCTCCGCCCGGTTCTCAATCTTGCGACGATTGCGCCGCTGCTGGAAAAGGCCTTCTCCGTCAAAGATGCCCCGGCCGTTGCCATCTCCATCAACTCTCCGGGCGGTTCGCCGGTGCAGTCCCGTCTTATCTATCAGCGCATCCGCGATCTCGCGCAGGAGAAAAGAAAGCGTGTGCTGATCTTCGTCGAGGACGTGGCCGCGTCCGGTGGTTACATGATCGCACTGGCGGGCGATGAGATCATCGCCGATCCGACCTCGATCGTCGGCTCGATCGGCGTCGTATCCGGCGGCTTCGGTTTTCCCGATCTTTTGAAGAAGATCGGCGTCGAGAGACGGGTCTACACGGCGGGCGAAAACAAGGTGGTTCTCGATCCTTTCCAGCCGGAGAAGGAGCGTGACATAGAATTTCTCAAGGGCCTGCAGCTCGAGATCCACGACATCTTCATCCAGATGGTCAAGAGCAGACGCGGTTCGCTCCTGGCCGACCATCCGGATCTTTTCTCGGGGCTGTTCTGGACGGGGCAACGGGGTCAGGAACTCGGCCTGGTCGACGCCCTCGGCGACATGCGGGGCGAGGTGAAGAAGCGCTACGGAGAAAAAGCGCGGCTCGAGCTGATTCAGCCGGCGCGAAGCCTCTTCGGGCGGCGTCAGCCCGGAGCAGCCGTAGCCGGAGCAATGGCGGGGCCGCTCGTCGCATCGGCGGCTGCAGGTCTCGTAGACGCCATCGAGGAACGGGCGCTCTGGGCGCGTTTCGGTCTTTGAACCGGCCCTGGTCGGTGCGCGGGCGTGTGTTTTTGAAGAACGGTCTCGCGGCATCTGGCCAGTACGGCAAGAGCGCGCTAACACTGCGATTTGCTGCATCCCCTCGCGCCGTCGTTCCATCAGAGGGATATGCAGAGGAGGAACCATGCCGCAGATCATCCTGCTTCTGATTATCGCCGTCATCGCCTGGATCGGCTATCGCAAGTTCATCGCGGACGCCGAGAAGCTGACGCGTCAGCGTGAGCGCCTGCGCCGGCAGCGCGAGACTGGCGCAAACGGCACGCTCGTCAAGGACGCCGAGACCGGCGAGTACCGCCTGAAGCGCGACGACGAGTGAGGCTGCCTGACCGAAAACCGGCGGGTGAAGGCGCTTGACCCTCGCCCTGCGGCATGGCACCTGTCCCCGCAAATCTTGACGAATTCGGACCCGGATCCCATGACCATTGCACCCCTCCCGGACCACATGAACCCGAAGCGCTCCTTTCAGGCACTAATCCTGACGCTGCACAACTATTGGGCCGACAAGGGTTGCGCCGTGCTTCAGCCCTACGACATGGAGGTCGGCGCCGGCACGTTTCATCCGGCGACGACGCTCAGGGCGCTCGGGCCGAAGCCATGGCGCGCGGCCTATGTGCAGCCGTCGAGACGCCCGACCGACGGTCGCTACGGCGAGAATCCCAACCGGCTGCAGCACTATTACCAGTATCAGGTGATCTTGAAGCCCAACCCTTCCAATCTGCAGGAGCTCTATCTCGGCTCGCTCGAGGCGATCGGCCTCGATCCGCTGCTGCACGATATCCGTTTCGTAGAGGATGATTGGGAAAGCCCGACGCTCGGCGCCTGGGGGCTCGGCTGGGAATGCTGGTGCGACGGCATGGAAGTGTCGCAGTTCACCTATTTCCAGCAGGTTTGCGGCATCGAATGCTCTCCGGTTTCCGGCGAACTGACCTACGGCCTCGAGCGCCTGGCGATGTATGTCCAGGGCGTCGACAATGTCTACGACCTCAACTTCAACGGCCGCGACGGCGCCGAGAAGATCAGCTATGGCGATGTCTTTCTGCAGGCGGAACAGGAATATTCGCGGCACAATTTCGAATACGCCAATACGGCGATGCTGCATCAGCATTTCATCGATGCGGAGAAGGAATGCCTTGCCTTGCTGGCAGCCGGTGCGCCTGATGACTCCAGCAACAACCGCCTGCACAAATGCGTCTTCCCCGCCTATGACCAGTGCATCAAGGCGAGCCACGTCTTCAATCTTCTGGATGCCCGCGGCGTGATTTCGGTGACGGAGCGCCAGAGCTACATCCTGCGCGTGCGTACGCTCGCGAAAGCCTGCGGCGAGGCCTTCCTGCTGACCGAGGCCGGTGGCGTCAACTGGAACAGGGAAGCGGCCTGATCAAGAGGTCGCGGAGGTCCTCCGGCCGCATGGCGGGGCAAGCCGATCCCATCGCCGCGAGCAGAAGTGCTCGCTCCCGTCGAGCCGCCACTTCGGCGCCGGCGCTCTGACGCTCGACAGCTCGCCGGCGTAGATTTGCAGCGCGCGGCGCACACCGCTCGGCCTTTCGATCGGGCCCGCGCTTGCATGGGCCGCGAAAAGGGCGGCAAAGGCGATCACGTTGATGAAGCTCACGGGCGTGTTCATGGCGGGCACTAAGCGTTGTGGTTGTTCGATGAATAGACTATCGAGCATCCGGCGACGCGTTGCCGTTACCGGTGGAACAGCCTGAGGCTGCAGCCGTCTGCACGACTTGCTCGCAGGGGCTGGGAGCGAAGGCCGGAACGGAAGGACTTGGGGGCGGTCTTGTGATCGGCCGCAGTAGAAGTTTGAATCGCTGCATGGTTTGTTCTTGCATCGAATGGAATTTAAGAAAACATGCAGTAGGATCGCCGTGATCCAAAGGAGGATTTTATGATCGGGCTGGCAATTGGCGTCGCCGTTATTCTTTATCTCGTCTTCGTCTATAACGGCCTCGTCAAGGCGCGCCAGATGGCCGAAGAGGCATGGTCCGGCATCGACGTGCAGTTGAAGCGCCGCGCCGATCTCATCCCCAATCTTATCGAGACGGTGAAAGGCTACGCCGCTCACGAGAAGTCGACGCTCGAGGAGGTCGTTACGCTGCGCAACCGGGCTCAGGCGGTGCCGGAAGGCGATGTCGCGGCGCGGGCCGCGGCCGAAGGCGCGCTTTCGCAGGCGCTTGGCCGCGTCTTCGCGCTCGCCGAAGCCTATCCGGACCTGAAGGCCAACGAGAATTTCGCAGAACTCCAGCGTTCGCTGGAAACGATCGAGGGCGAGATCCAGATGTCCCGGCGCTATTACAACGGCGCAGCGCGCGATCTCAACGTCAAGGTCGAGAGCTTCCCGTCGAACCTGATCGCCAGCGCCTTCCGCTTCGTCAAGGCCAGCTATTTCGAGATCACCAACGAGGCGGACCGCGCGGTTCCATCGGTCAAGTTCTAGATCAGTTTCACTGAATCATAAAACGATCTATCGGTTTGAAGCCACGCACTTCCGGACGGAAACCCATTACACGCTTTTCCTGGAAGTGCTCCGGCGGACCTGAAAAAGGGAAATCCCGATGAGGCGGCTTTTCGCGGCGCTTGCGCTCGTCACCTTCGTTCTTGCCGCGCCGCTCGTCGCGGCGGCGGAAGAGTTCATCTCCGCCTACCATTCGGTCATCGAGGTCGCGAAAGACGGCACGCTCACGGTCACCGAGACGATCACGGCGAATGTCGAAGGCAACCGTATCCGGCGCGGCATCTACCGCGACTTTCCGCTGACCTTCGTCGACGAGCGCGGTGGCCGCAGCAAGGTCGACTTCAACCTTCTCTCCGTGGAGCGGGATGGCGACGAAGAGGAATATCGCACGGAATCGATCAGCGGCGGCATCCGCATCTATACGGGAAGCGCCGACGTGCTCCTGCCGCATGGCGAACACACCTTTCAGATCACCTACGAGACGAGCCGGCAGATACGCTTCTTCGACGATCACGAGGAGCTCTATTGGAATGTGACCGGAACCGAATGGGCATTCCCGATCGAGGAGGCGACCGCCACCGTCACCTTGCCGGAGGGCGTGAAGGCCGAGGCGCTCGATGTCTTTACCGGCGGCTACGGCGCGACCGAAAAGGATGCGCGCGCGGTGGAGGAGGGCGACGAAATCTTCTTCGCGACCACGCGCCGGCTGCGCCCGCAGGAAGGATTGACCGTCGCGATCAAGCTGCCCAAGGGCAGTATCGAGCGGCCAACCTCCTCCCAGGAAAATATCTGGTGGCTGCGCGATCACATGACCCTGGTCATCGCCGGGGCCGGCCTCCTCTTCGTCCTGCTCTATTACGGGCGCGCCTGGGTGCGTGTCGGCCGCGACCCTGCCCGCGGGGTCATGGTCCCGCGCTGGGATCCTCCGGACGGCGTTTCGCCCGCGCTCGTCAACTACATCGCCAACAAGGGCTTTTCCGGCGAAGGATGGACAGCTCTTTCCGCGGCGGCGCTCAACCTTGCGGTGAAGGGGCATGTCATCCTCGAAGACCTGAAGAACGCGGTCGTCATCACCGCCACGGGTAAGAACGGCGAGAAGCTGCCGACCGGCGAAGCGGCCTTGATGAAAGCGGTGGACGCGGCCGGCGGCAAGCTCACCATCGACAGGGCGAACGGCAAGAGGATCCAGGCGGCGGGCTCCGGCTTCCGCAGCGCGATGGAGCGCGAGCATCGCGGCAAGTATTACCGCGCCAATACCGGATACGTGGCCGGCGGCATCGTGCTTTCGGTCGCCACCCTCGCGGCGCTGTTCGTCTTCGGTGACTTGAGCGAGGACAGCGTTCCTTTCGTGATCGTCCCGATTTTCCTCGCCGTCTTCATTTCCGCCTTCGCCGTTTCGGTCGGCAAATCGCTGCGGCGCAGCTCGAGCCTCCCACGCCGCATTCTGTCGATAGTCGTGCTTGCCTTCATCGGCTTCGTGCTGTTCACCGTTTTCTCGAGCATTCTCGCCGCGCTCGTCTTTTCGGCCAGCGATCCGGGCGACCTGCCGCTGTTCTTCGCGATCGGGGGCATCGTCCTCGTCAACGGGCTTTTCTATTACCTCATGGGCGCGCCGACGCCGCTCGGCACGCGCATGATGGATGGCATCGACGGGCTCCGGCAATATCTTACGCTCGCCGAGAAAGACCGTCTGAACATGCAGGGCGCGCCGGAAATGTCGCCGCGGCATTTCGAGACCCTGCTCCCCTATGCCGTCGCACTCGGTGTGGAGAAGCCCTGGAGCGAGACCTTCGAGCGGTGGCTGCTTGCGGCATCGGCGGGCGCGGCGGCAGCCGCATACCAGCCGAGCTGGTATCACGGCGACAGCTTCGCGCCCGGATCCTTCACCGACACGATCGGCGGTTTTGCCGGTTCGATGGCGGATACGATGACGTCTTCCTTGCCGCCACCTCCGAAGAGTTCGTCCTCGGGCTTTTCTTCCGGCGGCGGATTTTCCGGCGGCGGCGGTGGCGGCGGTGGCGGTGGCGGCTGGTGACAGCGGATTTCCTCGCCGGCCGTGATGACATTTTCGCCAGAGCTTGCTAAGTCCGCCGCAACCTTCCGGAACAGAACGAAGTCTCGAATCCATGCCCGATCTCCTTATTGAATTGCGATCCGAAGAAATCCCCGCCCGCATGCAGCGCAAGGCGGCCGGCGATTTGAAGAAGCTCGTGACGGACGCTCTGGTTGAGGCGGGGCTCACCTATGAAGGCGCGCGCGAATACTGGACGCCGAGGCGGCTGGCGCTCGACATCCGCGGTTTGACCGCGCGTTCCGCCGATCTGCGCGAGGAGCGCAAGGGTCCGCGCATCGACGCGAACGAGAAGGCGATCGAAGGCTTTCTCCGCGGGGCGGGCCTCTCTTCCATCAGCGAGGCTCATGTCCATAGCGACCCGAAGAAGGGCGACTTCTACGTCGCGCACATCGTCAGGCCCGGCCGGGAGGCGGAAGAGATCATCGCCGATGTGATGCCGGCGATCATCCGCGACTTTCCCTGGCCGAAATCCATGCGCTCCGGTGCGGCTTCGGCGAAACCGGGCAGCCTTCGCTGGGTCCGGCCGCTGCAGTCGATCGTCTGCACCTTCGGCGCGGAACACGACGAGACGAAGGTGATCCCGTTCGAGGTCGATGGCATCGTCGCCTCGAACATCACCTACGGCCATCGCTTCCATGCGCCGGAAGCGATCACGGTCCGCCGCTTCGCCGACTATGCCGAGAAGCTCGAAAAGGCGAAGGTCGTGATCGATGCCGAGCGCCGCAAGGAGATCATCTCCGCCGACGCCCACAATATCGCCTTCGCCAACGGCCTCGAGCTCGTCGAGGACGAGGGTCTCCTGGAGGAAGTCGCCGGTCTCGTCGAATGGCCGAGGGTGCTGATGGGCAGTTTCGAGGAAGGCTATCTCGACATCCCCTCCGAAATCATCCGGCTGACGATCAAGACCAACCAGAAATGCTTCGTCACGCGGAAGCCGGGCGCCGAAACGCTGTCCAACCGGTTCATCCTCGTTTCGAACATCGAGGCGAAGGACGGCGGCAGGGAGATCGCTCACGGCAACGGCAAGGTCGTACGCGCGCGGCTCTCCGACGCGGCGCATTTCTGGAAGCGCGACCAGGGCGATTTGCCGGATCTCGAAACGCTGACGGCGTCAGCCGAGAAGTTCGGCCTCGATCTGAAAAAGCCCCTCGATCAGCGGATGGCGAAGCTCGACGCCCTGAACGTGACTTTCCATGCCAAGCTCGGCACGCAGGGCGAGCGTGTCGCCCGCATCCGCTCGCTGGCCGCAGCACTCGCCAAGCTCACCGGTGCCGACGCGGCCTCCGTCGATCGCGCAGTCGTGCTCGCCAAAGCGGACCTGCGCACCGAGGCCGTCGGGGAGTTTCCGGAACTGCAGGGCATCATGGGCCACAAATATGCAGTGCTGCAGGGCGAAGCCGCGGCCGTCGCCGATGCGATCGAGGATCACTACAAGCCGCAAGGACCATCCGACCATGTGCCGACCGATCCCGTCTCGGTAACGGTGGCACTTGCCGACAAGCTCGATACTCTCGTCGGCTTCTGGGCGATCGACGAAAAGCCGACCGGCTCCAAGGATCCCTATGCGCTGCGCCGTGCTGCACTCGGCGTGATCCGGCTCATTCTTGAGGGAAGTGCACGGCTGCCGCTTCTGCCCTGTTTCGAGGTGGCGCTCGCGGCCCTGAAGGCACAGCGTCCGGATATCACAGCCGGGATTTCCGCCGACCTGCTCGCCTTCTTCCATGATCGTCTGAAGGTTTACCTGCGCGATCTCGGCGCGCGATACGATCTGATCGATGCGGTGCTCGCGCCGGATGCGGACGACCTGTTGATGATAGCCCGTCGCGTCGAGGCGCTGACCGCCTTCATCACGGCAGAGGAGGGCAGGAACCTGCTCACCGGCACGAAACGTGCGACGCAAATTCTCGCTGCCGAAGAGAAGAAGGGAACGCAAGTCGCCGAGAGCGTCGACGAGGCTTTGTTCCGGCTCGACGCCGAGCGGACGCTGCACGCTTCGATCAAGGTTGCGTCGGACGATGCGCGCGACGCGATCGTCAAGGAGGATTTCCGTTCGGCCATGGAGGCGCTCTCGAAACTGCGCGAGCCGGTGGATGACTTCTTCAACGACGTTCTCGTCAATGACGAGGACAGGGCGATCCGTGCCAACCGCCTCGCGCTCCTTGGCCTCATCCGCTCGGCGACGGGTGAGGTGGCGGACTTCTCGAAGATATCCGGGTAACTCGGAGCGCTCTGCACTGCACAGGTTGCCGCGTTAACGGCCCGCCGGTATGAAAGCCCATGACCCCCAGGATTCTCGTCAGTGCCTGTCTCATGGGACACGCCGTGCGTTACGACGGCGCATCGAAGCCGCTCATTCACCCGGCAATCGATCGCTGGAGGAAGGAAGGGCGGCTCGTCACCATCTGTCCGGAAATGTCGGCCGGCATGCCGGTGCCGCGTCCGCCGGCGGAGATCGAAGGCGGCAGGACGGGCGCCGAAGTGCTCGCCGGCAGGACCCGCGTCCTCGAAAAGACGGGCGGCGATGTGACGTCGGAGTTTCGTCGCGCTGCGGAGAATGCGCTTGCGCTGGCACGCGAGACGAATTGCCGGTTTGCCCTGCTGATCGACGGCAGCCCGTCCTGCGGCTCCCGCCTCATCTATGACGGCCGGTTCAGCGGCGAACGTGTTGCGGGTGAGGGCGTGACGGCGGCGCTGCTGCGGGCCAACGGCATCGAAGTCTATTCGGATCGTGAGATAGAGACTCTGGTCGCAAGGGTCGGCGGCGATGCTGGCGACGCAGTTGGGGCTGGCAATGAAGTTGGGGTATCGCTCTAAAGATTACGCCCCTGCTTCTCTCAGGGGCGCAATCTCTCGCTATTGCAGCGAATTTGCCCGTCAGCCTTGAACGTCGACTGACTGGGGCAGGGAACAGTAATGATATGGTGTCAATCTAGGCGAAGATCGAAAGCAGCCGGATCAATTTTCCGTGAACCGTCGCCGCCCAAGGACGCCGCAACCGGCACCGCCTGCGAGATCGTAGAAACCGCGGCGGTTTTTGCGGTCTCGTCGATTTCTGCAATCCCGGAAGGGAGGGTGCTTGCCGAAATATCTGCTACGGCCGGCTCGCCGGTCTTCATTGCCGCTTTCCGGATCGCCTCCTCGGACGCATCGTTGATGAAAATCACCGGCGAGCCGCCCAGCCACGCCTCAGTGCGGACCGACTTCACCTCTCCATGGATTTCCTTGAGTTCCACGCGGTCCGTGCCCGACGCAAGATCCGGGACGACGTAGGAAGGCTTCTTCTTTGGCTGCAAGGGCGGGCAAGCCGCGCAGGAAATCGTCGCGACGCTCGAATTGACGGCCTCGCCGGAGGTGATGTTGTCGATCGAAGAGGCTGCCGCCGAACCGGCGGCATAGACGAGAGCGGCTGTGATCAGCAGGAAACGCATTGATCTCTCCTCGATTGGTCGAGGTGAGAATAGCGGTCTCCCCTTACCGCCCGGTCAGGAGAAATGATAAAAATTGAACGATACGGCCTTTCCTGCAGCGCCGGCTCGCTGGAGCCGTCAGGCAGTCTCGCGCGCGACCGCCCGCCAGCCGATGTCGTTGCGATAGAAGCCGTTCTCCCAGCTGACGTCGCGAATGGCCGCATAGGCTGCGTCCTTTGCCTCACCTACTGTCTTTCCCGTGGCGGTGACGTTCAGCACCCGGCCGCCGGTTGCGACCAGCCCGCCGTCCTTCATTGCGGTTCCGGCATGAAATACCTTCGTCGCGGCTGACGCGTCGGGCAGGGCCGCGATCGGCGTATTTTTCTCATAGGCGCCCGGATAGCCGCGCGAGGCCATCACCACGGTCAGAGCAACGTCGTCGCGCCATTCCGTTTTCATCCCTTCAAGCGTTCCGGTGGCGGCCGCAAAGAGAAGCGGCAGGAGGTCGCTCTCGAGACGCATCATCAGGACCTGACATTCGGGATCGCCGAAGCGGACATTGTATTCGATGAGCTCCGGGCCCTTTTCCGTGATCATCAGGCCGGCAAAGAACACGCCGGCGAAGGGATGACCGCTTTCGGCCATGCCGCGCACGGTGGGTTCGATTATCTCTTTCATCGTCCGTTCCACCATCTCGGCGGTCATGACGGGCGCGGGCGAATAGGCGCCCATGCCTCCGGTGTTCGGCCCGGTGTCGCCGTCGCCGACACGCTTGTGATCCTGCGCGGAGGCGAGCGGCAGTACGCTCTTGCCGTCGCAAAGACAGAAGAAGCTCGCCTCCTCGCCGTCGAGATAGGCCTCGACGACCACCTCGGCGCCGGCCGCGCCAAAGGTGCCGGCGAAGCATTCGTCGACTGCGGCAAGGGCCTCGTCGAGGCTCATCGCCACCGTCACACCCTTGCCGGCGGCAAGCCCGTCGGCCTTGATGACGATCGGTGCGCCCTGTTCGCGGACATAGGTCTTGGCGGAGTCGGCATCGGTAAACCGTTTATAGGCGCCGGTCGGGATCCCGTATCTCGCGCAGAGGTCCTTGGTGAAACCCTTGGAGCCTTCGAGCCGGGCCGCTGCGGCCGAAGGGCCGAAGACCGGAATGTCAGCCGCGCGAAGCACGTCGCCAAGGCCGGCGACCAGAGGCGCTTCGGGACCGACGACCACGAAGTCGATCGTATGGGTCCTGCAGAAATCGACGACGGCCTCGTGATCTTCCGTGTCGAGGCCCACGATCGTGGCCTCCTGGGCGATGCCCGGATTACCGGGGGCGGCATAAAGCTTGGTCAGCCTCGGCGACTGCGCGATCTTCCATGCAAGCGCATGTTCGCGCCCGCCCGATCCGATCAGAAGAACCTTCATCGCCATCCTCGCCGTCAGGAATTGTTGCGCTGCGGTTAGGACGGAGGGCAGGACGAGGTCAAGGAAAAAGCGGCCCGCGCCGCAAATTTCCTGGTGTCGGCCAGCGTCCTTCTCTCGGGAGTGACGTCAGCGCCGCCTTGCGGCCACCGGCCAGCCGTCGCCGTCAACCGGCTTATCTGCGGCGAGCGCCACCCGGGAGAGCGCCCAGATCGCCAACTCGGTGAGCGGGAGCGGCTTGCTGATCAGATAGCCCTGGAAGCGGTCGCAGCCCGCCGCCGTCAGCATGGCGAGCTTTTCCGGCGTATCGACGCCTTCGCCGACCACGGTCATCTCCTTCGCGTGGCATAGCGCCACGACCGCTTTGAGCACCGCCAGCGATCGCGAAGCGGCCAGGTTGGAGACGAGCGCCCGGTCGAGCTTGATGGTGTCGGCGGCATAGTCGATGATCTGCTGAACCGATGTGTAGCCGGCGCCGAAGTCGTCTATCGACAGCCGGAAGCCTTTGCTCCTGAGCTCTTCCATATTCAGGCGCAATTGATCGCTGATCTGGACGGCGAATGTCTCGGTGAGCTCAATGTCGATCGATCGCGCCTCCAGGCCATGGCGCGTGAGGCAGTCCGAAAAATGGTCGTTGATCGACTTCGAGTGCAGTTCGGCCGAGGAGATGTTGATCGCCAGAACCGTATCGGGGCCGAACAGCGCCTTCAGCTGGTGGCAATCCGACATCGCCTTGTCGATGACCCACCAGTCGATCTTCGTGAACAGACCGGAGCTCTCGGCTATCGGAACGAATTCGTCGGGCGTCACATGCCCCAGGACCGGCGAGTGCCAGCGCAACAGAGCCTCGCAGCCGGTGACTTTTCCGCCGGCGTCGACGATCGGCATGTAGACCAGGTGAAACTGCTCGTCGGGATCGAGCGAGCGCAGCTCATCCTGGATCTGCCGCTGGCGGGTGCGCTTGTCGTTGAGCGCGCGGGAGAAGCGGGCGGACCGGTTCTTGCCGGCGCTTTTCGCCTGGTACATGGCGGCGTCGGCATTCGAGATCAGCTCCGCGACCGAGCTTGCATCATCAGGACATGCCGCAACGCCGATGCTTGCTGTTACCGGATAACGTTTGCCGGAAAGCTCGAACCCATCCGAAAACAGAGCAAGGATCGCGCCGCAGACCTCCCGCACCGCGCCGTCGCCGGGCTGCGAACGCAACAGAACCGCGAATTCGTCGCCGGAGAGCCGCGCCAGGATGGCCGGCTCCTGTGCGCGTCCGCGCGTGATCGCTCCGACATCGCGTGCGATTCGGGCGGCGAGCGTTTTCAAGAGCTCGTCGCCGACATCATGGCCATGCTTGTCGTTGACGAACTTGAAATTGTCGATGTCGATGAAAAGCAGGCTGCATTTCTCGCCGGATGCGACAGCCTCCTGGACGGCCCGCGCGGCAAGCATATTGAAGCGGCCCCGGTTGCTGATGCCCGTCAACGTGTCGGTCCAGGAACTTCGCTGCACGAGTTGGAGCGACTGGACGGATTGTCGATGCATCTCCCGGATGTTTCGCGTCAGACGGCCGATTTCGCCGGTCTCGTCCACCTCGGCGATTTCCTCGCGCGCCCCGGCCATCACCGCCATGACATTGGTATCGAGCGTTGCGATCGGCCCGGTGATGAAGCGGCGAATGAGAACGATGATCAGCCAGATCGAAAAGAGGCTCATGGCCAACGCGCCGAGGGCGAGGAGCACTTTCTGATGCAGCATCTGGGCTTCGAAGTGCGCATCAGAAACCGTCAGCGTCGCATGCAAGGCCGGCCCGAGAGGAACGCTTGCCGACAGATCGTCGGTCACGGCAAGCGGCCATGGCTGAAGGACGATTTCGGCGCCATATTCCCTTTTCAGCGGAGCCTGTAGCCTGAGAAAGCGGTCGGGCTGTACCGCAACCTGCATCAGCAGCGCATTTGCCTTGTTGCTGGGGGCCGGCCGGCCAAAGGTCACCGGATCGACGAACAGCGAATAGACGATCCGCGGCCGGTCGCCGGCAGGGTCGACATAGCTCCAGTCGCCGAGTTTCGATCCGTTGAGCAACTGGCGCGCGAGATCGAGCTGTGCCGGATCGATTTCCGCAAAGGGATCCCAGCTGTTCTCGAAGTAGTACTCCGCTTCGAGCTTACTGTTGAGGACAGCTAAGGAGATAAAGCCCGCAGGATCGTCGGACAGCGACGTCAGGCTCTCCTGCAGCCGCACACCGAGCGCATTGGCGCGATATTTTTTGTCGGTTTCGGCAACATATTGCCGTAGCGCGTTGCTGCTCAAGAGCGCGTTGAGGGCACCTCGGCTGCGCCGAACCTCGTTCTGGAAGACGGAGGCGGCATGCTCGAGCCGTTGTGAAAGTTTGGCGTGCTCGAGTGCGCGGATGGAACGGCTCTGGGCGACGTGAACGGAGAGAGCCGCGAGAAGATAACCTGCCAGCACGACCGGAAAGATGAGGATGAGCGCACGCTTGCCGAGGGTCACTGGAAGTTCGCCAACGTGTTGATGATTCGCCGGCGCGCCTCAATCGATCGGACGGACAATTCCTGGTGATGCTGGTTTTTCGCCATGGTTTCGGACGGCGGGTAGATTTCCGGATCGGAGCGCATGGTCTCCGGAAGGAGCTTGAGCGCCGCGCTGCTTGCAGTGGGCATGTTGAGCGCGATCGCATTGGCAGCGGCGGCCTCCGGCGACCCGATGAAGTTCAGGAATTCGAGCGCGCGCTGCTTGCGAGGGGATGCGGCCGTGACGGAAAAACAGTCGAGCCACGACAATGTGCCTTCTTTCGGGACTGAATAGCGCCATAGCCCCGCCTTGCCGGCTTTACTGTTGAGCACATGCTGATCGCCGCTGTAGCCCAGCGCCAGATATATATTTCCAGCTAACGCCGGATCCTGGATCGAGGTGACGACGTAGTCGTAGGTCAGTACGAACGGGGCCTGCGTCTTCAGGAGCGCGAATGCTGCCTTCAGCGTTGCCGTGTCGTCGGCATTGACGGAGGCGCCGAGCAGCACCAACGGTGGCACGAAAATCTCGCTGTGGTCGGCGAACATGGCGATGTGCTTTCGCAACGCCGGTGCAGGGCGCATCATGTCACGCCAGGACGTCGGTGGCGGCGTGACCACATCGGAGCGATAGAGGATGCCGACCGTGCCCCAGAAGTATGGCAGGCCGTAACCGGCGCAGGATCTGCGCCATTCCGGCGCATAGTCCTCGAGCGCGGGCAGATTGGTCTCGGAGAGCGGCTCGATGATGCCCTTCCGTCCGAAAAGCCTCGCGCCATTCTCATCGACGATGACAAGATCGATGTTACGGCCGGGATCGGCAAGAATCTCGTCGCGGGCATCGTCGCTGTCGAAATTGATCTGGCGGATGGAAACGCCGGTCTTCTCGGTCCAGCGGTCGATGAGACCCTCGTCGATATAGTCTTCCCAGATAAGCAGGTTGAGCGTTTCGGCGCGGCTCGCGGAAGCGCAAAGCAGTGTCGCCAGAAAGACGGAAATAACCCCGCGTGCCTTCATTCTCTGCCCCTGCACACCCCCATCTCCGGACGCTATCCGGCAATGATTGAGGAATGCTTACGTCTGGAGCAAAGATCGTGCGGGCGCGAGGCGCCCGCACGCCTGTTTATCGCGCGGGCAGCTTCGGCAGAAATACGGTGAGCAGCCCGAGGAGCGGCAGATAGGAGCAGATCGTATAGACGAACTCGATGCCCTGCCGGTCGGCGACGACGCCGAGGACCGCGGCCCCCATGCCGCCGGCGCCGAAGGCGAAACCGAAGAAGACGCCGGCGATGAGCCCCACCCGGCCCGGAACGAGTTCCTGCGCGAAGACGACGATTGCCGAGAACGCGGACGAAAAGATGAGGCCGATGATGACGCTCAGCACACCCGTCCAGAACAGGTTCGCGTAAGGCAGCAGAAGGGTGAACGGTACGACGCCGAGGATCGAGAACCAGATGACGAAGCGGGCGCCGTATCGATCGCCGATCGGGCCGCCGAGGAACGTTCCTGCGGCCGCCGAACCTAGGAAGAGGAACAGCATCAGCTGCGCCTGCTGTACGCTGGTGCCGAACCTTTCGATGACGAAGAAGGTGAAGTAGCTCGAGATGCTGGTGAGATAGACGTTCTTTGTAGCCGTCAGCAGGACGAGGATCGCGATCGTCCACAGGACCCTGGTCTTCGGCAATGGCAGCGCGCGGCTGGGTACGGGACGGCTCATGGTCGCGCGGCGGTGGCGGACGTACCACATGCTCACCCAGGAAAGCACGAAGAACCCGGTGATGGCGACGATGGAGAACCAACCGAGGCTGCCCTGGCCGAAAGGGAGCACGATGAATGCGGCCAGCAGCGGCCCAAGTGCGCTTCCAGCGTTGCCGCCGACCTGGAACAGCGACTGTGCCAGCCCGTGGCGGCCGCCCGAAGCAAGCCGGGCCACGCGGGAGGATTCGGGATGGAAGATCGCCGACCCGATGCCGATCAGGCTCGCTGCCAAGAGAAGCATCCAGAAGTGGTCGGCATTGGCGAGAAGCAGGAGGCCCATGCAGGTCGAGAGCATGGCGAACGGCAGCGAATAGGGCAGCGCCCAACGATCCGTGACGATGCCGATGGCCGGCTGCAGCATCGACGCCGTCACCTGAAATGTGAACGTCAGAAGACCGATCTGGACGAAGTCGAGCGCGTAGTTTTCCTTCAGCAAAGGATAGAGCGCCGTCAGCAGCGACTGCATGATGTCGTTCAGCATATGACAGAAGCTGACCGCCAGAATGACCGAGAATGCTGTCTTTTCCGGGCTGATTGTGCCCGTCGACGTGACCGTTGCCATGGAATGTTTCCTTAGGGGGCGGCTCGCCAGGGGAGCCTTTTCGGCCATCTCTAGACGGCTTGCCGCTGGCCTGCTTTTGTGATTTGGTCGAGTTCTTTCGTGAGTGGGCCATATGGCGAAATCGGACCGACATCACCTGCCAAAGTTGCCGGACGCGGACCATTTCAAGAGCCTGGAATGGATCGAGAAAGCGAACGCGCCCGTTCTCGCGATCGGGAGGGATTACGCCTGCGGGCTCACAGTACCCTCCCACAGCCACAGCCGGACTCAGCTCTGGTGGGCGCGTTCGGGGGTGGTGCTCGTCTACACGTCGGGGGGACGCTGGATGATCCCTCCGGGACATGCCCTGCTGATCCCCGCGGGTATCGAGCATTCGGCCGAGATGGTCAGCGATGTGCGTATGCATTCGATCTACATTTCGCCGGAGGCAAGCGAGGCGCGCCGGCCTCTCGTTCTGGAGATGAGCGCGCTCGTCGGCAGCCTCATCGACGCACTTGTCGGCGCCGGTAACGAAGCGTCGTCCGAACGGCGCGAAAGCCTGATCATGGAATTGCTGCTCGCGGAAATACCGCGGCTCAACCAGCGACCTTTAGGCCTGCCTTTCCCGCACGACCGTAAGCTCGCAGCGCTCTGCCGGCAATTTCTGGAGGCGCCGTCGGCATCCGCGAATATCGACGCATGGGCGGCGCGCATGGGCATCAGCCGGCGTTCCTTCACGCGGCTTTTCCGGCAGGAGACGGGCGTGAGCTTCGTCACGTGGCGACAGCATGCCTGCATCTTCGCCTCGCTGCCGCGCATCGCGGACGGCGAGCCGATCACCACCGTGGCGCTCGACGCCGGCTACGAGAACGTTGCGGCCTTCACGACCATGTTCCGCCGCATGCTGGGTGCGCCGCCGAGCGTCTATCTGCGCGACCAGCGGCTCTGAACGGCGTCGGCACTTTCCTGGAATTTCTCCAGTCCAATTTTCGAAATGGCCGCAGTTCGGTGTGAGTGCGGAAGCTGAACAGATCGGGTTAATGGAATCGTAGGGCCTTGTCGCAGATAAGAATGCGTTGTATGACTTGGGGAGATACCCCTTATACGTGCCAGAGTCACGTTTCAGGCTTCCCGACGTGATGAACTATTCTTCGGAGTATAGATGCGCATTCATGTTGTTTTTCTTGCGTCTCAGGCTTTTCTTCTTGCGGCCGGAGCCGTTGCTGCCGAAGAAGGCCGGTACCCCTGGTCCGGAGACTGGTATCTGAAGATAGGCGCCACCGGTTTTCTCGGTCCGGAGTATGAAGGCGGTTCGAAGCGCATGCTTCAGGCGGCGCCGCTGGTGTCACTCGGCAAGGCTGGCAGCGCCGTGCGCTTTTCATCGCGCAACGACAACATGTCCTACGCCGTGTTCGATCAGGGCCATTTCCGAGCTGGTGCCGTCGGCAAGCTGATTTTCGAGCGTGACGAAGATGACTCGAGCGATCTCAAAGGCCTCGACCATCCAAAATTCGGCGGCGAAATCGGCGGTTTCGCTGAAGTCTACCCCACGGACTGGATGCGCCTTCGCGCTGAAATACGTCAGGGTATCCGCAGCCACCATGGGGTTGTCGCCGATGTCGCGGCGGATGCCTTCGCCGATCTGGGCGAAACCGTCCGCATTTCCGCCGGACCGCGATTGACTGCGGCATCGAGCGATTATTTCGACGCCTATTATGGCGTCAACGCAGCGGAATCCGCTGCTTCCGGACTCGGCACCTATGATCCGGGTGGCGGCATTCACTCCGCGGGTCTCGGCGCGGAGATCAACTGGATGGCGACCGACAAGCTGGAGACGGGTGTCTATGCCGAATATCGGCGACTGATGGGCGCTGCCGCCGATTCGAGCCTTGTGCGCGAGCGCGGCAGCCGCGACCAGTTTCTCGTCGGGGTGACCGCGACCTATCGCTTCGATTTCACGCTTCCCTGACCGGCCGGCCTCGAAGGCGGCAGAAAAATGGGGCGCTTGACCGGCGGGTTTTGCGGGGCCAAACAGAGGCCATGAACAGTTCGATCGATTCAGGCCGCGTGCACGACGCGCCGTCCAATAATTGGGTCTACCGGGCTCTGCCGCGAGCGCTGTGGCCCTATGCGCAGCTCGCCCGTTGGGACCGGCCGATCGGCTGGCAATTGCTGATGTGGCCGTGCCTCTGGTCGGCCGCCATGGCATCCGGAGCGGCCGCATCGGTCGGCAGCTTCTCGGCCAGCCGGTTCCTCTTCCATATATTTCTGTTCGTTGTCGGCGCAATTGCGATGCGCGGTGCCGGCTGCACCTACAACGACATCGTCGATCACGACATCGACATGGAAGTGGCGCGTACGCGCTCGCGCCCGCTGCCTTCCGGCCGCGTCACCCGTTTTCAGGCGAAGGCATTCATGCTGTTGCAGGCCCTTGCGGGCCTCGTCGTGCTGCTGCAGTTCAACGGCTTCACGATTTTTCTTGGCTTCCTTTCGCTGGCGCTGGTCGCGATCTATCCCTTTGCCAAGCGGTTCACGGACTGGCCGCAGTTTTTCCTCGGGCTCGCCTTCTCCTGGGGCGCTATCATGGGCTGGACCGCGGAGTTCGGCAGCCTCTCGCTGGCCGCGATCATCCTCTACGCTGCCGCCATCGCCTGGACCATCGGTTATGATACCATCTATGCCTATCAGGACAGGGAGGACGACGAGCTGATCGGCGTTCGCTCGACCGCCCGCCGCTTCGGCGACAACCCGCGGCCCTGGCTTATCGGGCTCTACGGGATTGCAGTTTTCCTGATGCTTTTCGCCTTCCTGTCCGCCGGCGCCGGATTCTTCGCCTATGTCGGGCTTCTGGTGGCCGCGGTGATGCTCGCCTATCAGATTCTCGTATTGAACATTCACGATCCGCTGCAATGTCTCGCGCTGTTCAAGTTCAACGGCGTCGTCGGCCTGATCATCTTTGCCGGACTCGTGCTCTCGCTTCTCGTGCGGCTGATTTGAATGCAAAGCCGGCCATAGGGCGCGGAGCGCTGTAGGACCGGCTTGCTGATCGATGTCTTGGGCGTGGAGCGCCGCGATTACGCCCGGGCGATGATTTCGCGGCCGTCGATCTTCATCTGGATACCGAGACTGCCGGTGGAGCGGCGCACGAGAAAGCGCGGCCGGCGCTCGGCGAAAAAGGAATGACGGCGGCGCGGCTTTGCGGGAGCGGTGCGGACGTCGCCGATATGTTCCTCGAGCGGCCGCGCGACCCCGTCGGCTTCCACCATGAGCATCGGAATGCGATAGGCTTCGGCCCAGGCGCGCCAATCGGCTGCGATGTCCGAAAGATCATGAGCCACGAGCAGCGGGATACACAGATCCGGATCATCGTGATGAAGTTCGAGCGTCACTGTAACCTCCCCGTCGCCATGGTCGATTGCCCGTGCCGCCACACCCTTGAAAGCTCGCGCCGGCAGAGCGATCGAAAGCGGCAGGCCGCTGAATGGTAGCATCTTGCGCAGAACAGCGCCACGCTCGTCAAGGCTGATGCTGACATTCCCCGTGTGCCCGCGTAGCACGTAGCTTGCCTGCTGCGGAAAGCGCTTCGGGTCAAGTCTGAGCGTGTTTCCGACCCAAGCCGGCTGAGAGAGTGTATTGCGCATTTCATATCGCCCTTGTTTTTCCTTGAGAGCCGTTCCCGGCCTTCCTGTCGGGACTTTTCGTCCTCTAGGGGCGGAGGATAGGTGGGCTCCGTTCCGGGCGGCTTAAAATTCGCGGTTAAAAAAACTTTGCTGTCTCCGATGGTTAGCAAAAGCCGAGGCCGCAAGGTTTCTCATTCGTCAATGAAACCGCGGGCATTTTCGTTGTGCTTGCCGGGGGCGGTATGCGGGCGGAAAACGGGCGCACACTTCCTCATCCGCTCCAGCAGGAAAAGCCACGCACAAGCATGCTGCGCGATCTTCGTCATCATCGGAGTGGTTTTGGGGATGTCGGAGTGCCGGCGGTCCCCGTTCCTTGCTGGCGGGCGACGCATGGTTTCGACTTATCTCGACTACAATCTGATCGCACGGGACATGAAGCTCAGCCTGAGGCGCGTGTCAGAGCAGACGATCGTCGCCCGTGATACGCAGTATTACAGGGAGAACATCGGCAGTGTGGCCTCCGTAGACGAGTTCCTCGCCGATTACCGCCTCTATTCCTACGCGATGAAGGCCTACGGTCTGACGGATATGATCGAGTCGGTCGCCTTCATGCGGAAGGTGCTCGAAAGCGATCTGTCCGACGACAACAGCTTTGCCAACAAGCTGACGGACGAACGTTACCGCGATTTCACGATGGCGTTCAGCTTCAGTGGCGGAACGGCGGTTTCCCAGACCGAAGCGCAACTCGACGAAATGATCGGGCTTTATACTACGAGTATCGCCAGCATCGGGGAAACTCAGAAGGAAGAGACGCGCTATTACAACGTTATGATCGACAAGGTCACGAGCGTCGATCAGCTGCTGAACAATGACCGTCTGCGGACCTATGTCTTCACCGTCTTCGGGATCGACGAGAGCACATACTCCCGTGAAACGCTCCGCAACGTTCTCTCCAGCAATGCCGGCGACCCGGACAGCTACGAGAACACCGTTCTCGAACCCAGACTATCGGAGCTCGAGGCTGCCAGAGCCGACGCTCAGGCAAAGCTCCAGCAGAGCGGCACGACGCAAGCGGAAAAGCTGGAACTCCAGGCGAAGATAGCCACCTACAACAAGTCGATTTCGACGGTCAGCAATTACCTGGCGATGGCGGCGGCTTTCCAGTTCAACGCCGACGGCACGGTAGCGGCGGGATCGGCGCAGACCGCCGCGCACAAGAAGACCATGAATGAACTCTACGTCTCCAGCAATCCCCGGATCACGCCCCAGGCAGCGCTCCTGAACAAGGCCTATCTCGAGGAAAAGATCGCGAGCATCACGACCGTCAGCGAGCTTGTCGCCGATACGCGGCTCTACAACTACATCCGCACCGCCTTCGATCTCAACGAGGTCACCATCGTGCCGGCGACGATCAAGAATATCCTGACAAGCGATCCGGACGACCCGAACAGCTACATCAATACGATCGGCAAGGGCAACGAGAACTACAAGGCGCTCGCCAGGGCCTTCAACTTCCAGGCGGACGGCACGCTCGCGGCGGGCGATGCAGCGCAGACCGCGCAGCAGACGACACTCACCTCCAGCCGTTACATGACGCGCTACAACGACAAGGACGACGCAGCGGACGAGAAGGCGATCGGCGCCTATAAGCTTGCCGTCGAGAAGATGGCTTCCGTGGGCGACTTCATCGACACGGCTTCGATCTACGATTTCGCGCTGCGAGCCGTCGGTCTCGATCCGGATGCCGAAAGCGCACGGACCATCAAGCGGGTGCTGACCAGCGATCTCACCGATCCGGAGAGCTTCGTCTATACGCTGAAGGACGAGCGTTACCTGAAGCTCGCCCAGCTGTTCAACTTTACGACATCGGGCGATATCGGCGTTCCGGCATTGGCCCAGTCGGAGACGCTGATTCAGGAGACCGCCAAGACCTACATCGTCAACAAGTCCCGTTTTGGTTCGGAGGAGGATAGGACCAAGGCCGAAGCGGAAGCCGAATATTATACGGCCGAAGTCGCCAAACTCTCCTCTCTCGACGAATTTCTGGCCGATTCCCGCCTGGTCGATTTCGCTCTCGAGGCAAACGGCATCGATCCCGAGAATGTCACCGTCGAATTTCTCCGCGACATCTTTACCTCCGATCTGGACGACCCCAAGAGCTTCATCAATCAGCAGCAGAACTCCGGGGTCTATAAAGCGCTGGTCACCTCGTACAATTTCGACAGCGGCGGCAATGTTCTGCGTGAGGACAAGAGCGTCATCATCACGCGGCAAGGTCTTTACGAGACCCTCGACCGGTATCTGCACCAGACGCTGGAAGAACAGGCAGGCGAGGACAATGCAGGTGTCCGCCTGGCACTCTATTTCGAGCGCCAGGCGGGCTCGCTCGTCGACGCCTACGATCTCCTGGCGGATGATGCGCTCGCGGAAGTCTTCCGCACCATCTTCAGCCTGCCTGACGAATTCAGTTCCATGGACATCGACCAGCAGGCGAAGATCGTCGAGAAGAACCTCGATCTCGAGAAGCTGAGCGATCCGGCCGAACTGAAGAAACTCCTCGCGCGCTTTACGGTACTCTACGATCTGGAGAACAACACGGAAGTCGATCCGGCGGTGGTGGTGCTTTCAGGCAGCGGCAGCAATATCGGCATCAGCGCCGATACGCTCTTCCAACTGTCGCAGCTCAGGAAGGGCGGGTAGGGCTTAGCGGCCCGGAAGCGCGCGCTTCCGGATGCCTTCGTTACGCGCCCCGATCCTCGCGCAGCACCTTGTCGGGGTTCATGATCCCCGCCGGGTCGAAGGCGTGCTTGATCCGTCGCATGAGCTCGATCTCGATCGGCGAGCGGATCGCCGCGAGTTCGTCTCGCTTCAACTGGCCGATGCCGTGCTCGGCAGAGATCGAGCCGTCATGTTTGAGCACGACGGCGTGAACGATCGCATTGATCTCCTGCCACCGATCGAGGAAGCTCTGCTTGTCCGCGCCGACGGGCTGGGAGATGTTGTAGTGAATATTGCCGTCGCCCATATGACCGAAGGCGCAGATGCGCGCGCCGGGGATGGCCTTGGAGACCAGCGCATCGGCCTCCGCCATGAAGGCCGGTATGCTCGATACCGGGACCGAAACGTCATGCTTGATCGAGCCGCCCTCAGGCTTTTGTGCCGGCGACATGCTTTCGCGCATGTGCCAGAGGGCTCTGCGCTGCGCTTCGTTCTGCGCGATTGCCGCGTTTTCGACGAGTCCGTCCGCAATGACGGATTCGAGAAGGTCTTGCACCATCCGTTCCGCGCTCTCTGACGAATCCGAGGTGGAGATATCAATCAGCGCGTACCACGGATGCGTCGTTTCCATCGGATCTCTGACGCCGGCGATGTGCCGGGTGGTGAACTCGATGCCGAGCCGCGGCATCAGCTCGAAGCCCGTCAGGGCCGGCCCGCATACGCTTGATGCCCGATCGAAAAGCGTAAGTGCGTCCTCGACGCTCCTGAGGCCGGCAAAGGCAACCTGGTGGCCGCGGGGTTTCGGAAAGAGCTTCAAAACGGCGCCGGTTATGACGCCGAGCGTTCCCTCGGCGCCGATGAAAAGATCGCGCAGATCGTAGCCGGTATTGTCCTTCTTGAGGCGTCTGAGCCCATTCCAGATCTCCCCGGTCGGAAGCACGACCTCCAGCCCCAGGCAAAGCTGGCGCATGTTGCCATAGGCAAGCACGCCGGTGCCGCCGGCATTGGTCGAAAGATTGCCGCCGATCCGGGCAGAGCCTTCCGAGCCGAGCGATAAGGGGAAAAGCCGGTCGACGTCGTCGGCGGCCTTCTGGATGTCCGCCAGGATACAGCCGGCGTCGGCCACGATCACGTTGCCGACCGGGTCGATGTCGCGGATGCGGTTCAGCCGCTCGAGGGAAAGGACCATGTCGGCTTTTCCCTCGCGCGGAATCTGTCCGGCCACATGTCCGGTATTGCCGCCCTGCGGCACGACTGCCGTTCGGGTCTGGCTCGCAAGCTGCATCACCAGCGAAACTTCCTCGACGGAGCCGGGCCTGAGCACGAGCGGCGTCGTGCCGCGGTAGAGCCCGCGGGACTCGACAAGGTAGGGTGCCGTGTCGGCGGGTGCGGTGAGGGCATTGCCAGGTCCGACGATGTCGACGAAGGAGGCGATGAGTTCGGGAGAAGGAAGTATGGTGGTCATGGCCCTGCCTCCGGATCACGTGGTTGCTTCAAGCGTGCCGATGGCCATCATCAGCCCCGCGGCGCGGCCGCGCGCTGCAGCCGGTCGATGATCGCTTCGCCGAGCCCCTCGCTCGGGATCGGGCCGAAAGCTATGGTCGCGGCGCCGCTGGCATCCGCCTTTTTCATATAGTCGAAAAGATTGGCGGCGGCTTCCCGCAGGCTGCCGCCCGGACTGAGATCCAGGACGATCGCCGCATCGCCTTCACCGGGAAGCGCCTTTCCGCCGAAGCGGATCAGGGCCTCTCCCTTCCGGACCTCATCGGCATCGAGCCGCACAGCGGCACCGGGAGCGTAATGCGAGGCGAGCATGCCGGGCGCCTCGATGGCGGCGCCGGCGGCCTCCGGGCGCTCGATGGCGAGCCCGGTCAGCGCTTCGATCTCTGCCGCGTCGAGCCCCCCGGGCCTCAGCAGCCGCAGCCTTCCATTCTCGACCTTGACGATGGTCGATTCCAGGCCGATCGCCGCCGGCCCCGCGTCGAGGATGAGCTTCAGCCTGGAGCCGAGATCCGCCTGCACATGGGCCGCACTGGTGGGGCTGATCTTGCCCGAGGTGTTGGCGCTCGGCGCGGCCAGAGGCCGCCCGAACCGGGCGATCACCCGGCGCGAGAAGCCGTCGGGCATGCGAATTCCGAGCGTATCGAGACCGGCGGAGGCGAGCGTATGCACGGAGCTCCCCAGCCGCTGCGGCAGGATCAGCGTCAGGGGCCCGGGCCAGAAGGCCTCGGCCAGACGTCTCGAAACCGGATCGAAGGTCACATGCGCCTCTGCCATCGCCAGATCGGAGACGTGGCAAATCAGCGGATTGAACCTGGGCCGCCCCTTCATCTCATAGATGCGGCTGATCGCATCGGGGGTCGTGGCATCGGCGGCAAGGCCGTATACGGTCTCGGTCGGGATCGCGACCGGTTCGCCATCCGAAAGAACCGCGCATGCTTTCTCGATTGCCCGTTCAGGTTCGGTGCGCGTGTCGATGATTTCGGCCATGGCGTTCTGGTCCTTTCCGTCGCTTCCTTAACGGAGCGACCGCAAAAACAGAACGATTTTCTTTGTCAAAGGCTGCGAATGATCCGGCGCAAGGCCTCGTCGCGTGCGCCGAGCATCAGCACGTTCTTCAGGGCCACCTTCGGATCCTGCGTCCGGAAAACAAGGCCGTTGCCGCGAACGTTGCGGTTGATGACGATCCGCTCTTCGCCGGCATCGGGCTCGGTCGCGACGGCGAAATACATGCGCGAGTAGCCCGGCTGGATACGATCGAAGAAATGGGTCTCGTTCCCGAGGTCGCAAAAGAAGTTCGCGAGATAAAATGACCAGGTGATCTCATGCCCATCGGCGAGGCAGGTTTTCGCGGCGGTCACGTGGCAATAGCCGAGATGCGGACTGTTGGCGAGCGTGCGATGGAAGACCATCTTCGGGAACTGGATCGAGGCATGAAACCCGTTGATCCGCCTGTGGGTCGTCTCGCCCGCTGTCGTCAGCTTCCGCGCCGTCTGCTGCGCGACTTCGGCATAACTCAGATACTGACGCTCGTTCGGCATCCACCGGCGCCTATCGATCCGGCCGGTCCGCAGGAACTCGGTGTGCGCCTTGGCTTTCGGCGGTGCGGCCGGCGTCTTGTCGGCGGCTTCGTAATATCTGAGTTTTGCCATGGGCGTCGTCGCGCCGTCCTGTCCGCAAGCGGGTTGATCGCAGCGAACGTTAGATCATCACGGTTAACGAATTGGTTCCGGTATGTCCGGGCTGTCGCCGAAAAGACCCTTGTGCTGGTGAGCAGCGTCGCAAAATGGCCACTCGCCTTCGCGCCATGAACGACTCTGCCGAAAAATCCGCCAGCGGCGCAGAGATTCACCTACTTCCTTGTTTGTTATGGATAATATCGACTGCCTTCATCCTGATTGCGTCGCGTCCGGCTGTCGTCTTTCTGGAATCGGATGTCGCCTATTGGCAGTTGCCCGGCCAGTCCGCAGGCTTAGATGAGGACACTCAAGGTGTCGCCTCGAAGGGAGGGCGGAGAATTGGGAAGCCGGTCAAATCCCGGCGCTGCCCCCGCAACGGTGGTGGAGCGAACAGCCACGGCAGAAGGCCACTGGACACCGCGTCCGGGAAGGCGCCGGGCAGGTCCCTTTGCGGACAGCTCCAGAGCCCGGAAACCAGCCTTGAAGCAGAAATAGACCGTAGCTGGTTGCGGCGGGCAGCCGGATCGGAGCCAATTGCGTTGCGGGTCCATACGGCCGGCGCGGGTTCCAGTCCTGCCTCTCCGAAACGGCGGAAAACGAGGACAAGGGCATGGAAATTCAGACCGAAATGCTGCGCAAGCTGAAGACCCGTCGCGAAGGCTACAGCCTCGACCGCGCCTTCTACGTCGATCCTGATTATTATCGCCAGGACTTGGAGCAGATCTGGTACAAGGATTGGCTGTTCATCGGCCATGATTGCGAAGTCCCGCGGCCGGGGAACTATTTCACGGTGCAGGTCGGCGATTACCCGGTCGTTATCGTTCGAGACAGGCAGGGCGCGGTCCGGGCGCTGCACAATTCGTGCCGCCATCGCGGCTCGCGGGTCTGCACGCAGCACAAAGGCTCATCCGCCAAACTCGTATGTCCCTACCACCAGTGGACCTACGAGCTTGACGGCCGCCTGCTCTTCGCGCGGCAGATGCCAGAGGGCTTCGATCCGGCCGAGCACAGTCTGAAGCCGATCCACTGCGAGACCGTCGGCGGTTACATCTTCATCAGCCTTGCCGAGCACCCGATGGACTTCCGGCCGTTTCGCGAGACGGTTGCGGCTTATCTCGCGCCGCACCGCCTTGGGGAAACGAAGGTCGCCTTCGAGAGCACCATCGTCGAGAAGGGCAATTGGAAGCTCGTCTGGGAGAACAATCGCGAGTGCTACCACTGCGCCGCCAACCATCCGGAACTCTGCCGCACCTATCCTGAAGCGCCGACCGTGACGGGTGTCCAGGGGGCGATGAACGATCCGGAAATCGGCGCCCATTGGCAGAAGTGCGAGGCGGCGGGTCTTCCGAGCGCCTTCAAGATCGCGCCCACCGGCCAGTTCCGCATGACGAGAATGCCGCTGATCAACGGTGCCGAAAGCTATACGATGACCGGACAGAAAGCCGTCCGCAAGCAGCTCTCCGGCGGGGTCGACGCCGATGGCATCGGGACGCTGCTCCTCTTCCATTATCCGACGACCTGGAACCACATTCTCGGCGACCATGCGATCACCTTCCGCGTTCTGCCGCTCGGGCCGGAACTGACGCAGGTTACGACCAAATGGCTGGTCAACAAGGATGCCGTGGAGGGCGTCGACTACACGATAGAAGAGCTGACGCACGTCTGGACGGAGACCAACGACCAGGACCGGCAGATCGTCGAGGAAAACGCCTTCGGAATCCGCTCGCCCGCCTATGAGCCGGGCCCATATTCGGCCGAACACGAGGGCGGCGTCATGCAGTTCGTCGAGTGGTATTCGAGCTTCATGCTGGACCGCCTTCAGGGCGGGGCCGCGCATCTCTCGCGGGTGGCATGACCATGGAAATGCCTCGCTCTTTCACCATTTCGACGAGCTCGAGCCCTGGAGAGACCGTCAGCACATGCTGGAGTGCATGTCGGCCGTAGCCGAAACCGCCGACATCATGACCTTCACCTTCCGCTCGGACAGACCGGCCTGGTTCCGCTATCTGCCCGGGCAGTTCGTGACGCTCGAACTGCCCGTCGCAGCCGAGCCGGTGATGCGTACCTATACGCTGTCATCCTCGCCCTCACGTCCGCTTTCGATCGCAGTCACGGTGAAGGCGCAGCCGGGAAGCATAGGCACCCGCTGGATGTTCGACAATCTCAAGCCGGGCATGATGCTCAAGGCGTTCGGGCCGCTCGGAGATTTCAGCTTCGCCCGTCATCCCGGTGAGAAATATCTATTCATTTCGGCGGGGTCGGGCGTCACGCCGATGATGTCGATGACGCGCTGGATGGCCGACTGCGCGCCGGAAACGGATGTCTCCTTCATTTCCTGCGCCCGGCGCCCGGACGATCTCCTCTTCAGGTCGGAGCTCGAAATTCTCGCACGTCAGATGCCGCGGCTCAATCTCGGCTTCCTCGTGGAGGGGCATGAGGCGCGGCATGGCTGGCATGGTCTGCGCGGGCGCATGGACGCGGCGAAGCTGCCGATGCTCGCACCGGATTTCCTGGAAAGAACCGTTTTCTGCTGCGGGCCCGAGCCGTTCATGGGCAATGTTCGGGAAATATTGGAAGGGGCGGGCTTCGACATGGCCGGCTACCACCAGGAGAGCTTCCAGCCCGCCGCGGCGCCGGCGGCCGAGGAGCTTGCAATTCGGGCGGGGCCGACCGCCGATGCCGGGGCCGGTGCGGCGCGGGTAACCTTTACCATGAGCGGCAAGGAAGCGACCGCCGTTCCCGGCCAGACGATTCTGCAGACGGCCCGGGCCAACGGTGTCAGGATCGGGGCCGCCTGCGAGGGCGGCATCTGCGGAACGTGCCGGGTGATGAAGATCGCGGGCGAAGTCGAGATGAACCACAATGGCGGCATTCTCGACGACGAGATCGACGAGGGCTACATCCTCGCCTGCTGCTCGCGGCCGACGAGCGACGTCCAGATAGAGGCCTGAGTTACCGCCGCTCGGATTGGTAGGGAAGGCGCGCCTCGGCGGCCCTGACGGCGATGGAGCCGGTAACCGTCTCGTCGGCGCCCGCCCCCGATCCGCTCTCCGCCTCGGCGCGGCTTATCACGAGCGGCCGCGAAAGAGTGGCCGTTGCATTTGCATTCAACGCCGGGATCGTGCCGACGGTCGCCGAGGCGATAACGGTGAGCACCGGCGGCTTCTCCGCCAGAAGCGCGCCTTGTGGCCAGACGCTTTTCAGTGCCGCTGCACTCATGGCGGCGACATTCACGTCGATATCGTCGAGGGTGCCGGGCACCCGATAGGGGCAGCGCTTCTTTCCGCAATTATGTGCCGACGAGAATTGCCAGAGCGCGTAGCGGTCCCAGTTTCCCATCGGAAACACTTTGCGGATGTCGGGCTTGTAGCGCGCGTACCAGAGCGGAAGGCGAGAAAGCAGCCGATGCTTGAAGCGGTTGGCGGCTATGTGTTTCGCGGTTGCGTGGTTGGTATAGAGGACGGGGTAGCGCCCCGTCCTGGCCTTCACATGGCCGGCGAAGATTGCGGCGTCCTCGAGCGACATGTATTTTTCTGGATCGATCCCCTCGATATCGAGCACCATCAGCTCGTCGTCGCGCGGGTCGGCATAGTCGATGAAGTGGTTCGCCTGATCGACCGGATTGCCAGGCCTTGCCAGATGATAGGCGCCCCAGAGCAGACCATGCGAGCGCGCAAGCATTCGGCGCGTCTGATAGAGTTCGCGGCTGACCGCATATTTGCGCCACATCGTCTTGCAATGGGCAACCGTATCGCCGCCGTGGTCACCGGTACAGGTGTAGCTTTCCGGCAGGCCGTCGGAAGCCTTCGCGATGAAGCCCGCTATCCGCTTGTCCTTCAGCATGGCTTCCCAGTCGATGCTGTTCAGCTCGTAAGCGTCGACGACGATGGCGTTCCGCCGCTCTTTCCACGGCTCCACTTCGCTCGCGCGTGCGTTCGCCGCCGCGAAGGTCAGGCCCATCAGGACCGCCAGGCGCAAGATCATCCCTATGATCGAGATTCCCCGCTTTTCCATTCTCTGAGATTGCCGACTTAGCGTTAAGAGGTCGTAAATCTCAGCCCCGGCCCCAATCTGCGCGAGGCGAACGCTTCTGTACACCGACCTCAAGAGGCAAAAGTCGACGGCCCGATTCCGCCCAGGATTGTACCGGCGGAGGAATTTTCCCTTTGCTGCATCTGCGCGCGGCAGT
Organism: Ensifer sp. USDA 6670; assembly: GCA_000421085.1. Classification (GTDB taxonomy): domain Bacteria; phylum Pseudomonadota; class Alphaproteobacteria; order Rhizobiales; family Rhizobiaceae; genus Sinorhizobium. The sequence continues at coordinate 239,919 of ATWE01000004.1, forward strand.
TGCTTCCGGTGATTTCTGCTCTAGTTTTGGTGTATCGCCCTTGCAAGGGCCGGTTGTACACGAAATCGAAGACGAGGATGAAATGATGTCACGCAAATGGCTTTCGGGCGCGCTTGCAGCGATCGTGCTGGCGGCATCGGCGGTGCCGTCGCAGGCTTTCACGCCTCTGCCCCCGCGGGTTGCCGTCGAGAGCGCCGTCACGCGGGTTCAGTATGCGCCGAGGCGTGGCTATTACCGGTACGGCGATTTCTACTATTACAATGGTCACCGGGGCTACCGCTACCAGCGCCCCGGCTATCGCTATTACCGGGGCTGGTGGTACCCGCCGGCGGCTTTCGGAATCGTGATCGAGCGCCGTCCCGCCTACCGCCCACCGGTCCGCTACGGCAGCCGGCATGTCGAATGGTGCTATGATCGCTATCGCTCTTACAGAGCCTACGACAACAGCTATCAGCCCTATAACGGCCCCCGCCGGCAGTGCTATTCGCCCTTCAGCTGAGCAGGTCGCCTCAGATAATGCCGATGCGCTTGAGGACGATCCAGGCAAGGCCCATGGATGAGGCAATGAGAATGGCCGCAAAAGCCGTGCCGCTGCCCTCGGAAAAGGGGAGCGCGCCCGTGTTCATGCCGAAGAAGCCGGTGACGAGCGTTGGCGGCAGCAGGAAGGCGGTCATCAGCGAGAGGATATAGAGGTGGCGATTCGTTTCCGAGGAAATCTTGCTGTCGATTTCCTCGTGCAGCAGCCTCGCCCGTTCCTGGAGGGCGAAGACATCGCGGTCCACAGCCTCCAGCCGATCCGAAAGTCTCTCGGCCACGTCGATAAAGCCGGGCGGCACCTCGTCCTCTTCCAGGGCTCCGGCCCGGCGCAACAGGGCGAGCACCGTCCTCAAGTGCCGGTGCAGGCGCACGACGGTCCGGCGCAATGGCGCCAGGCCCGGCTGCTTGCTGTGCCCGGCCTCCCCATAGACATGATCCTCGATGACGTTCAATTCCTCTGTCAGCTCGAGCACCAGCGTAATAAGGGTGCGCTGGAACTCCACGACGAGCATCTCGAAGAGGTCGATAGGACGGCGGCATCTGGCGCTCTTCTCCACAGCCGCCTTCACGCGATCGACACTTCTCAGCGGATGCAGGCGTGTGGTGATGATCATCCGGTCGCTGACGGCAAAATGAAGCCAGCCGATCGTCTGCGTCACCGCGTCGAATGTCCGCTCGAAATCGACCAGCGTCCCGTGCACGACGTCGTCCGCCACCGTGATGGCCGCCTGCGTGTCGTGGCTCGTAAGGGTCGCGATTGCCTCCTGCGGAAGATTTCCGATGCGCTCGATCAGCGCCGGCGTGCGTGCGTCGCTGAGCGCGAGGTGCAGCCAGACCCAGTCTTCGCCTGCCTCCAGGCTCTCGACGGGCGAATCGGCGGCTATGCGCCGGCACCGGCTTTCTCCCGGTACGAACCGGTAGGCCCAGACGAGGCCCGGTATATCGGGTGAGATCAGATTCATCGGAGTGCCTCGGCCGGCCGGAACGGTCGAGACGGCTTCTATTCGCGGCCAATGACAGTTTTGTTACAGTTGGCTGGCCGCAGTCGCCGTCCGGAGGTCGCAAGTGACGTTGACGTTCACGTAAAATTAGCTAGTCTGCCGCCCGTTCAATAGGCGCCGGCGGAAGCGGGGGAGGAGCACCATGTACAAGGCACCGGTCGAGGAGATCGCATTCACCCTGAAAAATGTTGCCGGCATGGCCGAGGCTCTCGACGCAGGGACGTTCGGCGAACTCGGCGAGGACCTTGTCGATGCGATCCTCGGCGAGGCCGGGCGCTTCGCCTCGGAAGAGGTGGCGCCGCTCGGGGATGCGGGCGACCGGCAGGGGTCGCGGCTCGTCGATGGCGCCGTCAAGACGCCGGAGGGCTGGCGGGAGCTCTACCGCAACTGGATCGCCGGCGGCTGGAACGGTCTGACGGCTCCGGAAGCCTTCGGCGGGCAGAACCTGCCGCACATGTTGCACGTCGCCGCCATGGAAATGTGGAACAGCGGCTCAATGGCCTTCGCACTTGCGCCGACGCTCACCATGGGCGCCATCGAAGCGCTCGAGAAGCACGGCACCGACGCTCTGAAGGCGACCTTCCTGCCGAAGATGGTGTCGGGCGAATGGATGGGGACCATGAACCTGACCGAGCCGCATGCCGGCTCGGATCTCGGCGCGCTGAAAACCCGCGCCGAGCGCCGCGACGACGGCACCTATCGCATCCTGGGGCAGAAGATCTTCATCACCTGGGGCGAGCACGATTTCACCGACAATATCGTCCATCTGGTACTCGCGCGGCTACCCGATGCTCCATCCGGGACGAAGGGCATTTCGCTGTTTCTCGTGCCGAAGTTCCTCGTCAACGAAGACGGCTCGCTAGGCGAGCGCAACGACGTTTTCTGCCATTCGCTGGAGCACAAGCTCGGCATCCACGGATCGCCGACCTGCACCATGATCTACGGCGACGGGAAATTCGGCCGCGAGAAGGGGGCGATCGGCTATCTGGTCGGCGAGGAAAACCGTGGTCTCGCCTGCATGTTCACGATGATGAACAATGCGCGGCTTGCCGTCGGCATGCAGGGCGTCGCGATCGCGGAGGCCGCCACCCAGAAGGCGATCGCCTATGCCAAGGAGCGCACGCAGGGCCGCGCGCCGGGATGGAGCGGCGACGGCATGAGCCCGATCATCGAGCATCCGGATATTGCCCGCACGCTGCTGACGATGAAGGCGCTGACGCAGGGGTCGCGCGCCATCGCCTATGCCTGCGCCCACGCGGTCGACATGGCGCATGCCGCGCAAGGGGAGGACGCCCGCCAGTGGCAGGAGCGTTCGAGCCTGCTGACGCCGATCGCCAAGTCCTTCGCCACCGACGCCGGCGTCGACGTCGCCTCGATGGGCATTCAAGTCCACGGCGGCATGGGCTTTATCGAGGAGACCGGGGCCGCGCGCTATCTCCGCGACGCCCGCATCGCGCCGATCTACGAAGGCACAAACGGCATCCAGGCGATCGACCTCGTCACCCGCAAGCTGCCGCTCTCCGATGGCGCACAGGTGCGCGGCTTCATCGCCGAACTCCGAGAGGTCGCTGCTGCCGTTGCCGCGTCGAACAGGGAAGGCTTCGGCGAAACGGCCGCACGGCTCGATGCAGCGGTCGCGGATCTCGAAGGGGCGACCGACTGGCTGCTTTCGAGGCTTCGTGACGGAAAGCTTGCCGAGGCGCTTGCCGGCGCGACCGCCTATCAGCGCCTGTTCGGCCTCGCGCTGACCGGAGTCTATCTCGCCAAAGGCGGTCTCGCCGAAGCCGGTGATGGGGGGCAGGACCGGCGCATTGCACTTTGCCGCTTCGCAGCGGAAAATCTGCTCTCCGAGACGAGCGCGCTCAAGGACCGTGTCATCAACGGGGCGGAAAGTCTCGCCGCAGCCCGTTCCATACTGGACTGAGGGGAACCATGACCGACCACGTGCTCGTCGAACGGCCGGAAGCCTATCCCGGCGTTCAGCTTATCCGGTTCAATCGGCCGGAGAAGAAAAACGCCATCACGCGCCAGATGTACGCCAGGATGACGGAGGCGCTGACTACTGCCGGAAAGGATCCCGCCATTCGCGCGATGGCATTCCTCGGAACGGAAGGCTGCTTCTCGGCCGGCAACGACATGGCCGACTTCCTCGCCTTCGCCATGGGAGGCAGCATGGGGGGCGAGGTTCTGGATTTTCTGCGGGCGCTTGCCGGCGCGACAAAACCGATCGTTTCCGGCGTCGACGGACTGGCCATCGGCATCGGCACGACGATTCACCTCCATTGCGACCTGACGGTCTCCTCCGCCCGCTCGGTGTTCAAGACCCCCTTCGTCGATCTGGCGCTCGTTCCGGAAGCGGCCTCGAGTCTGATCGCTCCGCGCATCATGGGCCATCAGCGCGCCTTTGCCCTGCTTGCAGCCGGCGAGCCGCTCGACGCTGCCGGTGCGCGCGAAGCCGGGCTGATCTGGAAGATCGTGGAGGAGGTCGCCGTCGAGGAGGAGACGCTTTCGGCTGCAGCGCGCCTCGCAAAAAAGCCGCCGGAAGCGCTGCGCATTGCCCGCGACCTCATTCGCGGCGACCGCAGCGATGTGCTTGGCCGGATCGAGGAAGAGGCGAAGCATTTTGCCGCGCAATTGAAAAGCGCCGAGGCGCGTGCCGCATTCGAAGCCTTCATGCGCCGGTAGGCGGCAAATTTGCTACAGCGCCGCGCGTCTTGTCAGACGCGCAAAGGTCGCTGTAGCACTTTGCTGCATGTTTTCGTCCCTTGATCGGCTACGATCAAAGGAAACATGCAGGAGGTCGCTTCCGGTCCATCGCGGCTTTGCTTGGATCAATTTTAATCGCTTCTTAAATAGCTCCCGCTAGCGTCCAGCCGCAGTAGGTCTCCTTCGGCGCCGCAGGAATTGTGCGGCATGCGAGGCCCCCGGCCGCATGAAGCATTGCCGGCTCCGCCTTTGCGGCATGTCCCATCGTTTTCCCGCCGTCCTTCAAGTCGCTCAGCGGCCGATCCGTCGCGACCGGGAAGATCATCACGAGCTCATCCCGGCGGCGATGCCGCCTCTTTCAGGGAGCCCCACCTTGTCCAAACGATCGAATCTCATGACGCGCATTCTCGTTGCCGCGTCCTGCGTCGTCGTCGGCGCCTTTGCAGGCTTTTCCGTCTATATCGACAGTCTCCAGCGCGCCACGACCACGAAAGCAGTGGAGGAGGATATCGCTTCCTCCGGCAATCAGGCAGCGCAAAGCGTCGCCAACTGGCTGAACGGCCGTGTGACGCTGACCGCGATGGCGGCGGACGCTGCCGGCCAGGTGGCTGACCAAGCGGCCATTCAGGGCGTCCTGAAGAACGACGTGCTGACCGGCGAATTCATCTCCACCTATGTCGGCGACGAGAGCGGCCAGTTTATGATCTGGCCGGATTCGAAGATGCCCGACGGCTACGATCCGCGCCAGCGCCCGTGGTATCAGCAGGCGGTGAAGGCCGATGCGCGCGTCCTCACAGAGCCCTATGTGGACGCTTCGAGCGGCGACCTGATCATCAGCGCCGCGGTACCGGTCAGGCACGAAGGCAAGCTCTACGGTGTGACCGGCAGCGATTTCTCGCTGAAGGCCCTCGTCTCCATGGTCAACGGCATCGATGTCGGAGGCGAAGGCTTTGCGTTCCTTGCCAACAAGGATGGCCAGATCCTGGTTCATCCGAATGCCAAGCTCGTGACGAAGACGCTCGCCGACGCCTTCCCGGTGGATACGCCGGCGATCGGCACCGGGATCATGCACACCGAGCTCGACGGCAAGCCGATGCTCGTGAGCTTCGTGCCGGTGAAGGGGCTCCCGTCGGTCGAATGGTATGTCGGCTTCGCGCTCGATGCGGATGTCGCCTATTCGGCGATCAGCCAGTTCCGCGTCGCCGCGACGATCGCCACGATCCTGGCGGTCGGCGCCATGATCGCCTTTCTCGCGACGCTTCTGAGCCGCCTCGTCATTCGTCCGGTAACCGACATGACCGGTGCAATGGAGAAGCTCGCAGCCGGCAGTCTCGACGTTACGATTCCGGGTGAAGAGCGGAGCGACCAGATCGGGTCGATGGCGGCGGCTGTCGCCGTTTTCCGCGCCAATGCGGTCGAACGGAAGCGCCTCGAAGACGAGGCCGATTCCAACCGTTCGCTGTCGGAGCGCGAGCGCCTCGAGCGCGAGGCGCAGAAGACCCGCGATGCCGCCGAGGTTCAGCACGCGGTCGATGCGCTGGCCACGGGCCTCGGCCGGCTGGCCGATGGCGATCTCGCCTATCGGATCGGAAGTCCCTTTGCCGATCGCCTGGATCGCCTCCGGGAAGACTTCAACAATTCGGTCGCCAAGCTGCACGACACGCTTTGCGCAGTCGGCGCGAATGCCCGGGCGATCGATGCGGGTGCGAGCGAAATCCGTTCGGCCGCCGACGACCTTGCACGCCGCACCGAACAACAGGCGGCATCCGTCGAAGAAACGGCCGCTGCGCTCGAGGAGATCACGACCACCGTCCGCGATTCCGCCCACCGGGCCGAGGAAGTCGGTGCGCTGGTCGCCCGCACCCGTGCCGGTGCGGAGAAGTCCGGCGAAGTGGTGCAGAATGCGGTCGAAGCCATGCATGCCATCGAGAAGTCGTCCGGAGAAATCTCGAACATCATCGGCGTCATCGACGACATCGCCTTCCAGACCAATCTCCTGGCGCTGAATGCCGGCGTCGAAGCGGCACGGGCCGGCGAGGCGGGCAAGGGTTTCGCGGTAGTCGCCCAGGAGGTGCGCGAACTCGCCCAACGCTCGGCCAATGCCGCCAAGGAAATCAAGGCGCTGATCACCACCTCGGGCGAGCAGGTGCATTCCGGCGTGACGCTGGTCGGCGATACCGGACGAGCGCTGCAGGCGATCGTCGCCGAGGTGCAGGAGATCAACAAGCACGTAAGCGCGATCGTCACGGCGACGCGCGAGCAGTCGACCGGTCTCCAGGAGATCAATACGGCCGTCAACACAATGGACCAGGGCACCCAGCAGAATGCCGCTATGGTCGAGCAGCAGACGGCCGCGAGCCACGGTCTCGCATCCGAGGCAGCGGCGCTCAACGCGCTGCTCGCCCAGTTCATCCTGGGCGAGGCGCAAGCGGCCTCCTACCAGGCCATGAGCCGCCGCCGCGCAGCCTGACGGCAATTCAAAAAAGTGTGCAGCGGTTTCCGTCTGGAATCGTTAAACTAACGAGGCCCGGTTCATCGCCGGGCCTTTTTTATTTTTCGAGTGTCGCTACCGTTTCCACATGCGCCGACCAGAGGAACTGGTCGATCGGCGTCACTCCCGTGATGCGGTAACCGGCCGCGGTCAGGATCGAAAGGTCCCTCGCGAGCGTCACCGGATTGCAGGAGACGGCGGCGACCTTCTTCACGCCGGATCGGGCAAGCTCGTGACATTGCGGTTCGGCGCCGGCGCGGGGCGGGTCGAAGACCACGGCGTCGAAGGCTTTCAATTCCTGCGCCATCATCGGCCGGCGGAACAGATCGCGCTTCTCGGCGGTCACCGGCTTCAGCCCCTGGGTGTTGCGCGCGGCGAAATCCAGCGCCTTCACTGCCCTGTCATCGCCTTCGACCGCGTGAACGCGCGCCGTTCGTGCAATCCTCAGCGCAAAAGTGCCGATGCCGGCGAAAAGGTCGGCGACCCGCTTCGCCTTGCCGACGTGAGCCAGCACCAGCTTCGCCATGGCGTCTTCGGCGGGGCGCGTCGCCTGGGTAAAGGCGCCGGGCGGCGGCGAGACCGTTATGCCGGCGAAATCGATCGCAGGCTTGAGCGGCTCGACGACGATTTCGCCATTCAAGCTGACGCGCGCGATGCCCCGCTCGCCAAGAACAGCATCGACGGTCGAGCGCCGCTGCGGGTCGCTGAGCTTCAGTCCCTCGAAGGCGAGATCGAGGCCCGTATCGGTTTCGAGCACGGTGATACGGAATGGTTCGGCGCTCGACGCCATGGCCGCGGCGATCTTGCGGATGGTCGCCAGCCGCGAGACGATGCCCGGGCTGGTGATGGGACATTCGCCGATCGAAACGATATGATGGCTCTGCATCTGGTTATAGCCGAGCAGCAGTTCCTTTTCCGTCCGCCGGGCTGTGAAAACGGCACGGCGACGATCGCCGGGCCGTGCAATGATCAGCGGAGCGACCTCCGGCGTCAGGCCCTTCGACCTCAAGGCGTCGATGACGAGATTGCGCTTGAAGGCGTGGTAGAGCGCGTCGGATGCGTGCTGCAGCGTGCAGCCGCCGCACGTCCCGTTGACGCCGTCCGGCCCGAAATGCCGGCATGGCGGCTCGACCCGCTCCGGGGAAGCCTTCTTCAGCGAGATCAGCGTGCCGTTCGCCTTGTCGACTGCGAGCGAGACGATCTCGCCGGGGAGCGTGAACGGTGCGAAGACGGGGCCGGCTTCCGTCCGAGCGACGCCGTCGCCTTGGGCGCCGAGACGATCGATGGTCACGATCCCGGTGCTCATGGCTTGCGCCCCGCCAGAAGAAATTCGCTGTTGCCGTCACCGCCGGCAATGGGCGAGGGGATCAGGCCGAGGCTTCGCCAGCCCATGTCCTCGACGAGCCACCGCTCGAGTTCGGCTGCCACCGCCGGAGCGCTCTCCGGATCCTTCAGCAGCCCGGCCTTGCTTATCGCATCGCGGCCGGCCTCGAACTGCGGCTTGACGAGCAGGATGCAGCAGGCGCCCGGTTCCGCCAGGGCGAGGGCCGGCGGCAGCGCCAGCTTCAGCGAAATGAAGGAGACGTCCGAGACGATGAAGGTGATGGCGCGCTCACCGATGTCGCCGCGGGTCATGGACCGGGCATTCAGGCCTTCTATATTCGTCACGCGCGGGTCTTCGGCGACGCGCGGATGGATCTGACCGTGGCCGACATCGACGGCGACCACATGGGCGGCACCACGCTTAAGCAGCACCTCGGTAAAGCCGCCGGTCGACGCCCCGACGTCGAGACAGGTCTGATCCGATGGATCGAGGCCGAAATGATCGAGCGCCGCGACGAGTTTCAGTGCCGCACGCGAAACATAATCCTGCGCCGGATCGTCAATGGTGAGCGTAACGCTTTGCGCGAAGGTCGAGGCCGGCTTGGTCACGGTGCGGCCGTCGACCTTCACGGTTCCCCGCTGGATCGCGTCGCGGGCGCGGGCGCGGCTGGCCACCAAGCCCCTGTTCAGGAGCAATTGATCGAGGCGGATCGTCATCTGTGTATCTTGGGACATGGGCCGTCATCGCGCGTCCCGCCGCGCAATGCAAGCGAACTCTTGGACGGCTCAGCCGGCGGCGCCGAGGCCGACGCCGTGCTTCTGGCCGAGTGCCTTGAAGACGGTGGATACGATGCCGGCACGGTCGAGGCCGGCACGGGCATACATCGCTTCCGGTTTGGCCTGCTCCATCCATATGTCGGGCATGACCATGGGGCGCACCTTCAGGCCGCCGTCGACAAGGCCTTCTTCCGCCAGGAACTGCAGCACGTGGCTTGCGAAACCGCCGACCGCCCCTTCCTCGATGGTGATCAGCACCTCGTGATGGCGGGCAAGCTGGCGGATGAGATCATGATCGAGCGGCTTGGCGAAGCGGGCGTCGGCGACGGTCGTCGAGAGGCCGGCGGCATCCAGGTCTTCCGCCGCCAGCAGACAGTCGGCGAGCCGTGTGCCGAAGGAAAGCAGCGCCACCTTGCTCCCCTGCTTGACGATCCGGCCCTTGCCGATCGCCAGGATCTCGCCGCGCTCCGGCAGTTCGACGCCGACGCCTTCGCCGCGCGGATAGCGGAACGAAATAGGACCCTCGTCGTAGGCCGCGGCGGTGCGCACCATATGCTTCAGCTCCGCCTCGTCGGCCGCCGCCATGACGACGAAGCCCGGCAGTGTCGCGAGATAGGTCGTGTCGAAGGAGCCGGCATGGGTCGGCCCGTCGGCGCCGACGAAACCGGCGCGGTCGATCGGAAAGCGGACCGGCAGACCCTGGATGGCCACGTCATGGACAACCTGGTCATAGGCGCGCTGCAGGAAGGTGGAATAAAGCGCCGCAAAAGGCTTGTATCCCTCCGCCGCAAGGCCGGCCGCGAAGGTCACGGCATGCTGCTCGGCTATGCCGACATCGAAGCAGCGCGAGGGATGCACCGCCGCGAACTTGTCGAGGCCCGTCCCGGACGGCATGGCGGCAGTGATCGCGATGATCTTGTCGTCGAGGCTTGCCTCCTGCGTGAGCGCGTCCGCGAAGACGGAGGTATAGGCGGGGGCGTTGGGTTTCGCTTTCGCCTGAGCCCCGGTAATCACGTCGAATTTGTTGACGCCATGATACTTGTCGGCCGCAGCTTCGGCCGGCGGATAGCCCTTGCCCTTCTGCGTGACCACATGGATCAGGACCGGGCCTTTCGCATTGTCGCGAACGTTGCGCAGGACGGGAAGCAGGTGGTCGAAGGAGTGTCCGTCGATCGGGCCGATATGGTAGAAACCCATTTCCTCGAAGAGCGTGCCGCCCGTGACGTAGCCGCGGGCATGCTCCACTGCGCGGGTGATCGCCCGGTCGACGGTCTTGCCGAGATAGGCGGTGAGTTTCTTGCCGACCTCGCGAATGCCCATATAGGTGCGCCCGGAGGCGAGCCGCGCCAGATAGGCGCTCATCGCGCCGGTCGGCGGTGCGATCGACATGTCGTTGTCGTTGAGAATGACGATGAGGCGCGCATCGAGCGCGCCGGCGTTGTTGAGCGCTTCGAAGGCCATCCCGGCCGACATCGCGCCGTCGCCGATCACCGCGATCACATTGCGGCTCTTGCCGTCGAGTTCGGCGGCGACAGCCATGCCGAGACCGGCCGAGATCGAGGTGGACGAATGTGCTGCGCCGAAGGGGTCGTATTCGCTTTCCGCCCGCCGGGTGAAGCCCGAGAGCCCGTCTTCCTGGCGCAATGTGCGGATGCGATCGCGCCGACCGGTCAGGATCTTGTGCGGATAGCATTGGTGTCCGACATCGAAGATCAAACGATCCTGCGGCGTGTCGAAGATCTTGTGGATGGCGATCGTCAATTCGACGACACCGAGGCCCGCGCCCAGATGCCCCCCGGTGCGCGACACGGCATCGACCATCTCGGCCCGCAATTCAGCCGCCAGCTGCGGCAGGTCCCTGTCGTCGATCTTCTTCAGATCGTCGGGATATTCGACCTTATCGAGCAGGGGAGTCGCCGGCATCGGATTGGTTGGCAGTTGTGTCACGCTGCATGCCTCAGGCGCGCCGGAGATAGGCGCGCGCATTGTTGATGGGTCGTCGGAACGGCTCTTTATTAGAGGTAATCGCCGTTGAATGCAAAATTAGGCTTTCCTGCGGCTTCAACCAAGAGCGGGATGAGGAAAACCTGCGCGGTTTTCCGCCGCATCGCGATCCAACGCCTGAAAACGAGCTTAACGGAGATCAGCTTGCAGGCAAGGGTATGAACTCCTCCTCGTCTCCCGGCACGATATCGAAGCGTCCCGTGCGCCATTCTTCCTTTGCCTTGTCGATCCGCTCCTTGGAGGAGGAAACGAAGTTCCACCAGATATGCCGCGGCGAACCGAGCGCTGCCCCGCCGAAGAGCATCACATGACAGCCTGCAGGCCCCGCGGTGATGGTAATTTCGTCGCCGGGACGAAAGACGAGGAGCTGATTGTTGTCGAAATGGTCGCCGGCGATGATCGCTTCGCCGGAAAGGATGTAGAGCGCCCGCTCTTCCCAATTGGCCGCGAAAGGCGCGCTCTTCCCGGGCTCGATCATGAGGTCGACATAGATCGTATCGGTGAAGGTGGAGACGGGCGAAGCCGCCCCTTCGAACTGGCCGATGACGACGCGCGCGCGAACCCCGCCGTCGGCAAGATGCGGCAGCATACGCTCCTCGGTATGCGCGAAGACCGGATCGATCTCCTCCATGGCGTCGGGCAGCGCCAGCCAGGTCTGCAGCCCTGAAAGCGAGCGTTCGTGCCCGCGCTGGTTTTCGGGCGAGCGCTCCGAATGCACGATGCCGCGCCCGGCGGTCATAAGGTTCACGTCGCCCGGGCGAATGACCATTTCCGTGCCGAGGCTGTCGCGGTGCTTGATTTCGCCATCGAACAGGTAGGTGACGGTCGAAAGCCCGATATGCGGATGCGGCCGGACGTCGATCGCCTGGCCGGCACGCAGCAGCGCCGGGCCCATCCGGTCGAAGAAGATGAAAGGACCGACGAGCCGGCGCTTTGCGGTCGGCAGCGCCCGCCTGACCTGCAGTCCGCCGATATCGCTGGTGCGCGGGATGATCAGATGCCCGATTGCGTCGCAGGCGGGCTTGTCGCCGGCGAGCGGATCGGGACCGGGAAAGAAGGACATGGCAGGCGCTCCGGTTGGTGGCATTCACTGAAGATACCGTCACTGCTTCCGGTTCGGTAGCGGCAATCGGGCGACGGAGCGTTTCCTCTACGGGGTAAGAACGAAGCCCGCGGTCAAAACGGGGGAAGGTGCCGGCAGGCGGATGAGGCGCTCACTACTCCGCGTCGAGCGGCTCGACTCCTTGCGGCCGGCCGGCGCGGTCGAGGCGGATCTTTTCGATACGATCCTCTGCCGCCTTCAACAGGGCCTCGCAGTGCTTCTTCAGGGCCTCGCCGCGCTCGTAGATCTCGATCGATTTGTCGAGCGCGACGTCGCCGCGTTCAAGCGCCGAAACGATACGTTCCAATTCCTCGACGGCCTGCTCGAAGGAGAGGGCGGAAACGTCCGGTTGCGCATTGTTGTTCATGAATTACCCTCTCATCAATCTCAGAATATGCAGGCCGGCCGACTCGGCCAGGCCTTGCAAGTCATAGCCGCCTTCGAGCAGGCTGACGATGCGGTTGCCGGCGCTCCTGCCGGCAACGTCCATGAGGCGACCCGTCGCCCAGTCGAAATCTTCGCCGACCAGATTGATCTGGGCCAATGGATCGCGGTGGTGGGCGTCGAAACCGGCGGAAATCAGCAGGAAATCCGGCCGAAAATTTTCGAGCGCGGGCAGCACGCGTGATCGGAAGGCATCGCGGAAATGCTCGCTGCCGCTGTTGGGGGAAATCGGCGCATTGACGACATTGTTGCTGACGCCCGTCTCGTCCTTGGCACCGGTACCGGGATAGAGCGGTATCTGATGCGTGGAGCAGAAGAGCACCGACGGGTCGTCCCAGAAAATGTCCTGTGTACCGTTGCCGTGGTGGACGTCCCAGTCGACGATGGCAACACGTTCCGCACCATGCACCGACTGCGCATAGCGCGCGGCGATCGCTACATTGTTGAAAAAGCAGAAGCCCATGGCCCTGTTCTTCTCGGCGTGGTGGCCGGGCGGGCGGGCTGCGACGAAGGCATTGTCGGCTTCGCCGGCGAAGACCGCGTCGACGGCGGCCACAGCACCGCCGATACCGGTCAACGCGGCCTCGAGGCTTTGCGGGCTTGCATAGGTATCGGACTCGATCTGGTTGATGTCCTCGTCCGGAATGTCCCGCTTGATTAGCAGCAGGTGCTCTTCCGCGTGGGCGAGCAACACGAGATTTTCGTCACCCTTCGACGCCTCGACCCGCTCCAGATCCGCGAAATTCGGATGCTCCAACGCAAGATTCAAGGCCTTCAGCCGATCCGGCCGCTCGGGGTGCCCTTCCGGGACCTCGTGCTTCAGGAAGACCGGGTTTTCGTAGAGATGCGTGGTCATCCGGCAAAACTAGTGCGCATGCTTGTCAAAATCCATGGTACGCGACGCGAAACTGTCGATTTTCAACAGCGCGGATCGAGCAGGATCTTGCCGTCGCGACGCGGGTCGGCTTGATGCGCAAGCGCGTCGGCAAGCCGGCTCAAGGGGTAGGTGGCGGCAATAGGGCTGGCAAAGAGGCCGCTCTGCAGCCCGGCGAAGCTGCGCAGGAAGGCGGCTTCGAGTGCCTCCCGGCCGGCGGAATGCACCCAGGTCCTCAGCCAAAGAAAGGCGAAACGAATGTCGGGCCGGCCGCTGATCGCCGTCTGCGGCACGGGTGCGCCGCTGAGCGCTCCATACTGGATGAAGGTCCCGCCGGGGCGGATGGACCGCCCGATCAGTTCGCCCGCCAGCGCTCCGCCGACGGCATCCAGCACCGCATCGAATTGGCTGCCCATAGGGCTGTCGGCCACAAGGATCCGATGTGCCTCGCCGCAACGGTTGCGGCTCTTCTCGCTGCGAAGCATGGCCGTCGGCACCGCGTTTTCGAGCGCAAGCAGCTTCAACAGCATGCCGCCGATGGCCGAGCCCGCCGCGGTCACGCCGACATGCATGTCCTCGAGCGACCCGAAATGCTCCCGCAGCGCTTCGACGAGCCTCAACGCAGTCAGCGGATTGACATAGCTCATCGCCGCCTGTGCGTCCTCGATCCCGTCCGGCACGCGAAAGCACCACTCGGCCGGGCGGAGGAGGAATTGCTGCCAAAGCCCGCTCGCGCCGATCGGAACGACCCGGTCGCCGGCTTTGAACTCCCGTACGTCCGGCCCGACGCGCCTGACGATGCCGACGCCCTCGAAGCCGGGAACGAAAGGCAGGACGGTGCGCGCGCTATAGGCGCCCGTAACGGGGATCAGGTCCGAAGGATTGATTGCCGCGAGCGATATCTCGACCTCGACTTCACCCGCGGCCGGGGCAGGGCGGGGTACGTCCACGAGCTCGATGACTTGTCCGGGGTCGCCAAACTGTCTAACGAGAGTGGAGCGCATCGGGGAGCCTCGCATGGACGGCACAGAGCGGGAAAATGTCACGGAAATTCGCATTCCGTTCCGCGATATAGACATGCACGGCCATATGCACAATGCGGCCTATTATGCGCATGCGGAGGCGGCGCTCGCCAATCTCTGGCGGCACCGGCCGGCAATTGCGGAGGAGCCGGCCTATCTCGTGCGCCGCTCCGCCTGCATCTTCCATCGCGGCCTGCGCTTCGACGAGCCCGCGCGCTTCACCGTCACCGTCGAGAAGATCGGCGGCAGCTCGATCGGTTTTGCCGTGCGCGTCGAGACCGGCGACAAGCTTGCCGCCGAGGTCGAAATCGTCTGGGTGGCCGTCGACCGCGCCCGCCATCAACCGGTACAGCTGCCGGCTCCGACCCGGGAATGGCTTGCCGGCTACGCCGCCTGATCCGATCTGCAGCTGTTGAAGTGGGCGGCGATCCCCATGCCGCCGCCGATGCCCATCATGGCCAGCCCTTCCGTCGGGGATGAAGCCGCCAACATCTGCGAATACAGCCGGACGACGAGAATGGCGCCGGAAGCGCCGTAGGGATGGCCGAGCGCAATCGCGCCTCCGTCGCGATTGACGCGTTCGGGTGCGATATCGAGCTGGTCGAGGCTCCCGAGAACCTGAGAGGCAAAGGCCTCGTTGAATTCGATGAAATCGACGCGGGCCACATCGAGTGCGGGATTGCGCGCACGAAGCTTTGCCATGGCGGGGACGGGGCCGAGGCCGAGCAGCTTCGGTTCGACGCCTGCCGTCGCCGCATCGGTGAAAGCGAGGCCGAAGCGCACACCGAGCCTCCGCGCCTCCGCGAGGCTGGTCATCAGTACCATCGCTGCCCCGTCATTGATGGGGCAGGCGTTTCCGGCGGTGACGGTGCCGCCCGCAACGAAAACAGGCCTCAGTCGTGAGAGCGTCTCGGGGGAGGCGTTTGCGCGAGGACATTCGTCCCTGGCGACCGGCCCGGCTGATGTCGGCACGGGCACGATTTCGCGCGAGAACCGGCCCGCCGCTTCGGCCGCGACGGCGCGTCGGTGGCTTTCGAGCGCAAACCGGTCCTGCCGCTCCCGAGAGATGCCGCAGGCAGTGGCGACGTTCTCCGCGGCAACGCCCATATCCGGATCGCCGATCGAGTCGGGAGCCATCCGCGCGCGCTTGACCGGCTGCAGCTCTTCGCCGCGCGTGAGCGGGGGGCGAAGGCGGATATGCGCGCGACTGGCGCTCTCGGTGCCCCCGGCGAGGTAGAAGCGCCCCGCGCCGGCCTGGATCTGCCGAGCCGCAAGGACGATCGCCTCCAGCCCCGAGCCGCATTGACGGTCGACGGTGACGCCCGGAATTGCGACGGGCAACCCTGCCTCGAGCGCGGCAAGGCGCGCGAGATTGCCGGCACTATTGGCGGCATTGCCGACGAGCACGTCGTCGATCTCCGCCCGGTCGATGCCCATATCCGCAATGATCCTTTCGATCAGCAAGGCGGCAAGGCTTGCCGGTTCGATCGCAGCAAGGCTGCCGTTGACGCGGCCGACGGGCGTTCGCAGCGCGGCGATGACGACCGGGGTGCGAGCGGGGTCAGACGAGGCGTTCAAGGGCGCTGTTCTCCTCCGCGATCCACAGGCGAAGCTCCCGGGCCGCGACCTTGCCGGAGGCGGTCATGGGCATCTTCCGGCAGAGCCATATCCTGCGCGGGCGCTTGTAGCGCGGCAGGGCGGCGGCAAGATGACGTTCGAGTGCCGCCTGATCGAATCCGTCGCCAGGCTCGATCACGGCCGCAAGCTCGCTGCCGAGATCCGGATGATCGAGACCGAAGACAAAGGCGCCGTCGACGCCGGCGGCTCCCAGGATCACCGTCTCCACCTCCGATGGATAGATGTTGTTGCCGCCAGAGACCACCATCCCGCCCGGCCGGCCGAAGAGATGCAGCGTACCGTCTTCGTCAAGCAAACCGAGGTCGCCGACCGACGCGAGCTTTCCTTGCCGGCGGAAGCCCGCTCCGTCGCCGCCTGCGATGTACCCGTCGGATATCAGTTCGCTTTCGACGAAGATCGTGCCCGTTTCTCCGGCGGGAACGCGCTCGCCTTTCTCGTCCCGGATCTCCAGGCGAACGCCCGGAAAGGGCTTTCCGACTGCCGTCGGCGTGTGCCTGTCCGTCGCCTGTGCGACGCTGATGAAGCCGAGTTCCGAAGCGCCGTAATATTCCGTGACTTGAGCCTTCGGAAAAGCGCGTCTCGCCGCATCCCGATCCGCCGGCGTGAGCTTGGCTCCGGCAACGGTAATCTGTCTGACTGATGGCAACGGCGAACCAGCCGCGCGCTCGCACAGCCGCCGCAGCATGGTCGGCACCAGCACCAGCCGTTTCGCCCCGGTGGCCGCAATCGTGGCCAAAGCCTGATCCGCCTCGAAGTGCCCGACGCCGATGAACTCGGCTCCGGCCGTCAAGGTTTCCGCGAGCGCGTAAAGCGTCAGGCCGTGCGCCAGCGGCCCCGGCGCGTAAGTCGTGGTTTCCGGTCCGAGTCCGAAAAAGCCCTGGCCGGTCTTCAGGCTAACCCGCCAGGACTGGCGGTCGCGGAGGATCGCCTTCGGTTCAGCGGTCGTGCCCGACGTGAAGACCACGAGAAAGGGTTCACCGCCGTCGCCGGCGGTAATTGCAGGCGGAGCATCGGAAACGCCTTGCAGCAGACGGCTTTGTCCTGCCGATGGCACATCGATGCGCAAGAGATCGCCTTCGGCACGGATGACGATCTCCGGCCGCAAGCGCTGTTCCATCCGTTGGCGCGCGACATCGGGCAAATGCGGGTCGATCAGGGCGGCGCAATGGCCGGCCGCGGTTGCGGCGATGAAAGCGGCGGGAAAAAGCGGGTGATTTCCCGTTTCGAGTGCGACCAGCCGCACGCGCCCGGAAAGTATGCTTTCTTCTGTCGCCTGTGCACCCAAGCGGTGGATGGCCGAGAGGATGCGTTGGGCCTCCGCGGCAAGTTCGCCATAGGTGAAGACCCGGCCTTCCATGCGGAAGGCCGGGGAATGCGGGCGTTCGGTCGCATGGAGCGCGACTGCCTCGGCGAGCGGCACTGCGTCAGACGCGCGCCGGCAGCAGCGGATAGCCGGCGTAAACGGCCCGGGCGGCGAGCGTCGCGATCGCGGCCTTCAACAGGTCGCCCGGAATGAAGACGAGCGAACCGGTTGCGGCTGCGGTCAGAGGCGTGCCGGTGACGGCAGAAAGCCACGGAATCCCGATCCCATAGAGTACGACGATGCCGCCGAGGACCGAGGCGAGGAAGAAGCCGGCAAACTGGCGCGCCTCGGAAGTCGCAGGCTTGACGAAGCGCTCGGCGACCAGGCCGGTAACGAAGGCGGCGACTGCCCATCCGAAGATGAACCCGCCCGAAGGGCCGGCGAGGACGGCCAGCCCACCGCGACCACCGGAAAGTACCGGCAGTCCGATGGCGACGAGCAGGACGAGCAGGAGGAAGGCAAGCGCGCCGCGCTTCGCGCCGATGATGCAACCGGCGAGCATAACGCCCATCGACTGCGCCGTGATCGGAACGGGAATGAAGCCGAGCGTGATCGGGGGTACGAGGCCGAGCACGACGATGATGGCAGTGAAAAGCGCGACGAGGACGAGATCTCTGGTGTTCATATAGTCCTACCTTTTATTAGAAAATGCGAATTTATTGACGGCGAAATCCCCGCGCGTCAATGGCGGCCGCGATCGTGTCGGCATCTTTCAGCGTCAGGATGATCAGCGGGCCGATGATGGTCAACGGCCGCACCGGCAGCCCGCGTGCCCGATGCGCTTCGGCGAGTGCCTGATATCGGGCGAAAATGTCGGGCACGAAGCGCAACACGAGGCCAAGCGCCAGGCCGACATCTGCCGCCCTCAAGAGACCGAGGCGCTCCAGCGGCTTCAGAAGGATGGTTACCTCATCCATGAAAGCGCCGATTGTCGCGGTCGCCGTGACCGCGGCTGCGAAGAGCACGAGCGCCATCAGCCGCAAGACGAGAGCTGCGACCTGCGGCACGGGAACGAGGAACAGATTGACCGCGGCAAGGATCAGAATGGTGAAGAAAACGAAACCGACGCGCGACAGCGCTTCGCGCGGCCTCAGCCCGAGCGAGAGGTAAAGCCAGCCGCTGAGGAGGAAGGCAGGGAGCAGCAGGAAGGGTGAGTCCGTCGCGAAGAGCGCGATGCTCAAGAGGGCGAGCGCGACGAGCTTGGCGCGCACCGGCACGCGGTGAAACCAGCTTCCTCCCTCGACATAGAGGCTCGTCAGCATCCGGCGACCTCGTGATAGCGCCGCACGGTTTCGTCCGGCCCCCCGTCCGCGATGAGGCGGCCCTCGTGAAAGAGCAGGACCCGTTCGGCGCTCTCGGCAAGCGCCAGATCATGGGTGATGACGATCGTGTCTTCGTCGAGCGTGTCGATCGTCTCGGCGACCATCCGTCGATTTCTGAGGTCGAGCTGATTGGTAGGTTCGTCGAGGATCAGGATTTTCGGCCCGGTGACGATGACGCTCGCCATGGCGACGAGCTGCGTTTCGCCTCCGGAAAGCTCGTGCACCCGCCTTCGTGCGAGGTGGCTGACGCCGAAGCGTGCAAGGACTGCATCGGTCCGCGACGAGATCTCATGCGCCGGCAGCCCGCGGTTCTTGAGCCCGAAGGCGATATCGTCGGTGACGATCGGCATGATCAGCTGGTGCTGCGGATTTTGAAAGATGAAGCCGGCTTCAGCGAGCACTGCCCTGTCGTCCTCGACCGTGTCGAGGCCGTTGACCTTAACCCGTCCGGTCGTCGGCTTGACGAGCCCGTTGATCAGCCGGGCGAATGTGGTCTTTCCGGAGCCGTTGAGACCGATGACGCCGACCCGCCGCTCATCGAGGGCGAGGCTCAGAGGATGAAGAGCGACCCGTTCGCCGAAGCTGACCGAGCAATCGGTAAAGCGGATTTCCAAGCCGTCCGTCCTCGCGATGTTTTGCGTGATCGCTCTATAGGACAAGTCGATCGTAAAGGGCAATGTATGTGGACAATACATCTGTTGCAGACTCACGTTTGAAACTTGGGAATAAAAGCCTACTCTCTGTTCATGACGATTCGCCTTTCCAATCGCGATGCCCGGCGCATCTTTCTCGCCAAGCAGGGGCTCTCGGCCGCGCCGCATCGCGCGCTCGGCAAGGACGGCTTGCTGCAATTGATCCACGACATCGGCTTCGTGCAGGTCGACAGCATAGCGACCGTCGAGCGGGCCCATCATCAGATTCTCTTTTCCCGCAATCAGACCTATCGCCGCGAGCATCTGGCCGAGCTTCTTGAAAAGGACGGCGAGCTCTTCGAACATTGGACCCACGACGCTTCGATCATACCGAGCACCTTCTTCGTCTACTGGAAGCATCGCTTCAAATGGGAGAGCGAAACGCTCCGCGAGCGCTGGCGCAAGTGGCGCGGAGAAGACTTCGATGCGGGCTGCGAGGAGACCTATGCGAGGATCGCGAACAATGGCGCCGTCATGGCGCGCCACCTCAAGGAGGACGGCCACGAATCCGGCGGCTGGTGGAACTGGCACCCGTCGAAGACGGCCCTCGAGGTGCTCTGGCGCCAGGGCAAGCTTGCGATCGCCCGGCGCGAAAATTTCCAGAAGGTCTATGATTTGACGGAACGCGTCATTCCGGCCCGCCATTACGACGGCGAGGTCGCGCATGAGGAGTTCATCGACTGGGCCTGCCGCAGCGCGCTCGAGCGGCTGGGCTTCGCCACCCACGGCGAGATCGCAGCCTTTTGGGATCTCGTGTCGCCGGACGAAGCGAAGGACTGGGTCGCCGCTCATCGCGATGAGCTGTGCGAGATTGTCATCGAGTCCGCCAATGGCGGCAAGCCGCGCCCGTCCTTTGCCTTTGCCGGCTTTCCCGACGGGCTCGGCGACATTCCCGACCCGCCCGCCCGCGTCCGGGTGCTGAGCCCCTTCGACCCGCTGCTGCGCGATCGGAACCGGGCCGAACGGCTTTTCGATTTCTTCTACCGTATCGAGGTTTTCGTACCGGAGCCGAAGCGGGAATATGGCTATTATGTCTTCCCTCTGCTCGAAGGCGACCGAATGATCGGCCGCATCGACATGAAAGCCGATCGGAAGCGCGGAAGCCTCGACGTTCGGCGTCTCTGGCTGGAGCGCGGCGTCAAACCCTCTTCGGGCAGGATGGAAAAGCTAATGGCCGAACTCGATCGCATCGCCCGCTTTGCCGGCGTCGAGGAGGTCAAATTGCTCGAAGGCTGGAACGCTGCCCTTTCCTGACCGATTTTTCGTGCTTTGTTTTTTCTTGGCTTGCGGGCCGGCGCTCCCTAAATGGAGTCAGTAAGTTCACGACCCAATCCTTCACGGCAGGGAGCAGAACCATGGACACCAACCTGATGAGCCTCTTCGATGCGGACGAGGCGACGGTCCGCAAGGTTCTCTCCGAGACGCTTGCCGGCGCCGATGACGGCGAACTCTTCCTCGAACATGCGCAGGCGGAAGTGCTTTCCTTCGACAATGGTCGCCTGAAGGGCGGCAGTTTCAACACCGACCAGGGCTTCGGCCTGCGCGCCGTCGCGGGCGAAGCGGTCGGCTACGCCCATGCCGGCGAGTTGTCGCTTGCGGCCCTGAGGAGGGCGGCGGACGCCGTGGAACAGGTGACCCGAGGCTATTCCGGCTCCTACGCGGCAGCCCCGCAGCGCACCAACAAGAAGCTTTACGGCGACGAGAACCCGATCGGCGAGCCGAGTTTCGAGACCAAGGTCAAGCTGCTTCAGGAGATCGACGCCTATCTGCGCGCCAGGGAGCCGAAGGTCCGCCAGGTGACTGCGACGGTCGCGGCGAGCTGGCAGGTCGTGGATATTCTGAGAGCCGACGGGCACCGCGTCCACGATGTGCGGCCGATGACGCGGATCAATATCTCCGTCGTGGTCGGCGAGGGCGACCGTCAGGAAAGCGGCTCCTTCGGTATCGGCGGACGGCGCGGCTTCGGCGATTTCATAACCGAGGAAAACTGGAAAAGCGGAGCGGACGAGGCTCTGCGGCAGGCGCTCGTCAACCTCGAGGCGATCGACGCGCCGGCCGGCACCATGGACGTCGTGCTTGCCGCCGGTTGGCCGGGCGTCATGCTGCACGAAGCCGTCGGCCATGGCCTGGAGGGCGACTTCAACCGCAAGAAGACCTCCGCTTTCGCCGGGCTGCTCGGCGAGCAGGTTGCTTCGAAGGGGGTCACCGTCGTCGACGACGGCACGATCGAAGCCCGGCGGGGCTCCATCTCGATAGACGACGAGGGAACGCCGTCCGGCTACAATGTCCTGATCGAGGACGGCAAGCTCGTCGGATATATGCAGGACCGGCAAAACGCCCGTCTGATGGGCATGGAACCGACGGGCAACGGCCGCCGCCAGGGCTACGCCCACGTGCCGATGCCGCGCATGACCAACACCTACATGCTTGCCGGGGAGCGCACGCCCGATGAAATCATTTCGTCGGTGAAGAGGGGCATCTATGCGGTCTCTTTCGGCGGCGGCCAGGTCGATATCACCTCAGGCAAATTCGTCTTCGGCTGCACCGAGGCCTATCTGATCGAGAACGGCAAGGTCGGAGCGCCCGTGAAGGGTGCGATGCTGATCGGCAACGGTCCGGATGCGATGAAGCGGGTGACGATGGTCGGAAACGATACGAAGCTCGACACCGGCATCGGCAATTGCGGCAAGGCCGGCCAATGGGTGCCGGTCGGCGTCGGCCAGCCGCACCTGCGCATGGATCAGATCACCGTCGGCGGCACGCAGGCCTGACACGCTCCCCCATCTCTGTGCTTGTCACACAGATGGGGGCAGCGCCGCGTCTGCGGCGCGGGGAAGAGTGTTTCAGCCCAAGGACTTGGTCTGGCTGGCTTCCTGTGACGAGCACAGGAATGAGGAGCGGAGCAGAAGCCTGCCGTACCTCAACTGATGGGGCGCTGTTGCGGACTCACCCCCCATCAGGAAGCAGAACGCAGTCATAGGACCGCTTTTTCAGGATGTTGCAGGCGGTCGCCGCCGCTTCGTGACTGGCGAAGCCTACGAAACCTATGCGATAGGCTCCGCCCGAGCCTGCGGTCTCGGTGTGGGGGGCTGCGCCGAGGAGGGCCGCGCCGCCAGCCGATTGTGCCTCGACGAGCAACTTGCGCGCGCCTTCCGCCGTCGGTGCGGTGGAAATCTGAATGCGCCAGCCGCTTGCCGGTGGTTTCGTGTCCGCGGCCGCCACTGCAGTTGGCCGGTCTGCCGGGACGATAGCTTCCGTCGGCGCCGCGGCCACAGCTTCGACTGCCGGCTGCTGGGTACCCACATACGATAAGGAAACGCCAGGCAAGCTTGCCACCTCGGCCACGCGGGGTGCGCTTGCCGCTGCGATCATGGGGCGGCCGGGCGAGGAGGCCCTGCCCAGGTGCTGGTCGAGGAGTGCCGCCATCTTCTCATCACGGCTTCGCGCGCTTCGCCCGCCGAGCACCACGCCGATGAGGCGGCGGTTGCGGTCGTTCACCGCGCTTACGAGATTGTAGCCGGAGGCCCGCGTGTAGCCGGTCTTGATACCGTCCATCCCCTGATATCGATACATCAGATTGTTGTGGCCTCGGATCACTCGGCCGCGGAAGGTGAAACTCTGGACCGAGAACAGTCGGTACTCGCGTGGATAGTGTCGCATGAGTGCCACGGCGAGCCGCGCCATGTCTCGCGCCGTGGTCACTTGTTGGCTTGCCGGCAGACCCGAAGCGTTGACGAAGAATGTACGGTTCATGCCGAGCTGGCGTGCCTTTGCGTTCATCATTCTCGCAAAGCCTTCCTCGGAACCGCCAAGCCGCTCCGCCATCGCTGCCGCCGCGTCGTTGGCCGAACGGACGATCATGCCGTAGACAGCCTCTTCGACGGTGACCGTTCCTCCTGCTTTGACGCCGAGCTTCGTCGGCGGCTTGCGTGCAGCGGTCGCGGACATGGGCACAGGCGTTTTCCAGGCGATCTGGCCGCGGTGAAGCGCTTCGAAGGTCATGTAGAGCGTCATCATCTTGGTGAGAGACGCGGGATGGTGGAGCGTGTCGGGGTTTTCGGCGGAGAGAACCCGGCCCGTCCGGGCGTCGACGACAAGAGAGGCATTGCCAGCCATTGCCTGAACGGCACCGAAGAAAAGCACGGCGATCGTCGCCAGAGCCAATCGAAAGCTCGTCATCGAACTCCCCCTCATAGAGATGTGCGGCCGATATCGACGCGGTACGCTGTTTTGACAGGCTCAAGGCGTCGTTGCAACCTCGCCGCCCAGGCGCGGCCCGCTCTTTCGCATCGCCCGGCCGATTCAGCAAGGCTTAACCCCGCAGAGTTTACCGTCCGGGCCGCAGCGCCTGTCCAAGCTCGACATGACGATTTGAGAAGACGGAGGAAGATGAAACACGGCTTCGCGGGTCTGGTCCGCTACCATGTCAAGCGCACCGCTATCACCGGTGGGCTCGAGGCTGCGCATCTGCTTGCGCGGGCACGGCTGATGGACGAGGCCCGCCGGCGCGGCGCGATCTTCACCCTGCATCATGTCCGCCCGAAGGTTCCGCGGGCTTTCGATCCCAACGCTCACCTGGAAATCACACCGGATTTCCTCGAAGAGGCGATCGTGACATTGAAGCGGGACGGCTATCGCTTCATCCCGCTGGATGACCTGCCTGCCTGCCTTGCTTCCGCCGAAAACCGGCCTTTCGCCTGCTTCACTCTCGATGACGGCTACCGCAATAATCTCGATCACGCCCTGCCGGTCTTCGAGCGCCACGGCGTGCCCTTCACCGTTTTCGTCACGGCCGGTTATCTAGACCGCAGCCATACGCTCTGGTGGGAGACGCTCGCCGATCTCCTGTCCGCCTGCCGCAGGTTCCGTTTCGATTTCGGCGCGGGTGAGGAAGCAGTGGCGAGCGAAAACCGCGCCCAGAAGCAGGCCGCCTTCGACCGGATCGCCGCTTATGTCCACGGCAGCGATGAGGCCCAGGCGCTCGCGACACTCAATAGGGCCGCGCACGAGTACGGCATCGACCCTCTGGCCATCACCGAGCGTTTGACGCTCGACGAGGCGGGTCTCCGGACCCTGATCCGAAGTCCGCTTGCGACCCTCGGCGGGCACACGATCAGCCATCGCGCACTCGCGCGGCTTGCTGACGACGAGGCACGCCGCGAAATTTCAGCCTCCGTCGAACGCGTCAGGACGATCACCGGTCGCCGGCCCTCGAGCTTCGCCTATCCCTACGGGGACAGGCTCGCGGTTTCGCCTCGCGATCATCGGCTGACGGCGGACCTCGGTTTTGCCGTGGCGGTGACGACGCAGCCCGGCATGCTGTCCGAGGCTGCAAATCCGCATGCGCTGCCGCGAATTTCGCTCAACGGCCATTTCCAGGCCGCGCGTTATGTGACCGCGCTCGGTTCCGGCATCCCGTTCCGGCTCTTTGCCCGCCGGGCAGATTGAGGCGAGATGGCAGCGTCTTTCCGTCAGGGATACATCCGCACTTTCATCCAACCGCCATCAGGGGTTTCGCGGCGGAACTCGACACGGTCATGCAGCCGGAAGGGGCGGTCGTGCCAGAATTCGATCGACAGCGGACGGATGCGGAATCCGGACCAATAGTCCGGACGTGGAATCTCGCCGATCGCATGCCGCGCGGTGTATTCGGCGACGGCCTTCTCCAGCGCAAAGCGGCTTTCGAGCGGCCGGGACTGCTTTGAAGCCCATGCGCCGATACGGCTGCCGCGGGGGCGGCTCATGAAATATTCGTCGGCTTCCTCGTCGGAGACGATTTCGACCGGACCGCGCAGACGCACCTGGCGGCGCAGCGATTTCCAGTGGAAACACATGGCTGCCTTGCGGGTCGCGAGCATTTCCCGGCCTTTCTGACTTTCGAAATTCGTGTACAAGACGAAGCCGCGTTCGTCGAATCCCTTGAGCAGGACCATGCGCACATTGGGCATGCCATCCGGGTCGACGGTCGCAAGGGCGACGGCGTTCGGATCGTTCACCTCGCTCTTTTCGGCTTCCTTCAGCCATGTGCCAAAAAGGGAAAACGGCTCGCTTGCTTCCGTGAAGTCACTGCTTGTTAACTCGTTCGCGGTCATATTGTTTTCCAATGCCGTGTGTCTGGCGCGGGAACGCTTCGGGATGAGCCCGAGCGGTGTTTCCGCATCGTAATAATGTCAGAGCCTGCCTGCGGACTTCCTCGGGACGTGGTGCGCTCTGGCGAGTCTGACAGGATTGCCGTGCAAGACATAGCAAAGCGGAACGATGGCAAGAAGGGTCTTTCCTTCGCATTGCTGCGCAGCGCGGCAATTTGCGTGACGATTCTCGCCCTGCCGGGGTGCATGGGCGGGGGCCTCGACGTATTCGGGGGATCGGGCGTCGATCGTTCGGTCTCGACGGGAACCGTGCCGGTGGCGAAGACATCCGACGGCCTTTCCGATGCCATAGCCGTGCGCGACCTCGTTACCGCTGCCGACATCAGTCAGGGCAACGACAGCACCATCCCCTGGGCCAATGCAAATTCCGGCAGCGCCGGCGTCATCAGCAGCATCCAGGAAGACCATGCCTCGGGCATGCGTTGCCGCCGCTTCACGACGACCCGGCACTCCTTCGAGGGCATCGCCAAGTTCGATGGCAACACCTGCCAGCTCGGCAACGGGGAATGGTACCTGACGAGCTTCGGCCCGCGGAGCTGAAAATCGCAGGTTAACCATATTGCCGCAAAGCGGCCGGCGAAGCGTCCCGAACGATGCTTTCGGCACCGCGTCCCCGTCTCCGACTAACCGATAGTTAGCAACTTCGCCCGATCATTGCTCGTGGACGGAGAAGGTTTTCGCAGATCCTCTTCGATCGTCGTGAGGTGTCAGGCGGGCATCCGGGGAAGGACCGCCGAGTAAAGAAAATGATAGCAGCCATGCGCGATCCCTATGCAATTCTTGGTGTGCGCCGCACCGCCGGGCAAGAGGAAATCAAGGCGGCCTGGCGCTCAGTCGCCAGAGCGGTTCACCCCGATCACAACCAGGACGACCCGTCCGCCAACGAGCGCTTCGCGGAAGCGGGCAGGGCCTATGAGCTGCTTCGCGACCCGGTGCGCAGAAGCCGCTACGACTGGGCGCGGCGCGAGGCGGAGCTTCGTCGCATGGAGGCGATGAAGGAGAAGATGCGAGGCGCGGAGGTGCCGGACGAGCCTGTCGGCGCCGAAACGGCCGAGGAAGCGATTTCGCGCATATTCGGCGTCGAGTCGCAGGCCGCTGCCGCCAGGGCGAAGTCCTCCGCGCGTCCTGCCGAAAGGGAACGTGCGCAGGCGGAAGCCAAAACCGAGCCTGCCGCCGAAGCAAAACAAGAGCAGCCGAAAGCCGACGCGTTTGCCCGTCGCTCGATCATGCCGGCGGCGGATCTGGTCGCGGCGATCGTCCAGCGTATCCGCGGACGCATCGCGAAGACGGCCGAGAAGGTGCCGGATCTTGCCGTCGACCTTCATGCCAGCGTCGAAGACGTGATCAATCTCGCGCGCGTGCCGGTGGAGCTTCCGGATGGCGAGCTGCTGAAGGTCCCGATCCCGGCGGGCGCCACGGACGGCCAGGCGATCCGTCTGAAGGAGCAAGGCTACCGCGTTGCCGGGATGACGCGCGGCGACGTGGTGGCAACCCTGCGCCTCAATCAGAACGGCCCGTTCCGGACCCGCGGTCTCGACCTCGTCACCACATTGCCGATTGATCTTCAGAACGCGGTTCTCGGCTGCGAAACGACAATCGAGGCGCCGAACGGACCGCTCACGGTGGCCGTACCGGCGTGGTCGGGCTCCGACAAGGAGATCCGCATCGCCGGCAAAGGCTTGCGCGGCGCCGACGGGGAAAGCGGCGACCTGATCGTCGAATTGCGGGTGGTGCTGCATGAAAAACCGGACGACAAGGTGACGGACCTCATGCGATCCCAGCGTGACGGCCTCTTTTTATGAAGCTTTTCTGACAAGCTGAACCAATATTACGGGGACTAACAGTTCCTGATCTGCCTCCTGCTTGAACCGCTGTGGCGCCTATGCCATAGGCAATGCTCGACAATTTGCCGCACCCGCTGCAGGAGGCGCGGCATCCTGGCATTTGTGAAATTTTGCCACCGGCAGCAGCTGGTGGAGGCAGACAGTATTGGGGACATTCCATGGCTCAGGCATCGGGTCTGATGAATGGCAAGCGCGGCGTCATCATGGGCGTCGCAAACAATCGCTCGATTGCATGGGGCATTGCGAAGGCCTTGTCCGAGGCGGGGGCTGAAATCGCGCTGACCTGGCAGGGCGACGCTCTGAAAAAGCGCGTCGAGCCGCTGGCGCAGGAGCTTGGTGCCTTTATGGCCGGCCATTGCGATGTGACCGACCTCGCCACGATCGATGCCGTATTCTCGGCCCTCGAAGAGAAGTGGGGCAAGATCGATTTCGTCGTGCACGCGATCGCCTTTTCCGACAAGGACGAATTGACGGGGCGCTACCTGGATACGAGCCGCGACAACTTCGCGCGTACGATGGACATTTCGGTCTATTCCTTCACGGCGGTGGCCGCACGTGCGGATCGCGTCATGAACGATGGCGGCTCGATCCTGACGCTCACCTATTACGGCGCCGAAAAGGTTATGCCGCACTATAACGTCATGGGTGTCGCCAAGGCAGCCCTCGAGGCAAGCGTTCGCTATCTGGCGGTCGACCTCGGCAACCGCGGCATCCGCGTCAACGCGATCTCCGCCGGTCCCATAAAGACGCTTGCTGCGTCCGGCATCGGCGATTTCCGCTATATCCTGAAGTGGAACGAATACAACGCCCCACTGAAGCGCACCGTCTCGATCGAGGAGGTCGGCAATTCTGCTCTCTACCTGCTTTCCGATCTGTCGAGCGGCGTTACCGGCGAAGTCCATCATGTCGATTCCGGCTACCACACGGTCGGCATGAAGGCCGTTGACGCGCCGGACATCAGCGTTCTGAAGGATTGACAGCCTTTGCTCGACAGCCGCCATGCGTCTTTCAGCCGCATGGCGGCTGTAACGCTTTGAACTGCTGCATGTTCTATCCTCAAACCGGCTGCGGTTTGCGGAATGTGCGGTAGGGATCGCGGCGGCTCGCCCGGAGTGGACATTGTGCTCATTTACATGGTTCGCCATGGACAAACGGACTGGAATGCGGAGAGCCGCCTTCAGGGTCAGAAGGACATCCCCCTCAACGAGACCGGGCGGCAGCAGGCGACCGGGAACGGCGTCGCGTTGAGCAGGATCCTGGGGAGCGGCGCCGCCGATTTCGATTTCGTCAGCAGCCCGCTTGGCCGTACGCGCGAAACCATGGAGCGTCTTCGGCGGGCGATGGATCTCGATCCCTTGGCCTACCGCACCGACGAACGTCTGAAGGAAGTGTCCTTCGGCGACTGGGAAGGCTACACGCTTCCCGAACTGAAGCGGCTCGTGCCCGGGCGGATCGCAGAGAGGCGCGTCGCGAAATGGGATTTCATCCCGCCCGGCCCCGACGCCGAAAGCTACGAAATCCTGTCCTGGCGTGTCGGTGCCTGGCTCAGGAGCGTGACGCGGCCTACCGTCTGCGTCAGCCATGGCGGCGTTATCAGGGCATTGTTCAAGCTGCTTGGGGAGATGGATGCCGATGAGGCGGCGGCCGCTGCGATACCGCAGGACCGCCTGCTGAAAATCGTGGACGGCTCGATAGGCTGGCTCTGACGCCGCAAACCTACTGAAGAATCTCCAGGTCGTTGATGACGCGCTTGCCGTCGACCTCGGTGTAGAAGACAAGCACCTTGACGCCGGCCTCCAGCCCCTCGAAGTTGAACTCCTCGGGTGCCTGATAGCTCTTGCCGTCATCGAGGGAGAGGCTCAGCCGGTCGGTATCGACGCTGGTGATCACGGCTTCGACGTCGGCACTCTCGGCAAGCGCGGAGAGCGGCGAAAGCAGGCTTGCGGTGGCCATGAGCGTGGCAATGACAAATCGCATCCTTCTTGCCCTCTTCAATGATTTTGCGAATTTTGTTGTCCTCACGCTTTGATCCCCGATTGTGGCAAAAGTAGCCCTATGTTGTTGCTTTTTCGATGCAGTTGCCCAGCGCATCGGAGGGTGAAGGCGGGTTCAGCGAATTGCAACCCGATGATTGCGTGAAAGCGGCGGAGCGCCTCGGCGGCAGCCGCTCCCGCCAGGTTTTCCACGGGAATTTCACGGCACCTTCCTTGAGGCGCCTAGCCTGGGAAGCAGGGGAGATGGCACCTGCGCCAGCCGCCGCCGCAGAAGGACTTTCCCGCGTGCCCGCTTTCTACTAAGAGAGTGCACGCGCGTCTCTCGCGTGGCCCTCGGAGCGGGCCAGCTGCGGCTCCGGGGTAATTGGAATAGACGCGAGGCGGCTCAACGGCCATCTTCGCGATCCGGAGTTCGGTAGCCGCCATGTCGCACAATACATTCGGTCATCTTTTCCGCGTCACGACCTGGGGCGAAAGCCACGGTCCCGCACTTGGCTGCGTCGTCGACGGGTGTCCGCCCGGAATTCGCTTTACGCTCGCCGAAGTCCAGGCCTGGCTGGACAAGCGCAAGCCCGGCCAGTCGCGCTTCGTCACTCAGCGTCGTGAGGACGACCTTGTGAAGGTCCTTTCCGGCGTGATGCTCGATGACGACGGCGAGACGATGATTTCGACCGGCACGCCGATCTCGATGATGATCGAGAATACCGACCAGCGTTCCAAGGATTACTCCGAGATCGCCAAGCGCTATCGCCCCGGCCATGCCGACTATACCTACGATGCGAAATACGGCATCCGCGACTACCGCGGCGGCGGCCGCTCCTCGGCGCGCGAGACGGCTGCGCGCGTGGCGGCGGGCGCTATCGCCCGCAAGGTCGTGCCGGGTCTGATGGTTCGCGGTGCCCTCGTCCAGATCGGCAAGCACCGGATCGACCGGTCCAATTGGGACTGGGCGGAAGTGAACAACAATCCGTTCTTCGCACCCGACCCGGCGATCGTGCCCGTCTGGGAAGAATATCTCGACGGCATCCGCAAAGCGGGATCGTCGATCGGCGCCGTGGTCGAGGTGGTTGCCGAAGGCGTTCCGGCCGGTATCGGCGCGCCGATCTATGCGAAGCTCGATCAGGATATCGCCGCCAATCTGATGTCCATCAACGCGGTCAAAGGCGTCGAGATCGGCAACGGCTTCGGCGCAGCCGAGATCAGCGGCGAGGAGAACGCCGACGAGATGCGCTTAGGCGCGCAGGGCGAGCCGGTCTTTCTGTCCAACAATGCCGGCGGCATTCTGGGCGGGATCGCGACCGGGCAGCCGGTCGTTGCACGCTTCGCCATCAAGCCGACCTCGTCCATTCTCACGGGGCGCCGTTCGATCGACAGCGACGGCAAGGAGGTCGACGTGCGCACCAAGGGCCGCCACGACCCCTGCGTCGGCATTCGGGCCGTACCGATCGGGGAGGCCATGCTTGCCTGCGCCATCGCCGATCACTATCTGCGTGACCGCGGTCAGACCGGGCGGCTGAAGTAACTCGACTGCAGGAAAAGGTGCCCAGCGGGTTTCCGTCTGGGATTGCGCCAAACAAGATATTCGCGGAGACAAGATATATGTCCTACGATCAGAAGCGCGTCGTCGAAGCCATTCGCGCCTTCGAAGCAGGCGAGATCGTCGTCGTTACCGACGACGGCGGGCGGGAAAACGAGGGCGACCTGATCGTCGCAGCGGTGCACTGCACGCCTGAGAAGATGGCGTTCATCGTGCGCCATACCTCCGGCATCGTCTGCGCGCCGATGCCGCGCGAGGAGGCAAAACGCCTCAACCTGAATGCGATGGTTGCCGAGAACGACTCCGCCCACACCACCGCCTTCACGGTGTCGGTCGATTTCAAGCACGGGACCACAACCGGCATTTCCGCAGACGACCGAACGCTTACGGTCAGAAACCTTGCCAATCCCAATGTCGGGCCGACGGATTTCGTGCGGCCGGGCCACATATTCCCCCTGGTGGCGCGCGAGGGCGGGGTGCTGATGCGCTCCGGCCATACCGAGGCCGCCGTCGATCTCTGCAGGCTCGCGAGCCTGCCGCCGATCGGCGTCATCTGCGAACTCGTCAACGATGACGGCACCGTCATGCGTGGGCCGCAGGTCGAAGCCTTTGCCGAAACGCACGGCCTGAAGCAGGTCTCCGTGGCCGATCTCATTGCCTATCGCCAGCGCAAGGAGACCTTGATCGAGCAGGGCCATTCCTTCGAGATGGACACGCCCTACGGCAAGGCCAAGGGTCACACCTATTCGCTGCCCTGGGACACGATGCAGCACCTCGCCGTGGTTTTCGGAGACATTCGCGACGGCGTCGACATTCCCGTGCGTCTCCACCTCGAGAACGTCGGAGCCGACGTCTTCGGCCGCGGCCGCCAGATCGACGAGATCATGAAGCGCATCGCCGCTGAGGGGAGGGGCGTCATCGTCTACCTGCGAGAGGGTTCGGTGGGGGTCGGAATTTCGCAGACCGCGCGAAAGGGCAAGCACGAGAGGGAGGCCCACTCGGAGGCACAGGAGCGCGAAAGCGAGTGGCTGGAGATCGGCCTTGGCGCGCAGATCCTGAAAGACCTCGGCATCACCTCCATTCGCCTTCTTTCGTCGCGCGAGCGGCATTACGTCGGCCTGGAGGGCTTCGGCATCAAGATCGCCGCGACCGAGATTCTGTAAATCCGGAAAAGCCCAAAATAAAAGCCGCGTCACCGGACGCGACTCCCTCGCCTTAGCTGTCGTTACGGCAGGGCGTCGTAGCCCTCGTCGAAGCCCTTGAGGTCGACCGGGATGCCGATGCCTTCCTCGGGCGACTGGAAAACGATGAAGGTCGCCGTCGCGCCGGCACGGAAGGTCTTGAGAAGCTCGTCTTCGAGCACGACCTCGGCGTAGCAGCCGTCGGAGAAGCAGCGCACGAAATAGGCGCGGCCGATGTCCTTGCCGTCGACATTGAGGCCGAGGCCGTTCGGCAGCAGCACGCCGAGCGGCGCAAGCACCCGAAGGATCTTCGCCTTGCGGTCGGCGGTCTTGAGCACGACGACCGAGAGACCGACTTCCGGCCTGTCTTCGGCGATGACGTTCTGCATCAGCGCGCACTGTTCGGCCGAGGCGCCCGCCGGCTGGTCGCAGACGATCGACCACGCGCCGTGATTTGACTTCACCGTGCCCGGCGTTGCGTTGGATTGCTGGGCCAAGCTTGCTGCGGGGAGTGCGAAGGCGGCAAATGCGAGCGCGGCCAGGGCGGGCAGCCGGGAGAAGAGGGACAGGCCCATGTAAACCTCAAAAACCTCGAATCATTAGGGCTATTCTTGAAGCGCGCGAGGATAAATGAAAAGCCCTGGTCGTTACATTCCAGTGTCATATGGCCGAAATTGGGCCCTCTCGGGAGGAAATCGGCCCGCCGAGGGCCGCTTTCTCTCCGCCGATGAGCGTGGCTCGGGCAAAAGGGGCGGCGAATGACGGGCTCGCGCGCGGGCGACGGTGCGTGGGAGGGCTTTCGACCGGCTGCGAGGTCTCCTGTGCGAAAACTTCCGCTTTGTGCAAAAATGCCGCACGAGGTTGCTTGGACAGATGTTGCGGCGCTGGTCAAACTGTGGTTTGAAGCGCTTCAGTATCGCAGGGATTCTGCGTTCCGGGTTTGATCCTGATCAAGCGCATTGGGGAGACGTAATTGTGAAAAACAAGGCCTATGCAGTTCTGGCAGCGCTTGCCTGTCTGCTTTTTGCTTCGAGCGCCTTTGCTGACAAGCCTGTCGACTGGCAGACGAACTTTCAGGCGGCTGCTACGGGCATCATGGAAGAAATCACGTGGTTTGAACACTATACCCTGTGGTTCATCATTCCGATCACACTTTTCGTTCTCCTGCTGCTGGTTATCGTGGTCGTCAAGTTCCGCGAGAGTGCCAATCCTGTTCCGTCGAGGACCAGCCACAATACGCTGATCGAAGTCGTCTGGACGGTCGGCCCGGTTATCGTGCTGCTTTTCCTTGCAATTCCCTCATTCCAGCTTTTGACGGCGCAACTCACGCCTCCGGAGAATCCGGACCTGACGGTCAAGGCGACCGGCAACCAGTGGTACTGGTCATATGAATATGAGCTCGGCGAAAACCCGCTGTCCTTCGATAGCCTGCTCCTGAAGGACGAGGATCGTGCGGGCCTCGGCAAGGAGGACAAGGCGCAGTATCCGCGTCTTCTCGCCGTCGACAACGAAGTCGTCGTGCCGGTCGGCAAGACCGTTCGCCTGCTCGTCACGGCTGCCGACGTAATTCATGCCTTCGCCATGCCGGCTTTCGGCGTCAAGATCGACGCGGTTCCCGGTCGCCTGAATGAAACATGGTTCAAGGCGGATCGCGAAGGTCTCTATTACGGCCAGTGTTCCGAGCTCTGCGGCAAGGATCACGCCTATATGCCGATCGCCGTCCGCGTTGTTGCGCAGGATAAATACGACGCCTGGCTCGCCGCCGCCGCAACGAATGTCGGCGAAGCGAACAAGGCGCTCATGGCGTCCGTCGACGGCGCGGCCAAGACCGTTGACGTCGCCGAAAACGCCGCACAGTAATCGGAAGTGGAGCTTGACCATGGCTGGAACAGCCGTTCATCACGATCAACGCCATGATCATTCCGATCATGGCCACGCGGACCACGCGCACAAGCCGCTGACCTTCTTTCAGCGCTGGTTCCTGTCGACCAACCACAAGGACATCGGCACGCTCTACCTGATCTTCGCGATCATCGCCGGCATCATCGGCGGCACGCTGTCGGTCTTCATGCGCGCCGAACTGCAGGAGCCGGGCATCCAGATCTTCCACGGTCTGGCCCAGATGGTCTATGGTTTCGAGGGTGATGCTGCCATCGACGGCGGCAAGCACATGTTCAACGTCTTCACGACCGCTCACGCGCTGATCATGATCTTCTTCATGGTCATGCCGGCGCTGATCGGCGGCTTCGCCAACTGGATGGTGCCGATCATGATCGGTGCGCCGGACATGGCGTTCCCGCGCATGAACAACATTTCCTTCTGGCTGATCGTGCCGGCCTTCCTGCTGGTGCTGCTTTCGATGTTCGTCGAAGGTCCTGCAGGCGCCTATGGCGCGGGCGGCGGCTGGACGATCTATCCGCCATTCTCGACATCCGGCATGCCCGGGCCCGCGATGGATCTCGCGATCCTCGGCCTGCACATCGCCGGCGCCTCGTCGATCCTCGGCGCGATCAACTTCATCACCACCATTCTCAACATGCGCGCTCCGGGCATGACGCTGCACAAGATGCCGCTCTTTGCCTGGTCGGTTCTGATCACCGCCTTCCTGCTGCTGCTCTCGCTGCCGGTTCTCGCAGGCGCGATCACCATGCTGCTGACGGACCGCAACTTCGGCACGACCTTCTTCGCGCCGGAAGGCGGCGGTGACCCGATCCTGTTCCAGCACCTGTTCTGGTTCTTCGGTCACCCGGAAGTGTACATCCTGATTCTGCCGGGCTTCGGCATCGTCAGCCACATCATCTCGACCTTCTCGCGCAAGCCGATCTTCGGTTATCTCGGCATGGCTTACGCCATGGTCGCGATCGGCGCCGTCGGCTTCATCGTGTGGGCGCACCACATGTACACGGTCGGCATGTCGCTCCAGACGCAGCGCTACTTCGTCTTCGCGACAATGGTCATCGCCGTGCCGACGGGTGTGAAGATCTTCTCCTGGATCGCGACGATGTGGGGTGGCTCGATCCGCTTCGCGACGCCGATGGTCTGGGCGATCGGCTTCATCTTCCTGTTCACCGTCGGTGGCGTCACGGGCGTCCAGCTCGCCAATGCCGGCCTCGACCGTGCGCTGCACGACACCTATTACGTGGTGGCGCACTTCCACTACGTGCTGTCGCTCGGCGCCGTCTTCGCAATCTTCGCGGCCTGGTATTACTGGTTCCCGAAGATGACCGGTTACATGTACTCGGAGTTTTTGGCAAAGCTGCATTTCTGGGTGATGTTCGTCGGCGTGAACCTGATCTTCTTCCCACAGCACTTCCTCGGGCTCGCAGGCATGCCGCGCCGTTACATCGACTATCCGGACGCCTTTGCCGGCTGGAACATGGTTTCGTCCTACGGCTCCTACATCGCGGCGGTCGGCGTGCTGATCTTCCTCTTCTGTGTCGCCGAAGCTTTCGCGAAGAAGCGCGTTGCGGGGGATAACCCCTGGGGCGAAGGCGCAAATACGCTGGAATGGCAGCTGTCTTCGCCGCCGCCGTTCCACCAGTGGGAGCAGCTCCCGCGGATCAAGTGACGGGTAACGAACAGAAGCCGCCGGTCTCGGCGGCTTCTCCCCGCCGGCAGGCCGGCGTGATGCGGCTGTTCCTGCCGCAGCAAGTTCAAGGTATGAACATGACGGTCATCGACAATCACGAGGTAGTTGGCATGGAAGGCGCACCGCGACTTTCCGAGGCCTCTGCGCGCGATTATTTCGAGCTCCTGAAGCCGCGCGTCATGTCTCTCGTCGTCTTCACCGCATTCGCCGGGCTCGTCCTTGCCCCCGGCCATATCAATCCGTTCATCGGCTTCACCGCCATTCTCTGCATCGCCATCGGAGCCGGCGCTTCCGGTGCGCTGAACATGTGGTACGACGCTGATATCGACGCGGTGATGAGCCGCACGGCCAAGCGTCCGATTCCGGCCGGCAAGATTTTGCCCCAGGAGGCGCTTGCCTTCGGGCTGACCCTGTCGGCATTCTCGGTGATCATCCTCGGGCTCGCCGTCCACTGGCTCGCAGCCGGGTTGCTCGCCTTCACGATTTTCTTCTACGTGGCAATCTACACGATGTGGCTGAAGCGCTCGACGCCGCAGAACATCGTCATCGGTGGAGCCGCCGGGGCCTTCCCCCCGATGATAGGCTGGGCCTGCGTGACCGGCGGCGTGTCGGTGGAGAGCATCGTGCTCTTCCTCATCATCTTTCTCTGGACGCCGGCGCATTTCTGGGCCTTGGCGCTCTTCAAGATGGGCGATTACGGCGCGGTCGGCGTGCCGATGATGCCGAATGTCTGCGGCGAGGCGACGACCAAGCGGCAGATCGTCATTTACGCAGTGCTCACCGCTGTCAGCGGCGTCTGTCCCACCTTGCTCGGTTTCGCGAGCCTCGGCTATGGTGCCTTTGCCACGGCCATGGGGCTCGGCTTCGTCTGGTATTCGCTGGGTGTGCTGCGCATGCCCGAAGGCGACAAGCGCATGGTACCGGCGAAAAAGCTCTTCGCATTCTCGATCGCCTATCTTTTCGCGATATTCTCGGCGCTCCTGGTTGATTACGCGATCGCCCGGATCTGGCTTGGAGGAATTGTCTGATGGAGACCGTTGAACTCAACGAGGCTCAGAAGAAGTCCCGCCGCGGCCGCAACGTCGCGCTCGGTATCGTGCTGGCGGCCCTGGTCGCGATTTTCTACGTCGTCACGCTGGTCAAGGTCGGCGGCGGCATGGTGAATTGAAGGCGTGCCAATGACGGATAATCGGCAGGCAGATCGGAAGGAACGCTCGAACGGCGTGATTGTCGGCACGTGCCTTGCCTTTGTGGCCGGCATGATCGGCATGGCCTATGCGGCCGTTCCGCTCTACGACATGTTCTGCCGGGTCACGGGCTATAACGGCACCACGCAGCGGGTCGAGCAGGCATCCGACCTCATCCTCGACGAAAAGATCAAGGTCACGTTCGACGCCAATGTCGCTGCCGGACTGCCCTGGGAGTTCGTGCCGGTTCAACGGGATATCGACGTCAGGATCGGCGAGACGGTGCAGATCATGTACCGTGCGAAGAACCTGGCTTCCACGCCGACGACGGGCCAGGCGACCTTCAACGTGACGCCGATGGCGGCCGGCGCCTATTTCAACAAGGTGCAGTGCTTCTGTTTCACGGAGACGACGCTTGAGCCGGGCGAGGAAATGGAGATGCCGGTCGTCTTCTTCGTCGATCCGGAGATCGTCAAGCCGGTCGAGACGAAAGGCATCAAGACTTTGACGCTGTCCTACACCTTCTACCCGCGCGAACCCTCCAAGCCGGTCGCGCAAGTGAAGGCAAAGGCTGAAAACAAACTTTGACATGAGCGCCGTTTCGGCTATGCCGGACGGCGACAAGAGAGGACTATCGGGGGTTATCGACATGGCCGGAGCGCACCAGAAGCAACACGACTATCACATCATCGACCCGAGCCCGTGGCCGCTGCTTGCCTCCATCGGAGCCTTCGTCATGGCCTTCGGCGGCGTCGGCTACATGCGCTATCTCTCCGGCGGCTCGTTCAAGATGTTCGGGCTTGAATTCGCCAACCCGTGGGTCTTCTTCATCGGCCTGGCGCTGATCCTTTACACCATGTTCGGCTGGTGGTCGGACACCATCAAGGAAGCGCATGAGGGCCACCATACCCGCGTCGTGTCGCTGCACCTGCGCTACGGCATGATCATGTTCATCGCTTCCGAGGTGATGTTCTTCGCTGCCTGGTTCTGGGCATTCTTCGACGCCAGCCTCTTCCCGGGCGAAGCGATCCAGGCCGCGCGCGCCGAGTTCACCGGCGGTGTCTGGCCGCCGAAGGGCATCGAGGTCCTCGATCCTTGGCACCTGCCGCTCTACAACACCGTCATCCTGCTGCTCTCCGGAACGACGGCGACCTGGGCGCACCATGCGCTGCTGCACAACGATCGCAAGGGCCTCGTCTACGGCCTGACGCTCACGGTCCTGCTCGGCGTTCTCTTCTCCTATGTGCAGGGCTACGAGTATGCGCACGCGCCGTTCGCCTTCAAGGATTCGATCTACGGTGCGACCTTCTTCATGGCGACCGGCTTCCACGGTTTCCACGTGCTGGTCGGCACGATCTTCCTGCTCGTCTGCCTGCTGCGCGCCCTGCGGGGCGACTTCACGCCGAAGCACCATTTCGGCTTCGAAGCGGCGGCCTGGTACTGGCATTTCGTCGACGTCGTCTGGCTGTTTCTCTTCTTCTCCATCTACATCTGGGGTGGCTGGGGAGCGCCGATCGCTCACGGCTGACGCCGTTTCGATTTCGATAGCGAGGGGGCGGCTGCAGGGATGCGGCCGCCCCGTTTCGTGTAAGGCGGCTGATTCTGGACGAGGATGATGAAAAGCACCAGCATGATGACCCCTGTTTGCGGCGACTGTCGCCTTTCCGTCATCGGTCTTGGCCGCCGAAACCGCAGACCAGGTCGTTGTCTTCAAGGAGCGGCGCGTTCATGAATGAGGACAAGGCACTCTACCCGCCGGTTGACCCCGTAGTTACGGGCATCAAGGGCCTTTGCCCCCGCTGCGGGCAGGGAAAGCTCTTCGACGGGCTGCTGAAGGTTAGGCCGGCCTGCAGCAGTTGCGAACTCGATTATGGTTTTGCGGATTCCGGCGATGGTCCGGTCGTCTTCGTCATCCTGATCGTCGGCTTCGTCGTCGTCGGCGCAGCGCTCTGGATGGAGATCAATGTCAACCCGCCGCTCTGGCTGCATTTCCTCCTGTGGATTCCGCTTGCGGTCATCTTGAGCCTGGCGCTGACGCGCATGCTGAAGGGCGTGCTCATCAATCTGCAATACCGCAACAATGCACGCCCCGGTGAAATCGATCGTGGTTGACGAGCGCATGCCGGCCCCGCGCAGCCGTGCCGGCCGGGTGGCGGGCATTGTCCTGGTGCTCGCCGCATTCGCGGTGCTCGTGTCGCTCGGCACGTGGCAGATGCAACGGCTGCATTGGAAGGAGGCGCTGATCGGAGCAATCGCCGAGCGGCGTTCGGCGCCGGCGGTCCCGCTCGACAAGATCGAGGCCATGGCCGCGGCCGGCGAGGATATCGACTATCGGACAGTGCACGTGTCCGGCGTGTACGACCACGGCAAGGAGCGCCATTTCTTCGCCACCCATGAAGGCCGTACGGGCTTCTACGTCTTCACGCCTCTTATGCTGGCCGATGGCCGGGCCATTTTCGTGAACCGCGGCTTCGTCCCCTTCGAGAAGAAGGATGCCTCGACGCGGGCCGAAGGGCAGATCGCCGGAGATGTGACCATCAACGGTCTTGCGCGGCCGAAGCTTTCCGGAAAGCCGTCATCGCTGGTACCGGACAACGACGCCGCCAAGAACATCTTTTACTGGAAGGACCTCGATGCGATGGCGGACTCTGCCGGCATCGCGTCCGAACGCGTCGTTCCCTTCTTTATCGATGCCGATGCATCGGACAATCCCGGCGGCCTCCCGGTCGGCGGCGTGACGCAGTTCGATCTGCCGAACAATCACCTGCAATATGCGCTGACCTGGTACGGCCTTGCAGCCGCGCTCGTCGCCGTCAGCGGCATCTACGTCTATCGGCGCAGGCGGTAGGGCGCGCCGGTTCTTCCTTGTGTGCCCGATCGTTGCCGCTATATATGGCGCATGCCGACATCCGGTTTTGTTTTGTCCACTGGCGTTTTCACGATGGCCTCATCCGCAGCAGCAAAAACCCCGATCACCATCCGCCTCTGCGGACCGCGTGGCTTCTGCGCGGGCGTCGACCGCGCGATCCAGATCGTGGTGCTCGCGCTCAAGGAGTTCGGCGCGCCGGTCTATGTCCGTCATGAGATCGTGCATAACCGGTACGTGGTGGAGGGGCTCGAAGCCAAGGGGGCGATTTTCGTCGAGGAGCTCGACGAGATCCCGGCCGAGCATCGCAAGCAGCCCGTGGTCTTCTCCGCCCATGGCGTGCCCAAATCCGTTCCGGCCGACGCCGACGCGCGCAATCTCTTCTATCTGGACGCCACCTGCCCGCTCGTCTCGAAGGTGCACAAGCAGGCGATGCGCCATCATCGTTTGGGACGCCACGTCGTGCTGATCGGCCATGCCGGACACCCAGAGGTCATCGGCACCATGGGGCAATTGCCCGAGGGAGCGGTCTCCCTCGTCGAGACCGTCGAGGATGCCGACGTTTACATGCCGCCGGACCCTGACAATCTCGGTTTCGTCACGCAGACGACGCTCTCGGTCGACGACACCGCCGGCGTCATCAAGCGGCTGCATGAGCGCTTTCCGAACCTGACGGCGCCTGCGGCCGATTCGATCTGCTATGCCACCACGAACCGGCAGGAAGCTGTGAAACAGGCAGCCCCCGGCTGCGACCTTTTCCTGGTCGTCGGCGCACCGAATTCATCGAACTCGAAGCGCCTCGTCGAAGTTGCGCTGAGGGCAGGGGCGAAGAAAGCCGTTCTCGTCCAGCGCGCCTCGGAAATCGACTGGGCGGCGGTGGGAGATATCTCGATGGTCGGGTTGTCGGCGGGTGCTTCCGCACCGGAGGTGATCGTCAACGAGATCATCGAGGCATTCCGCGAGCGCTACAATGCCACGGTCGAGCTTGCCGACACGGTCGAGGAAAACGAGCACTTTCTCGTCAACCGCGAGCTCCGGCACGTCGAACTGACGGGGGCCGACATGGCCTTCGTCAACGGCGAGTAGCGCAGCTAAAGCATTTCAATGTTTCCTGGAAACACTGAAAGGCTCTAGCCATTTGAACCACGCGCTTC
The DNA here is from genome assembly GCA_000421085.1 of Ensifer sp. USDA 6670. Classification (GTDB taxonomy): domain Bacteria; phylum Pseudomonadota; class Alphaproteobacteria; order Rhizobiales; family Rhizobiaceae; genus Sinorhizobium. The sequence continues at coordinate 280,716 of ATWE01000004.1, forward strand.
CGGACGGAAAACCGTTGCACACTTTTCCTGGAAGTGCTCTAGCCGCTTAAATTCTAGCAATTCGCATCTCTGGAAAGTAACGCGCCTTGGCAGTTTATACCGATATCACGGAAGACGAGCTGATCCGTTTCCTCGCCGCCTATGAGGTGGGATCGCTGACCTCCTACAAGGGGATCGCCGAAGGCGTGGAGAATTCAAACTTCCTTCTCCACACGACCAAAGGGGCCTATATCCTCACGCTTTACGAGAAGCGGGTGAACGCCGACGATCTGCCGTTTTTCCTGGGACTCATGCATCACCTCGCCCAGCGGGGACTTTCCTGCCCGCTGCCCCTTCCACGCGGCGACGGCAAGCTTCTGGGAACGCTCTCGGGAAGACCTGCGGCCGTGATCTCGTTTCTAGAAGGCATGTGGCTGAGGAAGCCCGAGGCGCAGCACTGCCGCGAGGTCGGCCGGGCGCTCGCATCGATGCACCAGGCGGGCGAGGGCTTTTCCCTGAAGCGCCCCAACGCGCTCTCCGTCGAAGGCTGGCGACCGCTGTGGCGGAACTCCGAAGCGCGTGCCGACGAGGTTCAAGCCGGCCTCAAGGACGAGATCGCGACGGAGCTCGCCTTTCTCGAGGCGCATTGGCCGAAAGACCTGCCGGAAGGCGTGATCCACGCTGATCTCTTCCCGGACAACGTGTTTTTCCTCGGCGATCGTCTTTCCGGCCTTATCGATTTCTACTTCGCCTGCAACGATTTCCTCGCCTACGACGTCGCCATCTGCCTGAACTCCTGGTGCTTCGAGAAGGATGGCTCCTACAACATCACCAAGGGCATGGCGCTGCTTTCCGGCTATGAGAGCGTGCGGAGATTGACGGCGGAAGAAGTAGAGGCGCTGCCGCTGCTTGCGCGCGGTTCCGCGCTCCGCTTCTTCCTGACGCGCCTCTATGATTGGCTGACGACGCCGCCGGGCGCGCTTGTGGTCAAGAAGGATCCGCTCGAATATCTGACGAAGATCCGCTTCCACCGCGCCATCGTTTCGAGCGCCGAATATGGCCTCCGGCGCGAAGAGGCCTCGGCATGAAGCACGTCGACATCTTTACCGACGGTGCCTGCTCGGGAAATCCCGGACCGGGCGGCTGGGGCGCGGTCCTGCGCTACGGCGATGTGGAGAAGGAAATGTCCGGCGGAGAGGCGGAGACGACGAACAACCGCATGGAGCTTCTCGCGGCGATCTCTGCCCTCAACGCGCTCAGGCAGCCCTGCGAGGTCGATCTCCATACCGACAGCAAATATGTGATGGACGGTATCTCCAAATGGATACACGGCTGGAAGCGCAACGGCTGGAAAACCGGCGACCGGAAGCCGGTGAAGAACGGCGAATTATGGCAGGCGCTCGATGAGGCAAGGAACCGTCACAACGTGACCTGGCACTGGGTGAAGGGCCACGCCGGTCATCCGGAGAACGAACGCGCCGACGAACTTGCCCGCAAGGGCATGGAGCCGTTCAAGAGAGCCCGTCGCGCGGATGCGGTGAAGTAAATTCGAATGGGATATGATGCGAGGCTGTGATCTCACTTGCGGCTGCCCCTCACCCTAGTCCTCTCCGCGCAGGCGGAGAGGGGACTTTCGCAGGCAGATGCGCGCAGCCCGCTTTAGCAATCAAAGCAGCTCAAGCATTGCGGCCGCACCGGAAGCGGTCGCCTGTCCCGGGCTTTCCTCGATATTCAGCGCCTTGACGATGCCATCCTCGACCAGCATCGAATAGCGTTTCGAGCGGAGGCCGAGCGTGCCGGCCGAGAGATCGATTTCCATCCCGATCGCCTTGGTAAAGGCGGCATTCCAGTCCGAGAGGAAATGGATCTTGCCCATGCCGCCGGAGTGGGTCGCCCAGGCGCCCATCACATGCAGGTCGTTGACCGCGACTACGGCGATATCGTCGACCCCGCGCGCAAGAATGGCGTCGCGATTTTCCAGATAGCCGGGTAAGTGGTTGAGCGAGCAGGTCGGGGTAAAAGCACCCGGCACCGCGAAAAGAACCACGCGTTTGCCTTTGAAGAGCTCTTCGGTGGTTACCTCGACCGGGCCGTCTGCGGTCTTCTCCTTGAAGGTGGCGTTGGGCAGCTTGTCTCCGACGGCAATGGTCACTGGTCTCTCCTCATCTCTATGCAGTAGGGGGGTCGCAGGACTATAGGGTCGGCTCAATCAAAGGCAAGCGTCGTTTCCATGCTGCGGCTGCCCGCGCGCAGGGTGAGCGTGATCGGCTTTCCCGCGATGTTCTTGTCCTTGCCGGAGAGCTTCACCGGAACGTCGGCCCGGCGCACGGCGCCCTTTGCACCTTGAAACACCGGCGCGCCGAAAAAGACGCCGGGCGGCCCGGCGAGAAAGAGATCGGCCGACCCGGCCGCCGCATCCGGCGGCAACACGAACTCAAGGCGTACCATACCGGCGGACGCATCGAATTTCGCTTTAAGCACCCTGAAGTTCTCGGACGGCTGTTCCGGCAGGGTGGAGAGCGCCTTTTCGATGCGCGCACCGTCGAGCGGATTGTCGAAGTCGCCGCTTTTGAGTGCAAGGGTCACATCGCCCTGCACGGGGATGCAGATATCTTCGCAGACGCCGAGGAAGACGGAGGCCCGGATGGTGACGTCGCCGCCGTCGCCGGTCCTCTTGAGCATCAGCGGGAAAGCCACCGGCGCGTCATATCCGGTGTAGCGCCCAGGCCCTTCGCCGAACGTCTTCGGCACTGGAAAGCGGATCGACTGCAGCGAGACGCCGCCGGACGGATCGAGGGTGACTTGTGGTGGTATGCCGCTTGCGCCGGGGTCCCGCCAATAGGTCTTCCAGCCGGGGTTGAGTCGAACCTCGAGAATGGCGGGAATGATACCATCCGGGTTCGGGTGCGAAGCGACGATGCGGAAAGCGCCGCCGGGCGAGGTCACCCATTCGCTGGCGGCTCCATGGGACTGGCCAGGAAGAAAAAAAACGAGGAGAAGGCTTGCCGTCGCGATGCGCTGGGCCATCTTCATTGGGGTCGAGCGTCGGGTCATGCCAAAGCTGTATCGCGTTTCGCCCTTGGTCTCCAGCGGTCCCGACATGCCGCTGCGATCATAATTGCTTGATCGGCAAGACGAAAGCATGAACAGGGTGGCGCTTGCGTGGGCGCAAATTTCGGCGAACGCCACGTAGAAGCGCTTTTCATTTCGTCGCGAATTGATAGGCTATTATCATCATGGCGAAAAACGTGCTGAATACGATACGCGAACGTGGCTTCCTTGACGGTCAATTCCTGATCGCCATGCCCGGCATGTTCGACACCAATTTCGCCCGGACGGTCATCTTCGTCTGCGCCCATTCGGAAGACGGCGCGATGGGTTTCATCCTTAATCGTCCGCAGCGCCTGACCTTCCCGGATGTTCTGCTGCACCTGCAGCTTCTCGACCCGGACGAGGCCATCCGCCTGCCATCGGCTACGCGCGAGTTCCAGATCCAGGCCGGGGGCCCCGTCGAGACCGGCCGCGGCTTCGTGCTGCATTCGGATGATTACCTGAGCGACTCCAGCATTCCCGTCAGTGACGACATCTGCCTGACGGCGACGCTCGATATCGTCAGGGCGATCTCGCGCGGCGAAGGACCTCTCAAGGCCACTATGCTGCTCGGCTATGCGGGCTGGGGCCCAGGCCAGTTGGAGGCCGAAATCACCCAAAACGGCTGGCTGACCTGCGCTGCGCAGGAGGAGCTGATCTTCAGCCGGGACCTCGACGAGAAGTACGACAGAGCGCTGGCCCTGATGGGTGTCAGCCCGGCGATGCTCTCGACGGACTCCGGCCACGCCTGAAAACGTGATTGATTGCCCCTCATCCGCCACCGGCACCTTCGCCCCAGAGGCGGATTAAGTGGCAGACGCCTTCAAGCCCTTTTCATCAGCGGAAATCGCTCCTTCAGGAGCCTCAGGATGGATTCCGATCCGACCGGCGGACCGAACAGGAAGCTTTGACCGTAGTCGCAACCCATCTGCGCGAGCTGGATCGCATCCTCCTCGGATTCGATTCCCTCCGCGACCACCCGCATGTCGAGCTCGCGCGCCATCGTGATCACCGCGCGCAGGATGACGGCGCGCTTGTCGCTTGGATCGCGCACCAGCGCCTTGTCGATCTTGATCGTGTCGAAAGGGAAGCGGGTGAGATAGGAGAGCGACGAGTGGCCGGTGCCGAAATCGTCCAGCGCCAGCCGCAGCCCGGCTTCCCGCAGCTTTTCGAGCACGAGCCTGGCCTGCTCGGGGTTCTCCATGACAAGCGACTCCGTCAGTTCCATTTTGATCTGCGCCGGATCGCAGCGGCTCTTGCTGAGAATCGCGCGAATGTCGTCATAAAGTTCGTTGTTCAGAAGCTGTGCACTCGACAGATTGATCGAGATGAAGATCGGTAGGTCGCCGGTCTGCGTCTGCCACTCGGCAAGATCGCTCGTGGCCTTGTCGAAGGCGAACAGACCCAGCTGGTTTATCAGGTCGGAATTCTCCGCGATGGGGATGAATTCGGTCGGCGAAATATTTCCGCGCTTCGGATGGTCCCATCGCATGAGAGCCTCGAAGCCGGCAATCTCGGCATCGCTGAGGCGAACGATGGGCTGGTATACGAGGGAAAGCTCCTTGCGCTCGATGGCGCGTTTCAGGTCGGCTTCGAGCTGTAGGCGGTCCGAGCCGGAGGTCCGGAAAGCCGGACGGAACGGCTCGACCCGGTTGCCGCCCGCCTTCTTGGCGCGGAACATCGCAAGCTCGGCATCGTCGAGCAGTCCGGCGGCGCTCTGCTCCTGATCGAGCCAAGAGACGAGGCCGATCGAAGCGGTCAGGTTGATCTCCCGATTTGCGTAGTTGAGCGGGACCATGATCGCCTTGCTGACCGCATCGGCGAAGTCGGCGATCTTGGCCGGATCGCGCTCGGACATGAGGATCAAGCCGAACTGGTCGCCGCCAAGACGCGCGAGCGTGTCCTGCGGGCGCAGAAGCCTGCGCAGGCGGCGCGTCAGCGCGATGAGGACATTGTCGCCGGCGGCGATTCCCAGCATGTCGTTGACCTGCTTGTAGCGGTCGATGTCGATGGCAAGCACGGTCGGTCGTATCGAGTTGCTGCCGGCGCCCATCAGGAGGATCGCCTGCAGCCGATCGAGAAAGACCTGTCTGTTCGGCAGGCCGGTCAGATTGTCCAGAAGCGCGTTGTGCAAGAGCCGCTCGACCGAATTGCGCTGTTCGGTGATGTCGTTGATGGTCCCGACGCACCGGATGATTTCGCCATTGGCGCCGAGCACCGGGCGCGCCCGGATCGAGAGCCAATGATAATGGCCATCCTCCGCGCGCACGCGGAATTCATGGTTGAGCCGCCCGCGGCGATGCTCGAGCAGCACGTCGAGCGTAGCGCGGAAACGGTCGCGGTCATCGGGGTGCAGCCGCGGCACCCAGTTGCGCACCGGACCGTTCATCGTTCCGAGCGAAAGCCCGAGTTGATGCGAGATATCGGGAATGGTAACGACCCGGTCGCGCGCCACGTCCCAGTCCCAGACGGTATCGCCTGAACCCGTGAGTGCCAGCGCCTGGCGCTCGAGATCGGAGAACAGGCCGAGCTGATAGGCCCCGCCGGAAAAGGCGTGCTGCATGACGGTGAAGCCGATCAGGAGCACGATGAGCACGAGGCCGCCGCCGAGTGCCGGCTGCACGATGTCATTGGCGAGTTGGCCGGTTACCGCGAGCCAGGCGCCGAACAGCCACACAAGGATCAACAGCCAGGCGGGAACGAGAAGGATTGCGCGGTCATAACGGTTGAAGCCCAGATAGGCGATCAGCACGATGCCGACGGTTGCCGTCAGCGCGAAGGACAGGCGGGCGATGCCGGAGGCGATCGCCGGATCGTAGACGGCGACGCCGAAGAGCAGCCCGAGGCCGAGAATCCAAGCGAGCGTCGCGTAGCCGAGATGCTGATGCCAGCGATTGAGATTGAGATAGGTGAACAGAAAGACCACGAGCCCGGCTGCGAGGAACACTTCGGTTCCCGCTCGCCATATCCGCTCGTCGTCGGCAGTCACCGTGATGAGCTTCGAAAGGAAGCCGAAATCGACGCAGATATAGGCAAGCACGGCCCAGGCGAGCGCGGCGGTGGCCGGCAGCATCGACGTGCCCTTGACGACGAAAAGGATCGTCAGGAAAACCGCGAGCAGACCGGCGATGCCGAGCACGATACCGCGGTAGAGGGTGAAGGCGTTGACGGTATCCTTGTAGGCGTCCGGCTGCCAAAGATAGATCTGCGGCAGCTCCGGCGTGGTGAGTTCCGCAACGAAAGTGATGACCGCACCCGGATTGAGCGTGATTCGGAAGACGTCCGCTTCTTCGCTCGGTTGCCGGTCCAGCGCAAAACCCTCGCTCGGCGTGATCGAGAGTATGCGCTGCGAGCCGAGGTCGGGCCAGAAGAGCTTCGAATTCACGAGGCGGAAATGCGGTGCGACGATAACGCGTTCGAGCTGTTCTTCCGAAACATTGGCGAGCGCGAATACGGCCCAGTCGCCCTGGTGGTTTTCCGTGCTGGAACGCACTTCGATGCGTCTGACGATGCCGTCCGTGCCGGGGGCGGTCGAAACCTGAAAGGCATCGCCTCTGCCGCTGTAGATCTCCGTCGTGGCGGTGAGATCGAGCGCCGTGTCCTCGCGCGAGATTTTCACCGGCTCGAGCGCATGCGCAACACCGCCGCCGAGACCAAGGGCGAAAACGACGAGTGCGACCAGAAACGCCGCCAGCCTTGCGGCTGGCCATGCGAACGGCTTACGGACAAGGGGCATCAAAGGGGCATATTCCTGTTGGGTGCGGTATCGACGGAGAGGAGCGAAAACATCAAGTGGTCCCGCCACTGCCCGTTTATCTTCAAATATTGTCTCAAATAGCCTTCACGCTCAAAGCCGGCCTTTTCAAGGAGCCGGATGCTCCGTGTGTTGTCTGGAATACAGGCTGCTTCGATACGGTGCAACTCGAGCCCCGTGAAGATGTAGGGGATCGTGAGCTTCAAGGCTTCGTACATATGGCCTTGCCCGGCGTGCTTCTGGCCCATCCAGTAGCCGATCATGCAGTTCTGCGCCGCCCCGCGGCGGATATGACCGATGGTAAGACCGCCAAGCAGCGTTTCGTCCGGCCTGTGGAAGAGAAAGAGCGGCACGGCCTGACCGGACGCATATTCCTGCTCGTTGCGATTGACGCGGCTGCGAAAGGCGCCTTCGGTCATTTCGTCGGCGCGCCAGGTAGGCTCCCACGGCTCCAGGAAGGTGCGGCTTTCGCTGCGCAACCGATACCATTGCCGGTAGTCGGCGTAGCGGGGCAGGCGCAGGACATAATGCAGGCTGGCGATCTCGACCGTCTCCGGCTGCCGCGAAAGGAACCGAAAAACCGATCGTGTCATCTATGCCTCCAGGCCAGTACCGCGCCGACGCCGCAGTTCGGTCGAACCGAATGCATGTCGCCCTAAAACATGCGGCGGTTTTGGACGACGACCTGCACGAAAACAATGCCCTAGAGCACGCCGCATGAATCCGATCGAATGCGACGGGCTTCAGGGCACTGTCTCATTGCGAAACGTTGCACAAGTTTACGCCCAAATCGAATCCGATTTTAAGAATTCTACAAGGAAAACGAGGACCTTGAAGGAAGGATGCGGCCAGCAAAGGCCGGTCAGCTCGCCGCAGCACGTATCGTATCTGCCTTCGTGGTCAGCGAAGACAATATGTCGTTCAGCGGAGCGAGCTGCTCGAGCGGCCCGATGGCCGACAGCGTCGGAACCGTGTCGAAGAACAGGCGGCCGGCAAGGTCGGTCAGGCGCTCGATGGTGATGCCCGACAGGCGTTCCATCAGCTCCTCGTTGGGAATCGGCCGGCCGTATAACATCATCTGCCGTGCGATTTGTCCCGCGCGTGCCGCCGGGCTTTCCTGGCCCATCAGCAATTGTGCGCGAATCTGTGCGCGGGCACGCTCGATCTCCTGCTGATCGATGCTCAAGGACGACTTGCGCAATTCATCGACGATCACCGGCATCAATTCCGGCAGGTTTTCTCCGCCCGTTGCCGCATGTACGCCGAAGATGCCGGTATCGGAAAAGCCCCAGTGGAAGGCGTAGACCGAATAACAGAGGCCCCTGTGTTCGCGCACTTCCTGGAACAGGCGGGACGACATGCCGCCGCCGAGGATGTTGGCAAGGATCTGCGAACAATAGAAATCACGGGCGTGATAGGCCTTGCCTTCGAAGCCGAGCAGAACCTGCGCGTCCATCAAGTCGCGGCTCTCGCGGCTGTCGCCGCCGGTGTAGCGCGCGGTCTCGATGACGGGAGCGCAAACGGGTTCGGCGGGCAGGGAGGCGAAACGCTCCTCCACCTGGCGCACGATGGTGTCGTGATCGACGGCGCCGGCGGCAACGATGAAGGTGCGGTCGGTCGTATAGTTGCGGCCGAGATACTGCCGGATCTGATCCGCGCTGAAGGACATCACCGTTTCCGGCGTGCCGAGGATCGGCCTGCCGACCGTCTGGCCGCGATAGGCTGTCTCGGCGAAGCGATCGAAGACGACGTCGTCCGGCGTGTCGTCCGCCGCACCGATCTCCTGCAGGATGACCTGCTTCTCGCGACGGAGCTCGTCTGCCTCGAAGGTGGATTCGGTCAGAATGTCGGCGAGAATATCGACCGCCAGCGGCAGATGGTCCTTGAGTACGCGGGCATAGTAGGAAGTCGTTTCGGTCGAGGTGGCGGCGTTGACCTCGCCGCCCACATTCTCGATTTCCTCGGCGATCTGGCGGGCGCTGCGCCGCCTCGTGCCCTTGAAAGCCATGTGCTCCAGGAGATGCGCAATTCCGTGTTCATTCACGGTTTCGTTGCGCGAACCGGACTTGATCCAAACTCCCAGCGCCACGCTTTCCAGATGCGGCATCCGCTCGGTAACCACCGTCAGCCCGGAAGGGAGCCGGGTGCACTCAACTTTCATCATCCGTGATCTTTCGCTCTATTCCCGAACGCGGGTACGCTCGCCGATGAAGGTTTCGACGCTCTTGAGCTCCGGATCCAGGATGTCGAAACGCTCCGCCCTAGTCATGAGATCAGCAAGCCACGTCGGAAGCGCGGGGTCAATACCACTTGCCGATTTTACTGCGGCGGGAAATTTTGCCGGATGGGCCGTCGCGAGGGTGACCATCGGGGCGGAGTTCTTCTCGTGCCTGGCTGCCACGAAAACGCCGATTGCAGTATGCGGATCAAGGAGATAGCCGGTCTCGTCAAAGGTCTTGCGGATCGTTTTCGCCACGTCTTTCTCCGAGGCGCGGCCAGCGCGAAATTCCTTGCGGATTTTTTTCAGCGCAGCGTCGCCGATCGTGAACGAGCCGGATTGCCTGAGGCTCGCCATGGCCGCGCGGACTTCCGCCGGATCGCGCTCGTTCGCCTCGAAGATGAGCCTTTCGAAGTTCGACGAGATCTGGATGTCCATCGAAGGCGAGGTCGTCGCCTTGACGTCGCGCATCTCGTAGCGACCGTTCTTCAGAGTGCGCGCCAGAATGTCGTTTTCATTGGTGGCGATGATCAGCTTGTCGATCGGCAGGCCCATGCGCTTGGCGACGTAGCCCGCGAAGATATCGCCGAAATTGCCGGTAGGCACGGTGAAGGAGATCTTCCGGTCGGGCGCGCCGAGAGCGACCGCCGTCGTGAAATAGTAGACGATCTGGGCCATGATGCGCGCCCAGTTGATCGAATTGACGCCGGAAAGCTTCACGCGGTCGCGGAAGGCCTGATCGTTGAACATGGCTTTGACCAAGTTCTGGCAGTCGTCGAAATTGCCTTTGACGGCAACCGCGTGCACGTTCGATGCCGTGGACGTGGTCATCTGTCTTTGCTGCACCGGCGACACTTTGCCCTGCGGAAAGAGGATGAAGATGTCGGTGCGATCGCGGCCGGCGAAGGCGTCGATCGCGGCACCGCCGGTATCGCCGGAAGTCGCTCCCACGATTGTCGCCCGCTCGCCCCGTTCAGCAAGCACATAGTCCATCAGCCGAGCGAGCAACTGCATGGCGACATCCTTGAAGGCGAGCGTCGAACCGTGAAAGAGCTCCATAACGAAGGCGTTCGGTCCGGTCTGGACCAGGGGTGCGACGGCCGGATGGCGGAAGGTGGCGTAGGCTTCGTCGATCATCTCGCGGAACTTGGTCGCCGGGATTTCGCCATTGGTGAAGGGTTCGAGAACGGTGAAGGCGATCTCCTGATAGGATTTGCCGCGCAGCGCCCGGATCTCCTTCTTCGAGAGCGTTGGCCATTCCTTCGGCAGGTAGAGCCCGCCGTCGCGGGCAAGTCCCGCCAGAAGAGCATCGCAAAAACCGAGAGAGGCCGCTTCTCCCCGTGTCGAAATATATTTCACCATCGTCATCCTTCGTCGTTTGCGCGTCTGAATGAGACGCGCGGCGCTGCAGGCGCTTTTGCGTCAGTCCCTGGCAAACCGCGCGGCCATTCTTGTCACCGTGGCAATTTCACGTCCGTTTCGGAAATTTCGGTTGGGGAGCGTGGACCGGTCGATTTTTGATTTCGCCGCTGCTATAGACGATGCCCGAAGGTCAAGAAAGACCTCCGGCCGTTTTCGGCCCAGAGCTTGAATTGACCCGAGCGGTGTCAAGCTCTCGCCCGTTGAAGCCGGCCGCGGCGAGTTTGGCTTGCTCCAAGCCGAAATCATCGCGGTTCGGGAGTTCGTCCGTTCAGTAGAGGTTGTGCAACGTGTCTGGCAATGTATCTCGCCGTCTTCTCGCAGTATCCCTCCTTTTGGCCGCAGCCGGCTGTAACAAGACGCAAACGGGTGGCGCCATCGACGCCGGCGGAAGCGCGACGGCGCCAACGCCTGCGGTGATCCAGGCGGCCTGCCCGCCGATCAGCCTCCGGGACGGCACCTCCTCCTACCGCACCTATGCAAAGGGTGCCAAGGACGATCCGAGCAAGATCGTCTATCAGGCATCGCTTGCCGACACGACGCGCCAATGCGTGCAGAGCCCGGACAAGCTGACGATGACGGTCGTGGTGCAGGGTCGCGTGGTCGCCGGTCCCGCCGGCGGGCCGGGCAAGGTAACGCTGCCGATCCGCGTTGCCGCAACCGATGGCGAAAAGACGCTTTACTCGGAGCTCACCCAATATCCCGTCGACGTGCCCGCGGGCAGCGCCACCACCCAGTTCGTTTTCACCAAGGCCGATGTGACGCTTCCTGCCGGCGCCGGCGCCGAAGCGAAGGTATTCGTTGGATTTGACGAAGGTCCGTACAAGGCGAAGTAATATCCGCCCCCCATCCGGCCTGCCGGCTACCTTCTCCCCGCAGGCGGGGCGAAGGACACGAGCGGCATGCTCCCAGCTTTCTCTTACCGTTGAAACTGCGGAGGCGATGCGGTTTGTCCCTTCTCCCCGTTAGACGGGGAGAAGGTGCCGGCAGGCGGATGAGGAGCGAGCTCAACTCCGTTCAGCGGCCGCTTACTCGACCGCGACGCTCTTGCCGCCTTCCCACTTGTAGAGCGAGAAGCTTGGCGAGGTGAGATCGCCGCTTTCGCCGTAGGTCAGCTTGCCGATGACGGTGTCGATCGCCTCGCCGGACTTGATGGCGGTGGCAACGGCCGTCGCATCCTCGGTCGAGCCCGCCTTCTCGATGCCCGCCTTGAGCACCTGCACTGCGGCGTAGGCGTTGAGCGTGAAGGCTTCCCCGGGGATGTTCTTAGCCTTGAGCGCCTCGATGACCGGGGCGGCGGCCGGGTTGCGGGTGGCGTCGCTGGCATTGGTGTAGACGGTGCCCGATGCGGCCTCGCCGCCGATCGCCCAGAACTCGGTGTTGGAAAGACCGTCGCCGCCGAGGAGCTGCGCCTTCACACCCTGGTCATGCATCTGGCGAGCCAGCAGCCCGCCCTCCGCGTGATAGCCACCGAAATAGACGACGTCGACCTTCTCGGCCTTGAGGCGGGTGACGATCGCCCCGAAGTCCTTCTCGCCGGGCGTCAGGCCCTCATAGACCACCTCGGTGATGCCGCCCGCGTTGATCGCGGCCTTGAAGCCGTCGGCAAGACCCTTGCCATAGGCTCCCTTGTCGTGAAGCACGGCAACGCGCTTGTCCTTGAAATTCTTGACGACGTAGTCGGCGGCGACGACGGCCTGCTGATCGTCGCGTCCGCAGGTGCGCAGAACGTTCCACAGCCCGCGGGTCGTCAGGTCCGGGGTCGTCGCCGTCGGCGTGACCATCAGGATACCGTTTTCCGCCAGCACGTCGGATGCCGGCATCGAGGTGCCGGAGAGCACCGGCCCGACCACGTATTGTATGCCTTCGCCCGCCAGCTGGTTGGCGACGGAAACGGCCTGCTTGGGTTCGCCCGCGTCGTCGACGATCTTGACGACGAGCTTCTCGCCATTGACGCCACCGGCGCTGTTGATCGCTTCGACCGCTGCTTCGGCGCCGTTCTTGACCTGCTCGCCGAAGGCCGCAACGGGACCGGTGAGCGGCGTGATGACGCCGATGGTGATGTCGGCATGGGCGAGCGGCGCAAACGCGACGCTGGCCGCTAGGGCCATACCGGTCAATCGTGAAAGACGCATGGTGTTTCCTCCTTGGAAAATTCCCCCTTCTGGGGCTTGCTTGATATGCCCGCGCGCAGCCTGAAAATCGGTCGATTCTCGGAGGAAGTCCATGCTGCTTCAATGCGGCATGGAGTCCTCGCCCGCCCTAAGCCGTCATGGACTCCGACCATTCCGCGAGCGCGGCGATTACTCCGGGAAGCGCCGCCATTCGCGAGATGACCGTCTCGGCGCCGGCTTCCGTCAGCTTGTCCGCATGGGCCGCGAACGTATGCGAACCGCCGGTGAAACCGACGACGCGCATGCCCGCCGCGCGGGCGCCATGAACGCCGTGAACCGAATCTTCGATGACAAGAACGCGTGCCGGATCGACGCCGAACTGGGCCGCCCCATGCAGGAAGATGTCCGGCTTCGGCTTGACGCGATCAGGCCCAAGATCGCGCGCGGAATAGATGTGCTTGCCGAAATGATCCTTGACGCCGACTTTGCCGAGCATCATCGCAAGCCGTTCGGAAGTGGAGTTCGAGCAAATGCAATGCGGGAGCGTCAGCTGCATGAGGACCGGCCGCACGCCTTCGATGATCTTGACGTCGCGGGCAAGCCGCATGTCGAGAATGGCATCGACCTTGTCGATCAAGGAGGCGGAAAGCGGAATGCTTGCTTCCTTCTCGACCGCCAGCAACGTGTCGCGCCAGGTCATGCCGGAAAAGCGTTCGGACATTTCCTCGATGCTGATCGGATAGCCTGCTTCCGTCAGCAATGCGGCCTCGACTTCCGAGGCGATGATTTCCGAGTCGACGAGCACGCCGTCGCAGTCGAAGATGATGAGGTCGATACCGGTCATAAATCGGTTCCTTGGGAGAAAGGCGCCGCCGGCAGGGGAGGAGCTGAAAAGCGGCGCGGGAAACGGTGGCCGCAGCTTTATACGATGGCGGATCAAAGCTCAACCTGGAGCAGGAGACGGAGAACCGGGGATTGTGGCCGATTCAACTCACAGTCGTTGCAGGCGACGCTACAAATCATCGTGATCACCGGGGGAAGAGCTCCAGAAAGACCTTTTCGCCCGCCGCCGTGAAGCGAACCGCCCTGCTGTTCTTCTCCCGTTTTGCCCAGTCCTTGTCGATGAAAAGCGTCAGCAATGCCTCCCCGAGCGAGCCGGCCAGATGCGACCGCCGCTCGCTCCAGTCGAGGCAGGTGCGGCAGATCGGCCGACGGGATTTCCTGAGTGCGGCGTAGTCGATCCCGAGCGACTCGACGCGGACACGCCCGGCATCGGTCAGAGCCAGATCGTCTTCGCCCGTGATTTCGATATGCCGGGCCGCGATCAGGCTGTCCAGCATGCGCACGCCGTAATCGCCGGCAAGATGGTTGTAGCAGACGCGCGCCCTGCGCAGCGCCGGATCCTTCGGTCCGGGCCGCGAGCGCGTCAGGCCGCGCCCGGCGGCAAAGCCCATGAGGCTTTCGAGCATGAGCCCGACCTCGTCCTCGCTGAGCGCGTAATAGCGGTGCCGGCCCTGCTTGCGCTGTGTCAGCAGCCCGCCCGCTTCCAGCTTGGCGAGGTGCGAACTGGCGGTCTGCAGCGTGATGCCGGCCTGTGCCGCAAGTTCCGTTGGGGTCAGCGCCTGGCCGCCCATCAGAGCGGTCAGCATGTTCGCGCGTGCAGGATCGCCGATCAACGAGCCGATCAGAGCTATGTCCGGACCTTCTTTCATACTTCGATGGTAATCGAAGTATGATGGGCGGGCAAGATCCTGATGGCGTCGCCTGGACGATGGCCGGTGCAGTCACGCAAATTATTCCGGCGCCTTCAGGCTTTGGTAACCATCTTCGGTAACCATAAGCCTATCGTCAGTCCGAGTAAGCGTATTTGCGAGTTGCCAATGTCATCAGTTGTTTCGCTTGCCGAAATCTCCCGTGCCGCCCGTCCGCTGAACTGGCTGGACAGCATCATCAAGGGAGATTGCGTGGCCGCGCTGAACGCGCTTCCCGATCATTCGGTCGATGTCGTCTTCGCCGACCCGCCCTATAATCTTCAGCTCGGCGGTACGTTGCACCGGCCCGATCAGTCGCTGGTCGATGCGGTCGACGACGATTGGGACCAATTTGCCTCCTTTGAAGCCTATGACGCTTTCACCCGCGCCTGGCTGCTTGCCTGCCGGCGCGTGCTGAAGCCCACCGGCACGCTCTGGGTCATCGGTTCCTATCACAATATCTTCCGGGTCGGCGCGATCCTTCAGGACCTGCATTTCTGGGTCTTGAACGACATCATCTGGCGCAAGACCAACCCGATGCCGAACTTCAAGGGCCGCCGCTTCCAGAATGCGCATGAAACGCTGATCTGGGCGACGCCGAATGCCAAGGCCAAGGGCTATACCTTTAATTACGAAGCGATGAAGGCGGCGAACGACGACGTTCAGATGCGCTCCGACTGGCTGTTCCCCATCTGCTCCGGTTCCGAGCGGCTGAAGGGAGACGACGGCAAGAAAGTACACCCGACGCAAAAGCCGGAAGCGCTGCTTGCCCGCATCCTGATGGCCTCAACCAAGCCAGGCGACGTCGTGCTCGACCCGTTCTTCGGTTCCGGCACCACCGGGGCGGTCGCCAAGCGTCTCGGCCGGCACTTCGTCGGCATCGAGCGCGAGCAGGACTATATCGATGCCGCCGCCGAACGTATCGCGGCCGTGGAGCCGCTCGGCAAGGCCACGCTCTCGGTCATGACCGGCAAGAAGGCGGAGCCGCGCGTGGCCTTCAACACTCTGGTGGAAAGCGGGCTCATCAAGCCCGGCACGGTTCTGACGGATGCGAAGCGCCGCTACAGCGCGATCGTTCGCGCCGACGGCACGCTGGCGTCCGGCGGCGAGGCCGGATCCATTCACCGCCTCGGCGCGAAAGTGCAGGGCCTCGACGCCTGCAACGGCTGGACCTTCTGGCACTTTGAGGAGGGAAGCTTGTTGAAACCGATCGACGAGCTCAGATCCGTCATTCGAAACGACCTGGCAAAACTGAACTGATCAACCAGTTCCGCCTGGGTCTTCGATAGGCGCCCCCTTCCGGTTTTTGTACCTTCAGTCCCGGATGAGCGCTTTAAAACGCCCGGAATCCGAAGAGGATTCCGGGCGTTTGTATTCGGGCGTTACAGCACGGCAGCCGCTGCCAGCGAGGGTGCTGCGTCCGTGGGCTGGATACCGTAGGCCGCGAGATCCGCCTTCAGCTTTTCGGCGCCGGTGAACTGAACCGCGTGCCAGCCGGCCGCTCGCGCGCCTTCGACATTGGCGGGGCTGTCATCGATGAAGAGCGTCGCGCCCGGATCGAGATCGAAGGCTTCGGCGTGAGTCCGGTAGATGGCGAGATCTGGCTTGATGAGCCGCACGTCGCCGGAGACCGTGACCCCGCGCGGCAGGGTCAGGAAGGGATAAAGCTTCTGCGCCTCCCGGAAGGTGTCGGAGGCGAAATTGGTCAGCATCGTGACGTCGCGGCCGTCGGCAATCAGGCCTTCCATGATGGCGACCGTCTCCACATAGGCGTGCGGCACCATTTCATGCCAGTGCCGGCGAAAGGCACGGATGTGATCTTCCCTGTCGGGATGGATGCGGATGAGGAGTGCCTCCGCCTCTTCCCAGGAGCGGCCGCGATCCTGCTCTATGTTCCAGTCGGACGTGCAGACATTGGCGAAGAACCAGCTGCGTTCCGCCTCGTCCGGAATGAGACGGGAATAGGGAAGGTTCGGATCGTAATGGATCAGCACCTTGCCGATGTCGAAAACGATGTGGCGGATATCGATGCTGCTCATTGGTATTCCTGCCGATCCTTGGCTTGCGATGGAAATTGGGCCGTAGCGGCCGGAAAGCGCCCCGCCTTGCATTTAGCCCGCTTCGAACGCATGCGGTATAGCCTTGGCGATTGCCTTTTTCATGACAGTCGGAAGCGCCTGCGTCCTGAGCGAGGCGAGCGGCTCCCACCATCCGCTCGTGCCGGTTCGCGCCTCTCCGACACTGGCGCGCCCGACCCTGGCTCGGAAGACGGAAAGGTGCAACTCGAAATGCGTGAAGACGTGATTGACGGTCCCGCATGGTTCCCACGCTGCGGGGAAGGGATGAGCGTCTATCGAGGTGTCGCCGTCGCGTCGCGCCGTCCAATCCGTGCCGGGCACCTCTGTCATGCCGCCGAGAAGGCCCGTTTCGGGGCGCTTGCGAAGATAGACCGCCTCGAAGCCGTCGACGGCGACGAAGGCCGCACCCAGGCGCAGCGGCTTCTCCTTCTTTGCCGCCTTGCGCGGAAATGTCTCCGGGTCGGCGATTTTCAGGGCCCGGCAATCCGCGCGAAAGGGACAGAGCGAACAGGCAGGCCGTTTCGGCGTGCAGATCGTCGCGCCGAGATCCATCATCGCCTGCGCGAAGTCGCCCGGCCGGTCGGCCGGGGTCAGCGCGTGGACGAGGGCTCGCATTTCGGGCTTGGCCGCGGGCAAGGGCTTGTCGACGGCATGGAGGCGCGAGATCACGCGCTCCACATTGCCGTCGAGAACGGCACTTCGCCGGTTGAAGGCGATCGCGGCGATGGCTGCGGCGGTGTAGTCGCCGATACCCGGCAGCGCTTTCAGCCCCTCCTCGCTATCGGGAAAACGGCCGCCATGATCGCCGGCAACCGCTTCGGCACATTTCTTCAGGTTCCGCGCGCGTGCGTAGTAGCCGAGGCCGGCCCAGGCCTTCATCACATCCTCGGTGTCTGCCGCGGCAAGGTCGCCGACCGTCGGCCACAGGGCGAGGAATTTCTCGAAGTAAGCCTTGACTGCCTGGACCGTCGTCTGCTGAAGCATCACCTCCGACAGCCAGACGCGATAGGGGTCGGCAACCGCACCTTTCCGCGCCGATGCCGGCGGCACCCGCCATGGAAGGTCGCGGTGGTGGCGATCGTACCATTCGAGAAGACGTGCGGCGCTCGCCGCCTGTGGAAGATCGCGCATCATTTGCCGGGAGATCCTTTTGCGGCCTATACTTGGCCGATGCCGGGTTTAGCCGCAAGGTTCGATCGAAATTGCAAACAGAAAGTCGTTCCGTGAGTGAGAGAAAGACCCGCAAGGGCGTCGTTCAGATCAGCGAAGTTGCCAACGGCCTGATCGATCCGGTGCTCGCGAAGCGTGCCGGCATCAACACGATGCTGCTCGGTTCGTGGGACGAAATCGCGGGCGCGGAGTTTGCCGATTGCACTCGGCCGGAAAGAATTGCCTGGCCGCGCCGTGCTTCCGAAATCGCCGGCGAGGGCCGCTACCAGCCGGGTGTGCTGACGGTCGCGTGCGAAGGCGCCCGGGCGCTTTTCCTGACCCATGCCCAGGGCGAGCTGATTCAGCGCATCAACGGCTTCTTCGGTTTCCACGCAATCGGCCAGTTGCGCATCGTCCAGAAGCCGGTCGCACCGCCGCCCAAGCGCTACAGCCGTCCGCTGCCCCTTGTCGGTGAGGCTGCACGGCGGCTCGAGACCATGGTGGAAGGCGTCGAAAGCGACGCGTTGAAGGCGGCGCTAAAGCGGCTCGGCACTGCCGTTCTGTCGACGCGGCGGCGATGACGGTCACAATTGTTTGAACACTGTCGAAACACCCCCTCTTGTCGCCCTCCACGTGGCAAGTTATCGAAATCACGCTTCAATTTCCCTCGAATAGAACACGGGTCCTGTCCATGTCCGCTTCCCAAACAAGCCTTCCGAAACGCCTGCTGAGCGGCGTCGCCGTTGCAGCGCTCGCTCTGGCGCTCGCGGCCTGCAGCGATGAAAAGAAGGAGGCGGCTTCGACGACGCCCGCCGAGACCACGGCGAGCACCGATGCGACGACCACCGCCTCGACGTCTCAGGCGCCTGCCGCCGCGAGCGAGGCGAAGCCCGCAACCGAAGTGGCGCAGGCCTCTACCCCAGCCGCCAAGGTCGAGTTGCCGAAGTCGGAAGGCAGCGTCGACATGGCGAAGCTCCTGGAGCCCGGAGCGCTGCCGGAAATGGCGCTCGGAGAAGCCAATGCGCCGGTCACTATCGTCGAATACATGTCGATGACCTGCCCGCATTGCGCCAATTTCCACAACGATACCTTCGACGCGATCAAGGCGAAGTATATCGACAGCGGCAAGGTACGATTCATCGTCCGCGAATTCCCCTTTGATCCGCGCGCGGCAGCCGCCTTCATGCTGGCGCGCTGTGCACCGGAGGGGCAGTATTTCCCGATGGTTTCCATGCTGTTCAAACAGCAGGAGCAGTGGGCGGCTGCGCAGAACGGCCGCGATGCACTCTTGCAATTGTCGAAACTCGCCGGTTTTACACAGGAGAGCTTCGAGGCCTGCTTGACGAACCAGAAACTTCTGGATGATGTGAATGCAGTCATGCAGAGGGGCGCCAAGGAATTCGGGGTCAAGTCGACGCCGACTTTCTTCGTCAACGGTGAGCACTATTCGGGGGACATGTCGGTTGACGTTATGTCGGCCCTCATCGACAGCAAGCTCTGATCCTTCGCTTTTGATTCCGACGGGCGACGGCAGCAGCCGTGCGCCCGTTTTTTATGTTGGGCAGCCAGTGAGGTTTCGCCATGCCTCACGCTGAAGTTTTGCCGGAAACCCTCGGCAATGCGCGCCGCATGCGCAAGGTCATGACGGAGGCGGAAGCCAAGCTTGGGAACGATCTCCCCCACAAGGGGGGAGATGCCCGGGAGGGCAGAGGGGGGTATGCGCCGCCGTCCACCCCGGCGTGCCCCTCATGAAGTTCACCAGGCTGCGCCTGCTCGGCTTCAAGTCCTTTGTCGAGCCGACGGAATTCGTCATCGAGCGTGGCCTGACCGGGGTCGTCGGGCCGAACGGCTGCGGCAAGTCCAATCTTGTCGAGGCGCTTCGCTGGGTGATGGGCGAGAACTCCTACAAGAACATGCGCGCCTCCGGCATGGACGACGTGATCTTTTCCGGATCCGGCAACCGCCCGGCGCGCAACACGGCCGAAGTCGGCCTGTATCTGGACAACAGCGACCGCACCGCGCCCGCAGCCTTCAACGACAGCGACGAGATACAGGTGACGCGCCGCATCGAGCGCGAGCAGGGCTCGGTCTACCGCATCAATGGCAAGGAAGCGCGCGCCAAGGACGTCCAGTTGCTGTTTGCCGATGCGTCCACCGGTGCGCGCTCGCCTTCGATGGTGGGTCAGGGCCGTATCGGCGAGCTGATTGCCGCCAAGCCGCAGGCGCGCCGGCAGCTGCTCGAAGAGGCGGCCGGCATTTCCGGCCTGCATTCGCGCCGTCATGAGGCGGAACTGCGGCTGAAGGCTGCCGAAACCAATCTTGAGCGCCTGGACGACGTCACCTCGCAGCTCGAAAGCCAGATCGAGAGCCTCAAGCGCCAGGCGCGCCAGGCCAACCGGTTCAAGATGCTGTCGGCGGAAATCCGCCGGCACGAGGCGATCCTGTTCCATACCCGCTGGGTGCAGGCCAAGGAAGCGGAGGCCGAGGCGACCAGTCACCTGAACCAGATCACCGCACTCGTTGCCGAGAAGGCGCAGGCGCAGATGGAAGCCGCCAAGGCTCAGGCGATCGCGAGCCTCAAGCTGCCGGAACTGCGTGAAGACGAGGCGAAGTTCGCTGCCGGGCTGCAGCGCCTGCAGATCGCTCGCGCGCAGCTCGAGGAGGATGCCGGCCGGATTCTGCGCCGCCGTGAGGAATTGCAGCGGCGACAGGCGCAACTCGCAGAGGACATCGCCCGCGAAGAGCGGCTGGTCGCCGACAATGCCGGCATTCTCGCCCGCCTCGATCAGGAGGAGGAAGATCTGCGAGACGCGCTGGCCGAGGCGGACGATCGCGGCGTTCAGGCGCGTGAAAGGCTCGATGAGGCCAATGAAAAACTTGCGGCGAGCGAAGCCGGTCTCGCCCGCATTACGGCCGAGCGCGCCGAGGCGCAAGCCGCGCGCAACCAGATCGAGAGAGCGCTGCGCGATCTCTCCGAGCGGCAGGCGCGCCTCGCACGCCAGCTTGCGGATCAGGGGCGCGAACTCGACGACCTTGACGGTCGGATGGCGCGGCTCCCCGACCCGGACGAGAAGAGAGGACAGGTGGAGCTTGCGGAGGCGGCGCTGGAGGAGGCCGAGGCCGCCGTCGCCGCCGTCGAAGAGAGCCTCGGGCAGGCCCGCGCCGATGAAGCCGCCGCACGCCTGCCCGTCGATCAGGCCCGGGCGCGGCTGAACGGCATCGAGACGGAAGCGCGAACGATCCGGCGCATGCTGGAGGCGGCCGGCGGCAGCACTTTTCCGGCCGTCGTAGAGGAGATGAAAGTCGAACGCGGCTTCGAAGCGGCGCTTGGCGCGGCTCTTGGCGACGACCTCGATTCGCCCCTGGAACAGGCGGCGCCGGCGCACTGGCGTATGCCCGGCGACGATGCCGACGATCCCGCATTGCCGGGTGGCGCCCTGCCTTTGATCGATTTCGTCCAGGCACCGGAGGCGCTGAGACGAACGCTCCGGCAGATCGGGATCGTAGAGAGCGACGAGGAGGCGGAGCGACTGCTGCCGCTTCTCAGGACCGGCCAGCGGTTGGTGACGAGGCAAGGGGCCGTCTGGAGATGGGACGGCCATGTTACCGGCTCGGAAGCGCCGAGTGCTGCGGCCCTGAGGCTCGCCCAGAAGAACCGCCTTTCCGAACTGGAAGGTGAAGCGGAGGGGGCGACCGAGGCTTTGCTGAAGGCGGAGGCGCATCTTGCCGCTGCCGGCGCGCGCATCCGTGCCGAGGACGAGCGGCTGAGGCTTTCGCGCGAGGCACAACGCATGCTTGCGCGGCAGCTCTCCGAGGCGCGCGATGCCCTGGCGGCGGCCGAGCGGGCCTCCGGCGATCTTTCTCGGCGTCGCGCGGTGCTTGCCGAGACGAAGCTCCAGATCGAGGCGCAGGCCGAGGAGATCGCCGAGGAGGTCGAGGCGGCCAAGGAGGCCTCTGCCGGTCAGCCGGATATTGCAGAGCTCGACCTGCGGCTGAGTCATCGGACGGCCGAAGTCGCGACCGACCGTGCGGCGGCGGCGGAGGCCCGCGCTGCACATGACGGTCTCGCACGCGAAAACGACGGGCGCCTCAGGCGGCTTGCGGCCATTGCCGGGGAGCGAGAGACCTGGGCGGCGAGGGCGGCGAGCGCCGAAGATCACATCGCGACGCTTCGCGAGCGCGAGGCGGAGGCGCGAGAGGAGGTCGAGGAACTGCTCGATGCGCCTGACGAGTTCGACGACAAGCGCCGCGCGCTGATGAACGAGCTGCAGAAGGCGGAGGCGTCGCGCCGAGAGGCGGCCGACAGACTAGCCGAGGCGGAAAACCACCAACGCGAAGCGGATCGCCAGGCCGCCACCGCGCTCTCGGAGCTGGCAGAGGTACGCGAAAAGCGCGGCCGCGCCGAAGAGCGGCTTGTTTCTGCGCGGGAGCGGCGTGTCGAGATAGAGGCGCGCATCCTCGAAGCACTGTCCTGCGCCCCCCATGAAGTGATGCGCCTTACCGGTCTCGGTTCCGACGAAGGGCTACCGGATATGCGCGGCGTGGAACGGGAACTCGAGCGGCTGAAGATCGAGCGGGAACGGCTCGGCGCCGTCAACCTGCGCGCCGACGAGGAGCAGAAGGAGCTTTCGGAGCGGCTCGCGGCGCTGCTCAAGGAACGTGACGACGTCATCGAGGCGATCCGCAGATTGAGGAGTGCCATCCAGAGCCTCAATCGCGAGGGCCGCGAGCGGCTGATTGCCGCGTTCGATGTGGTCAATGTGCAATTCCAGCGGCTTTTCACCCATCTTTTCGGGGGCGGCACGGCGGAACTGCAGCTCATCGAGAGCGACGACCCGCTGGAAGCGGGGCTCGAAATCCTTGCCCGGCCGCCCGGCAAAAAGCCGCAGACGATGACGCTGCTTTCCGGCGGCGAGCAGGCGCTGACTGCCATGGCGCTGATCTTTGCCGTCTTCCTCACCAATCCGGCCCCGATCTGCGTTCTCGATGAAGTGGATGCGCCGCTCGACGACCACAATGTCGAGCGCTATTGCAACCTGATGGACGAAATGGCGGCCTCCACCGAGACCCGCTTCGTCATCATCACCCACAATCCGATCACCATGGCCCGGATGAACCGCCTGTTCGGTGTGACGATGGCGGAGCAGGGGGTCTCGCAGCTCGTCTCGGTAGACCTGCAGACGGCAGAGCGGCTGCGCGAAGCGGTCTGACGGCGGTTCTCCGATTTGGTGCACTGCAGCAAAATCTTCGCCGAGTGCATTTTCAGCACGGAGCATATACTGTAGATCGTCTGGAGGCGGGGTGAGGAATAGCGTGTGCGGTTGTCCGCCCGCATCCCGCTCCAACTTCTTGGATTCGATCACGTTCATGGTTTTAGGTGGATCCGACCTAAAATCATCGTGATCGAGGGGACGGGCTTGGACGGCTGTTTCGGGTGGAGAACAGGCATGGCGAAATGGGTATATACCTTCGGTGCGGGACAGGCCGAAGGGAGCGCGGAAGACCGCGACCGGCTGGGCGGCAAGGGCGCTAACCTCGCGGAGATGTGCAATCTCGGCCTGCCGGTGCCGCCGGGGCTCACAATCGTCACCGCTGCCTGCAACAGCTATCTCGACAAGGGCGGCAGCATGCCCGAGGGTCTGCGCGAGCAGGTCCGCGAGGGCATCTCCCGGATGGAGAAAATCACCGGACGCGTCTTCGGCGATACCAACCGCCCGCTGCTTCTGTCGGTCCGTTCCGGCGCGCGCGCCTCGATGCCGGGAATGATGGACACGGTCTTGAATCTCGGCCTTAACGATCAATCCGTGCATGCGCTCGGTCACGACGCCGGCGATGCGCGCTTTGCCTGGGACAGTTACCGCCGCTTCATCCAAATGTATGGCGATGTGGTGATGGGGGTGGACCACGAGGTTTTCGAGGAAGTTCTGGAGGACGAGAAGGCGCGCCTCGGTCACGAGCAGGACACGGAGCTTTCCGCCGTCGAATGGCAGCACGTGATCTCGCGCTACAAGGAGGCGATCGAGGAGGTGCTCGGCGCGCCTTTCCCGCAGGATCCGGAGATCCAGCTCTGGGGCGCGATCGGTGCCGTCTTTTCAAGCTGGATGAACCCGCGGGCCATCACCTACCGCCACCTTCACGGCATACCGGCCGCCTGGGGCACGGCCGTCAACGTCCAGGCCATGGTCTTCGGCAATCTCGGCAATTCGTCCGCGACGGGCGTCGCCTTCACGCGCAACCCGTCGACGGGCGAGAAGGAACTCTATGGCGAGTTTCTCGTCAATGCTCAGGGCGAGGACGTTGTCGCCGGCATCCGCACGCCCCAGAACATCACCGAGGCAGCCCGCATCGCGTCCGGTTCGGACAAACCCTCCCTGGAAAAGCTGATGCCGGAGGCTTTTACCGAGTTCGAGAAGATCTGCAACGCGCTCGAACGCCACTATCGCGACATGCAGGACATCGAGTTCACGATCGAGCGCGGCAAGCTCTGGATGCTGCAGACGCGCTCCGGCAAGCGAACGGCCAAGTCGGCGCTGAAGATCGCCGTCGACATGGCCGAGGAAGGGCTGATCTCGAAGGAGGAGGCCGTCGCCCGCATCGATCCCGCCTCACTCGACCAGCTTCTGCATCCGACGATAGACCCCCATGCCCGCCGCGACATTATCGGTTCCGGCCTGCCGGCCTCGCCGGGCGCGGCCACGGGCGAGATCGTCTTCAGCTCCGACGAAGCGGTGCAGGCGGTCAAGGAAGGCCGCAAGGTCATTCTCGTTCGCGTCGAGACGAGTCCTGAAGACATTCACGGCATGCATGCGGCGGAAGGCATCCTGACGACCCGCGGCGGCATGACCAGCCACGCGGCGGTGGTTGCCCGCGGTATGGGTACGCCTTGCGTGTCGGGAGCCGGCAGCATCCGCGTCGACCAGCGAAACGAGCTCCTGATCGCCGCGAGCGTCACGCTCCGGAAGGGTGACGTGATCACCATCGACGGCTCCTCCGGCCAGGTCCTGAAGGGCGAGATCCCCATGCTGCAGCCGGAACTTTCGGGCGACTTCGGCAAGATTATGCAATGGGCCGATGCAAGCCGCCGCATGACCGTGCGCACCAATGCCGAGACGCCGGCGGATGCGCGCGCAGCCCGCTCCTTCGGCGCCGAAGGCATTGGCCTCTGCCGTACGGAGCACATGTTCTTCGAAGACGACCGCATCAATGTGATGCGCGAGATGATCCTGGCGGAAGACGAAGCAGGACGGCGGGCAGCGCTTGCCAAGCTTCTGCCCATGCAGCGCTCCGACTTCGTCGAGCTCTTTTCGATCATGCACGGCCTGCCGGTCACGATCCGTCTGCTCGACCCGCCGCTGCATGAGTTCCTGCCGAAAACCGACGAGGAAATCGCAGAGGTTGCGCGCGTGCTGATGATCGATGCCGCGGAACTGCGTCAGCGGGTCGATGCGCTTCACGAATTCAATCCGATGCTCGGGCATCGCGGTTGCCGCCTGGCAATCTCCTATCCGGAGATCGCCGAGATGCAGGCGCGCGCGATTTTCGAGGCGGCGGTCCAGGCCGCCCGCGATACCGGCGCTGCCGTCGTTCCCGAGATCATGGTGCCGCTTGTCGGTCTGCGCGCCGAGCTCGATTACGTCAAGGCGCGGATCGAGGCGGTCGCCAAGGAGGTCATCGGCGAGGCTGGCGTGAACATCGATTATCTGATCGGCACGATGATCGAGTTGCCGCGGGCGGCCCTCAGGGCGGACACGATCGCCGAATCGGCCGATTTCTTCTCCTTCGGCACCAACGACCTGACGCAGACCACCTTCGGCATTTCGCGCGATGACGCAGCCCTGTTCCTGGCTACCTATCAGCAGAAGGGCATCATCGAGCAGGATCCTTTCGTCTCGCTCGATTTCGAGGGCGTGGGCGAACTGATCCAGATCGCGGCGGAGCGGGGCCGGCGGACCAAGAACGGCTTGAAGCTCGGTATCTGCGGCGAGCATGGCGGCGATCCCGCCTCGATTCGCTTCTGCGAGGAAACGGGTCTCGATTACGTCTCCTGCTCGCCCTTCCGGGTGCCGATCGCGAGACTTGCGGCCGCACAGGCGACGATCAACGGCCGCGAGGTCGCCGAGGTTCAAGCTCTGGCTGCGAGCTGACGGTCTTCGATCTTTGTCCGGAGTTGCGGGCCGTCTCGCCGGTCAGCGCCAGTAATAGGGGCCGCGCAAGAAGACGTCGTTGTCATACCGGAAAGCGCGCGCTTCCGCGCGACGGTCGAGATCTATGCGCTGCAGGCAGGTTGCGAATGCATCGGTGCCCCTTCTGAAGCCGTAGGAGGCGCATGTGTTTTCGTCTCTCGCTCGCCGTTCCTGCGGCGACATCGACTGGCACGCGGCAAGCACCAGCCCCGCGGCTGCAAGGCCAAACAGTCTCATGGTCATCGTCGTCATCCTTGCCTCCTGATCGGCACCCGTTCGCGGGGACAGAGACCGAGGGCATTCGGCTGGACGACAGGCATGATAATGCAACGCATAAGACGAAGTCCGTGGGCGCGATTCAACTCGGCGACATCATGCGCCCGTTGCGCATCGCTGGTCAATCGTCCTACCGAGTTCAGATCCGCTCGAGGACGCCGACGAAGGAGTTGGCGAAGCTCCTGAGACCGGCGGTGCGCTCGCTCGGCTGCTCGACGCGGATGGTGGTGCCGTCCTCAGCGAGACAGATGAACAGGATGATCGGTGTCTTGTCCTCCGCCTGGCCGTGGCGTACCGCGGCGATCGTCACGCAATCGTCGACTAGACCGGAAGCCGGCAGAATGAAGAGCAGTTCGGCGCCGATGTCGTGAGCCACCTTATGTGTGAAGCCGACGAAATCGTCCTTGTCGCCGGAAAAGCGGTCGAGCGAAAGCTCCAACTCGAGAA
This sequence comes from Ensifer sp. USDA 6670, assembly GCA_000421085.1. Lineage (GTDB taxonomy): Bacteria > Pseudomonadota > Alphaproteobacteria > Rhizobiales > Rhizobiaceae > Sinorhizobium. The sequence goes on from ATWE01000004.1 coordinate 307,174, forward strand.
GTGCCATGGGTATTGCAGCTTCGCCGGCCGGGGGTGGAGGGGCGGGGATGGCGATGTCCATGGTAGACTGCTGTGCGGCCATGATGTCTCTCCGTTGATTTGCCGCGCCTCTTGCCGGCGACGACGGCCGATGCCTCCAAATGCTACAGCGCCGTGTGTCCGGCCAAATAGTGAACCTGAATAGGTGGTTAACGAGAATGGCAAATTTGCGGCACTCGTGTGAGTGGCGCCGCCATATTCGCCGCCCGCATTCTCTCTTCGGCCTCCATAGGGCGATCTCCATCGCCGATGTGGGAAAGATACGGGTTTGCACTACCCGAGCCATGGTCTAAGAAAGGCGAGGTCCTTTTCCGCCTCGGGGATTGATTCCGCTAGATGATTGTCCGGTACGAGCGTCCCTATTCCTACGCGGCCCATTGGGCGCGCCGCATCGCCCGCATCGCCTTCATCGTTTTTCTGCTGTCGCTGCTGTCGCATCGTTTCGGTCCTCTGACGACGCCGCACTTTCTGGCGCTGGCGCTGATCGCCGGCGGCTTGGCTCTCCTTAGCGTCGTGCTGGCAACGATCGGGCTTACGCGCCTTTGGCAGGTGGCAGCGATCGGCGGCACCGCTTCCGTCTCGGCACTCTTTTACGCCGCGGTTCCGCTCGGCTTCCTCGGTTATGGGGCGGTACAATACCTGACGCGACCGGCACTCTCCGAGGTCAGTACCGATACCTTGACGCCGCCACCCTGGATCAGGACGCCGGCAACCGCGGAAAGCTGGCTCGGGCGCAAGCGTGCAGTGACGCGGGAAGACCGCGAGGCGCAGGTTGAAGCCTATCCGGGGCTTACGGGCCGGCGCTACGAAGGGGCGCTGGACCGCGTATTCCAGGGCGTGCGCAAGGTCGTCGAGCAGACGCGAATCGCCACCACTGCGGAGTTCGGCGCCGACAACGCGCGGGCGGATCTCGAAGACCTCGCCGTGCGACCCGAGGCGGACGGGGATGCGAATGCCGGCCCGAACGTGATCCCCGTTCCGACCGCGCGCCCCGCGCAGCTGGTCGACGACGGCATACCGGGACGGCGATCCAGCGACGTCGTCCTGCAAGGCGAATGGCGGAGCCTTGTCGTCGGTTTCCGGTTCGACGTGCTGATCAGATTGCGCGAAGAGGCGGAAACGACCTTCGTCGATCTGCGCGTGGCCTCCCGCTACGGCCGCCATGACCTCGGCATGGGAGCCATGTTTGCCGAGAAGTTCCTGCGCGACCTCGACGCCGAGCTTCTGGGGATCGCGGGCGATTAGCAAGTGCGCGCGGCTTTCCGCGCCGAATTGCGCCTTTCAGCGGTCCACCCGGCGTCACGCCAGCCGGTACGCGCTGGCGAGCGACGGCGGCCCCTCTGTTTCGACGCGGCCCTGTTCGATGAGGTCTTCGATATGCGCCAGCAGCGAGAGTGCCGCAGCGCCATGCAGCCGCGGGTCGGTCGAGGCATAGATCACCTTTACCATGTCGGCGATCTGCCGGTCGCCCGCGCGCAGGCGTTCGAGCACTGCGCGCTCGCGCATCCTGCGATGTGCCTTCAACGCCCGTAGGAAGGAGGCAGGCTCGTCGACCGGACCACCATGCCCGGGCAGGTAGCGCCGATCGTCGCGCTGCAGCAGCTTATCAAGTGAGGCCATGTAATCGGCCATGGCGCCATCCGGCGGCGCGACGATGCTCGTCGCCCAGGCCATCACATGATCGGCGGAAAAGAGGATCCCGGTTCCATCGAGCGCGAAGGCCATGTGGTTGGCCGTGTGCCCCGGCGTCGCTACCGCCGTCAGGCTCCAGCCGTCGCCTTCGACGCGTGCGCCGTCGCAAAGCGCGACATCGGGCGCAAAGTCCATGTCCGAACTTTCGGCGAACGGATTGACCTCGCCGGCATGCAGCGGCCGGGCTGCCCGGTGCGGGCCTTCGCCCACAATTATCGCGCCGGTCGCCCGGGCGAGCCTGCCGGCGAGTGGAGAATGGTCGCGATGGGTGTGGCTGACGGCGATATGCGTCACTTCGCGACCCCTAAGTGCGTCCATCAGCGCATGGAAATGCGCCTCGTCCTCCGGGCCCGGATCGATCACCGCGACCGAACGGCGGCCGACGATGTAGCTGTTCGTGCCATGGAAGGTGAAGGGGCCGGGATTGTTGACGGTGATGCGCTCGACACCCTCTGCTACGCTCACCGCTTCGCCATGGGCGGGCTTGAAATCGAGGTCGAATTCCGGAGCTTGCATGCCGCTGCTTTCCCTTCTACCCGCCGTTTACGAGCCCGGCGGCAGGACCGGCTTTCTGCCCGGAGCGACCATAGGCCAAAGGCGATGCGGAGGAAACCACCCGTTGCTCTCGCGAGCTTGCGGCCCCAAACCCGACGCGATAAATCTGCAGGCGAAACGAAGTTAAGCATTGTGAGCGCGCACGAGCTTTGCTAATCAGGCGCTCGATTTGGCGAGGAGATTTCCCGCCAGTTTCGTTGGGGCGTAGCCAAGCGGTAAGGCAGCGGTTTTTGGTACCGCCATTCCCTGGTTCGAATCCAGGCGCCCCAGCCATCCCCCACTTTTTATGGCTCCGCACGGGGCCATGTCGCTCATCATCCCCCTTTCGCCGGCACCGATCTTGCGCGCTCCGGGCTGCGGGTCCTTGCCAATCCAGGTTGTGGCGAACACCCAATGCCGATTAATCGGCGAGGCGGGTTGGATATTCCGGCTTGCAAACTTATTGTTCGTGCGGACTTCCCGGGCCCGCCCCGTTCGCGTCCGGCAAATGATAGAGCACTGCGGAACAGGAATGAAAATGACGAGAATGCCGAACTCCCTTCGTCGTATGCCCGCGGCGGGTTCTTATTTCGAAAGCGCCTTGGACAGGGTCTGGCTTCGACGGCTCCTCGTCGCCTTCATGCTTGCCCTGTCGTCCGTAGCCGTTGCGCAGGAGGGTGGCGCAAAGCAACCGGAAGCCGGAGCGGCGACCGCTGCCGAGGGGGTGAGCGGAACGGACGCTGCGTCAGCATTGCCGCCGCAAGCCTTTCCGGAGGAACAGGCGCGCATCGACGCCTGGCGGGCGACGCTGGAACGCGTGGAGCGTGGGCTCCAAGCCGAGCGCATCGACGACGCCACCCTCTCCGATCTGCGCAAGCAGCTCGGTACCATGCCGATGCATGCCGCCGGGCTCAAGGCAAGCCTGCAACCGCGACTGCAGGCGGTCAATCAACGTGTCGAACAGTTGAAGCCTGCCGATGAGCAGGCCGCCCGCAGTCAGACCGAAGCGGTCAAGCTCGAACATGCGCAGCTCCAGTCGGAGGCGGCCGGTCTTCAGAGCATAGTGCAGCAGGCGGATTTCATCGCCCTGCGCGCGCAGCAGGACATCGACATTATCGGAGAACGGCGGCGCGCCCTCTTCACAAGCTCTATCCTGCAGCGCTCGCAAAGCCTTGCCGATCCTTCCTTCTGGTTCGATCTGGCCGCCGCGACGCCGGAGACGCTCGCCAAGCAGTCCGACGTTGTCGGGCACTGGTTCGGCGCCCTGATCGAGCGCACCGGCCGTTCGGCCGCGGGCATCCTTGTCGTCGTCATTGGCTTTGCCGCCTTCCTTCTGTCGCCGGGGCGGCGCTGGCTGACCCGGCGCACGAGCCGGGACCCCTCGGTGCTTCACCCATCCGGACTCGCCAAGGCGACCGCAGCAGCAGCCATCACGCTTGCCAATTTCCTGATCCCGGCCATCGCCTTCTTCGTGCTCTATCAGGCGATGTCCATTCTCGGCGTCCTTGCTGCAGATCTGGCGGCGGTCCTGAGACCCGTCTTCTTCGGGCTGACCTTCGCCTCCTTCTTTTATGGCCTCTCCATCGCCGTACTCGCGCCCGAACGGCCGAGCTGGCGGTTGGTCGACGTCACCGACGCGGCGGCCGAGAAGTTGATTCCGGTGATAGTTGCGATGGCGGTGATCAACGCCGGCGGCCTCGCCCTCGATGCCTTCCTGAAGGCGACGCATGCGCCCTTGTCCTTCGCGGTTGCGGCACAAGGCCTCGGCGCCGTCGCGCTCGGCATCCTCGCCATGATCGCGCTCAGATTCGTCGCTCGCGAAGAAGACGACGAGAGCCAGCAGGGAACGAGCTCAGCCTGGCGACTCCTGATTCCGGTGACCTGGGCGGTGGCCGCGCTGACTGTCGTTGCGCCGCTCGCAGGCTTTGTGGCCTTTGGCCGCTTCGCTGCGCTCCAGATCGTCTTCACGACGGCAGTGCTGATGAGCCTCGTGCTCTTGCTGCGCCTTGCCGACGAGGCGATTTCCTACGGCTTTTCGGTGCAGACCCGGATCGGCGGCTTCATGCGGCAGGCGATCGGGTTCAAGCCCAACACGATCAGCCAGATCGGCGTGATCCTCGCGGGCTTTGCGCGTCTTGTCGTGATCATGATTGCCATCATGGCTCTTCTTGCGCCCTGGGGTATCCAATCGGAGGACATGGTCGGCACCTTCGCCTCCGCCTTTTTCGGTTTCGAGATCGGCGGCTTCTCGTTTTCGCCTTCGGCCATTCTCGGCGCGATCGTCGTCTTCATCATCGTAATCGTCGCGACGCGCGGCTTCCAGAGGTGGCTGGACGGCCGCCTCTTGCCGCAAACCAGCCTCGACGCCGGCCTCAGGACGTCAATCCATACGGGGGTCGGCTATGTCGGCGCGGCGATCGCTGGTCTCGTGGCCTTCTCCTATGCGGGCCTCAACCTTCAGAACGTCGCCATCGTTGCAAGCGCCCTGTCCGTCGGTATCGGTTTCGGCCTCCAGTCCATCGTCAACAACTTCGTCAGCGGGATCATCCTGCTCGCCGAACGGCCCTTCAAGGTCGGGGACCGCATCGAGGTCGGCCAGAAGATGGGGATCGTCCAGCGCGTCAGCGTCAGGGCTACCCAGATCCAGACCTTCGACAATGTGACCGTTATCGTACCCAATGCCGACCTGATCAGCGGCCAGGTGGTCAACTGGATGCATGGCGACTTCTCGGCGCGCCTGAACATTCCCGTGGGGGTCTCCTATGAGTCGGACCCGGAGCAGGTGAGGCGGGTTCTGCTGGAAATCGCCATGGACAATCCGCGCGTCTTGAAAAATCCGGAGCCTTTCGTTTCCTTCACCGATTTCGGAGCCGATGCCCTGCAGTTCACCTTGTTCTGCCACGTCGGCAACATCAACGCCGATGTGGGCGCGGCGAGCGATATGCGCTTCGAAATCGCCAAACGCTTCCGCGAGGAAAAGATCGAAATGCCCTTTGGCCAGCGCGAAATCCATTTTCGCGATCTCGCCAGCATCGAGGGGCTGGTGCGTGAGCTGTTCGATGGCCGCGCCGCAGCGCCGGCCGCAGCACCCTCTCAGCCGGGGCAAACGCGCGCGAAGCGTCGGAAGAATGCGGCCGGGGCCGCCAGCGAATGAGTATGAAAGGCAGTCCCGAATGACGAAGGAGGCCCGCTGGCTTTCGGCAGCGGGCCGCGGGTAGCCGAGGCGGATCGAGCTGCTACTCTACTGCGCCTTTGCGCCGCCCAGAAACTCCTCGCACCAGCTCGGGCCGTTCGGACGCTTGCGGTCGCCGACGATCCGGATCGAGCGGATGACGTAGTCCGAAGAGACGGTCAGCTGAACGGAGCAGCTCAGATATTCCGTGCGCGCGGCAGAGATGCGCTTGCCGCGTTTGCCGTCGGTGGTCTTTTCGTATTCCGCCGGGATCTTGCGCGTCTTGTAGCCGCCCTTCCAGCTATAAATGGTGTCGCCGCCCGCTTCGACGTCGGAAATGGGTGGGCCGAACTGAGCGAAGAAGGGCCCGGCCGGCTGGCCGAGCCAACGTGCCTCGACCGCATTTCTCGTTATCCCGGTCGTCGTCGTGCAGCCGGCAAGTAGCAGCCCGAGGGCGCCCGCCGTCATCATGCGGAAATTCATGTGTCTGTCCCTTAGATATGTCCTGAAACTTGCGGCGCGGAAGGGCCGGAATCCCCCGGTTTTCCTTGCGGTCCGCCGAGGCTCTAGCGCTAAATGCCCTGAAAGAAAATCGGCCCGGAGCATTGCCGCCGAGGAAATTGGAAAGCGTTGCAGAAACGCCCTATTCCGCAGGAGACGGGGCGTGCCGGCGGCCGGAATATTTTGACCCTTGGCGCGCTCTTTTTTGCGATAGGCGCTTGTGAAATCAAAAATGCTGTTCTATAGAGGCGCCGCTGGTCACGGAGTGTAGCGCAGTCTGGTAGCGCACCACGTTCGGGACGTGGGGGTCGAGTGTTCGAATCACTCCACTCCGACCAGCTGAAACAATCCCCCGATTATTGTTGTTGTTCGATCCGGCTTCTTGGCCGGGTTGCTGCGCGGCCTCAGGTCTGGATCGCGATGAGCGAAAAGCGCCGCCAACCAGGACGGTGCAGGTCCGGCGTAGCCTCTGGCCACACGTTATTGTTCACAGGGAAACGGGCTGTTCTTAAATCTCCGTCTTATCGGAGTGAACAATCGGCGCGAATATGCTTGAAAGCGCAACCCGAGAGGCAGCGATGTCGAAGGAACCTATCTTCACTCTACGTGAATTTGTCGTCTGGGCGGCCATTCTCGGCAGCGTGGTCGGCTATCAGCTTTGGGTTCATGCCGATCCGCAGCCGCTGACGATCGATCTCGCAACGATCGAGCGGCGCGCCTGAACGTCTTATTGCGCCAAATCGTCGAGATCTACGAAAAGAGCTTCGGCAATCTTCTTCATGGTTGAAAGACTTCGTCGAAACGATCAGGAGTGCGCGGTGCAACGCACGCGTTTTTTGGACCGGCCTGTCGAAAGAGGCGCAGCAAAAAGGGGCCCAACGGCCCCTTTGCTCATTGATGACTCTGTCAGGTCACCCGTCAATCGCGTCTATGATGTTGACCGCCTTACCGGCCGTGACACGACGTACCTCCACGTCTTCGCGGCGGCTCGCAAAGAGCTCCGTTGCCATGAGCTGATCGGCGAGGTCGGCGGGCAGCGACAGGATCACCCGGCTCTCTTCGGTATGGATACCCCCGAGTGCGGCGCGCTTGGCGGTGATCATGCCGCCGGCCACCGTGTTGTTGGTGTCGGGGTCGATCAGGATGAAGGCGCCGGTCGTGCGGTTCTGCTCATAGGTGTCGAAGATCGCCTGTTCGTCGAAGGCGAGGTGCACCTTGCCGATCGCATTCATAGGCAGTTCGTCTGCGTGGTTCCACTTGCCGCTCTTGAGTTCGAGCTGGCTGACCGGCTGCACCTGCACGCGCTGGCGGCGGCTGCCGGACTTCAGCCAGTAGCGCTTGCCCGGCTGGATGCCTTCCGGCTGCAGCGCCACGAGTTGCGCATCGAAGGCGAGCCCGGTCATCGGCTGGCTGTCGATCGAGGCGATCACGTCGCCGCGGGAAACGTCCACCTGGCGGTCGAGCACCAGCGTGATTGCGTCGCCGGCAACTGCCGCATTGCGCACGAGATCGAAGGTGACGATCTTGGTGACGTTGGCCACCATGCCGGAGGGCAGGATGACGACGGAGTCCCCCGGCTTCACCGAGCCGCCGGCGACCGTGCCCTGATAGCCGCGGAAGCTTTCTCCCGGGCGCGATACGCGCTGCACCGGCAGGCGGAAGCCGACGGTCTGGGCGGAGCGGGTCGTGGCAAGCTCCAGAACCCCGATCAGCGTCGGGCCGTCATACCAGGGCATGGAAGCGCGGCCGTCATAGACGACGTTCTCGCCCTTGAGAGCCGAGACCGGAATTGCCGTGACCTGGCGGACCCCGAGGGAAAGGGCCAGTTCCCGGAACTCGTGCGAGATCTGATCGAAGCGTGCCCGGTCGTAGTTCGTCAGGTCGATCTTGTTGACGGCGAGCACGAACTGGCGGATGCCCATCAGCGTCGCAATCGTCGCGTGGCGGCGGGTCTGCTCCAAAAGGCCGACGCGTGCGTCGACGAGCAGCACGGCAAGGTCGGCAGTCGAGGCGCCGGTCGCCATATTGCGCGTATATTGCTCGTGCCCGGGCGTGTCGGCGACGATGAAGGAGCGCTTGTCGGTCGCGAAATAGCGATAGGCGACATCGATGGTGATGCCCTGTTCGCGCTCGGCCTGAAGGCCGTCGAGCAGGAGAGCGAAGTCGGGAAGGCCGAGATCGTTCTGCTTGCCGCTGGAATCGCGCTGAAGGCTTGCCGCCTGGTCTTCCTTGACCGCCTTGGTGTCCCAAAGAAGGCGGCCGATCAGCGTCGATTTGCCGTCATCGACGCTGCCGCAGGTGATGAGGCGAAGGGGGCGCGTGTCGCGAACGACCCGCGCAGTCTCCTGCACCGGGAGGGATACGACGGTTTGGTCCAGGGCTGCGTTCGCTGCTGCCGGTGCGGTCATCAGAAATATCCTTCGCGTTTCTTCTTTTCCATCGAACCGGCCTGGTCGCGGTCGATCGCGCGGCCCTGACGTTCGGAGACGGTCGCGGTTTCAAGTTCGGCAATGATGTCGTCGAGCGTGTCGGCTTCGGAGCGGATCGCGCCCGTGAGCGGGAAGCAGCCGAGCGTGCGGAAGCGGATGACTTCCTCGCGCTTGACCTCGCCGGGGAGCAGCTCGAGGCGGGGATCTTCGGCGAGGATCAGCATGCCGTCGCGCTCCACGACCGGGCGCTTCTCGGCGAAATAGAGCGGCACGATCGGAATCTCTTCCGCCTGGATGTAGCGCCAGATGTCGACTTCGGTCCAGTTGGACAGAGGGAAGGCGCGGACGCTCTCGCCCTTGCGTATCATGCCGTTATAGACGTTCCAGAGTTCCGGGCGCTGGTTGCGCGGATCCCAGCGATGATCGGGCGTGCGGAAGGAGTAGATGCGCTCCTTGGCACGGCTTGCCTCCTCGTCACGGCGTGCGCCGCCGAATGCGGCGTCGTACTGGCCGGCGTCGAGCGCCTGGCGCAACGCTTCGGTCTTCATGATGTCGGTATAGAGCGCCGAACCGTGCGTGAAGGGCGTGACGTTCTCGGCTGCACCGCGCGGATTGGTGTGGGCAACGAGGTCGAGATCGTATCTCGCGACCATCTCGTCACGGAACGCGATCATCTCGCGGAACTTCCAGCCGGTGTCGATATGTAGGAGCGGGAAGGGGATGCGGCCGGGATAGAAGGCCTTGCGCGCAAGATGCAGCAGGACCGACGAATCCTTGCCGATCGAGTAAAGCATCACCGGGCGCTCGAATTCGGCCGCGACCTCGCGGAAGATGTGGATCGCTTCGTTCTCCAGCGCCTTCAGGTGCGGATCGAGCGGCGGTTTCGTGCTCTGCGGATTATGCAGTTCCGTTTCCGGAAGAGTATGGGGCATTGGTAACTCCGGGGAAGATCGTGGTCTTCGGATGCGGCGCGTGGCGTTCAGACGGCGTTGCTGGCGTTGGGGATGATCGAGGAAGCCGCTTCCGGCACATGCAGGCCGCATTCGCGCTTCTCATCGTTCTCCCACCACCAGCGGCCGGCGCGCTCCGGCTCGCCGGGCTTGATGGCACGGGTGCAGGGCTCGCAACCGATCGACGGATAGCCGCGACTGTGCAGCGGGTTGACGGGAATGCCCTCTGCCGCGACATGGGCCTGGATCGTCTCGATGTCCCAGTCGGCGAGCGGATTGATCTTGATGAGCCCGCGCTCGACGTCGGCTTCAGCGAAAGGGGTCGTCGCACGGTTGCCCGACTGTCCGCGGCGCAGGCCCGTGATCCAGTAGTTTGCACCGTCGAGAGCGCGCGCAAGCGGCTTCAGCTTGCGCACGCCACAACAGGCATGCCGGGCTTCGACGCTTTCGTAGAAACCGTTCATGCCGTATTGCGCCACATAGGCGTCGATGTCGGCTTTCTCAGGATAATAGCGCTTGATGAGGATGTCATAGGTTTCCTCGGTCTTGTCGATCAGCGCCACTGTCTCGTTGAAAAGGCGGCCCGTCTTCAGCGTCGCGACTTCGATGTCGAGATGGTTGCTGCCGATCGCGGCGGTAATGACCTGGTCCTCGATGCCGAGCGATGTGGTAAAGACCGCGCGGCCTTCAAGCCCGGCAATGAGCGCCAGCCGACCGGCAAGATCCAGGCTTTCGAGCTTGTCGTTGAGGGCCTTCGCCTCCGCATCGAGGGCCATCACGTCTGCTTCGAGAGCCACCGCTTCTGCTTTGAGGGATTGCGTCGTCATGGCTGCATCCTGTTGCAATTTGCACGGAATATGGCAGCCGCTGGTGTCAATGGACAGAAAAACGGATTTCTATTGCTCAAGGATCAGAGCAAATATCTCTCTGATCCATAAAGTTCTAAGAAAACCTAGTAATCCGGTAGATTATTGTTTCGCGATTGGTGGCGCCAGGCCTCTTCGGTGTTGTTGCCGTTCAACAATCGTTGAATGCTCTGTCCATCCGCCTCGCGTGCTCCACTTTCAGGCTGACCCCGCGAGCCCATGAAAGGAGACAAGACATGGGAAAATCCTTGCCGTCCCGCATATTCGGTGGAGTGGCTTTCGGGCTGCTTCTGGTGACGGGTGCCTACGCGCATCACGGCTGGTCCTGGGCGGAGGCCGATCAGGTCGAGCTTTCAGGGACGATCCGCGAGATCTCCATGGCGCCGCCGCATCCGACCCTTCAGGTCGAGACGCAGAATGACGGCACCTGGCGGGTCGAACTCGGCAACCCGCGGCTCACCGAGCGTTCGGGCTTTGTGGAAGGGGTAGCCAAGGCCGGCGATCCGATCGTCGTGCTGGGCAACCGCTCGCTCGACCGCAACGAGAAGAGGATGAAGGCCGTGCGGATCACCGTCGCCGGAAAGGTCTACGATATCTATCCGGAGCGCATACGGACGAATTGATGGAAGAGGCGCTGACGTGGATCGGGGCGTTGCCCTTCGCGGCGGCGATACGCCGCTCCGCGGTGCTCTACATCTTCGTGAACGCCGCCCACATACTCTCGATCGGGATAATCGTCGGTTCGATCCTGCCGCTTGACCTGCGGCTGCTCGGCTTCTTCCGCAGCGTGCCGATCGCAGTGGTCGGACCCTTTCTTTCACGCGCGGCGGCAATCGGCATCGCGCTGGCCATCGCCACCGGTTTCTGTCTCTTCAGCGTTCGCCCGGTTGAATATGCCGGCAACCCCGCCTTCCTGACGAAAATGACGCTGCTCGCGCTCGGCGTACTCAACGCGGCCATATTGCACCTGACCCCGCAATGGCGCGACGCCGTCAAGGGCGGGCCGCTCTCCCCGAGGGTCCGCCTTTCCGCGCTGCTCTCCATGTCGATCTGGACCGGCGCGGTCCTTGCCGGGCGCTGGATCGGTTTCCTCTCGGAGTAACTTACCTGTCGCTCACCGCCCAGCGCGGATTGATCCACGGCTCCTGGTTCGAGCGGGCGAGTGGCTGCTTGCCGAGGATATGATCAGCGGCCTTTTCGCCGGTCATGATCGAGGGGGCGTTCAGGTTGCCATAGGTGATGTGTGGGAAGATCGAGGAGTCGGCGACACGAAGCCCGTCGACGCCGATAACCCGGGTTTCTGGATCGACCACGGCCATCGGGTCGTCCTTCGCACCCATCTTGCAGGTGCCGCAGGGATGATAGGCGCTTTCGAGATGCTCGCGTAGGAACCCGTCGATCTCCTCGTCCGTCTGCACCTTTTCGCCGGGTTGGATTTCGGGGCCGCGATAGAGGTCGAAAGCCCTTTGCCCGAAAATCTCGCGCGTGAGCCGCACGCAATGACGGAACTTCTCCCAGTCCTCCGGATGGCTCATATAGTTGAAGCGGATCACCGGGTCGGCCTTCGGGTCGGAGGAGCGGAGCGAGACGTTGCCGCGCGACTTCGACAGGTTGTAGCCGACATGCACCTGGAAGCCGTGCGACTTTGCCGCCGCCTTGCCGTCATAGCTGATCGCCACCGGCAGGAAGTGGTATTGGATGTCCGGCTGCATCACGCCGGGTGCCGAGCGCAGGAAGGCGCAGGACTCGAACTGGTTGGAAATGCCGAGGCCCCTCTTGAAGAAGAGCCACTGCGCACCGGCGACGCCCTGCCAGAACCATGGCAGCCAGGAATAGAGTGAAACCGGCTTCGTGCTCACCTGTTGGAAATAGAATTCCATGTGGTCCTGGAGGTTCTGACCGACGCCGGGCCGGTCGACCTTCACGTCAATTCCCATCTCCTTGAGGTGCGCAGCCGGCCCGATGCCGGACAGCATCAGCAGCTTCGGCGAATTGAACGAGGAGGCGGAGACGATCACTTCGCGATTGACCTTCACCACCTCGACCCGTCCGCCCCGCTCGATCTCTACGCCCGTCGCCCGGCCGTTCTCAATGACGACCTTGCGGGCGAAGCAACGGATGAGCTCGACATTCGGACGTTTGAGAGCCGGCTTCAGATAGGCGGAAGCGGCCGACCAGCGGCGGCCCCGCCATGTCGTCTGCTCCATCAGCCCGAAGCCCTCCTGCTTCGAGCCGTTATAGTCCTCGGTGACTTCGAACCCGGCCTCCTTTCCCGCTTCGATGAAGGCGTGAAAAAGGGGATTTTTGACCGGGCCGCGCTGGACGTGCAGCGGCCCGTCGGTACCGCGCCATCCCTCTTCGCCGCCATGCGAATGCTCCATCCGCTTGTAATAGGGCAGCACGTCCGCATAGGACCAGCCTTGTGCGCCGAGTTCCTCCCAGCGGTTGAAGTCTTCCGAATGCCCCCGGACATAGACCATGCCGTTGATCGAGGAGGAGCCGCCGATCACCTTACCGCGCGGCGCGGTGATGCGCCGGTTGTTGAGGTTCGGCTCGGGTTCGGAGAGATAGCCCCAATTATAGCGGTTCATACTCATCGGCCAGGCAAGCGCTGCCGGCATCTGGATGAACGGACCGACGTCCGAGCCGCCGAACTCGAGCACGATGACCGAATTCCTGCCGTCTTCCGAGAGGCGATAGGCGAGCGCCGAGCCCGACGAGCCGGAACCGATGATGACGAAATCTGCCTGCATTCTCGCTGCTTTCTTTTTGGATGCACTCGGCATGCCCCTCATCCGGCTGCCGCCACCTTCTCCCCGCTCGCGGGGAGAAGGACAAGCGGCGCCCGCTCAGTCCCTCTGCCGCCGGTGCGGAAGCTCGCCGCCTCCGGTCCCCTCTCCCCGCGAGCGGGGAGAGGGTTAGGGTGAGGGGCAAGTGCAACTTTCAATACGGCGCCTCGACCGGCCCCATGCCGACATAGACGGTCTTGAGTTCGGTATAGTGGTTCAGCGCCGCGACCGAATTCTCGCGTCCGAAGCCCGATTGCTTGGACCCGCCAAAGGGGATCTCTACCGGGCAGAGATTGTAGGTGTTGATCCAGAGCGTGCCGGCCTCGAGCCGGTCGGCGACCCGGTGGGCGCGGGTGAGGTCGGCGGTGAAGACGCCGGCCGAAAGGCCGAACTCGGTGGCGTTGGCGCGTGCGATGACTTCCGCCTCGTCGTCGAAGTCGAGCACGCACATGACCGGTCCGAAGATTTCTTCGCGCGCGATCGTCATCCCGTCGGTCACGTCGGCGAAGACGGTCGGCTGGATATAGGTGCCTTCGCCGCTCACGTTATTCGGAATGCCGCCGCCGGTGACGAGGCGGGCGCCTTCCGCCTTGCCCTTCTCGATATAGGAGAAGACCTTGTCGCGTTGCGCCGCCGAGACCATCGGCCCGAGCTGCGTCGCCTCGTCCAGGGGGTCGCCGATAACGATGGCTTCTGTGCGCTCCTTGAGGCGGGCGAGGAAAGGCTCCTTGATCTTCCTTTGCACGAAGACGCGGGTGCCGTTGGAGCAGACCTGGCCGGTCGAATAGAAATTACCGAGCATGGCGCCGCCGATCGCGCTTTCGAGATCGGCATCGTCGAAGACGACCAGCGGCGACTTGCCGCCGAGTTCCATGGTGACGTGCTTGAGTTCCGCCGCGGCGGCGCCCGCGACTTTCTTGCCCGTCGGCACGGAGCCGGTGAGCGACACCTTGGCGACGTCAGGATGGTTGACGAGCAGGGGGCCCGTCGAGCGGTCGCCCTGAATGACGTTGAACAGGCCTTTCGGCAGACCCGCTTCGATAAGGATTTCGGCGATCTTCAATGCGCCGAGCGGGGTGTTTTCCGAAGGCTTGAACACCATCGCATTGCCGGCGACGAGCGCAGGCGCACCCTTCCAGCAGGCGATCTGCTGCGGATAGTTCCAGGCGCCGATGCCGACGCAGACGCCGAGCGGCACCCGCTTCGTATAGGCGAAGTCGCCGCCGAGCGGGATATAATCGCCGTTGAGTGCGGCGGGCGCGACGCCGCCGAAAAATTCGAAACTGTCGGCGCCGGACGTCGGATCGGCCACGATGGTTTCCTGGATCGGCTTGCCGGTATCGAGCGTTTCGAGTTCGGAAAGCTCGCGGTTGCGCTGCCGCATGATCTCGGCGGCCCGCTTCAGGATGCGGCCGCGCGCCGTCGGGCTCATCGCCGCCCATTCCGGCTGTGCGCGCTTGGCCGCGGCGATCGCCTTCTCGACGATCGCGGGCGTTGCGGCATGGAGCCGGGCGATGACTTCGCCGGTTGCCGGATAGATGCTCTCGAAGGGCGTGCCGGCGGCGTCATCGACATATTCGCCGTCGATGAAGTGCGAGGCTTTCGGTTGGGCTCTCATCTCATTCTCCTCGCGGATAGCGTTTGGATTCCTCGAGAGTGTCGAGGTTCATATGGTTGCGCATGTAGCGCTCCGAAGCCTTCTGAAGCGGTTGGTGATCCCAGGGGTAATAGGCGCCGTTGCGAAGCGCTTCGTAGACCACCCAGCGCCGCGCCTGGCTCTCGCGCACGGCAGCGTCGAAGGCTTCCATGTCCCAATGCGCCGCGCGCATGTCGCGGAATGCCGTGAGCGTGGCCTGATCGACGGGCCCGCGAGGATTTTCCGCCAGGTTCGTGAGTTCCAGCGGATCTGCCTCGAGATCGAAGAGTTGCTCCGGATCGAGTGTGCAGTAGACATATTTCCACTTGCCCTCGCGGATGGCGACCAGCGGCGCATAGGAGGCCTCGGCCGCGTATTCCATCAGAACCGGTTCCGTGCGTTCGGCGCCGTTGATCATCGGCACGAGGCTGACGCCGTCGGTCCAGGGCTTCACTTCATCAAGCGAAATGCCGGCGAGGTCCGCAAGCGTCGGCGTCACGTCGAGATTGGAGGTCGGCGTCAGATGCAGACCGGGTGCGATGCCGGGGCCGGCGACCATCAGCGGCACGCGCGCCGAGCCTTCGAAGAAGTTCATCTTGAACCAGAGGCCGCGCTCGCCCAGCATGTCGCCGTGGTCGGAACAGAAGAGAATGAGCGTATCGTCGAGCATCCGTGTCCGCGTGAGCGTGTCGATCAGCTCGCCTACCTTTTCGTCGAGATAGGAGATATTGGCGAAATAGGCGCGGCGCGAGCGGCGGACATTCTCCTCGGTCACGTCGAAATTCTGGTAGTCGCAGGAGAGCATGATGCGTTGCGAATGCGGGTCCTGCTCGTCGAGGGGAATGGCGCCGACCTCGGGCGTGAGGTGCTCGCAATCCTCGTAGAGATCCCAGAATTTCCGCCGCGCGACATAGGGGTCGTGCGGATGGGTGAAGGAGACGGTGAGGCACCAGGGACGCCGGCTGTCGTCGTCGTTTTCCCGCGAAAGCTGGTAGAGCTTCTGGTTTGCGAGGAAGGCCACCTCGTCGTCATATTCCATCTGATTGGTGATTTCGGCGACCCCGGCACCGGTGACGGAGCCGAGATTGTGATACCACCAGTCGATCCGCTCGCCGGGCTTGCGGTAATCCGGCGTCCAGCCGAAATCGGCGGGATAGATGTCGGTCGTCAGCCGCTCCTCGAAACCGTGCAATTGGTCCGGCCCGACGAAATGCATCTTGCCGGAAAGCGCGGTGTAGTAGCCGGCCCGGCGCAGGTGATGGGCATAGGTCGGGATCGATGACTGGTACTCGGCGGCATTGTCGTAAACCCGGGTGCGGCTCGGCAATTGCCCGGCCATGAAGGATGCGCGCGCTGGGGCACACAGGGGCGACGAGGTGTAGTTGTTGCGGAAGCGGGCCGATCGCTTGGCCAGCGCCTTCAGGTTGGGCGCATACAGGAAGTCTGCAGGACCGTCCGGAAAGAGCTTTCCGTTCAACTGGTCCACCATGATGATCAGAATGTTAGGCTTCCCGGGGGTCACTGGTCGGTTCCTCTTGTCTGGGGAGAGGGTCAGAATGAGAGGCTTCTCTGCCACCCACGCCCGCCCGCAAATGCGCATTCACATAATCTTCCGTGAGCGCGACCGATGCCTCGATGCTGATCGGCGCCGACTTCAAACTTTGCCGGATGTAGAGCCCGTCGATCATCGCAGCCGCGCCTTCGGCGATGCGCTCCGCGTCGTCCGCCGGGCAGAGCGCTCTTAAGCCCTCAAGCAGATTGGAGCGCAGCCGCCGTGCATAGATCACGAGCAGCCGCCGCACCTCCTCCGACCGTTGCGCCTCCGAATAGAAGGCGAGCCAGGCGGCGACCGTCTCCGGCGCGAACTGATCGGCGCGGAAGCTCACGCGGATCAACGCGCTCACCCTTTCGCGCGGCGTGGCCGCCGCTTTCATCGCCGCGACGGCGTCGTCGCGCAATTTGCCGAGGAGGCTGCGGATCGTGGCGATCAGCAGCTGCTCCTTGCTGCCGAAATAGTGATGTGCGAGCGCGGGCGAGACGCCGGCCGTCCGCGCGATCTCGGACATGGTCACGGCGAGCGTACCCTGATCGCCGATCACGCGCAGCGCCGCATCGACCAGCGCCTTGCGGCGCACCGGTTCCATTCCGACCTTCGGCATCTTCGAACTCCTCGTACGCCAGTTTATTTTTGATTGATCCATCAATCAATAAAAAATCTGCGCTTTTCTCTTTATTTTTGCTTGGAAATCCGGCTCAATCAGCGGGAGGCGTGCATGCGCATTGGCATGACTGGAGGTTGAAATGGTTCACGCGGTCGATCCCGCCGGCAGAGAGGCCCTTGCCGGAAAATGGGGGTGGTTCGTCGCACTCGGCGTGCTTCTGATCATGTGCGGCGGCATCGCCTTCGGAAACCTGCTGATGGCGACAGTCGCCTCAGTCTATTACGTCGGTCTCATCATGCTGATCGGCGGCCTGCTCAATCTCGCCCACGCCTTCCAGGTCAAAAACTGGGGAAGCGTGTTCTACTGGATCTTGAGCGGCGCCTTTTACGCCGCGGCAGGCCTTTTCGCCTTCATCAACCCTGTTCTCGCCTCCTCCGTGCTGACGTTTCTGCTGGCCGTGGCGCTGATCGCCGCCGGTTGCTTCCGCATCTGGGTAGGGTTCAGGCTTCGGCCTCTCGGCGGCTGGGGGTGGATGGTCATCGGCGGTCTCGTGACCCTGCTGGCCGGCCTCATCATCGCCGCCGGCTGGCCGGTCGACAGCCTATGGGTACTGGGCCTTTTCCTGGCGGTCGATCTCGTCATGCAGGGGCTGGCCTCGATTGCCTTCGGGGTTCTCGCAAGGGGCTGAGCAGGCCTTTTCCGAAGCTTCATCAAACTTTCACATTCGCGAAAGATTTCGTTGACCCCTGGCTCCGATGCTGGCGCGCGTTTGTGTGTCCTATCCCTGGAGCCCGGCATGTCGGCCGCCCCCGCAGAAATTCTGTCGCTTCGCCGTCTCGGCGACGACCAAATCGTGACGCTTGCCAAGCTCGCCATCGAGAATGCCCTCCAGCCGATCGTGGAAGCGACGACCGGGGCGGTGTTCGGCTATGAATCCCTCATGCGCGGGTTCGAGCGCCTAGGCTTCTCCTCGCCCGTCGAGTTGCTCGACCAGGCCGAGGCCGCCGGGCAGTTGTTCGCGCTCGAGCACCTGATCAACAGCCGCGCCGTCGCCGCCTTTGCCTCGCTCCCGGACTTTTCGGCGCGCACGCTCTTCCTCAATTTCGATGCGAGGCTCATCGGCGGCGAGGGGGACATCGTCGAACGCCTCGTCAACCACTTGAAGCGCGCGAGTATCGCTCCTTCCTCGCTTTGCTTCGAACTGTCGGAACGCTTCGACATCAGCAAGATGCCGGACTTCCCGATGCTCGTGCGGCGACTGCGGCTCGCGGGCTTCAAGCTTGCGATCGACGATTTCGGCGCCGGGTTCAGCGGCTTGAAACTGCTCTGCGATCAGCCGGTAGACTATGTGAAGATCGACCGGCATTTTATTTCCGATATCGACAAGCACGCGCGCAAGCGCCACCTCGTCCGCCACACGGTCAATATGGCCCATGCCCTCGGGACGCGGGTGATCGCCGAGGGCGTGGAGACGGAGGCGGAATTTCTCGTCTGCCGCGACCTCGGTTGCGATCTGATGCAGGGCTATTTCATCGCAAAGCCGACGACGCATCTCATGGAGTTGCAGGCCGTCTATCCCCATCTCGGACCGACGAGCGGCACCCGCCGGCCCTCTTCGACGCTGGACAGCATTCTGATCCGGAAGGAGATCGAGCAGCTTCCGGCGGTGCGGGAGAGCGACGACCTCGATTCCGTATTCCACCTTTTCCGGCTCAATCCGCGCCAGGCTTTCTTTCCGGTGCTGAATGCCAATGGCGAACCGCGTGGCATCCTGCACGAGTACCACGTCAAGGAGATGATCTATCATCCCTTCGGTCGCGACCTCCTGAAGAACCGCCTCTATCAGCGCCGCATCTCGCATTTCGTCACGCCCGCGCCGATCGCCGATCTCGACACACCCGCCGACGAGATGCTCAAGATCTTCGCCGGCACGGACGGGAGCGACTGCGTCATCCTGACGGAAAACATGCGCTATGCCGGCATTCTCTCCGCTTCGTCGCTCCTGAAGATCATCAACGAGAAGCAGTTGAAGATGGCGCAGGAGCAGAATCCGCTGACGGGCCTTCCCGGAAACCGGGCGATCCGCGATTATGTCCAGCACGCGATCCTGGACGGCGATCAGGCCCGCTATTTCTGCTATTGCGACTTCGACGATTTCAAGCCCTTCAACGACACCTATGGTTTCCAGAAGGGGGATCTCGCGATCACTCTGTTCGCGGCGCTTCTGCGGCGCCACTTCATCGGCGAAGGAAAATTCCTGGGTCACGTCGGAGGCGACGATTTCTTCGTCGGCATCGACGGCTGTACCGAGGAGGATATCCGGGGCGTCCTTTCACGTATGATCGACGACTTCCGCTCGGACGTCCGCCAGCTCTATTCGCCCGAGCATCTGTCTGCGGGGCGGATCAACGGATATGGCCGCGACGGCATCACAAAGGCTTTCCCCCTGATGCGCTGTTCGATCGCGGTACTTGTGCTTCCGGAGGGCCTTGTCCTCTCGGACGGCCAGACCGTGAGCAAGCGGATCGCGGAGATAAAGGCGCGCGCCAAGGCGAGCGAAGAAGGCCTCGTCATGGAGCCCCTCGACCGCGCCTGAGCAGCGGATGCGAGGCCATCTTTCCCGAACGGCAGGAGGGCTATAGGTATAGGCGGAACCGTTTTTGCGAGGATGCCGTCATGACCCTTCCGACAGAAATGACCTATGTCGATCTGCCTGGCCCCGGAGGGCCGGACAACATGGTACTGGCGCGAGGGGCGCTGCCTGAGGTCCGGCCCGGCGACATTCTGATCCGCGTCGAAGCCTTCGGCATCAATCGGCCGGACGTCCTGCAGCGCAAGGGAGACTACCCGCTGCCCGCTGGGGCGAGCCCCATCCTCGGGCTCGAAGTTGCAGGCGAAGTGGTCGCTCTCGGCGAGGGAGCGTCCGGCTTCTCGACCGGCGACAAGGTCTGCGCTCTCGCCAATGGCGGCGCTTATGCGGAATATTGCGCCGTTCCCGCTACCCAGGCCCTTCGCTGGCCCAGGGGCTACGATGCCGCGAAGGCGGCAGCCTTGCCGGAGACTTTCTTCACCGTCTGGGCCAACGTCTTTGGCATGGCCCGCCTCAAATCCGGCGAGACATTCCTTGTCCATGGAGGATCGAGCGGTATCGGCACGACCGCGATCCAGCTTGCCAGGGCATTCGGTGCAGAGGTCTTCGCAACTGCCGGCAACGCTGCGAAGTGCGAGGCCTGCGAAGCACTCGGGGCGAAACGTGCGATCAATTATCGCGAGGAGGATTTCAGGGCTGTCGTGCTGGAAGAAACCGGCGGTCGCGGGGTCGACGTCATTCTCGACATGGTGGGCGGGCGCTACTTCGATCGCAACATCGGCAGCCTCGCCAAGGACGGGCGCCTGTCGATCATCGCATTCCTCGGCGGCGCCCGGGTGGAGGACGCCAATATTGCGCCAATTCTCATGAAGCGCCTGCAGATAATGGGGTCGTTGCTCCGGCCGCGCACCGCCGCCGAGAAGCAGGCAATCCGTGACGGGCTTGCGGAAAAGGTCTGGCCGCTGCTGGAAGGGGGCGAGGTTGCACCGGTCATCCAGGCGGTCCTGCCCTTCGCCGAGATTGCCGACGCCCATCGGCTGATGGAAGAGGGCGATCATATCGGCAAGATCGTGATGCGGATCGCGTAGCAAAAAACAATAAGACGATGGTCGCCCTTGTATTGGCGCAAAGATCGCTTACGTTGGGATCAACGTCAACGAACAGAAAGGAAGGTGATCCAATGTCTAATGAGATTTCGGACCTCGTAATGGACATGGGAGAGGTGAAGGAGTCGAGGCAGCCCTCGGCCTGATAGCCGCCTTCCTTTGGGTCTCAGCACCCGGCCATTGTGAGGCCAAAGCTCATGGAAGGGCCGCCGCAGGGCGGCCCTTTTCCATTTAGCCCTGAAGGGCTCTTGACCGAGCGCCGCTCATCTCAGATCCCGAAGCGGCCGAGTGCCGGTATCTTGATGCCCGGCTGCGCGACGTCGAGGCCCGCCACCAGTCCCATGAAGTGCAGTTCCAGTCCGCTGCGCCAGCCGGCCGAGACGCCGGCGAGGCCGTAAAGCGTCGCATGCAGGTCGCGGCCGTCGGCATCGACATGGAACAGTTTCCCCTCCGGGAGATAGTCACGCCCGACCGCATCCGGCGGCAGCACGACGCCGAGCTCCGGTACCGATCGCAAGACATGGGCGACGAAGGTGTTGGAGTTGGGCCCGGGCCAGAGACGATAGGCGCCCGGCGAAGAATAGGGATAAGCCTCGATCGCCTTTTCGATCTTAGGGATCAGGCGCCTGGCTTCCTCGCCCCTGACGACCATGACGATCCGCGGCTCGTTCGAATACCAGCGTCCGTCGGCCGGATAAGCGTTCTTGCGGATCGGCTTGCCCCAGCCGACCTTTTCATATCGGTTATAAGTTGGCGCCCCCTCGTCTTTGGTGACGATCCAGGCGTGGCTTGCCACCGCGCCCTTCATGCCTCCGGTGGTCGCCGAGAAGACGTATATCGCCGCCTGCGGGCTCGCTGCCGCATCCGCCAGAATACCTGACGACGACCAATCGGCATCGCGCCAGCTCTGCGGCCGCTCCTTCAGGTACCACAGGCCCGCCGAGGCGAGCGCCGGAAGCAGGTAGACGACGGCGAAAACGAGAAAGAGCTTGCGGAGGAATTTCATCTACGGTGACTTTTCTGCCGTGGAATTCCTGATAGATGCATATTCCAATCTTGGAAAATTGAGGGCAGCCGATGTCGAATCCGGTTCTGGTCGAAGTAACGCGCGGAAATCTGGTCGAAAGTCGCCATCGGGGCATGATCGTCGTCGTCGATGGCGACGGAAAGACGCTGTTTGCCCTTGGCGAAACGGATGCTCATGTCTTTCCGCGCTCCGCCTGCAAGGCAATGCAGGCCCTGCCGCTGATCGAAAGCGGTGCCGCCGACGCCTACGGTTTCGGCGACCGGGAATTGGCGCTGGCCTGCTCGTCGCATTCGGGGGAGCCGGAACATGTGGCGCTCGCCGCCAAGATGCTGGCGGCTGCGGGGCGGGAAGTTCAGGCGCTTGAGTGCGGTGCCCATTGGTCTTCCGATCAGAAGACGCTCATCGCGCAGGCCCGCTCACTCGAAGCGCCGAGCGCGCTCCACAACAACTGCTCGGGCAAGCATGCGGGCTTCGTCTGCGCCTGCTGCCATTCCGGTACCGAGGTCAAAGGCTATATCGGCTATGACCATCCGATCCAGCAGGAAATCCGCGGCGTCATGGCGGAGCTGACGGGAGCGATCCTTGATCGCGACAATTGCGGCGTCGACGGCTGCTCGATCCCGACCTACGCGCTCTCGATGAGGGGACTTGCTCACGGCTTCGCCAGGATGGCGAGCGGAGCAGGTCTCGGGACCGAGCGGGCGCGGGCCTCGAAGCGTCTGATCGACGCCTGCATGGCCGAACCATTCTACGTCGCCGGCACCAAGCGCGCTTGCACGCGGCTGATGAAGACGGCTCCCGGCCGCATCTTTGCGAAGACCGGTGCCGAGGGCGTATTCTGTGCGGCGATACCGGAAAAGGGCATCGGCATCGCGCTGAAATGCGAGGACGGCACGACCCGGGCCGCCGAGGCGATGGTCGCCGCGACGCTGGCGCGCTTCTTCTTGGGCGAGGGCGAAATTCATGAGGCATTGATGGCTCAGGCCAATCATGCAATGCGCAACTGGAACGGAATTCACGTCGGGGACGTGCGGGTGGTGACCGAAGCCTTTGCCGCCTGACGGGATATCGCTCGGGACTTGTCAAACGCAGCGATTCGATCTTCTGTGCTTCGGCGTCGCCGTCAGCCGCGTAGTTTGGGAGGAAGAACGATGCTGAAACTGTTTTATACGCCTGGGACCTGCTCGCTTGCCTCGCACATCGCGCTTGAGGAGGCCGGTGCCGGCTATGAAGTGCATCGGGTCGATTTCTCCAAAGCCGAGCAGACCAAGCCGGACTACTTGACTATCAACCCCAAGGGGCGGGTACCCGCCCTCGTGACCGACCGCGGTATCCTGACCGAGACGCCGGCCATTCTCGCCTATATCGCCCAGAGTTTCCCGAAGGCGCGGCTTGCGCCGCTTGACGATCCTTTCGAGTTCGCGCGGCTGCAGTCGTTCCTGAGCTATCTCTGCTCGACGGTTCACGTCGCTCATGCCCATGCGCGTCGAGCCGCGCGGTGGGCAGACGAGCCGGCGGCGCAGGAGGCAATGAAGGCCAAGGTGCCGCAGAATATGGCCGACTGCTTCGCACTGATCGAACGCACGATGTTCGTCGGCCCCTTTGTCAGGGGCGACGCCTACTCGGTCGCCGATCCCTATCTCTTCACCATCGCCGGCTGGCTCGAGTCGGACGGTGTCGATCCCGCCCGGTTTCCGCGAATTCTCGACCATCGCAACCGGATGGCCGAGCGCCCGGCCGTCGCCAAGGTTCTGGCTGAAGTGCAGTCGTAGCGGCAATCGGCCCGGCATAGGCGGAGCCGAAGCGTTCAAAACGGGCGTTGGTCACCTTCGCACGCAGAGGTTCTCCGACGCAGGACGGGGCCATGGCCATCCGGGGAACGGCAGATCCGCGAGTTCGCGTTCATCCATACGGGAA
Source organism: Ensifer sp. USDA 6670 (assembly GCA_000421085.1). Classification (GTDB taxonomy): domain Bacteria; phylum Pseudomonadota; class Alphaproteobacteria; order Rhizobiales; family Rhizobiaceae; genus Sinorhizobium. The sequence goes on from ATWE01000004.1 coordinate 330,584, forward strand.
AGATCCGGATGCTGGAGAGGGTCGCGCATCCAGTCTGAGGCGGGTCCTCGAACACTTTCGGACGAGGGCTCGGGGCGCTTCAGTATTGAGAAAACCTTCAGCAAGAGATCACCCTTCAGCTCGGATTGGGGGTAGCGCAGGCGGTCTCGACAGCCGCTCAGCCCTCGACCTGTTGTAGGAGCATCCGCCTCTTTGCCGAGGTTTGCAATTGAGATTGTGACGGCACCGGTTTAGAAAAACTATATGAAAGATCTGAATACGGTTCACTTGAATGGATTGCGTGCAGCCGAAGCGGTCGGCCGCCTGGGCTCGCTCGCCGCTGCCGCAGAGGAACTCGGCGTCACCCCCGGCGCCGTCAGCCAGCAGATTGCCAAGACCGAGGCGCAGCTCGGTCGTACGCTCTTCGAGCGCTCGCCGCGCGGGCTTGTGGTTTCGGATAGCGGGCGCGCGCTGCTGACGCGACTGTCGAGCGCGTTCAGGGAACTCGCCGAGGCAGTCGCGCAGGCACGCCGTCGTGACGAATCGGTATTGACGGTGTCGGTCGCGCCGGTCTTTGCGGCGCGCTGGCTCGTCTACCGGCTGGACCGCTTCGCCGAGCGCCATCCGGACATCCGGCTGAGGATCGACGCGACCACGACGCTCGCCGATCTGGAGACCTCCGACGTCGATCTCGGCATCCGCGTCGGGGCAGGGCGCTGGCCGGGCGTGCGATCGGAACTGCTGCTCGAGCAGGAGGTCTTCCCGGTCTGCTCGCCGGCACTGGCCGCCGGACTCCGGAGGCCCGCGGACATGCTGAAACTGCCGGCCGTGATCGATGCGCACGCAATGTTTTCCTGGGAGCTCTGGCTGAGGACCGCCGGCCTCTCCGGTGCGGCTATGACGGTGCGCCACACCTTCAACGACGCTTCCCTGGCGCTCGATGCGGCGATTGCCGGCCAGGGGGTGATGCTTGCCTGGCAGACGCTTGCCGGCTACGCGCTGCTGAGGGGGTCTCTGGTGGCGCCGTTCGGCATCCGCGCCAAAACCGGCTTCGGGCACTACTTCGTCACCTCCGTCTCACGCCGCGAAAGCAAGGGAGCAGCCGCCTTCAAGCGCTGGGTGCGCGAGGAGGTCGAGGACGGAATGCGGCAGCTCGCGGCTATGGCGGGATGAGGAGACCTTCGCTTTCTCGGCGAGGTGGCTTATTCCGGCTCCTTCAGCCGCTCCTCCATCATGGCCTTGAAGGCGGGGCGGGATTGGCAGCGCGCCAGCCAGGCCTTGACCTGGCGGTGTCTCTCGAAAAGATCCGTCTGGCTCATCGTGTAGCGGAAAACCTCCGCGAGATTGAGGTCCGCCACCGTAAAGCGATTTCCCACCACGTAGTCGCGTGAGGCAAGGTGCCGATCGAGCACGGCAAAGGCTTTCTCGAGCGAGCGGGCGCAGGCCGCGATCTCCGCCCGCCCTTCCGGCGTGTTCTCGATCCCGGCGTCATGGGCGAGAATGATTTTCACCGCATGCGGCTCGACCTCGGTCGCCGCCCACATCGTCCAGTTGCCGATCTGGCCCTCCTCCCGGACATCGGCCGGTGCCAGCGGTCCGCCATGTTTGCGGGCGAGATAAAGATTGTTGGCGAGCGACTCGGTCAGCACCAACCCGTCATCCTCGATCGCGGGTATGAGGCCCATCGGGTTGATGGCGAGAAAGTCCGGCGACTTGGTGTTGAGGGGGGCATCCGCGGCCAGCGGATCGGCGACCCGGCGCGCCTGGACAACCGGCACAGATCGGAAGGGCAGGCCGAGTTCCCCCGCCATCCAGTAGTTGCGCGAAGCGCGCGAACGGTAAACTCCATAGATCGTCAACATTTCCTGCCGTCCTCCCATTGTACGTCCAGCTCCTTGCAGAGCGCGCGTCGGACAGACGCGCAAAGGTCGCCCGAATTCTTATGTTGCTGCATGCTTATCCAGTAAGCCATCGCCGTCCTCGGCAGAAGCGGTCGGCAATGATAGTTCGCATGAATTCTTTTGATGCGAGGTGGCTCTGCGCACCTTTAGACGATTTTTCGCTGTGGAGTTTAGGGAAGCATAACCTCTTTTCGCTAAACCTGCGCGAGCGCCGCTCCTTCGGAGGTTTCGCTTGGCAAGAAAAACGTCCCGCAGCATCCGATATGCCGATCTGAACGCGGACGACAATGCGCAGACGCGTCGGCTGATCGATGCCGGCAGCCGCCTTGCCAACGAGGTCGCGCGTCTCTTTCCGCCCGAACCCGACATGGCCGACCGCCACTACTGGCTCGAAGCGATGATCAACCACGTTCCCGATTATATCTATGCGAAAGACACGGCAGGCCGCTTCCTGATAGCCAACGAGGTCACGGTCGCCGACAACGGCCTCGAAAGCCTGCGGGACCTCGTCGGCAAGACCGATTTCGATCTGCACCCGCACGAGTTCGCCCAGGGCGTCGCCGATACCGAGCGACGGGTGTTGGAAACCGGCGAACCGATCTTCGGCATCGAGGAACGCGCCATCGTGACCAAGGGCCGTGATCGCTGGTTGATGACCTCGAAAGTGCCCTTGCGCAGCAAGAGCGGCAGGATCATCGGTATCGTCGGCATCTCGCGCGATATCAGCGATCGCAAGGCCGCGGAGCGCCTGCTAGAAGGTCAGGCCCGGCTGCTGGAAATGATCGCCAACGGCAAGCCCCTTGGTGAGTTCTTCCACGAGCTGGTGCTGCTGATCGAAGCGCTGCTGCCCGGGATCAAGGGCTCCATCCTGCTCCTTTCGGAGAATGGCCGGCATCTCCTGCACGGCGCTGCTCCCAGCCTCGACGCGGGTTTTTGCGCTGCTATCCATGGCGTCGAGATCGGCCCTGCGGCCGGCTCCTGCGGAAAGGCCGCCTGGTGCGGCGAACCGGTGATCGTTTCCGATGTCTTCGCCGACCCGTTCTGGGAGGAATACGCGCCTCTCCTGAGGCCTTCCGGCCTCCGTTCCTGCTGGTCCACGCCCATCCTGTCGCGCGAGCGCAAGGTACTCGGGACATTCGCCCTCTATGCGCAGGAGGTCGGAATACCGAGCGAGCAGCAGCAGGAGCTGATTGCCATGGCCGCCCATCTCGCCGGAATTGCGATCGAGCGCAAGCGGGCGGAGGACCGCATCGGTTTCATGGCCCATCACGATGCCTTGACGGGGCTGCCGAACCGCGTGCTTTTCGAAGAGCAGGTCGCCGGCATGCTCGAGGAGATCCGCGAGCGGGATCAATGGGCCGTACTCGCCTTTCTCGACCTCGACGATTTCAAACTGATCAATGACAGCCTTGGGCACGCCACCGGTGACGAACTCCTGAAGATCGTAGCCGGGCGCATGCGGGCCGCCGTGCGGAGATCCGATTCCGTCGTACGCGTCGGCGGCGATGAGTTCATCATTCTCCTGAACGGCCTGCCGAAGGAGCGGGACGTCGTGCTGTCGCGGCTGGAGGATATCCGCACTGCAATCGCTATGCCGGTGCAGTTGCAGGGCCGCTCTCTGCAGGTGAGCTGCAGCATGGGCGTGGCCTGCTTCCCCAACCAGGGGAAGACGGCGGGCGAACTGCTTGCCAACGCCGACATGGCCATGTACCGCGCAAAGGAGCTCGGCCGCAACAACATCCAGGTCTTCACCGAGGAGATGGCCGCCAGAGCCCATGAAAAACTCCAGTCGCAAGAGGAGCTTCGCGAGGCGCTGGCACGGGAGGAGTTCCTGCTGCATTTCCAACCGCAGATGAGCCTCGGGACCGGCCGCATCTTCGCCGCGGAGGCGCTGTTGCGCTGGCAGCACCCGGTGCGCGGCATCATCTCGCCTGCGGCATTCATTCCGCTCGCCGAGGAAACCGGTCTGATCGTGCCGATCGGAGACTGGGTCCTGCGCACTGCCTGCCGCCAGCTGAAGGCCTGGCAGGACGCCGGCCTGCCGCCGCTGATCGTCAGCGTCAATGTTTCCGCGCGGCAGTTCCGCGAACGCAACTGGGCGGCGCGTGTGGCGGCGGTTTTGGAGGAGACCGGCCTCGAGGCCCGTTACCTTGAACTCGAGCTCACCGAAAGCCTGATCATGCAGGACGTGCCGGGGGCGATCGCCACAATGCATGCGCTGGAGGCGATCGGTGTGCACCTTGCGATCGACGATTTCGGGACAGGCTATTCGAGCCTCAGCGCGCTCAAGCGCTTCCCGGTGCGCCGGTTGAAGATCGATCGGTCCTTCGTGACGGACATTCCGCACGATGCCGACGACATGGCGATTACGTCCGCGATCATCTCGCTTGCGCAGAAGCTCGGGCTGCGCGTCATTGCCGAGGGTGTCGAGACGGAGGCGCAGGTCGAGTTTCTCCAAAAGAGCGGCTGCGACGAGATCCAGGGCTACTTCTTCAGCCAGCCGCTGTCGGGCGAGGATTTCGAAGCGCTGCTTTCCTCACAGAGGCCGTGACGCCGTTTCGGCCGTAAATGCAATGTGGTGCCACAGGGGGAGCGGTTTCCGCTTGCGTCCCGTTCCGACTTGCCGATAACCATTCGAGACGGCTTCGCAACGATTCACTTTCGAAGCACCTTGATCCGGCCCTCGGAATGGAGCACGTGGACTCTTTCCGTGCAGCACAACCCGTTAGAGTTAGATGTCATCACTGCCAGCCTTGTCCCGACGTCAGTTTCTCCGCACATCCGGTTTGGCAATCGCCTCTGCCGGACTTGCGGGTTGCACCTCTTCGATGAATACGGACCGCTTCCGCGAGCAAACGATGCCGGTCTACCGCAATCCCGCGCTCGAAAGCCGCTGGACCGGCCCGCCGGGCGGGATCTTCGAGGGACCGGTCAGCGAGGGGCCGATCGGCTTGCCGCCGCAGGATGCCTATTACGCGGAGATCTACGCGGCGCGGGAGGATGGCGGCTTTCTCATCCCGGAGGTGCCCTTCAGGCAGATCGATCCGCGCTTCTATCGCCAGGAAGTCGGCGATCCCTTCGGTGAGGCCCCCGGCACGATCGTCGTCGATACGGCCGACCGCTATCTGTACCTGGTCCAGCCGGGCGGGCGCGCGATGCGCTATGGTGTCGGGTTGGGCCGCGAAGGCTTCGCCTGGTCGGGCCGCGGCCTGATCCAGTGGAAGCAGAAATGGCCGAAGTGGACGCCGCCGAACGAAATGATCGCCCGTCAGCCGGTGCTGGCGAAATATTCCGCTGACAATGGCGGCATGCCGCCGGGGCTAGACAATCCGCTCGGGTCGCGCGCGCTCTACATCTTCCAGAATGGCCAGGACACGCTTTATCGCGTTCACGGCACGCCGGAATGGCAATCGATCGGCAAGGCGGTCTCTTCCGGTTGCGTTCGCATGGTCAATCAGGACGTGATCGATCTTTACGATCGCGTGCGCAACAAGGCACCGATCCTCGTCATCTGACGGCCTGTCTAGCAACGTTTCGCGGTTTCATCGAAACAGCGAAACGCTTTGGCCCTTTCAACTGCGCACTTCCGGACGGGAACCGGTTACACACTTTAGCGGGGTGCTCTTGTCAGCTTTTTTGCTGACTCCCGGCAAGCCGCTGCGTCAGCCGGTGCAGCGCGTCGCGCAATTCGCCGACCTCCTCCAGGCTGCAGCCCGAAGCGCTGCCGATATCGCGCAGAATACCAAAGGCTTCGGCCTTCAGCTCCCGGCCGCCATCCGTCAGGCCGACGATCACCTGCCGCTCGTCGGCCGCATCGCGTACCCGGCGGACATAGCCGGCTGCTTCCAGCCGTTTGAGCAGAGGCGAAAGGGTGCCCGAATCCAGGCCCAGCTCTTCGCCGATTCGTTTCACCGTCATGCGGTCCTGCTGCCAGAGAGTGAGCAGCACGAGATACTGCGGATAGGTCAGCCCGAAGCGGTCGAGCAACGGCTTGTAGGCGCGATTGAAGGCATGCGCCGCCGTGTAGACGGCGAAGCAGAGTTGGCGGCCGAGCGCCAGCGCCTCATCGGAATCCGCGTCGAATTTTGCCGCTTTCGTCGTCATGATGCCATTGTCGCAAATTCAGGCCGGCAAAGCAATTTGCAAAATTAATTTGCGCGCTATTTAATCTTGCGATATATAAATTCGGCAACCACAAGGAAGGAGACTGTCATGCCCATCCTCTATCGCACTACCGCGTCCGCTAGCGGCGGCCGAGCCGGCCAGGCCAAGAGCAAGGACGGCGTTCTCGACGTGACGCTGACTGTTCCGAAGGAACTCGGAGGCGACGGCGCGCGCGGCACCAATCCCGAGCAACTCTTTGCCGCCGGCTATTCCGCCTGCTTCCTCGGTGCACTGAAATTCGTGGCCGGCAAGGAGAAGGTAAAGCTTGCGGAAGACACGACGGTGACGGGCACGGTCGGCATCGGACCCCGCGACGACGGGACGGGCTTCTTTATCGACGCGGCGCTGGAAATCTCGTCGCCTGGCGTGGAGAAGGCGGTTCTGGAAGACCTTGTCCAGAAGGCGCATATCGTTTGCCCTTACAGCCATGCGACAAGGGGCAATGTCGACGTTAAGCTGACGGTGGCCTGATAGGACCGTTGCAGATAGCCGAAGCCCGTAACTGCGGGCTTCGGCTTGCCCCGACAGTTTCGCCACAAGCACGTGCCCAGGATTGATCGGGAGGTGTCACGCCTTCTTCAGAAATTCGGTACGCAGCACCAGTCCCTTGATTTTTTCGACCCGGCATTCGACCTCGTCCGGATCGTCCGTCAGGCGGATGCCCTTGACCAATGTGCCGCGCTTCAGCGTGGCGGAAGTTCCTTTTACCTTCAGATCCTTGATCAGGATGACATTGTCGCCGTCCTTGAGAACGGCGCCCTTCGAATCCTTGACGTCCATGGCCGACCCTACCGCCTCAGGCTGCCGAGAATGCCGCGCACAAGGGCTCGTCCCACCTGGGTCGCAACCGTTCGCGCGACCGACTTCATCGCAGCTTCCATGATGGTCTCCCGCTTGTAGCCGGACGATCGCGGCCGCGCCTGTTTGCCGGACGCCGCTTCGGCCGCGTCGTCGCCGAAGCCTGGCAGGGTCCAGCGGCTCCCGCCGGAAGTCTCCTCGGCCGCTTTTTCTTCAGCCCGCTGGACAGCCTCCGCCTGTTGCGCTGCCTTGGCTGCACGTTTGGCAAGCATCTCATAAGCCGAGTCGCGGTCGAAGTCCTCGTCGTAGAGACCGCGCACAGGGCTCACGTCCATCACCTTCTGCCGCTCCGCATCCGTGAGCGGGCCAAGGCGCGACGCAGGCGGCCGGACCAGGGTTCTCTCGACGATCGACGGCGATCCCTTGCCCTCGAGCGTCGAGACCAGAGCCTCACCGGTGCCAAGATTGGTGATCACGTCGGCACAATTGAAGTCGGGGTTCGGGCGGAATGTGTCGGCGGCCGTCCTGACGGCCTTTTGTTCGCGCGGGGAATAGGCGCGCAGCGCGTGCTGGACGCGGTTGCCGAGCTGGGCGAGGACCGCCTCCGGTACGTCCAGCGGGTTCTGAGTGACGAAATAGACGCCGACGCCTTTGGAGCGGATCAGGCGGACGACCTGCTCGACACGCTCGACGAGAACCTTGGGCGCTTCGTTGAAGAGCAGATGCGCCTCGTCGAAGAAGAAGACCAGTTTCGGCTTGTCGGGATCGCCGACTTCGGGCAGCTCTTCGAACAGCTCGGACAAGAGCCAGAGCAGGAAGGTCGCGTAGAGCCGCGGATTCATCATCAGCCTGTCGGCGGCAAGCACCGAAATCGCGCCGCGCCCGTCATTGGTGGTGCGCATGATGTCGGTGATCTTCAGCGCCGGTTCACCGAAGAAATGCTCCGCACCCTGCTGTTCCAGGATCAGGAGTTCGCGCTGGATCGAGCCGACGGAGGCTTTGGAGATGAAGCCGAACTGATTGGAAAGTTCGCTCGCATTCTCGCCCATGTAATTGAGCAGCGCCTGCAAATCCTTGAGGTCGAGCAGCGGCAGGCCGCCCTCGTCGGCGATCTTGAAAGCGATGTTCAACACGCCTTCCTGCGCGTCCGTCGCATTCATCAGCCGCGACAGGAGCAGTGGGCCCATTTCGGAAATGGTGGTGCGGACCCTGTGGCCCTTCTCGCCATAGAGATCCCAGAAGATCACCGGGAATTCCTGGAAATCGTAAGGGTCGAGGCCGATCTGTTCGGCGCGCTTCAGCAGGAAGTCCTTGGGCTCGCCCATGGCGCCGATACCGGACAGGTCGCCCTTCACGTCCGCGCAGAAGACCGGAACGCCCGCATTCGAGAAACCCTCGGCCAGGATCTGCAGCGTCACGGTCTTGCCGGTTCCGGTGGCGCCGGTGATCAGCCCGTGGCGGTTGCCGAACTTCAGCTCCAGATATTCGCCTTTGTTGATCGATTCGTCCGGCTTGCGGCTGGTTCCGATGTAGATCTTGCCTTCCTGCAGCATGGGGGCTTCATCTCCGTCTTGTCAATTTTATCAATGAAAGCGGGGAGTTCCCGCATGTTGCACAAAGTCGGTCATCGAAACATAGCGTGGAACTGTTATAGGCGGTGCGTTTGTTCCCGGCAACATGATTGCGGGCGGGAACAAGGCCGGATTGCCATCTGGCGAGCTCCGTGAAACGATGCTGCGAAGGTGGCGGAATGTGGTAGTCGAGGTCCGTTTCGATGCCCTTGTCATTCCGGCATCGTTCAATTACGTTGACGTTAACGTCAAAAATAGATCGAGGAGATTTCCATGAGTGAACTGGTCACGCGCGTGGCGGAAAATGTCGGAATAGAGACCGCGACGGCGGAAAAGGCTGTCGGAATGATCCTCGGTTTCCTGCAGCGTGAGGCCGCCGAAGGCCCGGTCGCCCAGATGATCGAGGCGATCCCCGGTGCGCCCGAACTGGTCGCCCAGTACAATGGCGAGGGCAGCAACGGTGGTGGCCTTCTTGGCGGCCTGATGTCGGCGATCGGCGGCGGCGGCGTCATGGCGCTCGGGCAGCAATTGATGAGCCAGGGTCTTGGCATGGGAGAGATTACGGCGCTCGCCAAAGAGACGATCGCATTTGCCAAGGAGAAGGCCGGCGAGGAAGTCGTCGACGAGGTCGTCGCCTCGGTTCCGGGCCTCAGCCAGTTCGTTTGATGGCACCACGGTTGATGCCCCCTCTGGCCATCGGCCAGAGGGGGCGGCCGGAATGTCTTCGCGTCACGCATTCCATTCGGGAGCAAGACCCCGCGGATTGACGATCCGCCCGTCCGGGCGTGCAAGCCCGCGGACTGCCGCCATCTCCTCCCGTGTCAGCGCGAAGTCGAAAATCGCGAAATTCTCCTTGAGCCGCGCCTCCGTCGCCGTCTTCGAAAGCACGATCACGTCCTGCTGTTGCACGAGCCAGCGCAGCGCCACTTGCGCCGCCGTCTTGCCGTGGCGGCCGCCGATTTCCGTGAGCAGCGGGTCGGCGGGCACTTTGCCGTTGGCCATGGCATAGTAGGCCGTAAGCGACATTTTAAGCCGCCGCGCCGTCTGGAGGACCTGCGTCTGGTCGAGATAAGGGTGATACTCCACTTGGTTCGTGGCGATCGGCGCATTGCTGAGACGCGCCGCCTCTTCCATTTGCGTGGTGTTGAAGTTGCTGATGCCGATATGGCGTACTTTGCCGGCATCCCGCACCTCGTTCAGGGCGCCGATCCGCTCGGCCATCGGCACGTCGCTCCCCGGCCAGTGCAGAAGCAGCAGATCGACATGATCGGTCCTCAGCTTTCTCAGGCTCTCATCCACCGAGGCGATGAAGGCGTCGTGGCGATAGTTGTCGACCCAGACCTTCGTGGTCAGGAAGATGTCCGCCCTTGGAATGCCGGACTTTTGGATTGCCTCGCCGACTTCCGCCTCGTTGCCGTAGATCTGTGCGGTGTCCACGTGGCGGAATCCGAGCTTCAGGGCCTGCGGCAGGATGCGAAGCACCTCCGCTCCGGACATGCGGAACGTGCCGAAGCCGAGCGCGGGAATATTGGCGCCATTGGAGCTGACTGCATGCATTGAGAACTCCTTCGCTGCGAGCGCCCGGCGGGCCGGGGCGCGATCTCCTATACTTGTCCGCGCAGAGCGCGCCTTCAAGCTTGTCCGGAAAACTTGGCCGCGCCTGTCTGAGCGGACGGAAAACCGCACGCACTCTAGCGATCTCTTGTCGCCACGATGAAAAGCCGCGGGAAACGCAGGAGCACGCGCCCATTTTTCATCGCCGGATAGGCCTTCCTGATCTTTTCGGCATAGGCCGCAAGGTAGCCCGCCCGCTGGGTGGTGGGCAGCGCGTCCAGATAGGGGCGTAATCCCGTCCCCTTCACCCATTCGACAATCGCGTTCGCATTTACGAGCTGGTGATAGTAAACGGTGTGCCAGACATCGACACGGACCTCCTTCGAGGTGAGCCGTTCGACATAGGTGGCCGGTGAGGGCAGGGACCTGCGCCGAATGGTGCGGCCGGCGAAGGCCGGGGCGAAGGCGGGCTCCTCTGCCGTTTCCTCCATCAGGAGATGCGTAGGTTCATCGAGATTGTCGGGCATCTGCACCGCGAGCGTTCCGCCGGGCGCAAGCGCCAGGATGAGCCGTTCGAAAAGAGTGACGTGCTCCGGCAGCCACTGGAAGACCGCATTGGCAAAGAAGAGCGCGCTTCCCGCCGGCGGCGTCCATGCCGCGAGGTCGCCTCTTTCGAAGCGCAGATCCGGCAAGCGGGTGCGGGCGGCAGAAAGCATGTCCTCGTCGCTGTCGATGCCGGTAAGCAGGCTGCCCGGAAATCGTGCGAGGATCAACTCGGTCGAATTGCCCGGACCGCAACCGAGGTCGAAGGCGGGGCCGGCGGGCAGATCGGGTACCTGCGCCAGCAGGTCGCGCGCCGGACGCGTCCGCTCGTCCTCGAACTTGGCATATTGCGCTGCCGACCAGGCCATGGGCGTGGCTCCTTCATATGCCGAACTGCAGGCTTTCGAGCGAGGGGAGAATCAGCGAAGGGCCATGGTCCTTGTATTCATCCGGCCCGTCGGCTCGGTTGATCCAGACCGTGCGAAAACCGAATTTCGTGGCGCCGGCGATATCCCACCGGTTCGAGGACTGGAACGAGACCGCCTGCGGGTAGAGCCGGTAACTCGTCGTCACCAGATCGTAGACGGCCGGCGCCGTCTTGAACGCCTTGACGGCATCGACCGAGAAAACGTCGTCGATGATGATATCGAGTGCCGCGTTTTTGACGGCGGAGGCCAGCATGGCCGGCGAACCGTTGGAAAGAATGGCGATGCGGGCGCCACGCTCCTTCAATCCCTTGAGGACCGCGGGAACTTCCGGATAACAGTCGAGCGCCCAATAGGCATCGAGAAGCGGCTTTTTGAGCTTGGGATCGGCTGAGGGGAAGCGCTGAAAGGCGTAGTCGAGCGATTGCTCGGTCAATTCCCAGAAGTCGACATAGGCGCCCATCAGCGAGCGCACCCAGGAATATTCCAGCTGCTTGGCGCGCCAGAGTTCCGAAAAGGCCTGGCCGTCCGGCCCGATCGCCTCGGCGTGCCGGCGTACGGCCGCATGCACGTCGAAAAGCGTGCCATAGGCGTCGAAGACATAGGCCGCGTAAGACATCGAGTTCTCCCGTCTATCCACCGTCCAGGCGGCGCGCCGGAGGTTTTCACCATATCGCGCAAGTAGCCGCCGGGCAGGGGCTTTTGGCATTGCGTCGGAGACGCTGTGCCTCAGCATTCTTTTGCATGCATCATGTCAAAACTTTGTGCGCCGCACAATGTCTTCGTCGCCCGTCTTCGTTCAATCTTTCCAAACCTTTGCCGGGAAACGCAGCGCCTGTTTCGCAAGTTTGCCCTTGAGCCCGAGGGCCGCGTCGCAAAGGCCGAGCACGTGCCGGTTCGGCTTCGCCTCCGGGCGCAGCGCGTGAAGCGCTGCCGCAGCCTCCTCCGGTCCCATATAGCGCGCCAGAACGCCGAGGGTCAGCGCCGTCGAGCGCCCGATGCCCCTGAGGCAGTGGATCAGCAGGTGCGCCTCTTCTGGCAGGCTGTCGATGAAGGCGAATGTCGCCTCGATCACCGCCGGACGCGCAGCATCCGGCGCCTCCGGGTCGATGGTGTCGCCGAAGCGGAGTTCCAGATGCCGCTCCGGCGGCAGGTCGATCATCGAAAGCAGGCGCGTCGCGGGCGCTCGGATCGAGACGAGATGCGTCGGCGCCCATAGCGCGCGATTGTGCCGCGCCTCGGTTTGCGAGCTCACGATGAGGCGCACCGGCCAGCCGTTCGGATGCGCCGGATTCGTTTCGAGAACGGGGCGATAATAGGCGTTCTCGAAGGCCTGAACCGCAAGAGCCATGACGTGCCTCCTGATTCGTCTCGGATTGCCGGCAGAATAGCAGCGCCGGCCCTCAACCGGAATCCGGGTCAGAACCGCGTGATGACACTGATGCCGAGGTCCGTTGCCCGGTCCATCGCCGCCAGCGCCGGCGCCGCCTCTTCGAGCGATATCTCACGGCCGATCAACTGCTTCGGGTTCAGCTTCCCGGCGGTGATCATTGCCAGCATCGCATCGTAACGCCAGGCCTGCATTCCGTGGCTTCCATAGATCTCGAGCTCATGGCCGATCACCTGCGCCATCGGAATCTGCGGCGTCGCATGCTCCGCCAGCATAAGCCCGACCTGGACGTGCCGGCCGCGTCGGCGCAGATTTTTGATCGAGTTGAAGCATGTAGCGGGCGAGCCGAGCGCATCGAGCGAGACGTGGGCGCCACCTCGGGTGAGTTCCCTGACAGCTCCCGCGACGTCCTCCGTCTCGCGGCCGTTGATGGTGGCGACCGCCCCGAGCGTCCGGGCGAAGGCGAGCTTCTCCTCCGAGATGTCGATGGCGATGGGGTTGGCTCCGAGTGCGGCGGCGATCATGACTGCCGAGAGGCCGACACCGCCGCAGCCGTGCACCGCCACCCACTCGCCGCCCTTGACGCGGGCCTGGTCGACGACCGCACGGAAAGAGGTTGCGAAGCGGCAGCCGAGGCTCGCCGCCGTTGCGAAATCCATGTTTTCGGGCAGATGCACGAGGTTCTGCTCGGCAAAATCGATCGCCACATATTCCGCGAACGAGCCCCAGTGGGTGAAACCCGGCTGAAACTGCGCTTCGCAGACCTGGCTGTTGCCGGAGCTGCATTCGAAGCAGCGGCCGCAACCGGACACGAAGGGTACCGTCACCCGGTCGCCGACCCTGTAGCGCAGGACCCCGCGCCCGGTGGCCGCGATCGTGCCGGCCAGTTCGTGGCCCGGCACATGCGGAAGACGAATGTCCGGGTCGTGCCCCATCCAGCCGTGCCAGTCGCTGCGGCAAAGGCCGGTCGCCTCGATCTTGATGACGACCCCGTTCTCGATCGGCGCCGGATCGGGAAGCGTCCGGATCTCCGGCATCTTCCCGAAGGCATCGTAATACATCGCTTTCATCGGCGATCTCTCCCTTTGGGCGTTTTCATCATTCTGACACGTCGCTCGGGAGGGCTCCAGAATGGACGCCATGACATTTTTTGATGTACCCATTCACCCTCATGCTGCTTTTTCCGGCTAGAGCGGAAAGTGCGTGAAGAAAAGTAAGGAGGCGCCGATGACCGTCGATACATCCCCACGATCCACCACCTGGACCTTTGTCGAGGGCGCATGGCTTGCCGGCAACCCGCCGCTGATCGGCCCGACATCGCATGCGATGTGGCTCGGTTCGACCGTATTCGACGGCGCCCGCTGGTTCGACGGCATCGCGCCGGACCTCGACCTCCATTGCCAGCGCGTCAACCGCTCCGCCGAGGCTCTGGGCCTCAAGCCGACGATGTCGGCCGAGGAGATCGAGGGACTGGCCTGGGAAGGCGTGAGGAAGTTCGACGGCAAGACCGCGATCTATGTGAAGCCCATGTATTGGGGCGAGCACGGGTCCTGGAGCGTCGTTGCGGTGGATCCCGAATCGACACGCTTTGCGCTTTGCCTTTTCGAGGCGCCGATGGGCAACGGCCGTGCCGGCTCGTCGCTGACGCTCTCCCCCTTCCGCCGGCCGACGCTCGAATGCATGCCGACCGATGCCAAGGCCGGCTGCCTCTATCCCAACAATGCCCGCATCCTTAACGAGGCACGTTCGCGCGGTTTCGACAATGCACTGGTGCGCGACATGCTCGGCAACATCGCCGAGACCGGCTCCTCGAATATCTTCATGGTGAAGGATGGCGCCGTCTTCACGCCGGCCGCCAACAGGACCTTCCTCGCCGGCATCACCCGCTCGCGCGTCATAAGCCTTCTCAGCGAGGCGGGCCTCGAAGTGATCGAGACCAGCTTGACCATGGCCGATTTCGAAGGAGCCGACGAAATCTTCACCTCGGGCAATTATTCCAAGGTGCTGCCCGTCACCCGCCTCGAGAAGCGCGAATTGCAGGCCGGTCCGGTTACGGCGAAGGCGCGCGATCTCTATATGGACTGGGCGCACGCGACCGGAGGGGAGTGATCTGCTCCCACTCTAGCCGGCCGTTAGCCTCGCCACCCTGAACGCGCAAGGCATCGCCAGCCGTTCTTCGAAGGTCACGGTTCAATCGGACGAACGACCACATCGGCGGACGAGCGCGTGTTCGGTCCGTGATAGACCGCTTCGACATTGTTGCCATCCGGGTCGAGGAGAAAGGCGGCATAGTAGCCCGGATGGTAGCTTCGCTCTCCGGGCCGCCCATTGTCGGTGCCGCCATTGGCCAGTCCGGCCTCGTAGAAGCGCTGCACCGCATCAGGGCCTGAGGCCTGGAAGGCGAGGTGGACGCGGGTGCGGTAATCCTCCGCCGCGTCGACGAAGAACTCGTCGAACGCAAAGAACTCGTCGGTCTCGTAGGTGGGCTGGTGGCCAAGCGCGCCGAGCACCGCCTGATAGAACCGCTTGCTCGCCCTGAGGTCTCCGACGCGAAGATGCACGTGATCGATGAGCCGTCCCTGGTGGAATTCCATCGTTTTCTCCTGTGGCACCGTTGGGCATCATGCCCTCATTAGCCAAAGGTAGGACCGCAAGGCGCGCGTCGAGACGCTTGCGCGCGAAGGCGGAAGTCACGAAAGCAATGAAAGTATTTTGCGTGGGTTAGCGAAATTTTGGCGTCGCATCGGTTGCCTCCCTGCGAGGCGGTGCCTATGTTCCGCTGACAGATTTCCCCGACGAAATCCATGCCAAGAGGAGATGCCACAATGGCTTTCGAATTGCCGAACCTTCCCTATGACTACGATGCGCTTGCGCCCTACATGTCGCGCGAAACGCTCGAATACCATCACGACAAGCACCACCTCGCTTACGTGACGAACGGCAACAAGCTCGCCGAGGAAGCCGGTCTTTCCGATCTTTCGCTGGAAGATATCGTCAAGAAATCCTACGGCACCAATCAGCCGTTGTTCAACAATGCCGGCCAGCACTACAATCACGTTCACTTCTGGAAGTGGATGAAAAAGGGCGGCGGCGGCACCAGCCTGCCCGGCAAGCTCGACGCGGCGATCAAATCGGACCTTGGCGGTTACGACAAGTTCCGCGCCGATTTCATTGCCGCCGGCGCAGGTCAGTTCGGCTCGGGCTGGGCCTGGCTTTCCGTGAAGAACGGCAAACTGGAAATCTCCAAGACCCCGAACGGCGAAAACCCGCTCGTCCACGGCGCAACCCCGATCCTCGGGGTCGATGTGTGGGAGCATTCCTATTACATCGACTATCGCAACGCGCGTCCGAAATACCTGGAAGCCTTCGTCGACAATCTCATCAACTGGGATTACGTCCTCGAGCTGTACGAAGCGGCTGCAAAGTAAGCGCTGCTTTCCGCTAGCGGAAAATCGGCCCGGCGCTTGCGCCGGGCCTTTTCGTTGGGGCTCCGGCTTACCCGTCCGCCGCCTCGAGCGGCCGAACTACATTCGTCTGCCATCCCGAAATCCACACCTGCCGCAGCCGGTTGCCTTCGCCGCGGAAATAGGCGTCGGCGGGTTCGCAGTGCTCTACGCGATCGGCGCGGAAGTTGCGGATATCCTGCCGCAATTCGCACCATGCGACCATCATCGCGTGTTCCGAATAATAGATCAGCGCGAGCGGGAGTACCGTGCGCTCGGTCGCGCGCCCAAGCTCGTCGCGATAGTCCAGCACGAGCTTCTGCTCGCCTCGGATCGCCCGCCGGATCATGGCCAGGTCGACCGCCGGCGGCGGCGAGGCGATCGTGCCCCAGGCGTGCAGCGCCTGTGACTGGAAGACCTTGCGCAGCGGTTCCGGCACGGCGCCGGTGATCTTCTGATTGACGCGCCGTGCCGCCGCCTTCAACTCCTCGTCGCCCGTGCGAGCCAGAAGCGCAAGCGCCAGCACGATCGCCTCCGTCTCCTCGATCGAGAACATCAGCGGCGGCAGGTCGAAGCCGGGCCTCAGGATATAGCCGATGCCACGCTCCCCCTCGATCGGAACGCGCATCGCCTGCAGGGCGGCGATGTCCCGGTAAATCGAACGGGGCGTCACCTCCAGCACGTCGGCGATTTCCGCCGCCGTCACCGGTTTGCGGGCGAGCCGCAGCATCTGGATGATTTCGAAAAGACGCGACGCCTTGCGCATGGAAAGCGGCCTCTATCTGCTCACTCCTGACACGACCTTGTCAGTTGGAGAGAGATATAACACGCGTCAACGGGTTGAAACTAAACAATTCGCCCTTGGGACATCACGGAAATCGGATGAGCAACTGACATGACCTATGCGGAAAACCTCTGGCTCTTTTTCACTCTTCTCTTCGGCATCATCATCGTTCCCGGCATGGACATGGTTTTCGTCCTCGCGAATGCGATGACCGGCGGGCGCGCTTCCGGGCTTTCGGCAACGGCTGGTATCGTGGCGGGCGGCGTGCTGCACACGCTCTATGCAGCCCTTGGCGTGAGCGTCGTCCTGCATCTGGTGCCGCAGCTCTTCAACCTGCTGCTCGCTGCCGGTGCGGCCTATATCGCCTGGATCGGTTTTTCGCTCCTGCGCAGCTCCATCACCATCAGCGGCGTCGACGGAGGGGCAAGGCTGTCGCGCTGGGCGAGTTTTCGGCAGGGAGCGCTGACGAGCCTGATGAATCCCAAGGCCTATCTCTTCATGCTTGCCGTCTACCCGCAGTTCCTCAAGCCGCAGTTCGGACCGGTGTGGTCCCAGGCGGCCGTCATGGCCGTGATGATCGCGCTGACGCAGCTTGCGGTCTATGGCGGGCTTGCACTTGCCGCCGGACGCGGGCGTGATTTCCTCGTCGGCAGTCCCGGCGCCACCGTCGCCATCGGCCGCCTCGCCGGTCTCCTCCTCGTCGTCATCGCCATCTTCACGGTGTGGCATGGCTGGAGCGGGGCCGCTTAAGACGCCGTCGATCAAGTATAAAGATGAGTTCTGCATTCATATATTGAACTTTCGCAGACGGCGCCGCGCAACCAGGTATTGCGCGGCGAATTACGCAGAATCGACAAGCACATCAAAAAAAAGTTACTTCCGTCGAAAACCCAAAATGCCATCATGCCGGCGCTTCAACACTACGCCCGTGGAAGCGGGTCAGACCGGAGATCATGATGAAGATACGAGCTCTTATGCTTGCCGCAGCCCTGGCGGGCCTGGGCGTGACCGCCGTGACGGCGGCCGACGAGCCGCAGGCGGTGCGTCAGCAGTTGATGAAAAAGGTGGGAAAGGCGACGGGCGAACTCAGCGGCATCGCCAAGGGTGAAAAACCCTATGACGCCGAGATCGTCAAAGCATCTCTGGCAACGATCAGCGAGACGGTAAAGGCTTTCCCGGATCACTTCCCGGCAGGCTCTGAAACGGGAATGGAAACCGAAGCGAGCCCGAAAATCTGGGAGAACATGGAGGACTTCAAGGAAAAGGCCGCCAAGCTCGGCGGCGACGCTGAAAAGATCCTTGCGGAGCTGCCTGTAGACCAGGCCGGTGTCGGCGCCGCGCTCGGCATTCTCGGAAAGGACTGCAGCAGCTGTCACGAGACCTACCGCCTGAAGAAGAATTGACGGTCAGACAGCTCTTCTAATCCTTTTTGAATCGCGCCGGTCGTCGGCGCGATCTCTCCGCAAGCAGGTCGAAATGCCCTCCGGCCGTTGTCTTCCGCATTTGTGATCTCAAGAGGAGCCCATGGGCCGGCGTGCGAGGTATCTGTTTTCTGGTCTGCTCCTGCTGGTGGTGGCGGGAGGAAGTCTCGCCTGGTGGCTGACCAAGCCGGATCGTTGGGAGGCCGCCCATTGGGAGGGGCTCGGCGAAGCCGATCTCGCCAATGGCGAACGGATCTTCTGGGCAGGCGGCTGCGTCAGCTGCCACGCCGCTCCGGGCGTCAAGGACGACCAGAGGCTCGTCCTTGCCGGCGGCCGTACCCTGAAGAGCCCCTTCGGCACCTTTTATCCGCCGAACATCTCCCCCGATGAAACCGTTGGCATCGGCAACTGGACGCTTGCGGAGTTCGGCGACGCCATGACGCGCGGCGTCGGAAAGGACGGCGAGCATCTCTATCCCTCCTTCCCCTACGGCTCCTATATCCGAATGACCGCGAAGGATGTGAACGACCTTTGGGGCTTCATGCAGACGCTGCCGAAGAGCGGCAACGTGACGCCTCCGCACGAACTGGCGTTCCCCTACAATGTCCGCCTGGCTCTCGGAGCATGGAAGCTGCTGTATCTCAGCGATGAGCCGCGTACCCAGGTCAATACCGCCGACACCAAGCTCGCCCGCGGGCAATACCTCGTGGAGGGGCCCGGTCATTGCGGCGAATGTCACACGCCGCGCGATGCGCTTGGCGGTTTCGAGGAGGGCCGGTGGCTCGCCGGCGCACCCAATCCCGAAGGCGAAGGCCGAATCCCCGACATCACGCCGTCTTCGAAGAGCATTGGGGGCTGGAGTGCATCCGACATCGCCTCCTATCTCGAAACCGGCTTCACGCCGGATTTCGACACGGTCGGCGGATCGATGGTCGAGGTCCAGAAGAACATGGCGGAACTGCCGGCCTCCGACCGCGATGCGATCGCGGCCTACCTCAAGGCCCTGCCGGCGCTGTAAACCGGAACAACCGCGGCCTCCGTCACCCGAGTTTCTGCAGGTAGCGCATGCCGGTTACCGGGCGCGGCACGAAGCGCTCGGACTCGTAGAAACGGTGCGCCTGGAAGTTTCCGGTGGCGGCACTGACCGAGAGGTAGTCGCAGCCCGCCATTTTCGCCTGCTCGCGAGCCTTGGCCACGAGGTGGCGCCCGATGCCGGTGCCGCGGTGACCGGGGCGGACGAAGAGGTGGTGCATTTCCATGCCGCGGGCACCTTCGGTCGCCCGGTATTGCGGAACGAGAATGGCATAGCCGATCAACGCGCCGCCGGCTTCTGCGACCAGCGCCGTGATCCAGGGCGTGCGTCCGAAGAGATCCCGCTCGAGCTGTTCGGGGGTGATCGTTGCGGCATCGCCGTGATGGGCGGCAAGCTCGGCGACCATCTCGCGCAGCTCGGCGAGATCGCGCGGCTTGGCGCAACGGATCGTCACCATCGGCGCACGCGCCGATGGAACGGGCTGAAGGGTAGGGGTGACGGTCTGCAGCATTCTCGGCTCCTAATGGTTCTCTGCCGCCATCAGGTGCCGTGAAAAACAAAAGCCGCCTGATGGCGGCCTTGTTGAATATGATCAGCAGGCCGCTCCTATCGGAACAGCCAAAAATATACGCTGGAAATGGGCGCGTTCTTGATCATGCGCGTAGATTGTCCAAATCCCGGAATTTGTCAACGAGGAATTTCAGTGCTCGTTTCCGCACAGCGAGTGGTCGGCGAGCGCGCGGATCACATAGCAATCGCCAATCGTGTGATCGCCATGGCAGGCGACGATGCGCTCGAGCTCATGCTCCAGCCTTCTGAGCCGGGCAATCTTTTCCCGCACGGAGGCAAGATGTTCGGTCGCGATGCGGTCCGCCTCGCCGCAGGGGCGTTCCGGATGCTCGCTCAGTGCCAGAAGGTCCCGGATCGCCTCGATCGAAAGTCCGAGGTCGCGCGCGTGGCGGATGAAGGCGAGCCTTTCGAGCTCGCGCTTTTCATAGCGTCGCTGATTGCCCTCCGAGCGCTCCGGCGCCGCGAGCAGACCCATCTGCTCGTAATAGCGGATGGTCGGGATTTTTACGCCCGTCCGCCGGGAAAGATCGCCGATCGTATACATGCGATGCCCCATTGCTCCAATACTTTGAAACTACGCACCTTCCGGACGAGAAAACATCACATCCTATGCTCTAGTCTCTAGAGCTTTATATGGGCGGCGCCTGTCGTCGATCAAGCCGTGGAAAAGCGGAATCCGGGGTTCGTTCCGTGTCGAAGAGCGCACCTTCGGGCACAAGCCCGCCGCAATCGCCCTTTAGCGATTCGACCGTCGGAGTGGACGGGAATAATATTCCATATCAATAATTTAGCTATGTCTCGGCGCTTGAGCCGCACAGACGGAGGAAGACATGCCTTTGCACATAACCCGCCGAGTAATGCTGACCGCGTCGGCCATGCTCTATCCGGCATTCGTCCTGGGAACGCCCGCGTTTGCCTCCGGCGCGGCGGAGGATGACGTCACTGAACGGCTTCGGCAGCTCGAAGAGCGTACCGGCGGACGCCTCGGCGTCGCCGTGCTCGACACCGAAACCAACATCTCGTTCGGGCACCGGGAGACCGAGCGTTTCGCCATGTGTTCGACCTTCAAGGCGCTTGCGGCCGCTTGCGCGCTCGCCCGCGTCGACCGCGGGGAGGAAAAGCTCGACCGGCGGATCACCTTCGGCAAGGAGGTCCTGCTGCCTCACTCGCCGGTGACGGAAAAGCATGTGGGCGGCAACGGCATGACGGTCGCGGAACTCTGCGAGGCGGCGATCACCATCAGCGACAATGCCGCCGGCAACCTGCTGCTCGAAAGCTTCGGCGGCCCTCAGTGACTGACGGCGTGGCTGCGCTCGATCGGCGATGAGACAACGCGCCTCGACCGGACGGAGCCCGACCTGAACGAGGCCAGGAAAGGCGATCCGCGCGACACCACCACACCGGCCGCCATGCTCGACACGCTCGGGAAACTGGTTCTGGGACCAGTCCTTTCGGAAGAAGGACGCAAGCAGCTCGTCGACTGGCTGGTCGCCAACAAGACCGGCGATGCGCGCCTTCGGGCGGGCCTGCCCAAGGACTGGCGGATCGGAGACAAGACGGGAACGAGTATGACCGGTGCCGTTTCGGACATCGCCGGGGCCTGGCCGCAGCCGCAGGGCCGTGGCCCGATCCTGATCTGCGTCTATACCGGCGAGGCCAAGGCACCGCTCGACGACCTGAACCCGGTCTTCGCAGATATCGGCAGAATCGTCGCCGACATGGCCTAAACGCTGCGGGCGCGCTCATGCGAGCGCGCCCGTTCCGGTTCGTGCGTCAGGGCAGCGTATAGGCGATGACATAGTCGCCCGGCTTGGTGCCGACCGAACCGTGTCCGCCCGCGACGATCAGCACATACTGCTTGTCGCCGACCGTATAGGTCATCGGCGTCGACTGGCCGCCGGCCGGAAGCCGCGCTTCCCAGAGCTGCTCACCCGTGGTCAGGTCGTAGGCCCGGAAGTAATCATCGACCGCGGCACTCAGGAAAGCGAGCCCGCCCTTGGTTATCATGGGTCCGCCGATGCCCGGAACGCCCAGCTTGAAGGGCAGCGGCAGCGGCGTCATGTCGTAGACCGTGCCGTTCTTGTGCTTGTAGGCGATCTTGCCGGTTCTGAGATCGGCGCCTGCGACATAGCCCCATGGCGGAGCCTGGCAGGGAATCCCCAGCGGGCCGAGGAACGGACCCATAAAGACCCCGTAGGGTGCGCCTTCATTGCGGTTGAGGCCCTGTTCGCTCCCCTTTTCGCCCTCGCCCTTCGGGGCGATCTGGTCGCGCGGAACGAGCCGCGAGGTGAAGGCGAGATAGGTCGGCATTCCGAACATCACCTGGCGCTCCGGATCCACGGCGACCGAGCCCCAGTTGAAAGTGCCGAAATTGCCGGGGTAGACGATCGTCCCCTCGAGGGAGGGCGGCGTGTAGCGTCCCTCGTATTTCAGCGATCTGAATTCGATACGGCACGCAAGCTGGTCGAACATGCTGATCCCCCACATGTCGCGCTCCATAAGCGGTGGGGGCATGAAGGTGAGACCTGAGACGGGCTGGGTAGGGGCCGTGAAATCCTCGGGGATCGCACCGCCGGGAGCGGGTACTTCCTCGATCGGGATGATCGGCTCCCCGCTACGCCGGTCGAGCACATAGATGTCGCCCTGCTTGGTAGGGCCGACAAGTGCCGGCACGACGGTCCCGTCCTCTCTCGTGATGTCGAGAAGGGCAGGTTGGGCGGGTACGTCCATATCCCAGAGATCGTGATGCACCGTCTGCCGTACCCAGCGTACCGCGCCCGTATTGATGTCCAGGGCGACGATGGAGGAGGAGTATTTCTCCACATGCTCGCTGCGGCCCATGCCAAGCTGGTCGGGTACCTGGTTGCCCATGGGGATGTAGACGAGGCCGAGCCCCTCGTCATAGCTGAAGACGGACCAGCTGTTCGGCGAATTGGTGGTGTAGGTCTGACCCGGAGGGAGCGGCGTCGTTACGTCCGGATTCCCGCTGTCCCAATTCCAGATGAGTGCGCCGGTTTTGATGTCGAATGCGCGGATCACGCCGGATTGTTCGGTGGTGGAATAGTTGTCGTTGACAGCCCCGCCGATGATGAGCCTGTCGCCGACGGCGACGGGGGGCGAGGTCGAATAGTAGTAGCCGGCGGGGTTGTGCTTCATGCCCTGTTCGAGATGCAGGACGCCGTTCTCGGCGAAGCTGGTGCAGACCTCGCCGTTCGTCGCGTCGAGGGCGATCAGGCGCGCGTCCGATGTCGGCAGATAGACGCGCTCGGGGCAGGGGCTGCCGGGCGCTGCGGCCGGATCGGCCCAATAGGTGACGCCGCGGCAGGTCTGATGCTGGCGATCCGGGTTCATGCCGGAATTGGAATCGTATTTCCATTTCTCCTGACCGGTGGCTGCGTCGAGGGCGATCGCCCAGTTGTGCGGCGTGCAGACATAGAGCGTGTCCTTCACTTTCAGCGGCGTCACCTGATAGGTGGTTTCGCTGACGTCTTCGGGCAGCTTCACGTCTCCGGTCTGGTATTGCCACGCCACCTGCAGGTTCGCGACGTTTTCCGGACGGATCTGGTCGAGCGGGGAGTAACGTTGGCCGAAGGGCGTGCGACCATATTGGTGCCATTCGCCCGGCGGTACGTTGCCCCCGAGGTTCGCGTTTTCCGCCACTTCTCCGGGCAGATCGCCGCGGATATTGTGTGGGTCCTGGGTCATCGAATAGAGGGCGACACCGACCGAGACCAGGCTGGCCAGTGCAAGCGGCCAGGCGCTTGCGCCATAGTGCTCACCGGTGGGGCTGACGAAGCCAAGGGGTCGCCGGATCCATGGGGTTAGCAGCCACAGCCCGAGCAGGATGATCACGCCGCCCCGAGGCCCGAGTTGCCACCAATCGAAGCCCACCTCCCAGATTGCCCATGCGAGCGACCCGAGGACGACCAGCGCATAGACCCAAAGCGCGGCGGCGCGGCGGCGAAAGAGCAGAAACGCAGTGAGCAGAAAGCCCAGGCCGGCGATGAGGTAATAAGGGCTACCGCCGAGCAGCAGGAGCCGTGTGCCGCCCGCACCGAGGGCGAGGCCGATCACGGCGAAGACGATGGCGGTCAGGACGATGAGCATCAATTCGAGCTCCCGAGTTGAGAACGTGCCGTCGGCACGACTGTTTCGTGCACGGTTTGTGAAGACTAACGCAGGACGCGTGTCTTTCAATAGCCGCAATCCGGCGAAGAGCCCGTCTCACCCTAATCCTCTGTCCGCAGGCGGGAAGAAGGTGCCCGCAGGCGGATGAGGGCGAGCCATTATTTGCAATACTTTGCAAACAAATATTCACGTGCCGCAAAAGGTCTGCAGCACTTCCTCGCCCGGCTCGGGGGGAGCGGCATAGGCTGCGTGGCCGGGCTGGTCCTCGTAGGGTCTGGAGGTCACGTCGAGGAGTGCCTCGAAGAGCGAGAAATCCGCGTCTTCGGTTGCCGCAGCGATCGCCTGTTCCACCCGGTGGTTGCGCGGAATGAAGGCGGGATTGACGGAACGCATCGCGGCAGCGCGTTCGGTTGCCGGCGGCGGCTCGCGTTCGACCCGCCGGCGCCATTGCTCGAGCCAGGGTGAGAGTGCCTGCGGTTCTTCGAACAGGCTTGCAAGCTCCTTATCGGCGGCGGCGTTTTCCGCCGATGCCGCCAGGCGGCGGAAGGCGAGGGTGAAATCCGCTTTCCCGTTCTGCATGAGCGTCAGCAGCGACTGTACGAGATCGAGATCCTCGTCTTCGTCCGTGAACAGGCCGATCTTGCGCCGCATGCCGTCGAGCCAATGCTTCTGGAAGATCGTTCCGTATTCGCCAAGAGCGTCGTTGGCGAGGTTCACGGCCGTGTCGGCCACGGGATCGAACAGCGTCACCAGCGTTTCGGCCAGGCGGGCGAGATTCCATTGACCGATCGCCGGCTGGTTGGAATAAGCGTAGCGGCCGAACTGATCGATCGAACTGAACACGGCTTTCGAATCGTAATCGTCCATGAAGGCACAGGGGCCGAAATCGATCGTTTCGCCCGAAACCGTCATATTGTCGGTATTCATCACCCCATGGATGAAGCCGACATGCAGCCAGCGCGCGATCAGTGCAGCCTGGCGTGCCGCGACCGCCTTGAAGAGTGCGAGATAGGGTTTCTCATTCGTCTTCAGCTCCGGATAATGACGGTCGATCACATAATCCGCGAGCGTCCTTATCGACTCAACGTCGCCGCGTGCCGCGAAGAACTGGAACGTGCCGACCCGGATGTGGCTTGCCGCGACCCGAGTGAAGACGGCACCTGGCAGGATCTGTTCGCGGTAGACGGGCTGGCCGGAGACCGTGGCAGCCAGCGCACGGGTCGTCGGCACGCCGAGCGCATGCATCGCCTCGCTGACGATATATTCGCGCAGGACGGGCCCGAGCGCCGCCCGTCCGTCGCCGCGGCGGGAGTAGGGCGTCTGGCCGGCTCCCTTGAGCTGGATATCGCGTCGCCGCCCGCCGGCGTCGATCACCTCTCCGAGCAGGATTGCACGTCCGTCGCCGAGCTGCGGCACGAAAGTCCCGAACTGGTGGCCTGCATAGGCCATGGCGAGCGGTTCGGCGCCTTTGGGGACAAGATTACCCGAAAAGATCGCCGCGCCGTCGCGTTCGAGCGCTTCGGCGTCGAGCCCAAGCTCTCCGGCAAGCGGACGGTTGAGCTTGATCAGCCACGGTTCCGCGACCGGCGTCGGCTCCACACGGGCGTAGAAATTGGCCGGCAGTCGTGCGTAGCTGTTGTCGAAGCGGAATGCTGTCATCTTTGAAATTGGCTGCGTTGGAACGGAAGTCATTACGATACAGCGGCACGCCGGAAGTCGGCCGCCCTTTCGCAGCAAGTCTACACGAGCCTCGCCCTTTTCGCGAGGTTTCGGCCATAGGCGGCCGCCGTCGCCGTGACGTCAGGAACCGTCTTCCATCCCGGCTGCCATTTCCGCCAGCCTGCGTATCGTGTTGAGATTGCGCGCCGTGCCGGGTTTGAGCGCCGGAAGCTTAAGCTTCGATCGTCCCGATCCGTTCGGATAGTGGATATAGATTTCACGCCCGTCGATCCGCACCTCTTCTCCATCAGGTGCCACCAGCTTGTCCAGCGCGTCGTCGGGAGGCGGATCGGGCAGGAAGGTGATCAGCAGCAAATTCGGCTTGGCATCGAGAAACCGCTCCGCTTTGGCCGAGACGTCCTCCAGTTGGCGGCGGCTGCGAAGCAAGACCCCCGGTGACTTGCCCATTTTCGCCGCTAGCGCCTGTTCGAGTTTCGCCTGCACTGCGGGCTCAGGCAGGTCAGAGCGAAAAACGACGTTGCCGCTCTGGATATAGGTCTTGGCGCCCGCGAAGCCGAGCCCTTCGCAGGCGGCCTTCAGGTCTGCCATCGCCAGCTTGCCGGTGCCGCCCACATTGACGGCCCTGAGCAGTGCTACATAGACCGGCATCGGCTCTGCCCTTTACATCCTGCCCGCAACCTTGATGGCGAAGGCATATTCGAAGGCGATCTCCTCCAGCCGCTGAAAGCGCCCGGAAGCGCCGCCGTGGCCCGCGTCCATGTTGGTCTTGAGGAGGATCGGTTCGCTGCCGGTCGTCTGCTCGCGCAGCTTCGCCACCCATTTCGCCGGCTCCCAATAGGTGACGCGCGGATCGGTCAGGCCCCCGAGCGCCAGAATGGCGGGATACGGCCTGGCACCGACATTGTCGTAGGGCGAGTAGCTCGCAATGATGCCATAGAACTCCGGGCTGTCGATCGGATTCCCCCATTCTGGCCATTCCGGCGGTGTGAGCGGCAGCGTGTCGTCCAGCATCGTGTTGAGCACGTCGACGAAGGGCACAGCGGCGATGATGCCGCGGAACTTCTCCGGCGCCATATTGGCGATGGCGCCCATCAGCATGCCTCCAGCCGAGCCGCCCTCGGCGACGATGTTCGCGTAGGAGGTGAACTTTTCCTGATTCAAATAGTCGGCCGCTGCAATGAAGTCTTTGAACGTATTGGTCTTCTTCGCCATCTTGCCGTCTTCGTACCAGTGGAAGCCCTTGTCCTTGCCGCCGCGGATATGGGCGATCGCGTAGACGAAGCCGCGGTCGACGAGCGACAGGCAGTTGGTGTTGAAGCTGGCGGGAATGGTGATGCCATAGGCACCGTACCCGTAGAGCAGGCAAGGGGCGGATCCGTCGAGCGGTGTATCCTTGCGATAGAGCAGGGTGACCGGCACCTGCTCGCCGTCGTGCGCCGGAGCGAAGACCCGGCGGGTCACATAGTCGTCCGGATCGTGGCCGGAGGGGACTTCCTGCGTCTTGAGCAGCGTGCGCCTGCGGGTCTGCATGTCGTAGTCGAAAAGCTGAGAAGGCGTCGTCATCGACGAATAGGAGAAACGGATGATGTCGGTGTCGTATTCGGCCGCACCGGAAAGCCCCAGAGAATAGGCCTCCTCGGCGAATGCGATGGCGTGCTCCTCGCCGGTTCGGCGGTCGCGGATGACGATTTCCGGCAGTCCGTTGCGGCGCTGCAGCCAGACCAGATGGCGGGCATAGGCCATATGGCTGAGGATCAGCGTTCCCGGCTTGTGCGGCACGACCTCGCGCCAGTTTTCCTTCTGCGGCGCTTCCACCGGCGCTTCCATGATCTTGAAATCCTTGGCGCCGTCGGCATTGGTAAGAATGTAGAAGACGTCGCCGCCCTCGGTCATGGAATATTCAAGGCCGGTTACGCGCTCCGCCACGATTCTTGGTTCCGCAGCAAGGTCTCTGGTCGGGATGAGCCGGTACTCGCTCGTCTCGTGGTCATGGATGTCGATATAGATGAAATCATCGAGGAGCGAACTGCCGACAGACATGAAGAAGCCGGCATCGGGCTCCTCATAAACCAGCCGGTCTTCCGACTGCGGCGTGCCGATGACGTGGTGGAAGATCTTCGATGGCCGGTGGTTCTCGTCGAGCACGGTATAGAAGAAGCTCTTGCCGTCCGGTGCCCAGGCGCCGCCGCCACCCGTATTTTCGAGCAGGTCCTGAAGGTCCTCGCCGTTCGAAAGGTCGCGCACCTTCAGCGTGAAATATTCCGACCCCTTGTCGTCGTACCCCCAGATTCCGCGGGAATGGTCGCTCGAATGGTCGAGTCCGGCGATACGGAAATAGGCTTTCCCTTCAGCCTCCCTGTCGCCGTCGAGCAGCACCCGGCGGATCGTCTCGTCGCCCGCTGCACCCTCGCGCGGGATCCGGAAATAGCGCGGATGCTCGCCGCCGGTGACGTAGGACGTCCCGTAGGCAAAAGGGCCATCCTTCATCGGAACCGATGAATCGTCTTCCTTGATCCGGCCGCGCATTTCGGCAAACAGCGTCTTCTGCAGGTCCTTCGTGTCCGCCATCGCGGCGTTCATATAGGTATTCTCTGCCTCCAGATGGCGGCGGATCTCGGGATCGAGGATCGACGGATCCTTGAACATGGCCTGCCAGTTTTCGGACCTTAGCCAGGCGTAATCGTCACTGCGGGTCATGCCGTGGCGGGTATCCGCAACCGGCTTTTTCGGGGCGACGGGTGCGGCGGGCAGGTTCTTGAATACGGACAAGGCATATCTCCGGGATCGGTCCTGCTGCATGTTTCCCTGGCGGGTACTCGATTCGGGAGCCATACAGCAATTCAAAGTGCTGCAGCGGTCCATGCGCATCCGGCGATGCGCGGCAACGCTACAAGGGAGACATTGAGATAGAGGGCGCGTTGCCGGCGATCAAGCGCAAAGGCCGGTCACCACCGGCCCTTCAGCGATTGCACCGCGTGGTCGATGAAGGCACGTATCTTCGGCGTCTCTGCCTGGCGGTCGAGGAAGCAGGCATAGAACTCCAGCGGCTCGTGATCGATTCTGGCAGTTCCTTGCGCTGGATCGCCGCTGAAGAGCGGCACGAGCAGGCCCTGTTCTAGGATCGGTTTGGCGATGAACGTGCCGAGCCGGGTGACGCCGGCGCCGGCGATCGCCATCTGGGCCAGTGTGTCGATGTCATTACTGACGATGGTGGGGCGCAGTTCGGGTTCGAAGCGCAGACCGTCGCGTATGAACGCCCAGCGGAACAGCCGGCCGTTGACCGCGAAGCGGTAGACGAGGCAATCGTGGTGCCGCAGATCTTCCGGCGTTTCCGGCCGGCCACGCCGCGCGATGTAGGAGGGCGCGGCACAGATGATCAGGGGCACCGAGCCGATCTTGCGGGCGATAAGCCCGGGTTCGAGCTGCTGGGCGAAGCGGACGCTGATATCGATGCCTTCGCCGATGTGGTCGATGCTGCGGTCTGTGATTACCAGTTCAATCGAAACGTCCGGGTACCGCGCCGCGAATGATGGCACCAAGGGCGCGATAACGTGACGGCCGAAGGCAACCGAGGAGGCAATCTTCAGTTGCCCCCGCGGCTCCTCGTTGAGCGCCGAGACCACGGCCGCGGCCTGTTCGAGGTCATGGACTACGCCGTGCACGCGGTCGTAATAAATCTTTCCGGCCTCTGTCAGCCCCAGTTGCCGCGTGGTTCGGCTGAGAAGCCGGACGCCCAGCACGCGCTCGAGTCGCGCAATGTTCTGGCTGGCGGCGGCCGGTGTGATTGCAAGCCTGCGGGCCGCCGCGGCGATACTGCCTTCTTCGACGCTTCGAACGAAGCTCTCGATGCCACGTAATGTGTCCATAATGTATTCCATTGAATGCTGATCGTCATTCGATAGTTTTACCTAAAACTGAATCAGGCGGCAACGCGCTACCGCGGCCAGGCGCCGTCGGTATAGTGGCGGCAATTCCGAGCCTTCAAGGAGAATGACATGTCTGAAGACACGATGGTGCGGCCCTATGCGGCGCGACGCCGGAAGCTCTCGCCGCGAGCGATCCCGGTCGTCTTCGCCTTTTTCATGTCGGCGATCATGGCTCTGCTGATGTCCAGCGTGATCGTCGCTGCAAATAGCGGCGTCGATCAGGGCTATCCGGCACGTGTAATCGGCGCTTACGCCTTTGCCATGCCGGTTGCCTTCGTCTGCGTTCTGATCGTCCGCCCGCTCGTCATGCGGCTGGTTGCCATGCTCTGCGACCTCCCGCGCTGAAGGCGATCGCATGCGAGGTGCCTCGCCGGCACGTTCCTTCGGTCAGGCTGAAAGCTTCAGGCCGATGCCCCACGGATCGGTTAGGCCATGCGTGTCGCCCTGCCTGTCCACGGCTATTTCGAGCGCTTCGAGCTTCTGGATCGCGGCGTCGAGGGCCGCCGGGTCCCGGAAGCGGATCGTATAGTCGGCGAGACCGGTCATGTTGCCCTGCCGTTTCGGCGCTCCGCGCGAATTCCAGATATTGGCCGCCACGTGGTGATGGTACTTGCCCGTCGCGAAGAAGCTGGCTCCAGGGTAACGCGCCATGAGGTCGAGCCCCAGGGCATCGCGGAAAAAACCGTCCGCCTGCGGGATATCCGAGACCTGGAGGTGGATGTGACCGATCGCGGTGCCGGCCGGCAGGCCGTCCCAGTTGTTCTTCGGCACCTCGTCGTAGAGTGCCTGCAGATCCAGCGGCAGCGTGTTCATTGCCACCAAGCCGTCCGCTCCGTAGTTCCATTCGGCGCGCGGGCGATCGCGGTAGATCTCGATTCCGTTACCCTCCGGATCGGCGAGATAGATTGCTTCGCTGACGAGGTGATCGGAGGCTCCCTGCAACTGCACCCCGTTCTCGGCGGCATGCACGAGCCAGCGTCCGAGTTCGGTGCGGTCCGGAACCAGGAATGCGTGATGGAAGAGACCAGGTGCATTTCGCGGAGCCCTTGCGGCATTGCCGTCGCTCGTCAACGTCAGGAGTGGTCTTCCGGCCACGCCGAGCGTCACGCCGCTCATGTTCGTCTCGATGGGCGACAGACCGATGATCCGCTGGTACCAGGACGAGACCGTCTCCAGGTCGCTGACGACAAGATGCGACCGATCGACATAAGCGGGCATCGCGGTCGCATGATCGGCGGAAGCGCTGGCCTGCGGCTTCGGTTGCGAGGTGTCCTTCATCCTATTCGCCTTTTCGGACAGCGGGAGGGCTACGCCCGAGACTGTGATCTGCTGCCCCAATCCAATATGAGCACGTAAACAGGTTCGCGAAAGCTCTTACATTACTTGATGTTGTGTTCGATTAACGTTGACAGTCGTCGCGGCCGCGCTACCTTTAACGGTGGGAGCGATGGGAGCAGAGGGGCCGTCACTTTGATCCAAGTCAAAGCTCGGGCAGCCGTCACCGTTCAATGTCGGTCCGGCGCAGGACGGGGTGCGCGAAGTGGTTTCCGTCTGGATCGGGAGCCAGGGGCCGTCGCATTCGGCGTGCGACGTGGTAACATAGGAAAAGGACGTGCAGCATGTACAAGAAGATCATCGTGCCGATCGCCATGGATCAGCTGGAGCACGGCGAGTCCGTCCTTGGCATCGCCGAGAAACTGATCGATGAGGGGGGAGAGATTATTCTCCTCAATGTCGTCGAGGATCTCAACGCCTATGCACAAGGCTACATGATCGTCGATTTTCCGCTGGAGATGATCGAGGAATCGCGCAAGCATGCGGTCAAGACCCTGGAGGCACTGAAGACCAAGCATGGCATCAACGGACGGGTTGAAATCCGCACCGGCGGAGCTGCCGGCAGCATCAACGCCCTCGCCGAGGAAGAAAATGCCGACCTGGTGATCATCGCGTCCCACCGCCCGGGGCTGATCGATTATTTCATCGGGTCGACCGCCAGCCGCGTCGTCAGCCATTGCCCCTGCGCGGTTCTCGTCGACCGGTAATACTGGGAATAAAAGGGAGCGGTGCAGGCCACCTGCGCCGCGATCCGAAGGAGTCACGCAATGGATAAGTATGCGCTTGACGACTTTCGCGAACAGCTTTTGCGCCGCAAACGCGAACTTCATGGCCGGCTGGTGCAGATAGAGGAAGATCTCGAGCAGCCGATGAATGCCGACGTGCCGGATCGCGTAACGGAACGGGAGAGCGACGAGGTCCTGGAAGGACTCGGCCTGGCGGGCCAGGGCGAAATTCGCGCGATCGACGCTGCGCTCAACCGCATCGAAGCAGGAACCTTCGGCATCTGTGTGCGTTGCGGCGATGCCATATCCCCGGAAAGGTTGCGCGCCGTGCCGCATGCGCCGCTCTGTCAGACCTGCGCCGCCGAGATCGCGACCGGCGGGAGATAAGCACCTCAACTCCCATCTGCTTCGGCGCAAGCCGTTTCCCGCACGCTCCGGCGGAGGGTGCGGTATTTGTTGTAATGCGTTGCAAAAGTTGATGCTTTCGCCCGATCCTGGTGCTTTGCCGTGTCGCTGCACTGTGGCAGGATGAACGGAAACCATGGTGATCTTGTGCGGCGTTTCGAGCTGTTTGAAGCCGCCATAATCGAGCATGAGGTATTTCGTTGCTGCTGTAGGCTGCAGACGGATATCGGAAGCGGAGCGGGAGGGGCCGCGTGAAGGTTGCCGGTGTCAAATGGGACTATGACCGATCGGAGATGATAGCCGACGCGATCGTCCACGGGATCGGCCTTTCGGCGGCGCTCGTCGGTGTTACCGCCCTGATCTTTTACGCCACCGTCTGGAGTACGTCCGGGCAATTGGCCGCGGCTTCGATCTACGGCGGCGGGCTCATCGCCGCCCTGTCGATCTCATTCGTCTATAATCTCTTTCCGGTCGGCCGGGCCAAGTGGCTCCTGCGTCGGCTGGACCACTCCGGGATCTTCGTGCTGATCGCTGCAACCTACACGCCGTTTCTGCAGCGCGGCTGGGATGATCCGTTCCTCTTCTCGATGCTGGTCGCCATCTGGCTTATCGCAGCCGCGGGCATTGCCATGAAGTGCCTCCTGCCCGGGCGCTTCGATCGGCTGGCGATCTTGCTCTATCTCGCAATGGGCTGGAGCGGTCTGCTTGCCGCGAAATCCCTGTTTTCCGCCTTGAGCGCGACGACGCTCACTCTGATCGTCATTGGTGGCGTCATCTATTCGATCGGGGTCATCTTCCATGTCTGGGAGCGTCTTCGCTTCCAGAACGCCATCTGGCACGGCTTCGTGGTCACGGGAGCGGCTGTGCACTATTCCGCAGTCTTGACCTGCATCAGCGGCGCCGCCGTATCTTAGCTTAATACGTTCAAGCCGGCCGGCCGATCAGGCCCCGTTTCAGCCAACCCGCAGGGCCGGGCATCTTTGCGCCAGGATCAGAGGAGATCGTCTCGGACGTACATCCGGGTACGCCCTTCGCCGATCGCCTCTGCCCTGACGAAAACCTGCTCCGGCAGAACTGCTTCCATTTAACCCTGAAGGGCTCTAGGTCCAAAGCTGCAGCTTCAGTCTACTGCAGGTTGACATTCTTCCGACGGCCTTAGCGCTGAGGCCATGCGCGAGATGACCCCATCGAAACTGGTCAGGTTGCTCTTGCGATATTGGAGCCTGAAATAGGCGGCGCTGCCGTCGCAGAGCGCAATCGCCCGCGTATAGAAAACGTCGCTCTCGCGCGCCCCGGAAAAGCTTGCCCAGGCGGGCGTGACGCGCGAGAAGATGATTCGCCAGTCCTCCTGCTTCTCGTAGCCGATCCTTTCAGCGACGTCGGTTTCGAAGTCTCCATCCGGCGGATGGGTGCCGAAAACCATGAGCGTCGCGCCATTGTCATCGGCGTGAAATCTGACGCCGTCGCCATTATCGGCCTCAAGGCCCATTTCGAACCCGGGCGGGATGTCGACCGTGTAACCGAAGCGGGGATTGGCGTAAGGGTGCCAGTCGTCCTCGGCGACAGCGGGCGAGGCAAGCGTCAGGAGGAGCAGAGATGCGATAAAGGCACGGCGCATGCGGGGCGTCCTCTCGGCTTCGTTCGACCTGCCGCTTGTTCTCAACGCGCCGCACGCTTTCTTCCTGGACGCGCGAGGGCCGCCGCAACGGCTTTGAACTGCTGTATCATCTTATCTTCGAATCGTTCCGGGTTTAAGGGCATGCGATAGACTACACGCATGCTGCGACGTGCCGCCGGAACAGGCCCCAAGTGGTCAATCCTCCTCGAATGTCATCGCGGTGCCGTTCAGGCAGTAGCGCAGGCCCGTTGGAGGAGGCCCGTCGGGGAAGACATGGCCGAGATGGGCGTCACAATCGGCACAGCGAATCTCCGTCCTGACCATGAGGTGCGAGCGGTCCACATATTCGGCGATCGCGTCCGGATCGACCGGGGCGAAATAGCTTGGCCAGCCGCAGCCGGAATCGAACTTGGTGTCCGAGCGGAACAGCGCGCGGCCGCAACAGACGCATTTGTAGGTGCCATGCTTTTTATTGTCGAGGAAGGGGCCCGTGAAGGGACGTTCGGTACCATGTTCGCGTGTGACGCGGTACTGCTCGGGCGTCAGTGCTGCCCGCCACTCCTCGTTCGTCTTCGAAATCTTCGGCACCCGGTTTTCGGACATGGCTGCGCTCCTTTCGATTGCAGCGGATATATAGGATGGCATCGGCTTGGGCACAAATGGGGTCAGTGCCAGGACCTCCGCGTTTTTGAACAGGATCCCGATCGGGGTCGGGGCGAAGCCGCTGCCCTCTACATAGTATAAACGTGGCATAACCTCACACCGCGGCCGATTTCCCTTGAGGCAGGCCCGCCCTTCTTCTATGTCCGGTTAAAGCTTGACTGAAAGATCAATGAGAAGGAGCGTGTCGATACGATGGATGCCGCGGCGCTGACATTCCTGGCCCTCGGTCTTCCCTTCGCTGCGGCCGTCGTCGCACCGGCCCTGACCCGGCTTCTCGGCGGGAATGCCGCCTGGTTGTTGGCGCTTGCGCCACTCGCCATCTTCGCGCATCTCGCAGGCTTCATTCCGGAAGTCGCCGCTGGCGAGATCGTTACCGGCGGCTATATCTGGATACCGTCCTTCAACGTCAGCTTCTCCTGGCTGATCGACGGCTTGTCACTGACCTTCGCGCTTCTGATTTCGGGCATCGGGACATTGATCGTCCTCTATTCGGGTGGATATCTGAAGGGGCATCCCGACCAGGGCCGCTTCTTTTCGTTCATCCTGATGTTCATGGGCTCGATGCAGGGGCTCGTCGTCTCGGACAGCTTTCTGATGCTCTTCGTGTTCTGGGAGCTGACGTCGATCACTTCGTTCCTGCTGATCGGCTTCGATCACAGCCGCGAGGCGGCGCGCCGCGCGGCTTTGCAGGCTCTGGTCGTGACGGGGGGAGGCGGGCTTGCCTTGCTCGCCGGGCTCCTCATCCTGTGGAACATAAGCGGCGTCACGCAATTTTCGCTGCTCCTGTCCTTCGGCGACGAACTGAAGCAAAGCCCGTTCTATCTCGCGGCGTTGCTCCTCGTCCTCGGCGGCGCATTCACCAAGTCGGCACAGTTTCCGTTTCACTTCTGGCTGCCGAACGCCATGGAAGCGCCGACGCCCGTTTCGGCCTATCTGCACTCGGCGACGATGGTGAAGGCGGGCGTCTATCTTCTGATGCGGCTCAACCCGGTGCTCGGCGGCACGACGGAGTGGCAGGTCCTGTTGCCGCTCTTCGGCGTGACGACGCTCGTCGCCGGAGCCGCCCTGGCGGTGCGCCAGACGGACCTGAAGATGATGCTGGCCTATACGACCATGTCGTCGCTCGGTCTGCTGGTCATGCTGACCGGGCTCGGCCTGCCCTACGCCATCGAAGCCGCAGTGCTTTACTTGGTGGCGCATGCCCTGTTCAAGGGAGCGCTGTTCATGGTGGCCGGCATCATCGATCATGAAACCGGCACGCGCGACCTGACGAAGCTCGGCGGCCTGCGCAGCGCCATGCCTTTGACCTTCGTCATAGCTCTTGCGGCGGCCCTGTCGATGGGCGGCCTGCCGCCCTTTTTCGGGTTCCTTGCGAAAGAGGAAATCTACGCCGCACTCTCCGGTTTCGATCGTCGGTCGATGGTCTTCGCGGCTTTGACCATCCTCGGCAACGGCCTGATGTTCGCCGTCGGCTTCGCGATCGCACTAAAACCGTTTCTCGGCCCGAAGGTCGATACGCCGAGGCATGCCCATGAGGCACCGGTGCTCCTCTGGATCGGCCCGGCTATCCTGGCGGCGAAGGGCCTTTCCATAGCGCTGATGTCGGGCCTGGTTCATCGGTTCGTGACCTCGCCCATGGCCTCGGCCGTTGCCGGCGAGCCGAGAACCGTGACGATTTCGCTCGCACCGCATATCGGCGTGCCGCTGTTGCTCTCGGTTGTGACGCTGGCGGTCGGCGTCGTTCTGTTCCTCAATCTGACGCGGCTGCGCGCAGCCATGGCGGTGATCCTTGCCGATATCGGCTGGGGACCGGATCGAGGCTTCGACCAGTTCATACGCGGCCTCGTGCGGTTTGCGGTCGCCGCGACCCGCCGTTTGCAAGGCGGCCGTCTCGATAACTACATGACCGTGACCTTCCTGCTCGTCGCTACCGTAATGCTCGCATTGCCGCTGCGCTACGGCGAATTCCCGCGCGCACCTTTCTTTCCGGGCGACGTTCCGCTGCACGAATTCGCGATCATGGCGATCGCCGTGCTTGGGCTCTTCGCCGTGGTGCTTGCGGTTGACCGGCTGACGGCGATCGTCTCGCTCGGAATTCAGGGCTTCGCCGTCGCGATGCTTTTCCTGCTTTACGGCGCTCCGGATCTCGCCTTCACCCAGTTCATGATAGAGACGCTGTCCGTCGTCGTGCTGGCACTGGTGATGACCCGGCTTCGGCTGTCTCCCTCGGATCACCGACCACTCAGACAAAAGCTTCCCGATTTCGCGATCGCGCTCGCCTGCGGAATGGGATTCGGCCTCTTCCTCCTCCGGGTTACCGGCGTGCCGTTCGATTCGACGCTGACGGACTTCTTCAATCTCTATTCGAAATCGATCGCGCACGGCGCGAACGTGGTCAACGTCATCATCGTCGACTTCCGCGGCACGGATACGCTCGGCGAAATTGCCGTCGTGCTGGTTGCGGGTCTGTCCATCCTTTCCCTCGTGCGGTTGCGGGCGGGATCGTTGAGACGCGGCGAAACGCGCGAGATCGCGGCCGCTGATGCGAACGCGAAGGAGCCGGTATGAAGTCGATCATTTTTCGGACCGTTGCGCCCTTCCTCGCCGGATTGATGATGCTCTTTTCGATCTTCGTCCTGCTGCGCGGCCACAACGAGCCCGGAGGCGGCTTCATAGGCGGATTGATCGCCGTTTCGGCGCTGGCGATCTACGGCATCGCCCACGGCGTGGAGACGGTGCGGCGGGCGATATTCTTCCACCCGATGGCTATCGCGGGCGCCGGCCTCTTCGCCGCCACCGTAGCCGGACTGGTGTCAATTTTCGCGCGGGTGCCGTTCATGACCGGTCTGTGGATATATCCCTCCGTTCTCGGCGTCGAAGTTCCGCTCTCCACGGTCATGCTTTTCGATACGGGGGTCTACCTGGTCGTGGTCGGTGCGATCAGCTCGATCGCGCTGTCGCTTGAAGAAAGAGGGGGCGCCTGATGGAGACCTGGTTTTCGCTGCTGGTCACTTTTTTCTTCACCGTCGCCATTTACCTGCTTCTGTCGAAATCCATCATCCGCGTCCTCCTGGGCGTGGCGATCCTGGGAAATGCGGTGAACCTTCTGATCTTCACCGGCGGCCGCCTGACGCGCGACGTACCGCCGGTCATAGCCGAGGGCGCCGATGTGCTTTCAGGTCCGGCGGCGAATGCCTTGCCGCAGGCGTTGATCCTGACCGCCATCGTGATTTCCTTCTCCTTCTTCGCCTTTCTCCTCGTTCTCGCCTGGCGCGCCTACGAAGACCTCGCGACAGACAACACCGACGAGATGCGTGTTGCGGAACCGGTGAACGAGCCGGCGCCGCCACTGGGATACTGACGCACCATGGCCGTTTCCACCCCCGCTCCCGTCGACCTTTCCGCAGCCCTGATGCTGGACCCGGCGTCGGCCGTCGAATGGCTCGTCGTTCTGCCCGTCGCCTGGTGTCTGGCCGTCGGCGCGCTCTTGGTGATGCTTCGTCGCTGGTCCGGCCTCCAGCCCGCGATAGCGCTTGCGAGCCTGACCGTGCTGGTGTTGATCGACGTGGCGCTGCTCGATCACGTCGCAAGAAACGGGCCGACGACCATGGTGATGGGCCGCTGGCTGCCGCCGTTCGGTATCGCCTTCACGGTCGACCTGACCGGTGCGCTCTTTGCGCTGGTGGCAGCCTTGGTCGCTCTTGCCGCCGGCATCTTTTCGCTGGCCGATATCAACGACAGCGGCCGGCGCTATGGTTTCTATCCGCTGCTGATGCTGCTGATGGCCGGCGTTTCGGGAGCGTTCCTCACAGGGGATATCTTCAACCTCTATGTCTGGTTCGAGGTCCTGCTGATTTCGTCGTTCGGGCTTCTAGTCCTCGGCTCCGAGCGCGGGCAGATCGACGGGACGGTGAAGTACGGCTTTTTGAACCTGGTCGCAACGACGCTGTTCCTCGTCGCTACCGGCTTCCTCTACGCCGTGTTCGGCACGCTCAATATGGCCGACATCGCGCGCAAGGCCGACGATCTGCGCGTCAATGCGCCGTTGATGACTTTGGTCGGACTCTATGTTCTTGCTTTCGGCATGAAGGCGGCCGCATTTCCTTTGAACTTCTGGCTGCCTGCTTCCTATCATACCCCTCGCGTCGTCGTGTCGGCGCTCTTTGCCGGCCTGCTCACCAAGGTGGGTATTTATGCGTTGATCCGGGTGACGGTCATGCTCTTCCCGATCGAAAGGGAGGAATTGAGCTTCGTCCTGGCGCTCGTCGGTGCCCTGACGATGATGGTCGGCGTTCTCGGGGCGCTCGCGCAAACGGATTTTCGTCGCATTCTCGGTTACCTCGTCGTTTCGGGCATCGGCTCGATGCTTGCGGGCATAGCGATCGGCGGACCGGGCGGCATCGGCGGCGCGATCTTCTATGCGCTTCATTCGATGCTGGTGATGACGGGCCTTTATTTCGCCTCTGGGATCGCCATGCGCCTCGGTGCGGACAGCTCGATCGCAACGCTCGCGGGCCTTTACCGCAAGCATGCGGGGTTTGCGGCGTTGACCTTGATGCTGTGCTTCGCAGTTTCGGGCCTACCGCCCTTTTCCGGCTTCTGGCCGAAGGTCATGCTGGTGAAGGCGGCCATCGATATCGGCGCCTGGTGGCTTGCCGCCGCGCTCCTTCTCGTCGGCTTCTTCACAATGATTGCCACCGGCCGCCTTTTCCTCCTGGCCTATTGGCGAGACAGCGCAATCCCCCAAGCGGCCGACGGCCCCGCCCGCCTGTCCGCGGCGGCCTTGGGTCCGCTTGCAGCACTTACGCTTCTGGCGCTTGCGCTCGGCCTCTATCCCGAACCGCTGCTTGCGATGATCCAGAGCGCTGCAGCCGGTCTTGCGGAGCCGTCCGCTTACCTGAATTCAGTCTTTCCCGCAGGAGGTCCGCAATGAAATTCCTGCTGACCAACCTGGTCTTTACGCTTGTCTGGGGGGCAATCAGCGCCAGCTTCACGCCCGCGAACCTCCTGCTGGGCTTCGCAGCCGGCGCCTTGTCGCTCTGGTTGATCCGGCGTGAGCTGCGCCCCGTGGCTTACCCGCTGAGACCGTTGCGGCTCCTGCTGCTCGCATCGTTGTTTTTCAAGGAGCTCGCGATTTCCGCAACGAAGGTCGCGGTTCTGGTTCTCCGCTCGAACATGGCGCTGAAGCCCGGCATTTTTGCCTATCCGCTCGCGCTCAGGAGTGACTTCGAGATAACGCTGCTCGCCAATCTGATCACACTTACGCCGGGTACGCTGTCGGTGGATGTTTCCGACGATCGCAGGACCCTCTACGTCCATGCGCTCGATTGCGCCGATCCGGGAGCTTTGCGGCGAGACATAGCCAACGGCTTCGAGCGTCGAATTCGGGAGGCCTTCGAACGATGACGCCCGCTGCAGTCCTGAGCGCAGCGTCCGGTGTGGCGCTCGTGCTTCTCTCTCTCGCGCTGCTGCTGACGGTGCTGCGCATCATTCGCGGGCCGACGCTTCCGGACCGGGTGCTGGGCCTCGATATGCTGGTGGCGATTGCGATCGGCCTGATCGCGGTGATCGCCGTGAGGACCGGCTTCTATCTCTACATCGATATCGCGATCGCCCTCGGGCTCGTCGGCTTTCTTGCGACCGTCGCTTTCGCCCGCTTCATCCTGGCGCGCGGTCTCTCGCCGGAGCGCAGGGCGCCGGGCGCAACGGAGATGCCCCAGGCAAAGCCCTCGTCGACGCGTCCGCGCGCGGGACAGGCCGGGCGCCGCAAACGCAAGGGAGCGCGTTGATGGCTCTGCAAATCATTGCCTATGTTGTTGCGCTGATCATGGTTGTCGGCGCCTGCTTCTCGGTGCTTGCCGCGGTTGGTCTCGTCCGCTTCCCCGACCTTTACACCCGCATGCACGCGGCCTCGAAAGCCGGTACCGTCGGTTCGGGTCTGCTGCTCTTTGCGGCCGGGCTGCATTCGCTCGATGCCGCTGTCTTCGTGCGGGCACTTGCGGGATTTGTCTTCTTCGTGCTGACGGCACCGATCTCGGCCCATTTATTGGCAAAAGCCGCGCATCAAGCGGGCTACAGGATGTCAAAACGATCCGTGATAGATCAGCTTCCCCATAAGGAAGAGGCGCGCCGTCATTGACCGGCAGCATTTCTGACTCTGTATTTGAGGACAATTTTCCCGAGCGTGACAATTTTAGCAACTCGGAATAAAGTTGCTGCAGGCCGATAAATTTATGTTTGGACTTTTGGCCGATCAGTGTTAATGCAGTAAATGCAAAGTGTCGTCGTGGAAAATACTTTAAATTGAAATTCCAGCCTGAGTTGTGATGCTTGTCCGTTGCTTTGAGGTGTCGGCCGATTTGGCGCCTTGGTGACGGATCTTGCCTCTCGCAATTCGAGCCTTGATGCTGCGGCAGAACCGCAGTCTCCATTGCGAGATAGCGGTCGGTTCCGAGGCGGCAAGCGCTGATCGACGGCATTTTGTACATCCTCCCCCTGAAACTCTGTTTCAGGTTTCGTCGCTGGATTCCGATAGGAGAAAGAAATGACAGAGACTTCGCTCGGTACGAGCAATGAACTCCTGGTTGAGCTTACGGCGGAGATCGTTGCCGCCTATGTAAGCAACCACGTGGTTCCGGTTGCCGAGCTGCCGACGCTCATAGCCGACGTGCATTCGGCTCTCAACAACACCACGGCTCCTGCGCCGGTGGTCGTCCCGGTGGAAAAGCCGAAGCCTGCGGTTTCGGTCCGAAAGTCGGTGCAGGACGACCAGATCACATGTCTCGAATGCGGCGGCACCTTCAAGTCGTTGAAGCGGCATCTGATGACGCACCACAACCTTTCGCCGGAAGAATACCGCGACAAGTGGGATTTGCCCGCGGATTATCCGATGGTCGCACCGGCCTACGCGGAGGCGCGCTCGCGGCTCGCCAAGGAAATGGGTCTCGGACAGCGTCGGAAGCGTCGCGGCAAGTGATCCGGGCGCCCCACGGGGCATCGGGAACGCGCAAGCGAGCACCTGAGTTGTGTCATGAAGGCCGGCCGGTTCAGGCCGGCTTTTTTGGATGTTTCAGTATTTCATTGAAAAACTGACACACTGCCTCCCCTAACTCTTTGGCCTGTCAGGCGGGCAGGCGCCCTTCGGCTTCGCTCTTGATACGCCGGATCATCGATCGCAGGCCGTTCGCGCGTTGCGAGGAAAGATGTTCGATGAGGCCAATCTTGCCGAAGATGTCGAGAGCGTCGATTCCGGTAATTTCCGAAGCACGCTTGCCGGAGAAGATGGCGAGGACGATCGCCACGAGGCCGCGCACGATATGCGCATCCGACTCTCCCTCGAAGGTGAGGAGCGGGTCTTCAGTATCGCCGGTCGCATGGGTCACGAGCCAGACCTGGCTGGCACAGCCTTGAACCTTGTTCTCGCTCGTCCTCGAGGCTTCCGGCATCTCGGGCAGGTCTTTGCCAAGTTCGATCACATAGCGGTAGCGATCTTCCCATTCGTCGAGAAATGCAAAGTCGTCGATGATCTGGTCAAGTGAAGTCATGCTCGGTCCGGCTTTCGGCGCCCGCTGCGTAGCGCAGTCAGCGTGCAAGGCGACTGCTTCAACCGCCTTTCGGGCGCATCCTTTCACCTTCATATAGGAGACGCGGGCCGCAAAGAGAACAGGCAATCGCGTTTCCACGCTGCCACGCCCGAACGATCGGTCTTGCCTTGGTCGCGGCAGGAGTTACTTCCCGGAAGCCGGACCGGGATCGAGGCGGTGTTCGGGAACCGGCATACGCTTGAAGGCGGGCTCGGCCTTCTCCGTCGCTTCCGCCGAAGGGACACTTTCTGCCGGTGCGACGGTACCGGTCATGACCTTGACGTCAGGAGCGGCGGCGTCGCCTTCCGCGAACTGTGTGTTGAGAAACTCATAGGCGATCCGAGCGCCTTCGCGCGCGCGATGTCCAAGGGCGACGAAAGTCTCCGCACCCTTCTCGCAGACGTCCGGCTTCTCTACGCAGATAGCGCTTATATATTCGAAGGCTTCGTTCGCGGCAGAGAAAGTGCCGCCGATCTCCATCTTCGGACCATGCTCGAGCTTCTCGCTGCTCGACGGATCGAGAAACGGCAGCAGCACCAGCACCAGCGAGAACCAGAACGTCGCCTTTACGAGAAACCACATCTTGCGCCATCCTCTTTTGCCTTCGGCTCCGGCCGTGGTGTTTACGCTTCGAAACTAGCGGGGGAATCACAAGGCCGCTTTTCCAGAAACAACGGTATTTGCTTCAAATTTTATTGAAATGCAGGCTTGGCATGTTCATGCGGACGCTTTTCCCTTGCATTTTAGCGATCGTCGTTAACGCTCGTGGCGCCGGTCTCAGCCTCAAGCCCCGCGTTCCCGGCACCGGCCGTGTCGATACCTGCCCAAATCGTTAATGCCCACCGAAAAATCCACGAAAATCCGCCGCTTACGCACCATTAACCACATCTGACGATGCTCGCGCGGATTGCCTCAAATCGGGAATTTTCGGCCACCCCGGGCGCCCCCGCAGAGCGGCCGTTTATCCTTTCATTAAGTCGGGGGTGCGAGATTCGGGTCATCACGAGGCGGTCGCCCGCGACGACGCGGAACGGTCCGAAAATGCCTCGCAAGAACGACAAATTCGACAGGGCAAGGCGTGAGTTTATTGCGTGACATGGCTGGCAGATGGACATCCCTTGTGGATGAAGCGGCCGCACCTTGGCTGCCGCGCGGCGGCCTGGGCTTAGCAATTGCGCGTCACGACTTCAGACGCCTGCGTGCCGTCGCTGCCGTATCCTTGACCGCGCTGCCGATCGTCCCTCTCGCGCTGACGCTGGCATTGCCCGTATCCGCCGCCCTGCCGGCGGGAGCGGCGCTCTGGGCCTCGGCGTCCTTGTTGGCCGCGGCTGCAGCCATTGGCGGCGCCCGCGATTTTCCGACGGCCGGCGAGGTGGAATCCGCGCCTGCACCGGAACTGCGCGATCTCAATACGGCATATAATCTCTTTGCGGGGTTGGTGACCGTCCACGATACCCGGGGACACGTCCTGTCCGTCCACGGTCGTGACGCGAGTGAGTATCTGAAACTGATGCGTGATCCGCATGGGCGCGGCTTCATCGAGCAGATCCACGTGTCGGATCGTATC
This sequence comes from Ensifer sp. USDA 6670, assembly GCA_000421085.1. Classification (GTDB taxonomy): domain Bacteria; phylum Pseudomonadota; class Alphaproteobacteria; order Rhizobiales; family Rhizobiaceae; genus Sinorhizobium. The sequence goes on from ATWE01000004.1 coordinate 373,790, forward strand.
GCCTTCCTGAGAGCGATTGATTCGCTGCGCCTGGACAGCGAGCGCTCTGCCGTGGACATCCGTCTCGAACGGACGTCGGCGGATGGCCCTCAATTCGCACATATCTACTGCGAGATGACGCCGCTTCGAGACGCTGAAGGAAATCTCCTCGCGATCGTCGCCCAGTCTCGCGATGTCTCCAAAGAGGCGCGTTTGCAGGCGGAGGCGGCCGCCAAGGCAGCACATGCCGAGTCGGCCAACGATGCCAAAACGCGGTTCCTTGCCGCTGTCAGCCATGAATTGCGCACGCCGCTCAATGCCATCCTCGGCTTTTCGGACGTGCTTGCAGGCGAGTATTTCGGAAAGCTCGAAAACGATCGCCAGCGCGAATACGTGTCGCTGATCCATCAGTCCGGTACGCATCTTCTCTCGGTGGTCAACACGATGCTCGATATGAGCAAGATCGAAGCGGGCCGTTACGAGCTTCTCCTCGAGCCGTTCCGTGTTGCCGAGGCGATCGCCGCCTGCGAGGCCATGCTGTCGCACCAGGCGCGCGAAAAAGGCGTGCGGCTGACGAGCCGCGTCACCCGTTCCGTCGGCGAAATCAACGCAGACCAGCGCGCCTTCCAGCAAATCCTCATCAATCTCATCGGCAACGCCATCAAGTTTACCGACCGCGGCGGACTTGTCACGGTGGATGCCGCGCTTGAAGGCAACATGCTAAAGCTAACGGTCAGCGACACCGGAATCGGTATCGCCCCGGACAAGCTGCAAATGCTCGGCCAACCTTTCGTCCAGATTCAGAATGACTATACCCGCCGCTACGAGGGTACCGGACTCGGCCTGTCGCTGGTCAAGGGACTCGCTGAACTGCATGGCGGCGATGTTTCGATCCGCAGCGCCGAAGGGGAGGGTACCGTTATCGTCGTAACCATTCCAAGCGACGCCTCCGGCGCGGCCGAAAGGGAGTGCGCGGACGCGCCCGTCACAGTGGAGTTCCCGCCGCGATTGAAGCAGCACGCAGAGGTAAGGAGCGAAGCCGGAGTGCCGGCGCTGTCCGAGGCTCTCCACACCGGAAAAATTGGCAGGGAAGGGGGACATGGCGCCGCGCAAGCGAAAACAGCCTGAGCGCAAGCGGGCGGCGCGGCGCGGAGCGGGTCTGGCTTTGCGCGGACTCGCTGTCGTCGGCCGTGGCCTGGTACTCACCGGTCGCCTGATTTCCCGTCATCCGGTAAGCGCCGGCGGGTCGGCGATCTTTGCCGTCGTCTTCAGTTTCGTCGCCGCAAACGCCATGTGGTACCAGAACGGTACTCATCCCTCGCCGCTTCTGCGTACCCGCGTGCCCCTCGTCAGTCCCGAAGTGGCCGACCGCCTTGCGGCCGCCAAAGGCGAGCCGGTCGAGCAGCGCGATGTTACCACCTTCGTCATTGAGCGGGAGGGGGACGCGAAAGCCGGCGATGCGGCAACGGCCGGGTCCAACGAACGGCACGCGTCGCTTCCGACGCAGGACGTACCGGATGCGCCCGGTGGCACGGTCTCGACGCTGGTTGCGGACATCCAGAAGGAACTGGCAAGGCTCGGCCTCTACGAAGGAGCGCCGGACGGCCGAAGCGGTCCGAAGACCTCGGCGGCGATCCTCCGCTTCGAAAAGCAGGCCGGTCGTATGGAGACGGGTGCGTCGAGTGCCGATCTGCTTCAGGCACTGCGCAACGCCGGCGGCTCCCCGCCAGCCGTTGCGACGCCCGCCAATCGGCCCTATTCCGACCCGAAGACTGTTCCGGCCGAGGCGGATCCAGTTGCCGCTGCCATCCGCAGCGCCGAGAAGGGCAACGCGCTCGTCCATCGCACGGAGGTTGCCGTGTCGAGCGAAATGGTGATGAACATCCAGAAAGGGCTGAGCAATCTCGCCTATGCGGATGTCGTCGTCGATGGCGTTGCCGGCGATCAGACGCGCGCCGCCATCCGCCATTTCGAAAAACACTATCGTCTTCCTCAGACCGGGGAGCCCAACCCCAAGGTTCTCAAGAAGCTTAAGGAAATCGGAGCCCTCTGACGGCCAGCGCAAGAGGCGCAGGTGCGCACCGTGGGCGGTCGGTCGCTCCATTTGCATCTCGCGGGTTGCGCGTGTATCAGCCTTGCATGCGGCTGAAGTCCCACATTTTCGTCTCCTCGCTTTTGCGGAACGCCTTTGGACGCGGCGGATATGCGGCCGTGCTGCGCAAGGGAGCGGAGGACGCCGGCGCGATCTTCATCCGGCAGCGCGGACGATCGGGCTACGAGACGCTTTACGCGCCGGCGCCGCAGAATTTCTTCGATGAGGAAGGAGATACGTCGCGCCGCTTCGAGGTGCGATTGCGAGGCGCCGAGGCCGACGCCGTCGAGCGGGCGCTTTCCTCGGAAATCCGCTTCGACCCGGACTGCTGGATCGTAGAGTTGGAACTCGACGACTGCAGCGACCTGTTCGATCTGGTTTAGAGCGGGACGAGGAAAAGTGCGTGCGGTTTTCCGCCCGCATCCCGCGTCTCAACTTCTTGGAAGCGATCACGTTCATGTTTGAGATCGAGCCGACCCTAAAAGCATCGTGATCTAGAGCTGGCCGAAGCCCCGCTTTGGTTGGATGGCCTTGCTCTGACGCGCAATCGGTTGCGCCTCGTGCCGGCGCGGATCTGCGGCTCGATTTTCCGCAAGCAGGCTCTCATGTCTTGAGGGCTTCGCCCCGGTTGCATCGGCGCGAAGCCAGGACACCACCCGTTCGCCGCTCGCCTGCCGGTCGAGACTTCTGATCAGCGCTTCGGCGCGGTTGCCGCCGCCGATTCTTTCGGAAAGATGGGGATAGAGCGCCTCGAGCACGCGGCTTTCCTCGTCCGCGGGGAAGGCGAGAGCTGCCAGCGTTGCGGCGAGTTGCTGGCCGGAAACATCGAGCAATATACGGTCGGTGAGCGCACGGCTTGCTCCGAGCGCGTCTGCCAGGGCCGTGGAGAAGAGCGTCGTTTGGCCATTTCGCGCAAAACGGACGAGCAGCGCGCAATGCAGTTCGCTGATGGGCTGGATCAGCAGCGTGCCGTTCTTCTCCTGTGATCCGACGCGCGCCAGCGCCTTGATTTCCGCGCGCAGTTTTTCTTCGCGGTCGGCGGCTGCGGCGGGTGCTTGAGTCTGCGGGTCGCTCGCCACCGGACGACCGCCGCCGTCGTGAAAGCGTGCGGCGAGGGAAGCTGACTGATGATGCTCGACGAGCGCGTCGATCACCGAAGGCGAGAGATTTTCCCGACGGGCAATGGCGTTCGCATGGCTCGGCCCCTGTTGGCGAATGATGGAAACGAGCACGCCATCGGAAATCGCCGTCGCACGGGCGAGGAAGGCGGCGGCAATCGAAATGGGCATATTGCCGATCAGCAGGGCCACCGGCTCCGGCACGTGGGGGCATTGGGATAGCGCCGCCGCCGCCTGCCGGCGGGCCTCGTTGCTGGAGCCGAGGAAGAGCGGCTCGAACAGCTCGGCAAACTGCTTCATGTCGGACCTGCTTGGAAGCCGAAGGCCCTCGAAGCCGGTGACGGTCGCCATCAGCACGACGTCCTTCAACCGCCCCGTCTGCGGCCGTTCCAACTCACGAAACCGGTTTGTCACGACATATCCTAAAACGCAAAGCATGACGGCATTCCGATGGCTCGGAACGACACACGTGTCTAAAACTAGATCGAAATCGTTAGCGCAGCATTAACTATGGACGTTGGGGCTTTATTCAGGCTTGCGTCATTCTGGTGACGAGCCGCTCCTGCAGCGGCAGGCCGCTTTCCTCAGCCATAAAAAGTCCACAAGCGCTCCTATTTGATCCGGCCGACGGCAAACGCCGGAAGCGAGTCGGGCTGCGGCCTCTCATTTGGGAGTGGATTTGTGAAGAAAATGTTCTTGCGGGCAGCGGCTGCCTGTGCGCTGCTGCTCATGCCCGCGGCCGCATCCGCGGCCGAAGGTTTTGCGACTGCCAATGTTAATATGCGCTCGGGACCGAGTACATATTATCCGGCTGTGACGGTCATTCCGGTCGGCGAATCGGTGGAAATCCACGGGTGCCTGTCGGAAAGCCCCTGGTGCGACGTTTCCTTCTACGGCGGGCGAGGATGGGTGGCAGGCCGATATGTGCAGGCCGCCTATCGCAGCAGTAGGGTCTATGTGGAACCGGAATACTACCGTCCGCTCGGCATTCCGACAGTCGTCTTCGAGTTCGACAGCTATTGGGATCGGAACTACCGCGGCCGTGATTTCTATCGCGATCGCGCCCGTTGGAGGCATGACCGCGATTGGCATCGCGGGCGTGAACGCGACCGGCCCGAATGGGAACGCCGCCAGGTGCGGGAACGCCGGGACTGGGAGCGGGAGCGGGAAAGGGAGCGGCGCGTATGGGAGAGGGAGCGGCGCGAATGGGAACCGGAGCGCGACCGCGACAGTGACCGCTGGCGGCGGGGGATCGAGGGCGCTGAACGGGAACAGTCGCGCCGCGAGCGCCGTTACGACGGGCAGAGGACCATCGTGGAATGCGACGGCGGCGATTTCCGCTGCGAAGAGTAGGCGCGGCATTCGATCGCCTCACTCAAGGGTCGGCGGCGATCATCGCCGGCCCTTCCTGCCGCCGTCGGGTCTTGCGTCGTCTCTCCATGGGAACCAATCCGGCTTCGACGCGTTGAAATCGCGCAAAGGGTGATACCGGTATGGCAAGGAGCGGAGAGATGGCGGAAAAGAATCTGGCGGCAGTCGGCGCCGAGACGGGTGCCGAAACGCGGACGTCCGGCGCACAGGCCGAGTTGGAATCCCAGGTCCAGGAATTGAAGGCAGAGATCGCCCGGCTGACGGAGACCGTCTCGGCCATCGGCACCGGAGCCAAGGCGGTCGTGCAGGGTGAAGCGGAACTGATGACGCAGCGCGTCCGGGAGCGCGTTCGGGAAGAACCGATTTCGACATTGCTGACGGTCGCGGGCGTAGCTTTCCTTTTCGGTTTGATCGCAAGGCGCTGAGGGACGGACTGCCGGATTTGGACATCCCCCAAGATTGAGGATTGCGCGACGTTAATGCGTCATGGTCTGGATTAACAAATGGTTAACCAGGATGTGGCTCAATCGGCACAAGGCGGCTATTATTCGCCTCGCCTCTTATGCCGAAACGGACGACATCCGGGTTACCGGAAGAAGGAGTGGTGAGAAGGGCGCGTCTGTCCGGGATCCCGGAAAATGCGTCAGCCCGAAAACGGGCAGGGTGAAATCTGTACGGTAGTTCATCCGTCTCGTGAGATTATGGAGACGAGCATGGCAGACGTAATCAGAATGCAGGACCGGATCGTCAAACGCCCTCGGCGGCGTCCTGTCGGAAAGGGCGGCGCCAAGGTGTTGTTCTTCACCGGAATCCGTTACGAAAGGCTGGACGGCCGCGGACCCCAGCCGACTGCCCCGGCTGGCCGCCAGGCCAAGAAGCAGTAAACTCGCGGGCAAAGCGCCGGCAGCGTCCGGGCGGTGCGGTCGTTCGCCGCCCAACTTCAATCACTTCGATTTCAATCCCCCCCAATCGCCGTTACCGCTGGAAGGGCTCGCACCTCGACTCCGCAAGGAAAGTGCGGACCAGGTCCTCGAAGCTGTCGAGAGGTGCCAGGGCACGAAGAACTGCGTAACCTTCCTGGTCCTTCATCTCGATCATGATCGATTGCGCCAGCGCTTCGGGTGGCGACTTGCGCAGTTCGACGAGCTGGATCGGTGTGGCGACGACGAGATCGAGATCGCCATTGACGGCTGTCTGGTCGTTCATGCTGAAGACCTCGTTCGAACCGCTGTCGAAGATCGCCAGCGACCAGAAGGGCACGTCGCCGCGCCCGACGAAGCGAGCCGGAGCATCCGCCACCGAGAAGCTGCAGACGGCCGTACGCAGGAATGGGTCGGCGTTGTTCAGGCCTGTCGGCCCGGGTTCTGCCGTCAGCGGAAAGAAGCTGTCCATTTCGAGCAGGCCAAGCACGCGCGTATAGGCATCGCGGCCGGTGAACTGGGGCAGGGCGAGTACGATGACGATATGAAGAAGCGCCGCTCCGACGAGACCGACGAGAATGGCGAAGAGGATGCTACGCATGCCCGCACCCGGTCTTTACGATCTTCGGCATTGCGAGGTCGATCAAGCCGGAGGAACCTGCCGTTGGCGTGTCCAGAAGGGTCAGCACGAGCGCGAAGCTGCCCGTCCGGCGTATGGCCAGCCAGTTGTCGGGCTGGGCAACCGGGGAAACGTGAATGACGAAGCGGCTATCCTCGGCGCGCAGGACGGTCCAGGAATTGATTGCGGAGGGCAGTTCCGGCCCCGGCAGCAGCGCGGTCCCGTCCGCCGCCGCCGCATAAAGGGTCCAGAACCGCGCCGGCGGCGTCACACCCGAAATGTCATAGGAGCAGGCGGCCGTCAGGCGCGCACCGGTATCGTCCGTAAGCGCGGTAAACGCCAGTCCCTCGGCACCGCCATAGAGCAATTCGCCGGCCCGGGCGCGGTGCGCCTTGGCATAGGGATCGGCGGAGACGGTCTGCGCTTCGGGAAAGGCGATCCAAGGACCGATTGCGATCGAGCCGAAACCGACCGTCGCCTTCAGCGCCCATACGGCCGTCCCGATTCCGCCGCCGAACGCGACGATGAGGGCAAGAGCGACAAGGAGGGGAACTCGAAACAAGTGGCGGCTCTATCGAATGTTGCGTCGTTTACCCTGTCGGCGCTCATGGGGGCGCCGCTCGGCTTGTCCGCCAGAGAACGGATTTCTGACTGCAAAGTCAATTGTTTGTCGTGCCCGGCATGGTCCGCATGTTCACGCTGCGATCCGTCGGCTCGAGCACGGCCACCTTGCCGCCGGGCCTTTCGCGCGCCTTGAGCGGTTGCGCTTTCTCGAATGTGTCGCCGATCGTTTTCAACAGCCGGGTTACGTCCGCGGACAGTGATCGCGGCCGCACGAGCGGCGGCAGGGCGTTCTCGTCCGGCTTCGCAGTTTCAGCGGAGCGCTCCTTGGCCGGTTTGGCGGGAGCGATTTCGATGCCCGGAATCGCACGGTGCTCGATCCCCTGTTCGGCATAGTCCATCAGCCGCTTGAAGGTCATCGCCGGGAGAGAGCCGCCGGTCATTTCGTCGGTGGAGGTATAGTCGTCATTGCCGAACCAGACGGCCGTGGTGTAGTCGCCGGTAAAGCCGACGAACCATGCATCGCGATAAGCCTGTGTCGTCCCGGTCTTGCCGCCGGTGACGATCCCGTTGTCGAGGGCTGCGCGTCGCGCCGTGCCGATGACAGGGATCTGCGTCAGGATGCGGTTCATCGACGAAACGGCCTGTTCGCTCAGCACCCTGCGTGGGGGCGGCGCGTCGCGCCCGAAGTCGTAGAGAATGTCGCCGTCATAGTTGAGGATCTGGCTGATGCCGTGGCGTCGCGACTGGAACCCGCCCGCCGGAAAGACCGCATAGGCGGTCGCCTGGTCGAGCACGGTCACTTCGGAGGTGCCGAGCGGCATGGTCTTGTCGGTGCGAACCGGGGTCTCGACGCCCATTCTCTTGGCGGTCTCGGCAATGATTTCGGTACCGAGCTTGTCCTTGGCGAGGCGGACCGGAATAGTGTTGATCGATCTGGCGAGCGCGTTCATCATCGTTACCCGGCCGGCATATTTGCGGCCGTAGTTCTGCGGCGACCAACCACGCCAGGTGATCGGCGCGTCGACCACGACGGTTTCCGGTGTCATACCCTTCTCCATCGCGGCAGCATAGGTATAGACCTTGAAGGACGAACCCGGCTGGCGCAGGGCGCGCGTGGCGCGGTTGAACTGGCTTTCGCCGTAGTCGCGGCCGCCGACCATCGCCCGTACAGCGCCGCCATGCTCGACCATGACGAGAGCGCCCTGCTTGACCTTGTAGCTCTCGCCATATTGCCTGAGGCCCGACTCGACCGCTTCCTCGGCTGCTTGCTGCAGCCCCATGTCGATCGTCGTGCGCACGATCAGCGAATGCTGCGCGAAGGGAGCGGCAATGCGTTGGACCTCTTCGAAGGCCCAGTCGAGGAAGAAATCCGGTGCCTTGACCTGGGCACGATCGACCACCGAGGCCGGGGTGAGGCGGGCGGCGATCACCTGTCCCTCCGTCATAAGCCCGCCCTGTACGAGATTGCTCAGGACCTCGTTGGCGCGGGCACGGGCCGCCGGCAGGTTCACGTGGGGGGCATAGCGCGCCGGCGCCTTGAAGAGACCGGCGAGCATCGCCGACTCGGCAAGATTGACGTCGGTAATCGCCTTGCCGAAATAGAATTGCGCCGCCGCTGCCGCGCCGAAGGTACCGCCGCCCATATAGGCGCGGTCGAGATAGAGGCGGAGGATTTCCTTCTTCGACAGGTTTGATTCGAGCCAGACGGCAAGAAAGGCTTCCTTGATCTTGCGCTCGATCGTCCTCTCGTTCGAGAGGAACAGGTTCTTGGCCAGCTGCTGTGTGAGTGTCGACCCGCCTTGAACGACCCCGCCGGCGCGAGCGTTCTCGGTCATGGCGCGTGCGAGCCCGAGAAAATCTATGCCCCAATGGTCGAAGAAGCGCCTGTCTTCCGTGGCGAGGACCGCTTTTATGAGGTGATCCGGCAGCTCGTCGATCGGGACGGAATCCTCGTGGATGATGCCGCGGTGGCCGATCTCGTTACCGTAGCGGTCGAGAAAGGTGACTGCGAAATCGCTTTGCGCCCGCCAGTTGCCCTTGGTTTCCTCGAAGGCGGGAAGGGCGAGCGCCAACATCAGCACCGAGCCCGCTGCGCCAAGGGTCATTCCCTCGCCGAGCACTTCGAAGAACGCTCTTTTCCAGCCGCGCACGCGAAAGCGGCGGAAGAAGATGGTGGTGTCCTCCCACCACTCGCCGAGCCGGAATCCTGCGCTCCATACGGTCGAATCGATCCAGGAATCGATCCGAAGAAAGATGTGTCGCCTTTTCGGCCGGTTGTCCTCTTTCCTCGGTTCCTGCACGGCTTTCATGTCCCGAAGGTTCTGCCTTATGCCCGATATTTGCACGGGGCGGCAATCCAATCTACTTGCATATCGCGCAACCCGCCTTAAAAAACCGGCAATTTTCTGCGAAGTTTCCGTGTTGGCTCGGATTTTACGAAAGTGTGGCTTTATGGGCGAAATGCCTTTCTGGAAGACGAAAGGTCTCGATGAGATGACCGGCGCGGAGTGGGAGAGCCTCTGCGATGGTTGCGGGCTCTGTTGTCTCAACAAGCTCGAGGATTGGGACAGTTCCGAAATCGCCTGGACTTCGATCCGTTGCACGCTGCTGGACGGAGAAAGCTGTCGTTGCAAGGACTACGACAATCGCCAGGCAACCGTGCCGGACTGCATTCAGTTGACGCCGAAAGCGGTGCGCGAAATCAGTTGGCTGCCGCCGACCTGCGGTTATCGCCTGGTCGCCGAAGGCAGAGATCTCTACTGGTGGCACCCGCTCGTCTCCGGCGATCCGGAGACCGTGCATGCGGCCGGCATATCCGTGCGCGGACGCACCGTCGCCGAGGACGGCATCGACATCGAAGATTATGAAGATTATCTCGTGACCTGGCCGCTAGAGGTCGGCAGGGAGCCGGCCGATTAGGGCACGCCGCAGAGTGCTGCAGCGACTTTGCGTATCCATGAGACGTGCGGCACCGTCCCCGTCAGTGACGGCCGTTTTTGGTGACGAGGCTTCTCGGCGCGACATTGCGCCACGCGGTTTCCATGGACTGGCGAACGAGTTCGTCGTCGGCACCAACGAAATAGAATGACGTCCAGCCGCGTGCGCCCCAGCCGCCGGGAACGGCGGCGCAGACGCCGGGCTCCATTTCCAGAAGCATTCGCTGCTGGTCCGGCGTGAACTTGAACACGGCGCGACCGGCTTCCGGCAGAGTCATGAAAATCCGGTTGCCCACACGGAAATCCCGTGCACCGAAATGGGCATTTTCCTGGGTTCCCGGAAGGCTCAGGGCCAGCTTTTCGATTTCTTCGGTCAGCATGCGAGGAGAGTAGCACGGAATTGCCGATTGGCAAAAATGCCGCGCTGCCGGGCCGCGCCGGAGCAATTCATTCTGCGGGAGGAACGGTCTTCTGTGCAGCCTCGCCGACCGTGCGCATTTCGCGCCACTCGTTCTCGAACCGCTCGAGCAGCGATTGCGGTATTCTGGATTGCGGTGATACCGGCGGCTTGTTCGCGAGTGTCTTCATCCGGTCCTCCTTTGGGCGAGATTGTTGGAATGAGCGGACGATTCCACATGATAAAGACTTTGTAAATCAGCGGTTTAAAGGATTTAAACGATTGAAAAAAATTTAAATCGATTAATTTTCCTGGCAGTCCACAGAAATGTGCAAGCTCACATCGATGCCCGCGCCGAGCTGCCCAAAAGACCAGTTGGCCCGATCTCTGCAATCTATGGTCGCTTTCCCCCGTCAGAGGTCAGGCGACCGCCGGACGCGGGCGGCGGACCCTCGTGGCCGACATTCATTTGCCATTCAGCCTGTATCGGTTAATGATTCCGGCATAGTGCTTCCCAAGTCGAAAGTGCGTTCATGTCTTCAGCATTGACCATAGCCGCGCTCGCCGCAGGCCTCGCAGGCTTTTCTCCGCCTGCCGTCAACATGCCTACGGTTGTCGTCCGCGTGGCTGGCGATTGCAGCGCGGCCGCCGAGCAGGTGGTCGCCCAGACGGGTGGCGAGCTGCTTTCTGCCCAGCCGACCGGGGATGGGCAGTGCGTGGTAACGGTGCTCATCCCGGGCAATGGGGGGCGCCCCAAGAAAGTCACGGTCAAAGTGCCTATGTAAGCTCTTTCGGGGGTACCCGAAGGCAAGGGAAGTGGACGAGAATGCGCATTCTGATCGTCGAGGACGATACCAATCTGAACAGGCAACTGGCTGACGCTCTGAAGGAGGCCGGTTATGTCGTCGACCAGGCTTATGACGGCGAAGAGGGCCACTATCTAGGCGATGCGGAACCCTATGATGCGGTCATTCTCGATATCGGCCTTCCGGAGATGGACGGCATCACCGTTCTCGAGAAGTGGCGCGCAGACGGCAAGACCATGCCGGTGCTGATCCTGACGGCCCGCGATCGATGGAGCGACAAGGTCGCAGGCATCGATGCCGGCGCCGACGATTATGTGGCGAAGCCCTTCCATGTCGAGGAGGTGCTGGCCCGCATCCGTGCGTTGATCCGGCGGGCCGCCGGGCACGCAAGCTCCGAGATCGTCTGCGGCCCCGTCCGGCTCGACACCAAGGGCTCCAAGGCGACCGTCGCAGGCGTGGCGCTGAAGCTCACATCGCACGAGTTCCGTCTGCTTTCCTATCTCATGCACCATATGGGACAGGTGGTGTCCCGCACCGAACTGGTCGAGCACATGTATGATCAGGACTTCGATCGAGATTCCAACACGATCGAGGTTTTCATCGGCCGGCTGCGCAAGAAGATCGGCAATGATCTGATCGAAACGGTGCGCGGCCTCGGATATCGCATGCAAGCACCCGGCAATGGCCATTAGATCGCTCACGGCGCGCGTTCTGGCGGTTTCGACCGTCTGGGCCGTCGTTGCCCTCGTGGTGATCGGGGTAGTCATCTCCGCCCTTTATCGGCAGGGCTCCGAGCGCGGCTTTCAGGATCTGCTGCGGGCGCAGCTTTACAACGTCATCAATTCGATCTCCGTCGACGAGAAAGCCGCGCTCTCCGGGAGCCCGCAGCTCGGCGACCTGCGTTTTTCCCAGCCGCAGACGGGATGGTATTGGATCGTCGAGCCGATCGGCGAATTCGACACGCCGCCGCTGATATCGACATCGCTCGGCACGGCGAAACTGCCGATCGTAAGCGTCGACGAGGTTCCCTTCGACATCCGCTATGAGCGGTTCTACACCACCACGGATCCGTTCGGAAACGAGGTCGAGGTGGCCGAAACCGAGGTCGTTCTCGACATTCAGGGTCACGCCGCCCGCTTCCGTGTCGCCGGCAACCGCGATGTGCTCGAGGCCGACATAGATCGCTTCACGCGCAACCTCACGATCGCCCTGTCCATTTTCGGCCTTGGCGGCCTTGGCGTTAACGCGCTCACGATCCTGTTCGGCCTCAAGCCGCTCGACCAGGTACGCCGCTCGCTCGAAAAGATCCGCACGGGCGAGAGCGAGCGGCTGGACGGTGCGTTCCCGCGGGAGATCCAACCCCTTGCCAACGAGGTGAACGCGCTGATCGACAGCAATCGGCGCATCGTCGAACGCGCGCGCATGCAGGTCGGTAATCTGGCCCACTCGCTCAAAACGCCGATCGCCGTGCTGCTCAACGAGGCGAGGGTGCTGGAGGTGCCGCACGGGGAGCTGGTCAGGGCCCAGGCGGATGCCATGCAGACACAGGTGCAATCCTATCTCAGCCGCGCCAGGATCGCCGCCCAGCGCGGGTCGGTTCTGGCGCGGACCGAAGCCCAGCCGGCACTGGAAAGGATCATGCGGGTGATGCGGCGGCTGAACCCGGACAAGCAATTCAGCCTCTCGATCAATCCGCCCGGACTGGTGCTGGCGATGGAACAGCAGGACGTCGAGGAAACGGTCGGCAACTTGCTGGAAAACGCCGCCCGTTACGCGCATGATAGGATATCGCTGAATGTCGAGCCGGCCCCCGAAGATGCGCGCGAAAGGGAGCCGGGCCGCCAATGGATCGTGCTCCAGATCGACGATGACGGACCGGGGCTCGATCCCGATCAGATCGCGGTGGCGATGAAGCGCGGCAAGCGGCTCGACGAGAGCAAGCCCGGCACTGGGCTCGGTCTTTCGATCGTAAGCGAGATCGTCGGTGAATATCAGGGAAGTGTGGAACTCAGCCGTCGCGATGTGGGAGGGTTGCGGGCCACGCTCGTGCTGCCGGCCGCGGTCTGAGCGCTAGCCGGATACGACTGATGCGGGACGATCGTGATCCGGCGGTCACACCCGGACCTGAAAATGCCGGCGCTGACGGCAGGCGGTTGCCTCGACCCGCAGGTGGTGCAAAAAGAACTCGACTGGAGCCGGCTGTTTCGATGGATCTTCCCGAGGCGCGACTGGCGACCGACAAGAGGAATGAGTAGCGCGTATCATGAGGAATTACGCAGAAATGACGCGAGCTTTCGCGTCACGCGGTAGGATCGCGGTGGTGGCTTCGGGTGTAGCCCTCGCCGGCTGTGGCACGACCTCCACCGGCCAAGGCGGGGCGGTTGCCGGACTCGGAGCAGCTTCCACCCGCGCTGCATCGTCCGCGACCTACATCGAAGCCCTGCAGGGTGGCGTGGTTTCGCGCCTTGGCGGCGTCGATCTCAGCAAGTCGGACCGGCAGCGGGCGCTTGAGGCCGAGTATCGCGCTCTCGAGGCCGCCCCGGGCGGGCAGCCCGTCGCCTGGCAAGGGCGGGGCGTCAGCGGCTCCGTCGTCGCTGCCGCACCCTATCAGGTCGGGTCGCAGAATTGCCGGCAATACAGCCATACGGTGACCGTCAAAAGCCAACAGACCACGGCACGCGGCGCCGCCTGCCGCAACAGCGATGGAAGTTGGACGCCGCTCACCTGAGCGGAACCGCCCTCGCATATCGCGAACCGCGGAAGATGTTGAATCGCGGCGGGCTTGCTTTGGGCGAGCGAATTCTCTCGCGCGGCGGCACTACTTGCGGCGAAACGCCTCAAATATACGTCATTGCCGGTTTTCGTGTTGGAATGACATGGCCCTCATAGTATTCCCCAAACATGTTGTTCTGGATCCTCGTCGCCATTCTGACGGCGGCTGTCGCAGCCGTGCTTCTTCTGCCGCTCATGCGGGCGGCAGAACCACTGCCGTCTCGCCATAGCCACGACATCGAAGTCTATCGCGATCAGCTCGGCGAGCTGGCGCGGGACCGGGAGACCGGTCTGATCGGAAGCGAGGAAGCCGAGCTGGCCAGGGCCGAGATCGCCCGCCGCATGCTTGCAGCCAGTGCCGCGGATCAGGCCGTGGCGGAGAGCACGCCCAAGCGGCTGCTATCCAACCGCCTGGCGCAGGCTTTCATTTTCCTCTGTCTTCCGGCCGTCGGCCTATGTCTCTATTTGACGACCGGGAGCCCCGGCGTGCCGGCGCAGCCGCTCGCGGCTCGGCTTGCCGACCCCGGCGACGACGTCAACATCCTGATCGCGAAGGCCGAAAACCACCTGGCCCTCAATCCGCAAGACGGCGCCGGCTGGGACCTGCTGGCGCCGATCTACATGCGCCATGGCCGCCTGGACGACGCCGTCGCCGCCTACGACCGCGCGATCCGCCTGCTCGGGCCGACCCCGGCAAGAATGGGCGGCTATGCCGAGGCTCTGGTGGCGCAGGCCGGCGGTCTGGTCACAGCCGAGGCACAGAACGCCCTGCAAAAGGCGCTGGCGCTCGACCCTGACGACCCACGCTCCGCATTCTACCTCGCACTGGGTCTGAAGCAGGAGGGCAAGCACGCCGATGCGCTCGCGGCGTTCCGCAAACTTGCGGCGCGCTCGCCGGCCGATGCGCCCTGGCTGTCTCTGGTGAACCAGCATATCGCGGAGCTCGCCGCCGCTCCGGCCGGCCCGGGCCCCGCTGCGCCCGGAAATCCGGCTCCCGGTGATATTACGGCCGCAAAGGAAATGAATGCCGGCGACCGGCAGGCGATGATCCGCGGCATGGTCGACAGCCTGGCAAGCCGCCTGAAGGAGGACCCAGCCAATCTGGAAGGGTGGATGCGCCTGGTCCGTTCCTATGTGGTGCTCGACCAAAGAGACAGGGCGAAGGATGCCTTGGACGATGGGCTGAGGGCCTTCCCGGCGACGGGCGCGCAGGGGAAGCAATTGCTGGCCTTGGCCCGGGAACTGGGGATCGACGCCGGCGGAGAGGCTGAATGACACGCAAGCAGAAAAGATTGGCGATAATCGGCGGCGGCGTGGCATTTCTGACGGCAGCTGTGCTGCTCGTCATGTTCGCCTTCAGCCAGGCGGTCGCCTATTTCTATGTTCCGGGCGATCTTGCGAAGGCCGGCGTCGCGCCGGGGACGCGTATCCGCCTCGGCGGACTTGTCGAGGCGGGCTCCGTCAAGCGCGGCGAGGGCAGGACCATCACCTTCACGGTGACGGATACGCTTGCGACCGTTCCGGTGACCTATACGGGCATCCTGCCCGACCTCTTCCGAGAGGGTCAGGGCGTGGTGGCCGAGGGTGCGTTTGTCGGCGGCAGCCCGGTTTTCGTTGCGGACACGGTCCTCGCAAAGCATGATGAGACATACATGCCGAAGGATGTCGCCGACCGCCTGAAGGCCCAGGGCGTAACGCTCGGCGGGGAGGAAAACATCCGATGATCATCGAACTAGGACACTATGCACTGGTCCTGGCGCTCGCGACCGCGATCATCCAGGGTGTCCTGCCCGTCCTGGGGGTGCGCCGCGGCGACCCTTCCTTGATGGGACTGGCTGCAAACGCGGCGCTCGTCTGCTTCCTGCTGGTCGCCTTCTCCTTCGCCGTGCTGACATTCGCCTATGTGACATCGGATTTCTCGGTCAAGAACGTCTGGGAGAACTCGCATTCCCTCAAACCGCTGATCTACAAGATCACCGGGGTCTGGGGAAACCATGAAGGCTCGATGCTTCTCTGGCTGCTCATTCTCGTCTTCTTTTCCGCGATGGTGGCGCTCTTCGGCCGCAACCTGCCGGAGACGTTGAAGGCGAACGTGCTTGCGGTGCAGGCCTGGATCGCGACCGCCTTCGCGCTCTTCGTCCTGCTGACCTCCAATCCCTTCGCGCGGCTCGTGCCGGCACCGGGCGAGGGCAGGGACCTTAACCCCGTGCTGCAGGATATCGGGCTCGCGATCCACCCGCCCTTGCTCTATCTCGGCTATGTCGGCTTTTCCGTATGCTTCTCCTTCGCGGTCGCCGCGCTCATCGAGGGGCGCATCGACGCGGCCTGGGCGCGATGGGTGCGGCCGTGGACACTCGCCGCCTGGACCTTTCTCACGGCCGGCATCGCCATGGGCTCGTACTGGGCCTACTACGAGCTCGGCTGGGGCGGCTGGTGGTTCTGGGACCCGGTCGAGAACGCCTCCTTCATGCCGTGGCTCGCCGGAACGGCACTTCTGCACTCGGCCCTGGTCATGGAGAAGCGCGAAGCACTGAAGATCTGGACCGTGCTGCTGGCGATCATGACCTTTTCGCTGTCGCTGCTCGGCACGTTCCTGGTGCGCTCCGGCGTGCTGACATCCGTCCATGCCTTCGCCACCGACCCGACCCGCGGCGTCTTCATTCTCGCCATCCTGGTCGTCTTCATCGGCGGCGCGTTTTCGCTCTTTGCCTTCCGTGCCTCCCATCTCAAGGCCGGGGGAATATTCGCACCGGTTTCGCGCGAGGGTGCGCTCGTCGTGAACAACCTGATCTTGACGACGGCCACGGCGACGGTGCTGACCGGCACTCTGTATCCGCTGGTGCTCGAAGCGCTGACCGGCGACAAGATTTCGGTCGGCGCGCCGTTCTTCAATATGACGTTCGGTCTGCTGATGCTGCCGCTCATCGCCGTCGTTCCCTTCGGTCCGCTGCTTGCCTGGAAGCGCGGCGACCTTGCCGGTGCGGCGCAACGGCTGTTTGCGGCTGCGGCCCTCGGCCTGCTTGCCGCGGCGATCTGCTATTACGCGGTAAATGGTGGCCCGGTTTTGGCTCCCTTCGGCCTCGGCCTCGGCGTCTACCTGATCCTGGGAGCGCTCACCGATCTCGTCCTGCGCTCCGGTCTCGGCAAGGTGGCGGCGGGCGTCGCCTGGAGACGGCTTTCGGGCCTGCCGCGTTCCGCTTTCGGCACTGCGCTCGCCCATATCGGGCTCGGAATCACCCTGATCGGGATTGTCACGGTCACGGCTTTCGAAACGGAAACGGTCGTTGAGATGAAAGCTGGGGCGGTGGTCGATGTCGGGCGTTACAGCCTGCGTTTCGACGGCATGCGTGAAGCGCGCGGGCCGAACTATACCGAGGATGCCGGCCATTTCACCATCAGCCGAGGCGGTGTTGAGGTTTCCGAAATCTGGTCGTCGAAGCGGCTTTATTCGGCGCGCCGCATGCCGACCACCGAGGCGGGGATCCGGACCTTCGGTCTGAGCCAGCTCTATGTTTCCTTGGGCGACGATATGGCGGACGGCGGCATCGTCGTCCGCATCTGGTGGAAACCGCTGATCCTGTGCATCTGGGGCGGCGCCCTCGTAATGATGGCCGGCGGCGTCGTTTCGCTCAGCGACCGGCGCCTTCGCGTCGGCGCGCCGGCGCGTGCCAGAAAGGCCCTCGCCCAAGATCACGATGGTTTTAGGTCGGATCGACCTAAAATCATCAACGTGATCGATTCTAAAGGTTAGACCGGCATGCGGGCGGAAAACCGTCGACACTTTTCCTTATCCCGCACTGGGAGCTGCGGAATGATCCGGCTGCTGATCGCGCTCTTCCTTTTCCTGGCGTCCGTTGCCCCGGGCTACGCCGTCAATCCGGACGAGGTGCTTGCGGATCCGGCGCTCGAAGCGCGTGCCCGGGCGATCTCCGCCCAGCTCCGCTGCATGGTCTGCCAGAACCAGTCGATCGACGATTCGAACGCCGAACTCGCCAAGGATCTGCGGCTGCTCGTACGCGAGCGCCTGAAGAACGGCGATTCCGACGAAGCCGTGATTTCCTACGTCGTCTCACGCTACGGCGAATTCGTCCTCCTGACCCCCCGCTTCGGCGCCAAGACGCTCGTGCTCTGGGGCATGCCTGCCATTCTGCTCGTGGCCGGCATCATCACCCTCGTCGTGGCCGCAAGACGCCGCGGCGCCAGAGTTCCGGGCGCACCGCTTTCTGCCGAGGAAAAGGAAAGGCTGGAAAGGCTCTTGCGACCCTGATCGCAAGCGGGAGGCGTTGGCGCGATTTAGCGCATCCATCCGCGCCTTGCAGCTCCACCGCAACATTACCAAAAATTCATCTGCCGGACAGAACTCAGTAAGGTCCCGTCCGTTAAATCTCACGGCACAGGCTGTTTCCTCCAGTCACAGCCAGACGAGCGGGTTTCCGACGGTGAGGCCGTTGGTCCGCTCGGAGAGAAGGTTTCGAAGCAGCCTGCCTCGCAGGCGGGCTTCATGAAAGAGAGAAGGCAAAACGAATGTCTACGATCAAAGCTCCCCGTCCCTCCTTGAAGACTGTGCTGAAGACCACGACCGTAGCCGGTCTCGCAGCCGTGCTACTGACAACCGGCCTGCCGGCCGAAGTCACGCAGTCCTTCGCCGAAGCCGTGAGGGTGCAGGCCCCGGCTGTGCCGAGTTTCGCCAATGTGGTCGACGCCGTTTCGCCGGCGGTCGTCTCCGTCCGCGTGCAGGCACGTGAACGCGTCAGCGACGATGAAAGCAACTTCACCTTCGATTTCGGCGGCCGCGGGTTCGAGGATCTGCCGGAAGACCATCCGCTGCGGCGCTTCTTCCGCGAATTCGCTCCGCGTGAAAACGACCGTGCCGATCGTTGGCGCGATCGCCGCGGTCCGCGTGGCGAAGGCCGTCTCCGTCCGCGGGCGCAAGGCTCCGGCTTCTTCATCACCGAAGATGGTTACCTCGTCACCAATAACCACGTCGTCTCCGACGGCTCGGCCTTCACCGTCATCATGAACGACGGAACCGAGCTCGACGCCAAGCTCGTCGGCAAGGACAGCCGGACCGACCTTGCCGTGCTCAAGGTCGATGACAAACGCAAGTTCACCTATGTCAGCTTCGCGGACGACGAGAAGGTGCGCGTCGGCGACTGGGTAGTCGCTGTCGGCAATCCCTTCGGCCTCGGCGGTACGGTGACTGCCGGCATCATCTCCGCTCGGGGCCGCGATATCGGCTCCGGTCCCTATGATGACTATCTGCAGGTCGACGCAGCGGTGAACCGCGGCAATTCCGGCGGTCCGACCTTCAATCTTTCCGGCGAGGTGGTTGGTATCAACACGGCCATCTTCTCGCCCTCCGGCGGCAATGTCGGCATCGCCTTCGCAATCCCCGCCTCGGTCGCGAAGGACGTCGTGGACTCCCTGATCAAGGACGGAACGGTTTCGCGCGGCTGGCTTGGTGTCCAGATTCAGCCGGTGACGAAGGATATCGCCGAGTCGCTCGGCCTTTCCGAAGCGAACGGCGCTCTCGTCGTCGAGCCTCAGGCGGGCTCGCCGGGTGAAAAGGCCGGCATCAAGAACGGCGACGTCGTGACGGCGCTCAATGGCGAGCCGGTCAAGGATCCGCGAGACCTCGCACGCCGCGTGGCGGCCTTGCGCCCCGGCTCCACCGCAGAGGTTACCCTGTGGCGCGGCGGCAAATCCGAAACGGTCGACCTTGAGATCGGCACACTGCCGAGCGATGCCAAGGAGACCGCACCCGCGACCGGTGAAGCGCAGCCCGACGAAGGGCAGGCAGGCGAGGAGGCGCTGGCCGACCTCGGCCTGACGGTGACCCCATCGGAGGACGGCAAGGGCGTCACGATCGCGTCCGTCGACCCGGACTCCGACGCTGGCGATCGCGGCCTGAAGGAAGGCGAGAAGATCGTCTCCGTCAACAATCAGGAAGTGAAATCGGCAGATGACGTTCTCAAGGTGATCAACAACGCCAAGAAGGACGGGCGCAGCAAGGCTCTCTTCCAGATCGAAGCCCAGGAAGGCAGCCGCTTCGTCGCACTGCCCATCACTCAGGGCTGAGATGCCGGGGACGGACTGAGTGCCGTTCTATGAGGGGGCGCCGCGACATAAAGCCATGTCGCGGCGCTTTCCTGTTTCTGGCCGGGCCTTGCCCGGTACGCATAGCGAACCGAATCCGGTTGAGACGAACAAAGGTCCGGGACTATGGTCACCCGTATGAAGATTCTGATTGTTGAAGACGATCTCGAGGCAGCCGCCTATCTTGCCAAAGCCTTCCGCGAGGCAGGCATTGTCTCCGATCACGCGAGTGACGGCGAGAGCGGTTTGTTCATGGCGAGCGAGAACGCCTATGATGTGCTTGTCGTCGACCGGATGCTCCCCCGCCGCGACGGCCTGTCGCTGATTACGGAACTGAGGCGCAAGGACATCCACACGCCCGTGCTCATTCTCTCGGCACTCGGCCAGGTGGACGACCGCGTCACGGGCCTGCGCGCCGGCGGTGACGATTACCTGCCGAAGCCCTACGCCTTCAGCGAGCTTCTCGCCCGCGTCGAGGTACTCGGCCGGCGTAAGGGCGCACCCGAGCAGGACATGTTCTATCGCGTCGGCGATCTCGAACTCGATCGTTTGTCCCATTCCGTCCGGCGGCAGGGCAGGGAGATCCCCTTGCAGCCGCGCGAATTCCGGCTGCTCGAATATCTCATGAAGAATGCCGGGCAGGTGGTGACGAGAACCATGCTGCTCGAAAACGTGTGGGATTATCATTTCGATCCCCAGACCAATGTGATCGACGTTCATGTCTCGCGCTTGCGTTCGAAGATCGAGAAGGATTTCGATCCGCCGTTGCTGAGGACGATCCGTGGCGCCGGATACATGATCAAGGACGACCGGACCACGGACGCATGAGCAGGATCAGCGTGCTGTTCAGGACGACTGCAGTCCGGCTCTCTGCGCTCTATCTGGTCCTGTTCTCCCTTTGCGCCGCCTTCCTCGTCTTCTATGTGACCGGCATGTCGGAGCGTCTCCTGCAGCAGCAGACGCGCGACTCGATCGCCGCCGAGGTAACCCAGATTGCGGATGTCTACGACCGCGCCGGAATCAACGGGCTGCTTCGCTCGCTGGAGCGGCGGGCGCGTCAGCCGGGTGCAAATCTCTATGTCATTGCTGGGCCGAACGGAGAAATCCTCGCCGGCAATGTGGCTGCGCTCCAACCTGGGCTCCTCGACAACGAGGGCTGGAAGTCGGAGCCGTTCCGTTACCGGCGCTTTACCGACGAGAGCCGTGCCGAAAGGCACGTCGCGCTTGCCCAGGTCCTGGTGCTCGACAACGGGCTGAGGATACTGGTCGGCCGCGACCTGCAGGAACCCGAGAAGTTTCGCGTTCTTGTCCGTCAGGCACTGATGGTCGCTCTCGGCATCATGGGGCTCGGGGCGCTGGTCATCTGGTTCGGCATCGGCCGCAATGCCCTGCGCCGCATCGACCGCATGTCGGAGGCGAGCACCAAGATCATGGCCGGCGACCTCTCGCAACGCTTGCCGACGAGCGGTTCCGGTGACGAGTTCGACCGTCTCTCGGAATCTCTGAACGCGATGCTCGAGCGCATCGAGAAGCTGAATGAAGGACTGAAACAGGTTTCGGACAACATAGCGCACGACCTCAAGACCCCGCTGACGCGCTTGCGCAACAAGGCAGAAGCGGCGCTCGCCGATACCGAGGGGGGCAACCAGAGCGGTGCGCTCGAACAGATTATCGCGGAGTCCGACCAACTGATTCGTACCTTCAACGCGCTTCTGATGATTTCCCGCGTCGAAGCCGGCTCCGCCGTCGCCGAGATGAGCGAGGTCGACCTGGCGCAGATCGTGGCGGATTGCGTGGAGCTCTATGAGCCGCTGGCGGAAGACAAGGAAATGCGCATCGAAGCGGAGGCGGCGCCGGGGGTGGCGATCTCCGGCAACCGTGAACTGGTCAGCCAGGCGCTGGGCAACCTGATCGACAATGCGATCAAATATGCGGAAGGTGCCGAAAATCCGCTGATACGGGTTGAAATGAAGAGGAGCGATCGTCACGTCGTGCTGACCGTTGCCGACCACGGGCCCGGCATTCCGGAGAATTTGCGCGGGGAGGTCGTCAAGCGTTTCGTTCGCCTGGACGAAAGCCGGTCGAAGCCGGGGACGGGCCTCGGCCTCTCGCTCGTCGACGCGGTCATGGAAATGCATCGCGGTTCGCTGGAACTGTCGGCAACGGAGGAGGACGGTCGGGGCCTGGCGGTTCGCATGGTTTTCCCGGCGGTTGCGACCTGATAAACCATGACGGGAACCGAAGGGGGGTGTGCATGGCGGAAACGATCGAGCGGTCTTTGTCCGATATCGATGTCGTGGCGGTTCGCCCGGCGAGCCAGGCGGATGCCAAGGCCGCCCTTTCCATTCTCAAGGATGCGGCGAAAGGCAGCGAACACATTGCGAAGCTCATCGCCTCTGACGCGCCGCTCAAGGATTTTCTCGTTGCGGCCTTCGCGCTCTCGCCATTCTTGCGGGATACGGCGCGCAGCCATCCCGCAATTCTAGAATCGCTGCTTTCCGAGACGCTGCCGGCGTTTTTGAAACGAAGGATCGACGCCGCAAGAGCGGCCTGGCGGGGCGATGCACCCGGGGCGGCGCTGCCGGATGCGGAGATCATGACGCGATTGAGGCGGGCGAAGCGCGAGGTCGCCTTCGCGGTCGCGCTTGCGGACCTTTCGCGGCTTTTCGGCGGCCGTGAGACGACGCGGTGGCTCAGCGATTTTGCAGAGGCGGCCGTTTCGGCGGCGATCGATCATCTGCTGCTCGGCGCGCATGAAAGCGGCAAATTCGCGTTAAAGGACAGTTCCGTGCCGTCCACCGCCTCCGGCGTCGTCGTGCTTGGAATGGGCAAGCTCGGTGCCGGCGAGCTCAATTATTCTTCCGATATCGATCTTGTCGTCTTCTACGATCCGCAGTCGAGCATCATCACCAATCGCGACGATGCTCCGGAAACCTTCGCCCGCCTGTTGCGGCGCTTGATTCGCATCCTGCAGGAGAGAACCGGCGACGGCTATGTCTTCCGCACGGATCTGCGGCTTAGGCCAGACCCGGGCTCGACGCCACTTGCCATCCCGGTCGAGGCGGCGATGCTCTATTACGAGAGCAGAGGACAGAACTGGGAACGGGCCGCCTTCATCAAGGCGCGGCCGATCGCGGGCGATCTGGAGGCAGGCGAACGCTTCCTCAAGGAACTGACGCCCTTCGTTTTCCGCAAGTACCTCGACTATGCGGCAATTGCCGACATTCACTCGATCAAGCGGCAGATCCATGCCCACAAGGGGCACGGAGAAATCGCCGTGAAGGGACACAATATCAAGCTCGGGCGCGGCGGCATTCGGGAGATCGAGTTCTTCGTCCAGACGCAGCAGCTGATCGCCGGCGGCCGCACGCCCGCGCTGCGGCTGCGCGAAACGGAAGCGATGCTGCGGATGCTCGCCGAGAGCGGCTGGATCGACGGGGCGACGGCCGAGGAACTTGCCGAGGCCTATTGGTTCCTGCGCGACGTCGAGCACCGCATCCAGATGGTGCATGACGAGCAGACCCACCTCATACCGGAGACCGAGCCGGAACTCAGGCGGATCGCCTATATGCTCGGCTTCGAGGATACGGCTTCCTTCTCAAATGCGCTGTCGCGCGTGCTGCGCACGGTCGAGCGGCGCTATGCGCAGCTTTTCGAGCAGGAGGCGAAGCTATCCACTGAGACCGGAAACCTGGTCTTCACCGGTCAGCAGGACGATCCGGATACGCTCGAAACGCTGAAGAAACTCGGTTTTCAGCGGCCATCCGACATAGCGAATATCATTCGAACCTGGCACTACGGGCGCTATCGGGCAACGCAGTCGGTCGAGGCGCGCGAGCGGCTGACGGAACTGACGCCGGAGCTCCTGCGCGTCTTCGGCGAAAGCAGGCGGGCCGACGAAGCGTTTCTGCGTTTCGACCACTTCCTCTCCGGTCTGCCCGCGGGGATCCAGCTCTTCTCGCTGCTTGGCAATAATCCCGGCCTCCTGTCGCTGATCGTCAATATCATGTCGTCGGCACCGCGCCTGGCGGACATCATCGCCGCCAAACCGCATGTTTTCGACGGCATGCTGGAGCCGGGGCTGCTTGCGGAACTGCCCACCAGGAATTATCTGGCGCCGCGCATCGCGACCTTCGTCGGCGCAGGCCGGCACTATGAGGAGGTGCTGGACCGCTTGCGCATCATCGCCGCCGAGCAGCGCTTCCTGATCGGTATCCGGCTGCTCACAGGCGCGATCACCGGCCTTCAGGCGGGGCGAGCTCTCACCGACCTTGCCGATCTGATTATTGCCGCCGCGCTCGATGCGGTCCTGGAGGAGGTCCGGTCGGCGCATGGACGTTTCCCCGGCGGGCGGGTCGCAATCGTCGGAATGGGCAAGCTCGGCAGTCACGAATTGACCGCCGGCTCCGACATCGACCTCATCCTGCTCTACGACTACAACGACGAAGTGCTCGAGTCCGACGGCGCCAAGCCGCTCGATCCGGTGCGTTATTTTACGCGGGTCACCCAGCGGCTGATCGCCGCGCTTTCCGCCCCGACCGCCGAGGGCATCCTCTACGACGTGGACATGCGGCTGCGACCCTCCGGCAACAAGGGGCCGGTTGCCACCCGCATAACCGCCTTCGCCAAGTACCAGCGAACGGAAGCCTGGACCTGGGAGCATCTGGCGCTGACGCGGGCGCGCTGCATCTGCGGCGATGAGAGCCTCGTCGGCGAAGCGGAGGCGATCTTTGCCGAGATCCTCACTGAAAAGCGCGACATCGCGAAGATCCGCAAGGACGTCGAGGAGATGCGCGGTCTGATCGACAAGGAAAAACCGCCGAAGGACATCTGGGATTTCAAACTCATTCCCGGCGGATTGGTCGATATCGAGTTCATCGCCCAGTATCTCGCCCTGATCGCGCCGTCGAGAGGAGTGACGTCCCCTCTTGCCGGCACCCATACGCTCGAGGCGCTGAAGGCGCTCGGTGCCGAAATGATGAACGCCAACGATCTCGATACGGCCGTCGAAGCGCTCGTGCTTTTCACCGAGCTGTCGCAGCTCGTGCGCCTTTGCATCGATGGCGACTTCGACCCGAAGGAAGCGCCGGCCGGTCTCGTGGATCTCGTCTGCCGAGCCGGAGACTACCCGGACCTGACGCATCTCGAAGCCGACATTCGCCGTTTCTCGAAAGCCGTGCGCCGGATCTTCCAGGGGGTTGTCGCTGCTGCGTAGCGGGCGTAGTCAGCCGCGGTCGGGAATCCTGACCGAGATGATGGTGCCGACATTCTCTGCCGAATGGATCTTCATTGTCCCGCCGTGAAGCCGCGTCAGCGAGCGAGAGATGGCGAGACCGAGCCCGGAGCCGCCCTTGCTCTTGGCATATTGGCTCTGCACCTGCTCGAAGGGCTGGCCGATCTTCTGCAGCGCGCCCTTCGGAATGCCGATACCGGAATCGGCGATCGTCAGCGTGACGGCGCCCCTCACCTTGCGCGCCCGCAAGGAGATGCGCCCGCCTTCATTGGTGAACTTGACCGCATTGGAGAGGAGATTGAGCAATACCTGCTTCATCGCCCGGCGGTCGGCGAACATCGTCAGGCCGGTAGATATCTGCTGGACCACGCGGATATTCTTTCGCTCTGCCGGAACCGTCGTGAAACGAAGCGTCTCCTCGATGAGTGGCGCGAGATCGATCCGCTCGCGCGTGATGCGCATATGGCCGGCCTCGATCTTCGACATGTCGAGTATGTCGTTGATGACATTGAGCAGATGCTTGCCGCTTTCGAAGATGTCGCGTGAATACTCGTGGTATTTCTCCGAACCGAGCGGGCCGAACATCTGGTCCTGCAGGATTTCCGAGAAGCCGAGAATGGCGTTCAGCGGCGTGCGCAGCTCGTGCGACATGTTGGCGAGGAATTCGGATTTTGCCCGGTTCGCGGCCTCGGCGCGCTCTTTCTCCGCCTGATAGTTCGCATTGGCGACGGAAAGTTCGGCCTTCTGCTGCTCAAGCGTTACGCGGGAGGCGGAGAGATCGCCGATGGTGGCCATCAGCCGCCGCTCGGATTCGCGCAGGCGAACTTGATGCCGCTTGAGGAGCGTGATGTCCGTACCCACCGAGACGAGCCCGCCGTCGCGCGTCCGCCGCTCATTGATCTGCAGCCAGCGTTCGTCGGCAAGCTGAACCTCGCTCGTCTGCGAATGGTTGCTCCGGTCCGGATCGGCGACGCGCCGTTCGACGACGGGCCTTGCCGCCGCAGCATGGACGATCGTGCGTTCGGTGCCCGGCACCAGCACGTGGTCGGGCAACTGCCAGGCCTGCTGGTAATGGGTGTTGCACATCACCAGGCGATCGTGCTTGTCCCAGAGCACGAAGGCCTCCGAGGTGCACTCGATCGCGTCCGCCAGGCGCTGATCGGCCTCGGCGTAACGCTGCGCAAGCCTGTGTTGCTCGGTCACGTCCATCGTGATGCCGATCAGATGCGTCCGGCCCGACACGGTGCGGATCACCTGGGCACGCGCTCGAAGCCAAACATAGTGACCATCCGCATGGCGCATCCGGAACACCTGGTCGATCTGGCGCTCGTTGCCTTTCGCGATCGCCCGAGCGACCCGGTATATGCCCCGGTCCTCGACATGCATGAGACGGGCGGCATCGCCGAACGACAGCACGCTCGCGTCGCCCGGCATTCCGAGCATCTCGTACATCGAGCGGGACCAGAAGAGGCGCCGGTTGTCGAGATCGAAGTCCCAGAGTCCGCAGCGTCCTCGGGAGAGCGCCGTTTCGACGCGCAGGTTCGATTCGGCAAAGACCGCATCGGCATCGCGGGCGCGCTTCGCCTGGATGTAATAGGCATAGAGGACGACCATAAGGATCGCCGAAACGCCGGCAAACAGCGTGACGTTAAGCGAAATTTCGTCGCGCCAGGCCGCTTCGAATCTGGCGATCGACGTTGCCGCAACAACGGCGCCGCCGGAATCCGGCAATTGCCGGAGCGCGATGAAGTGCTCGATGCCATCGATAGACGCTCTTACGACACTGGCACCCTCGCCGTAATATTGCAGCGTCGCGACCTCGGGAGCGATTGCAGAGAGCGTGCGTCCGATGAGATGGACGCCATCCTGCGTGCCGGCAAAGACGCGGCCGTCTCTGCGGACCGTCAGCAGGAAAATCCCGGCGTCCAGGATTTCGGCAGGCAGAAATTCGGTGAGCCGCCGTTCGACCTCCCAGCGGCGGCCATCGGCGAAGAGTTCCGATCCGCCGGTCTGGAAAACACCGGCTGCGGCTGCTGCCGCGAGGCTGACCGTCCGGCGGGAGGAGGCCTCCATGCGGGCATGCTCGTCCATGATGCCTGACATGCGTGAGATCGCTACGATGAGTAGAAAAGCGATGATGAGGACCGGGATGGACCGTTTGAGCATCGGCTCGGCCATTGCGAGCTTCTGCGATGCGGGTTCGGCAAAGATCTTTGCCTGCTCGATGAACTCCCGCTCGAGGCCCGAAAAGCCTGGAAACTTGAGTCGCAACCGCCCTTCGGCTGCGCTTCCCCGTCGCGCGTCCGCCATCTTTTCCAATTTGTCGTCCTCGAAAAGCGTTCCGCACTCGACAATGCCGCAAGGAACGCTTGATTCTTCTCAGTCCGAAACGTCGACCCCATCTTCAGCGGTTTCCCGGAAGCGGGCGTTTCAGTGATTCGGCGCGCCGCTCGCCCGAATCTGACTCAATGAATCACAGGGCGATTCGCCTTGTCCAGAGGCAATGGTAAAGATTTGTTAACCATATCTCATCGTTTGGAAATGATAGTCCGGCTTCGAGATGGCTGATGGCGTTGAAGTTTTGCCTGCCTCATCTCGGTGTTGTCACAGAGATGAGAGGCGCGCCGCCTCTGCGGCGCTGGAAGAATTCTCTCAGCCCAAAGGCTTGATCTGGCTGGACCCCGTGACGAGCACCGGGATGAGGAGATCGAACAAGCCGTGGGCCGGTGCTCGTCAGTGCTCGTCTTTGAGCATGCGGTCGACGATGTCGCTGACATCGGCGGAAAGGTTGGAGGCGCGCGCGATTTCCTCGAGCGCGCTGCGGGCGTGGCCGGCCCGGATTTTTTCGAGCGAGCGCCATGAGCGCATCGACGTCAGAATACGCGCCGCAAGTTGCGGATTGCGCGCATCGATGTCCAGAATCTGCCGGGCAAGGAAACGATAGCCTTCACCGTCGATACGGTTGAAGCCGGTGGCATTCGCGAAGGCGAATGTGCCGACCAGTGAGCGAACGCGGTTCGGATTGCTGGAATTGAAGAGCGGATCCGACATCAGCCCCCGAACGCGATCGAGCGTCGGTGCTCCGGGGATCGTCGCCTGAATGGCGAACCACTTGTCGATGACCAGCGCGTTGTCGGCAAAGCGCTTCTTGAACACGGCCAGGGCGTCCGCCGTCTCCTCGGCATCCGGAAACCGGTGTGCAAGAAGCGTCAGCGCCTGGCTGAGATCGGTCATGTTATTGGCGGAGCTAAACGCATCAGCGGCTTTGTCCGGGCTTCCGTCGGCATAGACGAGATAGGAGAGCCCGGAATTGCGCAGCGACCGCCGCCCGGCGCTGTCTGCATCGGGACGGAACGGGCCGGACAGGGACATTTCGCTCACCAGTCGCGCAAAGGTGTCTTTGCCGGCCGTGGCGATGGCGGCCAGAATAGCCTGGCGGCCGGCGTGAATGGCATCCGGGTCGTTGTTGCCGCCGATTTCGCGGCCTATGTCGGTTTCGCTCGGCAGGGACAGCACTTGCGATCGGAACGCCGGCTCCAGTCGGTCGTCGCCGGCTGCGGCAAGCAGGGCGTCGACGAGTGCATGGTCACAGGCAATCGGCTGGCCGGCACGCGCTTCCGCTGCCGCCTTGACGAGATTGTCGAGGGCCATCGCGTTCAGCGCCTGCCAGCGTGCGAAGAGATCGGTCTCGTGGCGCGCGATCAGCGCGCGATGCTCAGCGCTTTGCACCAGGTGCAGATTGACGGGCGCGGAGAAGCCGCGATTAAAGGAGGGGACCGGCTCGGATGGGATGCCGGAAAGGGTGACCGTCTGTTTGCGCTCGGTCAGGTGCAGTACGTCGCCGGTGATCTCGGCGCCGGAGACGGCTGAGGGCCTTGCCTCGCTTCCGTCCGGCAGCAGCAATCCGAAGCGGAGCGGGATATGCATCGGTGCCTTGCTGCTCTGCCCGGGCGTCGGCGGAACCGTCTGCTCCAGCGACAGCGTGTATGTCTGGCTGGGGGCATCGTAGGTGCCGGATGCGGTGACGAGCGGCGTTCCGGCCTGATGGTACCACAGCGAGAACTGCTTGAGGTCGCGGCCGCTCGCAGCCTCGAAGCAGGCGACGAAATCCTCGATCGTCACCGCCTGGCCGTCGTGACGCTCGAAGTAGAGGTCCATGCCCCTCTTGAAGAGGTCGCGGCCGAGGATCGTCGCGATCATCCGCGTGACCTCGGATCCCTTCTCGTAAACCGTGGTGGTGTAGAAGTTGTTGATTTCGCGGTATTGCGTCGGGCGCACCGGATGGGCGAGAGGGCCGGCGTCCTCGGGGAACTGCTCGGATTTCAAGTGCCGCACTTCGGCGATCCGCTTCACGGCGCGCGACCGCATGTCGGCGGAAAACTCGTGGTCGCGATAGACGGTCAGGCCTTCCTTCAGGCAAAGCTGAAACCAGTCGCGGCAAGTGATGCGGTTGCCGGTCCAGTTGTGGAAATACTCGTGGGCGATGATCGCCTCGATATTGGCATAGTCCGCATCGGTCGCCGTCTCGGGATCGGCGAGCACGTATTTGTCGTTGAAGATGTTGAGCCCCTTGTTCTCCATGGCGCCCATGTTGAAATCGGAAACGGCAACGATCATGAAGATATCGAGATCGTATTCGCGGCCGAAGACCTCCTCATCCCATTTCATCGACCGCTTCAGCGCATCCATGGCGTAGGCGGCGCGCGGCTCCTTGCCGTGCTCGACATAGATTTTAAGCGCGACGTCTCGGCCGGAAGCGGTGGTGAAGGTGTCCTCGACGACGCCCAGATCGCCGGCAACGAGCGCGAACAGATAGCTCGGCTTCGGATGCGGATCGAACCAGGAGGCGAAATGACGGCCGTCACCCATGTCAGCGCCGCCGAGATAGTTGCCGTTCGAAAGCAGCAGCGGTGCGGCAGCCTTGTCCGCGATGATGTTGACGGTATAGACCGCCAGCACGTCGGGGCGATCCGGGAAGTAGGTGATGCGGCGGAAGCCTTCGGCTTCGCACTGGGTGCAATAGACGTCGCTCGTGCGGTAGAGGCCCATCAGCTTGGTGTTCGTCTCAGGCGACAAGGCGGTCGTGACGGTGATCTCGAAGGGCGTCGCTTCCGGCAGGCCGCGAATGGTGAGCGTGTCGTCCGTCGCTTCATAGAGCGTGCCGCATATCGCTTCCTGGTCGAGCAGCAGGCCGGTCATGGTGAGCTCGTCGCCGTCGAGAACGAGCGGTGCAGAGGGGCTGACGCCTTCGCGGCGATGGAAGATCATGCGTGCCTCGACCTTCGTCTCCCTCGGGTCGAGTTCGAAAGTCAGGTCCACCCTCTCGAGTACGAAATCGGTCGGCCGGTAGTTTTCCAGATGAACGATCTGGCCAGTGTTTGTCCGCATGGTCCGTCCTGCTTGCCCCTTCTTGCTCTTTTGATTTGTAGAGGGCGCTCGTGATGGTGAAAAGCCAAGATCCGAGATTTACGCACGAATGTGGTGCCGGCGAAGTACATCCGGCAGCAAAAACGCAGGGCCCCTCCCGCCTCTTATTGACCGGAGATTTATCGGAGCGGCACTAACAAGAACTAAATCCGTGACGATTTTTTCGGGCTTGCTAAATAAACTGCAGGCGCATTTTTCTCCGGCAACAAGCTTTGCATATGCAGGCGAAATCATCACGAAAAAACCAGGTCCATCACGAAATTTGATCCAACATGCTGCGCAAGCACGGGTAAGGTGGCGTGGTCCTTTCGCGGCCTTGCCGCCGCGTCCTCCCGTTTCTGTTGGCCTTCCGATCGGTTTGCCGATGTCAGTTTGAAAAGTTGCGTTTCATGGATGCGGACGATGCGAGCCCGATGAAGGGGATTGTGCTCAAGGTGCTCTCCGTCGTCGTCTTCGTGTGCATGTCGACCTGTATCAAGGCTGCGGGCGACGACATCCCCACCGGTCAGATCACCTTCTATCGCTCGGCTTTTGCGATGGTGCCGATCCTTGGATTTCTGGCGTGCCGCGGCGCATTGCGGGACGCGTTCAGGACCACCGATATTACCGGACACCTGGTGCGCGGCTTTGTCGGCATTCTCGCCATGAGTTGCGGCTTTTACGGTCTCGTCCATCTGCCGCTGCCGGAGGCGATTGCGATCGGCTATGCCATGCCGCTGCTCGCCGTGGCTTTTGCGGCGATTTTTCTGGGCGAGATCGTGCGGCTCTATCGCTGGTCTGCGGTGTTTGTCGGGCTCGTCGGCGTGTTTATCATCACCTGGCCGCGGCTTACGCTGTTCAACGAAGGCGGCTTCGGGTCGGCCGAGGCAATGGGTGCGGTCGCCGTACTGCTTTCAGCAGCGCTCGGAGCAACGGCAATGGTGCTCGTGCGCAAGCTCGTGCAGAAGGAGCGCACGCACACGATCGTACTCTACTTCTCCCTTTCGGCCGCGGTGTTCTCGCTCGCAACGCTGCCTTTCGGCTGGTCCGAGCTTTCCTGGCAGGCCTTCGTTCTCCTGACGATCGCCGGCTTTTGCGGCGGCGTCGGGCAGATCCTGCTGACGGAGAGCTATCGCCACGCCGATATGTCGACGATCGCTCCCTTCGAGTACACGTCGATCGTGCTCGGCATAGTCATCGGCTACTTCCTCTTCGGCGACGTGCCGACCGCGACCATGCTTGCCGGAACGGCGATCGTCGTCGGCGCGGGCATCTTCATCATCTACCGGGAGCATCAGCTGGGACTGGAACGCAAGGGCGCCCGCAAGCACGTGACGCCGCAGGGATAAAGGCATGCGCTACTCGGCGCGTTGCTCCCAGGCAGGAACGGTATCGTCCTCGATGAGTTCGCCGGCCTCCTGCTGTGCGAGCGGACCGGTGACTTCAGGACCGGGGGTCGGCAGCACTGTAGTCGCCTGAAAATCGGTCTTCGCGACGAGGCCGTCATGCTGCTCGCGCTGAAGGATGCGCCACGCGGCATAGCCGCTGTAGAGCGCAAAATAAACGGCCAGCGCGATGAACAGTGCGACCGGGCCAAACCGGTCCATGACCGGGCCGACCATCAGCGGACCGGAGATCGTGCCGAGGCCGTAGGTGATCATCAGGCCAGACGAGATCTCCACATATTCGTCGGGTCGGGCAAGATCGTTGGCGTGGGCGACGTTCAGCGCATAAATCGGGAAGAGGACCGTTCCGATGCAGGCGGCGAGTGCATAGAGAACCGGGGGACTGCTCGCAATCGAGACGGACATGGCAAGGCACGACACGACGCCGGCGATGCCGCAGGCAACCATGACGATGCGCCGGTCCATCCGGTCCGAGGCGCGGCCGATCGGGACCTGCGAGATCGCGCTGCCGGCCAGAAGCGATGCGAGCAGTGTCGCTCCCTCGCCGGTCGAAAGGCCGATCTTCTGGGTGAAGACGCCGCCGAGATTGAGCCATGCACCCGAGAGCGCACCGGCGAGAAAGCCGCCGACGACGGCGACGGGCGAGCGGCGATAGAGTGCGGGGATATCGAAATTTGCTCGTGCCGGGGGTGCAGGCATCGGCGAGGAGGAGAGGGCGGTCGGCAGCAGGGCGAGCGAGAACAGCACGCCGCAAAGGATGAACAGGGAGGTGTTGCTCGGATCGCCGAGCGGCACCAGGTACTGTCCGCCGATTGTGCCGACCATGGTGGTGATGAGATAGAGCGAGAAGAGCAAGCCGCGATTCTCGTTCGTCACCCGCTCGTTCAGCCAGCTCTCGATTACGAGATAGCTTCCGGCGATCGCAAAGCCGGAGACGGCACGGAAGCCGATCCAGGCACGCCAATCGACGACGAGCCCGCACATCAGGATCGCGATGGACAGGAGCGTTATCAGGGCGGTGAAGACGCGGACATGGCCGACGCGCAGGACGAATTTCGGCGTGACGATGCAGGAAAGCGTGAACCCAAGCGTGTAGCCCGTTGCGAAGATCGAGATGGTGAGGGTCGACCAGCTTTCCGCAACGGAGCGTACCGGGATGACATAGCTCTGCAGCCCGAAGGCGACCATCATCAGGAAGGTCGAGAGCATCAGGCTGAAAACGGAAGCGAAATTCGCCAGCATCGGCGCTCCTGGAGAGGGAATAAGGAGCGGCTTCGTTTCGGCTTCGGCCGATGAACTTCGTCACTCCGTTAAAACGGAATCGAGAGTGGCTGTAACGAAGTTCCAGGGCGCTGTCGATTGCGACAGGGAATGGTGAAATGGCGCAGCCGGAAAGGCTGGAGCGGATGAGGGAAAGCGTGTGCGGTTTTCGGCCCGCGTCCCGCGTTCAACCAATTGGTATCGATCACGTTGGTTTAGGTCGATCCGACCCAAACCCAACGTGATCTAACTCGGCAGCAACTGGCTCGCCGCGCCGTCATGGACGCGCCGTCCGTCGCTGGCGGTGCTGAGCCGGCTGTACTCGCGAGACGCGCGGACGGCGGTGCGAATGTCGGAGAACGTGTCGACGAGACCGCGAATGCTGTCGAGCGGCGTGGACATGATCAATATCTCCTGCAGTCGTTCCGACGCGGCGGCGTTCAGCGCTGGATGAATTCGGCGAAAATCTGAGCCGGGCGGGTCGTCCGCGCGAGGCCGATTGCGGTCAGCTGCTCGTTGGCAGCCGAACCGAAGCTGCTGAACGGCGTGCGCGAGGAGGCACCGGCATAGCGGAGCGTCTCGAAGTTGCTGTGAATCGGGCGATAGCGGGCAGTCATGGTTCAGTTCCTTATCCATTCCTCCCGTTGCGTTATATTGCGGTGCAGCATGGATTTTGCAATGCGTTAAAACGCCGCTCAGACATGCGCAAATCGCATGGCTTTTTTCACACCTTGTTCATAAATCGAGCAGTTGTATCAGCCGAGGCGCGACTTGAACGCCAGCAGGTCCAGCCAGGCGAAGCGCTTGTTGATCGGAGCGGCGGCAAGGTCCTGCGGATGCAAGGTGGCGAGCGCCGGAATGCTGGTGCCGCCAAAGGTGAGTTCTCGCCATTCGCCGCGCAGTTGATGGATCGTTTCACCGCCGAAGAAGAAGCGGGCGGTGAAGTTGCCGAGTAGCAGCAACTGCTTGGGTTCTGCCAGCGCGATCTGACGCTCGATGAACGGCCGGCAGATGTCCGCCTCCCGAGCGCTCGGAACGCGGTTTCCCGGTGGCCGCCAGGGCACGGCATTGGCAAGAAGGACGTCCTCGCGCGAGAGGCCGATGCCGGACAGCATGCGATCGAGCATCTCGCCGTGCCGTCCCGCAAAGGGGCGGCCGTCGCGGTCGTCATCCGCGTAGGGCATCGGACCGATGATCATGACTCCCGAAGCAGCACTTCCTTCGGCGAAGACGAGGTTGCGAGCGCTGTTCCTGAGGTTGCAGCCGGCAAAGGCCTCCATGGCCGTACGCAACTCTCCCAGCGATCGCGCGGCGTCTGCGACGAACTGCGCCTCCTTGATGGCCTGTTCGTCCGGTATCGCCACCACCGGAGGGGATGCCGGAGGCGCAGGGCGACGCTCGCGCGAGGGGCCGGCAGGGGGAGCAAAATGCTGCGGTTCGACTGCGGTCGCGCTGGTTTGCGGCACGGCGCGGCTTTGCGCGCGCCTGGTTCTCATTGCCTCGAATTCAGCGAGCCGATCGACCGGTTCGTCTTCGAGGAGCCACTCGACACCCGCCTCGGCATGGAAGGCGAGAAGGGCAGCGAGTTCGGAGCGGGAGAGGTCGTTGGCCGAGATCATGGGGCGAATGTAACAGATCGGTGGGGGTGGTCCACTGCACGTTCCTTAAATCTGTTGGGCAGGGGCCGGCTTCAGGCCGCTGCTGTCCAGGCCGCAATGTCGTCGCGCTCGCCGATGAGCGCCAGGCCATGGGCGATCGACAGGAGCTCGCCGCCGCTCTCGATACGCTCTTTGCCGAAGCGGTTCTCGAAGAGACGGCGAACCGCCGGCACGAAGGACGTCCCGCCGGTCAGAAACACCTTGTCGATCCCGTCCGGCGTGGTCGCGGTCGTTGAAAGGACCTCGTCAAGTGCCTCCTCGATGCGGGCGAGGTCAGGCGCAATCCAGGCTTCGAACTCGTCCCGACGAACGGTACAGCGTGCGCGCTCCCCCAGCGGCGCAAAGGCGAATTCGGTCTCCTCCGCCTGCGAGAGCCGCATCTTGGTGGCCGAAACCGCCTGATAGAGCGGATAACCTTCGTCATGCTCGATGAGCTCCACGAAGGACTCCAGCTTTTCCGGCTCCAAGCTTGCGCGCACCAGCTTTTTCAACTCGGTGAAATCTCTCAATGTCTTGAAGATCGAAAGCTGATTCCAGCGGCCGAAATTCGCGTAGTAGCTCGACGGCACCTCAAGCAGCTTGTCGAAGCTCTTGAACAGACTCCCCTTTCCGATGAGTGGCGAGACGATGTTGTCGATGATCCGGAAGTCGAAATGGTCTCCCGCGATGCCGACGCCGGAATGTCCGATCGGTGTTGCCGTCAGCCGACCGGCCTGGCTCTCGAATCGGATGATCGAGTAGTCGGTAGTGCCGCCGCCGAAGTCGGCTACGAGCACCGTCGCGTCCCGATCGAGGTTGCGCGCGAAATAGAAGGCGGCTGCGAGCGGTTCGTACACGTAATGGATCTCGGGAAAACCCATGCGGGTCAGCGCGCGATTGTAGCGTTCGAGGGCTAGTTTCTCATCCGGATTGGCGCCCGCAAACTGCACGGGACGGCCGATGACGACACGCCTGAAGGTGGTCTCCCAGCTGCTGCCGGCATAGTCCCTGAGCCGCGTCAGGAAACGCTGCATCAGGTCCTCGAACTCGTAGCGCTTGCCGAAGATCAGCGTACCCTGGAAGAGCGCGCTGGCGGCAAAGGTTTTGATCGATTGAAGGAAGCGGCATTCGCCCGGGTTGTCGATGAACTCTCGGATTGCCGCCTGTCCTGCTTCGATTTTCAGAGGCGAGGGACCGGCATCCTTCAGGAAAGACAGGGCCGTCCGCGTCGTGTCCGATCTTCCGGCCGGGCTTTCCACGACGATGGAGCGCGTCGATGCGCCTTCGGCCTGCGCCAGGACGGAATTGGTCGTGCCGAAGTCGAGGCCTAGGGCGGATGCCATGATCGTCTCCGTCTTGTCGGTGATGTGGCTTGCGGGGTGGGGCGGGCCTCCTCGCATGCGAGCGCGGCAAAAGCAAGCTGCCGACCGGCCAGATCCGGCCAAAACTATTTACGTTTACGTTCAAGTAACATAGTAAACTCATGAGCTCATGCGCAAATGCAGAGACAGTCTGTCGCATCCCGGCTCGACAAGGTTTACGGCATTTGTCATGACGGGATGATTTGGCCGGGAACGGAGCCGGCAGAAGACCGGCAAAACTGGAGAGTGTAATGACCGAGCAACAAGAACTCCCCGAACGCGAGAGCATGGAATTCGACGTCGTGATCGTCGGGGCGGGACCGGCGGGGCTTGCCGCGGCGATCCGGCTGAAGCAGGTCAATCCGGAACTCTCGGTCGTGGTTCTGGAGAAGGGCGCCGAAGTCGGCGCGCATATCCTTTCCGGCGCAGTGGTCGACCCGATCGGCATCGACCGGCTCTTGCCCGGCTGGCGCGATGAACCGGACCACCCGTTCAAGACGGAAGTCACCGACGACCAGTTCCTCTTTCTCGGCCCCGCAGGCTCGGTCCGCCTTCCCAATTTCCTGATGCCGCCGCTGATGAACAATCACGGCAACTACGTCGTAGCGCTGGGCAATGTCTGTCGCTGGCTCGCCACCCAGGCGGAAGCGCTCGGCGTCGAGATCTATCCGGGTTTTGCCGCGACAGAAGTGCTCTACAATGACGAGGGCGCGGTGATC
>ATWE01000005.1 GCA_000421085.1 Ensifer sp. USDA 6670
GTTTGTCTCTTGTCAAAACGTGACCGCCAAAGTCTCTTTCCAGAACCCAAATCTCTTCAGGTCCCGCAAGCTCCGCCGCCCACGTTTCTCTTTCTCTATATTCAATTGTCAAAAAACAGACGAGAAAAACATCCCGTCAACATTCCAACAAGACCAAAACCTCAAAGGCCCAGCCCCGCCAATCAGCATCCGCCAATCTTGGAAACCCTAGAGCGAAGGACATCGTCGCCAGCAGCGCCGCCGCCCTCGTCAGTGATCGGGCTTATAGACCCCCTCACTCCGACACGTCAACAACGATTTTCAAAAAATCAGCAGAAAATCGTAAGTGACTAGTTTTAAAGGGGTTTTTTCCATACACGCGAAAATCCGTCCGAAACTTCTACCAATACGGGTCCGTTTTGCGGGCTTTCGGCGCTTCTGGGGGTACGGCGTATATG
The DNA here is from genome assembly GCA_000421085.1 of Ensifer sp. USDA 6670. Taxonomy (GTDB): domain Bacteria; phylum Pseudomonadota; class Alphaproteobacteria; order Rhizobiales; family Rhizobiaceae; genus Sinorhizobium. Next base: position 438 of record ATWE01000005.1, read on the forward strand.
GTTAACGCAGTTCCGCGTTTCAAGGGCCTTGCGTGAAGAATTCGCGGCTCTGGAAGCCTTGCCGCTACCGCGAAAGAGGTGACCGGAGCAGGTCTCACCGAAACGTGACGGTAGCGCGCGGCCGCGTGCATTGACGCCGACCGCCCTTGTCTTACCCTCGCGGCAACGCAATGGACCGGGGTAGATGAGCGTCATGATCAGGCGAGCAGGAAAGATCATCACCGCAGCGCTGCTGGCGCTCGGCCTTTCCGGTAATGCGTCCGCCACGGACGCGGGGAACTGGGAAGCGGTCGCCGCGGAAGCCAGGGGTCAGACGGTCTATTTCAACGCCTGGGGCGGCTCCGAGAACGTCAATGCCTATATCAGATGGGCCGGCGACGAAATGAAAGCGCGCTACGGCGTCACCGTCGTCCATGTGAAGCTCGACGACACCGCCAAGGCGACCGCGACCGTGCTCGCGGAAAAATCCGCAGGAAAGGACGAGGGCGGATCGGTCGATCTCGTGTGGATCAACGGCGAGAACTTCGCCGCGATGAAACGCGAAGCGCTGCTTTACGCGCCCGGCTGGGCGACGAAACTGCCGAACTGGCGCTATGTCGACCACGAAAATATACCGACGGTGCTGACCGATTTCACCATCCCCACCGACGGACTGGAGAGCCCCTGGGGCGGTGCCAAGCTCGTGTTCTTCTACGACTCGGCGCGCATGAAGGCGAGCGAACTGCCCGGTTCCGCGGCGGATCTTCTGAAATGGGCTGCGGCCAATCCCGGGCGCTTCTCCTACCCGCAGCCGCCGGACTTCACCGGCTCTTCCTTCCTGAAGCAGGTGCTGATCGAGCTCGTGGGCGACAGGGCGAAGCTGCAGAAACCCGTCGACGAAACAACTTTCGCGACCGATGCCGCGCCCTTGTTTGCCTATCTCGACAAGCTGACGCCGCTGCTGTGGCGCAAAGGCAAGGCCTATCCTCAGAACTACGCGGACATGAAGCAGAAGCTCGCCGACGGCGAACTCGACATCATCTTCGCCTTCAACCCCGCGGAAGCCTCCTCCGCGATCGCCAACGGCGAGCTGCCGGAGACGGTCCGCTCCTTCGTCTTTTCCGGCGGCACGCTCGGCAATACGCATTTCGTCGCCATTCCCTACAACGCAACGGCAAAGGCCGGCGCGCTTCTGCTTGCCGATTTCCTCCTCTCGCCCGAGGCGCAGCTTCGCAAGCAGGACCCGAAGATCTGGGGCGACCCGACCGTGCTTTCTCCTGCCAAACTTCCAGCAGCCGACCGGTCCGCTTTCGAGCGCCTGGACCTCGGCATTGCAACGCTCCGCCCCGACGAACTCGGTCCCGCGCTCGACGAACCGCACCCGGACTGGATGATACGGATCGAAACCGAATGGATCCGGCGTTATGGCGCAGCCAACTAGGATCGGCGGAAACGCCCTCCTTGCCCTCGTTCTGGGACTTCCCATACTTGCCGGGCTTGCAGGCACGATCCTGCCGGCCTTCGGCTACCTGCCGGCGCTCGGCGGCTTACGCGTCACACTTGCCCATTTCGCCGAACTCGCCGGCCAGCCGCACATCCTTCGCTCGGTCCTGACCGGCCTCGCTGCGGGATTGCTGACGACGGTCGCAGCGACAGCGGTCGTCGGCACATTCGTGGCGGGCTTTGCCGGCACACGGCCTTTCGCCCGCATCCAGCATCTCGTCTCTCCGCTGCTTGCCGTCCCGCATGCCGCCGCCGCCTTTGCGCTGGCTTTCCTCGTCGCCCCGTCGGGCTTCCTGCTCCGGCTGATCTCGCCGGAGGTGACGGGCTTCACGCGGCCCCCGGACTGGCTTCTTCCCAACGACCCTTTCGCGCTGACGATGATTGCCGGGCTCATAGCCAAGGAGGTGCCGTTCCTCTTCCTGGTGACGCTCGCCGCCCTGCCGCAGCTTGCCGTCACGAGGGCCTCGCGCCTTGCGGCGGCGCTCGGCTACGGGCGCGTCGCCGGCTTCACCATCTGTCTTTGGCCGGCCCTCTACCGCCAGATCCGTCTGCCGGTCTTCGCAGTGCTCGTCTATTCGGTATCCGTGGTCGACGTCGCCATGATCCTCGGGCCGAAACTGCCACCGACATTGCCGGTGCGGGTAACCCAATGGGCCGGAAACGACGACCTCGGCGCGCGATTTCTCGCATCGGCGGGCGCTTTCCTGCAGCTTGGCATCGTCGTCGCTGCAATGGCCAGCTGGATCGCGCTCGAACGGATCGGGAAAGCCGTTCTCGCGCGCCTGACCTTTTCCGGACGGCGCTTTGCCCGCGACGGCGCCCTTCGCGCCGCGGGCGCCCTCGCCATGACCACCTGTACAGTCACCATTTTCGCGGGGCTCAGCCTGCTTTCGATCTGGTCGGTTGCGGGCTTGTGGCCATTTCCCGACGTGTTGCCCGCAAGTCTCACGCCCAATACCTGGATGCGCACATTGCCTCAACTCTGGGCGCCGCTGGGCACCACGGTCGCGCTCGCTCTTTCGGCGTCATCGCTGGCGCTCGTATTTGCGATCCTCCTGCTCTACCGCAACGGCATCGCCGGCGGAGGTAAGAATGCAGCCGGCTACCGGCTGCTTTACCTCCCCTTGCTCGTCCCGGAGATCAGCTTCGTCTTCGGGCTGCAGGTCCTGATGCTCTCGGCGGGGCTTACGCCGGGCTTTGCGAGCGTGCTGGCCGTCCATTTCGTTTTCGTGCTCCCTTACGTCCTTCTGTCACTGTCGGCGCCCTGGCGCGAGGTCGATCCGCGCTTCGAAAAAATCGCTGCCGGCTTCGGCAAGCCGGCGTTGAAAATCCTGCTCACGGTCCGGCTGCCATTGCTCTTTCGTGCCTGCCTCACCGCGCTCGCCGTCGGTTTCGCGGTGTCGGTCAGCCTCTATCTGCCGACGCTCCTCATCGGGTCCGGGCGGCTGACGACGATCACGACCGAGGCCGTCGCACTCTCGTCGGGCGGCGACCGGCGGGTCATCGGCATCTACGCCCTCGTTCAGGGGCTCCTGCCCTTCCTCGCATTTCTCGTTGCGTCGCTCGGCCCGCAGTTGCTATTCCGCAACCGGCGGGCAATGAGGACGTGAATGCAGGAAAACGCCGGGTCAGAATACCAGATCAAGACAGGATGCCTGACGCTCTCGGAGGTGACGATCGGTTTGGGCGGACGGGCTTTGCTCACCATATCGGCGGCCGTCGCGCCGGGCGAGGTGCTGACGATCATGGGACCGTCCGGCTCCGGCAAGTCGACCCTGCTCGCCTTTGCGGGAGGCTTTCTCGATCCGGCATTCGATGTGAGCGGCCGCATCCTGATCGACGGCAAGGACCTGACGGCGGTTCCCGCCAACCGGCGCCACGCGGGCATCCTGTTTCAGGATCCGCTGCTCTTTCCCCATCTATCGGTCGGCGGCAACATCGTCTTCGCCATAGCGCCGACAGTCAAGGGACGGGCCGCACGCCGCCGGCTGGCCGATGCAGCCCTCGACGAGGTGGGCCTTACCGGCTTCTTCGACCGCGATCCGGACACGCTCTCCGGCGGCCAGAAGGCGCGCGTGGCGCTGCAAAGGGTACTCGTTTCAGCGCCACGATTCCTGCTTCTCGACGAACCTTTCTCCAATCTCGACGCGGCGCTCAGGCAGCAGACGCGTGAGCTCGTCTTTTCCAAGGCGAGGGCGGCCGGGCTGCCGACCATCCTCGTCACCCACGACAGCGCCGACGCGGAGGCCGCAGGCGGCCGCGTCATCGAAATCGGAATGGAGGAGCAGGCGTGATGCGCGCGCTTCCTGCCCTGCCCATCCGCGAGATCCTGCCCGGCCTTGGCGACGCGCTCGCTTCGTCGGGATCGGTCGTGCTGTCGGCTCCTCCCGGCGCCGGCAAGACGACGCTGGTGCCGCTTTTTCTGCTCGACCAGCCCTGGCGCGGCGACGGCAAGATCATTCTGCTCGAACCGCGGCGGCTCGCCGCGCGGGCCGCGGCCGGACGCATGGCCGAACTTCTGGGGGAGAAGGTCGGTGAAACCGTCGGCTACCGGATGCGGCTCGACAACCGCGTATCGGGCAAAACCCGGATCGAGGTGGTAACGGAGGGCGTCTTTAGCCGGATGATCCTCGACGATCCCGAATTGTCCGGCGTTTCGGCTGTTCTTTTCGACGAGTTCCACGAGCGTTCACTCGATGCCGATTTCGGGCTGGCGCTGGCGCTCGACGTGCAATCGGCGCTTCGCGAGGACCTCAGGATCGTCGTCATGTCGGCAACGCTCGACGTGGAGCGCATCGCCGAGCTCGTCGGCGATGCGCCGGTCCTGAAAAGCGAGGGCCGGAGCTTCCCGATCGACATACGCTACGAAAACAGAGCGGCCGGTGAAAGCGTCGAGGACGCGATGGTCCGGACAATTGCCGAAGCGCACCGGTCCGAGGAAGGTTCCATCCTCGCCTTCCTGCCGGGGCAAGCGGAAATCGCCCGCACCGCCGGGCGTCTCGCCGATCGCTTCGGGGAGGCGACCGCAATCGTGCCGCTCTACGGCAATCTGAGCCAGAAGGAACAGGATGCGGCGATCCGCCCGGCACCGAAGGGCACGCGCAAGATCGTGCTGGCGACCTCGATCGCCGAAACCTCTATCACCATCGACGGCGTCAGGATCGTCGTCGACAGCGGCCTGCAGCGGCTGCCGGTCTTCGAGGCCTCGACGGGCATAACGCGGCTCGAAACTGTCCGCGTTTCCAGAGCCTCGGCCGATCAGCGCGCCGGGCGCGCCGGAAGGACCGAGCCGGGTATCGCGATCCGTCTGTGGCATTCCGGCCAGACGGCGGCGCTCGCCGCCTTCACGCCGCCCCAGATACTTGCCAGCGACCTCTCCGGCCTGCTCCTCGATCTTGCCCATTGGGGTGTGGCCGATCCGTCGACGCTGAAATTCCTCGATCCACCGCCGGAGACGACTCTGCACGAGGCGCGAGGCCTGCTCCTCGAACTCGGCGCGATCGACCACAGCGGCGCGCTGACGCCGAGGGGCCGCAAGATCCGCGATCTGGCGCTGGCGGTGCGGCTTGCGGCAATGGCGGTTGCAGCCGCCGAGGAAGGGCGGGCGCAGGAGGCCTGCCTTCTCGCGGTGATGCTCACGGAGCAGGGCCTCGGCGGCAACGGCATCGATATCGAAGAGCGGCTGCGCCGCTTCCGGAGCGAGCGCAGCGACCGGGCGGACGCTGCCCGGGGTCTGGCGCGGCGAATGGCCGCCGAGCTCGGCGCATCGAACAAGGCGGGTCTGGGGCCCGTTCTGCCTGGAGCACTGCTGTTGCACGCCTTTCCCGATCGGATCGCGCTGCAGCGCGGCGGGCGCGGCCGCTTCGTCATGGCGAACGGACGCGGCGCCGAGATACCCGAGACCGAACGGCTTGCTGCCGCCGGAATGCTCGTCATTGCCGATCTTACCGGCAGGGCCGGGGCACAGCGGGTGCTCGCAGCCGCGGAGATAGACCGGTCGGATGTCGAGGGGCACATGCCGGAAGCGATCGTCACCGAGGAGCAGAGCTTCTTCGATCGGGCAAGCCGGCAGGTGCGTGCCCGCCGGGTGACACGGCTCGGGTCGATCATCTTCGAAGAGAAACCACTGCCTCGTCCCAACGGCGAGGCGGCGGCGCGGGCACTCGCGGACGGTATCCGGCAGCTGGGGCTCGCCGCTGTCCCGTTCCCGAAGGACGTGGAGCAACTGCGCGATCGCATCGGTTTCCTGCACCGCTCCATCGGCGAGCCGTGGCCGGATATGTCGGATGCAGCGCTGATCTCCCGTCTCGACGAATGGTTCGTTCCTTTCCAGGGAAATGCCGGAGGCCTCGACGGGATCAAGGGCCGCGATCTCGCCGAAGGAATCATGTCGCTCGTTCCCTACGATCTTCAGCGCGATCTCGCGAAACTCGCGCCAACGCATTTCGAAGCGCCGACAGGCCAGCGTCACCCGATCCATTACGATGGCGACGAACCGCTCCTGTCGATCCGCGTTCAGGAGCTCTTCGGTTTGAAAGCGCATCCCTCGATCGGCGACGGTCGGCTGCCGCTGCTTCTCGAGCTGATTTCCCCCGGCCACCGCCCGATCCAGACGACCCGGGACCTGCCGGGCTTCTGGGCGGGTTCGTGGAAGGACGTCAGAGCCGAGATGCGCGGCCGCTATCCGAAACATCCCTGGCCGGAGGATCCCGCCAATGCGATGCCGACGACGCGGGCGAAACCGCGCGGGACTTAGAAGGGGAAGAGAAAAATGTGTACCCGTTTCCCGCTCCGCTCCAACGTGGCCGGATGCGGCTCTACGGCGCACCGCGGTCCGGCGCCGTTTCATATTTGCCGGGTTCGGCATAAAGTCCGGTAAGATGAAATGACGCCCGGTCGCGCATGCGACCCGCATCGCGAAACGGAACCGCATGGCAGCTGCGACACTCTATAACGATCTGAACAGCAATCGCAGTCTGAGGCTGCAGACGCTCGTGCGGCTGCGCTGGCTGGCGGTGGGTGGACAATCGCTCGCCGTTATCGTCACGGCGCTGTGGCTGCAGTTCCCGCTGCCGATCGTTCCCTGCTCCGTATTGATCGCATGCCTGGCGCTTCTCAACGTCTTTCTCACGCTCCGCTTTCCGCCGACGCAGCGGCTGACGCCGCCGGCCGCCTTCACCCTGCTCGGGCTCGACCTTGCGCAACTGACTGCGTTGCTCTTCATCACCGGCGGCCTTGCCAACCCCTTCGCACCGCTTCTCTGCGTGCCGGTCATCATTTCGTCGGCCTCGCAGCCGAAGCCGCAGAGCATCGTTCTGGCCGGCCTCGCCGTCCTGGGCGTAACCGCCCTTGCCTTCTCGCCCTTCCCGCTGCCCTGGTATCCGGGCACCCTTCTGTTGATGCCGCGCGTGCTGACGGCGGGCATCTGGTTCGCGATCGTCTCGATGACGGCATTCGCAGCCTTCTACACCTATCGCGTCTCGCTCGAGGCAAGCGAGCTTTCCGAAGCGCTGACGGCGACCGAGCTCGTGCTCCAGCGCGAGAAGCACCTGTCGCAGCTCGACGGTCTCGCGGCCGCCGCCGCCCACGAACTCGGAACACCGCTCGCAACGATCAGCGTCGTTGCCAAGGAGATGGAACGGGAGCTCGGCGACGATCCGCGGTTCGGCGAGGACGTCCATCTTCTGCGCAGCCAGAGCGAACGCTGCCGCGACATTCTGAGGCGGCTGACCACCCTTTCGTCCGAAAGCGAGGAACATATGCGGCTTCTGCCGCTCTCATCGCTGATCGAGGAGGTAATGGCGCCGCATCGCGAATTCGGCATAGAAATCGAACTGAAGGAGCAGGGCGATCGCGCCTCGGAACCGGTCGGCATCCGCAATGCCGGCATTCTCTACGGCCTGGGCAATCTGCTGGAGAACGCGGTCGACTATGCGCGCAAGAAGGTGACCGTCACGACGGAGCACACGGCCGAGCGCGTGCGGGTGACGATCGAGGACGACGGCGACGGTTTTTCGCCGGACATCCTGGCGCGGATCGGCGAACCCTATGTGACGCGGCGACAGAAGGACGACAGCGCCGGCGGCCTCGGCCTCGGCCTCTTCATCGCCAAGACGCTGCTCGAGCGCTCGGGCGCCCGGCTGCGCTTCGAGAACGGCGGCTCGAAACACCCGGGCGCGCGGGTCAGCGTCGAATGGCCGCGCGTGCTGATGGACACCAAACTGGCGAAATGACTTTTGCCAGTTTATTGAAGACAGGAGCCGGGAAACCCACATGCTTGCCAGAAAACCACCGGTTTATGCCTACCGCATGTTTCCTTTGATCCCGTCCGGTGAAAGGATAGAACATGCAGCACTTGAAGGGTTACAGCGACCTTTGCGCGTCCGATGAGACCCATGGCGCTGTAGGGATTTGAGAAATGATCGAAAAGTCGACGCCTGCGCCAAACACTCACGCCGCGGATGCGGACCTGATCGGGCCTGACAAGAGCCTTCTGATCGTCGATGACGACACGGCCTTTCTGCGGCGCCTCGCCCGCGCCATGGAAGCACGCGGCTTCGCGGTCGAGATTGCGGAATCGGTCGCCGAAGGCATAGCCAAGGCGAAGACCCGGCCGCCTAAACACGCAGTCATCGATCTCCGCCTGAGCGACGGCAGCGGCCTCGACGTGATCGAGGCGATCCGCGGGCGCCGCGACGACACGCGGATGATCGTTTTGACGGGCTATGGAAACATCGCGACGGCGGTCAACGCCGTGAAACTCGGAGCGCTCGACTATCTGGCCAAGCCCGCGGACGCCGACGATATTCTCGCAGCGCTGATTCAGCGCCCGGGCGAGCGGGTGGAGCCTCCGGAAAACCCGATGTCAGCCGATCGCGTGCGGTGGGAGCATATTCAGCGTGTCTATGAAATGTGCGAGCGCAATGTTTCGGAAACCGCGCGCCGGCTCAACATGCACCGGCGGACCTTGCAGCGCATTCTGGCGAAACGGGCGCCGAAATAGCTCCCGCCGCCTTTCTAATCCCGCTCGCCGCTGACGATGTCGCTGATCGACTGGCCGAGTTCTCCGTTTCGTTCGGCTGCCCATTCTGCGAGCGTCAGGCGCTGCGCCGCCGTGCGGGCGAATGCCTGCGTTACCGATTTTCGCGTGCTCGGCGGCAGGCGGTGTTCCGGTGCCTCGCGCAGCATATGCGCGCCGTAGCCGTCGGAAAGCATCAGCCCGCATTCTTCCGGAAAGATGTCGAGCGGCACCTGCGCATGCGTTGCGAAGAACAGGCGATCGCAGTGAAGCCGGTATTCCGGCCACTTGCGGTCGACGCGGAAGTCCTCGATCGAGGTCTTGATCTCGATGATCCAGATTTCGCCCTTCGGTGAGAGCGAGATGAGATCGGCTCGCCGCCCGCTCGCAAGCGTCAGTTCGGGCAGAGCCGCGTGGCGCAGTTCCATCAGCAGCCGCTGAACGCCGCGGCGTACCTTCATCGCCCGCTCCGACTGGCGTCCGTCTGCGAGCGGATTATCGCCATGGATAGACAAGATCGTCATTGCCGCCCTCGGAAAGTGCTACGGCGCCGTTTGCGCGTCTGACGAGACGTGCGGCGCTGCCGGGTGGTTTGTTGCAAAAAAGCAATCGTCACGGAATTTACACCTTTCGGCCACATTGCCGGGGGCCGGTCCCTTGCGCACTGCGGTGCAATAGAAAATAAGCTGGTGCCGCTGACGGCCGGACACCCTCCCCCGTATTTTCCTGACCTCTTTTACGAGACCATCATGCGCTTCCGCAACGCTCTCCTTCTGTGCAGCCTGGCGGCCACCATGGCCCTCGCCGGCTGCTCACAGACCACGACCACGCCCGGCTCCTCTCCCGAGGGCGAAAAAGTGGCGACGAATCAGATCTTCTCCAGCAATTATGGCCCTGTTGAGGACCACGGATATGCGGTGCCGGGCGTTCCGATCAACCGCGTAGACCAGCGTTTCCATCGGCAGATCGTCGATTATCCGACGAAGGAACGCCCGGGAACGATCGTCGTCAACACGCCGAGCCGCTTCCTCTATTACGTGCTGCCCGGCGGCAAGGCCGTACGTTACGGGATCGGCGTCGGCAAGCAGGGTTTCGCGTGGGAAGGCGAGGCCTATGTCGCCTGGAAGCAGGAATGGCCGACCTGGCACCCGCCGAAGGAAATGGCCGAGCGCAAGCCGGAAGTCGCCAGATATGTCGAGGCCGGCATGGGCCCGGGCATCAGCAATCCGCTCGGCGCACGCGCTCTCTACCTCTTCAACAAGGAAGGCCGGGACACGCTCTTCCGCCTGCACGGCACGCCGGAATGGTCGTCGATCGGCACCGCCGCCTCGTCCGGCTGCATCCGCCTGATGAACCAGGACATCATCGATCTCTATTCGCGGGTCCGCCCCGGCCGCAACGCACGCGTCGTCGTGCAGCAGTAACGGCTGCAACACAACGAAAAAGGGCCGCCCGGTGATACCGGGTGGCCCTTTTTCGTTGGTCGCGCCGCCATTTGCCCGTCCTCAACGCCTCCCCACAGGTGGGAGGCGCTTATGCCCCCTGCTTCGCCTTCAGCTCCAGCCGGCGGCGATGCAGGACCGGTTCGGTATAGCCGTTCGGCTGCTCGCGGCCCTTGAGCACGAGATCGAGCGCCGCCTGAAAGGCGATCGATTCGTCGAAGCGCCCGGCCATGGGCTGGTAATTCGGATCGCCAGCGTTCTGCCCGTCGACGATCGCCGCCATGCGCTTCATGGTTTCGACGATCTGCGCTTCGCTGACGATTCCGTGATGCAGCCAGTTCGCCATATGCTGCGCCGAGATGCGCAGCGTCGCGCGGTCCTCCATCAGGCCGACATTGTTGATGTCGGGCACCTTGGAGCAGCCGACGCCCTGGTCGACCCAGCGCACGACATAGCCGAGAATGCCTTGCGCATTATTGTCGAGTTCGCGCTGGATTTCCTCCTCGGTCCAGTTCGGCCGTGTGGCGACCGGCACGGAGAGGATATCGGCGAGCTTCGCGCGGGTGCGGCTCTTGAGGCCCGCCTGGACTTCGGCGACGTTGACGCGGTGATAATGGGTGGCGTGCAGAGTCGCGGCCGTCGGCGACGGTACCCAGGCTGTGTTCGCGCCCGCCTTCGGATGGGCGATCTTCTGCTCCAGCATGGCCGCCATCAGGTCCGGCATCGCCCACATGCCCTTGCCGATCTGGGCGTGGCCGGAAAGCCCGCACTCGAGACCGACATCGACGTTCCAGTTTTCATAGGCCGATATCCACGGCGCCTGCTTCATGTCGCCCTTGCGGATCATCGGGCCGGCTTCCATAGAGGTGTGGATTTCATCGCCGGTGCGGTCGAGGAAGCCGGTATTGATGAAGACGACCCGTTCGCGGGCCGCGCGGATGCATTCCTTGAGGTTGACGGTCGTTCGCCGCTCCTCGTCCATGATTCCCATTTTCATCGTGTTGGCCGGAAGCCCGAGCGCCGCCTCTACGCGGGCGAAGATCTCGCATGCGAAGGCGACTTCCTCCGGCCCGTGCATTTTCGGCTTGACCACATACATGGAGCCGCTGCGGGAATTCGCCCGCCGACCGTTCCGGCCGATGTCGTGGAGAGCGATCAGCGCCGTCACCATGGCGTCCATCAGGCCTTCCGGCACCTCTTCGCCGTCCCGGTCGAGGATCGCCGGGTTGGTCATCAGGTGGCCGACATTGCGCACCAGCATCAGCGACCGGCCCGGCAGTGTCAGCGTCGCGCCGTCCGGAGCCGTATAGGCCCTGTCGGGGTTGAGCCTCCGGGTGAACGCCCGGCCGCCCTTGGTCACTTCCTCCTCGAGATCGCCTTTCATCAGCCCGAGCCAGTTGCGGTAGACGAGAACCTTGTCCTCGGCATCGACGGCCGCAACCGAATCCTCGCAATCCATGATCGTGGTGATCGCCGATTCCAAAACGATATCGGAAATGCCGGCGGCATCGGCCTTGCCGATCGGTGTCGTTGCGTCGAGGACGATGACGATGTGAAGGCCGTTCCGACGCAGAACGATCTCGGACGGTGCCGCGGGGTCCCCAGCATAGCCGGCGAACTGAACGGAATTGCGTGGAGCGCTCTTCGTGCCGTCGACAAGCGTTACGGTGAGCGTCGCTCCCTCGACCGAGAACGATTTGGCATCGCTCCAGCCGCCGGCCGCCAGCGGAGCGCTCGCGTCGAGAAATTCTCGCGCCCAGGCGATGACCCTGGCACCGCGCTTCGGATTGTATCCCTTGCCGCGCTCGGCCCCGTCGGTCTCTTCTATCGCATCGGTGCCGTAAAGGGCGTCGTAGAGCGATCCCCAGCGCGCATTGGCGGCATTGAGCGCATAGCGCGCGTTCATCACCGGCACGACAAGCTGCGGCCCGGCGATCATCGCGATCTCGGAATCGACATTTGCGGTCGCGACGTAAAAATCGGGACCTTCCGGCAGGAGGTAACCGATCTCCCGCAGGAAGGCTTCATAGGCTTCCATGTCGACCGGGGCACCATGCTCGCGATACCAGCCGTCGAGCCTGGCCTGCAACTCGTCACGCTTGACGAGAAGGGCTCTGTTCTTCGGTCCGAGATCGTGAACGAGATCCGAGAAGGCGGAAAAGAACCGCTCCGCCTCGACCCCGGTGCCCGGCATCGCCTCTTCGACCAGAAAGCGGTGGAGCCCCGCATCAATCTGCAATCCATATTTCTCAACGCGGTCCATGCCACAGCTCCTGGTTCAGTCTTCCTATTGCACTAGATAGAAGCGGCATCCGAAAGGAAAAGCGCCTTGGCCCCGCTCACATGCGCGGACACTCGCTCATCAAATCATTCCCTGTCAATTCCGCAAGGATGCGAAGAATTGTTTCCGGAATGGAAAAGGTTAAAACGCGTGATGCGCGATACGGGGCCGGCCGCTTGCCGAGGCGATGAAGCGTGCCTCGATAAGCTTGCGGCTGCCTTCGACTTCCGGCGCGTCGATCTCTTCCCGAAGCACCGCGGCCGGTTCTTCCGCACCGTTGGCGCGGGCGCTTTCCAGCGCCATTGTTTCGGCGCGCCGGCGGGCGACGCCGAAGGCCTCCTGCTGATCGACGAAGCGTTCGCTCGCGCCCGCACCGTTGACGATGAAAATGCCTTCTTCCGGCGTCGTCACGAAGACGGTGACTGTTGCCCGCACCTGACCGATAACCGCGCCGACGGCGTTTGCCACATCTGCCTCCGCCGGGATCGCGGCCTCGGTGGAAAGCATTTCGGCGATGGCGGGGTAATAGACCGGCGCCGAGGCGCCGAGGCCGACAAGCGGCCGGTCGAGGCTGATCGAAAAGCGCACGATGCCCGATTCCCGTTTCAGCGCCCGGTCGACGGCAAGCGAGGCGGTGGGGTCGATGGCGGCGCTGTCCTCGCTGAGACAGGCCTGCAGGATGGCTTCAGAGGATTGCCGCGTCAGCCGGTCGACGATCATCTGCGCGAGCGCCTCGACGGAGGCGGCGATAGGCTGTCCCGAGCCGTCCTTGATGCGCGCGGCGATCTCGAGGCCCAGGCGTGCCGCCTCGCCGTTCCACTGCGCCTGCCGTCCTAGAACATGCATCGCGTCCGAGGGGGTGAGCCCGCAGATATGCACCAGCCCGCGCGCCACGAGCCGGTCGAGCGTCGCCTTCTGCGGCGTGCTGACGAGCAGGTCCGCAAGCGCCACCGGCACCATGCCGATGCGGCCGTAGAGTGCCTGCTCCTGCGGCTGAAGACCGCTCGCCAGATGGTCCGGCAAGCCGGTGCGGACCGCCAGGCGGCCATCGTGACGGCCTGCATGGGGCGCCCGCAACTGCTTTTCGAGCACCGACAGAACCGCTTCGCCATGCAGCGCCGCCGCGAGGCTCAAGGGAAGTAAGCGGCGGGGCCCGAGATCGAGCTTGGCCTTGAGACCGCGATCGTTGATCTTCACCTCGGAGTCGCCGCCGAGGCCGTAGGTGCGCATGGCGACCGCCTCGACCATGGTACGAAAGCCTCCGACCACCGCGCCCTCGGCATCGAGGCGCGGGCGGCCTTTTTCAAGTACGGCCACGTCGGTCGTCGTGCCGCCGATATCGGAGACGATCGCGTTGTCCAAGCCGGTCAGATAGCGAGCGCCGACGAGGCTCGCGGCCGGCCCGGAGAGGATCGTCTCGATGGGGCGCAGCCGCGCTTCGGCGGCCGAGATCAGCGCACCGTCGCCGCGCACCACCATCATCGGCACGTCGATGCCGCGGGCCTTGAGGAAAACTTCGCAGGAACCGATCAGCCGGTCGATCATCGAGACGAGGCGCGCATTCAGAAGGGTCGTCAGCGCCCGGCGCGGGCCGCCGAGCTTGGAGGAAAGCTCATGGCTGCAGGTGACCGGCAGATGCGAGGCCTCGCGGATGCGATCGCGCACGCGCTGCTCGTGGTCCGGGTTGCGCACGGCAAAATAACCGGCTATCGCGAAGGACGACACCTGAGAGCTGAGCGCCGGCAGCGCCTCGTCGAGCGCACTCATGTCGAGCGGCGTCTCGCCGCCATGAACATTGTGGCCGCCGGGAAGGAAAAGAACGGGATCGGACCCGAGCGCTTCCTGAAGGCCGTCGCGCTTCAGGTCTTCTGGACCAAAGCCGATCATGATCAGGCCAGCACGGCCGCCCTGGCCTTCGACCAGCGCATTGGTGGCAAGCGTCGTCGAGAGCGACACGAGGCTGATCGCCGAAACCGGTACCCTCGCCTTCGCGAGCACCGTTTCCACGGCGCCGGAAACGCCCTCGGCCAGATCGTGACGGGTCGTCAGCGCCTTGGCCTTGGCGACGACGCCGGTCGCTTCGCTGAAGAGGACGGCGTCGGTGTAGGTGCCGCCGGTGTCAATGCCGAGGAGAAGATGCGGGGTCAATTTCTGCTCAGTCCAATGGTGAGGGGTCCGGAAGGGTCTGTCCGGTGATAGGACATATTTTTAGAAAAAACCATCGCGCGACAGCGACGTTTCCGTGTCCGATGGCGGGCCTATCCTGCCAACCGAAGACCTACTTCACCCTGGCCGACACCTTCATCGGCAAGCCGCCCCTCGGCTGCGTCGTCAGCCTTTGCACGGGCCAGGGATGTGTCTCGTCCGTCAGGTCGAAGCGGAAGCGGTGCATGAGCACGGCAAGCGCGATAACCGCCTCCTGCAGCGCGAAGGTCGCGCCGATGCAGACGCGCGGGCCAGCGCCGAAGGGCAGGTACTGGAAGCGGTTGATCTTGTCCCGGTTTTCCGGAAGGAAGCGCTCCGGCATGAAGGCGCGGGGTTTCTGCCAGTAGAGCGCGTGCCGGTGGAGCGTCCAGGGCATGACCAGCACCGATATTCCCTTGCGGATCGGCACGCGCTCGCCTTCCGGGGACGTCCACGCATCCTCCTCGATCGCCGCGCGGTTGATGGATGGCGCTGGCGGATAGAGCCTCAACGCCTCCTCGAAGGCGGCAAGCACATGCGGCATGCGCCCAAGCCAGTCGACCGGATCGGCGCCGCTTGCAAGAGCCGCATCGATCTCCTGCTCCATCGTCTCGCGATAGGCGGGCGTATTGGCGATGCAATAGAAGCACCAGGCGAGCGCCCGCGCCGTCGTCTCGTGGCCGGCACCTATGAAGGTGAGAATATTGTCCTCGATCTCGGAGGTCGAAAGCCCATCCGGACCTTCCAGCTGCAGAAGCAGCGTCAGGAAGTCGTTCGGGACGTCGCCGGGCGCTTCCGCCATCCGGCGCCGGCGCAGAGACATCGTTTCGGACACGACGCCGCGGAAACGGTCGAGCACCTTCCGGCCGCCGATGCGGGTCAACCGCGGAACCCAGCTCGGCGCAACCAGGAGGTCCATCGGATCGACGCGCCCCATTCGATGCAGCAATTCCTCGACATTGGCGGCGAAGCCCTGCTTTTCGACGGCGATTTCGCCGGAAAAGAGCGTCTCGGCCAGGATCTCGAAGGTGAGTTCCGTCATGTCCACGGCGACATTGGTGACGAAGGGTTCGGAGGATGCGGCCGCGTAGCGATCGACGAAGACCTCGCAAACGCGAAGCATCTGGCCGGCAAAGCCTTTTGCGTGCCGTGGCGTGAAGACCGGCGCCATCGCCTTGCGCGACCTTTTCCAGACCTCGCCTTCCGCCGTCAGGAGGCCGTCGCGCAGGATCGGGCGCAGGATCAGCCGCCGGACATTCGACATTTCGTAGTTGGCGGCGTTTTCTACCAGGATATAGCGGATAAGGCCGGGATCGTTGACGATAAGCGTCCGCTGATTGATGAACTTCGTCTCGATCCAGGGAAGCGTATAGGAAGGCTCGCCCCAGAGCTCGAGCGGGTTTCGCAGAACCGTGCGGATGATCTCGAGCCGCGAGGGGATGCCGGTGCGCGGGACGGGCGCGGGCGGCTCGAATGGCTCCGGTCGCGTATCCATGTGAATGCCTTCCTAGAGCACTTCCAGGAAAGTGTGCGGCAGCTTTCCGGAAGTGCATACTTCAAATACCCAGAGCACTTCCAGGAACCTTTGCAGCGGTTTTCCGTCCGGAATTGCGGAATGCTCCTGTCTGCGTACCGTTCCAGTTTTTTACGGCGCAATCAAGAAAATGCTTCACGCAAATCGCGATGATTTCGCTGCCAGGCGATAAAGGATCACAACAGGCTTTCGAGCTCTGCCAGTTTGTCGTTGACGAGCCAGCCGTAATAGTTCTCCTCCGGCCAGTGGACCTCGCCCCCCTGGTTCTTCGCGGCGAGCGCGGCCGCACGCGCATCCGGATTGCCGACATTATAGAGCGTTGCCGTCAGGCCCGGATTGCCGGAGATATCCATGCCGGCGATCGTGCGATAGGCATCGATCGAATGCCGGATGGAGGCGGCCATATAGGCAAGCGAAACGTCCGGATCCATGATCGCCTCGTAGACGCCTGCAGCATTGTTTTCGTCGAGGCGCTCATAGCCGGAGACGCGCGAGACCATATCCGTCAGCATCAATGCGGTCAGCGGATTGATCTGGCCGAGGCCGAAGGTCTGCCCGGCAAAGAACGGCTGGAAGAAGACGGCGCTGAAGCGATTGTTCGGGAAGGATTTGCCGGCCACCGTGCGGCCGCGGAACTGGCTGTCCCAGACCCGTTCACGGCAGCTCCAGAGCGCGTAGGACCCTTTCTTTCCCGCGCATTCGGCAAATTGGGGCCGCTCGACGAATTCGGCGATGGACTCGCCCTCATAGCCGAACTGGAACCTGTCGCCCGCATAGGCGGCCGCCTTGACGTAGTAGGATTGCAGCCGGTCATAGGCGTCGACATTGTAGGTGTGTTCGCCGACGATCGCCCCGACCATGTGAATGGGCGCGATGCCGTAGGCGCCCGCGACCGACTTGATCTTGCCGACGAGGCTGCGGTCGGTAGCGAGAAGCTCGCGCACCTTCTCGTATTTCGCGTCGAAGGATGTGCGGCCGGCCTTGGTGCGGCGTACCGAGGCACCCGGAACGACCGGCTGCTCCACGTGGCGATTGCCCTGCGGGACGACAAGGATCCCGCTCGCAACCGAAGGCCAGGCGGCAAGGCAAAATGTGACCATCACGAGCATGCAGGCTGTAAGGCGCAAAGTCTGTTTTCCTGTAGAACGCTTCCAAGAACCGGCGGACCCCGCCCGTTCGGGCGCGGCCCCTAAGACAAGATCATGTCGGAATGATGCCTTAATTCTTAACGGCTCTGATCGGTCTAGAAAAAATGAAGGCGCCTGTCGAGTGACAGGCGCCCCACAATTCGGTGATCGGCTGCTCCCGGCGCCGTGCCAGGTCAGAGGATCGGGTCAGAGGATATAGCGCGACAGGTCGGTATTGGCCGCGAGATCGCCGACATGCCGGCGAACGTATTCGGCATCGATCGTGACGCCCTGGCCGCCGCGATCGGGCGCGTTGAAGGAGACGTCGTCGAGCACCCGCTCCATCACGGTCTGCAGGCGGCGCGCGCCGATGTTCTCGACATTGGCATTGAGCTGGACCGCGACCTCCGCCAGCGCATCGATCGCGTCCTCGGTGAAGTCGAGGGCAACCCCCTCGGTCTCGAGCAGTGCCTTGTACTGGCGGATGAGGCTTGCCTCCGTCTCGGTCAGAATGCGGCGGAAATCCTCCTTGGTGAGAGCCCGAAGCTCGACGCGGATCGGCAGGCGACCCTGCAGCTCCGGCAGCAGATCCGACGGTTTGGCGACGTGGAATGCGCCGGACGCGATGAAGAGGATGTGATCGGTCTTCACCGGCCCGTATTTCGTCGCCACCGTCGTGCCTTCGACCAGCGGCAGGAGATCGCGCTGCACGCCTTCGCGCGACACGCCGGCACCGATGCCGCCTTCGCGGGTGGCGATCTTGTCGATCTCGTCGAGGAAGACGATGCCGTCATTCTCCGCCGCCGCCACCGCCTCTCGCTGGATCTGCTCGTTGTCGAGCAGCTTGTCGGACTCGTCGTTGACCAGGAGCGCATAGGAGTCCTTGACCGTCGTCTTGATCTTCTTGGTCCTGCCGCCGAGTGCCTTGCCGAACATTTCCGAGAGGTTGAGGACGCCGATATTGGCGCCCGGCATTCCCGGGATCTCGAAGGCGCCGCCGGGCGAGCCGGTTTCGGCGACATCGACCTCGATCTCCTTGTCGTCGAGTTCGTTGGCGCGCAGCTTCTTGCGGAAGGAATCGCGGGTTGCCGGCGAGGCGGTGGTGCCGACCAGCGCGTCGAGAACGCGCTCCTCGGCGTTCTGATGAGCCTTCGCCTTCACTTCGGCGCGCCTTTTCTCCCGCACGAGGCTGATGCCGACCTCGACGAGATCGCGCACGATCTGCTCCACGTCGCGGCCCACATAGCCGACTTCCGTGAATTTCGTTGCCTCCACCTTGACGAAAGGAGCGCCGGCGAGCTTGGCGAGACGACGGGAAATCTCCGTCTTGCCGACGCCGGTCGGGCCGATCATCAGGATATTCTTGGGCATGACCTCGTCGCGCAGCTCGTCGTCGAGCTGCTGGCGGCGCCAGCGGTTGCGCAGCGCAATGGCAACGGCGCGCTTCGCGTCCTTCTGTCCGATGATGTAGCGGTCGAGCTCCGACACGATTTCCCTGGGTGAAAAGTTGCTCATCGATTCCTCTCAAATTCCGTCCGCTTGAGCTCCATCAGGAGGGTTCGACCGGACTCGTCTATCCATTCGCCAAAAGGTATGAAACCGGCCTTCGCATAGGCTCGGACGGCGCGGCGGTTGCCGGCGTCAGGGTCGATGACGATGCGCGCGGCGCCGCTTTCGAACAGTCTTGCGGCAAAGGCTCTGAGCACCATGGCGGCGACGCCTTTGCCTGTCATTTCGGGCGGGCCGATGAAGATGTCGACGCCGGGCGTATCGCCCGACAGGTCCTTGGCCCAGGGCTCCTCGTCATATTCCGACGGGACCCAGGACTGGATATAGCCGGCCGGCTCCCCCTTCACACGAAAGACGAACCCGTCGACCTCACCCTTCGCACAACCGTCCCGTATCAGATCGAGTTCCACATCGGGATCGCCCCACCACTGCCGGACATGCGGCTCGGAAAGCCAGGCGAGGAGCATCGGCAGGTGGCCCTCGGCCACCGGCTCGAAGCTGACCTCTGCCGGCTCATTCGGCATCCAGCGTCTCCACGACCACGTTGTGGTTGGTGTAGACGCAGATGTCGCCGGCGATTTCCAGTGCGCGGCGGGCGATCTCCTCGGCCGACTTGTCGCTGTCCATGAGCGCCCGCGCCGCGGCAAAGGCATAGTTGCCGCCCGAGCCGATGGCGATCGTCCCGTGCTCGGGCTCGAGAACGTCGCCGTTGCCGGTAATCGCCAGCGTTACCGTCCGGTCGGCAACCAGCATCATCGCCTCGAGATTGCGCAGGTACTTGTTGGTACGCCAGTCCTTGGCGAGCTCCACGGCCGCGCGCATCAGCTGGTCGGGATATTGCTCGAGCTTCGCCTCCAGCCTTTCCAGAAGCGTGAAGGCGTCCGCTGTCGCCCCGGCGAAGCCTGCAATCACGTCGCCCTTCGACAGGCGGCGGACCTTGCGGGCATTGCCCTTCATAACCGTCTGGCCGAGGCTCACCTGGCCGTCGCCCGCCATTACCACCTTGCCGCCCTTGCGCACCGTGATGATGGTGGTCGCATGCATCGTTCCGTAGGGATTGTGTTCGCTCATGAAAATACCTTTGGGCCCGGGAAGCCGGGGGGATGCGGCTCGCAATGAGCCTGGTTGCTTGAGGCCTATGTAAGTCGCAGCCGCGCGATTGCAAATGTGCGAACTCGCGTCCAAGCGCCTTTCGTTTTCACGTCGCCGCGGCGGAGCGAATCTCCGTCGCAGTTCTGGATATTTCATGCCTCCCCTGATAAGGAGCGGCTCTGTGACGGAATGCGAAGAGAAAAGGCGGTATTTCGCTCCTCTCCGCGATGCCCGAAAACGATGTTGCTCCGATAGCCCGGCTGGCCCAAAGTCATCGGAGAGTGCAGACAGGAGAGCCTGATGGCAGACGTGACGCCGAGCCGCACCGGTCAAGTTTCGCGAAAGACGAATGAAACCGCCATATCCGTCTCGGTCAATGTCGACGGAACGGGCGTATCGCAGATCGCGACCGGCGTCGGTTTCTTCGACCATATGCTGGACCAGCTCTCGCGCCATTCGCTGATCGACATGGAGATCAAGGCGGAGGGCGACCTCCATGTCGATGATCACCACACCGTCGAGGACACCGGCATCGCCATCGGCCAGGCGCTGGCCAAGGCGCTCGGCGATCGCCGCGGCATCACCCGCTATGCCTCGATCGACCTCGCCATGGACGAGACCATGACGCGCGCAGCCGTCGACGTGTCCGGCCGGCCCTTCCTCGTCTGGAACGTGACTTTCACGTCGCCGAAGATCGGCACCTTCGACACCGAGCTCGTGCGCGAATTCTTCCAGGCGCTCGCCCAGCATGCCGGCATCACGCTGCATGTGCAGAACATCTACGGCGCCAACAACCATCATGTCGCCGAGACCTGCTTCAAGTCCGTCGCCCGCGTGCTCCGCACGGCAACCGAAATCGATCCGCGCCAGGCGGGACGCGTCCCCTCGACCAAGGGGACGCTCGCCTGAGCCGGCCAATATCTGGTTTAAAAACCATGGCCTCCTATATGATCATGACCCCGCCCGGCGCACCGGCCGACGACGAAAGGGCGCGGTTCATCGCCGACGGATTCTCCTGGGGCGCCTTCTTCTTCCCCGGTCCGTGGCTCATCGTCAAACGCGCGTGGCTCATCGGAATCTTCGTTTCCGTTCTGCAGTTCCTGTTGCTTCTTGCGGCAACCATGCCGGGCGGCTTCAGCGCAGCGCTGCTGATCCATCTGGCGCTCGGTCTCATCGTGTCGCTCGAAGGGCCGCTTCTCATCGCCAGCAAGCTCTCCGCACGCGAATGGACGCTTCGTTCGGTCGTTCCGGCGCGCGATCTCGAGACGGCCGAAGAAATCTATTACTCGAATGCCGAGCCATCCGCCCAGGAAGGACATGCAACTCCCATGCCGTCGCCCGACCGGTCCTCCACGGGACGGCCGGGCGCCGCCGCCGGGCTCGGCTTCTTTGAATCCTATGGAGAGCGCTGATGCGGGTCGCCATCATTGACTACGGATCGGGCAATCTGCGCTCGGCCACCAAGGCCTTCGAGCGCGCTGCCCGCGAGGCCGGCATCGCAGCCGAAATCGATCTCACCGACAGGCCGGAACGGGTGGCCGCGGCCGATCGCATCGTCCTGCCGGGCGTCGGCGCCTATGCCGATTGCCGCCGCGGCCTCGCCGCCGTGGAGGGCATGGAGGAAGCGCTGACGGAGGCGGTCGAGAAGGCCGGCCGCCCCTTCTTCGGCATCTGCGTCGGCATGCAGCTCATGTCGTCCCGTGGACTCGAAAAGACGGTGACGAAGGGTTTCGGCTGGATCGCCGGCGATGTCGTCGAGATGACGCCCGAGGACCCCTCGCTCAAGATTCCCCAGATCGGCTGGAACACGCTCGATCTCAAGCGCCCGCACGCGCTCTTCGACGGCGTTCCGACCGGCGAGAACGGTCTGCACGCCTATTTCGTCCATTCCTACCACCTCGCGGCGGGGCGTGCCGAAGACGTGGTGGCCGAGACGGGCTATGGCGGCCCGGTGACGGCCTTCGTTGCACGCGACAACAAGGCGGGCTCGCAGTTCCATCCGGAAAAGAGCCAGGCGCTCGGCCTCGCCCTCATTTCGAATTTCCTGCGCTGGAAGCCCTGAGGCTGCGGCGTCATTTCTGATCGGACGAACAAATGATCCTCTTCCCCGCGATCGACCTCAAGGACGGGCAATGCGTGCGCCTGAAGCTCGGCGACATGGAGCAGGCGACGGTCTATAATCCCGACCCGGCCGCCCAGGCCCGCGCCTTCGAGGAGCAGGGTTTCGAATGGCTGCACGTGGTCGACCTGAACGGCGCCTTTGCCGGGGAGACGGTCAACGGCGCGGCGGTCGACGCCATCCTCAGGGCGACGAACAACCCGGTGCAGCTCGGCGGCGGTATCCGCACGCTGGAGCACATCGAGAATTGGCTTGCGCGCGGGTTGAAGCGCGTCATCCTCGGTACCGTCGCGGTACGCGATCCGGCCCTGGTGATAGAAGCCTGCCGCAAGTTCCCGGGACGGGTCGCCGTCGGCATCGATGCGAAGGGCGGCAAGGTCGCCGTAGAGGGCTGGGCGGAAGCCTCCGAGCTCGGCGTGGTCGAGCTTGCCAGGAAGTTCGAGGGCGCGGGCGTCGCGGCGATCATCTATACGGATATCGACCGCGACGGCATCCTGACCGGCATCAACTGGGCCTCGACGCTCGAACTCGCGGATGCGGTTTCGATCCCGGTCATCGCCTCGGGCGGCCTCGCCTCGATGGACGACATCCGCCGCATGACCGAACCGGATGCGCAAAAGCTCGAAGGCGCGATCTCCGGCCGGGCGCTCTATGACGGGCGGATCGATCCGAAGGAAGCCCTGGATCTGATCCGCGAAGCAAGAAAGGGGAAGATGCTATGACCCTGAAAGCCCGTGTAATTCCCTGCCTCGACGTGAAGGACGGCCGCGTCGTCAAGGGCGTGAACTTCGTCGATCTGATCGACGCCGGGGACCCTGTGGAGGCGGCGCGCGCCTATGATGCGGCCGGGGCCGACGAGCTCTGCTTCCTCGACATCACCGCCTCTTCCGACAATCGCGAAACGATCTTCGACGTCGTCGCCCGCACCGCGGAGCAATGCTTCATGCCGCTAACCGTCGGCGGCGGCGTGCGCCAGGTCTCCGACATCCGCAAGCTCCTGCTTGCCGGCGCCGACAAGGTGTCGATCAACACGGCGGCGGTGAAGAATCCGGAATTCGTCGCGGAAGCCGCCGACAAGTTCGGCGACCAGTGCATCGTCGTTGCGATCGACGCCAAGAAGGTCTCGACGCAAGGCGAGACGGACCGCTGGGAAATATTCACTCATGGCGGGCGGCAGCCGACAGGCATCGACGCGATCGAATTTGCGCGGAAGGTCGTCGATCTCGGCGCCGGCGAAATCCTTCTCACCTCCATGGACCGCGACGGTACGAAGAGCGGCTACGACGTCAGCCTGACACGGTCGATCGCCGATGCGGTGCGCGCTCCCGTCATCGCCTCCGGCGGCGTCGGCACGCTCGACCACATGGTCGAGGGCATCCGCGACGGCCATGCGACTGCCGTGCTCGCCGCCTCGATTTTCCACTTCGGCACCTACAGCATCGGCGAGGCGAAGCGCCACATGGCCGAACACGGCATCGCCATGCGGCTCGATTGAGACAGTACGGTGCAGACCAGAGGGGTGAACGCGTATGCCGCACAAGACCCAAGGGATCCGACAATGACCGACTTCACCCTCTCCGACCTGGAAAAGATCGTGGCGACTCGCGCCCGGGCGGCGCCGGAGGAGTCCTGGACCGCCAAGCTGGTGGCGGCCGGGCAGGCGAAGGCTGCCAAGAAGCTCGGCGAAGAGGCCGTGGAAACGGTCATCGCCGCCATCGGCGAGGACCGGAAGAATCTGGTCGATGAGAGTGCCGATCTCCTCTATCATCTTATGGTCGTATTGAATATCGCCGCCGTCCCGTTGCAGGATGTGATGAGCGAACTGGCCAGGCGGACGAGCCAATCCGGCCTGCAGGAAAAGGCGAACCGGCAGAATCCATGAGCATCGCCGCGAAAGACATCGAACCGGCCGACATTCCGGGCAATCTCCAGGGGGGCGAATATTCGCCCTATCACGTCTTCTCCGCGGAGGAATGGTCGCGCTTTCGCGCCGACACGCCGCTGACGCTGACAGCCGACGAAGTGCAGCGCCTGCGCTCGCTCAACGATCCGGTCGATCTCGACGAGGTGCGACGGATCTATCTCTCGCTCTCACGGCTTCTCTCGGCCCATGTGGAGGCGTCGCAGATTCTCTTCAGGCAGCGCACGCGCTTCCTCAGCATGTCGAACGAGACGAAGACGCCTTTCGTCATCGGCGTCGCCGGCTCGGTCGCCGTCGGCAAGTCGACGACCGCGCGCATCCTTGCCGAGCTTCTGGCGCGCTGGCCCTCGAGCCCGAAGGTCGACCTCGTCACCACCGACGGCTTTCTTTATCCGAATGCGGTTCTCCAGCGGGAAAACCTGATGGACCGCAAGGGTTTTCCCGAGAGCTACGATATCGGTGCGCTGCTCCGATTCCTCTCGGCGATCAAGGCGGGCCGGCCGAACGTCAAGGCTCCGACCTATTCGCACCTGACCTATGACGTGATCCCCGACCAGTTCCAGGTGATCGACCGGCCGGACATCCTGATTTTCGAGGGGATAAACGTGCTGCAGTCGCGCGATCTGCCGGCCGACGGCAAGATCGTGCCGATGGTCTCCGATTTCTTCGACTTTTCGATCTATATCGATGCCGAAGAGAGCCTGATCCACAGCTGGTACGTGAACCGCTTCATGCGGTTGCGCGAAACCGCGTTCCAGAACCCGCAGTCCTTCTTCCATCGCTATGCGACGATCAGCGAGGATGCGGCGCGCGCGATCGCCGAGGGCCTCTGGCACAATATCAACCTGAAGAACCTGTATCAGAACATTCTGCCGACGCGGCCGCGCGCCGATCTCATCCTGCAGAAGGGTCCCAACCACCTGACGCAGACGGTGGCACTCAGGAAGCTTTGAGCGAGTTGATCATCTTTTGATAAGACCCCTCCCCAACCCCTCCCCACAAGGGGAGGGGCTCGGTGCTTGCGGTTCCGTCTGCAACTCTGCAAACCTGAGACTGCCGCGAGGGTCAGCGGTGGCGGAGAGGGCGCGGCGGACCTCAGGGATTGACCCGCCGCAGCGTCAGATTGAGCCGACCGCCGCTCCGCAGGAGCGTCGACGTGTTCGGATAGATGCGGTCGACGCCGTGGAAGGCCAGGCGTCCTTCGCCGCCGAGCACGACGACATCGCCGCTTTCGAGCCTGAACGACACGGTCTGTCCGCCGCGTGTGCGGCCGCCGACGCGAAAGAGGCAGTCGTCGCCGAGCGAGATCGAAACGACGGCAGTCTCGAGATCGCGCTCGTCCCGGTCCTGGTGAAGCCCCATGCGCGCCTCTGCCGAGTAGAAATTCACCAGGCAGGCCTCGGGGGACTTGTCGCTTCCGGCCACGGCGTTCCAGATATCCTGCAGCATGCCTGGAATCGGCGGCCACGGCTTGCCGGTGACCGGATGCGTCGCCTGGTAGCGGTAGCCGCGCTCGCGGTCGGTGACCCAGCCGAGCGCGCCGCAATTGGTCATGCGCACGGACATGGGTTTACCGGTCTTCGGCATCGCGGGCGCGAAGAGCGGCGCCTCCGCCACGACGGCGCGGACCGCCTGGACCAGTTCCTCCTGGCGCGAACGGTCGAGGAAACCGGGAATGTGTCTCACCCCTTTCGGCAGCACAAGCATTGGCGGCATCCTGTCATGCAGTATCGATCGAATCCTCCCGTCAGCAGATCCGGCGGGAGATGACAGGAACATAGCGCTCACCGGGTCCAGGATCGACCCGAAACGGTCTTCGTTCAGCCGGCATCCAGATCCGGGATGCGCAGCACCTGCCCCGGATAGATCTTGTCGGGATGGGTGAGCATGGGCTTGTTGGCTTCGAAGATCGCAGTGTGCTTGGCGCCCTTGCCCTTGCCGTAATGCGCCTCGGCGATCTTCCAGAGATTGTCGCCCTTCTTCACGGTGTAGAAGACCGGGGCCTTCGCGTCGGCCGGCGCGGCGGCGCCGTCGGCAACCTTGAGCTCGGATGCCTCGACCTTGGATATGCCGAGCGTATTGCCGACCGCCACGACCGCCTTCTCGAAGGTGGACTGGTCCCGTACGACACCCTTCAGTACGACCTTGTCATCCACGACGTCGACCTTGACGTCGTTCGTGCCGAGATCATGGGAAGCGAGCTCCTTTTCGACGCTCGCCGCATCCGGCGGCGTGTCGTCGCCGCCAATCCCGAGCTTCTTTCCCGCATTCTTGATGAAACTGAACAAACCCATGATTGCCTCCTCTTGCGCAGCTGGAGCACGTCCGGGAGAAGTGTAACGGTTCCGTCCGGAAGTGCGTCCTTTCAAAGGTTAGAGCGTGCGCATGTCGTCTTCCCAAAACCGCTGCACACTTTCAGGCGACATGCGTCAGGCGATAAGAGAGGGCGATTGCAGGAAAAAGACAAGGGGAGCGAACACAACTTTCGCGCGCTTCAGTCGCCGGCGGGGCGGCCGCGCAGCTTCTTGACTTCGGAACGGCCGGATTTTTCCTTCAGCCGGCGCTCGATCGAACCGCGCGTCGGCTTCGTCTTCCGGCGCGGCGGGGGCGGCGGTTCCGCCGCCTTCAGGATCAGTTCCTTCAGCCGCTCGCGGGCGTCCTCGCGGTTGCGTTCCTGACTGCGGAAGCGATTGGCTTCGATCATCAGGACGCCCTCCTTCGAGGCGCGTCGTCCGGCGAGCTTCAAGGCATTGCCCTTGACGCGCTCCGGCAGGGAGGGCGAAGCCTGCACGTCGAAGAAAAGCTGGACGGCCGTCGAGACCTTGTTGACGTTCTGCCCGCCCGGGCCTCCGGCCAGCACGAATTGTTCCGTGAGCTCCCATCCGGCGATCACGATGTTTTCGTTGATGTAAAGCGGTTCGCTTGCCATGGTTCTTCCTCGGCCGTTCTATCGCATGCTTGAAAACCGGCCGCAAATGCAAAACCCGGCCGCGGGCGGCCGGGTTTCACGTGAATCATGATAAGAGACCGGATTATTCGGCGGCCACCCTCGCGCCCGGTGCTGCGTCGCGCACGCTGCCGTCGACGTGGCGCTCGAACTTGGCGAAGTTGGCGATGAACATGTCGACGAGGCGCCGTGCCTGGGCGTCATAAGCCACACCATCCGCCCAGGTCGAGCGCTGGTCGAGAATGCCGGCCTCGACGCCCGGTACCGACACCGGCACCGCGAAGCCGAAATTCGCATCCGTGCGGAAGGAGGCGTTGTTCAGCGAGCCGTCGAGCGCCGCCGAAAGAAGCGCGCGCGTCACCTTGATCGGCATGCGGCTTCCCGTGCCAAAGGCGCCGCCGGTCCAGCCGGTGTTGACGAGCCAGCAGGTGACGCCGTTCCTGGCGATGAGGTCCTTGAGAAGATTGCCGTATTCGGACGGATGGCGCGGCATGAAGGGAGCGCCGAAGCAGGTCGAGAAAGTCGCCTCCGGCTCCGTCACGCCCTTTTCCGTTCCGGCGACCTTGGCTGTGTAGCCGGAGAGGAAGTGATACATGGCCTGTTCCGGCGTCAGCTTGGCGATGGGCGGCAGAACCCCGAAGGCATCCGCCGTCAGCATGATGATCGTGCGCGGCTGCGGCGCCGTTCCTGTCTTGCTGGCGTTCGGAATGAAATGCAGCGGATAGGCGCAGCGGGTGTTCTCCGTCAGCGAGCCGTCGTCGAAGTCAGGAAGGCGCCGCTCGTCGAGGACGACGTTCTCCATCACGGTCCCGAAGCGGCGCGTCGTCGCAAAGATCTCGGGCTCTGCCGCTTCCGAAAGGCGGATCGCCTTGGCATAGCAGCCGCCCTCGAAATTGAAGACGCCCTTTTCGCTCCAGCCGTGCTCGTCGTCACCGATCAGGGTACGGTTCGGATCGGCGGAGAGCGTCGTCTTGCCGGTGCCCGAGAGGCCGAAGAAGATCGCCGTGTCTCCGGCAGGCCCGACATTGGCCGAGCAGTGCATCGGCATCACCGACTTCTTGGGCAGCAGGTAATTGAGAACGGTGAAAACCGATTTCTTCATCTCGCCCGCATAGGACGTGCCGCCGATCAGCACGAGGCCGTTGGTCAGGTCGCAGGCGATGACCGTCTCGCTGCGGCAGCCATGGCGTGCGGGATCAGCCTTGAAGCTCGGCAGGTCGATGATCGTGAGCTTCGGCTGAAAAGACGGAAGCGCCTCGCGCTCCGGGCGGATCAACAGATTGCGAATGAACAGCGAGTGCCAGGCGAACTCGGTGATGACGCGCGTCGGCAGCGCATTCTCCGGGTCGGCGCCGCCGACGAGGTCCTGGACATAGAGCGACATGCCCTTGGCATGCGCAAGCATGTCCTGACGAAGAAGCTCGAAATTCTCCGGCGAAATCGCGCTGTTGTTGTCCCACCAGATCTGGTCGGCGGTGTTGGCGTCGCGCACGACATACTTGTCCTTGGGCGAGCGACCCGTGTGCTGGCCGGTGCGGGCGCAAAGCGCGCCATGGGCCGTCAGTTCGGCTTCACCGCGAGCCAGGGCTTCTTCGTAAAGCTGCGCCGCCTCGAAGTTGTAGCGGACAACCGAGAGGTCGGAAAATCCGATCGATTCCAGTCCGATAGAGGGATTGCGGCTGCCGAGCTCATCCATGGTCAAGCTTCCTTCGTGTTTGGCCATTGGCGTTGAATTTCGTCGGAACATACCGGCAAGCCTGACCCAAGACAAGATAGCCAATTCTAAAAGAGTAATGAATTCAGTATATTAATCGATTTAAAGAAAAATATGCATTGTTTAATCGGTTGAATCGCAGCTTTCGGAAACCCACCTGCGAGGCCGCTTGCGGGGAAACACGATCAGGTGCTTTTGCACTTCGCCACAATTTGTTCCACCTTTATACTCAAGTAACGCGGCCGTGACTCGCGGTTGCCGCGATTCCTGCAACGCATGTCGAAGCGTCTCGGCAACCGGGCCTCGAAACGGAGTAGAATAAGATGCAGACCATCGCGCTTGTCGATGACGACCGCAACATCCTGACGTCCGTGTCCATCGCGCTGGAAGCCGAGGGCTACAAGGTCGAAACCTACACGGACGGCGCATCGGCGCTGGAGGGTCTGCTGGCGCGTCCGCCGCAGCTCGCTATCTTCGACATCAAGATGCCCCGCATGGACGGCATGGAGCTGTTGCGGCGGCTGAGACAGAAGTCCGACCTGCCAGTCATCTTTCTCACGTCCAAGGACGAGGAGATCGACGAGCTCTTCGGTCTGAAGATGGGCGCCGACGACTTCATCACCAAGCCCTTCTCGCAGCGCCTCCTGGTGGAGCGCGTCAAGGCGATCCTGCGTCGCGCGGCCAATCGGGAGGCTGCGGCCGGGGGCACCGGACCGGCGAAGAATGCCGACACGCCTTCCCGCTCGCTCGAACGGGGGCAGCTCGTCATGGACCAGGAGCGGCACACCTGCACCTGGAAGAACGAATCCGTGACGCTGACTGTCACGGAGTTCCTCATCCTGCACGCACTGGCGCAGCGCCCCGGCGTGGTGAAGAGCCGCGACGCGCTGATGGATGCCGCCTATGACGAACAGGTCTATGTCGACGACCGCACGATCGACAGCCACATCAAGCGGCTTCGCAAGAAGTTCAAGATGGTCGACAACGACTTCGACATGATCGAGACGCTCTACGGCGTCGGCTATCGCTTCCGCGAGACGGCTTGAGGGAGCGAGCCGGCGGATTGCGGATCGCTCGTGGCTGCGCCCGTGCCGCCCTTGCGGACGCTTGCGCAGCAGCGCCGGCTGGCGTAGGGCATCGCGGGAACGGGCGAATGCGACAGGTGACGCGGGCAGAAGCGAACGCCGCGTCGCGGGAGCGGGAGACTTGGTAGAAGTCTTGCAGGGCGATATCGAAGAAGCGGAAGGACGGGCATCGACGCTGCGCGAGCAGCGGCGATGGGCGCATCCCTTTACGCTGATCCGGCGCCTGTTCGGCAATGCGGTCTTCTCGAGCCTCACGCGGCGCATCGTCTTCTTCAACCTGGTGGCGCTCGTGGTCCTCGTCGGCGGGATCATGTACCTCAACCAGTTCCGGGAAGGTCTGATCGATGCCCGGGTGGAGAGCCTTCTGACGCAGGGCGAGATCATCGCCGGCGCCATCTCGGCCTCCGCCTCGGTGGACACCAATTCGATAACAATCGATCCGGAAAAGCTGCTCGAATTGCAGGCCGGCGAAAGCATCACGCCGCTGCCGAGCGACGAAGACCTCGAATTCCCGATCATTCAGGAGCGCGTGGCGCCGGTCTTGAGAAGACTGATTTCGCCGACGCGCACGCGCGCCCGCCTCTTCGACGCCGATGCCGACCTGCTGCTCGATTCGCGCCACCTCTATAGCGGCGGACAGGTGCTTCGTTTCGACCTGCCGCCGGTCGATCCGGAAAGTCCGAGCCTCGCCGATGAGTTCGGCACCTGGTTCAACCGTCTGCTGCAGCCGGGCGACCTGCCGCTCTACAAGGAGCCCCCGGGCGGCAACGGTTCGATCTATCCGGAGGTGATGAACGCCCTGACCGGGGTGCGCGGCGCCGTGGTGCGCGTCACCGAGAAGGGCGAACTGATCGTTTCGGTGGCCGTTCCGGTACAGCGCTTCCGTGCGGTCCTCGGCGTGCTCCTCCTCTCCACCCAGGCCGGTGACATCGACAAGATCGTCCATGCAGAACGGCTGGCGATCATTCGCGTATTCGGCGTGGCGGCACTGGTCAACGTCATCCTCTCGCTGCTTCTCTCGTCGACGATCGCCAACCCGCTGCGGCGGCTTTCGGCCGCGGCCATCCGCGTGCGCCGCGGCGGCGCCAAGGAACGGGAGGAGATCCCGGACTTCTCATCCCGCCAGGACGAGATCGGCAATCTTTCCGTGGCGCTCCGGGAGATGACGACGGCGCTCTACGACCGCATCGCGGCGATCGAGAATTTCGCCGCCGATGTGAGCCACGAACTCAAGAACCCGCTGACCTCGCTTCGCAGCGCAGTCGAGACCTTGCCGCTCGCGCGCAACGAGGAATCGAAGAAGCGGCTGATGGACGTCATCCAGCACGACGTGCGACGCCTCGACCGGTTGATCAGCGATATCTCCGACGCCTCGCGCTTGGATGCGGAGCTTGCCCGCGCCGACGCCAAGAAGGTCGACCTCGAAAAGCTGCTCGGCGACCTGGTCGAAATTTCACGCCAGATCCGCGGCAGCAAGAAACCGGTGCTGCTCGACTTCGTCGTCGACCGCAAGGACAATCCGCGCGCAAGCTTCATCGTCAGCGGCTACGAGCTGCGCATCGGCCAGATCATCACGAACCTGATCGAAAACGCCCGCTCCTTCGTCCCCGAGCAGAACGGCCGCATCGTCGTCCGGCTGACCCGGTCGCGATCGCGTTGCATCGTCTATGTCGAAGACAACGGCCCGGGCATCCAGGCGGAGGACATCGACCGCATCTTCGAGCGCTTCTACACCGACCGGCCGGAAGGCGAGGACTTCGGGCAGAACTCGGGGCTCGGACTTTCGATCTCGCGCCAGATCGCCGAGGCGCATGGCGGAACGCTCAGGGCCGAGAACATCGCCGGCAAGGACGGCCGCATCAGCGGCGCCCGCTTCGTTCTCTCTCTGCCCGCCGAGCCGCAGCCGTGAACGGACCCTTCGTCAATGTCCACGGGACCGCGATCGTTCTCGGCACGACCGGGCTGCTGATCACAGGACCTTCCGGCTCAGGCAAGTCGGCGCTCGCGCTTTCCTGTCTCTCGGAAGTGAGGCGCCGGGGCCGCTTCGCCGCGCTCGTCGCGGACGACCGCGTCGATCTGACGCTCGAGAACGGGCGCATCGTCGCGCGCTGCCCTGCCGCCATTCGCGGGCTCATCGAAATCCGCGGATCCGGAATTGCCGAAGTCGGTACCGTCTCCGCCTGTGTTCTCGACTGGGCGATCATGCCGGTCAGGGCGCCCTTCGATCCGCGTTTGCCGCCGGAGGAGGAGTTGAAGCTCGAGATCGGGCGAAATCTGCCGCTGTTACGCCTCCCCGTCGAAGGGCCGCCGTCGCCGGTCGACGTGCTCGCCGCACTTCTGCCCGAAAATCTAGGACTTTAGCCTTATCGGAAGGCAGTGCGGCTGCTTTTTCGGCATTTTTGGCTTGCACTTCCCCTTTTCCTTGCCAAGATGGCGCCCCCAACAGGTGGACGAAATTGCTGCATTGCGATATCTGGCCATCAACGAGTTGCATATGCAGTTGGAGCAAAGATACCCATGATCGGACTTGTGCTTGTCACTCATGGCAAGCTGGCGGATGAGTTTCGGCATGCTTTGGAGCATGTCGTCGGTCCGCAAAAAGCTATCGAGACCGTCTGCATAGGCCCCGAGGACGACATGGATCAGCGGCGTCAGGATATCCTCGATGCCGTCGAGAAGGCCAATGAAGGCGACGGCGTCATCATCCTGACGGACATGTTCGGCGGCACCCCCTCGAACCTCGCCATTTCGGTGATGCGCGGCGGCAGCGTCGAGGTCATCGCCGGCGTCAACCTGCCGATGCTGATCAAGCTCGCAGGCGTTCGCGGCGAAAGCGACATGGACAAGGCGCTGGTGGAAGCCTCCGAGGCGGGGCGCAAATACATCAACGTCGCCAGCCGGGTTCTGAGTGGAAAATGATGGACCACCGGCCCGACACGGCTCTGACGCGCGAACTGCTCATCGTCAACAAACGCGGCCTGCATGCGCGTGCCTCTGCGAAATTCGTGCAGACCGTCGAGACCTTCGACGCGGAAATCACCGTCTCCAAGGACGGCATGACCGTCGGCGGGACCTCGATCATGGGGCTGATGATGCTGGCGGCCAGCACCGGCTGCTCGGTCTTCGTCACCGCCAGCGGCGCTCAGGCCGAAGAGGCGCTGAACGCGCTGGATACGCTGGTGCGCGACAAGTTCGGCGAAGAGATGTGACCGATATAAACATATAAAGACCTCTTTATATGTCGGTTGCCCTCCACGGGGTTTCCTGATAGACCGAAGGCACGCTGCCCGCGATCGCGGGAGGCACTTTCATGCCGCCAAACGGCCATGTGGCCGCGCGGCCCTAGGATCAGCCTGGAGAACTTCATGAGCGCAACTCAGGACTACATCGTCGCCGACATCGGGCTTGCCGACTTCGGCCGCAAGGAAATCGCCATCGCCGAAACGGAAATGCCGGGCCTGATGGCCTGCCGTGAGGAGTTCGGCGCATCGAAGCCGCTGAAGGGCGCCCGCATCACCGGCTCGCTCCACATGACCATCCAGACCGCCGTGCTGATCGAGACGCTGGTTGCGCTCGGTGCCGAAGTCCGTTGGGCGTCGTGCAACATCTTCTCGACCCAGGACCACGCTGCCGCCGCCATTGCCGCGAGCGGCGTACCGGTCTTCGCCGTCAAGGGCGAGACGCTCGAAGAATACTGGACCTACACCGACAAGATCTTCCAATGGGCCGATGGCGGCGTCTCGAACATGATTCTCGACGACGGCGGCGACGCGACCATGTACATCCTGCTCGGCGCCCGCGCCGAGGCCGGCGAGAACATTCTGACGAATCCGGGCTCCGAAGAGGAAGAAATCCTTTTCGCGCAGATCAAGAAGCGCCTCGCCGCGACACCGGGCTGGTTCACCAGGCAGCGTGACGCGATCAAGGGCGTGACGGAAGAAACGACGACGGGCGTCAACCGCCTGTACCAGCTCCAGGCCAAGGGTCTACTGCCCTTCCCGGCGATCAACGTCAACGACAGCGTCACCAAGTCGAAGTTCGACAACAAGTACGGCTGCAAGGAATCGCTCGTCGACGGCATCCGCCGCGGTACCGACGTGATGATGGCCGGCAAGGTCGCGGTGGTCTGCGGCTACGGCGACGTCGGCAAGGGCTCGGCGGCTTCGCTCAGCGGCGCCGGCGCACGCGTCAAGGTCACGGAAGTCGACCCGATCTGCGCCCTCCAGGCGGCCATGGACGGCTATGAAGTCGTCCAGCTCGAAGACGTCGTATCCTCCGCCGACATCTTCATCACCACCACCGGCAACAAGGACGTCATCCGCATCGAGCACATGCGCGCGATGAAGGACATGGCGATCGTCGGCAATATCGGCCATTTCGACAACGAGATCCAGGTCTCGGCGCTTCGGAACCTGAAGTGGACGAACGTCAAGCCTCAGGTCGACCTGATCGAGTTCCCGAAGGGCAACCGCATCATCCTGCTTTCGGAAGGCCGCCTGCTCAACCTCGGCAACGCCACCGGGCATCCGTCCTTCGTGATGTCGGCATCCTTCTCCAACCAGGTTCTGGCGCAGATCGAGCTCTTCACCAAGGGCGAGCAGTACAAGAATGAGGTTTACGTGCTGCCGAAGCAGCTCGACGAGAAGGTGGCGCGCCTGCATCTCACCAAGCTCGGCGCCAAGCTGACCGAACTTTCGGAGGAACAGGCCTCCTATATCGGCGTCAAGCAGCAGGGTCCGTTCAAGGCCGAACACTACCGGTACTAATCCTTACCCGGGCAATCCACAACATCTTGTGGCCGCGATCTTGACAAGAGATCGCGGCCGCTTTTTTGGGGCTCGCACTTTCAGCCGAATCGTCAAAGAAGTATGTTTAGCTTATCGATTCGTTATGCGAGCGCGGTCTTTCCGGGCTGGCGCGGTCGGAATGGGATGTCTTGTCGGACAGGCGGCAAACAGACGGAGACAGACCGGAGATGCAATCGGAACTGACAGGAACCTTTGAACAGGTTCCGGCGCGCGGGGGCGCAAGGTCGCCGGCACTTTCCGGACGAACGGGGACGGCGCCGTGAAAATACATCAATCCATGTCTTCTGCAGGACGGCAGGGGGGGCCGAGACTGATCAAGCGGCTCCTTGCGGGAACGGTACTGCTTGCAGCAAGCGATGCCGCAGCTCAGGCAACTGATCCCGGCAGAAGCATATTCGGCACGTCCGAGGTCGTGACCTTCTCCGTCCTGATCGGCGTCATTTCCGCCGCCATGATCTCGGCGATCTGGCTCATCCGCCAGCGTGGCAACATCGAGGCCGAGAACCGCGAGCTTCGTTCCAATCTGTCCGACGCGAACCAGCGCATATCCCGCTTCCAGGCTCTCATTGCAGACAAGAACAGGCGCATCGTGATCTGGGACGGGCTCGCGGAGCGCCCCGAATTTCTCGGCCAGCTTCCGGTCGAAACCGGCGCGCCGCAGGACGACCGAGACTTTCTCGCCTTCGGCCGCTGGATCAAGCCGCAATCGGCAGGCCAGCTCGAAAAGGCGATCGAGGCCTTGCGTGCCCAGGCGCAGAGCTTCGATCTCGTACTCGAAACCCAGCGCAACGAGGTACTTGAGGCCCAGGGCCGCGTATCCGGCGGGCGGGCCTTCGTGCGCTTCATCGCGCTCAACAATCTCAGGGCCGAACTCGCCGAATTGAAGCTCGAGCGCGACCAGCTGCATGCTTCGCTTTCGGCATTCCGAACGCTGCTCGACGCAGTCGATCTTCCCGCGTGGCAGCGCGGAGGAGACGGCAGGCTCGAATGGGTCAATGCGGCCTATGCCAATGCGGTCGAAACCCAGAGCGCGAGCACGGCCGTCGCCGAAGAGCGCGAGTTGCTTGCGACCACGGCCCGCGAGCGCATCCGGGCGGTCTCGACGCTCCAGACGCCGTTCCGCGACAAGGTTTCGACGGTGGTCAGGGGCAACCGGACGTTCTTCGACGTCGTGGACGCCCGCACGCCCGCCGGCTCTGCCGGAATCGCAATCGACGTCTCCGGCATCGAGGCGGTGCGCGAGGAACTGGCGCGGACGCTCAAGAGCCATGCCGAGACGCTCGAACACCTGGCAACGCCGGTGGCGATTTTCGATGGCAATCAGCGGCTGCAGTTCTACAATCAGGCCTTCCAGCGGCTTTGGGATCTCGACATGGGATTCCTCGAGCGCAAGCCCGACAACGGCGAGGTGC
Source organism: Ensifer sp. USDA 6670 (assembly GCA_000421085.1). GTDB lineage: Bacteria > Pseudomonadota > Alphaproteobacteria > Rhizobiales > Rhizobiaceae > Sinorhizobium. The sequence continues at coordinate 36,113 of ATWE01000005.1, forward strand.
TCGATCGGCTGCGTGCCGGCGGCAAGCTGCCGGAGCAGCTTAACTGGAAGCAATGGAAGACGGGTGCGCTCTCCGTCTATCAGGCGATCGATACGCAGTCCGATCTCTGGCACCTGCCGAACGGCCAGACGCTCCGCGTTTTTGCCACCGCGCGGCCGCAGGGCGGCGCCACCTGGGTGTTCGAGAACCTGACGGAAAGGGTCGATCTCGAAACGCGCTACAACACGCTGGTCCAGGTCCAGGGGGAAACGATCGACCATCTCGCCGAAGGCGTCGCCGTCTTCGGCCCCGACGGCCGCATCCGGCTCTCCAACCCCGCATTTCGGGCGATCTGGGGCATCAACGAGACCGAGGCCCAGCCGGGCACCCATATCCGCGCCATCGAGCAGGCTTGCCTCGCCTCCTACGACCAGCCTGACGGCTGGAAGCGCTTCGCCCATATCATCACCAGCTTCGACGACGAGCGACCGTCGAGCCGCGGCATTCTGGAGCTGCGCACCGGCCTCATCCTCGACTACGCAGTCATTCCGCTACCCAATGCCCAGACGATGCTGACCTTCGTCAACATCACCGACAGCGTCCGCGTCGAGCGCGCGCTCACCGAGAAGAACGAGGCGCTGCGCAAGGCGGATGCGCTGAAGAACGATTTCGTGCACCACGTCTCCTACGAGCTGCGCTCGCCGCTGACGAACATCATCGGTTTTGCCGACCTTCTGAAAACGCCCGTCTTCGGCGAGCTCAACGAGCGCCAGGCCGAATATGTCGACCACATCGCCACCTCCTCGTCGCTGCTTCTGACGATCGTCAACGACATCCTCGATCTTGCGACCGTCGATGCCGGCATCGTCGCGCTCGAGCTCGCGGAAGTGGATCTCATCGACCTGATCGACGACGTGACGCAGCAGATGGGCGACCGGCTGATCGAGAGCGGCGTGTCGCTTCGAACCGACGCGCCCGACAATCTCGGCCGCATCACCGCGGACCAGCAACGGCTGAAGCAGATCTTCATAAAGCTTCTCACCAATGCGGCGAATTTCGCCCCGGACGGAAGCACCATCGACCTCAAATGCTGGCGCGAGGGCAGCGACTTTGCCTTCTCCGTTACAGACACCGGGCCGGGGATCCCGCAGGACGTTCTCAACACCGTGTTCAACCGCTTCGAAAGCTACGGCCAGCGGGGCGGCGCGGGCCTGGGCCTGTCCATCGTGGAGAGCTTCGTCAGCCTTCACCACGGCAATGTTTCGATCCGCAGCAAGGAGGGTGAAGGCACGGCGGTAACCTGCCGGATTCCCTCCGCCGAAGCGCCGAAGGTCATCGCGGCGGAATAGATGAACTGAATGAAATCTCTCGAACGTCTGCTGAAGGACGAGGCCGCCACCATCCAGTTCGGCGAAGATCTCGCATTGGCACTGAGGGCCGGCGAATGCGTCGCGCTCTCGGGCGACCTCGGCGCGGGAAAGTCGACCTTCGCAAGAGCCTTCATCCGGGCAATGGCCGACGACGAGACGCTCGAGGTGCCAAGTCCCACCTTCACCCTGGTTCAAAGCTACGACCTCAGGATCCCGGTCGCTCATTTCGATCTCTACCGCCTCGCGGACGCATCCGAACTTGACGAGCTCGGTTTCGACGAGGCGCTCGCCGACGGCATCTGTCTCGTGGAATGGCCGGAAAAGGCAGAGGAGGCGCTTCCGGCTGACCGGATCACACTCACCTTCTCGCATGAAGAAGACGGGCGGCGCATTCACCTGACGGCTTCGGACGGGGCTTTCGAACGGATCACCCGCTCTCTTGCCATTCGCAAGTTCCTTATCGATGCAGCCTATGCCGACGCCCGTCGGCGCCACCTGAGCGGCGATGCGTCGATCCGGGCATATGAACGCATCGATACCCGAGCCGGTGAACCGGCGAAAATTTTGATGGACGCGCCGAGACACACGCCGGGACCTATCCTCCAGGACGGCAAGTATTACCAGCAGCTCGCCCATATCGCCGAGGACGTCGTCCCCTTCGTCGCGATCTCGCAACTCCTGCGCAAACGCGGTTTCGCGGCACCGGCGATCTACGCGCGCGACCTCGACCGGGGTCTGCTTCTCATCGAAAATCTTGGATCCGAAGGCATCCTCGACACCGATGGCCGCCCCGTCGCGGAGCGCTACATCGAAGGCGCGCGGCTTCTCGCCCGCCTGCATGCTCAGCCCGCGGAGCGCGACATCGCGGTGGCAGAAGGCATCGTACACCACATCCCCAATTTTGACCGGGCGGCGATCAAGATCGAAACCAGTCTGCTCGTCGACTGGTATCTCCCGTGGAAACGGGGGCGGCCTGCCTCGGACGATGAGCGGCGGGAATACTTCGCCGTATGGGATGGACTGATCGGCGTTCTCGCTTCCGCGGAGAAGAACCTTCTTCTGCGTGATTTTCACTCGCCGAACATTCTCTGGCGTCAGGACCGCACCGGCTTCGACCGCATCGGCATCATCGACTTCCAGGACGCGATGATCGGGCCGACCGCCTATGACGTGGCCTCGCTGGTGCAGGATGCGCGCGTGACGATCGACCCCGATCTCGCCAAGCGGATGATGACTGCCTACATCTCCGAGCGCCGTGGTCTGGGTCCCTTCGACGAGGCCGCCTTCCGGCGCGACTGGCATCTGATGGCCGCTCAGCGCAACTGCAAGCTCGCCGGCATTTGGGTGCGGCTAAAGGAGCGCGACGGCAAGCCCGGCTATATGAAGCACATGCCGCGCACCTTCGCCTATCTCGAGCATGCGCTCTCCCATCCGGTGCTGACACCCTTGCGCGAATGGTGCATTAAGGCTGGAATCCTCGCTCCCGAATCAGCGAACCGTTAGGATACGATGCCCATCACCAATGCCATGGTGCTTGCGGCCGGACTGGGCACCCGCCTGCGGCCGGTCACCGACACGCTGCCGAAGCCGCTCGTCAGAATAGCCGGCAAGCCGATGATCGACTATGTGCTCGATCTGCTCGCCGCTGCGGGCGTGACCAGGGCCGTTGTGAACGTCCATCATTTCGCCGGCCAGATGGAGGAGCACCTCGGCCAGAGAGAGGCGCCGCAGATCCTGATTTCGGACGAGCGGGACGCCCTGATGAATTCCGGCGGCGGGCTGGCGAAGGGCCTGAAACTGCTCGATGGAGGGCCGGTCCTCGTAATGAATGCCGACCTCTTCTGGATCGGCGAAAAACCGCGTCAGCCCTGCAACCTGAAAAAGCTTGCCGAGTTCTTCGATCCTGAGCGCATGGACATGGCGCTGCTCTGTGTGCGTCTCGAGGACACGACCGGGCACAACGGCAAACGGGATTTCTCGCTGTCGGAAGACGGCCGGCTCACGCGTTATGAAGAAGGCATGGAGAATCCCGTCGTCTATGCCGGCGCGATCGCCATGGACGCAGCGCTGCTTGCCGATGCGCCGGACGAGGCGTTCAACCTCAACATCTATTTCGACCGGGCGATCGCCAGGGGACGCCTTTTCGGTCTGATGCTCGAAGGGCACTGGATCACCGTCGGCTCGCCGGAAGCCATAGCGGAGGCCGAGGCTGCGATCCGCCGCTTCCGGCCGGAGGGATGAGGTGCCCGGACATCCAAACGTCTTCACGATTCCCGCCGGCCTGCCTTTTCTGAGGACGGTCGCGGAAAGGCTCTGCAATGGCGACCTGACCCCGGGCTTCCGCTACGATCCGGCGCAGCCGCTGGCACTCGCCGGTGTTACGATCTTCGTGCCGACCCGGCGCTCGGCCCGCGTGCTGCGTTCGGAATTCGTCGATCTGCTCGGCGGCCGTTCGGCGATCCTTCCGATGATCCGGGCGCTCGGCGAGACCGACGACGACAGCGGCTTCTTCGACGCCGAGGTGCCGGCGATCCTCGACCTTGCGCCGCCGCTTTCCGGAACGGCAAGGCTTATCGAACTCGGCCGCCTCATTCTCGCCTGGCGAAACCGACTGCCGCAGGTGGTCCTCGACATTCATGCGGAAAGCCCGCTGATCGCTCCGGCAAGTCCTGCCGACGCCATCTGGCTCGCTCGGAACCTCGCCGAACTCATCGACGCGATAGAGACCGAGGAACTCGACTGGGAGGCCCTCGACGGGCTCGACGGCGGCGAGCATGCGCTCTGGTGGCAACTGACGCTCGCCTTCCTCAAGATCGCCCGCACCTATTGGCCGGAGCGGCTCGCCGAACTCAAGCACTCCTCGCCCGCACGCCACCGCAATGCGGTGCTGAAGGCCGAGACCCAGCGTATCGCCGCCGGCAAGGTGAGCGGACCGATCATCATCGCCGGTTCGACCGGTTCGATCCCGGCGACGGCAGCACTGATCGCGGCGGTCAAGGCGCTGCCGAACGGTACTATCGTGCTCCCCGGCCTCGACGGATCGATGAGCGATGCCGAGTGGCGGCTGATTGCCGGAGAGGCGTCCGGCTCCGGCACTTCTTCAAGGAACCCGGCAAGCCGCACCCACCCGCAATATGGATTTCACCGTCTGCTCACGCGCATGGGCATCGAACGCGGCGACGTGCCTGCACTCGCGAGCGCTGCCGATGATCTCGATTATCGCAGCGCGGTCCTGTCGCGGGCGCTGTTGCCGGCCGACGCGACTGACGTCTGGATGGAAGCCCGCCAGAGCTTCGATGCGGAAAGACTCCTGTCCGCCTTTGCGGATGTGGCGCTGATCGAAGCGGCGAACGAACGCGAAGAGGCAACCGCCATCGCAATCGCGCTTCGGCTCGCGCTCGAAGCCGACGAGGAGAGCCAGGCGGCGCTCATCACCCCCGATCGAGGCCTTGCGCGTCGTGTCGGCACCGAGCTTGCCCGCTTCGATATAGAGGCGGACGATTCCGCCGGCATTCCGCTCTCGGCGACGCCGGCGGGCGCACTTGCCCGGCTGCTGCTGGAAGCGACGCTCAGGCCCGACGATCCGGTCGCTCTGGTCGCACTCCTCAAGCATCCGCTGGCGCGCTTCGGCCAGACGCCGGAGGATGCGCGCCGAGCCGCAGACGTGCTGGAGCTCGTGGCGCTGCGCGGCGGCACCGACGCGGCCGACATATCGGCCTTGGAAGCGGTCCTCGACAAGGCGCTCGACAGGCAGAAGACCGACCGGCACCCGCCGCCCTGGAGAGAGGGTATCGGCCCGGACGACATCGCCATGGCGCGCGCACTCGCACGCCGGATAGCCTCGGCGGTCGGCCCACTGGCCAGCACTCTCTCTGCCGATCCGCAAACCGGCCGTCACCGCTCGACCGTGCTGCCCCTTTCGGATTGGGCGGAGCGTACGGGGCGTGCTCTGGAGGCGGCCGCCATCGACGAGCAAGGCAATCTTGGCGCGCTCTGGGCTTCCGAAGCCGGCGAAATAATGGCGACGCTCCTCAGGGGCATCATCGAAACCGACGGCCAGATGGAGGCCGACGGGCCGCAATGGTGCGACATTCTTGAGGCGCTTGCCGCAAGCGAAGCCGTCAAGCCGCGGTCGATGCGCCATCCCCGCGTCTTCATTTTCGGAGCGCTCGAATCGCGCCTGCAAAGCGTGGACCTCGTGGTGCTTGGCGGCATGAACGAGGGCACCTGGCCCGGGCAGACGTCGAACGATCCTTTCCTTTCGCGGACCATGAAGGCGGGTATCGGTCTGGAACCGCCGGAGCGGCGAATCGGCCAGCTCGCGCATGATTTCCAGATGGCCTGCGGCACCCGCCGGCTGATCCTTTCGCGCTCCATGCGTCAGGGATCGGCGCCGACCGTCGCTTCCCGATGGCTGCAGCGCCTTCAGGCGCTCGGTGGCGAGAGGCTGACTGCGCTGCTCAAGGCCAACGGCGCCGACTATCTCCACTGGATGCGCATTCTCGACCAGGGCGAGCGTCAGCCGTTGTCGGAGCGGCCGGAACCGAAGCCTCCCGCGGAGCTGCAGCCGCGAAAATATTCCTTCAGCGAGGTGACGCGCCTGCGCCGCGATCCTTATTCCGTCTACGCGAGGCGCATTCTCCGGCTGGAGCCGATGCAACCATTCAATCGCGATCCGGGTGCGGCCGAACGTGGCCTCCTCTATCACAGGATCGTCGATCGCTTCGTGAAGGGCGGCTTCGACCCGGCGACGCGCGAGGGCGAGGAAGCGATGATCCGGCTCACCGCCGAGGCCTTCGACGAGGAGAAACTGCCTGCGCATATCGACACCATCTGGCGACCACGCTTCCAGGCGGTCGGAAGGGCGTTCCTCGAATGGGAACGGGAGCGCCGGCACGGCATTGTGAAATCGTTCACCGAGGTTCCGGCGGCGATGGATCTCGGCATCGGCGATATACGGCTGACCGGCATCGCGGACCGGCTGGATCGCCTGGCGGACGGAACGATCGACATCATCGACTACAAGACCGGGTCGAGCCCCTCGCCCAAAGAGGCACGGGCACTTCTCGACCCGCAGCTGGCGCTCGAGGCGGCGGCGCTCAGGGCCGGGGCATTCCGTGTGATCGGGCCGGCTCGGCCGCACTCGTTGCGCTATGTCCGGCTCAAACCGGGCAGCCGCTTTGCCGTCGACACGGTCAACAACGAGGGCACCCGTTCGAAGGAGACGAAATCCACCGAACAGCTGGCGGACGAGTCGCTCGCCGAGCTCCGGAAGCTGCTTTCCGCGCTTATGAGCGGCAGGTTCGGCTTCGCCTCGCGCCTGATCGTTCAGAAACAACGCGACTATGGCGGGGAATACGATCATCTGGCGCGCGTCGCCGAATGGGCGACCGCGGATGGCGAGGACGACGATGAGGAGTGATGCGACAGGCCCGGAGGAGAGAACCCCCGAGGGGTGGCTCGACTGGACGACGCAACGGCAGGCGCTCGCCTCCGATCCCGCGCGCTCCGCCTGGGTTTCCGCCAATGCCGGCTCCGGTAAGACGCATGTGCTCACGCAACGCGTCATCCGGCTTCTGCTTGCGGGTTGCCGGCCGTCCGCCATCCTCTGCCTGACCTACACGAAGGCGGCCGCCTCCGAGATGTCGAACCGCGTGTTCGAGAAACTCGCCGAATGGGCGACCCTCGACGATACCACGCTCGAAAAGCGCATCGAGGCGATTGAAGGCAAGCGGCCGCCAACGGCCAAGATCCAGGAGGCCCGTCGGCTGTTCGCGCGCGCCCTGGAAACCCCGGGCGGGCTGAAAATCCAGACGATTCATGCCTTCTGCGAGGCGCTTCTGCACCAGTTTCCGCTTGAGGCCAATGTCGCAGGGCATTTCTCCGTCCTCGACGACCGCGCCGCGGCGGTGCTGCTCGCCGACGCCCGCAGGGCTCTCTTGACCGCCACGGCGGCAGCAAGCGACGGGGACCTGGCGGAGGCCTTCGCCACGGTCCTCGATCTTGCCGACGACACCGGGCTTGAAAAGCTGCTTGCGGCGATCGTCGCCAATCGGGCGCCGATCCAGGCCTTTCTCGACCACGCCTCCGGGCGCGGCGGGACGGAAGCGCATCTGCGGGCAGCGCTCGGCCTCGAGCCCGGCGAGACCGCCGAGGCGGTCATGGCCGCGGTGTGGCCTCTGGCAGGGCTCAATGGCCCGGCACTCGATGACTATATCGACCTTGGATTGCGCCTCGGCGGCGCCAAGCCCTCTGCCATCGCAGAAGGCTTGCGGGCCGTCCGCGCGATCGATGATGCCGCCGCCCGCCATGCCAAACTCGTGGAACTCTTCTTCAACGGCGGCGGTAAGCCGAAGGCGGAATCGGCCTTTCTGAACGCCGCCATGCGCCGTGCAGCGCCGCAGCTCGAACTCAGGGTCGAAGAGGCGCGCAGCCACATGCTCGCCTGCGTGGACCGCCTGAGCATCGTCCAGATGTACGGGGCGACCCGCGCCGCCCTCATTCTCGCCGAGCGGCTCAACCGCGACTACGAGGCGCTCAAGAAGGCACGCAGCCAGCTCGATTTCGAGGATCTCATCAACCGCACGGCGGCACTGCTTGCCCGAAGCGACGTGGGCGCCTGGGTGCACTACAAGCTGGATCAGGGGATCGACCATATCCTCGTGGACGAGGCGCAGGATACCAGTCCCGCGCAATGGACGATCATCCAGTCGCTCGCGGCGGATTTCTTTGCCGGCGAAACGGCGCGTGCGGACGACCGCACGATTTTCGCCGTCGGCGACGAGAAGCAGTCGATCTATTCCTTCCAGGGGGCCCGGCCGGAGCGCTTCTCGCGTGAAAGCACGCTGACGGAGCGGCGGGTGCGCGCGGGCAACAAACACTTCAGCCCCATCCGCCTGCAGCTTTCCTTCCGCTCGACGGAGGACGTGCTCTCCGCCGTCGATACGGTCTTTGCAAATTCCGGGAATGCGAGAGGTCTGAGCGCTCGGAGCGAGGCGATCGTGCATGCCTCTAACCGGATCGGCCAGCCCGGCGCCGTCGACCTCTGGGACGTCATCGCGCCCGAGCCGGCGGCTTCGGACGAGGATTGGACCGCTCCTTTCGACGCGACGCCGGAGCGCGCGCCGGTCAACATCCTCGCCCGGCGCATTGCAGCGGTCCTCGAAGATTGGATCGGCCAGGAGACGGTGATCGAAAAAGGCGTTCGCCGAGCCATGCGGCCCGGCGACGTCATCGTGCTGGTCCGCAAACGCGACGCCTTCGTCAACGCCCTGACGCGCGCCCTCAAGCGGCGGGGTAATATCCCGGTCGCCGGCGCGGACCGACTGGTTCTGACCAACCACATCGCCGTGCAGGACCTGATCGCGCTCGGCCGGTTCGTGCTTCTGCCCGAGGACGATCTGTCGCTCGCGGCACTGCTGAAGAGCCCGCTCCTCGATCTTGCCGAGGAGGATGTCTTCGAACTCGCCGCCCGGCGGACCGAGGGCGAAAGCCTCTGGCGGCGGCTGCGGCAGGCGGGCGCGGAGGAGACGAGCCCTTATCATGGAGCGGTCCGCAGGCTTTCGCGCTATTCCGGCCTGGCGCGGGAACTGCTGCCGCATGATTTCTATGCCCGCGTCCTCGGCGCCGATGGCGGACGGCGTGCCTTCCTGGCGCGGCTCGGCAGCGAAGTCAGCGATATTCTCGACGAATTCCTCACCTTCGCTCTCGATCATGAAAGGAGCGGTCTGCCGGGCCTGCAGGCTTTCATCTCGACGCTGGAGATCGAAGCGCCGACGGTCAAGCGCGAACAGGACAAGGAACGCGACGAGGTCCGCGTGATGACCGTACATGCCGCAAAGGGCCTCGAGGCGCCGGTCGTCTTCCTGGTCGACGGCGGCGGCGAGGCCTTCGTCCGCCAGCAGGTCTCGGACCTGCGCTTCCTGGAGAAACCGCTGGCCGATCATTCCGCACTTACGGTCCCCGCCTGGCGCGCGCCTGGCTCGGCGCCCAACTCGCTCATCGCCGCCGACAACGAGCGGCTGAAGAAGCTCGCCGAGGAGGAATACCGGCGGCTCCTCTATGTCGGCATGACGCGCGCAGCCGACCGCCTGATCGTCTGCGGCTATCGCGGACAGCGGCAGAACACCGACACCTGGCATTCGATGGTGCAGGGGACGCTGGCACAGGACCTGAAGGGCCGCGGAACGCCGAGGCTTTTCCGCGCCGGAAGCGAGGAGTGGCAGGGCATTGCCTGGCGCGAAGCGCATGTGCCGCGCGACCTGCCGACGGCGGAGGGCCGCTCCGAAGGTTCGCAACGGCCGACAGCCGGCTTGCCGACGGCGCTTTTCACGCCTCCGGCCGCGCCGCGGCGGCTGCCCCGGCCTCTTGCCCCGTCCGGCACGAGCATCGCAATCGACGAACCCGACGGCGAAGCGATCGTCGGCTCGGCCCTCTTCGCCGGCAAGAGCGCGCCGAAATTCTCGATGCTGCGCGGCGCGATCCTGCACCGGTTGCTGCAGGTTCTTCCGTCGGTCGACGCCCGCGAGCGACTGGCCGCTGCGGAGCGCTATCTCGCCCGTTCCGTGCCACGCTGGCCCGAAGCCGAACGGCGCGCACTTGCCGGGACCGTGATGGACGTGCTCGACCATGCGGATCTGCAACCGCTTTTCGGCGAGCACAGCCGGGCGGAGGTCTCCGTGATGGGGACGCTGAAGCTTGGGGCCCGCGAATTCGCCGTGTCGGGCCGGATCGACCGTCTGGCCGTCACCGGCGACATGGTGACGATCGCCGATTACAAGACCAACCGCGAAATCCCGCAGTCGCCCGAAGAGATAGCGCCGGTCTACAGAAATCAGCTTGCGATCTATCGCGAACTCCTGAAACCTCTTTACCCCGGCAAGCGTTTCCGATGCGTGCTGATCTTCACCGAAGGGCCGGCGATCCGGGTGCTTCCCGAGCCGATGCTCGACGGGAGTCTTGAAGAGCTCGCGACAAAGTGAGATACACGATATTGAAAATCCGGTGGCGATGCCTCACATGAGACACAACATCTGGACACTGCCATTCCGAAGGAGCACCCGATGGCTACTGTGAAAGTCGATACTTCCAATTTTCAGAAAGAAGTTCTGAACTCGGCCGAACCGGTCGTCGTCGACTTCTGGGCGGAATGGTGCGGCCCGTGCAAGATGATTGCGCCGAGCCTCGAAGAAATCGCCACCGAGCTTGCCGGCAAGGTCAAGGTCGTCAAGCTCAATATCGACGAGAACCCCGAGCTCGCGGCCCAATACGGGGTCCGCTCGATCCCGACGCTTGCCATGTTCAAGGGCGGCGAAGTCGCCGACATCAAGGTCGGCGCCGCACCGAAGACGGCGCTCAGCTCGTGGATCTCGAGCGCGGTGGCTTGAGCCGCCGGGACTTGAATTCGACAATGCGAAGCCCGGCCTGGCCGGGCTTCTTCTTTTCGGCTGAACCATGTGCGTCGCCGGCTATCTGCCCCTTGCCCTAACCCTCTCCCGCTCGCGCGGGGAGAGGGGATCTGCCTTGGCGCTTGACGCGAGTCTCCTTCGCCCCGCCCGCGGGGAGAAGTTGGCCGGCAGGCCGGATGAGGGGCCAGGATCATGATTATAGGCCGATCCGACCTAATTGAACGTGGTCTACCGCGGCGGCGTGCCGTTTTCCGCCAGCACGTCGCCGACCAGATAGAGCGAGCCGCCGATCAGCACACGCGGCGGCACGGGGTCTTCGTCGGTGAGCTCGGCGATCTGGCCGAGCGCTTCGGCCACCGAGGAGGTAGCATTGGCCTCGAGTCCCGCAGCGGCCGCATCGGCGGCCAGCGCCAGCGGGTCCAGTCCCGCGTCGGACCCGTGCACCGGCACGGTGAAGACCTGTTCGGTCAAATCGAGGAAAGCCTTGAAATAGCCGATCGGTTCCTTGGTATTGATCATGCCGATGATCAGGAAGAGCGGCCGCGGGTCGCGCTCCTCGAAGGTGGCCATCGCCTCGGCAATGACATGGCCGGCGCCGGGATTATGTCCGCCGTCGATCCAGATCTCGGCGCCCGGCGGGCCGAAATGGGAGAGCCTGCCGCCGGCGAGGCGCTGCAGGCGCCCAGGCCATTCGACGCCGGCCAACCCTTTCTCGATGGCCGTCTCGGGAACATCGAAGCCGGCTGCCCGGACGGCACGGATCGCCGCCGCGGCATTGGCATATTGATGCCGGCCCGGCAGACGCGGCAGCGGCAGATCCGCAAGGCCGTTCTCATCCTGAAAGATCAGCCTGCCGAATTCCTCATGCGCCATGAAATCCTGTCCGTAGACGGATGTGGGGCAGCCGAGACGTTCGGCGGTCGCGATCAGCACCTCGCGCGCGCCCTCTTCCTCCTGGTGGCCGATCACCACCGGGCAGCCGCGCTTCATGATCCCCGCCTTTTCTGCAGCGATCAGTTCGACCCGGTCGCCGAGATAGGCCTGATGATCGAGCGAGATCGGCATTATCACGGAGACGGCCGGGCGGGCGATCACATTGGTGGCATCGTAGCGTCCGCCGAGGCCGACTTCTATGATCGCGACATCGGCCGGATGCTCCGCGAAGAGCAGGAAAGTGACCGCGGTCAGGATTTCGAAGACGGTGATCTTCTCACCGTCATTCGCTTCTGCAACGCGGCGTACGGCATCGGCGAGTACGGGGTCACCGACCAGGGCACCCTTGCCGCCCTTTACCCCGAGACGATAGCGCTCGTGCCAGTTCACCAGATGCGGCGACGTGTGGACATGGACGCTGAGGCCCGCGGCCTCCAGGATCGCGCGGCAGAAGGCCGTGACCGAGCCCTTGCCGTTGGTGCCGGCAACATGGATGACCGGTGGCAGGCGCTCCTGAGGATTGCCGAGGGCGGCAAGCAGCCGCGTGATCCTGTCGAGCGAGAGGTCGAACCCCTTGGGATGCAGGGCGAGAAGCTTCTCGATCTCCCGCGCCGCCTCGCTGACCTCAGTTGCCGTCATGATGGTAGCCCTAATTTAGGCTCTCGCGGCCACCGGCAGCGGGGCCAACTCCGTCGCGGCATCGCGCTTGACCGCCTTCGCCGGCTTCTTCATCAGAATGTTGAGAACGCGCGCGAGCGTCTCCGGGATGTCGTGGCGCTTGACGACCATGTCGACCATGCCATGCTCCAGCAGGTATTCCGAAGTCTGGAAGCCTTCGGGGAGCTTTTCCCGCAGCGTCTGCTCGATCACCCGTTTGCCGGCAAAGCCGATTTCTGCGCCGGGTTCGGCCATGTGGATATCGCCCAGCATCGCATAGGACGCGGTGACACCACCGGTCGTCGGATTCGTCAGGACGACGATATAGGGAAGCCCCGCTTCCTTGAGCATGTTCAGGGCGACCGTCGTGCGCGGGAGCTGCATCAGCGACAGGATGCCTTCCTGCATGCGGGCGCCGCCCGAGGCCGGGAACATCACCAGCGGGCATTTCTCCGCTATCGCGCGCTCGAAGGCCTTCACGATCGCTTCGCCCGCGGCAATGCCCAGTGACCCGCCGATGAAGTTGAACTCATGCGCGACGGCGACGAGCTTGATGCCCTGAACCTGGCCGAGGCCGGCAACGATCGTGTCGTCGAGTTCGGTCTTGGCGCGGCTGTCGCGCAGGCGATCGGAGTATTTCTTCGAGTCGCGGAACTTGAGCGGGTCCTGCGCCACTTTGGGCTGCGGGAAGGCCTCGTAGATTCCGCCGTCGAAGAGATCCTTCAAACGGGCCTTCGCCGGCATCTTCATGTGGAAGCCGGATTGCGGGATGACCCATTTGTTCTCTTCCAGATCGCGATGGAACACCATCTCGCCCGTTTCAGGGCACTTGATCCAGAGGTTCTCCGGAACTTCCCTGCGGCCGAGCATCGAGTTGATCTTCGGCCGAACGTAGTTTGTGATCCAGTTCAATTAAGCAGTCTCCTGACGATTTCCTTCGGCTTGTGCGCGTCAATATGGGCAATTATTCGGCTGCAGCAAGCCGTGCCGCCCGTACGCCGGCCGCAAGCCCCCTGACGAGCGCTTCGACACCCGGGACCGTCGCTTCCGTTGCCTGGCCTTCTTCCGTCAAGCTCGACGCGATCTGATTGACGATGGCCGTGCCGACGACGACGCCGTCTGCGGATGCGCCGATGGCGCGCGCATGGTCGGCGGTCTTCACCCCGAAGCCGACGCAGACAGGCAGGGGCGTGTGTGCCTTGATGCGCGCGACCGCTCCGGCGATCAGCGACGGATCGGGCAGCGCCGAGCCGGTGATCCCGGTCATCGACACGTAATACACGAAACCCGACGTGTTTTCGAGAACCTTGGGCAGGCGGCGATCGTCCGTCGTGGGCGTTGCCAGGCGGATGAAGCTGATGCCCTTCTCGAGTGCCGGAATGCAGAGTTCATCGTCCATTTCCGGCGGCAGGTCTACGACGATCAGGCCGTCGACGCCAGCCTCGATCGCATCCGCCAGGAACCGCTCGACGCCATAGATATAGATCGGGTTGTAATAGCCCATCAGCACGATGGGGGTGCGCTGGTCCTCCGCCCGGAAGAGCCGGGCGAGCTCCAGCGTCTTGGCGAGCGACTGCCCGGCCTTCAGCGCGCGCTGGCCGGCGAGCTGGATCGCCGGTCCATCGGCCATCGGGTCGGAAAAGGGCACGCCGAGTTCGATGATGTCGGCACCGGCCTGCCGCAGCGCCTTCATGATCGCCAGCGACGTGTCGAAATCCGGGTCGCCGCCCATGAAATAGGTCACGAGAACCGGGCGCCCCTCGGCCGCCACGTCGGCGAACCGTTGCTCCATGCGTGCGGTCATGATCTTTACTGCCCCATACCGAGAATTTTGCCGACCGTGAAAATGTCCTTGTCGCCGCGACCGGAGAGATTCATCAGGATGATCTCGTCCTTGCCCATTTTCGGCGCGCGCTTGATGACTTCGGCAAGCGCATGGGACGGTTCGAGCGCCGGGATGATGCCTTCGAGCCGCGTCAGCGTCTGGAAGGCCTCAAGCGCCTCATGATCCATGATCGGCACATATTCGACGCGGCCGATGTCGTTCAGCCAGGCATGTTCCGGTCCGATGCCTGGATAATCGAGCCCGGCCGAGATCGAATGGCCTTCCTTGATCTGGCCGTCACCGTCCTGAAGCAGATAGGTGCGGTTGCCGTGCAGCACGCCGGGCGAACCGGCGGTGAGCGAAGCGCAATGCTCGTCGCCGTCGAGCCCCTTGCCACCCGCTTCCACGCCGACGATCCTGACGCCCTCGTCGTCGAGGAACGAATGGAAAATGCCGATCGCATTGGAACCGCCGCCGACGGCAGCGACGACGAGATCGGGAAGCCGGCCTTCGGCTTCGAGAATCTGCTGCTTGGCTTCCTCACCGATGACTGCCTGGAAGTCGCGCACCATCTCCGGATAGGGATGCGGGCCGGCGGCCGTGCCGATCAGGTAATAGGTGCTGTCGACATTGGTCACCCAATCCCGCAACGCCTCGTTCATGGCGTCCTTGAGGGTGCCGTTGCCGGCGGTCACCGGCTTCACCTCGGCGCCGAGAAGCTTCATGCGGAAGACGTTGGGCGCCTGCCGCTCCACGTCGGTCGCCCCCATATAGACCACGCAGGGAAGGCCGAAGCGCGCCGCGACCGTCGCCGATGCCACTCCGTGCTGGCCGGCGCCGGTTTCTGCGATGATGCGGGTCTTGCCCATGCGCTTGGCGAGCAGGATCTGGCCGATGCAATTGTTGATCTTGTGCGAGCCCGTGTGATTGAGCTCCTCGCGCTTGAAATAGATCTTGGCGCCGCCGAGTTCGGCCGTCAGGCGCTCGGCGAAATAGAGCGGGCTCGGCCGGCCGATATAATGGGCGCCGAGATTTTCGAGCTCTGCCTTGAAAGCCGGATCGTTCTTCGCCCTCGCCCACTCATCCTGGAGATCGAGGATCAGCGGCATCAGCGTCTCGGCAACGAAGCGGCCGCCGAATATGCCGAAACGGCCCTCTTCATCGGGTCCGGACCTGAAGGAGTTCGGTTTAGGCGGTTGATTCACGTCTTGCTCCCTGATCGCGGCCGCTCAAGCTTCCGCCCGGCGGACCGCTTCGAAAAACGCTTCCATGAGCGTCAGATCCTTGATCCCCGGCGCGCTTTCGACTCCGGAGGATGTATCGATGGCGCGGGCGCCCGTCAGCGCAAGTGCGTCTTCGATGTTGCTCGCGTTCAATCCACCGGAAAGCATGTAATCGACGCTTCCGTCAAGCGCGTCGAGAAGCCGCCAGTCGAAAGAAATCCCGTTGCCTCCCGGCAGATCGGAACCAGCCGGAGGCTTCGCATCCAGGAGGAAACGGTCGACGATGCCCATATAGGAATCGATCCGCTCCAGATCGGAGGCCTCACGGACGGCAAGCGCCTTCATCACCGGAAGACCATAGAGCGTCTTGATGGAAAGGACCCGCTCCGGGGTCTCGGAGCCGTGAAGCTGAAGGACGTCGGGTTCGAGCGCCGACACGATCTCGTCGAGACCGTCATTGTCCGCATCGACCGTGACCGCAACGATCTTCGCGCGCCCGCGGGCGCGCGCGGCAAGACGGCCGGCATCGTCCGGCTCGATGTTGCGGGGGCTCTTGGGAAAGAAGATGAAGCCTACGTGGGAAGCGCCGAGCGCGACGGCACGTTCCACGGCCTCGGCCGTCTTCAAACCACAGATCTTCACTTCCGTTTTCATGGAAAGCGACCTTGCATGAAATGCCGCCCGAGTCGAGCAAAACCATTGCGCGGCAGCGGCCATTCTTAGGAAGAGGGCGGCAGCGGGCATCCGGTATTTTGGAGCGGACCAAGCCGGCGCTTGATGATTTTTAAGTCGACCCGACCTGAAGTCATCGTGATCTAGGGAGAGGGCCGTTTGGCCACTCTCGATCTACCCGAAATCGATCGAATGCAGCATGGTGCCATTGCGCTTGAGCCAGTGCTTGGCATCCTTCGTTTCCGGGCACAGGCTTTCGCACAATGCCCAGAAACGCGGTCCATGATTCATCTCCTGAAGATGGGCGACCTCGTGTGCCGCGAGATAGGCGATCACCTTCGGCGGCGCCATGGCAATCCGCCAGGAAAAGCTCAAATCGCCCTGGGCGGAGCAGGAACCCCAGCGGCTGCGGGTGTCCTTCAGACTGAGGGAGCGCGCCCTGCGCCCCGTCCTGCCCGCATAGACGGCGACTAGGCGCTCGAGCTCGCTGCGGGCTTCCTTCTTGAGATAGTCGGCGATGCGCCGGCGCAGATGTTCCTCGGCACCGCCCACTCTCAGAACCGCTTCGTCGTCGATCACGAGAGCTTCGGTCAAGCCGCGCAGGCGACCCGTTCTCTCGATGCGGTGCGCAACGCCGCGAACAAGAATAGTGCCGCCATCCTCGAGCTCACTTTCGCCGGAAAAGCGCGCAAGCTTGGTCATCAACCAGCCTTGGTGGCGGGTGAGAAAGGCGCTGACCTCGCGCTCCGGCAGGCCCTCCGGCACGGTGAGCTTCAAGGCTCGCCCGCCGGGCTCGATGCGGAGCGTCATCCGCGTCGCGCGCGCATTTTGCCGAATGGTCAGAGGAAGGACCTTGCCGGCGACCTCGATGTCACGGATGACATCAAGGGGCGGTCCACTGCCACGGCGCCGCTTGAGAGATGAAAACATGAGGCCGTTCTAGCCGATTCGCAGGGCACTTGGCAGATGGACGAGCGACATCCGGCGTTTCACATGAAACACCGGATGCCTGGCGGGATCAGCTCGATTCGAAGCCGGCTTCCGGACCGGTGCGGCCGTTCTTGCGTTCGCGCATGAAGCGGTCGAATTCCTCCTGGTCCTTTGCGCGACGGAGCTCGCGTACATAGCCGTCGAATTCCTCGCGCATCTCGTCAAGTTTGCGGCGCTCCTCGTCGAGGCGGGCAAGTTCCGCTGTCCGCCAGTCGTCGAAGGCGACATTGCCGGTACGATGATGGGCCCATTGTCCCCGGCGGTTCCGTTTGAAGCCGGCACACATGCGATCCACTCCTTCATTGGCGTCCTTCTTGAACGCCCTCAGCTTGTCGCCGAAAAGGATGTAGGCGAGCATTGCCAGGCCGAGCGGCCAGAACACAATGAAACCCAGCACCATCAATGCAATGGTCGCAGGCGTCCACTCCGGACGGATCAGTGCAGATTGGTTCATCTTCAGGATTCCTCGCAGTCAGCGGGCCGCCCTTCGCGACCCGATGAAAACGATGTGGGAAACCCACCGCCCGTACGCAAGACGTCGTATCAAGGAATCGGACAACCCCCTGACTTTCCTCCGGCAAATCGAGCGCTTCAATGACTGGCTCAGGCCGACTTGCCGCCCTTGATGAGCTGTTTGACCGGCTTCGCATGGCGTGAATGCCGGCGCTGGAAGGCGACGATGCGCGGTGCGATCTCGCGGCGGAAGCGCGAGCCGTTGAAGACGCCGTAATGGCCGACGTCAGGCTGCATGTAGTGCTGCCGCATGGAATCGGGAATGCCGGTGCAGATCGTCTGCGCCGCCTTGGTCTGGCCGAGGCCGGAAATGTCGTCGTTCTCGCCCTCGACGGTCAGCAGCGCGACGCGTCGGATCGCCGTCGGATCGACGCGCTTGCCGCGGTGCATCATCTCGCCCTTGGGCAGCGCATGCTGCATGAACACCACCTGCACCGTCTGCAGGTAGAACTCCGCGGTCAGATCCATCACCGCCAGATATTCGTCGTAGAAGTCACGGTGTTTTTCGGCAGCGTCGCCATCGTTCTTGACCAGATGGGCGAAGAATTCCTTGTGGGCGATCAGGTGGCGGTCGAGGTTCATCGACATGAAGCCGGAGAGCTGGAGGAAGCCCGGATAGACCATGCGCATGAAGCCTGGCTGCGGCCACGGAACCGGCATGACGACATTGTCGCGGAACCACTCGATCGGCCGTTCCTTTGCAAGCTCGTTAACCGCGGTCGGGTTGATGCGCGTGTCGATCGGGCCGCCCATCAGCGTCATCGTCGACGGCGCGAGGGGATCCTCCGCCGCCTCCATCAGCGCGACGGCCGCCAGAACCGGCACAGCCGGTTGACAGACCCCGACCACATGCGCATCCGGCCCCAGGAAATGCAGCATCTGGATGACGTAATCGATGTAGTCGTCGAGATCGAAGGTTCCCTCGCTCAAGGGAACCATGCGGGCGTCGATCCAGTCGGTGATGTAGACGTCGGAATGGGGCAGCAGTGCTTCAACCGTTCCGCGCAACAGCGTGGCGTAGTGGCCGGACATCGGCGCAACGATCAGGACTTTCGGATCCGGAGCGCGATCCCTTGGCAGGCTGCGTTCGAAATGTATGAGGTTGCAGAACGGCTCCCGCCAGACGATCCTTTCGCGGACAGGCACGGGATGCCCATCGATTTCGGTCTCGGGAAGGCCGAATTCCGGCTTGCCGTAGCGGCGGGTGGCACGCTCGAAAACCTCCAGCCCTGCGGCTGCGGCACGGCCGAAATAGGTATGCGAAACCGGGTTCATCGGATTGCTGAAGGCCAGCCGCATGGCGTCCGCCGCCGTGCGCCACGGAGCCATCATCGCATGGTTCATCTCGTAAAGCTGGTAGAACATGGGCGCGTATCCCTTGCTTCAAATCAACGAAAACGCCGCTCCCAGTCCGACGCCGGAGCGCTTCCACAGGAAACGTTCGCATCGGTTTCCGTCAGAAGCGCAGTCACGAAGAGTTGGATCATTTCACCGGACGGCGAATGATCCAGCTTGCGGTTGTTCGTCTCTGGTTTCCGCAATCGCTGCCACCCTAGCATTTTTCTTGTGCAGCGCAACAAACGCGCCCCTCACTTTTTAGGGAAAAACACCGGCAAGGAATGAAGCCTTTCACCCGGCGCTCACCGCGACAACGGCCTTGACGAGCCCCGACTTGTCGTGAGTCCAGCGGGGAAGGTCGCGGACGAGGTCCTCGAGCGTCGTTCGGTGGGTGACGAGCGCCTCGATCGGGACGAGCCCCGCCGCAAGCGACCGAATGACGTGATCGAAGTCCTCGCGCGTTGCGTTGCGGCTGGCGACGAGCGTCATTTCCCGCTTGTGGAATTCGGGATCCGAGAAGCGGATCTCCTCCTTGACCACGCTGACGAAGACGAGCGTGCCGCCGTGAGCGACATGGCCGAACGCCCGTTCCATCGACTGGGCGTTACCGGTGGCATCGAAGACGACGTCGAAACCCTCCCCGCCCGTTGCCTGCGCGAGCGCCGCATCGTCGCCCGCAAGGATGCCGGGCGGAAAGCCGAGCTTTTCCGTTGCGAAGGCCAGGCGCTCCTCGCTCGTGTCGAGCAGCCTTACGTCGTGGCCGGCGATGCGGGAGAAGACGGCCGTCCCAAGTCCGATCGGTCCGGCACCTATCACCAGCGAACGAACGCCTCGGCCTGCCGCCGAGCGCCGGACGGCATGGGCGCCGATCGCCAGGAACTCGACCGCCGCGGCGGCTTCCGGCGAGAGGCCTTCGGCGCGATAGAGGTTCTGCTCGGGCATGACGATTTCTTCACAGAAAGCGCCGTCGGTGTGAACGCCGAGGACGCGGATCGCCGTGCAGCAGTTCGGCTTGCCTTTTCGGCAGGCGATGCACTCCCCGCAGGAGAGATAGGGATTTACGACCACGAGCGTCCCGGGCGCGAGCCGGGTGCCGGGGCCACCTTCGATCACTCTCGCGGAGATTTCGTGGCCCATCACGCGCGGATATTCGAGAAAGGGGTGCTTGCCCTCGAAGATATGATAATCGGTGCCGCAGATCCCGACGCGGCTGACGGCAAGGCGCACCATGCCGGGTGGCGGTGCCTCAGGCCCGCTGCGGGCGACGAGCGCGAGGCGGCCGGGCTCTGAACAGACGACGGCTTTCATGCGGCGCTCCGAAGCTTGCTGGGGACCGGTTGCGGACAGGCGGCCATCACCGCGCCCCCCGCCGCCGCAACTGGTCGAAATAGACGATCACGATGATCAGCAGCCCGGTGATGATGCGCTGCCAGAAGGAATTAACGTTCAGGAGATTGGCACCGTTGTTGATCGTCGCAAGGATGAAGGCGCCGAGCAGCGGGCCGTGGACCGAGCCGACGGCGCCGAAAAGGCTCGTGCCGCCGATGACCGACGAAGCGATCGCCTGCAGCTCCCAGCCTTCGGCCTGCGTGGCGTTGCCGATGCCGATGCGCGAGGCGAGCAGAAGCCCGACGAAGGCGGCGCAGGTCGATGACAGGATATAGGCCAGATAGATCGTGCGGTTGACGTTGACGCCGGAAAGGCGCGCCGCCTCCCTGTTTGAGCCGACGGCGAAGAGATAGCGGCCGAAGCGGCTCAGATGCAGGAAGACGTAAGCCGGAATTGCAACGACGATCACCATCCAGAAAAGACTGGGGACTCCGAGGAAGTCGGCGCGTGAGAAAGTGGTGAAGGCGTCGTTGGTTATCGAGATGGTCGAGCCGTTGGTGATCAGGAGACCGATGCCGCGAAGCGAGGTCAGAGTTGCAAGCGTGATGATGAAGGGCGGCAGCCCCATGCGCACGATGCCGAAGGCATGGAAGGCGCCGATCAGCACGCCGATCGCCAGCGTCGCGATGATCGCGAGCCAGAGCGGAACCCCCGCCGCGAGCAGCCAGGCGACGATGACGCTGGTGAAACCGACGACGGCGCCCACCGAAAGGTCGATGCCGGCCGTGATGATGACGAAGGTCTGGCCGACGGCGAGAATCGCGGTCATCGCCCCCTGACGCAGGAGGTTGCTGATGTTGTTCGGTGTCCAGAAGGCGTTGGTCGCCAGGCCGAGGAGCAGCCACAGGACGACCAGCAATCCCACGAGCGTCAGACCGAACAGGATGCTGACGCCTTTCTTCGGCGTCGGTCCCGCGCTTTCAACCGTTTCCACACTCATCGCTTCCTCCCTGCGTCTTTCCTGATCCGGCTCTCTCAGGCATTGATCGCCTGCGCCAGCACTTCCTCATGGCTTGCGGCCCGGTAGTCGTGGCTTGCCACAAGCCGCCCCTGCCGGAACACATGCAGGCGATCGGCCAGTTCATAGACCTCCGGCAGGTAGGAGGAGATCAGGATGATCCCTGCCCCTTTTTCCAGAAGCCGCGCAAACAGCCGGTAGATTTCCGCCTTGGTGCCGACATCGACGCCCACGGTCGGCTCGTCGAAGATGAAGAGCTTCGCGCCGTGGCTTAGCCATCTGCCGATCACGATTTTCTGCTGGTTGCCGCCGGACATGGCGGAGGCAAGCACTCGCCGCGACGGCGTCTTGATCTTCAGATCCCTGATCTGGCGTTCAGCATTGGAGGCCTCCTCGGCGCGGTTGATCGTCAAGCCGCGCGTTAGCCTTTTGAAAACAGGCAGGTTGATGTTGACGCCGATCGGCAGGTTGAGGCACAGGCCCTGATCGCGGCGGCTCTCCGGCGCGAGCGCGATCCCGAGGTCCATGGCCTTCCGCTCATTGCCTATCGCGACCTTTCGGCCCTGCCAGAAGATTTCTCCGGCGCTCACCGGGTTGCGCCCGTAAAGGCCGAGCGCGAATTCGCTGCGTCCGGCGCCGATCAGACCGTAGAGCCCGACGATCTCGCCCGCCCTGACCGAGAGTGATACGTCGCGGAAACCGGGACCGGAGAGTCCGCGCGTCTCGACGATCATCTCGCCCGATTCGAAATGTTCCTTGTGGTAGATCTGTTCGATCGTGCGGTTGATCATCAGAGTGATGAGCTCGGCCTCGTTCGTCTCGGAAATCGCGCGCGTGCCGACATGCGTGCCGTCGCGAAGCACCGAGACGCGGTCCGCAAGCTCGAACACTTCTTCCAGCCTGTGGCTGATATAGACGATCGTGACGCCCTCGCCCTGGAGCCGTCGGATCAGGCGGAAAAGCTGCGCCGATTCCTGTCGCGTGAGATAGGCCGTGGGCTCGTCGAAGATGAGGAACTGCGTGCCACGCATGGCCGCGCGAGCAGTGGCGACCAGCTGCTGCTGGCCGATCGTCAGGCTGCCGAGTTCGGCATTGGCGGGCAGATTGAAGCCGAGATCGTCAAGCACGCCCTGGGCCGCGCCGGTCATCGCGCGCTTGCGCATCAGCCCGCGCCGGTTCATCTCGTCGCCCAGAAACATGTTGGCCGCAACGCTCAGATGCGGACAAAGCACCACCTCCTGGTGAACCGCGTTGATGCCGCGGGCGATCGCTTCGTTCGGCGTGGCGAGGTCGACTGTTTCGCCGCACCAGCGGATCTCTCCGGCACTGCGGGCAATGACCCCGGTCAGGAGCTTGATCAGAGTCGATTTGCCGGCACCGTTCTCGCCGACGATCGCGTGGATTTCGCCGGATAGAAAGGTCATCGTCGCGGGCTTCAGAGCCTCGACCGCGCCATAGTTTTTCTGCAGGCCGCGGAGTTCCAGGATGGGTTCGCCCTTCGGAACCGAACGGCCGCCCGCCGCCCTCACCTGTTCGTCATGGCGATGGCTGACCTCTTGAAGCCCTATCATCGCATTGTCCTCCACTTCCGGGATCGCAGCGGCCGACTCCCTTCGGCCGTTGCACTGTTCCTTTGAAGGCGATGCGCAGCGCCGGTCCTACGGCGCCGCGCAATCCCGTCGTCGTCAGTTGACCTTCGGATTGAGAAGCGCGTCGATCTTCGGCTCGCTCATATTGGCCTTGGTAACCAGATTCGCGCCGGTATCGACATTGGCTTCGACCTTCTCGCCCTTGGAGACCGCAAGAGCCGTCTTCACGCCGTCATAGCCCATGCGGTAGGGATCCTGGACGACCAGGCCCGCCAGAACGCCCTCCTTGAGGAAGCCCACGGTCTTGTCGTCACTGTCGAAGCCGATCACCTTGATCTTGTCGCCGAGCTTGTTCTCGGCGATCGCCTGGCCGACGCCCTGTGCCATGATCAGGTTCGAGGCGAAAACGCCGACGAGGTTGGGGTTGGCGGTGATCAGATCGGTCATGATGTTGAGACCGGTCGTCGCCTGACCGTCGGCATATTTGTCGGCAACCACTTTCAGGCCGGGATATTTCGTCTTGACCTGATCGAGAAAGCCCTCGCGACGCTGGTCGAGCGAGCCGACACCCGGCAGGCTGGTGATGATCGCGATCTCGCCCTCTTCCTTGCCGGTCGCCTCCTTGATGGCGGCGGCAAGACCGTCGGCGGCGATGCGTCCGCCCTGGACGTTATCCGTGGTCAGGAAGGAGGTGAAGGCCTTCGAATCCGCTCCGGAATCGATGCCGATCACCGGAACCGATTTGGCGGCCTCGTCGACGGGCTTACCGAGTGCCTTGAACTCCGTCGGCGCGATCACGACCGCGGCCGGCGCGCCCGCAACGGCGTTTTCAAGGATGGTGATCTGGCCGTTGATGTCGGATTCCGACTGGGCGCCGAGTTCCGGCACATTGACGCCGAGGTCCTTACCGGCGGCGCGCGCGCCCGCAAGCACGATCTGCCAATAGAAGGAGGTGGTGTCCTTGACGATGATGGGAATGGTGACGTCCTGCGCGAAAGAGGTCGTGGGGACCATTGCGGCGACGAAAGCGGCGCCGGCCAGGGCATTGAAGGCACGGCGTGAAAGAATGCGCTTGGCTATGCTCATCGGGTTCTCCTCTCAGTAACACCTTGTTCCGTTATCGACCGGGCCGCCAGGTGCATGCGGGCCCGGTTGCTTTTGGAGTGTGGCGGCCGCCGTCGAGGGCGGCGAAGCATCAGGCCCTTACCGCCTCCGGCCCCAGCTCGGGCGCGACAAGCGTATGGGGTTCGAAGGCTGCGTAATCCTCCGGCGCGATCCCGTAGCGGGCCAGCTCCATGTTCCGCTTCAGGCTCGACGGTTTGGCGGTTCCGAGCAGCACCGAGGCGACGTGAGGATTGGCCAGCGGGAATTGCAGGGCGGGGGCGGCGAGCGGCATGCCGCGCTGCTCGGCGATTCGTTCCATCGCCGCGACTTTGGCCCGCACCTCGTCGGTCGCTGGCATGTAATCGAAATGCGCTCCCTCGATCGGTCCGGTCGCGAGAATGCCGGAATTGAACACGCCGCCGACGACAAGCGAGGTGTGCTTCTTCGCGCAGAGCGGCAGGAGCTCGGCAACCGCGGAACGGTCGAGAAGCGTATAGCGACCGGCAAGCAGGATGCAGTCGATGTCGGCCCGGCGCATGACATCGAGGCAGACCGGCACCTCGTTGACGCCGAGGCCGTAGGCCGAAATGACGCCGCTCGACTTCAGCTCATCGAGTGCTTTCAGGCCGGAATCCAGAAGCTGCCGCAGGTACACGGCATTTTTCGCCGCGCCATGCGTGTAGCCGCCGATGTCGTGGACATAAAGAATGTCGATGCGATTGAGACCGAGGCGGGCATAACTCATCTCGACCGAACGCATGATCGCGTCGTAGCCGTAGTCATAGGTGATGTCGAAGTTCAGTGGCTTGACGTAGGAATAATCGGGAACCTGGTTCTCAGGCACCGGATGAAGCAGGCGGCCGACCTTCGTGGACAGCACGAAGCTGTCGCGCGGCTTGTCGCGCAGGAAGTCGCCGACCCGCCGCTCGGCAAGGCCTAGCCCATAGAACGGCGCCGTATCGAAATAGCGGATGCCCGCTTCCCAGGCTGCGTCGAGCGTCGCCATCGCCGCTTCGCGGGTGCATTCGCGATAGAGACCGCCCAGTCCCGCCGTGCCGAAACTGTATTCGGTCACCGCAAGCGCAGTCCGGCCTATCCTTCTCGTCTGCATTCCTTGTTTCCTCCCCCAAGGAAAGTCTGCCCCTCACCCTAAAGCGTCGCCCCCAGATGCCAGGGCACGAATTCGTTGTCGCCGTAGCCGAAAAGCTCGCTCTTGGTCTTGCGGCCCGAGGCGGTTTCTATGATGAGCTCGAAAATCCCCCGGCCGAGATCGGCGATCGTCGCTTCCCCCGAGGCGATGACGCCGCAGTCGATGTCCATGTCCTCTTCCATGGCCCGATAGAGCGCCGTGTTGCTGGTGAGCTTGATCGACGGCGCCGGCCGACAGCCGAAACAGCTGCCGCGGCCGGTCGTGAACGCGATGACGTTGGCGCCGCCGGCAACCTGACCGGTTGCGGAGACCGGATCGTAGCCGGGCGTGTCCATGAAGACCAGTCCGGGCTCCGTCACGCGCTCGGCGTAATTGTAGACAGCCGTCAACGGCGAGCGGCCGCCCTTGGCCACGGCGCCCAGCGATTTTTCGAGAATCGTCGTCAGGCCGCCCCGCTTGTTACCCGGCGAAGGATTATTGTCGAGCGACGCGCCATGCATCGCCACATAATCCTCCCACCAGGCGATCAAACCGTCGAGCTTGACCGCGACCGTCTCGTTGACCGCGCGGCTGCGCAGCAGATGCTCGGCTCCGTAGATTTCGGAGGTCTCGGACAGGATCGCCGTTCCGCCGGCGGCGGCAAGTATATCGACCGCCGCACCGAGCGCCGGATTGGCTGTGATACCGGAAAGCCCGTCCGAACCGCCGCATTGCAGGCCGACGATGATCTCGCTGACCGGAATCGGCACGCGCCGGGCGGACGCGACTTCCTTGGCGATTTCTTCGAGAATGCCGAGGGCGCGCTCGACCGAGCGGCGCGAACCTCCGGCCTCCTGGATGTTGAAATGCCGCTTCTCGGCTCCGGCCCCGCTTTGGCCGTAGAGCGTCAGCTGATTGACCTCGCAGCCGAGCCCGACCATCAGCACGCCGCCGAAATTCGCGTGGCGCGCATAGCCGGCGAGCGTCCGGTGCAGGTTCTTCATGCCGTCGCCCGTGGACGACATGCCGCATCCCTGGTCGTGGACGATCGGCACGAAACCGTCGATGCCTTCGTATTTCGGCAGAATGCGCCTGTTCGCCTCGTCGGCGATCGCGCGACAGACCGTGGTGGAACAGTTCACGCTGGCGACGATGCCGATATAGTTGCGCGTTGCGGCCCGACCGTCCGCCCGGCGATAGCCGAGGAATGTGCGCGCTTTGTCCGCCTCGCTCGCAGCCTCCGGGGGAACTGCAGCGCCAATGGCGAGCCGCCCCTGATCGAAGGCGAGGTTATGGGAATGAACGTGCTCGCCGGGCGCGATGGAGGAAGTGGCGCGGCCGATCGCCTGGCCATATTTGACCACCGGCTCACCGACATCGATCCTGCGGATCGCGGCCTTGTGGCCCGGATCTATGCGCCCGACCGCCGTCACTCCGCCGGCCAGCCGGTCACCCGGCGCAATCGCCGCGGTGGCGACGACGACGTTATCGTCCGGCGAAAGAAGGATCGAAGACGGTGCGGGCAAATCAAGCTCCTCCCGAACGGTTCGCCACATACAAGCATTTGTTCTGTCTTTTATCTACAATAGACAGATGTTCGTCAATGGTTATTATGAACCTACTGCGGCCGTCGAGGAATGGGAGCCTCGACATGCCGACACGAGAAACCCGAACCTTGCCGGATCCTCGCCATGGCGAAGCAGAACACCGTATTCAAGGATGCCTTCAACCGCTGCCTTAAGCTGTTCGCGGAGACCTCCACGCTTCCGTCCGAACCGGAGCTCGGGCAGGCGCTCGGCGTCAGCCGCACGACCGTGCGCGCCATACTGACGCGTTGCGAGGAACTGAGCCTCATCGCCTGGGACAAGCGCAGCAAGACGGTGCTGAGAAGACCTGAGCCCTCGGACTACTTCCCGACCGCGGAGACCGATTCGCTCGCCGAAAGGATCGAGCGGAGCTTCATGCGCCGGATTCTGGCTGGCGGTGCCGAGCCCGGCATGCAGATCAACGAGCTCGAGCTTGCCCGCGAAATCGGTGCCGGGACGACCAGCGTGCGCGAATTCCTGATCCGCTTCAGCCGTTTCGGGCTGATCGAGAAACGGCCGAACAGCCATTGGGTTCTCAAGGGATTCACGCGCGAATTCGCACTCGAGCTGACGGAAGTGAGGGAGATGTTCGAGCTGCGCTCGGCCGCCCGCTTCGTCTCCCTTCCCGACCATGACCCGGCCTGGGAGGAGCTGAAGAAGATCGAGGCGGTGCATCGGGAGATTCTCGCCGACATCGACAATCGCTACAGCGAATTTTCCGAACTCGACGAGCGCCTCCACCTGCTGGTGCACAAATCGTCGAGCAACCGCTTCATCATCGACTTCTACGATGTCATCGCCATCGTCTTTCACTATCACTACCAGTGGAACAAGGCGAACGCGCGGGAGCGCAACGCCCGGGCGCTGGAGGAGCATCTCGACTATATCGCCGCCCTGCAATCGCGCGATCCGGCGCTCGCCGACCAGGCCTGCCGGCGACACCTGAAATCGGCGCGGGAGACGCTGCTGCAGTCGATTCCGTAGGTCACCATGACTTCAGGTCGGATCGACCTGCGATTGGGGGATGCTCCATTTCCCTTTATCCGTGCTTGTCACAGGGATCCCGCAGCGCCACGGAAAAGTTCTTTCAGCCCAAGGACTTGGGCCGGCTGGATTCCTGTGACAAGCACAGGAATGAGGATCGGGAAACCTTCGCCGTAAAGCAACGACGAGGCGCAAAATCGATCAATAGCCGGATTCCGTCCGCACCGGTCCGCCCTCTCCAAGAAATTCCCGGCGCAGCCGCTCCGTTGCGCTGACGAGCAATGTGACGTCGGTGCCGATCGCCATGAAATCGGCACCGAGCTCGCGATAGTCGCGCGCCTGGGCGGGATCGAGGGTCATGATCCCGCGCGCCTTGCCGGCGCGTTCGATCCGCGCGAAGGCCTCGATTATGGCCGTCCGTACCTCCGGATGGCCGGGATTGCCGAGGTGCCCCATGTCCGCGGCAAGATCCGCCGGGCCGACGAACAGGCCGTCAACGCCGTCCAGCGCAGCGATGGCGTCAATCGCCTCGAGCCCTGCCCGGCTCTCGATCTGCAGCAGCAGACAGATCTCGTCGTTGGCGTTTTCGAGATAGTCGCCTATGCGGCTGAAGTTCGTTGCCCGACCGAGAGCGGCACCGACACCGCGAACGCCATGTGGCGGGTAACGCACGGCGCGCACGAGCTGGCGCGCCTGCTCGACATTGTCGACCATCGGGATCAACAGCGTCTGCACGCCTGCATCGAGGATCTGCTTGATCATGACCGCGTCGCCGACCGGCAGGCGGACGATCGGATGACTGCCTCCGCCGGCGACGGCTCGATACTGCGCCGCCAGCATGGGAAGATCGTTCGGCGCGTGCTCGCCGTCGATCAGCAGCCAGTCATAACCGCTGCCGGCCACCACTTCCGCCGCATAGGGACTGGCGAGCGCCACCCAGAGACCCAGCTGAAAGCGGTTTTCGCGGATCGCCGCTTTGAAGGTGTTTTTCGGGGCGGGCATATTGGTCTCCTCTTGCGTCCGAGTCTGTCTGTTTGGGATGCGGAGAAGTCGTCCGCTGTCTTTGCCCCTCTCCTCGGGTTAAACCCGAGGAGAGGGGCAATCCCGAATTTCACAACGTCGATAACCTCTTACCGGCAAAAGAAAAAACCGGCCAGAACTTTCCGGCCGGTTCTTCAGGGGAGCGCCGCCTCAGGCAATGCCGCCGAGGCAGACATATTTGATCTCCATGAATTCCTCGATGCCGTATTTCGAGCCCTCGCGGCCGAGGCCGGAGAGCTTGACGCCGCCAAAGGGTGCCTCCGCCGTGGAGATCAGGCCTGTATTGACACCGACCATGCCGTATTCCAGCGCTTCCGCCACGCGGAAGACGCGGGCGAGGTCCTTGGCATAGAAATAGGAGGCAAGGCCGAATTCGGTGTCGTTCGCCTGTGCGATCACATCCGACTCGTCCTTGAAGCGGAAGAGCGGCGCCACCGGGCCGAAGGTCTCTTCCCGCGCGACCGCCATCGCCTGGGTCACGTCGGCCAGAACCGTCGCCTCGTAGAAGGTGCCGCCGAGCGAATGGCGACGGCCGCCCTGCACCACGCGGGCGCCTTTCGCAAGCGCATCCGCCACGTGCTCCTCGACCTTTTTCAGCGCCGGCTGGTCGATCAGCGGTCCGAGGATGACACCGTCCTCCATGCCGTTGCCGGTCTTGAGCTTGGCGACGGCCTGGGCGAGCTTCTCGGAGAAGTCCTCGTAGACGCCGTCCTGGACATAGATGCGGTTGGCGCAGACGCAGGTCTGGCCATTGTTGCGGAACTTGGCGATCAGCGCGCCTTCGACCGCCGCATCGAGATCGGCATCATCGAACACGATGAAAGGGGCGTTGCCGCCGAGTTCCAGGCCGAGCTTCTTAATCGTGGCCGCGCTCTGGCGGTAGAGTTCTGCGCCGACCTCGGTCGAGCCGGTAAAGGTAAGCTTGCGAACGGTCGGGTTCGAAGTCATCTCGGCGCCGATCTCGCGCGCGGAGCCGGTGATAACGCTGAAGAGACCTTTCGGCATGCCCGCGCGCTCGGCGAGCACGGCGATGGCGATCGCCGAAAACGGCGTCTGCGCGGCCGGTTTCAAGACCATGGCGCAACCGGCGGCGAAGGCCGGTCCGGCCTTGCGGGTGATCATCGCGTTCGGGAAGTTCCACGGCGTGATCGCGGCGACGACGCCGATCGGCTGCTTCATCACCAGAATGCGTTTGTCCTTCTGATGGCCGGGGACGAGATCGCCATAGACGCGCCGCGCCTCTTCCGCGAACCATTCGATGAAGCTCGCTCCGTAGACGATCTCGCCCGTCGCCTCCGCGAGCGGCTTGCCCTGCTCTATCGTCAGAATCCGGCCGAGATCGTCCTTGTTTTCAATCATCAGCTCGAACCAGCGGCGCAGCACCGCCGCGCGCTCCTTGGCGGTCCTCGCCGCCCATTCCTTCTGCACCCGCGCCGCGGCCTCGATCGCGGTCCTGGTCTCGGCGGCGCCGAGCTTCGGGACGCGGCCGATGATTTCCCCGGTCGCCGGATTGTTCACCTCGATCGCATTCTTCGGGTCGGCTTCGATCCAGGTCTCGCCCACGAGAGCGGCCTGGCGAAACAGCGACGGGTCTTTCAAATTCATGGCGAGTCCTTCCTCAAAAAATCTACAGAACTTATACAACTTTTTTCGCCGGTTCGACAATCACATGATTGCCGTTTACGGATGCTTCGCGCCTATATTGAGCTGACGCGCAGGAGCGGCGATGCGTCGGACAGGTGCGTATCTGCAAGAAATAAGGATGTTCGTTCGTGACAGAAATCAACCACAGAAGAGCCGATCACCCCATCCACTCGATCTTTCTGGAGCGCTGGTCGCCGCGCGCCTTCACCGGCGAGGAGATCGCGGAAAAGGATCTGCTTGCCCTCTTCGAAGCCGCGCGCTGGGCGCCTTCGGCCAGCAATCTTCAGCCTTGGCGCTTCGTCTACGCCCGCCACGGCACGGAGCATTTCGCGCGCCTGCTGTCGACGCTCGACGAGGGCAACCAACGCTGGGCGAAAAACGCCTCTGCCCTCGTCATCATCCTTTCGAAGACCCACAGGGTCACATCGACCGGCGAACTGAGACCGGCCTATACGCACGCCTTCGACACGGGAGCGTCCTGGTTCGCGCTCGCCCTGCAGACGCAGCTCGCCGGATGGCATGCCCATGCGATGGCGGGGGTCGACAGGGAGAAGGCCATGCAGGTGCTCGGCGTTCCGGAAAACTACCGGGTCGAGGCAGCCGTCGCGATCGGCAGGATTGCGGATCCTTCCACCCTGCCGGACGATCTGCGAGAACGCGAAAAACCAAGCCAGCGCAAGCCCGTCAGCGAACTCGTCTTCGAAGGACGTTTCACGGGCGAATGATCCGTAAAGACGAGAGCAGGGCGGAGGTCCGCCCTGCTCTCGTCGAAGCTATGATCAAAGTGCTGCGGCGACGCTTGCGCGTCAGATATCGAGATTGGCGACGCTCAGTGCGTTTTCCTGGATGAAGTCGCGCCGCGGCTCCACTTCGTCGCCCATCAGGCGCGAGAACAGACCGTCCGCATCCGTCGCATCGGTAACCTTGACCTGCAGCAGCGAACGGACGTTCGGATCGAGGGTCGTCTCCCACAATTGCTCGGCGTTCATTTCGCCCAGGCCCTTGTAACGCTGCATGGTCAGCCCCTTGCGGCCGGCGGCGAAGATCGCGTCGAGGAGAGCGCGTGGCCCGCTGATCTCCTGCGTGCCGTCGCGGCGGCGCAGCACCGGCGGAGCGCCATAGACTTCCTTCAGCCGTGCCTTGAGCTGATCGATATGGCGGGCATCGGAAGAACCGATCAGCGCCATGTCGAGCACGGCCGCTTCCTTGACGCCGCGCACCATACGCTCGAGCTTCAGCCCGCCTTCCGCCGTCACCGCCGCCTCCCAGCCACGTTCGGTCTCCTCGGCGATGACATCGAGCCGGCGGGCCACTTCGGCGGCAATCAACTGATATTCGTCGCGTTCGCCGTTGAGTTCCACGTTGAGCGCTCCCGCGATTGCGGCCTGCTCCACGACCGAGCGATTGTAGCGGGAGTGGAGCCCCTCCATCAGCGAGCGCAGTCGCAGGGCGTCGTTGATGACCTCGCGAAGGTCCTGGCCGACGCGCACTTCGCCCGAAGCGAGTTCGAGCGACGCCTCCTCGAGGCCCATGCTGATCAGATAATCTTCGAGCGCCTTCTCATCCTTGAGATACTGGACGGACTTGCCGCGCGCCACTTTGTAAAGCGGCGGCTGGGCGATGTAGAGGTGGCCGCGCTCGATCAGCTCCGGCATCTGCCGGAAGAAGAAGGTGAGCAGCAGCGTACGGATGTGGGCGCCGTCGACGTCGGCATCCGTCATGATGATGATCTTGTGATAGCGCAGCTTGTCGGCGTTGAATTCGTCCTTGCCGATGGACGTGCCGAGCGCGGTGATCAGCGTGCCGATTTCCTGGCTCGACAGCATCTTGTCGAAACGCGCGCGCTCGACGTTGAGGATCTTGCCGCGCAGTGGCAGGATCGCCTGGTTTTCGCGCGAGCGGCCCTGTTTGGCCGAGCCGCCTGCCGAGTCGCCCTCCACCAGGAAGAGTTCTGACTTGGCCGGGTCGCGCTCGGAACAATCGGCGAGCTTGCCGGGAAGCGACGAGATGTCGAGCGCACCCTTTCGGCGCGTCAACTCGCGTGCCTTGCGCGCGGCTTCGCGCGCGGCGGCCGCCTCTACGACCTTTCCCACGAGAATCTTGGCATCGGAAGGATGTTCTTCGAGCCAGACGCTCAGGGCCTCGTTGACCAGGCTTTCGACGACCGGGCGGACTTCCGAGGAAACCAGCTTGTCCTTGGTCTGCGAGGAGAATTTAGGATCGGGAACCTTCACCGACAGCACAGCCGTCAGTCCCTCGCGGCAATCGTCGCCGGTGAGCGATACCTTTTCCTTCTTGGTGATGCCGGATGTGTCGGCATAGGAGGTGATCTGACGCGTGAGCGCGCCGCGGAAGCCGGCCATATGCGTGCCGCCGTCGCGCTGCGGAATGTTGTTGGTGAAGCACAGCACGTTCTCGTGATAGCTGTCGTTCCACCACATTGCTACTTCGACGGTGATGCCGTCCTTCTCGCCACGGATCGACACCGGCTTCTGGACGAGCGGCTTCTTCGCCCGGTCGAGATAGGCGACGAAAGCCTCGAGACCGCCGTCATACATCATTTCTTCCCGACGAATGTCCGAATGGCGCTTGTCGGTCAGCACGATGCGGACGCCGGAATTCAGGAAGGCGAGTTCGCGCAGGCGATGCTCGAGCGTGGCGAATTCGAACTCGATGTTCGAGAAGGTCTGTTCGCTCGGCGTGAAGGTGACCTCGGTTCCGGTCTCGCCGCCGGCGTCGCCCGTCACCTTGAGCGGCCCGTCTGCAACGCCGTGGGTGAAGCTCATTTCGTGGATCTTGCCGGCCCGGCGGATCTTGAGCTTCAGCGACACGGAGAGGGCGTTGACGACCGAAACGCCGACGCCGTGCAGGCCACCGGAGACCTTGTAGGAATTCTGGTCGAATTTTCCGCCGGCATGAAGCTGCGTCATGATGACTTCCGCGGCCGAGACGCCCTCTTCCCGGTGGATGTCCGTCGGTATGCCGCGGCCGTTGTCCGTCACCGTGACGGATCCGTCGGGATTGAGCGTGACGGTCACGATGTCCGCATGGCCGGCGAGCGCCTCGTCGATTGCGTTGTCCACGACCTCGTAGACCATATGGTGCAGACCGGAGCCGTCGTCGGTGTCACCGATATACATGCCCGGGCGCTTGCGAACGGCATCGAGGCCTTTCAGCACCTTGATGGAATCGGCACCATATTCGGCGATTGCGCCGGCTTCGGTCTCAGAAATATCGGTCATTCGGGCTCAGGTCTTTCCAGGTTTTCAGACGTCGCGATTCATTGCGAATCACAGCGCGAGATGCCTCGCGGACTATAGAAAATTTGTCCAATTGTTCCAAATCCCGACGCGAAGATCGCGGCCGGGATGGGGCTTTCATCCCCTGTCCTTATCAGCAAATGTGGCTTTTTCCAAAACATCTTCCAGTGCCCGAATCGTCTCCGCCGACAGGCCGCGCATCTCCATGCTCAAACGGTTGGCGAAGGCAGTGTGTCCAGGCGGAAGGCCGGACGTGTCGAGCACGACTTTCGGGTCTGAAAGATGCGCTATCCGGAAGAGTTCGTCGGCCTCGTCCCAGATCACGTTGAAATAGCCGGCAACCCGCTGGAGGAAGTCGAAGCTCGGCGCTCCCCGCTTACCGTGTTCGAGAGCCGAGAGGTAGGCGGGCGAAACCCCGATGGCAGCCGCCATCTCTTTCTGAGATACGCCCTTGCGCCGGCGAAGTTCGCGCACGGCCTCGCCGAAGGGAGTCATGATGCGCCTCCCTTCGCCCGCGCCAGCCGCACATAGAGCGCGCCCTCGCCGCCGTGATTGCGGGCTGCCGGTTCGTAGGACGATATCAACGGCCGGAACTCGGGAAGCGAAA
This sequence comes from Ensifer sp. USDA 6670, assembly GCA_000421085.1. GTDB lineage: Bacteria > Pseudomonadota > Alphaproteobacteria > Rhizobiales > Rhizobiaceae > Sinorhizobium. The sequence continues at coordinate 70,311 of ATWE01000005.1, forward strand.
ACCAGAGCGGCACAGCTCGCTTAAGGGCGCCGTCGCTGCCGAGCGACGTCCCCTTGCCGGTGATGACGAGAACATGCCTCAAGCCGCGGTCGCGCGCCCGGAGGAGGAACTGCAGCAGCAATCCGTGCGCTTCGCTCTGGATCATGCCGTGCAGGTCGATCCTTGCCTCGAGCGTCAGCCGGCCCTTCGCAAGTTTGCGCTTGACCGGCCGCTCCAGCGGATGATGAGGGCGGTGTTCTGCCTTGTCGCGGCTGAGTGAAAAGCCCGGGCCGGCCTTTTCGGGCACGCCCGAGGAAGGCGTTGCCTCCGGGCCGGGGATAGCCTTGATTTCCGCGGTCCCGCCCAGCATCTCCTCGAGATTCTCCAACCGCCCGGGCATGGGCCGCGCCGAACGCGCGACCTTCCCCCAGAGAATGCGGTCTTCGGCGGAAAGCTTCTTGTCCTTAGCCATGGCTGGACTGCGGGCGATATCGGGCCGCGGCCGCGCGGGGCACGAAAATGAAGAAGTCTGCGTCGTTGCGCACGGAACCCGCGAGTTCCCCCGCCTGATCGCCGGAGCCCGTGAAGATATCGCCGCGCGCCGGGCCGACGATGGCCGAACCGGTGTCGAGCGCGAGCATCAGGCGACCGAAGGAATGTCCGCCGTCCAGATGGGTCAGGGTTTCGCTCGCGACATAAAAGGGAACGCCGAATGTGTGGATGAGGCGGTCGACCGCAAGCGAGCGTCCCGGCTCGAGCGGCACCTTGGCGGCCGCCACGGGGCCGAGCCCCTCCTCCTCGACCGGTGCCTCGCGGAAAAAGATGAAGGAGCGGTTGTGCCATAGCACCTCGTCGATCCTGTCGGCATGGGCCGCCAGCCAGCCGCGAATGCTCGCCATCGACACGGTGGCGGCGTCGATCTCGCCGCGATCGATCAACAGTTTCCCGACGGCGGAAAAGCGATGCCCGGTTTTGGCGGCATACGTAATGCGGCAGAGCGAACCGTCCGGATAGACCAGCCGCGCCGCGCCCTGCACATGGACGAAGAACACGTCGACCTTGGAGCGGGCATAGGCGATTTCCAGACCGCGGCCGGCGAGCAAGCCTTCTTCGATCGCGCGGCGATCCGGATATTCCTCGATCCTGCCGTCGCGACGGCGGCCGAAGACAAAATAAGGGTCCATTCCTGCCGGCCGGTTCGTGTCGTCGATATCGACGAGGTCCGAGGGACGCCGGTAGAAGGGAAAGCGGAACTCCGCATCGGGCCCAGCCCGTACCTCGACTTCGGGTTCGTAGAAAGCGGTGACGAAGCCGGTCCTTTTCTCTTCCGGGCAGATTCGGAACGGAACGAACTGGGCCTCGAAAAATGCGCGTGCGGCGGCCGCATCGGAGAAATCGCTGCCCGCAGCCTCGAAGGCGGGCAGGAGGTCGGCGACCGAAATACCGAGCGAGCCGGTCTTGTACGGTTTGGCCTCCCCTACATGCCGGTGACAGCGCCGAAGCGAAGCGATCACCGGCGCCGGGTCGTCCGCAGACCAGCCGGGCAGCTCCGAAAAGGAGACCGGCTCAAGATGAAAAGCCATGGCCGCCCGCTTCCCGGTCAGTTTTCCGATTCGGTGGCGATCAGCTTCCAATTCGGGTCGCGTGAACGGATATCGCGCGCGAAAGTCCACAGGTCGTTCACTTCGGCAACCGAATCGGCGTCTCCGTCGACCAGTTTACCCTGCTTGTCGTAGGTTGCGGAAATAAGCTGGCTGATGATCCTGACCGTTATGTTTTCCTCGGCGTCCTTGATCTCCGCGTGGACGATATCGGCCTTGTCGATGCCGACGAAGGTCGACTTGACCACTTCGCCCTTGGCCTCGCGCTCCGCAATCGCGGCCTCGAAACCCTCATAGACTTCGCGGGACAGCAAACCCTTGAGGGTTTTGCGGTCGCCGTCGGCAAAGGCCATGACGATCATCTCGTAGGCCATCTTTGCACCGTTGAGGAATTCGGCCGGATTAAAGTTGGGATCCGCGTCGGTCATTGCCCGGAGTTGGGCATTCAGCGGAGTTCCGGCCTTGGCGACGGTCTCGATCGCGGCATAGCGCGACTCGTCTTCCGCCGTCTCGCGACGGGGAAGCTGAACGACCTTGCCGTTATCCTTGGCTTCCGGCCCTTGAGCGACATCCCGTGGAGAGTAGGGATCGAAAGGAGGCCGCTCGCTGCCGGTCCTGCGACCTAAGACGCTCCGCAATTGCAGGAAGATGACCACGGCAGCGATCAGGAAAAAAAATGTGATGAAATCAAAAGAGCCCATTTCCACCCGGAACCGCTGTTAGAATTTCTCGTACTGTTCCATATAGTCCGGAAGGATAGACCATTCAAACGACGATGTCGCACCCATAAACCGGAGACCGGACAATTGCACTCACCTTCTTGCGAGTACGGGCGATGCGTTACCTGATCCCGCTCGTCATTCTCGGGCTGCCGCTTGCGGAAATCACAGGCTTCGTCGCCGTCGGGCGCGAGATCGGCGTGGCGATGACGCTTCTTCTCGTTTTCGCAAGTGCCGTCGCCGGCATCCTGCTCCTGCGCATCCAGGGGTTCGGCGTGCTCCGGCGCGTGCAGGAGGCGGCGCGGACGGGCAACGATCCGGGGCTGGACGTGTTCGGCGGTGTGCTGATCTTCATCGCCGCTATCCTGCTGATCGTGCCCGGTTTCATCAGCGATCTCGTCGGCCTTCTCATCTTTCTGCCCCCCGTCCGACGCGCCATCGCCGCCTTCCTGCGCAGCCGTATGTCGGTTTTGAGCAGCGCGACCGGCTTCTATCGTTCCTCCAGGCCGCAATCCTCTGGCCCTCAACCCGCTGGTCCTCAACCCGCTGGTCCCCAATCCGCTGGCACCCCTCGCGAGGAGCGCCGCGGCCCGCTGACGATCGATCTCGACGAGGACGAATTTTCGCGCAAGGCAAAGGACGATGACGACCCGCCGCCGCCGGATCGTCTGCCTCATTGATCCGAGCTTCACTTTTTCTGATCCCGGCTCCAATCGGGGCTATAATGCCGTTCCCAAAAGCAGGGCCGGACGTGCCCTTGGCGTCGGGCCAGGCCGGGCCACGAGGGTTGTAAGCCCAAGCCCTAAATGCTAGATGGCCTCACCATTTCGAAGTCCGAGGAAACTCTTATGACGACTGATACCGCATCCAACGGCAACGGCAGTGCCCAGCAGCAACAGAGCCCGTCGCTCAATATCCTGGCCCAGTACGTCAAGGACCTCTCCTTCGAGAACCCCGGCGCACCGCGTTCGCTGCAGGCTCGCGACCGCTCCCCGTCGATCAACATCAATGTCAATGTCAATGCCAATCCGCTGGCGGAGAATGATTTCGACGTCGTCCTGTCGTTGAGCGCCCAGGCGAAAGACGGCGACAAGATGCTCTTCAACGTCGAGCTCGCCTATGGCGGCGTCTTCCGCGTCGCCGGCTTCCCGCAGGAGCACATGCTGCCGCTGCTCTTCATCGAGTGCCCGCGCCTCTTGTTCCCCTTCGCGCGCCAGATCGTAGCCGACGCCACCCGCAACGGCGGCTTCCCGCCGCTGATGATCGATCCCATCGATTTCGCGCAGATGTTTGCGCAGCGCATGGCTGAGGAAAAGGTCCGCGCGCAGGTGGCCAATACCAACGACACGGCCAATTAATCGGTCCGAATGACTGGAAACCCGGCTCACCGAGCCGGGTTTTTTGTGCCCGGTCTAAGCCATTCGGCTAGAGAAACCCCCGCGGGCTCCGCAGTACGGATATTCCTAGACCGCTTCCGATCTGAGGACATATTCGGCTTCGCTGTATTTCTCCCAGATCGCATTCGCGCCGATCTTCGCGACGAGCGCCGCATGGGCAGCGATTTCGGCCTCCGTCAATCGTGGCCGCAAAGGCCGCTCCCTTTTAATGACGACGACCGGTCCGTCGTCGGCCTCTATCGACCGGCCACCCGTCTCCGTCATCACGAGACCAAGCGCGGCCTGGCGCCCGCCGATCATCTCGATATAGACCTCGGCCAGCAGCTCGGAGTCGAGCAGGGCTCCATGCCTGGTTCGGTGGGAGTTGTCTACACCGTAGCGACGGCAGAGCGCATCGAGCGAATTCGGCCCCATCGGGTGCTTGCGGCGGGCAAGGGCCAGAGTGTCGATAACCCGGTCGCTGCCGATCGGCGGCAGGCCGAGCCGCTCGAACTCCGCATTGATGAAGCCGATGTCGAAGGTGGCGTTGTGGGCGACCCAACGGGCATCGCCGAAGAAATCGACGATTTCCTGAGCGACGTCGGCGAAGGGCGGCTTATCCTTCAGGAATTCGTCGGTGATGCCGTGGACGGCCAGGGCTTCCGGGTGAACCTTTCGCTCCCCCGGATTGATATAGATATGGATCGTGCGCCCCGTCGGAAACTGGTTCTCGAGTTCGATACCGCCGATCTCGATCACCCGGTCCTCGCGGTTGTCGAGGCCGGTCGTTTCCGTATCGAAGATGATTTCACGCATGCGGGAGCCCTGTGGACGATGATTCGGGGCGAATCACCCGAAGCCGACCTCCATTCTTAATGTTATTTGCTGCGCAATTGAAGGCTATCGCTGCCCTCATCCGGCCTGCCGGCCACCTTCTCCCCGCAAGCGGAGCGAAGGAGACTCGCGGGGGCGTCTCCGAAAGGCTAACCGCCCCGCAAATCATCGACGATCGCACGGATCTGCTGCCGCGTGACGTCGAAGCTGTCGCTGGTGTCGACGATATAGTCGGCGCGGGCGCGCTTCTCGCTGTCGGGCACCTGCCGCTTTAGGATCATCGCAAACTTCTCGGCGGTCATTCCCGGGCGTTTCATGACGCGTTCCCTCTGCATCTCCGGATCGCAGGTCACGACGACGATGCGGTCGAGGCGCGCCTCGGCCTTGGTCTCGAAGAGGAGCGGAATATCGAGAAGCACGAAAGGCGCACCGTCCGCTCTGTGCCGCGCAACGAACTCCCGCTCCTTGGCGCGCACCAGCGGATGGACGATCCGTTCCAGCTCGGCCAGCCGCTCGGGTGCCGCAACAAGCCGCAGCGAAAGCTCGGCCCGGTCGATGACCCCGTCCTTGGCGACGCCCGGAAAGGCCGCTTCGACCGGAGCCACCGCTTCGCCGCTATAGAGCATATGCACCACTTCGTCGGCATCGTTCACTGGCACGCCGAGTTCCCGAAACATGCCGGCAGCGGTCGATTTTCCCATTCCGATGGAGCCGGTAAGCCCGACGATGATCATGCGTGCCTTTCCATATCGCTGATGATGATCTGCCTGAGCGTTTCGTCGACGACCGGCCTCAGACCGAACCATTTTTCGAACCCGGGCACTGCCTGGTGGAGAAGCATGCCAAGTCCGTCGACGATGCGCAGGCCCTGCTCTTCCGCCTGCCGCAACAGCGGCGTCTTCAAAGGCACATAGACGATGTCGGTGACGACGGCGTCGGGTGTCAGGCCCGAAAAGTCGATTGCCGGCGCCGGTTCGCCGTCCATGCCGAGCGACGTCGTGTTGACGAAGAGGCCGGCGCCGGAAACGACTTCGGGAAGCGCCGCCAACGAATGTGCGTGCACCGCCGTGCCGAAGCGATCGGCCAGTTCCCTCGCCCTTTCGGGCGTGCGGTTCACCACATGGATCGTTTTGACCCCGCGGTCGCGGATCGCCTGGATCACGGCTCGGCTGGCGCCGCCGGCACCGAGAATGACCGCGGTCGAGATGCGGTCCCATCCTCTGGCGCGCTCGTCCAGATTGGCGAGGAAGCCACGCCCGTCGGTGTTCGTCGCGCGGATTTTTCCATTCTCAAGCCAGAGCGTGTTGGCCGCGCCGAGCTCGGCGCTCAGCTCGTCCGGCCGGTCAGCCAGCCGGAAGGCGGCCTCCTTATGCGGAATCGTGACATTGCCGCCGCAGAAGCCGGTGGTTCCTTCCTTGATCTGCCGCATGAAATCGGGAAAGGCCTCGGGCGTGACCTCGTGGGCCCGGTAGCTCCCCCGAATTCCGAACTGCTTCAGCCAATGGCCATGAATAAGCGGCGATCGCGAATGCTTCACCGGATAGCCGGTTACAAAGGCATGGTTAACAAATGTTTCACGTGAATCATGCATCGATCGCCCCCAGTTCGCGGAGTTTGGAGAGAAGCGGCAGCATCGGCAGGCCGAGTATGGTGAAATAATCGCCCTCGATGCTCTCGAAGAGCTGGATGCCCTCGCCTTCGAGCTGATAGGCGCCGACGCTTGTCAACGCCTTCTCGCCCACCGTTGCAAGGTGCCGATCGATGAAACCGTCGCTCAATGGCCGCACGGTCATGTTCGCGGTCGAGACATGCCGCCATACGACCTCGTCGTCGCGCACGAGAACGATCGCGCTGTTGAGGCTGTGCATCCTGCCCGAGAGCGACAGGAGATGTTCAGCGGCTTCCGCCATGTCTCGGGGCTTGTGGTAGACGCGGGTTCCAAGCGACATCGTCTGATCCGAACCGATGACAAGGGCGCCCGGAAAATATCGTGCGACATCCTTCGCCTTGGCTTCGGCAAGCGCCAGCGCGACGGCGGCCGGCGAAGCACCCGACGCTTCCAGCGGCTGCTCGAGCGCACGCTCGTCGATCGCGGCGGCCCGGGCCTCGAAGGCCAGTCCTGCATTGGCAAGCAGAGTGCGACGAAAAGGACTGGCCGACGCCAATACGAGTAAGGATTTCATTTTTTCCGGTTTCCGTGTTCGCGATCTGCAAGCTGTTCTTGCGATTCGCTCTATCTAAGCCGCGGCCGAAGGGCAACGATTGCTGCCGCAGTCTCCTCTATCGAGCGCCGCGTTACGTCGATCAGCGGCCAGTTGTTGCGCGCGCAAAGCGAGCGGGCATATTTCAGCTCCTCGGCGATCGCCGCCCGATCCGTATAGTCTTCCCCGTGGAAGCTCTGCGTCGTTCCGAGCACACGATGCTGGCGCACCTGCGAGAGGCGCTCGGCCGAAGCGATGAGCCCGACGATGAGCGGTTTCGTCGCCTTCAGGAGCGCATCGGGCAGAGGCATCCCCGGCACGATCGGAATGTTGGCCGTCTTTATACCGCGATTGGCAAGATAGATGCTCGTCGGTGTTTTCGACGTGCGGCTCACACCCACAAGGACCACATCCGCCTCGTTGAAATCGGAGGGGATCTGACCGTCGTCATGATCCATCGTGAAGTTCAACGCCTCGATGCGGGCGAAGTATTCGGCATCCATGACATGCTGCGCGCCCGAACGGCGGCGCGAGGGTGAGCCGAGATAGGATTGGAAAAGTTCAATGATCGGATCGAGCACCGAGACGCAAGGCACGCCGATCTCGCGGCATCTCTGATCGATGAGGCCGGCAAGTTCCCGGTCGACGATCGTGTAGAGGACGATTCCTGGTGCCCCGTCGACCGCATCCATGACCTGCATCAGCTGCTTCCGGTTGCGGATCAGCGGATAGACGTGTTCCAGCGCATGGGAGGACTGGAACTGCGCAGCAGCCGCTCGACCGGCGGCGATCAGAGTTTCGCCTGTCGAATCGGAGATCAGATGCAGATGGAAGTAGTTTTTGCGGTTCTCCACGCAATTCTCCGCGGTCTGTTGATAAGGCGGGACAAAAACAGCTAACGGCGGCGCCTGGCTTCAGGCAAGTGGAAAAGCGGCGACTTGTTCACATCTGACACCTAACCGGAAATCTCTTGCCCAGGCATGTGGACAAGACTCATGGCCACGACAAATTGTCACGCGGATCGACTCCTCATCCACAGGAACCGAAAACTCCCGATCGCCGCCAAAGGACTGACTCTGCAGCGTTTTCCCGGGTTTCCCCGCTTCCCGCGCAATTTGGCCGGAATCTCTCCCGACTTTTTGCAGGAGATCGAGGCGGACTGGATAGGATGAGGATCGATTTTAATCCTTGATACCCACCGACTCTAAGAAATAGAAACCTTATAAATTCAGTTTTATTTTTAGATTAGGAAGCGGCAAGTGAGCGAAACGCATCGCAAAGTGCTGGAGGTTCTGAGCGGGAAAACGTTCACCCCTCCCCCCATCTGGCTGATGCGACAAGCGGGACGCTATCTTCCGGAATACAGGGCGGTGCGCGCGAAGGCCGGAAGCTTTCTCGATCTCTGTTACACGCCGGACCTCGCAGTCGAGGTGACATTGCAGCCGATCCGCCGCTACGGCTTCGACGCCGCGATCCTTTTCTCCGATATTCTCGTGGTGCCCGATGGGCTCAAGCGCAATGTTCGCTTCGAAGAGGGGCAGGGCCCACGGATGGATCCGATCGACGAGGAGGGGATCGCCAGGCTGAGGCCCGATGGCGTCATCGCTCACCTGGCTCCGGTTTTCGAGACCGTCTCCCGGCTGAGACGCGAACTGCCGACGGAAACCACGCTCCTCGGCTTCTGCGGGGCGCCCTGGACGGTGGCGACCTATATGATCGCCGGCCGCGGGACCCCGGACCAGGCGCCTGCGCGTCTTTTCGCCTATCGTCATCCCAAGGCTTTCGAGCGGCTTCTGTCGCTGCTCGCCGATATTTCCGCCGACTATCTGGTAAAACAGATCGATGCCGGCGCCGATGCGGTACAGATCTTCGATTCCTGGGCCGGTGTGCTCGGCGAGGAGGAGTTCCAGCGTTTCGCGATCGAGCCCGTCCGGCGGATGATCGCATCCGTGCGCGCGCGCCGCCCCTCGGCGAAAATCATCGCTTTTGCGAAGGGTGCGGGCCTTCTACTGAAGAATTACCGGCAGGCGACCGGTGCGGATGCAATCGGCCTCGACTGGTCGGTGCCGCTCTCCTTCGCCGCCGAATTGCAGAAGGACGGGCCTGTTCAGGGCAATCTCGATCCGGTGCGGGTCGTGGCCGGTGGCGCGGCGCTTGAGCATGGAACCGACCGCATCCTGGATGTCCTGGGCAAAGGGCCGCTGATCTTCAATCTCGGCCACGGCATAACGCCGGACGCCGATCCGGATCACGTTGCCGCACTCGTCGCCCACGTTCGCGGATCGCGATGAGAGGGCGACGATGAAAGGGGAACGCCAAACCGACACCGGTCCGGGCAAACGGGCGCGCCTTCGTGCGGCGATCGCGGTCACGGCCTTTGCGGCTTTGCTGATCGGCCTCCTCGTCGGGCAGCCGGACGACCTCTATCTGTGGATCAAGGCGCTCCACATCATTGCGGTGATCTCCTGGATGGCGGCGCTGCTCTACATGCCGCGCCTGTTCATCTATCACACCGACGCAGCGCCCGGATCGGAACAGTCCGAGACCTTCAAGATGATGGAACTGCGACTGCTCAAGGTCATCATGAATCCGGCCATGATGATTTCATGGGTGCTCGGACTTTACCTCGCCTGGAGCGTCTATGGCTTTGTCGGGGGCTGGCTGCATGCGAAGATTTTCTGCGTTTTTCTGCTGACGCTGGTGCATATGCATTTCAGCCGCGCAGTGAGAGCCTTCCAGCGGGACGAGAAACGCCGCGATGCGCGCTACTGGCGGCTGATGAACGAGGCGCCTACCCTGCTGATGATCGTCATCGTTATCCTCGTCGTGGTGAAACCATTTTGAATTCAATCGATTCGCAGCTGCAATAGTTGCCGCTAATTTGCCGCGCCCCCTTGCGGCGTTTCACGTGAATCGCTATTTTCCCTCATCTCCTTCTTCCTATGGCCTGTGACGACGTTTTAGAGCCTGCCTCTTCCCCCTTGCAGCTCCCTTACAAATCGCGCCGGCTCCCAATCCCCTATCAAGCACGGACCCTTCATGGCTGAAATGAAGCTTCAAGAACTTAAGAACAAGACGCCGACCGACCTCCTGGCCTTTGCCGAAGAGCTCGAGGTGGAGAATGCCAGCACGATGCGCAAGCAGGAGCTGATGTTCGCGATCCTCAAAATGCTGGCTCAGCAGGAGATCGAGATCATCGGCGAGGGCGTCGTCGAGGTCCTGCAGGACGGATTTGGCTTCCTGCGCTCGGCCAATGCGAACTATCTCCCGGGTCCTGACGATATCTACATTTCGCCGTCGCAGATCCGCCGCTTCTCGCTGAAGACCGGCGACACGGTCGAAGGCCCGATCCGCGGTCCGAAGGAAGGCGAACGCTATTTCGCACTTCTGAAGGTCAACACGATCAACTTCGATGACCCGGAGAAAATCCGCCATAAGGTTCACTTCGACAACCTGACGCCGCTCTATCCGAACGAGCGCTTCAAGATGGAACTCGAGGTTCCGACGTCCAAGGACCTCTCGGCGCGCGTCATCGATCTGGTCGCGCCGCTCGGCAAGGGCCAGCGTGGCCTGATCGTCGCGCCGCCGCGCACCGGTAAGACGGTGCTTCTCCAGAATATCGCGCATTCGATCACCGCGAACCATCCGGAATGCTACCTGATCGTCCTGTTGATCGACGAGCGGCCGGAGGAAGTCACGGACATGCAGCGCTCGGTCAAGGGCGAGGTGGTGTCCTCGACCTTCGACGAGCCGGCAACGCGCCACGTCCAGGTCGCCGAGATGGTGATCGAAAAGGCCAAGCGACTTGTGGAACACGGACGCGACGTAGTGATCCTGCTCGACTCGGTCACCCGTCTCGGCCGCGCCTACAACACGGTCGTTCCCTCGTCGGGCAAGGTTCTGACCGGCGGTGTCGACGCAAACGCCCTGCAGCGTCCGAAGCGCTTCTTCGGCGCTGCCCGCAACATCGAGGAAGGCGGATCGCTGACGATCATCGCAACGGCGCTGATCGACACCGGTAGCCGCATGGACGAAGTCATCTTTGAAGAGTTCAAGGGTACCGGCAACTCCGAAATCGTGCTCGACCGCAAGGTGGCCGACAAGCGAATCTTCCCGGCGATGGACATTCTGAAGTCCGGCACGCGTAAGGAGGACCTGCTGGTCCCGCGCCAGGACCTGCAGAAGATCTTCGTGCTGCGCCGCATTCTTGCGCCGATGGGCACGACCGACGCAATCGAGTTCCTCATCGACAAGCTGAAGCAGACGAAGACCAATGGCGACTTCTTCGACTCGATGAATACGTAAGAGCGAGACTCTCTTTCCCAGCAGAGAGGCCGGCGCCGTCCAGCGCCGGCCTCTTCGTGCATTGAGGATGCAGCACTTCCGCCCTGTCGCCATTCTTCCCTCATCAATGTCATTCCCGGAGAAGCCTGAGAGTGGGGAGTGATTCACGTGAAACGCCGGCGCGGAGATGCGCTCAGAATAGAGCGGCACTTGATTTCGAGGCCGGCTCGGTGCATAAGGCGGCTTCGCTACAGCCAGACGAGTGCCGCACCAATTGCGCTTCCGATTGGCTCTGCCCGATCCCCAATGTTAATCATGCCGCGATGGCGGGTAAGGCCCGGGTCGAACCGTGCACGTCGTTCCGTAAAACGGTAAGCTGATGCTCTCCACCGATACGATCTACGCTCTTTCGAGCGGCTCGCTGCCTGCGGGCGTTGCCATAATCCGTGTGAGCGGTCCGACGACGGCGAATGCGGTGGTGCAACTTTGCGGAACCCTGCCCCCGCCACGCATGGCAACGCTCAGAACGATTCGGACTCGAAACGGTGAGACGCTGGACAGCGGTCTAGTCCTCTATTTCCCCGCGCCGGGGTCTTTCACCGGTGAAGATTGCTGCGAATTGCAGGTTCACGGCGGACGGGCCGTAGTAAGTGCCATTCTCGACGAGCTTGCCGCAATCAATGGGCTACGGCATGCGGAGGCTGGAGAATTCGCAAGGCGGGCGTTTCAGAACGGAAAACTGGATCTGGTCGAAGTGGAGGGGCTGGCGGATCTGATTTCGGCAGAGACGGAAATGCAGCGTCGACTCGCAATAGAGCACTCCGGTGGCGGGCAATCCGCTCTCTATGCGGATTGGGCCCGACGGCTGACCCACTCGCGTGCAATGATCGAGGCAGAGCTCGACTTTGCGGATGAGGACGATGTTCCGGGGTCCGTCAGCGTTGCGATCTGGGAGGATGTCGGCAGGCTCCGTCAGGAAATAGATCGACATATCGGGCGGGCCGGATTGGCCGAGATTATCAGGGACGGGCTCAAGATCGTCATTGCCGGTGAGCCGAACGCCGGCAAGTCGAGCTTGCTGAACGCCTTGGCGCAAAGGGACATCGCTATTGTGACGGAGGTCGCTGGAACGACACGCGACGTTCTGGCCGTGGATCTTTCCTTAGCCGGATTCTCGGTTAAACTCTTCGATACGGCGGGACTTCGTGAAACGGACGAGCTTGTGGAGCGGGAGGGTATCCGGAGAGCGCGCCAGGTTATCGCTGATGCCGATCTTGTCCTTCTATTATCGGAAAAACCGGGATATTTCCGGATTGATGAGGTCCTTCCGGAGAACGTCACGGTCATTCGGGTCGCAACCAAGGTTGACCGCCCTTCGCCAAGTTGGGCTCCGTCGGATGCGGACATCTTTCTGTCCACGAGAACCGGTGCGGGCATGGCCGATCTTTTGACGGCGCTGCAGTCGCATCTCCCAGATCTGGTTGGTAAGACAGCCTTGGCGATGCCGTCGCGAAAGCGACATGTCGATTGCCTGCGACAGGCCAGTGCTGCACTGGAGCTCAGCCTGGGTTCTTCCGACCTCGAACTGCGTGCGGAGCAGCTCCGGCAAGCAGGCGACGCCTTGGGTAAGATTTCCGGGCGCGTCGATGTAGAGAACCTATTGGACGTGATATTCTCCGAGTTCTGTATCGGAAAATAACCCGGCTGAAGATTACAACGCAGGCGAGTCATTGAACACGTTTCACGTGAAACGCTCTTGACTCAGTCATCCGAACCGACAATCAAGCGGAAGCTGGCAAGGTTCTAAGCTGGAGCATATCTATGACGGATTATGATGTCATTGTGATCGGTGGAGGCCACGCGGGCTGCGAAGCTGCCTCGGCTTCTGCGCGGCTCGGCGCGCGTACAGTTCTCGTCACGCATAAAAAGGATACGATTGGGGTCATGTCCTGCAACCCCGCGATTGGCGGACTGGGCAAGGGCCATCTCGTCCGCGAGATCGATGCGCTTGACGGCCTTATGGGACGTGTGGCCGATGCCGCCGGCATCCAGTTCCGGCTTCTCAACCGGCGCAAAGGGCCGGCAGTTCGCGGTCCACGGACGCAGGCAGATCGCAAGCTGTATCGCCAGGCGATGCAGCGGGAGATCGACGGGATCGAAAACCTCTCGGTGATAGAAGGCGATGCCTTCGATCTGTTGACGGAAGACGGAGTGGTTTGTGGCGCGGTTATGAAGGACGGCCGGGTCTTCCGGGCGGCAGCCGTCGTTCTTACGACCGGCACCTTTCTAAAGGGTCTCATTCATATCGGGCAGCGCAAGATACCGGCCGGTCGGGTGGGCGAGGAACCATCCTTAGGCCTCTCAGAGACACTGCGGCGCTTCGGCCTGCAGCTTGGTCGATTGAAGACCGGCACGCCGGCGCGCTTGGACGGACGCACGATCGACTGGGACCGCGTCGGGAGCCAAGGTCCTGACGAAAGCCCGGTTCCGTTCTCGTTCATGACCGATGCAATCAGCAATCGGCAGATTGATTGCGGCGTAACGCGGACCACTGATGCTACGCATAGGATCATCGCCGATAACATTCACCAGTCCGCGATGTATTCGGGTCAGATCGAAGGCGTCGGGCCACGCTATTGCCCCTCTATCGAGGACAAAATCGTTCGCTTCGGCGAGAGGGATGGTCACCAGATATTTCTGGAGCCGGAGGGCCTAGACGATGACACTGTCTATCCGAATGGGATCTCGACCTCCCTCCCCGAGGATGTGCAGGACGCCTTCATTCGCACCATTCCCGGGTTAGAGCAGGTCCGGATTATTCAGCCGGGCTACGCAATCGAGTACGACCATGTCGATCCGCGCGAGCTGGACCTGTCCTTGAGCGTGCGCAAAATGCCTGGGCTATTTCTTGCCGGGCAGATAAACGGAACCACGGGATATGAAGAGGCCGGAGCTCAGGGGCTCGTTGCTGGGTTGAATGCCGCGCTTCGCGCGAGCGGCCGCGGTCCATATCTTTTCAGCCGCACTGACTCCTATATCGGCGTGATGATCGATGACCTGACCTCCCGGGGCATAGCCGAGCCCTATCGCATGTTCACGTCGCGGGCGGAATACAGGCTGTCGTTGCGCGCAGACAATGCGGATATGCGGTTGACGCCAGCGGGCATTGACCTCGGCTGTGTCGGCGAGGCGCGCCGTCAGCGCTTCGAGGCATGGAAGCATTCCTATGAGACGGGACGCACGCTCCTGCAGTCTCTCTCGGTCACGCCAAGCGAAGGCAAGCGTTTCGGCTTGAAGCTCAATCAGGACGGCCAGCGCCGGACGGCCTTTGATATTCTCTCCTATCCGGATCAGTCGATCGCCACCTTGAAGCCGCTTTGGCCTGAACTTCAAACCATACCAGCCGGAGTGGTCGAGGCGCTGGAGATCGATGCGTCCTATGCTGTCTACATGGAGCGCCAGGCCACTGATATTGCCGGCGTGAGGCGTGACGAAAATACCTCCATACCGGATGATTTCGACTACGACGTGCTTCCCGGGCTTTCGAACGAGCTGAAGCAAAAGCTGGCACAACACAAGCCGCGGAACCTCGCCCAGGCTATGAAGGTCGATGGCGTGACGCCAGCGGCTATATCTCTCATTCTGTCTTGGCTGCGAAGGCAGGATCGCCAAGCGCAACGTGTGGCTGGGTAAGATATACAATGCAAGCGAGTCTCACTCAGGCACTGAACGGATTGCGTGTTTCACGTGAAACGGTTCAAAAGCTCGAGCATTTTGCGTCCCTCTTTCAAAAATGGGCGCGGTCGATCAACCTCGTCGCCCCGTCGACCTTAGAGGATTTATGGCGGCGCCATATCCTCGACAGCGTTCAGCTTTATCAACTCTCCCCTGCACCGAAGACCTGGGTCGATCTCGGAAGCGGTGGCGGATTTCCCGGTGTCATTACGGCAATTTGCCTCTCGGAGGCAGAGGACGGATGGGTCCACTTGGTCGAGAGCAATAACAAGAAGGCCGCTTTCTTACGCGTTGCACTCAGGGAAACCGGAGCTCGGGGTTCGGTTCACCCGATTCGAATCGAAGCAGCGCCTGCTGAGATCCCAACTTGTGAGGCGATTTCGGCGCGGGCGCTCGCCGATCTGACCCAATTGCTCGACTATTGTGCTCCATGGATGCTTATTGAAGGCTCCGGAACGGTCGCTTTTTTTCACAAAGGGCGGGATTATCAGCAGGAAGTCGACAAAGCCGTTAGCCGCTTTCAATTCGATCTGATAAAACATGCAAGTGTCGTCGAGCCGGATTCGGTTGTGCTCGAGATTGCAAATCTTTCACGTCGGACGAAGTGATAGGCGAGCGAAATATGTTTGGCCCAAAGAATCGGATTATCACTATTGCCAATCAGAAGGGCGGCGTCGGTAAAACGACGACGGCCATCAATCTTGCCACGGCGCTCGCCGCCATCGGCGAAAGGGTGTTGATCGTAGATCTCGATCCGCAGGGCAATGCCAGCACCGGGCTCGGGATCCAACGTCGAGCTCGACACCTGTCTTCCTACGAACTGATGATGGGGACGCATTCCATCGGCCAGATCGCCCAGGATACGGCGGTGCCGAATTTGGCCATCGTGCCTTCGACCATGGATCTGCTCGGCGTCGAGATGGAAATTTCGAAGGAATCGGATCGGGTTTTCAGACTTCGTAAGGCTTTGGCTTCGGTGGATGCCTTGGCCTACTCCTATGTGTTGGTCGATTGCCCGCCCTCGTTCAATCTCTTGACGATGAATGCAATGGCGGCGGCGCATTCGGTTCTCGTGCCATTGCAGTGCGAGTTTTTTGCGCTCGAAGGCTTGAGCCAGCTATTAGAGACGGTGGATCAGGTTCGTCAGACGGTGAATCCGGGTCTCGATATTCAGGGCATTGTCTTGACCATGTTTGATTCCCGAAACAATCTCGCCCAGCAGGTCGTCAGTGACGTCCGCTTGCATTTGGGTGATAAGGTTTATCATACCCTCATCCCCCGTAACGTGCGAGTGTCCGAGGCGCCTTCCTATGGCAAGCCGGCCATTCTTTATGATCTTAAATGCGCCGGAAGTCAGGCTTACCTGCAACTGGCTTCGGAAGTCATTCAGCGCGAAAGGCAGCGGAAGGCCGCTTAATCGTTTCGGTTTCGTAATTAATCAGGTGTCAGATGAACGACGACAGCTCCAAGAGGCGTCTGGGTCGCGGCCTTGCCGCCTTGATCGGCGAAATGGACCAGCCGCTGCACACCGGCGCTGCTCCGGCCGCCACAATCAGCGCCGACCGCCGGATCCCGATCGAGTTCGTTTCCCGAAACCCTCGCAACCCCCGCCGGCAGTTCGACGAGGCTGAGCTCCAGGACCTTGCAAGCTCGATCCGTCAGCACGGGATCGTTCAGCCGGTCGTCGTGCGCACCATCGGCCAGGACCGCTATGAGATCATCGCCGGCGAAAGGCGCTGGCGCGCGGCGCAACTTGCCGGCTTCACCGAAATACCGGTCATCGTCCGCGATGTCGACGACAGGACAGCGCTCGAAATCGCCATTGTCGAGAATGTTCAGCGCTCCGACCTCAATCCCCTCGAAGAGGCCCTGGGCTACGAGCAGCTGATCGCGGAACACGGCTATACGCAGAACGATCTCGGCGACATCATCGGCAAGAGCCGAAGCCATGTTGCGAACAGCCTGCGCCTTCTGAAGCTGCCGGAGCCCGTGCGCGACATGCTTTCCGATGGCAGCCTCTCCGCGGGTCATGCACGCGCGCTTATACCCACATCGGATCCGGTTGCATTGGCGCGTGCGGTCGTCTCGAAAGGTCTCTCGGTCCGCGAGGCCGAACGGCTGGCGCAGAACGACATCAAGTCGCAGAACGACCCCAATTACGCAAAGGGCCGCCAGCGCGAGGAAAAGGACGCCGATACGCTGGCGCTGGAGCGCACCCTGTCTGATAGCCTCGGCCTCGAAGTGACCGTCAACCACAAGGCCAGCGGCGGGCATCTCAAGATTACATATAAGACGCTTGACCAATTGGAAGAGATTTGCCGGCTGCTCGAGCGGCGTTGACGTACAACTTCAACGCCGCGCCGACTGGATCGTGATCGCCAGGAGATTCTGGATAACCAAGCTTTCCTCGAGGCTCTGGCGGCTGCGGCTTTGATAGATGGTCGCCTGCAGGCGGCTCAATTCGCGTCGAATCGCCGGCCCGGTCCAGTGTTTTAGCGCCGCCTCGACAACCGGCTTGCGGCGGAAGTGCAGGCCGCGGCCGAGGCTTGCGACAACCTGGCCCGCCGTTTGTCGGCTCGCATCCATTTCGGCTCGCATCACGTCGAGCTGCTGGAATTGCCTGAGGCAGGCCTGAAGCACGAGGAAAGGCGGCGTCTTGGATGCCGTGATCTTCTTCATCGCATGCAGCAGCGCGTCGGCGTCGCCCTTCAATACCGCATCGACGGCATCATCGACCGAAATGGCGCTGGCGTCGCCGACAATGCCGAGGACGTCGTCCTCGTCGACCAGATCCTTGCCGCGGCAATAGAGGGCGAGTTTTCGCAGCTCGTTGCGCGAAGCCATACGGTCTCCCCCGAGCGCCTCCATGAGGCGTTCGCGCGCGGCGGGGGCGATGCGCAGGCCCGCTTCCGAAAGTTCCTTGTCGACAAGTGCTTGCAGGCCCCTGACGTCGTCGCTGTAGCAGGCAATCGAAGCGACGGAGCGGGAAGTCTCGCCCACTTTCCTGAGCGCCGCCCCCTTCTTGAGGTCGCCCGCTTCTATGATGAGCCGGGCGCCGGCGGGGGGGTCGGTCGCGAGTATCTGCAGCGCTTCGGTGAGCGCCTTTTCAGCGGACGCGCCGCGCACCCAGACCAGCTTGTCGCCGCCGAAAAGGCCGATGGCATTGACTTCGTCAAGCACGCTTCCGGCGCCCTGCAACGCAGCGGCGTCGAGCTTGACGACGGCGAAAGGATCATCGATGGGTATGCCGAAGCTGTTCGCGAGCTCGGAAGCGCGTTCCGAGACGAGGCCACGGTCGGGACCGTAGAGCAGGAAAAGCCGGTAGATCGCTGCAGACCGCTGCAGGAAATTATCGAACTCGTGCGACTTGACTTCGCTCATCTGACGATCGGATCAGCGGCCAAGGGCGGCTGCGAGGTCGGCTCCGATGATCTCCGCCAGTTCCTTGGCGGCGCGATTCTCGCCATCGCGCACGGCGCGAATCTTGGCGAATTCCTGCTGGGGGAAGTCGACCAAGGCGACGGCCGTCCGGTTCCCCGCCTTCACGGTTTCGCCGGTGGCGGTCTTCGTCAGGTTGTAGTCGGCTTTAACGACGATGCGGCCAGCCCCTGCGTCATCGTCGTCAAGATCACTATCGGTGCTCTCATAGAGCACGCCCATCGTTCGATGCGAGACGCTGAGCGCCAGATGATATTGCGGGTTTACCGGTTCGCCCTGACCGCGCGAGGTCAAAAAGACGAGGGCATTTCGGACTTCCTGTTCGACGCGGTCATTGGCTTCCGAAATCTCGATCGCGGCAAGCGCGACAGAGGTCGAGCCGGTAGGACCGTCGGAATAAAGGGGCCTGACCTGGCAGCCGCCAAGTGCCGCGAGCGACAATGCGCCGGCTACGATGCTCAAGGACCGAAGACGGAAGCCAGCTATATCAGACAACGACATTGACGATCCTCTGAGGCACGACGATGATCTTCTTCGGGCTGCCGCCGTTGAGCGCGGCCTTGACGGCGTCGAGCGCGAGCACGGCGCTTTCGATCGCACTCTGATCTGCGTCGCGCGCGATTGTCAAATCGGCGCGCTTTTTCCCGTTGATCTGGACCGGCAGCGTGATCTCGTTCTCTACGACGAGCGCAGCATCGAACTTGGGCCAAGGCCTCTCGGCGATGAGACCTTTGCCGCCGATCTCCCGCCAGCATTCTTCCGCAAGATGCGGCATCATC
Organism: Ensifer sp. USDA 6670; assembly: GCA_000421085.1. Lineage (GTDB taxonomy): Bacteria > Pseudomonadota > Alphaproteobacteria > Rhizobiales > Rhizobiaceae > Sinorhizobium. The sequence goes on from ATWE01000005.1 coordinate 89,257, forward strand.
GGCGCGATCAGGTTGATCAGGATCGCGGCGGCGTCCTTTACCGCAGCAGTCAGAGCACCGTCCGCCTTGCCGCTCGCGACCTGCGTCAGCGGGGGCGCCATGGCGTTCACCAGTTCGTAGATGCGTGCGACCGCCTTGTTGAAGGCGAGCTTGTCATAGTCGGCCTCCACCGCCTTGAGAGTGCGATGCGCGGCTTGGGACACGGCAAGCCCCTCGCCTCCGACTGCCGGCGCGGCATCGACGGCACGCAGCTTCTCCGCGGCCTCGGTCAGAAGGCGCCAGACGCGCTGCACGAAGCGATGGGCGCCTTCGACGCCTGCTTCGGACCAGATGACGTCGCGATCGGGCGGCGAATCGGAGAGAACGAAGAAACGTGCAGTGTCGGCACCGTAGGAGCCGATGATGTCATCAGGGTCGACGACGTTCTTCTTCGACTTCGACATCTTCTCGATCGAGCCGATGGCGAGTTCCTCGCCGGTCTCGATGTGCACCGCGCGCCGCTGTCCGTCGACTTCCTCCACGCGGATCTCGGCCGGCGTGATCCATTCCCGTTGCGCGCCTTCGCCGCGGCTATAGGTCTCGTGGACGACCATTCCCTGCGTGAACAGCCCCTTGAAGGGTTCATCCAGCGCGACGTGGCCGGTAGCCTTCATCGCGCGGGTGAAGAAGCGCGAATAGAGCAGATGCAGGATCGCGTGCTCGATGCCGCCGATATACTGGTCGACCGGCAGCCAGCGATTGGCCGCTTCCGGATCCGTCGGGTTGTTCTCCCAGGGCGCCGTGAAGCGGGTAAAATACCAGGAGGAGTCGACGAAGGTATCCATCGTGTCGGTTTCCCGGCGCGCGTCCTTGCCGCATTGCGGGCAAGCCACGTGACGCCAGGTCGGGTGACGGTCGAGCGGATTGCCGGGCTTGTCGAAGGTAACATCCGGCGGCAGCGTCACCGGCAGGTCTGCCTTCGGCACCGGAACGACGCCGCAGCCGTCGCAATGGATCACCGGGATCGGGCAGCCCCAGTAGCGCTGGCGGGAAATGCCCCAGTCGCGCAGGCGGAAATTGACCTTGCGCTCGGCGCGCGGGCTGCCGTTCAGCAGATCGTTTTCGAGCCTGGAGGCGACGCTCTCGAACGCCTCTTCCGCCGAGAGCCCGTCGAGGAAGCGCGAATTGATCATCACGCCATCGCCGTCATAGGCCTCGTCGCCGATCGTGAAGGTTTGCGGATCGGCATCCTTCGGCATCACCACCGGAACGACCGGCAGATCGTATTTGCGGGCGAAGTCCAGGTCGCGCTGGTCGCCCGAAGGGCAGCCGAAGATGGCGCCTGTGCCGTAGTCCATCAGCACGAAATTGGCCACGTAGACCGGCAGCTCCCAGTTCGGATCGAAGGGGTGCCGCGCGCGTATTCCGGTGTCGATGCCCTTCTTTTCCGCCGTTTCCAGTGCGGCGAGCGACGTGCCTGCGCGCCGGCACTCCTCGCAGAAGGCTTCGATCTCGGCGCTCTTGGCTGCGGCATCCCTGGCGAGCGGATGATCGGCGGAGATCGCCAGGAAGGAGGCGCCGAACAGCGTGTCGGGCCGCGTCGTATAGACGGTGACTTCCTTCTCCTCTCCGGGGACCGTCGCCGGGTCGAGCTCCCACCGGACCGAAAGCCCTTCCGAACGGCCGATCCAGTTTTTCTGCATCAGCCGCACTTTTTCGGGCCACTCGTCGAGCGTATCGAGCGCGTCGAGCAGATCCTGGCTGAAGTCGGTGATGCGGAAGAACCATTGCGTCAGCTCGCGCTGTTCAACGAGCGCGCCGGAGCGCCAGCCGCGGCCTTCGATCACCTGCTCGTTGGCGAGCACGGTGTTGTCGACCGGGTCCCAGTTAACCTTCGACTGCTTTCGGTAGACCAGGCCTTTTTCCAGGAAATCGAGAAAAAGGTGCTGCTGGCGCTGGTAATATTCGGGATCGCAGGTCGCAAATTCCCGGCTCCAATCGAGCGAAAGCCCCATCACCTTGAGCTGCGCCTTCATCGAGGCGATGTTCTGGTACGTCCAGCTCGCCGGATGGACCCCGCGCTCCATGGCGGCGTTTTCCGCCGGCATGCCGAAGGCGTCCCAGCCCATCGGGTGCAGCACGTTGAAGCCGCGGGCGCGCTTGTAGCGGGCGACCACATCGCCCATCGTGTAATTGCGCACGTGACCCATGTGGATACGTCCGGACGGATAGGGGAACATCTCCAGGACGTAATATTTGTCGCGCGGATCGTCGTTCTTCGTCTCGAAGACCTTGCCCGCTTCCCATTCGTGCTGCCAGCGCGGTTCGGCATCGCGCGGATTATATCGTTCGGTAGCCATGTCTTTGTCGATGTTCCGGAAATTCTGCCGGGCGCGAGCGCCCGCGCGTGATAGCTGGCGTGACCTTCACCACGAAACGTCCCGAGCGTCAAGTTTTGAAGGATTCGCCGGGCGGTCCCTTCGATTTCCCATTTCGAACGAGGGCAGAATGACGCCACGTCCGAGGCGAAGCCGCCTGCTCGGCTTGCGCTGGACTTGGCAAGCGTTGCAAGTTTGAATAAGCCGCGAACGAAGATGTCGAGACGATCTTAAACAGGAGCGTGCTGATGGAAGTCGAGGAACGGCTGAACGAAGTCCTGAGCCGGATTCGCGAAAGCGAGAAGTCGGCAAACCGTCCGGAAAATTCCGTCAGCCTGGTGGCCGTGTCGAAAACCTTCGACGCCGAGACGATCCGGCCGGTGATCGAGGCTGGACAGTGCGTCTTCGGCGAGAACCGCGTGCAGGAGGCGCAAGCCAAATGGCCCGCGCTCAAGCGTCAGACCCCCGACATCGAGCTGCACCTGATCGGTCCGCTGCAGTCCAACAAGGCTGCCGACGCCGTTGCGCTCTTCGACGTCATCGAGACGATCGACAGAGAAAAGATCGCGCGCGCGGTCGCCGCCGAAATGAAGCGTCAGGGGCGTGACATCCGCCTCTATATTCAGGTGAACACCGGTCTCGAGCCGCAGAAGGCCGGTATCGCGCCGGAAGACGCGGCAGCTTTCGTAACGCTCTGCCGTGACGAGTTGCGTCTGAACATCGAAGGACTGATGTGCATTCCGCCGTTCGACGAAAATCCGGGACCGCACTTCGCCCTGCTCGCAAAGCTTGCCGGTCAATGCGGCCTTTCCAGGCTCTCCATGGGCATGTCCGGTGACTTCGAAACGGCAATCGCCTTCGGCGCCACCGGCGTGCGGGTAGGCTCCGCCATTTTCGGAACGCGCTGAGTTTCCCGCCCCCATTACCCTTTCGTCGGGGTTCCCGTTTACGACCGTTCGCCTATCTTTCGAAATGGAGGAACCGGACTTTTCGTCCGGAGAGCGAGTGGGAGGAGACGGATATGGCGAGCCGCTATTCCGAAGTGTATGCCGCGTGGAAAGCCGATCCGAACGGCTTCTGGGCAGATGCCGCATCGGCGATTGACTGGTTCAAGCGGCCGGAGCGCATCTTCGAGGCGGCCGGCGGCACCTATGGTCACTGGTTTCCGGACGGCGTCACCAATACCTGCCACAACTGCCTCGACCGGCATGTCGAGGCCGGCCGTGGCGAGCAGCCGGCCTTTATATATGACAGCCCCGTCACCGGCCGGATCGAGAAGATATCCTATGCGGATCTGCTCGCCGACGTGAAGGCGATGGCTGCGATCTACCGCAAGCTGGGCGTCGATAAGGGCGATCGCATCATCATCTACATGCCGATGATTCCGCAGGCGGCGATCGCCATGCTCGCGGCAGCGCGGATCGGCGCCGTGCATTCCGTCGTTTTCGGCGGCTTTGCCGCCAACGAACTCGCCATGCGCATCGATGATTGCCAGGCGAAGCTCGTCGTCTCGGCAAGCTGCGGGCTGGAGCCCGGGCGAACCGTCGCCTACAAGCCTCTGCTCGATCAGGCGATCGAAACCGCCAGCCACAAGCCGGCCCGTTGCCTGATTTATCAGCGCGATATGCTCGCCGCCGAAATGGTCAGCGGCCGCGACATCGATTTCGCCGAGGCGCTTGCGGAGGCCAGAGACGCCGGTGAGGAAGCCTCTTGCACGCCGGTAGCCTCCACCGATCCGCTCTATGTCCTCTATACGTCCGGCACGACCGGCCAGCCGAAAGGGGTCGTGCGGGACAATGGCGGGCACATGGTCGCGCTCAAATGGTCGATGGAGCACTTCTTCGGAGTCAATGCCGGCGACGTGTTCTGGGCGGCTTCCGACATCGGCTGGGTGGTCGGTCATTCCTACATCGTCTATGGGCCGCTCCTCAGCGGCTGCACCTCGGTCCTCTTCGAAGGAAAGCCGGTCGGGACGCCCGACCCCGGAACCTATTGGCGCGTCATTTCCGAGCACGGCGTGGCCGTCATGTTCACCGCGCCGACGGCGCTGCGGGCGATCCGCAAGGAGGATCCGGAAGCGGCCCATGCAGGCCGTTACGACCTGTCTCGGTTCCGGGCGCTTTATCTCGCGGGCGAGCGGGCCGACCCGGACACGATCCGCTGGGCGGAACGGGCGCTGAAGGTCCCGGTCATCGATCACTGGTGGCAGACGGAAACAGGATGGCCCGTCGCCGGCAATCCATTGGGTCTCGGCCTCCTGCCGGTGAAATACGGTTCCCCGGCGGTTCCCCTCCCCGGCTATGACGTGCAGGTCGTCGACGACGCAGGCCACCCGGTGGAAACCGGCACGCTCGGCAATGTCGTGATCAAGCTGCCGCTGCCGCCCGGCTGCCTGCCGACGCTCTGGAATGCCGATCACCGCTTCCATGCGGCCTATCTCGAGGAATATCCCGGCTTCTACAAAACGGCGGATGCCGGCTATGTCGACGAGGACGGCTACATTTTCATCATGGCCCGGACCGACGACATCATCAACGTCGCGGGACACCGTCTGTCGACGGGGGCCATGGAAGAGGTTTGCGCCAGCCATCCGGACGTCGCCGAATGCGCCGTGATCGGCATCGCCGATCCACTCAAGGGGCAGGTGCCGGCGGGCTTCCTGGTCATCAACGCCAATGTTTCCCGTGAAACAGAGGAAATCGAGAAGGAGGTCGTCGGTCTCGTTCGCGAGCGCATCGGACCGGTCGCAGCCTTCAGGACGGCGGTCTGCGTCAAGCGGCTGCCAAAGACGCGATCCGGCAAGATTCTGCGCTCGACGATCCAGAAGATCATCGACGGACAGCCATGGACGATGCCGGCAACGATCGACGATCCGGCGATCCTGGACGAGATCACCGAACTGTTGCGGTCAAAGGGGATTGGCGCTTAGAGCGCTTCCAGGAAAAGTGTGTAACGGTTTTCCGTCCGGGAGTGCGTTCGGTCAAACGTTAGAGCAGTTCAGTTTCCTGCGTCGGTCCGGACAGTGGCGGCCAACAAAAAACCCGGATCCTGCGACCCGGGTTTTCGCATCTCGCCGACGGCGAAACGATCAATAGTCGTCTTCTTCGTCGTCCTTGCGGTCCGACTTCAGCGACTTCAGCTTGGCGAAAACGGCATCGGCGTCGATTTCCTTTTCCTCTTCGCGATCCTGGCCGTAGTCGAGCTTTTCGGTTTCCTGTGCGGATTCGAGCGTCGCGCCTGTCTCGGCCGCCGAAGGCAGCGGGCGCCCCTTGGAGGCGCGCTCGACCTCAAGGTCCAGGTCGATCTGCGAGCAGAGGCCGAGGGTCACCGGGTCCATCGGCGTCAGGTTGGCGGAGTTCCAGTGGGTGCGCTCGCGAATCTGCTCGATCGTCGCCTTCGTCGTGCCGACAAGACGCGAGATCTGCGCGTCCTTCAGTTCCGGATGGTTGCGGACCAGCCACAGAATGGCGTTCGGGCGGTCCTGGCGCTTGGAGACCGGCGTATAGCGCGGGCCCTTGCGCTTGGAGTCCGGGACGCGGACCTTCGGCTCCGAAAGCTTGAGTTTGTGATTCGGATTTCCTTCGGCGCGTGCGATCTCGTCGCGCGAAAGCTGACCGGTAGCGATTGGATCGAGGCCCTTGATACCCTGCGCCGATTCACCGTCGGCAATCGCCTTGACCTCGAGCGGGTGCAGCTTGCAGAACTGCGCGATCTGGTCGAACGAGAGTGCGGTGTTGTCAACCAGCCAGACGGCTGTTGCCTTGGGCATAAGCAGTTGCTGAGCCATGGATATAGTCCTTTTGTCCGTCCGCGCCGGTGTCGCGGGCCGTGGAGTCTACCACTCATTTCCGGGAATTGGGGGTTCTATACCGTTCTTGTCTCGAAATTGCAATTCTTCACTTTCAAATGTGCTTTTGTCTAATTGCGGACGGGAACCGACCTGCTTATGAATTGTCGCAAAGGACCGGTGGGAGCCGATCCGGGGCGGAATGAGGAAATCTGTGCGCAGTTTTCCGCCGGCATTCCGCCCATGATCTGACCAGAAATGCGCAGGGAGGAAAATTATGGACGTCAAGACCTACCCGGTCCTGGAAGCGGCCAAGAACCGCACGCTGCTCGACAATGCGGCCTATCTCGAATGGTACCGGGAGAGCGTTGCCGACCCGGAGAAGTTCTGGGGCGAGCACGGCAAGCGGATCGAATGGTTCGAGCCCTATACCAAGGTCAAGAACACGTCCTTCGAGGGCGATGTCTCGATCAAGTGGTTCGAAGACGGACTGACCAACGTCTCCTACAACTGCATTGACCGCCACCTGAAGACGCACGGCGAAAAGACGGCAATCATATGGGAGGGAGACAATCCCTATCTCGACAAGAAGATCACCTATAACGAGCTCTACGACAAGGTTTGTCGTCTTGCCAACGTCTTGAAGGAGCACGACGTAAAGAAGGGGGACCGCGTCACCATCTACATGCCGATGATCCCGGAAGCCGCCTATGCGATGCTCGCCTGTGCCCGCATCGGCGCGATCCATTCGGTCGTTTTCGGCGGCTTTTCGCCCGAGGCGCTCGCCGGCCGGATCGTCGATTGCGAGTCCACCTTCGTGATCACCTGCGACGAGGGCGTGCGCGGCGGCAAGCCGGTTCCGCTCAAGGAAAACACCGATACCGCGATCGATATCGCTGCCAGGCAGCATGTCACCGTCAGCAAGGTCCTCGTCGTGCGCCGCACCGGCGGCAAGGTCGGCTGGGCACCGGGCCGCGATCTCTGGTATCACCAGGAGACCGCGGCGGCAGAGCCGCATTGCCCGCCGGAAAAGATGAATGCGGAGGACCCGCTCTTCATCCTCTATACCTCGGGCTCGACCGGGAAGCCGAAAGGCGTGCTGCACACGACCGGCGGCTATCTCGTCTATGCTTCGATGACGCACCAATACGTGTTCGATTACCAGGACGGCGACATCTACTGGTGCACGGCCGATGTCGGCTGGGTCACCGGTCACTCCTATATCGTCTACGGGCCGCTCGCCAATGCGGCGACGACGCTGATGTTCGAGGGCGTGCCGAATTTCCCCGACGCGGGACGGTTCTGGGAAGTGGTCGACAAGCACAAGGTCAACATCTTCTACACCGCGCCGACCGCGATCCGCTCGCTGATGGGAGCGGGCGACGATTTCGTCAAGCGCTCCTCGCGCTCTTCGCTGCGCCTGCTCGGAACGGTCGGCGAACCGATCAATCCGGAAGCCTGGGAGTGGTACTATCACGTCGCCGGCGACGAGCGTTGCCCTGTCGTCGACACCTGGTGGCAGACTGAAACCGGCGGCATACTGATCACGCCGCTGCCGGGGGCTACCGATCTCAAACCCGGCTCCGCGACGCGGCCCTTCTTCGGCGTTCAGCCGCAGATCGTGGACAGCGACGGCAAGGTCTTAGAGGGCGCGGCCGACGGCAACCTTTGCATCAGCGACAGCTGGCCCGGGCAGATGCGGACGGTCTATGGCGATCACGAACGCTTCATCCAGACCTACTTCTCCACTTACAAGGGCAAGTACTTCACAGGCGACGGCTGCCGCCGCGACGAGGACGGCTACTACTGGATTACCGGCCGCGTCGACGACGTCCTGAACGTCTCCGGCCACCGGCTCGGCACGGCGGAGGTGGAATCGGCGCTCGTCTCCCACAACCTCGTTTCCGAGGCCGCGGTGGTCGGCTATCCGCATCCGATCAAGGGTCAGGGCATCTATTGCTACGTTTCCCTGATGGCCGGCGAGGTCGGAGACGAGGAACTGCGCCAGGCGCTCGTCAAGCACGTCCGTTCGGAAATCGGGCCGATCGCGACACCGGACAAGATCCAGTTCGCGCCCGGTCTGCCCAAAACGCGCTCGGGAAAGATCATGCGCCGGATTCTCCGCAAGATCGCCGAGGACGACTTCGGTTCGCTGGGCGACACCTCGACGCTCGCCGATCCAGGCGTCGTCGACGACCTGATCGCCAATCGTCAGAACCGCGCTTGATGTGAGCTGGGGTATGGGCGCTTCAAATTTCGCCCCTCACCCTAACCCTCTCCCCGCGAGCGGGAGAGGGGACGAGAGTGCTGATGTATTTACGGAAAATGTGAGGCAGTGGGGTGGCCGCGGTGTCCCTTCTCCCCGCGTGCGGGGAGAAGGTCGCGGCAGCGGGATGAGGGGCTGTACCCGCACGCCAGCAGCCGCGACGCAGCGCCCGATTCGCCACCGAAACGAACCCTGACGGCCTACCCTCAGAAATCGATAGCCCGGCCCTTGATCTCCCAATCGCCGAAACGAGCCGGGTCGAGGCCGCCGCGTCCGCCCAGTTCCGCCGGCATATCCTTCGGCGCTTCGGCACGTCGCCTCTCTTCGGCCTCCTTAAGAGCGCGTATTGCCGCGGGGGAAAGCGGACGGTTGGGGCGGTCGGGAGAATTGTCGTTGTTGTTCTGCATACCGGTCGCGGTTTCCCTAACGATATTGAAGAGCTGGCCGTTTATCCCCATCATATAGGCACTTCCGTGTGAACGGAAAAGCTTGATTCACGTGAAACCTTCGCGCGCACCGAATGGAACGAAGCGGCTGCAAGCGGCTTTCCAAGAGGCGCGGAAAGGACACCCATATGGTTGGAGCTCATTCATGAATCTCATGCGCACCGCAATGCTGCTTGCCTTCATGACCGTCCTCTTCATGGCCGTCGGCTATGTCATAGGCGGCCGCGGTGGCATGATGATCGCGCTCGTCATGGCCGCAGGCATGAACTTCTTCTCCTACTGGAATTCCGACCGGATGGTGCTGCGGATGTACCGGGCCCAGGAGGTGGACGAGCACAGCGCGCCGGAATATTACGGGATCGTCCGCGATCTGGCGAAGAATGCCGGCCTGCCGATGCCGCGCGTCTACGTCATCGACAGCCCGCAGCCGAATGCCTTCGCCACCGGCCGCAACCCGGAGAACGCTGCGGTCGCCGCTTCGACGGGACTGCTGCATTCGCTTTCCTACGAGGAGGTTGCCGGGGTCATGGCGCATGAGCTCGCCCACATCCAGTATCGCGACACTTTGACGATGACGCTGACGGCGACGCTCGCCGGTGCGATTTCCATGCTTGGCAACTTCGCCTTCTTCTTCGGCGGCAACCGCGAGAACAACAATCCGCTCGGCTTCATCGGCGTGCTGATCGCGATGATCGTCGCCCCGCTCGCGGCCATGCTGGTACAGATGGCGATCAGCCGTACACGCGAATATTCCGCCGACCGCCGAGGTGCGGAAATCTGCGGCAATCCCCTCTGGCTTTCCTCGGCGCTTCGCAAGATCGCCGGTGCCGCTCAGGTCATCCATAACAATGACGCCGAGCGCAATCCGGCGACGGCGCACATGTTCATCATCAATCCCCTCTCGGGCGAGCGGATGGACAATCTGTTCTCGACTCATCCGAATACCGAGAACCGGGTCGCGGCTCTGGAGAGAATGGCCCGCGAGACGCCCACGGGCTCGACGGCACCGGTCCGCCCTGATAATGCAGGGCGCAAATCGCGCTCTGTCCCGAGAACAGGCTGGGGTCGCGGTGGTTCCGAACCGCCGAAAGGCCCCTGGTCCTGATGCCCGAAAACAACAAGAACGATTCACGTCCGAAACGATCCCGAGAGCACAATCGCTCCAGAGCGGGAGGAGCCCGGCCCGGAGCGGATGCCGCGGCCAAACCGGGCCTGAAGAGCCGTCAGGCGGCTGCCAAGATCCTGGCGGCGGTGGTGGACCGCAAGACGCCGCTCGACGGAATGCTCGACCCGGAGCGCGGCAACCCGGTCTATCGCGAGTTGAGCGAAGCCGATCGCGCGCTTGTGCGCGCCATTCTCAACTCGGCACTGCGCCATCTGCCGCGTATTCGCGCGGCCATCGATTCGCTTCTGCAAACGCCCCTGCCGGAGGGTGCTCGGGCTCTCGAACACGTGCTGACCGTCGCCGCGGCGCAAATTCTCTATCTCGACGTTCCGGATCACTCGGCAGTCGATCTCGCAGTGGAACAGGCCCAGTCCGACCCGCGCAACCGCCGTTTCGCAAGCCTCGTCAACGCCGTATTGCGGCGGCTTTCGCGTGAAAAGGGCGAAATTCTCGAAAAGCTGCGGCAAGTGCCGGCGATGCCCGGCTGGTTTTTCGACAGGCTCGTCACCTGTTACGGTCCCGACCAGGCCGAGCGCATCTCCGAGGCGCAGCTCATACCCGCCGCTATCGATGTGACCGTGAAATCCGATGCGGCTTCCTGGGCGGAACGGCTCGCCGGCACCATGTTGCCGACGGGCTCCGTTCGTCTTCAGGATTTCTCCGGTTCGATCCCGTCGCTTTCAGGCTTTGCGGAGGGCGCCTGGTGGGTCCAGGACGCTGCTGCCTCCATTCCGGCACGCCTTTTCGGGGATATTCACGGAAAAAAAGTGGTCGATCTCTGTGCTGCGCCCGGCGGCAAGACGGCGCAGCTCGTTCTGGCGGGGGCGGAGGTGACCGCGCTCGATCAGTCTTCGAGCCGGTTGCGGCGGCTCAAGACCAACCTCGAGCGGCTTGGCTTCGAGGCCCGGACCAAGGAGAGCGATATGGCCGAGTTCCGGCCGGAAGAACTCTTTGACGCGGCCCTTCTCGACGCCCCCTGCTCCTCGACGGGCACCACCCGGCGGCATCCCGACGTGCTCTGGACGAAAGGCCCGCAGGACGTCGAGAAGCTTGCCAGGCTGCAGGAACGGCTGCTGCGACACGCGCTTACCCTGGTGAGGCCCGGTGGCCTCATCGTCTTCTCCAATTGCTCGCTCGACCCGCTGGAGGGAGAGGAGGTCGTCGCCCGCGTCGTCGCCGACGGCGGATGCGAACGGGTGCCGATCGACGCAGCCGATTGGCCGGGGCTCGAAGAGGCAATCACCGCGCTTGGAGAGTTCCGCACGACACCCGCGATGCTGCCGCTGGAACCGCCCTTCGCCGGTGGCCTCGATGGCTTTTATGCCGCCGTGCTGCGCCGTGCGGCTGCCTGAGGGCGCTCATCAACAGACTGTTTTGCTGCGACAATTGACGCCTTCGGACGGCCCGCCTATCAATGGCGACAGGGTTGATAAAAATTTAATGTTTTTTCCCGCACGATTCCGATCTCCTGCATGATCCTCGAATCGGCTCCGGTTCAAGAGGAAACCACGGGCGCCGATGCCGTTTTCCAGTAAAACAAGGCTCCTATATTTGTATTTGCGCGAAGGCCAACGACGATTGGCGCGTCTGCTTTCACGCGGAATGACGGCGAGGCTGCGTTTCGCGATCTCCACGCCCGCTCGTCTGATCGTCGCGCCCACGGATCTTCGGGCCATCGATCCCTTCGCCGCCGAAGAGATCCTCGCAGGTCGCTTCCCGCTCGCCGGCCGCGTTCTGGATACCGAAGGCGAGTCGCCTTTCGAAATCGACCTGCCGTCGCGCGAGTTCGCGGCCCGCCTTCATTCCTTCGGCTGGCTGCGTCACATGCGGGCGATACAGGACGATGCCGGCTCGGTCAGGCTGCGCCAGATCATGGACGACTGGATGGGCAGCCATGGCCGAAGCATCGGTGAAATCTCGTGGGAAGCGGATGTGGTTGCGCAGCGCGTCATCGCCTGGCTGTCCCATTCGCCGGTGGTGCTGCGTAATGCCGAGCACGGTTTCTATCGCCGCTTCCTGAGGAGCCTTGCGCTTCAGGTCCGCTATCTCCGGAATGTCGCCGAGACCGTGACCGATGGAGAGGCGCGCCTGAGGGTCCGCCTGGCACTCGCCATGGCCTCCGTTTCGATGCCGGCTACGGCTTCAGCGATCCGCAAGGCTTCGCGCAATCTGGATCTGGAGCTGGAGCGGCAGCTTCTGCCTGACGGGGCGCATTTCTCCCGAAACCCCCGCGCGGGACTCGAGCTGCTGCTCGATCTGCTGCCGCTGCGCCAGACCTATGTCAATCTCGGACACGACGTGCCCGCGAGGCTCATTCCCTGCATCGACCGCATGTATCCGGCGCTGCGCTTCTTCCGCCACCAGAGCGGGGAGCTCGCCCTCTTCAACGGTGCGACATCGGTTCTCGCCCATGAGCTCGCCTCGGTGCTCAGATATGACGAAACGTCCGGCGAGCCGTTCCGGTCGTTGCCGCACGCCCATTACGAACGTCTGTCGATGGGCGATACCGTCATCATCATGGACACCGGGCGACCGCTTTCGGTCGAGCTGTCGCGCAGCGCCCATGCCGGCTGCCTCTCCTTCGAGATGTCCTCCGGCAGGAATCGCTTCGTCGTCAACTCCGGCGCGCCCAAATTCGCCGGCGAACGATTTCGGCAGATGGCGCGCACGACCGCTGCGCATTCCACTGTCACCGTCGACGACACCTCTTCCTGCCGCTTTTCGCAGTCGCGGTTTCTCGGCCCGGTCATGGTCAGCGGTCCCTCGCGCGTCGCGATCGAGAGAAAGGACGAGCCCGGAAGCATCGAGCAGGTCAAAGCGAGCCACGACGGCTACCTTGCGTCCTTCGGCCTGATCCATGAGCGCGACATCGGAATTCTCAATGGCGGGGGGCTGATCCGCGGCCGCGACCGCCTGCTGCTGGAGGACGGCAGCGATCCGGAAAACGACGGCGACGCGACCGCGGTCGCCCGATTCCACATCCATCCGGCAATCGGCATGCGACGGCACAGCGAGAGCGAGATATATCTGACGGCACCCGATGGAGAGGCATGGCTCTTCGCCTGTCGCGACGGTGCGCTCGCGATCGAGGAGGATATCTTCTTCGCCGATCCTTCCGGCGTGCGCGCCTCGTCGCAGATAAGCGTGAGCTTTTCCGCCGCCTCGCAGCCGGAGATCCAGTGGACTTTCACGCGCGAGGGATGATCCCGAAATTGCGCCGGGCCTATTTTCCCGTTGTTGCGGCGCCGAAGGTTCCTTCCGGGAACAAGCTATGCTAACGGGCAGCCATCCCAATCGCCGGAACCTCCTCCCTACGCGTCCGGCGCTGCCAAAGGAGCAAGGTCGATGGCTGTCGCCTCCAAGAAAATCCCCGCTCCGGACGAGGTCCGGATCAAAACCGCCCTCCTTTCGGTCTCCGACAAGACGGGGATCGTCGAACTCGCCCGCGCCCTCAACGACAAGGGCATACGGCTGGTATCGACCGGTGGAACGCACAAGGCGCTTGCCGATGCCGGCCTTCCCGTCAGCGACGTCTCGGAGCTGACCGGCTTTCCGGAAATCATGGACGGGCGCGTCAAGACGCTTCACCCCGGCGTCCATGGGGGTCTTCTCGCAATCCGCGACGACGCGGAGCATGCGGACGCCATGAGCGCACACGGCATCACTGCTATCGATCTCGCCGTCATCAATCTCTATCCCTTCGAAGATGTCCGCGCCAAGGGCGCCGACTACCCGACCACGGTCGAGAATATCGATATCGGCGGCCCCGCAATGATCCGGGCATCGGCCAAGAACCATGCTTATGTGACGATCGTCACCGATCCGGCAGACTATTCGCCGCTGCTGGAGGAAATCGCAGACGGCACGACGCGGTATGCCTTCCGCCAGAAGATGGCGGCCAAGGCCTATGTCCGCACGGCCGCCTATGATGCGGCGATCTCCAACTGGTTCGCCGAGGTGCTCGACACGCCCATGCCGCGCCACCGCGTTCTCGGCGGCGTGCTCAGGGAGGAGATGCGCTACGGCGAAAACCCGCACCAGAAAGCCGGATTCTACGTGACCGGCGAGAAACGGCCGGGAGTGGCGACGGCGGCGCTGCTGCAGGGCAAGCAGCTCTCCTACAACAACATCAACGATACCGATGCCGCCTTCGAGCTGGTGGCGGAATTCCTGCCGGAAAAGGCACCGGCCTGCGCTATCATCAAGCATGCCAATCCCTGCGGCGTTGCGACCGCTCCATCGCTTGCCGAAGCCTATCGCCGGGCGCTCGCCTGCGATTCGACCTCGGCATTCGGCGGCATCATCGCGCTCAACCAGGAACTGGACGCCGAGACCGCTGAAGAGATCGTCAAGCTCTTCACCGAGGTCATCATTGCGCCTTCGGTCAGCGACGAGGCGAAAGCCGTCATCGCCCGCAAACCGAACCTGCGCCTGCTTGCGGCCGGTGGCCTGCCGGATCCGCGCACGCCCGGCCTGACGGCGAAGACGGTCGCCGGCGGGGTGCTTGTCCAGACGCGCGACAACGGTATGGTCGAGGACCTGGAGCTCAAGGTGGTCACCAAGCGGGCGCCGACGGCGCAGGAGCTCGAAGACATGAAGTTTGCCTTCAAGGTGGCGAAGCACGTCAAGTCGAACGCCATCGTCTATGCCAAGGACGGCCAGACGGCGGGCATCGGCGCCGGCCAGATGAGCCGCGTCGATTCCGCACGCATCGCTGCCATAAAGGCGGAAGAAGCGGCCAAGGCGCTCGGCCTCGCCGAGCCGCTGACGCGCGGTTCGGCCGTTGCTTCGGAGGCCTTCCTCCCCTTCGCCGACGGTCTACTGTCAGCCATCGCCGCCGGCGCAACCGCCGTCATCCAGCCGGGTGGTTCGATGCGCGACGAGGAAGTGATCGCGGCGGCGAACGAGCACGATGTCGCGATGGTCTTCACAGGCATGCGGCATTTCCGGCACTAGACCATGACGATTTCAGTCGGGTCGACCTAAAAACCGCGAACGTTAGTCTAGAGCGGGATGCGGGCGGAAATCCGCACATAGTTTTCCTCATCCCGCTCAAGCCACCTGCTCGACTCTGCTATAGCGGCCGGTGCGCCGGATAGGGGGTCCGCAGGAGGATCACGAGACCGACGGCGAGAAAGGCGACCAGCGCCATCATGCCGATGCGGGCCGAACCGGTCATAAGGGTGATCGTCGCGACTGAGGCGGGCGCCAGGAACGAGGTGGCGCGGCCGGAAAGGGCGTAGAGACCGAAATAGCGCCCGGCTTCGTCGGGCGAAACACTGCGCGCGAGGTAGGATCGGGACGAGGCCTGAACCGGCCCGAAGGCGACGCCGACGAGCAGGCCGTACAGAATATAAGCCTTTTCGGCGGCGGTGCCGAAGAGGCCACCCGAGTCCGCCGAGCCAAGCGGGACAAGCCCGAACAGCGTGAAACCGGGCCCAGTCGAGACGATGCCGAGCGTGGCGATCGTCAGCGAGACGAGGCTTGCGACGACGATCGTCTTGGAGCCGAGCCGGGCATCCAGCCTGCTCGCATAAAGGCAGCCGAAGATCGCCACGACATTCAGGATGATGCCGTAGAGCCCGAGTTCCATCGTCTGCCATCCGAACATCCCGGCTGCGAAGGTGCCGCCGAGCGCGAGCAGCCCGTTGACGCCGTCCTGGAAGATCATCCGGGCAATCAGGAACCGCAAGATGCCGGCCCTCTCCTTGAGTTCTGCAAGCGTGCCCTTCAGTTCCTGGAAGCCCCGAGCGGTCGCTTTCGCCATCGACATGGTGGCCCTGGTCGCATCCGGCGTGAAGAGGAACATCGGCAGGATGAAGACGAGGTACCAGGCGGCGGAAATGGGGCCGGTGATCCGGGCGTCTTCGCCCTTTGCCGGATCGAGCCCGAACAGAGGTTCGAGTCCGATCGCCGTCTTGCCTGTCTGCGGGCTTCCGGCAATCAGCGCGACCACGGCGATCAGCACGATCATGCCGCCGAGATAGCCGAGGCCCCAGGCGATGTTGGAGATGCGGCCCACTTCCTTTTCGCTCACGAGCCGGGTCATCATCGAATCGTTGAAGACGATGGAAAATTCGGCGGCCACGGTCGCCAGCGCCAGAAGGAGCGCCGTATAGATCAGGGACGAGCCCGGTGCCGCGTTCCACAGAAGGGCGAGCGAGATGATCTTCACGGCGGCGAAAAAGGCGATCCACGGCTTTCGTGGGCCGGCCGCATCGGCAATGGCGCCGAGGACCGGCGAAAGCAGAGCAATCACGATCCCCGCGATGGTCAGCGTATAGCCCCAGACCGTCTGCCCATGTGCGGGATCGGCCGTTAGCCGCGAAACGAAATAGGGTGCGAAGATGAAGGTGGTGATGACGGTGAAGAAGGGTTGCGCCGCCCAGTCGAACAGCATCCAGCCGGCAATGCCGAGACGCGAAGTCCGAGGTCGCTTCTCCATTCGCCCGGCCGCGATGTCCACTTCATCCCTCCCCGGCACTTGCGCAAGCGCTCCGCCTTCGTAGGCGGCGGGCAGGGCAATGAAGAACAACCTTCAACCGGATCGGAATCAGTCCCTCCGGCTGAGTTACGGCCGGAGGGACTGTGTCATTTCGTCCAGCCGCGTGCAAGATCGCTAAGGAGACCAGCTGCGACAGTGACCTTGGCGAGCGTCGTTTCGCCCTTTTCGGTCAGGAGCCTCAGCTGGTCGCCGACGGTGGCGACGCGTTGGCGATCCCGGTCCTGCCAGGCGAGAACGGGGTTTCGTTCGCCCTTATGCTCGACCAAGGCGGCGATTGTGATATCGCGGCGTGCGGTGCCGATATCGCCGACCGCCCGCGAGAGCGCCATCGATTCGAACTGCTCGGTGGCGGGCACGCGGTCGGCAGCCGCCAGCAGGCGATTGATTCTCAGGCCTTCTGTGACGGTGAAATAGGCCTGGGCGGTGCGGCTCAGCGGCTCGCCGGTTACCGTGGCGATCTGCATGATTTCAGGGACCAGGGTCATGAGCGACAGTTCGGCGATTTCCTCGGCAAGCTTTGCCGGCACGCCGTTTTCGATGAAGCCAGCGGCCCTCAGGCGCGCTTCCTCGGCACCCTCCCTGGATATCGCCGCCCGCATGGTGCCGCGCAGCTTCTGCAGCCCGTCGCGAAGCCGGGCAACCGCTTCGGCCACGGAGCCCTCGGAGGCGCGGGTGCGCAGCGCCCTTTCGGCGACGAGCGCAAAGATACGACCCACCTCCTGATAGAGCCTGTTCTGGATCGAGCCGCTGATCCTGTTGTCGAGCGCGTCGATCTCGCCGTAGATGCGCGGCAGATCGAAGCCATCCAGGGCCAGAACCGCTGCCTTCACGACGTCGGCGGAGAGGAAGCCGGTGGCATCCGTCAGCGTCGAGACGAAAGCGGGGCCGCCGCGGTTTATCGTTTCGTTGGCGAGCACGGTCGCGATGATCTCGCGGCGCAGCCGGTGCCCGTGAATGTCGCCGGCATAGGCCTTGCGCATCTTTGCGGGAAAGTAGCGCTCCAGGGTCGCCGTGAAATATGGGTCGTCCGGAAGCTCGCTGACGATCAGCTCGTCGAAGAGCACCAGTTTCGCATAGGAGAGCAGCACGCCGATCTCCGGGCGCGTGAGCGGCCGGCCCGCCTGGTAGCGCTCGCTCATCGCCTGGTCGGTCGGCAGGGTCTCGACCTTCCGGTTGAGGTGACCGTCGGCCTCCAGCCGCGCCATCAGCCGCGCCAGCGGCGTGCGGTTGGCGAGGCCCTGCATTTCCGTGAGCGAGATCGCCAGCGACTGCTGGTAGTTGTTGCGCAGCACGAGATGTCCCACCTCGTCCGTCATCGACGCCAGAAGCGTGTTCCGCTTGGGTCGCGTCAGGCGGCCGTCGCGCATGGCCGAGGCAAGCGCGATCTTGATGTTGACCTCGACGTCGGAGGAATTGACGCCGGCCGAGTTGTCGATGGCATCGGAGTTGCAGCGCCCGCCATTGAGCGAGAAGCCGATCCGGCCTTTCTGGGTGACGCCGAGATTGGCCCCCTCGCCGATCACGCGCGCCCGCACGTCCTCGGCGGAGACGCGGATCGCGTCGTTGGCGCGGTCGCCGACCTCCGCATCCGTCTCGTTGGTGCCGCGCACATAGGTGCCGATGCCGCCGAACCAGAGCAGGTCGACCGGGCTCTTCAGGATTGCGCTCATGATCTCGAAGGGCGTCGCCTTCGGCTTGTCGATGCCGATCGCCGCCATCGCTTCGGGGGTGAGTGTCACCAGTTTTTCCGAACGCGAAATGATCATCGCGCCGGGCGAGAGCGCCTTTCGGTCATAATCCTGCCAGCTGGAGCGCGGAAGCGCGAACATTCGCTTGCGCTCGGCAAAGGAGAGATCGATATCCGGCTCGGGATCGATGAAGATATCGCGGTGATCGAAGGCGGCGATCAGCCGGATCTTTTCCGAGAGCAGCATGCCGTTGCCGAAGACGTCGCCCGACATGTCGCCGACGCCGGC
Source organism: Ensifer sp. USDA 6670 (assembly GCA_000421085.1). Lineage (GTDB taxonomy): Bacteria > Pseudomonadota > Alphaproteobacteria > Rhizobiales > Rhizobiaceae > Sinorhizobium. The sequence goes on from ATWE01000005.1 coordinate 107,759, forward strand.
AACGGTGAAGGGCGTCGTCTGGATGTCGACGTCCATTTCGCGGAAGTGCCGCTTGACGGCCTCCCACGCGCCGCGCGCGGTGATCCCCATCTTCTTGTGGTCGTAGCCGGCGGAGCCGCCTGAAGCGAAGGCGTCGTCCAGCCAGAAGTCCGCTTCCTGGGCGAGCGCATTCGCCGTGTCGGAAAAGGTTGCCGTTCCCTTGTCGGCGGCAACGACGAAATAGGGGTCGTCGCCGTCGAGCCGCAAGGTGTCCTCGGGGGGAACGACCTCCTGGCCGACGATATTGTCGGTGACCGAGAGTAGCGTGCGGATATAGGTCTTGTATGCTTCGGTTCCCGCTTTGAAGACCTCGTCGCGGCTGCCGCCTAGGGGCAGCTGTTTCGGATAGAAGCCGCCCTTGGCGCCGACCGGAACGATGACGGCGTTCTTCACCTGCTGCGCCTTGACGAGACCGAGCACCTCCGTCCGGTAATCCTGCGCCCGGTCGGACCAGCGAAGCCCGCCGCGCGCCACCTTGCCGAAGCGCAGATGGACGCCTTCCACCTCCGTGCCGTAGACGAAAATCTCGCGGAAAGGCCGCGGCTCCGGCAGGCCTTCGAGCTGCTTCGGATCGAGCTTGAAGGCAAGAACGGCGCGCGGCCTGCCCTCGGCGTCCTTCTGGAAATAGTTCGTTCGGAGCGTCGACTGGACCGCATTGACGTAGCGGCGCAGGATTCTGTCCTCGTCGAGGCTGGGCACGGCCGACAGCGCCTCCTCGATGCCGGCCAGCAAGGCGTTGCATTTCTTCGTGCGCGCCTTAACCTCAGTCGTCGGATCCATGCGCGTGGAGAAGAGACGGAAGATATCGGCGGCGATCGTCGGATATTTGTTCAAGGTATCGGCGATATAGCCTTGGGAATAGGTGATGCCGGCCTGGCGCAGATAGCGCGCATAGGCGCGCAGTACCGTGATTTCGCGGGCGGTGAGCCCGGCAAGCAGGACCAACCGGTTGAAATTGTCGTCCTCCGTCGTGCCGTTCCAGGCCGCGAGGAAGGCCTCCTCCAGTGCCTGGCCGATCCTGGCGAGGTTGAGCGTGTGTCCGTCGCGATGGATCAGTTCCATGTCGTGAAGGACGACCTCGCGGGGCTCGTCCCCATGGACGTGCACGCCGATATCGTAGGTTTGCTCGCTGATGACACGGAAGCCGAGATTTTCGAGAAGGGGCACGCGGCGCGACAGCGAAACGGGCGTGTCGGCATGGAAGATCTTCAGTTCCAGCGTATCCGGCCGCTCCTGGTGCCGGTGATAGAAGGAGATGCGGATCGGGTCGCCGGCCGTGCAGGCGGCGATGTCTCCGAGGTCGCCATAGGCTTCTGCGGGCGTGAAGGCCGCCTGATAGGCCTCCCCGACCGATAGCTCCGTGCCCTCCTTGCGGGCGAGCAGATTGAACCGATCGATCCAGCGGGTGACGATGGCACGGACCGCCTCTTCGAGCTTCGCCTGGGGAACCCGTGGCGTCTTGCCGCCGGAGCGTCCAATGATGAAATGGACGCGTGCAAGCCCGCCTTCGGGAAAGGCCGGGTAATAGGCCGAGACCCGGCCGTCATAGACCGTCTTCAGATAGTCGCCGATCTTTTCGCGGACATCGGAATCATATTGCTCGCGCGGCACGAACACGATGACCGAAACGAAGCGGTCGAAATGGTCGATGCGCGGCAGCACCCGTACCCGCGGCCGGTCGCCGAGCTCGTTGATCTGTTCGCAGAAGGCGGCGAGAAGCCCGACGTCGATCTGGAAAAGATCGTCGCGCGGATAGGCTTCCAGCGTGTTCGCCAGCGTCTTGCCGGAATGGCTCTGCGGATCATAGCCGAAATGATCGACGATCTTCTCGATCTTGTGCCTGAGCAGCGGGATCTCCGACGCTTGCCGCGTGTAAGCCGTCGAGGTGAACAGACCGACGATGCGCAGCTCGCCGACGACGTTGCCGGAGCCGTCGAAGCGCTTGATGCCGATATAGTCCATATGGGCACGCCGGTGGACGACCGACTTCACATTGGCCTTGGTGACGATCAGGAAATCGGGCCCCTCCAGGAAGGCGAGAATTTCCGGCGTCGTCAGCACCGCATCCTTGCCCTGGCGCAGGACCCGCACGTCAGGATTGGACAGGATGCCGAGCCCCCTGCCCTTGCCGCGCTCGACCGTCGCCCGTTCGCCCTTGCCGGAATAGGTATATTCCCGCATGCCGAGGAAGGTGAAGTTGCTGTCCCTTAGCCAGCGAAGGAAGGCCAGCGCCTCGTCGCGGTCGCTCTTCTTGCGGGAAGCGTTGTAGTCCTCGAGCTCCCGCATTGCCTGGTCGAGCAAAGCGGTCATTGCCGGCCAGTCGTGTACGGCTTGATGAACCTGCTCCAGCACATCCGAGATGCGCTTGCTCAGCGAGCGTGCCTCGAGCGGTGTCAGCCTGCTCAAGTGGATCTGGATATGGCTGACGCGGTGCTCGGGCGCGCTTTCCTCGTCCGGATCGAACAGCTTCACGGGCTCGCCGGATTGCATCACCAGAATTGGGTGGATCGCCAGGTGGATGTCGCGGTGGGTGCTCGTCACCTCTCCCATCACCGAATCGTAAAGGAAGGGCATGTTTCGTTCGGTGATCGCGATGATCGAAACGTCGATACCACCCGGTGCGACCCCTGCTACCGTCTCCACCGAGACCTGCGGCTTGCCGCCGTCCCAGCGCGCGAGCTCGCTGCGTGCGTGGGCAGCGGTGAGCGCCAGCATCTCCGGCGTATAACGGTCGAGGTCATCGTTGCTCGCTCCGCCGAAGAGGATTTCCGGCGGCAGTGTCTCGGCCCCGAATCTGGACCCTGCCGCCCGGGCCGCATCGATGTGCCGATCCCGCTTCGGATTATGCTTCACGCCCATGAAATCGCTCTCCACTCATGATGGTTGAACCTACCAGAACCATGCCCAATGGCGACCGTTTTTATGATGGATTTCGGCAAAATGGAGCCGGATTCCGGAGAAAATCACGCAGATTCGACCTAAATCCATTTAAATCGAAGGCAATTTTGCAAAAATTTCCCGAAAAACCGCAAAAACGAACGAAAACGCCGAAGTTTCTGTACGCGTGGTCTGCGAGAGCAGCTGTTGACAGGCCGTGAGGGGCGAGCGATCACACTTCGAAACTGAATAATGGGGTCTCCCAATGTCCGACACGCCTGCCGCCCCCGGTGCCGTCATCGTCATTTCGAGTCATGTGGTGCGCGGCGCGGTCGGCAACCGGGCTGCCGTCTTCGCGCTGGAAATGCTCGGCCACCGGGTGTGGGCCTTGCCGACGGTCGTGCTTCCCTGGCATCCGGGGCACGGCCGGTCAACGCGGGTGACCATGCCGGACGAGGACTTCCGCTCGATCATCGACGATCTCGTCGCTGCGCCCTGGATCGGCGAGGTGCGCGCGGTGCTGTCCGGCTATCTGGGATCCCCCGGACAGGCGGCGGCCGTTGCCGGCCTCGTGGAGGCGCTGCGCCGGCGCGATCCCGCGCTCTTCTATGCCTGCGATCCGATTCTTGGGGATGCGGGGGGCCTCTACGTCCCGGTGGAGATCGCCAGCGCCATCCGCGACCTGCTGCTGCCGCTTGCGACGCTCGCCACCCCCAACCGGTTCGAGCTCTCCTGGTTGGCAGGTGCTTCGCTCGAGACGAATGCGGCCATCCTCGACGCGGCGGTCGATCTCGGGCCCTCACTCGTGCTGGTGACATCGGCGATACCGATGATGAGCGGCGGCACGGGCAATCTTTACCTGTCCGGACGCCATGCGCTGCTTGCGGAGCACCGCCTGATCGACAATCCTCCGAACGGCACCGGCGATCTCCTCTCGGCCGTATTCCTGGCGCGCCTCCTGGAGGGGCTTCCGGAGGAACGCGCGCTGCAGATGGCCACCGCCAGCGTCTACGAGATCATCGCGAGAAGCCGCAAGCGCGATTCCGACGAGCTGACCCTCGAACAGGATGCATCGAGCCTGGCGACACCGATGGCGATGGTGCAGATGCGCCGCCTCATGCATCCGAGCCAGGCGCGAAAGAAATAGTATCAGATACGGAAGAAATGCCTCATGGATGCATTTCACCCTTTCAGATGGCCGGAGCCCGCTGTAACAGTTCGACGCTTCATGGTTTCCGGTGCGTCTTTCAGACATGCCACCCGCATGTTTCCTTGAATGCCGATCAAAGACAGGAGCACCAGGACGATGCAGCAGGAACGAGTGGATGACACGGGGTTACCGATGGATATACAGGGCTTTCCGGAACATCTTCTGACCGGCTACCGCAATTTCATGAGCGGTCGTTTCAACGAACAGCAGCAGCGTTACAAAACGCTTGCCGAGAGCGGTCAGAAACCGAAGACGATGGTCATCGCCTGTTGCGACTCCCGCGCCGCACCCGAAACGATCTTCGATGCCGGCCCGGGAGAACTCTTCGTCGTGCGCAACGTGGCCAACATGATGCCGCCATACGAACCGGACGGACATTATCACTCGACCTCGGCCGCGCTCGAATTCGCGGTCCAGTCGCTGCGGGTCACCAACATCGTGGTCATGGGCCACGGGCGCTGCGGCGGCATAAAGGCGGCCCTCGACCCGGACGCCGAACCCCTCTCCCCGGGCGATTTCATCGGCCGCTGGATGAACCTCCTGAAACCGGCCGCCGAGCAGATCCAGAGCAATGACGTGATGACTCAGGCGGAACGGCAGCGTGCGCTCGAGCGGGTCTCGATCCGCAATTCGATCGCCAATCTGAGGACGTTCCCCTGCGTGAACGTTCTCGAGTCGAAGGGAAAGCTTCGTCTCCACGGCGCATGGTTCGACATCTCGACCGGCGAGCTCTGGGTCATGGACGCGAAGACCGGCGATTTTTCCCGACCGGGAAAGTAAGGGTCGCCAGTCGGGCCCCTCATCCGCCTGCCGGCACCTTCTCCCCGCAAGCGGGGCGAAGGGGATTCGCGGCGCCGAACTCGACCCTCTCACCGCATGCGGGGAGAGGGTTAGTCCTGAGGTTAAGCCCGAGGAGTCTTTGTGTCAGTTGCCGTCGATTTCGGCGCCGATGATGGCGATCGCCTGCTGATAGACGCTGGCGGCATTCCAGCCCTGGATGGCGGCGAAGTTGACCTCGCCCGGCTGATAGCCGCCGCCCGGCTGCCAACCATGGCCGCGCAGGAAATTCGCGGTCGAGGCAAGCGCATCCGCTTTGGAGCGGACCATGTCGACATGGCCATTGCCGTCGCCGTCCACACCGTATTTCAGCACGTTCACCGGGAGGAATTGCGTCTGCCCGATCTCTCCGTGGGCCGCCCCGCGGGCGGCCGGGCTGAGGTCGCCGCGCTCGACGAGCTGCAGGGCGGCGTAAAGCTGGTTGGTGAAATAATCCGAGCGGCGACAATCATAGGCGAGCGTCGAGACGGCGGAAAGCGTGTGTTCCTTGCCCAGGAACGAGCCGAAGCCGGTCTCCATGCCCCAGATGGCGATCAATGGGCCGGCCGGAACGCCGTAACGCTGCTCGATGCTCTGGAAGAGCCTGGCATTCTGCGCCCGCAGCTTCTTGCCGCGCGAAATGATTACCTGACCGCCACGCTTCTGCATGAACTGGTCGAGCGACAGCTTGAAGCTCTTCTGGCCGCGATCGGCGCGGATCGTCGCCCTGCTGTAGGAGACGTTGGCGAGCGCCTGGTCGACCACCGAAGGGCTGATGCCGTTCCCGGCGGCTTCGCGCTTGAATTCCGACAGCCAGGCGGAGAAGCCGCTGCCGTCATTGCCGCACTGCGCCGCAGAGGCGGCCGCCGGAAGAATTACGGTTGAGATCAGGGCCGCCAGGCCCGCTGCTGCGCTCTTCACCCTAGACATAGATACCCCGTCGATTGCCCGAATTCGTTGCCTTCGAAATTCCCGCTTCGTTATCCGCTCCGTCGCCGGCACGATGGTTTCACGTGAATCCATTGCCCGCAGACGAACTGCCACCCCGCCTGTCGCCGTGACGAGGCAGGCGGGGCTTATATTTTGCTCGACCGGGGCCGCTCAAGCCGCCTGCTTGCGCGGCTTGATCAGACCGCGGTTGACCAGCAGCTCTGCGATCTGCACCGCGTTGAGCGCCGCGCCCTTGCGCAGGTTGTCCGAGACGATCCACATGTTGAGGCCGTTTTCGACCGTGGCATCCTCGCGGATGCGCGAGATATAGGTCGCGTCTTCGCCGGCGCATTCGTAAGGCGTCACATAGCCGCCGTTCTCATGCTTGTCGACGACCAGGCAGCCCGGCGCTTCGCGCAGGATCTCGCGTGCCTCGTCGGCGGTGATCTCGTTCTCGAACTCGATATTGACCGATTCCGAATGGCCGATGAAAACCGGAACGCGCACGGCCGTGCAGGTCACCTTGATCTTCGGGTCGAGCATCTTCTTGGTTTCGGCCAAAACCTTCCACTCTTCCTTGGTGTAGCCGTCTTCCATGAAGACGTCGATGTGCGGAATGACGTTGAAGGCGATACGCTTGGTGAACTTCTTGCTCTCGATCGGATCGGCGACGAAGACAGCGCGGGTCTGGTTGAAGAGCTCGTCCATGCCGTCCTTGCCGGCGCCGGAAACCGACTGGTAGGTAGAAACGACGATGCGCTTGATCTTGGCGTGGTCATGCAGCGGCTTGAGCGCAACCACGAGCTGCGCCGTCGAGCAATTCGGATTGGCGATGATGTTCTTCTTGGAAAACTGCGCGATCGCGTCCGCGTTGACTTCCGGTACGATCAGCGGAACATCGGCGTCGTAGCGCCAGGCCGAGGAATTGTCGATGACGACGCAACCCTCCCGGCCGATCTTCGGCGAATATTTCTGCGAGACGGCGCCGCCGGCGGACATCAGGCAGATGTCGGTGTCGGAGAAATCATAGGTATCGAGATTCGTCACTTTAAGCGTCTTGTCGCCGTAGGAGACTTCGGTGCCGACCGAGCGCGAGGAGGCGAGCGCCACCACTTCGCCGGCGGGAAAGCCGCGTTCGGAAAGAATGTTCAGCATCTCCCGGCCGACATTGCCGGTGGCGCCTGCGACAGCAATTTTGAAACCCATGATCTAAGCTCTCTTTCTGTCTCTCCTCGTCTGGTGGAGGGGGAAACCGCGCGGTCCGACCGCGAAGTTCCTGTCCCCGGCCTTACCGGGGAGAGAGCGGAGGGCCAGAGACGTCAGACGGTTTTCGTCGTCGTTTTGGCCGTGGTTTTGCGGGCGAGCGAGAAATGGCTTATCCGCCCGGCATGGGCCGGCAAATTCAGCGCAGCGATGGACGAACCATTCGGTCCCATGGCGGTTTCCTCGTTCGCCGCTGCTCTTACCGGCTTTTCGGCAAGAGTCAAGCCGCGGAGGCACGGCGAGCATTTCCCTCATCCTGATCACGGCATTAGACGAAAGTCATAAGCCCAAAGCATCCCTGCCTCGCGTGCCACTTTTCTGACATCTTGCTGCGAGGCGCACCACGCCCGGATGTCAAAGGGGACCCGACGTTCAGGGAGGAATGTCGGGGCCGGGGAATGGGCGCTCCAATAGACAGATTTTGGAGTGGAGGATATCAAAATGGCAAACGTCGTGACAGCGGGCGGCACAAAAGCCGGCCCGATGACCGGCGAGGAGAAGAAGGTCATCTTCGCCTCGTCGCTCGGTACCGTCTTCGAATGGTACGATTTCTATCTCTACGGTTCGCTTGCCGTTTATATCGGTGCAACCTTCTTCAGTCAGTATCCCGAGACCACGCGCAACATCTTTGCGCTTCTCGCCTTTGCCGCCGGCTTCCTTGTTCGGCCGTTCGGCGCGCTGGTTTTCGGCCGCCTGGGAGACCTCGTCGGCCGCAAATACACATTCCTCGTCACCATCCTGATCATGGGCCTGTCGACCTTCCTCGTCGGCGTCCTGCCCGGTGCCGCGTCGATCGGCATCGCTGCGCCGATCATCCTGATCGCGCTGCGCCTCCTGCAGGGCCTTGCGCTCGGCGGTGAATACGGGGGTGCCGCGACCTATGTGGCAGAACATGCGCCGCACGGTCGCCGCGGCTATTTCACCTCGTGGATCCAGACGACGGCGACGCTCGGTCTCTTCCTGTCGCTGGTGGTTATCCTTCTGGTCCAGTACTTGCTGGGTAAGGAAGCTTTTGCCGAGTGGGGCTGGCGCATACCCTTCCTGCTCTCCTTCGTGCTTCTCGGCGTCTCCGTCTGGATCCGCCTGAAGATGAACGAGTCTCCTGCCTTCAAGAAGATGAAGGAAGAGGGCAAGGGTTCGAAGGCGCCGCTGACGGAAGCTTTCGGCCATTGGCGCAACGCCAAGATTGCCCTTCTGGCGCTCTTCGGCGCGGTCGTCGGCCAGGCTGTGGTCTGGTATTCCGGCCAGTTCTACGCGCTTTTCTTCCTGCAGAGCATTCTGAAGGTAGACGGCCAGTCGGCAAACCTGATGGTTGCCGCCTCGCTCCTTCTCGGCACGGGCTTTTTCGTCTTCTTCGGCTGGCTGTCGGACAAGATCGGCCGCAAGCCGATCATCATGGCGGGCCTCCTGCTTGCCATGCTCACCTATTTCCCGCTGTTCAAGGCATTGACCTGGGCCGGCAACCCCGCACTTGCGGAAGCGCAGCAGAGCGTTCGCGCCACCGTCACCGCGGCTCCGGGCGACTGCAAGTTCCAGTTCAACCCGACGGGCACGGCGAAGTTCACCACCTCCTGCGACATCGCCACCGCCTTCCTGACCAGGAACTCGGTTCCCTATGACGTCGTGACCACGGCGGCTGCGGGTACGCCGGCGACGGTGAAGATCGGAGAAACGACGATCACCAGCTATGACGCTATTGCGGCCGGCGACCGGGCGAAGGCCGAGGAAGCGGCTTTCGGCAAGCAGATCAACATGGCGCTGCAGGCCTCTGGCTATCCGCTGGTGCGCGGTGCTGCCAAGGTTCCGGAATCGAAGCTCGACGCCTTCGTCGCTGCCAATCCGGAACTTGCCCTCGACGCCTCTGCCGTGCGCGCCGGCGAAAAGACCATGGTGCCGGCCGACAAGCTCGTCGCCGACAAGCTGCTCACCCAGGAAGAAGTCGGCAGCGCCACCGAAATGGCGGTCTTTAACATAGACAAGGGCGGTGCCTTCACGATGGTGGCCGACCCGGCCCGCGTCAACTGGACGGTGATCATTGCCGTGCTGACCGTGCTCGTCATCTATGTGACGATGGTCTACGGCCCGATCGCGGCGCTGCTCGTCGAACTCTTCCCGACCCGCATCCGCTATACCGGCATGTCGCTGCCCTACCATATCGGCAATGGCTGGTTCGGCGGGCTGCTTCCGGCAACGGCCTTCGCGATGAGCGCGGCAAAGGGCGATATCTACTACGGCCTCTGGTACCCGATCGTTTTCGCGGGCATCACGCTGGTGATCGGTCTTCTGTTCCTGCCCGAGACGAAGGACCGGGATATCCACACTATGGAGTGAGCCGGCGGACGGGAGCGGGATGGGGAGCGTGTTTCCCATTCCGCTACTCAACAGCTCTCCTGACTCCGGCGCGGCTTCCGCGCCGGCTTTTTTTCGGTTTACTTTACTTGGACTTGTGCTCCACATGCCTCAGCACAGGCCAGCCGGCCGCGCCGCGCTTGAACAGCCAGCCCTGGCGGGCAAAGACGAAAGCCATCATCAGCGCGACCCAGAGCCCGAGCAGCAGGCCGGCGGCGACATCGCTCGGGTAATGCGCTCCGACGACGACGCGCGAGATGCCGACAAGCAGGGCCAGCAGCAAAAACAGCGGCCGAAGCTGCGGCATCACCATCGCGAAGGCGCCGAAGAAGGCGCCGGCCGCGGTGGAATGTCCCGACGGGAAGCTTTCGAACAGCGTGTCGCCGGTAAAGGGCGTGAGGCTGTAGGGGCCGTAATCTGCAAGAAGTTCGGGACGGGCGCGGCCGATCAGGAATTTCAGGCCGTGCACCAGCGCGCTCGCCGTGCCGATCGTCAGCAGGAAATAGGCGGAAAGATTGCGCGCCGCACGCGCCCTCTGCCGCAAGGTGTCGCGCGCGGAGGATCGCCTTACGACGAAGGCGATCAGCAGCAACGAGGCCGAACTGTAGATCATCCAGGCGAAGGTGCCGATATCGGTGATGGCGCGATTGAAGCCGACGATCTCCTCCGGCAGACCTTGCGCCCATTCGGACAGATGCGGATCGAAAGGGGTGAAGGCGACGACGAGGACACCCGTCATCAGCCAGATCCAGACGGTCAGTGAAAGCGGTCGGTTCATTTTGCTCCTTCCTTCGCCTTATGGATGTGAAGGCGCGGCCGGCAAAATCAAGACCCCGCAAACGCGGAGCACCCCCGGCAAAGCCGGAGGTGCCGTCCATTCAGGGATTATCCGGGACGCGCGAAAGCGCAGTCGTCAGGCCGAGAGGCTCTTGAACTCGGCGAGGATCGCGTCGCCCATCTCGGCGGTACCGACCTTCCGGCAGCCTTCCGCCATGATGTCGCCGGTGCGGATGCCCTGATCGAGCACGTTGGCGATCGCCTTCTCCAGGTCGTCGGCTTCCTTCACCAGGTTGAAGGAGTAGCGCAGGCACATGGCGAAGGAAGCGATCATGGCGATCGGGTTGGCGGCGCCCTTGCCGGCGATGTCGGGCGCCGAGCCGTGCACCGGCTCGTAGAGCGCCTTGCGCTTGCCGGTCTTGGCATCCGGTGCGCCGAGCGAGGCGGAGGGCAGCATGCCGAGCGAGCCGGTCAGCATGGCGGCGACGTCGGACAGCATGTCGCCGAAGAGATTGTCGGTGACGATCACGTCGAACTGCTTCGGCTGCCGCACGAGCTGCATGCCGCCGGCATCGGCCAACATGTGCTCGAGCTGGACGTCGGAATATTTCGCCTTGTGCGTCTCGGTCACGACCTGGTTCCAGAGTACGCCCGACTTCATCACATTGCGCTTTTCCATCGAGCAGACGCGATTGCTGCGGGTGCGGGCGAGTTCGAAGGCGACGCCGGCGATGCGCTCGATCTCGTAGGTGTCGTAGACCTGCGTGTCGATACCGCGCTTCTGGCCGTTGCCGAGATCGATGATCTCTTTGGGCTCGCCGAAATAGACGCCGCCCGTCAGCTCGCGCACGATGAGGATGTCGAGGCCTTCGACCAGCTCGGGCTTCAGCGACGATGCGTTGGCGAGCGCCGGGTAGCAGATGGCCGGGCGCAGGTTTGCGAACAGCTCGAGGTCCTTGCGCAGGCGCAGGAGGCCGGCTTCCGGCCGCACCTCGTAGGGCACCGCATCCCATTTCGGTCCGCCGACGGCACCGAAGAGCACCGCATCGGCGGCAAGCGCCTTCGCCATATCCCCTTCGGAGATCGCCGCGCCATGGGCGTCATAGGCGGACCCACCCACAAGTCCCTCGTCCGTCACGAAGCCGGCGTCCCGCTCGGCATTCATGTAAGCGATGATTTTGCGGACTTCCGCCATGGCTTCCGGGCCGATGCCGTCGCCGGGCAGAAGGAAGAGATTGCGCACAGTCATGGAAAGTCCTTCTCGGGTGAAAACTCTGCCGGGTTCTTAGCGCAACTTCGTATCGAGAGAAATTGCGCCCGCGAAATAATTGTGCGTGCTCCGGCGTCACCGTCACCCTGTTTCCGCTTGACGGAACCGCGCGCCGGCGCTCGAATGGCTGCACTCAACCGGGGATTTCGCCATGTCCGAAACGCTTCTTTTCGGTGCCTTTCTCGCAGCGCTTTCCTACACACTGATCCCCGGCCCCGCCTTCCTGGCGCTTCTGGGCATCGGAGCGGGCCAGGGCCGAAGGGCCGGCGCGCTCTTCATGGGTGGTCATCTTGCCGGCGACATTCTCTGGTCGACATTGGCGCTCGTCGCCATCGTCGGCGCCCGATCCATCGGCACTGCGCTCTTCGACGTTCTCGGGCTCCTCTGCGGCGCCTATCTCGCCTGGATCGGTTGGACCGCGCTTACCGCCCGCCCGAGGGGCGATAACAAGAGCCTGTTGGTCGTGGAGCGGCCGCTCCGGCGTGGACTTGTCTTCGGGCTCACCAATCCCAAGGGATATCCGGTCGCGCTCGCGACCTTCACGGCGCTTCTTGCAGGCTCCGCCAATGCGCTGGAATTCACGGCGTTGCCGATGCTGCTCGCCGTATCGCTGATCGGCTTCCTGGTAGCCGACGTCATCCTTATCGCGATTATCGGCGCTTCCGTTGTGCGCCGTTTCTATCGCCGCCACGAGCTGACGATCGTCCGGCTGTCGGGATTGCTCTTCATCGGCTTCGCAGCGCAGGCGATCTGGCACGCAGCGCCCGGCCTTTTCGGCCTGCGCAAACCTTGACGGTCCGGCGCCGATCGACCACTTCAAGCACCTGCTTCGCGGCTTCCGCCGCTCTCCCGCATTCGAAAGGAATCCTGATGACCGACACCGCTTCGCTCAATCCCGCCCTCGTTAACTGGACCGGACACGAGGGCCTGCCGCGGTTCGAGGCGATCATGGACGAGGATTTCTCGCCTGCCTTCGATGCGGCCTTGGCGAGCCACGAGGCGGAGATCGACGCCATCGCCAACAATCCGGAGGAGCCCACCTTCGATAACACCGTCGGCGCCCTGGAAATTGCCGGCGATGAACTTTCGCGCGTATCCGCTCTCTTCTGGAGCAAGGCCGGCGCCCATACCAACGAGGTGATCCAGGCGCTGGAGCGCGAGATCGCGCCCAAGATGTCGCGTCATTATTCGAAGATCGGCACCAATCCGGCACTCTTCGGTCGCATCGACGCATTATGGGAGCAACGGGAAGAGCTCGGCCTCGATGTCGAGGCGATGCGCGTTCTGGAACGGCACTGGAAGAGTTTCGTGAAGGCGGGGGCCAAGCTTCGCAAGCCCGAGCAGGAGCGCCTCGCGGCGATCAACGAGAAGCTCGCCGGTCTCGGCGCCAGGTTCGGGCAGAACGTTCTCGCGGACGAGAAGGACTGGGCGCTCCTGCTGTCGAGCGAAGAGGACCTGGCGGGGATTCCCGATTTCCTGAGAGATGCGATGGCGGCGGCGGCGCGCGAGCGCGGCGAGGAAGATAAATACGCGGTCACGCTGTCGCGCTCGATCATCGAGCCGTTCCTGACCTTCTCCGAAAGACGGGAACTGCGCGAACAGGCTTTCAGGGCCTGGACGGCGCGCGGCGAGAATGGCGGCGAGACCGACAATCGCGGCATCATCGCCGAAACGCTCGCTCTGCGGGCGGAGAAGGCGAAACTGCTCGGCTATGAAAATTACGCGGCGCTGAAGCTCGACAACACCATGGCGAAGACGCCCGAGGCCGTGAACGGCTTGCTGATGCAGGTATGGAATAAGGCAGTGGAGCGGGCCCGCGAAGAGGAGGCGGACCTCGCAACGCTCATTGCCGAAGAGGGCCGCAACCACGAGGTCATGCCTTGGGACTGGCGCCACTACGCGGAAAAATTCAGGGCGCGGAAATTCAGCTTCTCGGAAAGCGAACTGAAGCCTTATCTGCAGCTGGAGAAGATCATCGACGCCTGCTTCGCCGTTGCCCAGCGCCTCTTCGGCATCACGGCGACCGAGAAGAAAGGCGTTCCCGCCTATCACCCGGACGTACGCGTCTTCGAGATTCGCGACGCCTCCGGCAGGCTTAGGGCCCTTTTTCTCGGCGATTACTTCGCGCGCTCCTCGAAACGCTCCGGCGCGTGGATGAGCTCCTTCCAATCGCAGCACAGGCTGAAGCTCAAGAACGGCGCGATTGGCGAAATTCCGATCGTCTACAATGTTTGCAATTTCGCCAAGCCCGCCGAGGGCAAGCCGGCGCTTCTGTCGATCGACGACGCCCGCACGCTGTTCCACGAGTTCGGTCATGCGCTGCACGGCATGCTGTCGAACGTCACCTATCCCTCGGTTTCGGGTACCGGTGTCGCGCGCGATTTTGTGGAGCTGCCCTCGCAGCTTTACGAGCATTGGCTGACGGTGCCGGACATTCTCAGGAAGTATGCCGTGCACTACAGGACCGGCGAGCCGATGCCGCAGGCGCTGCTCGACAAGGTGCTGGCGGCGCGGACGTTCAATTCCGGCTTCGCGACGGTCGAGTTTACCGCCTCGGCGCTCGTCGACATGGCCTATCACACGGCGGAAACGGTCGGTGATCCGATGGCGCTCGAAGCGGCGACACTCGAGAAGATCGGCCTGCCGCAGGCGATCGTCATGCGCCACCGCAGCCCGCATTTTCTTCACGTCTTCTCCGGCGACGGCTATTCGGCCGGCTACTACTCCTACATGTGGTCGGAGGTGCTCGACGCCGACGCATTCGCGGCCTTCGAGGAGACCGGCGATCCCTTTGATCCGGCGATGGCGGCAAGGCTGAAGGACAATATCTATTCGGTCGGCGGCTCCCTCGATCCGGAAGACGCCTACAAGGCCTTCCGCGGCAAGCTGCCGAGCCCGGACGCGATGCTGGCCAAGAAAGGGCTGGCGGCTTAGGTTCTCTGAAGAGGCGGAAGGCGCCAGGCGCCTGCCCCTGCCCAACCCCTCCCCACAGGTGGGAGGGGCCCAACTTGCCGCGCTGTCTCCGGCTCTGCCTCGACGCGCCGCCAGATGCAAAGGCTGAATATGGGCAGGTGATCGCCGCAGGCACTAGCCGCTCCCACCTGCGGGGAGGGGTTGGGGAGGGGTGTATTCCCACCTGCGTAAGCATTGAGCGTATGGGGCACCAGCACGCCCAAAGACCGACTGCGCCTGTTGCGAGCTAAGCCGCCTGATCCACCCCCAGCACAGCCAGCAGATTGCGCATGCGTGCCGCCGCGAGTCCCGGCTTGTCGAGCACATTGGCCTGATCTGCCAGGCGGAAGATATCGGCATAATGGAGCAATCCGCGGGCCGATTGCAGGCCGGCCGGCAGGGTGAAATGCCGCTGGTGGCCGTTCAGCCAGGCCAGGAAGACGACGCCGGCCTTGTAGTATTGCGTCGGCGCTTCGAAGATCTTGCGCGAGAGAGGCACGGTCGGCTCGATGACGCCGCGAAAGGTCGCAAGATCACCCTCGGCGAGGGCCGCAAGCGCCTTCGAGGCCGACGGTGCGACGGCATCGAAGATGCCAAGCAGTGCATGGCTGTACGTCTCGCCGTCGCCCTCGATCAGTTCCGCATAGTTGAAGTCGTCGCCGGTGAAGCAGAGCACGCCCTCCGGCAGCCGGCTGCGCAGCGCCAGTTCCTTGGCGTTGTCGAGCAGCGAAATCTTGATGCCCTCGACCTTTGCACTGTTCTCGCCGATGATGGCCAGCACGGTCTCCAGCGCTTGGGGGAAGTTTTCCGAGCCCCAATAGCCCTTGAGCTGCGGATCGAACATGTCACCCAGCCAGTGGAGTACGACCTTGTCCCTGGTCTGGGACAGGATGCGGCCATAGACGCGCCGGTAGTCGTCGGGGGAACGTGCCACGCGGGCGAGCGCCCGGCTCGCCATCATGATCGCCCGGCCGCCCTCGGCCTCGACGAAGCGGACCTGTTCCTCGTAGGCCCCAATGACATCGTCAATCGAGCGCGCGTCGGCGGGCGAAAGGTGGTCGGTACCGGCGCCGCAGGCGAGATCGGCGCCCGGAACGCTTCGCGCTTCGGCGAGGGAGCGGCGGATCAGTTCCTGCGCCGCCGGCCATGGAAGTCCCATGCCGCGTTGCGCGGTATCCATCGCCTCGGCGATCCTGAAGCCGAGGCCCCACAGGTGATGGCGGAAGGCCATCGTCGCCTCCCAGTCGATCGCCGGATTACCCCAAGGGTCGCTATCGCGAAGCGGGTCGGAAACGACATGTGCGGCCGCATAGGCGATGCGGTTGAAGGTAGGGACCGCGCCGGGCCGGGTGATGGGTTCGCCCCGAAGCCGGTACTCTTCGAGCGAACCGTCCTGGCGTGGCAGAAAAACGCTGGTCATCGGCTTAAATCCTCCTCTAGCTCATCGCATCGAATAATTTAGACCGTTCCAAATTTCAAGATGAAAATCAAACTCTCTCCTCACAGGGTAGGGGCGCTAGCCTTTGGAATCCCCTCTTTCTGAAAATAGGTAATCCTCTCGGATTAGTCAGATCAGACACTTAGGAGGGGACTGCAGTTCCATGCGTTGCCAAGCGCCGGCAGAAGTCAGACAAAAATGTGAGCAGAAGCCTCTTGACGAAATTGGAACGTTCCAACTATTAAGAATGCAAGAGATGAAATTCCAGGAGGATGTTCATGGCGAAGGAGCGGGTGACGGTTGTCGACATCGCGCGCGCCGCCGGCGTGTCGAAGTCCACCGTGTCGCTCGTGCTGCAGGCAAGTCCGCTCGTCAATGAATCGACGCGGGCGAAGGTCAACGCAGTGATCCGTGAGCTCGGCTATGTGTATAATCGCAGCGCCGCCAATCTGCGCCAGGCGAGATCGAAGATCATCGGCATCGTCGTCAACGACCTCACGAACAGCTTCTTTGCGGAGCTCGCGGTCGGCGTCGATGAGGTCGTGCAGGCTGCCGGTTTCGTTCAGTTCCTCGCCAATACGAGCGAGAAGCTCGACCGCCAACGGGAGGTCATCGCCTCGATGCGCGAGCACGGGGTTTCGGGGCTCATCATATCCCCGGCGCGCGGAACGGAAGCCGCGGATCTCGCGCCGCTCGTTGCCGCCGGCATTCCGGTCGTGCTCGTCGTGCGTGACATTCCCGGCGCGGGTGTATCCTCCTTGACCTCGGACAATCACGCCGGCGCCGTTGCCGCCGTGCGCCATCTGGTCGAGCGTGGCCATCGCCGCGTCGCCTTCCTCGGAGGCTTCGCCGATACCGCGGTCTTCGAAGCGCGCATGCGCGGCTATGGCGATGCCCTTGGGGAAGCGGGCCTCGTGGTTTCAGACGATCTGATCATCGGTTCGGCGCCCTCGCGCGCAGGCGGGGTGACGGCGATCGAGCAGGCGATGATGCTGAGGGAGCGGCCGACCGCGGCCCTCTGCTTCAACGATGCCGTCGCATTCGGCGTCTGCGACGGGCTGCGTGCGCGCCGGCTGGAGCCCGGCGAGGATTTCGCGGTAATCGGTTTCGATGACGTGATCGAGGCCAAGACCGCGGTGCCGGCGCTGACCACGGTGTCCGTCGATCCGCAGGGCATGGGCGAGCGTGCGGCGGAATTGCTCTTGAAGCAGATCAACAGCGGCCGTGTCGAGCCGGAAGCGATCGTCAGCCCGGTTCGGCTCGCCATTCGTCAGAGCTGCGGTGCTGCCGTCGGACGCAGAGTGAAGGAGATTTCGTCATGATTCGCTGGGGACTGATCGGAGCGAGCACGATCGCGCGCGAATGGGTGATCGGCGCCATCCGCGCCGCAGGCGGCGACGTCGTCTCGGTGATGAGCTCGAGCGCGGAGCGAGGAGAGGCCTATGCCGCGGAGAACGGGATCGCAAAGGCTGTGACGAGCGTCGACGATCTCGTCGGCGATCCCGACGTGGACGCGGTCTACATCTCGACGACCAACGAGCTTCACCACGGCCAGGCGCTCGCGGCGATCCGCGCCGGCAAGCACGTTCTCTGCGAGAAGCCGCTGGCAATGAACCTCAATGACGGCTGCGAAATGGTGCTTAAGGCCTGCGAGGCCGGCGTCGTGCTCGGCACCAACCATCACCTGCGCAATGCCGCCACCCATCGGGCGATGCGGGAAGCGATCGCCGCGGGCCGGATCGGCCGGCCGATCGCGGCGCGGGTTTTCCATGCCGTCTATCTGCCGCCGCACCTCCAGGGCTGGCGGCTCGACAAGCCTGAGGCGGGCGGCGGCGTCATTCTCGACATCACCGTGCACGACGCCGATACGCTGCGCTTCGTTCTGAACGACGATCCGATCGAGGCCGTCGCGATCAGCCACAGCGCCGGCATGGGCAAGGAAGGACTCGAGGACGGGGTCATGGGCGTGCTCCGCTTCCGCTCCGGCGTCATCGCCCAGTTCCATGATGCCTTCACTACGAAATTTGCCGAGACGGGTCTCGAAGTGCACGGAACCGCGGGATCGCTGATCGGCCGCAACGTGATGACGCAGCGGCCTGTCGGCACGGTCGTGCTGCGCGATGAAGAGGGCGAGAGCGAATTGCAGCTCGACCACCGCAATCTCTACGAGACGGCGCTCGAGGCATTCCATGCAGCGATCGGGGGCAATGGCCGTCCGTCGGCGAGTGGCGAGGATGGCGTCTGGTCGCTCGCCACCGGCCTTGCGGTGGTCAAGGCGGCCGCCACCGGCGGTGCCGTCGAGATCGAAACGGGACTTTGATGCGCATGACGGGCAAAAATATTTCGCTTGCGGAAGCTGCCGGCTTGATTCCGGACGGCGCAATCGTTTCGGTCTCCTCCTCCAGCGGTCTCGGCTGCCCGGACCTGATGCTGAAGGCGATCGGCGAGCGCTTCGAGGCGACCGGACACCCGCGCGATCTGACGACGCTGCATCCGATCGCCGCCGGCGACATGAGCGGCATCAAGGGCGTGGATCATATCGCCAGGAAGGGTCTCCTGAAAAAGATCATCGGCGGCTCCTATCCTTCCGGTCCGTCGAGCGCCGAACCGCCGCTGATCTGGCAGATGATCGGCGCGAACGAGGTGGCTGCCTACAATATTCCTTCCGGCATTCTCTTCGACATGCATCGCGAGGCGGCGGCGAAGCGTCCGGGCGTCATGACCAAGGTGGGGCTCGACACCTTCGTCGATCCGTCACGCGAAGGCTGCGCCATGAATGCGTCAGCCGCCGCCGAACCGGTCGTGAAAAAAATCTCCTTCGAGGGCGAGGACTGGCTTTATTTCAAGGCGATCGCGCCTCAGGTGGCGATCATCCGCGCAACGACCGCCGACGAACGCGGCAATCTCACCTATGAACACGAGGGCGCCTATCTCGGCGCGCTCGACCAGGCGCTTGCCGCCCGCAACAATGGCGGCATCGTCATTGCCCAGGTGAAGCGAATAGCCAAGGAAGGCTCGCTGAAGCCTCATGACGTGCGCGTACCGGGCGTTCTGGTCGACTATGTCGTCGTCGATCCCGATCAGAAGCAGACGACGCTGACGCTCTACGACCCCGCCATTTCCGGCGAGATATTCCGTCCGCTCGACAGCTTCCGACTGCCGGAATTCAATATCCAGAAAGTGATTGCGCGCCGCGTCGCCCAGGAGCTCGATGCGGGCAGTGCAGTCAATCTCGGTTTCGGCATTTCCGCAAACGTCCCGCGCATCCTCATCGAAGAGGGTCTGCACGGCGCAGTGACCTGGGTCATCGAACAGGGCGCGGTCGGCGGCGTGCCGCTCCTCGATTTCGCCTTCGGCTGCGCTTCCAATGCGGACGCCTTCATGCCGTCGCCGTACCAGTTCACCTATTTCCAGGGCGCAGGCTTCGATGCCTCTCTGCTCTCCTTCCTGGAGATCGACCGCACCGGCTCCGTCAACGTCTCGAAGCTCAGCTTCCGCCCGCATGTAACGGCGGGGGCGGGCGGATTCGTCGACATAACAGCACGGGCGAAGAAAATCGTCTTCTCGGGCATGTTCAATGCGGGTGCGAAGCTGGCGGTCGCCGGTGGGCGGCTCGTGATCGAGAAGGAAGGCAAGCTCAGGAAGCTTGTCAACGCGGTCGAGCACGTCACTTTCTCCGGCCGCCGGGCCGTCGAGCAGGGGCAGGACATCACCTATGTCACCGAGCGCTGCGTGATGAAACTGACTCCGGAGGGCGTGGTGCTTACCGAAATCGCCCCGGGCGTCGATCTCGAAACGCATATCCTTGGTCAGTCGGAGTTTCCGCTGATCGTCTCCGACGCGCTGAAGCCGATGGATCCGGCGCTGTTCGGCGAGGGACCGATCGGCCTGACGCTGCCTGCCAGGGCGCCGCGCCGGCTCACGGGAGGCGACGATGGCTGACGAGCGTATCCGCATCGACTTCGACGGCCCCATAGCGATCATGACGGTCGCGCGGCCGGAAAAGCTCAACGCCTTCGACATCGACATGCTGAAGGAGCTCAGCTTGGCCTGCGATACGGCCGAGGCGAAGCGCGACGTGCGCGTCGTGATCCTTACTGGCGAGGGCAAGGCCTTTTCCGCCGGCGGCGACATCAGGGCCTGGGGCGGCATGGAGCCAGCCGCCTTCGGCCATGACTGGGTGCGTTTCGGCCACCGCGTTTTCGAACGGCTCGCGACGCTGCGTATGCCGGTGATCGCGGCACTCAACGGCCATGCGCTTGGCGGCGGTCTGGAGCTCGCGGCGGCGGCGGATATACGTCTGGCCGAAAAACAGGTGAAGATCGGCCTGCCGGAGACGAGCCTCGGCATGGTGCCGGGCTGGTCGGGCACGCAGCGCCTGGTCGCGCGCTTCGGCGCGCAGATCGTTCGCCGCATGGTGCTCGGCGGCGAGATGTTCTCGGCGGCGGAAGCCAGGGCCGAGGGGCTCATCGACGCAGTGGTCGAGACCGGGGCTGTCATGCAGGCGGCGCGCGACTACGCCGCGCGGGTCGCCGCCCGCGGGCCGGCGGCGCTCGAAATCTCGAAGCTGATGATCGCCTCGGCAAGCGGCGAAGACAAGGGGGCGGCGGTGGAAGCGTTGGGATCGATCCTCGTCGCCAAGACCGGCGACCTCAAGGAAGGCGTAGCAGCCTTCAGCGAAAAGCGTGAAGCCCGCTTCAAGGGAGAATGGTGATGACGGTAGTGGTGAGGCCGAAGGCGCTCGGCGACTACGAGATCCGCGAATTCCGGATGCTGATCGACGGTCAGTGGGTGGATGGCGCCGAGGGCCGCACGATCGAGCGCGTGGCGCCGGGTCACGGCGTCGTCGTCAGCCGCTATCAGGCGGCGGCGAAAGCGGATGCCGAACGGGCGATCGCCGCCGCACGGCGCGCCTTCGACGAAGGCCCCTGGCCGCGCATGACCGCCTCGGAACGGTCGTTGATCCTGCTCAGGGCCGCCGACATGATTGCCGCGCGCGCGGATGAGCTTGCTTTTCTCGATGCGATCGAATCCGGCAAGCCGATCAGCCAGGCGAAGGGCGAATTGGCGGGTGCCGCCGACATCTGGCGCTATGCGGCTGCACTTGCCCGCGAACTCTCGGGCGAAAGCTACAATACGCTCGGGGAGGGTACGCTCGGCGTCGTGCTGCGCGAGCCGATCGGCGTCGTATCGATCATCACGCCGTGGAACTTCCCTTTCCTGATCGTCAGCCAGAAGCTTCCCTTCGCCCTTGCCGCCGGCTGCACGACGGTGGTGAAGCCCTCTGAACTCACCTCGGCCTCGACGCTGGTTCTCGGCGAAATCCTGCAAGCGGCCGGCGTGCCCCAGGGGGTCGTGAACATTATCGTCGGCACGGGGCCGGAGGCCGGCGCGCCGCTCACCACTCACCCAGATGTCGACATGGTCTCCTTTACCGGCTCGACCGGAATCGGCCGGCTGACCATGGCGAATGCGGCGCAGACCCTGAAGAAGGTCTCGCTGGAACTCGGCGGCAAGAACCCGCAGATCGTCTTTCCGGACGCAAACCTGGACGAATTCATCGATGCGGCCGTCTTCGGCGCCTATTTCAATGCCGGCGAATGCTGCAATGCCGGCTCGCGGCTGATCCTGCATCGCGATATCGCCGAGGAGGTGACGGCGCGTATCGCCAGCCTCTCGGCCAAGGTCAAGGTCGGCGATCCGCTCGACCCTGAAACGCAGGTCGGCGCGATCATCACGCCGCAGCATCTGCAAAAGATTGCCGGCTATGTTTCCTCGGCGTCGAACGATGGCGCGAGAATAGCCCATGGCGGCACCACGCTCGATCTCGGCATGGGACAGTTCATGGCGCCGACCATCCTGTCGGCCGTTCGGCCCGAAATGGCCGTGGCCCGGGAGGAAGTCTTCGGGCCGGTTCTCTCCGTTCTGACTTTCGAGAAGACGGAAGAGGCGATCCGCATCGCCAATTCGATCGATTACGGGCTTTCGGCCGGGGTCTGGAGCCGCGACTTCGATACCTGCCTGACGATCGGGCGGCGCGTACGCGCCGGCACGGTCTGGATGAACACCTTCATGGATGGTGCATCCGAGCTGCCTTTCGGCGGCTACCGGCAGTCCGGACTCGGCCGCGAGCTCGGTCGCCATGCGGTCGAGGACTATACGGAGACGAAGACGCTCAACATGCATATCGGCCAGCGCAGCAACTGGTGGATGCCGCGCTGAGGAGGGGAAGGGGGCGAGGTTTCGTAATCGGCGAAAGGGTGTAAGGTCTTGAATTGGCCGGGTGATGTTAGCCGCAGGCCATCCGCCCGCGGGAACCGGGCGGTACCAGAAAAGGGCGGAGGAGGTTCCGCTTCGGAAACTTGCAAACGGGAGGATAACGATGCGCAAGTTCATGACGACGACTGCTGTCGCAGCACTGATGTTGGCGGCGACAGCCGCGCGTGCAGCCGAAAATGTGGAGGTACTGCACTGGTGGACGTCCGGCGGCGAAGCCGCGGCCCTGGACGTTCTCAAGAAGGACCTGGAGAGCAAGGACATCACCTGGACGGACATGCCGGTCGCCGGCGGCGGCGGCACCGAAGCGATGACGGTGCTTCGTGCCCGCGTCACCGCCGGCAATGCGCCGACGGCCGTGCAGATGCTCGGCTTCGACATTCTCGACTGGGCAAAGGAAGGCGCGCTGGGCAATCTGGACGAGGTCGCCGCCAAGGAAGGCTGGGACAAGGTCATCCCGGCTGCCCTGCAGCAATTCTCCAAATATGACGGCCACTGGATCGCCGCGCCGGTGAACGTCCACTCGACGAACTGGGTCTGGATCAACAAGGCCGCGCTCGACAAGGCCGGCGCCAAGGAACCGACGACCTGGGAAGAGCTGATCGCATTGCTCGACAAGTTCAAGGAGCAAGGCATCACGCCGATCGCCCATGGCGGCCAGCCGTGGCAGGACGCGACGATCTTCGACGCCGTGGTTCTTTCGCTGGGCAACGACTTCTACAAGCAGGCTTTCATCGATCTCGATCCGGCGGCGCTCGGCGGCGACAAGATGAAGGAAGCATTCAATCGCATGACGAAGCTGCGCTCCTATGTGGACGACAACTTCTCCGGCCGCGACTGGAATCTCGCCTCGGCGATGGTCATCGAGAACAAGGCCGGCCTGCAGTTCATGGGTGACTGGGCGAAGGGTGAGTTCCTGAAGGCGAAGAAGGTGCCCGGCACCGATTTCGTCTGCATGCGCTTCCCCGGAACGCAAGGTTCGGTCACTTTCAATTCCGACCAGTTCGCGATGTTCAAGGTTTCGGAAGACAAGGTTCCGGCACAGCTGCAGATGGCCTCGGCAATCGAGAGCCCGGCCTTCCAGTCGGCCTTCAACGTCGTCAAGGGCTCCGTCCCCGCCCGCACCGACGTTCCGGATACCGATTTCGACGCCTGCGGCAAGAAGGGCATCAAGGACCTCGCGGAAGCCAACACCAACGGCACGCTTTTCGGCTCCATGGCCCATGGCCATGCCAATCCGGCTGCCGTGAAGAACGCGATCTACGACGTGGTCACGCGCCAGTTCAATGGCGAGCTCAACTCGGAAGAGGCGGTGACCGAACTTGTCGCGGCGGTCGAGGCTGCGAAGTAAGGCGGAGCGAGGGACGTTGCCCCTCATCCCGCTGCCGCGACCTTCTCCCCGCAGGCGGGGAGAAGGGACCAGCGGTGAGCTCCGGAGTGCCTTCTATACCCTCCGGGTCCCCTCTCCCCGCGTGCGGGGAGAGGGTTAGGGTGAGGGGCAGACCGCGGCACGAACGAAACATACGGTGGTAGCAAACATGGATAGCCGCAACCGGCTGCAGGAGCTTTTGCCAAAGCTCGTGCTCGCCCCCAGCTTTCTCATAGTTCTGGTGTTCGTCTACGGCTTCATAGCCTATACGGGCTTCCTGTCGATGACGGACAGCAAGATGCTGCCGTCCTACAATTTCGTGGGCTTGGGCAATTACAGCCGGCTATGGGCCCTGCCGCATTGGTGGCGCGCGGTCAGCAACCTGGCGATCTTCGCGACGCTCTATATCGCCATCTGCTCGGTGCTGGGTCTCGCGCTGGCGATCCTGCTCGACCAGAAGATCCGGGCCGAAGGCTTCCTTCGTCCGATCTATCTCTATCCGATGGCGCTTTCCTTCATCGTCACCGGCACCGCGTGGAAATGGTTCCTCGATCCCGGGATCGGGCTTGAGAACACCATGCATCTCTGGGGCTGGGAAAGCTTC
This sequence comes from Ensifer sp. USDA 6670, assembly GCA_000421085.1. Taxonomy (GTDB): domain Bacteria; phylum Pseudomonadota; class Alphaproteobacteria; order Rhizobiales; family Rhizobiaceae; genus Sinorhizobium. The sequence continues at coordinate 131,929 of ATWE01000005.1, forward strand.
TCGTTCAACTGGATCAAGGATCGCAACTACGCGATCTACTGCGTCGTCATCGCCGCCGTCTGGCAGTCGACCGGCTTCATCATGGCGATGTTCCTGGCGGGCCTGCGCGGCGTCGACAACGAGATCATCAAGGCCGCCCAGATCGACGGGGCGACGACCCCCACCATCTATCGGCGGATCATCATTCCCCTGATGCGGCCGGTCTTTCTTTCGGCTTTCGTCGTCCTCGCCCATCTTGCGATCAAGGCCTACGATCTGATCATCGCATTGACAGGCGGCGGGCCGGGACAGGCGACCGAGCTGCCGGCGACCTTCATGTATTCCTATACCTTCACCCGAAACCAGATGGCGATCGGCGCCTCGTCGGCGATCGTGATGCTGGTGATGATCTTCTCGATCATCGTTCCCTATCTCTATTCAGAAGTCCGGGGAGGAAAACGCTGATGGGCGCTCCCAATCCCGAGAACGTCATCTCGCACAACCGCCTGACGCGCGCTCTGATCTATTCGGCGCTGATCCTCTTCGCACTCTATTCGCTGCTGCCGCTCTATGTGATGGTGGTGAATTCCCTCAAGCCGCTGGACGAGATCCGGCAGGGCGGCATGTTGAACCTGCCTCGGACCTGGACCGTCGAGCCCTGGCTTTCGGCCTGGTCGACGGCGCAGATCGGCGTGCAGCCGACGGGCCTTCGCCCCTTTTTCATCAATTCGATCCTGATGGTCGTTCCGGCCGTGGCGATCTCCACGATCATCGGCGCGCTCAACGGCTACGTGCTGACCAAGTGGCGCTTCCCCGGTGCGAACGTCTTCTTCGGAATGCTGCTTCTCTCCTGCTTCATTCCCTTTCAGATCGTGCTGATCCCGATGGCGCGCATTCTCGGCATTCTCGGGATCGCCGGTTCGATCTGGGGTCTTATCCTGGTACATGTGGTCTACGGCATCGGCTTCACGACGCTCTATTTCCGCAACTACTACGAGGCCTTCCCGACCGAGCTCGTGCGCGCGGCGCAGATCGACGGCGCCAGCTTCTTCCAGATCTTCCGGCGGATATTGCTGCCCTCGTCGGGGCCGATCATCGTCGTCTCGGTCATCTGGCAGTTCACCAATATCTGGAACGACTTCCTGTTCGGGGCTTCGTTCTCCGGGCCCTATTCGACGCCGATGACGGTGGCCCTCAACAATCTCGTGAGCTCGTCCACGGGGGTCAAGGAATACAATGTCCACTTCGCTGGCGCGATCCTCGCCGCCCTGCCAACGCTCATCGTCTACATCGTGTCCGGCCGCTATTTCGTCCGCGGTCTGATGTCCGGCGCCGTGAAAGGATAAGCCATGTCGTTTCTGAAGATCACCAATCTCCGCAAATCCTACGGCGCTCTCGAGATCCTGAAGGACATCAACCTGGAGATCGAACAAGGCGGCTTCCTCGTGCTCGTCGGCCCCTCCGGCTGCGGCAAGTCGACGCTTCTGAACACGATCGCCGGACTGGAGCCGATCACCTCGGGCGATATCGCCATTAACGGCCGCTCCGTTTCGGGGCTGCACCCGTCGAAGCGCGACATCGCCATGGTGTTCCAGTCCTATGCCCTCTACCCGAACATGACGGTTGCCGGCAACATCGCCTTCGGCATGGAGATCCGCGGCGTTCCGAAGGAGGAGCGTGAAAAGGCGATCAGGCAGGTGGCCGACATGCTGCAGATCGGCCATCTGCTCGACCGGAAGCCAAGCCAGCTTTCCGGCGGCCAGCGCCAGCGCGTCGCCATGGGCCGGGCGCTGGTGCGCAATCCCCAGGTCTTCCTCTTCGACGAGCCGCTCTCGAACCTCGACGCGAAGCTGCGCGTCGACATGCGCACGGAGATCAAGCGGCTGCATCACCGCATGAAGACGACTATCGTCTATGTGACGCACGACCAGATCGAGGCGATGACGCTCGCGACCAAGATCGCCGTCCTGAAGGACGGCGTGCTGCAGCAATTCGGAACGCCGGCGGAGATCTACAACAACCCCGCCAACATGTTCGTTGCCGATTTCATGGGATCGCCTGCGATGAACCTGCTCAAAGCGCAGATAGAGACCGCAGGCTCGCAAGTCTCGGTAACGCTGGCGCGGCCGAATGCCGAACCGTTGAAACTCGCCGTGCCGCATAACGGCGCACTCTCCGCCTATGCCGGCAGGGAAGTGGTCTTCGGCATCCGTCCGGAAGCGCTCACCGACCCGGACGGGGCGGATCGCAATGCGCAATTCGTCGCCGAAGGCGAATGCCTGATCGAGGTGGTCGAGCCGGCCGGCTCCGATACCTTTGCCGTCACGCGGCTCGGCGGCAAGGAAATCGTCGCAAGGCTCAGGGCCGATGCGCGTATTGCGCCCGGCCAGACGTCACGGCTCGCCTTCAATCTCGACAAGGCCGTCTTCTTCGACCCGCAAAGCGAAAAGCGGATTGCATGAGGAAGACGATGGAGAGCCAGCCGGACATCGTCATCATCGGATCGGGGATCGGCGGCGCAACCGTCGCTGCGGGCCTTGCTGCCTCGGGCGCCGAGATCCTGATCCTCGAAGCGGGCTCCCATATCGAGGACCTGCCGGTCAATCGCGACCAGCGGGCGATCTTCCAGCGCGGCCATTTCCGCCCGAAGGAGACCTGGTACGAGGCGGGCGGCCCAGGCTTCAATCCCGGCAACTACTACAATGTCGGCGGCAATTCGAAGTTCTACGGCGCCGTGCTGACCCGCTATCGCCGGGAGGATTTCGAGGAGATGCAGCATCGGGACGGCGTCTCCCCCGCCTGGCCCTTTTCCTATGAGGAGCTCGAGCCTTGGTATTCCAAGGCAGAGCAGCTTTACCAGGTGCGAGGCAAACTGGGCGAGGACCCGACGGAACCCGCTCATTCGATCGGCTATCCTCACGGCCCGGTGCCGGACGAACCTGCGATCGCCATGGTCCGCGAGCGCCTGGCCGAGATCGGCCTCCATCCCTATTCGCTGCCGCTCGGCGTCGATATCGAGCGCTGGCTCGCCAAGGGCAAGACGCCGTGGGACGCGCATCCGAACTCGTCCGACGGCAAGATGGATGCCGAAACGACGGCGCTGGCGGCGGCGCTGAAATTTCCGAATGTGCGGCTGCAGACCGGCTCGCGCGTGACCCGGCTCGCAACCGCCCCGGACGGCAAGGCGATCGAGACCGTGCTCTACGCCAGGGACGGGGCAGAGCACAGTCTTTCGCCGAAGCTCGTCATCCTCTGCGCCGGCGCGGTTCAGTCGGCGGTACTGCTCCTGCGTTCGGCCGACGACAGCAACCCGACCGGGCTTGCCAACCGATCCGATCAGGTCGGCCGCAACTTCATGAACCATAATTCGAGCGCCGTCATCGCGCTCAGCCCCTGGTACCGGAACGACTCGGTGTATCAGAAGACCTTCGGCCTCAACGACTTCTATCTCTCCGACGGTGCGGGCGGGCCGCCGCTCGGCAATGTCCAGCTTCTCGGCCGCATCTCCGGCGCGATACTGAAGGCGAACATGCCGGCCATGCCGGAATGGCTTTTGAATCGGGTGTCCGCCCGCGGCATCGACTTCTACGCCATGAGCGAGGACCTGCCGTCGCCGGAGAGCCGCGTCATGGTCGACGGCGAGCGCATTGTGCTGAAATGGGTCCGCACCAATTGGCAGGCCCATCTCGACCTCGTCGCCAAGCTGAAGGCGGTGCTGAAGAAAGCCGGCTTCCCGGTCGTGCTCGCGCGGGCCTTCGACAAGCGGACGCCCTCGCATCAGTGCGGCACGATCCGGATAGGGAACGATCCCGGCCAGGCGCCGCTCGACGTCTATTGCCGCGCCTTCGATCATCCCAATCTCTTCGTCGTCGATGCCGGCTTCCTGCCGACCTCCGCGGCCGTCAATCCGGCGCTGACCGTTGCGGCCCAGGCGCTGCGCGTCGCCGACCATATCGTCAAACAGGATCTGCGGTCATGACCGATAAGGCACGCCCCGTCGCGATCGTCACCGGCGGCCGCCGCGGCATCGGGCTCGGTATTGCCCGGGCGCTCGCGGCGAGCGGCTTCGACATCGCCATCACCGGCATTGGCGATGCGGAGGGTGTCGCGCCCGTAATCGCCGAACTCAACGGCCTCCGTGCCCGGGCGATCTTCCTGCGCGCCGACCTTGCCGACCTTTCGAGCCATCAGGCGACCGTCGACGCGGCCCTCGCGGAATTCGGCCGGATCGACTGCCTCGTCAACAATGCCGGCATCGCCTCCATCGTGCGCGGCGATTTTCTCGTTCTGAAGCCGGAGAATTTCGACACGATCGTCGGCGTCAATCTGCGCGGCACGGTGTTTTTCACGCAGGCCGTTCTGAAGACGATGATGGCGAGCGAGATTCAAGCACAGCGCTCGATCATCAACATCACCTCGGTCTCGGCCGCGATGACGTCACCCGAGCGGCTCGACTATTGCATGAGCAAGGCGGGGCTTGCGGCCTTCAGCCAGGGCCTGGCGCTGAGGCTCGCCGAGACCGGCATCGCGGTCTTCGAAGTACGCCCCGGCATCATCCGCTCGGACATGACGGCTGCGGTTTCCGGCAAATATGACGGTCTGATTGAAAGCGGTCTGGTGCCGATGCGCCGTTGGGGCGAACCCGAGGACATCGGCAATATCGTCGCCGGCCTCGCCAGCGGCAAATTCGGCTTCGCCACCGGCTCTGTCATCCAGGCGGATGGGGGCTTGTCGATCGCGCGGTTGTGAATTTTCCTCTCGCCGGTCGTGAAATTTGCCCCTCACCCTAGCCCTCTCCCCGCAGGCGGGGAGAGGGGAGGTGCGCCGACGAGATGGTGGCGAGTGGTTGCCGCGAGTCCCTTCTCCCCGCCTGCGGGGAGAAGGTGGCGGCAGCCGGATGAGGGGCCTGACAGATGATACCGCGCCTGAAGCGCTTGACTTTGAGGACGTTTGAATGACCTACGACTACATCATCACCGGGGCCGGTCCGGCCGGCTGCGTGCTTGCCAATCGCCTGAGCGAGGACCCGGACGTCAGGGTGCTGCTGCTCGAAGCCGGCGGGGGCGACTGGAATCCGCTGTTCCACATGCCGGCCGGCTTCGCCAAGATGACCAAGGGGGTCGCCAGCTGGGGCTGGCACACCGTGCCGCAGAAACACATGAAGGGCAGGGTGCTGCGCTATACCCAGGCCAAGGTGATCGGCGGCGGTTCTTCGATCAATGCACAGCTCTATACCCGCGGCAATGCGACCGATTACGACCTCTGGGCCAGTGAGGAGGGCTGCGCCGGCTGGGACTATCGCAGCGTGCTTCCCTATTTCAAGCGCGCCGAGGACAATCAGCGCTTCGCCGACGACTATCATTCCTATGGAGGCCCGCTCGGCGTGTCCATGCCGGTTTCGGCGCTGCCGATCTGCGACGCCTATATCCGCGCCGGGCAGGAACTCGGCATTCCCTACAACCACGACTTCAACGGCAAGCAGCAGGCGGGTGTCGGCTTCTATCAGCTGACGCAGCGCAACCGCCGCCGATCCTCCGCCTCGCTCGCCTATCTCTCGCCGATCAAGGATCGCCCGAATCTGACGGTGCGCACCGGTGCCCTTGTCGCGCGCATCATGCTCGAGGGCAGACGCGCCGTCGGGGTGGAAGTCGTGACGGGGAGGGGCAGCGAGATCATCCGCGCCGATCGTGAGGTGCTGGTCTCCTCGGGTGCGATCGGCTCGCCGAAGCTGCTGTTGCAGTCCGGCATCGGTCCGGCCAATCACCTTCGTTCCGTCGGCGTCGAGGTCAGGCACGATCTCCCCGGTGTGGGCGGCAATCTTCAGGACCATCTGGATCTCTTCGTCATCTCCGAATGCACCGGCGATCACACTTATGACGGCGTCGCCAGGCTGCACCGCACGCTCTGGGCCGGGCTGCAATATGTGCTCTTCCGCTCCGGCCCGGTCGCTTCGTCTCTCTTCGAGACCGGCGGCTTCTGGTATGCCGATCCGAATGCCCGCTCACCGGACATCCAGTTCCATCTGGGCCTCGGTTCGGGCATCGAGGCCGGGGTCGCGCGGCTCAAGAATGCCGGCGTCACACTCAATTCCGCCTATCTGCACCCGCGCTCGCGCGGCACCGTCCGGCTCTCCTCGGCCGACCCGGCGGCCGCACCACTGATCGATCCGAACTACTGGGATGATCCGCATGATCGGAAGATGTCGCTCGAAGGTTTGAAGATCGCGCGCGAAATCATGCAGCAGCCTGCGCTGAAGCCATTCGTCCTCGATGAACGTTTGCCCGGCAGCGGCGTCCGCACCGAGGAGCAGCTCTTCGACTATGGCTGCGCCAATGCCAAGACCGACCACCACCCGGTCGGAACCTGCAAGATGGGGACCGGCGCGGCGGCGGTGGTCGACCTGGAGCTCAAGGTTCGCGGGATCGAGGGCCTGCGCGTCTGCGACAGCTCGGTCATGCCGCGGGTCCCATCCTGCAATACCAATGGCCCGACGATCATGATGGGCGAAAAGGGAGCCGACATCATCCGCGGATTGCCGCCGCTGCCCCCGGCGGTGTTCCAGCACGAGCGCAACGACGCGCGCCCGCGGGCGCGCGCGGAGGTCCGCTGAAGGAACGATCGGGCGCTGCAGTCTCGCGCGGCCGGTCGAAAAATCGTTGCGGCGGCCGAAGGCGGCGTCCAAGGTGTCTTCGTCCTATCCCGAAATCCCGGTCCGATTCCATGACGTCAATAGAGCCGCGCCCATTTCTCATATCCCTCTTCGAGGCCGCCGTGGCCGCGGCCGATCCTGAGTCCGCCATTCGGGCGCATCTTCCGGCGCGGCCGAAGGGCCGCACGATCGTGATCGGCGCCGGCAAGGCCGCGAGCCAGATGGCGGCCGCTTTCGAGCGACTCTGGGACGGGCCGCTCGCAGGCGCCGTCGTTGCCCGCCACGGGCCCGTCGAAAAATGCGAGCGGATCAAGGTTCTGCAATCGGCTCACCCGGTGCCGGACGAGGCAGGGCTTGCCGCTTCCTCGGTGCTTCTCGAAACGGTCGAGGGACTGACGGCGGATGATCTCGTGGTGGCGCTCATCTCCGGCGGCGGCTCTGCTCTCCTGCCGGCCCCTCCCGTCGGCTTGACCCTGGAGGACGAGATCGCCGTCAACAAGGCGCTGCTTGCCTCCGGTGCGCCGATCTCCGCCATGAATGTGGTGCGCAAGCATGTCTCGCGGATCAAGGGCGGGCGGCTTGCACTGGCCGCCGCGCCGGCGCGGGTCGTGAGCCTCGTCGTCTCCGACGTTCCCGGCGACAATCCGGCCTTCGTCGCCTCGGGCCCGACGGTGGCCGATCGATCAAGCCTCGAAGAGGCGCGCGACATCGTCGCGAGATACGCAATCGCCCTTCCCGAGCGGGTGACGGCGCATCTCGCTTCCGAGGCGGCCCGAGCACCCCGGCCCGACGATGCTGCATTCGGCGGTAACGAAGTCCACGTCATCGCCTCGGCGAGCGTTTCGCTGGAAGCGGCGGCGGCACGAGCGCAGGAAAGCGGCATCGCGGCGATGATCCTGTCGGATGCGATCGAGGGCGAGGCGCGCGACATCGGCCGCATGCATGCGGCGCTCGCGCGGGAAGTGGCGTCGCGCAACCGCCCCTTTTCGAAGCCGGTCGTGCTGCTTTCCGGCGGCGAGACGACCGTGACGATCTCCGGCGAAAGTTACGGGAAGGGCGGACGTAACAGCGAATTCCTGCTGTCGCTCGCACTCGACATCGACGGAATCGGCGGTATCGATGCGCTCGCCGCCGACACCGACGGCATCGACGGATCCGAGGACAATGCCGGCGCCTTTGCCGACGGCGCAAGCGTGGCCCGCATGCGGGCGGCAGGCGCCGATCCCCGCGCGCTCCTCACCCGCCACGACGCCTGGACGGCCTTCGCGGCGAGCGGCGACCTCTTCGTACCCGGCCCGACAGGGACCAATGTCAATGATCTGCGGGCAATCCTGATACGCTGATTTTGCTTCTGGAAGGGGATGCACGGCCCGTGAATGCCCCTCGCCAACCGCTTGCCACAGGTGGGGAGGGGTCATTCCGAGCGCGAACCGCAGTTATTTCACCCGCTTCAACGCGTCGGCAAGGATCGAGACGATCTCGCCGAAATGCTGCTTCTCCGCGATCAGAGGCGGCGAGAAGGCGATGATGTCGCCGGTGACGCGGATCAGCAGGCCCCGCTCGAAGCAATCGACGAAGACGTCATAGGCGCGAGCGCCGGGCGCGCCGTCGCGCGACTGGAGCTCGATGCCGGCGATGAGGCCGATGGTGCGGATGTCGATGACATGCGGCAGGCCTTTGAGCGAATGCATCGCCTCGTGCCAGTCGCCCTCGATTTCGGCGGCGCGCGTCATCAGGCCTTCGTCGCGATAGATGTCGAGCGTGGCGATGCCGGCGGCGCAGGCGGCGGGATGGCCGGAATAGGTATAGCCGTGGAAGAGCTCGATCTGGCCTTCCGGGCCGTGCATCAGCGCGTCGTGCACCTTGCGGCTGGCAAAGACGGCGCCCATCGGGATCGCACCGTTGGTAAGCCCCTTGGCGGTGGTGACGATGTCCGGCGTGACGCCGAAATAATCGGTCGCGAAGGCCGCACCGAGCCGGCCGAAACCGGTGATCACCTCGTCGAAGATCAGGAGAATGCCGTGCTTGTCGCAGATCGCGCGCAGCCGCTCGAGATAGCCCTTCGGCGGGATCAGCACGCCGGTCGAGCCGGCGACGGGCTCGACGATGCAGGCGGCGATCGTCTCGGCGCCGTGGAGCGCCACAAGCCTTTCGAGGTCGTCGGCAAGCTCCGCACCATGCTCCGGCTGCCCTTTGACGAAGACGTTCTTCGCCGGGTCATGGGTGTGGCGCAGATGGTCGGACCCGGGAAGCTGCGGAAAGACGCGGCGGTTGTTGACGATGCCGCCGACGGAGATGCCGCCGAAGCCGACGCCGTGATAACCGCGTTCGCGGCCGATGAGGCGGGTGCGGGTGCCTTGGCCGATCGAACGTTGATAGGCAAGTGCCATCTTTAGCGCGGTGTCCACGGATTCCGAGCCGGAACCGGTGAAGAACACCCGGTCGAGCTTGGCCCCGGCCGGACCGGGCGCGATCTCGGCCAGCCGCTCGGCGAAGTCGAAGGCGATCGGATGGCCCATCTGGAAGGACGGCGCGAAGTCCATGGTCGAAAGCTGCCGCTCGACCGCGGCGGCGATCTGCCGGCGGCCGTGCCCGGCATTCACGCACCAGAGGCCGGCGGTGCCGTCGAGAACCGTCCGGCCGTCGACGCTGGTGTAGTGCATGCCCTCGGCGGCGGCGAGCAGCCGGGGCGCCGCCTTGAACTGGCGGTTGGCGGTGAAGGGCATCCAGTAGCTGTCGAGAACCGGAGCGTTGGGCTTGTTGTGGGCGTTCATGGCATCCTCCTGTCATTCGCCGATTGACGCCATGATTTGGATTTCCGAACAAGTCCTTTTCTAAGGTCATCTAAGTTGTTGTATTTGCACGGGGGAGTTTGGTAGAGTTTCGCTATTTCAAACAACATCAACACCGGAGTTGCGATGAGCGTCGATATCGGCAGCCGCCTGCGGCAGGTGCGGCTGAGGCACAAGCTTTCCCAGCGCGAACTCGCCAAGCGGGCGGGGGTTACCAACTCCACCATCTCGCTGATCGAATCGAATGCATCGAACCCCTCGGTCGGCGCGTTGAAGCGTATCCTCGACGGCATTCCGATCGGGCTTGCGGAGTTCTTCTCCTTCGAGCCGGAGAAGCCGCGCAGGGCTTTCTATGCGGCGGAGGAGCTGGTGGAGATCGGCAAGGGGCCGATCTCCTATCGCCAGATCGGCGACAATCTTTTCGGCCGCAGCCTTCAGATCCTGAAGGAGTGCTATCAGGCTGGCGCGGATACCGGCAAGGTGCCGCTGGTGCATGAGGGCGAGGAAGGCGGGATCGTGCTTTCAGGCCGGCTGGAAGTGACCGTCGACGACGAGCGGCGCATCCTGGGGCCGGGTGATGCCTACTATTTCGAAAGCCGGCGGCCGCACCGCTTCCGCTGTGTCGGACCGGTGCCCTGCGAAGTGATCAGTGCCTGTACGCCGCCGACGTTTTGACGGGTGCATGCTGAGGGAGAGAAAGCCCCTCCCCAACCTCTCCCCACAAGTGGGAGGGCCTTGGCGCGCAACGCCCGACTGCCATTTTCTTATGTTCAACTCTGCTGGAAGGGTCCGGAGAGGCGGAATGGATGCGGCGGGTTAAGCCCCTCCCACCCGTGGGGAGGGGTTGGGGAGGGGGCCTTTTGAAGGCATCTACTCTTATTCTCTCACGAAAGCCGCTCGCAAGCCGCCGCGATGCGTTCGAGCGCCTCCTTCAGCTCCGCCTCCGAGGTTGCATAGGAGATGCGGAAAAAGGGTGAGAGGCCGAAAGCCGAGCCCGGGACGACGGCGACATGGGCGTCTTCCAGAAGATAGGCGCAGAAGTCCGTATCCGTCTCGATCCTCCTGCCTGACGGCGTCACCTTGCCGAGCACGCCGGCGCAGCCGGAGAAAGTGTAGAAGGCACCCTCGGGAACGCGGCAGTCGAGGCCGTCGATCGCGTTCAGGCCGTCGACCACGAGATCACGGCGGCGCTGGAAGCTTTCGGTCCGCTCTTTCAGAAAGTCCTGCGGGCCGTTGAGCGCCGCGACCGAAGCCGCCTGGCTTATCGAAGAGGGGCAGGAGGTCGCCTGGCTCTGGACGACGGCCATCGCCTTGATGAGCTCGCGCGGGCCGCCGGCATAGCCGATCCGCCACCCGGTCATCGCATAGGCCTTCGAGACACCGTTTACGGTCAATGTGCGGTTCTTCAGGCCCGGCTCCAACTGCGCCGGGGTGACGAAGCGGAAAGCGTCATAGACGATATGCTCATACATGTCGTCGACGAGCAGCCAGACATGCGGGTGCCTGAGAAGTACCTCGAGCAGCGGCCGGTAGTCGCCCGCACTGTAGGCGGCGCCCGACGGATTGGAGGGCGAGTTCAAGAGCACCCATCGGGTCCGTGGCGTGATGGCCGCCTCGAGCTTTTCCGCCGTCAGGCGGAAACCGGAAGATGCGTCGCAGGCGATCAGGACGGGCTTGCCCTGGCAGATCTGGACAATGTCCGAATAGGAGGTCCAGTAGGGCGTCGGAATGATGACCTCGTCGCCCGGATCGAGCGACGCCATCATGGCGTTGAAGAGGATCTGCTTGGCGCCGGTCGCGACCGTAATCTCGTCCAGCTCGTAGGCCAACCCGTTCTCGCGCTGGAATTTCTCGCGGATCGCCTTCTTCAATTCCGGCGTGCCGTCGAGTGCGGTGTATTTCGTCTCGCCGCGGTCAATCGCATCCGAGGCGGCCCGCTTCACGTGTTCCGGGGTGTCGAAATCCGGCTCGCCGGCGCCGAGGATGATCACCGGCTTGCCTTCGCGCTTCACGGCGGCGGCGCGGGCGCCGATCTTCAGGATTTCCGAAACGCCGATCGAGGAAATCCGCGAGGCGGGCCGAAAGCCCGCCTCCTTGACCGTTGCATTGATGGTCATGGCCGATCCTGTTCGATTATTCGATGTCGAAAGAGACGCCCTGCGCCAACGGCAGAGCCTTCGAATAGTTCACCGTGTTGGTGGCGCGCCGCATATAGGCCTTCCAAGCGTCGGAGCCGGATTCGCGGCCGCCGCCGGTCTCCTTTTCGCCGCCGAACGCGCCGCCGATCTCGGCGCCGGAGGTGCCGATATTGACATTGGCGATGCCGCAATCCGAGCCGTCGGCTGCGAGGAAACGTTCCGATTCCTGCATGTCACGGGTGAAGATCGAGGAGGAAAGCCCGGCGGCAACCGCATTGTGCTCGGCGAGCACCGCGTCGAAGTCGCTGTACTTCATGACGTAGAGGATCGGCGCGAAGGTTTCTTCGAGGACCGGGCCTTCCTGCTTCGGCATTTCGACCAGTGCCGGCTTGACGTAGTAGCCGTTCTCATGGCCGAGCTCGACGCGCTCGCCGCCGGTGACGGCTCCGCCATGGTTCTTTGCCTCGGCGATCGCCTTCTGCATCCCGTCGAAGGCAGCCTTGTCGACAAGCGGGCCGACGAGTGCGGCCGATTCCAGCGGGTTGCCGACCGAAACCGACTGATAGGCCTTCTTCAGGCGCGGCACGAGCTGGTCATAGACGCTTTCATGGACGAAGAGGCGGCGCAGGGTCGTGCAGCGCTGCCCGGCGGTGCCCATGGCCCCGAAAGCAATGGCGCGCAGCGCCATGTCGAGATCGGCGGACGGGCAGACGATGCCCGCATTGTTGCCGCCCAGTTCCAGGATCGCACGGGCGAAGCGCCTGGCAAGCCGCGGACCGACCTCGCGACCCATGCGGGTGGAGCCGGTCGCCGAGACCAGCGGCACCTTCGGATGGTCGACGAGAACCTCGCCGATCGCACGGTCGCCGATCAGGATCTGCGACAGGCCTTCCGGAGCGTCGCCGAAACGGGCGATGGCGCGTTCCAGGATCGCCTGGCAGGCGAGCGCGGTAAGCGGCGTCTTTTCCGACGGCTTCCAGACGACGGCGTCGCCGCAGACGAGCGCAAGCGCCGCATTCCACGACCAGACCGCAACGGGGAAGTTGAAGGCGGAAATGATGCCGACGACACCGAGCGGGTGCCAGGTTTCCATCATCCGGTGGCCGGGACGCTCGGTGGCGATGGTCAGGCCGTAGAGCTGGCGGGAAAGGCCGACGGCGAAATCGCAGATATCGATCATCTCCTGCACTTCGCCGAGGCCCTCGGACGGAATCTTTCCGGCTTCGATCGAGACGAGGCGGCCGAGATCGGCCTTGAAGGCGCGCAGTTCCTCGCCGAGAAGCCGGACGAGTTCGCCGCGCTTCGGCGCCGGCACGAGGCGCCAGGCGCGGAAAGCCTCGTCGGCCTTCTCGATCTTGCTGGCGGCTTCAGCGGCAGACACGGTCTTGAGTCTTGCGATCTTCTCGCCGGTGACCGGGCTGAAGGACGGCATGTCGCCGCCCGTGTAGAGGTCCTTGGCGACGCCCATCTTCTCGAGGAGCGCGGCTGCCTCGCCCGCGACATCGATTTTCTTGGCTGCAATGTTCATGTGGTGACTCCCGTCTTGTAACTGGCGCGATGACCTAACCGAAACGCACGCTGCCGAGCTTGCCCGGCGAGGTGAGAGTCTTGAGGCCGGCCGCCATGTTCTTCAGTTTTTCCGGCGTGTAGAAATCGTAAAAAGCCTGGTTGCGGCGGCCGAGCGCATGTTCTGCGCTGAAGCTGCCGTGATACTGCTCGACCGCGACCGCAAAGACCCATTCGCGCAGACGCTGCTCGAAGGTCGCATCGGCCAGTAGCGGACTATCCTTCGCAACGACCAGGTTGAAGTGAACGCCGCCATCGCCGATGTGGCCGAAATCGCAGACCGTGACGCCCGGAAATTTTTCCGGCATTTCCGCCTTCATATGGTCGCAGAAGGCCATGATGTCACCCCTGCGGAAGGAGAGATCGAAGGCGATCAGCTTGCCGAGGTGTTTTACGCCCTCCGAAAGCGCATGGCGCAGCGCCCAGATCTCGTGCGGCGGGCCGACGAGTGCATCGGCGAGCGGCGCCTCTTCCATCTCCCATATCTCCGCGAGCACGCTTTCGAGAACCGCGTCGAGCGGCTGCTCGCCCTCGCGCGGGGTTGAGGTGCGGGAGATTTCGGCAAGGATCACGTAGTCCGGCACCTTGCCGCCCTGGAAGGGGTTCTTCAGCGCAGGTACATGGGTGAGGGCCGCGGCGATCGCGTTCCCTGACATTCCCTCGAAGGCCGAGAGATAGGCGCCGAGCCGCTCTTCCATGGCCTTGAGGAGCGGCAGGACATGCGCGCCGCTCGCCGGCACGAGGAAGGCGGTCGCCGTCTGCTTCGGCAGGCGCTCAAGATTGAGCACGCATTCGGTGACGATGCCGAAGGCGCCCGAGGTGCCGATGAAGATCTGCTTCCAGTCGACGCCGGTATTGTTCTTGCGCAGGTCCGAGCCGAGGTCGAGCATCGTGCCCGCCTCGTCGGCGAGGACCACTTTCAGACCCAGCGTGTTGCGGCGCACGTCACCATATTTGAGGAAGCGCGAGCCGCCGGTATTGGTGGCGATCATGCCGCCGATCCGCGGGTCGGCGCCGAGATCGATCGGGAAGAACAGGCCGTGTTCCTCAAGGCGCCGATTGAGCTCGGACAGGCGAAAGCCGGCGTCGACGCGCACGGATCGATTGTCGAGGTCGAGCGCGAACTGGCGGATCAGCCGGTCGAGGCTGATAACGACCTGCCTGCCCGACTCGTCCGGCGTCGACCCCGAGACGAGGCCCGTATTGCCCGACTGGGGGATGAGGGCGATGCCGCTGCGGACGCAGTAACCGACGGCGGCAGAGACCTCTTGCGTCGTTGCCGGGCGCAGGATGGCGGCAGCGCGGCCGCGGTCGTAGCGGGCGCCGGCCTCGTAAGCCTCCATGTCCTCCCGACGCGTGACGACGCCCTTGTCGCCAAGGAGCTTTGTCAATGCGTCGATATGGTGCTCGTCAATCATCGCCGGCGTATCACTCCGCTGCCATGGCGGCGGTAAGCGCCTTGAGGCAGCCTTCGATAGATGCCTGCTCGATGCCGGCATAGTGATCGAATTCGTTGAGCACGGCGACGCCGAGATCGGTCTCGAAGCGCTTCTGGTTCGGGCTCGCCTCGAATTCCTGCTGCGCACCGTCGCCGAGGTTCGACTGGAAGATACCGGCGGCGCTGACCGGAAGGAAGTCCTCATAGACGATCGGATCGAATTGAACGAGGCCGTCGGCGATCAGGGAATTGAGATCGCGCCGACCGGGCAGCTTCGTCCGCAGGCCCTTATCCGTAAGGGAGTAGCTGAAATAGCCGAGGTCCGCCTCGCGGAGCTCCGCCCAGCTGTCGGGGAAGGCCTCGAAGACCTGGGCCAAGGCCCCCTCGTATTCCCTGGCGTTTGAACCATCGGCGGCCGGACGTACGATCTTGCGCGTTTCGTCGAGCAGCCGGTCGTAGAGACCGCGGCCCTTCGGCGTCAATGCGATGCCGCGCTGCTCGATCTCGCCGAAGCGGGCGGTGTGCGACCCGGTCTTCCAGCTGCCATCGGCGCCGCGGAAGGAAACCGGTTCTTCGAGCGCCTTGAAGGACGTCTGGCGAAGCAGCACCGGGCACTTGCGCGTCGGCGGCCCTTCGACCACGGCCTTCGGGGCAATGCCATATTCCGGCATCAGCGCCTGGACGCGGTCGATGTCGAGCGTACGCGGCGTCAAATGGTTGATATGCGGCCCCTTGAAGGAGACCACGTCGGCGATCAGCCGGTGCGCATCGTGCAGGCGCTCGTACATGTCGGCGCTGACATTCGCCTCGTCGTGCCAGCGGAAGGTCTCGAGCACTTCGGCGACGAAACGCTCGGCATCGGCCTTGTCGAGGCCGCCGTCACGTTCGGCCATTTCGGTAAGCTCGACCGCACCTGATGTGAAGATCCGGCGCTCTTTCAGGATCGCCTCCGCCTCGGCGCGAAGGGCCTCGTCGGCAATGAGGTCGAGCCTCAGAAGCGAGGTGAAGACGCGGAAGGGGTTGCGCTTCAGAGCCGCGTCTCCGACCGGCCGGAAGGCCGTGGAGTGGACCGGCACCCCGGCGGTCGACAGATCGTAGTAGCCGACCGGATACATGCCCATCACGGCAAAGACACGGCGCATCATCGAAAGCTCCGCCGGCGTGCCGAGACGGATCGCGCCGTGACGCTCCTCGGAAATGCGTTCGAGCGTATCGGTCGCCTCGAGGCGCTCCTTCAGGGTGGAGTCGGCCGAGAGCGTTTCACCGTTGACCCTTGCGACGAGCTCCATCAACGTGCCGTAGGCAGGTACTTCCTCACGGTACATCAACGACATCGCAGCGGAAAAGGCCGAGCGGATATCGACGGCGGATACGAAACTATTCTCTTTCACTGGGGCTCGCCTCGCGCTATGGATGAAGGACAAGGTCATTCTTAATTCTGATCATATCGGAAGGCTATGAGCTTGGATCGCGCTGCTTCTGACTATGTTGATGCGAGGCTGGAATGAAGTTGAGCCGCCGACTGGTTCCCGACGTGACGACGCTGCAGGCCTTCGAATGCGCGGCGCGCCATGGCAGTTTCACCCAGGCCGCCGCGGAGCTCAATCTCACGCAGAGCGCCGTCAGCCGCCAGATCAAGGATCTAGAGAACCAGCTGGGCGTGCTGCTCTTCGAGCGGGTACGCCAGCGGGTCATTCTTTCCGATGCGGGGCAGAAATTCCTGCCGGAGGTGCGCCGGCTCCTGAACCAGACCGAAGAGCTGATGGTGCGCGCGATGGCGTCGGCGCGGGCCGACTCGAGCCTCTCCATCGCATCGCTTCCGACCTTCGGCAGCCGCTGGCTGGTGCCGCGCCTGCCCGATTTCTTGAGGCGCCATCCGGGCACCGTCGTCAATATCGCCTCCCGTTCGGAGCCGTTCGACTTCGAAGAGCAGAACTTCGACCTCGCGATCCATTACGGCCAGCCCGTCTGGGCGCGCGCCATTTGCAACTACCTCTGCAGCGAAGTCATCGTGCCGGTCGCCAGCCCGACCCTTCGGGTGCATCCGGTGGAGGCGCCTGCAGACATCGGCGGCGGCCCGCTGCTGCAACTGGCGACGCGGCCCAAGCTCTGGGCGCAATGGTTCGAGGTAAACGGCGTCGAGCAGGACGGCGCCTATCGGGGCAACCGCTTCGACCAATTCTCGATGGTAATCGAGGCGGCGACTGCAGGTCTCGGTTTTGCCCTTTTGCCTCGCTATCTGATCGAGCAGGAACTTACCGCAGGCACCCTGCGGATCGTTCTCGATCGACCGATGCAGACGGAGAACAGCTATTATCTCGCCATTCCGGAAGGCAAGCTCGAAAATCCGATCAGTCGCGCTTTCCGGGAGTGGATCACCGAACAGGTCGGTTGATCGGTCGCAGTGGCAAGTCCGGTTGAGGGCCTACGGATCTCAGCCTGCGGATATGGTGCTGCTTACACCAGGAAGGGGCGGATTTTGACAGAGATATCCATCGAACCGAGGGAGCTTGCCGGCCGGCCCGGCTCCTGGCGGTGCGGCTCTCCGCAGCCGGGTGCAGGCAATGCTCGCATTCCTTGCAAGCTGCTGACATCACGGCTAAAAAATGCCATCTTCATGCACCACGCGGCCGTGAAATCCAGCGCGCCGCCGGCTTTGCGTTCGGCGCCTGCCTTCACCGATACTCTCTTCCCGGGACGATGACGGCGAAGGAGGGCACATGACCGTGTCTAGAAACGCGCCGGCGCCGTCTGCATCCTCAGGGTCGCAGCCACACCGGCAGAACAACGACAACCGGGCCGATCAGTCCCGAGTGGAACCAGAATCCGTACCCATGCTCCAGAACACAACGCAGTCCAATTTACCGCGCGAACCGGAAGCGAAGCAGATCGACTACAACGATTCGATCCGCTCGACCTATTTCTCGATCGACGACCTGCGAGCATGCGGCGCGAGCCTCGCCGAAAACGGCACATCCGCTCTGCCGGGCTTCTTTCCTTTCGAATTTCGCGCCCGCCACCGGGAGAACGAAAAGGAAATCCTGCGCGTCTATCGGGCGACCGCGGCCGACGTGGAAGCCGGCGCGTCGATCACGCCTGCAGCCGAATGGCTGCTCGACAACCACCACGTCGTCGAAGAGGCGATCCAGGAGGTGCGGCGCGACTTTCCGCGCCGGTTCTACCGGCAATTGCCGACGCTCTCGGTCTCCGGAACCGTCATCCCGCGCACGATGGCGCTTGCCTGGCTTTACGTTGCCCATACCCACAGTACCGTTACGCGGGAGAGCATCACCGCGATGGTGGAGGGCTTCCAGGAGCACGAGACCCTCAAGATCGGCGAATTGTGGGCGCTGCCGTCGATCCTGCGTTTCGTCCTCATCGAAAATCTGAGGCGCATCGCCATCCGCGTCGAGCGCTCGCGCGGCATGCGGCGGAAGGCGAACGAGGTCGCGGACCAGCTCATCCGGCTGAACGATCCGCAAGGCTGCCGGACACTTCTGGTGGAGTCCGAGGCGCTCGCCGCCGACAACACCTTCATCGCACAGCTCCTTTACCGCATGCGTGACGGTTCGCAGAGCTCGGGTGCCGTCATCGCCTGGATCGAGGAGAGGCTGGAGAGGCGTGGCACCGATGTAGAGGAGGCGCTGGTAGCGGAGCAGAACCGCCTTTCGTCCGGCAACGCGACGATGAGCAATATTATCCGCAGCCTGCGCGAGATCGACGACACGGACTGGGCCGTCTGGTTCGAAAGCGTCAGCAAGATCGATGCGACGCTGCGCGAAGGGTCCGACTATGCGGCGCTCGATTTCGGATCGCGCAACACATATCGCGACACGATCGAGAAGCTCGCCCGCCGTTCCGGCCACAGCGAGCATGAAGTCACGAAGATCGCGATCGAGATGGTCGAGGAGGCGAAGGCCGCCGCGGCCGTCGAAGCGCCTCTGCAGGAGCCGAATGTCGGCTCCTTCCTCGTCGGCAAGCAGCGCCTGGCGCTCGAGAAGAGGATCGGCTATTCGCCCTCGGTCTTCCAGCACCTGATCCGGTCGGCCCGCAAGCTCGACTGGTTCGCCATAGCCGGGCCGAACATTCTCTTGACGATCCTGGCGATGATCGTCGTCTACGCCTTCGTCAGCCCGATGGATATTCCGAGCGGCGCGAAGCTGATCATGCTCCTGCTCTTCGCGCTGCCTGCCTCCGAAGGCGCGATGGGCCTGTTCAACACGGTCTTCACGCTGTTCGCCAAACCCTCGCGGCTCGTCGGTTACGAGTTTCTCGACGGAATACCCGAGGATGCACGCACGCTGGTCGTGGTGCCCTGCCTGATTGCCAAGCGCGACCATGTGGACGAGCTCGTGCGCAACCTCGAGGTCCACTATCTCGCCAATCCGCGCGGCGAGATCTATTTCGCGCTCTTGAGCGATTGGGCCGACAGCAAGTCGGAGGAGGCGCCCGCCGACACGGATGTTCTCGAATATGCCAAGCGCGAGATTGCGTCTCTGTCTGCCCGCTATGCCTATGACGGAAAGACGCGCTTCTTCCTGCTGCACCGCCGCCGCCTCTACAACGAGGCCGAGGGCGTGTGGATGGGATGGGAGCGCAAGCGCGGCAAGCTGCACGAGTTGAACCTGCTGCTTCGCGGCGACCGCGATACCTCATTCCTTCAGGGCGCCAACACGGTGCCGGAGGGCGTGCAATATGTTATGACGCTCGACTCCGATACGCGTCTCATGCGCGACGCGGTGACCAAGCTCGTCGGCAAGCTCTATCACCCGATCAACCGGCCGGTCGTCAATCCGAGGACACAGGAGGTCGTGACCGGCTACAGCCTCCTGCAGCCGCGCGTGACCCCGTCGCTCACCACCGGCAGCGAGGCCTCGGCCTTCCAGCGCATCTTCACCATCAATCGCGGCATCGACCCTTACGTCTTCACCGTTTCGGACGTCTATCAGGACATTGCCGGCGAAGGCAGCTTCACCGGCAAGGGCCTCTATCATGTCGACGCCTTCGAGGCCGCTCTCAAGAGCAGGATCGAAGAAAATGCGGTGCTCAGCCACGACCTTCTCGAAGGTTCCTATGCGCGTTGCGCGCTGGTGACCGACATCGAGCTCGTCGAGGATTTTCCGATCCGCTACGAAGTCGAGATGTCGCGCCAGCATCGTTGGGCGCGGGGCGACTGGCAGCTCCTGCCGTATGTCTTCAATCCGAAGAACGGCCTGTCGATGCTCGGGCGCTGGAAGATGTACGACAACCTGCGCCGCTCGCTCATTCCGGTCGCCTGGCTCGCCGCCTCGGTCATGGGCTGGTACTACATGGAGCCGACCCCGGCGCTGATCTGGCAGCTCGTGCTGATTTTCAGCCTGTTCGTAGCGCCGACGTTGTCGCTGATCTCCGGGATCATGCCGCGGCGCAACGACATCGTCGCGCGTGCCCATCTCCACACGGTGCTTTCGGACATCCGTGCCGCAAACGCGCAGGTCGCGTTGCGCATCGTCTTCATCGCGCATAACGCGGCGATGATGGCGGATGCGATCGTGCGTTCGCTCTATCGCACCTTCGTCAGCCGCAAGCTGATGCTCGAATGGCGCACCGCCGCGCAGGTGCAGAGCGCCGGCCACGGCTCGATCGGCGACTACTTCCGCGCGATGTGGACGGCGCCGGCGCTTGCGCTGGTGTCGCTGGCGCTTGCCGCCATCTCCGATACGGGGCTGCCCTTCATCGGCCTGCCCTTCGCCCTTATCTGGGCCGCCTCGCCCGCCGTCGCCTGGTTCGTCAGCCAGTCAGCCGAGACCGAAGACCAGCTCGTCGTTTCCGAGGAGGCGATCGAGGAGATGCGCAAGATCGCCCGGCGGACATGGCGCTACTTCGAGGCGTTCGTCACTGCCGAGCAGAACTTCCTGCCGCCGGACAACTTCCAGGAAACGCCGCAACCGGTGCTCGCGGAGCGTACCTCGCCGACGAATATCGGCGTCTATCTCCTGTCGGTCATGTCGGCGCGCTCCTTCGGCTGGATCGGTTTCGAGGAGACGATCACGCGCCTCGAACAAACTATCGCTACGATCGACCGCATGCCGAAATATCGCGGCCATCTCTTCAACTGGTATCGCACGCGCGGTCTCGAGCCTATGGAGCCGCGCTATGTCTCCTCCGTCGACAGCGGCAACCTCGCCGGACACCTGATCGCGGTCTCGTCCATGTGCCGGGAATGGGCCGAAGCGCCCTCCGCCCATGTCCAGGGCAATCTCGACGGCATCGGCGACGTCGCGGCGATCCTCAAGGAGGCGTTGAGCGAGCTTCCCGACGATCGCAAGACCGTACGGCCGCTCAGGCGTCTGGTCGAGGAACGCATCGCCGGTTTCCAGAATGCGCTTGCAGCGGTCAAGCGCGAGCGCGAATTCGCCTCCATCCGGGTGATCAACCTCGCGGTGCTCGCACGCGACATGCACAAGCTGACGGTCAATCTCGATCATGAGGTGCGCACCGTCCAGAGCGGCGAAGTGGCGACATGGGCGGGCTCGCTGGTGGCGGCCTGCGAGGCGCATATCGCCGACGGCGTCTTCGACCTCGGCGCCATCGAGGCTCTGCGCCAGCGTCTGCTGGTGCTCAAGGAGCGCGCACGCGACATCGCCTTCTCGATGGACTTCAGCTTCCTGTTCCGGCCGGAGCGGCGGCTACTGTCGATCGGCTACCGGGTCAACGCCAACGAGCTCGACGAGGCCTGCTACGACCTGCTCGCCTCCGAGGCGCGGCTGACGAGCCTTTTCGCGATCGCCAAGGGGGATCTGCCGACCGAGCACTGGTACAAGCTCGGCCGCCCGATCGTGCCGATCGGCGCGCGCGGTGCGCTCGTCTCCTGGTCGGGTTCGATGTTCGAATATCTGATGCCGCCGCTCGTCATGCAGGAGCGGCAGGGCGGCATCCTCAACCAGACCAACAATCTGGTAGTCCAGGAGCAGATCAATCACGGCCGGCGGCTCGGTACGCCCTGGGGCATCTCCGAGGCGGCGTTCAATGCGCGCGACCACGAGCTGACCTACCAGTATACGAACTTCGGCGTGCCGACGCTGGGCCTGAAGCGCGGTCTCGGGCAGAACGCCGTCATCGCACCTTACGCGTCCATTCTCGCATGCATGTACGATCCGAAATCGGCGCTCGCCAACCTGGCGCGGCTCCGGGAGGTCGGCGCGCTTGGGGCCTACGGCTATCACGACGCCGTCGACTTCACGCCGACGCGCGTGCCGGAAGGCCAGAAATGTGCCGTCGTGCGCAACTATTATGCCCATCATCACGGCATGTCGGTCGCCGCGGTCGCCAATGTCGTCTTCAACGGGCAGTTGCGCGAGTGGTTCCATGCCGATCCCGTCATCGAGGCCGCCGAACTGCTCCTGCAGGAGAAGGCGCCGCGCGACATCCCGGTCATGGCCGCCAAGCGCGAGCCGGAGGCCCTGGGCAAGGGCCAGGCGGATCTCCTGCGCCCCGAAGTCCGCGTCATCGAAGACCCGATCAACCAGGATCGCGAGACGGTGCTTCTGTCGAACGGTCACTACTCCGTCATGCTGACGGCGACAGGGGCGGGCTATGCCCGCTGGAACGGCCAGTCGGTGACGAGATGGACTCCGGACCCGGTAGAGGACAGGACCGGGACCTTCATCTTCCTTCGCGACACGGTGACGGGCGACTGGTGGTCGGCCACGGCCGAGCCCCGGCGTGCGCCGGGCGAAAAGACCGTTACCCGCTTCGGCGACGACAAGGCCGAATTCGTCAAGACCGTCGGGGATCTGACAAGCGAGGTGGAATGCATCGTCGCCACCGAGCACGATGCCGAAGGCCGCCGGGTGATCCTGCTCAACACGGGCACGGAGGACCGGTTCATCGAGGTGACGTCCTATGCCGAGCCGGTGCTTGCGATGGACGATGCCGACAGCTCGCACCCGACCTTTTCGAAAATGTTCCTGCGCACCGAGATCAGCCGTCAGGGAGACGTGATATGGGTCTCGCGCAACAAGCGCAGCCCCGGCGATCCGGACATAGAGGTCGCCCATCTCGTCACCGACAATGCCGGCAGCGAACGCCACACGCAGGCGGAAACGGATCGCCGGCGCTTTCTCGGGCAGGGCCGCACGCTTGCCGAGGCGGCCGCATTCGATCCGGGCGCCACGCTTTCCGGCACCGACGGCTTCACGCTCGATCCGATCGTGTCGCTCCGTCGCGTCGTACGCGTGCCGGCGGGCAAGAAAGTGAGCGTCATCTTCTGGACGGTCGCCGCCCCGGATCGGGAAGGCGTCGATCGGGCGATCGACCGCTACCGGCATCCGGAAACCTTCAACCACGAGCTCATCCATGCCTGGACCCGCAGCCAGGTGCAGATGCGCCATGTCGGGATCACCTCGAAGGAGGCGGCGAGCTTCCAGATGCTCGGCCGCTATCTCGTCTATCCGGATATGCACCTTCGCGCCGACGCGGAGACCGTCAAGACAGGGCTTGCCTCGCAATCGGCGCTGTGGCCGCTGGCGATCTCCGGCGATTTCCCGATCTTCTGCCTCAGGATCAACGACGACGGCGATCTCGGCATCGCCCGCGAGGCCTTGCGGGCGCAGGAATATCTGAGAGCTCGCGGCATCACCGCCGATCTGGTGGTGGTCAACGAGCGCGCCTCCTCCTACGCGCAGGACCTGCAGCACACGCTCGACTCCATGTGCGAGAATTTGAGGCTTCGCGGCCTTTCGGACGGCCCGCGCCAGCACATCTTTGCGGTGCGCCGGGACCTGATGGAACCGGAAACCTGGTCGACGCTGATCTCGGCATCCCGCGCCGTCTTCCACGCCCGCAACGGCACGATCTCGGATCAGATAGCCCGCGCCACATCGCTCTACTCCAAACCTTCCGAAAAGAAGGAGGAGGGCGCCGAGATGCTGCTGCCGGTGATACGGGAGGCCGACGAGCGGACGGCGGTCGACCTCGACGGCGGCGACCTGGATTTCTGGAACGGCTTCGGCGGCTTTGCCGAGGACGGCCGCGAATATGCCGTGCGGCTGCGCGGAGGCGAGGCGACGCCGCAGCCCTGGATCAACGTCATCTCCAACGAGCAATTCGGCTTCCATATCTCCGCCGAAGGTGCGGCCTTCTCCTGGAGCCGCAATTCGCGCGACTATCAGTTGACACCCTGGACCAACGACGCGGTCGTCAATCGTCCGGGCGAGGCGATCTTCGTGCGCGACATGGCAAGCGGCGCGGTGCTGACGCCCTATGCCGCACTGTCGCGGCGCAAGTCCGTCCTGTTCGAGACCCGTCACGGTCTCGGCTATTCGCGCTTCCTCAGCACTCAGGATGAGCTCGAGATCGAGGCCATGCATACGGTGCACAGCAGCCTGCCGGCCAAGCTCGTCCGGCTGACGATCCGCAACCGCAGTTCGGCCGCGCGCAAGTTGCGCATCTACGGCTATGCGGAATGGGTGCTCGGCAACAATCGCAGCCGTACCGCGCCCTTCGTCCTCAGCGAGTGGGACGAAAGCGCGAGGACGCTCGTCGCCACCAATCCCTACAGCATCGATTATCCGGGCCGGTGCGCGTTCTTCGCCAGCGACGGCGATATCGCCGGCTATACGGCGAGCCGGCGGGAATTCCTTGGCCGGGCCGGAGGGATCCTCGCCCCGCAGGCAGTGATATCAGGCGCCGAGCTCACCGGATCGACGGATGTGGACGGGGATGCCTGCGCGGCGCTCGCGACGGATATCACCGTCGAGGCGGGCGTGGAGCGACAGGTCACCTTCTTCCTCGGTGATGCCGACGATTCCGATCAGGTGCGAGCAGTCCTGGAGGAACTCAGGGCGGACAATTTCGACGCTGCGCTCGAGACGGCGAAGGCGTTCTGGGGTGATTTCACCGGAGTCGTGAAGGTGGAGACGCCCGATCGCGCCTTCAACCACATGATCAACCACTGGCTTCCCTACCAGGCGCTCGGCTGCCGGATCATGGCACGCTCGGCCTTCTACCAGGCAAGCGGTGCCTTCGGTTTCCGCGATCAGCTGCAGGACACGCTTGCCTTCCTCATCCATCGCCCGGCGCTTGCCCGTGCGCAGATACTCAATGCCGCTGCGCGGCAGTTCGTCGAAGGCGACGTGCAGCATTGGTGGCTGCCCGGAACTGATGCGGGCGTCCGAACGATGATCTCGGACGACGTGGTCTGGCTCGCTCACGCGGTTGCGCATTATTGCGCCGCCACCGGCGAGGAAGACATCCTCAAGGAGAAAGTTCCTTTCATCACCGGGCCGGCTCTGGAAGAGGGCCAGCACGACAGCTTCTACAAGCCGGATGTGGCCGACGAGGTGGGCGACATCTACGAGCATTGCGCCCGTGCGCTCGATCTCGCCATCCACCGGACCGGCGCCAACGGTCTGCCGCTCATTCTCGGCGGCGACTGGAACGACGGCATGAACCGTGTCGGGGAGGCTGGTGAGGGCACGAGCGTCTGGCTCGGCTGGTTCCTGGCCGGCACCCTGCGCGCGTTCCTGCCCTATGCCCGTGCCCGGAAGGACAAGCCGCGCGTGGCGCTATGGGAGCGGCACCTCGAAGCGCTGAAGGATGCGCTCGAACAGGCAGGTTGGGACGGCGATTACTATCGCCGCGGCTACTACGACGATGGCACGCCGCTCGGATCGGCGGAGAACGGCGAGTGCCGCATCGATTCGATCGCGCAATCCTGGAGCACGCTTTCGGGAGAGGGCGACAAGGAGCGCTCGCTGCGCGCAATGGACGCGGTGATGGCGGAGCTCGTCGATCCCGAAAAGCGCATCGTCCGGCTGTTTACGCCGCCGCTCGAAACGACGAAGCAGGACCCGGGTTACATCAAGGCCTATCCCCCGGGCGTGCGGGAGAACGGCGGTCAATATACCCACGCGGCCACCTGGGTGGTGCTGGCATTCGCAGCTCAGGAGCGGGCGGAGGAGGCCTGGCGCACCTTCCGCATGCTCAACCCGGTGTCGCATGCTCTCAGCCAGCAGGACGCCGAGCATTATCGCGTCGAGCCCTATGTGGTTGCTGCCGATATCTATGGAGAAGGCGCGCTTGCCGGCCGCGGCGGCTGGACCTGGTACACGGGCTCCGCCGGCTGGCTCTACCGCGCCGGTGTCGAGGGGATTCTCGGCATCCGCAAGAGGGGCGACAAGCTCCTGATCCGGCCCGTCCTGCCCTCCGAATGGCCGGGCTATTCGGCCGAAGTGCGCGTGAACGGCACCACGCACCGGATTTCCGTGAGCCGCGATTCAAAAAGTGGTGAACCGGTCGTAAGTGTAAATAATAGTGTCACAAAAAACGCGCATGAAGGAGTTTTGCTGTAGCTGCCGGACTTGAAGCATGAGCTGAACCGGCTTTGTATCCGTCAGGGCAAGGCCGGTTTTTCATTGCCGTTTCAGGTTCGTCATTCACTCATGGCGTCGGCACCGCCCGGATCGGGCCGGCACGGCGGCGCCGGTCTCAACAGGGGTGGGGCGGGGCGCCAAATCCCGGATATCGACGCGCATGCTGCAAAAGACTTTTGAGGGCGGCAACGATCAGAGAGGGGTCGCCCATCCGGTGCCGACCGGGCGCGACACACGCCTCGACGTTTTTCGGGCCCTCTGCCTGCTGACCATCTTCGTCAACCATGTACCAGGCCAATATCTCGAATATCTGACGCACAAGAATTTCGGCTTTTCCGATTCGGCGGAGGCCTTCGTGCTGATTTCCGGCCTGTCGGTCGGGGCGGCCTATTCCGGCAAGTTCCTGGCCGGCGGTCGGCTCGCCCTCACGCTGAAGATATGGCGGCGCGCCCTGGCGCTCTATGTCGCGCACATCATGACGAGCGTGGTGACGCTTGCGATCTTCGCCGGAGGGGCCCTCTATTTCGGCCGTCAGGAGCTGATCGGCGAGATCAACATCCGGCCGATCGTCGAGCAGACGGAGCAGGGGATCGTCGCCATGGTGCTGCTCGGGCACCAGCTCGGCTACAACAACATTCTGTCGATGTATGCGGTTCTGTTCCTGCTGCTGCCCGGCTTCCTGTGGCTGAATGCCGTCCGACCCAGATTGCTGTTGGCGTTCTCGGCGACGCTCTGGCTCGCTGCCGGCTGCTTCAAAATGGTACCCTATAACTTTCTCGACGACGGCTACTGGTTCCTCAATCCCTGGTCATGGCAGTTCCTGTTCGTGATCGGCATCCTGTGCATGAGCCATGTGCGGCGGGGTGGCAGTCTCCCGCGAAGCCCCTGGCTTCTCGGCCTTTCCGTCGCCTATCTCGCGATTTCCGCCTTTTGGGTGCTGTTTTCCTGGTGGAACATCGATCTCTCCTTCGGGCTGCCTGCGGTGCTGACCGGCTTCGACAAGACCTTCCTGTCGCTGACGCGGCTGCTGCATGTACTGGCGCTCGCCTATATTCTCGCAATCGTCCCTGTGTTCAGCCGGCTGACGCGGGTCGGAAGCAACCACCCCCTGGTGATGATCGGGCGCCATTCGCTTGCCGTCTTCATTTTCGGCACGATCCTCGCAATGGCGGGCCAGGTGCTGCTTCTCGTCACCGACCGGGATCAGATCATCGGCACAATCTTCGTCATCGGCGGCATCGGCCTGCACTTCGCCTATGCCTATTACCTCGAATGGCTGAAGGAGGTGTCCGTGGCGCCGCCGCTGAAGGCGGCGTAGAGCGGGATCATTTCACTGCTTCGAGCGGATTTACGCCCCTTGCCTCTTTAACCAAACCGAACCGGCGCCGCGCACAAGAACCACCGCACTCAGAGACCATGGACATCGATAGCGCATGAACAAACAAAAATGCCCCGGAATCCGGGGCATTTCGTTGCAGATCCAGTGATGGGATCACGCTGCCGTAAGGCTCTTGCGAACATCCTCGTCCGTGAGGATACCGCTGGCGCGAAGCAGCGCGGCGAAGCGGCCGTTGCTCTGGCTGAGTTCGTGGAAGCCGCCCATTTCCACGATCCGGCCCTGATCCATGAAGATGACCAGATCGGCTTCCCGCACCGTCGACAGGCGGTGGGCGATGATGAAGGTCGTCCGGTCCTTGCGCAAGGCGTCGATGGCATCCTTGACGCGGGCCTCGGTCTCGACGTCGAGCGCGCTGGTCGCCTCGTCGAGCACCAGGATCGGCGCGTTCTTCAGGATCGCGCGGGCAATCGCGACGCGCTGGCGTTCGCCGCCCGACAACCGATTGCCGCGTTCGCCGACGACCGTGTCGTATCCGTTGAGGCGGTCCTCGATGAAGTCGCTCGCGGCAGCGGCCTCGGCGGCGGCCATCACCTCGTCCAGAGAGGCGTCCTCACGGCCGAGGCGGATATTTTCGCCGATCGAGCGGTTCATGAGGCCGGCATCCTGGAAGACCGTGGCGATCGACCGGCGCAGCGACTTGCGGGTGACGGTCGCGATGTCCACGCCGTCGACCAGGATCTGGCCGTGTTTCGGCTCGTGGACCCGCTGCAGGAGGTTGACGAGCGTGGTCTTCCCGGCACCGGTCGGGCCGACGATGGCGATCGTCTGGCCGGCCTTCGCCTTGAACGAGACGTTGCGCACGCCCTGGGCCGAATTTGCGAAGTCGAAGGAAATGTCCTTGAATTCGACCTCGCCAACGACACCCTTCAGTTCCCCGGCATCGGCCGGTTCCTCGCGGTCCTGCACGGAATCCTCGAGCTGGAAGAAGTCTTCGAGCTTGGCGCGCGCTTCGAAGATCTGGGTGGCAAAGGCCTTCATCTGGTCGAGACGGCCGATCAGCAGATTGGCGAAGCCGATGAAAGCGATCACCTCGCCGACGCCGAGCTCGCCGCGCTGCACCAGAACGGTGCCGATGACGAGGATCGCCATCATCGAGATGGTCGAAGCGATACGGTTGAGGCCGCTCGCCAAAGCCCACCAGTCGAGCACCGGATACTGGGCCGACAGCAGGCGCTGCGTGAACTTCTTCAGTTCGCGCGTTTCAGCTTCGATGCGGTTGTAGCTGTGAACCACCGATACATTGCTGATCGAGTCGGACACGTGCGAGAAGACCGTGTGATAATGGTTCTCGACGGCAGCCTGACCCTCCTTCGTGCGGCTCATCACGACCTTGCTGATCATCACATAGGCAGCACCGAGCACGACGAGGATGAGCGACAGACGGACGTCCATAGCAAAGGCGGTCGGAATGAGAAGCACGAGCGCCACTGCCGTCGCCAGATGCTGCCGCATGAATTCGAGCCAGAGACCGAACAGCGTCTCGCAGGCGCGCAGCAGCGTATGCAGCGCATTGGAGGTGCCGCGCTGGCTGTGCCAGGAGAGAGGCATCGAGACGATCCGGCCGAAGGCTTCGGTCAGGAGCGAAGCGCGGCGACCATGTGCGAGGCGGTCCGCCTCGCGGGAGACGAGCACGAAGGCGATCGTATTGAAGACGCCGAAGCCCGCCCACAGGAGCAGCATCGGCGCGACGTCCTTCTGTGACGAGATCGCGTCGATGATTCGGCCGAACAGAATCGGCTCCGCAATGGTGATGGCAGCCAGGACGATATTGGCTATGACGATCGCCCCGACGCGAAACTTGTGGACAGCAAGATACTGAAGCGCTCTTGCATACACCTGAAACAAGGACACTGTCTCACCCCTTTCGGGTATCGGAATTGGCGCCGCAACGGCACGATGCGGCAATGCGTTGCGTCTTGAACCGACGGCAAGGACGATCTTCATCCACCTTGCGTGCCGGCAAAGCCGCGGGTGACGGCCTTTGCATTCTTCCCAAAAAACGCGATAGACGGGGCGGATCAGCGAGAAGAATCATCCGATACCATGGGAGGGTTGGCGGGATGATTCATCGTTAGCTATCTTGGTGCCTCGACTCCGAGTTTTTGCAGGTTTCCTGCAAGACCGGGCGTGATATGAAGAATTATCGCGGTTGCAACATGAATGGCTTCTGAACGGCGTATTCACATGGCCTGGCGGGTTGCGCGGCGCGTTTTTTGATTCGAGGATGCTCTATGAATATTACGTTGCTCGTACAGTTTCTGGCGCTACTGGAAGAGATGAAGACGCGCGAGGAGATCCTGCCCGAGTTCGAGCGCCTGCTCGACCGCTGCGGTTTCGACTTCTACGGCATCGTGCGTCAGCCGAAACCGCACGAGAATCCGCTGAGACTTCTTCTGGCCGGAGGGCTGGCCGCAAATCTACATCCGCAAGAAATACGTCGTGATCGACCCGACTATTCGCTTCCTCGGGCATGCCCAGCGCGGATTCCGCTGGCGCGACACGCTCGTGGCCTTCCGCTCGGACCCGCACCGCAAGCGCATGGAAAGCATGATGGTCGAGGCGCGCAACCATGGCCTCTTCGACGGCTATATCTTTCCGGTGCACGGCCGGCGCGGGCTCATGGGCAACCTGACCGTGGGCGGCCGGGTGGTCGATCTGAGCCCGGTGGAATTGAGCCTTTTCGACGCCATCGCCAAGCGGCTGTTCTGGAAGCTGCTCGAACTCACCGATCCGGAGATCATGGCGGAACTCGTCTCACGCGTCGAAGTCCAGATGACGAGGCGCGAAATGGAGGCGCTCCACTATCTCGCCGATGGAATGACATCGAACGACATCGGCAAGGTCCTCGACATTTCCAGCCACACGGTCGACTGGTACATGAACGGCATCCAGGAAAAGTTAAAGGCGAAGAACCGCCACCACGTCGTGGCGATCGCCTTCCGGCTGGGACTGATCTCCTGACCGATGCGCACCGCTTCGATCGGATTCGAGAGGAGAGGGGTCGCGCTCCCTCCCCTTCACTCCTTTGCCTGTCACAGGAATCCAGCCAGCCCAAGTCCTTGGGCTGAAAGGACGTCTTCCCCGCCGCAGACGCGGC
Organism: Ensifer sp. USDA 6670; assembly: GCA_000421085.1. Lineage (GTDB taxonomy): Bacteria > Pseudomonadota > Alphaproteobacteria > Rhizobiales > Rhizobiaceae > Sinorhizobium. Next base: position 162,341 of record ATWE01000005.1, read on the forward strand.
GCTGCTGGACCCCTGTGACAAGCACAGGGGCGAGGGAGGTCCGAATGTTCAAGTCACGATTATAGATGCTACTCTCGTGCACCGTGCTCCTGACCAAATGGGTCAGCGTTCATGTCGCATCTGAAATTGCACTTCATTCCTTGACTCGCTAATAGTTCTTTTCGCGGGTGCAGCATTCCCGCGTGTCCAAGTCTATTGAGGAGTCCGACTTGTCCATTTCCAAGATCCTTGTTGCCAACCGTTCCGAAATCGCCATCCGCGTCTTCCGCGCGGCCAATGAGCTGGGGCTTAAGACGGTCGCGATATGGGCTGAGGAGGATAAGCTGGCGCTGCACCGCTTCAAGGCGGACGAGAGTTATCAGGTCGGACGCGGGCCGCACCTTCCCCGCGACCTCGGACCGATCGAGAGCTACCTGTCGATCGACGAGGTGATCCGCGTCGCCAAGCTGTCCGGCGCCGACGCCATACACCCGGGCTATGGCCTGCTCTCCGAAAGCCCGGAATTCGCCGAAGCCTGCGCTGAGAACGGCATTACCTTCATCGGCCCCAAGCCGGAGACGATGCGCCAGCTCGGCAACAAGGTCGCGGCCCGCAACCTCGCCATATCGATCGGCGTGCCGGTCGTGCCGGCGACCGAGCCTCTGCCGGACGACCCGGAAGAGATCAAGCGGCTGGCCGAGGAGATCGGCTATCCGGTCATGCTGAAGGCCTCCTGGGGCGGCGGCGGCCGCGGCATGCGGGCGATCCGCGACCCCAAGGACCTGATCCGCGAGGTGACCGAGGCCAAGCGCGAGGCCAAGGCCGCCTTCGGCAAGGACGAGGTCTATCTCGAAAAGCTGGTCGAGCGCGCCCGTCACGTCGAAAGCCAGGTCCTCGGCGACACGCACGGCAACGTCGTCCATCTTTTCGAACGCGACTGCTCGATTCAGCGTCGCAACCAGAAGGTCGTGGAGCGGGCGCCGGCGCCCTATCTCAACGATGCGCAGCGCCAGGAACTCGCGGATTATTCGCTGAAGATCGCCAGGGCGACCAAATATATCGGCGCCGGTACCGTCGAGTATCTGATGGATTCCGATACCGGCAAGTTCTACTTCATCGAGGTCAATCCGCGCATCCAGGTCGAGCATACGGTTACCGAGGTCGTCACCGGCATCGATATCGTCAAGGCCCAGATCCACATTCTCGACGGCTTCGCCATCGGCACGCCGGAATCGGGCGTGCCGCGCCAGGAGGACATCCGCCTCAACGGCCATGCGCTGCAGTGCCGCATCACGACGGAAGACCCGGAGCAGAACTTCATTCCGGACTATGGCCGCATCACCGCCTATCGCGGCGCCACCGGCTTCGGCATCCGCCTCGACGGCGGCACTGCCTATTCCGGCGCGGTGATCACCCGCTACTACGATCCGCTTCTGGAAAAGGTGACCGCGTGGGCGCCGAACCCGGGCGAAGCGATCCAGCGGATGATCCGCGCGCTGAGAGAATTCCGCATCCGCGGCGTGGCGACCAACCTCACCTTCCTCGAGGCGATCATCAGCCACCCGAAGTTCCACGACAACAGCTATACGACGCGCTTCATCGACACGACGCCGGAATTGTTCCAGCAGGTCAAGCGCCAGGACCGTGCCACCAAGCTTCTCACCTATCTCGCCGACGTCACCGTCAACGGCCATCCGGAAGTCAAGGGCCGGCCGAAGCCTTCCGACGATATCGCCGCGCCGGTCGTGCCGTTCATCGGCGGCGATGTGAAGCCCGGAACGAAGCAGCGCCTCGACCAGCTCGGCCCGAAGAAATTCGCCGAATGGGTGAAGGCGCAGCCGGAGGTGCTGATCACCGACACGACGATGCGCGACGGCCACCAGTCGCTTCTCGCCACGCGCATGCGCACCTACGATATCGCCCGCATCGCCGGCACCTATGCGCGGGCGCTGCCCAGCCTCTTTTCGCTCGAATGCTGGGGCGGGGCGACCTTCGACGTATCGATGCGCTTCCTCACCGAAGATCCGTGGGAGCGGCTGGCGATGGTGCGCGAGGGTGCGCCGAACCTGCTCCTGCAGATGCTTCTGCGCGGCGCCAACGGCGTCGGATACAAGAACTATCCGGACAATGTCGTCAAATATTTCGTCCGCCAGGCCGCAAAGGGCGGCATCGACGTCTTCCGCGTCTTCGACTGCTTGAACTGGGTCGAGAATATGCGCGTCGCGATGGACGCGGTGGCCGAGGAGGAAAGGATCTGCGAGGCGGCGATCTGCTACACCGGAGACATCCTCAATTCCGCCCGGCCGAAATACGACCTGAAATACTACACGGCGTTAGCGGCCGAGCTGGAAAAGGCCGGGGCCCACATGATCGCCGTCAAGGACATGGCCGGGCTCCTGAAGCCGGCCGCGGCGCGTGTGCTCTTCAAGGCGCTCAAGGAAGCGACCGATCTGCCGATCCATTTCCACACGCACGACACTTCGGGCATTGCGGCAGCGACCGTACTCGCCGCAATCGAGTCGGGCGTCGATGTCGTCGATGCGGCGATGGACGCGCTCTCCGGCAACACCTCTCAGCCCTGCCTCGGCTCGATCGTCGAGGCGCTGTCCGGCTCGGAGCGCGACCCGGGCCTCGATCCGGAATGGATCCGCCGCATCTCCTTCTACTGGGAGGCGGTACGCCATCAATATGCGGCCTTCGAAAGCGACCTCAAGGGACCGGCTTCGGAAGTCTATCTGCACGAGATGCCGGGCGGTCAGTTCACCAATCTGAAGGAACAGGCCCGCTCGCTTGGCCTCGAGACCCGCTGGCACGAGGTGGCGCAGGCCTATGCCGACGCCAACCGGATGTTCGGTGATATCGTCAAGGTGACGCCGTCTTCCAAGGTCGTCGGCGACATGGCGCTGATGATGGTCTCCCAGGATCTGACGGTCGCCGATGTCGAGAATCCGGGCAAGGACATCGCTTTCCCGGAATCGGTCGTCTCCATGCTCAAAGGCGATCTCGGCCAACCGCCGGGCGGCTGGCCGGAGGCGCTGCAGAAGAAGGCGCTGAAGGGCGAAGAGCCCTATGACGCGCGTCCGGGCTCAATGCTCGAAGACGCGGATCTCGACGCCGAGCGCAAGGGCATCGAGGAGAAGCTCGGCCGTGAAGTGACCGATTTCGAGTTCGCCTCCTATCTCATGTATCCGAAGGTCTTCACCGATTATGCGCTGGCCAGCGAGACCTACGGCCCGGTCAGCGTGCTGCCCACGCCCGCCTATTTCTACGGCATGGCGCCGGGCGAGGAATTGTTCGCCGACATCGAGAAGGGCAAGACACTCGTCATCCTCAACCAGGCGCAGGGAGAGATCGACGAGAAGGGCATGGTCAAGATGTTCTTCGAAATGAACGGCCAGCCGCGCTCCATCAAGGTACCCGACCGCAACCGCGGCGCCTCGGCCGCCGTCCGCCGCAAGGCGGAAGCCGGCAATGCCGCCCATCTCGGCGCGCCGATGCCGGGCGTGATCTCGACCGTTGCGGTGGCCTCTGGCCAATCGGTCAAGGCCGGCGACGTGCTGCTCTCCATCGAGGCGATGAAGATGGAGACGGCGCTGCACGCCGAGAAGGACGGGGTGATTTCCGAGGTGCTGGTAAGGGCCGGCGATCAGATCGATGCGAAGGATCTGCTGATCGTGTTCGGGGCTTAGAGCCCTTCGGGGCTCCAAGCACCGCCCGATGCCTCAAATATCATAGCTCATCGGCGCACTGAGCGAGGCGATGAACCGCTTCGTCCGCTCACGCTCCGGCGTCGAGAAGATCTTGCGCGGGGGGCCGCTTTCGACGACTACGCCGCCATCCAGGAAGACGACGTGATCGGCGACGCGGGAGGCGAGGCGAAGGTCGTGGGTGGCCATGATCATCGTGGTGCCTTCCCGCGCAAGGCGGCTCAGGACCTCCACCACTTCCTCCGCCAGTTCCGGATCCAGCGCCGAGGTCGGCTCGTCGCAGAGGAGCACGCGCGGCGAGGGGGCGAGTGCCCGGGCGATCGCGACGCGTTGCTGCTGGCCGCCGGAAAGCGTGGCGGGCCAGGCATCCGCCTTATGCGCCATGCCGACCTTCTCCAACAGCTCGAGCGCCCGGGTGCGCGCCCGGTCGGCCGGCCATTTGAGAACGGTGACGAGACCTTCCATCACATTGCCGATCGCCGTCTGGTGCGGGAAGAGCTGGAAATTCTGGAACACCATTCCGGTCTGGCGGCGCAGTCTCTGGATCGCCTGCCAGCCCACCTTGCGGCCGTCGGCGAATTCGAGCCGGTCGTCGCCAAGGCGGATTGCCCCCGACGTCGGGATTTCCAGCAGGTTGACGCAGCGCAGCAGCGTGCTCTTGCCGCCGCCGGAAGGACCGACGAGCGCGGTCACGCTGCCTTCCGCGAGCGAGACGCTGATATCGTTCAGCACGGTGTTGGTGCCGAAGCGCTTGACGATGTGGGAGAGCTCGATCATGCGCGCGCCTCCAGGAAGCCGCCATAGCGGGAGAAGCGCTGCTCCAGTTTCCCCTGCAGCGCCGAAAGGACGGAACTCATGACAAGATAGATCAGGGCGGCCTCGATGTAGAGGATCAAGGGTTCGTAACTGGTGGCGACGATGCGCTGCGCCGTCTGGAAAAGCTCCGGCACCGTGATCGCGGCCGCGAGCGAGGTGTCCTTGACGAGCGAGATGAAGGTGTTCGACAGCGGCGGAACGGCGACGCGGCCCGCCTGTGGAAGGATCGTCCGGCGCATCGCCTGGCTCCAGCTCATGCCGATCGAATAGGCCGCTTCCCACTGCCCCCTCGGAACCGACGAGATCACCGCGCGGATGATTTCGGAACTGTAGGCGCCGATATTGAGCGTGAAGCCGATCAGCGCTGCAGGAAAGGCGTCGAGCAGGATGCCCATGCTCGGCAGACCGTAGAAGATGACGAAGAGCTGCACGAGCAGCGGCGTGCCGCGGATCACCCAGACATAGAAGCGCGCCACGGCCGCGAAAGGAGCCGGAGCAAAAAGCCGGACGACGGCGGTGACGAGGCCGAGAGCCAAGCCAAGGGTGAACGAGAGGAGCGTGAGCGGGATCGTGAAGATCAGCCCCGCCCAGAGCAGGGCCGGCAACGAATCCGCCATCAGTTGAAGCCAGTGGGGCAAGGGAGAGCCTTTCAAAACGCGCGATCCGTCCCGGATGCCGGGACGGATCGCGATTCATAAGCAGGATGGGGAAAGGTGTGAAGCCCCACATCCGTGCAACTGTTCTGTGGGATTCTCTTCCGACTTCAGGTCACTCTTGTTGATCCGCCAGCAGCAGGGAATGCGAAGGCACGGATTGCCCCTCACCCTAACCCTCTCCCCGCAGGCGGGGAGAGGGGACTTAGGAGGCCGCGGCGCATCGCGTCTTCCAAAGGCGAGTGAGGTGCGAGAGGTTGCCGCGTGTCCCTTCGCCCCGCTTGCGGGAAGAAGGTGCCGGCAGGCGGATGAGGGGCCGTTCCGACATCTTCCACACGCTACTTCGAAACGTCGGCGCCGAAATATTTCTGCGAGATCTTCTCATAGGTGCCGTCGGCCTTGATCTCGGCCAGCGCCTTGTTGATCGCTTCGAGCAGCTCCGGCTCGCCCTTGCGGATGATGATGCCCGAATAATCGGCATCGGGCTTTTCGGCGGCGATCTTCACATTCGCATCCGGCTTCTGCTTCTTGAAGTCGAGGAAGGAGAGGCTGTCATTGATGGTCGCGTCGGCGCGGCCCGTCAGCACGAGCTGGATCGACTGGTCGAAACCGTCGGTTCCGACGAGCTCGGCGCCCGAGGCTTGCGCGAGCTTGCCGAAGTTGCTGGTCAGCGACTGTGCCGATTTCTTGCCCTTCAGGTCGGCGAAGTCCTTGATCTCCTCGTCGTCGCCGCGGACGATCAGCACGGCCTTGGAGGCGATATAGGGTTCGGAGAAGTCGTATTTTTTCTTGCGTTCCTCAGTGATCCCGACCTGGTTGATGACCGCGTCGTAACGGTTTGCGTCGAGGCCGGCGATCAGGCCATCCCACTTGCCTTCTAGGAATTCCGGCTTGACGCCGAGGCGCTTGGCGACTTCCTGACCGATCTCGACGTCGAAGCCGACGAGAGCGCCGCTCGCGTCATGATAGGTGAAGGGGGCGTAGGTGCCCTCGGTGCCGATCTTCAGCACGCCTGCGGACTTGACCTCGTCCAGGTTCTGCCCCGCCTGAACGGGAGCGAAGGCGGCGAGTTGCAGGAGGGCGGCAGCAAAAAGCGTCGGAAGGAGTTTCATCGTTGTTTTCCAGTTCTGGTTCTCCGGCCCGTCATCCGGATTGCAGCGAATTTCGCATAAACCCGCCAGTTTCCAAGCGTATAAAAGACCAATTCCGAACGGTTTCGATAAAGATTTTTCCTCAGAGGGCGGATTCCCACCCAAAACGCTGCGGCGTGAAATGTTCCGTTGCGTTTTGCGGCAGGCGGGATTGAAAGCTGTGCTCGGGAATGATAATCACGTTTTTATCGATTCATGCACGATTATGCACGGTTCCAGGATGTCCACCGACCTGCTGCTGCGAGAGAGAAAGAGCCTGATCCAGGAAAGGCTCAGAACCGAGGGCCGGGTGCTTGCGGCCGATCTCGCACGCGAACTCGGCGTGTCGGAAGACACGATCCGCCGCGACCTGCGCGAGATGGCCGCCGCTGGCCTTTGCGAGCGCGTCTATGGCGGAGCACTGCCGGTTGCGCCCGACGCAGGCTCGCTTGTGGCCCGGATATCCCGCGCGCCCGAACGGAAGGCGGCGCTGGCGCGGGCTGCCGTCGTCTTTCTAAGGCCGCGCATGACCGTGTTCCTCGACGCGGGCTCCGCCAATCTGGCGATTGCGCAGGCGATCGGACCGGACCTCTCCGCGACGATCATCACCAATACGCCGCCGATCGCCGCAGCCTTGATGGAGAAGCCGGGCATCGAAGTCATTCTGGTGGGCGGCCCGTTGAACCGCGCTGTCGGCGCGGCGGTCGGTGCACGGGCGCAGCGCGATGCCGAGCTGTTGCGGCCCGATCTCGCGATTCTCGGAACCTGCGGTGCGGATGCCGAAGCAGGGCTGACCGCGTTCCACTTCGAGGATGCGGAATTCAAGCGGCTGATCGCTTCCAGGAGCCGCGCCCTGCTTGCGGCCGTCACGACCGACAAGCTCGGTACCGCAGCACCGCATTCGGTGGTCGCCATAGACGGTGCCTCCACGATTGTTCTCGAGGCGGATGCGCCGGAAGCCGAGGTCGCGGCCTTTACGGCGCGGGGGGCGAACGTCGTTCTCGCGAAGGAGCCTATCCGGTGATCAGCGATCCCGATGGCAATCTCATCGAAATCACCAATTGAGCCGGACGATCCGGCAGCGGAAGGTCAACCCATGGATCAGCGCACAGATTCCGCCCCGAAAGCCGTTGGCCGGCAGGGCTATATGTCGAAAAACCGCCTTGCCGTGTCTCTCCTGTTTCTGATGAACGGCTTCGTCACCGGAAGCTGGGCGCCGAAAATCCCGGAGTTCAAGGAGCGCCTCGGCATCGGCGAGAGCGTTCTCGGTCTTCTCATCCTGGGTTTCGGCATCGGCTCGCTGGTGCTGATGCCGATTGCCGGCGGCTTCATCGCCCGTCTCGGCTCGCAGAAGGTGGTGAAGATCACGGCGATCATCCTTTCACCGCTGCTTCTCCTTCTGACGCTCCTGCCGAATCTGTGGACGGCAGCACTCGGCATGTTCCTGCTCGGTGGCTTCGTCGGCGCGATGGATGTGGCCATGAACGCCAATGCCGTCGAGGTCGAGAAGTCTATGCGTCGTGCCATCATGTCCTCGTGCCACGCCTATTGGAGCCTCGGCGGGCTGATCGGCGCGGGGATCGGCGGCTTCCTGATGGCGCGCTTCGGCGTGCTGCCGCATGCGATCGTCGTCACCTGCCTGTGTCTTGCGATACTCGCGGTTGCCTGGCCGATGATCCTTGCCGACCGGCCGCATCCTGCGGCAACCCGGGAGAAGCTCAGGCTGCCGATGACACCGCTGCCCTGGCTGATCGGCATCATGGCGCTTTTCTCGATGGTGCCCGAGGGTGCCGTTCTCGACTGGGGTGCACTTTATCTGAAGGATGAACTCGGCGCCTCCGTCGAGCTTTCGGGCTTCGGTTTTGCCGCCTTCTCGGCGACCATGGCGGCGATGCGCTTTGCCGGCGATCACGTGCGCGATCGGCTCGGCGCCACTCTGACCTTGCGCATCTGCACCGTGACCGCTCTCGTCGGCATGGTGCTGGCCGGTCTTGCTCCCAATGCCGTTCTCGCGATCCTCGGTTTTGCGCTTGCAGGCATCGGCATTTCCAACATGGTGCCGATCGCCTTTTCGGCCGCCGGCAATATGCCGGGTCTGCAGCCCGGCATAGGACTGTCGGTCGCGACCACCATGGGCTATTCCGGTATGCTGTTTGCGCCGTCATTGATCGGCTTCATCGCGGAACACAGCGGCTTCGCGGTCATCTTCGCCTGCGTTCCCGTGCTGTTCATCGTGGTGCTCCTGCTCTCGCATCACGCCGTTCATGCGGATCACAGCAAGGGGTGATCGGCGTTCGGGCGGGGGGCGCAGACCGGCGCGAGCGACTGTCCCTCATCCCGCTGCCATCAATTCGCCGTCAGCGCGTGATGTTGCCGTTGACAAGCGGGCGTTCCTTCGCCACCTGAGAAGTGAAAATTTCGGGCGGTCCGTGCGCGTTCCGCTCCGCAACGGACCCAAGAAGAGGCCTTCATGTCTTCTGCCTTCGATTTCGAGCCACAGCCGCGCCGCGCCTCGGTCGCCGTCGATGTCGGCGGCGTGATCGTCGGCGGCGGCGCTCCGGTCGTCGTCCAGTCGATGACGAACACCGATACGGCCGACATCGATGCGACGGTTGCGCAGGTGGCCGCACTCCACAAGGCAGGCTCGGAGCTGGTGCGCATCACGGTCGACCGCGACGAGAGTGCCGCGGCCGTGCCGAAGATCCGCGAGCGGCTCCTGCGCCTCGGCGTGGACGTTCCGCTCGTCGGCGATTTTCACTATATCGGCCACAAGCTGCTCGCCGATCATCCGGCCTGCGCCGAGGCGCTTGCGAAATACCGCATCAATCCCGGCAATGTCGGCTTCAAGGACAAGAAGGACAAGCAGTTCGCCGAAATCATCGAAATGGCGATCCGCTACGACAAGCCGGTGCGCATCGGGGTGAACTGGGGCTCGCTCGACCAGGAGCTCCTGACGCGGCTGATGGACGCGAACCAGGCGAACGGCTCCCCTCTGACGGCACAGCAGGTGATGCGCGAGACGATCGTGCAGTCGGCGCTTCTTTCGGCGGAACTTGCCGAGGAGCTGGGCCTGCCGCGTAGCCGCATCATCCTATCTGCCAAGGTTTCCGGCGTGCAGGACCTGATCGCCGTCTATGCGATGCTCGCCGCGCGTTCCGACCATGCGCTTCATCTCGGCCTCACCGAAGCGGGTATGGGCACCAAGGGCATCGTCGCCTCTTCCGCCTCGCTCGGCATCCTCATGCAGCAGGGCATCGGCGACACCATCCGCATTTCCCTGACGCCCGAGCCCGGTGGCGACCGCACGCGCGAGGTGCAGGTGGCGCAGGAGCTTCTGCAGGTGATGGGCTTCCGTCAGTTCATTCCTGTCGTCGCGGCCTGTCCCGGCTGCGGCCGCACCACCTCGACCGTGTTCCAGGAACTGGCCCAGAAGATCCAGGAGGATATCCGCGCGAGCATGCCGGTCTGGCGTGAGAAATATCCGGGTGTCGAGGCGCTGAAGGTCGCCGTCATGGGCTGCATCGTCAACGGCCCCGGCGAGAGCAAGCATGCCGATATCGGTATTTCACTTCCCGGCACCGGCGAAATGCCGGCCGCACCCGTCTTTATCGACGGGCAGAAGGCGCTGACGCTGCGTGGACCGAAGATCGCCGAGGACTTTCAGCTTCTCGTTGCCGACTATATCGAGAAACGCTTCGGCCACGGCCAGGCGGCGGCGGAATGATCCGGCCGGAATCGTCGCCCTTACCGACGATCTTGATCGCGCGTCAGATTACGCGCGCTCACATTCCGTCGCGATGGGCGCCGAACGTCACGACATGATCAAGCCGCCATCGACGTTGATCGTCTGCCCGGTGATGTAAGCCGCATCTTGCGATGCCAGGAATGCAACCAGGGCCGCGACTTCGGCCGGCGTTCCGGCGCGGCCCATCGGGATACCGCGAACCCATTCGGCCATCAGTTCGCCGGGGCCGTATTCACCCAGCATCTGACCCCAGACCCGGTCATTGTAATCCCACATCTCGGTGTGAATGATACCGGGGCAAATTGCGTTGGCGGTGATGCCTTCGCGCGCGAGCTCCTTGGCAAGGCTCTGCGTGAGGCCGACCACGCCAAACTTCGAGGCGGCATAGTGCGGGGTATAGATGAAGCCCTGCCGGGCCTGGCCGGAGGCGGTATTGATGAGGCGGCCTTTGGTGCCGCTGGCGCGAAAGCGGCGGACGGCCTCCTGACAGCAGAGGAAGACGCCTTTCGTGTTCACATCCAGGTTGAGGTCCCACTCGCGTTCGGTGAGGTCTTCGACCTTGGCGATGGTGATAACGCCTGCGTTCTGGACCGATACGGAAATCGCGCCCAGCTTTGCCTCGGCCTCGCCATAGGCCTCCTGCACTGCTCGAGCGTCGGTTACATCCAGCATCAGTCCGATCACATTTGCGCCGGTCTCTTCAACCAGCGTCTCGGCGGCCGCGGACGTATCCTTCTCGATCGCGGCGATGGCGACCTTTGCTCCCTCTTCGGCAAAGCGCTTGGCAATGCCCCGCCCGATTCCCTTGTTCCCGCCGGTGACGAAAACCGTTTGGCCTGCGAAACGTCTCATGGTCTTCCCTCCATAATGCGCAACGGGCCAAAGGCTGATCGTCGGATCAGGCCGTTAGCCGAGCTGCTGTGAACTTGTCGGTGACGAGCACATCGATAACGCCCAATTTAAGGGCGCCGGCGATGGCTTGCGTTTTGGATTCTCCGCCCGCGAGCGCCATGACGCGGTCGGTCTTGCGCAGGTCTTCCAGCGAGATGCCGATTACACGGTCGTTAAGCGGGGTTTCGACCGGCTTTCCGTCCTTGTCGTAGAACCGGTAGGAAATCTCGCCAACCGCCCCGGCCTCGTGCAGCATCGCCATTTCCTGGCGGGAGAAGGTGTTGCCGGAGCGGGCAAGCAGCTCGGATGGTTCCACCGCACCGATGCCGACGATGGCAAGGCTGAGGCGGCCGAAGAGGTCCATCGTTTCGCGCACAACCGGGTCGGCGAGCATGACGAGTTTCGCCTCGCGTGAGGAGGTGATGCCCTGGACAAGAAGCAGCCTCGGCTCGCCGCCGGTGAGTCTTGCAAGCCGCGCGGTCAGCTGCGTGGCATGAGTCTGCACCGAGGCGTCGCCCATGCCGCCGAGGATCTGAACGATGTACTTGGCCTTGGCGTTCTTCAACGGGTGGATGTTGTCGACCATGCGCAGAATGGTCTGACTCCAGCTCGAGACCCCGACAATCTCGTCCTGCTTCAGCGTGACCTCGAGGAAATGGGCCGCCGCCTCGCCGATGCGCGCCATGATCGCCCCGTCGCGATCTTCCGAACAGTCGATGACGATGGCTTCGGTCAGGCCGTAGCGCTCTCGCAGCGCGGTTTCCAGATCCGCGAAGGTGCCGGCCGGGGGAATGACCGTCGTGCGCACGATGTCTTCCTGCTCGGCGCGCTTCAGCATGCGCGAAACGGTCGCCTGCGACATATGCATGATCTCGGCGATCTCCGCCTGTCTCTTGCTTTCGATATGGTACATCTGGGCAACGCGGGCGATCAGTCGAAGCTCGTTCAGCCGTCCCATTGGGGTCCTCCAGCAGTGAATTTTTATTCACTCATAATGGAAGGGCCTCGAACGGTCGAGCGGTAGATTGCGTCCTGCCAAACCACAAGGCGATCTGTGGCGTCGCAAGCGCGCGGGAGGAGGGGATTGCCGGCGCGCGGCAGGGAAGCGACAGCAGCGAGATCGGGCCAGACGCCCAGCGAGAGACCCGCCAGATAGGCCGCGCCGAGAGCGGAGGCCTCAGGCGCGTCGCATTGGATAATGACGTGGTTCAGAGTATCGGCAACGCATTGCATCAGGAAGGTGTTCTTGCTCGGCCCGCCATCCGCATAGAGACGACCGAGCGGCGTCGGCGATTGCGCGGACATCGCCTTGAAGACGTCATGGACCTGGAAGGCCATCGAGTCTGTCACCGCACGCGCCATCTGGGCGCGCGTCGTGTTGAAGGTGATGCCGGAAAACAGCGCTCGTGCATCGGCCTGCCAATAGGGCGCGCCGAGACCGACGAAACCCGGCACGAAACCCGGCCCGCCGGGCTCGGCAGTGGCGGCGAGATCGATCAGGGCCTGCACATCGGAAAGGCCGAGCATTTCGGCCATCCACGGGAGGGCCGCGGCCGAAACGAGGATATTGCCCTCGAAGGCATAGGTCGGCCGGCCGGCGATCGACCAGGCGATCGTCGTCGTGATGCCCTGCTCGGGTGCGATGAAGCGAGGCAGGGTCGTCATGACCGACGAGCCGGTGCCGAAGGTCACCTTGCCGTCGCCGGGATTGAAGGCGCCATGGCCGAAAAGCGCGGCATGGCTGTCACCGATCGCCGAGGCGATCGGGATGCCGTCCTTCAGCCCCGGCACGTTTTTCGTGACGCCGAAACGGGCGGCGCTGTCGCGCACCTCGGGAAGGGCGGATTCCGGCACGCCGAACAGGTCACAAAGCTCGTCGCTCCAGACCTGGCGGTTGAGGTCGTAAAGCTGGCTGCGGGCGGCATTGGCGGCATCGCAGGCATGGATCGCGCCATCCGTGAAGCAGTGGATCAGCCAGGCGTCGATCGTGCCCAGCCTGACTTCATGTCCCGGGGGGACGCGATCAAGCAGCCACTTCATCTTGGGACCGGGGAACATCGGGTCGATGGGGAGGCCCGTGAGCGCCTGGACGCGCCCGGCATGGCCCGCTGCGGTGAGTTCGGCGCAGGCTGGCGCGCTGCGGCGGCATTGCCAGCTGACCACCGGGCCGAGCGGCTTGCCCGTGACGGCGTCCCAGACGGTGACCGACTCGCGCTGGTTTGAGATCGCGATCCCGAGGATGTCGGTCCGAGGTCCTGTTTGCAGGCAGGCGGCAATCGCCTCCTGAACCGATTCCCAGATGCGAAGCGAATTCTGCTCCACCCAGCCGGGCTGCGGATGTTCGATGCCGACCGGAGATGCGCCACGCGAGAGGATCTCGCCGGTCGTCGAAACGAGCACGGCCTTAGAATTCGTGGTGCCCTGGTCGATGGCGAGAATGGCGGTCGTCATGGCGGCTCCGGCAGTCAGAAATTGGGGCGCGGCAGGAGGATTGCCGCGCCCGGCACGAAATCTAATCGCGCATGATCATGCGCGGGAAGGCTTCCGTGCGATCAATGCGACGGCCGCTTCGGCGATGGCGGCAGGGGACATGCCGAATTCGTCGAGCAGGAATTCCGCCGATCCCGTAGGCGCGAAAATGCCCGGAACGCCGAGGATCTTCATCGGCACGGGGGCTTCGGCCACGACCAATTCGGCGACGGCCGAACCGAGGCCGCCGAAGGTGGAGTGCTCTTCCGCTGTCAGGATCGCGCCGGTTTCGCGGGCGGCGGCCACGACGGCTTCCATGTCGAGCGGACGGACCGTCGCCATGTTCAGCACGCGTGCCTCGATGCCCTCTGCCGCCAGCAGATCGGCGGCTTTCATCATGCGGTGTGTCACCGTGCCGTTGGCGACGAGGGTGATCGCGTCGCCGTCACGCAGCAAGTTGGCCTTGCCCACTTCGAATATGTGGCCGGGCGGCAGTAGGTCCGGAACGCCGACGCGCGACAGGCGCAGGAAGACCGGACCGTCATAGTGGGCGGCCCATTCGACGGCCGCGGCGGTCTCGATCGAGTCGCATGGCGCGATGACCGGAAGGTTCGGCAACACGCGGGTCCAGGCGAAATCTTCGATGGAATGGTGCGTTGGCCCAAGCTCGCCATAGGCCATGCCGGAAGAAATACCGATGAGCTTCACGTTGGCGTTTGAATAGGCGATGTCGGCCTTGATCTGCTCCAACGACCGACCCGTCAGGAAGCAGGCGGCGCCGCAGACGAAGGGCAGCAACCCGCCATTGGCAAGGCCGGCGCCGACGCCGACCATCGTCTGTTCGGCGATGCCGACATTGACCAGCCGTTCCGGCCATTTGGACTTGAAACCGCCGAGCTTGGAGGAACCGACGGAGTCGTTGCAGACGGCCACGATCCGGGGATTGTCCGCGCCGAGGCGCTCAAGAACGGCAACGAAGGCGTCGCGGCAATCGTGCAGCTTTGCAGAAGGTGTCACGGCGTTCATCACAGGGCCTCCGAAAGCTCAGCCACGGCAATCTTGTATTGTTCGGCATTCGGCACCTTGTGGTGCCAGTCGACCCTGTCCTGCATGAAGGAAATGCCGTGGCCCTTGTTCGTATGGGCGACGATGCAGTGCGGGTGGCTACCGCGCTTTTCCAGCGCCGGAACGACTTCATCCATGGCATTGCCGTTGATCTCGGTCACATCCCAGCCGAAGGCTTCGAGTTTGGCGGGGAATGGGGCGAGGTTGTTGGTGTCCTTCAGAGCCGCGCCCTGCTGGAAGCGGTTGTGGTCGATGATCAGGGTCAGGTTGTCGAGGCCGAACTGCGCGGCAGCCGCGATGGCCTCCCAGTTGGATCCCTCCTGCATCTCGCCGTCACCGGTCAACACATAGGTATGGTACTTCGTGTTCGTCAGCTTCGCGGCTTTCGCCATGCCGACCGCCACCGGCAGGCCATGGCCGAGCGGGCCGGTATTGGTCTCGACGCCCGGTACCTTGGTGCAGTTCGGATGCCCGTTGAGGCGCGAATGCGGCTTCAGGAATGTACTGATCTCTTCCTCCGGAATGAAGCCTCGCCGGGCCAGCGTCACATAGAGCGCCAGCGCCACATGGCCTTTCGACAGCACGAAACGGTCGCGCTCCGGATGCTTCGGCTGTTCTGGCCAGATGCGTAGCACTCGAAAATAGAGCGCCGTCAGAATGTCTATGGCGGACATCTCCCCGCCGATGTGGCCGGCGCCGGCTTCGAAAACCGCTTGCAGATCGCGAAGGCGGATCTGTCGAGCGATGCGGTCGAGATCGTTCGGCTGCATGAAACCCTCTTAGTGAATAAATATGCTGTTGCACATATAGTTGCATGTCGATCCAGCAAGTCAAGAGGAAATGCGCCGATGCACGCCCAAATTTGCGCGGCTGGCCGTATTGACAGCTTAGGGATCTATCATGTACGCATTTAAAGACAGCTATGAATAATTATGCCAAACGTCGGACGGGAGGCAGATTATGCGGGAGGAAGACGCATGCGGGCTGCAGTGCAAGAGAAGCAAGGAACTGCCGTGAGGCAGCTTCCGTCACTGAGGGGCGCGACCGGTCCGCTGATCGGGCTCATCGTCCTGTGCCTTTTTCTCACCTTCGCGACGGACAAGTTCCTATCGCTGCGGAACTTCCTCAACGTGCTCGACCAGATCACGGTACTGGGGGTCATGGCCGTCGGCATGACATTCGTCATCCTGATCGGAGGTATCGACCTTGCGGTGGGCTCGGTCATGGCGCTGGCGATGATGGTTCTCGGCTACCTCAACGTCGTGGCCGGGGTACCGATGGGGCTCGCCATTCCCCTGGCGCTCGCCGCCGCCTCGCTCAACGGCCTCATCGCGGGCCTCCTCATAACGCGCTTCAACGTACCGGCTTTCATCGCGACGCTGGCAATGATGTCGATCTCGCGCGGCGTTGCGAATATGATCACCGACGGCCAGCAGATCATAGGCTTTCCGGCCTGGTTCAACATGATGGCCATCGTGCGCTTCGGCGGCTTCGTGACGCTGACGGTTGCCGTAATGATCGCGGTCTTCATCCTCGGCCTTCTCTACCAGCGCTACCGGCATGGCGGGCGCGTGCTCTACGCCATCGGCGGCAATGCCGAAGTGGCGCGCCTTGCCGGAATCAACGTCCAGCGCGCGACCGTGCTCGTCTATGTCGTCTGCAGCTTCCTCGCGGGGCTTTCCGGTATGGTGCTCGCGGCTCGTCTCGACTCGGTTCAGCCGTCGTCGGGCGTGTCCTACGAGCTCGACGCCATCGCGGCGGTCGTCATCGGCGGTACCTCGCTTTCCGGCGGAACCGGCGGGATCGGCGGCACCATCATCGGCGTGCTCATCATCGGTGTCCTGCGAAACGGTCTCAACCTGCTGAGCGTGTCTCCGTTCATGCAGCAGGTGATTATCGGTGCCGTCATCGTGCTCGCCGTCACGGCAGAAACCTACCGCAAGCGGAAATAACGACTTTCGCCCCGCTGCCGAGGGTGCGGCGGGGTGCTGAAAAACGGCCGGCAATGGTGCAGGCCGGAAAAGGAGAAGGTGACCTCCTGCGAGGGCAGGGCGCCACCGAGCAACTCGGAGGAGAAACCATGAAACTTACCACACTGCTGATGGCGGCAGCCGCCGCTTCGGGCCTTGCGCTTCCCGCATCCGCCGCCGAGGTCAAGAAGATCGGCCTTGCCGTTCCGAACCTCCAAGCCGACTTCTTCAACCAGATCAAGCTCGGAGTCGAAAAGCACGCTAAGGAAAAGGGCCTGGAAGTGGTCGTCGTCGACGCGAAGAACGACACGAACACGCAGGTCAGCCAAGTGCAGGACCTGATGATCCAGGACATCGACGCCTTCATCTATATCCCGGCCGGGGCCGCAGCCGCTGCCGTGCCGACGCGCCTTGCCCGCGAAGCCGGCATTCCGGTGATCAACGTCGACCGAGTTCCGGATGGTGCGCCGGGCGACACCTTCATCGCCGGCGAGAGCGTCGAATCCGCCTACGCCGTCTGCAAGCACATCATCGAGAAGGCCGGTGGCTCGGGCAAGATGGCGATCATCCACGGACAGAAGGGCACGACGCCGGAAGTAGACCGCTTCACCGGCTGCAAGCGCGCCATCGACGAGAACAAGGGTGTCGAGCTGGTCGACCAGCAGTGGAGCAACATGTGGTCGGCAGACGAAGGCTTCTCGATCGCGCAGAACATGCTGCAGGCAAATCCGGATATCACGATCATCTTCGGCCAGGCCGACGGTCTCGCCATGGGGGCTGCCAAGGCGGTCGACGTCGCCAACCTCTCGGACAAGGTGATCATCGGCGGCTATGACGGCGACGTCTCGGCTCTCGAATACCTCGCCAAGTGCAAGGGGCCGTTCATCGCCACCGCCACGCAGAGCACGCAGAAGATGGGCGTTCTTGCCGTCGAATCCGCGCTTGCCGTCGCGGCGGGCGAGAAGGTCGAAGAGCGTCAGACGCCGAATGCCGTACTGACGACCTGCGATAACGCTCCGGAATTCGTAAAGAACCATCCGTAACTTCATAGCCGAAAGGCAGCAGCGCCATGACGACCCGCTCTCCAATCCTGTCGCTCCGTCGAATCCAGAAGTCCTACGGTCCGATCAAGGTTCTCCACGGTGTCGATCTCGATATCTATCCGGGAGAGGTCGTGGCGCTGCTCGGTGAAAACGGTGCCGGAAAATCGACCCTGTCGAACATTATCTCCGGCACCGTGCAACCCTCAGCGGGCGAGATGACCTGGCTGGGAAGGACCTACGCCCCCGCCGATCCGCGTGCCGCGATGGACGAGGGGGTAGGCATGATCCATCAGGAACTGAAACTGCTTCCGAAGCTCTCCATCGCGGAGAACGTATTCGTCGGTCGCTACCCGATGAAGGCGGGCCGGATCGACCGCAAGGCGATGGAAGATCGAGCGCGCAGCGGCCTTCACCGGCTGGGTCTCGATATCTCCCCGGATCGCCTCGTCGAGGGGCTTTCGACCGGCAAGCAGCAGCTCATCGAGATCGCCAAGGCACTGACGCTCAATGCGCGCCTCCTCATCCTCGACGAACCGACAGCCGCTCTCGGCGGCGAGGAGAGCCAACTCCTCTTTCAGCAGATCGAATGGCTGAAGTCGGAAGGCGTCGGCATCATCTACATTTCGCACCGCCTGGAAGAAATCCGCCAGATCGCCGACCGGATCGTCGTGATGCGCGACGGCGCCAAGGTGCAGGAGTTCGAGAGCGGCGACGTGCCGATACGCACGATCGTCGAGGCCATGGTCGGGCGCTCCCTTGAGCGCATGTTCCCAGCTCTTCCGGTCCCGACGGATCAGGTGACGCTGGAAGTGCGAAACCTCTCGTCGCCGTCCAACGCTTTCCGGGACATCAGCTTCTCGGTTCGCAGGGGCGAGGTTTTCGGGATTGCGGGCCTGATGGGAGCCGGCCGGACCGAACTCGTGCGCGCCATCAGCGGTGCCGACCCCATCTCCGGCGGAGAGGTCCTGCTGCACGGCAGGTCCGTCACGCCCCGCTCGCCGATCGATGCGATCCGCAATGGTATCGTTCTCGTGCCCGAGGATCGAAAGCTCCAGGGCGTCGTGCTCGATCATTCGATCGCGGAAAACATCGCCTATGCCAATCTCCGCGAAATCTCCCGCGGCGGCTGGGTCTCGTCGCGCCGCATCCAGCTATTCGCCGAGGACTGCATCAAGAAGTTCGGGGTGAAGGGCCGCGGCGGCCAGAATGCAGGCGAGCTTTCCGGCGGCAACCAGCAGAAAGTGGTGCTCGCCAAATGGCTGGCGAGAAAGCCTCAGGTTGTCGTGCTGGACGAACCGACGCGCGGCATCGACGTAGGCGCCCGCTCGTCGATCTACGATCTCATCATCGATCTCGCGCGCGAGGGCGTTACGGTCATCGTGGTCAGCTCGGATCTTGAGGAGGTGCTCGGCGTCTCCAGCCGCATCCTGGTCATGGCGCAGGGCAGGCAGGCCGGCATCCTGAACCGCGAGGACGCGAACGACGTCTCGGTCATGGAATTGGCAACGATCTAAGCAGGAAACAATCCATATGTCTCAAATCACTCTCGACGCTCCGAACTTGTTCGATCTTGCGGGAAATGTGGCTCTCGTGACCGGCGCGGGCAGCGGCATTGGCCAACGCATCGCTATGGGGCTCGCCCAGTGCGGCGCAGATGTCGGGCTGCTCGACCGCCGCACCGATGACGGCCTCGCGAAGACGGCAGATTTCATCGAAAAGTCGGGACGTCGCAGCATCCAGATCGCCGCGGACGTCACCAGCGGCGCGGCGCTCAACGACGCGGTTGCGCGTACGGAAGCGGAACTGGGCCCGCTGACCCTGGCGCTCAACGCTGCCGGCATCGCCAATGCCAATCCGGCCGAGGAGATGGAGGAAAATCAATTCCAGACGATGATGGACATCAACCTGAAAGGTGTTTTCCTTTCCTGCCAGGCGGAAGCGCGCGCCATGTTGAGGAACGGCCGCGGGTCGATCGTCAACATCGCCTCCATGTCCGGCGTCATCGTAAATCGCGGCCTCAACCAATGCCACTACAACGCCTCCAAGGCGGGCGTCATCCACATGACGAAGTCCATGGCGATGGAATGGGTCGGACGCGGCATCCGCGTGAACACGATCAGCCCGGGCTATACGGCAACGCCGATGAACACCCGGCCGGAAATGGTGCACCAGACCAAGCTCTTCGAGGAGCAGACGCCGATGCAGCGCATGGCGAGCGTGGACGAGATGGTCGGCCCGGCCGTTTTCCTCCTGTCGGACGCGGCGAGCTTCGTGACCGGCGTCGACCTTCTCGTCGATGGCGGCTTCTGCTGCTGGTGATATCGCCGGGTTGAAGTCGGCCCCGCAATCGTCCTGGTGCCGCTTAAAGCCGCGCCGTCAAAAGCTTGAACCCGGCAAAGGCGAAGAAGCCGGCCATCAGGCTCTCGATGATCCGACGCGATTTCAGATAGGCGCGATGGACCGGCGCGAGCGAGAAGACGATCGCGAAGCCGCAGAAGATCACGAGACCGATCAGCATGCAGCCGCCGATGAAGGCGGCGGTGACGCCGGCCGGGGCGCCTTCCGGCATGCCGAGGGAGACCAGCATCATCCAGGCGAAGATCGCCTTCGGATTGGTCAGGTGGATCCCGAGCCCTTTGAGGTAAAGCTTCTTCAGGGAGGAAGTCGGGGGAACACGAAGGGCTGATGGTTGGGCGTCGCCCCGCATCGCCGCTCTGAGCGCGTTATAGGCAAGCCAGAATAGATAGCAGGCGCCGGCGAACTTCAGGACGATGATCGCCTGGCCATAGGTCCGGATAAGGGCCGACAGGCCGGAAGCCGTCAGCATCGCCCAGGTGTAGCTGCCGCTCAGCACGCCGAAGGCGAGCGCGAGGCCCGCGCTTCTCCCCCGGCTGATCGAGGTCGCGATGATCGCCAGGACCGCGGGGCCCGGAGAGGCAACGGCGATGACATAGGCCGTCCAGGCGACGAGGAGCTGCGGCAGATGGGGCGTGAGGTCGAGCATGACGGTGTCCGATTGTCCTTGCGGACGGGACAGTAACCGAGGCGCCCGTTGATGCCAATGGGAGGTTTGGCCGTAACCACCTGCAGCATTTTGCTGCGGCACCCGTTTCTGTTCTGCCTTACAGAATTTCGTCGAGCGCCGCGACCAGCTTGGCGCATTCCGCATCGGTGCCGATGGTGATGCGCAGGAAATCGGCAATCCGGGGCTTGGCGAAATGGCGGACGATCACAGCCCTTTCGCGCAGTTTCGCCGCCAGCGTCTGGCCCGCATGTCCGGGGTGGCGGGCGAAGACGAAGTTTGCCTGCGACGGCAGGACCTCGAAGCCGCGCTTTTCGAGTTCGCTCGCCAGCTTCGCCCGCGAGGAGATGATCTTGCCTCGGGTCGACTCGAACCACGCCTCGTCCTCGATTGCTGCCGTTGCACCCGCCTGGGCGGCGCGTCCGAGCGGATAGGAGTTGAAGCTGTCCTTGACGCGCTCCAGCGCCTCGATCAGCGGGCGCTGGCCGATCGCGAAGCCGACGCGCAGGCCGGCCAGCGCGCGTGACTTCGAGAAGGTCTGAACGACGAGCAGGTTGTCGTATTTCGGAACGAGCGCGATTGCGGATTCGCCGCCGAAATCGATATAGGCCTCGTCGATCACCACCGGCTGATCGGGATGGTCGGCCACCAGCCTTTCGATTTCGGCAAGCGGCAGGCCGATGCCGGTCGGGGCGTTCGGGTTCGGCAGGATGACCGCACCCGAGGGGCGGCGATAATCGGCGATGTCGATGCGGAATGCGGCGTCGAGCGGCACCTCCACCGCCTCGATGCCGAAGAGGCCCGCATAGGTCGTGTAGAAGCTGTAGGAGATGTCCGGAAAAAGCAGCGGCCTGTCGTGCTTCAGCAGCGCCGCGAAAGTGTGTGCCAGGACCTCGTCGGAACCGTTGCCGACGAAGACCTCGCCGACCGATACCGCGTGGCGCGTGGCGATCGCCTCCCGCAGTCCGAGAGCGACCGGATCCGGATAGAGCCGGAGATCCGTGCTTGCCGCCGCCCGGATCGCCTCCAACGCCTTTTCCGAGGGGCCATAGGGGCTCTCGTTGGTGTTGAGCTTGACGAGATTGGCCATGCGCGGCTGTTCACCGGGGACGTAAGGTTTCAGCGCGGCAACGATCGGCGACCAAAGTTTGCTCATGAGCTCAGTTCCTGCGATTGGCGATGAAGCGGGCGGTTTCGGCGAGGATCGTCGAGCGTGGCCCGTAGGGTTGAAGCAGCCCTTCCGCCTCGGCCACCAGGCTTTCGAGCCGCCGCTCGGCCCAGGGCTGGCCGTGCAGCGAGACAAGCGTGCCTTTCCCCCGCGCCGCATCCTTGCCGGTCGCCTTGCCGACGATTGAGGCATCGGCGGTGAGGTCGAGCAGGTCGTCGGCAAGCTGGAAGGCGAGGCCGATCTTTTCCCCGAAGGCGCGCAGGCGCTGGCGGTCCTCTGCCGGCGCATCGGCGATGATCGCGCCCGCCTCGCAGGCGAAGCGGATGAGGGCGCCCGTCTTCATCGACTGCAAGAGGACGATGCCGGCTTCGTCGGGGGCACTCTTTTCGGCAGCAAGATCGAGGGCCTGGCCGCCGGCCATGCCGCCATGCCCCGCGGCGCGCGCGAGCGCCAGCACGAGCGTCGTCTTCTGGCGGTCGGAGAGCGCCGTTTCCGGCGCCGCGATGATGTCGAAGGCGAAGGTCAGCAGGCTGTCGCCCGCGAGGATCGCCGTCGCCTCGTCGAAGGCGACGTGCACCGTCGGCTTTCCGCGGCGCATGTCGTCGTCGTCCATGGCCGGGAGGTCGTCATGGACGAGCGAGTAGCAGTGGATGCATTCGAGCGCGGCGCCTGTTCTGAGCGCCGCTTCCGCATTGCCGCCGAGGAGGGCCGCGCTTTCGGCGACGAGGAAAGGCCGCAGCCGCTTGCCGCCATTGAGCACGCCATGGCGCATGGCGCCGAGCAGGTTTTCCGGGCGGGCGATTTCGCCCGCGCCCAAGGCCGGACCGAGCAATGTCTCGAGCAGCGCCTCGACCGCAACCGCGTTGGTTTTCAGGCGCGCCTGAAAGGATGATCTCTCGTCTGTCATAGAGGCTCTTTGACATGCGGCGGAGCGGCTTTCAACGGGCTTTGGCGTCGCAGCGCACAGGGCCGGTCCGCGACGACGGCGCTGCGGAGCCTTGCCTTTTGCGAGAAAGGCCGTTCAACTTTCGCTCGCCATCGCATATGAGAGGGTGAATGGGACAAGACGCGGGCGGAAAAGAGGTGGACGGACGGGGCGTGGAGATCGTTTCGGAAGAACGCGAGGAGGCGGAATTGCCCGCCGGTCGCTGGACGGCCGCGCGCAGGACATGGCGTTCGCGGCGGCGTCGGCTCGTTCTCATCGTCCTCTCCGTCCTCGTCCTGCCCTATGCCCTGATCGGCCTCTACCTCTTGGAGTTCATCCACCCGGTCTCGACGCTGATGCTGCGCGACCTCGTGCTGCTGCGCGGCTATGACCGGCAGTGGGTGGAATTCGACGACATCGCGCCGGTGCTCGTCCAGTCGGTGATGATGTCGGAGGACGGGCAGTTCTGCGCCCATGCCGGCATCGATTGGGCGCAGATGCGTGGCGTCGTCGAGGATGCGCTCGACGGCGAACAGACGCGCGGCGCCAGCACGATCCCGATGCAGACGGTCAAGAATCTGTTCCTCTGGAACGGCCGCTCCTTCGTTCGCAAGGCGATGGAACTGCCGCTCGCGATCGCAGCCGATTTCGCCTGGAGCAAGCGGCGCCTGATGGAGATCTACCTGAACGTCGCCGAATGGGGCGAGGGCATCTACGGGATCGAGGCCGCCGCCCGGCATCATTTCGGCGTTTCGGCGGCGAAGCTTTCGCGCCGCCAGGCCGCTCTTCTCGCCGTCTCGCTGCCGAACCCGATCGATCGCACTGCCGGCAAGCCGGGGCGTGGCCTGCGGCGTCTTGCTGCAGTGATCGAACGCCGGGCCGGCCGCTCCGGCGGTTATATCACGTGCCTTTATAATTAAGATGAAACCAATTCATTAGTTCGCCGGCCGCTGATGTGGCAAGGCTGCGTTTGTATCTCGCATGAGCGAACTCAGTCGGAGACAGGATCATGGCCAAGCTCGTCCTCTATGTCGGCAACAAGAACTATTCGTCCTGGTCGCTGCGGCCCTGGCTCGCCCTTGCGGCCGGCGGAATTCCGTTCGAGGACGTCGTCGTTCCCTTCGATTTTGCTGCCGGAAATCCGCGTTTTCAAGAAATCTCGCCGACGGGCCGCGTTCCCGTTCTTCATCACGGCGAGATCCGCATATGGGAATCGCTCGCGATCATCGAATATGTCGCGGAGCTTTTCCCGGATGCGGGTCTCTGGCCGGAGGACCGCGCGGATCGTGCCCATGCGCGCAGCTACTCCATGGAGATGCTCTCCGGCTTTCGGGCGCTGCGCGGCGCCTGCCCGATGAACATCCGGCGGCCGAGAAAGTCGATCGCTCTGCCGGACGGCGTCAGGGATGATGTGGCACGGATCGAGACGATCTGGCGGGAGTCGGTCGAGCGATCGGGGGGCCCGTTCCTCTTCGGCCGGTTCACCGCGGCCGACGCGATGTTTGCCCCGGTCGTCAACCGTTTCGAGACCTATGAGCTCGTGACGGATCCGGCAACGCTCGCCTATATGGGCGCCGTCAAGGCGCATCCGGCCTTCCGCCAATGGGAGGAGGCGGCGAGAGAAGAGCCATGGATCGTACCGGAGGACGAGGCCTGAAGCGGATCGAGGGCTTGCCGCGCCGAGTCGAAAATTTGCGCGCGGGGACTGGTCAAAGTGCGGTTCGGCATGTATAAGCGCGCGAAATTCCGAGATCGACATCTGTTTGACCCGGCCATTTTCGGCTGCTGAACAGTGTTTTGCCCGATAAGTGGAGAATGAAATGGCTGTACCGAAAAGAAAAACGAGCCCGTCCAAGCGTGGCATGCGCCGTTCCGCTGACGCCCTCAAGGCTCCGACCTACATCGAAGACAAGAACTCCGGCGAACTGCGCCGCCCGCATCACATCGACCTGAAGACCGGCATGTATCGCGGTCGCCAGGTCCTGACGCCGAAGGAAAACGCATAAGCGTTTCCGCCTGCGGAATGAAGTTCGAAGGGTCGGCATTGCCGGCCCTTTTTCTTTGGTGGACCGAGGGGGGTCAGCCCAGATTGTCGAGTTTCGTCTGAAGGGCGCGAAGCTGTTCCTTCAGTTCGTCGATGTCCTTCGCCTCGGCCTTCCTGGTTTCCTTGGCCGGCGGGGCGGCCATGAAGGGCGAAAACATCTGCATGGCCTGATGGAACATTTCGGTGTTGCGCCGGACCTGTTCCTCGACGAGCTGCAGCGGCACCTTCAGGTTCTTGCCGATCGGCGTATCGCCGAAGGCCTTGGTGATCTGCTCTCGCATCTGCGCCTGCTGTTCGGTGAAGGCCTGCATCGAGTGCTCGAGATAGCTCGGCACGACCATCTGCATCTGGTCGCCATAGAAGGAGATCAACTGGCGGAGAAAGGAAATCGGCAGGAGCGTGTTGCCGGTCTTCGACTCCTGCTCGAAGATGATCTGCGTCAGCACGGAGTGGGTTATGTCTTCGCCGGACTTGGCATCCTGCACTATGAAGTCCTCGCCCCGCTTCACCATGACAGCCAGGTCGTCGAGGGTCACGTAAGTGCTCGTACCGGTATTGTAGAGTCGCCGGTTCGCGTATTTCTTGATAACGATCTGGCCTTCGTTTTTCCCCATCAGGGTCTCCTCTCACCCATGGTCCCGTCTTTATTGTATTTTTCAGAGTATCCGCAAAAGAGCGCCACTGACAATCTCTTTGTGCAATGCGGCGACGCAGGTGCGAACAAGCGCCGGCAAGTCACCGTGAAGCTTTTGCGGCAGTGCAACTAGCCGTTTGACTCGCGCTCTTCCCTTTGCCAGTCTGCCTCCATCAGGCAAAGCAAATATGAGGAACGTCCCATGAGCAATCCCTCGATCGTCATCGCCAGCGCCGCCCGCACGGCCGTCGGCTCCTTCAATGGTGCCTTCGGCAACACTCCCGCGCACGAACTGGGCGCGGCCGCCATCAAGGCGGTGCTCGAACGGGCGGGCGTCGAAGCGGGCGAAGTGGACGAGGTGATCCTCGGCCAGGTGCTGCCGGCGGGCGAGGGGCAGAATCCTGCGCGGCAAGCGGCGATGAAGGCCGGCCTTCCCCAGGAAAAGACCGCCTGGGGCATGAACCAGCTTTGCGGCTCGGGCCTGCGCGCCGTGGCGCTCGGCATGCAGCAGATCGCAACCGGCGATGCGAAGGTCATCGTCGCCGGCGGCATGGAGTCGATGTCCATGGCTCCGCATTGCGCGCACCTGCGCGGCGGCGTGAAAATGGGCGACTACAAGATGATCGACACGATGATCAAGGACGGCCTGACGGATGCCTTCTACGGCTACCATATGGGCATCACCGCCGAGAACGTCGCGCGGAAATGGCAGCTCACACGCGAGGAACAGGACGAATTCGCGCTTGCTTCCCAGAACAAGGCGGAAGCGGCCCAGAAGGCCGGCCGTTTCGCCGACGAGATCGTGCCTTTCGTCGTGAAGACGCGCAAGGGCGACGTCACCGTCGATCAGGACGAGTACATCCGCCATGGCGCCACGCTCGATTCCATCGCAAAGCTCCGCCCGGCCTTCGACAAGGAAGGTACCGTGACCGCGGGCAACGCTTCTGGTCTCAACGACGGTGCGGCCGCGGCGCTCTTGATGAGCGAGTCCGAAGCGACCCGGCGCGGCATCCAGCCGCTTGCCCGCATCGTCTCCTGGGCCACGGCAGGCGTCGACCCGCAGATCATGGGCACCGGTCCCATCCCCGCATCGCGCAAGGCTCTCGAAAAGGCCGGCTGGTCGGTCGCCGACATCGAGCTCGTGGAGGCGAACGAGGCTTTCGCGGCTCAGGCCTGCGCGGTCAACAAGGACCTCGGCTGGGATCCTTCAATCGTCAACGTCAATGGCGGAGCGATTGCCATCGGCCATCCGATCGGTGCCTCCGGTGCCCGCGTGCTGAACACGCTTCTTTTCGAGATGAAGCGGCGCGGCGTCTCCAAGGGGCTTGCCACCCTGTGCATCGGCGGCGGAATGGGCGTCGCCATGTGCGTCGAACGCCTATAGCCGGCCGCCCGCAATGCGGGAAAATTTCGGATCGGACGATGCATGAGCGGCCCGGCTCTCCCCGGGCTGCATGGAGTGTTTTTGCGAATTTGGCTTAACCGAGTGGGAGGCGAAGATGAGCAGGGTAGCATTGGTTACGGGCGGGTCTCGCGGCATTGGCGCTGCGATTTGCGTGGCGCTGAAGGCTGCGGGCTACAAGGTGGCCGCAAACTATGCCGGAAATGACGAGAGGGCCAAGGCCTTCGAGCAGGAAAGCGGCATTCCCGTCTACAAATGGGACGTATCGAGCTATCAGGCCTGCGTCGATGGCATCGCCAGGGTCGAGGCTGACCTCGGACCGGTCGACATCCTCGTCAACAATGCCGGCATCACCCGTGACGCCATGTTCCACAAGATGACGCCGGAACAGTGGGGCGAAGTGATCGGCACCAATCTCACCGGCGTGTTCAACATGACGCATCCGCTCTGGTCGGGCATGCGTGACCGCGGTTTCGGCCGCATCGTCAACATCTCGTCGATCAACGGCCAGAAGGGGCAGATGGGCCAGGTGAACTATTCCGCCGCCAAGGCCGGCGATCTCGGCTTAACCAAGGCGCTGGCCCAGGAAGGGGCGGCAAAGGGGATCACCGTCAACGCGATTTGCCCCGGCTATATCGGCACCGAGATGGTGCGCGCCGTTCCGGAAAAGGTGCTCAACGAGCGGATCATTCCGCAGATACCGGTCGGACGTCTTGGCGAGCCGGAGGAAGTGGCACGCTGTGTCGTGTTTCTCGCTTCCGACGATGCGGGCTTCATCACCGGCTCGACGATTTCGGCCAATGGCGGCCAGTACTTCGCCTGAAGCGTGGTGCCCGCGGCTATTTCGGCGCCCTTCGGGGCGCCGGATTCGTTTCGGTCCTCGGGTCTTCGGGGTGCAATGAGAGGGACGGCCGCATCGATGTCCATCCTGGAAGGCTTGCCTCCCGCTCTCCATAGGAGGCACTAGATATTGAGGTGAACGAAAGGGGAAAACGTTCCCGCCGGCGAGTCGGCGCTGCTCTGCCCCGGCAGGAGGCGGGTGCCTGCAAAGCGATTCCTATTTCCGGACTCGGCCGATCGGCAGCGAATCCCGTTAAAATTTTTCAATCTTTCCAGACTCTTGGATTCGGAATCCTTTGCGTGGTCAACGGCCGCAATGATGACAACCGAAGCCGATCGGCAGCTTCTGAGGGGTGATCCTCCCTTGGATTCAGCATATGGTGCGTAACCAGATGTTGAAATCTATATATAGCCGTGAACATAGAGTGAATCAGCGAGAGTCAGCGATTCGTCTCTGATTCGTTCCGTCGCTGTTCCAGAATCCTGAACCAGAGTTTCAAGGTGAGGCGCAAGATATGGTTGGCCGCTTGGCGTATTTATTCCCCGTGAACCCTTGCGTTTGGCACGTCGCATAGGCATCTGTTTCCCGCCGGAGCGTGAACGCGCGCCGGCTCTCAAAGCGTGTTCCTTAAATCGGAGCCGATTTACGGATAATACATACGGCAAATCAGCACTGCAGCGAGCTTTGCACGACCAGAGATGTGCGGCGCTGTAAGACTGCCCGGGATCGAGACCTTGTCCTTTCAATCCATGATCCTGAGCGGCCGCGGCGTGACCGCGGTGCTCGGACCCACCAATACCGGCAAGACCCATTATGCGATCGAGCGCATGATCGCGCATGACAGCGGCGTCATAGGGCTGCCGCTGAGACTGCTCGCCCGCGAGGTCTATACCCGTCTCGTGGAGAAGGTCGGCCACCACAATGTCGCGCTGATCACGGGCGAGGAGAAGATCGCCCCGCATCGCGCCCGCTTTTCGGTCTGCACGGTGGAAGCGATGCCGCGCGAGACGACGGCCTCCTTCGTGGCGATCGACGAGGTCCAGCTCGCAGGCGATCTCGAACGCGGCCACATCTTCACGGACCGGATCCTGCACCTGCGCGGCCGCGGCGAGACGCTGCTGCTCGGCGCCGCGACGATGCGGCCGATCCTCGAATATCTCCTGCCCGGGATCACCGTCGTCGAGCGGCCGCGTATGTCGCAGCTTCTCTATGCCGGCTCCAAGAAAATTACGCGCCTGCCGAATCGCTCGGCAATCGTCGCCTTTTCGGCCGACGAGGTCTATGCGATCGCGGAGCTCATCCGGCGCCAGCGCGGCGGCGCGGCCGTCGTATTGGGCGCGCTTTCGCCGCGAACCCGCAACGCCCAGGTGGCACTCTATCAGGAGGGGGACGTCGACTATCTCGTGGCGACCGACGCGATCGGCATGGGGCTGAACCTCGACGTCGATCATGTCGCCTTCGCTCAGGACCGGAAGTTCGACGGCTACCAATACCGTAACCTCAATCCGGCTGAGCTCGCCCAGGTCGCAGGGCGCGCGGGCAGGCACGTCCGGGACGGGACCTTCGGCGTGACCGGACGCGTCGATCCGTTCGACGAGGAGTTGGTGCACCGCATCGAATCGCATGAGTTCGACCCGGTCCGGGTGCTGCAATGGCGCTCCAAGGCGCTCGACTTTTCTTCGCTGAAGGCACTGAAAAGGAGCCTCGAGGCCGCACCGGCGGTATCGGGCCTCGCGCGGGCGCTTCCGGCGGTCGATCAGCAGGCGCTCGAGCATTTGACCCGGTACCCGGAGATCGTCGACGTCGCCACGGCGTCCGAGCGCGTGGAGAAGCTCTGGGAGGCCTGCGCGCTCCCGGATTATCGCCGCATCACGCCGGCCCAGCATGCGGATCTGATCTCGACCATCTATGCCGACCTCGTTCGCCATGGCACGGTCAACGAGGATTTCATGGCCGAACAGGTCCGGCGCGCCGACCATACAGACGGCGAAATCGACACACTTTCGGCGCGAATTGCGCAGATCAGGACCTGGACCTATGTATCCAACCGGCCCGGGTGGCTTGCCGATCCGACACACTGGCAAGAAAAGACGCGGGAAATCGAAGATCGATTGTCCGACGCGCTACATGAAAGGTTGACGAAACGCTTTGTTGATCGCAGGACATCTGTGCTCATGAAGCGCCTGAGAGAGAATGCGATGCTGGAAGCAGAAATCAGTGTGAATGGTGATGTCTTCGTCGAGGGACACCATGTGGGTCAGCTAGCCGGTTTCCGGTTCACGCTCGCCGCGGGCAGCGAGGGAACGGACGCGAAGGCCGTTCAGGGTGCCGCCCATAAGGCGCTCGCGCTGGAATTCGAAGCGCGCGCCGCTCGTCTCCACGCGGCCGGCAATGGCGACCTGGCTCTGTCGTCGGACGGTCTCGTTCGTTGGCTCGGCGACCCGGTCGCGCGGCTCACGGCGAGCGACCACGTCATGCGTCCCCGTGTCATCCTGCTTGCCGACGAGCAGCTCCAGGCCAATGCCCGCGAACATGTGCTGGCGCGGATCGAGCGTTTCGTGAACCATCACATCAGCACGGTGCTGAAGCCGCTGGACGATATTTCGCGCGCCGAGGATCTGGAGGGTCTCGCCAAGGGTCTCGCCTTCCAGATCGTCGAGAATCTCGGCGTGCTCTTCCGTCGCGACGTCGCCGAAGAGGTGAAGTCGCTCGATCAGGAGAGCCGCGCGTCGATTCGCAGATACGGTGTACGCTTCGGCGCCTATCACATCTTCCTCCCCGCGCTTCTGAAGCCGGCTCCGGCGGAACTGATCACGCTTCTCTGGGCGCTGAAGAATGACGGGCTGGACAAGCCCGGCTACGGCGAGCTGATACCGATGCTTGCTGCCGGCCGTACCTCCGTCGTCACCGATCCGGCCTTCGAACGGACCTTCTACAAGCTCGCGGGCTTCCGGTTCCTCGGCAAGCGCGCGGTGCGGATCGATATCCTCGAGCGGCTTGCCGATCTCATCCGTCCCCTCCTGCAGTGGAAGCCCGGCACGTCGCCGCGTCCGGACGGTGCCTATGACGGCCGCCGTTTCGTCGCGACGACGTCGATGCTGTCCATTCTCGGGGCAACGCCCGACGACATGGAGGAAATCCTCAAGGGTCTCGGCTATCGCGCCGACGCCGTGACGGCCGAGGAGGCGGCAGCCTTCCTGGCAAGCCAGAATGGGGACACGGCGCCTGCCGAAGCGGCCGAGGCGAGCGTAGCGGATGCGGGCGTCGAGGCTGAAGCCGGGGATGCGCCTGCTGCAGAGACGGAAGCCACCGGAACCGCGGCTGCCGAGGCGCCGGCTGCAGAGACGGAAGCCGCCGCCGCCGATACTGCAGCTGCAGAGACGCAGGCCGCGCCGGCGAGCGACGATGCTGCGGCACCGGCTGAGCCGGAGGCCCCGGCTGAAGCCAAGCCGGTGCTCCTGTGGCGTCCGGGCACCCGTCAGGACAATCAGCGCCAGGGCGGTCGCCAGGGCGAGCAGCGCCGAGGCGGCCAACGCCATGGCCAGGCCGAAGGCCGCGAGGGCGGCCGCAGGCAGGCACCTCATGGCAAGTCGCAGGGCAAGCCCTGGGAAGGCAAGCCGCAGGAGGGCAAGGGGTCCGAAGGAAGGCCGGGCGGCCAGAGAAAGGACCGCGGGGACCGGCACGATCGAAACAAGTCGTCTCCTCCCAAGTTCGAAGGGCGCCCGCCCCGCAAGGAAAAACCGATCGATCCGGATTCGCCTTTCGCCAAGCTGGCTGCTCTGAAGGAGCAGATGAAGAAGTAGGTCAAGCTCATGGAAAAGCAGCCGCCGTCCGCCCCTGCAATGCGCCAGCGGCTCGACAAGTGGCTGTTCTTCGCCCGGCTGATCAAATCGCGCTCGCTCGCCCAGAAGGCGATCGAGGCGGGTCATGTGGCGGTCAACGGCAAGCGTGAGACGCAGCCGTCCGCCCAGATCAGGGCCGGCGACATGCTTGAGGTATCGCTGGAACGACGCGATCTCGTCGTGCGCGTGCTGCTGCCCGGGTCCCGCCGCGGCCCCTATGAGGAAGCGCGCCTGCTCTACGAGGATCTCACTCCCGCGGTGCCCGCCGGCAGACCCACGCTTTTCGAGCAGGCGACGCGCGACCGCGGAGCAGGGCGGCCGACAAAGCGGGAGCGCCGCGACACGGACCGCCTGCGGCCGGGGCCGGACCGCTTGCGGCCGGGTGACCCCGAGGACGGCTGATCCTCAGACTTTGAACCCGGCGCCGCACACTGTCGGAGTCGGCCTGCAGCCGATTTCGGCACGCCCGTCCGAGCTGGAAAACTGTGCCCCCACAGCGGCAAATCGCGCATGGATAATTCTTGCAAAGGCCAGTCAAAGCCTTTACGTGACAAGCAACGCTGCAGTGCCGAACGCCCCGTTCGAGGGGTGAAGGTTGGTGTAGCAGCTTGAACCGATGTGTGGTTTCACCGGATCGATTCCGATTCCCGAAGCCATGCAGAGGGTGGCATTCGGGTCTGCCTCGGCAGCTATGCGCGCCGGACATGCCTAGCATGCGCGGGCGATCGAGTATCACCGTTGATTGCCGTCTGCCATCAAATGTGAGCATTGGCTGGAGTACCTCATGACGTATGTCGTGACCGATAACTGCATTCGCTGCAAGTACACGGACTGCGTTGAAGTCTGCCCGGTGGATTGTTTTTATGAGGGGGAGAACTTCCTCGTCATCCATCCGGATGAATGCATCGACTGCGGCGTATGCGAGCCGGAATGTCCCGCGGGTGCGATCAAGCCGGATACCGAGCCGGGCCTCGATATGTGGTTGAAACTGAACGCGGAATTTTCCACGCAGTGGCCGAACATCACCGTCAAGCGCGACCCGCTGCCGGAGGCCAAGGAGATGGATGGCGTAGAAGAAAAATACGAGAAGTATTTTTCTTCCGAACCGGGACAGGGCGACTGAGGCGGATTTCGGCCGCTCGGTTGGTCAGTGCCGACGGACGACAGATGGCGAGGCCGGAAAGCTGGGGAAATCCCGCCGGCACTTCGCGCTTGCGAGCGCGGCGACTTGATCGTTGCCGTGCAGCAAATTATTGATTTCCGCTCTTTTTTGTGATAGTTTTCACGCACTGATCCACAGAGGGTGCTTTTGCGCGCCCGAAAACCAGCACGAAAGCAAACGATCTCCACCGCGCGGCACTTTTGAGATATGCAACGGCCCGTTGCTTGTGACTGCGCAATAAGAGCTTGTTTGCGTTTCGTTGGAGGACCAGGTGGACCCACCCGGCGGTATCCCCGTCTATCCCGGGCCTGACTGACCCGGCCCCGGCCCCTGTGAGGGCCGGGTGCGCACTAGGGAGTGTTTGAAACGAATGACCACCCAGCAGAAGAAATCTTCAACGCGCCAAGGCTTCAAGACCGGTGAATCGATCGTTTACCCGGCCCATGGCGTTGGCCAGATCGTCGCGATTGAGGAGCAGGAAGTCGCGGGCATGAAGCTCGAACTCTTTGTCATCGACTTCGAGAAGGACAAGATGCGTCTCAAGGTGCCGGTGGCGAAGGCCGTGGGCATCGGCATGCGCAAGCTGTCCGAAACCGATTTCGTCGACCGCGCGTTGAAGGTCGTGCAGGGCAAGGCGCGCGTGAAGCGGACCATGTGGTCGCGCCGCGCTCAGGAATACGATGCCAAGATCAATTCCGGCGATCTCATTTCCATTGCGGAAGTCGTACGCGACCTCTATCGCGCCGAGAACCAGCCGGAACAGTCCTATTCCGAGCGCCAGCTCTATGAAGCCGCGCTTGACCGGATGGCGCGCGAAATCGCTGCCGTGAACAGAATGTCGGAAACGGAGGCCGTTCGCCTCGTCGAGGCCAATCTCAACAAGGGCCCGAAGCGCGGCAAAGCTATCGAAGAAGACGACGCACAGGACGAAGCCGCCTAAGCGCTCCTTGCATAAAATCAACCAAAAAAGCCCGGCTCCAAAGGCCGGGCTTTTTTGTTGCCGTGTGTTCCCTGAAGCTGAGCGCCCGCTTGCGCGAGAGCCGGGCGCGGCGCAGCCGCGTTACAATCGTTGGGGCGCATAGCGGCGGCATCCACAATCAAAAATCGCTATCGTCCGCGGAACTTTTCGCGCCCGCGCACGTTTAACACTCCCGGCAGGGAGGTCTTCGCCTGTGCTGCCGAGCGATCTTGGCCCCGTGATTTCCTCACGCCTCAGGTTCGTATTCTTTTCATCTAGGGCGCCCTGTCATTTCGTCAACCAGCGCCATCCGTCCGTTGCCGAACGCCGCAAGAGAGCGTTCGGCGTTTGGAGTTCAATCGTGAAATGGCGCTCGCCGCCAGCTACGGAGCAATCGATGAAGACCCTCACAGCAGACAGGCGTATGATCAAGATTGCCATGGAAGCGCCCTATCTCGAGCGGGACGAGGAACATGCGCTCGCACGGGCCTGGCGGAACGACAACGACCAGGAGGCGCGCAACAAGATTGCAATGTCGCACATGCGTCTGGTGATTTCGATGGCGGCGAAGTTCCGCAGTTTCGGGCTGCCCATGGGAGATCTCGTGCAGGAGGGGCATATAGGGCTCCTGGAAGCCGCAGCGCGTTTCGAGCCGAGCCGGGAGGTGCGGTTCTCGACCTATGCGACGTGGTGGATCCGCGCATCGATGCAGGACTACGTGCTGCGCAACTGGTCGATCGTACGCGGCGGCACCAGTTCGGCGCAGAAGGCGTTGTTTTTCAATCTGCGCCGGCTGCGCGCGAGGCTCGCCCAGGGGGACAGGCAATTGACCTCGCAGGCGATGCACGAGGAGATAGCCGCGGCGCTCGGTGTCAGCCTTGCCGACGTGCAGACCATGGATGCGCGCCTTTCCGGAAACGACGCCTCGCTGCAGGCGCCGATCGGCGGCGGCGACCCGGATGCCGGCGCCCGGCTGGATTTCCTGGCGAGCGAGGCGCCTCTGCCCGACGAGCAGGTGAGCGATCTGATCGACGGCGAGCGCGCCCGTCAATGGCTGCAGATCGCGCTCGGAGACCTCAGCGAGCGTGAAATGAGGATCATCCGGGCCCGGCGCCTGACGGAGGATGGCGCCACGCTGGAGGAGCTCGGCGTCGCGCTTGGAATATCGAAGGAGCGGGTGCGGCAGATCGAGACGCGTGCACTCGAAAAGCTTCGTGCGGCGCTCACCGCCAAAGCGCCCGCACTGACGGCGGCGATGCATTGAAGCGTAACGCTTGGCGAGGTTATTGGCCCCTCATCAGCCTGCCGGCCTTCTGCCCGCATGCTGGGCGAAGGGACGAGCCTCGGGCTCGCCAGCTCTCCATTGACCGACCGAGAGGCGACGCGGCACCGTGACTCCCTTCTTCCCGCGAGCGGGGAGAAGGTCGCGGCAGCAGGATGAGGGGCAGCCCCTGCGCCGCCTCACTCCGAAATGATCTTCACCTTGTCGCCGGGTCTGACGGTCGATGTGATCTGCATCGCATTGATCAGCCGGAAAAGGTCGAGCTTGCGGTCTGTACCCATCATACGGGCCGCAAGGGTCGCGATCGTATCGCCGGACCTGACCGTGACCACCCGGACGCGCAGCGGCTTCAACGACTGGACCTCGCCGGACGTCATGCGGCGGAAGGAGGTTCGCAACTGGTTTGCCGTTGGCTCGAGTGCGCTCGAGCCCTTCGGAACGGCCGTCAGGAAGCGGTAGATGCGCTCGCCGAACCTGATCACCGTGACGTCGAAATCCCATCGGTCGGCCGATGCGCGCGCGGTTGCGGCCTCGAGGCCGTTGACGGTGATCGGGCGGATCGTATCGGGCTTGAGGCCCGTTACCCAGCCGCTGGCGATGTAGTCGGTCAGGCTGCGCCGGCTCGTGTCGGCGATGCCGTCGAAACGAATGGCGACCTCGCCCGGCCCGGTGGCAAGCACCGCCTCGGCCTTGTTGTCGATCTGGAAGCCGGTCGGCACGTCGAAGCGTATGCCGAGCTGGCCATGAAGGAAGGTCTGTCCGCGGACATAGCCCTCCTGCGGGCTGTCGCCATAGAGGATACCGTCGATGCCGGCGAGATAATAGTCGCGCCCGCGATCGCCGCTCGTCCCTTCGGGGCCGAAGGCACGGGCATGCCGGCGCGCGAGATCGACGCGCTGCGGCGCGTTGGGGTGGCTCGACAGAAAGTCCAGGCTCTGGTCCGCCTCCGGATCGACCGCACTGAAGCGGCTGTACGCGGCCATCGAATCGAGGAAGCGCCCTGCCGCATAGGGGTCGTATCCGGCCTCGCCCAGCATGCGGACGCCGATCACGTCGGCCTGCAGCTCCTGATTGCGCGAGAAGGCGGCAAGGCGCAGCTTGCCGCGGGCAAGCGCCTGCTTGCCGGCGAGATCGGAGGAAAGCACCTCGGATACGACACGGCTGGCGATCACCTCCGCCTCTTCGCGCTGCTGGCGCTGAATGCCGTGATTGGCCGTCACATGCGCCATCTCGTGCGAGAGCACGGCGGCCACTTCCGAGGCGTCGTTGGCGAGCGCCAGCAGTCCGCGCGTCACGTAGAGATAGCCGCCGGGGAGCGCGAAGGCGTTGATTGCCGGCGAGTTGAGGATGGTGATGCGGTAGGATTGCTGCGGGTTTTCCGAGACCGCCGTCAGAGCGCCGGTGATCCGGGCGACCAGGCGCTCGGTCTTGGCGTCGCGGTATTCTCCGCCGTAGCTCGCCACGATGCGCGGATGCTCGCGCGCGCCGAGTTGGGCCCGCGGGTCGTTCTTCTGCACTTCCTCGACGATCTGCGGATTGGAGGATGGGGAAACGGTGGGCTCGTAAGTCTGCTCGATCACGGATTGGCAGCCAGCCAGCAGCGTCGTGGCAGCCAATGCGACCAGCGCTCGTGCGCGCACGGCTCCATGCCGCCGCGGAAACCAGCCATTCATGACTGCCTGCCTTATCATGCCTCAGCCCGTCCCCATCCGCCGGCGCGACCC
This sequence comes from Ensifer sp. USDA 6670, assembly GCA_000421085.1. Taxonomy (GTDB): domain Bacteria; phylum Pseudomonadota; class Alphaproteobacteria; order Rhizobiales; family Rhizobiaceae; genus Sinorhizobium. Next base: position 198,813 of record ATWE01000005.1, read on the forward strand.
GCGGCTCGAAGCCATTCATCGCAATCGGCGAAAAGTCCTACTTTTTCAGCCGGATGCGGCGCACCGGCGCGGGTGTTTCAGCCAGGATTCTGCTGTATCCGATTTCAGCGCCGCCTGCCTAGCCGACCCCAGTAGAAATAGTTGCCCCGTGGTATCGCAGCAACGGATGCGCGAATTTTGCGAGATACCCGCTGGTATCTCCCGCGCCTCGCACGGCGCGGCGGTCAAATTGTGGCGTCCGGCGAATTTAGAGCCCTTAAGGGTTAAATGGAAACAGTTCTGTTGGCTCAAACGGAGTCGGATGGCCGACCGGCCGGCGCGCGGCGTAGCCAAAGCATACGTCCAAGCCGGCCGGCCGATCAGGCGGCCCGTTTCAGCCAACCCGCAGGGCCGGGCATCTTTCCGCCAGGATCAGAGGCGATCGTCCCGGACCTACATCCGGGTACGCCCTTCGCCGATCGCCTCTGCCCTGACGAAAACCTGCTCCGGCAGAACTGATTCCATTTAACCCTGAAGGGCTCTAGTTCCTCCGGCGTCGGATCCGCCGCGAAGAGTTCGTCATCCTTCGTTGCCGAGGAACCGGTTGATCGCAGCGATGTCGCGGCGACCGAGAAACCGATCGACTTCATCATGGGCGACAATCCGGCCCCGGTCGAGGAAAAGAACGCTGTCGGCGAGCGCCCTCACGTCATCGGGATGATGCGTGATCATCAGTATCGTGTTGCCTTCCTCCTCGTGCAGATCGCTGATGAGTGCCCGCATCTCGGCGCGCATGCCGGGGTCGAGCGCGGCGAAAGGCTCGTCGAGCAAGAGGATCGGGCGGTGCCGCACGAAGGCGCGCGCGAGCGCGACCCTCTGGCGTTCGCCGCCTGAAAGCGTCGGCGGCAGGCGCTTGCCAAAACCGGCGAGCCCGACCCGGGCCAGCGCATCCTCCACTTTCACGCGGTCGGCCGCATCCAGTCGCAGCGCCGGGCTGATGCCGAAGCCGACATTGGTGGCGACGTCGAGATGTGCGAAGAGGTTATGCTCCTGGAAAATGATCGAGACCGGCCGTTCCGCCGGCGCTCGACGGGTCATCTCCTCGCCGAGGAGGCGCACTTCTCCGCGCTCCGGTTGCTCGAAGCCTGCGATGATGTTGAAGAGCGTCGACTTGCCCGAGCCGGAGGCGCCGGCCACGGCGACGATCCGCTCCGCGGGAACCGTGCAGTCGAAGGCGAGCGTCGTCGTTTCGAAGCTTATCTCGACGCCTTTGACGGCGAGAGCGGTGGAACTCATGTGCTTTTACCTTCGGGCGGCCTCTCCTCTCCCGCCGTGCCGAGCACCGTCAGGACAAGGCAGAGAAGGCCGAGGATCAGCGCCAGCCCGGCCGCATCCGCGGTGCGATAGCTGCCCATCCGGCTATAGAGCAGATAGGGGAGGGTTACCATGTCCTCGGAGCCGAAAAGAGCGACGGCTCCCAGGTCGCCGAGGGAGAGGGCCATGGCAAAGGAGAAGCCGACGAAAAGCGGCTTGCGCAGGCCCGGCCAGTCGATCCACCGCAGGCGGTGGAAGCCGCCGATGCCGAGGCTTGCGGCAAGACGCGCGGTGCGCGCCGCATGCGTCGCCATGGCCGGCGCGAGCACCCGGTGAACGAAGGGAAGCGCCATCAGCGCATTGATGGCGACGACGACGGCCGGCGCGAAACGGGCGACGTCGCCGAACGGCCTCAGGAGCAGGAACCATCCGGCGCCGAGCACGACGGGAGGCACGAGCAGTATGAAGGAGGTGCTCGCGCCGATCGTGCCTGCAAAGAGGCGAGGCGCCACCCCGTGGCGCCGCTGCGCCAGCGCGAGGCGTTCGGTACGGATCATCAGCGCCGCGATGGCGACCGAGATCATGGCGGAGACAAGTGCGATCGTCGCGCTCGTGGCGAGCGCCCGATGGAATGCCGGCTCGCTCACGAGACGGACGAGGTCGGCCTTCGATCCGCGATAGGCGATGGCCGCAAATGGCAGGCCGACGACAATGACGGCGAGTACCAGCCAGATCCGGTCGGCCAGCCGCGACAGACCGCCTGCACCGTCGAAACGCCGGATGGCCCTGCCGCTGGTTTCTCCCTCCCGCGGTGCTGGCGCGAAGAATTTCAGAATGAGAAGCAGCGCTCCGGTAAGTGCGACCTGAAGTGCGGAAAGGGCGATCGCCCGCGGCGGGTCGAAGTCGAAGCGCAGCGCCTGATAGATCGCCACTTCTATCGTGCTGGCGGCCGGCCCGCCGCCAAGCGTCAGCACGAGCGTGAAGCTGGTGGCGCAGAGCATGAAGATAAGCCCGGCGATACCGGGAAGCAATCCACGGATCACCGGCCACTCGATGAAGCGGAAGGTGGCGAAGGAACTCATGCCGAGATTGGCGCAGGTGCGCCAGTATTCCGCCGGAATGCGCTCGATGCCGGCAAGCATCAAGCGTGCGGCGAGCGGCATGTTGAAGAAGACATGGGCAATTAGAATGCCGGAGAGGCCATAGATGCTGACCGGCTGCTCCAGCCCGGCCGCCGAAAGCACCCGATTCAAGAGCCCCTGCCGGCCCCAGATCTCGATGAGCCCGAGTGCGGCGACGAGCGCCGGCAGGCCGAGTGGCAGCGCCAGAAGCCGCAGCACCCAGATGCGGCCGGGGAAGGAAGCCTGGCGGGCAAGTGCCCGGGCCACCGGTATGGCGAAAAGGATGGCAAGAAATGTCGAGAGGCTGGCCTGCAGCAGCGTGAATCGTGTGATGCGCCAGACATAGGCATCGAAAAGCGGACCAGCGCCGGCGCTGCCGGTCGACTGTGCGAGCAGTGCAGCGCCGGCAAGGCCGACGAAAAGCAGGATGCCGCCGAGGGCGAAGGCCCCGGCGGCGATTGTCATCCTGCTTTCCTTTGTGCCGGACAATCCGGCCTCAGTTCCGGCTCATGGCGGCCAGCCACTCGTCGATCCAGGCCTTGCGGCTGGCGGCGACCTCCTCGGAGGGAATGAGGAATGTCTTTTGCGGGTCGACGAGCTTGCTGAAGGCTTCCGGCAGCGGCTCCTTGGTCGCCGTCACCGGCATCATCCAGTTGGTCGTCGGGATGATCGACTGGAATTCCGGACCGATCATGAAGGTCAGGAAGTTCCGGGCCAGTTCCGGGTCCTTCGCGTTCTTCGTCAATGCGGCGACTTCGATCTGGATATAGTGGCCTTCGGCAAAGGGGGCCGCCTGGTAGCGCTCGGTGTTCTCCGCGACCATGTGATAGGCGGGCGAGGTGGTGTAGGAGAGAACCATCGGCGCCTCGCCCTTTGTGAAGAGACCATAGGCTTCCGACCAGCCCGGCGTGACCGTCAGCACGCGGTCCTTGAGCTTCGCCCAGGCCTCGCCGGCGCTGTCGCCATAGACCGACTTCACCCAGAGCAGGAGGCCGAGGCCGGGGGTTGAGGTCCGCGGGTCCTCGATGACGATCTTCTGCGACGGATCGCCCTCGACCAGTTCCTTGAGGCTCTTCGGTGGGTCCTTCAGTGCCTCGGTGTCGTAGACAACGGCGAAATGGCCGTAGTCATAGGGAATGAAGGTGTCGTCGGAGAAGCCGCCCGGAACCTTGACGGAAGCGGTATCGGCGCCGTGCGGTGCGAAGAAGCCGGTCGCCTTCGCCTCCGCCACCAGATTCGTGTCGAGACCGAGTACGATATCGGCCTTGGATCCCTGACCTTCGAGCTTCAGCCGCGTCAGCAGTTCGACCCCGTCGGCGACCCCTACATAGTCGACCTTGCAGTCGCAGGTCTTCTCGAACGCTTCCGCCACCTTGGCGCCGGGCCCCCATTCGGTGATGAAGCTCTCATAGGTATAGACCGTCAGCGTTTTTTCCGCGGCCGCCGCGCTTACGGAAAATGCTGCGATCGAAGCTGCGGCGATCGCAAGCCGGCCAAGGACTTTTCTATGGAGTGAACTGGACATTAGGACACCTCTCCCTTTGTTGTTGCTGCAATGGGAAAAGCGCGTATCGGTCCGATCGCTTCTAATCCCTCCGCCGGTATGAGCCGGATCAGGTTCCGCGGGTTGGCTCGAAGCCTCTCAGCCATGGCCGCAAAAGCCGACCAGGGCACCCCGTTAGAGCAGCAAAAGATTTAGCTTCCGGCGACGGCTTAGGCAAGCGGGACATTTGCCGCCCGCGTCAGGCGCGCTATTAGAAGTCAAACAATTGCCGGCGCCGTTTGTTCGCCGAAAGCGGAGACAATTTCATGCCAGACATGCTCGTCCGCCTCTATGCCTTGCCCGAGGGCCGTCCATCGCGTCCCGACCCCGACATTCGCATCCGCCGGGCGCTTGCGGCCGAGCGGCGGGTCGTCATTCCCTGGATCGAGGAGCGCTTCGGGGCCGGTTGGGCCGGCGAGGCCGAAACCGCCTTCTCCTCGACGCCGACGCGCATCCACATCGCTCACCATCGCGACCGGATCGTGGGCTTCGCCTGCCACGACGTAACCGCGCTCGGCTTCTTCGGTCCGACCGGAGTGGACGCGACCATGCGCGGCAAGGGCATCGGCGAGGCACTGCTCGTCGAAAGCCTGCTATCCATGCGCGCCGCCGGCTATGCCTATGCGATCATCGGCGGGGTCGGTCCCGCCGAATTCTATGCCCGCGCGGTCGGTGCGGTGGAGATCGCCGGGTCGACGCCCGGCATCTATGACGGCATGCTCTTCCCCGGAGATCCGGCATCCGGAACCTGATCCACGCAGCATGCGTTCGCAAAACAGCAGCCGGAGCCCTTTTCCTTCGCCGCTGCTTTGCGCTATGGGCTTCTGCCATGACCCGATCACCCTTCACCATCCTGTTTGGCGGCGCGCTGACGCCGACAGACCGGCTCGCTCGACAGCTCGAAGGCAGCCGCTTCGTCGCCGCCGACGGCGGCATGCGCCATGCAAGGACGCTCGGGGTCGTTCCCGATCTCTGGGTCGGCGATTTCGATTCCACGGACGAGGCGCTTCTGGCGGAGTTCGCCGGCGTCCCGCGTGAACGCCATCCGGCTGCCAAGAATGCGACCGACGGGGAGATCGCCGTCGAGGCAGCCCTCGAGCGTGGCGCGACCTCGCTCGTCTTCGCGGGCGGGCTCGGCGGCGCGCGCAGCGATCACGCTTTCCTGCACCTCCTCGGCACCGTCGCGCTTGCCGAGAGCGGCGTTGCTGTGATGATGACCTCCGGCGAGGAGGAGGCCTATCCGCTGCTGCCCGGATCGCAGGAGGTCGAGCTGCCGAAAGGCAGCCTCTTCTCGATCCTCGGCTTTGCGGACCTTGACGGCCTCTCGATCGAGAACGTGCGCTATCCGCTGAAGGATTTTCATCTGCCCTTCGGCTCGTCGCGCACCATTTCGAACGTCGCGGATGGCACGGTCCGCTTCACCCTGAAATCCGGCCGGGCCGTCATTCTCGCCCGCCCCTATGATCTTTCCGGAGCCTGATGCCTTGGCGCCTCCCATCCTGAAGCTTGACGACATTTTACTGACCTTCGGCGGCACGCCGCTGCTTGCGGGTGCGGGCCTGCAGGTCGAGCCCGGCGATCGCATCTGCCTCGTCGGTCGCAATGGTTCGGGCAAATCGACGCTGATGAAGATCGCCGCCGGGCTTGCAGAACCCCAGTCGGGCGAGATCTTCAGGCATCCATCGGTGACGATACGCTATCTGCACCAGGCGCCCGATTTCGATGGCTTCGATACGGTTCAGGCCTATGCGGAAGCCGGCCTCGGACCAGGCGACGATCCCTACCGCGTCGCCTACCTGCTGCAGCATCTGGGATTGACCGGGGAGGAAGAGCCGACGCGCCTTTCCGGCGGCGAGGCGCGTCGTGCCGCCCTTGCCCGCGTGCTTGCGCCGGAACCCGACATTCTGCTTCTCGACGAACCGACGAACCATCTCGACCTGCCGACGATCGAGTGGCTGGAGGACGAGCTCGTCCGCAGCCGTTCGGCGCTGGTGCTGATCTCGCACGACCGGCGCTTCCTCGAAAAGGTGTCGACGGCGACCGTCTGGCTGGACCGCGGCCAATCGCGCCGCCTCGATCGCGGCTTCGCTCATTTCGAGGCCTGGCGCGACGAGGTGCTGGAGGCGGAAGAGCTCGAGCAGCACAAGCTCGGCAAGGCGATCGAGCGCGAAGAGCACTGGCTGCGCTACGGCGTGACCGCAAGGCGCAAGCGCAACATGCGCCGGCTCGGGGAGCTGCAGGACATGCGGGCCCGCCATCGCGGGCACAAGGGGCCGCAGGGTACGGTCCAGGCCACCGTTGCCGACGCGAAGGAATCGGGCAAGCTCGTCATCGAGGCGGAAAAGATCACCAAGGCCTATGGAGATCGCACGATCGTCGCGCCGTTCTCGATCCGCGTCCACCGCGGCGACCGCATCGGCCTCGTCGGGCCGAACGGCGCCGGCAAGACGACGCTGCTGAAGCTCCTGACCGGTCAGCTCGCGCCGGATACGGGCAGCGTCAAGCTGGGCACCAATCTGGAGATCGCCACGCTCGACCAGAAACGCGAGGAGCTGAACCTGGACGAGACGCTGGCGCATTATCTGACCGACGGGCGCGGCGAGACCCTCCTCGTCAATGGCGAGCAGCGCCATGTCACCGGCTACATGAAGGAATTCCTCTTCCAGCCGGAGCAGGCGCGAACGCCCATCCGCGACCTGTCCGGCGGCGAACGCGCGCGTCTCATGCTCGCCCGCATCCTGGCACGCCCGACCAACCTCCTGATCCTCGACGAACCGACCAACGACCTCGATTTCGAGACGCTGGACCTGCTGCAGGAGATCGTCGCCGGATTTTCCGGAACGGTGATCCTGGTCAGCCACGACCGCGATTTCCTCGACCGTACCGTGACCTCGACCATCGCGCCGGCGAACCCGGAGGCGCCCGATGGCCGCTGGATCGAATATGCCGGCGGCTATTCCGACATGATGGCGCAGCGTCGCGGCGCACTGGAGGAAAGGCGCCGGAGCGAGAAAGCCGAGAAGGCCAGATCGAGCGGTGCGTCCCCCTCGCCGAACGAACCTCAGAAGGCGAGGGGCAAGCTCTCCTTCAAGCAGAAATTCGCACTCGAAAACTTGCCGAAGGAGATCGCCAGGTCGGAGGCCGAGATCGCGAAGCGAGAAGAGAAGATGGCAGATCCCGACCTTTTCTCGCGCGACCCGAACGGCTTTGCCAAGCTCGCCGCCGAGCTCGAGAAGCTCAGGACGGACCTCACGCGCATGGAAGAGGAATGGCTCGAACTGGAAATGCTGCGCGAGGAACTCGAGGGCTGAGCGGGCGGACCTTGACGGCAGCGTTGGAGGGGCAATACGCCCTCCGCCTACCGGACTCGCCTGCCTATCGCACCTGCGACCGCCTCAACCGCCGTTCGACCGCCCGAAGGGCCAGCGACAGCCCTATCGTCAGCACGAGATAGACATAGGCGACGATGGAATAGGTCTCGAAGAAGCGGAAGGAGCCCGAGGCATAGACCTTGCCCATCTGGGTGATGTCGGCGACGCCGAGCACCGAGACGAGGGAGGAATCCTTGACCATCGCCACGAAGTCGTTGCCGAGCGGCGGCAGGATGACGCGGATCGCCTGCGGAAAGACGACGAGGCGAAAGCGCTGGTAGCGGGAGAGCCCGAGCGCCTTTGCCGCCTCCACCTGACCCTTGTCGACCGACTGGATGCCGGCGCGGAAGACTTCGGCGATGAAGGCCGAATAGCCGATCATCAGCGCCATGATTGCCCGCCACATCAGCGACACGTCGCGAACGACGAAAGCCTCGATCCAGCCCGCCGAAATCAGCGGCGCCGACAGGAAATTCGCGACCGTCACCAGCGCGGGCGCGCCGACGAAGGCGATATAGAACAGCAGCACGAGGATCGGTACGCCGCGGATGACTTCCGTATAGAACCGCGCGACCTGGCGCAGGACCACATGCTCGGAAAGCGCCATGAGAGCCACGCCGAGGCCGAGCACCGTTGCAAGCACGAAACCGACGAGAGTGACGAAAACGGTGACGCCCAGCCCCTTCAGGACGACGGTGAACACCTGCGTGAAGATATCATTGGCGGCGATGACCGCGGCCAGTGCCGCAGCGATCACGAGAAGGGCGATCAGCCACCAGGGATAATCGCCCTTCCCGGAAGTGTCGGATGATTGGACCGGCGTCATTGCAATTCCAATAGGTGGAAGCGGGACGTGGGCGGAAAACCGCGCATGCGTTTTATCCCGTTCCGGCGGTCAGCCGCCCATCTTGTAGTCGAGGAACCACTTCTTGTTGAGCGCGTCGAAGGTGCCGTCCTCCTTGAGCGCCTTGATGGCGGCATTGACCGGCGCGACGAGTTCCGATCCCTTCGGGAAGATGAAGCCGAAATCCTCGGTGCCGAGCGGCTCGCCGACCACCTTGAGCTGGCCATCGGAGGAATCGACATAACCCTTGGCCGCGACACTGTCGGTCAAGACCAGATCGACGTCGCCGGCCTTCAGCGCCTGCACCGTCGCACCGAAGGTTTCGAACAGCTTGATGCGCGGGTTCTGCTCGTTGCCGTCGAGAACCTCGTAGACGGCCGTGTAGAAAGGCGAGGTGCCGGGCTGGGCACCGACCAATCCGCTTTCGAGCGCTGCGAAGCTCTTGGCATCGTCGAAACGGGTCTCGTCGCCGCGCACCAGCATGAACTGCTGCGAGCGCATATAGGGATCCGAGAAATCGACCTTCTCCTTGCGGTCGTCCTTGATGGTGATACCGGTCATGCCGATCTGGTATTGACCGTCGGAAACCGCCTGGATCATCGCATCCCAGCTCGTGTTCTGGTACTCGACCTTGAAATTCAACCGCTTGGCGATCTCGTTCATCGCGTCATATTCCCAGCCGACGGCTTGGCCGGACTTCGGATCGACGAACTGCAGCGGCGGATAGGCATTCTCCGTCACCACGACGACCGTCTTGCCGCCAAGGTCGGGCAGGTCACCGGCGAAAACGGGCGCAGAGACTGCGAATGGAACGGCAAGAACTGCGGCAATGCCCGCAAGCACGTGGCGACGAATTGTCATTGGAGGAGCTCCCAGATTGTGGCGACAGAAAATGTCATAAAATCTATGGGGAACACAAGCCGCTGATACCAAAAAGAAAGGCGGCCCGTGGGCCGCCTTTCCGCACAACTCTGAAGAGTCGAAAAATTATTCCGCTGCAGCTTCCGCAGCCTTTGCTTCTTCCGCTGCCTTTGCCTCGGCGGCTTCGGCTGCTGCCTTTTCGGCGGCCAGAGCCTGGGCGGCTGCGACCTTTTCAGCCTCGATGCGTGCCTTCTCCTCGACAACGGCCTGGCGCTCGGCGTCGTTCAGCTTGCGGGCGCGGGTGCCGGTGTTCTCGACGATACGAGCCGACTTGCCGCGGCGGTCGCGCAGATAGTAGAGCTTGGCGCGGCGGACCTTACCGCGGCGAACCACATCGACGCTCTCGACGAGCGGCGAGTAGACGGGGAATACGCGCTCGACGCCTTCACCGTAGGAAATCTTGCGAACGGTGAAGCTCTCGTTGATGCCGCCGCCGGAACGGGCGATGCAGACGCCTTCGTAAGCCTGTACGCGGGTGCGGTTGCCTTCGACAACGCGTACATTGACGCGGACGGTGTCGCCCGGGGAGAATTCGGGAAGGGTGCGCTTTGCGGCGATCTTGGCGGCCTGTTCGGCTTCCAGCTGCTGGATGATGTTCATCGGTCTAACCTTTGCGTTTTTCTGAAACAGCCAGAGCGCTCTCTATCGGCCTGTCGGATTTCCCTTCAGACCTTGCCGCATGTGCGGCAGGAGCGTATTCGCCATTCTTTGTTGACGGTCGACGGGCAAGGAACCCGAACCGGGCCGGCACATACACCATATGACCGGCCTTGTCATCCCCGAAAGCGGATTTTGTCGCAAGCCCGCCTCAAGAATGCCCCTACCCAACCCCTACGCCTGTGGGGAGAGGTGGGGGAGGGGTCTTGATGTGTCACGGACTTGCGGTCGACCGCGCCACCGGCTATCCCGATTCACGCGTTTCGGGGGAAAGCCATGACGTTGCTCCAAGTCTTTTTGCTCTTCGTCGCCGGCTTCCTGTCCGGCGTCGTCAATGCCATTGCCGGTGGCGGCACCTTCCTGACTTTCGGAGCGATGACGCTTGGCGGGCTGCCGCCGATCGTCGCCAACGCGACCTCGTCCATCATCCAGTTCCCCGGCTATATCACCTCCACGCTTGCCTATGCCAAGGAGATCCGCGCCGACCGGAAGAACGCCGTCGTCCTCGGCAGCATTTCGGCGATCGGCGGGCTCGCCGGCGCTCTCCTGCTTCTGTCTCTTTCCAATCCGGCCTTCCGCGCGATGGTGCCCTGGTTGCTGATCGCGGCAACCGCGATCTTCGCCGCCGGCCCCCTCCTGAAGCCGAAGGCGCGCAGCGACGAGCATCGCATCGGTCCGCTGGGCGTGGCGAGCCAGTTGGCGACCTCCGTCTATGGCGGCTTTTTCGGCGCCGGCATGGGCATCATGATGCTGGCCGTGCTCGGGCTTGCCACCGGCGGCGGCTATCACCGGCTGAACGCACTCAAGAACTTCATCTCCATCGTCATCGCCGCAATCGCCATCGTGGTTTTCGCTGCCGGCGGCGTCGTCTCCTGGCTGCACGCGGCGATCATGGTGCCGGGCGCAGCTCTTGGCGGCTACATGGGCGTATGGGCGGCACGACGCGTCCCGCAGGTGGTCATCCGCGCCGTGGTGGTGGCCGTCGGTCTGCTGCTGGCCGCCTATTATTTCTTCACGGGCTGATCGGGATCACGCTTCGGATGCTGCGCCCGTTCCAGAAGGTCGGGCCGGCGTTCCGCCGTCAGCCGGCGCGCCGCCGCTTCCCGCCACTGCGCAATGGCCGCGTGGTTGCCGGAGGTGAGGACGGCCGGGATTTCGTGACCTTCGAAGATCTGCGGACGCGTGTAGTGGGGATGTTCGAGGAGCCCTCCCTCGAAGCTCTCGTGGACGCCTGAAAGCTGATTGCCCATGACGCCCGGCAGGATACGAACCACGGCGTCGAGCAGAACGAGTGCTGCCGGCTCGCCGCCGGAAAGAATGTAGTCGCCGATCGAGACTTCCTCTAGTCCACGTGTGTCGATCACCCGCTGGTCGACGCCCTCGAAACGTCCGCAAACGATGACTGCGCCGGGACAGGCGGCCAGCGCCCGCACCCGTTCCTGTGTCAGCGGCCGTCCGCGAGGGCTCATCAGAAGCCGCGGCCGCCCGTCGCCTGCAGCGACATGATCGATGGCGCTGGCAAGAATGTCGGGCTTCAGGACCATTCCGGCACCGCCGCCCGCCGGCGTATCGTCGACGGTGCGGTGCTTGTCGCCGGCGAAGTCGCGAATCTGCACGGCCTCTATCGACCAGTCTCCGCGTTCCAGCGCCTTTCCGGCGAGCGAAACGCCGAGGTGCCCCGGAAACATCTCCGGGTAGAGCGTCAGGACAGTCGCGCGAAAGGGCATTGCCGTCAGCTCACTTGCGCTTGGTCGGAAAGGGCTTGCCGGGCCCGCTCTTCTCGTCGTCGACGAGACCGGCGGCGGTCGGGTCGATGACGAGCTTGCCCGCTTCGAGATCGATTTCGAGTACCGACCATTCGGTGAAGGGGATAAGCACCGGCCTGAGGCCCGGGCCTTTCAGTTCGAGGAGATCGCCAGCGCCGAAATCGAAGACGCCGGTCACCGAGCCATAGCTCTTGCCGGTGCGGTCGACCGCTTCCAGGCCCTCGAGGTCTGCGTAGAAGAATTCGTCCTCGTCGAGATCGTCGTCGGGGAGGTTGTCGCGCTCGATGAAGAGTTCGAGACCGTTGAGCGCTTCGGCAGCGGTCCGGTCGTTGATGCCCCGAAACCGCACGACGACCACGTTCTTGGCCTCGCGGATCTCAAGCACCTCGAAGACGCGGCCGTCCTCGCTGTGGAGGTTGCCATAGTCGCCGAGCGCGGCCGGATCGTCGGTGAAGGACTTGACCCGCACCTCGCCGCGCAGCCCTTGCGCCGCGCCGATCGTCGCCATCAGGACAGGGTTCTTCAGCTGTGTCATCGTCGGGCATCCAGGGTGAACTTGCTGCATGTTTCCTGAACCACATCGGGATGAGAACATGCGATTTTCCGGTGCACATAAAGCAAAACGGGCGGCATGGAAATGCCGCCCGTTTTCAATGTCATTCCGTCGGGAATTATTCCGCGGCAGCTTCCGAAGCCGCAGCGGCTGCTTCTTCGGCCTTCTGCTTGGCTTCAGCGGCACGTTCCTGTGCCTTCTTGCCGGGCTGCGCCTTGGTCGGGTTGTTGCGGGCCGGACGCTTGGCAAGGCCGGCCTGGTCGAGGAAGCGCATTACACGGTCGGTCGGCTGGGCGCCCTGGGCGATCCAGTGCTGAACGCGCTCGGCGTTCAGTTCGATGCGCTTTTCGTCGTCCTTGGCAAGCATCGGGTTCCAGGAGCCGAGCTTTTCGAGGAAGCGGCCGTCACGCGGGCTGCGCGCGTCGGCAACGACGATCTGGTAATAGGGACGCTTCTTGGAACCGCCGCGGGCGAGACGAATTTTCAGTGCCATTTCAATTTACTCCTTGCAGGCTTTCTTGACCGCTTGACTCAAGCGGAATGGGTGGTGCCGGCGCTGCCCGCGTTCTGCGAGCAATCGGCGGCGATGGCTTCATGATGCCGGATGACTTCCTTGATGATGAAGTTCAGGAACTTCTCGGCGAAATCCGGATCCAGATTGGCGTCTTTCGCCAGGTGGCGGAGGCGTTCGATCTGGTATTCTTCGCGCGCCGGATCGGCCGGCGGCAGCTGGTGCTTGGCCTTGAGCACGCCAACCGCCTTGGTGCAGCGGAAGCGTTCGGCCAGCATGTGGACGAGCGCGGCATCGATATTGTCGATCGACTGCCGGTAGCTCGCCAATTCCTCTTTGATCTCGGGATCAAGCATTCGTCGCGATCCTCACTTCTTCTTCGGTAGGCCGGGGAGGCCGGGGAGGCCGGGGAGACCGCGGCCCAGAGCGGGCAAACCACCGCCAAGACCAGGCAGGCCGCCGCCGGGCTTGCCGAGACCCGCGGCTTCGGCCTGCTTCTGCAGGGCCTCGAGCTGCTTCGGATCCATTTTCGAAAGATCGGGCATTCCGCCGCCCAAGCCGCCGAGGCCCATCTTGCCGGCGAGACCGCCCATCATCTGCTTCATCATGCCGCCTTTGCCCTTGCCGCCCATCATCTTCATCATGTCCGCCATCTGGCGGTGCATTTTCAGAAGCTTGTTGATGTCGGAGGCATCGGTGCCGGAGCCGCTGGCGATGCGCTTCTTGCGCGAATGCTTGAGAATATCCGGATTGGCGCGCTCCGCCCTGGTCATCGAGGAGATGATCGCGAGCTGGCGCTTGAAGAGCGAGTCATCCAGGCCGGCGGCGGACATCTTGTCCTTCATGCCGGCCATGCCGGGCATCAGACCCATGATGCCGCCCATGCCGCCCATCTTCTGCATTTGCTGCAGCTGATCGGCGAGATCGTTGAGGTCGAACTTGCCCTTGGCCATCTTGGCGGCCATGGCGGCCGCCTTTTCGGCGTCGATGTTCTCCGCTGCCTTCTCGACGAGCGAGACGATGTCGCCCATGCCGAGGATGCGGTCTGCGACGCGGCGGGGATGAAACTCCTCGAGTTCGTCCATCTTCTCGCCGACGCCGATGAGCTTGATCGGCTTGCCCGTGACGGCACGCATGGAGAGCGCCGCACCGCCGCGGCCGTCGCCGTCCATGCGCGTGAGCACCAGGCCGGTGATGCCGACGCGTTCGTCGAAGTTGCGGGCGAGATTGACGGCGTCCTGTCCGGTCAGCGCATCGGCGACGAGCAGGATCTCATGCGGGTTGGATTTCCGCTTGATCTCCGCCATCTCGATCATCAGCGGCTCGTCGATATGGGTGCGGCCGGCGGTGTCGAGGATGACGATGTCGTGGCCGCCGAGCCTGGCCGCCTGCACGGCGCGCGCAGCGATATCGGTCGGCGACTGGCCGGCGATGACCGGAAGCGTATCGACGCCGGTCTGCACGCCGAGCTGGCGCAACTGTTCCTGCGCGGCCGGGCGGCGGGTATCGAGCGAGGCCATCAGGACCTTCTTCTTGTCCCGCGCGGTCAGCCGCTTGGCGATCTTGCCGGTCGTCGTCGTCTTGCCCGAGCCCTGCAGGCCGACCATCATGATGATGACCGGAGCCGCCGCATTGAGATCGATCGTCACTCCCTCGGAGCCGAGCATCGCTATGAGCTCGTCATGAACGATCTTGACGACCATCTGGCCGGGCTTGATCGACTTTACGATTTCGGCGCCGACCGCCTTTTCGCGTACCTTCTCCGTGAAGGACCGCACCACATCGAGCGCCACGTCCGCTTCGAGCAGCGCACGGCGAACCTCCCGAAGCGCTGCGGAAACATCGGCTTCCGACAGGGCGCCGCGGCCGGTCAGTCCATTCAATATGGAACCAAGACGGTCCTGGAGGCTCTCGAACATATTCTCTTCCTTCTTGTCTCCGGATTGCGATAGATCGGCTCGTCCGGAAACGTGGGTCCCCTCGCGCGGAAAACAAGGCGCAAAGCCAAAAACCACCCGAGGGCGCAACGCGCTGTCGGGTGTTGACCTCCGGGCTCTCTTTATACCTTTGCGGGGCCCGGTCGGTGGCTTCGGAAGTCATCACTTGCGAAGGAATTCGCCGCGATAAACAGGAAACCGGAAGAAAAGTCAAGGATCGAGCACGCGCGACACTTCGAGGCCGTCCTCTTGGTCATGCAATCGCCTCGCGCCCCGGCAGCTGGAAAGGCGGTACTGGTAATTTCCGGGCTTTTCCGCCATATACAGCCCGAATGAAGGATGCCCCCCGATCGGGGGCCAGGGTTTGGACCAGCGCGACATGGCCGATCAGGTACAATTTGCCAGGATGAACGGGCTTGGAAACAAGATCCTGGTGGTGGACATGCGCGGGCGCAAGGACCGCGTGACGGCTCAGGCAGCGATCGCGCTCAATGCCGACCCGGCGACCGAGTTCGACCAGATCATGGCGATCCATGACCCGAAGTCTGCCGGTACCGATGCCTGGATCGACATCGTCAATTCCGACGGGTCGATGGCCCAGGCCTGCGGCAACGGCACCCGATGCGTCGTGCAGGCGCTTGCGGCCGAGACCGGCAAGAAAGCCTTCCTCTTTCATACGGTCGCGGGCCTTCTCGAAGCGAGGGAACACGACGACGGCACGATCTCGGTCGACATGGGAAAGCCGCGTTTCGGCTGGGACCAGATCCCGCTCTCGGAGGAATTCCACGACACGCGGCGCATCGAGCTGCAGATCGGGCCGATCGATGCGCCCGTGCTGCATTCCCCCTCCGTCGCATCCATGGGCAATCCGCATGCGATCTTCTGGGTCGAGAACGATGTGTGGAGCTACGAGCTCGACCGGTTCGGACCACTCCTCGAGAACCATCCGATCTTCCCCGAGCGCGCCAACATCTCGATCGCTCGCATCCGCTCCCGCCAGGAGATGGACCTTAGGACCTGGGAGCGCGGCGCCGGCCTGACGCTTGCCTGCGGCTCGGCCGCCTGTGCTGCCGCCGTCAGCGGTGCCAGAACCGGCCGAACGGAGCGGATGGTTACCGTGAACGTGCCCGGCGGTCCGCTCAAGATCGAATGGCGCGAGCGCGACGACCACGTCATCATGACCGGGCCGGCCGAATGGGAATGGTCCGGCACCGTCGATCCCGTCACCGGCAACTTTGCACGCAATGAGCCGGAGAGCGGCGACAACGGAGCGAGAGCCCTTTGAGCGGCGTCGAGGTCATAACCTTCGGCTGCCGCCTCAACACCTATGAATCGGAAGTGATGCGGGCGGAGGCCGAAAAGGCGGGGCTGAACAATGCCATCCTCGTCAACACCTGTGCCGTCACCGCCGAGGCCGTGCGCCAGGCGCGCCAGGCGATCCGCCGCGCGCGGCGCGAAAATCCGCACGCCCGCATCATCGTCACCGGCTGCGCCGCCCAGACCGAGAAGGAAACCTTCGCCGAAATGGCGGAGGTGGACGCGGTGCTCGGCAATGAGGAGAAGCTCGCAAGCGCTTCCTATCGCTCGCTGCCGGATTTCGGCGTCTCGGCCGAGGAGAAACTCCGCGTCAACGACATCATGAGCGTCCGCGCCACCGCGCCGCAGATGGTGAAGCACATCGACGGGCACGTGCGCGCGTTCATCCAGGTGCAGAACGGTTGCGACCACCGCTGCACCTTCTGCATCATTCCCTATGGCCGCGGCAATTCGCGCTCCGTGCCGATGGGCGCCGCCGTCGACCAGGCGAGACGCCTTGCCGAAAGCGGCTATCGCGAGATCGTTCTGACCGGCGTCGACGCCACGAGCTATGGCGCCGACCTGCCTGGAACGCCGACCCTCGGGCTTCTCGCGAAGACCTTGCTGAAACAGGTGCCGGAAATCCTCCGCCTGCGGCTTTCCTCCATCGACAGCATCGAGGCGGACAGCCATCTCCTCGACCTCATCGCCGAGGAGCCGCGCTTCATGCCGCATCTGCATCTTTCGCTGCAGCACGGCGACGACCTGATCCTGAAGCGCATGAAGCGGCGGCATTCGAGCGCCGATGCGCGCGCCTTCTGCGACGAGGTCCGGCGCCTGCGCCCCGAGATCAGCTTAGGTGCGGACATGATCGCCGGATTTCCGACCGAGACCGAGCCGATGTTCGAGAATGCCCTGCGGCTCGCAGAGGATTGCGGCATCGCGCATCTTCACGTCTTCCCCTATAGCCCGCGCCCCGGCACCCCGGCCGCCCGCATGCCGCAACTCGACCGCGCGCTGGTCAAGGAGCGTGCCGCGCGCCTGCGTGCGAAGGGGGCGGAGCTTCATGCGGGCCACCTCAAGGGCATGATCGGCACCAGCCAGACGATCCTCGTGGAGATGAACGGTCTGGCACATACGGAAAACTTCACGCTCGTAGATGCGGCCGGCCTTGAGCCGCGGTCGCTTGTTGCGGTCGGAATCACCGGCCACAATGGCAAGCATTTGACGATCGAGCGCAAACAGATGGCTGCGGCCTGACAGCGGAAATTCCCATGGCGATTGGTTTCATCAAGAAGATCTTCTCCTTCGGCAAAGATGCCGTCGAAGAGAAACCGGCGCCGCCGCAGGAGACGGCCGTTTCCGATGACGTCACGGTAAACCCCTCTATCCCTTCGGGAGAACAGGGCGGGCCCCAGACACCAGTCGAGGAAAATCGTAGCGCAGCCGAGGCAGCGGAAGCCAGCACAGACGATCGCGATGCTTCCCTCGCGCCAAGCACGCCAACGAGCGAAACCACGAGCGAGGAAGCTCCTGCAAGCACTGCTCCCGCCGCGGCTGAAAACACCGTGGAGGAGGACGAGAGCGTCCCGCACCCGATCTCCCCCCCTGCCGGGGAAATGCCCGGCACGTCAGAGGGGGATGAGCCTCCTTCCGAACACCCAGCGACTGTCGACGAGCTCTCGGCACCCCCCTCCCTCAAGGGGGGAGAGCAGGAGGAGCACGAAGCCGCCGTCGAAGAGGTGGTGATTGACGTAGACGACCGAGGCGCTCGGCCTTCGCCAGATGAAAAGGCGGCGTCGGAAGACGAGAGCAATCCTCCTCCAATCTCCCTCCTTGAGGGGGAGAAGCCCGGCAGGGAAGAGGGGGGCGAGCCTCCATCCGAGCCCTCCACACCCAGCCTTCCCAAAGGCTTCGCCGCCGCCGAGAGGCGCTCCAGGGAAGAAGCACCTGCCCCGCAAGCCAAGCTCAACTGGTACCAGCGCCTTCGCCTGGGCCTTGCGCGCACCTCGTCGCAACTCACCGGCCAGATCGCCAGCCTCTTCACCAAGCGCAAGCTCGACGAGGCGACGCTGCAGGACCTCGAGGACCTGCTGATCCAGGCGGACCTCGGCGTCGAGACGGCGATGCGCATCACCGACACGCTCGCCTCGGAACGCTATGGCAAGGATGTGTCCGGCGAGGACGTTTCGCGCATCATGGCCGGCGAGATCACCAAGGTGCTGGCGCCGGTCGCCAAGCCGCTGGAACTCGATCTCAGCCACAAGCCGCACGTGATCCTCGTCGTCGGCGTCAACGGAACCGGCAAGACGACGACGATCGGCAAGCTTGCGGCAAAGCTTTCCGGCGCGGGACTTAAGGTCATGCTGGCGGCCGGCGATACTTTCCGAGCCGCGGCGATCGAGCAGCTGAAGATCTGGGCCGAACGGACGAAGTCCGAAATCGTCTCCTCGAAGCTCGGCGCCGATGCGGCCGGGCTCGCCTACGAAGCGTTCCAGCGTGCCCGCGAGCAGAAAGCGGACGTGCTGATCATCGACACCGCCGGGCGGCTGCAGAACAAGGCCGAACTGATGGCGGAACTCGAAAAGATCGTGCGCGTTCTCGGCAAACTCGATCCGGAGGCGCCGCATACGGTGCTGCAGACGCTCGACGCGACGACCGGGCAGAACGCCCTGCAGCAGGTCGAGATATTCCGCAACGTCGCCGGCGTCAGCGGCTTGATCATGACCAAGCTCGACGGCACGGCACGCGGCGGTATTCTGGTGGCGATCTCCGCCAAGCATAAGCTGCCGGTTTACTTCATCGGCGTCGGCGAAGGGATCGACGACCTCGAGCCGTTCGAAGCCAAGGACTTCGCCGAGGCGATCGCCGGTGTTGCGGCGCCTTGACGAAGCGGAAGAGGTTTGCGCCAAAACCGCGGTTGATATGGTTTTGCCGCAATCCTGATGCTATGAGCGGCAGAAGATGACAGAACAGGATCCGCACATGTCGACGATCGAGGCCGCCAAGCCGAAGACAGAGGTAAGCCCGCTGCTCAAGCTCGTGCTGGAACTCGGCCCGCTGATGGTCTTCTTCTTCGCCAATTCGCGGGGCGAGTGGCTGGCCGGCCGCTTTCCTGCGCTGGCCGAGCTCGGCGGGCCGATCTTCATCGCGACGGGCCTCTTCATGGCGGCGACCGCGGCGGCGCTGATCGCCTCCTGGATCATGACGCGCACGCTGCCGATGATGCCGCTCGTCTCCGGCATCGTCGTCTTTGTCTTCGGCGCGCTGACGCTTTGGCTGCAGAACGACACTTTCATCAAGATGAAGCCGACCATCGTCAACACGCTCTTCGGCGCGATCCTGCTCGGCGGGCTCCTGTTCGGCAAATCGCTGCTCGGCTACGTCTTCCACGCCGCCTTCAAGCTGGACGAGGAGGGATGGCGGAAGCTGACGATCCGCTGGGGCATGTTCTTCCTGTTCCTCGCCGTGCTCAACGAAGTGATCTGGCGCTCCTTCTCCACGGATTTTTGGGTCGCTTTCAAGGTCTGGGGCACCATGCCGATCACCATCCTCTTCACGCTCGCCCAGATGCCGCTGATCATGAAGCATTCGCTCGAACAGGATAGCGCGGAGTGACGATCGCGGCCGGCTCGCAGGACGACAATCAACGTCGCGCGGCGCTCTGGCTGCTCGCCTGTCTCGGCGTGCTGGCAATCCAGGTCCTCGTGCAGCATCTGATGGGGCGGCTATGGATCTGCGAATGCGGCTACATCAAGCTCTGGGAAGGCGTCGTCAAATCCAGCGGTAACTCCCAGCATCTTACCGACTGGTACACGCCGTCCCATGTCATCCACGGCTTTCTCTTCTACGGCCTCGGTCACCTTCTCATGCGCGGCAAGCCCTGGAGCGCGCGCCTGCTTCTCGCAACCGTGATCGAGTCCGCCTGGGAGATCGCCGAGAACACGCCGATGGTGATCAACCGCTACCGCGCCGCGACGATCTCGCTCGATTATTTCGGCGACAGCATCCTGAATTCGGCCATGGATACGCTCGCCATGGCCGTCGGCTTTCTCATCGCTTCGCGGCTGCCGGTGGCGGCCACGGTCGCGATCGCCATCGTTCTCGAACTCTTCACTGGCTACATGGTGCGCGACAACCTGACGCTCAACGTGCTGATGCTGGTCTGGCCGCTCGATGCGGTGAAGGCTTGGCAGGCCGGATGAGGGCGGCTGCGGCCTACGAACCCGCAAGCGCCTTCTCGATCGCCGGCATCAGCCCTTCCCTGAGGCTCTTCTCGTCGAAGGGGCCGGCGCGCTTGTAGAGGATCGTGCCGTCGGCGGCGACGAGGAAGGATTCCGGGATACCGTAGACGCCCCAGTCTATCGCCGCCTTGCCGTTCGGATCGACGCCGATCGCCGCGAAGGGGTTGCCGAGTTCGCCGAGGAACCTCAGCGCGTTCTCGTTCCGGTCCTTGTAATTGATGCCGACGACGTTGAGGCGCGGATCCTTCGACAATTCGAGGACGATCGGATGCTCCTGCCGGCAGGGGACGCACCAGGAAGCCCATACATTGACCAGCGTGAGCTTGCCCTTGACGGCAGCGTCGTCGAGAGCCGGCATCGGCTCGCCCGTCGGCGTTGCAGCCCCTTCGAGCGGCGGCATGGCGAGCGTCGGTGCTTTGGTGCCGATCAGCGCCGAGGGAATTTCGCTGACGTCCCTGCCGGAATTCAACTGGCTCCAGAAGATGAGTGCGAGCACCGCGAAGATGAGGAGCGGAAGCGCCGCCATGAGATAGCGGAGGGCTCCGGGCCTGCGCTCGTCCTGCGGCGTCTGCATGTCCGTCATTCGCGCTCTCCGGCTGGCGCTGCCGCCGAGCGGCGGCGGATTCCGGCGGCCTCGAGCTGCTGCAATTCGCGCCGGCGGGCGCGGCCGTCGGTGAGGACCCAGAGAATGAGTCCGGCTACCGTGGCGGCCGCAACCGCGTAGCTTGCAATGACATAGGCGGCATGGCTCATCATGGCGAAAGCTGCTCCCGGCCGGCATTGCGCGCCGCCTGGCGCCTGAGCGAGGCCACGCGACGGCGCCAGATCTCGTTGCGCATGGCGGCGATATGCAGGGTGAAGAACAGGAGCGTGAACGCAATCGCCATGACGATGAGCGGCCGCAGGAATTCCGGATCGATCGTCGGCCCGTCGAGGCGTATGACGCTTGCAGGCTGATGCAACGTGTTCCACCATTCGACCGAGAACTTGATGATCGGGATGTTGACGAAACCGACGAGGATAAGCACGGCCGAGACACGCGCCGATCGGCTCGGGTCATCCATGGCGCGGTTCAGCGCGATCAGCCCGAGATACATGAGGAAGAGCACGAAGACCGAGGTCAGCCGCGCATCCCAGACCCACCAGGTGCCCCACATCGGCTTGCCCCAGAGCGAGCCGGTGACGAGTGCCAGAAAGGTGAAGCAGGCGCCGATCGGCGCTGCGGCTCTTGCCGAGACGTCGGCGAGCGGATGACGCCAGACGAGCGTGCCGAGTGCGGAGATCGCCATGACCGTGTAGCACATCATGGAAAGCCAGGCCGAAGGCACATGCACATACATGATGCGCACCGTCTCGCCCTGCTGGTAATCGCCCTCGGTGGCGAAGGAGAGCCAGAGCCCGACCGCGAAGACGAGTAGCGTGAGAGCGGCAAGCCAGGGCAGCACGCGATCCGCCAGCGCCAGGAACCGCGTCGGGTTGGCGAGATCGCTGAATTTCCGTATGGCCAGGCTGCTTTCACTCATGACGGTTCTTTAACGCGGAAGGCCGGCTTCCGCAATTCATCCTAAGGTGCCGGGTCTCGTCAGTCGGCCGAATGCCTGAGTGCCGCCGCGGCCGCCACTGGTCCGATCACGCCGAAGAACAGGGTTATCGCTATCAATATCATGAAAGGCGGCAGAAACGGGGCCGGATCCTCGATCGCCGCATAGACCGCGCTGACGCCGAAGATGAGCACCGGTATGGCAAGCGGCAGGACGAGGATCGAGACGAGGAGGCCGCCGCGCGGCAGCGCCACCGCGACCGCAGCGCCGACCGCGCCGATGAAGGTTATCGCCGGCGTTCCCGCGAGCAGGGTGACCATGGTGGCCCCGATGGCGCCTTCGTCCATGTTCATGAACAGACCGAGAAAGGGCGAGGCGATCACCAGCGGCAGGCCGGTGGCGGTCCAATGAGCGGCGCATTTGACGAGAACGGCGAGGAGCAATGGCGTCTCCTGCATCATGATGAGGTCGAGCGAGCCGTCCTCGCGCTCCGCCTGAAAGAGCCTGTCGAGCCCGAGCAGCGACGCGAGCAGCGCGCCGATCCATAGGATCGCCGGGCCGATGCGGGCAAGCAGGTTCAGATCGGGGCCGACGCCGAAGGGAATGACCGCGACGACCGTCATGAAGAAAAGCACGCCGATCATCGCGCCGCCGCCGGCGCGCACCGAAAGCTTGAGGTCCCGGAAGAAGAGGGCGATCAATGGACGAATCCCGTCATTTCGAGGCTTTTCGCCCCCGCCAGACCAAGCGGCTGGTGGGTGGCCGCGACGACGATGCCGCCGCGGTCGAGATGGGCGGCGACCAGTCCGGCAAAAAGTCTGTCGGCACTGACGTCGAGCGCCGCCGTCGGCTCGTCGAGAAGCCAGATGGGCCGGAAGGCGACAATGAGCTTCGCCATCGCCATGCGCCGCTGCTGGCCGGCGGAAAGATAGCCGAAGGGCAGATGAATGATTTCGGCGAGCCCCACGGCCTCCGCCGCTTCGACGAGGTCGATGCCGGACCCGCCCGGCGAATCGCCGAGGAAGCGCTGCCAGAAGGTGAGGTTTTCCTCCACCGTCAGTTCGCGCTTCATCGCGTTGCGGTGGCCGAGATAGTGGCTGAGCTCGCGCGGATGCTCGAACCCCCATGGTCCGCCTTCGAGCCGGACGCGGCCCGATTCCGGCTCGAGAAGCCCCGCCACAACGCGCAGGAGCGTCGACTTGCCGGCACCGTTCGGGCCCGTTACCACAAGCGCCTCGCCGGCAGCCAGCGCGAACGAAATATCGTTGAAAATCAGGTCCTCGCCGCGCCTCGCACTCAAACCTTCAGCCATGAGGCGCATGAATTTCCAGCTTCCCTTGACGTAGCTTTTCGCAGAGCAAAAAAAGTTCCGATTGGACCTTGGTTGGTCTGGCACGATTTGGAGAAATTATCTATAAGGCGGCCAACACGCCAGCGGTCGGCGTGAATTTCATCCAAGCGCCGAACATGGAACGAGCTTCCACGTACGGACAGCGGAAATGACCGTACCCGCATCCCACTTCGCGCCTCACAGGTGCTCGGGCGTTCGTACGTCAGTTTTTGGCGATCAGACGGAACGGGGTATCATCCAGTGTCCAAATCCCTAGACAGCTTCAATTGTCGCTCCACGCTCACGGTCAACGGCGTGGACTATGTCTATTACAGCCTGCCGAAGGCGGAGGCGAACGGCCTCGCCGGCATTTCGAAGCTTCCCTATTCGATGAAGGTTCTGCTGGAAAACCTGTTGCGCAATGAAGATGGACGCTCGGTCACCAAGAAGGACATCGAAAACATCGCCGCATGGCTCGGCGACAAGGGCACGGCCGAGAACGAGATCGCCTATCGCCCGGCGCGCGTGCTGATGCAGGACTTCACCGGCGTTCCGGCCGTCGTCGACCTCGCGGCGATGCGCGACGCGATGGTTTCGCTCGGCGGCGACCCGGAAAAGATCAACCCGCTCGTTCCCGTCGATCTCGTCATCGACCACTCGGTGATCGTCGACGAATTCGGCACGCCGACCGCCTTTGCCCGCAATGTCGAGCTTGAATACGAGCGCAACGGCGAACGCTACCGCTTTCTCAAATGGGGCCAGCAGGCCTTCAAGAACTTCCGCGTCGTGCCGCCCGGCACCGGCATCTGTCACCAGGTCAATCTCGAATATCTGGGCCAGGCCGTCTGGACCAGGGAAGAGGACGGCGAAGTCACAGCCTATCCGGATACCTGCGTCGGCACGGACAGCCACACGACGATGATCAACGGCCTCGGCGTGCTCGGCTGGGGCGTCGGCGGCATCGAAGCCGAAGCGGCGATGCTCGGCCAGCCGGTTTCCATGCTCCTGCCGGAAGTCATCGGCTTCAAGCTCACCGGCAAGCTCAAGGAAGGCGTGACCGCGACCGACCTGGTCCTTACCGTCGTGCAGATGCTGCGCAAGAAGGGCGTCGTCTCCAAATTCGTAGAATTCTTCGGCCCCGGCCTCGACAACATGACGCTCGCCGACCGCGCGACGATCGGCAATATGGGCCCGGAATACGGCGCCACCTGCGGCTTCTTCCCGGTCGATGCCGAGACGATCAACTATCTCACCATCTCGGGTCGTGAAGAACAGCGCATCGCGCTGGTCGAAGCCTACTCCAAGGCCCAGGGCATGTGGCGCGAAGGCGACGGTTCCGAGCTCGTCTTCACCGACACGCTGGAACTCGATCTCGGCGACGTCGTGCCGTCGATGGCCGGCCCCAAGCGTCCCGAAGGCCGCATTGCGCTCGAGAACATCGCCTCCGGCTTCGCGGCGGCGCTCGACAACGACTACAAGAAGCCCGGTCAGCTCGCCAACCGCTACGCGGTCGAGGGCACCGACTACGATCTCGGTCATGGCGACGTCGCGATCGCCGCGATCACCTCCTGCACCAATACCTCGAACCCCTCGGTGCTGATCGCCGCCGGCCTGCTTGCCCGCAACGCCGTCGCCAAGGGCCTGAAGACGAAGCCCTGGGTCAAGACGTCGCTGGCGCCCGGATCGCAGGTCGTCGCCGAGTACCTGTCGAAATCCGGCCTGCAGACAGATCTCGACAAGCTCGGCTTCAATCTGGTCGGCTTCGGCTGCACAACCTGCATCGGCAATTCCGGCCCGCTGCCGACGGAGATCTCCAAGACGATCAACGACAAGGGCCTGATCGCCGCCGGCGTGCTTTCCGGCAACCGCAATTTCGAAGGCCGCATCTCGCCGGACGTGCAGGCGAACTATCTCGCCTCGCCGCCGCTCGTCGTCGCCTACGCGCTGGCGGGTTCCGTCCAGAAGGACCTGACGAAGGAGCCGATCGGCGAAGACCAGAACGGGCAGCCGGTCTATCTGAGGGACATCTGGCCGACCTCGCAGGAGATCCAGGACTTCATCTTCAAATACGTCACCCGCGAGCTCTACGCGACCAAGTATGCGGACGTGTTCAAGGGCGACGCCAACTGGCAGGCGGTCCAGGTTCCGGCCGGCCAGACCTATGCCTGGGACGAGGGGTCGACCTACGTCCAGAACCCGCCCTACTTCGTCGGCATGGGCAAGAAGGGCGCCGGCATTTCCGACATCAAGAACGCCCGCGTCCTCGGTCTCTTCGGCGACAAGATCACCACCGACCACATTTCCCCGGCCGGTTCGATCAAGGCGGCCTCGCCTGCCGGCGCCTACCTTCTCGAGCGTGGCGTCGGGATTGCCGACTTCAACCAGTACGGCACGCGCCGCGGCAATCATGAGGTGATGATGCGCGGCACCTTCGCCAATATCCGCATCCGCAACCACATGCTCGGCCCGAACGGCAAGGAAGGCGGATATACGATCCACTATCCCTCCAAGGAGGAGATGTCGATCTATGACGCGGCCATGCAGTACAAGGAGGAGGGCGTTCCGCTCGTCATCTTCGCCGGCGTCGAATACGGCAACGGCTCTTCGCGTGACTGGGCGGCCAAGGGCACCAACCTCCTCGGCGTCAAGGCCGTGATCGCCCAGTCCTTTGAACGCATCCACCGTTCGAACCTGGTCGGCATGGGCGTCGTCCCCTTCGTCTTCGAGGAAGGCATGACCTGGGAATCGCTGGGTCTCAAGGGCGACGAAGTCGTGACGATCGAGAATCTCGCCAACGTCCAGCCGCGCGAGAAGCGCGTGGCGAAGATCACCTATGGCGACGGCTCCGTGAAGGAGGTCCCGCTCATTTGCCGCATCGATACCCTCGACGAGGTCACCTACGTCAACAATGGCGGTATCCTCCAGACGGTTCTGCGCGATCTCGCCGCCTGATCGACGACGTATGAACGGAAATGCCGGGGCGTCTACATCGACGCCCCGGCTTTTTATTGTGCGGCCCACAGGGTTTTGCACGGGTTTGCGGCGGTCACTCCAACGTGACTTTTCCTTGAAGAATACCCGTCGTATGTAGGGGTCTCCCCGCGCGGCAAACGCGTTGAAACGACGCACTTTCGGATGGAAAACGGTTCCGCATTTTCCCGGAGGTGCTCTAACGAGCACGAACAAAGACGCCATGATATCCGCCTGTACACCAACAATCCGACGTCTCGCCCTGGCGATCGGGCTGTTTGGTGCGTTCTGCGGAGCGTCCGCAGCGGATGACGGCAAGGCGGCCAAGGACGGGGCGGTCAAGGACAGGGCGGTCAAGGAGAGGGCGGTCAAGGGCGTCGTCGAACTCTTCACCAGCCAGGGCTGCTCCTCCTGTCCGCCGGCCGACGCGGCGCTCAAGAAGCTCGTCGATGAAGGCGACGTCGTCGCTCTCGCCTATCATGTCGACTACTGGAACTATCTCGGGTGGGCGGACACGCTCGCTTCCAAGGAAAATACCGAGCGGCAATATGCCTATGCGCGGATGCTCGGCCGCTACGGCGTCTACACGCCGCAGGCGATCCTGAACGGGCGCGATCATGCCAACGGCGCGGACCTGCCGGCCATTAGGAACCGGCTTGCGTTGATGGACGATAAGGGCAAGGGCATGTCGGTGCCGGTCGATGCCTCGATCGGCGGTGACGAAATCTCGATCAAAGTCGGTGCCGGCAAAGGCAGGGCGAATGTCGTCGTCGTCTATTTCGACCGGGCAAGGGTGGTCAAGGTCGAGAAGGGCGAGAACGGCGGCAAGGAGATCGCCTATTGGCATGCCGTGCGCGACATCCAGACGATCGGCATGTGGGAGGGAAAGCCCGCGGAATTCACGCTGCCCGCCTCGGTCCTGATCGAAGGCCAGGGCAACAGCGGTTGCGCGGTGCTGCTGCAATCGATGAAGGACAAGGAAACGCCCGGAGCCATCATCGGCGCCGCGACGGTTCTCGCAGGGCCGCAGGGAAAGCTCTGAGGACAGGAAATGTTCCGCATTGCTTGCGGCGGAACAGGGGATGGTTCGGCCCGGCAGCATCGAGGGGCTGGGGCTGAGGGTTCGAAGTTACCGGACCGAACCAGCCATGTCTGCGTTCGAGAACCTCCCGCAGCATGACGGCTGGCCGGACATACGGTGGCAACGACTCTGTCCGGCAGCGGTCGGAGTGTTGCGGCGAATTGGGGCGGCGTTTTGACTGAATTGCGGCAGCCCCAAGAATTGCTGACATTGATCAACAGCTTCCGGCTTGCTTTTCCGATCGTGTGAGGCACACTGTCGTGGTCCTGTCACATTAGAAGGCCGAAATGCCGATGACTGATGAAACGGATTTGCCGCGAGGCGAAGCACGTCACTACGGCCAGACCACCTCCGATGTGGTCGTCGATCTTCACGAATACAAGCAAGCCAAGAACCCCCCGCCCGTCACCTTCCACCGCCGCGAACTCGACCTGATCCTGAAGGTCTACGGACGTATGGTGGGCGAAGGGGAGTGGCGCGACTATGCGATCGACCACCTGAGGGACCGGGCCGTGTTTTCGGTGTTCAAGCGCGCCGGAGAGGTGCCTCTCTACCGCATCGAGAAAAACCCGAAGCTCGCCGGGAAACAGGGCGCCTTCAGCGTGCTCAACGCTCACGGGACGATATTGAAGCGCGGCCACGAGCTCGCCCAGGTGCTAAAGGCCTTCGACAAGGTGCTGAAGCTCGTCAAAACCTGACCGACATATTACTTGGAGCTGACCCTCATCCGCCTGTCGGCACCTTCTCCCCGCCGGCGGGGCGAAGGGACAAGCGGCAGCGCTTCGCCTCAGTCTCCTCTCCCCGCGTGGGAACTAATCCCTGAATCGGCGGCAGCGCCAAATCGCCTGCACCGAGGCATGCTGTCAGTGTTGCGAATCAGATAAGTGTATGCTTATCTGTCCTCATGATTGAGAACGACATATTCAAAGCTCTCGCCGACCCGACACGCCGTGCAATCTTCGAGAAGCTGGCGGGCGGAAGTATGAACGCCAGTGCCTTGCGCAACGGCATGGACATCAGTCAGCCGGCCATGTCCCAACACCTCCACGTGTTGCGTGATGCAAGGCTGGTGCGGGAGGAACGGCAGGGGCGCTTCGTGAACTATGAGGTCGACCCGGAGGGGCTGGCGCTGATAGCCGGATGGCTGGCGAAATATCGCGCCTACTGGCCGGCGCGGATTGATGCGTTGAAGGTCTTGCTGAGGGATATGGATCAATGAACGACGTGGAGCTGAACGAGCAGGCAACGAATCTGGTGCTCGAATACGAACTCGACGAACCGCCTGAAAAGGTTTGGCGCGCGATCAGTATGCCTAAGCTGCGTGAGAGATGGTTGCCCAAGCGGGACTTGGCCGGGGCAGAGCCTGTCTCCACCGCACCGGGCAAGGAAATCCGGTACAAAATGCGCGACGACGAGCCTCCCTTTCTCGAAAGCCTCGTGGCGTTCCAGGTCAGGCCCAACAATAACGGCGGCACGATCCTTAGAATTATCCATGGGCTGGAGGACGAGCGACTGGCTTTGCGGACTCCGCCGGTGGCGAATAGCAATCGGCTTTGGCTGATGCGCGCCGCCTGACGTCTCATTCTACCAAAACACGTTCATCAGACAGGAGTTCGCCCATGCGCGAAGCGATGCAACTCGTCCCTATGGTCGTCGAACAATCCAGCCGTGGCGAGCGCTCTTTCGACATTTATTCCCGCCTGCTGCGTGAGAGAATCATCTTTCTGAACGGCGAGGTGAACGATGCAGTGTCCGCTCTCGTTTGCGCACAACTGCTGTTCCTGGAGGCCGAAAGTCCCGGAAAGCCAATTCAACTCTATATCAATTCGCCCGGCGGCGTCGTTACCAGCGGCTTCGCGATGTACGACACGATGCGATACATCCGAGCGCCCGTGCACACGCTTTGCATGGGGACGGCCCGCTCGATGGGATCGTTCCTGCTGATGGCAGGCGAAGCGGGCGAGCGCACCGCCTTGCCCAACGCAAGCATCCTTGTCCACCAACCGTCAGGCGGCTTTCAGGGGCAGGCCTCCGATATGCTCATCCATGCCGAGGAAATCAGGCGAACCAAACACCGCATGACGCGTCTTTATGCCGAGCATTGCGGGCGAACATATGAAGAATTCGAGCGCGCGATGGATCGCGACCGTTTCATGACGGCGGAAGAGGCCCTTGAGTGGGGTCTGATCGACCGCATCCTCACCGAACGGGAGATCGGCGCTGACCGTGACGCATGAAGCTCACCTGCGCGGGCTTCAGCTCAGCTTCTATAAAGCGTATCCGGGTACACGCCCTCGGTGGGCTTCGTTGCGGTTCCTTCTCCGAGCGGCCGCTGCATGAAGGCCGTATCAAGCCATCGGTCATGCTTGAAGCCGGTTGCCTTCATCAGTCCCTGCAGCTCGAAACCGAGCGCCCGGTGCAGGGCGATCGACGAGGGGTGCGCGCCGCCGATTACCGCTATCATCTGGCGGAAGCCGAGAGCCGTGCAGCGCCCGATCAGTTCGGAAAGCAGCGCCTTGCCGATGCCCTTGCCCCGCGCTTCCGGCGAAAGATAGATCGAATCCTCAACCAGGAACCGATAGGCGGTGCGGTTGCGGAAGGCGGAGGCATAGGCATAGCCGATAACCGCGCCACGTTTGTCCAGCGCCACCACATAGGGGTAGCCGTTGCCGGTGATCGTGGAGAAGCGGAGCGCCATCTCGGCTTCGGATGGCGGCGTCTCCTCATAGGTCGCGACCCCGTTCAAAACCGACTCGCGATAGATTTCGGTGATCGAGCGGAGGTCGGCGGCAACGGCATCGCGGAGCGTGGCAGTCATGGAATTCTTCGTGGGTTATGGTTGGAGCTGTACTGTCTCGCATGGATGTGCCGGATCGATCAAGGCCGGTTCCGGCCAAATAAAAAAGGCGGCCGAAGCCGCCTTTTCCGTCAAACCGGTTCGCTACTACTCGTTCCTGTTGCCAAGGAACTGAAGCATGAACATGAACAGGTTGATGAAGTCGAGGTAGAGCGTCAGCGCGCCCATGATGGACTTGCGGCCGGCGACCAAGGCGTCATCGCCTTCAAAGTACATTTCCTTGAGCTTCTGCGTGTCGTAGGCGGTCAGGCCGGCGAAGATGAGCACGCCGATCACCGAGATCGCGAAGCCGAGTGCCGAAGAGGCAAGGAAGATGTTGACGACGGATGCGATGATCACGCCGAAGAGGCCCATGATCAGGAACGATCCGAGGCCCGAAAGGTCCTTCTTCGTCGTATAGCCGTATAGCGACAGGGCGCCGAACGAAGCAGCCGTCACGAAGAACGTCTGCACGATGCTCTGGCCGGTGAAGACCAGAAAGATCGACGACAGAGACAGGCCCATCAGCGCCGCATAGACCCAGAAGGTCGTCTGCGCGGCGGAAACGCTCATGGAATTGATACGGAAGCTCAGGAAGAACACCAGCGCAAGCGGCGCCAGCATCACGACCCACTTGAGGGGCGAAGCGTAGATAAGCTGGGCGAATGCCGGATTTGAGGCGGCAAGCGCATAGGTTCCGTAAGCTGCCACGCCGGTAATCGCCAGGCCGAGGGCCATCAGGTTGTAGACCTTCAGCATATAAGCGCGAAGGCCTTCGTCGATTACGGCACCCGCCTGAGCGCCGGCGGGCGACATTCGGGTTTGGTAGTTTCTCAGATCAGCCATTGTTTCCTCATTTAAGCCCCGGTTGAAGTTACGGTGTCGGGCGGCGAACTTCGTCGTTCCTTTGCGCGCCCAGGCGCCGCTGCGGGGCTCCAGCATGCCTGTGGACAAATATGATGGTGAACGCCGTCATGCACAAGGGCGAAGCGCTTGGAATCGAACAAAGTCGGGCGGTCGGACCATCAAACTAGAGTGATTTACGGTTAATTCGGCGGTCATGGCCGAAAACGCGCGACAGGGATGGCAGGATCAGAGTTCCCGCAGCACCGGAGCGGCCTTTTGCCCGAGCACACGCCAGGTGCCGGCGAGGCCGATCCCGACCGTCACGACCAGCGCAAGAACGATCGTCGCGACGGCAACGTCCGGCAGGAAGCTCGAGGGCAGGGTCATGATGCGGCTGACGACGAACCAGGCCGAAACGCCGCCGGCGAAGAGCGCGAAGACGGCAGTCGCCAAGCCGAGAATGACGTATTCGTAGCTGAAGGCGCGGATCAGGGTCGCCCGCGTCGCGCCGAGCGTCTTCAGGACCACCGCGTCATGGATACGGGCACGGTTGCCGGCGGCAAGCGCGCCGGCAAGCACGAGGATAGACGCGATCAGCGCGACCGCCGCGGCAGCGCGTACCGCCGTTGCAAGCTGCCCGAGCAGCGTATTGACGATGTCGAGCGCGTCCTTCACGCGCACGCTGGTGATCGTCGGATAGGCATTCGTCACCCTCTTCAATACCGCCGCCTCCTCCTCGGCCGAGGCGTCGGGATCGATGATGGTCGCGAGCCAGGCATGCGGGGCGCCGGCGAAGGTGTTCGGCGAGAAGACCATGACGAAATTGATCGACAGCGATTCCCACTCGACCTCGCGGAAATTGGCGATCCGGGCCGTGATGTTGCGGCCGAGCACGTTGACGGTCACCGTATCGCCGAGCTTCAGCCCGAGCTCGCGGGCCTCCTCCGCCGAGAAGGAGACGAGCGGCTCGCCGCCATAGTCCTCGGGCCACCAGCTGCCTTCGCTGAGTTTGGAATTTTCAGGCCTGTTCCTGGCGTAGGTGATGCCGCGATCGCCGCGCAGCACCCATTGGCCGCCGGGAGGAACGTTGCGGCTGTTCACATCCTCGCCGTTGAGCGCGACGATGCGCCCGCGCAGCATAGGCACTTCGATGACCTTGCCGTCCGGCATCGCTCCCGCGAGCAGGGAGCGGAAGCCTTCGATCTCGCTGCCCTGGATGTCGACGAAGAAGAAGTTGGGAGCGCGCTCGGCCATGTCGCCGGTAAGCTCGCGCCGCAGATTGCCGTCGATGAGCGCCAGCGTCACCAGGAGAGCGAGGCCGAGGCCGAGCGACAGCACCACCGACGGCGTCAAGGCACCCGGCCGGTGAATGTTGCCGATGGCCAATCTCAGCGCCGGCGAATTGACGCGCGGGCTGCGCCGCGCCAGCCAGGATATGAGGAGCGAAACCCCGCGCAGAACGATGAAGGCAAAGGCGATCGCGCCAAGGAAGATCAGCGAAATGTACCGGTCGTAGGCGGTCCAGACCGCGAGCCCGGCAAGTGCTGCCAGGCAGATGAAGGCTCCGGCGAGATAGGGCAGGGCAGGCAAGCCCGTCGGCTCGAAACCCTGCTGCCGGAAAAGTGCAGTCGCCGGCACCCGGCGCGCCCGCCCGAGCGGCAGGATGGCGAAGGTCAGCGCCGTCAAAAGACCGAAAAGCGCCGCAAGACCCAGGGCCGAGGGATAGAGCACGAACGCGGTGGAGACGGGCAGCAGGCCGGCAAGGAACTGGGCTGCCACGAAGGGGATGAGGGCGCCGAGCACGAGGCCGATCGCGATGCCGAAGAGGGCAATCATCAGGATCTGAGCAAGATAGATCATCGCCACCAGCGACGCCGGAGCGCCGAGACATTTGAAAGTCGCGATGACGCCGCGCTTGCCGTCGAGATAGGAGCGCACGGCGTTGGCAACCCCGACGCCGCCGACGATCAGCGCCGTGAGACCGACGAGCGTCAGGAATTGGGAGAAACGCGTGATGTTTGCATTGAGGGACGGCGCGGCATTACCGCTCGTACGTATCGACCAGCCGGCGGAGGGAAAGCGCGTCTCGGCCTGTACGCGAATGAGCGGCACGTCTGCGGGATCCGGCAGGCGGACCTTGTAGGTGTGTTCGACAAGACTGCCGGTCTGCACGAGCCCGGAAGCGGCAAGCGCATCGGAGGAAATCATCAGCCGCGGCGCGAAGCCGAAGCCGTCGGAAAGAGCGTCGGGTTCGCTGGCGAGTATCGCGCCGATCCGGATACGCGCATTGCCGATGAGAATCTCCGCGCCCGGCGAGATGCCGAGGCGCTCGAGGAGCAGAGGTGCGGCGACTGCGCCGAACACTTCGCCGTCCTGCGCCAGCAATTCAGTGAGCGGCTTTGCCGGCTCGCTTTCGAGCTTGCCGTAAAGCGGGTAGGCGCCATCCACGGCCTTGAGCTCCACAAGCGCCTGGTTGGATCCGTCCGGGAGCCGCGCCATGGAACGCAGACCGGCGGATACCGAAACCTCTCCGAGACCTTGGAGGAAGGCGCGCTCGTCCGCGCTCGCCACCCGATTGTTGAGCTCGAACCGGATGTCGCCGGCGAGCAGTTCCTGCCCCTGCGAGGCGATCGTTTCGCTGATCGACTGCGACAGCGAGTTGACCCCGGCGATCGCGGCTGTGCCGAGGGCGATGCAGGCGAGGAAAATATAAAAGCCCCTCAGGCCCCCGCGCATTTCCCTGAGCGCCAGACGAAGCGCGAACAGCGGTCGAAGCGCCAGCAGAGGGCGCAGGGAAATCATCGGGCGCAGCCGCCTGGCGGCAACCGTCCCGCTCATGCGGACACGGCCCCCTGCCGGGCCGAGGCGGAGAGCCGTTCCTCGTCGGAGACGATTTCACCGGAGCGGACGCGTATCTGTCTTTCGCAGCGTCCGGCGAGCGCCGCATCATGCGTGACGAGCACGAGCGTCATGCCACGCTCGCGCTGTTCGGCAAAGAGGAGGTCGGCGATCTGTCGGCCGGTCTCGGCGTCGAGGTTGCCCGTCGGCTCGTCAGCGATCAGGAGCTTCGGAGAGGGCGCGAGCGCCCGGGCAATCGCAACGCGCTGCTGTTCGCCGCCGGAAAGCTGCCCGGGGTAGTGCGTCAGGCGTTCGCCGAGCCCCACGGCGATCAGTTCCTTGCGCGCGATGTCGAATGCATTGCGGACATTCGCAAGCTCGAGCGGGACTGCTACGTTCTCGAGCGCGGTCATGTTGGGGATGAGGTGAAAGGACTGGAAAACGATGCCGATATTGCGGCCGCGGAAATCGGCGACCGCGTCCTCGCCGAGGCGCTGGAGCGCCGTGCCGTCAATGATGATTTCGCCGCCGTCGAGCCGCTCCAGCCCGGCCATGACCATGAGCAGCGTCGATTTTCCCGAGCCCGAGGGGCCGACGATGCCCACCGATTCGCCGGCATCGATCGCGAGGCTTACGCCCTTCAGCACATGCACGGACGCCGCGGCTTCGCCCAGCGTCAGATCCGCATTTTTCAACTCGATGATGGTTTTTGCCACGCGAAAGAGCCCTATATGAAAATTTGATACGGATCATCAAACAATTGTCCGCCGATTTAGGAACGAACCTATGGCATTAAAAGACTTTCTGCCCTTTTTATTCGGCCTGACAATGACAATCGTGTTATCGGCGGCGGCTCGCGCCGAGCCCGTCAGCCTCGTCGGCTTCGGCGACAGCCTGATGGCCGGCTACCAGCTCCCCCCGGAAGATGCCTTCCCTGCCCGCCTCGAAAAGGCCCTGAAGGACAAGGGGATCGCCGTCACGATCGCCAATGCCGGCGTATCCGGCGACACGACCTCCAGCGGTCTCGCCCGCATCGACTGGTCGATCCCCGACGGAACCGACGGCGTCATCCTCGAACTCGGCGCCAATGACGCGCTGCGCGGCATTCCGCCGGAGGAGACGCGCAAGAATCTGGAGGCGATGGTCGCACGGCTCAAGGAGCGCGGCATCGCCGTCCTGCTCGCGGGAATGATGGCGCCGCCGAACATGGGGCCGGATTATGCGGCGGGCTTCAATCCGATCTATCCCGACCTCGCAAAGGAACACAATCTTGTCTTCTACCCTTTCTTCCTCGACGGCGTCGTGACCGAGGCCGGTCTGAAGCTCGACGACGGCATGCATCCGAACGGCGGGGGTGTCGGCGTCATGGTAGACCGCTTCCTGCCGACGGCGGAGCTTTTCGTCCGCTCACTTGCGAAAGGAGAATGACAGCATCCACAGGTAAGGGAAAGTTAACGGCCCGACAGAACAAATAATGGTTGCGTGCAGATGCGATGCGTGATTCGCTTCAAGCATCTGCAAGAGATTCGGGGAGCTCGCCATGCCGAGACTATTCACCGCCCTCGAAATTCCGCGCAATGCAGCAATGAGTCTTTCCTTGCTGCGCGGAGGTCTTCCCGGAGCTCGCTGGATCGATGTGGAGAATTATCACATCACGCTCCGCTTCATCGGCGACGTCGACTGGCGAACCGCCGATGAGATCATCGACAGACTTGACCGCATCGAACGGCCCGAGTTTCAGCTGCAGCTGTCGGGAACCGGTGCCTTCGGCTCCAAGAAGCCGCACTCCGTCTGGGCCGGCGTCAGCATCGCTCCCGAAATGTTCGCCCTTCAGGCCGAAATCGAGCGCATCTGCCAGCGCATAGGGCTGCCCTCGGATCCGCGCAAATTCACTCCGCATGTGACGCTGGCGCGCCTGCGATCCTCGCGCGTCGAGGATGTCGTCGAATATCTCTCCGGGCGCGGTAATTTCGTCACCGCTCCCTTCACCGTCTCCCGTTTCGTGCTCTTGTCGTCACGCGATTCGGTCGGCGGCGGCCCGTATCTCACGGAAGAGGTCTTCCCGCTTCACGAAGAGCGCTCGAATCTCGCGAGCAACGAGGAGCATCCTGCTTCGAGCGTCTGGTAAAGCGCCCCGAAGGCCTCCGCCGATTCCCGGATAGAGATCGGGCACGTCGTCGTCGTGCGGCGGGATTGCGCGTGAACATTGTCGCGGGCAAGTTCGTTGTTAGGCACAGGATGCAGCAAGGAGGAACAGCATGCGGCCGGAAAAAATGGACACGGCGGCCATCGCCGAGCAGTTGCACAAGATGGAGGGCTGGGTCCTTGCGGAGGATGGCGGCTCGATATGGAAGACCTTCCGGTTCAAGACCTTCACCGAGGCCTTCACCTTCATGACGCAATGCGCCTTCGCCGCCGAAAAGCTCAATCATCATCCGGAATGGTTCAACGTATACAACAAGGTGGACGTGACGCTCTCGACCCACGACGCGGAAGGACTGACCGAACTCGATTTCAAACTGGCGGCAAAGATGGACCAGGCGGCGGAGGGCCGCATGCCCGACCATATGAAATGAGGGCCGCATGCCCGACCATATGAAATAAGCGCCGGATGCCCGGCCATTTGAAATAGCGGCCGCCGTTCCCATATCCAGGCTGCGGCACTATTATGCCGCGCAGCACGCTGAACGACCGGAACAGACGCGATGGACGATATCAAGATCGGTGAAATTCTCCTTCCCGGCGAGGAATCCGAACAGGAGCGCAAGGAGCACAAGGTGCGCCGCCGGTTCTGGCCGACCTTCCGCCGTGCGGCCCGGCAGATTCCCTTCAGCCGCGACCTCGCCGCTGCCTATTATTGCGCGGTGGATCCGGCAACGCCGACGCGCACCCGCGGCATTCTGCTCGCGGCGCTTGGCTATTTCGTCCTGCCGATCGACTTCGTGCCGGACGTGCTGGCCATGATTGGCTTCTCCGACGACATCGCGGTATTGACGGCCGCCTTTGCCGCAATCAGCGGCCAGATCAAGGAACGGCATTACCAAAAGGCCGACGAGGTGCTGCGAGACAGCGCCGACCAGTGAGCTGTCCCCACTATGCGTACCCCCGGCGCTAGAGCGGAATGAGGAAAAAGGTGCGCGGTTTTCCGCCCGCATCCCGCTCTAACGTCTTGGAATCGATGACGTTCATCTTTTTAGGTCGACCCGACCTAAAAACATCGTGATCTGGAGGCGCCTTGCCGCAATCTCGCCCGGAAAGTCAAACTCTTGCCCGATTCTTTGTGACATAGAGGAAGGCAAGGGGCGGCTCTCCAGTATCGACGTCGAGCGGATCGGCGATCCCGTGTGCGAATGGACCTCGAGGCGCATTCGGGCGCAAAAAGGGGCGTTTTCCCGGATCGTTGACGGTTTGGTAACCCGGATTAAGTCAAAATAAACTTAAATCGTGACTATGCGTTGCCCATCCCACGCGGTATCGGGCGACCGTAAGCAAGACAAGCGGCAGGAACTCATGTTTGTAAGAAAGATCGCAACTGCATTCGCACTCGTAATGGCTGCATCCGGCGTGGCTTCCGCTCAATCTCCGACGCGAATCCAGCAGTTCAACGCCTGGGGTGCATATTCCTACCAGGCCGGCAACGGCAAGGTCTGCTATGTGCTTTCCGTGCCGAAGGAAAGGACCCCGGCCAGTGTCGATCACGGCGATATCTTCTTCCTCGTTTCGCAGCGTCCGGGACAGAACATCAGCTATGAGCCGCAGGCGATGATGGGGTATCCGCTGCAGGACAATTCCAAGGTCAACGTGGTGATCGACGGCCGCACCTTCGTCATGTTCACCAAGGGCAATTCCGCCTGGGTGGAAAACGCCGCCGAAGAGCCGGCGCTGGTCGCTGCGATGAAATCGGGGAAGGCCATGTCGGTCAACGCGAAATCGCGTCGCGGTACGGAAACTTCCTACTCCTATTCGCTCTCCGGCATTTCGGCCGCCCTGAAGCAGATCGAGGCCTGCAAGTAAGAGGCAAGCGCGCTTCCACCGATTGCAAGGCCGGCCGCGAGGTCGGCCTTTTGCGTTGGGTGTCCAGGCGGATCAGGGCGAGGAAAATGTCCCATGGTGACTCGCCGCAAAAAGAATGCTAAAGCGGCCGCAAATTCTGAGCCCCTGCGCCCCCGTCGAGCGCGTGACCGAGGCTCGCCAGATTTCAATTCGAGCATCGGAACAGGATCCGGAAAACGTCTCCGGACGAGCCGTCGCTTTACGACAGGACAAGATGAGCATGGCAGCCACCGAGATTCTAAACAGGGCGGACATCGTCAAGGCGCCGCAGGTGCGGCTTGCGCCACAGCCGGAAAAGCCGTCGCTGATCGGCCTGTTGCGCGAAGACATCGCGAAGCTGCTCGCCGAGAAGGGCGTCCCGGAGCGGCAGGTGAGGATGCGCGTCAGCCAGCTCTGGCACTGGCTTTATGTTCGCGGCGTCTCGGATTTCGACGAGATGTCCAACGTCTCCAAGGAGATGCGCGAGATGCTCAAGGAGCATTTCACCATCGCACGGCCGGAGATCGTCGAAGAGCAGGTTTCGGGCGACGGCACGCGCAAGTGGCTGCTGCGCTTCCCCCCGCGCGGCGCCGGCCGTCCGGTAGAGATCGAGACGGTCTACATTCCCGAGGAGGGCCGCGGCACGCTTTGCATTTCGAGCCAGGTCGGCTGCACGCTTACCTGTTCCTTCTGCCACACCGGCACGCAGAAGCTGGTGCGCAATCTGACGGCGGAGGAGATCCTCTCGCAGCTTCTGCTCGCCCGCGACCGGCTCGGCGATTTCCCCGAGCGCGACACTCCGCAGGGGGCGATCGTGCCGGCGGAAGGCCGCAAGATCACCAATATCGTGATGATGGGGATGGGCGAGCCGCTCTACAATTTCGAGAACGTCAAGACGGCGCTGCTGATCGCGTCCGACGGCGACGGGCTGTCGCTGTCGAAGCGACGCATCACCCTTTCGACCTCCGGCATCGTACCGGAGATCTACCGCACCGGTGAAGAAATCGGGGTAATGCTAGCGATTTCGCTTCATGCCGTGCGCGACGATCTGCGCGACATGCTGGTGCCGATCAACAAGAAGTATCCGCTGAAGCAGCTGATGGAGGCCTGCCGCTCCTATCCGGGCTTGTCGAATGCCCGCCGCATCACCTTCGAATATGTGATGCTGAAGGACGTCAACGACAGCCTGGAAGACGCCAAGGAACTGGTGAAGCTTCTGAAGGGCATTCCGGCCAAGATCAACCTGATCCCCTTCAATCCATGGCCGGGCACCAATTATCAGTGCTCGGATTGGGAACAGATCGAGAAGTTCGCCAACTTCATCAACCAGGCCGGTTACGCCTCGCCGATCCGCACCCCGCGGGGCCGCGACATTCTTGCCGCCTGCGGCCAGCTCAAGTCGGAATCGGAACGCATGCGCAAGGTCGACCGCCTGGCCTTCGAGGCGATGATGATCGCCAATCACGGCGAGGACTGAGGCGGCTCATCGCCCTTCCGGCAGTTTCGAACGCGCCGCAGGATCACGGTGATCGATGAAGAAGTTTGATGGATGAAGCTGTTTGCGCCGATTGATTTCGGTCCCCCGCTTTCCTAAGAAAGCGGCGGAATTATTCTGACGCGGGACGCGGGAGGGACGTAAGCCGGCCATCCCGAAATCGCCAACCAAAAACCGGAGGACACCCATGCGTTCGCTTCTCATCGCGCTTGCCGCCACGGTCGCGCTTTCTCTGCCGGCACGCGCCGACGAGGTCACGGTCGCCGTCACGGCAATCGTCGAACATCCCGCGCTCGATGCCGCACGCGACGGCGTCAAGGATGCGCTGGCCGCCGCCGGCTACAAGGAAGGCGAGAACCTCAAGTTCATCTACGAGTCGGCGCAGGGCAACCCGGCGACCGCAGCGCAGATCGCCCGTCAGTTCGCGGGCGAAGCCCCGAGCGTGATCGTGCCGATCTCCACCCCGTCGGCCCAGGCCGTGGTTTCCTCTACCCGCGACATTCCCGTCGTCTTCACCGCCGTTTCCGATCCGCTGGGCGCGCAGCTCGTCAAGGACATGGAGAAGCCCGGCGGCAACGTCACCGGCCTTTCCGATTTGTCCCCGGTTGCCGAGCACGTGGCGCTGATCAAGGAGATCCTGCCGAACATCAAGACCATCGGCTATCTCTACAATTCGGGCGAAGCGAACTCCGTCTCGCTGCTGGCGGTCCTCAAGGAAGAGGCTGAAAAGGCCGGCCTGAGCGTAATCGAATCCGCCGCGACGAAGTCGGCCGAGGTCCAGGGTGCTGCCCGTGCACTCGTCGGCCGCGCCGACGCGATCTATATCCCGACGGACAACACCATCATCTCCGCCCTCGAAGGCGCCGTCGCCGTCGCTGAGGAAAGCAAGCTGCCGCTCTTCACCGCCGATACCGATTCCGTCTCCCGCGGCGCAGTCGCGGCGCTCGGCTTCAATTACTACGACGTCGGCAAGCAGACGGGCGAGGTCGTCGTTCGCGTTCTCAAGGGCGAAAACCCCGGCGATATCGCCGTCAAGGTCGCCGCCGGAACCGATCTCGTGATCAACAAGGGCGCCGCCACCCGGATGGGCGTCACGCTGCCGGAGAGCGTCGTCGGCCGGGCGACCCGCACGATCGAGTAACGATCCGCCCTCTTCGGACGATCATTGTCTTTTTGCCGCCCCCGTTCCATACGGGGGCGGTTCGCTTATCGAGCGGGATGTGGAAATGGTACGCATCCCGCTTCAACTTCAGAATACGTGCTCCGCATGCGCCTCACGCCTGCGGAGCATCCGAGAAGAGGACTACCGGCGTTGAGTCAAATCGCTTTCTGGGGAGCCGTGGAGCTGGGGCTTGTCTATGCCTTCGTCGCCGTCGGCGTCTTTCTCGCCTTCCGGGTGCTCGACTTTCCGGATCTGACCGTTGACGGCTCCTTTCCGCTCGGCGCCGCAGTCACCGCGGTCCTGATCATCGCCGGCGTCAATCCTTGGCTTGCCGCAGCGGTGGCGATGGTCGCCGGTGCTGCTGCAGGCATGGTCACGGCGCTCTTGAACGTGCGGTTCAAGATCCTGAACCTGCTCGCTTCGATCCTGACGATGATTGCGCTGTTCTCGGTCAATCTCCGTGTCATGGGCAAGCCGAACGTCGCATTGATCAATGCCGACACGATGCTTTCGCCCTTCTACGGCCTCGGTTTGCGGGATTTCTATGTGCGCCCGCTTTTCGTCGGCGTTCTGGTCGCCCTTGCCGTCGTTCTCGTCTGGCGCTTTCTTGAAAGCGATGCGGGCCTCGCGATGCGGGCGACCGGCGCCAATGCCCGCATGGCGCGGGCGCAAGGGGTCGACACCAGCCGGCAGATCTATCTCGGCATGGCGATCTCCAACGCGCTCGTCGCCCTCGGCGGTGCGCTCTTTGCTCAGACCAACGGTTTTGCCGACGTGACCTCGGGCGTCGGGACGATCGTCGTCGGGCTTGCCGCCGTGATCATCGGCGAGACGCTGCTCGGCGCCCGCGGCATTCTGATCGCGCTCATCGGCTGCGTGCTCGGGTCGATCCTCTACCGCATCGCCATCCAGGTGGCGCTTTCGACCGATACGCTCGGCTTGCAGGCTTCCGATCTCAATTTCGTGACCGCGCTGCTGGTGACGATAGCGCTCATCCTGCCCCGTCTGCGCCGCGGAGGTGCCGCATGATCAACGTCGAAAACATCCAGGTCGTCTTCG
This sequence comes from Ensifer sp. USDA 6670, assembly GCA_000421085.1. Taxonomy (GTDB): domain Bacteria; phylum Pseudomonadota; class Alphaproteobacteria; order Rhizobiales; family Rhizobiaceae; genus Sinorhizobium. The sequence continues at coordinate 240,060 of ATWE01000005.1, forward strand.
GCAAGGGCACGCCGCTCCAGAAGCAGGCGCTGAACGGCGTCAGCCTGACCATCGAGGAAGGCTCCTTCGTCACGGTCATAGGCTCCAACGGCGCCGGCAAGTCGACGCTTCTGGGGGTTCTTGCCGGCGACGTGCTGCCGAGCGGCGGCCGAGTCACGATCGGCACGGCCGACGTGACGCGCAAGGGCACGGCGGCCCGCGCAGGGCTCGTCGCGCGCGTCTTCCAGGATCCGCTCGCCGGCAGTTGCGGCGCTCTCTCGATCGAGGAAAACCTGGCGCTGGCCGCCAGGCGCGGCGAAAGCCGCGGCCTGACGCCGGCGCTCGGCTCGAAGCGGCGCGAGCATTTCCGCGAGCGTATCGCCGAGCTCAACCTGGGTCTCGAAGACCGCATGCGCGACCGCATGGACCTGCTTTCGGGCGGCCAGCGCCAGGCGGTCTCGCTGGTGATGGCGACGCTTGCCGGCTCCGAGGTGCTGCTGCTGGACGAGCACACGGCGGCACTCGACCCGGGCATGGCCGAGTTCATCATGAACCTCACCCAGAAGATCGTCTCGGAGCGCAAGCTGACGACGCTGATGGTGACGCATTCGATGCGCCAGGCGCTCGATTTCGGCCACCGCACCATCATGCTCCATGGCGGCGAAATCGTGCTCGACGTCGCGGGCGACAGCCGCAAGACGCTTCAGGTCGAAGACCTAATCGCCATGTTCCGCCGCATCCGCGGGCAGACGTTGGACGACGATGCACTGCTGATCGGGTAGCGCTCCCTGCCGGACTTGCCCCTCATCTGCCTGCCGGCATCTTCTCCCCGTTTTACGGGGAGAAGAGCGTATGCGGCGAGGCCGGAACAAGGCAGGAGCGTGCCGCGAGTCCCCTTCGCCCCGCGTGCGGGGAGAAGGTGGCGGCAGCCGGATGAGGGGCAAGCTCCGGAGCGACGAAATTCAGCGCGTCTGCGTGAAGAAGATCTTGACCGCGAATATGGAAAAGACGCCGGCGAAACCGTAGTCGATGGCCCGCATCACGCGCCTGTTGCGCTGCAGCCAGGCTGCGAGCCAGTCGGCAGCAAGAACGACCAATGCGTTCACCGGCATGCCTATCGCGATGAAGAAGAAACCGAGGAAGAGCAGCTTGCCCGTCACGGCGGGATCGTTCGCGGTGACGAACTGCGGCAGGAAGGTCATGAAGAAGATCACCACCTTCGGGTTCAGAATGTTGACCGAGAAGCCGGTCGCGACGTTCGAAAGGATCGTACCCTTCGCCTCCGTCACCTTCGTCACCGACAGGCTGGACCCGTAGCGGATCGCCTGGATCGCAAGCCATAAGAGATAGGCGGCGCCCCCGGTCTTCAGGACCAGGAAGGCCGTCGGGGATGCGGTGATCAGCGCCGAGATGCCGAAGGCGACGAGCAGCGTATGGACGACGATGCCGAGCCCGGTGCCGACCACGACGAAAAGGGCAGCCTTTTTTCCCTGCGCCAACGCCCGGCTGATCGAAAGAGTCATGTCGGGACCCGGCGTCGCGGCGAGAAGGAGACTCGCAGCGGCGAATGCGATGAGTGTCGGCAGGCTGGGAACGAAGTCCATGGCGCATTCCTCGAGAGACGATCCTTGCTGATACCGCCGTCCCGGCGCTTTTGCCAGCGGATTCGCGGGAACCGGCGCTACAGCGCCGCGCGTCTCATGAGACGCGCAAAGGTCGCTGTAGCGCTTTAATCTGCTGCATGTTTTTTTCCTTCGATCGGCTACGATCAAAGGAAACGTGCAGTTCCGCTTGTATCCCATCAAGTTCTGGCTAAAGTGCCGCAGATTTTCGATGCGGCAGCGCCGCGCCCAAAAGCCTGACAAAACGAGCAGACGGACAAAACCATGGCATCGCATAAAGACGTGAAGAAGGTCGTTCTCGCCTATTCCGGCGGTCTCGATACCTCGATCATCCTCAAATGGCTGCAGACGGAACTGGGCGCCGAAGTGGTGACCTTCACCGCGGACCTCGGCCAGGGCGAAGAGCTAGAGCCGGCGCGCAAGAAGGCGGAGATGCTCGGCATCAAGGAGATCTATGTCGAGGACGTCCGCGAGGAATTCGTGAGGGACTTCGTGTTCCCGATGTTTCGCGCCAATGCCGTCTATGAAGGCGTCTACCTGCTCGGCACCTCGATCGCCCGTCCGCTGATCTCCAAACACCTCATCGATATCGCCAGGAAGACCGGCGCCGACGCGATCGCCCATGGCGCGACCGGCAAGGGCAACGACCAGGTCCGCTTCGAACTCTCGGCTTACGCGCTCAATCCGGACATCAAGATCATCGCCCCCTGGCGCGACTGGTCGTTCAAGAGCCGCACCGATCTGCTCGAATTCGCCGAAAAGCACCAGATCCCGGTCGCCAAGGACAAGAAAGGCGAGGCGCCCTTCTCCGTCGACGCCAACCTCCTGCACTCCTCCTCGGAAGGAAAAGTGCTGGAGGACCCGGCCCAGGAAGCCCCCGAATACGTGCACATGCGCACCATTTCGCCGGAAGCGGCACCCGACAAGGCGACCATCATCAAGGTCGGCTTCGAACGTGGCGACGCCGTGTCGATCGACGGCGTGCGCATGTCGCCGGCAACGCTTCTTGCGAAGCTCAACGAATACGGCCGCGACAACGGCATCGGCCGCCTCGACCTCGTCGAGAACCGTTTTGTCGGCATGAAGTCGCGCGGCGTCTACGAGACCCCCGGCGGCACGATCCTGCTTGCGGCCCATCGGGCGATCGAGAGCATCACGCTCGACCGCGGCGCGGCGCATCTCAAGGACGAGCTGATGCCGCGCTATGCCGAGCTCATCTATTACGGCTTCTGGTTCTCTCCGGAGCGCGAAATGCTGCAGGCGGCGATCGACAAGAGCCAGGAGCATGTGGAAGGCGAAGTGACTCTGAAGCTCTACAAGGGCAATGTCATGGTCATCGGCCGCGAAAGCGGCAAGTCGCTCTATTCCGACAAGCTCGTCACCTTCGAGGACGATCAGGGCGCCTACGACCAGAAGGATGCCGCAGGCTTCATCAAGCTCAACGCGCTGCGCCTGCGCACGCTGGCCGCGCGCAACCGTTAAGCTTTGACGGGTCACACAGGTTTGGAGCCGCGGTGGATCAGTCCGCCGCGGCTTTATCGTGTTTGCTCACTCCGCCGCTCTAAGCTGCGTTTCCGCAGCCGCCGGTGCGACCAGCGGCCTCAGACGAACGGTCCTGCGGTACCAGAAATAGCTTGCAAGCGAGAGAAGGCCGAAGCTCGGGATGATCGTTCCAAGCGCCAGGGCCGGTACGCCGACGAGGGCGGCAAGCGCGCCGCCGAGAAGCCCGGCGCTCATCTGAATGAAGCCCATCATCGCCGAAGCCGTGCCGGCGATATGCGGGAAGGGGGCCATCGCCGCCGTCATCATGTAGGGCATGACGAAGGCGATCCCGAAGGCATAGATCCCGATCGGCGTCATCACCGAGAGGAAGGTCGGTTCCAGCGCATGCATGGTGAAGGCGAGGGCGAGGCTCGCGGCGCCGATGAAGAATAGACCAGCCGGCACGAGCGCCTGCGGTGAGAAGCGCCGCATCATGAGGCGCATCGTGACCGTGCCCGAAAAGAACAGGCCCGATTGCATGAGCATGCCGATGCCGAACTCGGTCGGGGTGAGCCCGACCTGGCCGATCAGCACGAAGGGCAGCATGGTCGCCCATGCATAGAGCGCTCCGACCGCGCCGGCGATCACCAGTGTCGAGGACACGAAGCGGCCGTCCCTCATGAGCTCGCCATAGGCTGCGAGAATAGGCCTGAAATGCCCCTTGCTGCGGTCCGGCGTCGTCGTTTCCGCCATGAAGAACTGTACGATGAAGCATGCCGTCAGCGCGAAGCCGACCATCAGCAGGAAGATCGACTGCCAGCCGAAGAGACCGAGCGCGATACCGCCGAGGGTCGGCGAGACCGCCGGCCCGAGCGCCAGCATCATGCCGATCATGTTCATGATGCGCGCCGCCGTCGTGCCGGTGAACTGGTCGCGAACGATGGCGCGCGCCACGGTCATTCCGACGGAGGCACCGATTCCCTGCACGAGGCGGCCCGCGAGCAGCACGGGGATGGAGGGCGCGAAGGCCGCCATCAGGCTGCCTGCCAGATAGATCGCCATGAAGATCACCGTTGTCCGCCGCCGGCCGATGACGTCGGAAAGCGTTCCCGAGACGAGCTGGGCAAAGGCGAAGCCGCCGAAATAGAGCGACAGCGTCATTTTGATCGCTGCTTCGCTGGAGGCAAAGGCACGCACGAGCTCCGGCATCGCCGGCGTGTAAAGCGCCATCGAGATGGGGCCGAGCGCCACCAGGAAGGCGCCGATGATGCTCGTCCGCCGCTCGCTCATCCTGAGCGTCATTCGGCCGCCCCCTTCTCCCTGCCGGCGAGACAAGGGTCGAGGCGGCGGAGACTGTCCCGCAGGATTCTCAGGTTTGCACGCAGGACCTCCCGTCCGTCGTCGCCCAGATCCTCGGTGTAGGCATTCATCATTTCACGCAGGCCCGACATCAGCTCGGTGATGAGCGGGTCGGCCTTGTCGGTCACGACGACGTTCTTGGCGCGCCGGTCCGCCGGATCCGGGACGCGCGCAACGAGGCCCATCGCTTCCAGGCGGTCGAGATAGGCGGAGAGGGTCATGGGCTCGATCCCCATGCGGGTGGCGATCTCCGCCTGCTTGATGCCCTCGGTGACGGCCACCTGGACCAGTGTGCGCGCCTCGCCGGGTGTGATCCCGAGGTCCATCGCATTGACCTTGCGATCGAAGGCACCGCGCAACAGGCGGGAGACATCGGTGAGGAGCATCCCGATCGTATCGGATTCGAGTTTCCTGGGCATTTGGTCGGTCGCGTTTAAAATAATAAGCTTTGCTTATCATATCCATTCCGGCCGTTCAACGCGAGCACGCCCGTCATCGGGTTCCACTCCTCGTGTCGCGGATTGCCGAACTGTCAAAAAATTGATATGAGCACGGTCATGGAATCCAAATTCGGATGTCGCGAGCAGAAGATCGTCGTGCTGCAGGATCACAAGCGCCTGCCGGCACGCTTTTTTGCGCGCGTTTCAGGGGCGCTCACCAGCCGCCTATCCTGATCGCACGATCAGCTGTTACCGGCCGCATTGGCGCCGGCCCCATTCCACATTCTTGAAAATACGATGGATACATATGCCATGAGCGCACCGCGTACTCTTTACGACAAGATCTGGGACGATCACCTGGTCGACAGCCAGGACGACGGAACCTGTCTTCTCTACATCGACCGTCACCTCGTTCACGAGGTGACGAGCCCGCAGGCCTTCGAGGGACTGCGCATGGCCGGACGCAATGTTCGTGCCCCGGAAAAGACGCTCGCCGTCGTCGACCATAACGTCCCGACTTCGCCGGATCGCCATCTCGGCATCAAGAACGAGGAAAGCCGCATCCAGGTCGAGGCGCTTGCCAGGAACGCCGCGGATTTCGGCGTCGAATATTATTCGGAGAACGACAAGCGCCAGGGGATCGTTCACATCGTCGGCCCGGAGCAGGGCTTCACGCTGCCGGGCATGACGATCGTCTGCGGCGACAGCCACACTTCGACGCACGGCGCTTTCGGTGCGCTGGCGCACGGCATCGGCACGTCCGAGGTCGAGCATGTGCTGGCGACGCAGACGCTGATCCAGAAAAAGGCAAAGAACATGCTGGTGCGTGTCGACGGCCAGCTGCCGCCGGGCGTCACCGCAAAGGACATCATCCTTGCGATCATCGGCGAGATCGGCACGGCGGGTGGCACCGGCCACGTCATCGAGTTCGCCGGCGAAGCGATCCGGTCGCTGTCGATGGAAGGCCGCATGACGGTCTGCAACATGACGATCGAAGGCGGCGCGCGCGCCGGGCTGATCGCGCCGGACGAAACCACCTTCGAGTACATAAAGGACAAGCCGCGCGCCCCCAAAGGCGATGCCTGGGACAGGGCGATCGAATACTGGAAGACGCTGCACACGGACGAAGGCGCCCATTACGACCGCGTCGTCGTGCTCGATGCTGCCAATCTGCCGCCGATCGTTTCCTGGGGCTCCTCGCCGGAAGACGTCGTCTCCGTCCAGGGCGTCGTTCCCAACCCGGATGACATCCAGGACGAGACGAAGCGGACCTCCAAGTGGCGGGCGCTCGACTATATGGGCCTGAAGCCCGGCACGAAGATCACCGATATCGCCATCGACCGGGTGTTCATCGGCTCCTGCACGAATGGCCGCATAGAGGACCTGCGCGCCGTCGCGGAGGTGGTCGAGGGCCGCAAGGTCGCCCCGACCGTTTCGGCGATGATCGTTCCGGGCTCCGGCCTGGTCAAGGAACAGGCGGAAGCGGAAGGCCTGGACAAGATCTTCAAGGAAGCGGGCTTCGACTGGCGCGAGCCCGGCTGTTCCATGTGCCTGGCGATGAACGACGACCGCCTGAAGCCCGGCGAACGTTGTGCCTCTACATCGAACCGCAACTTCGAAGGCCGCCAGGGATTCAAGGGGCGCACGCATCTGCTTTCTCCGGCGATGGCAGCTGCTGCGGCGGTCGCTGGCCATTTTGTCGACATTCGCGAGTGGAAATAGCCGGTTTTGAGCTTTTCCGGCGTTTGAGCCGCCCTTCGGGGCGGCTTTTTTTATACTCATGATGATGCGACAATGCGCTGCCGGCCCCCAATTCGCTGCCCTGAGGAGCTCTCATGCCCGATGACGCCCGGCCCGCGACACGCCGACTGATGCTGCTCCGCCATGCGAAGTCCGCCTGGCCGGACGGCGTTGCCGACCATCGCCGGCCGCTTTCGGAGCGCGGACGGAAAGCAGCGCCCGTAGTCGGCGCCTTCATGGCCCGGCAAGGGCTCGCTCCGGACCTGGCGCTCGTTTCGACCGCGCGGCGCGCGCAGGAGACCTGGGAGCTCGTCGCCGGGACATTGCCGCACAAGATTCCCGAGCGCGATGCGGTCGGCATCTACGAGGTCGCCGCAACGGCCATTCTCGATGCGATCCGCAGGGTCGAGCCGACGGTGGAGAAACTGCTCCTCGTCGGCCACAATCCGGGAATGGCTGATCTCTCGCTTCTGCTTGCCCGGCGCGGCGATGAAGCTGCGCTGGAGCGCCTGAAAGAGAAGTTTCCGACATGCGGGCTCGCGGTCATCGATTTCGACGTCGAGCGCTGGTCGGAGATCGCGCCCGGCACCGGCCGCCTGGTTCGCTTCGTGACGCCGCGCATGCTCGAGGAGGAACGATCGGGCTGATTCGGAGTGCCCGTTCGGCTTCTTCGCGGGGCGAAAGCTACATCACCTTCACGATCATGCCGCGGTGCATTTGCCGGATCAGTCGCCGCATCGCCGAAAGGCTGACGGCCACGCAACCCTCGGTCGGCCCGTAGCCCGGGCGGATGAGGTGGAAGAAGATCGCCGAGCCGGCATTGCGCCTGCGGGAGGAGATGTTCCAATCCATGACGAGGCAGATGTCGTAGAGCCCGTCGTCGCGCATCATGCGTTCATGTCCGCCACGAAACGGCGCCCTGACGGGGCGATTGTAGCACGGGTGTTGCGGGGCATCGCACCAGAGCATGTCGCCCCGGATGGCGCGCATCGGCAGGCGCGTCGGGGGCAACGGGACGCGATCGCGCCTGATATAGCCGCCGATGAGCCGCATGCCCGCGCGGGGCGTCGCCCCATCGCCTTCGCGCTTGATGGCAGTGACGCCGCTTCGCCCGATCGCGGCCTGCTCGACCCGCCCGTCGAAAAGCACGAGGGCGCGCTTCCGGTCGCGCGGAGCGGTTCTGACGACGATGGTCCCTTTTCTGGATCCTGTAGTTGACGCCTTCTTACGCATCGGTCTCACAAATTCTTGCTTTGCCGTGATCTCGCCGCGACCTTAAGCCGGTTTTCATATATGACGATGCCTAAAGCGCCGTGCGTCTCATCAGACGCGCAGACGTCGCTGCGGCCACTTTCAGTTGCGGCCTGTTTCTATCCTAAATAGGTTAGGATTTAAGGAAACATGCGGCAGCGACCGCCGCGCTTGCCAAGAGCGGCATTTGAGTTAGTTTTGAATCAGGAAGCAACAGGAACTGTCCCATGGCGACTCGCACCATCCTCCTTGTCGACGACGACGATGATCTGCGTGAGACGTTGATAGAACAGCTCTCCCTTTACGAAGAGTTCGACCTTCTGCAGGAATCGACCGCCGGGAAGGGCATTCAGATGGCGCGCGGCCGACAAGTCGACCTCCTGATCATGGATGTCGGTCTGCCGGACATGGACGGGCGCGAGGCGGTGAAGCTCTTGCGCAAGGGTGGCTTCAAGGCGCCGATCATCATGCTGACCGGCCACGACACCGATTCCGATACGATCCTCGGCCTCGAAGCCGGCGCCAACGATTATGTGACGAAGCCGTTCCGCTTCGCCGTGCTGCTTGCCCGCATTCGCGCCCAGCTTCGCCAGCACGAGCAGAGCGAGGACGCGACCTTCAATGTCGGCCCCTACACATTCAAGCCCAGCCAGAAGCTGCTTACCATGGAGAACGGCCAGAAGATCCGGCTGACGGAAAAGGAAGCCGCAATCATCCGCTACCTCTACCGCGCCGACCAGAAAGTGGTCACCCGCGACGTGCTGCTCGAGGAGGTCTGGGGCTATAATTCCGGCGTCACGACCCATACGCTCGAGACGCATGTCTACCGGCTGCGCCAGAAAATCGAGCGCGACCCTTCCAATGCCGAGATATTGGTGACAGAAAACGGCGGCTACAAGATCGTTCCCTAAGCCGGACGACATGACCGGGGGAGATTTGCCGCTTGGCGCTCAATGACGACATCGCACTCTTGTCCAACGTGTCGCTCTTCGCCGACATCGGCGAGGACAAGCTGAGGCTGATCGCCTTCGGCGCCGAGCGCCGCCGGGTGGCCAAGGGGCACGAACTTTTCCGGGAAGGCGCGCCGGCCGATTGCGCCTATGCCGTGGCGGCCGGCAGCTTCGCGCTTTCAAATGCGAACGCGCAGGGCCGCCAACAGCAAGTCATGACCGTCGGCCGCGGCACGCTCCTGTCCGAGCTCGCGCTCATCTCGATGGTCGAGCGCAAGTTCACCGCGACGGCGCAGGAGGACAGCGAAGTGATCCGGATCAACCGGCCGCTCTTCCGCCGGATGCTGGAGGAATATCCCGAGGTGACCGCCATGGTGGAAGCCCGCATCCGAGAAAATATACAGGCGATGATCCGGCGCGTGGAAGCGCTCGCCGGACGGTTTGCGTAGGCGGCCGGCGTCGTCAAAGCTCGAAATGCGCGATGACAGGCACATGGTCGGACGGACGCTCCCAGCCGCGCGCTTCCTTGAGGATCTCGACGCGGACGAGCTGGCTTGCGAGATCGGCGGAGGACCAGATGTGGTCGAGGCGGCGTCCCCGGTCGGCGGCGGTCCAGTCCTTCGCCCGATAGCTCCACCAGGTGTAAAGCTTTTCCGGCGGCGGCGCGTGGCGGCGCATGAGGTCGACCCAAGCACCTCCGGTCAGCACCGAGACCAGACCCTCGGTCTCGATCGGCGTATGGCTGACGACCTTGAGCAGCTGCTTGTGCGACCAGACGTCGTCTTCGAGAGGCGCGATGTTGAGATCGCCGACGAGGATCGACGAGACGCCCGCCTCGGCCTCCGCGTGCAGCAGCTTCATTTCGTCGACGAAGTCGAGCTTGTGTCCGAACTTCGGATTGACCGTGCGATCCGGCTCGTCGCCGCCGGCCGGTACATAGAAATTATGAAGGCGGATCGTCTTTCCACCGGCCGCGAAGAGGACGGAGAGATGGCGTGCATCGCCGACGCCGCAGTAGTCGCGGCGGTCGGACAGTTCATGAAGCGGCAGGCGAGAGATGGTGGCGACGCCGTGATAGCCCTTCTGCCCGTGCATCTCGATGTATTCGTAGCCGAGCTTCCGCAGTGGAGCGGAGGGGAACTGGTCGTTCGGACACTTGATTTCCTGCAGGCAGAGGATATCCGGCTGCCATGTCCTGAGGAAATGTTCGACCAGCGGCATGCGCAGGCGAACGGAGTTGATGTTCCATGTGGCAATGGAAAGAGGCATTCCTCGTTCTCCCGGGAAATTGCCGGCAAGATCACGCGTCCGGCAACGGCAGCGTTTAAACAGGTTCGGCACAGATCGACAAGCATGAAAAAGCCGCCCGGTGGGCGGCCGTTTCCTTAGAACACTTCCAGGAAAAATGCGTAACGGTTTTCCGTTCGGAAGTGCCTCGTTTCAAAGTCGAAGCATTTCGCGATCAACCGCCGCGGCGCTTGTTGCGCACCTCGTCATAGGGGATGCGGAAGACCTTGTCGTCGAGCGCGATGCCGGTCCGGACGTTGAAGATCATCACCGACGTGTCCTTCTTCTGAGCATCGGTGATCGTCCACTGCCGCAGATTATAGCTCTTCGGGTCGAACATCATCGTGATGGTCGAATCTCCGAAGATGGAGCGGTCGCCGAGTACGATGGTGATGAGGTCCGGTTCCACCCTCACGTCGCGTACCATCCTGCTGCTCAAGTCGATCCTTTCGCTGAGCAGCAGATTGAGCGGGGTCTTCGAGAGCGGATAGATATCCCAGGTCTTAAGTTTCATATTGCCGATGACGACGGACTTGCCGTCGGCGATGACCCGCATCGGCGAGGGTGCTTCGTAATTGAAGCGGATGCGTCCCGGCCGGCGGATATAGAACTTGCCGCCCGTCTGTTCGCCGCGCGGGCCGAACTGGACGAATTCGCCGGCCATCGTCTTCACGGACGAGAAATGATCGGCGATCCTTTGGGCAACGGCGGACGCCTGAGCCGAGGCGTCGCCCGCGCCGAACGTCGTGACGCCGAAGCCGGCGAGAGCCGCCAGGCCGCCAACGAAGACGCGCCGCGAGATTGCCCCATTGCGGCCGTCGGTTTTGGTCTCCATCATCGCAGTCTCCTTCATTCGTGATCATTTGAAGGGCAAGTGGGGCGCCTTCAAGGCGTTGGAAAACTTGAAAACAAGACGCCTTCAAATGACCGTTACCGCCCGCCGCACGCTGATCACGCCGCCGTGGCGCTGTCTTACCGGCCGGTGATCTCCGCCTCGGTCGGCACCAGTATCTCGCGCTTTCCGGCGTGGTTCGCGGGGCTGATGATGCCTTCCTGCTCCATCCGCTCGATCAGCGAGGCGGCCCTATTATAGCCGATGCCGAGGCGCCGCTGCACGTAGGAGGTGGAAGCCTTGCCGTCGCGCAGCACGATTGCCACCGCCTGATCGTAGGGGTCCTCGGAATCGGCGAGGTTGGATGTGCCGGCCGGACCGCCGCCATCGTTCTCGTCCTCGTCGTCCTCGGTAATCGCGTCGAGATATTGCGGCACGCCTTGCGTCTTCAGATAGGCAACGACCTCTTCGACCTCGGTGTCCGAGACGAAGGGGCCGTGCACGCGCTGGATACGGCCGCCGCCGGCCATATAGAGCATGTCTCCCATGCCCAGGAGCTGTTCGGCCCCCTGCTCGCCGAGGATGGTGCGGCTGTCGATCTTGGAGGTCACCTGGAAGGAGATGCGGGTCGGGAAGTTCGCCTTGATCGTGCCGGTGATGACGTCGACCGAGGGGCGCTGCGTCGCCATGATGACGTGGATGCCGGCAGCGCGCGCCATCTGGGCGAGCCGCTGGACGGCGCCTTCTATGTCCTTGCCGGCGACCATCATCAGGTCGGCCATCTCATCGATGATGACGACGATATAGGGCATCGGCGAAAGGTCGAATTCCTCCGTCTCGTAGACGGCCTCGCCGGTCTGGCGGTCGAAGCCGGTCTGGACGGTGCGGGTGATCGCCTCGCCCTTGGCCAGAGCCTGCTCGACGCGGCTGTTGAAGCCGTCGATGTTGCGCACGCCGATCTTCGACATCTTCTTGTAGCGCTCTTCCATCTCGCGCACGGTCCATTTCAGCGCCACGACCGCCTTCTTGGGGTCGGTCACGACCGGCGAGAGAAGGTGCGGGATGCCGTCATAGACGGAAAGCTCGAGCATCTTCGGATCGATCATGATGAGGCGGCACTGATCGGGTCTCAGCCGGTAGAGCAGCGACAGGATCATGGTGTTGATCGCAACCGACTTGCCCGAGCCGGTGGTGCCGGCGACGAGCAGATGCGGCATTTTGGCGAGATCGGCAACGACGGATTCGCCGCCGATCGTCTTGCCGAGCGCCATGGCGAGCTTCGTCTTGGTCGTCTCGAAGTCGCGGGAGCCGATCAGTTCGCGCAGATAGACCATCTCGCGCCGTTGGTTCGGCAACTCGATGCCGATGGCGTTGCGGCCGGGTACGACGGCGACGCGTGCGGCGATCGCGCTCATCGAACGGGCGATATCGTCGGCGAGACCGATGACACGCGACGATTTGATCCCGGGCGCGGGTTCCAGCTCGTAGAGGGTGACGACGGGACCGGGACGGACATGGATGATCTCGCCCTTGACGCCGAAATCCTCGAGAACGCCTTCGAGCATGCGGGCGTTCTGCTCGAGCGCATCGGCCGAAAGCGAGGCATCGCGCGCGACATTCTTCGGCTCGGCGAGGAAGTGGATCGGCGGAAGCGTAAAATCGCCGTCTTTATCGACGAACGAGCGCTGCGCCTCACGCTCGACGCGCTGCCCGGCTTTCGGCCGCGCCGGCGGCGGGGCCACGCGCGAACCCGGCATTGCCAGAGCCGGCTTCGGCGGTGCAGGCCGCGGAGCCCAGTCTGCGGCCACGTCGTCTTCGTCGTCGTCCGGCAGGATGCCGGCAGGCCGTCGCTCGTCGATATCGAAGGGCGGGTCGTCTTCGTCGCCCATGATCGGCGGCGGTGTGACGATGCGGCGCTCGGAACGATCAAGCGACGGCTCGATACGACCGGCCTGCGCCTTCGGCCGGACCGGCTCGTTCAACGTGCCGAATTCGTCGTTGTTGAAGTCGTATGGCTCGTCAAACTGACGCTTCGCCGGCTTGGCTCCCATGCCGAAGGCGCGGCGCAGCCTGGCCTGCGCCGTGTAGCGCATGTGGGCGAGCGACCCCATCAGCACCGTAAGGGGGCCTTCTTCGTCTTCCTCTTCGAGTTCGTCGCGTATGGTGCGCGCCTTGCTGGGTGCGGGCTCCGGAACCGGTTCCGCGTCTTCGTCCTCGCTGACGCCGATGAGGCCGGCGCTGTAGACGAGGCACCAGGCGGCTGGTGCTGTGAAGAGGCAGGCGAGTACGGTCGCGAGGGTGCCCGTTGGGAAGGTTCCGGTGAAGAGCGCGGGAAAACGCAGGATCATGTCGCCGAAGACCCCTCCGAGGCCGTTCGGCAGTGGCCAGGTGATCGGCGCCGGAACGCAGCTCAAGGCCGCGCTAGCCAGCACCGAGCCGGCGAACCACAGGCCGAGCCGCTTGAGCACCTTGTCGAAGTGCGTGCCGCGGATGAGAACGAGAGCCCAGGCGACGGCCGGCAGCAGCGCCACGACGCTCGCAAGGCCGAAGAACTGCATGAAGATGTCCGCGAAAACGGCGCCGCCATAGCCGAGCAGGTTGGTCGGCTCGTTCGAGGTTGCATAGGAAAAGCTCGGATCCGCGACGTTCCAGGTCGAAAGGGCGGCAATGGCGAGTGCCAGCGCACCGACGAGAACGAACCCCGCCAGCGAGGCGATCTGCCGCCAGACGAAGTGGGTCAGCACGAACCGGTTGGAACGGCTGTCAAGCGTTGCGGTATTGCTTCTGCTCATGTTGCCTGCTTTGCCCGTTTCGATCCGCCGGAACGAGAGCGCGCGAGAAGGCCGCCCATGAATATTCCAGCCCTTTTGGTGAGGAGCAGCCTTCTCACCCTCAATCCGGGCGAAAAGCGGGATGCTCCGGGCACATTGCGTGCCCATGGAATCAACCTAAGCGAAGTAGGGTTAATGTGACATTAACCATGCGCGTGTGCCGGCAGAATTGCGGTTGGGAACGCATATGCAGCGAAAAAAAGGCCCGGATCGTCAGATCCGGGCCAAGGGCGATCCGCAGGATGCGGACCGCGACGGGACTGTTGGCGGCGTCGCTAGCCGGCGCTGCTCAGCTCGCGTGATAGGCGGCTTCGCCATGCGAGGAGAGATCCAGCCCTTCCCGCTCCGCTTCCATCGATACGCGAAGGCCGACAAGCGCATCGACCACCTTGTAGAGGATGGCTGAAACGACACCGCACCAGACGATCGTGATGGCGACGGCCGTGATCTGGGTCATCAGCTGGCTTCCCATGGTCACGCCGTCGGCATAGCCGATGCCGCCGAGCGAGGAGGAGGCGAAGACGCCGGTCGCGATTGCGCCGAAGAAGCCGCCGACGCCGTGCACGCCGAAGACGTCTGCCGTATCGTCATAGCGGAACTTGTTCTTGATCACCGAGACGAAGAAGTAGCAGAGCGGCGAGACGATCAGACCCATGATGATCGCGCCCATCGGACCGGCGATACCGGCCGCCGGCGTGACGGCGACGAGCCCGGCGATCATGCCCGAAGCGGCACCGAGCATCGAAGCCTTGCCGCGCGTCAGCGTTTCGACGAGCGACCACGAAAGGACTGCGGCAGCCGTTGCGAGGAAGGTGTTGACCGTGGCGAGAACCGCACCGCCGGAGGCTTCGAGATTGGAGCCGGCGTTGAAGCCGAACCATCCGAACCACAGCATGGCAGCGCCGACGAGCGTCAGGGTCATGGAATGCGGGGCCATCATGTCCCGGCCGTAGCCGGTGCGCTTGCCGACCATGAATGCACCGACGAGGCCGGCGACGCCGGCATTGATGTGGACCACGGTGCCGCCGGCGAAATCGAGCGCGCCCATGCCGAACAGCAGGCCGTTGGCGTCCCAGACCATATGCGCGATCGGGAAATAGACGAATGTCGCCCAGAGGATGGAGAAGAGGATCGCGGCCGAGAACTTGATGCGTTCGGCAAAGGCGCCGACGATGAGCGCCGGGGTGATCGCGGCGAAGGTCATCTGGAACAGCATGAACATATATTCCGGGATGACGACGCCGTCGGAGAAGGTCGCCGCGGTGCTGTCGACGGTCACGCCCGCCAGGAAGAGCTTGGCAAAGCCGCCGAAATAGGCGCTCGTCGAGCCGCCGAAGGCGAAGGAATAACCGTAGACGACCCAGACGATCATCATGGCGGCGCCGATGACCGTGCACTGCATCAGCACCGACAGCATGTTCTTGGCGCGCACGAGACCGCCGTAGAAAAGGGCGAGGCCCGGAATCAGCATGAACAGGACGAGAAGCGTCGAAAGGAACATGAAGGTGGTATCGGCCTTGTCCGGCACCGGTGCCGCGGCCACGGCGGGCGCCGCTTCCTGGGCAAACGCAACGACCGGCGCGAGCATCGCGGCAGCAGTCGCTCCCACGCGTCGAAGAGAGGTGGAAAGGGTGAATGACGACATCGAAAATAGCTCCCTGAACGGCGTGGTTTACAACGCTTCTGAGTCGGTCTCGCCGGTGCGGATGCGCACGGCATGGTCAATCGAGTAGACGAAGATCTTGCCGTCGCCGATCTGGCCGGTCTTGGCGGCCGAAGCGATGGCTTCGACGGCCCTGTCGACGATCTCCGTCGCGACCGCGATCTCGACCTTCAGCTTAGGCAGAAAGCTCACGGCATATTCGGTGCCGCGGTAGATCTCGGTGTGCCCCTTTTGGCGGCCGTAGCCCTTCACTTCGGTCACCGTCAAACCCTGGATGCCTACGGCAGTGAGGGCTTCGCGAACCTCATCGAGCTTGAACGGCTTGATAATGGCCATCACAATTTTCATCGAGTTCCCATCCTTGTCTGCCTCCAGCGGAGGCCGTCTCTCCTTGCTGCTTGAGCGCCCGACGCGCTGGCAACCGGATAGCTACATTCAAGGCGCGTGCCAGATTCGATGAGGCAGAACAAACCACTGAAAACTAATGGAAAAACCGCGTTCGGCTAGGGGGCCGCCGCGAAACGCTAAAAATACGCCAGTCAGATTGATTAAAATATGAGCAAAATCCCAAAAATGGCAAAAATTTACGCAATTGCCTTTTTGCGGATCAATCCTTCCTGCGCGACAGAGGCGATCAGAACGCCGGAGCGGTCGAAAAGACTGCCGCGGGTCATTCCGCGGGCACCGTGTGCGCTGGGGCTGTCCTGGGTATAGAGCAGCCAATCGTCCATTTTCGAGGGCCGGTGGAACCACATGGCGTGGTCGAGGCTGGCCACCTGGAGGCTGCGGTCGAAGACCGATGTGCCGTGAGCGTAAAGCGACGTATCGAGGAGCGTCATGTCGGAAAGATAGGCGAGGACGGCGGCCTGGAGATGGCGCTCGTCCGGCACCGTCCCGACCGCCTTCACCCAAACGTCCTGCTTCGGGGATGCCTTCGCGCGCGAGAAATAATGTTCGAGCGAGACGGGCCGGATTTCGATCGGCCGCGGCCGCTCCCAATAGCGGCGGATCGCCTCCGGTGCGTGGACGAGAAACTTCTCCTTGAGTTCCTGCTCGCCCGGCAGCGTCTCCGGCATCGGCACGTCCGGCATGTCGAACTGGTGCTCGAATCCATCCTCGTCATACTGGAAGGAGGCAGACATGGCGAAGATGGCCTTGCCGTGCTGGATCGCCACCACGCGCCGCGTCGCGAAGCTCGAGCCGTCGCGGATCCGGTCGACCTCGTAGATGATCGGAACGGAAGGGTCGCCCGGACGCATGAAATAGGCGTGCAGCGAGTGAACGTAGCGGCCCCCGTCGACCGTGCGCTGGGCGGCGACCAGCGCCTGGCCGATCACCTGGCCGCCGAAGACCCGCTGCCAGCCGACCTGCGGGCTCAGGCCCCGGAAGAGGTTTTCCTCGAGCTTCTCAAGGTCGAGTATCTCAAGGAGCGCATCCATGGGCGTGGCGGTCTCGGTAGGGCGCGACATTTTCGGCGGTCTCCGATGGTAGGAACGGCGTTGGCATTGATCTATATAGGCACGAGATGATGCTTCAAGTGCGACGGGAGACGAGGCGGATGATCGACGTACTGATTGCCGGGGGCGGCTATGTCGGCCTCTCGCTTGCCGTATCGCTGAAAAAGGCGGCACCCCATCTCGATGTCATGGTCGTCGATGCCGCGCCGGAAGGCGTGTGGAAGAAGGACGAGCGGGCATCGGCCGTCGCCGCCGCTGCCGAGCGGATGCTCGACGTCCTCGGCGTCTGGCAGGCGATCGCGCCCGAGGCCGAGCCGATCCTCAGGATGGTGATCACCGATTCGAAGACGGCCGATCCGGTCCGGCCGGTCTTCCTTACATTCGAGGGCGAGGGCGAGGACAACGGCGGCGACGGCCGCCCCTTCGCCCATATGGTGCCGAATACGGCGCTCGTCGGTGCGCTGCGCCGCGCCTGCGACGAACTCGGCGTTTCGATCCGGCCGTCGACCCTGGTGGAGAGCTTCAACAGCGGAGATCATTCCGTCGCCGTTGCTCTGGCGGGCGGCGAGACGCTCGAGGCGCGGCTGCTGGTCGCCTGCGACGGCGTTCGTTCGAGGCTGCGCGAGGCGGCGGGCATCAAGGTCGTCGAGTTCGATTACGGCCAGTCGGGCATCGTCACCACCGTCGAGCACGAGCGTCCGCATGGCGGAACGGCGGAGGAGCATTTCCTGCCTGCCGGTCCCTTCGCGACGCTGCCGCTCAAGAATAACCGTTCCTCGCTCGTCTGGACCGAGAGCACCTATGACGCCGAGCGTCTGGTGAAGGAGGATGATTTCATCTTCGAGGAGGAACTGGAGCGCCGGTTCGGCCATAAGCTCGGCCGTCTCAAGGTGGTCGGCGGCCGGCGTGCCTTCCCGCTCGGCCTCACGCTTGCCCGCGACTTCGTCGCGCCGCGTTTCGCGCTCGCCGGGGATGCCGCGCACGGCATCCACCCGATTTCCGGCCAGGGGCTCAATCTCGGCTTCAAGGATGTTGCGGCCCTCGCCGAAACGATCGTCGAGGCGGACCGCCTGGGCCTCGATATCGGCTCGCTCGCCATTCTGGAGCGCTACCAGACGTGGCGGCGCTTCGATACCTTCCGGATGGGCGTTACGACGGATGTCCTCAACCGGCTCTTCTCCAACGACATCATGCCCGTGCGGGTCGTGCGCGACCTCGGCCTCGGCCTGGTCGATCGCCTGCCGTCGCTCAAGAAGTTCTTCATCCGCCAGGCGGCGGGCACTCCCGGCAGAAACGATCCGCGGCTGCTCGCCGGCGAGCCGATTTGAACGCAACCGTTTGCGTCGGTGTTCGCCCTCAGTCCTCGATCTTGCGCGCCTCGGAGACCAGCATGATCGGCACGCCGTCTCGGATCGGATAGGCGAGGCGGGCCTTTTCGGACACCAGTTCGTTGGCTTCCGGATCGTAGCTGAGGCGGCCCTTGGTCAGAGGACAGACGAGCAGTTCCAGGAGTTTCGGATCAACCTTGCTGGCGTTGATGTCCATCGCTCTTTTCATTGCAGAATATTGTCGAGGTCGCCGAAGTTGCGGGCGAGCACGATTTCGGTGATGGCGATCAGCGTTTCGGCCCGCGTCTTCAGATCGGGGGCCTCCAGCAACGCCTGTTTTTCCGCCGGTCCATAGGGCGACATCATTGCCATGGAGTTGACGAGGGTACGGTTGCTTGCGCGTTCCACGCTTTCCCAGTCGGCTTCGAGCTTGTTGGCGTCGAGATAGGCCCGGAAGGCTGCGAGAAGCGCCTCCCGGTCGACGAGGCTCTCATCGTCAGGATTTTCGAGATCGCTCCCGAAGGGGCCGATGCGGAAACGGCGGTAGCCGCGGCAGCCGGCTACCTCTGCGAAAAGCCGGAAGCGGCACACGCCGGTGAGAGAGGTGATGTAGCGACCGTCGCCGGTCTCGGCGAAAGAGGTGATCCGGCCGATGCAGCCCACCTGGCAAAGCGCCGGCACCGATGAGGCGTCGATGTCGTTGCGGCCTTCCGCGAAGGAGGGCTGAACGATGCCGATCAGCCGGTTGCCGGCGAGCGCATCGTCGAACATGGCGAGATAGCGCGGTTCGAAGATGTTGAGCGGGAGTTGTGCGCCGGGCAGCAGGAGCGCGCCCGTCAAGGGAAACACCGGAAGAATCTCCGGTAAGTCCTTCGGACCGAGATAGCGCGCATTTCCGACATGCATTCCGACAGACCTTGCAGATAGCGGCCGCGCCTCATCGAGGCGCGGTGCCGTAGGACCAAAAAATGGTGCGGCCCTTCGAAATCTCAAGGGAGAAATACACCGGAATCGATCGGGCGGGGCTGAAAAATTCGACGCGAAGGCCGCTTACGAAAAGAGGATCGACGACAGCTTGCGCCGCGCGGCGATCGTTGCCGGGTCCTTCGGGCCCCACACCTCGAAGAACGACAGCAGTTCGCGCCGGGCCCCGTCGTCCTCGAAGCTGCGGTCGCGCTTCATGATCGTCAGGAGATGTTCGGCGGCGGCGGTGCGGTCGCCCTCGACATTGCGGAGCTTGGCGAGCTTGAGCCGTGCCGCGTGGTCGTCCGGATCCAGCGCGAGCTGGCGCTCCAGCGCGGCCGGGTCGCCGAGCTTGCGGGCCTCCTCGATCTGGTCGAGCTTTTTCGAGACGGCGGCGACGGCCGCTTCCGCGGCGAGCGCTTCCGGCAGGCCGGAAAGCGCCTGGCGCGCCTCGGCGACCTGCCCGAGCGCGATCATGCATTCGATCATGCCGGCGACAGCCGCGGCGTTTTCCGGGTCGGCCTGGAGAACGGCACCGTAGAGTCCGGCGG
Organism: Ensifer sp. USDA 6670; assembly: GCA_000421085.1. GTDB lineage: Bacteria > Pseudomonadota > Alphaproteobacteria > Rhizobiales > Rhizobiaceae > Sinorhizobium. The sequence continues at coordinate 259,795 of ATWE01000005.1, forward strand.
CGTTCTGCGCGTCGCCTGCATCCATCAGCGCCTTAGCCTCGGCAAGCACGCTCTCGATCTCGGCCTTGCCGTCGTCTGCGGCCGGACCGGCGATCCGATCGATGAACTCTTTGATCTGGCTCTCGGGCACGGCGCCCATGAAACCATCGACCGGGCGCCCGTCGATGAAGGCGATGACCGCGGGAATGGACTGAATGCCGAGCTGGCCGGCGATCGACGGATGGTCGTCGATGTTCATCTTGACGAGCTTCACCCGGCCGGCGGCTTCCCTCACCACCTTCTCGATGACAGGGGTCAATTGTTTGCAGGGCCCGCACCAGGGCGCCCAGAAATCCACGAGGACCGGCTGCCGGCGCGATGCCTCGAGCACGTCGCGGGTAAAGGCGGCGGTTGTGGTCTCCCTGATCAGGTCGTCCGGGATCGGGCCGTTCGGGCCGCTCGCGCTGCTTGCCGGCTGTCCGCCGAAGGAGGCCGAGCCCGTCATCTGGGTGCCGAAGGAACCTTGATAGGGATTGTCGCTACCGCTCATTCTTCTCTCCTCGCGGACTTGGGCGTCCGGCTTCATGCATTCGCGCCAAAGATCGTATGTCAGGCCGTCACTTTCAAGACAAGCGGCTCGTGCCCGGTCGCCTTCATGAAGCGCAGCATGTCCTTCGACGCGATCGAGGTCGTCTGGTCGTTCGAGAGCGGATGGCAGTTGATCGTCTCGAAGGCCATCAGCGTCTCGTCGAGAATGATCTTCACCTTGCCCTCGGTGTCGTTGATCGCGCCGAAGGCGGTGACGGCGCCCGGTATCACGCCCAGATATTCCATCAGCTTCTCCGGCTTGCCGAAGGAGACCTTGCTTGCCGCGCCGATGGTCTGATGAACGGTCTTCAGGTCCACCGCCGCGTGTTCCTCGACGGTAAGAAGGAAATAATTGTCCTTCTTGTCCTTCAGGAACAGGTTTTTTGTATGTCCGCCGGGGATTTCATCGCGCAGCGCCACCGATTCGGCGACGGTGAAGACCGGCGCGTGCCGCTTCGTCCTGTGTTCGATCCCGAGTTCGTCGAGAAAACGGAAGAGGTCTTCCGCAGTCTTCGGCTCCGCCTTGCTCATGCTCCATCCTTTCCGCAGTCGCGATCTTCTCTCGGCCTGCTTTAAGGAGGAGCGAGACGTTCCGCAATCTCATGGGCGGCGCAGCGTAACCGGAAACGCGGCGTTCCCGGCCTTCGAATGCACTCGCGAAAAAATTCTTGGTATTCGCGTCATTTCCCTGTTGCATTTGAAAAGGGCTTGGGCCATATAGCGCCCGTCGCCGCAACACAGGGCGACACCCCTGGTCCATCGACTACCCCCGGGCCTGGGTCTTATGAGCGGGTGTAGCTCAGGGGTAGAGCACAACCTTGCCAAGGTTGGGGTCGGGCGTTCGAATCGCCTCACCCGCTCCAAATTTCCTCGGAAGATTTAGCAGTTTTATGAGCCCTTCGGGCGTCTTCTTTTTGCGCAGCCGTGCTGCGCAGCGGCGTTTGTCCACGCTTTCCGCGCGCCGGAGCACGCCTTTGCCGACATTGCGTCAGCAAAGGCTGCCGAAAGCGCTCTACTATCCGACGGCGGCCGGGCTCGCGCAGCATGCCATGAAGCCGTCGGTGATGATGTCCTTCGGAAGGTTGCGGCCGATGAAGACAAGGCGCGAGATGCGCTCTTCGCCGTCTTTCCAGGCGCGCTGGTGGTCGCCTTCCACCAGCATGTGGACGCCTTGGACGACATAGCGTTCGGCGTCGCCGGCAAAGGCGATGATGCCCTTCATCCGCAGCATGTCGGTACCGAAGGTCCGCGCGGTCGTCTGGAGCCAGCGGAAGAATTTTTCCGGGTCGACGGGCCGGCGTTCGATCAGTGAAAAACTGGCGACATGGTCGTCATGCTCGTGATCGTGGTCCGCTTCGAGAAAGTCGGGCTCGACCTCGAGAATGCGGTCGAGATCGAAGGCATTGCGATCGAGCAGGCTGGCGATCTCGATATTGCAGCGCTGCGTCTTGAGGATGCCGGCCGTGGGATTGATGCGGCGGATGCGATCCTCCACGGCCTTCAGGCCTTCGGACGATACGAGATCGGTCTTGTTGAGGATGATCGTGTCGGCGAAGGCCAATTGCTCCTGCGCTTCATGTGCACGGTCGATCTCGCCGAGAAGGTGCTTGGCGTCGACAACGGTAATGATGGAGTCGAGCCGTGTCTTGGACCGGACATCCTCGTCGACGAAGAAAGTCTGGGCGACCGGCGCGGGGTCGGCGAGGCCCGTCGTCTCTATCAGGATGCCGTCGAACCGCTCGCGCCTGCGCATCAGCGCTTCGATGATGCGGATCAAGTCCCCGCGCACCGTGCAGCAGATGCAGCCATTGTTCATTTCGAACACCTCCTCGTCGGCATCGACGATGAGATCGTTATCGATGCCGACCTCGCCGAACTCGTTGACGATGACTGCGAATTTCTTGCCATGCGGCTCGGAGAGGATGCGGTTGAGAAGCGTGGTCTTTCCTGCTCCGAGATAGCCGGTGAGGACGGTGACGGGGGTGGGGACAAGCTGATCGGGCATTGGCGGGAACCTCACTGTCGCATGGACGGCCGGGGGCTATGTTCCGGCTCGATGGGATACGTCATTCAACTAGTAAACGTAATAACGTAACAAGACCGGGGGTTGTCAAGTCCGCTTCCGGCAGCTTCTGTAGAACAGCGGGGTAGTCGTTCTTCCCAGGGCTGGCCGATGCTTTCAAAGCGGCTGCATGCGCCGCATGTCGGACAGTTGCCGCTTCATCTGATGAATACGCGCCTGGTAGTCCGCCGGCCGCCGCATTGCGACGCTTGTGGAGAGGATATCGATGACGACCAGGGCGGCGATACGCGAGATCGTGGGCGTGTACATGTTGGTGTTTTCCAACGTCTCGACGATCAAAGAAACGTCGCAGTAGTTCGTCAGCGGCGAATCCGACCCGGTCAGGCAGATGACGGTCGCTCCATTGTCGTGCGCGATGCGCGCGATCTCGATGATGGATCGAGTCGTGCCGGTATTCGAAATGACGAAGGCGACCTCTCCCGGCTTCATCATCGAGGCCACCATCACCTGCTGATGCGAATCGAGTTCCGCGCCGCATGGTATGCCGAAGAGCGGGAATTTCTGCTGGGCGTCCCGCGCGACGATCCCCGATGCCCCGAAACCGAAGAAGACGATGGACCGGGCGGCCGCCAGTATGTCGATCGCCTTGTTCAAAGCCTGCTTGTCCAGTCGGGAGCGCGCCCAGTCGAGGCTCGTCATCGTGTAGTCGAAGATCTTCTCGGCCACCGTCTCCGGCTCATCGGTGTCGAGCAGCACCGAATGGGTGGCAGGCGTGCCGAGCGCAAGGCTTTGGGCAAGCCGGATCTTGAAGTCGGGAAACCCGCTGCATCCTATCGCCGTCGTGAATCGCAGGACGGTCGGCTGGCTCACTTGTGCGAGCGCTGCGGTTTCACCGACGGTGGCATTCAACATGCGCCGCGGGTCCTCCAGGACGACATCGGCCACTTTCCTGTCGGATTTGCGCAGTTCGGGGCGCATGGTCCGGATGACTTCGATGATGTTTCGTCCGCCAAGGCTGCGCCCATCGAGGCGCGAATCGGTATCCATGAGCAAGTTGTCCTTTTTCGATCTTTCTCATGATACCGCATGCTCCCGCAAATTGGAGCGGAAGACGGAACATGCCGCAGATCAAAGTGCGTCCATCCCGCGCCCGATAGATCCGCGGCGCTACAGGGCGGCCCATTCGTAAGCGGTCCCCACGCGCGCCCTAAACAGCTGCGGAGATGTGGTCGATCGCGCCGCGGTGTCGATGAGCTCCGGTTCGATCGTGTTGAAGTCGAAGAGGCCGTAGTGATGGGCGACCATCGCAGCGACGCCGATCGCCCCGCTCAACTCGACCGCTTCGGCGAGCGTGAGATTGCCGGGCACGCCCCGGGAGGAGAGCTCCGGCCTCCGGCCGTTGACCGGCAGGAGCGCCACGTCTGGCTGCATTGCCTTGACTTCCTCGGCGAGGCCGTCGAACGGAACGGTGTCGCCGGAATGCCAAATCGTCACGTCCCGGCTTTTCAGCAGGAAGCCAAGGAACCGGTGATCGCCGTTTTCGTTCCGCTCCAGCGTCTCGTGCGCCGAGGGGGTGGCCACGACACGGAGCCCGCGGCAAAGATCGAGCGCCTCGCCGGCATCGATCGAAAGAATGCGTTCCTCACCGATCCCCGATCTTTCGAACGCTGCGGACCTGACCGCACGCGGGGCCACCAGCCGCGCCGACGGATTGGCCGTGAAGAGAGCCGGCAACGTTCCCGGGTCCATGTGGTCCGTGTGGGCATGGGTGCACAGGACGTAATCCACGCCGGCGAGTGCGGCCGGCTCGATCGGGGCCGGCATCATGCGGCGATGCGGATACTGCGTTCCCCGGTATTTTGCCGCAAGCGAATCGGAAAGATACGGATCGATGACCAGGCGGGCGCCCGCCATATCGATGACGAATCCCGCCTGGCCGAGCCAGAGGAGGCGCGCCGGACTTCCGGACGTTTGCGCCAACTGCTCCGCAAGCGAGCCATCGAACCGTCTTTCCGTCAATCTGCACGTCATCGCCCTTCAATCCTTCAGCGCCGAAAGGAGATTGTCCGCGGCGATCCGGGTCGCGCGGTCGACGCTTTCGGCCGTGAAACCGCCGATATGGCTGGTCGCGATGACCTGCCCGTGGCCCGCCAGCCGTAGCGACACGGGGGGCTCGGGTTCGAAAACATCCGTTGCGTAACAGCCGACGCGCCCCTCGTCCAAGGCTTCGATCAGGGCATCTTCGTCGACCAGCCGCGCCCGGGCCGTATTGACGAGAATGAGTCCCGGTCGGGCCGAGCTCAACCGTTTGCGGTCGAGCAGCGCGGAGCCGTCCTTCGGCAGCGGGCAATGCAAGGACAGGATTTCCGCCTCTCCGACGATCTCGTCTATCTCGGCATATTCGAAACCGGAAGAAGGCAGGTTCAGGTTGGGGCGTAGAGGATCGTAGGCAATGACTTTCGCACCAAGAGCGACGACCATCCGCGCCACCTCGCGGCCGATCGCACCGCAGCCGATGATACCGACCGTCCGGCCGCGGATTTCCATTCCGCGGATGCGGGGCCAATTGCCGGCCTTGATGCCAGTGTCGGCGAGGGGAATCGAGCGCAAGGCACTGAAAACGAGACCGATCGTGAGTTCGGCGACGCCGGGGGCATTCGCCCCCTCGGCAATCATTACTCTGACGCCCCTCTTTGCCAGCATGTCGACGGGCAGGTTGTCGACGCCGACGCCGTTTCGGCTGATCGCCTTCAGATTTCCGGCCGCTTCCACGACGCGCGGCGTCACCGGCTCAACGCCTGCGAGCCAGCCCACGCAGCCGGGAACGAGTTCAACAAGTTCGTCCTCGGTGGGTATAGCCCCCGCACGCGAATAGACGATGTCGAAGCCGTTGTCGCGCAGGCGCTCCACGTCCGGGTGCGGTTCTGCGGTGAGCGAGCGCGGCGTCACGAGGATTCGTGCCTGTGAAGTCATCGTCCGGCCGCCTCGCGGGCTATGTCGGAAATCCGGTCGAAGCGGGGGCCGGAGGTCGGGATGTCCACATCGAAGACCTCGGCGATGACCTGCGTCCATCCATGAATGAAATAAGTCCAGCCATCCACGACCTGGAGCGATTGCTGCTCCTGCCGGGCGCGCGCCTGATCAAGAAACACAAGGTCACCCCGATAATTGAGGTCCCAGGCGACCGCCCGTTGTGGAAATTGTGCGGCATCGGAAAGCGGCGAACCGGGCGCGTCCTTTCCAAGACCGGTCGCGTTGATGACGAGCGAACCGGGCTTCAGCCGGGCCAGAACGGCATCGTTGTCCTCGGCTTTCGGCGCAAGGACGTATTCGACGGGAGCGTCGCTATCGATGCTCTCGTGAATGCGCCGGATTTCGTCCAGGCGATGCTGGCTCCGGTTGGAGACGACGATTCGGCCGGGAACGTCCCTGCCGCGCGACCGGCGCATCAGGTGCCAGGTCAGCGCGATCGTTGAGCCGCCGGCACCCATGGAGAAAAGGTCCGCGCCGGTGCGGGCGAAATAGCCCTCTCCGAGAAAGCCGTCGATAGCGAGGCCCGAGGAAATCGGGTCCTTGGCATGGCAGACGAGCTTGCCGTGCCGTTTCGAGATGCAGCTTGTCTCGTCCATCAGTTCCGCATGCGGGTCGATGACGTCGAAGAGATCCCGGCAGGCGGCGAAGAGGTCAATCTTGTGCGTCGTGACCAGGGCGCCCATGGAAAGAGGGTCGTCGCGGATGAATTCGACGGCCGCGCGGTAAGCGGCCGGATCGTCGTGGAGCTTGAAATCGATGCCCTTGATGACGGCATCCTTCAGGCCGAGGGACTCCGCCCATGCGGGAAAGACCTTCATGATCGAGCTTTTGCCCGTCGTCACGCCGATGAAATAAAGCGTCGGCCGTGTAGCTGGCTGATAGTGGGTCACGTGCGCCTCTCCAGGGCTTCACGGGCCGCCTTCACGGCCGTCGCCGCGTTGCGGGAAATGTCGGCGAACCGGCCTTCCCGGATATCGTCGGTCTTGGCAATCCAGGTGCCGCCGACGGCGACCACCTGCCTGATCGCCAGCCACTCGCCGATCGTTGCTTCGGTGACGCCGCCGGTCGGAATGAAGCGGACACCAATATGGGCGAAAGGCGCGGCAATGCCGGAAAGCGCCCTCGGGCCGCCCGCTACGCCTGCCGGGAAGAACTTTGCCAACCGGACGCCTCGCGCCGTCGCAAGCGTCAGGTCGGTCGGCGTCATGACGCCCGGGCAGAAGGGCAGGGCTGCAGCCTTGGCCGCATCGACGATCTCGGGGTCATATCCGGGGGCGAGCGCGAAACGGGCGCCGCTTTCGATCGCCCGATCGAGGCTCTGCCTGTCGAGGATCGTGCCTGCGCCGATGCAGAGCCCCGGCCGAGCGTCACGGATTGCCGCGAGCACGTCGGCGGCGGCTTCGGTGCGGAAGGTTATTTCGGCGACCGGCAGCCCGCCCTCCAGAAGGGCGTCGGCGAGCGGCACCGCGTCGCAGACGCGCTCGATCGCAATCACGGGCACCACGCCGAGGCCGGCAATAAGGTCGATGGGGTTTTCCATGGGCGCGCGTTCCTTCAATCCGTCCATTGCTCAGACATATCGCTTCATCAGGCTTGCGACGGCGTCGCCGCCGCGAGCGCGGTACTCGCTGTTCTCGACGAGCTGCCAGCTGCCCTTTTCGTCGCTCACGATGCGGTGGCGCATGCCGCCGGAAGCTTCGATGATCCCGTAGTCCTGTCCGCTGTCGGAGGGATAGGCGAAAACCATCACGAGGTCGTCGTCGCCGACATTGATGGATCGATGAATCCAGTAGGGCGGCACGTAGCAGATCGTTTGCGGGCCGATCTCGACGATGCGCGTTTCGCCCGCGGGCGATTCGAGTTGCATCAGTCCCTGCCCTTTCTGGCCGAAATAGATCTCCGGCCGGTCGGCCTTTGCGTGAATATGGCCGCGCGTCAGGAAGAATTCGCGGCCGATCCGGCCCGGGCTCATCCGGGTCACGCCGTAGATGAGGTCGCCGGCGTGATCGCCCGGGCGGAAATCCTCGACCGCGTAGACGACCGGATTGCCGAGCTGGCGGGTGAGGTCCGCATGCGCCGCTGCGTTTTCGTAAAGTCCTTCGAGATCGCTCAGCCGCTTTTCATAGCGTCCCGTGTTTCCGCTCAACGCGCCGCTAGTAGCGTCGACCACGCTCGTGACCGGTTCTCTCAACATTTCAACCTCCGATTTACGTAGCAAAATTACATAAATGAACGAACTGGCACGATCAAGCAGAAAATTTCCGCGCATGTTACGCGCAATAATCGCTAATATATCAAAAAATCATGTTGACGATAAAAAAATCTGTAACTACGCTACATTTTAGCCAAGAAAACTGGCTCGCGATCAATCGCGTCCACCCGGAGGAGAAACCCATGACCCGCACATCCAAGACCGTTCTCAAGACCGCATTGGCTGCCGCCGCTTCGCTGCTGGCGATCGGCGCCGCCGAGGCTGCCGAGTGCAAGATCGGCATTTCGATGAAGACGCTCGACGCTCCCTATTTCGCCGCGCAGGAAGTTTCCGCCAAAAAGCATGCCGAGGAAATCGGATGCGAAGTGATCTCGGCCGACGCCCAGAACGACCTGAACAAGCAGATCGCCGACATCGAGGACATGGTCGCTCAGGGTATCGGCGCGCTCATCGTCAATCCGCGCGACAGCAAGGGCATGGTACCGGCGGTGAACGCGGCCTCCGCTGCCGGCGTGAAGGTCTTCGTCATCGACTCCACACTCGATCCGGCTGCGAATTTCGTGACGCTGGTGCAGTCTTCCAACAGCCGCAACGGTATGCTCGTAGGGCAATGGCTGGCTGACCAGACCAAGGGCAAGGACCTGAAGATCGCGCTGCTTTCCGGCGACAAGGGCAATGAAGTAGGTCAGGAGCGCCGACTGGGGGTGCTGGCAGGCCTCGTCGAGGGACAATTGCGCAATGAGGGCCGTGCCCGCTTCGAAATCGTCGGCCAGGGTTGGGGCCTCTGGGGGCATGAGGGCGGTCTAAAGGCGATGGAGGACCTCCTCGTCGCCAACCCGGATGTCAACGTCGTGCTCGGCGAAAACGATTCCATGGTGCTCGGCGCCCGGAAGGCGCTGGAACAGGCGGGGCGCGTCGAAGACGTGCTGCTGCTTGCCGCTGCCGACGGGCAGAAGGAAGCGCTGCAGATGATCAAGGAAGGCAGCTACGGTGCCACCGGTCTCAACGACCCGGCGCTCGTCGCCTCGACGGCCGTGGACCTCGCCAAGAAGGCGCTCGACGGAGAGCTGCCTGCCGACATTTCGAAGGTCACCTACACGACACCCACGGCGATCACGAAAGAAAACGTCGATCAGTACTACAAGGCCGACGCCGTCTTCTGATGCACCGATCCTTCCAGGCGGCGGGTCGTTCGCGGCTCGCCGGCCACCATCCGTCCGCCCGGTTGCCAGGATCGGGCGAGGCGTGAAAGAGGCATTTCGCACCATGGAAAATCTCGTAGAACTCTCCGGCATCCGCAAATCCTTCGGCGGCGTCCATGCGCTGCAAGGCGTGGAGTTCGAGCTTCAAGCAGGCGAGGTCCACGCGCTTCTCGGCGAAAACGGCGCGGGCAAGTCAACCCTCATGCGGGTGCTCGGCGGCGAATACCGCGCCGAGGCCGGAACGGTGAAGGTCGCGGGCGAGGAGCCGCATTTCCGCTCGCCTTCCGATGCCATATCGAAGGGCATCGCGATCATCCACCAGGAGATGGCGCTTGCGACGGACCTGACGGTGGCCGAAAACATCTTCCTGTCGGAAATTCCTTCCGTCATTTCCTGGCGCGAACTCAACAGTCGGGCTCGTGAACTAATCGACAGCCTTGGCTTTTCAATTCACCCGGGTGCGACCGTGGGCGATCTTTCGGTTGCCCATCAGCAGGTGGTCGAGATTGCCAAGGCGCTGTCCCGCAACGCCCGCGTCATGGTCTTCGATGAGCCGACGGCGGTTCTGTCGGTGCAGGACGCGGAGCGCCTGCTCGGCATCATTAGAGCGCTGCGCGAACGCGGCGTCGGCGTCATCTACATTTCCCATCGTCTCGACGAAGTGTTCCGCATTGCCGACCGTATCACGGTCATGAAGGACGGCGCGTCGGTCGCGACCGTCGAGCGCTCCGCAGTCGAGATCGACGATGTCATCCGCATGATGGTCGGCAGGTCGCTCAAGGCGCTTTTCGGCGAGGATGTCGAACGGCGGCCCGGTGACGAGGTGCTGCGCGTCGAAAACCTCTCGGATGGTGTCCGCATCAGGAACGTGTCGCTGTGCGTGCGCGCCGGCGAGATCATTGGTCTCGGCGGCCTCGTCGGCGCGGGCCGTACGGAATTCGTCCGACTGGTCTTTGGGGCCGAACGGGCGCAAGCCGGCCGCATCTTCGTGCACGGCAAGGAGAAGTCGATCCGCAAGCCGGGCGACGGTGTCAAAGCCGGCATCGGCCTCGTGCCTGAAAACCGCAAGGAGCAGGGGCTCATACTCGATTTCCCGATAAGGGTGAACGCCACCATGGCGAAACTCGGACCCCTCGTGAACCGCTTCGGCTTCGTGCGCCGTGCACGGGAAAAGGCGGCGGTCGAGAATCTTGCGAAGCGCCTGCGTCTTAAAGCCGGCAGCTTCGACGACCCGGCGTCCAGCCTCTCCGGTGGAAACCAGCAGAAGGTCGTGCTCGCCAAGTGGTTCCACGCCGACGGCGACATTCTGATCTTCGACGAGCCGACGCGCGGCGTCGATGTCGGCGCCAAGACCGAGATCTATTCGCTGATCAAGGCACTCGCCGCCGAGGGGCGGGCGGTTCTCATCATCTCTTCCGAACATCTCGAGCTCTTCGGACTTTGCGACCGCATCCTCGTCATGCGCGAGGGCCAGATCACCGGCGAGCTCGGACCAGAGGACTATACCGAGGAAAAACTCCTGAAGCTCGCGATGGTGAGCCCTGTCGCCCCGCCCGAAAACATGCCCGAAAGAGGGTTGTGAACCGATGAGTAGCACCATGTCAGACCTGGTCGAAACCACTCGCCCCTCACTGAATCTCAGCCAGACCCTACAGCGTTACGGAACGATCGCGATCCTGATCGCGCTCGTCATCGTGGCAACCTCCATGTCCGATGTGTTCCTGACCGAGCGGAACATTCTGAACGTGCTTCGTCAGATCTCCGGGACGAGTCTGATGGCGATCGGGATGCTCTTCGTCATCCTGACGCGCGGCATCGATCTTTCGGTAGGCTCGGTAGCAGCACTCGGGAGCGTGCTTTCGGCAATCGTCGTCCAGAAGTACGGAACCGGTCTTTCGTTAGCCGTGACCCTTCTCGCGGGCGCTGCCTGCGGGCTGGGTTCCGGGGTACTCGTCGCCTTTCTCAAGCTGCCGCCTTTCGTAACGACGCTTGCGATGATGACGGTCGCGCGCGGGTTTTCGCTGATCATCTCCGCCGGCCAGCCGATCGTGATGGGCGAAAGCGGCGCGGCGGTTACCGCTTTCGGCTCGGGCGCGATCGCCGGTATTCCCTATCCGGTGATCCTGATGGCAGTCGTGTTCGTTATCGCCGGCACCGTACTGATGTTCACGCGCTACGGCCGCCTCGTGAAGGCGATCGGCTCGAATGTCGAGGCGGTCCGGCTCTCGGGCATTCCGGTCGCCTGGTACACCATGTCGGTCTATGTCATCTCCGGCGTGCTTGCCGCGGCCGCCGGGGTCGTGTCCGCGAGCCGTACCGGCGTCGGCTCGGCCAATATCGGCGTCGGCGCGGAACTCGATGCGATCGCCGCCGTCGTCATCGGCGGCGCGAGCCTGATGGGCGGACGCGGTGGCGCCTTCAACACCTTCATCGGCGTCATCGTGCTCGGCATCATCGCCAATATGATGAATCTCGCCCGCGTACCCGGTTATCATCAGCAGGTCTTCATGGGTTGCATCATCATCGGCGCCATGCTCCTGCAATATGCATCCAACTGGCTGCGCCGGTAAGGAAGCAGACACCTTGCCCGGGAGAGCGGGCGGTGGAGGAGACGGAATTGGGCGCATTGATATCCGAAGACTTGTTTTTGACGATCGACGTCGGCACGGGCAGCGTTCGCGCCGCCCTTGTCGACCGGCATGGCAAGGTGGTTGCCATCGCGGCGCGGGAGCACGAGCAGATCGTGCCGCAGTTCGGCTGGTCCGAGCAGCGGCCCGCAGATTGGTGGAACGGAGTCGTCGCCTCGATCCGCGACGTGCTTTCCAGCGAGCCGGACGCCAACCGCCGTATTGCCGCCGTTTCGGCCTGCGGGCAGATGCACGGAACGGTCCTGGTCGACGACAAGGGCGGTCTCGCGCGCGAGACTGCGCCGCTGTGGAACGACAAGCGCACGATCGCTCACGTCGCGGCCTTCGAAAAGCACCACCGGCCATCAAGCTATCTCGCCGACAGCGCAAATCCGGCAACACCCGCCTGGCCCGGTTTCAAACTGCAATGGCTTCGCGACGAAGATCCCGAGGCCTGGCGCCGGACCGCAGCCGTTGTCATGCCCAAGGACTGGATCAACCTGAAACTCACCGGTGAGATTGCCATCGACCGCACCGATGGCGGCGCAAGCTTCCTGATGGACCCGCGGACCGGCCAATGGTCCGATCGGATGATCGGCTTGCTTGGTCTTGAAAGGGCGAAGCTCGCGCCGCTGCGCAATTCCGTAGATATACTGGGGCATGTCACGGGCGCAGCGGCGCGCGAGACCGGTCTTCGCGAAGGCACGCCCGTGCTTGTCGGCGGCGGCGACTATCCCGTTGCGCTGTTGGGCTCCGGTGTCTGCCGCCCCGGCGTCGGCTCGGAAGTGATGGGCACCTCCGCAATCATCACCGCCATTGCCGAAAAGCCGCTGCTCGATGCGCAGGTCTCGAACGTCGGTACGGTCGAAGGCAACTGGGGCGCCTTCATGCTGCTCGAATCCGGCGGGGACGCCATGCGCTGGGCGCGGCGTGCCTTCCATGAGAAGCGGGCCGGCTATGAAGAGATCGTCGAGAAGGCGGCCGAGGCACCGGTCGGCGCCGACCGGCTCTTTTTCATGCCCTATCTCGCCGGCGAGAGGCTTGGCGACCACCGTAATGCGCGCGCCCAGTTCTTCGGTATCGGAGCGACGCACGGGCTCGCGCATATGCATCGCGCGGTGCTCGAAGGCGTGGCCTTCGCGGTCAAACGACACATCGACATTCTCGATCGGATCTCCGGAGCACCGATTGAACGCGTCATCGCATCCGGCGGCGGCGCCAGGACGAAACTCTGGCTGAAAATCAAGGCGAGCGTCTACGGCATTCCGATCCTGGTCCCGGCCGAGGCCGAATGCGGCATCATCGGATGCGCCGCAATGGCCGCGACGGCGACCGGCATCTATTCGCGGGTCGAGGATGCCGCGGAATCCTATGTCCGCTATAGCGAGGAAATCACGCCGGATCCCCGATGGACGGAGACCTACCGGCCGATGCAGGCCTTCTTCGAAAAACTCTATTTCCATAGCCAGTCGCTCTATGACGATCTGGACCGGTTGACCTCATGAGCCGCCGGGCAGTTCTCTTCGATATGGACGGGACGCTGGTCGACAGCGAGTCGCTGCATTTGCAGACGATGGCGGCGGCGGTCGAGAGCTTCGGCTATGTGCTGCCGGAAGGCTTTGGGGACCGCATCACCGGAATGGCTATCGGCGACTGCCACGCGTTGCTCGTCGAAACGATTGACTTCGCGCCGGCTGCCGCCGGCCTGGTCGAACGAAAATACGACGCCTATGTGGAGCGCGCCGGCGCCCTTGAGATGCGGGTAGGCGCCAGGCAGGCATTGTCGTTCGTCCGGGATTCAAGAGCAGCGATGGCCATCGTGTCGAATTCGGACCGCATGCTTGTCGACGCCAATCTCTCCGCCGTCGGACTTCAAACCCCCGGACTGGTAAGCGTGACACGCAACGATGTCCGTCATGGCAAGCCGGACCCCGAACCCTATCTTCGCGCTGCCTGGCTGCTCGGTGTCGAGCCATCCGACTGCATCGTCGTGGAGGACAGTGCGCCTGGGGCGCATGCCGGGCTTGCCGCGGGCATGACTGTCATCGGCTGGCCGGAGCCGCATCGCGCCGACATCGTCTTTCCTGCCGGAACGATCATTGCCGAGCCGCAAGACCTCATCGCGGCGCTCCGGCCGCTTCTCTTCCATTCCTCTGAAACCTCCGCCCTTCCAAGGATCGCCTGACATGTATCTCGACAAATTCAAGCTCACCGGCAAGATCGCCGTCGTCACGGGTGCCGCGCGGGGCATCGGCCTTTCGACCGCCGAGGCGCTCGCCGAGGCCGGCGCCACCGTCGTTCTCACCGACATGAATCCCGATCCGCTTGCTGCCGCAACGGAAGGGCTGAGAGCCAAGGGCTATGCGGTCGATAGCGAGATACTCGACGTGTCCGACGTGAAGGCGGTGCAGACCGTGCACGACGCGATCGTCTCACGTCACGTCCGCGTCGACATACTGGTCAACAATGCCGGCATCGCGATCTCCAACCACCCGGCCGAGACCATGGCGGACGAGGTCTGGAAAAAGGTGATCGACGTCAACCTCAACGGCGTCTTCTGGTGCTGCCGCGCCTTCGGCAACACGATGCTGAAGCAGGGAGCGGGGTCGATCGTCAATGTCGGTTCGATGTCCGGCTGCATCGTCAACCGGCCGCAGGAACAGGCCAATTACAACGCGTCCAAGGCAGCGGTGCATCATCTCACCAGGTCGCTGGCCGCCGAGTGGGGTCCGCGGGGCGTGCGCGTCAACTCCGTCGCCCCGACCTATATCGACACGGAAATGAACAAATATGTCTATGAGGACGAGGAGATGTATCGCCACTGGGTCGGCGGAACGCCGATGAACCGGCTCGGCCGCACGGACGAAGTCGCCTCCGTCATCCTCTTCCTGGCAAGCGACGCCGCAAGCCTCATGACCGGCTCGATCGTGCTCGCCGATGGGGGCTATGTATGCTGGTAAAGGCAGAGCAGTCCGGTGTTGTCCGCGGCGCGCGTTTCCCCGGGCGCTATATCCAGGGTGTCGGCACAATCGCCCGGCTCGGCGAGGAGGCGGGGGGCTTCGGCGAAAAGGCCATCGTTCTTCTCGACAACGGCGTTTTCGACCTGTTGAAAGCCGATGTCGAAGCGTCTTTCGCAACTGCTCTCCAAGTGGAGATCTTCCGTCATGGCGGTGAATGTTCCGAACGCGCTATCGCAGCCCTGGCTGCGGCGGCGAAATCCGCGGGCGCGTCGGTGATCGTCGGCGCTGGCGGCGGCAAGGCGCTCGACACCGCCAAGGCGGCAGGCCGTGATGCCGGGCTTCCGGTCATCGTTTTCCCGACGATTGCGGCATCGGATGCGCCCTGCAGTGCGCTTGCCGTGGTGTATAACGAGGACGGCACGGTTGCCTACGACACATTCCTGCCGAGCAATCCCGATCTCGTGCTGGTGGATACCGCATTGATCGCCCGCGCACCGGCCCGGTTCCTCGCCGCCGGCATCGGCGATGCGCTCGCGACCTGGTACGAGGCGGAATCCTGCCGCCGTAGCGGTGCGCTCAACTGCATGAAGATGCCGGGCGTGCCGCTCGCCTACGAAGTCGCGCGTTTCTGCCGCGACACGATCTTCGAGTTCGGTCCGGCCGCGTTGGACGAATGCGACGCGAAAACGGCCGGCCCGGCGCTCGAACGCGTCGTGGAGGCGAATATTCTCCTCTCGGGCATAGGCTTCGAGTCGGGTGGCGTGGCCGCCGCCCATGCCATTCACCACGGGCTCTGCGAGCTTGCCGACGTGCACCACCATCTGCACGGCGAGAAGGTCGCGATCGGCGTGCTTGCGGGACTGAAGCTCAACGGCATGGACGACGAGTACGAGCGCGTCCGGCAGTTCTGTCTCGCCGTGCGGCTGCCGACGACGCTCGCCGATATCGGCATTGACGAAGCGACACCCGAGAAGCTTGCAGTCGTGGCGAAGCGCGCCTGCCGGGCGGGCGAGATCATTCACAACGAGCCGATCACCGTGACTGAGGAAATGGTCGTCAGGGCGCTCGAAGCGCTCGTATGATTGCGGAGGAGAGCATGAAGGAAGTGGAAGCGTTCAGGGCCGGGCTTTTCTCCGGTAAAACGGTGTTGGTTTCGGGCGGCACGAGCGGCATCGGCCTGTCGCTGGCGAAAGGCTACGCGGAAGCCGGTGCGAGCGTCGTTGCGACGGGCAGCTCCGAAAAACGGATCGGGGCGGCAAAGGCCGAGAGCGGCAGCGGACTCGATTTCCGGCGTCTCGACGTGCGAGACAACGCCGCGGTCGCGGCTCTCTTTGCCGGGCTCGATCGGCTCGACGTGCTCGTCAATTGTCAGGGGGTCGCCCGGCCGGATGCGGAATGGCATGAAGAGACCTTCATGGATGTGATGGACATCAATCTCTCCAGCGCCATGCGGCTTTCGCGCGAAGCCTTCCCGCTCCTGAAGGAGACGCGAGGCAGTATCGTCAACATCGCTTCGATGCTGAGCTATCTCGCCGACGAGACGGTGCCGGCCTATACGGCGAGCAAAACGGGTATCCTCGGCCTGACGCGGGCACTCGCACATAAGTATGGCCGTGCGGGCGTTCGCGTGAATGCCGTCGCACCGGGCTATCACCGCACCGACATGACGAAACCTCTGTGGTCGGAGCCCGAAAGCGAAAGAAAGATCAGCGATCGCTCGGCGCTGAAACGCTGGGGGACGACGGGAGATCTCGTCGGGCCGGTTCTCTTTCTTTCCTCGCCCGCAGCCGAATTCGTCACCGGCATCACACTGCCGGTTGATGGCGGTTATCACGTCGGGTAGGGCGACATGGAGCGTTTCACTGCCGACGAAGCGGTGCAACTGAAAGTGCTCTAGAGCATTTCCGCTTTTCTCCGAATCGCGGAAACGCTCTAACCCTCTGTTTTGCCGCAACTACGGGCGGAAAACCGCTGCGCACTCGGAGTGCCGCAACCGCCTCTGCCTTGCCTCAGCTCTTCGTGAAAACGTAATCCGTTTCCTGGCGGAGCGTTTCGCCGGGTCTCAGCACCGCCTTCGGGAAACCTTCGTGGTTCACCGCGTCGGGCCAGATCTGCGTTTCGAGGCAGAGGCCGGCGAAGGGCCCGTAACGGCGGCCTTCGAGGCCGGGAACCGGTACGTCGAGCTTTTCTCCGGTATAGAGCTGGACGCCGGGCTCCGTCGTCAGCACTTCCAGCGACACACCGGAATTGATGCTGCGTACGAGCGCGACGGAGCGTTTCTGCACGCGCTCCGGCGAGAGGCAGAAATTGTGGTCGTAGGCGATCCCGTCGCCGTCCAGCTGCCTTCTCAGCGAGGTCATTTCGCGCAGATCGAAGGCGGTGCCGAAGACGGGGCGGATCTCGCCCGTCGGAATCTGCCGCTCGTCCGTGGGCAGGTAGTGGTCTGCCGCGATCATGATGTCGTGGCCGAATGCGTCCGAACCGCCGTCGAGGTTGAAATAGCTGTGCTGGCAGACATTGGCGAGGGTCGGCGCGTCAGTATTAGTTTCGTAGACGACGTTGAGCGTGCCGCCCGGTTTCAGCGTATAGGTGCAGGTGATCGTGCAATTGCCCGGGTAGCCGGCGCGGCCGTCCGGATCGGTGATCTCGAGCGTTACGCTGTCTTTGGCCCGCCTGAGGATCGACCAGTTGCGCTTGGCGATATTGTCGCTGCCGCCGTGAAGATGCGTGGTGCCCTTCTCGTTCAGCTCGAGTTGATAGGCCTTGCCTTCGAGCGCGAAGCGGCCACCGCCGATGCGGTTGGCATTGCGGCCGGGCGTGGCGCCGAAATAGGAAGAATGGGCCGGATAGCTTTCGAAATCCTCGAAGCCGAGCACGAGCGGGGCTGCATGTCCTTCGAGCCGGAGGTCCTGGATGACCGAACCCCAGGTGATCACCGACGCCGTCAGCCCGCCGCCCTCAAGGGTCACGCGCTGAACGGGCTCGCCGGAGGGCAGGTGGCCGAAGATTTCCGTGTCTGTTCCCATGCATCTCCCCATTTTCCGCGAGTCGGCGTCAAACTGCTGCATTTCCGCCGAGGCGGCAACCGGAAAGTCATACTTTTTGCTTCAACGCTCTCCGGTTCCGATCTTCGCGAGCTCGTAGGGCGTCGTCTGGTAGATCTCATTGATCCAGTTGCCGAAGAAGAGATGTGCATGGCTGCGCCAGCGGTTCTGCGGCGGAAGTGCGGAGTCATTGTGCGGGAAATAGTCGTGCGGCAGCTTGATCGGCACGCCGGCATCGACGTCCCGGAAATATTCCTCTGAGAGCGACGTCGAATCATATTCGACGTGATTGAACATGTAGAGCCGGTTGCCTTTCTTCTCGTGCACGAGGCAGACGCCTACTTCCTTTGATTCCATCAGGATTTCGAGATTCGGCACCCGGTCGATATCGGCGCGGCGCACTTCGGTCCAGCGCGAAACGGGTACGGCGAAATCGTCGGAAAAGCCGTTCAGATAGACCGAAGAGGGCTGCAAGTTCTGGTGGCGGTAGACGCCGAAGGCTTTTTCCTTCAGCGGATATTTCGGAACTCCGTGGAAATGGTAGATCGCAGCCATCCCGCCCCAGCAGACGTTCAGCGTCGAATGGACGTTGGTCGTCGTCCAATCGAAGATGCGCTGCAACTCCTTCCAGTAGGTGACCTCTTCGTATTCGAGCGTCTCGATCGGCGCGCCGGTGATGATGAAGCCGTCGAACTTGCGGGCCTGCACTTCCTCGAAGGTCTCGTAAAAGGCGAGCAGATGTTCTTCGGGCGTGTTCTTCGGCCGGTGGCCGTTGACGCGGACCAGCGTCAATTCGACCTGAAGCGGCGTGGCGCCGATCAGCCGCGCCATCTGGACCTCGGTCTTGATCTTGTTGGGCATGAGGTTCAAGAGTCCGATCTGCAGCGGCCGGATGTCCTGGCGGATCGCCTCGGTCTCGGTCATCAGCCGCACACCCTCGTGAACGAGAGTTTCGAAGGCGGGCAGCGTATCGGGTATCTTGATGGGCATGGGCGTCCACTCGATCAAATACAAAAAAACCGGCGGCGAATTAATCGCGACCGGTCCTCGGAAATCCATCGTTCCCTCGGCCCTTTAGCGACTTCTTTAACGTGGCTGCAAGCCGGCCGGCCAAATCACCACGGATTGTTTGATAGCGCGAGGAGGACCGCGCGGTCAATGAAAAAGGATTCGACGGTGCCGAGGCGGCCCCTCGTCCCGCTGCCCCGCCTGCGGGGGAGTGGGGCAGGGTGAGGGTAGCGCTTATCCGTCGTTCTGCCTTATCCCCGAAACGCCGTAACCTCGATCTCGATCAGCATTTCCGGGCGGATGAGGTCGCAGACGATCATCGTCGCGGCCGGGCGTATTTCGCCGAAGGTCTCGCCGAAGATCGGGAAGATGCGGTCGGCAAAGCCCGCATCGGTGACGTAGTAGTGGTTGCGCACGACGTCCGACAGCGAGAAGCCGGCTTCCTTCAGGGCGCCTTCGATCGTCTTCAGGCAGTTGCGCGCCTGCTCCTCCACCGTTTCCGGCATGGTCATGGTGGCGTAGTCGTAGCCGGTCGTGCCGGAGACGAAGCACCAGTCGCCTTTCGCGACGGCACGCGAATAGCCCGCCGTCTTTTCGAAGGGCGAACCGGACGAGATGAGCTTGCGGGGCATCCAGCAGCTCAGGCCCAGGGGCGGGAAGCGGCGGTCGCCTTCTCGTAATTGTCGATGGAGCCGCCCTTTTCGAGCGTGAGGCCGATATCGTCGAGGCCGTTCAGCAGGCAGTGGCGCTTGAAGGCATCGACCTCGAACTTGATCGAGCCGCCGTCCGGGCCGGTGATCTCCTGCGCTTCGAGATCGACCGTGAGAATGGCGTTGGAGCCGCGGCTGGCATCATCCATCAGCTTGTCGAGGTCTTCCTGGCTGACGACGATGGGCAGGATGCCGTTCTTGAAACAGTTGTTGTAGAAGATGTCGGCGAACGAGGTGGAGATGACGCAGCGGATGCCGAAATCGAGAAGCGCCCAGGGCGCATGCTCGCGCGAGGAGCCGCAGCCGAAATTGTCGCCGGCGACGAGAATCTTGGCGTTCTGGTAGGCGGGCTTGTTGAGGACGAAGTCCGGGTTGGGGGTGCCGTCCTCGTTGTAGCGCGCCTCGGCGAAAAGCCCCGTGCCGAGACCGGTGCGCTTGATCGTCTTCAGGTAATCCTTCGGAATGATCATGTCCGTATCGATATTCACAACGGGCAGGGGAGCGGCAACGCCGGTGAGCTTGACGAACTTGTCCATGACTTGGCCTTCGATTTCAGCGGAAATGTTCGAGAAGCGTTTAGATCAGTTTTGCGCCGAAATGAAGGAGAATCTGCTTTCATGGAGCGGGATGCGGGCGGAAAACCGCTTCGCAACTTGCCTCATCCCGCTTCGGCAATCCGATTCTAAAGATCGATGATCGTCCCGCGTCCGTCGTTCCATACCCGCATCTCGCGCTGAGTGCTTCCCGGATTGGCGCCTGCGCGCGCTCGAGCATGCACGGGCCGTCCGTTGAGCTTGGCGGCGATCGCGCTGCTAACGGCAATGATGGCGGCGATCCCGGCGAGCGCCAGGGCGAGCGAGGCGGTGAACACGAAGGCCACAAGCGTGATGGTGATGGCGGCGGCCGTGAAGAGAACAGAGCGGATGCTTTGCATTATTGTCACCTTTCTGTTCGGCATGTGGGTGCTGCCCACGCCGCTTGCAAGAGGGTCCGCTCGTCTCGTCTTGCGCAAAGTTTGAAAGGCAGGCACAACGAACGGCATGACAGGGAACGGCATGAGAGCGATCGACCATCATCCCGTGCGGCTGCGCCGCTCGGTGCTTTCGGTTCCGGCTGACAATCAGCGCGCGCTCGCCAAGGTTCGCGAGTTGGCGGCGGACGCCGTGATCTTCGACCTCGAGGATTCCGTCTTGCCGGACCGCAAGGCTGCGGCGCGCGATGCGCTCGTTCGGCATCTTGCCGGCAACCGGCCGCCGGGCGAAACGGTCATCCGCGTCAATGCGGCGGGCTCGGGCTTCGGCGAGGCCGATCTCGCAGCGGCTCTTGCCGCGCGGCCCGATGCTATCCTCCTGCCCAAGGTCGAAAGCCCCGCCGATATTCAAGGCGCGCTCGATTGGCTGTCGGAAAAGGACGCGCCGGATGAGCTGAGGCTCTGGGCGATGATCGAGACGCCGCGCGGGGTCGTGAACGGGCCGGCGATCGCCGAGACCGGCCGCACCTCCGGCGGCCGGCTGGACTGCTTCGTCGTCGGGCTGAACGATCTTCGCAAGGAGACGGGCGTGCCGGCCCTTCCGGGCCGGACCTATCTCGTTCCGTGGCTGATGCAGATCCTTCTTGCCGCGCGCGGCAGCGGGCTCGACGCCATCGATGCGGTCTTCAACGATTTCCGCGATCCGGAAGGCCTCGAGGCGGAGTGCCGGCAGGGGCACGACATGGGCTTTGACGGCAAGATGCTGATCCACCCGGCGCAGATCGATGCGGCCAATCGGCATTTCGGCGCGGACGAGGCTGCGGTCGAGGAGGCGCGCGCGATCATCGAGGCCTTTGCCTTGCCGGACAATGCCGAAAAGGGCGTCATCAACCTTCATGGGCGGATGGTCGAGCGCCTCCATCTCGAGCAGGCGATGAAGATCGCCGCCAAGGCGGACATCATCGAAAAACGAAAGGCAAGATCTTGAAGCTCTATCGCTTTCTCACCGGCCCCGACGATGCCTCCTTCTGCCACAAGGTGACGGCGGCATTGAACCAGGGGTGGACGCTGCACGGTCCGCCGACTTACGCCTTCAATGCCGACACCCAGCACATGCAATGCGGCCAGGCGGTGGTGAAGGAAGTGGAGGGGAAGGACTATCATCCCGACATGAAGCTGTCGGAGCAGTAGGGCTCGTTTTCGGGTGGGACTTGCCCCCTGCGCACAGGGATGAAATCAAAAAGGCCGCGGGGGTATCCCTAGACTCAACAGGCCTTAGCCGCCGACGTGCTCCACGCTTTCCTCGATCCGCTCCATGTCGTCGTCCGACAGGCCGAAATGGTGGCCGATCTCGTGGATCAGCACATGAGTGATGATATCGCCGAGCGTTTCTTCGTTTTCGGCCCAGTAGTCGATGATCGGACGGCGGTAGAGGGTGATGCGGTTCGGGAACTCCCCGGTTTCCATGGTGAAACGTTCGCCGAGGCCGCGGCCTTCGAACAGGCCCAGAAGGTCGAACGGCGTTTCGAGCGCCATGTCCTCGAAGACATCGTCGCTTGGAAAGTCGGCGATTTCGATCGTGAGATCCGTCGTCAGCTTGCGGAATTCCTCAGGCAGATGGCTGTAGGCTTCAAACGCGAGCTGTTCGAATACGGTAAGCGACGGTGCGTGGCGTTCCCGCCAATCATCGGTTTGGTCAATGCGGGCCATGGGCACTCCTTGCTGCCCCTCATATAGCGATTTTGCCTTTGTTTTTCGAGTGATGAATTCTATCCCGAAAGAAAGAGGAATATATTCTCAACATTGGTTGTTGACTCTTGAGGGCAGCTCTGGAATCCATAAGAACATAACATGAACATACAGATGGAGCTGACCCGTCATGGCCGGAAACGCCGTGCAACGGCAAACCGTTCATTCCCTTCGCGAGACCATTGCGCGGATTGAAGATCGCGGGGTGCCGAGATCCGTCCGGTCGGCCAAGGCGGCCGATCCTGCCGGCTTTCGCCGCGGCAAGGAGGAGGCCGCCTGCCGCAAGGTCCTGCCGCTCGGCGTCCCGCAATTCGATGAGGTCCTCCAGGGCGGGTTGCCGCTCGAGGGCATGATGGAAATTCGCAATGCCGAAACCCGGGATGCGGGCGCGGCCGCCGGTTTCGTGGCTGCGCTTGCGGTGCTCTATCAGCGGCAGAAGAAGGAGAATGGCCGTCTGGCCCCGGTCCTTTGGATCAGCCAGACGCTTGCTGCCTGTGAGGCGGGGCAGCCTTATGCGCCGGGCCTCAAGACCTATGGACTCGACGCCGAGCGCTTCCTCTTCGTTTCGGCACGCACGGTGAAGGATGCGCTGTGGATCGCCGAGACGGCGCTTTCGGTACCGGTCTTCGCCGTGGTCGTTCTGGAAATCCGCGGCAACCCTGCCTGTCTTGCCCTGAGCGAGAGCCGGCGTCTGCATGTGAGGGCCCGGGCGGGCGGCGTGCCTCTCCTTGTTTTGCGTCAGGCGGGCGAGGAGGAGGCGAGCAGCGCCTTCTTCCGGCTCCAGGTCAAGCCGGCACCGGCCGGCGAACGCCCTCTTCCCGATGGTTCGGTGCTTTGCGGCAGCATCGGCCATCCCGCCTTTCACCTCCTTGTCGAAAAAAGCAGGCGCCAAGCCTCTGACGACATCTTTCTCGAATGGAACGCCCATGACCGCCGCTTCTACTCACTCGATGAGCGCCGGAGCGCCGCTCTTCAGACAAACGATGAGCCAACGGATCCTGTCGATCCACTTTCCGCATCTGCCGGCCGATCGCGTCGCGCGCAGCCGATGGGGCGCCTCCTGGCTTTCGCGCGGGCGTCCTGACCATCCGCCCGTCGTCTTCGCCGCCAAGATCGACAATGCCATGCGGCTCGTTGCGCTCGATACTTTTGCAGAGCGTATCGGCCTGAAGCGCGGCCAAGGGGCGGCGGAAGCCCGCGCCATGTGTCCCTCGCTCGACGTGATTGCCGCCGATCCGGCCGCCGACCAGGCCTTTCTGGAGGCGCTTGCCGACTGGTGCGACCGCTATACGCCGCTCGTGGCACTCGACGGCACGGATGGCCTGTTTCTCGACATCACCGGCTGCGCCCATCTTCATGGCGGCGAGAAGGCGCTTATCAGCGATGTCCTGTCGCGTCTTTTCTCTCTCGGCGTCGAGGCGCGGGCGACCGTCTCCTCCGCAGCCGGGCTTTCATGGGCTGTCACCCGTTACGGCGATGCCGACGTCATTGCGCCCGGAGATGGAGACCCGGTGCTGGCACCCTTGCCGGTCGCCGCGCTGCGACTGCCGGCGGACACCGCGGCCGCACTCGAACGGGTCGGGCTGAAACAGATCGGCGATCTTCTCGAAGCGCCGCGGGCGCCGCTCGCCCGCCGCTTCGGCTCTTCCCTTCTCCTCAGGCTCGATCAGGCGAGAGGCTTCGAGGACGAGCCGCTTTCGCCCCGGCTGCCCGTGCCGAGCTTCTCCGCCGAACGCCGGCTCGCCGAGCCGCTGCAGGACGAGGAATACATTCTCGAGCTGACCCGTCACCTCGCCAGGGATGTCCGCTCCTCGCTGGAGCGGCATGGCGAAGGCGGGCGGCTCTTCGAGCTTCTCCTGTTCCGCGTCGACGGCCGGGTATTCCGCGTTCGAGCCCAGGCGGCCGTGCCCTTGAACGATGCCGTCCGCATCGCCGCCCTCTTTCGCGAGCGGCTGCAGGCGGTTCATGACGATCTCGATGCCGGATATGGTTTCGAAATCGTCCGGCTCTCGGTCCTCAGAAGTGAAAGGCTCGATCCGGCGCAGCAGGATTTTTCCGGCGCCCCCGACGAAAGCCAGCCGCTCGCGGCCTTCGTCGACAAGGTCTCCGCCCGTTTCGGGCCCGGTTGCCTGATGCAGGCGACCCTTGCCGAAAGCCATCTGCCGGAACGGGCGGGCGGATTTGCCGCCGTGACGGACGTGGCCGCGGTCCTAAGGATGCCCGCCCTTGAAGAAAAGGCTTTCCCCGAGAACCGTCCGCTTCGGATTTTCGCGCATCCCGAACCGGTGGAGGCGACGGCGGAAGTGCCCGAGGGCGCGCCGCGCAGCTTCAACTGGCGCAAGACCCGCTACCGCGTCGCCCGTGCCGAGGGGCCGGAGCGCATCGCCGCCGAATGGTGGATCGACGGGGAGAGCCATCCGACGCGCGATTATTTCCGGATAGAGGATCAGGAGGGCCGCCGCTTCTGGCTGTTTCGCGAAGGCCTTTACGGAAGAGAGACCGCCTCGCCCCGCTGGTTCATGCACGGAGTTTTCGCATGAGCGCGGATACTGTTTTCTACGAGCTCGGTGCGCGCACGAATTTCTCCTTCCTCGAAGGGGCGGCGCCGGCCGAGGAGATGGTCGTCTTTGCCAAGAAGGCGGGGCTTGCCGGTCTCGGCATTGCCGATCGCAACAGCGTTGCCGGCGTCGTCAGGGCGCATGCCAAGGCGAAGGTGGAGGGCTATCCCTTCCAGCCGGGCGCCCGCCTGGTTTTTGCCGATGGCACGCCGGACATTCTCGCCTATCCGAAAAACAGGCGGGGCTGGGGGCATCTCTGCCGCCTGCTCAGCGCCGGGAACCTGCGCTCGAGGAAGGGCGACTGCACGCTCCATCTCGCCGATCTGCTCGAATGGCAGGAGGAGCTTCTTCTGATCGTCATGCAAAGCGAAGGGCGGCCGGAACCGAAGAGCCTGGAGGTGCTGCTCGGGACATTGCAGGAGCATGCGGGCAACCGGCTCTATCTCGGCCTGGCGCCGCATTATGACGGTTTCGACCGGCATGATTTTGCCGTTCTGGCCGCAATTGCCCGAAAGGCCGGCATCGGGTTACTCGCCACCAATGACGCGCTCTATCACGATCCGCATTACAGGCCGCTCGCGGATGTCGTCACCGCCATCCGGGAGCATGTGCCGATCGCCGGCGCCGGCTTCCTTCTGCAGAAGAATGCCGAAAGGCACCTGAAGAGCCCAAGGGAAATGGCCAGGCTTTTCAGCGACTATCCCGAGGCGCTCGCCAATACGCGGAAATTTTTCAGCGAGCTCGCCTTCAGCCTCGACGAGCTCAGCCATCAATATCCGGATGAAAACGCCGATGGCGAAACGCCGGCCGCAAGCTTGCGGCGGCTCGTCGCGGAAGGTGCGGCTGAGCGCTA
The DNA here is from genome assembly GCA_000421085.1 of Ensifer sp. USDA 6670. Taxonomy (GTDB): domain Bacteria; phylum Pseudomonadota; class Alphaproteobacteria; order Rhizobiales; family Rhizobiaceae; genus Sinorhizobium. The sequence continues at coordinate 285,311 of ATWE01000005.1, forward strand.
TCCCGAAGGCGTGCCGGACAAGGTGATGCGGCAGATAGACTATGAGCTCGAGCTCATCCACGATAAGAAATACGAGCCTTATTTCCTGACCGTCCACAAGCTCGTGAAATTTGCCCGCAGCGTGAAAATTCTCTGCCAGGGGCGGGGCTCGGCGGCCAATTCCTCGGTCTGCTTCTGCCTCGGCATCACCGATGTCGATCCGCAGAAATTCACCCTGCTGTTCGATCGTTTCCTGTCGAAGGATCGCGACGAGCCGCCCGATATCGATGTCGATTTCGAGCACGAGCGGCGCGAAGAGGTGATCCAGCATATCTACAAAACTTACGGCAAGGAGCATGCGGGCCTGACCGCCGCGGTGATCAGCTATCGTTCGCGCTCCGCCGGGCGCGAGGTCGCCAAGGCCTTCGGGCTTTCGGAAGACGTTCAATCGGCTCTCGTCAGTTCGATCTGGGGCTGGGGGACCTCGCCTTTCACCGAGGAGCAGGCGAAAGGGGCGGGGCTCGACGCGGCGGACCCGCTGACGAAGCGCGTGCTTGCCTATGCCAGTCTTCTCATGAATTTTCCGCGCCACCTCTCACAGCATGTGGGCGGCTTCGTGATTACCCGCGACAGGCTCGACGAGGTCGTGCCGATCATGAACACGGCCATGCCCGACCGCTACATGATCGAATGGGACAAGGACGATCTCGACGAGCTGAAGATCCTCAAGGTCGACGTGCTGGCGCTCGGCATGCTGACCTGCCTTGCCAAGGGCTTCAAGCTTCTGGAAGCGCATTACGGCGAGCCGATTACGCTGGCCGAAATCTACCAGGATCATCGGGACGCGGTTTACGACATGATCTGCCGCGCCGATACGGTCGGCGTCTTCCAGATCGAAAGCCGGGCGCAGATGAGCATGCTGCCGCGCCTGCAGCCGCGCGAAATGTACGACCTGGTGATCGAGGTCGCGATCGTTCGCCCCGGCCCCATACAGGGCAATATGGTGCATCCCTATCTGAAGCGGCGCGAAGCCCAGCGCAGGGGCGAGGCGGTCGTGTATCCGAGCCCGGAATTGAAGGCGGTGCTGGAAAGGACGCTGGGCGTGCCGCTGTTCCAGGAGCAGGCGATGCAGATCGCGATCACCGCCGCCGGTTTTTCGCCCAGCGAGGCCGACCGCCTGCGCCGCGCCATGGCCACCTTCAAGCGGACCGGTACGATCCACACCTTCGAGCGGAAGATGGTGGAGGGCATGGTCGCGAATGGCTACGAAAGGGAATTCGCCGAGCGCTGCTTCAACCAGATCAAGGGATTCGGCGAATATGGCTTTCCCGAAAGCCATGCTGCCTCCTTCGCCTCTCTCGTCTATGCCTCGGCCTGGCTCAAGACCTATTATCCGGACATCTTCTGCGCCGCGCTCCTGAACGCGCAGCCGATGGGTTTCTATGCTCCGGCGCAATTGGTGCGCGATGCCCGCGAACACGGGGTCAGAATGCTGCCGGTCGACATCAATCATTCGGAATGGGACGCCCTGCTCGAAGGCGAGGGTGCCTTCGACAGGAATGCTGTCCACCCGCGCCATGCCAGTATGCGGGAGGTGATCAAAACCCGGAAGGCCGTGCGGCTGGGCTTCCGGCTGGTCAAGGGTCTGAAGCAAACGGATATGGAAGCGCTCGTGGCTTGCCGGGGGGAGGGATATCGCTCTGTTCATGACCTGTGGCTTCGGTCCGGGCTTTCACGCGCCGTTCTGGAGCGCCTTGCGGATGCCGATGCCTTCCGGTCGATAGGCCTCGACCGGCGGGCGGCCCTCTGGGCGGTAAAGGCGCTCGACGAGCAGTCGGCGGTGGAGCGGTTGCCGCTTTTCGAGGGGGCGGGTTCTGACGATCTGCAGATCGAGCCCAAGGTCGCTCTTCCCGATATGCCGGCAGGCGAACAGGTCATTCATGACTATCGCACCCTGACACTCTCCCTGAAGGCGCACCCCGTTTCCTTCATGCGGGAGGATTTTTCGCGAATGGGTATCCTGCGCAGCCGGGATCTGGCGGCAACCGCAACTGGAAGATGGGTGACGGTGGCAGGCCTTGTGCTGGTCAGGCAACGGCCGGGCTCGGCCAATGGCGTCATCTTCATGACGATCGAGGATGAAACCGGCATCGCCAATATCATCGTCTGGGAAAAGACGTTCCAGAAATACCGGCGGCAGGTCATGGGATCGCGGCTTGTGAAAGTCCGCGGCCGCTTACAGAACCAGAGCGGCGTCATTCACGTGGTCGCCGATCATCTCGAGGATATAACGCCGATGCTTGGCCTGCTGCGCCGGGAGGCGCGGCGTTTCGGCGTCAACGACCGCGCGGACGAGGCCTTGCGGCCGAGCGCGGACGCCCGCGAGAAGAAAAAACTCCGGCAATTGCGCCTCGGCCTGCCCGCTCGTGCAGCACCGGAGGGCGAGGCGGCCGCCCAGGTAGCGCAGGTCATGCCGAAGGGGCGCAATTTTCATTGAGTCCCCGTCATTACTCGCATCGAATTCGCCTTGCGCTTGAGACCTCCAAGGCCGTCCTGTGTAAAAATGTCGCAGGCACTGGTGCCGGAATTGCAAGTCATGGAGGTAAAATTCTCTCCTTAGAATCGCCTAATGTAATGAAAATGCGATGATTTCCGTCAAGTTTAGAATCGCTCTAATGCATCCCTCAACCATATGGAGAGGAGTTTTTAGTTGACGGCAAATGTCCTCTTTTGCTTTATCGCAAAATCAGAGCGTTGCGTATGATGGACACGACGAAATGCTGGTTTGCAGTTGCAATTTCATCACCGAGAAAGAGATCGAGGACACGATCGTCGGCCTCCTCGACGAGGACTGTTGGCAGTTGATCGTGCCGGCGAAAGTCTATCATGCGATGGAAAAACGCGGCCGTTGCTGCGGCTGTTTTCCCAATGTCGTCGACATCATCATCCGCACCACCGAGCAATATCACGCCCGTCGCGACTCGACGGACGCCGATATATTTGATTTCATGAACCGCCTCAGACAATTCCATGAAGAAAACCGGAGGGCGGATCTTGAAAGGCGACGCAAAGGTAATCGAGCAGCTTAACGAAGCGCTCTATCTCGAACTCGGTGCCGTAAACCAGTACTGGCTGCATTACCGCCTTCTCGAGGATTGGGGCTATACGCTGCTCGCCAAGAAGGAGCGCGCCGAATCGATCGAGGAAATGCACCACGCCGACAAGCTCGTCTCCCGCATCATCTTTCTCGAAGGCCACCCGAATCTGCAGACGGTCGCGCCGCTGCGCATCGGCCAGAACGTCAAGGAAGTCCTGGAAGCCGACCTTGCCGGCGAGTACGACGCGCGCACGGCCTATAAGAACTCCCGCGACATCTGTCACGCGGCCGGAGATTATGTCTCGATGAAGCTCTTCGAGGAACTGCTCGCCGACGAAGAGGGCCACATAGACTTCCTCGAAACACAGCTCGATCTGCTCGGCAAGATCGGTGAGGAAAAATACGGCCAACTCAACGCCGCTTCCGCCGACGAAGCCGAATAATTCTCTGTCTTCATTTGCCCGATCGCCGCGCGGTCGCCCCTCATCCGGCCTGCCGGCCACCTTCTCCCCATTTTACGGGGAGAAGGGACTTGCGGGCCTCGCCCCATTTCCAACCGAGAAGAAAAGCGGATGGGAGTTCACGGCTTGTCTCCTTCGCCCCGCTTGCGGGGAGAAGGTGGCCGGCAGGCCGGATGAGGGGCTCATTCAGCCGCCCTTCTGTCACCGCGCCAGATGCGAAAACGCGGCGACGACCTCTTCATAGGCCTTGCGCTTGAAGGGCACGATCAGGCCCGGCAGTTGGTGCATGGGCTTCCATTCCCAGGCGTCGAATTCCGGCTCGTGGCCGCCGGGCGGCGGGTTGATGGCGATCTCGCTTTCGTTGCCCTCGAAGCGGAAGGCGTACCAGCGTTGCCTCTGACCGCGGTACTTGCCCTTGAGTCCGATCCCGATCAGATGCGACGGCAGGTCGTAGTTGATCCAGCCCGGCGCCTCCGCGAGGAGCGAGACGGAGCGGATGCCGGTCTCCTCGTAAAGTTCGCGATAGGCGGCCTCGAGCGGGTCCTCGCCCTCGTCGATGCCGCCTTGCGGCATCTGCCAGAGCTGCGGCGAACCGTCATATTCGGAATTGCCGACGGCGAGTCGGTGTCCGGCCCAGACGAGTCCCTGTTGGTTGAGAACCATGACGCCGACGCATGGCCGATAGGGCAGATCCTCAGCCGTCATGACGCGCCCCTTATCCTTCCCCATATCGTCCATCCTTTGCATGTTGCCGCAAGCCGTATGACTCGGTGGTCTACGGCGCTTAAATCAGTTTTGTTTCGGATCTTTGACGAGTGCGGCCACGCCGACGACCTCGATGCCTCGTCCGCCGGCTTCCTCGATCCATTCGGCAATGGCCGCCACGCTTTCGTCGAAGGCGGAAGCGACCCCGATCGCAGTGCCGTTCCTCCGCGCGACCCGCTCCAGCTCGTCGAGCCTGCGCAGAATGGCATTGCGGCTGAGCTCGCCGTCGAGCACGAGATCGGCGAAACCGTGCGGCACGTCGAAGGCGCCGGCGAGCGTGCTCGAGAGCGACTGCGCCGACGTCCCGTCGTCCAGGAACAGAAGACCCCGCTTGCCGAGATCGCGCATGACCGGCTCGAGCGCATCCGCATTGGAGAGAAAACGGCCCCCGAGATAGTTCATGACGCCGGTGTAGTTGGTGATCTGTCCCATGCTGCGATGCAGTTCCGCAAGGTTCTTCCCGGCATCGAAAGAAACGCGCAGCGCGTGCGGGCCCGGATCGTTGGTTGGGTAATCGAATGGTTCCATCGGCACCTGCAACAGGATCTCGTGGCCGTCACGCCTTGCCTCCTGCATCCAGCGCTGCAGGCTGTTTCCGGCCGCAGCAAAGGCAAACGTCACTTCCGGCGGCAGATCGCGGATGGCGCGCTGCGTCCCCGTCTGGCTGAGGCCGAGGCCGCCGACGACGATGGCGATCCGCGTTCCGCGCGCGCCGGACCACGGGCGCGCATATTGCTCCATCGGCCTCAGCCCGTCCGGGCCGATGATCGGCAGGCGGCCTTCGGGGCGATCCTCGAGCAGGCTTTCATTCGGAAGGGCTGCCATGCGGGGGTCCTGCCCGCGCGTCCGCTCGACATCGATCAGCGCGGGGCCGCCGGTTTCGCGTGAACGGGGCGTGTATTTCCTGACGGTCGCGCCATCATCGGTCAGAACTTCCTCGACATGTGCGCCGGAGAGAGCGCCGCTCCGGTGGAGCGCCCCGGGCCTGTTGTTTTGGCCCGCTGAGGGTGGCGCTGTTTCGGTGGCGAGTGTCGCTTCGGTCGCCGCGAGCATTGCAGGCGAACGGGTCTTGTGACCGGGAGAAAGGGCGCTCCATGCCGAGAGTCCGATGACCGCAAGGGCTCCGAGACCGAGGCCGCAATAGCGCAGGACGCGAGCGAGATCGGGCTTGCGTGCCGGTCTCTCCTTCCGGTTCTGGCCCAGGGGGGCATTGAGGTCAGTTGCCAAACGGGGCCTCGGTCGAGCTTCGATCCTGGCGCGAATCGCCGCTGGCCATGACGATGGACTCGAAGGAGACCAGAATCATCGCACATGCGACTGCATGCCGATGGATAATATAAAGGCGCCGGGTTGAACAGCCCGGCGCCTCCTTGATTCATCTCACCCAGAACTCTGCAGGTGAGGGGCTTATTCCTTCAGCTGTGCCTGCTCCGGGTTGGCCGGGAAGGACGGATCCGTCTTCTTGCCGCGCAACAGGTCGAACGCATAGTTGAGCTGAATGTCGTCCTTGGTTTCCGGCGGCACGTAAGCAACCGAGCCGGAGCCCTCTTCGGTCTCTTCCTGGCCCGGAATGTGGCCGCGCAGATCGGATTCGCCCTGCGCTTCCACCTTGCCCAGCAGCTCGGGCGGCAGCGGCTGCTCCACCTTGATGTCGGGCGTGATGCCGGTGCCCTGGATCGACTTGCCGGACGGCGTGTAATAGAGCGCCGTCGTCAGACGCAGCGCTCCTGCGTCGCCGAGCGGGATGATCGTCTGCACCGAGCCCTTGCCGAAGGAGCGCGTGCCGAGAACGGTGGCGCGCTTCAGGTCCTGGAGGGCACCGGCCACGATTTCCGACGCGGATGCCGAGCCGCCGTTGACGAGCACGACGACGGGCTTGCCGCCGGCCAGATCGCCCGGGGTCGCATTAAAGCGGCGGGTTTCATCCGGGTTGCGGCCGCGGGTCGAAACGACCTCGCCACGCTCCAGGAACGCGTCCGAGACATTGATTGCCTGGTCGAGCAGGCCGCCCGGATTGAGGCGCAGATCGAGGACATAGCCCTTGAGCTTGTCCGCGGGAACTTCCGCCTGGATCTTCTCGATGCCCTTCTTCAGGTCCTCGAAGGTCTTTTCCGTAAACGAGATGACTCTGAGATAGCCGACATCCCCTTCGACACGGACCTTCACCGCGCGGACCGCGATCACGTCGCGTACGATCGTCAGTTCGATCGGCTTTTCGGCTCCCTTGCGCAGGATCGTCAGCTTGATCGGCGTGCCGACGGCACCGCGCATCTTGTCGACCGCTTCCTCCAGCTTAAGGCCGCGGACATCCTGACCGTCGATCTTCGAGATGAAATCGCCTGCGAGCACACCGGCGCGCGCGGCCGGCGTGTCGTCGATCGGACTCGTTACCTTGACGAGATCTTCCTCCATGGTGACCTCGATGCCAAGGCCGCCGAACTCGCCGCGGGTCTGGGTGCGCATATCTTCGGCGTCGGTCGAGTTCATGTAGCTCGAATGCGGGTCGAGAGACGAGAGCATGCCGTTGATGGCGTTCTCGATCAGCTTGTCATCCTGCGGCGGCGTCACGTACTGCGCGCGCACGCGCTCGAAGACGTCGCCGAAGATCGCCAGTTCGCGGTATGTCGACGAATTTGCGGCCACGGCCGGCATGGTTGCCGAGTAGACGACGCCCATCGCCGTCGCGCCCATCAGCGCCCCGACCAGGACAAGTGAAGCTCTACGTATCATTTCGCGCCCTTCCAACCTCTGCTGCGGTCCACCACGGTCGGGAATCAACCGGCTTCCCGTCTTTTCTGAATTCAATGTAAAGCGTTGGCCTGTCGGTTTCCAGCGCCAAGGCCGCCGCACTCGCCACTCTTTTTGCACCCATCGCCGCCACCGGCTCCCCGGCCACGACGAATTGCCCCGGCCGGACGCTGACGTTTTCCATGCCGGCGAGCACGACATGATACCCGTCACCGGCATTGAGAATGATCATCTGCCCGTAGCTGCGGAAACTCCCGGCATAGACGATCCACCCGTCCGCCGGCGTGGTCACCAGCGCGCCTGCATTGGTCTCAAGCATGATCCCCTGCAGCGAATGCCCTGTTCCGTCCGCGTCGCCAAAACGGCGCACAAGCGAACCCGCAACGGGATAAGCCAGCCGCTCCCGCAGCTCGGAAAAGACGTATGCCGGCGCAATGCGGTTTTTGTCGGGCACCGCACTCCTGGCGAGATCCCGCGCAGCTTCGCGTTCGGCCTCGCTCATGCGGCGGCGTTCCTGCTCTTCGGCGCGGGCGGCGGCGGCGGCTTCGCGTACGGAGGAGATCTCGTTTTCGAGCGATGAAATCAGGCCCTCGAGGTTCACCGCCTGCAGGGCGAGTTCCTCGGCCTTGCGCTGTTCGACCGCCAGATCGGCCGCATTGCGCTGCCTCAGCTTCTCTTTTTCGGCAACGAGCATCGACATGCGCCGCTCTTCCTCGAGCCGGGCGGTCATTGCCGCGGTCAGTTCCTCGCGTTCCCTGGCGATGCCGCTGCGGATATCCGCGAGCGCCTTCAGGTCGGCGACGAGGCTGTCGGTCTGCTCGCGGATCTCAGGAACGACGGCGCCGAGCAGAATGGCGCTGCGGACGGAGCCGAGGGCATCCTCCGGGGTCACGAGAATTGCCGGCGGCGGATTGCGGCCCATGCGCTGGAGGGCGGCGAGCACTTCGGCCAAAAGGCCGCGACGGGCGCGCAACGAGCGCCGCACCACATCCTCCTTGACGCGCAGATCGCCGAGCGTCTTTTCTCCGTCCGAGATCCGGCGTTCGAGCTCCTGCCGCTTGGCTGCCGAATCCACCAGGGCGTCACGCAGGGTCTCGTTGCTCTTGTCGATCTCGGCGATCGTCTTTTCGAGTGCCTCGGAGCGATCCCGCGAGAGCGTGATCGTCTTCGACAGTGCCTCGAGCTCGCTCGCGGTGCTGTCGCGCCGGACCGCCAGATCGGCAGCCGGATCCGGCGGCGTCGGCTTGGCGGCACTGGCATCGGCGGGCGCGGCGACCGGCGCGTCCTGAGCCGCAGTCGGGCCGATCACCGACAGGAAAAGCGCCATGACCGCAGTACCGCAGCCGAACCGCCGCGCGCCGCGTTTCAAATCGGCTCTGTTCGTTGGAGGTCTCATCCCGTCTCATAAGTCCAAAAGTTAGGAGACCCTAATCCGATTTGGCTGGGCAAACCAATACATATTCGCGTTATTGGCGGGGAGGGTTTGGGGAGGGCTTCGACTCGTGATCTACGCCCGATGATAAGGATGCCCCGAAAGGATCGTCACGGCGCGGTAAAGCTGCTCGGCGATGAGAATGCGCACGAGCTGGTGCGGCCAGGTCATCTTGCCGAGGTTGAGCACGGCGTCGGCGCGGGCGTGGAGCGCGGGATCGAGGCCGTCGGCACCGCCGATCGCTATCATCAGATCGCGCTTGCCGCTGTCTCTGTAGGTCCCGAGCAGGCGCGCGAAAGCTTCCGAGTCGAGCGCCTTGCCGCGCTCGTCGAGCAGCACGAGAAGGCTGCCGTCGGCGAGCGCTTTTTCAAGCTGGCCGGCTTCCTCGCGCTTGCGCGTCTCCGCATTGGCGGCGCGGCTTTCGACTGTCTCCATGACGCGGGCCAATTCAAGGCCGACGGCCGGTCCCGCCTTGGCGAACCGGTCGAGATAGCGGCCCGCAAGATCCTTTTCCGGCCCCGCCTTGAGGCGGCCGACTGCGAAAAGTCCGATACGCATGACCCGATCCGTCCCCGCCGGCGCCGATCGGTGGTTATCGACCGGCAAAATTCTTGCCGCCATCCGCCTTCTCGGCGATGGCAACCGCATGTCACGTTCGGCACCGGCCGTCGCTCCGTCCTGAGTCGATGGTCAGGATCGGGCGACGTGTCTCAGTGCAGGGTACCGTCTTCGATCTCGGGAGCCGCCCACATCTTTTCGATGTTGTAGAACGCCCGGATCTCCGGCCGGAAGATGTGAACGATCACATCGCCGGTGTCGATCAGTACCCAGTCACCACCCTCAAGACCTTCGACGCGAGCCCTGCCGAGGCCGTCGTCCTTCAGATCCGTGATCAGGTGGTCGGCAATGGCCATCACATGCCTGTTCGATCGCCCGGAAACGACGACCATGAAGTCTCCCAGCGCCGATTTTCCGGCAATGTCGATGGTAACGATATTTTCTGCCTTCGAGTCCTCTAGGCTTTCGAGGACCAGTTGAAGCGCACGGACAGCGGCTTCGTCGCTCGATTCCGTGCTGCGCGGGAATGCGGATGCCGCATATCCCTTGGCGTGTGCTGTTGTCAGGGTTTTTCCTTTCCAAATGAACAGAACAGGCACGTTCGATTCGAAATAATTGTTCGAACCGCATCTAAATGTAGGCATCAAACCCATACGGTTTCAAGACACGAGATCTGAATTACGGGAAATCACCCGGATTCGGCCGAACGAAGCGCCGTCGAACTCAGGCCCGAACGTGGGCCGTGAATGAAGGTCCAGGCGGGCGCGCGGCGGAAAGCGAGGGTCCCCGCATCATCCTCGTCGACGCGGGCGCTGCTGAAAGCCCTCGCCATCGGCGAGGAGAGATAGGCAAGAGTCGATCCCGGCCGGTCGACGACGGCGATAGGGAAAGTGGCGACAATCTTGCGCCAGTCCTGCCAGCGGTGAAAGTTCTTGAGGTTGTCCGCGCCCATGACCCAGACGAAACGGACATCGCGGTTGCGGGCGCGGATCACTTCCAGCGTGCGGGCCGTATAGCTCTGGCCGAGCGCCTGCTCGAAAGCGGTCACCTTGATGCGGGGGTTGCGGGCGACCTTCTCGCTCTTGGCGATGCGTTCGCCAAGCGGCGCGAGATGGTTGCGGTCCTTGAGCGGATTGCCGGGCGTCACCATCCACCAGAGCTGGTCGAGTCCGAGCCTGCGCAAAGCGGTCTCGGCGACGAGCGCATGTCCGTCATGCGGCGGATTGAAGGATCCGCCGAACAGGCCGACTGTCATGCCGGACTCGACATGCGGCATGCTGAGATAGCGCGCATTCACTTCGCTCGGTGTCGTCAGGGCCGCACCTGTCCGGTGCCGCGCACACGATACTTGAACGAGGTGAGCTGCTCGACGCCGACGGGCCCGCGGGCGTGCATCTTGCCGGTGGCGATGCCGATCTCGCCGCCCATGCCGAACTCGCCGCCATCGGCGAATTGCGTCGAGGCGTTGTGCAGGAGGATCGCCGAGTCGATCTCGGAGAAGAAGCGCTCGACCACCGCGGGATCCTCGGCGATCACGGCCTCGGTATGGGCGGACGACCAGGTATTGATGTGCTCGATCGCGCCGGAAATGCCGTCGACCAGTCTCGCCGAAATGATCGCGTCGAGATATTCGGTCGCCCAGTCCTCGTCGGTCGCAGCTTTCAATCCGGGCATGAGCCTTGCGAGGTCATCGCCGACGCGCACCTCGCAGCCGGCATCGACGAGCGCCCCAAGCAGCGGCTTTGCGAATTTTTCGGCGGCGTTGCGGTCTATCAGCAGCGTCTCGGCGGCGCCGCAGATGCCGGTACGGCGCATCTTCGCATTGACGACGATCTTCTTCGCCATATCGCGATCGGCCGACGCATCGACATAGATGTGGCAGAGACCCTCGAGATGGGCGAAGACCGGCACCCGCGCCTCGTTCTGAACACGGGCGACCAGGCTCTTTCCGCCGCGCGGCACGATCACGTCGATCGCGCCGTTCAAGCCGGTGAGCATGGCGCCGACGGCAGCGCGGTCGGCGACCGGCACCATCTGGATCGCATCTTCCGGCAGGCCCGCAGCCTTCAATCCTTCGGTCAGGCAGGCATGGATCGCCCGTGACGAGTGAAAGCTGTCGGATCCGCCGCGCAGGATCACCGCATTGCCGGCCTTGAGGCAGAGCGCGCCGGCATCCGCAGTGACGTTCGGCCGGCTCTCATAGATCACGCCGATCACGCCGAGGGGCGTCCGCACCCGTTCGATGTGGAGCCCGTTCGGGCGGTCCCACTCGGAGATCACCTCGCCGACGGGATCCCTGAGTTCGGCGATTGCGCGGATGCCGTCCGCCATGTCGCGAATGCGGCTTTCCGTCAGCGTCAGCCGGTCGATAAAGGCGCTGGCGACGCCGCTTTCGCGCGCGTTTTCGAGGTCGAGCGCATTGGCGCCGAGGATTTCCGCGGTCCGTGCGACGATGACGCCTGCCATGGCGACGAGTGCCGCATGCTTGCGCTCGGCGCTTGCGGTCGCGAGCGGTCGGGCGGCCGCTTTGGCGCGGCGTCCGATCTCCAGCATCATCGCGTTGACGTCCTTGTCCTTTTCGGCCGTCTCAAGCATGGAGCTTGCCCTTTCCCTCGTCGCTTTCTTCTACAAGGCGCGCGCCCGATGGAGCCGTCATGACCAGATCGTCGCGATGCACCATGGCGGTGCGGCCGGCATAGCCGAGGATAGCGGCAATCTCGGCCGACTTCTTGCCGGCGATCTGGCGCGCCTCGTCGGCATCGTAGCCGGCAAGCCCGCGGGCGATCTCGCGGCCGGAAGCGCCGATTATCGCAATCGTATCGCCGCGGCTGAAGCTTCCCGTCACCTGCCGGACGCCGGCCGGCAGCAGGCTCTTGCCGGAGCGCAGCGCCGTTTCCGCTCCGGCATCGATCGTGAGCGAGCCGGCCGGCAGGAGCTGTCCGGCGATCCAGGTCTTGCGGGCGGTCACCGGAGAGCCCGACGGCGCGAACCAGGACGAGCGCGCGCCCGCCTCGATCGCGGCCAGCGGATGATCCGGCTTGCCGGAGGCGATGATCATCGCGCAGCCGGCAGTGGTGGCGATCTTGCCGGCGTCGATCTTGGTACGCATGCCGCCGCGCGAAAGCTCGGAGGCAGCGCCGCCCGCCATTGCCTCGATCTCGGGCGTGATTTCGGCGACCGTTTCGAGGAAACGGGCGTTCGGATCGAGATGCGGCGGCGCGGTATAGAGCCCGTCGATATCCGAGAGCAGGACCAGGAGATCGGCGCCGACCATGGTCGCGACCCTGGCTGCGAGCCGGTCGTTGTCGCCATAGCGGATTTCAGTGGTCGCGACCGTGTCGTTCTCGTTGATGATCGGCACCGAACCGAGCTTCAGAAGCTGGCCCATCGTCGCGCGGGCATTGAGGTAGCGCCGCCGCTCCTCGGTGTCGCCGAGCGTCAGGAGGATCTGCCCGGCGATAATCGCATGGGTCGAGAGGCTCTCCGACCAGGCACGCGCCAGCACGATCTGGCCGACGGCGGCGGCCGCCTGGCTCTCTTCGAGCTTCAGCGCGCCCGCGGGCAGGTCGAGCACCGTGCGTCCAAGCGCGATCGCTCCCGAGGAGACGACCAGCACTTCAACGCCTTTGGCCCTGAGGGCGGCAATATCGGCGCAGAGCGCGTCGAGCCAGCTCTTCTTCAGCCCCGTCCTACGGTCGACGAGGAGTGCAGAGCCGATCTTGATGACGACCCGGCGGTATTTCTCGAGCGCTTTGCGGGCCTTGGTCATGCTTAAGCTTCCTCTTCGCCCGCCTTGGCCGCGGCGATGACGCTGCGCAATGCTCTCAGCGCCTCCGTCATGCCCTTATTGGTCACGGCGGAGATGAGGAGCGGCGGCGTGCCTGAGGCTTTGCCGAGCGCCTTGGCCTTCGCCTTCAATTCCTCCTCGTCCAGCACGTCGATCTGCGACAGCGCCACGATTTGGGGCTTCTCCTCGAGCCCCCCGCCATAGGCCTCGAGCTCGTGCTTCACGGTCCTGTAGGCCTTGGCGACATCCTCTTCCTGCGCGGAGACGAGATGCAGCAGCACCCGGGTGCGCTCGACATGGCCGAGGAAGCGGTCGCCGATGCCCACGCCCTCATGCGCCCCTTCGATCAGCCCCGGAATGTCGGCGATGATGAATTCCTTCTCGTCGATGGTCGCAACGCCGAGATTGGGATGCAGCGTCGTGAAGGGATAATTGGCGATCTTCGGCCGAGCCCGGGTGCAGGCGGCGAGAAAGGTCGACTTGCCGGCATTCGGCAGGCCGACGAGGCCGGCATCGGCAATCAGCTTCAGCCGCAGCCAGATCGTCTTCTCCTCACCCTCGAGGCCGGGATTGGCCCAACTCGGCGCCTGGTTGGTGGAGGACTTGAAATGCGCATTGCCGAAGCCGCCATTGCCGCCGGCGGCGAGCCGGTAGCGCTGCCCTTCCGCCACCATGTCGACGATCAGCGTCTCGTTGTCTTCCTCGAAGATCTGGGTGCCGACCGGCACCTTCAGCGTCACGTCGGAGCCCTTGGCGCCGGTACGGTTGCGGCCCATGCCGTGCGTGCCGGTCTTGGCCTTGAAATGCTGCTGATAGCGAAAGTCGATGAGCGTATTGAGGCCGTTGACGGCTTCCACCCAGACATCGCCGCCGCGACCGCCGTCGCCGCCGTCGGGGCCGCCGAACTCGATGAACTTCTCGCGACGGAAGGAAACGGCGCCCGCGCCGCCATCCCCTGACCGGATATAGACTTTCGTTTCGTCGAGGAATTTCATCGGTTCGCCATTTCTGCGTGATCGCTTCAGGTTGAGGACGGAATGCGGGGCAGCCCGCGCACGTTCCCGATCCCGCTCTGCTTTTGCGCCATCGATATAGGCGCTTCCGGCAGAGGTCAAAGATTATCGACATGAAAAACCCCGCCAGGAGCGGTACTGGCGGGGTTCCGTATCCGCTCAGTCCGGCCGGCGCAGGTCCTCGGCCGCAAGCCGGGTTTCGATATGCGCGACCATCGCATTGCGGGCGAGCGCATAGACTTGGCTGCAGCCGGTGATCCGGAAGCCGAGCTTTTCCTGCACCTTGAGCGAGGCCGGGTTGTCGGCGAAGACGCCCGAATGCAGCACCGTTTCCGGCATGCGGCGGAAGAAGCGTTCGACCGCGGCATGAACCGCCTCGCTCGCCAGTCCCTTGCCCCAGTAGAACCGGTTCAGCCAGTAGCCGACATGCCATTGCCCGTGCCGGAGCTCGATGCCGATGCAGCCGATATGGACGTCGTCGCCCGGGGTGGTGATGGCGAGCGTCCAGTCCGGCAGCATATCGGCCGTCTGGCGGTTGAGCCAGTCGAGCGCATCCTGGTGGTGGTAAGGCGCCGGAACGCGCGAAAGCATCCGCGCCACCTGGAAATCGCCAAGCGACTCGGCGATGGCCGCCGCATCGGAAAGCCGGTGCGGCCGCAGCCGCAGCCGTTCCGTTTCGATGACCGGCGCAGGGCCGGGGCCGGGGCGGGCGACGGCCCGGGCGCGCTCTGTGACCAGGGCGTTCATCGGACACCTCCCCAGCTTCTCAAGGAGACCCAGGTCTTGCGGTCGAGCCGGTACCATTCGACCGGGACCATGCCGCCGAGCGCCAGGCTGCCGACCATGCCGGACCCCTGGAACTGGAAGCCGCACTTCTGGATGACCCGTCGCGACGCGATGTTCATGACCCGGCAGCGCGCATCGATCTGGTCGATGTCGCGGGTGCGGAAGGCCATGTCGGTCAGGGTCTGTGCCGCCTCCGTCGCATAGCCCTGGTTCCAGTAGGGCTCGCCCAGCCAATAGCCGAGCTCGACGGTCCTTTCGTCGGCGTGCGGCTCGACGCCGCAGCAGCCGAGGAATGCGCCATTGTCCGCTTTCGTGATCGCGTAGACGCACTTGCCAATCGTGCCGGCTTTTGCGCGTCGCACGAAATCGGCCGCATCCGCCGTCGTATAGGGGTGCGGCATGCGCGAGACCATGTTGGCGATGTTGGCATTGTTGGCAAGATGGGCAAGGGCGTCGATATCGTCTTCATGGGGCGCGCGCAAAACGAGCCTCGGCGATAACAATATCGGGCAATCGGTCCTTGACCGCTGAGGCCTCAGCCTTTGTTCGGGAGACCGGGATTGGTCTTCCCTGGCGAGCTCGGTTTGCATGGTTCTTCCTCCAGACATGCGAAAAGGGGAGTTGGGTATCGCCCCATCTCCCCTTTGAAGTCTGGCCTTTGAACCTTGCGGTGGGTCAGCCGGGTCGATGAGACGCCGGCTGTTTTAGAGCGCTACCGGCTTATTCCGCTGCTTCGGCTTTCGGCATTACAGACACGTAGACTCGGCCGTTGGCCTTCTTGCGGAAGTCCACGTTGCCCGTCGTAAGCGCAAAAATCGTATGGTCCTTGCCGAGGCCTACATTGGCGCCGGCATGCCACTTCGTGCCGCGCTGGCGCACGATGATGTTGCCTGGAATGACGGCTTCGCCGCCGAACTTCTTCACGCCAAGGCGCTTGGACTCGGAATCGCGACCGTTACGCGACGAACCGCCAGCTTTCTTGTGTGCCATTGGTGTTCTCCTTTAAACCTTCGATCCCGGAACTCAGTTTGCAGCTTCAGCGGCGGCTTCGGTCTTCTTCGAAGCCTTCTTCGCCTTGCCGCCGGCAGCAGCGATGTCCAGGATGCGGACGATCGTCTGATGCTGGCGATGGCCGCGCGAGCGCTTGGAGTTCTGGCGGCGGCGCTTCTTGAAGGCGATGACCTTCTTGGCGCGACCCTGATCCACGACTTCGGCGCTGACGACGGCACCTTCTACAAACGGAGCACCGATGGTGGCATCGGCGCCGACGCCGACCATCAGGATCTCGGTGAATTCGATCTTGTCGCCAGCAACGCCTTCCAGCTTTTCGATGGTAATAACGTCATTGGCCGCCACGCGGTACTGCTTACCGCCGGTCTTGATGACTGCGAACATATTTTGTCCTTTCATGTTCGGACCGGCTCTTTGCCCGAAGACAAGGCCGTCTTTTTGTCAGTCGCTACGTGGAGCGAAGCGCCTCGGAAACCCTCGACCTTCGCCAGTGAACGGGCACAAACACTTACCCGGCGCGGCACGGGCTAAGCCCACACCACCTCATGGCGCGGATTACGGGAACGGCCCTTGCTTGTCAAGGCGAAAGCCACCATATCGCAGATATTCTTATAGCAAGCCCTTGCCAGCGGCAGAAACTGCCGCTATGAACCGGCCGCGCTCAAAAGCGCCAACCGGCCCCGCGGAGAGGTGGCAGAGTGGTTGAATGCACCGCACTCGAAATGCGGCATGGGTGCAAGCCCATCGGGGGTTCGAATCCCCCCCTCTCCGCCACGACGCCGTGCTAAACTGCTGTTTTCCTGTAAAAACTTGCTCTAGAATCGGGTCCTTTCCTAAGTGTCTTCCGAACGGAGTCCGGGTCACTTGTCGTTGAGCCGAGTCATATCTGTCAGCGAGGAGGCGCGTCACCTGAATGGAGTAGCACGGCCCCGCGATGGGGTTTGCCCGGACGATCCGTGGTTTGCCCGTCTTCAAGGATTGCAGTCGCTGCCCTTCACTGAGTAGAACAGTCGGTAGGCTGCTACTTGAGGGAGAACTGGGGAATGACGGCTGTTGCAGGTGGAACGACGATCAGCATATGGGATGCGTTGGACGGCTGGGGGAAATCGTTACCTGACTGGCAAAAATACACTGTAGCTTATGCGGTTCGAGACGGAGGTCTCTCTGGCGAGCGTATCGATGAAGCCTATGCATTGTACCTGGTGGGTGTGGGACTTGGAACCGCTCCAGATAACCTGCCTTTGATTCCTGCGTCTATTACTGGGAGGCCAGACTCCGCAGACACCTCGCCGCTGTCATTGGAAGGCATCAAGAATCCGGTCAGAATTAATGCTATTCCGACTACCTCCGAGCTAAAATTCGGCGAAGGCCTGACCATCATCTATGGTCACAATGGCGCAGGTAAGAGTGGTTTCGCCCGCATGCTTGCTTCCGCCTGCTTCAGTCGCTCTAAGCAGGAAATTCTTCCGAACGTATACGATTCCTCGGCTACAAGCGGACCCGCGCGCTTCGACATTGATATCAGCCGCGGACAAGGGGAGGTTGAAACGCTATCTGTGGAGGTCGGTAACGAACATACGGTGTTGCGGCGTGTAAGCGTGTTCGACTCCGCCATCGCACGAGTCCATCTTGCCGAAGAAACGCCTCTCGGATTTCAACCAGTCGGCTTTGACGTATTCGACGAGGTCGTCCGCGTAATCGACGAAATTGGCATGCGCCTGGACGCTGACATTGCCAAACGCCGTGCCCCCAACAAGTTCGTCAACATGTTTCTCGGAACGAGCGCGATTAAAGCCCAGGTGGAGGGGCTTTCGAAAGAGACGGATACCGACGGCCTAAGAAAACTTGCTGTTTACGGCGAGGCTGAATCAGTGCGTCTTTCCGAGATTGACGGGCAGATTGCCGATTTGCGCTCAAAGTCACCCGCCGATTTAATCGCACAGCGGGAGGCAGCGAAGCGCGACGTTGCTGCCCTCGAGTCTCGCATAAAGCGGATCGCGCAAGAGCTAGGTGAGAACGCATGCACCGCCTTCAAACAGCGGCTTGAGCAACTCAAACTGAAAATTGCAGCCGCCATGGCTGCATCTCTAGGTAAAATTGGCAATGCGCAGTTATCAAGAACAGGCGATGCGGAGTGGGAGCGTTTTGCAAAGTCCGCACGCACGTTCGGAAGAGCGGAGAAAGACAACTATCCAGTTGCGGGCGACCCGTGCCTTCTGTGTCATCGCCCCCTGGACGAACCTTCGGCGTCCCTGATACGCCGATTTTGGAGCTTCCTTGACGATGAATCCCGTTTAGCGGCAGAGGAAGCAAATACGGCCCTGAATGGCGTGATCGAGGCTCTGAACGCAATTGATCTCGACCTGCTACCGAAGGAGGGGCGGGTCCGCGCTGATTTGCTGAAGCTGACTCCTGCGCTTGTCAGGGCCATTGATGAGTTTGTGGCGCGCGCAACAGCGCGGCGTGCCCATATAATTGCATATCTGGAGAGGTCGGCAGAGGCTCTGCCGGAGGACGATCTGGTCGGTATCGGCGGGGATATCTGCAGTTGGCGCCAAAACATTGAAGCGGAGATAGTGCAGCTTCAAGGGAACTCGGTAGAGGCGGCGTTGGCGGCAAGGATGGCTGAGCACGTGGAGCTACGTCATAAGCAAGTCCTCTCTCAGAACATCGAGGAGATTTGCACTTTCATCGGCGATCTTAAGTGGCTCGAGAAGGCATTAACCGCGAAGAGGTCACTGACGACGCGCTTTGTTACGGACAAGCAGAAGGAGCTTTTCCAAATACTTATCGAGGGCAAATACAAAGATCGCCTCAAGGTCGAATGCCACGAAGTAAGCGCAGCGTTGCCCGTAGAGTTCAAGGCTCGTGGCCGCGGTGGACAGACCCTGAGAGGTCTCCAGATGCAGGGCGGTCGTCGACCCCATGAAATTTTGAGTGAGGGTGAGCAGCGCGCCGTCGCTCTCGCCGACTTTCTGACAGAAGTGAATCTCAATCCCACTTCAGCAGGAATCGTCCTCGATGATCCGGTAACGTCGCTCGACCACAAGCGCAAAAAGAAAATCGCGGGCCGCCTATCGCGAGAAGCGAAGGTTCGCCAAGTCATTGTGTTTACGCATGATCTTGTATTCATGAGTAACCTGTTGGATGCCGCCAAAGCAAACGGCATTGAGATCACCACTCATTGGGTTGATCGGGGCGAAGACGGCGCGCCGGGCCACGTCATGCATGATGAATGCCCGGCTAACTCTGACGTCTACAAAACGCCTCATCGAGCAAAAGAATTTCTAGCAAAGGCCAGAAAGTCGATTGGCCGTACGCGGGTCGACCACGTACGAGCGGGTGCCTCCACTCTTCGCAATACCCTCGAAGAGATCATTATTCGTGATGTTCTGAAAGGCACCGTCAAACGCTGGGATGAGCAGGTGCGGATCGGGAACCTTAAGGAAATTGATTGGTCGAACGAAATTGCGGACGAGATCTGTAAACTCCAGGATGACATTTCTCGCTTGATTGACGCACATTCAACTTCCGACGAGTTTGGGGGCGGCATGCCGGAACCCGACGAACTGGAGCAGTTGATAACACGTGTCGAGGCAGTGCAGGCTGGAGCCAAGAAAAAGAGGAAATAAAATTCGCTCCAAGGTTCTTGGGCCGTCTCCCCTGCAAGACAGTGTAGAGGACGACCGTTGACACCGGCCATAAACCGATCAGTGAGGCGGAGGTGCGTATCGCGACCAACCGAACCTGCATTGCAACGTGAAAGTGATTGCTCTCAGCGCAGTACCGCCGTTACCGCTGGCTAGACGGAGCAGGTGAATGGCGAGCTTTGCCTCGACTCTTGCAGCGCCCCGGGCCAGTTCGCAGCGATAATGGCGGCGCAATGTCGGCTCCGTCACCCCGATCACCGCTGCGATTTCGGCTTGAGGCATAGCCGCACCAGCCATTGCCTCGACGAAACGTCGCTTCATTACATCCGGCTCATGAGCCGGCCTTCCTCTTGATCGTGCTGCTTTTCCCATAGCGGTAGAAAAATAATCGCGATTTTGGCCGGGTCAAAAGGCCCGTGCCCTTAGCCAATTAGTACCCTCATAAGAGGTCATCAATTTGACGGAACTTATCTTTGGTTGATTGGTTTGCGCGCCAAGTGCAATGCCGCGAGGATACTTCGATGAGGTCGCAACTAGCTTGGACGGTTCTTTTGTTCGCCGGCATGGCTCCTTCGGGCGCTTTGGCCGGCGTGAACAATAGCGTGAACAACGCCTATGCAGTGTGCAGTATTGTCGACAGCACCGGGATGGGAAGTCAACCTTGTGTAGTTTCCGGCTGGGATTCGTCAGTGACTGCTACGCTCGACATGAGCAGTTCGGAGGCAAGGAAACTATGCGGCCAGATAGCGGGGTTACTCCGGCAAAAGGGCCTCGATTTTGACGCCGGATGGACGTTCCGTATTAAGTCGCCATACAGCAACAACAACAGCATTGCGTACTGCGACCTTTGATGCACCTAGATAGCCAACCTATGCAGGCTACGTCGGCTCGCCATTTCTTAGCGCGGCGAAAAAAATCCGCGCATGAGGGCCTCGCGGGTCCGGCAACGGGCGCCGCGCTCGGGTTTGAACGCTCCCCCCGGCGGTGACTCGGTGACTAACAGCCTAAGCCATCTGGCCGAATATACTGGCAGATGCAAGATTCTCTAAACTCTATGCCGGACAAGCGAAGTTCCTGCCTACGGCTAGCGAACCTTCGCACTATGGCCTCGAGGGCCAAAACAGGCTGAAAACGAGAACTAACAATGCCCTATTGTAGATCATGTCAAACGCGCGTCACCACGCTCGAAATCGAATACGTCAATGACATCGGTTATTGCCGCCAT
Organism: Ensifer sp. USDA 6670; assembly: GCA_000421085.1. Classification (GTDB taxonomy): domain Bacteria; phylum Pseudomonadota; class Alphaproteobacteria; order Rhizobiales; family Rhizobiaceae; genus Sinorhizobium. The sequence goes on from ATWE01000005.1 coordinate 305,823, forward strand.
TGCGCCGAAGACGAGCGCAAATATGTTACTCGGTTCCGCAAGTCAGTAACGCCGATCATTATGGTAACGACGCCGAATGTTGCGGGCCGAGAGATAACCGAACCGCTCGGCATCGTTTCATCGCAAGTTGCGTTCGGGATGAATGTCTTTCGCGACATCTTCGCTGGTGTCCGCGATATCGTGGGCGGGCGCTCCGACGCGCAGCAGAAAGTCTTTGCTGATTCCCGCAAAGCTGCGTTCGACGAATTGATGATCGAAGCCGGACGCCTCGGCGCGGATGCTATCGTCGGCGTGGACCTTGATTTCACCGAACTCTCAGGTGGCGGCAAAGGCGGCATGGTGCTGGTGGTGGCCACAGGAACAGCTGTGAAACTCGTGGCGGTGCCGGAGGCTGCTGAATGAAGAAAAAGGTTACGGCCGCCGCAGCGGCCCTCCTAAGCCTCTTTGTCGGCGATCTTTCCGCAAAGGCTCAGACGAACAAGGACCGCCAGGCTTCGACCGAAAGCGGCGAGGTTTACTTTCAGAACTGTGCCGCCGCACGCGCGGCCGGTGCTGCACCGATCCGTGCAGGTGAGCCAGGCTATAGCCGCAAGCTCGACCGGGACGGCGACGGTGTCGCTTGCGAATAACAAGAAGGCGTCCGGCCATCTTCATGGGTTCTTTGGATCACGACAATGCATAAACGTCTTCTTGTCATCGCGGCGCTCGCCGTCGCGACAAGTCCTCTCGCTGCGACTTCTGCCACGGCGGGGGACAACATCAACATCATCGACGGCGATACCATCCGCATGAATGGCATCACGATCCGGATAATGGAACTCGACACGCCGGAGACGTTCAGGTCACGCTGTGAGAATGAACTGGTCCTCGGTCTTGCGGCCAAGGAACACCTTCGCTCTCTACTCGACAGCGGCACGGTAACCTACGAGGCGACCGGCACAGATCGCTACGGGCGGACACTCGCTAAGGTCCACGTTGGCGGCGTCAACATCGGCCAGCAGATGATCCGCGATGGCGTCGCGCTTCCGTATCAGCCTGGGAAGGATGCGAAACTCGCCCGGTTGCGCCACTGGTGCGGTCCGGACGCGCAGCTCGAAGACCGGTTCTAGAGGCGAAAGTCGAAAGCCGCCAAGCCGGAAACTGCGGTCGCACGCCACATACGACCAGCGCATCCTATCGCAAATTGCGCAGAGGCACGCGCCGCCGGAGCAGCGCCGGTCTATGCCGCCGATCCAGGCTATTCATCGAAGCTGCACCGCGACCGCGACGGGTCGGTTGTAAATGAAGGAGAAGCAAATGACAAACATAGTCAAATTTCCCGCAGCGCAGCGCGACAACGATAGCGATGCGGATGTCGTGTCTGCCTTGCAGACGATGATTAAAGACCTAGAAATGATGGTCACCAAGGTTAATTCGGGGCTGATCAACAGCGACCTGCGCGGCAACGAGCTGGGGGCCGCAAGGACTATGCGCGATCAGTTTACGCCGATCATCGCGGAATTGCAGGCGATAGCCTGGGACCCGAAATGGACAGACTTTTCGAGCAAAGCGACCGCCAGTCTCGACGACCTCGTGCGGCTGATTGATCGCGCCGAAGCGTCCGGCGTTTCCGCATCACATGTCCAGTTCCGCGCCAATGCTTCGCAGGAATACCGCGATGGCTATCACGCTCGCCTGTCTGGCACGCCGCGCAACTATAATCCCTATACCTGCCGTGATCCTCGCAATGCCCGTTGGCAAAAAGGTTGGTGGAAGGCCGATGCCGAACCTTCCGCGCCGAACGTCGTCTATCCGCCGCCGCCTGCGACTACGGTTGATGATTGGATCAGGATCGTCTTAGGCATCATCGTATTTTTCGCGATTGCTATCATTGGCGCGATCATGAACTGATTCGCGAGCACCACGCTGGAAAGACTGGTCGTTTCGCGCCACGTCCGTTCCAACGAAGATATCAACGGGATGTGGAAAAGCGCTGCGAACCTATAGGTTGCGTCCCTCAATCCAGGCATACTCCCGCAACCGGCTCAAAACCCTCAAGGATCGCGCCTCATATGACCAGTTCATGCCCGTTCTGTGCCATCGAGGTCAGCCGTGTTGCGTTTTCCAATGAGTATCTTGTTGCTATTTGGGACGGCTTCCCCGTCTCGCCGGGCCATTTGCTTATTGTTCCTCGACGACATGCGGCGACTTGGGAGGAGTTGCGAGACGCGGAAAAGGACGCGATTTGGAGAGCCGTCGACCACGGCATCGCGGAAATAAAGGGCCGCCATGCACCCGACGGATTCAACGTCGGATTCAACTTCGGGGAGGCTGCGGGGCAAACGGTCTTCCACTTCCACCTTCACGTCATCCCCCGCTACTCAGGCGACGTTCCGAATCCACGCGGTGGCGTCCGTCACGTGATACCCCGAAAAGGGAACTATCTCTCGCCGCCGTCCCCCTCTGAAGTTGAACAGCAACGGCTGATCACCGGCGGAACAGACCACTTTCTGCCTCACCTGATCTTTCACATGGATCAAGCAACTCTCTGCGACATTGCCGTGGCCTTTCTGCTCGACAGCGGTGCCCGACTTATCGTTGAACACTTGAGGGACTTCCTGGCGCGCGGGGGACGGGCTCGGGTTCTTGTCGGTGACTACCTAGACGTGACGGAGCCAGTTGCTCTTCGCCGGCTAGACGACTTAGAGGGCGATCTTACCCTACGCGTCTACGAAGCAGCGCGCTCTAGGGGGTTTCACCTCAAGACATATAGCTTCCTTACCAGCACGGATGGAGTGGCCTTCGTAGGCAGTTCCAATCTCTCGGAAACCGCCCTGACCACATCAATCGAGTGGAATTACAAAGTTGTTTCAAGCCTTGACTCAGCAGGCTTCTCAGAAATTCGAAGCCGTTTTGAAGAGTTGTTCAACGACAATGCTTCCCGGCCAATAACCCCTGATTGGATTGACTTATACGAGCGACGTCGTGGCGCTCCCGATTGGCATGATGCCGGGGTGCCATTCGAGGCACTGCTTCCTCCTCCCGAACCACACGCAATCCAGCGTGCGGCGCTCACCGCATTGGCTCAAACGCGCGAGGATGGGTTCACGGCTGGTTTAATAGTTCTTGCCACGGGCCTGGGGAAGACCTGGCTCGCCGCCTTTGACAGCAACCGGAGTGAATTTCAACGGATCTTGTTTATTGCCCATCGCGAGGAAATCCTGAACCAGGCAGTAGAGACTTTCCGCCGCGTTCGCCCGAACGCGCGAATTGGACGTCTTTCCGGAGAGCCGAACATCAATGCTGACCTACAATTTGCCTCCATCCAGACGCTCGCGCGCGCAAATCACCTCTCCCGATTCAGGCCGCAGGAATTCGACTACATTGTTATCGACGAGTTCCATCATGCCGCTGCAGGCACTTATCGCCGTGTGATCGATTACTTTGAACCAAAGTTCCTTCTCGGACTTACAGCAACACCGGAACGCACGGACGGCGCTGACCTCCTAGGTCTTTGCCAAGAGAACCTCGTTTTCCAGGCTGGAGTTCATCAAGGAATTGAGGGCGGCCACCTCTGCCCTTTCCATTATTTCGGCATTCCCGACGAGGTGGACTACCGCAACATTCCTTGGCGGAATGCTCAATTCGATCTCACAGAACTGACAGCGGCGGTGGCAACTGAGGCGCGGGCGAAAAATGCCCTCGAACAATTTCACAAACATGGCGGCGAACGCTGTATCGCATTTTGCTGTTCCCAGAAACATGCCGATTTCATGGCGGATTTTTTCGTCCGCAACGGAGTTGGGGCTGTTGCAGTCCACTCTGGTCCCAACTCTTCGCCCCGCGCAACGTCTCTACAAAAGCTTGAGGCGGGTGAACTTTCAGTTGTCTTTGCGGTCGATATTTTCAATGAAGGCGTTGATGTGCCGAGCATTGACACCGTCCTGATGCTTCGACCAACAGAATCGACAATCATCTGGATGCAGCAACTCGGGCGCGGGCTGCGAAAGTCCTCTGGTAAGGATCGACTCACGGTCATCGATTATATCGGTAATCATCGCGCATTTCTGATGAAGCTCCGCGCGATTGCCGCGCTCGCAAATCAAGATGCCGCAACAAGCGGTCGACTCAGAGAGATCCTTGATGAACTGGTAGCCGACCGCATCAGCCTGCCTGCAGGCTGCGACGTCACCTATGATCTCGCGACAATCGAGATCCTAAAGCAGCTTCTCAAGCCGACTAGCACCGAAAGCGCTCTGGAGGATTTCTACAGAGACTTCAAGGAGAGGCACGGAATTCGGCCAACGGCGGTGGAGGCGTTTCATGCCGGCTTGAATCCGCGAAGCAACAGCGAGCGGTCATGGCTTCGTTTCGTTGATCGGATGCGAGGATTGGACGAATCAGAGTTGGCGTCCTGGGGTTCTTATCAAGACTTCCTCACAAGTATCGAGAAGACGGAGACAACTCGAAGCTATAAGATCGTTCTGCTATTAGCTCTACTCGATGGCGACGATCTTATTGCAAAGACAACCCTGGCCGACCTCACCCGACGCGTAGCCGCCGTCGCATCGCGTATGCACAGCCTCCAGAAGGACTTTTCAGTTGATCTTTCGGATAAAGCCGCACTCAAGAAATTGCTGCTTCAGAATCCAATCAACGCGTTCCTAAGTGCGCGGGGGACCAGCGGCGTCCCCTTCTTCCGGCTTGACGGAGATCAGTTTGGTTTCGCATTCGACCTCGTCGACCCATCGGCGCTCGGGCGACTTCTTCGAGAGGTTCTCGATTGGCGCCTGGCGCAATACCTCTTACGAAGCGGTGCGCCTAGAGCAGACGTCGTCTGCCGTGTGTCGCGAAACACGGGAGGACAGCCCATCCTCTTTTTGCCGCCTGCGTCGGGTTCTCGTCCACTTGAAGAAGGGGCTTTGGAGATTATCGTTGAGAACCGTGCCATGACCGCGACTGTCGCAAAAGTCGCGATCAACGTTGTGCGGTCTACAGGCGATGGCTGGAACGAGCTTCCGAGTATTTTGAGGTCGTGGTTTGGCGAAGACGCCGGACTGCCAGGCAAATCCGACCGTGTGCGCCTACGCGTGCAGGACGGCCGATGGACAATGGAACCGTTGGGAGCGGCGAGCCAGGGTGGAGACGGTCTCAAGCTCTGGGAGCGCTACTCCCGCGAGGCCATCCCCGCAGCTTATGGCCTCATATTCGATCAAGCCACATGGAATGCTGGCTTCGTGCCGAAGCCCCCTCATATCTTCCTGCTTGTAACGTTGGAGAAGGAGGGGATGATGGATGAGCACCGATACACCGACCACTTTATCTCGGCTAAGGAATTCTCCTGGCAAAGCCAGAACAGAACTCGGCAAACCTCGAAGCATGGCGAAATGATCCGCAGCCATCGAGCGTTGGGCCTTCATGTCCATTTATTGGTCCGCAAGACTAAGAAGATCGGACCGAAGCCGGCACCGTTTATCTATTGTGGTGAGGTGGATTTCAAAGATTGGACCGGCGAGACACCGATAACTGTGGCATGGCAACTGCGGGATGCATTGCCTCACTCCATTCTATCACAATTTGATGGAGTTTAATTCTGAGGGGCCCGTTGCTGGCTCGGTCATGTGGGTACGATCAACATGAAAGGGAAGCGCTCCAATTGGACCAACTGGAAGCCGAGTCCATCGCCCCTCGTACCGCCCTCGGCCTTTTCGTCGGTCGCCCAGGCATACGCAAGGATCACAAGCATCGCGACGATCATCAAGGTGACAATCCGTTTCGTCCAAACGAAAGTCTTTTCTCCTCGCTTTACGCGATTCCACTCAAACTTCAGCAACTCCTTAGATGCATCAATAAACCTCATTTCGACGTCCCGGATTTTTTCGGGCGTTAAGCTGGCGTTATTTTCTGCAAGGATCTCGAATTCCGACATCGACATCCGAAGTGCTTTCGCCGGAACCTCCGTCGCGTTAACTCGCAAAGTGATCCCGTGGCTTGCCTCATTGAGCGATTTGTAATTTGCGAGCAGGGCTGTGTCATCGATCGATTTCCCTGCATTCTTCAGCCGCAGTGCATCACAAATAGCATTGATGTTCACAAGGTAGGCGACAAGGCATTTTCGTAATTCGTCAATCCACGCCTGTCGGAATTCTGATACCTTTTGCTCTTTCCCAATTATTAGCCCCAAGAGCGATACGAGGCCCGCGATTGCGGCGGCACCGACCGCCCCTATGCTGATTTCGTTCATTTTTTCTCTTTTGAGCTATGCTTCAACCTCAAAGTAATCTCCGCGGGTGAAGCAGGATTGAAATAAGACACGCAAGGTGCAATTACAATCATGGTTAGCAGGGACGCAGAGCGCATCCTAGAGGGGAATTTCTATTTATGCCCGAGACTTTGACGTTTCATTTTGAAGGCGCTCTTGCCGATTCTCATCGAATGAACTTCTACGAATCTGCGCGCTTCCAATACGCCGCCGCGCGACTCATGGTTAAGTTGGCGCAGTTCCGACAAGGGGGGAAGTTTGTTCAGAAAATTACAGCCAATTCCAACTTTAACATCCAACTGACCAGTCAAGCGGCTGGCTCATTCAACATTAATGTTGAGGATCCGGGTCAAGATGCCGCCGAGGATCAATTTATCAAAATATCGCTAGCCGACCTGATTGCTTACGTTAGTGAGCGAATTGTCGAGAAGATCGATGAAACAACGCTCACCAATGCACCGATTGCGAGTGGCGACGGACCTCCCGCGGACGAGGAAACCTATTCAGTTGCCATTTCGGCACTAGATCAATTGGTAGAGGACGTGATGGCAGGTAAATCACTCACTGCTGGTTTGCCGGTGCCGGTTCAGGATCTGGTAAAGCGTCGTATTGCGGAATCGCATCGCGAGCGGCGTTTAATCGAGAGTAAAACCGCGATATCTCGCATCGATTTTGCGCGGGGCCAGAAGTTGATTGCAATGTCGGCACCGCTGATAAGCGAGATGGCAACAGCACTGAGAAAGAGCGCCAATACTCTTGAAGTTAGGTCCTCCGCGCACGCACAGACACGTCCTGTTCTTTTTCTCGATCGAAAAATGGCTGAGGAAATCGAGACGGCTATAGTTGATGAAGATATCACTCCGATACTCGGCGACATCACTCAATTCAACAAGGATAATGGGTGGGGAAAGCTTAAAATTGAGAATGGAACCAAAACTATTAGCTTTAGTATTCCTTATGACATTCTTCCCACCATGAGGCAGACGCTTATAGATAACATGAAGCGCGATCTTGTTTACCTGCAAACCTATTTTGTTCGCGACCGAACTGGTGAGGTGATTCGGCTGATTGCGGTTGGTATTTTGCCTACGCCATCCACATAGGAATGCTTACGTTAAAGTCGCTTTGCCAATAGAGTGCTTGCCCTTCTACTGGCGGTCGTTCGGGGCGGACGGGTGCGTGCGTCGCTCATCACTCGTGCGTCTTGAAATACAGCCATCCAACCTCGCGCCACTCTGACACTAGGAATGTATCCACCGTTATCGGGATAGGCAGACTAATCGACCAGGTGAAGGTCTGGTCTTCGTCGGGCGTGTGGCCGTAAAACATGATGGAGAGACCGTCTTCAGCGAGTTCGGGATCAACCTGTTCGATGTCATCAAACGTCATCATTGCCCCCCGCCGCCTTCGCGCGCACGACTGGCCGAGCGGCCTTAGCCGCGAGTTGCCATGCATCTGGCGCACCACCCGGCTTTTCGCGCTCGCTGGTGTCTCGTAGAGCCACCCACATGCTGCCGCCGCTCGTGACGACCGTCCCTTTCTGGTAAGGCATGGCTCGCTGCCAGGTGCCGGCGTAGCGGACGCCGCCGGCTTCGAGTTGCTCAACTCGGGCAGAGAGTGCCGTTAGCTTTGCGCCTGTAGCGGCCGTCGTGGCCGCGATGAGCGCGTGAACGCATCGCGTACTCAGTGGCCGGCGAAGCTCCTGCATTGAGTAGGCGGCATCCAAGCCGGCTTTAATCTCTGCGGCGCGCGCTGCGACCATGGCGAGTTCGCGGTCTTCGTCCTTATCAGTCACCGCTCCACACTCCGACAACTTGCTGAACCTCGGCGCCTGACATGCTGCGGCGATCATCAAGGACGAGCGCTAGCTTTTCGATCTCTTCGCGATGGTCGATAACGAAAAGCGCGGCGAGAGCAGAAAGCGCGCGGCGCATTATGTTGGGATCGTCGCCCCACGACCCTAAAAAAACCGAATGGTCCAAAAGCTGTTGATCCGATTTCGACATTTCCGTGGTATGCGCCGCAGCTTGGCCGGCTAGCGCAACGACTGCGTATCCCAGGGCGACGGCTCCGTGATGGCGCCCCTGTTCCAGAAGGTCGCCGGGCGGATTTAGGGCAACCTCGCCGTCAACTGACACGTGGCGGACGCCAATCCCGTGCCGGAGGGCCGCCACGCAGTGGGCGGCTTCGTGCAAAGCAATTTCGTTTGATATCGGTTCGGTCATTGGCCAATCCTACCAGATCCCCGGGAGGCGCGCCGTTACGCGTCACCTTCCAGCCCCCGGCAGAGGACCTGGATCATTTCAGTGAGCCCCCGCCCGATTGCTTTGTCGTCATCCCCGTCCTGCGGATCGAGAAGATTCAGCCCCTCCAGCACGACGCAAAGTGCGACCTCGTCGATCTCTATCCGGATCACACGGCGGCCGGCCTTGCGCCGTTCACGGTAGCGGCGCTGGCGCTCTCGGGAGGTGGCAGCCACTGTTCCCCCCTTTAGCGAAGCTCGCGGTGTGAGGTCGTGCGCAGCAGGAATACCCAGCAGGCTTTATCGCCAGCGGCATTCCAAGCGTCGAGCAGTTGTTTGACCTGCTCCTCCTTCTGCGAATTTTCGATTGGCGTCCGCTTGCACTTCTCCGTCTTCGCCCATGCAGCTTTCATCGCCTTAACGTCGGCGAGCGTGAGCGTCTCGCCGGTAGCGGCTCGCTCGATTGCCTGCTCTCGAATTTCGGGCGGCGTTGAAGCGGCCGATAGCGCGTACAGCACGCTTGGCCGCAAATCGGCAGTTTTTGCCGTTTCCCCGAACTGTCGAAAGACGCTCATGAAATTGCGGGCAGAACGCTCGGACATATTGAATTCGGCCGCGATCCAATCAAGGAAATGACCATGCCCGAGTCGCTCTTTTTGCTCGGCGAGATCGCGACCGATTTCGATGATTTCCTTCGTTGCGTTGCGCAAGTGCATGTTGATGCGCGCGGCCGCTACACGGGCTGCATTCCCGGCTTCGACCGGGAGGAGGGAATAGTCGAAGGTCTTCATCAGCATCTATCCTCTGGTGTTGCGTTCTTTGCCTTCAGCTTCCGCCGCAAAGCATCGCTGATTTCGATCCGCTCTTCCGAAAAATCCGGTATCCGCCTTGGCGGCCTTGGCGGCGTCGGCTTCGCTCTTGGCGTGTCCGGATTGTTCGCCTCCCGCCAGCGGCAATGTTGGCGATAACGCTGACGCATGCGCGCCCGGGCAGCCTCATCTGGCGGTGGCGTTTCATCCTCGGGCCAGGCGTAGCGTCGCGCTTCCTCGGCGGCTCGTCGCTCTCGTTCGAGAACCGGCTTCATCACGCGGTCGATCACGCCACGCAGTTCGGCCGGCGACGGCATAAAGGCGTGACCGAGAGCGTTCTGGTTGATCCGCCGTTCCGCCTCGAATAGCGCCCACTGGCTGACACCTTCGAGCGCCTGCATGTAGGCGGGCTTCATAAGCCTGAAATCGGTCGGTGCCCGGCAGGGGTAAACCGCCAGGAAACGGGTAAGCACGGTCAGCTTCTCAGCGTCGGTGGCCTGTCGGGATATATCCTGCCGAGCCGTCACTATTGTCTTCGGAGTCATCGGACAATTCTCCTTGCTCTCTCAGATAGGCTGCGCGGGTCGCTTCGAAGGCTTGATCGGCAATGTGGGATAGACGACGCTGCTGGTGATCCGGCCCGTTGCGCTGCGCCTTGGCGGCATCCTTCCGCGCCCACATCCTCCAGGTCGCCGCCCAGTCGAGTTTGCGGGCGTCGGGGCCGGGCTTCGATTTCCAGTAGTCGAGAAAATTGAGCGCGCTTCGTTGCGCCTGCTGAAGCGTCATGCCTTCGGCCAAGGCGACAGAAAGATCAGGGCTGAAATTTTCCGGGATGCGGGTGCCGCGCTCGGGGGCAGCGCGCTTGCGCGCCTCCCCCTTGTTCAACGTGTTATCTTCAACGTGTTCTATAATAGGGGAGGCACCGGAAGCTGATTTCCGGAAGTCCTGCGCAGAATTTCCGGTGGTCGTGTCATTTACCGGAACTGCGCTTCCTGTGGTCGTGCCATTCACCGGAAGCGTGGTTCCGGTGGTCGCGTCCTCGAAATGATAGAAATTCGATTTGCCGCGTCCCTTACCCAGCGGACGTTCTTCGATCTTGAGCCAGCCGCAGGCGCGGAGATGGGCGAGCGCGTTGCGTACCGTGCGATCCGTCACGCCGAGATCGGCGGCGATGGTTTCTTGCTTCGGAAAGCAATCGCCAGTTGCCGCGTCCATGTAGTGGAGGAACCGGTAGGCCACCTGGAAGGCGGTCGCCGGCAAGCGGCGGTCAGCCGACATGCGGTCGAGCAAGCTCAGCTTCCAAGCAGCGAACCCCTTCATGGCGTTACCTCTAGGTCCGTCGGCTTAGCCGTTCATGCAGGTCGGAAAGCTGTTGGCGCTGTTTGGCTTTTAGCGGGCAAGACAGTTTCGACACGAAGAATAGGAAACCGCGCTCTTCTCGCGAGAGCCTCCCAGCGCCATGATCAAGGCACCATCGGGCACGCTCGGCGTCCGACATATCGCGGGCACTGTGCGGTGGCTGCCATTTCGGCATGGGGATGCTGGTCTGTCTGTCGGCGGCCTGAATTGCATTGTGCCGACATGAGGTTGACGCGTTCCCTGGTGGAGGGCGCATTCGAGAGTCACCGGACTTGCCCTGAAACCTGTTCGAAGCCGCCGCATGCCCAGTCGCGAGCGGCCTTTCCGTATGGATGTCGCCTAATGGTGCTTGATCACGCTCGGCGACACGATCACGGATCCATGCCTCGACCTCTTCCCTAACGAACGCGACTCGCTTGTCGCCGAGTGGGACGGCAGCAGGAAACAAACCAAGAGATCGCCACCGATTGATGGCGGTGCGGCTCAAGGTCGTTATTTCGCACGCGCGATTGAGGGAGATCAGAACAGGAGCATCGAGAGGCGGCGCAGTTGACCGATTTGCTGTAAAACTGGCGACCTCACTTCTGAGCTTGGCAATTTCGCTCTCGAAGCCGAGCGTTGCGGCCTCGCGATCCTGTGGCTCACAGAGCCCGTCGATCCGACCCGCTTGCTGTTTTAGGAGTTTTTTCATGTGCCGCTCCGGCGGTTGGAGCGGCTGGTTCAACAAAACCGCTCTGGTTGAAGCGGCTTACCTAGTTATACCCATGTACCTCGGCGGTCGTACCAAAATTGCACTGAGGAAATCCGGTACGATCTACAGCATGTTAGAATATTTTTCCCATATGCTCTCAAGGGTCCGCTCCGGAACATTCTTGCCCATGCGGGCAAGCGCCTTAGACAGGATCGAGCAGCCGGACTCGGCTACGTCGGCTTTGCCATGCAGGGCACGATTTCTGGTAGGACTAAAGCCATGCTCTTGAAGACCATATATCTGTATGCAGTATTGGAAATCCCGAGCGCGGTTCCCGCGCGTCTTCGGTAGCCTCGCACGCACAAGACTAATCTGAAAATCACGGAGTGGGCCTGGCCATGAATGTTCATTTTCCAGGAGTCGGATTGTAATGGCGCATACCTGTATGTCGGCGTCTTTGTCGCCTGCGGCGGCAGCCTTTACGAGGCCTTCGAGTTTCTCCATGTCGAGAAGGCGTCCCTTAATGAAAGCCCTCTCACCCGTTTCTGGGCGGCGAAGCCACTGACCCATCCCATCCGGCTCTACAATCCCTGAGCGTCGGGCTTTTTCCCAGGCTTCCCTTTCCGGCAAACGCGCGCTCGCATCGAGGTCACCCTGCAAGTAGCGCTCCAGTTGCGCCTGCACGAAGTTGATTGCCGTTTCCGTGTCCATGGACGTCATTATCTACCCCCCGCCTGTCCGCCGCTTGATCGCCAACATGTTGTCGCCGCCTTTGGCGGTCGAGCAGTAGGCCGTCCACGCCTCCATAAGCTTGCGCCGTTTCGCTAGCGCTGAGCCCCTCCGGTAGGCTGCCTCGACGCCTTCGATAACGTGTGCCAGCGCCGACTCGGCCACGTCACGCGGAAAGTTAGTCGCGTCGCCGCACCAATCACGGAAGCTCGATCTGAACCCGTGCACGGTGTAGGCATCGGCCTTTAGCCGGCGCATGACCATCGTCATTGCCATGTTCGAAATGGGGTTCCGAGGTGCCTGACCGGGAAATATGAACTCGGAAAGACGCCTCTCGTGCAGCTCCTTTAGGATTGCGAGTGCACGAGCGGAAAGCGGAACGGCGTGCTCTTTTCCAGCTTTCATTCTCTCAGCCGGAATGGTCCACGTGGCCGCGTCGAAGTCTATCTCTGACCACCGTGCGTTCAGCACCTCACCGGATCGAGCAGCGGTCAGGATGCACAGTTCCAGTGCACGAGCGCCAAGTCCCTCGGTTTTCCTCAGCTTCACCATGAAGTCCGGGACGGCAACGTAGGGCATTGCCGAATGGTGGCCGCGTTTCAATTTTTGCCTTTGGCCGAGGACGTGATCCAGATGGCCCTTCCACCGGGCCGGGTTCTCGCCATCTCTCAGCTTGAGCGCTTTGGCATAATCAAGCACGTTCTCAATTCGGCCGCGTAGGCGGGACGCGGTCTCTTGCTTTTCCTGCCATAGCGGGCGAAGCACGCGCACAACGTCGTCGGTGGACACTTCGCCTACAGGTATCCTGCGTAGCGACTTAGCATAGACCTCTAAGGTCATCCGCCATTGCGCTTTATGCTTTTCATTCCGGAAGATTTTTTCTTTGGTTGCAAGAAGTTCGTCAGCGCACTCGCCGAACGTCTTCGGCTTCACTGAGGCAATGCGTTCAGGCAATTCCTTGAACGGATTACCGCCGCGTCCGAGGATGCCGCGTACCGCTTCGGCCTTGTCCCTCGCGTCGCCGAGTGAGACATGGCGAGCGCCGCTGCCGTACGAGCCGAGTCCCATTTCGCGGCGCCACTTGTGCCGTGTCCAAATAAACACCCATGAGGCGGTGCCACTCGACTGAACATGTAACCATAGACCATCGCCGTCCCCGAGTTTGACCGGTCGTCCGGACTTGAGCGCGGCTCTGATCTTCGTCTCTGTGAGCTTAAATCGCGGCATTTCTTCCCAACGGTTTTCCTAATCCCTCGCGTTGCCAGCAAAGACACAGCGAACAACATGGTTAAGGAATTTTGCCGCAAGATTAGGAAAACGCAAGACTTTGTTGCCAACAAAGACAGTAAAATCAGTCGTTTAGCGGACCCCCTCTCCGCCATAATCTCTCTGGTTCCAAGTGGTTTCCGCTCCCAAAGAGCGGCCTAGACGTCCGATTTTCTTTCACTCACTTTAGTTACACTCCGGCTCGCCCGAGCTTATGAGGCTGGATGGCCTTGCACACCGGTTTGATTTCCATCATCGGCTTCGACTCGGCCTGGACCGACAATCCGAAAGCTCCCGGAGCGATCTGCGTCATTCGTCTGGATCGCGACGGTGCTCATTTGCATCTCGCGCCCCGGCTCGCCTCGTTTGCGGAGGCTCTGGATGTCATCGAGAGCGAGCGCAAGGATGCCCAGAAGTGCCTTGTGGCACTGGATCAGCCAACGATCGTCCCGAACCTTACCGGCTCCCGTCCCGTCGACAGGGTAGCCGGATCGCTGATCTCCTGGATTGGAGGCGGCGTCCAGCCTGCAAGCCGGTCGAAGAAGGGTATGTTCGATGACGGCGCACCGATCTGGCGGTTCAAGCAGGCCTTGGGAGCGACCGAAGAGCCTGAACTCGCACGAGCAGCAGCCGGCGGCCTCTTTCTGATCGAGGTTTTTCCGGCTCTGGCGCTGGCTGCAATCGAGGGGACCTTCTGTTCGAGGCTTGCAGCCCCGAAGTACAATCCCGCAAACCGGAAGCGCTTCAAGATCAGCGACTGGCAGGCAGTCGCCGAAGCGGTCAGGCGGTTCGGCATGCTGAACTCGCTGCGGCACCTGGACGAATGGTGCTTGATAGCGGCAAACGCCGAGGCGCCGAGGAAGGCCGACCAGGACAAGATCGACGCATTGATCTGCGGCCTGATCGGGCTGCATTGGCTTGCCGCTCCGCGCGACCAATCGGTGATGATCGGTGACCTGGAGAGTGGCTATATGATAGCGCCGGCGACGCGCGGCGTGCATGAGAGGTTGCGCGCGGCGGCGCGACAGCGGGATGTGGCGATTGCGTGAGAAGGGCCCACAGACACAGGTCCAAGCGCCCTTCATCCCCTCCGCATCACTCCCCCGAATTCGTCCTGAGCCACACCTCCAATCCCGCGATCACCGACAGCCTCAGACTTGCATTGCTGCTCAGCGCCCGGGCAAGCGGGCGGCCGTCGGGTGGGAAGCCCAGTTCGGCCATGACGTCGTCCGGCTTGAGGCGGCGCCGGGCCATGATCGTTCTGATCTCGGCAATCGTCGAGGGAAGCAGGTAGCGGCCGCTGGCGATCGGGGTTTTGGCGGGCTGCGGGCCGGCATCGGGCTGGGCGGCGGGGGGCGCGGGCAGCGTGCCCTTGGAGGCGAGCCAGGCGATGAAGCTCTCGCGTTCGGCATCGCTTGCTTTGCACCAGGAGTTCTTGAGCTTTTCCAGCCGGCTGCGCTCCGGCTTCAGGCCGGCGAGGACCAGCGCCTGGCGCAGCGAGGGGATTTTGCCGGCGGCAAGCGCAGCGTGGATTTCCGGAAATTCGGCCTTGAGGCGGTGCAAATAGGGGGCGTCGTCGCCTTTGGTTTTCTTCGCCATCTTGGCTCCGCTTATGACTCTCCCGGGCGGTCTAGCGCGCCGGGAGAACGAGGGCGAGGGAAATATCCGGCGTCCGCTGGCCCTTTGTGTGAAAGCCGGTCTTGCTCCAGTTCTGCACAAGTCAGCCTTTCTAACGTCGCCCGACAGCCGTAATGACTGCGGCGAAGGAAGGACGATTCGATGTCTGACGATGTTGAGCGCTACAGCGACCCGCAGGATGCGACCGTGGCCCTGTACCTCATGAACAATGACGGCGGCGAGCTGACCGACGTGCTGGTCGCTGCGCTCGAAGACGCGTTTCGGATTCTCAAAGAGGAATGGCCGGGCCGGTCCATGCATTGAGGCATTGCCGGTAAAGCCTGCCCTCGTGGCCATGGCATAGCGAAGCCGCTCACCCGTTCTTGAGCAGCCCCTCCATTGCGGCCGCAGCGCCAAGCAGCATCGCGTCCGCGCCGTGCCGGCCCATCAGCATCAGCCCTGCCGGCCGGCTCGTGCCTGCCATCGGCAGGCTCATTGCGGACAGGTCGAACTGGTTGGCGACCTGAGTGTTGCGCAGCAGCAGATCCTCCACGCGGCGGTATTCGGCCCTGTCCTCTTCGACAGAGGCGATGCCGACGGCGGGGATGGGTGTGGTCGGCAGCAGCGTGAGATCGAAGGGTGCCAGCCGCTCGTCCATGGCGCGGATGAGGTCTTGCCGCGTCCGCAGCAGGTCCTGGATCGCGGCGTCGGCAACGGCGAGGCGGCGGCGCAATGTGGATTTTACGCGGATGTCGACCGGCGCATTGTCGTCCGGGAGCCAGTCCGCGTGCACACGGCTTGCCTCGAGGCCGGCGAGTGAGCCGATCGTAGTTGCCTCGGCGAAGCGGGCGAGGAGATCATCGATCCCGCATGCGGCGAGTTTCGCACCCGCGCGGGCGAACGCTTGCAGGCTTCGTTCGAAAGCCGCCGCAATTTCCGGCGCAAGCCCTTCGAGAAGGGCGCCTTCGGGGATGGCGAGCTTCAGGCCGGCGAGCGGCATGGGCTCGAGCGGTCTCGGCGTCTCGCCGGCCATGATCGCGTCGGCTGCCGCGCAGTCGGCGACCGTGCGCGCAAGCGGACCGATCGAATCGAGGCTGGGGGACAAAGGAAAGGCGCCATCCAGACATACGCGGCGGGCGGTCGGCTTGAAGCCGACGAGGCCCTGCAGGGCAGCCGGAATGCGCACCGAGCCGCCGCTGTCGGAGCCTATGGCGATCTCGCTCGTGCCCTCCGCCGCCGAGACAGCGGCGCCGGAGGAGGAGCCGCCGGGAATGAGGCTCGGGTCGATAGCGTTGCCGGGCACCGGGTAATGCGGATTGAGGCCAACGGCGGTGAAGGCGAATTCCGTCATGTGAGTCTTGCCGATGATGACGGCGCCGGCCGCGCGAAGGCGTCGGACGATCGCCGCGTCCGCTGTTGCCGGAGGAGCCGTGCAGCGGATGATGGAGCCCGCAAGCGTCGGCTCGCCCGCGATGTCGAAGAGGTCCTTGATGGAGACGATCCGCCCGTCGAGGGGCCCAAGGCTCTTGCCCTCGCGCCGCCTCCAGTCGGCGGCGTCCGCCTCCGCGCGGGCTCTATCCGGATAGAGCTTTACAAAAACGCGTTCATCGTTCCGCCGCCCGTCAAGGCGGGCGAGAACGGCTTCGAGGCGGTCGCGGGCGGGCGTGTCTGACGGGGGCAAGGAAGGACCTCGTGAATTGCGCGCCAAGTCCGGAAGGAAGTCCTTGTAAGCGCTCCGATATTTAAAGGATCGCATGATTGATGTACAATAGGGGCGAAAGCGACAAGCAATCGGGAAGATGCCGATGCGAATTCTCCGATCGTCCGCAATCCTCGACTCCTTCGCGATCCACGAGGTCAGATATGATGCGCCGCGCCGGACGCTGAGCGTCTGGTTCCTCGGCAACCGCAGGCCCTATCATTACCTCGACGTTCCGGAAGAGGTTTACGAGGAACTGCTGCATTCGGATTCCGCCGGCAATTATTTCAATCAGCACATACGCCATCACTACGGGTTCCTGCATTAAGGCCTGTCTCATTACTGAGATTCATTTCGGAGGACTGCAATCTCTCCTCTTCCTCATCTCTGTGCTTGTCACAGAGATCCAGCAGCGCCGCGTCTGCGGCGCGGGGAGCGTTCTTTCAGCCCAAGGACTTGGTCTGGCTGGATTCCTGTGACAAGCACAGGAATGAGGAAATCAAACAAGCGGCGGCGGGTGGCCCGAATCTCAACACGACCTGGAACCGGATGAGGAAAAGCGTGTAACGGTTTTCCGCCCGGAAGTGCGTTGGATCAAAGGGTTAGATCATTTCAGTGTTTCCATGACACATTGAAATGCTCTCGAGATCGCCCCTCGTCCGCCTGCAGGCAGCTTTTGCCCGAGAGCGGGGCGAAGGTGTCTGGCGGCAGCGCGTTTCACAGAACTGTCGCCAAACCGTCGGAATAGTTTCATCCGCCTGTAAAGCCGCTGACATCTGGCTCGCCAATGGTCCGCTCGCGAGAACCGACGATTCGCGAAACGGAACCGGAGGCACGGATTGGCCGCTCCTAGAAACACCCTCACCAGGCGTTCTTTCCTCTTCTGCGCCGGCGCCGCCGGTCTTGTCGCTTCTTCCGGTCTCGCCACGCCGTTTTATGCGCGCGGCTACGGGCGGCCGGAATTCGCCCATGGGGTGCAGTCCGGCGACGTCGATACGGGCTCGGGGATGATCTGGACGCGGGTCGATCGGCCGGCGCGCGTTTCCGTCGAATATTCGACCACCGAGAGCTTTTCGAATGCCGTCAGGCTTGCCGATCACGATGCGACGCCGCTGACCGACTGCGCCGTCAAGTGCCGGCTCGACAAGCTGCTGCCGGACCAGGACATCTTCTATCGCTTCGTCGCGACCGATCTCTACGACGCCAATCGCGTCTCCGAACCGGTCGTCGGGCGCTTCCGGACGGCTCCCCTGCGCCGCCGCTCCGTGCGCTTCGTCTGGTCCGGCGACACGGCGGGGCAGGGCTGGGGCATCGACGAGGTCGGCATGAAGACTTATTCGACCATGCGGCTGCACGAGCCGGATTTCTTCATTCATTCCGGCGACACGATCTATGCCGACAATCCCATTCCCGACGAGATCAAGCTGCGCGACGGCGGCATGTGGAAGAACCGGATCGTCACGCCCGAGAAGCGCGACGTCGCGCGCACGCTCGAAGAATATCGCGGCCAGTGGAAATACAATCTGCTCGATGAGCATGTGCGGGGGCTCCATGCCGAATGTCCCACCTTCTACCAGTGGGACGACCACGAGGTCCTGAACAACTGGTCGGCCTCGACCGATCTCAGCGACGACCCGCGCTATCCGGAGAAGGATGTCGCCGTCTATGCTGCCCGCGCGGCCCGCGCCTTCCACGAGATGACGGCGATCCGCACGCCGCCGACGGAGCCCGGCCGCATCTTCCGCAAGATCGCCTATGGTCCGCTGCTCGACGTTTTCTTCGTCGATCTGCGCTCCTACCGCGGGCCCAATCAGGGAGAGGGGGGTGGCGGTCTCTTCGGCTGGCGGCAGGCGGACTGGCTGAAGCGCGAGCTTGCGGCGTCCAGCGCCACCTGGAAGGTGATCGCCTGCGACATGCCGATCGGCCTCATCGTCTGGGACGACTATTCGGCAAGGCGCGGATCGGATGCGATCGCCGACGGCGACAATGGCGCGCCGAAGGGGCGGGAGAGCGAATTTGCCGATCTCCTGCGCTTCATCCGCGACAATGCGATCGAGAACATCGTCTGGCTGACAGCGGACGTGCATTACACGGCCGCGCATCACTACGACCCCTCGCGCGCCGCCTTCAAGGATTTCTCGCCTTTCTGGGAGTTCGTCTCCGGGCCGCTTCATTCCGGCACCTACGGGCCGAAGGAGCTCGACATGACCTTCGGCCCGGAGGTTCGCTTCATCAAGGCGTCGGGCGGAGGAATCGACAGCAACCTGCCGCCGTCGGCGGGCCTGCAATTCTTCGGCATCATCGATATCAGCGGCCAGACGCGGCAGATGACGGTGCGGCTGATGGACCGGCAGGATCAGGAGCTCTGGCGGGTAACCCTCGATCCGGCGGTTTCCGTTTGAGCCGGCGGCGCTTCACGCAGGTCAGCCCTGCGCGCCGGCCCCCTTTCGCTTCCGGGAAAAAACCTGTATGAGCGCGGCAACTGAAAAGCGGTACCTGCCTCGTCGCGCGTGCCCACGAACTTTCCGAGACAAAAAATGAGCATTCGTAACATCGCGATCATCGCGCACGTCGACCATGGGAAAACCACGCTCGTCGATGAACTCCTGAAGCAGTCTGGCTCCTTCCGCGAAAACCAGCGCGTCGCCGAGCGCATGATGGATTCCAACGAACTGGAAAAGGAGCGCGGCATTACCATCCTCGCCAAGGCGACTTCGGTCGAGTGGAAGGGTACGCGCATCAATATCGTCGACACCCCCGGCCACGCCGACTTCGGCGGTGAAGTCGAGCGCATTCTGTCGATGGTGGACGGCGCCATCGTTCTGGTCGACGCCGCCGAAGGCCCGATGCCGCAGACGAAATTCGTCGTCGGCAAGGCACTCAAGGTCGGTCTTCGGCCGATCGTGGCGATCAACAAGATCGATCGCCCCGATGCCCGTCACGAGGAAGTCATCAACGAGGTATTCGACCTCTTCGCGGCGCTGGATGCGACCGATGAGCAGCTCGACTTCCCGATTCTCTACGGTTCCGGCCGTAACGGCTGGATGAACGTCGCGCCGGAAGGTCCGCAGGATCAGGGCCTGGCACCGCTCCTCGATCTCGTTCTCGATCACGTTCCCGAGCCGAGCGTCGGCGAAGGTCCGTTCCGGATGATCGGCACCATTCTCGAAGCCAATCCTTTCCTCGGTCGCATCATCACGGGCCGCATTCATTCCGGTTCGATCAAGCCGAACCAGGCGGTCAAGGTCCTCGGGCAGGACGGCAAGGTGCTCGAGTCCGGACGCATCTCCAAGATTCTTGCATTCCGCGGCATCGAGCGTCAGCCGATCGAGGAAGCCCATGCGGGCGACATCGTGGCGATCGCCGGCCTTTCCAAGGGCACCGTCGCCGACACGTTCTGCGATCCGGCCATCAACGAGCCGCTGAAGGCGCAGCCGATCGATCCGCCGACCGTCACCATGTCTTTCCTCGTCAACGATTCTCCGCTCGCCGGCACCGAAGGCGACAAGGTCACTTCGCGCGTCATCCGCGACCGTCTGTTCAAGGAAGCCGAGGGCAACGTTGCGTTGAAGATCGAGGAATCGTCCGAGAAGGATTCCTTCTACGTGTCGGGCCGAGGCGAATTGCAGCTCGCGGTTCTGATCGAAACGATGCGCCGCGAAGGCTTCGAGCTCGCCGTCTCGCGTCCGCGCGTGGTCATGCACAAGGATGAGAACGGGCAGCTTCTGGAGCCGATTGAAGAGGTCGTCATCGACGTCGACGAGGAGCATTCGGGCGTCGTCGTCCAGAAAATGTCCGAACGCAAGGCCGAAATGGCCGAGCTTCGTCCCTCCGGCGGCAACCGCGTGCGGCTGGTGTTCTTTGCGCCGACCCGCGGTCTCATCGGCTACCAGTCCGAGCTTCTGACCGACACGCGCGGCACGGCGATCATGAACCGCCTGTTCCACGACTATCAGCCCTATAAGGGTGAGATCGGCGGCCGGGTGAACGGTGTTCTGCTGTCGAACGACGCAGGCGAATCCGTGGCCTATGCAATGTTCAATCTCGAAGATCGCGGCCCGATGATCATCGACGCAGGTGAAAAGGTCTATGCCGGCATGATCATCGGCATCCACACGCGCGACAACGATTTGGAAGTGAACGTCCTCAAGGGCAAGAAGCTCACCAACATGCGCGCGTCCGGCAAGGACGAGGCGGTAAAGCTGACGCCGCCGATCCGCATGACGCTCGACCGGGCGCTGTCATGGATCCAGGACGACGAACTGGTCGAGGTTACGCCGAAGTCGATCCGCCTTCGCAAGATGTATCTCGATCCGAACGAGCGCAAGCGCTTCGAGAAGTCGCGGACAGCCGGCGCGGCGTAAGGGGCAAGTCCAACCTTCTCATTTCACGATCTTCAGAACCCCGGAGCGATCCGGGGTTTTTGCTGTGTGTGCCTTTCGCGGGCGGCTTGCGGATAAAGTTAAAAAGGCGTTAACCTTGGGGCAGGTGCCGTTAAAGTTGCCTGTGGGTTAACGCCGCGCGACAGCCCGGCGGGATTCCTGTCCGCCGCGTCGTGTGTTTAGAGTCGCAAGTCATGAAGACTGTTTCGATCGAGGTTCGGCCTGGGGAGCCGCATGAGGCGGCGGCAATCGCCGACGTGCATCGCGTTTCCTGGTTGCAGGCCTATGGCGGCATCATCCCGCACCGCCCCCTTGTCCGAATGGTCAATCGGCGCGACGAGACCTGGTGGCGCAAGGCTACGCGCGGACCGGCGACCCTTCTCGTCGTCGACGTCGCCGGCACGATAGCCGGCTATGCGACGCTGGGCCTGAGCCGGGCGCGGGCCCTGCCGCAGGAAGGCGAAATCTACGAGATATATTTGAGGCCGGAGTATCAGGGCATCGGTCTCGGGCGTGTCCTCTTCGGCGAAGCAAAGAGCCTTCTGAAATCGCTCGGCTGCGAAGGGCTCGTCGTCTGGTGCCTGGAAGACAGCGCGAATGCCTATAATTTCTTCCATTCGGCAGGCGGGCGCGATATTGCCGAAGGCATGGAGGATTTCGGCGAGAAGCACCTGAAGAAGGTGGGCTTCGTCTGGAGTTGAGGAGTGCCGCAAGGCGCTGTCATCGGTCCGGGCGCCTTGGAGAGACTCATTTCGGCAGGAAGTGCGTGGGTTCGCCCGCCTTCTCGCCACGATTTCCATGATAGGATGCCTGGTCCGTGCCGCAGCGGAAGCTTGCGGCTCTTTCGTCGGCTATGCTGCGCGCCAGCGTGTTCGCATCGCCATTGGCGAGCGCGTCGACATAGCCGATGACGCAGCCGTCGCCGTCCTCCTTCTGCGCGACCTTCGAGATCACCAGAACCTGTCCTTCGAAAGCCTTGGTGCTCCTGTCCGTCTGCGGATCCGGGTTCTCGATGATCCAGCGCAGGATGGCGGCGACCGGTTTCCTGCTGGCGTCGAGGCGCCATTCGACGGTGGTTTCGGCATGGTTGAAGGGACCGAAACTCTCGAAGCCTTTCTCCAGATAGCTTTGCCTGACATGTCCGAAGAAGAAGCTCTGGCGGATATCGCTCTCGATGAAATGGACGGGATAGTCACCTATGCCGGGACAAAGCATCTGCGACGAGGCGCCTTCCCACTCGCGCAGGAGCCGGCACTTGTCGCGACTGGCGTCCGTGTAGACGCTGTCATTGGCAAGTGCAGGCGCCGAGATCAGCGCGGCGGAAAGAAAATAGCGAAGTTTCGGGCGCATTGCCTCTCCTGCGAAGATAAATATCAGCCCCGCCCCTTTTTGGCCGCGGGGCGTGCCTACAGCAAATCCGCCCGCCCGGAACCAAAGTCATGTTGCATCGCGGCATGTTTCCCTTTATCCGACGGGACGACTTTTCAAACGACCCCTGGAGGTGCTCATGCGGATCGACGCGATTTCCATCGGAAAGAATCCACCGGAAGATGTCAATGTAATCGTGGAAGTCCCGGTCGGCGGGCATCCGATCAAATACGAAATGGACAAGGAGGCCGGCACGCTGGTGGTCGATCGCTTCCTCTACACGCCGATGACTTATCCGGGCAATTACGGCTTCGTGCCGCACACGCTTTCCGACGACGGCGATCCGATCGACGTGCTGATCTGCAATACCCGTCCGCTGGTTCCGGGCTGCGTCATCAATGTCCGCCCGATCGGCGTGATGATGATGGAAGACAATTCCGGTCAGGACGAAAAGATCATCGCGGTCCCCTCCGCCCATCTGACCAAGCGCTACGACAAGGTGCACGATTACACCGACCTGCCGGAAATAACCCTCAAGCAGATCGAGCACTTCTTCGAGCACTACAAGGATCTGGAGCCCGGCAAGTGGGTGAAGATTTTCGGCTGGAAGGATGCGAGCATGGCCAAGCAGCTGATCCGGGAAGCGGTCGAGCGCGCCAAGACGAAGAAATAATCGTTTCGCTGTTTTGCTGAGACATGAAAACCTCCGGCTCGGCCTCGATCCGGAGGTTTTTTGCGCTTTGGATCACGACGACTTCAGGTCGGGTCCGACCTAACGTGATCGCTTCCAATAAGTCGAGACGCGGGGCGGGCGTTACCGCACGCCCTTTTCCATCCCGCTCTAACGCAGCAGCGCCGGAGCGATGGTGGTGTTCAGGAAGAGCTGGATGAAATAGAGGATCACCAGCACGACGAGCGGCGAAAGGTCGACGCCGCCCATGTCGGGCAGCACGCGCCGGATCGGCCGGTAGAGCGGTTCAGTCAACTGATAGAGCGAGCGGCCGATCATGTTGATCGCCTGATTGTTCACGTTGATCACGTTGAACGCATAGAGCCAGGAGAAGATGGCCGAGGCGATGATCAGGAACCACGCAATGTTGATGATGAAATTCAAGGTGCCGATGACAGCAAGCATGCCAGTCTCCAATTCGTTGTTGACAGACATGTAGACATTAGGAACTAAACGAGCAAGTATGCCGGCCCGCCTCGCGTGATCATGTTTAATGGCACGGAGCGTGCCTTTCTTCCCTTCCCTGCAGTGCTCAGCGTTTTTCCGATGCGCAAGGATCGCTGCAGTATTTCAATTTCTGCACGCTCTGGCTGTTCGATCGGCGACGATATCAGGAGCCTGCAGCAGGAGCATTCCAGCATGTCGGCCGTCCATGCCGCGCACCGCTTCGCCGCCTTCAGGCATGTCGGCTACCGGCGCTATTTCTTCTCCCGCCTGCTCGCCTATTTCGCCGTCCAGATCATGTCCGTGGCCGTCGGCTGGCAGATCTACGATCTGACGCGCGATCCTTTCTCGCTCGGTCTCATCGGCCTTTTCCAGTTCCTGCCCTCCCTTCTCCTCATTCTCGTGACGGGCAGCGTGGCTGACCGCTACAATCGCCGGGCGATCATGGGCATCTGCATGCTGGTCAGCACGCTCTGCGGCGCAGCACTTCTCCTTTTGACGGTGACGGGGCTGTTTTCACCCTGGCCGGTTTACGCGATCCTTGTCGTGTTCGGCATCGAGCGGGCTTTTCTGGGCCCCGCTTCCCAGTCGCTGGCGCCCAATCTGGTGCCTGCGGAAGATCTGCCCAATGCGATCGCCTGGAATTCGACCTCGTGGCAGACGGCGATGATCGTCGGCCCGGTGGCTGGTGGGCTTCTCTACGGATTTGGCCCGACCGTGCCCTATGCGGTCAGCCTCGGCTTCTTCGCTGCCGGCGCCCTGATGGTCTTCGCCGTGCCGAAGCCCGCAAGGCGCTCGCCGCCGTCAGCCGCAAGCTGGGAAACGATCACCGCAGGGTTTCGCTACATCAAGGCCGAGAAGATCGTGCTGGGGGCGATCTCGCTCGATCTCTTCGCGGTGCTGCTCGGCGGCGCCGTCGCGCTCATGCCGGTCTTCGCGCGGGACGTCCTGACGCTCGGGCCGTGGGGCCTCGGCCTCCTGCGGGCCGCACCCGGTGTCGGTGCGGTCGGCATGGCGGTGTGGCTGGCGGCCCACCCGATCCGCAATCGGGCCGGTCTCTACATGTTCGTCGGCGTCGCCTTCTTCGGGCTCGCAACGGTCGTTTTCGGCCTGTCGGCGACGCCCTGGATTTCAATCGCCGCGCTCGTGGTCATGGGCGCTTCCGACATGATCTCCGTCTATGTGCGCGAGATCCTGATCACGCTCTGGACCCCGGATGAGCTGCGCGGCCGCGTGAACGCCGTCAACATGGTTTTCGTCGGTGCTTCCAACGAACTCGGCGAGTTCCGCGCCGGCATGATGGCGTCCGGCTTCGGCGCGGTCTTCGCGGTCGTCTTCGGCGGCGCAGGCACGCTTCTCGTGTCGCTCCTCTGGGCACTCGGCTTTCCGCAATTGCGCCGGATCGACACGCTGGATGTGCCGGAGGCGCAGCGGGGAGGGTGATTGGATTAGATTATCAACAAGACCCCTCCCCAACCCCTCCCCACAAGGGGGAGGGGCCTAACCTGCCGCACCCTCAGTTTTCGAATTTGGCGGTCGGGCGCCGCGCGGGAAGCCCCTCCCACCTGTGGGGAGGGGTTGGGGAGGGGTCAGGAAGCGGGCAATTGCTGCTCCACGCTGCGATCGCGCCCTCTTACACCCCCGCCCTCCATGAAAATCAGCTCCAGGAAATTCTCCATCCATGTCCGCAAGGGATGGTCGTGCAGCATGCGGCCCTCCAGATGCGCTTTTCCCAGTTGGGCACCGGGGAGCTCGAAGCGATGGGCGCCGTGCACGACCCAGCGATGCATCATCGCCCGCGTCAGCTCGCCGTGGAACTGGATGCCCCAGGCGTTTTCGCCGTAGCGGAAGGCCTGGTTGGGGTAGGTGTCGCCGGTTGCCAGCAATTCGGCGCCCTTCGGCAGGTCGAAGCCTTCGCGGTGGAAGTGATAGACCATCGCCGGCCAGTCCATCAGCGCCTTGCCGGCCTGCGTGGCTCTCAAGGGATACCAGCCGATCTCGGTCATGCCTTGGTGATGGGCTTCGACCTTGCCGCCGAGATTGCGGGCCAGCATCTGCGCCCCGAGGCAGATTCCGAGATAGGGCTTGTTTTCCAGAAGCGGCACGGACAGCCAGTCGATTTCGCGCCGGACGAAGTCCTCCTCGTCATTGGCGCTCATTGGTCCGCCGAAGATGATCGTGCCCGAGTGCGCTTCCAGCGTGGGCGGCAGCTCGTCGCCGAGTGCGGGACGGCGGATGTCGAGCGAAAAGCCCTTCCGCTCGAGAATGTGGCCGACGCGGCCGGCGCTCGAGCGCTCCTGATGGAGCACGATGAGAATGGGTCTTTTGGCGTCTCTCTTGGTGTCTCTCTTGGTGCCTGGGGCCTCTGGCGGCATGGTCAACTTTCCTGTTGCGCCTCGTTCTCCTCCACCATGTCGATCTTGGCTGCTGCTTCCTGGCGTTTCAAGACCCGGTCACGCCCTGAAACGCCGAGGAGGTCGGCAATCCGCCAGATCACGTGATCTTCCATTTCGCTGCGCGCGCCGTCGGCGTAAACGATTTCCCACAGCATGCCGACGAGCTCGATGCGTTGCTCCTCGGGCAGGTGCCGCTTTATATCTGACGTGAACTGGTAGAAATCGATCGCCTCGCTTTCGGCGCTCTCGCCGGCCGCGACCAGGGCGTTGAGAGCGGCATCGTCAAGCTTGTAATGCTCCTTGATGAGCTTGCGCATCTTGCGGCGCTCGGAACTGCGGACCGCGCCGTCCGCTTCCATGACCTGGAAGCAGAGGCCGATCACCGCCACGCGCGGGTCGCCCGCTTCAATCCGCGCCGAGCCCGTCATTCCTTCCAGAAATGCGCGAAAACGTTCAAACATGCACTATCGCCTGCAGCCTATGGAGATGTCGGGGTTCAAAAAAGACGGAAGTTGGTGGCGGTCCGGTCCGCCGCCGCCGGTTCGCGCACGCCCGGATCGTCCGGCGGGCGGCCGAAAAAGGGATCCGGCGTCTCCTCGGCGTCCTTGCCCTTTACGGGCGATGCGGCCGGTTCCTTACGGTCAGGAACGCTGATCGCCTTCTCCGGATCGGCCCGTTCTCGCTCGGCCCGTTCTCGCTCGGTTTGCTCGCGCTCGGCTGGCGGGGCAGACTCGACCGTCGCTTCAGGATCCGGTTCCTCGACCGGACGGGGCACGGCCGCGACGGGAGGGAGGCTGCGAATTGCCTGGTCGGGGTTCAGTTGCCCGTCCTCCGTTGCCGCCGCGAGCTGCGACGGCGGAGCCCTCCACTCGAAAGCGTCGAGGCGGCCGCTGACCGGCGAGACCGGCAGCCAGACGGGCGAGGTGACGCCGTCGGCGGTCCAGGCCGGATCGCGCGGGCTCTTCAGCGCCTGCGCCATCCAGTGCCGGATGCGGCCCTCGTCGCCGGTATCCGCCTCCTCTATATCCGCGAGCAGCAGAAAAATACTCTCCGTCGGCTCGAGCCGGGCGGCGGCCTCGGCTTTCGTCCGCGCAAGAGCGAGTTCGCGCGCATCGAGCGCCGCCTCGGCGACGGTTGCCAGTGCGACGGCATTGTTGCTGCGTAGCGATTCGAGCTTCTTCGCCCGCTTCAGTCGGTCCAGGGCGGAGTCGCCGCCACGCGCCCGCACATAGAGACGGGCGATATCGGGATGCGGATCCAATTTCCACATCCTCTCGAGGATCGAAGCGCCCTTGCGCAGATTTTCCTCGCGGAAGAGCGCCTTGGCGGCAACGAGGGCCGCCGGCACGAGGTGGTCGTCGAGCTTCAGCGCCGCCTGCGCGTCGTCCCGCGCGGATTTCGGGTCTGCATCCAACCTTTCCATTGCCCGCGCGGTCAGAAGAACGGCCTTTTTCCGGTCCGCTTCCTTCCTTTCGAGCACATGGGCGGCGCGGCTCTGGTCGAGCAGGCGGATCGCCTCGTCCCACTGGCGCGCCTGGCTGCGATGGTCGAGCGTTGCCAGGGTCGCCCACGGCAAGTGCGGCGCCTTCTCGGAGGCACGCTCGGCATATTGGCGCGCGGCCTCGTTGGCGCCGAGCCGCTTGGCTTCCAGATAGAGCCCGCGCAGGCCGAGTTCGCGCGTCTCGGGGTCGTCCGCCATCGCCTCGAATTTTTTGCGTGCGTCGTCGTATTTGCCTTCGATCAGCGCCGCCTGCGCTTCGAGCAGGTGGATGAGCGGTTCCTGATCCGAGCTGATGAGATTTCGCGTGCGTGCGGCCATCTTGCGGGCGAGATTGGCGTCGCCGGCGCCAGCCGCGATCAGGCCGGTCGACAATGCCTGATAGCCGCGGTCGCGCTTGCGGGCGCGAAAGTAACGCGTGACGGTGTGCGGCGACGACCAGATCGTGCGAAGCAGCCAGACGACGACCAGAACGGCAGCGAAGAGCGATATCAGGATCGAGGCGGCGCGCATCAGGCTCATCTCGATGAGTTGGCCCTGCCAGATCAGCGACAATTCCCCCGGACGATCCGCGAGCCAGGCAAAGCCGAGAGCAAGGCAAAGGACGAGCAGTACGAAGAACAGTATCCGGATCATATAGTCTTCTTTCTCCCGCTAACCTTGCGTGCGCGTGCGCGTCATGGTGCCGGCGACGGCGGCATCGATAACCGTTTCGACGTCAAGCCGCCGGTCGAGCTTCTCCTTGAACCCCTGGCCGGCGGATTTCGCGGCTTCGGGAAGACTGTCCCATTCGAGCGATGCGCCCTTGAGATCGCCGTTGTCGAGCTTGTCTTCGATGCGGGCGATCACCGCTTCCGGCGTGTCGCCCTCGACGCTGCCGACCGGCCGAACGCGTATGCCCGACATGGCGCTGGAGACGAGACGATCGAAAATGCCCTGGTTGGGATCGGGCCGGTGCAGCGCATCCAGCATCGCGTCCGCCGCTGGCCTGAAACTTTCCTTCAATTCCGTCCGCGCGGCGACCCCTGTCGCGGCGACATCGGCCAGTTCCTTGACCGCCGGATCCTCGGGCGCGATGCTGCGCAAGGCATCGAGTTCGGCGAGGAACGGCCCGCCCCGATCGATCGCCGTCTTCAGCGCGGTGACGGCAACGGCTTTCGCCATCTCGATATCGTTCACGGGCTCGTTGAGCTTCTGCTCCGCCTGGTCGATGCGGCCGGCAAGTTCCGCCCTGGCGGCGTCCGCCGCCTGGCGCGCCTCGGCAAGCTGGGTCTTCAGCGTGGCCATTTCATTCGTCAGATTGGCGACCTCGGCTTCGAGCGCCTTGACCTCGGGAGCGCCTGCCGCAGGCGCGCCGGGCTCTCGGGCCGCCTGTTCCAGGGCCGCAAGGCGGTTTTCCAAAGGGGCGACGTCCACTGCCGTCGCCGGGGCCCGTGCCTGAAGCTCCGCCTTGATCGCTTCGATTTCGCTCGCAAGGTTCTGCTCGGTGCCCGGCTGCTCCGGTCCGGGCGCCGGAACATAGCCGGCATATTGCAGCACGCCGGCACCGGCGAGCGCTATGAGGCCGCCGAGGATGCCGGCTGCAAGCGCACCCGCGCCTGTGGCCTGTCTCCTCTTGGCCTCCGGCGGTTCGCCGTCGGTCGCGTGTGGAAGCTCGGCGTCGAAGGCGGCTGCAGCCGCGTCGGCGCGTGCCTCCTCCGTCTCTGGTTCCTCTTGCGGATTGCCCGCCGGCAAAGGAGGTTCGCCGATGCCGGCTTCGTTGCTTTCGACTTCGCCGGTCCTCACTTCGCCGGCTTCAGCCGCCTCGCTTGTCGAAACATCCGCCGGCTTGCTCGTCGCCGCGTCCGGGCCGGCCGCTGCCTCGCCCGCCGGAGGTTCGGTCTTCTCCGCCTCGAGATCGATCGTCAGCGGTTCTTTCCCGGGTTTCGAGCGGCGCGGCGGCTTTTCCGATGCCATGGTCACCTCTTTACCGTTTCATTGCCAGTCGGTCTGAGCCTGAGCGGATCTGCAGCAGGAACGCTCCGCACTTTCCTCATCCGTTCTAAACGCAAACCTAGTCAGCGAGGATGACGAGGGAAAGCCCCAGACCATGCTTTTTGACGGAAATGCCCCAGATGACCCGAGCAATGTGCGGAAGGCAGGCGGCAAAGCGGCGCCGACTTTGCTGATTTGGCCTCAAAGAAGCCGCAAGAGATTCTCCTCGTCGGGCACCGCCGCGACCGCGCAGGCAAGACCGTCCGGCAGGACCTCTCTTATCGCCCAGCTCAGGCAGAGAAAGCGCGAGGCGAGGTCCGCGGGTTCAAGCCCGCTCTCCCGCAATGCTGCGTCCAGACGCCGCGCGCTTTCGCGGGAATAGAGCATGACCGCATCGAAGGGGCCCGCGCGGAGGAGTGCGGGCAGCGTCTCCGCAGGATAGTGGACCGGCGCCATCCGGTAGCATTCGGCGGTCCTGTGCTCGATCCGCCGTTGGTGCAATGCCCGTTCGAAGCCGTCGGTTCGCGGCAAACCGGCGAAATAGACCAGCGTTCCGCCCGGTGGATGGGCAGCCACCGTCTCGGCTAGTCCCTCGCCGGTCCCCGGCCCGGTGCGGATATCGCTAAATCCGAGATCGCCGGCAGCGCGCGCCGTCGCTTCGCCGACTGCGAAGAGCGGCGTTGCAAGGTGTGGCTCAAGCGCCGGTCCGAGCGCGCCTAGGACGCGGACCGCCTCCGCACTGGTGACGGCGATCGCCTGGTGGGGCTCCCGCAACGCTGCCTCGGCCGAGCCGGCGAGATGCTGCGCCTGCATAAGCGGCAGGATGACCGCTTCATGACCCATGGCGCTGAGCCTTGCCGCCGTCCTTTCGGCGGCCAGGCGTGGCCGGGTCACGAGCACGCGCATCGGATCAGCTCCAGCTCGAGAAGAATCCTGGCCCGGCCTTGGCGCGGATCCGCTCGCCGGCCTCCTGCCCAAGCCTTTCCGCGTCTTCCGCTCTGCCGTCAATTTCGATCTTATGGCAGGTGGTGCCGTCGGGGGTCAGGATCATGCCGGCAAAGCGGATATGTGTCCCGTCCGATTGCGCGTAGCCGGCGATCGGCGTGCGGCAGGAGCCGTCGAGTGTCGCCAGGAAGCCGCGCTCGCAGGAAACCGCCTCGTGTGTGCGTGGATCGTCGATCGCCGCAAGCAACGTGTTGATACGGTCGTCGCCGACGCGGGCCTCGACGCAGATCGCGCCCTGAGCGGGCGCGGGTGGAAATTCTTCCGGATCAAGCAGCTCCGTCGGCACATGCTCCATGCCGAGGCGCTTCAGGCCGGCGAAGGCCAGAAGCG
Organism: Ensifer sp. USDA 6670; assembly: GCA_000421085.1. Classification (GTDB taxonomy): domain Bacteria; phylum Pseudomonadota; class Alphaproteobacteria; order Rhizobiales; family Rhizobiaceae; genus Sinorhizobium. Next base: position 336,603 of record ATWE01000005.1, read on the forward strand.
TGCCGTCGACCTGACCTTCGGCAAGCTTGCGCAGGCGTGTCTCGACCTGTCCGCGATAGGTGATCACGTCGATATCGGGCCGAAGCCGCCGGATCAGCGCCTGACGGCGCAGTGAAGACGAGCCGACGGTGGCGCCTTGCGGGAGATCGACGAGCCTTTTGGCCGAGCGGCCGACAAAGGCGTCACGGATGTCCTCGCGCGGCAGGAAAGCGGAAAGGAACAGCCCGTCGGGAAGTTTCGTCGGCATGTCCTTGGACGAATGCACGGCGAAGTCGAGGTCTCCCGACAGAAGCTGCTGCTCGAGCTCTTCGGTGAACAGGCCCTTGCCGCCGATCTCCGCAAGCGACCGGTCGGTGATCCGGTCGCCCTTCGTGGAAAGAATGACAATCTCGAACATTTCCGGTGGCAGACCATGGGCCGCCGCGAGCCGGTCACGCGTTTCATGCGTCTGGGCCATCGCCAGCGGGCTGCCGCGCGTGCCGATGCGGAAAGGTTTCGTTTGCATCCTTCGCCATCCGTTGTTACTGCATGCTTCCTTAAATCGGAACCGGTTTTAGGACAAAACCATGCAGCAGTTCAAAGCGTTACAGCGTCCATTGTGCGTCTGAAGGCGCACGGCGCTGTTTGAGTTTCGTGTAGCCACCTTTCACTGCGACCGCAATCTTTGAGTATAGCACGTGACGTCCCCGCCTTTGCGCATCCTCGGCATAGAGACAAGCTGCGACGAAACCGCCGCTTCGGTCGTGCTGCGTGACGAAGAGGGCCACGGCCGGATTCTCGGCGACGTGGTGCTCAGCCAGCTGGAAGAGCACAGTGCCTATGGCGGCGTCGTTCCCGAGATCGCGGCGCGCGCCCATGTCGAGGCGCTCGACACGCTGATCGAGGAAGCGCTCCTGCGCGCCGGCGTGACGCTCGCAGACATCGACGCCATCGCTGCGACAAGTGGTCCCGGCCTGATCGGCGGGCTCATCGTTGGGCTGATGACCGGCAAGGCGATCGCGCGGGCGACCGGCAAGCCGCTCTATGCCGTCAATCACCTCGAAGGCCACGCGCTGACGGCGCGGCTGACCGATGGCCTTTCATTTCCTTATCTGATGCTGCTCGTCTCGGGCGGCCACACACAGCTGATCCTCGTCAAGGGCGTCGGCGAATATGAACGCTGGGGCACGACGATCGATGATGCGCTCGGCGAGGCCTTCGACAAGACCGCAAAGCTGCTCGGTCTTCCCTATCCGGGCGGGCCGGCCGTCGAGCGGGCGGCGCAAGCCGGCAATGCGGAGCGCTTCGATTTTCCCCGCCCGCTCGTCGGCGACGCCAGGCTCGACTTTTCTTTCTCGGGTCTCAAGACCGCCGTCCGCCAGGCCGCACAGTCGCTGGAGCCGGTGAGGGATCAGGATATAGCCGACGTCTGTGCCTCTTTCCAGCGCGCCATTTCCCGCACGCTCAGGGATCGGGTCGGGCGTGGCTTGAAGCGGTTCAGGGCGGACTTCGCCTCCGTCGACCAACCGGCTCTCGTCGTGGCCGGTGGGGTTGCCGCGAACCAGACATTGCGCCGGACGTTGCAATCGCTTTGCGACGAGCACGGCTTCCGTTTCATCGCGCCGCCGCTCCAGCTCTGCACCGATAACGCGGCAATGATCGCCTGGGCCGGTGCGGAGCGCCTCGCAGCGGGCCTGCCGGCGGACGGGCTCGATGCAGCTCCGCGTTCGCGCTGGCCGCTCGATTCCGAAGCCAAGGCATTGATCGGCTCCGGCAGACGCGGCGCCAAGGCATGATGGACAGAAGATGATCAGCAAGTCGAAGAGCGCGCCAAAAATCGTGGTCGTCGGGGCGGGTGCTTTCGGAACGGCGCTTTCGGCCGTCGCGGCAGCGAAGGACAAGGCGAATGTCACTCTGCTTGCCCGGCGGGAGGAAGCGGCCGCGCAGTGTCGCCTGACCGGGCGGAACGACGCGGTTCTCCCGGGAATTTCGCTTCCGGCGGGCCTCATCTACTCTTCGCAGGCCGCCGCGCTCGAAGACGCCGACATCGTGCTTTTTGCGATGCCTTCGCAAGCGCATCGCGACGCGGCGCGTAGCTACGGCGCCGCGATCGGCGCCGGGGCGATCGTCGTCACCTGCGCCAAGGGAATGGAGCAATCGACCGGCCAACTCCTCACCGACGTTCTCGAAGAGGAGTTGCCCGGCCGCCGCATCGGGGTGCTTTCCGGCCCGGGCTTCGCCGCCGATATAGCGAGCGGCCTGCCGACTGCGATGGTGATCGCCGCCCCCGATACCGCGATCGCGACGGAGCTCGCGGAGGTGCTTTCCGGGCGGACGTTCCGGCTCTATCCGTCGGCGGATCGCACCGGCGTTCAGCTTGGCGGGGCGCTCAAGAACGTGCTGGCGATAGCCTGCGGCATCGTCGAAGGCGCCGGCCTCGGGGATTCGGCCCGTGCCGCGCTGATTTCGCGCGGGCTTGCGGAAATGTCGCGCTTCATCGTCGCGAGAGGCGGCGAGGCGGACACGGTGCGCGGCCTTTCGGGCTTGGGTGACCTCGTGCTCACCGCTACGAGCCACCAGTCGCGCAATCTGCGCTTCGGCATTGCCCTCGGCAAAGACGGCCGCGCCGCCGCCGGAAACAGCGAACTGGTGGAGGGCGCCTTTGCCGCATCCGTCGCCGCCCGCGTGGCGGGCGGGCTCGGCATCGAGATGCCGGTCACCGAGGCCGTCGCAGCCATCGTCGACGGAAAGCTGGATGTCCGCTCGGCTCTCGAACAGCTGATGTCCAGACCGATCACTCACGAATGATGTCTTCAGGAGGTTCCATGCTCTTCGCACTGCTCTGCACGGACAAGCCCGGCGCGCTGCAACTCAGGCTCGACACACGGCCTGACCATGTCGCCTATCTCGACGACCTGAATGCCCGAGGCATCCTGAAGATCGCAGGGCCTTTCCTCGGCGCCGACGGCAAGCCGACGGGGAGCCTGGTGATCGTCGAGGCCGATACGCTCGAAGAGGCCAGGGCGCTCGCCGAGGCCGATCCCTATGCGAAGGCGGGTCTCTTCGCCAATGTCGAGATCAAGGCCTACAACTGGGTCTTCAACAATCCGGAGGCTTGAGGGGCGATGGCGTTCTGGCTCTACAAATCCGAACCGGCGAAATGGTCCTGGCAGATGCAGAAGGATGCCGGCGAGAAGGGCACCGAATGGACCGGCGTGCGCAACTACCTGGCGCGCAACAACATGCGGGCGATGAAAATCGGCGACAAGGGCTTCTTCTACCACTCCAACGAGGGGCTCGAGATCGTCGGCATCACCGAGGTCTGCGCACTGTCGCATCCGGATTCGACGGCTGAGGGCGACGCCCGCTGGGACTGCGTCGACATCCGCGCCGTCATGGACATGCCCCGGCCGGTTTCACTCAAGGAAATCAAGGAAAATCCGAAGCTCGCCAGGATGTCGCTCGTCACGTCGATGCGCCTTTCGGTGCAGCCGGTGACGGATGACGAGTGGATCGAGGTCTGCCGCGTGGGTGGGCTCGACAACCCACCCCGATAGCGCCCCTGAATATCGTGAAGACCGATCCCGAAAGCTTCATCCACGCCAATACCGACATTCTCGCGCCGCCGCACGTGCCGGAAATCCGCCTGCACCTTGCGGGCGAGGCGCATGAATTGTGGCTGAAGACCGAGGAAGAGCTGGAACGGATCGGTCTGCCGCCACCCTTCTGGGCCTTCGCCTGGGCGGGCGGGCAGGGGCTTGCCCGCTATATCCTCGATCATCCCGAGACGGTGCGCGGCCGCCGCGTCATCGATTTCGCCTCCGGTTCCGGCCTCGTCGCCATCGCGGCGAAGATGGCCGGCGCCGATGAGGTCGTCGCCGCCGACATCGACCCATGGTCCGAAACGGCCGCGCGGCTGAATGCCGGGCTCAACGGCGTATCGCTTGCCTTCACCGGCGACGATATCGCCGGCTCGGAACGGGCGGCCGACGTCTACCTCGCTGGAGACGTCTTCTACGACAAGAGCTTCGCCGATCTGCTTCTGCCCTGGTTCGAAGCGCTCGAACGGGCCGGTGCCGTCGTTCTCGTCGGAGATCCGGGCCGGGCCTATTGTCCACGCGGGCGGATGACTGACCTTGCGACCTACGAGGTGCCGGTCACTCGGGCGCTCGAAGACAGCGAGGTGAAGCGCACCACGGTCTGGCGGTTCGGCACCCTCACGGGGTGACCGTTTCGCAGGTGTGAACGCCGGGATGGCACTGGCGCCGCAACAGGCTCTAAGCCCCTCCCCCTTGTGGGGAGGGGTAGGGACGGTCCGCAGCGCAGCCGCAAACCTACGGCCGGACGACGCAGACGCCGTGCTCCCATGAGCATGCGCTGGCGTTTACCTGCGGCGAGACGATGATGATCTTCGCGCGCTTCGAAGACGGATTGGCTGCGACGGTTTCCCCGGCGAGATAGGCGTAGCCGCCGTCCCGGCTGAAATAGATGCCGTTTCCTTCCTCACGGAACGCCGAAAGGGCGCCGGCATAGGTACCGATATCCGGAATGGGTGTGGGGAAGTCGTAACTCCCAAAACTGTCGTAACCGCCGGATGCGTGTCCGCCGCCATTGATGACGATCACAGGACCACGATCCCGCCAGTGGCGGGCGTTACGATACCAGGGATATCTCGGCCATGGATATCTCGGCCGAACATGACGGGTGCGGGTTTGAACATCGGGCAGGCCCCTGGAATCGGCGGATGAGAACCCGCCGACGGTCGTTATTGACCGGTGGCGCCCCTTGCGCCAGGAGTGATGGGGCGTGCGATGCTTGATCCGGACGTGGCGGGTTCGGGTCTCCACATTGCCGAAGCCGTCGCTTTCGGCAGCCCGTGCCGGCAAACCGGCCGGCATCGCAATTGCGAAGGCCACGACTAGAACTTTGGTCGCACCGATCATTCGCGAGAGGTCCATTCCCGCTGCCTCCGGATCATCGTTAACAAACCGTTAAAGTGCATCCTGCGGCAACCGATGGGAAATGTCACGGATTCGCTTAGGTTTTTTCGCGCATATCGTTAAAAGCCCCGATGTCTCTGCAAGGCTGGAAAATGCCGTTTTCCGTCAAATCGATTAAATTGATTTTGCACTGCAAACACACTTGTCGGGAAGCCCTATGGTGATTAAAGGTCCGGGTGACTGAATTGCGCACAATCGGGTGCGATACCGGACAAAAGAGTCCAGTTTTGGACGCAAATCCGGTCATCCCGCGAGGTTCCGATGACGAATGTCACAAGAAGCCGGCCGCTCTCGCCGCATCTTCAAATCTACAAGCCGATCCCCACCATGATCATGTCGATCATGCACCGCATCACCGGCGGCGCGCTCTATTTCGGCACCGTCCTGGTTGCCTGGTGGTTGATCGCCGCTGCTTCGGGCGCCGCCTATTACGACTGGGTGAACTGGCTGTTCGGCACGTTCATCGGCAAAGTCGTACTCTTCGGCTATACCTGGGCCCTGGTGCACCACCTGCTGGGCGGCATCCGCCACCTCGCCTGGGATCTCGGCTACGGCTATGAGAAGCACTTCGCGACGAGGATGGCGAAGGCCATGATCGTCGCATCGGCGACGCTGACGCTCGTCATTTGGGTCGTCGGCTACCTCGCTCGTTAAGGGACTTCGACATGAATATGCGCACACCTCTCGGCAAGGTCCGGGGTCTCGGTTCGGCAAAGGAAGGCACGGATCACTTCTGGCGGCAGCGCCTCACGGCCGTCGCCAGCATTCCTCTCACGATCTTCTTCGTCGTCTTTCTCGCCCATTATGCGGGCGCACCGCATGCGGAATTGATCGCGGCCCTTTCCAATCCCTTCGTGGCGGTTACCATGGGGCTTATGGTCGTCGCCGGCCTCGTTCACATGAAGATCGGCATGCAGGTCATCATCGAGGACTACGTCCACGCGGAGGGCGCCAAGATAGCGCTGCTCATGCTCAACACATTCTTCACGATCGCGGTCGGCGGGCTCTGTCTTTTCGCCGTCCTGAAGATCGCATTTGCAGGGTAATTTCGTCATGGCATCGATCAGTTCACCCGCTGCAAACGGCAAGGCATATCAATATGTCGACCATTCCTTCGACGTCGTCGTCGTCGGCGCCGGCGGGGCGGGCCTGCGCGCGACGCTCGGCATGGCCGAGCAGGGCCTGAGGACGGCCTGCATCACCAAGGTCTTCCCGACGCGTTCGCATACGGTCGCGGCACAGGGCGGCATCGCCGCTTCGCTGCAGAACATGACTCCCGACAGCTGGCAGTGGCATCTTTACGACACCGTCAAGGGCTCCGACTGGCTCGGCGACGTCGATGCCATGCAGTATCTCGCCATGGAGGCGCCGAAGGCGGTCTACGAACTCGAGCACTACGGTGTCCCCTTCTCGCGCAACGAGGAAGGCAAGATCTATCAGCGCCCCTTCGGCGGTCACATGCAGAACTACGGCGAAGGACCGCCGGTGCAGCGCACCTGCGCCGCCGCCGACCGCACGGGCCACGCGATCCTGCATACGCTTTATGGTCAGTCGCTCCGCAACAATGCCGAGTTCTTCATCGAATATTTCGCCATCGACCTGATCATGTCGGATGACGGTCGCTGCACCGGCGTGGTCGCCTGGAACCTCGACGACGGCACGATCCACCGGTTCGCCGCCAAGATGGTGGTGTTGGCGACCGGCGGCTACGGCCGCGCCTATTTCTCCGCAACCTCGGCGCATACCTGCACCGGCGACGGCGGTGGCATGATCGCCCGTGCCGGCCTGCCGCTGCAGGACATGGAATTCGTGCAGTTTCATCCGACCGGCATTTACGGGGCAGGCTGCCTGATCACCGAAGGCGCCCGCGGCGAGGGCGGTTATCTCGTCAATTCAGAGGGCGAGCGCTTCATGGAGCGCTATGCGCCTTCGGCCAAGGACCTCGCCTCGCGCGACGTCGTTTCCCGCTGCATGACGATGGAAATCCGCGAGGGCCGGGGCGTCGGCAAGAACAAGGACCATATCTTCCTGCACCTCGACCATCTCGATCCCGCGGTGCTGCATGAGCGGCTGCCGGGCATTTCGGAATCGGCGAAGATCTTTGCCGGCGTCGACGTGACGCGCGAACCGATCCCGGTGCTGCCGACGGTCCACTACAACATGGGCGGCGTGCCGACCAATTACTGGGGCGAGGTGCTGAACGCGGACAGCCAGAACCCGGAGCGCATCGCGCCCGGCCTGATGGCCGTCGGCGAAGCCGGCTGCGCCTCGGTGCACGGCGCCAACCGGCTCGGCTCGAACTCGCTGATCGACCTCGTCGTCTTCGGCCGTGCGGCGGCGATCCGCGCCGGCCAGATCATCGACCGCAACGAGGCGGTGCCGGAGATCGACACGGCCGCCTGCGACCGCATTATGGGGCGGTTCGACCGGCTGCGGCACGCCAACGGCACCACGCCGACCGCAGTGCTGCGCGACAAGATGCAGCGCGCCATGCAGGAAGACGCGGCCGTGTTCCGTACGCAGGAATCGCTCGAATCCGGCTGCCGGCGCCTCTCGGCGATCTGGAAGGAACTGCCGGACGTCAGGGTTACCGACCGCTCGATGATCTGGAACTCGGATCTCGTCGAGACGCTGGAGCTCGAAAACCTGATGGCCAACGCCATCACCACGGTCTACGGCGCCGAGGCGCGCAAGGAAAGCCGCGGCGCGCATGCGCGCGAGGACTACAAGGACGGCCCGCTCGGCGGCCGCGACGACGTCAACTGGCGCAAGCACACGCTTGCCTGGGTCAACGACGCGGGCGACGTCCGGCTCGATTTTCGTCCGGTGCACACCGAGCTGATCGCCGAAGGCATCGATCCCTTAAAGATCGAGCCCAAGGCCCGCGTCTACTGATCTCGAGGACTAAGGCACATGGTTGAACTCGCTCTCCCCAAGAACTCGCAGATCACCGAAGGCAAGGTGTGGCCGAAACCGGTCGGCGCGGCGAACCTGCGCGAATACCGGGTTTATCGCTGGAATCCGGACGATGGCAAAAACCCGCGGATCGATACCTACTACATCGATATCGACGATTGCGGGCCGATGGTTCTGGACGGTCTGCTCTACATCAAGAACAATATCGATCCGACGCTGACGCTGCGGCGCTCCTGCCGCGAAGGCATCTGCGGCTCCTGCGCGATGAATATCGACGGCACCAATACGCTCGCCTGCACCAAGGGCATGGATGAGGTGAAGGGCGCCGTGAAGGTGTATCCGCTGCCGCACATGCCCGTCGTCAAGGACCTCGTGCCTGACCTCACCAATTTCTATGCGCAGCATCGTTCGATCGAGCCCTGGCTGAAGACGGTGTCGCCGACGCCGGCCAAGGAATGGCGGCAGAGCCACGAAGATCGCCTCAAACTCGACGGGCTCTATGAGTGCATTCTCTGCGCCTGCTGCTCCACCTCCTGTCCGAGCTACTGGTGGAACGGTGACCGCTATCTCGGCCCCGCCGTCCTCCTGCAGGCCTATCGCTGGCTGATCGACTCGAGGGACGAGGCGACCGGCGAGCGTCTCGACAATCTCGAAGATCCGTTCCGGCTCTATCGCTGCCACACGATCATGAACTGCGCCCAGGCCTGTCCGAAGGGGTTGAACCCCGCCAAGGCGATCGGCGAAATCAAGAAGATGCTGGTCGAGCGGCGGTTCTGACCTTTCGCCCTGCAGGGTGTTTTCAGCAGCAATTCGACGGCGGGCCTCGGCTCGCCGTTTGCTTTCACGTCCGTCACATCGACGTGTTGCTAAGTGATTTGAAACGCGCGGCGAGGCAGTTAGGTAATAGCCGAGGATGGAGGGCCGCCGATGCTTCGCCTGCTGCTCGGTTTTCTCGTCACTTGTTTCCTGCTGCTGCCGGCGCGGGCGGCAGAACCGCAATATGCTATCTTCGCCGGCGGCTGCTTCTGGTGCGTCGAGAGCGACTTCGACGCCGTGCCCGGCGTTCTCGAAACGATCTCCGGCTATGCCGGCGGCAAGAGCGCGAACCCCACCTATGAAGATTATGCGAAGGGTGGACACCGCGAGGTGGTGCGCGTGAAGTTCGACCCGGACCAGATCTCCTATGCGGAGCTCGTCGGCGTCCTCTTCCGTACGACGGACCCGACGGATGGCGATGGCCAGTTCTGCGACCGGGGCTTCGCCTATACGACCGCCATCCATGCACTGAACGAGCGGCAGGCGATGGACGCGAAGGCGGAAAAGATCAAGGCCGAGGCGGAGCTCGGCCGACCGATCGTCACGCCCGTCGAAGGCGCGGCGAAATTCTGGCCGGCCGAAGACTACCATCAGGACTTCGGCAAGCGGAACCCCATCCGCTACTGGTACTACCGCAACGGCTGCGGCAGGAACCGGACGGTCGAGAAGCTCTGGGGCGATCGTGCCTATGCGGGCGTCGATCATTGATCCGATCGCCGCTCATCCGCCTGCCGGCGGATGAGCGGCAGCGCCGGGTGCCAGACGGAAACGGCGGGCCTCGACCGACCCGACGTGTCCCTCAGCGCGCAGCCCAATTCGCGCCGCGGCGGAAGATCGTGCGCATCTCGGGCACCTCGAATTCCTTGGCCACATGGCCGAGCGAGGAGTAGAAGACCCGGCCCTTCCCATGTTTGCGCTTCCAGACCACCGGCATCACCACGCCTTCGATCCAGGAGGCATGCTCGCCGGAGAAGGTGGTCGTTGCCAGCACCTCGTTGGACGGGTCGACATGCATGTAATATTGCTCCGAGCTATAGGGAAAGTCGGAGATGCCCTCCATCAGCGGATCGTCGGGGCGCGTGACGTTCACGCGATAGTCGATCACGTTGCCGGGATGGGCCACCCACTGGCCGCCGATGATGAACTGGTATTCGACGCTCTCGCGGAAGGCATCGCCCGCGCCGCCGTGATAACCGGCGATACCGACGCCGCCCTCGACGGCCGCGGCAAGATTCTTTACCTCTTCCTTCTCGATCTTCGACATCGTCATGATCGGAACGATCAGCGACAGGTCGTGGATCGACGGATCGGCGAAGGCTTCGGTCGTGTGTTCCAGATAGACCTTGAACCCATCCTCCTGCAGCATGTCGCGGATGATATGGGCGCATTCCTGCGGCTCGTGCCCGCTCCAGCCGCCCCAGACGATCAGTGCCTCGCGCATTCTCATTCCTCCTCAATTTGGGCCAGAGCACTTCCAGGAAAGTGTGGAACGGTTTTCCGTGCGGAAGTGCGTAGTTCAACTGCTCTAGCGGCCGATGCGGCCGTCGACGAGCGATTCCGACAGCGGTGCCGGCCGCTCGGTTTTCGTGCTGATGCTGACGGTGGTGCCGGTGTCGGCCGCCTTGTGGAATGCTTCCATGACCTCCAGCACGTGCAAGGCGAGGTCTCCGTTTGCCCGGTGCGGCCGGCCCGAGCGGATGGCGTGTGCCATGTCGGCCACCCCGATCGAGCGGTAATTGCCGTCGGCATAGGGCGCGCTCGTCGCAGTCTGCTCGAAGGCGCCGCCCTTTTTCAGCAGCTCGATCTGGCCGCCGAAATGGTTCGGATCCGGGACGATCAGGGTGGCCTCGGTTCCATAAAGCTCGAGCGGCACATGCCTGTGGCCCGCGACATCGAAGCTCATGCCGATCTGCACGACTGCTCCATTTTCGAAGGCCATGATGCCGGCGACATGGGTCGGCACGCGGACGGGGATGCGTTCGCCGTTGCGGGCCTCGCTGGTGATGGTCCGCTCCTTCCGGGCCGCCGTGGCAAATCCGGCAACCTTGGAGACCGGGCCGAGGAGATTGACGAGATCGGTGATGTAGTAGGGGCCCATGTCGAGCATCGGCCCGCCGCCAACGTCGTAATAGAAGTCCGGATTGGGATGCCAGCGCTCGTGGCCCGGGCACATGAAGGTGGCGGTGCCGCCGACGGGCGTGCCGAGCACGCCGGAATCGACGATTGCACGTGCCGTCTGATGCGAGCCGCCGAGGAAGGTGTCGGGGGCGGCGCCGATCCGCAAACCCTTCTCGCGAGCCAGCGCCACAAGCTTGCGTCCGTCAGCGAAGTCGGTGGCGAGCGGCTTTTCGGAATAGGTGTGCTTGCCGGCCTCAAGGGCCTGCATGGCGACGGTCACGTGCGCCTTCGGCACGGTCAGGTTGACGATGAGCTCGATCGACGGGTCCGCGAGGAGATCGGCGACGCCCCGGGCCTCGACCTTGAACTCCGCCGCGCGCGCTTCCGCAAGACCGCGGTTCAGGTCAGCGATGCCGCGAATGTCGAGGATCGGGAAGGCTGCCATCGCCTTCAGATAGGCCGACGAAATGTTGCCGCAGCCGATGATGCCGATACCGAGTTTTTCCATCAGTCTCCTCCCGAAATGGATACATAAGTTCGGCGCGGCGCATCAAAGCGCCGGCGCCGGTCCGGTCGTCCCCCAGGGGGACTCGTAGAGTTCGCAGAGCGCCACGACCGCAGCCCCCTGGGCCCATGTCTCGTCGGCCGATTCGTCGAAGACGAGTTCGGCGACCGTCGAGATCGAGGGCGGGATCGCGTTCTGAAAGGATCGGCGGATGCTCTCCACGAAAACGGTGCCGAGCGACAGGCTCGAACCGACGATGACGACGCGCGGTGGCCCGAACAGCGTGACGATGTTGGCGACGGCGAGCCCGATCGCTTCTCCGGCCCGCGAGGCGGTCGCGATCAGCGCGTCGTCCTCGGCTGCGATCAGCGTCTGCGCATGCGTCATGCCCCGCCCGAGGCGCACTGCCTCGGCGAACCGCCCGTCCATCGGGTGTTCGCCGAGAATAGCATTCTCCCCGGCGAGCGTCGAAAGCCGGACGGTGCGGCTCTCGCCGACGCCGAGCACGAGGTCGCCGAGATTGTGGCTCAAGCCTCCGGCGCCGCGGAAAAGCTGGCCGCCATGCAGCACGCCGAGCCCTAAGGTCTGCTCCAGCGAAACGAGCACCATGTCGTCGAGGTCGCGGGCGCGCCCGAACCAGTGATGGGCAAGCGTGATGGCGTGCGCGTCGCTCTCGACGATCGTCGCGACGTTGAGCCTGCTCGTCATCTCGCTCGCGAAATCGACGTCCGTTTCCCGGAAGATCGGGCTCGAGCGGACATGACCGGTGCGGTGTTCGACCACGCCCGGCAGGCCGATGCAGATCGAATCGATATCGTCGAGCGAAAGGTCGGCGTCGACCACGCAGCGGCGCACGCCGTCCTCGATCAGATCGGCGATGACGGCGATCGGCTGGCGGTCGACGCGGATCGGCAAAGTCAGATCGGAGAGCACCTCGCCGCGAAAGTTGGCGACGGCGAAAACCATCCGGTTGGCCGCGATCTTGGCGCCGACGACGCGGGCGGCCTCCGGGTCGAGCTCCAGCATGACGCGCGGGCGGCCCCTTGCGGCAGCGTTGCGGATATCGCCCTCGTGCCGGGTCAGGATGAGGCCGTCGTCAAGCAGCGACGCGGTGATCGCGGAAACGGTGGTCGTGGACAGTTCGGTGCGCTCGCTGATCTCGACGCGCGAAATGGGGCCGTGCCGACGGATCGTATCGAGCACGTTGAAGCGATTTATCGCGCGCATCAGTTCGGGATCGGCGGTCTTCATCGGTCTGCAGGATGCTCGCGTGCTCGATTGGCTTGGCTGGGCGGGGTCAAATCATTTATCAGGAATACGAATTAAATAACGGGCAATTAGCGCCTGCTGTCAAGCCGAGAGCCCGAATTATTCACGGCGCCTGTTGACATTTGTCGGCATCTCCTCTGAATTAATCCGCATCGGGGACAAAATGAAGAGGACGTTTTGCCCCCTTCCGGAGGAGATATGGGAGGAGAATGATGATGATGCTCGAACGTGGGTCGGCGCCTCTGCGCGCAGCCAGACTTTCCGCGATTGCTGCCGTAGCCGGCATGGCGCTTCTCTTCGATGCGAACCACGCATCCGCCGATACGGTGGTCAAGTGGCTTCATCTGGAGACTGTTCCGGCCTATGTAAAGATGTGGGAGGACATCGCTGCAAAGTACGAATCGGAACATGCGGGCGTCGATATTCAGCTCCAGTTCCTGGAAAACGAGGCATTCAAGGCGAAGCTGCCGACGCTTCTGCAGTCGGACGACGCGCCTCATTTCTTCTATAGCTGGGGCGGCGGCGTGCTGAAACAGCAATCCGAGACCGGCGCGCTCATGGATCTGACGGAGGCGATGCGCGCCGACGGCGGGGCCTGGGAGAAGAGCTACAATCCCGCTGCGCTCAAGGGCTTCACCTTTGACGACAGAATTTATGCGGTTCCCTTCAAAATGGGAACGATCAGCTTCTTCTACAACAAGGAGCTCTTTCAGAAGGGCGGCGTCAAGGCCGAGGACATCAAGACCTGGGACGACTTCCTCACGGCGGTGAAGACGCTTAAGGAGGCCGGCATCACGCCGATCGCCGGCGGCGGCGGCGACAAGTGGCCGCTGCATTTCTACTGGAGCTATCTGGTCATGCGCAACGGCGGCCAGCAGGTCTTCGAGGATGCCAAGAACAACGAGGGCGAGGGCTTCCTGCAGCCCGCGATCATCAAGGCCGGCGAGCAGCTCGCCGAACTCGGCAAGCTCGAGCCGTTCCAGGGCGGCTATCTCGGCGCGAACTGGCCGCAGACGCTCGGCCTCTTCGGCGACGGCAAGGCGGCTATGATCCTGAGCTTCGAGAATACCGAGGCTACCCAGCGCGCCAATTCCGGCGACGGCAAGGGCCTCGCAGCCGAGAATATCGGCCGCTTTGCCTTCCCCGCCGTCGAGGGCGGAGCGGGTGCCGCCACCGACACGCTTGGCGGCCTCAACGGTTGGGCGGTGAGCAAGAATGCTCCGCCCGAAGCTCTCGATTTCCTGCGCTACCTGACCAATGCGGAAAACGAGCGGCTGATGGCGAGCGTCGGCATGATCGTCCCGGCGGCGGCAGGGGCCGAGGATGGCGTCACCAACCCGCTTGTGCGGGCTTCGGCCGACCAACTCGCGGCCTCGACCTGGCACCAGAATTATTTCGACCAGGATCTCGGCCCCTCCGTCGGGCGCGTCGTGAACGATGCTTCCGTCGAGATCGTCTCGGGACAGATGTCCTCGGAAGAGGGCGCCCGGATGATCCAGGACGCCCGCGAACTCGAATGAGTGCGTAAGCGGGGGCGGCGGGAGCTCCCGCCGCCCGGCCTTCCCCAGACCATTCGGAACGACCTTTGCGAGGACCAGATGACCGACGCGACTGCGGCGATGAACGCGGTGCCGGCCACGGCAAGCCGCAAGAATGTGCGCTACAAGAGCCCGACCGTGCGCGGGCGCCTGCCGGTGCTCATCCTCTTCCTGCCACCGGCCTTGCTGCTGTTTACGGTCTTCGTCATCCTGCCGATGGGAGAGGCGGCCTGGTACAGCCTCTATCGCTGGAACGGTTACGGAACCCCGACGCAGTTCGTGGGCCTGCGCAATTTCGAGGTGCTGTTCAACAATGCGGCCTTCTCGCGGGCGCTGATCAACAACGGCATCATCATTCTCGTTTCGGTGATCCTGCAAATTCCGCTCGCCCTCTGGCTTGCGATGATGCTCGCCCACAGGATCGCCGGCGTCGTCGCCTTCCGCCTGATCTTCTTTCTTCCCTACGTGCTGGCGGATGTCGCGGCCGGGCTCATCTGGCGTTTCGTCTATGATGGCGACTACGGGCTTGTGGCCGCGGTCGCCGGCTTCTTCGGCGTGGCCACCCCTTACGTGCTCGCCGACCGCAGCCTTGCCATCTATGCGGTGCTTGCCGTCATCATCTGGAAATATTTCGGCTTCCACATGATGCTGTTCATCGCCGGCCTGCAGGCGGTCGACAGGAGCGTGCTCGAAGCTGCCGAGATCGACGGGGCGACCGGTTGGCAGAAATTCCGCTACGTGACCCTGCCGCTCCTCGGCTCGACCGTCAGGCTGTCGATCTTCTTCGCCGTCATCGGATCGCTGCAACTCTTCGACCTCGTCATGCCCCTCACGGGCGGCGGGCCGTCGAACTCGACGCAGACCATGGTGACCTTCCTCTACACTTACGGCGTCACCCGCATGCAGGTGGGGCTCGGAAGCGCGGTCGGCGTGGTCCTCTTCGTCATCTGCGTCACCCTCGCCTTCGGCTACAAACGGATATTCATGCGCCATGACTGATACGACTTCTTCCCTTCGCATGACCGCAGCCACCCGCCTCTATCTCTACGTGTCGCTGTCGCTGGTGGCGATTCTGGTCCTCATGCCCCTGGTCACCACGGCGCTCGGCGGCTTCAAGTCGCTCGGCGACCTGCGCGTCAATCCTTTCGGCCTGCCTTCCGAATGGCTGTGGTCGAACTATCTCGATATCCTTTTCGGCGACCGCTATTGGCGGCAGATGCTGAATTCGCTGTTCATCGCGGCCATAACGGTGGTGCTGACCGTTATCGTTTCGGCCATGGCCGCCTTCACCTTCGCCCATGTCAGGTTCTTCGGCTCGAACCATCTGCTGAACTACTTCCTGATCGGGCTCATGTTCCCGGCGGCAACCGCGATCCTGCCGCTCTTCATCCGCATCCGCGATCTCGGTCTGCTTGACACCTATTGGGGCGTGATCCTGCCCCAGGTCGCCTTCGGCCTCGGCATGAGCATCCTGCTTTTTCGCAATTATTTCCGGAACCTGCCGGAAGAACTCTTCCAGGCCGCCTTCGTCGACGGCTGCGGTTATATCCGCTTCTTCTGGTACATCTCCCTGCCGCTTTCGCGCCCCATCGTCTCGACGGTCGGCATCATCACATTCGTGCATAGCTGGAACAGCTATATCCTGCCGCTGATCATGCTGAACTCGGAGGCGAAGTATCCCTGGCCGCTCGGCATCATGGTCTATCGCGGCGAGTTCGGCACCGATTGGCAGCTCGTGCTCGCCTTCATCACGCTGACGATCCTGCCGACGGTGATCGTCTTCTTTCTCGCCCAGAAGCACATCATCGCAGGCCTGACGGCCGGCGCGGTGAAATCCTGAGCCCCTGACCCATCGTTCCAAGGAGAAAGCATATGGCATCGGTCGAACTCAGGGACATTCGCAAGAGCTACGCTGCGCTCGAGGTGGTCCACGGCGTATCCCTCTCGATCGCGGAGGGTGAATTCATCGCGCTCGTCGGCCCCTCCGGCTGCGGCAAATCCACGTTGCTGCGCATGATCGCCGGATTGGAAGAGATCAGCGACGGCGAGGTGCTGATCGGCGGCAAGGTGGTCAATCCGCTGACGCCGCGCGAGCGCAACATCGCCATGGTCTTCCAGTCCTACGCGCTCTACCCGCACATGTCGGTCGCCGAGAACATGGGCTTCAACCTCAAGCTCTCCGGTCTCTCCCGTCCCGAGATCGACAGAAAAGTGGGCGAGGCGGCGCGCATGCTGGCGCTGACGGAGCTTCTCGATCGCAAGCCGAGTCAGCTTTCCGGCGGCCAGCGCCAGCGCGTCGCCATGGGCCGGGCGATCGTCCGCGATCCGGCCGTCTTCCTGTTCGACGAACCGCTCTCCAATCTCGATGCCAAGCTCAGGGTGCAGATGCGCACCGAGATCAAGGCCTTGCACCAGAAGGTCGCCACCACCTCGATCTACGTGACCCACGACCAGATCGAGGCGATGACGCTCGCAGACCGCATCGTGGTGCTGAACGGCGGCAGGATCGAGCAAGTAGGCACGCCGCTGGAGCTCTACCGAACGCCCGCCAACCTTTTCGTCGCGGGTTTCATCGGTTCTCCGGCCATGAACGTCCTCGACGGAACGGTCGATGCCGATGACGGGGAGCCGGCGGTGCGCCTCGGCGACGGCTCGGCGATCCGCATCGCGCCCGAGCGCAAGGTGCGGCCCGGGCAGGCGGTCCGGATCGGGCTGCGCCCGGAACATTTCGTGGCGGGCGGTGAGGGCAATGCCATTGCCGGCCAGACGCTGCTGGTCGAGCCGACCGGTGCCCAGACGCATGTGCTTTTCGAATTCGCCGGCGAACAGATAACGGCCGTCGTCGACGGCGATCACCCCGCCCGCCACGGATCCCTCTTCAAGGCGGCGATGGACCGCAGCCAGGTCTACGTCTTCGACCGGCAGACGGGTGCGGCACTCTGAGCATCGCGCGGGGCCGTCCGCCGGGGCGGACCCCTGTCCGTGTGAAGGCACATGCGAGCGAATCCGTCAGGCGTCTCAATCCTGCAACTGCCGGGGGTGAAATGGCTTGCCTTGATTTGAAAGGTGGTTTTGCTGTAATTCGGCCTATATTATCGCGTTGCGTTATGGTTCGCGGACAATATCGGGGGTAAAGATATGCGGGTTTCACATGCGGCGGCCGGGTTGGCGGTTGTACTTGCGCTAACCGGATGCCAGCGGACGTCCTTCGGTGGTTTCGGATCTCAGGATGTTTCTCGCGCTCCCGCTCCCCTGCAGGCGCAGCCCGTACCTTCCGTCTCGGCGGGGCAGCTGCCGCCTCCGGCCGGTGCGTCGCAGTTCCCGGCCGCACCGACGACAGGCACCGCAGCGCCCGGCGCTGCTGCCGGCACGGAAGTGGCCGCAGCCACCAATGCGCTCGACGTGACGAAGGAATCGATGGTCGGCAACTGGCGCGTTTCGAGCGCCGGCAGCTCCTGCGACATGTTCCTGACGCTCACCAATCTCGGCAGCGGGTCGCGCGGCGGCACGCGCGGCTGTGCCGGCGAACTGACGGCCATGGGATCCTGGGAAGTGGCGGGCAAGCAGGTCGTGCTCAAAGACCGCAGCGGCAATCCGATCGCCCGGCTCTACAAGACGGCCGATGCGCGCTTCGACGGCTCGACCAATGGCGGGCAGCCGGTCAGCCTCAGCCGCTAACGACCAACTCACGGCCGGTCTTGCGGCCGGACAAGAGGCGGGACGCGGCAGAGCGCCTTTCGCCGCGGCCGCCATCCTCCTGCAAACGGCCATGGCGGCCCTGGACGCATCGTGCTCAATCCTGACGACAGCATTCTTCACAGGCTCGAGGCGCTCGTTGCCGCTGGCGAGCGGCAGCGTGACCCCGCTCAATTGGCAATCGCAAGAAGGCTAGACAGCCTTACGGCAAATCTCCTGGCGAGCCGCCCCTCGCGCAAGACGAATGCGCTCGGCTGGCTCTTTGCCGCTCGCAAGAAGGACCAGCCGCCTGTCAAAGGCCTCTATATCCACGGAGGCGTGGGGCGCGGCAAGACCATGCTGATGGACATGTTCTTCGATGCGGTGCCGATCCAGCGAAAGCGCCGCGCCCATTTCCACGAATTCATGGCCGATGTGCATGAGCGCATCTACAGGCACCGGCAGAAGCTCAAGAACGGCGAGACGAAGCACGCCGATCCGATCCCGCCCGTCGCTTCCGATCTCTTCGGCGAAGCGCGGCTTCTGTGTTTCGACGAGTTCACCGTCACCGACATCGCCGATGCGATGATACTGGCGCGGCTCTTCGGCGAGCTGTTCGCCAAGGGCTGCGTGCTTGTCGCGACCTCAAACGTCGAGCCGGACAATCTCTATCGCGACGGCCTCAATCGCGGTCTCTTCCTGCCGTTCATCGATCTCCTGAAGGCGAATGCCGAGATCATCTCGCTCGATACGGAAACGGATTATCGTCTAGGCAAGACCGATGGCACGCCCGTGTGGCTGTCGCCGCTCGGGCCCGAAACTGAAGCAGCCATGGATCGTGCCTGGTATCGGGAGACGAGCGGAGCGCCGGTCGCCTCGGCCGAGATCGGCCGCAAGGGGCGGACGATCCGCGTGCCGGCGGCGGCCGGCCGGGTCGCGCGGTTCACCTTTGCCGACCTGTGCGCGCAGCCGCTCGGTGCGGCCGATTATCTTGCGATCGTCGCGCAGTACAGCACCATCTTCCTCGACCATGTTCCGCATCTCGGGCCGCACCTGCGCAACGAGACGAAGCGCTTCATCATCCTGGTCGATGCCCTCTATGACCAGGGTGCCCGTCTGTTCGCCTCGGCTGCGGCCGAACCGCAGCATCTGCTAACCGCCAAAAAGGGCACCGAAGGCTTCGAGTTCGACCGTACGGTTTCGCGTCTGATCGAGATGCAAAGCCAGGAATATGCCTCGGCGCATCCTGAAAATTCAGCGGCCGAATGACACTTGGGCGACAGAAATTCTTACGTTTACGTAAGAATTTTGCGCTCTAACCGATTGAAATTGCTCTGCCAAAAAGTATCGATTGATATTTTTTCCTTTGCCGTTTAAGGGCTTTCGCGAAGGTTTGGCGTTTGCCGCGTTTCAGGCCTTGATCATTTTGGGATCACAAAGGAAGCACTTTCATGGCGCGCAACAAGATCGCACTTATCGGTTCGGGAATGATTGGTGGCACGCTGGCGCATCTCGCCGGCCTGAAGGAACTGGGCGACATCGTCCTCTTCGACATTGCCGACGGCATTCCCCAGGGCAAGGGTCTCGACATCGCGCAGTCCTCTCCGGTCGAGGGCTTCGATGCATCGCTGACCGGTGCGAGCGACTATTCCGCGATCGAGGGCGCCGACGTGTGCATCGTCACCGCCGGCGTGCCGCGCAAGCCCGGCATGAGCCGCGACGATCTGCTCGGCATCAACCTCAAGGTCATGGAACAGGTCGGCGCCGGCATCAAGAAATACGCTCCGAACGCCTTCGTCATCTGCATCACCAACCCGCTCGACGCTATGGTCTGGGCGCTGCAGAAGTTCTCCGGCCTGCCGAAGAACAAGGTCGTCGGCATGGCCGGCGTGCTCGATTCCTCGCGCTTCCGGCTCTTCCTTGCCGAGGAGTTCAACGTCTCGGTCAAGGACATCACCGCTTTCGTGCTCGGCGGTCATGGCGACACCATGGTGCCGCTCGCGCGTTATTCGACGGTCGCCGGCATTCCGCTGCCCGACCTCATCCAGATGGGCTGGACCACCAAGGAAAAGCTCGACCAGATCATCCAGCGCACCCGTGACGGCGGCGCCGAGATCGTCGGCCTGCTCAAGACCGGCTCGGCCTATTATGCGCCGGCCGCCTCGGCGATCGAAATGGCCGAAGCCTATCTCAAGGACAAGAAGCGCGTGCTGCCCTGCGCCGCTCATCTCTCCGGCCAGTATGGCGTCAAGGACATGTATGTCGGCGTGCCCACCGTGATCGGCGCCGGCGGCATCGAGCGCATCATCGAGATCGACCTCAACAAGGGCGAGAAGGAAGCCTTCGACAAGTCGGTTGCGGCCGTCGCCGGCCTTTGCGAAGCGTGCATCAATATCGCACCCAGCCTGAAGTAACCGCCATCCGGCCTATCAGACAGGAAAGAACCCATGAACATCCATGAATACCAGGCCAAGGCTCTGTTGAAGAGCTATGGCGCGCCCGTCGCGGAAGGCGTCGCGATCTTCTCCGCCGACGAGGCCGAAGCGGCCGCGAAGAAGCTGCCGGGACCGCTTTACGTGGTGAAGAGCCAGATTCATGCCGGCGGCCGCGGCAAGGGCAAGTTCAAGGAACTCGGCCCCGATGCCAAGGGCGGCGTACGCCTGGCCAAGTCGGTCGACGAGGTCGTCGCCAACGTCAAGGAAATGCTCGGCAACACGCTGGTGACCAAGCAGACGGGTCCGTCCGGCAAGCAGGTCAATCGCCTCTATATCGAAGACGGCGCCGATATCGACCGCGAGCTCTATCTCTCGATCCTCGTCGATCGCTCCGTCGGCCAGGTGGCCTTCGTGGTTTCGACCGAGGGCGGCATGGACATCGAAGCGGTCGCCGAACATACGCCGGAGAAGATCGTCACCGTCGCGATCGATTCGGAAAAGGGTGTTACCGCAGAAAATCTGAAGACGCTGGCCGACGCGCTGAAGCTCGAAGGCGAAGCGCGTGCCGATGCCGAGAAGCTCTTCCCGATCCTCTACAAGGCATTCGTCGAAAAGGACATGAGCCTGCTCGAGGTCAATCCGCTGATCGTCATGACGAACGGCCGGATGCGCGTCCTCGACGCCAAGGTCTCCTTCGACGGCAATGCGCTCTTCCGCCATGAGGACGTGGTCGCGCTGCGCGACACGACGGAAGAGGACGACAAGGAAATCGAGGCGTCGAAATACGACCTCGCCTATGTCGCCCTGGACGGCAATATCGGCTGTATGGTCAACGGCGCCGGTCTCGCCATGGCGACGATGGACATCATCAAGCTCTATGGCGCCGAACCCGCGAACTTCCTCGATGTCGGCGGCGGTGCCTCGAAGGAAAAGGTCACGCAGGCCTTCAAGATCATCACGGCCGATCCGGCGGTGAAGGGCATCCTCGTAAACATCTTCGGCGGCATCATGAAATGCGATGTCATCGCCGAGGGCGTGCTTGCAGCGGTCAAGGAAGTCGGCCTCAAGGTGCCGCTCGTCGTGCGCCTGGAAGGCACCAATGTCGAGCTCGGCAAGAAGATCATCAATGAATCGGGCCTCAACGTGATTTCCGCCGATGATCTGGACGACGCCGCCCAGAAGATCGTTGCAGCCGTGAAGGGAGCCTGAGGTCTCATGTCCATCCTGATCAACAAAGACACCAAGGTCCTCGTTCAGGGCCTGACCGGCAAGACCGGTACCTTCCACACCGAGCAGGCACTCGCCTATAACGGCACCAAGATGGTCGGCGGCATCCACCCGAAGAAGGGCGGCGAGACCTGGACCGGCGCCAAGGGCGAGCAGCTGCCGATCTTCGCCACCGTTGCCGAAGGGCGCGACGCGACCGGCGCCAACGCTTCCGTGATCTATGTCCCGCCGGCCGGTGCCGCCGCGGCGATCATCGAAGCGATCGATGCGGAAATCCCGCTCATCGTCTGCATCACCGAGGGCATTCCCGTCGCCGACATGGTGAAGGTCAAGGCCCGGCTCGAAAAGTCGTCTTCGCGCCTCATCGGCCCGAACTGCCCGGGCGTGCTGACGCCCGACGAATGCAAGATCGGCATCATGCCCGGCAACATCTTCCGCAAGGGCTCGGTCGGCGTGCTTTCGCGCTCCGGCACGCTGACCTATGAGGCGGTGTTCCAGACGACCAATGAAGGCCTCGGCCAGACGACGGCAGTCGGCATCGGCGGCGACCCGGTCAAGGGCACCGAATTCATCGACGTTTTGGAAATGTTCCTCGCAGACGACGAGACCAAGTCGATCATCATGATCGGCGAGATCGGCGGCTCGGCCGAAGAGGAAGCGGCGCAGTTCCTGAAGGACGAGGCGAAGCGCGGCCGCAAGAAGCCGATGGTCGGCTTCATCGCGGGCCGTACGGCGCCTCCCGGCCGCACCATGGGCCATGCCGGCGCCGTCATCTCCGGCGGCAAGGGCGGTGCGGAAGACAAGATTGCGGCGATGGAATCGGCCGGGATCCGCGTTTCGCCTTCGCCCGCACGCCTCGGCAAGACGCTGGTCGAAGTCCTGAAGGGCTGACGAACAACCCTGCGGCGCCCGCGCGTCCTGCCGGACGCATAAAGGTCGCCGTGGCACTTTGCAGCGGGGCGGCAGGCCATGCCGCCCCATTGGAGCCACGAAAGATACGATGATGAGCGTCAAGTCCGGTGCAGATGGCGAACAGCCGGAACCGGGCCGACGCAGCCGGGGCGACGCGCCTGACCGTTGAAAGGCGCCAATCCGGCAGAAGGCAAACATGACCGGGACAACCCGGCACACCAACTTAAGTCAGGAGGCGGGCTGAAGTCCGCGATAGACCATGACAAGGCAAGAGGCCAACGAGCAATTCCAGCTCACATCCTTTCTGGACGGCGCCAATGCCGCCTATATCGAGCAGCTGCATGCGCGCTATGAAGCGGACCCCACATCCGTTTCGGCCGAGTGGCAGTCCTTCTTCAAGGCGCTTGCCGACCGGCCCGAAGATGTGGTGAGGGCGGCCAAGGGCGCCTCCTGGAAGAAGCAGAACTGGCCGATTCCCGCCAATGGCGAACTCGTCTCGGCCCTCGACGGCGATTGGGGCACGGTCGAAAAGGTCATCGAAAAGAAGGTGAAGGCGAAGGCCGAGGAAGCCGCAGCCGTTGCCGGCGTGGCGCTCAGCGAGGCCGAGGTGCATCAGTCGACGCGCGATTCCGTCCGCGCCATCATGATGATCCGCGCCTATCGCATGCGCGGCCACCTGCACGCCAAGCTCGACCCGCTCGGTCTTGCCGATCCGGTCGAGGATTACGACGAACTCTCCCCGAAGACCTACGGCTTCGAAGAGAAGGACTACGACCGCAAGATCTTCATCGACAACGTGCTCGGCCTCGAATATGCGACCGTGCGCGAGATGGTCGAGATCCTCGAGCGAACCTATTGTTCGACGATCGGCGTCGAATTCATGCACATGTCCAACCCGGAAGAGAAGGGCTGGATACAGGAACGCATCGAAGGTCCGGACAAGGGCGTCGAATTCACCCCTGAGGGCAAGAAGGCGATCCTGCAGAAGCTCATCGAAGCGGAAGGCTTCGAGCAGTTCATCGACGTCAAGTACAAGGGCACCAAGCGCTTCGGCGTCGACGGCGGCGAATCGCTGATCCCGGCGCTCGAGCAGATCATCAAGCGCGGCGGCCAGCTCGGCCTCAAGGAGATCGTGTTGGGCATGGCGCATCGCGGCCGCCTCAACGTTCTCTCCCAGGTCATGGCCAAGCCGCACCGCGCCATCTTCCACGAATTCAAGGGCGGCTCCTACACACCCGATGACGTGGAAGGCTCCGGCGACGTCAAGTATCACCTGGGCGCTTCCTCGGACCGCGAGTTCGACGGCAACAAGGTCCACCTGTCGCTGACGGCAAATCCGTCGCATCTCGAGATCGTCAATCCGGTCGTCATGGGCAAGGCGCGCGCCAAGCAGGACCAGATGGCGACCGTATTCGAAGGCGACATCATTCCGCTGCGCGAACGCGTCAAGGTTATGCCGCTGATCCTGCACGGCGACGCGGCCTTTGCCGGCCAGGGTGTGGTTGCCGAAATTCTCGGCCTCTCCGGCCTGCGCGGGCATCGTGTCGGCGGCACGGTGCACTTCATCATCAACAACCAGATCGGCTTCACCACGAACCCGGCCTTCTCGCGTTCCTCGCCCTATCCGTCGGACGTGGCGAAGATGATCGAGGCGCCGATCTTCCACGTGAACGGTGACGATCCGGAAGCGGTGGTCTATGCGGCCAAGGTCGCGACCGAATTCCGGATGAAGTTCCACAAGCCGGTCGTCATCGACATGTTCTGCTACCGCCGCTTCGGTCACAACGAGGGCGACGAGCCGGCGTTTACGCAGCCGAAGATGTACAAGGCGATCCGGGCGCATAAGACCGTCGTCCAGCTTTATTCGGACCGGCTGATCGCCGAGGGCCTGATTAGCGAAGGCGAAGTCGAGAAGATGAAGGCCGACTGGCGCGCCCATCTCGAACAGGAGTTCGAGGCCGGACAGTCCTACAAGCCGAACAAGGCCGATTGGCTCGACGGCGCATGGTCGGGCCTGCGCACGGCCGACAACCAGGATGAGCAGCGCCGCGGGCGGACCTCTGTGCCGATGAAGCAGTTGAAGGAGGTCGGCCGCAAGCTGTCCGAAATTCCGGCCGGCTTCAGCGCGCACCGCACCATCCAGCGCTTTATGGAAAACCGCGCCAATATGATCCAGACCGGCGAGGGCATCGACTGGGCGATGGCGGAAGCGCTCGCCTTTGGTACGCTCGTCACCGAGGGCACCAAGATCCGCCTCTCCGGTCAGGATTGCGAGCGCGGCACCTTCTCGCAGCGTCATTCGGTCCTCTACGATCAGGAGACTGAAGAGCGATACATTCCGCTCGCCAACCTGTCGCCGACGCAGGCACGCTACGAGGTCATCAACTCGATGCTCTCGGAAGAGGCCGTCCTCGGCTTCGAATACGGCTATTCGCTCGCCCGCCCCAACGCCCTGACGCTCTGGGAAGCCCAGTTCGGCGACTTCGCCAACGGCGCGCAGGTGGTCTTCGACCAGTTCATCTCGTCGGGCGAGCGCAAGTGGCTGCGCATGTCGGGTCTCGTCTGCCTGCTGCCGCACGGCTACGAGGGTCAAGGGCCGGAGCATTCCTCCGCCCGGCTGGAACGCTTCCTGCAGCTTTGCGCGGAAGACAACATGCAGGTCGCCAACGTCACGACGCCGGCAAACTATTTCCACATCCTGCGCCGTCAGGTGAAGCGCGACTTCCGCAAGCCACTGATCCTGATGACGCCGAAGTCGCTGCTGCGTCACAAGCGGGCGGTCTCCAGCCTGTCGGAAATGGCCGGCGAGAGCTCCTTCCACCGTCTCCTCTGGGACGATGCCGAGGTCATCAAGGACGGTCCGATCAAGCTGCAGAAGGATTCCAAGATCCGTCGCGTGGTCATGTGCTCGGGCAAGGTTTATTACGACCTTCTGGAGGAGCGCGAGAAGCGCGGCATCGACGACATCTACCTGCTGCGTGTCGAACAGCTCTATCCGTTCCCGGCCAAGGCGCTCATCAACGAGCTCAGCCGCTTCCGCAATGCGGAGATGGTCTGGTGCCAGGAAGAGCCGAAGAACATGGGCGCCTGGGCGTTCATCGATCCCTATCTGGAGTGGGTCCTTGCCCATATCGATGCCAAGTACCAGCGGGTGCGCTATACCGGCCGTCCGGCCGCCGCTTCGCCGGCGACGGGCCTGATGTCCAAGCATCTGGCACAGCTTGCCTCCTTCCTCGAGGATGCGCTGGGGGGCTGACGAAGCCCCTCACGGTCTGCCGATCGCCGACGCACTTTCAGCGTAGCGGTTTCCGTCCGGGAGCGCGTAACTCAAAGAGCTAGAAACAGAAATCTGATCAACGGAACAAAACTCATGGCAACAGAAATCCGCGTTCCCACCCTTGGCGAATCCGTCAGCGAAGCGACCGTCGGCACCTGGTTCAAGAAGGTCGGCGACGCGATCAAGGCGGACGAGCCGATCCTCGAGCTCGAGACCGACAAGGTGACGATCGAAGTTCCGGCCCCTGCTGCTGGCACGCTCAGCGAAATCGTCGCGCAGGCGGGCGAAACCGTCGGCCTCGGCGCGCTGCTCGGCCAGATCGCCGAGGGCGCGGGTGCTGCCGCCGCTGCACCGGCGGCGGCCGAGAAGAAGCCTGAACCTGTGGCCGCCACCGCTGCTCCGGCTGCGGCCGCACAGCCGGCCACCGCTGCCGCGCCGCAGACGTCCACGTCGATGCCGCCGGCACCGGCCGCCGCCAAGCTCATTGCCGAGAACAATCTTTCCGCCGATCAGATCGACGGCTCGGGCAAGCGCGGCCAGGTGCTGAAGGGTGATGTGCTCGCCGCCGTCGCCAAGGGCATTTCGGCTCCCGCTGCGGCCGAGCCGGCCAAGGTCCAGGCCCGCGCGCCGGCACCGGCGGAAGATGCCGCTCGCGAAGAGCGCGTGAAGATGACCCGCCTGCGCCAGACGATTGCGCGGCGCTTGAAGGACGCGCAGAACACCGCGGCTATGCTCACCACCTATAACGAGGTGGACATGAGCGCCGTCATGAGCCTGCGCTCGAAGTACAAGGACATCTTCGAGAAGAAGCACGGCGTGAAGCTCGGCTTCATGGGCTTCTTCACCAAGGCCGTTACGCATGCGCTGAAGGAATTGCCGGCGGTCAACGCCGAGGTCGACGGCACCGAGATCATCTACAAGAACTTCTGCCATGTCGGCGTCGCCGTCGGTACCGACAAGGGTCTCGTCGTGCCGGTCGTGCGCGATGCCGACCAGATGTCGATCGCCGAGATCGAAAAGGAAATCGGCCGTCTCGGCAAGGCTGCGCGCGACGGAACGCTCTCCATGGCCGACATGCAGGGCGGCACCTTCACCATCTCCAACGGTGGCGTCTACGGGTCGCTGATGTCCTCGCCGATTCTCAATGCTCCGCAATCGGGCATCCTCGGCATGCATAAGATCCAGGACCGCCCGGTCGCGATCGGCGGTCAGGTCGTCATCCGGCCGATGATGTATCTGGCGCTCTCCTACGATCACCGCATTGTTGACGGCAAGGAAGCGGTGACCTTCCTCGTGCGCGTCAAGGAAAGCCTCGAGGATCCGGAACGCCTGGTGCTGGATCTCTAGATCACGGTGATTTCAGGTCAGGTCGACTCAAAATCATGAGACGCGGGATGCGGGCGGAAAACCGCACACACTTTTCCTCATCCCGCTCAGGTATGGCGGGGGCCGCGTGCCCCCGTTTCCATCTCCACCGATGCCCGTGCCGGGACGCGCGTCTGACGGGCATCGACAGCCACCAAACCAGAGGTTAGGTTTCGGGGGCACGCTATGCGCGCATCTCCGACAGTTGGGCACGTAAGCACCGGTCGCAAAACATGATGAGCTATCTGATCGAACTCGCTTCGCTAATGGCGATCTTCACCTTCGCCATCGTTTCGCCCGGCGCCGACCTCGCCATGGTGCTGCGCCAATCGCTGGTGCACGGCCGCCGTGCGGCGATCATCACCTCCTTCGGCATCGGCGCGTCGCTGATGTTCCACGTGACCTACACCATTCTCGGCCTCGGGCTGATCATCTCGCAGTCGATCTACCTCTTCAACATCGTCAAATGGTGCGGCGTCGCCTATCTGATTTACATCGGCATCAAAGCCCTTCGCGCCGGCCAGACGGAAATCGCGGTCGAAGAAGCGGCCGAGACCGGCGAAGCCCGCCGGCAGCAGTCGGCGCTGAAGGCCTTCGGCCTTGGCTTTGCCGCCAATGCGCTCAATCCCAAGGCGGTCTTCTTCTTCCTGTCGATCTTCTCGACGGTCGTCAGCGCCCATACGCCGATGACGGTCAAGTTCGGCTATGGCTTCGTCATGGCGAGCGCGCTGATCCTTTGGTTCGTCGGGGTAAGCCTGTTCATGACGACGCCGCGGATGCGGGCGGCCTTCACGCGAGCGAGCAAATGGATCGACCGGGCGAGCGGCATGGTCTTCATCGCTCTCGGGCTGAAGCTGGCGACGGAAAAGGCCGCGTGATGATCTGCGGCCGCAACGTTCTCTTCGCTTCGCTTATGCTTGCGGCAGCACCGGCGCTTGCGGACGAGTGCACCCAGGCGCAGGCGGTCTATGCCGATCCGGCAGGAACCTATGAGCTGCGCTTCGAACACGTCGGATCCGAAGCAGCAGTCACGAGCAATCACTTCAAGGTCAAGATCGGGGACACCGGGCTTCTGCTCGATGGCGTCGTGATGCAGTCCGGCGAACCGCTGCGGGCGAACGGGATCGTCATGAACGACTGCCCGACCGGCGACGTGACCGGCGCGGAACTCGAGGCCTGCACCGTCTGGCAGGGCCCGATCTATGCGGTCGACAAGGCCGGCCAGATCGGACTGCTTCAGCCGGAGGACGCGCCCGCAGCCGATCGGATCCTGCTTCCGGACTTCGGACCGTCGCTACGCGAATCGAGCGCCTGGGGCGAAGGCAAGGCCACCACCGACAGTTCCGATGTCTTCCAGTTCAAGGGGTGTGGATCATGAGCGACGGACCTGTCCTTCTCGTCACCGGGGGCAGCCGCGGCATCGGCGCCGCGGTCGCGCTAGCCGCGGCCAGCGACGGCTGGAGGGTCGCCGTCAACTATGCGTCCAATCGCGATGCGGCCGAGGACGTGGTCCGCCGCATCGCGGAAGGCGGGGGCACGGCCGTTTCCGTCGAGGGCAACGTGGGCAGGGAACAGGGGGTGAAAGCGATCTTTGCCGCTGTCGACGCCGCCTTCGGCCGTCTCGACGGCCTCGTCAACAATGCCGGGATCATCGGCCCGCCGCAGCGCGTAGACGAGGTTTCGCCCGAGCGGATCGAGCAGTTGTTCCGCGTCAACGTGACGGGCTCCATCCGTTGCGCCGCCGAGGCTGTGCTGCGGATGTCGACGCGCCGCGGCGGGCGGGGCGGCTCGATCGTCAATCTCTCCTCCATCGCCGCCGTGCTTGGCGCGCCGGGGCAATATGTCGACTACGCCGCCACGAAGGGCGCGATCGACAGCTTCACGGTCGGGCTGGCGCGTGAAGTCGCCACCGAGGGCATACGCGTGAACGCGGTCCGGCCCGGCATCATCGATACGGAAATTCATGCCTCCGGCGGACTGCCCGACCGCGCCCGCGACCTGGCGCCGACGATCCCGATGCAGCGGCCCGGAACGGCCGGCGAGGTTGCCGATGCAATTCTCTATCTCCTGTCCGGCAAGGCGACTTACGTGACGGGAACCATTCTCACCGTCAGCGGCGGGCGGTAGCCCTCCCAAAACCGTTCTCCCAAGAAGGATTATTAAATGGCCTATGATCTCATCGTTATCGGAAGCGGCCCCGGCGGCTATGTCTGCGCCATCAAGGCGGCGCAGCTCGGCATGAAGGTCGCCGTGGTCGAGAAGCGCAGCACCTATGGCGGCACATGCCTGAATGTCGGCTGCATCCCCTCCAAGGCGCTGCTGCATGCTTCCGAAATGTTTCATCAGGCTCAGCACGGCCTGGAGGCGCTGGGTGTCGAGGTCGCGAGCCCGAAGCTCAACCTTCAGAAGTTGATGGCCCACAAGGACGCGACCGTTAAGTCCAATGTCGACGGCGTCGCCTTCCTCTTCAAGAAAAACAAGATCGATGGCTTCCAGGGCACCGGCAAGGTTCTCGGCCAGGGCAAGGTCTCGGTCACGAACGAAAAGGGAGAGGAGCAGGTGCTCGAGGCGAAGAACGTCGTCATCGCCACCGGCTCGGACGTCGCCGGCATCCCGGGCGTGGAGGTCGTGTTCGACGAAAAGACCATCGTCTCCTCGACCGGGGCACTCGCGCTCGAGAAGGTCCCCGCGAGCATGATCGTCGTCGGCGGGGGCGTTATCGGCCTCGAGCTCGGCTCGGTCTGGGCGCGCCTCGGCGCCAAGGTGACCGTGGTCGAATTCCTCGACACGATTCTCGGCGGCATGGACGGCGAGGTCGCCAAGCAGCTTCAGCGGATGCTGACCAAGCAGGGCATCGACTTCAAGCTCGGCGCCAAGGTGACGGGCGTCGCGAAATCGGGCGACGGTGCCAAGGTCACCTTTGAGCCGGTTAAGGGCGGCGAGGCCACTACGCTCGATGCCGAGGTCGTGCTCATCGCGACCGGACGCAAGCCCTCGACGGACGGCTTGGGTCTCGCCAAGGCGGGCGTCGTTCTTGATTCGCGCGGCCGCGTCGAGATCGACCGGCATTTTCAGACGAGCATTACCGGCGTCTACGCGATCGGCGACGTCGTGCGTGGGCCGATGCTGGCGCACAAGGCCGAGGACGAGGGTGTCGCCGTGGCGGAGATCATCGCAGGGCAGGCCGGCCACGTGAACTACGACGTCATTCCGGGCGTCGTCTATACCCAGCCCGAGGTCGCCTCCGTCGGCAAGACCGAGGAAGAGCTGAAGGCCGCGGGCGTCGCCTACAAGGTCGGCAAGTTCCCCTTCACAGCTAATGGCCGCGCCCGCGCCATGCTTCAGACGGACGGCTTCGTAAAGATCCTCGCGGACAAGGAGACCGACCGCGTGCTCGGCGGCCACATCGTCGGCTTCGGCGCCGGCGAAATGATCCACGAGATCGCAGTGCTCATGGAATTCGGCGGATCTTCAGAGGACCTCGGCCGCACCTGCCACGCCCATCCGACGATGTCCGAGGCGGTAAAGGAGGCGGCGCTATCCACCTTCTTCAAGCCGATTCATATGTGATTATTGGAGGGCGGCGCTGCCCCTCATCCGCCTGCCGGCACCTTCTCCCCGTTCTGACGGGGAGAAGGGACAAGCGGCGGTGCAGCGAATCTCCTTCGCCCCGCTCGCGGGGAGAAGCGCAACCATTAAGCGGAAGCATTTTGTTGCGGGGTGTTTTTCATCCATGGGGTTTGCCGCTTAAGGACTGCGTTGGCGAAGATGATGAGTTTGCGGACACAGGCGATGAGTGCCGTCTTGTGGGATTTGCCTTTTTCGGTGAGGTGTTTGTAGTGAACGACCAGCCTCGCGTTCCAGCGCTGCGACGCCGGTAAGGCGGCATTGAACAGGGCCCTGCGGACGCGCGCCCGTCCACCGGCAATATGGCGCTCGCCCTCACGCTTGCCGCTCTGGTCGTCATAAGGCGCCA
>ATWE01000006.1 GCA_000421085.1 Ensifer sp. USDA 6670
CCTTCACGACTTCGATGGCCGACTCCATACCGGAATAGGCGGTATCAACCTTGGCAGCGCCGAGTCCGAGAGCGTCTTGGACTGCCGAAAGGGCCTGATTGTCGGAGCGCATGGTGGTCGCGATCGACCAGTAGGCGGCGTTGTCGGAGGCCGAACCGACGCGGAGGCCGGAGGAGATGCGGCTC
The DNA here is from genome assembly GCA_000421085.1 of Ensifer sp. USDA 6670. GTDB lineage: Bacteria > Pseudomonadota > Alphaproteobacteria > Rhizobiales > Rhizobiaceae > Sinorhizobium. Next base: position 186 of record ATWE01000006.1, read on the forward strand.
TGTGTGTCTTCCATGCTGGAGGAGATCGAGCGCAGCGTCGAAAGCGCGGCCATTGCGGAGTTGTTGGTGAGAATGCTGGTCATATTCGTTTGTCCCTACGAAATACTGATTGGGGGGACATACCGGACTTAAAAAACGCTACCGGTCCCGACGGTCCGGCATCATGCCACTCGGCTCCGCTCAACTCGTGATGGATACCAAACCCGTCGTGTGAGGACGAAATTCGCAGCCATTCATTGCCAAGTGTTTAACCGGAGAAGGGCGTTCCCGGTCCCGGCGAAGGTGTGGTTAATCGCCTGTGAAATCCTATGCTTAACGGATTCTTGCCGGGCCGTCGTGCCTGGCGGCGCGGCTCAGATAAACGAGCGCACGAGGCTGCCGACGAGCAGGTTCCAGCCGTCGATCAGCACGAAGAACAGGATCTTGAAGGGCAGCGAAATCGCCGTCGGGGGAAGCATCATCATGCCCATCGCCATGGTGATCGTCGCGACGATAAGATCGATCACGAGGAAGGGCAGCATGATCAGGAAGCCGATCTCGAAGCCGCGGCGGATCTCCGAGATCATGAAGGCCGGAACGACAGCGCGCAGGTCCACCTTCTCGTCGACGACGACGGTCTGGCCCTTCTCCTTCGCGATGTCGATGAAGAGCTGCAGGTCCTTGTCGCGGGTATTGGCCAGCATGAATTCGCGAAAAGGCTCCGACATCCGCTGCATCGCGTCCGTCTCGGAGATCTCGTTCTTCAGGAGCGGATCGATGCCGTCGCGCCAGGCGCGGTCGAAGGTTGGCGCCATGACGTAGAAGGTCATGAAGAGCGCGAGCGACACCATGATCATGTTGGAGGGCGTCGTCGCGAGCCCCATCCCCGAACGCAGGATCGCGAAGGCGATGACGAAGCGCGGGAAGCTCGTCACCATGATCAGGATACCCGGGGCCACCGAAAGGACGGTCAGAAGGCCGAAGGTGCGGATGATCCACGAGGCGACGGAGCCGTCGACCGGCGCATTCAGGATATCGGCGGGGAAGCTCTGAGCCCCGGCAATTCCCGACATCGCCATCATGGCGATTATGAAGGTGGCAAACCGGAGCATCAGCGAATCATTGGATGACGAAGGTGCGGAACATCACATTCGTTACGCGGCCCTCGGAGCGCAGGTCAACCCGCTCCTGGATGTCATCCCGGAGATATTGGAAGCCGCGCGGACCTTGGATCTGCTGCAGCGACACGGTCTTCAGATAGGCCGCAATGTCCTGGTGTATCGTCTCCGCCAGCGCAACGTCGGGAGCGCCATCGAACTGGAGCGCGACTTCGAGGCGAACCCAGTTTTCGGCCGGATAGGCAAGGTTCGTCGTAATCGGATCGAGCTGCACGATGCCGTGTGCCACCGCTGACATTTTCGGTATGTCCTCCTCGCCGGTCGCGTTGGCAGGAAGCTCGGCCGCGGCTTCCGTCTTCTCGGACGGCGGCGGCGCGAGGAGCATGCCGGCGAGCCAGCCGCCACCGCCCGCGACGAGCGTCAGCACCGCGACGGCCGCGATGGTCATCAGCCGCGAGGGGGCCTTCGTTTCTTTGCTCTCGATTTCTTCCATTGTGCTTCCGGCCGGTCAGAGGGGCGAGACGAGATCGACGACCTGCTGGCCCCACGGCGGCTGCTGGACCTCCGTCAGGCGGCCGCGGCCGCCATAGGAGATGCGCGCCTCGGCGATGCGGTCGTAGGAGATGACGTTGTCGGCGTCCACGTCGCGCGGCCGGACGATGCCCGCGACATTGAGGATGCGCAGCTCGTGGTTGACGCGCACTTCCTGCGAGCCGCTGATGAGGAGGTTGCCGTTTTCGAGGACGCCGGTCACGACGGCGGCGACCAGCAGCCTGAGCTTCTCCGAACGCTCGGTCTTGCCGTCACCTTCGGTCTTGGTGTTTGAGCCGTATTCGAGATCGCCCGACCAGGCGAAGTCGCTCGTCTGGGATTGCCCGCTGGCGCCGAGATTGAAGCCGCTCGAATTCTTGCGGCTGCGGTCCGTCTCGTTTTCGAAGGAGGCCTTGTCGTCGATGCGAATGTCGACCGTCAGTATGTCGCCGATATTGATCGCGCGCGCATCCTTGAAGAGGGCCGCCTGCTGGTCGTTCCAAAGCGAGTACCCGTTCGTGACGTGGCGCGGCTGCTTCGGATACATGGCAAGCTGCGGCGTCTGCGTATATTGCAGGCCGCTGCCGATCGGGCTCATGGCCGGCGCCCGCCCGATCTCGTTGAAGGCCTGATTCTGGCAACCCGCCAGGAGCCCTGCGGCCAGTACGGCCGTGATGCGCGTTCTCATGATGGCTCCTTGGAGGTATTGGGGTCGCTCGCGCTCGAAATGATGTTGGTCAGCACCGCTGCCCTTTCGTCGCTCATTTCGCTGAGGATCAGCGACGACTGGCGCGGCGGCAGGCGCATGACGATTGCAGCCGCGATCTCCGGACGCACCATCTCGAGCTTGCCGGCGGCGGCATCCGGCTTCATCGTCTTGTAGATGTCGACAAGGCCAAGTTCCGCCTGTTTGAGGAAATCGTTGCGGCGCTTCAGCCAGTCCTCGTACTCCGCCCGGCGCGTCTCCAGCGTCGCGATCCGCTCGTCGACATTCGCTTTGAGCTTCTCCAGGTCCTGGCGCTGCAAAACGTAGCGCTGGTCGCGCGCGGCGTCGGCGATATTGGTGCAGAACTTTTCGATTTCGCTCGCCGTGGCGCTGTCGGCCGGCGGCGCCGTGACGTCCTGCGCGAAAGCACCTGATATCGAAAGCATGAGCGCGGCGGCGACCGAGCCCAGGAGAAAGCGGCGCGCCTTGCCGAAGACACGATCGAAGTTTCCGGTCATTGCAGTACAAGCTCCGCCTGTAGGGCTCCCGCCGATTTGATGCTCTGGAGGATCGCGATGATCCCGTCCGGCTTGACGCCGATGCTGTTCAGGCCCGCAACGAGCGAACGCAGGCTCGAGCCGTTGAGGATGGCGACCGTGCCGCCGTCGGCCTGCGCTTCGATCGTGGTGTTGGGCTCGTAGGCCGTCTCGCCGCGCGAGAACGGTTCCGGCTGGACGATCGTCGGCGTCTCGCTGACCTGCACCGTCAGCGTGCCGTAGCTGACGGCCACTTCGGCGACGCGGACGTCCTGGCCGATGACGATCGTGCCGGTGCGCTCGTTGATGACGACCCGGGCCGGCGCGTCGGTCTCGATCACCAGGTTCTCCACGTCCGCCATCAGGCGTGCGAGATCCGCCATCTTCGGCTTCTGGACCAGGACGGACTGGGAGTCCAAGGCTTCGGCGATGCGGCCGCCAAATTGCGCCGCGGCGTATCTGTTGATCGCCGCGGCCATGCCGACGGCGGTCGAAAAGTCCGGATTGCGCAGCTGCAGCACGAGATTGAAGCCGTCCTTGAATTTCGACGGCAGTTCCCGCTCGATGATGGCGCCGTTCGGGACACGTCCCGCTGTGGTCACGCCCTGGCTCAATTCGGCGGCTTCACCTTGGGCGTTGAATCCGCTGACGACCACCGAGCCCTGTGCCACGGCGTAGATCTGGCCGTCGGCGCCCGAAAGCGAGGTCATGACCAGCGTCCCGCCACGCAGCGACGTCGCATCGCCCAGCGAACCCACGGTCACGTCGAGCCGGCTGCCGGGGCTCGCGAAAGGCGGCAGCGTGGCGGTGACGAGCACCGCCGCGACGTTGCGCGTGCGCGAGTCCCCGCCCTGCGTGGAAATGCCGAGGTTCTGCAGCATGGCGCGGATCGACTGATCCGTGAACGGAGACGAGCGCAGGCTGTCGCCGGTGCCCTGCAGGCCGACCACCAGGCCGTAACCGATGAGCTGGTTGTCCCTGCCCGACTGCAGAGACGCGACGTCCTTGATCCGCGAGGCCGCATAGGCAGAGGTCAAGGTCGCGGCGAAGACCACCGCGAGGGTCAGCAGCCACTTGCATGCATTGATCTTCATTTCGCCACCACATGGATCGTGCTGTCCGCCATCACCGTCCCGGAGACGATCACGCCGGTATCGACGTTGCGCACGCGGATCAGATCGCCGACCGCTGCATCCTGCAGCGGCGAGCCGGCGGCCGTTATCGTCAGACCGCCATTGTTGAAGACGAGGCGAACGGTGGAGCCGCGTTCGACCGCATATTGCTCGCGAAGCGCCGAGGCCAGGATGACCCGCCCGGGAAGAAGGGTCCGCTTGCTCACCATGCCGTCGACCTCGTCGATCGAGCGCACATAACCGTCGCGCAGGTCCGGATTGGTCACGTCGACCACCTCCAGCATGCTCGCATCGAGCTTCTCGCCGGGATAGATCGTCTGCTTCGGAATGACGGCCGTCGGCGGTTCGGCAAGGGCTGCCGCCGAAAACAGGCAGCTCGCCATGGCGGCAAACAGGACCGCTCGCGCCGGCTGCGCGAACCCGCCTGCAACTGCTTTTCCTCCGGGGGATCGGCGAAACATCATGTTTGCCTCCTCTTCCTGTTACCTCAGGTTCTTGCTCACCGTGGCGGCCATTTCGTCCGCGGCCTGGATGATCTTCGAATTCATCTCATAGGCACGCTGGGCCGAGATGAGGTCGGTAATCTCCTTGACCGGATCGACGTTCGAGGATTCCAGGTAATTCTGCTTGACCTGCGCAAAGCCCGGATCGGCCGGCGTGCCGACGATCGGATCGCCGGAGGCCGGCGTCTGCCGGAACAGGTTCTCGCCCATCGGCTCGAGACCGGCTTCGTTGACGAAGTTCGCGATCGTCAGCTGGCCGATTTCCTGCAGCTCCGTATCGTTGCCGATCCGCACCATCACCTGGCCCGACGAGGTGAAGACGATCTCGGTCGCGTCCTGCGGCACGGTGACGCCCGGAACCACGGTATAGCCGTCGATGGTCACGAGCTGGCCCGTGGCATTGGTGTTGAAAGCCCCAGAGCGGGTGTAGACCGTCTCGCCATCAGGCGTCTCAATCTGAAACCAGCCGCGACCGACAAGCGCGAGGTCGTAGTCGTTGCCGGTATTGACGAGGCTGCCCTGGATATGAAGGTTTCGCACGGCGGAGGTCTGGACGCCCAGGCCGATGATCGCGCCTTCAGGCACGATCGCCTGGTTGGAGCGGTTGGGGACGCCCTGCGCCCGCTCGGTCTGGTAGAGCAGGTCCGAAAATTCGGCGCGCGCCCGCTTGTAGCCGGTCGTGTTGATGTTCGCGATGTTGTTCGCGATGACTTCGAGATTCAATTGCTGGGCGTTCATGCCCGTGGCGGCGATGGAAAGGGCCTTCATGTGTCTTTTCCTCAGATCTGCATGCGCGCGATTTCGAGATAGGCGGTGACCACCTTGTCGCGGATCGCGATTGCGGTCTGGAGAGATTGCTCGGCGCTCATGACGGCATCGACGACTTCGCGGGTGTTCGCTTCTCCCCGGATCGCCTGCAGCGACGTTCCCTCCGCCGACTTCATCGAGCGGATGGCGTCCGTGGTCATGTTGCCGAGGACTTCGGCGAAGCTCCCCGCCTGAGGCGCGGCCGCGCCGGCACCCTGCATGACGAGCGAGGCGGAAGAGACCGGGCCGGCGCCTTCGGTCTCCCTGATGGTCGAAAACGCGCCGACGGACTGAATTGCATCGATCATTATTGCGAAGCCCTCAACAGGTCGATTGTCTGGGAGATGAGATCGCGAGACTGCTTGATGGTCTGCAGATTGGCCTCGTAGGCACGGTTGGCCTCGCGCATGTCCGCCATCTCGATGAGGATGTTGACGTTCGGCAATTTCACCATGCCTTTCTCGTCGGCCGCCGGATTGCCCGGGTCGAACTCGATGCTGAAATCCGAATCGTCCGTGCCGAGGCGTTCGACCTCGACGAGGGACGCGCCGCTTGCCCGGTCGACCTCCGCGGCAAAGCTGATCGTCTTGCGGCGGAAAGGATCGGCGCCGGGGACGTCGCCGGTCGAGCGGGCGTTGGCGATGTTTTCCGAGACGATACGCAAACGCGTCGATTCCGCCTGCAGACCGGAGGCGGAAACCTTAAGTGCGGAGGTCAACGGATCCATGGTCGCTTACTTCCGTACCGTCATGAGAATCATCCGGTGAAAGGACTTCACCAGCCCGGCATTGAGCTCGTAGTCGCGCTTGATCGCGCCGGTCTTCATCAATTCCTCTTCGAGCGCGACCGTATTGCCGGACTGCTGCACGGCGACATCGTCGAGAGCGCTGACTTCGGTCACATGGGCGGCTTCCGGGCTTTCGGTGAAATGGGCGCGATGGGTCGCGGCCATTTGGATACCGGTGTTCTGCAGCACGCTTTCGAAGGGCTGGACGTCTTTCGCCCTGTAGTGCGGCGTATTGGCATTGGCGATGTTGCCCGCCACCACGTTCTGGCGGACGGTGAGCCACTGGGCCTGCCGCGACGCGAGTTCGAAAAGCTGAATCGGTTCCATCAAGAGCTCCTGCTGATGATGGCGAACCTAGGCCGGTAATCTTGCGTGGGACTTGTCGGAGATGCGGAAGGACTAATGCGTTGGAGCGCGCGTGATCTGGTCGGTCGCATAAGGCCCCTCCCCAACCCCTCCCCACAGGTGGGAGGGGCTAGGCGCCCGGGGCGATCGCCTGGCCAATTCGCAAGCTTGACGTTCGACGCAACGGGTGATTTTGGATCGAACGGATGCGGCAGAAGTCGCCCCTCCCCCTTGTGGGGAGGGGTTGGGGAGGGGTCTCGAAGTACTTCGCCACACCTCGGCAAAGGCGCTACTTCGCCTCGAAGATCTCGCCCTTGGACGTGATCATCACCCAGCGGCCGTCGCGCTCCTCGAAAGTGGCAAGCCGGCTGTTGTCCGGCAATACCGAGCCGATACGGACGATATACATGCCGCTCGCATCCTCGATGAGTGCGCGGCCATTGGCGACGTGCATGAGTTTGAAGCTCTCCTGCCCGGGGAACGGCTGATCGGGCGCCCCCATCTCCCTGCCCTCTTCGGCGGGATCCTTATCGAGCCCCGGCACGGTTGCCGTCGTCAGGCGATCGACGGCGGCGGCGGTCTCCTTGTCCATGTCTGTCATTGCCAGCGGCGACACCGACAGGACCTGCCGTTCCGGGCGCTCCGGCAGATCGCGCGTCGTTCCCTGCCAGAGCGAAGGCATCGAGAATTTCTCCGGATGCAGGTAGACGTACCACGGCAGGAACGTCGCACAGGCAGCCATGGCCAGGCCGATCGCACCGAGTATCTTGTCGATCAGCGGCATCCGGGTTTCGCGGCGGCGTTGGCGCACGATCTCGTCTGCATCGAAGTCCGTCAATTTCATCCCCTCCCGCGCAGGCCGGCGGCGCCCGGTTGATTGCCCATCGCGGCTGCCTTCAGCGCGTTGGCGAGGTCCGTGAAGGCGTCGAAGGCAGGACGTTCGCCGGATGCCTGCTTCAATACGTCGTAGATGACCGGCACCTGCTTGATCGCCATGTCGAGATCGGCGTCGCCGCCCGGCCTGTAGCCGCCGATGAGCCTGAGGTCCCGGGTTTCCTCGAAGCGGTGGATCAGAGATTTCAGCCGCGCAACCAGCTTCTCCTGATCCGGCGTCCAGGCCTTTCTGGCAAGGCGCGAGATGGAGGCGAGCGGATTGACCGGCGGGTAACGCCCCTCTTCGGCGAGGCTGCGGTCGAGGACGATGTGTCCGTCGAGAATGCCGCGCGCCGAGTCGGCGACCGGGTCGTTGTGATTGTCGCCGTCGACCAGGATCGAAATGATCGCCGTGATCGTGCCCGTACCCTCGGCGCCGGGCCCGGCTCGCTCGAGCAGCCGCGGCAATTCGGTAAAGACCGAGGCCGGATAGCCGCGGGCGATCGGCGGCTCCCCCGCTGCCGTCGCCACCTCTCGGATCGCATGGGCGAAACGGGTGACGCTGTCTACGATGAGCAGGACATTGTCGCCCTTGTCGCGATAATGTTCCGCAATCGTGACTGCGGTCAGCGGCGCCATTTTTCTCAGCATCGGGCTCTCGTCGCTGGTGGCGACGACGGCGACCGATTTCGAAAGATTGTCGCCCAGCGTGTCCTCGATGAATTCGCGCACTTCGCGGCCGCGCTCGCCGACCAGCGCGATCACCACCTTGTCGAAAGCGTCGGCGCGGGCCAGCATGGAAAGCAGCGTCGATTTGCCGACACCGGAGCCCGCGAAGATGCCGAGGCGCTGCCCGAGGCAGAGCGGGGAGAAGATGTCTATGGCCCGCACGCCCGTCCTGAAGCCCTGCTCCACCCGCTTGCGCGTCATGGATGGCGGTGCGGTGTTCGCGATTGACCGGCGGATGTCGCCCTGCAGCAGCGGGCCCAGACCGTCGATCGGCTCGGCCAGCGCATTGACGGTGCGGCCGCACCAATTGTCGGTCGGCGCTATGCGGAAGGCGCCCTTACGGATGACGACGTCATGGATGCCGATCGGGTCCCCCGGTTCGATCGGGCAGACGACCACCCGCTCGGGCTCGACGCGGACGACTTCGCCGAGATGAGTTCCGGTCGCGCTCTTGTGCGCGACGAAGTCCCCGAGCCGGACGTGTCGCGACAGGCCGCTGACCGTGTAGTGCCCCGGCGAAATCGTCTGGACATGACCGCCCGGTGCGATGGCAAAGTCGGGATTTGCATAGCGCTCGACCAGCCCGGCGAGCGCCGCGAGCGACGTCGATGTTGCAGTTTTTTCAGCGGCTTCGCGTGCCATCCGGCTTTCCGTCCCGTCCCGCCCCAAATTCCGTCGATAGAATCATCAACGGCCGCCGCCGAGCGTCTCGATGGCCTTGTCGAGCGATCCCTCACTGTCGCGCATAAGCGCGGTGACGTTGTCGAAGGCGCGGGTGATCATGATCAGCTGCGACATTTCCTGTATGGCGTTCACGTTCGACTCCTCCAGGAACCCCTGCATCACGCCGACATCGAACCGGTCAACGACCGGTTCCGGTTGGGCAGCCGGCATAACGGAACTGTTGTCGTAACGCATGAAGCCTTTGCTGAAATCCGCCTCGTAAAGCCCGAGCAGGGCGATCTGCAAGCCGTTCTGGTGAATGGCTCCATCGGCACCGACGGTAATTTCACCGGCACCGCCGTTCAGCTGGATCGGGCCCCCGCCGGCGTCGAGCACCGGATATCCCTTGATGGTCACGAGTTCGCCGGTTTCCGTCAGCGTGAACCGGCCGTCGCGCGTCAGCGCCGGGCCGCCGGGCGTGTCGATCGAGAACCAGGCGTCACCCTTGATGGCGAAATCGAGCGCGGAGCCGGTGCGCGCGAGCGCGCCGGTTTTGGTGCTCAGGAATTCTTCGCCTTCCGACACATAGGATACCTTTGTCGGCCTGGTGTCGCCAAGCACCTGGTTGAACTTCACTTCCGTCGCGCGGAAGCCGACCGTGTTGGAGTTGGCAATGTTGTCGGCAAGCGTGTTCAGGCGCTTTTCAAGCGCCATCTGCGACGAAAGCGCGACATAGAGACCGGTCTGCAAATCAGCGTCCCCCGAGTTTGAGATTGTTGATGGTCAAAAGCAGGTCGGGGGAAATTCCGTAGCCGCTCGAGGAGCCGAAAACCGCAAGCGGATCGTAGCCGTCGGAAGAATTCTCGATTTCCCAAAGAGCGGTGAAGCGGTCCAGGAACTCGGCTAGTTTCTGAGGGTCTTGGAAATCCTTGAAATCGATTGCCGCCTCGTAGGCGTCCGCCTGGCGATCCACATCCGCGGCCGCGAATTCGGCCGGCAGCTGCAGGACGGTACGGACCACACTCGAGAGGGCCTCGTCGGCGATGATTTCGTAGCCATTGGCGATCGTCGGCGCCATGCGCTGGAAATAGAGCGCCAGCCGCACGCCGGTGTTTTCCTCGCCGGCCCTCTGCTCCAGCGTCTGGCGCGTATATTTTTCGGCCACACCCTTCTGCGCCCGCTCGAAGGCAGTGGCGGCTTCGCCGTGCCGGGCGAAATTCAACGACTCGACCAGCGCCTTGTAGCGCCCGTCGGCCAGCTTGTTGGCAAAGGCGTCGTCACTGTCGATGCCTTCGGCGAGCACCTTGCGCATGAAGGCCTTGGCATAGGCCATGTCCTCGAGGCCGTGCGCCTTCATCGCGTAGTCGTAGAGCCGGCTGTCGGCGAAGAAATCGTCGAGCGTTTTGATGCTGCCGATCTTCGACAGGTAGTACTCCGTCTCGCGGGCGACGTCCGGCTGCGCCGAAACGCGCTCCAGCGATTTCGTCAGATCCGCAGTGATCAGCCTGTAGCTCGTATAGGTCGTCGTCACGATCGGCTCGCCCTGTCGCAATGAAGCGTGAGGAATTGTGTGCGCGGTCTTCCGCCCGCGCCAACTGTCGGGATCGGACGCGATGCAGTCCGACCTTGGCCAACCTGATCGCATTGGCTTGCGCGAACCTGTCCCGGACGCCGGGTTTCCGCGGCCAGCCTCACGCAAGGATCGAACCCTATTTCATCGGAGGAAATTCACGATCGCGACAGGTATCGGCATGAACATCATCATCGGGCTTCTTGTGACTTTCGGCTGTATCCTGGGCGGCTACATGGCCATGGGCGGCCACCTGGAAGTCCTCAACCAGCCCTTCGAGCTGATGATCATCGGCGGGGCGGGCATCGGCGGCTTCATCATGGCCAACTCGATGAAGGTGGTCAAAGACACCGGCAAGGCGCTCGGCGAGGCCTTCAGGCACAAGGTGCCGAAGGAACGCGAATATCTCGACACGCTCGGCGTGCTCTACAGCCTGATGCGCGACCTGAGGACGAAGTCGCGCAACGAGATCGAGAGCCACATCGACAATCCGGAAGAATCCTCGATCTTCCAGTCCGCGCCGACAGTCCTTCAGAACAAGGAGCTGACCGCCTTCATCTGCGACTATGTGCGCCTGATCATCATCGGCAACGCCCGCTCGCATGAGATAGAGGCACTGATGGACGAGGAAATCCAGACGATCACCCACGACAAGATGAAGTGCTACCACGCGATGACGACCATGGGCGATGCTCTCCCCGCGATCGGCATCGTCGCCGCGGTTCTCGGCGTCATCAAGGCGATGGGCGCGATCAGCGAGGCACCGGAAGTGCTGGGTGCCAAGATTGCCGCCGCGCTCGTCGGAACGCTGCTGGGCGTGTTTCTTTCCTATTCGATCGTCGGGCCCCTCGTCGCAAACGTCAAATCCGTGCGCGAAAAGCAGAACCGTCTCTATGTCATCGTCAAGCAGACGCTGCTTGCCTACATGAACGGCTCGGTTCCGCAGGTCGCGCTCGAATACGGCCGCAAGACCATCTCTGCCTATGAGCGGCCGTCCATCGATGCGGTCGAACAGGAAATGATGAACCCCGGCGGCGGCAGCGAAAGCAAGGCGGCCTGACATGAGCACAAGCACCGCATCGAACGTCCATGCATTCGACAGCAGGCTGATCGCGCGCATGATCGGCGCGCTCGGCGACGACAAGGTCATCGGCCGAACTGCGCTCGAGCTTGCGCAGGTCTTCGACGAACTCCTGCCTGGTGTCCTGCAGTCTGAGACCGGATGCGACGTCACAATCGCCTATGCCGGCTTCCGAACGGGTCTGCGCAACGAGCTCATCGCGGCTCTCGGAGACGGGGTCCTGCTCGGCGATCTTTCACTGCGCAACTGGTGCGCGGACTTCCAGGTCGGCTGCGACAGCCCGGTTCTGATCGCACTCGTGGAGGCTCTGCTCGGGGCCGAACCCACGAGCATCGAGGAGCCGGCGCCGCGCTCTCTGTCGAAGATCGAGATCGACGTCGCTTTGCCGGTGTTTCATGGAATCGCCGAGGTCCTGCGCACTGCGGTGAACGCGCCCGGCGGTTTCGAGCCCATCGTCGGCCGCCCGTATAACAGCGCCGACCGGGCAAAGCCCGACCCTGCGCTCAAAGACGTCTTCGCAGCTTCGATCGACATGACCATAGGCCTCGGGCCGGTGCTCTCCACCTTCTCGGTCATCGTCCCGCAAGGTACGCTCCTCAAGACCCGGATCGTCCCGCGGAAGGGTGCCGGCGAAGACCGGAACGCGAAGACCGGATGGACGGAACAGCTGGAGGAGCAGGTCCGGCGATCGGCCGTCTCGCTCGAGGCACGCATCCGGCTGGAAAGCCTGACGCTCGACACGCTCAGCCGCTTGCAGGCCGGGGACGTCATCCCTTTCCACGACGGGCAGGATGTCCGCGTCGAGGTGAGCGCCAACGGGCGTGACCTCTATGTCTGCGATTTCGGACGTTCGGGATCGCGATACACGGTGCGGGTCAAGGATACCCACGGGTCCGAACAGGACATCCTTCGCCACATCATGAGTTAATCCGCCCTCGCCCGGCAGAATGCCTGAGGCAAGCTTCAACTGGAATATTCGGCACATGGCACCCAAGAAAGCAGTACCCATCGCAGAACCGGCCGTATTCGCGGCAGACGCCGAGCTCGACCAGGCGATCGACGACCTGCGCGGCGTTCTCAAGAAGGACGGCGAGGCTGACTTCGGCGCAGACTTCGCCGCCGCCGGGCCGCTCGAGCAGCCGACGGATTTCGGCAGCGACTTCGGTTCTGCCGACGGTACCGGATTCGGCGGGGATTTCGGCGGCGACTTCGCGGAATCCGGCTTCAGCGCGGACTCCGCGGTTGCCGGCGGGGACTTCGATGCGGCGCCTGCTGTCGGTGAAACAGCGCCGGGCAGCGGAATGACTGCCAATATGGACCTGATCATGGACATCCCGATCGATATCCAGATCGTGCTCGGGACCAGCCGCATGCAGGTCTCCGGCCTCATGGCGCTCACCGAGGGCGCAACGATCGCGCTCGACCGCAAGATCGGCGAACCGGTCGAGATCATGGTCAACGGCCGGGTGATCGGACGCGGAGAAATCACCGTTCTCGAGGGCGATGTGACCCGCTTCGGCGTCAAGCTCCTGGAGATCAAAGGCAGCAAGAAATAGACGGGATGAGGAAAGGTGTAAGCGGTTTTCCGCCCGCATCCCGTTTCAACTCACTAGTAGCCCGATGACCGGGCGGGGATGAATCCATGACGGATTTCGGAAGTTTCGAGGCACAGGCTCAGGCGCTTGCACAACCGTTGAGTCAGACGGAAAAGGCAGCGGCGGTGCTGCTCGCCATGGGCAAGTCGATTGCCGGGAAGCTGTTGAAATTCTTCACCCAGAGCGAGCTGCAGGCCATCATCGCCGCGGCACAGTCGCTCAGAGCCGTCCCGCCGCACGAGCTGGAAGCGCTCGTCAACGAGTTCGAGGATCTGTTCACCGAAGGTGCAGGCCTCATGGACAATGCCAAGGCCATGGAGAGCATTCTGGAAGAGGGCCTGACGCCGGACGAGGTGGACGGCCTCCTCGGCCGCCGGGCCACCTTCCAGTCTTACGAGGCGAGCATCTGGGATCGGCTGATGGATTGCGATCCGGTGATCATCGCGCAAATGCTCGCCCGGGAACATCCGCAGACGATCGCCTATGTTCTGTCGATGATGCCGTCGAGCTTCGGCGCCAAGGTGCTGCTGCAACTTTCCGACAAGCAGCGGCCGGAGATTCTCAATCGTGCCGTCAACATCAAGAACGTCAACCCGAAGGCGGCGGCAATCATCGAGGCGCGGGTGATCGAAATCATCGAAGAGATGGAGGCCGAGCGCAACTCGCCCGGCCCGGCGAAGATCGCCGAAGTGATGAACGAGCTCGAGAAGCCGCAGGTGGACACGCTGCTCGCCTCGCTCGAAACGATCAGTACCGATTCGGTCAAGAAGGTCCGGCCGAAGATCTTCCTCTTCGACGACATTCTTTTCATGCCGCAGAGGAGCCGCGTGCAGCTCTTCAACGACGTCTCCACGGACGTCATCACCATGGCGCTCAGAGGTTCTGCGGCGGAGTTGCGCGAGTCTATTCTCGCATCCATCGGCGCCCGCCAGCGGCGCATGATCGAATCGGATCTAGCCGCCGGCGATGCCGGCATCAATCCCCGCGATATCGCGATCGCCAGGCGCTCGATCACGCAGGAGGCGATTCGCCTCTCCGCAAGCGGGCAGCTCGAGCTCAAGGAAAAGGAACCGGAGGCCGCCTGACGCCTCCGGTATACCGCGTTTTGTTTCCGATTTCTGTTGACCGGCGCGCGCTGCCGCACACCCACACTTGCGCAGGGGCCTGTCCGGGTTCACCACGACAGCGAGCGCTTGCGTCTGCTGCCACGATTTCCTCGCGAAATCGGGTAGAGGGGTAACCGGAAGCGCCGTTCAGATTGTCGCCTGCTGAGGAGCTTGCTGTTTCATGGCGGAAGAGCAGGACAAGGACAGTAAAACAGAAGCGCCGTCGGAAAAGAAGATTTCCGACGCGACCGAAAAAGGCAACGTCCCTTTTTCGCGTGAGGTGACCGCTTTCGCCTCGACGCTGGCGATCTACATTTTCGTCGTCTTTTTCCTTTCGGACGGCGCGGCAAACATGGCCGAGGCTCTGAAGGACATTTTCGAGCAGCCGGAAGCCTGGCGCCTCGACACCGCAACCGACGCCGTCGCCCTGATTTCACATGTCGTTCTGAAATGCGCCGCGCTGGTTCTGCCGGTTTTCGTCCTGCTCATCCTCTTCGGCGTCGGGTCGTCGATCTTCCAGAACCTGCCGCGGCCGGTCCTCGACCGCATCCAGCCGAAATGGAACCGGGTATCGCCCGCGGCCGGTTTCAAACGGATCTACGGCGTTCAGGGGCTTGTGGAATTCGGCAAGTCGCTGTTCAAGATAATCGTCGTTTCGATCGTCGTCGTCCTCGTGCTCTGGAACGATTATTTCGCCACGCTCGACATGATGTTTTCCGAACCGGTGACGATCTTCGCGACGATGATCTCCGACCTCAAGCAGATCATCATCGTCGTTCTCTTCGCCACCGCGACGCTCGCCATCGTCGACCTCTTCTGGACGCGCCATCATTGGTACACAGAGCTCAGGATGACGAGGCAGGAGGTCAAGGACGAGCTGAAGCAATCGCAGGGCGATCCGATCGTCAAATCGCGGCTCAGATCGATGCAGCGCGACCGCGCCCGTAATCGGATGATCTCCTCGGTTCCGCGCGCAACCCTGATCATCGCCAACCCCACCCACTATGCCGTAGCGCTGCGCTATGTGCGCGAGGAGAGTGACGCGCCGGTCGTCGTGGCGATGGGCAAGGACCTGGTGGCCCTGAAGATTCGCGAAATTGCGGAGAAGAACGGCATCCCCGTCTTCGAGGATCCGCCGCTTGCACGCTCCATGTTTGCACAAGTCTCGGTGGATAGTGTCATTCCACCGGTGTTTTACAAGGCAGTCGCCGAACTGATTCACCGGGTTTATGCAGCTCAGCCGCAACAAAGACGGGTGACATGATCTTGAAAAAGTGCCAATTCTCCGAAGAACGAGAACAGATAGTTGCGGAGGCGATCCGTCCGGTTGCGACCGAATTGCGCCTCATCGATGCTGCGGATTTCATCGCGCTCCTGCGCTTCGAGTCCTATGCGAGCATCGCCGATTTGGTGGAATCGGCGGCAGAGCTCTATTTCCTGCCCGGCACCGTGAACTTCGGCCTCGGCGGCAACTATAATCTCGACTGGGACAGCCGCCCGGAGGTCATCCTCGACCTCGAACTGAAGCCCCGCGGCGTGACGGTCTATGCGCGCCTCGTGCTCGCGGGCGAAACGGCCGGCATCGAGATCAGCCACATCAACTTTCAACAGCCCTCCGGCAATCCGGACGAGAACACGGCCTTTCTCGCCAAGAGCCTGGCAGAAGCGAAGTTCGTCAAAACCTATCCGCTGCCGCTGGCGAGTTGAGGAGCTGGCTAGCTGATATAGCCAAGGCGGATCGCCTTGGCGATCGCCTGGATCCGGTTGACGGAGTCGAGCTTCGTCGTGGCGGCCCCGAGATAGGCATTTACGGTGTGCACCGAGAGGCCCATCTTGTCGGCGATCTCCTCGCTGATATGTCCGTCGCCGGCCATTTGCAGGCAGGCGATCTCGCGATCGCTCAAGGCCTCCGCCTTGAACAGGCGCTTCTCGTCGGCGGCCAGGAGGTCTGCCATGATCTGCGCGCTGCGGCCGTGGAGCTCCACGATCTGTTCGCCCGAAGCATCGATGTAGCTTCCGGCGAACATCACATAGCCATTGCCCTGCGCGCCTAGCCGTATCGGAAAGGCGATGCCCGAATAGGGAAGCTTGCACTCCCTTAGCCGGCGCGTGAACGGGCCGAAATCCGAGACTTCGGCGGTCTGATGCTCGCCCTGACCGTTCCAGAGGACCGGCAGCAACGAAAGCTCGAGATGCTGGAGCAGCTCGTCGCCATAGAGATTTATCAGATCACGCGCGTTTTCCTCGCAAGAGGCTCCCCAGTTGTGGAGGACGCAGGTGAGCTTGCGCGTTACAGGAACACCCCTGCCGTTTGTTCGCAGAACGGCGAAATTCTTTGCGTTGATCTGCCGTTGCATGGCCTGCAAACGCGTCACCAGCGTCTCCGCCCGCGCCGCGCGCGCGTTACGGCCCGACCGACCGGCGTCGTCGCGATCTTCGGTCACGAGATAAGCCATCGTCACCGCTCCTAAACCAGATTGTTGCGCACGGCGTGGGCAATCGCTTCCGACCGCGTTCGCGTCGCCGTCTTGCGCATCACGCTGGTGATGTAGTTGTTGATCGTGTTGCGGGAGATCCCGAGTATGACGGCGATCTCATCGCTCGTCTTGCCCTCGGCAATCCAGAACAGACATTCGAGCTCGCGCTCGGTCAGTTCGCATTCCCGATCGTGACGCACATCGGCTTTGAACTTGTGACTGGCGACATAGCCGGCAAGCACCGCGATGTCGCGCAGCGCCTCCTGGGAGAGGATTACGTCCTCGGGGAAGAGCAGCATCAAGGAGAACCGCGTGCGCCCTACGCTGAAGGTCATGGCGCAATAACTCCGGCTGACCCCCCGCGGCAAACCGATATCGTCGGGCATCGTATGGAAGGCCGGCTGCAATTGGGCGAGGCACTTTTCCAGCTCGGTGATCTTCGCATGGAGCCCGGCGATGATGCCCGAAAGGCGCCGAACGATGTCGAACGGCCAGTCGGAACAGACGACAAAATCAAGTCCGCCGTCCTGCGAGACATCGTGCCGGGCGAGAAGGTAATGGGTTGCGCCGACATATTCCGTCAGCGCTGCCAATCCGTTGCCGAGACCCGCGCCCGAGGCCACTTCCCCAAGCCTTCGGATCAGTTGCTCCCTTGATATTTTGCGTCCACACACCCGCGGCGCAGCGGTCTCCAAAGACCAGACTGCGTCCGACCGCGACATTTCCATAACTTTCAGCCCCCGTGCCGGATTCGATGCCCTGAAATGTCACGCTTGCCCTGTCGTCCCCGACAGCCGGCCTCGCCGGTATTCTTGCCACCAAGCGAATATCAGGACGCGAATCAATTGCTAAACTGTACATCGCCGCCCCCAAAAAGACAGGGCGTCCCGTTGCGCGATTACTTGGCAACCTTGCCTTGAGACATTCACGTGTGCGTGAGCTGGTGGGCGGCCGGCTACGCTTCCTGCCCGACCGATTCGCTAATCAAGGCATTGATAATTCACGGCATCCGGCGATCGTTGTGAGTGACCGGCCAGTTGCAAATCTCCGGCAACGAACGGGCATTCGCCTTTTCGTTGCAGATCATTTGCTCGCCAGACGCCTCAACTCTTCATCCAAGACTTACTTTAAGCCGGGGAATGTTGCCGAAATGCATCAAATCCTGCCGGAACCGTTGACAGCAACGCCGGGAATTCGGACAGTCTGTTCGCTAAATTATATTCCGAAAATTCGAAGATATATTTTAATACAACTCCGAAACCGGCAAACAACGCTGAGTAAAGGGCTGCGGGAGCCGCAGAATGGAGAGCGGCCTGTGAATCTAAAATAATTAAAATTTGGTTTAAATTTGCCGACGGCCATTGGACGTGATTCCGGACGCGGGGCGGATTCTTTAGCCGGACTCCGCCGTGTCATCGTCGACCGGAGCTAGACTCGCCAATACTCTCGGAAGGCCGGCTGCGCCGGTGTGGGCCGGATTGACGTGCGCCCGCAACCGGCAAGTCCCGCCTGTCGGGCGGGACTTCGTTCCAATTCAGGTTTCCGCCGGCATTTTTCACGCCGCCCGGTCGACTGCCCATTTTCGCAGTATCTTCGCTGCCCGCTCTTCGCTGATCTCGACCATCCGGGTGAGGCGCCGCTCCGGCCCTTCCTTGACGCGGCGGTTGAAGCCCGCCTCGTCGCCGAGATTGAGCAGGTCGTCGCCGCCGTCGAAGCCGAAGTCGGAGCCGAACCCCTCCATGAGGGCATTCCCCGCACCGGCGCCGGCGGGCGAGAAGTCCGGCAGCTCGAGCCCGGCGGCTTCGCCTTCGAGCTTGCCTGCCTGTCCGCCGAAGCCCAGCTGGCGTGCAAGCGGCCTCATCCCGAACCACACCACCAGGAAGGCGACTGCGACGAAGGCGAGCGCGTTGATAATGCCGCCGAGGTTGCGCGTCAGCATTTCCATCACCCCCGGGCCCGGCACCGCCTGGTCGAGGAGCTGCGTCTCCACGAAATCCATGGCGTTCAGCGTCACGACGTCGCCGCGGCCCGGATCTATCCCGGCGGCGGAGGAAACGATCTTCTGCATCTCCTGGAGATAGGCATCGATCTTCGCCTGATCTGCCGGTTCGCCGGCCATGGCCGCGAGGCGCCCGCGATTGACGACGACTGCGATCGACAGCCGCTCGATCGAATAGCTGTTCTTGACGGTGGCGATCGTCTTGCTGTTGATCTCGTAATTCGTCTGCTCTTCCTTCTTCTCCGCCTCGTCGCTCGACTGCTGGCCGGCTCCGCCGCGCGGCGCCGCCTGGGGGACGTTCTGCTGTACCGTCGCGGCATTGTCCGGCTGCTGCTGGCTGGACTTCTGCTCTTCCTTGATCACGCGCGTCGAGCGCTCGACGCGCGATTCCGGATCGAAGACCGTCTCCTGAATCTGCTGCGCATCGGTGTTGAGCCTGGCCGTGACGCTGGTGCGGAAATTGTCCATCCCGAGGAATGGCGCGAGAGCATTGTCGATCTTCTTTTCGAGATCGGACTGGACGTTCTGGACGACGCCGAGTGACTGATTGAGCGCGCTGTTCGACGGGTCGTCGCCGGAGGCGAGCAGCTGGCCGGTCGAATCGAGGACGGTGACATCGTCGACATCGAGGCCCGGCACGGAAGACGCGACCAGATGCCGGATCGACGACGCGGCGCTACGGCCGACCGTGGCGCTTGCCCGTATCATGACCGAGGCCGTCGGCGTCTGCTCGGCCTTGCGGAAGCTGCCACGCTCCGGCATGACGATGTGGACGCGTGCGGCGGCGATGCCGGAGATCTGCTGGATCGTGCGGGCGATTTCGCCCTCTAGCGCCCGAACGCGGGTCACTTCCTGCATGAAGGACGTTAGCCCGAGCGAACCGACATTGTCGAAGAGCTCGTAACCGGCATTGGCGCTGCTCGGCAGGCCGCGCTCGGCAAGCAGCAGGCGGGCCTTGCCGGTCATGCCCACGGGCACCTGAATGCTGCCGCCGTCGGTACCGACTTCGAAGTCGACATTGGCCTCCGCAAGCGCAATGCTGATCTGGGTGACGTCGCTGCGTTCGAGACCGACATAGAGCGTCTCAAAGGAGGGCCGGTTGACGTAGATACCGGCACCGAGGACGAAGCCGATCGCCACGACGCCAGCCACGGCAAGCGCAATGAGCTTTCCTTGTCCGAGATTGCTCAGATTTTTCGTGAACGTCGAGAATTGATCGAACAGATTCATTCTGTTTCCGCACCCAGTA
The DNA here is from genome assembly GCA_000421085.1 of Ensifer sp. USDA 6670. Classification (GTDB taxonomy): domain Bacteria; phylum Pseudomonadota; class Alphaproteobacteria; order Rhizobiales; family Rhizobiaceae; genus Sinorhizobium. The sequence goes on from ATWE01000006.1 coordinate 19,973, forward strand.
TCGCAAGATACCCGTTCCGATTATCCGGCCGGTACCCCGCGCAGATCCAACATTCGGGTTTGCTGGAAAACGGCTTGCGCTCAGCCGTTCTGCATTAGCCGCGAATCTACCAGCCCCGGAAGCGAAGCTAGGCGACGAAACTTGCGCGAACTTGGCGGAAAAGGAATCGGTGAGTGAGACGCGAGCGGGGCACCCGCAGGCTGCCCTGCGCTCAGAACGCCTCGAAGTCGCCAGCCACCTTGGTCAGCGGCTGCGAATGCCCATGCCGGAGGATGCCGCTGCCGAGCGCTTTCTTCATGTCGGCAAGCTTGACGAGGCTGACTGCCGTGGTGACGTCGACCAGGCAGGTATCGGGAATGGAGGCAGTGATGGTATCGATGAACTCCGCGAGCCCGCGCGTCTTCTGCACCGCGAGGTCGATGCCCTGAAGCACCATGATCCTGTCCGCGCCGGCGCCGTCATCGCTCATGAGTTGAGGCTCTATGCGCTCGATCAGATAGGCGACGTCGTGGAGCTCCGTGACGACGCGCATCAGCACGTCCGGCAGCGATTCTTCCGCGTGAGGCTGGTTGTGGTCTTTCTGCATTGTTTCCTCACGTGGCCTCGGCCGGTATGATCAGAAGAATTCGATAGAGCTTTCGGCCGGCTTCGGAACGGCGGGCCGCTGGTCCATCTGAAGCGCCCGCTGTGCCTCCACGCCGGTCAGGGCATATTGGCGCGCGCGCCCGGAGGATGGCCAGTATTCGAGCTTTCGCCCGTGGTCGCCGCCGGTGCTTTCGCCGACGATGCGGATACCCTCGTCCATCAGGAACTGGCGCGCGAAGGCGGCATTCTGCTCGCCGACGTTCGAGAAACGCGCAATCGTCCTGGCGCCGCCGAAGATTTTCGCCTCCAGCCGGTCGCGGCGCGCCCCCTGCTTCAGAAGGCCGTTGATGAGAAGCTCCATCAGGTGCACGCCGTAGCGCGTGGCGTCCGCGCCGGAACTCGGGGAGGTCGCCGATCCCGGCAGCAGGAAGTGATTCATACCGCCGACGCCGGCCACCGGATCGCGCATACAGGCGGCCACGCAGGAGCCGAGAATGGTCGAAAGCACGATATCCGGATCGTTGACGACCTTGAACTCGCCCTGAATGACATGAACGCGCCTGCCGGCAGCCTCGGTGTTCATTTCAGCGCCCCGAACACGGCCTCGATCGCGGCTTTCATCTTTTCGATCGTGAACGGCTTGGCCAGCACGTTGTTGGCGCCGAGCGCAGCCGCCTTCTGCACCAGCGCGCGGTCGCCTTGTGCCGTCAGAATGATGAAGGCCGCCTTCTTGGTGGCAGGGTTTGCACGCACCGCCTGGAGCAGGCCGAGCCCGTCCATTTTTGGCATGTTGAAATCGGAGATGACCAGATGATGGGGATTCTGAGCCATGATCTTCATGCCCTGCTCCCCGTCACCGGCCGCGGTGATCTGCTTGAAACCGAGCTGCTGCAGTGCGTCGCCCAGGAGCAGACGGCTCGTGACCTGATCGTCGACGATCAGAACTTTTATCTTTTCGGCGAGAGACATTATTCGATTCCTTCTTTTCGGGCTGCCGCCGTCTTCAAAATCTCCTCCCCGATCGATCCGAGGGGGAGCTGCGATTCGACCGCGCCCAATTCATAGGCCACGCGCGGCATGCCGTAGACCACACAGGTCTTTTCGTTCTGACCGAAGGTGCGTCCCCCGGCATGCCGCAATTTGAGAAGACCGGCGGCGCCATCGCGGCCCATTCCGGTAAGAATCACCCCGATGGCGTTCCGGCCCGCCAGGTCGGCGACGGAATCGAACAGCACGTCGACCGAGGGACGATGTCCGTTGACCGCCGGATGATCCACCAGTCGGCAGCAGGGTGCGGCGGCATTATGGACCTCAAGATGCCGTTCGCCGCCGGGCGCCAGATAGACCTTACCGACCTCGAGCCGCGCGCCATCCGTCGCTTCCTGGACCGTCGGGGCGCAAAGCCGGTTCAGCCGTTCGGCGAAGCTCTTCGTGAAGGTGTGCGGCATGTGCTGCGTGATCACCGTCGGCGGGCAATTCGCCGGGAACTTCTGCAAGACCGTGATCAGAGCCTCGACCCCGCCGGTCGAGGCACCGATCGCGACGATCTTGCGGCCTGCGCGGTAGTCGGAAACGGCTGTCACGGCCGGCGCGGCCGCCCTGTTGCTGGTGATCATGGACTTGCGCTGCGAACGCGCGGCCGCCTTCACCTTGTCGGCGAGATCGCGGAACGGATGCGGATCCCCCGGCTGGGGCTTGCCGACGCAGTCGAAGGCGCCGATCTCGAGCGCGGCGATCGTCGCTTCGGCGCCCCTATGGGTCAGCGTCGAGACCATGATCACCGGCATGGGCCTAAGCCGCATGATCTTGTCGAGGAATTCGAGGCCGTTCATGTTCGGCATCTCGATATCGAGAGTCACGACATCGGGGTCGAGCTGCTTGATCGCCTGGCGCGCCTCGAGCGCGTCGGCAGCCTGACCGACGACCGAAATGTCCGGATCGGCATTGAGCACGGCGGAGATGAGGCCGCGCATGGTGGCCGAGTCGTCGACGACGAGAACACGTGCGGGAGCGCTCATGCCCGACCTCCATGGAACTTGCCGGTATGGCGATAGGTCGTGATGCCGATATTGTCGAAGAGCGCCTTGGCATCCCCCGACACACGTTCCGAGTGGCCGATATAGAGGTGCCCGCCATTGTCCAGCATGCCTGCGAAGCGCGACCAGATCTTCATCTGCGTCGGCTCGTCGAAATAGATCACGACATTGCGGCAGAAGATCACGTCGAACGGCCCCTTGACCGGCCACTGCGCCATCAGGTTGAGTTCGTTGAAGGTGATCAGCCGCTTGACCCGATCGTCGACCTGCCACTTGCGGCGGCCGCCGACTTCGATCTCGCTGAACCATTGCTTGCGCATGGCAGGGTTCACCGTCTCGAGCGCCGTCGCATCGTAGGCGCCGGTCCGCGCCAGTGCCAGAATCTTCGGGTCGATATCGGTCGCGAGGATGCGGAAGTCGTAATCCGCGGCATTGGGCAGCAGCGACAACACCGTAAGCGCGATCGAATAGGGCTCCTGGCCATCAGAACACGCCGCAGACCAGATGCGGACGCGACCGCCGTTCTTCGCGCGGGCGATAAGACCCGGCAAAACGTCTGTTTTCAGGTGCTCGAAATGATGGTTCTCGCGGAAGAAGCGGGTGAAATTCGTCGTGAGATGCGAAAGCATGTCGCGGCGCGCCGCCGCACCGGCAGGCGAAGCGACGAGCTGGCAGTAGTCGCGGAACCCCTTCAGCCCGAGATTGCGGATATGCTTCGAAAGCCGCGAATAGACGAGCGATGCCTTCGATTCGTTGAGATAGATGCCGGCATCCGCGTAGATCATCGCGGCGATCTCGGTAAGATCGCGACGTGTCAGCGGATATTCTCCGCTCGCAAGACATTCGTCCGGATACGGCCTCTGATCGATGTTGGCCTGGACCCTCATGCCGCCTCCCTTTCCTCGCTCGGGAAGACCGAGTCGAGCTCTACGAGGCAGATCATGCGCCCCGCTATCGCCAACACGCCGCGTGCGAAACTCCGCTCGAAATCGGACGCGATGTCCGGCGTCGGCTGAATATCGCTATCGGAGACGGTGAGAATGTCGGAAACGGCGTCGACCAGCAGGCCGACCACCCTGCTCTTGACCTGGGCGACGATGATCACGTGCCGAACCGTCGGCTCGGCCGCCTTCATGCCTAGGCGGGCGGAGAAGTCGACGATCGGCAGCACGGCGCCGCGCAGGTTGATGACGCCGAGCACGTAGGCGGGCGCATGCGGCATGGGGGTCGCCTGCGTCCATCCGCGAATTTCGCGCACCGACATGATGTTGACGCAGAATTCCTGGTCGCCGACGCGGAAGGCGATCAGCTCCCGTCCGCCACTGGTCAGATGTTTTGCGGCATTGGTCATGGCACTATCCGGCTGCAGCAAGAGACATTTCGGGTTTCAGGGATTGCCCGCGCGACGCAGCGACGATGGCGTCGACATCGAGGATGAGTGCCACGCGCCCGTCGCCGAGAATGGTGGCCGCAGCGATTCCAGGCACATGGGTGTAGTTGGCTTCGAGGCTCTTGATCACCACCTGGCGCTGGCCCTGGATGGCATCGACCATCAATGCGCGCTGGCCACCGCCTTCGGATTCGACGAGAAGCGCCACACCTTCGACCGGGTTGGCCTGTGCCCCGCGAAAGTTCAGGATGCGGCCGACGTCTACGAGCGGGCAGAAGGAGTCGCGGATCGAGATCAGCCGCTGGCTGGAGCCGAAGCTGTGGATCGCGGAGGCCTCCGGCTGCAGCGTCTCGACGATTGCCGTCAGCGGCACGACGAGCGTCTGGTTGGCGACCGTCACCACCATGCCGTCGAGAACGGCGAGCGTCAGCGGCAGGCTCATGGTGAAGATCGAGCCCTGGCGCGGCTTCGAAGAGATGTTGATGCGGCCGCCGAGTGCCTGGATGGAGCGCTTGACCACATCCATGCCGACACCGCGGCCGGAAATGTCGGAGATCTTGTCGGCCGTGGAGAAACCCGCGTGGAAGATCAGGTTGTCGACCTCCTCGTCCGAAAGGTTTGCGTCAGCGGCAATGAGATCGTTGTCGATCGCCTTCTGGCGGACCTTCTCGCGATTGATGCCGGCGCCGTCGTCGGCAAGCTCGATGACGATGCGGCCGGAGCGGTGCTTGGCCGTGAGCCGCACCGTTCCTTCCGGGCTCTTGCCCGCGGCAACCCGCTTTTCGGGCGTTTCGAGGCCGTGATCGACCGCGTTGCGGATCATGTGCGTGAGCGGCTCGGCGAGCTTGTCGATGACCGTCTTGTCGACTTCCGTATTTTCACCCTCGGTGATGAGACGGACGGACTTGCCGGTCATGTCGGCGATTTCGCGGACGATGCGGGACATGCGCTGGAAGACCGGCTTGACCGGCTGCGCGCGGATCGCCATGACGCTGTCCTGGATTTCACGCGTAAGCTGCTGCAGTTCCTCCAGGCCCATATTGATCGACGACGTGCCGTTGGTGTCGTTTTCGATCACGCTCTGCGACAGCATCGCCTGATTGATGACGAGTTCGCCGACGAGATTGATCAGGCGGTCGACACGATCGAGATCGACGCGAATGGTCGGGGTCGCAGCGGAAGCGGCCTGCTGGGCGGCAGCCTGTGCCGCCGATGCCGATTGGGAATTGCGGGCATTCTCCGGGGAGACGCGCGCCGTGGACTGCGCCATCTGCAGGACGTTGCTCGCGGTCTGCGCCGCCGCGACGGCCGCATTCCGGGGGGTTCCCTCGCCGGTGGCGGCGCGGTCCTGTTCCCCGGCAGGCGCCTGGGGTTCCTCCTCGAGGATCGAAAGGTCGAAGGGGACGGGCTGCATCGGCAGGTCCTCTTCCATCCCGACCGTACCCCCGGCCAGCGCGACGTCGAGTTCGCAATCCCACTCGGCGAATTCGAACACGGAGCGGATCGCCTCTTCGCCCTGGTCGGTCTTGAGCGAAATCTTCCAGGAGAAATAGGCGTCCTCCGGATTCATCCGGTCCAGCGGCGGCAGAGTGTCCATGTCGCAATGGATGCTCATTTCGCCGAGGCGCGAGAGATCGCGCAAGAGCAGCGTGGCGTCGTTGCCCTTGGAATAAAGATCCGACTTGGGCTTGAAGACGATCTCATAGGTGGACGGTTCGATCGTCGGCTCGTCGCCTGTGTCGAAATCGTCGAAGGAGAAGGCAACCGGCTGGAAGCCTTCCTCGTTGACCGCCGGAGCAGGCGGGGCAACGCCGGCCGGCGCCGACTTCGGCGCGGACTCGGTGGCGGTTTGCGGCAATTCGCCGTTGGCGAGCGCTTCGAGTTCCTTGATCAGTTGCCGGCTGCGCGCCTCGTCGACGCCGCCGCCGCCGTCACGGGCGGCGTTAGTGAGATCGGCAAGCACGTCCGCTGATCTCAGCATGACTTTCAGGACGTCCTGATTGGGTTCCAGCCTGTTGGATCGAACGCAATCGAGCGTCGTCTCGAACACATGCGCGAAGGAGACGAGATCGTCGAGCCCGAAGGCGCCGGCGCCACCCTTGATGGAATGGACCGCACGGAAAACGGCATTCACCGTTTCCGGATCGCGATCGCCGTCATTGAGCTTGAGGAGACCCGATTCCAGTTCGGCGAGTTGCTCCTCGCATTCCTGGAAGAAAATCTCTTTGATTTCGTTCATATCCATTGGATGGCTGTCCCCGGAATTCAGGCCGTTACCCGCTCGATGGCATCGATCAGCTTGGTCGGGTCGAACGGCTTGACGATCCAGCCGGTGGCGCCCGCCTGCCGCGCGCGGTTCTTCTTCTCCGCATCGCTCTCGGTGGTCAGCACGAGGATCGGCACCGCACGGTAGCGATCGTTCTTGCGCACACCTTCGATGAAGCCGAAGCCGTCGAGGCGCGGCATGTTGATGTCCGTTACGATGACGTCGGGGTTGGCCGTATCGAGCTTCTCGAGGCCCTCGACGCCATCCTCCGCCTGAATCGTTTCGAATCCGGCATTGTTGAGGGTGACGAGGAGCATGTTCCGGATCGTCCGGGAATCATCGACAGTCAGAACTCTCTTCTTCATTGCTCAAATCTCCTTTGCCATCAGGGGGCCGATGTCCGCCCCGATGAGCTGTGTCGTCTTGATGAAAGCGTCGGACACCTCGGCAAAGGTGAAAGACAAGCGATCCGCTTCCCAGCTTCTCGCGGCGGCCATGAGCACCTGGACACAAAGCGCCCCAACGCGCTCGACGGCGGACGCGTCGATCGCCACGGCGCCGCCTTTCAGTGCCAGGAGCCTTTCATGCAGCACCGTCGCCTCGTTCAGGTCCAATGCCGGAGCGAGCTTCAGCGTGTTTTGTGCGGAGTTTCTGCTGGCCATATATCCCTCGCTTGAAATGCTCTACTAGCGCCGCCATCCGGCCAGATGACGTTCGGACTTGATTTCGCCGAACGGGCTCGTGGTCTCGTCTTCCGGCGCCTCAATCCTCATCCGTGGAGCGAAGCTCGCGGCCGATCTCGCCTGACGGTCGAGATGAAAGCGACGGACGGTATCGCCCAGCTCCACGATGACGCCGTGGAGATCGTCGGTCGACGCGAGTGCCGCGCCCGCGAGTGCGGCGCTTCGGTTCATCGCCTGCGCGACCCCGCCGATCTCCGAAGCTGCGGAGGCAAGATCGCTCACCTGACATTCCGCCTCGCGGGCAATGCCGGTGACGGCCTCGTTTATGGAGATTACCTGTTCGGCGATGCTGCTGATCGCGTGCTGTGTCCGGCCGACGATCTCGACGCCGGCCACGACCTGGCCCTTGGTTCCGGTCACGAGCTGCTTGATCTCGCGCGCCGCTTCGCCGGAGCGTTGCGCGAGCGCACGCACCTCCTGTGCTACGACCGCGAAACCCCGGCCGCTCTCGCCCGCCCGTGCGGCCTCGATACCGGCATTGAGAGCCAAGAGATTGGTCTGGAATGCGATCTCGTCGATCACGCCGATGATCTGACCGATCTTCTCGGCAGAAGCCTCGATGTCCGCCATGGCCGAGATCGCCTGGCCGGCGACCTCGCCGCTGCGCTCGACCGCGATGCGGGTTCGGCTTGCCTGGGCTTCGGTCTCGCCGATCCGGATCGATCCGGTGCGCATCCGCTCGGTTACGGTGCCGAGGCTTGCGAGATGCTGGTCGAGGGCTTTCGCTTCTGCGCCGGCATTGCCTGAGAATTCGACGGCCCTGCCGCGTAGGTCCGAGACGATGGCCTCGGCCGCCGTGGCGCGTTTGTCGGCCGCAAGGAGGGCATCCCTGATCTGCCCCAATGCCGTGTTGAGGCCTGCCACGATCGGCTGGTAAGTATCCGGCGCGTCTTCCGGAAGACGCGCGGTCAGGTCGCCCTCCCCGAGAGCCCGAAGAAAATCCGAGAATAGTGTCTTCAGCTCGCCTTCGTCGTCCCGGCGCTGCTCCGAAAGCTGCCGCTGGTGCTGCTGGCGCAGCGCGTTGAAACGCAGCGAGACTGCAATTTCCGTATCGACGAAGGCAGTGCGCACGAGAGCGGCGATGAGATCGCGGAGTTCCCTCCTGCGTGCCTTGCCGAGGGAGAGGATCGATTTCGGCCAGGCATCCTCGATCGCACCGAGGATAAGGTGCTCGAGCACGATCGCGTGGCTGGCGATCTGCCAGCGCGGGTCGAGACCCATGCGACTTTCAGTATCGGCAAGCACCTTCACGCGCTCGGCATAGAGGCCGTCGAAACGGGCGTCCGTGAGCACGTTCCAGTGCGACGACTGAAGATCGTGCAGGCGGTCGATCTGGCGGTCGCTGTCGAAGTGGCGCGCCGCATCGGGACTCGCCTGCAGGCGGTGCGAGAGGGCGCGCAGCGCCAGTTCGATGCGTGGCGAAAGAGCCTGGCGGTTATCGCGCAGCAGCGCGCAGGCATCCTCGTCGAGACCGGCAAAGCGCAGGCGTTCCAGCAGGCTGCCCGCCTGGCCCTTTCTCGCCTGTTCTGACGCTTCCTGTTTCACGCTGGTCCCCGGCTGCTGATGCGTCCCGCATTCGAAATCTGCTGGGGAAGGGTCGCCGGCGGCCGGTCACGCCCACCCGATGAGAGCAGCGCGCCCACAAGCGCCCGCCATCGTCCGTCCCACAGTGATTTCAGTGAAAGTGGATACCGGACCGAAACCGGTACGGCGGCGCGGCATCATGCCTTGAGGAGAAGTCGAGACTTCCTATTCCGACGTGTTGGACCATTGTTTATGGTTAATTCCTTGCTTGAAAGTTAATGCCTCATGCCTCTTAACCGGAATCGCTAAAATTCAACCGGGGCTTTGCCGTCCGCTATCGATGCAACGTTTTCTTTCAACGCAGCCCAGGTTTTCAATGATGAGAGTTTAGAATTGCGGATCTACTTGCCGTTCAGTATCGAAGCATACAGCGTCATGCGTCTCTCATCGGACGCATAGAGGTCGCTATAGCATTTGAAGTGCTGCATGTTTCTTGTCGGTCGCGAGTCAAACATGCAGGTGATGGCGCGAAATACGCGTTGAGTAGCATCTTCAGGCACAGGGCGGCATCATGACGGTGCCCCACGGGACGTGAACAATGATTGTTCTTGGAATAGGCGCCATCATCACCGCAACGCTTGCAATGGCGGCGATATCGATCGTCGTCAATCTTGAGCATGGCCGCGCAACGAGCAGAACTTCCGTCTTCTGAGATTCCTTTACGGATCACTCCGGACATGCGCAGCAGTGCGCCGGCGCCATGCCTCGGCATAAGCCGCATGGGCGTCCGGCATGGCGGCCGGTACCGGCTCGGCCCCCGTCCTGACGCGGGCGCCCGCGACAAGGCAGGCGGCACCGAGGCTCGTTCCCGTGCTGTTGAGCCTGTTGGCGAGCACCGGCCGGCCGGTGGCGGCCGCAAGCATCCTCAGATAGGCGTCGTTCAAAGCAAACGGCCCCTCGACCAGGATCTCGCCCCTTGCCCCGATCAGATCGAGGCAGGTCGCCGTCATCAGTGCAAGATGAAAGGAGACGACCGCGAGCCGTTCGGCGGGAGCGAGCCTGTCTTCGTCCGTCGTCCAATGGGGGCTCGCAGCCGGAAACGGCCCCGAACCACCCGGCAGCGACGGCAGCAGCATATGCCCTTGTTCGAGGACACGCGCTTCCGCCTCCGGCGAGGCCGTCGGCGGATCGTCGCCGATCAGCAGGGAATAGGCGCGCCCGCCCATGAAGCGGGCCGAAGGCACGGGATCGCCGAGTGCGTTGACGTTGATGAGCGTGTCGCGCCGCTCGTCGAGTTTCACAGGCTCGGCGCCGACCGCGAGCATCACGACCCAGGTTCCGGTCGAGGCTACGGAAAATGGCGCCTGGCGCGTAATGAGATGCGGCAGCAGCGAAGCGTTGGAATCGTGAATGCCGCAGTGGACCGGCGTTTCCGGCGGCAGGCCCGTCTCATCCGCAATCTGCCGAAGCAAGGGACCAAGCACGTCGCCCGCCCTTCGCACCGGCGCAAAGAGCTGCCGCCAGCCCTGCTCGTCGACCATCGACGAGAAGGTTGCCGCCTTCGGGTTCCAGAGATCGGTGTGGCAGCCGAGCGAGGTCAACTCGGTCGTCCTGATTCCCGTCAACCGGTAGGACCAATATTGCGCATAGGTGAGGACCGTCGCGACGCGAGCAAAATGCTCCGGAAACATGCGCTGCTGCCAGAAGAGCTGAGCGCCGACATTGAGCCCCATCGGCAGGCGCGCCGAACCGGTCTCGGTAAAGGGAGGGCGCGCCTTCTCGTATTCCTCCGCGAGCGCATCCGGCCCGGTGAATTCATAATCCAGAACCGGCAAGGCGAGTTCGCCCGCTTCGTCGAGCAGCACGGCGGTCGCACCATGCGTGGTCACCGAAATCGCATCCACCGGGTGCTCGCGGTGAAGCGCCGCAAGGCTGCCGAGAATGAAACGCCAAAGACGCTCGGTGTCGAAATGCGGGTAAAGCCCGTCGTTGCTGACACCATTACCGGCCTTGCGTACGGCAATTTCCTCGAAGCGCTCGAGATCGACCAGTGCGACCTTGGCGTTTGTCTTGCCGATGTCGATGACGGCGACGGTTTTCATCATCATTTGAGGTGGAAGACGGTTTTGAGCGGCACGGCGACCGGTTCGTTGTCGGCGCGGGTCTCCATGATATCGGCCATATGGGCCCACCATTTCCGCATCACCGGGTGCGACGGCAGATCCGCCATCTTGTGGTCGTCCGAGCGCCAGAGGACGCCGAAGAGCAGGCCGTTCTCCTCATCTAGGTGGATCGAATAATCGGAGACACCGGCGTCCTTCAGGAGCGTGACCAACTCCGGCCAGATCGCGTCGTGACGCGCCTGGTATTCGGCGGCTTTGCCGGGATGGAGCCGCATGCGGAAGGCGTATTTTTCCATGACTTGCATCTCAATGAACGGGACGGCGGCGGGCGCGCTGCCAGAGAATCGGCAGCGCGATCACCGAAATCAGGAGCAGGCCGATGAAGATCGACATGACGATGCCGGGCACGTTCAGGAGGCCGAAGCCGAAGGTGACCATGCCCATGATCAGCGCCGCCAGCACGACGCCGGGTATCGTGCCGGAGCCGCCGAGAATGCTGACGCCGCCGAGCACCACCATGGTCACGACCTCGAGCTCCCAGCCGAGCGCGATCGAGGGCCGTGTGGAGCCGAGCCGCGAGGTGAGGCAGACGGAGGCGAGCCCGGCCATAAGGCCGGTCAGCAGGAAGAGCGTGAACTTGACCCGCCCGACCCGCACACCGGAAAAGAGTGCAGCCGTCTGGTTGTTGCCGATGGCATAGACGGCACGGCCGAAATTCGTCCGGTGCAGCAGGACACCGTAAATGACGGCGAGCACGGCGAAGAGCGTGAACTCGAAGGAGAAAACCCACCAAACATAGCCCTGGCCGAACCAGGCGAAGCTCTCGGGATAGCCGGTAAAGGCCTGGTCACCGAGCACGATGAAAGACAGGCCGCGAAACAGGCTCATGGTGCCGATCGTCACCACGATCGACGGCAGGCCGAGGCCCGTGATCAGGAGCCCGTTGACGAGACCGCAGAGGAGACCGACGCCGAGGCCGATCGTGACGAGCGCGGGCGTGTCGAAACCAAGTTGCACGGCATAGCCCATGGCGGTCGAGGCAAGGGCGATGATGGAAGCGACCGAAAGGTCGATCTCGCCGGAGATGATCACCAGCGCCATGGCGAAGGCGATCATCGCCTTTTCGGTGAAGTTGAACGTGGCGTCGGAGAGGTTCCACGGATCAAGGAAATAGGGCGACGCCAGCGAATTGCCGAGGAAGATCACGGCGGCGACCACGAAGAGCAGCGCTTCCCAGCTCTTCAGAAGGCGAGCGCCGCCTCCTTGCAGGCGATCGGGAATGTTGCGGGGAGAAATTTGCGCGTCCGTCATCAGACCGCCTCCGCTTTCTTGAGAATGACCCTGCCCTTGCGCCGCTCGGCGCGTGCGTTGACGGCGACCGCTATGATGATGACCGTCCCGGATATCGCCAGTTGCGCGAAGGGCGAGATATTGATGACCGGCAGCGCGTTCTTGATCACGCCGAGGAAGAGCGCTCCGAGGACCGCGCCCGCCACCGAGCCGATGCCGCCGGCAATTGAAATGCCGCCGATGACGCAGGCCGCGATAATGTCGAGCTCGAAGCCGGCCGCGATGTCCACATAGGCGACCGCATAGCGCGATACCCAGAGGTAGCCCGACAGACCCGCAAGCGCACCCGAGAGACAATAGGCGAAGAAACGCGTGCGGCCGACATCGATGCCGGTATAGACGGCTGCGTGCGGATTGCCGCCGACGGCATAGAAGGCGCGTCCGAGCGGCGTGCGACCCATGACCAGGAACATCAGCACGACCATGACGAGCGAGAGCCAGGAAAGCACCGGCATGCCGGCCACATCCAGCCGCGGCAGCGCCTTGAAGGCGTCGCTCATCTCATGAGCATTGATCCACTTGCCGTTCGTCAGCACGAAGATCAGGCCGCGATAGATCGTCAGCGTCCCGAGCGTGACGACGATCGGGGGAATATTGAGCTTCCAGACCAGCGTGCCGTTGATCGCCCCGAGGAAGCCGCCCAGCGCCATGACGGCAACAAGGATGAGCGGTATCGGCAAGCCGGGAAAGGCGTTGTTCAACATGGCCGCGACCATGCCGCAGAGCGCGAGGTTGGCCGCCATCGACAAATCGATGCAGCGGGTAAGAATGACGGCCATCTGCCCCAGCGCCAGGATGACGAGGATAGAGGTGTCGCTGTAGACGCGCGCGAGATTGGACGGAGCCACGAAAGCCGGAAAGCGCAAGGCGATCATTGCAAGCAGCACTGCAATCGCGACGACGAGCAGGATTTCTCGGTTCTTGAGGAGCCTGGCCATCATGCGGCCCTCCCATCGGCTTGCGTTTCGATTCCTGCGGCGGCGCGCACCAGCTTCTCGGCGGTCAGTTCCGACCGCTCGTATCGTCCGACGACGCGCCCCTCGCGCATGACGATCACGCGATCCGACATCCCCATGATCTCGGGAATTTCCGAGGACACCATGATGACGCTCAAGCCTTGCGCCGCAAGCTCGCTCATGAAGGCATGAACGGCGGCCTTGGAGCCGATGTCGATGCCCTTGGTCGGCTCGTCGAGGATGATGACCTTCGGCCGGGTCGCGAGCCACTTGGCGATGACCACCTTCTGCTGGTTGCCGCCGGAAAGCGTGCCGACGTCCTGGTCGAGCGAGGCGGCCCGCAGATCGAGACGGGAGGTGTATTCGCGCGCCAGCGCGAATTCCTCGGCAAGCCGCAGGAAGCCCGAGCGCGAGGTGTGTGAAAGCGAGGGCAGCGTGACATTCTGGAAGATCGGCATGCCGATGATCGCCCCCTGCCGTCCGCGCTCTTCCGGCACATAGACGATGCCGGCACGGATCGCCTCCGCCGGGCTGCGGATGACCAGCACTTCGCCATCGAGCTTCACGGCACCGGCGGTCGGCCGGGTGATGCCGATCAGCGACTGCATGAATTCCGAACGCCCGGCGCCGACAAGGCCATAGAAACCAAGAATTTCGCCGCGCCTGAGCTCGAAGTTGATGTCCTCGAATTCGGTCGGGTGGCGATAACCGGAAACGGTAAGCACCGGCTGACCGATCGTCACCTCTTTCTTCGGATAGACGGAGCCGACGGCGCGGCCGACCATCATGCGGACGAGATCGTCCTGGCTGACGTCGCCGATCAGCCCTTCGCCGATCATCGCTCCGTCGCGAAAGACGGTGTAGCGGTCGGCGATGCGGAATATCTCATCGAATTTGTGGCTGATGAACAGGATGGCCTTGCCGTCGGCCTTGAGCCGTTCGATCAACTCGTAGAGCTCGTGAATTTCCTTGTGCGATAGAGCGGCCGTCGGCTCGTCCATGATGACGACGCGCGCATCGACCGAGAGCGCCCGGGCGATTGCGACCAGATGCTTCTTGGCGATGCCGAGATCCCGCAGCCGGATCGTCGGGTCGAAATCGGCGCCCGCTCGGCGCAACAGGGCCTGGGCGTCGGAATTGAGCTTCTTCCAGTCGATGAGGCCGAAGCGGTTGCGCGGGGCGTGGCCGAGAAAGATGTTTTCCGCGACGGAGAGCTCGTCGAAGAGCACCGTCTCCTGATGGATCGCCGTGACCCCGGCACGGGACGCCGCAAGCGCGGTCGGAAAGGTGGTCTCCGCGTCGCCGAGCCGGATGCTGCCTGCATCAGGCTGATAGATGCCGGTCAGGATCTTGACGAGCGTCGACTTGCCGGCGCCGTTCTCACCGACGAGCGCCGTCACCGAGCCGGGATAGAGAGCGAGCGAGACATCGGAAAGAGCGCGCACGCCCGGAAAGGACTTCGAAATGCCTTCAAGCGCGATGGCGGGCTTCATCCGCGATGTGGTTGTGTCCTGCAACAAGAGTGGGTCCACCAGTTCAGTCGTTTCAATTGGGTGGCGGCCAAGCCCTCGATCACATGAGGCTGCCCCCCTCGGGTTTAAGCCGAGGGCTCCCCTCTCACCGCAGGCGGGGAGAGGGGACGAAGGCGGCGCCGCTTGTGTCCTTCTCCCCGTGAAACGGGGAGAAGGTGGCCGGCAGGCCGGATGAGGGGCAAACGCCCCAGCGCGATCAGAAGATCTTCGCGAATTCCTCGACGTTCGAGGCATCATAGACGAACGGGTCGGCCATGGCGCCTTCGTTGTTCTCGTCGAGCTTGACCGTGCCCATGCGGCCCATCTTGAGTTCCGCGCCGGGCTTGGCTTCGGCACCGTTGATGAGGTCATAGGCGATCATCGTTGCCGAGTAGCCGAGGTCGATCGGGTTCCAGATGGCGAAGGACTTCGAGGCGCCGGATTTCACGTGTCCTGCCATCTCGGAGGGAAGGCCGAGGCCGGTGACATTGATCTGGCCGATCTTGCCAGCGTCGGTCACGGCCTGCGCCGCGGCGACGATGCCGACGGAGGTCGGGGCGATGATGGCCTTCAGGTTCGGATGGGACTGGATGAGGCCTTGCGTCTCGCGATAGGATTTGTCGGCCAGATCGTCTCCATAGACGGTGGCGACCACATTGATGCCCTTGTAGTTGCCCTGGACCTTCTTCATTTCGGCGATCCACGTGTTCTGGTTAGTCGCCGTTGCGGAGGCCGAGAGCACTGCGACGTCGCCGCCTTCGGGCAGATTGTCGGCGGCGAGCTTGATGATCATGTTGCCGATCAGCGGGCTCGAGGACGGGTTGAGATGCATCAACCGGCCTTCCTTGGCCACACCCGAATCCCAGGAAATGACCTTGATACCGCGGTCCATCGCCTTCTTCAGCGCCGGAACGAGCGCGTCCGTGTCGTTTGCCGAAACCGCGATCGCATCGACTTTCTGGGCGATCAGCGAGTTGATCACCTCGATCTGCCCCTCGGCCGTCGTCGAAGTCGGGCCGGTATAGATGATCTCGACATCGCCGAGTTCCTTGGCCGCTTCCTGAGCGCCCTTGTTGGCGGCTTCGAAGAAGCCGATCCCCAGTGCCTTGACGACGAGCGCGATCTTCTTGTTTTCCGCGTGAGCGGCATTGGCCATCAGCGCCACGGCGACGGCGGCCGTCACCATCAATGATTTCAGGACTTTCATCGTTTTTTCTCCTCCCATGGGCCCGCATCCGGAGTGGTTGCGTCTTCCTGCCCGAACAATCATTTCCCGATCTTCACCCGGAAGCTCGGGACATCAGCTCCTCTCCGCATGCTTCATGCGGATGTCGAAGCCTTTTCGGCGTCGGCCTTGGCGCTCTGAGCGGCGACGATCAGGCTGACGCCGGCATTTTCAAGCATCGAGGCATGTCTGTCCTCGATACCCGAATCGGTAATGACGGTGGCGATGCGCTTGAGGCCGCACAGGATGAGGCTCGAGCGCCTGTGAAATTTCGAGGAGTCGACGAGCACGACGAGATCGTCCGCCTGGTCGATCAGCTTCTGCTCGGCCTGGATCAGCAGCGGATCGGCCTCCATCAGCCCGAGCGGCCCCAGCCCCTGCGCCCCCATGAACATGCGCCGCGCATAGAAGTTGCGCGTCACGTCGTTCTCGAAGGGGCTCAATATGATGTTCTGCTCGCGATAGATCGTCCCGCCCGACAGCATGACGGTGTTCTTGGAGTGCTTGAGCAGGTGTTCGGCGATCGGGAAGGAATTGGTGAAGACCTGCATCCGGCGATTGGCGAGGAAATGCACCATCTGAAAGGTCGTGGTGCCGCCATTGATGATGATCGGTTCGCCGTCCTGACAGAGCGCCACCGCTTCCCGGGCGATCGCCTGCTTCTCCCGCGCATGCAGACCTTCATTCACCCGGAAGGGACGGCCGGCAAGGCCCACGAACTGCGGAGGGTTGATCGCTTCGGCACCGCCCCTGACGCGGCGCAGCCGCTTTTGCACATGCAGAGCCGCGATGTCGCGGCGGATCGTCGCCTCCGAGCTGCCGGTGAGATCTACGAGTTCCGGCACGGTTGCGACCGGCTTTTCCTGCACCGCTGACAGGATGATCCTGTGTCTTTCTTTCTCGTGCATGCGCTCCTCCGATGCTCCGCATGCTTCCATCCCTTCCGAGCATTGTCAATCACAATCAATCATGTTTTTTCATTGTGCGGCGCATCATGAAAGTTTTTGATCGTTTTTGATTGACATCAGCGTAATCACCGTGTGATCTGATGCCAATCATATCGCCGCGGTTCATGTTGCGGCAGCCAGATCAGCGGGAGGAGTTCGACATGCTCGACAAGCACCAGGGCGCGCGCCTTGCCAACCTTTGGGACGAGGGCAAGGCGGCAGGAATGACCGAGCCGGAAAAGCTCCTCTACCGCTCCAACCTCCTCGGATCGGACAAGCGGATCACCAATTACGGTGGCGGCAATACCTCCGCCAAGGTCATGGAAAAGGATCCTTTGACCGGCGAAATGGTCGAGGTCCTCTGGGTCAAGGGCTCCGGCGGCGACGTCGGCACGATCAAGATGGACGGCTTCTCCACCCTCTATATGGACAAGCTCCGCGCGCTGAAGGGCATTTATCGCGGCGTCGAATTCGAAGACGAGATGGTCGGCTACTTGCCGCATTGCACTTTCAACCTCAATCCCCGCGCCGCCTCGATCGACACGCCGCTGCACGCCTATGTTCCGAAGCCGCATGTCGACCACATGCATCCGGATGCGATCATCGCCATCGCCGCCTCGAAGAACAGCAGGGAGCTGACGAGCAAGATCTTCGGCGACGAGATCGGCTGGCTGCCGTGGAAGCGGCCTGGCTATGAACTCGGCCTCTGGCTTGAAAAGTTCTGCCACGAGAACCCGGATGCGCGCGGTGTCGTGCTCGAAAGCCACGGCCTCTTCACCTGGGGCGACACGGCGAAGGAGGCTTACGAGACGACGATCGAGATCATCAACCGCGCCATCGGCTGGTTCGAGACCGAGAACACAGGTCCCGCCTTCGGCGGTCAGTCTAAACCGGTGCTCGCCGCCGCCGATCGCGCCGCTATCGCCAGGAAGCTGATGCCGGTGATCCGCGGCCTCATCAGCGCCGGGGAAAGCAAGGTCGGTCATTTCGACGACAGTCAGGCGGTGCTCGATTTCGTGACCTCGACCAGCCTAGAGCCGCTGGCGGCGCTCGGCACGAGCTGCCCCGACCACTTCCTGCGCACCAAGATCCGGCCGCTGGTCGTCGATTTCGACCCGGCGCAGCCGGATGTCGGCAAGACCGTTGCGGGCCTGCCCGAGGCGATTGCCAGCTATCGCGCCGACTACGCGGCCTATTACGAGCGCTGCAAGCGCGCCGACAGCCCGGCCATGCGCGATCCGAACGCGGTGGTCTATCTGGTGCCCGGCGTCGGCATGATCACCTTCGCCAAGGACAAGGCGACGGCGCGCATCTCTGCAGAGTTCTACGTCAATGCGATCAACGTGATGCGCGGTGCGTCCGGCGTGTCTACCTATGTCGGACTGCCGGAGCAGGAAGCTTTCGATATCGAATACTGGCTGCTCGAAGAAGCCAAGCTGCAGCGCATGCCTAAGCCGAAAAGCCTTGCCGGTCGCATCGCGCTCGTCACCGGCGGCGCCGGCGGCATCGGCAAGGCGACAGCCAACCGGCTGATGCAGGAGGGCGCCTGCGTGGTGCTTGCCGATATCGACGAGACGGCGCTCGAAGCGGCTCAGACCGAGCTTTCCACTCGCTACGGCAAGGACTTCGTCCGCTCCGTCAACATGAACGTCACGAGCGAGGCGGCCGTCGAATCGGGCTTCGGCGACGCGCTGCTTGCCTTCGGCGGCCTCGATATTCTCGTTTCCAATGCCGGTCTCGCCACCTCCGCGGCGGTGGAGGACACGACGCTGGCGCTCTGGAACAAGAATATGGACATTCTCGCGACCGGCTATTTCCTGGTCTCGCGCGAGGCTTTCCGCATCTTCCGCAACCAGAAGGCCGGCGGCAATGTCGTTTTCGTCGCCTCCAAGAACGGGCTTGCGGCCTCGCCCGGGGCGTCGGCCTATTGCACGGCCAAGGCGGCCGAGATCCATCTTGCCCGCTGCCTGGCGCTCGAGGGGGCGTCGGCGCAGATCCGCGTCAACGTGGTCAATCCCGATGCGGTTCTGCGTGGCTCCAAGATCTGGACCGGCGAATGGAAGGAGCAGCGCGCAGCTGCCTACAATATGGATGTCGACGCGCTGGAGGCGCATTACCGCGAACGCTCGATGCTTAAGCTCAGCGTCTTCCCGGAAGACATTGCCGAGGCGATCTACTTCCTGGCTTCCGACATGTCGGCGAAATCCACCGGCAACATCGTCAATGTCGACGCGGGCAATGCCCAGTCCTTCACCCGCTGATAGGGAGGCTCTGATGACCCTGATGATCAGCACATCCGTCGTCGAGGCCGAGAATGCAACCCGCCGGGACGCTCTCACGCGCGACTACGACAGCCTGGGCGAGCGGCTCGCCCGCCGCGGCGTCGATATCGATGCGGTGAAGGCCAAAGTTGCGGCCTACGGTGTTGCCGTCCCCTCCTGGGGCGTCGGCACCGGCGGCACGCGCTTTGCCCGCTTCCCCGGCGCTGGCGAGCCGCGCAATATCTTCGACAAGCTTGAAGACTGCGCCGTCATCCAGCAATTGACGCGAGCGACTCCGGCCGTGTCGCTCCATATCCCCTGGGACAAGGTCTCCGATCTCGGGGCCCTGAAGGAGAAGGGTACGGCGCTCGGCTTGAGCTTCGACGCGATGAACTCGAACACGTTCTCGGATGCGCCCGGACAGACGCATTCCTACAAGTTCGGCTCCCTGTCCCACACCGATTCCGCCACCCGCCGCCAGGCGATCGAGCATAATCTCGAATGCGTCGAGATCGGCAAGGCGCTCGGCTCCAAAGCACTGACCGTCTGGATCGGCGACGGCTCCAACTTCCCCGGCCAGAGCAATTTCACCCGGGCCTTCGAACGTTATCTCGACTCGATGAAGGCGGTTTACGCGGCGCTTCCAGATGATTGGCGCGTCTTCACCGAGCACAAGATGTTCGAACCGGCGTTCTACTCGAGCGTCGTGCAGGATTGGGGCACGAACTATCTGATCGCACAGGAACTCGGGCCCAAGGCCTTCTGCCTCGTCGACCTCGGGCACCACGCGCCGAACGTCAACATCGAGATGATCGTCGCGCGGCTGATCCAGTTCAAGAAGCTCGGGGGCTTCCATTTCAACGATTCGAAATACGGCGACGACGATCTCGACACCGGATCGATCGACCCCTATCGGCTGTTCCTCGTCTTCAACGAGCTCGTCGATGCGGAGACGCGCGCCGCGGACGGTTTCGATCCGGCCCATATGCTCGACCAGAGTCACAACGTGACGGACCCGATCGAAAGCCTGATGACGAGCGCAATGGAGGTCGGCCGTGCCTATGCTCAGGCGCTTATCGTCGATCGCAACGCACTTGCAGGCTATCAGCAGGAGAACGATGCGCTGATGGCATCAGAAACACTGAAGACTGCCTTCCGGACCGACGTCGAGCCCATCCTCGCCATGGCTCGCCTAGAAAATGGCGGCGCAATCTCGCCGGTTTCCGCCTATCGGGAAAGCGGCTACCGTGCCAGGGTGGCCGCCGAGCGTCCTGCAGTCGCCGGCGGCGGCGGCGGCATCGTCTGAACCGCGGCGGCAGCGTCGCAGAAGCCATTCCGCGCGGTCAAAAATGCAACGCGCGACTTCTATCGCGTTCCAAAACATGGTTTATCCTCTTCCCCAGATGCAACGAGAGGGTGATTCATGGGCATTGAAAGCATTCTGGTATTCCTTATCGTCGGCGCGGTTGCCGGCTGGCTTGCCGGTCTGATCGTCAGCGGCGGCGGCTTCGGTCTGCTCGGGAATATCGTAATCGGCATCGTCGGCGCCTTCATCGCCGGTCTTCTTTTCCCGGCCATCGGGATCAGCATCGGCAGCGGCATCTTTTCGGCCATCATTCATTCGACGATCGGGGCCGTGATCCTTCTGGTGCTGATTCGCATCGTCAAACAGGCCTGATCCGCGTTTACCATCATACGGTCCGCGCCGAACGCGGGCCGGCCATCGCATGCCAATGAGCGGAGGCGAAAATGACCGAACTCTACGCGGAAAAGATCGAAGACGCGCTGAAGTCGTACATCGCGGACCACCCCGGTACCCTGACGCGCGAACAGGCGATCTCCACTATCCTGGAAAGCTGGTTCGCAAGCCACGGCTACCTGCCGTCGCAGCAGGAAGGGCTGCGTCCCGAAGATCTCGATGCCTCGAATGACGACTGAAGCGTGCCGCGCCTGAACGGCGGTTTTTAGCCGCGTGCGGCGGCGACACCAGCTCCATCCAAAGCACAGATTGCCAGAAATGAGTCTTGCTTCCGTCAAACAGTTCTTTTCCCGGCACGCACCGGACATCGACGTCATCGAACTGGAGCAAAGCACCGCAACCGTGGCGCTCGCGGCAGAAGGGCATGGCGTCGAACCGGCGCAGATAGCCAAGACCCTCGCGCTCCGGGTCGGCGACGAAATCATCCTCATCGTCACGCGCGGCGATGCGCGCCTCGACAACAAGAAGTACAAGGCGCGGTTCGGAACCAAGGCGCGCATGCTCGGCCTCGACGAGGTCGAGGCGGAGACGGGCCATCCGGTGGGCGGGGTTTGTCCCTTCGGCCTGGTCAAGCCTCACAGCGTCTATTGCGACGAGTCGCTCAGGTCGTTCGACATCGTCGTTCCCGCCGCCGGTGCGACCAACGCCGCCGTCCATATCAGTCCCGGGCGCATGGCCGAACTGACCGGTGCGGAATGGATCGATGTCTCGGCTGTGTGAGGCAAGGAAACAGTGGCCTTGGAGACGGTGGCCTTGGAATGGCCACATAGTTTAACTGAATGCCGACACGACCCACGCAGCAGGCCGATGAATCGGAATGCCACAGCACTGTAGATCTGGAGCGGTACGGAGAATGAAAGCACTCGCCTGCGCCTTCACCCTCGCCACATTGGCGGCATGCCCGACGCAAGCGATGGACCGCTCCCTCGTCCGGCAATTCGAGAAGCTCGATCCCCAGACGCGGCTGGAGCAGCGTTGCGACACGGAAGCGATGGAGCGTATCGGCGCAGACAAAAACCGGTTCAAACCGGACAAGGTCATCGCCTATACCTTTGCCGATCCCGTCATGAAAGGCGACAAGATGAAGGCGACGGGCGCGGTATTCCGAAGCAAGGGGGATTGGTACAAGCTGGCATTCAGGTGCAAGACGGATTCCGAGCACCTTGAGGTGCTATCCTTCGAATACAAGATCGGAGAACGCGTGCCGCGGGAGAATTGGGATCAGCTCTATCTTTATCCTTGAGCGAGCTCTAAAGGACCGCCATCAGGAACACGAAGGACCCGAGCGACAATACGGCGATGATGCTCATCAGCACCTTCATCATGTGTTCCGTCATTTCGTACATCCTAGCCAACTCCTCAGGAAGACGAATGCCGCACCTGCGCCGGATCGACGGGCCAGCCGGCCCGTGATCATCGACGTCAACAATTTTGTAAGAAATTGGTTAACAAATCACTTCCATGGGCGTGATCCGGCTTGCTCCGCCCCAGGACCCCGCATCGGCGCGCGACTAACGCAAGCCCCCGCCTGACTTCGAACCGCCCTGCGACTGCCCCGCTCCCGGGCCGCCCTGCGACACGCCGCCGCCATGCGCGCTACCGGGATTTGGTCCGTCCGGCCCGTTGCCATAACCATTGTTGCCCTTCGTATTGCCGCCACCGCCGCCGCCCGATTTGGCGATCGCATTCGAGGTGAGGCTTGTGGAAAGCAGCATGGTGACCGCGGGTGGCGTCACCACCGCGAAGCGCCCACAGTTCTTCAGAAATTCGCGGCGGTCTTCGTCGCTGCGCGGCGGCAGCCCGTTTGGCATTTCGGAACTCATGGACGTATCCCCCTGCGCGTTGACTATTTTGTCGAATTTACAGTAATATTTTGCCCGAGAATAGTGTTACATTTGGGTGCTTCCGGCAATATAGAATACTATATAATCAATTGTGATTAATCATAAATGTCTACAAGATTTTATTTCCGTTTACATTACAGAACGCTACAGGAAAGCGGAACCCTTCATTTATCAATATCAACTCTAGATCTTTCCTGACGGTCTCGACCGAAAGATGCGTCGGAGCTCGCCGATTTTCCGCTTAGCCTCCTGGCGCCGCGACGGGTATGGCTCACCGCCGTACCGGTCCCAGGACGGATAGTAGGCGACCTCAGTCAAGAGCGTGAAAATGGTGAAGAGGACGAAGAGATAGTCCCTGCCAAGCTGGACCCGTCTCCGTCGTAATTGAAGCCGCGGCAGCTTCCCGGCGTACAAACCGGACGCACCACCTATCCCGAACAGCGTGTCGGCCGTCAGGATTTGCGTCTCAACCGCATGTCTTTCGTAGCCGCTGGCAAAAAGCGACATCAACTGCTCCCAGTCGACGCTCTCCGAGGCTGCGAGCTTCGACAGATCGAGAAGGTGTCGCAGATCGATCAGGCCGCGCCAGTAGTCGCCATCCTGGAACTGATCGTGCAGGACCAGGAAGACGATCTGGGCAAAGGGCGACGGAACGCGGACGTCTCCCCCATCGAGGGCGATCCTGCGGCTATGCCCATACAGCCATTCGATGTCGCTGAAGGAGGCCGGCCCTTTAGGCCGGCATTGAAGATCGATGCTCCCTGCATCCGTCGGCCGCTCCAGGACGGCGGGCAGATGGAATTTCGAGTTTCCCGGCCATGAGCCGCTGCCGGCGGCAAGGCGGATTTCGTAACCGATGTCCTGCAGTGCTCCAATCGATGAGGCCATGTCGGCGGGGCGGACGAGTATATCGAGGTCGGTCAGCATCCGCGCGCCGATCTCGTCCGGCTTCTGTGCAACCAGGATTGCCGCACCCTTCATGAGGACCGGCTCCACGCCGATGCGGTTGAGACAGTGTACCGCCTCGGTCAGCTGCGCCAACAGTCTCCTGTTGCGCTCCGCGTTCCTGTCGTAAATCAGTGAGAGGTATCGGCGGACATCCTCGGGCACGTCCCCCGCATATTTCCTCGCCGCGATGGCGAGCGAGGAAACCGTCAGGCTTTCATTCGCAAGCGCGATGACGTCCTCCCAGTCCACGTCAGCCGGAGGGTTGCCGTTGAGGCAGGATGTGAGCGCAAGAAGATTTCGGTAGCTACGTCGCGTCATGGTGCCTGCTCAGCATCTCTACGGCCTCGTCCAGCCGCATATAGGAAAGCTCTACGGCACTGGCGGCGCGGATGGCGTTCAGCAGGGCGTCGAACTGCGACAGATTCAGGCGCCGTGTCGGCGTAAAGGCGCCGAGAAAGAGTTCCGACAGAACCCGCGCCGGTTCGACCGCGGCAAGCGCGGTCCGACCTTTGCGGCGGCGCAGAAGCACAATGGTGCCGAGCGGTACTGCATCGTCAGACGCAAAGGGGATCGACGCAAGGTAGCGGACATATCGATTGTCGAGGCGGCGATGAACCGGCGCCGCTTCGATCGTGCCGCGCATGAATTTGAGGAGACCCCATGAGCCGCGCTTGAGGGCCGGGGCGAAGGGAACGCCCCGCAACAGGCCGTCCGGCCTCATCAGCGCGATATCGTCGCCGCCGCAGGCAAAGCCTGCTTCTAGAAGCGCGAGAGCGAGCGTCGACTTGCCCGCGCCCGGCGCGCCGCAAATCAGAAGCCCCTTGCCGTTCTTCACCAGGAGGGCGGCATGCAGTGCGACCTTCGTGCCGAGGCTTGCAAGCACATCCTCGGTCAGCAACGCTTTCAGCGCCGGCACCGCCTCGTTGACCGCGACGATCATACCGGGGGAGCGATTGCGGCTCACGCACACGCGGTTGCCGAACTTCGCCACCGCATAGGAGACCGACGGCTTCAGCCCCGCCGATGCCTGATGATCGAATACCGGCAGGACGAGATCGAGGAGGCCCCTATCATGATAGGCTATCGAGACGGCGGCTCCCTGCAGATCCAGCACATGCGTGTGCAGCGGCTCCCCCTCCTCGGCGTCGAAGGCAATCTCCAGCAGACCCTCGCGGGACATATAGAGGAGATAGTCCCGCACCGATTTGCGCGCTTCGGACCGCCCGGCGCCACGCGCCACCAGATCGGCCTCCAGCCGGCGCTGCGACATGAATTCGGCGAGAAGGCAGGTGAGATACGCCGTAAGGTCGTCGACCTCAAAGATCTGCTGCGACGCTTCGACGAAAATCGTCTTGCGCTGGCCAAGCAGAAAAAATCGTGCCCCGTCGGAGACGCGGAACTTCATTCCAACCCCCTCCCGCTGCCGCGTGCCTCGGCATGCTATCGCATTTGTGGTCGAAAATTCGCGATCCCGCCAGCCCCAATGCGGCGTCAGCGGCTGAGGTTTCAATGGGATACTGCTAAAGATACATCGTTCGGCAGTGAGATACGCCGCTTGGGTTATGGGTCGGACGAGAGGAGTGACTTCGAACTGCTCGCGGGGTCAGGTATGGCGGCTGCGGGCGAAGAGTAAATGGTGCCCGGAGGCGGATTTGAACCACCGACACGCGGATTTTCAATCCGCTGCTCTACCAACTGAGCTATCCGGGCATCCTGCCTTGACGGCGGCAGTTTCCTTCGGGAAACCGCTGGGGCGTGTCGTTCGCCCCGGAAGCGAGCGGGGTTATAACATCTTGTTCGGCCGTGTCCAGCACCAAATGACTCTTTTTCGAAGGAATTTAGCTGGCTGCGGAAAGGTGGAGAAAGTCGAAGAAATTCAGAGAGATCGCCGGCACCCGCGAATTCCCCGGGCGCCGCTCCGCAACAATGAATGTTCGGGTGGAGCGAAGAATTACCGTTCGTCGCCGTCGTCGGCCTTCGACTCGTCGTCGGCGACCGGGATCGCATAGGAACCGGACAGCCAGCGATTGAGATCGACGTTACGGCATCGCTCGGAGCAGAAGGGATAATGCTCGCGCACGGACGGGCGTCCGCACTCCGCGCAGGGACGCGTTGCGCGCAGGGGTTCTACGTTCGACTCGTTTTTCTTGCCTCCGCCGCGCATCTTCTCAGCCTTCCAGCCAACGATCGTGCACGTCGTACCCTTCGCCGACGAGGAGATTGACGGTTTCATAGAGCGGCAAGCCTACCACATTGGTGTAGGAGCCGACCAGCTTCACGACGAAACCTCCGGCAATTCCCTGGATACCATATCCCCCGGCCTTGCCGCGCCACTGGCCGGAACCGAGATAGCTCTCGATGTCGAGCGTGGAAAGGCGTTTGAAGCGCACCTTGGTGTCGATCACCTTCTGGCGAAGCGTGCGGTCGGGCGTGACGAGGCAGATACCCGTATAGACGCGGTGGCTGCGCCCCGACAGAAGATGCAATGCGCTCGACGCCTCGCTCACCAGTTCCGGCTTCGGCAGGATACGGCGGCCGACGCAAACGACGGTGTCGGCTGCGAGAATGTAGCTGCCGTCCCAGGCCGGGTCGCCGGTAATCGCAGCAAGCGCCGCCTTCGCCTTTTCAGCCGAGAGCCGCCGCGCAAGCGAGCGAGGGTGCTCCGAACGCTTCGGCGTTTCGTCCAGGTCCATCGGCATGAGGCGCGCGGGCTCGATTCCCGCCTGCGCCAGGAGCTCGACACGACGCGGCGATCCGGACGCCAGTATCAGTTTCTTGGTCACTGCCATCGATGCGAGCCGTTATTCCCGGAAGTTTGTGCCAAGGTCATGCATGTGGCTGCCCAAAACCGCTCAGCACTTTTGGGCGACGTGCATTTGGCCGGGGCCTACTTGAAGCGGTAGGTGATACGGCCCTTCGTCAGATCATAGGGCGTCATCTCGACGAGCACCTTGTCGCCGGCCAGAACGCGGATACGGTTCTTGCGCATGCGGCCCGCCGTGTGGGCGATGATCTCGTGCTCGTTTTCAAGCTTCACGCGAAAGGTCGCGTTGGGAAGCAATTCGGTGACCACGCCCGGAAATTCTAGGACTTCTTCTTTCGCCATGCAGGACTGTTCTTTCTCGTGTTCAATAGCGGATGCAACAGGCATCCTCGAAAAGTTGCCGGAAACTACACAATCGCCGCGGCTTTGTGAACCGCTTTGATCAGGCTTTTTCGGGTGCCCGATCATCGCGCATCGAATCGCGGCGCGAGGATCGGAATCATGCAGCCGGAGGACTGCCTTTCTGGTGGCTTTCCGCGGCGAGACGGGTCGCGATCAGCGTGGCCAGATGATCGCGCACCGCCCGGTAGGCGGCCACGATCTGCTCCCGTGTGCCGGTCGCGACAGTCGGGTCGGGTGTCGGCCAGTATACCACATCCACGGCCATGGATCGGGTCAGTTCAAGGGCCATGTGGTGGGCTTCGGGCGCCAGCGTCACGATGAGGTCGAAGTAATCGTCTTCGAGCTCTTCTAGCGTGCGCGGCTGATGGCGGCCGATCGTCAGCCCGACCTCTTCGAGAACCACGTCTACGAAGGGATCCCGTTCGCCCTGCCGGACGCCGGCGGAGGCGACGTAGGTCCCTTTCGGAAGCGCCACGCGGGCGAGCGCCTCGGCCATCGGCGAACGGATGGCGTTCATGCCGCACATGAAGAGAACCGAGCGGGGCGCTTTCGGTTGTGGCGTGGCGGTCGCGATCATCTCCGCCTCCCCGTCAGCCGCGCCAGTAGAGCACGCAGACGAGCGTGAAGAGCCGGCGTGCCGTATCGAAATCCAGCCTGATCTTGCCCGACAGCCGGTCCATCAGGGTCTGTGACCCTTCGTTGTGGATGCCGCGCCGCCCCATGTCGATCGCCTCGATCTGGCTCGGCGTCGCCGACCGGATCGCCTGGTAATAGCTTTCGCAGATCATGAAGTAATCCTTCACGATACGGCGAAAAGGCGTGAGCGAGAGGATGTGGGTGGCGACCTCGGTACCGCCATCCGTCGAAATCCGGAAGACCAGCTTCGCGTCGACCAGCGACAGATTGAGCCGATAGGGGCCGCCTGGATGCCCGACGGGCTCGAACAGGTTTTCTTCGAGAAGGTCGAAGATCGCAACCGCGCGCTCATGCTCCACATCCGGCGTCGAGCGGCCGATCGTCTCGTCCAGCACGACATCGCAGAGCCGCAGGTTGCGATCGGCCTTCATCCCTCTTCCCCGAGATTGAGGCGGATAGCGACCGACCGGGCATGGGCCTCAAGGCCTTCAGATCTCGCCAGCGCGATCGCGGCAGGCCCGAGAATGCGCAACTGATCCGGACCGAGCCGCAGGATCGAGGTTCGCTTCACATAGTCGAGCACGCCGAGGCCCGAGGAGAACCGCGCCGAACGCGCCGTCGGCAGCACGTGGTTGGAACCGCCGACATAGTCGCCGATAACCTCGGGTGTGTGCCTGCCGATGAAGATCGCACCGGCGTTGCGGATCGCGGGAACCATCGCGTCCGGATCGGCCGTCGCCAGTTCGAGATGTTCCGGGGCGATGCGGTTGGCGAGCGGCACGGCCTTGTCGAAATCCGGAACCAGGATCACGGCGCCGAAATCGCGCCAGCTCGCTGCCGCCGTGTCGGCGCGCGGCAGCGTCTTCAACTGACGCTCCACCGCCTTTTCGACCGCGTCGCCGAAGGCCGCATCGTCGGTGATCAGGATCGCCTGCGCGCCCGCGTCGTGCTCGGCCTGGGCAAGCAGGTCCGCGGCGATCCAATCCGGATCGTTGTCGCGGTCCGCGATCACCAGCACTTCCGACGGCCCGGCGATCATGTCGATGCCGACCGTGCCGAAAACCTGCCGCTTGGCGGCGGCAACATAGGCATTTCCAGGGCCGACGATCTTCGCCACGGGCTCGATCGTCTCGGTCCCGTAAGCGAGCGCCGCCACGGCCTGCGCGCCGCCGATGCGGTAGATCTCCTCGACACCGGCAAGGCGGGCGGCTGCGAGCACCGCCGGATTGATCGCCCCGCCGCTGGCCGGCACGACCATGACAATGCGCGGCACGCCTGCGACCTTGGCCGGCAGAGCGTTCATCAGAACCGAGCTCGGATAGCTCGCCGTGCCGCCCGGCACATAGAGACCGACTGCGTCGATCGGCGTCCAGCGCGAGCCGAGGCCGACGCCCATCTGGTCTTCGTAAATGTCGTCCTTCGGCAATTGCCGCCGGTGATGCGCCTCGATGCGGGTCGCCGCGACCTTCAACGCCCCGAGTACTTCCGGAGCGACGGCCTGGATCGCCGCGTCTATTTCCGCCGACGTCACTGCCATGCCCGTGACAGTCAAGTCGACCCCGTCGAAACGGGCGGAATAATCGGCGAGCGCCGCATCTCCGCGGGCGCGAACATCATCGATGATGGTGCGCACGACGGCGTTGACGTCTTCGGAGACCTCCCGTTTGGTGGTCAGGAACGCGGCGAAATCGCGCTCAAAGCTCGTATCGAGATAGTTCAGCCTGATTGCCAATGCGATGATCCTTATGGTGGTGGCGGGCGCGGACGCTCAAGCGGGAGTTCTCAATCCGGCGCCCTCACGCGCCGTCGGGGTGGCGCGGCTTGAACGCCGTCTCCCAGGCGCCGCCGGTATCGGCAAGCTGCACCTCAATGCACTCCACATCGAGCGCGATCGATGCCTCGCCCGCGAGCACGAGCTCTATCGTGCCTTCCGGACCTTCCCCCTTGACGTCGAAGCGCAGGGCGAGAAGATCGAGCACCGCTTCCATGTCGGTGCGATCGAAGCCGAGCGACCGCACGGCGCTGACGCATTTAAACAGAAGAACGGCACGGCGCCGCTCGAAGCTGCGGCGCTTGCCCTCCGCCTTTTCCCAGGCGAAGCGGTTGACCACCAGGGTGAACTGCCGGCGCCGGGCGTCATAGGCGGTGCCCGCCACCTTGAAGACTGCGTCCTGCACATGGGCGGAGACGACACCAAGGTCTTCCTCGTCGAGTGCCAGCAGTTTCAAAGCATCCATGCGATTCATCCCGTCCCGTTTTCATGCCCCGCATTCTAGCGGGTGATCGTCAAGGACATAGGACGTTACGCCCGAAACCGCAACGGCTCCGGCGCGGGAAGTGACCGAAAGGGCTACAGCGGCTTTGCGCTCCTGATTGGAGCGCCGGGCCGGATCAGTCGCTGACGCGCTCGACATGGGCGCCGCAGCGCGTGAGCTTCTCTTCGAGGCGTTCGAAGCCGCGGTCGAGATGATAAACGCGCGAGACCATGGTTTCGCCCTCGGCAGCGAGGCCGGCGATGACGAGCGAGACGGAGGCCCGGAGATCCGTCGCCATGACCGGTGCGCCCTTCAGCCGCGACACGCCCTCGACCTTGGCCGTCTGGCCGGAGAGCGAGATCTTGGCGCCGAGCCGCGCCAGTTCCTGCACATGCATGAAGCGGTTTTCGAAGATCGTCTCGGTAATGTGGGAAACGCCGCTCGACCGGGTCATCAGCCCCATGAACTGTGCCTGAAGATCGGTGGGGAAGCCGGGGAACGGATCGGTGACGATGTCGACCGGCTTGATGCCGGCGCCGTTGCGAACGACGCGGATGCCGCTGTTCGTCTCGCTGATCTCAGCGCCCGTGCGGCGGATCGCCTCCAGCGCCGTGTCCAGGAGGCTCGCCTCGGTGTCCTCGAGAATGACGTCGCCGCCTGCCATGGCGACCGCCATGGCATAGGTTCCCGTCTCGATGCGGTCGGGCAGCACGCGGTGACGGGCGCCCGAGAGCGAGCGCACGCCTTCGATGGTAACAGTGCTCGTCCCCTGCCCGCTGATCTTCGCGCCCATGGCGTTCAGGCATTTGGCCAGGTCGACGACTTCGGGCTCGCGCGCGGCATTGCCGAGCACGGTCGTGCCGTTGGCAAGCGTTGCGGCCATCATCAGCACATGCGTCGCGCCGACGGAGACTTTCGGGAAAACGTAGCGCCCACCGATGAGCCCGCCCGCCGGTGCGGTGGCGTTGACGTAGCCGCCATCGATCTCGATATTGGCGCCAAGTGCTGCCAGCCCCTCGATGAAGAGATCGACCGGACGCGTTCCGATGGCGCAGCCGCCGGGCAGAGACACCCGCGCCTTGCCTTCGCGGGCGAGCAGCGGCCCGATGACCCAGAAGCTCGCGCGCATCTTCGAGACGAGTTCATAAGGCGCCGTGGTCGAAACGATGTTGCGGCTGGTGAAATGAACCGTACGGGCATAACTCTCGCCCTGGCGCTCGCGCCGACCATTGACGGAAATGTCGGCACCATGATTGCCGAGGATACGGATCAATTGCTCGACATCGGCCAGATGCGGAACGTTTTCGAGCGTCAGCGTGTCGTCGGTCAGGAGCGACGCGATCATCAGCGGCAAGGCGGCGTTCTTCGCGCCGGAGATGGGGATTACCCCGTGGAGTTCATTTCCGCCTACAATCCTGATGCGATCCATGAGACCTCTCGCACGGGCGCTGCCCGCCTTTCTGGAAAATCGATGCCGATCCGGCATTGTTGAAGGGCGTCTCTTTAGTGGAGATGCGGTGAAATTAGAAGTGCCTTGAAAGGCGGGGGTGCAGGGAAAGCGAGGACCCGGAAGGCCCCGCCTGCCGCCGGTTGCAGGACCTAATCTTCCGATTCGTCCGTTTTTGCGGCAGGCAGTCCGGATGTCTCGTCCGCAGCGCCCGCCCGGCGCGCGCGCATCTGCTGCTTGCGGCGCTGGAGATTGTCGCGCAGGTTCTTCGCCAGACGCTGCCGCCTCGCCTCGGCCTCGCTCGAATGCCCTGCGCCCTTTCCCCGCCCCGGCGCATGCTTATTGTGGTCGTCGCTCTGCATGGCCATCCATTACCGCAAAACCAGGACCTTCGGAAGCGGCAAGCCGGCCGGACGAGAGCGAAATCGGGGAAAACCGGGACGCTGGTTGCTGACCGGTCCGTGCCGCAACAGGCTGCAATGGAAGAGCTTGAGCGCCCCGGACCGTGTGAGCCCGCCATCTTCCCGGGGTGGCCCGCCCAAAAACTTCGAAATGCGGCTTGCGCTCTCCCTCAAGCTATGGCAATAGGCCCCTCGCCTGATGCGGCTTGTCATGAAGCGCCGCCGGATGCTGCTATAGCTCAGGGGTAGAGCACTCCCTTGGTAAGGGAGAGGCCGAGAGTTCAAATCTCTCTAGCAGCACCAGTTTTTCCACCGCCATGTCAGAAACTTAGCTGTAATCAGAGACTTGAAGGCGCCTCGGTGGTACACAGAGGTGGCCACAATGGTTCTGCAAATGCCCCGTCCATTCAAACATCCCAAGACCGGCGTTTACTACTTCCGTGTCCGCGTACCCGCTGATTTGATCGGTGTCCTCGGCAAATCAGAAGTCAAACTATCGCTCGGCACCAAAGACCCCGCCATCGCGAAGGAACGGTTCTCCGAGAAAGAGCGAGCGGTGACAAAAGAGTGGAAGACACTCAGGTCTCAGCCCGAACCGCTTACGCAGAAGCAGATTGTTGCCCTCAGCGGTAAAGTTTACCGCAAAATCATTGAACGCTTTGATGATGATCCGGGCAATCCGTCGCTTTGGCAAAACATCAGCGATCTGGCGAAGCGGGTAGCTGAAGCTGGTCAATGGGAGCAGTGGTACGGCCAGACCGTAGATGAGCTCCTATTGAGCGAAGAGTGCAGGACCGACGCGAAGAGCCGGGACAGCGTAATACAGCACGTCCACGCCGCACTGATCCAAGCTGCCGAGCAGCAACTGAAGAAAGCCCAGGGCGATTACAGCCCAGACCCGAAGGCAGACCGGTTCCCTCCTCTCCGGCCAAAGAACGAGAAGTCGAAGGTAACCACACTCACGGACCTGTTCAAACTTTGGGAACGCGATCATTTGGCAGAGCAGGGTTCGCCACGTACGCCCAGCGACTTCCTGCAAAAGATCAACGGCTTCAAAGCATTCCTCGGTCATGAAGACGTCGCCCGCGTCGCTCCGTTGAACGTGTCCGAGTATTGCGATTTCCTGAGGCACGACAAAGGCCTAAGCGCCAAAACCGTCAACGGCAAATACCTCGCGGCCATTCGAACGATCTTCCGCGTGGGCCTTTCCAAGTCACGCATCGCTGTCGACCCGACCGCAAATGTCAAAGTCTCTGTACCGAAGCGGGTTCGCGAGCGTTCCAAAGGTTTCACCGACAAGGAAGCCATTGCAATCCTCTCCTGTGCTCTTCGCGACCCGGCAACGCTTGGCGGCATGGCGGAGTTGAACAAACTGGCGTGCCGGTGGGTTCCATGGATTTGCGCTTACACGGGTGCGCGAGGTGGTGAAATCGCCCAACTGAGGCGTGAGGACTTCACTGAAGAATTTGGCATTCCATACCTCAAAATCACGCCCGAAGCGGGCTCGGTGAAGACCAAGCAGTACAGAATGGTGCCAATTCACCCGCACCTAATCGAACTTGGCGTTCTGGACATGGTCAAAACTCGTCCTCAGGGGCCGTTGTTCTACGTGCCGAACGACCGGAAGAGGAAACCGGGGCACACCCAAGCGGCAAGCGTTAGGGGCAAGGTGAGCGACTGGGTCCGCGATGTGGCTGGGATCAAGGATCCACGGGTGCAGCCGAACCATGCTTGGCGACATCGGTTCAAGACCATAGCTCGTGACGTCGACATCCCGCAGCGCTACATGGATGCAATCCAAGGCCACGAGGACGGTTCGGCAAGCGCTGATTACGGCGAGAACACTCTGAAGGCGCTTCATCGTGAAATCTTGAAGCTGCCGCGCTACAAAGTGCCGTCGCAGCGATAGCGCACCGAAGTGGGAGACTTACCTTGAGCCCTTGGACTGGACCTGAAGATCGGATGCCAGAAGCCGAAGTGTCACTTCGGTTGGCCGAATATCTAACTGGAGTTGCTGGTTTTGGCGGACACGTCGAGGTCGCTGTCGACGGCGCCTCCGTGAGGGTTCATGGCGAGGAAGTGTTCGACCATTTCGGGCTATCTTCTCGCGAATGGATGGCTCTTGACCGTCGCGGATGCCAAGAGCCGGAACGCTTGGGCTGCAACATACCGTCGCGGCGACGCCACAATGCGAGTTCATTCACGATCGGGCGTTGGTGACGTCGAGGCAATTATTTCGGGCCGACGAGTAATTGCAGAATGCAAGAAGGGGCCGCTCGTCAGAAAATCGGGAAGCCCTGAGTATACGCTGCTGACGACCGCGATTGGTCAGGTACTGTTGTTTCCTGCCGCAGAAGGCGACATCCTGGTAGCTGCGGTTCCAGATACGCCGACCTTTCGCCGGATCGCTACTGATTGGAAAGAAAGACCCCGGCTCAAAGCCTCCGGCATCCAGATCGCATTTGTGAACCGGACGGGGAGATCTCCGGTCTCACTCTAGGTGACGTCTGGCGAAAAGACACCGATGGAGAGGCGAACGCGGTGAATACAGCGGGCCCCACATTGGATGGAGCCAGCTGATTGTTCGACGCTACGTGGCCGTTACCGAGCGAAGAGCTTTGTCGATCGCCTGGTTTGCCAACCGATCGCACCGCTCGTTCAACAGGTCACCGTCGTGTCCCCGGACCCATTGCCACGAAATTAATCTGAAGAACTGGGATTGTGCGTCGAGCATCTCCCAGAGATCTTGGTTCAGAACGGGCCTCCCCTTACCGCTTCCAGTTCGCCACCCCTGCCGTTTCCAAGACTGCATCCATTCCGACATGCCGTCGACAAGATACTTGCTGTCACTGCGGACCGTCACCGGAATGTTCTTCTCCCGCAGCTTCCGCAGAGCACACAGAGCCGCCGTTAATTCCATGCGATTGTTGGTGGCCTTTGGCAGATCGGAGCCGAAGATTTCCCGTTCTTTGATGACCAGATCCCCCTCCTTGAGTTGAAGGACGGCTCCCCAGCCACCGGGACCTGGATTTCCGCGACACGCGCCGTCGGTGTGAATGAGGTAGTGGCGAGCGTTCGCCGCGAAATCTTGAATGTTTGTTTCGATGTTCATGGGTGTTTCCTGTGGCTGGCCAGTACGGCCCAGCGTTGACACCGTCCACGAACACAGGTTGATCCTATGTCGGGCCAGCATTGATTGGTTGAATTCAGGATGTCTGAGAGGCCGGGCCTGCCCCGGCTCGGTCATTTTCAGATGTGTTGTAGGCTTAGGTAATAGGTCCAGGCGACACGCTCACAACTGATCCAAAACAGTCGTCCGAGCACACACCGAGCTCTCTGGGGTTCTCCCGCGCTGCTGCTCGGCTCGCTTCATGTGTTCAGACCGAATAGAAAGAAATCGGCTGACCAATTGCTGAGTTACATCGATGATCGACGCGATCTCGATTTGGGTGAGAGCGGGCCAATGATCCGCCAGCCAGCAGATCATCTCTTGGACCGACATCTCTTGCTGCCCGACTTTGGCGCGGTACTCGTTTCGGTTTGCTCGAAATCTATCGAGCGCATTCTTGGCAAATCGAGCCGCTTGGGTTTCGTCGCCTTCGATCTCCCTTAGGGCCTGGGCCGCGCGTTCCTTGATCCATGAACAGGCATCTGG
The DNA here is from genome assembly GCA_000421085.1 of Ensifer sp. USDA 6670. Taxonomy (GTDB): domain Bacteria; phylum Pseudomonadota; class Alphaproteobacteria; order Rhizobiales; family Rhizobiaceae; genus Sinorhizobium. Next base: position 55,001 of record ATWE01000006.1, read on the forward strand.
GCCGACAACGTCGAAGGGTTCAACTCGACCTGATTTGGTGCGTTTGAGCCGCTGACCCCAGCCTCGATCTGTTACCCATTTCGCCAAACGATGGCGCTGGTGGCTGCCACCACCTTCGATGTGTAGGAAGTCCATTCGCCGGAGCAGTGTTCTGACCCTGCGCGGACCCAGACCAAGGACCTCTCCCAGTTCGGTGATCGTGACCCAGTCGCCTTTGGAAACAGCCACGAGTTCTCCCGTTTTGCGGTCCAATATCTCTTCTGTGTATTCCATGCGTGTTCGTTTCGATTGTCTCCAATGCGAAAGCCCCCGCCACTTGGAGTGACGAGGGCATTTGTTTCTTGGTTGGCCGCTGTGTCTGGTCGGCTAAGTCGACTTTGCCGGCGTCAAGCCCGCACTCGGCTTTGCCATGGTGCGACCTGGTAGACCGCCTTCGATGTCATTTATTTGAAGCAAGTCTGCGCTTCGTCTGGGCAGCAGCCATACGAACTTGATTGACTTCCCAAGGCTGGAGTTCTTCTACGGAAATTTCTTCCGCCCACGCCGGGCCGATTTCCACCGCAATTCTCTTCGCTGCCATGAGATCGGAAGCTCGGAACACCTCAATGGTTTCCTCGCAGAGGTCGCCGTGGATACCGAAAAGGGCGGCGTAGTATCGCTCCCCAGCACAGAGCGAGGGGTTCGAGTTGGTGATCGAGCCGATGATATTGCGCATGGATGTATCTTTCTTTGGGTAGGAGTGTCGGGCGATGGAGCGCGACGACGATTGGTGAAGGACAAAATATGAAAATGTCCTACAGCTGCCCCTATTCCCAAAACTCTCGACGTGGACCCTCAACCGCCAGGCGAACGCTGACTGATCAGTTGTCTTCCCGGACTCCACGAAATATCCTGAACACGCTCGATCGACTGACCCCAAGTTCCGCTACAATCGCATCTGCGGTCTTCCCCTCGGCCTTCAGCCGCAGCACGTCATCTGCCCTCCTCAGGGCTGTCGGTGCGCGTCCCTTGTACTTGCCCTCGGCCTTTGCCTTGGCGATCCCTTCGCGCTGCCGTTCCAGCATCAATTCCCGCTCGAACTCGGCAATCGATCCCATAAGGTTGAGCATGAGTTTGCCTGTCGGCGTCGCCGTGTCGAGATTGAGGGCCAGCACCCGGAGTTCCACGCCCTTGGCCTTGAGCCTCCCCGTGATGTCGATCAGGTTCGCCATCGAACGGGCCAGACGGTCAAGCTTCGAGACGACGAGCGTGTCGCCTTCGCGGACGTAATCGAGGGCGCGTTCCAATTCGGTGCGCTTCGTATCGACGGATGACACTTGCTCCTTGAACACCTTGGTGCACCCCGCCGCTTCGAGGTCAAGCAATTGGGCGTCGAGACCGGCAACTTGGTCTGTGGTCGATGTCCGGGCGTAGCCGACGATGGCAGAAGTCATAGCGCAATCCTCTCAGTGTCACTAGGTTTTAAGACTTAATGGCATCGATGGTGCCAAAAGTCAAATACCATTTATGTGGCACTGTATTTGGGTACTGCTGAGAGGATCACACAGGCAGGGTCCAGTGATACCGAGCGCGGTTCGCTTGAGGACAGCAGGTCGGCTTTGCTATCCGCCTACGCGACCAGCACTTGATGCCACCGACCATCAGATTTGATGTTCTCCAGATAGCGTTGCTGACTGATCTCGGTGACAGCCAACCAGCTAAGCGGTGACGCTGTTCGGGCGTTCACAACCCTAACGGCGGATAGCAGATCGGGCGCAGTCATGTAGTCATCGAAGAACAAGCACTCGGCGCGATCTCTTCGCTCAACTCGACGTGGAAGAATCGTTCGAAAGGCTGGGAATAGGATGTCATGGGCCTTCCTTGGTTGCCGTCTCGGGAGAAAAGATGGGTACCCGGGGGGGGATCCCGGGTTCCGTGTATCTGATAAGGCGCTCGGACTTTTTTGCCCAAAATTTCGGCATGGTTGGGTACCGCGAGGAGCTTTAGCGGCCATGAAAACGGCTAGTTCGCCTTACGCACCTTGGGGGGACCATCTGGTGCGGGGATGTAAAAAATCACGCGCTCAAGCTGCGATCCGAAATTTTCTGAGCATAAACTCGGTCCCGTACCAATCTAGCTTGTAAAAGCATGAGCTTGGTCTTTCATGGTTCAGTCGCGACCACGCTACGATTAAAGAGGAGCTAATGTTCTCAATTTTGCATGTGTCGGACCTCCACAGATCTCGCGAAGAGCCGGTGGACAACGGCAGTTTGATCGCGGCCTTGTTAGCCGACAGTGATCGGTACCAAGGTGAAACGCCGCGTGTGCCTCCACCTGACGCAATAGTAGTAAGCGGCGACCTGATTCAGGGGGCTAGGATTGGCGTTGCTGACTGGCAGCAATCTATGCGGGATCAGTACGAAGTGGCGAAAGGCTTCTTGTCTATGTTGTGCGACCGCTTTCTAGGCGGAGATAAAAGCCGAATGGTCCTGATACCCGGAAATCATGATGTCTGTTGGAACACCTCGTTCGGCTCAATGGAGAAGGTATCGGCGACTGATTATCCAGGGGATTTGCATTGGGCCCTAACCGAGCCAGGCAGCGTGTTTAGGTGGTCCTGGAAAGAGCAAGCGCTGTACCGCATACGAGATGCGGCCTCCTATGCGCGAAGAATGGACTTCTACTGGGACTTTATTGGCGATTTCTACGCCGGAGTTGACCTACCGCTCCCCATTGATAGGTCTCGCGGTTTCCAACTCTTCGAATTGTGTAATCGCCGAATTGTGGTCGCAGCGTTCGACTCGATTGTCGGCAATGACTGTTTTGGTTATTCCGGTGCTATTCCTCGTGGTGCTGTCGGGCAATGTGCGATTGCGCTGCGTGACGCCAACCACTCCTACGATCTAAGGATGGCTGTATGGCATCACAGCATCCAGGGTCCGCCCGCCAGAACCGACTATATGGATGTTTCCCAGGTCCAAGAGATGATCGGCCACGGTTTCCAACTCGGACTCCACGGTCATCAGCACATTGCCGCGACCCAGACGCAACTCGTTCACCTTGACGAAAGTCGCTCAATGTCGGTCGTCAGCGCTGGGTCGCTATGTGCGGGGGCACGAGAGCTGCCACGTGGCGTGAACCGCCAGTACAATATTATTGTGATCGAAGATGACTTCCTGCGAGGAAGGGTACATGTTCGAGAAATGGGGGAGGGAGAGCAGTTCTCACGCAAGCGTAACGGCGCATTCCTCAATGGATATGTTGAGATTAGTTGGCAGCCGAAGACCGACGTGATGGGTCGTGAGCGCGATGCTCAGTCCGACAATAGCCGGCGCACTGTTATGGCTGCTGAAGCGGCTTTCAAGCAAGGCAACCCCGAACAGGCAGTTGATTTACTTCGAAGCGTCGATACTTCTGCACCGGGGTACGCGCGGAAGCTGATGACGGATGCGCTTCTATCTTTCTCGGACTGGCGGCAACTGGCATCGCTCCTTCAGAGTCCTCAAACAGTTGAAGAAAGTGTCCTTCTCGTCTCAGCCCTTGTAGAGAGCGGCGATCTTGAAGGTGCTCAAGACAAACTGGGCGAGGCGACGGGTGTTGACGTAGGTACGCGCCAGGCTCTGCAGAGCAGAATTGATACGAAAAGATTGATGAGGCAGCAATGAGTGGCGAATTAATTCCATTCCAAATCGAAACCCAGAGAGTTATTCAGCTGCTGGCTAAGCAAATCTATCAGTCGCCACTTGCGCTCTTACGAGAGAATACACAGAACGCCTTCGACGCAGTACGACAAAGGCTTCACATAGATGGTCAATTTGACCCGTCCATTGATATTCTTCTTTCACCGGACAAGATCGTAATTGCTGACAATGGCATTGGCATGACTCCCGATGACTTGTCCAGACATTATTGGACAGCGGGAAGCAGCAGCAAGAACAACGCGGCCGCCCGGGCAGCCGGCGTCGTGGGCACATTCGGTATAGGTGCGATGGCCAATTTCGGCATTGCCGATCGACTGGTTGTGGAAACAGAAAGCGCGACCACGGGCGAGCGCACAATCTGCCGGGCTGATAGGGCAAAACTTGACCTGAAACAGAACTGTATTGAACGAGAAGTAGTACAGTCACTCCAGCAACCGGGCACGACCATTACAGCTCACGTCGCGCCCGGCGAAAAGATCGATGTCGTTAAGGCTCGGGATTATATTGCAGAATTTGTTTCACTCGTTGACGTGCCGGTCACGGTGAACGGTGAGATCGTAAGTAAGCGGCCTATTGAAGATTTGGTCCCGCACGTGCCAGAGACGTGGAGGACGAATGAGCAAGCTCACGTTATCGGACCTCGGATGACGGCCGACGTTACGGTAATCCTATCCAACAATGCCGATCTCTGGCTTAGCTTCGCCAACATTATATGGGACTCCAAACCTTTGACTGGCCGGCTAGTGCTTCGTAGCGGCCACTCAAATTTGCGTACGTTCCGCAGCGGTTTTGGGCTTGCGACCGCTTCGGTCAGCTCATTTTATCAATTTGGTGGGATTGCAGACCTTCTAGCGCTGGAACCAACCGCTGGACGCGAGGCTATCACTGTCGATGGGCTGCAACTTCTGCAGTCGATGATGACGGATATTGATCGATTCGTGTCAGAGCTTCTTGCCAAGCGCGACGAAAGTGACTCAAGCACGCCTTTCATGAATTGGGTTGTGGCACATAATCGCTATGATCTTTGCGGCAAGCTTCGAATGACAATCAGTCCTGGCGATCGTATCTCCCTCGAAGAGGTCGTAAGGCGTTCACAACCAAGGCCCATGATGTTGTACGAAGGAACTGATCAAGGAGTTGTGAAGGCACACGCCAGCGAGGATACGCCGCTTCTAATATTGGCTCGAACGAATCCACGCAGGCGTTGTGAACAGAATTTCCTGAAGAACAACGCGAATGTCTCAGCCATTTCAGACAAGCCAATAGTAAAGGATAGGCGCTCTTACGGGCAACTTTCCACTGCTGAGAGTGCTTTGGCCTACCGCGTTGAGTCGATCCTGGAGACCGACTACTTTGTTAAATCAATCGTGGACTTCGGTTCTATCAGCCACGGGCTACCAGTCTTGGCGCAGAAGGAGGGAGATCGAATCCGGATCACACTGAATCCGGACGGACAAACCGTTCAACTGTTGCTCGGGCTGTTCTCCACCGAGTTCGGTGCATTTGGCAGTATGGCAAAGGATTTCGTCAGAAATGTCCTGTTCCCCCGCATTGCAGACTATGTCCCCAGCAGTACAAAGCAGGGTGCAGAAGCTTTTCTTCGTGCCATACGCAAAGCAAGAGAGGTTTTTGAGTATGCCGACGACGATCTAGGTAGTCTACCCGGGATCTGGGAGGAATATGACGAAGGTCGGATTCCACTGGAGGAGGCAGTCGCGCGTTCACGAACAGCTGTACGGTCTAGTGTGCAGGTAGTTGATGTGGCAACGCGTGCCAAAGATGTCGTACCGGATGTAATAGAGAATGAACAAGCGCTCCACGAGGCGGCTGATCCGACCGCCGGCCTCAATCTTGACCCCTCTCCTGGCATCACCCGCCTAGAGCTTACATCGGCTGCCAAACTGCTTGTCATCGATGACAAAGAGCCTGCCCTGAGAGGTTATCGCTGCTTCCTTGCAATTACAGATAAAGCTCGTGAGGAAATGGGGGAATTTTTCCTTCAGCCACATAGTACCTCAATCGTTTGGGGAGGGCAGAAGACTCTATTCATTTTCATGCACCACTCGGGGCAATTCGGCCTCTACTATGATCTTCAGACCCGCGAGGTGGTCGATGCCGCCGCCGGAGGCGGAGCCTTTCCAACCTGCTCCATTGTTCTCAAGGACCGGATCTTTATTCCCATTCCAGACGAGATACGTGCGAGTTTCGTTCCAAGGTTTGGTGAACGGAAGCGCTTCGAAATCCGAGCGGACATCCTCCGCGCAGAAGGTGGGAATGGCCCCACAACAAATGGCACTTCTGCCGTAAGTTAGCTGCGTTTTATTCACCCGACCTGAAGTCGTGCAACGACCGTGTTGCGCCGCGGTCGTTGACGGGCGTTGGTGTGCGCTAACCGTCAATCGGGAAAGAGGGGGAGTTGATGAGAGAGGTAGGTAGCCTTGGTGACTGCAAACGGAAGGTCGAGCAGGATGTTCACCGCATCTGGAACGCCATCGATGCGGCGGTGCAGGGGCGACAGAATGCGCCGCTGGACGCTGCTGTCTTTGGCTTGGCAGCGCTGAGGAGGTCGGTCTACGAGGATCTCAACCAAATACAGCACGAGTTCGCGATCCTGAAAGCGATTGAATGGTGCACGGCGACGAGCACTATCTCATCTGAGGCGGTCTGGTGGTGGAACCCACGGGCGACGGGTGACATAGGCGAGCCCGACTTAGCCGGCATGGTTGGGGACGAAATCCTCCTGAGCGCCGAGGTGACAACCTCGCATAGCCCTCAAGGCGTGATTGATCGACGCATGGCCCACACTCTGTCCAAGTTGTCGATGATGGCAGGACAACAGTTCTATTTCGTCACATCCGCGAAGATGGCGCGGCGAGCGAAGACCAAGGTTCTAAGCAATGGGTACGCGATTTCGGTCGTGGACCTGTCGGATGAATCCATAGTCTCCAGTTCTGTCTGATGGGCACACCCCACCCGGGGGGGGGGGGGGGGGGGAAGCCGATTTCGGCTATTTTCAATGGGTCTCACGAACTTTTGCGCCAAACATTTCTCCCCCTGGCTCGCGTTCACAGCTTGCCCCCCGTGCGATCGACGGACATAAAGGACTTGGTACACGCATCGGGGGAAACGCATGAACCAACAGGCACTATCGGCATTCATCTGGTCCGTAGCGGATCTTCTCCGGGGCGACTACAAGCAAGCCGACTACGGCAAGGTGATCCTGCCGTTTACGGTGCTGCGCCGCATCGACTGCGTCCTGGAGCCGACCAAGGAGGCGGTGCTGGCGGAACATGCCGCCAAGATCACTGCCGGGATCAATCCTGAGCCCTTCGTCCTCCGCAAGGCAGGGCAGACCTTCTACAACGTCTCGAAGCTCGATATGCACCTTCTGATGGGGGACCAGGACAATATCGCGGCGAACCTCTATGCCTACATCCAGGGCTTCTCGGAGGACGTCCGTGACATCTTCGAACGCTTCGAGTTTGCCGCCCAGATTGATCGCCTGGCGAAGGCCAAGCTGCTCTATCAGGTGACCGAGAAATTCGCCCGGATCAACCTTCACCCCGATAAGGTCAGCAACCACCAGATGGGCCTCGTCTTCGAGGAATTGATCCGCAAGTTCTCCGAACTCTCCAACGAGACTGCCGGTGAGCACTTCACGCCTCGTGAGGTCATCCGGTTGATGGTCAACCTGCTGTTCGTCGAAGACGACGACATTTTATCGAAGCCTGGCGTGGTCCGCACGATCTACGATCCCGCTGCTGGGACGGGTGGAATGCTGTCGATTGCGGAGGAGTATCTCGGCGAACACAACGAACACGCCCGGCTTGTCATGCACGGGCAAGAGCTGAACCCAGAGTCTTACGCCATCTGTAAAGCCGACATGCTGATCAAGGGGCAGGACGTCAGCAACATCGTCTTCGGCAACACCCTGTCTGATGATGGCCACGCTGGTGCGAAGTTCGACTACATGCTTTCCAATCCGCCGTTCGGGGTGGAGTGGAAGAAGGTGGAGAAGGAGATCCGGGCGGAACATGAGCAGAAGGGCTTCAACGGCCGCTTCGGCCCCGGGCTTCCCAGAGTGTCCGATGGGTCGCTGCTCTTCCTGCTGCACCTGACGTCGAAGATGCGTCCTGCGGTCGACGGCGGCAGCCGGTTCGCCATCGTTCTCAACGGTTCCCCCCTGCTCACCGGCGGGGCTGGCAGCGGAGAGAGCGAGATCCGCCGATACGTCTTGGAGAACGATCTCCTCGAAGCGATCATCGCACTGCCGACGGACATGTTCTACAACACCGGCATCGCGACCTATGTCTGGGTGTTGTCCAACCGCAAGCCGGACCACCGCAAGGGCAAGGTCCAACTGATCGACGCTTCCTCCTTCTGGCAGAAGATGCGCAAGAGCCTCGGGTCCAAGCGCAAGGAAATGGGAGACCTCGACATCAGCTCCGTCACCAGGCTGTTCGGTAGCTTCAGCGAGGCCCAGATTGCTACGGTGGTGGATGCAAAAGGCAAGGAGGTCGCGCGGGAGATCGTAGTTCAAGGTGAGGCGCTCCCAGTTGCCCCAGAGGGCGGCAAAATCAAGCTCGCGCCGCTGTCGCGCATCTTTCCGAATGAATCCTTTGGCTATCGCACGATCACCGTCGAGCGTCCCTTGAGGGACGAGAAGGGTGATGTTGTCCTCGGAACCAAGGGCAAGGCAAAGGGCAAGCCACAAGCTGACAGCTCACTTCGCGACACCGAGAACGTGCCGCTCGGCGAAGAGGTCGAGGCCCATTTCTCCCGAGAGGTTTTGCCCCATACCCGGGATGCTTGGATCGATCACGAGAAGACGAAGGTGGGCTATGAGATCCCGTTCAACCGCCATTTCTATGTCTTCGAACCCCCGCGTCGACTCGTGGAGATCGATACCGATCTGCAGCAGGTCACCGGTCGCATCCTACGGATGATCGGGGAGCTTTCAGCATGAGCGTTCCCCAGTATGAGAGACTCAAACCAAGCGGCGCGGATTGGCTGGGCGAAATTCCCTGCCACTGGTCAACCTTGCGTGTAAGGATCCTGTTTGAAATCAGGAAACGAATAGCAGGGGAACTCGGTCATGACGTGCTGTCCGTAACACAGCAGGGACTCAAAATTCGAAATATTGATAGCAATGACGGGCAACTTTCGATGGACTATTCAAAGTACCAGCTCGTCGAGCCTGGTGACTTTGTGATGAACCACATGGACCTTCTTACCGGATACGTCGATATATCCCAGTTCCATGGAGTAACCAGCCCCGACTATCGAGTGTTCACGCCCAGATCGAACGCAATATCGCAAAAGTACTTTCTGTATCTGTTTCAGAACGGATACCGACAACGAATTTTTTATGCATTTGGGCAAGGGGCTTCAGGGCTCGGGCGCTGGCGTATGCCCACTGATGCCTTCAACGACTTTATCATGCCCGTTCCCTCGCCTCCCGAGCAAACCGCCATTGTTGCCTTCCTCGACCGGGAGACCGACAAGATCGATGCCCTGGTGGAGGAGCAAAAGCGGCTGATCGAACTGCTTAAGGAAAAGCGTCAGGCTGTCATCTCCCACGCGGTCACCAACGGGCTCAACCCGGATGCCCCGATGAAGGATACGGGAATCGAATGGCCGAAGCGTGTTCCCTCTCACTGGGAGGTTCTAACCTTGACACGCGTGGTTGATCAGTTCGTCGATTATCGCGGCGTCACACCAACGAAACTTGAGGAAGGCATTCCTCTCATTACGGCCGGCCAGATTAAGAACGGACGAATAGATCACTCTCTCGATCCAGTATTCATTTCTGAAGAGGAATACGCCGTCCGAATGACGAGAGGGTTTCCGGAGACAGGTGATGTCCTCCTTACGACAGAAGCTCCTCTGGGCGAGGTAGCGATGATTGAGGAGCCTCGTGTGTCACCTGGACAGCGGATGATCCTCATGAAGGTAAATAAGTTGAAGGTGACGAACCAGTTTCTGTTCCGCCACTTTCAATCGGATTTTGGTCAGAACGAATTGGCCATGCGAGCGAGTGGCTCTACTGCTAGCGGTATTCGTGCTGACCGACTTCGTGGAAGCGTGGTGTTGGTACCTCCTCTCGATGAACAGAATCAGATCGTCGCGTATATCGAAACAAAAATAGCAGGGTTCGACGAACTTAATGCAGAGATCGAGAGACAGCTCGCTCTTCTTCAGGAACGTCGCGCTACCCTGATCTCAGCAGCGGTTACCGGCAAGATCGACGTACGGGGCCTGGTCGAAACCCGGGAGGCTGCTGAGTAATGCGCAAGTCAAGCGGCTTTTTGAGTTGGATCGAAGGTTTGCCTGGTTCGGAGCATTGTCCACAGGACGGTGACGCGTCGGCGGGCCAAGGCGATGATGGCCTGGGTGTGATGTTTTCCCTCTCGCCGTTTTCGGTCGTAGAAGGCTTTGGAGAGCGGGTCTCTGGTGGAGACGGCGCAGAAGGCACTCTGGAAGAATACCCGCTTGAGGGCCTTGTCGCCGCCAAATGCGCGGCGCCAGTTCCTGGATTTTCCGGATTGGCGGATGACTGGGGTCAGGCCTGCGGCGCTGGCCAGGGCGTCGGCCGAGTGGAATCGCTCGATGGTGCCGATGTTGGCGATGAATTCTGCCGACAGCACCGCCCCCATCCCCGGCAGCGAGCGGATGAGGGCGCCGTCAGGGTGGCGCTCGAGCAGGGCCTCCAAGTCGCGGTCGATGCGGGCGATCGCCTCGCGCGCCCGCAGGGCCTCAGCGGCGAGCTCGCGGATCATGTCGGCGAAGCTGGCCTCGCCGGGAACGGCGATGCTCTGGCCCTCGGCGGCTTCGAGGGCGCGTTGGGCCAGTGCCTCGATGGCGTGCAGGTGAGGTGTTCGCTTGAGATGCGCCATGAGCCGTTTGAGGCCGGCCCGGCGGATCTCGGTCGGCGTGACGTAGCGGGTGACAAGGACGAGCGGTCCCTTGGCCGTCAGGTCGAGCCGGCGTTCGAGGCCGGGGTGGATAGCGCCCAGGAGCTGGCGCATTCGGGAGATGCGGCGCGTCTGGTCGTCGCTGAGTTCGCGGCGTCGCGTGACTTTGAGGCGCAGTGCGATGGCGGTCTCGTCGTCTGGCAGGATCGGGCGCAGATCACGCGTCCGGACCAGCTCGGCGATGGTGCGCGCATCGCGCGGGTCGGACTTGCTCTCGCCGCCGGAAAAGCCCTGTCCGGCCCGGTTGACGGCGATGCCGGGCACATGGACGAGACGCAACCCCTCGGCCAGGAGGATGGCCTCCAGGAAGCGCGCCAGCGATCCGGTGATGTCCAGGCCGACCACGACCTCGCCACCGAGGCTGCGCAGGTCGGCGACGAGGCGCTCGATCGCGGCCTGATCGTTATCGACCGCGCGGTCGAGCAGAACCTGCGCGCGCGCATCGAGAGCGCAGGCCCAATGGGTTTCCTCGGCAACATCTATTCCAACGTAAATCTCCATGACGCTCCTCGCATGACGTGGCGACCGCGCAGGCCCGGACACGCCGACATCGCCTTACATAGCCATCGCGGGCATCGAGCAATCAGCGGTCGATCCAGGTCGGTGAAGCGGGCGGCGCAGCCGCCGGAGCCATCAAGGACAGCCAGAATGACAACCATACCCGCATCACCTGCGCCTAAGCAGCTTCGCACCGCAGTAGGCGCTATGAAAAGGGGTAAGGCCGAATGACCGCTCTCAAGTTGACCGACGTTGAGGAGGCGGAGCGTCGCGCCGCTGTGGCCGGAATGGAGATCCCCGAACGCGTGGTCAACGCCTTCACTTCCATGCCGCCTACCGAAACAGAACAGGCGCTGCTTCGGGTTCTGCTCGACAATCCCGATCATACATCTCAGGCCCTCAGCACAAAGCTGGGCTGGGGCGGCCAGTCCTGGCATTTGCATTTCGGCAAGATGTGCGAACGGCGGGAGCATCTCCTCTGGGACGCCGAACCTGCGGTGACGCGGGACGCCGAATTCTACTGCGGCATCCTCGCTAACTACTCTGACCTCACCCACGGCTTCACGATGAAGCCCGAGGTTGCCAAGGGTTTGGCAGCTATCGGGATCAGACTGTCGAACAGGTACTCTCGATGAGCCTTCACAGGGAAATCAGCTTCGAGTCGGAAATCTGCGGACACCTCGCGGCACGTGGCTGGCTCCATGCAGACGGCGAAGCAGTCAAGTACGACCGCACCCGGGCGCTATTTCCAGCCGATGTCGTGGCGTGGGTCCAGATTTCGCAGCCGAAGGCTTGGGAGACGCTGGCGAAGAATCATGGTTCTGCTGCAGAGACCATGCTGCTCGACCGCATCCGCAAGCAACTCGACGAGCGCGGGACGCTGGATGTGCTGCGCCACGGCGTCGAACTCATCGGCCTTAGGGCACCCCTGAAGCTCGCCGAGTTCAAACCGGCTTTTGGGCTCAACGAAGAGATCCTCGCCCGGTACGACGCCAACCGGCTGCGTGTCGTACGGCAGGTACGGTACTCGAACAGTAACGAGAATTGCATCGACCTTGTCCTGTTCCTCAACGGACTTCCGGTTTCGACCGTCGAGTTGAAGACGGACTTCACCCAAAGCGTCCAGGACGCGGTCGACCAGTACAGGTTCGATCGGCATCCGAGCCCCAAGGGACAATCGCCTGAGCCGCTCCTGAGCTTCCCCAGCGGTGCTCTCGTACACTTTGCGGTGAGCAATGCCGAAGTGATGATGGCGACGAAACTTGAAGGCGTCGACACCCGCTTCCTGCCGTTCAACAAGGGCAATGAGGGCGGCAAGGGCAACCCGCCCAACCGGAACGGACACCCGACCGCCTATCTTTGGGAGGAGATCTGGGAGCGCTATTCCTGGCTGGAGATCCTTGGGCGCTACATCGTTGCCGCGAAGGACGCCAAGAAGAAGATCACGGGTCTGATCTTCCCGCGCTTCCATCAGTTGGATGCAAGCCGGAAGCTTCAAGCTGCGGTTCTCGCCGAGGGTGCAGGGGGCAAGTACCTGATCCAGCATTCGGCGGGATCGGGAAAGACCAACTCGATTGCATGGTCGGCGCATTTCCTCGCCGATCTGCACGACGAGCAGCACAAGAAGATCTTCGACACCATTATCGTCGTTTCCGACCGCAATGTGATCGACACTCAGCTTCAGGAAGCGATCTTCAGCTTTGAACGCACTACGGGCGTCGTCGAGACGATCACCAGCGAAGGCGGTGCCAAGAGCAGTAAACTTGCCGAAGCGCTGGCGGGGGGGAAGAAGATCGTCGTCTGCACCATCCAGACCTTCCCGTTCGCGCTGGAGGCTGTGCGGGAACTTGCTGCGACCCAGGGCAAGAAGTTCGCGGTAATCGCCGACGAGGCGCATTCAAGCCAGACGGGTGAGACCGCATCGAAACTGAAGCAGGTTCTCTCGGCCGAGGAGCTCGCGGAACTCGGAGACGGTGGCGAGGTCAGTAGCGAAGACATTCTCGCGGCCCAGATGGCGACTCGGGCGAGCGAAAGCGGCATCACCTATGTGGCTTTCACGGCGACCCCTAAGGGCAAGACACTGGAGCTCTTTGGCCGCCGCCCGAACCCGAGCGAACCGGCGAGCGATACCAACAAGCCGCAGCCCTTCCACGTCTATTCGATGCGTCAGGCCATTGAAGAGGGCTTCATCCTCGATGTGCTGAAGAACTACACGCCCTACGATCTCGCCTTCAAGCTGGTCAATGCTGGCGGCGAGATGGACGACAAGGAGGTGGAGCGCAAGGAGGCGGTCAAGGCGCTAATGCGCTGGGTGCGGCTGCATCCCTACAATATCAGCCAGAAGGTCCAGATCGTCGTCGAGCATTACCGGGCGAACGTCCAGCCGCTGCTCGAAGGCAAGGCGAAGGCCATGGTGGTCACCAGTAGTCGTGTCGAGGCGGTGCGGTGGCAGATCGCCATGCAGAAATACATCAAGGATCAGAAGTACGATCTCGGCACCCTCGTGGCGTTCTCTGGGGAGGTAGATGATAGGGAAAGCGGATCGGAGCCTTTCTCGGAGTCGAGTAAGCAGCTGAACCCGGGACTCAACGGGCGCGACATCCGCGAAGCCTTCAAGCTTCCGGAATACCACGTGCTGTTGGTCGCCAACAAATTCCAAACCGGGTTCGATCAGCCGCTACTGTGCGGCATGTATGTCGATCGCCGCTTGGCGGGAATACAGGCGGTCCAGACGCTCTCGCGCCTCAATCGGGCACACGCTGGCAAGGATACGACCTATGTCCTCGACTTCGTCAACAGTGGCGACGATATCCTGAAGGCGTTTCAGACCTACTTCGAGACGGCTGAACTCGCAGGGGTTACCGACCCGAACCTCGTGTTTGACCTCAGAGCGAAGCTGGACGCCGTCGGCTACTACGACAGCTTCGAGGTCGATCGTGTCGTGAAGGCCGAACTCGACCCGCAATCGAAGCAGGGCGATCTTGTTGCCGCCGTCATGCCGGTCGTGGATCGTCTGCTCAAGGCCTACAAGGCGGCACAGGAGCGCCGAACCGTTGCCCTGTCGAAAGAGGATGGCAACGCGGCGAAAGACGCTCAGGACGAGATGGAGGCGCTCCTGCTCTTCCGCAGCGACATGGGCGCGTTTGTCCGGGTCTATGCCTTCCTGTCGCAGATCTTCGACTACGGCAACACCGACATCGAGAAGCGGTCGATCTTCTATAAGCGACTGATCCCGCTGCTCGACTTCGGTCGCGAGCGGGACACTGTTGACGTCTCTGAGATCAAGCTGACGCATCACAAGCTGTCGACCAAGGGGCAGCGCACTCTGGCTCTTACGGGCGAAGGGTCCCCGTTGATGCCCTTCACGGCACCTGGCTCAGGCTCAGTGCAGGACAAAGAGAAGGCGCTGCTCGCTGAGATTGTTGCGAGAGTGAACGACCTGTTCCACGGCGAACTGACGGATGACGACCAGGTCATCTATGTGAATAGCGTGTTGAAGGGGAAGCTGCTGGAGTCGGAAACGCTCATCCAGCAAGCCGAACACAATACGAAGGAGCAGTTTGCGAGTTCGCCGGATCTCTCCAAGGCCATTCTCGACGCGATCATGGACGCCTTCGAAGCGCACTCGGTAATGAGCAAACAGGCCCTCGACTCGCCGGAGATCCGTGAGGGCATCAAGGAGATCTTGCTTGGACCAGGGCAGCTTTGGGAGGGGCTCAGGGAGCGAGTGAACACCTAACTGGACTGCCGAGACATCCTTGCTGCTGAGCGGTCGAACCCTTGTTCGAGTCACGAGCAAGATACCGCAGGTCGAGGCCGTCGTAGGTCAGGTTCAATGACGTGAATGAGTCGGCGCGTAACGCCCCGAGGTCAGTTGTCGTCGCTTCTCATCCAAATCACTCGGGAGATCATATGGAAAACACCTACCTACTGAAATCGGCGCAGGTTAGTTTTGGCGACGAATATGGAACCGACATATCACTTGCAAGCGATGACGCCGATTCTACAGAAACGCACATCTCAATAGTTTCTGGTCCCAACGGAACGAGTAAGAGTCGCGTCCTCGCCAGCATCGTTAACTTCTTATGCAAAGTCAGGGATGGGAAGGACACTTATCCCCAGCGTCAATACAACACCTCAGAGACCCATGGCCTTCTTTGCGAGTCAGTCGAAGCTATAAAAAATGGTAGAAATAGCTTCCTTGCGATCTCGCCTGAGAGTCGTCAGCAAGATCAAGAGTTCCTGCCCTCCAGGATATTAGTAATCTCAAATCTGGTAATGGATAGGTTCAATTTTGCCAAAGACATGAATCTCAGAACGAGCTTTTATCTGTATCTAGGCGTTCGCCAGGCGTCGAACCTCACTACCACCGGATCCATTGAACGATCATTGACCGAAGCCATTATAAACATGGCGGGTGACGCCCCGCGCTTAGCACTTTTTCAGGAATGGTTACACCTAGCATCGTTCAATACTGAGGAGTTGATTTTTGAGTTCCCCAAACTTTCTCGACGGGAAATTGATCTTTTTTTGGGGGGCGTGGGCAATAGAGCGCAGTTCATCGAACAACGCGTTTCCCGCCGAAGAGGCGCAGGACGACAGCCCCCGGATGCGGCAGAGGTGGAACAAATTACCAGCGCCGTAACCCGTGTGTTCGAATTTTTGGCTTCTAGAGGCGAAGCTCAAGTTGACGGCTTTCCTTCAGGTCGTTCAACTGAACGGCTCTTTCTACACTTGAACAGGCTCTCCAGAGAGGATGCGGAGGAATTTCAGGCTCTATCAGATAGCTTTCCGTCGCTTCAGAAAGCAGGATATGCGGGATGGCCTACCCTTCTCCTCGGGGAGCGAAAAGTTCCCGTCAGCAGTCTGAGTTCCGGCGAACAGAACGTGTTGGCTGTCGGTTCAAAACTGATTTCCTACGCGGTCCCAGGCTCATTGATCGTAATAGATGAGCCTGAAGTCAGCCTCAACGTCGCTTGGCAACAACGCTACATCGATCTCATTTGGGGCTCGCTGAAATTCGCCTCTAACAGTCACGTAATTATCGCCACGCACTCGCCCCACCTGATATCAAATTTACCGAAGGGAAAGGCGACGCTTGTAACGGCAAAACGGGCTCCCAATGGGGCCACCTTCCAGACCCAAGATGCCAGATTTGAAGGATGGGGCTCAGAGGCCATTCTTTATCAAGTCCTGGGTATAACAGCAGCCTCCAGCAGTCTGTTTTACAAGGATCTGGCATCTGTCTTGGCACACATACAAAATGGCGGGCAGGACCTAGCTTTAATCAGCGGGTTTCTTGAAAAAGCGCGGAGATTGGATTTCGCTGGCGTCGAACCATTGGAATTAGTAGTCAGGGAAATAGCCGTCTACGCCGAGAGCATTGCATGAAGAAGCTGAAGGTTCCTCCCTACGACTGGGATTTGGTTGCTAAATTGGCCAAGCACCCCAACCCACAAGGTTACTGGAATAACACGGGGGGATATCCTCGACACTTCAAGGATGCATTGACGGAGAAATTAAAAATAATCCAAGATAATCGCTGCGCCTACTGCAGCACCGAATTATTTGGCAGCGAAATACCTCGTGACCACATAGCGCCAAAAGAAAAATACGGCCTGTGGACGTTCCGGCCGGAGAACGTTGTTCTTGCATGTAGCTACTGCAATAGCGAGAGAAAGAAGGTATACAACCCGATTATTGGCCTACGTCGGAAATATAAGAAATGCGTTTTTGAGTTTGTTCATCCTTATCTTGACAATCCAGACCAGCATCTGGCTTACAAGGGCGCTTTGAAGGCTATCCTTATTTCTTCCAAGACTCCGAAAGGTGAGAAGACCATTGATCTGTTCGATTTGGCAAGCCCGGAACGGACAAAACAGAGAGCTTCAGACTGTCAGTTTTTCGAAATAGACGGGACTCTCCATGGTCGCTGGCGGACCCTGTACGAAGCAGCGAAGACGCAAAGCCTAAAGCCAAATTTGGAGGGTTCGGGATAACGGGCAGGGGAAACGTCCGAAATAAATTTTGGCCACGCACGTGGTACACAGGACTTGATTTTAAGCCAAATTTTATTAATAAAAACAATAGCAATAGAGTACGCCCACCGAGTTCAAATCTCTCTAGCAGCACCAGTTTTCCTCTAAAGAACAGCTATTTGCCAGCCATGAAGGCTGATGCCTCACGCCTGCGTTTGCCGCGGCAGGTACCAGCCATCGACGGGGAGCCGCCGCCCCCGAGGGCGGAGGTTTGCAGGCAGGATCGCGAAGGCGGCGAACCCCAGAGCGCTCGAGCGAAATTCCTTTGCGAAGTCCCCGCGGGAAGGGGACGCGGGCGGCAAACCGCCGCGTCCCCAGGGAACTACTTCACCTCGGTGACGGTCAGCTTGCCATCGACGCGTTCGGCAACGAACTCTATCTGATCGCCTTCCTTCAGCTTCGAAAGCAGGGCTTCGTCCTTGACCCGGAAGACCATCGTCATGGCAGGCATTTCGAGAGTCTTCAGGTCCTCGTGCATCAGCGTGACCTTCTTCGCCTTGGCGTCGACCTTCTTGACCGTGCCTTTGGTAAAGTCGTCGGCGAAGGCGCCATAGGCCGTGCCGAGAGCGAGGGCGAAGGCCAGCGTGAACTTTACAATCGTTTTCATGTGAGACCCTTTCCTGAGGATTTACTTCCGTGCGACGGTTACGCCGCCGTGCATCCCCGCGTCGTAGTGACCCGGCACCAGGCACGCGATCTTGAACGTGCCGGCATTGGTGAACTTCCAGACGATCTCGCCCGTCTGTCCGGGGGCGAGACGGATCGCATTCGGATCCTCGTGCTCCATGTCGGGGAATTTCTCCATCGCCGCCTTGTGCTCCGTGATCTTGTCCTGCTGGTCGAGGACGAATTCATGCTCGAGCTCGCCGGCGTTCCTGATCGTGAAGCGGACGGTCTGGCCCTCGCGGACCTGTAATTCCGAAGGCGCGAAAATCATCCGGCCGTCATCCGTCTCCTTCATGGTGACCCGGATCGTCCGGGTGGCGTCGGCATTCTTGCCGGGCTCCCCGACGGCCATGACTTCGCCATGACCGCCCTTGTGACTGCCTGAAGCAAGCGCCGGCGAGGCGAGCGCTGCGACAAGAAGTCCGAAGATTGCAGCTTTCATCGAATTGTCCTTTGGTTGGTTGAAGATCGTCATGCGGTATCACCCGTGTTTGGAGTGCTTCGGCGTGATCCGGGTCTTTGCGTTGTCAGCCCTGGTCCAGTCGGGAAGCTCGCCCGTCCACTCCCAGGCCTGCGTTCCGGGCGGGTTTTCGTACCAGCCGGGATCGGAGTAATCGTCCGCCGAGATGCCCTCGCGCACCTTGACGACGGAGAACATGCCGCCCATCTCGATCGGCCCGTGCGGACCCCAGCCGGTCATCATGGGTATGGTGTTTTCGGGAAGTTCCATTTCCATCTTGCCCATGTCGGACATGCCGGCCGTGCCCATCGGCATGTATTCCGGGCTGACTTTCCTTATCTTTTGCGCGACTTCCTTCTTGTCGACGCCGATGAAGGTCGGGATGTCGTGTCCCATGGCGTTCATCGTGTGGTGCGACTTATGGCAATGGATCGCCCAGTCGCCCGCGTATTTGGCGTCGAATTCGTAGGCCCGCATGGCGCCGACCGGAATGTCGATGCTCACCTCCGGCCACCGCGCCTCCGGGCGGACCCAGCCGCCGTCCGTGCATGTGACCTCGAAATCGTAGCCGTGCATGTGGATCGGGTGGTTGGTCATGGTGAGGTTGCCGACCCGCACGCGCACACGGTCGTTCCTGGAAACGACGAGCGGGCTGATGTCCGGGAATATGCGGCTGTTCCAGCACCACATATTGAAGTCGGTCATTTCCATGACGCGCGGCACGTAGGAGCCCGGCTCGATGTCGTAGGCGTTGAGCAGGAACACGAAATCCCGGTCGACCGGCATGAATTTCGGGTCCTTGGGATGGATCACGAAGAAGCCCATCATCCCCATGGCCATCTGCACCATTTCGTCGGAATGCGGGTGGTACATGAAGGTGCCGGACTTCACCAGATCGAACTCGTAGACGAAGGTCTTGCCGGGCGGGATGTGCGGCTGCGACAGCCCGCCGACCCCGTCCATGCCGGACGGCAGGATCATGCCGTGCCAGTGAATCGTCGTCGGCTCCGGCAGTTTGTTGGTGACGAAGATGCGGACCCGATCGCCTTCCACCGCTTCGATCGTCGGACCCGGCGACTGGCCATTATAGCCCCAGAGATAGGCGGTCATGCCCTCGGCCATTTCGCGCTCGACCGGCTCGGCGACGAGATGGAACTCCTTGACGCCGTTGTTCATCCGGTGGGGCGCGGTCCAGCCGTTGAGGGTCACCACCGGGTTGTAGTCGGGGCCGGAGGCCGGACGGAGGGGGGCTTGCGTTTCCGCCGTCTCCATGACGGCCGCTTCCGGCAGGCCCATATTCGACGTTTTCGCCCAGGCGGCGGTGGATACCAGTGCGGCGCTCGCGCCGATTAACTGTCTTCTGTTGAACATGTTCGGTTCCTTTCTCAGTTGCCGCTTTCGGCGGCCGCTGCGACGTCGGTTTCGCCGGAGGCTCCCCCGCCGTAAATCGCCGGAGCCAGATCCGCCTCGGCCAGCCAGAAGTCGCGCTTGGCGTTGATCGCGAGCAGGGTCGAATTGACCTTTTCGCGGCTGTCGGCGAGCAGTTCGAAGGTGCTGGTGATCATCCCGTTATAGGTGAGGAGGGACTGTTCCTCGATCTTGGTGCGCAGCGGCACGACGCTGTTGCGGTAGTGCCGGGCGATGTCGTAGTTGGCGCGGTAGGCCTGATAGGCCGAGCGTGCTTCCGAGCGGACATTGACGGCCTTCTCGGCGAGAAGGTTCGCCGCCCGCATATAGGCGAGCTCGGCCTTGCGCATGCGCGCCTTGCCGCTGTCGAAGATGGGAATGACGAATTCGAGATCGACACGGCCGGTCGTCTCGGACGAAATGTCGCCGTCCTCCATTGCCCGCTCGGTCTCGAAGCCGGCGAGGAGGTTGAGGTCGGTGACGTAACGGGTGGCCTCGGTCAGATTGTAGGATCTGGCCGTCGCCTCGAGGTCGAGCTTCGCCATCTGGAGATCGACACGGCGCCGCAGGGCTTCCGCCTCGATCTGGTCGCGCTTCATCAGGCCCTTGGGAAGAGAAGCCAGCCGGTTCGGCACCTGGAATTCGGCGTCCGAACCCCACAATCCCATCAGCCGCGTCAGTTCCTCCTTGGCGAGACGCGCCTCAAGCCGCGCCTTGGCCCCCTCTCCCGCCAGTTCAGCGTAGAAGACATGCTCGCGGGCCTGCGACGCCTTCGTCATGGCCCCGCTCTCGCCGAGCTTTTCGGCAAGCTCGGACGCTGCGTCGGCCGCCACCTGTGCCCGGTTGAGTTGGCCCACCGTTTCCCAAGCCGCTACTGCATTGATCCAGGCACGCCGCGTCTCGGAAGCAAGCTGCAACGTGCGCGAAGCCGCATCCAGCTGCGCCTTGCGGAACTCGGTGTCGGCGATCGCGATATTCCGGTCGCGCGTGACGAGCGCAAAAATATTGGAGACGATCGCGCCCTCGACGGTCCGGAACGCCGAGAGCCCCGGCGTGCCGACTCCCGTCAGCCCGACACCGACGGTCGGATTGACGAGCATGGTCGCCTGCCAGGCGTCGGCCGCCGAACCGCCGAGATCGGCATAGGCCGCCTGCAGCCCCTTGTTGTTGAGAAGCGCGACCTGAACCGCCGTCTCGACGTCGACGGTCTTCTTCGCCATCAGCGCCTTCACCCGCTCGGAGACGGAGCGCGCCTGTTCCTGATTCTGCACCCATACGGTCTGCTTGCCGGCGGCTTCGGCCGTTGTCGCCGCGACGAGGGAAAACCCGGCATTTTTGACTGCGTACTCGCCGGTGGTAACGCAGCCGCCGAGAACCAGCGGCAGTACGAACACCGCCAGCTTCATCTTGATTTTCATCATGATGCGCCTCCTTTCGGAGCCTGCGCATCATTCTGGTCGCGCCATGGTTTGGGATCGACGGCCTTGCGGTCCGTGTAGCCCGCGACGGGACTCGTATAGGCAACGGGGCGCACGTCGGCATGGTTGGCCGGGAGTTCTCCCGAAGCGATCACATCGGGAGGCAGAGTGGCGGCGCAACCGCTCGCAAAAAGCGGCAGGGCTGCCACGAAAAACAGATGTTTCATGGATCTATCCGAATAGGAGATTGCGGCAGCGCTCGAGAGGAAGACTTGCTCGCGAACACGCGTTCGGCCCGTCAGTTGGACGGGCGTATCCTATTCAGGCGCTTGGGGGCCGATGCAGCAGCGGCAATTCGCCCGTCGTCCGGGCGTCGTCGACGAACTCTCGGACAGGCGATACGGGGGGTACGCCAATAGCATCGGTCGCCGCTAGAATTGCCATGCCGGCACAAAAGTCTTTGCAGCATTGCTGCTTCGCGGGCTTCTGGTGGCCTTCGGCAGAGGAGTCTTGATCGCCGTGCGAATGCACGCCGCTCGCCATGTCATGGTGGTCGCCCGACTGCGCGATTTCAGACTTGGACCAGCCGCTGTGCATGGCTGCGGAGGAACTCGGCAATGCATATACCGCCAGTGAGATGAAAATCACCAGGCGGAACAGAATCAACAGCTTTTGCGTCGTGATTCGAAGCATGCCCATATTCAACGCCTATCATCGGGCTCAAAATTGTCAATCGACACGCCAGGCGCGTCGATATACCGCCGCGACTGCAACGGGCGAACTTCGCCGCTGCAACCCGATTCGAGTTCTACGGCTTACAACGATGGCAAGGTCAATCGGAAGAGTTCCGGGGAAGAGAAATAATTGAAAGTCTCAGGTGCCGTGGCATGGCCGTCACGGTCACGAGATTATTAACCGTATTCTCCGTTACTCGGGGAACAGTCCGACCGGCGCCACAGGAATAACTCTATTCCGCGGTTTTTCGAACGCCGAAACAAGCAACAGGTCGGAGAAGATGGACATGATCAAATCGGGTCTCGGCGTCACTGTCGCGGTTCTCGCCCTGTCCATCACGGTCAGCGGCATCCTGCATTTTGCGCTGTCCAGCTATCGCCCGGAGGCGAACGCCGCCGTGTCGCACGAAATCACCTCATCGATACCACGATGAAAGAGGCCGCCCTGTCGGGCGCGCAAAGATCGCCCGAGGACATGCGTCAGGAAGCGCGGCGACGCTGTTCCGGGCCGAAATCTCCCAGCTGAGCCAGAAGTTCGTCGCAGGAGCACTTCCTCGTGTCCATCAGGTCGAGAATGCGCTTGGCGGCCCTGTTGGCCTCCACGCCATCCCTGCCGACATTGTGCAGAGCGCACCAGATATCGAGCGCTCCGCGCATGACGTCCACGTCATCCGGAGAATAGGCCTGACGCACGAACCCCTCCCAAGGTGTACCTCAACGGTCTCATCATGGGGCAATCGGGGGGAAATTCAAGGAAATAGTGAGGTACCGCAATAAGTCATACGATTGGGGCGATTCCGGCCGCAGCCGCCGGTTTCTCTCCTCTCGTCACACCCGCACGGATTGCTCCACGAAGTCCTCTGTGCCGAAAAACTTCAGATAGCGCTCGACCTCGGCCGGATCCCCCGTCGCCTTGCGCGGATTGTCCGAGAGCTTGACGGCCGGACTGCCATTGGCCTCACTGACCTTGCATACGATGGAGATCGGGTTGAGGCCGTTGATCTCGGTCGGAGCGCAGCCGGCGAAATCGTTTGTGAGGTTGGTTCCCCAGCCGAAGCTCATGCGCACGCGCCCTTCGAAGTGGCAGTAGGTCCTGATGATCGTGTCGACGTCGAGGCCGTCGGAGAAGATCAGCAGCTTCTCGCGAGGGTCCCGGCCCATCTTCTTCCACCAGGCGATGATCTTCTCGCCTCCCTCGATGGGCGGCGCGCTGTCCGGCCGGAAGCCGGTCCAGTCCGCCACCCAGTCGGGCGCCTCCCTGAGGAACGCGGCCGTTCCGAACGCGTCCGGGAGCACGATCAGGAGGTTGCCGCCATAGAGCTGGTTCCAGTCCTGCAGAACCTTGTAGGGCGCGGCCGCAAGCTCGCGGTCGTTGCGGGCAAGCGCCGCGGCCACCATCGGCAGCTCGTGCGCATTGGTGCCGACCGCCTCCAGATCATTGTCCATTGCCAGCAGCACGTTACTGGATCCCGTGAAAGACGGGCCGATGCCTTCCTTCAGCGCCTCGACGCACCAGCGCTGCCATAGGAAGCTGTGCCGCCGGCGCGTACCGAAGTCGGAGATGCGCAGGTTCGGATGCTCCCGCAACTGTTCGACCTTCGACCACATCTTGGCCTTGGCGCGGGCATAGAGGACGTCCAGCGTGAATGGGCCGAGCCCTTTCATCGCCGCGCGCGAGCGCAACTCGTTGATGATCGCGAGCGCAGGGATTTCCCACATCGTCGTCTCGGCCCAGCGGCCACGGAACGTCAGTTCGAATTGGCCGTCCCGACGCGACAACTCGTATTCCGGAAGACTGAATTTTGCCAGCCAGGCGAGAAATTCCGGCGAAAAGATCTGCGTACGGCCATAGAAGCTGTTACCCGCGAGCCATATCATCTCTTTCTTGGTGAAGCGCAGGCCTCGCGCGTGGTCGAGCTGGTCGCGCAGTTCCTGTTCGTCTATCTCGTCGGCAAGGCGCACCGTCTTCGTGCGGTTGATCAGCGAAAAGGTCGCGTCCACGTCCGGATAGAGCTGCCAGATCATCTGCAGCATCAAAAGCTTGTAGAAATCCGTATCCAGCAGGCTGCGGACGATCGGATCGAGCTTCCAGGTATGGTTATAGACCCGTCGCGCGATATCGGTCTTTGGCATCTGCAATACGCTCCTCTTGGACCGTCATGACCCGCTCTGAAGCGAGGCGATCGTGGTCGATATCCTAAGTCCGAGCGGGGATGCGGCCGATGCCGCGCTTCCCCGATGCGGGGCGACTAGATCAGCCGGACGCCGGCATCGCGCATGCGCAGGGTCATGGCCGAGAGCGAGCCGTTCAGATCGATGCCACGGGAGGCGCCGAGCACCACCGACGTCGAAAAGCCCTGAGCGACCGCATCGAGTGCCGAGAAGGCCACGCAGAAATCGGTAGCCAGGCCGCAAAGCGTCACGCTCCTCATGCCGCGCTCGCGCAGGTAACCGGCAAGCCCGGTCGGGGTCCGGTGGTCGTTTTCGAAAAAGGCGGAATAGCTGTCGATCTCGCGACGGAAGCCCTTGCGTATGACGAGCTCCGCAGAGGTCCATCTGAGGGATGGATGAAATTCCGCACCGGCACTCCCCTGGACGCAGTGCTCGGGCCAGAGCGTCTGCTCTCCATAAGGCATCGCCACGGTCTGAAACGGCGACTTTCCCCGATGCGTAGAGGCGAAACTCGAATGGCCGGCCGGGTGCCAGTCCTGCGTCAGGATGACATGTGGCGACTCTTCGATGAGGCGATTGACGGCAGGAACGATTTCATCGCCGCCGTCGACCGCGAGAGCGCCGCCGGGGCAGAAGTCGTTCTGCATATCGATAACGATCAGGGCGTCGTCAGCCATTGCCTCTCGCATTCCGGCCGAGCCGCATCGGCCATCAACAAATCGATTTAAATCAGGATGACTCAAGGCCCGCGTACCCTTTTCCTCATCCCGCTCTAAACCAGATCAACCATAGAACGCGCGCGTCGGCAAGCATGTTCGGCGCTCGTGACGTGATTCCCGCGACGATCGGGCGGACCTTATAAAGGTGATTGATTATAAGGCGTTAATGCATGGCGGCCGAAAGCGTTCAGCGGCAGCCGCGTCGACACCGGCCCCGTGTCGACGTTGCCCGTGTCGACGTGGCCCGCCGTCAGTTGTTGAAATCGTTGAGATTGTCGGCGATGTTCACGCCGGAATTCACGATACCGATCGGCCGTGCGACGAAATCGAGGAATTTCGTGATGTCGACCGAGGGATGGCGCGAAGCGTAGATGACGTCGCGATTCTTGACCGGGAAGGTCTGACCGACGATGAGGCTGTCCGGTTTCGTCATGTCGAACCGGTAGACGACCGGGTAGCGCCCGACGCGGTCGGCCCGCATGCCCTTGCTCAGCAGGTTATGAAAACGCTCCTGCCCAAGCAGGCTCATGACGATGTCCGGCTCCTCGTAGCGGAAGACGAAGTAGCCCTTGGCATCCACCGTCCGATCGGAGCCGCCGCCCGCCAGCGCCACGGCCTCGAGCAGGTTGAGATCGTTGGCGCCGAACTCGACGCGCTGATTTGCCCGCACCTGGCCGAGCACCGTGAAGGTGCGCGGATCGCGCGTGACGAAGATCTGGTCGCCCGGCTTTACGTGGATGTTTTCCGAGGGGCTCTCGATGATCGATTTCAGCAGGACCGTGCCGGTCTTCTTGCCGCGCACCAGCGTCACATAGGTCTCGTAGGGCTGCGCCGACGGGCCGCCCGCCTTCGCGATGACCTCGTTGATGGTCTCGCTGACGAGATTGAGAGGCACGACCGATGGGCGGCCGACGGCACCGGAGACCGTGACGATGCGCGACGCCGTCGACGTCGAGGTCACGATCACGTCCGGCTCGACGGCCTTCTGTTTCAATGCGTCGAGGATGGCCTGACGCGCCTGCTCGAGTGTCAGGCCGGCAAAACGGACCGATCCGACATAAGGGATTGCCGCCTTGCCATCGGGCTGGACGACGAGATCGATGCTCGTCTGCTTCGATTCAGTTGTGGAAAACAGCCCGTCGCTGCCCGCCTCGAAGATCGTAACCTTCAGCTGGTCGCCAATGCCGATGACCACCTGACCGACGCCGCCGCCGATGCCGAAGCGTCGGCTGAGGGTTGTGGAAACATATTCGGAAACGAGCCGCGCCGACTGGCCATCGACATCCACGATATCAAATACCGTCGCGTTCCTCCTGCCGATCTGCGAGCCGGACTGGCCGGCATCCGAAACAATATCGGTTGTCAGAGGGCCCTCGCCCGGCACGGCCTGGCATCCCGCAAGCGCGGTACAAAGCAGAAGGGCAGTCACTCGTTTCACTACGACACTCCGTGTTCGGCACAGCAATGATTCCATACAGATATCTGCGCCGCATTTTCCCGGCAGGGAATCCGCCGGTCCCTGAAAAGCACAAAGGCCGTCCCACAACAAGCCACCTCGCCGCGACAGCCGGCAAAATAATCGACACTGCGCTCTTCCGGCCATACCGCCTCGACATTGGTTACGAACCGTCGCCGTAATTGTGTTGGCCGGATCGTAGGAGACGTATATCTAGCCCTTCGGGGTTGAAAGCTAGGCACTATGGGTTAAAAGCTCACTAATACAGCGCAGGGGATAAAACCGGGGATACCCACAGAACAGGAATGTCGCCGATTGCAATTTACGTTACACCTTGCAATGGGCTAAGACAATTTTAACGGCAGTTCAGAGCGTTCGATCTTACATGACGGTTGAAATCATAGGGCGTGCATGCCTTGCCCCGGGAGCGAAATCTCCGCAGGCGCTGTTCAAAATCCTTCGTCAGGGCAAGTGCACCGTGACCCGCGTCCCTTCGGACCGCTGGGACCTTGCGCGTTTCTGGCACCCGGTCACGGGCACCCCGGGCAAAACCTATTCGTTTGCCGCCGGAGTCCTCGACCATATCTACGACTTCGATCCCGCCGTTTTCGGGATGTCGCAGCGCGAGGCCATGTACATGGACCCGCAGCAGCGGGTTCTGTTGCAGCTCGCCTGGCGCGCACTCGAGGACGCCAATATCTCGGTGGCCTCGCTGCACGGTGAAAATGTCGGCGTCTATGTCGGCGCCTCCAGCCTCGATCACGCCAATCTCACAGTCGACGACCCGGCTGCCGCCGGCCCCTATTTCATGACGGGCAACACGCTGTCGATCGTCTCAAACCGTATTTCCCACGTCTTCGGCCTGAGCGGTCCGAGCATGACCGTCGACACGGCCTGTTCCTCTTCGCTCGTGGCCCTCGATCAGGCGATGCGGGCGCTGAACGCCGGAGAGATCGACACGGCCATCGTCGGCGGCGTCAATATTCTCGCCCACCCGCTTCCCTTCGTCGGCTTCGCCCAGGCGCGCATGCTCTCGCCCGAAGGGCTCTGCCGCGCCTATGACAACGACGGCGCCGGCTATGTTCGCGCCGAGGGGGGCGTCGTCTTCGTCCTGCGCCGCACGGACCGGGCGCAACGCGAGCGTGACCGGAGCTATGCGCGGATCGTCGCCTCCGGGGTCAATTCGGCCGGCCGCACCAACGGCATCTCACTGCCCTCGCGCGAGGCGCAGGCCAATCTGCTGAGGATGATCTACGAAGGCAATGGCATCGACGCCAACCAGGTTGCCTTCGTAGAAGGCCATGGTACCGGCACGAAGGTCGGCGACCCGGCGGAGGTGTGGTCCATCGGCACGGTGATCGGCGCGAAGCGCCGGGCTCCGGTGCCGATCGGCTCGATAAAGTCCAATATCGGCCATACCGAGCCGGCCTCCGGTCTGTTCGGGATGATGAAGGCCGTTCTGGCTCTGGAGAACAACTATCTGCCGGCCTCGCTGCATTTCGAGACGCCGAACGAGCAGATCGACTTCGACGGACTCAATGTCCGTGTGACGGCCAATCCGATCGAGCTTTTGAAGGGCAAGCGAACGCGGCTCGCCGGCATCAATTCCTTCGGTTTCGGCGGCGCCAACGCCCATGTCGTCATCAGCGATCCGGATCCGGCACAGGCGGAAAAGGCCGCGACCTCTCCGGCGGGCCACGTGTTTCTGGCAAGCGCCCATACCGCGTCGAGCCTCGAAAACCTGCTCAGAGACTATAAAGCGGCCTTTGCGAGCGCGACGAAGGAAGAGACGCGCGCGATCGTCGCCGCCTCCGGCGCCAATCGGACGCATATGCGCCATCGGTTCGCGGCACGCAGCGACCATCCCGAAGATATCGTCCGGGCGATTGCCAACCACCTGGAAAAGCCCGGCTCCGATATCGGGGAGACGGGCGAAGCGGCAGCGAAAGAAGCAAAGGTCGCCTTCGTCTTTTCCGGCAACGGCTCGCAATGGGCCGGCATGGGTGTCGAGGCGTTCCGCGAAAATCTGCACTTCCGTCAGTCGTTCACCTCGGTCAGCGCCCTTTTCAGGTTCCATTCGGATATCGTTCTCACCGATCTCCTGACCGACCCTGGACTCGACAGGAAGCTCGCGGATACGAAGGTGGCGCAGCCGCTGCTTTTCGCGATACAGGCCGCGCTTTCCGACTCGCTCGTGGCCATGGGCATTAAGCCGACCGCCGTCTTCGGTCACTCGGTCGGCGAAATCGCTGCGGCTTATGCAGCAGGGGCGCTGTCGCTCGTCGACGCCGTGTCGATCGTCGCCAAACGATCGCTGCACCAGGATCTTCTGGCCGGCCAAGGCACGATGGCGGCCGTCATGCTGGGCGAAGAGGCAGCCAAGGCCTTCGCGGCGGAACGCGGGCTCGACGATGTCTGCGTCGCAGCCATCAACGCTCACAATTCGGTGACGATTTCCGGCCCGGCGAATGAGATTTCGGCGTTCCGCGACGCTGCGCGCAAGTCGAAAATCCCGGTTCAGATCCTCGACATCAATTATCCGTTCCACCATCCGATCATCGATCGGGCGAAAGAGGCGTTTCTCTCCGATATCCCTGATATCGCCCCCCGCCGGACGGAGCTGACCTATCTGTCGACCGTCACGGGTGCTGCGCTCGACGGGACTGCGCTCGATCCCGACTACTGGTGGAAGAACGTTCGCGAACCCGTGCGTTTCCAGGCCGCTGCCGAGGCCGCGCTCGATCTCGGCTGCATGCTGTTCATCGAGATCTCGCCGCGTCCGATCCTCGGATCCTACGTCAAGGAGACGATCAAGCAGGCGGCGGTGCCGGCTTCGGTGGTGGCGACATTGCTGCGCGATGCCGGCGGGAACGGCCACGATCCGATCTCGGCATCGATGGCGCGCGCAGTCGCCCACGGTGCCGCAGTCGACCGGTCGCGTGTCTATGGCAAGCGGGACGCATTCATCGAACTGCCCGCGCTGCCCTTCGAGCCGGTAGAACTGCGGCCGGCAGCCACGACGGATGCGACCGATCTCTTCGGACGCTCCGCAAAGCCCTATCGTCTCAACGGCTGGCGCGGCGACCCCAATGCGGGAAGCTGGAAAAACCACGTCGACGCTCATCTCTTCCCGGATCTCGCCGAACACGTGGTCGACGGCAAGGCGATCCTCCCGGGCAGCGGCTTCATCGAAATCGCCGTTTCCGCCGCACAGCAATATCACGGCAGCGACGAGGTCGAGATCACCAATCTGGAGATCGTACGCCCGCTCGAACTGAGCGACAGCCGCATCATGGAACTCTCGACCATCCTGTCGCCGGAGACCGGCGACATCGAGATCCGGTCGCGCGAACGTCTCTCGGAGGACGATTGGACGGTGCATGCCGTCGCGCGAAGCCGCAAACCCTTACCGACGACGAGCAACGATTGTCCGTCTACCAAAGGCTTGGCGAAGACGGTGACGGTGACGGCGGCCAAGGCCTATGAAACGGCGAAACAGTTCGGACTGGACTACGGCCCGCATTTCCAGCTTCTCTCCAAAGCCGTGGCCTATGGCGACCGGCTCATCGATGTCGAGTTGAAGCACCCCCAGGCATCGGGGCACCCCCACATCACCTACGCCCTTCATCCTATCTCGGTCGACGCGACCTTCCACGGCCTGGTCGCACTCTTCGACCGCTTCACCGGCGACAGGGGCGGCGCCCCCTATATTCCTGTCCGGTTCGGCTCCGTACGCGTCATCAATGCCGGCCGGTCGATCGCCCGCGCGACGATCGAGATCGAGCGTGTCAGCGCCAACTCGATCAAGGCACGGTTCCATTTCTTCGACGAAACCGGGGTCGCGATCGCACATTTCGAGGATTGCCGCTTCCGCCGTACCTATCTGCGCAAGCACAAGACGCTTGACGGCCTTTCCTTCCACTATGAGGCAGTTCTGTCCGACGTGGTCGTGCCCGGCGTGAAAGTTGCGACGGCTATGCCTGCCACGCTCGCCGAGCCGATCGATGGCGACGGCGTCGACAACGCGACCCTGCTCTTCAACGCCGCCATCTACCGCGCCTGCCAGGAAATTGCCCTGAAGCTCGGCAGGGGGACCGCGACAGTGCGAGGCGACGCGCTGCCCGGGGACTTCGCTTTCCAATGCTTCCTGACGAGCTGCCTGCTGACGCTCGAGGATGCCGGGCTTTGCGAGCACCAGAACGGCAACTGGAAGGTCGCACGGGAATTCACGCTTCCGACCGTGCCGGAGATCCTTGGCGAGCTCTATGGCGACCGCCCCGATCGTGCGGTCGAAGCAGTGCTCGTCAACAACGCCTATGCGGAAGCACTCAGCCGTCTCGACGTGCTGCTTGCTCCCGCACCTGGAGGTGACGACGCGGCTTCGTTCAATACCGGTTTCGTCAGCGAAGCGACGCTGGACCATCAGGCCGTGCATTCCGCGGCGAGCCGGTCGCGCATGGACCAGGTGCTTCATACGGTCGAACACGTTCTCGCTGCGCAACCGGCAGGCGCCCGCCTGCGGCTCATCGAACTCGGCAGCGTCTCTGCCGGCTTCAGCCGCCGCCTGGCCGATCTGGCAGCGCGCAATGGTGCGGCACTTTCCATCTTCGAGCCGCGCGATAATGCACAGCGGAATCTGGAGATCGCCTTCGAGGAGGATGCGCATGTGCGCGTTCTGAAGAAGAGCGAATTCGCCGAGATCGGGCCGCTCGACCTCGCGGTCAGCGCATCGGACAATCTCTACCAGCTGATCGAAGAGGAGAGCGGGGTCCGCACGGCCCTTCGGTCGATGCCCCCCGGAAGCGGGCTCGTCGCCGCCGTCAGCGCGCCGTCGATCTTCGCCGATTTCGCCTTGGGTCTCTCGGGCGAATGGTTCGAACGCAGCCAGACGGCAGAATTCCCGATCGGCAGGATCGCGGCCGTACCCCATTGGCAGAAGTGTCTCGCAGATCTCGACCTCGGCGACGTGGTCGTGACGGATCGCGAATGCCCGCATGGGAACACCATCCTGATCGAGGCCCGCGGCACGGCCGCGGCGGCGGGCGCACGCGCCGAGCCGGGCGCAACCGCAACACCATATCTGCTGATTGAGACTGCCACTGCCCAGAAACCGGTCGCCGCCGGTGGAAGGGGTGCCACTCCCGTCCGTATGACAGGCGAGCTTGCCGCAGACATGGCGACGCTCCGCGCAGCCCTCGAGGCCATGGTCGACAGACCGTTGCGCGCGGTTTTCATGTCCGAGGCGGGCTGCACCGGCGACGACGATTCGGCCCTGCTGCAGACGCGCGTGCTGGTGCTCAGCGCCTTTGCCGAGGCATTGAAACAGCATCTCGCCGGCGTCGAGCCGGAGGGCGACGACCGGCCGCGGCTTGTGCTCGTGGCCCCGGGCGGCGCTCCCTTGTCAGCCTCGGCAAGCTCCGGGCTGAATTCCGGATTGTGGGCCTTCGCCCGCGTCCTTCAGAACGAATACGAGTTCATCGACTTTCATACGCTCGATCTTGCCGGCGATACCGACATCGGCCGCAAGGACATGCTTGCCGCGGCGCTTCCCCTGCTGACGGTTTCGGGACAGAACCGGGAATGGCTGCTCGACCAGAAGACGGGCCTGCTTTCGGAGCTTCGGGCCGTACCCGGCGCAACGAACAAGGCTGACGGGAAAACGAGCGCCTTTTCGGCCGCGACCATCCGCCAGCGCGTCAGCTCTCAGGTTGCAAGCATCGCCTGGGAAGAGGCGAGCGTACCGCAGCCAGGGCCCGGCGAGGTCGTCGTCGCCGTCGCGGCGACCGGCTTGAATTTCCGCGACGTGATGTGGGCCATGGGCCTGTTGCCGGAAGAGGCCTTGGAAGATGGCTTTGCCGGCGCGACGATCGGCATGGAACTGTCCGGCCACGTGGTCGCGGTCGGCGAAGAGATCGACGATCTCGCGGTTGGCGATGCGGTGATGGCGATCGCCTCCGCCGCCTTCTCCACACATGCGGTCGTCGCGCGCGCCGGCATTGCCAAGCTGCCGCGAGCGATGAGCCCGGTGGCCGCGGCCACCTTGCCGGTCGCCTTCCTTACCGCCTATTACGCCATTATCGAACTCGGCCGCATTCAGGCTGGAGAGACGATTTTGATCCACGGCGCTGCCGGCGGCGTCGGCCTCGCCGCGCTCCAGGTCGCAAAGCTCAAGGGCGCCAAGGTCATCGCCACGGCGGGAACGCGCGAAAAGCGGCGCTTCCTGACGATGCTCGGGGCCGATCATGTCTTCGATTCGCGTTCGCTCGGTTTCGTCGACGATGTCCGTTCGGTCACCGGCGGGGAAGGCGTCGATCTCGTGCTCAACTCGCTTTTCGCCGAGGCGATGGAGCAGAGCCTCTCGCTGGTGAAACCCTTCGGCCGATTCCTGGAGCTCGGCAAACGCGACTATTACGCCGACAGCAAGATCGGGCTCAGGCCGTTCCGCCGCAATGTCAGCTATTTCGGCATCGACGCCGATCAGTTGCTGGTGAATGCGCCGGATCTGACCAGGCGCATCTTCATGGAAATCGGAGCGCTCTTCGAGGAAGGCAAGCTCACGCCGCTTCCCTATCGCGCCTTCGATTACGATGAAATCGGCAATGCCTTCCGGCTGATGCAGAATGCCGGGCATATCGGCAAGATCGTGGTGCTGCCGCCCGTTGCCGGCAGGCACGAGGTGACGGCAAAGGCCGAGAGGGGCATGAAGGTCGACCCGGACGGCGTTCATCTCGTCGTCGGCGGCATCGGCGGCTTCGGCCTCGTCGCCGCCAACTGGCTCGTGGAAAAAGGCGCCCGCCGGATTGCGCTTTGCTCCCGCCGAGGCCAGCCGGATGCGGAAACGAGCGCGATGATCGAACGCTGGCAGAATGGCGGCGTTGCGGCATCGGTCCATGCTTGCGACATCACGGATGCCGCAGCCGTGGAGACGCTTCTCGCGACGCTTCGTTCGGAAGCACCGCTTCGCTCCGTCGTTCACGCGGCGATGGTGCTTGACGATGGGCTGATCAGCAATCTCAATCGCGAGCGCAACCGGCCGGTCATCGACACGAAAGCCAAGGGCGCGGCGATCCTCGATCGCCTTACCCGTGGTGACAGGCTCGACAACTTCATCCTCTTCTCCTCGGCGACGACGCTGGTCGGCAATCCCGGCCAGGCGAACTATGTCGCTGCCAACGGCTACCTCGAAGGTCTTGCCCGTGCACGGCGCCAGGAGGGCCTGGCAGGGCTCGCTGTCGGCTTCGGCGCAATTGCCGATGCCGGCTACCTGACGCAGAATGCCGAGGTCAACGACCTGCTCGCCAAGCGCATCGGCAAAACGGCGTTGAAGGCCCAGGTGGCGCTCGACATGGTGGAAAACCACATCGCCGCGGATCCGGGCACGGTCGACGCGGCCGTCGTGATGATTTCGGAGATCGACTGGACAGCTGCGCGGAACCTGCCGGTCGCCCGCAACGCGCTCTTCGAGGTGATCCTGCGCAGCGCCGATCAGCATGCCACAGGCGCCGAGGGCACGAAGATGGATCTCGTCGCCATGATCGAGGGCAAATCGCCGCAGGAGGCCGAGGACATCCTCTTCGATCTGGTGGCCGGCGAGATTGCGGCTATCCTTCGCGTGTCGAAGGATACGGTCACTCGCGGGAAGATACTGAAGGAAATCGGCCTCGACAGCCTCATGGCCGTAGAACTCGGCATGAGTTTCCAGCAGAACACCGGCTTCGACATGCCTCTGAGCGGCGTCGCGGACAATACGACGGTCGGGGATATTGCGCGCAAGCTCCATGAAAAGGTAAGCAAGCGTGACCAGGGCAACGAGGAAGAGACCGGCGACGACAAGCTTGTGACAGAACTCGCGCAGCGTCATGTCGGAGCGGACAAGGAAAAAGCACTGAGCCAATGAGCAGCGGCGGAAACGGGCAGACTTTCCCGAAGATGAACAGCACGCTCAAGGAGAGCCTGCTGGACAGGATGCGGAACACGCATCAATCGTCCGAGCGCAACCGGATGGCGCGCTCGGAGCGAGAGCTGCCGCCGGCTCCGCGTCGCCAGCAGGCGCGCTTCGAAGACCTGCCCGAATATAAGCAGGTCCTCACGCAGAAGATCGCCAGCGAACAGCTCGGCATCGACAACCCGTTCTACCGGCCGCATCAAACGGCAGCAGGTGCGACGACGATGATCGATGGCCGCAAGCTGATCAACTTCGCCTCCTACGACTATCTCGGGCTCAACCGGCATGCTCACGTCCTCGAGCGGGCGCGCGAGACCATCGCCGGCTTCGGGATTTCCGCCTCGGCGAGCCGGCTCGTCGCCGGCGAACGGCCGCAGCATGTGGAACTCGAAGAAAAGATCGCGCAGTTCTACGGCGTCGATGCCGCCGTCTCTTTCGTAAGCGGCTACCTGACGAATGTCGCCGCGATCAGCTGCCTGATGGGACCGAAGGACCTCGTCATCCACGACGAGTTCATCCACAACAGCGCGCTCGCCGGGATCAAGCTTTCAGGCGCGACACGCCGCTTCTTCAAGCACAACGACACCGCGGATCTCGAGCATGTCCTGCGCACCGTCGCCGGTGACTACCGGCGCATCCTGGTAATCGTCGAGGGCATCTACTCGATGGACGGCGACGTCGCCAATCTGCCGGCGCTTCTGAAGCTCAGGGCCGAATACGGCTTCTGGCTGATGGTCGACGAGGCGCATTCGCTCGGGGTTCTCGGCCGGCACGGCAGGGGCCTCGCCGAACATTTCGGGGCCGATCCGCACGAAGTCGACATCTGGATGGGCACCTTGTCGAAGACCACGTCGAGCTGCGGCGGCTACATAGCAGGAAGCGCCGCCCTTGCGGCCGTCCTGAAGGCTTCTGCCGGCGGCTTCGTCTACAGCGTCGGACTCGCGCCCGTGCTTGCCGCATCCGCAGTCGCCAGCCTCGACATCCTGGCAAGCGAACCGGAACGCACGGCGGCGCTGAGACGCAACGGCAGCCTGTTCCTGAAGCTTGCCAAGGAGGCCGGCCTCGATACGGGGCTGAGCGGCGGCTTTTCGGTCGTGCCTGTCATCGTCGGGGATTCGCTGCGCGCCGTCCAGCTTTCGAACGACCTGCTCGCCGCCGGCGTCAATGTGCTGCCGATTATCCACCCGGCGGTACCGGAAGGACAGGCGCGCTTGCGCTTCTTCATCACCTGCGACCACACGGAGGAACAGATCCGCCGCACCGTCACATTGACGGCCGAACGCCTGAAGGATCTTACCGACCGGAATTTCGGTCTCGGCGGCGTCGATATCGAGAAGATGCTGAGTGCGCTCTCGGCGCGCTGACCACCAACCGCCGCAGGCGGGCCGCCAACGGGTTTGTCCATGACACATGTGATCATCACCGGCGGCTCGAGCGGAATAGGCCTCGCGGTCGCCTCGATCTACGCGGCCCGGGGCGCGAGGCTCTCTCTTGTCGCCCGCTCGCGCGATCTTCTGGAGCAGGCAGCGCAGAAGCTGGTCGCCGAACACGGCCTCGAGGCCGGAGCTGTCCGCATGGAGGCCGCCGATGTCTCCAAGGGAGAGGAGATCGAGGCCGCGATCTTTCGCTGTGTCGATGCGTTCGGACCCTGCGACGTTCTGGTGACCTCGGCAGGCGTCGTCGAACCGGCGCCCTTCGAGGCGATGCAGGGCGCGGCCTTCCACCGACAGATGGAAACGAACTTTTCGGGCACGGTGCATGCCGTGCGCGCTGTTTATCCGGACATGAAGGAGCGGCGCAGCGGCCATATTCTGATGGTCTCTTCGGGCGCCGGCCTGATCGGCATCTACGGCTATACCGCCTACTGCGCCTCGAAGTTTGCCCTCAGCGGCTTCGCCCAGGCATTGCGCAGCGAAGCGCGCGTCCACAATATCGGCGTATCGATCTGCTTTCCACCCGATACCGAAACGCCGCAATTCGAGAGGGAGCTTGCCGCCCGGCCAGCGGAGGCCAGCGTCATCATGGGTACCGTCCGCCCGTGGACGGCCGAGGCGGTCGCGCGGAAGATCGTCAAGGGGATCGACCGGCAGCGCTTCGAGATTTATTTCGGCGCGACCTTATTTCTTCTTGGCCGCTTCGGGCCGGCGGTCAGGCCAATCATCGATTGGTGGTTCGATCGGTCGATCGCGCGCAATAGTGGACTGTGACGCCGGGCTCCCCGGCCATGCTTGTGCCAGCCAATATTAGGCTTTAAGTGTCGGGAGAAGCCTTCTGCCGAGGCGGCGACGGTGAAATGGCTCAAAGGTATCGGCTTGGCGCTCATTCCCTTCCATCTGCATGACTACCCGATAGCCTTGACCCTCGGGTGCTACCTGCTGTCCTGCGCGGTGATCTTCCATACCGACCGGTTCGCCCTTCCGGCGCGCGAACGCAGGAAGCACGCACCGAAATACGGGCGCGGCCAGGACAGGATCGACCGTCTCGCCCGGCTGCCGGTCATCGCGCTCGTCTTTGCCGGCTTCTTCGCGATTTCGTGGCGGCCCCTCTATGCCGCCGCAGGCACGATGAGCTTCTTCGTCATTTTCACCGGCATTTCCCGCGCGAAGTTCAAGTTCATCCGTGAGCCGCTGGTCTTTTCCGATATTGCTCTGGTCGCGGATGTCTTCAAGTACAAGACGATCTTCTATGCGAGCTCCCTCAACATCGTCTTCTGGATCGTCGCCTTCCTTTACGTGTTCGGCGTATCGGCACTTTACATGTATTTCGAGCCGGCGATCCTGCCCGAAAGAAGCAGGCTCTTCTGGGTTCTGGCGATGGTGGGGATCGCCGCCGGACCCTGGGGCCTGTTGTTTTACGGGCCGGTGAACCGCCCGACGGCCGCTCTCGTGCAAAGGCTGGTGAAGGCGATCAACGTCAAGATGAACACGGTGCGTTTCGGGACCTTCGCTTCCGTCGTCTTCCATTTCATCATCTGGCTCGGCGTCAAGCGCGACAAGATCGTCGCCGAATTGTCGGAAATCCTGCGGGCCGCCGTACACGACCTCATCGGTCACGAGGAAGCCCCGCTGATCATCGTATGGCAGTCGGAGTCCTTCATCGATATGCGGCATTTCGGTGTCGATTCGATCAAGCTTCCGACGGTCGACCGGTTGCGCAAGCAGGCGGTGCAATGGGGACGCTTGAGCAATGTCTTCGAGGGCGGCTACACGCTGCGCACCGAATTTGCCGTCCTGAGCGGCCTTGTGCCCGACGACATCCACGTCGATGCCAGCTATCCTTATCTCCGTGCCGCGCACTATGCCGATGTCGTCTGGCCCGGAAAGCTCAAGCGCGCCGGCTGGCGCACGCATTTCATTCATCCCTATGACCGGACGTTCTTCCTGCGGCACAAGGCGATGCCCCTCCTCGGCTTCGAGAAGCTTACCATGCTCGATGCCTTCGACCATAGACCGGAGCGCGACGGGCTTTATGTCTCCGATGCGACGCTGGCAGCCCGCGTACTCGCCGAAGTCGAGAAGCTGCCGGAAGAGGAGAGCGGCTTTTTCTTCGTCGCCTCCATGGCAAATCACGGCCCCTGGGAACCGGGGCGCGTCGGTACGCTCATCAATCCCGTCGATATCTACCTGGCGATCCTCGAGCAGTCTGACGCTGCGCTGAAGCAGCTGATCGACGGCCTCAACAAGCTCGACCGGCCGGTCTGGTTCGTCTTTTACGGCGACCACGCGCCCCTTCTGAAATCTTTCGCGGATCCCTTCCCGGATCCCCGCACGGATTATTTCATCGTGCCGCTTGCCAAGGCGCGCTCTGCGGCCCACAGCCCGAAGCAAGCCAAGGACGAGGATCCTTGGAACCTGCTCGGCTCCATGCTGAAGCACGCCAATCTGCACAAGGACGCGCTGCAATAGCAGCGTCTTCCGGAAATTCGCCCGATGACAGCAGATACGACCATCGATCCCGCGCCGCCAAGAACCTTCCTGTTCTTGCAGGGACCGGCGTCGCCGGTCTTCGCCAAGGTAGCCGGGCATCTCGAAGCCCTGGGCCACTGCTGCCTGCGCATCAACCTCAATCCCGGCGACCAGATCTTCTGGCGGCGCCGGGGCGGCCATAACTACCGTGGCTCGTTGGCGCGGTGGCCGGTCTATGTGGAGGCCTTTATCCGCCGCCACGCCGTCACCGACCTCGTCCTGCTCGGCGAAGAGCGCCCCTATCACCGGATCGCCACAGCTGCCGCGCGAAAAGCCGGCATCCGCCTCTTCGTAGTCGAAATGGGCTATCTCAGGCCGGACTGGTTGACGCTGGAGCGCGGCGGCATGTCGTCCAACTCGCACTTTCCGGCCGATCCCGCGCAAATCCTGCGGGCGGCAACGGGACTGCCCGAGCCCGACTGGCAACGGCGCTACCGGCAGAGCTTTCTTGCCGAGGCGGCATACGACCTGCTCTACAACCTGCCGAACGTGTTTTTCTGCTTCCTCTTTCCGGGCTACCGCCGGCACGGCATCTTTCATCCGCTCGCCGAATATGCCGGGTGGATCCGGCGGCTGGCGGCCGGCAAAGGCGAGCAGCGGCGCGCGGATGCGTTGATCCGCTCGCTTTCGGCGGACAGCGCGCCGTACTTCGTCTATCCGCTTCAACTTGAAACGGACTATCAATTGCGTGCGCATTCACCCTTCGGGAGCCAGCGGGAAGCGATCGACGGCATCCTTGCCTCTTTCGCGCGCCGTGCGCCGGCAGGGACAAGGCTCGCCATCAAGGTGCACCCGCTCGACAACAGCCTGATCCCCTGGCGCACGATCGTCGCGGACAAGGCCGCCTCACTCGGTGTCGGCGACAGGGTCCTCTATCTCGACGGCGGCAATCTCGATCTGCTCACGGAGCACAGTTGCGGGATGGTAACGGTCAACTCGACCGCCGGATTGCATGCTCTGAAGCGGGGCAAGCCCGTGAAGGTCCTGGGAAAGGCCGTCTTCGACATTGCCGGTCTCACCGACCAGCAGCCGCTCGATGCGTTCTGGACGGCGCCCGAGGCACCGGACCCGGCGCTGAGCGGGGCAATGTTCAGGCTGATGGCCGCTTCGATCCAGGTGCGCGGGAACTTCTATTCCCGTGCGGGGACGGATGCCGGCGCCAAGGCGATCGCTGAGCGGCTGCACCGCAACGACGTCAATGAGCCGGGCGCCTTCGTCGACCCGCCGCCCCGTCAAAAGCCGGTGAAAATCAGCAAAGATCAGGCGACGCCGGCGCGCAGCAGATCGTGAATGTGCAGAATTCCGGCCGGTGCGCCCGCCTCGTCGACGAGGAACAGCACGGTGACCTTGTGGTCCTGCATGAATTCCATGGCGGCGCTGGCAAGGACGTCACCCTTGATCACCCGCGGGTTGCGCGACATCACATCCTGGACCGGTTGCGCCAAGAGGTCGCCCGCCATGTGACGGCGCAGGTCGCCGTCGGTGATGACGCCGACCAGCTTGCCGCTTTCATCTGTTATGCCGACGACGCCGAAGCCCCTGGCCGACATTTCGATGACCGCCTCGCTCATCGGGCGACCTACGCAGAGTAACGGCATCTGTCCGGTGCCATGCGCCAGCTCCTGAACCAGTCGCAGCTGCGCGCCCAGCTTGCCGCCCGGGTGGAAGGTCTTGAAATCCTCGGCCGAGAAGCCGCGCCGCTCCAGCAGCGCGATCGCCAGTGCATCGCCGACGGCAAGCTGAAGCATGGCCGAGGTCGTCGGCGCCAGACCGTGCGGACAGGCCTCCGGCACCTTCGGCAGCACGAGCGCGATTTCGGAATTGCGCGCAAGCGTGCTCTGCCGGTTGGAGCAGATCGAGACGATCGGCACCTTGAAGCGCTTGGCGTAGGTCAGCATGTTGGCGAGTTCCGCCGTTTCGCCCGACCAGGAGAGCAGCACCAGCGCATCCTGAGCGGTGATCATGCCGAGATCGCCGTGGCTTGCCTCGGTCGGATGAACGAAATAGGCCGAGGTGCCGGTGGAAGCGAGCGTGGCTGCAATCTTGCGGCCGATATGGCCGCTCTTGCCGACGCCGGAAACGACGACGCGGCCATCTCCGTCGCCCATCAGTTCGACGGCATCGACGAGGGCGCGCGCGAAGGCTTCGTCACGTGTCAGATGGTCGGCAAGGGCTTTGATGCCGTTCGTTGCCGTCGTTAGCGTCCTGCCGATCGACTCCAGCACGGTGCCACCGGCATGCGCATCCGCCGTCGCTTGTCTCACACCCATCATCGACCCCCTGTAAGGCACTTCCGGTAAAAGTGTGTCACGGTTTTCCGTCGGAAGCGCGTTGCCAAAAAACGGCCTCGTCAGCGGGCCGCAGCAAGATAGACGCCAGATAGGCTCATTTCACGGACAAACCAAGCCTTGCGGCGGCCCTTTATACCAAACCGGCGACTTTTCGAGCCGTCATGCTCAGCCGACGCGCTTTTCGACCGAGGTCTCCGGCGGGAGGACTCCGCCGGCGGCAAATTCGGCGAGCGTCATCGAATCGAGGATGGACGACATCGCGTCACGCACCGATGTCATCGAGATGCGCACCCGGCAGGTCTCCGGATCGGTACAGTCGTCGCACATTTCATAAGCCGTGCGGCTGGCGCAGCGTATCGGCGCCAGCGGGCCGTCGAGCGTCCTTATGACATGGCCGATGCGAATCTCGGAGGCCGGTCGCGACAGGGAATAACCACCGCCCGGCCCTTTCTTCGAGCGCAGCACGCCGGCGTTGCGCAGTTCCAGGAGTATAGTGTCTAGAAATTTCTTCGGAATGTTGTTGCGCTGTGCGATTTCGGTGATGAAAGCGGTCTGCCCAGGTGCGAGCCGTGCCAGGTCGACCAGTGCTTTCAGTCCGTATTTTCCCTTCTTCGTCAGCATTCGAGTCAATTCTCCCCGGTTCCTGAGAATGCCGGAACCGACCTCGCAGACAGTCTGGTCCCGGCATAGCACAAGAATGCACTGCCAATACACTGATATAGTCGACAACGGAGAAGGATCGGATGGACCAGTGCGGGAGTGCGTCAGGGTTTCAATGAATCACTGACGCACCCCAGAGAACTTCTTGTCCTCAAACGGTTCGCACGTCACGCGGCGGCAATGCCGGGCGCCCGATTGGTAAGGTTCCGCCCGCCCTGGGCGGAAAGGAGCCGGCCAATTGCCGCGCGTGCTTCATCGACCGAACGGAAGCGCTGCGCGTCCAGGTCCCAGACGTGATACTTGACGGCCAGGAACTTCAGACGGTCTTCGTCGGGAACGACGACTCCGACGGCTTCGCCGCCATATTCGATAACTTGCTTGCTCATGTAAATAACGCTCCTCCGCACCCGGGGCGCGGATAATTCAATTCTCGGCAAAGGATGAACTTGGTAAGTTTGAACGATCACATTCGCGGAAGTTGGCGAATGAGACCTT
Organism: Ensifer sp. USDA 6670; assembly: GCA_000421085.1. Classification (GTDB taxonomy): domain Bacteria; phylum Pseudomonadota; class Alphaproteobacteria; order Rhizobiales; family Rhizobiaceae; genus Sinorhizobium. The sequence continues at coordinate 96,579 of ATWE01000006.1, forward strand.
TAACCACTGCACGACAATGGGAACGTGAGCCGCAGAAAGCGGCGGTCGAGAATTCGAACATGTCACTCTCCTTTGGCTGGCCCGGCATAGGACGCCAGGCGCTCATGAACAATCGAAGCGGATTCCTTCCGCTTCCCACAGTGGCAAACTAAAATAATCTACCAATTTCGTCAACTGCAGAAACGAGAATACGAAAAATAATTCTCCAAGTCGTTTTCGCAGCTGCCGCGTCGGCAAATCCGTTCGCCTGTCCGGGCTATCTCGCTATCTAGGTAGCGCCGAATCGCCGTGCAAGGGACGGGTCGAATATAGGCAGGAATTTCCGACGAAAAAGGGGCAGCCCCCGTAGAGGCTGCCCCTTTGCCGCGATCAACACGGCGGGGTCGGGAACGGCGCGGACGGTTTTCCGCCCGCATCCGTCAAGGCAGCCGGACCCGTCAGGCCGTCGGCGTTTCCGCCTGCTGCCCGGCGGAGCGAGCGGCTTCCCGCTCCTTCCACCAGCGGCTCAGGAACAGCAGGATCGGACCGCCGATATAGATGGACGAGGTCGTCGCGACGATGACGCCGAAGATCATCGGCCAGGCGAAGCTCTGCACCGCCTCGCCGCCCCAGATCGCCATCGGCACAAGCGAAAGCGCCGTTGCGGCCGAGGTGAAGATGCATCGCGCGATCACCTGGTTGATGCTCATGTCGATGAGATCGGAGAACGGCATCGACTTGTACTTGCGCAGGTTTTCGCGCATGCGGTCGTAGACCACCACTTTGTCGTTCACCGAATAGCCGATCATCGTCAGCAGCGCTGCGATCGCGGTCAGGTTGAAGTCGATGCCCGTAAGTGCAAAGAACCCGACGGTCTTGGTAATGTCGAGCAAGAGCACGGCGATCGCGCCGACGGCGAAGTGCCATTCGAAGCGGAACCAGATGTAGAGCAGGATCGCCAACATGGCGAGGGCGACGGCGAGGAAGCCGGATCGCGCCAGTTCGCCACTGACCGTCGGACCCACGACCTCGGTCCGCTCCATGCTGGCACCGGGGATGGCGGTCGTCACCGCATCCTTGACCTTGTTCAGTGCCACCGTCTGTGCCTGCTCGCCGCCCGGCTGCCGCTGCACCCGGATCAGGACCGATTGGCCGCCACCGAAGTCCTGGAGCGCCACCTCGCCGAGATTGAGGTCCTCGAGGCTTTGACGCAGCGTCGGCAGACTGATCTTCTCCTTCGAAACCGCCTCGACCTGAATGCCGCCGATGAAATCGATGCCGTAGTTGAGACCAGGCGTGAAGAACAGGATGACGGAGCTGATCGACAGGAATGCCGAGAAGCCGATCGCGAGGAAGCGGCCCTTCATGAAGGAGAAGGTGGGCAGCTGCGGCACCTTGCCGAAAAGCGACGGGATTTCCAGCTTCTTCATCTTGCGGCGCACGACGACCTCGCGCATCAGCAGGCGCACGACCGTAACCGACGTGAACATCGAGATTGCGATGCCCAGCATCATGGTGACGGCAAAGCCCTTCACCGGCCCGCTGCCGAACCAGAAGAGAAGCACCGTGCCCGCAAGCGTCGTGACGTTGGAGTCGATGATCGTCGCATAAGCCTTGTTGAAGCCGATATCCAGCGCCTTCATCGCCCCGGCGCCCGCCTCGGTCTCTTCGCGGATGCGCGCATTGATCAGGATGTTGGCGTCCACGGCCATGCCGATGCCGAGAATGATACCGGCGATACCGGGCAAGGTCAGCGTCGAACCTATCAGGCCGAGTACGCCGATCGTCATGATCGTGTGCAACACCAGACCGACATTGGCGATCATACCCCAGGCCCCGTAGAGCATGACCATGAGGACCACGACGAGGCCGAAACCGGCGAGACCGGTATAGAGGCCCATGCGAATCGAGTCGCTGCCGAGGTTCGGACCGACCGAGCGCTCTTCGATGATCGTCAGCGGTGCCGGTAGCGCGCCGGAGCGCAGGAGTGCGGAAAGAACCGTCGCCTCCTCGACCGTGAAACTGCCGCTGATCTGGCCGCGGCCGCCGAGAATGGGCTCGTTGATGACCGGGGCCGTCAGCACCTTGCCGTCGAGCACGATCGCAAACGGCCGGCCGACATTTTCGCGGGTGATGTCGGCGAACTGGCGGGCGCCGAGCGAGTCGAAGCTGAAATCGACGACCGGCTGGTTGGTGCGCTGATCGAAGCCGACCTTGGCGTCGTCCAGCCGCTCGCCGGAAATGGCGACGCGGCTTTCGACCGGATAGCGGTTGCCGTCATTGGCGCCCGGCAGAATGTCGACCCCCCGTGGCGCCGGCTGCGTGACGTCGACGGCCTGGTCGAGCATGTGGAAGCTCATCTGTGCCGTCGAACCCAGAAGCTCGCGCAGGCGTGTCGGATCCTGGAGACCGGGTAGCTGGACCAGAATGCGGTTGGAACCGATGCGCTGGATCAGCGGCTCGGCGACACCGACCTGGTCGACGCGGTTGCGGATGATTTCCAGGCTCTGCTCGACCGCCTTGGTCATGCGGTCGGCAAGCCCCGCCTCGGTCATGGCCAGGGTGATGACATCGCCCGTCGTCGTTACCTCGACCTCAGGAGCGGGGGCGGCGAAACCCACCGTGCTCACGGGCGCCGCCAGTTCCTGCAGCTTCGGCAGAACCTTGTCCCGGTCCTGAGCATCGGGGATGCTTACGGTCACGCTGTTGCCGCTGATGCGCGCCGAGGAGGCGGAGACGCGCTCGCCGCGCAGGACGCGACGGGTATCGTCGAGAAGCGAGTTGAGGCGAGCCTTCTGCAGCCCCGCCCCGTCCACCTCGAGAACGAGGTGCGAACCGCCCCTCAGGTCGAGGCCGAGCGTGACCGGCTCGAACGGGAGAACGGAAGCGACCTGCTCCCTCATGGCCGGCGTCAGAACGCTCGGCAGCGCCGCAAGGCATCCGAAGATGATGATCGCGACATAGGCGAGGATCGCCCATCTGGATGTACGCATGTGGGAATTCCATAAACGCCTGAACGCGCCTTGGGCAACGTCCGGGCTGGGTTTTCATCAATGGCTGAGGCGGGATCGAGGCCCTGCCGAACTTAAGCGGTGGCTGCCGCCGGTGGCGGCGCGCGGATGCACTCGTTCTGACCGGGTGCGCCGCGTGCGATTTCGCCTTGCGGCATAGTCGGACAAGGAGAAGCCTCGGGCGCAGCGAGCGCAACCCGTTGAAAATGGACGAACGGCGCCGGATCGCCGCCGGGTATCGACTTGCCGTCCGCGCGCTCGCCACTGAAACGGAGGTCGGGCAGTGCAACCGCCCTGCATATCTGGCGTGCGACCGGACGGTCGGAGGAACCTGTGTCGGGTTGAGCGACATTGCCTGCCGGCGCTCCGGCCGCGCGGGCCGCTGCACTCTGGCCGACCGCGATGACCTGCATGGAAAGAGAGGCGCAGAACAGCCACAGCACGGCGAGAAGCCGGCTGGCGTGCATGCTCCTGCTGCCACCACCCATGAGGTCCATCGAGGACGCGGTCCCTTTCTCTTTGCGGCCGGTCGATCCGCGATCGAACGCAAGCGAGACGAATTCAGCCCGACTACCAGGCTAAACGAAGAACGTGGCCGGATTCGAGCATGTGCGCTCTTAACATCACTCCGGGCCGGAAAAGTCAAATCCGGGCCGTCACGCCGTGGCGCCGGCGGTTCTCTCCTGATGGATTTCGATGAGCGAAGGCCCCGGGCGGGACGCGGCATCGGCGAGCGCGCGCGGCAAATCCTTCACGGTCGCCAGCCGTTCTGCAGGCAGGCCGTAGGCTTTGGCGGTCAGCAGGAAATCGGGCGCGGAAGGTTTGACACCCTCCGGCGTGATCCCCGATTCGACCATGTAGGACTCGATTTCCCGGTATCCGTCATTGTTCCAGACGAGGAAGACGACCCTGGCATCCGCATCCACCGCCGAGCCGATCTCGGCCAGGGAAAACTGGAACCCGCCGTCGCCGACGAGGCATATCACCGGCCGCTTCCGATCGGCGACCGCAGCGCCCACCGCAGCGGGGGGCGCATAGCCGAGGGAGCCGTAGCCCGTCGCCGAATTGAACCAGGCCCTTTGCCGCGGCGCGTCGCAATAGAGGTTGCCGGCATAGACGGCCTGGGTGGAGTCCCCGACAATGGTGCAGTCGGGGAGTGTCCGGTAGATCGTCTCGACGACCCCGACTTCCGCAAGCATTTTCGGTGTCAGCTCCTTCAGCGCCGCCTTGCGCGCGGCCTCCGCCCGCAAGGCCCCGTCCTTGGCCGCCGCATGGTCCGGCAGGAAACCGAGAATGCCCGCAGTCGCAGCTTTCGCGCCGGAGAGGATCGAAAGCGCAGCTTGCGGCCCGCGGGCGAGCTGCGCCGCATCGATGTCGGTGCGAATGAGGTTCTTCAGCAGCGGAAAGCCGCCATCCGCATAGAGATCGTAATCGGTCTGGCCCATCTCGGTGCCGAGCGCCAGCACGAGATCCGCCTCCCGCAGCAGCGCGCGTACCGCCTTGAGGCTCGGGCTCGCCGGCACCCGGAGCGGATGGCCGGCAAGCATGCCGCGGGCGTTGACCGTCGTGATCACCGGCGCACCGATCCGCTCGGCGAGTTCCCGCACTTCCGCTTCCGCCGTCAGGGCGCCGCCGCCGCACAGGATGACGGGGCGGGCGGCTTCGGCGCAGAGGATTGCCGCCCTTTGCAGCGTTTCGCTGTCGGAGCGCGGGCGGGTCGCCGCCGCCGGCTTTGCCGGACGTCTCTCGATCTTCAGGGCCATCACGTCTGTCGGAATTTCGATATGGACCGGGCCCGGCCGGCCGGAAAGCAGAACGGCGAAGGCGCGGTCGACGACGAGCGGCAGGTCGGCGGGGTTGAGAAGCGTGTGCGAATAGAGGGCCAACGTCTTCATCATCCCATGCTGATCGGGCAGCTCGTGCAGCAGCCCCCGCCCATGCCCGAGGGAATCGCGGCGATTGACGCCGGAGATCACCAGCATCGGGATCGAATCCTGCCGGGCCTGCGCCATGGCGGTGATCGTATTGGTAAGGCCCGGACCGGTGATCACGAGCGCCACGCCCGGCTTGCCGCTGACGCGCGCATAACCGTCTGCCATGAAGCCGGCACCCTGTTCGTGGCGCGGCGTGACGTGGCGAATTTTCGATGCGGCAAGGCCGCGGTAAAGTTCGACCGTATGCACTCCGGGGATGCCGAATACGACCTCCACGCCGTTTGCCTCCAGGAGATCGACAAGGGTCTCGCCGACGGTTTTCGATTCGGCGGTCATGCGCGGCGCTCCTTGCGGACGGTGCAGCGTTCGGCGAGAGCGGCGATGCGGCGGCACGCCTCCTCGATGGCGGCATCCGGAACGGTGAGACTCACGCGCAGGAAGTTGCGCGCCTCGTCGCCGAAGGACGACCCGGGCATGACCGCAACCCCCTCCTCTTCCAGCAGCGCCCAGGCGAAGGCTTCGCCGGAGAGGCCCGTGCCGGAGACGTCGATCAGCGCGAACATGCCCGCCTCCGGCGGCAGCACCGAAACCCCGGGCGCACCGGCAAGACCGTCGATGATCCGCCGGGCACGCCGGCTGTAGGATTCCCGCATCTGCCTCGCCGTATCGATGTCATGCGTCAGCGCGTAAGCAGTCATATCGGCGATGAACGGCTGCTGGCCGAAAAGCATCGTCTCGGAAATCGGCAGCAGGCGCTCGGTGAACTCGGCCGGGCCGGCGGCCCAGCCGCTGCGGAAGCCAGGTGCTGCATGCGACTTCGATATGGACGAGACGACCACCGTGCGTTCGGCAAGATCGGGATTGTCGAATGGCGAGGCGAAGAGCGCATCGAAGACGAGCTCCTCATAGACCTCGTCGCAAACGATCCAGAGATCGTGACGGCGCGCGACTTCGCCGATCGCCGCAATCTCTTCCGCCGTCAAAACGGCGCCGGTGGGGTTGTGCGGCGTATTGAGGAGCAGCACGCGGCATTCGGGCGTGACCGCCTTTTCCAGATCCTCCGCCCGCATGTGGAAGCCGTTTTCCGGGTTAAGCGGCACGAATATCGGATGGGCCCCCGTGGACCGGATGACGCCTTCATAGGTCGCGTATAGGGGGTCTCCGACGAGCACGCCGTCGCCCGCCTCGGCAAGCGCGAACATGACGGCGAAGAGCGCCGTCTGCGTTCCCGGAAAGCAAAGAATGTTCTCCTCGGTGACGCCGGCACGGCGGCTGCGGTATTTTCGGGTAAGCGCCGCCACGACTGCCGGCTCACCGCGGCCGTTTGAATAGCGGTAGCGCCCCGCATTCATGGCCCGCTGGCACTCTTCCAGAAGCGCACGGTCCGGTGCCAGATCCGGTTCGCCGATGGTCAACTCGATGAGTTCTGCGCCACTCGCCTTCAGCTGACGTGCGCGGATGTGCAGCGTCCATTTCCCGGAACCGAGGTCGGCAAGACGTGATGTGATCGACGCGTAGCGCAAGAATTCACTCCCTCATTCGTTTTCTATTTTTCGATCCGAAGGCCGAGCAGGGCCTCGACCGAGGCCATGGCGATGCTGACCAGTTCGCCCTCGCGAAAGAGATCTCCGGCGAGGCAGCCTTCGATCCAGAGCCCGTCCACGAGGCCGTTGATCGCTATTGCGTAGCGGCGGCACTCCTCGGGACCGGCAGGCCGGCCGTTGGCGGCGAGGAAGTCGCCAAGCAGTTCCTGCAAGGCATTTCGGAAGGCCAGATAGCCGTCGCGATGAATCTCTGCGAGTACCGGATCGACCCGGACCTGACTGATGAAGGCGGCCCAAAGCGAGATGCTGCGGCTGTCGGCGACCGGCTCGGTCAGATTGATCGCGATGAAGTCCTTGAGACGCGTCGCCGGATCGCCCTCGACGTTCTTCGCCTTCTCCGTGAGAGAGGCGATGACGGCGCGGTATGCCTCCGCAACCATCTGGTCTTTGGATTCGAAATAATGGCGGACGAGCCCTGCGGTAACGCCCGCACGAACGGCGATCTGACGGACGGTCGCTCCCTTGAGGCCGAATTCCGAAATGCAGTCCAGCGTCGCCTCGATCAGTTCCTGACGCCGCTCGCCCTCGGGGGCGCGATAGAAGCTGCGCCGGTTCACCGCACCCCCCGCGCCGTGCCGTTCAGCCAGATCGTCATTGCCTGCGAACCGGTTGGGCTCATGCGTTGCTCCCGGGGATGACGTTGTTTTGAGGAGCGTCAGAAAATCGACGCGGGTATTATTATACGCTTGAATAATAGCGACACAAGTGCAACGATGCCATCCAGAAACAGCGTGACAAGCCGAAGATGCTGCACGAGAGAAAGACCAGGGGAACTGTTTTTATGGCTTCAACGAGCGTTCCGCGAACGAGAGGAGCCGCGCGCCGATGACGGATGCGGCCCAGGCAATCGCGGTTACCGATCTCCACAAGTGTTTCGGGCCATTGGAAGTGCTGAAGGGCGTGTCGCTGAGCGCGCTGCAGGGTGACGTTATCGCGATCATCGGCGGCAGCGGTTCCGGCAAATCCACGCTTCTGCGTTGCATCAACATGCTGGAACTGCCCTCGGCCGGCCAGATCAGCGTGCACGGAGAAGAGATCCGCATGAAGCCCGACGGCCACGGCGGATTGATGCCGGCCGACCGCAAGCAGGTCCAGCGGATCCGCACCCAGCTCGGCATGGTCTTCCAAAGCTTCAATCTCTGGCAGCACATGACAATTCTCCAGAATGTCATCGAGGCGCCGGTCCACGTACTCGGCAAAACGAAAGCTGAAGCGATTGAGACGGCCGAGGCGCTGCTCCGCCGGGTTGGCCTTTACGAGAAGCGGGATGCCTATCCGGCCTTCCTGTCCGGCGGTCAGCAGCAACGCGCCGCCATTGCCCGGGCGCTTGCGATCCAGCCGCTGGTCATGCTCTTCGACGAACCGACCTCTGCGCTCGATCCCGAACTCGTCGGCGAAGTGCTTTCGGTCATCGGCGATCTGGCACGGGAAAAGCGGACGATGGTGCTCGTGACCCATGAGATGAAATTCGCGCGCGACGTCGCCAATCACATCGTTTTCCTGCACAACGGCGTGATCGAGGAGCAGGGTCCGCCAGAGGCGATCTTCGGCGCTCCGAAATCCGAAAGGCTCAAGAAGTTCATCAGCTCCATTCACTGAATTCCGCAATGCTCAACAACCAAAAAGGGAACGGCATGAAGAAGACATTGAAACTCGTGGCGCTCGCCGCCGCCCTGGCCATCGCGGGTGCGGCCGCCGCTTCGGCCCAACAGGTCAAGGTGGGAATCGCGGCGGAGCCTTATCCGCCCTTCACCTCACCTGACGCCAGCGGCAACTGGGAAGGCTGGGAGATCGAGTTCATGAAGGCCATGTGCGCCGAGGCCAAGCTCGACTGTGTCGTCACCCCGGTTGCTTGGGACGGCATCATTCCGGCGCTGACCTCCAAGAAGATCGACATGATCATCGGCTCGATGTCGATCACCGCGGAGCGGCTGAAGACCATCGACTTCTCCGACAAGTACTACAACACGCCGACCGGCATCATCGGCGCCAAGGGCGACGACATCAAGCCGACGCCGGAGGGTCTCGCCGGCAAGACGATCGGGGTGCAGGTGTCCACCGTGCACCAGGCCTATGCCATGAAACACTTTGCGCCGGCCGGCGTCGAAGTGAAGGAATATCAGACGCAGGACGAGGCCAACCAGGATCTCGCCGCCGGCCGCGTCGATGCCGTCCAGGCTGACGCGATCGCCCTCGATGCCTTCCTGAAGAGCGATCAGGGCAAGCAGTGCTGCGATTACAAGGGCGAGGTCGCCGAGGACGTCGACGTCATCGGGCCCGGCGTCGGCGTAGGGTTGCGCAAGGGAGAGACGGAACTGAAGGAGAAGGTCAACGCGGCGATCAAGGCGATCCGCGAGAACGGCACCTACGACGCCTTCTCGAAGAAATACTTCGACTTCGACATCTACGGCGGATAACCGCGCCCGGCCGGCGGTCCGGACGATCGCCGGCCTTGAATTCGTGTTCGAGCGGGATGCGGATTGCGGACATCGTCCATGATCCCGCTCTTGTTTAAGAGGCTGTCTTGCTCGGGGATTCCTTTATCAACTGGAGCCTGCTTTCGCTCTCGGCGCCCGGCTGGGGCGGCGTCCTGCTGCAGGGCTTCCTCAGCTCGATCGAGATCGCAGTCGGCGGCTATGCGCTCGGGCTCGCACTCGGTGTCGGCGGGGCCTTCGGCAAGCTCTATGGCGGGCCGGTGCTTCGCGATCTCCTGGAGTGCTACACGACGGTGGTTCGCGCCGTGCCCGAGCTGGTTCTCATCCTGCTTCTCTACTATGCCGGCACCGATCTTCTGAACCAGCTCCTTGGCGCCATCGGGGTCGGAGCCGTCGATATCAGCGGGCTCGTGGCCGGTATCTTCGTGATCGGGGTCGTACAGGGCGCCTATTCGACGGAGGTGCTTCGCGGCGCGATGAAGGCGGTTCCCGCGGGACAGATCGAGGCGGCACGCGCCTACGGCATGTCGCCGCTCCTGGTGCTGCGGCGCATCACGCTTCCGGCGATGCTGCCCTATGCCATCCCCGGGCTTGCCAATCTGTGGCTGATCGCCACCAAGGACACGGCTTTGCTCGCTGTCGTCGGTTTCAGCGAATTGACGCTCGTCACGCGGCAGGCGGCGGGCGCCACCAAGGCCTATCTCCTCTTCTTCTGCGCCGCCGGCGCGCTCTATCTGGCGCTGACGCTCGTTTCCAACGTCTTCATCGGCATGCTCGAACGCCATGCGCGACGCGGCTTCGCGGAGCAACGATGACCGACGAAACCACCCACGCGCTCGCATACACGCCGGAAGACCTCCCGAGAAAGGACAGTTTCCTCAAGCCCCATCGCATCGTGCTGATGCTTCTCTTCGCGGCGCTCGTGGTGGCGGTCGCGGTCTTCATGCGCTGGGACTGGCTGCCGCGCTACCTGCCGAGGCTCGGCTCCGGCATTCTCGTGAGCCTGGCCATGCTCTTCAGCACGGCGATCCTCGGTTTCCTCCTGGCAGTGCCGCTTGGCCTTGCCCAAGTGACGGGCCCCTGGTTCTTCAAGGCTCCGGCCCGCATCTTCTGTACCGTTATCCGCGGGACGCCGCTGCTGCTGCAGCTATGGCTTCTCTATTACGGGCTCGGCTCGCTGTTTCCGCAGTTCCCGGCCATCCGGCAATCCTTTCTCTGGCCCTACCTGCGTGAGGCCTGGCCCTATGGGGTGGCGGCGCTCACCGTATCCTTCGCCGCCTATGAGGGCGAGGTCATGCGCGGCGCGTTCGCCGGCGTGCCATCCGGGGAGCTGGAGGCCGCCCGTGCCTACGGCATGAGCCGCTGGACGATGTTCCGGCGCATCTGGCTGCCGCGGGCGATCCACCGCGCGCTGCCCACCCTCAACGGCGAGACCGTGCTGCAGCTGAAGTCCACGCCACTCGTCGCGACGATCACCGTCGTCGACGTCTATGCGGTGATCTCGAAGGTGCGGCAGGAAACCTACCTGACCTATGAGCCGCTCCTGCTGCTCGCGGCCATCTACATGTGCCTGACCGGCATCCTGGTCGTTGCCTTCCGCTATTTCGAAAACCGCATACCCACCCGTGGTGCCTGACATGAAGCTCTCGGCCTCCATCGACAATGCCATGCCGGAACTCGTCGCCATCCGGCGCGATCTGCACGCCCATCCCGAACTTGGACTCGAAGAAACGCGGACCTCCGCCTTCATCGCCCGTCACCTCGAAGAGCTCGGCTATCAGGTGGCGACGGGCATGGCGAAGACGGGCGTGGTCGGCACGCTGAGGTCCGGCACCGGGTCGCGCTCGATCGGCATCCGCGCCGACATCGATGCGCTGCCTATCCAGGAGGAAACCGGGGTCGCCTATGCAAGCACGAAGCCGGGCCTGATGCATGCCTGCGGTCATGACGGCCACACGGCGATGCTGCTCGGCGCCGCCCGCGCGCTTGCCGAGCGAAGGAATTTCGACGGCACGATCCACCTCATCTTTCAGCCGGCGGAGGAGAATGCCGGCGGCGCAAAGATCATGGTCGACGAGGGTCTCTTCGACAGATTTCCCTGCGATGCCGTGTTCGCGCTCCACAACGAACCGAACCTGCCCTTCGGTCAGTTCGCTCTGCGCGAAGGCCCGATCATGGCGGCGGTCGACGAGGCACGGATCACCGTTCACGGCCGCGGCGGCCACGGCGCCGAACCGCAGGGAACGGCCGATCCGATCGTCTGCGGCGCCAGCATCGTCATGGCGCTGCAAACCATCGTCGCACGCAACATCCACCCGATGGATCCCTCCGTCGTAACGGTCGGCGCATTTCACGCCGGCTCGGCGAGCAACATCATCCCCGAGCGCGCGGAGATCGTCGTCGGCATACGCTCCTTCGATCCTGATGTCCGTGACGAGCTCGAACGCCGCATCCGGATGATCGCCGAGGCTCAAGCCACAAGCTTCGGCATGCGTGCAGCCGTCGATTACGAGCGAAGCTACGACGCGACGGTCAACCACAAGGCGGAGACGGATTTCCTCCGCGAGGCCGCCATCCGCTTCGCCGGCGCGGACAAGGTCGTCGATCTCGCCCGGCCGTTCATGGGAAGCGAGGACTTCGCCTATATGCTCCAGGAAAGACCCGGCAGCTATTTCTTCCTGGGTTCGCGGGTGACGGGCGAGGAGAAATCGCTCCACCATCCCGGCTATGATTTCAACGACGATCTGCTGCCGATCGGCGCTGCCTTCTGGACCGAACTCGCCGAGGCCTACCTCGCGCGCCGGTGAGGTTGCGGGCGCCCGACAGTTCGACCTGCAATGCGGTTCAAAATGCCGCGCGCGAACGATTGCCGCAGTGTGACAACGTGGCGATCCGCCCGTCATTGACCTTTGGCAATATTGCGTCAGATTCAATCACACGATGCAGATCGCAAACGTCAGACGCCCCTCGCGTCTGAGCTTGCGGTTTCCGCCTGAAAGGATCAGCGCCGTGTTCGAAGCTTTTGACGCAACTGTCCTTGCACGCATACAGTTCGCCTTCACCGTCTCCTTCCACATCATCTTCCCGGCCTTCTCCATCGGGCTTGCCAGCTATCTGGCCGTTCTCGAAGCGCTCTGGCTCTGGAAGAAGGACGAGGTCTATCTGGAGCTCTTCAACTTCTGGAAGACGATCTTTGCCGTCGCTTTCGGCATGGGCGTCGTCTCCGGCATCGTCATGTCCTATCAGTTCGGCACCAACTGGAGCGTGTTTTCCGACAAGGCCGGGCCGGTAATCGGGCCGTTGATGGGCTATGAGGTACTGACCGCCTTCTTCCTGGAAGCGGGCTTTCTCGGCGTCATGCTTTTCGGCCTCAACCGCGTCGGCCCGAAGCTGCATTTTTTCGCAACCGCGATGGTCGCGCTCGGCACGCTGATCTCGGCCACCTGGATCCTCGCGGTGAACTCCTGGATGCAGACGCCCGCCGGCTTCTCCGTCAACGAGGCCGGGCAGTTCACTCCCGACGACTGGTGGGCGGTGATCTTCAATCCGTCTTTCCCGTATCGGCTGACGCACATGGTGCTCGCCGCCTATCTGACGACGGCCTTCGTCGTCGGCGCCTGCGGGGCGTGGCACCTCCTGCGCAACACCGCTCCGCGGCGCGCCCGCACGATGTTCTCGATGGCCATGTGGATGGCGGCGATCGTCGCGCCGATCCAGATCTTCGCCGGCGACCAGCACGGGCTCAACACGCTCGAACATCAGCCGGCAAAGGTAATGGCGATGGAAGGTCATTATCAAAGCCATCCGGAAGGCGCGCCGCTGATCCTCTTCGGCTTGCCGAACTCCGCCGAAAAGCGCGTCGACTACGCGCTCGAGATCCCGAAGCTTTCTAGCCTGATCCTGAAGCACTCGCTCGATGCGCCGCTTGCCGGTCTCGACACCATACCCGAGGACCGGCACCCGCCGGTCGCCATCGTCTTCTGGTCGTTTCGCGTGATGGTGGCGATCGGCTTCGCCATGCTCGGTCTCGGCCTCTGGAGCCTCTGGTGTCGGCTGCGCGGCACGCTCGACACGAATGCCGCGCTCCATCGCGCGGCGGTGCTCATGGGCCCGGCGGGCTTCGTGGCGGTGCTTGCCGGCTGGATCACGACGGAGGTCGGGCGGCAGCCCTACACGATCTATGGGCACCTTTTAACGGCGGACTCGATTTCCCCGATCGCAGCGCCGGCTGTCGGCGCCTCGCTCGTCGCCTTCATCATCGTCTATTTCCTCGTTTTCGGCGCCGGCACCTTCTACATCCTGCGGCTGATGGCACGTCTGCCGCGCGATACGATGCCGGAACTCGACGAAGGACCCTTGCGCACGGCCGGAGTGACGCCCGGGCCGGCAACAGCCAACCAGGGAGGCCATCATGGCCATTGATCTGCCACTGATCTGGGCCGCGATCATCGCCTTTGCGGTGCTTGCCTATGTCGTTCTCGACGGTTTCGACCTCGGCGTCGGGATATTGTTTCCGTTTTTCCGCGAGAAGCATGACCGCGACGTGATGATGAACTCCGTGGCCCCCGTATGGGACGGCAATGAAACCTGGCTCGTGCTCGGCGGCGGAGGGTTGCTCGCCGTGTTTCCGCTCGCCTATGCGACCATCCTGCCCGCGCTTTACGCGCCCATAATCGCCATGCTGATCGGCCTCATCTTCCGCGGCGTGGCTTTCGAGTACCGCTGGCGCACGCAGCGCGGCGAATTCCTGTGGAACTGGGCCTTTGCGGGCGGATCGATGCTCGCTGCCTTCGCGCAAGGCCTTGCGCTCGGCGCGCTCGTGCAGGGCATCCCGGTCGAGAACCGGGCCTATGTCGGCGGCTGGTGGGACTGGCTGACGCCGTTTTCAATCGCAACCGGGCTGGCGATCGTGATCGGCTATGCGCTTCTCGGAGCGACCTGGCTGGTGATGAAGACCCGTGGCGAGCTCGCCGAACGCGCACGTGGCATCGCGCTTCGAACAGCTCTCGCAACGGTCGCGGCGATGGGCATCGTAAGCCTCTGGACGCCGTTTCTCGACCCGGTCTACCTGGAGCGCTGGTTCGGCTGGCCAACGGCGATTTTCAGCGTCATCGTGCCGCTGCTGGTCCTCGGCTGCCTATACCTTCTTCTCAAAGGCATCCGCAACCGGCACGATGTCCAGCCCTTCATCGCCGCGCTCGGCCTGTTCGTGCTCGGCTATATCGGCATCGGCATCAGCTTCTATCCGTACATGGTGCCGCCTTCGCTGACGATCTGGGATGCGGCCGCGCCGGCCGAGAGCCTCGCCTTCCTGCTCGTCGGCGCTCTTGTCCTGGTGCCGATGATTCTCGCCTATACCGCCTATGCCTACTGGGTCTTCCGCGGCAAGGTCGATCCGGAGGAGGGTTACCATTGACGCGCTCCGGCGGCACTGCCCGCAAGCTTCTCTGGTTCGTGGGCCTATGGGCTGCCGGCGTCGCGGCGGTCAGCATCGTCGGTCTTGCGATCAAGCTTGCTCTCGGCGCCTGAAAGTCCCCGCTGCAGCGCAGCCGCCACGCTGCGTCGGTTTAACCCCTTCTCAGCCAGCGTCCCCTTTGCTAGCAGTTCGGCGCGATCAAATGGAGCGGCCTCCGCTCCGCGAGGACCCGACATGCAGAAAACACCGGCAGAATGCACGACGATGGCCGATATACGTGCGGAGATCGATCGGCTCGACCGCGCTTTGATGGCGCTTTTCGCCGAACGCTGGGGCTATATCGAGCGCGCCGCGGAGATCAAACGCCCGCTCAACCTGAAGGCCGACATCCCGGCACGGGTGGCGGAGGTGAAGGAAAACGCGCGCCGCAACGCGGTCGAGCTCGGCCTCGATCCGGACTTCTACGAACGATTCTGGGGACAACTCGTCGAGCGTGCGATTGCGCATGAGCGAAAGCTGCTCGGAGAGGACGACGCCTGAAGGCTTCAGCCAAAGGGCTCATCCGTTGGCGATCAACGGCTCGTCCTGTTCCTCGTCGAAGCTGTTCTTGCGGCCGAGATGGCTTTCCCAGTCGAAGGCGCTCCGCACGATGTGCTCGAGGCTCGCATGGGTCGGGACCCAATCGAGCTTCAGCCGGGCGACGGACGGGTCCGCGACTATTTGCGCCGGATCGCCCGGGCGCCGCGGCGCGTAGTCCACCATAAAATCGCGGCCGGAAACCTGGCGCACGGTATCGAGCACCTGCAGCACAGAGAAGCCGTGACCGTAGCCGCAATTCGCAACCAGCGGTTCACCGCCAGCCCGCAGATAGGCGAGCGCACTCCTGTGTGCCGCCACGAGGTCACTCACATGGATATAGTCTCTGACGCCGGTACCGTCCGCCGTCGGATAGTCCGTGCCCAAGATATCGACCTTCCGGCGCCTCCCGAGCGCCGCCTCGCAGGCGACCTTGATCAGATGCGTGGCGCCGAACGTGGACTGGCCGGCGCGACCGAGCGGGTCGGCCCCGGCCACGTTGAAATAGCGCAAGGCGGCAAAGCGGAAATCATGCGCGGCCGCAGCGTCCTGCAGCATCATCTCCGACATCAGCTTGGAGCGGCCGTAAGGGCTTTGGGGCCGAAGGGCGGCCGTCTCGCGGACCGGGTCGGGCGTGTCCTGGGTTCCATAGACGGCCGCGGTCGAAGAAAAGACGAAATGGCGAACACCGGCCTCGACCGTTGCCGCGATGAGCGTGCGGGTATTGGCCGTATTGTTCTCATAATAGGCAAGCGGGTTGGCGACCGATTCCGGTACGACGGCCGAGCCCGCGAAATGGACGACCGAGTCGATGTCGTTATCGGCAAAGACCCGCTGGAGCAGCGCCCGGTCACCGACATCGCCGAAGTAGAAGCGCGCCTCCGGTGCGACCGCCCAGCGAAATCCTGTCGACAGATGGTCGAGCACCACCACCGCTTCGCCGCCGTCGAGCAACGACCAAACCATGTGGCTGCCGATATAACCTGCCCCGCCTGTTACCAATACGGCCATTTCCCGTCCCCTGTCGCCCATATGTGCGGGATCAGAAGAGACGAGTTCGCGTTTCAGAAATGGTAAATCGGGGCGGTGCTCGCCGGCACGCGGCGCCTATTCTCGGTTGTGTGGTTAAGGGTCCGCCGCACCGGTCGCTCGAATTTTACCGATTGGCTGCACCGTCGCCGAAAATGCCCCGTCAGCGGCTGAGGATGTAGCGCTGCAGGCGCTCTGCGGCCTCGGCGACCTGGAGCGGATCGCGCAGGAAGCAGGCGCGCATGAAAAGCGCTCCGCCGTCGCCGAAGGCCGTCCCCGGCGCCAGGCCGACGCCCGTCCGGTCGACGATGTCGAGCGCCGCGGCCCGCGAGTCGGTGACGCCGTCGATCTTCAGGAAGGCGTAGAGCGCGCCATCGGGTTTCAGCGTTTCGACGCGGTTGGTCGCGATCAGCGCGTCGCAGAGCGTATCGCGGTTGCGCTTCGCCTTGGCAATGTTCTCGTCGACGAAGCCGTCGCCCTCATCGAGCGCGACGACTGCCCCGCGCTGCATGAACTGTGCGACACCGGATGTCGAATACTGGATGAGATTTTCGAGCACCTGCCCCATCGCCGGCGGCGCCACGATCCACCCGACACGCCAGCCGGTCATGGACCAGTTCTTGGAAAAGGAATTGACGAAGAGGATGCGGTCATCCTCCTCCATCACATCGAGGAAGGACGGCGCCCGGCCGCCGAGATAATAATAGAGCGCGTAGATCTCGTCGGCGATGATCCAGAGTCCATGTTTGCGCGCGAGCGCCAGAATGGCCTTGAGATCGTCGTGGGTTGCGGTCCAGCCGGTCGGGTTGGACGGCGTGTTGATGAAAAGCGCCCGCGTCCTCTCTCCGATCGCCGCCTGAAGGCGTTCGGGATCGAGCTGCCATTTGCCGCCTTCGAATTGCAACGGAACGGCGACCGGGCGAACGCTGGAGAGGTCCGCAGCGGCCGCGAAATTCGGCCAGGCGGGCGTCAGCAGGACCACCTCGTCGCCGGGAGCGCCTACCGCCTCGATTGCAAGCTTGATCGCCTGCATTCCCGAACCGGTAACATAGAAATTCTCGGGCGAAAGCGCCTTCTGGAACCGGCGCTGGTAATAGCGAACCAGCGCCTCGCGCAGCGGCGGGATGCCCCGCTGCCAGGTGTAGAAGGTCTCGCCTGCCATCAACGCGTCGGCCGCCGCGCGACTGACGAAATCCGGCGTCGGCAGATCACCTTCGCCGACCCAGAGCGGGATCAGTCCTTCACGCCCGCGCGCATAGTTGACCACTTCGACGATGCCGCTTTCGGGTGCTGCCGTCGCGCGGAGGCTGAGACTGGTCATGATCGTCATCGGCGAGCTCCTGATTGCCCGCCGTTTCTAGACGCTTTGGCGTCGGCGATCACGCGAATTTCTCTGACCTGTTTATCGAATTCTGTGATGTTTCCGTCACCCGGGAGCCCCGGACCGCCGAGTGACCCGCGTCTCAGGCGCGCTGCTTCAGAAGATCGCGAATTTCGGAGAGAAGCAGGATGTCCTGCGGCGGCGGTGCGGCCGGCGCCGGCGCCTTATCCCTTTCGACCGAAGCACGCGCGCGATTCACGAGCTTGATCAGCAGGAAGATGATCCAGGCGAGGATCAGGAAGTTGATGAGCACCGTGATGAAATTGCCATAGGCAAAGACCGCGCCCTGTTCGCGTGCGGCTGCCAGCGTCGGCGCAGTGACATTGGCGGAGAGCGGCAGGAAATAATTGGAGAAGTCGAAGCCGCCGCCGGTGATCGCTCCCACGATCGGCATGACGAGGTCGTTGACGACCGAATCGACAATCTTGCTAAAGGCCGCACCGATGATCACGCCGACCGCAAGGTCCATGACGTTGCCGCGGGCGATAAACTCCTTGAATTCGTTCAGCATGCCTCTCTCCGTGGAAATCCCCCGAACGGTCGCCCGCACCTGTCTTGCACGGCAACCGCCGGTAGGAATCTAGACCAAAGCCCCGCGTGAGGAAATCGCACTCCTTGCGTTTGGTCAAGCGCCGCGGATATCGGCGCGTTATCTTGAACTTAAGACTGATGCACCGCCGATTTCCAACCAAATGGACTTGCCCTATGCTGGCAGCGGAGGAGTGAGGCATGCTTTCGGGTTCGGTCATTTTTGCCTCGGCCTTCGCCTATCTGCTGCTGCTATTCGCAGTTGCAAGCTATGGCGACCGGCGAGCCAGACGAAACAAGATTGCCGCGAAGGGCAGGCCGCTCGTCTATGCGCTGAGCCTGGCGATCTACTGCACATCCTGGACCTATTTCGGCGGCGTCGGCCTTGCGGCGCAGCGCGGACTCGAATTCACCGGCATCTACATCGGCCCGATCCTGATGTTCACGCTCGGCATGCCGCTGATCCGCCGCGTCGTTCGGCTCGCCAAGACCGAAAAGCTCACCTCCGTCGCCGATTTCGTGGCTGCGCGCTACGGCAAGAACCCGGCCGTTGCGGCAATCGTCGCGCTGATCTCGCTCGTCGGGGCCATTCCCTATATCGCATTGCAGCTCAAGGCAGTGTCGAGTTCGGTCGCCACGATGATCGACACCAGCGACTACGGCATAGGCTCGGGCGAGAATTTCGTCGACCTGCCGCTGCTGGTCACGCTCTTTCTCGCCTGTTTCGCGATCGTCTTCGGTACGCGCCACACGGATGCGACGGAACACCAGGACGGCCTGATCCTCGCGATCGCGATGGAATCGGTCGTCAAGCTGGTGGCGATGCTCACGGTGGGCATCTATATCGTGTTCGTCCTGTTCGGCGGGCCTGCAAATCTATGGGCAGAAGCGCAGCAAAGTCCCGCCGTGCTCGCCGCGCTCGAATACCAGACGCCGGTCGCACGCTGGATTCTGATGATCGCGCTTTCCGCCTTCGGCATCATCATGCTTCCTCGGCAATTCCACGTAACGGTCGTGGAAAACCGCACCGATAACGAACTGCGCACGGCGGGCATCCTCTTCCCGCTTTATCTGATCGCAATCAACGCCTTCGTCCTGCCGATCGCGATCGCCGGCATCCTCACCTTCTCCGGCTCCGGCAATGCGGATCTCTATCTTCTGGCACTGCCGCTTGCCGGCGACGTGCCGCTCGTCACGCTCTTCACCTTCATCGGCGGCTTCTCCGCCGCGACCGCCATGGTCATCGTCGCTTCGGTCGCGCTCTCGATCATGGTTTCGAACGACATCGTCATGCCGGTATTCCTGCGCCGCAGGCTCGGCACCCGCGGCTCTCTCCAGGAGGACATGGCCGGTACGCTCCTCAATATCCGCCGCACGGCGATCTTCGTCGTCCTCTTCCTCGGCTACGGCTATTATCGCGCCGCCGATATCAGCGCGGGGCTCGCCTCGCTCGGACTGCTCTCCTTCGCCGCCATCGCGCAGATGGCGCCGGCGCTCCTCGGCGGCCTCGTCTGGCGGCAGGCCAATGCCCGCGGCGCCATCGCGGGGATGGTCAGCGGCTTTCTCGTCTGGGCCTATGTCCTCTTCCTGCCGAGCCTCGGCGGGCCGGACAATTCCCATATCGCCTCCACGGTGCTCAGCTTCCTCTTACCCTTCACCGATCTCTTCTCCGGCGCGCAGTCAGACCCGCTGGTGAATGCGACGGCTCTCAGCATGCTCGTCAATGTCGCCGCCTATGTCGTGGGTTCGCTGACGCGAGCGCCCAAACCCCTGGAGCGCTTCCAGGCGGGCGTCTTCATCACCCGCCGCTCACGTAGCGAGCGGACCTTCCGCGGGCGCAAAACCAAGGTGACGGTGCGCGATCTCAAGACGACGATCGGCCGTTACATGGGCGAGGAGCGCATGCAGCGCTCGTTCCATACCTATGAACAGCAATCCGGCCGCTGGCTCGACGACAACGCCTCCGCCGACATGGCGCTTGTCCACTTCTCGGAACAATTGCTCGGCAGCGCTATCGGCTCGTCCTCCGCCCGGCTCGTCCTTTCGCTTGTCCTGCAGCGCATGGACGACACCTCCTCCGACACCGCCTGGCTGCTCGACCAGGCGAGCGAGGCACTCCAATACAATCAGGACATGCTGCATACGGCGCTCTCGCAGATGGACCAGGGCATTGCCGTCTTCGACAACGCCAATAATCTCATCATCTGGAACCGCCGTTTCCGGGAACTCATGGACCTACCCGAGGCCGCCGGACAGGTGGGCTTTCCGCTGGCCGACATCGTCGCGATTCTTGCCCGCCGCGGGGATGTCCGCAAGGATGAAGAGAAGGCGCTGATCGCCAATTTCCTGACGCTCGACAAGCCGTTCCTACTCGAACTTGATGGCGGCGCCCGCATCCTCGAAGTCAGAAGCAATGCCATGCCCGACAAGGGCATCGTCACGACCTACACCGACATAACCCAGCGCGTCGCGGCCGACATCGCGCTCAAACAGGCGAATGAAACGCTGGAATTGCGCGTCGCCGAGCGGACGGGAGAACTCACACGCGTCAACCGCGAACTGGGCGAGGCAAGAGCGGCCGCCGAGGAGGCGAATATCGGCAAGACCCGCTTCTTCGCCGCTGCCGGCCACGACATCCTGCAGCCCTTGAACGCGGCGCGGCTCTACTCCTCGTCGCTCGTCGAGCGCCTCGGAGATTCCGACAACCGGGCGCTGGTGCAGAACATCGATTCCTCGCTCGAATCGGTGGAAGCCATCCTCGGCGCCGTGCTCGACATCTCGCGCCTCGATACCGGCGCGATGAAGCCGCGCCTGCAATCCGTGCCGCTCGACGAATTGCTCAGGCGGATCGAGACGGATTTCGCCCCGATGGCGAGGGCGAAGAATATCGAACTCGTCGTCATGCCGACATCGCTTGCGGCGCGCAGCGATCCGAACCTGCTCAGGCGCCTCGTCCAGAACCTCGTATCGAACGCCATAAAATACACCCTCCGAGGAAAGGTGCTGGTCGGCGTGCGCCGGCACGGGCAGACGGCGACAATCGAAGTTCTCGATTCGGGTATTGGAATACCATCATCGAAATTCCGCACCGTCTTCAAGGAATTCGCGCGTCTCGAAGAAGGCGCGCGAACCGCGTCCGGCCTCGGCCTCGGGCTCTCCATCGTCGACCGCATATCGCGGGTTCTCAATCACCCCGTCGGTCTGCGATCCACGCCAGGAAAGGGCACCGGCTTCAAGGTCACCGTGCCGCTCGACAAGAGCGCCGGCGGCAGGGTGAAACCGCAACCCGTCGCCGCGGCGAAAACGAGCGAAGCACTGGCCGGGCTAAACGTCATCTGCATCGACAACGAGCCGAAGATTCTCGAAGGCATGGCTCTGCTGCTGGGCGGCTGGGGCTGCAGCGTGACGACCGCCGAGTCGCTCGCCGCCTGCACTGAAATGGGGCCCGGCAGACTGAGCGTGCGTCCCGACGCGATCGTCGCCGACTATCACCTCGGCGATGGCACCGGTGTCGAGGCGATCGCTGCGATCCGCAGCCTCTGGCAGGAGAGTATCCCCGCCCTCATGGTAACGGCCGACCGTTCGCCCGAAGTGCGCGGCGCTGCCGAACGGGACGGCGTCTCGCTGCAGCACAAGCCCGTCCGCCCGGCGGCTTTGCGCGCCTGGCTCACCCAGCTTGCCGCGGCGGGACGGGCGGCGGCGGAATAGCTTTGCGGTGGAAGTGCCCCTCATCCGCCTACCGGCACCTTCTCCCCGCAAGCGGGGCGAAGGGACAAGCTGCGAACTCGCGGCGCACCCTCACCGTCTGCGAGGCAGCGGGAGGGGGCAAAAATCTCCGGCGTCAGGAGCGGCCACCTCAGGCCGCCGCGACCGTCCCCAGCTTCGATAGCTGGATCACCGCCTGTGTACGGCTGTCTACGTTGAGCTTGAGGAGAATCGCCGAGACATGCGCCTTGATCGTCGCCTCCGAGACGCCGAGTTCATAGGCGATCTGCTTGTTGAGCAGCCCCTCGGCGAGCATCGAGAGGACGCGGGACTGCTGCGGCGTCAGCGTCTGCAGACGGTGCAGCAGGTCGGCAACTTCCGGCTCGTATTCCTGGTTCTGGTCGTAACCGGCCGGGACAAACACCTCGCCGGCCATCACCTTTGCGATGCCTTCGCGGATCTCCTCGATACCGGCCGATTTGGACAGGAACCCTGCCGCGCCAAGATCGAGCGCGCGATGGATGGTCGCCGGATCGTCATGGGCCGAGACTATCATCACAGGCAGGCTCGGAAACTCGGCACGCAGCGCGATCAGCCCCGAAAGCCCGCTGACGCCGGGCATCGTCAGGTCGAGGAGCATCAGATCGGCGTCCGGATTGTCGGCCGCAGCCCTGCGCGCAGCGGCAAAATCTCCGGCCTCGACGATGGCCGGTGCGCCTGCCATGCCGCTCAGCGCCTGGCGCATTGCGCCACGGAAGAGCGGGTGGTCGTCGGCGATGATGATGGTCATTTCCGGCATGATGACGCTCCCTCCCAAGAGCCTCGGCTGCCATCCTGCAGCCTTTGCGCTGTGGATCTGCCGTATCATCTTATTCCCAAATGATCCCCGTTTCAGGGAAACATGCGCGGCGCGCGTCCTCCAACATGCCACGGCTTCTTTTCAGGTCTTCTGCGGCAGATTCTCACCCTCGTCGGCGGAATCGCTGCCCTTGTCCTCGAATTCCTTCACGATTCCCATGAACTTGCGCATCATTCTTTCCATGATGCTCATTGCCCGGTCAATCTCTTCATCGTCGGGAAGCGCCGGTTCGGCCGTGGTTTCACCGCTTTCCACGGCCTTTTCCAGCGCTTCGATGCGACTGGTGAGGAGATCGAGTTCGCGCTCGAATGCGGCTCTCTCGTCGGCGGCCATCCTGCAGATGAGCTCCCCGCCCTTTTCCTGGCACAAAGTGACCTCGCCGGTCTCGGTGTCGAGCCGGGCTAAACCCGTTTCCGACTTCTGCATGCTGTAGCGGCCGGGTGAGGCTTCCTGTGCAGCTGCCGGGACAATGAGGCCGAACCCCAACCCGACTGCGAGTATTGCGACTGCCTGTCTCATGACGTTCTCTCCGTTGAATGCTTACGGAAAATCCGCCTCGATCTCATGCTGTGCGGTGGACAGGCGCCGATATTTGCGGCAAGGCCATCACTCATGCTCACGACGGATAAGCGAACAAAGATGAACGCTACCATATACAAGATCGTTCCGGCACTTCTATGGCAGGAAGCCCGACGGACCGGCGCGTTTGCAGGCGCCCCCGTCGATCTCGCCGACGGGTTCATTCATTTTTCGACCCGGGACCAGGTCGTCGAAACAGCCTCCCGGCATTTCGAGGGTCAGGACGACCTGCTGCTGGTTGCGGTCGACGCGACCACGCTGGGCGACAAACTCGTTTATGAGCCCTCTCGCGGCGGCGCGCTGTTTCCGCATCTTTACGCTCCGCTCCCGCTCGAAGCCGTATTGTGGGAGAAGCCCCTGCCGCTGCGGCCGGACGGTCAGCACAGCTTCCCGGAACTCGCCCCATGATCGGCCGGTTGGAGCACCTCGCACGGCGCGGCCTCTTCCTCTTCGACCCGGAAGTGGCACACGGTCTTTCGATCAAGGCTCTGAAGAGCGGCCTGGTGCCGAGCTGCGCCGCCCCGGCCGATCCCCGGCTCGGGCAAACCGTGGCGGGCCTCGTTTTTCCCAACCCGGTCGGCATGGCCGCCGGCTATGACAAGAACGCCGAAGTCCCGGAAGCGCTGCTGAAGATCGGCTTCGGCTTTACCGAGATCGGCACGGTGACGCCGAGGCCGCAGCCGGGCAACGCCAAGCCGCGGCTCTTCCGGCTTGTCGAGGACGAGGCGGTGATCAACCGGCTCGGCTTCAACAACGAAGGCCACGGGGCGGCGCTGGCGCGGCTCAAGGCCTGCTCGCGCGAGGCGCTGATCGGCGTCAATATCGGCGCCAACAAGGACAGCGCCGACCGGATCGCCGACTACGTGACAGGCATCCATACCTTCCATTCGGTTGCGCGCTATTTCACCGCCAACATCTCCTCGCCCAACACGCCGGGCCTGCGCGACCTGCAGGCGCGCGAGAGTCTCTCGGCGCTGCTTTCGGCCGTGCTTGCCGCCCGGGACGATGAGGCGCGAAAAAGCGGGCGGAAGGTTCCGGTCTTCCTCAAGATCGCTCCGGACCTGACCGAAGAGGGCATGGATGACATCGCAGCCGAGGTGCTGGCGCATGGTCTGGACGGGCTGATCGTTTCCAACACGACGCTTTCGCGCGAGGGTCTGAGGGACCGGCGTCAGGCCGACGAAGCCGGCGGCCTTTCCGGAAAACCGCTCTTCGAGAAATCGACGGTGGTGCTCGCCCGGATGCGCAGGCGGGTGGGACCGCACTTGCCGATCATCGGGGTCGGCGGCGTGTGCTCGGCGGAAACCGCAGCGGAAAAGATCCGCGCCGGAGCCGATCTCGTCCAGCTTTACTCCTGCATGGTCTATGAGGGACCGGGTTTGCCGGGCCGGATCGTGCGCGGCCTCTCGGCCCTTTGCGAGCGCGAGAAACTTGCCTCGATCCGCGACATACGCGACAGCCGGCTCGACTACTGGAGCGGCCGGAACGTCTGAGCCGCCCGGCGCGGGATCATCAGCAGCAGGAAGGCGCCGCGCAGCAGCAGGAACAGGTTGAGCCCGGCCCAGAGACCGTGATTGCCGAAGGCAGGGACGAGCACGGCAAGCGCCGCCACGTAGCCGATGAAGGCGGCCAGCATCATGTTGCGCATGTCGCGCGACCAGCCGGCACCGATGAAGACGCCGTCCATCAGGAAGGCGAGTGCGCCGGTCAGCGCCGTCACGGCCGCCCACGGCATATATTCATAGGCGAGCGCGCGCACGTCCGGCGCAGTCGTCAGCATGTTCACCACGGTGTTGCCGAAAGCGAGCAGAGCGAGCGTGGTCAATGCGGCGAGGCCGAGCGACCAAAGGGCAGTCATCCGCAGAACCCGGTCGAAAGCGGGGCGATAGCCGGCACCGATCGACCGGCCCGTCAGTTGCTCGGCTGCGGTGGCGAGCCCATCGAGATAGTAGCCGGCCACAAGGAAGATCGTCATCAGCACCGCGTTGGCGGCAAGCGTCACGGGACCGAAGGACGTGCCGATCCGGGTCACCAGCGTGAAGGCGGCCAGAAGGGCGAACGAGCGGATCATGATATCGCGGTTGAGGCCGAATAATTTTCTCAGGCGGTCGCCGGCAAAGATCATCGCCCAACCGGGCGCGTCCTTCCTGTCGAAGCGGCCATAGACGATCGCAAAACCCGCAAGCGCGCCGATCACCTCCCCCGCCACAGTGCCGATCGCGACGCCGGCCACACCCCAGCCGAGGACGAGGCCGAGCAGGATCGAAAGTACGATATTGGTGCCGTTGATCAGCGTCTGCAGCATCAGGCCGAGAGTGCCCTCGCCGCGCCCGAGCACGAATCCGAGGATGGCGTAGTTGGCGAGGGCGGCCGGGCCGGAGAGGATGCGATAGAGGAAATAAGTGCGCGTCACCTCCGCAACTTCCGGACCGGGCCCCATAAGCCAGAGGCCGGCGGAAAGCAGGATGGGCGATATAAGCACGATGGCGGCGCCGGTGACGAGCGCGATCATGAGCGAACGCCAGAAGACCGCCTGCTGCTCGCGCCTGTCGCCGCGGCCATAGGCCTGCGCGACGAGACCCGTGGTTGCGGCACGCAGGAAATTGAAAGTGGTGAAGATGAGGTCGAACATCACCGCGCCGACGGCGAGACCTGCGAGCAGCTCCGCCCGGCCGAGCCGGCCGACGACGGCCGTGTCGACGAGGCCGAGCAGCGGCGTCGTCAGGAAACCGAGCGTCATCGGCAGGGCGATCGAGAAGATAAGCCGGTTGGTGACGAGGAACGGTCCGGCTTCCGGATTGTCCGTGTCGCGCTCGAGGCTTTGGGTGGCCGTCATGATCCTGTCCCTACGGTCCGATTCCGTAGGTCACCCGGGAATCAGTTCAGCTGCAGAGCACCATGGCCCAATAGGGGCGGTTTCCGGAAGCGGAATTCTGCGCCACGGCGACGCCGAGCCCCCGATAATTGCCGAGCATGTTTTCGAGATGCTTCGGAGAATTGAACCAGGCATCGTAGGCGCGCGCGGCGTCCTTTTGACCTACGGCGATGTTTTCGGCGGCCGGCAGCGTGACACCCTGCCCCTTCATCCGATCATAGAAACTGTCCCGCCAGCCGATATTGTGCCGCATCTTGCCCGCGCTCGCCATGCGTGCTGCCTGATGCATGGCCGCAACGGAGGCGACCGGATCGCCGGAAAGCGCAGGAAGGCCCCTGCCCTTGCGCAGCGTGTTGACGTAGCCGAGCGTCGCTTCGGTCTGATCGCTGCCCGCACCGCTGTGCGGAGAAAGGAGGTTCGAGGTGGTGCAGCCGGTGATCACGCCAAGGGAAACCACGGCACCGGCACGCAGAAGCAGCCGTCTGCGGGCGACAAAGATCTGGTCGTGCATGCTTACCGTCGATAGCTGAAGAGACGCAGAATGATGAAGAGCGGAATGACCACGACCGCGCCGAGGAGCAGGTAATCGCCCACCCGTCCGAGAGCCGCGAATCCGCTCCGCCAGAGGTCGAGGAGGAAGTTGCGGATACCGTAATAGATATCGGCCGGATACCAGTCGAAGACCGTCATCACGAAGCCGACCAGGATCGACACCACCAGAAGCTTGACGAGCACGCGTAGCGGCGAGTCCCCCAAAAATTTGTTTATTCCGTCCGACATCAGCGAGAACTTCTCCTGTTTCTCTTCACATAAGCCGCCATTCCCGAGCGCGCAAGGCATGACGGTCCGAGATGGCGCTTCCAGAATCCGCTTGTATTTTGCCTTTTCCGGCGTCAGAAGCGTCCATCGCAACCAAGCCGCATCTCCATGACCTTCAACCAGCTCTCCTCCGGCGACCTGCTCGCCGACCGCCGCGCCGACTACGCGAAGATGCTCGCCGAAGCGGGCGATGCGCCAGGTGCGGCGGAACTCATGGCCCAGGCGCTGGAGCTTGCCCCGGAATGGGCGGCCGGCTGGTTCCGGCTGGCGGACTATGAAGAGAAATCGGGCCGAATAGAGGCAGCCGTCGACGCGCTGCGCAATACGCTACGGCTCAATCCCGAAGACATCTTCGGCGCCAGCCTCAAGCTCGCTTTGCTCGGCGCTACCGAGACGCCCGAACAGCCGCCGAGCGTTTACGTCGAGCGCCTTTTCGACGACTATGCCGAGCGCTTCGACCACGCGCTCGTCGAAAAGCTCGGCTACAGCGTCCCGGAGAAGCTTGCGGCCGTGATCGGCCGGGTGAACGGCGGGGGGCGTTTTCGCCACGTCACCGATCTCGGCTGCGGCACAGGACTCTTCGGCGAGCGTATCCGCGACCGCGCCGATTTCCTCGAGGGTTTCGATCTTTCCGCCAATATGCTCGCCAAGGCCGAAGCGAAGGGTGTCTATGATCGCCTTGCCCAGGCGGACCTTTCATTGGCTCCGGAGGATTCGGGCGTGTTCGGCGGGTTGGAGCAACGGCGTGCCGATCTTGTCAGCGCGGCGGACGTGCTGATGTATCTCGGCAATCTCGAAGGTGTTTTCGTCATCGCCGACCGCCTGCTCGCACCGGGCGGGCTCTTCGCGTTTTCCGTCGAGGATGCAGGCGGGGCCGACGGCTTCGTGCTGCGTCCGTCGCTGCGCTACGCGCATCCGGAAGCCTATATAGCCTCCCTCTGCAAAGAGAGCGGCCTGTCCATGATCGCGACCGAGCGCACGATCATCCGCAGGGATGCCGGCGAGCCCATCGCCGGGATATTATTCCTCGCCCGCAAGCCGGCTTGATGCAGCCCTCCGTCCCAGCGGCGAAATAGGTCAGCATTGCTTACATATTTTGCTTGTATTTTTTGTGCACTGCAGCAATGGTGATGCCATCGCGATCTGAGGGTCAGCCATGGCACAGGCAAGCAGCGTTTTCGGTCTCTGGAATACAAGTCCCACACGGCACACCCTCGTGGAGGACGTTCAAGGCGTCTTTTCCGGCAGCCTCGTCTCCGCCCTCGGTCTCTATTTCCTGGCGAGTGCCGGACTTCTGACCGGCAGCACCGCCGGCGTCGCCTTCCTTTTGCATTACGCCACGGGCGTGAACTTCGGTCTCACCTTCTTCCTCCTCAATCTGCCATTCTTCTACCTGTCGCTGAAGCGGCTCGGACCGGCCTTCACGCTCAAGACCTTCATTGCCATCGCGCTCACCTCGTTGCTGACCGATATGCAATCCCGTCTTTTCGAGATCGGGCAGATTCATCCGGGCTGGGCCGCTCTCATCGGCGGCCTTCTCCTCGGATACGGTCTCCTGGCGCTCTACCGCCACCGCGCGAGCCTCGGCGGCGTCGGCATATTGGGCATCTACCTGCAGGAGCGTTTCGGCATTCGCGCCGGTCTGGTGCAACTCGCGATCGACATGATCGTTCTCGCGGCAGCATTCTTCGTGACGACGCCAACGGTCGTCATCTGGTCGGTGCTCGGCGCAGTCGTCCTCAACCTTTTCGTGGCGATCAACCACCGCGCCGACCGCTATATCGCGCTGTAACGCCCAGATCGCTTCCGGAAATTGTGCAGCATCGAGAGATTAGAGGTGGTGCGGGCCGAAACCCGCACACTTTCCTCATTCCGCTCTAAGCGGCCACGGCCGGCGCGTCGATCGGGGGCAAGGCGCGGAAGCCGACGCACAGCCGGTTCCACACGTTGATGGCGCCGATCGCGACGGTGATCTTGGTCATTTCCTCCTCGTTGAAATGCGCTTTGAGCGCCTCATAGGCTTCGTCGGGCGCGCGTGTCTCGGCCACATTGGTCAGCGCCTCGGTCCAACCGAGGACCACCCGTTCGCGCTCGTCGAAATGCGGCGATTCGCGCCAGACACAGACGAGGTTGATCCATTGCTGACTGAGGCCGCTGTGGCGCGCCTCCTTGGTGTGCATGTCCACGCAATAGGCGCAGCCATTGATCTGCGATGCGCGCAGCTTGATCAGGTGGATAAGGCGAGGCTCGATTCCCGAGCCTTTGACATAGCTGTCGAGCGCGGCGACCGCCTTGTAGGCGTCCGGAGCGGCTTTCGCAAAATTCAGACGTGACTGCATGATCTTCTCCTGTTTGGCTGATTGGATGATGATTCACATCAGGCGGCGTTGCCCGATTTCCGTTCATGAAGGGCGAGAAAACCGTTCGTTCGCGCCGCGATCGCCCCGTCGCGGTCGATAGCTTTCAGGTCGGCCATGATGGCGGCGATGGTCACGCGCCGGAGTTCGGCGCGATAGGCCTGCTCGGCCCTGAGCATCGCGACATTGATCGTGCACGGCGCGGCCGGTTTGCAGGAATAGGGCTTGGGGCCGCGAAGGCGGATTTCGTTGCAGCGAAAGGCCGGCTCCGGCCCCTCCACCGCGAGGACGATATCGAGCAGGGTGATCTTCTCGGGCGCGCGTGCAAGCCGGTAGCCGCCCTTCGGCCCCGGCACGGCTTCGAGCAGTCCGGCCCCCGACATCGCCTGCAGATGTTTCAGCAGGTAACTGGTCGAGACGCCGTGGAACTCGGCAAGCGCCGCGGCCGACAGGGTACTGCCGGGCTGAAGACAGCTCATCATCGTCACGCTGTGAATGGCCTGTTCGACGCCGTCGCCGAGTTTCATCTGCGCCTCCTATCGTAGATAAAATTTATCCACGATTTGCATTTCGAGTCAATCCTTGCACTAGCACGAAGAATGCCGGCTTCTCTTTTGCCGCGTTTGATCTACCTTTGTTCTCCGTGGACAGGATCGATTCTCCGTCGCCGGAAGGCGACGCCCTGACGTTGCCGGCACCCTTTCTCCGGTGGTTCGCCGAAAAGGGTTGGCGTCCGCGCGCCCATCAGCTCGAACTTTTGTCACGCGCCGAGGCGGGCGAGAGCACGCTTCTGATCGCGCCGACCGGGGCCGGCAAAACGCTCGCCGGCTTTCTGCCTTCGCTCGTCGACATCACCAGGCGCGGCAGGATCCCGCCCGGCGCGCCCTTCACCGGCATCCACACGCTCTACATCTCGCCGCTCAAGGCGCTTGCCGTCGACATCGAGCGCAACCTCATGAAACCGGTCGGCGAGATGGGGCTGCCGGTGAGCATCGAAAACCGTACCGGCGACACACCGCAGAGCAAGCGGCAGAGGCAGAAGCTCAACCCGCCCGACATACTGCTCACGACGCCTGAGCAGCTCGCGCTGCTTCTGGCCAATGGCGAGGCGGAGCGCTTCTTCAAGAACCTGCACTATGTGGTGCTGGACGAGCTGCATTCGCTGGTATTGTCGAAGCGCGGCCATCTCCTCTCGCTCGGCCTCGCGCGGCTGCGCCGCCTGGCGCCCCGTCTCCAGACGACGGGCCTTTCGGCTACGGTCGCCGATCCGATGGATCTGCAGCGCTGGCTGGTCGCTCAATCTCTCGCCAGGGAGAACCATGCGGGGCTGATCACCGTTTCCGGAGGCGCAAAACCCGAGATTTCCATCCTGCGGACCGAGAACCAGGTGCCTTGGGCCGGGCATTCGGCGCGTTATGCAATCCCGGACGTCTACGCCGCAATCAAGAAACACCGCACGACGCTGCTCTTCGTCAACACTCGCAGCCAGGCCGAGATGCTGTTCCAGGAACTCTGGACGATCAACGACGACAATCTGCCGATCGCTCTGCACCACGGCTCTCTCGATGTCGCCCAGCGCCGCAGGGTCGAGGCGGCAATGGCCGAAAACCGCCTGCGCGCCGTCGTCGCCACGTCGACGCTCGATCTCGGCATAGACTGGGGCGACGTCGATCTGGTCGTCCATGTCGGGGCGCCGAAGGGAGCAAGCCGGCTTGCGCAGCGCATCGGCCGCGCCAACCACCGCATGGACGAACCGAGCCGCGCCATCCTGGTTCCGGCCAACCGTTTCGAGGTTATGGAGTGCCAGGCGGCGCTCGACGCCAATTACGTCGGCGCCCAGGACACGCCGTCGATCGGCAAGGGTGCGCTCGACGTGCTGGCGCAGCACATCCTCGGCATGGCCTGCGCGCAGCCTTTCGATGCGCTGGAGCTCTATGAAGAGGTGATCAGCGCCGCGCCCTATGCCCAGCTTCCCTGGGAAACCTTCGAGCGTGCCGTCGATCTTGTCGCCACCGGCGGTTACGCGCTGCGCACCTACGAGCGCTATGCCCGCATCCGCAAGACGCAGGATGGGCTCTGGCGGGTCTCCAACCCGATGGTTGCACAGCAATACCGCCTCAATGTCGGGACGATCGTCGAGTCGCCGATGCTGAACATCCGCATGGTCAAGCGCAACCAGCGCGGTTCGCTTGGCCGCGGCGGCATGTCGCTCGGCAAAGTGGAGGAATCGTTCCTCGAAATGCTTTCCCCGGGCGACACCTTCCTCTTTTCCGGCAAGGTGCTGCGCTTCGAAGGCATCCGCGAGAACGAGTGCCTGGTCTCGCAGGCCTTTTCCTTCGATCCCAAGGTGCCTAGTTATGCCGGCGGCAAGTTTCCGCTCTCCACCTATCTCGCAGCACAGGTGAGAAAGATGCTTGCCGATCCGGCCCGCCGCGCGGGTCTTCCCGACCAGGTCAGGGACTGGCTGGCGCTGCAGGGCGACGTGTCGATGCTTCCGCGCGACGACGAACTCCTGATCGAGACCTTCCCGCGGGGCAGCCGGCACTACATGGTCATCTACGCCTTCGAAGGCAGGCTCGCCCACCAGACGCTCGGCATGCTCCTTACCCGCCGTCTCGACCGTGCCGGCCTAAAGCCGCTCGGCTTCGTGGCGACCGACTATTCGCTTGCCGTCTGGGCGCTGGACGACATGGGCTTCGCGTTCCGGGCTCGGGCGCCATCGCTTGGCCAGCTCTTCGACGAGGATATGCTGGGCGACGATCTGGAGGCGTGGCTGAACGAATCCTTCCTCCTGAAACGTACCTTCCGCAATTGCGCGGTCATCGCCGGGCTCATCGAGCAGCGCCACCCCGGCAAAGAGAAGACCGGTCGGCAGATCACCGTTTCCGCCGACCTCATTTACGACGTATTGCGCGCGCACGAGCCGGATCACATTCTCCTCGAGGCGACGCGCAACGACGCGGCCACGGGACTTTTGGACATTGGCCGCCTCGGCTCCATGCTCAAGCGGATCAAGGGCCATATCACCCATCGCAGGCTCGATCAGATCTCGCCGCTTGCCATACCGGTAATGCTGGAGATCGGGCGGGAATCGGTGCATGGAGAAGCCCAGGACTTCCTGCTCACGGAAGCGGCCGACGATCTGATCAACGAGGCGATGGGCGGTCACGGTACGGAAGGATGAGAGAATTATGAGAGAGCGAAAATCCTCCCCAGGCCCTGCCCGGCAAGACCCCTCCCCAGACCTTGCCCTTCGCCCACACACAAGAACACCGCAATGACCATGCATCGGCTCATCTACGCGACATCGCCTGCCGTCAACTCATCCCTGCACGCGCGCACGTCCATCAATGGCGTCGCGGCGGTCTGCGATCCGCTCGGCGGTCTCTACCTTCCCGAAAGCCGGGCGCTTGTCGTATCCGACCTCCATCTCGAAAAAGGCTCCGCCTTTGCCCGGCGCGGCATGATGCTGCCTCCCTACGATACGCTCGCGACGCTCAGGATATTGGAGGCGGTCATCGCCCGCCACGACCCCGCGACGGTCATCAGCCTCGGCGACAATTTCCACGACCGGAAGGGATCGGCTGCAATGCCGGACACTTTCCGCGAGATGATCACAGCCATGGCCTGTGGCCGCGAATGGATATGGATCAACGGCAATCATGATCCGGACGGCGCGCAGGGGCTGCCCGGCGCCTCCATGGACGAGCTCCGGCACGCCGGCCTGGTCTTCCGGCACGAGCCTTCGAGACGCGACGGCATCGGCGAGATCGCCGGCCACCTCCATCCCTCCGCGACCGTGAGGCGGCGGGAAAGATCGGTGAGGCGCGCCTGCTTCGCGACCGACGGCAAGCGCCTCGTCATGCCTGCTTTCGGGGTTACGACGGGAGGTCTCGACCTCAGGCACCGTGAGATGAGCGGCCTCTTCGACCGGCAGCAGCTCGTCGCCCATATGCTCGGCCGCGACCGGATCTACTCGGTGCGCTTCGCCAACCTTCTCGGGTGAGATTGGAGCACTTCCAGGAAAAGTGTGTAACGGTTTTCCGTCCGGAAGTGCGTATTTTCAAAAAGGGTCGGAGCGGGGTGCGGGCGGAAACCGCACACACTTTTCCTCACCCCCGCTCTAGAACGCGTTGAAAGTCAGGGTCGTCAGCGAGCGGGATATGCCGGGAACGCTGGCGATATTGTCGTTGATGAACTTTCCGATGTCCTGGCCTTCCTCGACATAGACCTTCAGAAGCAGATCATAGTCGCCGCTGGTCGAATACATCTCCGAGACGATCTCCCTGCGGTAAATCTCGTCGGCCACCTCATAGGTCTTGCCGGGGGCGCATTGCAGTTGCACGAAAATCGGTTTCATGGGGTTTCCTCAAGTTTCGCATCGTTTGCCGTCGATGCCCGTGCTTCCTTAAACCGCCATAAGGCAAAATGGAACGCCAACACGGTTTACCGGCTCCCTCACTCCTTGCGGAAGAGCAGGCTGGCACCCCAGCCGGTGACGACGGCGAGGGTTACGGCCAGGAGGCCGTAGATCACCGGCTGATCGTGAGCGGCGCGGGTAATCGCCTGTTCGAGGCCGGTCTTCACCACCCTGAGCGGAAGAGCCTTGGCGGCGACAAAGACGCCGTCGCGGAAGAGATAGGCGCGTACGACATGGATGCCGTTCGGGACGTTGGCCGGCAGCCGCACCGAGGCCTTGAACAGGCTCGAACTGATGAACTGCACCCCGCCCGGATCGCGCTGATAGACGCCGCTCGTCTCGCGAATCCTCCGGAAGGCGTTGCGGAACTCGCCGAGCGTGCTGCCGTCGCCGACGAAGCCGAGCGGCACCAGCCGCATGTGGTCGACGCCGATGCCCATATTGGCGATGTCGCGCCGCGGCGCGATCGTCTCGATGGCGCGGGTACTCGAAAGCGAGTAGGCCTCCGGCACGAGCTCGAAGGTCATCGACTGGGTATTGACCCAGATACCGAATACCCGCTCCTTCTTGCGCACCGTCGCATTGTCCTTCGGCCCTTCTAGAACGACAATGATATTATACTTGCCCTGCGCCAGGAGGCGGGCGTCGAAACCATCGATGGCGCCGAAGATCGTCAGGTCGGCGCCGCGGAAATCGGAGGTGATGGCAATCTCTTCCGTCGAGATGCCGATCTCGAGCTTCTCGGTGAAGTTGGTGACCTGGCGCTCCAGAACCTGCGCTGCGGCCGGAGTGGCGACGGCGAGAACCAGAGCGACGAGCGCGTGAAGGAGAAGCGAGCGCATCAGAAGCCCGCCGCAGATACGACCGAGTAAATGTCGCTCGGCGGGATGACGAGCTCCACCGCCAGGCGGATGCCGACGGCGAGAACGAGCAGCGCCAGCAGTGCCCTGAGCTGCTCGCCGCGCAGCCGCTGACCGACGCGCACGCCATATTGCGCCCCGATGACGCCGGCGATCATCAGCACGAAGGCAAGCACGATGTCGACGGTGTAGTTGGTCGAGGCCTGGACGATCACCGTGTAGGCGGAGACGAAGACGATCTGGAAGAGCGAGGTGCCTACGACGACGCTGGTCGGGATGCGCAACAGATAGATCATGGCCGGCACCATGATGAAGCCGCCGCCGACGCCCATCACCGAGGTCAGCACGCCAATGGAAAAGCCGAGTGTGGCCACGGGGATGACACTCAGATAGATCTTCGACTTCTTGAAGCGCATCTTCAGCGGCAGGCCGTGGATCCAATTGTGCTGCCCGGGCCGTCTGAGCTGCGCCGGCTGGTTCTTCGCCGCCTTGCGCATGGCGCCGATGCTCTCCCACAGCATCAGCGTGCCGACCGAGCCGAGAAGTACCACGTAAAGCAGCGAGATCACCAGATCGAGCTGGCCGATGCTCCTGAGCAGCGAGAACAGCCAGACGCCGACGGTCGCGCCCACGAGGCCGCCGCACAAGAGCACCGTGCCGAGCTTGATGTCGATGGTGCCGCGGCGGAAATGGGCGATCGCCCCTGATATCGACGAGGCGACCACCTGGTTGGCGCCGGTCGCCACCGCCACGACGGGCGGAATATTGTAGAAGATCAGGAGCGGCGTGATCAGAAACCCGCCACCGACACCGAACATGCCGGACAGAAAACCGACGGCCGCGCCCATGCCGAGAATGATGAAGATGTTCACCGACAACTCAGCAATGGGCAGATAGACCGTCACGGCCGAACCTCGATATGCCAGCGGCCCGCAGTGCGGGCGGAAATTGCTCCTCCACAATTCCTAACCGCAAACAATTGAGGAATTGTGCAATGTTTCACTATTCTCAAGCCTCACGCGCCCGAAGAGGCGCACGGCGCTATCCTTCGAAGTGGTACATGATTAACCACGGACGGGGATGTATTGGTGGACCGTTCGCGCCCCTGAGGGAGAAACGGGCGACACTTCCCTCATGCGCTCCCGGGCCCGACCTGTCAACCTTTTCAGGCACATGAGCGGCCCCGCAGGGACGTCTGCGGCCTTTGGCACCACGACCTGCGCGCGACAGCTGAAGCGCTTCAGCTGTTCCGTTTCAGAAGCTCCCGGACCAGCCCGTCGGTAATCTCACCCGTCGGCTCCTGGCCGACCGATTTCTGAAATGCCTTGATCGCGGCAGTCGTCTTCTGACCTACCTGGCCGTCCGGCTTGCCGGCATCGAAGCCGTTATTGTTGAGGATCGCCTGGATGTTGCGAACGGCTCTGGTCATATCGACGGTGGCCGTCTTGATCGGCGGACCGACCCAGGCATCCGGGACCTCCACCGTGTTCGCTCCGGCGTCGAGAGGCTGAGCCTTCCAGGCGTCGACTTTTGCCTTGGCACTTGAAAGCTCCTCGGGCTTCAGCGCCTTGGCGATCTCGTCGCGCTTTTCTGCCGCATCCTTGTCACCGTCGCGGGCCGCGATAGCGAACCATTTGTAGGAAACTCCCAGATCGCGGGCCACACCGTCGCCACGCGCATAAAGGACGGCGAGGTTGAACTGGCTGTCGCGAACACCGAGATTGGCGGCTTTCTCGAACCATTTGGCCGCTTCGGCGAGATCCGGCGCGCCGTCCCGGCCGCCGGCGAGCATGACGGCGAGATTGTGGATCGCACTGGCATTGCCGGCCGCAGCCGCCTTGAGATAGAGCGCCTTGGCCCTTGCTGCGTCACGCTGAACGCCCGCGCCCTTCTCATAAAGGTTGGCGAGCCGGTACTCGGCCGGCACCACGCCGGCGTCGGCGGCGCGCTGATACCATTTGACGGCTTCCGCCCGATCTTCCTCGACACCCCGCCCTTCCGTGAAGCGGGCGCCTATTTCGTAAAAGGCGAGAGGATCGCCGCCCTTGGCCGCGGTTACGAGCGCGGGCGGTCCGAAGCCCTCCGGCAGAACGATCTCGCTCATCTTGACCGGCTCAGCGGCTAAACTTTCTGAAGACGGCTGCAAGGTCGAGATGGGTCCAGGCGTTTGTGCCTCCGCCGGCCTCATCAGGGCCGCCTGGCCGTCGCCAGCGCCACCAGTCCCCTTGTCAATCTTGCCGGCTTCGGCAGCGGGTGGCTGCGTTGGCGGTTGCTTTGCCGCTGTCGCCGGCGCATCCGTCTTCTCCGCACCAGCCGGAGCCCTCGGCTCTTCCCCAATTTTCGCGGGCGCTGCCGTTTGGACGACGCGCTCGACGGCGGCCTTCGGCTCCGCAACCTCTGCCTTGCGCTCGATCGCTGCAACCGGCGGAGCGCTCGGGGCTTCCTTGCCTTTCAGCACCGTGCTGACGAGGGGATAGGACATGATCGCGAGCAGCACGGCGCCGACCGCAATCAGGATCGGACGGCGGTGGCGGGCGAACGCGCCGCCAGCGGCGGATGGTGCCTTGCTTTCCTTGACGCGATTGAGCGTATCGGATTCCTCGACGGCCAGCTGCGCCGCGCGCCGCGCGGCAGCGATGAAGTCGGCCTTTTCGCCCTCGTTCGCGTCCTGCGCGCCGCGGGCCATCTGACCCGCACGGACACGCTCGAGTATCTTCTTGACGTCCGGCACGCCGGAGCCCGGTTCGAGAAGCTGATTGGCGTCCTCGGGAGCGAGCATTTCGGAGGGGTCGATCGAGGGGGCGGGCTCGACCATCTGCCGCGCCTGGATCGGCATTGCCTCGTTCTGCTTCGGCGCGAAGCGCCGGGTCAGACCGGCAAGCAGGCTCGTCTTCGCCGCACGGGCCTCCACCTTGATCTCGCCGTCTTCGACCATTGCGACTTCGTCGGCATCATTTGCCTCAGCTGCGGCCGCCACCGGTGCGTGGATGGAGGTTTCGCTTTCGGCCGCGAGCGCGTGTGCCGCGCGTTCCACGTCTTCGTCGCGTTCCGCCTTCGTCAAAGTGCCCGCGGCTTCGACGGGCGCAGCCTTGGGCATCGGAACATGAGAAACCGGGGGCTCCCGCTCTTCCAGCCGCTCCAGTTTCTCGGCGATATGGACGAGCGTTTCATGCAGCGCTTCGAAGGTGCGTGCGGTCCGTTCGTCGCTCGAACGGCTGAGTTCCTCCAATGTACGTAGATCCTCGGCGAGCGCCGAGATCGCCGCCATGTCGGTGCTCGCCGCCATCTGCGGTGCGGTATTTCTGGAATATGCCTCCATCACCGCTTCCGCAGCCTGCCGGGCAGCCTCGATAATGTATTCGTCGCTGGTCGCGAGATAGTCTTCCAGCGTGTTCATGCGGCTTTCGAATTCCGCGGGCACGCCTGCCGTCTCACCGTGCGACTGGCTGATCAGCGCCGAGAGATTTCCGATCTGAGCTTCGAGATTGCGCAGCGCCTGCCGGTCGTCGAAGGGCGCGGCATGCGTCTCCTCCAGGCGCTGGGCAATCCCTGCGAGGCGATCCTCGAGGCGATCGAAGCGCGTGTCCGCCGAGGGCTCGATATTGCGCGCAAGCCCATCGATACGGCGGGCGAGATCGTCGAGCCGTTCAGCCAATGCGTCGGTGACGCTGTCGCCCGAAAGAGCTTCGATCTTCCGGGAAATGTCGGCAAGACGATCTGTAAGATCCGGCTCCGCGCCTTGCCGGCTGTGCTCCAGCACCGCGGAAAGCTGGTCCAGGCGCTCTTCCAAACGGGCCGCTGGCTTCTCGCCGGCAAGATCCTCTACGCGGGCTGCGAGCGCCTCGATCCGCGCACCAAGGCCAGAGTCGAGAGGATTGGAGAGGGTGTCGATCTGCCGGGACAGATCGCCCAGCCTGTTCTCCAGACGATCAGCGAATGAACCGTCGGTGCCGGCCACGTTACGGCTGCCGGCGGCGATCGCCCGGCTGATCTCATCGAGCCGCTTGTCGAGATCGGCGAATTGCGGGGCCAGGCGCCGCTCGTCCGGCTGGATCTGGCGCCCGAGCATCTCGATCGCCTGGGCGACCGCGACGAGCTTGCTCTCGAGAACCTCGACTCCGGCGCCCCTGTCGAGCGAATTGATCTGCGCCTTGATCTCGTCGAGCCGGTAGGCGAGCGCCACCAGCTCATCGTCGCGGTTCTGGTCGAAGGCGTTCAACCGGTCCTCGACGCCGGTCCAGCGGTTTTCCATGCGGCGCATGCTGTCTTCGCGAGCGAGGCCTTCGAGCATGGACCTCAGGTCATCGAATTCGATCCTGAGCGCATCGGCCTCGGCGGGCGAGGCCTGCCGGCCAAGTTCCTTGATGCCGGCCGAAAGCCGCTCGATATCGTGCCGCACATCCTCGGCGAAACGGCGGTCCTGGGCGGCTTCGGCCTTTATGCCGCGGATTTCCGAACGCAGCGCGTGCATCTCGCGGGACAGGCCGTCATCGAGATCGCGCTTCAGCTCATGCCTCAGTCCGACCAGCGCCTCGGCGATATCCGCTGCAGCCGAAGAGCGTCCCGATGGCGCAGCGGCTGCCTGAGAAGGCTGGTAGCGTGCCTCCGCCGCAAGGCGGGTCGGAGCGAGGCGATCGGAATCGCCCGGCGCAGCGCGTTGGCGCAGCGGCGACCGTTCGCGCGCCGCATTGAGCGCCCGCTGGCGGTCGATGATTTCGGAGACCGCCTCGCTTGGGGCCGGACGCGGCCGCTCCGGCTGCCGCGTCTCGCGGCTGACGCTGCTCATGAGTCCTTCGATGCGCGCTTCGAGCCCTTCGATGGTGCGGTTCAGGGCATCGAGCGACGGCCGGTCGCCATAGGACGGACTGCCCATGCGCTGAGAAGTGGATCGCGATCCGTTCATTGCCTCTTCGCCCCTGTGTCGCTTTGGCCCTGTAAATTCGACCGTCACCGAAGCTGCCGAAGGAGCCCGGGCTTCCCCGGCTTTCGCCCCGACTTCGGCGGCACCGCCGATTTGGGCAAAGCCGCAACAGTGCAAAGACGGGACCGGTTGCAGCTTTGACCATCTCAAAGCGCACAATTCATTAAACGTGGTAAATAAGCCGTTAACCGATCCGATTTTTAACGATTTATTGTCGCCCGACCCGCCGCCACCCTGGCTAGGATGGCTAATTTAGGCGGCGGGCCGCAGGAGCGAAACTTTCGCATTGCGGGAATTTTGACGTTTACGCAAACGTCAAAATTCGATAGCATCCTTCCAAGTCGCACACCGTCACCGGTGCGCGCTCGACACAGTGGGAAGCGGGTCTGCCGTGCGGCGCGGCCCGAAAGGACATCAAGGCGAGGAAAAGCATGCCCATCTACAAGGCTCCGGTCGACGACACCCTGTTCATCCTCAACGACGTGCTCGGCATCGAGCGCTACCACAATCTCCCGGGCTTTGCGGATGCGACGCCGGACACGACGGCCGCGATCCTCGGCGAGGCCGCAAAGCTCGCAGAAGAGGTCCTCTTCCCGATCAATCTTTCCGGCGACCAGGAGGGCTGCAAGCGTCACGAGGACGGCTCCGTCACCGTGCCTGACGGCTTCAAGGAAGCCTATGATCTTTATCGCGAAGGCGGCTGGCTTGGCCTTGCCGCGCCGGAAGAATTCGGCGGTCAGGGCCTGCCCTACACGCTCCACACCGCCGTCGGCGAATTCATGTCCGCGGCCAACATGTCGCTTATGATGTATCCGGGCCTGACGCAGGGGGCGATCGCGGCGATCCTGGTGCACGGTTCCGAGGAACAGAAGCGGGCCTATCTGCCCAAAATGGTCGACGGCACCTGGACCGGCACGATGAACCTGACGGAGCCCCATTGCGGCACCGACCTCGGCCTGCTGCGCACCAAGGCCGTGCCGAACGGCGACGGTTCCTACAGGATCTCCGGCCAGAAGATCTTCATCTCCGCCGGCGAGCACAACATGGCGGAGAATGTCGTCCACCTGGTGCTGGCGCGCATCGAGGGCGCGCCTGATGGTGTAAAGGGCATCTCGCTGTTCATCGTGCCGAAATTCACGCTCGACGCCAGCGGCGAGCCGGGCGAACGCAACGGCGTTTCCTGCGGTGCGATCGAACACAAGATGGGCATCCACGGCAACGCGACCTGCGTCATGAATTATGACGATGCGACCGGCTATCTGATCGGCACGGAGAACAAGGGCCTCAGCGCCATGTTCGTGATGATGAACGAGGCCCGGCTTGCCGTCGGCATGCAGGGGCTTTCGATCGCCGAAGTCGCTTATCAGAACGCTGCGAACTACGCGCGCGAACGCATCCAGGGCCGCTCCCTCTCCGGCCCCAAGGCGCCGGACAAGAAGGCCGACCCGATCATCGTCCACCCGGACATCCGCCGCACGCTGATGACGATCAAGGCGTTCAACGAAGGCGGCCGCGCCTTCACGCTCTGGACGGCGCTGAAGTCGGACATCGCCCATCGTTCAGACAGCGAAGAGGAGCGTCAGGCGGCGGACGACGTCCTCAGCCTCATGACGCCGATCCTCAAGGGCGTGCTGACGGACAAGGGCTTCGATCATGCGGTGATGGCGCAGCAGGTCTTCGGCGGCCACGGCTATATCGAAGAGCACGGCATGAGCCAGTATGTGCGCGACGCCCGCATCGCCATGATCTACGAGGGTGCCAACGGCATCCAGGCGCTCGACCT
The DNA here is from genome assembly GCA_000421085.1 of Ensifer sp. USDA 6670. GTDB lineage: Bacteria > Pseudomonadota > Alphaproteobacteria > Rhizobiales > Rhizobiaceae > Sinorhizobium. Next base: position 137,650 of record ATWE01000006.1, read on the forward strand.
GGTCGGCCGCAAGCTCGCGATGAACGGCGGCCGCGCCGTCATGGCTCTGTTCAAGGAGATCGGCGACTTCTGCGAAGAAAACCGCGGCGACGAAAAGCTCTCCGGCTACACCAAGGCCTTGAAGAAAGGGCTGAACGACCTGCAGGCGGCGACTATGTGGTTCATGCAGAACGCCATGGCCAAGCCCGACAATGCCGGAGCCGGCTCGAACGACTATATGCATCTCTTCGGCCTCGTCGTCCTCGGCTATATGTGGGCGAAGATGGCCAAGACCGCGGAGGAGAAGCTTGCCGCTGGCGAAACGCAGCGCGCGGACTATCTCAAGAACAAGCTGATCACGGCGAGGTTCTTCATGGAGCGCATCCTGCCTGAAACGGCGCTGCGCAAGATCCGCATCGAAACCGGCGCCGACACGATGATGGCGCTGGACGCGGCCGCGTTCTGATTTCAGACTGGAGCCGGATCGTAAGCGAGAAGCGGTCTTCCGCGCGAATCCCGCTCCGATTGATAATGCGCGGCCCGAGGAAACGCCGCCGAAAGGGAGAACAAGAGATGACGAAAGTCTTCGTTTACGACCACGTGCGCACGCCGCGCGGCCGTGGCAAGAAGGACGGCGCGCTGCACGAGGTGCCCTCCGTACGGCTCGCCGCCAAGGTGCTCGAGGCCGTGCGCGATCGCAACGGGCTCGACACTTCGACGGTCGACGACGTCATCATGGGTTGCGTCGACCCGGTCATGGATGCGGGTGCGGTCATCCCGAAAGCCGCAGCCTTCGAGGCCGGCTATTCGACGCGTGCGCCCGGCATGCAGATCTCCCGCTTCTGCGCCTCCGGCCTCGATGCCGTCAATTTCGGCGCCGCGAAGATCGCCCAAGGAGCGGACGACATCGTAATCGCCGGCGGCGTGGAGTCGATGTCCCGCGTCGGCCTCGGCATGTCGGGCGGCGCCTGGTTCATGGACCCCTCGGTCAACCTGCCCGCCTATTTCATGCCGCAGGGCGTTTCCGCCGACCTGATCGCCACGAAATACGGTTTCTCGCGCGACGACGTCGACGCCTATGCGGTGGAAAGCCAGAAGCGCGCCGCCAATGCATGGGAGAAGGGCTACTTCAAGAACTCGGTCGTCCCGGTCAAGGACCAGAACGGCCTCGTCATTCTCGACCGCGACGAGCATATGCGCCCGGGCACCGACATGCAGGCACTGGCCTCGCTCAACCCTTCCTTCCAGATGCCCGGCGAGATGGGCGGCTTCGAGGCCGTCGGCATCCAGGCGCATCCGGAGATCGAGCGCATCAACTATGTCCACCACGCCGGCAATTCCTCCGGCATCGTCGATGGCGCCGCGGCCGTGCTCATCGGCTCCAGGGCCGGCGGCGAAGCCATGGGGCTCAAACCCCGCGCCCGCATCCGCGCCTTCGCCAATATCGGCTCCGACCCGGCCCTGATGCTGACCGGGCCGGTCGACGTCACCGAGAAGCTCCTGAAGCGGGCGGCCATGAAGCTCTCCGACATCGATCTTTTCGAGCTCAATGAAGCCTTCGCGGCCGTCGTGCTGCGCTACTGCCAGGCTTTCGACATCCCGCACGACAAGATCAACGTCAATGGCGGCGCGATCGCCATGGGCCATCCGCTCGGCGCGACCGGGGCGATGATCCTGGGCACCGTGCTCGACGAGCTGGAGCGCCGCGACCTCAACACGGCGCTGGTGACGCTCTGCATCGGCGCCGGCATGGGCACCGCCACGATCATCGAACGCGTCTGATCCGATCCCGGGAGAGAGAATATGTCTTACACGAACTTCAAGATCGAAACCGACGCCGATGGCATTGCGCTGGTCACCTGGGACATGCCCGACAAGTCGATGAACGTCTTCACCGAAGAGGTGATGAAGGAACTCGACGCCATTATCGATCAGACGACCGCAGATCCTGCCGTCAAGGGCGTGGTCATCACCTCCGGCAAATCCTCCTTCTCCGGAGGTGCCGACCTTTCGATGATCAAGTCGATGTTCACCTTCCAGGCCGAGGAAAAGAAGAAGGACCCGGAAAACGCGGGCCGGAAACTCTTCGACCTCGTCGGCCGGATGACCGGTCTCTTCCGCAAGCTCGAAACCTCGGGCAAGCCCTGGGTGTCGGCCATCAACGGCACCTGCATGGGCGGCGCATTCGAGATGTCGCTCGCCTGCCACGGCCGCGTTGCTTCCAATGCGAAATCGGTGAAGATCGCACTTCCCGAAGTCAAGGTCGGCATTTTCCCGGGCGCCGGCGGCACCCAGCGCGTTCCGCGGCTGACCAATACGCAGGACGCGCTGCAAATGATGACGACCGGCTCCTCGCTGACGCCGGCGCGGGCAAAGGCCATGGGGCTCGTCCACGAGGTGGTCGATCCGGACAAGCTGATCGAGGCTGCAAGGGCGATGATCAGGAACGGCCTGAAGCCGGTGCAGCCCTGGGACGAGAAGGGCTTCAAGCTGCCGGGCGGCGGCATCTGGACGCCAGCCTCCGCGCAGCTCTGGCCGGCGGCCTCCGGCATCCTGCGCCGCGAGACCTACGGAAATTACCCCGGCGCGATTGCGATCCTGAAATGTGTCTATGAGGGACTGCAGGTTCCCTTCGATACGGCATTGAAGATCGAGCAGCGCTATTTCACCGAAATCCTGCAGACGACCGAAGCCTTCTCGATGATCCGGTCGCTGTTCGTCTCGATGCAGGAACTCGGTAAGGGCGCTCGCCGGCCGGCCGGGGTACCGAAGGCCGAGCTCAAGAAAGTCGGCGTCGTCGGCGCCGGTTTCATGGGCGCCTCGATCGCCTATGTAACCGCGGCGGGCGGCATCCCCGTCACTCTCATCGACCGCGACATGGAAGCTGCCGAAAAGGGCAAGACGCATTCGGAAGGCCTGGTCAAGGACGCGATCGGTAAGGGACGATTGACCAAGGAGGAAGGCGAGGCGCTGCTTTCGCGCATCGCACCTTCGGCGGACTACGGCGATCTCAAGGATGCCGGCCTCGTCATCGAGGCGGTCTTCGAGGACCGGCAGGTAAAGAAGGACGTGATCGAGAAGGTCGAAGCGGTGATCGCCGAGGACGCGATCTTCGCCTCCAACACCTCGACGCTGCCGATCACCGGCCTTGCCAGGAATTCAAAACGCCCGGACCGGTTCATCGGCATTCATTTCTTCTCGCCGGTCGAGAAAATGATGCTGACGGAGGTGATCCTCGGCAAGGAGACCGGAGACCGCGCGCTGGCAATCGCGCTCGACTATGTCGCGGCGATCAGGAAAACGCCGATCGTCGTCAACGACACGCGCGGCTTCTACGTCAATCGCTGCGTCTTCCGATATATCCACGAGGCATATGACATGCTGATCGAGGGTGTGCCTCCGGCGATGATCGAGAACGCCGCCAAGATGGCCGGCATGCCGGTCGGACCGCTGTCGCTCAACGACGAGGTGGCGATCGACCTCAGCCAGAAGATCCTGAAGGGGACCGTTGCCGATCTCGGCGAGAAGGCCGTCGATCCCGGACACATGGCGCTGATCGACAAGATGGTCGACGAGCTCGACCGGCGCGGCCGCAAGAACGGCAAGGGCTTCTACGAATACCCGGCAAAGCCGGCCAGGAAATATCTCTGGCCGGGCTTGAAGGAGCTCTACCCCCAGAAGAATGCCGGCGAGATCGAGGTCGGCGTGCTCAAGCAGCGCCTGCTCGTGACGATCGCACTCGAAGCCGCCCGCACGATCGAGGAAGGCATCGTCACCGACCCTCGCGAAGCCGATGTCGGCTCGATCCTCGGCTTCGGCTTCGCGCCCTACACCGGCGGCACGCTCTCCTACATCGACGGCATGGGCGCGAAAGCCTTCGTCGAGCTTTGCGAAAAGCTCGCCGCGGGCTATGGCGACCACTTCCGGCCGACGCCGCTTCTGAAGGAGATGGCGGAAAAGGGCGAGACCTTCTACGGGCGCTTCGACCCTTATGGCGCGGGGCAGAAGGCGGCATAGCAGGTCTTCCATTCGCCGAGAAGGTCATGGGCCGCTCCTGGAGCGGCCCATTTTCTTTATGTCTGCCGCCGATGTAATAAACTTATTTTTGTATAAGTAACAAAACGTATATCTCATCGCTGTGTGCGGTGCGGAGAGGTCGCTGCATCCCACTCCAAAGTCGAAGGAAGATCACGGTTGTTTCTTGGCATCCCAGTCGCAAGCTTTTGGGTGGCTTTATTGGAAATGTAGCATCTCATCGGCGGCGGTAAGGAAATACCCTTGGCTCCATTGTGCGATTCGAAATTGCAATCCCTTACGCAGGGAAACGTGAAACATTCTTCGACAAAGGGTAAAAGGCCAATCTCCGTGGCTGCTGCTGTGGCGCCGGCGATCATTGCGACGGTGTTCGTTGCGGTCTATGTCACCGAATCTTCGGCGGCATGCGTCGAGGGCACGCGAGTCGAGGCCAACGAAGGCTCAAGCTGCAGTTCCGCCGCGACAAGCTTCAGCCATCCCAACCAATCTGCAGTCAGAGCGTCAGACAGGGGGTCATTGCTGACGCTGACCGCACCTAATGTCGCGGCTGAAACCACTGCCAGGGGCGTAAACGTCGTCAATGCCGACGAGGGGCAAATTACCTTCGAAGGCAATGTTGCGGTTCGCCGCCACACGTCCAATCGCAACGCAAATGGCGTCGTTGCGCGCGGCGGCTCCGCCAGCGTCACGGTCAAAGGCGACGCTTCGATTGACCTCGCAGTACCGGGCACTTCGGTCGGGCTGGTTGCAGCAGAAGGTGGCTCCATCCGGATAGATGGTCTCACCACGATCGATATAGATGCCGCACTGGCGACCTACGGGACCGGAATCAGGTCCACATCGGACGCAGACGAAAGCGATGAACTGCAGGCGGGCTCATCGCTGATTACTCTCGACGGCCTGCGACTCAACGTCGGCGGGACGACCAACGCGTTCGGTTTGTCGGCCCAAGGCAATCTCGACAACGCCATTGTCGTAACGGGCGACGTCTTCGAGATTACGACGTCCGGCGGAGTGGGTGTCTTCGCCGCCAGCGGCGGCAAGATTTTTATCGACCCGGCCGGCGGTTCGGGATCGGCCGATAACAACTCCCTGGTGGTCTTCGGCACACCAGGGGCGGCCGTGCAAACAGACGGGAACGGCGCAAGCGCGCTGGTAAGCCGCTCTACCTCGGGCAATGCAAGATTAGTGATACGCGGTGGCCGGATCTCCACAGGCACCAGCGCCGCCGCGGCCGACGCCGAGGGGATCTACGCGCTGGTAAACGGCGGCAACGGTTCTGCGACCATTCTCTTCGAGGACGGAACGGTCACTACCAACGGGTATAATTCCGACGGCATCGTCGCGCACAACGATGTGGATTCCGGATTCGGTTCTGCGACGGCGATCATGAACGGCGGAAGCGTCACGACGAGCGGCGATGGTTCCGCGGGCGTCCTGGCACAGGCGGGCGGATTTTCGATCAGCGATCTGAAGCTGAATCAGTCGGACGGTAATGCGCGTGTCGTACAGTCCGGAGGTGTCATCAGGACGAGTGGCGGCGTGGGACCGTTCGGCATCGAAAGCAGTTCCGCGATTTTGGCACTCGCGATCGGCCCAGGCCTAGCGTCCATCGCACAGACCGGCGGCACGGCTGAAGCGACCGGAGACAAAGTGGCCGCTCTGCACGCCGAATCGTTTGGATCCGTGGAAGTCGTTCAGTCAAAAGATGCCCGTGCAACCGCGACAGGCATCGAATCGAGCGGCATCTTTGTCTCGGCGGGTCCGAGATTCACCGTTAGTGCCGCCGGACTCGTTCAGGGTGGACAGGAAGGACAGGAAGGACAGGGCGCCGGCATACAAGTGGTACGCACCCGAAATCCTGGGTTCGTCGGTACGGTCACAGGTACTATTAGCATTGCAGAGACAGGCATCGTCGAAGCGATGTCGGGCATTGCCATTCTGGAGGAAGGCGAAAACGAGACGCGGGTGCAAAATTCGGGTCGGATCTATGGCGATATCGATTTGACGGGCGGCAGCGACCAGGTCCTGCTGGATTCGAGCAGTGTCACTCGGGGCCGGGTATTGCTGGGCGACGGCTCCGATGAAACCCATGTTTCGAGCGGAGCGGATATCTCCAACGTTTCCCTTTTCGACGGGGGGGATGACGTGGAGGCTGCCGATGGCTTCATCGACTCTCTGACTTTCGCGGGCGGGATGCGGTCGGTAGACGGGACGACACTGACGAACTGGGAACGCGTCTCGATAACCGACATGGCGGACTTAACTCTGACCGGAGATCTCGCGACCGGCATGGGAACCGGCGAAACAGGACAAAGCGGTCTTTTCATCGAAGACGGTTCGGTTTTGAGGATTGGCGGCGGAGCGGCGATTTCGCGCAGGATAACGGGAGATCTGATAAATCAAGGGGCGATCAACCTTCAGAATATGGCGGCCGGCGACAGCCTGACAGCGACTGGAAACTATGCTGCCGCCTCGGATCTTCTGATCGACACCTATCTTGGAGACGACACTTCCCCTTCGGACCTGCTTGTCGTCGGCGGCGATACGAGCGGGGCAACTGCGCTGTTCGTAAACAATACCGGCGGGCCCGGCGCGCAGACAAACGCCGGTATCATGGTCGTGGATGTCGGCGGCGCGTCGAATGGCACCTTTGCCTTGGACAATTCCGACTACGTCTTCGAGGAAACCGGAGAGAGGGCGATCATTGCCGGGGCTTATGGCTACGTGCTTCGGAAGATCGGGGGAGACTGGTTCCTGCAGTCGAGCTTCGTTCGTAACGAACCCCCACCGGATCCGGAGCCCGTCGATCCGGGGACCGTCGATCCGGTGCCCGTCGATCCGGAGACCGTCGACCCGGAGACCGTCGATCCGGAGACCGTTGATCCGGAGACCGTCGATCCGGAGACCGTCGATCCGGAGACCGTCGAACTGCCAATTTACCAGCCGGGCGTACCGCTCTATGAGAGCTACCCAGGGGCCATGCTCGGCTTTGTGGATCTGCCGACATTGCGTCAACGTGTCGGCGATCGCTACTGCATGGAGACGAATGCTGGCGCATGGGCGGCCGGGGCCTCGGCCAACAGAGGCCCGACTTGCACGAACGGACAACCGGTCTGGATGCGCGTTGCGGGGTGGCTCGCACAATCCAAACCGCAGCGAAGCACGAGCGGCGCGATCTACGACGAAAGCCGCTGGATGCTTCAGTCCGGCTTCGATGCTCTTTTGAGCGAGAACCGTGACGGCATGCTGCTGGGAGGGCTGACGGCGCACTATGGCGAGGCGAATACGGACGTCTCCTCTCTTTATGGCGACGGCACAATCGCGACAAAAGGATACGGCATCGGCGCAACTCTCACCTGGTACGGCGATGAGGGGTATTATTTCGACGCGGAGGGACGGGCAAGCTGGTTGCGGAGCGACCTCGCCTCGGACGTCGTCGGGCGGCTTGCCCGAGGGAACGACGGCTTCGGATATGCGCTGCGGTTCGAAACGGGGCAGAGGATGCAGCTCGGCAACGGCTGGTCGGCGACCCCGCAGGCGCAGCTCAGTTACGCGGCGGTGAATTTCGACAGCTTCATCGACCCGTTCGGAGCGGTGGTTTCTTCCGACAGCAACGACAGCTTGCGCGGCCGGCTCGGGGTCACGATCGATTATGAAGTGGCTTGGGAAAGCGAGACAGGCGACACGAGGCAATTGCAGATTTACGGTATCGGCAATCTCTTTCACGAATTCCTGAGTGGAACGCGGGTCAATGTGAGCGGAACACAGTTTTCGAGCAGACCTGATGATTGGACCGGGGAGGTCGGCATCGGCGGCGCGTATGATTGGGGCGACGCGGCCTATTCCATCTACGGGGAAGTCCGCGCCGGCACTGGCCTCTCCGAATTCGGAGAAGGCTATCGTCTTTCCGCCAATGCGGGGTTGAGGATCAAGTTTTAGGACCTCAGCAGTGTTTCCGCCGGCCGTCGTGAGAACGTGCGGCTTGCGTCTGCAAAAGGCCGCGGATGACCGGAGAGGAACGTGTTGAAGGCTTCAGGCCCCTTCAGCCTTCTCACCGAGCTCGGCCGCCAGAAATCCAATCAGCTGCTCCCACCCGTCGCGGCGATATTCGACTTTGTCGAGCCCATCGAGGAATGCCCCCTGCTCCGTGAAGACGACGCGAGTGCCGGTGCCCTCGGGTATGAGGTCGACGGTGGCGATCGACGCGGAAAGCCGCTGCTCGTCCTTGGCCATGGTATAGGCCGAGACGATCCGCCGGTTCTCGACGATGTCGAGATAGACCGTTTCATTGAAATAGAAAGTCTTCCCGTCCTGGCTGAACCGGCCGCTTTCCCGGCCGCCGGTGCGGAAGTCGTGGCTATATTCGGCGACGGGCCAGTTGTCGGCCTTGACGAACCAGCGGTCATGCGCGGCAGGATCGGCGAAGGCCTCGAAGACCTGTTCCGGGGGTGAATTGAAAACGCGTTCGATGGTGAAGTCCGCATGTTCGACAGAAGCTTTGGTCATGATCTTCTCCTCCTGGAGACTGGTTGCAAAATGAAATCAGTTGCACGTTAGCTCCACTGGTGCAATAATGCAAGCGGTTTTAGAGCGGATGCTCCGCTCCCGTTTTCTCCAGAGACCAGAATGACCGATGACCATCGCTCGGGTTGCCCGATCAATCTTTCGCTCGAAGTATTCGGCGACAAATGGAGCCTCCTGATCATTCGCGACATGATTTTCGGCGGCAAACGTCACTTCCGCGAGCTCCTGCGCTCGCAGGAGGGGATTTCCACCAACATCCTTGCCGACCGGCTGAAGACGCTGGTCGAGATCGGCATGCTGACGAAAGCGGACGATCCGAGCCACAAGCAGAAGGCGATCTACAGCCTGACGGAAATGGCGATCGCGCTGGTGCCGATCATGGCCCATCTCGGCGCCTGGGGCCGGCGCTACCTGCCGGTCACCGAGGAACTCAGCATCCGCGCGCAACTGATGGAGGAGGGCGGCCCCGAGCTCTGGGAGCGTTTTATGCGCGAATTGCGCGCCGAACACCTCGGTGATCCCAAACCGGAAGGGCCCTCCGTGCGGCAAACGCTGCAAGCCGCCTATGACGGCGTGGTGGCGCGCAAGGCGATGGAAGAGCAGCCGGCCTGAAAAATCAAAGCCCGAGGGCCGATAACATGATGAAGGTCGCGAAGAGCACGAAATGCGTCATGCCTTCGATGGCATTGGTCTGGCCGTCATTGAGATTGATTGCGGCGGCGACGAGCGTCACCGCAACCATTACCGTCTGCACGGGTGACATGGCCATGATGAAGGGCTGGCCCGTATAAAGGGCAATTGCCTCCATGACGGGTACGGTCAGAATCACGGTCGAAAGCGAAGCCCCGAGCGCGATGTTCACCACCGCCTGCATGCGGTTGGCGAGCGCGGCGCGCATTGCCGTCATGACCTCGGGCGAAGCGGAGATCGCCGCGACGACGATCGCGGCAAGGGCCGGCGGCGCCGCCGTGCCCTTGATCCCGGCCGACAGCAGCCCCGACATGATTTCGGCGAGGAAGCCGATCACGACCACGCCCAGGACGAGAACGACGACGGAAGGAAGCACCGGTTCGCCCTCCAGCCGGCTTGCCGCGGTTCCCGCTTTGGCCCGCGGGTAGCTGTAACTGAAGAAATAACTGTGCACGCCAACCTGCATGCGCAGGAACAACGTATAGAGCACGATCATCGCGCCGATGGTGAAGGCGGAATAGTAGTGCCATTTCGACTGCGGCACGAATTCGGGGACGAGCATGGAAATGCCCATGGCCGTGAGGATCATGACGCTGTAAGTGCGCGCGGAATCGTCGTTATAGGGCTGCTCGCCATGTTTGAGGCCGCCGAGCAGCGCCGCAAGTCCCAGGATCCCGTTGATATCGAGCATCACTGCCGAATAGATCGTATCGCGCACCAGAGTCGGCGAGGTCTCGCCGGTCATCATGATGGCGAGGATGACGACCTCGACCAGCACCGCCGAAAGCGTCAGGATCATCGTGCCGTAGGGATCGCCCACCTTCGCGGCAAGCACCTCGGCATGATGGGCGACCCGCATGGAAGCAAGCACGATCGCCGCCACCATTAGGGCCGCACCGATGAGCGATGCGGCGCGACCGGCCTCGAGCAGGTGATGCTCGACCGCGAAGCCGGCAAGAGCAGCAAGAAAAGCGGCTATGAGATGCCGTTCCGATCTCAGCTTTGCAAGCAAGCACGCCTCTTGGTTCGGAGTGAAGCTCCTGAAGACTTAGCACAGCTGCGCGCGAATTCACCATACGGCGCCGCGCGCGCCGTCAGAGGCGCAAAGGGGATCCGCCGTATGCTTGTCCTCTAATGGGATTTGGAGTCGAAGGAAGGACTATTTTCCTCGCTCTCCTTTACGCTCGTCCGGCGCTTGGCTAATGTATTCGCAGGCGCGGAACGGTCTGCTGTGCCGCCCGCATCGTCTCTCCTTCCGAAGATGGGTCGACATGCTCTCACATGACAGCATCTGGCGCGCGATCGACGCATTGGCAGAGCGTCACCGGCTTTCGCCGTCGGGGCTTGCGCGGCGGGCGGGCCTGGACCCTACCTCCTTCAACAAATCGAAGCGCCAGTCCACCGACGGGCGCGACCGATGGCCCTCTACCGAATCGATCGCGAAGATACTGCATGCGACGGGAGCAAGCGTCGATCAGTTCCTGGCGCTGATGGAACCCAACGCTGCCGGCAGCGGACCGCAAGAGGCATCGGCAGCGCCGGGCATTCCGCTGATCGGTTTCGCACAGGCCGGTGCCGGTGGTTTTTTCGACGACGGCGGCTTTCCGGTCGGCCAGGGCTGGGACACGATCGAATTTCCCACGTCCGAGCGGCGACAGGGCGGTGCCTACGCTCTGGAGGTTCAAGGAGACAGCATGCTGCCGCTTTATCGCGACGGCGATGTGCTGATCGTCGACCCTAGCGCGCAGGTGCGGCGCAATGACCGCGTCGTGGTCAAGACGCGCGGAGGCGAGGTGATGGCAAAGGTTCTGGCCCGGCAGACGCCCCGCGGCATCGAGCTCGTTTCGCTCAACCCCGACCACCCCAACCGCAATTTCGAGATGAACGACGTGGAATGGATTGCCCGGATCGTCTGGGCCAGCCAATAGGATCCTTCGATGCGGCCGAGGCTCTTCACCATCGCCGGCGGGCTTGCCGCCCTCGCCCTTTATGCCGGCATTCTGATGGCCGGGGCCGCGGTCATCCGCAACCGAGACAGCGCCGCAACGCCTGAGTTCGTGCTCGAGACGCCGGAAGCCGCAGCGGTCGACGAACCGGCTCCGGAGGAGCCTTCCGCCGGGACCGAAGCCGCGCCCCCTGCCCCCGAACCGGATACCAGCTCCGGCAAAGGATCTCGCGTGGCGGTCAGGCCGGTCGAGCCGGGCCTCTTCGCCCAGCCGGAAGACGGCGTCGCCAAACCGCTGCAGCGGATAGAACCGAGGCCGCCGCTTTCAAGCGCCAGGGAAAAGGAAAAGCCCGCTTCCGCCGTCTTCCCGCGCCCGGTTGCGCTTGCCGCCGGGCTCGTCCGATCCGGCGACACGACCCTGCAGCTCGAGGATATCGAACCCGAAAAGGCGGAGAGGGTCTGCGAGGCCAACGGCAAGAGCTGGCCTTGCGGCATGGTCGCGCGTACGGCGTTCCGCAACTTTCTAAGGGGGCGCGCGCTCGTCTGCGATGGGGCGGGTGGCTCCTCGGAAACCGTGAACGCCCGGTGCAGCGTCGGTGGCCAGGACGTGGCCGAATGGCTCGTCGGCAACGGCTGGGCGACGCCGCTGCCGGGCACGGCGCTCGAGGCGAAGGCCGAGGCCGCCCGGGACGCCGGGCTCGGTTTCTTCGGGGACGACCCGCGCGATCTTGCCCGAGCGCCTGTCGCGCTCGACGATCCGGCTGCGAGCTTCATCCCGGAAGACGTCCCGCCGGACTTGTAAGGCTTGGAGCTAGTCCTTAACTGTCACCCACGATTGCAGGTCCGCCCAACCCGTTATGCACCCGTCGTGTATCGCGGCTCCAATGAGGACAACGAAAGGATCGAGAGGCAGGATGTCCGCAAGTCTCAGCCAGCACGAAGCCCTTGTCCACGTCATGGTCATGATGTCCGCCGTCGACCGGAACATGACCGACGACGAGTTTGCACGCATCGGCGTGCTCGTGCGGTTCCTGCCGGCCTTCGACGGCTTCGACGAAGATCACCTGATTCATATCGGCCGCGAATGCGCCGCCCAGCTTGCTGCCCCGGAAGGTCTCGACGTCGCACTCGAAATGGTTCGCGAGGCGTTGCCGCAGCGGCTCTATGAGACGGCCTATGCCCTTGCGGTCGAGATCGCCGCCGCCGATCAGCGTATCCGCAACGAGGAAATCCGGCTGTTGCAGCTGCTGCGCGACCGGTTGGGCCTCGACAAGCTCGCCTGCGCCGCAATCGAACGCGGAGCCATCGCGCGCTTCCGCAAGTAGGCTTCAGAAACAGGCCCTTGCCGGTTCCCCGCACGGAACAATATGGCGGGCCGGGTTGATGCAACGGGGATCGGGGCATGCTCTATTTCGGTCTCGCAGAACCGGCCTGGCGGCTCGCGGCCTTTGCTGCCGCCTTCGCCGCACTGGCCGCGCTCGAGCTTCTTCATCCGCGGCTGGAGAGGCCGGAGCTGATGCGGGCTCTGAAGGCACGCCGCTGGATCACCAACCTGTCTATTCTCGTCCTGTCCTCCCTCCTGCTTCGCATCGCCTTTCCCGCCGCCGCTACCGGCGTTGCTGTCTGGGCTCAGGGACGCGGATACGGCGTGCTCCCGGCTCTTGGCGTCACCCCGGCGCTTGCCGGCCTGATCGGCTTCATCGCGCTGGACTTCGCCATCTGGTTTGAACACGTCGTGTTTCACAAGATACCTGTCCTGTGGCGCATCCACCGCGTCCACCATGCCGATCCGGGGGTCGACGTCACCACGGCTCTTCGCTTTCATCCCCTCGAAATTCTGCTGTCGATGATCTGGAAGAGCGCGGTCATCCTTCTGCTCGGCCCGCCCGCACTTGCCGTTCTCCTGTTCGAAATCGTGCTCAATGCCGGGGCGATGTTCAATCACGCCAATCTGCGGCTCCCGAAAGGCGCCGACAGGCTGTTGCGCCACGTCATCGTCACGCCCGACATGCACCGCATCCACCACTCCGTGGAAAAGCGGGAGACCGATTCAAACTACGGCTTCAATCTCTCGGTCTGGGACCGGTTGTTCTCGACCTACGTCGCCCATCCATCGCGCGGCGACGATGCGATCGAGACCGGGCTGAAGACCTACGGGCGCGTTGCACCCGTGAAGCTCCTTTGGTCGCTGATACTCCCGTTCCGGCGCGGCTAAAGCGTTTCACTGTTTATTGAAACGCTTTAGCCCTTTGCAACGACGCACTTCCGGACGGAAAACCGTTAGACACTTTTCCTGGAAGTGCTCTGGGCCGAAATAAGGAAATGGCCGCGAGGGGAACCGCCTCAATAAATCCCATTCGGGAAATAGCGAAGATAGATCTCCTCGATCCTACCGCTCCGTGAGAGCGCCAGCAAAGCGTGGTCGATCGCCTGGGTCAGGGCCGGCTCGGCCTTGCGGTTCATGATCGTCAGTCCCTCGCCCAGGAAGTGTTGGGAAAAATAGGAGCCCTCCAGCATGGCGCAGCAACCCCCGGCGAGGTTGCCGGAAACCCAGAAGGATAGTTGCATGCCATCGGAGAACGCGGCCGCGACGGTGCCCCCACGCAGTGCGGAGAGCAATGCGTCCCGGTCCGGAAAGCCCTTGGGTTCGAGCTTCGGAAAAAATGCCTTCAGCATTGCCTCATGCGTGGTGCCGGAGACGACGCCGACGGGCTTCCCGGCGAGCTCGGCAGGACCGGTGATCGCCCCGGCGGCCTTGGTGTTGACGACGAAGCGGGCGGGCAGTTGCATGAAGGCGCGGGAAAAGGCAAAACGCTGCCTCAACTCCGAAGTCACGGCAATGCCGGCGGCAATCGCTTCCCCTTGCCCCTGTTCGAGGGCCGGCATGAGCTCCGGATAGGTCACTGCCTGGATCTGACATTTGGCTTCGATCTCGAGCTCACGGCATATTTCACGGGCGAGGTCGACATGGAAGCCCGACAGCTTGCCGGACTGGTCGATGAAGTTGAACGGCGGGAAGTCGACGGTGGTCAGGAAACGAAGTCTGGCAAGACCGCTGAGGTCCGGCTTGGCAATCCGTTCGCGGGCATCGAACAGCCGGGGCAGTTCCTTCGGCTGCGCCAAAGCCAACCCCGGGACGAGAAGGGCAGACAGCATGGACGTCCAGGCAATCAGCAGCGCCATGGCGCCTCTTTGAAAGAAGGAATTGGAGCGGGTGATCGGGATCGAACCGACGACATCAAGCTTGGGAAGCTGGCGTTCTACCACTGAACTACACCCGCGACAGAACCGGAAATTTCCTCAACAGCCGCGATCTGTCAAGCACAATGCTCACTCGGCGCGAAAATGCTTGGAGAGCTTGAGCCCCTGCGCCTGATAATTGGAGCCGAGATCGAGGCCGTAAAGTCCCTCCGGACGTTCGAGCATGTGCTCGTAGACGAGACGGCCGACGATCTGCCCGTGCTCCAGAATGAACGGCACCTCGTGGCTGCGGACCTCGAGCACCGCCCGGCTGCCGCTGCCGCCGGCGGACGCATGGCCGAAGCCAGGGTCGAAGAAGCCGGCATAGTGGACGCGGAACTCGCCCACGAGCGGGTCGAAGGGCGTCATTTCGGCGGCATAGCGCGGCGGCACGTGGACGGCTTCGCGGGACACGAGGATGTAGAACTCGTCCGGATCGAGGACGAGATCGTCGCGGCCGCGGCTGTAGAGCGGCTCCCAGAAGTCGAAAACGGCATGCTGGGCTTTCTTGTCGACATCGACCACGGAGGTGTGATGCTTGCCGCGGTAGCCGATCAGGCCGTCCGGTCCGGTGCCCTTGAGGTCGATGGAAAGGGCAATGCCGCCGCCGGAGACGTTTGGCCGGTCGCTGGCGACGAGCACGTCGCTTTCGTGCAGAGCCAGCAGTTCCTGTTCGGAAAGAACCGAGTGGCCGATGCGGAAGCGTATCTGCGAAAGCCGCGAACCGCGCCTGACGACGATAGGAAAGGTACGCGGGCTGATTTCGAGGTAGAGCGGTCCGCTATAGCCCGCCGGAATCTTGTCGAACTCCTGCGCCCTGTCGGTAATCACGCGTGTGAAGATATCAAGTCGGCCAGTGGAGCTCTTCGGATTGGCGGAGGCCGACATGTTTGCCGGCAGCGAAAGGCTTTCCATCAACGGCACGATGTAGACGCAGCCGGTCTCAAGCACGGCGCCTTCGCTCAGATCGACGACATGCAGCTTCAGCCGGTCGAGCTTGTCGGCGACCAGATGAGACGGGCCGGGCATGAAGCTCGCCCGGACGCGGAACGCCTTGGATCCAAGGCGAAGATCGAGGCTGGCCGGCTGGATCTGGTCATCATCCAGCGCCTTCTCGCTCTTCAGTCGTCCCGAGGCATACAGCGCTGCAATTGCGCGGTCGGCCAAAATCCCTGTGTCGCGCCCCATTCCGATCCTCATTTACAGTAGCCAGACAAAACCAAACTCCGGGAATTGACGCAAGCGCGGCCAGGCAGTATTGGAGCTTTATCCCGTGGTGATTTGGCCGGTCGGCTTGCAGCCACGTTAAACAAGTAGCTAAAAAGGCCGGGTGTCAAACCGGTCCTTTCGCGGCCGGTTTTTTGTTTTTGAAAGTGACGTTCTCATGAGCAAGAATTGGCGCCCGGCAACCCAACTCGTCCACGGCGGAACGCTCCGCTCCCAGTACGGCGAGACCTCGGAAGCGATCTTCCTGACACAAGGCTTCGTCTACGACAGTTCCGAAGCGGCGGAGGCCCGTTTCAAGGGCGAGACCGACGGTTTCATCTATGCGCGCTACGGCAGCCCGACCAACGACATGTTCGAGAAGCGCATGTGCATGCTCGAAGGAGCGGAAGACGCGCGCGCCACCGCCTCGGGAATGGCTGCGGTTTCTGCGGCAATCCTTTGCCAGGTGAAGGCGGGCGACCACATCGTCGCCGCCCGGGCGCTCTTCGGCTCCTGCCGCTGGGTCGTGGAAACGCTGGCGCCGAAATACGGCGTCGCGTGCACCCTGGTAGACGGTCGCGATCTCAAGAACTGGGAAGACGCGGTGCGCCCGAACACCAAGGTCTTCTTCCTCGAAAGCCCGACGAACCCGACGCTCGAAGTGATCGACATCGCCGGCGTCGCCAGGCTCGCCGATCAGATCGGCGCCAAGGTGGTGGTCGACAACGTCTTCGCCACGCCGCTGTTCCAGAAGCCGCTCGAGCTCGGCGCCCATGTCGTCGTCTATTCCGCGACGAAACATATCGACGGCCAGGGCCGCTGCCTCGGCGGCGTGGTCCTCTCCGACAAGCAGTGGATCGACGAGAACCTGCACGACTATTTCCGTCACACCGGCCCGGCCATGTCGCCCTTCAACGCCTGGACGCTGCTGAAGGGCATCGAGACCCTGCCGCTCCGCGTCAACCAGCAGACCGAAAGCGCCCGCCGCGTAGCCGATTTCCTCGCGGAGCAGCCGCAGGTCGCCCGCGTCATCTATCCGGGCCGCAAGGATCACCCGCAGGCCGACCTCATTGCGAAGCAGATGAGCGGCGGCTCGACGCTGGTCGCCTTTGAGCTCAAGGGCGGCAAGGAAGCAGCCTTCGCCCTGCAGAACGCGCTTGAAATCATCCGGATCTCCAACAATCTCGGCGATTCCAAGAGCCTGATCACCCATCCGGCGACGACCACCCACAAGAACCTCACCGACGAGGCCCGCGCCGAACTCGGCATCTCCGCCGGAACGGTGCGCTTCTCGGCCGGTATCGAGGACAGCGAAGACCTCATCGAGGATTTCGCGAGGGCGCTGAAGGGCGTAAACGCCTGACCGACACCATGACGAAGCCCGCGTCAGCGGGCTTTTCGTCGTCAGTCTTGCCGAAATGTCCGTCTTGCGAGAACGATCCGCGACAGCGCGGTATAGAGGCAGACGAGCGCGAAGACCGTTGCGAATAACGGGAACCACCCAGGGAAAAGGCACGAGAGCAGAAAAAAGACGATCGTCTCCGTCGCCTCTGCGAGCCCCGTCGTGAAGTAGAGCGACTTCGCTCCGCGCACCTCGGTCGTCAGGGCGCGCTTCTCGGCCATCACGGCATAGGCGAGGAAGCTCGCGCCATTGACATAGAAGGCGAAGAGCAAAAACCCGCCGGCAAGACCGTTTGCGGGCGGATCTGCGATGATGAAACCAAGGGGAACGGCGCCGTAGAAGGTGAAATCGAGGACGATATCGAGAAAGCCGCCGAAGTCCGTTTTCCGGCTCGCGCGGGCAACGGCTCCGTCAAGACCGTCGCAAAGCCGGCTTACGAGGATCAGGGCGGCGGCGGGCAGATAAGCGCCGAGACCGACGAGCAGGGCTGCCGCGAGACCAAGGCACAAGCCGAGGACCGTGACGGCATCCGCGCCTACCCCGCGGCCGGCCAGTGCGGCGCCGAGCCTGTCCAGAACCGGATCGAGACGCTTGCGAAAGGCGCCATCGAGCATAGCCGTTTGCCTCCTAGATCACGATGTTTTTAGGTTGATCGACCTAAAAACATGAACGTGATCGATTCCAAGAAGTTGGAGCGTGATGCGGGCGGAAAACCGAGCACACTTTTCCTCATCCCGCTCCAGGGAATTTGATACCACTTGCACAATCCCGCCGTTATTCTTGACGAAACCATATTGCTGTAGAATAGCGTACGGATTTGAAACAGGGTGTTGCACATGTACCGCGCGCTGACACGCGACATCGAAGTGACGGTCGAGCCGTACTACCTGGAAGAACAGTCGGATCCCGATGACGGCCGCTATGTCTGGGGCTATCGCATCATCATAGCGAACCATTCCGAGCTCGCGGTCCGGCTGATGACCCGCTACTGGCACATTACCGACGAGAACGGGCAGGTGGACGAGGTGAGCGGCCCCGGCGTGATCGGCGAGCAGCCGCTGCTCAATCCCGGCGATACCTACGAGTACTCCTCGGGCTGCCCTCTGGATACGCCCTCCGGCGTGATGTTCGGCCATTACAGCATGGAGGCGGAAGGCGGGGAGACTTTCGATGTCGCCATCCCCGCCTTCTCGCTCGATTCACCGGGCCTGGTCCGTACCCTCAATTAATCCGACGCGCTTGCCTTACTGGGAACGCACTTCGCTCGCCTCGAAGCGATAGGTCGTCGAGCAGAACTCGCAAGTCACCTTGATCAGGCCGTCCTCGACGCTGGCCTCGATATCCTCGTTGCCGAGGCCCATCAGGACGTCCCTGATCTTCTCGCGCGAACAGCTGCAGCGATCGTAGACCGCCTGCGGCTCATAGACGCGGACGCCGCGCTCATGGAACAGACGGTACAGCAATCGCTCGGTACCGACCGTCGGATCGGTGAGTTCATCGGTGTCGATCGTCTCCACCATCACCTTGGCTTCCGCCCAGAGGTCGTCCTCGTCGAAGAAGTCCTCGTCGACTTCGTCACCATCGCCGCCCGGCAGATCCGCCTGACGCATCCGGTCCGGCGCGTCGGGCAGGAACTGCGCGACCATGCCGCCGGCGCGCCAGCGGTGCCGCGGCTTGCCGTTCTCGTCCTTGTCGAGAAGCTCGGCAACGGCGAGGCGCACCCTGGTCGGTATCTGCTCCGACTGGCGGAAATAGGCGCCGGCGATCTCCTCGAGCGTCGCCCCGTCAAGCGCGACGATGCCCTGATAGCGCTGCGTATGCGTACCCTGGTCGATCGTGAAGGCGAGGACGCCATTGCCTAGCAATTCATGAGGCTGTACGCGCCCGCTCTTTTCAGCTTCGGCGAGCGCCTCCTCATCATAGCGGGCATAGGCGCGGACGCGGTCCGGCGTCGAAAAATCTGCAACCACGAGATCGACCGGCCCATCGCCCTGTGTCTGGACGATCAGCTTGCCTTCGAATTTCAGGGACGTGCCGAGCAGGACCGTCAGCACCACTGTTTCGGCGACAAGCCGCGCCACGGGAAGCGGGTAAGCGTGCCGCTCGAGAATGGCGTCGAGCATCGGACCAAGCTGGACGGCGCGGCCGCGCACGTCCAGTCCCTCGACCTGAAAGGGCACGACCTGATCGTCACCGGCAAAATCGAACTCGCCAAGTCCCGGCGCTGTTTCTGTCATCGCTTGCTCCTTGCCTCGACCATGATCACGCGGATCGCTTCAATCCGGGATTGTGGCCAGGACCCATTCTAAAAATTGCATGCGGGACTCGGATGGAACCGCTCGCTTCCTCTCGATGTCCGATACGGCTGCATCGAGTGCACCGGCGCGCACCGGTACAACCGTCCGCCATTCCATTTGATCCCGTCATGGACGAATTTCTCCGCCGGCATTGCTCTGCCACGAAGCGCCCCAAGGCGCCGAGCGCGTGATAGCCGGCGTGGGGCGACTGGCCGATTTGATGATCGGAAGCCCCCGCTCACCGCCCTAGATTGTGTTGCACCGTGCAGATTTCAAGAGAACGCCTCACGCCCGCCTCCAGCCGTCAGACCGCGCCCATGCACCAGGCGAGGATCGATTTCTGCGCGTGCAGCCGGTTCTCGGCTTCGTCGAAGACCACCGACTGCGGACCGTCGATGACCTCGTCGGTCACTTCCTCGCCGCGATGCGCCGGCAGGCAATGCATGAACAGCGCGTCCGGCGCTGCGTGCTTCATCAGCGCGCCGTTGACCTGGTAAGGCTGGAAGACGTTGTGACCGCGGGCGCGATGTTCCTGGTTCATCGAGATCCAGGTGTCGGTGACGACGCAATGCGCACCGGCGACCGCCTGCTCGGCCTCGTGGCTGAGCAGGACCTCGGCCCCGTTGTTGCGCGCCCAGTTCAGGAACTTGTCATGCGGTTCGGAGCCGAGCGGCACGGCCATGTTCATGCGGTAGCCGAAGCGCGCCGAGCCTTCGATCAGCGAGTGAAGCACGTTGTTGCCGTCGCCGGTCCAGGCGATCGTCTTGCCCTTGACCGGTCCCCGGTGCTCTTCGAAGGTCATGATATCAGCCATGATCTGGCACGGGTGCGTATCGTCGGTGAGCCCGTTGATGACGGGCACGGTCGCATGCTCCGCCATCTCCAGAAGCCGGCGGTGGTCGGTCGTGCGGATCATGATCGCGTCGACGTAGCGCGACAGGACCTTCGCCGTATCGCCGATCGTCTCCGCCCGGCCGAGCTGCATTTCGGTACCCGACAGAAACAGCGTCTCCCCGCCGAGTTGGCGCATGCCGACATCGAAGGAAACACGCGTGCGGGTGGACGGCTTCTCGAAGATCATCGCGAGCATCTTGCCGGCAAGCGGCTTCTCGGCAGTCCCCGCCTTGGTCGCCGACTTGCGGACGCGCGCATCGTCGATGATGGTCCTGAGATCGGTGGCCGTCATGGCCGAGAGATCGAGGAAGTGTCTGGTCATACTGCCTGTTTCCTGTCGTAGAATCCGTTTGTCGACCCCGGTCCGGTTCGATCCGAAACGTCGGGGCATTCAAGTCGCGGCGTCGCCGCTCTTGCCCCTCACCGCCTCCGCGGCGCGTTCGAGCCGTGCCAGTCCTTCGCGCGCCTCAGCCGGGGTTGTGATCAGCGGCGGCAACAGGCGCAGCACGTTTTCGCCGGCCGGAACGACGAGCAGTTTCTCGGCGCGGATGGCCTTCAAAAGGTCCGCGGAGGGCACCTTCGCCTTGATGCCGAGCATCAGCCCGTCGCCGCGGATTTCCTCGACCACATCCGGAAAACGATCCTTCAACGAAGCGAGTCCCTGACGGAAGACGAGGGTCACCTCGCGCACCTTGTCCAGGAAGCCTTCGGCGAGAACCACGTCGAGCACGGCATTTCCGACCGCCATCGCGAGCGGGTTGCCGCCATAGGTCGAACCATGCGTGCCCGCCACCATGCCGGCGGCCGCCGCTTCCGTCGCAAGGCAGGCGCCAAGCGGGAAGCCGCCGCCGATGCCCTTGGCGACGGCCATGATATCGGGTTTGATGCCCGCCCATTCATGGGCGAAGAGCTTGCCGGTCCGGCCGACCCCGGACTGGACCTCGTCGAGGATCAGAAGCAGGCCGAACTCGTCGCAGATCTCCCGCAGCCCTTGCATGAACTCCTTCGAGGCCTGCCGAATGCCGCCCTCGCCCTGGATCGGCTCGACGAGGATCGCGGCGGTTTCTTCATTGATCGCGTTCTTGACCGCGCCGATATCACCGAAGGGTACCTGATAGAAGCCCGGCGCCTTCGGCCCGAAGCCCTCGATGTATTTCTGCTGTCCGCCGGCGGCGATCGTCGCGAGTGTGCGGCCGTGGAAAGCACCTTCGAAGGTGATGACGTGGAACTTCTCGACGTGCCCCTTGGCGAAATGATAGCGCCGCGCCGTCTTGATCGCGCATTCGAGCGCTTCAGCACCCGAATTGGTGAAGAACACCCGATCGGCGAAGGTCACCTGGGTCAGCCGCCGCGCAAGGCTTTCCTGCCCCGCAATCTCGTAGAGATTGGACAGATGCCAGACCTTGTCGGCCTGCGCCTTCAGCGCCTCGACGAGATGAGGATGGGCATGGCCGAGCGAGTTCACGGCGACACCGGCAGCGAAAT
The DNA here is from genome assembly GCA_000421085.1 of Ensifer sp. USDA 6670. Classification (GTDB taxonomy): domain Bacteria; phylum Pseudomonadota; class Alphaproteobacteria; order Rhizobiales; family Rhizobiaceae; genus Sinorhizobium. The sequence continues at coordinate 159,350 of ATWE01000006.1, forward strand.
CGAGATAGCGCGTGCCGTCTTCGGCGATCAGCCAAACGCCTTCACCTCGCTCGAAACGCAACGGCGCGCGCAGATAGGTGTCGTAAAGCGGCGTGGTTGCAGGCATGTCGAGCTCTCCTTCATTCCGGCGGCGGCATCGGACCGTTCGGCCCGATAAAAATCAAAAATGCCGCCTTGCGGCGGCGAGAGGCACTATTCCCATTTCGCACCGCGATGTCAACAAAACCACGGTTTTCAGGCGCTTTGCGGAGACCGATTCCGAAGCGCGAAAAAATCGCACTATGGGACTTGCAAAAATGCAACGGTCCGACAGCAAGTTGGGGAAAACCGCGAAATCGATTCGGCGCGATTCCGGCGACTCTTGCCACGGAGTCACCCTGCCGGTAGGTTAACATTCAATTACTAGACGCATGCGGCGGACCTAGTCACCAAAAGTATTATCGCGTTGAATCTTCGGGTTTTTCCCGGAGAGCGGTGACGGATTCCGCCATCCCAACGCCGAGAACGGGGAGTGCAGAGATGAACTGGACTGACGAGCGGGTCGAGAAACTGAAGAAGCTGTGGTCGGAGGGCCTGAGCGCCAGCCAGATCGCGGCGCAGTTGGGCGGCGTCAGCCGCAACGCGGTCATCGGCAAGGTTCATCGGCTGAGCCTGCCCGGGCGCGCCAAGGCCGGCGGAAGCACGACCGCTGCAGCCCGCCCCAAACGGGCGACGTCTGCCCCGCGCGCACCTAACTATGCTGCGCGTTCGGTAACCCGCACCGTGACCCGCACGGCCGGTGCAACCGCCCTCAAGGAAGAGCTCGCAGTCGACCTGGCAATCGACCAGGAGCTGCAAATCGACAGGAACATCGTCCTGCCGATGTCGCGGCGGCTGGAGCTCACGGAGCTTACCGAACGCACCTGCAAGTGGCCGATCGGCGACCCGCTCAAGGAAGAGTTCCACTTTTGCGGCAACGACTCCCCGGAAGCCTCTCCCTATTGCACCTTTCATGCCCGGCTGGCCTATCAGCCCTCTGCCGAGCGCCGGCGCATGCGCTAGATCACGATGTTTTTAGGTCGGATCGACCTAAAAACATGAACGTGATCGATTCCAAGAAGTAGAGACGCGGGGCGGGCGGAAACCCGCACACATTTTTCCTCATCCCGCCCTAAGGCGTCTTGCCTCATCCCGTTCAGGATACACAAGTGAAAATGGGGCCGGAAAGGCCCCTTTTTCTTTGCCATGCCGCAAGCCGGCACAGGCGACAGCGACCTTCAGCCTCAGCTCTCCAGGGAATAGCCCGCGCCGCGCACCGTCCGGATGACGTCGGGCATGTTGGAGAAGTTCAGTGCCTTGCGCAGACGTCCGACATGGACGTCCACGGTCCGCTCGTCGACATAGATGTCGTGCCCCCAGACGCCGTCCAGGAGCTGCGAACGGGAGAAGACCCGTCCCGGTGAGGACATGAGGAATTCGAGCAGCCGGAATTCCGTCGGGCCGAGGCGCACTTCACGGCTGCGGCGGTGTACACGGTGCGTCTCCCGGTCGAGCTCGATATCGCCGCAGCGCAGGAGCGTCGACAGAACCTCGGGCTTGGCGCGCCTGAGCATCGCCTTGACCCTCGCCATCAGTTCCGGCGTGGAGAAAGGCTTGACGACGTAATCGTCGGCGCCGGTGGCAAGGCCCCGCACGCGCTCGCTCTCCTCGCCGCGTGCTGTCAGCATGATGATCGGCAGGCGCTCCGTTTCCGGCCGCTGGCGCAGCCTGCGGCAGAGCTCGATGCCGGAAACCCCCGGCAGCATCCAATCGAGGATGAGAAGGTCGGGCAGGCGCTCTTGCAGGCGGATCTCCGCCTCGTCGCCGCGAAGGATCGTATCGACCTCGAAGCCTTCTGCTTCGAGATTGTAGCGCAGGAGAACGCTCAGGGCTTCCTCGTCTTCGACTACGGCAATCTTCGGCAACATTCAGTAGGACTCCTTCCTACACGCGACAGCCGTCATGCCGCCGCGCACGGTGGTAGGCCGCGCCAAGGCGGCCGGAACAAATTCTGCATAGCACCGGATGCCGGGCGATCTCAGTCCGTCACGGAACCCAGTGTCGACGTCATGTCGTCCTTCGGCCGTTCGCCCTGCGGTTGGGCGCCTGTCGCCATGTAGTAGATCGTTTCGGCGATGTTGGTCGCGTGATCGCCGATACGCTCGATGTTCTTGGCGCAGAAAAGAAGATGCGTGCACGGCGTGATGTTGCGCGGATCTTCCATCATATAGGTCAGCAGTTCCCGGAACAGCGAAGTGTAGATCGCATCGATCTCTTCATCGCGTTCGCGAATGCTGTTCGCCTTTTCCGGCGAACGGGAGGCGTAGACGTCCAGGACTTCCTTCAACTGAACGAGTGCGAGCTCTGCCAGGTGTTCGAGGCCGCGCGCAAGCTTGCGCGGTATGCCTGAACCGGCAACGGCAATCACGCGCTTTGCGGTGTTCTTGCCGAGGTCGCCTACGCGCTCCAGGTCGGCGGCGATACGGATAGAACCCATGATCTCCCGCAGATCCGAGGCCATGGGCTGGCGTTTGGCAATGGTGACGATCGCCTTTTCGCCGATCTGCCGCTCCGCGTCGTCCAGAATGGTGTCGTCGGAGATCACCTTCTGGGCGAGAGCAAGATCGGAATTGACGAGCGCACGGACGGAATCCGCGACCATCTGCTCGGCGAGACCGCCCATCTCGGAGATGCGGCGCGTGAGATACTTCAACTCTTCGTCGAAGGCGGACATGATGTGTGCGTGAGACATATTCGTTTCCTCGGGAGACGCGCTGTTCTGAATGGGCTCGGTCGATCTTAAGCCGGGAGAGACGGAAAAGCGCCGCCCCTCTCCGCCATCAGCCGAAACGGCCCATGATGTAGTCCTGGGTGCGCTGATCGTCCGGGTTGGTGAACATTTTGTCGGTATCGTTCTCCTCGACGAGATTGCCGAGATGGAACATGGCCGTGCGCTGCGACACACGCGCCGCCTGCTGCATCGAGTGGGTGACGATCACGATGGTGAAATTCGCCCGCAATTCGTGGATGAGTTCCTCGACCTTCGCGGTCGCGATAGGATCGAGCGCCGAGCAGGGCTCGTCCATCAGGATAACTTCCGGGCTGACCGCGACGGCGCGGGCGATGCAGAGGCGCTGCTGCTGACCACCGGAAAGTCCGGTGCCCGGCTCCTGCAGCCGATCCTTCACCTCGTTCCAGAGCCCGGCCTTCTGCAGGCTCGTTTCCACGACCTCGTCGAGTTCGGCCTTGGTGCGGGCCAGGCCATGGATGCGCGGCCCGTAGGAGACATTGTCGTAGATCGACTTCGGAAACGGATTGGGTTTCTGGAACACCATGCCGACGCGGGCACGCAATTCCACCACGTCGATCGACGGATCGTAGATATCGTCCTCGTCGAGCGTGATCTTGCCGGTCACGCGGCAGTTCTCGATCGTGTCGTTCATGCGGTTTAAAGTGCGCAGAAACGTCGATTTGCCGCAACCGGAGGGACCGATCAGCGCCGTGACCGTGTTCTCGCGGATGTTGAGATTGACGTCGAAGAGCGCGCGCTTCTCGCCGTAATAGACCGACACATCATTGCCGATCATCTTGTAAGGCACCGTATTCATTTTCTGGTCAAGAGCCTTTTCGACTGCAGCTTCCGACATGATGTTCATAGTTCTTACCCCACTACCAGCGACGCTCAAAGCGACGCCGCAAGAGAATTGCGCCGAGATTCATGAAGATGAGAAAGATCAGGAGAATGATGATCGCTCCGGACGTACGCTCGACGAAGGCACGCTCGGCCTCGTTCGCCCACATGTAGATTTGCACCGGCAGCGCCGTGGATGGCTCCAGCGGCGACCCCGGAAAGTCGACCACGAAGGCGACCATGCCGATCAGAAGCAGCGGCGCCGTTTCGCCCAGCGCATGGGCGAGGCCGATGATCGTGCCGGTCAGGATCCCGGGCATGGCAAGCGGCAGCACGTGGTGGAAGATGGTCTGCATCTTCGATGCGCCGAGGCCGAGTGCGGCGGAGCGGATCGACGGAGGCACAGCCTTCAGGGCCGCCCTGGTAGCGATGATGATCGTCGGTAGCGTCATCAGCGTCAGCACGAAGGCGCCGACGAGTGCTGCCGAGCGCGGCATGCCCGCGAAGTTGACGAAGACGGCAAGCCCGAGGAGGCCGTAAACGATGGACGGTACGGCCGCCAGATTGTTGATGTTCACCTCGATCAGGTCCGTCAGCCGGTTTTTCGGCGCGAACTCCTCGAGATAGATGGAGGCGGCGACGCCGATCGGCAGCGACAGCACGAGGACGATCAGCATCATGTAGAGCGAGCCGAGAAGGGCGACGCCGACACCCGCCGCTTCAGGCCGGCTCGACGCGCCAAAGGTGAAGATGCCGGTGTTGAAGCTCTTCTTGAGCACGCCGACCTCGGCAAGCTGGTTCATCCACGCGACCTGCTCATCCTTGACCTTGCGTTTGGTTTCGTCGACCGACAGATCGATCTGGCCCTTGAACGCGGAGTCGATGTTCGCCTCGGCAAGCAGGGTGACGGGAATCGTCCTGCCGATCACCGACGGATCGGCGACGACTATGTCACGCAGTTGCGTCCGGGCGCTGGCGGAGACCATGTCGGTCGCCTGCTTCACCAGCGGTCGCTTCGACGGATCGAGGCCGAGCTGCTTTACCAGAGCCTCACGCACCAGCAGCGGGTAGTTGGCCGTATAGAGTTGTTTCGGATCGGTCGCCCGTTCGTTCTTCGGATCGATCACCTTCTCGGAAAACTCGATCGGCAACGTGATCGTCGTCTGCTGGAAGGCGGTATAGCCCTTCGAAACGACGCTCCAGAGGAGAACCGCGAGGAAGAACAGACCGATGGAGATGGCGCTGATGCCGAAGGCACGGAAGCGACGCTCCGCCGCGTAACGGCGCTTGATGCCGATATCTCGTCGGCTTGCGGCAGGTCGGGTGGAGACCCTTACCGTCGGGGAGGCAAATTCGGTCATTCGTACTGTTCCCGATATTTGCGCACGATGTAGAGCGCATAGATGTTGAGGCCGAGCGTGATGACGAAGAGCGTGATGCCGAGCGCAAATGCGACCAGCGTCTGCGGCGAGGTGAATTCGAGGTCGCCCGTCAGCTGATTGACGATCTTGACCGTCACCGTGGTCATCGGCTCGAGGGGGTTCAATTGCATGCGCGCCGCGACACCGGCAGCGAGCACGACGATCATCGTCTCGCCCACCGCGCGCGATGCCGTCAAAAGCAGCGCGCCGACGATGCCGGGAAGTGCTGCAGGCAGGATCACCTTCTTCACCGTTTCCGAGCGCGTCGCACCGAGGCCGAGCGAACCGTCACGCAACGCCCGCGGCACCTGGGTGATGATGTCGTCCGACAATGACGAAACGAACGGGATGAGCATGATGCCCATGACGATGCCGGCGGTTATGACGCTCTGGGCCTGAATGAAGTTCTGGTAGTTGCCGGTGACGAGACCGTTCAGCTGCGCTGAGATATCGCGCAGGAAAGGTCCCACAGTGACCAGCGCGAAGAAGCCGTAGACGATCGTCGGGATGCCGGCGAGCACTTCCAGAAGAGGCTTGGCTGTGGAACGCAGCCGCGGGCTCGCATATTCGGCCATGTAGATGGCGGCGAAGAGCCCGATCGGTACCGCGAAAAGCATCGCCACGAAGGCAATATACAGCGTGCCTGCAAGCAGCGGCAGCAGGCCGAACTGGCCCGACGCGCCGCCGCTCCCGGCCCCCGCGAAGCGCGGGTCCCAGACCGTGCCGAAGAAGAACTCGAAGGGCGGCACCATCGTGAAGAAGCGGCCCGCCTCCGAGAGCATCGAGGCGACGATGCCGACCGTCGTCAGAATGGCTATGGAAGAGGCTACGATGAGCGAGCCGAGCATGACGCGCTCCACCCGGTTGCGGGCACGGAAACGGACGTCGATATTGCGGATTGCAAAGAGTCCGCCGGCAACAGAAACGAGCAGCACGATGGCGCTCATCAGCCAGCGGCTATATTGCCGCATCGCATTGAACTGCTGGGCGGACTGGATCATGTAAGGCTCGCCCTCGCCGGCGAGCGCCACGCCCTTGGCGGCCAGGGCTTCCCGCATGTTGGTCGAGCCGTTCTCGATTGCAGCGATCTCATCCGCATTCAGGCGCCCGAAGCCCGCGGCCACTGACTTGACCTGACCGAGGGCGAGCTGAACGGTGGCTGCCCCCTGGTTTTGAACCGGTTCCGGAAGCGACGAGCGAACGGTGTAATCGATATAGATCGGAGCGACGATGAGCCATACCGCAAGCAGAAGAAGAGCCGGCAGCATCGCCCAGATGGCCACGTAGCTGCCGTGATATCCGGGCAGGGAATGCAGGCTGGCGAGCTTGCCTGCGGACCGGGTGAACGAGCGGGCGCGACCGGCAAGAAACGCAATGAAACCGATCAAAGCGATGATCAGGAGAAGGAGCGAAGTACTCATTGGCACGTCTCCGCGACAGGCTTGTCATAAGCCCCGGCAATTCAAAGAATGCGGCTCCGGCGCCATGAAGCGCCGGAGCCTGTCATGATCAGAGCAGGTTGCCTGCCTCGAAGGACGTGCGGATCTCCTCGCGCTCGGCGTCCGGAGCGGCGACGAGGCCGTATTCGGCGAGCGGGCTTTCGGGGCCGATCATCTGATCGTCAACGAAGAATTCGACATATTCCTTGAGGCCCGGAATTACGCCGATGTGAGCCTTCTTGACGTAGAAGAACAGGGGGCGGGAAACCGGATATTCGCCGGAAGCGATCGTCTCCGTCGAGGGAACGATGCCGTTGACCGTCGCGACCTTCAGCTTGTCGGCGTTGTTTTCGTAGAAGGACAGGCCGAAGACCCCAATGCCGTTCTTGTTCGAAGCGATGCGCGCCAGCGTTTCGGTGTAGTCGCCGTCGATGTCGACGGCCATGCCGTCCTTGCGTACGGCCACGCACTTGCTGTGCTGCTGCTTTTCATCGCTGACGGCGGTCTTGATGACGTCCTGAGCACCGGAGTCCTTGCAGCCGGCAGCGAGGATCTTCTCTTCGAAGACTTCGCGGGTACCGTGCTTCTCGCCCGGAATATAGGCGGCGATTTCGGCGTCCGGCAGCGAAGCGTCGACTTCCGACCACTTCTTGTAAGGATTGGCGACGAGCTTGCCGTCGACAACGATTTCGGCGGCGAGCGCCTTGTAGAGGTACTCCGGCTTCAGAGCGAGGTCGGCATTGCCGGCGTCGGTGGCGAAGACGATGCCGTCGTAGCCGATCTTCACTTCCTGGATCTCGGTCACGCCGGCAGCCTTGCAGGCCTCGACTTCGCTGTCCTTGATCTTGCGCGAAGAGTTGGCGATATCGATCGTGTCTTCGCCCACGCCCTTGCAGAATTCCTTCAGGCCGGCAGAGGAGCCGCCGGACTCGACCACCGGCGTCTTGAAGTCGGGGAATGTCTCGCCGAAGTTCTCCGCAACGATCTTGGCATAGGGAAGAACGGTCGAGGAGCCGGCGACCTGGATCTGGTCGCGAGCCGCTGCAGCGCCCGCGAAGGCGGCGGATGCAATCAGCGCCGCTACAGTGAGTTTAAGAGATTTCATGATGTTCTCCCGGAATGGGCTTGTGTTGGTGCGCCAGGGTTCGGCGCTCTCTTCGCCGTTTCATCGGCGCCCCTAGTTAGCCGCCGACGACCACAGCTTTTATGTCAGTTCAGTGAAACATTTATGACAGGCTAACATGCTGAAAATGCGGCACGATTTTCTCGGCGCACCATTTCAGCGCGGCGTCGTGTCAGAAGCGGACCTTGAAGACCGTGCCCTTCCCCACCTCCGAATGGATAAGCAGGCGGGCGCGGTGACGCGTGAGGATGTGCTTGACGATTGCGAGGCCCAGCCCGGTGCCTTTCTTCGACCGGCTCGCTTCGACATTGACCCGATAGAAGCGCTCGGTGATGCGCGGGACGTGCTCTGCAGGTATTCCCGGGCCGTGGTCGGTAACCGTCACCTCCGCCTGATGACCGTTCCCGCCGGTCAGCCGGACATCGACCTGCTTGCCTTCCTGCCCGTATTTGCAGGCATTCTCGATCAGGTTTTCGAAGACCTCCACCAATTCGTCCCGATCCCCCTGGACGAAAACCGGCATCTGCGGCACCTCGAGCGCGATCGTCACGTCGAGTTCGCCCGCAAGCGGCGCCAGGCTGTCGCGCACATGTCCGAGCAGCGGCCCGAGATCGACGGCATCGTCCGGCGCGATGTGCGACTTCAGCTCGAGCCGCGACAGCGACAATAGGTCGTCCACGAGCCGGCTCATGCGCGTGACCTGCTCGTGCATGATGCCGAAGAATTTTTCCTGGGCCTTCCGGTCGTCGCGGGCGGGGCCTTGCAGCGTCTCGATGAAACCGCGCAGCGATGCGAGCGGCGTGCGCAGCTCATGGCTGGCATTGGCGACGAAGTCGGAGCGCATCCGGTCGATGCGGCGGGCCTGCGAGATATCGCGATAGGTCAGCAGGAAAATGCGCCGGCCGGAAACGTCGGAGCCGATGTCCACTGGCGCGACGCGAACTACGTAGACCGCCTCCGAAGGCAGCCTTTCGGCATGCTCGATCTGGTTGACCTTGCCTGTCGCGATCGTCTCGCGCACCATGTCGAGAATGCCGGGCGAGCGGACGCGGGCGGAAAGATAGCTGTCCTGAGGGATAGTTCCGAAGGCCTTCTCGGCGGCGACGTTCTGGAAGACGACGGTCTCGTCGGCCGCTACGACGAGTACCGGCATGTCCAGCGCGTCGAGCAGCGGAGCAAGCGGGTCGGCCTCGGTTTCCACGGCGGCGCCGACGCTCGCCGGCGCTGCCTGCACGGGCGGTGCCCCCCGGTTGAGGATGGCCGCGACGAGCACGATCCAGAAAGGCAGGACGGCCAGCGGATGGATGCCCGCGAGCGCGGCGAGCAAGGCGAGCGCGACGGACAGGCCGAGAAGCCCGCGCTCCGCCTTCAGCCTCGGCAGCAGGGTGCGCCAGAACACCTTCGCGCCATCCAACACGATATCCTCGTCCCTCAATTCGCTGCCTCCTGCACTGACTGCTGCTGATCAAGCCAGCGGTTCGGATGTTGCAGAGGTGAGGATAACCGCCTCAAAGCCTCCTTCCGAATCCGGCCATAAGGGCGCAGAGATAGCGTTGCTTCATGACATGATTTTCACGACATGCTTGAATCCGCAATGTAATTATGGCCTCCTCCGGAGAAATCAGCGAGCGGGAGGAAGGCGGATGGCACTCGACGAAGCGCCGGCCACAGCAAGGCCGGGGAGCCGGGCGGTCGAATTGGAGGTCGATGGGAAGAGCCGCATCTTCGACATCGACGATCCGGACTTGCCGAAATGGATCGACGAGGAGGCCTTCCGCTCCGACGATTATCCTTACAAGAAAAAGCTCGATCGGGAGGAATACAAAGAAACGCTGACGAAGCTGCAGATCGAACTGGTTAAGGTCCAGTTCTGGATGCAGGCGACCGGCAAGCGCGTGATGGCGGTCTTCGAAGGACGCGACGCGGCCGGCAAGGGTGGTGCGATCCACGCGACGACAGCCAATATGAACCCCCGCTCCGCGCGCGTCGTCGCACTGACGAAGCCGACGGAGACCGAAAGGGGCCAGTGGTATTTCCAGCGCTATGTCGCAACCTTCCCGACCGCCGGCGAGTTCGTCCTATTCGACCGCTCCTGGTACAACCGCGCCGGCGTCGAGCAGGTCATGGGCTTTTGCACCCCAGACCAGTACGAGCAATTCCTCAGAGAGACGCCGCGTTTCGAGGAGATGATCGCGAACGAGGGCATTCACCTCTTCAAGTTCTGGATCAATATCGGCCGGGAGATGCAATTGAAGCGCTTCCATGACCGTCGCCACGATCCGTTGAAGATCTGGAAGCTTTCGCCGATGGACATCGCGGCGCTGAACAAGTGGGACGACTACACCGCAAAACGCGACCGTTTGCTGAAGGAAACGCACACGGAGCACGGGGCATGGACGGTCATCCGCGGCAACGACAAGCGCCGCTCCCGGATCAACGTGATCCGACACATGCTGACGAAGCTCGACTATGACGGCAAGGACGAGGCGGCGATCGGCGAGGTCGACGCAAAAATCCTCGGCTCCGGCCCCGGCTTTCTCAGGTGATTCCGGCGCGCTGACGATCAGCCGCCCGGCTGCACCCGGATAGCAAAGAGATCGAGGCTGTTGCCGCCGCCGCTGAGATCGCTGTTGATCACCAGTTTTCCAGGGCTGCTGGGCGTCGAGCCGCGCTCGAAATTGACCTTCAACAGCATGTCGACCCGTTCGTCGTGCACGGTGAAGCGGTGCCGGCCGCAGTCGCCGAGCGTTGAGAAATCGCATTCGACCGAGAATTCGGTCGCCTTGCCCGGGGCCGCCTGGACCGTCAGGGCAAGTGTCGACGACTTGCCCGACAGCTGGGCAAGGACATCCGTGGGAATTTCGATCGCCACATCGCCCTCCTTTACGGCCGCTGCCGAAATCAACCGCAGGCGCTCGCCTGCTTCACCGTCGAATGGTTCCGCGCTGGCGCGCGGCCCAGGCGTGACCGCCGCAGTGTCTCCGGGAGCAAAGACCTCTATCCAATCGCCGGAAAAGCCTTCCTGGGCGCCGAGCGTCTGCAGGCCGGCCGCGCCGTCGAAATCTTCCGCGTTCACCGTTGCGGGCGGATTGGCGACGCCGGTGTCCGTCGGCGGCCGGAGCAGGTCGTTCGTCTGAACCCACCAGGCGGCGACCCCGGCCGCCGCGGCAAGCGTCGCGACGATCATCGCATAGGAGAAGAACCGGCTGCGCCTGCGCCTGCGCGGACGCTGGTCGGCGACGCCGAGATCGGGCGCAGGCGGGGCAGGTTTGCGCGCGGGCTCTATTCTTCCCTCGTCCGCCACCGCTCTGAGCGCCGTCGGCGAGCCGTCACGTTCGGGACGCAAAGCGCCAAGCCCGCCATCCGCCTGTGCAGGCGGGCTTCCCTCCGGCTTCAACGCCGGCTCGCTCCGTGGCGCGGCGGCTTCTGGCGCTTCGGGAGCGCGCTCTATCCTGTCGCCCCTCGCCTTCACCTCGCCAAGGCTCACCACCGGAGTCTGAGCGCGGTCCTTCAGGGCGGCGCGCTCTTCCATCTCGATCGCGCGGATGACCGCTTCGAGCCGGTGACGCTGCACGGAGATGACCTCCGGATCTTCGATCTGCTGCTTCTGTAGACCGTTCTCCAGCGCCTGACGCGCCGACTGATAGATGCGCGCCCGGATCTCCGCATTGCTTCGATCCGATCTTTCCAGCGCATTCCTGATCGCTGTCTCAAGTCCGCTCACGTCAAATCCTTCTGCGCGAAGTCTTCCGGTTGCCGCAATGCGTGGCCGGATGTGCCTTTCTCGCGACGAGCCCCACCTCTTCCCGTCACACGCCGTTGGTTTTATTAGGGATTGGGTAACCGCTGCATTGCGAATCTGCAAGTGCGGCCGCGACTTCGGCCGGTGTTCCCCAGGGAAAACATGGACGAGCGTGGCCGAATTGCCGGAACACGCACCGTTTTGCGGTATCGCGGCGTCTTATCCGTGGCGCAACGGTCGCTGTTTTCTTCCGGTTGCTGCATGTCTTTCCGAACCGATGGACTTGAGCAACCATGCAGTAGGCAAGCGCGTCCGTTGCTGCTATCAGTTTTGACGTTTACGAGAACGTCAAAACTGGGATGGAGATTTTTTCGATGTCGTTGCCGCCAATCCTGTCAGGGAAAACGAGGCTGCCGGTCGTAGGGGCGCCGCTTTTCATCGTCTCGCATCCCCGGCTGACGATCGCACAATGCAAGGCCGGTATTATCGGCGCCTTTCCGGCGCTCAACGCCCGCCCGCAATCGCAGCTCGACGAATGGCTGGCGGAGATCACGGAGACACTGGCCGACCACGACGCCAGACATCCCGAGCGCCCGGCGGCACCCTTCGCGGTGAACCAGATCGTACACAAATCGAACGCCCGGCTCGAACAGGACCTGATGCTTTGCGTCAAGTACAAGGTTCCAATCGTCATCTCCTCGCTCGGGGCCGTACCGGAGGTGAATGCCGCCATCCATTCCTATGGCGGTATCGTTCTCCACGACGTCATCAACAACCGCCATGCAAATTCCGCGATCCGCAAGGGCGCAGACGGGTTGATCGCGGTCGCCGCAGGCGCTGGCGGCCATGCGGGAACCCTGTCGCCCTTCGCGCTCGTCCAGGAAATCCGCGCCTGGTTCGACGGGCCGCTTCTGCTCTCAGGCGCGATCGCCACCGGCGACGCAGTGCTCGCGGCGCAAGCGATGGGCGCCGACATGGCCTATATCGGCTCCCCCTTCATCGCCACGGAAGAGGCCCGCGCGAGCGACGCCTACAAGCAGATGATCGTCGACAGCACCGCCGCCGATATCGTCTATTCCAACTACTTCACCGGCATTCATGGCAATTACCTGAAATCGTCGATCCTTGCCGCCGGAATGGATCCGGCCAATCTGCCGGAAGCCGACCCCTCCAAGATGGACTTCGGCTCGGCAACGGAAGGCGCCAAGGCATGGAAGGACATCTGGGGATGCGGCCAGGGGATCGGCGCCGTGCGCGAAGTCGGCACCGTCGCCCGCCTTGTCGACCGACTGGAACAGGAATACGACGCCGCACGCGCGCGCCTTGGATTCGGCTCAAGTGCCGAAGGGCGGCCGGCTCAGGAATTTTCAAGTTCTCGAAACTGATGGCTTGAAATCGCGCCGCTTTGCGTTTATCAGCGCCTCACATTCGTTCCGCGGCTTTCGCGGAACCACCCCAAGGGCCGCTTTAGCTCAGTCGGTAGAGCACATCATTCGTAATGATGGGGTCACGTGTTCGAGTCACGTAAGCGGCACCATTTCTCTGGAACGTAGTCCGAGAGAGCTTTCGACTCGGCAATTCGCTGATGTTGGCTGAGCAGCAATCCCGACGGCGCGTGCCGCCGGGCGTTTTCCGAAGCTCGATCACTTTACTGTTTCAATGATCGTATTCCCCCAGATATCAGGTCAGCATACCCGGCCGTCGCGGGACATAATCTTCTGCGCCTCATCGGAGATCAGATAGCCCAGAAACGCTTTTGCCTCGGGATCGGCCTCGGGGGCCAGGGCGTCTGCATCCATCCGCCGCCACGCCGGAGCGGCTTTTCACCGTCTCACGTATAAAAATACCGAGTCAGATGGAAAAAAACCGGCGCCGCAAAGCTCAGCGAATCCATGCGGTCGAGCACCCCGCCATGGCCGCTGATCATCGAGCCCCAGTCCTTCACGCCCATCGAGCGCTTCACGGCCGAGAGCGCCAAGCCGCCGAGGAAGCCCATGGCGACGATGGCGAAGGCCATCGCGGCCGCCTCCAGCGGCGTGAAGGGCGTTATCCACCATAGGGCCGCACCGGCAGCCACGGCCGAAAGCCCGCCTCCGGCAAGTCCCTCGACCGTTTTCGACGGGCTGACGACCGGTGCGATCTTCGTCCGGCCGAAAAGCTTGCCGAAGACATACTGCATGACATCGCTGAACTGCGCGATGGTGATGAGGAAGAAGAGCAGCAGGAAGCCTTCGCCCGGTCGGCCGGGGATGTCGAGCGTCAGGAGGGCCGGTGCGTGGCTGATGCAATAGACGGTCAGCATCAGCCCCCACTGGATTCGCGAGACGCGCAGCAGGAACTGCTCCGTGTCGCCCTTGAGCGCGGAAAGGCTCGGTAGGAGGAGGAAGCCGTAGACCGGTATCAGAATGGTGAAAAGCGCATACCAGTCGATTGAGATCAGCCAGTATTGCAGCGGCAGCAGAACGTAAAAGGAAGCAACGAGCGGCAGGTGATCGGCGGCACGCGTCGGCGTCAGCGAGACGAACTCACGAAGCGTGTAGAAGGAGGTGAGCGCAAAGAGCATGAGCGTGACGCCGCGACCGAGAGCGAAACTCACCGCGAAGATGGCGATCATCACCCACCATGCCTTGATACGGGCATTGAGATTGTCGACCGTCGCCCGCCCCGTTTCGGACTTCGCGCGCCGCGACAGCACGAAGCCGATCAGCGATGCCGCTCCGAGAAGAGCGACTATGCCGGCAAAGAGAATAAAGAGTTTGTCGTTCAAGGACATGGCGGCCTCATCCGATGGGCTCCGGCGCGAGTGCGGCAACCGCTGCACGGGCGCGTTCCAGAAAAGCCTCCTTCTCTTCGCCGGTGTGGCGCGCGACCGGCGGCCCGAAACGCACCGTGCAGCTGATGGGGACGGGCAAAAAGGTTCCCTTGGGAAAGGCGCGCGAGGGATTGTCGAGATAGGTCGGGATCAGTTCCACGTCGGGAAATTCCTGCGATAGCCAGTAGAGTCCGCTCTTGAAAGGCCCCGGCAATCGCTCGCTGCCGCGCGTGCCCTCCGGGAAAAGAATGAGCGACTCGCCCTCGCAGAGCACGTTGCGCAAGGGCGCCAGAGCCGCGCCGGGCGGCCCCTGCGTCGAACGCTCGACGAGCACGCCATTCAGCACCTTGAGCCCGATATGACGCCTCACGGCCCCCCTGCCCCAATAGTCCGCCGCGGCGATCGGATGCGTAGATGCGCGCAATGCACGCGGCAGCGCCGACCAGATCAGCAGGGTGTCGAGATGGCTCGAGTGATTGGCGAAATAGATGCGCTGGCGCATTTCCGGCGACGAGCCCATCCAGTGCGCCTGTCCGCCGACGATGAACCGCGTGAGGCCGATCAGTGCCAAGTCGATCACGGATCCGCACCTTCCCGAATGCGCGAGACGATGGCCCTGGTGCGGGTCGCGCATGTGAGAAGCGCGCCGGCAAGGATGATCCACCCCGTGGCGTAAAGCACGAGGCGCTCTGTCATCAGAAATGCTTCCCCAAATGCCAGCACGCAGGCGAGACTCATCAACGCCATGCGGTGCTGCTTCGCCATGGGACCGCGGAAATCCTGGACCTGGCCGATCGCCCCGCCGAAGACGCGCACATAGGCCGTCAAGGCGGCCGCAAGCGCTCCCGCCCAGCCGAGCCATCCCGCGCCGGCGGCATAGCCGAGCGCGACGATGAGCAAGGTGTCCGCGACCCTGTCGGGAAACTCGTTGTAGAGCGCTCCGACCGGCGAACCGCGCCCACCCTCGACCGCCACCATGCCGTCGAGAAGATTGCACAGGAGGCGCAACTGGATCGCGGCGAGCGCCACGGGGTAGAGGAACGGCCGGCCTGCTGCGAAAAGGAGGGCCGCCGCCCCCAGAGCTGCAAACACGACGCTTGCGAGCGAGATCTGGTTCGGCGTGACCGAAGTCTTCAGAAGCAACGCCGTCAGGCGCCGCGCGAAGCCGCTGTCGCGCGCTGCGATGGGGCGCCGATCCGCGATCGGCCCGTCTGCGTCTTCGCCGTCAGGTGCGACACTCATGTTCGAGAGGTACGGCCTACAATTTAAGGATTGCAGTCTGCCTTAAAACAACTTTCATGCAAATGCCATATGGCCGCGTGCTCCCGGTTCCGGTCTCACTTGGCGGAAATATCCACCCTGGATATGCCGTTGACGGGCGGTTCCGGCTGGCTCGTCACCTCGCGCAGCCATTCGCGCCAGATGGCGACGAGCAGCGCCATCAGTACCGGACCGACGAAGAGACCGAGAAACCCCATCGTCTTGACGCCGCCGACCAGGCCGAAAAACGTCGGCAGAAAGGGCAGCTTGATCGGGCCGCCGACGAGCCTCGGCCGCAATGTCTTGTCCACGATGAAGAGCTCCGTCGTACCCCAGGTGAACAGTGCTATGCCATGGACGGGCGAGCCGCTTGCGACGAGATAGACCGACACCAGGGTGAAGCAGAGCGGAGCGCCGCCCGGTACGAGCGCCATGATGCCTGTGATGATGCCGAGCGTGACCGGCGACGGCACCCCGGCGAGCCAATAGGCGACGCCGAGCACGATGCCTTCACCGATCGCGATGATGCCCATGCCGGTGACCGTCGAACTGATCGTAAGGGGCACCACGCGCGACAGCCTCTCCCAGCGCATCGGGAAGATCCGTTCGCCGAGATGGTCGAGCTGCTTCGAAAAGGACTGGCCGTCGCGATAGACGAAGAAGAGCGTGATCAGCATGAACAGGAGCGTCAGGAAGGACTGGAAGGCGGAGGCGCCGACCACGAGCACGCCGCGATAGATATTGCCGATATTGGAGCCGCTGACGAGCTGCACCAATTCCCCGAGAGCGCCTGGGTGACCGACATATTTGACCCATTGTTCGCCGAGCCAGGCGCCCACCGCCGGGATCGTCGCCAGCCAGGCAGGCGCCGGCGCGCCGTTCGCATTGGTAGCAACCGCCCAGACGAGCCAATCGCGCACCTCGCCCACGGCGTAGATCGCGGCGAGCGAGATCGGCACGACGATAAAGGCGACGACGGAAATGATGGCGATCGTCGCGGCAAGCGTGCGGTTGCCGTTCAGGCCCTGAAGCAGCCGCCAGTAGATGGGCCAGCTCGCGAAGCCGATGACCACCGCCGCAAGCACCGGCACGAGGAAACCATGGAAGAAATAGACGCCGCACAGCAGAATGAGAACGAGCAGCCACCGGGCCGCCGAAATCGGCACGACGAGGGCGGAGCGTGAATGGGCCGGCTGCCCGAACAGCCGCGGCTCCACGGGAAGGTTCTCTCGATCGCGATTGCCCAATTGCACCAATTCTCCTCCGTCTCTTCGAACCTTACAACAAACCTGCAACCTTGCCAGCCCGTTCCGCTCCGCTGGACGCGGTTTCCGGCGCAATGATGGCGGCCGGCTCCGAATCGGCGCTTTACGCTAGAACGCGCGCATTTTCATCTAGCAAGGGCACGTGACAGAGAGATTAGAGCGGATGAGGAAAAGCGCGTGCGGTTTTCGCGCGCAGTCAGGCTACGCGCCCCTCCGCCGCCGATCCACGAGCACCGAGGCGAGGAAGATGGCGAAACCGCCGATACCGAGCACGGCGCCGACGAGCCCGGGCGAAGTCCAGCCGTAGCCGGCGGCGATGGCAAGGCCGCCGAGCCAGGCGCCGAGAGCATTGGCGAGATTGAAGGCGGAATGACTGAGGGCTGCCGCGAGCGTCTGCGCCTTTCCGGCGACGTCCATCAGCCGGGTTTGCACGCCCGGAACGACGGCGAAGCCGCCGCCGATGAAAAGCACGTTGACGATCGCCATCCAGGGGCTCGTCATGGTGAAATAGAAGAGGATGTAGGCGAAGACGTTGAAGACCAGCGCAATGCCGATGGCGCGCGTGAGCGACCAATCGGCGAGCCGCGAACCCACAATATTGCCGAGGATCATGCCGGCACCGAAGACCGACAGCATGGCGGGCACATTGGCGACGGAAACGCCCGCGACCTGGGTCAGCGCCGGTGCGATATAGGTGAAGACGGCGAACATTCCGCCGCAGCCGATCGCACAGATACCCAGCAGCAACCAGACCTGAAGGCTCCCCAGCGCGCTCAATTCCCGCAGCGGCGTCGCCTGCGGATCGCCCCTGTCCCGCGGGACGTGGAGCCAGACCAGGACCATCGTCATGAGGCTGATGCCGCCGACGATCGCGAAGGCGCTGCGCCATCCGAGCGCCTGGCCGAACCAGGCAACGAGCGGCGTGCCGAAAAGGGTGGCGATCGTCAGGCCCATCATGACCCGGCCGACTGCGCGCGCCCGCTGGTTCGGTGCCGCAAGTCCTGCCGCGACCAGTGCCGCCACGCCGAAATAGGCGCCGTGCGGCAGGCCGGCGAAGAAGCGCGCGGCGACGAGCGGGTGGAAGCTTGGCGCAACGGCGGACGCGAAATTGCCCAACGCAAAGACTGCCATCAATACCAGCAGCACATGAAAGCGGGCAAACCGCGCCGCAAGTACGGCGATCAACGGCGCGCCGACGACGACGCCGAGCGCGTAGGCGCTGATGACGGCGCCCGCCGCCGGCAGCGACACGGCGACATTGTCTGCGACCTGCGGCAAAAGGCCCATTATGGCGAATTCGCCGGTACCAATACCGAAACCACCGACAGCCAGCGCAATTTCCGCCGAGGAAACTCTGTTACGGGACTTGCCCAAATTTGCGGGGCCCAAATTCGGGGGGCTTATGTTCGCGGGGCCCATGTTCGCCGGACCAATATTCGCGGGGCCCATATTCGTGAACCCGATATTGGCGGAAAGGACATCTTCGGACATGGGTGACCTTGGCTCGCGGCCGGACGGCCGCCGCGTGAGGGATCTGGAATATTCATGGGAACGTCGGCGCAGCCGATGTCGTGGGAGGGTTATACTGCGGTGCAGTATAGGCGAGCCGGCTGCATCCGCAAGAACCGTGCTGCAGCGCACATCAAAATTTCAGAATCCGGCGCATAGCTGCCGATTGTTGACGTTTACGTCAAAGTTATATAATTCGGATTACGGCTTGAAGAGGCGAGCTAAAAGCAGCATCTTCGACGGAGAGGAAGATCGGGAGGGATTTTTCTTCGCCGTGATGACGGCCGGTCATTGGCGACCAGAGGGAGGAAGGTCATGGCGGAAGCAAGCACGCAACAGGCGGGCTCGAGCGCGGCGAAGATTTGGCTTGGATGCTACCCGCCGGGCGTGCCGGCCGAGATCGGCCCGCTCACCTATCGATCCATCGGCGAATTCTTCGATCACGCGGTTGCGCAATATTCCTGGCGTCCCGCATTCACCTGCATGGGCAAGACGCTGACCTTCTCCGATCTCAATACGCATTCGGCGAAAATCGGCGCCTGGCTGCAATCGCTGGGCCTCGCGAAGGGCGATAGGGTCGCGGTGATGATGCCCAACATCCTTCAAAATCCGGTCATCGTCTATGGGATCCTGCGAGCCGGCTTCACCGTCGTCAACGTCAATCCGCTCTATACGCCGCGCGAACTGGAGCACCAGTTGGTGGATGCCGGCGCCAAGGCGATCTTCGTGCTCGAGAATTTTGCTCATACGGTCGAGCAGGTGCTGGCCCGCACGAAGGTCAAGCATGTCGTGGTCGCCAGCATGGGCGACATGCTGGGTCCGAAGGGGGCAATCGTCAATCTGGTGGTGCGCCGCGTCAAGAAGCTCGTTCCCGCCTGGTCGATTCCAGGTCACCTTTCGTTCAAGACGGTCATTGCCAAGGGCGCGGCGCTCGGCTTCAAGCGCCCGAACGTGGCGCCGGGAGATGTCGCCTTCCTGCAATATACCGGCGGCACGACCGGTGTGTCCAAGGGCGCAACGCTGACGCACGCCAATCTCCTGTCCAACATGGCCCAGATGGAGCTGTGGCTGAACACGGCCTTCCTGCGCAAGCCGCGCCCGGAGAGGCTTACCTTCATGTGCGCGCTGCCGCTCTACCATATCTTTGCGCTCACGGTGAATTCGCTGATGGGGCTGGCAACCGGCGGCAACAACATCCTGATACCGAACCCGCGCGACATCCCCGCCTTCGTCAAGGAGCTCGGAAGGTACAGGACGAACATCTTTCCAGGACTGAACACGCTCTTCAACGCGTTGATGAACAATCCCGAATTCCGCAAACTCGACTTCTCGTCCCTGATCCTGACCTTCGGCGGCGGCATGGCGGTGCAGCGGCCGGTCGCCGAGCGCTGGCTGGAGCTGACCGGCTGCCCGATCCATGAAGGCTACGGACTTTCCGAGACCTCGCCGGTCGCGACAGCCAACCGTCTCGACACCGACGATTTCACCGGCACGATCGGCATACCGCTGCCCTCGACGGAGGTCGAGATCCGCGACGAGGACGGGCGCACGCTTCCCGTGGGCGAAATCGGTGAGATCTGCATTCGCGGGCCGCAGGTGATGGCGGGTTATTGGCAGCGCCCCGAGGAAACGGCCAGGGCCATTTCGCCGGACGGCTTCTTCCGCACCGGAGACGTCGGCTTCATGAACGCCGAGGGGCTGACGAAGATCGTCGATCGCAAGAAAGACATGATCCTCGTCTCGGGATTCAACGTGTTCCCCAACGAGATCGAGGAGGTGGCGGCGACCCATCCGGGCATCCTCGAATGCGCGGCCATCGGCATTGCCGACCCGCATTCCGGCGAGGCGGTCAAGCTCTTCGTCGTGCGCAAAGACCCGAACCTCACCGAAGAAGAGGTCAAGCGCCACTGCGCCGCCAGCCTCACCAACTACAAGCGGCCGCGATACGTGGAATTCCGCACCGAACTGCCCAAGTCGAACGTCGGCAAGATCCTGCGCAAGGATCTGCGCGGGTAGCGCGGCCCTCGCCCGCCAGCCCCTCATCCCGCTTCCGCGACCTTCTCCCCGTTCTGACGTCGTTCTGACGGGGAGAAGGGGGCAGGCGGTAAGCTCCCACTGCTCTCTCAGCCGCTGAAAGCGTGGCAAGGGAGCTCCGCGCGTGTCCTTCGCCCCGCTTGCGGGGAGAAGGTGGCGGCAGCCGGATGAAGGGCGGAGCCGCCCGCCTTTTTTCGCTGCAGCGCACACCTGCCCTTGATTTGCCGCGGTTAAACCGACTAGCTATCGCAGCCAAATTCCGATGCCCCCATTCCCATGCCCAGTTGCGATGCAAGGAGCCCTGCGATGAAAGCGCTTGTCGAAAACCTGAAAGCCACTGCACGCGAGACCGATGCTACCGATATCCGCGCCGCATTCGCGGCCGATCCGAACCGTTTCTCGCGCTTCAGCACGGCGTTCGACGACCTCCTCTTCGACTATTCCAAATGCGCGGTGAACGACAGGATCATCGACGGTCTCGAAGCGCTCGCCAAGGCGGCGAAGGTCGAGGAAAAGCGCGATGCCATGTTCCGCGGCGATATCATCAACATCACCGAGGAACGCGCGGTTCTGCATACGGCGCTCCGGAACAGGTCGAACCGGCCGGTCCTCGTGGACGGGAAGGACGTCATGCCGGACGTTAATGCCGTGCTCGAGGCGATGGGCAAGTTCGCCGACGATATCCGGTCCGGTGCCTTGAAAGGAGCCACGGGGAAGAAGATCACCGATGTCGTCAATATCGGCATCGGCGGCTCGGATCTCGGCCCGGTCATGGCGACGCTGGCGCTCGCCCCCTTCCACGACGGCCCGCGGCTGCACTTCGTTTCCAACGTCGACGGCGCCCACATCGCCGATACGCTGACGCTGCTCGATCCCGAGACCTCTCTCTTCATCGTCGCCTCCAAAACCTTCACCACGATCGAGACGATGACCAATGCGGCGACTGCCCGCGCCTTCATCGCCGGCAAGCTTGGCGAGGCGGCGGTGGGTCATCACTTCGCGGCCGTCTCCACCGCCCTCGACAAGGTCGGCGCCTTCGGCATCGATGCCGCCCGCGTCTTCGGCTTCTGGGACTGGGTCGGCGGACGTTATTCCATCTGGTCGGCGATCGGACTGCCGCTGATGATCGCGATCGGCAAGGAGAATTTCGGACGCTTCCTCGATGGCGGCCATGCGATCGACGAGCATTTCCGCAGCGCGCCGCTTCGTCAGAACATCCCCATGCTGCTCGGGCTGATCGGCTTCTACAATCGCAACGTTCTCGGCTATCCGTCGCGGGCGATCCTGCCCTACGACCAGCGGCTGACGCGCTTTCCGGCCTATCTGCAGCAGCTGGACATGGAGTCGAACGGCAAGGCCGTGACGCTCGACAGCCAGCCGGTCGAATTCTCGACCGGTCCCGTCGTCTGGGGCGAGCCCGGCACCAACGGCCAGCATGCCTTCTATCAGCTCATCCACCAGGGAACCGATGTCATTCCCGCCGAGTTCATGATCGCAGCGAATGGCCACGAAAAAGACCTGCGCCATCAGCACCAGCTCCTGATGGCGAACTGCCTGGCGCAGTCGGAAGCGCTGATGAAGGGGCGTACGCTGGCGGAAGCCAAGGCACAGCTGACCTCCAAGGGCATCGACGATGCTAAGGCCGACAAGATCGCACCGCATCGCGTCTTCACCGGAAACCGGCCGTCTCTGACCATCGTCTACGACCGGCTCGACCCCTTCGCGCTAGGCCGGCTGATCGCGCTTTACGAGCATCGCGTCTTTGTCGAAGGCGCGCTCTTCAACATCAATTCCTTCGACCAGTGGGGCGTCGAGCTCGGCAAGGAACTGGCGACCGGCCTGCTGCCCGTCATAGAAGGCAAGGAAAGCGCCGAAGGCCACGATTCCTCGACCGCCGGACTCGTTGCCGCGCTGTTGAGGGCGGCACGCTGATCGACAACCGATCGAAGTGATCGGTCAGCGGCGCAGATTCTCCCCCTTGTGGGGGAGATCGCGGCAGCCGGAGCCAGAGCGGGAATCGAGACGCGGCGTGATCGACGCCGACGTCAGAGTCCCAGTTCGCTACGCCAGGGCGGGTTGGCGCCTGCGCGCGAAACGGTGACGGCCGCAGCCTTCGCTCCGAGCGTCAGGGCCCGGCGGATGGCCTCGCCGGTCAGGCTTGCCACCTTCTCCTTGGCCAGGAGGTTGTCGAACTTCAGCGAGGCCAGCACACCGGCGTCGAACGTGTCACCCGCGCCGACCGTATCGACGACCTCGACCCGTTCGCTCGCGACCTCGACCTTGTGACCATTCGTATACCCCACGGCGCCGTCCGCGCCGCGGGTGATCAGCACCAGTTTCGGGCCGCGCTTCAGCCATTCGGCTGCGAGCGCGTCATGGCTGCCCTCCATGCCGAACCAGGCGAGGTCCTCGTCGGAGAACTTGACGATATCCGACATGGCCGCCATTCGGTTCATGCGTCCGACATGCGCCTCCCGGTCCTTGATGAAGCCGGGGCGGATATTCGGATCGAAGGAGATCACCCGCTTTTCGTGCTCCCGCGCCATCAGCGCCTCGTAAGTGGAGCCGCAGGGCTCGGGAATGAGGCTGATCGCGCCGAAATGCAGCGCCTCGCAGAAATCGCCGAGCGCCGGAAGATGCTCCGTGGTGATCATCCGCCCGGCCGTGTTCTCGTCGAAGAAGGCGTAGCTCGCATGTCCGTCGACGAGCTTCACGAAGGCGAGCGTCGTGTGCAGCGGCAGCGTGGCGCAGGGAGCGAAATCGACATTCGCGGCCTCGAGCGTCGCGCGCAGGATGTCGCCGAACATATCGTCCGAAAGTCCGGTGAAAAAGCCCGTGGGGACGCCGAGCCGGCCGAGCGCGACGGCCGTGTTGAAGATCGCGCCGCCCGCATAGGGCGCAAAGGCGCTCTCGCCCGCCGTCGTCTCCCGCGGCAGCATGTCGATCAGGGCCTCTCCGCAGCAAACGATCATGTCCATTCCTCCCCAAACATTTTCAATCGAGCCGACAAATCGCGCCAAGCCCTTCGTTACTGGACCGCGAGCGCGCTGACGCCCCCGTTACGGCCCGACCAGTCGAGCGGAGCATTGAGGAAGGCTTCGACCTCGTTCAGCGTCTTCTCGTCGAACAGCGCCAGTTCGCGCGCGACGGCAAGCACATTGCGCCAGGTGGCGATATAGTGCAGGTCGACGCCCCTCGACTTCATGCTGCCGCGGGCTTCCGGGAAGATGTCGTAGTAGAAGAGGGCGATGCCGTGCTCGACCAAGCCGCCGGCCGCGCGGATCGCATCGATGAACTTGAACATCGAGCCGCCGGCGGTCGTCAGATCCTCGATCACCAGGACACGCGCACCCTCCGGCATATGGCCTTCGATCTGGGCGTTGCGGCCGTGTCCCTTCGGCGCCTTGCGCACATAGATCATCGGCAGGCCGAGACGCTCGGCAAGCATTGCCGCGAAGGGAATGCCGGCGGTCTCGCCGCCGGCCACCACGTCGAACCGCTCGAAGCCGGCTTCGCGCAGGACAGTCGCGGCAGCGAAATCCATGACCGCCGAACGGATGCGCGGATAGGAAATCAGCTTGCGGCAGTCGATATAGACCGGGCTCGCCATGCCGGAGGCGAGCTTGTATGGCTCGTCGGCGCGAAAATGCACGGCCTTGATTTCCCAGAGCATCTTCGCGACCAGCTCGGCCATCACGGCCTTGTCGGTGAATGCGTTCGAAAACATGAACTCTCCTTCGGCTATCAGGCCCGTGTCACGGCCCAGTGGAGCGGGAACATCGGGTCGAAAACGGTGACCGGACCGGCTTCGGTCTCGATCCTGGCGGGATAGCTGACCGGCTCCTCCTGCTTGCGCAGCGTGATCGTCTCCTCGTTTGCCGGCAGGCCGTACCAGGCGGGGCCGTTCAGCGAGGTGAAGGCTTCCAGCCGGTCGAGCGCGCCCTCTTCCTCGAAGACGTGAGCGAGGCAGCTCAAGGTGTTGATCGATGTGTAAATGCCGGCACAGCCGCAGGCGCATTCCTTGAGGGGGTCGGCATGCGGGGCAGAGTCCGTTCCCAGGAAGAAGCGGACGTCGCCCGAGATCGCCGCCTGGCGAAGCGCCAGCCGATGCGCCTCGCGCTTCGCCACCGGCAGACAGTAGTAATGCGGCTTGATGCCGCCGACGAGGATGGCGTTGCGGTTGATGATCAGGTGATGGGTGGTGATGGAGCCGGCAAGGTTGGCCGCATGCTCCCGGATGTAGTCGATGCCGTCCTTCGTCGTCACATGCTCCATGGTGATCCTGAGATCGGGCAGTCGCCGGCGGAGCGGGTCGAGAACGGTTTCGATGAAGACAGCCTCGCGGTCGAAAATGTCGACCTCGGCCGTCGTCACCTCGCCATGGACGCAAAGCGGCAGGCCGATCTCGGCCATGCGCTCGAGCACCGGCATGGCCTTGTCGATATCGCGGACCCCGCTCGACGAATTGGTGGTGGCGCCGGCCGGATAGAGCTTGACGGCCTTGACGAGGCCGCTCCTGAACCCGGCTTCCACATCGCCCGGATCGGTGCCTTCGGTAAGATAAAGCGTCATCAGCGGCTCGAACCGGTCCCCTGCGGGAATGGCGGCGAGGATGCGCTCGCGATAGGCGGCCGCATCGGCCGAGGTCACCACCGGCGGCACCAGATTGGGCATGATGATGGCGCGCGCGAAATGGCGGCTCGTATCGGCGATCACGCCGCGCAGCATGCCGCCGTCGCGCAGGTGAAGATGCCAATCATCAGGGCGGCGTATAACGAGGTCTTGCATATCAGCGTTCTCCCGATGCTCGCGCCCGATCCGCGCGGCCGGCGTCAGGGCGTGCCGGTGCGCTCGAAGGGCGGCAACTCATGTGGTGAAACCGCGCCTCGATAACACCATTGCGCCGCCGAAGACAATGGCGATTCGAAAGCTCACCGCAGTCCGCGGCCGGAAACTGCGGGACGAATGCCGAGCACTCTAAAAGTCCCTGATCACGATGTCGGCCGGCCTGCGGCTGTCGACGACCCGGCGGGCATTGGGTATGTCGTTGCCATAGGCCTTGCTGCGCGCCGCGTCTTCGTCATAGCCGTGATCGTACCAGCGCTGCAGGAGCCGCCGCTCGAGCACCTCAAGACCCGGATTGATGAAGATCGAATAATCGAAAGCGCCGTCGAGGTCATTCCAGGGCGCTTCGTCGAGCAGCAGGTAGTTGCCCTCGGCAAGCACGATACGCGTCTCGGGCGCGATGATCCTCGCCGAGGCGATCGCCAGTTCCCGGGAGCGGTCGAAGACCGGAACGAGAACCTCGCCGTCATCGGCGCGGACGGCGGCAAGCGTTGCGAGGAAGGATCGGACGTCGAACGTCTCAGGTGCCCCCTTGCGGGCAAGCAGCCCTTTTTCTTCGAGAACGGCATTGTCCATGTGAAACCCGTCCATGGGCAACACCGCCGCCTTTTCGCCCGCCTGAGTGATCGCCTCCGCAAGCGTTTCGGAAAGCGTAGACTTACCGGCGCCGGGCGGACCGGCGATGGCGACGATGAAGCGGCCGGAATTGACCGCCCGCTTCAGGATTTCATCCGCAAGGGATTTGACGCTCATGCCGCAATCGCCTCGCGCGGCGGCTCCTTCGCACCGGTCATGAAGGCCACCGCATCGGACATGGTGTAATCCTTGGGATTGATGACGCAGAGGCGGCGGCCGAGACGATGGATGTGGATCCGGTCCGCGACTTCGAAGACATGCGGCATGTTGTGCGAGATCAGCACGATCGGCAGACCGCGGCGACGCACGTCGAGGATCAATTCCAGCACGCGCCGGCTTTCCTTCACCCCGAGCGCCGCCGTCGGCTCGTCCATGATGACGACCTTGGAACCAAAGGCGGCCGCGCGCGCCACCGCGACGCCCTGGCGTTGTCCGCCCGAGAGCGTCTCGACCGCCTGGTTGATGTTCTGGATAGTCATCAGCCCGAGCTCGGAGAGCTTCGCCCGCGCCTGCTTTTCCATGGCGGCGCGGTCGAGCGAGCGGAACCACTTGCCCATGATGCCGGGCTTACGAATCTCCCGGCCGAGGAACATGTTGTCGGCGATCGACAGTGCCGGCGACAGAGCGAGGTTCTGATAGACCGTTTCGATGCCGGCTTGCCTCGCCTCCATCGGCGAGCGGAAGTGGATGGGCTTGCCCTCCAGCCGGATCTCGCCCTCGTCCGGTGTGACGGCGCCCGATATCGCCTTGATCATCGAGGACTTGCCGGCGCCGTTGTCGCCGATCACGGCCAGGATTTCACCGGGATAGAGGTCGAAATCGGCGCGGTCGAGGGCAGTCACGCGGCCATAGCGCTTGACGAGGCCGCGGGCGGTGAGAATGGGTTCCTGTGCCATCAGGCTGCTACCTTTCTGATCCACTGGTCGATTGCAACGGCGATGATGATCAGCAAGCCGATCAGGAGATAGGTCCATTGCGGGTCGGTGCCCATGAGGCGCAGGCCGAGCGAGAAGACGCCGACGATCAGCGCGCCGAAGAGCATGCCCATGATGGAGCCGCGGCCGCCGAAGAGCGAGATGCCGCCGATCACCACGGCGGTGATCGATTCGATATTCGCAAACTGGCCCGCCGTCGGGGAGACGGAGCCGATGCGGCCGATGAGGGCCCAGCCGGCAAGGGCGCAGATGAGACCGGAGAGCGTATAGATGGAGATGAGCATGCGCGTGACGTTGACGCCGGCGAGCTTGGCAGCCTCGGGGTCGTCGCCGACGGCATAGACATAGCGCCCCCAGGCGGTGCGGTTCAGGACATACCAAAGAAGGCAGACGAGGAGCACCATCACCACGACGCCGTAGGTGAAGACGGCATTGCCGATGCGGAAGTTCTGGCCGAAGAACTGCAGGATCGGGGCATTCGCGGAAATGTCCTGAGCCCGGATCGTCTCATTGGCGGAATAGAGGAAGTTGGAGGCGAGGACGATCTGCCACATGCCGAGCGTGACGATAAAGGGCGGCAGCTTCATCCGCGCGACGAGCGTTCCGTTGATGTAGCCGCAAAGCGCGCCCACCCCAAGGCCGCAGACGACGGAGAGCACCGGCGGGAAGCCGTAGCGGAAGGTGAACTGGCCCATGATGACGGATGAGAGCACCATGATGGCGCCGACCGAAAGATCGATACCGGCGGTCAGGATCACGAGCGTCTGAGCGGCACCAACGATACCGACGATTGCCACCTGCTGCAGGATCAGCGTCATGGTGAAGGCCGAAAAGAACTTGCCGCCGAGAATGAGCCCGAAGGCGATCAGCGACAGGACCAGCACGATCAGCGGCACCGCGGCCGGGCTCGAATGCAGGAAGTGCTGCAGCTTCTGAAGCAGCGTCTTATCATGCGCGTCGAAAGACGCTACGTCCGTCGAGCTGTCAGCCAGGACCTTTTCGAATTCCTGGGACGGCTGTGCGGCTGTGTTTGTTTCGCCCATGGGGACTCCTCCCGTGAACCCCGCTCATGAGGGGGTGCATTGCTGCAGGATGCGCGGCCCACCGGTCGAAGCGGCGAGCCTCAGAACTCTCCACGACAATCCCGCTTGCGCCGCGATCGGTTCTGAGAAGCCAGAGCGGAACGCGGGCAAGAAGCATCTCGCGCTTTCCTCGCCCCGCCCTGAAAATTGCGCAGGTTTTCGGTGCCTTGTCAAAGACCTCGGCACTTGCAGGAAGGGCGGCCGGGGCCGCCCTTCCCTTCACGCCTGTGTGCGTGGCCGATCAGCCCCAGCACTTCTCCATGCCGGTCTTGGTATCGATCGACTCGACGCCGGATACCGGCTTGTCGGTAACGAGCGAAACGCCGGTGTCGACGAAGTCCTTGCCTTCGGTCGGCGTAGGCTTCTCGCCCGTATCGGCGAACTTCTTGATCGCCTCGATGCCGAGCGCCGCCATCATCAGCGGATACTGCTGCGACGTCGCGCCGATCACGCCCTCGGCAACATTCTTGACGCCCGGGCAGCCGCCGTCGACGGAAACGATCAGCACGTCCTTCTCGCGGCCGACGGACTTCAGCGCCTCATAGGCGCCGGCGGCGGCCGGCTCGTTGATCGTGTGGACGACGTTGATGGTCGGATCCTTCTGGAGGAGGTTCTCCATCGCGGTCCGGCCGCCCTCTTCGTTGCCGTTGGTGATGTCGTGACCGACGATGCGCGGATCATCCTCGTCGCCGATCTTGTTCGGGTCCTTGGGGTCGATGCCGAAACCGATCATGAAGCCCTGGTCGCGCAGTACGTCGACGGAGGGCTGCGACGGCGTCAGGTCGAGGAAGGCCACCTTGGCTTCCTTGGCGGCGTCGCCGAGCGTTGCCGCCGCCCACTGGCCGATGAGTTTGCCGGCGAGCAGGTTGTCCGTCGCAAAAGTCGCGTCGGCGGCATTGAGGGGCTCGAGCGGCGTGTCGAGTGCGATGACCAGAAGACCCGCATCCCGGGCCTTCTGGACCTGCGGCACGATACCCTGGGTATCGGAGGCGGCAATCAGGATACCCTTGGCGCCATCGGCGATGCAGGTCTCGATCGCAGCAACCTGGCTTTCGGAATCCCCGTCGATCTTGCCGGCATAGGACTTCAGCGTCACGCCAAGTTCCTTGGCCTTGGCGGCCGCGCCTTCCTTCATTTTTACGAAGAAGGGATTGGTGTCGGTTTTGGTGATGAGGCAAGCCGACACCTCGGCTGCCTGCAAGGGCGATGCGAAAGCAACGCCCATGGCGAGCGCGCCGAATGCGGCAGAAAGAACTGTCTTCTTCATTAAATCCTCCCAAGGATGAAAAATGCCGGCATGCCGGCTTCAGGACCCGCTGCAGCATTCTCCTCAGCTGCAGACGGCGCTTCCGATGGTCAATCAAGCATCAAAAATCCACCCTGTCAATAAATAAATCAAATTGAATTATTATCGCGTTGTGGCATTCTGCACGTGGTTTCGCTTCGGTCGAGCCGAGAGGATTCGGGCATTGGCAGTCGTGGCCAGATGCGGGCAGGCCCGAGCGAAGCGAGCGGTGATACCGTGATCAGAGTGCGGTCGCGGTAAAGCTTCAAGGTACTGCGTGGCCGTACCCGGATCGGGAAGGAACCGTACGGTACCAATGGGAGGAAACGGTGGCATGTCACTGACAGATGGCCCCTATGCGGGGCCGCCTCAGCCGGATGTGGTCGACCCGAGCGGCGGGGCCAATCAAACGCGCGTGCGCGCCTATAACGAACGGCTGGTCATGTCGCTGGTGCGCCGTCATGGCAGCTTGTCCAAGGCCGAGATTGCGCGCCGCTCCGGTCTTTCGGCACAGACCGCCTCCGTCATCATGCGGTCGCTCGAAGCCGACGGGATGCTCGTCCGCGGCGCGCCGGTGCGCGGCCGGGTGGGACAACCCTCTATCCCCATGCGGCTCAATCCGGATGCGGTCTATTCCTTCGGCGTGAAGATCGGCCGGCGCAGTGCCGATCTGGTGCTGATGGATTTTCTCGGCACCATTCGGCTGCACCTGCATCAGATCCATACCTATCCGCTGCCCGAGGAGATCGTCAGCTTCATCGTCGCAGGTATAGGGAAACTCGAGGGACAGCTTGGCCCCGGCGAGCGTGGCCGCATCGCCGGCGTCGGCATTGCCACGCCGTTCGAGTTGTGGAACTGGTCGGAGGAGGTCGGCGCGCCGCGCGACGAGATGGACAGGTGGCGTGATTTCGACCTGCAGGCGGCGGTCGCCTCGCGCATCCGGCATCCGGTGTTCCTTCAGAACGACGGAACCAGCGCCTGCGGTGCAGAACTCGCCTTCGGTGTGGGCGCCAGCTATCCGGATTTCGTCTATTTCTATATCGGCTCCTTTATCGGCGGCGGCGTCGTGATCAACTCCGCCCTCTTTTCCGGACGAACCGGCACCGCCGGCGCCGTCGGCCCGCTGCCCGTCGCCGGCAAGGACGGCAAGTCGACGCAGTTGCTGAAAATCGCCTCGGTCTTTGTCCTGGAAAAGCTCCTGCGCGAACGCGGTATCGACCCGGAGCCGCTCTGGTACTCCGCCGACGATTGGATCGATTTCGGCGAGCCGCTCGAAATATGGATCCAGGATGCGGCAGCAGCGCTTGCACAAGCCGTCGTATCCGCTGTTTCCGTCGTCGATTTTTCGGCGGCCGTGATCGACGGCGGCTTTCCTCCCTGGGTGCGTGCCCGCCTTCTTGCCGCGACGCGAAAGGCCCTCCAGACGCTCGACCTGCAGGGCGTCACGGTTCCGGACCTCGTCGAAGGCACCGTCGGCAGCCACGCCCGCGCGATCGGCGGCGCAAGCCTGCCGCTTTTCTCCCGCTATCTGCTGGACACCAATGTCCTCTTCAAGGAGCTTTGAGCCGTTGCTGAAAGGAATAAGCCCCATTCTGAGCCCGGAGCTTCTCTCCACATTGAGAGCGATGGGGCACGGCGACGAGATTGCGCTCGTCGACGGAAACTATCCCGGGCTGGAGCACGCGCGCCGGCTCATCCGGCTGGACGGGCACCCGCTTGTCCCCGTGCTCGATGCCGTATTGAGCATCCTGCCGATCGACGATTTCGTTCCGGAGGCGATCTTCCGGGCAACCGTGAAACAGGACCGCGATGCGCTCGACCCGGTGCATCGGGACATCATTGCCTGCTGTCGGAAACATGAGCCGGCGCAGCCGGTCGTTCCGTTGCTCGGAGCCGATTTCTATCGGCGGGTGAAGGCGGCCCATGCGGTGGTGCAGACCAGCGAACCGCGGCTCTACGGCAACGTCATCCTGCGCAAGGGCGTCATCTACCCTTAAAAACGGGGGCTGGGCGAGAACAAAGAACCCGCCGGCAAGCCGGCGGGTTCTTTTCGATCAGAAATGCTTGGGTCAGGCAGCAACGGCCCTTCCGGCGCGGGCATCGAGCGAGAGGGCGCCCGGGCCGAAGCCCGCCAGCACGAGGAAGGCGCCGGCAATCGTGACATTCTTCATCATCATGATCTGGTTGAAGACCGTCAGCAGCCCGTTTGCAGCCGGCGGGAAGTCGGGGACGTTGATTGCGCCGCTATGGAAGACGAAAGCGGTGATCACGCAGAAGGCGGCGAGCAGATAGGATGCGATGCGGGTCTGAAAGCCGACGAGGATCGCAAGACCGGCAACGAGTTCGAAGAGACCGGCGAGATAGGCGAGCGGGGTTGCGGCAGGCCAACCGGCACCGGTGATCATACCGGCCGTCGCCGATGGGTCGGTGAGCTTGCCGAAGCCGGAAGTGATGAAGATGATCGAGAGAAGAATGCGCCCGATGAGCACGATGACATTCTGGGACATGCGCGAGGCTCCTGTTGGGAAACGTGTTGGCAGCAGAGATAACAAGCTTTTCGAAATCCTCTAGCCGCCCGCCCGGCGACAGATCGTTCACAATCTAGAGACGGAATCGATTCGTCGTCAACTGATGAACTCCACCGCTTTGGTCGCGTTCGGCCGAACAAGCGCTTTTCTGTTGCAAGATGAGGCGACTGAGTCAAAACTCCCCGACGCGTAAAGGGGAACGCAGGGGTAATCGCAATGGCTGAAGTCATCCGGAGTTCCGCCTTCTGGCGGTCCTTCCCTATATTCGAAGAGTTCGACAGCGAAACCCTGTGCGAGCTCTCGGGCATCGCCAGCTATCGGAAATGGTCCGCGGGCACGGTCATCTTTCAACGCGGCGACCAAGGCGACTACATGATCGTGGTGGTTTCCGGGCGCATCAAGCTTTCGCTGTTCACGCCGCAAGGCCGCGAACTCATGTTGCGGCAGCATGAGGCGGGGGCGCTGTTCGGCGAGATGGCGCTGCTCGACGGTCAGCCGCGATCGGCGGATGCGACCGCCGTCACCGCCGCCGAGGGCTATGTGATCGGCAAGAAGGATTTTCTCGCTCTTATCACGCAAAGGCCGAAGACCGCCGAGGCGGTGATCCGCTTCCTCTGCGCACAATTGCGCGACACGACGGACAGGCTGGAAACCATCGCGCTCTACGATCTCAACGCCCGCGTCGCCCGCTTCTTCCTGGCGACGCTCCGCCAGATCCACGGCAGCGAGATGCCGCAAAGCGCCAATCTCCGGCTGACACTCAGCCAGACGGACATCGCCTCGATTCTCGGAGCGAGCCGGCCGAAGGTGAACCGCGCGATCCTGTCGCTGGAGGATAGCGGTGCCATCAAGCGCGCCGACGGCATCATCTGCTGCAATGTCGGTCGCCTGCTGAGCATCGCCGATCCGGAGGAGGATTGATGCCGCTCGCCCAAAAGCGGGCGGTTTCAAGGACTTGGAGCGGTTGAGCGTAAGGCCGAGGATGCATCACCGCATAACCCCGCTTTCCGGAGGGATCATCGCCAGCCTCGCCGCGGCGCTGCTGCTCTATCTCTATGCCGGAACCATCCTCGAGACCCAGCGTGAACTCTTTTTCGACAATCTCACCCAATGGGTCCCCTCGCCGAGGACGCCGGACATCATCGTCGTCGACGTCGATCGTAAGGCCTATGAAGCACATGGCGGCAGCTGGGACAGGGCCGCAACCGCCGATCTGATTACACGCCTGGCCGCGGCCGGGCCGAAGACGATCGCCGTCGATTTCGTCTTCAGTTCCGCCTGCGACCCGGCTTCGCCCGCAAACGCCGCACTCGCTGCGGCGATCGGCAAGGCCGCCGTGGCCCTCGGCTTCTTGGCGACCGACCGCGTTCTCGAACGGCCGCGTCCCGTGCCGCCTCTCGCCCTCAGGCGCCAGCTGGCCGTCCCCGCGCAGTGGTTTATCGAAGGGGCGGAGACCTCCTGCCCGGCTTTCATGGACCGGGCGAAGGCCGCTACGGCGGCTTTTCTCGTCGGCGACGAGGACGCACGGGTCCGGCGCGTTCAAGCTTTCGCCATACTCGGCAACGATGCTTACCCGGCGCTCGGCATCGAAGCGGGGCGGCTTGCCGCCGGCAGCAGCACGCCCGTTCTCGGCGGAGAACCTGCGTGGCTGAGGCTCGATCACGCGATCATCCCCCTCGACGAGAGCGGCAACCTGCGCTTCCCCGCAAGTTCCGAGGAGGCGATCGCCGCCCGCACGATCTCTGCCGCCGACATCCTGGCCGGTCGCTTGGAGAAAAGTCGGCTGGCGGGGAGGCTTGTCCTGATCGGCAGCAGCATGCCGAGCCTTGGCGGCCTTCGGCCCACCGCCTCCATGCCGCTCCAGCCATCGGTTCAGATCCATGCCGATATCGCCAATGCGATCATGACGGGGTTCGTACCTTACCGTGGCAGCGATCTGCCCTTCATCGAGGCGGTCTTCGCCTTCGCAGCGGGAGCCGCTGCAGCCTATGCAGCAACCAGGCTTCGCCCAATGGCGTCCCTTACGCTGGGCGCTGCGGCGGTGCTCACCATCATCGCCTTTGCCGGTGCGATCTATGCCTCCACCGGTTGGCTTTTCGACGCAATCGGCACATCCCTGGCACTGGTAGCGGTCCTCGTCGTCACCAGCGCAATGCAGCTCGCGCGAACCCGGCGCGCCGAGGCGATCGCCCGGCGGAAATTCTCACAATATCTGCCGCAGTCCGTGGTGGCGCGCTACATAGACGAGCCCGATCGCGGGCGCATGGCCGGTGAGGAACGCCCAGTGACGGCGCTTTTCACCGACATCGAGGATTTCTCGACACTTTCGCAAAAGCTTGGTCCCCGCGAACTCGTGGCCCTGCTCGACGTCTATTTCGCCGAGGTGAACGCGCTCGTCTCCGGGCATGGCGGCATGGTCGACAAGGTCGTCGGCGATGCGGTCCATGCTCTCTTCAATGCGCCCGAGGACCTGCCCGACCATGTAGACAAGGCGATCGGCTGCGCCGCGGCGATCCATGTTCTGACCGAGGAGATGCGCAGACGCCCGCAATTTGCCGAACACGGTTTCGGCAGGACCCGCATCGGCATCGAAACCGGGCCGGCGGTACTGGGAGAGGTGGGCGCCGGCGGTAAGCTCGACTACACCGCGCATGGCGATGCGGTGAACCTCGCCGCTCGCCTTCAGGAGGCGAACAAGTTCCTCGGCACCGCCATCTGCATCGGCCCGGCGGCGGCTGCGCAGTCGAATGCGGCGCTCAGATCCCTTGGCCGGCATGACATCAGGGGTTTCGGATCAATGGAGCTTTTTACCGTAGCGAGCGATGAGCTGAATAAGCACCTTCGAGCGGAATGAGGGAATGCCGCCCCTCATCCCGCTGCCGCGACCTTCTCCCCGCAAGCGGGGGCGAAGGAGACTCGCGGCACACTCTCAAATCCCCTCTCCTCTTGTGGACCGCAGCGGCTGAGAGGGAGCGAGCGTGCGCCGCTTGCCCTTCTCCCCGCTTGCGGGGAGAAGGTGCCGGCAGCAACTGCATCGCGAGATGCCGGCTATCGCTCCTACCTCAACCCGACGCTCGCATAGGCCTGACGAATTCGCGCCTCGCCCCAGCGCGTCGGCTCGCTGGGCGCGGCGCCCGGGCGGCTGATATCGACGCCCTGGCCGGCCGCAACTGTCCGTGTAACGCCGCCGCCCTGCACGGATACCTCGCCATGTTCCACGAATACGGCGAAGGCCGCTCGGCTCGGGCCGCAGAAGAATTTCGTTCCGCGAACGCCGATCATGCCGAAGGCGGTGCGCACCGTAACGTCCGTCTTGGGCAAGCCTTCGGGCCGGTCGAAGACCATCCGGCCCAGTCCCAGCTCCAGGGTTCCGCCCTGGCCGGCGATGTAGCTGTCGATCAGGAGTTCCGTTTGCGGCCCCAGCAGGATACGCGTTTCGCTGAGCGCGAGATCGGCGAAGCTGTTGCTGCTCGTCAGGACAAAATCCTTGTCGAGAACCGCGCCGCCGATCGCCAGCCGTTCCTCGTCCCGGCCCTGCCGGCGGCGGACATTGCCGCGGATTTTTGCGGCCTTGCCCACGACCGGAGCTGCTGCCGTCGAACGGCCGCCCGATAGGGTGACAAGTAACAGGCCGCCGAGAAAGATCCGTCTCCTCACTTCGAACTGCCGCATCGGCTTCTCCGCTGAATTTCGCAGCGCTCCCTGTTCGGCCTCCGGTTCCTTACGAGGATAGACCGGGGCGTGCACGATGCAAGACGCATCTTGGGGTCTGCTTCAACTCACCGTTTCATCGCCTTCACCGCTGTTTCCCGCGGAACAGATGCGGGGTCAGGGCGGCCCTAGGATGGTGCCGGCAAGAAGGAGGGCACCATGAAGAAACATGTCGGATCGAGCCTTCGGAGAGGCTTGTGTCATCTGCTCGCGGTTGTCGTGCTCCTGCCGCTTGCCGCGACCGCGCCTTCCGCGGCGCGTGCAGGCGATCTCACCGCCGCCGAGCAATGCGACCGCGAGGCCGGCAGCGAATTCGATCTCGAACGCAACAGGGCCTTCCCGCCCGTTGCGACGCAGGACATCCGCATCGGAGTGGCGCTTTCCGCCTGCCGCGAGGCCTATAATCAGAACGGCGGCGCCCGGACGCAGTTCCAGCTCGCACGCGTTCTCGACAGGGCTGGACAGAAGCTGCAGTCGGCACGAATTCTCGCCGAAGCGGCCGAGAACGGCCACGCTCTGGCAATGGCCAGCTATGCCGATCTCCTTGCCGAGCGCGGCATTGCCGGTCAGTCCTCCGGCGATTTTTTGACCGCCCGGCGCTTCGCGCAGGCGACCACGGATGGGCTGCAATGATGAGGGCGGCGGCCCCGTCTTTCGCATAGGTCCGACCCGCCCGAAAATGCCGCTTGACGCCCGCAAGCAAGCGCAGGAGCGTGACCCGCGAGACATCACGCGGGACGCACATGACGAAGCTCATCATTTTCTCCGACCTCCACATGGTGCCGGAAGGCAAGACGATCATCGGGCTGGACCCGTACCGGCGGCTCGCAAACGGCATCGCCCACGTCAACCGCTAC
The DNA here is from genome assembly GCA_000421085.1 of Ensifer sp. USDA 6670. GTDB lineage: Bacteria > Pseudomonadota > Alphaproteobacteria > Rhizobiales > Rhizobiaceae > Sinorhizobium. Next base: position 195,483 of record ATWE01000006.1, read on the forward strand.
CATGCGGATGCCGACCGGGTGATCTTCGCCGGCGATCTGACGCATCGGGCGGACCGCGCTTCCTACGAGCGGCTGAAGGCGCTTCTCGGCGAACTCACCCCACCGGCGGCGCTCATGATCGGCAATCACGACCGGCGCGAGGTGTTTCTCGACGTCTTCACGGAAGCGGCGACCGACACAAACGGCTTCGTCCAGCAGGTGCTCGATTTCCCCGATTGCCGCGCGATCCTGCTCGATACGCTGTTTGCGCCGCCCTACGACTATCCGGTTAGTCACGCCGGCCACCTATGCGACAGGCGCCTCGCCTGGCTCGACCGGCAACTCGCGGAGGCCGACGGCCGGCCAGCGCTGATCTTCATGCACCACCCGCCGCATGTCAGCGGCTTTGCCGGGATCGACATGATCCGACTCATCAATGAAGACGACTTCTACGCCCTGGTGAAGCGGCACGGCAATGTTCGCCATATCTTCGCCGGTCATGTTCACCGCACCATCAGCGGCTCCAGTCGCGGCATTCCCTTCTCGATCTTCAAAAGCCCCGTGCACCAGCAACCGATGCCCTTCGAAACGGCGGACGCATCTCTTTCGGTGGACGAGCCGGCGGCCTATGGCATAGCGCTGGTAACCGGCGACGGCGTGCTCGTGCATACGGAAGACTACGAGATAGCAAGGCGCGACGCGGTGGGAGCGTAACCTTCCGGCGCAAGCGGCAGGCATTTCGGCGCCACCCGCTTCGTGATAGGCTGATGCCATGAGCCAATCCGTTCCCGCCAATCAGAATTTCGACTGCCAGAGCTGCGGCGCCTGCTGCGCCTATTCGGCCGACTGGCCGCGTTTTTCGCTCGAGACGGAGGAAGAGCTCGAGCGCATACCGGCGGACTATGTGGCCGCGGATCTCGGCGGCATGCGTTGCGAGAGCGGCCGCTGCACGGCGCTTGAGGGCAAGCTCGGCCGTTCCGTCGCCTGCAAGGTCTACGACATACGCCCCATCGTCTGTCGCACCTGCATGCCGGGGGACGACGAGTGCCTGATGGCGCGGGAGCAACTTTTCGGGGCGTCATGCTGACTTACGATCGTCCGGAACATTCGCCCTCGCTCCGTATAGTTCTCCTTTTGTGTGGCCTGACATGGAGAAATATCCGGCCATCATGCTAATTTGCCGGATGGATGTTCGGCGATGGCACGCGTATTTTCTGCCACGACATCAGGGCGTCGAAAGCGCCCGCTATCGTTCCGTGGAGGACAGCGTTCAATGAGCCCGAGCCCGCTTCAAAAACCCGCGATCGACGCCGCACCCGCGCCCTTCGCCGACTTCGCACCGCCGGTCCGGCCGCAGAGCACGCTGCGCCAGGCGATCACGGCCGCGTACCGCCGCCCGGAAACGGAATGCTTGCCGCCTCTCGTCGAGGCAGCCACGCAATCGAAGGAAACACGGGACGCGGCCGCAGGCACCGCCCGCAAGCTGATCGAGGCGCTGCGCGGCAAGCATAGCGGTTCCGGCGTCGAGGGACTGGTGCAGGAGTATTCGCTTTCGAGCCAGGAAGGCGTGGCACTCATGTGCCTTGCGGAAGCGCTGTTGCGCATTCCCGATACGGCGACGCGCGACGCGCTGATCCGCGACAAGATTGCCGACGGCAACTGGAAATCGCATCTCGGCGGCAGCCGCTCTCTCTTCGTCAATGCCGCGACCTGGGGACTTGTGGTCACCGGCAAGCTGACTTCTACCGTCAACGACCGCAGCCTCGCGGCGGCGCTTACGCGTCTCATCTCGCGTTGCGGCGAGCCGGTGATCCGGCGCGGCGTCGACATGGCCATGCGGATGATGGGCGAACAGTTCGTCACCGGCGAGACGATCCGCGAAGCGCTTAAACGTTCGAAGGAGCTCGAGGAGAAAGGCTTCAGCTACTCCTACGACATGCTCGGCGAAGCGGCGACCACGGCCGCCGACGCCGAACGCTATTACAAGGACTATGAGAGCGCCATTCATGCGATCGGCAAGGCCTCCGCCGGCCGTGGCATCTATGGAGGCCCGGGCATCTCGATCAAGCTCTCGGCGCTGCACCCCCGCTATAGCCGCGCGCAAGCCGCGCGCGTGATGGGCGAATTGCTGCCGAAGGTTAAGGCGCTCGCTCTCCTCGCCAAGAATTACGATATCGGCCTCAACATCGATGCCGAGGAAGCCGACCGGCTGGAACTGTCGCTCGATCTCCTCGAGGAGCTCTGCCTCGACGGCGATCTCTCCGGCTGGAACGGCATGGGCTTCGTCGTCCAGGCCTATGGCAAACGCTGCCCCTTCGTTCTCGACTTCATCATCGATCTTGCCCGGCGCTCCGGCCGGCGCATCATGGTGCGGCTCGTAAAGGGCGCCTATTGGGATGCCGAGATCAAGCGGGCGCAGCTCGACGGGCTCGCGGATTTCCCTGTCTTCACGCGCAAGATCCACACCGACGTCTCCTATATCGCCTGCGCGGCCAAGCTGCTTGCCGCGACCGATGTGGTTTTCCCGCAATTCGCGACACACAATGCCCAGACGCTCGCCGCCATCTACCACATGGCAGGCAAGGATTTTCGGGTAGGCAGATACGAATTCCAGTGCCTGCACGGCATGGGCGAGCCTCTCTATGAAGAGGTCGTCGGCCGCGGCAAGCTCGATCGCCCCTGCCGCATCTATGCGCCTGTCGGCACGCATGAGACGCTGCTTGCCTATCTGGTCCGGCGCCTCCTCGAAAACGGCGCCAACTCCTCCTTCGTGCATCGCATCAACGACCCGAAGGTTTCGATCGACGAACTGATCGCCGATCCCGTCGAAGTCGTCCGCGCCATGCCGGTCGTCGGCGCCAAGCACGACAAGATCGCCTTGCCGCCCGAACTCTTCGGCGATGCGCGAACCAATTCCGCCGGGCTTGACCTGTCCAACGAGGAAACGCTTGCGTCGCTTACGGACGCCCTTAGGGAAAGCGCGGCAATGAAGTGGACCGCCAAACCGCAGCTCGCAACCGGCCCCGCCGCCGGCGAGACGCGGACGGTTCTGAACCCCGGCGACCATGGCGACGCCGTCGGCTCGGTGACCGAGACCTCGGAAGAGGACGCACGACGCGCAGTGCGCCTTGCCGCCGAAGCGGCGGCGGATTGGGCGGCCGTGCCGCCGTCCGTGCGGGCCGCCTGCCTCGACCGCGCCGCCGAGCTGATGCAGGCGCGCATGCCCACGCTTCTCGGACTGATCATCCGCGAGGCCGGCAAATCGGCGCTGAACGCCATTGCCGAGGTGCGCGAGGCGATCGATTTCCTGCGCTACTATGCCGAACAGACGCGCCGCACGCTCGGCCCCGGCCACGGGCCGCTCGGGCCGATCGTCTGCATCAGCCCGTGGAACTTCCCGCTGGCGATCTTCACCGGGCAGATTGCCGCGGCACTCGTCGCCGGCAATCCCGTGCTCGCCAAACCCGCGGAAGAGACGCCGCTGATCGCCGCCGAGGGTGTGCGCATCCTGCATGAGGCCGGCATCCCGGCGAGCGCGCTGCAGCTTCTTCCGGGCGACGGACGCGTCGGTGCGGCGCTGGTCGCCGCAGCCGAGACCGCGGGCGTGATGTTCACCGGATCGACGGAAGTCGCGCGGCTGATCCAGGCACAGCTTGCCGACCGCCTTTCGCCCGCCGGCCGGCCGATCCCGTTGATCGCCGAAACCGGAGGCCAGAATGCGATGATCGTCGACTCCTCGGCGCTTGCCGAACAGGTGGTCGGCGACGTGATTACCTCCGCCTTCGACAGTGCCGGCCAGCGCTGCTCGGCGCTGCGTGTGCTGTGCCTGCAGGAGGATGTGGCCGATCGCATCCTGACGATGCTGAAGGGCGCGCTGCACGAATTGCATATCGGCCGAACCGATCGTCTTTCCGTGGATGTCGGGCCGGTCATCACGTCAGAGGCGAAGGACAACATCGAGAAGCACATAGAGCGGATGCGCAGCCTCGGCCGCAAGGTCGAGCAGATCGGGCTTGCCTCGGAGACCGGAAAAGGCACCTTCGTGCCGCCGACGATCATCGAACTCCAGAAGCTTTCCGATCTTCAACGTGAGGTCTTCGGGCCGGTGCTGCACGTCATCCGCTATCGGCGAGACGATCTCGACCGGCTGGTGGACGACATCAACGCCACCGGCTACGGCCTGACCTTCGGGCTCCACACGCGCCTCGACGAGACGATCGCGCATGTGACGAGCCGTATCAAGGCTGGCAACCTCTACATCAACCGCAACATCATCGGCGCGGTGGTGGGCGTCCAGCCCTTCGGCGGCCGCGGTCTTTCCGGCACCGGTCCCAAGGCCGGCGGTCCGCTTTATCTCGGCCGCCTGGTTACGACCGCACCGGTCCCGCCGCAGCACAGCTCCGTGCACACGGACCCGGTCCTTCTCGACTTCGCCAAATGGCTCGACGGCGAAGGCGCGCGCGCGGAGGCCGAAGCGGCCCGCAACGCCGGCAGCAGCTCGGCCCTCGGCCTGGATCTGGAACTGCCGGGCCCGGTCGGCGAACGCAATCTCTATACGCTCCATGCGCGCGGCCGCATCCTCCTCGTACCGGCGACGGAGAGCGGGCTCTACCACCAACTCGCCGCTGCGCTCGCGACCGGCAACAGTGTCGTGATCGATGCCGCCTCCGGTCTGCAGCCTTCCCTGAAGAACCTGCCGCAAACCGTCGGCTTGCGTGTCTCCTGGTCCAAGGACTGGGCCGCCGACGGCCCCTTCGCCGGCGCGCTGGTGGAAGGTGACGCCGAGCGCATCCGCGCGGTCAACAAGGCTATCGCCGCCCTGCCAGGCCCGCTGCTGCTCGTCCAGGCCGCATCGAGCGAGGAGATCGCCCGCAACCCGGACGCCTACTGCCTGAACTGGCTCGTCGAAGAGGTTTCCGCCTCGATCAACACGGCGGCAGCCGGCGGCAATGCCAGCCTGATGGCGATCGGCTGAGCACCTCAGATTTGCCCCTCCCCAACCCCTCCCCACAAGGGGGAGGGGCTAATCCCGCTCAACCTCTCCGTTCTTTTAGCAAGCTCTTTCAGCAGGCTCGGTTTTCAGACATGACTGTCGGTGGCAGCGAGCACCAAAGCCCCTCCCCCTTGTGGGGAGGGGTTGGGGAGGGGTGACCCTTGACGATGACGGCCCGCCACTCGTCCGCTATGACCCGTTGAAGAAACGGGACAAAGCGGATGTTCACGCTCCAACGCATCGAGACCTCGACACAGGAAATCAAGAAGAGCCGCTTCCTGGCGATTGCCGGGCCGATCGAGGACGAACAGTCGGCCAAGACCTTCATTGCCGCCAACTCGGATCCCGCGGCCAATCACAATTGCTGGGCCTGGCGGGTCGGCCAGAGCTATCGCTTCAGCGACGACGGCGAGCCAAGCGGGACGGCGGGCAAGCCGATCCTTGCGGCGATCGACGGTCAGTCGCTGGATCGCGTCGCCCTCGTCGTCACACGCTGGTTCGGCGGCGTTCTGCTCGGCAGCGGCGGACTGGTCCGCGCCTATGGCGGCACTGCGGCGCTTTGCCTGCGGGCGGCGGAGAAGATCGAGCTCGTCGAGCGACAGCGCGCCGAAATCGCCTGCGACTTCGCCGATCTCGCGCTCATCAAGGCGCGGCTGGCAGCGCGCGGCGTGTCGATCGCCTCCGAGACCTTCACCGGCACCGGTGCGGTGCTGTCGGTCGAGATACGACAAGACGCGGTGGACGACGTGCTCACCCTCGTCAGCGATCTCAGTCGCGGCAAGGCGCTCGTGACACTCTGCGACTGACCGGAGCTTTTATCTGCGCCAGTATCGTCATAGTTATGCGAGCCGCACTTAGAGCGTTTCCGCTTTTCTCCGAATCGCGGAAACTCTCTAATCCTTTTTTTTCCGCAATCCCGGACGGAAAACCGCTACGCACTTTTCCTGGGATTGCCCTAGCTGAAGTTCCGGCATCAAGATGGAGAGGATACATTCGATGAAAACAAGGATCTTGGGACGAACGGGCGCCACGATTTCGGAGATCGGTTTCGGCGCCTGGCAGATCGGCGGCTCCTGGGGCGACGTTGGCGAGGCGGATGGAAAGCGCGCGCTCAATGCCGCCCTCGACAGCGGCATCACCTTCATCGACACGGCGGACGTCTATGGCGACGGGCGTTCCGAAAAAATCATCGCCGCGGTGCTGCAGGAACGGGGCGGAGCGAAACCATTCGTCGCCACGAAGGCGGGGCGCCGGCTCAATCCGCATGTGGCGGAGGGCTATACGGGTGCCAATATCGAGGCCTTCATCGACCGCAGCCTCGCAAATCTCGGCATCGAAACGCTTGATCTCGTCCAGCTCCACTGCCCACCGACGGAGGTCTTCTACCGGCCCGAGGTCTTCGGCGCGCTCGACCGGCTGGTGACCAAGGGCAAGATCCGCCATTACGGCGTCTCCGTAGAAAAGGTCGAAGAGGCTCTGAAGGCTATCGAATATCCGGGCGTCGCCACGGTCCAGATCATCTACAACATCTTCCGCCAGCGGCCGCAGGACCTATTCTTCGCCGAGGCGAAAAAGAAGAATGTCGGCGTCATCGTGCGCGTGCCGCTCGCCTCCGGCCTTCTCTCGGGTAGGATCGGCAAGGACACCGTCTTTGCCGCCGACGACCATCGCAGCTTCAACCGCAATGGCGAAGCCTTCGACGTCGGCGAGACCTTCGCCGGGGTGCCGTTCGAAGTGGCGCTCGAGGCGGTGGAAGAGCTGCGCGCGCTCATGCCCGCCGATGTGCCGATGGCGCAATTCGCGCTGCGATGGATCCTCGAGCAGGACGCCGTTTCCGTCGTCATCCCCGGGGCCCGCAATGCGGCCCAAGCGCAATCCAACGCCGCCGCCAGCGCCCTTGCACCGCTCGGAGATGCTTCCATGGGGGCAATCGCCGCGCTTTACGAGCGCCTCATCAAGGTCCATGTTCATCAGCGCTGGTAACCGATGAACCGACGAGACGGTGATGACGAGAGAGGCATTCGATCTCGAACGCTTCGTCGCGGCGCAGGAAGGCACCTATCCGGCCGCTCTTGCGGAGCTTCGTGCCGGGGCCAAGCGGACGCACTGGATGTGGTTCATCTTTCCGCAGATAACGGGCCTCGGCCATTCGCCGACGGCCCGATTCTATGCGCTGTCCGGCCTCGCCGAGGCGCGCGCCTATGTCGGACATCCACTTCTCGGCCGGCGCATTGTCGAATGCACGGAGGCGGTCAATGGCGTCAGGGGGCGCAACGCTCTTGAGATCTTCGGTCGGCCGGACGATCTGAAGTTTTGCTCATCGATGACGCTCTTCGAAGCGGCGGCGCCTGATCTCGACACCTTCACCCGCGCGCTCCACCTCTACTTCGGCGGCGTTCGGGACCCGAGGACGATCGAGCTTCTGGGCAGGAGCTGAATTGCGCTCAAAAGGACGCGGCCGCTCCCTGCGACAGGACGAGCAGGAACAGCACCGCACAGACCGTCAGGCCGGCGATGATGAGCATCAGTTCCTTCATCATGTAGCGATACATCGCGTCCCTCCTTTGCGGACGGCGAGTGCTGCTCCAGCGCCGCACGCCCTGTTCGACGTGCAAAGGGCTGTAGCGCTTCGCATTGCTGCACGCCTTGACCTCGAGACGGTCAGGCCCAAGCGAGGATGCAGCGGATTTAATATGGGAATCCGGTTATGCGGCTTTAAGTTCCGCGCAAAGCACAAGAGTGTGAACGCTTCAGGCAAGCGCCGATGAAGCCGCGCAGGCGCGTCCGCTTCATCCTGCCTCACCCGCCGGTAAATGAGTTGCGAGCGCTGGCCGAAACACTATCTCCAAGACTCCGTCGCGCTAAGGCGCCCTTCATCGCACAATTATGCAGGAGCTTGCTCATGCTTGTCAGGTTGACCGTGCAGACGATCGTCTGGTTCGGGTTTATCGGAGCCATCCTCTTTCTCTCGGCCGGAACGCTCGCCTGGCCGGCGGCGTGGATCTACCTGTTCCTCATGCTTGCGCTTTCGTTCTTCGTCGGGCTCCTCCTTGCCCGGCACGATCCTGCGCTGCTCAAGGAAAGACTGGCCGCCCCCATCCAGGAGGGCCAGCCCTTGGCCGATAAGGTGCTCCTTTCGGTGATCCTCCTGTTCCTTGTCGCCGGCTTCGCCTTCATGGCGCTCGATGCCGCGAGATTCAAATGGTCTTCCATGCCGGTCTGGGTGCAGGCTCTGGGCGCGCTGCTCGTCGTCCTCTCCGTCGGATTCAGCTATCGGACATTGCGCGAAAACAGCTTCGCATCCCCGGTCGTCAAGGTGCAGTCGGAGCGTGCGCAAAGCGTGATCACCACGGGACCCTATCGTTATGTCCGTCATCCCTTCTATACGGGCAGCCTTCTCTTCGTCGCCGCGACCTCCTTGTTCCTGGGCTCCTGGTGGGGGTTGCTCGTGGCACTCGGACTGGCGGCATTGCTCGCGGTCCGGATCGGCATAGAGGAAAAGGCACTGCGCGCCGGCCTCGCCGGCTACGGTGCCTATGCGGAACGCGTGCGCTACCGGCTCGTGCCCTACGTATGGTAGTCGATCCGGCCGTTCGCCGTTGACTCCTCCGATGATGAGAGGAGAATGACATCTTCCGCGTCACTACAGTGCCGCGCGTTCTGCCGGACGCCCGAAGGCCGCTGTAGCACTTTGAAGCGCTGCGCTTTCTTCTTCAGTCCGAACGGCTTAGGGGAGACTGCAGCAGGATGGAAGAGGCGCCTACGATGACGATCGCCAGGAGACTTCAGGACTATATCGACAGCGAAGGGATCGCCTACGACACCCTCGCGCATCACCGTACCGCAACCACCAGTCAGACTGCCGAAGCCGCCCATGTGCCGGGCAGCAGGCTCGCCAAATCCGTGGTCGTTCACCACGAGATGGGCTATGCGCTCGCCGTGGTGCCGGCCACGCACCGGGTCGAGCTCTCCACGCTGCAGGATGTCATGAACCGCCGTCTCGGCCTCGCCTCGGAGGAGGAGGTCAGCGAGCTCTTCAACGATTGCGAGACCGGAGCCGTCCCGCCCATCGGGGAGGCCTATGGCGTGCCGGTCATTCTCGACGAGAGCCTCGACAGGGCAAACGACATCTATTTCGAGGGCGGCGACCACAGGACGCTCGTGCATATGAGCGGCACCAATTTCCGCAACCTGACGAAGGATGCGCGGGTCGCCCGGTTCAGCCATCCGTCGTAAGCCGGGCCGCTTGTTCGGCGGCAGGCCCGATCGGGTGAAGATACGGGGTGGTTCGAAACGTGCCTCAAGGCGCGCTTCAATCCGGCTGCGTCATCCGTACCTCCGGCGATGCGCACCCTCATCGGAAACGCAGGTTTTCCTTGGTGAGATCTCCGACCGATGAGCAACCCATCAGTTTCATGCCGCGTTCGATTTCGATGCGCATCAGTTCCAGCGCCCGTTCGACGCCGGCCTGTCCTGCCGCAGCGAGCGGGAAGAGATAGTAGCGGCCGAGCCCGACCGCCTTCGCTCCCAGCGAGAGCGCCTTGAGCACATGGGTGCCGCGCTGGACGCCGCCGTCCATCATCACATCTATTCTGTCCCCGACCGCCTGGACGATCTCGTCAAGCTGGTCGAATGCGGCGCGTGAACCGTCAAGCTGCCGCCCGCCGTGATTGGAGAGCACGATTCCGGTGCAGCCGATCTCGACCGCCCGCTTGGCATCCTCGACCGAAATCACGCCTTTCAGGCAAAACTGGCCACCCCAGTGCTGCACCATCTCGGCGACGTCATCCCACGACATCGACGGATCGAGCATCTCGGTGAAGTAGCGGCTTATCGACATCGCGCCGCGGCCCATATCGACATGGTTTTCCAGCTGCGGCAGCCGGAACGGCTCATGGCGAACATAATTGACCGCCCAGGACGGCTTGATCGCAAATTGCGTGATGCCGGCGAGATTGAGCCTGAAGGGAATGGCAAACCCCGTCCGCTTGTCGCGCTCGCGATTGCCGCCGGTGATGCTGTCTACCGTCAGCATCATCACCTCGATCCCGGCCTGCTTTGCGCGCGCCATCATCTCGCGGTTCAATCCGCGGTCCTTGTGGAAGTAGAACTGGTAGACCTGTGGGCCGTCGCAAATCTGCCGGGCTTCTTCCAGACTGACGGTCCCGAGCGAGGAGACACCGAACATGGTCCCGTATTTCGCCGCCGCTGCCGCCACCGCACGTTCACCCTGATGATGAAAAAGACGCTGAAGCGCCGTCGGCGAGCAATAGACGGGCATCGCCAGCCTTTGCCCCATGACCGTCACCGACATGTCGATATCGCCGACGCCGCGCAGGACGTTCGGAACCAGATCGCAGCCCTCGAACGCAGCCGTGTTGCGCCGGTAAGTGACCTCGTCATCGGCCGCGCCGTCGATGTAGTTGAAGATCGGCGACGGCAGGCGCCGTTTTGCCATGCGGCGGAAATCGTGGAAATTATAACAATCGTTTAGACGCATCTGCCCCTCGAACCCGAACGGTCGAATCAATAGCACTTTTTCGATGGTACAATGAAGGTTCTGCGCGGCACCGGCGCTCAGTCCGTCGTCGAGCCCGCAATGATGGTGAGGCGCCGCACGGATGGTATGTGGACACTGAACAGGAAGACGCCCCACCATTCGGCGCCGTCATCGAAATAGTCGGATACCTCCGGTAGCCGCGCGTCGGACCAGTCGAGAATTTCGCTCCCGTTGAGCGGCGGCAATATGAAATCCCTGATCTCCCCGAACACCGCCTGCACTTCGCTGGGGCTGGCGCGGAGTGGATAGGGTGGATGCGAGAAGGCGTAGGCGAACTGCCCACCAAGTTCAGGACAAGAGCTTGCACCCGACATGATCTTCACGCCGTCGAGCGAGCTTAAAACGGGATTCGTCAACTGTAATCCATCGGCGGTTTTATAGCGGCCTAGCCTCAGCAAGCTGCCGCTGTCGAAATCGTACCAGTCGCCGAAGAACGCCTTTTCGGTAATGCGCCGGCTTCCTAGGCCGCGCAGTTTCTCGGCATCGAATCGTTGGAAGTGGCGCAATGCCTGCGGGACTGCCGAAAGGATCTCCTCCTGCGTACCGCCTGCATTCTCGAAGATCGCGAAATCGAGCACGCCCAGCATTTCATCGAAGCGCTCAAAGGCAGGCGGTAGCTTCTCGATCCGGTTCATTTGCCTGTTTTAGGGCGCTGCCATGATAACTGCAACCGGCGGCAGAGGAGACGAGGATGGCTCGGGGCGTCAGAACGATTCAGCTTCTTCGGTGTCCAAGCGGAGAACCGCGCACACTTTCCCTGTCCCGCTCCAGCCTGGCAGCATTCGCCATTTCTCCTCGTCGGTACCCTTCCCCGTGGGCAATCGCGCCTGGTACGTCGCAGCCACTATTCCAGCACTACGACCGCTTCCACTTCGAAGAGCATGGGGTCGATTGCAAGCTTTGGAACGGGAATCAAAGTCTGCGCCGGCAGCGCCTCGCCGAACATTTCCTTGACGTTCCTGGTCAGCACCTCAAGCTTGGACATGTCGTGATCGACGACGAAGACAGTGAGCTTGGCGACCTGACCCGGCTTGGCACCAAGCGCATCCAGAGCCGTGCGCAAATTTGCATAGGCCTGCTGGACTTGGTCAGCGAAGTCGGGCGACAAGGCTCCCTTGCTGTCTTGGCCGCCCTGTCCCGAGATATAGGCCACCCGGCCCTCGCGGGGCACGATCACTGCCGTGCTATAGCCATTCGGCGTCGGGTCGTAGAGGTTTTGCGGATTGACGATGGTCAGCTTGAGATCATTTTCATTCGCTGTCGTCGCAGTGGGAACGCCCATGGTCATGATGATTAGCCCTCCGATAAGCAGATGCGTGATTGCGCGTGACATGTCTTTCTCTCGGCTGCGGGGACTGCGCGCAATGTAGCCTCGCCGCCTCCACGATTGAACTTCAGCTCATTGCCGTACGTTCCGACTCGTACGATGTACTATTCGATCGCATCGTACGTCGTACGAGTCAACCTTCAGGATCGACTTTCACAGGCTCCTCGGGTTAAATCTGCATTCTGATTAGCAAGGAAGACGGATGACGGCCAAACGCAGCGGCGCCCGGAGCAAACGGCCTCAACGGACAGGTATATCGCCTCCGATGCCGGAGGCGCCCAGTGAACCGTCCCTCTCCCGGCAGCGGATCGTGGCGGCCGCGGTAGAACTGCTGGACGCCAAGGGAATAGAAGAATTGACCATGCGTCGGCTGGCCGATCGCCTCGGGTCGGGCGTGATGAGCCTGTATTGGCACGTCGACAACAAGGACGATGTCTTCGATCTGGCGCTCGACTCGGTGCTCGAATACCGCGGCGCACCGCAAATGGTTCAGTCTCAAGACTGGCGCGGAGAAGTCGCTCATATGCTCGAAGACTGGCGTGCCAGCATGCTGCGCCATCCCTGGTCGGCATCGCTGCTGCCGCGCCGGGCGCTCGGCCCGAACATCCTCAGCCGCCTGGAACTGCTGAGCAGGACCTTGTCCAGAGCCGGTGTAGCCGACGCAGATCTGAACGCCGCCATATGGTCGCTCTGGAATTATGTGATGGGTGCCACCATCACCCGGGCGAGCTTCGGCCTCTCGGACGAAGACAGGGCTGCGGCACAGCAGCGCGTCGCACGCCTCGGCGAACACTACCCGACGATCGAGCGCTCCCGTCTTCTGCTGGACGACGATTGGGACGGCGCCTTCAGGAAAGGCCTCGACTTCCTGCTCGACGGCCTCGCTCCGAGACAATGAGCGTTCGTCATTTTCCGGCCGAGACGGCGCCGCCACACCGCCCCAGGTATGGCGATGCTTGTGTTGCTGTCTCATGGCATTCGCTCGTCACGCAGCGTCCGAGGTCGCCGAGACAGTCAGGAGGATCTCTCCGCGATCGGCTCTGGTCTGTTTCCATTCCTCGTACGTCTGTTCGACTTGCTCGAATCGCTCGCGCGGCGACCCTCCCTTAGATCGCGCAGCCTCTGCAGGTCGATTTCCACGGGCGCGGCGATCATCCGCGCTGGATCAGCCCCCACCTGGGCGGCGGCCATGAGGCCACCAATCGCCGATGCTTCATGTTCGGCATCAAAAGTCGACGCGATGGCTGCCTTTCGGGCAGAGGCAACAGCTGCCTCTGTGACCGACAAGAGGGCGCTGTTCTGTCTACTCTCGGTATTCGTGTGCACCTAAGGTCGCATGCGAGACCCACCGAGATGACCGGGGTCTCGCAATTGAACGCTCCTAACTCACTCAGAGCGTCCAGCCGCCACCGCCGCCTTGGTGAATGGTAGACACCAGCGCTCATTACGATCGCTTTCATCGCGATGCCTCCGTAGCCGCCTTCTCGATCAGCCCGGCGACGGGTTCGGGATTCGAAACCATCACAACATGAGAAGCACCCTTGACTACCACGGTATCCCGCGATTGCGCCCGTGCAGCCATGAAGGCCAAGGCCTCCGGCGGTATGTTCTTGTCCCCGTCGCCGTAGATAAACCAACTTGGGATATTCTTCCACGCCGCTTCCGTTTCGGCCTCGTTCAGCGCCGCTTCTTCAATGGGTCTTTGCGTCGCTGCCATGAGCCTGGCTTCGGCTTCGGGGACGTCGGCGGCGAACTGCTCGTGGAACTTGTCCTGCCGGATGTAGAGATCCTTGCCTCCGCTCGACAGGGTGACTGGCGGAGCGAGGGTCGGACCAAGCGTGCTGCCGGGAAATTTGCCGGCGAGTTGCGCGGCGGTCTCGCCCGCATCCGGCGCGAAGGCCGCAACATAAACCAGCGCCTTGACGTTTGCATGGCCTTCGGCCGCTTCGCTGATGACGGAGCCGCCGTAGGAATGCCCTACTAGGATGACAGGCGATTTGATTGAGCCAAGGATGTCGGCGACGTCGCGGGCGTCATTTTTGACGCCACGCAACGGATTGGCGACAGCCACGACCGGATAGCCATCTTTCCCCAGGATTTTGACGACGCCGTTCCAGCTCGACGAATCCGCAAACGCGCCGTGAACCAGAACGATAGTGGGTTTGTCGGCTTGCGCATATGCATTGCCGAACGAAGCGCTGGCCATTGCCAAGGCTGCAAGCAGTATTTTCATCTGATATGTCCTTCATGGTTGATCGAAAACGGCGGCTATGGTGGTCGTTCCAGATGATGCGAAGATCGGACTCGCGTCGGCGATCAGCCGCACGTGCTGGTTTCCTGCGGGAAATCCGTGGACAGGCTCAGCTCTCGCCAGCGGCGGAGCTCTTCCAGTTTCGTACGATCGGCCTGCTCAATTGCCTCTATGGCATCGCTACCCAGCGGCAGGCGTAACGGTGGTCGATCCGTCGCAGCGACCTTGAGGATAACCTTCGCGGCCCGCGCTGGGTCGCCGGGTTGCCGGCCATTGTAGGCTCGCTGCATGCGAGCTGCGGCTCCCACGACCTCGTCGTATTCGGACCTTCCGTTTTTCAGCAAAGTCGACGATCCGGCGAAATCGGTCCGAAAGCCCCCCGGCTCGATGACCGTGACCTTGACGCCGATCAAGGCCATTTCCTGAGCAAGTACCTCGGAAAAACCTTCCACACCCCATTTCGCGGTCGAATACGCAGCGCGACCCGGAGCGCCTATGCGTCCGCCGACCGACGAAAACTGGATGATGTGGCCGCGGCGCTGCTCGCGCATTATCGGGATGGCGGCCTTGGTCACGATGATCGTCCCGAAGAGGTTTGTCTCCAACTGCCTACGGAATTCATCAAGATCCGTATCTTCGACTGAATTGATATTGCCGTAACCGGCATTGTTGACGAGGACGTCAAGCCCGCCAAAGCTCTCCGTCGCCAGGCGGACTGCCGCTTGAGCGGCGGACGGATCGGTGACATCGAGCGCAGCGACCCGTACAGCTTCACCATAGCGCTCCGTGAGATCGGCCAGTTGCACGGGATCACGCGCCGTTGCGATGAGGCGGTGACCCGCGTCCAGGACCGCTTCGGATAAGGCACGGCCGATGCCTCGCGAACTTCCAGTGATCAGCCATCGTTGTGACATGGACTTTTCCTTACTGGGCAGCAGCGCTGCCGATGCATTGCCTACAGCGCGAACCGCGTGAAGACGTAATCGTGCCCCTGAACGCGCGCCTCGTGGCAGGCGAAGCAGGTCTGGTGCTGAGCCTCATCGACCGGTTTGCCGTCGACAAACCGGCCGAAGCCCCATCCGCCGGTGGCTGCGTATTTCTTCGAATCCTTGACCATCACCTGGACGGTTGTCGCCGCGCCGGGAACGGATGCGGGTTCGAATTCGGGCGATTGCGCCCGCCTCCATGCGAGCTTGACGAGGACGGTGCCATCCGGAAACGGCAGTGCGCCAGCCCGATATGCGTCGATTGCAGCCGAGTTCCCCACGACGGCACGAAGCTCGTTCAGCGGGTGCGCTTCCAGCGCAGGAGCGACCAGCTCCCACCCCCGGTAGCCGTCGGGGATCGTCACGCCGTAGATCGGCGAGGCATTCGTCGCGGCCGGACCCGCGCCGGCGCCAAGCGCGGCTCCCGCGGCTCCGACCAATGTCGCTGCCAGCCCGGCCAGTGCGAGATTAGGGCGTCTCATCGCTATGTTCCTTCTGTCGAGTGGCTAAAAGCGGTCGACGTCGATGACTGCCTGGGCGAAGGCCTGAGGCGCCTCCTGCGGCAGGTTGTGCCCGATGCCGCCCGTGATCAGCCGGTGCTCATACTTGCCGGAAAATCTCTTGGCGTAGACGCTGGGGTCTGGATGGGGCGCGCCATTGGCGTCGCCCTCCATCGTAATCGTCGGCACACCGATCGTGGGAAACGTGGCAAGCTTCTTTTCCAAGTCATCGTATTCAGGTTCGCCATCGGCGAGACCGAGCCGCCACCGGTAGTTGTGGATGACAACATCGACATGGTCCGGATTCGCGAAGGCTGCCGCGCTCAGCGCGAAGGTGGTATCGTCGAACCTCCATTGCGGAGAGGCGAGCTGCCAGATGAGCCTAGCGAAGTCGCCGGTGTTTTTCGCGTAACCGGCACGGCCACGTTCGGTAGCGAAATAGTACTGGTACCACCACTGGAGCTCGGCCTTTGGCGGCAGTGGAGCCTCGTTCGCCGCTTGGCTGCCGATCAGATAACCACTGACTGATACCATCGCCTTGCAGCGATCCGGCCAGAGCGCGGCAACGATGTTGGCGGTCCGTGCGCCCCAGTCGTAGCCGGCGACGACGGCCTTCCGGATTCCGAGGGCATCCATCAACGCGATGACGTCGACGCCGAGCGCAGAGCTCCACAAGGCACCCTACGAACTGCTCAGCACGCCGCTTACACTTTCGCTTATTGAAGGCTTGGCAGCAGTTGGCCGGGTCACGGAAGCGTTGGCGCTCGTGGACGAGACGATTCAGTCGGTCGAGGCGAACGGTGATCTGTGCTATTCGGCGGAGTTGCTTCGTGTGAAGGGCGGCCTTGTGCTTGCTGCATCGCAATCTAACAGCGACGACGCAGCAAAGTGCCTGACGCGGTCGCTTGAGGTTAGCCGCTGTCAGGGCGCGCGGGCATGGGAGTTGCGCACCACGACCTGCCTGGCGGCGCTCCTGGCCGATCGCGATGAACGCGAGAGTGCCCGAGAGCTGCTTCAACCCGTGTTCGAGCAGTTCGTGAAAGATCCAAACTCTGCCGACCTGAAATCTGCGGCTCGCCTGCTTGCAACATTGGGCTAGCTTGGCGCTATAGATTAGCTCCACCCCACCGGAGCGTGCGATGAGCTCGCTGAAACCGCGCCGCTAAGATGCAGTTTTGGACGATCGTTCGAGAAGACTGGTGACCTTACAGGACTCCACGCTGTCGGACCGCTTCCGGGCAGAACTCGGCCATTCGGGTTCGCCCCCGAAATGTCTGCTGTGGGTCGAGCCTTCTTTTCACCGGCAGCCCCCTAGGCGATTAGCGACGGCGCAATGTTGAATCGCCCACTCAGCAACCGAGTCGCAATCGTAGCGAGTTGATATTGGAGGTGTTTTCCCGGTATACGCGTGGACGTAAGCTCCGCGGCCAGGAATGACTTTGTCGCGCGAGATAGGTCAACGATGTTGCCCTAAAGGCAACATAGCGGCAAAAAAGGCAAAATAGCGTGGCAATCGAGAAGTGGGAGATGGCGCACCCGAAGAGATTCGAACTCCTGACCCCCAGATTCGTAGTCTGGTGCTCTATCCAGCTGAGCTACGGGTGCGTGCCTTGAAGCGGTGACCACCGCTTGCGTGGCGATCCTCTAAAGGGTCCTTTCGGCGATTGCAAGCGCCTTCGGGAAAAAATTTCATTTTTACGACGATGTCGGGAAGGGACGGAATCTCAGGAACGTCCCTTGGCGCGGAAGGCATCGAGCCGCACCGGGCGGTCCGGCAGTTCTATGCGAAACAGCGTGCCGGGAGTGGGCTTTTCGACGAGCGCGATCGTTCCGCCATGGGCGAGCACCAGTTCGCGGGCAATCGCCAGGCCGAGGCCCGTTCCGCCGGAGCGCGCCGAGCCGCGGAAGGCTGCGAAGAGATTTTCACGTGCCTTTGCCGGCATGCCGGGGCCGGTGTCGTCGATCGAAATCGTCACCACGCTGCCGGTACGCACCGCCGAGACCGAGATCCGCCGCTCGGAGCCATCCTCCGGCTTGTAATTGGCCAGCGCCTCGACCGCGTTGCGGCAGATATTGTGGACGACGCGGAACAGCTGCTCGCTGTCCGCATCGACCTCGATGTCATCGCGGACCTGTATCTCGAAATCGATACCGTCCTGGCGATCGACGGCGAGCAGTTCGGCCACGTCCTCGACCAGCGGGCGGAGCGCCAGAAAACGGCGGTGCGGCTCGGCCTCCGTCGTGCGCCCGTAGGAGAGGACTTCGCGCGTATAGCCGACGGCGCGGTCGATGGTCCGGAGCAATGTCGGCGCGAAGCGCTTGACCACGGGGTCGTCGACGTCGGCCAGACGATCCGAAATCAGCTGCGCGGACGACAGGATGTTGCGCATGTCGTGATTGATCTTGGAAACGGCAAGACCGAGCTCGGCAAGGCTCTTCTGCTGCTTCAGGGTTCTCTGCAGTTCGCGCTGCATGCTCGCCAAGTGCTGGCCGGCAACTGCCAGTTCGTCCTTGCCTTCCGGCGGCACCAGCACGCGCTCGGGGCTCGACGGCTCGCCCGAAAATTCCTGCATGCTCTTGGTCAGCCGCCTGATCGGGAGGATCAGCATGCGATTGATGGCGAGAAAGATCAGCGCCGCGGTGATCAGCGAGATGACGATCGACAGGAGGAAGACATTGCGCGAATAGACGAGCATGGCCGTGCGCAGCTTGGCGTCCTTCATCACCAGCTCGATAGTCGCATCGCCTTCGCCCAGGGGGCCATAGACGCGTACCACCCGGTTGCCGCCGAAGATCAGCGTGTCGAAGGCGTCCCGGATCGCGCCGAGAGCCGTGAAGTTGGCTATGTCGTATTCGCCGTCGATCGCGGGAGGCATGTCGACGCTGGCGATCATGCGGGAGGCATCCTTGCGGCGGATGACGATGGCCTTCGTCCCGGTCGCCATCAGCGTCTCGCGCTGCACGGCGCGGGGCAGTTCGACATTTTGCAGCCCGTCGACCACCACGGCGGCCGCCGCCACTGTGTTCAGGCGGTCCTGCAGCCAGCGAATGCGCATATTGGCGACGGAGGGCACGAAGATCAGCACTTCGGCCAACATCACGAAGGCGACCGTCAGCAGCAGCAATTTGCCGGAAAGCCCGCCAAGAAAGCCGACCGCCGCTCGGGGTGCCGCACCCGCATTGGTCGGACGCGCGTCTTCTACCATAGAGATTCCCTGGATCACGATGATCTTAGGTCGAATAGACATAAGATCATGGTGATCGGTTCCAATAGTTAGAGCGGGATGCGGGCGGAAAACCGCGCACAATTTTCCTCATCCCGCCCTGGAGCATCTACGCTTTTCTTCGAATCGCGGAAATGCTCCAACCCTTTGTTTGCCGCAACTCCGGACGGAAAACCGCTGCGCACCTTTCCTGGAATTGCTGTCGTTCAGCCGAAGTTCCGCAGGAGCCGGATCGCGGTCCGCAGAAGGCGATTTCGCGCCATGGGGGAATAATAGGAGATCGCCGCCTGTTTTCCAATCTCCGATAGCGTCGGATAGGGTGCGACATAAGTCTGAAAATGTCTGAGCGTCAGGCGGTTGGCGACGGCCAAGGCCCAGAGACCGATCATCTCCCCCGCTCCAGCGCCGGCAATGCCCGCGCCGAGAATCCGCCCGCTCCTGCCGACGACGATCTTGATCAACCCTTGATCCAATCCGTCCGTGCGGGCGCGATCATTGGCGGAAAAGCCCAGGCGAACGGTTCTTGCCCCCGGGACGGTTTCCCGCGCGCCCTCCTCCGTCAGCCCCACTTGCGCCAGTTCGGGCGCGGTGAAGATCACCTGCGGAACGATGGCCTTCCTCTCGCGTCCCGGCAGGCGGAAAAGGATCTGCTGCAGCACCAGCCGGGCGTGATAGCTCGCCTGATGCGTGAAGAGGCCGCCAGCCGCATCTCCGACCGCATAGACGCGACGGTTGCTCGTCCTCAGGTCAGCCCCGACCTCTATGTGCTTCGGACCGTGGCGGATGCCGGCCGCATCGAGATCGAGCGATCCGTGATTGGGAGCACGACCGGCTGCCACCAGCAAGTCGCTCCCTTCGATCTCGAAAGGGCCGCTCCCGTTCTCGCAGAGGAGCCGGATCCCCGTCTCCGTCTGCTCCGCCGAGCGGATAACCGTACGCTCGTGCAGGAGCATGCCTTCCGCACGCAGACCGTCGAGCACGATCGCCACCAGCTCCGGATCCTGACCGGAGAGAGCCGCGGCACTGTCCACGACCGTCACATCAGCGCCCAACCGGCGGTGGGCCCCGGCCATCTCGAGGCCGACCGCGCCTGCGCCGATAACGACGAGGTGCCGCGGCAGGCGTTTCAGGCCGAAGAGCGTTTCGTTGGTAAGGAACGGCGTCTCCGCCAGTCCAGGGATCGGGGGAATGGCGGGGGACGAGCCGGTGGCGATGACGAAGCGGCGGGCGCGGATCAGGCGGTCGCCGGCAGCGACCGTGCGGTGATCTACGAAGCGGGCCGTTTCCTCAATCACCTCGACGCCGAGGCTCGTGAAGCGCTCGGCGGAATCGTGCGGTGCAATCGCTTCGATCACGGATCGTATGCGTGCCGTCAGATGCTCATGGTCGACGATCGGCTCAGCGGAGGCAATGCCGAATTCCCCAGCCTTGCGGATCGCGTCCGCATGCCTGGCCGCTGCGATAAGAGCCTTTGACGGCACGCAGCCGAAATTCAGGCAATCGCCGCCCATCCGGCCGTGCTCGACCAGCACGACGGGCACGCCGAAAGCGGCCGCCCCGGCCGCCACGGAGAGGCCGGCGGCACCACCGCCGATTACGCAGATGTCGGGTGTCAGTATTTTCGCCACGCCGCCTGGCCCTCCGCTCCGTCATGCACCTTTGCCGCGCGACTGTATTAGCCTGAACGCCAGAGGCAACGCAGCAATCGATGCAAGGGCGACGAGCGCCAGCGAGATATCCCTGGTCGCGAAATCGGCAAGGGCGAGTTCGCGGCCGCTTGCGGCAGCAAGAGCTATCACATCGCCGAGGCCGCGGCCGAGCCAGGTATAGGCGAGAGTGCCCGGCACGATGCCGATCAGCGTCGCGAGCGCATAGGTGCGCAGCTTCACCTCGAAGAAAGCGGGCGCGATGTTGATCAGGAAGAAAGGAAAGATCGGCGCAAGCCGCAGGATCAGGAGATAGAGGAAGGCGTTGTCCCGGAATCCATCGGCTAGGCGCTCCAGGACGCCGCCGGCACGGCGCCTCAGGATGTCGCTGAAGGCGCCGCGCGCGGCGATGAACAGCAGGCAAGCCCCGAGTGTGGCGGCAAGAACCGTAATAACCGCGCCTGCAAGGCAGCCGAAAAGGAAGCCGGCGGAGATCGTCAGCACCGATGCCGCCGGAATGGAGAAGACCACCACCGCGACATAAATCGCGAAGAAGACGAGGACCGATCTGACCGGATGGGCGGCGACATGGGCGGCGAGCGTCTCGCGCTGGTCGGCGAGCGCGGACAGCGAGACATAGTCCTGCAGACCGTAGGCATAGCCCAGGACGCCGCCCGCAAGCAGAAGCGAAATCGGCAGGAAGCGCCAGGGAGAGCGCTGCGGAACAGGCTGAAGGTCCCGCCGGCTCGACGAGGATTTGCGAGCCGCTCCTTCTTCTGCCCCGTTGCTGATACCATGGCTCATGCGATTTGCCTTCGGTGAGATTCTGCCCCCGAATTAGAAGGAATTCACCCCCGGAACCAATAACGAATCGTCGCGTCGGCAAACGACGGCGTGACCGGGCCGCGGCGGCAAGTCACGCCGGCGTGAAGGTGCCGGCGGCGTCTCCCGAGGGAAGCTCATCTCGCAAGTGCGCTCGCGGTGACCGGCAGATCACCGCGAGCGCAGCCGGTAACTGAGCGACTGCAGAGCGTTCAGCTGGCCTCCTCAGAACTCCTCCCAATCGTCGCGAGCGACCGCAGCGGAGCCGGTGCCGAATGCACGCGCGACCGTGCCCATCATGCGGCGGGCGGGCGAGGCCACCGGCCGGCTCGCTTCTCTTGCCGGCGCGACCGTACGCACAGCCTCGCGCTCGACCTTGAAGTAGGCGATGAGGTTGGCGAGATTGTCGGCCTCGGCGGATAGCTTATGCGTGGCTGCGTTCGCCTCCTCGACCATGGCGGCGTTGCGCTGGGTCACCTGATCCATCTGGTTGACGGCGGTGCTGACCTCGCCGAGGCCCGTGGCCTGCTCGCGTGCGGCCGTCGCGATCGAGTGGATGTGATCGTTGATCTTGAGGACGCGCGTCTCGATCTGGCCGAGCGCCGCTCCCGTCGCCTGGACGAGCTTGACGCCGGTGGCCACCTCGCCGCCCGATTTCGAAATCAGCGACTTGATATCCTTGGCGGCGTTGGCTGCCCGCTGGGCGAGTTCGCGGACCTCCTGGGCAACGACGGCGAAACCCTTGCCGGCATCCCCGGCGCGTGCCGCCTCGACGCCGGCATTGAGGGCCAGCAGGTTCGTCTGGAAGGCGATCTCGTCGATGACGTTGGTGATCTGGCCGATCTCGCTCGATGCCTGTTCGATCCGGCCCATGGCGTCGATGGCGTTGCGGACGACAGATGCCGACTCCGCTGCGCTGTCCTTCGCCTCCGTGACCATGACGGTCGCTTCATGGGCGCGCTCCGTCGAATTGCGAACCGCGGCGGTTATCTCGTCGAGCGCCGCCGAGGTTTCCTCCAGGGCTGCCGCCTGCTGCTCCGTCCGCTTGGACAGGTCGTCGGCGGCACTGCGCAACTCCGTAGAGTTACCGTTGATCGAGTCCGTCGTCATGCGGACCTCGCGCAGGGTCTTCTGCAGGGTCTGCAATGTATCGTTGACGTTCGTCTGCAACTCGGCGAAGGCGCCCTGGAACTGGCCCTTCATGCTTTGCGTGAGGTCGCCCGTCGCCAGGCTCGCAATGACCCTCCGGGTCTCGGCGATGCCCGTATCGACACTGTTGACCAGTTCGTTGACGCTCGCCGCAAAGCGGTTGAGATCGTCGTTGTCATAGTCCTTGCTGATGCGCCTGGTGAAATCCCCTGCCGCAGCCGCCGCGACGACCGTAGCGATGCTCGACTGCAGGTCCGCGCTCTTTTCGCGCAGGACCTCTTCCTGGGCGTTGAGTTCCCGCACGGCGAGGCTGTTCTGCTTGAAGACTTCGACCGCCGCCGCCATGTCGCCGATCTCGTCCTTGCGCCCGGCGAAGGGCACGTCAACCGAAAGATCGCCGCCGGCAAGCAGCTTCATCTTGCCCGTCAGATCGAGAATCGGGCGGCTGAGGTGATTGGTCGCAATATAGAAGGCGGCACCGATCCCGGCCAGCATGCCCAGGGCAGCGGTTGCAAGGACGATCAGCACGATCGAGCGCTTGTAGTCGGCAAGTTCGGCGGTGATCGTCTGAAGCGAGGCAAGGTTCTCGTCGACGACGACGTCGATTTCAGCCTGGAACGCCTTGCGGTTGGCCCGGTTCGCCTCGTTGTTGCCCTGCTCGCTGGCCGCTTGCGGCGCAACCTGCGTACCTAGACGAGCCGTCTCGCTTCGGAACGTCTTGAATTCCTCCGCGCGTTTGACGAGGGTATCGAAGGCGGGCAGGACGTCGGCCGGCACCAGCGGCCGCCACTCCGTGAGCAGCGCGTCGATCTTGTCGAGGTTCTTGAGAATTCCCTCGGCAAAAGGCTTTGCCTTCTCGACCGTCGCCGCCGCATAGACGCCGCGCGCCTCCATCACCACAGCCGTTACCAGGCGATTGAGCCTCTCGCCCTTGAAGGCTCGGTCGGAGGCGTTCTGGTATTCAGCGAGCCGTTGGTTGTACTCGCTCACGATCAGCAACGACATACCGGTGATCGCTATCGCCAGCAGACTCATGATGCCGACGATAAGGTTTATCTTTCCGCGAATTTTCATGTCCTGTCCCTGTCCCCAGCCGCATACTCGCCTAAAACGGGAAAGTAACTCACGGCTTACACGCTACTGAGTAAATGCTAAAATGCGTGTGGTTAACAAAGCACCCATCGACCCACTCGATTTTAGGGTGTCATGCAGCGATTCACGAGCACGCCGAGGCGTCCGGGAATTGACTTTATCGGGTTTTTGTACCTATAAGCCGCGCACGTCCGGTGGAGCCGCCCGTTGGCGGAGCCATGCCCGCGCGTAAACGCTCTTGCATCATGCAAACCCAAGAAGGACCGCACACCGCGGTATTTAAATAAATGAAGCGTACCTACCAACCGTCCAAGCTTGTTCGCAAGCGCCGTCACGGCTTCCGTGCACGTATGTCCACCAAGGGTGGGCGCAAGGTCCTCACAGCCCGCCGGGCTCGTGGCCGCAAGCGTCTTTCGGCGTAAGCCGGATCTGCCCGAAACCTTATGTCCGGGCAAATGACGACAGATAAAGACAAGATGGCTGTCGGGCGGCTGAAAAGCCGTCCGCAGTTTTTGGCGGTCCGGGCTGGAGAAAGCCGCAGAGGCCCGCTATTTCTCCTCGAAGTTCTCGACCGGAACGATCCGGAGGGAGAAGCCCGCGTCGGCTTCACCGTTACCAAGAAACACGGCAATGCCGTCGAGCGAAACCGAATGCGCCGACGCCTCAAGGAAGCCGTGCGGCTTTCGGCCGGGTTTGCAATGAAACCCGGACACGACTATGTGATTGTCGCCCGGCGCGATCTCCTGAATGCCCCTTTCGACGCATTGACTCGGGCGCTTCGGGATCGCATCGAAAACAAGCCGAAACAGAAGCGGCCACCGGCCGGTTCCAGGAAATCATGATGGAAAACAACCGCAATTATTTCGTGGCGATCGCCCTTTCCGTGCTGATCCTCATCGCCTGGCAGTTCTTCTATGTCAGCCCGAAGATGGAGAAGGACCGCATTGCCGCGGAACAGGCGCAGCAGGCGCAACAGACCCAGCAGCAGCCAGGCGCTCAGCCGGCTGCACCTGGACAGGCGCTTCCCGGCGGTGCGATCCCGAGCGCAGGCGAAAGCCGCGATCATGCAATCGGCAAATCCGCCCGCGTCGCGATCGACACGCCGGCGCTTTCCGGCTCCATCAACCTTACCGGCGCACGCTTCGACGACCTGAAGCTCAAGGGCTACCACGAGACCGTCGACCCGAAGAGCCCGGTCATCACGCTCTTCAGCCCGGCGGAGACCGCCGACGGCTATTTCACGGAAATCGGCTATATCGGATCGGATGCGACCGGGGCGGTTCCGGGTCCGCAGACCACATGGACGCTTTCGGGCGGCGACAAGCTCACCCCCTCGACGCCGGTGACGCTGACCTACACCAACGACAAGGGCATCACCTTCGCCCGGACCATCTCGGTCGACGACCGCTACATGTTCGAGGTGGTCGACAGCATCAAGAACGAGACCGCCGCGCCGGTTTCCCTGTCTTCCTACGGCCGCGTCACGCGCTTCAACAAACCGACGACGCCGAGCATCTACGTGCTCCACGAGGGCTTCGTCGGCGTGGCGGGAGAGCACGGCCTGCAGGAAGTTGGCTATTCCAAGGTCGAAGACGACGAGCCCGTCGAACCGGGTAAGTCGACCGGCGGATGGCTGGGCATCACCGATAAATACTGGGCCGCGACGATCGTGCCGCCGCAGGCGACGCCCTTCGACATCCGTTTCTCGCATTTCGCCGACGGGCGTCCGCGTTATCAGAGCGACTACAAGAGCGATGCGGTTACGGTCGCCCCGGGCCAGTCCGTGGAGGTAAAGAACCTCGTCTTTGCCGGTGCAAAGGAAGTCCCGGTCGTCGAGAATTACGAAGTGGCCTACTCGATCCCCAATTTCGACAAGCTGATCGACTGGGGCTGGTTCTACTTCATCACCAAGCCGATGTTCAAAATGATGGATTTCTTCTTCCGTCTCTTCGGCAATTTCGGCATTGCGATCCTGATCACCACGATCGTCGTCAAGCTCATCTTCTTCCCGCTCGCCAACAAGCAATACGCATCGATGGCGAACATGAAGAAGGTTCAGCCGAAGATGGAGGAACTAAAGAAGAAGTTCGGCGACGACAGGATGGGGCTGCAGCAGGCGATGATGCAGCTCTACAAGGAAGAAAAGATCAACCCGCTGGCGGGCTGCTGGCCGATCCTCATCCAGATCCCTGTGTTCTTCGCGCTCTACAAGGTGATCTACGTCACCATCGAGATGCGGCATGCGCCCTTCTTCGGCTGGATCCAGGATCTCTCCGCGCCCGATCCGACGACGATCGTCAATCTCTTCGGGCTCCTGCCCTTCGATGCTCCGTCCTTCCTGCATCTCGGCGTCTGGCCTATCATCATGGGCATCACCATGTTCCTGCAGATGCGGATGAATCCGACGCCGCCGGACCCGACCCAGGCGATGCTCTTCACCTGGATGCCGGTGGTCTTCACCTTCATGCTGGCATCGTTCCCGGCCGGTCTCGTGATCTACTGGGCCTGGAACAACACGCTGTCGATCCTGCAGCAGGGCATCATCATGAAGCGTCAGGGGGTCAAGGTCGAACTCTTCGACAATCTGAAGTCGCTCTTCTCGAAGAAACCGAAACCGGCGGAATAGAGCACTTCCCGGACAAGCGTGTAACGGTTTCCGTCCGGAAGCGCGCCGTGAACGAGTAGGAGCGTTTCGCTGAATCAGGGAAACGCTCCAACCGGCAGGTCCTCTCGCATGAAAGCCTCGGAGCGACGCTTTCCGGGGCTTTTTCTTTTGGGTCCTACTGCATGTTTCCTTTAATCGTATCCGATTAAAGGACAACAACATGCAGCTGATCAAAGCGCTACAGCGACCTTTGCGCGTCTGATAAGACGCGCGGCGCTGTAGGGATCCGTCACCGGGTGCCGACAGGCGCTCTAAAGCTTGACAAGCCACCCCAAAAGCCTGATGCCGGCGAGGCAAAGAGGAAACGCCAGAACATGTCCGGGACGAACAAGCAGAATGCCGCAAGCGTCTTTGGCCGGCCGTGGATCTTCATCCGCGGCGTGCCGTCGATGAAGTTCCTGCCGCCGGAGGGACCGACGGAGATCGCCTTTGCCGGCCGCTCCAATGTCGGCAAGTCGTCGCTGATCAACGCACTCGTGGGCCATAAAGGCCTGGCACGGACCTCGAACACGCCCGGCCGCACCCAGGAACTCAACTATTTCGTGCCGGACGGCTATTCCGGCGAGGCCGACGACCTGCCGCCGATGGCGCTCGTCGACATGCCGGGCTACGGCTACGCGCAGGCACCCAAGGAACAGGTCGACGCCTGGACGAAGCTGGTGTTCGACTATCTGCGCGGCCGCTCGACGCTGAAGCGCGTCTACGTGCTGATCGACGCCCGCCACGGCATCAAGAAGAATGACGAGGACGTGCTGGCACTCCTCGACAAGGCTGCGGTCTCCTATCAGATCGTGCTGACCAAGACGGACAAGATCAAGGCGGCCGGCGTGCCGCGCCTCGTCGTGGAAACGCTCGAAAAGATTAAGAAGCGGCCGGCGGCCTTTCCGGAAGTGCTGTCGACATCGTCGGAAAAGGGCGAAGGCATCGAGGACCTCCGCGCGGCGATCGAGCTTGCCGTGACGCGCTGAGGCGCGGAACGGCGCCGCAGAAGGGCGAGCCCCCTCGTCTTCGACCTCCGTCACTACCCTGACATGAAAAGCGCTCTATCTCTGCTTCGCGGCGGCAGATTGTCTGCCCGAAGGATCAGGAGAGAGACATGTCCGATTTGATTGTCGTGGGATTCGATTCGACGGATGAGGCCGACAAGGTCCTCTTGAAGCTCAACAGCCTGAGGAAGGAATATCTGATCGATCTGGAAGATGCGGTCGTCGTCGTGCGCGACGCCGACGGCAAGGTGCATCTGAAGCAGAGCATGAATCTGACCACCGTCGGAGCCACGTCCGGCCTCCTTTCCGGCTCCCTCTGGGGTGGGCTCGTCGGGCTGCTCTTCCTCAATCCGCTCGCGGGTTTCGCCCTCGGCGGCGCTATCGGCGCCGGTGCGGGTGCGCTTTCCGGATCGCTTGTCGATTACGGCATCGATGATGAATTCATCAAGTCGCTCGGCAACACCATCCCGAACAATTCCTCGGCGCTCTTCGTCCTGGTGCGCAAGGTGCAGCCGGAAAAGGTGCTGGCCGAATTCTCCGGCCTGCGCGGCCGCGTACTGAAGACGTCGCTTTCGCCGGAGCAGGAGCAGAAGCTTCAGGCAGCCCTTTCCGAGGCGCAGACGCCATCGCCGCAGGCGGGGACATTCTGATCGCTTCCCGGAGGAGACCGGCCCTCATCGTACCACCGTCTTCTCGCCGGAGCCGGCGAGAAGACCGCCACGCTCAGGCCGTCTCCGGTACGAATGACAGGGCGAGCCCGTTGATGCAGTGCCGCTTGCCGGTCGGCGGCGGACCGTCATCGAAGATGTGGCCGAGATGACCGCCGCAGCGGCGGCAGTGGCATTCGGTCCTCGTCATGAACAGGGTATCATCCTCGCGCGTGCCGATCGCGCCAGGTAGCGCCTGCCAGAAGCTCGGCCAGCCGGTACCGCTGTCGTATTTCGCCTCAGAGGAATAGACGGGCAACTCGCATCCCGCGCAGCGAAAGACGCCGTTTCGCTTTTCGTTGTCGAGGGCGCTGCTGAACGGCGGCTCCGTGCCCTCCTCGCGCAAAACGCGATAGCGATCCTCGCCGAGCAGCGCCCGCCACTCCGCGTCGGTTCTGGTGATTTCAAAGGCTTCGCCGGCGACGGCGCGCATGGGCCATACCAGACCGCGCAGGGTGACCACCGCGGCCAGGGCCGCGCTCGCCATCAGCAAGTCGCGCCGGCTGATCATCGGAACCTCCATCGGGCGATGCAACTGGCATTGGCCGAATCCGGAGCAAGCGGCGGAAGTGCTTCTCGTCCCGCAGGCGGTCCGGCCTAATATCGTAATTTAAGGGGCCGCGGCACTCCTGCCAAAACAAGACCGATCAAACCGCCGTGACTGCACTGCCGCCGTTTGGAACGAGACTTATAAGGCGCGCGCCGTGCCTTGCGCGATGACCGCACCGCTGGGCGAGCCGGTCGTCGAGCCGCCCAGCGGCTCGACACTGACGGAAAACCTGGAGCCCGTGGCAATCTGGCTTCGCATTGCCCGCTCGAGCACGATTTCCCCTTCGCCGGACGGCGGCAGCACACCGAGCGAGACCGGCGGATCGCCGTCATTGATCAGCCACACTTCGAGCGATTTCTCCTCGGCTTGTCTCGCGGCGGCCGGCGAAAGTCTGAGGCGTCCGGTGCCCGGCTCGTACTGCGCCACGAGGTCGGCGTTGCCATGCGCTTCGAGGCTCGCAACAAGTGGCGTACCACCTCGGCGATCGCTGAAAAGTCCTGCCAGCGCGCCTGCCAGGACGACGACCGCCGAAAGCGATACGAGGGCGACGCTGCGCCAAAGGGGGAGCGAGCCCCAGATGCCGCGGGCGTCGTCTGCGCCCCGGCCCGCTTCGAAGACAGCGCGCTCGGAGGAGCGAAACCTGCGGCGCGGCGCGACCGATTCATAGGCGTCGCCGAAGGCCGCAAGATTGTTCTGCCAGCGGATGACCATGGCGGCAAAGTTTCGGTCCGTTGCCATGCGCGCCTCGGCCTTGCGGCGGTCCTCGGCAGACAGCGCGCCAAGCACGTACTCTCCCGCGATCACCTCGTCGCGGCGGGAATCTCCGCTTTCGGGCTTCTGCGTCGTCATGGCTCCCTGCACTCTCTCAGCTTCAGAGGGCCGGCACGATTCCCGTCGATCTCTTCCAGGCAAGCTTCGATGCGCCTACCCTGGGGACTACGGCGGTCCTTTCCGGATCAAAACAGGATCAGTCAAATCGGCAGCCCCGTCAATCGGCTTGTCGGTCATGCCACGCAGGCGGCGAGCACTTCGGCACAGCCAAGCGACCGCCGTCACAATGGCTTTATGTTGCACCCGGATCATTCCATCCGCCAGAGAGTTGCGCTAAACAGCAGCCGGTATTTTTCGAGGATCCGCCATGTCCGCATCAGAAAGTGAAATTCAGGCCCGCCTGCTCGCCCAGGCCCTGCCCTACATGCAGCGCTACGAGCATAAGACGATCGTCGTCAAATACGGCGGTCACGCCATGGGCAATGCCGAGCTCGGGCGCGCCTTTGCCAGTGATATCGCGCTTCTGAAGCAGTCCGGCGTCAACCCGATCGTCGTTCACGGCGGCGGCCCTCAAATCGGCGCCATGCTCAACCGGATGGGCATCGAGTCCAAATTCGAGGGCGGGCTCCGCGTCACCGACGAAAAGACCGTCGAGATCGTCGAGATGGTGCTTGCCGGATCGATCAACAAGGAGATCGTCGCCCTCATAAACCAGACGGGTGAATGGGCGATCGGGCTTTGCGGCAAGGACGGCAACATGGTCTTTGCGGAAAAGGCGAAGAAGACCATCCGCGACCCGGATTCCAACATCGAGCGCGTGCTCGACCTCGGCTTCGTCGGCGATGTGGTCGAAGTCGACCGCACCCTTCTCGATCTGCTCGCCCGCTCCGAGATGATACCGGTGATCGCGCCTGTGGCGCCGGGACGGGACGGCCACACCTACAACATCAACGCGGATACTTTCGCCGGCGCCATTGCCGGCGCGCTCAATGCGACGCGCCTTCTCTTCTTGACCGACGTTCCGGGCGTTCTCAACAAGAAGGGCGAACTCATCAAGCAACTCTCCGTCGCCGAGGCGCGGGCGCTGATCGCGGACGGCACCATTTCGGGCGGCATGATCCCGAAGGTGGAGACCTGCATCGAGGCGATCAAGGCCGGCGTCCAGGGCGTCGTCATCCTCAACGGCAAGACGGCACATTCGGTGTTGCTCGAAATCTTCACCGAGCACGGCGCAGGCACTCTGATCGTGCCATGAGGCGCGCCATGTTTGCGTGATTTGCCCCTCACCCTAACCCTCTCCCCGTTCTGACGGGTCATGACGGGGAGAAGGTCGCGGCAGCGGGATGAGGGGCGAATCTCTTACCTCGCCCCATAAACCTTCTCCGCCTCGCCGCGCAGCCGGGCGATCATCTCCCGGTATGGGAACGGCCCATAGCTCACCCGCCCGACGCCGGCGGCTGCAAGCGTGGCAATGTCCGGCGCCCCCGGCTTCATCATCACGTTGACCGGCAAGGGCGATGCCGCGCAGAGCTTGGCGATGAGGTCTCGATCGGCGAGACCCGGTGCGAAGAAGCCGCTCGCGCCCGCATCCGCATAGGACTTGGCGCGTGCGATCGCTTCCTCCATCAGGGCCGCGTGGCGCGCCGCGTCGCCTTCCTGCAGGAAGAGGTCGGTGCGGGCATTGATGAACAGTGCAATGCCCTGCCGCTCCGCCATCTCGCGGATCGCGCGGATGCGGGCCGCCTGCTTGTCGACCGGATGGACGCCGCCTCTGCCAACGATCTGGTCCTCGAAATTGATGCCGATCCCGCCCGCGTCGATCACTTGCGCGACATTGGCCGCGGCTTGGGCCGGATCCTCCGAATAGGCGCCTTCGAAGTCCACCGAGAGCGGCAGGTCCGTTGCCGCGACGATCTCGCGCACGGTCTCGAGCAGCAGAGGCAGCGGCAGCTTCTGCCCGTCCCCATATCCATGTGCCGCCGCGACCGACCAGCTCCCGGTGGCAAGCGCCTTGGCACCAGCCTCGGCCACGCAGCGGGCGCTGCCTGCATCCCAGATATTGTACAGAACCACCGGATCGCCTTTCCGGTGCAGTGCCCCGAAGGCAAGCGCTCTTTCTTCCTGGCTCATCGTATCTTCTCCCAGTCCGTCAGGTTGATCGATCCCGTTACATCGTCGGAGCGGCGGCCTGCACAGGCTTCTCCCCGTCCCACTCTCTGAAAAGCCCCACAGGACGCATTCTGCCCTCGTGGCGAAGCAGCCATTGCTTGCGCCGGAGCCCGCCCCCATAGCCCGTCAACGATCCGTCCGCGCCGATGCAGCGGTGGCAAGGCACGACGATTGCGAGGCAGTTGGAGCCGTTCGCCCGGGCTACTGCACGCACCGCCTGCGGGGTCGCGACCTTCCGCGCGATGTCGCTGTAGGAGCGTGTCTCGCCCACGGGTATCGCAACGAGTTCTGCCCATACCTGACGCTCGAAGGCACTGCCGTCGAGGGCGAGCGGTGTCCGAAAATCGGCCGAGCGCCCGGCGAAATAGTCGCTGAGCTCGCGTTCCACCTGATCGATGGGTGGCGTTCTGCCGGGCACCACCGCAGACTGCGTCTTTCGCTTGAGATTTTCCATTTCGCCCGGGAGGGCCTTGCGGTCATGGAACTCGATGAGGTGAAGATGCGTCGGGTCGGCCACCGCCACCATGGGGCCGAGAGGCGTGTCTATCCAGTCGGCAAAGAGCAGCACGCGCCCCTGCGATTTCGCAGGAGCCTGTCCGATCAGCCGACCGAAGGCGGCGCGAAAACCGCTCGGCGATTCGTAGCCCGCATCGATCTGCGCCTCGATGACACTGGCGCCGCCGGAGAGCTGCCGCGCGGCTTCGCCCATTCGCCGCTGGCGGGCGAGATCGAGAAAGGTGACGCCGAGGGATCGCTTGAAGGCGCGCCGCACGGTCGACGGATCGAAGCCGCGCCGCACGAGATCGCCCTCCGTCCAGCGATGCTCCGGCCG
Source organism: Ensifer sp. USDA 6670 (assembly GCA_000421085.1). GTDB lineage: Bacteria > Pseudomonadota > Alphaproteobacteria > Rhizobiales > Rhizobiaceae > Sinorhizobium. Next base: position 227,692 of record ATWE01000006.1, read on the forward strand.
GCCGTCGAGTAGCTCGACAAGCTCCTTGACGAGCGGATCTTTCCCGGATGCATTTTCCAGCGGGCGGCAACGTTGGCACGGCCGGAAGCCGGAATTGATGCAGGCGGAAATGCTGTCGAAGAACAAAGTGTTCTCCCGCTTCGGCTTGCGGGCTGGACATGAGAGCCGGCAGAAGATGCCGGTGCTCTTCACACAGACGAAGGCCTGGCCCTCATATTCGGAACTGCGGGCCAGCAGCGCATCGTAAAGGATATCGTCATCAGGCAGATCGAAAAGCATATTGCTTTGTAGCATCCGCCACACGCGCCGTCCGCCGAAATTCGGGCGCCTATTCTGCTGCTCGCCGATCCCTCACATGACGAGCAGCATGACGACGCCGAGCACGATCAGCAGGCAGCCGACCAGTTCGAGCCGGTTGATCCACTCCCGGAAGATGAAGAAGGAAGAGGCGAAGGTGAACAGCATCTCCACCTGGGCGACCACCTTGACGATCGCCGCCTGCTGCAGCGTCATCGCCGCGAACCAGCCGAAGGAGGCCGAGGCGCCGACGAAGCCCACGACGAAAGCGGGCTTCCAGGCGGCACCTATGCGTTTCAGTTCGTCGCGTTCGCGCGCGACGATCCAGAAAAGCATGACGATCGTCTGAAGCAGGATGACGAAGCCGAGCGTGAAACTCGCCTGGATCACATAGTCCGGCTGGGGCAGGCTCGGCTCCAGGGCCAGCGAGGCCGAGCGATAGGACACCGCCGAGAGACCGAAGAAGGTTCCGGAGAGCAGCCCGATTCCCGCCGTGCGGCTGAAAATCGATGTAAGCAGCGACCGCGCGCTGAGCGTCGTGCGGGCGACGGAAATCAGCATGACGCCCACCACCGAAATGGCGATCGCAACCAGCGCTCCCTGGCTTGCCTTTTCACCGAGAAAGATCAATCCGAAGAGCGCCGCCTGTGCGGGCTCGGTGCGGGAATAGGCGGTGCCGACCGCGAAGTTGCGGAAGGAGAAGAGATGGACGAGCAGGAAGGTCGCGGCGATCTGCGCCAATCCGCCGACCACGGACCACAGATAGAATGTGCCGTTCGGCACCGGCAGCTGATGGCCGGCGACGCGCCAGAGCAGGACGAGGTAGAGGAGCGCGAAAGGCAGCCCGAAGCCGAAGCGGACGAAAGTCGCGCCGGTGGTGCCCATGACGCCCTTCAGGTGCTTCTGCATGGCGGAGCGGACATTTTGCAGGAAGGCCGCGGCAACGGTGATGAGAACCCAGGTTTCCATATTTGCCCGCTAACACGCAGGCCGAAAACAATCCATGGCCAATCGACACAGGTGAACAAACCGTTTGGCTTCGCAAGGCTGCCCGTGTCATAAACCCGCCCATGAAGAAGCTTGACCGCCTGCCGACCCATGCCGAATTTGCCCATGTCACCGACTGGGTCTTCGACCTCGACAACACGCTTTATCCGCATCACGTCAATCTGTTCTCACAGATCGACCGCAACATGACGGCCTATGTTGCCGAACTCCTGTCGCTGGAGCCTGCGGAGGCGAAGAAGCTGCAGAAGGAGTACTACCGCGATCACGGCACCACGCTTCAGGGCTTGATGCTTCACCACGGCATCGACCCCAATGATTTCCTCGAAAGAGCCCACGCCATCGACTACAGCGTGGTGCCGGCCGACCCGGCGCTCGGCGAGGCGATCAAGGCGCTGCCCGGACGCAAGTTCATCTTCACCAACGGCAGCGTCGCCCATGCGGAGATGACCGCGCGGGCACTCGGCATTCTCGAGCATTTCAACGACATCTTCGACATCGTCGCCGCCGGCTTCATACCGAAGCCCGCCGGCGACACCTACGACAAGTTCATGGGCCTTCACCGTATCGACACGGCGAATGCGGTCATGTTCGAGGATCTGCCGCGCAACCTGATCGTCCCGAAGGCGCTCGGCATGAAGACGGTGCTGCTCGTGCCGCGCAATCTCGAATACGAGTTCGCCGAGGCCTGGGAAACGTCGAGCGACGCGGACGATCAGATCGACTACGTCACGGAAGACCTGGCGGGTTTCCTGCGCAGCGTGGTTGTCTAGCCCGGAAGTCAAAGGCCCCTCCCCAGCCCTCCCCACAAGGGGGAGGGGTTGGGGAGGGGCTATTGGCGACGAACTACCGCCGTCCGGACGCCATCGGGACCGACCGGGGGTCGACCTTCTCGTAAAACCCGGCGATGATCTCCCATGCCTCTTCGGCCGTCTCCACGAAATGCAACAGGTCGATGTCGTTTGGCGCGATGGTTCCGAACTCGGCCAGTGCCTCGAAATTGATGATGCTGCGCCAGAACTTCTCGCCGAAGAGGATGAGCGGCACCAGGGCAAGCCGGCCGGTCTGCATCAGCGTCATGGTTTCGAACAACTCGTCGAGCGTGCCGAAGCCGCCCGGGAAGACCGTGACCGCCTTGGCGCGCAGCAGGAAATGCATCTTGCGGATGGCGAAATAGTGGAAGTTGAAGGACAGGTCCGGCGTCACGAACTGGTTCGGAGCCTGCTCGTGCGGAAGGACGATGTTCAGGCCGATCGAAGGTGCGCCGACGTCGGCTGCGCCGCGATTGCCCGCCTCCATGACGCCGGGGCCGCCGCCGGTGACGACCACATATTCCTTGTAATCGAGCTTTGCCGACTGCTCCGAGCACAAGCGCGCGAACTTGCGCGCCTCGTCATAATAGATCGAGGCGGCCTCGAGATTCTTGCGCTGGATGTCGTTCTTGGCGGCCCAGGCCTCGCCGCCGGGCTCCGGAATGCGCGCCCCGCCGAACATCACCACGGTGGAGTTGATGCCGCGCTCCTCGAGCATCATCTCGGTCTTCAGCAGCTCGAGCTGCAGGCGGACGGGCCTCAGTTCCTCGCGGCACAGGAAATCGTCGTCGATATAGGCGAGACGATAGGTGGGCGAAGCCGATTGCGGCGTCAAAGGCACGCTCGATGCACGTTGCCTGCTCTGGGAGCTGTCTGCCAGCGGGTCCCAAACCCCATCCTTGCGGCGCAGAGTCCGCTTCTTCATGCGTGCCATGTTTCGTTTCCCGTCGCGTTTCGAACACCGGAGACCTCGTCCGGACGCGTCCCTTAGGGTCTTTCTCGGTCATAGAGGCGTCCCTACTGCCGGATTAGTGGAGACTTGCCAAGTCCCGTTGAGGAGCGAGAGCCGAAAAGGCCTTCAACTTTTCGAGGATCAAGCTCCACGGGCGCCAGGTTTCCGCGAAGCCGCGCGACATCTTGAATCGCTGCATAATCCGTGAAGCCGGTTCCGATTCGGGCAATTATGCAGTAGAGCTTGCACCACAACGCCGAACTCGAAGGAATTCCGATGACGAACCACGACCTCGCCTCCCTGTCGCAGACGATCGAGACCGCCTTCGAAGGGCGCGATGCCGTTAATACCGGCACCCGCGGAGCGGTTCGAGACGCGGTGGAAACGGCGCTGAACCTGCTCGACAGCGGCAAGGTACGCGTCGCGGAACGCGGTGAGGACGGCACCTGGACGGTCAACCAGTGGCTCAAGAAGGCGGTGCTCCTCTCGTTCCGCCTCAATCCGATGGAACTCGTCAAAGGCGGCCCAGGCGAAGCCGTCTGGTGGGACAAGGTTGCCTCCAAATTCGACGGCTGGAGCGTCAACGAGTTCGAGAAGGCCGGGTTCCGCGCCGTTCCGAACTGCGTGGTCCGCCGCTCCGCCTATATCGCGCCGAATGCGGTACTGATGCCCTCCTTCGTCAATCTCGGCGCCTATGTCGGCGAGGGGACGATGGTCGACACCTGGGCGACCGTGGGCTCCTGCGCGCAGATCGGCAGGAATGTGCATCTTTCCGGCGGCGTCGGCATCGGCGGCGTCCTGGAACCGATGCAGGCCGGGCCGACCATCATCGAGGACAATTGCTTCATCGGCGCCCGCTCAGAGGTGGTCGAAGGCTGCATCGTCCGCGAGGGTTCTGTGCTCGGCATGGGCGTCTTCATCGGCAAGTCGACGAAGATCGTCGACCGCGCGACGGGCGAGGTGATGTATGGCGAAGTGCCGCCCTATTCCGTGGTCGTCGCCGGCTCCATGGCTTCCGGCTCCACCATGGCCAATGGCCAGCCGGCGCCGAACCTCTATTGCGCCGTGATCGTCAAGCGGGTCGACGAGAAGACCCGCTCCAAGACCGGCATCAACGAACTGCTCCGGGACTGACGATGACCAAGGAGGGGCGGCAGCCGAGCATGATGTGGCTGTTCTTCAGCCCCTCCGGCCGTATCGGCCGCCTGCCCTTTCTCCTCGCCTGGCTCTTCTGGTTCGCCGTCGGCTCCATTTTTCTGGTGCAGATGATGAAGAACGAGGTGGACGACGCGGCGCTCGCGCTCTGGACGCTGGCTCTGATCGTCTCCGGCGTGCTCTCAACGCTCTCCATCGCCATGCTGGCGATCAAGCGCCTGCATGATATCGGCTATCCCGGCCCGCTGGCGCTCTGCCTCTTCATCCCGGTTCTGAGCCCGATCGTTTTCATCGGTCTCTGCCTCTGGCCGGGCGCCAACAGGGCAAACGAATATGGCAGCCGCCGCAACGCGCCGGCCGGAGATTGATTCCGCCCTGTACATTTCAACGCTCACCAAGTATGTAGCGCGGCAACTGAATAGGGCCGCGACCACGTTGGCCGCGGCAATCGACGCCTGATGACGACCTGCAACGAGGTCCGCTCTTCCGCCGACGACAACCGAAATCCGAAAGAAGAGACATGACAGAATTCGCAGGGATCGCGCCGGCGATCGCCGAGGCGTTGGCAAAACGCGGTTACGAGACGCTGACGCCGGTGCAGCAGGCCATGCTGGATCCGGCGCTCGGCACCGCCGACGCGCTCGTCTCCGCCCAGACCGGCTCCGGCAAGACCGTGGCCTTCGGTCTGGCACTGGCGCCGACGCTTATCGGTTCGGCAAGGAAATTCGCGCAGGCCGGCGCGCCGCTTGCGCTCGTCATCGCGCCGACGCGCGAATTGGCGCTGCAGGTCATGCGCGAGCTCGACTGGCTTTACGAGATGGCAGGGGCCACCATCGCCTCCTGCGTCGGCGGCATGGACATGCGCAGCGAACGGCGCACGCTGGAACGCGGCGCCCATATCGTCGTGGGAACGCCGGGACGGCTTTGCGACCATATCCGCCGTGGATCGCTCGATATATCGGGACTGAAAGCCGTCGTACTCGACGAGGCCGACGAGATGCTGGACCTCGGCTTCCGCGAGGATCTGGAGTTCATTCTCGAGGCGTCGCCGACCGATCGCCGCACGCTGATGTTCTCGGCGACCGTGCCGCGCTCGATCGCGACGCTCGCCAAGAATTACCAGCGCGACGCCGTCCGCATCGGCGTCACCTCCGAGCAGAAGCAGCACGGCGACATCGAGTACCGGTCACTGCTCGTGGCGCCGAGCGACCGTGAGAATGCCATCATCAACGTGCTGCGCTTTTACGAAGCGAGGAACGCGATCGTCTTCTGCTCGACGCGCGCCGCGGTCAATCATCTGACCGCCCGCTTCAACAATCGCGGCTTTTCCGTCGTGGCGCTCTCCGGCGAACTCAGCCAGAACGAACGCACCCACGCACTGCAGGCCATGCGCGACGGCCGCGCCCGCGTGTGCATCGCGACCGACGTTGCGGCGCGCGGGATCGACCTTCCCGGCCTCGAGCTCGTGATCCATGCCGACCTGCCGACCAACTCCGATACGCTGCTGCATCGCAGCGGCCGGACCGGTCGCGCCGGCCAGAAAGGCGTTAGCGCACTGATCGTGCCGGTGAACGCCCGGCGCAAGGCCGAGCGGCTGCTTGAAAACGCACGGATTACCGCCGCCTGGGCAAAGCCCCCGTCGGCTGACGAGGTGGCACGTCGCGACGACGAGCGCATCGCCGCCGATCCCGCCCTTGCCGAAGCTCCGCGCGAGGATGAACAGGCGATCGTCGAGACGCTGATCAACCGCTACGGGGCGGAGAAGATCGCCGCGGCCTTCGTCCGGCAATTCCGCTCGAACCGTTCCGCTCCGGAGGAACTCGTGGATGTCGCCGTCTACGATGATCGCAGGAAACCACGTCGCGACGGCCCGGCTTTCACGGGCGACAGCGACCCGGCTCCGCGCGCCGACTTCGCCGACGGCCAGTGGTTTTCCCTCTCCGTCGGGCGCAAGCAGAACGCCGAGCCCCGCTGGCTGATCCCGATGCTTTGCCGTTACGGCAAGCTGAGCAAGCGCGATATCGGCGCGATCCGCATGCAGCCCGAGGAAACCTATGTCGAGATGACGGCCGACGGCGCAGAACGCCTTCTTGCCGCGATCGGCCCGAACCGGCTGCTGGAAAAGGGTATTCGCGTCAAAACCCTTCCGGGTGCCCCGGACAGCTCCAGGCCGCGGCAGGACAAGCCGGACTTCGAGAAGAGGCGGCCGCCGGCGACCGCATCGGAGCGCGAGCACAAGGACTTCAAGCCGAAGCGCAAGTTCGACAAGCAGCCTCCCATCGCGCAGGATGCCCATCCGGACAGCCGGGGCGAGAAGCCCTGGAGCAAGAAGAAGGGCAAGCCCGAAGCGCAGAAAACCGGCGACTTCAAGCCCGGTGCCAAGCGCAACAACGCCAAGAAGCGCCAGCCTTGACGTGGCATTTCCCGCCGGGTGATCAGTATCGCGGCGGGAAACCCTTGAGGTGAATCCCCCGGGCGGATCAGGCCTCCAGGAAGCGTAGACCTGCGACGGCGACGATGATCATGGCAATGCAGGCAAGCCTGAGCCAGGACACCGGATCGCCGAAGAGAACCATGCCGAGCACGGTGATGCCGACCGCGCCGATGCCGGTCCATGCGGCATAGGCCGTGCCGGCAGGCAGGTCGCGCATCGCGATGGTGAGCAGATAGACACTGCCCAATGCCGCGCCCACGCCGATGATGCTGGGCACCGGCCGGGTCCAGCCGTCAGCGTATTTGAGCGCAAGCCCCATGACGATCTCGACGGCGCTCGCCGCCACAAGCATGATCCACGCCATTTCTGTTCTCCATGTTTGAACTCTGGCGTCAATCTTGTAGGGTGGGCACCAAAGTGCAATTACGCACCTTTTGGTAACCGTCCAGAATGTCTGCGAACCCGACTTCCAAGCACCCCACCGCCATGCGGTCGACGCCCAGCGTTTTCGATCCGACATGTTCTTCGCGCCACGCGCTGGAGCTCGTGGCCGGCAAATGGGCGATGCTGATCATCTCCGCGCTGGAGGCCGGCCCGATGCGCAACGCCGCGCTCATGCGCAGGCTCGGCGACGTCTCGCAGAAGATGCTGACGCAGACGCTGAAGGAACTGGAGCGAAACGGGCTGGTGATCCGCCAGGACAAGGGGACCGTGCCGCCGCATGTCGAATATCGCCTGAGCGAGGTGGGCCGCTCGCTGAGTGAAGCGCTGGTCGTGCTCGACCGCTGGGCGGAGACCCATTTCGGCAAGCTCGACGCCGCGCGCGAGCGCTACGACGCGCAGAAGAACAGGTGAGAACGGGTCGTCACTCGCCGTTCTGCGACTGTGCCATGACCTTCACGACCCAATCGGCGAATACGCGCAGGCGGCTGCTCAAGTGACGGTTCGGCGGATAGACGAGATAGATCGGCATCGGCTCGACCTGCCAGTCGGGCAGAACCGGAACCATCGTGCCGCTGCGAAGGTCCTCGCGCACCATGAAGAGCGGCGCCTGGATGACGCCCAGTCCCGCCCGGGCGGCGGCAAGGTAGGTGGTCGATTCGTTCGCAGCAACCGTATAGCGGCCACTGACCTCGATCTCCTCGTTTCCGCGCCGGAAATGGAACGGCATCTGCTGACCGGTCTTCGGCAGGAAATAGCCGACCACATAGCAATTCTTCTCCAGATCGGAAGGGTGCTGCGGCACCGGATGACGCTCGAGAAAATCCCGCGAAGCGCAGGCGACGAACTTCATGTCCGTGATGCGCCGGGCGATCAGTGACTGATCCGTCAGGGTACCGGCGCGAATGGCGCAATCGACATTCTCCGCCAGATAGTCGATCGTGCGATCGGAAACTCCGAGATCTATCTGAATGTCGGGATACTTCTTGTGGAACTCGGGCAGCGCCGGAATGATTACCAGATTGGCGAAGGCGCTTGCCGTCTCGACTCTCAGACGGCCCTTGGGCAGGCTCTGGGCCGTCGAAAGGCTGCCGTCCAGTTCATCCAGGTCGGAAAGCAGCCGGGCAGCGCGCTCGTAGTAGAGGGCGCCATCGGGCGTGACGAGAACGCGTCTCGTCGTGCGGTTAAGGAGTTTCGTCCGCAAATGCGCCTCCAGCCCCTGGATGAGATTGGTGACGGTCGCCTTCGGCATGTTGAGGGAGGCGGAGGCACGGGTAAAATTGCCGGTCTCCACAACCCGAAGAAAGGCGCGCATGGCCGTGAGTTGATCCATTTTCAATAACCGAATTGTTCGAAATACCGAATAGTGTAATCACAACCCGCGGACTATTCCAGACGAAGGACAATGATATGCTGCAAACATCGCGAGTTGTCCCTCATCTAGGGATTCACCCGTGGCGGAGACAAGAGAGATGAACGCGCAATTTACGGAAGAGACGATGCAGACGAGCAAAGGCTCGTGCCGCGCCCGTGTCTACCGGGGCGCATCGCTGCTCGCGCCGCCGCCGATCGTGCTGCATTTGCATGGTGGCGGCTTCGTCGGCGATTCGGTCGCAGCGGGCGAGAAAGTGGCCAATGCATTGGCGGCCGCGGGCGCGGTCGTCATCTCGCCGGAATATCCTTCCGCGTGCATGAACCCGTTTCCGGCCGCACTCGACTGCGCCTATGCGATGCTTTCATCCATGCGCAGCCGCTGTCCGCAGTTCGCCCACAAGAAGTCGATGCTGTTCGTCGCCGGCGAAGAGGCGGGTGGTAATCTTGCGGCCGGTCTGGCGCTGATGGCGCGCGATCAGTTCCTGACCGACCTCAAGGGCCAGATCCTGCTGTCGCCGCTGCTCGACCCGTGCCTGGCAACGGCTTCGTTCCGCAAGTTCTGTCCGCAGAGTTCGGTGCAATCCATTGCCGAAGGCTGGCAACAATATCTCGGCGAGCGCAGCGGGCTCACGCATCCCTATGCGGCGCCGGGCCATTGCAGCCGGCTCGGCGGTCTCGTTCCGGCTCTGGTCGTCACCAGCGAGGAATGTCCGATGCGCGACGAGGCCGAAGCCTATGCCGAACGTCTCCGCAAGGCCGGCGTTCCGGTGGAAACCCATGTGCTGCCAGGGCGCGCCTCGTGGCTGCCTGTCGGCGGCGCGGCGCAGGAAATCTGGCCGTCTCATGAAGAAATCATATCCGGCATCTTTTCCCGCTTCTTCAAGCAGGCGGGGGCGAAGCCGGTCAAAGAGTAACAAATAAAACGGTAATCACAGAGCCGGGCTCCCAACCGGCGAGGAGAAAACATGACATCGACAGCTACCCGCCGGGTCCTGTGGGGCGCCGGCTTGAGTATCCTTTTGTCCGTCGGCGGCGGCGCAGCCGTCTTCTTCGGGCTGCCTCAGCGCTTCCAGGCGGATGCCGCTACCGAAGCGCCCGCCGCGGCGGCGCCGGCCGTGCCGGTCTCCGTCGCCAAGGCTGAATCCCGTCGGATCACCACCTGGGAGAGCTTCTCCGGTCGTCTTGAAGCAATCGAGCGCGTCGAGATCCGTCCTCGCGTCGGCGGCGCGATTCTGAGCGCACATTTCCGCGAAGGGGCGCTCGTCAAGCAAGGCGACCTGCTCGTGACCATCGATCCCGAGCCCTTCGCCGCAGCCGTAGAGCGCGCCGAGGCGCAGGTTGCCGCAGCCGAAGCACGCGTCGCGCTCGCCAGGACCGAGCTCGAACGCGGCCGCAAGCTGGTGACCACCAGCGCTATCCCGCAGAGCGGGGTCGACCAAAGGCTCAGCGTCTACGACGAGGCGCGGGCGAACCTCCGCTCGGCCAAGGCCGCGCTGCGCACTGCCAAACTCGATCTGGAATACACCGAAGTGCGCGCACCGATCAGCGGCCGCGTCGGCAGGCTCAACGTGACGGCGGGCAATCTCGTCACCGCCGGAACGGCCTCACCGGTCCTGACGACGCTCGTATCGGTAGACCCGATCTATGCGAGCTTCAACGTCAGCGAAGAGGTCGTCGCCGCCGCGCTCGCGAAGCTCTCGGCCTCGGCCGGCAGCATCGATGCGATCGAGCGCATCCCCGTCGAAATCGGCACCTCCGCCGACGAGGGAACGCCGATCACCGGCCATATCCAGCTCATCAACAACGAGGTTGACGCGGCAACCGGCACCATTCGCGTGCGGGCGGAACTCACCAATGGCGATGGGCGCCTTATCCCGGGTCAGTTCGTGCGCATTCGGATCGGCGATCCGCAGCCGGAGGAAAAGCTGGTGATCAGCGACCGTGCGGTCAGTTCGGATCAGGACAAGAAATTCGTCCTGGTCGTCGGGGCGGACAACAAGGTGGAGTATCGCCAGGTCACTCTCGGGCCCGTCGCCGACGGTCTCCGGATCGTGGAAAACGGGTTGAAGCCCGGCGAGAGCATCGTCGTCAACGGCCTGCAGCGCGTACGACCCGGTGTCGTCGTCGCCCCGCAGCCGGCCGAGCAGGCGACCGCTTCGATCGCCAAGCCATAGCCAAGTTGCGCCCTGACAGACCATAGCAGGGCGCCGAAAAGACATTCGACGGCATGCATCGGTGCTCGCGGCGACAAGTCTTCGCCGCAGACGCCCTCCGTTTGCCTGAAGTTCCCAAGGGGGATGCCATGAATTTCTCACGCTTCTTCGTCGACCGCCCGGTCTTCGCGGGCGTTCTTTCCGTGATCATCTTCGTCGCGGGCCTGATCGGCATGACCGGCCTGCCGATTTCCGAATATCCGGAAGTCGTGCCGCCGCAGATCGTCGTCAGGGCGCAATATCCGGGCGCCAACCCGGCCGTCATCGCCGAAACCGTCGCCACGCCGCTCGAAGAGCAGATCAACGGCGTCGAGGGCATGCTCTACATGCAGAGCCAGGCCACCGCCGATGGCCTGATGACGCTGACCGTCACCTTCGAACTCGGAACCGATCCGGACCAGGCTCAGCAGCTGGTGCAGAACCGCGTCTCGCAGGCCGAGCCGCGGCTGCCGGAAGAGGTGCGCCGGCTCGGCGTCACCACCGTCAAGAGCTCGCCCGACCTGACGCTCGTCGTGCACCTGATCTCGCCCAACGGGCAATACGACATCAACTATCTGCGCAACTATGGCGTCCTGAACGTCAAGGACCGGCTGGCGCGCGTAGAAGGCGTCGGCCAGGTGCAGATCTTCGGCGGCGGCGACTATTCCATGCGCGTCTGGATCGACCCCGAAAAGGCCGCAGAGCGCGGTCTTGCCGCGAGCGACATCGCCAATGCCGTCCGCGGGCAGAACGTCCAGGCGGCCGCCGGCGTCATCGGCGCCTCGCCTTCGGTTCCCGGCCTCGACCTGCAACTCTCAGTCAACGCTCAGGGCCGCCTCAAGACACCCGAGGATTTCGCCGACATCGTCGTCAAATCGGGCGAGAGCGGGGAGATCACGCGTCTCGGCGACGTCGCCCGTGTCGAAATGGGGGCGGCGGACTACTCGCTGCGCTCGCTTCTCGACAACAAGGCCGCCGTCGGCATGGGCGTGTTCCAGGCGCCCGGCTCGAACGCCATCCAGATCTCCGAAAACGTCCACAAGGTCATGGCCGAGCTGAAGCTGACCATGCCTAAGGGCGTCGACTACGAGATCGTCTACGACACGACGCAGTTCGTCCGGGCATCGATCGAATCGGTCATCCACACGCTGCTCGAAGCCATCGCGCTCGTGGTCGTCGTCGTCATCGTCTTCCTGCAGACCTGGCGCGCCTCGATCATCCCGCTCGTTGCGGTGCCCGTCTCGATCGTCGGTACCTTCGCCGTGATGTATGTCTTCGGCTTCTCGATCAATGCGCTGAGCCTCTTCGGCCTGGTGCTGGCGATCGGCATCGTCGTCGACGACGCCATCGTGGTCGTGGAGAACGTCGAACGCAATATCTCCCAGGGTCTCTCACCGGTGCAGGCAACCTATCGCGCCATGCAGGAGGTCTCAGGGCCGATCATCGCGATCGCGCTGGTCCTCGTCGCGGTGTTCGTGCCGCTCGCCTTCATCACTGGGCTCACCGGCCAGTTCTACCGCCAGTTCGCGCTGACCATCGCGATCTCGACGGTGATTTCCGCCCTCAATTCGCTGACGCTCTCGCCTGCGCTCGCTGCGCTTCTCCTGAAGGACCACCACGCCCCGAAGGACCGGCTGACGCGGGTCATGGATGGGTTGTTCGGCTGGTTCTTCCGCGGCTTCAACCGCTTCTTCGGAGCGAGTTCGGAGGCCTATGGCCGCGGCGTCGGCGGCATTCTCACCCGCAAGTCGCTGGTCATGGGCGTTTATGTCGTCCTCCTCGGCGTCACATTCGTGCTCTTCCGCGCGGTGCCCGGCGGCTTCGTGCCGGCGCAGGACAAGCAATATCTCATCGGCTTTGCGCAGCTGCCGGACGCGGCGACGCTCGACCGCTCGGAAGACGTCATCCGGCGCATGAGCGAGATCGCCCTCAAGCACCCGGGCGTCGAACACGCCATCGCCTTCCCCGGACTGTCGATCAACGGCTTCACCAACTCGTCCAATTCCGGCATCGTCTTCGTGTCGCTGAAGCCGTTCGAGGAACGTACGACGCCCGAACTTTCGGGCGGCGCGATTGCCATGCAGTTGAACCAGGAGTTCGGGGCGATCCAGGATGCCTTCATCGCCATGTTCCCGCCGCCGCCCGTCCAGGGCCTCGGCACGACCGGCGGCTTCAAGCTGCAGATCGAGGACAGGAACGGCCTGGGCTACCGGACGCTGGACGATGCGACCAAGGCCGTCCTCGCCAAGGCGATGGCGGCACCGGAACTCGCCGGGCTCTATTCGAGCTACCAGATCAACGTGCCGCAGCTCTATGCCGACCTCGACCGCACCAAGGCGCGCCAGCTCGGCGTCGCGGTCACGGACGTGTTCGAGACGCTGCAGATCTATCTGGGCTCGCTTTACGTCAACGACTTCAACGCTTTCGGCCGCACCTACAGCGTGCGCATCCAGGCCGATGCGAGCTATCGCAGCCACGCCGACGACATCGGCAAGCTGAAGGTGCGTTCGCAGACGGGCGAGATGATCCCGCTGTCGGCCCTGCTCAACGTCGAGCAGACGGTCGGCGCCGAGCGGGCGATCCGCTACAACGGCTTCCTCGCCGCCGATATCAATGGCGGACCGGCACCCGGCTTCTCCTCCGGCCAGGCGCAGGCGGCCATCGAGCGGATTGCGGCCGAGACGCTGCCGCCCGGCATTTCATACGAGTGGACCGACCTGACCTATCAGCAGATCCTCGCCGGCAACTCGGGCATCCTCGTCTTCCCGCTGGCGCTGCTGCTCGTCTATCTCGTGCTTGCGGCCCAGTATGAGAGCCTGCTGCTGCCGATCGCGATCATCCTGATCGTGCCGATGGGAATCATGGCGGCGCTGACGGGCGTCTGGCTGACCGGCGGCGACAATAACGTCTTCACCCAGATCGGCCTCATCGTCCTGGTGGGTCTGTCGGCAAAGAACGCGATCCTGATCGTCGAATTCGCCCGCGAACTGGAACTGTCCGGCAGCAATGCCGTCAGTGCGGCGATCGAGGCGAGCCGGCTCCGGCTCAGGCCGATCCTGATGACCTCGATGGCCTTCATCATGGGTGTCGTGCCGCTCGTCACCTCCACCGGCGCCGGCGCGGAAATGCGCTCCGCCATGGGCGTGGCGGTCTTTGCCGGCATGATCGGCGTCACGGCCTTCGGCATCTTCATGACGCCGGTCTTCTATGTGCTCATCCGCAAGCTTTCCGGCGAAAGGCCACTGAAGCACACCGGAGCGCATATCGAAGCGCCGCATCTCGCCCCCGGCGAGTAGCCTTCCCTGCCCCCGAACGGGGTCGATGGCGGGCCGGACATCTGTCCGGCCCGTTCTCTTTTCCAGCCACACTGCGAACCCCGCACGGTTCATCGGACGTGACAGCGGGTGGCTGATCGGATAAACCGGCAATCTCTGTTTCCGGGCTACGGTTTATTGGCCCACCGGCTTCGCAGGCATACCCTCCATGTTCCCGACCGATCCCGCCTCCAATCTCGCCGCCCTCATTCGCTGCCCCTCCGTCACACCGGCCGAGGGAGGCGCGCTTACCGCTCTTGAAGCCATGCTGGCACCGGTCGGCTTCAAGGTCGATCGCGTCGTGGCGAAGGAAGCCGGAACACCCGATATCGAAAACCTTTACGCCCGGCTCGGTAGCGACGGACCGAATCTGATGTTCGCCGGCCACACCGATGTGGTGCCGGTCGGCGACGAGGCCGCCTGGAGCCAACCGCCCTTCTCCGCCGCGATCGCCGAAGGTGAGATGTACGGACGCGGCGCCGTGGACATGAAGGGCGGCATCGCTTGTTTCGTGGCGGCGGTCGCCCGTCACATCGAGAAGCATGGCGCCCCGAAAGGCTCGATCTCTTTCCTGATCACCGGCGACGAGGAAGGCCCGGCAATCAACGGCACGGTGAAGCTCCTCGAATGGGCGGCGGCAAGGGGCGAGCGCTGGGACGCCTGCCTTGTCGGTGAGCCGACCAATCCGGACGGCATCGGCGACATGATCAAGATCGGCAGGCGGGGGTCGCTCTCCGGCCGGATCACCGTTCATGGCGTTCAGGGCCACGCGGCCTATCCGCATCTTGCAGACAATCCGGTACGCAGCATCCTGCGGCTCGCACAGGCCCTGATGGACCCGCCATTCGACGACGGCACCGAAAACTTCCAGCCTTCGAACCTCGAAGTCACGACCATCGATGTCGGCAATACCGCAGTAAACGTCATTCCCGCGAAGGCGAGCGCCGCCTTCAACATCCGTTTCAACGACCGCTGGACGGCCGAAAGCCTGATGGCGGAAATCGTCGCACGTCTCGACCGCGCAGCAGCCGACAGCGCGCTGAGGCCCGGACGGGCTCCGGCCAGATACGAGATCGTCTGGAACGAGCGTCCGAGCCACGTCTTCCTGACGCGCAACAACGCGCTCATCGATTCGCTTTCGGGTGCCGTGGAGGCCGTCACCGGGCGGCAGCCGCAGCTGTCGACCACCGGCGGCACATCGGACGCGCGCTTCATCAAGGACTATTGCCCGGTCGTCGAATTCGGCCTCGTCGGCAAGACCATGCACATGGTCGACGAACGGGTCGCCCTCGCCGATCTCGAAACCCTGACCGGGATCTACGAAACCTTCATCGCCCGCTGGTTCGGTCATGCCGCTGCTTGAGGAAGTCCTTGTCTATATCAAGGGGCTGTGGCTGCTGATCCAGGGCAACCACGAAGGCTATCGCTGGCTGGACATCAGCGAGAGCGGATTGTGGCGCTCCTTCACCGCGATCCTCTGGACGCTGCCGGCGCTGGCCGTGGGCTGGGCCTCGTGGCGCCTCTATTATCTCTCGGTGATGCCGACCGGCACGACAGTCGGCATCGGCTTCTTCGGGAAGCTTCTCGTCGTCGATCTCGTGAGCTGGCTGCTGCCGGTCGTGCTGATCGCCGTCCTCTCGCGCCCGCTCGGCTTTTCCGTCCTGGTGGTGCCGGTAATCGTCACGACCAATTGGCTCCAGGTCCCGCTGACCTATGCCATGGCGGTACCGGCCGCGTTGCTGCTGGTTATACCCGGCAGCGCCGGGATGGCAGCCCTGCTGTGGCTTCTGCTGCTCGTCGCCAGCTCCGCTTTGCTCTTCCGCCTTTTGCGGACCGTTACCGCCAAGCAGAATCTGCTCGCCGCCGCCCTTGCCGCAATCTTTCTGCTGTCACCGCTGATGATCATGCAGTTCCTGCAGCGCCTGCTCGGCCTGATGCCGGGCTGAACGGCGGCATTGGTGAAAGCCCCTTATCCGCCTGCCGGCACCTTCTCCCCATATGATGGGGAGAAGGGACAAGCGGCACGCTCTTCGCGCTTCCTGCAGCCGCTTGCGTGAAAGGTGAATCGAGCGAGCGCCGCGAGTCTCCTTGGCCCGGCGTGCGGGGAGAAGGTGGCCGGCAGGCCGGATGAGGGGCTGGTGTGGCCAGCCTAGTAATCCACCCGCATGAAATAAAGGCCATCCGGCGGGGCGACAGGGCCGCAGGCCTTGCGGTCCCGCGCTTCGAGTGCCTCCTGCAGGTCGTCCGGCGTCCATTTGCCCTCGCCCACGAGCTTCAGGGAGCCTGCGAAGGAACGGATCTGATTGTGGAGAAAGCTTTGCGCCGTGGCGCGGATTTCGATGAGCTCGCCCGCACGGGTCACGTCCAGCCGGTCGAGCGTGCGCAACGGGCTCGTCGCCTGGCAATGGGCCGAACGGAAGGTGGTGAAATCGTGATGGCCGACGAGGCGCTGCGCCGCCTCGTGCATGGCGTCGTGATCGAGCGGCTTCGGCACCCACCAGGCGCGCCGCGCCTCCAGCGCCAGCGGCGACCGGCGGGAAATGATCCGATAGAGATAATGCCGGCGGATGGCTGAGAAACGGGCGTCGAAATCGCCGGGCACTTCCGCCACATCGAGGATCGAGACCCGCTCGCCGGCAAGCGCCAGATGCGCGTTGAGGGCGTTTTGCAGCGTGTACGACTTCCACTCGCGCGTGAGATCGAGATGCGCCACCTGCCCCCTGGCGTGAACGCCCGAATCGGTGCGCCCGGCGCCGCGGATCGAGACCGTCTCCCGGGTGAGTGAAAGGACCGCCTTCTCGATCGCACCCTGGACCGAGGGACCGTTGTCCTGCCTCTGCCAGCCGACGTAATCGGAACCGTCATATTCGACGGTCAGGCGATAGCGGGGCATCAGGATATCCTCGCGCCGGCAGCGATGGGCGTGCCGCGCAGGAAATCGGCCGCGGCGAGCGCTTTGCCGCCCGCGCGCTGCAATCTCGTCAGCCGCACCGCGCCCTCTCCGCAACCGATGCCGAGAGTACTATCGAGCACTTCTCCGGGAGCACCTTCCCCTTCCGACATCTCGGAGCCCAGCACCTTGACGCGTTCGCGACGGCCGGCAATGTCGAGTTCGAACCAGGCGCCGGGAAAGGGCGAGAGGCCGCGGATATGGTTGTGCACCTCGGCCGCGGGCCGGGCAAAATCGATCCGGGTCTCTTCCTTCGATATCTTGGCGGCATAAGCGACGCCCTCTTGCGCCTGCGGCGCGAGCGGGAGCTCATCGGCCTCGAGCCGGGCCATGGCCTCCGTTATCAACACCGCTCCAACCTGCATCAGCCGGTCGTGCAATTCGCCGGCCGTCATCGTCTCATCGATCGGAACCGACTGCGCGAGGGCGACGGGGCCGGTATCGAGCCCCTTGTCCATTTTCATCACCATCATGCCGGTTTCGCGGTCGCCCGCCATGATCGCCCGCTGGATCGGCGCCGCGCCCCGCCAGCGCGGCAGAAGCGAGGCATGGCCGTTATAGCAGCCGTAGCGGGTGCCGGAGAGTATTTCCTCCGGCAGCAGCAGCCCGTAGGCGACGACGACCGCCACGTCCGCATCGAAGTCCCGAAAGGTCTTGCGGTCCGCGGCATCCTTGAAATTGACGGGCGTCAGCACCGGACTGCCGAGACGCTCGGCAGCCTGATGCACGGGGGACTTTTGCAGCTCGAGACCGCGCCGGCCGGCCGGCCGCGGCGGCTGCGTATAGACGGCGGCGATCTCGTGACCCGCCCCGGCGAGCGCCAGGAGCGTCGGCACGGAAAATTCCGGTGTGCCCATGAAGATGATGCGAAGCGGCAAGTGGCGGCCTCCGTCTCTTTCGAATGCCCGTGAGCGGCCGGCGGCTCCAGCTTGAATGCGGCCGCGACGCTGGATCACGATGTTTTTAGGTCGGGTCGACCTAAGAACATGAGCGTGATCGATTCCAATAAGTTAGAGCGGGATGTGGGCGGAAAACCGCACACAGTTTTCCTCATCCCGCTCTAGGGATCAGATCGCCTTTGCGCCGCGCGTCTTGGCCGCCTTGGTGAACCTGCGAATCACCATATCGCGCTTGAGCTTGGAGATGTAATCGATGAACAGGACGCCGTTCAGATGGTCGATCTCGTGCTGCAGGCAGGTAGCGAGCAGGCCCTCGGCCTCGACCGCCTGTTCCTTGCCCTCGCGGTCGACATACTCGACCGTGATCGCGGCGGGTCGCTCTACCTCGGCGTAATAGTCGGGGATCGAAAGACAGCCTTCCTCATAGACGGAACGCTCCTCGGACGAGTGGACGACCTTCGGATTGATGAAGACGAGCGGCTGTTTCTCCTCTCCTTCCTTCGTCACATCGAGAACCAGGAGGCGCTTCGGCACGCCGATCTGTATCGCGGCGAGACCGATGCCCGGCGCGTCGTACATGGTTTCCAGCATATCGTCGGCGAGCCGGCGAATATCGGCGTCAATGGTCTCCACCGGTGTCGACACCTGGCGCAGAACCGGATCGGGAAGAATGATGAGCGGCTTGATCGTCATGTCGATCCCCATAGCCGATCTTTCCGTCCACGCGCAAGAAAATTGCCATTGAGAAACCGTGGCGCGCCAAACGGGAACGACCGGGGAGCGGAAATGTATGTTCTCGTTTTGATCTGGTTTTCGCATGCGAATCTGTTAGTCTGCGGCCATGGAGCCCATCCCCTTTTCCTTCGATCAGCCGCTGTTCCTCATCGGCGCCCTGCCCGTCACGGCCGGCCACCTCGTCACAGCCGCTGCCCTCCTCGTGGTGCTGTTCTCCGCCATCATGGTGCGGCGCGCCCGTTCGGCTCGCGCGGCCGACCGTGAAGAGCAAATGTCGGCCCTCATCGCAGCGCAGACGGAGATGCAGGGACGCATCTCGGCCATGACCGAGGTGTTGGGCGCCCGGCAGGCGGAACTGAACCAGTCGCTCAGCCAGCGGATCGACGGAATGACGCATCGCATCGGCGCCTCGATCAGCGAGCAGACAAAGGCAACGCACGAAAATCTGCGGCGGCTCCAGGAGCGGCTTGCGGTGATCGACACCGCCCAGAACAACATCCAGTCGCTTGCCAAGGACATGGCCGGGCTGCAGAGCATCCTCGCCAACAAGCAGACGCGCGGCGCCTTCGGACAGTCGCGCATGGAGGCGATCGTCGCGGACGGCCTGCCGATGGGCGCCTTCGCCTTCCAGGCGACGCTTTCCAACGGCGCCCGGCCGGACTGCACCATCCGCATGCCGAACGGCCAGCCGCCGCTGGTCATCGATGCGAAATTTCCGCTCGAAGCCTGGAATTCCATGAGGGACGCGGCGAGCGCTGAACGGCGGCAACAGGCCGCGCAGGCCTTCCGCCGCGACATGGAGGTTCATATCCGCGATATCTCCAGTAAATATCTGCTACCGGGCGAGACGCAGGATACGGCCTTCCTCTTCGTTCCCTCCGAATCGATCTTCGCCGAAATCCACGAGCATTTCGAAGCGGTCGTCCAGAAGGCGCACCGCCAGCGGATCGTCATCGTCTCGCCGTCGCTCCTGCTCCTCTCGATCCAGGTGATCCAGGCGATCCTGAAAGACGCCCGCATGCGTGAGCAAGCCCACCTAATACAGGGCGAAGTCGTACGGCTGATGGAAGACCTCTCGCGTCTCGACGAGCGCGTACGCAAGCTCCAGGGCCATTTCGCCATGACCCAGAAGGATGTCGAGGACATCCTGATCTCCTCGGACAAGCTGACCCGTCGGGGCGCCAAGATCGAGGCGCTCGAGCTGCAGGCCGAGGCCGATCCGAGACAGGGCGAAAAGCCGGGTGAGGGCAGCGGGCGCCCGATGGACGGGCGCATGGGGCAATTGAAGCTGAGAGTGGTTGACGAGGACTGACGGCGTCGGGCACTCTCCGGCAAATTCGTGTCGCCCAAAACCGCAACGGCTTTGGGATGACGACAGGCGAAAAACAAAGCAAGCCGACGGGACGCCTCCACATGATCACTGTTTTTGGGTCCATCAACATGGACCTGATCGCTACCACCGCACGCCTTCCCAAGCCCGGCGAGACTGTTGCCGGAACGGACTTTTCCACTGCGGCGGGCGGCAAGGGCGCAAACCAGGCGCTCGCGGCGCGCCGCGCCGGCGCCTCGGTGCGCATGGCAGGTGCCGTCGGCTCCGACGCGTTTGCCGAGGGCGCGCTGGCGCTGCTCAAGGAGGCCGGCACCGATCTCGATCTGACGAAGACCGTCGGCGAGCCGACCGGCACGGCACATATCATCGTCGGCGGCGACGGCGAGAACGTCATCGTCGTGGTCGCCAGCGCCAATGCGCGCGTGAGCGAGGACGACGCCGCGAGCGCTGTTGCGCAAATGTCGGCCGGCGACACGCTGATGCTGCAGCTCGAAATTCCCGCCGCCTCTGTGGAAAAAGCCTTGTCCGAAGCAAAACGGCGGGGCGTCCGATCGATCATCAACATCGCGCCGCTGACGCCGGATGCGGCCCGCCTCGGCCGCATGGCCGATATCGTCATCGCCAACGAGACCGAGTTCGAGCTCCTCGCCGGCAAAGCCGGCATCGCCGGCGCCGAGCGGGAAGAGGCTATGAAAGGGCTGCACGCCGAGACCCGACAGACCGTGATCGTAACGCTCGGGGCTGAGGGCGTGGCGGCAGTTCACGAAGGCGAACTCCATCGCGCGAAAGGGCTCACGATCGAGCCCGTCGACACGGTCGGTGCCGGAGATACGTTCTGCGGCTATCTGGCCGCCGGCCTCGATGCCGGTCTCGCATTCTCCGAGGCGCTCCGCCGCGCCGCGGTTGCGGGATCGCTCGCCTGCCTCAAGCCCGGCGCGCAGCCATCGATACCGCTTGCAGCCGAAGTCGCCACCCGGCTGTAGAGCACTTTCAGGAAAAGTGTGTAGCGGTTCTCCGTCCGGAAGTGCGCAGTTTCTCGGAGTGGTTCAGTGTTTCAACATTGAAACGCGCTAGACGACGGAGAGATAAGCGTCCGCCATCAACGCTGACGCGCAAATCCTGCCGCTTGAACCCGGAATCAGCTTCGGCGTTGGCCGTATTTTAATCTTTGATCGTCTAATCAGGTCAGCGAGAAGGCCAACTCCGCTTCGGCCGCTCCTCCATGCCGGTCGGCATCTGGCGCTCCATGAGGGAGCTTCACCCACAGTTCCGAATATGTCGCGCCGCGGGCTCAACACCTGCGGACCTCTCAGTGCGTGAGGATTTCATGTTCAAGTTCCAAGCCAGATCGCTGGCGACAAAGTTGATCGCTGTGACGGGAGGCACGATCGCCCTCGTTCTGCTCGCGTCGAATTACGTGCTTATCTCCCAGACGCAGGACCGTGTGGAGACTCTGGTCTTCGACGGCGCGAAGACGGAAGCGCGGGCGATCGCGTCCGACATCGCGGGAAGCGTCGGGGAACTTGCCGCCGCCGCGCGGACCATGTCGGGCGTTCTGGGGCGCGGCCATGCCGGGCAGTCCACCGACCGCGCAGGCGCCATCAATCTCCTGAAGGCCAACCTGGAGCAGCATGGCTTTGCCTTCGGCAGCTGGTTCGCCGAAGAGCCCAAAGCGTATGACGGGAAGGACGTCATCGACAACACGGAACTTGGCGGCAATGCCGACGGTGCGTTCACGCCCTATTGGTCCAAGGACCGCAACGGAAATATCCAGCTCTCGACCTTCAAGGCCGATTATGCGGCCGAGTGGTACGGCCTGGCAGCAAAGAGCGGCAAGGGCGCCATCACCCAGCCATATCTCGCCGAAGGCACCGATGTCCCCACCACAATGACGTCGATCGCCTATCCTGTCATGTCGAACGGCAGGATGATCGGCGTCTCGGGTGTCGATATTTCGCTCGCCGTACTCGCCGACCGTCTCTCGGCGGTCAAGCCTTTCGGCTCGGGCCGGGTCTACCTGCTGTCGCAGAGCGGCAAGTGGCTCGCCGCACCTATCCCCGAACTGCTGATGAAGGAATATGACGGCGAAGGCGCCGAGTCCGTGAAGAATGCCCTTTCCACCGGCACGCCCCGCATGATCGAGAACCTGACTTACGACGGCAACGAGCCTTTCGACCGTGTCGTCTATCCTTTCAGCCTGCCCGACGTGAACGCGCAGTGGCTGGTTCTGGTCGATGTTCCGCGCTCAGCCATCAATGCGCCGGTGCGCGATCAGACCTATATGATGATCGTCGGCGGCCTGGTGGTCCTCGGCGCGGTACTCGCCGGCCTCTATTTTGCTGTTCGCGGCTTCGTCCAGAAGCCGCTTGCCGGACTCGTCGACGACGTCGAGACGCTCAGCAACGGAGAATATACCCGGCCGATTTCCGGTCAGGAACGCTCCGACGAGACAGGCGCCGTCGCCAGGTCGCTCGAGGGCTTCCGTCACCAGCTCGCCGACAACAGGCGGCTCGAAAGCGAGGCCCGCCACGAGAGAGAACAGGCCGAACTGGAACGCGGACGTTCGGAAAACGAACGCACCGAGGCCAATGCGCTGCAGCGCGACATCGTCGCACGTCTCGGCAAGGCCCTGTCGCATCTCTCCGCCGGCGACCTCGCCTTCCGCCTTGCCGGCGACTTCCCCGGCGAATACGCGCAGCTGAAGGTCGATTTCAACGCGACGATGGAGAGCCTCGAAGAGACTATCCGCACCGTCAACCACTCCGTCGTCAATATCGGCAGCGGCACCAGCGAGATCTCCGGCGCCGCCAACGACCTGTCGCATCGGACGGAACAGCAGGCAGCAAGCCTCGAGGAGACCGCGGCCGCCCTTGACGAACTGACCTCGCAGGTGAACGCCAGCGCCGAAAACGCCAAGGTCGCCGCGAAGTCCGTCGAGGTCGCAAGCAGCGACGCCGAACAGTCCGGCGAGGTGGTGCAGAAGGCGATCGCCGCCATGCAGGGCATCGAGCAGTCGTCGCATGAAGTCAGCCGGATCATCGGCGTCATCGATGAAATCGCCTTCCAGACCAATCTTCTGGCGCTCAATGCCGGGGTCGAGGCCGCCCGCGCCGGCGACGCCGGCAAGGGCTTCGCGGTCGTCGCGCAGGAAGTCCGCGAACTCGCTCAGCGCTCCGCCAATGCCGCAAAGGAAATCAAGACGCTGATCAATACATCGGCGGGCCAGGTTCGCGAGGGCGTCGACCTCGTCGGCAAGGCAGGCGGCGCGCTCGAGAAGATCGCCGAGCAGGTGGTGCAGATCAACGGACTCATCCGCCAGATCTCCAGCTCCGCCTCGGAACAGGCGGTGGGCCTCAAGGAGATCAATTCCGCCGTCAATCAGATGGACCAGGTGACACAGCAGAACGCCGCCATGGTGGAAGAGACGACCGCCGCCAGCATGGCGCTGAACGACGAGGCTCGCGCCCTCAGCGCGCTGGTCGCCCGTTTCCAGATCGCCCCGCAGGCCGTTCAGGCTCAGGCCTCGGCCGAAATGCTGCGCGGTACGGCCGAGCGGATGCGTGCGGCTGCCCCCGCGGAAAGTCGTCCGGCACAGGCGCCGCGCAGTGCCGCCTATTCGAATTCGACTCAAAGGGTGCTTGCCAAGACATCCGGCGCCAATGCGCTCGCGCAGGACAATTGGGAAGAATTCTGACCTGAAACGTTCTGCTCCAGACATTGCCCCTCCCCAACCCCTCCCCACAAGGGGGAGGGGCTCGGAGGTCCGGCCAACGCCTGCAATTCGCAAGCGTTGCGCCTGCTGATCTGTGCATTGAGGGCGTAGACGCTGCGCCCGATAAGCCCCTCCCCTTGTGGGGAGGGGTATCACGTGAGTTGCGGGGGTCTCTCAGATACGGGCCAACCGTTCGGTCAAGAGCTCGAAGAAGCCCTCGTCGTCGATGTGCCGCATGACCTTGGCGTTGTGCGCGCGGCCGGTGACCTGCCACCAGTCGACGACGGTCATGCCCGTGGTGAGCGCAGACGCCGTTTCGATCTCGACGTTGCAGTCCCGTCCTGTGAAGAGCTCCGGCCGCAAGATATAGGCGATCACAGTCGGATCGTGCAGCGGCCCGCCGTCGGTACCGTATTTCTCGATGTCGAAACGCTCGAAGAATTCCAGCATCTCCGCAAGGGCGACTGCCGCCGGGCTGCCGATCGCGCGGATCTTCTCCACGCGTGCCTTCCGTGTCAGAACGCGATGGGTGACGTCGAGGGGCATCATGACGATCGGGATGCCGGAGCGGAAGACGATCTCGGCGGCCTCCGGATCGACATAGATGTTGAATTCCGCCGCAGGCGTTATGTTGCCGCCCTCGAAGAAGCCGCCGCCCATCATCACGAGCTCGCGTACCGAAGGCGCGATTTCCGGAGCCTTGGTCAGGGCCAGCGCGATATTCGTCAGCGGTCCAAGCGTGCAAAGCGTCACGGCACCCGGCGCCTCCGCACGCAGCGTTTCGACGATGAAGTCGACGGCGTGCTGCTCTTGAAGCGGCATCGTCGGCTCGTCGAGCGCAGGGCCATCGAGCCCCGTCTTGCCGTGCACGTGCTCGGCCGTGACGAGCGGGCGCGCGACCGGCCGCTCGGCACCCGCGAAGATCTTGACATCGGTCCTGTTGCAGAGCTCGCAGACGATGCGGGCGTTGCGGGCCGTCAGTGTCAGCGGGACATTGCCGGCAACCGCGGTGATGCCGAGGACCTCGATTTCCTCCGGGCTGCCGAGGGCCAGCATGATTGCGGCCGCGTCGTCCTGGCCCGGATCCGTGTCGATGATGACTTTTCTTGCGCTTGACACTTTTCATCTCCCTGCAGGACCGTCGCTCTCAGGTCAGAGACTATGATTTGCGCGGCCTGCGGAGGCAAGCCGCTTGCACTCATTGCACACAGCCACCATATTGCAGGCAGGATGCTGCTTGGCAGGTCCGACACATGGTCGCTTGAGCTGCAAGGGCTTGGATAATGAGCAGAATAACGCCTTTTACGAGCCCGCTTCTGGTGGGTTTCGACAGCATGGAAAAGACCCTTGAGCGCATCGCGAAGGGCAATGATGGCTATCCTCCCTACAATATAGAGCGCATTCGCGGCGATTCTGCCGCCGACGCGCCTGAACGCCTGCGGATAACGCTGGCGGTCGCGGGCTTCTCGGAGGAAGACCTCGACGTGACGACCGAGGAAAACCAGCTCGTCATCCGCGGCCGACAGATCGAGACCGGCGAAAGGGAATATCTGCATCGGGGCATCGCCGCCCGACAGTTCCAGCGGACCTTCGTTCTGGCCGATGGAATGCAGGTTCTCGGCGCGGAATTGCGCAACGGCCTGCTTGCGGTGGACCTGGTGCGCCCCGAGCCCGCCCGTATGGTAAAGAAAATTAATATTTCGGTCCCAGAATAGGATAACCGGCGAGATTTTTTCCTGCGTCGGCGACCACGGAGCATGACCATGGGACTGAAAGCCATCAACACATCGCTGTCGAAGAACGACCTTGCGCATCTTGGCGCAGGCGAGGTCGGCTATATCCGCAAGATGCGTTCTGAGGAGGTCTCCCGTTGTTTTCCTGAAGCGCCCGAGATGGGGCCTGGGATCGATCTTTGGGCGCTGTTCGGCGCCGATGGAACGCCTATCCTGCTGACGGACAACCGCTCCAGCACCTTCTTCAAGGCGGCCGAAGACGACCTTCGCACGGTCACTTTGCATTGAGCGGTTGACGCAAGCTATCGGAATTGAATTGGCCCCTGATCCGGCCTGCCGGCCACCTTCTCCCCGTAAACGGGGCGAAGGAGACTCGCGGCGGACCGTTCAAGTCCCCTCTCTCCACCGGCGAGAGGGGGATTTTCTAAGCCCGTCGAAAGGTCAGGTAAGCCGAACTGCGGCCTTCCCGGCGGGCCTTGGCTTCGTAGCGCGTGCTCGGCCACCCGGCAAACGGCGTCAGCCAGTCGGCCGCTCTTTCTGCCGTCCATTCGAAAGCCGCGTGGTCGCGGCAATGGATGAGCGTCCAGTTTATGTAACTGTCGATATCAGAGGCAAAACAGAAGACGCCGCCGGGCTTCAGGATGCGTGCGAAACGGTCGAGATTGACATGGGAGACGAAACGCCTCTTCCAGTGCTTTCGCTTCGGCCATGGATCGGGATAAAGCAGGTCGATCTGGTCGACGGATGCCGTCGGCAGCCAATCCAGCACCTGCGTCGCGTCGTCGTCGTAAAGGCGGATGTTCCTGATCGCCTTCGCCTCGATCTGCCCGAGCAGTTTCGCCATCGAATTGACGAAGGGTTCCACCCCGATGAAGCCGGTCGCCGGGTCTTCCGCGGCACGGTGGATCAGGTGCTCTCCGCCGCCGAAGCCGATCTCCAGGCGGATTCGCTCGACGGACCCGGGGAAAAGCGCCGCCAGATCGGCCGGAGCCGGCTCATCGAGATCGAGCTTCAAAAGAGGCAGCAGGTTTTCGAGATGCGCCGCCTGGCGCTCCCGCAAGGGCTTGCCTTTGCGGCGGCCGAAGAAAGCTTCCGTTGCCCTGGCACCGCGCGTTTCGGTCATGTCGTTTTTCCCATAGATGAAGCAGGCTGCGGATAGAGGCCGCACACCGTTTTCCGCATCCAGTTCCGCATCCATGATTTCGGATCGAGCCGAGCCCGAAATCACAATGAACGAGGCGGACGCTCCTCGCCGGAGCGCCCGCCTGATTGTTGCCACGGCTGATAACAGGCCGCTGCGATATCTTCAATACGCGGCTTCTTCCGAAGCTGCCCCCGGGGCAGGCTTACGCCGCGCGGCTCGCCGCTCTTCCGTTGACGGACGAAGAGTCGCTGTCGATCGCTTCTTTCAGCGGCTTGACCAGGTCGAGCTTCTCCCAGGAGAAGGAACCGTCGCGGCCGGCCTTGCGGCCGAAATGGCCATAGGCAGAAGTCTTGGCATAGATCGGCCGGTTGAGGTCCAGATGGCGGCGGATGCCTGTCGGCGACAGGTCCATCGTCTTGCGGATGGCGCTCTCCACCTGGTCTTCCGAGACTTTTCCCGTGCCGTGCAGGTCGACATAGATCGACAGCGGCTGGGCTACGCCGATCGCGTAGGAAAGCTGGATGGTGCAGCGCTCGGCAAGGCCCGCCGCCACGACGTTCTTGGCAAGGTAGCGGGCGGCATAGGCGGCCGAGCGGTCGACCTTGGTCGTGTCCTTGCCGGAGAAGGCACCCCCGCCATGCGGGGCTGCGCCGCCATAGGTGTCGACGATGATCTTGCGGCCGGTAAGGCCCGCATCGCCGTCCGGTCCGCCGATGACGAACTTGCCCGTGGGATTGATGTACCAGGTGCAATCGTCGGCGATCTTAAGGTCCCCGAGCGCCTCACGGATATAGGGCTCGACCACGGAGCGGACCTTGGCGGAATCCCAGCTCTCGTCGAGGTGCTGGGTGGAAAGAACGATCGAGGTGGCCTCGGCCGGCTTGCCGTCGACGTACCGCACGGTCACCTGGCTCTTGGCGTCCGGTCCAAGCTTGGCGACTTCGCCTTCGCCCTTCTTGCGGGCCGCGGCGAGCAGATTGAGGATGCGGTGCGAATAGTAGATCGGCGCCGGCATGAGCTCGGCGGTCTCGCGGCAGGCATAGCCGAACATGATGCCCTGGTCGCCTGCGCCTTCTTCGCCCTGCTTGTCGGCGGCATTGTCCACGCCCTGCGCGATGTGTGCGGACTGGAAGTGCAGAAGAACGTCGATCTTCGCCGTCTTCCAATGGAAGCCGTCCTGCTCGTAGCCGATGTCGCGGATCGCCTTGCGGGCCGCCGACTTGAACTTCGAGGGGTTGATGACGTCGTTGCCGTTCTTGTCTTTCTTGAGGAGGCTCGGCGGCAGCCGAACCTCTCCGGCGATGACCACACGATTGGTGGTCGCCAGCGTTTCACAGGCGATGCGCACAGTCCAAGGATCGACGCCGGTCTTTGCGGCTTCACGGTAGACCAGATCCACGATTTCGTCGGAGATACGGTCACACACTTTGTCCGGATGACCTTCGGCTACGGATTCACTTGTGAACAGGTAGTTTGCGCGCATGCGGGAAGTCCCCTCAATGAAAGAAGCGGTCCAAACGTTTAGTGGTTTTGCCGGTGAAAAACAAGCACACAACGACATAAATATATCTTTATATCGGCATCGCTGCGACGTTCCGCTTTCCGGAAATGCGCGCCTGGTGAAATCTTCGCGCTCGGGCGGGAGCCGTGATCCGCGCAGCCGGAATCCGTCTGGAGCGCGACGCGACTCTCGTCGCATGCAGCTTCGAAACGCTGCCGCCTTCGTCCTTTATCGGCAGTTTGGAGCTCGCGCAGTCGCCCATATACGAAAAAAGCGGCTTGACGCCGCTTCTTTCGTGCCGGAACACTTTGCCGCCTATTCGCTCTCCGCCTCGGCGGCCAGAGCTTTCACGAGGTCTACCAGCTTGCGCCGGACCTTCGGGTCGGAAATCTTGACGAAGGCGCGGTTGAGCTGTAGCCCTTCCGAGGAAGACAGGAAATCGACGACGTAGTTGGAACTCGACGCCTCGGCCATCCCCGGCCCGGTGCCGCCGCCATCGCCCGGAGCATCCTCGAAGAAGAACGACACCGGCACGTTGAGTATCTGCGAAATGTTTTGCAGCCGGCTCGCGCCGACGCGGTTCGTGCCTTTTTCGTACTTCTGGATCTGCTGGAAGGTAATCCCCAGGCTCTCGCCGAGCTTCTCCTGGCTCATGCCAAGCATCGTCCGACGAAGGCGAATCCTGCTACCGACATGAATGTCGATCGGGTTCGGTTTCTTCTTGTTCTCGATCATATTCGCCTTCCTAAACACGCTGTTTACGTTACCAGCAACCCCGCATTGCAAGATTTTGCGCTGCGGCAACCCTGTCACGCTCCGGCGGCAGGCGAAGGTTGATGGCGAAATCCACTATGCAATTTCAGGGGTTTTACGTCAATTCTTCCTAATATTAAAACCTAAGCGCGATATTACTGCAACCAGAAATAGAATCCCCGTCGTCAGCCAGAAAATATGGCTGCGCGTTGCGATGTTTGTGAGCGTAGGCAGTTTTCCCGGCAGAATTGTGTCTATAACCCCCCTGTAATTGTAGCCCAATACTACCACTAAAACACCACGTGCATCAACAACTGCTGAAATACCAGTATTCGCAGCACGGATCATCGGAGTTCCGGCTTCGACCGCGCGAAGCTGCGCCTGATGGAAGTGCTGGCGCGGGCCGGGGGTATCGCCGAACCAGGCGTCATTGGTGATGTTGAGGAGCGCGTCTGCGAGCCGGGCATTGCCGTCCACCTCGTCTGCGAAGATCGCCTCGTAACAGATCATCGGATATATCCTTCGGCCGCCCGGCAAGGTCAGCACCGGGCGGGTGCTGGCCGCCGAGAAGCCGCCCGGCATCGAAGCCGCGACGGAACTCAGGCCCCAGGAGGTCAGCAGGTCCTCGAACGGGAGGTATTCGCCGAAAGGCACCAGATGCACCTTGTCCGCCGCACCGACGATCTGCCCTCGATCGTCGATGACATAGACCGAATTGTAGTAGCGCGGCGGCAGCCCGGCACCGGCATCCTCGACCCTGACGGCGCCGGCGACGAGAACTTGCCCGTCCTGGAGAACATCGGCGATCCGCGCCAGGGCGTCGGGATTGTCGGTGAGGATGAAAGGGATCGACGTTTCCGGCCAGACGACGATGTCGGGCCGTTTGGCGCCATCCTGGACCGGAGCGGCCGTCAACGAGAGATGGTCCTCGAAGATCGACGCACGCTCCCGGTCGTCGAGCTTCTTGGCCTGGTCGATCACCGGCTGGACAACGCGGACGGTCATCTCCGGCTGGAGCGGCGCCGGCGCCGGCTGGGCGAGCCGATAGAAGCCAAAAGCGACATGCGCCGTAAAGAGCACTGCGGCGATGGCGAGACCGGCGCGCGCGCCCTTGCCCGTCCAGATCAGAGCCGGAGCGGCGAAGACGAAGACGGCCAGCATATTGATCGTCGAAAGATTGACGACGCTTGCCGACTGCATCATCAACGGCATCGGCATGGCCGCATAGCCGATGGCGTTCCAGGGGAAGCCGGTAAAGAGAAAACCGCGAAGCCATTCGGCGATGCCGAAGCCGAGCGCAAGGGCGGCGATCCGGCCCCAGCCGTCAGACCAGAGGCCGCGGGCAATGACGACCGCCAGCGCGTAAAAGAGCCCAAGAACGGCCGGGAGGCCGACGACGGTGAGCGGCAGCGCCCAGGCGAACGCGTCCGCCTCGACCAGAAGCGCATTACCCAGCCACCAGAGGCCACCCAGGAAATAACCGAAACCGAAGGACCAGCCGATCGCAGCGGGCGGCATCAGCCGCCGCAGCACGCCGTCGCCGGGATTTGGCGCAACCCCGTCGATCAGCCAGACAAGGACGGGAAAGGAGACGAAAGCCGCCGCGAAAATGCCGAACGGCGGCTGGGCAAGCACCGCCAGGAGGCCGGCGAGAAAGCCGACGAATGTTCGGGACACCCCCGAGAGAAGTATGATTCTGCCTGCCAGTCTTTCCATTGAGCCTCCAGTCGGCGCCGGACGTGGGGGAGACCTTGCGCGGGACCCTGTCCTCGAGGACTCAAGGACACACGCAGCACGACCGAATCAATCGGCGGCAGTCTTCCAAAAAAGTGGCTGCTTGTCCCGTCTCCCGGCGACTCCGAGCCGGCTCTATTCGAACGAGGACGGGGGTTGGGCACCCGCCCCTGTGGCGCCGGCCGTGGTAAACGCATCGGGCAACGGCTCCTTCTCGACCTTCGGCAGGCGGCGGCGTGACGGCGGACGCTTGCGCATGATCCTGACGCGTTTGACGCGACGCGGATCGGCATCGAGAATCTGGAATTCGAAACCGGGAATCGCCTGCACCACCTCGCCGCGGACGGGAATCCGGCCGAGCGATGCGAAGACGAGTCCGCCCAGCGTATCGACGTCCTCGAGTTGCTCGCGCACGTCGAAGTCCGGCCCGACTGCCTCGGCGATCTCCTCGAGCTCCACCCGGGCGTCGGCGATGAAGACGTCGTCCGAGCTGCGCGCGAACATCACTTCCTCGTCGTCATGCTCGTCCTCGATGTCGCCGACCACCATTTCGACAATGTCTTCGAGCGATACGAGACCGTCCGTTCCGCCGTATTCATCGATGACGAGTGCCATCTGGATGCGCGCGGCCTGCATGCGCTGCATGAGATCCGAGGCGAGCATCGACGGCGGCACGAACAGGAGCTGTCGGACGATCCCCGCCTCCTCCACCGTCTTGTCGAGATCGACGCGAGAAAGATCGAAGCCTGCCTTCTGCTGTCGGGGCGCCCTTTCGGGCTTGTCGCCATTCGTCGTCGTCGCCGCCTGGGCCTTGCCGTTGCGGCGGCGGTTGCGCGCCTGCTTGGTCACATAGGCAAGAAGGTCACGGATGTGCACCATGCCGCGAGGATCGTCGAGGCCCTCACTGTAAACCGGCATACGCGAGCGTCCCGACTCCTCGAAGAGCACCATGAGCTCGCCGATGGTGATATTCTGGTCTACCGCTTCGATGTCGGCTCGCGGAACCATCACGTCCTCGACCCGAACCTCGCGGAAGCGGAGGATGTTGTTGAGCATCGCCCGCTCTTCGGGCGAGAAAGCCGCATTGCCGTCGGCGTCCGTCATGAGCGCGTCGGCAAGGTCCTCGCGCAGGCTCGACGGGCTCACACCGCGTAACAGACGCGCGGCACGGCTCCAAAATGATGATGTGGATTTGCTGCCCTCGAATCGGGCGGCGGTACTACTACCGGCCTCGGTGTCGCCGGAGGCTTCCGCCTCCTCGGTCGCGACAGCGGCCGGCTGTGTCTTGAAGTCGCTCATCGTTCCAAACTGTCAATGCGGGGGTTGGTCCCCGTAGGGATCAGATAGGCCAAGACGCGCCAAAATGCGAGTCTCCAACCCCTCCATTCTCTCCGCTTCGTCGTCTTCGATATGATCATACCCGAAAAGATGCAGGAATCCATGGACGAGAAGATGCGTCAAATGGGCGTCGAAGGGCTTTTCGAGCTCCGCCGCCTCCCGCCGGAGCGTCTCATGGGCGACCACGATGTCGCCGAGCATCGGCCCCGGCATCCTGCCCGGCGTCACCGGAAAGGCCGGAAAGGACAGAACATTCGTCGCCTTGTCCTGGCCTCGCCACTCGGCGTTGATCGCCCTGATCGACTGATCGTCGGTGAAGACCAGCGACAGTTCCGCCGCCTGTGCCGGCAGCGGCTGGTTCTCCTCACGCGCGAGAAAATCGGCCGCAGCCTCGAGAACACGCTCACAAAAGGACTGAAGCTCGTCTTCGGGCGGCCAGTCTCCCGCCTCGACGCTGATCTGAATGTCCAATGCCGTCATGATAAACGCGGCCGCCTCAGCGATCGCTCCGCTCGCTCTCGTCGTGGACTGCCGTCTGGCTGTCATAGGCCCTGACGATCCGCGCCACCAGAGGATGACGTACGACGTCGGCGTCCTTGAAGCGGATCACCGAGACGCCCTCCACGCCCTTCAGTATCTGCAGCGCCTCCACGAGCCCGGACTTCACGCCGCGCGGCAGGTCGACCTGACTCGGATCGCCCGTGACGATCATCCGGCCGTTCTCGCCGAGACGGGTCAGGAACATCTTCATCTGCATCGACGTCGTGTTCTGCGCCTCGTCGAGGATCACGGCTGCATTGGCAAGCGTTCGCCCGCGCATGAAGGCGAGGGGCGCGATCTCGATGACGCCCGCGGTGATTGCCCGCTCGACCTTGTCGCCCGGCATCATGTCGTACAGCGCGTCATAGAGCGGACGCAGATAGGGATCGACCTTCTCCTTCATGTCGCCGGGCAGGAAGCCAAGACGCTCGCCGGCTTCGACAGCCGGACGCGAGAGGATGATCCGGTCGACCGCGCCACGCTCCAGGAGCTGGGCGGCATGGGCGACGGCCAGATAGGTCTTGCCCGTGCCGGCAGGACCGACGCCGAAGACGAGCTCGGCCCGCTCCATGGCGCGGATATAGGAATCCTGCATCGGCGTGCGCGCAGCGATTGTCTTCTTGCGCGTCGAAATCTGCGCCATTGTCAATTTGGCTTTGCGCTCCATCGTCGGCAACTGTAGCTGATCGTCGGCGGCGACCGCCATGCGGATCGCACCTTCGACATCGGATGTATCGATCGAAGCGCCACTCTGCAGCCTTCCGTAGAGATAGTCGAGGGCACGGCGCGCCTGATTGGTTGCGACGATGTCACCGGAGATGGCGACGGAGTTTCCCCGCGGTCGGGCATCGATGCGCAATCGCTCTTCCAGCAATTTCAGATTCTGGTCGAACTGACCGAAGAGCTCGCTCGCGAAGCGGTTGTTCTCGAAGGTGAGCACGAAGTGATTGGCATCCGTCGCGGATGTCTTCGACTGGCGAGATGAGGAAGAAATCAGTTCGTGTCCGTTCAAGCGGTCAGCTCCTCGCGTCCGATTCCCCGATCATCTCGGCAAACAGGCTGTTCGGCCCGGCCTTGGTGATTCGCACCCTGATAATGTCACCGATTTGCGATGCTTTTGCATCAACATTCACGGGCTGCAGCCACGGCGACCGGCCGACGAGCTGCCCCGGCATGCGGCCCGGCTTCTCCAGGAGCAGGTCGATCTCCCGGTCCACACAGGCCTCGGCGAAACCGCGCTGCTGTTTTACGAGCAAAGCCTGCAATATTTCCAAGCGCTTGGCCTTCACGTCCTCGGGAACCTGTTCGTTGAGCTCGGCGCCCGGCGTGCCGGGACGCGTCGAATACTTAAACGAGAAAGCCTGTGCATAGTTCACTTCTTCCACAAGGCGAAGGGTATCCTCGAAGTCCTGATCGGTCTCGCCGGGGAAGCCGACGATGAAATCGCCCGAAAGCGCAAGGTCGGGCTGCGCCGCACGAATGCGCTCGACGAGCGCCAGATATTCGGCTGCCGTGTGGCGCCGGTTCATCGCCTTCAGGATACGGTCGGAGCCCGACTGGACCGGCAGGTGCAGATAGGGCATCAGCTTCGCCATCGACCGGTGCGCCTCTATGAGGCTGTCGTCCATGTCGCGCGGATGGCTTGTGGTATAGCGCAGGCGCGCAAGGCCGTCGATTTCGCCGAGGCGTCGCAAGAGGTCGCCAAGGCTCCATTCGCGCCCGTGCGGGCCCTCGCCGTGCCAGGCGTTGACATTCTGTCCGAGCAGGGTGATTTCGCGCACGCCGCCTTCGACGAGCTTCTCCGCCTCCGCTACGATCTGTGTCACCGGGCGCGAGACTTCCGAGCCGCGCGTGTAGGGTACCACGCAGAAAGTGCAGAACTTGTCGCAGCCTTCCTGGACGGTCAGGAAGGCCGTGACGCCCCGCGCACGGGTCTTGGCCTTATCGGGTGCCGGCAGATGGACGAACTTGTCCTCAATCGCATATTCCGTTTCCACGATACGCTGGCCGGCGCGAGCCCGCTTCAGCGCCTCGGGGAGGCGGTGATAGGTCTGGGGGCCTATGACGAGATCGACCGCCGGGACGCGGCGGAGAATCTCGTCGCCCTCCGCCTGGGCCACGCAACCGGCGACGCCGATCAGCATCTCGCGGCCCTCGCGCGCCTTGGCCTTCTTCAGTTCGCGCAGGCGGCCGAGCTCGGAATAGACCTTTTCTGCAGCCTTTTCGCGGATATGACAGGTGTTGAGCAGGACGAAATCGGCGTCTTCCAGGACATCGGTCGCAACATAGCCGTCGCGCGAGAGCGCGTCCGACATGCGGTCGGAGTCATAGACATTCATCTGGCAGCCATAGGTCTTGACGAAGACCTTGCGCGCCGAAACGTTCAGGTCGCCCGCCTCGGGCGACGTCGACAGAAGAGCGGTTTCCTGGGTCATGCGGGTTCTTTAGTGCATAGCGCCCCAAAGTTGAAGCATTTTCGGGCCGGCACGGCGCGAGCCGCGACCGGTCACCCTTTCAGGGTGATCCCGGATTAAGGCATTTGAGAGTGCTACCGCGACCTTTGCGCGTCTGACGGGATGTCCGGCGCTGCGGAGAGCGCCGGAGCCGGCTCGCCCTTCGCGGCGGATCGGGAGCGCCCTCGCAGCCGATCCGACAGCATTTTGCGGATCCGCTGCTCGATGAGGCGGCTCACTTCCTTGCGGTTCGCGTGCCGGTCATAGTCCACCGCCTCGCCGAAATCGACATCGACCTCCAGGGCTCCCTCCCTGAGCACCCCGAGAAGGTGCGGCACGAGACCGATGTCCCCCGGCCATGCGGCGATCGGCCGATGATAGCGGCCCATCGGCATGCCGTGGATGCCGGTGTAGGAAATCGCCAGCGGCTGGACATGAACCACGCCGGTCGGCGACTGCGGGACCGCCGAAGCGGCCGCGCCGAACAGCGAGGTCTTGATGTCGAGCAGCCGGTTGCCGTCGGAGGTCGTTCCTTCCGGGAAGAGCACGACGATTTCCCCGTCGGCGAGACGCCGCCCGATGTCGTTGACCTGGTGACCGGTGGTGCGTTTTTGCTCGCGTTCCACGAAAACCGATGCCTGAAGGCGGGCGAGGAGCCCGAATATCGGCCAGCTCTTGACGTCCGACTTGGCAACGAAAACGACGTCCGCCACCGAGGAAAGCACCAGGATATCCTTCCAGGAGACGTGATTGGCGCTCAGGAGCAAGGGACGCCGGCGGTCGAGCTCGCCATGGACGCGCACGCGCAGGCCGAGCAGCAGGCAGGCGACGCGATGCCAGTGACGCGGCAGCCAGCGCCGCGGTTTCAGACCCAGCCAGAGGCAAAGGATCTGGACCGGCATCAGCACCAGCGAGACCATGACGAGCAGCATGCCGCAAAGAGCGACCCGCACCCAATTGATCATCCGCAGGCACCTTTCAAACTGCGCTTCACCGATCGCGTGAAACAGTGAAGCGATCTAGCGAAGATCGAGCCGCATGACAAGCGCCGCGCTGCGCTCGCCGGGCCGCGCCTGATAGTAGGCCTTGCGCTCGCCGACCTTGCGGAAGCCGAGCTTTCCGTAGAGGCCGATTGCGGCCTGGTTCGTCTCGTCGACTTCCAGGAACAGTGCCTCTGCTCCCTTTACGGCGGCCTCCCGCATTGCCGCCTGCATGAGGCGCCAGCCGAGACCGGAGCGGGCGTAGCGGGGGTCGACCCCGATCGTCAGTATCTCGGCCTCGCCGGCAACCGCCCGCGACAGGACGAAGCCGCCGAAGGCCGGTCGGAACATGCCGTTGGCATTGGTCTGGCGCGCGACGAAACCGAAGACCGTCTCCTGACTCAGGAGCCCATGGATTTCGCCGTCGCTCCAGGCGGCGGCAAAGCGCTGGCGATGCAGCGCCGCCGCGGCGCCGAGATCGGCCTCTTCAAGCGCGAAAATGTCGAATTCGGTGCGGCGGGTGAAGTAGTCGGTAAGGCTCATCGGGGCGTTTCTTGGGACGTTCTGGAGAACATACGGGCAAATGGTGCTTGGCGTCTTCCGGGTCAGGCGCGGGTCACGGCGAATCCGGCCTGGGGCTTGGCGTCCGGTCCGCGCAGATAAAGCGGCTTCGGACGCGCCGAAGCCGGATCGGCCGCCGCGCCCAGCCGGGCGAGGGTCGCCATATCGATCTCGTCCGGCTTGCCGCCCGCCACGCCGGTGACGGCAAGGGCACCGGAGCCGCAGACGATGCCGGCGAAACCGGAAAAGCGCCGGCGCGCTTCCCCGGCGGGCAGGATTTCCGCCTCCCCGTCCGGCCGTCCCGAAGCATCGAAGGCCTGGAGGTAAACCTCGTCCCGTTTGGCGTCGAGGACGACGAGCACCGGCTGGCCAGCCTGTTTCAGCCTCTCGCTTTCGGCGACGACGTGAAGCGTGGTGACCCCGACCGCGGGCTTTCCTAGCGCCAGCGCAAGTCCACGCGCAGCGGCAACGCCGACACGGATCCCGGTGAACGAGCCTGGACCTATCGTCACGGCAATCCGATCGATCTCGCCGAGTTCCCGGCCCGAGGCGCCCAAGGCCTCATCCACGAATTCCATGAGGCGCTCCGCATGGCCGCTTCCGATTTCCGCGCCCGCGCATGCCAGAAGCTCTCCGGAGCCGCCGTCGTAGACGGCTGCGAAGCAACCGGGCCCGGATGTATCAATGGCAAGAACTAGCATTTCAGCCGCGGTCTCCTCCCCTGCGAGCGTGCGGCTGCGAGGGCGCGCAGCCGCAGTTACCGCATCTACAAGTCGCTGCGGCACGTCGGAATCACACTTGTGATTCTATCCCAAAAACCACACCGGCATAAGGAATATGAAAAACGATATAAGGAAAATGAAGCCGGACTGGAAGCGAAGGATGCGCGGACCTGCCATGCAGGTTTCCGCGCCTCGATCAGCTTCGGATCAGACGGATTCGACCGCTTCGACTTCCGGAACGAAGTGGCGCAGTAGGTTCTGCACGCCGTGCCGCAAGGTCGCGGTCGAAGAGGGGCAGCCGGAGCATGCGCCTTTCATGTTCAGGAACACCGTTCCGTCCTTGAAGCCGCGGAAGGTGATGTCGCCGCCGTCCTGGGCGACGGCGGGCCGAACCCGCGTCTCGAGCAGTTCCTTGATTGTGGCGACGATCGCCTCGTCGCCCTCGTCGAAGAACTCGTCTTCCTCATCCGTCTGCTCGGCACGGCCGGCGCCCGACATGATCGGCTGCCCCGACATGAAATGCTCCATGATCGAGCCGAGAATCGCGGGCTTCAGGTGCTGCCACTCCTGCGCTTCCTTGCTCACGGTGATGAAGTCATAGCCGAAATAGACGCCGGTGACGCCGGGGATCGAGAAGAGCCGAGCCGCAAGCGGCGATCCTGCAAGGGCCTCTTCTTCGCTCCGGAATTCGGCGGTACCGTTCTCCATCACCACCTTGCCCGGCAGGAATTTCAAAGTGGCGGGATTCGGTGTGGCTTCGGTCTGGATGAACATGTCTCACTCCATTCTGCCGGGAGCGCTCCTCGACCGGCTTTTTAGAATTGTTCCAAAATATAGGAGCCTCGGGTGGAGCCCGCAAGGCGTAATTGCGTGATTCAAAGTGCTGCAGCGAACTTTGCTCATGCCATGGGACGCGCGGCACCGTGGAGGTCAGGTCAAGGCGTCGATTTCCTCATCCGTCAGAAGGTCGGGAATGACCGTGACCGGAATCGGGAAGGCCGCCGCCTTCCCGGCAATGGACGAAACGAGCGGGCCCGGACCTTCCTTCGCCGATCCGGCCGCCAGTACCAGGATCGCGATGTCACGGTCCTCCTCGATGGCGGCGTGAATCTGCTCCGTAGCGATGCCCTCGCGGATGACGATTTCCGGCTCGATGCCGATCCGTTCGCGCACTGTCTGCGCGATCTTGGCCAGCGTCGCCTCGGCCTCCTCCCGCGCTTCGGCGCGCATGATCTCCTCGACCCCTAGCCATTGCTGGAAGTCGCCGTCGGCGATCACATAGAGCAGCACGAGGCCGCCATTGGAGTTCTTCGCGCGCATACCGGCGTAATGCACGGCGCGGCCGCATTCGGGCGTGTCGTCGATCACCGCCATGAATTTGCGGCGGTGGCCTTCCATTCGTGAGAGTCGGGTTGAAACCATGCGCTGAACATTACAACGCCGCGCGGCGCCCGCAAGGTCTCATTTTCGTGAACTACTGCAAAAAGCCGATGATTTCGCGGACCTCGCGCATGGTCTTCTCGGCGCGTTCCCGGGCGCGCTCGCCGCCCTTGCGCAGGATAGCGTCGATATGCGCGGTATCGCCCATCAACCGGCGCATCTCGCCCGTGATCGGCGAAAGCACGCCGACGGCGAGGTCGGCCAGAGCCGGCTTGAAGGTCGAGAATTGCTGGCCGCCGAATTCGGCAAGAACCTCTTCTTTCGACCTGTCGGCGAGCGCGGCGTAAATGCCGACGAGGTTTTCGGCCTCCGGCCGATCCTTAAGACCGTCCGTTTCGCTCGGAAGTGCGTCCGGATCGGTCTTGGCCTTGCGGATCTTCTTCAGGATCGTGTCGGCATCGTCCATCAGATTGATGCGCGACAGGTCGGATGGATCCGATTTCGACATCTTCTTGGTGCCGTCGCGCAGCGACATGACGCGCGGTGCCGGGCCGCCGATCAGGGGTTCGACCGGCGGGAAATAGGCATGGATCGGCTCTTCTCCGACGACGATGTCGACGCCGTAACCACCGCGGCGGATATGATCCATGAAGTCGATGTTGAACTTCTGGGCGATGTCGCGGGTGAGCTCCAGATGCTGCTTCTGGTCGTCGCCGACCGGCACGTGAGTGGCGCGATAAACGAGGATGTCGGCCGCCATCAGGCTCGGATAGGCGAGCAGGCCGAGCGAAGCGTTTTCACGGTCCTTGCCGGCCTTGTCCTTGAACTGGGTCATCCTGTTCATCCAGCCGATGCGGGCGACACAGTTGAAGATCCAGGCGAGCTCGGCATGCTGCGGCACAGCCGACTGGTTGAAGACGATGTGCTTTTCGGGGTCGATGCCCGAGGCGATGAAAGCGGCCGCGATCGAACGGATCTGGCCCGGCAGGTCCTCATGCACGAGTTGAGCGGTGATCGAGTGCAGGTCGACGACGCAATAGATGCAATCGTTGTTTTCCTGAAGGGCGACGAATTTACGAATCGCGCCGAGATAATTGCCGAGATGCAGGTTACCGGTCGGTTGAACGCCGGAAAATACGAGCGGCTTGAATTCGTTCATGTCGTCCCCATCGGGCTTGTGGAGGGCCCGGCTCCAGTTGATATCGCCGCGCTTATGCACGGCGGGCCGGACGCAATCAAGAGGCATGGTCACGCGGGCTGCAGGAGATCCCAGCTATTGCCGAAGGGATCGACGAAGACGACAACGGTCCCGTAGACCTCATGGCGGGGCGCCTCGAGGAACGTGACGCCGGCGGAAAGCATGGCGGCGTGATCGCGGCTGAAGTCGTCGGTAAAGAGAAAGAAGCCGACCCGCCCGCCGGTCTGATTGCCGATCGCGGCGCGCTGCCTTTCGCCCTCGGCCCTGGCGAGCAGGAGAGCGGTTTCCGTCGCACCTTTCGGCCGCACGACGACCCAGCGCTTGCCGCCGCCGAGGTCGTTGTCTTCGAGGAGGTCGAAGCCGAGCTTGCCGCAGTAAAAGGCGATGCCCTCATCATAGCCGGGCACGACGATGGCGACGCGGGCAATCGACTGTCTCATTGCCGATCCACCCCTTCGCTCGCCCGCTCGACGGACGAGGCCGACGCGCCCCTTTTTACGCTCCGGCGGACCATTGAGAGGCTCGCGCCGCCGATCCCGAACGCGACCGCGAAATAGATCGCCATCGCGGCGGCGATCAGGCCGCAGAGCGTAAGGGCGCGGGTCGTAAGCGGTGCGGCGGAAGACAGCGGGAAGGCGAGCCGATCCACGGCAAAGTACAACGCGGCGGCCATGACGGCCGCGGCGATCACCAGCCGGGGAATCCTCGTCAGCAAGGGAATATCGCGCCCCCAGTGCCCACGCCAGACGAGCGTCGCGAAAAGAAGCAAGGCGTTGACCCAGCCGGCGACGATTTCGGCCGTCGCGATGCCGCTTGCGGCAAGCAACGGAAAAAGCGTCAGCGCCAGGGAGACGTTCACTGCCACGGAAATCCCGGCGAAGATCATCGGCGTGCGGGTGTCCTCGCGGGCGAAGAAACCGGGAATGAAGGCCTTGATCAGCACGAAGGCCGGCAGGCCGAGGCCGTAGATCGCCAGAATATGCCCGACGACGACGGTGGATTCCGGCGAGAACTGGCCGCGCTCGAAGAGGAGCCGGACGATCGGCTCCGACATGACGAGCAGTGCCGCGGCGGCGGGAAGTGTCAGGAACAGCGTGAATTCGACGGAACGGTTCTGCAGGTTCGCCGCCTCGTTGAGATTGCCGCCGCGCAGAGCCCGCGCAAGCTCGGGCAGAAGCACGGTCGCAACCGCAATGCCGACGACACCGAGCGGCAACTGATAGATGCGGTCGGCATAGACGAGCGACGAGACGGCCCCTTCCTTTGCCGAGGCGATATTGGTGTTGATCAGGAGATTGATCTGGGTGATGCCGCCGGTGATCGCCGCGGGAAGTGCCAGCACCAGCAGGCGTTTGACGTTCGCCGTCAGCCGGGGCCGGCGAAAGCCGATCCGGATCCCGGCATTGCGCACCGCCACCCAGACGATCGCCAGTTGCACGAGGCCCGCAGCCAGCACCCCCCAGGAGAGGTCGTAACCCACCGCGACCGCATCCTGGCCGCTGTACCAGGCATAGGCCAGCACGCCGATCAGGATGAAGTTCAGGAAGACCGGCGCGATGGCTGCCGCGAAATAGCGGTGCAGCGAATTGAGCATCCCCGCCATCATCGCCGCCAGCGACATGCAGGCGAGATAGGGAAACATGATCGTCGCGAAGGTGACGGTGCTTGTGAATTTCGCGGGGTCGTCGGCAAATCCGGGAGCAATCAGCTGCCCGACGATGAAAGGCATCGCCAGTTCCATGGCGATCGTCAGCAGAAGAAGAACGGTGAAGAGGACGCCGAAGACCTCCTCGGAAAAGCGCCGAGCGCCGTCCATGCCGTGCGCCTCGATCTCCTTGGCGAAAAGCGGCACGAAGGCCGAATTGAACGCCCCTTCGGCGAAAAGCCTGCGAAAGGTGTTCGGCAGCCGGAAGGCGGTGTTGAAGGCGTCGGCGACCGGGCCGGTGCCGAGCGCCGCCGCCATGAAGGTTTCCCGGATGAAGCCGAAGAGCCGGCTCCCGAGCGTTGCGCCGCCGACGGTAGCGAATTTCTTGACCAGACTCATGTTTCGGCTTTTGTCGTTTTGGAACCGTGGGGTACACGCGACACAGGGGTCGGCGCAATGATGCCGGAGGGCATGCGCTCGCGCGCCTCGTCCACCTCGCCCGCCAGCACCGCCTTGAGGCGCGCTGCGATGTTCATCTGCCGGTTCTCGCTGGTGATCTTCGAGCCTACCAGGTCGGTGACGTAGAAGGTGTCGATCACCTTTTCGCCGAAGGTGGTGATATGGGCCGACGCGATGTCGAGCGATAGGTCCGACAGCACCGCAGTCACTTCGGAAAGCAGACCGGTCCGGTCGAGACCCTCGACCTCGATGACGGTGAACTTGTTCGAAAGCGTATTGCTGATCGTCACCTCCGGCGTCACGGTGAAGGCCCTGCTGCGCTTCTTCACGCGCGTCCGGCTGGCGATCACCTCCGGCAGCCTCTTGCGGCCGGAGAGCACGTCCTCGATCAGCTTGCCGATGCTCGCCGCCCGGCGCGTCTCGTCCTCGGCGACCGAAAACTCGCGGTTGACGAGAATGGTATCGAGCGCCCGGCCGTCCGACGTGGTGTGAATCTGCGCCCCGACGATGTTGGCGCCCGCCGCGGCGCAGGCGCCGGCGATGACGGTCAGCAGGCGCGGATGGTCCGGCGACAGCACCGTGATTTCGGTGATGGCGTGGAAATCATGGGTACGCACCATGGTCGCGAGCGTCCGGCCCGCATGGTCCGCCTCACGGATGAAGCCTGCATGGCGCACCTGCTCCTCGAGCGCCACGGTCAGAAGATAGGGCTGGTAATGCAGCCGCACATAAGCCTGGCGCTCCTTCTTGGGCCAGTCGGCGAGCGCCTCCTCCAGCATGTGGGCGGCGTGCTTCGCCCGCTCCTTGCGCGACAGTTCCGAAAAGCCGCCCGAGAGCAGAAGCTCGGTCTCGTAGTAGAGCGTGCGCAGGAGCTGGCCCTTCCAGCCGTTCCAGACGCCGGGCCCGACGGCGCGGATGTCGCAGACGGTGAGGATGAGCAGCATCTTCAGCCGTTCGAGGGATTGGACCCGTTCGGCGAAATCGACGATGGTCTTGCGGTCGTTAAGGTCGCGGGTCTGCGCGACCATCGACATGGTCAGATGTTCCTCGACCAGCCATACGACCATTTCGGTCTGTTTCGGGGTCAGCCTGAAGCGCGGGCAAAGCTTTCGCGCGACCTTGGCGCCGGCCACCGAATGATCTTCGGGGCGCCCCTTGGCGATGTCGTGCAGCAGAACGGCGACATAGAGGGCTTCGCGGTCCTCGATGCCAGGCATCAGCATCGCCGTCAGGGGATGCGCCTCCTCCTCCAGGCCCCGTTCGATGCGGGAGAGGACGTCGACCGAGCGCAGGAGATGCTCGTCCACCGTGTAGTGGTGATACATGTTGAACTGCATCATCGAGACGATCTTGCCGAATTCGGGAATGAAGCGGCCGAGCACCCCCGCCTCGTTCATCCGGCGAAGGATCAGTTCCGGATTGCGCCGCGAAGTGAGTATCGATCGGAAGAGCCGGTTGGCCTCCTCGTTTTCGCGCAAGTGCGGCGTGATCAGGCTCAGAGAACGGGTCACCTGCTTCAGCGCCGCCGGATGAAATTCGAGCCCGTTGATGTCGGCGATGTGAAACAGGCGCATGAGGTTTACCGGGTCGCGCTTGAACACATCGGTGCTCGCAAGTGCGATGCGCCCGCCGTCATCTACGAAATCGAGCGTGCCCGCGATCTTGCGGACGCGGTTGCGGAAGCGGCTTATGACGCCCGTGATCCCGGGCGTGTCTTTGGCCTGCTGGTCCTCCAGCGCCGAGCAGAAGATGCGGGTCAGGTCGCCGACGTCCTTGGCCACCAGGAAGTAGTGCTTCATGAAGCGTTCCACCGCCGAGAGCCCGGGGTGATCGTGATAGCCGAGCGCCTCGGCGATCTCGCGCTGGATGTCGAAAGAGAGGCGCTCCTCCGCCTTGCCGGTCAGGAAATGCATGTGGCAGCGCACCGCCCAGAGAAAATCCTCAGCCTTCTGGAAGAGCTTGTATTCCTGCTTCGAAAGCACGCCGAGCTTGACGAGATCGGCAGAGTCCTTGACCCGGTAGAAATACTTCGAAATCCAGAAGAGCGTGTGCAGGTCGCGCAAGCCGCCCTTGCCTTCCTTGACATTGGGCTCGACGAGGTAGCGCGTGTCGCCCGCCTTGCGATGGCGCTCGTCCCGCTCGGCGAGCTTGGCGGCAATGAATTCCGGACCGGTATTGCGGACGATCTCATGGTCGAAGCGCGTTTCGAGTTCGTTCGCCAGGGCCGCGGACCCGCAGACATAGCGGCATTCGAGGATCGCGGTGCGGATGGTCATGTCCGCACGCGACAGGCGGATGCATTCCTCGATCGTTCGCGTTGCGTGACCGACCTTGAAGCCGAGGTCCCACAGGATATAGAGCATGAATTCGATCGCCGGCTCCGCCCAGACCGCTTTCTTGGCGGGCAGGAGGAAGAGGAGGTCGATATCCGAGCCCGGCGCGAGCGTTCCGCGGCCGTAGCCGCCTACGGCGGTGACCGCGATGCGCGAAGCCTCGGGGGCCTTCGCGGCGTCGAAAACCTGGTTCAGCACGAAGTCGTGCAGAAGGGTAATCAGCTGATCCTGAAGCCAGGAGATGCGCTCCGCGCATTTTATTCCTGCGCCGTCTGCGGCGAGCAATTCGCGCGCCTTGGCGCGGCCTGCGACATTTGCCTCCTTGAAGGCCGCAAGCAGGGCCCGGCGCATCGGCTCGCGCTGTTCGGCATGAGCGGAGGCGATGAAGTCGCACCTGGCCCGAAGCGCCGCCACGTCCAGGATTTCGGGAAAGGAGGTTTCGTGTCTGGCCATGAAGTGCCGAGGGGCGTCCTGTCCGACTTAGATCATTCGTTGCAAGCGCCGCTGTATAGCCCTTTTGCCGGCC
This sequence comes from Ensifer sp. USDA 6670, assembly GCA_000421085.1. Taxonomy (GTDB): domain Bacteria; phylum Pseudomonadota; class Alphaproteobacteria; order Rhizobiales; family Rhizobiaceae; genus Sinorhizobium. The sequence goes on from ATWE01000006.1 coordinate 272,294, forward strand.
GAATGACAGGGGAAATAGCCGGGCGAAATCAGCGGTTGGAAAGCTCCATCTTCAGCGCGTAAAGCGCGTCGAGCGCCTCGCGCGGCGTCATGTCGTCCGGGTTGAGCGCCTTCAGGGACTCCTCGAGCTTCGACGGACCCGACGATGCCCTCGCCGCCTCCTCTCGCCGGACGGCAACCTGGAACAGCGGCAGGTCGTCGATCAGCTGGCTCGCCGGGTTCTTGCGGTCGGCATCCTCGAGCTTGGCGAGCACATCCCTTGCGCGGGCGACGACCGACGCCGGCAAGCCCGCAAGACGGGCGACCTGGATGCCGTAGGAACGGTCGGCTGCGCCCGGGCCCACCTCGTGCAGGAAGATGACATCGCCGTCCCACTCCTTGACGCGCATGGTCGCGTTCGACAGTCGCACGAGCTTTTCGGAGAGCACCGTCAGCTCATGGAAATGGGTCGCGAAGAGCCCGCGGCAGCGATTGACCTCGTGCAGATGCTCGACCGCCGCCCAGGCGATCGACAGGCCGTCGAAGGTGGCGGTGCCGCGGCCGATCTCGTCGAGGATCACCAGCGAGCGGTCCGTTGCCTGGTTGAGGATCGCCGCCGTCTCGACCATCTCGACCATGAAGGTCGAGCGCCCTCGGGCGAGATCGTCCGAGGCGCCGACGCGCGAGAAGAGCCGGTCAACCACGCCGATATGCGCGGCAGCCGCGGGCACGAAGGATCCCGTCTGGGCCATGATCGCGATCAGCGCGTTCTGGCGCAGGAAAGTCGACTTGCCGCCCATGTTTGGGCCGGTGAGGAGCCAGATCGCACCGCCCTGCTCGCCGTTCGGCGGAGAAAGATCGCAGCCGTTGGCGACGAAGGGATTGGCAGCCTGGCGCCGCAAGGCCTGCTCCACGACGGGGTGGCGTCCTCCGTCGATCGCGAACATTCGCGAGCGATCGACGGTAGGGCGCGTATAATTCTGCTCCTCCGCAAGCACCGCGAGCCCGGCCGAGACGTCGATCGTCGCGAGCGCCAGCGCTGCCGCCTTGATCGCCTCGGCCTCGGCGACCACCTCGCGCGTCATGGCCTCGAAGGTCTCGAGCTCGATCGCCAGCGCCCGGTCCGCGGCATTGGCGATCTTCGTTTCGAGCTCGGCAAGCTCGGTCGTGGTGAAACGCATGGCATTCGCCATGGTCTGGCGGTGAATGAAGCGGGCGCGGCCGGCATCGGTGTCGGTCATCGATCCGGCATTGCCGGCGGTCACCTCGATGAAGTAGCCGAGTACGTTGTTGTGCTTGATCTTCAGGGATTTGATGCCGGTCTCTTCGCAATATTGCAGCTGCAGCCCCGCAATAACGCGGCGCGACTGATCGCGCAGCGCCCGCATCTCGTCGAGCTCGGCGCTCGCGCCTTCGCGGACGAAGCCGCCGTCGCGCTTCAGAAGCGGCAGTTCCTCGGCAAGGGTCGCGTCGAGGCGCGCGAGCAATTCCCCCGGCAGGGCCGCGATCGCGTCGCGCGCTTCCGTCAATTCCGCCGAGAGCTCGGCGCCCGAGAGGAGCGCCGATATCGCCGCCGCGGCCCGCATGCCCGCCTGGATGGCACCGAGATCGCGAGGGCCGCCACGGCCGAGCGCGAGCCGCGACAGGGCCCGGGGCATGTCCGGCGCCCTGCGAAGGGCGTCGCGAACATCCGTCGTAAAGCGCGGCTGATCGGCCAGCACCTCGATCGAATCGAGCCGCTGGTTGATCCGCTCCGGGTCGGTCAGGGGCGACATCAGTCTTTCGGCAAGCAGCCTGGCGCCCCCACTCGTCATCGTACGGTCGAGCGATTTGAGCAGGCTGCCGTCGCGGGAGCCGGAAAGCGTCTTTGCGAGTTCCAGATTGGCGCGGGTGGCCGGATCGATGAAGAGCGTCGAGGCGGCGCTTTCCCTTTCCGGAATGCCGAGCGCCGGGCGCTCCTGGAGCTGGGTTTTCTCGACATAGGAGACCGCCGCCGAAGCGGCCGCGAGCTCCGCGCGCGAGAAGCTGCCGAATCCGTCGAGCGTCCCGACGCCGTAGTAGCGTGAAATGCGGCCCTCCGCCGTCGCGCTGTCGAAGAGGACGGCCGGCTGCGGCACCGCGACGCGCCCGAGCACGTCGAAGACGGCCCTGAGATCCGGATCGTGAAAGACGGTGTCGGGCAGGATCAGCTCGCGCGGTTCGATGCGCAATATGTCGGCAAGCAGCCGGCTCTCCGTCGTCTCGGCGAGGCGGAAGATGCCCGTCGAAATGTCGATCCATGCAAGTGCATAGGCTGGTTCCGAGCCGCTCCTGATGCGCGCCAGCGCCATCAGATAGTTCGATTCCGAAGGCGAGAGCAGCTTTTCCTCGGTGATCGTTCCGGGCGTCACCAGGCGCACGACATCGCGGCGCACGACCGATTTGCTGCCGCGCTTCTTCGCTTCGGCCGGGTCCTCCACCTGTTCGCAGACGGCGACACGGTAGCCGGATGCGATCAGCTTCTGCAGGTAATCGTCGGCCGCATGCACCGGCACGCCGCACATCGGGATTTCCTGCCCCATGTGCTGGCCGCGTTTCGTCAGCGTGATACCGAGCGCGCGCGAGGCCTCGACCGCATCCTGGAAGAACAGCTCGTAGAAATCGCCCATGCGGTAGAACAGGAGCGAATCCGGATTGTTCGCCTTGATCTCGATGAACTGCTCCATCATCGGCGTGGCAGTGGAGCGGCTCTCCTCGCTTGCGAGAACGGACACGGAAAGGACGTCGCCCGAACGGCTCGATGCATCCATCAGGAAATTCATGATTGTTCCAAAAAAAGAGATGTCACACTATCCGCAAGCATTTATAGACGACAACAACAAAGAGGCCGACCAGGAGGGTCGCCCACAGGAGGTTGAGGAAACATGCCGGGTATCGACAAGACCGACCGCGCAATGACCAGCGTCACGGCGCAGGAAGCGCTCGATTTTCACTCGCAAGGTCGCCCCGGAAAACTGGAAATCTCGCCGACCAAACCGATGGCGACGCAGCGCGACCTTTCGCTCGCCTATTCGCCCGGCGTCGCCGTTCCGGTGAAGGCGATCGCCGACGATCCGGCGACGGCATACGACTACACGGCTCGCGGCAACATGGTTGCGGTGATTTCAAACGGCACGGCAATCCTCGGCCTCGGCAATCTCGGCGCACTGGCCTCGAAGCCCGTCATGGAGGGCAAGTCCGTCCTTTTCAAACGCTTCGCCGACGTCGATTCGATCGACCTCGAGGTGGATACCGAAAACGTCGACGAATTCGTCAACTGCGTCCGCTTTCTCGGCCCCTCCTTCGGCGGAATCAATCTCGAGGACATCAGGGCACCGGATTGCTTCATCATCGAGCAGCGGCTGCGCGAAGTGATGGACATTCCCGTCTTCCATGACGACCAGCACGGCACCGCGATCATCGCCGCGGCAGGCCTGGTCAACGCGCTGACCCTGACCGGCCGCGACTTCAAGACGGCCAAGCTCGTCTGCAACGGCGCGGGCGCGGCGGCGATCGCCTGCATCGAGCTCATCAAGGCCATGGGCTTCAACCCGGCGAACATCATCCTCTGCGACACCAAGGGGGTCATCTACAAGGGCCGTACCGACGGCATGAACCAGTGGAAGTCGGCGCATGCGGTCGAGACCGACCGCAGGACGCTCGCCGAGGCACTTGACGGCGCCGACGTGTTCTTCGGCCTTTCGGCAAAGGGCGCGCTTTCCGCGGACATGGTCCGCTCCATGGGCCCACGGCCGATCATCTTCGCCATGGCCAATCCCGATCCGGAAATCACGCCCGAAGAGGTGGCCCTTATCCGCGACGACGCGATCGTCGCAACCGGCCGCTCGGATTATCCGAATCAGGTCAATAACGTTCTCGGCTTCCCCTATATCTTCCGAGGCGCGCTCGACGTGCGCGCCTCGACGATCAACGACGCGATGAAGATCGCCGCGGCGGAGGCGCTCGCCAATCTCGCCAAGGAAGACGTTCCGGACGACGTCGCCGCTGCCTATCAGGGCAACCGCCCGCGTTTCGGGTCGCAATATATCATTCCCGTCCCCTTCGATCCGCGCCTCATCTCGGCGATCCCGATGGCCGTTGCAAAGGCTGCCATGGAAACGGGCGTCGCCCGCAAACCGATCGAGGACCTCAAGGCCTATGGGCAGCAGCTTTCGGCGCGGCGCGACCCGATCGCCTCGACGCTGCAGCGCATCGTCGAGCGCGTTCGCCGTCAGCCGAAGCGGATCGTTTTTGCGGAAGGCGAGGAAGTGCAGATGATGCGCTCGGCGATCGCCTACGCCAACCAGCAGCTCGGCACGGCGCTCCTGCTCGGGCGCGAGGAAGTGATGCGCGAAACCGCCGAGCGCGAAGGCATCGACCTTAACCGCGCCGGCATCCAGATCGTCAATGCGCGTCTGTCGAAGCGCGTCGGCGCCTATACCGATTTTCTCTATTCGCGCCTGCAGCGAAAGGGCTACCTCTTCCGCGACGTGCAGCGTCTGATCAATACCGACCGCAACCATTTCGCCGCCTCGATGGTGGCGCTCGGCGATGCGGACGGCATGGTGACGGGCCTTACGCGCAACTATTCGACCGCGCTCGAAGACGTGCGCCGCTGCATCGATCCAAAGCCCGGCCACCGGGTGATCGGCGTGTCCATTGCGCTCTGCCGCGGCCGTACGGTGCTCGTCGCCGATACCGCGGTGCACGACATGCCGACGTCCGAGGAACTGGCGGATATCGCCGAGGAAGCGGCCGGCCTCGCCAAGCGGCTGGGCTACGTACCGCGGGTTGCGATGCTCGCCTATTCGACCTTCGGCCACCCTTCCGGCGAACGCTCGGAGCGGGTACGCGAGGCGGTAAAGATCCTCGACCGGCGCCGTGTGGACTTCGAGTATGACGGCGAGATGGCCGCCGACGTGGCACTCAATGCGCGGGTGATGGAGCAATATCCGTTCTGCAGGCTTTCCGGCACCGCGAACGTGCTTGTCATGCCGGCGTTCCACTCGGCCTCGATCTCGACGAAGATGCTCCAGGAGCTGGGTGGCTCCACCGTGATCGGCCCGCTTCTGGTCGGTCTCGACAAGTCGGTCCAGATCGCCTCTATGTCGGCAAAGGACTCCGACCTCGTCAACCTGGCCGCGATCGCGGCCTATAACGCGGGGACGTGACGCGGATCGGCCCAGGCTATCGTCTCACCGTTGTTCCTGTGCTCGTCACAGCAATGAGGGAGGAAATGGCTGGAGCAAGCCTGAGGATCGCGCGATCGCTCATAAAACAGGAGCCCGCTTCCCGGGAACGGAGGCGGGCTCAATATATCATGGCTGACCAATTTCGTTCGTGATGAAAATTCGAGATTTGCTCGCGGAGCCTACCCTTGCAGGCAGAGCGGCGAATGTTCTCCTTTATGGTTCAATATGCTTCCGTCATGAAAATTCGAGGTGCAGCGATAGACAATCAGGATACCGACGAGGAGAAGCGCCCCGCATCGGCGCCGTAATAGTTCAGATAACGGCCGGAAATATTGCCGATCGGCAGGACGATCAGAACGTCGGTGGTTCGGAACGCTTGATCGACCACCGCCCCCTCGCCGACCATTGCACCGAGCCGCATATAGCCCTTGATCAGCGGCGGTAGCGCCGCGAGCGCTTTCTTCGGGTTGATCGCCTCCGGAGGCATCAGGTCCATCGTCCGGTAAAGCTCCGGTCGGGCGGAAACCACCCACTCGTCGCGGACCCGGACGTTATGATGCAGGAAGGAGAGCGCAAGCGCGTGCTCTTCGGGAACCACGCCCGGAAACGAACCGCAGCCGAACATCGCATCGATCCCGTGCTTCAGCGCATAGGCCCAATTGCCCTGCCACAGCAGTTCCACCGTGCGCTTGGTGCGATATTGCGGCAGCACGCAGGAACGTCCGAGTTCCATGAAGCGCTTGCCGGGATGACGCGAGAGAAGTTCGCCTATTGCAAACTCCGAAGCCGAGTAGAAGCCGCCGCTCCGCTCGGCAACGTCCTGGCGCAGCAGGCGGTAGGTTCCGACGATCTGCTCCTCCGCATCGCCCTCGATCGATGTATCGAGCACCAGCAGGTGGTCGCAGATCGCATCCCAGCTGTCGATGTCGCGCTTTCGTCGGTCGGCTTCGGGGGCCACCTGCGCCTTCATCTCCTCGACGAACACCCTGTAGCGTACCGCCTGCGCCGCATCGATCTCGGCGGCCGAACGGGCAAGGCGGGTCTCGAGATTGGCGATCCGTCCAAGAACATCGGTCGCCGGAGCCGCAACTGCCTTACGGATGTAAGCATCGGAGGTGTCAACCACGCCCATCGAATCCAGAAGTTCGATCGTCATATCGTGTCATCCCGAACCGTCATTGCTGCCGGGCTTAGACCACGTTTCTGCAACAACATAGTGACACCAGGACAGTATACAACCCCGACCCGGCCCCGGTGCCCCGAAGCGTGGGATTCTATCTTGCAACGGGTTCCATGAGGCGGATGACTTCGGCAAGGAGCCGCTGCGGGTCGGCCGGCTTCGCCAGCACGGCGTCCGCTCCCGCGGCGCGAAGGCGCTCATCGAGATCGCCGCGCGCGTCCGCGGTCAGGACGAGGACCGGCACCCGCCGCCTGCCTCCGGCCGCCTCCGCTTCACGAAGACGCCGGAGCATGTCGAGTCCATCGCCGCCCGGCATGTTGAGGTCGGTGACGATCAGCGGCGGCGGGGCGGAACCGGCCGAGCGGAGTGCGGCTTCGAGCGCCTTGAAGTCACCGACGTGATCGACGGCACGCCCGGAACGGCTGAGAACCGACTGCAGGACGAGTGCATTTACAGGGTCGTCCTCGGCAAGCAGGATGCCGCGAACATCCGCCGTTACCACCGTCGACGCCGGCTCCTCCCGCAGCACCGGTCTGTTGTCGTTGATCGCGTCGCGTTTCTCCATTCCTCTGAGCCGCCCGAGCAGCACCTCGACCAGCGATCTCTCGCGAAGAGGGCGGATCAGCCAGGCCTCATAACCGCCGAGCCGGCTCATCGGATGGCTTGCGCGCTCCTCGGGGCTGATGAGATAGGTTCTGCGCAAACGCAGGCCGGCGATCGCCGGCTCGAGAGCAAGAAGCTCGCGAAACTGCGCCGCATGGCGGTGATCGACGACGACATCCGTCAGCGGCAGCCGATTGCCGAGCGCGCCAGCGACGACCCGCCCCGCGACGGCAAGTGTCGAAGCCCGATGGCACGTACCGCCCAGCGTCTCGATCGTGGCGGCAAGCGCCGCCGAGGAGGGCCCCTCGGGCGCCATGACAAGCACCTGTGCACCCGCCAGAATGCCGCGCCGAACCGGAACGGTCGAGAGACCGGCGCCAGCCATCGGGAAGCGGATCTCGAACCGGCTTCCCGTGCCGGACGTGCTTGTGGCGGTCAGGCTGCCGCCGAAGGCCTCCATGATCCGCCGGGATATCGCCAGGCCGAGCCCCGTGCCTTTGGCACGCTGGGCGTCGTCGCCTGCCTGCTCGAACTCTTCGAAAACGCGCGCGAGCTCGTCGGCGGACATGCCGGGACCGCTATCGTCGATCCGGATGCGCACGGAGCCGTTCTCGATATCGACGGAGACGAAGACCCCGCCCTTCTCGGTGAATTTCACCGCGTTGCCGACCACGTTGAACAGCACCTGGCGCAGGCGCGCCGCATCGAACAGCATCCGCTCCGGTACCTCGATGGCGACCGTTGCACCGATCTCGATGTTCTTCTCATGCGCGCGGGGCGACAGCATCTCGACCACGTTCTCGACTGTCTGGCGCAGATCCTCCTGCGACGGACGCAGCTGGAACCGTCCGACGGCAAGCGACGAAAAATCGATCAGGTCCTCGACCAGTTGAACCAGGGTGTGGCCGGACTGTTGCATGCCGGCGAGATAGTTCTTCTGCTCTTCCGACAACCGCGTCTCGGCAAGGAGCCGGCTCATGCCGAGGATGCCGGAGAGCGGGGTACGGATTTCGTGACTGACGGTGGCGAGCAGACGGGACTTCGCCCGGCTCGCCTCCTCGGCGCGCCGCCGCGCCTCCTCCCTCTGGCTCGCCGCCAGCATTTCCTCGGTAACATCGCGGGCGATGCTGTGGCGCATCAGTTGGCCGCACGCCGGGTCGCGGACAAGCACGTCGTGCCAGTCGTAGAGCCGCGTGCCTGCGGGCGTATAGATATGCACAAAGTAGCGGTCTGGGCCCGGCTTCGGCTCGAAGCGCAATCCCAACTCCGCGCAAGTCAGCCCCCGCGCGTTGGCGCATCCGCAAAGCTCATGGAACGCGCCATTGGCCTGCATGATCTTGCCGTCAAGGTCGCGGACGATGGCGAGATCGCCCATGGCGTCATGGATCGTCGCAAGGAGCGCCGCGGTTTCAATCCCATGCCATGCGGGGTCCTGCGCAGTCGCGCCGGCGCCGGCAATCCGCTTCCCGGACGCCTCGTCGCGGCCGGACAATAGCAGGAAGGCGCCGGCCATGCCCCCAGCCGCGATGATCGCCGGCAGCAGGTGCAGACCCGCGCTCGCACCGACGGCGAGGAGCAGGATTGCCGCAACGATGCCGGCGAGAGCATAGGCGACGCGCGCGACCGGCGCCCCCGCCGAAAGGTCGCCCAACGACCGGCGCTGCCAGATGACGGCGGTGCCGAGCTTCACCGTGGGCGCCGCTGATGCGGTCCTGCCGGCCCCCGACCCCGTGTCCGCGCCAGCCCTTATCCGTTCTCGAAACATCCGCTCGCTCATGCCCGCGGACTAGCACGGCAAGCCTTCCGAATGGCTTCAGCCGACGCCTAAAGTTTTAGCGAACGCTCCTTTTTCACCTGCAGCAGTTCATCGAGAATAATCGCGCCGGCGCCGACGGTGATGAAACTGTCCGCAAGGTTGAAGACGGCAAAGGACCAGGTGGCCGTGTAGAACAGGATATAGTCGATGACATAGCCGAAGAGCAGCCGGTCGACGAGATTGCCGAGCGCCCCGGCAATGATCATCGCATAGCCCAGATGGGCGAAGAAGCGGTCCTTCGGCGTGCGGCGCCACAGCCAGAGCACGAAGGTGACAACCGCCAGCCGGATGCCGACGATGAACCACCCCTCCATGCCCGAGAGCATCGAGAAGGCAACCCCGTAATTGTAGGTCCGATAGAGGGCGAGCATCGGCATGACCGGCACGCCCTGCTGGAACGGCAGATACGCCTCCACCAGATATTTGATGAACTGGTCGGCGGCGAGCGCGGCCAGGATGAAAAGCGCGATCGGGAGCGGCCGCGAGAAAAGTGTCTGCTCCTGCCTCATAGGCCGCCATCCAGAGACAGGAGATGGCGCCGCGCCTCGAACAGCATGATGCCGGTCGCGATGGCGAGATTGAGCGAATCGGCACGCCCCGCCTGCGGGATGCGGGCGAGTGCACCGGCCTCACGCGCGAGTTCCACCGGCAGGCCCGCCTGTTCATTGCCCATCAGAAGCACGACCGGCTTCGATTTGTAGTCGATCGTGCGATAGTCGACGGAACCCGCCAGATGGGTCGCGACCACCTGAACGCGGGCCGCCCTCTGCCAGCGGATGAAATCCTCCGTATTCGCCCGCGCGATCGGCATGGCGAAAACGGAACCCATGGTTGCCCGCACGGTCTCGAGCGAAAAGGGATCGGTGGTTTCGCCGACCAGGATGATCCCGGAAGCGCCGGCCGCGTCGGCGGTGCGGATGATGGTGCCGAGATTGCCCGGGTCGCGCACGCGGTCGAGCGCCACATAGGTCTCGCCCTCCTTCGGATGAATATCCTTGAGCGGAGAGTAGCGCTGCTCGAAAATGCCGACGACCATCTGCGGATTGTCGCGCCGTGTGATGGTGGAGATCACCTTCTCGTTGACTTCGAGGACGAGCCCGCCTCTGGCCACCGCTTTCGCCGCGACCTGTTCGACCTGAGGCTTGCCCTTCGCCGCCTTGGCATAGACGAGCGTCTTGATCTTCCAGCCGAGATCGAGCGCGTCGATGACGAGCTTCAGCCCCTCGGCCATGAATGAGCGCGTCTCGTCGCGATGCTTTTTCTGCGTCAGCGCCCGGATATCCTTGACGATCGGATTGGTGAGGCTGGTGACCTCCTTCACCTGCCCGACACGTTGCGTGCCGTGGTCGCTTCTGTCGTTGATCATTTCGGTACCCAGCGGCTGAAGAGAGAGGTGGAGAGTGCGCGGCCCGGTGCTGTGCCGTCGAGGCCGCCCTCACGGATGATGAGCTCGCCCGATTCCACCCGGCCGCCACGCCCCCTCATGGTCTCGCGCATGAGCTCGTGGATCGAATAGAAGCTCGCCCGGATCGAATAGGCGGTGAGCACGAGGCCCCGGGCGTCCGGCGACAGGATCTCGCGGCAGATGTCCAGCATCGCAGCCAGGTGATCGAACAATTGCCATACTTCGCCGTTCGGGCCGCGGCCGAACTTTGGCGGGTCGGTGAGAATGATGTCGTAACGGCTGCCGCGCCGTTCCTCGCGTTGGATGAACTTCATGGCGTCGTCGCAGATCCAGCGGATCGGCAATTTCTCGGCGCGCGCCAGCACCTGGTTCTCGCGCGCCCAGCCGATCGCCTTTTTGGAGGCATCGACATGGGTGACCTCCGCGCCCGCCTTGGCCGCGATCAGCGAGGCGACGCCGGTATAGCCGAAGAGATTGAGAACCTTCAGAGGCCGGCCGGCTGCGGCCACCTGGTCGCGCATCCACGACCAGTGGGCGAGCTGTTCCGGAAAGACGCCGACATGGCGGAAGGAGGTGAACCGGCCAAGGAAATCCGTATCGAGGAGCTGCATCGGCCAGGTCTCGCCGAGCACCTCGCCCGGGAAACGCCAACGCCCCATGCCGTCTTCTTCGGTATCGCCGGTAAAGACGGCATCGGCTCGCTCCCATATCGATGCCGGCAGGGCCTTAGGCCAAAGAGCCTGGGCCTCGGGGCGGACGATGCGATAGGGGCCGTATTGCTCGAGCTTCTCCCCATCGCCGCTGTCGACCAGGTGATAGCCGGCAGTAGCGGCGGTCTCGAGGATCAGCGGCACCCTCTCGGCCGGCTTCTCGCCGCTTCTCGGCTCGATGCGCCGCGTCGGAGCACTCTCCTGGACGGACGGCCGCTCGCTCTTGCGCGGCGCCGCTTTCGGCGGCGCCCCTCCTGCCGCTGCCTTGGGCCCGGTCCTCGTCCCGGGTCCGGCGCCTTTTGCGGGCGGCAGTCTTTGCTCGTGGCCGCCGCCGCGCGCCTCGGCGCCCCGGCTTTTCGCCGCCGTTACCGATGCGTTCTTCGATCGCCGGTCTTTTTCCTTCACGCGCTGATCCTTGGACTTCGTTCAACCATTCGGCGCAGCCGCTTCGACCGGTTTTCCCGCGCCCTCGCCACGTCCGTAGCATGTTCTGCCTGCAAATAGCATCGCCGGTGCTCTTGGCAAAGCCGTTTCCGGTTGCGAAGATCGCCAGCAAGATTGGACGGGAGGACCGGCATGAATATGAGCGGAGAGGAACGTATCGCGGCTGACCGCGACGCGGTTTGGCGTGGTCTTAACGACCCGGACATTCTGAAGCGATGCATTCCCGGCTGCCAGTCTCTTGAGTTGATATCGCCAACCGAGCTTGCGGCCGTGGTCAAGATAAAGATCGGCCCGGTTTCCGCATCCTTCAACGGCACGGTCGTTTTGTCGAACCTCAATCCCCCCGCGAGCTACACCATATCCGGCGAGGGCAAGGGCGGAATAGCAGGCTTCGCCAAGGGCGGCGCCGACGTCACGCTACTGGACGAGGGCGCGGAAACCGTGCTGCGCTACGACGTCAAGGCGGAGATCGGCGGCAAGCTTGCACAACTTGGCTCGCGCCTCGTCGATTCGACGGCGCGCAAGCTCGCCCAGCAATTCTTCGCGGATTTCAACCTGGCCGTCAGCGGCGAGGCCGAGGCGGCGAGCTGAGGGCTCGCTGCACGTTCAGCACCGATCTCAGCCTTGCGGCGCAGGCAGGCTCGCTTGCGTCGCCAGCTTCTCCGCCTGGCCGCGCTGCTTTTCTGCCTCGCGATGCCATTTCAGCGCCTCGTTGGCCTCGTTGCGCGCGCGACGCCGATATTTGCCCTGAGTGAACCAGGTCACGGCGGCGCCGAGCACGAGACCGAGAATGACGGCGAGAAACAGAAATACGAAAAACGGAGCCGAGATCGAAAGCACGCTGTCGGCGGGATTGAATGGATTCAACGCAAGCGTTGCCGTCTGGCGGTTGGCCACGCTCAAGACGATCAGCAGCACTCCGAGCGGCACGAAGACGACGATATTGATGAGTTTCTTGAGCATGCACCCGCTCCGACCAGAATGTTAATGCATGTCGCCCGGAAATGTGGGGCGGCTTCGCGACAACGACATGCATAAGAATAATGACATAAAGCGGGCCGCATTGTTTCGATCGAAGAGCGACACGCTTATGAAGCGGAGAGCCGCACGATCCCGCGGATCTCGGCGCCCGCGCGAGAGGCGCCGATTTCTGCGCACTTCGTTCGTCAGTCGTCTTCGCCGTTGTTGTTGTCGTTCATGCCCGGATTGAGCCGCTCACGCAGTTCCTTGCCGGTCTTGAAGAACGGCACCCACTTTTCTTCGACGAAGACGGAATCGCCGGTGCGCGGGTTGCGGCCGGACCGCGATGGCCGGTTCTTGACCGAGAATGCGCCGAAGCCGCGCAGCTCCACCCGGTTGCCGGCAGCAAGCGCGTCCGTGATCTCATCGAGTACCGCGTTGACGATGTTCTCGACATCGCGGTGGTAGAGATGCGGATTGCGCGCCGCCACAATCTGCACCAGCTCTGACTTGATCACGTTCGCCCCCTTGGTTTTTTTGCTTGTTTTGTCTGCGTTTGTGCATTCGGGAAGGCTCGCCTGGAGCTACGGCCTCGTGACGCGGCTGGCACACGTACCTTCCTCATTACCCTTCAACCTGCCAAACCGAAACAAGACCGTCAAGAAACAACTTGTCCAGGCCGGTCTTTTCGAGGCTCTTCATCGTCGGAAAAGCCTCATATCCCAAAGCCTTGACCGATTCGGCAAGCAGCGATCCGAGGCCGAAGGACAGCGCGCCGCGCGGTGCTTCCCAGTCGAGGACGGGAAGGTCCTTCGAGACCTTCCGTTCGGCAAGGAACGCCCTGATTTCATCATCGCCGCCGAGCTCGTCGACGAGCTTACCCTCCAGCGCCTGCCGCCCGGTGAAGATCCGGCCATCCGCAAGGGCGAGTGCTTCGGGCCGCGGCAGTTTGCGCCGCTCGGCCACCAGATCGACGAACCATCCGTAGCTGTCGTCGATCATTGCCTGAATCATGGCTCTCGCCTCGTCGCTCGCAGGATGAAACGGCGACGGTTCGGCTTTGAGGGGCCTCGATTTTATCGATTCGAGGGAGACGCCGAGCTTGTCCATGAGGGTCTTGACCTGCGGATACTGGAAAATGACGCCGATGGAGCCGGTGATCGAGGTCTCCCCGGCAACGATCCGGTCGCCGGCAAGGGCGATCAGATAGCCGGCCGACGCGGCAAGCGTGCGCACATCCGAGACCACGGGCTTTTTCTCGGCAACCTTGCGGATGGCCTTGTAGATGACTTCGCCGCCATAGGTGGTGCCGCCCGGCGACGAGATCGTCACGATCAGCGCCTTGACGGACTGGTTATCGGCGATCCGCTCCAGCCGCTCGACCAGCTCCCGGTCATCCTGAATAAGTCCTGTAACGGCGACGCGCGCGACGTGATCGCGCGCACGCTCCGTTACTTCGCCCCAGCCCGAGAAGGCAAACAGCGCGAGGCCGCCGGCGACGAGAACGGCCACCGCCGCCCAACGCCAGAAGCTCAGCTTTCTGCGCAGGCTGCGGCGGTCGGCAATGGCGAGTTCGTCCATAGGTGTCTCCGATTTGTGGTAAGGGGGTTCTGTCAGTTTCCCACGGAACATGCTATCTGCCTCAGCCGCGGCAAGCTAGGGCAGTCTGCAACGCCGTGCACGGGAATACACGCCGGGCCGATGCGAGTTGCTGCATGAAACCCCTTGGGGTTTGACGCGGCATGGAGTAGAGCATGCCCGGCGGAATGGAATATTGCGGCCGGATTGTCTTACAACGCAAAGTTTGCGCCGCCGCTCCATTGCCGGGCGGCAGCAAGATAACCATATTCGCCATGGCTTACGCCGATGTATGTACATGTATTCCTCGGACTGCCCGAGATCAGACGGAACTGACAGGCTCTTGATGCTGAACGAAGCCCGATCCCCCGCAATCTTTGCCGATGTGGGTACGAGCTCTGCCGATGCCTATGCTTCGGCGGCGCGGCATTCGGCGCGCGTAAGGCGCCTGAAAGTCATACTGCCACTCGTCGCCGGCGCGGTTGCGCTGATCTTCGTCGGCGTTTCCTTCGTGCGCGCTTTCCTGCCCGAAGAGCTGCAGCTCGAGACGGCGACGATAGAGAACGGCAAGATCGTCATGCAGAACCCGGCGATCTCCGGCCGCAACAAGCAGGATATCAGCTATTCGATGAAGGCCCAGCGGGCGCTTCAGGATATCGCCAATCCGAACCTGATCACGCTCGAGACCATTCACGCCGAGATGCCGGTCAACGATACGCTGATCGCCACGGTCGATGCGACGAGCGGCATCTACGACCGAGGCGCGAATACGCTCGACATGAACGCCCCGTTCACGATTTCCATGAATAATGGGGTCAATGCCGACTTCCAGTCTGCCTATCTGGACATCAATGCCGGCGAAATGGAGACGAAACACCCGATTGCCATCAGCATGAAGGGCGGATCGATCATTGCGCAGAAGTTGCGAATGACAGATAAGGGACGTGTCGTAACATTCGAAGGCATGGTAAGGGTCAATGTCGAACCCAACGCCATTCGCAAAAACGCACAATAACAGGACCCCAAGAACAGGATCCCCCGCAGCCATGTCGGTCAAACCTGCCGCTCTCTTTAGGATTTCAGCCGCTCTGGCCGTGGCCGGGCTCGGCGCTTCGCTGATTGCTTCCGCCGTCTTCGCGCAGGCAACCTCCAGTCGCATGCAGGGCCTTCAGCTATCGAACGACCAGCCGATCCAGATCGAGAGCGACAAGCTGGAGATCAAGGATCCGGAGAGCAAGGCAATCTTCACCGGCAATGTGAAGGTCGTCCAGGGCACGACGACGCTGCAGGCCGGCAACATGACCGTCTTCTACAAGGCGGGCGGCGGCTCCGTCACCAGCGGCAACGCCGATATCGATCGGATCGAGGTCAGCAACAAGGTGTTTCTCAGCTCCGGTGCGCAGCAGGCGACGGGCGAAAGCGGCATCGTCAACCTGACCAACCAGACGATCGTGCTCAAGGGCAAGAAGGTCGTACTGTCGGAAGGCAAGAACGTCTTCGTGGGCTGCCAATTGAACGTCCAGATGGACACCGGCGAAGCGCAGCTCGACGCCTGCGGCGGCCGCGTACAGATCCAGCTCGATCCACAGTCCCGCAAGACGAACTGACATAGATCCGCTCGTGCAGATTCCTTTCCTCCACAAACGCAAACGGGGCAAAAAGCCGTCGGCGGCAGCGGCAGCTGCCCGCGCCGTCGACAAGGCGCGCTACGACGGCACGCTGATTGCCCGGGGCCTTACGAAATCCTACCGCTCGCGCCGCGTCGTCAACGGTGTCTCGCTCGTCGTGCGCCGTGGCGAGGCTGTCGGCCTGCTTGGCCCGAACGGCGCAGGCAAGACGACCTGTTTCTACATGATCACCGGCCTCGTGCCGGTCGACGAGGGCTCGATCGAGATCAACGGCAACGACGTCACGACGATGCCCATGTATCGCCGGGCGCGCCTGGGCGTCGGCTATCTGCCGCAGGAGGCCTCGATCTTTCGCGGGCTGACGGTCGAGGATAACATCCGCGCGGTGCTGGAGGTTCACGACGAGAATGTCGACCGCCGCGAGAGCAAGCTCAACGATCTGCTTGGTGAATTTTCGATCACCCACCTGCGCAAATCGCCGGCCATCGCGCTTTCGGGCGGCGAACGTCGGCGCCTCGAAATCGCCCGTGCGCTTGCGACCGACCCGACCTTCATGCTGCTCGACGAACCCTTTGCGGGCGTCGACCCGATCTCCGTCGCCGACATCCAGGCGCTCGTGCGCCACCTCACTTCGCGCGGCATCGGCGTCCTCATCACCGACCACAATGTGCGCGAGACGCTGGGGCTGATCGATCGGGCCTATATCATCCATGCCGGCGAAGTGCTGACGCATGGCCGCGCCAACGACATCGTCACCAATCCGGACGTGCGCAGGCTCTATCTGGGCGACAATTTCAGCCTCTAAATTTCTGCCGGCAACGTGCATTTCGGCAGAACGGACGACTCCCGGCTGAATCGGCACCTCCGCCGCGGTCCACGCTTGACCAAATTCCAGTAATAAGCAATTTTTGGGCCAACTAAAAAAATGGGCCCCGTCCTAGTGGACGCGGCTCGGAGAACTCGACGGGAGTTTCACGCCAGCATGGCCTTGTCCGCCAGCCTTCATCTGAGACAGTCGCAGTCGCTGGTCATGACGCCGCAGCTGATGCAGTCGATCCAGCTGCTTCAGATGAACCATCTGGAGCTCAGCCATTTCATCGCGCAGGAAGTCGAGAAGAACCCGCTGCTGGAGGTCCAGTCGGCCGATGAGGCAACGATATCGGATCGCGAGGAGGCCAGTCCGCATCCGGCGGAGACCGGCGCCGATACCGGCGAAGCCGCAGGTCAGGGCGACCTTTACGACAGCGCCATTTCGAGATCCGGCGAGAGGCTCAGCGAAGGTCTTGACGCCGACTTCGCCAATGTCTTCCCGGACGATACGGCGCCGCAGCGGGCGGATGCGCCCGAGCTTCTCGGCCAATGGAAATCCATGCCGGGTGCCGGCGATGCCGAGGGATACGATCTCGACGATTTCGTTGCCAGCCGCAAGACGCTGAGGGAGGCGCTCGCCGAGCAGCTGCCCTTCGCACTCAGCGCTGTCTCCGATCGGCTGATCGCCCGGCATTTCATCGACCAGCTGGACGATGCCGGCTACCTGCACGCCGACCTCGCCGAGACCGCGGAGAAGCTGGGAGCGACAGGCGAGGACGTGACGCGCGTGCTGCACGTGCTTCAGCAGTTCGATCCGCCGGGCGTCTTTGCGCGCACGCTTGGCGAATGTCTTGCCATTCAGCTGCGCGCCCGCAATCGCCTCGACCCGGCGATGGAAGCGCTCGTGGCCAATCTCGAGCTCCTGGCGCGGCGCGATTTCGCAAGCCTCAAGAAGATTTGCGGCGTCGACGAGGAAGACCTGATCGATATGCTCGCCGAGATCCGCAAGCTCGATCCGAAACCGGGCACCAGCTTCGAAACGGGCGTGTTCGAGGCCATCATTCCCGACGTCGTCGTGCGCGCCGCACCCGATGGCGGCTGGCTTGTCGAGCTCAATCCGGATGCCCTGCCCCGGGTTCTCGTCAACCAAGACTATTTCACGGAAGTATCGCGCTCCAGCCGGAAGAACAGCGGCGATCAGGCCTTTCTCAACGAGTGCCTGCAGAATGCCAACTGGCTGACGCGCAGCCTCGATCAGCGCGCCAGGACGATCATGAAGGTGGCGAGCGAAATAGTCCGGCAGCAGGACGCCTTCCTCGTCCACGGCGTCGGCCACCTGCGCCCGCTGAACCTCAGGATCGTCGCGGATGCGATCAAA
This sequence comes from Ensifer sp. USDA 6670, assembly GCA_000421085.1. Lineage (GTDB taxonomy): Bacteria > Pseudomonadota > Alphaproteobacteria > Rhizobiales > Rhizobiaceae > Sinorhizobium. The sequence continues at coordinate 289,994 of ATWE01000006.1, forward strand.
ATGCACGAGTCGACGGTGAGCCGGGTCACCTCCAACAAATATATGCTGACCCCGCGCGGGCTCTTCGAATTGAAATATTTCTTCACGGTTTCGATCGGCTCGGCGGAAAACGGCGATGCACATTCGGCCGAGTCCGTACGCCATCGCATCCGCACGATGATCAATCAGGAAAGCGCCGATGCCGTGCTCTCGGACGACGACATCGTCGACGTCCTCAAGCAGGCCGGCGTCGATATCGCCAGACGTACCGTCGCAAAATATCGCGAGGCGATGAGCATCCCCTCCTCCGTCCAGCGCCGACGCGAGAAGCGCGCGCTGGCCAAGGCCGCAGGATTCTGAGCGGCGCCGCCAGGCCGCAAGCGCGTAAGCCGGGTGCAATTTGGGCTCTCGCCTGCGGAACCGCCGGGGCCCGTGAACGTTTAATTCCACGACGCGCAATTGACTCTCCGCGGTACAGCGGATATGAGGCCGCCGCGCTTGCCTGAGACAGAACTCCGCGAGGCAGCGCGCGCTCACGATTTCGGTTGTTCAGGACTCCGGTCGCTGAAGTGCTTGGATGACGGGAGCGCTTGGAATAGACTGGGCACGCAATTCACGAACAAGAGAGGAAACTCCATGAGTGTGCGTGTATCCGGTAAACATATGGAAATCGGCGATTCGTTTCGCATCCGCATCGGCGAGCAGATCGAGCAGGCCGTAACCAAATATTTCGACGGAGGATATTCGAGCCAGGTCACTGTGGAAAAGTCAGGGTCGCGATTCAGCGCCGACTGCAAGCTTCATCTCGATACGGGCGTGGTATTGCAGGCAAACGGCCAGGCGAACGAGCCACAGTCAGCCTTCGACGCGGCTTCAGACCGTATCGAGAAGCGGCTCCGGCGCTACAAGCGCAAGCTCAAGGACCATCACAACGGCAACGGGCAGAATGCGACCGAGGTGGCCTATCGCGTGATGGACTCGGTGCCCTTCGAGGACGAGGAAGTCCCGGACGATTATGCGCCGACGATCGTTGCCGAAACTACGAAACAGTTGAGAACAATGTCAGTCGCCAATGCCGTTATGGCCTTGGACATGACGGATGAACCGGTGCTGATGTTCCGCAGCCCCGGCAAGGATGACCTGAACATCGTCTATCGGCGCAACGATGGGAATATTGGCTGGATCGACGCCGCCAATATCAAGGCATGAGTGGGGATGGGGGAAGCCAGCCGGACTGGCATCCCCCGTCTTTCCGATCAGCGGGACGGCGGAAAAGCTCGACTTTTCTGTGCATTCGACCCGCCAAGACAAAGATGGGTAGAGCCATCACGGCGCATTTGTGATGAGATTGCCAGGCTCTAACCGGCGAACGAGGATAAAAGAATGGCATTGGCAGGCTTGCTGCATCAAAATGCGATCATCCCGGCCATGAGGGCCAACTCGAAGAAGCAACTCCTTCAGGAATTGGCGGCAAAAGCATCGAAGCTCACCGGTCTGCCGGAGCGGGAGATCTTCGACGTCATCCTGCAGCGAGAAAGACTCGGCTCGACCGGTGTGGGCAACGGCATCGCCATCCCGCACGGCAAGCTCAGCAATCTTCCGTCGATCGTCGGCATTTTTGCGCGGCTTGACGCGCCGGTCGATTTCGAGGCGTTGGACGACCAGCCGGTCGACCTCGTCTTTCTGCTGCTTGCACCGGAAGGTGCCGGCGCCGACCACCTGAAGGCGCTCTCGCGCATCGCGCGCGTGCTGCGGGACCATGACATGGTGTCGCGTATCCGAGCGAGCGACTCGGCAAGCGCGATCTACACGCTGCTTAGCGACGACACGACCTCGCACGCTGCCTGAACAACCCCTGCATGCCGCCTAAACCGGAGCCGGTTGGAAGAGCGTGCGGCAATTTCGAACAACGACGAAGGGCCGCGCACCTTGCAGAGTGCGCGGCCCTTCGCAAATCGCATTCATGCGCCGTCAGATCACGATGTTTTTAGGTCGGGTCGACCTACAGCGCCGCGCGTCTTATCAGACGCGCCAAGGTCGCTGTAGCACTTTGATCTGCTGCATGTTTTTGTCCTTTAATCGGATACGATTAAAGGAAACATGCAGTAAAAACATCGTGATCGATTCCTAGAAGTCGAGACGCGGGATGCGGGCGGAAAACCGCACACACTTTTCCTCATCCCGCTCTAAGCAGCAGGCGTCTCGCTTTCAGAGGAGGCTGCTTTCGGGCCGCCCTTGGCAACGCCGACCATCGCCGGGCGCAGGACGCGCTCGCCGATCGTGTATCCCGCCTGGACCACCTGAACGACCGTGTTGTTCGGAACCTCGGTGTTCGGGACCTCGAACATGGCCTGATGGAAGTTCGGATCGAATTTCTGACCGGTGGGGTCAAGTTGCTTCACGCCGTGACGCTCGAGCGCCGCAAGCATCGACCGCTCGGTCATTTCCACGCCCTCGATGAGTGCTTTCAGGCCGGCATCGCCCGCCTCTCTGGCGTCGGCCGGAATCGCATCCAGCGCGCGGCGAAGGTTGTCGGAGACCGCCAGCATGTCGCGCGCGAAGCCCGCGACGGAATAGGACTTCGCGTCCTTTACATCACGTTCGGTGCGCCGGCGCAGATTGTCCATCTCCGCAGCAAGGCGAAGATATCTGTCGCGCAGTTCAGCACTCTCGGCCCTGGCAAGCTCGAGCGGATCCGGCGCGGTCGTGGAAGCATCCGCCTCCGGCTTTTCCGCGGCTTGCGGCTCAGCGGCTGTCTCGAATTCTTCAGGCGCCGCGGCCTCGGGTCCGTTCTTGTTCGTTTCGTCGGTCATGACGTTCTCCGAATATCTGTCTTTTGCTGTGTTCGGCATCATCAAACCAGCGGAAGTCGCTTTGCTTGAACGTTCTGTTGCCTGGATTTGAAGCCCGATATCGATGTTTGGGCCCGAAAAATCAAGGGTCGATTGCTTCATCGATCAAAAGGATTCGCTCAGCGCGACAGCCGCGACATGAGCTGGGCGGTGTAATCGACCATGGGAACGATGCGGGAATAGTTGAGCCGGGTCGGCCCGATGACGCCGACCGCGCCGACGATGCGGTCGTCGCCGTCGCGGTAGGGAGCGACGATCAACGAGGATCCGGAGAGCGAAAACAGCTTGTTTTCGGAACCGATGAAGATGCGCACGCCCGGGCCGCTCTCGGCGAGATTGAGGATCTCGATCAGGCTGTCCTTCTTTTCGAGGTCATCGAAGAGCATGCGCAACCGATCTATGTCGTCCGTCCCTTCCAATCCTTCGAGCAGATTGGCGCGGCCCCTGACGATCAGCCGCGCCGGCTGGCCGTCGCCCTCGCTTCCGGACCAGATCGCCAGCCCACGCTCGACCAGGTCCTGCGAGAGTGCGTCGAGCTCGCCACGCACCGTCTCCTTGACCTTCTCCAGTTGCGTCCGCAATTCGGGGATCGTCTGACCGGCAAGGTGAGCGTTGACGAAATTCGCCGCTTCGGTGAGCTGAGCGCTGGTGATCCCGGCCGGCAGTTCGATGATGCGATTCTCCACCTGATCGTGCTCGCCGACGAGCACCGCCAACGCCTTGGTCGGCGCCAGCCGGATAAACTCGACATGCTTCAGGACGGGATCGCTCTTGGCGGTGATGACGAGACCTGCGCCGCGCGACATGCCGGACAGCATCTGGCTCGCCTCGGTAAGAAGGTTTTCGACCGACCGGTCCCGATTTCCCGGGTGAACCTGCCTTTCGATCGAGGCGCGTTCCTCCGGCGAGAGATTGCCCACCTGCATGAAGGCGTCCACGAAGAAGCGCAGGCCCAGCTGCGTCGGAAGCCGGCCGGCGCTGACATGGGGGGAATAGATCAGGCCCAGATCCTCGAGATCGCTCATCACGTTGCGAACCGAGGCCGGCGACAGCGACACCGGCAACAGCCGCGAAAGATTGCGCGAGCCCAGCGGTTCCCCGCTTTCCAGATAGCTTTCGACAATGCGGCGGAAGATCTCGCCGGAGCGCTCGTCCAGCGCCGATGCGATCCCCTTCGTTCCAGGGTTGCGCAGTACCATGTCACTCCGTGATCAGTATTCCGTGTCCGAAAGAATATAGTGATCCGCACGCAGAATGGCAAAAGGGAAAAATCACCGCGAAGCTTCGACATCAAGCGGTTCCCTTTGCCTGCGCCATGATCTAGAAGGCTGACGAAAGCGCCGCGCGTCTTCAGACGCGCAAAGGCCGCTGGAGCACTTTGAATTCTGCATGTTCTTGTCCTTGGATCGAACGGGACTCAAGGAAATATGCAGTCGGGATCGACAGGAGTTGACGATGCGGCCATCCGGTAGAAAAATCGACCAAATGCGCAAGGTCTCGTTCGAGCGCAGTTTCTCCAAGCATGCGGAAGGATCCTGCCTGGTGCGCTTCGGCGACACGCATGTTCTGTGCACCGCGAGCCTGGAGGAAAAAGTTCCGGCGTGGCTGCGCAACGGCGGCAAGGGCTGGATCACCGCGGAATACGGGATGCTGCCGCGGGCGACCGGCGAGCGCATGAGGCGCGAGGCGGCGACCGGCAAGCAGAGCGGCCGCACGCAGGAGATCCAGCGGCTGATCGGGCGGTCGCTCAGAGCCGTCGTCGATCTACCGGCGCTTGGCGAACGCCAGATATCGATCGACTGCGACGTGATTCAGGCCGACGGCGGCACGCGCACCGCGTCGATCACCGGCGCCTGGATCGCCCTCCACGACTGTTTGAAGTGGATGGAAGCGCGCAACATGGTCAAGCTGGAGAAAGTCTTGAAAGATCATGTGGCGGCCATTTCCTGCGGCATCTTCGCCAATCAGCCGGTTATCGATCTCGATTATCTGGAAGACTCGGCTGCCGAGACGGACGCCAATTTCGTGATGACGGGCAGCGGCGGCCTGGTCGAGATCCAGGGAACGGCGGAAGGCAAGCCCTTCAGCGAAGAAGAATTCGCAAGCCTGATGCTGCTCGCCAAGAACGGCATAGCCGAACTCGTCGAAATGCAAAAGCAGGCGATAGCAGGCTAGATCACGATGTTTTCAGGTCGGGTCGACCTAAAAACATGAACGTGATCAATTCCAAGACGTTGAGACGCGGGATGCAGGCGGAAAACCGCGCACTCTTTTCCTCATTCCGCTCTAGACCGCTCTCTGCTTCATTGAGGCGGTGAGACGATCTAACGCTTCGACAATACGCACTTCCGGACGGAAGACCGTCACGGCATTTCCGGAAGCGCTCTAGATCACTTGAGAGGAACCGTCCGGTGCCGACATTCGAAGGCATTCTGGAGACCGCGCTTTACGCGGACGATCTCGACCAAGCCGAGGCCTTCTACGGAACGGTCCTCGGCCTTGAAAGGATCACGCGCGCCGGCAGCCGCCATGTCTTCTTCCGCTGCGGCGAAGGCGTGCTCCTGATCTTCAACCCGGCGGAGACGGTGAAGCCGCCCGCACCGGGAGCACTTCCCGTGCCTCCGCACGGGACGAAGGGCAACGGGCACATGTGCTTCCGGGTCGCCGCCGGGGCGCTCGACGGCTGGAAGGCGAAACTGGAGGCAGCCGGGGTTGCGATCGAGGCGGACATCCGCTGGCCGAACGGCGCCCGCTCCTTCTATTTCCGCGATCCGGCCGGCAACAGCCTGGAATGCGCGGAAGCCGGCCTCTGGGCCAAGGAATGATTTCGGCAGTACCTGAACGGAACGGAACAGATGCGCAGACTGATCGACAAGACGCTCGTCGTCGCGAGCCATAATGCCGGCAAGATCCGGGAGATCCGCGATCTCATCGGGCCGCTCGGCTTCGAGGCGAAATCGGCAGCCGATCTCAATTTCGTCGAGCCGGATGAGACCGGCACGACCTTCGAGGAGAACGCGACGATCAAGGCGCTCGCCTCGGCCAAGGCCTCCGGACTGCCGGCGCTTTCGGACGATTCCGGTCTTGCCGTCGACGCGCTCGGCGGCGCCCCCGGCGTCTACACGGCCAACTGGGCCGAACGTGAGGACGGCAGCCGCGACTTCCAGATGGCCATGGAGAAGGTCGAAGAGGCGCTCCGCGACAAGGGTGCGGTGACGCCCGAAAGCCGTACCGCGCGTTTCGTGTCCGTTCTTTGCCTTGCCTGGCCGGACGGGCATGTAGAGCTCTTTCGCGGCGAGGTCGAGGGTTATGTCGTCTGGCCGCCGCGCGGCACCAGCGGCTTCGGCTACGATCCGGTCTTCCAACCGAGGGGCTACGACACCACATTCGGTGAAATGAGTGCGGAGGAGAAGCATGGCTGGAAGCCGGGCGATCCCGAGGCTCTGTCGCACCGCGCCCGCGCATTCAAGCTGTTCGCCGAAACCTGTCTCGGCGCCTGAGTAGGAAGACAATGCAGATAGCCCCGCTTTCAGCGATCGGTGACGGCATGGACCCCGGTTTCGGGGTCTATGTGCACTGGCCGTTCTGCGCGGCGAAATGCCCCTATTGCGACTTCAATAGCCATGTGCGCCACCAGCCGGTGGATCAGCCTCGCTTCGTCGCCGCATTTCTGAAGGAAATGGCCGCGGTACGCGCGCTTTCCGGTCCGAGAACCGTCACCAGCATTTTCATGGGCGGGGGTACCCCGTCGCTGATGGATCCTCAGACGGTGGAGGCGATCCTCGACGGCATCGCCCGGCATTGGCACGTGCCTGATGGCATCGAGATCACCATGGAGGCGAACCCGTCCAGCGTCGAGGCGACGCGCTTCCGCGGCTATCGGGCGGCCGGCGTCAACCGCGTCTCGCTCGGCGTCCAGGCTCTCAACGACCGCGACCTCAAATTTCTCGGGCGGCTGCACGATGTCGAGAATGCGTTGAAGGCGGTGCGGCTCGCGCGCGAGATCTTTCCGCGGATGTCCTTCGACCTGATCTATGCACGGCCGAACCAGACGGTGGATGAATGGGAGCGCGAACTGAAGGAGGCGGTTTCCTACGCCGTCGATCATCTGTCGCTCTACCAGCTTACCATCGAGGAAGGGACGCCTTTCTACGGCCTGCACAAGGCAGGGAAACTCGTCGTTCCGGATGGCGAGCAGTCGGCCGTTCTCTACGAGGCTACGCAGGAGATCACCGCTGATATCGGCATGCCGGCCTATGAGGTCTCCAACCATGCTCGGCCGGGGGCCGAGAGCCGGCACAATCTCACCTATTGGCGCTACGGCGACTATGCGGGCATCGGCCCCGGCGCCCACGGACGGCTGGCGACCGGATCAGGCAAGATCGCGACCGCAACCGAGCGCAGCCCGGAGGCATGGCTGCAACGCGTCGAAGAGTGCGGCGAAGGCCTGATCGAGCGCGAACTGCTCGATTTCGAGGCGCAGGCCGATGAGCTTTTGCTGATGGGGTTGAGGCTGCGCGAAGGCGTCGATCTCGCCCGCTGGCAGACCCTCTCGGGCCGCGATCCGGATCCGGCCCGGGAAGAATTCCTGATCGAGCATGGTTTCATCGAACGGATCGGCAATTCGCGGCTGCGCTGCACGCCCGCCGGAATGCTGATTCTCGACGCGGTGGTGGCCGACCTCGCCTGCTGATCGCGGGTCGAGCGGCTCAGCCGCCTTCCTTCACCGGTGCGACGATCCCCCAGGTAACCCCGAAGGGATCGCGGAGCTGGCCGTAATGGTCGCCCCAGAAGGCGATCTCCAGCGGCATCGTCACCTCCGCGCCGGCCTCCACCGCCCGTTTCCACCAGAAATGCGCGTCGTCGACGACAAGGTGCAGCACGAAGCCCTCCGGCGGCTTCCAGGGATGGCCGAATTCCGGGAAGGGATCGTTCAGCATCAATGCGCCGCCATTGATCGTCAGGTGGCAGTGGATGAGGCGCTTTCCATCCTGGGCATATTTGCGGTCCTCCTCCTTGGCGCCGAAAGCGCTGGCGTAGAAGGCCGCCGCCGCATCTGCATCCTCCACGTTGAGATAGGCGATGACGCCGGGCATGGGCGGGCGCGACGGTGCCTGCCAGTCGACCTCGGATCGGGGATCGAGATCGATCGCCGCCTTGAAGCTTCCGTCCATGTAGAAGGGGACGGATTCGTGCTGATGGGCGATCTTCCACCCCCTGTCGGTGCGCGTGAGGCCCAAGGTCAGGCGATACCAGAGCGCCGCCTTCTGGCCATCGTGCTTCTCGCCGGAAAGATGCGTCAGCGCAGTGGCGAAGGCGACGTCGCCGCTCACCGAAATGTCGAGATCCTCGAAGGTGAAGCCGAGCGGTCCTTTCCACGTGGAAAACCACTGCTCAAGGCCGCCGGCATCTGCGTCGGAGGCTTTGAGGGGCGGCGCCAGCGAAAAGACGAGGCACTCTTGCGTGCCGTGCGCGAGGACGCGGGCGGCATCCTTCCGGCGCAGCGCCTCCGCCCAGTCCCCGATTACCTCCTCGATCTCCGCAACGGCCACATTCCTGCTCTCGGTAATGGTCATGACCCGGTCCTCCTCTCAGAGTTTCGCAACGAGCATTGCAAGCTGATCGGCACATTGGCCCCAGCCCTCGTGGAAGCCCATCTTCTCATGGGCATCGCGGTCCTCGACGCTCCAATGGAGCGCGCGGGCCGTATAGCGGGTCTTGCCGTCCTCGTTCTCGAAGGTCATGATGGCCGTCATGAACGGCTTCTCGGACGGCTTCCAGGCTTCCGTAAAGGCATCGGTGACGACGATCTTCTCGTTCGGCACGACTTCCAGATAGACGCCCTGATTGGGATAGAGTTCGCCCTCGGGCGAGCGCATGACAAAGCGGTTGGTGCCGCCTGCCCTGACGTCGAGCTCGGCTTCCGTGATCGTCCACGGCAGTGGCGCGAACCACTGCTTCAGAAGCTCGGCTTCCGTGAAGGCCCGGTAGACCTTCTCGCGCGGGGCATCGATCATCCGGGTCAAAACCAGTTCGCGTTCGCCGCCGGAATTGGTGTTGGTCGCTGCAGTCATTTTCAAATTCCTCCATGTTGGTTCATTCCAAGGACGAAGGAGGATGCCGCCTGCCGACAGGGGTCGAAAAAAATTATCGCTTTTCTTCCTCCGCGACCGTTGCCGGCACGGCCGCGAGGTGATCGAGCTGCATGCGGATATAGGCCGCTTCGGCCGCGTTGGTGGCCAGTGCGATCGCCCGGTCGAAGGCGGTGCGCGCCTCGCATGCCCGACCGAGTTGCTTCAAGAGGCCGCCGCGCAGGCCGTGATAGTAGAAATAGCCGGAAAGCCTTTCCCCAAGGGGCTCCACCATCGCCAGTGCAGCCTCCGGCCCCTCGCGTTTCGAGACCGCGACCGCGCGATTGAGCGTGACGACCGGCGAGGGCTGCAGGCGCTCGAGCGCCTGGTAGAGGAGGTCGATCTCCTCCCAATCCGTCTGCTCCGGACGTTCGGCGCGGGCGTGCAGGGCCGCGATTGCTGCCTGTATCTGGTAAGGCCCGGGGCGGCGATGGCGCATTGCTTTGTCGATCATCGCCAGCGCCTCGGTGATCATCGGCCGGCTCCAGAGCCGCCGATCCTGATCTTCGAGCAGCACGACGGCGCCATCGGCATCGAAGCGCGCGCGGGCGCGCGAATGCTGGAGCAGCAGAAGCGCCGTCAGCCCCATGATTTCCGGCTCGGCTGGAAACAGCCGCAGCAGCAGCCGCGACAGGCGGATCGCCTCGTCGCAAAGATCGGCGGAGACGCCCTCGGGGCCGTTCATCGCCGAATAGCCCTCGTTGAAGACGAGATAGATCATCGTCGCGACCGCGGCGAGCCGCTCGGCGCGATCGACGGCATCGGGTGTCTCGAACGGGATACCGGCAGCCGCGACACGGGCCTTGGCACGGGTGATGCGCTGCTCCATCGCGGCTTCGCTGACGAGAAAGGCACGGGCGATCTGCCTGACGGAAAGACCCGATACGATGCGCAGTGCAAGCGCGATCTGCTGGGTTGCCGGAAGCGCCGGATTGCTGCAGACGAAGAGCAGCCGCAGGATGTCGTCGCGGTAATGCGCCCCGTCGAGGCGATCGGCGAGCTCACTCTCCCGGTCGTCGAGATCGGAGAGCAGTTCCTCCGGGGGCAGTGCCGTCTCGCGCGACTGCCGCCGCACCTTGTCGATGCCGCTGTTGCGGCCGACGAAGATGAGCCAGGCGGCGGGATCGCGCGGCGGACCGGTACGGGGCCAGTTTTTCAGCGCCCGGATACAGGCTTCCTGAAATGCCTCCTCCGCCAGATCGAGATTGCGAAAGTAGCGCAGCAGCGCACCCATTGCCTGCGGCCGCGCGGAAACAAGAGCAAGATCGATCCAGCCTGTGTCGGTCATGAGGGCAGCTCACCGGGTTTATAAAGCGCGAGCGGCCGGACCTCGTAGGAGCCCGTGCTCGGATTGGCGTTACTCAGATCGCGCGCGAAGTCGAGCGCCTCGTCCAGCGAGGCGCAATCGATCAGATAGAAGCCGAGCAACTGTTCCTTGGTCTCGGCGAAGGGGCCGTCGATGACGATCGTCTCGCCGGCGCTGTGGCGCAGCGTCGCCGCCGCCGTCGTCGGCACCAGGCGCGCGACGGGCCCCAGCTTGCCCGCTTCGCGATATTTGCGTTGGACGGCGCTCAGATCACGCATGACCCTCTCGTCCTCCTCCTTGCTCCAGGCACTGGTGACGCTTTCATCGTTGTAGCAAAGCACGGCGTAAAGCATTGAAAAACTCCGCTCTGGTCTGAAGACGAATGGCGTTATTGATAGCCGACAAGCGAGGCGAAAAAAACGCTCAACAAAAAAGCCCGGCGGACCGGGCTTTTCGTAACTTCGGGCTTACCTGCTTCTATTCGTTGATCAGTCGCTTCAAAAGCTCGATCTCGTGGCTGAGCTTGGTGTCGGCAGAAATCAGTTCCTCGATCTTGCGCACCGCATGGAGCACGGTCGTGTGGTCGCGGCCTCCGAAGCGGCGGCCGATCTCGGGGAAGGAGCGCGGGGTCAGTGTCTTCGACAGATACATGGCGATCTGGCGCGGCTTGACGATGACGCGGGTGCGGCGGTTCGAGACCAGCTCCTGACGCGACACGTTGTAATGCTTGGCGACAACGCGCTGGATATCCTCGATGCGGACGCGGCGCGGTTCCCCGGCATTGACGAGATGGCCGAGCAGTTCGTCAACCCGCTCGATCGAAAGCTGCGGCTCGAAGGAGCGGCGGAAGAGAAGCTGATTGAAGGCGCCCTCCAGCTCGCGGCCGCTGGCTGTCACGTTGCGGGCGACATGGCTCAGGATCTCGAGCGGTATCTCAAGCGAGGTATCGTCCTGGCGCGCCGCTTCGAGACGGCGCTTCAGCATTTCCAGGCGCATCTCGTAGTCCGGCCCTTCCATCTCGATCGCCACGCCGCCTTGAAGGCGCGAGCGAACCCGGCTGTCGAGCGATTCCAGCTCCCAGGGTGCACGATCCGCGGCGACGACCACCTGCTTGGCGGAGTCGAGCAGCATGTTCAAGAGATGGCAGAACTCGTGCTGGATCGACTTGCCCTGCAGGAACTGCATGTCGTCGATGATGAGAAGGTCGATGTTGCGAAGCGATTCCTTCAGCGACAGCGCGTCATTGTCGCGGATCGCCGTTGCGAAACGCCACATGAAATATTCGGCCGTCAGATAGACGACGCGCGGCGCGCGTGCACTCTGGAGGGCCGCGAGAGCGATCGCCTGCAGGAGATGCGTCTTGCCGAGACCAACGCTCGAATGGATGAAGAGCGGATTGAAGCGCACGGCTCCGGCGCCAGCCTCGGCAATCGTACGCGCTGCGGCGAGCGCAACCCGGTTTGACGAGCCCTCTACGAAACTATCGAAACCATAGCGCTGATCGAGCGGCGAGCCGAAAAGCGGCGCCTGGACGGGTCTCGCCGGAGCTGCCGCAACCGTAGCGGCAGCAATTGCCACGGAGGGAACCGCCGAACGGCGGGAGGGAGGGACGGGCGCCGCTTCGGCAGCCGCGGCAACGCTCTCTTCAGGAGCCGCCGGGCGATGACCGCGGGTCGCGGTGCGCACGAGGATTTCCACCTTCAATATCTCGCTGTCCTCCTGCTGGACGAGCGTGGTGATCAGATCGAGATAGCGATTATTGATCCAGGACTTCAGAAAAGTCGTCGGGACCGAGAGGCGCACGACGCTTTTCGACACTGAATGGAGCTTGAGGCGTCCAAACCAACTTGCGAAGACATCCGGTCCGACCTGGGCTTTCAAGCGCGCACTTACCCGCTCAAACAGTGCGTCATGCCGCATGTCGTGCTTTTCCCCCGCCGCCTGAGACTGATTGCTTCCGGCCTGAAAACCTCCAGGTGCCGTCGCCACATTCATCCGCATCTTGCCGCCTTCCAATTTCATTATTCCGATGCCGTCATTTCTGGCGGCCTCATCTTTTATGCCCGCCCGCCACGGCCGCTCAAAGCCATGCCGCGTCAGCCGGACGCTCTGATACGCACCGAAGCGGGCTCCTCATATCCCGTCACGGCGCGCTGCGCTCATTCGCTTGCCTTCGCCTCAAGCAAATGTCCCCTCGCACTTCGCCTTACCGATTCTGCACGGCTCTTTTCAAGCCGACCGGAACCGTTTTTCCTCGTTGCCGGCTGACCGCACCCTCGTACGCAGCGGACAGCCCGAGCCTCCTTCTTCCTAATCCCACGCATTCACAAGGTTACGCCGGGTCGGCAACCATAAGACGAAACGTCCTCGCTCCGGTGCGAAGGCTCGCCCGGTTTTATCGTCTCGACTTGTTTGATTGATCGACGTGGAATTAACCCCGCCACAGGCGACGGAAAGCCCAAAGCCACCCCGATTGGAATGACCCTTAAACTTCCTCGTACAGATGTGATCTGTGTCCCCTGTGGAAGGCATTTAGGCAGGATCGCCCGGCAAGATCAATCGCGTTTTTTACCCGCCCGTAAGCGTCGACAGTTGACTCTCGTGCCGGGTTTTGCATCCCGCTCCCCGAGTCCGGCGAGAATCCCTGTTGAATCAAGGGTTTTGTTTTTTGCGTTCTTGCTTAGCTGGCGAAAAAGAAAAAAAATAAAAAATGGCTTGACTCACTTCGGACTCAATCGGCCCGCCCCGCGAGTCCACATTTTTGCCGCAACCTCTCATAAGCCGCTGAAAAGATTGGAAATTTTATGTCACGGGATTGACACGAGCGTAGCATGGTCAATCCCCCACGCCATTGACGGCGGCACGAATCGGAAAAGCCCGGCGACAACGCCGGGCACTTCATCAACAGATTTTTTCTTAGCCGGGTTAGGCCGAAAGGCTCTTCACGCGCTGCGCCAGCCGCGAGACCTTACGCGATGCCGTGTTGGAATGCATCACGCCTTTCGTGGCGGCGCGCATCAGCTCCGGCTGTGCCGCCTTCAGGGCGGCGGCTGCAAGTGCCTGATCGCCGGAAGCGATCGCCTCTTCGACCTTGCGGACGAAGCTGCGGATGCGCGAACGACGGGCCTTATTTACTGCGGTACGGCGTGCGATCTTGCGGGTCGCCTTTTTCGCCGAAGTTGTATTGGCCATTGATGCCTCTCTTCGAAAACTGACATGGACTCCGCCTCGCCGTGCCGGGTCACTGCGACCTGTCATACAAGCAATTCGGGAGTATTATCGGAAAGCCTCGAACGAGGGCGTTCCAAACTGAGGGCGGCGTATAAAGGGAATCCGCCCGCACGTCAACGCGCAATTTGAGAAAACCGAGTCCTGTTGATGGCTCACCTGTGTTTGAATTCGGCCCTGCGCTTGGCGACGAAGGCGGTCATGCCCTCTTTCTGGTCCTCCGTTGCGAAAAGCGACTGGAAGAGCCGCCGCTCGAAGCGCAGTCCCTCGGCGAGCGTCAGTTCCAGAGAGCGGTTGACGGCCTCCTTGGCCATCATCGCCGCCGGCAGCGAGAATGACGCGATCTTCTCCGCGGCGCCGAGCGCCTCCTCCAGGAGCCTGTCCGGAGCCACCACGCGCGAAACGAGCCCGGAGCGCTCGGCCTCCGCCGCGTCCATCATACGGCCGGTGAGAATGAGGTCCATGGCCTTCGCCTTGCCGACTGCGCGGGTCAGGCGCTGCGATCCACCCATGCCGGGAATGACGCCAAGCGTAATCTCCGGCTGGCCGAACTTCGCCGTTTCGGATGCGATGATGAAGTCGCACATCATGGCGAGCTCGCAGCCACCGCCGAGCGCGAAACCGGATACGGCGGCGATCATCGGCTTGCGGGCGTTCGCGACATGCTCCCAGCCGCCGAGGAAATCGGCGAGGTAGCCGTCGACGAAATCGAGCCCCTGCATCTCCTTGATGTCGGCGCCGGCGGCGAAAGCCTTCTCGGAGCCGGCAAGGACGATGGCGCCGACGGCCCTGTCGGCGTCGAAGGCCTTCAGCGCGGCGTCGAGCTCGCGCATCAGCACCGCATTCAGCGCATTGAGCGCCTGCGGCCGGTTGAGCGTGATCAGGCCCACGCGGCCCCGCGTTTCGACCAGCAACGTCTCGTAACTCATTCCCGTCTCCTTCGCGCGTTGTCGGAAGATTGAAGAGCGGAATGTGCCATGCCGCCCTATTTCTGGCAGTGCGGACAATAAAAGGTTGAACGTCCTGCCTGTACCATGCGGGCGACCGTACCGTGGCAGCCCGGAGTGCGGCAAGCCTCGCCTTCCCTGTCATAGACGGAGAAGCTGTGCTGGAAATAGCCGAGACTGCCGTCCGCCTGAATGTGATCCTTGAGCGAGGAGCCGCCGGCGGCGATCGCATCGGCAATCACGGCACGGATCCTTTCCGTCAGCGCAATCAGCGCCTGTTTCGGGCGGCCCCGCTTGTCGACGAGCGTGCCTGCCGCCCTTTTCGGCGAGAGGCCCGAGCGCCACAGCGCCTCGCAAACATAGATATTTCCGAGCCCCGCGATCGTCCTCTGGTCGAGAAGAGCGGCTTTCAGCGGCTGGACCTTGCCGGCGAAGCGGGCGGCGAGATAGGCGGCATCGAGGGCATTGCCGGTCGGCTCCTCGCCGAGGCCGCGGAGGAAGACGTGATCGGCGAGCGCGGAGCGCCGTGCCAGATCCATGAAACCGAAGCGACGCGGATCGTTATAGATCACCCTTGCCGGCCCGGAGCCGCCATCGAGATGGAAGACGACATGATCGTGCTTCTCGTCCTTGCCGCGCGGGTGATGGAAAGCGCCGGGCGTGCCCGGATCCGCACCAGCCTCGATCGGGCCCGTCTCGATCCGGAACGAGCCGGACATGCCGAGATGGGCGATGATGACGTCGCCGCCCTCGAGTTCGATCATCAGATACTTTGCGCGTCGCGAGAGGGCGATGATACGGCGGCCCGCGACCGCCTCCGCGAAATTCTCGGGGAACGGAAAGCGCAGATCCGGCCGGCGCAACTCCGCCCGCACCAGAAGCGCACCCTCCATCGTCGGCGCCAGTCCGCGCTTGACCGTTTCCACCTCGGGCAATTCCGGCATCGGCCGTGTTCCTTCATCCTTTATTCATCGCACCCGCCCGCGTGAGCGGCACGCCATTCCCATGACGCCGTCGATAGCCTATATCCCGCTCCATGCGGCAGCCGGTCGCCTCTCGCTCAGATAGCGTGGACGGAGCGATTTCGCTATGGTGCCGGCAAAATTCGTTGAAGTGGAGTTTCGTATGGCGGATGAGCGCGTATCGGCGAGGGGCGGAATGGAGACCTCATTCGGTTTCCGCGAAGTCGGCGCGGGCGAGAAGCAGCCGCTCGTCAACGACGTCTTCCACAAGGTCGCCAAACGCTACGACATCATGAACGACGTGATGTCGGCCGGGCTGCACCGTGTCTGGAAGGACGCGATGATCGCGGCGCTCAACCCGCCGAGCCGCGAGGACTATCGGGTTCTCGATGTCGCCGGCGGCACCGGTGACATCGCCTTCCGCATCGTCGAGCGCTCCGGGCGCAAGGCTCATGCGACCGTGCTCGACATCAACGGCTCGATGCTCTCGGTCGGCGCCGAGCGCGCCCGCAAGAAGGGGATCGACGCCAATCTCGATTTCGTCGAGGCCAACGCCGAAGACCTGCCCTTTGCGGCGAATTCCTTCGACGCCTACACGATCGCCTTCGGCATCCGCAACGTGCCTCGCATCGAGGTCGCGCTCAAGGAGGCCCATCGCGTGCTGAAGCGCGGCGGCCGGCTGCTCGTGCTCGAATTCTCCGAAGTGGAGATGCCGCTGCTCGACCGCTTCTACGACGCCTGGTCCTTCAATGCGATTCCGAAATTCGGAAAGCTCATCACCGGCGACGATGCGCCCTACCAGTATCTGGTGGAATCGATCCGCAAGTTTCCGAACCAGCGTGATTTCGCTGCCATGATCCGCGATGCCGGCTTCGCCCGCGTCTCCTTCACCAATTATACCGGCGGCATCGCAGCGCTGCATTCCGGCTGGAAAATCTGAGCGCATGAGCACTCCCGGAGCATATTTCCGTCTCATACGGATCGGCTGGGTCCTTGCGCGCGAGAATGCGTTCGCGGCGGTCCCATCCGAACACCTGCCCCCGCTCGCACGCTTCGTGCAGAAGCTCGCCGGCCTGCTCGCCAGCCGCGAGGCCCGGCTCGGTGCGCGCACCGGCCGCCTCGCCCGGGCGGTAGAGCGACTCGGCCCTTCCTACGTCAAGATCGGCCAGTTTCTGGCGACGCGCCCGGACGTGGTCGGCGCCGAGCTTGCCGCCGACCTCTCGCTGCTCCAGGACCGTATGGCCACCTTTCCTGAGAGCGCGTCCAGGGCCGCGATAGAGGCATCTCTCGGGCGCCCCGTCGGTGAGCTCTTCCTCGAATTCTCCGAACCGATCGCAGCCGCATCGATCGCCCAGGTCCATCCCGCCGTGGTCATGCGCGAGGGCACACGCGAAAGGGTGGCCGTCAAGGTCATCCGCCCGGGCGTGCGCCAGCGCTTCGTAGCCGACATCGAGGCCATGTATCTGGTCTCGCGCATGCAGGAGCGGTTCCTGCCTTATACGCGGCGCCTGAAGCCGGTCGAGGTGACGAAGACGCTGGAGCAGACGACCAAGGTCGAAATGGATCTGAGGCTCGAGGCCGCAGCGCTTTCCGAACTTGGCGAGAACACCAGGGAGGATTCCGGGTTTCGCGTGCCCAACGTCGATTGGGAGCGAACCGGCCGCGACGTCGTGACGATGGAATGGATCGACGGCGTCAAGATGTCGGACATCGAAGGGCTGAAACGGGCCGGCCATGACCTGAACCGCCTGGCCGAAACGCTGATCCAGTCCTTTCTGCGCCACACGCTCCGGGACGGCTTCTTCCACGCCGACATGCACCAGGGCAACCTGTTCGTCGACGATGCGGGGCATATCGTCGCCGTCGACATGGGCATCGTCGGCCGCCTCGGCCGTAAGGAACGACGCTTCCTGGCCGAGATCCTCTACGGCTTCATCATGCGCGACTATCAGCGCGTCGCGGACGTGCATTTCGAGGCCGGTTACGTTCCTTCGCATCACGACGCCGCAAGCTTTGCCCAGGCGATCCGCGCCATCGGCGAGCCGATCCACGGCCAGCCGGCCGAGACGATCTCGATGGCGAAGCTGCTGACGCTGCTGTTCGAGGTCACCGAACTTTTCGACATGCAGACGCGTCCCGAACTGGTGATGCTGCAGAAGACGATGGTCGTCGTCGAGGGCGTCGCCCGGACGCTCAACCCGCGCTTCAACATGTGGAAGGCGTCCGAACCGGTGGTCGGCAAGTGGATAAGGGACAATCTCGGGCCGAAACGCATCGTCGCCGATCTGCGCGACGGCATTCATGCGGCGCTCCGGGTTGCCGAAGCGATGCCCGAGATTGCGGCGCGGACGGAACGCTTCTCCGGGGAAATCATGGCGATGAGCGAGAACGGCCTGCGCTTCGATCCGGAGACCGCGGAAGCGATCGGCAGGGCCGAGGCGCGCCATACGCGCTCGGGTCGTGTCGCGCTATGGATTATCGCGGCCACGCTCATCTACATCGCCTGGCAGCTTGCGTGAGCAGAGCGGCGGGCTTCCTTGCCAGACTGCCGGGGAGACGTGACCGGCAGCCAATAGGCGCCATCGATCAAAGCAGGAGAACGGAATATGGATCTCGGCATTAGCGGCAAAAAGGCGCTCGTTCTCGGTGGCAGCAAGGGGCTCGGGCGCGGTATCGCCGAAGCGCTCGCAGGGGAAGGCGTTGCGGTCGCGCTGACCGGCCGGAACGAAGAAACCGCAGCCAAGGCCGCAGCGGAAATCGGCCCGAATGCTGCCGGTTTTTCGCTCGACCTGGCAAAGCCTGAAACCGTCGACCCCTTCCTCGATCGGCTCTCCTCTGCATTCGGACAGATCGATATTCTGGTGCTGAACGGTGGCGGCCCGCCGCCGACGAATGCTGCCGACATCGATCCCGGTTTCTGGCGGACTCAATTCGAGGCGATGGTGCTTTCCGGCATGCGCATTGCCCACCGCCTGCTGCCGTCCATGCGGGAGCGCCGCTTCGGCCGCATCGTCGCCGTCGCCTCCACCAGCATCCGCGAGCCGATACCCGGCCTGACGGCGTCCAATGCGCTGCGCAGCGCGCTTGCCGGCTGGATGAAGACGCTCGCCAGCGAGGTGGCAGCCGACGGCGTGACCGTCAACATGCTCCTGCCCGGCAGGCTTGCGACGGACCGGACGCTTGGCTTCGACCGCATGGATGCAGAGGCCGAAGGCATCAGCGTCGAAACCGTTGCAGCGCGCAGCCAGTCGGAAATTCCGGTCGGGCGCTACGGGACGCCGGCCGAGTTCGGCGCTGCCGCAGCCTTTCTCGCAAGCCGGCAGGCCGCCTACATCACCGGGATTGCGCTGCCCGTCGACGGCGGGCTCAGCCGTTCGATGCTCTGACCATGTTCATCCCGCTTCAGAGATCGGCGGCACGAAGCCTGCGGCGCTGCGCCGTCACAGCTCTCGTCATTCTTTTCGGTCTAACAGGGATCTCGAGGGCCGCCATGCTGGATAAAGAACTCCTCACGGCCGCCCGGCTGGGCAATGCCGCCGAAGTCAGCGCTCTCGTAGACCGGGGCGCACAAGTGGATGCGCGCGACGAAACAGGCGCGACCGCCCTGCTCATCGCCACTCATGAGAACAATATCGAGGCCGCAAGGGTCCTCATCGCGGCCGGCGCCGACGTCAACGCCAAGGACCGCATCGAGGACAGCCCCTATCTCTATGCCGGCGCGCGCGGCCATCTCGAAATACTGAAGATGACTCTCGCGCATGGCGCCGATCTCAAGAGCACCAACCGCTACGGCGGCACCGCCCTCATTCCCGCCGCCGAGCGCGGCCATGTCGAAACCGTGAAGACGCTGATCGATGCCGGCGTTGCCGTCGATCATGTCAACCGCCTCGGCTGGACCGCACTCCTCGAGGCGATCATCCTCGGCAACGGAGGCGACAGCCATACGGAGATCGTCAGGCTGCTGATCGAGGCCGGTGCGGATATCGGTCTGGCAGACGGCGACGGCGTTACGCCCCTCGCCCATGCAAGAAGGCGAGGGTTCCGGCAGATCGAGCGGCTCCTCGTCGCCGCCGGCGCCCGATAAGGTGTCAATGCACGTCGAAAATCAGTGACTTATGCGCGGCCACGGCTGCGGTGACGCCATCGCCGACCGCATGCGAGACCGAGCCCGCGCCCCGCGCGGCATCGCCGCAGGCATAGATGCCCTCGACGCTCGTCTCCTTTGCCTCGTTCGTCCGGATATAGGGTCCGAGCGGCCCGTCCTCGAATTCGCAGCCGAGCGCTGCAGGCAGATCGCTCGCCATGCGGGTGCGCGACGCGACGAACAGGCCTTCGAGAGAAACGGTCCGGCCGCCATCCAGAACCACGCTCGCCTTCGCTCCGTCAACAGCGACGACCCTCTCCCTTTCGATCTCCACACCGCGCGCTTCCAGCATGGCGGCCTGATCGGCATCGGGCTCGAACGCTTCATTGGCGAACAGGGTGGTCGGTCCCCAGTCAGGCAGCATCATGGCCTGATGAAAACTGTGCTCACCGGTTGCGAGAACGCCGATGCGGCCCTGCCCGAGCTCATAGCCATGGCAATAGGGGCAGTGAAAGACGGCGCGGCCCCAGCGTTCCTGAAGCCCCGGTATCGACGGCAATTCATCGACCACGCCCGTTGCCAGGATCAGCCGCCGGGCCGCGATCTTTTCGCCCTGCAGCGAGACGACCAGATTGGCGCCGTCGCGGCCCGCCGTATCGGCCTTTCCTTCGACGAAACGCACATTGGGATAGGCCAGCAACTGTTCCCGGCCGTGCGCCGCGATCGCCGCCGGCGCCTCGCCGTCCCGGCTGAGGAACCCATGCGACGTTTCGGCAAAGCGGTTCCTGCGCGCGCCCGCATCGACGACGACCACGGAGCGTCTGGCTCTGGCCAATTGCAGTGCCGCCGACAGCCCCGCATAGCTTCCCCCCACGATCGCTACATCTACCGGCATCACATCAACCGCCATGGTTCTGCTCCTTCATCTGCTGGCGACGGATCGCCATTCGTCGCTGGAAATCGTTTGAAAGATCCGCCAGGCTTATTCGTTCCAATCGCTGCATGAGAAGCGCCTCGGCATCCCGGAGCGCCCCGTCCATCGCGGCATTGACCGCCTGCTCCACCACACAGCCGGGAGCCTCGGTTCGGTTGCCGATCGCAAATACGGGCGGTTCACCGAGCGCGGCATGCACGTCCGAAAGGCTGATGGTTGCGAGATCGCGCACGAGCGACCAGCCTCCGCCATGCCCCTTTTCGGAACGGACGAGACCCGCTTCCCTTAAACCCGCCATGGTGCGTCGGACCACGACGGGATTGGTGGAGAGGCAGGCTGCCAACTCCTCCGAAGTGATGGTTTCACGCTCCGCCATGTGGAGGAGCGCATGCAGGGTAATGGAAAGTCGGCTATCGCGTTTCATGTAACTCAATGTGTTACGTGATACTCAGGAAGTCAAGCTTCGAATCGGGTCCGTGCTCGAAATCAGGCGCGCAATTGCGTGCGGCAAGGCGGTCGAGTAGGGTCGCCGGAAACGGACGGGAGCGGCTGAGGCCGAAGCGGAATGACACTGTCGGGCAAGCGCATTCTTCTCATCATCGCCGGCGGCATCGCGGCCTATAAAAGCCTCGATCTGATCCGCCGCCTGCGCGAGCGCGGCGCCGACGTGCGCCCGGTGATGACGGCGGCGGCGCAGCGTTTCGTGACGCCGCTGACGGTCGGCGCGCTTTCGGCATCTCACGTTTTCACGGAGCTTTTCTCGCGCGAGGACGAGCAGGATGTCGGCCACATCCGGCTGGCGCGGCATTGCGATCTCGTGGTCGTGGCGCCGGCAACGGCCGACCTGATGGCAAAGATGGCGCACGGTCACGCCGACGACCTCGCCTCGACGGTGCTCCTGGCGACGGACCGGCCGGTGCTGCTCGCGCCGGCGATGAACCCGAGGATGTGGTCGCACCCGGCCACGCGCCGCAACCGCTCGACGCTCGCCGGCGACGGCGTCCGCTTCGTCGGGCCTGCCACCGGCGAAATGGCCGAGAGCGGCGAGGCAGGGGAAGGCCGCATGGCCGAACCTCTGGAGATCGTCGCGGCGGTCGAGGAATTGTTCAGCGAAGCAAGGCCGCTCGCCGGGCGCAAGGCCATCGTCACATCCGGACCGACGCACGAGCCGATCGATCCGGTCCGCTACATCGCCAACCGTTCGTCCGGCAAGCAGGGTCACGCGATCGCCGCAGCACTGGCGCGGCTCGGCGCCGAGGTCACGCTCGTTTCCGGGCCGGTGACGATCGCGGACCCCGCCGGCGTCCGCGTCGTCCGGGTCGAGCGCGCCGAGGAGATGCGCGATGCCGTACTGGCCGCGCTGCCGGCCGATGTGGCCGTCATGGTGGCAGCCGTTGCCGACTGGCGCGTCGCATCGGCCGCCGGCAACAAGATCAAGAAGCGGCCGGGAGAGGCCCCTCCTCCGCTGCAGCTTGCCGAGAATCCCGATATCCTGAAGACCGTCGGCCACCACGGATCGCGGCCGAGGCTCGTGATCGGCTTTGCCGCCGAGACCGAGAACGTCTCCGAGAACGGCCGCGCCAAGCTCCAGAAGAAGGGCGCCGATTACATTCTGGCCAACGATGTTTCGCCCGCAACCGGCATCATGGGCGGCGACCGCAATCGCGTGAAGCTTATCGGCCGTGACGGTACCGAGGAATGGCCGGAAATGGACAAGGAGGATGTCGCGGCGAAGCTCGCAGCGCTGATCGCGGCGAAGCTTTCATCCTGAGGACAGGCCGGAGGTGGCTGCCATTGCCACGTCGGCCGTCCCGAAAAGGCGCACGTCGACGCCATTTTCCCCGACGATGATCGCGGATCCGTCAGGAACCTCCACCCAGGCGCTGTCATCGTCATTAAGCGGCTCGGAGACGAGGCAATAACCGCCACTCGACCCCATCGGACCTGCATAGAGCGTGGGAGCTTTCCAGTCCGTGGCATAGCGCACCGCATAAAGATCGCGGCCGTCGGAGAAGGCCGCCGTGAAGCGCACGAGTGCCGGGCGTCCCAGCCGTTCGGCAAGCCGCTCGACGAAGGCGAGCGCCTCGGCCACGGCACCGAGGGGATCACGGTCGAGACCGAACTGCAGGGCAAGCAGGAAGAGCAGCTCCGAATCCGTCGTGCCGCTGCGCGCCGAATAGAACTCGTTGTCGAGCATGGTCTCCATCGGCCGCCGCAAATGCTCGAAATCGCCGATCTGTCCATTATGCATGAAGGACCAGCGGCCGAAGACGAAGGGATGGCAATTGTCGCGGCGGGTGCCGCCGCCGGTGGCCGCGCGAACGTGGGCGAGAAACAGCGGCGAGCGAATCTGCCTCGCGATGCTCTTGAGATTGCAGTCGGACCAGGCGGGCAGGATGTCCCGGTAGCGGCCCGGCTCCGGGCGGTCGCCATACCACGCTATTCCGAAGCCGTCGCCATTGGTCGCCGTTTTCGCCCTGACGGCGCAATGGGATTGCTCGATCAGGGAATGCTTGGGCGACGTCACGAGTTCTTCGAGATAAAGCGGCTCTCCGCGATAGGCTGCCCAACGGCACATGCTCGATCACTCCGATTTCGCCCGCCATATGAAAGCGATTCGTCCACCACCGTCACCAGTGATGTTTCAACGCAACATGGTAAAAATGCGTTAACACATTCCTCCCCAAGCATAGCGGACCGAGCAGGTACGCTCTGTTCCATCAGGCACGCGGAAATTTTCGAACAAATATTCCATATTGACAATTCCCGTGCATTTCATTTCATTTCGCCGAGCACGGACGAGGGCCTAGCCCGGGAGAAACGAGATGAGCGGCAAGCGCAGGCTGGGCATTGGCCTGATCGGGACGGGCTTCATGGGCAAGGCGCATGCCCTTGGATTCACGATCGCCGCACGAGTCTTCGACCTGCCGTTCGAGCTGGATCTCGTGTCCGTCGCGGACGTGACGCAGGACGGCGCGGAGGCGGCCCGCGGACGGCTCGGCTTCCGCAAGGCGACCGCCGACTGGCGCGAGCTTCTGAGCGACCCCGAGATCGACATCATCGACATCACGACGCCGAACCTCCTGCATAAGGAAATGGCGCTCGCTGCGATTGCCCGCGGAAAGCACGTCTATTGCGAAAAGCCGCTGGCACCGACGGTCGCCGACTGCGCCGAGATGGCCGCCGCGGCGGAAAAGGCCGGCGTCGTCACCCAGGTCGGCTTCAACTATCTCAAGAACCCGCTCATTTTTCTCGCGAGCGACATCATCGAAAGCGGCGAGATCGGCGAATTACGATCGTTTCGCGGGATTCACGCGGAAGATTTCATGGCGGATGAGAGCGTTCCGTGGGGTTGGCGGCTGGACCCGCGCAGCGGCGGCGGTGCCCTCGCCGACATCGGCAGCCACATGATCGCCTGCATGCGCCATCTCGTCGGGCCGATCCGGTCCGTGCTGGCAGAGACCGTCGTCCACATTCCGCAGCGCCCTGTCGCGCGCGGCGCCACCGAGACCCGGACGGTCGAGGTCGACGACGTCACGCGGGCATTCGTCCGTTTCGAGAGCGGCGCCAGCGGAAGCTTCGAAGCGAGCTGGATCGCGACCGGCCGCAAGATGCAGCACGATTTCGAGATTTACGGCTCCAAGGGAAGCATCGTCTTCACCCAGGAGCGCTTGAACGAGATCAGGATCTACTACGCCGGCGACGACATCAGGAGCCGCGGCTTCCGTACGATCTGGGCGGGACCGGAGCATCCGCCCTACGGAGCGTTCTGCGTGGCACCGGGCCACCAGATCGGCTTCAACGAGCTGAAGGCGATCGAGGCCAACGAGTTCCTGGAAGCGATCGCCAAAGGCGGCAAAACCTCGACCGATTTCCGCGAGGGCTACGAAGTCCAGAAGGTCCTTTCCGCGACCTATCACTCCGCAAGGACGAACAAGTGGGTGGAGATTGGCTGATCTTGATGGTCCGACTCGCTGTTGTCTTTGCCCCTGGATAAGGGAGTCAAAACGGAACATCCGTTCTATCCCGGCAACGGCTGATCCATTAGACTGAGGCAAACGACAGGAACGAGCCCGGAGGCCCGAACGATGCCCACGCCTGAAACGATTGCCGATGTCCCGCAGGATTTCGAAACGCTGAAGGCGGTCATCCTCGAGCGCAAGGCGCAGCTGCCGAAACGGCTGAAACAGGTGGCGGCCTACTCGCTCGACAATCCGGACGAGATCGCCTTCGGAACGGCGGCGAGTATCGCGACTTCGGCCGACGTCCAGCCCTCGACGCTCGTGCGCTTCGCCCAGCACTTCGGCTTCGAAGGCTTTTCGAGCCTGCAGCAGATTTTTCGCGCACGCCTGCGGGAGCGCACGCCCGGCTACGAGGAACGGCTGAAGGCGCTGCGCCAGAACGATCACAGCAAGCTCGAAAGCGGATCGATCTTCAACGGCTTCGTTGCGGCTGCCCATCGCTCGCTCGACAACATCGCGACCTCGGTCGATCCGGAGGCGTTCGAGCGTGCCGTCGGCATTCTCGCCAAGGCGAACACGATCTATCTCATCGCCAAGCGGCGCTCCTATCCGATCTCCAGCTACATGGCCTACGCTTTCGGCAAGCTGAAGGTGAAGTACCAGCATGTCGGAACGGCCGCCGGGATCGACGAGGACATGCTGGCCATGGCAACGAAGGAGGATGCCGCCTTCGCCGTTAGCTTCTCGCCCTACGCGTCGGAAAGCGCCAGCCAGGCGCGCTTGCTCGCCAACCGCAAGGTACCCGTCGTCTCACTGACCGACTCCGCCTTCTCGCCGCTCGCCGAATCCTCCAGGGTCTGGTTCGAACTGGTCGAGGCCGATCATGCCGGCTTCCGTTCGCTCTCCGCCAGCATGGCCTTCGCCATGGCGCTGACCGTCGCAATCGCTGAGAAACGGCGCCGCCTTGCCGAGGGCGAGTGAGGCAATATAGAACGGAAATTCCATATTGACGAAACAACGGAATTTATGTTTCATATGCCCGTCACCCATGGCATAGGCATATTTGTCGGCGCCGGTCCGGCGTCCGCGGGGAGGAAGCAGTGAGCCAGGTTCCATCGGCCCAAATTCCATCAGGTGCGGGTGCCAAGCCCCTCGACCTCATCACGATCGGCAGAGCTTCGGTCGACCTCTACGGACAGCAGATCGGCACGCGGCTCGAGGATGTGGCGAGCTTCGCCAAATCTGTCGGCGGCTGCCCCTGCAACATTTCCGTGGGCACAGCGCGCCTCGGCCTGAAATCGGCGCTCCTGACACGCGTCGGCGACGAACAGATGGGCCGCTTCATCCGCGAGCAGCTTCAGCGCGAAGGCGTCGAGACGCGCGGCATCGTCACCGATCCGGAGCGGCTGACCGCGCTTGCGATCCTCTCCGTCGAGAACGACAAATCCTTCCCGCTCCTTTTCTATCGCGACAATTGCGCCGACAACGCGCTTTGTGAGGACGACATATCCGAGGATTTCATCCGTTCCGCGCGCGCGGTCCTCGTCACCGGCACGCATTTCGCCAAACCGAATGCGGACGCCGCCCAGCGCAAGGCGATAAGGATCGCCAAGGAAAGCGGCGCCAGGATCGTCTTCGACATCGACTACCGCCCCAATCTATGGGGTCTTGCGGGCCACGATGCGGGCGAGAGCCGCTACATCGCCTCGGACCGCGTTTCGGCGCATCTGAAGACCGTGCTCGGCGATTGCGACCTGATCGTCGGCACCGAGGAAGAGGTGCTGATCGCGTCGGGGGAAAGCGACCTCCTCGCGGCACTCAAGACCATCCGCTCGCTCTCCACAGCCACGATCGTGCTCAAACGCGGGCCGATGGGCTGCATCGTCTATGATGGACCGATCTCGGACGATCTCGAAGACGGTATCGTCGGCAAGGGTTTTCCAATCGAGGTCTATAACGTTCTCGGCGCCGGCGACGCCTTCATGTCGGGTTTTCTGCGCGGCTGGCTCACCGGCGAGCCGCACGCGACTTCCGCCACCTGGGCCAACGCCTGCGGCGCCTTCGCGGTATCGCGCCTGCTTTGCGCGCCGGAAATCCCGACCTGGATCGAACTGCAATATTTCCTCGAACACGGCAGCAAGGAGAAGGCGCTGCGCAAGGACGAGGCGATCAACCACGTGCACTGGGCGACGACGCGCCGGCGCGACATCCCGCTCCTGATGGCGCTCGCCGTCGACCATCGCAGCCAGTTCGAGGACATTGCCGAGGGAAATCCGGAACTGCTCTCGCGCATCCCGGCCTTCAAGGTGCTCGCCGTCAAGGCGGCGGCAGAGGTGGCTCAAGGCCGCCCCGGCTTCGGCATGCTGATCGACGACAAATACGGCCGCGATGCACTCTATGCCGCCGGCGCCCATCGCGACTTCTGGATCGGCAAGCCGATCGAGCTTCCGGGGTCACGGCCGCTCACCTTCGAATTCAGCCAGGACCTCGGCAGCCGCCTTGTCGACTGGCCGGTCGACCACTGCATAAAGGTGCTTTCCTTCTACCATCCCGACGATCCGGCGGAACTCAAGGCGGCTCAGGTCGCAAAGTTGCGTTCGGCCTTCGAGGCGGCGCGCAAGGTTGGGCGCGAGATCCTGATCGAGGTCATCGCCGGCAAGCACGGGAAACTCGACGACCGGACCATTCCGCGGGCGCTCGAAGAGCTCTATGATGCCGGCTTGAAGCCGGACTGGTGGAAGCTCGAGCCGCAAGCGAGCCGCGCCGCCTGGGCTGCGATCGACGCCGTGATCGAGACGCGCGACCCGCTTTGCCGGGGCGTGGTGCTCCTCGGCCTGGAAGCGCCCTACGAGGTGCTGAAGGAAGGTTTCGCCGCCGCCAGAACGTCGAAGACGGTCAAGGGATTTGCCGTCGGCCGGACGATCTTCGCCGACGCCGCCAAGGCCTGGCTCGCCGGCAGGATGTCCGACGAGCAGGCAGTCTCCGACATGGCGGCGAAGTTCAAGGCGCTCGTCGATCTCTGGCTGCGATTGGGTGAGACCAAGGCGGCATAGCGGGCAAATGAAAAGGCGGCGCAAGGATGCGGCCGCGAGGAGGAAACAAATGAGCCAGAAAACCGTGCGCCTGACCATGGCACAGGCCGTGGCGCGGTTCCTGACCCGGCAGATGACGATCATCGACGGCGAGCGCGTACCGATCTTCGGCGGCGTCTTCGCGATCTTCGGCCACGGCAACGTCGCCGGCGTCGGCGAAGCGCTTTACGGCGTTCGCGAAACGCTCCCGACCTACCGTGCGCAGAACGAACAGGGCATGGCGAATGCGGCGATTGCATTCGCCAAGGCGAGCTTCCGCCGCCGCTTCATGGCCTGCACCACCTCGATCGGCCCGGGCGCGCTCAACATGGTGACCTCGGCCGCGCTGGCGCATGTCAACCGGCTGCCGGTCCTCCTCCTTCCCGGCGACGTCTTCGCCAACCGCAGGCCCGACCCGGTGCTGCAGCAGGTGGAGAGTTTCGGCGACGGCACGATATCGGCGAATGACTGCTTCAGGCCCGTCTCGCGCTATTTCGACCGCATCACCCGGCCCGAGCAGATCATCCCGGCGCTCCGCCGCGCCATGCAGGTGCTGACGGATCCTGCCGATTGCGGCCCGGTGACGCTTTCGCTCTGCCAGGACGTGCAGGCGGAAGCCTATGACTATCCGGAATCCTTCTTCGACGAGAAGGTCTGGGTGCCGCGCCGCATCGAGCCTGACCTCGACGAGCTGGCATCGGCCATCGAGGCGCTCAGATCCGCGAAGAAGCCGATCATCATCGCCGGCGGCGGCGTGCTTTATTCGGAAGCGAGCGCCGAGCTCGCTGCGTTTGCCGAGAAACACGGCATTCCGGTGGTCGAAACGCAGGCCGGCAAGTCCGCTCTGCCGCATTCGCATCCGCTGAATATGGGTTCCATCGGCGTCACCGGCACGTCCGCCTCCAACGCATTGGCGGAAGAGGCCGATGTGGTGCTCGCCGTCGGCTCACGGCTGCAGGATTTCACCACCGGTTCCTGGGCGCTCTTCAAAAACGAGGCGCTGAAGATCATCGGCCTCAACGTCCAGGCCTTCGACGCCGGCAAACACGAGGGAAAGCCGCTGATTTGTGACGCGCGGGCCGGCCTCAACCGCATCTCCGGCGGGCTCGGCAGCTACAAGGCCGACAGTGCCTGGACCGAGCGGGCAAAAGCGGGCAAGACCGAATGGCTTGCGGCGGCCGAGAGGGCGACCGCCACCACCAATGCGGCGCTTCCCTCCGATGCCCAGGTCATCGGCGCCGTCCAGCGCGCCCGCGGCGGCAGAAAAGCGACGCTCGTCTGCGCCGCCGGGGGCCTTCCGGGCGAGTTGCACAAACTGTGGCAGGCGGAGGAGCCAGGCGGCTATCACATGGAATACGGTTTTTCGACCATGGGCTACGAAGTCGCCGGCGGTCTGGGCGTAAAGCTTGCCAAGCCCGACAGCGACGTGATCGTCATGGTGGGCGACGGCAGCTACATGATGCTGAATTCGGAGATCGCCTCTTCGATCATGCTCGGCGCCAAATTCACCGTCGTTCTGCTCGACAATGCCGGCTATGGCTGCATCAACCGGCTGCAGATGGGAACCGGCGGCGCCAACTTCAACAATCTGTTGAAGGACACGCATCATGTGGAACTGCCGCAGATCGACTTCGCCGCGCACGCCGCCGCCATGGGCGCCGTGACCCGCAAGGTCGGCTCGATCCCCGAGCTCGAAGCTGCGCTCGCGGAGACTGCCGACGAGGTGCGCACGACCGTCATCGTCATCGATACCGATCCGCTGATCACGACCGAGGCCGGCGGGCACTGGTGGGATGTCGCGGTGCCGGAGGTTTCCGACCGCGATCAGGTGAAGGCCGCCCGCGAAGCCTACGAAAAGGCCCTCAGGGCGCAGCGCATCGGTTGACATTCAATGACAAGGGCGTCTGCGTTCTCACGCGAGCGCCGTTCCATGTCCGCAACAGAGAATGCCCCTCACCCTAGCCCTCTCCCGCAAGCGGGGAGAGGGGACGAAGTTGGAGCCGCGAGTCCCTTCTCTCCGCACGGCGGGGAGAAGGTGGCGGCAGCCGGATGAGGGGCCCATTGGCACGCAACAAACAGCGAAACACTCGCCTTAAGCATACGGCAGCAGAAAGCAAAACACATGATCCGTTATGGAACCAACCCGATCGCCTGGAGCAATGACGACGACCATTCGATCGGCGCGCATCTGACGCTCGAGGACTGCCTCTCCGATTGCCGCAAGATCGGCTTCGACGGCATCGAGAAGGGCCACAAGATGCCGTCCGACCCCGAAGCGCTGAAGCAGAAGCTCTTAAGTTATGATCTCGTCTTCGTCTCGGGCTGGCACTCGACCAACCTCCTCACCCATGATGTCGAAGCGGAGAAGAAGGCAATCCAGCCGCATCTCGACCTTCTGAAGCACAATGGCTGCAAGGTGGCGATCGTCTGCGAGACCTCGAACGCCATTCACGGCGACGATTCCAAGTCGCTCGTGAAGGACAAGCCGGTGCTGCCGGCGGACAAGTGGGAGAAATTCGGCGCCGACCTAGAGGCGATCGCCGAATTCTGCTCAGACCAGGGCATCGATCTCGTCTACCACCACCACATGGGCACGATCGTCCAGACCGGCGAGGAGATCGACCTCCTGATGCAGAACACCGGTCCGGCGACCAAACTGCTGCTCGACACCGGCCATGCCTGGTTCGGCGGTTCCGACCCGGCGGAAGTGGCGCGGAAATATATGGGCCGCGTCCGCCACATTCATTGCAAGAACGTCCGCCCGGCGGTCCGCAAGGTGGTCGAAAGCGAGGGTCTGTCCTTCCTCGAGGGTGTGCGACGCGGCGTCTTTACGGTTCCGGGCGATGCGGAAGGCGGCGTCGATTTCCTGCCTGTTCTCAAAATTGCGGCCGAACACCGCTATGACGGCTGGCTGGTGATCGAAGCCGAACAGGACTCGGCGGTGCGCAACCCCTTCGAATACCAGTCCCTCGGGCTGAAATCGCTGAAGACGTTTGCGAGGGAGGCCGGGCTCGACAAATAGAGCCCACCTAGACTGCAACTTGAGGAGACCGCACATGTCGAGACTGCTCGTCAAATCCAAGGCCCGGGCGGGCCTGATGCAGGAAATCACGCCCGAGAGTGCCGGCTGGACCTATGTCGGCTTCGCACTTCATCGGCTGAAGCCGGGCGAGATCGCCGGCGGCGAAGCGGGGGAGAAGGAGCTCTGCCTCGTGCTCGTCAGCGGCAAGGCCAAGATTTCCGTCGAAGGCGAGGATTTCGGCGAGCTCGGCGAGCGCATGACGCCTTTCGACGGCCAGCCCTATGCCGTCTATGTGCCGAAGGGCAGCAGCTGGCAGGCCGAAGCGACCACGGATCTCGACCTCGCCGTCTGCTCCGCGCCGGGCGGCGAAGGCTTCAAGGCGAAGGTCATCCGCCCCGGTACGCATCCGCAGATGACGCGCGGCAAGGGCACCAACACACGCTACGTCACCAACATCATGCCGGAAGACGACGGATCGGCGCAGTCGCTGCTGGTCGTGGAGGTGATCACGCCGGGAGGGCACACCTCCTCCTATCCGCCCCACAAGCACGACGAGGACAATCTCCCGGCTGAAAGCTATCTCGAGGAGACCTATTATCACCGTCTCAACCCGCCGCAGGGTTTCGCCATGCAGCGCGTCTATACCGACGACCGCTCGCTGGACGAGACCATGGCGGTGGAGGATGGCGACGTAACGCTGGTACCGAAGGG
Source organism: Ensifer sp. USDA 6670 (assembly GCA_000421085.1). Classification (GTDB taxonomy): domain Bacteria; phylum Pseudomonadota; class Alphaproteobacteria; order Rhizobiales; family Rhizobiaceae; genus Sinorhizobium. Next base: position 321,183 of record ATWE01000006.1, read on the forward strand.
CTACCATCCGGTCGCTGCGATCCATGGCTATGATTCCTATTACCTCAACGTCATGGCGGGGCCGAAGCGGATCTGGAAGTTCCACAACGCGCGGGAACATGAGTGGCTGTTCACCGGCGTTTAACCGGCCGACGTCGCACTGGACGAATGGAGCCTTCGCCCTACCGTATCTTGCCGAAGCAAGCGACGAGGAGCTTTTCATGTACATCGACGGCCAATGCCATTGCGGTTTCGTGACCTACGAGGCGGAGATCGATCCGGAGCACGTGACGATCTGCCACTGCACCGACTGTCAACGGCTGACCGGCACCGCCTACCGGGTCAGCACCAGCACGCCGCGATCATCGTTCCGGCTGACGGGTGGCGAGCCGAAGCTTTACGTCAAGACCGGCGAAAACGGACGCAAGCGGTTGCAGTTCTTCTGCCCCAATTGCGGCTCACCGGTCTACACGACGGGCACGGACGAGGACGCCGAGGAGATCGGCATCCGCCTCGGCACCATAAACCAGCGGCGCGAACTTGCACCGCGCAAGCAGATCTGGTGTTCCTCCGCCCTGCCCTGGTCCGGCGACATCGGCAAGCTGCCGGGCCTGCCTCGGGATTGACGGCTCAGGCGACCGGGTAGGGCCCATCCGCAAAGACCGTGTCGTGATAGCCCTTGGCCCCGATCTCGATTGCCAGCGGGCTGCGAAAATCCTCGCCGCGGCGCAGGCATTTCAACACATGCGCAAAATCGTATTTCGGCCGCCAGCCGAGACAGGCCGCCGCGCGCGCACTCACATAGACCCGGTCGATCGTCGGAAAGAGGCGCCACCCGCGTTGCGCATAAAGCGCCTCGCATTCGGGAAAGCGGCTGAAGACGACGGATGGGGCATCCTCCCGCAGGGCCGCGAGATCGTCGCGCTTGAAAGGCGTCGGGGCCGAGACGATGAAGCGACCAAAGCCGATCTCCCTCGCCCGGTCGAGGGCCGACAGATGGGCGCTCGCGACGTCCTCGATATCCGCGCGCCGGTAGAGCAACTCATTCGCCTGCGCATTGGCCGTTTCAAAGCGGCCGCGGATTTCCGCATCGTCATCGGCCTCGGGAAAGAAACGCGAGGTGCGGAGGATGACGGCGGGCAGACCATGCCGCCGCGCGAAAAGCTCGCAGAACCCTTCCGCTGCGACTTTGCTCACACCGTAGATGTTGCGCGGGATCGGCTGGACATCCTCCGTGATCCAGGCTGCCGGTTCACCGGGCGCCGGTGTCAGGGCCGAACCGAAGGCGCTCGTGGTGCTGGTGAAGACAAAGGCGCCGACGCCCGCTCCGGCGGCCTCCTCCAGCAGGTTGACCGTGCCCGCGACATTGGTATCGACGAATTCGCCATAACCGTGCGTCGCCACATGCGGCTTGTGCAGGGTCGCGGAATGGATGACGGCGCGCACGTTCTTCATTGCGTGACGGACGAAGCGGCGGTCGGCAATCGACCCGACCGCATCGGTGAATGGGGAGCCCTTGATGTCGATGCCGCGCACGTCGCGGCCAGCCCCGCGTAGCACCCGCATCAATGCTTCACCCAGGTGGCCGGCGCTTCCTGTCACCAATATCGTCATGCGTCGCTCCTTTACCTCGCTGCCCAAGCCTACCAACCGCCCGTGCTTTGCGACAGGGGACGGAAGCGCTATACCACCATCGAGACACAAGGGAGAATGGAGGCGGCGAGCGGCACATGGCGAAAGGGCATTTCAGGGTGCTGCCGCGCCGCATCGCCGGCGTCGACGTGGTGGCAGCGACGACGAACCACAGCTTCGCGCGCCATACGCATGAGCAGTTCGGCATCGGCCTGATCCATGCGGGCGCGCAGACGTCGCTGAGCGGCCGTGGAACCGTCGAGGCGGAAGCGGGCGACGTGATCACCGTCAATCCCGGTGAAGTCCATGACGGCGCCCCGATCGGTGATGCGGGCCGCTCCTGGCGAATGCTCTATCTCGATCCGCCGCTGGTCGCCTCGCTCGTCGACGACGTTACCGAAGGGAAAAGGTCGGGTTGCGAATTCTCGGACCCGGTGATCAGGAGTACCGGGCTGGCAGCCCGCTTCGGCGCGATCTTTGCGGCTGCCGCGGCCGCCGACGGCACCGAGACGACGCTTCGCTGGGATGAACTGGCCGTCACTCTGTTCGCGGAGGCGATGCAGCTTGCCTCGGCGGATACGCCCGCAAGCGTGCCGAAGGCGGTCGCCTCGGCCGTAAGCCTGATCGAGGACGATCCGCTGGCGTCGCTTACCCTCGCGGACCTCGCCCGCGAGAGCGGCCTGAGCCGCTTCCAGCTCGTGCGCGGCTTTTCCAAGGCGACGGGACTCACGCCCCATGCCTATCTCCTCCAACGCCGGATAGACATCGTCCGGCGGCTGATCGCCGAGGGCACGCCGCTCGCGGAAGCGGCAGCTGCCGGCGGCTTCGTCGACCAGAGCCACATGACACGCGTGTTCGTGCGCAAATACGGCTTCTCGCCCGGTGCCTATGCGCAAGCGGTGAACTGATCTCGACAGCTTGCAATTCCGTACAAGACCGCGCGCTGCCGATCGGTTCTTCTGCCGCCATCATCAATCCAACGGTGGCAGAATGTCGAAGCAAGTTCAGGGATATGTCTTTTTGTCGCTCGCCATGGTGCTCGTCGGCAGCACCGTGATCGCGAGCAAGATCATCGCCGCCGGCCTGCCGCCGTTCACGGCAACGGCGCTGCGTTTTGCCATCGCCTTCCCTCTTTTCCTGGGCCTGATGCGAGCAACCGGGGCGACCTGGCCCAAGCTGCCGAAGGGCGACTGGCTCATTCTCCTGTTTCAGGCAGGCGCCGGCAGCGTCGGCTACACGACTCTGCTCATTTCCGGCCTGAAGCTCACCTCTGCGGCCGATGCCGGCGTCATCATCGGGACGCTCCCCGTCGTCTCCGCCGCGATCGCAATCATGGTTCTCGGCGAGCGTCCGCATCGCTCCGTGCTCGCGGCCGCTTGCCTGGCGGCGGCCGGCGTTCTTGCGATCGTCTTCCGGCCGGAGGCAAACGCCGCGCATTCGCTCGCCGGCAGCGCGCTGATCTTCGGCGCCGTCATCTGCGAAGGCCTGTTCATTCTGCTCAACAAGCGCGTCAGCGTCGCGATTCCGCCGCTTGGCCTGTCGGCGCTGATGACGGGCTTCGGCGGCGCAATTGCGCTCCCCTTCGCGCTTGCAGAGCTTCCTTCGATGGGTGCGACAGGCGCCCCGGCCCTCGTCGCGGTCGCCTATTACGCGCTCGTGCCGACGGTCGGGGGCTTCGTGCTCTGGTATGCGGGACTTCAGAAGGTGAGCGGCACGGAGGCCTCGGTCTTCACCGCCTTGGCACCGGTTTCCGCGCTGCTCCTCGCCGCTGCCGTTCTCGGCGAGACGATCACCGCCAATCAGATGATCGGCATGGCCTGCGTCCTGATCGCCGTGCTGAGCCTCGGCCTTCGCAGGGCCAGTCCGGAGCGGGCCCGACTGGCGGAATCCGGCGAAGGCGCGATCACGCCGCCTTGGCGACGTGATACTCCTTGATCGCCACCATCTTGACTGCCGGATAGCGCTCAGACTCGTAGCGCAGCGAGAACCCGTCCTGCGCCAGATATACCGGGTCGCCGTCGAGGTCTCGCGCGATGTCGCCGCGGTGGGTCGCGATGAACTTTTCGAGATCGGCCGGGCTCTCGGCGGAGATCCAGCGGCAGATGGAGAAGCGGGACATCTCGAAGGAGACCGGCAGGCTGTATTCCGCCTGCAGGCGTTCCCTGAGAACGTCGAGCTGGAGCGCGCCGACGACGCCGACGATCGCAGGCGCGCCGTCGTCCGGAGAAAAGAGCTGCACGACGCCCTCCTCCGCCATCTGCTGCAGCGCCTCTTTCAGCTTCTTCGCCTTCATCGCATCTTCCAGCCGGACGCGGCGGAGAATTTCCGGTGCGAAGTTCGGCACGCCCTGGAAGACGAGCGGCTCGCCCTCCGTAAGCGTATCGCCGATCCTGAGCGTGCCGTGGTTCGGGATGCCGACGACGTCGCCGGCGAAAGCGGTATCGGCGAGCTGGCGTTGCGAGGCAAAGAAGAACTGCGGCGCCGTCAGGCCCATCTGCTTGCCGGTGCGCGAAAGCCGCGCCTTCATACCGCGCTCGAGCTTTCCCGAGCAGACGCGGACGAAGGCGATACGGTCGCGGTGGTTCGGGTCCATGTTCGCCTGGATCTTGAAGACGAAGGCGGTCATCCTGTCATCCGTCGCCTCGACGGTGCGGATGTCGGCAACCTGGGCCCGCGGCGGCGGCGCGAAGTCGGCGAGCGCATTGATCAGGTCGCGCACGCCGAAGTTCCGCAGCGCCGAGCCGAAGAACACCGGGGTCAGATGGCCTTCGAGGAAGGCCTTGCGATCGAAAGGCTTGCAGGCCTCGATCGCCAGCGACGCTTCCTCGATGAAGGTGTCGCGCTCGTTCTCGGGCAGGCGGTGCGAAGCCATTTCCGGATCGTTGACCTTGGTCAGCCGCTCCTGCGTGTCGGCGCCGCGCACCTCGTCGGTGGCAAGATGATAGGTGCCGCAGAAGGTCTTGGAGCGGCCGATCGGCCAGGTGACCGGCGCGCAGTCGAGCGCCAGCTTCTGCTCGACCTCGTCGAGGATCTCGAAGGGGTCGCGGCTTTCGCGGTCCATCTTGTTGACGAAGGTGATGATCGGGATATCGCGCAGGCGGCAGACCTCGAAGAGCTTGAGCGTGCGCGGCTCGATACCCTTGGCCGCATCGATCACCATGACAGCCGCATCGACCGCCGTCAGCGTGCGATAGGTATCATCGGCAAAGTCCTCGTGACCTGGCGTGTCGAGCAGGTTGAAAACGGTATCGTTATATTCGAAGGTCATCACCGAGGTGACGACGGAGATGCCGCGCTCGCGCTCGATCTTCATCCAGTCCGAGCGGGTCTGAATGCGGTCCTTCTTGGCCTTGACCTCGCCGGCGAGCTGGATCGCGCCGCCGAAGAGCAGAAGCTTCTCGGTGAGCGTCGTCTTACCGGCGTCCGGGTGCGAAATGATCGCAAATGTGCGGCGGCGGGAAACCGCCTCGGCAATGCTTTCGGCCATGATCTGAGTATCCTGTGAGTTGCGGCGTCCTTTACAGGCTCGGGGGCCAATATGCAATTGACTGCAGCAGGCCCGGCCGTGCTTATGACGGAATGACCATGCACACGCCCGAAAATCGATCTGCCCTGACCGCTTGCCTCACCCTCGTCCGCCTGCCTCATGGCCAGGGTCTCGACCTGCCGGCCTACGAGACCGCGGGTGCCGCCGGCATGGACCTGCGCGCGGCCGTGCCGGCCGATGACCCGATGACGATCCGGCCGGGAGAGCGCGCATTGGTTCCAACCGGGTTTATCTTCGAGATCCCCGCCGGTCATGAAGGACAGATCCGGCCACGCTCCGGGCTAGCCTTCAAGCACGGCATCACCTGCCTAAACACGCCGGGCACCGTCGACAGTGACTATCGCGGAGAGGTGAAGGTGCTGCTCGTCAATCTCGGTGCGGAGGATTTTACGGTCGAGCGCGGCATGCGTATCGCCCAGATGGTGATCGCCCCGGTGACCCAGCTGGCGATCCGCGAGGCAGATGACGCGACGACGACGGCGCGCGGGGCCGGCGGCTTCGGCTCGACCGGAACTAAATAAGCGGCGGCAGGCGCCGCTTGATCGGCGAGGATTTGACGATCGACGTGTTCGTCTGCGCCTTTTCCGCGATGCGATCGAGGATCGTGTCGAGTTCCGCCATGTCGCGCACCAGCATCTTGGCGATGAAGCAGTCGTCCCCCGTGACCTTGTCGCATTCGATGAATTCGGGCGTTTCCTGGATCAGCCTTTCGACGATATGCAGCATGCCCGGCATCGGCCGGATGCGGACGATCGCCTGCAGCGGGTAGCCGAGACGCGCCGGATTGACCGAGATCGTGAAGCCATCGAGCACGCCACGCTCCTCGAGCTTGCGCAGCCGCTCCGCCGCACTCGGCGAGGAAAGGCCCGCCTCCTGCGCCAGTTCCTTCAGCGACACCCGGGCGTTGGCGGCCAGAATTTCGAGAATGCGGCGGTCGAGCTCGTCCAGCATGTAAATCCCTCATAAGCCAAATTGGCCTTTTCTCCTAAATCCGTTAGGCATCTTCCCATATTTTCCTCTCAATATCCATATACCTGCGCCAACAGGCTCATTATTCTTGTGGCACAATGGATGGAGCCAAGGCCATGGATAAGGACATACGGCGCGGAAGCGCGGAAATGACGGCGGCGATGCTGATTTCGGGAACGATCGGTTGGTTCGTGCTGATGTCAGGCCAGCCCGTCGCGGGCGTCGTCTTCTGGCGTTGCGTGTTCGGGGCTGCAACGCTCGCCGCGCTTGCGGCGGCCTTCGGCCTCATCGACCTGAGACATTTGCGGATGAAGGTCATCATTCTTTCCGCGTTGGGCGGCGTCGCGATCGTCGTGAACTGGCTTTTGCTCTTCGCCGCCTATCCCCGGGCCTCGATCTCCATCGCGACCATGGTCTACAACACGCAGCCCTTCATGCTGCTCGGGCTCGGTGCGCTCTTTCTCGGTGAGAAGATTACCGCCAGCAAGCTCCTCTGGCTCTCGCTCTCCTTCGCAGGCATGATCGCGATCGTCCTCGCCAAGCCCGCGGGCACTTATGAACCCAGCGACTATCTCGCCGGGATAGCGCTGTCGCTCGGCGCCGCCTTCTTCTACGCCATCGCGGCGCTCGTCACCAAGCTCCTCAAGGGCACGCCGCCGCATCTGATCGCGCTGGTGCAGGTCATCACCGGAGCGGCCATGCTCGCCCCCTTCGCCCTTGCCGCACCGCTGCCGCACGGAATGCTCCAGTGGACGCTGCTCCTGACCGTCGGCGTGGTTCATACCGGCATCATGTATATCCTGCTTTACGGCGCCATTCAGAAGCTGCCGACCCACATGACCGGCGCCCTCTCCTTCATCTATCCGGTGGCCGCGATCCTGGTGGACCGTATCGCGTTCGGCCACGCCCTGCAGCCGGTGCAGATCGCGGGCTCGGTCGCGATCCTCATTGCTGCCGCGGGCACCAATCTCGGCTGGACCCTCCGGCCATCGTCACCGTCCGCCAAGCGCCGGCGGAAGGGCTCTAACGCCGCGCCTCCGCGGCCATGCTGATGGCAAGACCCGCGAGGGCCGTGCTCATAAGCCAGCGCTGCACCAGCATGAAGGACGGCCGACCAGAGAGGAAGGCAGCCACCGCTCCGGCCGTCACGGCGATCAGCGCATTGACGCTGACGCTGATCGCGATCTGCACGCTGCCGAAGACGAGGGACTGCGCGAGCACGTTGCCGGCCTCGGGGCGGATGAATTGCGGCAGCAGCGACAGGTAGAGGATGGCCACCTTCGGGTTGAGCAGGCTGGTGAAAAGGCCCATTGCGAAGAGCTTGCGCGGACGATCCTTCGGCAGGTCCCGCACTTGAAAAATTGAGCGGCCGCCGGGACGAACCGCCTGCCAGGCAAGGTAAAGCAGGTAAAGCGCACCTGCGAAACGAAGGGCATCATAGGCAAAGGGCACCGCCAGAAGCAGGGCGGTAATGCCGAGCGCGGCAGACACCATGTAACAGACGAAGCCGAGCGCTATGCCCCCGAGCGAGATCAGCCCGGCCCCCGGTCCCTGGCAGATCGAGCGGGAGATCAGATAGATCATGTTCGGCCCCGGCGTCAGCACCATGCCGAGTGCGATCAGTGCGAAGCCCAGAAGGTTCTGAATTTCGGGCATGGTGCGCCGGTCTCCGATGTTTTTCCGGAAGGTGTACGGCTCCACCGCGAAGGGCAACGGCGTTCTTGTCACCCGATCAATTTTCGCGCGTAAATGGGGATGCCACCCGGATTTTCCCCGGCGGCAGATTGCGATACACCTGCCCCTGTCAGGAGGAACGATCGTGACACTTGCGGCTCTTCTCGCCTATAGCGGCGCTCTCTTCATCGCCGGGATCATTCCCGGCCCGGGCGTGACGGCGCTCGTTGCCCGAGCCCTGGGATCGGGCTTTCGGGAAACCTTCTTCATGGGCCTCGGCCTCATCGTCGGCGACATGGTCTATCTGACGGCGGTGGTGCTCGGGCTGGCCTTCATCGCCCAGACATTCACGGCCGCATTTCTGATAGTGAAGATCGCCGGCGCGCTCTATCTCGGCTATATCGCGTGGAAACTCTGGACGGCCGGGCTCCTGTCGAAGAACATCGAGGCCCGGAAGTCGACGAGTGCGGCGCTCTCCTTCCTCTCGGGCCTGACGGTCACGCTTGGCAATCCGAAGACGATGCTTTTCTATGTGGCGCTGGTTCCGACGCTGATCGACCTTGCCTCGATAGGGATCCGCGACTACGGCCTGCTGCTTATGGCGACTTTCCTCGTGCTTCTTGCCGTGCTGCTGCCCTATATGCTGCTCGCGGCCCGCGCCCGCTCGCTCCTGAAAGAGCCGCAGGCACTGAAGGTTCTGAACCGGGCTGCGGCCGGCATTCTCGCCGGGACGGCCGCCTACATCGCGACCCGCGCGACCTGAAAAAAGATTTCCCTGCCGGCCGCTTCGCAACGGTTTTTTCCTTCGGCACCATCGATCCAAGGCTTTCCCGCTCTGGAAGGAAGCACGCATAGCTCCTATTGTCGCAGCGACAATTTCAACGAACGAAGGGAGAAACCATATGCCTGAAGCGCGCAAGCCCGGCCGCGGCCGCGTCTTTTCCTCGATCACCGAGACGATCGGCGACACTCCCATCGTGCGGCTGGACAAGCTCGCCAAGGAAAAGGGCGTGAAGGCGAACCTGCTCGCCAAGCTCGAATTCTTCAACCCGATCGGCTCCGTCAAGGACCGCATCGGTGTCGCGATGATCGAATCGCTCGAGGCGCAAGGTAAGATCACGCCCGGCCGCACGACTCTGGTCGAGCCGACTTCCGGCAATACGGGCATAGCACTCGCCTTCGTCGCGGCCGCCAAGGGCTACAGGCTGATCCTCACCATGCCCGAGACGATGTCGGTCGAACGCCGCAAGATGCTGACGCTTCTCGGTGCCGAACTGGTGCTGACGGAAGGCGCCAAGGGCATGAAGGGCGCAATCGCCAAGGCACAGGAACTCACCGAGACGCTGCCCGACGCGATCATTCCGCAGCAGTTCGAAAATCCGGCCAATCCGGAAATCCACCGCACGACGACCGCCGAGGAGATCTGGAACGATACGGAAGGCGCAGTCGACATCCTCGTGTCCGGCATCGGCACCGGCGGCACCATCACCGGTGCCGGCCAGGTGCTTAAAGCCCGCAAGCCATCGGTCAAGGTGATCGCCGTCGAGCCCGAAGAATCTCCCATTCTTTCCGGCGGCGCCCCGGGTCCGCACAAGATCCAGGGTATCGGCGCGGGTTTCGCACCGGCGATCCTCGACACGAGCGTCTATGACGAAGTCGTCACCGTGAACGCCGGCGAGGCCGTCGAAACCGCACGGCTCATCGCGAGACTCGAGGGTGTGCCGGTCGGCATCTCCGCCGGTGCGGCGCTCCAGGCGGCGATAGAGGTGGGACAGCGCGAGGAAAACGCCGGCAAGAACATCGTCGTGATCATTCCGTCCTTTGCCGAACGGTATCTTTCGACGGTGCTATTCGAGGGGTTGGGGGCGTAGCGCAGGCGATGCCGGAGGCGCCGGCGAGCGCCCCTCATCCGGCCTGCCGGCCACCTTCTCCCCGCCGGCGGGGCGAAGGAGACTCGCGGCAAGCCCGCAGCTCCCTTCTCCGCCGTTTAAATGAAACGAGGCGGAGCCCGCATATCCCTTCTCTCCGTAGAACGCGTAGAACGGGGAGAAGGTGGCGGCAGCCGTATGAGGGGCACGCCTCGAAGCCGGACCCCTACGCGGCGGCCGGCAGTCTCTCTCCCGCCACCCTGTAGGAAATCGCTTCGGCGAGGTGGATGCGGCCGACCGTCGGTGCCGCATCGAGATCGGCGAGGGTGCGGGCGACCTTCAGCACCCGGTGATAGCCGCGCGCCGAAAATTTCATCTTCTCCGCCGCATCTCTCAGTAGCTGCAGGCCGGCGGCGTCCGGCTCGGCGATCTTTTCGATCATCGTCGTCGATGAGCGGGCGTTGCTCGTCAGTTCGGGACGACCTAGGCCGGCGAAGCGGTCTCTCTGCAGCTCGCGGGCGCGGGCGACGCGACGGGCGACGGCGGCGCTCGGCTCGGAGGTACCGGGGCGGATCAAGTCGGCGGCGCTGACGGCCGGGACGTCGACGCGGATATCGATGCGGTCCATCAGCGGTCCGGAGATCCGCGCCTGGTAATCGGCCATGCAGCGCGGCCCGCGGGCGCAACTCCGGCCCGGCTCGCCGGCCATGCCGCAGCGGCAGGGGTTCATGGCGGCAATGAGCTGAATCGCCGCCGGATAGGTGACGCGATGATTGGCGCGCGCGATGCAGGTGGCGGTTTCGAGCGGCTGGCGCAGAGCGTCGAGCGCCTGGGGCGCAAATTCCGGAAGTTCGTCGAGAAAGAGCACGCCGTTATGGGCGAGCGACGCCTCTCCCGGCTTCGCGCGGAAGCCGCCGCCGATCAGCGCCGCCATGGTGGCGGAATGGTGCGGCGCGCGAAAGGGCCGGCGGTCCGAGAGCTTGCCCCCCGGCAACTGCCCGGCGATCGAATGGATCATCGAGACTTCGAGCAGTTCGGCGGGCGAAAGCGGCGGCAGGATGGAGGGGAGCCGCGCCGCAAGCATCGACTTGCCCGAACCGGGCGGGCCGACCATCAGCAGATTGTGATTGCCCGCCGCCGCGACCTCCAGCGCCCGCTTGGCGCTTTCCTGGCCTTTGATGTCGGCAAGATCGGGAAGGCCCTCGGCGGCCGCCCGGACCGCCGGCTCGGGGCGGGAGAGCACTTGCGTGCCGCGGAAATGATTGGCGACCGCGATCAGGCTGCGCGGGGCGAGAATATCGGTCTCCGATCCGGCCCAGGCCGCCTCGGGCCCGCTTTCCGCCGGGCAGATCAGCCCCTTGCCGAGCGCATTCGCGCCGATCGCCGCCGGCAGCGCGCCGGCGACGGCCGCGATCGTGCCGTCGAGATTGAGTTCGCCGATGACGACATAACCGGACAGCGCGTCCGCAGGAACAGCGCCGAGCGCCGCCATCAGGCCGAGCGCGATGGCGAGATCGAAATGGCTTCCTTCTTTGGGAAGGTCCGCCGGCGCCAGATTGACGGTCACCCGCTTGGCGGGCAGCGCCAGCCCCGATGCATGAAGCGCCGCCTGAACGCGCTCGCGGCTTTCGGCCACCGCCTTGTCCGGCAGTCCGACGATCTGGATCCCTACCTTGCCGGGTGCAACCATCACCTGGACGTCGACCGGAACGCCCTCGATACCCTGAAACGCAACCGTGCTGACGCGCGCGACCATACTGCCCCCTGATTTCGAGTGGAGCGCGGAGGAACATCGCCCCTTCCGCAATCCCTCTCCAGCACGGCGGCCCACACACGCCGTCACAACCAAAATCGGTTGCAATGGCAAATCTTGCACGGAATACGCTTGGAAACAAGAACAATGATAGAACGAAAGAGCGAGAGTGGCGGTCCGCCTCTAAGATCAGGCGCGCTTTTTCTCGATCGCATCCCAGAGCAGGCTTGCGACATCGGCACCGCCGAACTTCTTCACTTCGCGGATTCCCGTCGGCGACGTGACGTTGATCTCGGTCAGGTAGTCGCCGATCACGTCGATGCCGACGAAGAGGAAGCCGCGTTCCCTCAGCGCCGGGCCGATGCGGCTGCAGATCTCCCGCTCGCGCGGCGTCAGCTCGGTTGCCTCCGCGCGCCCGCCCACATGCATGTTGGAGCGCGAATCGTGCTCGGCCGGAACGCGATTGATCGCGCCGACCGGCTCGCCGTCGACGAGCAGGATGCGCTTGTCGCCCTTGCGGACCGCCGGCAGATATTCCTGGGCGATATAGGGCTCGCGGAACATCTGGGCGAACATTTCGAGGAGCGACGAGAAATTGCGGTCATCACGCGCGGAGTGGAACACGCCGGCGCCGCCATTGCCGTAGAGCGGTTTCAGGATGATGTCGCCCATCTCTTGGCGGAAGCGGGCGATCTCGTCCGGATCGCGAGTGATCAGGGTCTTCGGCATCAGATCCGGAAACTCGGTCACGAAGATCTTCTCGGGCGAGTTCCTGACCCAGGCCGGATCGTTGACGACCAGGGTCTTCGGGTGCAGCCGCTCCAGCAGATGCGTCGAGGTGATATAGGCCATGTCGAATGGCGGATCCTGACGAAGCAGAATGACGTCCATGGTCGAAAGATCGATCCGCTCGTCTTCGCCGAGGGTGAAGTGGTCGCCCCTGACGTCGCGCAACTGCATCTGCTGCGCGGTCGCATAGACCCTGCCGTCCCGGAGCGACAGCTTGTCGGGCGTGTAGTGGAACAGGCGATAGCCGCGGGCCTGCGCCTCCAGGCTCATCGCGAAGGTCGAGTCGCCCGCAATGGTGATGCCCGAAACATGGTCCATCTGGACCCCGACATTGACGATTCCTGCCATTTTCCCGTTCCCGGTTGGAGCCACGATGCGCATAGTTCCTTCGACCGGCGCCGGTCAGAAATCGAATTATACGGCAATTCAGCGCGATGCTCCGCCCCTCGTCGTCGCGACGAGGCGGCACCGCAGAAAAGCCCGCAAGATGTAGAATGCGTACCGTGGTTAGGCAAGGAGGCTCCTGCCGCTCCCGCCTGTCAAAAGGCGTCCGGCAGGTGCCGCGGCCAGCGCCAGGGCGTTACGGCGACGATATCGTAGCGCACCGACAGGCGCTGGAAATCGCCCTGGCGCGACAGCCAGAGATCGCTTGCCGCCCGGATGCGCCGTTGCGCCGTGTCTGTGACGGCGAAGACCGCATCCTCCAGGCTCATCCGGGCCTTTACTTCGACGCAGGCGACCAGGTCGCCGCGCCGGGCGATGATGTCGATCTCGCCGAGCCTGGTGCGATAGCGCATGGCAACGATGCGATAGCCCTTCAGCATCAGACAGAGCGCGGCGCGGTATTCGGCGATGTGGCCCCGCTGCAGCGCCTTCAGCTTGCGGGTGTCCGGTCGCTCAGCCTTCATCGTTATCCTTGAGATGAAGGAGCCGATCGTAAAGCTCCTTGCGCGCCAGCCCCGTGCGGCGCGCCGCCTCGGTCGCGGCCTTGCCCATCGGCAGGTCGCGGGCGAGTTCCCTGAGCAGTGCGTCGACGTCGGCCGCATCCGGCTGGGGCCTTGCCTCTGGCGGACCGACCACGAGGACGATCTCGCCTTTCACATTGGCGCTTTCGTCGTAGATCACCGCCAGTTCGCCGAGCGTTCCGCGACGGAACTCCTCGAAGGTCTTGGTCAGCTCGCGGCAGACGGCCGCCCTCCTGTCTGCGCCGAGGACCTCGGCGGCAGCAGTGACGGTCGCAGCAATGCGATGCGGGGACTCGAAGAAGATGAGAGTGGCGGGAACGGCCGCGAGCTCCGCGAGCCGGTCGCGCTTCGCCTTGTCCTTCACCGGCAGAAAGCCCGCGAAGAGGAAGGCATCGCTCGGAAGGCCGGAGCCGACGAGGGCCGCAAGCGGCGCCGAGGGTCCAGGTATGGGAACGACCCGGCATCCCGCCTCGACCGCCTGCTGCGCCAGGCGGTAGCCCGGATCGGAGACGAGCGGCGTACCGGCATCGGAGACGAGCGCCACCGATTTCCCATCGGCAAGTGCTGCAAGCAGTCGCGGCCCCGCCTCGGCGGCATTGTGCTCGTGATAGGCGATGGGCCGATTGACGATGCCGTAGCGGTCCAGCAGCACCCGCGTCACCCGCGTGTCCTCGCAGGCGAGCACATCGGCTCCGGCAAGCGTCTCGAGGGCTCTCAGCGTGATGTCGCCGAGATTGCCGATCGGCGTTGCCACAAGATAAAGGCACGGCTCCAGCGGGCGCGCAGGAATGTTCGTATTGTGCAGGCGAAAACCGCGCTGCCGTTCCTTTTCGGATGCATCCGTCGATTGCTGCTTTTGCAACGCCGCCTTCCCAATCACTCCTGGTTGATCACTGCTGGCCAATCACTCCTGGCCGATCATTCCCGATCGATCATTCCGGCCAAGCCGGGTTCGAGACCTTTATGAGTGAGCGGGGAGCCCGGGGCAAGGGCGGGCCGCGCCTGCAGTCTCGCATTTGGGGAAGAGGCCTCAAAACCCCTTGCTTTTGCGGCTCTCTTTCTGCCATTTTGCCCGTCCACATCCTTCCGGCCGAGCGGCCGGGGCACGCAGTTGACGCCGCGGCGGTCCCCTCGCCCGCGCGGCAATGGTTGAAAGCGGTAGCATCCATGCGTATTACTCTCGAGCGGTCCAACCTTTTGAAATCGCTGAACCATGTCCACCGCGTGGTCGAACGGCGAAACACCATCCCGATCCTTTCGAACGTGCTCCTGCGCTCCGACGGCGCCAGCCTCGAAATGAAGGCGACCGACCTCGACCTGGAGATCACCGAGGCGACGCCGGCGCAGGTGGAACAGGCCGGCGCCACCACCGTTCCGGCTCATCTGCTCTACGACATCGTCCGCAAGCTGCCGGACGGCTCGGAGGTGCTGCTGGCCACCAATGCGGAAGGCACGGCGATGACGGTGGCCTCCGGCCGTTCCAAGTTTTCGCTGCAGTGCCTGCCGCAGTCGGATTTTCCCGATCTGACCGCCGGCACGTTCTCGCACTCCTTCCGCCTGAAGGCGCCCGATCTGAAGATGCTGATCGACCGTACCCAGTTCGCGATCTCGACGGAGGAGACACGCTATTATTTGAACGGCATCTTCGTGCACACGGTCGAGAGCAACGGCGACCTGAAGCTGCGCGCCGTCGCGACCGACGGCCACCGGCTCGCCCGTGCGGATGTCGAGGCGCCGTCAGGCTCCGAGGGCATGCCCGGCATCATCATTCCGCGCAAGACCGTAAGCGAGCTGCAGAAACTTCTCGACAGTCCGGACGTGGTGGTGACGGTCGAGGTCTCGGACGCGAAGATCCGCCTGACGATCGGCTCCATCGTCATGACGTCGAAGCTGATCGACGGAACCTTCCCCGATTATCAGCGCGTGATTCCCGCCAGCAACGACAAGGAGCTGCGCGTCGATTGCCAGTCCTTCTCGCAGGCCGTCGACCGTGTCTCCACGATCTCTTCCGAACGCGGCCGCGCCGTGAAGCTTGCGCTTGCCGACGGCCAGATGACGCTGACCGTGAACAACCCGGATTCCGGCAGCGCCACCGAAGAACTGCCGGTCGGCTACGAAAGCGATCCGCTCGAGATCGGGTTCAACGCCAAATATCTTCTCGACATCACCGGACAACTGACCGGCAGCGAGGCGGTCTTCCTGCTGGCCGACCCCGGTTCGCCGACCCTCGTGCGCGATCTTGCCGCGGAGGATGCGCTCTACGTGCTGATGCCGATGCGCGTGTAACACATGCCGCAGACTGCGATAACGGCCCGCCGTTCGGCGGGCTTTTTCATATGTACCCGTCGCGCATCATTCATGATCTGTCGTTTTTAGACGCAGCCGGACTTGTTTTTGCCGCAGATGGAAGCACATTATGAATAAGCGCTCACGTAGCCACACGAATCACGATAAGAGCGCAACTGCAAATCATACTGCGAGGGGATTCGATGAGCTTGCGCTTGAGGGTGAAGGAAAAATTCGGTCGGAAATTCGACGAAGAGATCCGCTTCTTCAAGGGCTGGATGAGCAACACCCGCGCGGTCGGCGCGATCCTCCCTACCTCAGCGATCACGGCACGCCGCATGGCCAGCGTCGTCGATCCGGAATCCGGTCTGCCGGTCCTCGAGCTTGGCCCCGGCACCGGGGTGATCACCAAGGCGATCCTCGAGCGCGGCATAGAGCCTGAAAAGCTGGTTTCCATCGAATATTCCACCGACTTCTACAATCAGCTCAAGGCGCATTTCGACGGCGTGCATTTCATCAACGGCGACGCCTTCGATCTTTCCCGGACGCTTGGGGCCTTCAAGGATCAGCAGTTCGACAGCGTCATTTCCGCCGTGCCGCTGTTGAATTTCCCGATGCATCGCCGCGTCGAACTCATAGAAGACCTGCTCTCGCGCATTCCCTTTGGCCGCCCGGTCGTTCAGATTTCCTACGGCCCGATGTCGCCGGTCGTCGCCATGCCGGACCGCTACCGAATCCAGCATTTCGACTTCGTCGTGCGAAACATTCCGCCGGCGCAGCTGTGGATCTATCGCAAGACGCACTGACGGCGCCGGGTCCGGTGTTCGGCATCTATCTTACCCATCCGCAGGTCAGAATCGATCCCGCCGTCTCCGTGCCGCAATGGAGGCTTTCCGAACTCGGCGAAGAACGCATGCGCGCCACGGCGAAACAGCCATGGGTCCGTATGCTCGGGCGCATCGTCGCCAGTGGCGAGAAGAAGGCGATCGAAACGGCGCGGTTCCTGGCCGACGCTGCCGGCATTCCGGTCGAAACGGACGAGAAGATGGGCGAGAACGATCGCTCCGCGACCGGCTTCCTGCCGCCGGAGGAGTTCGAAAAGGCGGCCGATCAGTTCTTTGCCCGGCCTGAAGAGAGCTTCATGGGCTGGGAACGTGCCGTCGATGCCCAGGCGCGAATCTCCAGGGCCGTCTTCCAGGTCCTCGACCGGCACGATCCGGCCGTCCCTATCGCCTTTGTCGGCCATGGCGGCGTCGGTACGCTGCTCAAATGCCGGATGACGGGCACGCCGATCGCCCGTAGCGCCGATCAACCGCCGGGCGGCGGCAATCTGTTCGCCTTCCGTCTTGCGGATCGCGCCGTCACATGCGACTGGACGCCAGCCACAGCGCCATGCGCCTTCCCCGGCGCACCGAGGTCGCTGTGAACTTTGGAATCGCTGCATGTTCCCTAAATCCATGAGATCCAGGGAACATGCAGTGGAGTTTTGGCAGGGGTAATCTCGATATGAGCACAAGCGCGCGCGACCGGCTGATCGTCGGCCTTGACCTTCCAACGGTGACCGAGGCCGAGAAAATCGTCTCGACGCTCGGTGAGGAAGTGCTCTTCTACAAGATCGGCTATCAACTGGCCTTCGCCGGCGGCCTCGACTTCGCGCGCGATCTCGCCGCGAACGGCAAGCAGGTCTTCCTCGACATGAAGCTGCTCGACATCGACAACACGGTGGCCAAGGGCGTGGAGAACATCGTCAAGATGGGCGTGTCGATGTTGACGCTGCACGCCTATCCGAAGGCAATGAAATCGGCCGTCGAAGCGGCACGAGGCTCGAATCTCTGCCTGCTTGGCGTCACGGTGCTCACCTCGATGGACGAACAGGACGTCATCGATGCCGGTTATGAATATGATCCGCACAGCCTGGTCTTGCGCCGCGCCGAACAGGCCCGCGCCGCAGGCATGGGGGGCATCGTCTGCTCGGCGGAAGAGGCCGCCGCCGTGCGCAAGGTCATTGGCGGCGACATGGCGCTGGTGACACCGGGCATCCGGCCCGCCGGCGCGGAAAAAGGCGACCAGAAGCGGGTAATGACGCCGGCCGACGCGCTTCGCGCCGGCTCGAGCCATCTCGTCGTCGGGCGGCCGATCGTTGCCGCGCCCGATCCTTTCGCAGCAAGCCGCGCGATCCTGGCCGAAATGGAGAGCGCCCTCTCCCGTTGATCCCCCGTATAGCGCTCCGGCGAGTCAGGGCCTGCTTGACCTGGGGCGCATTTTGCCGGAAGTAACCATCCCGTCTGCATTTCGTGGAAGACGAGGAGTTCATCATGGCCAAAGGATACTGGATCGCTCGGGTCGATATAAGGGACCCCGAACGCTATAAGGACTACGTGGCAGCGGCGAGGCCCGCCTTCGAAAAATACGGCGCGACCTTCCTCGCGCGCGGCGGGCAGTTCCATCGGCTCGAAGGTGCCGTTCGCACCCGTAACGTCATCATCGAATTCCCCTCGCTGCAGGCGGCCGTCGACTGTTACAATTCGCCCGAATACCAGATTGCCGCGGCCATCCGCCAGGAAGTCGCCGATGCCGAGATGGTGGTGGTCGAAGGCATCTGAGGCGGGGTCCCGCGACGCATCGAGGCACGCCTGCGAAGCGCGCGGATTGGCCTTCACCTCGCTCGACGCTTGGGCTATGTAGCAAGCAATTCTACCATTGACATCAGGAGTGCGTTTCTCATGACCTTGTCCAACCTTCCGCCGCTGGTGACGATTTTCGGCGGATCCGGATTTGTCGGCCGTCATGTGGTGCGCGCGCTCGCCAAACGCGGCTACCGCATTCGCGTCGCGGTTCGCCGTCCGGATCTCGCCGGCCACCTGCAACCGCTCGGCAATGTCGGGCAGATCTCCTTCGTCCAGGCCAATCTGCGCTACCGCAGGTCGGTCGATCGCGCTGTCGACGGCGCCGACCATGTGATCAATTGCGTCGGCGTGCTCTTCGAAAGCGGCCGCAATACCTTCGAGGCGGTCCAGGATTTCGGCGCGCGGGCGGTCGCCGAGGCGGCTCGGGCGACGGGCGCCACGCTCACCCATATCTCGGCGCTCGGCGCCGACGCAAACTCAGAATCGAGCTATGCCCGGACAAAGGGGCGCGCCGAGGCCGCGATCCTCGAAGCACTTCCGGCCGCGGTGATCCTCCGCCCGTCCATCATCTTCGGCCCCGAAGACGGCTTCTTCAACAAGTTCGCCGAAATGGCCCGGTTCTCGCCGGTCCTGCCGCTCATCGGCGGCGGCAAAACCAGGTTTCAGCCGGTTTACGTCACGGACGTTGCCGAGGCCGTGGCCCGCTCCGTCGACGGCAAGCTGACCGGTGGCACGATCTACGAACTCGGCGGGCCGCAGGTGCTCTCGTTCCGCGAATGTCTCGATATCATGCTGAAGACGATCGACCGCAAGCGCTCCTTCGTGTCGCTACCCTTCGGCATCGCCTCGCTGATGGGCAGCGTCGCCTCGCTCGTGCCCTTCATCACGCCGCCGCTCACCGCCGACCAGGTGGTGTTGCTGAAATCGGACAATGTCGTCTCGGCAAAGGCCGAAGCGGAAGGCCGCACGCTTGCCGGAATCGGCATCGAGCCGACGATGCTCGAGTCGATCCTGCCGACTTATCTCGTACGCTATCGCCCCCACGGCCAATATACGCGCAGCGGCCGGGCGGCCTGAGCCGTCGCGTCACTACCGGGCACATTCAAGCCGCCGGTCCCGCCGGCGGCTTTTTTGCGGCCCCCGCTGTGCTCATTGAGCAACAGCGTTGCAGTTCTGCCGCAGTCGAAAATCCGAATCCCGTTTACCGCAGATTCAGCTCGCCCTGATATTGATCATGACATGATCGCAGAATAAACACCGCTCGCACTGACCGCGCGGCGAGCGCTGCCGGTGCAGACATCACACTCGAAAGGCATAACGTCCCATGGGCAAGTCGATCGCAATCTTTTTTGCGTCTGCGGCACTGATCATACTGGCTGGCTCGTTCATGGCACCCGGCACCGTGGCTAGCAGCAACAAGGGCTGCACGCCGGCCTACGGTGTCAACCCGTGCACGACGGCGTCGATCGGGTTTGCCGGCGAATAAGCCGGACATTTTCGCCTCGGCTTCGAGCCAGGGCAGCTTGAGTTTTGGCGGGGGCCAGGAGCCGGGTGCGTTTCGAAAGAGACGCATCCGGCTTTATGTTTCCGGGCTGTGTTATCCGAGCAGCCACAGGCCGACCAGCCCGGCGGTGCCGACGAGGATGCGCCAGACCGCAAAGGGCGTGAAGCCGCGATGCGAGACGAAGTCGAGCAGCGAACGCACCACGAAAATTCCGGCGATGAATGCCGCGATGAAACCCGCGGCGATCAGTCCGACATCGTCGAAGGAGAGCGCATCGCGGTTCTTGTAGAGATCGAGCGCAAAGGCTCCGACCATGGTCGGCATGGCCAGGAAAAAGGAAAACTCCGCGGCGGAGCGCTTGTCGGTCCCCATCAGCAAGGCCCCGGCGATGGTCGCGCCGGAACGCGACGTCCCCGGGATCATGGCGAGGCACTGGAAGAGGCCGATCTTCAGCGCGAGCGAAGGCGGATAGTCGAACACGTCGGTGTAGCGAGGCGTCAAGGGGAGCCGGTCGATCGCATAAAGAATGATGCCGCCGACGATCAGCACGACGCAGATGAGCATCGGCGTCTCGAAAAGCACCGACTTGATGAATCCATGGGCGGCAGCACCGATAAGCGCCGCCGGCAGGAAGGCGAGGAGAACCGAGAAGACGAAGCGGCGGGCCTTGACGCTCGTCGGAAGGGCGAGCGCGATCGCCAGCAGCTTCTGGAAATAGACGAGCAGGATCGCCAATATGGCGCCGAGCTGAATCAGAACGGCGAAGGTGTTTCCCGGCGATTTGAACCCGAGGAAGTGTCCGGCAAGCAGCACATGCGCCGTCGACGAGACCGGGATGAACTCCGTCAACCCTTCGATGAGCCCGAGGACGAGCGCGCTTATGATCGATTGATCCGCCATGTAAAAGCTATTCCTGATATAATTGGATGTGGGAGGAGAAAGTCGATTCTCTTGTGTTTGCCACCGCAACTACCTATAGCTCGTTGTAACGAGCCGTGGCCAGTTGCATATGCCGCGACGCCGATATCCCCGAAAACAGCTGCAATCTGATCATCGATGCCGACACTGTATCATCACCCCATGTCCCCAGCTTCGCGGTTCGTACGCCTTATTCTCTCAGAATATGGCTATCAGACGGAACTGAGCGAAGAGCAGCCATGGGAGAACCGGCGCGACTTCCTGACGCTGAATCCTGCCGGCACTCTGCCCGTCTATGTCGATGACAGCATGCGCGCGCTCTGCGGCGCGACGATCATCTCCGAATATCTCGACGAGACCAGCGGCATCATGAAGCGCGACCGCCGCCTTCTTGCCGAGGACCCGTTTCAGCGCGCCGAAATCCGCCGGCTCACCGAATGGTTCCTGCAGAAAATGGAAGCCGACGTGACGCGCCCGCTCGTGCGCGAGCGCATCTTCAAGCTGCAGATGACCCCGGACCAGGGGGGCGGAGCGCCGGACTCGAAAATTCTCCGCACCTCGCGCAGCAATATCCGCCAGCATATGAAGTATCTCTCGTGGCTCGCCGGATCGCGCCCCTGGCTTGCCGGCGATCGCATCTCCTATGGGGATCTCGCCGCAGCCGCGGCGATTTCCGTGCTCGACTATCTCGGAGAGATCGACTGGTCCGATGCGCCGGCCGCCAAGGAATGGTACCAGCGGCTGAAGTCGCGCCCATCCTTCCGGCCGCTGCTTGCGGAGCGGGTGCGCGGCGTGACCCCGGTCTCACATTATGCGGATCTCGACTTTTAAGGACCAGATCATGCCCGGCGACGCTGCAAAGGCGGAGAACCAGGGCAGGAAACGACGGACCCTCACCGCCTTCCTGAAAGAGGAAGCCGCGGCCAAGGGATTCGACATCTGTCGCATCACCCATCCGGACGCCATACCCCACGCGCCGGAGCGGCTGAGGCAGTTCCTGGCTGCCGGCGCTCATGGCACGATGGACTGGCTTGCCGAGACGGCCGAGCGCCGATCCGATCCGCGCGTCCTCTGGAGCGAAGTGCGCTCGATCGTCCTCTTCGGCATGAATTACGCTCCCGAGGACGACCCGCGCGACGTCCTCGCCAGACGCGATCGCGGCGCGATCTCCGTCTATGCCCGCAATCGCGACTATCACGACGTGATCAAGGGCCGGCTCAAAGAGATCGCCACGCGCTTTGCCGCCCGGGCGGGCGAGGACGTGAAGGTCTTCGTCGACACCGCCCCTGTCATGGAGAAGCCGCTTGCGGAAAAGGCCGGCATCGGCTGGCAGGGCAAGCACACCAATCTGGTCAGCCGCGAATTCGGCTCCTGGCTCTTTCTCGGGAGCCTCTTCACGACAGCCGAACTGGAACTGGACGAGCCGGAACGCGACCATTGCGGCTCCTGCCGGGCCTGCCTCGACGTCTGTCCGACCGATGCCTTTCCGGCGCCCTACCGCATCGACGCGCGACGCTGCATCTCCTATCTCACGATCGAGCACAAGGGATCGATTGCGCCTGAGTTGCGGCCGCTGATCGGCAACCGCATTTATGGCTGCGACGACTGTCTCGCCGCCTGTCCCTGGAACAAGTTCGCACGCTCGGCATCGGAAATGAAGCTCCAGGCGCGGGACGATCTCAAGGAACCGGAGCTCTCCTTCCTGCTGACGCTCGACGACGCAGGTTTCCGGGCCTTCTTTTCCGGATCGCCGGTGAAGCGCATCGGGCGCGATCGTTTCGTCCGAAATGCCTTGATCGCCGCGGGTAATTCCGGTGAGAAGAGCCTGATAGAGGTCTGCAAGGCGCTGGCGGCCGATGCATCGCCCACCGTCAGGGGGATGGCGGTCTGGGCGCTTTCCCGACTGATTTCATCCGCCGATCTGGCGGTCTTCGCCCGGCAATGCGGGCCTGAAACCGATGACGAGGTTCTTGCGGAATGGCAAATGGCGGGAGTGAACCGATGAATGTCCTGATCCTTGGTGCCGGCTATTCCGGCACGGCGATCGCGAGCGCACTCGCTCCCCTGGCGACGTCCGTGACCGGCACCACCCGGTCGGCAGAAAAGCTCGACCGTCTAGGGGCTGCCGGCATCCGCCCGATCCTCTTCGACGGCGCGGAAATATCGGACGAGCTCAGGGATGTGATGAGGGAGACCACCCACCTCGTTCAGTCGATTGCGCCTGGCCGCGATGGCGACCCCATGTTTCGTGCCGGAACGCCGCCGCTTGCCGAGCTTCTGCCGCGGCTGGAGTGGGTGGGCTATCTTTCCACGGTCGGCGTTTATGGCGATCACGGCGGCGCCTGGGTCACCGAGGATACGCCGCTCAACCCGGTCTCGCAGCGCTCGCTGGAGCGCGTGGAAGCTGAAAACGCCTGGCTCGAGCACGGTGCACAGCGCGACATTCCGGTGGCGGTGCTGCGGCTTGCAGGCATCTATGGCCCGGGCCGCAATGCCTTGCGCAATCTCTCCGAAGGGACCGCGCGCCGCGTGATCAAGCCGAACCAGGTCTTCAACCGTATCCGCGTCGAAGACATCGGCGCGGCGAGCGCCTTCCTCGCAAAGCGCGGCATGGGCGGCGTCTTCAACGTGACCGACGACGAGCCGGCGCCACCACAGGATGTGGTCCAGGAAGCCGCCCGGCTGATGGGCGTCGAACCGCCGCCCGAGATCCCGTTCGAAACCGCAGACATGTCCCCCATGGCGCGTTCTTTCTACGGCGAGAACAAGCGCGTCTCCAATGCGCGATTGCGCCAGGCGGGCTTCGAACTGGCCTTCCCGAACTATCGCGTTTCGCTTGCACAGCTGTGGACATCAGGAACCTGGAATCGGAATTAAGCACCTATTTCGTCAAGGCCGGCCAGAATATCGCGCGCGACGTCAAGCAAGTCGAACGCCGTTCTGAAAGTATTGATTCCACGCGAATCGCCTTGACACGATTATGCTGTCATTATCCGGTCTATACTTTGCCACTTTCCACAACCTCCGCGCTAGTAGCGAAAATTCAACGGTCGCGATTCCCGACTTTTCATGCAAAGCGAAATTTTTAATGATTTTATTTGCGAGAGGCGTCGCTGAGCGGGACGGAGCGCCGCCAGCAGCGCTTAGTTGCTGATTCCAAAGAACTTCCCTCGCAATTCTAAACTAATTCAATCTGTTGTTTATTTTTAAAATCAACGGGAGTTCAGACATTCTTAATGAGAACTTAACGGTTGAAGCACGTTTTTGCCATGTTTCACCTCAATTAGCTCGATCAACAAAGGGAACTGACGAATTTTTCAAACCGAAGGGGGCATCGCTTGACGCCAGCGAAAATCAAGACTGCTGCCGCGGCAGCACTATTCACCGTCGGGATGAGCTTGGTCTCGGCTTCCGAAAGTCAGGCGGCAGGCGCTGGTTGCGGGGGAGCATCCTGGTACGCGCTTTCCTCCAAGACAGCCTCCGGCGAAAGAATGAATGCCGCGCACCTGACCGCCGCGCATCGCAAGCTGAAATTCGGCACGAAGGTCCAGGTGACCAACAAGCGTAACGGCAAGTCCGTCGTCGTCCGGATCAATGATCGCGGTCCGTTCATTCGCGGCCGGGTGATCGATCTCTCCAAGGCGGCCGCCTCGAAGATCGGCATGATCCGCTCCGGCACAGCCAGCATCTGTTACACGGTCGTCAACTCCTGACGATGAGCAGGTTTCGCCCGGTTCATCTCGGGCGAGCCGGACTGCAAGGGCCGGTCGCGCCCCTTCATAATGCGGCCGCCGTCTTGCTCTTCGATGTCATCGCCGCTACCACGGCGAAAAAGGAGTTCATCGAAGATGCGATTGGGCGGAAGGCTCTCCGGAGCCATCGAGGTTCTTGACGATATCGAAAAGCGCAGGCGACCCGTCGCCGATGCCCTCAAGGATTGGGGCCTGTCCCACCGCTTTGCCGGCTCCGGCGATCGTGCCGCCATCGGTAACATCGTCTATGATGCCCTGCGGATGAAACTCTCCCACGCCTACCTCATGGACAGCGACACCCCGGTAGCCCTCGGCCATGCGGTCATGTACCGGCAATGGGGCTTTCGCGCCGACACGCTTGCGGCGGAACTTGCGGACGACAGGTTTGCGCCCGAAGCGCCTTCGGAAGCGATGATGAAGGCCTTCGCTCAGCGACGGCTCGAAGACGCTCCCCTGCATGTGCAGGGCGATATTCCGGAATGGACTCAGGCTTCGTTCGAAGAAAATTTCTCCGACGACTGGCTCGCCGAGGCGAAGGCTCTTGCCGGCCGGCCGACTCTCGATCTGCGCGTCAACACGCTGAAGGCGACGCGCGAAAAGGTGCTGAAGGCGCTGGAGCGCAGCGGCGCCGAGCCCGCGGCGATTGCCCGGCACGGCGTGCGCATTCCCGCCGGCGAGGGCGCTTCGCGCCTGCCGAACGTAACGGCGGAAATCTCGTTCCAGAAGGGTTGGTTCGAGGTGCAGGACGAGGGCTCGCAGATTGTGGCAGATCTCGCCTTCCCCGGCGAGGGCGAGCAGGTGCTCGACTACTGCGCCGGCGGCGGCGGCAAGACGCTGGCCATGTCGGCGGCAATGAACAATAAGGGTCAGGTCCACGCTTACGACGCCGACCGAAAACGGCTGGCGCCCATTATCGAGCGTCTGAAGCGTGCCGGCACCCGCAACGTGCAGGTGCACGAGTCGACCGAGTCGCTCACATCGCTCATCGGGCGGGTCGACCGCGTGCTCGTCGATGCGCCATGCACCGGGACCGGAACCTGGCGGCGCCGCCCCGACACGAAATGGCGTCTGACGCAGAAGAACCTCGAGGAGCGGTTGGCCCAGCAGGAGGAGGCGCTCGCCGGTGCTGCCCGGTTTGTGCGCCCCGGCGGTCATCTGATCTACGTCACCTGTTCCGTCCTTCCGGAGGAGAACGAGGCGCAGGTCTACGGCTTCTGCGAGGACAATCCGGAATTCGAGGTCCTCTCGGCCGCCGACAACTGGGCGGCGCTCTTCGGCACCGATAAGCCGCAGCCCTGGTCCGCCGATATGAAGACCGTTACGCTGACACCGGCAGCGACCGGAACCGACGGATTCTTCTTCTGTCTCATGGGCAGGAAGGGTTAGACCGCCCGGGGATTCCCGCCATTCAAGGCGGGCTGCAACTTCAAGACATTCTAAACTATACACTTTGACACCAGTTTGCTTTTGGTCCATGACTCTTGCGCTTTTCACGGGGTTGGAGCTCTACGCTCTATCGACGAGCAACAAGGAGAGGGTCATGTCCAAGAATTTCATCCGCGCCGCGGCGCTGGCGCTCATGACGGCGACATCGGCGCTGGCGTTGCAGCCGGCGAATGCGGCGACGGACGCAGCGGCGGTCGTCAAGCATTATGCGGCCGTTGCGCACGCCAAATACGAAGACGCGCTTGCCACGGCAGAAGCTCTTGAAAAGGCCGTGGATGCGCTGATCGCAGGCCCGAGCGAGGAGACCTTGAAGGCCGCGCGGGAGGCTTGGCTTAGGGCACGCAACCCCTATCAGGAAACCGAAGTCTATCGTTTCGGCAACACGATCGTCGACGAATGGGAAGGCAAGGTGAATGCCTGGCCGCTGGACGAGGGCCTCATCGACTATGTCGACGCCAGCTATGGCACCGAGAGCGATGAGAACGCCCTGTTCACCGCCAATGTGATCGCCAACAAGACGATCAAGGTCGATGGGCAGGATGTCGATGCCACGGAGATCACGCCGGAGCTCCTTTCCGGCACGCTGCAGGAGGCGGGAGGCATCGAGGCGAATGTCGCGACCGGCTATCACGCGATCGAATTCCTGTTGTGGGGACAGGATCTGAACGGAACGGGCCCGGGCGCCGGCAACCGGCCCTACACGGATTTCGACACCAAGGCCTGCACCAACGGCAATTGCGACCGCCGCGCCGCCTATCTGAAGGCAGCGACGAGCCTGCTCGTCTCCGACCTTAAGGAGATGGTCGCAAACTGGACGCCGGACGGTGCCGCGACCAAGGCGGTCGAGGCGGATCCGAAGGCCGGCCTCGTGGCGATCCTTACCGGCATGGGCTCGCTCTCCTATGGCGAACTCGCGGGCGAGCGCATGAAGCTCGGCCTGCTCCTCCACGACCCGGAAGAGGAGCACGACTGCTTCTCCGACAACACCCACAACTCGCATCTGCACGACGCGATCGGGATCCAGTCGGCCTATAGCGGCGAGTATACCCGAGTCGACGGCAGCAAGCTCACCGGCCCTTCGCTTTCCGAGCTCGTCGCGGCCAAGGACGCGGCCCTCGACAAGGAAATGAAGGATGGTCTCGCCACCACGGTCGAGAAGATGCAGGCGATGGCCAAGCGCGCAGAAACGGGTGAAGCCTACGACCAGATGATCGGCGAGGGCAACGCCGAGGGCAATGCGACGGTTCAGGCGGCGATCGACGGACTGATCGCCCAGGCGAAGACCGTCGAGCGCGTCATCGCCGCGCTCGATCTCGGCACGGTGGAACTTGAGGGTTCCGACAGCCTGGATAACCCTGGCGCCGTCTTCCAATAAGCTGAAAAGGCGGGCCGCGACGGACAGGTGGCGGCCCGACCTCCCTCGATGAGAATGATCGCCCGCTTTCTAGCGCTAACCGTTGCCGCGCTCATTGGCCTCGCCCCCGCGGCGTCGGGCGATGGCGGTATCGCGGAAAGGGCGGGTGTCGGGGGCGCGCCTGTCCGCGACGACCTTTCCGCCCATGATCTCGAGCGCGTCCTGACGGTCACGCGCCCAACCACCGATTTTTCCAGACCTGAGCCATTCGAGTCGATGCCGAGCGGCGCTGCGACGACGCCTGCACCTCCCGACCGGAGGGCCTTTTCGCACGCCTCCGCCAATCTCCCTTTCGAGGACGAGCAGGATTTCCACCTCGGCAAGGCGCTCTTCGAAAAACTCTGGGTCTCCTCGCCGTCGTCCACGCAGGCTTCGGACGGACTTGGGCCGCTCTACAATGCGAGGGCCTGCGAGAGCTGTCATACCCGCGACGGACGCGGCCGTCCGCCCGAGGGGGCCGTCGACGCGACGTCGATGCTTCTTCGGCTCGCCCGTGCCGCGCGCGACGATGCCGAGCGCGCGGAGATCTCCTCCCATGCACGGCTCAACTTTCCCGATCCGGTCTATGGTGCTCAGCTTCAGGACAGCGCCGTGCCGGGGCTTGCTGCCGAGGGCCGCCTCGCAATCACCTATACGGAAGAACCGGTGGCGCTTGCCGGCGGCGAAACGGTCACGCTCCGCAAGCCGCATTATGCGATCGCCGATCCCGGTTACGGACCGCTCGATGCGGCGACGACGCTGTCGCCGCGCGTCGCCGCGCCGATGATCGGCATCGGTCTCATCGAGGCCATCCACGAGGCCGACATTCTGGCGCGCGCCGATCCGGAAGATCGCGACGGCGACGGCATCAGCGGACGGCCGGCCCTCGTGCGCGAACGCCGGACCGGCCTCGTCACCCTCGGCCGCTTCGGCTGGAAAGCGCAGAACCCGTCCGTGCGCCAGCAGGTCGCCGATGCCTTTGCCGTCGATATCGGCATCTCCACCTCCGATCTCGACCGCAGTCATGGCGATTGCACGGCTGCCCAGACGGGCTGCCTCGATCTGCCGGACGGGGTCCAACAGCGGCTCGGAGCGGCCGAAGCGCCCGACCCGGTGCTCGACCTCGTGACGTTCTACTCCTCCAATCTTGCCGTGCCTGCTCGCCGCAAGGCGAGCTTTCCGGAAACCTTGCGAGGCAAACGGCTCTTCCATGACGTCGGCTGCGCCGCCTGCCACGCACCGAAATTCGTGACCCGCCGGGACGCCACGTACAAGGCGCAGGCGTTTCAGCTCATCTGGCCCTATTCCGACTTCCTCCTGCACGACATGGGGGAAGGCCTCGCCGACGGCCAGCAGGTCGGCGAGGCCAGCGGCGGCGAATGGCGCACGCCCCCGCTTTGGGGCATAGGCTTGACCAAGACCGTCAGTGGACACAGCTTCTTTCTCCATGACGGACGCGCCCGAAATCTGGCCGAAGCCATTCTCTGGCACGGCGGCGAAGCGGCGAAGGCACGCAATGCCTTCGCCGCCATGCCGAAGGACGACCGCAAAGCCCTGATCACATTCCTGGAGTCCCTCTGATGCGCCTTCCCTTCGCGAGCCTTCCCCTCGCTCTTGGCCTGATATTCCTGGCAGCCCCCGCGGCGGCGCAGGAAGGCGGTCTGCTTTCCCCGCGCGTCCTCGAGGAGGCGGCCGTGCCGAGCGTGATGACGCAGGCCGTAGACGGCTTCATCATTCCCGGCTATCGCGACCTCGCGCAGGCGACGAACGCCCTCTCCGAAGCGAGCGCCGCGCTGTGCCAATCACCTTCCGCGGCGGCCCTCGAAGCCGCCCGGTCGGCCTTCTCCGACGTCGTCGAAAGGTGGTCCGCAATCGAGATCATCCGCCTCGGTCCGGCTCTCGAAGAGAATCGTTTCGAACGCTTCCTCTTCTATCCCGACCGGAAAAGCACGGGCTTGAAGCAGGTGCAGGCAATCCTGGCCAACAAAGACGAGAGCGCCGCCAGGGCGGGAAATCTCAAGGGGAAGAGCGTCGCGGTCCAGGGGCTCGGGGCGCTCGAATTCGTGCTCTATGGCAGCGGTGCGGAAGCCCTCTCCGGCGCGGACGGCGGCTTTCGCTGCCGCTATGGGCTTGCCGTCTCGCAAAACCTCAGGAGCATCGCAGGCGAGTTCCTTGCCGAATGGGAAAAGCCGGACGGTATCCAGGCCGCCTGGAAGGAGCCAGGCCCGGGCAATCCTCTCTTTCGCGACAACAAGGAGGCCGCGACCGCGCTTCTGGGCGTTCTCGTCCACAGCGTCGAGATGATAAAGGATCAGAGGCTGCGCCCCTTCTATACCGGAACGGTCGACGGGAAGCCCGATAAAGGGCATCCGAAACTTGCGATCTACTGGCGTTCGGTCAACACGATGCCGGCGATCTCCGCGAACTTCAGCGCCCTGCAGCGGCTCTTCGATACGGCCGGCATGGAGCGCCTTCTGCCGGCCGACAGCCGTTCGATCGCGGGCTCGATCGACTTCCTCTTCAAAGCTCTGATCGCCGCTGCCGACCGGATCGAAGGACCTATCGACGCAGCGCTTGCCGACGAGAGGCAGCGCGCCACGCTCGATTTCATCGCGCTCAACACGGCCGATCTGCTCGACCGGCTCAATCGCGAATTCGGCGGTTCGATCGGGCTCGGCGCCGGTTTCTCCTTCGCCGACGGCGACTGACACGGGAACGTGAAAACGCTGCAGAACCCGCTGGTTGACAAGCAGGGCATTTCGGAGCAAAGCGCACACATGGCCGCCTGCGCGGACATGTCTCACCAACAAGGATCAACTCAAGATGAACCCCGACAGTCGAAGTCGAGCCTTCATGCTCACGGCCGTCCGGACCTGATTCGATCAGGGCTCCGCCGGTCGGATGACTCGGCCCATGGAGCCCTAAAATGCTGCGCATCTACAAAAGCCAGAACAGCCGACTTGTGCACGTCGACATCCTCGACGGCCTGGCATCCCAGGAACCGGTGATCTGGTTCGATCTCTTCAACCCGTCGAGCGAAGAAACGCGCCTTGTCGAGGAGCGCCTCGGCATCGCCATCCCGACCCGTGACGAGATGCAGGAAATCGAACTTTCCGACCGGCTTTACCAGGAGGACGGCGCCGAGTTCATGACGATGACGGCGACCGCCAAGCTCGACAGCGATTACCCGGCCAAGGTGCCCGTCACCTTCATCCTGAAGGGCACGACGCTGGTGACCGTCCGCCACGCCGACCTGAAGCCTTTCCAGATCTATGCCAACCGGATCATGAAACCCAACGGCGCGGTTTGCGAGACGGGAGAGCTCGTTATGCTCGGCCTGC
This sequence comes from Ensifer sp. USDA 6670, assembly GCA_000421085.1. Classification (GTDB taxonomy): domain Bacteria; phylum Pseudomonadota; class Alphaproteobacteria; order Rhizobiales; family Rhizobiaceae; genus Sinorhizobium. The sequence goes on from ATWE01000006.1 coordinate 351,626, forward strand.
TCGAGGCGATGATCGACCGTACGGCGGATGCTCTGGAGCGCGCCGGCAACGACGTCGATCAGATCTCACGGGAGGTCTTCCGCAAGTCGAACGCCAGCGCCACCAAGAAGACGCGCGACCTGCAGTCGCTGATCGAGCAGATCGGTCAGAAGGGCGACCTGTTGACCGTTATCCGCGAAAGCCTCGTCAGCATAGGCAGGCTCGTCGCCTATCACGTCGCCATCGAAGGGAGTACGCCCCGCAAGGCGGCCAAGGAGAGCCGGCAGCGGATAAAGCTCGTTCAGCGCGATGCGGCATCCCTTGGAGACCACGCGCTGTTCCTGTCGAACAAGATCAATTTCCTGCTCGACGCAACGCTGGGGCTCATCAACCTCGAGCAGAACCAGATCATCAAGATCTTCTCGGTCGCCGCCGTCGTGTTCCTGCCGCCGACGCTGGTCGCCTCGATTTACGGCATGAATTTCGAGGTGATGCCGGAACTCACCTGGCGGTTCGGCTATCCTTATGCGCTGATGCTGATGGTCGCCTCGGCCCTGTTGCCGTATGTCTATTTCAAACGGCGAGGTTGGCTGTAAGGTGGAGGTCGAGCCTAAGGACAAAAGGCCCCTCCCCTCGTGAACTGACCCCGAAAGTGGATGTCCAGCCTGCGGGGTCAGTTCACTCGCGGGGAAGGGCTTTCGCCTTGTCTCCGCCCGTTGCAGGAAAATCCCGATGAAGTCCAAGACCCTCGTCGACCGCCGCAGCTTCGTCAAAATGGCGGGTGCTGCCTGGGTGGCGGCGCTTGCCCCCCAGGGCGCCTTTGCTCTCGAAAGGGCCGATGCCGTCTTCGCCTCGGCTTTCATGGCGCCGGACGGCAGCTACGGTATCGCGACGCTCACGGAAGCGGGCGAGATCGTGGAGCGCAGGCTGCTGCCGGCGCGTGCACACGGCCTGACCTTCTCCCCGGCAAGCCGGCGCGCGGTCGCCTTTGCCCGGCGGCCGGGCACCTATGCTATGATCTTTGCGCCGGACGGCACCGCCGAGCCGGTCGTGATCACCTCCGCCGAGGGCCGCCACTTCTTCGGCCATGGCTGCTTCTCGGCCGACGGCCGGCTGCTCTATGCGACCGAAAACGACTTCTCGGCCAATCGAGGCATGATCGGCATCTATGACGGCCGCCGGGATTTCACCCGGATCGGCGAGTTCCCGACTTACGGCATCGGCCCGCACGACATGACGCTTGCCGCCGACGGACGCACGCTCGCAATCGCCAACGGCGGCATCGAGACCCACCCGGATTTCGGCCGCACGAAACTCAATCTCGACCGCATGGAGCCGAGCCTCGCCCTCGTGGACGCCGCGACGGGGGCGCTCGTCGAGAAGCATGTGCTGCCGCCCGCTCTCAATCGCCTTTCGACCCGCCATGTCGACACCGGCGCCGACGGACGTGTCTGGTTCGCCTGCCAATACGAGGGGGCGCGCAACGACCTGCCGCCGCTCGTCGGGCACTTCGCCAAGGGCGAGGACCTGACCTTCGTCGACCTGCCGGAACGTACCACGGCGGCGCTTGCCAACTATGTCGGCGCCATCGCGGTCAACCGCCGCGACGGACTGGTCGGACTCACCTCTCCCAAGGGCAACGTCGCCGTCACACTGGACGCCAGAACGGGCGCCGTCCTCAGGGAGGAACAGGTAACGGACGCAGCAGGCGTTGCCGCCGCGAAACATGGTTTTGCCGTCTCCAGCTATGGCGGCCGGTTCGAGGAGCGCGTGAGTGCCGTCGCCTGGGACCAGCACATAATCCGGCTCGCAGATCAGGTGGACGCGGCCCCGAAATCGGAGAGCGTCACCAGATCATCCCAGCGATAGGCAATTTGATCCAGGCTTTCTCTGCCGACGCTGACGCGGCCCTCGCCCACCGCGCGGGCACCGAGCCGCTCGTAGAAGGCCCTGTTGGGGTTGTCTTTCAGCACCCAGGCAAAGAGCGAAGTGCCCCCCGTCTCGCGGCAATGGGCGGCGACGCTGCGCACCAGGGCGGAACCGAGCCCGGCGCCCTGGAATTCCGGCAGGAGATAGAGCTCGTAGAGTTCCCGGTCGAAGGCGGGCGGCATGCCCCTGGCCTTGCCGCAATTGGCAAAGCCGATCACCCGCCCTTCAGCCATGTCGGCGGCAGCCATCATGAAGGCCCCCGGAAAGCGCATGCGCCGCGCGTGCCGGATGGCCTGATCTTCGACGGTCATGGCGTCGAGATAGGCGTCCGCGATGATGCCGCGAAACGTCGCACGCCAGGTGCTGACCAGGACCGAAGCGATCATCATGAGATCGTCTGGAACGGCCGGCCGGATTTCGATGCGCCGGAAGCTCTTCATAGGCAACATATAGGTGGCGCCACTTCGCGGCCAACCGTGCAGCGACTGGAAATCGTCGATCCCGGCTACATGTAGCATGCATGAACAGAACCTTGGTGCATGCCCTCTTCGTCATTACCGTCCTGGGACTCGGCCTCGCCATCGGCTATATCAACATCCCCGACGCATGGTATCGGTCTTTGGCAAAGCCGAATTTCACGCCGCCGGACTGGCTCTTCGCTCCCGCCTGGTCGATCCTTTACGCAATGATCGGAATCGCCGGTGCGCGCAGCTTCCTCGATCAGCGGCACCGATCGCCCCAGTGGCCGCTGTGGCTCGCCCAGATGATCCTGAACTTTCTCTGGTCGCCGCTGTTTTTCGGGCTGCACCAGATCGCTGCCGCGCTGGTCGTCATATGCGCGCTGCTCGCGTCCATCATAGCGTTCATGCTCGTGAGCCTGCCGCAGGACAGGATTTCGGCCCTGTTGTTTGCGCCCTACCTTGCCTGGGTCGCTTTCGCGACGCTGCTCAACGGTTCGATTTTCCTCATGAATTGAGCTTGCCGCGCCGCTACCGGCATGCCAGTCTCCGGGAAAAATCGGGCAGTAGTGCCCCGGATCAAGGCAAGCCGACCGATGGATGAGAGTTATCCCCCTGATTTCAAGAAGCGCATCCGGGAAAGCTTCAGGCGACAGGCCGCCATGCGCACGATCGGGGCCGAGCTCACGCGCGTCGAGCCGGGAACGGTCGAAATCGAGCTTCCCTTCGATGCCAAGCTGACGCAGCAACACGGTCTTCTCCATGCCGGTGTGATTTCCGCCGCGCTCGACGCGGCGGGGACCTATGCCGGCTATTCGGTGATCGACCCCGAGGCATCGCTGCTGACGATCGAGTTCAAGGTCAATCTTCTCTCACCCGGACGCGGCGAACGGTTCCTGTTTCGCGGCGAGGTGACGAAGCCGGGCACGACGATCATCGTTTCGGACGGGCGGGCCTATGCGGTCAGGCCCGACGGGCCCGCCAAGCTCATCGCCTCGATGACCGGAACGATGATGGTGGTGCGGGGACGCGAGGGTATCGAAGGATGAGTTTCGAGCTAAAGGCCGTAGCGGGAAGAAACATCCTCTATGTGATGGCCGTGGATGCGGAATACGGTCCTTGCCTGCGTGGCCGGATCGCACCGCTGATGACGGGCGTCGGTCCGGTCGAAGCGGCCGTAAGCCTGACCCGGGCGCTTGCGGAGCTCGACGCGAAAGGCAGCCTGCCGAACCTCGTCGTGTCGCTCGGCTCGGCCGGCTCGGCGACGCTCGAACAGACCGAAGTCTACCAGGCGATCTCTGTCGCCTATCGCGACATGGACGCCTCTCCGCTCGGCTTCGAGAAGGGCGCGACGCCCTTCCTCGATCTGCCGGCGGTTGTCAAACTGCCGCTCAGCATTCCCGGCGTCAAGAAGGCGCGGCTTTCGACCGGCGCCGACATCGTCTCCGGCAGCGCCTATGAGCAGATCGACGCCGACATGGTCGAGATGGAGACCTTCGCAGTCCTGCGCGCCTGCCAGGCTTTCGGCGTGCCGCTCATAGGCCTCCGCGGCATCTCGGACGGCAAGGCGGAACTGAAGCATGTCGGCGACTGGACCGAGTATCTGCACGTCATCGACGAGAGGCTTGCGGCCGCGATCGACCAGCTGGAAGCGGCGCTGGAAAAAGGGGAAATCGAGCTCTGAGCCTTCTGTAGCGGGTGCTTAATTGTCCGGGTGCAATGTTATCGTTGCGCCGGCAGCGGGCTTTCATTAAAGGCTCGCCATGATCAAGCTTGCTTGAAGGCCCGCTATGACCCAGACAGCCCATCCCGATACTGTCCTCATCGTCGATTTCGGCAGCCAGGTGACTCAGCTCATCGCCCGGCGCGTGCGCGAATCCGGCGTCTATTGCGAGATCGTGCCGTTTCAGTCGGCTGAGGAAGGCTTCCATCGTCTGAAGCCGAAGGCGGTGATCCTGTCCGGCAGCCCGGCTTCGACGCTCGATACCGGCTCGCCCCGCGCGCCCTCCGTCATCTTCGACAGCGGCCTCCCGGTCTTCGGCATCTGTTACGGCCAGCAGACCATGTGCGCACAGCTCGGCGGCAAGGTCGAGAGCGGTCATCACCGCGAATTCGGCCGGGCCTTCCTCGAGGTAGAAAAAGATTGCCCGCTCTTCGACGGCCTCTGGTCGCTCGGTTCGCGCCACCAGGTGTGGATGTCGCATGGCGACCGGGTCACCGCATTGCCCGAGGGCTTCGAAGTCGTCGCTACCTCTTCCAATGCGCCCTTCGCCTTCATCGCCGATGAAAAGCGCAAATACTACGCCGTCCAGTTCCACCCCGAAGTGGTGCATACGCCGGATGGTGCGAAGCTGATCGCCAACTTCGTCCACAAGATCGCCGGCATTACGGGCGACTGGACCATGTCGGCCTATCGCGCCAAGGCGGTCGAGGCGATCCGCAAACAGGTCGGCGACAAGAAGGTGATCTGCGCGCTTTCCGGCGGCGTCGATTCCTCCGTGGCAGCCCTGCTCATCCACGAAGCTGTCGGCGACCAGCTCACCTGCATCCTCGTAGACCATGGCCTGATGCGCAAGGACGAGGCGGCGAACGTCGTCGCCATGTTCAAGGAGCACTACAACCTCCATCTGCTCCATATCGACGCTTCCGATCGCTTCATCGGCGAGCTCGAAGGCGTCAGCGATCCGGAGACCAAGCGGAAGATCATCGGCCGTCTCTTCATCGAGGTCTTCGAGGAAGAGGCCAAGAAGCTCGGCGGCGCCGATTTTCTGGCCCAGGGCACGCTCTACCCCGACGTCATCGAGAGCGTCTCCTTCACCGGCGGCCCTTCGGTAACGATCAAGTCGCACCACAATGTCGGCGGCCTGCCGGAGCGCATGAACATGCAGCTCGTCGAGCCGCTGCGCGAGCTCTTCAAGGACGAGGTCCGTGTGCTCGGCCGCGAACTCGGCCTGCCCGAAAGCTTCATCGGCCGCCATCCCTTCCCCGGCCCCGGCCTCGCGATCCGCTGCCCCGGCGGCATCACCCGCGAGAAGCTGGAAATCCTGCGCGAAGCTGATGCCATTTATCTCGACGAGATCCGCAAGGCGGGCCTCTACGACGCCATCTGGCAGGCCTTCGCCGTGCTGCTTCCCGTGCAGACGGTCGGCGTCATGGGCGACGGGCGCACCTACGAATTCGTCTGCGCTCTGCGCGCCGTCACCTCCGTCGACGGCATGACGGCGGATTTCTATCACTACGACATGGAATTCCTCGGCCGCGCCGCGACCCGCATCATCAACGAGGTCCGCGGCATCAACCGCGTCGTCTACGACGTCACCTCGAAGCCGCCCGGCACGATCGAGTGGGAATGAGATAAGAGGCTACCGCCAGTCATAGCGTAAGGGCTCCGGCTCGGCATAACGGCGACCAGACACAGCCACGATCAAACCATAAGTCGCGTCGGAACGCCGAGCGCTGGCCCGGCCTCGGCAAGTCGGCGATCGAGTGTGTGAACCGTAGCGCCATGCTCCGATGCCACGGCAAGGTGCAGCGCATCGCCGGCGCGAAGCCCGAGCGTGTGTTGATCGGCGAACCGGGCGGCAGCCCGAAACTGTCCGCCCGTCACGGGCAGCACCGTCAAGCTCTCGGCGCCCAGCTTGTTGAATATCGCAAGCGCCGCTGCGCGCTGCTCCAGGTCGATCTGGCCGGCCCGCAGCTTGATCGCCATGGCCGAGGAAATTTCATATGCGATGCTCTACGAGCGCGGCGTCGGCGTGCTGCGCTCGGCTCTCGACCTTCCGACGGTCGAAGAGGATTGAGATCGGTGGCGGCGGCGGCTGCAGCCATCGTCGGGGCTTGCAAGGCGGCAGTGCCAAGCCTCATAACCGGTTTTTCCGAGTTTGAGGACGAGACGAAGTGGACATTTCCGAGATCATCATCGCCGGCGATACGCCGGGCGTCGAATGGCGGCTGCCGGTGTTCCGGTTCAAGGGGGCAAGTGCCGCGGCGCCGCGGACCTATATCCAGGCGGCGCTCCATGCCAACGAACTGCCGGGTACCGCGCTTCTGCATTTCCTGCTTGAAAAGCTCCGCCAGGCGGATGAGGACGGCGCCATTCTCGGCGACATCACCATCGTTCCGCGGGCAAACCCGATCGGCGCGGCGCAGTCGCATTTCGGCGAGCTGCAGGGCCGCTTCGATCTCGGCTCGCGCACCAACTTCAACCGCGACTTCCCGCTGATCTCCCTTCGCGACCGTGACGGCCTGATGGATGAACCCGACCGATATTCGGCCGTCGACCGATTGAAGCGGCACCTTCTCAGAATGGCGCTCGGCGCCGAGCTGGTGCTCGATCTTCATTGCGACGACGAGGGGCTGCAATACGCCTATATCGACGAGGCCTTCTGGCCGGAGGCAGCCGACCTTGCCGCGGCCCTCGACATGCGGGCGGTGTTCCTCTCCGACGGGCAAAGCTCGGCCTTCGAGGAGGCGGTCGCCCATGCATGGAAGCACGAGAGCGAAGGCGAGCGCAGGACCACCCTGCCCGGCCGCCTGTCCGTGACGGTGGAACTGCGTGGCACGCGCGACGTCTATCCGGACATCGCGCGCAAGGACGCCGAGGGCATGTTTCGCTTTCTTGCCGGCCGCGGAGTCGTTGCAAGCACCGGCGCGGACCTTCCGGCATTCGCCGGCAAGGCCGTGCCGCTCGACAATATCGAGATGATCCGCGCACCGGCGGCCGGTGCGATTCTCTTCCACCGCAATGTCGGCGACAGCGTCGAGGCCGGAGAACTGCTGGCGACCATCCTGGTCAGCCCCGGCGTGCCGGGCGGCACCGTCGAGGTCCGGGCGCCGCAGGATGGGCTCATCGTCACGCGCGTCTCCACCCGTTTCGCCCGAGGCCGGTCGGACCTGATGAAGATCGCCTGCGCCGAACCCTCGCGGGCGGTGCGAAAGCCGGGGACGCTGGAGGCCTGAACCCGTCGTTTCGAAAGGTCGCGGCGTGGAACCGGCTTGCCTTTCCGCCTGTTGGAAACGACTATGATCCGATCCACTGCACCGAGAGGAATACCCGATGTTCGACGCCCTGGCCCGCCAAGCCGACGATCCCTTGCTGGCCCTGATCGGCCTGTTCAGGAAGGATGAGCGCCCAGAAAAGGTAGACCTCGGCGTCGGTGTCTATCGCGACGAGGCCGGACGCACGCCGATCTTCCGGGCCGTCAAGGCGGCGGAAAAGCGGCTTCTCGAGACACAGGACAGCAAGGCCTATATCGGTCCCGAAGGGGACCTCGTCTTCCTCGATCGTCTCTGGGAGCTCGTCGGCGGCGACACGATCGAACGGAGCCATGTTGCGGGCGTCCAGACGCCCGGCGGCTCCGGCGCGCTCCGCTTGGCGGCGGACCTCATCGCGCGCATGGGCGGCCGAGGCATCTGGCTCGGGCTGCCGAGCTGGCCGAACCACGCGCCGATCTTCAAGGCAGCCGGGCTCGATATCGCCACCTACGACTTCTTCGACATTCCGTCGCAGTCGGTAATCTTCGATAACCTCGTGAGCGCGCTGGAAGGTGCCGCGCCCGGCGACGCGGTGCTGCTGCATGCAAGCTGCCACAACCCGACCGGCGGCGTCCTCAGCGAAGCGCAATGGATGGAGATTGCCGCCCTGGTGGCCGAGCGCGGCCTGCTGCCGCTCGTCGACCTCGCCTATCAGGGGTTCGGCCGCGGCCTGGACCAGGATGTCGCGGGCCTCAGGCATCTTCTCGGCGTCGTCCCGGAAGCGCTCGTCGCGGTCTCCTGCTCGAAATCCTTCGGGCTTTACCGCGAGCGCACGGGCGCGATCTTCGCGCGCACCAGCTCGCCGGCATCGGCGGACAGGGTGCGCTCAAACCTCGCGGGCCTCGCCCGCACCAGCTATTCCATGCCGCCGGATCACGGCGCAGCCGTCGTGCGGACGATCCTTGATGACCCGGAACTCAGGCGCGACTGGGCCGAGGAGCTCGAGACGATGCGGCTCAGGATGACCGGCCTGCGACGGTCGCTTGCCGAGGGGCTCCGCACCCGCTGGCAGAGCCTCGGCGCCGTCGCCGATCAGGAGGGCATGTTCTCCATGCTGCCGCTTTCCGAAGCGGAGGTAATGCGGCTCAGGACGGAGCACGGCATCTATATGCCGGCATCCGGCCGCATCAACATCGCCGGGCTGAAGACGGCGGAAACCGCCGAGGTTGCCGGCAAGTTCACCAGTCTCTGATCTCAAGTTCACGATGCTTTTACGTCGGGTCGACCTGAAAGCATGAACGTGATCGATGCCAATAGGCTAGAGCGGGGTGCGGGCGGAAGACCGCACACACTTTTCCTCATCCTGCTCTTGTCCTATCTCCGGGCCTTTTCCGACGCGCAGCGCCCGGCTATGTCTTCCCGTATGTGAAGAACGGGAAGATTCGGCATGACGGTTACGATCTACGGCATCAGGAACTGCGACACGATGAAGAAGGCGCGGAACTGGCTCGACAGCCGCGGCACTTCGTACGATTTCCACGATTACAAGGCCGGTGGCATCGATCGCGCGCGACTCGAGCGCTGGTGCGCCGAACTCGGTTGGGAGACGCTGCTCAACCGCTCGGGCACCACCTTCCGTAAGCTGGATGAGGCCGTCAAGCGGGACCTGACGGCCGACAAGGCGATCGCGCTGATGCTCGAGCAGCCGTCGATGATCAAGCGCCCGGTGCTCGAGACGGACGGCAGGCTGCTCGTCGGCTTCAAGCCGGAACTCTACGAAGCCGAATTCGGAGCGTAGACCATGTCGAAGACGACCCGGGCGACGCAGGCCCTGGCAAAGGCCGGCGTCATTTTTACGGTTCACAGCTATGACTACGATCCCGGTGCCGAACGCGTCGGGCTGCAGGCGGCGGAGGCGCTCGGCGAGGACCCTTCGCGCGTGCTGAAGACGCTGATGGCCGAGGTGGACGGCAAGCCGGTCTGCTGCATCGTGCCCTCGGACCGGGAGGTGAGCATGAAGAAACTCGCCGCAGCCTTCGGCGGCAAGTCGGCAAGCATGATGAAACCGGCGGACGCCGAGCGGCTCACCGGCTATCACGTCGGCGGCATCAGCCCCTTCGGGCAAAGAAAGACGGTCCCGACCGCGATAGAGGAAGCGGCGCTCGCAGAAGCGCTGGTCTTCATCAATGGCGGACAGCGTGGTCTGCAGGTGCGGCTTGCGCCGAGAGATGCGCAAGCGGCATTGAGCGCGGTTGCCGCGTCTCTGATCGCCTGATTTCCTCGAAGGACGTGGCGTCAGCCGAGCCGTGAAAGCAGAGAGGCGAGCGCGCTTGCCTCTTCTTCGCTGAGCTTTGCGCCGACATGGCGCGCGATCGATGGCCCATAGATCTGCCACATGCGCTCCCGCATGGCGCGGCCCTTCTCTGTCACGACCACCCAGCAGCCGCGCGCGTCCTCGTCGAATGCCTCACGCCGGACGAGGTCTTCCTTCTCCAGCCGGTCGATCAGGCGGGACAGGTTGTATTGGGCAAGCAGCGTGCGGGCTTCGATCTCGAAGGGGCGCAAACGGCCGCCTTCGGCCTTCACCAGTTCCCACAGCACGTCGTACCAGCCAAGCGGCGGCAGGCCCGCCGCCTTGAAGTCCCTCTCGATGGCCGAAAGCACGCGCTGCTGCGCCCGCATCAGACCGATCCATGCCCGGGTCGCGGCCGCCGTCGGCTCGCTGCTATCCGTCCTTTTTGCGCTCATATATGCAATTACATCTATATTGACGGATTAGGCAAGCTTCGTTATATGCAGATGCATCTAAATCGGCAACGGGAGACCACCGATGACCGCGCAGCTCACCCTGATCAGCCACCATCTCTGCCCTTATGTGCAACGCGCCGCGATCGCGCTCCACGAAAAAGGCGTGCCCTTCGAGCGCATCGATATCGATCTCGCTAACAAGCCCGACTGGTTCCTGAAGATCTCGCCGCTTGGCAAGGTGCCTCTGTTGCGCCTTCCGCAGGGCGGCGGCGAAGCGATCCTCTTCGAGAGCACCGTCATTTGCGAATATCTGGAGGAAACACAGGCCGGACCGAAGCTGCACCCCGCCGATCCGCTGACACGGGCGCGCCATCGCGGCTGGATGGAGTTCGGCTCCGCCATCCTCTCCGACCTCTGGGTCTACGAAACCACGCAGGACGCAGTCACGCTCGAAGCCAAACGGAACGTGCTCAAGTCGAAATTCGCGACCGTCGATGCGGAACTCGGCGGCGGCCCCTATTTTGCAGGCAGCGCCTTCAGCCTTGTCGACGCCGTCTTCGCGCCGATCTTCCGCTATTTCGACGTGTTCGACACGATTTCCGACAGCGGCGTCTTTCATGGCCTGCCGCGCGCCATCGCCTGGCGCGAGGCGCTGGCCGAGAGGCCGAGCGTGAGAGCCGCGGTCGGCGAGGACTACCCGCAGCGGCTGATGGCCTTCCTTGAAAAGCACGAGGCAGCGCTGCTCAAGACCGAAAGGGTGGCTGCCTGAAGGAGCTTCTGTTTTTGGCGGAACCGGTCTAAAACCGCTGACATCCGCAAGAAGACGAGCAGGAGCCGCCATGAACGCCCCCCTCCAATCCGCAAAGAACCCTGTCGATCCGGTCAAGCTTGAAAAGCTCGCCGAGGTCGCCATCAAGGTCGGTCTGCAATTGCAGAAGGGCCAGGACCTGGTGATGACCGCGCCGATCGCGGCGCTGCCGCTCGTGCGCCTCATCACCAAGCACGCCTATATGGCAGGCGCCGGACTGGTGACGACCTTCTACGCCGACGAGGAAGCGACGCTTGCCCGCTACACCCATGCGCCGGACGAGAGCTTCGACCGCGCCAGCGACTGGCTTTACGAGGGCATGGCCAAGGCCTATGCGGGTGGTGCTGCGCGCCTCGCGATCGCCGGCGACAACCCGATGCTGCTTTCGGCTCAGGATCCGGCCAAGGTCGCCCGCGCCAACAAGGCGAACTCGATCGCCTACAAGCCGGCGCTCGAGAAGATCTCCAACTTCGACATCAACTGGAACATCGTCTCCTATCCGAACCCCTCCTGGGCTAAGCAGATGTTCCCCGGCGATCCCGAGGCGATTGCCGTGGAAAAGCTTGCAAATGCCATCTTCGCCGCCTCGCGCGTCGACGTCGGCGATCCGATCGGCGCCTGGAAAGAGCACAATGCCAATCTGCACCGGCGTTCGGCCTGGCTGAACGAGGAGCGCTTCGCCGCGCTGCATTTCACCGGCCCCGGCACCGATCTGACCGTCGGGCTGGCGGACGGCCACGAATGGCATGGCGGCGCCTCGGTCGCCAAGAACGGCATCACCTGCAATCCGAACATCCCGACGGAAGAAGTCTTCACTACGCCGCATGCGCTGCGCGTCGAAGGCCATGTGTCGAGCACAAAGCCGCTCTCTCACCAGGGCACGCTGATCGACAATATCCAGGTACGCTTCGAAGCCGGCCGCATCGTCGAGGCCAGGGCCTCACGCGGCGAGGAGGTGCTGAACAAGGTGCTCGACACCGACGAGGGCGCGCGCAGGCTCGGCGAAGTGGCGCTTGTGCCCCATTCCTCGCCGATCTCGGCAAGCGGCGTCCTCTTCTACAACACCCTCTTCGACGAGAACGCCTCCTGCCACATCGCGCTCGGCCAGTGCTATTCGAAGTGCTTCCTCGACGGCGCAAGCCTCAGCCAGGAGCAGATCCGCGCCCAGGGCGGCAATTCCAGCCTCATCCACATCGACTGGATGATCGGCTCCGGCGAGGTGGACATCGACGGGGTTCGTGCGGACGGCGCCCGTGTGCCCGTCATGCGCAAAGGCGAGTGGGCCTGACACTGCGGGCCCGATGAGCCCCTCAACCGCCTGCCGGCACCTTGCATAAGAGATGTTGTATAGGCTTCGGTATGCCTTTGGCCGGGTGTCCGCCCGGCCAAAGGCGCCGACCGTCGGATCGCCGGCACCAGAACCTTTGAGGGTTACGGAGAAGCAGGATCGCGGTCGGTTCCTCATCGTGGCCCGAATGGTTGCTGGAACAACCTGGTTCGTATGCAAGGCAGGGACGACAAGGATGAACGAGATTAGCATGAAAGCGGCCGGTATCGATACCGGCAAGATATGGCTTGACGTCGCCACCTACCCGGTGAGCGGCAGACTGAAAGTGTCCAACAGCGCCG
>ATWE01000007.1 GCA_000421085.1 Ensifer sp. USDA 6670
ATCGCTGCCGTCAGCGACGTCTTGCCATGGTCAACGTGGCCAATCGTGCCAATGTTGACGTGCGGCTTATTGCGCTCAAATTTGCTCTTTGCCATGGGTACGCTTCCTGTGGTCAAATCTGATGGATCAGCCGGCGGGGCCGGTTTGTCGAGCCGTTTAAGGGTTTCGTCGCATTTGCGCAAGACTTAATTGCGTGCGCCGGAACGGCAAGGTCTCGCCTCTTTAGAAAGGCAGTGACAAGCGGCAGCAGAATCACCCAAAGCGTAACGCCTCAGGACGAAATAACGAGCGCGAACAGCCACATGCGGCGCAAACCTAAACCGCAGCGGAATTTTTGCGATGCTTTGAAAAAGAAGCTGGAGCGGGTAGCGGGAATCGAACCCGCGTATTCAGCTTGGAAGGCTGCTGCTCTACCATTGAGCTATACCCGCGGGCCTTCGATCCTGAAGCAGAATGGTGGAGGGAGTTGGATTTGAACCAACGTAGGCTGAGCCAACGGATTTACAGTCCGTCCCCTTTAACCACTCGGGCATCCCTCCATTTTTCTGTCGGGATCAATCGACCAAGCATTTGAGATCGCGTAAGAACCGGCGTCGTTTGTCGCCGCCCCTCGATCTGCGCCGGGTATATGACCGCCTGCATTCGTCCTGTCAACACGGCGAAATGCAAATTTTCAGAATTTCTCCACAGCCGGCCGCAGCGGCGATTTTCCGAAATCAGTTTCAACCCGAGGCGAAGCTCACTATAAGACCGGCATGAGCAAGGACAAGACCGGCGACAAGAGCGCCAGAGACACCCATTATGCAAATCTTCGCCGCGCGCACCGGGACGCAAGGCGCGAACGCGGCGAGATTCCGACTCCGCGCCAGGACAAGCGCGGAAAGCTGTCCGCCGACTGGAAGCCGCCGGCACTCGCCCCAGACCAGGTGCTCCTCTACGGCCTGCACACGGTCCGCGCCGCCCTCGACAATCCGGAGCGCCGCATCATCCGCCTCTCGGTCACGCAAAACGCCGCCGCACGCCTGGAGCTCGGAGATCTCACTGCGCTCCCCTTCCCGACCGAGACCGTATCGCCGCAGGAGCTTGACCGGGTACTCGGGCCCGATGCCATTCACCAGGGCGTGATGCTGGAGACGCAGCCTCTGCCGCACCGCAAGCTCGGAGCTCTTCGCGACTGCCCCTTGATTCTCGTTCTCGATCAGGTGACCGACCCCCACAATGTCGGAGCGATCATGCGCTCGGCGGTCGCCTTCGACGCAGGCGCCCTCATTACGACGATGCGCCACAGTCCAACCGAATCAGGTGTGTTGGCGAAATCGGCCTCGGGCGCGCTGGAACTCATTCCTTATATTCAGATCACCAATCTCGCCGACACCCTCGAAGAGCTCCACGAACTCGGCTTCATGACGATCGGCCTCGATTCCGAGGGACCGCAGCCGCTCGAAGGCACGTTCGCCGGCGACAAGATCGCGCTCGTGCTCGGATCGGAGGGCAAGGGCCTGCGCCAGAAGACTCGGCAGACGGTCAAGGCACTCGCCCGCCTCGACATGCCCGGCGCGATCAAGTCGCTGAACGTGTCGAATGCCGCCGCAATCGCGATGTACGCGGCAAGACATCATCTTAGGGGATAGGAGCCGACGGGACGATCGTCACGGCGAGCCCGGCCGTCGGACAGCCGTCCCGCAATCTTTTCCATGTCGTGACGTTGAGGTTCATTTCGCAACGCGCGAGATAGGAGAGATCGCCGATGCGAATGCAGGCAGTCTGCCCGAGTTCGTATTTCGCTCCGTCGCGGTGACGGCAGGTGCACTGCCCGCCCGGCGCAGACGCGGAAACACTTCCGGCCGTCAGGGCGACGGCCGTGAGCGACAACGCCAGAAACCGCAGGGCGCGCACGCATTTCATACCCGACAGAATAGCGCAGTTTCGACCCGATCAGAAACGGAGAATGCCGGCTGATCGCTCGGCCGGCATCCTCCGCAACGAACCGGCGCCGCAGCGCCGGCCGAATGATTAGCTCGCGAGCTTGAGAACGTTACCTTCGGCAATCGTCTTTTCGGCTTCGGCGATGGCGAACTGCTTCTGGTCGGCACCGAGATTCAGGCCCTCTGCGCGGATGAACTCGATGTCCGTTATGCCGAAGAAACCGAAGACCGACCGCAGATAGGTTTCCTGGTGGTCCATGGCGGAAGCCGGGGCGACCGAGTAATGACCGCCACGGGTGGAGGCGACGATCAGCTTCTTGCCCTTGGCGAGGCCTTCCGGTCCTGCTTCGGTATAGCGGAACGTTTTGCCGGCAACGGCCAAACGGTCGATCCACGCCTTGAGCTGGCTCGGGATCGAGAAGTTGTACATCGGCGCACCGACGACGACCGTGTCGGCAGCCAGGAATTCCTCGAGCATCTGGCGGCCGATGCGAACGTCGGCGGCCAAAGCGGCGTCGACACCTTCGAGATCTGCAGGCGCCATGATCTGTGCGCCGGTCAGGTGCGGAACGCGTTCGGATGCGAGATCCCGATAGGTGATCTCTGCATCGGGCCGGTCGGCCTTGAGCTGCGAGACGATTGCCGACGTCAGGCGGCGGGAGACGGAGTGTTCGCCGAGAATGCCGGAGTCGATGTGAAGGATTTTCATTGGAAGCACCTTTGTTTGCGTTGCGGTGCATCACATATGATCTGCAAACAATACTTCGATAAGTCAGCGAATATTTGACATTCCGTTTCCCCAGGGAAACAATTCGGCATATATCGCGAACAGGTGGCCACCTGGGCTCCGCTCGTCACCCTCCAATCGACGAGGAGCCGCACCAATCGTCGATACCGCCTTTGATGGGAGGCACTCATGCAGGATCTCAACGATATCGCGCTATTCGCCGCAGTCGTCAAACATAATGGCTTCAGCGCCGCCGCGCGCGACCTGAACGTGCCGAAATCCAAGCTCAGCAAACATGTTGCACGTTTGGAGGAGCAATTGGGTGTGCGTCTGCTCGAGCGCTCGACGCGCAAGCTTCGGATGACCGAAATCGGCCGGGTCTTTTACGAGCACGCCCAGGGGTTGCTCGACGGCGTGGCCGCAGCCGAAGCCGAGATCGCCGCAGTGCGCGCCGAGCCGACGGGCGTCGTCCGGCTCGCCTGTCCTATCGGCTTCACACCGATGCTCGCCGACATCCTGCCCGCCTTTCACCGCCGATATCCGGGTGTCCGCCTGTTGATCACCGCCTCCAACCGGCGGATCGATCTCATCGAGGAACGGATCGACGTGGCCTTGCGCGCGCGCGACCAGCTCGACACCGACAGCCAGCTGATCGTCCGAAAATTCGGCGAGGTGCGAGAACGCCTCGCCGCCAGCCCGACCCTTCTCGCACGCGTCGGCGAGATCACGACCGACAATCTCTCGCAAATGCCGACGCTGTCGATGAACGAAGAGCATCCCAATGATGTCTGGCGGCTCGTACACGCAACCGGGGGAACGATCGAGATCGCTCACCGGCCCGTCGTCGGCTGCAGCGATTTCCTGATCCTCGAGCGCGCGGCCATCGAAGGCATGGGCATCGCGCTGCTGCCCGACCATATTTGCGAGCGCGCCTTCCGAACCGGCGCCCTTGTTCCGGTCCTGCCGGAATGGACCTCCGGCAACGTCATGGTCCACCTCGTCTTCCCCTCGCGCCACGGCCTGCTGCCCGCGACCCGCGCCCTCATCGACTTTCTGGCGGAAAATCTGATCAAGGCGCTGGAGCGCTGCCGCGAGGTCGACCCGAGGCCAGCCGCGTCGTTCGACATTTGAGGTGTTGTTTCGTACCTCCCGCGCATATCCGCCTCGAAACCAAGCGTTCTCGAGGCGCCTATGGGCGCCTATGATCGGCATAGGGAGGTACTTGGCGAAATCCGGGGGACTTCAAGATGAGTAACGCGCTGAATAAGATATGGTGCCCCCAGAGAGACTCGAACTCCCGACCTACTGATTACAAATCAGCCGCTCTACCAACTGAGCTATAAGGGCATATTAGCGCTGGGAGTTACCATATTCTCCCCCGGTGTAAAGCAAAAATGCAGCTTCTCCCAATTTTTCGGGTGCGTTCGCGCCGAGGCCGTGCCAGAAAAAGCGACCGTGGCGGTCTACAGCGCCACCCGCCTGATTGACGCGAAAACAAGCGGAAGCGCCCCTGCCCCCGCAATGACAGACGGACTGAGTTCATGGCCCGCAACTTCAACTCCCTCGCCTTCATCGCATCGCCGGCAGAAGAAGCGCAGAAGGCGGCCGAGGATCTCAGGGCCGTCTATGGGGATCATGATGCGGACAAGGCTGACGTGATCGTGGCGCTCGGCGGCGACGGCTTCATGCTGCACACGCTGCACAGGACGATGAATACCGGCAAGCTCGTCTACGGGATGAACCGCGGCTCGGTCGGGTTCCTGATGAACCGCTACAGCACCGAGAACCTGCATCAGCGCATCGCCAATGCGGACGAAAACGCATTTCATCCGCTGGAGATGCGCACCACGGACGTCAACGGCGACAAGTTCACCGCGCTTGCCATCAACGAGGTTTACCTTTTCCGTCAGTCCTACCAGGCCGCGAAGCTGAAGGTCATCGTGGACGGAAAGACGCGGCTCGACGAATTGACCTGCGACGGGCTGCTTCTGGCGACCCCTGCGGGCTCCACCGCCTATAATCTTTCTGCGCACGGGCCGATCCTGCCGCTGGAAGCGCCGCTTCTGGCGTTGACGCCCGTCAGCCCCTTCCGGCCGCGGCGCTGGCGCGGGGCGCTGTTGCCGAATCACGTGACGGTGGACATCGAAATCCTCGAGGCCGACAAGCGACCGGTCAACGCCGTGGCCGATCACCAGGAAGTCAAGTCCGTCGTGCATGTCCGCATCGCCGAATCGGAGAAGCTCACTGCGCGGATTCTTTCGGATCCGGACCATTCCTGGTCCGATCGCATCCTGGCCGAGCAGTTCTCCAATTGAAATCACACG
Organism: Ensifer sp. USDA 6670; assembly: GCA_000421085.1. Taxonomy (GTDB): domain Bacteria; phylum Pseudomonadota; class Alphaproteobacteria; order Rhizobiales; family Rhizobiaceae; genus Sinorhizobium. The sequence continues at coordinate 4,977 of ATWE01000007.1, forward strand.
TTGCAGGACCGATATGGTATGATCGCGTGCGGTAGCGTGCCTCGCGGTCCCGGCGTAAGGATATCCACAATGCACAAGGCCCTGCTCATAGCGCTCTGCCTGACCCTGCCCGCAGGCGGATTGTGCGCCCAGGAAAGCGACCTCCTGCCACCGAACGTCATCTTCGTGACGAGCACGGGCTTTTGGGAGGAGAGCGGGGGCGCGCTGCAGCCGGACGAAAGCACGGATGGCGGCGACAGTGCGAAGACTGCGGCGCCCGGTGGGCGGCGCGGCTATTATAAACTGATTGCCATTCGTCAGGAGGACGGCACCGCGCAGGTCCATCTGCAGCAGATCGCCTCCACTCCTACCGGCCCCGAGGTGGTTTCCTCCGCGGAACTCGAGGAATTCACGGCGCTGAAACCCTATGTCACCGATATTCGCCCCGAAACCTCGACGGGGATCACGCCGCAGCCGGGAATGTTTGCGACGGTCTATCTCAAGACCGACGCTGGCGCGACCGAGCCCGAGTCCTGGACGGTACTCATAGACGACCTCGGGGACATAAAGATCGAGCGGGCGACGAATTGAGGGTCAAAGATGTGAGCACTGAACTTCGCCCCCTCATCCGCCTGCCGGCACCTTCTCCCCGCAAGCGGGGCGAAGGGACAAGCCGCAAAAGTCCAGCCCCCTTTCCATCATAGAAGGAGCATAGGACCGGCGTAGAAGGAGCACAGGGCGGACCCGCATGTCCCTTCTCCCCGTCAGAACGGGGAGAAGGTCGCGGCAGCGGGATGAGGGGCGGCTTTCCGCGTAGACCGAACGCCGCGCATGCGCCTTAACCCCGGGGCAAAGGCTATCAGCTCAGGTCGTCGACGGCCGCATCCGCGCCGCCGCTGACGCGATGCGCAAGGGCTGCCTCCATGAACTCGTTCAGTTCACCGTCGAGCACGTCGCCGGGGCTGGTGCTTTCGACGCCTGTCCTCAGGTCCTTCACCAGCTGGTAGGGCTGCAGGACGTAGGAGCGGATCTGGTGGCCCCAGCCGATATCGGTCTTCGATGCCGCCTCGGCGTTGGCCGCCTCCTCGCGCTTCTTCAATTCGGCCTCGTAAAGCCGCGCACGAAGCATGTCCCATGCCTTGGCGCGGTTCTTGTGCTGCGAGCGTTCCTGCTGGCACTGCACCACGATGCCGCTCGGCATATGCGTGATGCGCACGGCCGAATCGGTGGTGTTGACGTGCTGACCGCCGGCGCCCGAGGAACGGTAGGTATCGATCCGGCAATCGCTTTCGTTGATGTCGATCTGGATCGATTCGTCCACCACGGGATAGACCCAGATGGACGAAAAGGACGTATGACGGCGAGCGTTGCTGTCATAGGGAGAAATGCGGACGAGGCGATGCACGCCCGATTCCGTCTTCAGCCAGCCATAGGCATTGTGCCCCTTGACGAGGAGCGTGGCGGATTTGATGCCCGCTTCTTCCCCGTCCTGTATTTCCATGAGCTCGACCTTGTAGCCCTGGCGTTCGGCCCATCGGGTATACATGCGAAGCAGCATGTTCGCCCAGTCCTGGCTTTCCGTGCCGCCGGCGCCCGAATGGACTTCGAGATAGGTGTCGTTCTGGTCGGCCTCGCCCGAAAGCATGGCCTCGACCTGCTTCTTCGCCGCCTCGCCGCGCAGTTGGCGAAGCGCTTCCTCGGCCTCCGAGACGATCGCCGAATCGCCCTCCTCTTCACCGAGTTCGATGAGCTCGATGTTGTCGTTGAGCTGCTGCTCGAAGCGGCGCAGGCCATTGATGCCGTCGTCGAGCTGCTGGCGCTCCCGCATCAGTTTCTGCGCCTCGGCCGCGTCGTTCCAGAGCGCCGGATCTTCCGCCTTGTTGTTCAACCAGTCCAGTCGTCTTACCGCCTGATCCCAGTCAAAGATGCCTCCTCAGCAGGCTTATGGCCTGCTTGATTTCGTCGACGATGTTCTCAATTTCGCTGCGCATGATCCTGCTTCTTCAGGTGATTTTTCGAACGTGACGGTCAAATAGCGATGCCCGCCGCCGATGTAAAGGCGACGGGCATTGCGCGCAATGGAAAGGGGTCAGAACAGTCCGTTGGAGCCGGAGGTTACTGCCTGGTTGGCCTGCGGCGAGGTTCTCAATATTTCTTCCGGCGGTGCATATTCGTCGAGGTCGCCGATGACCGAGAAGGTGTCCGCAGGGCCGGTGCCCGGCTTGAAGGCTTCGATGATCGTGTCCCGCTCGCCCTCGACGGCCGCCATGCCGGTCTTGCGGTTGACGGGAATGAGGCTCATGCCTTCCGGCACCACGAACTTGCCGGGACGGGTACCCTCCACGGCCTTCTGCATGAAGGCGTTGAAGATCGGTGCCGACAGGCCGCCGCCGGTCGCCCCGCGACCGAGCGGTGCCGGATCGTCGAAGCCTAGATAGAGCCCCGCGACGAGGTCGGGAGTGTAACCCACGAACCAAGCGTCCTTCTCGTCATTGGTCGTGCCGGTCTTGCCCGCGACGGGGCGATCGAGCTTGATCTTGCCTGCCGCGGTCCCCCGCGCGACGACGCCTTCCATCATGGAAGTGATCTGGTAGGAGGTCATCGGATCGAGGACCTGCTCACGATTGTCGATCAGCACCGGTTCTTCCTGAGCGTCCCAATCGTCGGCATTGCAATTCTCGCAGGCCCGGTCCTCGTGGCGGAAGATGGTCTTGCCGTAACGGTCCTGAATCCGGTCGATCAGCGACGGCTTGATCTGCTTGCCGCCATTGGCGATGACGGCATAGGCGGAAACGAGACGCAGCACCGTCGTTTCGCCGGAACCGAGCGACATCGCAAGAAGCGGTGCCATCTTGTCGTAGATCCCGAAACGTTCGGCATATTCGGCGACGATGTTCATGCCCAGGTCGTTGGCAAGCCGGACCGTCATCAGGTTGCGCGATTTTTCGATGCCGAGGCGGAGCGTCGACGGTCCGGCAGAGCCGCCGCCGTAGTTTTCGGGCCGCCAGACCTGACCGCCCGCGACGATCTCGATGGGCGCATCCAGAATGACCGATGCCGGCGTATAGCCGTTGTCGAGGGCGGCCGCGTAGACGAAGGGCTTGAAGGCGGAACCGGGCTGGCGCATCGCCTGCGTCGCTCGGTTGAACTCGGACTGTCCGTAGGAGAACCCGCCGACCATCGCCAGCACGCGGCCGGTATGCGGGTCCATCGCGACCAATCCGCCCTGAACCTTCGGCGGCTGGCGCAGCCGGTATTCGCCGGGCTCCTCCAGCGGCTCGACATAGACGACGTCGCCCGGCCCGAAGACCTCCTCCGGCGACTTGGCGCTCTTGCGTTTTCCGCCCGCGGAGCGATAGGCCCACTGCATGTTCTTGGCGGCAATACGCCCGGTCACCCGTTCAGGCACGATCTTGCCCGAGACTTCCTTGTCCGGCTGGATGCCGATTTCGGCGCCTTCGCTATCGACCGAGAGCACGACCGCCAGTTTCCATTCCGGCACGTCGCTGAGCATGGGGATCTTGCTCAGCGGCTCGCCCCAGTCGCCGCCGATCTCGATCGTCTTCACCGGACCGTGGAAACCCCGCCGCTCGTCGTAGCTCAAAAGCCCGTCCTGAAGCGCCTTGCGTGCCGCAATCTGCAGCCGCGGGTCCAGCGACGTACGGACGGAAAGTCCGCCCTCGTAAAGGGCCTTGTCGCCGTATTTCTGGATGATCTGGCGACGCACTTCCTCGGCGAAGAAGTCGGAGGCAAAGAGGTGCGCGCCGCCGCGGCGCGGCTTGACGCCGAGCGGTTGCTGCTTTGCCTCCTCGCCGTCAGCCTTGGTGACGTAACCATTTTCGACCATCCGATCGATCACCCAGTTGCGGCGCTCGATCGCAGCCTCGACCTTGCGGAACGGGTGATAATTGGCCGGCCCCTTGGGCAGGGCCGCAAGATAGGCGGTCTCGGCAATCGTCAGTTCCGTCACCGACTTGTCGAAATAGGTCAGCGCCGCCCCGGCGATGCCGTAGGAATTCAGCCCGAAGAAAATCTCGTTGAGATAGAGCTCGAGAATGCGGTCCTTGCTGTAGGCCTGTTCGATGCGGAAGGAGAGGATTGCTTCCTTGATCTTGCGATCTAGCGTCTGGTCGGAGCTCAGAAGGAAATTCTTGGCGACCTGCTGTGTGATCGTCGACGCGCCGACCGGGCGCCGACCGGAGCCGAAATTCTGCAGGTTTACGGCGATGGCGCGCGCAAGCCCCGTCACGTCGATGCCGGGATGCTGGTAGAAGTTCTTGTCTTCCGCCGAGATGAATGCGGCCTTGACGCGATCGGGTATTGCCTGAATGGGCAGATACAGCCGGCGCTCGCGCGCATATTCGGCCATCAACGCGCCGTTACCCGCATGGAAGCGCGTCGTCACCGGCGGTGCATAATTGGCCAGCACCTCGTAATCGGGCAGGTCCTTCGTGATGGCGCCAAGATAGATCGCGACGGCCGCGGCTGTGCCAAGCAGCAGAAACGCGCCAATGCCGAAAAAATATCCAATCAGTCTGATCATCAGTCAGGTACCGGTATCTTATTATCGTCCCATTGCGAGGTCGCCGAATGCCCGAACGCTCGTTTTCCGCGAAGAAAGCCGACCCCGCCAAACTCTTCCAAAGAAATCGTCTGGCATTTGCAGTTATACGCGTTTGGGCTCCCTCTTATGGCCAGGAACCTGAAGCATCAACACCGTTTCCCAACAAATCGGGACGCCCTCCCCCTAAGGGGCCCGGATTGTGAGTAAAATAGGGCTGTTATCGGATTATACAGTGCGCATCTGCTGAAAAGCATATCGCTGTTACCGGCTCGACACAAATCACATCCCCACTCGGTGGCGTCGGACGGGACGAAATCAGCGATCCCGGAACGCCCAGCGCACTCAACCGCCGTTTGCAACCGCGGTGTTCCGGTATCGCTGCACGGCGTCTGCAAGCAGCGTGGATACCTTCTTTCTCCATTCCGCATCGAGCAGTTGCTTCTCATCTTCCTTGTTCGACAGGAAGCCGAGCTCAAGCAGCACCGAGGGCACATCCGGCGCCTGCAGGACCCGGAACCCCGCATGGCGGTGCGGATTGTTGATCAGCTTGATCTGCCCTTCGAACGAGGAAATGACGCTTCGGGCGAGATTGACCGAGAAGGCCTGCGTTTCGCGGCGGGTGAGATCGATGAGGATGTCCGCGACTTCCGCCGGCTCGCTTTCAAGCGGAATCCCGGCAATCTCGTCGGAGAGATTCTCGCGTGCAGCAAGATCAGCCGCAAGGTGGTCGGACGCCTTGTCGGAGATCGTGTAGACCGTGGCGCCGCGAATATCCTTTTGCCGCAATGTGTCGGCGTGAACCGAAATGAACAGGTTGGAGCCTCGCTGGCGTGCGATCTGCACGCGTTGAGGCAGCGAGAGAAATTCGTCGCGGTCCCGCGTCAGAAACGCCTCGATGCCGGGTTCGTGATTGAGCCGTTCCACCAGCTCCTTCGCGAAGGCCAGGGTCAGATGCTTCTCTTCGGTTTTCGTGACGCCGCCGATCGCACCGGTATCGATTCCGCCATGTCCGGCATCTATCGCAACCACGAATACGCCGGCCTTCGGGGGCGGCGCCGCGGCCGGCCGGTCGGTCTTGGCGGAGGGCACCGTGCCTGTCCACTGCTGCTCGGCCAGGAGCTTGTCAAAGCGGTCCTGGCCGATCCTTTCCGAGTCGAGCACGAGGCGAAAGCCCTTCCCGTCCTCCACCGGCTTCACTTCCGCATGGGTCACCTCCGTCGGCCCCTTGGCGGAGAGCACAAGCCGCGATGCTCCTGCCCCCATTCCGCCATATCGGATGGCGTCGAACAACCCGCGAGGCTGCAGGCTCTCCGGCTTCAGTCCGAACGACGTTTCCGGCAGGTCGACGATGACGCGAAAGGGATTGGCGACGTAGTGGATCGAGAAGGCCGGCTCGCGATCGAATTCGATGACCAGGCGCGTGCGGGCATCGTCGCCGGCAATCCGCGCGGCATAGGCGAGGAGAGGCACCGGCTCGCCGGCACGCACGCCTGCCACGGGTGACAAGAGGAGCAAAACGGCACCAAAGGCAGCGACGAGCATGCGCATGCCGCGATGACACCCGATCGCCTTCATGGAACACAGCCTAGTTGCCGAACGCTTCACCTGAACCCCCGCATCCATCCAATCAATGTACCGACAAAGGTCTCCCCGGCACCCCTTATCTGCCCCCCAACCAATGAACCCTCAGGGTTAACCAAAGCTTGACACGGGGGCCGCCGCTCCGCCCCGTCAGCCGGCACTGTCTTCCCCTGAAGGTCCGGTTACACCCGCGCAAGCGAATCGATCAATATTGTGGCGGCAAAGGCTTTTCCCTTGCCAATGTGACATGGAAAACATAAAAGCGTCACAAGGAGAAAGTGTTGACGGGATAGAATCGTCGGCCGGGCAGCCGGAGCTTTTAGACGAGCTTTGGCGCCAGGGAGTGATCGAGCCGGAACAACCGGTTGCAACCGTATCAAGCTTCCGCGGCCGCAGGAATTCATCCGCCGTCGCCGCATTTCCTCCTCCGTATACTGGTTCGCAAATTTCCGGCGGTGGCCGGAGTTCTTGATGGTGAATTTCACCGGATGCCCGCAAGCGGGCGCATTCATCGGGCCTCTTCCAGAGGTCCAGGACATTGGCATTCTTGTTTGGTCTTTGATGTGACACAGCAGTATCGGTCAGAAGTAGGGCGGCCCCGGAACCTTGGCGTTCCGGCTGCCGTCTGGCTGCTGCACCATCGCTTGCGCCAAACAGGACCTTTCATATCCGGCGCAGCCTCCGACGTCTTCGACAGCCTTCTTGAAAAAGGCAATTTGTCTGTCGTCCCGCCGCGCCGAGGAGCACAGCTTAGATGGCAGAGAAAATGCTTATCGATGCGTCTCACTCAGAGGAGACGCGCGTCGTTGTCGTACGCGGGAACCGCATAGAAGAATTCGATTTCGAATCGGAACATAAGAAGCAGATCCGCGGCAATATCTACCTGGCGAAGGTAACCAGAGTGGAGCCGTCGCTACAGGCGGCCTTCGTCGATTACGGTGGCAATCGCCACGGGTTTCTGGCCTTTGCCGAAATCCATCCCGACTACTACCAGATCCCCCTCGCCGATCGGCAGGCCCTGTTGAAGGCGGAAGCCGAAGAGGCTCGCCGCGACGATGACGAGCCGAACGACACCGTGGCGGAACAGAAATTCGCGCCGGCTGGCGATACGGTTGCGGAAGTCGTGGCACAGGCCGAAGCCGCCGAGGCAGCCGGAGAAGCCGCCGAGGCCGCTGCTGAGAAGCCCAAGGCCAAGCCGAAGCGTACCCGTCGCGCGAAGCCGAAGGCCGGCGAAGAGCCCGTGGCGCCTGAAAGCGGCCCCTCGGAAGACGGCGAAGGCGACAAGAACGAAATGGCCGCGGTGGTCGATACCGACTCGATCTCCGAGGATATCGACGCGCGCCGTCAGCGTGACGACGACGATGACGACGACAATCACGATGGCGAAAAGGAAATCATCGAATCCGTCGGCGCCGAAGATGCCATGGAAGAGGTGGCGGATCGTCATATCCGCAAGCCGCGCAAGCAATACCGCATCCAGGAAGTGATCAAGCGCCGGCAGATCCTGCTGGTGCAGGTCGCGAAGGAAGAGCGCGGTAACAAGGGTGCAGCACTCACGACCTATCTTTCGCTCGCCGGCCGCTACTCCGTTCTCATGCCGAACACGGCGCGTGGCGGCGGCATTTCGCGCAAGATCACGAACCTGCAGGACCGCAAGCGTCTGAAGGAGATCGCCCGCGGCCTCGACGTGCCGCAGGGGATGGGTGTGATCCTGCGCACCGCCGGAGCCAATCGCACGAAAGTCGAGATCAAGCGCGACTTCGAATATCTCATGCGCCTGTGGGAGAACGTCCGGACGCTGACGCTGAACTCGACTGCCCCCTGCCTCGTCTACGAGGAGGGCAGCCTTATCAAGCGATCGATCCGCGACCTCTACAACAAGGACATCAGCGAGATCGTCGTTTCGGGCGAGGAAGGCTACAAGGAAGCCAAGGGCTTCATGAAGATGCTGATGCCGAGCCACGCGAAGGTCGTGCAGCCCTATCGCGACGTGCATCCGATCTTCTCGCGCTCCGGCATCGAAGCCCAGCTCGATCGCATGCTGCAGCCGCAGGTGACGCTGAAGTCGGGCGGCTACATCATCATCAACCAGACCGAAGCTCTCGTTTCCATCGACGTGAACTCCGGTCGCTCGACGCGCGAGCACTCGATCGAGGATACGGCTCTCCAGACGAATCTCGAGGCTGCCGAGGAAGTAGCGCGGCAATTGCGCCTTCGCGACCTTGCCGGCCTGATCGTGATCGACTTCATCGACATGGAAGAAAAGCGGAACAACCGCTCTGTCGAGAAGAAGCTCAAGGATTGCCTCAAGAACGATCGGGCCCGTATCCAGGTCGGCCGCATCTCGCATTTCGGCCTCCTCGAAATGTCCCGCCAGCGCATCCGCGCCTCGGTGCTGGAAAGCACGATGCAGACCTGCCCGCACTGCAATGGCACGGGCCATATTCGCTCGCAATCCTCCGTCGCCCTGCATGTCCTGCGCGGCATCGAGGAGCATCTGCTCAAGAACACCACGCACGACATCAGCGTGCGGACGACACCCGATATCGCGCTTTACCTGCTCAATCAGAAGCGCAGTTCGATCACGGATTACGAACAGCGCTTCGGTGTCTCCATCTTCATCGAAGCGGACGCCCATGTCGGTGCGCAGCACTTCGCGATCGATCGCGGTGAACCGGTCGAGAACCCGGTGAGGATCGACCAGATCCTGCAGTTCGAGCCGGAGCCGGAAGACGAAGAAGAGGTCCTCATCGAGGAGGAGTCCGACGAAGAGGAAGCGGAAGAGATTGCTGCCGAGCGTCAGGACCAGAAAAAGGGGCAGGCCGACGAACAAGGCGGGCGCAAGCGCAAGCGTCGTCGCCGCCGGCGCGGCAAGGGTGCGGGTCAGGGCGCGGACGAAGCCTTTGCCGACGCCGCCGACGCGGCTGAGGACGAGACCGGCGACGAAGGCGCCGTGGACGATGCCGAAGATGAAGGCGACGCTACGGATGCCCTGAATGGCGATAGCGAGCAGAAGCGCAAGCGTCGCCGCCGCGGCAAGCGTGGTGGCCGCCGCAGTCGTCAGGACGAACTGGCTGAAGCCGAAGGCGAGACCGGTATGGCGGCAGAAGCCGGCGAAGGGGCCGTCGACGACGCAGGGGCGGAAGCGCCTCCAGCCGCGGCAGCCGAGGAGACGTCACCGGATATCGCGGCAGCCGCTGCCGTCGAGGCAGCAGCCGAGGAGCCGAAACCGGCAAAACCCCGGCGCAGCCGCAAGAAAGCAGTCAAGGCCGAGGAGCCGGCCGAGAGTGTCGACGAAGTAGCCGAGAAGGCCGTCGAGGCCCAACCCGAGGCAGCCGAAGCCGCTCCTGAGGCCGTGGAGGAAGCTGTTGCCGATCTGGAAGGCGCAAAGCCTGCGCGCGCAAACCGGGATCTGTCGGCGATCGCTACCGAGCCGGTCGTGACGTCCAGCAAGGGCGAGGGCGAAGAGGAGCCGACAAAACCCAAAAAGGGCGGCTGGTGGCAGCGCCGCGGTTTCTTCTAAGAAGCAAAGAAAAAAAGCCCGGAGCGATCCGGGCTTTTTTCATAGCTGGGCCGCGTTGCGGCTCAGGTGTGAGCTGCCCCTTTGAAAACTCCGCGCTTTCCGAACGGAAAGCCGCACACACTCTTCCTCATCCGGCACTATACTCTCCCGCAGGGAGGACAAGGCCATGCACAAGTTCACAGTCATCGTTACGGAAGAGTTCGAAGCCGACACCGCCGAGGAGGCCGCCCTGCTCATGTATCAGCAACTGACCAACGGGCCGGCCCCTCTGCATTATTCGGTCACGGATGAAACGAAGATTGCAACCAGCCTGACACTTGACCGGAAAAAGGCAGATGAATTTGCCAGTGTCGATCACACTGCAGACCCCGGCAATTGGTAAAATCCGGCGTAACTACCCGCGCGGAAGGCAACCTTTGCGCGTCTCATAAGACGCGCGGCGCTGTAAGAATTTTTCGGCGGGCTGCAATCTCTCCTCATCTCATCTCTGTGCTTGTCACAGAGATCCAGCAGCGCCGCGTCTGCGGCGCGGGAAGCGTTCTTTCAGCCCAAGGACTTGGTCTGGCTGGATTCCTGTGACAAGCACAGGAATGAGGAAATCAAACAAGTGTCGCGGGCGGCCCGAATCTCGATACGCCTTAGGCGAGCCAACGCGCAATGCGGTTCATCGCCTCCTCCATCTCGGTAGCCGCGCCCGCATAGGAAAAGCGCATGGTGCGATGCCCTTCGACGGGATCGAAGTCGAAGCCGGGCGTTGCCGCAACGTCGATCTCGGCCAGCATCCGACGGGCGAAGGCCATGCTGTCATTGGTGAAGCGGCTGACATCCGCATAGGCGTAAAATGCGCCGTCCATCGGCGAGGCGATCGAAAAGCCGATCTGCGGCAGCCGTTCGAGCAGCAATGCCCGGTTCGCGGCATAGGCGCGCTTGTAGCCGTCAAGCTCCTCATGCGCGCCGAGAGCCGCCTCCGCGGCAATCTGTGATAGCTCCGGCGGCGAGATATAGAGGCTCTGCGCAATGCGCTCGAAGGCACGCACTCGCCCCTCGGGCAGAACCATCCAGCCAATGCGCCAACCGGTCATACAGTAATATTTGGAGAATGAGTTGATCACGACGGCGTCGTCGGCGACTTCAAGTGCCGTCGTCTCCTCCCCGGCGAAAGTAAGGCCGTGATAGATCTCATCGGAAATGAAGGCGATCGAGTGGTCCCGGCAATAATCGGCGAGCGCCTTCAGCTGCGCCTTGGCGGTCACCGTCCCGTCGGGTTCGCGGGGCTTGCGAGAAGCACGCCCTTCAGCGGTCTTCCGCCACGTGCCGCAACACGCTCGATGCTGTCCGGGGTCAAAGTGAACCCGGCCTCGGCATTGGCTTCGATCTCGACCACTTCGAGGCCGAGCGCGGCCATGATGTTGCGATAGGCGGGATAGCCCGGGCGGGCGATGGCCACGCGATCGCCCGGATCGAACAGGGCGAGAAAAGCGAGATTGAACCCGGCCGATGATCCGGTCGTCACCGCAATTCGCCGCGGATCGAGTGTGATGCCGTGCCGGCTGTGATAGTGAGCGGCAATCGCCCTCTTCAAGGCGAGTGTCCCAAGAGCGTCCGTATAGCCGAGCCGACCGTGATCGAGCGCCCGCCTTGCTGCATCGAGTGCAGCTTTCGGCGCCGGATGCGCGGGCTGACCGACCGCCATGGATATGACCGGGTGGCCGGAATCGCGCCGCTGCGTGGCTTCGGCCAGCACATCCATGGCGTGGAACGGCTCGACTGCGCTGCGTTTCGACATCTGTGCCAATGACTGGTCCTCACGAGTTTCTCGATGCCCTTTGCCCCATCGCTCACGGCTTCACAAGTCCGCGAACGCCGCAATTCGGCCCATTTTGCCGTTTCGTTTGCCCCCGCCACGTCCTATGCTTCAACCAATCGGCGCAAGCCGGGACTTGTCGTCGTCTTCAAACTGGCGCATTGACGCAAGCGTGCGGACTCCACGACCGACATAGAACAGCAGACCACGAGGAAAGAATGACGCTCAAGATGAAGATGATTGCCGCAGCATCCCTGATCGCGCTTGCTGCCGGCGTCGCCCTGCCCGGTCCTGCGGCGGCGCTCGATGCCAAGCAGAAGGAGGAATTCGGCGCCTTCATCAAGGAGTACCTGCTCGCCAATCCGGAGATCATGCTGGAAGTGCAGGAAGCGCTCACCTCCAAGCAACGGGCGAAGCAGCAGGAGACCGCCCAGGCGGCTATCGCCGACAACAAGAAGGCGATCTTCAATTCCGCCTACGACATGGCGCTCGGCAATCCGGATGGCGATGTGACGATCGTCGAGTTCTTCGATTACAACTGCGGCTATTGCAAACGGGCCTTGTCCGACATGGACGACATCCTCGCTAAGGACAAGAATGTCCGTTTCGTTCTCAAGGAGCTGCCAATTCTCGGACCGGATTCGCTCGCGGCCCACAAGGTCAGCGCCGCCTTCCGCGTGATCGCACCAGAGAAATATGGCGATTTCCATCGCGCCCTGCTCGGGGCAGAAGAGCGGGCGACGGAGGAAACCGCGATCGCCGTTGCGGCCAAGCTCGGCGTGACGGAAGCGCAGTTGCGCGAAAAGATGGATGACGGGCCGTATGATGCCTCGGTGCGCGAAGCCTATACGCTTGCCAACGAGCTCGGCATCACGGGGACGCCTTCCTATGTCGTCGGCAACGAGGCGGTCTTCGGCGCTGTCGGGGCGCCTGAGATCGAACAGAAAGTCGCCAACATGCGTGCGTGCGGCAAGACCGTCTGCTGACGGTGGTCCGCCGCCACGCCGGTGGCTTCCGCCTATCGGAACAGCACGACTTGTGGACAAATCCCGCGGGAACCCAGGGGGCTTTTCCTCGGGGAACCATCAGTCTATAGGTAACCCTCCATCAGCGGACCGGAATCCCTTATGCCTTCGACTATCTTTGTGCTGAACGGCCCAAACCTGAACGCGCTCGGCAAACGCGAACCGGGTATCTATGGCGGCAAGACGCTTGCCGATATCGAAGCCATGTGCAAGGAGGAAGCAAAGCTCCTGGGCTTCGACATCGACTTCCGGCAGTCGAACCATGAAGGCACGCTGGTCGACTGGTTGCACGAGGCTGGCGAAAAGGCAGTCGGCATCGCCATCAATCCCGCCGCTTACGGACATACCTCCATCGCCATGCACGATGCCATTCGGGCGATCACCGTCCCCGTGGTGGAGTTGCATCTATCCAATATTCATGCGCGCGAAGAATTCCGGCACAAGTCGATGATCGCGCCAGCCGTCAAAGGCGTTATCTGCGGTTTCGGCGCACAGAGTTACATTCTGGCGCTGCATGCGCTAAAGAACCTGACGGAAAAATCCAAATAAGAAGAACACGAGGCTCATATCCCATGGCTGAAAAGAAACCGGGTATCGATCAGGCGCTGATCCGTGATCTCGCCAATATCCTCAACGATACCGACCTGACCGAGATCGAAGTGGAGCAGGACGATCTGCGCATCCGCGTTTCGCGGAACGGCACGCCTGTTGCCATGTCCATGCCGGCGATGCCCGCCTACCAGGTGCCGCCCGCCACTGCCGCCGGCCAGCCGGCTGGTGCGCCCCAGGGTGCCCCCGAAGGCGGTCACAACGCCAAGAACGCAGTGACGGCCCCCATGGTCGGCACCGCCTATCTCGCCCCGGCTCCGGGCTCCCGCCCCTTCATCGAAGTCGGTGCGGTGGTGAAGGAAGGTCAGACGATCCTGATCATCGAGGCAATGAAGACGATGAACCAGATTCCGGCTCCCCGCTCCGGCAAGGTGACGGAAATTCTCGTGCAGGACGCCGCTCCGGTCGAATATGGCGAACCCCTGATCGTGATCGAGTAGGGCACGGTGGCGATGATCTCGAAAATCCTCATTGCCAATCGCGGCGAAATTGCTCTGCGCGTCCTGCGCGCCTGCAAGGAGCTCGGCATTGCGACCGTAGCCGTGCACTCGACGGCAGACAGCGACGCCATGCATGTCCGGCTCGCCGACGAGAGCGTCTGCATCGGCCCGCCGCCTTCGCGCGAGAGCTATCTGAACATCCATCAGATCGTTGCCGCCTGTGAGATTACCGGTGCGGATGCGGTGCATCCGGGTTACGGCTTCCTCTCGGAGAACGCCAAGTTCGCCGATATCCTCGATGCGCACGGCATCACCTTCATCGGACCGACTGCCGAGCACATCCGCCTCATGGGCGACAAGATCACCGCCAAGAAGACGGCGGAAGAACTCGGCATTCCGGTCGTTCCGGGCTCCGATGGCGAAGTGAAGCCGGAGAATGCCCTGGAGATCGCCCGCCAGATCGGGTTCCCAGTGCTGATCAAGGCGACCGCCGGTGGCGGTGGCCGCGGCATGAAGGTCGCCCGCACCGAGGAGGAGCTCGAAAATGCGGTTGCGACGGCACGTTCCGAAGCGGCGGCCGCATTCGGCAACGACGCCGTCTACATGGAGAAATTCCTCGGCAAGCCGCGTCACATCGAAATCCAGGTTGTCGGGGACGGCGAAGGCAATGCGATCCATCTCGGCGAACGCGACTGCTCGCTGCAGCGCCGCCACCAGAAGGTCTGGGAAGAAGCCAATTCCCCTGCCCTGAACGTCGAACAGCGCATGAAGATCGGTCAGGTCTGCGCCGACGCGATGAAGAAACTGAAATATCGCGGCGCCGGCACGATCGAATTCCTCTACGAGAACGGCGAGTTCTACTTCATCGAGATGAACACGCGCCTGCAGGTCGAACACCCGATTACCGAAGCGATCACCGGGATCGATCTCGTGCACGAGCAGATTCGCGTCGCGTCCGGAGCCGGCCTCTCTGCCAAGCAGGAGGATATCGTCTTCTCCGGTCACGCCATCGAATGCCGCATCAATGCCGAAGATCCGCGCACCTTCGTCCCTTCCCCGGGCACGATCACGCATTTCCACGCGCCGGGCGGCCTCGGCGTTCGCGTCGACAGCGGGGCCTATCAGGGTTACCGCATCCCCCCCTACTATGACAGCCTGATCGGTAAGCTGATCGTCCATGGCCGGACGCGCGTCGAATGCATGATGCGGCTACGCCGCGTGCTGGACGAATTTGTCATCGACGGCATCAAGACGACTCTTCCCCTTTTTCAGGACCTGATCAACAATCAGGATATCGCAAACGGCGATTATGATATCCATTGGCTGGAGCACCATCTGGCCACAACATCCGCATAGGATACGACATTGAAGGAGACGCGCAGCAAACAACCGGATATCACGCCGGACATGTTGTTGCGCGCCTACTCGATCGGTCTCTTCCCCATGGCCGACTCGGCCGACGATCCGGAACTTTTCTGGGTCGAGCCCGAGATCCGCGGCATCATTCCGCTCGACCGGTTTCACGTCTCACGCAGCCTCGCCAAAGCGATCCGCAGGCGTCCCTTCGACATTCGCTTCGATACGGCCTTCGCTGAAGTCATGGAGGGGTGCGCGCAGCCCGCACCGGACAGGCCGACGACCTGGATCAACGACACGATCCGCTCCCTCTATGCGGCCCTGCACCAAATGGGCCATGCGCACAGTGTCGAGGCCTGGGAGGGAGACGCGCTCGTCGGCGGTCTCTACGGCGTTTCACTCGGCGCAGCCTTTTTCGGCGAGAGCATGTTCTCGCGGCGCACCGACGCATCCAAGATCTGCCTCGTCCATCTGGTCGAGCGATTGAGGTCGAAGGGGTTTCAGCTCCTCGACACGCAGTTCACGACCGAACACCTGAAGTCCTTCGGCGCAGTCGACCTGCCGAAGGCCCAGTACGAAGTTCTGCTCGCGAAAGCGATCGCCACGCCAAATCTCGAATTTTGAGGATTATGCCCTCCGCAAGGGAAGGCTTACGCTTTGCGTCGCGCCAGTGACAGGCGAAGGGAGAAGGATCGCAGAGGAGCGCCTTGTCAAGTGCTCTATTGCTTTGCCGCAGTGTCGGGTGGGGGAACTTCGGAGGTAGACTTGCAGGACTGCAGCCAAACGTCATAGACGGGGTGCTCGACGGCATTGAGCCCCGGACTGTCGGCAAACATCCAGCCGGTAAAGATGCGGCGGATCTTGCGGTCGAGCGTGATTTCGTCCACCTCCACAAAAGTTGTCGTCTTCGGCGCTTCCGTTTCGTCGCGGCTGTGGCAAACGCGCGGAGTTACCTGCAGCGCACCGAATTGCACCGTTTCGCCGATATAGACGTCAAAGCTGGTGATGCGGCCGGTGATCTTGTCGATGCCGGAGAAGACCGCGACGGCGTTGGAAAGGCGTGCCGCCTGCGCGGTTTCGACGGTAGACGTCACCGGCGCAGCAAGGAGAAGGCAAATGGCCGCAAACCGCCCTCCCCGGCCAATCAAATCCCGCAGACAGAAACCCGCCATTACCGCCAATCCCCCGCACATTGCTGTTAGTCCCGGATGGACTTCAGGCGCTAAACCCGAAATGTGGCTGCGCCGTGATCGTCCCGCAAGCCACGGGATGATCCCCGAAGAGCCCTGGCTCAGGAGCGCGGCGTCCAGGCGTCGTAGTCGCCTGTCACACGCGGGCGCTTGCCGGCGCCGGCGATCGACCCCTTCGGCCGGTAGGCATTGGGCGTACCGGTCGGGTTGGCGCGGTGGGGCTTCTGCCATTCGCGAACAATATATTTCTCGTCGGCGGGGGAGACGTCGGTGCGGTGATGCATCCAGCCGTGCCACCCCGGCGGGATCGCAGACGCCTCGGCGGGACCGTTGTAGATCACCCAGCGCCGCGTCCGGCCCTCGGAGTCCATGCCGCCCTGATAGTAGACGTTGCCGAATTCGTCTTCCCCGACACGCTGGCCATGGCGCCAGGTGTGAAACCGGGTACCGATCGTCTGTCCATTCCACCAGGTGAAAATCTGCAGCAGGAGCTTCATAGGCATCGTCCTTTACCGGCCGATGGGAGCCAGCCGGATATCAAAATCTCGCCCCCGCTTATGCCGCGCCGCTTCCGGCTTGTCCAGTGATTCCGCTCCTGGCTGCGGGTCATTTCACCTACACCTCGAGGCCGAAGCGGCTCCCTCGCATCGATGCGAGCGGCGTCGAAGGTCAGGAAAGACGCTTTTCGAGGATGAGCGCCGGTATGCCGGACTGCTCGTCGCCGCAGCTCGGTGTTTTTGCGACTTCCACAAATCCGTGCGCGCGATAAAAGGCGAGCGCGTGCAGGTTCTGCGGCTCCACCTCCACCCGCATGCGTTCCGCATCCGGGAAGCAGGTCTCGAGCTCCGCGAACATGTCGCGGCCGACGCCATGGCGTTGATGCTTCGGCAGCACGTACAGCTGGTGCAGCACGGCTGTCTTTTCCAGTGACTCGGACATGGCGGCATAGCCCATCCCGGCAAGTTCGCTGCCGTTATCGGCGACGACAAACTCGGAATGTTTACGCTGCAGCCGCGCGCGAAGAGCCTCGACGGAATGCCACTTCGCCGTCAGTTCATTGACCTTTTCGACACCGTAGAACGTATCGTAGGTCGCGTGCCACGTTTCGGCGAGCAAAGCGCGAACCTTCTCGAGGTCGCGCTCGCTCGCGGTACGGACGAAGAACATCGTCACTCCTCGATGCCGAGCTTGGATTTTACGAGGGCCTGCACCGCCTGCGGATTGGCCTTGCCGCCGGTCGCCTTCATCACCTGCCCGACGAACCAGCCGGCGAGCGACGGCTTCGCCTTGGCCTTTTCCACCTGGTCGGGATTGGCGGCGATGATCTCGTCGACCGCCTTCTCGATCGCACCGGTGTCGGTGACCTGCTTCATGCCGCGGCTCTCGACGATCTCGGCCGGATCGCCTCCCTCGTTCCAAAGGATTTCGAACAGATCCTTTGCGAGCTTGCCGGAAATGGTTCCATCCTTGATGAGATCGATGATGCCGCCGAGCTGCGCCGGCGAGACCGGCGTTTCCTCGATGGTCTTTCCAGCCTTGTTCAGCGCGCCGAGAAGATCGTTGATCACCCAGTTCGCCGCCGCCTTGCCGTCCCGGCCTTCGGCCACGGCTTCGAAGTAATCGGCAATCGCCTTTTCCGAGACGAGAACGGACGCATCGTAAACGGACAGGCCGAGATCGCGAACGAAGCGTTCCTTCTTGTCGTCCGGCAATTCGGGAAGATCGGCCTTGAGCGCTTCCACGAAAGCATCGTCAAACTCGAGCGGCAGGAGATCCGGATCGGGGAAGTACCGGTAGTCATGCGCCTCTTCCTTCGAACGCATCGAGCGGGTCTCGCCCTTGTTGGCATCGAAGAGACGGGTCTCCTGGTCGATCGTGCCGCCGTCTTCGAGGATGGCGATCTGGCGACGGGCCTCGTATTCGATCGACTGGCCGACGAAGCGGATCGAGTTGACGTTCTTGATTTCGCAGCGCGTGCCGAAAGCTTCGCCCGGCCGGCGAACCGAGACGTTGACGTCCGCGCGCATCGAGCCCTCGTCCATATTGCCGTCGCAGGTGCCGAGATAACGCAGGATCGAGCGCAGCTTGGTGAGATAGGCTTTCGCCTCGTCCGACGAACGAAGGTCCGGCTTCGAGACGATCTCCATCAGCGCGACGCCCGACCGGTTGAGGTCGACATAGGACATGGCGGGATGCTGGTCGTGCATCGACTTGCCGGCATCCTGCTCCAGATGCAGGCGCTCGATGCCGATCTCGACGTCTTCGAACTGCCCCTGGCGATCCGGACCGACGGAAATGATGATCTTGCCCTCGCCGACGATCGGGTCCTTGTATTGCGAGATCTGGTAGCCCTGCGGCAGGTCGGGATAGAAGTAGTTCTTCCGGTCGAAGATCGAGCGATTGTTGATCTTTGCCTTCAAGCCGAGGCCGGTGCGCACGGCCTGCTTGACGCATTCCTCGTTGATAACCGGAAGCATGCCCGGCATTGCGGCATCGACGAGCGAAACATTGGCGTTCGGCTCCGACCCGAACTCGGTCGACGCACTGGAGAACAGCTTCGAATTGCTCAGGACCTGCGCATGGACCTCCATGCCGATGATGACCTCCCAGTCGCCGGTGGCGCCTGGAATGAAGCGTTTCGGATCAGGAGTGCGGACGTCGACGATGCTCATGTCATGCTCTTCTTTGAAGCCTGAATTCGTGGTTTCTCGGTAGAGCAATTGATCCCACGGTGCAAGCTTGTAAGGCGCGGCCGCAGATGGGCACTGGACAATGCCGGCTCTCGCAGCCGGTCTTTGCAACCTTGACGATTTCGCGGCGATCTCCTAGAAAGCGCGAGATCCGACAGGAGTCTTTATGTTCCATCAGTCTGAGTCCCGGTAAGGGCCCTGCCCGCTTCCACTGAAAAGCGTGCACGGGCCGGAAACGTAAACCCCGCTCTTCTCACGAAGAACGGAACGTTTTCCTGCGTTCTGAAGAACGCCATTCCGGAATACTCTAACGATGGACATTTCGCGCGCCGAACAGCGCATTCTTCACCATTTGGCCCAGGGCGGCCGCATCGAAATCACCCGCGAAGGCAAGGCGATCGCGGACATTCGCTGCTTTACGAGAGACGGCTGGGTCTATCCTGGCGTCGATCTCGAGCTTTTCCGTAAGCTGAAACGAAAGAGAGCGATCAAGTCGTCCGCCGGTAAGCCCTACCGCATTACCGAACGCGGACTGCATCTGGTCAGATCGGAGCTCAACAACCGCTGAGCGCCGACGATCCGAATTGCATCGGATACCGGAGATATCGTCTCCGGTATCCGATGCGGTCGGTATTGGCGCGATTTCCGAGGGCTTGCAGTCTCTTTTACGCCGTCACCACCATTGGGACGGCGCGAAGCGGCCGGCCGCCTGTTCGATCACATGGGCCGTCTTGAACAGCGTTTCTTCCTCGAAGGGCTTGCCGATGAGCTGCAGACCGAGCGGCAGCCCCTTTCGGTCGAGCCCGCCCGGCACCGCAATACCCGGAAGCCCGGCCATGTTCACCGTCACGGTGAAGATGTCGTTCAGGTACATCTTCACCGGATCGGATGCGAGGTCCTCGTCGGCGATGCCGAAGGCGGAGGACGGCGTGGCCGGCGTCAGGATCGCATCGACGCCCGCCTGAAATGCGAGCTCGAAGTCGCGCTTGATCAAAGTCCGGACCTTCTGCGCGCGCAGATAATAGGCATCGTAATAGCCGGCGGAAAGCACATAGGTGCCGATCATGATACGACGCTTGACCTCCTGGCCGAAGCCGGCGGCGCGCGTCTTCTCATACATGTCGATGATGTCCTTGCCGTCGACGCGCAGACCGTAACGAACGCCGTCGTAACGCGCGAGGTTGGACGACGCTTCGGCCGGAGCCACGATGTAGTAAGCGGGCAGCGCGTATTTCGTATGCGGCAGCGAGATATCGACGATTTCGGCGCCGGCGTCCCGGAGCCAGGCGATGCCCTGCTGCCAGAGCGCCTCGATATCCTCCGGCATGCCGTCGACGCGGTATTCCTTCGGAATGCCGATCCGCATCCCCTTGATCGACTGGCCGATCGAGGCTTCGTAGTCCGGCACCGGCAGATCGACGGATGTCGTGTCCTTCGGGTCGATGCTCGCCATCGACTTCAACAGGATCGCCGCATCGCGCACGTCGCGGGCGATCGGGCCTGCCTGGTCGAGCGACGAGGCGAAGGCGACGACGCCCCAGCGCGAGCAGCGGCCATAGGTCGGCTTGATGCCGACGGTGCCGGTGAAAGCCGCCGGCTGGCGGATCGAGCCGCCGGTATCGGTCGCGGTGGCGCCGGCGCAAAGACGCGCTGCGACCGCGGCCGCCGATCCGCCGGAAGAGCCGCCCGGAACCAGGTCCAGATTCGAGCCTTTAGCGCGCCACGGGTTCTTGACCGGTCCGTAATAGGAGGTCTCGTTAGACGAGCCCATGGCGAACTCGTCCATGTTCAGCTTGCCGAGCATGACGGCGCCGTCGTTCCAGAGGTTCTGGGTCACGGTCGACTCGTAGCGCGGCTCGAACCCGTCGAGTATGTGGCTGCATGCCTGCGTGTGGATGCCCTCCGTGCCGAAGAGATCCTTGATACCGAGCGGGATGCCCTCGAGCGCACCGGCATTACCGGCCGCGATGCGGGCGTCCGAGGCCTTCGCCATCTCGCGCGCCTTTTCCGGCGTGACGGCGACATAGGCGTTGATCGTCTCGTTGGCTGCCTCGATCGCGGCAAGATAGGCGTCGGTCAACTCGACCGCGGTGATTTCCTTGGCGGAAAGCTTCGCGCGGGCTTCGGCGATCGTTAGGCTCGTAAGGTCGGTCATGGTGCAATCGGACTTTCGCATTCGAAACGGCGGGACGGACGGCGGGTGGTTATTCGACCACCTTCGGAACGAGGAAGAAGTTGCGATCCGAGTTCGGCGCATTGGCGACAATGTCGTCCGCCTTGTCACCATCCGCGACGACGTCGTCGCGCTTCTTCATCTTCATCGGCATCACCGACGTCATCGGCTCGACACCGTCGACATTCACTTCGGAGAGCTGCTCGACGAAGCCCAGAATACCGTTGAGTTCGCCGGTCATCCGCTCGGCTTCCTCATCGCTGACGGCGATGCGGGCAAGGCGCGCGACGCGCTTCACGGTGGAAAGGTCTACGGACATGATCGTCTCCGGTATCGCAAAGTTTCCCCCGCTATAAAGGCGAGTTGCACAACGTGCAACTCGCGAATGGCGCCGACCGGCTTCCGGCCGGACTGCGCTCCTCTTTAGAGGGTTACTGCGCCACCGACCTCTGGGGTGGCGACCAATGTCGAGGCGCCGTCCATGCCCGCAACGAAGGTCTCCGGCGTCTGGTCGATGATCGGGAAGGAGCCATAGTGGCAAGGGATCGCCGTGTTGAACTTGAAGTAACGCTGGCATGCGAGCGCAGCCACGGCACCGCCCATGGTGAAACGGTCGCCGATCGGCACGATGCCGATTACCGGCTCGTGCAGTTCCTGAATGAGCGCCATGTCGGAGAAGATGTCCGTGTCGCCCATGTGATAGAGCGTCGGCTCGTCGTCGAAATGGAGAACAAGGCCATTGGCGTTGCCGAGCGAATGCGAAACGCCGTCGTCGGTGATCTGCGCCGATGAATGCAGCGCGTTGACGAATGTGGCGGTGAAGCTCCCGAGCTGGATGGTTCCGCCCGTATTGCCCGGCTCCAGCTTCGAAATGCCCTGCCGGCCGAGCCACATGCAAAGGTCGAAATTGGCAAGGACCGTCGCGCCCGTCTCCTTGGCTATGGCAACGGTGTCGCCGACATGGTCGCCGTGGCCGTGGGTGAGCAGAATATGGGTCAGTCCCGCCGTTGCGGCCTTGCGCTCCTCGTCCCGAAAGGCCGGATTGCCGGTGAAAAACGGATCTATCAGTATCTTGGCTTTCGCCGTTTCGATGTGGAAGGCGGAATGTCCCAGCCATTTGATGTTCATGATGTTCTCCTCAGATCGCGGGCGGCACCCGGACGCGTCGGGCGATAAAATTGATCGATTTATGTCTAGGACAAGCATATGGATCAGACCAGCGCACTGGAAAGATCGAATCGGTAAATCCCCATGGCAATTCTCACGATGGAGGAACTCGCGGAGCGGCTGCCGCCCTATCAGTCGGTGGCGGGCCTGGACCTCGGGACGAAAACGATCGGCCTCTCGGTTTCCGATCTGGGGCGGCGCTTTGCGACGCCGCGCGACGTGATCCGCCGCGTCAAGTTCGGCGCCGACGCGCAGGCGCTCATAGCCTTTGCGGAGAAGGAACGGGTCGCGGCCTTCATCATCGGCTTGCCGGTGAACATGGACGGATCGGAGGGGCCGCGCTGCCAGGCGACGCGAGCCTTCGTGCGCAATATGGGGGAAAAGACGGATATCCCCTTCGTCCTCTGGGACGAACGCCTGTCGACGGTGGCAGCCGAGCGGGTACTGATCGAAATGGACGTATCCCGGAAAAAGCGGGCCGAACGTATCGACTCGGCCGCCGCTTCCTTCATTCTTCAGGGAGCGCTGGATAGATTGACATCACTGGCAAGAGGCGCTTCCGGCGATCGGGACGCGCCGTAACGGCGCCGATACCAGGCCGCGATCTGTCGCCGCTTCCGGAGCGCGACAAGGCCGAACACGATCAGGCTGTCGACGATCATGGCCCGGGCAACGAGCGGCGGAATGGTTTCCGGCGGCATTCCCAGAATATTCCCGTAAACCCGGAAGACGAGCTCATGCGCCTCTCGCGTGAGCATGAAGACGCCGAAGCTCATGTCGTAGTAGGAGAGTCCGTACCAGCCCGTAAGCAGCATCACGGGACCGCCCCAGAAGATCAGCAACCACTTCATGAAGCGCTCCTCTCCGGCTGGTGACCGCTAAAAAGCGAACAGATCGCACGATCGAGCAGCACGAACGTGGTCACGACGGCCGCGAGGCTCGCTATATCGAGCGCCAAGCCGGCGAAAAAGATCACCATGATGATCAGCAAGGCAGCTCTCACCGGCCGCTCCGTTTCCATCCTTCAAAAATCGCACGGCCAGTATCTCCGCCTCGGAGGCAGAAGCGCAACGTAAACCATTTGTTAAGGTTAATATTCACAGTGAAAGCCGGCTTGCGGTCGCCTGTCCAGCGCTCTACAGCGGGTTTTGCGCGCCTCATGGGACGCGGCGCTGCGTGCGTGAACCTCCCGTCTGCCTGGAGCCTTGATGACCATCGTCTTCGAAAGCATTCTGCCCGTCTTCCTGCTCGTGATCCTTGGTGTAGCGCTCCGGCGCTCCACGCTTGTCGACCAGGGGCTATGGATCGGGCTCGAGCAGTTCGGCTATTATTTTCTCTTTCCCGCGCTGCTCTTCTCTACGTTGGCGAAGGCGGACCTGGCCGGACTCGAGGCTGACGCGACGGCCCTCGCTACGGTCGGCAGCGTGACATTGATGTCGGCCGCCCTCCTCTCGGCCTGGCCTGTGCTGCGTCGAGGCGGCATTTCCGGCCCCACCTTCACGTCGGTCTTCCAGACGGCCACGCGATGGAATGCCTTCATTGCACTGGCGGTCGCTGAAAAACTCTTCGGCGCGGTCGGACTCAGCCTGACGGCTCTCGTCATGGCACTGCTCATCATCCCGATCAATTTCTACAATATCGCCGTTCTGATCTGGTTCGGCGGCGGCAGCCGTGGCATCGGCTTTTTCTTTTTGAAGATCATCACCAATCCCCTGATCATCTCGTCGGCGCTCGGGATATTGTTCAACTTGACGGGCATCGAACTCTATGAGCCGGTGATGACGGCGGTCGACATGCTGGCGAGCGCTTCGCTCGGGCTCGGGCTGATCCTGGTCGGGGCTGGTCTGAAGATCGCCGACGCCTTGAGCCCGAGCATCCCAGCCCTGTTCGCGGTCGTGCTCAAGCTGATCGTCATGCCGATGTTCATGGTGGGCGGCAGCGCGCTTCTCGGCATCCGGGGGGATGCCCTGCTCGTCATCGCCGTGGGTGCGGCCGTCCCCACCGCCATGAACGGCTATCTTCTGGCCAAGCAGATGGGGGGTGACGCGGAGCTCTACGCCTCCGTCGCCACCATCCAGACGGCGGCCTCGTTCCTGACGATACCGCTCGTGCTCTTCGTTACGGGCTACGTTGCGGCGGGGTAGAGCAAATCGAGGACATAGGCCGAATCGAAGCGCGAATCGAGCATGCCGTAAGTCGAGCGCCAGCCGGCGGCCAGGCGCGATTCCAGGAACGCATCGGCGATGCGCCCGGCCCCGAGCCTGTAGAGTTCGGCTGCAGCCGCCGCCAGCGCAAGTTGCTCGACCAGCATGCGTGCTGCGCCCTCGTCGCGCTCGCAGAGCGACATGGCGGCACGCAGAACCTCGATCGTCTTGCGCCCGGCGGGACCGAGATCACGGCCGATCGTTGCGAAGAGTTGCTCGAACAGTTCCTTCCGGCGCCCGAGCACCCGCAGGACATCGAGCGCCATGACGTTGCCGGAGCCTTCCCAGATCGCGTTGACCGGAGCTTCGCGGTAGTGGCGCGCAAGCGCCCGCTCCTCGACATAGCCGTTACCGCCCATGCACTCCATGGCCTCATAAATCAGCGCGGGGGCGATCTTGCAGCACCAGTATTTCGCGACCGGCGTCATGATGCGGGCGTAAGCGGCATCCTCCGCGCTGCTATGGGCATTATCGAAGGCCTCGGCCAGGCGGAACGACAGCGCGCTTGCGGCCGCGACGTCCAGGGCCATATCGGCGAGCACTCTGGTCATCATCGGCTGGCTGACAAGCGCCTTACCGAAGACCTTACGGCCGCGAGTATGATGCACGGCTTCGGCGAGCGATGCGCGCATCATACCGGCGGAGGCCAGCGCGCAATCGAGCCGGGTCAGCGTCACCATGTCCAGGATCGTACGGATACCGGCATCCGGCGTGCCTAGCAGGAAACCAAAAGTGTCGGAAAACTCGACCTCGGAGGAAGCATTGGAACGGTTGCCCAGCTTGTCCTTCAGGCGCTGGAAACGCAGACCGTTGGCCCCACCGTCCTCCAGCAGCCGCGGGACCAGGAAGCAGCCGAGCCCCTCCCGGGTCTGTGCCAGCATGACGAAGGCGTCGCTCATCGGCGCGGACATGAACCATTTGTGTCCGGTGAGACGATAAATGCCCTCCCCCACCCGTTCGGCCGTGGAGGTATTGGCGCGCACGTCCGTGCCGCCCTGCTTCTCGGTCATGCCCATGCCGATCGTGACCGCGGATTTCTGCATCCACGGTCGATTGGACGAATCATATTTGCGCGAGAGTATCTTCGGCGCCCATTCCTTCTGGACGGCGGGGGAAGCGGTAATCGCAGCAACCGAGGCACTGGTCATCGTCAGCGGGCAGAGATGGCCGCATTCGAGCTGCGCGGTCAGATAGAAGCGGATCGCCCTTACCTTGTGCGAGCGGCCGCGCTCATCGGGCAGGTTCTCCCAGGCGGAAGAATGCATGCCGGTCGTCATGGAGCGGCGCATCAGCGCATGCCAGGCGGGATGGAACTCGACGACGTCGAGGCGCTCGCCGCGCGGCCCGTGCGTCTTCAGCTTCGGCACGCCTTCATTGGCCATCCGCGCCAGTTCCTGCGCCTCGGGCGAAGTCACATAGCGCCCGAGCCCATCAAACTCGTCGCGCAGCGTCTTCGGCATGCTGGACGTGATGTCGACCACCAGCGGGTCGGAGCGAAAGGCGTTGACACCGGACCAGGGCTTGGGCTGGTTCAGTTCTGCAAGTTTCTGTTCTGTCCGGTTCATCTGATTCATGGGCCGGTTTTAGAGCCTTTCCTATCCAAATGGAAACAATTCTGTTGGCCCAAGTTTTCTTCGGAACGGGCGGCGCGCCGCTTGCCGCGCCGGGGTCCACGTTCTATAGAGCGACCGAATTCCAGAAATGCAAGGGCGGCTCATGATCACCTTCCCGCATCGCCACCTGCTCGGCATCAAGGGGCTGACGGAACAGGATATCACGCTCCTGCTCGATCGCGCCGACGAGGCCGTCAAGATCTCTCGACAGAGGGAGAAGAAGACCTCCTCGCTGCGGGGGCTGACGCAGATCAATCTGTTCTTCGAAGCCTCGACCCGTACCCAGTCCTCGTTCGAGCTCGCCGGAAAGCGGCTCGGCGCCGACGTCATGAACATGTCCGTCGGCAATTCCTCGGTGAAGAAAGGCGAGACGCTGATCGATACGGCGATGACGCTGAACGCCATGCACCCGGACGTGCTGGTCGTTCGCCACTCGTCGGCGGGGGCTGCCTCGCTGCTTGCCCAGAAGGTCTCCTGCTCGGTCGTCAACGCCGGCGACGGCCAGCACGAGCACCCGACGCAGGCGCTGCTCGACGCGCTGACCATCCGACGCGCCAAGGGCAAGCTCTCGCGCATCATCGTGGCGATCTGCGGCGACGTTCTGCACTCGCGCGTCGCCCGCTCCAATATCCTGCTTTTGAACCAGATGGGCGCCCGTGTGCGGGTCGTCGCGCCCGCGACGCTGCTTCCCGCCGGCATCGCCGCGATGGGCGCCGAAGTCTACCACTCCATGACCGAGGGCCTCAAGGATGCGGACGTGGTGATGATGCTGAGGCTCCAGCGCGAGCGCATGGCCGGCTCCTTCGTGCCTTCGGTGCGCGAATACTTCCATTACTACGGCCTGGACGCCGAGAAGCTCAAGGTCGCGAAGGACGACGCGCTCGTCATGCATCCGGGGCCGATGAACCGCGGCGTCGAGATCGCCTCGGAGATCGCCGACGGGCCGCAAAGCGTGATCGAACAGCAGGTCGAGATGGGCGTCGCCGTGCGCATGGCGGTGATGGAAACATTGCTTCTCTCCCAGAACCAGGGGCCGCGCCTATGACCAGACCACTCGTTCTGCAGAACCTCCGCATCGTCGATCCTTCGCAAAACCTGGACGAAATCGGCACCATCATCGTCGGGGACGACGGCCGTATCCTGGCGGCTGGAAAGGGTGCGCAGAACCAGGGCGTACCTGCGGACGCCTTCGTCAAGGACTGCGCGGGTCTCACCGCCGTTCCCGGGTTGGTCGATGCGCGCGTCTTCGTCGGCGAACCGGGCAGCGAACATCGCGAAACGATCGAGTCAGCCTCGCGTGCCGCGGCGACCGGCGGCGTCACTTCTTTCATCGCCATGCCGGATACCGATCCGGTGATCGACGATATCGCGCTGGTCGAATTCGTGCAGAAGACCGCGCGCGACAAGGCGCTGGTCAACATCCATCCGGCGGCGGCCCTGACCAAGGGACTGCTCGGGCAGGAGATGACAGAGATCGGGCTGCTTCGCGATGCGGGCGCCGTCTGCTTCACCAATGGGCGACAGCCGATGCACGATACGCTCGTGCTTCGCCGCGCGATGACCTACGCGCACGAGTTCGGTGCCGTCGTCGCGCTCGCGACGCGCGACAAGTATCTCGGCGCAAACGGCGTTATGAATGAAGGGCTGCTTGCGAGTTGGCTCGGCCTTCCCGGCGTGCCGCGCGAAGCCGAGATCATTCCGCTCGAACGCGACCTGCGCATCGCCGGCCTGACGCGTGCGGCCTATCACGCAGCCGAAATTTCCGTTCCCGAATCGGCCGAAACCATTCGCATTGCCCGCGAGCGCGGCACCAATGTCACCTGTGGGATCTCGATCAACCACCTGACCCTGAACGAGAACGACATCGGCGAGTACAGGACATTCTTCAAGCTCTCGCCGCCGTTGCGCGCCGAGGACGATCGCGTCGCGATGGTCGAGGCGCTGGCCAACGGAACGATCGATATCATCGTCTCGTCCCATGATCCCCAGGATGTCGACACCAAGCGCCTGCCCTTCGCGGATGCCGCGGACGGCGCGATCGGCCTCGAAACACTTGCGGCAGCGGCGCTGCGGCTCCATCACAGCGGCGAAGTGCCGCTGATGCGGCTGATCGATGCTCTGTCCACTCGCCCGGCCGCGATCTTCGGCCTGGATGCCGGCACGCTGAAGCCCGGCGCCCGAGCCGACATCGCCGTCATCGACCTTGATGAGCCTTGGGTTCTCCACAAGGAGACACTCGTCTCACGCTCCAAGAATACGCCTTTCGAAAATGCACGCTTTACCGGACGGGTCGTCCAAACCTATGTTGCGGGCGAACTCGTGCATTCGGCATAACCGGCGCGGGTCAGCGGAAGGGGGGACCGGTGGACATGTTTTCCTGGCAGTTGGGGCTGCCTTCGACTCTCGCATGCCTTGTTGTCGGTTATCTGCTGGGCTCGATCCCGTTCGGCCTCATTCTGACCCGGATGGCCGGACTCGGTGACGTACGCAAGTTCGGCTCCGGCAATATCGGTGCGACGAATGTGCTCAGAACCGGCAACAAGAAGCTTGCCGCCACCACGCTGCTGCTGGATGCCCTGAAGGGCACGGCCGCCGCAGCGATCGCATCCTTCTGGGGTGTCGAAGCGGGCATCGCCGCCGGTTTTGCCGCCTTTCTCGGACACCTCTTTCCGGTCTGGCTTTCCTTCAGGGGCGGCAAGGGCGTTGCGACCTATATCGGCGTACTGCTCGGCCTCGTGCCGGTAATGGTGCTCCTTTTCGCAGCCATCTGGCTGGCGATGGCAAAGATCACCCGCTACTCCTCTCTTTCGGCACTCGTCGCGACCGCCGCCGTCCCCGTCGCGCTCTACGCAGCCGGCAACGGCAAGGTGGCCGTGCTCTTTGCGGTCATGACGGCCATCGCCTGGATCAAGCACCGCGCCAACATCCAGCGCCTGCTGAGCGGCACCGAAAGCCGTATCGGAGAAAAGGGCTAATGCCACTTGGCGGCGCGCGACGGACCGGGACCGCGCTGAGCGAACGGCAGAAGATCGCATGGTTGCGGCTCATCCGAAGCGACAATGTCGGCCCCGCAACCTTCCGCGATCTGATCCGCCATTTCGGTAATGCAGAGGCGGCGCTCGAGGCGCTGCCGGAACTTTCGCGTCGTGGCGGGGCGGACCGGTCCTTCCGTGTCGCCACCGTGGACGAAGCCGAGCGCGAACTCGAGGCCGCACACCGGTTCGGTGCCGTGTTCGTAGGGATCGGCGAGCCCGATTACCCCGATGCGCTCAGACAGATCGACGGCGCCCCGCCACTTCTCGCGACGAAGGGCAATCTGAAGGTGACGGCCCGTCCCTCGCTTGGGATCGTCGGCTCACGCAATGCCTCGGTCAGCGGCGCCAAGTTCGCGGCGATGATCGCCCGCGACGCCGGGGCTGCCGGCTATGTCATCACATCAGGGCTCGCCCGCGGCATCGACACCGCCGCCCACCGTGCCAGTTTGCGGACAGGCACGATCGCAGTGCTCGCGGGGGGCCTCGACCGCCCCTACCCGCCGGAGAATCTCGGCCTGCTGCAGGAAATCGTCTCCGGCGAGGGCCTGGCCGTCAGCGAGATGCCGTTCAACTGGGAACCGCGCGCCCGCGATTTCCCGAGACGGAACCGGCTCGTCGCGGGCATCAGCCTGGGTGTTGCGATCGTCGAAGCCGCGAGCCGTTCAGGGTCACTGATCACCGCGCGCTACGCCGCCGATTTCGGCCGTCTGGTCTTTGCCGTGCCCGGGTCGCCTCTCGATCCGCGCTGCCACGGCACGAACGATCTCTTGAAACAGGGGGCGACCGTCACGACCTCTTCGGCGGACGTGATCGAGGCACTGGCGCCTCTGAGCCGCGACGACCTATTCTCGCGGCTGGAAGCCGACGAGCCGAGGGCCGACGAGCCGCCGCCGACGCCGCACGCGCCGGACGACACAGATCGCTCGCGCGTCGTCGAGGCTCTCGGGCCAACGCCGGTCGAGATCGACGATCTCATTCGATATACCGGGCTTGCCGCACCGCAGATCCACATGGTGCTCGTCGAACTGGATCTTGCCGGTCAGCTCTGCCGTCACGGAGGCAATCTCGTATCCCTCGCGACCGCCGAATGACGGCCAGGATCTGTCGCTCCGCCGCGTCAAAGTCAACGGCAACAAAGACGACCACTGGTTGAGCCGATTCGAATGTTGCCGCTTGGTTGCGGGCGAGCGCGATATAGCTATTTTCGATCAAACCCCTTGACCGCGCCCGAATCCCTGTCCATGTCGTGGCGTCGGTATTGGCGCGCAGGGTCGCCAAACAAGTTGTCTTAGAGAATGTCGATGAATGTTGTAGTGGTGGAATCGCCTTCCAAGGCCAAGACGATCAACAAGTACCTGGGCCCAGGCTACAAGGTGCTTGCCTCGTTCGGCCACGTGCGTGACCTGCCTGCCAAGGACGGATCGGTTCGCCCCGACGAAGACTTCGAGATGTCCTGGGAGGTCGATGGCGCTTCCGCCAAGCGGATGAAGGACATCGCCGATGCGGTGAAATCGTCCGACGGTCTCATTCTCGCAACCGACCCCGACCGCGAGGGCGAGGCGATCTCCTGGCATGTGCTCGACCTTCTCAGGAAGAAGAAAGTAATCGGCGACAAGCCGGTCAAGCGCGTCGTCTTCAACGCGATTACCAAGAAGGCCGTGCTCGATGCGATGGCCGAACCCCGCGACATCGATGCCTCGCTGGTCGATGCATATCTCGCACGCCGCGCTCTCGACTACCTCGTCGGCTTCAATCTGTCGCCCGTGCTCTGGCGCAAGCTGCCGGGCGCACGCTCGGCGGGCCGCGTGCAATCGGTGGCGCTGCGCCTCGTCTGCGACCGCGAGGCGGAGATCGAGCGCTTCGTCACCGAAGAATACTGGAACATCTCGGCGCTTCTGAAGACACCGCGCGGCGACGAATTCGAAGCGCGCCTCGTTTCGGCCGACGGCAAGCGGCTGCCGCCGAAGGCGATCGGCAACGG
Source organism: Ensifer sp. USDA 6670 (assembly GCA_000421085.1). Classification (GTDB taxonomy): domain Bacteria; phylum Pseudomonadota; class Alphaproteobacteria; order Rhizobiales; family Rhizobiaceae; genus Sinorhizobium. Next base: position 35,911 of record ATWE01000007.1, read on the forward strand.
CGAGGAAGCCAACCGGTTGAAGTCCCTGCTCGACGGCGCGAGCTACGTCGTCGAAAGCGTCGAGGCCAAGCCGGTCAAACGCAACCCCTCCCCGCCCTTCACCACTTCGACGCTGCAGCAGGCCGCTTCCTCGAAGCTCGGCTTCTCGGCATCGCGCACCATGCAGGTGGCGCAGAAGCTCTATGAAGGCGTCGATATCGGCGGAGAAACCGTAGGTCTCATCACCTATATGCGTACGGACGGCGTGCAGATGGCGCCCGAAGCGATCGACGCCGCGCGCCAGGCGATCGGCAGCCAGTTCGGAGAGCGCTATCTTCCGGAAAAGCCGCGCTTCTATTCCACCAAGGCAAAGAACGCCCAGGAAGCGCACGAAGCCATTCGCCCGACGGATTTCGACCGCACGCCGGACCAGGTCCGGCGCTTCCTCGATGGCGACATGCTGAGACTCTACGATCTCGTCTGGAAGCGCGGCATCGCAAGCCAGATGGCGTCTGCGGAAATCGAGCGCACCACCGCCGAGATCGTTGCCGACAATGCAGGCAAGAGGGCGGGCCTCAGGGCAACCGGTTCGGTCATCCGCTTCGACGGCTTCATCGCTGCCTATACCGACATGAAGGAAGACGGCGAACAGGCGGATGACGGCGAGGAGGGCGGCCGCCTTCCGGAAATCAACGCGCGCGAAAATCTTGCCAAGCAGAAGATCAACGCCAGCCAGCACTTCACCGAGCCGCCGCCGCGCTATTCGGAAGCGACGCTCATCAAGAAGATGGAAGAGCTCGGCATCGGCCGCCCGTCCACCTATGCGGCGACCGTCACGACCCTCATCGACCGCGACTATGTGGAGATCGACAAGCGCAAGCTGGTGCCGCAGGCGAAGGGCCGTCTGGTCACGGCGTTCCTCGAGAGCTTCTTCACCCGCTATGTCGAATATGATTTCACCGCGTCGCTCGAGGAGAAACTCGACCAGATTTCGGCAGGCGAACTCAATTGGAAGGACGTGCTGCGCGACTTCTGGAAGGACTTCTTCTCCCAGATCGAGGACACCAAGGAACTGCGCGTCACCAACGTGCTCGATGCGCTCAACGAGGAACTGGCTCCGCTGGTGTTCCCGAAGCGGGAAGATGGCGGCGACCCGCGCATCTGCCAGGTCTGCGGCACCGGCAAACTGTCCCTGAAACTCGGGAAGTACGGCGCTTTCGTCGGATGCTCCAACTACCCGGAATGCAACTACACGCGCCAACTCTCCGACAGCAGCGGTGACGCCGAAGCAGCCGCAGCGAACGAGCCGCAAAGCCTCGGCAAGGATCCGCATACCGGCGAGGAAATCACGCTGCGTAACGGCCGCTTCGGCCCCTATGTCCAGCGCGGCGACGGCAAGGAGGCGAAACGCGCCAGCCTGCCGAAGGGCTGGACGCCGGCGGCGATCGACCACGAGAAGGCCCTCGCCCTTCTCTCCCTGCCGCGCGACATCGGGCCGCATCCGGAAACCGGCAAGATGATCTCCACCGGCATCGGCCGCTATGGCCCCTTCGTGCTTCACAATGGGACCTATGCCAATCTGGAATCGGTCGAGGACGTCTTCTCTATCGGTCTCAACCGCGCAATTTCCGTGCTTGCCGACAAGCAGTCCAAGGGGGCTGGCGGCGGACGCACTGGCGCGGCGGCCCTCAAGGAGCTTGGGGAACATCCGGACGGCGGCGCGATTACTGTTCGCGACGGACGCTTCGGGCCCTACGTTAACTGGGGCAAGGTGAATGCCACACTGCCGAGGGGTAAGGACCCGCAATCGGTCACCGTCGAGGAAGCGCTTGCGCTCATCGCCGAGCGCGAAGCGAAAGGTGGCGTGACCAAGGGCAAGGCGGCAAAGGGAAAATCCGCCGGGGGAAAATCGGCAGGAGCGAAGTCTGCCAAGGCTGCATCGGCCGGGACTGCGAAAGCGGAGAAGCCGAAATCAGCTGCGAAGACGAAAACGAAAGCGGCCGCGAAGGCCAAAAAGGACTGACCTTGACCAGAATTCCGCGCGACCCGACCGAAACGCCCGCAAAGGGCGCAGGCAAGAAGAACGGCCGCGCGGCCAGAACGGCACCGGCCGGAGAAAAGGAGACGATCGTTCAGGGCGTCGTTCCTTCCCGCGAGGTGCTGATGCGCTTCATCGCCGAGAACCCGCAACACGCCTCGAAGCGCGAGATCGCTAAGGCGTTCGGCCTGAAGGGCGAGGCACGGGTAGAACTCAAGGGACTGCTGCGCTCGCTCGAGGAGGACGGGCTCGTCGAGAAGAAGCGCAAGTCGCTCGTTCGCCCCGGCGGGCTCCCGCCCGTCACCGTTCTTGACATCACCATTCGCGATGTCGATGGCGACCTGATCGGCCGCCCGGCCGAGTGGCTCGACGACGACGGCGTCGCGCCCGCAGTCCTGATCAAGCAATCAAGCGTCGCCAGGGCCAAGGGCAGGACGCCGGTAGGCGGTCTCGGCGACCGCGTGCTCGCGAAGATTTTCCCGACCAAGGAACGCGGCGGCCCTGCCTATACCGCGCGTATCATCAAGGTGCTCGACAAGCGCAAGGACGCGGTGCTCGGCGTCTTCCGCGCCACGCCCGGCGGCGGCGGCCGGCTGATGCCGATCGACAAGCGCGGCGAGGAGCTCCTCATCGATCCGGAATTTACCGGCGACGCCAAGGAAGGTGATCTCGTCGAAGCGCATCTCTCGCGGATCGGCCGCTACGGTCTGCCGCGCGCGCAGGTGCAGAACGTCATCGGCTCGGTCGCGTCCGAAAAGGCGATCTCGATGATCGCCATCCATGCGCATGGTATCCCGCACGTCTTTCCGGAGAGGGTGCTGCAGGAGGCGGAAGCCGCGCGTCCTGCAACCATGGCCGGTCGCGAGGACTGGCGCACCCTGCCGCTCATCACGATAGACCCGGCAGACGCCAAGGATCACGACGACGCCGTCTACGCGGAACCGGACCCGTCGCCGGACAATCCCGGCGGCGTCATCGTCACCGTCGCGATCGCCGACGTCTCCTGGTACGTCCGGGCGCGCTCGGCACTCGATCTCGAGGCGTTGAAACGCGGCAATTCAGTGTATTTTCCGGACCGCGTCGTACCGATGCTGCCCGAGCGCATATCCAACGACCTATGCTCCCTGAAGGAAGGCGTCGACCGCCCGGCGCTTGCGGTCCGGATGCGCTTCTCCAAGGAAGGCCGCAAGGCCGGCCATACGTTTCACCGCATCATGATGCGAAGCGCGGCCAAGCTTTCGTACCAACAGGCGCAGACCGCGATCGACGGCGCTCCCGACGACAAGACCGGTCCCATCCTGGATACGATCCTCAAACCGCTCTGGGAAGCCTATCGTACCCTCACACGCGGACGGGAGCGCCGTCAGCCGCTCGAACTCGACGTGCCGGAACGCAAGATCATCCTGAAGCCCGACGGAACGGTCGATCGGGTGTTCGTCCCGGAACGCCTCGATGCGCACAAGCTCATCGAAGAGATGATGATCCAGGCGAATGTCGCCGCTGCCGAGACGCTGGAACAGAAACGTCAGGTTCTGATCTATCGTGTCCACGACCAACCCTCGCTCGCCAAGCAGGAGAGCCTTCGCGAATTCCTGGCGACGCTCGACATCGCGCTCGCCAAAGGTGGCAACATGCGGTCGAACCATTTCAACGGCATTCTCGCCAAGGCCGACGGAAAGCCTTACGAGACGATCGTGAACCAGATGGTGCTGCGCTCGCAAAGCCAGGCGATCTACAGCCCGGAAAATATCGGTCATTTCGGACTGAACCTGTTGCGCTACGCCCACTTCACCTCCCCGATCCGGCGATACGCGGATCTGATCGTGCATCGTGCGCTTGTTTCCGCGCTCGGGCTCGGCGAAGGCGGCATAATGCCTGAGGAAGAAGGAATGCTCGATGATATCGCCGCCGAAATCTCGACCTTCGAGCGGCGCGCCATGGCGGCTGAACGCGATACCGTCGATCGCCTGATCGCCCACCACCTGAACGGCCGCGTCGGCGAAGAGTTCGACGGACGGGTTTCCGGCGTCACAAAGGCGGGACTATTTGTCACCCTCCCCGCCTATGGCGCCGACGGATTCATCCCTATATCTACGCTCGGGCGCGACTATTTCATCTATGATGAGGCGCATCAGGCCCTTTCCGGCGAGAAATCCGGACTGGGCTACCGTCTCGGGGACCCGGTGCAGGTCAAGCTTGTAGAAGCAGTGCCCTTGGCCGGTGCACTCCGTTTCGAAATGCTGAGCGAGGGACGAAAGATGCCGACGGCAATGCGCTCCTTCCACAAGGCCGGCCGCCGCGAGCGGACGGGTGCGCGCAAACGGCCGGGAACGCGACCGCCCCGCGGCAGGCACTGACAGCCGGACGCGCGACGTCCGGCACGAGGATTTGGACATGAAGGCAACGGCGACAGACATGCTTCAGCTCGGCGGAGCGGAGGGCGACAAAAGGCCTGTCGGCCGCTCGATTAAGCGTGGCCTTTTCGGAACCTGTCCGGCCTGCGGCCGCGGCCGGTTGTTCCGCGCCTTCCTTAAATCGGTGGACGCCTGCGACGCCTGCGGCGAACGCATGGATCACCACCGGGCCGACGACTTCCCGCCCTATATCGTCGTCACGATCGTCGGCCATGTCGTGCTCGGCGGTTATATGATGACCGATCTCGTTCTGCCGCTTACGACGTGGCAGCATCTCGCGATCTGGGCGCCGGTTACGCTTGCCGGTTCGCTCGCCCTGATGCAGCCGGTCAAGGGCGCGGTCATCGGCCTTCAATGGGCCTTGAGAATGCACGGCTTCGGCGGTCACGACGATCGGCCTGAAGACGTCCTTCCGCCGCGAGAGCCTTCTGCATGACCCCGGAGCCGCTTGGCGGCCGCGCTTTCGCACTCGAGGCCGATGCGGAGAGTTGCCCGACGGTCAGGACGCGCGATGCGGCCTCCATCATGCTTCTCGACAGATCGGGCAAAGACGTTCGCGTGTTGATGGGCAAACGCCACAGCGCCCACGTCTTCATGCCGGACCTTTACGTCTTCCCGGGTGGCCGCCGCGATCCCGGCGACCATCGCCTGAGATTTGACGGCGATCTTCATCCGGCGGTTCTGCAATCGCTCAGGGCCGGCGAAGGGCGGGCGATCACGGAGGCTCGCGCACGGGCGCTGGCACTTGCGGCCGCGAGGGAACTTTACGAAGAAGCCGGAGTAAGCCTCGGCCGGACGCGCGAGCGCCTAGGCGCGGTGCTTCCGTTTCTTCCCGATCTTTCGAACTTGCGCTATATGGCGCGGGCCATTACTCCTCCGGGACTGCCGAGGCGATTTGACACGCGGTTCTTTGCCGTTTTCGCGGACGAGGCCGAGATCGATCCCTCACTGGTGGCGGAAAGCCGGGAGCTTCAGGATTTGCAGTGGATCGATGTCAACGACTTTTCCGCGCTTCGCGTGCCGGAGATCACCGCAATCATCCTCTCGGATTTGAGAAACGATCTGGAATCGGATCCTTCGCTTCCGCCTGAAAGAGCCGTTCCATTTTATTTTACGCGCCATGGGCGTTTTCACCGTACGCTTCTCTGAGGGCCCAATCGCATGTCGAAGCCGCCGCCCGGTACGTCAGGACCGGTTGACGAAATCCACTGGCCTTCATTGATCGCCGCGCTCGCGTCGATCACTGCCGTCGGCATCGCGATCGGCCTGGGGCTCCCGCTGCTCAGCGTCATCATGGAAAAGCGGGGCATCGCACCCACGTTGAACGGGCTGAACGCGGCCATGGCCGGCCTCGCATCGATGGCTGCCGCCCCGTTCACGATGAAATTCGCCCATCGTCACGGCGTCGCTCCGACCATGCTGCTGGCAATAGTGTTTGCGGCGGCAAGCTCGCTCGGTTTCTACTACCTGTCGAATTTCTGGCTCTGGTTTCCTCTGCGCATCGTCTTTCACGGCGCAATTACTGTCCTTTTCATCCTTTCGGAGTTCTGGATCAACGCCACCGCGCCTCCCAACAGGCGCGGCTTCGTGCTCGGAATCTACGGCACGGTACTCTCGCTCGGCTTCGCGAGCGGTCCCCTGCTCTTCTCCATCCTGGGCAGCGAAGGCTTCCTGCCCTTCGCCGTGGGCGCGGGCGTCATCCTGCTTTCCGCGATTCCGATCTTTCTCGCGCGCAATGAAAGCCCGGTGCTGAATGAAAAGCCGAAACGCCATTTCATGCGCTACGTCTTCCTGGTGCCGACCGCGACGGCCGCCGTCTTTATCTTCGGCGCGGTGGAATATGGCGGCCTTTCCCTGTTTCCAATCTTTGGGACACGCGCGGGCTTCAGCGAATCGCAGGCAGCGCTGCTGCTGACGGTGATGGGCGTCGGCAATTTCATCTTCCAGATCCCCCTCGGCATGCTTTCCGACCGCGTGAAGGACCGCCGTACGATCCTGTCGGCGCTGACCCTGATCGGGCTCGTAGGCGCCCTATTCCTGCCTATGCTGGTCGAGAACTGGTTCCTGATGGCGCTTGTTCTTCTGTTCTGGGGCGGCTGCGTCTCCGGTCTCTATACCGTCGGCCTCAGCCACCTCGGCTCCCGACTTCAGGGAGCGGACCTTGCGGCCGCCAACGCCGCCTTCGTGTTCTCCTACGCCGTCGGCACGGTAGCCGGTCCTCAGGTGATCGGGGCGGCCATGGATGTGACGGGCAATGACGGCTTTGCCTGGGCAATCGCCGGCTTCTTCGGGCTTTATGTCGTACTTTCCCTGGTCCGCATCGTTTTGAAACCAAAACGGCCTTGACTTTTCGGTCGTGATTTGTAGTTTCGCGGCAACTTGACCGTGGCCCGCAATCGGTTGTCCACGGCTTTCAATTTTTCATAAAGGCAGGACGACCATGGCGAAAGCTACCACCATCAAGATCAAGCTGCTGTCGACGGCCGACACCGGTTACTTCTACGTCACCACCAAGAACAGCCGCACGATGACGGATAAGATGACGAAGACGAAATACGATCCGGTCGCGAAGAAGCACGTCGAATTCAAGGAAGCCAAGATCAAGTAAGATCGCCGCTTTCTTCGATCCAGGAGCGCCGCCCGCAGGGCCGGCGCTTTTTCTTTGCGCTTTCACCGCTCCGTGACCCGGAAACGAACGGACGAAATGAAAACGCCGCCTCTTTCGAAGCGGCGTTTCGAATGGGGGTCGACTGGTCCGGTTGCAGCACGAGGAATCCGCAAATCCGAGGCCAGCCGACCGACCCCACGACCCAGGAGATGCGGCGGACCTGAGCATCATGGGGTAACCGAATGCGGTGGAAGTTTCCTTCCTCGCTTATCAGCATTGCCTGAAACTAAAAAAAAATCAATGCATTCTTAATCGCCGAGCGGGGGTTGCTCGGCGTTTGGTTAATTTTGTTTCAGAATGGGACAGTGTCGCCTGCGGATGTGCTTACCCCGGCGCGGGCCAGGCGAAGAAGAACGCAACCTGAAAGAACCCGCGCGCGAGGCCAGAAAAGCTCAGCACGTGCCGTGGATCAGGCCGCGGCAGCGACAACCCGGTTCCGTCCTTCGTTCTTCGCCTGATAGAGCGCCAGGTCGGCGCGCTTCAGCAAGGTCTCGGCCGTATCGCCATCCGGCCTCAGGGTTGCAATGCCGAGCGACGCCGTGACGTTCAGGACCGCCGCGGCCTGCGGAATGTCGAAGCCACGGCTCTCGACGGCCAGTCGAAGCCTCTCCGCAACGATTGCCGCCATTTCGGGCGTCGTGTCCGGCATGACGACCACGAACTCCTCCCCGCCGAAACGGCAGGCAAGATCCGCGCCGCGCACCGTGGCGCGAACGCGGGTGGCAAATTCGCGCAGCACATCGTCACCGGCATCATGGCCATAGGTGTCGTTCACACGCTTGAAGCGATCGATGTCCGTGATGCAGATCGACAGCGGACGCCCCCTTGTGGTCGCGCGATCGATCAGGAGCTTCAGGTGGTTTTCCAGACAGCGCCTGTTGTGGAGGCCGGTGAGATCATCGGTCACGGCCAATTCGATCGTCTGTTGTACACTGGCGCGCAGGCGATCGTTGCAATGCTTGCGCCGGATCTGCGTGAGGGAGCGGGCGACAAGTTCGTTCGGATCGACGGGGCGCATGATGTAGTCCGTCACGCCCAGTTCGAGTGCACGGACGATTCTCTCATCGTTTCCCTGCTCGGTTACCAGCAGGATCGGAATGAAGCGGGTCCGCTCGAGCGACCGCAATTGCGAACACAGACGCAAGGGATCGTAATCGTCGAAATTCGCGTTGACGATGATCAGGTCGAAGCTGCTTTCGGCGGCCTCGAACAGAGCGGCCTGTGGGTCCGATATGACGGCGACATCGGCGATCGGCTTCAGGGCACGCGTGAGCCGCTCCTGTGAGGAAGCGCGGCCATCGACCAGTAGAACGCTGCCGGGTTCGTCCGGCCGATCAACACGGGCCAGCTCCTGCAGCCCGATCGTTTGTGCCGTCTGGGCTCTGAGACGCAGCTCGTCGCTGACATTCTTCAGGCGTACGAGACTTTTCACGCGCGACATGAGCTGCAGATCGTTCACAGGCTTGGTCAGGAAGTCGTCCGCACCGGCCTTCAGCCCGCGCACACGATCGGACGGCTGGTCGAGCGCCGTTATCATCACGACCGGAATATGTGCGGTTCGGCTGTTCGCCTTCAGTTTTTCGCAGACCTCGAAACCGTCCATCCCCGGCATCATGATATCGAGCAGCACGAGATCCACCGGCGTCTTTTCGCAAGTCGCCAATGCCGCATGCCCGTCCCCGGCCGTCAGCACGTCGAAATATTCGGCCACGAGCCGCGCTTCCAGGAGCTTCACATTGGCTGGTACGTCATCAACGACGAGGATGCGCGCAGTCATATCGATCTTTCCGGCAATCAGGCATCGCCCAGATATGTTTTGATCGTCTCAATGAATTTTGGAACGGAAATCGGCTTGGAGACATAGGCCTCGCATCCCCCTTGGCGGATGCGCTCCTCGTCGCCCTTCATGGCAAAAGCTGTTACGGCAATGACCGGGATCACGTGAAGCTCATCATCCTCCTTGAGCCATTTCGTGACCTCGAGGCCGGAGACCTCCGGCAACTGGATGTCCATCAGAATCAGGTCAGGACGGTGCTTGCGCGCGAGTTCCAGGGCTTCCATGCCGTTGCGCGTCTGGATCGTCGCGTAGCCCGAAGCCTCAATCAGGTCGCGGAAGAGCTTCATATTCAGCTCGTTATCCTCAACAATCATCACCTGTTTGGGCATGTCGATCCCTTGCTGTCTGCCGCCGCCTTGCAAGTCTCCAGGAGAGATTTAAGTTGCAACAACGGCGACTCGACCCATTTCGTCGATCGCCAGGCTAGCGCGATTTGGTTGAAAAATAGGTAATTGCGGCCGCCAAACGAGAAGAGAGCGGATATCATGAAGAACGCTGACGACACGGCGATCGCCATCCTCACCTGGCTCGCGAACGAGCCTGAGCTGATGTCGCGCTTTCTGGCGCTTACCGGCACCGATCCCGCCTCTCTACGCAGCGCCATCGGCGAGCCGGGCTTCATGGGCGGACTCGTCGCGTTCCTGATGGAGCACGAACCGACGCTGATGGCCTTCTGCAGTGAAACGCAAACCTCGCCGGAAGAGGTCGTCCGGGCGCACCATGCCCTCTCCGGGCCACGTGACTTCGAGGACGGCTGAATTCTGCTGATACGCGATGTACGCAGTGCGGTGCACCGCCCGACGCCGAATGCGCACTGACGACCAAACAGCGTCCCGAAGTCCGGCCGGCGATCGGCCGGCACCATCTCAAATTTAACAGCGATATCCAAAACAGCCTCCAGCCGCCGCCTTGAGACTCAGCAGCGTAGAGCGTAAAGTCGCCGCGTTCAACATTTGTTCCGGATATGATCGACAGCGCCGCCCCACCCTCCGGCTTCTGCCGTGATTGCCTCAAGGAGCAAGCCGCCCAGGCACGGCGGTGCCTCGCCTGCGGCAGTCCGCGGCTCCTCCGGCACCCCGAACTCTACCGGTTGACCCTGGCGCATATCGACTGCGATGCCTTCTATGCCTCGGTCGAGAAGCGCGACAATCCGGAGCTCGCCGACAAGCCCGTGATCATCGGCGGCGGAAAGCGTGGCGTCGTCTCCACGGCCTGTTATATTGCCCGCATCCATGGCGTGCGCTCCGCAATGCCTATGTTCAAAGCCCTCGAGGCCTGTCCGCAGGCCGTGGTGATCAGGCCCGACATGGAAAAATATGCGCGCGTCGGGCGCGAGGTCAGAGCGATGATGCAGGAGCTGACACCTCTCGTGCAGCCGCTGTCGATAGATGAGGCGTTTCTCGATCTGAGCGGCACCGAGCGACTTCACCACGATCCGCCCGCCCGAACGCTTGCCCGCTTCGCAAAGCGTGTGGAGCAGGAAATCGGCATCACCGTTTCCGTCGGGCTTTCCTATTGCAAATTCCTGGCCAAGATCGCCTCGGACCTTCAGAAGCCTCGCGGCTTCTCGGTCATCGGGCAGGCCGAAGCCGTCGACTTCCTGAAAGCCAAGCCCGTTACCCTCATCTGGGGCGTCGGCAAGGCCTTCGCCGCCACGCTCGAAAGGGACGGAATCCGCGCGATCGGACAGCTCCAGACGATGGAAGAGGCAGACCTCATGCGCCGCTACGGTACGATGGGCCGGCGGCTGTACAGACTTTCGCGCGGCCTGGACGAGAGGTCAGTGGAGATCGAAGGCGAAGCAAAGAGCGTCTCCTCCGAGACGACCTTCAACGACGACCTGGCGCGACAGGAGGACCTTGTAACGCATCTGAGGGGCCTCAGCGAACAAGTGGCATTCCGCTTGCGAAAATCCGCGCTCGCAGGGCAGACGGTGGTGCTGAAGCTCAAGACCGCGGACTTCAAGACCCGCACGCGCAACCGCCGGCTGGAAAGCCCCACCCGCCTCGCCGACCGCATCTTCCGCACCGGCCTGCAGCTGCTCGAGAAGGAGGTAGACGGGACGAAATACCGGCTGATCGGCATTGGCGTCAGTGATCTGGTCGATCCCGAACTCGCCGATCCGCCGGATCTTGTCGATCCGCAGGCCTCTCGGCGTGCCGCCGCCGAGGATGCGATCAATAAGCTGCGCGACAAGTTCGGCAAGACGAGCGTTGAGACCGGCTACACATTCGGCAAGGGGCGGCGCCGGCAATAGCCGACACGGTCACCCGACCGGACGGCTCCCGCATCGTATGGGGCAATTCCTTAAATATTGAACGGTAGCCTGCTTCCACGGCTCCGTCGTCCGTCTTGCGGTGCCGCCACTGTCTGAACGAGGGTAGGTGTTGCGTTTCGCTCTCCGGATGGGATTCGCGGTTTTCGTCATGGCGTCGCCGTCCGCATTTGCGGCCGGCGCCAAGGCGCCGTTGCAGATCGTCGTATCGAGGGAGCAGCAGAGCCTCGTCGTCTATGATGGCGACACGGTGGTCGCCACGTCGAAAGTGTCCACCGGCAAGGCCGGGCACGCGACGCCGACGGGCATTTTCTCTATCCTGGAGAAGCGCCGACGTCACGAGTCGAACATCTATTCGAATGCGCCGATGCCGTTCATGCAGCGGCTTACCTGGTCCGGCATTGCGCTGCATGGCTCCAACCATGTACCGGACTATCCGGCGTCGCACGGTTGCGTGCGGCTGCCGAGCAAATTCGCGGCGAGCCTGTTCAAGATGACGGGCTACGGCATGCATGTGGTCATATCGGATCGGCAGATCGCCCCGGTCGAGGTCGCAAGTAAAATGCTTTTCCAGCCGAGCGAGTCGCGACCGCAGGGGCCTGCCCTGTCGGACGTCCCTCTACGGCCGGCGATCGGGGAGTTCAATCGGAGCGCAGTTGAAGTCGCCATGACCGACAAACGCCCCTCGCCCCTCACATCCGACGAGGAGAAGGTCCCGATACGTATTCTGATTACCCGGCGCGGTACGCAAGAGAGCCTGCGCGACCTCCAGACGCTCCTCAATACGCTCGGCTACGATGCAGGCCTGCCGGATGGCCTCAGCGGTCCGGCGACTGCCGCCGCAATCGAAGCGTTCCAGAGGGCCGAAGGGCTGCCCGTCGAAGGCAAGATAACGCCGGAGCTTACCGAAGCCGTCTTTCGCAAGGCGGGCCGCAGCGCACCGTTGAATGGCGTGTTGCGGGTGCGCCGGCAATTCCAGCCGCTTTTCGAGGCCGAGGTTGCCATCGCAGAACCGGAAACGGCGCTCGGAACACATTTGCTGCAGTTCCAGTATCTCGACATGAAAACCGGACAGGGCAAGTGGTTCGGCATGTCGCTCGAAAATAAGCTGCCGAAAGCGACCAAGAAGCGACTTGGCATCACGGCGGAAAGTGAGCCCGACCCATTCGGCACGCTGGAGCAAACGCTGAACCGAATCACCGTACCGAAAGATATCCGCGAGCGGATCGCCGGTCTTCTTGCAAACGGCTCGTCACTCTCGATCACCGATACCGAATCGGGGCTGGAGACCGGCAAGGGAACGGATTTCATCACCGTGACGAGAGAGTCGCGCTATTGATGCAACAGCATCGGCCGATGCGACGAACGCCTAAACCAGCTCGACGTCCACCACCCCGGGAGCGGAGCGAAGGGCGGCGGCGATCTCGGGTGAGATCCGGTATTTCTCGTTGAGCTCGACTTCGATCTCCCGCTGCCCGTTGTCCTTGATGACGATAAAGGAGACCAGGCCGTCCCCCTTGGCGTTCAGATGCGAGGCGATGGAGCGCAACGGTCCGCAGTCGCGCACATAGACGCGCAGGGCCTTCTGCATCTGCAGCGATTCCTCCTCGAGCGAACGCAGGGTTCGGATACGAAGGCCGATCCCTTCCGGCCGCTCTTCGGCGTCGACCGTCATCACCAGCGACTTGCCGGGCTCCAGAAGATCGCGATACTGGTTCAGCATCTCGGAGAAGAGTACGGCCTCGAATTGGCCCGAAGCGTCCGAGAAGGCGACGATACCCATCTTGTTGCCGGTGCGCGTCTTGCGTTCCTGCTTCGACGTCACCGTTCCGGCGAGGCGGCCCGCCGCCGCTCCCTTTTTCACGGCCGCCGAGAAATCCGCAAATGTCTGCACGCGCATCTTCGCGAGCAGATTGTTGTAGGTGTCGAGCGGATGGGCGGAGAGGTAGAAGCCCAAAACCTGGAACTCGCGATGCAGCTTCTCCGAGGCGAGCCACGGCGTATAGGGCGGGAGCGCGATCTTCTCGGGGCCCGTTGCGGCGCCCGCGCCGAACATGTCGCTCTGGCCGCTCACCTTGTTTTCCTGGGCGCGCTGGGCGAAACCGAGGATACGATCGAGCCCGCCGATGAGCTCCGCCCGGTCGTAGCCGAAGCAGTCGAAAGCACCGGCGGCGATCAGACTTTCGAAAACACGCCGGTTCAAGAGCTTCGGATCGATCCTCAGGCAGAAGTCTTCGAGACTTGCGAAGGGCCGATCGCCACGCACGGCGACGATGTGGTCGACGGCCGACTCGCCGACGCCCTTGAGGGCGGCGAGCGAGTAATAGATGCGGTTGTCGCCGGTTTCGAAGTGGCGGTGGGAGGTCTGCACGGACGGCGCGACCACCTGAATGCCGAGACGCATCGCGTCCTGACGGAAATCGTTGATCTTGTCCGTGTTCGACATGTCGAGCGTCATCGACGCCGCGAGGAACTCGACCGGATAATGCGCCTTCATGTAGGCGGTCTGGTAGGAGACGATGGCGTAGGCGGCGGCGTGCGACTTGTTGAAGCCGTAATTGGCGAATTTGGCGAGAAGGTCGAAGATCAGGTCGGCCTGCGGCTTCGAGACGCCATTCTTGACGGCACCATCAACGAAGCGGGCGCGTTGCTTGTCCATCTCCTCCTTGATCTTCTTGCCCATGGCGCGACGCAGGAGATCGGCCTCGCCGAGCGAGTAGCCCGAGAGCACCTGGGCGATCTGCATCACCTGCTCCTGGTAGACGATGACGCCCTGCGTCTCCTTGAGCAGGTAATCAATCTTCGGATGGATCGATTCGATCTCCTCCTCGCCGTGCTTGCGGGCATTGTAGACCGGGATGTTCTCCATCGGGCCTGGGCGATAGAGCGCCACAAGCGCGATGATGTCCTCGATGCAGTCCGGGCGCATGCCGATCAACGCCTTGCGCATGCCGGCGCTTTCCACCTGGAACACGCCGACCGTCTCGCCGCGCGAGAGGGTCTCGTAGGTCTTCTGGTCGTCGAGCGGAATGCTTGCGAGGTCGATATGGATGCCGCGCTTGCCGACGAAGTCGACGGCCGTCTTCAGAACGGTCAGCGTCTTCAGGCCAAGGAAATCGAACTTCACGAGACCCGCCTGCTCGACCCATTTCATGTTGAACTGGGTCACCGGCATGTCGGAGCGCGGGTCGCGGTACATCGGTACGAGCCGCGAGAGCGGCCTATCGCCTATGACGATGCCGGCTGCGTGCGTCGAGGCGTGGCGGTAAAGCCCCTCGATCTTCTGGGCAATGTCGAGGAGGCGGGCAACGACCGGCTCCTTCTCCGCCTCTTCCTGCAGGCGCGGTTCCTCCTCGATCGCCTTGGAAAGCGGCGTCGGGTTGGCCGGATTGTTCGGCACCAGCTTGCAGATCTTGTCGACCTGGCCATAGGGCATTTCGAGCACGCGGCCGACGTCGCGCAGTGCTGCGCGCGCCTGCAGCGATCCGAAGGTGATGATCTGAGCGACCTGTTCGCGCCCGTATTTCTGCTGCACGTAGCGGATGACTTCCTCGCGCCGGTCCTGGCAGAAATCGATGTCGAAGTCGGGCATCGACACGCGTTCCGGGTTGAGGAAGCGCTCGAACAGCAGCGAGAAGCGCATCGGATCGACGTCGGTGATCGTCAGGGCATAGGCGACCAGGGAGCCGGCGCCCGAGCCGCGGCCCGGCCCGACCGGAATGTCATGCTGCTTGGCCCATTTGATGAAGTCCGCAACGATGAGGAAGTAGCCCGGAAACTTCATCCGCTCGATGACGCCGAGTTCGAAGGCCAGCCGCTCCCGGTAGTCCTCTTCCTTGTAGCCGGGCGCCATGCCGAGCTTGGCGAGGCGGCCCTCCAACCCCTCCTCCGCCTGCCGGCGCAGCTCCGCCACCTCGGCGCGTTCGGCCTCCTCCGGATCATCCGAAGCGCCGGTAAAGCGCGGCAGGATCGGTCCGCGGGTCTTCAACATGAAGGAGCAGCGCCGCGCGACCTCGATCGTATTCTCCAACGCCTCGGGCAGATCCGCGAAGAGCGCCGCCATCTCCTTGCGGCTCTTCAAATAATGGTCCGGGGTCAGACGGAAACGGCTGTCGTCGGACACCATCGCATTGTGGGCGACGGCCATCAGCGCATCGTGCGCATCGTAGTCGGACGGCGACGGGAAAAACGCCTCATTGGTGGCGACGAGCGGAACGTCCAGCCGGTAGGCAAGATCGATCATGCGGCTTTCGTGACGCCGGTCGTAATTCCCGTGCCGCTGCAATTCGACATAAAGGCGATCGCCGAAAAGCTCGATCAGGGTTTTCAGGCGCGCCTCGGCGAGTGCCGGCGAACCCGACTTCAGCGCCACGTCGACCGGGCCAGCCCCCGCGCCGGTGAGCGCGATCAGGCCGGTGGTACCGCCAGCCGCAAGCCAGGAGCGGCTTATTCGCGCCTGCTGGTGACCCTCACCTTCAAGATAGGCGCGGCTTACCAGCTCGACGAGGCGGGCGTAACCGTCCTCGGTCGCCGCGATCAGCACGATCGCGGGAAGCTTGACGAATTGATGCGCGTGCCCGCGCCGCTCGCCCTCCGCCTCATCCTCCATATCGATCGAGAGCTGGCAGCCGATGATCGGTTGCAATCCGTCGCCTGCGGCCTTCTGCGAGAATTCGAGCGCCGCGAAGAGATTGTTGGTGTCGGCGATGCCGATCGCCGGCTGGTCGTCGGCGACCGCCTTGCCGATGATCTTCTTCAATGGCAAGGCGCCTTCCAGCAACGAATAGGCGGAATGCACCCGCAGGTGAACGAACTGCGGATCAGCCGCAACCCCTGCACCGTGCCCGATACCCTGCCCGTTTCCCTGGTTGCCTGTCATCGCCGCACTCCGATTCTTGTCCGGCGATGAGGATATCCGTTTTCCCGTCCCAACTGTCCAGTCTCAAGGAGGGCCTGCCGGGATTTTTGCCCGGCCTATGGGGCTTACTGCGCGTTCGAAAGGACGCGGGCGCACGCTGGACAAATCCCGGTCACAAGCCGAGTGCGATTACCGAGATGCTCACGATGAAAAGGCTCATCGAGGCGAAGGCAGCAAGATCACGTACGAAATCAGCCATAACTTGTCTCCTTTCCGCTAATGTTCCCTTTTTGTTCTATTTTCGTTCGATAGTCAAGGAAGTCTGCATGGAAGACCCGCTATTCAGTGGCTATGGTTAATGTGCACCGTCGGCCCGCATGCGCGCATGCCCTTCCGGGGAGCGACACGCTTCGAACGGAACATGCAAGCGCAGCCCAAGCGGTGACCGTGCATCGAGTGAGGTCGGGGCTGACTACGCGCCGCCCCGGGCGAGCTATCTCAGTTCGACAACCTTGCCGTCCTCGATCGTCACGCACCTATCCATGAGCGAAGCGAGTTCGTGATTGTGGGTGGCGATCAGCGCCGCGAGCCCGGACTGGCGCGCCAGGGCTTCCAGCGCCTCGAACACATAGCCGGCCGTCTCGGGGTCGAGGTTGCCGGTCGGCTCGTCCGCCAGAAGGATGAGCGGCGCATTGGCGACCGCCCTGGCGATGGCGACGCGCTGCTGCTCGCCGCCGGAGAGCTCGGTCGGGCGGTGGCTGCCGCGATGGCCGATGCGCATATAGTCAAGAAGGGCCGATGCCCGCTCCGCCGCCTCGGCCTTGGGCAATCCGGCGATCAGTTGCGGCATCATGATGTTCTCCAGCGCCGAGAATTCCGGCAGGAGATGGTGGAACTGGTAGACGAAGCCGATCTCGTTGCGGCGGATGGCGGTTCGCCGGTCGTCGCTGAGCCCGTTGCATGAGGTGCCGTTCACGAGCACCTCGCCCTCATCAGGGTGTTCGAGCAGCCCGGCGATATGAAGCAATGTCGACTTTCCGGTACCGGACGGTGCCACGAGGGCGACGGTCTCGCCGCTTCGCAACGTCAGGTCGGCTCCCTTGAGGATCGGCAGGAACGTGTCGCCCTCGCCATAATGCCGCTCGATGCCGGAGAGCTGCAGTGCCACGCGCGCATTCATTTAAGCTGTTGTCCTTGTTATTCGTACCGCAGGGCCTGCACCGGATCGAGGCGCGAGGCGCGCCAGGCCGGGAAGATCGTGGCAAGGAAGGAAAGCGCAAGCGCCATGACGACGACGGTGACGGTCTCGTCGGCATTCATGTCGGCCGGAAGCTGGCTGAGGAAATAGAGCTCCGGATCGAAGAGCGTGGCGCCGGACACCCAGGAGAAGAACTGGCGGATCGACTCGATGTTGAGGCAGACGACCACCCCGAGGACGACGCCGGCGATGGTTCCCGTAACCCCGATTGCGGCGCCGGTCATGAAGAAGATGCGCATCACCGAACCGGAGGTCGCGCCCATCGTCCTGAGGATCGCGATATCGCTGCCCTTGTCCTTCACCAGCATGATCAGGCCGGAGATTATGTTCAGCGCCGCGACCAGCACGATCAGCGTCAGGATCATGAACATCACGTTTCGTTCCACCTCGAGCGCGGAAAAGAACGTCCTGTTGCGTTCGCGCCAGTCGGTAATGAATATTTGCCGGCTGGCGGCATCCTCCACCGGCTTGCGAAGCTCGTCGACCGCGTCCGGATGCTCGGCGAATATCTCGATCGACTGGACGAGGCCTTCGGCGTTGAAATAGAGCTGCGCTTCCTCGAGCGGCATGAAGATGATGGTCGCGTCGTATTCCGACATGCCCATCTCGAAGATGGCCGAGACGGTATAGGCCTTGACCCTGGGATTCATGCCCATCGGCGTGACGTCGCCGTTCGGCGAGGTGAGCGTGATCGTCCCACCCACCCGGATGCCCAACTGCTCGGCCATGCGCGAGCCGATGGCAACGCCGCTGCCCGAGGCGAAGCCGACGAGATCGCCGGACTGAATATGCTCCGAGATCGACTTCAGCTTGCTGAGGTCGTCGGCGCGTATCCCGCGAACGAGCGCACCCGTCGACGCATCGCCCAGGCCTTGCGCGAGAACCTGGCCCTCGACGATCGGAATGGCCATGGTCACACCCGGAACGGCGGAGAATCTGGTGGCCAGATCGGCATAATTGTTGAGCGGGCCATCCAGGGGCTGGACGATCATATGGCCGTTCATGCCGAGAATGCGTGAAATGAGCTCGGTTCGGAAGCCGTTCATCACCGCCATGACGATGATCAGCGTTCCCACCCCAAGCATAATCCCTATGAAGGAGAAGCCGGCGATGACCGAGATGAATGCTTCCTTCCGCCGCGAACGCAGGTAGCGCCAGGCGACCATACGCTCGAAGGCGGAGAAGGGACGGCTGGAAGATATGCTGGATGGAGCGGCAGCTTGCACTTGCTCATCCGTCGCCGCGGTCATCATCGATCCCTTCGTCTGTTATCTCGCCGCGACCAGTTTGTTGATCGCCGCTTCGACGGTCATCGTCTCCCGCGCACCGGTCTTGCGGTCCTTGACTTCGACTTCGCCGTTCGCGATCGAACGCGGTCCGACGATCACCTGCACCGGCACGCCGATGAGGTCGGCGGTCGCGAACTTCCCGCCGGCGCGCTCGTCGGTGTCGTCAAGAAGAACATCGAATCCAGCCTTGCCGAGATCTGAGTAGACCCTGCCGCAAGCCGCATCGCAAGCGTCATCGCCCGTTTTCATGTTGATGACGACGACGTCGAAGGGAGCGATGCCCTTCGGCCAGATGATGCCGTTGTCGTCATGCGAAGCTTCGATGATCGCCGGCACCAGGCGCGTCGGGCCGATGCCGTAGGAGCCCATATGCACCGTGTGTTCCTTGCCGTCCGGCCCGAGCACCTTCGCACCCATCGCCTCGGAATATTTGGTGCCGAAATAGAAAATGTGACCCACCTCGATGCCGCGCGCGGACAGGCGCTCGCCTTCGGGGATGGCGCCGAAGGCGGCCTCGTCATGCATTTCCGAAGTCGCCGCATAACGCGACGTCCATTTGTCGAAGATCGCCTTCAGGCCGGCGACGTCGTCGAAATTCGTATTCTCGCCTGGAATGTCGAAGCCGAGGAAGTCCTTGTGGCAGAACACCTCGGACTCGCCCGTGTCGGCAAGGATAATGAACTCATGGCTGAGGTTTCCGCCGATGGGACCCGTGTCGGCACGCATCGGTATGGCGCGCAGACCCATCCGGTCGAAGGTGCGCAGATAGGCGGCGAACATCTTGTTATAGGCGTGCTCCGCCCCTGCCCGATCGAGATCGAAGGAATAGGCGTCCTTCATCAGAAACTCACGCGAGCGCATGGTGCCGAAGCGCGGGCGGATCTCGTCACGGAACTTCAGCTGGATATGATAGAGGTTCAGCGGCAGATTGCGGTAGGACTTGACGTAGGAGCGGAAGATGTCGGTGATCATCTCCTCGTTCGTTGGCCCGTAGAGCATCGGCCGGTCCTGCCGATCCTTGATGCGCAGCATCTCCTTGCCGTAGGCGTCATAGCGCCCGCTCTCCTGCCAGAGCTCCGCCGACTGCAGCGTCGGCATCAGCAGCTCGATGGCGCCGGAACGGTTCTGCTCCTCGCGAATGACCGCATTGACCTTGTCCAGCACGCGCTTGCCGAGCGGCAGCCATGTATAGATGCCGGCGGACTGCTGGCGGACCATGCCCGTCCTCAGCATCAGTCGATGGGAAACGATTTCCGCTTCCTTCGGATTTTCCTTCAAGATGGGCATGAAAAAGCGGGACAGGCGCATGACAGGTTCCAGAACTGGTGAATTCGCACTATCGGCGGATTCAGGCAAAATGACGTTGTGCTTCGGCCGCCCCTTCGCCTGAGATCAGGGTAGGCAGCTGTTGCCATTCTAACAGAGCTCTTGATTTTCCCGGCGACGCTCGACGGGAACCTTTCGAGTTCAGCGTTCATAGCCGCTTCGCGCACGGAAGGGAACCCTGCCGTAGGGGTGGCTTACTCTGCGTCGACCCGATAACCCGGATGAGAAATGCCAGGTTCTTCCTGCGGCAAAAGAGCACGCTAGTAACAGGACGAAGACAGTTGGTGTCAACGGAAAAATTTTACCCGACTGTAGCAAAAATGCAAAAAAAGCAGATGACAGCGCCCAAGGTTTGAGCTAATTTCGGCTCACAAAACAGGCAAGAAGACCAAATTCTTGCCGAAATTCGCGGTCAAGTCTTGGGAGGATAAGATCTTAGGCGCGCTTGTTCGCTGCCGCCGGAAACGGATTAAAGATCACGCGACACTTAAAAAACAAGGCTTTGGCCTTGTTTTTTTTTGATTTTTTCACCTCCATAATGCGGCGAAGCAGCTTGAACAGTGTCTTTTTATTGGCTGTCAAGGGCTGTGCCAGACGGTCGGCGCCTCGGAACGCCCCGAACGAAATGCCTCGGCAGCCCCACACCCCTCCTTCATCGTCATCCTCGGCTTGACCAGAAGATCCACACTCAAGCCCTACCAACTCTAAGGCCTGTTGAGATTCCGGCTAGCCCGCCGCGGCTGCTTAATCTCCTCTTCCCTGTGCTCGTTGTTTAGCCCGGGGACATGGCGGACGGGTGTTCGGGGAGATGGCTGACACGTCATACTGGCATGGATTTGGCTTCGAAGGGGATCGCATTCGTGACGATCTTGACCGAACCGCCATGCAGGGACGGATGCTCGTGGCTGGATCCTCGGGTCAAGCCCGAGGATGACGGTGGGGGGGGGTTAGGTCTAGCACACGGGATCGGCCGGGGCATGCCGAGGATTACGACTGAGGCCGGTGGCGGCGCCTGCTCTTAATCTGAGGCTTTGCCCGACGTCATGCTGCTTGTTCGCGATGCCGGTTCCGTCGCCACCGCAATCGCTCAATAGAATTTCGGCGCGAAGCGCGGAATGGCGTCGATGTCGTAGCCGAGCTTCACGGAAAGGACGTACCAGCCGAGATGGATGACGGCGGCGATCACCGTCGTGAGCAGCACGACCCTCAAGGCGCGGAAGCGTGCAGGAGCACTCTCGACGGTTCCAGGGACAACGTCGTTCTCCTCGGCCTGCGTGCGCACCCCCAGCGGCAGCACGACGAAGAGCGTGATCCACCAGATGATGAAATAGATTGCGAAGGTCGAAAAGAAGGACATCGAAAATCTCTGGAGCAATTCCACGGAAAGCGTGTAGCGGTTTTCCGTCCGGAAGTGCGTAGCTTCAAGAGTTGGAGCGTTCGCCTGCCTTATAGCGCCGGGCGGCCAATGCGGCAAACCTCTTCCCCGCGCCCGACTGTCACACCTCTTCGAGCTCGATCAAGGTGCCCTGAAAGTCCTTGGGGTGAAGAAACAGGACCGGCTTGCCATGCGCGCCGATCTTCGGGTTGCCATCGCCGAGGATACGGGCGCCTGCCTGCCTCAACCGGTCGCGTGCGGCGATGATGTCTTCCACCTCATAGCAGATGTGGTGCATGCCGCCGGCCGGGTTTTTCTCGAGAAAGGAGGAGATCGGCGATGCCTCGCCGAGCGGCTCGAGCAATTCGACCTTGGTGTTGGGCAGCGTCACGAAGACGACGGTCACGCCGTGTTCAGGCAGGGCCTGCGGTTCCGTGACCGATGCACCAAGGTTGGAGCGATAGCTTTCGACCGCGGCCGAAAGGTCCGGGACCGCAATCGCCACATGGTTCACTTTTCCCAGCATCCGACGCTCCACTCCTTGGCTTGCAGCCGACGCCCACGACGGGCGTCACGCTCGCAAGTCAGACCTTCGTGATAAAGACCGTCACGACCGGCTTCTTGCCCCAGACCTGGTTCGTGGTGCTGCGCACGGCGCGGCGAACGGCTTCCTGCAGCATCGCGAGGTCCTTCCGCTTTGCCCGAGGGATGCTCTCCACGGCGCCGAGCACCGCATCATAGAGCGTGTCCTCCATCGCCTCGCCTTCGTCGTCGTATTCCGGAAGGCCGATCGGCACGACGTCCGGGTCACCCAGAAAGTCGTAGCGGCTGTCGAGTACGACACTGACGGAGACGTGACCGGCAAAGGAAAGCTTGCGGCGTTCACCGATCCCCATCTCTTCGAAATCGCCGATGAGGGTGCCGTCCTTGTAGATGCGGCCGTGCGGCGCCTCGTCAATGACTTCCGCGGGGCCCGGCGCAAGCCGCAGCATTTCGCCATTGCGCAGCCGGGGCACGCTCGGGATGCCCGACTGCCGCCCGAGCTCCGCATGTGCCGTCAGATGCGCCGCCTCGCCATGCACCGGCACGAGGATCTGCGGCTTCACCCATTGGTACATCTGCTGGAGCTCGGTGCGCCGCGGATGACCGGAAACATGCACCAGCGCCTCGCTATCCGTGATGATGTGGATGCCTTGCTCGATAAGCCCGTTCTTGATGTCGTTGATCGCTTTTTCGTTGCCGGGGATGGTGCGCGACGAAAAGACGATCGTGTCGCCGGCCGAAAACGCCACGTTGCGCATTTCGTCGCGGGCGATCTTGGCAAGGGCCGCACGCGGCTCGCCCTGGCTGCCGGTCAGGATGACCACGACCTTGTCGCGCGGGATATACCCGAACTCGTCCTCTGCCAGGAACGGCTTCACGCCTTCCATGAGCCCGACATCGCGCGCAACGTCGACGACGCGCTTCATCGAGCTGCCGAGCAGAAGCACCTCCCGGCCCGCAGCCTCCGCCGCTTCCGCAACAGAGCGGATGCGGCCGACATTGGAGGAGAACGTGGTGATCCCGACGCGGCCCTCGGCATTGGCAATGATCTTGGCGAGACTTTCGGAGACTTGCCGTTCGGACGGCGATACGCCTTCGCGCAAGGCATTGGTCGAATCGCAGACGAGAGCGAGGACGCCTTCCTCACCGATCTGGCGAAACCGCGACTCGTCGGTCAGGGGCCCGAGCGAAGGCTCGAGATCGATCTTCCAGTCGCCCGTGTGCACAACGGTGCCGAGTTGGGTGCGGATGACGAGCGCCATCGGCTCGGGGATAGAATGATTGACCCCCACGGCTTCGACGCTGAAGGGCCCGACATTGATGCGGTCGCCCTGCTTGAAGATCGTGATCGGTATCTCTCCGCGGGATTTTTCGAATGCGCGCTTTGCCTCCAGCATGCCCGCTGTGAAGGGCGAGGCGTAGACGGGAACGTTCAGGCCCGGCCACAGATCGTTCAGGGCCCCGTAATGATCCTCATGCGCATGCGTGATGATGATCGCCTTCAGGTTGCGGCGCTGTTCGGCCAGAAAGGCGATGTCGGGCAGAACCAGATCTACGCCGGGCAATTCCGGGCCCGGAAAGGTCACTCCGCAATCGACCATGATCCATTGCCGGTGACCTGGCCTTCCATAGCCGTAAAGGCCGAGATTCATGCCTATTTCGCCGACGCCGCCGAGCGGCAAGAACACCAGTTCTTCATCCTGCGCCATGTCGTGATGCGCCTTTGCTTTTTTCAATCATCCAAAAAATACGTCGCCCGCCGCAATGGTTTGCAGCGGGCCGGAACCCGTGTCGAGTAGAAGCCGGCCGTCCCGATCGATACCTGCAAAGCGGCCGGAAAGCGAGCGGTCCGGCAGGTTGACCGTGATCGCCTCGCCGATACCCTTGGCCGCGGAGCGCCACTGATCGATGATTGCGGCGATGCCGGCCCCACGGTCCCATACGGCCAGCGTTTCGGCCATGGTTACGAAAAGATGCGCGAACAGTTCATCGGGAGAGATCGTCGCACCCTCCCGCCGGAGCGATGTGACGGGATAAAGCGCGTCTTCGGGCATGACCGCGACGTTGATGCCGCAGCCGATCACCAGGGCCCGCCGCCCGTCGGCCAGAACCTCGCCTTCGAGAAGAATGCCGCAGGTCTTCCGCCCGTCGATCAGAATGTCGTTCGGCCACTTGATCGCGGCCTCGGCCCCGCCCGGCGGCATCACCCGGCGGATGGCCCGGTGAACCGCCACCGCTGCCGCAAGCGGCAACGCATGCAGCCTGTCCACCGGCGCCGGATCGATGAGCAGCAGGGATGCGTAGAGGTTCCCCGGCTCCGAGAACCAGGCGCGGCCGCGCCGCCCCCTGCCTCCGGTCTGGCGTACCGCGGTGATCCAGAGATTGCCGGGATCACCCTCGCGCGCCCGTAGAAGGCACTCGCTGTTGGTCGAGACCGTTTCGGCGAGCGCGACGTGCCGGAAATCTTCAGGCGAACTCCGGCCGCCGCTTCGTCCGCCGGTCAAAAGAATGTCCGCGCCGCGGCTTCGGCGGCGGTTCCGAGAGGACCGCCGATGAGCACGTAGCCGAGCACGAAGAGGCCGGACAGGCCGAACACCAGCCTAAGCTCGCCCGCCGTCCGGGCAAACTCGCCTCTCGGCTCCTCGAACCACATCACCTTGATGACCCGCAGATAGTAGTAGGCGCCGACGACGGAAGCGAGCACGCCGATGATCGCCAAGCCATAGAGCTGTGCCTCGATCGCCGCGACGAAGACGAAGTACTTCGCAAAGAAGCCTGCCAGCGGCGGGATGCCGGCGAGCGAGAACATGAGGATCGTCAGCACCGTCGCCATGAACGGGTTGGTCTGCGAAAGACCGGCAAGATCGTCGATACCTTCGACATGCTCGCCTTCCCTGCGGCGCATGGCGAGGATGCAGGCAAAAGTGCCCAGCGTCATGACCATGTAGATCAGCATGTAGAGGATCACGCCGCGCACGCCGGCCATCGAGCCGGCCGCGAGGCCGACGAGCGCATAGCCCATGTGACCGATCGAGGAATAGGCCATCAGCCGCTTGATGTTGCGCTGGCCGATCGCGGCGAAGGAGCCGAGCAGCATCGATGCGATCGAGATGAAGACGACGATCTGCTGCCAGTCGGCGACCACCGGCTCGAAGGCATTGATGACGATGCGAACGAGGATCGAAATGGCCGCGACCTTCGGTCCGGCGGCGAAGAATGCCGTCACCGGCGTCGGCGCGCCTTCATAGACGTCCGGCGTCCACATATGGAAAGGAACGGCGGAGATCTTGAAGGCGAGGCCCGCGAGAATGAACACCAGACCGAAGACCAGCCCCAGCGACCGGCCCTCGGCCGTGAGGGCTGCCGCGATCTCGTCGAAGCCGGTATGCCCGGTGAAGCCGTAGACGAGTGACATGCCGTAAAGCATCATCCCCGAAGACAGCGCGCCGAGAACGAAATATTTCAGGCCCGCTTCCGTCGAGCGGACGCTGTCGCGGTTGATTGCCGCCACGACGTAAAGGGCGAGCGACTGCAGCTCCAACGACAGGTAGAGCGAGATGAGATCGTTGGCCGATATCATCAGCAGCATGCCGAGGGTCGCCAGCACCAGAAGCACGGGGAACTCGAACCGGTCGATCTGCGCCGACCGCGCGTGGCCAACGGTCATCACCATCACGGTGATCGAGCCGATCAGGGCGAGCACCTTCATGAACTTGGCGAAAGGATCGGACAGGAAGGCGCCACCATAGGCCTCCCCCTCGCCCGTCTTCAGCACGAGCCACAGCCCGGCGATGATGAGCACCGCAACCGCAAGCCCGGTCACGGTCGGTGTGGCTCGTTCGCCCGAGAAGACGCCGATCATCAGGAGTGCCATCGCGCCGACCGCGAGGATCAGCTCGGGCATCGAAAGTTGCAGGCTGGCGATAAGGGTTTCAGCAGTCATGTCACATCACGTCCCTTGATCATTGCACCGAAAGCGCAACGTCTTGCGCTGCCTGCAGGGCGGCGGCGTAGTTGTTGACGAGCAAGTCCACGGAGGCCGCGGTCGCGTCGAAGACCGGTGCCGGATAGACACCGAAGAAGATGGTCAGGATCACCAGCGGATAGAGAATGAGTTTCTCGCGCGCCGACAGATCGAGCAGCGCCTTCAAGCTTTCCTTTTCCAGCGCACCGAAAATGACGCGGCGGTAGAGCCAGAGAGCATAGGCAGCCGACAGAATGACGCCGGTCGTCGCGAACAGGGCGACCCAGGTGTTGGCGCGGAAGGCGCCCACCAGCGTCAGCACTTCGCCGACGAAGCCCGACGTTCCCGGAAGGCCCACATTGGCCATGGTGAAGACCATGAAGGCGACGGCGTATTTCGGCATGTTGTTGACGAGGCCGCCATAGGCCGCGATCTCGCGCGTATGCAGCCGGTCATAGACGACGCCGACGCAAAGGAAGAGCGCGCCCGAGACGATGCCGTGCGACAGCATCTGGAAGATCGCACCCTGGACGCCCTGAACATTCGCCGCGAAGGTTCCCATGGTCACATAGCCCATATGCGCAACCGAGGAATAGGCGATGAGTTTCTTGATGTCGGTCTGCATCATCGCCACCAGCGACGTGTAGATGATCGCAATGATCGACAGCGTGAAGACGAACGGCGCGAAGAAGTCGGAGGCCAGCGGGAACATCGGCAGGGAGAAGCGCAGGAAGCCGTAGCCGCCGAGCTTCAGGAGGATGCCGGCCAGGATGACCGAGCCTGCCGTCGGCGCCTGCACGTGCGCATCGGGAAGCCAGGTGTGCACCGGCCACATGGGCATCTTCACCGCGAAGGACGCGAAGAAGGCAAGCCAGAGCCAGGTCTGCATTTCGCGCGGGAACTGATAGGCCAGCAATTGCGTGATATCGGTGGTGCCCGCCTGCCAGTACATCGCCATCATGGCGAGCAGCATCAGAACGGAACCGAGCAGCGTGTAGAGGAAGAACTTGTAGCTCGCGTAGACGCGCTCCTTGCCGCCCCACACGCCGATGATGATGAACATCGGGATGAGGCCCGCCTCGAAGAAGACGTAGAAAAGGATGATGTCGAGAGACACGAATACGCCAAGCATCAGCGTTTCCAGGATCAGAAACGCGATCATGTATTCCTTCAGGCGCTTCTCGATCGTCACCCAGCTTGCCAGCACGCAGAACGGCATAAGGAATGCCGTCAGCGGGACGAAGAGTATCGAAATGCCGTCGACGCCCAGATGGTAGGAAATGCCGGTGCCGAGCCACTCCCGCTTCTCGACCATCTGGAAGCCCGGGTTCGACGAGTCGAACTGGTACCAGACGTAGAGCGACACGAGGAACGTGAAGACCGTCGTCAGCAGCGAGACGTTCAGGATGTTGCGGCGGCCGTAGGCGCTGTCTTCCCTTGTGAGCAGGAGAAGCAGAACGCCGACGAGCGGCATGAAGGTGACCGCGGAAAGTACGGGCCAATCGGTCATCAGAAGGAACTCCCGAGCATCATCCATGTAACGAGCGCTGCAATACCGATCAGCATGGCGAACGCGTAGTGGTAAAGGTATCCGGTCTGCAGACGGACCACCCGGTCGGTCACGTCGAGAACGCGCGCCGCGATCCCGTTCGGGCCGTAGCCGTCGATCACCCGGCCGTCACCCTCCTTCCAGAGGAAGGTACCGAGGCGCTTGGCGGTGCGGACGAAAAGGAAATCGTAGAGTTCGTCGAAATACCACTTGTTGAGCAGGAACTGGTAAAGCCCGCGATGCTGCTCGGCGAGATATTTCGGCGTCTCCGGCGAGCGGATGTACATGTACCAGGCCGTGAAGAGACCGAGCGCCATGGCCGCGAACGGACTCCATTTCACCCATAGCGGAACGTGGTGATACTCCTCGAGAAGCTCGTTTTCGGCCGACGTGAACAGCGCGCCCTGCCAGAACTCGACGTAGTGGTGGCCGAAGAAATAGTCGTGGAAGAGGAAGCCCGCGACGAGCGCTCCGGCGGCCAGGATGTAGAGGGGCACCAGCATGACCTGCGGCGACTCGTGGACGTGATGCATGACGTCGGAGGAAGCGCGCGGCTTGCCGTGGAACGTCATGAAGGTCAGGCGCCATGAGTAGAAGCTGGTGAAGAGCGCCGCGATGACCAGCAGCACAAAGGCCAGACCCGACACGACGCTATGCGACGCGAAGGCGGATTCGATGATCGCGTCCTTCGAGAAGAAGCCCGCCGTGCCGATGACCGTACCGGGAATGCCGACGCCGGTGAGTGCGATCGTACCGATGAACATCATCCAGTAGGTGACCGGAATATGCGTGCGCAATCCGCCCATGTAGCGCATGTCCTGCTCGCCGTCGACGGCATGGATGACCGAGCCTGCGCCCAGGAACAGGAGCGCCTTGAAGAAGGCGTGCGTGAAGAGGTGGAAGATCGCCGCGCCATACGCACCGACGCCGAGCGCGACGAACATGTAGCCGAGCTGCGAGCAGGTCGAATAGGCGATGACACGCTTGATGTCGTTCTGGACGAGACCGACCGTCGCCGCAAAGAATGCGGTGATCGCGCCGATCAGCGTGACGACCGTCAGGGCGTCCGGCGACAGCTCGAAGAGCGGCGACATGCGGGCGACGAGAAAGACGCCGGCCGTTACCATCGTTGCGGCATGGATAAGCGCCGAGACCGGGGTCGGGCCTTCCATAGCGTCCGGCAGCCAGGTGTGCAGCAGGAACTGCGCCGACTTGCCCATCGCGCCCATGAAGAGCAGCAGGCACGTGGCCGTCAGGGCATGCCCCTTATCGAGCTGCATTCCGAAGAGATTGATGACCGCGTCCCCTGCCGCAGCACCCTCGGCCGGCAAATAGTTCTGCGCGGCGGCGAAGATGGTCTCGAAATTGATCGAGCCGAAGAGGACGAAGACGCAGAAGATACCGAGCGAGAAGCCGAAGTCGCCTACGCGGTTGACGATGAACGCCTTCATCGCCGCCGCATTCGCGGACGGCTTCTTGTACCAGAAGCCGATCAGCAGGTATGACGCGAGACCAACGCCTTCCCACCCGAAGAACATCTGCAGCAGATTGTCCGACGTGATGAGCATCAGCATCGCGAAGGTGAAGAGCGACAGATAGGCGAAAAAGCGCGGGCGGTTCGGATCGTGGTGCATGTATCCGATCGAATAGATGTGCACCAGGGTAGAAACCGTGTTGACGACGACGAACATGACGGCCGTCAGCGTGTCGACGCGGAAGGCCCATTCGACATCGAAGCTTCCGGACTGGATCCAGCGCAACACCGAAACCTTGATCATCTCCTCCTCGCCGAGAGCGACGTGGAAGAAGACGAACCAGGAGAGCGCGGCGGTGACGAGCATCAGGCCGCTGGTCACATATTCGGATGCCTTGGCGCCGATCTGCGTGCCGAGAAGGCCGGCGATCAGGAAGCCGATCAGAGGCAGGAAAACGATAGCCTTGACGATGGTATCCATAACCCTGTCAGCCCTTCATCATGTTGACGTCTTCGACGGCAATCGAGCCGCGGTTGCGGTAGAAGACGACGAGAATTGCAAGTCCGATGGCGGCTTCGGCCGCCGCAACGGTCAGGATAAACAGCGCGAACACCTGGCCGGTGATGTCGTTCAGGAAGGCCGAGAACGCCACCATATTGATGTTGACGGCCAGCAGGATGAGCTCCACCGACATGAGGATGATGATGACATTCTTCCGGTTGAGGAAGATGCCGAAGACGCCGAGCGTGAACAGAATGGCGCTGACGGTCAGATAGTGGGAAATTCCGATTTCCATAAGTGTAGTCCCTCGACCTCGCGTCCCGATTAGATGCCCTGCCCCGGCTTGACCGTAACCACCTCGACGGCGGTTTCGGGGGTGCGGGCAACCTGTTGCGGAATGCTCTGACGCTTGATGTTCTGACGGTGACGCAGGGTCAGCACGATGGCGCCGATCATGGCGACGAGCAGCACGAGCCCCGCGATCTGGAAGAAGTAGACGTAATGGGTATAGAGGACATCGCCCAGCGCGGCGGTGTTGGTGCGCTCGCTGGGAGCCGGTATCGGCATCGCGATGCCCTTGGCGATTTCAGGTGAGAAAGCCGAGCCGCCGACAACGACGATCAGTTCCGCGGCAAGGATCAGCCCGATCAGCGCGCCGATCGGCGCATATTCGAGCACGCCGGCACGAAGCTCTGTGAAGTCGATATCGAGCATCATGACCACGAAGAGGAAGAGAACCGCGACGGCCCCGACATAAACCACCAGCAGGATCATCGCCAGGAACTCGGCACCTGTCAGCAGGAAGAGCCCGGCCGCGTTGAAGAAGGTCAGGATCAGGAACAGAACCGAATAGACCGGATTCCTGGCCGCGATGACCATGAATGCCGACGCCACGGCGATGAAGGCAAAGAGATAGAAAAAAAGAGCCTGCAGACCCATGATCGGTGCCTTTTTCGTCTTGCTGGGGTGAAGGCACCCAGGCCCGCACTCCATGAGGCAAAGCCGGACCACCTGTCCGGCCGATGCCCAAACCCGTTTTGCATGCACCGTCTTCGATCAGGCGGCGCAATGCTGCGTTGCGCGAATGGCCTCAGCGGTAGGGCGAGTCCATCGCAATATTGCGCGCGATTTCCCGCTCCCACCGGTCACCGTTGGCGAGCAGCTTCTCCTTGTCGTAGTAGAGCTCTTCGCGCGTCTCGGTGGAGAACTCGAAGTTCGGTCCCTCGACGATCGCATCGACCGGGCAGGCTTCCTGGCAAAAGCCGCAATAGATGCACTTCACCATGTCGATGTCGTAACGCACCGTGCGGCGCGTGCCGTCGTTGCGGCGCGGCCCGGCCTCGATGGTGATGGCCTGCGCAGGACAGATCGCCTCGCACAGCTTGCAGGCGATGCACCGCTCTTCGCCGTTCGGATAACGGCGCAGCGCGTGCTCGCCGCGGAAGCGCGGGCTGACGGGCCCCTTCTCGAAGGGGTAGTTCAAGGTCGCCTTCGGCCGGAAGAAATAGCGCATCGACAGAAGGAATGCGCCGACGAATTCCTTGAGGAACAGCGAGCTGACGGCGTTCGAAAGACCGGCCATCATTAACCTCCAAACTTGCCGGTCTGGGAGAAACCGGCGGTATACAGCGAAGCTTGAGCGGCCATCATGCCCAGCCCGTCAGCTTCAGAACGAATGCGACGATGACGACCATCGCCAGCGAAAGCGGCAGGAAGACCTTCCAGCCCAGGCGCATCAGCTGATCGTAGCGGTAGCGCGGGACGAAGGCCTTCACCATGGCGAACATGAAGAACACCAGGGACGCCTTCAGCACGAACCAGATGATGCCCGGGACCCAGTTCAGGAGCCAGATGTCGACCGGGGGCAGCCAGCCGCCGAGGAACAGGATCGTCGTCAGCGCGCACATCAGGCAGATCGCCGCGTATTCGCCGAGCATGAACATCATGTACGGGGTCGAGCCGTATTCGACCATGAAGCCGGCGACGAGTTCCGATTCGGCTTCCGGAAGGTCGAAGGGCGGCCGGTTCGTCTCGGCGAGCGCCGAGATGAAGAAGATGATGAACATCGGGAAGAGCGACAGCCAGTGCCAGTCGAGGAAAGAGGCAGGCAGGCCGAGCATGGTGCCGAGGCCGTCGTTCTGCGCGTTTACGATGTCCGTCAGATTGAGCGAGCCGACGCAAAGCAGCACGGTGACGATGACGAAGCCGATCGAGACCTCGTAGGACACCATCTGCGCCGCGGAACGCAATGCGCCGAGGAAGGGATATTTCGAGTTGGACGCCCAGCCGCCCATGATGATGCCATAAACCTCGAGAGAAGATATGGCGAAGACGAAAAGGATGCCGACATTGATGTTCGCGATCACCCAGTTCGCATTGAGCGGAATGACCGCCCAGGCGGCGAGCGCCAGCGTCACGGAAACGAGCGGCGCGAGCAGAAAGATCGTCTTGTTGGCGCCGGCCGGAATGACGGGCTCCTTGAAGACGAATTTCAAAAGGTCGGCGAAGGACTGAAACAGCCCCCAGGGACCGACGACGTTAGGTCCGCGGCGAAGCTGCACAGCCGCCCAGATCTTGCGGTCGGCGAGCAGGACATAGGCGATGAAAAGCAGCAGCGCGACCAGAAGCAGGAGCGACTGGCCGATCATGATGGCCGTGGGCCAGACATAGGTCGAAAAGAAAGCGTCCATGATGCTCTATTCCCTCGCGCTCATTCCGCGGCAGCTTTGAAATTGTTGCGCGCCAAGGCCGAGCATTCGGCCATGACGGCGGATGCGCGCGCTATCGGGTTCGTCAAATAGAAGTCTTTGACCGGAGACGCAAACACGGATTTCGCCATCGCACCGGCTTTTTGCGCAAGTGCGGCAATTTCGTCGCTGCTGCCGGCGGCGATCTCGTCGACTGCGGCGAAATGCGGATGAGCCGCATAGAGCTTCGCGCGCAATTCGCCGAGCGAGTCGAAAGGCAGCTTCCTGCCGAGCACGTCGGAAAGAGCGCGGATGATCGCCCAGTCTTCGCGGGCTTCGCCCGGAGCGAAAGCGGCGCGGTTGCCCATCTGGACGCGTCCCTCGGTATTCACCCAGGTGCCCGATTTTTCCGTGTAGGTGGCGGCGGGAAGAATGACATCCGCCGCATGCGCGCCGTTGTCGCCGTGAGAGCCGATGTAAACGGTGAAGCCGGCCTTCCTGGCCGAAAGATCGATCTCGTCGGCACCCAGGAGGAAAAGAACATCCATAGAGTCGAGCATTTCGCCCGCCGACTTGCCGCCCTGACCGGGCACGAAGCCGAGATCGAGACCGCCGACGCGGGCGGCGGCGCTATGAAGCACGGCAAAACCGTTCCACTCGGCGTTCACCGCACCAACCGCAACGGCGAGCTTCGCCGCGTTGGCGAGAACGGCCGCACCGCCCTCCCCTGCCAAGGCACCCTGGCCGACGATGATCAGCGGACGCGCCGCCTTTTCCAAGGTCGCGAAGAACGTCCCCTTGCCGGAAACGAGTTCGGCAAGGGTGTCGGTACCCGCACCCAGATACTCGTATTCGTAACGCAGCTCGCCCGCCTCGCCCATCACACCGATGGGGAAGTTCGCCATGCGGTAGCGCTTGCGGATGCGGGCATTGAGAACCGATGCTTCGAAGCGCGGATTCGAGCCGATGACGAGAAGCGCATCGGCGCTTTCGATACCCTGGATCGTCGGGTTGAAGATGTAGCTCGAACGGCCGAACGACGGATCGAGGGCTGCGCCGTCCTGCCTGCAATCGAGGTTCTCGGAACCGAGCGAGGAGACGAGCTCCTTCAGCGCGTACATTTCCTCGACCGAAGCGAGATCGCCGGCGATCGCGCCGATCCTGTCGCCGGACGTGCCGCCAACGGCGCTCTTGATCGCCTGGAAGGCTTCGCCCCAGCTTGCCGGCTGCAGGCGTCCGTCCTTCTTGACATAAGGACGATCCAGACGCTGCGTCTTGAGCCCGTCCCAGATGAAGCGCGTCTTGTCGGAGATCCACTCCTCGTTGATCTCCTCGTTGACGCGCGGCATGATCCGCATGACTTCGCGGCCGCGCGTATCGACGCGTATGGCCGAGCCGACCGCGTCCATGACATCGATCGATTCGGTCTTGCCGAGCTCCCACGGGCGCGCGGTGAAGGAGAAGGGCTTGGACGTCAGCGCGCCAACCGGGCAGAGGTCGACGACGTTGCCCTGCAGTTCCGAGGTCATCGCCTGTTCGAGATAGGTGGTGATCTCGGCATCCTCGCCGCGGCCGATCAGGCCGAGTTCGGCGATGCCGGCGACTTCCGTCGTGAAACGGACGCAGCGCGTGCAGTGGATGCAGCGGTTCATCACCGTCTTGACGAGCGGACCGATATACTTGTCCTCGACCGCGCGCTTATTCTCCTGATAGCGCGAACTGTCGATGCCGAAGGCCATCGCCTGGTCCTGCAGGTCGCACTCGCCGCCCTGGTCGCAGATCGGGCAGTCGAGCGGGTGGTTGATGAGCAGGAACTCCATGACGCCTTCGCGCGCCTTCTTGACCATCGGCGTGGTCGTGAAGACTTCCGGCACCTCGCCGTTCGGACCGGGACGGAGGTCGCGCACGCCCATGGCGCAGGAGGCCGCCGGCTTGGGGGGGCCGCCCTTGACCTCGATCAGACACATGCGGCAGTTGCCGGCAACCGAAAGCCGCTCATGGAAACAGAAGCGCGGAACCTCGGCGCCGGCCTCCTCACATGCCTGAAGCAGCGTGAAATGATCCGGGACCTCGATCTCTTTTCCGTCGACTTTCAGCTTTGCCATCTTCGTACTCAATCCTGTCTTCAGTCCGTCTGCTTTCCTGCAGCGCCGCCCAGGCGACGGACAATTCCTTCACGGTCTCGCCGCTTGTGACGACCGCCGGGTCGTCACGTTATTTCGCTTGCGCTCCCGTAAGCGCCTTTGCCTGCCCGATCCAATCGTCGCGGACCACGCGGCCGGCAAGTCCGAGTTCGCTGTCCAGTCGTTCCACGTCGGCCTTGCTCAGGGCGGCGATCTCGGCGAAGCGGAAAATGCCCCTGCCGTTCAGCACCTGCTCGAGTTTGGGGCCGATGCCGGAGATACGCTTCAGGTCGTCGTTCGCGCGTTCCGCTGCCGCAGCCCGCTTGACGGGACTGCGCGGTTTGCGCGTCTCGCCCGCGGAGACCGGAGCTTTCCGGGCCTGCACCGCCTTTTGCGGCCTTGCGACCGGAGCCGGCTTCGAGACCTCCGCCTGATCGGGTGCGACAACGCCTTTCTGCAGCGTGCTGGCCGCCCCCTGCATCGCGCCGAACATCATGCCGGCGATGTGACTGGACAGACCGAAGCCGAGAGCCGTCGCCGCCGCAACGGCCGCCGCCGGATGCGCCATCAACGGATGAAAACCGACGCTCGGCAAGCCGGCGTTCGACAGGTTCTTCATCCATTCGCCCATGCCGAACGGATCGGCCGGGTCGGCGCCCTGAGGCCATGCGAATGGACCGGCCGCGCTCGCGGCTGTTCTCTCCTGTCCGTCCTTGCGTGCCGCAGCCATGGTTTCTTACTCCGCCGCCTCCAGCACGGCGCCATGCGAGGTCGCATTGCGCGTGTATTCGTCGATCCGCTTCTCCATTTCCGGACGGAAATGCTTGATAAGGCCCTGGATCGGCCATGCCGCCGCATCCCCGAGCGCGCAGATCGTGTGGCCCTCGACCTGCTTCGTCACGTCGAAGAGCATGTCGATCTCGCGCTTTTGGGCGCGGCCCTGCACCATGCGCTCCATGACCCGCATCATCCAGCCCGTGCCTTCGCGGCAGGGCGTGCACTGGCCGCAGCTCTCGTGCTTATAGAAGGCCGAGAGCCGCCAGATCGCCTTGATGATGTCGGTCGACTTGTCCATGACGATGACGGCCGCCGTGCCGAGGCCCGAGCCGAGCTCGCGCAGGCCGTCATAATCCATGATCGCGTCCTTCATCTGCGCGCCGGGCACGCAGGGAACCGACGAGCCGCCGGGAATGACGGCCAGCAGGTTGTCCCAGCCGCCGCGAATGCCGCCGCAGTGCTTCTCGATCAGCTCATGGAAAGGGATCGACATCGCGTCCTCGACCGTGCACGGGCGATTGACGTGGCCGGAAACCGAATAGAGCTTGGTGCCGTGGTTGTTAGGGCGGCCGAAGCTCGTATACCAGCCGGCGCCGCGGCGCAGGATGGTCGGCGTCACCGCGATCGACTCGACGTTGTTGACCGTGGTCGGGCAGCCATAAAGGCCCATATTCGCCGGGAAAGGCGGCTTCAGGCGCGGCTGGCCCTTCTTGCCTTCGAGGCTTTCGAGCAGCGCCGTCTCCTCGCCGCAGATATAGGCACCGGCACCGTGATGCACGTAAATGTCGATGTCGTAGCCAAGCTTGTTGTTCTTGCCGAGCAGGCCGTATTCGTAGCATTCGTCGATCGCCGCCTGCAGCGCTTCGCGCTCGCGGATGAACTCGCCGCGGACGTAGATATAGGCGGCATGCGCACCCATGGCGAAGCTCGCAATCACGCAGCCTTCGATCAGCGTGTGCGGATCGTGGCGCATGATGTCGCGGTCCTTGCAGGTACCGGGCTCGGACTCGTCGGCATTGACGACGAGGTAATGCGGGCGCCCGTCGCTTTCCTTCGGCATGAAGGACCATTTGAGACCGGTCGGGAAGCCGGCGCCGCCGCGGCCGCGGAGGCCGGAGGCCTTCACCTCGTTGATGATCCAGTCGCGGCCCTTTTCGAGGAACTGCTTCGTGCCGTCCCAGTGGCCGCGCGCCATCGCGCCCCTCAGCGACTTGTCCTTGAGGCCGTAGATGTTGGTAAAGATGCGATCTTCATCTCTAAGCATGGGGTATCACCTCTTCACCGCGGCTTCTTCGCGGGCTTCGACTTATCGACCGTATCGCCCTCGATCTTGACGTTTTTCGCCGCCGCCTTCCTGGCAGTGGCCGGGGTCTTCAAGGTCGGGTTGGTGACGTCCGTCGCGGTCGACGGTTTTGCCGCATTCGACGGAGGCACGCTCACGGGCTGATCGTCCTTCACCTTGCTTGCGCGGACCGGTTTCTTCTTCTCTTCGACGGGCTCCGGCGCCTGCAACGTCGTCAGGCCGCCGATCGGAGCGGAGTAGACACGGTCGATCTGCGGGCCCGGCACGACTTCCGCGCCCTTGCCGGCCTCGAAGCGGTCGATGATCTCCTCGAGCCGCTCCGGCGTCAGATCCTCGAACGTGTCCTTGAAGATCATGACCATCGGCGCGTTGACGCAGGCGCCCTGACATTCGACCTCTTCCCAGGAAAGCGTGCCGCCCTCATTGAGGGTGAACGGTTCGCTGGCGATCTTCTTCTTGCAGATCTTGATCAGGTCTTCGGCGCCGCGCAGCATGCAGGGCGTGGTGCCGCAGACCTGGACATGGGCACGCGTTCCGACCGGCTGCAGCTGGAATTGCGTATAGAAGGTGGCGACTTCGAGGACGCGGATATAGGCCATGCCGAGCATGTCGGCGACCGACTCGATCGCCGCCCTCGTCACCCAGCCATCCTGCTCCTGAGCACGCATCAGCAGGGGAATGACCGCCGACTGCTCGCGGCCTTCGGGATATTTCTTGATCGTTGCCTCGGCCCAGGCGGCGTTTTCCTTGCTGAACGCGAAGGCCGCTGGCTGGACTGTGTCTTCGGCTAGTCGACGAACGGACATTCTAGTGGACACCTTATCAGTTAATCGAACCGCACCGCGATTTCGTCAGCGAGACAAATTCGCAGGCATAGGCTGACTGGTCTTTCTGCAAAAACACGATGTAGCGCGCGCCGTTGTTGACGGCTGCCTTGATCTCGTAACCCCTCGACAGGAGCGCCGACATGCTGCCGCCCCTGAGCGCTGCGGACGACTCGCTGCCGACGTCCTCCTGGGCCGAGGCCCCGGAGGCGAGCGCAAGAAGTCCGACAGCGACGAGCGGCACCAGACGCATCAGCGATCCACCTCGCCGAAGACGATATCGAGGGAGCCCAGCACGGCCGAAACGTCGGCAAGCTGGTGTCCGCGACAGAGGAAGTCCATCGCCTGAAGATGCGCGTAACCCGGCGCGCGTATCTTGCAGCGGTACGGCTTGTTGGTGCCGTCGGAGACCAGGTAGACTCCGAACTCGCCCTTGGGCGCCTCGACCGCGGCGTAGACCTCGCCGGCCGGCACGTGATAGCCCTCGGTATAGAGCTTGAAGTGATGGATCAGCGCCTCCATCGACCGCTTCATCTCGCCGCGCTTCGGCGGCACGATCTTGCCGTCGAGCGAGGAGACCGGACCGATCCTGGCATCGCCGAGCAGGCGGTCGACGCACTGGCGCATGATACGCGCCGACTGGCGCATCTCGATCATGCGGATGAGATAGCGGTCGAAGCAGTCGCCGTTCTTGCCGATCGGAATGTCGAACTCCAGGTCGGAATAGCACTCATAGGGCTGCGAACGGCGCAGGTCCCAGGCCGCACCCGAGCCGCGCACCATCACGCCCGAGAAACCCCAGGCCCAGGCGTCTTCGAGGCTGACGACGCCGATATCGACGTTGCGCTGCTTGAAGATGCGGTTGCCGGTCAGAAGCTCGTCGATATCGTCGACGGTCTTCAGGAACGGGTCGATCCAGTTGCCGATGTCTTCGACCAATTGGTGCGGCAGGTCCTGGTGCACGCCGCCCGGACGGAAATAGGCCGCGTGCATGCGCGCGCCGCAGGCCCGCTCGTAAAAGACCATCAGCTTCTCGCGCTCCTCGAAACCCCAGAGCGGCGGCGTGAGCGCGCCGACGTCCATGGCCTGGGTCGTCACGTTGAGGAGATGCGACAGGATACGGCCGATCTCGGAATAGAGAACGCGGATCAGCTGGCCGCGGAGCGGCACCTGCGTACCGGTCAACCTTTCGACCGCAAGCGCGAAGGCGTGCTCCTGATTCATCGGTGCGACATAGTCGAGCCGGTCGAAATAGGGGATCGCCTGCAGATAGGTCTTGGCCTCGATCAGCTTTTCCGTGCCGCGATGCAGGAGGCCGATATGCGGATCGACGCGCTCGACGATCTCGCCGTCAAGCTCCAGCACCAGACGCAGAACGCCGTGCGCCGCCGGATGCTGCGGGCCGAAGTTGATGTTGAAGTTGCGGACGTTATGTTCGGTCATACCGATTGCTCCAGGCCGGATGGCGTCCTTCGCGGATCGCCGCAGGCCGACTTGATTCAGCGTGGTCTCGCCTTTTCGTCGCCGGGCAGTACGTATTCCGTGCCTTCCCAGGGCGAAAGAAAGTCGAAATTGCGGAATTCCTGCTTCAGTTCGACGGGTTCGTATACGACGCGCTTGGCTTCGTTGTCGTAACGCACCTCGACGAAACCGGTCAGCGGGAAGTCCTTGCGCAGCGGGTAGCCTTCGAAGCCGTAGTCCGTCAGGATGCGCCTCAGATCCGGGTGACCGGTGAAGAGGATGCCGTACATGTCGTAGGCTTCGCGCTCGAACCAGTCGGCGCCGGGATAGACCGATGTCGCCGAAGGAACGGGCTCGTTCTCGCCGGTCGCGACCTTCACGCGGATGCGCTGGTTCTGGCGCGGCGAGAGAAGATGATAGACGACATCGAAGCGGTCCGGGCGCTGCGGATAATCGACCCCGCAGACATCGATGAAGCTGACGAAACCGCATTGGACGTCGTCGCGCAGGAAAGTCAGGAGCGCGATGAGGTTCTCGGCTTTCGCCGTCAGCGTCAGTTCGCCGTATTTGACCTCCGCATCGGCGATCAGCGCGCCACGCACCTCGCGAAGATAGGAGGCAAGCTCGTTCAGGGCTTCACTCATTTTAAGTTCCCCTGCCCTTAGCGCTCGATGGTGCCGGTCCGGCGGATCTTCTTCTGCAGCAGAAGCACGCCGTAAAGCAGCGCTTCTGCCGTGGGAGGACAGCCTGGCACGTAGATGTCGACGGGCACGACGCGGTCGCAGCCGCGCACAACCGAATAGGAGTAGTGATAATAGCCGCCGCCATTGGCGCAGGAGCCCATCGAGATCACGTAACGCGGCTCTGGCATCTGGTCGTAGACCTTGCGCAGCGCGGGCGCCATCTTGTTGGTGAGCGTGCCGGCGACGATCATGACGTCGGACTGACGCGGCGAGGCGCGCGGCGCAAAACCGAAACGTTCGGCATCGTAACGCGGCATCGACATCTGCATCATTTCGACCGCGCAGCAGGCGAGACCGAAAGTCATCCACATCAGCGAACCGGTGCGGGCCCAATTGATCAGCTCGTCGGTCGAGGTGACGAGAAAACCCTTGTCGGCGAGCTCGTTGTTGATCTCGCCGAAGAAAGCGTCATTGCTGCCGATCGGCTTGCCGGTCGCGGGATCGAGTATCCCCTTGGGCTGCGGCGCAACGAGCGTGGTGCCGGATGCTAATTCCATTCCAGCGCTCCCTTCTTCCATTCATAGATAAAGCCGACCGTCAGGACCAGAAGGAAGACCATCATCGACCAGAAGCCGAACCAGCCCATCTCCTTGAACGAAACCGCCCAGGGGAAGAGAAAGGCGACTTCGAGATCGAAGATGATGAAAAGGATCGACACGAGATAGAAGCGGACGTCGAACTTCATGCGGGCGTCGTCGAACGCATTGAAGCCGCACTCGTAAGCCGAAAGTTTTTCCGAATCAGGCGCCTTGAAGGCGACGGCGAAAGGAGCGACCAGAAGTGCGAGGCCGATCACCAGCGCGATCCCAATGAAAATCGCGATCGGTACGTAGGAACCGAGAAGTTCTGTCATTTTATCCGTCCCTGCCTGCGGAGGGCGCCATGAGAGCGCTTCAACGAAGAATGCCGCAGGCCGAAAAGCATGTTGCAACGCCAGAGTGGTTAGCGCAGCCGGCGCCCGGGCGCAAGCCTCGATGGGGCATTTAAACCGGTTCGCGGCGCATAGCGGGGATGCGCCCGCCGCGGGATGGCCGGCAAGGTGCGCGATAACGCGAACCCGGGGCCCCGGCGCCGGGAATTCCGCGGCGAGACACTTTGCCGCAATGCAAAAAATACTGGTAAAGGGAGACGACGACTTGAGAAGAGAATGGCGCGAGTGACGGGGCTCGAACCCGCGACCTCCGGCGTGACAGGCCGGCACTCTAACCGACTGAGCTACACCCGCGCATTATGGCCATATCGGCCATTATCTCATCATCGGCACCTTTTGAGAATGCCGCAGTCTTTCAAGAGTGGCGCGAGTGACGGGGCTCGAACCCGCGACCTCCGGCGTGACAGGCCGGCACTCTAACCGACTGAGCTACACCCGCATCTCTTGACGTTCCAGACGCGCTCGCGCGCCCCTGCCCGAAGCGGCCCTGCCGTTCGATGAGCGGCTAACTAAGCGGTTCGCCTTGGGGTGTCAAGCGCGATTGAAGACAAATCCGTGACGGAACGTTTTTTGGTCCACAGCATGTCTTTCGGGCAAAGGATTTGGCCCCCTGTGGAAGCACGCTCCAAAGGTGAGGACCCGTTTCCCCTTCGAGGGCTCGCCCTTTCTTACATATGCGGGCGCAGCGGAGCGACCAACAATGCGCGCCTGCCTCGATAGTTGCCTCCCCTCACCGCCGAATTTGTCCACAGGCTTCATAACGGGCGCCCCGGCCCGCGATAAAAAATTCAAAAAATCGCTCGAACGCTCTTGCGGTTTTCGCCGGTTGCGCATAGATCACGCCCACCGACGCGGCGGACACTTGTCCGGCAACGCGAGAGGGCGATTAGCTCAGTTGGTAGAGCGCCTCGTTTACACCGAGGATGTCGGGAGTTCGAGTCTCTCATCGCCCACCATTTTTCCATATGACAGGCAATGTTTGCGAAGGGTGGCTCTCGCGAGTCGTCTTACCGCTTTTGAAGTCGCAGCAACAAGCCGCTGGACCTTCGCCGATCCTGAGCAACGGCTCCTCGAGAGGATTAGGTTGCAAAGCACCCGGCGCAGCAGCTCCCCTACCTCTCCGGCCAACCTTGGATGAGCCCGGGGACTTCGACATCGTCAGACACGACCGAATATCCCCCTACCCGCCCCGATACTGCTCCTCCGTCACGTGCTCGAGCCAGTCCACCACCTTGCCGTCAAGCGCTTCCTGGATCGCGATATGCGTCATTCCCGTTTCCGGCGCCGCGCCGTGCCAGTGCTTTTCGCCCGGCGGGAACCAGACGACGTCGCCGGCGCGGATTTCTCGCAGCTCTCCGCCCCAGCTCTGCGCGAGGCCGCGGCCTGCGGTGACGATCAGGGTCTGGCCGAGCGGATGCGTGTGCCAGGCGGTGCGTGCGCCGGGCTCGAAGGTCACGGTCGCGCCGCGTACCCGCGCGGGTGACGGCGCCTCGAAGGCCGGGTCCACGCGCACGGAGCCGGTGAAATATTCGGCGGGGCCGCGCGCCGAGGGTCTCGATCCGCATTCGAAGATTTCCATTGGAGTCTCCTTTCAAGGGATTTCGCCGAACCAGCCGACGGATGCAGGCAAGGCGCGTGCAGCTTACCTCTTTCCGGCGAGCGGCTACAACCGGTGGATCGTCACACCCGGGCAGGCGCTGCGCGCAATATCGCAAAGATGCTCGTGGTGGGTCAGGTAGATCACCTGGCCGACATCGGCCATTTCCGCCATCAGCTCAAAGGCGCGGCCGGCGCGGCCGTCGTCGAAGGTTTCCATGATGTCGTCGGCGATGAAGGGCAGCGTCTCCCGCGTCGCCGCGACCTCGTGGTAGCCGGCGATCCTGAGCGCGAGATAGAGCTGGAAACGCGTGCCCTTGGAAAGATCGCGGGCAAGCTTCGATCCGCCGCCGGCGGTATTGGCGATGAGGAATTCCTGGCCCTTGTCGGCTTGCGTCGAGAGACCGGAATATTCGCCGCCGCTGATGTGCATGAAGGTTCGCGAGGCGCGCTGCATCATGGCGCTGCGGTGGCGCTCGCGAAACAGCCTCAGCGCTTGTTCGGCGGCGATCACGCCGGCGCGCAGCCGGAGATAGCCGATCGCCTTGCTCTCGATGTCGAGGAGAAGCGTGCGGCGCCGCTGTTCGAGCTCCGCCACCCGGTCGCCGCCCTCCACGGCAGCAAGCGCTCTCTCCTTCGTCCGGACTTCGGCGTGAAGCTCGCCGACATCT
The DNA here is from genome assembly GCA_000421085.1 of Ensifer sp. USDA 6670. GTDB lineage: Bacteria > Pseudomonadota > Alphaproteobacteria > Rhizobiales > Rhizobiaceae > Sinorhizobium. Next base: position 78,376 of record ATWE01000007.1, read on the forward strand.
CGGTCGGCCGTCTCGATCGCCTCCTCCAGGCGCGCGAGTTCCAGGCCGAGCTCCCGGTCGTCGAGTTCGGCGAGCAGCGCTTCGGCTTCGGCGGCGGTCGCGACGCCGAGCCGCGCAGCCAGATCGCTTTCCATTTCGCTGCATCTTTGCCGCAGCCGCTGCTCATCGCGGGCGGCTTCCAGGCAAGCGGCCGCTTCGTCGAGTGTCCGACAGTCGAAGAAATCAACGACCCTCTGCCTGTTGGCGGCGTGGAGTTGCTCCTCGGCGCGCAGCGAATAGAGGCTCTCCTCCATGCGCTCGATATCACCCTGAAGCGCCAGCCGGCGCTCCTCCATCTGAAGTGCTGCGGCAACGCGATCGCGCACCGCGGAAAAGAGCGTGAGGACATCGCCGGCCTCTCTTTCGCCCAGTGCAGCGCCCAGGCCTGCGACGCTTTCCGTGAAGGCCGCCTGATCCCTGCGCATGCCGGTTACCCGGTGGTCGAGCTCCGCCTTCTTCTGCATCAGCTTGTCGAGGTCCTGAAGCACGGCGAGCACGGGACCGATTTCCTGCGGTTGCGGCCGCTCCACCTGCCGGGAAAGCCAGGTGCCGGCGAGCGCATCTTCCCATTCCCCGCACCAGGACGCCATCGCAGCCTCTGCGGCCGCAAAGACGGCCCTCCGCTTGTCGAGCGCCTCCGAGGTACGTTGCAGCTGCGCCACGGCATTCCGGTAAGCCGCGGATGCGGTCTCGACGCGGGAGGAGACAAGGTCCGCTGCCGCGAGCAAGGCGTCGAGCCGCTCCGGCAACCCATCGGTCATCCCGAGCCGCGCCAGCTCCGCCCGAAGGCTGCTGACCGCCTCCTTCTCATCGGCGACCGCCCGGTCGCGCTCCTTCATCGCGGTGCGCAAATCCCCGCGCAATGCGAGCGCCGATGCGCGGGCCGCAAGCCAAGCCTCCAATTGCGGCAGCCCGGTCATGCAAGGCAAGCCACAGGCGCGTGCGACGGCGCCGATCTCGGCGCTCAGCCTCTGCCGCTGCTCCTCCGCGGCTTTCCTCTGCGCGTCCAGAACCTGCAGGCGGGCGCGCCGCTCGGTAACGGCAAGCGTCAGGTTGCGTATCTCTGCCACCCGCTCCGCCTGGGCAAGCCGAAGCGCCGTGGTCGCGTCATGCTCGTTCAGAGCCGTCTCGAACGCGATCGCCGTCTGCTCGTCCGGATCGGCACGATGCCGCTGCCAGGCGGTATCGCGCCGGCGCCTCAATTCGCAAACGCTCGCGTCATCGACGACGCCGCCATTGGCCGCGATGGCGGCAAGGCGCGCCTCGTCTCCGGCGAGGCGCTCGGTTTCATCGGCGATCCTGTCGCCGAGGCGCACGCGCCGCTCCGCCTCGGCGTGGTCCTCGGCCCGCCACGCTTCCACGACGGCTGGTGCCGGAGCGGGAAGTGCGGCCAGATCGTCGATCGTACCGGCGAAGGGCCGCAATTCATCCAGTCTGTCGCAAACCGCCGCCTCGAGCCGGTCGATCTCTCTTGCCGACGACTCCTGGCGCAACAGGCAATCGCTCTGCCGCAGGAGATGCACGCGCTCGGAGAGGAAACCCGGGTCGGCCGCCCCCTCCTTCAGCCGGGCGACTTCGCGCCCGGCGTCGCCGTGGTACCCTTCCGCGGTTTCCATTTCCTCGCGCGCCGACGCCAGCCTTTCCCAAAGACTTGCATGCCGGCGCATCAGATCCTGCAGCCGGACGGCGCGTGCCGCCGGCAGCAGGAGCGAGGCTACATCGGCATTGCCTGCCTCGCCGAGGCGCACCAGACAGGCACCGATCTCGGCGGCAATCTTCGCCAGTTCCTCCAGACGGGACGGCATGTCGCGGTCGGCGGTGAGGTAGCGGGCTTCGAGGGCGGTTTCGCGCAGAGCCCCGAACCGTTCCGCGATCGAGAGCGCCTGCTCGTCCCGAGGCAGCCCCGCAAGCTCCTCGCGCCGCCGGGTGAGTTCCTCGTGCACCTGCCGAAGCCGCGCGGCGATTTCCGCATCGCGCCGGCGAAGAACCGGCAACTCCTGCTGCCACTCGGCCGGCGGCACCGGCAACGGATCCCGCCCGGCAAGCTGCTGCCGCACGCCGCGAAGCCGCGCTAGAAGCGGCAGGGCATCGCGTTGAGAGCGCAACCGGTCCCGATCGGCGCGCAACTCGTTGCGCAGCCTCGCCGAAGCCTCGTGGCGTGCGCGCATGCTCGCCAGAGCCTTGCGGAGTGCGGCATATTCGCGTGCATTCACGTCGATCGCGCTCCGCTCCGCCTTCAGCGCATCGAGCTCCGCCTTCAGTTCGGCAAGCTGGTGCTTGCGCGCCTGCGGGCGGAAGAAAGAATCCGCTTCGGCTCGAAGCCCGGCAAGCACGGCGGTGCTGTCCGGCAAACCGGAACTCGCGGAAAACAGGAGGGACCCGAGTTCGCCCTCGCTCTTCAGTATGGCTTCCCCGCCCTCTTCGATGCTGTCGTCGTCGAGCGAGAACATCGTGCCGTAGGTTGCGCGGTCGATGGAGCCGAGGGCCGTGGAAAACAGACTATCGGGCAGCGGCTGCTCGTCGGGGCCGATCAGGCTGTTGGCGTTGCGCTTGATGCGGTAGGCGTGATGCAGTCGGTTGCCCGCCTGCACGATGCCGCCGATCCGCATCGTCTGATAGGGGTGCAGGAAGCCGTAGGGGCTCGAACGTTCTATGCCGAAGACGAGGTCGAGGAAGCCGGAGAAGAGGGTCGATTTGCCGGCTTCGTTAGGGCCGTAGATAAGGTGAAAATCCGGCTCGCCCAGCTTCGCCTCGCCGAAATCGAGACGCCGCTCCGTGAATTTGCCGTAACGGACGAGGTCCAGCCGTTGCAGCCGCATCAGTCGCCGCCCGGCGTGGCGGCGCGGCCGTGAAGATGCGCCAGCACATCCGCGCTCCCCGCAAGCCCTGCATCCAGCGCCAGCCGCTCCAGCGTCTCTTCGTCGCTCGCCAGCACGTGCCTGAGTTCAGGCGGCAATTGCTGCAGGAGTTCCTTGGCGACGCCGCTCAATTCGGCGCGAAATCCGAAGGAAGGCAGAACGTCGTGTTCCACCAGTGCCGCCAGTTCGCCGATCGGGTCGGCCGCACTTTGCTCCGCTACGGATGCGCGGCAGCTCAGTTCCGTGTTCTCGATCCAGCATCCGCCGATCGCGGCCGCGATGTTGGCGATCTCGGCCTCCAGGAGGTCCGCGTCGCGCCTGAGGCGCCATGCAAGCGGTGTCACACCGGTCAGCCTCACGCGCAGGATCAGATTGTCCGTCGCCATGTTCCTGCGAAGGACGATCAGTTCACGGCTCACCGCTTCCAGCAAGTCGCGCCAGTCCGCAATCCCGCTCACGTCGATCTCATGTCGCTCGAACGCGGCGGTGCCGATCGGCCGTTCATCCAGCGCAACCAGCCCTTCAGCGTCGATCGTCACGATCGTGACGCCCTTCGTCCCCGCTTCATTGATGTCCCGGCCCTGCGGCATGCCGGGCATGACGATGCAGGGCTTGTCGCAGTGCACCTGCCGCTGGTGGACATGACCGAGCGCCCAGTAATCGAAACCGTGCCGCTGGAGGTCGGCGACGCTGCAGGGCGCGTAAGGGTCGTGGGCCGCGGATCCGGAGAGGCTGGTATGCAGCATGCCGATATTGATGCCGCCTGCGACCGGCGGCTGGAACTGGGGCAAAAGGCTTTCCGGCGCGTGGGGCTCGGCAAAGCTCACGCCGTGGACGTGTACCGTGCGGCCGTTCGCAAGCGTCTTGACATGAACCGCCCTGCTCCGGCCGGTAAAGACATGCACCGAAGGCGGCAGGGTAAGCTCACGCGTAACCTGCGACTGGGAATCGTGATTGCCGCGAATGACGAACGTCCGGATGCCGGCCCCGTCGAGGCGCCTAAGCTCGCCCGCCAGGAAGAGCGCCGTGTTCATGGAGGTCTGGCTGCCGTCATAGAGATCGCCGGCGATCAAAAGCGCATCGACGCTTTCGGCAATGCAGAGATCGACGATGCGGACGAGCGCATTGCGCGTCGCGCTTCGAACGAGGCCGGCAAGCTCCGCATTCCGGAGTGCCAGGCTGCGCAAGGGCGAATCGAGATGGAGGTCTGCGGTGTGAACAAATCGGAAGGGCATGGCCGGGCGGACCATGACCCGGCGCCGCCGCTTTCGTCAATGGCCGCAGGACCGGGTATCCACGGAATGCTTGGATGCGAGCAGCGTCGCAACGCCACCTGCCGGCAAGTCTTCGCTTCACAAACAACCGCATCCCGAGCAGAAAGCGTTTCTTACGGCCGGCGGTCATTCCCAAGTTTTAGGTGGTTTTGGTCGACAAATGCGGCAATTGTGACTATCAATAATGTCACTGCCATTTCACATGGCCCCTCATAATAACTCATAAGGTCATGAAGAAGACATTCGAGGTTTCCGATAAGCTGTTCGAGCTCTACCATCGCGTTCATCGGCTGGTGAACGAGTCCATGACGGAGGAAGGCGTATCGCTTGCCAGGAGCAAGTTCCTGTTCTTCCTGAGCAAGCTCGGACCCTGTCGGTCTACCGACATAGCCTGTGCGCTGAATTTCGCTCCGCGGACGGTGACCGAGGCGATCGACGGACTGGAGCGCGACCGTCTGGTCATGAGAAAACCCGATCCCGAGGATCGCCGCGCAAAGATCGTCTCGATAACAGAGACCGGCCGGGCCGTTCTCCAGGCTGCGGAACATCCGCGCAAGCAGCTCATCGAAGAGATCTTTTCGGCGCTCGATGACGAGCAACTGGACCAGCTCTACGATATCGTCAGCAAACTCGTGGAGAAGACCGACGATATCCGCAAGCGCAAGGAAGAAGCGGAAGCGACGGAGCTTGCCGTCGCGCGCTGAGAGACTTTAAATTAATCAAGAGGCCGGGACATCATGTCCCGGCCTCTTCCGTTTTCTCCGGATCGGACGTTTACATGGCGTCCATCGCGCCTATGGAGAAGAACAGCGTTTCGCCGGAGGAATCGTCGACGCCGTCATTGTCGGTAACGACATAGCCGTTGCCGGCCGCGTCGACTGCAAAGCCCTCGACCTTGTCGACGACGTAGCCGTTGAGCGACTGCAGGTCCGCAATGAGGTCGCGCACCTCTTCCTTCTTCACGACAGGCAGTTCCCCGCCGAGTGCCCCCGGTTTCAGATCCGCAAGCGCGACGCGGTAGAGCTTCTTGAGCTTGGCGGCTTCGCCGATCAGATTGTCACGTTCGACGATATAGGCGTAGTCTCCATGAACGGAGATTTCCGACAGGCCGACCCAGCCTTCCTCCGACGTTTCAAGCGGGTAGCGCACGGCGCCCCATTCCTTGCTCGACGGCTTGTAGGAGACGAGCTTGACGAAGCCCTTCTCGTCATCCTTCCATTCGCGCTGCACAGCCATCCAGAGAACCTGGTCGTCCCCTTCGCCCACGACTGCGACGCCTTCGAAGCCGTAGCGGATCTCGCTGGCGCGCAATTCCTCCGGCAGCGCGATCTCCTGCTTGATCTCGCCCTTCTTGTTCACGTGCAGCAGCGCGTGGCTGTAAAGCTTGTCGGAATTGCCTTCCGAAGCGAGCCAGAAGCCGCCCTCGCCATCATTGGCGATGCCTTCGATGTCGAGCTTCTGGGCGGGAGCGCCGTCACGGGTGACCGGCAGGGCTTCCGTGATCAACGCCGGCTTCTGCGTAGCGTCGATCGTGAAGATCGTCGGCTGAGACGAGTAGACGGAATCATTGACCGCATTCAGGAAGCCGGGCTTGTCGGCAGCGGCGAGACCTGAAAGCGCGCCGAAGCCGATGGGCAGCCCGTCCTTCTCCACGGAACGGATCTGCGGATAGGCAGCCTCCCCTTCCCCGCGCTCGTAGATCATGACATGCGCCCGCGCCCCGCCGTCTTCGACGAGATCAACCTCGTTGGCGCTCGCAAACAGGTTGCGCCCGGGAATGGCGACAGCGCCCTCGGGTGAAACGCCGGAGGGCAGAAGCTGCACGAGCTCCGGCTCGGCGCCCGTGTCCTTGTAGACGCCGACAATCGAGGCGCGTTCGGAAAGAACGAAGAAAAGCTTGTCTTCGCCGAATTGCGCCGTTTCCAGCCCTTCCGGCTCGACGCCCTTCGCCGAGGAACGCTTTTCGGGATAGTGGCCGATCGACGCGATAGCGCGTTCAAAGCCTGCTCCTGATTCGTAGAGGACCTTCCCAGTCGTGTCGAAGATCGTGAAGCCGCGGCTCCCGCCCTCGTAGTCGCCCTCATTGGCGACGACCAGACGATCGTCGTCGAGCCACTTGATCGCATCGGGCTCGCGTTTGCGGCCCGCCTGTTCGCCTGTGAAGGCGATGGAGCCGTCACGCCTGGTGTCGATACCTTCGAGATCGACTGTGCCCGCAGTGAAATGCGTCTTCACGGTTGCGGACCTGCCGTCGATGATGACGATGTGGTTGTTCTCCTGCAGGGTGAGCGCAATCTCGTCCCTGCCGTTGAAGGCAACGAATTCCGGCTCGGGATCGTCGCCGGCGACATCGGCGAGACCGGTCAGCGTCACATGCTTGATGGTCCCGCAATCGGCTACCCCGTCCTTCAGCGACAGGATCACGAGATCGCCTGCAGGCATCTGAGGGAGCTGCCCGTCATTGACGTCCTCGTCGCGCTCGTTCTCGATCGCGATTGCGGCGAGCGTCCGATCCTTGTTCACGGCCACCGAGTCCGGCTGGCCACCGAGATCGCAGGTGGCGTCCACCTTCCTGCCGGCAAGATCGACCACGGCGAGCACGCCGGACGGCTTGGTAAAGCTTTCGCTCGTGTTGACGGCAACGAGCGCTTTGGCACCGGCCACCGCGACCGAGGTCGGTTCGCCGTCGAAAGACACGACACCGGCTGCCTTAGGCGCCTTGGCCTCCGCGATGTCGATGAAACCGATGCGCTTGCCGGGACTGTCGGAGTAGATCAGCGTATTGCCGTCTTCACTTGCGGCGAGGATTTCGGCCGATGTCGGCGCGTTCCGCTCGGCACCTTCGGGCAAATTCTTGGCGACCGCGAAGGATGCGATCCGGTTGAATGCCTGTTCGGCCTGAACGACTGATGCCGTCGATGCGGCAAGTGCCGCAGCCAATGCTGTGGTGATGGAAAATGCTTTCATCTGTCCCTCCTTGTCGCGACACGCCGTTGCGCTACCGCGTGCGTCCGAAAACGTCGGACGGGAGGCTTTTGCAACTGTCCTGTAACAGCTGGATGACAGCGAAGGCTTCAATGAAAAGAGGCCCGGATGACCGGGCCTCAATCAACCTGCCGAATGCCGCCTGGGCGGTATCGCGACAGATGGAACATGAACCAGTAGCGGACGGAGGCACCCGCCGCTTAATCGGTAAATTAGTTGACGGCGTCCTTGAGGCCCTTGCCGGCCGTGAACTTCGGCACGTTGCGTGCCGGGATGTCAACTTCCGCACCCGTGGACGGGTTGCGGCCCTTGCTGGCTTCGCGGCGCGATACGGAGAAATTGCCGAAGCCGACGAGGCGGATGTCGCCGCCGTTCTTCAGTTCGCCCTGAATGGTCTCAAAAACTGCATCAACGGCAGAAGACGCATCTGCCTTCGAGAGTCCGGCCTTGTCGGCTACGGCAGCCACGAGCTCATTTTTGTTCATGTTTCCACCCCTTTCATGCTGGTTCGAAACGACTGTCTTCTTAAGGCGGGGCTGCGAGAGCAATGCCCACGTCTTGCCATTCCCAATTGCGCCTAATCCCTTGGAATGCAAGGGTTGCAGCGTGCTTTTACAACAAAAAAGACCGGCAGAACGCCGGTCTTCCTTGTTTTTCTGGCCGAAGGGCGCAAGCGGGACACACTTACCACCCTATCTGCACTGCCTCAGTGGGCAATCGAAGTGCCCGCTTCGTCCTGCGAATCAACGGACGGCAGGGCGGCCGGCTGGCTTGCCGGATCCCATTCGATGGGCTCCGGAAGCCGCAGCAACGCGTGCGCGATCACCTCGCCCATCCGCGAAACGGGGATGATTTCGAGGCTGTTCTTGACGTTGTCAGGGATGTCGGCGAGGTCCTTGGCGTTCTCCTCGGGGATCAGCACCTTCTTGATGCCGCCGCGCAGAGCCGCCAGCAACTTCTCCTTCAAACCGCCGATCGGCAGGACGCGTCCACGCAGGGTGATTTCACCCGTCATCGCCACGTCCTTGGAGATCGGGATACCGGTCATCACCGACACGATCGCCGTCGCCATGGCCACACCGGCGGACGGACCGTCCTTCGGTGTTGCGCCCTCGGGGACGTGGACGTGAATGTCGCGCTTGTCGAACAGCGGCGGCTCGATGCCGAAATCGATCGCGCGCGAGCGGACATAGGATGCCGCTGCCGAAATGGATTCCTTCATCACGTCACGCAGGTTGCCGGTGACCGTCATGCGGCCCTTGCCGGGCATCATCACGCCCTCGATCGTCAGCAGTTCGCCGCCAACCTCGGTCCAGGCGAGACCGGTGACCACCCCGACCTGATCGTCCCGCTCGGCTTCGCCGTGGCGGAAACGAGGCACGCCGAGATAGTCGTGGATGTTCTCGGCCGTCACTTCGACCTTCTTGGTCTTGCCCTTGAGGATTTCCGTCACCGCCTTGCGCGCCAGCTTCATCAGCTCGCGCTCGAAGTTGCGCACGCCCGCTTCTCGCGTGTAGTTCTGGATGACCGCCATGAGGGCGCCATCGGTCACGGAGAATTCGTTCGTCTGAAGCGCATGATCGCGGATCGCCTTCGGCAGCAGGTGCCGCTTGGCAATTTCCCGCTTTTCCTCTTCGGTATAGCCGGCAATGCGGATGACTTCCATGCGGTCCATCAGCGGCGGCGGAATGTTGAGCGTGTTCGCCGTGGTGATGAACATCACGTTGGAGAGGTCGTATTCCACCTCCAGGTAGTGATCCATGAACGTCGAGTTCTGTTCCGGATCGAGCACCTCCAGAAGCGCCGAAGACGGATCGCCACGGAAGTCCTGGCCCATCTTGTCGATCTCGTCGAGCAGGAAGAGCGGGTTGGACTTCTTCGCCTTCTTCATCGACTGGACGACCTTACCCGGCATGGAGCCGATATAGGTCCGCCGATGGCCGCGAATTTCGGCCTCGTCGCGAACGCCGCCCAGTGCCATGCGGATATATTCGCGGCCGGTCGCCTTGGCGATCGACTTGGCGAGCGACGTCTTGCCGACGCCCGGAGGGCCGACGAGGCACAGGATCGGCCCCTTGATCTTGGACGAACGGGCCTGCACCGCCAGGTATTCGACGATACGTTCCTTTACCTTGTCCAGACCGAAGTGATCGGTGTCCAGCACCTTTTCGGCATGGTTGAGATCGGTCTTGATCTTGGACTTCTTGCCCCAGGGCAGGCCCAGCAGCCAGTCGAGATAGTTGCGGACCACGGTCGCTTCCGCCGACATCGGGCTCATCTGGCGCAGCTTCTTCAGCTCCGCATCGGCCTTTTCACGGGCTTCCTTGGAGAGCTTCGTCTTGGAGATGCGCTCTTCGAGTTCGGCCATCTCGTCGCGGCCGTCCTCGCTGTCGCCGAGCTCCTTCTGAATCGCCTTCATCTGCTCATTCAGGTAGTACTCGCGCTGCGTCTTCTCCATCTGGCGCTTGACGCGCGAACGGATGCGCTTTTCGACCTGAAGAACCGAGATCTCGCCTTCCATGAAGCCGAGCGCCTTTTCAAGGCGCATCTTCACGCTCGTCGTCTCCAGCATTTCCTGCTTTTCGACGATCTTGATCGACAGATGGGATGCGACGGTATCAGCGAGCTTCGAGTAGTCTTCGATCTGGCTCGCGACGCCGACGACTTCCGGCGAAATCTTCTTGTTGAGCTTCACATAGCTCTCGAATTCGGAAACGACCGAACGGCTCAGCGCCTCGATCTCGACCGGATCCTCGTCCGGTTCGGGCAGCGCATGGGCAATGGCCTCGTAGAAATCGTCACGCGGCGTATAGCGCTCGATCTCGGCACGCGACCGACCTTCGACCAGAACCTTCACGGTACCGTCGGGGAGCTTCAGAAGCTGCAGCACATTGGCAATCGTGCCGACTTTGTAAATGGCGGAGGGTTCCGGATCGTCATCCGTGGCGTTGATCTGGGTCACGAGCATGATCTGCTTGTCGGTACCCATGACCTCTTCGAGTGCACGGATCGACTTCTCCCGGCCGACGAAGAGCGGCACGATCATGTGGGGGAAGACCACGATGTCACGCAGCGGCAGAACCGGATAGGTCGCGCTTTCAGTCGCCGGAGACGTTTTGTTCGTCATATCATTTCCTTTCCGTCCCGATGTTCGGGCCCGTTTCCGGGAGCCTCTACGGCACTCCCGGCTGTCACATTTCGTACATGAAAGTGGAGTGCAAGAGAGGCCTTTTCAAGGTACGGCGCAATCCCCGCCTTCATGGATAATCCCCGACCTTTAAGCTCGGATGCTGTTGCAGACCTTGCGACCTGCCCGGATGTCGCGGGCTGCAAATGCGCACCATTGAATCGGCACATCATCGCGTTGTTGCGGCACTTTAGCAACAATCGATTGGTGCGATCACCATGATTTTGAACTGAAACATTCGAGCGAACAGGCCCGAACGGCGCCTTTCAGAGCCGTCCTCCAAAATGCGGTTCCCAACCGCCTTGCCGGCACGCTCGCGACGGCGTCACATGAAAAAGCCCGCACGCGGCGGGCTCTTCAAACAATCGTGAGCGGCTTGCGCGGCCGATAGGACGCGCGGCGCCGTAGGCTCAAGCCGAAACGTTGGTCTTCTCCTCGGAACGCTCCGAGTAGATATAGAGCGGCCGCGCCGTCCCCTTGACGACCTCGTCCGAAATGACGACTTCGCGAACGCCTTCCAGCGTCGGCAGTTCGAACATGGTGTCGAGCAGGATCTTCTCCATGATCGAACGCAGGCCGCGTGCGCCCGTCTTGCGGACGATGGCACGGCGAGCGATCTCACGCAGCGCGTCCTCGTGGAAGTTCAGTTCCACGTCTTCCATTTCGAAAAGCCGCTGATACTGCTTGACCAGAGCGTTCTTCGGCTCCGACAGGATCTGGATCAGCGCATCCTCGTCGAGATCCTCGAGCGTCGCCAGAACCGGCAAGCGCCCGATGAATTCCGGGATGAGGCCGAACTTGACCAGATCTTCCGGTTCGAGTTCGCGCAGCACCTCGCCGACGCGCCGGTCTTCCGGAGCGCGCACCGTCGCGCCAAAGCCGATCGACGTCTTCTCGCCGCGGGCGGAGATGATCTTGTCGAGGCCCGCAAAAGCGCCGCCGCAGATAAAGAGGATATTCGTCGTATCCACCTGCAGGAATTCCTGCTGCGGATGCTTGCGGCCTCCCTGAGGCGGGACCGATGCGACGGTACCTTCCATGATCTTCAGAAGCGCCTGCTGCACGCCCTCACCCGAAACGTCGCGCGTAATCGACGGGTTGTCGGACTTACGGGAAATCTTGTCGACCTCATCGATGTAGACGATGCCGCGCTGGGCGCGCTCGACGTTGTAATCGGCCGCCTGCAGGAGCTTGAGGATGATGTTCTCGACGTCCTCACCGACATAGCCGGCCTCCGTCAGCGTCGTCGCGTCGGCCATCGTGAAGGGAACGTCGATGATGCGGGCGAGCGTTTGCGCCAGATAGGTCTTGCCGCAGCCGGTCGGCCCGACCAGCATGATGTTCGACTTCGCCAGCTCCACGTCGCTGCTCTTTGCCGCATGGGCAAGGCGCTTGTAGTGGTTATGCACGGCGACCGACAGGATGCGCTTGGCCTGCTGCTGGCCGATGACGTATTCGTCGAGGACCTTGATGATCTCCTGCGGCGTCGGGACGCCGTCGCGGGATTTGACCATCGAGGTCTTGTTCTCTTCGCGGATGATGTCCATGCAGAGTTCGACGCATTCATCGCAGATGAACACGGTCGGTCCGGCAATCAGCTTGCGGACTTCATGCTGGCTCTTGCCGCAAAACGAACAATAGAGGGTATTCTTCGAGTCACCGCCGTTGCTACCGCTGACCTTGCTCATTTCCACTTCCTTCCAGCACGCCGGACACCTTCGGAAAGATATCCCGGACACTCAGTTCGCCTTGCACGTCGGCTCCAGGCGCCGCCCAAGGCTCTTGGGAGTACTCACCGTCCCGGGCGGAGGCCCGATCACCGGTTGCAACGACTCTCCCCATCAAATCCGAATGCTATGTCCCTTGTTCCAACATAGCGTTAAGGATTCATATTAACGGCTTTGCCCCTCGGATAAAGCCCCTTCGCCATTACAAATGTGTCACAATTACATCTGTGGCGACACAAAAGCCCGTGTTCGAACCTATTCCATGCCCTCGACCGCATCGCGCGACGTGATCACCTTGTCGATCAAACCCCAGTCGAGCGCCTCGTCCGCACTCATGAAATGATCGCGGTCGAGCGTCTGCTCGACTTCTTCGTAGGTGCGGCCGCAATGCTTGACGTAAACCTCGTTCAGCCGGCGCTTCATCTTGAGAATGTCGCGTGCATGCCGTTCGATGTCGGAAGCCTGGCCTTGGAACCCGCCGGAGGGCTGGTGGACCATGATGCGCGAATTGGGCGTTGCGAAGCGCATGTCCTTGTGACCGGCGGCAAGCAACAGCGAACCCATCGATGCGGCCTGACCGATGCAGAGCGTCGAGACCGCCGGCTTGATGAACTGCATGGTGTCGTAGATAGCCATACCCGCCGTCACGACACCGCCCGGAGAGTTGATGTAGAGAGCGACTTCCTTCTTCGGGTTTTCCGCCTCGAGGAACAGCAACTGCGCGCAGACCAGCGTCGCCATGTGGTCTTCGACGGGGCCCGTCAGGAAGATGATGCGCTCCTTGAGCAGCCGCGAATAGATGTCGTAGGATCGCTCGCCGCGATTGGTCTGCTCAACAACCATCGGCACCAGCGCCATGGCCGTATCAACTGGATTTCTCATATCGAACCTTCATCAATCGGGACCGCATCCCTTCGCGGACCGGAATCATCGGATAAGCCTCAGACCTTACATAGAGTGTCAATGCCCTTCACTTCAAGACGCGAACATTCGATAAACTGAATAGTCGCAGGCCCGGGGTCCAGAGCTTTTCATCGGCGTGGCGGATTGGCGGTAGAACAATTTTCCAATTCTTGATGCCGTCGCGCATGCCCCGCCCGCCTTTCGCACAGGCATTCGCGATAGCGCGGTAAACGACCGGTAAATTCTGTCGCCTCTCAAAGCTGGGACTCCAACGGGAGAAAGCGGATCACGCCGGCGATCAGCCGCCGGAGAATGCTTGCGTCCGGCTCGCGCCGCAGTAGCCGCACGGAGCCGTCCGCCCGATCCCGCCATTCCGGCCGGCCGTCCTTCAGCATCAGGCGATAGCTCCTTTCCGGCGCCGTCTCCTCGTCGAATATAGACTGGAGCTCGGCGGCGAGCGCCTCGTCGGAAAAGACGATGCCCATCTCGGTGTTGAGCGACGCGGAACGCGGATCGAAATTCATGGAGCCAACATAGCCGCAGAGGCCATCGACGACGAAGGCCTTGGTGTGGAGGCTCGCGTTTCGCGCTCCGAACAGCGACATACGGTGGCGATCGAAGAAATCGCCGCGCTCCTTGAGCTCGTAAATCTCGACACCGCCGTCAAGCAGCCCTTTGCGATACTTCACGTAGCCGCCATGCACTGCTGCGACATCGGTTGCAGCGAGCGAATTCGTCAGCACCGCCACCCTCGCGCCCTTTCCCGCGAGCAGCGCCAGAACGCGCGTCCCCGCTGCGCCGGGGATGAAGTAGGGCGAGATGATCCGCAGATCACGCCTGGCGCCCTTGATCAGTGGGAACAGTTCGCGCAGCAGCCAGTTCTGCCGCTTCTGCATCAGCGCCTTTTCCGGCGGGTCGAACGCCATGCGCACATCCGCGCTGCGATGGAGGATCCGGCTTCCCCAGTAGGGGCCGGGACCCGCGGCCGCCGTGTCTGCGACCCTTTCCAGATAGAAGCGCGCGGCCGCCGTGCGCGCCAGCCCGTCCAGCGCCTCTCTCAGCGCCGGAAGGTACTGCTTGCGCGGCGTTCTGAGCGCGGCAATCGGCAGCACCGACGTGCTGTTCCAGTAGAGATCGAACATGGCCGTCGCCTGGTCGACGACCGGCCCCGCCATCCAGACGTCTAGGTCCCGGAAGTTCGACAGTTCGGCCGCGTCGAAATAGGCGTCGCCGATGTTGCGCCCACCGGATATCGCCAGCCGGCCATCGGCAACCCATAGCTTGTTGTGCATCCGGCGCGTTGCGCTGAAAGCCCGTATCGCCATTTCAAACCCGCGGCGGAAGCGGTCCGTTCGCGCCCGGCTTGGATTGAAGAGGCGCACGTCGACATTCGGATGGGCGTCGAGCGAAATGCAGAGGCGATCATGGATGCCTGCATTGATATCGTCGAGCAGCAAGCGGACGCGAACGCCGCGGTCGGCCGCCTGGATGATCTCGCGCGTCAGCAGAAACCCCGTCAGGTCGTCCTTCCAGTAGTAATATTGCAGGTCGAGGCTTCGCCCCGCCCGGCGCGCCGAAAGCGCCCGCGCAACGAAGGCTTCGATGTTATCGGAAATGAGCGCGACCACGCTCTCGCCGGGTTGGGCGGCATCCAGCAGCGGGCCCAAGTGCCGATCGATGCCCGTCTCGTCTCCGCCGATGGGGAGCGCGAATGATGGTTCGGTCCGCGGCCTGCGGCCAAACCAGCCGTAAACGTAGAGAACCGCGACCAGGAAGAGCCCGCAGAGCGCTACAAGAAAAAGTGCAATCCACGACCACATCAAATGCTGCCCTGCCGCATGTTTCACGAAGCCGATCAAGGGTGAAACATGCAGAAACCAAGTACGACGGCGATCATTGCGCCTTCTATAAGGCGTGCGACACCGCTATCCCTGCCCCGCATCGGCCAATCGGGCTTCCTCACCCTCAGGCCCGTCCTTCTGGACAACCTTGAGATCGATCGAAGCCTTGACGGGCAGATGGTCCGAAGCCACTCGCGCCAGGGGCGTGTCGTGCACGGCCACCGAGGTCACGAGATGATGCGGATTGCCGAGCACCCGGTCGAGCGGCAGCAGCGGAAAGCGCGAGGGAAAGCTGGCAACGGCTGAATGCGACGGGTCGAATATCGGACTGAGGAAGCTGAGCGAGGAGCGTTTGCCCATGCGCCATTCGTTGAGGTCGCCGATCAGCAGCGTCGGCCGGCCGGCGCCGTCCGCCGTCGCCTTCAAAAGCGTTTCCGCCTGGCGCGCCCGGGAATGACGCAGCAGGCCCAGGTGAGCGGCGATCACCCGCAACGGCCCCGCCTTCAGGTCGAGATCGACGACGAGGGCGCCGCGCGGCTCGACGCCCGGCAATTTCAGCTGCCGCACGTCGGAAACCGCACCCTCACGGATAAGCAGGACGTTGCCATGCCATCCGTGGCCCTTCTCGCTGAAAGGTGAAATCGGAACGGAGACAAGATGCGCCTCACGGCGCAGGTGCTCGAGATCGAGGAGCCCCGCGCGCTCGCCGAATCTCTGGTCGGCCTCCTGAAGCGCGACGATATCCGCACCGATCTCGGCGATGACCTGCGCAATGCGCGGCGGGTCGAAGCGCCCGTCGGTGCCCACGCATTTGTGGATATTATAGGAGGCGATCACGATGTCGCCGCGGTTCACGGCGGCATCACGGTTGACGACCGTCGGCCGTCGCTTTCGTATCGCCGCCATGATGCCCGCGGATAGATTGCCTTGCGCCTTTGCCATGCCGCTCCCTGCTTGCTGCCGCATCATGATCAAATAGGTCGGGCGGTGCTACCGAAAAAGTATCTATCGCCGATGTTGTTCCTTCCGGTGCCGAAGGCACTTGCAGTCAGCACTCATGGCGCAATAGAGATACGGATCGCCATCCGATTGCAGCATTCGAAGAGCCGACATCATGTCCATCGCCCCCGGCATCACCATCGACGGCCCTGCCCGGCGCGTCTCCCTTGACGTCCGCAACCCGCGATTCTTCCGCAATCCGCTGCCGGCCTACGCGGCGCTCCATGCGCAATGTCCGGCGTTTTTCTGGGAAGAGCCGCAGCAGTGGTTCTTTGCGGGCTACGAGCAGGTGAACAGCCTGTTGCGCGACCGTCGCTTCGGCCGACAGATCCTGCATGTCGCGACCCGGGAAGAACTCGGCATGCCGGAGCCGAAACCGCATCTGAGGGATTTCGATGCGCTGGAGGCGCACTCGCTGCTCGAACTGGAGCCGCCGGCCCATACGCGGCTGCGCACGCTCGTCAACCGCGCCTTCGTCTCCCGTCAGATCGAACAGCTCAGGCCGGAAATCGAGGCGCTTTCGCACGCGCTGATCGACGGCTTCGAGAAGTATGGCGAGACCGAGCTGTTGAAGACTTATGCCGAGACGATCCCGGTAACCATCATCGCGCGGATGCTCGGCATTCCGGTCGAAGCGGCGCCGCGTCTGCTCGACTGGTCGCACCGCATGGTGAAGATGTATGTTTTCAATCCCAGCCTGGAAACGGAACTCGACGCCAACACGGCATCGGCGGAATTCGCCGACTACCTGAAAGAGATCATAGCCGCGAAGCGGGCAAACCCCGCCGACGACCTGCTCACGCATATGATCACCTCGGAAAAAGACGGCGAGCGCCTGTCGGATGCGGAGCTGATTTCGACCACCGTCCTCCTTCTGAACGCCGGCCACGAGGCAACGGTTCATCAGATCGGCAATGCCGTGCGCACGATCCTGCAGTCCGGCCTCTCGCCCGCCGAACTTTTCTCGGACGAGAAGGCGACCGAGCGCACGGTGGAAGAGTGTCTGCGCTTTGCCGCGCCATTGCACATCTTCCAGCGCTATGCCCTCCTGGATATCGAGCTGGAGAACGGCATCGCCCTCAGGAAAGGGGACAAGATCGGCCTCATGCTGGGGGCGGCGAACGTCGATCCGCGCAAATTCTCCTCTCCCGATGAGTTCAGGCCGGACCGCGACGAAGGCGCCAATGTTTCGTTCGGCGCCGGCCTGCATTTCTGCATCGGGGCACCGCTGGCACGGCTGGAGCTGCAGATTTCGCTACCTATCCTGTTCCGACGGCTTCCCGGAATGCGGCTCAAGAACGAGCCGCCGGTCAAGGACGCCTTCCACTTTCATGGTCTGGAGCGGCTCGATCTGGTCTGGTGAGCGGCGGCTCGAATTCGCCACTCTCCCCCTCCTCATTCCTGTGCCTGTCACAGGAATCCAGCCAGACCAAGTCCTTGGGCTGACAAGACAGCAAGCGACGGAAATGTGTAACGGCCCTCAGACGCGGATCACGTAGTCCTTGCGAGTCGTTTCAACGACTTCCCAGGTTCCCTTGAAGCCGGGTCTCAGCACCAGACTGTCGCCGGCTTCGAGATGAAGGGGCTCCCCGCCCTCTTCGGTCACGATCGAATGGCCGGAGAGGATGTGGAAATATTCCCACTCGTCATAGACGATCCGCCACTTGCCGGGCGTGGCTTCCCATATGCCCGCATAGAGCCCGCCGGCCTCCTCGAAATTCCAGGTGCGAAACTCCGGATTTCCAGAAATCAGCCTGTCGGGCGCCGGCGCCCCGATCTCAGCCTCGACGCAACACGGATCGAATTTCAGGACTTGGCTCACGGCAAGCCTCCACGTCCTTTAGTGCCTCTCAGGTGTGGTTCGTCACATGATTTGATAAGGCTCGCCGCCTCAACAGCAGTACGGTGGCATCGCCAGATGAGGTCAACATGATCTCGTCCCCACTCTTGTCAAGCAAACGAACTGCGCCTCCGCCGCGCTGGCCACGCCATTGACGCTCGCCTGCCCCCTCCGTAGTCCCTTCCTCCGCCCGCAGTTTACGTGACTTTCTGGCGGCGGCACACGCCGCTGAAAACGAGAAACAGTGAACGGCACCCACGAACTTGGCGGCTGAAATCCACTTGGAGTCGAACCGATCCGCAATCCGAGGGCGTGTCCCAAGGCTAGTTTTCCGATCTATACAACGGCAGGTTTAGACAATAATCTCAACTCGTTATCGAATGGTAACCTAGTGATTTGATGACATATTTGCTGCAGGGGAGTGATGTGATGCGCATGCCCCTGAAATGTAGCGGTCTATTCGGCCCGCGACGAATTACGGTCAATCTCAAGACAATTGCACTGGCTGGGACCGTACTCGTTTCCAGCCTGATGAGTCAAAGTACGAGCGCCGCCGCTCAAGATGCCGCGAAGCCAAACATCCTCGTCATCTTCGGCGACGATATCGGGCAGACCAACATCAGCGCCTACTCCATGGGCGTGATGGGATATGAGACCCCGAACATCGACCGCATCGCCAAGGAAGGCGTGATCTTCACCGACTACTACGCGGAAAACTCGTGCACGGCGGGACGGTCCTCCTTCATCACCGGGCAAACGCCCAAGAGAACCGGACTCACCAAGGTCGGCATACCGGGAGCGACGGTCGGCCTCCAGGACCGCGACATCACCATCGCTCAGGCGCTGAAGCCGTTGGGCTACACCACCGGGCAGTTTGGCAAGAACCATCTGGGTGACCGGGACGAATACCTGCCGACCAACCACGGCTTCGACGAGTTCTTCGGCAACCTCTATCATCTGAATGCGGAGGAGGAGCCGGAAAATCCGACCTGGCCGAAGGATGACGAGGCGTTTACCAAGATGAATTCGCCGCGCGGCGTGCTGAAAGCGTCCGCGGACGGAAAGATCGAGGACACCGGCGCGCTGACCAAGAAGCGCATGGAAACGATCGATGACGAGACGACCGACGCCGCAATCGACTTCATCAAGAGACAAGTGCAGCAGGGCAAGCCATTCTTTACGTGGATGAACACCACGCGCATGCATCTGTTCACGCATGTCCGTCCGGAGATGCTCGGGCAAAGCGGCATGCCCGGAAACTTCTACGCCGACGGCATGATCGAGCACGACGGCGACGTCGGCAAACTGCTCAAGACCCTTGATGATCTTGGCATCACCGACAATACGATCGTCGTCTACACGACGGATAACGGTCCGAACCGCTGGTCGTGGCCCGACGCCGCCGCCTCGCCCTTCCGCAACGAGAAGGACTCGAACTTCGAGGGCGCGTTCCGCGTGCCCGCCATGGTCCGCTGGCCGGGGAAGATCAAGCCAGGACAGATATCCCGACAGATGTTCTCCGGGCTGGATTGGTTCCCCACGCTGCTGGCAGCCGCGGGTAGCGCCGACATCAAGGATCGCCTTCTGAAGGGAACCGATATCGGCGGCAAGAACTACAAAGTTCATCTCGACGGCTACAACCAGCTTCCATATCTCACCGGTGAGACGGACAAAAGCGCGCGCAACGAATTCGCCTATTTCAACGACGATGGCGTTTTGGTTGCCTACAGGCTCGGCGACTGGAAAGCGGTCTTCGTCGAGATGAAGCATCCCGGCGGCTTTGCCGTCTGGCAGGAACCATTCACCCCGCTGAGAGTGCCCAAGCTCTACAATCTCCGAATGGACCCGTATGAGCAGGCCGATATTGTGTCGGATCAGTATTTCGACTGGCTCGCTCGAAACGATTTCAAGATCGTTCAACTCACCAGTCATGCGGCGGGCTTCCTCGAGAGCTTCGTGGAGTATCCGCCAAGCCAAGAGCCTGCAAGCTTTTCGATCGATCAAATTGCTCGGGACGTCGAGGAAAAGATCAAGGAAAAAGCGGCCAAATCCAACGTCCAGTAGACGACACGGATGCGCGCCGTGCGGCGCGCATCTTCTCTTCTTTTTCGCATAGGGGGTTGACGACGTTTCAGATCAAGGCGGACGCACCTTCGATCTTCGTCAGCACGACCCGGCTGGTGCAGACCGGTGGCAAGGCCGTCATCTCCCCCTGTCCAGGGCATCGCGGGCCTGTCGTTCGGTGGAGGAGGGTTCCATAGCGGCGGTGGATTCCACGGTGGGGAATGCGCTTTCATCGGCGCTAAGCCGCCGCGGCCACAATCAGAGTCGGCCGGGTTCACTCCGCCGGCTTCTTGGCGGCAGGAGAAAAGTTCAAGGTCAGCCAGACGTTCCAGCCCTCGGGACGGTTTTTTGCCCCGAACTCGTAGAACCCCTTGAGGTTCACGTAGCCGGCGGTCGTGTCGTTGACGTCGAATTTGTACCCGATCTGGGGTCCGATCCCGAAGACGCGCGACTTGAAGTCGCCGAGCGACGCCCCCTCGCCGCTGTCTCCAGTCAACTGTTGGAAGGCGTATCCGACAAGTCCGGCATGTAGGTGTTCGTTGAAAAACTGGGATGCGGCCCAGTCGATGTGTCCGTCGATACCGTTCTGGTAATCGGTGTCGGGGTTCTCGAAATTGTAGGTCAGACCGCCGGTGATTGAGAATTCACGTCCGGTCGATGGGTCGAGATAGGTGTATCCGACGCCGGAATCGATCGCTGCGTGGCCGAATCCGCCATTGACGATCCGATCCGGGTCATAGGATCCGACGGGAATACTCACCGTCGCGTACGTCATAAAATTGTTGACCCCGTCATTCCATTTGAGCATTCCGAACGGCGCTACATCCCCAAGAGCCGTTAGAGAATCGCTGCGTTGTCCCGACACCGTGTTGCCGAAGGGGCCAGTAAGTGTCGCGTCGACCTGCACCCGGCTGCGAAGCAGCGGAACGAGCAGGCCTATCGACGCCTGCGCATCGTTCAGTACTGGCTCGGTAAAAGTATAAGTCGGGACGAAGAAGACAGCGTCACTTCGTCCTTCGATGCCAACGTCGACTTCGCCCCGTCCGCCTCGGGGAAACCGCGCATTCCTGCCGGCATCTATGCTCGTATGATAGTAGACCGTGGCAAGGGACCAGCCTGGCTCCGTAGGAACGGACGTGAAACTGCCGTAGAACCCCGGCAGGTAAACGCTGATACCACCTTCATCGGCGTAGGCAAGTTGTCCCGAAGACAGAAGAGCCAGGACACTTAGGCCAGCCGGAGAAATGCGTAGCCTGCGGAGCGGCTTGGCCCAGCGGACATCGAGCGCCTTTGATTCCGTCATTCCCGTACCTGCCCGAAGATGATTCGTCGACTGGATCGTAACATTGGACGGATTGATGACAGAAGGCCATCTGAGAGAGAACTATAGATAACACTCTGGAATCAGGCCTTCCCCAGCGCCTGTTCCAGATCGGCAATGATGTCGGCCACATCCTCGATGCCGACCGACAACCGGATGACGTCGGGTCCGGCGCCGGCGGCGACCTGCTGCTCCGGCGTGAGCTGCCGGTGCGTGGTCGAGGCGGGGTGGATGACGAGCGAACGCGTGTCGCCGATATTGGCAAGATGGGAAAACATTTCCAGTGCCTCGACAAAGCGTTTTCCCGCTTCGTATCCGCCGGCGAGCCCGAAAGTGAAGACGGCTCCCGCCCCCTTCGGCGAGTAGCGCTTCTGCAGCGCGTGGTTCGGATCGTCTTCGAGCCCGGAATAGCGGACCCAGGACACCTTCTCATGCCCCTTCAGCCATCTGGCGACCTCCAGCGCGTTGTCGCAATGACGCTGCATCCTCAGCGGCAGCGTCTCGACGCCGGTCTGGATAAGAAAGGCGTTGAAGGGCGAAATCGCCGGACCGAAGTCCCTCAGACCCAGTACCCGTGCGGCGATGGCGAAGGCGAAGTTGCCGAAGGCCTGGTGCAGGACGACGCCGCCATATTCGGGCCTCGGCTCCGACAGCAGCGGATACTTGCCGGATTTCGACCAGTCGAACGTACCGCCATCGACAATGATGCCGCCCATCGAATTGCCATGGCCGCCGATGAACTTGGTGAGCGAGTGGACGACGATATCGGCGCCGTGTTCGAGCGGCCGCATCAGATAAGGCGTCGCCATCGTATTGTCGACGATGAGCGGCAGTCCGTGCCGCCGCGCAACATCTGCGATCGCGGCTATATCGACGAAGGTGCCGCCCGGATTGGCGAGGCTTTCGATGAAGATCGCCTTGGTGCGTTCGTCGATCTGCGCATCGAAGCTTTCGGGCTGTGCCGAATCGGCCCAACGGACCTGCCAGTCGAAGGCCTTGAAGGCATGGCCGAACTGATTGGCCGACCCGCCGTAAAGCTGCCTGGCGGAAACGAAATTGTCGCCCGGCTTCATGATCGTATGGAAAACCAGCAGCTGGGCCGCATGTCCTGAGGAAACCGCCAGGCCGGCGGTCCCGCCTTCGAGCGCCGCGATCCGCTCCTCCAGCACCGCCTGCGTCGGGTTCATGATGCGCGTATAGATATTGCCGAATTGCTGGAGGCCGAAGAGTGCGGCTGCATGATCCGTGTCGTTGAAGACGAAACTGGTCGTCTGATAGATCGGCGTCGCCCGCGCACCGGTCGTCGGATCGGGCTGGGCCCCCGCGTGAATTGCAAGCGTGCTGAACCCGGGTCCGGCTTTCATCGTCGTTCCTCCCTCACATATTAACGATCATCCGACCAGACGCG
Organism: Ensifer sp. USDA 6670; assembly: GCA_000421085.1. GTDB lineage: Bacteria > Pseudomonadota > Alphaproteobacteria > Rhizobiales > Rhizobiaceae > Sinorhizobium. The sequence continues at coordinate 100,822 of ATWE01000007.1, forward strand.
GATATTCGATTGCCGGGCAACGGTCCATGACGACCTTGATGCCTGCGGCCTCAGCCTTGGCGGCAGCTGCGTCGTCGCGTACGGACAGTTGTCCCCAGATGAACTTGGGCAGGGCCGGCAGCGCCAGGATCTCGTCGACGAGCGCGGGCAAGGCCGAAGCCGCACGGAAGACGTCCACCATGTCGATTGCCTCCCCTATATCCGCGAGGCGCGCTACCACCGGCTGGTCGAGGATCGTGCCGCCCGCATGGCCGGGATTGACCGGAATGACGCGGTATCCCTTGCGGAGAAGGAAGGCCATGACGCGATAGCTCGGCCGCTCCGGCTTCGGCGAGGCCCCGACGAGCGCGATGGTCTTCGTCTCGCGCAGGATGTCGGCAAGGTAATAATCCGGGTAGGCGTCGTGATTCATGCTTGTCGTCCGGGCATGTCTATCATGCGGAGCGATAGTTGGCGTGGAGCGGCCGCGAGTCAACCGAGGCACCTTCCCCGGCCCGGCATTTGCACCGTTTCATTGCGATCGATCCGTGATTCCGGTTGCATTTCAGCAAATGCGAGCCCACAACCGGCTTTCCCGCCCAATCACCCCGCCGAGGTTCATCTTGCCGCCGGACGTCATTGCGCTCGTACTTCTCGGAGCGCTGCTGCACGCGACCTGGAACGCGCTCGTCAAGGCCGGCACGGAAAAATCGCTCGACGCCGCCATGGTGTCGCTTGGCGGCGCGGTCGTGGCGCTCCCCTTCCTGCCCTTCCTCCCGATGCCCGGTTCCGCGGCCGTGCCTTACATCCTGGTTTCGGCACTTTTCCAGTTCGCCTATTTCCAGCTGGTCGCAGCCGCGTACCGTGCAGGCGACATCGGTCTGGTCTATCCCTTGATGCGCGGCGTCGCTCCTCTGCTCGTTGCGGCGACAAGCAGCCTCGTCATCGGCGAGGAACTGACCGGCGGCGCGATGGCCGGCATCATGACGATCTCCGCGGGCGTGCTGACGCTTGCCTTCGAATCCCGCAAGGGCGGCAGGCACGCCATCGTTCTGGCACTGCTCAACGCCTGCGTGATCGCGAGCTATACCTATGTCGACGGGATAGGCGCCCGCATTTCCGGCAATGCCATATCCTACACGCTCTGGATGGCATTGCTGCCGCCGGTCCTGCTCTTCGGCTGGGCCTTCGCCCGGCGCGGCGTCAAGCCGGTCGCGCGGCATGTGAGCCGCCACTGGTGGCGCGGGCTTATCGGCGGCGCCGGGTCGATCGGCTCCTATGGCCTTGCGCTCTGGGCGATGACGAAAGCCCCGGTCGCCACCGTTGCGGCGCTCCGAGAAACGGCGATCCTCTTTGCCGTCGTTATCTCCGTCGTGTTCCTCAAAGAGCGCGTCAGCGCCTGGCGCATCATCGCCGCCTGCATCATTGCGCTCGGTGCCCTGCTTCTCAGGCTCGCCTGAGGCCCAGGACCTAAAGCGCGCCACGCCGTAGGTAGTCATCATGCATGCCGTTGTGGCAAAACCGCTGCACAGTTTTGGGCGACATGCACTATTCGCCCTTCCACTCCGGCATGCGCTTGCCGAGAAAGGCACCGATACCTTCCTCGGCATCGCGGGCGAGCATGTTCTCGACCATCACGCCGACAGCGAAATCGTAAGCATCGGCGAGCGGCATTTCCGCCTGACGATAGAAAGCCTCCTTGCCGATCTTCAGCGCCTGCGGCGACTTCGAGGCAATGATCGACGCATATTTGTCGATGACTTGGCGCAGATATTGCTGCGGGACGATGCGGTTGACGAGACCGAACTCCTTCGCTGTCCCGGCATCGATCGTCTCACCGGTCAAAAGCATCTCCATCGCCTGCTTACGATGGGCAGCGCGCGTCAAGGCGACCATCGGCGTAGAACAGAAAAGACCGATATTCACGCCGGGGGTGCAGAAGGTCGACGTGTCGGTGCAGATCGCGAGATCGCAACTGGCGACCAGCTGGCAGCCCGCGGCGGTCGCGAGGCCGTCGACTTCGGCGATGACCGCCTGCGGCAGCCTGGCGATCGTCAGCATGACTTCGGCTGCGAGGCGAATCGTTCGCTCGAAGAACGCCCGGCCTCCGTCGGGGTCGGCCCTGTGGGAGGTCATTTCCTTGAGATCATGGCCGGCGGAGAAGAGCTTGCCTGTCGCGGCGATCACGATAACCTTGATCTCCTTCGAGACGGACGCCTCCTCGAACGCCGCCAGCAATGCTTCCATCAGGGCGATCGAAAGCACGTTTGCCGGTGGATTGTTCAGTGTAAGCCGCAGGACCGGGCCGTTGAACTCCCGCAACAAGGGTCCGTTCGACTCTTCTTTCCTGAATGAAACGACGTCCGCCATGGTTCTCTCCCATATCGAAGTTCGTGTCGTGGTACGCCGCCGTCGCCGCTCTTTCAAGCCCGCGCGCCGGACTGGACCATAACTGCGTAAGACCAATTTCCAGCTTGCGTGGCGCTGCAGGACGTCCTGTAACGGGTGCAACCGAAGCATGTAACATGGAGAGGCGCGATGACCCTGCTGCCGGTCATGACCGTTGAGGAGCTCAACCGCTTTCTCGACACCGATTTTCCGCAGGTCCACACGGACGGAAAGGTCTTCGCGGTGACCGAGACCGGGCCGGGCTTCGCCACGATGCGGCTCGACCCGAACGATCGCCACATCCGTCCGGGCGGCACGGTCTCGGGGCCGACGCTCTTCGCACTGGCGGACGTGTCGGCCTATATCGCGCTCATCGCGCATATCGGTCCGGTCGCGCTTGCCGTCACCACCAGCCTCAACATCAACTTCCTGCGCAAGCCGGAACCGGAACCACTCGAATGTACCTGCCGGATACTCAAACTCGGCAAACGGCTGGCCGTTCTCGACGCCTCGATAAAAACGGTGGCAGGTCCCGATTTGGTCGCCCATGCGACGGCGACCTATTCGATTCCGCCCCGCTGAAATGTGGTATTATAAAACCACACTTCTAACTACTTGAATTCACTTCATCTTCTTTAATGAGCTGCAGAAAGTCGTCCTTGACCTCGATTGCGAGCTTCCGTATAAGCTGCCCCAGATCGCGGTCCGACTGGGCCGCCTTCTTTTTTGCCCTCATCGAGGTCAAAGCAAGCAACAAGAAACGCCCGGCTTCGTTTCCGGGTCCAAACGAAAGAGTTTAGATATGGCAACCTTCGTTCAGAAGCCTGCAGAGGTGGAGAAGAAGTGGATCCTCATCGACGCCGAAGGGCTCGTTGTCGGTCGCCTCGCTTCCCTCATCGCAAACCGCCTGCGCGGCAAGCATAAAGCCACCTACACGCCGCATGTCGACGACGGCGACAACGTCATCGTCATCAATGCAGAGAAGGCCGTCCTCACCGGCAAGAAGTACACCGACAAGAAGTACTACTGGCACACCGGTTACCCCGGCGGCATCAAGGAGCGCACCGCGCGCCAGATCATCGAAGGCCGCTTCCCGGAGCGCGTCATCGAGAAGGCTGTCGAGCGCATGGTTCCGCGCGGCCCGCTCGGCCGTCGCCAGATGAAGAACCTGCGTGTCTACGCCGGCTCGAACCACCCGCACGAAGCACAGCAGCCGGCCGTCCTCGACGTCGCCAAGCTGAACAGCAAGAACACAAGGAGCGCCTGATAATGGCTGACCTTTCCGCTCTCAAGGAAATCGCCACGACCGCGGAACCGGCTGCTCCGGTTCACGTCAAGAAAGTCGACGCCCAGGGCCGCTCCTACGCGACCGGCAAGCGCAAGGACGCCGTCGCCCGCGTTTGGATCAAGGCCGGATCCGGCAAGATCACCATCAACGGCAAGCCTTTCTCGGACTACTTCGCCCGTCCGGTTCTGCAGATGATCCTGCAGCAGCCGGTCGTCGCGGCTGCCCGTGACGGCCAGTTCGACATCGACGCGACCGTTGCCGGCGGCGGCCTTTCCGGCCAGGCCGGTGCCGTTCGTCACGGCATTTCCAAGGCCCTCACCTACTTCGAACCGGGCCTGCGCCCCGTTCTGAAGCGTGGCGGCTTCCTCACCCGCGACAGCCGCGTGGTCGAGCGCAAGAAGTACGGCCGTGCCAAGGCACGCCGCTCGTTCCAGTTCTCCAAGCGCTGATATCGCTGGCAGACTGCAACTGCGAAGGCCGGGCTCGTCCCGGCCTTTTTTCATGTGCATCCGTAGCCTTCCCGTGCACATGATTTTAACGCCCGGCTCTTGCCTTGCCCAGGTCGATTGGCCAACGTCCCGTCCATCTGGCGGGAGAACAGCATGGCCAACAAATCGATCGACCACGCGATCACTGCGAAATCACTGACGGCGGCAGCCTCCGATCCGACGCATGCCGGCATCCTTTCCTTCATGCGGCGGAAATACACCAAAGAGCTCAAGGGCGCGGAGGCGGTCGTCTGGGGAATTCCGTTCGATGCGGCTACGTCAAATCGCCCGGGCGCGCGCTTCGGGCCACAGGCGATCCGCCGCGCATCGGCGATTTTCGACAACGATCCGCAATATCCGTTCCAGCGCGACCTGTTTGCCGACATGGCGACGATCGATTACGGCGATTGCCTGCTCGACTACGGCAACCATGCGAAGACCCCCCAGACCATCGAGCGCGAGGCGTCGAAAGTCCTGAAGTCCGGCGCTTATCTGCTGACGCTCGGCGGCGACCACTTCGTCACCTATCCCATCCTCAGGGCCCATGCGGCCCTGCACGGGCCCCTCGCCCTCGTCCAGTTCGATGCCCATCAGGACACCTGGCCGGACGAGAAAGGCCGCATCGATCATGGCTCCTTCGTCGGCCGCGCGGCACGCGAGGGACTGATCGACGTGGAACGCTCTATCCAGATCGGCATCCGGACGCATGCTCCGGAGGATTGCGGCCTTCGGATCGTCTACGGCTACGAACTCGAGGAGATGCGCGCCGAGGAGATCGCCGATATCATCATCCGCCATGTCGACAATCGCCCTGCCTATCTGACCTTCGATATCGATTGCCTCGACCCGGCCTTTGCGCCCGGCACGGGCACGCCCGTGGCCGGCGGCCCGTCAAGCGCAAAGATACTTTCGGTCCTGCGCAAACTCGGAGCGCTTCATATCGTCGGTAGCGACGTGGTCGAGGTGGCGCCTGCCTACGACCACGCGGACCTCACCGCCATTGCTGGCTCGACCATCGCCATGTATATGCTGGGCTTGCGTGCCGAGCGGCTGGCGGAAAGGCGCGGCTGATCGCAGCGGCTGCACGCTCTCAAGAAATTGATTCAATTCTATGCCAGACTGATTCCGGAAACGCCGCTAACGGTCTGCAGGAGCAGGAAAATCATGAAACCGAAGATCTTTATCGATGGCGAACACGGCACGACGGGGCTGCAGATCCGTGTGCGCATGGCCGGGCGTACGGATCTCGAACTCCTGTCCATTCCGGAAGCGGAGCGACGCAATGCAGCGATGCGCGAGGACCTTCTGAACAGCGCCGATGTCGCCATCCTGTGCCTGCCGGACGACGCCTCGCGGGAGGCCGTAGCCATGGTTGCCGGAAACAATCGCGTGCGCATCATCGACACTTCGACCGCGCATCGCGTCGCTCCCGACTGGGCCTATGGCTTTGCCGAGATGGACAAGGCGCAGCCCCAGCGGATCCGCGACGCGCGCCATGTCGCCAATCCCGGCTGCTACCCGACCGGAGCGATCGCCCTGATCCGCCCTCTGCGCCAGGCGGGTATCCTGCCGGACGGCTATCCCGTCACCGTCAATGCGGTTTCCGGCTATACCGGCGGCGGCAAACAGATGATCGCGCAGATGGAGGACGATCAGAATCCGGACCACATCGGCGCGCCGCATTTCCTCTACGGGCTTACGCTGAAGCACAAGCACGTGCCGGAAATGAAGATGCACGGGCTCCTCGAGCGCGCGCCGGTCTTCAGCCCTTCCGTCGGCAAGTTCGCACAGGGGATGATCGTGCAGGTGCCGCTCTATCTCGAGGACCTGGCTGCCGGTGCAACGCTCGAAACGATCCATCGTGCCCTCGTCGACCATTATGCGGGACAGTCGATCGTCGAAGTCGTGCCGCTTGACGAGAGCGCCAAGCTAGCCCGGATCGATGCCACGGAACTCGCCGGCAGCGACGCCATGAAGCTTTTCGTCTTCGGCACCAAAGGCGGAGCGCATGTCAATCTGGTCGCGCTGCTCGACAATCTCGGCAAGGGCGCCTCGGGCGCCGCCGTCCAGAACATGGACCTGATGCTGTCCGCCTGACACAGCGAATCGAGACGAAAACCCCGGCAGCGTCCCTGCCGGGGTTTTCGTTCGTCCAATCGCAGGCAGATCAGTTGCGCATTTCTATCGCCGTGTCTCTCGGATAGGTGCCGACGAAACCGCGCCAATGGGCGATCGCGAAGCCGAGCACGACGAGCGCGCCGCCCTGATGCAGCACGCCCCAGCCGATCGGTACCTGCAGAAGCAACGTCGTGATGCCGATTGCCGCCTGCACCGTCACCAGCGCGAACAGGAGCACCGAGCGGCGGGCATGTGTCGTCTCCGGCGCGGCGCGGAGGGACGCGATCATGTGCCAAAGCGCCAATGCGAACAGCAGATAGGCGCCGAGACGATGTACGAACTGCACCGTCTTCGGATTTTCAAAGAGATTGATCCAGGCGGGCTGCTGCACGAACAGGCCCCCAGGCACGACCGCCCCATCCATCAGCGGCCAGGTGTTGTAGCTCAGACCCGCATCGAGACCGGCGACGATCGCGCCCAGATAGATCTGGAAGAGGCTCATGATCGCTATGGCCCCGGCCATCCCTTGCGACCTTTTCGTCGGATGCGCGTCGTCGGAATGCGGACACAGCCCTCGGTAAATCCACATGCAGGCGGCGAAGATCAGGCAGGCAATGGTCAGATGCGTGGCGAGCCGGTATTGGCTGACTGCAGTCCGTTCCGCCAGACCGGAGGATACCATCCACCAGCCGATGAAGCCCTGAAAACCGCCGAGCGCCAGGATTCCGAGAAGCGGCAGCCGCAGACGCCGCTCGATCCGTCCCGTAATCCAGAAGAAGAAGAGCGGCAGGGCGAAGATCACGCCGATGCCGCGCGCGAGCAGCCGGTGCGCCCATTCCCACCAGAAGATGGTCTTGAACTCATCGACCGTCATGCCCTTGTTGATCTGCTCATATTGAGGAATGCGCTGGTAGAGACGGAATTCCTCCTCCCATTCCTCCGCGGAAAGCGGCGGTATGACGCCGTGGACGGGTTTCCACTCGGTGATCGACAAGCCGGATTCGGTCAGTCGCGTCGCCCCTCCGACGAGCACCAGCGCAAACAGAGCGAAGAGAACGGCGGCAAGCCAGCCGCGGATCTGCCGGCGGTTGCGCTCGGTTCTGCCGATCTCTTTGAGCAGCATCTGTTCTGTTGCCAATTCGGCGTGGGCCATGGCACTTCCTCATCTGTCGCCGGAAACGGTACCGCTATGCCGGCGTTGCCGGTCCGGACGGTCTGAAAGCCGTTGATTTGCACCAGAGTGCCGTGCAAAACAAGGCCGAACCCTTTGCGGCATGCCGTCGCGGGCCGCCCGAGTGCCAAAGCTGCCCCCACCGAAAGAACGAAAAATGCCCGTACGCCTCCGAAAACTGATCGGCACCGTCCTGCTCATCGTCCTCGTCGTCGTCTACGCACTTGCAGCCGTTACCTTCGCTTCCCTGCTGCTCGGCGCGTCTCCCTGGTGGGTGCATCTGCTTTATTTCTTCTTCACCGGCCTGCTGTGGGTCCTTCCCGCCATGCTGATCATCAAGTGGATGGAAAAACCCGCCGCCGATCATTGAGGTTTTGGGGAATGAGAATCGCGGTGATTTCCGATATTCACGGCAACGATCTCGCGCTCGAAGCCGTGCTTGCCGACATCGATGCGCAGGGCATCGGCGAGATCGTCAATCTTGGCGATCATCTGAGCGGTCCGCTGAATGCTGCCCGGACGGCGGAGATCCTGATCGGCCGGCGTACCGTTGCGATACGCGGCAATCACGACCGCTATCTTCTCACGCTCGACCCTGCCCGCATGGGATTGTCCGACCGCTCCGCCCATGACGAACTCGATGAGCGCCACCTCGGCTGGCTGGCCGCTCTGCCGGCGACCCTTGTCTATCGGGACGCTCTCTTTCTCTGCCATGGCACGCCGGCAAGCGACGAGACCTACTGGATGGAAGCGCTGACGGGCGATGGCATCGTTCACATGGCACGGCGCGCGGAGATCGAGCGCTTTGCCGACGGTATCGGGCATCCCGTGATCCTCTGCGGCCACACGCATGTTCAACGCGCCCTGCGGCTTTCGGGCGGGCGCCTGCTGGTCAACCCGGGCAGTGTCGGCTGCCCTGCCTATGACGACGACCGGCCGGTCGCGCACAAGGTCGAAACCGGTTCGCCGGATGCCCGCTACGCCATTGTCGAGCGGGCATCCGGCGACTGGAACGTCACCTTCCGCTGTGTCGGCTACGATCACATGGCTGCGTCGCTCCTCGCGGCCGAACGCGGCCGCGCCGAATGGGCAACGGCGCTCGCGACGGGATTCCTCGACTGACTTCTGCTGGGCGCCTTCCAGTGCACCGAGATCGGCGCCGGCGATCGCCGCGATGTTGCGCGCCACCTGGTCGATCGGCCAATGCCACCAGGCAATCGCCTGCAATCGCTCGATCGTTGAATCGGGGAAGCGCAATCTCACCACCCACGGGATTGCCGCCCCTGTTCCGGCTTCATATTCTCCTAACCTTGTTGCCTGCCGGGCACGCGAGTACCTGCCGGATTAATCAGATCTATCGGAATTCCCGCTTCAATGGCTGCATCACGCATGCGGATCGACAATCATGACAAGTTCCGATTTCACCCTTTCGCCGGAAACCACCGCCGGGCGGTATCATTCGGCCGGGAGCCTCGCCAATGGAGGCAGGGCTGCCGACCGGATCACCATCTCCGTCCACGCGGATATGGCCGAGCTCGAAGCGGAATGGCGGGCGCTTGACGAAAGCAGCGGCAATTCGCTGCATCAGAGCTTCGACTGGTGCGCGGCGTGGACAAAGACGCATGGCAGCGAGCTGCTGATCGTCCGTGGCGCGGCTGGCAGGGAGCCACTTTTTCTCCTTCCGTTCGAGATCGGACGCAGCCGGTTTTTCCGCGCGGCGCGCCTGATCGGCTCGGAGCACAGCAATCTCAACACCGGCCTGTTTGGCGCCGGCATCGACAACGCGGCCGCTGCGGAGCTCACGGCAGCGCTCACCGGCGGCATCGGGCGCCAGCTTGGCCGTTTCGCGGACGTGATCGTGTTCGACCGGACGCCGCTTATCTGGCGCGGCGCGCCGCACCCCCTCGCCGCTCTGGCCGGCATCGAGAACCCGAACGCGTCATTTCAGTTGCCGCTTCTCGGCACCATGGAGCGCACGCTCGCCCAGATCAATGCCAAGCGGCGGCGCAAGAAGATGCGCATATCGGAAAGGTGCCTCGCCGAGATCGGCGGCTATGATTATGTGATCGCTCGCGAAGCGCAGGAGGCCCACGCCCTGCTCGAGACGTTCTTCCGGCAGAAAGCCGCCCGCTTCGAGACACTCGGCCTGCCGGATGCCTTTCGTGGTGCCGAGACGCGCGCCTTTTTCCATGCGCTGATCGATGCCGGGGCGCCCGAGCCCCTTCTCGAACTCAATGCGATAAGACTGAAAGGCGACCACGCTGGCCGAATTCTCGCGGTCGCCGGTCTCTCGCGCAAGGGCGGCCACGTCATCTGCCAGTTCGGTTCGATAGACGAGGAAATCGCCCCGGGTGCCAGCCCGGGCGAGTTGCTGTTCTACAGAATGATCGAGCGTCTTTGCGCAGAAGGCGTCGCCCTCTTCGACTTCGGCATCGGCGATCAGCCTTACAAGCGGTCGTGGTGCACGCTCGAAACGCCGTTGCGCGACATCGTTCTGCCCCTGACGTTCCGCGGTCGTCTGGCCGGCGGCGGTTTCCGGGCGATCGCCTGGGCGAAACGGTTGGTAAAGGCCAACGAAACTCTTTATGCCTTCATTCAAAGCCAGCGGCAGCGGCGGCAGAGATCGGCTGCGAGCGCCGATGAACGGTAACTTTATGCAGCGCGGCGGTCGGGAAAATCCGGGCCGCCCTGCCCCTTCCCGGTCATCAGCACGACGTCGCGATATCCGGCTTCCCCGAAACTCATCAACATTTCGACAATCTGATCGTCGCTGATCGACGGTGCCGACAGGATGATCTCCGTGCCCTCGTTCCGTGCAACCTTGGCGACGGCGTCCGCGTCGGCCGACCCGCATTCGATCAGGACGAGATCGTAGGCGTTGGCGAGCGCGTCGATGATGATCTGCAGCCGGTCGATGCCGCGCATCGCCGCATGAGGGTCGGCGTCGCCATGGGGTATGATATGTGCTTCGGACAACCTGTCCGAATGAATCGACTCGGAGAAGGCGACTTCGCCCATGAGCAGATTCGTAACGCCGGCAAGGTCCGGCGATTGTGCCATGAGCCGCGTCGGACAGGCCGAACCGGAAAGGTCGATCAGCACGACTTTCTGCTCGTCCTCGGCCAGAAGGCGCGCCAGCATCACGGTCGCCGTCGATCCCTCGTCGCCGCCCGGGGATACCGAGACCGCGATCCGCACGCCGTTGGCACGAAGATGTTCGGCGACCGACTCGATCGAAAAATCGTGCTTCGATGCCGCATTTCCATCGTCGCCGTTTTCCTCGGGCGCAGGTTCCGCCGCGACGGGGACAGGTGCGGAAATTTCTTCGACGACACCAGGGACCGAAGACATTTCTCCTGGCTGACCCGGGGCCGGAGCTTCGGGGACCGAGACCGGCCGTAGCGCCCGGCCGCTGAAAAGTTCGCCAAGCATGATGACGACGCAACTGACCAGGAGGCTCGCAAAGGCAGCGACGATCGTTATCGGCAGCACCTTCGGGAAGCTCTGGCTGGTCGGGACCACGGCGCGCGAAATCACGCGCGCATCGGCCGGAGTTGCGTTCGCAACGGTACGCGACGTCGCCTCGCGGTATCGAGCGAGATAGGTTTCGAGCAGTTGGCGCTGCGCCGTTGCCTCGCGCTCGAGTGCGCGGAGCCCGACTTCCTCCTCGCCCGCCTGCGCCGATTGCGCCTTGAGCGTGTTCATCTGCTGAACGAGCTGCTGCTCGCGCAGTTGCCCGACCTTCGCCTCATTTTCGAGGCTCGCAAGAATCTTCCGCGTCTCCGACCGGATCTGCCCTTCGATCCCTTCGAGCTGCGATTTGAGCCCCTTCAACCGCGGATGACCGTCGAGCAATGCCGTCGACAGGTCGGCGATCTGCGCCTGGACGTTGGCGCGGTTCTCCTTCAGGCGCTGGATCATCGGCGAACCGACGATGTCGGCAAGCGTGTCCGCCGGACGACCGTCGGCGAGCGCCGTCCGCATACCCTCTGCGCGCGCAGCCGTGTTCGCCCGCTCCGACCGCACCCGTGCAAGCTCCGTCGAAATGTCGGTAAGCTGGCGCGTGGCAAAATTCTGTGTCTCGCCGGTCGGAAGCAGGCCCGACTCGGCGCGGTAAACCGCGACCTTCGCCTCCGCCTCGCGCACCTTCTCGCGCAGGTTGGCGATCTCCGGCTCAAGCCAGCGGCTCGCCTCGGAGTTCGAGTCGAGCTTGGCTCCGCTCTGCAGCGAAAGATAGACATCCGCCATTTCGTTCGGAATGGCGGCTGCGAGCTTCGCATCCTTCGAGGTGAAGGCGATGGCGATCACACGCGACTTTTCGACCTGATAGACCTGCAGCTTCTCTTCGAACTCCTTCAGCACCCGTTCTTCCGGCGGCAGATCGAGGGGATTTTTCTTCAGGCCCAGCATCACCAGGAGATCGGACGCGGCAGAAGGCCGTGCGGAGGGATCGAACTCGTCGAGCTCGTGAAGCTTCATGTTGCGCGCGACCTGCTTGATCAGGTCCGCCGAACGCAGGACCTGAACCTGGCTGAGGATGCCCGACTCGTCGAACATCCGGTCGGAGCCATTCTGCGAAACTTGATTGGTGCCGCTGAACTCGGGCTCTCGCGACTCTATCAGGACGCGCGTCTCGCCTTGGTAATCGGGGGCGACCATCTTGGCAGCCGCGAAGGCCACGGCAGCGACCCCAACCGTGGCGAGCAGCACCCGCACGCCGCGCTGCCAGATGGCGCGAAAAAGCCCGCCGAGATCGATATCCACATCCTGCTGCCCGCCGATGCCCGACATGCCTGCACTCCAAAGCTTTCTCGTTTGCCGGGAAGGTAAACGAACATGGTAACCCAAGGGTTAATTTGCGCTGCAACCAGAGGGTTGCATGTGCCATGGACGGAAGGACATTCGATGCCGGAAATTCTCGTTGCGAATTTACCGGCCATTAACCCTAACGGATCGATAACATCCGCGAACGGTGATCGTTTCCGGAGCCTCTAACCGCATGTCGACCGCAGCCATCAAGAGAACAAGCGTCTTCGCCGTGGCGATCCTCTCGGCGCTCGTGGGCGGTTGTACGAATTACCAGCCCGCCCCCAAAGGCTTCAGCCAGGCGACGGTGCAGCCCTATCGGCTGGACAGCGGCGACCGCCTGCGTATCAACGTCTTCGAACAGGCGAGCCTCAGCGGCAGCTATACGGTCGATCAGGCCGGCTATGTCGCCTTCCCGCTGATCGGGGCCGTTCCGTCGCGCGGGCATACGCTTCCGGAACTGGAGGGGATGATCGCGGCGAAGCTGCGCCAGGGCTTCCTCAAGGATCCGGACGTCACGATCGAGGTCGACCGCTACCGCTCCGTGTTCATCATGGGTGAAGTGGGGCAGGCCGGCCAATACGCCTACGTTCCGGGGATGACGGTACAGAATGCGATCGCCGTCGCAGGCGGCTTCACGCCACGGGCCAACGAGGCGACCGCCGACATTACCCGCAAAATCAACGGCCGCATCATCACCGGGCGCGTCCCGATAACCGATCCGGTTCTCGCCGGCGACACCGTCTATATACGCGAACGGCTGTTCTGATCGCCATGAGCGAACGCCCTTTGCGCATTCTTCATTGCTTCAGATCACCGGTCGGCGGCATATTCCGGCACGTGCGCGACCTTGCCGAGGCGCATGCGAATGCCGGACATCAGGTCGGAATCCTTTGCGACAGCACCACCGGCGGCGCCCACGAGGACGCGCTGTTCGAAGAGGTTCGGCCTCATCTGGCACTCGGCATCATCCGTGTACCGATCCATCGTTCGATCGGAGCATCGGACGCCGCGGCGCTCTGGCGCGGCTACAAGGAAATCAGAAGTTTGCAACCGGATGTATTGCATGGGCACGGCGCCAAGGGCGGCGTGCTGGCGCGCATCGTCGGTTCAGCCCTGCGGGTCAACAAGTATCGCGTAGCCCGCCTCTATTCGCCCCATGGGGGCAGCCTTCATTTCGAGCGTCGGTCCCTGGCAGGCTCGCTCGTTCTCCGCCTCGAGCGCCTGCAGGAACGCCTGACCGACGCCCTCGTCTTCGTTTGCGAATACGAGCGCCGCACCTACGGCGTGAGGGTCGGCCCTCCACTGGCGCGCAACGAGCTGATCTATAACGGCATCGACGACGCGGAATTCGAACCCGTCGAGACGGGGCCGGGCGCTGTCGATTTCCTCTATATCGGCATGATGCGGGACCTGAAGGGTCCCGATCTTTTTATCGAAGGATTTGCCGCAGCCGAAGACATCGCCGGCCGCAGGCTTTCCGCCCTGATGGTCGGAGATGGCCCGCAGCAGCGGCAATACGAAGAAAGGACCCTGCGCATGGGTCTCGCCGATCGCGTCCGGCTGCTGCCGGCAATGAAGGCGCGCGAGGCTTTCGCTCTGGCCCGCAATGTCGTCATTCCCTCCCGCGCGGAATCCATGCCCTACATCCTGCTGGAAGCGCTCGCCGCCGGAAAGCCCGTAATCGCGACCCGCGTCGGCGGCATCCCGGAGGTTCTCGGTGCCGATAGCGAGGCGCTCGTCCAACCCGGCGATGCGGGGGCGCTCGCCCGTCTCATGGCCGACGTCATACTGGACGCCGCCTGGGCTGCCCGGACGATGCCCGACGCGGAACGGTTCAAATCCCGCTTCGCCGCATCGGTAATGACCCGACACGTGATGCAGCTTTATCGGGACCTCACGGAGGAATCGCTCGTGCCGCAGGGGCGCCTGCGTACAACGTAAGCGTTTCTTAGTGGCTTTCTGCTATCCGGGCGAAGGACTTCAGCGCCGGAAAGCGACCATGAACCAGTTTGACAGGCCAGAGACCTTCGACCCCGAAGCGCTTCGCAAGAAGGTCTCGGAGATCCGCAAGACCACCACCGAACAAAAGAACGGAACAAGGGGCAATGCGGGGCTCAACCCGCTGGCGAAGCAGATCGCCCTTCAGTTCCGTGCGGATACCTATACACCGGCGATGATTACCGGACTTATCCGGCTTCTCGACTTCTGCGCGCTTTTTGCCATCGGCTACGGCATCAATGCACAATACGTCGCGCCGACGCTGGAGCAACTGCCGGTCTATCTCCTCATCCTCGCCGGGGGACCGGCGCTCACCGTTGCCGCCATGCAGGTCGCCGACGCCTACCAGGTGCCGGCACTGCGCGCCTGGCTCAGGATGACGCCGCGCGTCCTCGGCGCCTGGACGGCTGCGTTCGGCGTAATTGCGCTTGGCCTCTTCTTTCTCAAAACGGGCCACCTCTATTCGCGGTTCTGGATCGGCGCATGGTTCCTCGCCGGCGCGTTTTTCCTCGTGGCGGAGCGCGCATTCATCGCCTATTCGATCCGCCACTGGTCGAGAAACGGCACCATGGAACGACGAGCCGTTATCGTCGGTGGCGGGCAGCCCGCGAAGGACCTGATCCGGGAGATCGAGCATCAGCCGGACAACGACATCCGCATCTGCGGGATCTTTGACGATCGAGACGAGCGCCGATCCCCGAATGTGATTGCAGGCTATCCGAAACTCGGGACAGTGGACGAACTGGTCGAATTCGCCCGTCTCGCCCGCATCGACATGCTGATCATCTCGCTGCCGCTGACTGCGGAAAAGCGCATCCTCGCACTCCTCAGAAAGCTGTGGGTGCTTCCGGTGGACATTCGGCTCGCGGCGCACGCCAACAATCTCCGTTTCCGTCCACGCAGCTACTCGCATGTCGGGCAGGTTCCGATGCTCGACATCTTCGACAAGCCGATCGCCGACTGGGATTCCGTCGCCAAGCGCTGCTTCGATATCTTTTTCAGTCTCGTGGCGCTTGCTTTGCTCTGGCCCGTCATGCTCGCTGCCGCCGTCGCGGTGAAGGTCACCTCGCCCGGTCCGATCATCTTCAAGCAGCACCGCCACGGATTCAACAACGAGACTATAGAGGTCTACAAGTTCCGCTCGATGTACACGCATATGAGCGACCCGACCGCGCGCAACGCCGTAACCAAGAACGACCCTCGCGTAACCCCGCTCGGACGCTTCCTGCGCAAATCTTCGATCGACGAGTTGCCCCAGTTCTTCAATGTGCTGAAAGGCGAGCTGTCGCTCGTCGGGCCGCGTCCCCACGCCGTGCTCGCGCAGACGAAGGACCGAACCTATTCCGATGTCGTCGAAGGCTATTTTGCCCGCCACCGCGTCAAGCCGGGAGTGACCGGCTGGGCGCAGATCAACGGCTGGCG
This sequence comes from Ensifer sp. USDA 6670, assembly GCA_000421085.1. Classification (GTDB taxonomy): domain Bacteria; phylum Pseudomonadota; class Alphaproteobacteria; order Rhizobiales; family Rhizobiaceae; genus Sinorhizobium. The sequence continues at coordinate 116,483 of ATWE01000007.1, forward strand.
CGGCGAGATCGACAACGACGAAAAGATCCGGTTCCGAACGGCATTCGACCTCTACTATATCGAGAACTGGTCGCTGCTGCTCGACCTGAAGATTCTCATCCTCACGCCGTTCCGGCTGCTGAATACGGAAAACGCCTATTGACCGCCGTTACCGCATCGCGGCCGGTTATCCTTCGCCCGCAGCTTGCCGCGATTTCGCTCGTCGGCTCCTGCCTGGTGACGATCGGTGTCTTTCTGTCCGGGTTCGTCATCGCCGAGCCCGCCCCTTACGAGGTCTTCATGGCGGGGCTCATCGGCCTCTGGGCGCTTTTCGGCCTCAGGATCTCCCGTGCCACGGCTCCGCTCACGGTCCTTCTCGTCCTGTTCATGATCGGCGGCATCCTGTCGCTGACGGTGATGGCCGACCTTGGGACCGGTCCGATGTACATGGCCGTTACCGGCTTCCTCTGCCTTACGGCGGTGTTTTTTGCGGCCATCATAGAAGAGAGCTACAAGCGCCTGCCGCTCCTCCTCAACGCCTGGGTGGCGGCTGCAGTCATCACGGCCCTCCTCGGCATCCTCGGCTATTTCGGCGCTATACCGGGCGCGGCGAACTTTACGCTCTACGATCGGGCAAAGGGAGCGTTTCAGGACCCGAATGTCTTCGGACCGTTCCTCGTAGCCCCCACCCTCTACCTCCTTCACGGCCTGCTGACGCAGCCGGTCAGCCGGGCGCCCTTGAAGATCGCCGGGCTGCTCGTGCTCACGCTCGGTGTGTTTCTCTCCTTCTCGCGGGCCGCCTGGGCTCTCGACCTCTTCTGCGTCGTCGCTCTCGTCTTCGTCATGCTGCTCAAGCAGCGCAGCGGTCTCTTCCGCCTCCGGATTCTCGTGCTGACGCTCTCCGGCGCCATGTTCGTGGTGGCAGCGCTCGTGGTCGCCCTGCAGTCGGACCAGGTTGCGTCCCTCTTCTCGAGCCGCACGCAGCTCGTTCAGGATTATGACGGCGGACATCTCGGGCGTTTCGACCGGCACCGGATCGGCTTTCTGATGGCCATGGAAAAGCCGCTCGGCATCGGCCCCATGGTGTTCAGCACCATGTTTCCTGAAGACGAGCACAATGTGCTTCTGAAGAGCCTGACATCCTATGGATGGCTCGGCTTCGTCGCCTATGTCGCGCTCATTCTCTGGACCCTGTCGCTCGGCTTCCGCTTCCTGCTGCTCGACAGGCCGTGGCAACCATATCTGATGATCGCCTGGATCACGCTGATAGGCCATGTCGGTATCGGCAACGTGATCGACACCGATCACTGGCGCCATTTCTTCCTGCTTCTCGGCATCCTCTGGGGGTGCGCCGCGCTCGAATATCGCCATAGAAGGCAGATCCGCGCCGGAACGCCCGCATGACCACGAGTCGCGAGCCGCTCGATGCCCCCCTGCGCCTGCTCGAAGTGCTGGAACCCAGCGGCGGCGGGTCCGGACGCCACTTTCTCGATCTTTGCCGCGGCATGCACGCGCGCGGCCATCATGTGGAAGCGATCTATTCTCCGGTTCGGGCCGAAGACGGCTTCGTGCGCGAGCTCAAGGCGCTCGGCCTTCCCGCCATTCATGCGGTCGGCATGCGCCGGGCACCCGGCCCCTCCGACTGGTCCTGCTTTCGCGCCATCAACCGCATCATCCGCACTGCCGGGCCGTTCGACGTCATTCACGGACACAGTTCCAAGGCCGGAGCCCTGACGCGCCTGCGTCTGCCGGGAAGGCACGTGCCGCGCGTCTATACGCCGCATGCCTTCAGGACGATGGACCCGACGCTCGGCCGCGGCGGCCGGGTGATCTACGGAGCCATCGAGGCGCTTCTCGCCCGCTTCTTCACCGATCATCTCGTCGCCGTCTCCGGTGACGAATTCGCCCATGCGCTGTCGATCGGCATTTCGAGACAGGGCATGTCCGTCATCGTCAACGGTGTCGAGACACCGTCCACCGATATGGCGCAGACGGTGCGCGCCAGCTTCGGCATTCCACCGGACGCCTTCGTTTTCGGCTTCATCGGCCGGCTCTCGGCGCAAAAGGCGCCCGGGCGTCTCATCGATGCCTTCGTCAAGGCCGCGTCGGCGGTCAGGAACAGTCACGTTGTGATGGTCGGATCGGGAGAACTGGAGGAAGAGGTCCGCGGCGCGATCGCCGCAAGCGGGTTGCAGAACCGCATCCATCTGACCTCGGCCTTCACGGGACCTCAGGCGGTGCCCGCATTCGATCTCCTCGTGATGCCGAGCCGCTACGAGGCAATGTCCTATGTGATGCTCGAAGCCGCCGCCGCCGGCCGGCCAATCATCATTTCCGACGTTGGCGGAGCCAGAACGGCCGTCGATCATGGAGAGAACGGCTATGTCGTTCCGAACAGCGATGACGTCTCACCGCTTGCAAGAGCGATGGTAGCGGCGGCCGACCCGGATATGTTTCGGCGCCTTGCCGGCGCGGCCTCGGCACGCCGCGACCGCTTTACACTGCAACGCATGCTCGACGAGACGGAAGAGGTTTACCGGCGAATGGCAGCGCAGCGGTGCCGACAGCAGCGGGCAGGATCGAATCAGGAAGACTGGAAACCGACGGAAATGATGAAAGCCGCTCAATCACTGCATGGGGGCTAAGTGATTGATTTTAATGGTCGGAGCGGCGGGATTCGAACCCACGACCCCTTGACCCCCAGTCAAGTGCGCTACCGGGCTGCGCTACGCTCCGACCCGCTTGGTTACAAGCCCGCTCTCATTAGTCGGAACATACGCCCGGCGCAAGGGGGAAAATGGAGCTCGCCCCTTCACTGGAGACCGCCGGCTGTAGCGGAAGCGGCAAGACAACAGTTTTGTGATTTGGATCGATCCCCCGCGCTGGATAAACTGCGCCTGCAAACCACAGGAGAAGCCCGATGAAGAGCATCCTCGTACTTGCAGCCGCCTTCGCTTTATCGGCGACGGCAGCGTCAGCCGATTGCCTGGGCCATTCCAATACCACGGCATCGATCGACAAGGTGAACAAGGAGATCACGACGGCGAGCGTGGCAAAGGCCGAGCAGTCGACCGCTGACGATCTCCTCCTGAAACAGAAGAAAGAACAGCAGTCGACGGAAGAAGCGGCCGAATAAGTTGGTCACAACCGCGTTGGGCCTCGGCAGCGCTTTCGAGGCCCCTTCCCGCGCCCTCCCTGCTACCGAACCTGGTCGAGCAGACGCTTGCATTCGAGGAGGTCGTAGAGCGCTTCCTGCAGCAGCGCCCTGTCTTCCTTGCCGACCGATGTCTTGCCGATGGTGATCTCGGTCTCGTCGCCTCCGCTGCCGAAGGAGAAGAAGCGCCGGCTCGCGGGTGCCTTCGGGCGGCCGACGATCTGGTCCTCCTCCGCCACGCCCGCCTTGGGCGGCGCCGGCTCTTCGTTGCTGGAAGCCGCAAGCGCCTCGACGGTCGCAAGATCACCGCTCGCGATGGCGGCGACGAACTTGTTGCCGTTGGCTTTCAAGAGCTTCTGCACACCCTTGATCGTATAGCCATGATCGTAGAGGAGGTGGCGGATGCCCTTGAGCAGGTCGACATCTTCGGGGCGATAATAGCGGCGCCCGCCGCCGCGCTTCATCGGCTTGATCTGCTGGAACCGGGTCTCCCAGAAACGAAGCACGTGCTGGGGGAGATCGAGTTCATCCGCAACCTCGCTGATGGTGCGGAAAGCATCCGGGCTTTTCTCCATGTGGTCCCCATTTCCATAAGGCGCGTCGGGATCTGAACCGATTCCTGCGACGTGTTTTACGTCTTTTTTCTGCTTATCCGCCATCCAAACCGCTACGCGGACTAGAGCTTTCAGTGTTTCATGGGAAGATTGAAACCTTCTAAGTCTTTGAAGCTACGCACTTCCGGACGGAAACCGCGACGTACTTTTCCCGGAAATGCTCTGGCGGCGCGTGCTCACCGCGCTAAATCGGCAACGCGACGCACGGATCGTCATGCGATGATTACACGAATCACGCCTATTTCAATGGCTTATGGATGGGTTTTCAACCACATTTGTGGTGGTCGACGGCACTTCAGCCGGCCGGGTTGGATGGCTTCAGCTTGGACTTGCGGCTCAGATGCGCCTTCAGGACCCGCTGCTTCAGGACATTCGAAGCCTTGAAGGTCATCACTCGTCGCGGAGAAATCGGCACTTCTTCGCCGGTTTTCGGATTCCGGCCGATGCGCTCGTTCTTGTCGCGCACCTGGAACGTTGCGAAAGAAGACAGCTTCACGCTCTCGCCACGCACGATTGCGTTGCAGATCTCGTCGATAACGGTCTCTACGAGTTCGGCGGACTCCGTGCGAGACAGACCCACCTTGCGAAAAACCGATTCAGCCAAGTCTGCCCGCGTTACTGTTTTTCCGCTCATCTTCCCCCACCGATGTCTGGCATGCCGATCAGCGATTGAAGACTATTGCCCTTGTCTTTTCCGGTCAAGCGCCTGCCGTAATTCATTATTTTCTTACCAGCGAAGAAGAACGGAGCCCCAGGTGAAGCCCCCGCCCATCGCTTCGAGCATTACGAGATCGCCTTTCTTGATGCGACCGTCGGAGGCGGCGGCATCGAGGGCAAGCGGAATCGATGCCGCGGAGGTGTTCCCATGCAGGTCGACGGTAACCACAACCTTTTCGAGAGGGATGCCGAGCTTCTTGGCCGAGCCGTCAATAATGCGGCGGTTGGCCTGGTGCGGAACCAGCCAATCGATGTCGTCCGCGGTCGTCCCGGTTGCCTCGAAAGCCGCCTCGATCACGTCGGTGATCATGCCGACCGCGTGCTTGAAGACCTCGCGCCCTTCCATCCGGAGATGGCCGACGGTGCCGGTCGTCGACGGTCCCCCGTCGACGTAGAGCTTCTCGCGGTGGGCGCCGTCAGAGCGCAATTGCGCCGTCAGAATGCCCCGATCGGCTTTAGTGCCGGCCCCCTCCTGCGCCTCCAGAACGATCGCACCGGCGCCGTCGCCGAAGAGTACACAGGTCGTCCGGTCGGTCCAGTCGAGAAGTCGCGAGAAGGTCTCAGCGCCGATGACCAGCGCGCGTTTGGAGAGACCGCCGCGGATATAGGCGTCGGCGGTCGCGACCGCATAGACGAAGCCGGAACAGACCGCCTGCATATCGAATGCCGCACCGTGCCGCATGCCGAGGCGATTCTGAATGTTGACTGCGGTTGCAGGGAAGGTGTTGTCCGGAGTGGAGGTCGCGACGATGATCAGGTCGATGTCGTCCGGCGTCAGCTCGGCTCTCTCTAGCGCCGCACGCGCCGCCGCCTCGCCGAGAGAGGCGCTCGTCTCCCCCTCTCCTGCGATATAGCGCTGGCGGATGCCTGTCCGCTGCACGATCCATTCGTCGGATGTGTCGACCTTGGATTCGATTTCCTTATTGGTCATCACTCGCTTCGGCAGTGCTGCCCCGAAGCCGCGCACGACAGAACGGATCATCTACTCAAACCTCATCATTCATGCCCGCGGAAGGGCTTCGGACGGCTGGGCGCCATGATACCGTGCCAGATCGGCCTCGATCTTCGCCTTCAAGCCGTTCTTCACCATGTCGTATCCGACGTCGATGGCCGCGGCGAAGCCCTCGGCGTCCGCGCCACCATGACTCTTGATAACGATGCCGTTGAGACCGAGGAAAACCCCGCCATTGACCTTTCGCGGGTCCATCTTCTCGCGGAGCCGGTCGAAGGCTCCCTTGGCGAAGACATAGCCGACCCTTGCAAGAAGCGTGCGCGACATCGCGGCGCGCAGATATTCGGCGATCTGACGCGCCGTCCCCTCTGCAGCCTTCAGCGCGATATTCCCGGAAAAGCCCTCCGTAACCACGACATCGACGGTGCCACGGCCGATATCGTCACCTTCGACGAAGCCGTAATATTCGATCCCTTCGACATCGGCCTCACGGATAAGGCGCCCGGCCTCCTTCACCTCTTCCTGGCCCTTGATCTCCTCCACGCCAACGTTCAGCAGGCCGACGGAAGGACGCTCGACTTCGAAGAGCGCCCGGGCCATTGCGCCGCCCATCAGGGCGAAATCCATGAGCTGCTGCGCGTCCGCGCCGATCGTCGCGCCGACGTCGAGGACGATGCTTTCGCCCTTCAACGTCGGCCAGATGGCGGCGATCGCCGGCCGCTGGATGCCCTGCATCGTCCTCAGACAGAACACCGACATCGCCATCAGGGCGCCGGTGTTCCCTGCCGAGACGACCACATCCGCTTCGTCGGCGTTGATCGCGTCGATCGCCTTCCACATGCTCGATTTGCCGCGTCCGCGCCGAAGCGCCTGGCTCGGCTTCTCGTCCATGCCGACGGCGATCTCGCAGTCATGAAACGTGCTGCTCGCCTTGAGCTTCGGGTGCTTGGCGAGCAGTTCGCTGCATCGCGCTTCCTGGCCAAAAAGAACGAACTTTATGTCCGGGTGACGTTCGAGCGCTCTCGCTGCGCCCGGGATGACGACTTCAGGACCATAGTCGCCTCCCATCACGTCAAGTGAAATTCTGACCACGCGTGTCTTATCCTTTTTTCCCGCCACGCAACATATTTCGCCCCTCAAACATCAAGCGGCGGCGATCCATGTTCCTTCAGATAGTTGGGCCGGCATGCAATGTCTCGGCGCAGCGGCCCCCTTGGCTGGAGTTGGGCCAAAATACTGCTTTTCGTCGGCGTGACAACCGAATTGTAAGCCGAGGCTCAGGCGTTTCAATCCTTTTTCCAGTCCTTCAGCACCGCGAACGGGTTCGGCCGTTCGTCGTCCGCTGCCGAGCTTTCGATGCGCTCGCCGAAAGCGGCGCCCGGCTTTCGCGGATAGGGATCGATGGCGAGCGCGACGTGCTCGCTGACGACCGCGCCGGCATCGATCGTATCGCCTGTGAAGGTATCGGGCAGATCGGGTCCGTCCGGGTCGACGATCATCTCGCCGCCGTCGGTGTCGGCCTGCCGCGCCAGACGTGATCCCTCGGGTACGAGGATCGCCTCCACCTGCTCCCGGATATGCGACTCGACCGGCTCGAGCGTCACGACGCACGTCTGCACGATATGCGCGCGAACCTCGCCCTTGATCTTCACACCGTCCTTTTTCCAGCGCGCAATCTGCAGGTCGGCGTCAAGGGAAGAGACGCCGTCCACGCGCCAAAGCTCGGCAAGAGCCCGCAGTTCGGCATCGTTCGCCGACACATGCACGGTGACAGGATTCGCCGAAATATGCCCGACCTTCACCGGGTAGGAGAATGCGGATTTGCTCTCTTGCTTCATGTTCAGATCCTTCCTCGCGCCGGCACCGCGGCAGGGCGGCGGGCGGCACGCTGCCATTCAATCGACGAACGATCGCGGCGCTTTTACGTTCCGGCCGGGGGGATGCGCAACTGACCCGTCTCAACGGCCTCTTCCGCAGTATCCGAGAGCACGGACTCCACCGCAAGGAGGTAGGAGGCGAGGCCCCGCATGGACGGCGGGTCCTCCACGTCGGCGTGAAAATTGCGCCGCAATGCGGCCGCCAGTGCGCCGGCATCCCGTCCTTCGAGGGCGGCTGCGTAGGATTCGAGGCGGCCATAGAACATGCCGGCAAGTTTCTTCATCTTCTTCGGCACGCTCATATCGCCGACGCCGAGTTCGCGGATGGAATGATCCACATCCTCGAAGAAGGCGTCGACAATCTCCTGCGCGATCTCCTGGCCGGCCCGCGCCGAGCTGCGCGTGCGGCGGAAATAAAGGATCAGAATCGCCGACAACATCTCGAAGCGCCCCATGACGGTGTCGGGCACATCGAGGTCGGTATAGAGAAATGGCTGGCGCGCCGCCGCGGTCAGTGCCGCATATTGGCGCTTCACAATCGCAATATTGCCGCTTTTTTTCTTGAACAGTCCAAAAATCATAACAGAGGCCGGCTGGCTTTCTCGAAATCAGGGGCAAGCGCCCCATGATCATGTTGCATGATAGCCGAAGCTGGTTTACCGAAGCGGGCACGAATTGCAATGGCCGATCTGCCAATCGTTACTCCAGGGGAGCAGTCCTTGACGAAGCGGTATTTGACGACAAACCTCAAAGTCCTGGGCCGTGCCGTGCTCGTGGCTTCCCTTTGTACTACCGCCCTTTCCGCCTGCATGTCCGCGAATGTGGGTGAAGTCCTGCATCAGGGCTATGTCGTCGATCAGGAAACACTGGCACTCGTGCCGGTCGGATCGAGCCGCGAGCAGGTGCTGCTCTCCCTCGGCACGCCTTCCACGACCGCGACATTCGACAATGAGGTGTTCTACTACATCTCCCAGACCCGCAAGCGGCCGGTCGCCTTCATGAAGCCGAAGATCATCGATCAGTCCATCCTGGCCGTCTATTTCGACAAGGAAGGCACCGTCAGCCAACTCGCGCACTACACGATGAAGGACGGGAAGGTTTTCGACATGCTGTCGCGAACGACGCCGACCGGCGGCAAGGAAACGAGCTTCCTCGGCCAGCTCCTGAACGGTCCAGGCGCCGGACAGGCGGCTGCGCGCAACCTGTTCAAGGACTTCGGCAAGTAGCCGAACCGCAACGGAACGGAAAAGGCCCGCGAGACCAGGTCCCGCGGGCCTTTTCCTTTTCAGGACGCCTGCGTCAGGCCAGAACGGCGAGCAGGAGAAGGGCCACGATGTTGGTGATCTTGATCGCGGGGTTGACCGCCGGACCGGCCGTATCCTTATAGGGGTCGCCGACGGTGTCACCCGTCACCGAGGCCTTGTGCGCTTCGGATCCCTTCATGTGGCGCGTGCCGTTGCGGTCGACGAAGCCGTCCTCGAAGCTCTTCTTCGCATTGTCCCAGGCACCACCGCCGGACGTCATCGAGATGGCCACGAAAAGGCCGTTGACGATCACGCCGAGGAGCGAGGCACCCAGCGCCGCGAAGGCGGAAGCCTTCGAGCCGGAGATCAGCAGCACGCCGAAATAAACGACGATCGGCGCCAGCACCGGCAGCAGCGACGGGATGATCATTTCACGGATTGCCGCCTTCGTCAGCATGTCGACGGCCCGACCATAGTCCGGCCGGTCCTTGCCTTCCATGATGCCCGGCTTTTCCTTGAACTGACGACGAACCTCCTCGACGACGGCGCTCCCGGCACGGCCGACGGCGGTCATCGCGATGCCGCCGAAGAGATAGGGGATGAGGCCGCCGAAGATCAGCCCTGCGACGACGTAAGGATTAGAAAGGTCGAAGGAGATCGTCCCGACGTCGGCGAAATAGGGATGCTTGTCGCCATTGGCGGCGAAATAGGCGAGGTCGTTGGAATAGGCGGCGAAGAGGACCAGGGCACCAAGCCCCGCCGAACCGATCGCATAACCCTTCGTCACGGCCTTGGTGGTGTTGCCGACGGCGTCCAACGCATCGGTCGATTTGCGCACCTCAGGCGGCAGATGCGACATCTCGGCAATTCCGCCGGCATTGTCGGTCACGGGACCGAAGGCGTCGAGCGCGACGATCATACCCGCAAGGCCGAGCATGGCGGTAACGGCGATGGCTGTCCCGAAGAGGCCGGCGAACTGATAGGTCGCGATGATGCCGCCGACGATGACGATCGCCGGCAAGGCGGTCGATTCGAGGGATACGGCGAGGCCCTGGATCACGTTGGTGCCGTGGCCGGTAACCGAGGCCTGCGCGATCGAGTTCACCGGCCGCTTGTTCGTCCCCGTATAGTATTCGGTGATCACGACGATGAGCGCGGTGACGATAAGGCCGATGATGCCGCAGAGAAACAAGTTCCAGCCGGTGATGTCCATGCCCGCGACCGTTCCGATCGAACCCCATCCGATCGTCAGCGATGTCGCAGCGCCAAGGCCGAGGATCGACAGAGCGCCCGTAACGATCAGCCCGCGATAGAGCGCGCCCATGATCGAGGCGTTGGCGCCGAGCTTGACGAAGAAGGTGCCGATGATCGAGGTGATGATGCAGGCCGCGCAGATCGCCAGCGGATAAGTCATGACGGTTGCGAGCATCGGGGCTCCGGCGAAGAAGATCGATGCGAGCACCATCGTCGCCACGACAGAGACCGCATAGGTCTCGAAGAGGTCGGCGGCCATGCCGGCGCAGTCGCCGACATTGTCGCCGACATTGTCGGCGATCGTCGCCGGGTTGCGCGGATCGTCCTCGGGGATGCCCGCTTCGACCTTGCCGACGAGATCGCCGCCGACATCGGCGCCTTTCGTGAAGATGCCGCCGCCGAGACGGGCGAAGATCGAAATCAGCGACGCCCCGAAGCCGAGCGCGACAAGCGCATCGATGACCTCGCGCGCGGCCGGTTCATGCCCGAGCCCTGCGGTTAGTATCAGGTAGTAGACCGAGACGCCCAGGAGGGCGAGGCCGGCCACCAGCATGCCGGTGATAGCGCCGGATTTGAAAGCGATGTCGAGACCGGAGGCGAGGCTGACCGAGGCGGCCTGGGCCGTACGGACGTTGGCCCTGACCGAAACATGCATGCCGATGAAGCCCGCGGCACCCGAGAGCACCGCACCGATAAGGAAGCCGATGGCAGCTGCACCCGAGAGCAGGAGCCATGCGGCGATGAAGACGACGACACCGACGATGGCGATGGTTGTGTACTGACGCGTGAGGTAGGCCTGCGCCCCCTCTCTGATAAAGCCTGCGATTTCTTGCATGCGGGCATTCCCCTGGTCGGCGGCAAGCACCGACCTTGTCGCCCAGATGGCATAGACCACCGAAAGCAACCCGCATGCGATAACGCCCAACAATATGGTCATTTCGCACTTTCCTCCGTTACAACCTGCGGGCTCATCCCTGCCGCAGGCCCCTCTCCGCGAATCACACGCCGCCTCCTCAAGCGACGCGTTTTCGCGGCGCGGCCAGAGTGCTGTTGCCGATGTGGATCGTCAACCCCCTGAAATTGCCCGCATGCCGGCCTTTTCAGGGTCCGGGAAGCTTTGGAGAAACCAGGCTTTCAGGCGGTGGCTTGCTTGCCCGCGCGCAAGAGCGGGAGAAGGAGAAGAAGGCAGAAACCGGCCACTGGCCAGACAGCCGCGCTCAGCATGTCCCAACCATAGGCGGAAAGCACCTTGCCGGAGGCGAAGGAAGAACAAGCGACGGCTGAGAAGAGAACGATGTCGTGAAAGCCCTGGACCTTGTCTGCCTCATGCGGCCGGTAACTCTGCGCGACGATCGCCGTGGAGCCGATGAAACCGAAATTCCAGCCGAGCCCGAGCAGTGTCAGCGCTCCCCAGAAATTCCAGAGTGCGACACCCAGGTGAGCCACGGCAGCGCAGGCCATCAGCAGGAGGAGACCACATGCGACGACGCGTTCGGCGCCGAAGCGGCTGATCAGCCAACCCGTGACGAAACTCGGAGCGAACATCGCAAGCACGTGCCACTGGATTCCGAGGGTCGCGAGATCGCTCGAAAAGCCGCAGCCGACAACCATGGCGACGGGCGCGCCCGTCATCATGAAGGTCATCAGGACATAACTGGAAATTCCGCAGATCATTCCCGTCATGAAACGCTGGCTGCCCGCAATCTCGCGCAGCGGGCGCGCGGGTGGCTGCTCGTGGTGGGTCGATGCCGTGGTGTGGTCCGGCAGCCGCAGCGGCACGAAGAAGAAGAGCGCGACGATGCAGACCGGTACGAGAGCGACGAAAGCACCCGCAAACCACACGGGCGCGAAGTAGTCGCCCGCGAAGATGACGATTTGCGGCCCGAGGATCGCCGAGACGATGCCGCCTCCCAGAATCCAGGAAATTGCCTTGGCCTTGTAGAAGGAGGGCGAAGCGTCGGCTGCGGCAAAGCGGATCTTCTGCGTAAAGCCGTTGGAAGCTCCAAGAACGGCGAGACCGCAGGCAAAGAACCAGAAACTCTCCCGGAAAAGCGCCGCCGTGGCGAGCACGCCGCCAAGCGTAGCGATGGACGCTCCGGCGATGAAGGCGAAGCGCCGGCCAACGAGTCGCGACAACACCGCAACGAGCACGACGCCGAGCGCCATGCCGAGATTGTAGGCCGTGAGCGGAGCGGTCGCGAGGGACTTGTCTTCGCCGAGCAACTGGTGGCCGGCAACGCCGCCTACGGCAAAGCTGATCGGCCCGACAACGCCGAGCAGTGCCTGGGCAACGGTGAGCAACTGGACGTTGCGACGCGCCCCGCGGAGGACCGTTCCCGTTTCTACCGGCTGGGCGGCCATCCGCGCTTACTTTCTCTGGTCGCCGCGAACCTGTTTGGCGATCCGGTCGAGGACGGCGTTGACGAGCTTCGGCTCTTCGTCCTGGAAGAAGGCCTTGGCGATCTCGACATATTCGGTCACGATCACCGGAACCGGCACGTCCTTTCGCTCCAGGATCTCGAAGGTGCCGGCGCGCAGGATTGCTCGAACGGTGGAATCGAGCCGGGAAAGCGCCCAATCGTCCTGAAGCGCCGAGCCGATCAACGGATCGAGCTTTCGCTGGTCGCGCACGACGCCCGCAACGATCGAGCGGAACCAGGACGCGTCTGCCCTGAGATAGGTGTCACCGTCCAGTTCCTTGCCGAGGCGATGTTCCTCGTATTCGGCGACGATCTCCAGGACGCCGGTCCCGCCGACATCCATCTGATAAAGCGCCTGAACGGCTGCAAGGCGCGCGGCGCCACGCTGGTTGACCTGCTTCAGCGGCTGATCCGAAGGGGTGTTCGTCACTTCTCTGCGCCCAATCTTTGCTTCAGTTCGATCATGGTCAGGGCGGCGCGCGCGGCGAATCCGCCCTTGTCGCCTTCCGAACGGCGAGCCCGTGCCCAGGCCTGATCTTCGTTCTCGACCGTCAGAATGCCGTTGCCGAGCGCCAGGCTCTCGCTGACGGCGAGATCCATCAGTGCGCGCGCGGACTCGTTGGCGACGATGTCGAAATGGTAGGTTTCGCCGCGGATCACCATACCGAGCGCAACGAAGCCGTCATATTCCGCCCCGCCTTCGTCGGCACCGTCGAGCGCCATGGCGATCGCCGCGGGAATTTCCAGTGCCCCCGGAACCGTCACAATATCATAAGTGGCGCCGGCCGCATCCAGCGCATGTTTCGCTCCATCGAGCATCGCGTCGGCCATATCGTCATAGAAACGCGCTTCCACAATCAGGATGTGGACGGGCTTGATCTTCGCCATGGATCACCTGTCTTGAAAAATTCGGACCGGACTTGGCCGGTGCAGGCGGCGGTCAAACCATGCCCGGCACGGAATGGCAAGTAAATTCCGTTAACCGAAGAGCATTTGCCGCACCGCAATCTTCGATATTGGTGGGTCCGTACAGCAAACCCGCTTGTAACGGCGTCAACTGTCTCTAATCCTTAAGCGCGCCCAGGTCGATTCCTCGAGGTCAAGCCGGGCGTGAGACGCGACCAGGAGGACGACTGCGATGACGGACGCACAAAGGCCCATCGTCAACCCGAAGAACCTGAAGCTCGACCACTGGCGCCGTGGCTCGTTCTTCGAATCCAGCGACGTCTCTTTCGGACCGCTTCTCGGCCTCAAGGATATCGGCATCGGCTACGGCGAGGTTCCACCCGGAAAATCCGGGTGTCCGTTCCATAACCATCATGTCGAAGAAGAGCTGTTCATCATCCTCGAGGGGCAAGGAACGTACCGTTTCGGCAGCGAACGCCATGCGGTCGGACCAGGCGACATACTCGGAGCGCCTGCTGGCGGCCAAGAGACCGCGCATCACCTCATCAATACCGGCACCGTGCCGCTCAAATACCTGTCCATTTCCACCATCGCAGCAACCGAAATCTGCGAATATCCGGACTCCGGCAAGTTCCTTGCCAAGACCCGGCGCCCGGGCGAACGCCAGGCATCTTTCGACTTCATCGGCCGCACGCCCTCGGCGGCCGACTATTGGGACGGTGAACCGGGCCTCTGAATTCTACTTCTTCCCCCGTCAGAACAAGCGGAGCGACAATGCATAGCGTCCCCACGATCGAAACCGAGCGGCTGTTCCTGCGCCCCTACCGGCGCGATGACTTCTCTTCCTATTGCGCACTCTTCGGCGACGAGGAAGTGACCCGCTATACCGGCGGCGTGCCTTACACACGTGAACAATCCTGGACGCGTTTCCTGCGCCAGGTCGGCATGTGGCACTACTTCGGCTTCGGTTTTTTCGCGATCCAGGACAAGCAAAGCGGCGCCTTCATCGGAGAGGCCGGCTTCCACGAAGCGCATCGCCAGATCACGCCCTCGCTGGAGGGAACGATGGAGACGGGCTGGGCGATTTCACCGAAAAACCACGGCCGCGGACTGGCGACGGAAGCCGTGACCGCCGCCCTCGCCTGGGCCGACCGTCAGTTTCCCGCGCTGAGGAAGACCTGCATCATCGAACCGGGCAACCAGGCTTCGATCAATGTCGCGCTCAAACACGGTTTCAAGGAATTCTGGCGCACGACCTATAACGGCCGGCCGATGGTCATGTTCGAAAGGCGATCGAAGGCATCGGAGGCTTAGTCCAGAGTGGAACGAGGAACGTGTGTGCGGTTTTCCGCTCGCGTCCCGCTCTGCCTTTTACGCCACCGAAACGGCCATCTTCCGGTCCACTTTCGTGACCGTTGGCACGGCGCGAAACCTCAGCCGCATGCAGGCCTCTGCTCGCTTCGCTGAAGCGCGCAATGTCGAAGGCGAAGCAGGCGGCGGATGGCGGACTGACGATCTAGCTGCGCTGACCTTTCGGCCGGCTACCCGACAATCTCGTCCGCCCCCGCTTTCGTGGGCGGACTTGTTTTGACGGGCGAGTTCTTTCAACCAGACGTCATTCCTCCTTGGGCGCCGGGAATTCCGCCAGCCGCGCCGCGTAGCGGGCCATCGTGTCCACCTCGAAATTCACGAGATCGCCGGACTTACGTTCGCCCCAGGTCGTCACTTCGAGCGAATGTCGGATCAACAATACGTCGAACTCGACGCCATCCACCTTGTTCACGGTGAGCGACGTTCCGTCGAGCGCCACCGAGCCCTTGGGGGCGACGAATTTCGCAAGATGTTCGGGTGCCCTGAGGCGGAAGCGCACGGCTTCCCCCTCCGCTTCGACCGCGAGGATCTCCGCTTTGCCGTCGACATGGCCGGAGACGATGTGACCGCCCAGCTCGTCGCCGATCTTAAGCGATCGCTCGAGATTGATGCGCGTGCCCTCCCGCCAGTCGGCGATCGTCGTCAGCCTCAGCGCCTCCTCCCATGCCTCGACCTCGAACCAGCGCTCGTTGCTGCCGGCTTCAGGCAGTGACGTGACGGTCAGACAGATGCCGGCATGCGCGATCGAGGCACCGAGATCGATGGTTTTCGGATCGTAGTTGGTGGCGACGCGAAGCTTGATGCCTTCCTCGAGGGGTGTGACCTTCTCGACCGTACCGATATCGGTGATGATGCCTGTGAACATTCAGCTATCTCTCTCGTAATCTTCGAAAATATCGTCGCCGTAGCGCGCCGTGCGGCCAAGCGTGAAGCCCTCGGGCACCGACGTCCTTTGAAATGGGGATGAAATGCCGCCTTCGCCAATGGCTGCCGGACCGGTGAAGAGCAGGATTCGGTCCACCAGATCCGCAGCGAGAAAGGAACGCGCCGCTCGGGCGCCACCCTCCACGAGCAGGGAGGAGATGCCTCGGGATGCAAGTGCGGCCAGGAGGTCCGCGATGGTATCGGCGGTCAGCAGTTCGGCCCCTGCGGCTTCAAGAGCTGCTCGACGGGCGTCGTAATCGGCCCCTCTCTCCGCGCCTTCCCGCATGCGAGGAGAAGGCGGCCCTGCATCACCCGCAACCACGATCAGCGGGACGTCGCGCGCCGTGCGGACCAATTTCGACTCGAGCGGCAGATCGAGGCGGCGGTCGAGCACGATCCGGACCGGAGAGCGCTCCTCCAGCCCTGGCATCCGCACAGTGAGTTCCGGATCGTCGGCAACCGCCGTACCGATACCGACCAGGATCGCGTCCGTTTCGGCACGCAATACCTGCACCTGAGCGCGAGAAACGGCACCGGAGATCCTCACCTGCCCCTCGCCTCTCCGTCCGATCATGCCGTCCGCGGAAACCGCAAGTTTCAGAGTCACATGCGGGCGTTTCTTGCGCTGACGCATGAGGTAGGCCTCGAGCACGCGCCCGCCCTCCTCATGGAGCGTGCCTATGTCGACGTCGATGCCGGCGTCGCGAAGCATCACTACGCCGCGGCCGGCAACGCGTTCGTCGGGGTCGAGGATGGAAACGACGACACGGGCGATCCCCGAGGCGATCAGCGCATCCGCGCAGGGTGGGGTCTTGCCATGATGCGAACAGGGTTCGAGAGTGACATAGGCGGTCGCTCCCCTCGCCTTCTCGCCCGCCTCCGCAAGCGCCTGTGTTTCCGCGTGCGGTCGCCCGCCCGGAGCGGTCACGGCTTGGCCGACGATAGTGCCCTTGTTTACAATGATGCAGCCGACCGAGGGATTGGTGGAAGTGCGGCCCAGATTGCGTCTTGCAAGCCGCAGCGCCGCCGCCATGAAACGTTCGTCTTCACGTGCCGGCTCGCCCATACCGCTTGTTCTCCGGGTTATTCGCTCGGATCGCGGGCAATCTTGGCGCTTATCTCGGCGATCACCTTCTCGAAGTCCTCCGCATGGGAGAAATCGCGATAGACCGACGCGTAGCGCACGAATGCAACGTCGTCGAGGCTCTTCAACGCCTCGAGCACCTGAAGACCGATTTCCTCCGAGGGAATTTCGGTTTCGCCCGAGCTTTCGAGCCGGCGGACGATGCCCGACACCGCCCTTTCGATCCGGTCGCGATCCACCGGGCGCTTGCGAAGCGCGATCTCGAAGGAGCGCAGCAGCTTATCCCGGTCGAAAGGAACCTTCCGACCGGTCTTCTTGATGATCATCAGCTCACGCAGCTGCACCCGCTCGAAGGTCGTGAAGCGGCCGCCGCAATCCGGGCAGATGCGGCGGCGGCGAATGGCGTTCCCGTCCTCCGCCGGACGGGAATCCTTCACCTGACTGTCTTCGGAACCGCAATAAGGGCAGCGCATGCAGCCGTCCGATCACATGTAGCCGTACATCGGGAAGCGGTCGGTGAGCTTGATCACCTTATCGCGCACGCCAGCCTCGACTGCGGCATTGCCCTCGTCGGAATTGGCGACCTTGAGACCGTCGAGTACCTCGACGATCAGTTCGCCGATCTCCTTGAACTCCGCCTCCTTGAAGCCGCGCGTCGTCCCGGCCGGTGCACCGAGGCGCACGCCGGAGGTGACGAAGGGCTTTTCGGGATCGAAGGGAATGCCGTTCTTGTTGCAGGTGACGTAGGCACGGCCGAGAGCAGCTTCCGCACGCTTGCCGGTCGCGTTCTTCTTGCGCAGATCGACCAGCATCAGGTGGTTGTCGGTACCGCCCGAGACGATGTCCAGGCCGTTGGCCTTCAAAGTTTCGGCAAGGGTGCGGGCGTTCTTGACGACCTGGGCCGCATAATCCTTGAAGGAGGGCTGCAGCGCCTCGCCAAGCGCGACGGCCTTGGCTGCAATCACGTGCATCAGCGGCCCACCCTGAAGACCGGGGAAGACGGCGGAATTGATCTTCTTGGCGATTTCCTCGTCATTGGTGAGGATCATGCCGCCGCGGGGCCCGCGCAGGGACTTGTGCGTGGTCGTCGTCGCGACGTGGCAGTGCGGGAACGGCGACGGATGCTGGCCGCCGGCCACGAGACCGGCGATGTGCGCCATGTCGACCATCAGCCACGCGCCCACCTCGTCGGCGATCTCGCGGAAGCGCTTCCAGTCCCAGATGCGGGAATAGGCCGTTCCGCCGGCAATGATCAGTTTCGGCTTTTGCTCGCGCGCCTTCCTGGCGACTTCGTCCATGTCGAGAAGGTGATCGTCTTCGCGCACGCCGTAGGAAACGACGTTGAACCATTTGCCCGACATGTTCACCGGGGATCCATGGGTCAGGTGGCCGCCGGAATTGAGGTCGAGGCCCATGAAGGTGTCGCCCGGCTGCAGCAGCGCCAGGAAGACCGCCTGGTTCATCTGGGAGCCCGAATTCGGTTGAACGTTGGCGAAGTTGACGCCGAAGAGCTTCTTGGCGCGCTCGATCGCGAGTTCCTCGGCGATATCGACATATTGGCAGCCGCCGTAATAGCGCTTGCCCGGGTAACCCTCGGCGTATTTGTTGGTCATGATCGAGCCCTGCGCCTCGAGCACGGCCCGTGAAACGATGTTCTCGGAAGCGATCAGCTCGATCTCATGGCGCTGGCGGCCCAGCTCCTTCTCGATCGCGCCGAAGATTTCCGGATCGCTGTCGGCGAGAGAGCGGGTGAAGAAAGCGTCGTTGGTCTGTGAAAGCATCGGCTCGAGGCTCCTCTGAAGGGTGGCTGTTCTTTAGCTTCCTCGCACGCGGAGAGCAATATCCGCTATGCGGATTGCGTCATTTCCGCCATCCGCCGCGCCGGGTTCGCGCAGCCGTCTCCAATTGAAAAAGCCGCGCGTTCGACGAACGCGCGGCCTCTGATGAGGGATGCGGCATTTTTGCCTATTGCGGCAGGGCGTCTGCGTCGATGGGACCGGCAGATTGCTCGATCCCCGTCGTCGTTTGCAGCGCAAGTTCGGCCGCACCGTCGCGCTGGTAGATATCGTCGCGGAACTGGACGACACGATCCTTTGCCGACCAGGCGGTTATATAGGTGAAGTAGACCGGGACCTCTTCGGCAAGCTTGATCGGCGTGTTGACGCCGGACTTGATCGTCGCCTCGATCTGCTGACGCGACCAGCCTGGCGTTTCCTTGAGCAGCCAGGTGGAGAGGTCGCGCACGTTCTGAACGCGCACGCAGCCGGACGATTCGAAGCGCATCAGCTTGTTGAACAGGCCCTGCTGCGGTGTGTCGTGCATGTAGACGGCGTGCTCGTTGTGGAAGTTGATCTTCGTCGAGGACATCGCGTTGATCTTGCCGGGGTCCTGCCGGAACATCAGATTCGGCGCCTTCTCGGCCTGCCAGTCGATGGTTTCCGGCGACACTTCGTTGCCGTTGCCGTCGAGAAGGCGGATCGCGTTGCGCTCGAGGTAGGTCGGATCCTTGCGCATCAGCGGCATAATGTCCTTCTGGATGATCGAGCGCGGCGCCGTCCAGTAGGGGTTGAGGATGACCTCGTAGATCTTTGAATTGAGGATCGGCGACTGGCGGTCGATCTTGCCGACGATCGCCGTATGGCGCAGCGCGACGCGGCCGTTCTCCACTGCTTCGATATAGGCCGCAGGAATGTTGACCATGACGTAGCGCCGGCCGAGGTCGCCCGACATCGACTGAAGCCGCACCAGGTTTGTTTCGAGCTGGGCGAGTCGCGTCGAAGCGTCGACGTTCATGGCCTTCAGGGAATACTCGCCAATCACACCGTCCGCCGGAAGGCCATGGCGCGCCTGGAAGCGCTTGACAGCGCCGTCGACATAGGAGTCGAAGGAAGAGGAAATGCCCGCGGACTGCGGCAGATCGCCCGAGATCATCAGACGCTGACGCAACTGCTGGACGGAAGGATCGGTAACGCCGATTTCGAGCCTTTGGGTGCTCGCTGGCGTGACCATCGGCCAGCCTCCGGCGGATGCGATCTGCTGATAATCGAAGATCGCCTGCTGCAAAAGTGCGATCGTTTCAGGGCCGAAAACCGGCGTGTTGGAGAGGACCGCAGTAGCCGTACGCGAAGCCTTTGCGTCGAACTGGTCGTCCCAGGAGCCGCGGCGCGGCGAATTGATGATTTCGTTCAGCGCATCCTGGGCGCCGGCAGCACCCGCCCATGCGGCGGCACCGAAGGTTGCGGCCGAGCGCAGAAATGCGCGGCGCGAGAAAGCATCAATTCCGTTCTTTTTCGACATAGTCCCACCGTCTCAATGCGCCAGAAGCGCGCTGCCCGAGCCCTAAAGCGCATCACGCGATGCGCTTTACGTCTTTGCATTCATGCAAGTCGCGTCCCAAAACCGATGTGCGCTTTTGGGCGACATGCATTAGCACGGCCATGGTTAACAAAGGTAAACCCGCGTGCCAGCCGGCCCTCAAATCGCTTCACGTTCCCGCGAACGAGAGCCGCCCCGGCAGGCGAGCCGCGCAACCGACCTCCGCCACATGGACGCAATTGCGCACCTGCCGCACCCAAGCGTCGCTGTCACAGCAATATGGCCAATTCGTGTCTCCGCGCCGTCGGTGGGGCGTGGCGCTGCAACTACATGGCGCGAAAAGCAGCAAGGGTCGGACACGCAGGGATTGCGCCCGACCCTTGAGACTGAAGGTAAACCCGCCCGGCTTAGAGGCGATAGAGGATTTGATCGTTCCAGAAGCGGTCCAGGCGCTGCAGGAGCTTATTCATCTGGGTGAACTCGTCGCTGCCGATCCCGCCGACCTTCTGGATCGAGCCGATGTGGCGCTCATAGAGCTTGGCGACGGTTTCGGCGATCTCCTGCCCCTCTTCCGTAAGGCTGATGCGAACCGAACGGCGGTCGACACGGGAGCGCTGGTGGTTGATCAGGCCGAGATCGACAAGTTTCTTGACGTTGTAGGAAACGTTCGAGCCCAGATAGTAACCGCGGGAGCGAAGTTCGCCGGCGGTCAGTTCGGAGTTGCCGATGTTGAACAGCAGCAGAGCCTGGACGGCATTGACGTCGCTGCGGCCCTGACGATCGAACTCGTCCTTGATGACGTCGAGCAGGCGGCGATGCAGGCGCTCGACGAGGTGGAGGGATTCCATGTAGAGACCACGGATGGTTTCTTCCTGCGGGTCTCTGGGCGCAACAACCTGCGGCTTCATCTTGGTGTTCATTTTCGTGCCTCACTGTTTCGTTTGGCGGTGTCTCTTTGTCTTCCCGCCTTGAGTGAGACCCTATCGAATACGTATAAAATTCTACTTAAACCGCAGCCTTAACATGAACTTACCGCGGACCGAGGCTGTCTCAGGGTGAATCAACCCTTACCTTCCGCACCTGGCGCAGTCGCTGATAGAGGAGCGCGGCGCGGAAAAGCACGAAGGTAACGGCGACGGATCCGTGGAGCACGATCAGCAACGGACGGTGACCCAGGATGCCTGGATAGAACTTGTCCATGGCGATCTCGGTCGCGGCGGCAACTACCCAGACGACCGGACCCCAGGAGACCAGAAGCCAGAGCCCGATGGCGGCGACCGGATAGACGACCGCAAGGGCCGTGGCGGCCGCGCGCCACTCCGGCGACAGAAGATCGAAACGGCCCGCGCCGCCATGGGAAAAGCCGATCAGCATGGCCCAATAGCTCAATGCGAACCAGAAGCAGGACGCGCCGACCAGGCGCAGGAACCAGGCGAAGAGCACCTCGGTGAGCGACGGTTTCGGCACATGAACAGAATCATGAAGCATGGCCGGCAAGATAGGCCGAGCGCCGGCGAACCACCAGCGCGAAGGACGGGAATGCGCCGCGATGCACTCGACGGGCGGAAGAAATGCCGCAGGGCGATGGTGGGCACTGCGGGTTTTCAACCCCTGAAGGCGCGTGATAAACCGCCTTGACGCACGATTAGGAAAGAGGGACGCGGCGCGATGAACGACAGGACAAATCTTGTGGACAGGATCACCGGACACCGCCGCATGCGCCGCAATCGCAAGGCGGATTGGACGCGCCGGCTGGTTCAGGAGAACCGCCTGACCGTGGACGACCTGATCTGGCCGATATTCGTCGTGCCCGGCAGCGGCATCCTCGAGCCGATCGCTGCGATGCCGGGCGTCAACCGCATGAGCGTCGACAAGGCGGTCGAGGCGGCGAAGGAGGCGGCCGGCCTCGGCATCCCGGCCATCGCTACCTTCCCCAATATCGACATGGCGCTTCGCGACGAGACCGGATCCGACAGCCTCAACGCCGACAATCTGATCAATCAGGCGACGCGGGCGATCAAAAAGGCCGTACCCGAGATCGGGATCATCACCGATGTCGCGCTTGACCCGTTCACCAGCCACGGGCACGACGGCATCCTGCGGGGCGGCGAGATCGTCAACGACGAGACCGTGGAGGCGATCGCCAGGGCGGCGGTCATTCAGGCCGACGCCGGCTCCGACATCATCGCGCCCTCCGACATGATGGACGGACGGATCGGCGCGATCCGGGAGGCGCTCGACGCGGCCGGCCACCAGAATGTCGGCATCATGTCCTATGCGACGAAATTCGCATCCGCCTTCTATGGCCCATATCGCGAGGCGATCGGAACCGGCGGCCTGCTCAAGGGCGACAAAAAGACCTATTACATCGATCCGTCGAACGGCACGGAGGCGATCCGCGATGCGGCACTCGACGTGGAGGAAGGCGCGGACATGCTGATGGTGAAGCCCGGCCTGCCCTATCTCGATATCTGTTGGCGGATGAAGGAAGCCTTCGGCCTGCCGGTCTTCGCCTATCAGGTTTCCGGCGAATACGCGCAGATCAAGGCAGCCGCCGCCAATGGCTGGATCGATGGCGAGCGGGTGATGCTGGAGACGCTGCTCGCCTTCAAGCGGGCGGGTTGCGACGGGATCCTCAGCTACTTTGCCGTCGACGTGGCTCGAATTCTCGCGAAGCGCTGACGCCGGCGGCAGAACGCCCAGTGCATTGTTTTACCGCATTCGCTCCCCATATCTTGGGTGGACAGCAATTTGAGGCACGCGCATGAGCATGCAAAATGAAGAACTGAGGCTTCCGAGCGAGGACTGGCGCGCCTACCAGGGTGTACTGTCGCGCAGGATATTCGCCTTCATCATCGATTACCTGATCGTCGCGCTGCTGTGGATACCGGCGGCCGTCGTGGTCTTCTTTCTCGGCATCTTGACGCTCGGCCTCGGCTTTCTCCTCTACCCGGTCCTCTTCGCTTTGGTGGCGATGCTCTATTTCGGACTGACGGTCGGCGGCCGCGAGCAGGCCTCACCAGGTATGAGGATCATGGGCGTGGCGATCGCCCGGACGGATGGTCGGCCAATGGATTTCCTCACGGCAATCGTCCATCTGGCAATATTCTGGATCGCCAATGCGCTCCTGACGCCGCTCATCCTGCTGATCGGCCTCTTCACCGATCGTGGCCGGCTGCTGCACGACCTGTTGATCGGCACCGTGGGCGTTCGGCGCGACATGTACTGACGGGACCGTTACGCCGAACGAGTGTGTTGACGTTTTCCATTCTTCGGCCATGCTATTACGATGAGCAACCGCACGAAGAGTGATCCCCCCGCTCGATGAACACGCAGACCGCACCGTCTCCTCAGTTCTACCTGACCGCACCGGCAGCCTGTCCCTATCTGCCGAACCAGATGGAACGGAAGGTATTCACCCATATGGTGGGAGAGCGGGCGCCGGAGCTCAACGACCTGCTGACGCAGGGCGGCTTCCGCCGCTCGCAGAACATCGCCTACCGCCCCGCCTGCGAGACCTGCCGGGCTTGCATTTCCGTGCGCATACTCACCAACGAATTCTCGCCGACGCGATCCATGCGCCGCGTGCTTGCGGCCAATGGCGACATCGTCTCCGCGGAGTATCCGGCCGAGCCATCGAGCGAGCAGTACAATCTCTTCCGGCGCTATCTCGACTGTCGCCATCAGAAAGGCGGCATGTCCGACATGTCGGTGCTCGACTATGCGATGATGGTCGAGGATACCCATGTACACACGAAGATCATCGAGTACCGGTTGCGGGTCGAAGGCGACGGCATCAACGACAAGGCGCGAGGCCCCCTGATCGCCACGGCTTTGACAGACCGGATGAGCGACGGCCTTTCCATGGTCTATTCCTTCTTCGATCCGGCTCTCTCCGAGCGATCCCTCGGCACCTACATGATTCTGGATCATATCCGCCGGGCAAAGGAACGCGGTCTTCCTCATGTCTATCTCGGCTATTGGGTCAAGGGATCGCGCAAAATGGGGTATAAGACAAAGTTTTTGCCGCAAGAGCACCTTATGGCCCGCGGCTGGGAGCGCTATTCTGGCGAGCACGATTCCACCAAACCCGCCACGGATTGAAATTTGACCCCCTCCACTGACGCCGCCCGTCACCGGCGCGGCCTTGCCATCACCGGCCTCGGCGGCCTTGCGCTCTCCTTCGACATTCCGCTGATCCGGTCGGCAGATGGCGAGGTCTGGTCGATCCTGGCCGTGCGCAGCCTCTCGACCTTCCTTGCCGCACTCGCCACATGGGTGGTGATCAACCGCCTGCTCGGCCGCCGTGTCGCCCTGATCCCGGGAAAGGCCGGCCTGATCGCCGGGGTCTTTTACGGCATCAATTCCTTCACTTTCCTGCTCGCCGTATTCAATACGTCGACCGCGAACGTGGTTTTCATCCTGGCGTTCACGTCGATGTTCGCGGCGGTCCTCTCCTGGATATTTCTTAGGGAGCGCCCCTCCAACGCCACCTTCCTGACGATGGCGGTCATGCTCGTCGGCGTCGGTGTCATCGTCAGCGACGGGCTCGAAAGCGGGCATCTCTTCGGTGACGCGATGGCGGCATCCTCGGCCTTCCTGCTCGCAAGCGCGATCACGATCAGCCGCGCCAGCGGCCGCGACATGTCGCTCGTGCCGCTGACGACGGCGATCTTCCCGGCGATCGCCGGCTTCATGCTTTTGCCGTCCGGCGGCCTCACGATCGCCGAGCCCGCCTACATCCTCTTCAACGGACTGGTAATGATCCCGCTTGCCTTCTTCTGTCTGGCGACGGGGCCGCGCTACCTTTCCGCGCCGGAAGTCGGCATGTTCTACCTGCTGGAGACCATTCTGGCGCCGATCTGGGTATGGATCGTCTTTGCCGAAACGCCGACGAGCCGAACGCTCCTCGGCGGCACGATCCTCATTCTTGCTTTGCTCGGCCATTCGTTTTGGCAGATGCGGATCAAGGCGGCGAGGCTCGCATGTGCGGAACTCCCGGGCTGAACGACACGCGATCGCCCCCTATCCGGCCTGCCGGAAAAGGGGCACTTGCACCGATGACGCAAAGGCGACGGCGCGATCCCACTATCGCTGTTCGGGCGACCCGTCATCTCTGGAGGATTCCTGCATCTGCGACTGCATCGCCCAGAGCTCACGATTGGTGTCGATCCACTCCGCGGCAATCTCGAGCGGCGCAGGATCGGCCTTGACGAGTTCCTTCCCGCCCTTCCACCGCCGGGCAACCAGCCCCGCTGTCTCCAGAACGGCCAGATGCCCCGTAAGGACGTCCTGCTCGACGCCGATGGCCGCAGCGACACCCGCCGCAGGCGTCTCGCCGGCAAACAGGACTTCGAATATGCGGCGGCGCATCGGATCGGCCAGTGCCAGCAACGTATCGTCAAGAGCCGTGGTCATCGCGTCCATCTCTCCGCCGCATCGTCGCTCGAATCGGAGCCGGTCTAAGGGACATGCAGGGGATCAAGGAATTGCAGCGACTTTCAGGATAACGAGGACACCGGCCCCCTCTATCCGCCAACATTGATCCACGAACGCTCCGCGCTTGCAACCCCGGTGTTACCGATCTAGCCGCTGAACTTGCCGCTTCGTGGGAAGCCCTTCGGGACGACCCTCCCGGCGCCGGCGCGATCACCCATCCACTCGATCAGTTCGTCCTTGGTCTTGGTGAAGATACGGCCGGCGCTGTCTTCCCAGGTAAGGCCCTCGGCGATTGCGAAAGCGCGGATATCGGAAACGCCGCCATCCTTGTAGCGCTGGAGACGCACGCCCTTGCCGCGCGCCATTTCGGGAACCTGGACCAGCGGGAAGACGAGCATCTTGCGGTTTTCGCCGACGACGGCGAGATGATCGCCCTTGACCGGAACGACGAGCTTGGCCTCGTCGGGCATGGTGACGTTCATCACCTGCTTGCCCTTGCGCGTGTTGGCCACGATATCGCTCTCGGTGACGACGAAGCCGTTGCCGGCTGTTGACGAGACGATGAGCTTGCGGGCCGGATCGTGCACGAAGGCCGTCAGCACGTCCTGGTCGTTCTCCATATCGACCATGATGCGCAAGGGTTCTCCGTGACCGCGCCCGCCGGGCAGCTTGTCGCCGCCAAGCGTGTAGGCCTTCCCGCCCGTCGTGAAGATGAGGATCTTATCCGTCGTCTGGGCGGGAAACGAAACCTTCAGGCCGTCGCCATCCTTGAACTGGAGCGAAGACGTATCGACGATGTGCCCCTTCAGGGCCCGGATCCAGCCTTTCTCCGAGATGACGACGGTGATCGGCTCTTTTTCGATCATGGCCTGCTGAATGGCTTCGACATCCGCGTCAGGCGCGTCGGAGAAGGTGCTGCGGCGCTTGCCGAGCTCGGTCGCCTTGGCGAATTTCTTCTTGACCTCGCCGATTTCCCAGGCGACCGCCTGCCACTGCTTGTCATCAGAGGCGAGCAACGCCTCGATTTCAGCCTTCTCTTTCGACAGCGCGTCGAATTCGGTGCGGATTTCGAATTCTTCGAGCTTGCGCAGCGAGCGCAGCCGCATGTTGAGGATCGCTTCGGCCTGGACATCGGTGAGCCCGAAGCGCTCGATCATCACGGCCTTCGGCTCATCCTCCTCGCGGATGATGCGGATGACCTCGTCGATGTTGAGATAGGCGATGAGATAGCCGCCGAGAATCTCGAGCCGCCGATCGATCGCGGCGAGGCGGTGGCGCGAGCGCCGCTGCAGGACCTCCCGGCGGTGCGCCAGCCATTCGCTGAGCACCTCGTTGAGCGCCATGACGCGCGGCACGCGGCCCATCGACAGCACATTCATGTTCAGCGGAATCCGGCTCTCGAGTTCGGTGAGCTTGAAGAGCGATTCCATCAGGATATTGGCGTCGACCGACCGGCTCTTCGGTACCAGGACGACGCGGACGTCCTCGGCCGATTCGTCCCTGATATCCTCGAGAAGCGGCAGTTTGCGCGCGATGAGCAGTTCGGCGATCTTTTCGATCAGGCGCGACTTCTGGACCTGATAGGGAATTTCGGTGACGACGATCTGGAAGCCGCCGCGCCCCAGATCCTCTACCGCCCAGCGTGCCCGGACCCGAAAACCGCCGCGGCCGGTCCGATAGGACTCGACCATGCTGGCGCGGCTCTCTACGATCACGCCCCCGGTCGGGAAATCCGGCCCTTCGATGCCGCCGCGCTGCGGATTGGCCGGATCGAACAGCAGATCCTCCACCGTCGCATCCGGATGCTTGATGAGATGGAGCGCCGCATCGCAGAGTTCATGCGCATTGTGCGGCGGGATGGAGGTCGCCATCCCGACGGCAATGCCGGACGCGCCATTGGCGAGCAGATTCGGGAAGGCACCGGGAAGCACGGTCGGCTCCTGGTCCTCCTCGTTGTAGGTCGGTCGAAAATCGACCGCGTCCTGGTCGATCCCCTCCAGGAGGAGGGCTGCGACCTCCGTCATTTTCGCTTCGGTGTAACGGTAGGCGGCAGCGTTATCACCGTCGATATTGCCGAAATTGCCCTGACCGTCGACGACCGGATAGCGCTGGGAGAAGTCCTGCGCGAGACGCACCAGCGCATCATAGACAGACTGGTCGCCATGCGGGTGGAACTTACCGATGACGTCGCCGACGATGCGGGCGCATTTCTTGAACGAGGAATTGGGCCGCAGGCCCATCTCGCTCATGGCATGAATGATCCGGCGATGAACCGGCTTCAGGCCGTCGCGAACGTCCGGCAGCGCGCGGTGCATGATGGTCGACAGCGCATAGGCGAGATAACGCTCTTCCAGCGCCGCCTTCAGGTCAACCGGCTGAATATTGTCATCCCCGCCAGACGGCGGCAAAAGGCTTTGTCCCATATGTCCTTGCTACCTCAACAGGCGCGGGACGGCAAGAATTCCGGGCTATGCCACTGTGGAGAACGTCACCGGCGGGTGATCCCTGCCCCGCCCCCGCACGAGTTTGCACTTGGCGGCAGAACTGCGCTTGCGTATCGTCCCGGCATGGTCGAAGCAATCAGAACAATTTCACAAGGAACTCCAATGATACATACGCGCAAAGTCCGCCTGATGCTGGCCAGCGCCGCCCTCCTTACCCTCGCCGGACCGGCCATGGCCCTGGACGGCGCGGACATGATGCAAAAGCTCAATGCGGCGATGTCGCCCAACGGCACTTCGATGACCTACGACAAGGCAGAGGTCGACGGCGACGTGGTGACGGTCACCGGCATGAAGCTACAGGCGGCGGCGAAGCCCGGCACGTCCATCGACATAGGCGAAGTGACCTTCGAAGGCGTCGAGGAAACGGACGGCGGCTACTATGCCGAAACCGTCTCCTTCCCGGATATCGCTGTCAGCGACAAGGATGCAAGCTTCTCGGTCAAGGACATCTCGATCGGCGGCCTGTCCATTCCGGGCAATGCGACCGGTACGACGATCGATGACATCCTGCTTTACGAAACGGCCGGCACCGGCCCTTTGACCGTAAACGTCAAAGGCAAGGACGTATTCACGGCCGAAAGCACCGAAACCAATCTGGCGCGGCAAGAAAACGATTCTGGCTTCGACTTCGACGCGACGCTTACCGGAATCAAGGCGGATCTGTCGCAAATCGAGGATGCCAAGGCCAAGGAAGCGGTCGAGAAGCTTGGGCTGACGACGCTCGATGGCGGAGTCACGATGAAGGGCAGCTGGGAGCTGGAAAGCGGCAATCTTGCTCTCGACGAATACGCGCTGGACTTCAACAATGTCGGCAGGCTGAACATCGCCATGGACTTCTCCGGCTATACGCTGCAATTCATGAAGTCGCTGCAGGAGGCAGCCAAAGCGGCGGAAGCCAACCCGAACAAGAAGGAAGCCGATCAGGCGATGGCACTGGCGATGCTCGGCCTGATGCAGCAACTGACCTTCAATAGCGCCTCGATCCGCTTCGACGATGCATCGATCACGAAAAAGGCGCTCAACTACGCCGGCAGCCAGCAGGGTGTCACCGGCGAACAGCTGGCGCAATCGCTGAAGGGGCTCGTACCGATCATGATGGCGCAGCTCAATCTCCCGGAGCTGCAGAACCAGGTCACCAGCGCCGTCAACGCCTTTCTCGACAATCCGAAGAGCCTGACGATCCGCGCTGAGCCGGAAAAGCCCGTGCCGTTCCCGATGATCATGGGTGCTGCGATGGGGGCTCCCAACACCATCCCGTCCGTGCTGGGCGTCAAGGTGACGGCGAACGATTGATTGCGCTTAAGAGCGCGGCCACGTGCTGACCCCCGGCGGCCTTGTCGCCGGGGTTTTTTTCATCCGCCCGATCGATGATATGATGCGGCGCTTGATGCTGGTAGGCGATCGCCTATCTATTTTGCGTGCCGACGGTTTGCGCATTCTCGACCGACCAAGCGGAAGGAGGACGCCATGGGACTGAAGCATTCGGATATCACCGCCATCCTCGGCCCTGTCGACGAAACGCTGATGGCCGAACTTCTCGCGACGGGCGCGACCGCGAGTGAACTTGCCGAAGCAATCGCCTGGGTCAACAACGACGAAGCGCTGATCGGCGAAGGCCGCCACCTTCCGGCCGGCCGCGTTGCGGCGCTGATCGATATCCTGACGCCCGACGACGACGAGGAGTGAATGCAATCGGCAGCGACGGGGGAGCACGGCATGCCCTGCTCCCCCGTCGATCCGCGGCGCGGCAGGAGGAGCGTGCCGGCGACGCGAAAAGAAGCACGAAGAGGTTCGGGAATTCCATGTGGAGGGAGGCATAAATGGCTGCCAAGGAAGTCAAATTCACCAGCGAAGCCCGCGATCGGATGCTGCGCGGCGTAGACATCATGGCCAACGCGGTCCGTGTGACTTTGGGACCGAAGGGGCGAAACGTCGTCATCGACAAGTCCTTCGGCGCGCCGCGGATCACCAAGGACGGCGTCTCCGTCGCCAAGGAAATCGAACTCGAGGACAAGTTCGAGAACATGGGCGCGCAGATGCTTCGCGAAGTGGCGTCGCGCACCAGCGACATCGCCGGTGACGGCACCACTACGGCCACCGTACTCGCGCAGGCGATCGTCAGGGAGGGCGCCAAGGCCGTCGCATCGGGCATGAACCCGATGGATCTGAAGCGCGGCATCGATCTTGCCGTCGAGGCGATCGTCAAGGAACTCAGGACGAATGCGCGCAAGGTCTCCAAAAATGCCGAAATCGCGCAGGTAGCGACGATTTCGGCCAATGGCGATGCCGAAATCGGCCGTTACCTGGCCGAGGCGATGGAAAAGGTCGGCAATGAGGGCGTGATCACCGTCGAGGAGGCCAAGACCGCCGAGATCGAACTCGAAGTCGTCGAGGGAATGGAGTTCGATCGGGGATACCTATCCCCCTATTTCATCACCAATCAGGAAAAGATGAGGGTGGAGCTGGAAGACGCCTATATCCTGCTTCACGAGAAGAAGCTCTCCAACCTGCAGGCGATGATCCCGATCCTCGAATCGGTCATCCAGTCCGGCAAGCCGCTCCTGATCATTGCCGAAGATGTCGAGGGAGAGGCGCTCGCCACCCTCGTCGTCAACAAGCTTCGCGGCGGCCTGAAGATCGCTGCGGTCAAGGCCCCGGGCTTTGGCGACCGTCGCAAGTCCATGCTGGAAGATATCGCGATCCTGACCGGCGGCACCGTCATTTCCGAGGAGCTCGGGATCAAGCTCGAAAATGCCACGATGGATACCCTCGGCCGTGCGAAACGCATCATGGTGGACAAGGAGACGACCACGATCGTCGACGGCGCCGGATCGAAGGAGGACATCGGCGGCCGCGTCGCACAGATCAAGGCGCAGATCGAGGACACGACCTCGGACTATGATCGAGAGAAGTTGCAGGAGCGGCTTGCCAAGCTCGCGGGCGGCGTCGCCGTCATCCGTGTCGGCGGCTCGACCGAGGTCGAGGTCAAGGAGAAGAAGGACCGTGTCGACGATGCGCTGCACGCAACGCGCGCGGCGGTCGAGGAAGGTATTCTGCCCGGCGGCGGCGTGGCGCTGCTGCGGGTCGTGAGCGCGCTCAACGGTCTCGCGACCGCCAATGACGACCAGCGCGTGGGCATCGAGATCGTCCGCCGCGCGATCGAGGCACCCGTGCGTCAGATCGCCGAGAACGCCGGCGCCGAGGGATCGATCATCGTCGGCAAGCTGCGAGAGAAACAGGATTTTGCCTTTGGCTGGAACGCACAGACTGGAGAATTCGGCGATCTCTTCCAAATGGGCGTCATCGACCCCGCGAAGGTCGTGCGCGCCGCGCTTCAGGACGCGGCCTCCATCGCCGGTCTTCTTGTGACGACGGAAGCGATGATCGCCGAGAAACCGAAGAAGGACGGGCAGCCGCAGATGCCGCCTGGCGGCGGAATGGACTTGTGAGACGTGCGCTCAGCCGCCGCAGGCGGCGAGCGCCAGCAACGCGCAGGCGGATGAGGGACGCTCGATGTGCGCGCTCACGCCGGTTCTGTATCGATGCCCGCCTCGGTTAGATCCTTGAATCCGCCGATGTTGTAGACGGCCGAGTATCCCATGTCCTGCAGGGTCTTGCCCGCAAGAGCGGAACGGCCGCCGGAGGCACAATGCAGAAGGATGGTCTTGTCCTTCTGAAAGACTGGATTGTGATATTGGCTTTCCGGGTCTGCCCGAAACTCCAGCATGCCCCGCGAGACGTTTACCGCCCCCTTGATCCTGCCGGTTTGCTGGACTTCTGTCGGATCACGGACGTCCACGATCAACACATCACCGGAGCGCATCTTCTCGGCGGCCTCGGTGGGAGACAATTTCGGGACTGAGCCGTTTGCTTCAGCCAGCAGATCCTTGACGCTCTTGACCATTGTTCCCCTCCACCGATGAGTTGCACGGAAAGGAAACGCCTCGAAACATCCGCTGTCAAGGCGAGCGTCACGTACCGCGTTCGGGGACACTCCCCTCCTGTGCTTCGAAACGAAGAACCGGACCAACGAAAAACCCGGCGAGATCATCGCCGGGTTCGTTCGGTCTCTAGATCACGATGTTTTTAGGTCGGGTCGACCTAAAAACATGACCGTGATCGATTCCAAGAAGTTGACACGCGGGATGCGGGCGGAAAACCGCACACACTTTTCCTCATCCCGCTCGAAGAAGATCAATCCTTCTTCTGCGGGATCGGTCGGATCGAGAGTTCCCTGAGTTGCGCAGGCGTTGCCTGAGAAGGCGCGCCCATCAGCAGGTCCTGGGCCTGCTGGTTCATCGGGAACAGCGAAATCTCGCGCAGGTTCTTGGCGCCGACCAGCAGCATGACGATGCGATCGATGCCGAAGGCCATGCCGCCATGCGGCGGGGCACCGTACTGGAACGCACGGTAGAGACCGCCGAACCGCTCTTCGACGTCGGCCTGACTCAGGCCGACATTCTCGAAAGCCTTGACCATCAGTTCCGGCGACTGGTTACGGATCGAGCCCGAGGCGATCTCGAAGCCGTTGCAGACCATGTCGTACTGGAACGCCTTGATCGACAGGAGATCGTCGCTCGAAAGCGCGGTGAGACCGCCCTGCGGCATCGAGAAGGGGTTGTGGGCGAAGTCGACACGCTTTTCCTCCTCGTTCCATTCATAGAACGGGAAGTCTACGATCCAGCAAAGCTCGTAGCGATCGCGGTCGACGAGGTTCAGTTCCTCGCCGGCCCTGGTGCGGGCCTCGCCGGCGAATTTGTAGAACTTGGCCGGCTCGCCAGCCACGAAGAAGCAGGCATCGCCATCCCCGAGGCCGAGCTGCGTGCGGATCGCATCGGTCCGTTCCGCGCCGATGTTCTTGGCCAGCGGACCGGCGCCTTCGAGCTTCTCGCCCTCCTTGCGCCAGAAGATGTAGCCGAGACCCGGCTGACCCTGACTCTGGGCCCAGGCGTTCATCCGATCGCAGAATGCGCGGGAGCCGCCGGTTTTGGCGGGAATGGCCCAGATCTCCACCTTCGGGTTGGAGGCGATCATGTTGGAGAAGACCTTGAAGCCGGATCCGGCGAAATGCTCCGTGACCTCCTGCATCTCGATGGGGTTGCGCAGATCCGGCTTGTCGGAGCCGTATTTGCGGATCGCCGTGTCGTAGGGAATGCGCGGGAACTTGTCGGTCACCGGCTTGCCGCCGGCGAAGTCCGAGAAGATTGCCCGGATCATCGGTTCCATGGCGTCCCAAACGTCTTCCTGCTCGACGAAGCTCATCTCGAGATCGAGCTGGTAGAACTCGCCGGGCAGCCGGTCGGCGCGCGGATCCTCGTCGCGGAAACAGGGCGCGATCTGAAAGTAGCGGTCGAAGCCGGCGACCATCAGAAGCTGCTTATACTGCTGCGGCGCCTGCGGCAGCGCATAGAAGTTGCCCGGGTGGATGCGGCTTGGCACCAGGAAGTCACGCGCACCTTCCGGCGAAGACGCAGTCAGGATCGGCGTCGTATATTCTGTGAAGCCGATGTCGCCCATCCGCCGGCGCATGGCGGCGATGATCTCGGTGCGCCTGACGATGTTCTTGTGCAGCGTCTCGCGGCGGAGATCCAGGAAGCGGTATTTCAGGCGCACGTCTTCCGGATAGTCCGGCTCGCCGAAGACCGGCAGCGGCAGTTCCTTGGCGGCCGAGAGAACTTCGATTTCGCGGGCGTAGAGTTCGACCTCGCCGGTGGGCATGTTCTTGTTGACCGTTTCGTCGGTGCGCGCCTTGACGGCGCCATCCACGCGTATGACCCATTCGCCACGCACCGTCTCGGCGGCCTTGAAGGCCGGCGAATCCGGATCGGCGACGACCTGGGTCATGCCATAATGGTCGCGCAGGTCGATGAAGAGCACACCGCCGTGATCGCGGACGCGGTGAACCCAGCCGGAAAGGCGAACGGTGGAGCCGACATCCGACTTGCGGAGGGCGGCACAGGTGTGGCTGCGGTAACGGTGCATCGTATAGTCCCGGAATTGCTTAAAGGCCGCGCAGCTCGCAGAACGGCGCAGGGCGGCATGGTCAAAGTCGGGCGGAAAAGCGCATGATGCGCCGGTTTTGTCAAGGCCGCGGCGCGCCGACGGCAAGACCGCTGCCCCGGTCGCACAAGTTGCGCGCTTCGACTGCAGCCACAAGCGGTACGGCGCAAATTCGGACACGAGTGGTCACAAATTGCTACTGTTCCCGCGCGTCAGCCGCGGCTAAACAGGGGCAAGGGTCGCGTATCGTGCGAGTCGCGGCCGCAATCGGATGCCTTCTGTTCCCATGTCCCAGATTCGCCCGCTCATCCCGCTGCTCGTCACCGCAGGCATTCTGATCGGCGGCAACGGATTGCAGGGCACGTTCATTTCCTTGAGAGCGCTCGAAGAAGGATTCTCCACCTCGCTGATCGGCGTGATCGGTGCCGGCTACAATGTCGGCTTTGCAATCGGCTGCGTCTACGTCACCCGCATTCTGAGGGCGATCGGCCATATCCGTACCTTTTCGGCGATGGCAGCCATCGCTTCCGCCGCTGCGATCGCCATGGTGCTCGTCATCGATCCGTGGTTCTGGTTCCTGATGCGGCTCGTCGCCGGCATCTGCTTCGCGAGCCTCTTCGCTACGGTCGAGAGCTGGTTGAACGCCAGCGTCACCAATGGCAACCGCGCGCGTACCCTTTCGATCTATCGCCTCGTCGATCTCGGCTCGGTAACGGCTGCACAATATGCAATTCCCGGCATTGGAATCGGTGGCTTCGAGCTTTTCGCCATCATCTCGATGGCGCTGACGCTTTCGCTCGTACCGATCTCCTTTGCCGACCGGTCGAGCCCGGTTGCGCCGGAAGCGATACGCTTCGACGTGAAGGCGCTCTGGAACATCTCGCCGCTAGCCACCATCGGCTGCATCGTCGTCGGCCTCACCAATGCCGCGTTCCGCTCGCTCGGCCCCATCTATGCGCAGGAGATCGGCCTTTCGGTGACGGCGATCGCGACGTTCATGAGCGCCGGCATCATCGGCGGCGTCGTGCTTCAATATCCGCTGGGTTACTTCTCCGACCGGATCGACCGCAGGCTGATCATCCTGATCGCCACCTTCGGCTCCCTCCTCGCGGGGCTCTTCCTCGCTTTCATCGCCGGGAGCGACGAGTGGTTGAACTTCGCCGGCATCTTCGCCTTCGGCGCCTTCGCAATGCCGCTCTTCTCCCTCTGCTCCGCGCATGCCAACGACCATGCGGCCGAAGGCCAGCATGCGCTCGTCTCCGCCGGCATGCTCTTCTTCTGGTCGCTCGGTGCCATCATCGGGCCGCTCCTCGCATCCTTCCTGCTCGATATCTTCGAACCGCCGGTGCTCTTCATCTATACGGCAGCAATCCTGGCGCTCTTCATGGCCTACACGATCCGGCGCATGACTGCGCGCAAACCCGTTCCAACCGAAGAACGGTCGATGCGGTTTCGCGCCCTTCTGCGCACATCGTCCTTCTTCAACAAGCTTGCGGGCGGCCAGACGCGGAAAGAGCCTTGATCAATAGCCGAAGCGAGCCGCAGGCTGCCGAATTGCTGAAAGTGAAAATCAGGTTTAATAACGGGCCGGATCATTTTTGGGGGCCAAACGTGCTTTGCCCCATCCTCCGGGACAGACAAGCAAGATACCGATGCTCAATCGCCGAATGTTTCTCCAGGGTTCAGCCGCGCTTGGCAGCGCCTTCGCGCTCGGTGCCGGTCTTGCCGCGAGGGCGGGCGCAGCCGCCGATCCGCAGATCCTGACGGCGCGGTTCACCGAGGCGCAGATCGCGGCCGGCGGCCTCACCCACCGGGTCATGACCTATGATGATCCCGGCAGTCCGGCAAACGCCGCCATGCCGCCTGTCCTGAGGATGCGCAAGGGCGAACCCTTCGCGGCGAGACTGGTCAACCGTCTCGACGAACCGACGACCGTTCACTGGCATGGCCTGAGGATAGCCAATGCGATGGACGGCGTGCCGGAAATGACGCAGCCCTATGTCTATCCCGGCGACGGCTTCGACTATCTCTTCACACCGCCGGACGCCGGCACCTTCTGGTACCACCCGCACTGCAACACGCTGATGCAGATGGGGAGCGGCCTGACCGGCGTGATCGTCGTCGAGAACCCGGAGGATCCGACCTTCGATTCCGAGATCGTTCTCAATCTCAGGGACTGGCGGCTCGGCGCCAGCGGCGAGTTCATCGCTCCTTTCAAACCGCGGGATGCGGCGCGCGGCGGGACCTATGGAACGGTAAGAACCGCGAACTGGCAGCGCGAGCCGGTCTATGACGCTCCCGCCGGCGGGCTCGTCCGCGTGAGAATCGCCGCCACCGACGTCACGCGCATCTACACGATCGGGCTCGAAGGCGCAGAGGCCAGGGTGATCGCCCTCGACGGCAACCCGGTCGAAATCCCCTTCGCGCTCGACCGGCTCGATCTCGGCCCCGGCCAACGCGTGGACCTTGCGCTTCGCATGCCGCAAAGCGAGGGCCAGCAGGCAAAGCTTGGCAATTTCCGCGGCTCCAGCCCCTGGTCGATCGCAGCCTTCCGGGCAGTCGGCACTTCGCTGAAGCGGGACCTCGGGGATATCGCGCCCCTGCCCCCGAACCCCATTGCCGAAGCCGACATTTCCACTGCCAAGCGTATTCCGATCGAACTGACTGCAACGGCCGAGCACGAGCCGGCCGTTTCGATCTGCGGCTCGCTCGGCTATACGTTCTGGGCGATCAACAAGGTTCCGTGGCCAGGTGATACGCCCGATCCGGTCGCCCCGATCGAGGAACTCAAATTCGGGAAAACCTATGTGCTGGAGATCGCCAACCGCACGCCGCATGCCCATCCGATCCATCTGCACGGGCTGAGCTTCCGCATCCTCGCCTCGAACAAGCGGAGCCTGCTGCCGCCGCCGACCGACACGATCCTGCTCTTCCCGGACGAACAGGCGCAGCTCGCACTGGTCGCGGACAATCCCGGCGACTGGGTCTTCCATTGCCATATCATCGAACATCAAAAGACCGGGATGTCGGCTTATTTCCGGGTCGCCTGACAATTTCGATTGTGACAGGTGCCGTGAAACGGTACACGGGAAAACTCAAAGCCGCATTTTTGCCACAGTGATTAAAGCCCGATGATTCAAACGACAGCAGATCTTGAGGCCGCCTGCCGAGAGCTGGCCCGTTCAAGCTATATTACGATCGATACGGAGTTCCTGCGGGAAACCACATTCTGGCCGGTGCTGTGCCTCATTCAGATGGCAAGCCCGGAAACGGCAGTGATCGTCGATCCGATGGCACCCGGAATCGACCTCGCCCCGTTCTTCGCGCTCATGAGCAACCCGGATGTCGTGAAGGTGTTCCACGCCGCCAGGCAGGACATCGAGATCATCCACCATCTCGGAAATCTCATTCCTCATCCGATCTTCGATACGCAGGTAGCCGCGATGGTTTGCGGCTTCGGTGACAGCGTCTCCTATGACCAGCTCGTCAACCGCATCAAGAACGAGCAGATCGACAAGTCGTCTCGCTTCACCGATTGGAGCCGCAGACCGCTCACCGACAAGCAGCTCGACTATGCGCTGGCGGACGTGACGCATCTGAGGGATATCTACCAGTACCTCACCAAGGAACTGGAACGCGAGGGACGCTCCTCCTGGCTTGCGGAGGAAATGGCGATACTCGAAAGCCGGGAAACCTACGACCTCCACCCGGACAACGCCTGGCAGCGGCTGAAGATGCGGGTGAAGAAGCCGATCGAGCTGGCCGTCCTGCAGAAGGTGGCGGCGTGGCGGGAACGCGAGGCGCGGGCCCGCAACGTACCGCGCGGGCGAATTATCAAGGATGATGCGATCTATGAGATCGCGCAGCAGCAGCCGAAGGATGCCGAGGCGCTCGGACGCCTCAGGACCATTCCCAAGGGTTGGGAGCGCTCCAGCGCGGGGACAGCCCTCATCGAGGCCGTCGGCGAAGCCTTGGCGATCCCGAGGGGCGACCTGCCGCGCCTGCCGCGCCAGAACCACGCACCCGAGGGCGCTGCGGCAGCGAGCGAGCTGCTCAAAGTGCTGCTGAAACTCATCTCCGAAAAGGAGGGAGTCGCGGCCAAGATCATCGCCAACAGCGACGAACTCGACAGGATCGCAGCAGAGGGCGAAGGCGCGGACGTCGCCGCGCTCAAAGGCTGGAGGCGTGAGCTCTTCGGCATGACGGCGCTGAAACTCATCAACGGCGAGGTGGCATTGCGTTTCGTCGACAAAAAAGTCGAGGCGGTGGAAATCGGCGGTTGAAAACCGCCGCTCGACGACAATTTTCCGCCCGAATCCGAGCTTAGCCGAGACACTTCGACAGCTGATCGCCGCAAAATGGCGCCGATCAGCTGTTTCTAGATGCCGAGCGGGACCGCCCGGCCCCGATGCTTCAACTGCATGTGTCCTTAAGGACAAAACATGTAGCAATTCAAATTGCTCCAGCGACCTTTGCGTGCCTGATAAGACGTGCGGCGCTGTAGATTCTCGTTTTCGAGGCTGTCACATGCGCTGGAGATTTTCCACGCTCGAGATCATCATGTTGCTGCTCGTCGTCGCCGGCAGTGGCATGGCCTATGCGTGGGTCGTCTACGGCGGCGGCGCCCTAATCGGCGCAACCTATGCGCTCTTCATGTGCATGCCGATTCTCGCCTTTGAACGGCACATCATCTTCCGGCGCCTTTACCGGAGAATCCACGGATCGCCGACGCCGGCGTTTCTTCTCTCGTCCCTCGCCGTCTACTTCATATTCGTCAACCTCGGATATGCAGCCGCCGGGCTGCTTTTGCACGTCGCCGGCGCCATGCGCGAAAGCAGGACGGACGCGATGCTGCCATCGCTCAATGTGCTGGTATACGCGCTTGCGACCTCCGGTCCGATCATCTTCGTGCTCAGGGTGCGCGAATTGCTGGGCCGCGACGTTTTCTTGAACCTCCTGACCGGACGATACCGCAAGCCGGTGCAGGAGGAACGCGTGTTTCTTTTCATCGATCTCGCCGGATCGACATCGCTTGCCGAGCGCTTCGGTGACCTGCGCATGCAGGAATATTTGGGAAAGCTGTTTGCAGCCATGGCTGATCCCGTGCTGCGTTATGGCGGGTCCATCGACGACTATGTCGGCGACGCTGCCGTGATCACCTGGTCTTACGATCGCGCTGTCGCGGATGCAGCCTGCATCCGCTGCGTGTTCGACATTCTGGAACAGATCGAAGCGGACGCCCATCGCTGGCGAAAAGACTACGGCGAGGTGCCGCGCCTGCGCGCCGCTCTGCATGGCGGCACGATCGTTGCTGCGGAGATCGGCGTCGACAAACACAAGATCACCTATTTCGGCGACACCGTGAACACGACGGCGCGCCTCGAGGGCCTGTGCCGAACGCTCGACCGCCAGGTCTTAATCTCGGCCGATCTGCTGCGGCGCTTGCGCCCGCCCGTCTTCGTACGCGCCGAGGATCTCGGCGAGCATGAGGTCAAAGGGCGTGGCCAGAAGCTCGCGGTTCTGTCGCTCACGGCCGGTTCGCTGAGCGGCGACGGCACCACGGAACCGACCGGGGAGCCCGTTCGCAGTCCGGC
Source organism: Ensifer sp. USDA 6670 (assembly GCA_000421085.1). Taxonomy (GTDB): domain Bacteria; phylum Pseudomonadota; class Alphaproteobacteria; order Rhizobiales; family Rhizobiaceae; genus Sinorhizobium. Next base: position 155,831 of record ATWE01000007.1, read on the forward strand.
CGTCGGGCCTTTCACGCCGCTGTAAGACAAACATCAAACAGCTGTCATCGAAGCCGCCTATCGGGTTCACCTGTACTCCAACCCGAGGTGAACTTATGACGAAATCCATCCTTGCCGCCATGGCGCTAACCCTGCTGGCGTCGAGCGCCGCGCTTGCCGAGGAAAAGGCCTTCCCTGCAACGCTCGAGGCGCATGCGATCCTTCCCGCAAACACCATTATCGCCGCGCCGGCGGATGCTGCGGAGTACCTCAAGACCTCGGGCAAGTTCTCGACCGCCGACCGCAAGCGCGCCGCCGAACTGGGCAGCGTCGCCGGCAAGGATGGCGTTCGCCCGACCGGCCTGTCGCTTCCCTTCAACGGCCAGCCGATGCAGGGCTTCTCCGGCATCAAGGCAATGGACGACGGCACTTTCTGGAGCCTTTCGGACAACGGCTTCGGCAACAAGCTCAACTCGACCGACGCCATGCTGATGCTCCACCACCTCAAGATCGACTGGGACGCCGGAAGGGTCGAGGCGTTGAAGACCCTGTTCCTGTCCGACCCCGAGCGTAAGGCCCCCTTCCCCATCGTCATGGAAGGCTCGGCCACCCGCTATCTCACGGGCGGCGACTTCGACGTCGAATCGATCCAGCCGGTCGCCGACGGCTTCTGGGTCGGTGAGGAATTCGGCCCCTACATCCTAAAGTTCGACCTTGACGGCAAGCTCACCGATGTCATTGCGACTGTTGTCGACGGCAAGCCCGTACTCTCGCCCGACAATCCGGCACTGACGCTGCAGGGAGATCCCTCCAAGAAGGCACCGGACTTCAACCTGAAGCGTTCCGGCGGTTACGAAGGACTGGCACTTTCGAAGGACGGCGCGAAGCTCTACGGACTGCTCGAAGGGCCGATCTGGACAGACAGCGAGTCGGTGGAAGAGGCGGAGGGCCGGCCGGCACTGCGGATCGTCGAGCTTGACACCGGCAGCAAGGCCTGGACCGGGCGCAGCTGGCTGTATCCACTCGCCGAAGGCGGTGAAGCGATCGGTGACTTCAACATGCTCGACGAGAAGACCGCGCTGGTGATCGAGCGCGACAACGGCGCCGGCACCGTCGACAAGGCCTGCGCGGATCCCAAGGACCCCCAGCCGAATTGCTTCGCCGTCGGCTCGAAGCTGAAGCGTGTCTACAAGATCGCCATGGACGATGAAAACGTCGGCAAGGCCGTGCGCAAGATCGGCTATGTCGACCTGCTGAAAATCGCCGACCCGGACAACCGCAAGCGCCAGGGCGGCGGCGAGGGCTATTACGACATGCCCTTCGTGACCATCGAGAATGTCGACCGCGTGGACGAGACGCATATCATCGTCGGCAACGACAACAACCTGCCTTTCTCCGCCGGGCGTTCGCTGGACAGGGCGGACGACAATGAATTCGTGTTGGTGGAAGTAGGCGAATTCCTGAAGGCCGAATAGAGCGCGCTCCCCTCGATACGTCCTATAAGCCGGGCTTGTCTCTCGCAGCAGACATGGGTTAACGCCCACTCCTCCCTAACCCTCATTCCTGTGACAAGACAAACACAGGGATGAGGTCACAGGGTTGAGGGCGCATGGTCGTGCCGCGTCCTTGGCGCGTTCGAGCGCGAACGTTCGAAAGAGCAATCAGCGCTCGAAGGAGAAGGCGAGCTTCTTGCCGGTAAGCTTGCCAAGTTGCTGGAGCCGGCCGTCGAGGCGTTCGCCCTCGAAGTCGGCAAAGGCTGCCGGGACGACGAATTCGAGATCGACATCGGGCTTTAAAGATCGACGGAGCGTGAGGTGGCGCGCCACACCCGGCATGGAAGCAGAAAAAAGATAGGCGACGCGCAACAATCCACCCAGGAGCTTCGCCAGTTCGAGAAGGCGCGGCGTCGTGATGCCTGCGAGCGGGCTCGTGGCGCCGTCGTCGTTAAGCCCTTCGAAGCGGTAGTAATTCGCGAGCGCGATATAGGCCCGTCCCGCATGCGTGATGCCCGTGAAGGCCGAATGCGCAATGATGTTCAGCGCCTGCAGACCGCGATAGTCCGGATGCGCCCGCCAGCTGATATCCGCCAACAAACAGGCGGCCTGACGGTAGCGCCTCTCCTCTTCCGTTTCCTCGACGCCGAAGAACGGCACGAGACGGCCCGTCCATTCGGCGAGCTCTCGCGCATGCTCGGGCGAACGGGCCCGAAGGATGGCGAGTTCGTTGGCAGCCGTCAGCAGCGGGTCCTGCTGGCGTTCCTCCCCGGAAAGCAGCGAAAAGAGATACCCCTCGCGGACGCCGAGCGCGGAAAAGGAGATGCGCTCGGGCTGCATGATGGAGATCGCCTCGTGCATCGTCACCGCGCCGAAGGGCACCAGGCTCCGGCGGCTCTTGGAAATTGCCGCATAGGCGGAGGGCTTGATATTCTTCGGCTCGATCACTTCGGCAAGGATCGCCAGCGCCTCGTCATGGGAGATTTCGTAGCCTTGCATCATGTGCAGCGGATAATTGTGCATCTCCATGTGCAGCTTGGCGATCGCTCGCCAGGTTCCGCCCACGGCGTAGAACGTGCGTCCGGTCCCCTTCTTCAGGACCTCGGCATTTTTCATGAACTTGCGTACCCAGGTCCGCGCCTTGCTGAGCGAGCCGCTCGAATGTTCGAAGAGGCGAATGCCGCCCAGCGGCAGCGTTATGCCCTTGCCGATTCGCTTGCCGTTTACATCGACAAGCTCGAGCGAGCCGCCGCCCAGGTCGCCGACGACGCCATCCGGCTCGTGGTAACTGCTGACGATTCCCATTGCCGAGTAATAGGCTTCCTCCTCACCGCTCAGGATCTTCACCCTTTGGCCGAGGATGGCTTCCGCCCTTTCGATGAAGGCCGCTCCGTTGGTGGCCTCCCGCGCCGCAGCGGTCGCGAGCACATACATCTCGGTCGCACGCGCCTGGTCGGAGAGCGCACGGAACCGGTGCAGCGCCCTCAGCGCCCTCGCCACGCTTTCCTCCTCCATGCGGCCGGTCGCATCGATGCCCTTGCCGAGGCCGCACATCACCTTTTCGTTGAAAAGCATCGCCGGCGAACGGCTCAGGCCTTCATAGACGACGAGACGAATAGAGTTGGAGCCGATATCCACAACGGAGACCGGGCGGATACCGGGCAGACGTCCCTGCGCTTCAGATTCGACCATGCAATTCCAGTTTACTTGTGCCAGCCGCTCTTCCAGCCGGCGATCAGCTTCGGTGCACTGGATTTCAGAGCCTCACCCCGGCCTGAAAGGCTCGGATTGGTCATGAAATAATGCTGAGCGTTGAACGGCTCGGCGTCTTTGCCGACTTCCATGCGGCGCGAGGTGCCGTCCGGAAGAATCTCATAGCTCTGCTGGTTGTCGATGAGATTGCCCAGCATGATCTGCGAAAGAACCTGTTCGTGCACAGTGCGGTTGATGAGAGGAACGAGCGTCTCCACCCGCCTATCCAGATTGCGCGGCATCATATCCGCCGAGCCGATATAGACAAGCGCATTCTCCGATGGAAGCCCATGTCCGTTGCCGAAGCAGAAAATTCTTGAATGCTCCAGGAAGCGCCCGACGATGGACTTGACGCGGATATTGTCGGAGAGCCCGGGCACCTGCGGCCTGAGGCAGCAGATGCCGCGCACGACGAGGTCGATCTCGACGCCCGCACAGCTTGCCTTGTAGAGCGCGTCGATGATTTCCGGATCCACCAGAGAGTTCATCTTCATCCAGATCGACGCCGGACGCCCGGCTTGCGCATGGACGATCTCCTCCTCGATGTGCTTGAGGATGCGCGGACGCAGCGTGTGCGGTGACACCGCGAGTTTCATGCCCCCTTCCGGCTCGCCGTAGCCGGTGATGAAGTTGAAGATGTTCGCCATGTCGTGGGCGATCACCGGGTTGCAGGTGAAGAACGACAGGTCGGTGTAGATTTTCGCCGTGACCGGGTGGTAGTTGCCGGTACCGAGATGGCAATAGGTCCTGAGCTTGCCCTCCTCACGGCGCACCACCATCGACATCTTTGCGTGGGTCTTCAATTCGATGAAGCCGAAAACCACCTGGACGCCGGCGCGCTCGAGGTCGCGCGCCCAGCGGATATTTGCCTCCTCGTCGAAGCGTGCCTTGAGCTCGACAAGCGCGGTCACCGACTTGCCGGCCTCGGCGGCATCGATCAGCGCGCGCACGATCGGGCTGTCGTTCGAGGTCCGATAGAGCGTCTGCTTGATCGCCAGCACGTCCGGATCCCGCGCGGCCTGCAGCAGGAACTGCACGACGACATCGAAGGATTCGTAGGGGTGGTGGACCACCATGTCCTTTTCGCGGATGGCGGCAAGGCAGTCGCCCGCATGTTCGCGCACGCGTTCCGGGAAGCGTGGGTTGTAGGGCTCGAAGCGCAGATCCTCGCGCGGCGCCTTGGTGATTTCCGAAAGCGTATTCAGCGCCAGCAGGCCAGGCAGTACCGCGACGCGATTTTCCGGAACGCCGAGTTCCTGCACGACGAACTGACGCAGCGAAGCCGGCATTTCGGAATCGGTCTCGATGCGGATCACCGACCCGCGACGGCGCCGCTTGAGGGCCGTCTCGAAAAGACGCACGAGATCTTCGGCTTCCTCCTCGACTTCGATATCGCTGTCTCGAATGATGCGGAACGTGCCCGACCCCTTCACCTCGTAGCCCGGGAAAAGCCGGTCGATGAACTGGCTGACGACGTCTTCGAGGGTGATGTAGCGGATGACGTTCTTCACGTCCGGCAGGCGAACGAAGCGATCGAGCGCTACCGGCAGGCGCAGCAGGGCCGTCATCGGGTCGCGCCCGGTCTTGCTGACGAGTTGCAGGCCGATCGAGAAGCCGAGATTCGGAATGAACGGGAACGGATGCGCCGGGTCGATCGAGAGCGGCGTCAACACGGGGAAGATCGCCTGGTCGAATTCGTTCGCGAGCCAGCTGCGATCCTGCGCGGAAAGCGAAGCCGGACGGACGATGAGGATATCTTCCTTGGCGAGATATTGCTGCAGGACGGCAAGCGATGCCTGCTGCTCCATCTGCAGATTGTCGACTTCCGTCAGAATGCTCTCGAGCGTTTCCGCCGGCGTCAGGCCGTCCGGGCTGCGCAGCGAAAGCCCGGAACGGACCTGGCCCTCCAGACCCGCGACACGAACCATGAAGAATTCGTCGAGATTGGCGGCGGAGATCGATAGAAAACGGACGCGCTCCAGAAGGGGATGCGCCGTGTTCAGCGTCTCCTCGAGGACCCGGCGGTTGAACTGAAGCCAGGAGAACTCGCGGTTGACGAAGCGCTCGGGGCTCTTGAGAAGGTCCAGCGCCTCGGCTGGCGCCTCACGCTTCTGCTCAGCAGATGCCTCGTGTTCCGTGATTGCAGACGTTGCGCTGTCCATGCCTGTAAAGCCCCATTACTCCGAACGAACGAGCTACCCCAGTTTGACGACGGAACTGTGACAGTCAATCGGAGAGGCTTGTATTTGCAAGCTCTTCCAGTACTTCCGCGGCCAGGGCGCGGGTCGGCCGCGTTCCACGCGCAAGCGCCAGATGATCTATCCGCTCGACGATGGTCTGTGCCGCCTCCAGCGAGCGCTCCATCCGCGCGACGACGTAGCCGACCAGGCGCTCGTCCACGAGGAGCTGGCGGTCGGCAAAAAGCTTGGTGAGCACCTGCACGAGCAATTCGTCATCGGGCTCGCCGATTTCGACCACGGTCGCAGCCTTGAGGCGCGACTTGAGGTCAGGAAGCCCCACCGGCCATGACATCGGCCATAACCGTGACGTCATCAAAAGCGCCGTGCCGTTCTGGCGCACGCTGTTGATGACATGGAAGAGAGCCGCATCGTCGAAGCCCTGCCGGTCGGCATCCTCGAAGAGGACCGGCTTTTCTGCGGCGATATCGGCGGCGTTCGAGCAGGCAAAGGGATGTATCGGCTCCGCCCCGGCCTTTTCGCGCCAGATGCCCGCAAGGTGCGATTTGCCGGAACCCACCGGCCCGCAGATGATGACCACCGGCGACGGCCAGGCGGGCCAGCGATCGACGATGGAAATGGCCGCGCTCAACCGGTCCGAGACGAGCAGGTCGTCGCGACCGGTTGCGGGCGCATGGCCAAAGACCAAAGGCAATTGTTCGGACAGATGTCTCTTCATACTTTACCCGTGCGCAATCTGTCTTTGGAGGTACGCACCTCCGGACGGAAACCGCTACACACTTTTCCTGGAAGTGCTCTAGCCGTGGCTCTCCGGCTCCTTGTGAACGGCTGCTCTATGCCCGTGATAGAGATCGCTATCAAGGTACCGCTGGATGCCGAAGCGGACAAGCACACCGATCGCGGCCGCCGCGGGCACCGCCACGAGCAGGCCGACGAAGCCGAAGAGCGCGCCGAACGCAAGCAGGGCGAACATCAGCCAGACCGGATGCAGCCCGACGCTTTTGCCGACCAGTTTCGGCTGCAGAATATTGCCTTCCAGAAACTGGCCGCTGAAGAAAACGGCGAGAACCAAAAGGATCCAGACATAGTCCGGCCAGAACTGGACGAGCGCGACGCCGAGCGCAAGCACGAGGCCGACAAGTGATCCCACATAGGGAATGAAACTGATCATGCCGGCAAAGAGGCCGATCAGGAGGCCGAAATTGAGCCCGACCATCGTCAGCCCGATCCCGTAGTAAAGGCCGAGGATCACGCAGAGAGAGCCCTGGCCGCGGACAAATCCGGCAATGGTCGTATTCATGTCGCGAGCGATCTGCCGCACGACCTCGACGTAATCGCGCGGTATCCAGCTGTCGACCCTGTCGACCATACGGTCCCAGTCGAGCAGCAGATAGAAGGCGACGACAGGGGTGATGACGAATAGGGACAGGATGTTGAGAAGTGCCAAGCCGGAGTTCCAGATCTGCTGGAACAGCGTGCCCAGGAAGCTTGCACCCTGCTCCAAAAGCTTGGCCGAGTTCTGCTTGATGGTCGCCATCTGGCCGGCGAGCCAGTCCGGCAACAGCGTCGACTGGCTGTCGGTCAGGAATTCCTGAAGCCTGGTGATGTAACCCGGCATTTTCTGGATGAACTCGGCAGCCTGCGTGGCGACCAGCGGAACGATGATCATCAGTGACAGCGCCAGCACGACGACGAAGGCGACCAGGATGGCGATCGTCGCCATCAGCCGGCTCAGACCGAGCCGCTCCAGGCGATCGGCTACAGGATCGAGAAAATAGGCGAGCGCCATGCCGGCGAGAAAGGGCAGGAGAATGGAACTGAACACCAATAGGAAGGCAATGAAGCCGACAAGCACCAGCAGCCAGAAGAAGATCTGGCGCTGAAGTCCCGTACTGCTGACCCGATCGCCCATGACAGCCCCCGTTGCGCGGCACACCGCACCTTCCGCGTCGTTCGTTCGGACGAGATAGGGCTTGGGGCGCGCCAAGGTCAAGTGCGGCAGCGCTCGCGGGGCAAACGGCCTGTGGCCGGCAGAAGGTGCTGACCACAGTCAAATTCACGAAAAAAGCAGGATCGGGCGTGCCTCTGCGCTTGCACTCCTCGCTTCTCCGTGCCAATCGCATCCGCAATCAGCGACGAGCCTTGGAGAGCGAGCATGAGCCAGTCGGGAAAGAACGGCCTCACCTACAGCGACGCAGGTGTGGATATCGATGCCGGCAACCTGATGGTCGAGAAGATCAAGCCGCATGTCCGCTCGACCCGGCGTCCCGGCGCCGATGGCGAGATCGGCGGATTCGGCGGCCTCTTCGACCTGAAGGCCGCCGGTTTCAGCGATCCGGTCCTCGTCGCCGCCAATGACGGCGTCGGCACGAAGCTCAAGATTGCGATCGACGCCGACAAGCACGATACGGTCGGCATCGACCTCGTCGCCATGTGCGTGAACGATCTCGTCGTGCAGGGCGCCGAACCGCTGTTCTTCCTCGACTATTTCGCGACGGGCAAGCTCGATCCCGACCAGGGCGCCGCGATCGTCGCGGGAATTGCCGCCGGCTGCCGTGAGGCAGGCTGCGCGCTGATCGGCGGCGAGACGGCCGAGATGCCGGGCATGTATTCCGGCGGCGACTACGATCTTGCCGGCTTTGCCGTCGGCGCGGCCGAGCGCGGGCAGCTTCTGCCGGCAGGCGACATTGCCGAAGGAGACGTCATCCTCGGGCTTGCCTCCTCGGGCGTCCACTCGAACGGCTATTCGCTGGTGCGCAGGATCGTTTCGCTCTCGGGCCTTGCCTGGGATGCTCCGGCACCTTTCGGCCAAGGCACCCTCGCCGACCTCCTGATGACGCCGACGCGCATCTATGTGAAACCGCTTTTAAAGGCGATCCGCGAGACGGGTGCGATCAAGGCACTGGCTCACATCACCGGCGGCGGTTTCCCCGAGAATATTCCGCGGGTGCTGCCGAAGCACCTTGCCGCCGAGATCGACCTCGGCGCCATCGAGCCGCCGGCCGTCTTCTCCTGGCTCGCAAAGACCGGCGGCGTTGCCGCCAACGAGATGCTGCGCACCTTCAATTGCGGCGTCGGCATGATCGCCGTGGTTCCGGCGAGTGAAGCGGAAAAAGTTGCGGCCGTGCTTGCCGGCGAAGGCGAAACGGTCTTCACGCTCGGCCGCATGGTCGCACGCGCCGAGGGCGCGCCTGGCACGATCTACAAGGGCAATCTCGCCCTATGAGCATGGTGTCCGGCAAGAAGAAGGTCGTCGTGTTCATTTCCGGCGGCGGATCCAACATGATCGCGCTCGCGAAGGCTGCCGCTGCACCGGATTTCCCGGCCGAGATCATTGCGGTGATCGCCGACAAGGCGGATGCGGGTGGCCTCGACAAGGCGGCCGGGCTCGGTATTCCGACCTTCTCCTTCGTTCGCAAGGATTTTGCGGGCAAGGAAGCGCACGAGCAGGCAATCCTTGCCGAGCTCGACCGGCTCCAGCCGGACGTGATCTGTCTGGCGGGCTATATGCGCCTTCTTTCTGCGGCCTTCATCCAGCGATACGAGGGCCGGATCCTCAACATCCATCCGTCGCTGCTGCCGCTCTTCCCGGGGCTTCACACGCACCAGCGCGCGATCGATGCCGGGATGAGGATCGCAGGCTGCACCGTGCATTTCGTGACGGAGGGTATGGACGACGGACCGATCGTCGCCCAGGCGGCCGTACCGGTCGTTTCCGGCGACACGGCGGATACGCTTGCCGCCCGCGTTTTGACGGTCGAGCACCGGATCTATCCGATGGCGCTGCGACTCGTCGCCGAAGGCAAGGTGCGGATGGAAGCCGGCCGGGTGGTAAGCCATGCCGTCGGCGAGGCAACGGGTACGCTCATTTCCCCCGTCATCTGACGCATCGGCTCACCTTCCTAACGCCAGCCGGCGGTCCAGTCCGTCGAGCACACGTCGTGCCAGAGCGGCATAGTCGCCATCGAAATGATGGCCTCCCTCGATGGGAACCAAGTCGATGCCGGAGGCTTTCAGATCCGGGCAAGCATCGTCCTCCTCGTCGGTGCCGTAGATGCACTGGATGAGCGCCGGCTCGATCGCCTTGATGTCGTCGACCGGGTCTCCAGCATTTCCCTCCCCGTCGGCGCCGAGCCAGCCGAGGACGGAGATCTTGTAGTCGGCGCGATGCGACAGTGCCATGAGCGTGACCTGCCGTATGCGTGCGCGAGTCGCGGGCGCAAGCAGGTTGTAGGTGCGCGGCAGGACGTCTGCGCCGAAGGAATAGCCGATCAGCAGTACGTTGCGGACGTTCCATCGCTTACCGTAATAGGTAATGATGCGGGCGAGATCGTCCGCCGTCGCCTGCGGCTGGCGCTCCGACCAGAAATAGCGCAGCGAATCTACCCCGACGACAGGCACGCCCTGCTGCTGCAGCGCATTGCCGACCTCCTTGTCGATGTCGCGCCAGCCGCCGTCGCCGGAATAGATCACCGCCATGGTATCGCGCGTGGGCTTAGCTTCGAGAACGTTCAGGGGCAGCCCGAACGGGTTGTCCCCTTCGTCCCCCTGCCGGATGTACCCGTCGAGCGTGGAGGAAAGTACGGCATAGACGTCTTCGTCGCTCTCCTGGACTTCAACGTCCGGATGCTTGGCTGCGAGAGCGGCAACGTGCTCGCGTCCTGCAGGCGACGCGGACGGCGAAGAGACGACGGTTACCGGGTCGGGCAACGCGCCATCGGTCAGGCCATAGACCATGCGGTCGCCTTTGCGGATCTTTTCGGCAGGAGTGCAGAGCTGCTTCGTCAGGGCGATACCCTCTTCGGGATCGACTGCGAGCGTCCGCCCGATGGTCGCTGCGGGCGACTGTGCGGCGATCGCCAGCGCCATGGCCCCGCCGGCCCCGACGCCGGCGACGATCGGCGGCCGATAGGCACCGTTGCCGGCCGCACGCTGCACCTGCTGACTCAAGGATTCGATGTCCGAGACCGTGTAGATGCAGTCGCCGTCATCCCTGGTAAGGGCTGCCAGATAGGCCTTGAGGTCGATGCCTATGACGAGCGCTTTCTCGCTCGAAAGTTTCCGGGCAACGGCATCCTCCCTCTCTGTCCAGCCACCGGCGTCCGAGAGCAGCACCACGAGGCCGGAAGCCGCCTCTTTCGGGAACAGGATGTGCGGTGCGGGGATCATGCCGGTGTCGAACTTTGCCGCCTCTTCGGCAAAAGACGGACGGGATGCAGCGCCGGCAATCAGTGCCGCCAGGGCTGCACGCTTCAATATCGTTTTAATGGGGCTCATTTCCTGATCACTCCCTTCAGGCCGCCGCCGATCAGGAATGTCGCATCCATCAGCGCCAGAACCGGGTTGAAGCCTCCGCTCGCCACCAGGTAGCGCGGCTGCCATTGCGGGTGAAACTTGGACTTGAAGGCGCGCAAGCCCTTGAAATTGTAGAAGCGTTCGCCGTGCTCGTAAAACGCCCGACCGACGCGGTCCCATACGGGCGCCAGCCGGCGCTCCGACATGCCCGACAGCGGCGCCATTCCGAGATTGAAACGCCGATAGCCCTCGTTCTTCAGATATTCCATCAATTGCGCGAACAGAAAGTCCATCGCCCCTTTCGGCGCCTCGGGCGAGAAACGCATGAGGTCGACCGAGCCCTCCTCCTTCGTGCCGGTGATCAGGATGTTGGCGAAGGCCACGATGCGACCCTGCCATTTGAGGATGGCGACAGGCTGCGCCGTCAGATATCGCGGATCGAAGACGCCGAGGGAAAAGCCCTTTTCCCGCGCATTGTGGTGGGCGAGCCAGGCATCTGAAACGGCCCCGAGCTCCGGAAGAATTGCCGGTATCTCCGCAGGCGCGACGACCGAGAACTCCAGCCCATCGCGAAGGCCACGACTCACCTGCTGGCGCAGGTTGGCCCACTTGCCGCCCTTCATCTCGAGGCGCACGAGATCGACCTCGGCAAGTTCGCCGAGGCGAAAGGCTCTCAAGCCTGCATCCGCGTAATGGGCAAGCCCGCGCGCCGAGACCTGGTAGAAGACCGCCCGGCAACCACTGGAGCGCGCCGCCTCGATGAACTGCCAGATGAGATCCGGCCAGGCATCCACGGGCCCGACCGGATCGAACAACGCTATCCAGGAACGCGCCCAGCGGCCATACATGATGAAGGCCCGGCCGTCGGCGGAGAACATGACGCTCTTGTCACCCATGCGCACGAGGTTGGCGTCGGACATGTCCTGCGCGTCGACGATGGCGATCGCCCGTTCCATCTCCTGCCCACAGGCGGGCGCAACGGCCGCAGCGGCCGGGCGCATCAGGCTCCAGATCGCTACAGCACTTGCGCCGATCGTCACTCCCAAAAGGGCGCGAAGCCCGCGCGGCGCCTCGGCGGAGAATTCGAACTGCCACCAGAGCTCATGGCTGTATGCGACGTCGCGATAGACGAAGAGCAGGACGACGAATGCGCCGAAGCAGATGACGCCGAGCGCGGTAAGCCACGGGAGCGTCAGCGCCTGTCCGAAAAGAGAGGCGGGACGGTTGAAGAGCCGGCGACTTGCGAGCAGCCCGGCAAGGAGGAAGGCAAGCATGCCGGCTTCCCCGAACGCCACCGCCTTCATCAACGAGAGCAGGATTGCGGCGAGCGCGATCGCGATCGACGCCCACCAGGCGCCATCGAGACGCAGCGCCAGCCCCCGCGCGACGATGAACAGTACCAGCCCCAACAGGCTCGCGAGGAAATGCGCCCCTTCGATGATCGGGAGGGGCACGTAATTCGCAAGAAAGGCCAGGTTCTCGTCCGGCGTCGGCGTCACGCCCGAGAGAACCAGCATCAGGGCGAGCACGAGCGCCAGCGTGGCGAGCAACAGCGGCGTCATCCGGCCGCCGGCGCGGCGAAGGCTGGAGGCTGCCGGGTGGCCGGCCAACTGGCGGAGTTCGATGCCGATCATCACCACGATGGCGATGAGCAAGGGCAACAGGTGGTAGATGACGCGGTAGAGGACGAGCGCACCGAGCACCGCATCGACGCCGGCTGCGCGGCCCAGGCTCGCAACGATCACCGCTTCAAAAACCCCGAGCCCCGCGGGCACGTGGCTGAGCACGCCGAGGCCGACCGCCACGGCATAGATCGCCAGGAAAGCGGGCCAGCCAACCGTTCCGGCGGGCAAAAGGACATAGAGGACCGTCGCCGACACAGCCAGATCGAGCGCCGTAACGAGGAACTGGCGCGAACATGTTCGTGAGTCCGGCAGACGCAAGACGAGGCGGCCGATACGGACCTCGCGACCGCGGCGGGCGGCGATCAGGACCACCAGCAAACCGGCGAGGACGAAGACGGCAATTGCCCGCAGCCATGCCGCATCGATGCCAGTCAGCGGCGCCACGTATTCGCCAACGGCAAGCAGGCTCAGGCAGGTGACCACCGCGAGCCCCAACCCGAAGGCGAGCGTTACGAAGGCGATGATACGGGCGATTTCCTCCGGTTTCAGCCCAAGGCGCGAATAGGACCGATAGCGGATTGCACCGCCGCTCAGCGGACCGAAGCCCGCCGTGTTGCCAACGGCATAGGCGCAGCAGGCCGTGAGCGCGACGGCGGGATAGGGGAGCTTGCGTTTGACGTAGTCGAGCGCGCTGACGTCGTAAAAGGTGAGTGCAAGGAAGCTCAGACCCGTGAACAGGATCGCCGTTGCCACCGATCGCCGGCTCGTATTCGCCAGCGCCGACACGACATCGTGATATTGCACCTCGGCCGTCAGGTGAAAGATCGCCGCGCCGAAGAGCGCAATCACGAGGAGTGTTCCCAGCGCGGAGAAATAACGCTGGTTGCGCTTCAGAAAGAGCCGCCATGCGCCGCGGCCCTGTTGGTCTTCCGCTTGAAACTCTTCCGAGGAGGACGCCATTGTTTCGCCCGTGCCGTTGAAGGAGACGACAATGGCTTACCGCAGTGCAGCGCAATCAAACAGTGAAATATCGGTAATGTAAAATATTATGGAATATCAGGTGATTACTTGACGAGCGAGGCACGGTTGAGCATAGCCCATTGCAGGAGCGTGATGGTCTTGGCATCGCACAGCTCACCGGTGCCGATCATGGTGACAGCCTCCTCGAAGGGGATTTCCAGCACCTCGATGTCCTCACCCTCATGCGCAAGTCCGCCGCCCGCCGCGACCTTCTTTGATATATCGATGAGACCGAGGAAGAAACTCGTGCGCTCCGTAATGGAGCCGGGACTCATATAGGCATCGAAGAGATGCATGGCCGTCTCGATGCGGTAGCCGGTTTCCTCCATCGCCTCGCGGCAGATGGCAACTTCCGGGGCTTCGCCGTCGAGCAGACCCGCCGGCGCTTCGAGGAGATATCCCGTTTCCCCCTGCAGGAAAACTGGCAGGCGCAGCTGGCGGACGAGAACCACCACCTGCCGCTCCGGATCGAAGAGGAGGATCGTTGCGGCGCGGCCGTGGTCGTGTACCTCACGCACGAGGCGCGCGGTGCTGCCGTCGGACATTTCCTGCTCGATCGTGATCTGCTCGAGATTGATGAAGCCATCCCAGACCGTTTTGCGATCGATGATCCGGAAGCGCGGGTCCGTGTTTTTGGTCATGGATGGCCCTTGTGAGAGTATGGGCGCCGGTCAGGCCCGGCGCATCCAGACTCGGTTGTCGTGGAATGCAGCGCCGCCATAGGGCGCCACGGCATCGGCACCGGTCAGCACGTTGATCCCCTCCCCGTCCAAGTGGGCGCCATTGGGCCAAAGCCCTTCGGCGATGACGACGCCGCGACGGGTACCCCCTCCGATCTTCGCGTGCAGGCGGATTTCACCACGCCCGTTGCCAAGCATGACGACGTCGCCCTCGGCGATACCGAGTTCGGCCGCATCCTCCGCATGGATCATGACTTCCGGCCGGCCTTCCTTCTGGACCGAGGACGGGGTTTCGGCAAAGGTGGAGTTGAGGAAGGAGCGCGCTGGCGACGTTGCCAGCCGGAACGGATGCCGCTCGTCTGCCACCTCGATGAGGTCGACGTGATCGGGAAACTCGGGAAGCTCACCGTGCGGCCCCTGAGCCCCCATCGCCTTCGGTGGCCGGTTCGGCGCGGGCGTACCGGTCCAATCCGCCTTGAACCGGAACCTGCCGTCCGGATGCCCGAAGCCGTTGAGGAAATGCGCCTCCTCGAAAGCGGGCTGGCAATCGAGCCATTTCTGCTCCTTCATCTCGTCGTAGCCGATGCCGTAATTGGCGAGCAGTCGGTCGATATGCTGACGTTCCGTCAGGCCGAAGCCGGGACAGTCTGCGACGCCGAGACGCTTTGCCAGCTCTTCGATGACGAAAAGATTGGTGCGCACGGTCGGCGGCGGCTCGACGACTTTCGGCCCGAGCAGGATATGCTGGTGGCCGCCACCGCGATAAAGGTCGTCGTGCTCGAGGAACATGGTGGCCGGCAGGATGATATCCGCGAGTTGCGCGGTGTCCGTCATGAATTGCTCGTGCACGGCGACGAAGACGTCGTCGCGCAGGAAGCCGCGCTTCACCAGCCGCTGCTCCGGCGCGACATTGACCGGATTGGTGTTCTGGATGAGCAGTGCCGTCACGGGGCCGCGATGGCGAAGCGCTTCGGCATCTCCGGTCAGCACGCGGCCGATCTGCGACTGGTCGAGCATGCGCACATCCGGATCGTGAAAGGCGCTGCCCACGAGTTCGCGCTTGTCCAGCCGGAAAATGTCGTTGTTCGAATGGAAGGCGCCGCCGCCCTCGTGTTTCCAGGAGCCGAGCACCGTGGCAACGGAGGCTGCGGCATGGATCGCAACGGAGCCGTTGCGCTGGCGGGTGAAGCCATAGCCGAGACGGAAATAGGTCCGAGCCGTCGTCCCGACGAGTCTCGCGAAAGCTTCGATCTCCTCCACCGAAAGCCCGGTGATCGCGGAGGCCCATTCCGGTCCGCGTGTTTTCAGATGCGCTTCGAGCCCCGCGGGATCGTCGGCGAATTCAGCCATATAGGCGCGGTCCGCATGACCGTCGCGGAAGGCGACGTGCATGACGGCGCAGGCGAGCGCCGCGTCCGTGCCGGGCTTCAGGACCAGGCCCATATCGGCCTGCTTGATGGTCGGATTGTCGTAGACGTCGATGACGACGATCTTGGCGCCGCGCTCCTTTCGCGCCTTGACCGCGTGGGTCATGACGTTGACCTGCGTCGCCACCGCATTGGTGCCCCAGATCACCACGCAATCGGATTTGGCCATCTCCCTTGGGTCCGGTCCGCGCAGGGTGCCGGTCGCCATGGTGAAACCCGTCCAGGCCATGTTGGTGCAGATCGACCCGAAGAAGCCGGAATAGCGCTTGGCGTGGCGCAACCTTTCTATGGAGTCGCGCTGCACCTGCCCCATTGTCCCGGCATAGAAATAGGGCCAGACCGCCTCCGAGCCGTGCCTCTGCTCGGCCTTGACGAACTGGTCGGCGATCTCGTCGAGGGCCGTCTCCCAGGAAATCTCCTGCCAACGCCCCTAGCCCTTCGCACCGACCCGGCGTTGCGGCACCATCAAACGGCCGGGATGATAGATACGCTCTCCATAGCGGGCGACCTTGGCGCAGATCACCCCCGCCGTATAGGTGTTTCCCGCCGCGCCGCGTACGCGCCCGATGCGGCCCTCGGCGGTGAGGTCGACCTCCAGCGCGCAAGCCGAGGGACAGTCATGCGGACAGACCGAATGGCCGATGGTTTTTTCTTGTCTGATAGGGGTCGCAACGTTCATGGCTTTTCTATATGGCATGGCCAGGGACGCTCAAAGCCCCATTCGCCATCCATCGAAACAATTGATCGCGGCCATCGGCAAGGCTTATGAACTACCGGCACATCTACCACGCGGGCAACTTCGCCGATGTCTTGAAGCACGCGGTGCTGGCGCGGCTCGTCACCTATCTGAAGCAGAAGGACAAGGCCTTCCGCGTGCTGGACACCCATGCCGGGATCGGTGTTTACGATCTTTCGAGCGAGGAAGCGCAGAAGACCGGCGAATGGCGCGAGGGCATCGGAAGGCTGATTGAGGCCGAGCTTCCCGCCCCGGTCGCCGCCATCCTCGAACCATATCTTTCCGCCGTTCGCGACCTCAATCCCGAGGGCGGCCTCATGCATTATCCGGGGTCGCCGAAGCTCGCTCGCATGTTGTTTCGTCCGCAGGACCGGCTGTCGGCCATGGAACTTCATCCGGAGGATCACGAGGCGCTGCACCGGCTCTTCGAAGGCGACTTCCAGAGCCGCATCACCCGCCTCGACGGCTGGCTGGCGCTGGGCGCACATCTGCCGCCGAAGGAAAAGCGCGGGCTCGTTCTCGTCGATCCTCCCTTCGAAGCCGAAGGCGAATATGAGCGGCTGGTGGACGGGCTTGCCAAGGCATACCGCCGCTTTACCGGCGGCATCTACTGTCTCTGGTATCCGCTGAAAAAGGGCGCGCCGATCAGGGATTTTCACGAGTCGCTCAAGGCTTTGGAAATTCCGAAGATGCTTTGCGCCGAACTGTCGGTGCGCAGTGATCGCGTTACCACGGGGCTCGCGGGATCGGGCCTCGTCATCGTGAACCCGCCCTTCACCTTGAAAGGCGAACTCGACATTCTCCTACCCTACCTGAAGACACAACTCGCCCAGGATCGTTTCGCTTCGGGACGTTGCTTCTGGCTGCGCGGCGAGGCGCCGCTCAATCGAGGGCCTTGACGGATAAGGTTCTGTGGCTTCAATCTCTTACGACGACTCAGGGAGGTAGCCATGACTTGCAAGCTTGCCGCAATGCTTCTCACCTCGCTTTCCCTCGTTGCCGGCATGGCCAGCAGCGTGGTCGCCGCAGACTTTGCGGAAGTTCCCGTCGCCCGGCACACCTACGACGTCGGCGTTTGCGGCAACCCGTCCGTCCTGGGCTTCATCACCCGACGCTTCGACTACAAGGCGGCGAACTACCTGCGCGCCAACATCGCCATCGCCGAGATCCGCGAAATGGGTCAAAGCCGCTTCGAACCGCGCGATTACACCCATCTGGTGGAGCGCGAATATTGCTACGCGACAGCAGTGACGACGGACGGCGTTCGGCGCCCGATGTGGTATCTGATCGAACGACCGTGGGGCTTTGCCGGCGTCGGGTCCAATATCGAGTTCTGCGTCGGGGGTCTCGACCCATGGTATGTCTACGGCGCCAACTGCGCTTCGCTTCGGTAATCGCAGCACCTAACGCATGCCGCCCAAAAGTGCGCAGCGGTTTTGGGACAACGACATGCATGAGTACAAAAAGCTGAAGCGCATCCCACGAATTCGATCGAACGCGACGCGTTTCAGGCTGCTGCCGGCAATCGTCGTCCTTGGTGCGCTTGTCGGCTGCGGCAGTGAAGAAGGCAGCCAGGTTGCCCCGAACCCCTCGAGAGATTTGCAGAGAAATGCGTCAATGGTGCCCGTGCCCGTCGGCACGGGCTTCGACTTCTATGTGCTTTCCCTTTCCTGGTCGCCGACCTGGTGCGACGCCAACGATCCGAAAGGCAAGTCCGACCAGTGCGAAACCGGCAGCGGACATGGCCTGATCGTACACGGACTCTGGCCGCAGAACGAAAGCAGCTATCCGGAATATTGCCGGACGCGGCACTCGGATCGCGTGCCCGAATCGCTGGGACGGCAATATTTCGACCTCATTCCCTCGATGGGCCTTATCGGCCACCAGTGGCGCAAGCACGGCACCTGTTCTGGCCTCAGCCAAAGGGAGTATTTCGCGGTCACGCGGGCCGCGCATGAGAGGCTCACCATTCCTCCGGAATTGATGGCTGCGGACGGCGCGGAGAACCTCTCCGTCCAGGCGATCGAAGCGGCCTTCGAGAAGAAAAATTCCGGGATGACGAGCGAGTCGATCGCTGTTACCTGCGAAGGCAGGCTACTCGAAGAAATCAGGATCTGCTTCGACAAGGAACTGAAATTCAGGGCTTGTCCTCAAGTCGACCGACAGGCCTGCAGACGAGACATCGTCTCGCTGCCCCCAGCACCATGATGGAAAGACATTGGATGAAGATACTCTACTCGCCCGCCTCCCCCTATTCGAACAAGGTCCGCATGGCGGCTCATCATGCCGGAATCGCGGCGGAAAGCGTTCTCACGGAAACCAATGCGAACCCGCCGCAGCTGATCGACAACAATCCGCTCGGAAAGATTCCGACGCTGATAACCGCGGACGGCCTGGCAATCTACGACAGCCGGGCGATCATGCATTTCATCGATCGCGAAACCGGGGGCACGCTTTACCCGAAGAATCACGAAAAGCGCACCCGGATCGAGATCTTCGAGGCGCTTTGCGACGGCATTTGCGACAGCCTGCTCGCGATCGTCTACGAGAAGCGCTTCCATCCGCCTGAAAAAGTGCACCAGCCCTGGATCGACCGGCAATGGGAAAAGGTGGAACGGGGCCTCGACTACCTCGAAGCCAACCTGCCCAAGACCGGCGGCAAGCTCAATGCCGGTCATTTCGCGCTCGCCGCCACGCTGCGCTACATCGAACTGCGCTTCGCCGGCGAATGGCAGAAGGGTCGGCCCAAGCTCGAGAACTGGCCTGCCAAATTCGAGAAGCACTTCCCGGATTATTCGAAGTTCAAGGCTTGAATATCGCGAAGCGTGGTCTTGTGCATCGCCCCTGATCCGGCCTGCCGGCCACGTTCTGCACGCGGGGCGAAGGAGACTCGCGGCGCCGCAGGATGGAGCTCAAAACACAAAAAAAGGCCGGGTCACCCCGGCCTTTTTTTGATTGCGTTGAACGGCTCAGAACTTGACGCCCATACCGAGTTTGACGCTGTGCTCGTCGTAACCGGACGAGATCGTCGAACCGCCGGCGCGGAAGTCCTTGGAGCCGTAATCCGTGTAGCGGTATTCGGCACGCGCAGTGATGTTGTCGGTGACGAAGGTTTCGGCGCCGACGCCTGCGGTCCAGCCGACAAGGGTCTTGTCGTCGGAGCCTGCCGGAGTCGAAAGCTTGGCATTGCCGAGTGCGACACCGGCCGTGCCGTAGACGAGAACCGGGTTCAGGTCGACACCGACGCGGCCGCGGACCGAGCCGTTGACACCCTGCTTGACGCGGCGGCCGCTGGAGCGGGCATCGTTGCCGGTGTAGTTTACGTCGGCCTCAGCGCCATAAACCAACTGGCCGTCCTGGAGGTTGTAACCGCCGTAGAGACCACCGCCGGTTCCGACCGACTTATTGTTGCCGGTCGCATCGGCCTCGCCGTGGTGCCAGTCGATGGTGCCGCCGACATAGGCTCCGGACCAGTTGCGCACTGCCGGTTCGGTATATTCGGCAGCCGGAGCAGCCGGAACTTCGTCGACCACGTCAGCGGCGTGGGCGGCCTGGAAGGCAACGAGGGCAATGGCCGAGGCCATGAGAGTGGTGGTGAGCGTACGCATACTATTCTCCTTTCGAACCGGTGCTCCGTTATAGTTGTTCTCAGCGGAACACCGGACATCTGCAATTAACCCGCCCGGTTGACCGGAAATTGATCAGAAAATGAGGAATCTCAAGAGCCAAAATGTGAAATTTTAGTGGCTGCAGCGCGACCGAAATGCGATGTTGCAGCGCAGACACAGGGAGATTATTAACTATGATTCAAGATTAACCAAAGATATACTATAACAATACAAACTAATGCAAATTATCGCTTCCGCGTTAATTTTTCAGAAATGAATCCTCCGGCGAGAGTTTCGGCGAGCGTTGCCAGCCTATATCTTCTGCCTCTCAGCATCAGGATTCGAAGAACGGAACGAAACGTTGAAAAGGACACTCAAGGCGGCGCTCGTTACCGGCGGCGCCCGACGCATCGGCAGGGCAATAGTCGAGGATCTGGCTGCGCGCGGTTTCGCGGTCGCCATTCACGCGAATGGATCGTTCGCAGAAGCGGAGGCGCTCGCCGGGAAGCTTGGAAAGACCGGCGCGAGGGCGGTCGCGCTCAGGGCCGATCTTACGGAAGTCGGCGCCGCCTCCGGGCTCGTCGCCGAGGCAACGGCCTTGCTCGGTCCGCTGGATCTCCTCGTTAATAATGCCTCGGTATTCAACAAGGACAGCCTCGCCGAGTTCGACGAAGCGGTATGGGAGCGGCACTTCGCACTGCATGTCAAAGCTCCCTCCCTGCTCGCCCGCGATTTCGCGCTGCAGCGGCCGGCCGACATCTCCGGTCTCATCGTCAATGTCATCGATCAGCGCGTCTGGTCTCCAAATCCGCGGTTTTATTCCTATATGTTGTCCAAATCGGCGCTGTGGACGGCAACCCAGACGATGGCCCAGGCGCTCGCCCCCGACATTCGCGTCAACGGCATCGGACCCGGGCCGACGCTGCCAAACGAACGACAGGATCCGCGTGATTTCGAGGCCCAGGTCGAGGCTCTCATCCTCAGGCGCGGTCCGGCGCTCGAGGAATTCGGACGTGCGATCCGCTTCCTTTTCGACACGCCGTCGGTTACCGGACAAATGATTGCACTCGACGGCGGCCAGCACCTTGCCTGGGAGACGCCGGATATTCGGGAGATAGTGGAATGAACGGGCAGACGCCCACCGATGGCGGCATCCTTTACGACGCCACGGAGACCGACGACGAAGACGATCTGGTCGAAGTGACCGAGGCCGAACGGCCGGCGCCGGCAATAGGATGGGCGGAGAGCCTGCCGGAAGCGGCGGGCCTCAAGGGAGCCGAACTCATCCAGGCCTTTGTCAAGCGCCTGCCGAACGGGCCCGGCGTCTACCGGATGCTCAACGAGGCCGGCGACGTTCTCTATGTCGGCAAGGCCCGCAGCCTCAAGAAGCGGGTGAGCAACTATGCCCAGGGGCGCGGCCACTCGAACCGCATCGCGCGCATGGTTCGCGAGACTGCGCACATGGAATTCGTGACCACGCGGACGGAGATCGAGGCGCTGCTGCTCGAAGCGAACCTCATCAAGCGCCTGCGCCCGCGCTTCAACGTGCTTCTGCGCGACGACAAGTCCTTCCCCTATATCGTCGTCACAGGCGATACGCGTGCGCCGGCGCTCTACAAGCATCGCGGCGCGCGCAGCCGCAAGGGGGACTATTTCGGCCCCTTCGCCTCGGCCGGAGCAGTCGGACGCACGATCAACTCGCTGCAGCGCGCCTTTCTTCTCAGAACCTGCACCGATAGTGTTTTCGAAACACGCACGCGCCCCTGTCTGCTCTATCAGATCAAGCGTTGTTCCGCGCCGTGCACGAACGAGATCAGCGATGCGGACTACGCGGAACTGGTCACAGAAGCCAAGGACTTTCTCTCCGGCAAGAGCCAGGCGGTGAAGGCGACGATCGCCTCCGCCATGGCTGAGGCTTCGGAAAATCTCGATTTCGAGCGTGCCGCGCTTTACCGCGACCGGCTGGCCGCGCTGAGCCACGTCCAGAGCCACCAGGGCATCAATCCGGCCGGCGTCGAGGAAGCGGACGTCTTCGCCATCCATCACGAAGGCGGAATCTCCTGCATCCAGGTGTTCTTCTTCCGGACGGGGCAGAATTGGGGCAATCGCGCCTATTTTCCGAAAGCCGACCCTTCGATTCCCCCCGCCGAGGTGCTCAGCGCATTTCTTGCCCAGTTCTATGACGACAAGCCCTGTCCGCGGCAGGTCCTGCTCTGCGCCCCCGTCGAGGAACAGGAATTGCTTGCACAGGCGCTCAGCGAGAAATCCGGCTACAAGGTCACGATCCTCGTGCCGCAGCGCGGAGAGAAGAAGGATCTCGTCGAACATGCGCTGGCAAACGCCCGCGAAGCGCATGGGCGCAAGCTTGCCGAGACCGCTTCGCAGGGGCGCCTGCTCGAAGGGTTTGCCGCAACCTTCCAACTCCCTTACGTGCCGCGCCGCATCGAGATCTACGACAACTCGCATATCATGGGCACCAATGCGGTGGGCGGCATGGTCGTCGCCGGTCCTGAGGGCTTCGTCAAAGGCCAGTACCGAAAGTTCAACATCAAATCGACCGACATCACGCCGGGCGACGATTTCGGCATGATGCGCGAGGTCATGACGCGGCGCTTCTCCCGCCTTCTGAAAGAGGAGGGCAAGCCGGATCGGTCCGCGCAGCCGGGTGAGGATGCCGGTTTCCCCGCGTGGCCCGACGTCATCCTGATCGATGGCGGCCAGGGTCAGATGACGGCGGTTCGTGCGATTCTCAAGGAACTCGGCATAGAGGATTGCGTGGCGGCGATCGGCGTCGCCAAGGGCGTCGACCGCGACGCCGGGCGCGAGCGTTTCTTCGCCGAAAGCCGGGAAAGCTTCACTCTGCCGCCGCGCGACCCCGTCCTCTACTTCATCCAGCGTCTGCGCGACGAAGCGCACCGTTTCGCGATCGGCTCGCACCGGGCTCGCCGGAAAAAGGAAATGGTCAAGAACCCGCTCGACGAGATCGCCGGAATCGGGCCGACGCGCAAACGCGCGCTCCTCACCCATTTCGGAACCGCCAAAGCCGTCTCGCGCGCCGGTATCAACGACCTGATGTCCGTAAACGGCATATCCGAAACGGTCGCCCGTATCGTCTACGAGCATTTTCACGAAGACGCCCCCAAATGACGGGTCGGCGCGGTTCAGCCTGCGTTCAGGCGAAATCCGCCAAATATGACAGGCGTCACGCAATGATCTGTTGACCTTATGGTCGCAAAGTCATTCTGTACAGCTTAACCCGAAGGGGATGAGGAAAGGCGTTCGGCGTTTCCGCCCGCATCCCGCTTCGACCACTAGAATCGATCGCGCCGAGACCCCAGATGGCGGGAAATGAGGACTGTCGTGTCCAGAGAAACCGAATCCATGCCAACGCCCATAGCCTATAGCATCCCGAACCTGCTGACCTATTTCCGCATCCTCATCGTGCCGCTGATCGTCTTCTGCTTCTTCATCGAAGGCCGGCTCCACAGCTCGGATTTTGCGCGCTGGACCGCGCTCATCCTCTTTGTCGCGGCTTCGATCACGGACTTTTTCGACGGCTATCTTGCCCGCATCTGGAAGCAGACCTCCAATATCGGCCGCATGCTCGACCCGATCGCGGACAAGCTGCTGGTCGCCTCGATCCTGCTGCTCGTGGCCGCCGACGGGACGATCGCCGGCTGGTCGATCTGGGCTGCCATCATCATCCTCTGCCGCGAGATACTGGTTTCCGGCCTCCGCGAATATCTTGCAGCCCTCAAGGTGAGCGTTCCGGTGACGCGGGTTGCCAAATGGAAGACGACGATCCAGATGGTCGCGATCGCCTTCCTGCTCGCCGGTCCAGCCGGCGACAAGATCGTGCCCTATGTGACGGAAGCCGGTATCCTGCTTCTTTGGATCGCCGCGGCCATCACACTCTATACCGGCTACGACTATTTCCGCGCCGGCCTGAAACATGTGGTCAACGAATGAGCAGGGTAAACCTCGTCTATTTCTCCTGGGTTCGCGAGCGTATCGGCAAGCCTGAAGAAACACTGGACCTGCCGGAGGATGTCGTCACGGTCGCCGACCTGCTGGGCCATCTGAAGACCCGCGGCGAGGAATATGCCGCGGTTTTCGAGCACGCGAACGTCATCCGCGCGGCGATCAACCAGGAACATGTGGAGCACGGCGAGCCGATCGCCGGCGCCCGCGAGATCGCCCTCTTCCCGCCGATGACGGGCGGCTGAGATCATGGCCGCCCCCGTCACGGTGCGCGTCCAGCGCGACGACTTCGACATCGCCGCCGAGGTCTCGGCGATTTGCCGTGCGCGGACGGACATCGGAGCGGTGGTCACGTTTTCGGGGCTGTGCCGGGACGAGGCCGGAGCCCTCAGCGCGCTCGAACTCGAGCATTATCCAGGCATGGCAGAGGCGGAGATCGAACGGATATGCCACGAAGCGGTCGAGCGCTTCGGCCTGCAGGCCGCAACCGCCATCCATCGCTTCGGCCGCATGGAGCCGGGAGCAAATATCGTCCTGGTGGTAGCCGCCTCGCCGCACCGACAGGCGGCATTCGACGGCGCGAATTTCATCATGGATTTTCTGAAGACCTCGGCTCCTTTCTGGAAGAAGGAACATCACGCCGACGGCAGCGCAGGCGATTGGGTCAGCGCTAAGGATGCGGACGACGCGGCACGCGGTCGCTGGACGAGTCGCTGATCTCACCCGCCTAAATCACGATGTTTTTAGGTCGGGTCGACCTAAAAACATGACCGTGATCGATTCTAAGAAGTTGAGACGCGGGATGCGGGCGGAAAACCGCACACACTTTTCCTCATCCCGCTCTGATCAGGGAATGACCTTTTCCCGGCGCGTGACCACGAGCACGATCACCAGAAAGCCGAATATGGCGAAGTCGCGCCAGAGGATGGGTCCATAGGCGCTCCACAGCGTCTCCATGAGGCCGATGCCGGCTGCGCCCAATGCCGCGAATAGCGGCGAACTCTGCCCGCCTATGGCCGCGATGAACAGGACCTTGACCCCGAAGGTCAGGCCGGTGCCGAAATCCATGTTGCCGTAATAGGAAGCAGCGAGAATCCCGCAGAAGGCAGCGATCAGCGACGCCGCGCCATAGGCGGCGATATAGACCGCTCCCGGATCGATACCGCAAAGCGCGGCGGCCTTGCGATCCTCGGAAACGGCGCGCCAGTAGCGGCCGGCATAGGAACGGGCCAAAAACCAGTGGCCGCCGGCGACAAGGGCCACCATGAGCGCGGTGTTGACGAGCTGGACCATGGTCAGCGCAACGGGAAAGGCAGGGTTCGCCCAGAACACCACTACATCGTTCAGGAAAGGCGGCAGCCAGAGGCTTCTGGTGTCGGAGGCGAGCCGGGCCGTTTCCATCAACACCAGCAGGCTTCCGAGCGAGGCGACGACCACGGCATTGGCGGAGGAAAAAGCCAGGGGCCGCATGACGTAGCGGCCGGCAATAAGACCGGCACCGAGCCCGAATGCGAGCGCCGCTGCCGCCCCGAGCCCGAGCGCCGCTGGCAGTACCAGCCACAGCCGGTTCCAACCGACATCCGCGAAGAGCACGAAGATTTGCCCGGCAAAGGCGAAGAGCGCGCCATAGGTCAGATCTGCCCGCCGTGTGACGGCAAAGGCGATCGCGTATCCGAAGGCGAGCGCCGCATAAAGCGCGGCCACGGGCACGGCATTGGCGATCTGCTGAAGAAAATAGGCCATGGCACATCCGCGTGATGACAAGCTTACTATAACTGGTAAAATGGCTTTTACCAGTTAGGATTTTCGCATGAGCTTCACCTGGACCGCACATCGATTCTCCGGCGGCGCGCTCGCTCTGGACGTCGCCAATTCCGTGGTCCTGCGCTTCGATGCGGAGCGCCGGATCGATCGCTTCGACGACCCGGCGGCCGTCGACACCTTCGCCGAGGCGGCAAACCTCTACGGTGCCGAACGGAACCGTTTCGGCACGCTTGTCCCGACAAAATCAGAGCGCCGAAATGCGTTCATCGGGTTGCGCGAGGCGACGGACCGCCATTTCCGCGCGCTGGTGCGAACTGAGAACCGGCCGGATCTCCTGGCCGATCTGCTCGAGGCGATCGCCTCAGTCCTGCGTCAACCCGCCGGCAGCGGCAAAGGCACGCCGCTCGATGTTGCCACGGCGCATTCGGCACTTCGCCTCATTGCCGGACCGGCGAGGGAACGCCTCAAGATCTGCCCCAACTGCGCGTGGCTGTTTCTCGACCGCAGCCGCAACAGGAGCAGAACGTGGTGCGACATGGCGGTTTGCGGCAACCGCACGAAGGCCAGGCGCCATTATCGACGCAGCAGGGAGGAACCGAAGCCATGAAGAGAGCCATGATATCCGCTCTGCTCGCCGCAGCGGTCGCTGCCGGCTGCCAACGCGAAAGCGGCAGGGATCCGCTCGAACTGACCGGTAAGATGTTCGTGTTCAACTATCGGCTGGCCTACGCGACCTATATGGTCACGCTCAACAAGACGGAGCCGGTTCCGGATGGAAGCACTGTCGTCGCAACCTTCGAAAACCCTGCCGGCGGCAATCCGCTGACGCTTGAACGGAAGCTTTTCCCGAAGCTGAACAAGGTGGTGCTGGAAAGTCCGGACATCACCTGCGTGAAGAAGCAGAGACCCTATGCCGTGACAATCGAGGTCAAAGGGCCGGACGGGGCGTCGCTTCAGAGGCTGGAGACGAGCGTGATTTCGGACATCGATCAGGACGTGATGCCGGCGAAGCCCCTTGTCGAAGGTCCGGCCTACGACAAGAACCCGGAGGTCTTCAAGGACGGCAAGGCGCCGGCGCGCTTCGAGACCGCCACCTGCCCGACGTAAAAAGCCGGAGCGTCGCCGCCCCGGCTTGAAAATCACTTCGCAGCCTTATCGATCAGCCGACGATCTCGGTGCCGGAGAACCAATAGGCGATTTCCTCGGCAGCCGTTTCCGGGGCGTCGGAACCGTGAACCGAGTTTTCGCCGATCGAAAGAGCGTGGACCTTGCGGATCGTGCCCTCGGCGGCGTTGGCCGGGTTGGTAGCGCCCATGACTTCACGGTTCTTGGCAATGGCGTTTTCGCCTTCGAGAACCTGAACCACGGTCGGACCGGAGGACATGAATTCGACGAGCTCGCCGAAGAACGGGCGCTCCCTGTGGACGGCATAGAAGCCTTCGGCTTCGCGGCGGCTCATCCAGACGCGCTTCGAGGCGACGACGCGCAGGCCGGCATCTTCCAGCATCTTGGTGATGGCGCCGGTCAGGTTGCGCTTCGTCGCATCCGGCTTGATCATCGAAAAGGTACGTTCAATCGCCATTGGCTCAATTTCCCTTGCTCTTGAGAAGTGGCGGTTCATTAGCCGCCAATTCCGCGCAAAACAAGGGGGCGCGGCGATGATTCGCCCCCTCGCGACGTAGTTTCACGCCGCTGTCACGCTGCGGCCCAGGCCATCGTGAAGGTCGAGGCAGCGCTCGAACCACTCGGTGACGACGTCGCCTGCGGCAAGCAGGCGGTGTGGCGAAACGATGCGTGCCCATTGCAGCGCGCCGAAGACGATATAATCGGCAAAGAGCGGCCCGTCGCCGCCGAGGAACGGCTGAAACTTCAGCATGTGGCGGAGCGGTTCGAGCTTCGCCGAAAAGGTTTGGAGGTCTCCTTGCCCGGCATCGGCGACAGCCTCCAGCGGTCTGCCGAAGCGCTCCTCGCGGCTTGCCCGGAAATAAGCCCGGTCGACCGGGTCGAGACTGTCATGAATGTCCATGATCGCGATACGCCCGATCGCCGGATGCAAGGTCGTCTGCGACCAGCCCTCGACGAAGCGAGCCATGGCCTTGCCGCCTTCGCCGGAAAACAGGGGCGGACGATCGGGATAGGCCTCTTCGAGATAGAGCGCGATATCGAAGCTGTCGCTGACGAGCTTCTCACCGTCGCGCAGCAGGGGAACGATCTTGGTCGCACCCTGCTCCAGCCTCGGAATCTCGGTGAAGCCGACCGGCGCGATGTCGAAGGCAAGCCCCTTGTGCGCGAGCGATAGCTTCGTCTTCCACACATGCGGCGAAAAGGGGCGGCTCGTGTCGGCTCCGGAGAGTGCATAGAGTTTGCGGGTCATTCAGGCTCCTGTATTTCGCTACCAGGCGACATAAGGGGAGCACCGCTTGCGGATCAAATCATTAAATTTCATGAGTAGCATTCGACACCCGAATACGATTTCGCGGTAGGTTGCCGACCACATGTGGAGATCGCCGATGCTCGACCATTACCGGATGCTTGCTGACTACAATCGCTGGGCGAACCGGCGTGTCTACGCTGCCGTCTCGGAACTATCGGATTCGGAATACCGGGAGGACAAGGGAGCGTTCTTCGGCTCGCTGCACGGGACGCTGAACCATATCCTCGTGGCGGACCGGATCTGGATGAAGCGATTTACGAAAGAGGGCGAGGCGCCGTCGCGGCTCGACGCCATCCTGCACGAAGATTTCACCGGACTGACGGCGGCGCGGGAGGCCGAGGACGAGCGAATCATCGCCTGGGTCGACAGCCTCGACGAGGCGCGTCTTGCAGGGCACTTCACCTATTCTCCGCTCACCAATCCGGTCGAGGTCACGGAACGGCTCGCACGGACGCTCGCTCACTTCTTCAACCATCAAACCCATCATCGCGGCCAGGCGCATGCGACCTTGACCGCGCTTAAGCGCCCCTCACTGACGCTGGACCTGGTTTCCTTCCTGCGGACCGAGGGCAAGAAGTGGGCCGACTGAGGCAAGTCCGGGCCCGAGCCGCCCCGGGGCAAGCGAGATGCGGCTGTCTCGGGCGCCGGCTAGCCGCGCGATGAGGCGACGCTGTCCGAGCCAGGCGGCAAGCCCGAGCGCGATGCCGCCCAGGATGGAGCACAGGGCAAAGGCGAGCGGCGAGAGCAAGGGCCGGATCGGCAGCAACAGCAACTCCGGCACGAAACGGTGCAGAATGTAGATGTGGAAGCCCGCTGCGGAAAGCGGCAGGATCAGCCGCGTACCCCATTGCGGCATGCGAATGCGCGGCAGGAAGAGCAGCGCGGCCAGAACGGCGATCTGCAGCAGATATTTGATTTTCGTCCCGATCCAGACGCCCTCATATAGCCCGAGGAACAGGAATACGCCTGTCCCTGCCAGCATCACCATCGAGCGCTCTTTCCACGTTTCGGCAATTGCCGCACACCAGCCGAGCACCGCCATGTAGAAGATCCATGGAAGGGTGAATATCTGGCGGTTGCCGATATCGATGAGAAGCGGAAACGCCATCCGCGCAGCGAAAGCCGCGACGAACAGCGCCATGCCCACGGCAAGAGGTCTCTTAGCCGCGGCTCGCCGGATGAACGGAACGGCAAACAGAGCGCCAAACACCAGCAGCATCTGACAATAGGCTTCGATGAACCAGTAGAGATAGGGCACCATGGTGTGGCGCCCGGGATCGGCGATGCCGAAATTCCCGACGAGAAAGACCGAAGCCCAGGGCACGTGTCCCCAGGCGAGCGCGTAGCCCGCCACGATCAGGTAATAGGGGACGAGAATCTGGGCGAGCGGCCGCAGCAGCTTGTCTATCGCGCCGGAGAGCAGTGCGCCGCTCTGGAATTTTGCAAGACCGAAGCCGGCGAGAATGACCATTGCGGCAGATCCTCCCGGAATAGGCCAAAGCGTCTCGTGGTGGACCACGACCAGCAGGATCGCCAGCGCCCGGATCAGGAGATCCGTGCCGATCCGGCGGCTCATGCGCTCGCGGCTGCTGAGGGCGGCGAGCTCGCCGATCGAGAGCTTTTCCCAGGCTTCCGGCAGTTCTCCAAGTCTCCTCTCGAGACCTATCGAAAGCTGGACGAAACGGAGCGAATCGCCACCAAGCGACAGAAAGCTGTCCTCCGGTCGAGCCTTCTTCGGATAGAAAAGCTGGGCAAAAAGCGCCTCGACGTCCCCCTCTTCCGAGCTGCCGCACGTCGCCGCGACCGGCCGCATGCGAAGCGCCGGGTAGTCGATCTTGCCGGATGCCAATCTCGGCAACTTGTCCAGGCGGGAAGCCCCTACATGCATCAAGGTCAAGCCACTCGCCTCGACGAGCAGGCGGCGAACTTCATCCGGATCGCCGCTTCCCACATAGTAGGCATGGATTCCCGTATCGTTGCCGACGACGGCGGCGGCGACGCCGTGCCGTTCCAGGGTCGCCTCCAGAGCATCGTGACCGATGCGGAGGCCGGCAATCTTCGATATCCGCTTCGTTCGTCCGACGATCCGGAAGAACCCGTCCGCATCTCTTACGGCCAGATCGCCGGTGCGCAATTCCGGCAACTCGGCGCCCCTCTCGAGATCGCCGCGTGAGGACGCGTAACCCATCATCACATTCGGCCCGCGATAGACAAGCTCGCCGGGCTGATCGGCGCCGGAGATTATCCTTCCATCGTCGTCCTCGATCGTCAGGCTCCCGCCCGGGATCGCGATGCCGATCCGGTCCTCCCTGCCCCCGAGACGGTCCGGCGGCATATAGGCCATGCGAGCGGTTGCCTCGGTCTGGCCGTACATCACGAAAAGGCACGCGCTGCGCGCGGAGAGATGCTCGTTGTAGCGGCGAACGAGTTCCGGCGCCAAACGTCCGCCGGCCACAGTCATGAAGCGCAGCGTCGGAAAATCCCTCTCCCGGAATCCCGCCTTTTCCAGGAGTTCGTAGGAATAGGGGACGCCGGCGAAACTGGAGATGGCGCTCTTCGCAAGCTCATCGAGGAAGCCGTCGTCGAGGATGGAACCGCCCGGCATATAGACGCTCGCGCCGACGGCGAGGTGGGCGTTAAGGACGGAAAGCCCGTAGGAATAGTGGAGCGGCAGGATGAGGCAGCCTCGGTCCGCTGCCGTCAAGCCGAGATATTCCGCAATCGATCGCGCATTGGACTGGATATTCATGTGCGACAGCCGCACCCATTTTCCGTGCCCGGTACTGCCGGACGTCGAGAGCAGGACGGCAAGGTCGGGATGCGGCGCGATCGCATCTCCCGCCAGCCGCTCCATGCGCCAGCGGCCGTCGACGCGGCGGTAGCAATATTCCGGTTTGAAAACGTCGCGATCCTTGACCATGGAAGCGGTGCCGCACAGGGCAACCGCGTGGCCCGCCTCGAGTGCTGCGAGATAAGCGACGATAGCGTGTTCGGAAAGATCGGCCTCGATTATGACCACTCCGCGATCGCCGCTCCACTGACAAGCAAGCCGGTCGATGCGTTCTGCAAGCTCGCGGTAACTCACGATCCGCCCGCCGCGCAAAAGCAGCGCCGGCCGGTCGCCCCGCGCAGCCAGACTTGCAACACTGAACGGAGACACCGAAAGTTCGCCCGAGCCGCCCAAAACCACCTCCATTTTAGCAAGGCGGCATATTATTGCTGACTCTGATCGTCAAGTATAAAGGCGAAGCAAATACAGGACTTCGTGCGAAACGATTTTCCGCGCGGGAGGGCGCCGTTCCAAAAGGCCACTCCGAGCACGAAAGGCCCGGTTCGGGGAACCGGGCCTTTCGTTCGGGCGGAGCAAGAGGGCGCGTGGGAGGCCGCGCCTGCTCCGTGACTCGTCGGCTGTGGCCTTAGCGGCTGAGGCCCTGGTAATATTCGCCTTCACCGCCGGAAACGACCTCCGGCTGCGAAGCATAGCCGACGGAACCGGTTGACGTACGGTCGAGAGAGCCGTCAGCACGGCGAACGGCCGTCTGGTCACCGGTTCGCGCTGCGCGTTCGGTGTAGAGCGGCTTGTCGCTGACACCCTGATAATAGCTGCCGCCGGCAAAGGCTGCGGAAGCTCCGCCGAGAACGGCTGTGGCAACGAGGGTGGCGGCGAGAGCAGTATGGATTGCGTTCCTCATGATCATCACTCCTGATCGGTCGTTCGCTTGAACGAAGGTTTCGTCGCGACCGCCTTGATCGGCACCATTCCGGACGCGGTGGCCTCGCCGATGGCGCCCGGTCCGATCAAAGGGTCAGAAGAGCACTCTCATGCTCTCCGGTGAAAGATGTGGGGCCTCATGATGAGGATGGGAAGTATTGATTATCGGAACACGTTGTCCATGAATCCATAACAATCTTCCCTTGAAAATGCCCTCGGCATCCTTATCCGAGCGATCGCGGCAGCAATGGTGCGAGCCTCTTGCCTTCCCGAAAAAGTCCGGGCAAAAGGCCCGGATGATCCAGATATCCGGCCTCTCCGCCCGCATTGCGGGCCGCCTGCTCATCGATAACGCTTCCGTGACGCTTCCGGCGGGCACGAAGGCCGGGCTCGTCGGACGCAACGGCGCCGGCAAGTCGACTCTGTTCCGGATCATCACCGGCGAGCTTGCGGTGGAAGCCGGCAGTGTTTCCTTGCCGAAGAACGCGCGGATCGGGCAGGTCGCACAGGAAGCGCCGGGGACGGAAGAACCTCTGATAGAAATCGTGCTCAAGGCCGACAAAGAACGTACGGCGCTCATCGCGGAGGCGGAAACGGCGATCGACCCGCACCGGATCGCCGAGATCCAGACGCGGCTCACCGACATCGGCGCTCATTCGGCTGAAGCGCGCGCGGCAAGCATTCTTGCCGGTCTCGGCTTCGACCACGAGGCGCAGAGACGTCCCGCCTCCTCCTTTTCCGGTGGCTGGCGCATGCGCGTGGCGCTTGCCGCGGTCCTTTTTTCCGAGCCCGATCTGCTGCTTTTGGACGAGCCGACCAACTATCTCGACCTCGAAGGAACGCTGTGGCTCGAGGACTATATTCGCCGTTATCCGCATACCGTGATCATCATCAGCCACGATCGCGACCTCCTGAACACCGCGGTGAACGCGATCGTTCACCTCGACAAGAAGAAGCTCACCTTCTACCGCGGCTCCTACGATCAGTTCGAGCGGCAGAAGGCGGAAGCGGACGAACTGCAGATGAAGGCGAAGGCCAAGAACGAGGCGGCCCGCAAGCATCTGCAAAGCTTCATAGATCGCTTCAAGGCCAAGGCTTCCAAGGCCCGTCAGGCCCAGAGCCGCATCAAGGCATTGGAGCGGATGGGCACCGTTGCAGCCGTGATCGAAGACCATGTCCAGGGCTTCACCTTTCCGGATCCGGAGAAGCAGGTGGCCTCGCCGATCGTCGCCATCCAGGGAGGCTCGGTCGGCTACGAACCCGGCAAGCCTATCCTGAAGAGGCTCAATCTGCGCATCGATGCGGACGACCGGATCGCGTTGCTCGGATCCAACGGTAACGGCAAGTCCACCTTTGCGAAGTTCATCGCCGGACGCCTCCGCGCGGAAACCGGCGAGGTGCGGATCGCCCCGGGACTGAAGGTGGGCTTCTTCGCCCAGCATCAGCTCGACGATCTCGTGCCGACGCAGAGTGCCGTGGAGCACGTCCGCCGCCGTATGCCGGAAGCGCCGGAAGCGAAAGTGCGCTCCCGCGTGGCGCAAATGGGACTTGCGACCGAGAAGATGGACACCGCGGCCAAGGATCTCTCCGGTGGCGAAAAGGCGCGGCTTCTCATGGGCCTTGCCGCCTTCGAGGCGCCAAGTCTGCTTATCCTGGACGAGCCCACCAACCATCTGGACATCGACAGCCGCAACGCACTGATCGCCGCTCTCAACGATTTCTCCGGCGCGGTCATCCTCATCTCCCACGATCGCCACCTGATCGAGGCGACGGCCGACCGGCTGTGGCTGGTGCGCGATGGAACCGTCGCGAATTACGACGGCGATCTCGAGGACTACCGCGGGCTGATCGTCGGCGGGCCGAAGTCCAAGGATGACAAAGCCAGGGTGAACGGATCGGACGAGGCGCTCTCCAAGGCAGACCAGCGAAAGGTCAATGCCGACAGGCGAGCCTCACTGGCGCCGCTCAGGAAAAAGATCAATGAGATCGAGTCCTTGACAGGCAAACTGGAGAAAGTGATTCAGGCACTTGATGCCGAGCTTGCAGATCCCGCGCTTTACGAGAAGGCCCCGGCAAAAGCGGCTCAACGCGCCAAGGAGCGCGCCGATGCCGTCGAAAAGCTTGCTGCTGCGGAAGAGCAATGGCTGGAGTTGTCGGCGGAATACGAGGAAGCGATGGCGGGGTAGTCAGCCGGCGAACCTGTTGCAAAGAGTTGGATTTAACCGAGTTCGAAGGTTGTAATCCCGTAAATCCGTGCAAGCGGCAGATCGGGTGCCGGTCCGCGATACATGCGGGCGGTCTCGAACACCGGCTTCATGTTGTAGCGCGTGCAAAGTGCTCGGGCGGACGCATTCGGCTCGGGGACGTCCAGAAAGACCCGTTCCCCGCCGATGCCGGTTGCGAGCTTGCGAAACAGGAGATCGGCACCGGTCTCGCTGTCGGCGAGCAGCGGACCGATCTTGTAGCCTTCGCGGCACTTCCGGATCGTTCCGTAACCGGCGATCGCCCCGTCTCGCAGCAGGACCACGCTTCTGCGCGTCTGCAACTGCTTGGTCCATTCGCGCAGAAATGCCTCGCGCCGCGCTGGATTGAACCTCATGTCATAATCGATAAGTGACGACGCATGCACCGGCGCCACGTCGACAAGCTCGGTGCCGGGCGGCTCGGTCACGTTCACCACGCCGCCGTAGCGGATGTTCGCATGCGACCAGCCGAAACCCGACTTCCGATAGTTTTCCTGCTGGCCCATGACCCCGTCGAGGCCGATGGTCCGCCCCTCGGCCCTTGCAATTGCCCACTTCCAGAGATCGAGGCCGATGCCCCTGCCCCGATACTCCTGGTCGGCGATGAAGAAGCCGAGAAATGCGTAACCGCTGCCATAGCGCACGAGCGAAATGGAAGCGGCAAGACGCTCTTGCTCGACCGCGACCCAATAGCCTTCTGGATCCGCGGCCCAGAAAGCGTTGCTATCCTCGAGCCCGGGGTTCCATCCCTCCCTGGCGGCCCAGTCGATGATCGTGTCGAGCTCGGCCCGTGTCGCAAGACGAATATGTGTCATCTGAAATCCTGACTTCGCTCCGAAGAAACCCTCGAGAGGCAAGAAGACCGACAAGATAGATTTGGGTTCCATCTTGTCCACCCAAGCGGCTAGGCTAATTTTTGCAACGGCATGCCGGCTTGTCGGCATTTCGCAATCTGCTAAAAGGGTCCGGGATTAATCATACTAATCAGGGCGGAAAACACCATGTCCCCAATCAACATTGCCATCGTTGGCGTCGGCAAGATCGTGCGCGACCAACATCTGCCGGCGCTTGCGAAGAACGCGAACTACCGCCTGATCGCAGCCGCAAGCCGCCACGGAACGGTGGACGGCATCGACAATTTCAAGTCGATCGAGGCCATGCTCGAAGCCGTGCCGGGGGTCGAGGCGGTTTCGCTCTGCATGCCGCCGCAATACCGCTATGAGGCGGCGCGTACCGCACTTGCCGCCGGCAAGCATGTCTTCCTCGAAAAGCCGCCGGGCGCGACATTGAGCGAGGTCGCGGACCTGGAGGCACTGGCGGACGAGAAAGGCGTTTCGCTTTTCGCGAGCTGGCACTCGCGCTATGCGCCGGCAGTCGAAGCGGCGAAGGCGTTTCTGGCGTCAACCGCGATTCGCAACGTCCGGATCATCTGGAAGGAAGATGTTCGCCACTGGCATCCGAACCAGGAGTGGATCTGGGCAGCCGGCGGGCTGGGCGTCTTCGACCCGGGCATCAATGCGCTCTCGATCATGACCCACATCCTGCCCCGGCCGGTCTTCATCACTTCCGCGACGCTCGAATTTCCCGAGAACCGGGACGCGCCGATCGCGGCCGCGATCGCGTTCAGCGATGCCGAAAAGCTCGATGTTGCTGCCGAGTTCGATTGGCGCCAGACGGGCAAGCAGAGCTGGGACATCGTTGCTGTGACCGAAGCGGGCGAGATGGTTCTCTCCGAGGGCGGCGCCAAACTCGCGATAGACGGCAAGATCGTCCACGAGGAGCCCGAGCAGGAGTACCCCATGCTCTATCGGCGTTTCGCCGAGATCATCAAAGCCGGCAGATCGGATGTCGACCTGGCGCCGCTCCGCCATGTCGCCGACGCCTTCATGCTCGGCCGACGCAAATTCGTCGAGGCATTCCACGATTAATAGGATGGGGCTTTGCCCCCATCCCAGCCCCGCCCCTTCTGGGGAGGGGTCTGTCACAGGCCATCGACACTCGATCGATCACGCCTTCTTTTCCCACCTTCCGTCACGGTTCTGCTGCCAGTAGGTGAGATTGTGCCCCTCGCCCTTGAGCCGCTTCCACTGATCGCGCGCTGCCTCGAGCTGTTGCTGGTCGTAGCCGTCGAACATGAAAACAACCCGCTCATATTCGGAAACCGGCGGCGGCTCGGCGCCGTCGACGAGGAAGCGCACCGTCGCGGCATTCCCGTTGCCTTCATCGGCAACGACGAGAATCGGTTGCTCCGCCACGAAATCGCCAGCGTCCGTACCGTGCGGCAGGAAGCTGTCGTCCCGATAGACCCATAGATGCGTATCCAGCGCATCGCGCCTTTCGGCGTCTATCGTCTGCACGACCACCCGCCAGCCGCGCTCGATACTCTTGTCGAGCAGCGGCGGCAGGGCGTCCTCGAGCTTCGATTCCGTCAGGTGGTAAAAAAGGATCTCGGTCATTCCGATCTCGGGCGTACGGTCACGATTCGTAGTTCGCGCGCACCAGCTGGTCGAGGAGACGAACGCCGAAGCCAGAGCCCCATGACTGGTTGATCTCGTCGGTCGGCGAGCCCATGGCGGTGCCGGCGATGTCGAGATGCGCCCAGGGCGTGTCCTTGACGAAGCGCTTCAGGAATTGCGCCGCGGTGACCGAGCCGCCGTGCCGGCCGCCGGTGTTCTTCATGTCGGCGAACTTGCTGTCGATCATCTTGTCGTATTCCTTGCCGAGCGGCATCCGCCACAGTCGCTCCTGCGTCGCCAAACCGGCGGCGAGCAACTGCTCTGCCAGCCGGTCGTCGTTCGAGAACAGCCCCGCGTAATGATTGCTGAGCGCTACCATGATCGCGCCGGTCAGTGTTGCGAGATCGATCATCAGCTGCGGCTTGAAGCGGTCATTGCAGTACCAGAGTGCATCGCCGAGGACGAGCCTGCCCTCGGCGTCGGTGTTGATCACCTCGATCGTCTGCCCGGACATGGACGTCACGATGTCGCCCGGCCGCTGCGCACTTCCGTCCGGCATGTTCTCCACGAGCCCGATGATACCTATGGCATTGACGGCTGCCTTGCGCGCGGCAAGGACATGCATCAGGCCGGTGACTGCCGCCGCCCCGCCCATATCGCCCTTCATTTCCTCCATGCCGGAAGCGGGCTTGATCGAGATGCCGCCGGTGTCGAAGACGACCCCCTTGCCGATGAACGCGACCGGCTTTTCCTTGGCCTTTCCGCCCTTCCACTGCATGACGACCAGCCGCGGCGGACGGGACGAGCCTTGCGCTACGCCGAGGAGTGCGCCCATGCCGAGCTTCTTCATCTCCCTCTCGGTCAGGATCTCGACGTCGACGCCGAGTTTTTCCAGGTCCTTCGCGCGCGCCGCGAACTCCACGGGGCCCAGCACATTGGCGGGCTCGTTGACGAGATCGCGCGCCAGAAACACGCCCTCACCGACCGCCTGGGCCGTCATAAAGGCCTTTTTCGCTGCGATCACTGTTCCGGTGACGATGGTGACCTTCACCGGTTTCTGCGCTGCCTTCGGTTCGTCATCCGATTTCCGGGTCTTGTAGCTCTCGAAGCCGTAGGCATTCATTTCCATGCCAAGGGCAAAGTCGGCGGCTGCCTTGCCGGTGACTTCGAGCCCCGGCGCATCGAGGAAAACCGTGATCTTTTCGGCAGACCGCAATTTCGCAGCCGCGGCACCACCGGCCTTCAGCCAGTCGTGATCGCCGACTCCGCCCGCGTCCCCCAGGCCGAGCAGGACAATCCGGTCGGCCGGCGAGCCGTGTGGCGCGATGACGTCGAGGGTCGAGAGCGCCTTGCCCGTGAACTTCCCGATCTTCGCCGCCTTCGCCAGGACGCCCTCCGGATCGACGACAGCCGCCCCCGCTGCCTCCTTGGCTCCTGCAACCTGCAGGAGAACCGCGACGCCGCCGGCCGGGCGGTGGGATTTGCTGAAAGAAAACTCGAATTTCATCGGCATGCAGGACTCCAGGCACTTTCTTACGGTGGCGCCCGGCCTGTTACCGGACGGCTACAGTGACCGACATTCGCAACGTCGGCGGTGATCGAAGCTGTGGGGCGCACCCTTCTCGCTTTTCAGGCGCTTGGCAAGATGCTCGCACATGTTTACATGCGGTTAACCGAAGTTCTTCGGCTTATATTTTCCCTGTTGCCGCAGATTCCGATTCGCGGCGCGAGGACGAAGACGACCACATCGGCTGGCAAGAAATTGCACAATCGTCCGCAACCGAACGGCATGTGAATTTGAGCAGGACCT
The DNA here is from genome assembly GCA_000421085.1 of Ensifer sp. USDA 6670. Classification (GTDB taxonomy): domain Bacteria; phylum Pseudomonadota; class Alphaproteobacteria; order Rhizobiales; family Rhizobiaceae; genus Sinorhizobium. Next base: position 194,044 of record ATWE01000007.1, read on the forward strand.
GGGACCCGATACGGCTATGAAGCTGATCGAACGCTACATATTCCGGCGCGCCACGATCATGTTCCTGGCGACGCTCCTGCCGTTGATGGGCATCGTGTGGACCACCCAGGCGCTCACCAATGTCAATCTCGTTACCGACAGCGGTCAGTCGATCATCGCCTTCCTGAAGCTCGCGACGCTGATTCTGCCGTCGGTCGTGCCGATCATTCTGCCTTTTGCCCTGGTGATCGGCGTGACTCAGACGCTGAGCGCGATGAACACCGATTCGGAGCTTACGGTGCTCAGTGCCGCCGGCAGTTCGCGCATGTCCATCATCCGGCCGGTGATGTTTCTCGCGGCAGGACTGAGCGTCCTCTCCTTCACGATCGACAATTTCGTCGAGCCATATTCGCGCGTTGCGGTACGCAAGATGATCGCGACGGCCCATGCGGACCTGCTCGCCTCCGTCGTCCAGGAGAACGCATTCCGCAAGATTACCGACGGGCTTTACGTCCAGGTCGGCGCCCGCCGCAGCGGCGGCGTGCTGCAAGGCATCTTCGTCGCCGATGCGCGCGATCCGAATTTCGAGCTCGTCTATTATGCGCGCGAAGGCGCCGTCGACGAGGAACGCTCCGCGCTCGTGATGAAGGACGGAGAGGTCCACCGCAAGCTGCCGGACGGCGACGTTTCCATCATCAAGTTCGATTCCTACGCCTTCGATCTGACCGACCTGACCAGGATGGCGGGAGAGGCCAATATCCGCGCCAAGGATCGCGATCTCTTCTATCTGCTTAACCCCGATCCCGACGATGAAGCCTACAGGAGAGCTCCGCGCGCCTTTGCGGCGGAACTGCACCGGCGCTTCACCGAATGGACCTTTCCGCTGCTGTTCGGCCTCATTGCACTCGTGGTCAGCAGCGATGCCCGGTCGCACCGCGAAGCACGGGTGCACCCGATGGTCAGCGCCCTTGGAGCGGCTCTGGTCATCCGGTGGATGACCTTCTACGCGGCCAACAGCGCCGAGGATTCCGTATTGTTCGTGCCGCTCATGTATCTGATCCCGCTGGTGACGGGAGCGCTTGCCATACAGCAGCTTGCCAGCAACCGGCGCCTCGACATTCCCATGACCTGGCAGGAAAAGCTCACGGACCTCATGGTCAGGCTTCGGCTCGTGCGGCCGGCGGGCGCCGACGGGGAGCAGCCCTCATGATTTTCAACACGCTCGGACGCTATTTTTTCACGCGTTATGCACGCACTACGTTTTGGTTTCTCGTTGGAATTTTCGCGCTGGTCTTCATAATCGACTTCAGCGAGCTGACCAGCCGCATGTCGAACCTGCCGCACTACACGGTGTCGGGCGCGCTGCTGATGACCACGTTCCGCATTCCGACGATCCTGCAGCAAACGGTGCCCTTCGTCGCGCTTTTCGCGGCGATGGCTGCATTGATCTCCCTCAACCGACGCTATGAGCTCGTCGTAACCCGGGCGGCCGGCATTTCCGTGTGGCAATTCCTGCGTCCGTTCGTCGTCGGCGCCCTGCTCTTCGGCGTGCTTGCCGTAATCGTGATCAACCCGCTTGCCGCCTGGGGAACCAAGAAGGCGGAAGCGCTGGAGGCGGAGTGGGGCTCGACCCGTTCGGCCGCAGCGAACTCGATTCCCTGGCTCCGGCAGATTTACGACGGTACCGACACGATCATCGGCGCTCGCTCCGTCCAGAACGGCGGCACCGAACTGATCAACGTGACCGTTATCCACTTCGATCCACAGGGCACAATCACGCTCCGGCAGGACGCGAAGTCGGCGAAACTCGAAGATGGTTACTGGCTTCTTAACGGCGTCGTCGAGACGGAAGTCGGGCGCCTGCCGCGTCGTATGGAAACGGCACAGCTTCGCACCAATCTGAAGCCGGATTTCGTTCAGGAACGTCTGGCAAAGGCTGATTCCATTCAGTTTTTTGACCTTCCGCGGAAAATCGAAGTGGCGCGGTCCTTCGGCTTTTCCACCAACGGCCTGGAAACGCAATTTCACTCTCTCATATCGCTGCCGCTGCTGCTCGTGGCAATGACGCTGATTGCCGCCTGCGTCTCGTTAAAATTTAGCCGGTTCAATCAATCTCGGTCGGTGATTCTCGGTGGAATCCTGTCGGGCTTCGTGCTTTATGTCGTCACCGTGCTTGTCAAAGCATTCGGGAGCAGCGGCATTGTGCCCCCGTTCGTTGCAGCCTGGTTGCCGGTTGTTGTAGCGATGGCGCTGGGCTCGACGATTCTACTGCATCAGGAGGATGGCTAGTGGCGGCAGGCAACCGCAAACGCATGAAGCTTACCAACGCTGCCCTGCTTGCAGGCGTGGCGCTGCATATGCTTGCCATCGGAATGAATGCGCCCGCCAGGGCGCAGGATGCAGCGGCGCGAATCGACGATCTGCAGTCGAATATCCCTGCCGACGCCAAGCTGCTGCTGACCGCCAATGAGCTCGTATACAATCGCGACACGGAAAAGGTGACCGTGCGCGGCAATGTCCAGATCGAATACGGCGGCTATAGGATGGTCGCCCGGCAGGTCGATTACGACCAGAAATCCGGCCGTATCCTCGCAACCGGCGACATCCAGCTCATCGAGCCGGGCGGCAACATCGTCTACGCCGACAGCATGGACGTCACCGACGACTTCGGCAACGGCTTCGTCCAGGCCCTCAGGATCGAAACGACCGATCTGACGCGTCTGGCGGCGGAAACCGGCGAAAGACGCAATGGCGAGGAATTCATCCTCAACAAGGCCGTCTACACCGCATGCACTCCGTGCAATACCAAGCCGGAACACCGCTCTCTGTGGCACATCAAGGCCCAGCGCATCATTCAGAACGGACGCACCCGTACCATTCGGCTAGAGCACGCCTATTTCGAGCTCTTCGGCAAGCCGATCGCCTACATTCCGGTGATGGAAATCCCGGATCATACGGTCAAGCGCAAGAGCGGCTTCCTGTTCCCGCAGTTCCGCTACACGCAAAAGCTCGGCGCCGGCGTGGGGGTGCCCTATTACTGGGCAATCTCGCCCTATATGGACGCGACGATCACCGGCACCGGGCTGACCCGCCAGGGTTTCCTCCTCGAAGGTGAGTTCCGGCAGCAGTTCCACAACGGCCTGCATACGCTGAACGTTGCCGGCATCAGCCAGATGGACAGGGAGCAGTTCACACCGGGAACCGTGGACGCGCTGGAAACAAATCGCGGCATGATCGCCTCGCGGGGCAAATTCGAGATCAATCCCCGCTGGAGCTTCGGCTGGAACGTCCTTGTCCAGTCGGACAACAACTTCGCCAAGACCTACGATCTGTCGACCTTCGACGGCACGACCTATGTGAACCAGGCTTATCTGACCGGCCTCGGCAAACGCAACTATTTCGACCTGCGGGCCTTCTATTTCGACATTCAGGATGCCGACCCGGACAGCATCGACGAAAACAAGCAGCCGATCGCGCAGGTCCTCGATTATTCCTACACTGCACCGGAGCCGATCCTGGGCGGCGAACTCAACGCCGATTTCAACCTGACCAACATCAAGCGCAACCGCCTCGACAAGGTGAATGTGCTGGGTGTCGAGCGCTTCCGTGGGCTCGAGGGCACCTCGCACAGACTCACCGGCGAACTCGAATGGAAGCGGACCTTCATTGCGCCCGGCGGACTTGTGCTGACACCGCTGCTGGCGGCACGCGGCGATGCCCTCGGCATGAATGTGGATGACCCGGTCGGTTATACCGGCAACTTCACCAGCAGCGACGCCGAGACGCGCAGGATGTTGACCGCCGGTCTCGAGGCGCGCTACCCGATCCTCTTCGCTGGAGAGACGAGCAGCCACGTTCTCGAACCTATCGGGCAGCTATATGCGCGTCCGGACGAGCAATATGCGGGCGGATTGCCGAACGAAGACGCGCAGAGTTTCGTCTTCGATGCGACCAATCTCTTCGATCGCGACAAATTCTCCGGTTACGATCGCATCGAGGGCGGGACACGCGCGAATATCGGTCTGCGCTATACTGGAAGCTTCGACAGTGGCTACGGTCTGCGCGCCATTGCCGGTCAGTCGTTTCATCTTGGCGGCCTCAATTCCTTCGCGACGGACGATCTCGTCAAGGCCGGGGCGGATTCGGGCCTCGAAACCGACAGTTCCGACTATGTCGCCATGTTGGGTATCGATGCCCCGTCCGGTCTGATGGCGAGCCTCTCGGGACGGCTGGACGAAAGCGACTTCTCGCTGCGCCGGGCCGATGCCACGGTCGGCTATCTCGGGCTGAACTGGCAGGCCGCTCTTACCTATACGCGGATCGAAGCGCAGCCGACCTATGGCTCACCGTTCGATCAGGACGAAATCCAGACAGCAGCCGCCTACCGGTTCCACGAATATTGGTCGGTATTCGGCGCGGTGACCTACGACATCGACGCGGGCGTCGTCTCCCGCAACGGCCTCGGCATCACCTATGACGACCAGGACACACTGTTCTCGATCGTCTACAAGCAGGAGCGGGACACCGACAGTTCGCTTGCGAACGACTGGTCGATCGGCGCCCGCATCAGCTTCCGCACGCTCGGTGACGTCTATGTCGGCGACACCAAGTTCGACGAGCTGGACTACTTCTAAGGTGGCCACGACCCGCCCTTTCCGAAAATCGGAATCGATTTTCGGAAAGGGCGGGTCGATTCCATAGGTAAAGCGTCCTTTGTGCGTCCGTTCGGACGCGCGGTGCTCTGGCGTGAATCGATCATGCGGTCTTGTCATTGTTTGGCCGCATGTATTATGCATTTGCCTCACATTGACACCTACGGCGCCGCGCGTCTTGCAAGACGCGCAGAGCTTTCCGTAGCAAGTCCGCAGTGTGGCAACTGAAGCCGCCGGCAACGGGAGGCAGAACGAGCAGGGGAATGATGATGGGCGGGAAAAACGCGATCGTGAGGTTGCTTTCGGCGGTTGCACTGTCGGGTGCGCTGAGTGTCGCAGCGGGTACGGCTTCCACGGTAAGGGCGGCGAGTACGGTCGAGGTGGTCGTCAACAGCACGGTGATCACCTCCGGCGACGTCGCCAAGCGGGTCGCCTTCCTTCGGCTCCAGCGGCAAAGCGGCGGCGCGGCCGAAGCCAAGCAGCAGCTCGTCGACGAGGTACTGAAACGCACCGAGATCGCGCGCGTTCAGCAGTCCGTCAGCACGGAAGAGGTCGATGCCGCCTTTGCGCGTTTCGCCGCCGGCAACAAGCTTTCACCCGAGCAGCTCGGCAAGATTCTTGATCAGGCCGGCGTCGGCATCGACCATTTCAAGCAGTTTATCGCAGTCCAGATGAGTTGGCCGCGCGTCGTCAACTTCCGCTACGGCAGCGCCAACCGCCTCTCCGGCGGCGACCTCGTCAAGCGCATGATGCAGGGCGGCGGCACCAAGCCGGTCACGACGGAGTATTTCCTGCAGCAGGTCATTTTCGTCATTCCCGAATCGAAGCGTGGGGCCATCACGGCGAAACGGCAGGCCGAAGCCAACGCCTCGCGCTCGAAGTTCCCGGGCTGCGACACCTCAAAGGCCTTCGCGGCGGACTACCGCGACGTCTCGATTCGCAACCTCGGCCGAATTCTTGCACAGCAACTGCCCGAGGATTGGAAGCCGCTCGTCGAAAAAGCCGGCGACGGCATGACGACGGGTACGCGCGTTACCGAGAAAGGCGTCGAGTATCTGGCAATCTGCAAGAAACGCCAGGTCAACGACGACGCTGCCGCCGAGATCGTCTTCCGCGCCGAGGATCTCGGCAAGAAGAGGGCCGAGGGGGAAGACCCGAACAGTGCCAAATATCTTGAAGAACTGCGCTCGAAGGCGCAGATCGTCAACAAATAACGAGCCAGTATGAGCGAGACGAGCATCGGGCCGGTCGCCCTGACCATGGGCGATCCGGCCGGGATCGGCCCGGATATCACTCTTTCCGTATGGGCGAAGCGGGCCGATCGGCCGACGCCGCCGTTTCTCTATGTGGGCGATCCGGCGGTGCTATCCGCCCGTGCCAAGCTTCTGGGCCGGACCGTTCCGATATGCGAGACCGATTGTCTCGGGGCCGTCGCCGCTTTCCAGGAGGCGCTGCCCGTTTGGCCGGTCCGCTCCCCTGCCCCCGTGATCCCCGGTAATCCCGATGCGGCGAATGCTTCCGCGGTTACCGATGCAATCGACACCGCCGTCCGGCTCGTTCTGGCGGGAGAAGCGTCCGCCCTCGCTACCAATCCGATTGCCAAGGCAGTGCTCTACGAGGCGGGGTTCCGCTTCCCGGGCCACACCGAATATCTCGCGGACCTCGCCGCGCGCGCAACCGGCGTTGCCGCCCTTCCGGTGATGATGCTGGCAGGACCGAAGCTGCGCGCGGTCCCGGTCACGATCCACATCCCGCTCAAGGACGTTCCAGCTGCTCTGACGCCGGATTTGATCTACGAGACCTGCACGATCACCGCGGCGGACCTCAGGAGCCGTTTCGGCCTGCCCTCGCCGCGCCTGGCGATTGCCGGTCTCAATCCGCATGCGGGCGAAGGTGGCGCGCTCGGCCGCGAGGACGATGCCGTCATTCGGCCGGTCATCGATCGCCTGCGCGCCGAGGGGCTGGACGCCGTCGGACCCTTGCCCGCGGACACCATGTTTCACGATCGCGCGAGAGAGAGCTACGACGTCGCCATCTGCATGTATCACGATCAGGCATTGATACCGGCCAAGGCGCTCGGTTTCGACGACAGCGTCAATGTCACGCTGGGCCTGCCCTTCATCAGAACCTCACCGGATCACGGGACCGCTTTCAGTCTGGCCGGGAAAGGGATCGCGCGCGAGGAAAGCCTCCTTGCGGCACTGCGGCTTGCAGCAGAACTTGCCCGCAATGCCGGCGGGACGAAGCGCTGATGGCGACTCTCGACGGTCTGCCGCCGCTACGCGACGTCATCCAGCGGCACGGTCTCGACGCGAAGAAGGCGCTCGGCCAGAATTTCCTCCTCGATCTCAACCTTACCCAGAAGATCGCGCGCACCGCCGGCCCGCTGGAGGACGTGACGGTGATCGAAGTCGGTCCGGGTCCCGGCGGCCTCACACGGGCGATCCTCGCTCTTGGGGCAAAGAAGGTCGTCGCGATCGAGCGCGATTCGCGCTGCCTGCCGGCACTCGCCGAGATCGGCGCCCATTATCCGGGACGGCTCGACATCATCGAGGGCGACGCGCTGAAGGTGGATTTCGAAGCGCTTGCCGACGGCCCGGTGCGCATCATCGCCAATCTTCCTTACAATGTGGGCACACAACTTCTCGTCAACTGGCTGCTGCCGGGGCACTGGCCGCCCTTCTGGCAATCCATGACGCTGATGTTCCAGCGTGAGGTCGGACTGAGGATCGTCGCCGGCGCCGATGACGATCACTACGGCAGGCTCGGCGTCCTCTGCGGCTGGCGGACAAAGGCGCGTCTGGCATTCGACGTGCCGCCGCAGGCCTTCACACCGCCGCCCAAAGTGACATCGACGGTCGTCCATCTCGAGCCTGTCGAGACTCCAATTCCCTGCTCGCCCGCGATCCTTGAGAAGGTCACCCAGGCAGCCTTCGGCCAACGGCGCAAAATGCTTCGCCAGAGCCTGAAACCCCTCGGTGGCGAGGCGCTGCTTGCAAAGGCGGATATCGATCCGCAACGCCGCGCGGAAACCCTGACCGTCGAAGAATTTTGCCGACTGGCCAATTGTCTGTAGAGCCGGACGCTGCGACAGCACAGGAAACTCGCACTCCGTCACGCCGCATGACCAGCACGCATGACCGCCCAATTTTGCAGAACTTGACGCACACAACCCACCCTCGCCCTCATCTCTGTGCTTGTCCCAGAGATCCAGCAGCGCCGCGTCTGCGGTGCGGAAAAACCTTTCCGGCCCAAGGACTTGGGCTGGCTGGATTCCTGTGACAGGCACAGGAATGAGGGTAGGAGGAGCGGGCGTTACACCCATGTCTGCTGCGGGAAAGCAAGCCGGCTTATAGGACGTTTCGAGGGGACCGCGCTCTATTCGGCCTTCAGGAATTCGCCGACTTAGAGCAACACGAATTCATTGTCGTCCGCCTTGTCGCGCGAACGCCCGGCGGAGAAGGTCGCGACAGCGCCGCACCGCAGGTCCAAGGCCTCCTCATCCGCCTGCCGGCCCCTTCTCCGCGCAAGCGGGGCGAAGGTACAAGCGGCGCTCAGAGAGGATTTTCCGTCAGCAATCCGTTGACGAATTCGAAGAGGCCGGGTCGCCGGTCGCGGCGAAGGCGCTCGGCTTCGACGATCGCCCTGACGGAGGAGAAGGCCCGGTCGAGGTCGTCGTTGACCACGATGTAATCATATTCGCGCCAGTGCTCGATTTCGGCGCGCGAATTGGCGAGCCGGGTCGCGATGACCTCTTCGCTATCCTCGGCGCGCCGGTGGAGCCGCGACTGCAGCTCCGCCATGGACGGCGGCAGGATGAAGATCGATACCACGTCGCCCGCCATTTTTTCCTGCAACTGCTGGGCGCCCTGCCAATCGATGTCGAAGAGCATGTCCCGCCCTTCGCCCATCGCCTTTTCGACGGCGTCACGCGGCGTGCCGTAGTAATTGCCGTGCACCTCGGCCCATTCGAGCAGCGAGTCCGTTGCCCTCAGCGCCTCGAACTCGCGGATCGACTTAAAAAAATAGTGTCGCCCCTCGATCTCGCTCGGCCGCCGCGAACGCGTCGTCACGCTCACTGAAATGCTCAAGTCCGGATCAGCCTCAAGCAGGTTGCGCGCGATCGTAGACTTCCCCGCACCTGAGGGCGATGAAATCACGAGCATCAGCCCGCGGCGAGCGATTTTGAGGGGCGAAACGGTCGCCGGTTTCATATCCTACTCCAGATTCTGAACCTGTTCGCGGAACTGGTCGATCACGACCTTCAATTCGATACCGGCGGCAGACACGGCGGCGGCATTCGATTTCGAACAGACGGTATTCGATTCGCGGTTAAATTCCTGTGCAAGGAAATCGAGCTTGCGTCCGACCGGCCCGCCCTTTGTCAGGAGGTCGCGGGCAGCCCCAATATGCGAGCCCAGCCGATCGAGCTCCTCTCGAAGGTCGGCCTTCGTCGCAAGCAGCGCGACCTCCGCATGCAGCCTTTCGCGGTCGATTCCGGACGCGTTGGCCATGATCACCGAAACCTGCTGCGCCAGCCTGTCGGCGATCGCCTGCGGGCTGCGGGACGGATCGTTTTCGACGACGGCGGTAAGCTTCTCGATGCGATCCACCTGGGCGAGCAACACCTGCCCGAGCGCCTTGCCCTCTTCCTCCCGCATCGTCCGCAGATCGGCGAGCGCGCCCTCCAGGCCGGCGAGTATCTCCGCGTCGCGTTCCGCGCGCTCGTTCTCGCTCTCCTCCGGCTCGCGGAAGTCGACAATGCCGCGAATGGAAAGCAACGTATCGAGTTTGAGCGGCGCCGGGTCGATAACATCACCCAATCGTTCGCGAAGCTTCAGGACGGCGGCGAGCGCTTCCTCGTTGAGAACTGCCGCCGTCGAAGCTTCAGTACCGCTCAGCGAAAGGCCGACCTGCAAGTTCCCTCGCGAGAAATACTGCGAGGCAAGGCGGCGGCAGTCGGGCTCGATACGTTCCAGTCCCGGCGGCAAGCGAAGCCGCATGTCGAGACCTTTGCCGTTGACCGAACGGAGTTCCCAGGCCCAGCGATACCGTCCGCTGCTCCCCTCTGTCCTGGCAAAGCCGGTCATCGATTGGAGCGGCATCGTTTCCTCCGTTGGCAGTGATTCGATAAGCACAACGACCTCTGCGCCTCCGAGGAGAGCCATTGTCGTTGAGGGAAGCACTATGGCGACAGCGCCGAACTCCGCAAGCAATATCCGCGCCGCGCCGAGGCCGTCCACATGAGGCTGAAGCGCGCCGCATTTAATTCATGCGACGCGCTTCAGGTTTTGTTTTCGTGCATGCCGTTCACTCAAACCGCCGCGCAGTTTTTGGCGACACGCATCATTGCTGGGTCCCGGTCTGCGTGACGGCATCCTGTGCCGCCTCGGTGGCCTTGGCCGCCTCCGCTGCCCTCTCCGCCTCGAGCTTGCGCCAGCGCCGCACATTGGCATTGTGCTCGTCGAGCGTCTCCGCAAAGACATGCCCACCAGTGCCGTCGGCGACGAAGTAGAGTTCGGGCGTGCGCGACGGATTGGCGACGGCTTCGAGCGCCGCCCGGCCCGGATTTGCGATCGGCGTCGGCGGCAGACCTTTGATGAGATAGGTGTTGTACGGCGTCTGCTTGTCTAGGTCGGACCTCAGGATTGCCCGTTCGGCGGGTTTGCCGTCGCCCCCGAAGATGCCGTAGATGATCGTCGGATCCGACTGCAGCCTCATGCCCTTTTCCAGGCGATTGATGAACACGGAAGCGACCCGCGGTCGCTCGTCTGCGCGGCCGGTCTCCTTCTCCACGATCGAGGCAAGAGTCACGAATTCCTCTATGGTCGACACGGGAAGGTCCGGATCCCGCTTCTCCCAGATCTGCTGCACCAGCGCCTTCTGGGCAGCGGTCATCTGCTTGACGATCTCGTTACGCTCGGTTCCCCGGGTGAACTTGTAGGTGTCCGGCTTCAGGGAGCCTTCGGGCGGCAGCTCCGACGGCAGATCGCCGACCAGAACCGGGTCGTCGGCAAGCCTGTGGAACATCTGCTTCACGGTCAGACCCTCCGGAAGCGAGACGGAGTAGAGGATCGACTTGCCGGACTTCAGAAGCTCCATGATCTCCTGCATCGATGCATGTGCCTTGATTTCATACTCGCCGGCCTTGAGGGTGTCGTTGCTCAGATAGGCTTCCGAAACGAACCGAAATACGCGGCTGTCGGTAATGATCTCGTTGCGCTCCAGGTTGCTGGCAATCTCGCTGATGCCCGCACCGCTGCGAACGATGAAGTTCTTGTTCGCTTCCAACGGCCCCGGCTTCTCATATTCGTGCATCGCATAATAGACGGCCCCGGCGGCCGCGAGCGCCACGAAGACGACCACAGTCATGACGAAGTTGAGAAAGATGACGACCTGGCTGCGGGCCTTGCGCGAACGCTTCGGCGGATGGGGAACTCTTTCGGGACGCAGCGCTTCGTTGGCCGACTTCGGAATGATCGGCCCGTTGCTCCCGGTTTCATTGCGGCCGAATTGCACCGCGCTGTTATCGCTTGAGTCGCTCACGATTGTCCCGATTCCGAAATTCGCAATCTTTTCAAACCGCCGCCGGTGCGAATTTCGGATTAGACCGGCGACCAGTGAATGTTACGGCGGCCTCTATGGCTCCGGTGAAGGAGCGGCCTGCCCAGCGATGAATATCCTATAATTACCAGATGTGGCTTGCGCGAACATAGCCCTTGGAGGCGGCCCCGAGTCGTCGCCACTCCGGCGACAGCATGTAGTGAGCATTGCGGCAAAAAGCGGGATCGCGGGTCGATGCAAATCGGAAGATTTGCCGAATTCCGCTTAACTTGACAAGTCGTGTCGCAACACGCCCGCCCCAGGGATCAATGGCCGGTGTAACGGCGCAGAATCAACGACGCGTTGGTACCGCCGAAACCGAACGAGTTCGACAGGGCCACATTGATCTCGCGCTTACGCGCGACATGCGGCACGAGATCGATCTTCGTCTCGACGGAAGGGTTGTCGAGGTTGAGCGTCGGCGGGGCGATGTTGTCGCGAATTGCCAGCGCCGAGAAGATGGCCTCGACCGCGCCGGCCGCTCCGAGCAAATGCCCGATCGCCGACTTCGTCGAGGACATGGAGATCCTCGAAGCGCTGTCTCCGACCAGCCGTTCGACCGCGCCGAGCTCGATCGTGTCGGCCATCGTCGATGTTCCGTGGGCGTTGATATAGTCGATGTCCGCAGCCGTGACGCCCGCGCGCTTCAGCGCCATCTGCATGCAGCGGTAAGCGCCTTCGCCGTCTTCGGACGGAGCAGTGATGTGGAAGGCGTCGCCGGACAGGCCGTAACCGATCACTTCGGCGTAGATCTTGGCACCGCGCGCCTTTGCGTGCTCCAGTTCTTCCAGAACGACGACGCCCGCACCCTCGCCCATGACGAAGCCGTCACGATCGGCGTCATAGGGCCGCGAGGCCTTCTCAGGATTGTCGTTGTGCTGGGTCGAGAGCGCCTTGCAGGCGGCGAAGCCTGCGAGCGATATCCGACAGATCGGAGATTCCGTACCACCGGCCACCATCACGTCCGCATCCCCGAGCGCGATCAGCCGGCTGGCGTCGCCGATCGCATGCGCGCCGGTCGAGCACGCCGTCACGACGGAATGGTTGGGACCGCGCAGCTTGTGGCGGATGGAAACCTGACCGGCTGCGAGATTGATCAGCCGGCCGGGAATGAAGAACGGGGAAATACGCCGCGGGCCCTTGTCGCGCAGCGTGTAACCCGCATCGACGATACCCTCCAGCCCGCCGATGCCCGAGCCGATCAGAACGCCGGTCGAAATCTGGTCTTCGTCGCTTTCGGGTTTCCAGCCTGCATCCGCCAGCGCCATGTCGGCAGCGGCCATCGCATAGACGATGAAAGGATCGACCTTGCGCTGTTCCTTGGGCTCCATCCAGTCGTCGGCATTGAACGTACCGTCGCTGCCATCGCCGAAGGGAATGCGGCAGGCAATCTTGGCGGGAAGGTCCTCGACCTCGAACTCGGTGACCTTGCGGGCTGCATTGTCGCCGGCCAGAAGACGCGCCCAGCTGACTTCGGTTCCGCAACCCAGAGGAGATACCATGCCGGTACCGGTGATAACGACACGTCTCATACCCGTGACCCACCCTGACTGTTCAATTCAACCGCCGGACCGGGCCACGCGACGATCGCGACCCGCGCATGCATTTGCAAATCTCGTTACAGCGTCGTGAAGACGCGCAAAGGTCGCTGTGACCTTATGTTTCCCTGCATCTTCTTGTCCCTGGACGGACTCCGATCAGGAGACATGCAGTAGTGACGACCAGAGGGAAGGCGGGACGCTTTGCCGATCGCAACCCGCAGTGAAAAGCGGGTCAGCCCACTGCCCCAGGGCTGAACGGGCCGCGAGTGCGGCCCGCCAATGACTCAGACCAAAAGGTCAGGCCTGGGCTTTCTCGATGAACTTGACGGCGTCGCCAACGGTGAGGATCGAATCTGCTGCGTCGTCCGGGATTTCGACACCGAATTCTTCTTCGAATGCCATGACCAGTTCGACGGTGTCGAGCGAGTCCGCGCCGAGGTCATCGATGAAGCTTGCGCCTTCGCTGACCTTTTCGGCGTCGACGCCAAGATGATCAATAACAATTTTCTTCACGCGTTCTGCGATATCGCTCATGTCGGAGTTCCTCGACCTTATGTTTCTCTACGGCGCTGTTACCGGCACCGGCACTCTATCACGCCTGATAGACCAAGTTGGTCCACCGGGCAATCCATCCAACCGAAACCGCGGAAACCTAGGGCAACAAGAGTTGCCGGACACCTGGCCGGAACGGTCGACTGCGCGCAGTCATGGCCCGATTAACACGGTTTATGCCTGCCGCAAAGTGTGAAAATGCCCGATATTCCCTTGGTCAACATTGAATTTCAAGCATTTGGCACAAACAAACGAGAGGCTGATCGGAAGTCGCAGCACAGGCCGAAGACCAAGAAGCCGCACACTCCATCGCCTCGTCAGATCATCGCCATGCCGCCGTTGACGTGGATCGTCTGACCGGTGACGTATCCCGCTTCGTTCGAAGCGAGATAGGCAACGGCGGAGGCGACTTCCGCTCCGCTTCCCATCCGCCGCATCGGGATCGCAGACATGATCCCTTCCTTCTGCTTGTCGTTCAGCTTGCCCGTCATCGCGCTTTCGATGAAGCCCGGCGCGACGCAGTTGACCGTGACGTTGCGGGTTGCGATTTCCTGTGCAAGCGACTTGGAGAAGCCGATCATGCCGGCCTTCGAGGCACAGTAATTCGCCTGCCCCGGATTGCCGGTGACGCCGACGACCGAGGTTATGTTGACGATGCGGCCGAAGCGACGGCGCATCATCGGATGGGTGAGCTCGCGCGTCAGCCGGAAGACGGCCGTGAGATTGACTTCGATGACGTTGTCCCAGTCTTCGTCGCTCATGCGGACGAAGAGCCCGTCCTTGGTAATGCCGGCATTGTTGACGAGGATATCGACGCCGCCGAGATCGGCTTCCGCCTTTTCTCCGAGCGCCTTGACTTCCGCGCGGTCGGAGAGATTTGCCGGGAATATCTGAACACGTTCGCCGAGGGTGTTGGCAAGGGCTTCGAGCTTCTCGACGCGGGTACCATGCAGTCCGACGAGGGCGCCCTGGGCATGCAGCATGCGGGCGATTTCCTCGCCGATACCGCCGGAAGCGCCGGTAACGAGAGCCTTGCGGCCTGAAAGATCGAACATGGATTTCTCCTTATAGTAGGGCGCTCAGGCCAAGAGGACGGCAAGCGCCGCATCGATATCGGCGGGCGAATTGACGGCTATGCCCTTGACGGTCTTGTCGATCCTCCGGGAAAGTCCCGTCAGGACCTTCCCCGAGCCGATCTCGTAAAGCGTCGTCACGTCATGGGTCGCAAACCACTCGACCGTCTCGCGCCAGCGCACCTGCCCCGTCACCTGCTCGACAAGCAGGCGTGCGATCTCGGCCGCATCGCTTACCGGCGCGGCAAGCACGTTCGCGACGACCGGCACCACGGGATCGCGCTTCTCGACCGTTGCGAGCGCCTCGCGCATGGCCTCAGCGGCCGGCGTCATCAACGCGGAATGGAAGGGGGCGGACACGGGCAGCATAAGCGCGCGCTTGGCACCCTTTTCCGATGCGAGCGCCGCGGCCTTTTCCACAGCCGGCTTCTCGCCCGAGATCACCAGCTGGCCGCCGCCGTTGTCGTTGGCGATCTGGCACGAGCCGAGCGATGAGGCGTCACGGCAGATCGCTTCGACGTCGTCATGCTCCAGACCGATGATCGCCGCCATCGCGCCCTTGCCGACGGGTACGGCCGCCTGCATCGCATTGCCGCGAATGCGCAGAAGACGCGCCGTGTCGGCGAGCGAGAACGTACCGGCGGCACAGAGCGCCGAATACTCCCCGAGCGAGTGGCCCGCAACGAAGGAAACCTTGCTCTTGAGGTCGAGGCCCTTGGCCTCGAGCACGCGGACTACCGCCATGGACACTGCCATCAGCGCCGGTTGCGCATTGGCCGTCAGCGTCAGCGTCTCCTCAGGCCCGTTCCACATGATGTCCGAGAGCTTTTCGCCGAGCGCGTCGTCGACCTCGGCGAAGACGGCCGCAGCCTCCGGAAAGGCTTCGGCCAGATCCTTGCCCATGCCGACGGCCTGACTGCCCTGGCCGGGGAACGTGAATGCGATGCTCATCAAGAGTGCCCCTTCCATGGGTCGCGGCTGGTTCGGAGCAATCCAATAGCCGTGATCGTTTCAATTGCGCGGGCGGGTGCAGATGGACCGCGCGGACCTTTGGCGCCGCCCCGCATTTTCCTCTCCATTCACATTCCTGAACCGCAAGTCAAGCGCGGAAGCCGCGCTTGACGGGTTGCTTACGGTCTTTTGCCCTTGATCTTCGCCAATCAAGGCTTAAGTTTGCCCCGCTTTGCCGCCGCGTCGTTCCGGAACGTCCTGGGCTGCGGCCAACCGTCATTTCCAAGGCGGAGCGCCTTTCTCCCATGGGCGCTGACCCGCCCCACAAGGAACGTCATGCGCTACAACAAACTCGGCCGCACCGGCATCAAGGTTTCGTCCATCTGCCTCGGAACGATGACGTGGGGCTCGCAGAACACGCCGGCCGAAGCCTGCGAACAACTCGATTTTGCTTTCGACCGTGGCGTCAACTTCATCGATACGGCCGAACTCTATCCGACCACGCCGCTTTCAGCGGAGACCTACGGCAACACCGAGCGCATCATCAGCGACTGGCTGGCCGCGCGCGGCCGCCGCGACGACGTGGTGGTTGCAACCAAGGTCGCCGGCTCCGGCCGTGCCTACATTCGCAATGGCGGCCCGGTCACCCCGGAAGGAATCGGCGAGGCGGTCGATGCGAGCCTCGCGCGGCTCAGAACCGACTATATCGACCTTTATCAATTGCACTGGCCCAACCGCGGTCATTACCACTTCCGAAACGCCTGGTCCTATGACCCTTCCCGTCAGGACAAGGAGGAGGTCGCGGCTGATCTCAAGGCCATTCTGGACAAGCTCGGCGACCTCGTCAAAGCGGGCAAGATCCGCGCGGTCGGCCTTTCGAACGATACTGCCTGGGGCGCGATGAAGATGATCGACCTCGCCAACCGATACGGCTTTCCGCGCGTCGCGACGATCCAGAACGAATACAATCTGCTCTACCGCAGCTACGATCTCGACCTGGCGGAAGTTTCGCATCACGAAGATATCGGCCTGCTCGCCTATTCGCCGCTGGCGGCCGGGCTCTTGAGCGGAAAATATCTGGACGGCGCCAGGCCGGCCGGATCGCGCCTGTCGATCAACGGCGACCTCGGCGGCCGCTACACGCCGCATCAGGAGCCCGCCGTTGCCGCCTATGCCGCACTCGCCCGCGAAAATGATCTTGACCCCGCTCAGATGGCGATCGCCTTCTGTCTCACGCGCCCCTTCCTGGCCTCGGCCATCATCGGCGCCACGTCGATGGAGCAACTGAAGAACGATCTCGGCGCCGCCGACGTCACTCTCTCCCAGGACGTGATGAACGGCATCCGGCGCCTGCATCGGCTCTACCCGGCGCCGATCTGAGACACTCTCCCGCCGGAGCGGCGGCTTCATGCCGCCATCTGGCGGCAGCTCTCGGCGCAGCGCCTGCAGGCGTCGACGCAATCAGCCATGTCGCCGATGCGCTCGCAATCATCCGCGCATTCCGCGCAGATCTCGGCGCATTCGCCGCACAGGTGCCTGTGGTGCGGCGTGCCAAGCAGCATGAAATGCGCCGCGTCCCTGCAAATCTCCGCGCAGGCCATCATCAGCCGGAAGTGCGGCGGCTTGGTATGCTCGCCACCGGCTTCGAGGCAGTGGGTCATCGCCGTCGAAAGGCAGACGCGATAACAGGCAAGGCAACTCTCGATGCATTCCTGCATCTTCGGATCGAAGGGGGCCATTTTCTTCTCCCGGATGGGTGGAAGCCCACTCAACAGCGCAAGGGCGCTTTTGTTCCGGCTGAGCGCAGCCGGGACGCCAATCTGACGAGGCGGCTTGCATTTCAGCTGAAAACCCGTATAAGCGCGCTGTTCGAAACGCCCGGTCTTCTGGCTGGTGGCTGAACGGAGGGCCGGTTTCCATTCGGAAGCCGTGAGGAATGTAAGGCATTCCGGCCTCCCGTGTCTCCGCTCTCGACCGTCTCGATACAACACTTTCTTGCCGGCTCTTATAGCCTTTAAGAACAGTCGTTGAGGCTTAGCCGCCGAGGTCCGGGCTGATTAACGCAAGAAAGGCAAGCCACAATGGCTCTTTATGAACACGTATTCCTCGCTCGGCAGGACATCACGCCGCAGCAGGTCGACGCTCTCGTCGAGCAGTACAAGGGTGTGATCGAAGCGAACGGCGGCAAGGTCGGTCGGGTCGAAAACTGGGGCCTGAAGTCCCTCACCTACCGCATCAAGAAGAACCGCAAGGCTCACTACGTCCTCATGGACATCGACGCCCCGGCACCGGCCGTGCACGAAGTCGAGCGTCAGATGCGCATCAACGAAGACGTCCTGCGCTACATGACGATCGCCGTCAGCAAGCACGAGGAAGGCCCGTCCGCGATGATGCAGAAGCGCGACCGCGACGATCGTCCGCGCCGCGACGGCGACCGTCCGGACCGTGGTGGGTTTGGCGACCGTGGTCCGCGTCCGGACCGTGGCGACCGCGATGACCGTCCGCGCCGCCCGCGCGAAGACCGCGCTTAACAAGAAGCTTTAGGAGATAAAGACAATGGCTGAAGTTTCTTCCGCTCCGGTACGCCGTCCGTTCCACCGTCGCCGCAAGACCTGCCCCTTCTCGGGCGCAAACGCTCCGCGGATCGACTACAAGGACGTCCGTCTCCTGCAGCGCTACATTTCCGAGCGCGGCAAGATCGTGCCGTCGCGCATCACGGCCGTTTCCCAGAAGAAGCAGCGCGAACTCGCCCAGGCGATCAAGCGCGCCCGCTTCCTCGGCCTGCTGCCCTACATCGTATCGTAAGGCGACCGGCACTCCGTTGATCGGTTGACTCAACGGAAACCAGCTCCGATCGAGGCGCGCTCTCAAGGGTGCCTCGATCCCTCCCTTCCGCGGTGGGCGCGGATCGGAAAACGCGCCGGAACGGCGCGCCAATCCCATGTTGGGGCAATGGCCGGATGGCCGCCCCTAACTGCCTCTAAAGCAGGACAGCGAACGTGAAGAACTGGAACAGGACATCGCTGCTGACCGGCGTTCTCGCCGGCA
Organism: Ensifer sp. USDA 6670; assembly: GCA_000421085.1. Classification (GTDB taxonomy): domain Bacteria; phylum Pseudomonadota; class Alphaproteobacteria; order Rhizobiales; family Rhizobiaceae; genus Sinorhizobium. The sequence continues at coordinate 212,443 of ATWE01000007.1, forward strand.
TTACCGCCGCCCTCTTGTCGATGGGCGCGAATACGCAGTCGTCTCTTGCGATCGTTCTCTATGCCGCCTCCGCGCTGCCGATCCTGATTGCGGGTCTCGGTTGGGGAAACGCCGCCGCCCTCGCGGCCATCGTGGTCGCGGGCGGCGCAGCAGTGGCACTCGTATCACCCTATTTCGCACTGCTGATCGTCGTCGTGACGCTCGTCCCGGCCGGCTGGCTCAGCCACCTCTCCAATCTTGCGCGCCCGGCTTCCGAACTCGGCGGTCCCGAAGGGTCGCTCGCCTGGTATCCGCTCTCCGACATCCTCGTGCATCTTGCCGGACTGGTGACGGTCGGCATGATCATCGTCGGCTATATCGTCGGGTACGATTCGAGCGTCTCCAACATCATGGTCGACATGGTGGTCGAGGCGGTGAAGGCGCAGGAACCGCTCTACAATCCGGACGCCGCGGCAATCGCTCAGCTCAAGTCGATATTCACGCTGGCTCTGCCGCTCGTGCAGGGTGCGATCTGGGTATTGATGCTGTTCGCCGCCTACTACATCGCGACCCGCATCGTACAGCTATCCGGCAAGGCGCTTCGGCCGCGGGAGGATGTCCCCTCATCACTCAGGATGCACCGCAACGCCATCTTCGTGTTTCTCGGCGGCCTGGCCCTCACCTTCTTCGGCGGTGCGCCGGCTGTGATCGGTGCGCTCGTCTGCGGCACCTTCGGCGCCGGCTTCCTGCTCTCGGGCTTCGCCTCTTTTCATTTTCGCACGCGGGGCAAGTCCTGGCGGCTTCCCGTGCTGTGGATCGCATACCTGTCGGTATTCGTCTTCACGATTCCGGCTTTCTTCTTCCTCCTGTCGGGCTTGATCGATACGCGCCGCGCCATCGCACTCACGCCCACCGGAAAAAACTGACCAACGAAACAAACGAGAAACTGAAAGGAAATCGAAATGGAAGTCATTCTCCTCGAACGCATCGCCAAGCTCGGTCAGATGGGCGAAACCGTAAAGGTTCGCGACGGCTTCGCGCGCAACTACCTGCTGCCGCTCGGCAAGGCACTCCGCGCCAATGCCGCCAACAAGGCCCGCTTCGAATCCGAGCGCTCGACGCTCGAAGCCCGCAACCTCGAGCGTAAGTCGGAAGCCCAGAAGGTTGCCGAGACGCTTGACGGCAAGTCCTTCATCATCGTCCGTTCCGCTGGCGAGACCGGCCAGCTTTACGGCTCGGTTGCCGCCCGCGACATCGTCGAGACGCTGGCCGCCGAAGGCTTCAACATCAACCGGAACCAGGTCGACCTCAACCAGCCGATCAAGGCTATCGGCCTGCACAAGGTCACGCTGCACCTGCACGGGGAAGTCGACGTGGCGATCGAAATCAACGTCGCCCGTTCGGCCGAAGAAGCCGAGCGCCAGGCCAAGGGCGAAAGCCTGACCTCTGCCGATGCCATCTACGGCGTGGACGAAGACGCCCTGAAGCCGGAAGACTTCTTCAACCCGGAAGCCGAGATCGAATCCGAAGAAGAATAAGCCCCGAGCGGACCTCAAGGAAAGAAGCCCGGATCCAATCGGATCCGGGCTTTTTGTTTGCGGGCGAATCCTCGCGGATCCTACTGCATGTTTCCTTTAATCGTATCCGATTAAAGGACAAAAACATGCAGCAGATCAAAGTGCTACAGCGACCTTTGCGCGTCTGATAAGACGCGCGGCGCTGTAGAGCGGGATGAGGAAAAGTGTGCGCGGTTTTCCGCCCGCATCCCGCATCTCAAATTCTTAGGGGTCTACCCGGCGGACGCGATTGCCGCCTGCGGTTCGGCCGCCTTGTCGACCCTCACCACGACCGAAAGCCCGGGAGCAAGGCGGTCGGCCATCGGCTGTTCGGGATCGACGGCGATGCGCACGCCGAGACGTTGCGCCACCTTGGTAAAATTGCCGGTGGCGTTATCGGGCCGGATGATGCTGAATTCCGATCCGGCAGCGGGAGAGAAGCGCTCGATGTGGCCTCTCAGCACCTGCCGGTTCAAAGCGTCTACCGAAATGGTGACGGGCTGACCGACCCTCATTCCGTCAAGCTGCGTCTCCTTGAAGTTGGCGACGATCCAGACGTCGTGCGGCACGACCGAAAGCAGCTGTGTGCCGGCGGTGACATATTGTCCGACACGGGCGCCGATCTCGCCGAGCCTTCCGGCACGCGGCGCAACAATCCTGGTGTTGTCGAGGTCGATCTCGGCGAGTTCCACGGCCGCCTCGGCGCCGGCTACCGAACCTTCAAGCCCGGCACGAGCGCCGAGCGTCGTCGCAAGCGACTGGCGCGAAACCTCGAGATTCGCAGTCGCCTGCTTGACGCCCGCGTCCGCCTGCTCGAAGGCCGCCCGGGCCTGGTCGGCGTCGCTCCGCGTCGCGACACCTTTTTCGGCGAGCGGACGAATGCGGTCCCAGGTGGCTCTCGCCGTTGCCAGAGCCGCTTTGGCCCCGTCGAGCTGGGCCTCGCTCGCGGCGATTCCGGCCTTTGCCGACAGCTCCTGTTCGAACGAGTTCGCCAGCGCCGAGCGTTGTGTCGCGAGCATCGCTTTTGCCTGCGCAAGCTTCTGGACGTAAATCCGGTCATCGATCCTGACGAGGAGCTGACCAGCCCTCACCTCTTCGTAGTCGCGCACCGGCACCTCCGCGACGTAGCCGGAAAGTTGCGGGCTGATGGTCGTGACATAGCCGCGGACATAGGCATTCTCCGTGGTTTCGACGGAGCTCGCGAAGGGCGGCAGGCGCCAGGCGTAGAGGACGAGCGAAAGACCGGCGAACCCGGCAAGAAACACGATAAGCGTGGTGGGGGAGCGGAATTTTTTCAGCATGATAACGACTTCATTGTTCAAGATGTGGCCGCCGGTACGATGTCGGGATCGTTTCCGGCGAGCCGTTTGACTGCGATTTGGATGAGCAGCACCGCGAGCGCGAAAAGCGCTATGATCGCCGCCGCCAGGAAGGCATCGTTGTAGGCGAGGATGTTGGCCTCGCGGGTGATCGTCTGGCCGAGCAGCGCCACGCCCTCCCCGTTCAGCAACGCCCTGTCGCCGATTGCCTTGGCGTAGGCGCCCGACAACTGCCCGATGCGCTGCGCGACCACAGGATTGGTCAGAACGATCTGCTCCGCCAGAATGTTGGCGTGGAACTTCTCCCGCAGCGTCACGAAGGTCCCGAAGGCGGCCGAACCCATCAGGCCGCCGATGCTTTGCGTGAAGAGAAAGACGACGATGAAGCTCAGGATGTAGCTCGGACCTTTCGCGAGTGCCGCCGTGAAACCGCGGGCCATGGCCGGCGGCAGGAAAAGGGCCGTGCCGGCGGCGACCAGCGCCTGGCTCGCATACATCTGTTCCGGACGCGTGAGGCTCGTTGCATGGCTGTCCATATAGGCGCCGGCGGCGAGCATGCCGAGGGCGAGCACGTGGACGATGTCCGCGTGCCCCGGCTTCATCAGCGCCGCACAGAGCAGACCGCCCCCGAGTGATGCGGCCAGAATGATCCAGTAAAGTGTCGCGAGCTGATCATACTGCAGGCCGAGCAATTGGTAGAAGTTGGTGGCGATCGCCGACTGTTCCGAGGCGACGAGGCGGAAGATCAACAGCACGGCAGCGAAATGCACGATCTCGCGCGAGGCCAACCAGCGTATGTCGATCAAGGGCTGCTCGCGATTGAGCTCGATCATTACGACGGCCGTGAGGGTCACGACCGACAAGGCGAGCAGCATGCCCAGCCAAGGTGCCTCGAACCACCAATAGAGCCTCCCCATCACGAGGACGACGGCAACGCAGCCGAAGCCGACGGCGAGCAGCAGATAGCTGAAGATGTCGGCACGCTGGATGACCTTGCCATGAGTCACCGGCGTCAGCGGCAGCAGATAGATGATCGGCAACGCGATCAGCGCGAGCGCCATCTCGAGCGTGTACAGCCCATGCCATTGTCCGATCTCGATGAGCTGCGGCGAGATCAGCCGCGTGATCGGAGCGGCCAAGGTCGTGCATGTCAGGGCGAGTGCGAGGCCCACCGTCAGCTTTCGCGCCGGTGGAAAGGCTTCCAGCATGTAGAGAAAGCCGAGGCTCGACATCGGCGCGGCCGCAATGCCGCTGATGAAGCGGACGACGACCGCCGAATGAAGGTCCGAGACGAAGACGTTCATCAGTGAAGCGATGACGAATCCGACGATGCCGATCTCTGCGAAGCGGCGCAGGCCATACTGGGCGCGGATCTTCACGAGAGCGGCCGAAAGGCTGACATTCGGCGCCATGTAGGCAGCGGCAAGCCAGGCAGCCTCCACCGACGTGGCCGAAAGCGATCCCTGGACCTGCGCAAGATTGGCCGACGCGAGATTCATGCCGAGCCCCTGCGTCAGAAAGAGGAGAGCGGAGCCGGCGATATAGAGAGCCGATTTACCGATACGCATCGCGTCGGGAGCGGCAACGGCATTCATCGGTCGCCACTCCGCCCGATCGACTGGATGTTCGTCGCGATCTTGCAGACGACCTTCAGCGCGACGGCGATTTCCTGCGGCTCAAGCCCGCCCAGGACCTCTTCGCGGATGTCGCTCGCGAGCTTCTCAATCTCATCCGCCACGGAGCGGCCGATGTCCGTCATATGGATCTGCTTCGCACGCCGATCGGAAAGCTCGACCCGGCGCTCGATGAACCCCTGCTTTTCCATGCCGTCGAGAAGCCGAACGATCGTCGGCGTCTCGATATCGAGCTCTTCGGCCAACTCGCGTTGATTGAGACCTTCTTTCCTGGCGAGCGCGAACAGCATCCGCGCACGCGGCAGCGTCAGGCCGCGCTCCTTCACCCGCGCGTCGAACACCGACCGCAGTTTGCGATTGACGGTCGCAAGTGCGTCGAACAATTCACGATTGTCGTTTGGTTTCGGCATTTAGTATCTTTTCCATATTACTAGCATGCTAACTATCTGAACACTATTTAATCCGGCCGTGGCCATTTTTCAAGAGGCCTATCGAGGACGCGGGGATGCGAATCAGGTAGTTTTACCCATGGCCGCGGCGTCAATCAGCATCGCGTGAGAATGTATTTTTTTACAACTTCTCCCTTGTCCCCTGTGGATCAGTCGAACAACGGGCAAAGGCGATTGGCGGGGTTGTATGGCACGCCACTGTTGCGTGTCTGCACTAGACGCGGCGCGCAACAGTCAGCAAACCGGGTGCCTCACGGGATCATAAGCGGAAACGGAAAACGATGAACGACGCAGCGCGAAAGCTCGCCCCTTTGGCCAAGGATCAGGCGGAACAGCATTATCGCGAGGCGCCGAACAATCTGGAAGCGGAGCAGGCCCTGCTCGGCGCCATTCTCGTCAATAACGACGCCTTCTACCGCGTCTCGGATTTCCTGAAACCCGTACACCTTTATGAGCCGTTGCATCGCAGGATCTTCGAGATCGCCGGCGAAATCATCCGCATGGGCAAGACTGCCAACCCGGTGACGGTCAAGACCTTCCTCAAGGCCGACGAGAAGGTCGGCGACCTGACGGTTGCGCAATATCTCGCGCGCCTCGCCGCCGAAGCCGTGTCCATCATCAATGCGGAGGACTACGGCCGCGCGATCTACGACCTGGCGCTCCGCCGGTCGCTGATCACCATCGGTGAAGACATGGTGAACATCGCCTATGACGCACCGCTCGACATGCCGCCGCAGAGCCAGATCGAAGACGCCGAACGGCGTCTGTTCGAACTCGCCGAGACCGGCCGCTACGATGGCGGTTTCCAATCGTTCAACGACGCGGTGGCGCTCGCGATCGACATGGCCGGACAGGCATTCGAGCGGGACGGTCACCTCTCCGGCATTTCCACCGGCATCCATTCCCTCGACGGGAAGATGGGCGGACTGCAGCGTTCGGACCTGATCATCCTCGCCGGCCGGCCGGGCATGGGCAAGACCTCGCTCGCGACGAACATCGCGTACAACATCGCCGCCGCCTACGAGCCGGAAGTACAGCCCGACGGCTCCTTCAAGGCCAAGAACGGCGGCGTGGTCGGCTTCTATTCGCTCGAAATGTCGTCCGAACAGCTCGCCACCCGTATCATCTCCGAGCAGACCGAAGTCTCCTCCTCGAAGATCCGCCGCGGTGACATTTCGGAGGCGGATTTCGAGAAGCTCGTCGCCTGCTCCCAAATGATGCAGAAAGTGCCGCTTTACATCGACCAGACCGGCGGTATCTCGATCGCCCAGCTTGCCGCGCGCGCTCGCCGATTGAAGCGGCAGCGCGGTCTCGACGTGCTCGTGGTCGACTACATCCAGCTGATGACCGGTTCGAAGAAGTCTGGCGAAAATCGCGTGCAGGAAATCACCGAGATCACCACCGGCCTCAAGGCGCTCGGCAAGGAGCTCAACGTGCCGATCATCGCGCTGTCGCAGCTCTCGCGCGCGGTGGAAAGCCGCGATGACAAGCGGCCGCAGCTCTCCGACCTGCGTGAATCTGGCTCGATCGAACAGGACGCTGACGTGGTTCTCTTCGTGTTCCGCGAGGAATATTACGTGAAGAACATGGAACCGCGCGACGAATTCGATCCGAAATACGAAGAGTGGAAGATGCAGATGGAGAAGGTGAAGGGCACGGCCGACGTGATCATCGCCAAGCAGCGTCACGGACCGACCGGAACCGTGAAGCTCGCCTTCCAGTCGGAATTCACGCGCTTCTCGGATCTCGCCGATCCGTCGTTCACGCAGTACGAGCATTGACAGGCTGTTTTCTGCCCCTCATCTCGCTGCTGCGACCTTCCCCCCGCCTGCGGGGGTGTGTGCCCTGCAGGTCGGATGAGGGACGGAATTAGCCTCTCTACCCTACGAACACCCTAGCAAACGCCACGACAATCACGCCGGCCGCCACGGCCGGGAGCAGCGGCAGCCTCGTGGCGGCCAGCACCGTCGCGAGGGCCGCAAGCGATTCGGCCGGTCCGGTGACCAGCGCCGTCGGCGCGATGACGGCCATCAATACGGCCGGCGGGATCGCCTCCAGCGCCCGCTTCTGCTTCGGACCTATCGTCACGAAACGGATGAGGACAAGACCCCCGAGTCGGGTCAGCACCGTCGCCACGGCCATCGCGACGATTGCAAGAAACGTGTGGGGGTCGAGCGTCATGCGCGGGCCTCCTGACGTTCTCCGGTGAAGAGCGCCGCAACGACGCCCGCCGCCGCGCCGGCTGCGATGTACCAGACGCCGGGGAGGAACTGGTGCGCGAGGACCGCGGCCGCGGCGCTCGCAGCGAGAACCGTGCCGGTTTCGCGTCCCTTCCAGAAGCCCATGACCAGGACGATGAAGACCGCGGGAAACGCAAAATCGAGACCGAGCGCCTTCGGGTCTCCGAGGACCGCGCCGGCGAGCGAGCCGGCAAGACCGGCGAGCACCCAGACCAGGTAGAACGGCACCGCAATGCCCGCATACCACGCAGGCGTGAGCCGCGACTCACCTGCCCGGACCTCCGCCATCGCCCATATTTCGTCGGCCAGGAGAAGCATCGCGGCATATCTCGCCGGCCCCGAGAAAGCAGGCATCTTCGTACCGATCGATGCGCTCATCAAAAGATGACGGATATTGACGAGCAGCGCCGAAAATCCGAGAGCCGCCCAGGAGGCGGGATGAGTCCAGATGTCGAGCGCAACGAATTGCGAGCCGCCGGCAAAGACCAGCGCGCTCATCGTCACGACTTCGAGGCTCGACAGGCCCTTGGTTGCGGCGACGGCCCCAAAGACGAGCCCGATCGGCATCACCGCCGCGACAAGCGGTGCCATCGCCCTGAAACCTCCCAAGAATTCCTCGACTGCCCGCGACTTCTTCACGCCTGCGATCTCCCGTACTTGCAACACTAGCCTTCAGAAACTACGCGCTTCCGGACGGAAAACCGTTACACGCTCTCCTGGAGTGAGCCGGCAAGTAAGCAGGCAGAAGACCTCCCGTCTTGAACGAAAGTGATCAGGCTGAGCGATAGGCGCCCGGCGTCACGCCGGTTCGAGCCTTGAAATGGCGGCTGAAATGCGCCTGATCGGCGAAACCGCAATGATAGGCGGCATCCGCCGCAGACCAACCCTTGCGCAGAAGCGCCTTTGCTTCCCGCACCCGCTTGTCGGTGAGAAAAGCATGCGGGGTGATGTGGAATTCCTTTCGGAAGGCGCGGATCAGATGGGCGCGGCTGAGGCCCGCCAGCTTCGCCAGCTCCTCCAGCCCGATATCGTGCGTGTAGTTTTCGACGAGATAATCGCGTGCCCGATGCACGGCTGAGCTCTCGCGTGTCTGCAGAGGGATGATGATAGCGTTGCCGTGACGCTCGAAGAGCCTGGCCAGGAAACCGAACATGCTTTCGTCCGCTTCCAGGGTGCCGACCTTGCCTTCCAATGCGCGGTGCGCACGATGAAAGCCGATCGCAAGCTCTCGATCGGTGAGAAGCAGCCGCGAGAAGGACGGCGTTCCCTTGAAGGAGCGGCCGGTCACATCCTCGAGAATCTCGACCAGCAGGTCCGTGGATGGATAGATCATCCGATAGCGGTAGCCTTCATGACCCGGATGCCCGTCGTGGATTTCATCCGGATTGATGAGATAGAGATCTCCCGGGCCCGTCTGCGATCGTTCCCCCTTGATCGTGCTGATCTGGGAACCCGCTTCGATCGCACCTATGCTGAAGGTGTCGTGCGCGTGCGGGGCGAATTCATGTGTGATGAAGGTTGCGCTCAGGCATTCCATGCCCTTGAATCGGGGATCGCGCCAGAAACGAGTCCGCTCGGCTCCATCGAGCGGCATGGCCTCGATGGCCTTTTCCTGTGAGATCGTTTCCATCGGCCGATCATATCGGGCGAGGAAAGGCTCGTCTTGCATAAAAGTGCTTTCGGCCAGAGCTTTGCGTCGGCCGTTTGCGGCTCGAGGCACTTGGATGTATTGCTGAGGTGTCGCCCACGCAGAGTTTCCAGTATGCAAAGCCCCGAGTTTCTTTCCGCCTCCAGCAGGCTCACCGTCGACCTTACCGCGCTCGCCGGCAATTGGCGGACGATGAACGAGCGGTCCGGAAAAGCCCGCGCCGCCGCCGTTCTGAAGGCCGATGCCTACGGTCTCGGCGTCATGCATGCCGCACCGGCTCTCTATGCCGCCGGCGCACGCGATTTCTTCGTGGCCAGTGTCGAAGAAGGGGCCGAGCTTCGCCCGCTTGTTCCGGATGGGCGAATCTACATTCTCGCGGGAATGTGGCCCGGCAACGAGGAGCTGTTCTTCGAGAACGATCTCGTGCCGATCATCAACTCGGAGGAGCAGCTGGCGGTCTTCATGGCAGCGCTCTCCGAACGGGGCGACCACCCCTGCGTTCTCCACGTCGACACGGGCATGAACCGGCTCGGCCTGTCGCCTGAGGAGGCCGTTGCCCTCGCCCACGACCCTGCGCGGCCTGCAAGTTTCTCGCCGGTCCTCGTCATGAGCCATCTGGCCTGCGCCGATGATCCCGGACACCCGATGAACCGCTATCAGCTTCAGCGTTTCCGCGAGGTTACGGCCGCCTTCGAGGGCGTGCCGGCAAGCCTCGCAAATTCCGGCGGCGTGTTCCTCGGCGCGGACTACCACTTCGATCTCACCCGGCCCGGTATCGCGGTCTATGGCGGCGAAGCGGTAAATGGCGCCGTCAATCCGATGAAAGCGGTCGTCACCGCGGAAGCGCGCATCGTGCAGGTCAGGACGGTTCCATCCGGTGAAACGGCAAGCTACGGCGCCTCGGTCCGTTTCGGCCGGGACAGCCGCATTGCGACGGTCGCGATCGGTTATGCCGACGGCTACCACCGCTCGGTTTCGGGCGGCGGCGTCACCCTCAGACAGGCGATGCCCTCTGGCGCCTTCGGTTTCCTGCATGGTACGAAGGTGCCGCATGTCGGGCGGGTGACGATGGATCTGAGTCTGTTCGATGTAACGGACCTGCCGGAAACGGCCGTGCGTGCCGGCGATTACATCGAGGTCTTCGGGCGCAATGTCGCCATCGACGACGTCGCGCGCGCCGGCGGCACCATAGGCTACGAGCTGCTGACGAGCCTCGGCCGGCGCTATCATCGGACCTATGTCGGAGGCGCTTGAACAAGGCGCAAAGCAATATCGTCCTTTCAAATAGGATTTCGCGGCATTATGTGACCGCCAAGAGTGATTCTCGGGCGGCGGCAATTCCGCCATCTGCCCCCAAACATCCGAAAGCCGACATCTATGGCGAGAGCCCGCACCCAGTTCGTCTGTCAGAATTGCGGCACAGTCCATTCCCGCTGGGTGGGCAAGTGCGACGGCTGCGGCGAGTGGAACACGATCATCGAGGATGATCCCACGGCGGGGATCGGCGGCGGTCCCATGCGCACGCCTAAGAAGGGGCGTCCCGTCGCACTTACGACGTTGTCCGGAGAGATCGAGGACGCGCCGCGCATCCAGACCGGTATTTCGGAACTCGACCGCGTGACCGGCGGCGGCTTCGTTCGCGGATCCGCACTGCTCGTCGGCGGAGATCCGGGCATCGGCAAGTCGACCGTGCTGATGCAGGCGGCGGCGGCACTTGCACGCCGAAAGCATCGGGTGATCTATGTCTCGGGCGAAGAAGCGATCGCCCAGGTCCGCCTGCGGGCTCAGCGGCTCGGTGCCGCCGACAGCGACGTGCTTCTTGCCGCCGAGACGAACGTCGAAGACATCCTCGCGACGCTTTCCGAGGGCAAGCGGCCGGACCTCGTCATCATCGATTCGATCCAGACGCTTTGGAGCGACATCGTCGACTCCGCACCCGGCACGGTGACGCAGGTGCGCACCGGCGTGCAGGCGATGATCCGCTTCGCCAAGCAGACGGGCACCGCGGTCGTGCTGGTCGGCCACGTGACGAAGGAGGGCCAGATCGCCGGCCCACGCGTCGTCGAGCACATGGTCGATGCCGTCCTTTATTTCGAGGGCGACCGCGGCCATCATTACCGCATCCTCAGGACCGTGAAGAACCGCTTTGGACCGACCGACGAAATCGGCGTGTTCGAAATGTCCGACAAGGGCCTGCGCGAGGTTGCCAACCCGTCGGAGCTGTTTCTCGGCGAGCGCAACGCGAAATCGCCGGGTGCAGCGGTCTTCGCCGGCATGGAAGGCACGCGGCCCGTGCTTGTCGAAGTACAGGCGCTCGTCGCGCCGACATCGCTCGGAACGCCGCGCCGCGCGGTGGTCGGCTGGGATTCGGCGCGCCTTTCGATGATCCTCGCCGTGCTGGAAGCCCATTGCGGCATTCGCCTCGGCCAGCACGACGTCTACCTCAATGTCGCGGGCGGCTATCGCATTTCCGAACCGGCGGCCGATCTCGCTGTGGCTTCCGCACTGGTTTCGTCGCTTGCCGGGCTTGCCCTGCCGCCCGATTGCGTCTATTTCGGCGAAGTCAGCTTGTCGGGTGCAGTCCGGCCGGTTGCGCATACCGCCCAACGTCTCAAGGAAGCCGAGAAACTCGGTTTCTCCCAGGCAGTCCTGCCATCTGCATCGACCGAGTTGCCGAAGAACGGCAACGGCCGCTGGAGCGAGATGGAAAGCCTGCCGGATCTGGTGGCGCGTATCGCGGGATCGCGGCGTGCCCTGCAGCAGACGACTGACGAGGACTGACGGAATAGCCACGCCCTGGAGCATCAACGGGATGTACCGCCTGGCGGTGGAGTCGGAGTAAGGACAACATGCCCATTACAATTCTCGACGGTATCGTTCTCGGCGTCGCGCTGTTTTCGGCCATCCTCGCGATGGTTCGCGGCTTCTCGCGCGAGGTTCTGTCGGTGGCGAGCTGGGTCGGCGCAGCCGCCGCAGCCTATTTCCTCTATCCGCATCTTCTGCCCTATGCCAGCCAGTACACGACCAGCGGCACGGTCGCGATGATCGGCTCGGCGGCCGTGATCTTCCTGATCGCGCTGATCGTCATCTCCTTCATCACGATGCGGGTGGCCGACTTCATCATCGACAGCCGCATCGGCGCGCTCGACCGCACGCTCGGCTTCCTGTTCGGAGCCGCGCGCGGCATTCTGCTCGTCGTCGTCGCCATGCTGTTCTTCAACTGGCTGGTGGCGCCGCAGCAGCAGCCCGTATGGGTCACCCACGCGAAATCGAAACCGCTGCTCGACAATCTCGGCAATCAGTTGGTAGCGCTCCTGCCGGAAGAGGCTGACGCCACCATTCTCGACCGCTTGCGCGGCAAGGATACGACCGGCGAAGGCGAAAGCGAGACCCCGCCGGCTCAGACGGAACAGGCGCCCGGCGAAGAAGCACCGGCGACGAACGGCTGAGATCGACAGGAAAGTTTGCGATAAAGCCCGCTGTGCGGGCTTTATCCATTTGGAATGACGCTTGTCAGTGTTTTCGGGTAAGATCGCTTGAAGACTGGCGGCCCGATCACGATATGCGCACCGGCACGTAGCAAAGGCGAATTGCGATGACCGATCTCAGATCCAGCGAAATCCATGACGAACTCGACGGCGACACCCTTCACGAGGAGTGCGGCGTTTTCGGCATTCTCGGGCATCCGGACGCCGCCGCGCTGACGGCGCTCGGCCTGCACGCTCTCCAGCATCGAGGGCAGGAAGCCGCCGGTATCGTAACCTTCGACGGGCGGCAGTTCTATTCGGAGCGCCGGATGGGTCTCGTCGGCGACCACTATACCGATCCCACAACTCTCGCGAAGCTGCCCGGTTCGATGTCGATCGGCCATGTACGCTATTCCACCACCGGTGAGACGGTCCTGCGCAACGTCCAGCCGCTGTTTGCCGAGCTGCAGGAAGGCGGAATCGCAATCGCGCATAACGGCAATTTCACGAACGGCCTGACGCTTCGGCGCCAGATCATCGCAGACGGGGCCATCTGTCAGTCGACATCCGACACCGAAGTCGTGCTGCACCTGATCGCGCGGTCGAAACACGTCTCCTCAAGCGACCGCTTCGCCGACGCGATCGCCCAGGTCGAAGGCGGCTATTCGATGCTGGCTCTGACCCGCACCAAGCTGATCGCCGCCCGCGATCCCAACGGCATTCGCCCGCTCGTCATGGGCGAACTCGACGGCAAGCCGATCTTCTGCTCGGAGACCTGTGCGCTCGATATCATCGGCGCCAAATTCGTTCGCGATATCGAGAACGGCGAAATCGTCATCTGCGAGATTCAGCCGGACGGGTCGATCACCATCGATGCCCGCAAGCCTCAGAATCCGCTGCCGGAACGCCTTTGCCTTTTCGAGTACGTCTATTTCGCCCGGCCGGATTCGGTCGTCGGCGGCCGCAACGTCTATGTCGCTCGCAAGAACATGGGCAAGAACCTCGCCATCGAAGCCCCCGTCGAGGCGGATGTCGTGGTGCCCGTTCCGGACGGCGGAACTCCGGCTGCAATCGGCTACGCGCAGGAAAGCGGCATCCCCTTCGAGCTCGGCATCATCCGCAATCACTATGTCGGGCGGACCTTCATCGAGCCGACGCAGCAGATCCGCGCCTTCGGCGTCAAACTCAAGCATTCTGCGAACCGGGCGATGATCGCCGGCAAGCGCGTCGTGCTCGTCGACGATTCCATCGTCCGCGGCACCACTTCGGTCAAGATCGTCCAGATGATGCGCGAGGCGGGCGCGCGCGAGGTGCACGTGCGCGTCGCGAGCCCGATGATCTTCCACCCGGATTTCTACGGCATCGATACGCCGGACCGTGACAAGCTGCTCGCCAACCAGCATGCCGACCTCGCCTCGATGTGTCGCTTCATCGGCGCCGATTCGCTCGAATTCCTCTCGATCGACGGGCTCTATCGTGCCGTCGGCGGCGAGACGCGCGACCCGCAGGCGCCACAGTTCACCGATCACTATTTCACCGGGGACTACCCGACCCGCCTTCTCGACCAGGGGACAGCGAGCAACGTTCGCAAACTCTCGGTTCTCGCCAGCAACGGATAACGAACAACAACATGACGCCCAATCTGAAAGACCGGATCGCCGTCGTCACCGGCGCATCGCGCGGGATCGGCTATTTCACTGCTCTTGAACTCGCCAGGGCCGGCGCGCACGTCGTCGCCTGCGCCCGCACCCTCGGCGGTCTCGAAGAGCTGGACGACGCGATCAAGGCTTTCGGCGGTTCGGCAACGCTCGTCCCCTTCGATCTCGCGGACATGGCTGCCATCGACAAGCTCGGCGGCGCCATAAACGAGCGCTGGGGCAAGCTCGACATCATGGTCGCCAATGCCGGCGTCCTCGGCACGATCTCGCCGATCGGCCATGTGGAAGCCAAGGTCTTCGAAAAGGTGATGGCGATCAATGTCACCGCGACCTGGCGCCTGATCCGGTCGCTCGAGCCGTTGCTCGTCCGTTCCGATGCCGGCCGCGCCCTCATCCTCTCCTCGAGCGCTGCGCACAAGTGCAAGCCCTTCTGGGGGCCCTACTCCGCCTCCAAGGCTGCGGTCGAGGCACTGGCACGCACCTGGGCCTATGAGACACAGCGCCTGCCGCTGCGCATCCTCAGCGTCGACCCGGGCGCCACGCGCACCGCCATGCGGGCGCAGGCCGTGCCCGGCGAGGATCCGGAGACTCTACCGCATCCCTCCGAAGTGGCTCAGGCGCTGTTGCCGCTGCTCGGCCCCGAGCAGACCGAGACGGGTAAGCTCTTCATCGTTCGGGAAAAGAAGATCGTCGACTACCGCATGCCGGAATAGGCCGGCGGCATCCCTCATCCGGCCTGCCGGCCTGCCGGCCACCTTCTACCCGCAAGCGGCGCATAGGGGACTCGCGGCTGATGCTCCGCCCGCCGGCGGCATTCGCGCGCCTTCCAGCTATTCGCTATCACCCGGCAAACCATCGTTCCCGTGACCGCCCGGCCAGTCGCCGTATTTGCGCTGCCAGGAACGGGCACCGAAGGGCAGACTCACCAGATAGGCCACCGCAGTCACGACCATCGTCTCCCAGGTATAGGTCATCAGCGTCGCTACGTAGAAGACGACCACCAGGATGACGGGAAGGACCAGATCCCGACGGACGCGGTTCTCCGACTTGCCGGACCAGACAGGAAGACGGCTGACGAGAAGGAAGGCGATCAGGACGGTATAAACCGACGCGATCAGCGCAAATGTCCTTTCCGGCGCAAGACCGAGCAGGCCAAGATAGACGGGCAACAGAACCAGCATCGCACCGGCCGGTGCCGGAACCCCGACGAAATATTCCGACTGCCAGGACGCCTTGACCTGGCGCTCCGCCATCACGTTGAAGCGCGCGAGTCTGAGACCGACGGCGATGGCGTAGATCAGCGCCGCAATCCAGCCGAGGGAACGCGCCTGATCGAGCAGGAACACGTAGAGGACGAGCGCGGGCGCGACCCCGAAATTGATGATGTCGGCAAGCGAGTCCATCTGGACCCCGAAACTCGAGGTCGCCTTTAGAAGACGCGCGATGCGCCCGTCGATGCCATCGAGGAAAGCGGCAAGGAGAACCATCGCAACCGCGAGCTCGAAGCGATTCTCGAATGCCAGCCGGACGCCCGAGAGGCCGGCGCAGATCGCCAGGACCGTGATCATGTTCGGGACCATCAGCCGCAGCGGAATCTCGCGTAACCGGGGCCCCCGGGCCTTGTCGTGCGTGCCGGTGGCGTCGACGTGCTCAGCGGCCGACGGTTCCGGGCTTCCTGCGGATTGTTCGTGGCGGGGCTCTTCCATGACCTGTCCTCACGCGCGCCGGCTGATGACCGGGCCCTTCGCCGATCCGAATTCGGCGAGCACCGTCTCGCCGCCGGTGGCCGTCTGACCGACCGTAACCCGCGGCTCCGCGCCGGCGGGCAGGAACACGTCGAGACGCGAGCCGAAGCGGATGAGACCGAAACGCTCGCCCGCCTCGAGCGACGCGCTCTCCCGCGTCCAGCAGAGGATGCGGCGGGCTACGAGGCCGGCAATCTGGACCACGCCGATCTGGCCGTGTTTCGTTTCGATGACGAGACCGTTGCGCTCGTTTTCCAGGCTCGCCTTGTCCAATTCGGCGTTCACAAACTTGCCGGCACGGTAGGCGACGCGGCGCACCGTGCCGCTCATCGGGGCACGGTTCACGTGGCAGTTGAAGACATTCATGAAGACCGAAATGCGCAGCATCGGCTCCGATCCGAGGCCGAGTTCCTCAGGCGGCGTCACGGTGGCGACCGACGAAACGGTGCCGTCCGCCGGGCTGATGACGAGATCGTCGTCGATCGGCGTCATGCGCTCCGGGTCGCGGAAGAAATAGGC
Source organism: Ensifer sp. USDA 6670 (assembly GCA_000421085.1). GTDB lineage: Bacteria > Pseudomonadota > Alphaproteobacteria > Rhizobiales > Rhizobiaceae > Sinorhizobium. Next base: position 228,657 of record ATWE01000007.1, read on the forward strand.
GCACCAGGCGGTCAGAACGAAGCCGATCCACATCAGCGGCTCCCAGAGGAAACCGAGCGCCAGCGAAACGACAAAGAAAATCGCGATGAAGCGGTAGCCTTCCCTATGGACCGGTACGAGCGTGTTGCGCACTGTGTCGATCAAACTCATGAACTCTACTCTCCATATTTGCTTTGCGACGTGAACTAGCGCGAATCAGACAGCCCGGCAATGTCGAAGGCCAGGAGATAGAGGACTCGCGGCAACCTCGCTGTGGTCAAAGCGCTGGCATTCCCCGATCGACGATGCCGAGATCGTCTCTCTCACGCACGCGCTTCAACTGTTCTTCGGCCTGCGTTGCCTCGCGCTGGCGGCTCCACATGGAAGCATAAAGACCGCCGCGGTCGATCAGTTCGCCATGGGTGCCGCGTTCAGCAATGACGCCGTCCTTCAAGACGATGATCTCGTCGGCGTTGATGACCGTCGACAGGCGATGGGCGATGACGAGCGTGGTGCGATTGCGTGACACGACATCGAGCGCAGCCTGGATTTCCTGTTCCGTCTTCGTGTCCAGCGCCGAGGTCGCCTCGTCGAGGATCAGGATCGGCGGCGCCTTCAGGATGGTTCGCGCGATCGCGACGCGCTGTTTCTCACCGCCCGAAAGCTTCAGCCCGCGCTCGCCCACCATGGCGCGGAAGCCTTCCGGCAGGTCGCGGATGAAATCGGCGATCTGCGCCGCCTCGGCGGCTGCCTCGACCTCTGCATCGCTCGCCGTCACCCGGCCGTAACGGATATTGTAGGCGATCGTATCGTTGAAAAGCACAGTGTCCTGCGGCACCATGCCGATCACGGAGCGGAGGCTCTTCTGGGTGACGCCGCGCACGTCCTGACCGTCAATGGTGATCGACCCTTCCTGGACATCGTAAAAGCGGTAGAGCAGCCGCGACAATGTCGACTTGCCGGCTCCCGAGGGGCCGACGACTGCTACCGTCTTTCCGGCGGGCACCTCGAAGCTGATCCCCTTCAGGATCGGCCGTGCCGGATCGTAGGCGAATTGGACGTTCTTGAAGGCGATTGCGCCTCGCTCGATCTTGAGCTCCTTCGCGTTCGGCCGGTCGAGGACCTCCGCCCGAACGTCGAGCAGATCGAACATATGTTCGATATCGGTCAGGCCCTGGCGAATTTCGCGATAGACGAAACCGATGAAGTTCAGCGGGATCGCGAGCTGGATCAGCATCGCGTTGATGAAAACGAAATCGCCGATCGTCTGCTCGCCGCGCTGTACGGCGAGCGCCGAAATCGTCATCATCACCGCCGTTCCGGCACCGAAAATCAGCGCCTGGCCGAAGTTCAGCCAGCCGAGCGACGTCCAGACCTGCGTCGCGGCCCGTTCGTAACGCTCCATCGATTTGTCGAAGCGCTTCGCCTCCATCTCCTCGTTGCCGAAATATTTGACAGTCTCGAAGTTGAGCAGCGAGTCGATCGCCTTGGTGTTCGCATCGGTGTCGCTATCGTTCATCGAGCGTCGAATGGCGATGCGCCAGTCGCTCGCGCGTACCGTAAACCAGATGTAGAGCCATACCGTGACAGCGGTCACCAGGAGATAGGTGAAGCCGTAGCCCCACCAGAAGATCACCGCCGTCAGCAGGAACTCGATGAGTGTCGGTACGCTGTTGAGGATCGTGAAGCGGACGATCGTCTCGATGCCCTTGGTGCCGCGCTCGATAATGCGCGAAAGCCCGCCCGTACGCCGCTCGAGATGGAAGCGCAGCGAGAGCTGGTGCATGTGAACGAAGGTCTTGTAGGCAAGCTGCCTGACGGCATGCTGGCCAACACTGGCGAAAAGCGCGTCGCGCAACTGGTTCAGACCCGCCTGCAGCAAACGGGCGAGATTATAGGCAAGTACCAGCATGACGGCGCCGGTCAGGAACTGTGGCAGAAAACCGAGCGCGTCAGGCTTGTTGTTGAGCGCATCCGTCGCCCATTTGAAGAAATAAGGAACGAGAATGAGCACCGCCTTGGCGATCACCAGGATCACCGTCGCCCAGACCACCCTCAGTTTCAGATCGATCCGGTCCGCCGGCCACATATATGGCCAAAGATTGGCTATGGTATCGATCGGATTGGCACTGTCGGCGGAAACCGTTTTCTTCTGGGGCACGTCTCAGTCCGCTTCATGATTTGATTGACGAAGACATGCGGGCGAACCGCTACGTCGCGGCGTCGTCATCCCGCACCAGCTTCAATGAAAAGCGGCGCCTTTTTGGAAGACGCCGCTTTTCCTGACAGATAGGTCCACCTCCCCGCCAACGCAATGGAAGTGCCGGCAAAAGATAAACTTAGAGCGGGATGAGGAACAGTGCGGTTTTCCGCCCGCATCCCGCTCTAACTTCGTGGAATCGACCACATTCATGCTCTGAGGTCGACCGGCCTAAAAGCGTCGTGATCTAGTGTCGCATATGCTTGCGGTGGATTTCCCGCGATTCCTCCTCGGACAGCATCTCGTCCGGAACCCCGAAAACCTGGCCCGGCCGGATCAGATCCGGATTTTCGATCTGTCCGCGGTTGGCGAGATAGATCGTGGTGTAGCGCAGACCGGCTCCGTAGACGCGGCGCGAGATCTGCCACAGCGTATCGCCGCGGCGGATGATCACCGACGTCTTGCTTTCCTCGAGCGGTGCCTGCTCGATGGTGGCCGGCTGTTCCTTCGCCGCATCCGAAGCCGGCGCCGCCGCCTGTTCGACCGCGGCTGCCTTTGTCTCCCCCGCTGCCGAAGGCTCCGGCTGCTTCGAGGCATCGCTCGCCTGCACCGCCAAGGGCTCGGCGGACGCCACCGAGGTGCCGGCATTCTGGCGCGTCAATGCGGACCCAAATGCGGACCCAAGAGCGCCATCGACCTTCTCCACCGCCGCTGCGACGCTTGACGGGTCTTGCGGCGCAGCCTTGAGCGCGTCCAGCGCCGTTGCCGCCGCCTTGGACGCTTCAGCGGCGGCTGCCGCCAAATCGGCATCGGAGCCGTCGGCCGGCTTGAATTCGGCCAGCGACTGGAGAGCGAATTCGGTTGCCGAGCGGGCCGCGGCGAGCTGCTCCATGGAAGGCTGCTTCCCGTCGGCAAAAAGCGCTTTCAAGAGGGTAAGCGCCTTACCCGCTTCCGCCTTGAGACGGTCGAGAGCCGTCGTGGGTGCTGCAAGCGTCGAGCCGGCGATGGCGGCAACCTGTGCACCTGCCGGCCTGTCGAAGGGCACGGAGGCACGCATCGCCACCTTGCTCGCATCTTCGTTCATCATATCGGCGCGGATGATATGGCTGCCGACCGAGAGCTCGATCGAGCCGTCGACGACGAAATGTCCCTTGTCGTCGGCTTTCACCTCACCCAGCAGCTTGTCGTCCGCGTAAATTCGGACAAGGGCGCCGGACTTGGCGTTGCCTGCGACATACATCGTGCCGCCTTCGATCTCGACCGCCGTCACCTGCAGTCCGGGAATGGTTGCCGGTGAGGCGGGAGAAACGGAAGCCGGGCCGGGCTCGCCGGCCGGTACCGTGCCCGGCTCGACGGCTGCCTGCATCGGCTTCGGCTCAGCTTCCGGCGTCGTGATCAGCCGGCTCGCCTTGCCCGCCTTGGACACCATCGCCAGCAGCTGCCCGCTCGAATTCTTAGGCACCGAAACAGTCGCAACCTCCTCCGACGTCTTGCTGTGTCCGCCTGAGCCGACGCTTCTGAGCGTCAGTTGGTGGTCGCCTGCCGAGAGCGGCTTGTCGAAGACGGCGGCGAAATCGCCGCCCGCGCCGACATCGGCGGTACCGACGACCGTGTCGCCGCTCAGGATTTCGAGCTTCGTGCCCGGCTGGGCTCTGCCCGCGACGACCGTCGAGCCGTCCGGTTCGACGCGCAGGACGTCAAACCCCGGAACCGTCCAGTTCGCCACCGGGTCGGATGCGGCCGCATTGCTGCCGGAGGCCGCTGTCGCTTGTTGCGCTGCGTTGCCTTGCGGGGCGGACGAACCGGCATTCGTTGCCGCCACCGTTTGGCCGGACTGCTCGCCTGCGCCGGATTGGGCCACCGCCCCTTTGTCGCTGTCACGCAGATTCGGCTGAACCACAAAGATCATCAATGCGGTCGCGATTGCCAGGACGCCAAGGGCCACCCAGCTGGCCTTATTCTTAATCATGCCACTCTCCACAGGGCGGAGCGCCTTGATGCTCCCCGCATGCCCCACCGGCCGGCGCTGCGATGCCAGGTGCATTATAGCGCAACCGCAGCACACTGTCCGAATTCTTCAATGTATTACTGAAATTGCTAACGTTTCTTATAGTTCTATACAAGCGCTCACTATGATTCCGAAGCTCGACAGCCGGAGATTTTTCGTCCATTTTCCTTGACCCTTGCTGCGCTGCAATCTCTGGTGGGACCATGAACAAGGAAATCACGCCGATTCTATCCGTTTGCGTTTATTGCGGTTCTCAACCCGGGCGTGACGACGCCCACATCCAGGCGGGCCGCATCCTCGGCAAATCGATCGCCGATCACGGCCTGCGCCTCGTCTATGGCGGCGGCACGCGCGGGATAATGGGCGCCGTGGCAAGCGGTGTGCTTTCGGCCGGAGGACACGTGACCGGCATCATTCCCGAATTCCTGATGGACAAGGAAGCGACGCGTCACTCGCTGGGCCAGCTGAACGAACTGATCGTTACCGCCGACATGCATGAGCGCAAGCACAGGATGTTCGAACGCGCCGACGCCTTCGTCGCGCTTCCGGGCGGGATCGGCACGCTCGAGGAGATCGTAGAAATCATGACCTGGGCGCAGCTCGGCCGCCACAGGAAGCCGATGGTCTTCGGCAATGTCAACGGCTTCTGGGATCCGATGCTGGAGCTGATCGACCACATGCGCGACCAGGGATTCGTTCACACGGCGCATCTCGTGCAGCCGCTGGTGATCGACCGTGCGGAAGACATCATCCCCGGCATCCTTGCCTCAGTTCGCGCAAACGGGCGCGAAGGCGAGGCCGAGATCATTTCCAAGCTCTGATCTAGACTAACTCTGCCGGTTATTCGGCCGGACTCGGTTGAGCCGCGCGCCGCGCCCTGCTCTCCGCAAGCATCGCTCCCGAATAGATGAAGAGCGCGGCCCAGATCAGGGCGAAGGCGACGAGTTTTGCCGTTCCAAAGGGTTCGTGAAAAACGAAGACGGCGATCAGGAAGATCATCGTCGGAGCGATGTATTGCATGATCCCGATCGTCGAAAGCCGAAGCAGCTTCGCGCCATTGGCATAGATCATCAGCGGCACGGCGGTGACGATCCCGCAGGCGAGGAGCAGCAGGACATCCGTCATGTTGGCGTCGCTGAGGAAGTGGCCCTGCCCCGTCGCCTCGAGCCAGATGACGTAGCCCGCGGCCGGGATGCTGAGCAGCAAGACTTCGAGGAAGAAGCCCTGGTTCGGCCCGACCGGGAGCGTCTTGCGGAAGAAGGCGTAGAAACCCCAGGAAAAGCACAGCCCGATCGAAACCCAGGGAAGACCGCCCGCGTCGAAGGCAAGTACGCCCACGGCGAGCGCGGCGAGGCCGATCGCAACCATCTGCGCCGGATTTGGCCTCTCCTTCAGCAGCAGCGCACCGAGGAAGATCGAGAACAGAGGGTTGATATAGTAGCCAAGCGCCGTCTCGATGGCCCGGCCCGCCCCGATCGCCCAGACATAGATGCCCCAGTTGACCGTGATGAGAGCAGCCGTAACCGTGGCCATCATCAGCACGCGCGGAGAACGCAGCGCGACCTTCACATCCTGCGTGCGCCCGAGCCACACGAGCACGAGGCCTGCGAGCGGCACCGACCAGACGATACGATGAGCCACGACTTCCGCCGCCGGGATATGCGAAACCGCCTTCATGAAGAAAGGCAGGAAGCCCCATAGCAGATAGGCTGCCAGCGCGAAGGCGAAACCTTTCGCGGAATCGACATTCTCTGCGGGCAAGTTCGCGTTTTGCTCGGCCATGACTTTGATCCTGAATTCCACCGGAGCCGAGCGGGAAGCGCTCCGGTCGCAATCGACGGCCAACCCTCTCGGGAGCAATTGCCGTCAGTTCTCCTGCGTCCTACTCCAACCGAAAGTGATGCACCAATTCATTTCCGTGAACCGATGGATGAACTGCGCTTATTCTCCCGATTCACTCGGCCGCGATCGATCCGACCTGATCGCGGTTTTTGAGCAGCTTGTAGACGATACTGTCCATCAATGCCTGAAATGAGGCGTCGATGATGTTGTCGGATACGCCGACCGTCCACCAGCGCGCCCCTGAGCGGTCCGTCGATTCGATCAGAACGCGGGTGACGGCCTCGGTGCCGCCATTGAGGATGCGCACCTTGTAATCGGCAAGTTCCAGATCTGCGATCTCGGACTGGTACTTGCCGAGATCCTTGCGAAGCGCGAGGTCGAGCGCGTTGACCGGGCCATGCCCCTCGGCGACCGACATCATCGTTTCGCCGTCGACGATCACCCTGACCACGGCCTCCGATACCGTCTTCAGCTTGCCGTTCGCGTCGAAGCGGCGCTCGACCATCACCCGGAAGCTCTCCACCCGGAAGAAATCGGGCACGGTGCCGAGAATGCGGCTCGCGAGCAGCGTGAAGCTCGCATCCGCACCTTCATAGGCATAGCCCGTCGCCTCTCGTTCCTTGACGATCGAGATCAGCTTGTCGAGCCGCGGATCGTCCTTGGAAACCGTGATGCCCCGCCGTTTGAGGGCATTGATGAAATTGGCCTTGCCCCCCTGATCGGAGACCATGACCTTGCGCAAATTGCCGACGCTTTCCGGCGCGACATGCTCGTAGGTCCTCGGGTCCTTGAGCAATGCGGAGGCGTGAATGCCAGCCTTGGTGGCAAAAGCCGAAGCGCCGACATAGGGGGCCTGGGGATCGGGAGAGCGGTTGAGCAACTCGTCGAAGGCATGGGCGAGCTTGGTCAGCTCCTGGAGCCTCTCGGCATCGATTCCCGTCTCGAAACGGCTCGAATAGGTATCCTTCAGGGCAAGCGTCGCAATCAGCGTCACGAGATTGGCGTTGCCGCAGCGTTCGCCGATGCCGTTGAGCGTGCCCTGGATCTGACGAACGCCGGCTTCGACCGCAGCCAGCGAATTGGCCACCGCCTGCCCCGTATCGTTATGCGCATGGATGCCGAGATTCGCACCGGGCACTCCCGCCGCAATCACGGCCGAGACGATCTCGCGGATCTCGGGAGGCTGCGTGCCGCCATTGGTGTCGCAAAGCACGACCCAGCGGGCGCCCGCCTCGAAAGCCGCTTTCGCGCAGGCGAGCGCATAGGCGGGATTCGCCTTGTAGCCGTCGAAGAAATGCTCGCAATCGACCAACGCCTCGCGGCCGGACGCCACGACCGCCTCCACGGAAGCGCGGATATTGTCGAGATTTTCCTCGTTCGTGCAGCCGAGCGCCACCTCGACATGATAGTCCCAGCTCTTGGCGACAAGACAGATCGCATCGCTCTTGGCGCTCAGCAGAGCGCTCAGGCCCGGGTCGTTGGAAGCGGAGATGCCGGCTCGCTTGGTCATGCCGAACGCGACGAAGGAGGCGTTGTCGGTGCGCCGGCACTTGAAGAATTCAGTATCCGTGGGATTGGCGCCGGGATAACCGCCCTCGACATAGTCCATGCCGAATTGATCGAGCAGCGATGCAATCGCGATCTTGTCTTCGACGGAAAAGTCGATGCCCGGCGTCTGCTGCCCGTCCCGAAGCGTCGTGTCGAAGAGATAGATGCGTTCCCTGGTCATGTCTCGATTCCAACGTACAGATCACTAGTCGATTGCGGGTCTTTCCACCCGCCCTATTCCGCCCTGCCGGCGAATTTGTCGGTCGCGCGGATGAGCCGGTCGAGAATGCCGGGCTCCGAATAGGCATGCCCCGCCCCCTCGACGAGGTGGAATTCGGCTTGCGGCCAGGCCTTGTGCAACTCCCAGGCATATTTCGCCGGGCACGGCATGTCGTAGCGGCCATGCACGATCACGCCCGCAATTCCGTGGAGCTTGTGGGCATCGCGCAATAACTGCCCCTCTTCCAGCCAGCCGGCATTGACGAAGAAATGGTTTTCGATGCGGGCAAATGCATGAGCGTATTCGTCTTCCTCGAAGGGCGTACTGGTGGCCGGCTCCGGCAGAAGCGTGATCGTCTCCCCCTCCCAGATGCTCCAGGCCCTGGCCGCGGCAAGCCGCGTCGCACGGTCCTCGCTTGTCAGGCGGCGGTGATAGGCCCGCATCATCTCGTGGCGTTCTTCCGGCGGGATCGGCCCGATGAAGCGCTCCCACTTGTCGGGGAACATTTCCGAGACGCCGAACTGATAGTACCAGTCGAGCTCGGCCTTGGTCAGGGTGTAAATGCCCCTGACGACGAGCTCGGTTACCCGCTCAGGATAGGTCTCGGCATAGGCCAACGCCAGCGTCGAGCCCCAGGAGCCGCCAAAGACGAGCCACTTGCCGACCCCGGAAAATTCCCGCAGCCGTTCGATATCGGCCACGAGGTGCCAGGTCGTGTTTGCCTCGATCTCGGCATGCGGCGTCGACCTGCCGCAGCCGCGCTGGTCGAACAGCATCACATCGTAGAGCGACGGGTCGAAGAGCCGGCGGTGGTTCGGCGAAATCGTACCGCCCGGGCCGCCGTGGAGGAAGACCGCCGGCTTGGCGCCTGGCGTACCCACCCGCTCCCAGTAGATCGAATGGCCGTCGCCGACATCGAGGTGCCCGGACGCATAGGGCTCGATTTCAGGATAGAGGGTACGCAATGGAGAACTCACGATAAATCTTCCTCGGGCGGCCAGTGCACCGTGTCGTAGTCGGGATGCTGGCGGTTGGATTCCAGGACTATGAGATGGCGCTCGGCGGCCGCTTCGCTGCCGTCGTCCGTCTCTTTTTCTGGGAGCTGCGGCAGATGCGAAAACCAGAACATCCGCGACTCGACGCCGGACTGGTAGACCGGCTGGACGTCATCCGGATCGTCGAGCGAACCGAGCGCGATATTCAGGAAGCTCGCTTCCGGCATGTCGTAGAAGAGCGGCGTCCCGCAATCGCGGCAAAAGCCGCGGCGCACGAGATCGGACGAACGGTACCAGGCGGGCTGGCCGCGCGTGATGCGGAAGTCCTCGCGCGCGATGTTGGCGAGCGGCAGGAAATAATTGCCCGCCGCTTTCTGGCACATGCGGCAATGACAGATATGCGGATCGTCCAGCGTGCCCTCGGCGCGGTAGCGCACCGCGCCGCACTGGCAGCCGCCGGTGAAGATGCGTCTGATCATGGAGCCCAGACTCCGCCCGGAGCCCACTGCTCCGTCTCATGGTCCGGATGCTGAAACGAGATGATCTGCTCCTGCCGCCCGTAATAGTCGGGATCGTCGTGAACCGGCTGCTCGAAGATCGATTCGACCCAGGGAATACGGGACTGGTAATTGACCTGGATTTTCGGCGCGAGATCGGAGCGGTCGTCGAAAGCACCTATGGCGATTTCGAGACCGCCGGGATGCCGATAGGTCAGCGGTGTGCCGCATTTCGGGCAGAAGCCGCGATCGATATTGACCGATGACTGGAAATAGCTCGGTTCGTCACGGGTCCACTCGACCCCGTCCTTCGGCGCCGTCACCAAGGCGGAGAAGAAAGAGCCGAACTGTTTCTGGCACATGCGGCAATGGCAGATCGAGGGGCGCCCGAGCTCTCCGTGGATGCGGAAGCGAACGGCCCCGCACTGGCAGCCTCCAGTCCTGACGGCATTGTTCATCCTCTTTCCTCCGTTGGCCAGGTTTCGGTGTCGTGGTCGGGGTGCTGATAGGAAACGAGATCGGCCAGAAACGAGACTGCCTCGGCGTCTGCCATGGTCTCTTCGCCGGGCAGCTCGGATATATGATCGACGTAGGGCAGTTTCCCTTCGACGCCCCATTGGATGGTCGGCATGATGCCTTCGGGCCTGTCGAAAGCAGCGATCGCAAGCGCCATGCCGTCCGGCGCCTCGTAGGTCAGCGGCGTTCCGCAGTCGCCGCAGAAACCGCGCCAGACCACGTTCGAAGACCGGAAGCGTTTGCGCTCACCCCGGGTCCATACGAGCTCCGCGCCGCGTACGGAAACGAGCGGCAGGTAGAAATTGCCGCTCGCCTTCTGGCACATGCGGCAATGGCAGACGGAAGCGTCGCCGAGTTTGCCCTCGACGCGGAAACGGACCGCACCACATTGGCATCCGCCCGTATGGATCTCGTCAGCCATATCGCCCTCCTCTTTCCTCCGGTTCCGTGCCCGCAGCGCCATCATCCTTAAGGCTAGACCTGAGACCGCTTCACTTCCCAGGTGGTCACTCTTTCGCCGGTCTCGGGATCCTTGCCGTCCTTGAGCTGGATGCCTCTCGCCAGGAGATCGGCACGGATGCCGTCGGCCTCCGCATAGTTTTTGGCCTTCAGAAGCTCCAGGCGCTCACGTACACGGCCATCGATCTCGTGAACGACCGCCTCGTCGAGTTCGACCTCCTTCGGCACCACGCCGAGAAGCGCCGCGCTCGCGGCGAAGGCCCCGAGATGGCGCGAGTCGGCGGAAGCCTTTTGCGCCAGCGCATGCAGCGCCTGAATGGCCGCCACGGTGTTGAGGTCGTCCGCGAGGGCAGTGACGACGGCCGGATCCGCCTCACCTGCAGCGTCGCCGTAGACAGGCCATTTCGACAGCAGATGCTCGGCCTCTTCCAAACGCTTGATCGAGAAGTCGATCGGTTCGCGGTAGTGGGTCATCAGCATCGCCAGCCGAAGCACCTCGCCCGGCCATTTGCGGCCCGCGAATTTTTCGGTGTGAAGAAGCTCGTAGATGGTGATGAAATTGCCCTCGGACTTCGACATCTTGCGGCCTTCGACCTGCAGGAAGCCGTTGTGCATCCAGACATTCGCCATGGCCTTCGTGCCGTGGGCGCAGCGCGACTGGGCGAGCTCGTTTTCGTGGTGCGGGAAGATCAGGTCGATGCCGCCGCCGTGGATGTCGAAGACGTCTCCGAGATAGCGCCCGCTCATCGCCGAGCATTCGATGTGCCAGCCGGGCCGCCCGCGACCCCAGGGGCTATCCCAGCCCGGCTCGTGCTCGGCCGAGAGCTTCCAGAGCACGAAATCGCCCGGGTTCTTCTTGTGCGCCTCGACGGCGACGCGGGCACCGGCCTGCTGCTCGTCGAGATTGCGCTTGGAGAGCTGGCCGTAATCGTCCATCGACCGTGTATCGAAGAGCACCTCCCCCTCGGCCTCGTAGGCATGGTCCTTGGCGATCAGCTTTTCGATGATCTCGATCATCCCGGCGATGTTTTCGGTCGCGCGAGGTTGCACGGTGGGATCGAGGCAGCCGAGCACCGCCGCATCTTCGAGGAACTGCGTCTCGGTTTTCTCGGTCACATGCCGGATCGCCTCGTTCAGCGGCAGCCCGGGATAGTCGCGCAATGCCCGCGCGTTGATCTTGTCGTCCACATCGGTGATGTTGCGCGCATAGGTCACGTGGTCCGCGCCATAGACGTGACGAAGCAGTCGGAACAGGACGTCGAAGACGATGATCGGCCGCGCATTGCCGATATGGGCATAGTCGTAGACCGTCGGGCCGCAGACATACATGCGGACATTTCGAGGATCGATCGGCCGGAATTCGGCCTTTTCCCGCGTCAGCGTGTTGTACAGCTTCAGTATCGGCATTCCGTCCATCCCAGATCTCCAAGTCTGCATGCAGCCGTCGCATATAATCGCCGGGTGGCCCCGCGCGTTTGTCATCTTGGATTTATGGAGACGAAAACGGCCAGGCCAGCGGATCGCTAGCGAATAATCTTCCGGCAGATTATGCAGATAACCGTTTTCATGGCGACCCTTATCGCGCGTCGCCCGGCGCCGGTCAAGTGGCGAGCCACATGCAAGCGAAAGTCGTCATTCTGCAACCATGACGACCATGGATTTGTCACGATTCGGCTGTTTGGAAATCGTCAGATGGGAAGGAGATTCGCGAATGCGGCCGGACACTGCATCACGTCCTGTTTCCCGAGGAACAACAGGGACATGGTTTTCGTTGAAAATTCACGAGGGCTAATGTTCCCAATAGGGAAAACACCAAGGAAGACATGCAATGAAGGCCGCCAAAATTGCCGAACGCAACCCGCCGCCATCCGATCTGCTGACGAAATACCGCCCACTTGGACTGAAGGCCGTCCTCGCAGCCGCGCTGCAAGTCAGGGCGAAACCGGCTGACAAGAAGATCGCGAAGCGTTCGGCGTAGTTCTGATCCCGGGCAACCCCTCATGCCGCTGCCGCGACCTTCTCCCGTTCTGACGGAGAAGGTGGCCGGCAGGCGGAATGAGGGCTGCCCTTGGCTCAAAACAGCGACATCTGTCCGCCATCATCCCGATCGTCAGAGCGCCCCCTCTTCGGGACCGGCACTACGGGCGTGACCTCGTCCTGAAGCTCAGGGCCGGTGTTGTCGACCTTGTTGACCTTGTCCGAAACGGGGATTGCTTCGAAATAATCCTCCGCCGCCGGCACCATGAGGTCGGCCACTTCGCGCGGTTCCTGGCTCTTGCAGTCGAGCCAGCGGGAAAAATCTTCGGGCTGGATCACGACCGGCATGCGGTCATGGATGTGACTGACGACGCGGTTCGCATCGGTCGTGAGGATCGCCGCGGTGTCGACCTCCGAACCGTCGGCGGAAGACCATGTCTCCATGAGCCCGGCAAAGGCCACGATCCCGCCCCTCTTCGGCCGGACCCAAAAGGCTTGCCGGGCCTCCCCGCTGCCCTTGACGGGGCGGCGCCATTCGTAGAAACCGGACGCCGGCACCAGCACGCGGCGATGACGCATTGCGGCGCGGAAGGCGGCCTTGCCGATCGCGGTTTCGGCCCGAGCGTTGATGAGCAGCGGAAACTTGCGCGGGTCCTTGACCCAGCCTGGCGTGAAGCCCCAACGGACGAGCACCGCCTTGCGCTCCGGCAGGTTGCTGCCCGGTTCTGGCCGATCGGAGGCCACGATCACGATTATGGGCTGCGTCGGCGCGATGTTGAAGCGCGCAGGAAAGCCCTCCGCTTCAAGCAGACCAAACAGTTCCAGCAATTCCTCCGGCGTGGCCGTAAGCGCAAAACGTCCGCACATGACATCGATGTGGCACTTCACGTAATATGGGTCAACGACCGAGGTGATTTTCGATTCCATGATGACCAAACAACCCGAGCACGCCTCCTCCGCCATTCTCGAACGGAACGGCCGCTATCTTCTTGTCCGGCGAGCCAATCCGCCGTCGGCCGACATGTACGCTTTTCCCGGCGGCAGGGCGGAGCCCGGGGAGACGCCTGCGCAAACGGCATTGCGCGAACTCGCCGAGGAAACCGGCATCAGCGCCCGCGATCCCGTGCTCTTCGAAATCTATGACCTGCCAGGGATTGGCCCGCAGGAGCGTCACTTCCTGCTCTCGGTCTTCACCGTCCAAGCCGATCCTGATTTGGTCGCGATCGCCTGCGATGATGCCGCCGGCGTTGGCTGGTTCACACCGGAGGAGATCTTCACCTTGCCCATTCCGGAAAGCGTGCGCGACTGCGTGAAGAAGCTGGCGGCCGGCGGGCAAAGGCGTATTCCTGGGGCAGCGACGGGCGTCAGTTCGGATTTGAGGGGCGCATGACCGAAAAGCGGCTCCCGTTCGGACTGTTGCTGACAGGCATCCTCCTCGCGACCGCCGCGGGCGCGCCGGCTCAGGAAAAGCAGCCTGCCCCGCAGACCACCGCCCCCTCCCCGGCGCAGGAGGAAAAGCCGACCCCTTACGACCAGCGGTTGATACGCCTCGCCGAAATTCTCGGCTCGGTGCATTATCTTCGCAATCTCTGCCTCGACCAGGCCGAGGACGGCTGGCGCCGCTCCACGCAGGAACTGATCGACAAGGAGGCGGCAGGAGAGCCGAAAAGGCGCGAGCGCATAACCGCCGCTTTCAACCGGGGCTATCGGACCTTCGCCTCGGTCTACACCAAGTGTACGGAGCCCGCGACCCTCGCGGAAGAACGCTACCGTGCCGAAGGTGCAACACTCGCTTCGGAAATCGTCGCTCGCTTTGGAAATTAGGCAGATATTAACCTCTTTTTCCCTGACCCCGTGTCGTTTCGGGAAAAGGCTGCTAAGTTTGTTAAGAGAGTGATAAGAAGTAGCCGGCCTGTCTGCCCGTTCAGTTGCGGTTCAGCGGATGGGCGTTAGGTTAGCCACGTGCACGTAATGGAAGCCGCATGGAACGAATGATGGAACCAAGCCTGACAGACATCGACGACATGATCGTCCACGAGAAGATGCAGGCGGCGCTCGAGCACCAGAACGAGGCTTGGGCGGATGGCATGGCCGACGGCATCGAGCCCGAAATCATCGCCGATGCGGCGATTGCGCTGGCGATGCGCGAAACCGTCCGGCTTCATGGCGAAGAAGGTGCCGAGGCAATGCTCAATTCGCTTCGCGAGCGCATGCTCGCCGGAGAATTCTCGCCAGAGCGGACGATTCAGTAACATCAGGACTGCCCGATGAACCGGAACCCTGCAAACCGGGCCCTCCCGGTTGGTCTTGTTGTGTTGCTGCTGGCGAATGCGACTATGATCCCGACGCCCGCGATGGCGCTCAGTGAGTTTCAGGGCGCCCCTGCCCCCATTGCCGGCGAACAGAACGCAGCCCCAGGCGACGAGGCCGAAGAGGTCGCGCCGGAAGAACCGACCCCCCTGGAAATCCCGATGCCCGACCCTCTCGTCGACCGGACGGCCGTCGAGTCGAAGGACGATGAGATCGCCGCGCCGGACGTCGTGGAGCCTGTCGAGGTGCTGACGGATGTCTCGAAGATTCCGGTGCCGGTCGCCCGCATGCGCGAACTGATCGTCGAGGCTGCGGCTTCGGGTGACATCGAGCGGCTGCGCCCTCTGCTGGGCAAGGGCCCCACCCAGACCCAAGTTACTGCCACCGCCGGGGAAGACGACCCGATTGCCGCCCTCAAAAGTCTTTCCGGCGACCAGGACGGCATCGAAATTCTGGCCATCCTCCTCGATGTCATGTCGACGGGCTTCGTGCTTGCGGATAAGGGTACTCCCGAGGAGGCCTATGTCTGGCCCTATTTCGCCGAGAAGCCGCTCTCGTCGCTAACCGCCCCGGAAAAGGTCGACCTCTTCCGACTGGTGACCGCCGGCGATTTCGCCGGGATGGAAGAGTTCGGCTCCTACAATTTCTACCGCGTCGGCATCACGCCGGATGGAAAGTGGAAATTCTTCGTCGCGGGCGACTGAGCGCGTCTCGTGCCCGGGAGACGGGAATGCTGACGGATCCCGCTCGGGCATGCTTGCCCTTCCCCGGCAGACATCCTACCTCTTCAGGATAGAGAATAGGACTCGACATATGCCAATGGTTTGCCTCGACGACCGCGCACTCATTCGTGTCTCCGGAAAGGACGCGGAGACCCTTCTTCAGACGCTGATCACGACGGATATCGCCTCGCTCACGCCGGACGAGGTCAGGCCCGGTGCGCTGCTGACCCCGCAGGGCAAAATCCTTTTCGATTTCCTGATCTCCCGCGACGGCGAAGCGTTGCGTCTGGAGACGGCGGGGGATCAAGCCGAAGCGCTCGTCAAGCGCCTGACGATGTACAAGCTGCGATCGGCAGTGGACCTGTCGCTCGATTCGCCGGCGCCGGTCACGGTCGTGTTCGGAGAAGATGCGCCTGCCGAGAGCTATCGCGATCATCGGTTCGAGAAGGCGGGCATGTCCGCATTCCGCCTCTATCGCGACGTCCCTGCAGCGGAAGCGGGCATCGTCGATCTGGACCGGCTCAGAATCGCGGCGGGAATCGCCGTTGCCGGCCGCGACTACGACCTGCAGGATGCGTTTCCGCATGACGTGCTCATGGATTTGAACGGCGGCCTTTCCTTCCGCAAGGGCTGCTATGTCGGGCAGGAAGTCGTTTCGCGCATGCAGCACCGCGGCACTGCGCGACGCCGCCTCGTCATCGTCGCCGGCGAGGCGACGCTGCCGCCGAGCGGAACGAACATTTCCGTCAACGGGCGGCCGATCGGTTCTCTCGGCACCGTACTGGATCGGGACGGCCTGGCCATCGTTAGGATCGACAAGGCGGGCGAGGCGATCGCCAAAGGTGAAGCCATCCTTGCAGGCGACGTACGCCTTACCCTGACGCTGCCCGCCTGGACGGGACTCGCCTTTCCGAGCGAGGCAGGCGAGGCGAGCGCATGATGAGTGCGCGCGCGTGGCAGCGTATGCTTTCCGGACGGCGGCTCGATCTTCTCGACCCCTCACCGCTCGATGTCGAGCTTTCCGACATCGCCCACGGACTTGCCCGCGTGGCGCGTTGGAACGGTCAGACTTCCGGCGACCACGCCTTCTCCGTTGCCCAGCACAGTCTCGTTGTCGAGGAGATTTTCCGCCGCACCAATCGCTGCGATGCCCAGGATTGCCTTATGGCCCTGCTTCACGACGCGCCGGAATATGTCATCGGCGACATGATCTCGCCGTTCAAGGCCGTTGTCGGCGGCGGCTACAAGACCGTAGAGAAGCGTCTGGAGAATGCTGTCCACCTGCGCTTCGGGCTTCCGGCACACACGCCTAGGGAGCTCAAGGAAAGGATCAAGAAGGCCGACCGTATCGCGGCCTATTTCGAAGCGACGGAACTTGCCGGCTTTTCCGCGGAGGAGGCCCGCAAGTTCTTCGGCCAGCCGCGCGGCATCACCCGCGAGACATTGCTGATCGATCCTCTGCCCGCGGTCGAGGCGCAGCGGCTCTTCGCCACGCGCTTCAATGCCTTGGAGTCCGAACGCGCTAAGGCGAGACAGGAGGCGTGACCATGACGGCAATCGTCGTCTCGCCGCTTCAGCGCATCGCGGAAATGGCCGTCCGGCACGGCTGCCGCGAAATGCTGAGCCTGCTTGCTAAGGGCCAGAATTTTCATCGCCCGGCCGTCATCGACGATGCGAAGCATCTGACGATCGGCGTCAACGACATCAGCTTCGCCGGAACGGGCGACCTGATTGCGCCGCAGGAAGAACACGTTCATCGGATCATCGATTTCGCCCGAAAATGGGACCGGACCCGGCCGATGCTCATCCATTGCTGGATGGGCGTCTCCCGCTCGCCTGCGGCCGCGCTGATCGCCGCACTCGCCGTCGAACCGGAACAGGACGACCACGCGCTCGCGAAGCGCCTCCGGCTTGCCTCGCCCTATGCGACGCCGAATGCGCGGCTCGTGGAAATCGGCGACCGGGCGTTGTCGCGCAAGGGTGCGCTCGTCGCGGCGGTGCGAGCCATCGGCCGCGGCGCGGATGCTGACGGCAATGCTCCGTTCATCCTGCCTCTGCAGGACGTGCAACATGCCGGGTGAAGCGCAGCCGGTCACGGTCGAGATTGGACTCAATGCCGTGATCGTCGCGGTCGTCAGCCGCAGCCCGCGCATCCTCGCCGTCAGCGAGGCGGACGGCGACGCCCGCGACAGCCTGCCCTTCGGCCCCTTCGATCCGGCCCGCCACCGCACTTTCGAGGCAAGCCTGCGGGCACGCGTCGAGAAGCGTACGGCGCTCAAGCTCGGCTATATCGAGCAGCTCTACACCTTCGGCGACCGTGGGCGCCAGCGTCTGCCCGGCGAGGAAGGCAAGCACATGGTCTCCGTCGGCTATCTGGCGCTGACGCGAACCGATGCCGAGAACAACGAGAGGCTGGCCGAAGCTGGCGCCCATTGGCGCGACTGGTACGGCTATCTGCCCTGGGAAGACTGGCGTCTCGGACGTCCCGCGATACTCGACCAGACCATCCTGCCGGCGCTTGTCCGCTGGGAGTCCGGAGACGAAAAGACGACCTCGGCACAGCGTCGTTCACGGGTACGCCTCGCCTTCGGCCTTGACGACTTTCCCTGGGACGAAGAGCGCGTGCTGGAGCGCTACGAATTGCTCTATGAGGCGGGACTGGTGCGCGAGGCCGTAATCGACGGCCATTGCCGCGATCCGGAGAATCCGGCGGCAGGGCTGGCGATGCGCCACGATCACCGCCGGATCGTCGCGACCGCCGTCGCGAGACTTCGCGGGAAACTCAAATACCGGCCGGTGGTTTTCGAAATGATGCCGCCGGTGTTCACCCTCACCGATCTGCAGGCAACGGTCGAGGCGATCTCAGGGCGCCATCTTCACAAGCAGAACTTCCGCCGCCTCGTCGAAGGAGCGGAGCTCGTCGAGCCGACGGGGGAGACCCTGGCATCGACCGGGGGGCGCCCGGCGGCACTCTTCCGCTTCCGCCGCCAAATCCTGGACGAGCGGCCCGCGCCCGGCCTCAAGGTTGGCGGGCGCTGATTATTTCACCACCGCGCAGGCCAGCCGATCGCCGGCATCGCCGGAAGGCTGACTGCGATTGTCGTCCGAATGCACATGGATCACCAGGGCCCGGCCGCGAAGGGCGGTAGCCTTGTCATCGAGAGACACGAAGCTGTTGAAGATCTGGGCGCGCAGGGTGCCATCGGCGCCGACATACTGGTTCGGCATGTCGCCGGCATGCGGGCCGTTGGAAGCGAGAAAGCCGTGCTCGGCATTCTCATCCTCGCCGGCAAAATGCTTTCCCGCCGACTCGAACCCGTCCTTGGGATCGCAGCGCCCCATTTCGTGCGCGTGAAAAGCGACCCAGGTATCCTTCGGCAGGCCGCTAATCTCCATCTCGATCAGCACGCCCTTGCCGCCTGCCGTCAAAGTGGCCCGCCCGATGTCCGTGCCGTCCTTGCCCACGAATTCGGCCGTCGCCGTTTGCGAGGATTGTTGTGCAGAAGCGGCACCTGCAATTCCTGCCGCACAGGCGATCGCTATCATCGTTCTCATCATCGCAGTTCTCCCTCTCACTCGCGGGTCGATAGGAGACAACGCGCGGCTGCCGGGGTCGTTCCGCAAAAACGCGGAAGAGTTGCAGCCAAATCCGGCGAATTGGGCTAAATCGACACGTCGAGACCGATGTCGAGCGTTGGTGCGGCCATCGTGATCTTCGATGTCGAGATGTAGTCGACGCCCGTTTCGGCGATTGCTCGAATGGTTTCGATCTTCACATTTCCCGACGCCTCCAACCTGGTGCGGCGCAGGTCGCCGGGGTAGGAAGCGGCGGACAGTTCCCAATGTGCCGCGTTGATCGCGACGGCCTCGCTGAGCAGTTCCGGCCCCATATTGTCGAGCAGGACCACGTCCGGCGAGGCGGTCAGCGCCTCGCGCAATTGTGCGAGGCCGTCGACTTCAACCTCGACCTTGACGAGATGGCCGCAATAGGCCCGCGCGGCGCGGACGGCGCCGGCAACACCGCCGGAAACGGCGATGTGGTTATCCTTGATCAGCACCGCGTCGTCGAGACCGTAACGATGATTGGAGCCGCCGCCGAGGCGAACGGCGTATTTTTCGAGAGCGCGAAGGCCGGGGATGGTCTTGCGCGTGCAACAGACCTTGGCGCCCGTATGGGCGATCTCGTCGGCGAATGTCGCCGTGTAGGTGGCAACCCCCGAGAGATGCATGAGAAAGTTGAGCGCCACCCGCTCGGCCGAAAGAAGCCCGCGGGCACGGCCGGAAATTCGCGCAATCGTCGTAGCTGGCGCCACCCGGTCGCCGTCCGCAGCGAGCGCTTCGAAGCGGATCGACGGGTCGATCAGGCGGAAGGCGGTTCGCGCCAGTTCCAGACCGGCAACCACGCCCGCTTCGCGCACACTCATATTCGCGACGGCCGTCCGGTCCGGCCCGATCGTCGAGAGGGTGGTGATGTCACCGGCCCGGCCGAGATCTTCCAAAAGGGCCGCTTTCACCTGCTCCTCGACCATGAGAGCGGGCAGTTCCGGGCGAAGGGCCATCATTATGTCGTTCCTGCGATTGGAGTAGCTTCTAATTTTGCGTTTGCCGCCGTCATGCCGGCTCGCTCTCGGCCACTTCCGCGGCCAGACGCTCCGCCTGGGCAAGCGTCAGGTAGGTCCGGCGCCGCCATTCCGGCCGCTCGTCAGGGCAATCGGCCCGAAAGTGACCGCCGCGGCTTTCCGTCCGCTGCAGCGCGGCAATCGCGATGAGCTTGGCCGTGGTGGCGATATTGGCGAAGCGCAGGCGCTTGTTGGTCCGCTCGAGTTCCGCAATCCCCCGGATCGCGCGGGTCAGGCTTTCGCGCGTACGCACGACCCCGACGCAGTCGCTCATCAATTGCCGCAGCACCTTGAAAGGCGGGCTGTCCTCGACCGTCACGGGATCGTCGTTCTCGCCGGCATTGTCACCCCAGGCAGTCAGCTTCGGGGCCGGCAAGCTGCCCTTGATATTTTCCGCGATACGGGCCGCGAAGACGACCGCCTCCAGCAGCGAATTCGAGGCAAGACGGTTCGCGCCGTGAACGCCGGTCGATGTCACTTCGCCCGCCGCCCAGAGGCCGTCGATGGAGGTCCGCCCCTCCCCGTCCGTCAGCACGCCGCCCATGTGGTAGTGCACGGCAGGCGTGACGGGGATCGGCTGCCTCACCGGATCGATGCCCGCTGCTATGCATGAGGCGTAGACCGTCGGGAACATCTCGGGGAAATGCTTGCCGACGGCCTTTGTGCAATCGAGGAAGGCGCCGCGTCCGGCCTGGACTTCCGCAAAGACGCCACGCGAGACGATATCGCGCGGCGCGAGCTCTCCATCGGGATGGATGTCGAGCATGAAACGGCGGCCTTCCGAGTTGATCAGGGTGGCGCCATCGCCACGCAACGCCTCGGTCGCAAGAGGCGCCGGGTCCTTGCCGATATCTATCGCGGTCGGATGAAACTGGACGAACTCGGGATCGGCAATGATGGCGCCCGCCCGAGCCGCCATGCCGACGCCCTGACCGCATGCCTCCCAGGGATTGGTGGTGACGGCATAGAGATGGCCGACGCCGCCCGAGCAAAGAACGACGGCCCGCGCCGGGAAGGAGACGCGGCTCTTCGACTGGCCGGCATCCGGCCGCGCGATCACGCCGGAAATGAACCGGCCCTCGCGCACCAGTTCCTCGACCACATAGCCCTCGATCACCCGGATCGACGGGGTATTGCGCACCGCGGCAATCAGCGCCTCCATGATCGACTTGCCGGCCATGTCGCCCTTGACGCGGACGATGCGCCGCTCGGAATGCGCGGCTTCCCGCGAAAGCAGGAGCTTTCCTTCCAGATCGCGGTCGAAGGGCACCCCGAATTCGAGTAGATCGTGGATGCGGGCCGGGCCTTCTGCGACCATCATGCGCGTCATCTTCTCGTCGACGATACCGGCACCGGCCGCGACCGTGTCGGCGACATGCTTCTCGAATGTATCGCCCTTGCTCATCGCCGCGGCGATCCCGCCTTGCGCCCAGGCCGAGGAGGCGCCGTAGCCGATCGGTGCGGCGGCAAGGATCGTGACGGGACGCGGCGCCAGTTTCAGCGCGCAGAAGAGCCCGGCAAGGCCGCCGCCGACGATGACGATGTCATCGATCCCATTGAAGGACTGCGGGCGGAAATGGTCAGTCAGCATGGTTCGATAACTCCTCCACGGGCATGCTCGGGGTTGCCCCCGCATTGATCACTGCTTGAGGTTCACCATGCGTTCGACCGCCAGCCGCGCGCGGTCGGCGATCGCCGGATCGACCAGAACCTCTTCCGTCATGTCGAGCAGGCTGTCGAGGATCTTCGGCAGCGTGATGCGCTTCATGTGCGGACACAGATTGCACGGCTTGACGAAATCGACGCCCTTGACTTCCGCCTGGATATTCGACGCCATGGAGCATTCCGTCACCAGCAGCACCCGCTGCGGCCGCTTGTCCTTGACGTAATTGATCATGCCCGAGGTGGAACCGGAGAAATCGCAGACGGCGATGACATCGGGGTGGCATTCCGGATGGCCGACGATCTCGATGCCGGGATTGGCTTCCTTGTAAGCAAGGAGTTCGGCTGCCGTGAAGCGCTCGTGCACCTCGCAATGACCTTTCCAGGTCAGGATCTTCTTATTCGTCTGGCGCGCCACGTTCATCGCCAGATACTCATCCGGGATGCACAACACAGTGTCGGACTCGAGGCTTTCGACCACCGCCAGCACGTTGGAGGAGGTGCAGCAGATGTCGGTCTCCGCCTTCACGTCGGCCGAAGTGTTGACGTAGGTGACGACCGGCACGCCCGGATAGCGTTCCCTTAGCAGCCGCACATCCGCTCCGGTGATCGACTCCGAAAGCGAGCAACCTGCTCTCGCATCCGGAATGAGCACCGTTTTTTCCGGATTGAGCAGCTTCGAGGTCTCGGCCATGAAGTGCACGCCGCACTGGACGATGATCTCCGCGTCGACCTTGGTGGCGTCGCGCGCAAGCTGGAGCGAATCGCCGACGATGTCCGCCACGCAGTGAAAGATGTCCGGCGTCTGATAATTGTGGGCCAGGATGACCGCGTTACGTTCCTTCTTCAGCCGGTTGATCGCATGAACGTAGGGCGCGTAGGCCGCCCACTCGAACGCAGGAATGAAGTCCTTGACCCGTTCGTAGAGATGCTCGGTCTCGCGCGCGACAGCCGGGGTAAAGGCGAGATCCGGTTTTTCGATGACGCCGAAGCGGGCCGCAGCACTTACGAAGGCCGGAGCGGGCGCCGCTTCCTTGCGAAGGTCAAGAGTGGTCATCGGGCTCTCCTCTCTCGCCGTTTCCGGCAATTTCTAATTATGCTCAATCTGAGCATAATTAGGTCAAAACAAAAGCGGCTGAGCCGCCCGAACTGATTTAGAAAGTTTTGTGACAGATTTCAAGCGCGCAGGACGGAAACGATGCGCCGCATATCGCCGGCGCATCGCAACATTTTGTCGATCAGGCCGTTGCCGGGCGGGCCACGGCACGCTCTTCGATCGGCCAGTGCACGATGGCCGCGAACACTCCGAGAGCAACGCCCACCCACCAGACCGGATCGTAGGAGCCGAACTGGTCGTAGAGATAGCCACCCATCCATACGCCAAGGAATGAACCGATCTGGTGCGACAGGAAGACGATGCCGCCGAGCAGGCCGAGATGCCGCGTTCCGAACATGATCGCCACCAGTCCGTTGGTCGGCGGCACCGTAGAGAGCCACAGGAGGCCCATGACGACCGCGAAGACGATCACGGATGTCGGCGTTTGCGGCAGCAGCAGGAAGGCCGAGACGACGACTGAACGGGCCAGATAGATCAGCGCCAGGAAATAGGGCTTCGAATAACGCTGGCCGATGATGCCGGCCGAGAACGAGCCGATGATGTTGAAGAAGCCGATCAACGCCAGCGCGATTACCGCATAGCGGGCGTCGATTCCGATATCGCCGATATAGGCCGGAAAATGCGCGGTGATGAAAGCGACCTGATAGCCGCAGACGAAGAAACCCGAGACGAGCAGAAGATAGCTCTTGTGCCCGAGTGCTTCCTTGAGCGCTTCCCCGACTGTCTGCTTGAACAATGCCTCCGACTGGCGCCCGGAAGAGGCATTGCCGCGCAGCGGAATCGCAAAGAGCGGAACGAGCAGCATCAAGAGGCCGAGATAGACGAGACTGTCGGACCAGCCATAGGCGGAGATGAGGCCTTGGCTCAGCGGCGCGAAGAGGAACATGCCGGCCGAGCCGGCGGCGGTGCCTATCCCGAAAGCAAGCGAGCGCTGCTCGGGCGCGACGTTGCGGGCAAAGGCGGAAAGCACGATGCCGAAGGAACCCGACGCAACGCCCAGACCGACCAGTACGCCGCCCCCAATATGCAGCCAAATCGGCGCATCCGCGAAGGCCATCAGGATCAGGCCCGCGGCGTAGACGAGGCCGGAGAGCGCGAGCACGCGCCAGGTGCCGAACTTGTCGGCGATCGCGCCGAAGAACGGTTGGCCGAGGCCCCAACAGAGATTTTGAACCGCCATTGCCAGGCCGAAGGTCGTCCGGTCCCAGCCCTTCTCGGCAAGCATCGGCAGCTGGAAGAACCCCATGGCGGAGCGCGGACCGAAAGTCAGCATCGCGATAATGGAGCCGGCGACGATGATGAGCCACGGCAGGCCGCTGCGCTCGACCGGGCGGCTGACTGCAGAAGAAACAGCGGACATGGGCAAGCTCCTGATGATGAGGGGCCATCCTATGGCGGTGCCCGCCTTGGGAGAAGCCAATTAAATTGACGATGCGATCACAGGAATTGATGCGCTCGCCGCAAGCCCAGGTTCCTGCGGATACGTCTCAGACGGCGGAGCGCACCTTCATCCGCCAACGCTCATCGCGACGGCGCACGACCTCGACCGCGTCGCCGAGCCTCAGAATACCCTCGCCTCTAGGCACGGCGTTCCAGCCGAAGAGCACGCCGGGGACGCGCCGGTCGCCAGACATGCGCTTTTCCGAAAGACCCTGGATCGGGTTGCCGCCGACGCGCTCGCCGGTCGTCTGATCCTGCGTGGTCATGATGCACCGGGCACAGGGCTTGACGAGATCGAAGGCGATGCCGGCGATCTCGATGCTCTCCCAAAGATCTTCAGCCCAAGGCTCATCGCAATCGATGAGGATATTGGTGCGGAAGCGCTCCATGCCGACCGGTTCCTGCCCCTTCTCGACCAGCGTGCGGTTGA
The DNA here is from genome assembly GCA_000421085.1 of Ensifer sp. USDA 6670. Taxonomy (GTDB): domain Bacteria; phylum Pseudomonadota; class Alphaproteobacteria; order Rhizobiales; family Rhizobiaceae; genus Sinorhizobium. The sequence continues at coordinate 253,198 of ATWE01000007.1, forward strand.
GATCGGCGAGCGAGCCCGTCGTCGTGACGAGAATCGGAAAGCCGTCGGCGAACGCGACCGGGGCTGCCGCTCCTGCCCATTCGGCGCCGACGAAGCGCTCGGCCTCATCGTCCATGTGGACGAGCTTGACCGGGCGGCCGAACCAGCCGGACAGCACGTCGTTTGCAGCACCTGCGGCGACCGCCGCATTGACGTCGCTCGACCAGACCCGGACATCGAAGCGCTCATTCGGGTCGAAGCGAACGGAGAGCTCCTCGCCGTTCATCCTGAGGCGCACGCCGCCATCGACTTGTTCCGCCTCGACCTGCGCCAGCGCCTGCAACTCGCGTTGGGTGATGAAATGCCCATCGGGTGCAACCAGCATGAAGCGCCGGTCGCCGGCCAGCCCCTCGAGTTTGACCGTCACGGCCGTCTGCGGCACCGCGCGACCGCTCTTCAGGGGATGGATGTTGAGGCCGGTCACGTGCATGGCGATCTTCCGAGTTCAGAAAATGATTCCGGCCGCTCCCATTCTGATTCACCAGTCGGCGCCAACCGATTGAAGCTTTTAGATTTCATCCAGCAGCATGGCAAGCACGCTGCGGAGCCGCGCCTGCCGTTCAAGGGCGAGCCGCCGCCCCGCAGCAGTCTGAAAACCGTCGGCGAGGCGAAAAAGCTTCGTCTCGAAATGGTCGATCGCAAAAGCCTTGTCGTCGAGCGTCCGGCTTTCCGCCAGCGGGTCGAGCGGATCGTAGAGGGCGCTGCCCATGCGCCCGGCGATGTAGAAGCAGCGCGCGGCGCCGACCATGCCGATGGCATCGAGGCGATCCGCGTCCTGGAGAATTTTGGCCTCGAGCGTTTCCGGCGCGAGATTGGCCGAAAAGCTGTGGGTCAGAATGGCGTGCGCGACGGATGGAATATCGGCCGCGCTCCAGCCGAGGCGATCGAGGATCGCCGACGCCTTTTCGGCCGCCAGCCGCGACGCTTCGGCCCGCAACGGCGAATTCTTTTCGACGGATACGCAGTCATGCAGCAGAACGGCAGCGGCGAGCCGGCGCGTGTCGCCGCCCTCCTCCGCCTGGATGCGAAGAGCGTTCTTCCAGACGCGGATGAGGTGCGACGCATCGTGCGAGCCGTCATCGACGGCAAAGGCATGCGGAAGGAGTTCGCCGGCGAGTTCGGCGTGAGGAGCGAATGCGGCTGCCAGTCCGGAAAGCCGGGTCATGCGCGGCGAGCCCTGTTGCCAGCGCTGCCCGACAAGATCTTCTGGTAAAAGAGCCCGATGCCGATCAGCACGGCCCCGAGGCCGATGAAGGACAGAGCCCGCAGGAAGCCTTCAAGATTGGACATATCGATCAGGAAGACCTTGAGCACCGCGACGAAGACGAGAACGGCTGAAGCAATCCGGATGCTCTTTGCGTCGAGACGCGAGCCGGCCACGAGCAGCACCACGCCGAGTACGAGCCACACGACCGAATAGGTGTAGGTCTCACCCTGCACGAACCCCTTCCAATCGGCGACGTTCTGGCCCTGCCAGAAACGGCGAACGCTTAAGGTTGCCCAGGCGAAGGCGAGAATAGCGCCGCTGACGGCGAGCGCCACGACATAGGGCAGCGGCCGTCTGCCGCGCGCATACCAGGCAAGCCCGAAATAGCCGATGGCGGGCAGCAGATAGCCGATGAGGAGCAGATCGAAGACTGGTACGCTTCCAAGCAGTTCTCCGCTGAAATAGGGGTTGAGTCCGACAAGGTGCGCCCCAAGAACCGAGAGCATGGACAAAACGCCGAGCGCCATGCCTCCGTAACGGAACACCGGGCTCGGCGATCTTCCGTCGAGCGTCATGAATATTCCCGAAGCCCCGATGGCGAGAAGCGTGTAGATCGCCTGTTCGCCAAGTGTCGGGACGGAGCTGTCGAGCACGCCGCGGTTCATTGCATGACGTACGAGGATTGCAAGGGTCAACAGGACGAAGAGGCTTGCAAGCGCCTGCAGCAGGTTGCGCACACGCAGGTCCGGCCAAGCCCGCAGAAGATAGGCCGAGGCGACGAGCAACAGGGCCGGGACGCCGTAACCCGGAAGCAGTGCGTTGAACACCGGCGTCGTTCCGAGATTGCCCGGCCCGACGATCGTCGGCTCCCAGGCAATTCGCGCGAGAATGACGACCGCGCCTGTCACCGTCACCCAGGGGAGAACCGGCCATGAACGCAGGCGTGTCCCAAAGCTGTATCCGGCCCCGAGCAGCGCGATCGCCAGGGTGGTCACCAGGCCGTCGGTCCAGGCGTGAAGCCCGATGACGAAGAGGCCGAATGAGCCGAGTGCCAGCAGCCCCCCGTCGACATCCGCATCCCCTGCCCCGGCGCTCCGGCGATAGAGCCATTCCACAAGGCCGAGAAGGAAGAGACCGCCGGCAAAGGCGGCAAGCCCGTGCGGCAGGTCGAAGGCGAAACTGCCTGTCATCACGAACGACATGGCCAGAAGCGCATTCGGCACCACGGCTGCGATGCCGGCCCAAAGGGCCGCGAATTGCCGATCCCCCGCCGGCCGCCGGGCAAGCACAAGGCCCCCGAGGAGGATGAACAGCGCCGACAGCGTCATGGCGGTCAGCATGGCAGTGCGGCCGGGGACGACGATCTGGGGCGGCGAACCGGCGAATGAGGGATCGAGATAGGCAAGAACACCACTGAGAGCGGTCAGGCTCCAGGTGCCGGCGATGGCGCCGAAGGCGGCAAGCAGTGCCGCATAGATCGCCGCCGGCCGCAAGGAGCCTGCCGCCGCCAGGGCGACGACGATCACGGCGAATTCGCTGACCGGGAAACGCGCGGCATCGACCGCCGGGCTGATGAACAAAAGGGCGAGAACGGTCGCGGCGATCGCCGCCGATATGCTTATCGCAAGATGAGGCGGCGTGAAGAGCCTCTCCCACGCACCCGGCTCACTGGCAGCACCGATTTGCGTTACCCCGCTCGGCTCCGCGGTCCGCTCCGCCCGGCCGGGCCAGATCAGCGCGACACCTGCGATCATCAAGAGCAGCGCGAAGGTGACCGGAGGCGCTTCGAAAGGCGTGGCGAGCGCGACATAGGCAAGCCCCCAGAGCCCCAGGCCCGCATTGGCAAGCGTCGGCACCACGCTCCAGTGCCGCAGGCGCGACGCGGCGAGCGTCGCGAGCCAGGCGACCGCGAGGAAGCCGAACAGCACCCAGGGACGCGGTTCCCCGCTTGAGACGAAGAGCGGTGTCAGGAGCGACGCCAGAAGGCCGAGACCGGCGAGCGCCTGCCCGTGCAGCAGTGAGAGCCCTACGGTCGCAAGCGAAACCAGCGCCAGCAGGACGAAGGCGGCGCCGGTGCCGATGAAATCGTAAATGCCATGGGCCGCATAGACGACGCCGAACAGCGTGACGGCACCGGCGGCGGTCAGCACACCGGGGATCATCGCATTGCGGAACCGGTCGGCGATGCCAGGCAGGGCGCGCCGCCGGATCACCTCTCCGGCCACCCCAAGCACAACCCCGAAAGCGGCGGCAAGCGTCAGGCGGACCGCCGGGCTCAAGAGCCCGGCTTCGATCGAATACTGCACGAGAAAATAGCCACCGAGCGCCAGTGCCAGCCCGCCGACCCAAACCGGCCACCGGCCGCCGATCCGGCTCTCGAGGCTTTCGGCCGGCGCTGCCGCAGCCGAGGGTATCGCCGGTGTCGCGGCCGCCTCATCGAGGCTTTCGGCAGCACCCCTGCTTTCGTCAGCAACGGTGTGAGCGTCCGGCCGCTCCCGCGCCCATGGACCGTCGGCAATCGCTTCGGGCTCGGCAGCCTTCGCAACATCAGCCTCCGTCCTCGCGGCTTCGACATCCGGAGAGCGCTCCGTCCACTCTCTCCCGAGCCGTGCAATTTCCGCCTTCAGGCTCTCGATCTCGCCATCGAGCCGCTCGGCCGTCCTGCGGCCACCGAGAAATGCGGCAAGCGCTATCACGAAGGCTAGAAGAGCTATGGCCTCGAGCATCAGTTCCCCCGGCATCACTACGATCAGGATCGATTCGGACAACGTTAGCGCGAAACGGGCGCCGAACCTATCCTGCGGCAGCTATCCGCGGATTTATGCCGACAAGCGCCGTCCCCCTTGGGGACTTCCCGACATGGCGGGATGATAGCTCATTGCAATGCGCATCACAGCAAACCGGTTTCAAGCGTAAGCAGTTCGTCCAACGTCTGGCGGCGGCGGATCAGGGTGTGCCCGGCCTCGTCGACGAGCACTTCCGGTACATAAAGCCGGCTGTTGTAGTTTGACGACATCGTCGCGCCATAGGCGCCGGCGCTATGGAAGACCAGGTGATCGCCGACCTCGACTTCAGGGAGGTCGCGGGGCAGCACCGTTCCCGTCTCGGCCTGTGTGAAGACGTCGCCGGATTCGCAAAGGGGACCGGCGATGATCGCCGGCAGGATTTGAGTCCGCTCCGGAATGACGGAAATGCGATGATAGCTGCCATACATGGCGGGCCGGGCGAGTTCGCTGAAGCCGGCATCGACGAGCACAAAACGGTTCCGCCCCATGGTCTTGACGGCGCGGACCTCCGAGACGAGGACGCCGGAATCGGCGACAAGGTAACGGCCGGGCTCGATTTCGAGCCTGACGGCATGGCCGACATGCGCCTCGATCTCCCGCCGCGCCGCATTCCAGAGCGAAAAATAATGTGCGGGCTCGATCTCCTCTTCCCCCTCTCGGTAAGGTACCGAGAGGCCGCCGCCGGCGGAGACGGCCTCGATATCGGCGCTGAGATTGCGGCAGAGGTCCACCATTGCCCCGCAAACCCGTTGCAGGTGACCGTAGTCGACACCCGAGCCGATGTGCATGTGAAGGCCGACGAGCGTCAGCGCATGGCGGCGTACAAGTGCCATGGCATCCTGCAACTGCTCGAACCAGATGCCGTGCTTGCTGCTTTCGCCGCCGGTGTTGGTCTTGTTGCTATGGCCGTGCCCGAAGCCCGGATTGAGGCGCAGCCAGACGCGATGGCCGGGCGAGCGTTCACCGAGTTGCCGCAGCATGTCGATGGAGCCGGCATTGACCTCTATCCCGTCGGCGACGACGCGCTCGAGGGTGGCACGGTCGAGGAGATCGGCAGTGAAAACGACGTCCGCCGGGCCTGACACATGGCCGACGGCAAAGCCCGCCCGCTTCGCCCGCTCGATTTCCCCGAGCGAGACGGCGTCGACCCGCACACCGGCCTTGCGCATCTCGCTAAGGACATGAATGTTCGAACAGGCCTTTTGCGCATAGCGCACGACATCGAAGGCGGAGAGCTGCGCGATACGGCGGCGGATGGCGGCGGCGTCGTAGACCCAGAGCGGCGTACCGTATTCGCCGGCAAGCGAGATCAGCGATTCGTTCGAGAGGGGCATGGTGTCTCTGGAGATTGGAGCAATGTCGTGGAGCGGGGCGGCAAGGCTGCACCGCTCCGGGCATGGTGCGGAAGCATATCGCCCGGTTAGCGTTTCGCCGCCCGCAAGGCTTGATCCAGATCGGCAATGACTCTTTCCGCAGAATGCAACCCGACATTCAGGCGGATCGTGCGATCACTGACGCCGAAGCGGGCGAACACATTGGTTTCCGGCGAGATGCTGAGCGCAGCCTTGGCCGGCACGACGAGGCTTTCCGGCCCGCCCCAGCTCACCCCGATGCGCACCAGGCGCAGCGCATCGACGAAGGCCGCAACATCTATGCCGTCCGAGACGGTGAAGGAGAACAGACCGCCAAAGCCGCGGAAGGCCGCCTTTCCGGGATGGTCGTAGAAAGCCGGATGCAAGACGCCGGTCAGGTCTTCATGCGCCTGGAGCCAGGAAGCCACGGCGAGGCCAGCCTCGTGGTGATGGCGCATGCGGAACGGCAGGGTTTCTAGGTTGCGCAGTACCAGCCAGGCTTCGAAGGGTGCGAGTTTCGCGCCGATATAGGGATAGATCTCGCCATTGATCCGGTCGATATGCGCCTTCGAGCCCGCGACGAGGCCGGCGACCGTATCGCTTTGCCCGCCGAGATACTTTGACGCCGCGTGGATGACGAGATCGATGCCGAAATCGAGCGGGTTCTGGTAGAGCGGCGTCGCCCAGGAATTGTCGACGACGGTCACGACGCCCTGGCGGCGGGCGGCCTCGCCGATCGCCTTCAGATCCTGCAGTTCGAAGACCATGGAGGTCGGGTTTTCCAGATAGGCGAGCCGGGCGCCGGGCAGCGCGGCGACCATCGCTTCGGTATCGGTGCCATCGACATAGTCGACGAGGATCCCGAAGCGTTTCAGCACTTTTTCGAAGAAGCGGAAGGCATCGCTATACACGTGCCGCACGGTAACGATGCGGTCGCCCGGGCCGACGAAGGCGAGCACCGCGGCGGCGATTGCCGCCATGCCGCTGGAAAAGGCGCGGGCATCCTCCGCGCCCTCCATATCAGCGATACGGCGCTCCAGCAGGCGCACGGTCGGATTGTCGCCGCGCGAATAGATCGGCTTCTTCGAGCGGCCGGCAAAGACGTCCTCCAGTTCCTTGTAGCTATCGAAGAGGAAGAGGGACGTCTGGTAGATCGGCGGCACGGCAGCATTGAACGGATCGTCGCGTTGCGGCAGCAGCGCTTCGGCATTGCGATAAGCGTCGAATTTCAGGGGCTCGTTCATGGTGTTCCTCTTGTGTCAGAAAGGGCCGATAGATGGATCGGCGAGGCGCGGGGCCATCGCCCGTGGAATGGCGGACCATTCGTGCCGGGCAACGAAAAGGCCGAGTACCGCGGCCAGCACGGCCGCCGCCGCGGGCGCGGCAGCAACGCCGGCGAAGCCGGCCCATAGCGGCAGGAGAATAAGGAGCGGGATGAGCAGGTAGCCTTGCGGCGCGAGCCCGACGAGGGCCGAAAGCCCGGCTCTCCCCCGCGATTGCAGCAGCACCAGCAGCACGGACTGGAACGCGGCCAGCGGAAAGACTGGGAAGAGAGCGCGCAACCAGGTTGCGGCGTCCGCGACAACCGCGGGGTCGTCCGTAAAGAGCCGCGCGACCGGTTCGGCCGCAAAGAAAAGCAGCGCCGCATAGAGGAATGTCGCCGGGATCGTCACGGCCAGCATGAAGCGTATGACGCTCCTCAGCCGCGCGACATCACACGCGCCGAAGGCATGGCTGACGACGCTCTGCGCGCCGAGGCAGAAGCCGAGCACGGGAAGCTGCCCGAGCGTCATCATCCGCACGGCGATGGCGGTCGCCGCAACGCCGGTATCGCCGCCGTGGACCGCCGACTCTCGCATCAGGACGAGAAGAGCGACGCCGGTGGCGAGCGTCGACGCGGCGGCAGGCACGCCGATTTTTCCGATCGGCCCCAGCAGGGACCAGCGAATTTTACCGCCCAGGAAATCTACTTTGCCCCATCTGCGCAGGAAATAGACGGCATAGCAGGCCAGCGCCGCCGTTGCGGAAAGCAGCGTGGCGAGAGCCGCGCCGGCCGCGCCAAGATCGAAGGCGAAGATGAAGATCGGGTCGAGCGCGATGTTGAGTGCGAAGCTCGCGATCAGCACGATCATCGAATAGCGCGAATTGCCTTCGGCAATCGCGATGAAATCGCAGACCACCTGCAACAGCCCCAGCGTCAGGCCGAGCGCGAGCATCCGGCCGTAAGCGAGGGCTGGCGCAAGCAGAGCCTCGCTCGGCGCGAGCGCGCCGGCAAACGCCGGCAGGCCGAGATAAATCGGTACAGAGAGGGCGATGCCGAGGGGCATCGTCGCCGCAAGCGCCGTCACCGCGACGGCCGCTGCCCCCGCGCGGTCGCCGGCGCCGAGCCGCCGCGCCAAGAGCGTCGCGAGGCCGATGCCGAGCCCTTGGCCGGTGGCGCCCACCAGCAGAAAAAGCGGCATGACGAGGCCGACGCCTCCAAGCACCTCCGGCCCGAGGGCGCCGAGGAAGAGCGCGTTGACCGCATGATGCCCGGCATTGGCGGCAAGGCCGGCCACCGCCGGCAGTGCGACCGCCAGAACGAGCCGCACGAGGCGCGGATCGTTCAAGTCCACGGCGGTTCTCATCACGCGGCGTCTCGGGCGAGCGATCCGAGGGCGGGCAGGCCGTCCGGCCCGCCGAGGCCAGTGAGATCGGGAGAAAGCAGCCGATCCATGAAAAAGCGTTCGCGCAGCAGCATGACAAGAAGCGCCTTCTTGTGCGGGAACTGGACGTGCTTGACCTTGGCGAAGCCGGAACGGTCCAGATTGCGGATCTGCTGGCGGTGGTGGTGGATCGGCTCGCCGACGATGCGGCGGGTGCGCGCATCGGCGAGGAACATGTAATGCATCAGCGAGGGCAGCCAGGCGCTGACGAACGCCTTCCCACGGAAATCGTCCTCGCCGATCGCCACATGCCAGCCGCGGTCGTAACCATCGGCCTCGTAATGCGGGCCGATCCGGTCCTCCTTGGCCCAATAGAGCTCGAAATAGCCGAAGGGCACGCCGCCGAAGGTTCCGATCAGGGGCAGCGTGCGCGGATCGGCAAGGCGGCCGGCGATGAAATCTCGATGATAGGAAAGTTCGCCATTGTCCTCCCAAACCGCCGCCACGCGGGGATCATTCATCCAGCGATGGAAATGCGGCAGATCCGCCTCGATATCGGCAACATGGAAGGCGAGGTCAGTGCTCAACCAGGGAATGAAGCGGCTATAGACGCGGCCCGCGGGTTTCGGCGGGCGCTGCGGATGAAGCACGCCGTTCGTCAGCGTCACAGCTTCGGGATAGGCGGCGGGAACGTCTCCGAGCCACGGCCGTGCCAGTTGGAAGAAGGTTTCCGGCCGCGCGAGCAGCCGCTCGCCATGGCCTTCGAGCGCGCCGGTGCGAAGAAGGTCCTGTACGAAACTGCCATCGGCAAACTCCACCTCCACGGCGCTCAACGCCGGATTGCAGGCGAGGACCGATTCCAGAACGGCGCCGACGATATCGGCTGCAGCAACCTGCGAGACCGGCAAGGCCTGGAAGGTCAGCAAGCGGGCGGACGGCCCGGCAAGCGAGCCCGACGCCACCTCTTTTCCCTTGTGCTCGACGCGAAAGCCGCCGGGAGCCTTGCTCCGCAGGACACGAAGCGGCTGTCCGCAAGCCAGCGTGTGGCTGAGCGCTCCCGTCGCCGGCAACTGCAGGCCTTCGGGCGTCTCCCCCATCGTTTCGCTGACGGCGACATAGGCATTCATGGTCTTCTCCACTTTCGAAACGCGGGGCCTGCCGGCGGTGCACGCGCGGCCGATGGTTCGACAATGACGAATGAGGCCACGTCGAATTCAGATTATTTTCAGCTTTTTTTTCTGAATTCGCGCGCAGCTCATTCGTCTTTGGTTCGTGTCGATGTAACGGCTGCCCGAACGGCAGTCGATCGATGCATTAAGGAGCGCATATACGGCACGAGAGCTTCATGATGGCAAAAATCACGAAGCTGATACTTTGCCTACATTCGCTTCACATAATACATTTCGATTCCATCGAGAGAACGGCGAAGAAATGACAATTCATGATCGGAACGCCAAGGCGGCAAACGACTTCGCTCCCGTAGCGAGATGTTCGCTTTCGCCGGCGCAGTCGCGAATCTGGCTCTTGTCGGAGACGGGCAACGAGGCCGTCTACGGGCGGCAAATTCTCGGCGTTACCTTCCCGCCCGTCGCCCTTGGGACGGCGCGCGAGGCACTGGCCCTCCTGTCGCGATGCCACCCCCTCGTCACCACGCGTTTCGAAGCGCGCGCCGGCGGCGCGGTGCAGCAGGTGCTGACGAGCGGCGAGGCTGTCGCCCTGCTGGAGGTGGCTGGCGCGGGCGATGCCGACGGCGTGCTGTCCGAGGCCGCCGCGGCGGAAAGGAACCGCCCGGTCGATCTTGCAGGCGGCAATCCGGCACGCTTCATCCTTGTCACGGAGAACGGTCTGGCCGTCGGCGTGGTGTTTTCGCTGCATGCCGTGCTGGCCGATACGTCGACGCTCGACCTTCTCGCGACAGATTTCCTTCGCTTCCTCGGTGGCGACGCCCCCGCGGCTACGGACGGCGGAGCCGTTACGGCCTGGATGGCCAGAAACGGTGCGTCCCGCGTTCCGGCCCAGGCTCTGGTCGATTTCTGGTTGCAACGGCTGACGGCGCAGGACAGCGTTGCCGTGTTGCCGTCGCAGACCGCGACAGGGCAGCACCGCCTTGACGAGACCTGGGCCGAACACCGGCTGGAACTACCCGTCTCCCGAGAACAGTCGACCGACGAAACGACACGCCGCGTTCTCGGCGCGCTCGGGATCGCCCTCCGCCGGCATTCCGGTCATGGCGCGCAGCGCATCGGCCTTGTCACCCGGCCTTCCGCACCCGCCGTCGCCGCCCGCAGCGAGGATGTGCTGGTCCTGACAGCCGCGCTGGACGGCGACATGACGCTCGCGGATGCCCGTGCCGCTTTCGAAGCGGAAATGGTGACCGCGGCCGCACGGTCCGTGCCCTTCGAAGCGCTGGCCGACGCGCTGCTGCGCCGTGACGAAGCCTTCGACACGACCACCCTCGCCAGGACGCTTCTCGACGTGCGCCCGCCCTTCCGCTTCGCCGGAATGGATGGCGTGCGCACCATTGCCGAACCGCCGGCCCGCCGGGATGCGGAGCTGGTGGTGACCGTCCGCCGTCTTTCCGGCTCTTCGCTGGGCGTCAGCTTCGGCTTCGATCCGCAAAAACTCGATCGCAAGCAGGTCGCCCGTTTTGCCGATGATCTGGCGATTGCCCTGGCGCGGCTCGCCAGCCATCCGCACGAGCCGATCAAACGCATCCCCTTCGTTTCGCGCGAGGAGCTGGACCGGCTTTCCGCTCCCTATCCGGATACGCCCGCGCCCGATGACGGCATGCCCATCCACGAGGTCATTTCGGCCGAGGCTCGGCGACGACCGAATGCCTTCGCCGTAGCTCAGGGCGCGCGTTCGGTCACCCATGGCGAGCTCGAGACCGTCGCCAACCGGCTGGCCCATCGCCTGATCGCCCTCGGCATCGGTCCGGAAAGGCGGGTCGCCGTCGCGCTCGAAAAGTCGATCGATGCGATCGTCGCCATTCTCGCTGTGCTGAAATCGGGCGGCGCCTTCACCCCGGTCGAGCCGGATCATCCCGAAGCGCGCAACCGGCATATCCTCACCGCGCCCGGCCTGTCGCTCATCATTTCCCGCACGCGGCATATCGCCAACCTGCCGGGCGACATCGGCACGCCGATGCTCAATCTCGACGCGACCGACCTTTCCGGCGAGGCCGAGACCGCGCCCACCACGGTCATCGCGCCGGACCAGCTTGCCTATGTGATCTACACCTCGGGCTCGACCGGCGTGCCGAAGGGCGTTGCCGTCGAACACGGGCCGCTGGCGCATCATTGCAAGGCCACGCTCCGCATATACGAAATGAGCGAGGAGTCTTGCGAGTATCCGGTGCTGCCCTTCACCTCCGATGGCGGCCATGAGCGCTGGATGGTCCCCCTGATGGCCGGGGGCGGCGTGGTGCTCGCTCCCGACAGGCTGGCGACGCCGGAAGACGCCTTCGCCATGATGGTCAGGCATGGCGTTAATAATGCCAGCCTGCCGACCAGCTATGTGCGCGGCCTTGCCGAATATGCCGGGGAGAATGCAGACATTCCGCGCCTGCGGCTCTATTCCTTCGGCGGCGAGGCGCTGTCGCAGGCCGTGTTCGACATGATCACGGAAAACCTCCAGGCAAAACTGCTGATCAACGGCTACGGTCCGACCGAGACGATCATGACGCCGATGATCTGGAAGATTCCGGCCGGCACACGCTTCGAGGGCGCCGTCGCGCCGATCGGCCGCGGCGTCGGCGATCGGCGGATCTATGTGCTCGACGCCGACCTCGCGCCCGTGCCCGTCGGCGTCATCGGCGAGATCTATATAGGCGGCAGCGGCATCGCGCGCGGCTATCTCGGCCAGCCGGAGCTTACGGCCGACCGCTTCATCCCCGATCCGTTCTCCGGGACGGGCCGGCTTTACAAGTCCGGCGACCTCGGCCGCTGGCGAGAGGACGGCATCGTCGAATTCGCCGGCCGCGTCGATCATCAGATCAAGCTGCGCGGTTTCCGCATAGAGCCGGGCGAGATCGAAGCCGTGCTGCGCTCCGATCGGCGCGTCGCCGAGGCCGTGGTGCTGCTGCACAGCGAAGGCGGGCGCAGCTCCCTCATCGCCTATGTGGTACCTTGCGAGGGCGAAGCGCTCAGCGTCACCGACCTTCGACGCGTGGCCGTCGCCGCGCTGCCCGACTATATGGTGCCGCAGACCATTATGCTCATCGACGCCCTTCCCATGGGCCCGAACAGCAAGCTGGACCGCGCCGCCCTCCCCGCCCCGCGCATCGAACGAGCGCTTGTTTCGCCGGCGACCGACAACGAGACGACGATCCGCGAGGTCTGGCAGGATGTTCTCGATATCGGCGAGATCGGCGTGACCGAGAACTTCTTCGACATCGGCGGGCAATCCCTGGCGGCGGTGCGCATCGTCTCGCGATTGAAAATGCGCCATCCCGAATGGCCGCTGTCGATTGCCGACATGTTCAACCATCCGACCATCCGCGACCTTGCGCTCGCCGTCGAAGGCGGCCGCGACGAGGCGGGTGTCGATGTCGTCTATCTCCGCCGCAACGGCGAAAAGCCGGTGCTCTATTGCTTCCCGGGCCTTCTCGTCAGCACCCGCGAATATATGCGGCTGGTGGACTATCTCGGCCCGGACCAGCCGGCGACCGGCTTCATCTGCTATTCGCTGACCGAGACGAAGACGCTGAGCACCCGCGTCGAGGACATCACGGCGCGGTATGCGGAGGCGGTCCGCCGGCAGGCACAGGGCCGGCCCTGTGCCTTTCTCGGCTGGTCCTGGGGTGGCCTGCTCGCCTATGAGGCGGCGCGCCAGCTCGGCACCGACATCGATCTCCGCATGATCGGCATGGTCGACGTGTGCGACATGGACGAGGAGTTCACCCTCGGCGTCATGCCGCGCTTCGCCGAGAACGTTCGCGAGCGGACCCATGACGCCGTGCAGCAATGGCTTATGACAACGCCGATGCGCGAGGACTGGAAGCGCCTCTTTGCCGCCATGGATGCGGAGGTCTACGAACAGTTCCTCTCGCATATCGTCAAGAACAATGTCACCCTGCCGACGGATGGACCGGATATCGGGTCGGAGGAGCACACGTTCTGGATCCTCATCGACAACGCGATGATCTTCCGCAACTACCGCCTCGCCCCGTCCGATTTCCGCATTCATGCCTTTGCCGCGGAAGACTCCCTCACACGCGCGCTCAACGTCATCGACTGGCGCCGCTATTCGCCGAACGCCACCGCGTCGGAGATCGTCACCGGCACCAACCATCTGACGATCATCGGCAAGACGCCGTTCCACCAGCGTTTCGCGCGTCGGCTGGACCAGGCGTTCCCGGCTTCCGTCCTCTAACTGCCTCATTCCGGAGTTCCATCATGACTTCCCATGTGCTCGACCTCGCCGGGGCCGGTATCGGACCGTTCAACCTCAGCCTTGCCGCTCAGCTCGACTCGATACCCGAGCTTTCGGTGCGCTTCTTCGAGCGGCGCGCCGCCTTCGCCTGGCATCCCGGCATGATGCTGCCGGGAGCGGAAATGCAGACCTCCATCCTGAAGGACCTGGTGACCGCCACCAATCCGACGAGCCCCTGGAGCTTCCTCGCCTATCTTGTGGCGCACAAGCGCTTCTATCAGTTCATCAATGCGGAATACGAAGCTGTGCCGCGCAAGGAATTCGCCGATTATCTCGGCTGGGTGGCACGCGGCCTCTCTTCGCTACGCTTCGGCACCAGCCTGCGCGACGTGCATCTCGACGGCGACCGTTTCGACATCGCCACCGACAACGAGGCCGTGCATGCGAAAAACCTTGCCGTCGGCGTCGGCAAACTGCCGTCGCGGCCGGCATGGGCCGAGGCCTTGCCGAAGTCGATGACCTTCCACAGCAGCGAGGCTGTCTCGCGGCTCATCGAGGTGAAAGCCGGGCGGATAGCCGTGGTAGGCGGTGGTCAGAGCGGCGCGGAGATCGTCGATGCGCTCATGGAGCGCAGCGATGTTTCGGCGGTGCACTGGATCAGCCGCCGCCCGAACTTCGAGCCGCTCGATGCCACGCCCTTCACCAACGAGCTTTTCACGCCGAGCTACATGGAACGTTTCCATGTCCTTCCGGAGGAGCTGCGGCTCATCCACACACGCCGGCAGGTGCTCGCCAGCGACGGCGTTTCCGCCTCGACGCTGAAAAAGCTCTACCGCCGTCTCTATGAGCGGCAGTTCGAGGCCGGTCAGGGCGTCGACCACGGCATTTCACTGCGCCCCTTCCGCGATGTCGTCGCCGCCGAGCAGGAGGGCTCCGGAATTTCCCTGACCATGCGCAACGGTTTCGACGGGAACATCGAGACGCTGACCGTCGACATGGTGGTGCTCGCCACCGGTTACCGCTTCGTGCTTCCCGAGTTCCTGCATTCGCTGGAAGATCGGATTGCCTTCAACTCGCTCGGTGAGCCGGTGCTGGAGAGCGATTTCTCCCTCGCCTGGGACGGTCCGCGAGAAAACCGCATCTTCGTGCTCAATGCCGGGCGCCACAGCCACGGGATCGCCGAACCGCAGCTCAGCCTCGCCGCCTGGCGCAGCGCCGTCATCGCCAATGCGCTTGTCGGACGGCAGCATTTCGATCTCACGCAGACCGACCCCGTCGTGCGGTGGGAAAGCGAGGGCGGATTGACGAGGCTGCCGGCGCATCTGGGCCAGGCCGCCGAATAAGTGTCCGCGGCGCTCTTGGAAGGCGCGAAGGGGCGGGTGGAACTGCATTTCCTGCATTTGCGCACCGGGTGCCCCGTTCCCGACAACGTACTCAGCCTCGCAGAGAGGCAACGTGCGGCCGCTTTTCGCTCGAGCGAAGCGGCCTGCTTGTTCGTTGCAGGTCGCGTCCTTTGCCGAAACATCCTCGCCGAAGTGGTCGATTGCGCGCCAGAATCTCTCGACATCGCGGTGTCGTCCGAGGGCCGGCCCTATCTGCCCGGCCATCCCGAGATCGATTTCAATCTTTCCCACACGACGGGGACCGTCGCACTCGCGGTGTGTCTCAACGGTCGCGTGGGTATCGATATCGAACGCGCCGAAGGACATGACGAGGCGGCGATGCGGGATCTCATGTCCCTCATTCTTTCCAAGGAGGAAGAGGCGGATCTCCGGCAGCTGCCTTCGGGAGAGCAACCGACCGCCTTTCTCGCACGTTGGGTGGCCAAGGAGGCGGTCTTGAAGTGCCGTGGTCGTGGTCTTCTCGACGACCCCAGACGTGTGACGATCGGAACCGGAGGTTCGGTCTCGAGTTCATGCAACCGTCCCGATGAGGCTGGCAGCGTAGGTCGATTCCATGCGGGCAGGGACTATGGTCACCTGTGGGCCGTCGCAACGGAAAATCCGGTCGAGAGGCCCGCCTGGCACCATCACCACACGGGCGACCGTCTCAGAAGAAAACATCGATGAGGCGTCGAAAAATCTTGACGGCAGCGCGGTCAGGCTCTGCATCTTCATCAATATCTTGACTAAAAGAATCATATTTTATAATCATCCTGAAAAACAAGGGGAGATTGAAATACAACCATGATTGCAACGGGGACCCGACATGATTGGCGACAGCAGCCCGCAGTCGACGTGCAACGAACAGCTCCAATCGGCTCTTCAGGCCTATCCAAAGCTCCTCTCCATCGCCCGCAGGATCACCGGCTGCGCCGTCATCGCTGAGGACGTCGTCCAGGACGTCCTGTTGCAGCTCGTCTCCAAGCCGCTCAACCAAGACATAGCGGCGCCGATCTCTTACGTGATACGCATGGTACGCAATCTCGCGACTGACCATATGCGGCGGCTGCGCTATGAAAGAGGCCTGTTTCTGGAAGAGGACGTCGGCGGCAACGCATCCGCCTACGGCAGTCCGGAAGATCGCCTGCGGGAAGCCGAAGCCTACAGGGCATTCTGCTGTGTGGTCGAGGCCATGCCGACGCGCACCCGAAAATTCTACGAGGACCATTATTTCGCGGACGTCCCGCAAAAGACCATAGCCCGGGAGGCGGGCGTTTCCTGCGCGCTCGTCTGTGGCCTGCTGCGCGAAGCGCATACCCGCTGCCTTGCCGCGCTGTCGGTCGAAGCTGGCCAAAGCCGTCCGTATCGGCCGAAGCAGACACCATGAAGGCCGCGCCCGCCGATCCCGCCGAAAGCCGGGACCGGCTACATTTCCTGGCGGAAGGCGATCTGCACGGCCCGGTTCACCGCAACGGGAAGAACGGACATGTGGTTTTCGCCGGCGTATTCCTCGAACCGGCCGACGCCTGCGAGTGCCGGCAACGCTTCCCAACGCTCCGCCATGGCGCGAGCATATTCCACGGTTCGCGTTTCCAGGGCTCGGGCGAGGCGCTGCTCCTCGTCGGGCCTGCCCTTGTGGAAGGGGGCGATGCACCGCTCGCTCTCATATTGCCCGGCCGAAAGATGAAGCTCCATGCCCGACGGCACGTCTGCGCGTTCCAGAAATGCCCGTTCCGTCCCGAGAATGGCCGCATCTTCCCAGAAGATCGCCGGGCTTGCCGCGATCCAGCGCCGGAAGGCTCGAGGTCTGGTAAACAGCGCGTGGAGCACGAAAAGGCCGCCGAAGGAATGGCCGAAAAGCGACTGGCGACACCGGTCAATCGGTACCTGCTTTTCGACCCAGGGCTTCAGCTCGTCTTCGATCGCCGAGAGAAAACCGTCCCCTCCCCCGGTCCGGACATCCGGCGTATCCGGAAAGAACGGCGGATAGGTCCGACCGGGCGGCGGGCTCAGATCCCAGGAACGCCGGAAAGGATCGTAAGCCTCGTCGGAGGGATAGCCGATCGCAACGATCACTCCGTCACAGATGTTTGTCCCGCTCGGATAGGACATCTGCACCTTCTGAGCGTCGACGGCCGTCGCGAAGCAGGCGTTGCCGTCCGTGAGATAAAGAACCGGCCAGCCCTCCGGCGGTGCCGGCTTCGCCGGACGATAGAGAAAAATCCGGTACGGCTGGTCGACACCACCCAAGGTCAGATCGGCGAATGTGGCACCGGCGATCGCCACGGGCGATGCCGCAAAGTCGGACGCTGAATGGGACATGGTCTCTCCGGACAGCCGAATGGCATAGGGCGCTGCAGATAAAGTTGATTATCTTTGTCATATTATGTGAATCGAAGGCTGGCAAGAGCGGTGAACCTCGCTGATATGCGGACGGATTGCCCGCCGATGCCGCAAAAATTCCTGCCGCCGTTGCATTCCAAACCCGAGCCGAATGCACACAATCTTCAGGCGAATCGAATAAGATGACTAAATCACTCATGTATTCTTGACGCCAACGCACCCTGCTGTATAGGGTACGCCATCACTGTCGAAAGCTGCGGGGGTGCAACACCGAATGAAGCCGAATTCAGATAATGCCTTCAATCACTTGAAGAGATACAAGCCTCATGCCTGGCGCACCGCCACCGCATTGGCCGCCGTGCTGGCCGTACATGGAAACGCGGCGGCGCAGGACGCTGCCGCCGGCGCGGACCAAGGCGGCGCGACGCAGCTGGATGCGATCGTCGTCGACGGCGCGACCAAGATCCCGACGACCCTGGTCGAGACGCCGCGCTCTGTCTCTCTCATCAGCCGTGAGGAACTGGACAAGCGCGCCGTGCAGGATATCATCGAGGCGGTGCGCTATTCCGCCGGCGTCGTGACCAACTCATACGGTTTCGATCCGCGTTTCGAGCAGATCACCATCCGCGGCAACGACATCACCACGACGGGTGACTATCGCGACGGACTGCGGCAGCCCTATCTCAGCTATGCCATGCTTCGTAACGAGCCCTATTCACTGGAGCAGGTCGAGGTCATCAAGGGCCCGATCTCCGTGCTTTACGGCGCAGGCTCGCCCGGTGGCATCGTAAACAAGACCTCGAAAATGCCGACGGAAGAGACGATCCGGGAGGTCGGCGTTCTCTATGGCACCGAGAATCGCATCCAGGGCATGTTTGACTTCGGCGGACCGCTGAGCGAGAACGACGACGGCCTGCTCTACCGCATCGTTGGTCTGGCGCGCCGAGGCGAGACCAATTTCGACATTGCCGACGACCGCTATCTCATCCAGCCGGCTCTTACCTGGAAGCCGGATGAGGCAACCTCCCTCACGATCTACGGCCTAGCGCAGGCCGATGAGACCGATGTCGATGTCGGCGCGGTTATCGGCCCCGACGGCAGGATTCGCGACCTGCGCAGCAGCGACCCCGATTACGACTTCCAAAAAATCCGCCAGCAGCAGATCGGCTACCGGTTCGAACACGAATTCGACAATGGTCTCACCTTCCGCCAGAAGCTGCGCTATTCCCACCTGAAATTGTGGGGGCGCTATCTCGACATCACGGATTGGACCGGCACGGTTGGCCACCGCACGCCCTACTCGCTCGGCGACGAGCTCGACGTCTTCCAGGTCGACAACCAACTTGAATACA
This sequence comes from Ensifer sp. USDA 6670, assembly GCA_000421085.1. Lineage (GTDB taxonomy): Bacteria > Pseudomonadota > Alphaproteobacteria > Rhizobiales > Rhizobiaceae > Sinorhizobium. The sequence goes on from ATWE01000007.1 coordinate 271,677, forward strand.
AATTCGATACGGGCCCGGCGTTGCACACCGCGATGCTCGGCCTAGACTACAGCAATGTAAAATCCTCCTTTGGCTTCGGTGAGGGAAGTTCCGATCCGGCCTACGATTTCGATATCGAAAACCCGACCTGGGGTGTTTCCGGTCCGACGCCTGCCTATAGCAGCCTCAGCGACAGCCGGATGCAGCAATTGGGGGTCTATGTCCTCGACCAGATCGAACTGGACAAATGGCGCTTCACGCTGGGCGGCCGGCAGACCTGGGTGCAGCAGGACAGGGATTCGACCGACGTTTCCTCGGCAACGACGGCATCCGAGAGCCTCGACAAGCACGGATTCTCCGTTCAGCTCGGCACCGTCTATCTCTTCGACAATGGACTTGCGCCTTTCGCCAATTACGCGACTTCCTTCGATCCCGTGACCGAGAAATCGCGAAGCGGCAGCATCCTGCAGCCGACCGAGGGCGAACAGTTCGAGCTTGGCGTGAAATATCAACCGCCGGGCACGGACATTCTCCTTTCCGCAGCGCTTTATCACCTCGTCGAGAAGAACAAGCCGATCGCCGTCGATCCCCAGAACGGCATCTATGAATCGCTTGGCGAGGTCACGAACAAGGGTCTCGAGCTGGAGGCGCGGGCGAACGTCGCCGATGGCCTCGATCTGATCGCAGCCTATACCTATAACAATTCCGAAGTCACCGCCGGCGAGAATGTCGGCAACGCACCTGCCGTCACGCCGCGGCATACCGCCAGCCTGTGGGCGGACTACACCTTCCAGGAGGATACATTCGCCAGCGGCCTGACGGTCGGCGCCGGGCTTCGCTTCACCGGCGAAAACTATGCCGAAATCGAAAACACCAGCAAGAACAAGGCGAACGTCTATGTGGATGCCTCCCTTACCTACGATTTCGGGGCGCTCGACAAAGAGTTCGGCGGCCTGACCGGCAATGTCGCCGTCCGCAACATCGCCGACCGGCGCGACACGGTTTGCAACAGCGGCTATTGCTATCTCGCCCAGGGCCGCAACATCACGGCCTCTCTGAAATATCGCTGGTAGACGAAAGCGCGGACAGACGGGGAGCCGCATTCGCCGCGGCTTCCCAACCGTTGCTCCTGGAAGGGCGAACGGAAAGGTGCTCCATGTCGGCGGCGGCATCAAGGCGACGATATGGCCCACCCCTCACTGGAGGCCCATCACAAGAAGTTGCGCCCGAGGCGAGAAAACGCCGGCGCCGACCGGTATCTCCACCTTCCCCAGCGGCCGGCCAGCATGCGCTCATCGAAGCCGGCGTCGCTGAATCGCAACGCTCCGCAGCAATCTCTTCATCCAACTGTCGCAGGACTGTCATGAACTCGCTGGTAAAGCGGGAGCGGGACGCCCGAAAATCAACGGGCGCATCGATCACCTCAATGGGGAGAATTTCCATGGACAAATATCTCGGGCCTACGGATGAAACCGAATTCAAGACGCTGACGGAGCGCAGGGAGGAACTGGAAGACGTCGGTCAGAACTGTTCCGCCAATCCCACAATGGGCGACATCATCAACCGCCGTTTCTCGCGCCGGTCGTTCATCGGCGGCTCTCTGGCGGTGGCCGCCATTTCCACGACGGTCAGCCCGCTTGCCCTGCTGACGGCGGACGAGGCCCGGGCCGAGGTTGAAGCGTCGCCCTTCGACTTCAAGGAGATCGAAGCCGGCGTAGACCAGACCCACCATGTTGCCGAGGGCTACGACGCCGACATCCTGCTGCGCTGGGGCGACAAGGTCTTCGCGGACAGCCCGGAGTTCGAGCCGCTCAAGCAGTCAGCCGACGCCCAGAGCCGGCAGTTCGGCTACAACAACGACTATGTCGGCTTCATTCCGCTCGAGGGCAATCCGGACCACGGCCTGCTGGTCGTCAACCACGAATATACCAATGCCGAGATCATGTTCCCAAACTTCGCCCGCGTCGAGAAGGTGACGGAAGACGGCAAGGAGAAGGACAAGGTCGTACTCGGCGAATACACCAAGGACCTCGTCGATATCGAAATGGCCGCCCATGGAGGCACGGTCATCGAAATCCGCAAGGTCGACGGGAAGTGGCAGCCTGTCCTCGACGGCAAGTACAACCGCCGCATCACGGCCACTACCGAGATGCAGCTTTCCGGCCCGGTGGCCGGTCACGAGCGGGTCAAGACCCCGTCCGATCCGACCGGCAGGAAGGTCTTCGGCACCATCAACAATTGTGCCGGCGGCGTTACCGCCTGGGGCACCTACATGATGGCCGAGGAAAACTTTAACGGCTATTTCGGCGGCGAGCTCGCCGAGGATCATCCGGAATTCAAGCAGATGAAGCGTCTTGGCGCGCCGGGCGGGCAGTATGAATGGTCGAAATTCTACGACCGCTTCGACGTGTCCAAGGAGCCGAACGAAGCCAACCGCTTCGGCTGGGTCGTCGAGGTCGATCCGCTGGACCCCACCTCCGTCCCGAAGAAGCGCACGGCGATCGGACGCTTCAAGCATGAGGGCTGCGAGTCGATCGTCAACAGGGACGGCCGGGTCGTCCTCTATAGCGGCGACGACGAGCGTTACGATTATGTCTACAAGTTCGTCACGAAGGGCACCTACAATCCTGACGACCGGGCCGCGAATATGGATCTCTTCGACGAAGGCACGCTCTACGTGGCGAAGTTCGACGAAGACGGCACGGTTACCTGGATGCCGCTTGTCCATGGCGAGGGCCCGCTGACTGCAGAGAACGGCTTTGCCTCCCAGGCCGACGTGCTGATCGGCACCCGTCTTGCCTCCGATGCGCTCGGCGCGACCAAGATGGACCGGCCGGAAGACGTTCAGCCCAATCCGAAGACCGGCAAGGTCTATGTCATGCTGACCAACAACACGAAGCGCAAGGAGGACGAGACCGACGCCGCCAATCCGCGCGCCAAGAATGCCTTCGGCCACATCGTCGAAATTTCGGAAACGGACGGCGATTTTGCGTCGACGAAATCCCGCTGGGACGTTCTCCTGAAGTGCGGCGATCCGAGCGTCGCCGAGGTCGGGGCCTCCTTCTCCACCGCAACCACCAGAAACGGCTGGTTCGGCATGCCGGATAACTGCGCCATCGACGCCGAAGGCCGTCTCTGGGTGTCGACCGACGGCAACAACGAAAAGGACACGGGCCGCACGGACGGTGTCTGGGCCGTCGAGACCGAAGGCGAAGGCCGGGGCACCTCGAAGCTGTTCTTCCGGGTGCCGGTGGGTGCCGAAATGTGCGGCCCGAGCTTCAACCCGACGAGCGACACTTTCTTCCTCGCGGTTCAGCATCCGGGCGATGCCGGTCTCGCAACCTACGAAAAGCCGGCGACGCGCTGGCCGGACTTCCGCGACGACATGCCGGTGCGCCCGGCCGTCGTCGCCGTCACCAAGCAGGGTGGCGGCAAGATCGGCTGAACGACAGGCTCATGTTTCGGAGGCGCCGCGTTGCCGGGCGGCGCCTCTTGGAGCACTTCCAGGACAAGTGAGTAACGGTTTTCCGTCCGGAAGTGCTTTAAGCCGCCGACGAGGCGGTCTTGAGCGCCTTCAGCGTCGCATGGACGAAACCATCCCGCGCCGACGCGGCGTCGACGCCCCGCGGCTCGTAAACACGGCGGTTGAGGAAATAGGCGGTGAGGCGAAAGGCGGCGGCAAGGCTTTCGTGATCGGCAGCTCTGCTTCCTCCGGAAAGGAAATCCGGAAGGGCAAGCATGCGATCGGCGTAAGGGGCACCCGCTTCGCGGCAGATCGCGCGGCCCGATTTCGGCGATACGAAGACAAGTTCGCCGCGCGCACCCGTCGCCCCGCATTGGGAAAGATCCAGCCCGAAGCCGAGATCGTTCAGCACCGCGAGTTCGAAGCGCACGAACAATTCGCCGGCGTCTGCCGGGTCCTGGAGGTGATCGACGATAACGGCGAGCGCCTCGTAGAGATGGGGATGCGGGTCGCGCTCCGGCAGGAGCCGCAAGAGTGCGCCAAGCGCCTGAATGCCGTAGACGGAAGTCGCCGTCTCGATCAGCCTCGCAGCGCGCAATTGCAGCGGCTCGACGCGGAATTCGCCGAGATGCTCGTCGAGCCTCGCCCGCCAGCTCACCTCCACGGAATTGCCCGGCTGCAGCACCGGCTGCATCGTACGCGAGCGGCCCGAGCGCACAAGCCCGAGATGCCGCCCGTGCCCGGGGGTCATCACCTCCGCGATGACAGAGCTTTCGCCATGCCGCCGGATGCCGAGAATTATGGCTTCATCGCTCCATTGCATGAAAGAGGCATACACCCGCCGCAGAAACCGGATCAAGCGAAGAAACGTTCCCTGTTTCGAGGCTCGTCCGGTGCGGCGGAAGCAAATTGTAGCCTTTCCGCTACACTTGCTGTTCGCCGCAAATCTATTGTCGTTTTTGCCGCATTGCGACGTCTTTCAATGCAGGTTCCGAGGGCTTAGACGTGCCTCCTCAAGAATGACAGCCAGCAGGAACAATTCGACTATGTGTGTGTCCGGGAATCGCGCCAGCCGCCTGATGCAGCTTTGCGCCGTTTTGACCCTCTCCGCCGCGCTGACGGGTTGCGTGAGCAACAGCCAGCAAGTCCGGCCGAAAGGGCCGGATCCTTATTTCGTGGCAATGTATGGGGCGAAGCCCGAGGAGAGGTTTCCGCTTCCGGCCACCGACATCAGCAAGGTCGAACCGCGTTTTCTGCGGCAACAGGTGCCTTACGTTACGCATGAGCCGCCGGGTACGGTCGTGATCGACACGGAAAATCGCTTCCTCTATCTCGTGCAAGGCGGAGGCATGGCGCTTCGTTACGGCATCGGCGTCGGCAAGGCCGGGCTTGAGTTCGAGGGCGAGGCGCGCGTCGGCCGCAAGGCGGAATGGCCGCGCTGGACGCCGACATCCGACATGGTCGCGCGCGAACCGGAGCGCTACGGGCCGCTCGCGGGAGGCATGGACCCCGGCCTGCGCAATCCGCTCGGACCGCGCGCGCTCTATCTCTACCAGGGAAACCGCGACACGCTGTTCCGCATCCACGGCACCACCGAGGCCTGGTCGATCGGCAAGGCGGTGTCGAGCGGCTGCATCCGCCTGTTCAACCCGGATATCATCGATCTTTACAGCCGCGTTCCGGAAGGCTCGCGCGTCGTCGTGCTCCAGGCGGAACCGCCGATGAGCCAGCCGATGGATGCACCGATGTCGACCGCCGCCGACGGCAGCGGGCCGCTTTCGTTCTAACAGGCCTACCAGGCATCCGGCTCGCGCACCAGGTGCACGATATTGGCGGGGTTCATGATCCATCCGCCGCGGAAGCCCTCGCCCAGTTCCTCGACCTGATCGCAGCGCACGACCTTGTGCGCTGCGAGGCGATCGAGGGCTGCCTCGTGATCGTCGGTGAAGAGCTCCAGCCATATTTCTGCCTGGCTGTAATGCGGCACCTCGTCTATCCACAAACGATTGGGGCCGAGAACGAAGCCTTTCGCCGGTGCCTTTTCGTCGAAAGGCGGGAGCCCGACGACGTCGCGGTAAAAGGCGATCACCGCCTCGTATTGATGGCTCGGAACTTTCATGGCGATGTTGATACCGCCCTTGATTTCGGTGGACATCGCCCCTCCTACAGTTGCGGTTCGAGTGCCGGCTTGCCGGAGAGTTCGCTCACATAATAGCCCTCCCGCAAATTGATGCCGTATTCGACCCAGGCCTTCATGCAGGCGAGCATCTGCGACCAGCCCTCGCAATTGAGATAGGAGCTTTTCTGCCCCTGTTCGTCTTCCCGCCAGCCACTCTCGGCGATCGTCACCATGGTGGCGCCGTCGTCGAGCGACTGGAAGCGCATTTCAACCCGCGTCTGGTAGGGAGACTCGCCTTTGCCAATCATGGCATCCCAGCAAAAGACGATCCGCTCGTTAGGTTCCACGGCCTCGACCTTGATGGGAACCTCGCCCCACCACGTCACGGTGGTGCCGGCAACCAGCGGCCCGCTGATGCCGCCGAGCGTTACGAAATAGCGGCTGAGCTGATCCGGATTGACCACCGCGTCGAAAACCTGCTCGACGGGACGGGCAATCCTCCCATTGACTCGAAATTCGAAAGCCATGACGTCCTCCTCACGATTGTATCTGCAGATAATATGTTATAAAAACATAACATGTCAAACGATTCGAAAGACGATGCGGTTTTCAAGGCGCTGGCGAACGGCCTGCGCCGACAGATGCTCGACGCGCTGAAGGAGAAACCGCAAACGACCGGCATGCTCTGCGAGCGCTTCCCGAACCTGGATCGCTGCACGGTGATGCAGCACCTGAAGGTTCTGGAGGAGGCCGATCTCGTTCTCGCCAGGCGCGAGGGCCGCGAGCGGTGGAACCACCTGAACGCCTTGCCCATCCGCGCCATTCACGACCGTTGGATCAGCCAGTATGCCGGCCACGCAATGTCCGTTTTGACGGCCCTCCAACGTGAGTTCGACGAGCCGCAGGAGTGACCGAATTGACTTTTCATCGGCCGGCTTTCTGCGTATGAACTGTCGAGTGGGGCAAACTGGGGGAAATCGTCATGCGTTACCTCATCACCGGCACTGCGGGATTCATCGGCTTTCATGTTGCAAAGCGGCTGATCGACGAGGGGCATTTCGTCGTCGGATTCGACGGCATGACGCCCTATTACGACGTGACGCTGAAAGAACGCCGACACGCGATCCTTCAGCGCTCGAACGGTTTCAAGGCGGTGACGGCCATGCTCGAGGACAGGGCCGCACTGGACCGGGCGGCGGAGCTTGCCGAGCCGGAAGTCATCATCCACCTCGCCGCCCAGGCAGGCGTCCGCTACAGCCTCGAAAACCCGAAAGCCTATGTGGACGCAAACCTCGTCGGGTCGTGGAACATGCTCGAGCTCGCCAAGGCGATCGCACCGAAGCACCTGATGCTCGCCTCCACCTCTTCGATCTACGGCGCCAACGACAAGATCCCGTTCGCCGAGGCGGACCGGGCCGACGAACCCATGACGCTCTATGCCGCGACGAAGAAGTCGATGGAGTTGATGGCGCACAGCTATGCGCATCTCTACAAGGTGCCGACCACCGCCTTCCGCTTCTTCACCGTTTACGGCCCGTGGGGGCGGCCGGACATGGCGCTCTTCAAATTCGTCGACGCAATCCACAACGGCCGGCCGATAGACATTTATGGCGAGGGCCGGATGAGCCGGGACTTCACCTATATCGACGACCTCGTCGAAAGCATCGTCCGGCTGTCGCATATTGCACCTTCCGAGGAGAACCGGGTGGCACCGGAAAAGGCCACGGACACGCTTTCGCGCCATGCGCCGTTCCGCGTCGTCAATACCGGCGGTGGCCAGCCGGTAGAATTGATGACCTTCGTCGAAACGGTCGAGAAGGCGGTGGGCCGTCCGGCGATGCGCAACATGCTGCCGATGCAGCAGGGCGACGTACCGCGCACCTTCGCTTCGCCGGACCTGCTCGAAGCCCTGACCGGATTCAAGCCGTCCGTTTCGGTCGAGGAAGGGGTTGCGCGCTTCGTCGAGTGGTATGACCAGAATTATCGCCGTGCACACGCGACCGTCTGATGGTAAAACAAACGATATTTGTGCGAAGCGCGTGCTTCCGCACCCATTGCGATTTTGGTTTTTCTTTACTTTTTTCTCGATGACATCTCTTTTATTAGATAAATCTTAATTGATTAACGTTCTCAAGAACAATCAAAGGAAGAGCGATGAAAATCACGATGATCGGTGCCGGCTATGTCGGCCTTGTTTCCGGTGTTTGCTTTGCGGATTTCGGCCATGACGTCGTCTGCGTCGACAAGGATGAAGGCAAGATCGCGGCGCTGAAGAAAGGTCAGATTCCGATCTTCGAACCCGGGCTGGACCATCTCGTCGCCAGCAACGTCGCCTCCGGACGCCTGAACTTCACAGACGACCTCAAGACCGCCGTGGCCGCCAGCGACGTCGTCTTCATTGCCGTCGGAACGCCGTCACGGCGCGGTGACGGACATGCGGATCTTTCCTATGTTTACGCAGCCGCACGCGAAATCGCCGCTAACCTTCAGGGATTCACAGTCGTCGTCACCAAATCCACGGTTCCGGTCGGTACCGGAGACGAGGTCGAGCGCATCATCCGCGAAACCAATCCCGCGGCTGACGTCGCCGTCGTCTCCAATCCGGAATTCCTGCGGGAAGGCGCGGCGATCGAGGATTTCAAACGGCCCGACAGGATCGTCATCGGGGTCGACGGCAGTGACGGCCGCGCGCGAGAGGTGATGACGGAGGTCTACCGGCCGCTCTATCTCAACCAGTCGCCGCTCGTATTCACGACACGCCGCACTTCGGAACTGATCAAATATGCCGGCAACGCCTTCCTGGCGATGAAGATCACCTTCATCAACGAGATTGCCGATCTCTGCGAGAAAGTCGGCGCCAATGTGCAGGACATCGCCCGCGGCATCGGGCTGGACGGCCGCATCGGGTCGAAGTTCCTGCATGCCGGGCCGGGATATGGCGGCTCCTGCTTCCCCAAGGACACATTGGCGCTGGTCAAGACCGCGCAGGACCACGACACCCCCGTGCGGCTCGTCGAAACCACGGTCGCGGTCAACGACAACCGCAAGCGGGCGATGGGACGCAAGGTGATCGCGGCGGCCGGCGGCGATATCCGGGGTTCCAAGATTGCGGTCCTCGGCCTGACCTTCAAGCCGAATACCGACGACATGCGCGACAGCCCTGCGATTGCGGTCGTTCAGGCGTTGCAGGACGCAGGCGCCCGGGTCACCGGCTACGACCCGGAAGGAATGGAAAACGCGCGCAAGCTGATAGAAGGGCTGGACTGCGCGAGCGACCCGTATGAAGCGGCGGCCGAGGCGGATGCTCTGGTGATCGTTACCGAGTGGAACGAATTCCGGGCGCTGGATTTCGACCGTTTGAAGTCCGCCATGAAAACGCCTCTGCTCGTCGATTTGCGCAATATCTACCGCAAGGAGGAGGTCGCAAAGCACGGCTTCCGCTATGCGAGCATCGGCAGGCCGGACTGACCGGCAACGCACCGTCGCATTAACTGGTCAGCAGAGGGAAGCTGCACGGGCTTCCCTCTGGCGCCTCGCAGAGAAGGCTGGCAGTCAGGCCTTCGGGCCGACCTGGATGACCTGTTCCCAGCTTTTTCCGGCAAGCACGACGCAGCTTCGGCCGGAAACATCGGTCACGATCAAGGTCCAACTGCCGCCGTCGGCTGCATAGAGTTCCATGACCGCTTGCGGGTTGATCTGCCCGACGGCTGCCTGCTTTTCTTCATATTGTCGAGTAAGCAGCTCGATGACCTGCGATCGCTCCGCGCAATTCACAACGGCCTGTGAGTCTGCCGCATCGGGGTAGGCCGTCACTGCCGCCGTCAGAAGGACGGCAAGAGACAGGCCGCGGACCACATAGCGTACCATGACGCACCTCCTTTCGCCGGGAAGTCCCGGCGGAAGAGGATTTCCGCTGACCTGTTCCGCCGTATACCGGCATTCGATGGTCGACACCTTCACGCGACGAAGCGATGTCGCCATCTGAAAAGTGTGACGGAGGCGGGTTACATTTCACTTGCCTAAATTATAAAACGTAACCTGAGCCATCACACGAGCATCGATGCTCGGGTAACGATCCTTCCATGCGGGCCGTTCCATCGGCCGCTCTCATTTTTTCTTCATCGCCGCCATCAGCGCCGCGCCGAACGCGCCTTGCGCCGGCTCCTGCGGTGTTTGCGACCGGACGGACCCGCCCCGGCTTCCACCCTTCGGTGCCGCCCCCCTCGCCTCGCGGGGCGTATCAGTGCCGCCTTCCTTGCGCATGGAAAGCCCGATGCGCTTGCGTGCGACATCCACCTCCGTGACGCGGACCTGCACGACGTCACCCGCCTTGACGACCTCATGCGGATCCTTGACGAAGCGGTCGGCCAGTTGCGACACGTGGACGAGGCCGTCCTGGTGCACGCCGATATCGACGAAGGCGCCGAACGCCGCGACGTTGGTCACAGTGCCCTCGAGCCGCATCCCGACTTTCAGATCCTTGATGTCATCCACGCCTTCCGCGAAGGTGGCCGTTTTGAAGCTCGGACGCGGATCGCGACCCGGTTTCTCGAGTTCGGCCAGGATGTCCTTGACCGTCGGCAGGCCGAAGCGCTCGTCGACGAAAATGCGGGGATCGAGCTTCTTCAGCTCGGCGCTGTCTGCCATCAGCGAGCGCACGTCCCGCCCGCAGGCTGCAACGATCTTCTTGGCAACGCCATAGGCCTCCGGATGCACGGCAGACGCGTCGAGCGGCTCGGAACCGTTCGGTATCCGCAGGAAGCCGGCGCACTGCTCGAAGGTGCGGGCGCCGAGACGCGGCACTTTCAAAAGTTCCTTGCGGCTGGCGAAGGCCCCCATTGCATCGCGGTGCGCGACGATTGCCTCGGCCGAGGACTTGCCCAGTCCCGAGACACGCGCCAGGAGCGGCGCCGACGCGGTATTGAGATCGACCCCGACGGCGTTCACTGCATCCTCGACCACGGCGTCGAGCGAGCGGCTGAGCTTCGACTGGTCGACGTCGTGCTGGTACTGGCCAACGCCGATCGACTTCGGTTCGATCTTGACGAGCTCGGCCAGCGGATCCTGCAGCCTGCGAGCGATGGAGACGGCGCCCCGCAAGGAAACGTCGAGGCCCGGGAACTCTGCCGCCGCCGTTTCCGAAGCGGAATAGACCGACGCGCCCGCTTCGGACACTATCACCTTGGTAGGCTTCGGCGCCGGCATGGCAGCGAGCATGTCTGCGACGAGTTTCTCAGTTTCACGGCTACCGGTACCGTTTCCGATCGCGATCAACTCCACCTTGTGCTTGCGCACGAGCGCCGCAAGCTCCGCCTGGGTACCGCGGATGTCGTTCTTCGGCGGAAAGGGATAGACCGTGGTGGTGTCGAGCAGCTTGCCGGTGCCGTCGACGACCGCGACCTTGACGCCGGTTCGGATACCGGGGTCGAGGCCCATGGTGGCGCGCGAGCCCGCCGGTGCCGCGAGCAGCAGATCCTTGAGATTGCGTGCGAAGACGCGGATTGCCTCTTCTTCGGCCCGCTCGCGCAGCTCGCGCATCAGGTCCAGCGACAGCGAGAGCGAGAGTTTGACGCGCCACGTCCAGCCGATCACCTCCCGCAGCCATCTGTCCCCGGGTAACCGATCGCCGACATTGTAAGCCGCCGCGATCATCCGCTCGGTCGGCCTATGCGAAGGCGCCGCCTCCTCATCGACCACAATATCGACCGACAGGACCTCTTCGTTCCAGCCGCGCAGCATCGCCAATGCGCGGTGCCCGGCCACCGTCGCCCAGCGCTCGGAGTGGTCGAAATAGTCCGAAAATTTGGCGCCGGACTCCTGCTTGCCGTCCACGACCCGGGCGCGCAGGAAGGCTGTTTCCCGCATGTGATTCCGCAATCGCCCGAGAAGGTCGGCGTTCTCGCTCATGGCCTCGGCGATGATATCGCGGGCGCCATCGAGTGCGGTCTTGACGTCCGGTACATCGGCGGTGAGGAAGGCGGCCGCGCATTCGGCCGGCGCGATCGAGCGATCGGAGAGTATTGCTTCGGCCAGTGCACCCAGACCGCGTTCGCGAGCGATTTCGGCCTTGGTGCGGCGCTTCGGCTTGTAGGGCAGGTAGATGTCTTCCAGTTCCGCCTTGGTAACCGCGCCGGCAATCTTGCCTTCAAGCTCGTCGGTCATCTTGCCCTGGCCGCGGATCGAATCGACGATCGACGCCCGCCTGGCTTCAAGCTCACGCAGATAGGTGAGCCGCTCCGACAGGACGCGCAGTTGCGTATCGTCGAGGCCGCCGGTGACCTCCTTCCGGTAACGGGCGATGAAAGGCACGGTAGCCCCGCCATCCAGCAGTTCAACGGCCGCCGCGACCTGTGCGGCGCTCGCCTTGATCTCGCTGGCGATGATAGCGGCTATGGGCTTTGCGGTCGTGACCATTCTCTCGTTCCGTTTCCTGTTTCGGCCAGACCATACTGGCGCAGACCATCAAGGCCAAGTGAAGGCCGGTCGCCGCCCGGGCGAACTCCACAGAAGATCATGAGATGGTGCCGTCGTGTCAGAGAGCGGGCGCCCGCACGTCCCTTCGGCCGCATGCGAGGAAAAGCCGCCGGCAGGCCGATCAGGTGCCCTTCGCCCGCCCCTCAGACCGCCACGAGCTCCAGCCGTTCGCGGGTCTTTTCGAATTCCAGCAATTCGCGCTCCTTGATGGCAATATAGTCGCGCGACACGGGCACCGTCGCGAGTGACGGCGAGAGCTGGAGCTGGAAGACGAAGTGCTTGTCGTAGAGAAAGGCCGTTTCCGAGGCGGCAAGGTAGAACTCCCACATGCGGAAAAAGCGTTCGTCATAGAGCCTGACCGCCTCCTCCCGCTGCGCCAGGAAACGCTCGCGCCAGGCCCTGAGCGTCCAGGCGTAATGCAGCGGCAGAATCTCGATGTCCTTGACGAGCAGGCGGTTGCTCTCGACCCGTGGCAACACCTCCGACAGGGCGGGAATGTAGCCACCGGGGAAGATATACTTCTCGATCCATGGGTTGGTCGCCCAGGGTTTGTAGATCTGGCCGATCGAATGCAGCAGCATCACTCCGTCGGGGTTCAGAAGTTCCTTCATCTTGCGGAAGAAATTGCCGTAATTTCCGATGCCGACATGTTCGAACATGCCGACGGAGACAATGCGGTCGAATCGCCTTCCCTGCATGGTGCGATAGTCCTGCAGTTCAAAACGCACCCGGTCGGAAAGCCCGCGCCTTGCCGCACGCTCGCGCGAAACCTTCAACTGCTCCTCGCTGAGCGTGATGCCCGTGACTTCGACCCCCGACGACTCGGCGAGGTACATCGCCATGCCGCCCCAGCCGGAACCCACTTCCAGTACCTTCTGACCGGGCTCGAGCAGCAGCTTTGCCGCTATGTGCCGTTTCTTGGCGCGCTGCGCCTCGTCGAGCGAGATACCCGGCGGATGGAAATAGGCACAGGAATATTGCCAGTCCTCGTCAAGGAAGAGATTAAAGAGCTTGCCGTCCAGATCGTAATGGTGCGCGACGTTGTAGCGGTTGCGGTTGACCGGCAGCCGGCTCTTCATCTGCTGGCGAAGTATGTGTCCCAGCGCAACGATCGAATTGGTGAAGGTTGCCGCCTTGTCGAGATCATTGCTCTTGACGATGGCCAGCACGTCGAAAATATCGCCCTCCTCCACGAGAACGCGACCGTCCATGTACATTTCGCCGAATTTCAGCCCTGGGTCGTGAAGGACGGCTTTTTCCGCTCCGGCATCAGCGAAACGGATGGCCGCGGGCTTGCCCGTGCCATCGCCCAGAACCACCTTTTCGCCCGACGAGAAAACGACCGTCAGCTTGCCTTTCTCGACAAGCCGGCGAAGTAGATTCAACAATCCCGCATTCATATCCTACCTCAGCTCAGACCTAAACGGACCATCGGTTCCTTCACGGGGGGAGCGGGTGAGCGGCTGGTCGGCTTCAGGACAGAAATGCGGCAGCTTTGCCTGGAGGCGCGCGGCCACATCCGGAAGCGGCGAGAAACCGGCTCGAGCGCGACCTCACGGTTTCCGGCGAGTCCTCGCGAAGCGCGGCAAGGACCAGCTGCGGGAATTCGTCAGGCCAGCCCATCGGGCTCCTATCCATCAGAACTTCCATTAACTTAGCTGTGTTCGGCGGTTATTCAATGGGGCTTTTTTGTGGCCCCTCAAAGATTTGTTTGCTTAGCAAATTCGAAAGCACTGAGGCAGGACCGCCAACCGGTCCATCGAGGCTATCGCTCGCCTCCTTTCGTGACGGGCTTCTCCTCGGATGTTGCGGGGCCGCTTCTGAGCGCCTACCTGCGATCTGTGGCGGCCGACAGCCGCCGATCATGTGCCGGGTGACAGAGCGGTGCCGATCCTTGTAACACTCGTATGCCGACCGGTAACATCGTCGCGCCACATTGTCGCGGCAAGCCCGTCGCGAGAGGAGGATACACGATGAAGAAGATCGCCGTGGTTGCGCTCGTCGTCGTCGCCATCGTCTGGCTTCTCAACACGTCGCTTCTGGCGCCGCCCCCCTCCGGCAATGCAAAGATCCTCGCCCATCGCGGCATCCACCAGGTTTTTCACCCGGAAGGTCTCGACAACGACACCTGCACCGCCGAGCGCATCGAACCGCCGCGCCACAGCTATCTCGAAAATACGATCGCCTCGATGCGCGCGGCGATGGAGAGCGGCGCCGACGTCGTCGAGCTCGACGTCCACCTGACACCGGATCGCCAGTTTGCCGTGTTCCATGACTGGACGCTCGACTGCCGGACGGATGGGAGCGGCGTCACCCAGGACACGCCGATGTCCGAACTGAAGACGCTGGACATCGGCTACGGCTATACGGCCGACGGCGGCAAGTCCTTCCCCTTCCGCGGCCAGGGTTCTGGCCAGATGCCGACGCTGACGGAAGTCTTCAGGGCCCTGCCCGAGGGCCGCTTCCTGATCAATTTCAAGAGCGAGCGGCGCGAGGAAGGCGCGACCCTCGCCGTTCTCCTCCGGTTCCACCCGGAGTGGCGCAAACAGGTGTTCGGCGTCTATGGCGGCACTGCTCCGACGCAGGAAACGCTGCGGCTGGTCCCGGGGCTCAGAGGCTATGATCGACAATCCACGATCGCCTGCCTTGGCCGCTATGCCGCCTATGGCTGGACCGGCATCGTACCGGACGCCTGCCGCGACACGCTGATCATCGTGCCGGGCAATTATGCACCATTTCTGTGGGGCTGGCCGGACCGGTTCGCGGCCCGCATCCAGGCCGCGGGCAGCGAAATTATCCTGCTTGGCCCTTACAGCGGCGGCGATTTCACCACCGGCATCGACAACACAGATGATCTCGCCTTCGTTCCCGAGGGTTTTTCCGGCTATGTCTGGACCAACAGGGCGGAAACGATCGCTCCCCTTCTCGGCAAGCGCCCTGGTGCAGCGACCGACCAGGCCAATCGACAGTAGCGCGCAACCTTTCTCTTGCGTGGGTCGTCGACGCGGAACCGTTGAGCCACCCCAATGTGCAGGAACTGCGCGAGTTGTCGATCTGGTCCGAAGGACAGATAACGATGAGCCCGGAGCGGCACGGCGCGATAACCGGGATTATGAAGGCTCAGAGCTGCAATATGGTGAACCGGATGCGCGGCCGTTGGATGCGCATGATCACGATTCCGAATCAGTCATCCGCCGGCAACGCGTTCCAGGAAACTGACGCGTGACTGCTCCGCTTACGGACCATTGCAGTGAGCGAAGGGGATCGGCTGCGGAGCTCGAACGCCGCGTGACGTTGAAGAGCGTCTGACGGTCCTTCCCGCTACTTCGGAAAGTCGAGCCCCATTTCGCGGAAGCGCTCCGGATCGTCGCCCCAGTTCTCACGCACCTTCACGAACAGGAAGAGGTGCACGGGCTGCTCGAGGATTTCGGAGATTTCCTTGCGCGCGGCGGTCGAGATCGCCTTAATCGCCTCGCCACCCTTGCCTAGGGCGATCTTCTTCTGGCTGTCGCGTTCCACGTAGATCACCTGTTCGATGCGCACGGAACCGTCCTTGCGCTCCTCCCATTTCTCCGTTTCCACGTGAGATGCATAGGGAAGCTCCTGATGCAGCCGAAGGAAGAGCTTCTCGCGGGTGATCTCGGCGGCGAGCTGGCGCATCGGCAGATCGGAGATCTGGTCCTCGGGATAATACCATGGACCTTCCGGCAGCGTCTCGGCGAGATAATCCATCACGTCCTCGCAGCCGGAACCCGTCAGCGCGGAGATCATGAAGGTGCGCTCGAATGCAACGACTTCGTTCGCAGCCGCCGCAAGCTTCAGCAAATCCTCGCGGCGAACTTGATCGACCTTGTTGAGGACGAGGACCTTCGGCTGATGTACCTCCTTCAGACCTTCAAGGATCGCCTCCGCGTCACCCTTGATCCCGCGCTCGCTGTCGATCAGCAGCATAATCAGATCGGCGTCCTTGGCTCCGCCCCAGGCGGTGGTGACCATAGCGCGGTCGAGCCGGCGCCGCGGCTTGAAGATGCCGGGCGTGTCCATGAAGACGATCTGCGCGCTGCCGTGGATCGCAATGCCGCGGATGATCGCCCGCGTCGTCTGCACCTTGTGGCTGACGATCGACACTTTCGCGCCGACAAGGCGATTGACCAGTGTCGACTTGCCGGCATTCGTTGCCCCGATCAGCGCCACGAAACCCGAGCGCGTCGGCACTGCGCCGGCGGCCGTATCCTTTTGAGTATCCGTCATGATATCCGTCAATTTCCGGCAGAGCGCTTCTGCCACACACCTTCGCGTTCCAGCAATTTCATGGCCGCGACCTGCTCGGCCCCACGCTTGGAACGATCGACCCCCGTCTCCGGCGCAATCCCGTCGACCTCCACCGTCACGGTGAAGCGCGGATCGTGATCGGGGCCGGAACGGTCATCCGTCCTGTATTTCGGCGCGACACCGAACCTGGCATGCGCCCATTCCTGCAGTTCCGTCTTGGCGTCCCGCCTGGCGCCGTCTGCGCTCGCGGCCCGATGCGTCCAATGATCGAGCACGAAACGTCGCGCCGCGTCCAGGCCGCCATCGAGATAGATCGCGGCGATCAGCGACTCTACCACATCGGCGCGCACATTCATCATGTGCTTGCCCGTGATCTTCTTCACATCCGAGCCGGTGCGGATGAATTCATGCAGCGAGAGCTCATCCGCCACCTTCGCGCAGCTCTCCGCGCTGACGAGCTGGTTCAGACGCACCGAGAGCTCGCCTTCGTTGGCATCGGTGAAGGTCTGGAACAGGAGTTCCGCGACGCAGAGCCCAAGCACCCGGTCTCCCAGGAATTCAAGCCGCTGATAGTTGATCGCGCGGCCGCTGCGAGCGCTCGAATGCGTCAGCGCCCGATCGAGACGTTCCTTCTCGGCGAACCGGTAACCGATCGCGGCCTCGAGCCGCGCCCGGTCCTCCGCGTTCAGCGAGCGGCCCTTCATCAGTGGACGACCTTGAACAAACGATCGTAACGCAGGTTCGCCGGCCATTTCCAGATCTGCCGGAACGAGGTGTCGTTGCCGAGCGAGAAGAAGATCAGGCTCGCCCGGCCGACAAGGTTTTCAGCCGGCACGAAGCCGACGTCGAAACGGCTGTCGGCGGAGTTGTCCCGGTTGTCGCCCATCATGAAATAATGACCTTCCGGGACGATGAACTCACGGGTGTTGTCGCCCCGCGAATCGGGGAACTGGTCGAGGGTGTCGTAGGTCATGCCGTTGTCCATCGTCTCGCGATAGACAGGAACATCGCCGCCCGTGTCGTACTGGTCGTCCGCGCGGAACGTGCCGTCCGGCACCCGTTCGACGGGCTTGTCGTTGACGTAGAGAATGCTGTTCCTGACCTGGATGCGATCGCCCGGCAGGCCGACGAGGCGCTTGATATAGTCGATGTCGGGATTGGGCGGGAACCGGAAGACCACGATGTCGCCCCGTTCCGGTTCGCTCGCAAAGATCCTGCCGCTGAAAAGATCCGGCGAAAAGGGCAGCGAGTATTTCGAATAGCCGTAGGCGAACTTGTTGACGAAGATGTAGTCACCGACAAGGAGCGTCGGCATCATCGAGCCGGACGGGATAGTGAAAGGCTGAAAGAAGACAGTGCGGATGACCACGGCAAGGAGCAGCGCCTGGATAATGACCTTGACGTTCTCCCAGAGACCGCTCTGCTTCGCTTCTGTCTTTTCTGCCACGCTCAGTCTTCCTTGTCATCCTGCCCGGGGCACCCGAGCCTAACGCTTCAATGTTCGTCTGCGCCCGAACTCATGCGCACGCCACCCCGCAACTCGATCCTATATGTCGCGGGAAAACCATGCTTCAAGCGACCGCGGGCCGGTCTTTCGGCAAGTGCTCTAAACCGTTCCCTCGGCGGGGGCAACCGGGAGCGCTTCGATAATCACGAAAGCTTGAGCAAGCGGGAAGTCGTCGGTGATGGTCAGATGGATTGCGGCGCGGTGACCGACCGGCAGCATCTTCTGGAGGCGCGCGGCCGCCCCGCCGGTCAACTGCATTGTCGGCTTCCCGCCGGGCAGGTTCACGACGCCCATATCTTTCCAGAACACGCCTTGAGCCAGGCCGGTGCCCAGTGCCTTGGAACAGGCCTCCTTTGCGGCGAAACGCTTGGCATAGGAAGCCGCACGGTTTTTGCGGCCCTCGGATTTGGCGATCTCGATATCGGTGAAGCACCGGTTGATGAAACGCTCGCCGAAGCGCTGGAGCGAGTTTTCGATGCGCCTGATATCGATGAGATCGCTGCCGATACCGATGATCATGTCGGATGTCCGAATTTGTGCGAGCGGGCCTGCCGGCGACGCTCCTGAAAGAGGCGGGCCGTCTGAAAGGCAAGCGGGTAGAATATCAAGGCGCCCGCCGCCGCAAGAGGGAGCGAGCCTATGAGCATCGGCTTGAAGACCGGGCCCCACAGGCTTGCAAGATCGAGATGTTCGACCATCCGCATGATCTCTTGACTGCCGATCACCTGAGCGGCTTGCGGCTGCGTAATCATCGTGCCGACCTCATAGGAAGCCGTCAGGATGACCGGTATCGTAATGGGATTGGCGAGCAGCGTCGTAATCGCGGCCGCGATCAGATTTCCGGAAAACGCCGACGCGAGAAGCACGGCGAGACCGATGTGCAGGCCGAAGAACGGCGTCAAGGACGACGCTGCACCCGCCGCCACCCCGACGGCGATCGAGTGCGGAGACGAGTTCAGGCGGAGAATTCGAAGGGCAATGTAGCGCGGAGCGCGCGTCAGCCCCTTGCGCGGCCAGAAGAAAGCGCGAAGCCTCTCGGATAGTGTGACCGGTTTTCTGCGCCTGAATAACATTATGCCGTCATGATCGCATTCAAAGCCGCCCGCCGGCGCAAGACGGACCGCCCGCCTTTCGATGGCCGCAAGATATGCGCCACGCACGTCATGTGCAAGCTACTGCAGGTTCCTTCAATCCTTGAAGGACCGGGACATGCGGCAGATCAAAGCGTTGCTGCGACCTTTGCGCATCTGACAGGATACGCGGCGCCGTAAGGCGCCAGACTGACAGATAAGGCAGGAGAGCCATTCGTAAAACGCATAGCTCAGGCTACCGCCGGGTGCGGCAGCCGTGGCGCGCCTCTCCGACGCGCCGCATTTGCGATCAGAAGCCCTTCCGGAAAAGGCCGCGGTCGATCTGACGCTGACGGTATTCCAGGTCGATCCGGTCGACGGAGCCGTTCAGATAGGCGGTCTCACGCTCTTCAACGCTCGGAATGTGCAGGGCACGGGTGATTTTCTTCAACTGCTTGAACATGGCAAACCCTTTCGTTCACCTCCCGATGCGAAAGATAGTTCACCAGCCGAACCGCCACCAGTAACACGAAGCGGCGGCAGCCATGCAATAGATGCATGACTGTGGAGTTCGATGCGACGATCTGCTTATTTCAAAGGCAATGTGCCTGAATTCGTGCCCTGCATGGGCCGGATCGAAAAGTTAGGGGAAGGGATCGATTTCACGCGGTCGGAGTGATGAGCGCGACAGTGGGAAAGGAAGTGCGGTAGCGGGAGGCATCACGTGTCAGCAGCGGAATTCCGACGATCGCTGCGTGGGCACCGATGAAGAAATCCGGCAGCACGCCGGTCCGCGCACCCCCTGCCCTGCGATATTTCGCAAAGACCTTGCCGGCCAGGAACAGTGCGGTACGGGGAATTACTCCGTGCGTCCATGACAAGGCCGAACAGGACGCGCCAAGGCTTCAAAGCCGCCGATCCCGGTATTCTGCGGGAGTGTTCCCCCTATTCGAACAAACGCTTGACCATGGATATGCTCGGCAATTCCTTGAGCTGCGCCATCAGATGGTTGAGCTGGCGCAGGTCCCAGACCTCGAGATCGAACTGCAATTCGCTGAAGTCCGCGGCGACGCGCCCCATGGAAAGCGAACGGATATTGACGTCGGTGGTCGCGATGGCCTGCGCGACCTCCGCCAGCGTGCCGGGCTCGTTCAAGGCGCTGACCGCAATCCTCGCCATGAAACGGCTGTTGTTCGCCTCGTCGAGGTCCCAACGCACGTCGATCCAGCGCTCGGGCTCTTCATCGAACTTCTGCAGGATCGGCGACTGGATCGGATAGATGGTGATGCCTTTGTCCTTGTCCATGATGCCGACGATGCGATCGCCGGGAACGGCGCCGGCAGGACTGAAATGGACCTCGGCATTGCCGGAGAGGCCACGGATCGGCAGGGCTTCCGGCCCTTCCGCCTGCTCCGCTGCGGCCATTTCCTTCGACCGCTCCGGCAGCTTGAAGATCATGCCCGCGGCGCTGCGCATGTTGAACCAGCCGTCGTCGGCGCTGGGCTTCACGGTCACGCGCTCGTCCTGATGGTCGGGAAACACGGCCCGCAGAACGTCGAGCGAGGAGAGTTCGCCGCGCCCGACCGCGGCAATGGCGTCCTCGACGTCCTTCTGCCCGAGCCGATGCAGCACCGGCTTCAAAGCCTCGCGCGAGAAGGTCTTGCCCGCCCGTTCGAAGGTGCGCTCGAGGATGCGATAGCCGAGGCCGGCATATTGCTTGCGGATGGCGGCGCGGGTCGCGCGGCGGATGGCCGCCCGCGCCTTCCCCGTGACGACGATCTCTTCCCAGGCCGGCGGCGGCACCTGAATGCCCGAGCGGATGATCTCCACCTCGTCGCCGTTGTTGAGCCGGGTCACCAGCGGCATGATACGACCGTTGATCTTGGCCCCGACACAGGTATCGCCGATGTTCGTATGCACGGCATAGGCAAAGTCGATCGGGGTGGCGCCGCGAGGCAGGGCTATCAGTTGCCCCTTCGGTGTGAAGCAGAAGACCTGATCCTGGAAGAGTTCTAGCTTGGTGTGCTCGAGAAACTCCTCCGGATTGTCGCCCTCGGCGAGCGATTCGATCGTGCGGCGCAGCCAGGAATAGGCATTCGATGTCGGAGTGCGCGTCAGGTCACCGGAAACGGTGTCGCGATCCTTGTAGAGTGCGTGCGCCGCGATACCGTATTCGGCGATCTCATGCATGCGCTTCGTGCGGATCTGCAGTTCGATGCGCTGGCGCGACGGGCCGATGATCGTCGTGTGAATCGATTGATAATCGTTCTGTTTCGGGGTCGAGACGTAGTCCTTGAAGCGTCCCGGCACGACACGCCAGCGGGTGTGCACGATCCCGAGCGCGCGATAGCAGGCCGGGATGTCGTTGACGATGATGCGGAAACCCCAGACATCCGAGAGCTGCTCGAAGGAGAGCGATTTTGACTGCATCTTGCGGAAAACCGAATAGGGCTTCTTCTGGCGCCCCCTGACCTGTGCATCCGTAAGCCCCTCGGCCTGAAGCAGCTCGCTCAGTTCCTCCTCGATCTTCTTGATCAGCCCCTCGTTGCGCTCGGAGAGCTCCTGGAGGCGTCTGGTAACGGTCTCGTAAGCTTCCGGGTTGATATGTCGGAAGGACAGGTTCTCGAGCTCCTCGCGCATGTCCTGCATGCCCATGCGCCCTGCCAGGGGCGCATAGATGTCCATCGTCTCCTCGGAGATGCGCGCGCGCTTTTCGGCCGACATGTGGTCGAGAGTGCGCATATTGTGGAGGCGATCGGCAAGCTTGACCAGGAGCACGCGGACGTCGTCCGAAATGGCGAGCAGCAGCTTCCGAAGATTTTCCGCCTGCTTGGCCTTCTTGGTGACGAGGTCGAGCTTCTTGATCTTGGTGAGGCCTTCGACCAAGGCGCCGATATCCTCGCCGAAGAGGTCGTCGATCTCCTGCCGCGTCGCGGTCGTATCCTCGATCGTGTCGTGCAGCAGCGCGACGGCGATCGTGGATTCGTCGAGATGCATTTCGGTCAGGATCGCCGCCACTTCCAGGGGATGGGAGATGTAAGGATCGCCGCTTGCCCGCTTCTGCTGCCCGTGCTTCTGCATGGCGTAGACATAGGCCTTGTTCAGCAGCGCCTCGTTGACGTCGGGCTTGTATTTTTGCACGCGCTCAACGAGCTCGTATTGGCGCATCATCCGCTAGCGGCTCCGTGAAATCAGGCAAATAAAAAAGTGCGCCAATCATATGAGTGGCGCACTGCTTCGATAACACGTCGGAACGTTGTTCCGGAACGAATCTCAGTAGTCGTCGCTCTTTTCCGGAGGAACGAGGCCTTCGATGCCGGCCAGCAGTTCTTCTTCGGACATGCGGTCGAAGGTCAACGCTTCCGGCTGGTCTTCCTCTTCGGCGGCCTCAGCGAAGGCAGGCGCTGCTTCCGTCTGCGCGAGCGATGCCGGATCGGGCTCCGGCTCGTCCACTTCCACATGTTTCTGCAGCGAGTGGATCAGGTCTTCCTTCAGGTCGCCTGGCGACAGGGTTTCATCGGCGATCTCGCGCAGTGCAACGACCGGGTTCTTGTCGTTGTCGCGGTCCACCGTAATCGGAGCACCCTGGGAAACGAGGCGTGCGCGGTGGCTGGCAAGAAGGACGAGTTCGAAACGGTTTTCGACCTTGTCGATGCAGTCTTCGACGGTGACGCGGGCCATGGCCTGTCCTTTACAACTCAAGAGATGCGGCGGCATCGCCGCGGCAGGTTTAACAACGCGAAACCGGAACGCCCGCTGATATGCGGCTCCATCAGCTCCGATTTCTGGAATTAGGCGTCCGATACAATCAAAACAACATAAGTTCAAGTTTTTCCTGCACCCGGCTCACGTCATCGCCCGGAGCATGA
The DNA here is from genome assembly GCA_000421085.1 of Ensifer sp. USDA 6670. GTDB lineage: Bacteria > Pseudomonadota > Alphaproteobacteria > Rhizobiales > Rhizobiaceae > Sinorhizobium. The sequence continues at coordinate 294,430 of ATWE01000007.1, forward strand.
TAAAATGCCACGTCTGTGGAACGCTGCCATAGGGTCACAGACATTACCTGTATTTTGTGATAATTTCGAACACGTATCCAGCAACAATTATAGATTGAAAATGTGGACGAACTGCAGCAACTGCTAAAACTAGCTATAGGCGCCGCGCCCTGGTTGGAATAATGCGTTGGCATGACCACATTATTTGCAGATAAGTGAGCTTTAATTTAATCCGCCTATTTTAAGCGTGACGCTCCGCGGGGTTGGTCCGGTCACTGTGCAGGGTACGGAAAAAGGAAGTAACGATGTTCGATCCTCGCGAGAAAATCGCTCTTTTTATCGATGGCGCCAACCTCTACGCCGCGTCGAAGAGCCTCGGCTTCGACATCGACTACCGCAAGCTGCTCAAGGCCTTCCAGAAGCGCGGCTACCTGCTCAGGGCCTACTACTACACCGCACTCATCGAGGATCAGGAATATTCGTCGATCCGCCCGCTGATCGACTGGCTCGACTATAATGGCTATAAGGTCGTGACCAAGCCTGCCAAGGAATTCACCGATTCCCTCGGGCGCCGCAAGATCAAAGGGAACATGGACATCGAGCTGGCGATCGACGCGATGGAGCAGTCCGAATCGGTCGACCACCTGGTGATCTTCTCCGGAGACGGTGATTTCACCACGCTCGTCGAAGCGCTGCAGCGCAAGGGGCGAAAGGTTTCCGTGGTCTCGACCATGTCGACGCAGCCGCCGATGATTGCCGACGACCTGCGCCGCCAGGCCGACCACTTTATCGATCTCGCGACCCTGAGGGGAGAAATCGGCCGCGAACCGTCCGAACGCGTTCAGCGCCCTGTCGAGCCGGTCGCCGACGACGTGGAGCTTTAGAGCGGGATAAGGAAAAGCGTGTGCGGCTTTCCGCCCGCATCCGCTCCAACTCCTTGGAATCGATCACGTTCACAGTTTAGGTCGACCCGACCTAAAACCATCTTGATCTAACGCCTGTTGCGATTCGGCATACCCCGGGGGCTTTGATCTCCTCATCCCTGTGCTCCTCACAGGAATCCAGCCAAACCAAGGCTGGGGCTGAGAGAACGCTTCCCCGCGCCGCTGTCCTTATCTCTGTGACAAGCACAGAGATAAGACGCCAGATGAATCTCGACAGGCATTCGTCGGCCGCATGAAGAGCGATATACCGCCCGATCGACGAAGACTCAGCCGCGCTCCTTGAGGAGCCTGTTCTTCTGCCGGTTCCAATCGCGTTCCTTGGAGGTCTCCCGCTTGTCGTGCAGCTTCTTGCCCTTGCCGAGCGCCAGTTCCAGCTTCGCCCTGCCTCGCTCATTGAAGTATATCCGGAGCGGTATCAGCGACATCCCCTCGCGGTTGACCGCACCCTGCAGGCGGTTCACTTCCCTCTTCGACAGGAGCAATTTGCGGCGGCGGCGCGTCTCGTGATTGAAGCGGTTGGCCTGCAGATATTCGGGCAGGTAGGAATTAATGAGCCAGATCTCGCCGCCTTCGTCGGTCGCGTATGATTCCGCGATATTGGCCTTCCCCTCGCGCAACGACTTGACCTCCGTTCCGGTCAGGACCAGACCGGCCTCGTAGGTGTCGACGATCTCGTAGTTGAAGCGGGCCTTGCGATTTTCCGCGACAACCTTCTTGACCGTACGTTCGCTGCCTTTCGGTGCCATCAGTTCATCAGCCCTGCATGCCTGAGCGCCGCGTCGATAGCCGACGCCGTTGCCGGCTCGAGCGACGACAGCAACGGCGAGCGGACGGTAAAGCTCATTCGCCCGAGACGGTTCAGCGCATATTTGGCGCCGCAGACGCCCGGCTCAAGGAAGATGGCCTTGTGAAGCGGCATTAATTTGTCCTGGTATTCCAGTGCTTTGGCAAAGTTTCCGGCGAGCGTTGCCTCCTGGAACTCGGCGCAAAGGCGCGGCGCGACATTGGCGGTGACGGAGATGCACCCGACGCCGCCATGCGCATTGAAGCCGAGCGCGGTCGCATCCTCTCCCGAAAGCTGCACGAAAGCCTTACCGCAGCCTAGGCGCTGCTCGGAGACCCTCTCGATCTTGCCGGTCGCATCCTTCACGCCGACGATCGTCGGATGGGCCTTCGCCAGCGCTGCCATGGTCTCGACGCTCATGTCGACGACGGAACGGCCGGGAATGTTATAGATCACGATCGGCAGCTTCACGCTTTCGGCGATCGCCGCGTAGTGGGCGAAAAGGCCCTTCTGCGTCGGTTTGTTGTAATAGGGCGTGACGACGAGGATCGCGTCCGCACCGGCCTTTTCCGCATGCTGCGCAAGCTCGATCGCTTCGATCGTGTTATTGGACCCGGCACCGGCGATGACCGGTACGCGCCGCGCCGATGCCTCGACGCACAGTTCTACGACCTTCTTATGCTCCTCGTGGGAAAGCGTCGGAGATTCACCCGTGGTGCCTACCGGCACAAGGCCATGGCTCCCCTCTTTTATCTGCCACTCCACATGCGCGACGAAACTATCCGCATCAACCGAGCCGGCGGCGGTGAACGGCGTTACGAGTGCGGGAATGGAACCCTTGAACATGCACAACTCCTGACGACCGAGGGCGCAGAATACGCTCACGCTTTGGCCGCAATCGACGGTTAAAAAACTGCCGCACCATAATCATGTGACGTGTCTGCGGCAAGCGCTGAGAGGACGCATTTCGCTTTCGTTTCCGCGCATCGCCGCCCTTGGGCGCGACCGCAATAGGCACCGGGTTTCGGGAAACGCGCATGCGCCGGCCGATCAAGCAGGCTGACAAATGTGGCTAGGTTTTCGCCGACCGATCCGCTGTAATGGAGCGGTAATGAAGTTGAGGGATGGGGGACCACGGGGCTCTTGATGCGGGGAACAGTCTTTCTGCCGGTCGCCGCCATGATCGGTACGGGAATGCTGGCTTTTTCAGCCGACGCAGCCGACGGCCGGATTCCTGTACCGACGAGCAAGCCGGATGCTGCCGGCGCGATCGGCAACCTCGCAACCGGCGAACTCTCAAATATCCTCGGCGCCAATCTGAAAAGCGGTCTCGATGCCCTCTCCGATCGGCAGCCGGAAAAGGCGATCGCCATTCGCGACCGCATGCCGGCAGGAACGCTCGACCGCCATATCCTGGCCTGGGCGATCGCGGTGTCCGGACACAAGGGCATTCCCTCCTATGACATTGCCGGGGCGCAGCGGGAACTCCAGGGCTGGCCCGGCCTGAAATCGCTGCGCTCCCACTCGGAAAGGGCCCTCTACCGCGAGAACGCCCCGGCCGCCGATGTAATCGCGGCCTTCGGCGCCACCCGCCCCGAGACGGCTGAAGGGGCGATCATCCTCGCACGCGCACTTGCAGCGCAGGGGCAGAGCTCGGCGGCCGCCACGCACCTGCGTGCATTCTGGCTGAGTGAAGCCCTGGACAAGGACACTGAAACGAAGATCCTTTCCGAATTTTCCGACCTGCTGACGGCGGAAGACCACAGGAAGCGGATGGAAATGCTTCTCTACCGCGCCCGCATAGACCAGGCCGAACGGTTCAGCGACCTCGGCAAGGCGCAATCGCTGTTTCGCGCCTGGGCCGCAGTGACCCGCGGCGGCAGCAACGCGGCCTCGCTCATCGAAGCGGTCGATGCTTCCTGGCGCGGCAAGCCTTCGTACCTCTTCATTCGCATCGAGCATTTACGCAAGCAGCAAAAATACGCCGAGGCGGCCCGGCTTCTCGACCAGATGCCGAAGGACGACGGCGCCCTCGTCAATCCCGGAGAATGGTGGGTCGAGCAACGTATCGTCAGCCGCGGTTTGCTCGACGCCGGCGACTTCCGCGGCGCCTATCGCATCGCCGCCAACCATGCGGCAAAGCGCGCTGCGGATCTCGTGGACGCGGAATTCCACGCGGGCTGGTATGCGCTTCGCGGCCTTGAGGAACCCGAGACGGCGGCGCGTCACTTTCGCAGGATTCTCGAGGCATCGAGCCGGCCGATCTCCGCCTCGCGCGCCTGGTATTGGCTGGGCCGCGCGGCCGAAGCGGCCGGCCGCGGCGATGCGCGCGAGTATTTCGCCAACGCGGCGCGTTACCCGGCGACCTTCTACGGGCAACTCGCCGCCGCACGCCTCGGTCAGGCGAAGCTCGATATGAGCTACCCCTCACCGACGCAGCAAGACCGCATCCGGCTGGAAGGTCGCGAAGCCGTCAAGGCAATCGGCCGGCTCGAAGCCGCCGGCCATGGCTGGCGCGCCGACAGTCTTTATCGGGCGCTTGCCGAGGAACTGACCAGCCCCGGCGAACTTGCGATCCTGGCGGAGCGGGCCGAGAAGTCGGGCAATCACCAGCTCTCGCTGCAGATCGGCAAGATCGCCTTCGGCCGCGGCATCGAGGTGGCTGCCCTTGCCTTTCCGATCGGGGTCATTCCGCCGAGCGCGGATATCGACGGCGCCGGCAAGGCGCTCGCCTATGCCATCGCCCGGCAGGAAAGCGCTTTCAACCCAGCCGCTATTTCGGTGGCGAATGCCCGGGGGCTCCTGCAACTCCTTCCCGGCACAGCCAAGGGCGTCGCCAGTCGCTATGGCCTCGCCTATTCGAAGGACCGTCTCACGAGCGACGCCGGCTACAATGCGACACTTGGAGCCCATTACCTCGGCGAGCAGATCGACAGCTTCGGCGGTTCCTACATTCTCACCTTCATCGCCTATAATGCCGGCCCGCGTCGCGTTCCTGACTGGCTCGCCCGCTATGGCGATCCACGCGGAAAACCCATCGACGAGGTCGTGGACTGGATCGAGCGCATCCCCTTCGAGGAAACGCGCAACTATGTCCAGCGGGTGATGGAGAACTACCAGGTTTATAAGTCGCGGCTGGGACAAGATACGGATATCGTTGCGGATTTGAGGTTGGGACGCGCTTTGCCCTGAACCGGGTTGCGGTGACCAACCGGACAGTCGCGACTGACTGCAACCTTCCCCCGCGGCGGCTCTGCCGAGAGAGGATCACATCATCGTGATCGCTTGGCCGCGTCCGGCACAAAATACGATTTCGGCCATTTTCCCTTGGAAGGGATTTATTTTCTCCTGAGAGGAAATGGTGAGGCCAATGAAGACCTTAGCAATTGTTGCCCTGTCGCTGGCCACGGCCATCAGCAGCGTTCCGCCCGCAGAGGCATTTCCGATCGTTCCGGCACCGAAGCCGCAGGCCGCCGACGTGCAGCTGGCGCAGTTTCCCTACGAGCGCGGAGAAGCGCGCAAGAGCCGCTGCCGCGACTGGGACTGCCGGCGGATGGGCAACTGGCGCGGTTATCGCGGAAACCGCCATTACGGCAACCGTTATCATCACCGCCGCTACTACCGCGACGACGATGATGATCTTGGTGCTTTCTTTGGCGGCCTAGCCGCCGGTGCGATCGTGGGTGGCGTGTTGAGCCAGCCGAGATATCCGGCTCCGAGATATTACGGCGGCGGCAACGCACATGTCGAATGGTGCTACTCTCGCTACCGCTCTTATCGGGCCTGGGACAACACGTTCCAGCCCTACCACGGTCCGCGACGTCAGTGTTATTCGCCCTATAGCTGAAGCTTGACCGCACAACAGGTGCCGCTGAAGAGAGGAGCCGAGCGCTCCTCTTTTCGCATTCCATGCCACCCCAGCCCTCCGACATTCAGGAAACACTAGGAACCAGCCTCAATCCTCCAGAAACAGGATAATTTTCCCACGACTGACTGGAGGTCAGAAATGAACATCAAGAGCCTTCTTCTCGGCTCCGCTGCTGCTCTCGCAGCAGTCTCCGGCGCCCAGGCTGCCGACGCGATCGTCGCTGCCGAGCCGGAGCCCATGGAATATGTCCGCGTCTGCGACGCTTTCGGCACGGGCTACTTCTACATCCCCGGCACGGAAACCTGCCTCAAGATCAGCGGCTTCATCCGCGTTCAGGGCGAATTCGGCCCTGACGAAGCTGACGACCGCTGGCAGAACCCGAAGCAGTCCACGTCGGACTGGGACATGTTCTCCCGCGCCTACATCGCGTTTGACGCGAAGAGCGACACGGAATACGGCACGCTCACCGGCTTCTTCGCCGCCGAGTTCAATGCCGACAACGATTCCGACGCCGGCGACAGCCGGATTGACGTCGACGAAGCCTACATCCAGCTCGGCGGCCTCAAGGCCGGTTTCTTCTACAGCTGGTGGGACAAGGGTCTGAACGGCGAAGCCGACTCGATCGGTGAAAACACCGAGTTCAACTCGCTCGCCTACATGTATGACGGTGGCACCTTCCAGGCCGGTATCGCGGTCGATGAACTCGAAGCAACCACCACGAAGGCCAATGGCATCGGCGTCGAAGGTATCGTTTCGGCTTCGCTCGGCGGCGTCACCTTCGACCTGCTCGGCGGTTATGACACCGAATATGAAGAAGGCGCGATCCGCGCTCTGCTCTCCGCAGAAGCTGGTCCAGGCACCTTCCAGATCGCTGGTGTCTGGGCATCCGACCCGAATGCTTACTGGTCTGACTCCGAGTGGACCGTTGCTGCGTCTTACCGCTTCAAGGCTACCGACAAGCTCGCGATCACGCCCGGCGCGCAGTACTGGGATGGCCTGAATAACAACGCTGGCGGCTTCGACTCGAGCGAAGAGCAGTGGCGCGTTGGTCTCACGGCCGACTATGCCGTCACCGAAGGCCTCGCCACTCGCTTTGCGATCAACTACACCGACGCAAGCAACAAGCCCGACGCTGTCAGCGGTTTCCTCCGCCTGCAGCGGAACTTCTAATCTGACCTAGTCAGATTCGAGAAAGCCCGCAGCTTGAGCTGTTGAGTTGCGGGCTGTTGCTGTTCTGCAACGAAATGTGCGCCGCCAAGGCGTTGAGTTGTTTGACTATAAGCACTGGTTTCATTGCCAGTGGTTTCTTGGCTCGTTCACGGAGAATGGGGAGGAAACGGCAAACGTGATGTCGGACGCTGAAAAACGAGTAGGTGACCTTGGTTTTCCGGACATGGGTTCGGGATATGAGGTCAACTATACCTTCGGCCGGCAAGGCCCAATCGGGGTGGTCAACGAGACCACGCTCGCCGAGTTGCTTCAGCGCTATGCCGACATCCTGTGGGACGAAGGCAAGCACAAGTACAATGTGAAGGCCTTCATCGGAGAGCTCGACGAGATATTGCTCGGCAAGCGCTTCTCCGCCTTTCCGCAGGAATTGCTCGACGCCCTCATCGGTGCGCTACGCAAACGCGGCAACAGCAACGCAACCATCAACCGGAAGATGGCGGCGCTGGGGAAGTTGCTGCGGAAAGCGTATAAGATGGGGGATATCCACAGTCTGCCGGAGTTCAAACGCCAAAAGGAGAAAGCGGGACGACTGCGATTCCTGGAGGCCGACGAAGAGGAAACGCTGTTCCGCGAAATCGCCAGTCGTTCGGAGCTTTATCTCTACCTCTCGATCTTCCTGGTGGATACCGGTGCTCGCCTGGGCGAGGCAATCGGCCTCAAATGGAACGATATCCACGAGGGGCGGGCGACGTTCTGGGTCACGAAATCCGGCCGCAGCCGTACAGTTCCTCTGACCGTTAGAGCAAAAGATGCTCTGAAGCGCGTTGCGGACAGGTCCCCAGGACCGTTCTCGCGCATAGATCAGCAGAAATACCGGGCGGTCTGGAATGCCGCAAAAGTGGATGCCGGTCTCGGCGCCGAGGACGATCTCGTTCCTCACATCCTGCGCCATACCTGCGCGTCACGCCTGGTCAGAGGCGGCATCGATCTTAGACGGGTCCAGATGTGGCTGGGCCATCAAACGCTCGAGATGACGATGCGCTACGCGCATCTGGCCTCCCATGATCTCGACATGTGCGTGCCTGTTCTCGAGCGCCATCTCAAGTAATCGCGCATAAGCGCCGGCAGCGGCGCGCCGCCCTCATAGCCATACTTCAAAAAGAGAAAGCCCGGCTTTTTGAGCCGGGCTTTCCTTCCACTGACCGAGGTCAGGTCAGATTAGAAGTCACGCTGAAGGCGGAGGAAGCCGAAGACTTCGTCGTCGCCGTCGTCCTCATCTTCGTACTGTACCGACAGACGAGTGGCGAGGCCTTCGGTGATCTTGTAGTCAACCGTAGCACCAACGCGCCATGCGTCGTCGCTGCCGAAGTCGTTGTTTTCGTTCAGGTTACCGAAGTACTGAGCGCCGGGGGTGATTGCGAGCTTGTCGTTCACGTTGAAGCGGTAAGACGCAGCAACGCTCCACTCAGAGGCATTCCAGTAAGCGTTCGTTTCGGATGCCCAGATGCCAGCAACCTGGAAGGTGCCCGGACCGAGGTCTGCGGAGAGCAGAGCGCGGATCGCGCCTTCTTCGGCTTCGGTGTCGTAGCTGCCGAGCAAATCGATAGATACGCCGCCGAGGGTAGCCGTAACGGTACCGGTAACACCAACACCGTTGTCCTTGGTCGTTGCGCCTTCGAGTTCGTCGACCGAGATACCAGCCTGGAAGGTGCCGCCGTCGTAGATGTAGGCGAGCGAGTTGAACTCGGTGACGTTACCGAGCGTGTCGGTTTCGCCGTTCAGACCCTTATCCCACCAGCTGTAGAAGAAGCCGGCCTTGAAGCCGCCGAGCTGGATGTAGGCTTCGTCGACGTCGATGAAGCTGTCGCCTTCGTCGGTGTCGTTGTCGGCGTTGAACTCAGCCGCGAAGAAGCCGGTGAGCGTGCCGTATTCCGTGTCGCTCTTGGCGTCAAACGCGATGTAAGCGCGGGAGAACATGTCCCAGTCCGACGTGCCGTTGCCGGAGTCGTAGCGGCTGGTAACGGCGTCACGACCGAACGTGCCCTGAACGCGGATGAAACCGCTGAGCTTGAGGCAGGTTTCCGTGCCGGGGATGTAGAAGTAGCCCGTGCCGAAAGCGTCGCAGACGCGGACGTATTCCATGGGCTCCGGCTCGGCAGCGACGATCGCGTCGGCAGCCTGGGCGCCGGAGACTGCTGCGAGAGCAGCAGCGGAGCCGAGAAGAAGGCTCTTGATGTTCATTTCTGACCTCCAGTCAAAAGTTTCAAACGGGTCTGGGTTTTTTTTGCTGAAGGACAGCGTTCCCTGCCCCATCCCCAACGTTCAAGAAGTCGGACGATCAACCGCCCTTGCTTCCGGAGTTGAAAATACAAAACCGGGTGGGGCGCGCAACGACCAACTTACCAGATCGACTCCTTTGCCCTGCCCTTCCCTGATCCCTGTTGCTGAAACGACACAAAATCGCCCCAGACGGCCCGAGGAAATTAACAAACCATTAAGAAAATCCTTTAGCGACGGGGGGTTAGCGCGAGGTCTCAGCCAGGCATCTGTTCCGGAAAGGGGCAAAAAATGGCCAGAAAGGGGGATAAAACCGGGCAAGGGCCTTCCACGAGACCGATCCTTTCGAAAGCCAACGACGTGCCGAGAGTCGGTTCGGACGGATCGTCGAGGTGCTTGTCGGCCGATTCTCGAGAGAATCAATGCGCAGGGATTCGCGAGTCGGCAAGCATCTCGTCGAAGCCGGCGGGCAGCTTGGTCCATGGGGTTGCCACAGGGCCGCTCGCCGAGGCGATAGGGTTCAGCCGCAACGTTATCGAGCAGCAACCGCAGGAACGTGGAGACGGCATTGCTGATCTTCGCCGGCGTATTCGGCACAGCCCGGACTTCTGGCTCAACGTGCAGCGGCGCAACGATCTTTGGGCGGTAATGAATACGCCAAAGGAACGTGAGCGGATCGAGCGCGCGCGTCCGTTGCAGAATGCAGCCTGAGCACGGTCATGCGATTGCGGGCGACTCTGTCGCAAGAAGATCAACGACCGTGCTGGCAGGACAGAAATTGGGAATCAACGAAGTCGACGACGGCGTTTGGCTCGTCAGCTTCATCCACTATGATCTGGGATATATCGACCTGGAGCAGAGAACTTTTCAAAGCATCGACAACCCGTTCGGCACGAGGTTGTCACCCATGTCTTAGGGTACGCTCCGTTACCTATGTCTCCGGTATGGACATAAAAGAAATGGCGGAGAAGAAGGGATTCGAACCCTCGATACCGTTTCCGGTATACTCCCTTAGCAGGGGAGCGCCTTCGACCACTCGGCCACCTCTCCGTTAGCGCCTGACTAGTGTCACCGCGTTTCCAATGCAAGATTTTTTTGTCGAATTTCAGGAAATCATCCGATTTTCATCCGCTTCGGCGCAGCCACGCCCTGTCTGGATATGGGAGGCAGCTTTGCGTCGGACGAACAAAAGAGACAAAGCCCCCCTCCTGGACGGCTCTTCTTCTACCGATTCTTTTGCGCATCGATTCCGCTTCCCCTTCTTATGCGATAAGTTCCGCCGGCATTTCCGAACGGAGTACGGTTTTTCAAGATGTCCGCATTCTCACGCTTCACGCCACTCATTCAATCCCTGCCGGCCACCGTGCCCTTCGTCGGCCCGGAAGCCCTCGAGCGTCAGCGCGGCCGCAAGATTGCGGCGCGCATCGGTGCCAATGAAAGCGGCTTCGGCCCGGCACAATCCGTGTTACTCGCCATCCGGCAGGCGGCAGACGAAACCTGGAAATATGCCGATCCCGAAAACCACGACCTGAAGCAGGCGCTCGCCGGCCATGTCGGCACCTCGCCCGCGAACATCGCCATCGGAGAGGGTATCGACGGCCTTCTCGGACAGATCGTGCGGCTCGTCGTGGAAGCCGGCGCCCCGGTGGTGACGTCTCTCGGAGGCTATCCGACCTTCAACTATCACGTCGCGGGCCATGGCGGGCGGTTGGTCACGGTACCTTATGCCGACGACCGGGAAGATCTCGAAGGACTGCTCGCCGCCGTTGATCGTGAGAATGCACCGCTTGTCTATCTGGCCAATCCCGACAACCCAATGGGAAGCTGGTGGCCCGCCGAGCGCGTTATCGCCTTTGCTGAGGCCTTGCCGGAAACGACACTCCTCGTGCTCGATGAAGCCTATTGCGAAACGGCGCCGCGGGAGGCGCTTCCGCCGATCGAAAGCCTTATCGACAAGCCCAACGTCATTCGCACGCGCACCTTTTCGAAGGCCTACGGCCTGGCAGGCGCGCGCATCGGCTATACGCTGTCGACGCCGGGAACCGCCCAGGCCTTCGACAAGATCCGCAATCATTTCGGTATGAGCCGCATCGGCGTGTCAGCAGCAATAGCCGCTTTGGCCGATCAGGATTATTTGAAGGAAGTCACGCTCAAAATCGCGAACTCACGGCAAAGGATCGGCCGCATTGCTGCCGATAGCGGGCTCGTCCCCCTTCCCTCCGCGACGAATTTCGTGGCTGTCGATTGTGGAAAGGATGCAAGCTATGCACGGTCGATCGTCGATCGGCTGATGAGCGATCACGGGATCTTCATTCGCATGCCCGGCGTCGCGCCGCTTAACCGCTGCATCCGTATCAGCACCGCGCCCGATGCGGAAATGGATCTTCTTGCGGCCGCGCTTCCAGAGGTGATCAGGAGTTTGGCTGCCACCTGAACCGGCGGCAACCGCATGCTTCAGCCACGCATTAGTGCATCGTCATCCATTCGCGGGCTGCGCGCAGCGCGGCGGCGAGATCCGACTTGCTCATCGTTGCCGCAAGGTCGGCTCGCAGGTCGGCCGCGCGGTCCGAGCCTCTGATCGCTGCAATGTTCAGCCACTTGTGCGCGGCGACCAGATCGACGGGCCTGCCGCGGCCCGTCGCATAGGCGAGGCCCATCTCGCACAGAACGTCGGCGCGGTTGCCGCCGCCGATGGCGTCGTCCGAAACGATCTCAATGTTGAAGAGTGCCATTTTCTTGTCCCTGTCTTTTCTTCGTCGGAGCGAAGCGGCCCGCCCGTATAGGGGCGAGCCCGGCTTCAGCTGGTATTCCTGGTCCCTGTTTCATCGAGCCTCTTGGCGGGCTTTCCGGGAAATCGCGCCGTCTTCTGCGGTGTCGCTTTCCGGTTTGTCGTCGGCTTGTCTCGCCGCTCGTCTTATGGATTTGAATATGCCCGACGGCCTTCAATGGCCGCTTAAAATCCATGCTTAATTTGACGCAAACAAAGTCCAAACGCTTGGTAAACTTGGATTTTCGTTAAGCATTGCATGCCCTGCAAAGGCACGCATTCGCCTCGAATTTTACGAAAATTTCACTTCCGGATTTCAACTGAACGCTAACCATGAGAACAGTTGCGCTTTTCGCGGACGTTGCAGCCGCGCGCGCAGCATGCCCTTGCAAGGTAACGCGGATATTTACCTTTACGTACGCGTAATATACTTTCTGCGGCGGAGTGATCTTCGTTCGCCCGATAAGCGTGCGGCGCTGCGGGAGATCGCGCTCCACAGGGAACCAGCACGCGGGAGGACGCAGAGCCTGCCGCCTTCGGAGGAGATCGCATGATTCGCACATTGCTCGTCACAGCAGCGCTTGGCTTTGCCGCAGCCGCCCCGGCCCATGCCGCCGAACCGATTCTCGGCAAGTGGAAGACGGCGAGCGGCTCAACCGCGGAAATCGCCCCTTGCGGCGCGGCCTTCTGCGTCACGCTGAAGACAGGCAAGCATGCGGGCAAGCGTGTCGGTTCGCTGTCGGGAACCGGCGGCAGCTATAGCGGCGTGGTCACCGATCCCGAAAGCGACAAGACCTATAGCGGCACGGGGTCGGTGGACGGCAATTTGCTGAAGATGCGGGGCTGCGTGCTGAAGGTCCTTTGCAAGTCGCAAACCTGGACGCGTCTTTAAGCCTCCGCAGCAAGAACATGGGTGGCGTTGCACCAGGCGCGCCCGTGGAGGGGCGCAGTTCGCCCCTCCACGGGCCACCGTCTCAGCGGGCGCGTTGCCCGAACAGAACCTTCTGCGCCTCTTCGTCCTCGGCGAGGCTTTTCTGGCGCGCCCGCTCCTCCTTGCCCACCTCTATGGCCTTCTTCACCGCCGGGCGCGCAAGCACGGCGTCGAACCAGCGCTTCAGATTGGGGAATTCGTTGAGGTCCTGACCCTGATTCTCGTGCGGAATCACCCAGCCGATCGCGGCCATGTCTGCGATCGAGTAATCGCCGGCGAGGAACGGTCGGTCGGTGAGCCTCTTGTTCATGACGCCGTAGAGGCGGTTCACTTCGTTGGTATAGCGGTCGATGCCGTAGGCGATCCTTTCCGGGGCATATTGGCGGAAATGGTGTGCCTGCCCGGCCATCGGCCCCAGTCCGCCCACCTGCCAGAAGAGCCATTGCTCGACGTCGACACGGGCGCGCTCGCCGGACGGATAGAACTTGCCGTATTTGCGGCCGAGATACTGCAGGATCGCTCCTGACTCGAACACGGAGATGGGCTCGCCACCCGGACCGTCCGGATCGACAATCGCCGGCATCCGGTTGTTCGGCGAGATCTTCAGGAAGTGCGGCTGGAACTGATCGCCCCGGCCAATATTTATATACTTGACGACGTAGGGAACGCCGAGCTCCTCCAGCATTATGGTGATCTTCCAGCCGTTCGGTGTGGGCCAATAATAGAGCTCGATCGGAGCGGTCATCGCGTCTCTCCTGATTTGTCGGAAGGACTGACTTAGGAACACGACGGCTCAACGGCAAGACCGCAGTCCGACGTGCATTTGTTTAAGTGCATGATCGTTCTACCAAAACCGCTGCACATCTTCGGCGCCGCTTAGATGAACGCCAGATGAACGGATGTCTCAGCCAGAGTTCAGTTTGGTTGTGCGAAAAGACAATCAATCGATTTGAACGTGTCTCGCTTCAACGGACGGAACCATGGACATTCTCGCTCGCCGCCTCACCATCATCAGCCTGCTCATGGTCGTCTTCGCGATGACGCTTGCCGCCGCAGTCGGCGCCGACACGGAACGCCGCCGCCAGAACACCTATATCGGTTCGCTCACGGATTGCACCGCTCACACGGCGCAATACTGCCAAGCCAAACTCTGAAGGAAGCCGTGGAATGGCCGCTCTCGTCTCCTCTGCCATTCTCTCGCTCAGGCTCCTGATACTTGCGAGCCTGCTGATCGCACCCATCGGAGCGGTCGCCTACAGCAAGGCTGCCGGCTACGGCATCGGCAAGAACGGGGCCGGCTTCGTTCTTTTCGTCACCCTCCAGCGCCAGGCGATGAGCTGATTTCGAGACGCCGCCTTCGCTCCTTGCATATCGGTTGAAAGTCCGTTCCTCTCTTGATCGGGAGGACCTGAAAACCATGCCCGCATACGCTATCTATTTTCTCGCAGCTCTTGCCGAAATCGCCGGGTGCTTTGCCTTCTGGTCCTGGTTGAGACTTGGCAAATCCGCCTTATGGCTCATTCCCGGCATGGCTTCGCTTGCGTTTTTCGCCTGGCTGCTGACGATGGTGGACGCGGCAGCGGCGGGCCGCGCCTATGCCGCCTATGGCGGCATCTACATCGTCGCGTCGCTCTCTTGGCTCTGGATTGCCGAAGGCGTCCGGCCGGATCATTGGGACATGACCGGCGCCGCCGTGGCGCTCGCCGGCAGCGCGATCATTCTCGCGGGGCCACGGTGAAGTACAAGGTGCGGCGCTGTAGAACAAAAAACAACACTCTTGTCGTTTGCTTGTCGAAAGGTGCAGCATATAATGCGACATGAACAAGCGAATCTCTTCAAACTCCGTCCTCTCCGTCGCCACCCCTGAACCCTTCGAGCCGCAGCTCTTCGACGATCCGACCGAGGCCGTCGATTGTCTGGAGGCGCTCTACGAACGCAATACCCGCTTCCTCTGCGACGCCTTCGAAGGTCTCGGGAAGAGCGGCAGGCCCCTCACCCGTTTCCGTGCCAGCTATCCGCAGGTCAGCATCGAGACGAGCAGCTTCGGACATGTCGATTCGAGGCTTTCCTTCGGCTATGTCAGCGCGCCCGGCGTCTACACGACGACCATCACCCGGCCCAAACTGTTCCGGCACTATCTGAAAGAACAGCTCGGCCACCTCATGCGCAACCACGGCGTCGGCGTCACGGTGTCGGAATCCTCGACACCCATCCCCCTCCATTTCGCCTTTGGCGAAGGGGCGCATGTCGAGGCGTCCGCGGCCGATAGTATCGACATTCCGCTGCGCGACCTTTTCGACGCGCCGGATCTTACGACCACCGACGACGAAATCGCCAACGGCTCCTACGAGCCGGGACCGGGAGAACCGTCGCCGCTCGCGCCCTTCACGGCGCAGCGCATCGACTATTCGCTCGCGCGCCTCAGCCACTATACCGCGACCAGCGCCAGGCACTTCCAGAACTTCGTGCTTTTCACGAACTATCAGTTCTATGTCGACGAGTTCTGCGCCTGGGCGCGCCAGCAGATGGCGGAGGGCGGCAACGGTTACACCGCCTTCATCGAACCCGGCAACATCACCACGCCGGCGGGTGCCGATCGGCCGGATGCAGACTATTCTCTCGCCCGTCTGCCGCAGATGCCCGCCTATCATCTGAAGAAGAAGGGGCACGGCGGCATCACCCTCGTCAATATCGGCGTCGGCCCATCCAATGCCAAGACGATCACCGACCATATCGCCGTGTTGAGGCCGCATGTCTGGCTGATGCTCGGCCATTGCGCGGGACTGCGCAACAGCCAGCGGCTCGGCGATTACGTGCTGGCGCATGCCTATATGCGCGAGGATCACGTGCTCGATGACGACCTGCCGGTCTGGATCCCCCTGCCCGCCCTGGCCGAGGTGCAGGTTGCCCTGCAGGATGCCGTCGCCGAAGTGACGGGTTACAAGGGCTACGACCTCAAGCAGATCATGCGCACGGGCACGGTCGCGACGATCGACAACCGCAACTGGGAACTGCGTGACCAGCGCGGGCCCGTCAAGCGCCTGTCGCAGGCGCGGGCCATTGCACTCGACATGGAGTCGGCAACGATCGCGGCCAACGGCTTCCGTTTCCGCGTGCCCTACGGGACCTTGCTCTGCGTGTCGGACAAGCCGCTGCACGGCGAATTGAAGCTGCCCGGCATGGCAAGCGCCTTTTACCGGACCCAGGTGAGCCAGCATCTGAAGATCGGTATCCTGGCCCTGCAGAAACTGGCGGCGATGCCTCCCGAGAAGCTGCATTCACGCAAGCTCAGAAGCTTCTACGAGACTTCGTTCCAATAGAACCCGCGTCCTGTCGCAGAAGCGTTCACGCTTTTGGCCGAAGGAGGAGCGACAGCAGCGTGCCGGCGACCGCCGACACGATGACCAGGAGGTGGGCGTTGACGCTGGCGCGCCCGAGCGTCTCGAGCATCGCCCGATCCGCTCCGAAGGAGACCGCGCCGGCGACGATCGCCGCTGCGTAGGTTCCCACTCCCGCCGGCGCGTGCACTGGCAGGACGGATGACAATTCGCCGCCGAGCGCGCCCCCGAAAGTGGCGGCGAGCGGCGCGACCCCCATGATGGCGAGCACCCAGGCAAGAACGACGACCTTTACCGCCCAGTTCAGCATCGTCATCGCCCAGGCCCGCAGGAAAGCGGGAATGTCGATCGGCAGGCCTGCCTCCACCTCGTCCAGGAGCGGCCCAACCCTCACCGGCGCGAACCGGCGAACCGCGGCGAGCGCGTTCTCCTTCATGAGAAAGAAGGCAAAAGGCGACAGAAAAGCGAGCAGCCAGAGAACCCAGCCGATCGCCCCATGGCCCCGCCCGGCCACCAGGCCCGCCGCAGCGACGGTGAGCAGGGCGTGCAGATCCAGAAGCCGCATGACGAAGAGCGCCGCGGTGCCACGCACCAGCGGTACGCCGAATTCGCTACGCATGAGCAAGGGAAAGCTCGTTTCGCCGGCTCTGAACGGCAGCATGATGTTGAGCAGATTGTGAACCTGGGTCACGCGGAAGAGAGGCAGAAGCCGGCCCCTGGTTTCGCCCGGGAAGTAGTCGTGGATCCGATAGCAGCGGATGAAATAGGTGGCGACGAGAAGCGCTAGCGCCGAGAGGACGGGCCCGAAGCCGATGTCGGCCCATTGCCGCAGCAGTACCGGCCAGCCCCAGACCCACTCCACGAAGATGGCATAAGCCACGATTGCCGCCGCGGAAATCAGTGCCAGACGGTTGCGCGCGAGCCACGACCGCCGGCTGCGCTCCCAGTTCGTATTCATCAACACCGTTTTCCTGTATCAGCAATGCGATTCGACATTGGTTATAACCTCACAAATATGCAAGAAAACCTGCAAGCCCACCGGAGACTGCCCCCTTGAATCGCATCGAAGAACCCGTGAAGCCGATGACCGAAGTCCTGGAGGGCGTCGAGCTCTCCATAGTCGTTCCGGTGTTCAACGAGGAGGAGAGCGTCGGGCCGCTCGTCACGCGCATCCGGGCGGCAATGGCCGGGTTCCTGAAGTCATGGGAGCTCATCCTCGTCGACGACGGCAGCACGGACCGGACGCTGCCGAATGCGCGCAAGGAGCTTTCACACCCCGACCTGCGACTGAAGATCATCGAGCTCCAGAAGAACTTCGGCCAGACGGCCGCAATGCAGGCGGGGATCGACGCGGCCTCCGGCCGGCTGATCGCGACGCTCGACGGCGACCTTCAGAACGATCCGGCGGACATTCCCAACATGGTCGCGGCGATAGAAGAGCGCGGGCTCGACCTCCTTGTCGGCTGGAGGCAAAACCGACGCGATGCGCTGATTCTAAGGAAAATTCCTTCCTGGTGCGCCAATTTTCTGATCGGCAAGATCACCGGTGTGAGATTGCACGATTACGGCTGCAGCCTGAAGATCTACCGCGGTTCCATCATCAAGCAGGTGAAGCTGATGGGGGAAATGCACCGCTTCATTCCGGCCTGGGTGGCGGGTGTCGTGCCGAGCAGCCGGATCGGAGAGATGCCGGTGACCCATCACGCGCGGCATTACGGCACCTCGAAATACGGTATTTCGCGCACGTTCCGGGTTATCCTCGATCTGCTCGCGGTCTTGTTCTTCATGCGCTACAAGGCGCGGCCCGGGCACTTTTTCGGCTCCATCGGCCTGGCCGCCGGCGGTCTCAGTGTGCTGATCCTTCTCTATCTTGCGATAGACAAGTTCATCCTCGGCAACGACATCGGCACCCGCCCGATGCTGATCGTCGGCGTGATGCTGTTCCTCTCCTCAGTCCAGCTGATCACCACCGGCATTCTCTCGGAGATGATGGCGCGCGCCTATTTCCGCGACGATG
Organism: Ensifer sp. USDA 6670; assembly: GCA_000421085.1. Taxonomy (GTDB): domain Bacteria; phylum Pseudomonadota; class Alphaproteobacteria; order Rhizobiales; family Rhizobiaceae; genus Sinorhizobium. The sequence continues at coordinate 312,505 of ATWE01000007.1, forward strand.
ACATGACGAGTTACATCGTGCGCCAGACTTTCGAGCGGGAGCAGCCGCATGCTTGAAGCGGTCAATCGACGGCCTGGAGCGGTCCTCCTGGCGGTTGCCGGCTATTTCCTGCTGTGCATCGCCCTGCGGGTCTCCGTCTCGAGCTCACTGGAGATCGACGAGGCGGAACAGGCATTTCTGTCTCAGTTCCTCGCCCTCGGATACGGACCGCAGCCGCCCTTCTACAATTGGCTGCAATATGGACTGGCAGAGCTCATCGGACCTTCGCTGGCGTCGATGACCATCCTCAAGAACGGGCTCCTTTTTCTCTCTTGCCTGTTCTACGGCCTTGCGGCACGGTTGGTGCTGACCGATCGGCGCCTGCCGGCGGTCGCGATGCTCGGCGTTCTCGCGCTGCCGACGGTTTTCCTTTTGGCACAGCGCGACCTTTCGCACACGGTTGCAGCACTCTTCGCCGTCTCGTTGTTCCTGTACGGCTTCCTCAGGACGCTGAAGAGGCCCAGCCTTTTCTCCTATCTCCTCACCGGCATTGCGGTGGGCATCGGCCTGATGGCGAAGTACAACTTCGTTCTCGTGCCGGTCGCGGCAATCATTGCCGTCCTGCCGGAACGGAAGCTGCGGGACCGGATTCTCGACTGGCGCATTCTGCCGGCGATTGCGATAGCAGCGCTCATCGTTCTTCCCCACGCCTATTGGATGCTGCAGAATCTCGGTTTCGCCTCGGGCGGCACCTTGAACGAAATGAGGGAGCGCGAGGCCGAGGGACTCCTGCTTCAGGCCGTTTACGGCGTCTCTTCGCTCGGCTCCGCCATCATCGGCGGCAGCCTGGTGCCGCTGCTCGTATTCGGCCTCGTCTTCCGCGGCAAGCTCCGCGCGATCTGGCAGGCGGAAAGCCAGTGGAGCAGGATCGTGGGGCGGATGCTCGCCCTTTGCCTGTTTGCGGTCCTGCTGGTCGTACTCGGCGTCGCCGCCACGCATGTGCGCGAAAAGTGGCTGGTCCTCTTCCTCGTTCTCATTCCGCTTTATCTCTGCCTGAAGATCGATGCGGCGAATATCGACCTCACTGACAGCCTCAGACGCTTCTTCCTGCTGGTCTCCGTCATCGCGCTGGGTGCACTCGTGACGGTGTCGGCGCGCGCCATCGTACGGCCGTGGTTTGGCGACTATTCGAGGCTGAATATACCCTACAGCGCATTTGCCGAAGCGGTAGCACAGACGGAAGGCGGCCAGCCGGCGCTTATCCTCGCCGATGACAAGCAGATTGTGGGAAATCTCCGAACGCAGTTCGGCGGAGCGCAGGTGACGATGCCAAGGTCCTCGAATGCGCTTCCGGTCGATATGTCGAAAAGGCCCCTTCTCGTGGTCTGGCATGATGACGCACAGCCGGAAGCCCCCGTTCCCGACCTGTTGCGCAACGCTCTCTCCGCACTCGGTGTCCCGGACGCGGCAGCGGTACCGCGCCACCTCGCACTGCCCTACCTCTACGGGACCGGCGAGGATCGCTACAATTTCAGCTACATCTGGATCGCGGAATAGACGCGCGCGGAACCGCTACACGGGGTTCCCGAAATTGCTCTCCTGCGAGCCGACCAGCAACTTCAATTCGCCGGGGTGAACGCGCAATGCGACCCGACCGCTTCTGATCGGAACGAGTTCGCCATCGATGACGCAGTTGATCTTCCGGTCCACCTTCGGAAAGTGCAGGTCGACCGTCAGAGCGCTCATCTCGGTGATCAGCGTGCTGCTTCTGAATTTTCCGCGCAGGATGTCGAAGGAGAGCTTCGCCACGCCTGCGGGGCTTAAGGGCGGCGCCGTATAGAAGCCGAGGTGGCCGCTCGTCAGGTCTTTCGCATACATCAACGTGTCGTGTCCGAAATGGTTGTTCGAAACGGAAATCGCCGAAACATGCCGGCGCTCGCGGTGCCCGTCCGCGTCGAATTCGATCTCGAAGTCCGGCGGATTGAAAATGACGCCGATGGCGGCGCGTGCGCTGGCGCCGATCTTCCCGAATCGCGACGCGAACCGATAGGATTGACGATAGCGCACCATGCGGGCGTGAAGGCCCATCGAGAACTGGTGCACGAATGCGCGACCGTCAGCGCTGCCTATATCGGCATCGATGATTCGGCCATTGGCCAGCACCTCCGGGACCTTCCAGATATCGAGCGGCAGCTTCAGGGAACGCGCAACGAGATTCATGGTCCCGGCGGGCACGATGCCCAGCGGCGTGCCGGTTTTCCAGGCCACGCCTGCCGCCGCCGAAATCGTGCCGTCGCCGCCGCCGGCGACGATCGCGTCGAGATCGTCCCGCCCGCAAGCGGTCTCCAACGTGTCCCGCATCTCATCCGCTCCGACCACGGCGATTTCGATCTCGTGGCCGGCAGCCCGAAAGTCCGCCTCGACCTTCCTGCTGTAGGCATCCATGTCCGTCGTGCGAAAAGTTCCCCCATCTCGATTGAAGATGGCCTTGACTTTCAATGGCTGCTGCCTCCGTCCTGCGAGTGCGTTCAGCTTCTCAGATAAGAGCGGCAGCGGGGGTTTCCAGAGCCGTGCGACGAAAAGTGCGAGCGACTTTATCGCCGGCCGCCTGGGCGTGCAGGTGGTTTCAACGAAGCGATCAGGCGCGCTTGAGTTCGGGCCGCGCGGGGGACTCGAGCGGCTTCAGTGTCATGCGATCACCGTCGCAGAGGACATTCTCGTCGCCCCAGGCTTTCAGGGCCATGATCACCGGTTTCAGGCTCTCTCCCCTCGGCGTCAAGGCGTAGTCCACACGCGGCGGAACGACCGGAAAGACCGTACGCGACAGAAGCGCCGCCTCCTCCAGCTCACGCAACTGCCTGGTCAGCATACGCGGCGTCACGCTCGGCAGCCTCCTGCGCAGTTCGTTGAAGCGCAGGACGCCTTCGCTCATCAGGTGATAGAGGATGACGCCCTTCCATTTGCCGTCGATGAAGCACAAGGTCGACTCGACCGGGCAGCCCGGAAATGTGTTCGTCAGTTTCGCGCGGCGCCGGGACATACGGTATCCTTTTCGACACTATAGGCCAAATTTGTACATTCTTGTGCCTTTTGAGCATAGAGCCCATGTAGCTCCTGTTCAATTTCAAAAGGAGCATTCCATGCGTGCCGTCGCCTACAAGACACCGCAACCCATCGCCCACGAGACCGCTTTGATCGACGTGGACCTGCCTGTGCCGACGCCGGGGGAGCGCGATCTCCTGGTGGAAGTCAAGGCGGTTTCCGTCAATCCGGTCGACACCAAGGTGCGCGCCGGCGTTCAGCCGGAGCCGGGGCAGGTGAAGGTTCTCGGCTGGGATGCCGCCGGCGTCGTCAAGGCGGTCGGCCCGAAGGTTACGCTCTTCAAACCCGGCGACGAAGTGTTCTACGCCGGCGCCATCGACCGGCCCGGCACGAATGCGGAGTTTCACCTCGTCGACGAACGGATCGTCGGGCGGAAACCGCAGTCGCTCGATTTCGCGGCCGCCAGCGCCTTGCCGCTCACGGCGATCACCGCCTGGGAGACGATTTTCGATCGCCTCAGGGTCAATGATCCCGTGCCGGGAGCAGCGAATGCGGTGCTGATCATCGGGGGCGCCGGCGGCGTCGGCTCGATCGCCATCCAGTTGCTGCGCGCTCTGACCAATGTCACCGTCATCGCCACCGCTTCACGCGCCGAAACGCGCGAGTGGGCCTTTAAGCTCGGTGCCCATCATGTGCTCGACCACAGCCGCCCGCTTGCGGCGGAGGTAGAGCAGCTCGCCCTCGGCGCGCCGGCCTTCGTGTTTTCGACCACCAATACCGACAAGCATGTCGACGAGATCGTCAAGCTGATCGCGCCGCAGGGGCGCTTCGCGCTGATCGACGACCTGGCGGTTCTCGACGTCACGCCGTTCAAGCGCAAATCCGTCTCGATCCACTGGGAGATGATGTTTGCGCGTCCGCTGTTCGGAACCCCGGACATGATCGAGCAGCACAATCTCTTGAACGGGGTCGCGGAACTGGTGGATGGCGGCAAGATCCGCACGACCTTGACGGAGACGCTCGGCCCCATCGACGCGGCAACGCTCAGGAAGGCGCATCAGATGATCGAAACCGGCCGCACGCGCGGCAAGCTGGTGCTCGCCGGATTCTGATCCGGCGCGCGATGTGAGCCGCCTGCAAGGCCCCTTTCCCCGCAAAACCCCTCCTTGTGGGGAGGGGTTGGCGAGGGGAAGTTCTTTGGAGCTCCTATCCGTGAATGATTTCGCGGTGGCGCTGGAGCCGGCGTCCGTAAGCCTGGCTCACCCGGTCGAAGATGATGGCGATCCCGACGATGGCGAGGCCGTTGAAGATGCCGAGCGTGAAATACTGGTTGGCGATCGCCTTCAAGACCGGCTGACCCAGGCCCTGAACGCCGATCATCGAGGCGATGACGACCATGGCAAGCGCCATCATGATGGTCTGGTTGATCCCGGCCATGATCGTCGGCAGTGCCAGCGGCATCTGCACGTTCTTCAGCTTCTGCCAGTTCGACGAGCCGAAGGCGTCCGCCGCCTCCAGCACATCCTTGTCGACCAGCCGGATTCCGAGATTGGTGAGGCGGATCATCGGCGGGATCGCATAAATGACGACGGCGATGAGCCCCGGGACCTTGCCGATGCCGAGAAGCATCACGACGGGAATGAGATAGACGAAGCTCGGCATCGTCTGCATCACGTCGAGCACCGGATTGACGATGTTCTGGAAACGGTCGGAACGTGACATGATGATGCCCATCGGTATACCGATCGCTATCGACAGCACCGTACAGACGAAGATCATCGAGATCGTCTTCATCGTGTCGTCCCACATGTCGAGATAGCCGATGAAGAGCAGGGTGCCGACGGCGCCCGCGACGATCTTCCAGTTGCGGCTGGCGAACCAGGCGATCAGGGCGATCAATATGAGAATGATCGGCCAGGGCGTTCGCGTCATGAACCGTTCGGCGTGGATCAGGAAGAACTGGAGCGGGTCGAAGAACGATTCGATCGCGTCGCCATAGGCCCGTGTGAAGCTGCGGAACCCTTCGTCGATTATCTTCTTCAACTGTCGAAGCCGATCGTCGTCCATGTGCGGAAATTTGGTCAGCCATTCCATGTGTCGATTCCCCTTCGCACTCTTTTGGGCGGCTTATGGTTGTTATTGCTTTGCCGCCTTCCTTTTAACGCTAACGCGCGGTGTAAACGATGAAGCTGCGCAATCTTATTCTCAAACCGACATGCGGTGAACGAAATCTTGCGTCATCCTTCGAAAACTGCGTACTCCAAAACAAAAAACGGCGCGCTTTTACGCGCGCCGTCCATTCGAGGAGAGTCGATCAGAGGGCAGCCTTGATCTTCTCGGCGACTTCGGGCGAGACCCACTTGGTCCAAAGGTCCGGGTTTTCCTGGAGGAAGTGCTTCGCACCTTCCTCGCCGCTGGCCTGGTTGTCGGTCATCCAGGCCATGAGCTTGTTGACCGTGTCGTTCGTCCAGGCGCGGGTGTTGAGGTACTCCATGGCCGGGCCGGCGCGGTCGGCGAATTCCTTGGTCACCAGAGTCTGGACCTTGTCCTTCGGCCAATCGTTCTTCTTCGGATCCGGGCAATCCGCGACCGTATTGCAGCGCTTCCATTCGGCCATGTCGTTCGGAACGCCATGCTCGAGCTTCACCATCTCGTATTTGCCGAGCAGAGCCGTCGGGGCCCAGTAGTAGCCGACCCAGCCCTGCTTGCGCTCATAGGCCTTGGCAATGGAGCCGTCGAGGCCGGCCGCCGAGCCGGTATCGACCAGCGTGAAGCCCGCCGCCTCGGCGCCATAGGCCTTGTAAAGCTGCGTCGTCACGACCGTGCCGCCCCACCCTTGAGGACCATTGAAAATCGCGCCCTTGCTCGGATCCTCCGGATCGGGGAAGAGTTCCTTGTGCTTCAGGACGTCGTCGATCGTCTTGATGTCCGGATTGGCATCGAGGATGTATTTCGGAACCCACCATCCCTGGACGGCGCCATCCGAAAGCGCGACTGCGGCGCCTACGAGCTTGCCTTCTTCGAGGCCGCGGTTCACCACGTCCGGCAGCAGGTCGACCCAGCCCTCGGGCGCGATGTCCGGCTCGCCCTTCTCGATCATCGACGTGATGGTCGGCACCGTGTCGCCGACGACGAGCTCTGCACTGCAGCCGTAGCCTTCGGTCAGAATGAACTTGTCCACACTCGCCAGGACTTCGGCGCTCTGCCAGTTCATGTTGGCAATCGTCACATCGCCGCATTCCGCCGCCGATGCCGCGCTGCCGAGTCCCAAAAGACCGGCGGCCAGGCATGTCGTTGCAAGAAGTTTCTTCATTTCGGCTCCCTCTGTTTTGGCGGTGTCTCTATGGCGGACTGCCAGCCTCACCGCAGCTGCTGACAGTGAATGGAACAAGGCGCCCGCCCCGGTCCGATGCCGGGGCGCGACAGCTCGCGGGTCAACCGGTACCTGTTCGCACCGGTGCCGCCCACATTGCTATCGTGTCTTCCCGGCGAACACTTTCCCATTTGCGTCAGCGGCTGACATTCCCGCCATTTGTCAAACTACACAAATAATTGATGGGTTTAACCCCCTTTTTTAATTTCGTTTGCCGGCAACCCCCACCATCCACGTCGGAAGCCGGACGACTGATAAGGACATGCGAAAAGGCCGGCGATCGCTCGCCGGCCTTTTCGGGAAGTGCAATTGCATCTTCGGACAGGCGGCTTTCCACCTGCCTCCCCGAACATTCACATGTTCGGATATACCGGCCCTTCGCCCCCTTGTGGCGGCACCCAGTTGATGTTCTGGTTCGGGTCCTTGATGTCGCAGGTCTTGCAGTGGACGCAGTTCTGGGCGTTGATCACGAAGGTCGGCTGGCCGTCCTTCTCCACCCATTCATAGACACCCGCCGGACAGTAGCGCGAAGATGGGCCGGCATAGACCTCGTATTCCGAGCGCTTCTGCAGATCCCAGTCCATCACCTGCAGATGCACCGGCTGGTCCTCCTCGTGATTGGTGTTCGACAGGAACACCGAGGAGAGCCGGTCGAAGGTCAGCACCCCGTCCGGCCTCGGATAATCGATCTTCTCGTGCTTGGCGGCCGGCTCGAGCGATTGCGCATCGGTTTTGCCGTGCTTCAGCGTCCCGAAGAAGGAAAACCCGAAGAGCTGGTTGGTCCACATGTCGAGACCGCCGAGCGCCACTCCAACGGCGGTGCCGAATTTCGACCACAGCGGCTTG
>ATWE01000008.1 GCA_000421085.1 Ensifer sp. USDA 6670
GTGGAAGGACTAAGCCGCTCGCGCGGCAATGGCGCTTGTGGCTGGCGGTGCGTTTCCTGATCGACGGCGGTTCTTTGTGTCTCGGGCTCCTGGCCCGACCATTGAGGCTTCTCAATCTGATCGACAGGAGGTTCCGATGACAGAGGAGAAGACCACCCCGCTGCGTGAGCGGATGATCGAGGACATGCGCATCCGCGGGATGGGCGACAAGGCGCAGAAAGGCCATATCCGGGCGATCAAGGATTTCGCGGCCTTTCTCGGGCGCTCCCCCGACACGGCGACGCCGGAGGAGTTGCGGGCCTATCAGCTACACATGACCAATGCCGGGGTAACGCCCTCCTCATTCAATGCCCGGATCATCGCGCTCAGGTTCTTTTTCGGGATCACCTGCGGGCGCGACGAGATGAAGCGGTACATGCAGTTCCAGCGCAAGCCGCAGAGGCTGCCGGTCGTCTTGAGCGTCGAGGAGGTCGCCGATCTGCTGGCCGCCGCTCCGGGGCCCGGCCTGAAGTATCGTGCGGCGCTCAGCATCAGCTATGGCGCCGGGCTGCGGGCCTCGGAGGTCTGCCACCTCAAGGTCACTGACATCGACAGCGAGCGCATGTTGATCCACGTCGAGGAAGGCAAGGGCGGCAAGGATCGCAAGGCCATGCTGTCGCCGGGCTTGCTGGATCTGCTGCGCGATTACTGGCGGGAGACGCGTCCGCGGGGATGGCTGTTTCCCGGCAAGCCGAAGATCAATCCGCTGACGCCGCGCCAGCTCAACCGGGCCTTCACCTCGGCCAAGCACATGGCGGGCATCGCCAAGCCCGCGACGCTGCACACCTTGCGCCACAGCTTCGCCACGCATCTGCTGGAGGCGAACACCGATGTGCGGGTGATCCAGGTTCTGCTCGGCCATGCCAAACTGAGCACCACTGCCCGCTACACCCACGTCGCCACAAAGATGATCCGCGACACCATCAGCCCGTTCGAGCGCCTGAAGCAACTGGAGGATCTGACCCTGAGGCGCGGGCTGGAGTGAAGCGTCCGCCGGGGGTGTCCCGGCAAAAGCTGGAGATTGCTGACATCTTCCAGGCCCATGGTCCTGCGTGGCGGCGAGCCAATGCCGGGCATGTCAGCCTGAACCAGCTCAAGGTCATGGCGGCGATCGAAGCCTGCCGAACCGAGGCGCTCGGCGGGCATGTGGCGGCTTGCACCAAGTGCGGGCATAACCACATCGCCTATAATTCCTGCAAGAACCGGCACTGCCCGAAGTGCCAGGGACCCGCGGCGCGGGACTGGATGGCCGCCCGTTCTGCGGATTTGCTGCCGGTCGAATATTTCCACGTGGTCTTCACCCTGCCGGCCGAGATCGCGCAGATCGCCTACTGGAACAAGAAGGCGCTCTATGACCTGCTGTTTCGGGCATCGGCGGAGACGTTGAGCACGATCGCCGCCGATCCCCGCCACCTTGGTGCACAGATCGGCATGACCAGCGTGCTTCACACCTGGGGATCGGCGCTGACCCATCACCCGCATGTGCACATCATCGTGCCCGGCGGTGGGCTGTCGCCGGATGGCACGCGGTGGATCGGCTGCCGCCTCGGGTTCTTCCTGCCCGTGCGGGTTCTATCCCGAGTGTTCCGGCGGTTGTTTATCGCAGGGCTGCTGGCACTCCATTGCGCTGGCGATCTGATGTTCTACGGTGATCTGGCAGCGCTCGCAGAGGCTGACGCCTTCGCCGCCTGGCTGGCACCGCTGCGCAAATCCGAATGGGTGGTCTACGCCAAGCCCCCGTTCGGCGGCCCCGAGGCCGTGCTGGCCTATCTCAGCCGCTATACGCACCGCGTCGCCATTTCCAACAGCCGTCTGATCAGCGCCGATGCCGAGACGGTCACCTTTCGCTGGAAGGACTACCGGATCAAGAACGGCGACCGTCAGAAGGTCATGCGACTGGCCACCGACGAGTTCATCCGCCGCTTCCTGCTCCATGTCCTGCCCGACGGTTTCCACCGCATCCGCCATTACGGTCTTCTGGCCAGTGCGGGCCGCAACGCCAATGTCACAAAGATCCGCGCTCTGCTCGGAGCGGAAACGGCCAAACGAGATGATCCGCCAAGCGCTGAGAGCATCCCGCTCACTCTGAGGGAGCCATGCCCCGACTGCGGCGGCCCGATGCGCATCATCGAGATCTTCCGACGCGGCCAGACCCCCAGATCCCGTGCGCCACCGAGGAAGCAGGCAGCATGACAAGGTGCCCGTCACATTGGCCAAAGCCGACCCGGAAACACTCTGCGTTCCGAGATCGCATCGCTTTGCGCCCAATAACCCTGAGCACCGCAAAATCGTCGAAAGCGATAGAAACGAGACCGTCAGATCTGCTTCCGATCATGTCAATCCCACGCCCTCAGGCCGGCCGTTTTGCCTCTGCCGCCAGCGCCGAAGTCCACAACAGACGTCCGCGGCATCGCGCTTTCCCCATAGGTCCCACCCAGCCTACGCGGCTTCCTCCTTCCAAGGTTTGTCAACGCGGGCCGCCAACACCAGCGGCAAATGTCGCGCTGCGGCCCGCATCGAAAAACCTTCAGTAATCCGGTCATTCGCACTGTTCTAAACGAACGACAGCTTTTGGGCCATGGGCGGCCGTTTGCCGATCCAAACGCTGGCCTCGCTCATCATTAACCCAGCGAGGCGAGCAGCGACTTGAGTTTCACATCGCTCGCCGTGAGAGCAGCGGAAGCCGGACGCGCTCGCGCCGCGATCAGCATCTCGGCTACGCGGATCTCCCGTGCGACCGTGTTGCCAAGACCGACGCCACTGGCGGCCACCAGCCGGCCGTCGACATCGAGATGAAAGAGAATGAAGGCACCGTTGCTGAGATCACGTTTCAGATGGGTTACGGCGCTGTCCGCGAGCCCTGTGACCTGAAGGGTCAGCTCGTATTGCTCCGACCAGAACCAGGGTACCGAGGACACGATCTCATCTGCGCCCATCATATTTGCCGCCGCGATCTCTCCCTGCTCCTGGGCATTGCGCCACGACTCGAGGCGAATGCGTCTACCGCCATACGGGAACGAGCAGCAGTCTCCTGCGGCAAAGATTTCCGTCGCAGAGGTGCGTAGATGGCTGTCCACCGCGATGCCGTTGTCGACGGCAAGCCCTGCCTTTGCTGCCAAATCGACATTGGGCTGGGCTCCTATGCCGACCACCACAAGATCGGCTTCAACGATCTCGCCAGCGGTCAATTGCACCGAGGCCTTGTTGTCGCGCTCAGTGATTGCCTCGATAGAGACGCCGCAGCGGATGACCACGCCCTCGGAGCGATGACGGGCGGTGACCAGATCCGCGATTTCCGTCGGGACACCGCGTTTCAGGACTCGCTCGAGCCCCTCGATCACGGTGACCTCTGCCCCAAGCTGTCTTGCTGTTGCCGCAACCTCAAGACCAATAAAGCCGCCTCCAACGATAACGATGTGGCTGCCAGGCTTCAGGACCCTCCTTAACGTCATCGCATCCCGGTGGGTTCGCAGCGAACGGATCCTCGCGCTGTTCTCGGATGTACCGGGGAAGGAGCGCGCGCTTGCGCCGGTCGCAAGAAGAAGCTTGTCGTAGGAAAGTCGCGAGCCGTCCGAGAGCTTGACGTTCCTGGCCGTCGCCTCAAGCTCAAGCGCGGTCACGCCGGTCAGCAATCGAATGTCCTGCTCGGAGTACTGCTCGAACCTCGCTATGAATTTCGGCTCAGCCCCGTCTGCAAGGCCGGCTTTAGAGAGTGGCGGCCGTTCGTAAGGGGTCACCGGCTCGGCTCCGATAAGTGTGACCTCGCCTTCAAATCCCTTTTCCCGGAGGGCAAAGGCGGCGCGGACGCCACACTCGCCGGCTCCGATGATCACGAAGTGCTTCATTCGCTCGCTCCGTCTGAGGTACAAGATGCCTGCCCTATGTGCTACGGCTCAAGGAGACTTGGTTTTCCACTTGTCCTGCCGACGCAAAATACGCTGCCAGAGCGGCTCCAAGTGCTCCATCGCTATGAACCCTGGCTCTTCAGCGGGCATGGCGAAGCCGTTCACAGCCGAGCCGATTGCGTCCAAGGAAGCCTTCAGGATTGCGCGCCCTTCTTCGGCACTCGCTTCCAGCACATCCGGGTTCTGGGCAAAGCGCCAGAGCGGATCGCTCTCGACGCGGTGCGCGCGGTCAAGAGAGACTAGATCTGGTCGGATTGCCAGCAGTTGAGAGAGCTCATAGCGTCCGGCATGGTCGCCGGTGAACTCGCCGGCAACCAGTTCGGGATCTGTGCGGACGAAATGCTGGATCGGAAACTCACTTGCAAAGGCTTCAGCGACCATGCGTAGGTCTTCCTGGCTTCCGTGGTGTCCGCTGATGACGACGGCCGCCCTGAAGCCGGCGTTCCGGAAGGCGCGGAACTGATAGAGAAGTGTCTCCAGGACGATGTGAGGCGGCAGCGCGCACAGGCGCGGATTGATATCACCCATCACCTCACGGAGCCACGGGGCATGGTAGCCGGTTTCATGGGTGTGATAGGCCATCGTTGGGGCGACAATGCCCCCGAACCGCGCGGCCGCCTCATCGCACAGCCAATCCGCCTTGATCGTGTCGAGGCCGAACGGTGCGACATGGCCATGGGGTTCGCAAAGCCCCATGGGCAAATAGACGACGGGTGCAGCGGCGAGGCGAACGAGGAATTCTTCGGGTTTTAGAAATTCCCAGCGAACGTGCTCTTTGAAGATCACAAGGCACCTCCTAACGCTCGAGTGCGATATATACGTCGCCGTCGACGACACGGGTCGCGTAAGTGCGAAGGTCGACGCAGGCCGGCGACCCCTTCGCCCGCCCGGTCTGGTAGTTGAACCTGCCATTGTGTTTAGGACACTCGATGATGTCCCTCATGACGAGGCCATCAGCCAGATGAACGCGCTCATGCGTGCACAACCCATCGGTGGCAAAGAACTCGTCCTTGTCGCTTCGGTAGATCGCGTAGGTCGCGCCGTCGAAATCGAAACGGATGACGTCCTCCTCATCAATGTCGTCAACACTGCAAGCCTTGATCCATTCCTGTGCCATGTCTTTCCTCCTCCTAAGAGCTTCATTCGGCGGACACAGCGGCTGGTGCCGGGTCGAACTGGTTCCGGCTTGCGGTTGCCCGTGCCTCGGGGACCTGCCTGACGACGAAGTAGCCGGGGTCGTGCGCTTGCCGCCATAGTGCCGGCAGCACCTCGCGCATCACTTCAAACAGCCCCTGATAGGTGTGGGGCAGTTGATCTCGAACCATGCGGTGAAGGACGGGAAGATTGTAGTAGGGGATCGACGGGTAGATATGGTGCTCGATGTGGTAGTTGAGGTTCGCATAGAGGAACTCGAAGACTGGATTCATCGTGAATGTCCGGGTGTTGAGGCGATGATCGTAAGAGTCCTCGGCAAGGCCGGCATGCTGCGTCAGGAAGCCAAAGAAATTGAACGCGTTGGCGTAGAAGCGCGGGCCCCAGATGAACAGCAGCGGGACGATCGTTCCAGCCATCACGCACCAGGTTAGAACACCGACGATGCAGGCGAGATAGAGGCGGCTTGACCAGAACATCTTGCGCCACTCGCTGCGCGGCACATAGTGCCTGGCATCGGCCGTGACGACGCCGAAGGCATGCTGGATGATGCCCTTGAGCTCGCCTTTTGCCTGCACAAGGAAGAAGAAGTCAGCCGCGATCCGCAGCAGATCGGCCGGCCGCGTCACCAGAATCTCTGGGTCGAGCCCGACATGAATCGTGTCCGTATGATGTCGCGTGTGCCGCCAGCGCCAGTCGACCGGCTCCTTTAAGGTCATGAACAGGCAGAGATTGCAGAAGATCGAATTCAGCCAACGCGATCGGAAGGTTGCCCCGTGTCCGAGATCATGAGAGCGGGGATCACAGGAGCTGTAGATCGTCCCGTAGATGAAGAACGCCGGGATAGCCAACCACGATTCAAGAGACTGATAAGCGACCCAGCCTGAAGCGCCGAGCAGAACGAGCCATAACAGGTAATTGGCGAGCGGGCGTGCGTTTTCCCGCTTCATCAGGCGCTTGAGTTCTTTGCGCTTTATGTCGAACTCCCACCAGGTGGCATCCTGCGTCGGGTCGGCCACGGCAAGATCCGCGTTCGATGTGAAATCACGTGAGATCGCGTATTTTTCCGGCACCTTTTTGAACAGCATTTTTCGCTCCTCCAACTTACGAACGTGCCATGAGGATGGAGGCAGATTGCGAAACAGGCAATATTCGTGGTATGGTTCGCGTCATACAGTCTCAAATCAGGCGGGCAGACGTGTCAAACAGTGTCAGAGCGAACATGCGTCGAGTGACAATCCCACAGCTTGCCGCCGAAGCTGGCGTGAGCATTTCGACGGTCAACCGCGTTCTTTCCGGGAAAGTCGATGTGCGGCCCGAAACGGTGCAGCACGTGCTCGCGGTGGCGGAGGCCATAGGGTTCTACGGGGCCGGCACCATCCGCAGCCGGCTCAAAGGCGATCGCCCCAAGAGACGGCTCGGGCTTATCCTGCAGCAGGAAGGCATGCCGTTTCATCACGAGCTTGGTGAGCGCTTCCGCGCCTGCGCCGACGCTCGCGAGGACGTCTACATTCTGGCTCGCGTCGAGCATGTCGAGGATCTCGATCCTTTGACGGTGGCCAGCCGACTGCGAGAACTCGGAAAAGAATGCGATGCCGTGGCAATCACCTACGCCGACCATCCTGCCGTCAATCGCGTCATCGATGAACTTACGAGCGATGGGAAGCCAGTGTTTACAGCCGTTTCCGATCTCAGCGCCAATAGCAGGGCTGGCTATGTCGGACTGGACAATCGCCGGTTCGGCCGGGCAGCCGCATGGTATGCCAGCCGCCTTGAAAACCGCGGCAAGGAAGTTGCGATCCTGATGGGCACTCACAGGCATGTTTGCCAGGAGCAGCGGGAGATGGGTTTTCGATCGTATCTGCGCGAACACGCGCCCGAGCTCAAGGTCCTGGAAGCCATCACGACCCACGAATCCGATCTGGGCGCTTATGACGCGACCTCGGATCTTCTGCGCCGCCATCCGGATCTCACTGCGCTTTACGTGACGGGAGGCGGCGTCCGCGGTGCGATACGAGCCCTGAGGGAGCACGAGGGCGGAAAGCTGCCGCATGTCATCAGTTGCGAGCTGAACGACGACACGCGACAGGCGCTTCTCGAGAATCTCGTGACCGTCGTGTTGGCCCATCCGATGGAAGAAATGGTCACCAAGCTGATAGACGCGATGGTCGACGCGGTCGATCGGGAAGACCGGACGCGTGCCGAGATCATCGTGCCCTTCGTCACTGCCACCTCCGAAAGCCTTTAGCCCAACCCAGGCCTGACATCATTTGAACCGAACCGAAAAAGTCTGTGACGCCAAATGAAACGAAGTAGGTCATGTCAATTGCTTTTTGTCAGTATCGGATTTTAGCTCGTGCTGTTGGAAAGCAATTGGCAGGCGGGAGGCCTGCCCGGAGGAGTCAATGTTGAAACTACGTGAAATGGCCTTTGCCGCCACCATGGCGCTAGCAGCAATCTCTTCGCCCGTCGCCGCGCGTGCGGAAACGTTGGGCGTCTCGATGCCCTATTTCGACGATGTGTGGCTGACGAACCTGCGCGATAACATCCAGAGCAGTGCGGAAAAGGTCGGCTACAAGATCCAGGCGGAAGACGCCCAGGGAGACGTCAGCCGGCAGCTTGATCAAGTGAAGAACCTCATCTCGTCCGGCATCGACGGTCTGATCATTTCGCCGGTCGACACGTCGGCCACCCAGCCGATGACGGATGCTGCCAAGGCGGCGAACATCCCGATCGTCTACGTCGCCAGAAAACCGGATCAGGAGCTCCCCGAAAACGTCGTCTACGTCGGCTCTGACGAGCGCACGTCCGGCGTGATGCAAGCCGAAGAGTTCGCGAAGATGCTTGGCGGCAAGGGGCGAGTGGTCATTCTGCAAGGCGAGCTTGCGGTCAACACCACCGTCGTGCGGACCGGCGGCGTCGAAAAAGTCCTTGCGAAGTATCCGGACATTACGGTCATTCAGAAGCCCAGCGCCAACTACCAGCGCCAACAGGCCAGCGACATCATGACCAACATCCTCAGTTCCGGCGAAGAGGTCGATGGCGTCATCGCCAACAACGACGAGATGGCGATCGGCGCAATCCTGGCAACACAGGCCGCAGGGATTGATCCGAAGCCGATCGTGTTTGCCGGTATCGACGGGACCGGTGAAGCGCTTCACCAGATGGCGCAAGGCAATCTGGACATCACGGTTTTCCATAACTCGACGCAGCAAGGCATCCAAGCCGTCGACGTGATGGCGAAGCTTCTGAAAAAGGAAAAGGTGGAGCCGGTCACCTGGGTGCCGTTCGAACTCGTGACCAAGGCCAACTCCGCGGAATACGCCAAGAAATAGCTCGCCTCAAAGCGGAGCCGGCGGGGGGTGCCGGCTTCGCTGCCCATGGAGATTGGTGAGTAAACGAACCGCAAAACGTCAAAGTAGAACCCTGTCTCGGCATGCTCTGACTTCAGCATCCGGATTCGTTAACTGGCGCTCGTGAGGAGAGGCGGCTTTGCAGGTCACGAGTTGCGATTAGCACACCACGGCACCGACAGTTGTTCCATGGACAAAGCTTGCCAAGAAAGGTGAACGTCCGCTTCGCGATCCCAGCACGGAACATACCGGCCGTATCGGCGAGCGGCAGCTACGGGCCGAAAGCGGACCCGAACACGTCGGCGAACCCTCTTAGTGGTGAGCGGGGTGAAGGGCGGGGCGGAGAAGCCGGCTGAGAAAGCCCAAGAGGTTCGTGGCGATATCCCGTCGCAGGTGCTTCCGTCGGCGGCTCCCCGATTCCACCACACCTGCGTCAGCCGTCTGTTCGTCGTGATAGCCGCGCGGCGGTGCATAGATGTTGCCCTGGTTTAGGGACAGGATCGTCAAGGTCGAAAACATGGTAGCTCCCTTCGCGCTCAGCGCATTGAGGAGCAGCCTCGATCAATATGGCCCTTCGGGTCTTGAATCGCTTTCCGAAAAAATCCGAAGTCTTCCAAAGATTATCAGCCCTCCTCGAGGCCCGCCATCCGCAGCCCTTCCAGCATGGTGGCGATCCTCGTCGGGTCCTTGGCGGGCTGTCCAGCCTTGATGCGCGCGATCGTAACTGTTGGAGTGAGCTGTTTGAGCTCACGGAGGTAGCGATGTGCCTCTTCCATGCGGCCGAGGTGGGCATTGGCCGCAATGAGCACCCAAAGAGTCGGATCGAAGTTCGGATTGCTTGCGAGCGCGCGGGCGGCCCAAGCAATCGCCTCGGCGTACTTGCCGCGAACCAGGTGCACATCAGCAATCCCGCAAAGCGAAAAATGCGCACCACGGTCACCGGGGCTTAGGCGGTTTGCCCTTCGGAAATAGGCAAGCGCCTCGTCCAGGCTGCCACAATGGAGATGAGCGATGCCCGCCCTGACCAAGACCATCAGGTTGTTAGGGTTGGCTCTCGCCGCCGACTGCAGGACCGCTACTGCCCAGTCGTAGTCCTTTGCGGTCTGCAGCAACGCGACGCCACAATGCGCCATCACCATCGCATCGCCGGCCGCGTGTTCGAGCCCACGACGCGCCAGCGCTGCACATACCTGCACGTCATCCTCGCCGAGCGGCGGCCAGCCCATCGTGTGGCGATGTTCGAGTGCCCAGGCGGCATGGGCAAGCAGCAGCGCATTATCAGGCTCCGCCTCCAGCCCTTGCAACAGGAGCATGTAGGCGTCCGCGTTGTCTCTTTCGGACTCCGACGAGATCTTCGCCAGCGCCCTTAGATAGATGTCGTAGGCGGATATGCTGCCCGGCCGCTCTCGCCGCGATCGCTCGATCTCGGCGGCTTGGATGTGAGGTTCAACCAGCATCGCGACGCTCTCGGTGATCCGATCTTGGAAGTCGAATATGTCGTTCAGTTCCCCGTCGAAGCTCTCTGCCCAGAGCTGCGCTCCGCTGCCTCCGTCAACGATACGCGCCGCAATTCTTAGCCGATTGCCAGATCGCCTAATGCTTCCTTCAAGCGCATAGTTGACGCCGAGTTCCTTCGCCACGTGCCGGACATCCGCTGGTCTGTCCTTATAAGCAAAAGAGGAATGGCGGGAGACCACAGCGAAGCTCTTGAAACGGCTGAGCGCCGTGATGATGTCATCGACAACACCGTTCGCGAAATAATCCTGTTCCTGATCGCGGGCGGCAATGGCAAAGGGCAGAACAGCGATCAAGGGCCTAGTCAGAGGAACGGAATCCCCCTCTCTGGTGTCCACCCACGAAGGGACCAGCCGATAACCGAGGCGCGGCACTGTCGCGATCCATTCCAATCCGTTTGGGGCTGTGCCAAGCGCTTTGCGCAGGGCCGCTATCTGGACGGTAAGGTTGCTCTCCTCAACATTCGTGCCGGGCCAGACTCGTTCCATTAGGTCGGTCTTGGACACGACCGCTCCTCCGGCCTCCAGCAGAGCTTCGAGCAGCGCGAGGCCGCGCTGGCCAAGAGCCACCGCTTTGCCGTTCCGACGCAGCAGACCGCGGCGTGGTTCGAACACAAACTCACCGAAGGCATGCAACTGCTCGACCATGACGTGAAAATAGACCGTTTGTTAAAAGGTCGACAATAGGCCGATCCTACTCATTCCTGGTCTTGTCCCTGTAAGTCGCCCTAGGGTGGAAACAAGAAGTCCAACGCACAGGCTCGGAACAGCCGCTTTTGCTGGAGGAACCGGCCTTCGCAGGATTGCTCGAACTCAAGCCGCCCTTCGTGTACATCTCCAGCGCTGGTTCCCATATACCTTACTGCCCTACCGAGCGGATTCGCGCGAATCGCGATGGCCCTTCCAGCAAGCTCTCGGAGTGACGAGCATGATCGAGCCGCATGATTTCGATGTCCTGTCGCCGGAGTTCCACGCGAATCCCCTCCCCACGTTCGACCGCATGCGAGCGGAGGGCGCCGTTGTTCGCATGAAGTTGCCGATTCTCGGCCGCACGTGGTTCGCGGTCGCACATGACGCCTGTGCGGCGCTGTTGAAGGATCACGAGAGCTTCGCGCGCGACCCCGCCAATGCGGGGAGCAGGACACAGGCGCGAATTCTGAAGTTCCTACCGCGGACCATCGGCCTTCTGGCATTGAACATGATCGGCTACGACGACCCCGAGCACCGCCGTCTGCGGGGTCTCGTCGACCAGTCGTTCCAGCGTCGTTCGATTGAGGTCATGAAGCCGATGATCACGCAAATCGCCGATCGGCTCCTCGATCGCCTGGATGGAAAGAGGGAGGCCGATCTCATGTCCGAGTTCTGCCGGGACCTGCCGCTTTCGGTGATCTGCGCGGTGCTCGGCCTGCCGGAGCAGGATCACGATCGCTTCAAGAGATGGCTCGGCGGTCTGACGGACACTGCCAATTTCGGCGCCATCATCCGCGCCGTTCCCGGCGTTGTCCGTGTAGTGCGTTATCTCCGCCGCGTCTCGCGACCGGGAGGCCGAGCCTTGCCTGACGGCCTGGTCGCCGCCTTGCGCGATGCCGAAACGGATGGGCAGACGCTCAGTGAGGACGAACTTGTCTCGATGATCTTCCTGCTCTTCGGAGCTGGGCAGGAAACCACCACGCATCTGATTGCCGGCGGGCTTTTCGCGCTACTGTCGCATGAGGATGAACTGCTTCGGCTGCAGAATGATCCAAGCCTGATGCCCACCTGTGTCGAGGAGTGCCTGCGCTACGTATCGCCGGTGCAGATGACGAAGCCGCGCTTCGCGAGGCGCGACATGAGTTGGCAGGGACAGCAATTTCGCCGCGGTGACATGATCGCCGCTTTCCTGGCGGCGGCCAACTGCGATCCTGCCAAGTTCGAGCACCCGCACCGTTTCGACATCACGCGCCACCCGAATCCGCACCTCTCCTTCGGTACTGGAGTGCATTTCTGCCTCGGGTTCCAACTCGCGCGGGCAGAGGCGGCAATCGCGTTCGGACGCATCCTTACGCGCTTTCCAGACATGAGCCTGGACAGCGACATATCAAACATCAGGTGGCGCAAGCGCCTTGGGATTCGCGCCCTGGCACAACTGCCCGTGAAGCTCGCGGCGTGAAGCTGAAGTGTCGGCTGGTGCTCCAATCTTCGGCGCGGTAGTGGCGCAATGACCAATGACCGGACGTGCGGCCGAGATATGGGGGAGGTCCCTGCCTGCTTTCCGCACCACTCAGGACGTTCGCGCCAAGACTCGGAAATGACCGGACGGGTGAAGGTTTTTCAACGCGTGCGGAAACAGGCCCAGCCGTCACCGTCACGCCACGGCCCGCATCAAAAAACCTTCACCGTTGCGGAAGTCGACACTGACAGCAGTTCGGTTCTGCTGTGTTGCATACGCGAACAGCGGGGATCATAGTCGTCCTCGCGTTCTAGGTTTGGACGCGCTCAGTGGCGATAGGCATCGTCATGAATCGGAAGCTTGTGGCGATTTTGGCCGCGGATGTGGTTGGCTACTCGGCGCTTATGGAACGCGACGAGAAAGGCACATTTGTGCGGCTCAAATTATACCACACCGAACTGTTCGAGCCCGAAATCAAGAAGCGCCATGGTCGCGTGTTCAAGCTCATGGGCGACGGGCTCCTGGCGGAATTTGCAAGCGTCGTCGACGCGGTCGAATGCGCAGCCACGGTCCAGCAGGAACTGGCGAAGCGCAACGCAGACGTGATGCAGGACGAGAGGATCGATCTGCGCATCGGCGTCAACCTCGGTGACGTCATCGTTGAGGGGAAGGATCGCCACGGCGACGGGGTCAACATCGCCTGCCGCCTGCAAAGCCTCGCCGCGCCTGGCGGCATTGTCATCTCGGGTACCGCCTACGATCAGGTCAGGAACAAGCTCGATGCCAGGTTCGAATTCCTGGGTGAGCAGCGGGTGAAGAATATTACCGAGCCGGTTCGAGTCTATGAGGTCAAGGGTATACCGACCGCGACCGTTGTGAACGCAGCGCGAGTGGAAGCCATGGCCAAGCCAGCAATTGCCGTTCTTCCCTTCGCCAACATGTCGGGCGATCCTGAGCAACAGTATTTTTCCGATGGTGTCACCGAGGACATCATCACTGAACTTTCTCGTTTTCACTCCCTCCTCGTGATCGCGCGCAATTCATCTTTCCAGTATCGCGACAAGGCGGTCGATGTCAGGCGCATCGCCCGCGAACTTGGCGTCCGCTACGTCATTGAAGGCAGTGTCCGGAAGATCACCCCCCGCATCAGGATCACATCGCAGCTGATTGATGCCGGAACCGGAAATCACCTGTGGGGGGAACACTACGATCGCAACATCGAAGAGTTGTTTGAAGTGCAAGACGAAGTGACGCGCACTATCGTCGCGACGCTTGTCGGGCGGCTAGAGGACGCCGAAATCAAGAGCGCTTCAAGCAGGCGACACGGTAATCTGCCAGCCCACGACTGTCTGCTGCGCGGCGTCCAGCATCTGCGTGGATACGAACCCGATGACAACCGACGCGCCCGCGAGTTCTTCGAGCAGGCGGTTGCGCTCGATCCCAAATATGCACTGGCTCACGCATATCTCGCTCTATCTCTCCTGGTCGAAAACGGCTATTCCAACGCACCCGAGGACATCAAACAGGCCGCTCTCGACAGAGCGCTCCTCGCGGTGCGGCTCGATCCGTACGAAAGCCGCTGTCACGTGTTCCTCGGACAAGTTTATCGTTTTCGGGAAGAGTTCGACCTTGCCATTGCCTCAATGGAGCGCGGCGTCGGTTTTAACCCCAATGATGCAAACGGGATTGCCCATCTTGCGGGCGTCTTAGGCGTGTCGGGCCGCGGTGAAGAGGCGTTGGAACTGCTCCATCAGGCGACGCGTCTTAACCCTTATCATCCGGACTGGTACTGGGGAATTCGCGTCTACAGTCTTTATGCACTGAGGCGCTACGAAGAATGCCTGACGGCCAGCCGCAACTACACTCAGCGCAAACGGCCTTGGAACCTGGCTCGCGAAGCGGCCTGCCTAGCTAAACTCGGGCGCTCGGACGAGGCGAAGGCGGTGGCGGCCGAGGTGCTACGCCTCAAACCGACGTTCCGCGTGAACACCGAAATGCCAAAGTACAAATTCGCAACCGATGCCGAGCGTCTGCGCGAGGGGTTGCGCCAGGCTGGACTGCCCGAATGACCGTCATTCCCACCGGAGCAGCCGTTCCCAATCTAGCTGCCGAGCGTGGTCTACGGGTCGAACTCTGGCCTTCAGCGGGCGGCCATATGGCGGCGCCTCTGTTCGAAGCGCCGCCATTGAGCACTACAAATCAACTTGCTCAGAGATGGCTAAGGCGTCATCGACCTCGATCCCGAGGTACTGCACGGTGCTTTCCAGTTTCTTGTGCCCGAGCAAGAGCTGGACGGCGCGCAGGTTGCCTGTCTTCTTGTAGATATGTGCCGCCTTCGTCCGCCTCATTGAATGCGTGCCGTAGCGTCTGGGATCAAGCCCGATGCTGGACACCAATCCTTCGACAACCCTGCTATATTGCCGCGTCGACAGATGCGGCTTTGTGTGCACGCGGCTCGGGAACAGATAATCCCGTTCACCGAGTCTGCGATTTCAATCCATGCGCCGACAGACTCCCGCGTTTGATCGGTCAATTCGAATTGCACGGGTCGTCCAGTCTTCTTCTGAATAATGATCGCCCGGTCGCGAACCCTCCCGGAAATCGAAACATCACCAACTGAGATCGCGACGAGATCACAAGCGCGCAATTTGCTGTCGATCGCGAGGTTGAACAGCGCCAGATCGCGCACCGCGCTCGACATCTGAAGGCGGGTACGGATGGCCCAGACCTCTCTCGGCTTCAATGGGGGTTTCTGACCGATGACGCGGCCCGAGTCCCAGCTAGACATAGCCTTCCTCCTAGAAGCCACCCCCCACACCGCAGCGCTCAACTTTCAAGCGGACGGATGCTACTTCGGGAAGCGTTTCTCGGGTGGAGACGGCCCTGCATCCTACTCATCTGAACGAGCAAGTTGCGCCAGAAGCGGACGTTCAGTTGACAGACGCCCGGAGAGGCGCGGTTGAGACGGGACAGGTTGGTCATCGCTCCGCCGAGTGTTGCCGTGCTCGATGTTGTCACGCGTGAGACCAAGCCGTGTCAGCAAGCGGGCTATTTGCCGAATTCACGAAGTAACGTAGGATGACGTCGTCAGTGTGGGGGGACGCAATGACGGGCGAAACGGACATTCTTGACGCCGTGGTCGTCGGTGCTGGCTGGGCGGGGCTAGGCGTCAGTCATGCGCTGATGCAGCGCGGCTTGCGTCACAAAGTACTGGAACGAGGTCGTATTGGTGAGACCTGGCGGACGCAACGCTGGGACTCCTTTCGTCTAAATATACCGAACGTTCAAACAGTCATGCCCGGGGATACCTATACCGGCTCCGATCCCGACGGTGCGATGACAAGCGGCGAGTTCGTTGCGCTGTTGGAGGACTATGCCCGCCGCCATGGCCTGCCGGTGGAAACGGGTACGCCGGTGACCGACCTTGTCGCGAGCGGTGGCTTGTACCGGCTGACCATTCCGCGTGGCTTGCTGTGGACGAGGAATGTGGTGATCGCCAGCAGTAACCAGAATTGCCCGACGCGCCCGCCTTTCTCGGCTTTGTTGCCGTCCGACATCCACCAGATTAACGCATCGACCTATCGCAACGCATCTGATCTCGACAGTGGAGCCGTGTTGGTGGTCGGCAGCGCCCAGTCGGGCGGCCAGATCGCCGAGGACCTGGTCCTGGCGGGGCGAACCGTGTTTCTTGCAACCGGCCGGGTCGGCCGGCTACCCCGGACGTACCGAGGTCGTCACATCAGTGTCTGGATGGTCCTTACCGGACTGATAGATATGACGCGTAGCGAAATACTTGAACAGGGACCCATCCCTGGAAGGCCGCTGCAAGGCGCGCTCCGGACGATCAGCCTGCAATCCCTCAGTGCGCAAGGCGTTGTCCTGCTCGGTCGTCTCACGGGCGTCGACGACGGCTGCCTCTCGTTCAGCGACGAGGCGGAAGAGCATGTTCGCCATGCGGACGAGGGCTCCGCTAGGATTCGAAGCTTGGTCGACGAGTACATCGGGCGCAACGGGATCGATGCCCCTCCGGCCGAGCCGGACCCGGCAGAGGTGATCAGCGCGGTGCTGCCGGATCCGCCTATCCGATCGATTGATCTCGCCGCACAGGGGATCACAACCGTGATCTGGTGCACCGGGTTCAAAGGGGATTTCGAGTGGGTGCGCGTTCCCAAGGTGCTCGATGCCCAAGGTCAGCTATCATACGAAAACGGGTTGTCGGGCGTCCCTGGTGTGTATTTTGCCGGCCTGCCTTTTGCGATCTCGCGACGGTCGGGCACAATATTGGCAATCGCGGAGGAAGCAGCCCTGTTGGCCGACGATATCCTGCGTCGGTTAAACACCCACCCCTAACACCGGATTCAGTGATGAAACGCCCAAGCGAATGTCATCCGGGAGGCGGCTTCCCCTCTCGCGAGATTCGATCCGTTAAAGTGAATGGCCGCTTTGGACCGGGAGCGGACGTAGGTGGCATTTGCTACATAATTCCGCAGCTTTCCTGGAAGTGCTCTAATCGGAGGCGGTGAGGAACCGTGCGGTAGATCTCCAAAGGTGGTCGGATGCAGGCGAAAGGTGAAAATTCTGCAGAGCAGGGCTCTAGGGTCATTCGAGCAATTTTGGATGAAACGCCGCTCAAGGCCGCAAGCTTCATCGTCACCATTTACGGCGACGTGGTGGAGCCGCGCGGCGGCGCGATCTGGATCGGCAACCTGATCGAGATCTGCGCCGGCGTCGGTATCAGCGAGACGCTTGTGAGAACAGCCGTGTCCCGTCTCGTCGCCGCCGGCCAGCTTGCCGGAGAGCGGGAGGGGCGGCGCGGTTTCTATCGGCTGACGGATGCCGCACGCGCGGAATTCGCCGCGGCGGCGCGGGTGATCTTCGGGCCGCCGGAGGAAGCGAGCTGGCACTTCGTGCAGCTGATGGGTTCGTCGGCCGAGGAACGGATGCAGATGCTCGAGCGCTCCGGCCATGCGCGGCTGGGCCCCCGGCTCACGGTCGGCGTGCGGCCGCTGCCGAGCGCGATCATGCCCGCCGTGGTCTTCCGCGCGGAGCCTGCCCAAGGCGCGAGCGAGTTGAAGGCCTTTGCCGCGGGCTGTTGGGACCTCGAACCTCACGTGCAGGCGTACCGGCGGTTCCTCGCCTGCTTCGGCAGGCTCGCCGATCTTTCGGATACCGATACGGCGATTGCTCCCGCTGACTGCCTTTCTGCGCGCCTCCTCATGGTACACCAGTTCCGCTTCGTGACGCTCCGCGAGCCGCGCCTGCCGGCCGAAATTCTGCCCGCTGATTGGCCGGGCGACGAAGCCCGCCGCCTGTTCGCCCGGCTATACCTCAGCCTGTCTCCTCAGGCGGACCTGCATGTTGCGCGGAACTGCGTCACGCTGACGGGTCCGCTGCCGAAGGCGACGGGGGCGACGGAGCATCGGCTTCGAATGCTGAGCGGCGAAGCTGCGCCTGGGAAAGCTGCCGACTCCGCTTGACCTGCCGCCCTCCTTCGCTCCTCATTCGTGTGGCGAGTGCGACGGCGGACGAAAAAGACCCGCCGATCTCATCCTATTAAATGTCACAGAAAATTGTCTAAATGACGTTGAAGTGTGACATCTCCTGCGCTAAATTCTAATCGATCGGTCGAAAGGAACTGCATCGACATCACTCCCAAACGCCTCCGGCGGAGGAGAGAGCAGCATGTATGCTCAAATGGTGAAGACGGATGCCTCTCGGGTCAAAAGCCCCGACGATATGGACTCGCAAGAGCGCGCTTTCCAGGAGCGGATAGACGCGGGACAAAAGATCGAGCCGAAGGAATGGATGCCCGAAGGCTATCGCAAGACGCTCATCCGCCAGATCAGCCAGCACGCCCATTCGGAGATCGTCGGTCAGCTTCCCGAAGGCAACTGGATCACCCGCGCGCCGACGCTGGAGCGCAAGGCGATCCTGCTCGCCAAGGTTCAGGACGAGGCGGGGCATGGTCTCTATCTCTACTGCGCCGCCGAGACGCTGGGGGTGAGCCGCGACGCGCTTTACGAGCAGCTCCATTCCGGCAAGGCCAAGTATTCTTCGATCTTCAATTATCCGACGCTCAGCTGGGCGGATATCGGCGCCATCGGCTGGCTGGTCGACGGCGCGGCGATCATGAACCAAGTGCCGCTACAGCGCTGTTCCTACGGCCCCTATTCGCGCGCGATGATCCGCATATGCAAAGAGGAGAGCTTCCATCAACGCCAGGGCTACGACATCCTGATCAAGATGATGAAGGGCACGCCTGCCCAGAAGGCCATGGTGCAGGACGCATTGAACCGCTGGTGGTGGCCGTCGCTGATGATGTTCGGCCCGTCTGACGATGCCTCGGTCCACTCGGTCCAGTCGATGGCCTGGAAGATCAAGCAGAACTCCAACGACGAACTCAGACAGAAATTCGTCGACCAGACGGTACCACAGGCCGAATATCTCGGACTGGCTGTCCCTGATCCGGATTTGAAGTGGAACGAGGAAAAAGGCGGCTACGATTTCGGCGAGCCGGACTGGAACGAATTTTTCGAGGTGATCGCCGGCAATGGCCCCTGTAATGCCGAGCGTCTCGGTGCGCGCAGGACGGCCTGGGAGGACGGCGCCTGGTTCCGGGACGGCCTGACGGCGCATGCCGAGAAGGCCGCACGTCGCGCGCAGCCGGGCGCCGCCGAATGAACATCGGGAGCGAGACATCATGTCCAGCGAATGGCCCCTCTGGGAGGTCTTTATCCGCGGCCAGCACGGCCTGAACCATCGCCATGTCGGTAGCCTGCACGCGCCGGATGCCGAAATGGCGATCAACAACGCCCGCGACGTCTATACCCGCCGCAACGAGGGCGTCAGCATCTGGGTGGTGCGGTCGAGCGACATAGCGGCAAGCGCGCCCTCGGAAAAAGGCCCGTTGTTCGAGCCTGCGAATGCGAAGGTCTACCGGCACCCGACTTTCTTCGACATTCCGGATGAGGCGGGGCACATGTGATGGTTCAGGCAACCGCGATGCAGGCGGCCGTCCATCGGGCCGCTCTTTTCGATTTCCTGCTCGGCATGGGCGACAATACGTTGATCCTCGGCCATCGCCTTTCGGAATGGTGCGGCCACGCCCCGGCTCTCGAAGAGGACATCGCGCTCGCCAACACGGCACTCGACCTCATAGGCCAGACGCAGCTCTGGCTCGGCCTTGCAGGCGAGGTCGAAGGGAGGGGCCGCAGCGCGGACGATCTTGCCTATCTCCGCGATGCACGCGACTTCCGTAATCTTCTGCTTACCGAGCGGCCGAACGGCGAATACGGCAGGACGCTGATGCGCCAGTTCCTGTTCGATGCTTGGCACTTTCTCTTTCTGAAAGGCCTTCGCGTCTCCTCCGAGCCGCGTATCGCCGGGATCGCCGAGAAGGCGTCGAAGGAGGTGGCCTACCATCTCGAACGGAGCCGGGATCTCGTGATCCGTCTCGGTGACGGAACGGCGGAAAGCCACGCCCGCCTGCAGGAGGCGCTGGACGATCTCTGGCCCTATACCGGCGAGATGTTCGTGAGCGAGGCGCACGACCTCGCCCTTGCGGCTGCCGGCGTTGCGCCGGGGGCGGAGAGCTTGAAGGCCGATTGGGAGGCGCTGGCCGCGGAGACACTTCGCGCAGCGACGCTCGAAAAACCGGAGGACCGCTATATGCACGGGGGCGGCAAGCGCGGCCTCCATACGGAGCATCTCGGCTATGTGCTCGCCGAGATGCAGTTCCTGCAGCGCGCCTATCCCGGCGCCAGCTGGTAGGAGGCTCACGTGGCAACGGCGATACGCCCCTCGATCGCGGATGTATGGCACTGGCTCTCGCAAGTGCCGGACCCGGAAATTCCGGTCATCTCCGTGACCGATCTCGGCATCGTCCGCAATGTCGACTGGGATGGCGAAACGCTGGTGGTGACGGTGACGCCGACCTATTCGGGCTGTCCCGCCACGGCGGTCATCAATCTCGATATCGAGCGGCGGCTCAAGGAGAACGGCATCGAGAGCGTCAGGCTGGAACGCCAGCTCTCGCCCGCCTGGACCACCGACTGGATCAGCGCCGAGGGCCGCGAAAAGCTTGAAAGCTATGGCATTGCGGCGCCCGTCGAAGGCAGCGGAGCCGAGGGCAGGCTGTTGAAACGGATCGAAGGCCTCTCGGGCGGCGCGGCGCTGACGGTGTCCTGTCCCCGCTGCGGTTCCGCCCGGACCGAGAAGGTCAGCCAGTTCGGATCGACACCCTGCAAGGCGAGCTATCGCTGCCGGGACTGTCTGGAACCCTTCGATTATTTCAAATGCATCTGACGTAATGCGAGGCGGAAAGAACGCTCACATGGCACGGTTTTATCCCCTTCAGGTCACCGAAGTCCGGCGCGATACGCGCGATGCCGTGGTCGTGACGCTCGAGCCGCGCGAGGAGGACCGCGCCGCCTTCGATTTCAAGCAGGGACAGTACCTGACCTTCCG
Source organism: Ensifer sp. USDA 6670 (assembly GCA_000421085.1). Classification (GTDB taxonomy): domain Bacteria; phylum Pseudomonadota; class Alphaproteobacteria; order Rhizobiales; family Rhizobiaceae; genus Sinorhizobium. The sequence goes on from ATWE01000008.1 coordinate 20,579, forward strand.
ACGCCTGTTCGATGGCGAAGAGCTGCGCCGTTCCTATTCGATCTGCGCCGGCCTCGACGAAGGCGCCCTGAAGGTCGGCATCAAGCGCGTCGATGACGGCTGCTTTTCCAGCTGGGCGAATGAGGAGCTCGAGCCCGGAGACACGCTGGAAGCCATGCCGCCGATGGGGGCCTTCTTCACGCCTATCGAGCCGGAGACCGCCAAACACTATCTCGGCTTTGCGGGCGGCAGCGGCATCACGCCGGTGCTCTCGCTCATCAAGACGGTGCTCGCGCGCGAGCCGCGGTCCGCGTTCACGCTTGTCTATGCCAACCGCCACTTCAGCTCGATCATGTTCCGCGAGGAACTGGACGACCTCAAGAATCTCTATCTGGGGCGGCTTTCCGTTCTGCACGTGCTCGAGAGCGAAGCCCAGGAGATCGACCTGTTCAGCGGGCGGCTCGATCGGGAAAAATGCACTGCCCTGTTCCGGAGCTGGATCGATGTAAGGTCGGCCGATACCGCCTTCATCTGCGGGCCTGAGCCGATGATGCTCGCGGTTGCCGCAGCACTTCGCGCGCATGGCCTTGGCGACGACCGGATCAAGTTCGAACTGTTCGCCGCCTCCCAGCCCGGACGCGCCCGGCGCAAGGTCGAAAGCGCCGCCGGCGCCGATAACCGGGCGCGCTGCGAGGCGATCGTCACACTCGACGGCGCCACGCGCAGCTTCACCTTTGCGAAAGAGGGGCTGAGCCTCCTCGAAGCGGCGCTCGAAAACAGGATAGACGCGCCATTCGCCTGCAAGGCGGGGGTCTGCTCCTCGTGCCGCGCCAAGGTGCTGGAAGGCGAGGTGGAGATGGAGAGCAACAACGCGCTCGAGGACTACGAGGTGGAGCAGGGCTATGTGCTGACCTGCCAATCCTATCCGCTCAGCGACCGGATCGTCGTCAGCTACGATCAGTGACCTCGATGCCGAGCCGACGCTTGAGTCTGAATTGACGGGAGGACCATCCGATGAACGTAGTGGCGGACCGGCCGCGCCGGCTCGAAAGCTATATCGCCGGCGCCTGGAAGCCCGGTGCGAAGGACGGCGTGACCCTTTGCGATGCTGCGACCGGTGCGCCGGTGGCGCTCGTCGATTCCAGCGGCATCGATTTCGCCGCCGCGCTTGCCTATGGGCGCGAGAAGGGCGGGCCGGCGCTTCGCCGCCTGTCGTTCCACGAGCGGGCGATGATGCTGAAGGCACTCGCCCAGGCACTGATGGAACGCAAGGAGGAATTCTATGCACTCTCCACCGCCACCGGCGCAACGCGACCGGACAGCTGGATCGACATCGAAGGCGGCATCGGCACGCTTTTCTCCTATGCCTCGAAGGGCAGGCGGGAACTGCCGAACAGCCATGTGCTCCTTGACGGCGACGTCGAGGCGCTGTCGCGCGATGGCACCTTTTCCGCTCAGCATATCCTGACGCCGCTTCGAGGCATCGCGGTGCACATCAATGCCTTCAACTTTCCCTGCTGGGGCATGCTCGAAAAGCTCGCGCCGACGCTGCTGGCGGGGATGCCTGCGATCGTCAAGCCTGCGAGCCAGACCGCCTACCTCGCCGAGCTGGTGGTGCGGCGGATCGTCGACACCGGCTTGCTTCCGGAAGGTGCACTCCAGCTCGTCTGCGGCTCCGCGGGCGATCTTCTCGATCATGTGGGCGATCAGGACGTGGTGACCTTCACCGGCTCGGCCACGACCGGGCGCAAGCTCAAGACCCATCCCGCGATCGTCGGCAATTCGGTGCGCTTCACCATGGAGGCGGACAGCCTCAATGCGGCCGTTCTCGGGCTCGATGCGGGCCCGGGAACGGAGGAGTTCGATCTCTTCGTCCGCGAAGTCGCCCGCGAGATGACGTCGAAGGCCGGGCAGAAATGCACGGCCATCCGCCGGGTGATCGTGCCGCGGGCCCATTGCGACGCGCTGGTCGCCGCTCTTGGCGAGCGGCTTGCCAAGGTTCCGCTCGGCAATCCCGCCGACGAGAACGTGCGGATGGGGCCGCTCGCAAGCCTCGATCAGCGCGAGGAGGTGAGGGCGCGCATCCTCGATCTCACCACGGATGCGGAGATCGTTGCGGGCGATCCGGCAAGACCGCAGCTGGTCTCCGGAGATGCGGAGGCGGGGGCTTTTCTCAATCCCGTTCTTCTCTACTGCGATAGTCCCGACGTAGCCCGATCGGTTCACGACGTCGAGGCCTTCGGCCCCGTGAGCACCGTCATGCCCTACGATACGGCGGAAGAGGCGATTGACCTCGTCCGGCGCGGAAGGGGGAGCCTCGTCACCTCCGTCTTCACCAATGATCCCGATATTGCGCGCGAGCTGGTGATCGGCATGGCGCCGTTCCATGGCCGCGTGATGATCGGCAACCGCCTAAGCGCGAAGTCCTCGACCGGGCACGGCTCGCCCTTGCCGGGTCTCGTCCATGGCGGTCCGGGCCGGGCCGGCGGCGGCGAGGAACTGGGCGGCATGCGGGGCGTCAGGCACTACATGCAGCGCACGGCCGTCCAGGGCGCGCCGGGCCTCGTCGCTGCCGTCACCGGCCGCTGGATGGAGGGTGCGCCGGCACGGGCCGTCGGCGAGCACCCCTTCCGCAAGTCACTCGCCGAGCTGCGGGTCGGCGAGCAGCTCGTCACGGAGACGCGCACCGTCACGCTCGAAGACATCGAGCATTTCGCCGAATTTACCGGCGATACCTTCTACGCGCATATGGACGAGGAGGCCGCACGCGCCAACCCGTTTTTCGACGGGCGTGTCGCGCATGGTTATCTCGTCGTCTCCCTGGCCGCCGGTCTCTTCGTCGATCCCGCCCCGGGGCCGGTGCTCGCGAATTACGGCGTCGACAGGCTGCGGTTCCTGACGCCCGTCTATCCCGGCGATGCGCTTCAGGTCCGGCTCACCTGCAAGGAGATCAGTGCGCGAATTAATGCCGACTACGGGGAGGTGCGATGGGACTGCCGCGTCACCAATCAGACTGGCGCAACCGTCGCCCAATATGATGTATTGACGATGGTGGCGAAGACCGGAAGCGGGGAAGAATGATGACGGAGCAGGAGACGCGGCATCTGGTGATGACCGTCCTGATGACGCCGGACATGGCGAATTTCAGCGGCAAGGTGCATGGCGGCGCGCTTTTGAACCTGCTCGACCGGGTGGCCTTCTCCTGCGCGTCGCGCTTTTCCAAGCAATATGCGGTGACGCTCTCCGTCGACCAGGTGATCTTCAAGGAGCCGATCCATGTCGGCGAACTCGTCACCTTCCGCGCGGCGATCAACCATGCGGGCCGCACTTCGATGGAGGTCGGAATAAGGGTGGAGGCGGAAAACATCCGGGCGGGCACGCGGCGGCACACCAATTCCTGCTATTTCACGATGGTCGCCGTCGACGATGCGGGCCGTCCCGTCGCGGTACCGGAGTACCATCCGGAGACGGCAACCGAAAAACGCCGCCACCAGGCGGCCGAGCTGCGCCGCACGCTTCGGCGGGAATTCGCCTATCGGCTGAAGACGGTCGCCGAAACGGGGCGGGATGTTGAGGAGTAGGGCTGCTCGCCTGGCGCCGGCACCGACCCATTGTCACCGCCCCCTGAACTCCGGCTTGCGCTTGTCCAGGAAGGCCGTCACGCCCTCTGCATAGTCGGCGCTTCGGCCGGCTTCGCGCTGCAGGTCGCGTTCGAGGTCGAGCTGTTCGTCGAAGGAATGGGTGGCGGCAGCCTGGATCGCGCGCTTGGTCAGACCGAGCCCCCTGGTCGGCCCGGCGGCGAGCCGCACGGCGAGTGCGGAGGCCTCGTCCATCAGCGCCGCGTCGTCGACGGCGCGCCAGATCAGGCCCCAGCTCGCTGCCGTTTCCGCTTCCAGCGGTTCGGCCGTCATCGCCAGCGCCTTGGCGCGCGCTTCGCCGACAGCCCGCGGCAGGCTCCAGGTTCCGCCGGAATCGGGCACCAGTCCGATTTTCGCGAAGGCCTGAATGAAGCGGGCGGAGCGCGCGGCAAGAATGATGTCGCAGGCAAACGCGATATTGGCGCCGGCCCCCGCAGCAACCCCGTTGACTGCGCAGACGACCGGCTTTTCCAGGCTTCGGATCAGCTTCAGGAGCGGATTGTAGAAGGTTTCGATCGTGTGGCCGAGGTCCGGCGTGCCGCCCTTGCGGGGATCGCGGTCGCCGAGATCCTGGCCCGCGGAAAAGCCTCGACCCGCTCCCGTCAGCATCACGGCACGCACATCGTCGTCCGAATGGGCGCGCTCGAAGCCGGCGCGCAGTGCGAGATGCATTTCCTCGTTAAAGGCATTGAGCTTGTCGGGCCGGTTGAGCGTCAGGCGCAAGACGCCGGCTTCAAGCGCCGACAGTACGGTGTCGGAATCGGACATGCTTCCTCCCTGCACCCTCTGGTTCCCGCCCATAAAAGCCTTGCATGGACCGACCGGCCGGTCAATCATGCCGCACGGAGGACGAGCATCGTGCCCCTCAGCATCGTGCATAGACACGGGGTCGCCGTCGTCGCCACCGGCAACCCCCTGCGCCACGTTTTTCACGCCGAGCGCGCCGCACGGCGCCCACCGGCGCTTGCCGGCATCGAGCCGCACCCGATCCGTTCGGCGGCGGTGGTCGGCGGCGGCACCATGGGAACCGGCATCGCCGCGGCGCTGCTCAACGCCGGTCTTCCGCTCGTCCTGGTCGAGCGTGACGAGGCGGCGGTGGAACGGGCGCTTGTCAAGCTGCGCGCAATCTTCGACGGCGCGGTGAAACGCGGCCGCATCTCCGCCGGACTTGCGGCCGAACGCCTTGCCGGCATTGCCGGCACGACCGCTTACGCAGCGCTCGCCGAGGCGGATCTGATCATCGAGGCCGTTTTCGAGGATCTGGACGTGAAGCGCGATGTCTTTCGAAGACTCGACGCCGTCTGTCGCGCTGACGCCATTCTCGCGACGAACACATCCTATCTCGATCCCGAGCGGATCGCCGCGGACATTGGGAGCCCGGAGCGGTTTCTCGCGCTGCATTTCTTCAGCCCGGCGCAGGTGATGAAGCTTCTCGAAATCGTGCCGACGCAAGCGACGGCGCCCGAGGTGTTGGCGACCGGTTTCGCCCTGGCGCGGTTGCTGAACAAAATCCCCGTACGCGCCGGTATATCGGACGGTTTCATCGGCAATCGGCTTCTCAAGGTCACCCGGGCCCAGGCCGAGCGGCTGCTGCTCAGCGGCGCGACGCCGGCCGCCGTCGATGCCGCCATGCGGGCCTTCGGGCTGCCGATGGGACCATTCGAGGCGCAAGACCTCGGCGGGCTCGATATCGCCGCCTTCCAGCGCCGTGCGGCCCGCGGCCGTGGCGAGACGATTTTTGCGCCGGTCGCCGACCGCCTTTCGGCAATCGAGCGCTTCGGCCAGAAGAGCGGCGGCGGCTGGTATGACTACGCGCCCGGCGACCGCACGCCGCGCCCTTCCGCGACGGTCGCTCGCATCATAGCGGAGGAGGCTCGGGGCCGGCCCCGACGCGATTGGGACGATGCGTCCATCGTCGACTGCATCCTGTGGCCGATGGTCAACGAGGCTGCGCGGATTCTCCGAGACGGAACGGCCCTGAGGCCCTCCGATATCGATCTCGTGGAGATCCACGGCTACGGCTTTCCGCGTTGGCGGGGCGGGCCGATGCATCATGCCGAGGCGCACGGCCTTCACAAGGTCGCGGGGGCGCTGAGTGCGCTTGCCGAGGCGGGGCTCGCCGATCCCCCTTGCGACCGGCTGCTCCAGGCTGCCGTGCGAGGCAGCTTCCTTTGACGGGCGCCCGCAAGAGCCGCGGGCGGGCATTTTGTCTCGGCAGGCCGAGCCGGGTTGCGCAATCGGCCACGTTTTCCTAGGAGGACCGTTTCGGATTTAAGAACAGACAGGTCCTGCCTTGGTCGAGACTCCATACTACCTCATCGACAAAGCCAAGCTTACCCGCAACATGGAAAGGATCGCCCATGTGCGCGAGAAATCCGGTGCCAAGGCTTTGCTGGCGCTGAAGTGCTTCGCCACCTGGTCGGTTTTCGACCTCATGCGCGACTATATGGACGGCACCACGTCGTCCTCGCTCTTCGAGGTGAGGCTCGGCCGCGAGCGGTTCGGCAAGGAAACCCATGCCTATAGTGTCGCCTATGGCGACAACGAGATCGACGAAGTGGTCTCTCACGCCGACAAGATCATCTTCAACTCGATCTCCCAATTGGAGCGTTTTGCCGACAAGGCGGCGGGCATCGCGCGCGGACTGCGGCTCAACCCTCAGGTCAGTTCTTCGAGCTTCGACCTCGCCGATCCGGCGCGTCCCTTCAGCCGCCTTGGCGAGTGGGACGTGGCGAAGGTCGAGCGCGCGATGGACCGGATCAACGGCTTCATGGTCCACAACAATTGCGAGAACAAGGATTTCGGCCTCTTCGACCGGATGCTCGCAGGGATCGAGGAAAGGTTCGGCTCGCTTATCGCCCGCGTCGGCTGGGTAAGCCTCGGCGGCGGAATTCACTTCACCGGGGACGATTATCCCGTCGAGGCCTTTTCGGCGCGCCTCAGGGCATTTGCCGACCGGTACGGCGTTCAGGTCTATCTGGAGCCGGGCGAGGCCTCGATCACGAACAGCACGACGCTCGAAGTGACGGTGCTCGATACGCTCTACAACGGCAAGAATCTCGCCATCGTCGACAGTTCGATCGAGGCGCACATGCTTGACCTGCTGATCTATCGCGAGACGGCCAAGGTTTCGCCGAACGAGGGGCCGCATAGCTACATGATCTGCGGCAAGTCCTGCCTGGCCGGCGACGTCTTCGGCGAGTTCCGCTTCGCCGAAGAGCTGAAGGTCGGCGACCGCGTCTCGTTTCAGGACGCCGCCGGTTACACGATGGTCAAAAAGAACTGGTTCAACGGCGTGAAGATGCCGGCAATCGCCATCAGGGAACTTGACGGAAGCGTCAGGACCGTCCGCGAATTCACCTACGCGGACTACGAGCAGAGCCTCTCCTGAGGCTTCGCACAAAGCAAGACGGGTAGAAGGAGATATCCCCCGAAATGAAAAAGAACGTTCTCATCATCGGCGCCGGTGGCGTGGCACAGGTCGTGGCGCACAAGTGCGCCCAGAACAGCGATGTATTGGGAGACATTCATATTGCCTCGCGCACGGTCGACAAGTGCCGCAAGATCGTCGAGTCCCTACGCGAAAAGAAGAGCCTGAAGACCGAGGTGAAGCTCGAGGCGCATGCGCTCGACGCGCTCGACGTTGAGGCGACTAAGGCGCTCATCGTCAGCACCGGCTCTCAGATCGTGATCAATGTCGGCTCCGCCTTCGTCAACATGTCGGTGCTGCGCGCCTGCATGGACACGGGTGTGGCCTATATGGACACGGCGATCCACGAAGAGCCGAACAAGATCTGCGAAACGCCGCCGTGGTACGGGAACTATGAGTGGAAGCGCGCCGCCGAGTGCAAGGAGAAGGGCATCACCGCCATTCTCGGCGCAGGCTTCGACCCGGGCGTGGTCAATGCCTATGCGCGCCTCGCCAAGGACGAATATTTCGACAAGATCACGGATGTCGACATCGTCGATATCAATGCTGGCAACCACGGCAAGTATTTCGCCACCAATTTCGATCCGGAGATCAACTTCCGCGAATTTACCGGCGTCGTCTATTCCTGGCAGAAGGGTGCCTGGCAGACGAACCGGATGTTCGAGGTCGGCAAGGAGTTCGATCTGCCCGTCGTCGGCAAGCGCAAGGCCTACATGACCGGCCATGACGAGGTTCACTCGCTGTCGAAGAACATGGACGGGGCCGACGTGCGCTTCTGGATGGGCTTCGGCGACCATTACATCAACGTCTTCACGGTTCTGAGGAACCTGGGCCTCCTGTCAGAGCAGCCGGTCAAGACGGCCGAGGGCCTCGAAGTCGTGCCGCTGAAGGTGGTGAAGGCGGTCCTGCCCGACCCGGCGTCGCTCGCGCCCGGCTACGAGGGCAAGACCTGCATCGGCGATTTCGTCAGGGGCTTCAAGGACGGCAGGGAACGCGAGGTGTTCATCTACAATGTCGCCGACCACAGGCAAGCCTATGAAGAAGTGGGCTCGCAGGGCATCTCCTACACGGCCGGCGTGCCGCCGGTGGCGGCCGCCATGCTGATCGCCAGCGGCGAGTGGGACGTCAGGCAGATGGCGAATGTGGAAGAACTCCCCCCGCGGCCGTTCCTCGACATCCTTGACCGGATCGGCCTGCCGACCCGCATCAAGGATGAACAGGGCGATCGGCCGCTCAGCTTCTCCTGACGAGCGTTGCGCCCGAACGGACCCCAATCGCCGCTCGGTCGTCATGTGACGGCCGGGCGGCGCCGTCGTGCCGCCGTTCCCGCTCATTCTCGGCTCAAGAAGTGGAGGATATGGTCGGTGAATTGCTCCGGATCCTGAAGAAGCGAAAAATGGCTGACTTCCGGCTGGATCAACAAACCCGACGCGGGAATGCTGTCCGAAAGGAACAGCGTGTTCTCTCGCCTGACGACCTCCTCATGGTCACCATCGACCACCCATACGGGAACGTGGATACTGCCCAGAGCCTCTGCGGTGAGGTCCGGTTGCGCGTCCCACATCCGATTCATCTCCTCATGGAAATCATCGTAGCCGCCCGGTGTAGGAGACAGTTTCTTGTATTCTTCACGTGTCCTGTCGACATAGGTTTTGAACAATAGGTTGTCGTCCAGCTTGTGAAGGCCCGATGGCTTGCTGTTCGCCGCAAAGGCGAACACTCTGCTTACGCGTTCAGGATGGTCGATCGCCAGCTTGAGTCCGATGATCGCACCGTCGCTCCAGCCGACGATGACGGCTTTCGGTAGCTTGAGGAAATCCATCAGCGCCACCACATCGGTCGCCATGAGGTCATAGCTGTAGGGGCGGTCATCGCGCGTGCTGCGCCCGTGGCCGCGGCTGTCCATCACGATGACCTGATAGGAGCCGGCGAGCGTGGAAATCTGGTTTCCCCAATAATTGGAATTGGCGAGTCCGCCATGGAGCATGATGACCGGCTCGCCGCTGCCGTAGACCGCATGCCAGATCCTGATGCCGCTGACCGGCGCCTCTCCCTCGCGCCCCGCTGGGGGAAGTTCCGGTGTTTCCGGCAGCATTTCCCACCTCGGCTCCGCCATCGCCGTGCCAAGCGAGGCAGCGCCCGCGATCAAAGAGTACATCATTTGCGCCCCCCAGCGCTGCCAACGACCCGACTGGGTCGGCCCCTCCATTTTCGCCTTCGTTTCCCCCGCCAGCGATCGTCAGTTGTCCGTCCGCAACAACCCGCTTATTCGAAGAAGCTCCATCTGGCTTCTGACGCCGAGCTTGCCGTAGAGGCTTTTCACCTGTGTCCTGACCGTCTCCCGCGAGATGCCGGCGGCATCGGCGATGCGCGCCGCGTTCTGCCCCGAGATCAGACCCTGCATCGCCCGCAACTCCGCGGCCGTCAGACCATTTGCGCTTGCAAATTCCCTGAGATCCAGAGGCGCCTCCTTCGACCGGGATTCGATCAACACGATTACGGACGGACCTTCGAAATAGGCCGACTCGCAATCCTTGCAGGTGCGAATGAGCGTGAGCTTTGTCGAGCCGAGGACGAAGGTCGCGGCCATCTCGCCGTCGAACGCGCGACGGAGCATTCTACGGAGCGCCGCGTCCGCATCGGTGTCCCGGATATGCAGCTTTCCACCGGCAGTCAGCCTCAAGACCCGACCCGCTTCGACCATCGCCTGGCCCTGGGCGCCGAAATTGATCGCGCGCCCGACTTCGTCGACGACGACGACGCCGAGTTCGCTCATCTGACATACGGAACGGCCAATCTCGATCGCGATGGCGCTTCGCCGGTCGGCGTATCGGAATGCCCGTCGCAGATGCGGCGCCAACCGCGTCAGGAGATCGGCCACCTCCTGGTTCTCCTCGGGATCGGCTCTCGAGGTGGTAATCGACAGGAGCATGGACTGCCCGCGCTCCCTGGCGAGCGTCACGCCGACCGCGCTCTCCCCGATCATCGGCCGGAAGAAGTCGTTGTAGAAGGGTGTCTTGACGAATTGGTCCCGCGGCAGCATCTGCTCGGCCACGACGCCGATCCCGATCCGCCGCCGAGAGGCTGCCGGCATCCAGGGATTGAGTTTCGCATAGTGGCTGGCATAGCCGGACACGACCTCGGCCGACAGCCCCGACGTAAGCTCCCATGCCCCAGCCCCACTGTCGGCATCGTGATAGAACAAGGTCGATCGGCCATCCGGAAGCGTAGCGGCTAAGCCGTCGAGAAAGCTTTGCCACGTCGTCTCGCGAAGCATGGCGGAATAGATCCGGTCGGCAAGCCTGCTCTCGACTGCAGCTTCGATGCTCATTGCGGCCCCCTCTTGCCTGCACGGCGGGCAGGCCTGCTCCGAAAATTGCACGCTCCCCCGCCTGCAACTCCTGAGCAGCCCGGATTTTTACTATATGCGATCAACCACGAATTGGCATCACCCCGCGGGGTGAGCGCCTCAGCTGCTCGCCGGCAGGGGTTGGCGATAAAAAAGTGCTCTTGCTGAGAAAACCTTTTCTCATCTTGACTCGCGCGTTGAGAAAAGGTTTTCTCACTCGCAATTCTCTGGGAGGAGGCGAAACTGAATTCACAGCGCAGCAAGGGGCATCGCGTCACCATTCACGATCTGGCAAGGGTCGCCGGCGTGAGCGTTTCGACCGTTTCGAAGGCGCTCAACGACAATGGTCGCATGGCCGCCGATACGCGCGAGCGGATCAAGCACCTCGCGGCGGAGATCGGCTTCCGACCGAACGCGCTGGCGCGGGGGCTCTTGAGCAACCGCAGTTTCACCGTAGGCCTGCTTACGAACGACACTTATGGGCGTTTCACGCTGCCGGTCATGGCCGGGGTTTCGGAAGCGCTGGTGGACCACGGAGTATCGGTTTTCCTGTGCGCCATAGAGGACGATCCGGCGCTTGGAAAAATCCATGTCGACGCCATGCTGGACAAGCAGGTGGACGGCATCATCGCGACAGGCAAGCGAGTCGACAGGTCTCTCCCGGTCGATCTCGCCGGCCTGCCGGTGCCGGTCGTCTACGCTTTCACCAAGGGCGAGCCCGGCAGCGTGACGCTGACGTCCGATGACGGTCATGGCGCGAGGCTGGCGGTGGAGCGGCTGAAGAAGATGGGCCGCAAGCGGCTGCTGCACATCACAGGTCCGCTGGAATTCACCTCCGCAGTCGAGCGCGCCGAGGCATTTCGTGCCGTTGCGGGCGGTGGCGCGCCGGTCCTGCATGGAGTCTGGTCGGAGGCCTGGGGTCACGAGGCGATCGACCGCATCTGGATTGCGGGCGGCGAAAGGCCCGACGGCATCTTCTGCGGCAACGACCAGATCGCCCGCGGCGTGGTCGATGCGCTGCGCGAGCGCGGCGTGAGGGTGCCGGAAGATGTCTCCGTCATCGGCTTCGACAATTGGGAGATCATGGCGGCGCAGACGCGCCCGCCGCTGACGACCGTCGACATGAACCTGAAGGAGCTTGGACGGGAGGCCGGGTTGATGGTGCTCGCGCTTGCGGAGGGGCGGCCGATCGAGCCCGGCCTGCGCAAGCTGCCCTGCAGGCTTGTCATACGGGACTCCTGCTGAGGCGGGGGCGGCAGAACTGATTGAGGAGATGGGGTTCACCCGAGGTGGCCCCGCATTTGGGAGGAATGCGAAATGTTCAAGAAACTGATGGCAGCGACGGCCCTCATATCGGCCAGCATGATTTCGGCCGCTTCGGCCGAGACGATCAGCATGTGGGTCCGCTCGGGCATCGGCGACTCGTTCAAGGAAGTCGTCAAGGCCTACAACGCAGGTCACGAGCACAAGGTGGAGCTCACCGAGGTGCCTTTTGCCGAGCTCGTGCAGAAATATGCCACTGCGATCGCAGGCGGCCAGGCGCCAGACGCGCTTTCGCTCGACCTGATCTACACGCCGGCTTTCGCCGCCGCCGGTCAGCTGGAAGACCTCACCGACTGGGCGAAGGCGCTGCCCTACTTCAATTCGCTCTCGCCCTCGCATGTAAAGCTCGGCACCTATGAGGACAAGATCTACGGCCTGCCGCTCACGGTCGAGACCTCGATCTTCGCCTGGAACAAGGACCTCTACAAAAAGGCCGGTCTCGACCCCGAAAAGGCGCCGAAGACCTGGGAGGAGATCACCGCCAATGCCGAGAAAATCCGCGCGCTCGGCGGCGACACCTACGGCTTCTACTTCTCCGGCGGCGGCTGCGGCGGCTGCATGATCTTCACCTTCACGCCGCTGACCTGGGGCGCTGGCGCCGATATCCTTTCGGCCGACGGCAAGACCGCGACGCTCGATACGCCGCAAATGCGCAAGGCCGTCGACATTTACCGCAACATGGTCGAGAAGGACCTCGTCCCCGCGGGTGCCGCGAGCGACAACGGCGTGAATTTCCTGAGCTTCACCAACGGCAAGATCGGCCAGCAGAGCCTCGGCGCCTTCGCGATTGGCACGCTGGTGACGCAGCATCCCGAGATCGATTTCGGTGTGACGCTGATCCCCGGCGTCGACGGCAAGCCGTCCTCCTTTGCCGGCGGCGACAACTTCGTCGTCACCAAGGGAACGCCGAAGCTCGAAGAGGTCAAGGAATTCCTCGAATATACCTATTCGCCGGAAGGCCAGAAAATCATGGCGAAATTCGGCAGCCTGCCCACCCGCGGCGACATCGCCAATGAGGTGCTCGAGGGCCTCGACCCGCGCCTGAAGGTCGGCATGGAGGCGATCGCCGTCGCCCAGACGCCTTATACGCTGCAGTTCAACGACCTGATCAACAGCGCCAACGGGCCGTGGGCGACCTTCACCAATGCCGCGATCTATGGCGACGACGTCGACGGTGCGTTCTCGAACGCACAAGACGAGATGCAGTCGATCATCGACGCGGGGCAGTGAGGCCGGGCACGAGAGGCGTGCTGCTTCGTGAATGGCGGTGGGGGGGCACCCCCCTGCCGCCGATGCCTCGAAACCCTTGAAAGCGCATCCATGACGACGTCAGCACTCACATCCGCCATCCGCCGGCGCCGCCCGAAGCGGCAAACGGGATGGCGCGGCCTCATCTATATCGCGCCCGCCATGGCGCTCGTCACGCTGTTCTTCGTGCTGCCGGTGCTGTTCACGCTGTGGATGAGCCTGCACAAATGGCCGCTGCTCGGCGAGCCGGCCTGGATCGGCCTGCGCAACTATACGCGGATGTTCACCGATGCGCGGTTCTTCAACGCGCTCGGTTTCACCGCCCACTATACCCTGATCGTCACGATGGCGATTTTCGCGGTCGCCTTCCCGCTGGCGATTTTCGTGGAGAAACAGAGGCCGCTGGTCTCGCTTTACCGGACCATCGTCTTTCTGCCTGTCGTGGTGGGGCTCGCGTCCGCCTCGCTGCTCTGGGTCTGGCTCGCCAATGTCGACAGCGGGCTCTTCGCGCCGCTCTTCGATGTGCTGGGCTTGACCTCCGGCCGGATCAACCTGCTCGCGAAGTTCGATACCGCGTTTCTGACGATCATCGTCATGGTGGTCTGGAAGATCGCCGGCTTCACCATGATCATCCTGCTGACCGGGCTGCAGGCCATCCCGGCCGAACTGACCGAGGCCGCCCGCATCGACGGCGCCGGCCGCTGGCAACGCTTCCGCCACCTGACGCTGCCCCTGATGCGCCGCACCATGGCGCTGGCGCTCATCCTTTCGGTCACCGGCTCGATCCTCGCCTTCGACCAGTTCTACATCATGACCAGCGGCGGCCCGCAGAACAAGATGATCTCCGTCGTCTACTATATCTTCAACCAGTCCTTCGTGTCCTTCAATCTCGGCTACGGCGCGGCACTGTCGATCGCGCTCCTCCTAATCCTGGTGACGCTCAGCGTCGTCCAGCTCTGGCTGCTCAAGGTGGGGGATGAACGCCCATGAGGACGCGCCGCGAAATCCGCGCCCGCAAGGCGCTTTGGGACCGGATCGCCTATCACGGCATCGGCATCGGCACGGCCTTCTTCTTCCTGGCGCCCTTTGCCGTTTCCTTTCTTGCCTCCTTCCGGCCGAACAGCGAATCCGGCAGGCCGCCATTGCCGCCATGGCCGATCTCGGGGATGAGTTTCGACGCCTATCGGGCGCTCGACAGCTTCGGTGCCGGCATCTGGCAGCACATGTTCAATTCGCTCCTCGTGTCGATCGGAACGGTCTTTCTGACCGTCGCGGTCAGCGTGCTCGCCGGCTATGGCTTCTCCCGCTACCGCTTTCCCTTCAAGAACGCCCTCTTCGTTCTGATCATCGCGACGCTGATGATCCCGTTCCAGTCGATCCTGACGCCGCTCTTCATCATTCTGGCGCGGCTCGGGCTCAACAATTCGCTCGTCGGGCTGATGCTCGTCTATGTGACGCTGCAGCTTCCCTTCTCCGTCTTCATGATGCGCAACGCCTTCGATGCCGTGCCCAAGGAGATCGAGGAAGCGGCGCGCATCGACGGCGCCCGCGACCTGAAGCTGCTCGTGCGGGTGCTGCTGCCGCTGGTCATGCCCGGGATTGCGACCGTGTCGATTTTCGCCTTCCTCAATGCCTGGAACGAATTCTTCGCCGCGCTCGTCCTCCTGTCCAGCAACGACAATTACACGCTTCCCGTTCTGATGACCGCCGTGCGCGCCGGCCGTCTCGGTGCGATCAACTGGGGCGCGGTGCAGGCCGGCGTCGCGGTGATGGTCGTTCCCTGCCTCTTCGTCTTCCTTCTTCTGCAACGCTATTACATGCGCGGGCTGATGGCCGGCGCGGTGAAATGATCGAGAGAAAGTGACCTCATGAGTAAGACCGTGAAAGACCGCCAGTTCCGCCCCGTTGCCGTTCCCGATGTCGAACTCGGCGGATTCTGGGGCAAATGGCAGGATGCCGTCTGCCAATCCACCGCCAAAACCTTGCTCGACCGCTGCGTCGAGGCGGGCATGATCAAGGCGATCGACGTCAGCCAGCCGAGCCCCGGCATCGTCATTCCCATCCAGCCCTGGGGCGGTACCACCCAGATGTTCTGGGACTCCGACCTCGGCAAGTCGATCGAGACGATCGCCTACTCGCTCTACCGCCGCCCCAATCCGGAACTCGAGGCGCGTGCCGACCGGATCATCGACATGTACGAGAAGCTGCAGGACGAGGACGGATATCTCAATGCCTGGTTCCAGCGCGTGCAGCCCGACAGGCGCTGGACCAACCTGCGCGACCACCACGAGCTCTATTGCGCCGGCCATCTGATCGAGGCCGCCGTTGCCTATTACCAGGCGACCGGCAAACGCAAGCTTCTCGACATCATGTGCCGCTTTGCGGACTATATGATCAAGGTCTTCGGGCGCGGCGACGGGCAGATCCCTGGTTACTGCGGCCATGAGGAGATCGAGCTCGCGCTCGTCAAGCTTGCGCGCGTCACGGGCGAGAAGAAGTATCTCGACCTTTCGAAGTTCTTCATCGACGAGCGCGGAACCGAGCCGCATTTCTTCACCGAGGAAGCCAGACGCGACGGCCGCGATCCGGAAAGCTTCATTCAGAAGACCTATGAATACGGCCAGGCGCATCAGCCGGTGCGCGAACAGACGAAGGTCGTCGGCCACGCCGTGCGCGCGATGTATCTCTATTCCGGCATGGCCGACATCGCGACCGAATACAGGGACGACAGCCTGACGACGGCCTTGGAAACGTTGTGGGACGACCTGACCACGAAGCAGATGTACATCACCGGGGGTATCGGCCCGGCGGCCTCGAACGAGGGTTTCACCTCATATTACGACCTGCCCAACGACACGGCCTATGCGGAGACCTGCGCTTCCGTCGGCCTTGTCTTTTGGGCGAGCCGCATGCTCGGTCGCGGCCCGAACCGCCGCTACGCCGACATCATGGAGCAGGCGCTCTATAACGGCGCCTTGCCGGGCCTTTCTATCGACGGCAGGACCTTCTTCTATGATAATCCGCTCGAAAGCACCGGCAGGCACCACCGATGGAAGTGGCATCATTGCCCCTGCTGCCCGCCCAATATCGCGCGGCTCGTGACCTCGATCGGTTCCTATATGTATGCGGTCGCGGAGGACGAGATCGCCGTCCATCTCTACGGCGAAAGCACCGCGAGGCTGAAACTCGCGAGCGGCGCCGAGGTCGAACTCAGGCAAGAGACCAACTATCCCTGGGAGGGGGCGATCGCCTTCACGGCGAAGCTCGAACGGCCGGCAAGCTTCGCGCTGTCCTTGCGCATACCGGAATGGGCGGCGGGCGCGACGCTCAGCCTCAATGGTGCGGTGCTCGATCTCTCGGCGCATCTGACCGACGGCTATGTCCGCGTCGAGCGCGAATGGTCGGACGGCGACCGTGTGGCGCTTCTTCTGCCGCTGGCGCTTCGGCCGCAATATGCCAATCCCAAGGTCCGGCAGGACGTCGGCCGCGTGGCGCTGATGCGCGGTCCGCTCGTCTATTGCGTCGAGGCCACGGACAATGGCGAGGATCTGAACGCAATTGTGCTTCCCCGCGAACTGCCGGCTGCCGAGACGGTCGTGCTCGACGATCTGAACGGTGCCGTTGCCATCGACATCTCCGTCGAGCGCGAGGAAACGGAGGACTGGGGCAAAGCGCTTTACCGACAGGCGAGGCCCGGGCGCCGCCCGCACAAAGCGCGCTTCGTGCCCTATCATCTCTGGGACAACCGGGCGCCGGGCGAGATGCTCGTCTGGGTCCAGTCGGAAAAGTAGGCGATCTCCAGGATGGCGAACGGCATCAGCAACAAGAGCGTCGTGCTCAGCGACATACGCAAGAGTTATGGCGGCCTGGAGGTCATCCATGGCATCGATCTGACGATCGAGGAAGGCGATTTCGTCGTCTTCGTCGGCCCGTCAGGCTGCGGGAAATCGACCCTGCTGCGAATGATCGCGGGGCTCGAAGAGGTGACCGAGGGCGAGATCGCCATCAAGGGCAGGGACGTGACAGACCTCGACCCATCCGAGCGCGGCATCGCCATGGTCTTCCAGTCCTACGCGCTCTACCCGCATATGAGCGTCAGCGAAAATCTCGGCTTCGGGCTCAAGATGGCGCGAACGGATCCGGCCGAAATCGAGCGCCGCGTCGCGCAAGTCTCGGCCATCCTCAAGATCGACCATCTGCTCGACCGAAGGCCCGGCCAGCTTTCCGGAGGCCAGCGGCAGCGCGTGGCGATCGGCCGGGCAATCGTGCGCAAGCCCGATGTCTTCCTGTTCGACGAGCCGCTTTCCAACCTCGATGCGGAACTGCGCGTCTCGATGCGCATCGAGATCGCCCGCCTGCACCGCGAGCTCGGCAACACGATGGTCTATGTCACCCACGATCAGACGGAAGCGATGACGCTGGCCGACCAGATCGTCGTGCTTCGGGACGGCCGGATCGAGCAGGCCGGCAGCCCCCGCGGCGTTTACGAAGATCCGGCCAACATGTTCGTGGCAGGCTTCATCGGTTCGCCGCGGATGAATTTCCTCGATGCGGAATGGCAGGGCGACGGGACGATCCGGGTCGGCGAGGCCACACTCGAGGCAGCGATCGACGGCGGCAGTCTGAAGCACGGCGAGCGCCTGCTCCTCGGCGTAAGGCCTGAACATATCGCAGTGGCGGAGCCGGGGCCGGAACGGATCACTGCCCAGGTCGAGTTCTCGGAATATCTCGGCGGAACGCGCTACCTCTACTGTCAGCTCGAAGACGGCCAGAGCCTCGTCGTCGAACAGCGCGACGGCCCCGACTGGCAGGCGGGGGAAAGACTTTCTTTCGCCGTGCCCGAAGACCGAAGGCGGTTCTTCGCCGAAGACGGGCGGCGTTTGCGGTAGCGAGATGCCGCCCTGTTCTCAACTGCCGCACGGGCCGCGTGCTTATGTAGATGCAGGGGTCTACATTGTTTAAGAACAGATCTACATGGAGGCCGCCGTGCCGATCAATGTCAACAACCCCGAGGCGGATGCCCTGACGCGCAAATTTGCCCACATGGCCGGTGTCAGCATCACAGACGCGATCGTGATCGCCATGAAGGAGGCGATAGAGCGCCGGCGAAACCTGGAAACGCCGCTGCAGACTGCAAGAAGGCTTCGGGAGAAGCATGGCATCTCGATCAGCGATGCCGCGAGGAAGCCGTTCCCGCGAGAGGCCTTCGACGCGATGTGGGACGAAAGCTGATGTTCGTCGATGCACGTGCCATCATCGCGTTGCTGTCGGACGAACCGGAGGCTGGCCGCGTTTCCGACGCTATCGCGTCGTCACCGAGCCCGGTGACCTCCCCGGTTGCGGTGCTCGAGGCCGCCCTTGGCCTTGCCCGCCCCGACAAATTCAATCTCCCGGTCGATGCGGTCGAACCGACGACGAGTTTCGCCAGACCGATCTTGAGACCGTGCCCTGAGTAAGTGGTTAGACCCAACGGAGCCAGAGTGTTTCCATAGGAAAGCACCCGCAAGGGGACCTGAAGTTCCGAGCCTTGCGGGGGCTCCTTCTACGAAGTCATTCCAAGAGCAGCCGGCCTCCACACCAGGTCCCTGTCGGGCATACCTGAAAGATCCACGGTTATCCGAATACCGTTCCTGATCCGCCGTCGTAAGATATCGGCGCCATCTGGTTTCGTCTGAAGCAAAGTGTTCTGATGGAGTGCGCTCAACTGAGAACGCGAGATCCTTAACTCCAAGGCAAGCAAGCGATCCAAGCGCGTACTGCTCGGGTATGGAACCGACAGTTCGATTTCTAAATGCTCCCAATCAGGAACGTCGTGCAGCAGCTCCTTTCGAACCTCGAAATCGGAAAACTCGTCAATCCTTTGCGACTTCCGCCTGAGCGCTTCGAGATTGAAAGTCTCCGCTCGAATCCAGGAGGGATCGTTGGACTGTAATGCGTCGAGGACAGCTGGATTGATGTCGCGAACATTCCGGCGTTCAAAGATTGGGCGGTTCCAGGTCCTGTCGCACGTCGAGCATTTGTAGATAAGCCATGCATCAAGCCTCCGGCCATTGGCATTGAGCCTGATCTTGTTGCTACTCTCGAAGGCTCGAAGGCCTCCGCATCCACTGCATGCTACCCAAGGCTGAGGGGGGATCAGGGGAATGATGGTCCAGCGGACCTGAAGTGTATTGCACATACCGTCTTGGCCTTCCGTTCGGAAGTCCACCAAGATGGGAGCGTGAGAAAGCCACTAGGGCGCGGCATGGCGGCGTTCGGGAGGTGAAGAGCTGAGACAGCGGGGCTGCACTTGGCACATTAAACGATGCCAGACCGGTCTCATGCCACCACCCGATGAACGCATTCATACCCCGTCGACCCTCGTCAGCCGGCGGCAGTACGGGTGAGAAATGGATTGAGACCGGTATTTACTTGGGCAAAGTGGACCTCTGCATGCCAACGCTCTTCACCAAAGCGATACCAAATGATCCAGCTTCAGCTGGAGCTCTCATTGCGCCAGAAGCGACAAAGATGCCGCCTGCTGCATTTCTGCAACTCTGCGATGTGATCGGATCATGCAGCGCACTCGTTACCGCCTTCGATGACTGCGTCCACGGCGGCCGTGCTCACACGTCTCAGGAAGGGTGATTGGACGGTTTCGCTACATGTGTTAGGAGCCAAGTACAGGATAACATCATGCCCGTCAGCACCACCATGACCATTCGGGTCAGCCCCGAGTTAAAGAAAAAGCTCGATCGGATCGCTAGCGCCACTTCGCGCAGCCGCTCTTTCCTCGCGGGCGAAGCCGTGGCTGCCTATGTGGACCGGGAACTTGAAATCATCGACGGGATCGAGCGCGGTATGGCGGATGCCGAGGCGGGCCGCCTCGTTCCGCATGAAGAGGCCATGGCTGAAATTTTCGACGTGATCGGGAAGGCGGAGACCGGTAAGGGCGGCAAAGTTTGAGGCGGCCTGTTCAGTGGTCGCGTGCGGCTCTGGATGACCTCAGGGATCAGGTTCTCTTCATTGCACTGGAGGACCCGGATGCAGCGGCAAGAGTGGCGGGCCGGGTTCGCGACACGGCTGCAGCACTCGGCGAGATGGCGACCGGGAGGCCGGGACGGGTGATCGGCACCTACGAGAAGTCCATCGCCCGCTTGCCCTCTGTAATCGCATATGCACTGATGAACCGAAGCGGCCGCGAAAGCGTCATGATCCTGCGCGTCACTCACACCGCGCGGGAATGGACAGCCGAGGAGTGGCCGCCTTAAAGCTCTTCGAGAATAGGTCTTCTTTGCCTCTCCCTCAGCCCTCGCCGGTGGTAAATGTCGGTGCCTCCGACGGTTCGGAGCCGCGATAGTGGCTTGGCGGCAGGCCGATCACACGCTTGAAGGCGCGGCTGAACGAGGCCTCCGAGTCATAGCCGAGGCGGCGTGCGACGACGGAGATGCGCATGCGGTCGCGGGTCAGCCATTGCCGTGCCTGGTGCATGCGCACCTGCGTGAGGTAACGGGCCGGCGTCTCGCCGACCACGGCGGCGAACTGCTGCGCGAAGCCGGAGCGCGAGGCGCCCATGAGCTTGGCGAGCGAATCGACTGTCCAGGTCTTTTCCGGATCGAGGTGCATGGCCGCGATCACGCGGCCGAGCCCGGGGTGGCGGACCGCCGCCACCCATCCGTTGGTATTGCCGCATCCGTGCTCCACCCAGGAGCGGATGATGAGCGCCGCGAGCACGTCGGCGAGCCGCGCCAGCACGCCGCCGGAGCCGACGCGGCTGGCGCCGACTTCCCGCGCCATGGCGTCGAGCATGTGCGGGATCGCCGGTTCGCTGGCCGTCAGGGCGTCGATGCGCATTACGTCGGGCATCATGCGCAGCAACGGATGCATGGCATCCATGTTGAACCGCAGACTGCCGCAGAAAAGGATTGTGGTCTTGCCGCGCCCGCCCCCGCAGACGTCGTAGACGCAATGGCATACCTCCTCGACCGAATAGGCCTCGAGCGGTGACAGCTTCTCGCCGGGCGCGCTCGCCAGCGCATGCGCGCCGCCACGCGGCAGAAGCACGGCATCGCCGCGCTTCAGTTCGATCCAGTCTCCGTCTGCCACCCGCAGCCAGCAGTCTCCGCATATGAAGTGGAAGCGCGCCGCCTCCTGCGCCGGAAATGAAATTCCCCAGGGCGCGGTCAATTCGCAACGGACGTAATCGACGCCGTCGAGGCGCAGTCCGCGCAGGAGTTCGCTGAGAAAATCCTCCGAAGCGGAAGATGATTTTTTGGACGAATGATCAAGCATTGCGGAATTTCTAGCATGGAATGTCCAGGACGTCACGCCTTATCTAAGCCGGACCCTCTCAAGGAGACCGCTCTTATGACAGATACAGCGACCACTCTGGACGCCACGTTCATACCGGAAAGCGAGGAGCGCATCGATCCGGCATGGGCCGGGGTCGGCTCCCTCGCGCTCGGCGTGTTCGGCCTCGTCACCGCAGAATTCCTCCCGGTCAGCATTCTGACGCCGATGGCCGCCGATCTCGGCATCAGCACGGGAACGGCCGGCCAGGCGGTGACGGCGACCGCCGTCGTCGGCGCGGTGGCCGGGCTGACGATCGCCATCGCCACGCGCCGGTTCGACCGCCGGCTCGTGCTTTGGGGCTTCACCCTTGCGCTGATCGCCTCCAGCCTGCTTGCGGCTTTCGCCACCAATCTCGCCATGCTCCTTGCCGCACGCGTCGTGCTCGGCATCGGGCTCGGCGGCTTCTGGTCGATGATGGCGGCGATCGCCTTGCGACTCGTGCCAATGTCTCTCGTACCGCGTGCCATGTCGATCGTCTTCACCGGCGTCTCGGTGGCGACGGTCTGCGCGGCGCCCATAGGCGCCTATATCGGCGATCTCTGGGGCTGGCGCGCCGCATTCCTGATGGCTGCGGCGGTCGGTGCCGTAACGCTGATCGTGCAGATGGCCACCATACCGCGGTTGCCGCCGCAATCGGCGCCGAGCCTGAAGCTCCTCTTCGACCTGATGCGCATGCCGAGCATCCGCATCGGAATCATCACCGTCCTGCTTTTCGTCTCGGGCCACTTCGCCGGCTTCACCTATGTGCGCCCGTTCCTCGAAAAGGTCCCGGAGTTCGGCATCGAGGCGATCTCGCTGATCCTGCTGGCTTACGGCACCGGCGGCTTCTTCGGCAATCTCGCCGGTGGGCTCATCATCGAACGCAGCATCACGGCGGCCGTGAGCCTCGGAACGCTGCTGATCGCAGCGATGGCGTTCGCCCTCGTGACCTTCGGTTCGCTCGATGTCGTCTCGGCCGTGGCGGTGACCCTCTGGGGCTTCGCATTCGGGGCGCTGCCCGTCGCCGTCCAGACCTGGATGGTACGTGCCGCGCCCGACCATGCGGAAAGCACGGGCGGCCTCATCGTTGCGACCTTCCAGGTCGGCATCGCCAGCGGCGCTGTCCTTGGCGGGCTCTTCGTCGACAGCTTCGGCCCGCTCGGCGCCATCACCTATTGCGCCGTCGCGACGCTCGCGAGCGGGCTCTACGTCATGGCCTCGCGCCGCCGCATAGAGGTCTGATTGTGGCCCGGTCGCGGCATCGTCTCAACGCCGTTCGGGGAAGAGCGCTTTAAGCCCTTCCGGCGAGGGCGTGGCGATGCCGCGCTCGGTGATGAGGCCCGTGATGAGGCGCGCGGGCGTCACGTCGAAGGCGGGGTTTGCCGCGGGACTGCCCTCCGGCGAAATGCGCACGCTGGCTATGGAGCCGTCGGACGCGCGTCCCTGCACGAAGCTCACCTCGTCGCCGGGCCGTTCCTCGATCGGAATTTCCTTGACCCCGTCATGGACCCTCCAGTCGATCGTGGGCGACGGCAGAGCGACATAGAAGGGCACGCCGTTGTCCCGTGCTGCGAGCGCCTTGAGGTAGGTACCGATCTTGTTGCAGACGTCGCCATTGGCCG
Organism: Ensifer sp. USDA 6670; assembly: GCA_000421085.1. GTDB lineage: Bacteria > Pseudomonadota > Alphaproteobacteria > Rhizobiales > Rhizobiaceae > Sinorhizobium. Next base: position 43,478 of record ATWE01000008.1, read on the forward strand.
TGGTGCGGTCGGTGCCAACGATCACCATGTCGACCTCGCCGTGCTGCATGAGATGGCCGCCGGCATTGTCCACGATCAGCGTGTGCGGCACGCCATGGCTGCTCATCTCCCAGGCGGTGAGATAGGCGCCCTGGTTGCGCGGCCGCGTCTCGTCGACATAGACGTGCACCGGTATGCCTTCCTCTACCGCCATGTAGATCGGCGCCGTCGCGGTGCCGTAATCGACCGTCGCCAGCCAGCCGGCATTGCAGTGGGTGAGGATGCGAACCGGCTCGCCCGGCTGCTTCTCTGCGGCGATTTCGCGGATGACCTTGAGGCCGTTCGCGCCGATGGCGCGGTTGAGTTCGACGTCCTCTTCCGCGATTTCCGCGGCGCGCTCGTAGGCGGCGTCCGCGCGTCCTGCTTCCGGCAGCGGGCGCAGATGGTCCCGCATCGCGTCGAGCGCCCAACGCAGGTTGATGGCGGTCGGTCGCGTTTCGTGAAGCTCGTCCCAGACGGCATCGAGATGCGCATTCGATGGGTCCTTCGCCATGGCGATGGCAACCCCGTAGGCGGCGGTGACGCCGATCAGCGGCGCGCCGCGCACCCACATGTCGCGAATGGCGAGGGCCACATCGGCAACAGTCTTCAGCGTCACGATACGCAAGTCGTGCGGCAGCCAGCGCTGGTCGATGATGTCGACGGAGCGGCCATCCTCGTTGAGCCAGATCGTGTGGTAATGACGTTCTCCGACTTTCACGCGAGTGTCTCCTTTTGAAGCCGCTCCGCCGTGGCGCGGATATCCCTGAGGCTGTGGATGCGATGCCGGTTGACGGCGAGATGACGTCCGAGCTTCAACGCCTTGCTTTCGCAGGCGGCGCGGCGGTCGGGATCGGCAATCGTTTCGAAATCGGCATTGTGTGCGAGGCCGAGAATGCGGCGGTGGATCTCAATCCCGGCAAAGCCCAGCATCTCGCGCCAGATCTCGTCGATGACGATGTTGAGCGCCTGCTCGGCGCCGAGCGGGTCGTTCCTGTCCTCGAAAATGCGCGCCTGATAGAGGATGCCCATGCGCTCGGTCCGCCAGAGTTGGGCAAATTCGGAGCGGAATGTTTCCCAGATCGTTTCAATCGTCTCGAGCAGATAGGCGCGCATGCTATCCCGCGCGCCGGTCGCGCTCTCCTGGCCGCTCTGCGAGAAGTAGCTCATCCAGAAATTGGCGAGAAGCATCCCGACGTCGAAGCTGATCGGTCCGTAGAAGGCGAATTCCGGATCTATGACGCGGGTCTCTGCGTCCGTGACCATCACCGAACCGGTATGCAGGTCGCCGTGGCAGAGCGTTTCGGCCTTGGCGGAGAAGAGATGCTTCAGCCGCTGCGCCTCGACCTTGAGGTCGCGGTCGGAACGGAGCTCCGTCACGATCGGGTCGAGCTGCGGCGCCGTGTGGCGGTTGAGTTCAGCTTCGAAATAAGGGTCGGAAAAAACGAGATTTTCGGTGATGTCGCACAGTTCGACATTGTCTGCAAAGAGCGCCAGATCCGCTTTCTTGTCGCGCGTCTCCATGGAAAGGTCCGAGCCGCGGAAAAGCGTGCGTGCGGCAAAGAGGCCGAGATCGCAGCCTATGTTGGGCAGTTCGCGCCCCTCGATCAGCGCGCGGCGCAGGATGACGTGCGGCGTCAGATACTCCATGACGATCAGCGCCTGCGTCTCGTCGAAGAAGAAAATCTCCGGCACCATACCGGGAGCACGCGCAGCCTGGCGCACCAGTGCGTGGTATTCGAAGAAGGAGCGTTTCAGAGGCAGCGGCCAGCTCTCGCCGACAAGGCGCACATAGGGCAACGCCTGTTTCACGACCGCCGTGCCTTTGCTGCCCGTGACGATGAACACGAGGTTGAGATTGCCGTCGCCGACCTCCTTGACGGTCCAGTGCGTGACGTCATCGCCGATCTTCTCGCGGAGAGCGGAATTGCCGCCGAGCCTATGCGGCAATGTCTCGGCGCTGAGCGCCTCGAAGACTTGCTTGTCCATATCGTCCTCCTCGCAGGCGCGGCCTCCACCCACCACCGCCATTGATACAGCTAAGGCACCATTCTAGCAAATGTCAATGGCCTTGACATTTGATTAAGGCCTATCCTAACGTGCAGCGTCGGGAGGAGACAATGAGCGGACAGGCAGTGTTTCGCATCGAGGGCGTGCGCAAATCCTTTGGAGCCGTGCAGGTCCTCCAAGGGGTGGATCTCGATCTTAAGGCCGGCGCGGCAACGATTTTGATGGGCGCCAACGGCGCCGGAAAATCCACCCTCGTGCGTATTCTCTCCGGCGTCTATGCGCGCGACTCCGGCGCGATCACGCTTGCCGATGCAGCTTACGAGCCGGGAACGCCCGCCGAGGCGATCCGCGCCGGCGTCGTCACCGTCCATCAGAACATCAATGACGGGGTCATCGCCGACCTCGACGTCGCAACCAATCTGACGTTCGACCGGCTTAACGGGCGTGGCTCGCGGTTCTTCTTCAATCCGCGGCGCGTCCGACGCGAGGCGGCTGCGGTCGCCGCCCATATGGGGCTCTCCATCGACCTTGCCGCCAACGTCAACGACCTGACGCTTGCCGACCGGCAGATGGTGGCGATTGCCCGGGCGATGTCGCATGAGCCGAAGGTGCTTATCCTCGACGAGCCGACATCCTCCCTCTCGAGCGCCGAAGCGGACCGCCTCTTCGGTCTCGTCGACCGGCTAAAGGCACGCGGCGTCGCCATTCTCTATATCTCGCACCGCATGTCGGATATCCGTCGCCTCGCCGACCGTATCGTCTCGCTTCGCGATGGCCGGATCACGGGCCGTTTCGAAGGGCCGGATCTCGACTATGAGGGGGCCGTCGACGCGATGCTGGGCCGCAAGATTGCGGCTGGCAGAACCGCGGTGCACAAGGCCGGCGGGCCGATCTTCAAGGTGCGCGGACTGAAGCTCTCCGACCAAGCGCGGCCTTTCGACTTCGATCTCCTCGATGGCGAGATTGTCGCGGTCACGGGCTTGGTGGGCGTCGGCAAGACGGCGCTTGCCGAAACGCTGTTTGGGGCGCGCTTCCCGCTGGCCGGCGAAATGACGCTTGACGGCTTGCGCTATGCGCCGAGGACAACCGGTCAGGCGATTGCGCGCGGCGTTTTCCTCGTTGCGAAGGACCGCGCGGAAAGCGGCATCGTGCCTGATTTCAACATTTATGAGAACATCAGCCTGCCGTTCCTGAGCAAGCTCTCCCGCTTCGGCATATCGAACCGCAGGGCCGAAAGGGCCAAGGCGCGCGGGCAGATCACCTCACTCGGCGTCATCTGCCGAAACGAACGCGACGAGATGCAGACCCTTTCGGGCGGAAACCAGCAGAAGGTGATGGTCGGGCGCTGGCTCTGCGAGCCTTCGCGATTGCTCATCCTCGACGAGCCTTTCCAGGGCGTCGACATCGCCGCCCGCCGGGACATCGGCAACAAGCTGCGCATCTCGGCCGCGGGCCGTTCCACCATCCTCTTCCTGACCGAACTCGACGAAGCATTCGAGATCGCCGACCGCATCCTCGTCATGTCGGAGCAGACCATCGTCGGCGAACATCGAAACACTGACGTCGATGTCGAGCGCCTGCTGTCGGAGTTCGCCGGTCAATCCCATCAGCAGGTCATGCATCATGAGCAGTGAACAGAGCAAACCCGCCGCGGCCCCCGTACTTCCAGGCACTTGGGGTATCAGGGAAACCGCGATCAAGTACGGTTTCCTCATGCTGCTCGCCGGCATGGTTCTCTATTTCTCGCTCGTAACCGGAGGTTTTGCCTCCCCTCAAAGTGCCGTCTTCATTTTGCAATCCGTGTCGATCACCGGCATTCTCGCCCTCGGCGTGACGGCGACGCTTGTCGTCGGGGGGTTCGACCTCTCCATAGGCTCGGTCGCCACCACGGCGATGATGGCTTCCTCCTATGTCATGGTGGTGATGGGGGGCGACGCCTTTACGGCGGCGCTCGTCTGCCTCGCCGTCGGCGCGCTCGTCGGCCTGATCAACGGCTTCATCATCGTCTACATGCGCGTTCCGGACCTTTTGGCTACTCTCGGCATGATGTTCCTGCTGCTCGGCCTTCAGCGCATTCCGACCGAGGGCCGTTCGATTGCCGCGGGCATGACGCTGCCCGACGGTTCGGTCGCGACCGGCACTTTCAGTCCTGCTTTCCTGGCGCTCGGGCGCCACCGCTTCGATCTCGTCCTGCCCAACCTAGTGCCGGTCTCGGTCGTGGTGCTCGTGGTGCTCGCCATAGCGATCTGGTTCTTCCTTGAATACACCCGCTTCGGCCGCATAATGTATGCGGTCGGATCCAACGAGCGCGCGGCCGCGCTCGCGGGGGCGCCGGTCAATGCCTACAAGATCTCGGCCTACGTCATTTCCGGCGTCTTCGCCTCTATCGGCGGCATTCTGCTCGCAGCACGCCTCGGCCGCGGCGATATCGCTTCCGGAAACAGCCTGCTGCTCGACGCCGTCGCCGCCGCGCTGATCGGTTTTGCCGTGCTGGGCGCGGCCAAGCCGAACGCTTTCGGAACGGCCGTCGGCGCGCTTTTCGTCGGCATCCTCCTGCAGGGCCTGACGATGATGAACGCGCCTTACTACACGCAGGATTTCATAAAGGGCGCCGTGCTCGTCGTCGCCCTGATCTTTACCTTTGCGCTCTCGAAAAGAGGCAAACGCTGAGGAGACCTCGGCGGACCGTCAAAGTTCATCAGTGGAGGAGACTGACATGGACATCAATCGCAGAACCCTGGGCAGATGGACGCTCGCGCTTATGGGCGCGGCTGCCTTCGCCGTGCCGTCCCTTGCCGCCGACATGCCGAAGCCGTTCGACAAGCCCGGCGACGTGAAGATCGCGCTCGTGCGTTATCTTTCGACCGGCGACTTCTTTCAGTCCTATCTTGCAGGCGTCGAGGCGCAGGCCAAGGCGCTCGGCGTCCGGCTTCAGATATTCGACAGCCGTCAAGACGCCGCGCTCCAGGCCGATATGGTCGATCAGGCGATAGCGCTCGGAGTGGATGGCATCATTATCCAGCACGGCCTGACCGAATCCATGAAGGAAGCTGCAGAGCGCGCGGTCGATGCCGGCATCAAGGTCGTCGCCTTCGACGTCAATGTCGAGAACGAGAAGATTCCGCAGATCGAACAGTCCGACCGCGACCTCGCCCGTCTCGCCCTCGAACAGGCGGTCAAGGATAACGGCGAGAGCTTTAGGGCCGGTTACGTCTACGTCGCCGGGATCGCCCCGCTCGACCGCCGCGACGAGACCTGGAAGGAATTCAAGAAGAAATATTCCGGCATCGAGGAAGCTGCCCAATTCGGCACCATGGACAACCCGATCGCCAATTCCGTCGCCAACCAGGCCCGTTCCGTGATTTCAGCCAACCCGGACATCACTGTCATGTTCGCCCCCTATGACGAATTCGCCAAGGGCGTGAAGATCGCGGTCGACGAGGCGGGCCTCTCCTCCAGCGTGAAGATCTACTCGGCCGATATCTCGACCTCGGACATCGCCGCCATGCGGGAGGCGGGCTCGGCCTGGGTGGCGACCGCCGCGACGAACCCCGCCGTCGTCGGCCAGGTCTCGGTGCGTTCGCTCGCCATGCTGCTTGCCGGCGAGAACCCCGGGCGTCAGGTGATCGTGCCGCCGACGCTGATCACCCAGAAGGACCTGAGCGATCAGGACATCAAGAACATGGAAGAACTCGGCATGAAGCTGCCGCAGTTCGCTCATGCCGACGTCGCCATGCCGGCCTGGATGCCGAAGCCCTGATTACGTGCGCCGCGCGTCCGGATGGACGCTCGGCGCCCGTTCAACGATTGCGGCTCCAGCGGTCCATGATCCGTCGCGCCATTGAGGCGGTAACGATGAGATGCGAAGCAAACCCGCCCTTCAGAGCCGCCATCAGCGGCTCGAACTTGCTGTCCTCCTGCACCACCAGCATGCGCTTCCGGATCGCGCGGATGGAGTCGAGGTCTGCCGAAATGCAGCGTCGGTTGTGCGCGCAGTCCATCCACTGGCCGTCGAGGTCGATCAGTTGTCCGGCGATAACGCCGGCCGCCCCCCTTTTGCCCATCGCATGCATGTCTTTCGCCGAAAGGGCACCGCACTTGACGAGGTGGCTGTCTTCCTCGATACCCCCGACGGAGTAGAGCGCGAGCTTGCAGTCCGAAATCGTCGCTAGTTGCTCCCTGATGACTGGCTCGCGGCGCAACTCCTCGGCAAGCCGCTCGGATGAGAGGACGAGGGGCGCATAGAAATTGATGCCTTCCGCATTGAGACGGCGGGCGATTTCCGTGGTGCACTGATCCGGGCGGTAGGAGTAGGGAGCGCCGAGATTGCCGCAGAGTTGCACGACCGACACGCCCCGAAGATCGGCAAACGGCATGACGTCCGCTATGTGGTACACGGTGCGCCCCCAGGCGACCCCGATCCTGTCGCCCTTGTTGATGAGCTCCAGGAAAACCGAGGCCGCGACCACCGGCATCTCGACGGCCGGGTCCATGGCCTGCCGGTCCTCGGGTACGATCCAGACACTCGTTAGCCCTGCGGCATCTTCCAGTTCGCGGGCAAGGACGTCGTCGGAGAAGAGTTCCGTCGAGGTGGTGATGGTGACTATGCCCATCTCGCGTGCCTTGCGCAGATACATGGCGATGGAAGCACGCGAGATTTCCAGGCGTTGGGCGACTTCATCCTGGCGCAGGCCGTGCGTGTAGTAGAGCCATGCGGCCTTGTGGATGATCTGATCATTGGCGCGGATCGGCATGGAGGACCTTCGGGCGAAGAAACTGACATAGTTCATCACTAGTGACAAATGTCAAGCGCCGCTTCGAGCCGATGATGCTGGGTCGTTTCCCTCTCGACGTACTGCTAACGCCACGCCTCCGTCTTCCGTATCCACTCCCTTGTCCTTCCCTCCGGATCGGCATTCAGCGTGATGTCCGTCACCACGGCGGCGCTGTCGGCGCCATGCGCGAAGACGCCTTCGATCCGCTCCGTGTTGAGGCCGCCGATGGCGACGAGCGGGAGCGGGTGAACGCGCTCGCGCCAGGCGGAAAGCCGCTCCAGCCCCTGCGGCGCCCACTTCATCTTCTTGAGGATCGTCGGGTAGATCGGCCCGAGCGCGACGTAGTCCGGTTCGGCTGCGAGAGCCTTCGCCAGTTCCGCCTCGTCATGGGTGCTGACGCCGAGCTTGAGCCCTGCGGCGCGGATGGCGGCAAGATCGGCCTCCGCGAGATCCTCCTGACCGAGATGGATGAAATCGCAGCCTTCCTCTATCGCCAGCTGCCAGTAGTCGTTGACGATCAGCTGGCATTCATGGGCGGCGCAAACCGCCCTGGCGGCGCGTATCTCGTGGCGGATGTCTTCCTCGCTCCGGTTCTTGATCCTGAGCTGGACGAGCCTGACGCCGAGCGGCACCAGCAGTTCTATCCATTGGGCGCTGTCGACGATCAGATAAAAGGGATCGAGTTTCACGAGAAGACTGCCTTTCCGATAAGGGGGGTGGAGGGGACGGCCATGTCGCGCGGCTCGAGCATGCCGGCGCCGTGAGCCGCGTGCCCGGCATCGATCGCCTTGGCGAAGGCTTCGGCCATGGCGGCGGGATCGGCAGCGCCGGCAACGGCCGTGTTGAGCAGGACCGCGTCGTAGCCGAGCTCCATGACGGTCGTCGCGTGGGAAGGGCGGCCGATGCCGGCGTCGACGATCAGCGGCACGTCGGGAAATTCCGCGCGCATGGCGCGCAGGCCCTGCACATTCTGCGGTCCCATGGCACTGCCGATCGGCGCGCACCAGGGCATCAGCACCTGGCAGCCCGCCTCCAGCAGCCTTTCGGCGACGACGAGGTCGTCCGTCGTATAGGGGAACACCTGGAAGCCTTCCCCGGTGAGGATGCGAGCCCCCTCGACGAGACCGAAGACGTCCGGCTGCAATGTGTCCTGATGGCCGATCACTTCCAGCTTGATCCAGTCGGTGCCGAACACCTCGCGCGCCATCCTGGCGGTCAGCACGGCCTCCGAGACGGAATGGCAGCCGGCGGTGTTGGGCAGCACGCGCACGCCAAGCTCACGGATCAGCTCGAAAAAGGCGCCGCCCTGGCGCCCGCCGGCTGTCTCCCTGCGGAGCGAGACCGTGACGATATCGGTGCCCGACCGCCGCACCGCTTCGGCGAGCACGGCCGGCGAGGGATAGCGGGCGGTTCCGAGCAGGAGCCGCGACCGGATTTCGATTTCATAGAACAGCGGCATCGTCAGCCTCCCTGCATCGGCGACAGGATTTCTATCCGGTCGCTGTCCTGCAGCCGGTGATCGACGCGGTCGGCCTTCCGGACGAGTTCGCCGTTGACGGCGGTCGCCAGCCAGTCGCCCTCGAATTCGAGCCGCTGCAAGAGTTCGGCGAGCGTCGTGGCCTGAAGCTCATGTTCCTCGCCGTTGATGGTCAGCTTCATCTGATATCTCCTCTCGGTATCTCTTCGCCAAGGGCCAGTGCCGCCACCTCCCCGGCCATGGCAGGGGAGAGGAGGAAGCCGTGCCGATAGAGGCCGTTGACGGTAATCGTGTTTTCACGGCGCGAGGCCCGCGGCAGGTTGTCGGCAAAAGCGGGACGCACGCCCGTGCCGGTCTCGACAAGTCGCGCTTCGGCGAAAGCCGGATGGAGCGCATAGGCGGCGTTCAACAGCTCCATCAGCGAGCGGGTGGTGATCGGCCCGGCGTCGTCGCTCTCGATCATCGTTGCGCCGCACATGAAGAGGCCGCCGCCGCGCGGCACGATATAGAGCGGGATGCGGGGATGCAGCATGCGCACGGGGCGCGAGAGCGTCACCTCGTCCGTCTGCAGATAGGCCATCTCGCCGCGAACGCCGCGAAGCCCGTCGATCCCGCCGATCCTCGACGCTCCGGTGCAGTCGACGGTGAGCGCGAAACCGCGTTCGTCCATGTCCCCGTCGGCGAACGCCGCGCCGCGTACCGCCAGCCCCTGCCGGAGCGCCGAAAGTGCCCGGCGCGGGTCGAGATGCGCCTCCTGCGGGAAGAACAGCGCCTGCCGGAAGCGGCCGGCGAGAGCCGGTTCCAGCGCTGCGATCTGCTCCGCATCGAGCGAGCGGAAGCCGGAGGTTCGCGAGGCGAAGCGCTTGAGTTCGGCTCCGTCACGGGGTTGCGCCACGACGAGCGTGCCGTTGCGGTGCACGGAACCGGCAGGGAGGGCGGCTTCCCACCAGTCGGCGGCGCCGATCCCCTGCGTCAGGACGGTTTCCTCGGCGCTTTCGCGCTCGCACCAGGGGGCGAGCATGCCGCCCGCATACCAGGAAGCAGCCCCGGTAAAGCCGGCGGCACTTTCGATGATCGTTACTTCGGCGCCGCGCGCGAGAAGTTCATGGGCGGCGGTGAGGCCGGCAACACCGGCCCCTCTGATCAGCACCCGCATCTCATTCTCCAGCGGGCGCGGCATTGCTTTCATCGACAGGCATGTAGAGGTCGCCGCCGTCGCGATATTTGGCCGCCATGGCCTCGAGGCCCTCCTTCTGCGCCTCGGCGCGGATGTCGTGGGAAATCCGCATCGAACAGAATTTCGGCCCGCACATGGAGCAGAAATGCGCAACCTTGTGCGCCTCCTTCGGCAGCGTCTCGTCGTGGAAATTGCGCGCGGTCTCGGGGTCGAGCGAGAGGTTGAACTGGTCCTCCCAGCGAAACTCGAAGCGGGCGCGCGACAGCGCATCGTCGCGGGTTCGGGCGGCCGGGTGCCCTTTGGCAAGATCGGCGGCATGGGCGGCGATCTTGTAAGTAATGACGCCGGTCTTGACGTCGTTGCGGTCGGGCAGGCCCAGATGTTCCTTCGGCGTCACGTAGCAGAGCATGGCGGTGCCGAACCAGCCGATCATCGCCGCTCCGATGCCTGACGTGATGTGGTCGTAGCCGGGAGCGATATCGGTGGTGAGCGGCCCGAGCGTATAGAAGGGCGCTTCGCCGCAGACGGCGAGCTGCTTGTCCATGTTCTCCTTGATCTTGTGCATCGGCACATGGCCCGGCCCTTCGATCATCACCTGGCAATCCTTGGCCCAGGCGATCTTCGTCAGTTCGCCGAGCGTTTCGAGCTCCGCGAACTGGGCCCGGTCGTTCGCGTCGGCGATCGAGCCGGGACGCAGGCCGTCGCCGAGCGAGAAGGAGACGTCATAGGCGCGGCAGATGTCGCAGATCTCCTCGAAATGCTCGTAAAGGAAGCTTTCGCGATGGTGATGCAGGCACCATTTGGCCATGATCGACCCGCCGCGCGAGACGATGCCGGTGACGCGATCCACGGTGAGCGGGATATAGTGAAGCCTGACGCCGGCATGGATGGTGAAATAGTCGACGCCCTGTTCCGCCTGCTCGATCAGCGTGTCGCGGAAAACCTCCCAGGAAAGGTCCTCGGCGATGCCGTTTACCTTTTCCAGCGCCTGATAGAGCGGCACCGTGCCGATCGGCACCGGCGAATTTCGGATGATCCATTCGCGAATGTTGTGAATGTTGCGGCCGGTGGAGAGGTCCATGACCGTATCGGCGCCCCAGCGCGTCGCCCAGACCATCTTCTCCACCTCTTCGGCCATCGATGAGGTGACGGCGGAATTTCCGATATTCGCATTGATCTTCACCAGGAAGTTGCGGCCGATAATCATCGGCTCGGCTTCCGGATGGTTGATGTTGGCCGGAATGATCGCCCGGCCGGCGGCCACCTCCTGGCGCACGAATTCCGGCGTCACGAAATCGGGGACCGAGGCACCGAAGCTTTCGCCGTCTCGGGCGAGCGCCTCTTTCGCGGCCTTCCGGCCGAGATTTTCGCGAATAGCGATGAACTCCATCTCCGGCGTGACGATGCCGGCACGGGCATAGGCGAGCTGGGTGACCGATTTTCCCGGCTTGGCCTTGAGCGGCCGATTGCGAACCGGGAATTCCGGCGTCAGCCTTTCGCCGGTCGCAAAGCCGTTGTCCTCGGCCTTCACCGCACGGCCGTCGTAGCTTTCGACATCGCCGCGCTCGAGGATCCAGTCGCTGCGAAGGCGCGGCAGGCCCGCGTCGATGCGAATATCGGCATTTTCGACCGTGTAGGGGCCGGAGGAATCGTAAACCGTGACCGGCGGCTCGCCGGAGGTCGGATGCAGCGCGATCTCGCGCATCGGCACGCGGATGTCGGGATGGATCTCGCCCGGCTTATAGACCTTGCGGGATGCGGGAAGCGGTCCTTGCGTGACGGAGGGCGCCGCGGTGAGAGGTTTGACTAGATTCATCTTGAGGCTCCAAAGTTTTCGCGTTGGAGACCCAGTTCTGAAGCCGGAAGGATGAAAAGACGTTTGGCCGACGGATCGCGGGTACACGGATTCCTGGCTGTCGCACGTCTGCACCGTCCCTACGCCAGTATGAACTGGATCAGGTTCAACGGGTCACTGCGCGCTACAGCAGTATCTCAGCCCCTTGCCGGGACCCCCCTGGTGAATGGCGCAATTAGGGACGGTTATCGGCGCGGCGTCAAGATGGTTTTTGAATGGCCGCCTCCGGCGCTGTTCGGTCCCGGCGAGGAAAGTCGCGGCGTCGGTCATCTGCCTGGATTGCCCTCCCGCCAAGCTTGCAAATGCAGCGCCTTACATCTAATCACCCGTCACGAATGGGGCGCGGCGAAGCGCGTAGCAGAAGGACGATTGTCGTGGGGCAAGCTGAGACAGGGACAGGAAAAAAGAGACGCAAGGCGCTTTGGGCCGCAGTTGCGGTGATAGCAATCACGGCCGCCGGCATGGCCGGCTACAAGACCATCGTAGAAAATCGCGTGAGCAGGATGATCGCCGAGCGGGGCGGCAAGGCGGGCAGCGTCGAAGCGGATTTCCTTGGGCGAATTCATCTGCGCGACGTGGCCCTGCCGCTGAAGGAGGGGTCGGACGTTCGTATCGCCGCGATTGACGGGCGGCCGAACATCTTTTTCCTCGAGGGCATGCTCGAAGTAAGCGGCCTTGAGCTCAAGACTGCGTTCGGCACGGTCTCTGTCCCGCGCGCTGTCGTCGAAGAAGCAGATTTCGATCGCGGTACCTTGGAGCAGATGTTCGGCGGGAAGAGCGAATTGTCGATCTCCAAGCGGGTAGAGCTTTTCACGGCAAGGCGCATCTCCGCCCCGGAGATCGTCGTCGCCCAGAGCGTTGCCGGGAGCGAACAGAAGCTGATCTACAAGAATGTGGTCTCGGAAGGCATCGCCGATGGGCGTATCGCCCGCTATTCGGCGAGCGGCGGCAGCTTCGAAGTTGCCGTGGACATTTCTGGGGGAGAGGCCGGCAAGAAGAATAGGGTGGCGGGCTCCATCGGAGCCGTGACGGCGCAGGATATCGATGCCGCCTATCTGGCGCGGCTCTATACCGAAAAAGCCGGCCCGGACGACAAGGAGGCAAAGCCTGTCTATGGGCCGATTTCGGTAAAGGACATCGCCTTCTCGGATGGCGAGACGAGCTTTGGCTATGACGAGCTTCGCAGCAGCGGCATCAGCATGCGAATGCCGGCCGAGCCGCTGGTCGAGACGCTGGAAAAGCTGAAGTCGGTCTCGGCGCCCGATGAACTGCCGCCGGTGGAACGCCAAGCCTATTTGAACCGGATTTTGTCGATTGTCGATATGACAAAGAGGGCCGACATGGAAATGCTCGGCTTGATGATCGACGCGCCGATGAAGGACGGTGACAAAGGCGAGAGAATCAAGGTTTCGATTGATCGCCTCGCTCTCCAGGTCGATGGACGAAAGCTTGACGGCACGCTGAATGGCCTCTTGATGGGAGAGGGCGCGGACTACATCAAGGTCTCGGAAGCGAGCATTTCGGGATTTTCCTGGAATTCGACCTTGGAGGGTCTGCAAAAGATGGTCGCGCTTGACGAGCAGCAGCGCGAGAGTTTTCCCTTCACGACACTATTGCCGGAATTCGGTACGATCCGACTGGCGGGTCTGGACACCGATCTGCCCGATACAGGAGCCGAAGATGCCGAGAGCGACGCACGGGATTCGGTGTCGCGGCGCGTCCGCTTCTCACTCAAGGATTACGAATTGGCGCTGACGAAGCCCCGCAACGGCATTCCGACCGACATCCGCATCAGATATCAGGATCTGACCCTGCCGATCCCGGATCATATGCGCGAGGAGCCGTTCGCGCAGCTTCGCAGCCTCGGCTTCAACGAGGTGGTCCTGTCGTCCAACATCGAAGCCGCCTGGGATGAGTCGAACCAGACTCTGGTCGTCAGGGATATCTCCACAAGTGGAAAAGATATCGGCGGCTTTTCCGTCTCCGGCCTGCTGGGAGGCGTGAGCGGCGAATTCTTTTCCGGCGACGAGGCGAAGATGCGAGCGGCGCTGTTTGGGCTCACCGTCCGTGAAGCAAAGCTGAAGGTCGAGGACAAAGGTCTCGCCGCCAAGGGCCTAAGGGCCTATGCCGAGCAAAACGACATGACGGAGGATCAGGCGCGCGGCATGCTCACGATGACGGCGTCGGTGGCGTTGCAGCAGCTTGCCGCGCAGGAGCCTCGGTTGCAGCAGGTGCTGGACGCGGCTTCGCAGTTCATTGCCAAACCGGGGATATTCACGTTGACGGTCAAATCCAAATCCGCGAACGGAATCGGCGCGCTCGAATTCGCGGTCGCTTCGCAAAATCCGCTCCTGCTTCTCGACAGGGTCGACTTCGAGGCGACGGCGGAATAGCGGCCTTCTCCCCGCAGGCGGGGCGAAGACGACGTGCAAGTGTGTTCAACCGTTTGATGGTCGACAATCGTCGCGGTCCAAAATGTCGACAATCTACCCGGTCTGAACCGAGAGAACGCCCCTCCCCAACCCCTACCCACAGGGGGCCCACAGGGGGGAGGGGCAATGCCCAGCACTACGCATCGCCACTCTTCGCGCCTGCGCGTTCGACATAGTCCGCCCGGTTGATCCCATGGCGCTGCAGCTTGTCGTAAAAAGTCTTGCGGGGGATGCCGAGGGCCTGCAGCGTCTCCTTGACGTCGCCGCGATGGGCCGTGAGGGCCTGCTTGAGGATGTCGGCCTCATAGCGCTCCAATCTTTCCGGCAGAGTCGCTTCGCTTGAGGCAGGCGCTGCGGCCGGAGCTCCCAGGTTTCCCTCCACCCCCAGCGCCACCCGTTCGGCGAAGTGCGAAAGCTCGCGCACATTGCCCGGCCAGGAATGCGTGGCCAGGTAGGCGCGCATGGCAGCCGAGATCGCGGGCACTTCGCGGCCGAAGCGTTCCGAGGCGCGGGCCAGGAAGTGGGAGAAGAGGAGAGGGATGTCGTCGCGCCGTTCGCGCAAGGGCGGGATCGATAGCGTCACGACGTTCAGCCGGTAATAGAGATCCTCGCGGAAATCGCCGCGCGCGGCCGGATCGCCGAGGTCGACCTTGGCTGCGGCGACGACGCGGATGTCGACGGGGCGGGTCAGGTTGGTGCCGAGCGGCGTAATCTCGCGTGCTTCCAGCACGCGCAGCATCTTCACCTGGGTTGCCGGCGGCATCGCCTCGATTTCGTCGAGGAAGAGCGTGCCGCCGCTCGCATGCTCAATGCGGCCGACCCGCTTCTTGAGGGCGCCGGTAAAGGCGCCGGGCTCGTGGCCGAAGAGCTCGCTTTCGATCACCGTCTCGGGCAGAGCGCCGCAGTTCAGAGCGACGAAATTGCCGGTCCTGCGCCGGCTCCACTGGTGCAGGAGCGTGGCGACGACCTCCTTTCCGCTGCCCGTCTCGCCGGCAACCAGCACATCGACATCTGTGTCGGCGATGTGTTTCAGGGTCTGGCGAAGCCGCTCCATGGCCGGCGTCTGGCCGATCAGCGGCAGGCCTTCGGAGGCGGCTTCGGCCGTGCGGCGCAGCGCCCGGTTCTCCATTACGAGGCGCCGTTTCTCCTCTGCGCGCCGCGCGCTCTGGACAAGACGGTCGGCGGCAAACGGCTTGGCGATGAAGTCATAGGCGCCGTCCTGGATCGCCTGCACCGCCATCGGTATGTCGCCGTGCCCGGTAACGAGGATCATCGGCAGGTCCGGGTCGAGCGCCAGGATCTTGCGGAAAAGGGCAAACCCGTCCATCCCCGGCATGCGGATATCGCTGATGACGATGCCCGCGAAGTCGGCGGAAAGTTCGGCGAGCGCCTCGGTCGCGCTGGCGAAGGGCGAGACGGTGAAGCCCGCAAGCTCGAGCGTCTGCTGCATCGCCTTGCGCAGATCACGGTCGTCATCGATCAGGAACACGGATGGGGCGGCGCTCATCGCTCAGGCCTTCTTGAGATTTACGGTAAATGTCGTTCCGGAGGGGTCGCTTTCGACCTCGATCGTCCCGCCATAGTCGGAGACGATCTCCTTGGAGATCGCGAGACCGAGGCCCAGCCCGTCTTCCTTCGAAGTGTTGAACGGCGTGAACAGCTCTTCGCGGACATCTGCTGCAATCCCGGGGCCGTTGTCGGCGACGGTCAGGGCGATGCCGCCGGCCATCTCCTCGCAGCGCACCTGGATCGCGCCGTTCTCGCTGTCGCCGATCGCTTCCAGCGCATTCTGCAGAAGGTTGATCAAGACCTGCTCCAGCCGGATGCGGTTGCCGAGCGCCTGGAGGCCATCGGGCGGCAGATCGATGCGGATTGCGTCCATCCGCCCGGCAAATCGGCTGCGGAGCAGCAGGAGCGCACCCTCGATAACGTCCTTCATCGCGGTCGGCCCGGCGGCGAAATGGCCCTTGCGGGCGAAGCGGCGCAGTTCGTCGGTGATGGCGCCGACGCGGTCGGTGAGTTCGGCGATGCTTTCCATGTTCTCGGCGGCGGTGGCGCTCTGGCCACGGTCGAGAAAGGTGCGGGCATTGTCCGCATAGGCGCGGATGGTGGCGACCGGCTGGTTGATCTCATGGGCAACGCCGGCGGCTACCTGGCCGAGGATCGCCAGCCGGTTCGCCTGGACGAGGTCCTGCTGCACGGCCTGGAGCTTCTCGGTGGTCTGCCGATGGTCGGCGATCTCGGTTTCAAGCCGGTCGCGCGCCATGCGCAGGTCACGCGTTCGCTCCTCGACGCTCGCCTCCAGCGCATTGCGGGCCAGCCGCTCTTCGGCGCTGCGCATGGCGATTACCTGGCGACGGCGCAGGAGCAATGCCGCAAGCGCGAGAAGCGGTACGAGCGCGGCTAGGGTGAGGAGCTGCGCTTCCCGCGCACCCGCGGCAAGCGGCGCCTTCAGCGGCGATAACTGCTCGAGCCGCCAGTTCGTCGACGGCACCATGGTTTCCACGCGCAGGAAGGCTGCTGTGGAGTCGCCCGGCAGCAGGGCGTCGAGCGTAGAGGAGCCATCGGGCCGCGCTTCGATCTTCCTGAAGGGCAGCGGCAGCAGCGGTGCATCGCCGAACTGCAGGCTTTCGCGAATGGGCGCCAGCCGGTCTTCGGCGATCGGCTTCGTGGTCATGAAGCGCCAGGAGGGCAGGCTGGTGATGAGGACGATGCCGCGCCGGTCGGTGACATAGGCCGGCTTGCCGGAGGCCTGCCAATCCGCCTCGACCCCGTCGAATTCGAGCTTGGCGACGATTACCCCCAGCGGACCGCCAGGCCCGTCGACACGCCGGGAGATATAAAGCCCGGGCCGTTTGCTGACCGTGCCCATGGCGAAATGTTCGGCCATGCCGTCGCGGACGGCGAGCCGGAAATAATCGCGGAAGGCATAGTCGTTGCCGACGAAGCTCGTCGGCTCCTGCCAGTTGCTGGCTGCGACGGCGACGCCGCTCCGGTCGATCAGATAGATGACCGCGGCTTCGGCGCTTGTCGCCAGGGCCTCGAGTTTGCGGTTGATGCGGTCGAGCGACTGCCTGTCAGGCGAAAGTAATGCGCCGCGAATGGCTGCGTCGTCGGCGAGGACGAGCGGCAGGGCGCGCTGCCGTTCCACGACTGCCCGAAGAAGCGAGGCTTTCAGGCTGGCGTCGATCCGGCTCTGACCGGCAAGGGCGACGAGCGCCTGCGACCGGCCGTAGTCTCGCGCAAGAAGAAGGCCGGCTGCCAGAAGGACCAGCGCGACTGCCGCGAAAACGAACCAGGACTGTCGGGCCCGGCGACGAAGCGAATGCGGATCGCCCGCTTCTGCAGGAAGTTTGACCATGCGAGCATTGTGCATGTTTTCGCCCAGCGCGCCAGCATTTCTGTGCGGGAATCCGCACATGTCTCCGAATAGCAAGCGAGCTTCGCTTCCAAAAATGTCATGGATTCAATCGCATCGACCTTCCGCGGCAAACTGGCACGCATGTTGCTGACCAGTCCGCAAGGCAGCCACTGCTGTCGATCTTCGGAAAGCGGCCCGGGAGGCCCGGCATGTTGCCGGACTGGGCCTGCCACGTGGAGGATATCATGATCATCGAACATCCCGCGGAGGTCCGCGGCAAGACACCCCTTTACCGCCATCTCTATGTTCAGGTGCTGGCGGCGATTGCCGCGGGCATCCTGCTCGGGCATTTCTATCCGGACATCGGCACGGAGCTCAAACCGCTCGGCGACGCCTTCATCAGGCTTGTGAAGATGATCATCGCGCCGGTGATCTTCCTGACGGTCGCGACAGGCATTGCCGGCATGACCGATCTCGCCAAGGTCGGCCGCGTGGCCGGCAAGGCGATGATCTACTTTCTCGCCTTCTCCACCCTCGCGCTTCTCGTCGGACTCGTCGTCGCAAACGTCGTGCAGCCAGGCGCTGGCATGCATATCGATCCGGCCTCGCTGGACGCCAAGGCGGTCGCGACCTATGCCGAGAAGGCGCATGAGCAGTCGATCACCGGCTTTCTGATGAACATCATCCCGACGACGCTCGTCGGCGCCTTTGCCGAGGGCGACATCCTGCAGGTCCTGTTCATCTCGGTGCTCTTCGGTATTTCGCTGGCGATCGTCGGCAAGAAAGCCGAGCCTGTGGTCGATTTCCTGCAGGCGCTGACGCTTCCGATCTTCCGGCTCGTTGCGATCCTCATGAAGGCCGCCCCGATCGGCGCCTTCGGCGCCATGGCCTTCACCATCGGCAAATACGGTATCGCCTCGATCGCCAATCTCGCCATGCTGATCGGCACCTTCTATCTGACGTCGCTTCTCTTCGTCTTCATCGTGCTCGGCGCGGTGGCACGCTATAACGGCTTCTCGATCCTCTCGCTCATCCGCTACATCAAGGAGGAGCTGCTGCTGGTGCTCGGGACGTCTTCTTCGGAGGCGGCTCTTCCGGGCCTCATGAACAAGATGGAGAAGGCCGGCTGCAAGCGCTCGGTCGTCGGTCTCGTCATTCCGACCGGCTATTCCTTCAACCTGGACGGCACCAACATCTACATGACGCTTGCGGCCCTGTTCATTGCCCAGGCGACCGACACGCCGCTCTCATACGGCGACCAGATCCTGCTGCTCCTCGTCGCGATGCTGAGCTCTAAGGGTGCGGCCGGCATTACCGGCGCCGGCTTCATCACGCTTGCCGCAACGCTTTCGGTCGTCCCATCCGTGCCGGTTGCCGGCATGGCGCTGATCCTCGGCATCGACCGCTTCATGTCGGAATGCCGCGCCCTGACCAATTTCGTGGGCAACGCGGTTGCGACGATCGTGGTGGCGAAGTGGGAAGGCGAGCTCGACCAGGCCCAGCTTTCCGCAGCTCTCGGCGGCGAGGCGTCTGCCGAGGCCATCCCGACGCTCGTCCAGCCCGCCGAGTAAGCTTGCCTCCCAAGGCGAGACCGCACGCTGGTGCGGTTGGCGCGGTCCGGTTCTCCGGGCCGCGCTTTTTGCGATGAGGGTGGTACCCGGTACAAGATCAAATCAGATCCCGTGCAGCACCTGCGTCGCCTTCACCGCCGCCGAGGCCCGGTTTTCGACGCCGAGCTTCACATATATCTGTTCGAGATGCTTGGTGACGGTGCGCGAGCTCAAGCCCAGGATCTCGCCGATGTCGCGGTTGGATTTCCCCTTGGCGATCCACAGCAGCACCTCGGACTCCCGCTGGGTGAGCCGGAAGTGCTGGCGCAGCGTTTCGTCGTCGCTCATGCCGTTCTCGGCCGTCAGCCGGAAGAGGTATTCATTGGCGCCGATCGCACCGAGATAGGAGATCTGCAGGCCCGTCTGGCTTGCGCGCTGCAGTGTGAAAGTCCCTTGCCTTTCGCCGGCGCTGGTCTCCCGCTCCCGCATCCACTCGGCAATGCGCCCGGCGACGAAGGCAAGACCGTCGTCGCTGCCCGTGGCAGCGTTGACGAGGCGGGTCGCCTGCGGCGTCGACCAGCGGACCGTTCCATCGCCTCGCACCGCCAGCAGATGCCGCCCGGCAGCGTCCAGCGCGACACGGGCGCTCTGGGCGGAGCGCGCATTGGAAAGATGGACGCGGATGCGGGCGCGCAACTCGTCGATATTGATCGGCTTGGTCAGATAGTCGACGCCGCCGGCTTCGAGCGCCCGCACCACATGCTCCGTCTCGGTGAGGCCGGTCATGAAGACCACGGGCACCTGGGCGACGGAAGCATTCGCCTTCAGCCGGATGCAGGTGTCGAAACCGTCCATGCCGGGCATGACCGCATCGAGCAGGATGATGTCCGGTGTGATGCGATCGGCGATGTTGAGCGCCGCGTTGCCGGAGGTCGCAATCAATACGGAAAAGCCCGACTGTTCCAGCGCTTCGGTCAAAAAGCCGAGCGCCTCCGGTGAATCGTCGACGAGGAGTACGATGTCGCGGGCGTTCGCTGCCTCAGGCACGGGCATTCGCCTCCCCGGCGAGCAGTTGTTTGAGAAAGGCGTCATAGCCTGCAAGGTCGAATGCCCCGACATAGGCGCGCGCCGCCTCGGCGAAGGCTCGATTGTCGGGGTTCAGGGCGATCTCCGTCAATTTCGCTTCGATGCCCCTCACGTAACCGATTTCTCCGAGCTCGATCAATTCTTTCAAATGATGATGACCGGGGCTCGCCATCGCAGTGGTCTTGTCGGTGCCGGACGTTTCCCTCGGGCCGTCGTCGTAGATCCATTCGAGTTTCAGGTGGATCGCGAGCTTGTCGGTGAGCTGGCGCAGGCCGAAGGGTTTGGCAAGCGCATCGTTGTGGCCGACGGCGCCGGCGGCCGAGCCGTCGCCGATATTGGCCGAAAGCATGATCGCCGGTGCGCTCTGGCCGGCTTCCCTCAGTCGCATCACCAGATCCCAGCCGCTCATGCCGGGCATGGAGATGTCGATCAGGAACAGGTCCGGCTTCGTATGTTCGACGAGCGCCAGGCAGGCCGCCCCGCTCGCCGCCGCAAGAACGGTGAAGTCGAGCGGCGTCAGCAGCTCGCGCATCAGGTCGCGGTGATCCGCATTATCATCGACCACGACAATAGTCCGGCGTGGCCCGCGGTAGGACTTGATCTTGCGCACCGGGTCCTTGAGTGCGGCGGGCCGGTCGACCGCAGAGAGCATCAGCCGGACTTTGAAGGCCGTGCCCTTGTCCTTCTCGCTGGTTACGGAGATTTCGCCGCCGAGCGTCTGGGTGAGCAGGCGCGTGATGGTCAGGCCGAGGCCGAGGCCCGGCATGCGATATTCCGCCTCGCCGCGCTGGAAGGGCTCGAAGATCCTGGGCAGGTCCTTCTCGCTGATGCCGTGGCCGCTGTCCTCGATGGTGAAACTTGCAACCTGGCTGCGATAGGCGACGTCGAAGCGGATCCGCCCCCGTTCCGTGAACTTCAGGGCGTTGGAGAGCAGATTGACGAGGATCTGCCGCAGGCGCTTGTCGTCGGTGCGGACATATTGCGGCAGCGAGGCTGCGCGGCTGTGCTCGAAGGCGATGCCCTTGGCCTGCGCCTGCGGGCGGAACATGTCGACGATCTGATCCAAAAAGTCCTGAATGTTGATCTCGTTGGAATAAACCTGCAGCTTGCCGGCTTCGATCTTGGAAATGTCGAGGAGGCCGTCGATAAGTCCGGAGAGATGGTCGGCGCTGCGCCTGATCGCCTTGATCGCTCCCTGCCGCGGCGGCGGTATCGTCTCGTCGCGCTCGAGGATCTGGGCGTAGCCGAGCACCGCATTGAGCGGCGTGCGCAGTTCGTGGCTGAGGCCCACGACATAGCGGCTCTTCGCGCGATTGGCCGACTCGGCCTTCTCCTTGGCATCCTGCAGCGCCGCGTCGGTCTTCTTGTGGGCGGCGATCTCCTTCAGTAGAGCCGTGTTCTGCCGGGAGGATTCCTCTTCCGCAACGACCCGGCTGTCATGGGCAAGCACGTAGAACCAGGACACTACGCCGGCAAGGATGGCGAAGACGAAGAAGACGATGGCGATGGTCCGCTCGACGACGTCGGCGGTTTCGGGAGAGGCGGCCGTGGTCTGGTGGGCGATCATCGCCAGGATGACGCCGATGCCGGTGATCGAGATCACCGCCGAAATCGCGTAGCGGCCGAGCCTTGTTGCGAGCTTTGCGACGACCGTTTCGGGCAGTACCGCCTTGGCCACGGTCGCGACCTGCGTGTTCAGACGCGCCTTTGGCTTGCACATGTCGTGGCAGCGGCTGTCGAGCGAACAGCAGAGCGAGCAGATCGGCGCCGCATAGGCCGGGCACCAGGCCATGTCCTCCGGTTCGAACGGGTGTTCGCAGATCGAGCAGGTTATCTCGCGTTCGGAAAGCCAGCTCTTGCGCGGCTTGCGGGCGAGATAGAATTTCCCTTCCGTCCACCAGGCGATCAGCGGCGAGACGATAAAGGCCGTTACGAGCGCGATATACGGGGCGAGCGAGGCGGCGATTTCGCCCGCCGCGCCGAAATGCGCGACGAGGGCGAAGAGTGTCGAGACGCCCATGGCGCCGAGGCCGACGGGGTTGATGTCGTAGAGATGAGCGCGCTTGAACTCGATGCCGGGCGGAGCGAGCCCGAGCGGCTTGTTGACGAAGAGATCGGCGGAGATCGTCGAGAGCCAGGCCATGGCGACGATCGAAAAGATGCCGAGCGTCTCCTCCAGCAGACGATAGATGCCGAGCTCCATCAGGAGGAGCGCGATCGCCACGTTGAAGACCAGCCAGACGACGCGGCCTGGATGGCTGTGGGTGAGCCGCGAGAAGAAGTTCGACCAGGCGAGCGAGCCCGCATAGGCGTTCATCACGTTGATCTTCAGCTGCGAGACGACGACGAAGGCGGCCATCAGCAAGAGGGCGGTCGTGTCCGACGGGAAGATGTACCCGAAGGCCGTGTAATACATTTGCGCCGGGTCGGCGGCCCTGGTCGAGGGAACGCCGGTGCTGAGCGCCAGGACGACCAGAAAGGAGCCGGCCAGCAGCTTCGGCGCGCCGACGATCACCCAGCCGGAGCCGGCAAGAAAGACGGCGATGCGGTGGCGGAGCTTGCGCTCGCCGTCCGGGGGCAGGAAGCGCAGGAAGTCCACCTGCTCACCGATCTGCGCCATCAGCGCGAAGATGACCGCCGAGGCAGCGCCGAATTCGACGAGATGGAACGGCGCGAACGTGCCGGGCGGGCCCGAAGCGTGATGGATGCCCGCATAGGCGAGCCACAGACCGACCTTCTCCCAGTCCGCAAACGCGATGAAGGCGAAGGGAAGAATGTTCAGGACGATCCAGAAGGGCTGGGTGACGAGCTGGAACCGGCTGATCAGCTTCACGCCATGGGTGACCAGTGGGATCACCATGACGGCGCTGGCGATGTAGCCAATCCAGAGCGGTATGCCGAGCGCAAGCTCCAGCGCCCCGGACATGATCGAGGCTTCGATCGCAAAGAGGATGAAGGTGAAGCTTGCATAAATGAGCGAGGTGATCGTCGAGCCGATATAGCCGAAGCTTGCGCCGCGCGTCAGAAGGTCGATGTCGACGCCGTGACGGATGGCATAGCGGCTGATCGGCAGGCCGACGAGAAGGATCATCAGGCTCGCGACGAGGATCGCGACGATGGCGTTGGTCGTGCCGTAGGACATGGTAATGGCGCCGCCGATGGCTTCCAGCGCCAGGAAGGAGATGGCGCCGATCGCCGTCTGCGAAATGCGCGCGGAGGAAAAGCGCCGCGCGCTCTTGGCGGTGAAGCGCAGCGCATAGTCTTCGAGCGTCTGGTTGGCGACCCAGCGGTTATATTCTCGCCGAACGGGAATGATGCGCTGGCGTGCCGCCATGGTCCCTCGTCATCTCGCAATGCCGGCCGAATGCGCCAGCCGCCCATGTCGTAACACGGACGAGCGGCCCGGGAAATTGCTGCATTGCGGAAAACGTCGCTATGACCCCGTCTAGACAGGCCCACGCGGATCGCTTTGTGTCGTTCTCTCCCTGTCCTCGAACCCGGCGAGGGTCTGTCTTGCCTTGGCCTCCCAGGTCCTGGCACCCTGCCTGCGCGCCAGCGCTATTGCACGGCGGAGCGGCCCGTAGCCTCGCTCCAGCTTGCTGTCGCCCCGCACGAGCAGTTCGGCCCGTAATCGCAACAGCTCGGCCGTGAAATAGTTCTCGCCCGTTTTCCTTGCGAGTTCCAGGGCTTGATCGATCGCTTGTGACGCTTCCGCGTGGAGATCGAGCTGAAGATAGCCGTTGGCGAGCATTCCCAAATAGCAGGTCTTGTCGATTTCCTGCTCGCCCATGTTGTCGCAGACATGGCGCATCTGCTTAAGGCCCGTCACATCCTTGCGGGTCATGGCGAGCAGCCATCCGGAGAAGAACGATCCCATGTTCAGCCAAAGCTGGAAACCGTTCCTCCTTGCCAACGGGAGGAGCTCGTCTATCAGACGCTCCATCGTTTCGGCGTCGTTGCGCAGCGCCATCAGGATGCAGCCGTCGCCGAGGCATGCAGCGAGGCGATAGTCGGTCTGCTTTCTCGCATCGGATTCCGCCTGCCGGAAGAGCGAAAGCGCGTCCTCCTCTTCGCCCAGGAGCTCCAGTGTCCAGGAGAGGTAGATCATCGCCATGCTTGGGAAATCGCTGCCGATCCGATCCGCTTCCTCTCGATGCCGAAGGGCGTTCGCGAGCAGTGCCTTCGCCTGGCGGAACCGGCCGCGAGCAAAGGCGCACATGCCCCGGAACTGCTTGCCGAGCACGAGTGCCTTAAGGTGATCTTGCTTTTGCCCGATCTCGAGGAGTTGATCGCTCGCCCACTCGGCGTCCCTGAGCCGGGCGGAATTGAAGGCCGTCCCGAAAAGCCCGTCGAGAGCCCTGATGGCCGCCTCCGGGTCGCCTGTCGCCTCGCCGAGGCGCATCACGTTGCGGTATGCATTGCTTCCCTCTCGAGTCATGAAACCAAACGTCGCGTAGAGGACATCGCCGCGCTCGAGCTCGAGACGGAGCTCCAGATGATCGCGACCCGGAGACGGGGGCAGTTTGCGGATGCACTCGAGTCCTCTGGCGAACATATTGGCGGCTTCCTGCTTCGCCCAGGTCGCGGCGAGCTTCAAACCGGCCGTGAGCCAATGCTCGGCGGCACGCTCGTACAATCCAGCCTCGTCCAGATGCTGGGCCAGAACTTCCGGGTGATCGGCGGCGGCCGAGGGTTCCGTTCGCTCTATCGCGTCCACGACCAGCGCATGGAGCTGCCTGCGTCTGTCCCGCAGCAGCGCGCCGCTCGCCGCCTCCTGAAGGAGCGCGTGGGTGAAACTGTATCTCGGCCAATCCGAGAACGGCTGCGGGGCGACCAGACCGACCGCCGTCAGGCGCTCCAACTCGGGCTTCAATGCTTCGATCGGCATTTCGGCAACGTCGGCAAGCATCCGGACGTCGAATTCGCGGCCGATGATCGCCGCGACCTGCGCTATGTTCTTGCCCGGTCCGAGCTTGTCGAGACGCGACAGGAGCGAGGACTGAAGGGAGTTAGGGACCGCAAGATCGGTATCGTGAGTGCCCGATCGGGGGGAGCCCGAGGAAGCCGCAAGCTCGGCGGTCGACCGCGAAAGTTCCTCGAGGAAGAGCGGCACTCCCTCCGCCCTGCGCAGCACGGAGCGCGTAAGCTCCGCCCCCAGAAGCACGCCCGACGCGGCTTTCCGGACGAGTTCGTTCGCTTCGTCGCGCGAAAGACGTGTGAGCCTGATCTCTTCGACGGTATTTCCCCGGTTTTCGGATTTCAGCTCGCCATTGCGGGAGGTCACGATGATGAGCAGGGGCAGATTCATGGCCTCTTCGATCAGTCTGTCGAGCAAGTTTGCCGACGACGGATCGATCCATTGTTCGTCTTCGATCGCAAGCAGCATCGGGCCCGCTCCGGCCTGGTGCACCAACCAGTCGATATAGGTTTGCCGAACCGTCAGCTGTTGCTGGGGTGGCGGAAGCGTGGACGGCGGGTACTCGGCCTGCTCGATGTTCAGCAATCGCGCGAAGATCGGAAGGGAATCGTCGGTCGGCACGCTGCTCACGCAGAGGGCAGCCTCCAACTTGCCGGCGGCGATCGCAGGCGGGTCGGCGTTGGATATACCCACTTCCTGGCGAAACAGTTGAAGGAAGGGGAAGAGGGCGCTGTTGGCGTAGGCTGACGAGCACTGGACAGTCAGCGTCTTTACGCCGGCAAGCGCCTCCTTCACTTCGAAAAGCAGCCGCGACTTGCCTATGCCCGGCTCGCCGCTGATGAGGACCGCTCTTCCACGCCGTTCCTCAACAATCGCCCGCCAGACGTTCACGACCTGTGCGATCTCGGTTCGGCGGCCGACAAGTGCAGTCAGATGGCTTTTGCGGGCGAACCTGGTGCCGACGGAAATGGGCTGTTCGACGCGCCACATTCGAACGGGGCTGCTGAAGCCTTTCAGGATCGTTTCGCCAAGATCGCTGAACAGGAAGGAGCCGCGCGCCATCTGGTATGTGGTCTGATCGGTCAGGATCGTCTGCGGAGCTGCCGTCGCTTCAAGCCGCTGGGCGAGATTCGGGACAGGGCCAAAGGCGACGGTGGAAACGCCGGCCGGCGCCCCTTCCACGTCACCGACCACGACGAGGCCGCTTGCAATGCCGATCCTCACATTGAGAGGCAAATGGTCGGGCGTCTCGATCTGAGGCACGACCCGCAATATGTCGAGGGCCAGTTCGAGCGCTCTTTCCGCGTCATCCTCCTCGGCGACCGGATAGCCGAATAGAACCTGAAACGCATCGCCCACATAGTTTGCAACGAAGCCGCCATGTGATCTCGCGAGCCCGTTGCAGCTGTTGAGATAGGTGCGCGTGAGAAGGCTGAAATCTTCGGGATCGAGCCTTGCAGCGTAATCGGTAGAGCCGACCATGTCGCAAAAGAGAATGGTCAGTTGACGGCGCTCGGGAAGCCTTTTTTGAGCGGGGTCGGGCGCAGGCGGTTTCTCCATGGCCGCGATCGCGGCCATGAGCTTGCGGCGCTGGCCGACTGGAATTCGCAATTCGCGAAGGTCGGCTTCCGTCAGGAGATGCAGGCTTTCGAAATCGACGCGCGCGCGCGCGAAAGCCGGCTCGAGGTCGCCGAGCCCCATGTCCTGCAGCCATTTTCCGACATCGCTCATCATACCCCTTAATATGGGTGGCGAATGATCAGCAACTCAACTTGCGCTTTTGTTTCGGCAGAGCTACATTAGTATCGGGAAATATCCTGTTTTGAAAGTCAAAGTTGCTATGACCGTGCGCCGCATCGGCGGCGGAAGTCGCGTTTCTTTTGCGTAATTCTAAGCGCTTGACGCTGAAATTGCTTGGCAGTCTTTCACTTTATCTGGGTCCAGATGCCCATAGCCATTTAGGTGTTCCCATGCAAAAGCTTACCAAATGTTTGTTTCCAGCGGCAGTGCTGGCATTAGGCATGCCTGTCGCCGCGGCCGCGCAAGATTGCCCCACCGCTGACGATTGGAAGGACGCACCCGTGGTCAGCGATGTCGCCAATGAGGAACGAAACGCCGTCAGCGACTTGCTGGCGAGGTATGCGTGGGCCATGAACAACAGGCAAATAGACGCTCTGAAAGATCTCTTTGCCGATGGCGGATCCTATGTGTTCTGTCAAATGGGGAAGAAAACCCCCGACGAAACCTACAGTTCGAAAGACGGCATAGGGCGGCACTTCGAAGCCGTTTTCAGACCGCTGACAGACAACCGGCTTAACGCAAAGCGGGTTATGACCGGGTATACCATAGATAATCGAGGGGAAGACATAAACGTAACCATGGTCGCCATCGTATTTATTCAGTATTTCGACTCGCCGCTGCCGCAACTGGACTATTTTGCCGACATATTCGTTACAATAGACAGAGCAACCAAGCGGATAAAGAGGCTCGTAGTTACTCCGGGCGATGGGCGGGTCAGCATAAGGGCGAGATAAGAGAGCGAGACGCAGCCGAGGAAGGCCGCGATGCTGAGAAATCTGCTCTTGTCGGTGACGATCAGCGTGCACACGGCCGCGTTTGCTGCCGAAACCGGTGACGTCAGCCTTGCCGTCGAAGCTATGCGTCGCCAGCCTGATTGCGCCGCGGGCTCAAATTGCGATGCCGCGACCGGATGCCTCATTCCTGAGCCGGAACTGGCCGAGCCCGAGCAGACCACGGCAGCCGGACACTCGCCTCCTCGCCGGTCGAGCCACGAGACGTTCCACACCTGTCGCGAGATGGTGCTGCGATTCCGGTCGACGACGGCCACCATTCGCGACTTGATCTCGGGCCTGTGGCCCTTTGATCGCGCGAATGGCTCCGCCAGGACCCTGGAGACCTGGAACCGGAAAATCTTATGGGCGCCGGCTTCCGCCACGGAAAAGCCGGTCACGAAGTTTGGCGACGAGCTGCGTGCCGTATTCGGGCCTGTGCCGAAGGGCGATTGCATCGCCGAAGAGTCGAGGCGGCTCAGTCTGGAGGTGGACGGCAATCTCGTCGAGCTGAGGCCGAACCCATCGAAGTCGAATACGCTCGCGTTCGAGCATCTCGACGCCTTCGGCAGGCATGTCAAATGGACTGACAGGATCGACAAATGCGACAAGCCGTCGCTTGCGGGTATGGTGACCTACTGCGGAATGAATTCCCGTCTCAATCGTGTCGTGCGTGGTCCCGTCGAATGGCTGTTCCTCTGCCGGAAGTCGTCCGAAAACCTCGAGCTCAGCAGCGACGCCTACTGGCGGGAGCAGGACCCGCGTTTCGCCCTTTATGGCGCAATCGGCTTTAACGCGCTCACGGGAGAGATAGCGTTCATCGACGGGCGGAAGGACCGGGAGGTTTTCGACTGGCGGCAGACGTTTCCGCCGCCCGGCGGCGACTCCTACGCCGACATTGAGGGCAGAGCCCGCACCGAAGAGCTTTACGACAGATCGTTCAGGGTCGATTGTTTCGCCTGCCACGACAACAAGGAGCCCTATGTTATCGATCCGCACGTCAAGCAGGCGAGGGTCGGTTACCGTCACGGCTGGGCCGACGAGAACTCCGTGGCGTTCGGCCTCGGAGCGTTTCTGCCGAAGAGGAAAGCGCGGGCAGAGGCGCCGTTCCGGGTCGTAGGATCCAGCTACACAGCGGCTCGAAGGGAGCAAATGACCGAAGCGAAGGTGGTGTCCATGCCTGGACATCCATGCACGTCGTGCCATGTCCTGACGACACAGGAGACGGGTCAACGCTTTGCGGCCGACGCGGCTGGAAAAATGCCGACGGCGATACTGTCTCCCGAGCGTGCATTGCCGCTTCTCGGCCAGCGAGAATTTCTGGCGTCCGTGGACGGACACCGTACGGCATGGGCAACGAGAAGCGGTGGCGGCAAGATCCACCCCTGGATGCTGCCCCACTATGGCGGCGATCTTTCTTTGCAATCGCCCCCGATTACCGACGCCGAATGGCAGGCGCTCAGCCAGTGCGTATGGAATGCGGGCGGGGAGGAGTGCGGCTACAGGCCGCTTTACACGGCCTGTCCCAGTCCGGGGCGAGGTGGCGACGGCTACAGCCCCAGGGAAATTTCCGCGACGACCGTGTCGCTGGCGTCGCCGCGCGACGGGTTCGGCCGGGTGATACGGCTCACGTGGAAGTATCTGAACGGTTACGGGCAGGTGCCCGAACGCGACGACGTGCGTTTCCACGTCGCCATCAAGAGAGAAGTCCTGTCCCTGTCCAGGGCTGTGCGCACAGAAGACTTTCCGAGCATGGCGGAGGTGAGGGGAGATCGATTCGAAGCCGTCGCGGGGGAAGTCGGCACGTCCGGTTCTGCGACCCTCCTGAAGAACGCCTCTTTCGTCGATCATCGCAAGTGGATGGATCCGCTACCCGCCGGTACGCCGCGAGACTACGCCATCGAGATTCCGGCGAGCTGCGGCGAGCGCTACCTGTTCCGCATACTGCCGAAGCGCTTCTGCTTCGACTACAACGGCATCTCCTACGGCACCGAGGACCACCTCATCCATGCCGACGTGGTTTGCGCTCCTCCTTCGGCAGGCCTGCGCTGATCGGTTGCACCGCATGCCGGCAACCGCAACGCCAAATTCCCGTAGTTTGCACCGCCCGTCCCGGATCGGATTGCAGCTCTTGACAGAGCGCCACGTTGCTGTAATAAACCATCAAGTTAATTAACCGATAGGTTAAGCAAATGATGGATCACCTCAGCAGCACCCTCTCGGCACTGGCCGACCCGACCCGCCGCGCCATCATTGCGCGCCTTGCCGCCGGCGAGGCGACGGTGAACGAACTCGCAGCTCCATTCGAGATGAGCCTGCCGGCGGTTTCCAAGCATCTGAAGGTGTTGGAACGCGCGGGGCTGATATCACGCGGCCGTAACGCCCAATGGCGGCCCTGCCGGCTCCAGGCGGGGCCGTTGAAGGAAATCGCCGACTGGGTCGAACGCTACCGCCATTTCTGGGAGGGCAGTTTCGACCGCCTCGACAGCTATCTCCAGGAGTTGCAGCGCAACGAGAAATCGGATCACGACTGAACCGGGTTCGCCCGACCGCAAGGGAGAAGATCATGAATGCCCCGTCTCTGAAGGAAGAAACTGCCCTCACCATCACGCGCGTCTTCGACGCGCCCGCCGACCTCGTCTTCAAAGTCTGGACCACACCCGAACACCTGGTGCGCTGGTGGGGGCCGAAGGACTTCACGGTGCCTGCGATCACGACCGATTTCCGCGAGGGCGGAGCCTGGCGCGGCTGCATCCGCTCGCCCGAGGGCGAGGAATACTGGGCGCACGGCATCTATCGCGAGATCGTGGCCCCGAACCGCATTGTCCTCAGCTTCGCATGGGAAGAGGAAGGCGCCATCGACACGCTGATCACGGTCACCCTCGAGGATGTGGCGGGCGGCACGCGCCTCACCTTCCATCAGGCGCCGTTCACGAGCGCCGAGAGCCGCGATTCTCACGCGGAAGGATGGAGCGAATGCATGGACCGGCTCGTTTCCTATGTCGCTGCCCGGAAGGAGGAAATGCAATGAAGAAGACCTATCACGGGAGCTGCCACTGCGGGGCGGTGCGCTTTTCCGCAAATCTCGACCTTGCGCCGGAGGGAAAGCGGTCCGAAGCGCCGCGGCCGGGCGTGTGGTGGACGACAACCTTCCGCTGCAACTGTTCCTCTTGCCTGAAGACGCGATTCTGGAAGGTGTTCGTCACGCCCGAGGATTTCTCCTTGCTTTCCGGCGACGAGGCCTTGGTGGAGTACCGCTTCGGCGAGCGCATGATCCGCCACGTGTTCTGCAGGTACTGCGG
This sequence comes from Ensifer sp. USDA 6670, assembly GCA_000421085.1. Lineage (GTDB taxonomy): Bacteria > Pseudomonadota > Alphaproteobacteria > Rhizobiales > Rhizobiaceae > Sinorhizobium. The sequence continues at coordinate 74,009 of ATWE01000008.1, forward strand.
CGTCCACCCCTTGGGAAGCGCCGATTTCGAGATCATGGGGGGGCCGTTCCATGCGGTGAATATCGCCTGTCTCGACGACGCGACCGACGAGGAGCTGGCGAATGCCCCGATCGTCTATGAGGACGGGCGCCATGATGCATGGGACCGGCCACCCGCGGTGACAGCCTATTTGTGAGGAGCCGTACTGCTCGTCGCGTCTGCCGCGGTAGAGACTTCGATCCGCGGCAGCCCCCCAGGAAGCTTAGGCTTCCTTCTTCCCCCCGCCACCTACGTAGAATGACGTATGTGCAGTGCAGCGCGTCTGCCCGATGATCCCCGAGCAACGGCCATGGAGAACGGCCACTTGCGTTGCGGCGATCAGACCTAGGGGGTTCAACCAGATGACTATAAGGGCACGCGTCACCGGCGCATTTCTCGCTGCCGTCCTTTCAACGACGGCGTTCAACGGCGCCTTTGCGGCTGACGACACGATCAAGGTCGGCATCCTGCATTCGCTTTCCGGCACCATGGCGATCTCGGAAACGACGCTCAAGGACGCCATGCTGATGTTGATAGAGGAGCAGAACAAGAAAGGCGGCCTCCTCGGCAAGAAGCTGGAAGCGGTCGTCGTCGACCCGGCCTCGGACTGGCCGCTCTTCGCTGAAAAGGCGCGAGAACTCATCTCCGTCGACAAGGTCTCCGCCGTCTTCGGCTGCTGGACGTCGGTGTCGCGCAAATCCGTGCTGCCGGTCTTCGAGGAGCTGAATTCGATCCTCTTCTATCCGGTTCAGTACGAGGGCGAGGAAAGCCAGCGCAACGTTTTCTATACGGGCGCCGCTCCCAATCAGCAGGCTATCCCGGCCGTCGACTATCTGATGGAGAACGAGGAAGTCGAGCGCTGGGTGCTCGCCGGCACCGACTACGTCTATCCGCGCACGACCAACAAGATCCTCGAGGCTTACCTGATCTCCAAGGGTGTCGCGCCCGAGGACATCATGATCAACTACACGCCTTTCGGCCATTCCGACTGGCAGACGATCGTCTCGGACATCCAGAAGTTCGGCTCGGCCGGCAAGAAGACCGCGGTCGTCTCGACCATCAACGGCGATGCCAACGTGCCGTTCTACAAGGAGCTCGCCAACCAGGGCATCAAGGCCGAAGACATTCCGGTCGTCGCCTTCTCTGTCGGCGAGGAGGAACTTGCCGGCCTCGATACCGGGCCGCTCGTCGGGCATCTTGCTGCCTGGAACTATTTCCAGTCGGTCGACAACCCGGCCAATGCCGAGTTCATCGAGACCTGGCAGGCCTATACCAAGAACGACAAGCGGGTCACCAACGACCCGATGGAAGCCCATTATATCGGCTTCAACATGTGGTTGAAGGCAGTCGAGAAGGCCGGCACCACCGAAACCGATGCCGTGCTCGACGCCATGATCGGCATCTCCGTACCGAACCTTTCGGGCGGCTATTCGACAATGATGCCGAACCACCACATCACCAAGCCCGTGCTGATCGGCGAGATCCAGTCCGACGGCCAGTTCGAAACGGTCTGGGAAACGCCGGGCCTCGTCGTCGGCGACGAATGGTCGGACTACCTGCCGGATTCGAAGGACCTGATCTCCGATTGGCGCGCGCCCATGTCCTGCGGCAACTTCAATGTCGCCACGGGCAAGTGCGGCGGCAAGGGTTCCTGATTTCATGACGAAAGACTTGCTCAGGGAGCGACCCGGGTCGGGTCACTCCACCGAACGCCGCTTTTCATGACGAACCGCTAGCTCGAAATCCCCTCCGTCCGGCTGCTTCCTTTCGGACGGAGGACCGCAAGGCGAGAGACGAATGTACCGCATCATCCAAACCGCGTTGGCTGCACTGTTCCTCTTCGTTGCCATGGCCCCGGGGCTTCGCGCGGAAGAGGCACTGCGCGATCTGGTGAACGCGCTCGGCGAGGCGAAGCTGTCCGAAATGGACGAGCACATCGCCACACTGGCAAAGACCGGAAAGCCCGAAGTCGTGGCCATCCTCGAGGCGCTCGGCGAAGGCGAGCTCTATGCCAGCAAGGCGGACGGCCAGGTCTTCCTGACGAAGGAGAGCGGTTCGAACCTGACCCTTACGGATCCGATCTCCGGCGACAGCGCCGGCGAAGCGCCGAAGGCGGCGCTTTCGAAAATCAGGGTGAACAACAGCGTACGGCGCGCCGTGCGTACCGCCCTCGGCAGTCTGACGCTCCTCAGTCCCGATCGCAATCAGCGCCTCAGGGCCGCCCGGTCGGTCCTGCAATCGCCCGATGCCGACGCGCTCGGCGCTATCGAGAATGCGCTGGCGGCCGAGAAGGATGCAGCCGTTCGTGCGGTTCTCGAACAGGCGCGTGCCACGATGCTTCTTCTCTCCGACCGGCCGGTCGACGAGAAGAGGGAGGCGGTGCGGCTGCTGGAGGAAAACGGCGGCCGCGAGGCACTGCCGATCCTTTCTGGCGCGCTCGGCTCCGCCGACGAAAGCCTGAAGCCGGACATCGAGGCGGCGCTCGCCAGCATCGAACAGGCGCAAGCCTTCTGGAATGCCGGCCAGAACATATGGTACGGCCTGTCGCTCGGCTCGGTGCTGCTGCTTGCGGCAATCGGGCTCGCCATCACCTTCGGCGTCATGGGCATCATCAACATGGCGCATGGCGAGATGGTGATGCTCGGCGCCTACACGACCTTCCTCGTTCAAGATGTCGTGCGCACCTCCTTTCCTCACCTTTTCGACTGGTCCTTGGCGATCGCGCTGCCGCTCGCCTTCCTGGTCACAGGCGCGGTGGGCCTTGCAATGGAACGCGGCGTCATACGCTTCCTCTACGGACGCCCGCTCGAAACGCTGCTCGCCACCTGGGGCATATCGCTCATCCTGCAGCAGACGGTGCGGACGATCTTCGGCCCCACCAACCGCGAAGTCGGCAATCCATCCTGGATGTCCGGCGCCTTCGAGCTCGGCGGACTGGCGATCACCTGGAACCGCCTCTGGATCATCGTCTTTGCGCTTGCCGTGTTTGCAGCACTTCTCTTTCTGCTCAAGAAGACGCCGATGGGCCTGCAGATGCGCGCGGTAACGCAGAACCGGCGCATGGCCTCCTCCATGGGCATCCGCACGCCTCTCGTAGATGCGCTGACCTTCGCGCTCGGCTCCGGCATTGCCGGCATTGCGGGTGTGGCGCTTTCGCAGATCGACAACGTGTCGCCGAACCTCGGGCAGGGTTACATCATCGACAGCTTCATGGTCGTGGTCTTCGGCGGCGTCGGCAATCTCTGGGGAACGCTCGTCGGCGCCTTCTCGCTCGGCATCCTCAACAAGTTCCTGGAGCCCTATGCCGGCGCGGTGCTCGGCAAGATCCTCGTGCTCGTGCTGATCATCCTCTTCATCCAGAAGCGGCCGCGCGGGCTCTTCGCACTCAAGGGCCGGGCAGTGGAAGCATGATCACCTCGTTTCTCATCAAATCGCTCGATCGGACGATCGTCGTCGCTGTCGCGATCCTGCTGGCGCTGGCCGTCATCGTTCCCGCGCTCAACCTGCTGACCGCGCCGGAACACCTGCTGCATGTGCCGACCTACCTGGTTTCGCTCTTCGGCAAGTACCTGACCTATGCGCTCCTGGCTCTGGCGCTCGATCTCGTCTGGGGTTTCTGCGGCATCCTCTCGCTCGGACATGCGGCCTTCTTCGCGCTCGGCGGCTATGCCATGGGCATGTATCTGATGCGCCAGATCGGTGCGCGCGGCTCCTACGGCAATCCGCTGCTGCCCGATTTCATGGTCTTCCTCGATTGGAAGGAACTGCCCTGGTTCTGGTACGGCTTCGACATGTTCTGGTTCGCGGCGCTGATGGTGGTGCTGGTGCCGGGCCTCCTTGCCTTCGTCTTCGGCTGGTTCGCCTTCCGCTCGCGCGTCAACGGGGTTTATCTGTCAATCATAACGCAGGCGATGACCTATGCGCTGCTGCTCGCCTTCTTCCGCAACGACATGGGTTTCGGCGGCAATAACGGGCTCACGGATTTCAAGGACATCCTCGGCTTCAACGTCCAGGCCGACGGAACGCGCGCGGCACTCTTTGCAGCCTCGGCGCTGGCGCTCGCCGGTTCCCTTGTCGTCACGTCAGGGATCGTGCGCTCGAAATTCGGCAAGGTGCTGGTGGCATTGCGCGACGCGGAAAGCCGCACACGCTTTCTCGGCTATCGCGTCGAGCACATGAAGCTCTTCGCCTTCACGGTCTCGGCAATGATGGCGGGCGTCGCCGGCGCGCTCTACGTGCCGCAGGTCGGCATCATCAATCCGGGTGAGTTCGCCCCCGCCAATTCGATCGAGGTGGTCATATGGACGGCCGTTGGCGGACGCGGCACGCTGATCGGACCGATCGTCGGCGCGATCCTCGTCAACGGCGGAAAAAGCATCTTCACCGCCGCCTTCCCTGAATTCTGGCTCTTTGCGCTCGGCGGGCTCTTCGTCCTCGTCACGCTGTTCCTGCCAAAGGGCGTAGTCGGCACGGCGCAGAACTATCTCGCAACCCGGCGCGCATCCCACGCGGCGGCCCGGAAGGAAAGCGAGAGCGAAAAATCGGCCAGCCTTGCGGCCGCCGAAACGATGGCCGCGGAGTGATCGCCATGACTGGAAAGAAACCCAGGAACCTGCTCTATCTCGATGGCGTATCCGTCTCCTTCGATGGCTTCAAGGCGCTGAACTCGCTCTCCTTCGTCGTAGAGCCGGGGGAATTGCGCGCGATCATCGGCCCCAATGGCGCCGGCAAGACGACGATGATGGACATTATCACCGGCAAGACGCGTCCGGATGCGGGCGAGGTCTTCTTCAAGGGCGACATCGACCTCACCAAGAAGGACGAAGCGGCAATCGCCGCGCTCGGCATCGGCCGCAAGTTCCAGAAGCCGACCGTCTTCGAGAACCATACGGTCTGGGACAATCTGGAGCTGGCGCTGAACCGCAGCCGCGGCGTCTTCGCGACCCTGTTCTACCGCCTGACGGGCGAGGACAAGAGCCGCATCGAGGAGATCCTTTCGACGGTGCGGCTCACGGTACGCCGCGACGATCTCGCCGCCAATCTCTCGCACGGTCAGAAGCAATGGCTGGAGATCGGCATGCTGCTCGCCCAGGAACCGGAACTCCTGCTCGTGGACGAGCCGGTGGCCGGGATGACCGATGCGGAGACGGCGGAGACCGCGATCCTCCTGAAGGAAATCGCCAAGACGCGCTCGGTCGTGGTCGTCGAGCACGACATGGGCTTCATCCGCGATCTCGGCGTCAAGGTCACCTGCCTTGCGGAAGGTTCGGTGCTGGCGGAAGGGTCGATCGATTTCGTCAGCAACGATCCCAAGGTGATCGAGAACTATCTCGGCCGATGAGCGGGAGGAACTGAACCGATGCTGAACGTCGAAAACGTCAGCCTGCATTACGGCGCCGCCCAGGCGCTCCGCGACGTCTCGCTGAAGGCGGAGGCGGGCAAGATCACCTGCGTGCTCGGCCGCAACGGCGTCGGCAAGTCGAGCCTGCTCAGGGCCGTCACCGGCCAGCATCCGGTGACGAGCGGGACGATCTCCTTCAATGGCGCGCCGCTTGACGGACTGGCGCCCTTTCGGCGCGCCAAACAAGGCGTCGGCTACGTGCCGCAGGGCCGAGAGATATTTCCTCTGCTGACGGTGAAGGAGAATCTCGAAACCGGCTTCGCCCCGCTGAGGCGGAGTCAACGCTCGATTCCCGACGACATCTTCAGCCTGTTTCCGGTACTTCAGACGATGCTCGGCCGGCGCGGCGGCGACCTTTCGGGCGGTCAGCAGCAGCAGCTCGCGATCGCCCGCGCTCTTGTGACGCGCCCGAAAATCCTGGTGCTGGACGAGCCGACCGAGGGCATCCAGCCGTCGATCATCAAGGACATCGGCCGCGCGATCAAATATTTGCGGGATTCGACCGGTATGGCGATCCTGCTCGTCGAGCAATATCTCGATTTCTGCCGCGAGCTTGCCGACCAGGTCTATATCATGGACCGTGGCGCTTTCGTGCACGAGGGCCCGCCGGAGACGCTCGACACCCCGCAAGCGCGCCGGCATCTAACCGTTTGAAGCCGCATGGCGAATATGAGGCTGTTTTCCACAGGTCTGGAAACAGCCAGCCCCCTCAATGGCTTGGGCCGAATGTCTGATCTCAGGGTCGCATGGGGGCGAAAGAAAAATCCACTTCTTTTGTGGATTGCGTTTGCCCGCTCAAGCGCTTTGACCCATACTGCACATGCATGTTCGATGATTGCTCCTGCAGAGTTCCTTCCATCGGAACCGATTGAAGGGCTAGACCACGCAGCAGCTCAAAGTGTCACGGCGCGTTCCATGTCTCTGAACGACGCATGGTGCCGTGGCGAGTTTCGCAACCACATCTCGCTGACAGAATTGGCCATTTCGTGTTTCCGGCCTATCCAATCGGAGGAGACCCTAATGACGAATTTCCTGCCCGCCCTTCATGAAGGGCACGCCCCCATTACGCTCCAGACGCTGTTCAAGGACGCCCTCGAAGCCTATGACGATTGGGAAGAGGGCATGCCCGAACCCGTCGTTTCCTTCGAAGGCAAGGTGCTATCGGTCAGTGCCGTTTTCGAATGGATGAGGCCCTGCACGGATCTCATGCCCGCCAATATGATCGGCATTGTCACCGATCGGCTGACGAAGCCCTGGAGCGGCGCCGGACCGATGGACGCGATGACCTTCTCGACCGCCGCCCGCGTCATGTCCGTCCTCGTGCGGCGCCGCCTGAGGCGCTTCGGCCGCGGCTCCATCGAGGCCTTCGCCGAGCGTTTCAGCCAGCCGATGCATTCCGCTCGCGAAGGCTGTGCGCCGCCCATGGCTGAGGTTTGAGGCGGCGAGTGGCACGGCCGGCACCCTTCAATCCTCTGTCATGAAGGTGCGATAGGGCGTCGGCGGATGACGACGCTCCAACAAATCGCATTTCATGCCGGCTGTTCGCTGGCGACGGTCTCGCGCGTCTTGCGGGGGGAGGGACCGGCAAGCGGCGAAATGGTGCGCCGGGTGCGCCGGGCGGCCGCCGAGCTGGGGTACAGGCCGACGCCTCCCGCGGGCGCAAACGGCGGGCGTAGCCGCCCGGTCGTCGGTGTGCTGGTGCCCAGCGTGACGAACCCCGTCTTTGCGGCGTCGCTTGCCGGCATACAACACCGCATGCAGACCGCCTCCCATGGCGTTTTGATCACCCAGTCGAACTACGATCCTTCGGCGGAAGCCCGAGCCGTCGCCGCGCTGTTGGAGCAGCGCCCGACCGGTCTGGTTCTCACCCTCTGCAATGCCGAGACGAGCGACGCCCTCTCGGCCGCAATGCCGCCGACGATCCTCCTCAACAATCGACCCGTACCGCGTTTTCCGGCCGCCGTGACCGTCGACAATTACCGGGCCGGATATGAGATCACCAAACACATCCTCGCGCATCATCATTGCCGCATCCTTTTCGTCTCGGGCTATTTCGCCTCGTCCGATCGCGCCCGCCTGCGCTACGAGGGTCATTGCGCGGCGATGCGGGACGGCGGGCATTGTCCGCTTCCCTCCCTCGAGGTTCCCTTCGTCGAGGGCTATGAGCATCTGGACCTTTTCGGCGCGATGGAAAGATATGAGCCGACGGCGATCATCGCGTCCAACGACCTGCTGGCGCTGGGGGTGATCGGGGCACTCCGGAGAGAGGGACTGTCCGTTCCCGAAGACGTCTCCGTCGCCGGGTTCGACGGGATCGCGATCGGGCGACTGATGAAGCCTTCGCTCACGACCGTGGCGATGCCGGATGCCGATATGGGCGTGGCTGCGGCCGCAATGCTGCTCGACATTGCCGAAAACAGCGTTCAAGGCCGCCACCTTTGCCTCGACCACCGGCTCTATCCCGGCGAGACCGTGAGGATGGCGGTCTAGGATTCTTGCTTCTCCACGAAGGCAGCGTGCCACTCGGCGAGCAACGACACGGCTTCCTGAATGAAGGTCGGATGGGTGCCGGGCAGGAACTCGATCCGTGGCGTCTTTCCGTCGCGCTTCAGCCGCGCGAAGACGCGCCCTGCAGCATCCTTCAGCTCCTCCGGCTTTTCGGTTTCCGGCTTGTCGGCTTGCGACAGGCGGTTGAAGATCAGCTGAAAACGCAGGTCTGAATCGGCGGCCCGGAAGCGCGGCGAAGCGATTTCCTCTTGGGCTCTGGCACGCGCCTCTTGCCTTTCGAGCAGGGTACTCATTGCCATCCAGCGCTCGCGGCCGGCCTTCGGCGCCGGGCCGATAGCGCGGGCGACCTCGTGCGGCACGCCGTCCGCCACCTGCAGAAGACGCGAGAGTTCGCTCTTTTGCACCGCAAGGGCGTCGCCGATCACCTTGCGATCGAAACCGCGCGCTACGAGCGCAGCGGCGAAAAGCGCGCGTTCGATGAAGGAAAGGTTGCGCCGCTCGGCATTTTCCTTGCCTTGGGCAAGCACGAGCTCGTCATCTGTCAGCGTCCGGACGATCGCCTTTACCTGGAGCTCGAGCCGGCGCACCGCCTTCAGGCGCCGGTGGCCGTAGGCGGTCTGGTAATGGCCCTGTTTTTCCGGGTGCGGGCGGACGAGGACGGGCGATTGCTGGCCGTTCTCGCGGATGCTCTCGACCAGAGCGAGGAAATCCGGGTCATCGACTTCGCCGTCGGTCAGGCGATCCTCGATGAAGGAGCTTTCAACCAGAGCCGGGTCGAGCGAAACGACGCGTTCGCCCTGGGTCAACGCTTCCCTGAGCACCCGCGCCTCTTCGGCCTCGCGGGTGATGCTGCCGAGAGAAAGCCCCATGGCCTTCACTGCGCCGGAAGCCGCACGGGGCGCATCGAGCGGGGCGGCCGGCCTGACGTTGACGGGTGTCAACTCGCCCGGCGCCGCTTCGGAGGGGGCTTGCTGATCGGCGGCAGGCGCGCTTCCCGAAAACAGCGCCCGCAATTCGTTCTTCCGGTTGTTGCCAGCCATGACTTAGCGCCCCCATGCCGCATGAATGAGAGCCTCGATCTCGCCATTGACCGCGTTCAGCGATTCGATCGCGCGGTCATAGGTCGCGCGGGTGAAATTCTCCCGGCCGACTTCGTAGAGCGTCTGCTTGGTGAGGCCCGCGTCCGAGATCGCGGTCGACTTCACCATCGCCGAGGTCAGCACCCGGTCGCCGAAGAGCGAGCGCATGAAGCCGACGATCTGCGCCTGCGGCCCGTCATTCGGCTCGAAACGGGTGACGAGGTAGCGCAGGAAGTCGAAATTGAGCTCGCCGCCGGCTTCGCGCACGACACTCAGGAGGTCCGAGGTCATGTAGAGGAACTGGTTCATCGAGGCGACGTCGAGCATCTGCGGATGCACGGTGACGATGACCGAGGTCGAGGCGCAGAGCGCCGAGAGCGTCAGATAGCCGAGCTGCGGCGGGCAGTCGATGACGACGACGTCGTAGTCGTCGGCGACACTTGCGAGCGCCGCCTGCACCCGGGCGAAGAAAAGCGGCCCGGCATCGGCACCGCTTTGCCGCGCGCTGAGCGCCTGCGGCGTCGTGTGCTCGAATTCCTGAAGTTCCAGGTTGCCCGGCACCAGGTCGAGCCCGTCGAAATAAGTCTTGCGGATGATGTCTTTCAGGGCGCGCGCCTCGGCGTCGTAGCGGATCGCGCCATAGAGCGTGTCGTTGCCGGTCAGGTCCAGTTCCGGCTGGTAACCGAACAGCGCCGAAAGCGACGCCTGCGGGTCGAGGTCGACGGCGAGCACCCGGTGCCCGGTCAGAGCGAGATATTGCGCGAGATGGACCGAGGAGGTTGTCTTGCCGGACCCGCCCTTGAAATTGGTGACCGAGATCACCTGCAGATGCTCGCTCCTGGCGGCCTCGCGCCATTTGAGATAGCCGCGGGCCTTGGCGCCATTGCCTTTTGCGATCGCCTGTTCAGCCAGATGCCGGCGTAGCGCATTGATGTCGGAGAGTGAGTAGGAGCGTCGGCCGCCGGCGCCGGTATCGGGCTGCGGCCCCTCGCCAGCCAGGGACAGTTGGCGCAGATATCCGTCGGAAACGCCGATGAGCTTGGCCGCCTCGCCGGATGTGAAGCTCCGGAGCGTCTTCATTGCCGTCGGCGCAAAGAGGCGGTCGCGCATCGCCTTCAGCTGCTCGGAGAGCGCGCGGGCGTCCGCGGCAATCGCCTCGTCTGCCGGTCTGCGCAATGCCCTGTCGGTCGCGCCTGCCGTTTCCGCTGCCGATGCCGTCATCATGTCCATGTCAAATCTCCTCGTGCCCGCGCAGCGCGTTGCCGCCGTGCAGATGCGTCTGCCGCACTTCCTAACAGAACAATCGCCGAGATACGCCGAAATACGAAATATGCGGTCTATTCCGTTAGAGGAATGATTCATCCTCTGATTCGCGTCAACCTAATTTCGGAGCTTTCTCCCGACGAAGCGATTTTCCGATGATGAAGCTTTCATGGAGAAACTGAAAATCAACTGAGAATGCCTGTTACGAAGCTGACATGGGAGCCCCCTAAGGAGAGCGCCAAGCGGCGCTGAGTGGAGGCACGGCCTCTCATGCACGTCGCCCCGTCAGCACTCGCCGGAGGCCCTGCCCATGAAGATCGTTCAGATCAGCGACACCCATTTCAGCCCGTCGAAAACCCATTTCAACGACAATTGGGATCCCGTGGCTCGCTGGATCGAAACGGTCGGCGCCGACCTCGTCGTGCATACCGGCGACCTTACGGTCGACGGCGCGGACCGGGAGGAAGACATCGCCTTCGCGATGGAGCTGGTACGGAAGCTGCCGGTATCCATGCTGATCGTGCCCGGCAATCACGATGTCGGCCATCTGCCAGATTCGGACCAGCCGGTCGACGCGGCACGGCTGGCCCGTTGGCGGAGACTCGTTGGCCCGGACTTCTGGTTCTCCGATCACGGCGACTGGCGGCTCATCGGCCTCGACAGCCTTCTTCTCGGCTTCGAGGATGAGGAAGAGGAGGCGCAGTTCCGCTGGCTGGAAGAGGCGCTTGACGGCCGCGACGGGCGCAGCGTCGCGATCTTCGCCCATAAACCGCTCTTCGTCGATGATCCGGCGGAAGGCGACACCGGCTACTGGAGCGTGCGGCCGAGGCAGCGGCAGCGGCTTTATGAACTGATGGCAGCGAACGGCGTCGTGCTCCATGCGAGCGGTCACCTTCATTGGGCGTGGCAGGGTCATCATGCCGGCACCGGATACGTATGGGCGCCGCCGACCTCCTTCATCATCGACAAGCTGGAGCGGGAAATGCCGGGCGAGCGCCTCGTCGGGGCCGTTGTACACCACTTCGGCGAAGGGCGCGTCGACAGCGAGATCGTCGCGGTGCCCGGGCTGAAGCCGTACGTCCTCGATCAGGTCGTGGAGGAGGTCTATCCGCAAGCCGCAAGGAAACTCGTGGGGGCGATGCAATGAGCATTCTTTCGCTTCGTGGCATCACCAAGTCCTTCGCCGGCAATGCGATCCTCAAAGGCGTGAGCCTCGAAGCGGAGGAGGGCGAATTCATCGCGCTCGTCGGACCTTCAGGCTGCGGAAAGAGCACGCTCCTGCGGATCGTCGCGGGGCTGGAGCATGCGGATGGCGGCGAGATCGTGATCGGCGGCCGCGAGGTCTCCCGGCTCGCTGCCGCCGACCGCAACGTCGCCATGGTGTTCCAGTCCTACGCCCTTTATCCGCATCTGACCGCCGGCCAGAACATCGCGGTCCCGCTTGCCATGCGGCGACTTTCGGGCGTTCAGCGGTTTCCCTTCGTCGGGAATTTTCTTCCCGGTCAGCGTCAAATCCGGGCCGACATCCAGCGGCAGGTCAGGGAAATGGCCTCCTCTCTCAAGATCGACCATCTGCTCGACCGCAAGCCCGGCCAGATGTCGGGCGGCCAGCGCCAGCGCGTGGCGCTCGCTCGCGCCATGGTCCGCAGTCCAAGCGCCTTCCTGATGGACGAGCCGCTCTCCAATCTCGACGCGAACCTGCGGGTCCATGCCCGTGGCGAGATCGTCGAATTGCACCGGCGCGCCGGCGTGCCGACGCTCTATGTCACGCACGACCAGTCCGAGGCGCTGTCGATGGCGGACCGGGTGGCGGTGATGATCGGGGGTACGCTTCTGCAACTGGCATCGCCCAAGGAAATCTACGACGACCCCGCCCATATCGAGGTCGCCCGCTTCCTCGGTCAGCCCCGCATCAACGTGATTGAAACGCGCATGGAACCGTCTGGCACCGTGCGGTTCGGCGCGATCACGCTTGCCGCCGAGAATCCGGCTTCGGGCGAGGTGCCGGTGATGCTCGGCGTTCGCCCCGAATTCGTCCGTTTGAGCGGAACCCCGGATGGCATGCTCAAGGCGCGCGTCGAGCGGACGGAATTTCTGGGCTCCGAAGTGATCGTGCATGCCCGTCTCGATGCCATCGGCGAAACGATCGTTGCCCGGATCAGCCCCGCCGAAGCCGCGCCGCTGACCGCCGGCATACCGGTTTCCGTCGAGATCGAACCGGACCGGGCGATGCTCTTTGCCGCTTCGGGCGAACGGCTGCGGGCACAAACGGTCGCCTTCGCCGCGCCGTTGGAGAAGGCCCATGGCTAGCATCGTCTCCGAAATGCCCATCGCGGCTGCCGACCGGCGCGAGGCGCGAATCGCCTGGCTGCTTGCCGCCCCCGCGATCGTGCTTCTGTTCCTTTTCATCCTGCTGCCGACATTCGCTGTCGTGCTTCTCGGTTTCACCGATTTCGAGCTCGGCTATGGCGGCTTCCGCTTCGTGGGATTGGAAAACTACGCCGAACTGATCGGCGATCGTACCTTCCGTCGTTCGCTCTGGAACACGGCCGTCTATACGGCGATCGTCACGCCGATATCGATCGTGCTGGCACTCGCGATCGCCCTCCTGATCGAAGCGGAAACCCGTGCGAAGGCGTTCTTCCGGACGGTCTATTTCCTGCCCGTAGCCTCGCTGCTGGTCGCCATGGCGACGGTCTGGCAGTTCCTGTTCCATCCCTCCATAGGGCCGATCAACACCTTCCTCGCAGGGCTGGGCATTCCAGGACCGAACTGGCTCGGTGCCTCCGGCACCGTGCTCTACGGGCTTTCGATCATCGGCATCTGGCAATCCGTGGGTTTCAACATGGTGCTGTTCCTTGCCGGATTGACCGCGATTCCACGCGAGCTCTATGCCGCCGCCGAGGTGGACGGCGCGAAATCCCGGCTCGACCGGTTCCGGCTGGTCACCTGGCCGATGCTCGCGCCGACGACGCTCTTCGTCACCACCATCAGCATCATCAATTCCGTGAAGGTCTTCGAGACAGTGAAGACGCTCACCGAGGGCGGGCCGAACAAGGCGTCCGAAGTGCTGCTCTTCACCATCTACCAGGAGGGCTTCGTCTATCTGCGGGTCGGCTATGCCTCGGCGATGACGGTCGTCTTTCTCGCGATCCTCGTCGTCCTGATGTTCCTGCAATACCGGGTCCTCGACCGGAAGGTGCACTACGCATGACCGCGAACCTTTCCTTCGGCCGCATCCTGCGGTTCACGCTCCTGTCGCTCGGCGCGCTCATCTTCCTCGCGCCCTACATCTTCATGATCTCCACGGCCGGCAAGGCGCAGAGCGAAATCTTTTCCTCGTCGCTCTCGCTTATTCCCGAGCAATGGTCCTATGTCGAGAACTTCACCAAGGCCCTGTCGCGCGTTTCGATGCCGACCCTGCTCATGAACGGCGTGATCGTCTGTGCGATGATCTTCGTCGTCCAGATCGTGGTCGCCATTCCCTGCGCCTATGCCATGGCGAAACTCAAATTCCGCGCCGCGCGGCTGATGATGGTGCTGGTGATGCTCGGGCTCCTGGTGCCGATCCATGCGACCGCGCTGCCGCTCTATGTCGCCTTCGACCGGCTGGCCGTGCTCAACAGCTACACGGCACTCGTCGCGCCCTTCTCGATTTCGGTTTTCGCGATCTTCCTGTTTCTGCAGTTCTTTCGGGCGATCCCGGACGACCTGATCCATGCCGCACGGCTCGACGGCATGTCGGAGACCGGCATCGTGGCGCGCGTCGTCGTGCCCAACGCCTGGCCGGCGATCACCGCCTTTGCGATCTTCTCGGTGGTGGCGCACTGGAACGACCTGTTCTGGCCGCTGGTGGTCGTCACCAATCAGCACTACGCCACGCCGCCGCTAGGCCTCCTCTATTTTCGCGCCGCGGAAGCTGGCGACGATTACGGCGCGCTGATGGCCGCCACGCTGATCATCACCTTTCCCCTCGTCGCCGCGTTCCTCGTCGCACAGAAGCGCTTCGTCGAGGGCATAACCATGACCGGTCTAAAGGGCTGACCGGTCCAATCAGGAGAACCTCATGAAACACTTCAGGCAACTTCTCGCGGCCGTGGCGGTATCGATGACCCTTGCCGTTCCGGCCCGGGCTGAAACGGTGCTGACGGTCCATTATCCGATGCCCGGCTTCTTCAAGGACGTGATGGACACGATCTCGAAGAAATTCATGGAAGAAAATCCGGACATAAAGATCGCCTTCGCCAATCCTTCCGCAACTTACGAGGAGGGCATCCAGACGATCATGCGCCAGGCCGGTACGGCCGAAATGCCCGATATCACCTTCATCGGGCTCAACCGCCTGCGCATGCTCAACGAGCGCGACGTTCCGGTCGACCTTGGGCCTTTCATCGCCAAGGACGGCAACATGGCCGAACAGGGCTTTTCGGAGAACATCCTGAAGCTCGCTCAGGTCAACGGCAAGCAGGTGGGCCTTGCCTTCGCGACCTCCAACCCGATCATGTATTACAATGCCGACCTCGTGCGCAAGGCAGGCGGAAACCCGGACGCCCCGCCGAAGACCTGGGACGAGGTGATCGAGCTCGGCGGCAAGATCAAGGCACTCGGCGACGGCGTCGAGGGCATCGATTTCCGCTGGCAGGGCGACGACTGGATGTTCTCCGCGCTTCTCTTCGGTGCCGGTGGCCGTATGCTCACCGAGGACGAGAGCAAGGTCGCATTCAATGGCGAGGAGGGCCGCAAGGCGATCGAAGTCCTCGACCGCATGGTCAAGGAAGGTGGCCTGCCGGTGCTCACCAAACAGGCCGGCGAACAGGCCTTCGTTGCCGGTAAGATCGGCTTCGCCTTCCAGACGACCGGGGCGCTGCGCAACACGATCAAGAATGTCGGCGACAAGTTCGACCTGCGTACAGCGGCCATTCCGCGCATCGATCCCGCAAACGGCAAGCTGCCGACCGGCGGCAACGCCGTCGTGATCCTCACGCGCGACGCCGACAAGCAGGATGCGGCGTGGAAGTTCGCCAAGTTCGCTGCAGGCCCCTATGGTGCCTCGGTCGTCGTTCCGGGCACCGGCTATGTGCCGAACAACGAGTTCGCGGCAAAGTCGCCGGAATATCTCGCGGACTTCTACAAGGAAAACCCGCTCTTCCGAGCCGGCCTCGAACAGATGCCGGTGATGATTCCCTGGTATGCCTTCCCCGGCACGAACGGCGTCAAGGTCACGCAGACGATCGTCGAAAACCTGTCGCGCGTCGTCGAACAGGCGGCGACGCCCGAGGAGGCGCTGGACGACGCGGCTGCGGAAGTGGAAAGCCTGCTGCCGCGCAGCTGAGCCATCTGATCGTCACCCGCCTGCGGAGCGTTCTTCGCAGGCGGTTTCTTTCAGGCGCGGCCGGCCCGACCATCCAGGCTGAAGGCACCCGCGCCGAAGGCGGCGACCTGAAGGAAGCCGCCGGTGATCGCCAGATTCTTCATGAAGTGGATCATCTGGTTCTGGTCGGCGAAGTCGGTATGAAAGCCGATCGCCGACGCGAGCGTGAACGCTGCAAGGATCAGCGCCACCCACCGCGCCCGATAGCCGAGGACGAGGAGGATGCCTGCACCGATCTCCACGACAAGAGCAATCACATAGGCGACCGGAGGCAGGGGCAGCCCCGCCGACGCGATGTAGCCGATCGTGCCGGAAGGATCGCCCAGTTTCCCGAAGCCGGAAAGAATAAACATGGCGGCGAGAAGCAGGCGGCCGATGAGGGCCAAGGAGCTTCGAAGCGCGGGATTGTCGCTCATGTGACGTGCCTTTCTTCACTATGGCCTGAACGCGAACCCTTACCCGCTCCGAACTTTCGAAACGGCGGCAAGCGCTCGCTGATCCATGATTGTAAATGCAGAGCCCGCGGATCGGAAATTTTCCACAGCTGAAACAGAAATTGAACGGAACGGAATTGAATGGATAAAGCGCGGTAAAGCCTGGCGCTGCAGCTAAGGGAGGGCCCTTTGGGAGGGTTTTCACGGCGGCCTGGCGCCCTTCCGGCGAGGCCCCCGGAAGTAAGTTGTTAACCTTCATTTTCTATTCCCTAGGGCAGCCCCTTCGATGATGAATTTCGAGTTTTCAGGCCATGCGCATTCCCCGGACAAATTTCTCGACTGCAGCTTTGTATGACGCAAATCAGGCGGATGATTTCGAGGACCCGCATCCGGTTGCGCAAGGTTCCGTGCAGGCTTCGGCGCCCGAGGCGGCCGCTCACGACCATCTGTTCGAAGCACCGGAAGCGCCGCGGCGCGCGCCCGGCCGTCGGGACGAGGAGACAGGCTATGCGGGACGCGCCGCGCGCCTCTACGGTCATGGGTCCGCCTATGCTCCGGCCGAGGTTACCGTCTCTACGCGCGATCCCCTTCCCACGCTTGCCGAGATCACGGGCCTATCCGGCGAGCCGGGCTGGGAGAGCCACTTCTTCCTGTCGCCGAATGTGCGCTTCACGCGCACGCCCGAGCGCGAACTCATGAAGCGTCACCCGCCGGCGCCCGAAGAAAGCCGGGCCGAGACCGACGAAGCCGCGGCGGAAGCATCCGATGCCGAAACCGTGATGGACGTGGTACCGGCCGAGCCCGCGCCGTCCGTGGTCGAAACGGCACTGCCGTCCTACAGTCCGTCCGAGCTTCTCCGTGTTCTGACGCAGCAACTGCCCTCCTTGAGCGCTGCACGCTCGCCGGCGCCGGAAACGAATGTCACCGAACCGGCAACCGCGCATAGCGCGGCCGCGGTGGAGGAAGAGCCCGCCACTCCTGAAACGCCATCCACCCTGCCGGTAACGGACGAAGTGCCTGTGGTTCCGCATGCACTGCCTGTCGTAGAGCTTTCGCCCCAGAGTGCCGGAGTGGAGGAGGACGTGCCCCATCGGGCGGACGCGCGCCTGGCCTATCTTTCCGATTTTGCGTTCTTCGAGTTCATGCCGCTCGAAGCCGCGGCTGTTCCGCCGACTGTCGCGGAACCTGTGAAGGAAGCGGTGCGCGTTCCCGCGCCCATCGCAGCCGCGCCGAAGGTCTCACCACCGAAGATCGTCGCCGCAGCGCCTGTCGAGCTCCGGCCGCAGCCGCCCACGGCGATAAGCTCGCTGTTCCGGGTGGTGGAATGCCGGCGGCCCGAGCCCGCCGTTGGCGAGCCGGTTCCGGCCGCGCCGCAGGATCTCGCCGCAGAGCCGGCCGTCGCGGAGGCAGCCGGCCCCCCGGTCCCGCCGGTCATCGAAACACCCGCCCCGGCGCTCGCCGAGCCCGCCATCGTGCCCGCAAGCGAACCGGCTCCCGAAGCGCCGGTGACCAGGGCGGCGATCACCATGCCGGCCGTGATACAGCGTTCGTCGCCGTCTCTGCCGCCGATCGGCGCCATCGAGCGGCTGCAGGGCGGCGACGCCTACGAGTTTCCTTCGAAGGAACTTCTGCAGGAACCGCCTGAAGGACAGGGCTTCTTCATGACGCAGGAGCAGCTCGAGCAGAATGCCGGCCTGCTCGAGAGCGTGCTCGAGGATTTCGGCGTCAAGGGCGAGATCATCCATGTTCGCCCCGGCCCTGTCGTCACGCTTTACGAGTTCGAGCCCGCACCGGGCGTCAAATCGTCCCGCGTCATCGGATTGGCCGACGATATCGCCCGGTCGATGTCGGCGCTCTCTGCCCGCGTCGCGGTGGTGCCCGGCCGCAACGTCATCGGCATCGAGCTGCCGAATGCGACGCGCGAAACCGTCTATTTCCGCGAGCTGATCGAATCCGGCGATTTCCAGAAGACCGGCTGCAAGCTGGCGCTCTGCCTCGGCAAGACGATCGGCGGCGAACCGGTGATCGCCGAACTCGCAAAGATGCCGCATCTGCTCGTCGCCGGCACCACCGGCTCGGGCAAGTCGGTTGCGATCAACACCATGATCCTGTCGCTCCTCTACCGGTTGAAGCCGGAAGAATGCCGGCTCATCATGGTCGATCCGAAGATGCTCGAACTCTCCGTCTATGACGGCATCCCGCATCTGCTGACGCCCGTCGTCACCGATCCGAAGAAGGCAGTGATGGCCCTCAAATGGGCGGTGCGCGAGATGGAGGACCGCTATCGGAAGATGTCGCGGCTCGGTGTGCGCAATATCGACGGCTACAACCAGCGCGCGGCGGCCGCGCGCGAGAAGGGCGCGCCGATCCTCGCGACTGTCCAGACCGGCTTCGAGAAGGGCACCGGCGAGCCGCTCTTCGAGCAGCAGGAGATGGACCTTTCGCCGATGCCCTATATCGTCGTCATCGTCGACGAGATGGCCGACCTGATGATGGTCGCCGGCAAGGAGATCGAAGGCGCGATCCAGCGTCTCGCCCAGATGGCGCGTGCTGCAGGCATTCACCTGATCATGGCGACGCAGCGCCCCTCGGTGGACGTCATCACCGGCACGATCAAGGCGAACTTCCCGACCCGTATCTCCTTCCAGGTGACCTCCAAGATCGACAGCCGCACAATCCTCGGCGAGCAGGGGGCCGAACAGCTCCTCGGCCAGGGCGACATGCTGCACATGGCCGGCGGCGGCCGCATCGCCCGCGTCCACGGTCCGTTTGTTTCCGATCAGGAAGTCGAGCATGTGGTCGCGCATCTGAAGACGCAGGGGCGTCCGGAATATCTCGAGACGGTGACCGCGGACGAAGAGGAGGAAGAAGTCGAGGAGGATCAGGGCGCCGTGTTCGACAAGAGCGCGATCGCCGCCGAAGACGGCAACGAGCTCTACGATCAGGCGGTGAAAGTGGTGCTGCGGGACAAGAAGTGCTCGACCTCCTACATCCAGCGCCGCCTCGGCATCGGCTATAACCGAGCCGCCTCGCTGGTCGAACGGATGGAGAAGGACGGTCTCGTCGGTCCGGCGAACCATGTCGGCAAGCGCGAGATCATCTACGGCAACCGCGACAATGCGCCGAAGCCGGAAAGCGACGATCTGGACTGAGTTGTCGGTCGCTTCGACTCCCTCCGCCTGCGGGCGAGAGGGAGCTGCGGATCACGGTCGCACGGTGATGCGGCCCTTCATGTTGGGATGGTAGCGGCAGAAATAATCGAAGCTGCCCGCTTCCTGCAGCACCAGCCGCCCGGATTTCTTTGCCGGCAGGATCACGTCGGCGCCGCCTTTGACGGTCGCCGTGTGGACGAGCGCATCCCTGTTGACCCACTCGACCTCATCGCCCACCTTCGCCTCGATTTCCGCGGGCCGGTAGACGAGGCGATCGATCGCCACATGGATGGTTTCCGCCTGCGAAGGAGTGGCCATGACGGCCGCTCCCATCGAAAATAAGACAGTTGCCGCTCGCGTAATGAACATCGCGGCCTCACTTCAATTCGGCCGCGACGTGTTCGGCATGCTGCTGATGTCCCTGGAACAGCTTCAGCCCTGTCTCGAGCAGCGATTTGAGTTCGGCATTCCGAGCCGATGGTATCAGCGACGTTTCCAGCGCGCCGTTGACCTGCTTGTGGAAGGCGACCTCGTGCTCGATATAGGCCTTGTCGAATTCCTCGCCCTTGAGCTTCGCCAGCTCCTGGCGCTTCGCCTCGGCCGCTTGCGAGAGGGATTTGCTCGTATCGTTGTCTTCGGGCGTGACGTTGAGCTTCTTGACGAGATCGAGGGCTTGCTTGTTCACGGACTCGTGGTCGCGCAGCATGCTCTCGGCGAATTCGACCACGGTCTTGTTTTTCGACGTCGCGATCGCCTGTTTGGCGGCTTCGACGTCGAGCACGCCGGCAGTGTAGGCGATATGGGCGATTTGCGGGTCGGTCGGCTTGTCGTTGCCGAGTGCCCCGCCGGTGCCGAAGAGGAGGGCAATTGCGGCCGCTGCGGTCGTCAGTCGGATGGTCATGGGATGTTCCTTTCCTCGAAGATCAAAGCCTCGTTTGAACGACATGCTTTGGATGCTTCGCGGCGCGAAACGTTCCCGCTATTTTCCGTCTGGTTCCGGTGGCCGAGGCGAGATGCGGGCAAGAACGGCCCCGGTCAGACGCTCGCATCGCTTTCCCGCGAAAGGAAAGGCATCGAGCAGAACGGGGCCGATCTGCCGCTCCAGCTGCTCTTTCAGGATGCGGCGCGCCCGGTGCAGCCTCGTGCGTGCCGTTTCCGGTTTGAGACCAAGCAGGGCGGCCGCCTCTTCATTGTCGAGCCCTTCGATGACGCGCAGCACGAATACGGTGCGATAGGTGTGCGGGAGATCGTCCGTCAGCCTTTCGACGAGATCGAGGATCTGTCGCTGGGCCATGGTCTTTTCCGGATCGCTGATGCTTGAATTGAGGGGAAAGGCGATGATCTCCGCCTCTTGCGACTGCCGCATGTCCTTGGCCAGTCTCATCTGTCGCCGTCTTTTCCGCAGGCGGCCGAGCGCCTCGTTGATGACGATGCGGGCGAGCCAGGTCGTGATCGCCGCGTCGCCGCGAAAGTCCTGGAAGCGCGTGAAGGCCCGGACATAGGCCTCCTGCAGCACGTCTTCCGCATCGCTGTCGTTGCGCAGGATGCTCCGGGCGATCCGGTAGAGCTTGCGGTTATGCGCCTGCATGATCGCGCGGAAACGGGCGAGGTCCTGCGCAGGTGGCGGCGCACTCAGGCAAAGGTCGGTTTCAGCGATGGGCATGGTAGGGCTCCTTCTCGGATATTGGATGCCCCATCTCCGGAAATGTTCCCGGCTAGAGCCCTTCAGGGTTAAACAGAACTCGTTCCATTTAACCCTGAAGGGCTTTAATGCCGGCAATGTTTCGGATCTTACCGCGGTCTTGTCTTGTGAGGATAACGGAATTCGGGATCGCCGCGGGCGCAGTGCCTCGGCTGAAAGAGAAAGCCCGGCGCGGGAGGAGGTGCGCCGGGCTTTCGATCCTGACCGGCAACTGGGAGGAGGAGGGTTGCCGATCCCGCGATGGAACTGGGAGGAGGAGTGTTCCATCGACAGTTATATAATAATGCTGCAGTGCAGCATCTTCAAGGCCGAAATCGAATTTTTTTCCGGCTGATAAAATAAAGGACCGAGGTGCCGCGCCGGAGCCGTCAGGAAGACGCTTGCCTTAGCAGCCATATGCGCCAGATTCGAAGCGGAAAGGAGGGCAACGCCATGACGAAGAACCGCAGGGCCGCTTTGGTCAGAATTACCGGACGGGTACAGGGTGTGTGCTTTCGCGACTGGACACGTGAGGAGGCCGAAAGGCTCGGCCTTGACGGCTGGGTTCGCAACGAGATCGACGGCTCGGTGACCGCGCTCATCGCCGGGCCGGACGGCGCCGTCAGCAGTATGCTCGACCATTTCTGGAAAGGGCCGCCGGGCGCTTCCGTCGCAGATGTCACGAGCGAGGGGGCTTCTTCCGTCGAAGTGCCGCCGGGATTTCGCATTACGCGATAACTATACCCGCTCCAGCGCCACCGCGATGCCCTGTCCGACGCCGATGCACATGGTGGCAAGCGCGGTGCGGCCACCCGTTTCGGCAAGCTCCAGCGCTGCCGTTCCGGTAATGCGCGCACCCGACATGCCGAGCGGATGGCCGAGCGCGATGGCGCCGCCGTTGCGGTTGACGCGGGGATCGTCGTCGGCGATGCCGAGCGCGCGCAGGACCGCTAGCGCCTGGCTGGCAAAAGCCTCGTTGAGCTCGATGACGTCGAACCGATCTTGCGTTATGCCGAGCCGTGCCATGAGCCTCTGCGAGGCGGGCGCCGGCCCCATGCCCATGATGCGCGGCGGTACGCCGGCCGCAGCGCCGCCGAGGATGCGGGCGATTGGTCGCAGCCCGTACTTTCCGGCAGCCTCCTGCGAGGCGATGATGAGCGCCGCAGCGCCGTCATTGACGCCCGAAGCGTTGCCGGCGGTGACGGTGCCGCCCTCCCGGAAGGGGGCCTTGAGCCCGGCGAGCGCCTCGATTGTCGTGGCGCGCGGATGCTCGTCGCGGTCGACGACGACCGGGTCACCCTTCCTTTGGGGGATGGTGACGGCGACGATCTCGCTGGCAAGGCGGCCGTTCGCCTGGGCGGCCGCGGCCTTTGACTGGCTGCGCAGGGCGAAGGCGTCCTGGTCCGCGCGCGAGACCTGATAGTCTTCGGCAACGTTCTCGCCGGTCTCCGGCATAGAGTCGACCCCATATTGCGTCTTCATCAGCGGATTGACGAAGCGCCAGCCGATCGTCGTATCGTGAATTTCGGCGTTGCGCGAAAATGCGCTCTCGGCCTTCGGCAGCACGAAGGGCGCCCGCGACATGGATTCGACGCCGCCGGCGACCATCAGCTCGGCCTCGCCGCATTTGATTGCCCGCGCGGCCGCAATCACCGCGTCCATGCCGGATCCGCAGAGCCGGTTGATTGTCGTGCCGGGAACGGCGGCGGGCAGCCCCGCAAGGAGCAGCGACATGCGCGCGACGTTGCGGTTGTCCTCGCCCGCCTGGTTGGCGCAGCCGAAGGTCACGTCATCGAGCGCTTGCCAGTCGACCGACCTGTTGCGGTCCATCAGTGCCTTCAGCGGAATGGCGCCGAGGTCGTCGGCGCGCACCGAAGCGAGCGAGCCGCCGAAGCGGCCGATCGGGGTGCGGATATAGTCGCAGATATAGGCTTCGCGCATCACGCGGCCTCCTTTCCCGCGGCCCCATGGGCTTTTTTGGTGCGGGCGTTGATGTCGCGCAGAACGACAAGCTCGGTCTCGGTCGGTGCCGGTGTTTCGATGACGGTCTCCGCGAATTTGATCGGCCAGCCGCAATTTCCGGCAATCTGATCCCGGGCGATGCCGGGGTGCATGGAAACGACGGTCAATTCCTTCGTCTCCGGATCCGGCTCCAGAATGCAGAGATCGGTGATGACGCGGGTCGGACCGCTGGTCGACAATCCGAGTCGCTCCCGATGATTGCCGCCTTCGCCGTGTCCCATGGAGGTGACGAATGGCAGCCTCTCCACGAAGCCGCGCTTCGTCAGCGCCATGGTGATGAAGATGCGGCCGCAATTGGAGGCGATTTCCGGCGCGCCGCCGCCTCCCGGCAGGCGCACCTTGGGATGGTCATAGGGGCCGACGACGGTCGTGTTGAGATTGGCGAAACGATCGATCTGCGCGCCGCCGAGGAAGCCGGTGGTTATCCGGCCGCCCTGCAGCCAGTAGCGGAACATTTCCGGCACCGAAACGGTGAAGAGCGCGGTATCGCAGAGCTCTCCGTCGCCGATCGAGAGCGGCAGCACGTCGGGCTTGGTACCAATAGTTCCGCTCTCGTAGATCAGCGTGATATCCGGCGCATGCGTCAGCCGCGCCACATTGCAGGCGGCCGACGGGGCGCCGATGCCGACGAAGCAGACGTCGTCGTTGGAAAGCGCGCGCGCCGCGGCGATCGTCATCATCTCTGTGGGGGTGAAATCAGTCATTTTTCGCCTTCCCCTCAAGCAACCTTGGCCGCAGTCTTGGCGGCGTGGCGGGCGAAGTCCTCGGGTTTTGCGGCAAGGACGTTCTCCCTGATCCATGCGGTGAACGTCTCCCGGTCGCGGGCAATCTCGTCCCAACGGATGTAGAAGGCGTTGGAGCGCGGATAGTAACCATGCGCATAGGACGGGAAGGCGCCGCCCGGCACATGCGCGACGGCAGTCACCGCCCACCCCGGCAGCACCACCGAATTGGGGGAGGGCGGGTCGAGTTCGTCGACGATCTCCTCGACCGTCACGATCGAGCGCCTGGCGGCGAGCACCGCTTCCTTCTGCACTCCGACGATCCCCTCGATCAGGACGTTGCCCTTGCGGTCGGCGCGCTGGGCATGAATGATCGTCACGTCCGGGCGGATTGCAGGCACCGCGGCGAGCACCTCGCCGGTGAAGGGGCAGGTCACGCTTCCGATATTGAGGTTCACCTTAGGCAGGTCGGCGCCGATATAGCCGCGGAAGGCCGCAAAAGGCAGGTTCGCGGCACCCGCCTCATAAGCATTCGCCATGGCCGCGTGCGAATGTTCCTCGATCTCGATCGGCCGCGGCCATTGGTTTTCGACCGCGTCGCGGAAGCGGTGCAGCGAGCCGACGCCCGGATTGCCGCCCCAGGAGAACTTCATGCCCCGTGCCGCACCGACGCCGATCAGCTGGTCGTAGAGGATGTCGGGCGTCATGCGCACGAGGAACAGGTCCGTTCGGCCCTGGCGAATCATTTCGTGCCCCGCGGCATAGGGTATCAGGTGCGTGAAGCCTTCCATGGCAACCGTATCGCCGTCCCTGACATTCTCCTCCACCGCCTCGGCGAGAGACACTATCCGCGCCATCGTTTTCCTCCGGTGATGCTCCAGCGAATAAGCGCCTGTTCCTCCCAAGCGTCAATTTCTTTTGTGCGTTATTTGACATTTGTTCGTATATCGCACACGATGAAATCCGGAAACAAGCGGGAGACGTTATGCGGGAGACGGATTTCGTCAGCGGCTTTGCACGCGGTCTGAGGGTCGTCGAAGCCTTCGGCGAGGCGCAGCCGAGGCTTTCGATTGCCGATGCCGCGAAGATTACCGGGCTCGACCGGGCGACCGTCAGGCGATCGCTGCTGACGCTTTCGCAGCTTGGTTATGCCGATTACGACGGCAAGTTCTTCACCCTCACACCGAAGATCCTGAGGCTCGGCCATGCCTATCTTTCGGCGACGCCGCTGCCGATCATCGTCCAGCCTTACCTGGACCAGCTCGCGGAAAAGGCCGGGCAGAGCGCCTCCGCCTCGGTGCTCGACGGTACCGAGATCGTCTATGTGGCACGCGCGTCGCAGCGCCGGGTGATGTCGATCAACCTGATGCCCGGCTCGCGTCTTCCCGCCTATTGCGCCTCGATGGGGCGGGTGTTGCTTGCCGCACTACCCGAGGCCGAAGCACGCGACATTCTCGCACGTTCCGAATTGAAGGCGAACACACCGCTGACGAGAACCGACCCGGAAGAGCTGTTGGCGGAATTGCGGCGGGTTCGCGACGAGGGCTATGCGATCATCGACCAGGAACTGGAGCTCGGCCTCTGCTCGATCGCGGTACCGGTCGCCAATGATCGCGGACAGGTGCTCGCGGCCGTGAACATCGGCGCATCTGCCGCCCACGTGCCGGCTCGCGAGATGGCCGAGCGCTTTCTGCCGCTGCTCAGGGAAACACAAGCCGCGTTGCGGCTTGTGTTGCGCTAGATCACAAGGATTTCAGGTCGGGGCGACCTAAGATCATCAACGTGATCGATTCCAAGAAGTTGAGACGCGGGATGCGGGCGGAAAACCGCACACAGGTTTCCTCGTCCCGCTCCGGTCATCGCCCTCAATATCCCCGCGCAGCACCCGCGCCGATGCGGCTGTCGACGGCGCCGTTGTAGCGGGCGCCGCCGCCCGCCTCGATCTCGGCAACGTTCTCGCCGCCGACGAGGATGCCCGCTGCCTGGCCCCAGATCATCCAGTTCTCATCGACCTGAACGTCATGGCCCATGGCGGAAAGCAGTTTGCGCGTATCGGGCGAAAGAGCATAGGGCTCCATGAAGACCTTGTCCGGGAGCCACTGATGGTGGACGCGCGGCGCGTCGACGGCCTCCTGAATGTTCATGCCGTGGTCGATCACATTGATGATCGCTTCCAGCGTGATGGTGATGATGCGGGCGCCGCCGGGGCTGCCGATCACCATGAACGGCTTGCCGTCCCTGGAGATGATCGTCGGGCTCATCGATGAAAGTGGCGTCTTGCCGGGCTCGATCGCATTCGCCTCGCCCTGCACGAGTCCATAGAGATTGGGCGTGCCCGGCTTGGCGGTGAAATCGTCCATCTCGTTGTTGAGGAGAATACCCGTGCCGGGTGCGACGACGCCCGCGCCGAAGGAGCCGTTCAGCGTATAGGTCACCGCAACCGCATTCCCCTCGTCGTCGATGATGGAATAATGGGTCGTCTCCTTGCTTTCGGTAAAGCCCGCCGGCATCAGCTCCTGGGAAACCCCGGCCTTAAACGGGTCGATCTTGGCGCGGATTTCTTTCGCGTAGCTCTTGTCGACGAGCTTTGCGACCGGGTTCTCGACGAAAGCCGGATCGCCGAGCGCGGTGTTGCGATCGACATAGGCATGGCGCATCGCCTCGATCATCGCATGCACCGTCTCGGCCGAGCCATAACCGAGATAGGAGAGCGGGTAGCCTTCGAGGATGTTGAGGATCTCGCAGATGATCAATCCGCCGGACGATGGCGGCGGCGAGGAGACGATGTCATAGCCGCGGTAGTTGCACTTGACCGGCTCGAGCTCGCGAACCTGATAGCGTTCGAAATCGTTCTTGGCGAGAATGCCGCCCTTATCCGCGCTCGCCTTGACGATCGCGTCGGCGATCGCGCCCTTGTAGAAGGCGTCCGTGCCTTTTTCAGCGATGCTCGAAAGCGAAGCGGCAAGATCGGTCTGGACCAGCCGGTCACCGGCTGCAAAAGGCTTGCCATCCGGCTTCAGGAAGATGGCGGCGGCGGCCGGATCCCTTGCGAGCCGCTCGGTCTCGCCGTCGAAAGACTCGATGTCGCCCTGTTCGAGCACGAAGCCTTCGCGCGCGAGCTTGATCGCCGGATCGATCAGCTCCTTCAGCGGCCTTGTGCCGTAACGGCTGCGGGCGAACTCGAAACCCATGACCGGTCCGGGCACGCCGACGGCGAGATAGCCTTCGGTGCTCAATCCCTCGACGAGATCGCCCTTGTCGTCGAGATACATGGTCTTGGTGGCGGCGAGAGGCGCGCGCTCGCGAAAGTCGAGGAAGGTCGTCTTGCCGTCCTTGAAGCGGATGGTCATGAAGCCGCCGCCGCCGATGTTGCCGGCGGTAGGATAGACGACGGCGAGCGCATAGCCGACCGCAACCGCCGCATCGATGGCATTGCCGCCCTTCTTCAGGACCTCGACGCCGATGTCGGATGCAAGATGCTGGGCGGTCACGACCATGCCGTGCTCGGCCTTGACCGGCTCCGGCGAGGCCGCCAACCCCTGCCGCGGTGCGAACGTACTCAGCGCAACGATCAGGGTGATGGATAGGGACTTCAGGCAGGGACTGCGCATGCTTTCCTCCCGGACGGAAATGTTGGCTTCAGCTTCGGTGCGCGGGTGGGTTGCCACCCCCTCAACCGGGGACTGTAGCATTAAAAATCACGAGTTCCAGCCGAGACGGAGCGTCAGCGTCGGCGTCAATCGCCGGAATAGCGCTCCTCGAGCCACGGATCGCCCCGCATGTGGTAGCCGTTCCGCTCCCAGAAGCCAGCCGAATCGGCTGCGCGGAAATCGATACGCTGCAGCCATTTGGCGCTTTTCCAGAAATAGAGATGCGGGACCACCAGGCGCATGGGCCCGCCATGGGCCCGCGTGATCGGCGCGCCTTCCCAGGCGGTAGCGAGGATCGCGTCCTCGGCGGCAAAATCGGCGAGCGGCAGGTTGGTGGTGTAGCCGTCAGAGCTCGTCAGCATGACATAGGCGGCCTCTGGCTTCGGCATGACGCGATCGAGAAGGTCGCGCGTGGATACGCCACGCCAATTGTTGTCATAGCGCGACCAGGTCGTCACGCAATGGATGTCCGAGAGGCTGTCGCTCTGAGGCAGAGCCTGGAAGGCGTTCCAGTCGAGGGAGAGCGGGCTCTCGACGAGGCCGGTGACGTCGAGCCGCCACGTCTCGTGGGTCAGATGCGGCTGCTGCCCGAGATCGAGAACCGGCCAGTCCCTGACGAGATGCTGACCGGGCGGCAGCCGGTCCGTCTCCGGGCGGGCAATGCGGCCGGTGAGAAACTTGCCGTCGGCCGCCCAGCGGCGCTTCGTGGAAGTCAATTTGGTTTCCGGCGCCTCTGTCTCGTCGGCCACGATCTCTCTCTCCTGCATGTTTCCTTTGATCGTATCGCGATTGACGGAAAAAAGCATGCAGCAGATCAAAGCGCTACAGCCGAGCCGCCGTCGATGTACGATATCTGAAAGAATTCGCGTACCGCTTCCGGCGGGGCAGCTGCAATTTCCTGGGGGAAGTGGGAGGACAATCATGCGCACTCAGGTCGTCATTATCGGCTCCGGGCCTTCGGGGCTCCTGCTCGGGCAATTGCTGACGGGAGCGGGCATCGCCAATGTGATCCTCGATCGCGTGACCAAGGATCACATTCTCGGCCGTGTGCGCGCCGGCGTTCTGGAGGAAGGCACGGTGCAGTTGATGGAGGAGGCGGGCTGCGGCGCCCGCATGCATGCCGAGGGCCTGCCGCATGACGGCTTCTCGCTCGCTTTCGACGGGCGCGACCATCGCATCGACCTCTTCGGCCTGACCGGCGGAAGGCGGGTGATGATCTACGGGCAGACGGAGCTCACCCGCGACCTCATGGACCATCGAGAACGGGTCGGGGCGCTCTCGGTTTACGAAGCGGCGAACGTGATGCCGCGGGATTTCGACGGACGGACGCCGCATGTCGCCTATGAGAAGGACGGGATTGCGCATCGCATCGACTGCGACTTCATTGCCGGCTGCGACGGCTTTCACGGAGTCAGCCGACGTTCCCCGCCGGAAAAGGCCATCCGCAATTTCGAGAAGATCTATCCCTTCGGCTGGCTCGGCATCCTTGCCGACGTGCCGCCGGTCGACCGCGAACTGGTCTATGCCAACCACCCGCGCGGCTTCGCGCTCTGCTCGATGCGCTCGCACACGCGCAGCCGCTATTACATCCAGTGCCCGCTCGAGGAGAGGATCGAGGACTGGGACGATCAGCGCTTCTGGGACGAATTGCGCCGCCGCCTGCCCGCCCATCACGCCGAGCGCGTGGTGACGGGACCCTCCTTCGAGAAGTCCATCGCGCCGCTCCGCTCCTTCGTCGCCGAGCCGATGCGGTTCAACCGGCTGTTCCTGGCGGGTGACGCCGCCCATATCGTTCCGCCGACAGGCGCCAAGGGCCTGAACCTTGCGGCGAGCGACGTGCACTATCTGTTCGAGGGATTGCTCGAACACTATCAGGACCGCTCGAATGCCGGCATCGACGCCTATTCCGCCCGCGCGCTCGCCCGCGTCTGGAAGGCGGTGCGCTTCTCCTGGTGGATGACGAC
The DNA here is from genome assembly GCA_000421085.1 of Ensifer sp. USDA 6670. Lineage (GTDB taxonomy): Bacteria > Pseudomonadota > Alphaproteobacteria > Rhizobiales > Rhizobiaceae > Sinorhizobium. Next base: position 103,274 of record ATWE01000008.1, read on the forward strand.
GATGCTGCACCGCTTTCCGGAGACCAGCGACTTCGACCAGAGAATCCAGGAGGCGGAACTCAACTATCTTACCCATTCGCGCGCGGCGGCGACCGCGCTCGCGGAGAATTATGTGGGGCTGCCGTTTTGAGGCCGTGCGCAAACCTGCCTGGACTCTACTTGCGCGCGGATACCGGCTCTGCTCGACTGTCGCCGGTGAGGCAGCCGCCAGGGAGGATGCGATGGGGCTTACGCTACGCCAGATCGAGGTGATCCGGGCGGTGATGATCGCCGGCACGATCGCCGGCGCGGCGCGTCTGATGAATGTCGCCCAGCCGGGCGTCAGCCGGACGATGAAGCATATCGAAAGCGCGCTGGGGATAAAGCTCTTCGTCAAGAAGGCCGGGCGTTACGTGCCGACCGACGAAGCGCGCGGCATCTTCGCCCAGCTCCAGGAAGTCCATCGCAAGGTCGACGACCTGCAATTCTCCATCGGTCAGCTGGAGCGCGGACGAGGTGTGGAACTCGCGCTCGGTTCGGTGCCGAGCATTGGGAATGCGATGATGCCGCAAGCCATCGCCGGGCTGATGCGGCGCTATCCCGACATCCGCATCAATTTCGATATTCTGAGGATAGAGGAGGCGATCGATTACCTGTTGCTCGGCAAGGGAGAGCTGGTGGCGATGAGCTATCATCTCACCCATCCTTCGATCACTTTCGAGCCCCTGTCCAAAGGGCACCTCGTCTGCATCGCCGCCCGGGAGCATCCGATTGCCGGCCGGCCGAGGATTTCCGCCCGCGAGATTGCCGAGTATCCGCTTATCGGTATCGACCCGCGCGATCCCTACGGGGCGATCATGGCGGGCATATTCGAGAGGGAGAAGCTCGAATATCGTACCCCGATTAAGGCGCGTTTCGGCACGACGGTTTGTGCGCTGGTCAAGCGGAATCTCGGCATCGCGGTTATCGACGCCTTCACCGTGGCCGGTATCGCCGACCAGGGACTGGCCGTCATCCCGATCAGCGATGATACGGAGTTCCAGACCTATGTCGCCTATCGCGCCGACGTCGCGCTGTCCAGCTATGCCGAGCGGTTGGTCACGACGCTGCGCCGAGTCATGGACGAATCGACCGGCCGTTCGCGTGGCGGCCGAGATGCATAACAAAACGGTACGCAGGATGGAAAAAACGGTATTTGCGGTATAGGTGAGCAGTGACGATCATCTAGCCTTCGACGCTTCGCCTTGTTCCGGAAGCAAGCGGCCCTGCGGCGCGGCCCGGCAAAGGACGAGGCCAGCGAGAGGAGATCGGCATGAAGACCTCGATTGCGACCGTTTCGATCAGCGGCACTCTTTCGGAGAAGCTCGCCGCCGTCGCTGCGTCAGGCTTCGATGGGGTGGAGATATTCGAGAACGATTTCCTGACCTTCGACGGCTCGCCGGCGGAGGTCGGCCGCATGGTCGCCGATCACGGGTTGGAGGTGACGCTTTTTCAGCCGTTCCGCGATTTCGAGGGTTTGCCGGAACCGCACCGGGCGCGTGCTTTCGAGCGGGCGGAACGCAAGTTCGACGTGATGCAGGAGCTTGGAACGGAACTGATGCTCGTCTGTTCCAGCGTTTCCCCGCTCGCACTGGGCGGCATCGACCGCGCTGCCGACGATCTCCGGGAGTTGGGCGAGAGGGCGGCCAAGCGCGGCCTGCGCGTCGGCTACGAGGCGCTTGCCTGGGGCCGCCATGTCAACGACCATCGGGATGCCTGGGAAATCGTGCGGCGGGCGGACCACGCGAATATCGGGCTGATCCTCGACAGTTTCCACACCCTGTCACGCAATATCGACCTGCGGTCGATCCGATCCATTCCGGGGGACCGCATCTTCATCGTTCAGCTCGCGGACGCGCCGCGAATCGACATGGATCTGCTTTATCTCAGCCGCCATTTCCGCAACATGCCCGGCGAAGGTGATCTTCCGGTGGTCGATTTCATGCAGGCTGTCACCGCGACCGGCTATGACGGCGCGCTGTCGCTCGAAATCTTCAACGACCAGTTCCGGGGCGGATCACCCGGGGCGATCGCCGAGGACGGGCATCGTTCCCTGGTCTACCTGATGGATCGGGTGAAGCGGCGCGAACCGGTCGCGAGGAGCGCGGAGGCAATGCCCGACCGGGTGGAGGTGCTGGGCGTCGAATTCGTGGAGTTCACCGCCGATCGGGCGGAGGCCGCGGCTCTCGGCTCGCTTCTGGGAACCATGGGTTTTCACGCCGTCGCCTCACATCGCGAGAAATCGGTGGCGCTGTGGCGTCAGAGTCGTGATCATGGAGGCGTAAACATCGTCATCAACACCGAGCAGCAGGGCTTTGCTCATTCGAGCTACCTGGTGCACGGGGCATCGGCCTATGCGATCGGCCTGAAAGTACCCGATGCCTCCGCCGCCATCGAACGCTCGCGCGCGCTCGGGGCCGAAATATTCCTGCCCGAGGCGAACGAAGGCGAGGGGGCGATGGCTGCAATCCGCGGCATTGGCGGTGGCTTGATTTACTTCGTGGAGCAGACCGACGACGTCTGGTCGCGTGAGTTTGTCTGGTCGGGAGAGGCGCCAGAGGGACCATCGCCTCTCCTTGCCATCGACCATGTGGCGCAATCCATGCAGGCGGAGGAGCTCCCGAGCTGGCTGCTCTTCTACACCTCTATCCTCGATGCCGACAAATTGGCAGAGGTCGATATCGTCGATCCCGCCGGTCTGATCCGCAGCCAGGTCGTCGAGAATGCGAGCGGGACGCTTCGGCTGACATTGAACGGAGCGGACAACCATCGCACGCTGGCGGGCCACTTTATCGCCGAGAGCTTCGGCTCGGGCGTTCAGCATGTGGCCTTCCGCACCGGCGATATCTTTGCAGCCGCCGGCCAGATGCGCCGCAGCGGCTTTCGCCCATTGGCTATCCCGCGCAACTACTATGACGACATCGAGGTGCGGTTCGGGCTCGAACCTGACTTCGTCGACCGGCTCAGGGATGAGAACATTCTCTATGACCGGGATGAGGGTGGCGAGTATTTCCAGATCTACGGCCCGACCTATGGAGAAGGTTTCTTCTTCGAAATTGTCGAGCGGCGCGCCGGCTATCGCGGCTACGGCGCAGCCAACGCGCCTTTCCGCATCGCCGCCCAGAAACGCTCGCTTCGGCCCGCCGGAATGCCGGCCCTTTAGGATTAGCGAGGGGGTTCAATACCCCCAGTGCTACACCGACCTTTTTACCATCGCCGTCCCCGCCGCCTCACGCAGCGTCTGCATCAGGATCGAGAGCGGCAGCGACGGGATCGCGTCGGTGCGCATGGTAAGCCCGACGGGTCCCCTGGTCTCGCTCGTGTCGACCGGCAGCGCCGCCAATACGCCATCCGCGATATCCGTGGCGACGACGCCCGCCGATATGATCCAGATGGCGTCGCTGGAGCGCACGAACGCTCGGCCGAAGGAGTCGGAAACGGTCTCGATCTGGTTCGGCAGGCCGGCAATGCCGTTGGCGATCAGGAAATGCTCGACGAAGGGGCGGATGATCGAGGCGCGGGTGGGCATCAGCACCGGATAGTCGCTCAGATGCGCGAAGACAGACTGCTTGCCGGAGATGAGCGGATGTCCGGCGCGCACCGCGAAGACCACCTGTTCCGAGTAGAGATGCTCGAACGAAAAGCCGGTCATCTTGTCCGGAGCGGCGAGCCTGCCGACGACGAGGTCGAGATCGCCGACGCGCAATTGTTCGAGAAGCACTGCGTTTTCACCGGTGACGATCTTGATGCGTGCGCCGGTCTTCTCTTTAAGAAAGAGCGCGATGGCGCGCGGCATGATGCGGGTCGAAACGGTCGGAAGCGCACCGACGCGGATCGGCGGGCCTTCGCCGGACCGCTCCTGCGAGACGGAATCGAGGCCCTGGCGCAGCGCCGTCAGCGCGGCGCCAGCATGGCGCAGAAAGACCTCGCCATAGCGCGTGATCTTGATGCCACGCCCTTCGCGCTCGAAAACCGCGACCCCTAGGACCTCTTCGAGTTCCCGGATCGTCTTGGTGACCGCCGGCTGCGTGACATGCAGGAGTTCGGCTGCCTTCACCACGCTCTTCTGGCGCGCGACCTCGACAAATGTCTGCAGATGGCGAAACTTAACGCGAGCGTCGATCACGGATCGCATAACCCTCTGGTTAAGGGAAAGCCACGAAATATCATTTTACCTAACCGGATGAAACATCCAATTTTGACCACGGAGGAGAGCTGCCGTGCAATTCACCCGCATCAACGACGTCACGATTCATTATCGCGTGGTTGGCGCGGTCACGGAAAAGCCCGCGCTCGTCTTCATCAACTCGCTCGGCACGGATTTCCGTATCTGGCGCGATGTCGTCCTCCGGCTGGCCGGCGATTTTGCCATCGTGCTCTATGACAAGCGTGGCCACGGGCTGTCCGATATCGGCCAGGTTCCCTATTCCATCGAGGATCATGCGACCGATCTCGCCGGACTCCTCGATCGCCTCGCCGTGAAACAGGCGATTGTTTGCGGACTTTCGGTCGGCGGTCTCATCGCGCAATCGCTCTACGGCCGCCGCCCCGACCTCGTGCGCGCGCTCGTGCTTTCGGACACGGCCCACAAGATCGGCACTGCCGAGTTCTGGGACGCCCGCATCGCGGCGATCGAGGCGCATGGCATCGAGGCCGTCGCCGATGGCGTGCTCGAACGCTGGTTCACGCCGGCCTTTCGGCGGCCCGAAAACCTCGCCTTCACCGGCTATCGCAATATGCTGGTCCGCCAGCCGGTGCCGGGCTATGTCGGCACCTGCGCCGCCATCCGCGACGCCGATTTCACGGAAGCCGCAGGCAGGATCGCGGTTCCGGTGCTCTGCGTCGTCGGCGACCAGGACGGTTCGACGCCGCCCGACCTGGTCCGCTCGACGGCCGATCTCATACCGGGCGCGCGCTTCGAAGTGATCCGCGGGGCGGGACACATACCCTGCGTCGAGCAGCCGGAAGCCTTGACGTCGGTGCTGAGACGCTTCTTCCGATCCGTGTTGTCTGGAGGCAAACCATGAGCGATGCCCTTGCGCCTTCCGGGCGCTACCGACAGGGAATGGCGACGCGCCGCGCCGTGCTGGGCGACAATCACGTCGACCGGGCAGAGGCGGCATCGACCGATTTCGACCGTCCCTTCCAGGAGCTGATCACCGAGGCGGCATGGGGGCACGTCTGGTCGCGTCCCGGCTGGACGAAGCGGGAGCGGTCGATCGTGACCATCGCCCTGCTTGCCGCCCTCGGGCAGGACGAGGAGGTGGCCATGCATGTCCGCGCCACGGCCAATACCGGGGCGACGCGTGAGGATATTTGCGAGGCACTGCTGCATGTTGCCATCTATGCAGGGGTTCCGGCGGCCAATCACGCGATCAAGATCGTCAAGCAGGTGTTCGCGGAAACGGATGCCGGCGCGGTTGCGCGATAGCGGCGAGGGAGAAGGAAGATGCCCGACAATCAAAATGGCGGACGCCACGGCAAGCCCGAAACGGGCGCCTTTTTTGCCCGCGACCGCGCCTGGCACCCGCCGGCCTTCGCGCCGGGCTACAAGACCTCAGTGCTGCGTTCGCCGCAGAAGGCGCTGCTGTCGCTCGACGGCACAATATCCGAAATCACCGGCCCGGTCTTCGGCCATTCGATGCTGGGCGACCTCGACAACGACCTCATCCATAACTTCGCCAGTCCCGGTAAAAGCGCGATCGGCGAACGCATCATCGTCCATGGCCGCGTCCTCGACGAACGCGGCCGTCCGGTTCAAGGTGTGCTCGTCGAGTTCTGGCAGGCGAATGCCGGCGGACGCTATCGTCACAAGAAGGAAAGCTATCTCGCGCCGCTGGATCCGAATTTCGGCGGGTGCGGCAGAACGATCACCGACGAGGAGGGCCGTTACTGGTTCCGCACGGTCAGGCCCGGAGCCTATCCCTGGCCGAACGGCGTCAACGACTGGCGGCCCGCCCATATCCATTTCTCTGTCTTCGGCCACGGTTTCGCCCAGCGCCTGATCACGCAGATGTATTTCGAGGGCGATCCGATGATCTGGAAATGTCCGATCGTCGGCACGATCCCTGACCGCCGGGCGATCGAGCAATTGATCGCGGCTCTCGACTGGGGCAACACCGTGCCGATGGATGCGCGCGCCTACAGGTTCGACATCGTGCTGCGTGGCCGCCGTTCGACCTTCTTCGAAAACCGGCCGGAAGGGAATTGAGGAGGCACCGATGGTTCAGGATCTCAGCACCCTCAAGGAAACCGCATCGCAAACGGCCGGGCCCTATGTCCATATCGGCCTGACGCCGAATTTCTGCGGCATCGGCGGCGTGTATGAAGGCGACCTCGGCGCTTCGATGGTCAACGACAAGACGCTCGGGCAGCGCATCACCGTTACCGGTCGCGTCATTGACGGCGCCGGAATGCCGCTCAGGGACGCACTTCTCGAAATCTGGCAGGCGGACGCAGCCGGGCTCTACAATTCCCCGTCGGAGCTGCGCGGTACGGCGGACGCGAACTTTACCGGTTGGGGACGCTCGCCGACGAGCGACGAGGACGGCGTCTTCACTTTCGAGACGGTGAAGCCGGGCCGCGTTCCATTCCGCGACGGCCGGCTGATGGCCCCGCATATCAGCTTCTGGATCGTCGCGCGCGGCATCAATATCGGCCTCCACACGCGCATGTATTTCCCAGACGAGGCGGCGGCGAATGCCGAAGATCCGCTGCTTGCCCGCATCGAGCACCGCCACCGGGCCGAGACGCTTGTCGCGGCGGGGCAGGCGCCTAATTATGTCTTCGACATTCATCTCCAGGGCGAGAAGGAAACGGTCTTCCTGGATATATGATCGTTCGGCAGCCCGCCCCCGCGTTGCCGCATGCGTGTGAGGCGCCCTTCGAGTCGAAGGGCGCGAGAGCTGGAGATGCGGCATGACCTATTCGGCCTTCGATCACCCCTATCTTTCCGGCCTTCTCGGAGACGAGGCGGTGGCGGCGGAATTCTCCGTCGTCGCCGACGTTCGCGCCATGCTGGCCTTCGAGGCGGCGCTGGCGCGGGCCGAGGCGCGCCACGGCGTCATCCCCGAAGCGGCCGCCAATCGCATTGCCGAGGCATGCCGCGGCTTCTCTCCGGACGTCGGCGCCATGCGCCGGGCAACTGCCATCGACGGTGTCGTCGTTCCCGAGCTCGTGCGGCAATTGCGCCGGGCGGTCGGCGAAGAGGCGGCGGAACATGTCCATTTCGGAGCCACCAGCCAGGACGTGGTCGATACCAGCCTCATGCTGAGGCTGAAGGCGATCGCGGAACTTTTCTCCGGCCGGATCGGCGACGTCGTGACGGCGCTCGAAGCTTGCGGGCGGCACTGGGGCGAGCGTACGCTGACCGCCCATACGCGGATGCAGCCGGCGATCCCGATCACAGCGGCCGACCGCCTGCGGAGCTGGATCGAGCCCCTGCTCGACCATCAGGACAGGCTGGACGCAACGGGCACGGACATTTTCGCAGTGCAGTTCGGAGGAGCAGCCGGCACGCTCGAGAAGCTCAAGGGCAAGGCCGACATCGTCCGTGCGACGCTGGCGGAGGAACTCGCGCTGGTCGACTGCCCGCAATGGCACAGCCAGCGCCTGCCGATCGCCGATTTCGCCCACCTCCTGTCGATCGTCACCGGCAGCCTCGGCAAGTTCGGCCAGGACGTGGCGCTGATGGCGCAGGCGGGAGACGAGATCGTGCTTGCCGGCGGCGGCGGCTCCTCGGCCATGCCGCACAAGCAGAACCCCGTCGCGGCGGAGGTGCTGGTGACACTTGCTCGCTTCAACGCGACGCAGGTTTCGGCCATCCACCAGTCGCTGGTGCACGAGCAGGAACGCTCGGGCTCCGCCTGGACGCTCGAATGGCTGATCCTGCCGCAGATGGTCGGCGCGACCGCGGCTGCATTGAGGCTCGCCACCGAGCTCGCCGGCAATATCAGGCGGCTGGGGCGGGTGTGAGGTCGATCTTCACGCCTCGACCAGCAAGGCGACGGGGAAGTCGCGGAGGATGTCCCCTACCGCGAGAAGGGGCCGCGGCTCGGTGACGCCGCCGGTCAGAAGATTGCACATGGGCTTGAATTCGCAGCCCTCGGGCCAGGCGAGGAAGGTGTTTCGCCACAGTTGCGGACGGATGGACAGGCGGCCGTCCACCGTCTGGCCGAAGACAAGCCGCGGGACAACTGTGAGCGCAAGGCTATCCCTGCTGCGACGCATGAAAGCGGCGGCGTGGCGGGCGCCCGGACCTTCGACGCGCACCGCGCGATATTCGCCTCTCGCAAGACAATCCGCGCCGCGCCCCCGGCGATAGTTCAGGGCTATTGAGATCAGCGTCTGCTTGCAGTCCTCGAAACCGCCGATCGGCGGCGCTTGCGGTAGCTGGGAAAGCGAGCCGCGCGGTGAAAAACCGCGGCGGTTGTCGGGATCGACGAGGGAAAGGTCGACGCGTTCGCTGCCCTGATAGATATCGGGAATGCCGGGCGCGGTGAGCTTCACCAGCGTTTGCGAAAGGCTGTTGATCAGGCCGGCATGGATGAAAGGTCCGGACGTTTTCTCGAAATCGCCCAGGAAGGACCGGTTCTGCCAATCCAGGAGATCGCCGAGAAAGGCCTTGATCGCTGCTTCATAGTGCTCGTTTGGATCGTCCCAGCTCGTCCTGAGCTTTGCCTCGCGCAGCGCCTTCACGGCGAAATCGACCATCCGCTCGTGCAGAATAATCAGGTCGTCTTCGGCGCTAAGGGACGCGATGGGCCAGGCACCGAGCAGGCTCTGATAGAGGAGTTGCTCGACCGAAGCGTCCGGTTTCTCGCCGGCCGGGAGTCGGCCCATGCTTTCCGCATTCATCCCGTGCCAGCGGTCCACCGCTGCGGCCCAGACGTCCGGTGCCTCGCCGACGACATGGAGCCGGGCGCGCGCATCTTCCCCCCGCTTGGTGTCGTGCGTGGAGGTAGCCGACAGGCCGTGCGGCATCTGGCTTGCGCGATCCTGCATCAGCGCATGGAAGCGGCCGACGCCGCCGGGCACCCAGAAGGGGGAGGCACCCACCTCGTTCGCCGCGAGATAATCGCCTCTCCGGTAGAAGAAGGTGTCCTCGACCGCCTTGGCCATGACCGCGCCGCTCAACTGCTGAAACCGTGTGCGGAATTCAGACCGCAACTCGCTGCCTGCCGAAGCGCCCGGCGATTTGAGTGCTGCAACGATCGCTGTGATCTCGGCGCCGACGGCAGGTGCGCGAGCGACTGCCTTCGCGGCGATCCCGTCGAGGATGCGGCTGTCGCGCGCGCCGCTGCCTCGGTTGCAGACATAGGTCCGATAGACGGGCAGTGCCGCCACCAGCTGGCGAATGGCCTCGGCTGTCTGCTCGCCCTGATCCGGAACCCCATCGCCCGTGAAGCCAGCGGCCAATCCGGTCAACCGCCGGACCTCCGTATTGAAACTGCGGCCGAGGACCTGGAGCTTGCATCCCGTGACCGCCTCTTCGGCGGCAGATCGCCTTTCCCCGCTTGAAAGCCACGAAGACGGAGTGTCGTCGGAAAGAAGATCCGCGAGGCCCGATATGAACTCGTAGCCCGTGGTCCCGTCGACCGGCCAGTCGGACGGCAGCGTTTCGTTCTCGCCGAGTATTTTCTCGACGACGATATAGGTGCCGTCGCCGACCTCCCGGCGGAGCCGATCGAGATAGGCCTCGGGATCGGCCAGGCCGTCGATGTGGTCGATCCTGAGCCCATCGACCAGGCCTTCCCGGACGAGGGCGAGCGCGAGCCGGTGGGTATCCGTGAAGACCGCGTCATCTTCGACGCGCATGCCGATGAGGCCGGCGACCTCGAAGAACCGCCGGTAGCTGAGCTTGTCCCGGGCCGCCTGCCAGTTCATCAGCCTCCAGGATTGCATTCGGTGCAGCCGGTCGAGCTGCGGTTTGTCTGTGGAGAACCGGGCGAGACATTGGTCGAGCTCGGCAGCGAGCGATGGCGTCACGACGACAGAGGCAATTTCCGCGTGGAACTGTGCGGCGGTTTTCCGTTCGGCGGTGCCGGCGACAGCCGCGATCCTTTCGAGCGCAGCATTGCCGTTGCGCGGGATCGCCGCATAGCTGGCGGGGTTGAGCGGATAGAGAGCCTCGTAATATCGCAGCGCCAGGCAGCGGTGCTCGTGGTCGTAGGCAAGGCGCAGATTGCCGGCTGCGACCTCTTCCTCAAACGAACGGCCCAGGAAAGGCAGTGTCAAAGGCTCCCGCCAGTCGATGTCGAAATAGTCGGCAAAATCGCTAAGCCGGCCCCGTTCAATCACGCTGTGCCACCAGTCATTCTCGAGATGCGCGGCCATGTGGTTGGGGACGATGTCCAGAACGAGACCGAGCCCTTCGGCCTTCAGCGCATGAGCGAGCCGCACAAACCCGTCGTAGCCGCCCAGGGCCGGGTCGATCTCGTTGTAGTCGACGATGTCGTAGCCATGAGTTGACCCGCGGACGGCAGTGAAAAGGGGAGAGGCGTAGAGGTGGGATATGCCAAGCCCGACGAGGTGCGGGATCAACTCCACGGCTTTTGCGAAGTCCATCCCGTTGCGGAACTGGAGACGGTAGGTTGCGTCGGGCAGATGCATGGCGGTCTTGCACTTGTCTGGCGGTAACACCGCGGCCGGTGCTTTGTTCCCCGAGGGACGCCTGGAAAGCAAAGTCTTCTTGTTCGCGCATCGGGAATAGAATGGCGTTCCTTTAGTCTACTAAGATTATAGATTTTGATGAATACCACAGAAGTATGGATCTCACGGGGAGAGCTAAAGCGATGCCGCAGACACGAGTGGTGGGTATTTCAGGCAACATCACGCGTCCTTCCAGGACACGTGCATTCGTGGACCATATCGTCCACCGGCTGGCGGTCGATGCCGGCGCGTCGGCGCAGACCTTCGATATCGAGGATTTCGGGGCGTCTCTGTTCCCAGCGAGAAGGCTCGACGAACTGGCACCGGAAGCGCGCTATGTCGTCGGCCAGATGCTTGCAGCCGACATTCTGGTGGTGGGGTCGCCGACCTTCAAGGGAAGCTATACCGGCCTCTTCAAACATGTTTTCGACCTGCTCGATCCCTCCTCGCTGCGCGGCAAGCCCGTCATCCTCGCGGCGACCGGGGGCGGGGAACGCCACTCGCTGATGGTGGAGCATCAGTTGCGGCCACTGTTCGGCTTCTTCGAGGCATTGGCGATGCCGACCGCGATCTACGCCTCAGACAAGGATTTTGCCGACGGCGCTCTCGCCTCGGAGGCGATCCATGACCGCGTCGGCAGGGCGGTCGGCGAGGCAACGCAGGCGCTCGCGCGCGCCGCCAGGGCAAGCCTGGCGGCCTAGCCGCAATTTCAACCCAACCCGGTTCGCGCAGCAATCGAAGCGAAGTGACGCCGGCCGGGTGAAGCACATCCAACGGAGGCAGCAATGACCAGACAAATCAAGCTTGGAGCCTTTCTCCCCGGCGGCGGCCAGCATATTGCTGCCTGGCGGCATCCGGGCGCTCCGGCAGACGGTGCCACGAATTTCGAATTCCACAAAAGGCTGGCCGAGACGGCGGAGCGCGGCCTGTTCGACGCCTATTTTCTCGCCGACAACCTCTCAGTCGGGCTTGGTGGCCGCGAAGGCGGCAATGCGAAGATCGCCGGTTTCGAGCCTGTCACCCTCTTTGCAGCACTCGCGCCGCTGACGACCCATCTGGGCTTCATCGCCACGGCATCGACGACCTATGAGGAGCCCTACACGCTCGCCCGCAAGTTCGCCTCACTCGATCTGCTTTCCAACGGGCGGGCAGGCTGGAACGTGGTCACCTCCGCCGGCGACGAGACGGCACGCAACTTCAACAGAGAAACGCAGCCGAGCCACGCCGACCGATACGAGCGCGCGCATGAGCACGTCGAGACCGTCAAGGCTCTATGGGACAGCTGGGAAGATGACGCCTTCATCCGTGACAAGGCGACCGGCCGCTTCTTCGATGCCGGCCGGGTTCACGACATCGACCACAAGGGCAAGCATTTCAGCGTCAAAGGACCGCTGAACGCGCCGCGTCCTCCACAGGGGCACCCGGTCGTGGTGCAGGCGGGGCAATCCGAGGACGGACGCAGGCTTGCGGCGGCCAGCGCCGAGGTGATCTTCACCGCCCATCAGAATCTCGCTTCGGCGCAGGAATTCTACCGTGACATCAAGGCACGGGTGAAGCGCGCCGGGCGCAACCCCGAACATGTGCTGATCATGCCGGGGGTGGCCCCCTTTGTCGGCCGGACCGAAGAGGAGGCGCATTCCAAGTATGAAGAGCTGAATGCGCTGATCGTGCCGGAGGACGGCGTGGCGCTGTTGAATGGCCTGACCGGCGGCACGCTCGACCTGACGGGATATCCGCTCGATGGGCCCTTGCCGGTCAGTAATGAGACAGAGGGGATGAAAAGCCGGCAGGCGCTGATCCGAAGGATCGCGGACGAGCATGGCTTCACCATCCGCCAGCTCTACCAGTGGATCGCAACCGCACGCGGTCACTACACCGTCGTCGGCAGCGCCGAGCAGGTCGCCGATCAGCTCGAGGAGTGGTTCCTGAGCGAAGCCGCCGACGGGTTCAACATCCTGCCGCCATGGCTGCCGGGTGCGCTCGACGATTTCGTCGACCTGGTCATCCCGATACTGCAGAGACGCGGCCTGTTCCGCACCGCCTACGAGGGGCGGACGCTGCGGGAAAATCTCGGTCTTCCCCGTCCGGCGAACCCGTGGACTTTGGCGCGCGCGACCGTTCAGGCGGCCGAGTAAGAGGGGAGAGACGAAAATGAGCTTGCAGGAACTCGACAGGTCGATCATCCACGAAGGCGGCAGCGTCAGCGCAAAAGCGGACGAGTATCTTCGCCGGTCAGGCGCCGTCGCCGGCGGCTGGCTGTCGCGCTACGGACTGCTCATCGCCTTTCTTGCGCTCTGGCAGGCGGCCAGCACCGCCGGCTGGATCAATCCGGCCGTGTTTCCGTCCGTCGGCGCCATTCTTTCCGCCCTGTGGACGGGAATTTCCGGCGGAGCCCTGCTCGACGACATCGCGATCAGTCTTCAGCGCTCCGGCACCGCCTTTGCCGGCGCGGTGGTCCTGGCCATACCGCTCGGTCTCTTGATGGGGCAGGTGCGTCCGATCGAGAACGCACTCGATCCCGTCCTCCAGCTTTTCCGCCAGACATCTGCACTCGCTCTCTATCCGGTTTTCATTCTGCTTCTCGGACTCGGCGAGGCGTCGAAAGTCTTCGTCATCTTCTGGGCGACGCTCTTTCCCTTGCTCCTGAGTACCATCAGCGGGGTCAAGGAAGTGGATTCGAAGCTGATCGAGATGGCGCGTGTCTATGGCGCGTCGCGTCTCACGGTGTTCCGTCGCGTGGTTCTCCCGGGCGCAGTTCCTTCGATTTTCGTCGGCCTGCGCCTGAGCGCCACGACTGCCCTGCTGCTGCTCATCGCATCCGAGATGATCGGGGCCAACAAGGGCATCGGGTTCCAGGTCATGAACGCCCAGTACAATTTCCAGATTCCCCTGATGTTCGCGGCGATCTTCATTCTCGCCGGGCTCGGGCTCGTCTCCAACTACGCTCTGGTCTTTGCGCAGCGCCGCCTCTGCCGCTGGAGCGACGCGTCGAATTAGCGGTCCCGGTATTTTTAGGCTTCAGATCACGGAAAAGGTGACATATGACGATTTCCATTCGCGCCCTCGCATTCGGCAGCCTGTTCTCGATCGGTTTTTCCAGCCTTGCAGCAGCAGAAGCTGCGGAACCGGTGACGCTGCGGTTCCTTGCAAGCCAGGGCAGCCTGTCGCCGCACGAACTCGCCTATGAGCTCGGCTATTTCGACGGCCTCGGCATCAAGCTCGAGAATGTCGGTTATGCCGGAGGCGGACCCGCATCCCTGTTCGCGCTTGCCTCCGGCAGCGTCGACATCGGCTCGGCGGCGACCGCAGCCGTCATCAACTCGATCGCCGGCGGAAACGATTTCGTCGCAGCGTTTCCGACCAACGGCATCAACGAGCAGGTCAAGAGTATCTTCTACGTGCTCGACGACAGCCCGATCAGGACCATCGAGGATATCGCCGGTAAGACGATCGCGGTGAATACGCTCGGGGCGCATCTCGACTATGCGGTACGCGAGGCGTTGCACAGCAAGGGCTTGCCCGAAAACGCAGCAAACCTCGTCGTCGTACCCGGGCCGCAGCTCGAACAGACGCTCCGGTCGAACCAGGTCGACATCGCCGCGGTGGGATACTGGCAGGCGACCTTCAACGGCCAGATCCTGGATCACGGCGGGGTGCGCGCGGTCTTCGACGACACGGATGTGCTCGGAGAAATTGCCGGCGGTTTTGCTGTTCTCAGGCGGGATTTCGTGGAGAAGAATCCGGAGGCCGCCAAAAACTTCGTAGAACAATCCGCGCGCGCTGCCGACTGGTCACGCGAGCATCCGGAAGAAGCGCGCGCCGTGCTCGCCCGTATTCTGACCGAGCGCGGCGAAAACGGCGATCTCGCCAGGCACTGGACGGGGTTCGGTCTGCGGAAGGGCGCGCAAGCGACCGAGCGCGATCTGGATTTCTGGATCGGCGTTCTCGAGCGCGAGGGCAGCCTGCCGCAGGGCAAATACAAGGCTTCCGATCTTCTGTTCCGGCCGGACGCGACGTCCGCCGCGGCGAATTGAGGTGGTGAAAATGGCTGAAGTCAGAAGCCTGCGCAAAGGGGAGGTGGCGCTGCGCGATCTCTCGAAATCCTTCCAGATCAACGGACGGCCGCTCAGCGTCCTCAGGAACCTCAATCTGGACATCAGATCCGGGGAATGCCTTGCAATCGTCGGGGCGAGTGGGTCGGGCAAGACGACATTGCTGCGGGTTCTTGCGGGTCTCGAGACGGCCGATGCGGGCCGGGTGCTGATCGACGGCCGGCCGGTTGCCGGTGTGGGCACGGAGCGCGCGGTCATATTCCAGGAGCCGCGGCTGCTTCCATGGCTGACGGTCCTCGGCAATGTGGCCTTCGGCCTGAAGGTCCGAGGCGAGGATTCCGGACGCGCCGAGCAGCGCGCACGTCACTACATCTCGCTTGTTGGCCTTGCCGATTTCCAGGACGCCTATCCGAAGCAGCTTTCCGGTGGAATGGCGCAGCGGGTCGGGCTTGCGCGAGCGCTGACGGTAAAGCCGGAGATCCTGCTGCTGGACGAGCCGCTGGGCGCGCTCGATGCTATGACGAAACTGACGATGCAGCAGGAACTCGAGCGCATCTGGCGGGAGGAGAAGGTGACGATGGTTCTGGTCACGCATGATCTCGAGGAGGCCATCTATCTGGCGGATCGTGTCCTGATACTGCCGAAGCAAAAGGACGGAGCGCCGAGAGCGATCGACATCGACCTGCCCCGGCCGCGCGATCGCAGCGGCGCCCGCTTCGTGCGCTACAGGCAGGAGCTGCTTCGGGAATTCGGGCTCCACTAACGCACGCGCTTCGCCATAATCCCCGGACAAAACAATAACCGGGGGATTATGGATTTCCGCCCATATTTCATTTTTGCATCACCGTTTGGCATGGCAGACTGCCCGCTGTCGATTGCAATTGATGTAAAAGGAAGCGACGCCGGCCGGGAGCAGCGGACGTCGCGGGGGGAAGAAATATGAAAAGGATCATTCTGGCCGCGCTCGCGGCTCTGGCAACGAGCGTCGCGGCGCAGGCGGATACGATCAAGGTCGGCGTCGTCGGGCCGTTTTCCGGTCCCTTTGCGCTGCAGGGCAAGAACTTCAAGGCGGGTATCGACGCCTATATGGCCGTGAACGGCGCCAAGGTCGGTGACGACGACATCGAGATCATCTACCGCGACGTGCCGCAGGCGGACCCGGCCCAGTCCAAGGCGCTGGCGCAGGAGCTGGTCGTAAAGGAAGGCGTGCAATATCTCGCCGGCTTCTATTTCACGCCCGACGCGATGGCCGTCACGCCGCTGCTCGAGCAGGCGAACGTGCCGCTGGTGATCATGAATGCCGCTACGTCGGCGATCGTCACCAAGAGCCCGCTCGTGGTACGCACCTCCTTCACGCTTTGGCAGACATCCACGCCGATCGCCAAGGTGGCGAAGGATGCCGGCGTCTCGAAGATCATCTCGGTGGTCAGCGATTACGGCCCGGGTGTCGATGCGGAGAATGCCTTCAAGGCCGGCTTCGAGGCGGTGGGCGGCGAGATCGTCGAGGCGATCCGCATGCCGCTCTCGACCAACGATTTCTCGCCGATCATGCAGCGCATCAAGGATTCCGGTGCCGAGGGCGTCTTCGCCTTCCTGCCGTCCGGCCCGACGACGCTTGGCTTCGTCAAGGCTTTCGACGAAAATGGCCTGAAGGATGGCGGCATCAAGTTCTTCGCGCCCGGCGACCTCACCCAGGAGTCCGACCTGCCGGCGCTGGGCGACGCCGCGCTCGGCCTGCAGACGACCTTCCACTATGCGGTCTCGCACGACTCGCCGGAGAACAAGGCCTTCGTCGAAGCGGCCGCCAAGGCGATCGGCAATCCGGCCGAGCTCTCCTTTCCGGCGGTCGGGGCCTATGACGGCATGCATGTCATCTACAAGATGATCGAGGCGACAAGCGGCGAGCAGGATGCCCAGAAGGCGGTCGACGCCGTGAAGGGGCTCTCCTGGACGAGCCCCCGCGGGCCGGTGTCGATCGACCCCGAATCGCGCCATATCACCCAGAACATCTATCTGCGCGAGGTCGCCAAGGCCGATGACGGCACCTATTACAATAAGGAGATCCAGACCTTCGAGAAACAGGGCGATCCGGGTCTTGCCGCGGTGAAATGATCGGCGGCCATCATCTAGACCGGTTCATCGGAGCCGCTGTATGCGACGGCTGCATCGTTGGTTGGACGGAAGCCTTCCGGAACGAGGATCGAGGATGAAGCCTTGCCACAGCGTTAGGATGCGCTCATGCAAACCATCTTCAGCATAGCGGTCGATGCGCTCGCCTATGGCATGGTGCTGTTCGTGATCTCGATCGGCCTTTCGGTCACGCTCGGCCTCATGCGCGTCGTCAATCTTGCCCACGGCGCCTTTGCGATGATCGGCGGCTATATCGCATCCTATGCGGCGCGTGATCTCGGCCTCGGCTACGGCGCCGCGGTTCTGATCGCGGTCTTCGGCACGATCGTCATCGCCATCCCGATCGAGCGCCTGCTCTACCGCCGCATCTACGGTCAGCCGGAGCTCACTCAGGTGCTGATGACGATCGGCATCACCTTCTGCATCATCGGCATCGCCAATTACGTCTTCGGCCCGACTCTCAAGACGATTCCGCTGCCGCCAAGCCTTGAGGGCTCCGCCGATCTCGGCTTCCGTTCAATCGCCGTGCACCGGATCTTCGCGATCGTCTGCGGCCTCGCCGTTGCCGGAGCCCTCTGGTTTGCCATCGAGAAGACGGCCTTCGGGGTGAAACTCCGGGCCGCCGTCGACAATGCGGCGATGGCGGCAGCACTCGGAGTGCGCACGGAGGTCGTCTATGCCGTGAGTTTCGCCGTCGCCGTGGGGCTTGCCGCGTTCGGCGGCGTCGTCGGCGCGGAACTGCTGCCGGTCGAGCCCTATTATGCGCTCAGATACATGGTCACCTTCCTGGTGGTCGTTTCCGTCGGCGGTGCGGGGTCGATCCCGGGAGCACTTGCCGCCTGTCTCCTGCTTGGCGGCATCGACACGACCGGGCGCTATCTGATGCCGGAATTCGGAGAGTTCTTCTTCTATCTCGCCGTCATCGCCATCGTCTGCGTGTTTCCGCGCGGCCTTGCCGGGAGGATGAAGTAGGTGACCATGGCAACGATGAACGAAGCAGCCACGGCACTTGCTGCGGGCAGGCGTGGGCTCGGCCGCGATCTTGCGGGCCTCGCCGTGATCCTCGTGCTGGCCGCCATCGGCTATCTCCTCTTTCCGAACAATCTGGCGCTGCTCACCCGCATCACCGCGATCGCGCTGCTGGTACTCTCGCTCGATCTCGTCACCGGCTATTGCGGCGTCGCAACCCTCGGCCATGCCGCCCTGTTCGGCAGCGGCGCCTATGCCGCCGGTATCGCGGCCGTGCATTTCGGCATCACCGATCCGCTCCTCATGGTCGCCGCCGGGATTCTCGGCGGTGCGCTGGCGGGGCTCGCCTGCGGGATCGTGATCCTTCGGGCGCACGGTCTCCCGCAGCTGGTGCTGTCGATCGCCCTCATCCATCTGTTCCATGAATTCGCCAACAAGGCCTCGTCCTGGACGGGGGGAAGCGACGGACTGGCCGGCATCGCGCCCGATCCGCTCATCGGCCTTTTCGCCTTCGACCTTTGGGGCCGCACGGCCTATGTCTTCGGCGTCGTGCTGCTCGCAATCGTCTTCGTGCTCCTGCGCCTCGTCGTGCGCTCGCCCTTCGGCATGCTCTGCCGCGGCATCAAGGAGGACCCGATCCGCATTCGGGCGATGGGCGCGTCGCCGACGATCGCCCTCCTCAAGATGTATGTGATTTCCGGGGCGGTCGCCGGCGCCGGCGGGGCGCTCAACGCCGTCTCGACGCAGGTCGTCGCTCTCGACAGCCTCTCCTTCACGCTCTCGGCCGAAAGCCTGGTCATGCTCGTTCTCGGCGGTACCGGCTCGCTCTTCGGGGCGCTTACCGGCACGATCGTCTTCATGTTCTTCGAAGACCTCGTCTCGGCGGCCAACCCGTTCCATTGGCTGACCATGGTCGGGGCCCTGTTGATCGCGGTCGTGCTCTTTACGCCGAAAGGGCTTTACGGCACGGTCGCAGCAATCCTCGCGCGGCGACGGGGGGCGGGCCGATGAGCGCCATATTCGAAGTCAGAAATCTCAAGCGCTCCTTCGGCGGTCTCGCCGTCACCAACGATGTCAGCCTTTCCATGGCACCGGGCGACCGCGTCGCTTTGATCGGCCCGAACGGCGCCGGCAAGACGACCTTCGTCAATCTCGTCACCGGCAATCTGAAGCCGGATGCCGGAGAGGTACGGATCGGCGGCGAAACCGTCACCAACGTCGATGCTATCGGCCGCGTCCGCCGCGGCCTCGTGCGTTCGTTCCAGGTGACGCGCCTTTTCCAGGACATGACGCCCGCCGAGCATGTGGCGCTCGCGATCCTGCAGCGCGACGGCCGGGCGGGCCGCCTGTTCGGCAATTTCCTGGCGATGTCCGGGGTGATGGCGGAGGTCGGTAGCCTGCTCGGCAAGCTTGGCCTGCGCGATCTGGCGCACCGGCCGGTGCGCGAGATCGCCTACGGCCAGCAGCGGTTGCTGGAGATCGCGGTGGCGCTGGCGCTCAAACCGAGGGTGCTGCTGCTCGATGAGCCGGCAGCCGGCGTGCCGCAGAGCGACACGGGCCGCATCGAGCAGGCGCTCGCCGATCTTCCCGATGACCTCGCCGTGCTGATGATCGAGCACGACATGGACCTCGTCTTCCGCTTCGCCAAGCGCGTGATCGTGCTTGCTGCCGGCACGGTCATCTTCGACGGCTCACCAGCCGACGCCACTAAAGATCCGCGTGTGCGCGAAGCCTATCTCGGGAGCTATGCCGATGCCGGCAGCGCCGCTTGAGGTCGACAATCTCTCCGCCGGCTATGGGCCGACGCGGGTGCTGGAAGGGATTTCCTTTTCGGTGCCTGCCGGCGCGCGGCTTGCGGTTCTCGGGCGTAACGGCATGGGCAAGACGACGCTGCTCGCTACGCTCGCCGGCCAGACGCGCCGTTACAGTGGGCGCATCCGCATCGGCGAGGCCGATGTCACCGCGCTGCCGAGCGCATCACGCGCGCTGAAAGGCCTCGGCTTCGTGCCGCAGGCGCGCTGCGTCTTCCCGTCGCTGACGGTCGAGGAAAATCTCTTTGTCGGCATCAAGGGTCGGCCGAAGACCGCGCTGAGCGAGGCCTACGAGATGTTCCCGCGCCTCTACGAGCGGCGCGGTAACCTCGGCTCCCAGCTTTCCGGCGGCGAGCAGCAGATGTTGTCTACCGCCCGCTCGATCCTCGGCCGGCCCTCGGTCCTGCTTCTCGACGAGCCGCTCGAAGGACTGGCGCCGGTCATCTGCGAGGAGCTGATGAAGGCTTTCGCCGAGCTTGCGAAGACCGGCGACATGACCATCCTGCTCGTGGAACAGCGCATCCAGAGCGCGCTCGATTTCGCCGACCGGGTGATCATCCTGGAACGCGGCAGGCTCGCCTGGAGCGGAACGCCGGAGGCGCTGGCGAAGGAGCACGCGACGGTCGAACGACTGCTGGGGGTCGGCGGGCTACATTGAGCCGTTGGCCCGTGATCTGCCCCTCTCCTCGGGTTTAACCCGAGGACTAACGCTCTCCCCGCCAGCGGCGAGAGCGGACTTACTGAGTATGCCGCTTGTCCCTTCGTCCCGCTTGCCGGGAGAGGCGATTTGCTTACTCATCCCGAAAGCCGTTCCCGCTCGCGCTCGTAATAGCGCGCGAGAGACGGCAGCGCCACGTTGAGTTCTTCGAACAAACCGTCATCGGCAGCGATCTCGCCGCTGTATTTCCGGGCGAGGTAGGTGTGGTGGCGTGCGAGCGCCGGTTGCGAAGCGCCGTCGACCAGGGTGAAAACGGGGGAGACCGCGCTGCGTCCCTTGACGGTGATGCGGTCGAGCTCGGCAACCGCAAATTTCCGTGCGGCGAGAGTTGCCGTACGCTCGCCGAGGAGCAGCGGCACACCGTAATCCTTGGAGGCACCTTCGAGGCGGGAGGCGAGATTGACCGCATCGCCCAGCGCCGAATAATCGAAGCGGCGGGCCGAGCCCATATTGCCGACGACGCATTCGCCCGTATTGATGCCGATGCCGATCCTCAGCGCCTTCGGCGGACGTCCCGCCGCTATTGCCTCGGCTTCCAGCTCTGCGTTGAGATCGCCGAGGGCCACGAGCATGTCGCGCGCCGCCTGAACGGCATGGACGGCATGGTCCGGATCGTCGAGCGGCGCGTTCCAGAAAGCCATCAGGCAGTCGCCGATATATTTGTCGATCGTGCCGCGCCGGTTGAGCACCGCTTCCGAGAGAGGCGTCAGGAGCCGGTTGATGAGCGTCGTCAGCCCCTCCGGATCGTCCTTCATGTCCTCCGATATGGTGGTGAAGCCGCGGACGTCGCAGAAGAGCACCGTCAGCGTCCGTCTTTCGCCGCCGAGCTTCAATTGCGAGGGGTCTCTCGCCAGCCGCTCAACGAGCGCGGGCGAGAGATATTGCGAGAAGGCACGGGTGATCGCGCGGCGGCGGCGCCTTTCTTCCGCATAATCGAGGCCGGCCTGCCCGACTGCCACGCCGAGAAAAGCAAGTGCCGGTGCGAGAGGCGAGACGAACACATGGCCGAGGCGCATCAGGCCGTAGCTTGCAAGAACGATCAGAGCAAGGCCGAGGGCGCCGTAACCGAGCGTCTTCCAGCTTGTCGACCTGAGGACGGCAAGGGCTGCGGCAAGGCTGGCGAGGACGGTCGCGGTGATGGCGACCGCCGCTCCCGCCCGCTTGACGAACAGCCGGTGCACGAGATTGTCGTAGATGGTCGCGTGGATCTCGGCGCCGGCGACGAGTCCGCGGGAAAAGACCGTGTCGGAGGTGGCGAAGGCATCGATGCCGCCGCCCGCGATAGTCGGGGCGTTCTGCAGGCTCAGGCCCACGATGACGACCCGATCGCGGAACGTTTCTTCCGGCAGGAAACTCTCGGGGTCGAGCGCCTGATAGTAGGAAACGGTCGGGTAGGTGCGCGCCGGGCCGAAGGTCTGCATCAGGGCCCGTCTCGGCGGATGGGCAGGCTCTGCACCGGCGACGGTTGCGAGGGTCACGGCCAAGCCGTCCGGATAGGCGGGAATCTGCCTGAGCGTGCCGTCGCCGCTGAGGTTGACCGAGGCGATGCCCACCTTGGCGCCCCTCTCCAGAAAGACGGGAAGAGGCTCCGTCCGGACGAACTGCTCTGCCTGCGGTGTCCGGATCAGCGTCTCGTCGCCGGCAAGCACTACATCGGAACCGAGGACTCCGGCAAGCGCCTGATCGTTCTCCGGGGCGGCCGCCGGTTCGGCGAAGACCACGTCGAGAGCGATTGCCCTGGCGCCGGCGGCTCTCAGCGCCTCGATCAGCCGGGCGTGCAGGGCGCGCGGCCAGGGCCACTGGCTGCCGATCTCGGCCATAGACGGTTCGTCGATCGCGACGATAACGGGGCCGTCTTCGGGAAGCGGTGGACGGCCGAGGATCGAGAGATAGTCATAGGCGCGCAGGTCGGCCAGCGACCAGGAGCCGGTCAGCGAGACGAGCGAGACGAGGGCGGCCACCAAGGCCGTCAGGGCGGCAAGCTTTGCCCGCCGGGAGCAAAGGCGAAGATGGCGAGAGGCGTTCATCAGAACCGCACTTTGACGGTGCCCTTGACCGTGGGACCCCAGCCGGGCAGCCCGTCACGGAGCTCGAATTCCTCATCGAGCAAATTGAAGCCGGCGAGTTCCACCTCGAACCGCTTGTCGAAGGGCTCCCATTGGAGCGCCGCGTCGAGTGTCCAGAAGTCGTCGAGTGTCGTGGTGCCGTCGGTACGCTCGCCGACATAGTTTGCCGCAACCGTCGTTTTGATGTGGGCGGTGCTGACATAGGTGAGCGCTACCTGGCCGGAATTTTTCGGCAGCAATGGAAGTTCGCCGCCCGTCGACATATCGTCGCTTTCCGTGCGGGCAACCGTTGCCGAAAGGCCGAGGCCGTGGCCGAGCGCTAGGTTGGCGGTCAGCGCGACGCGGTCGACCCGGGCTTTGCCAAAGTCGAGTTCGTTCGGTTCGAACAGAACGGTAAACGGAACAGAAATCGAACCGTTGCGGATTTCCTGATGTTGGTAGTCGATGGCGGTGAAGAGCCGGTCGTTCCATTCGGCATCCCAGCGCAGCGCCAGTGTGTCGGCATAGCCGTCCGTGCCGATGAGAAACTGATTCGGCTGTAGGCCGACGATCCCCACGGGCGCAAGCGTGGCGGCCCCGAAATTGTAGCCTTCGCGCTGAACGGCCGCCCGCAGCCAGTGACCTTCCGCTGGCGCCCAGGCAACGCCGAGCTTCGGTTCAAACCGAATATTGTCGTCATTAACGTCTTCGATGTAGCGGGCAAAGAGCGCGCCCTCGACTTTCAGGTCCGGCGTTATTTCGTACAGGCCGTCGACATAGGCCTTCATCACACCTGCTGTGTTGGATGAGCTCGTAGAATCGAACGGCGTCGGAACGATAAGGTCGTAATATTCGGCCTTCGCTTTTGACGTTATGGCGCCGCCCTCAATCCCGTAGCGCCAGGTCAGACCACCGTCTCCGTAGATGTGGTTCACGGCGCCGATATAGCTCGATTCCTCCTGTTCATTCCTGAAGTGGACAAGATCCGGAAAGGGAATATCGGAGAAAGCCTTTCGAGAGGTCTCAACGACCTCTCTGTCGCTGAAGAAGAACGCAGCGTTGGCAATGTTCTCATATCCAAACGTATGGCTCCAAGCGACGCCGGAGATGAGGCTGGAGGCATGATCGTCTTCGAAATCGTCGCGGGGGACGACAAGCGGGGGCAATAGCGTCGGATCGGGAATGTCGAATATATTCCGGCTATCATCCGCTTCGGCCATGTTCAGGAACGCGACGATTCTATCGTCGGGAGAGGGCGTGGCGGTCAGATATCCATTGCCTCCTATCAGGCGCGCTTCACGGTCCACTTCGAGTCCATTGGCGAGATCGACCGTATCGCGCGGCTCCTCCCACTGAAATGTGCCGTAGACGCTGATCGGGAACGGCGAGACGGTAAACCCGCGAACGGCAGCTTCCCCAACCCATCCGGTATGATCCTCATTGGCGATGAAACCGCCGCCGAGCTCCGTCTCGAAAAAGGGCGAACGCAGCAGGTTGACCGTTCGCTCGCGGCTGGCGAGCATATGCGGTTCGATCAGAAGCCCCTGGATGAGAGCGGAGAAGCTTGCGGGATTGACCGTGTTCGCGACGGCGCTGGCGGCGAAATCGTAAGCGTTGAAGAAGGGATTGACGCTGCCGCGCACCGCTTGGTCGATATAGCTGGCACCGGTGAAGGGGTCGAAGACGGCGTCGCCGTAATATTGGCCCCAGGCGTCCAACCCCTGCAGGCGGAAGGCGTCGTTAAGCGTCGAACCCTGCTCCTGGTTGGCGCCGAGTGCCGCCGTGTCGCCGCCCTTTGCGCGGGTGCGGCGCAGGGCTTCCTGAGCGTTGCGAATGGCCGCGTCGGCGTCATAGGCATCGATCGCGATCGCGGTTCTGACCGTCGCCACGACCGGATCGTTCGGGTCGAGCCGGTCGGCATTGTCGAGCGCCTGAGCTGCCGGAATGCGGTCGCCCTTCTCGTAATGCGCGGCCGCGAGCAGAAGCTGTGCGTTCGAATAGGCAGGGTTGGCCGTCGACCCGGCGAGCAGGTCTTGGACCGCCTTGTCGGCCTCGCCGTTCTGCATGTGATAGCGGCCGCGCGCCACGAGCGCCACGTCGAAGGAGGGATCGACGGAAAGCGCGGTGTCGATCTCGCGCTTCGCCTCGGCCATCCGCATCTCGTCCATGTATTGTATTGCGAGGTTTGCGTGGGCGACGGGATCGAGCGGATCGAGCGCAATCGCCTGCTTGAATGCAGCCTCGGCGGCACGGTTGTCGCCGCGCGCGCCCTGGACCAGTCCGAGGGAATTCCAGATAGAGGAGGAGCCCGGAGCGGTTTTCAGCGCCCTTTCGAGATCCGCAAGGGAGCCCTCGAGATCGTTGTCGATGTGATAGCGGTAGTGGGCGCGCGCCTCGAGCGCAGTCGGGTCTTCGGGGTCGATCGATAGCGCCCGCTCGACGCCGTCGCGAAGCTCGTCGCGATCGTCCAGCAGGAGGGCGAGCTGCGCGCGCGCCGCGGGCAGGGTCGGGTCGTCGGGATATTGCTGCTCGGCCTTCTTGATCACCGCGATCGCCGCGGGGATGTCTTCCCGGAAGCCGGCGGTCCAGGCCCGGGCCATGCCCGCATACCGGCCGCTTGCGTTTCGCGGCGGCTCCTCCACGCGGGCGGGATCGGCGAGCCCGCGCGCAAAATAGGCGCCATAGGCCGCGATTGTGCGGCGGCTCGGGTCGAGGCTGCGTTCAGCCCTGGCGAACAGACGCGCCGCCTCTTCGTACCGGTTCGAAGAGCCGGCGATCAAGGCCCGGACGAGGTCGGCACGTGCCGCCTGGGAGCGGGTCAGGCCTCGGCTCGTCGCTTCCGCGAGCGCGGCCTGAGCCTTTTGACGGCCATTGAGGGAAAGATAAATCTCCGCAAGCGTCAGCCATTCCTCGGCCGAGCGGGATGCGGCCGGCAAGGCCTCGATGCGCGCACGCTCGCCGCGCATCTCGGGAACGCTGTAGGGTGTGGCCGGCATCCAGACGAAGGCGTTACGGAGCGACAGATGAAAGAGCATCTGCTCGCGGTCCTTCGGCGTAACGATCACAATCTTCGTCGGCGCGCTGCCGATCGCGGCAACGGCGCCTTCGCCCTGCTTCACGGTCACGCTGCCATAGGCATTGCTGAGCTCGACGACGCCTTCGAGGACGACGAGCGAGGTTTTTCCGTCGGTGCCTACCGTCAGCGTCCAGTCGGTGCCGCGGATGGCGGCGGCTGCAGCCGGCGTATCGATGACCAGTCCCTCGCCGCCACGCTCGGCGCGTGCCCAGATCGTACCCGACTCCAGCCCGAGATTCGTGTCGCCCGCCCCGATCTGCTTGACGCGCAGCGCGGTATTGCGCCCCAGCCTTATCTGCGTGTGATCTCTGAAGAGGATGGCGAGGGCGCCCGTGGCGTTGGTGCGCAGCACGTCGCCGGAAAGCAGGTCCTGTGCGAGGTCGACGACCCGCCAGTTGGAAACGTCGACGAAGCGCACCTCCTCGCCGGATTTGCGGGCAATGACGGACCCGGCCGCGGGTGACGGGCGCGGAACCGGCTCGGCAAGCGCCCACAAGGGCGCAAAAAGCGTCACCGCGGCAAGCAGTGCCCCCGTTCTTCTTCCCCGCATCCCCGAAATACCCCTCGCTATAGTGAATCCAGTGAATTTATAGGGAGGAAAAGTCAAGAGCCCAGTTTTGGGCGTATCTCTTTACTGGTGGAGTGTAATAAAGAGGAGACGAAATAGAGGGGAGTGGCGGATGGAAGCAGGGGGAAATCTGTACAGGCTCGATCCTCCAAGCGAAGGAGCCGGGCGGGAGATGGCCTTGGGGGCCTATTACGATCACATCAGGAAGATCAACGACGTCTTTGCCGATCAGATAAAGACGTCCGACCAGAAGGCGGCCTATATCTTCACTTTCATGTTCGCTTTCCTGGTCACTTCGCAAGAAGGGCGGAGCGTCTTTGCCTGGCAGCGCTACGGGGAGGGAAGCACCGTCACGATGGTATTCTCGGCTATGCTGGCGCTTGCCTCGATCTTCTCGATCGTATCGGCGATCCTCGTGGTTCTGCCCAGGAAGAGCGCAACCTCCACGACGCTGTTCTGGGGCGCCTGGTCCCGTCATCGGGACAGTTTCATCCGGGCGGCGGGTGCCGGCGATCCGGACTTTCTCTTCCGCCAATATGCCGAGAATGCAGACGCACTTGCGGCGATCGCCTGCGGAAAATACCGCTGTGTCAGCTTCGCCTTCCGCGGGCTGCTCGTAACGGTGCTTTCCTATATATGTCTGCTGGCGGTGAAGTAAGGCCCTGCCCGATGATACCCCTCTGGCCGGCAGTCCAGAGGGGCTATTTTGCCTCGCGTCGACGCCTAAACCGCGTCGCGCACGCGCTCCCAGGCCTTCGTCAGATGAAGCCCCAGCACTTCCGATAGCCTCGCTTTGTCGCGCGCTTCGAGCGCGGCGATCATTTCCTGATGTTCGGCGACCGCGGCGGCCCATTTCTCCGGACCTTCATGGCCGATGAAGCGGATGCGCTTCAGCCGCGTCTGCAGCATGGCATGCATGTCGGCCAGGGCAGCGTTGCCCGAAAGGCGGGCGATGGCGGTGTGGATGTCCTGGTTGAGCTTGTAATATTGCATCCGGTCGCCTGCCTCGTAGCGGCGCACCATCTCGTCGTGGAGCGCCCGCACTTCGGCGATCTCCGCATCCGTCGCGGCCTCGCAGGCAAGCCTGCCTGCGAGCTCCTCCAGGGTCTGCAGCACGGTGAGCATGTCCCGGACGTCCTTCGCGCTGAAGCGCTTGACGACGGCGCCGCGGCTCGGGACGAGCTCCACCAGGCCTTCGCTCGCAAGATACTTGATCGCCTCGCGCAGCGGCGTGCGCGATACGCCGAGCTGCTCACCCAGCTGACCCTCGTGCAGACGCGTTCCGGGCGGAAGGTCGCCCTCGATGATCATGTCCCGCAGATGGCTGACCAGCGTGTCGTGCAGCGCGGTGCGCCGGATTGGTCCCGGGCCGCCCAAGGGCCGCTGCTCCAGTGATTTGATTTCGTTCATTTTTCTCGTCTGAGCTTTGGACCGCCGCGCGGCCCTTCCCGTGGGTGTGTGCGACTGAATCAGCACCGTTCATTTAACCATGGAGCCTGCTCCAGACGTCGTCAACAGAAAATGCTGCATACAGAATACAAAAGACTTGATGCGGAATTTTCAATGACGTATGAGACATCGATGCTGAAGCGGAGGACATCACGAATGACAACATCAGGAGCGGACGGAACGAAGGAGCAGCGCCCTGTGATTGCGCTGGCCATGGGCGACCCCGCGGGAATCAGCCCGGAACTGACCGCGCGGCTGCTGGCCCTTTCCGATATCCGCGAGGCGGCGCACATCATCGCCATCGGCGATCGGCGCATCCTTGACGAGGGCGCCCGGGTGGCCGGCGTCGCGCTGGATCTGGAAGCGGCTTTGCTCGATACGCTCGACAACGCCGGCACCGCCCGCCACGTCTTCGTGGATCTCGCCCATCTCGATCCGGCTGATGTGGTGCGCGGCGAGGCGACGCTTGCCGGCGGCACCTTCGCCACGCGCAATTTCCGCACCGCTCTCGAACTCGCCCATGCGGGCAAGGCTGATGCCGTCTGCTTCACGCCCTTCAACAAGAAGGCGATGCGCTTCGCCTATCCCGGCTATGACGACGAGATCCGCTTCGTCGCCGACGTGCTTTCCTTCACTGGAAAAGTTCGTGAATTCAATGTCCTCGAAAAGGTGTGGAATGCGCGGGTGACGTCGCACATCCCGCTCAAGGACGTGGCGTCCCAGCTGTCGGTGGAGGCGATCCTTGCCGAACTCAAGCTGACGCAGGCCTGCCTCAAGGATGCCGGCTACGAGGAGGCGAAGATCGCGGTTGCGGGACTCAATCCGCATGCCGGCGACGGCGGCAGCTTCGGCATGGAAGAGATCGACATCATCGAGCCTGCCGTCGAGAAGGCCAAGGCGCTCGGCTTCAATGTCGAGGGGCCGTTCCCGGCCGACACGGTCTTCCTTCGGGCGCTGAAGGAAGGCTTCAACGCGGTGATGACCATGTATCACGACCAGGGTCAGATCGCGATGAAGATCATCGGCTTCGACAAGGGTGTGACGATGATGGGCGGACTGCCGTTCCCGCTTTGCACACCCGCACATGGCACCGCCTATGACATCGCCGGCAAGGGTATCGCCGATATTGGCGCAACACGCGAGGCGATCCTGCTTGCGGCCCGCATGGCGAAGAAAAAGAGGGCGCTCTCGGCTGCTGCCTGAATTCGCACTCTTTCGATGAATACCGGCGTGAGGGGAGGTCTCGCGCCGCAATCCAACTCAACGGGAGGACCACGCATGAAAAAATCCGTTTCCATCGCAGTCATCGCGGCCGCCGCTTTCGGCCTTGCCGCGCCGGCATCGGCCTTCGAGCCGAACCGGCCGGTCGAATTCGTCGTCACCGCGGGCCCCGGCGGCGGCACCGACATCTTCGCGCGCACCATCCAGGCGATCATCGGCAAGTACGAGCTGATGAAGGCACCGGTCGTCGTCACCAACAAGGGCAGCGCCGGTGGCGCCGAAGGCTTCGTCTACACGGCCGGCTACAAGGGCGACCCCTACAAGCTCGCCTTCGGTACCAACAATGCCTACCTGCTGCCGGTCCGCGCCAAGGTGCCCTATACGTCCGAGGACCTGACGCCGGTCGCCTCACTCGCGTCCGACGAGTTCGTGCTTTGGGTGAATGGCAAGGCGGACTACGCGACGGCTGCCGATTTCGTGGCCAAAGCGAAGGAAGGCGGCCTGAAGATCGGCGGCAGCCAGTCCAAGGACGCCGACCAGATCCTGACCTCGATGATCAACGACGCGATCGGCGCCAAGATCAACTACATCCCCTTCAAGAGCGGCGGCGAGGCGGCCGTTCAGCTTGCCGGCGAGCACCTCGACGCCAATGTCAACAATCCGAGCGAGAACCTCGGTCAGTGGCAGGCCGGAATGATCAAGCCACTTTGCGTCTTCAAGAGCGCGAAGTTCACGAGCGACGCCAAGGTCGCCGGCGACAAGGCCTGGAGCGATATCCCGACCTGCAAGGAAGCCGGCATTCCGATCGAAAACTACTCGATGCCGCGCACCGTCTGGCTGCCGGCCGGGGTCGAGCCTGAGGTCGTCCAGTTCTATGCGGACGTTCTGCGCAAGGTCTCCGAGACGCCGGAATGGGCGAAATATCTCGCCGACAGCTCGCAGTCTCCTGGCTATGTGACCGGCGACGAGCTCAAAGCCGTCATCGAAAAGGATGGCGCGACGGTCGGCGAAGTGCTGAAGCGCGAAGGCTGGCTCGCCAACTAAGTACCGGTCAATGGGCGTTTTCGGACCCGGGGAAGAGGATGCGGGCAGAACCGCATCCACCCTTGGCCTCTCGGACGCCCATTCTCCGCTCGGAAAGGTCACGATCATGATTGAGAAAAGTGCGAATGGGATCAGCCGCTTTGCGGTGGAACTCGGCGTCGCCGCGCTGACGGGTGCCTTCGGCATCGCTGTCTGCTACGGCTCCCTCGACATCGGTGCGGGCTGGACCGATATGGGTCCGGATGCAGGCTATTTCCCCTTCTATATCGGCCTGCTCATCGTTCTCGGCAGCCTCGCCAATATCGCGCACGCATTCTTCAAGCATCGCGGTACGGGCGAGGTCTTCCTCGACGGCGCCCGTACCAGAGTGGTCGCTTCTTTCCTGCTGCCGATTGCTGCCTTCGCCGCCGTGTCCGCCTGGCTGGGGCTCTATGCCGGAACGGCGCTCTACATTGCCGCGACGATGCTCTTCCAGGGGCGCTACAAATGGTGGGTCGCGATCCCGGCGGGACTCGGCGTCTCGATCTTCTTTTTCATCGTTTTCGAAATCGGCTTCCAGGTTCCGCTGCTGAAGGGACCGGTCGAGGCCTGGTTCGGAATTTACTGACCCGCAAGGGTGCAGTGCTTGCGGGAGGAATGACATGGAAAATATCGGTCTTCTGATCGATGGCTTCGGCCACATCCTCAGCTGGAACCACATCCTGCTGATGATCGTCGGCGTGACGCTCGGCATCCTCGTCGGCGTGCTGCCGGGTCTCGGTGCGCCGAATGGCGTGTCGCTGCTCCTGCCGCTTACCTTCTCCATGGACCCGATCTCGGCGATCATCCTGTTGTCCTGCATGTATTGGGGCGCGCTTTTCGGCGGCTCGACCACGTCGATCCTCTTCAACATTCCGGGCGAGCCCTCCTCGGTCGCCACGACATTCGACGGCTATCCCATGGCGAAAGCCGGTCATGCGAGCCGGGCGCTCACGCTCGCCTTCGTTTCTGCAGGCCTCGGCGCGCTTGCCGGTGTCGTCATGATCACGCTGCTTTCGGGCTGGGTGGCGAATTTTGCGCTCAGATTCTCCTCGCCCGAATATTTCGCCGTCTATTTCCTCGCCTTCGCGAGCTTCATTTCCATGGGCGCTCAGTCGCCCTTCAAGACGCTCGTCTCGATGATGCTCGGCTTCGCGCTCGCCTCCATCGGCATGGACACGATCTCGGGCAATCTGAGGCTCACCTTCGACATTCCCGAACTGATCAAGGGCGTCAGCTTCCTCATCGCCGTCATGGGACTTTTCGGCATCGGCGAACTCCTGCTGACGACGGAAGAGGGGCTTCGCTTCGAAGGCATCAAGGCGCGGGTGCGGCTTGCCGAAATCGGCAGGACGCTGCTCGAGATCCCGCGCTACTGGCTGACGATCGCCCGCTCGACGATCATCGGCATCTGGATGGGGATCACGCCGGCCGGCCCGACCGCCGCCTCCTTCATGAGCTATGGCGTTGCCCGACGCTCGGCGCGCGACAAGTCGATGTTCGGAAAGGGAGATCCGCGCGGCATCGTCGCGCCCGAGACGGCCGACCATTCCGCCGGCACTTCGGCCCTGCTGCCGATGCTGGCGCTCGGCGTCCCTGGCTCCGCCACCGCCGCAGTGATGATGGGCGGGTTGATGATCTGGGGCCTGACGCCCGGTCCGATGCTCTTTACCGATCGCCCGGACTTCGTCTGGGGTCTGATCGCCTCCATGTATCTCGGCAATGTCGTCGCCGTCTTCCTGGTGATCGCGACTGTGCCGCTTTACGCCTCGATCCTGCGCGTGCCGTTCTCTATCGTCGGACCGATCATCGTCGCGGTCATCTTCTCGGGGGCTTATCAGGTCGCGAACTCCGTCTCGGACATCTTCATGGTGATCGGTTTCGGTCTCCTCGGCTATGTCTTCAAGAAGCTCGACTATCCGCTGGCGCCGCTGGTGCTCGCCATGGTGCTCGGCGACAAGGCGGAAGACGCCTTCCGCCAGTCGATGCTGATGTCGGGCGGCAGCCTCAACATCTTCTGGTCGAACGGCCTTGTCTCCGCCCTGATGGGCGTTGCCCTTGCGCTGCTTCTCTCGCCGCTCTTCTTCTGGCTGATCGGCACCTTGCGCAAGCGTAAGAACCAGGTTGCTGCTTCAAGCGGCGATGGCAACGCGGCGGCCTGAACGGCCGCCTCGTCCCGTACCGCCAGTTCCAATTCAATCCCGAGGAGTTCGCCATGGCGCCGCGCAGATGGAACCGTGACAACTGGCCGATTGCGGCCGCGATGATCCAGTACCCCAACCTTTTGCCGGACGGCCGATCGGTGCAGGACCAGCCTGTCGAAGAGTGGGCGGCGACGCTCGCCGACGTGGTCGATGCCGGCTTCACCGAACTGGATCCGACCGACAGCTGGATACGGCTGGCGGACCTGTCGGCGGAGAGGCTCGATCAGTTCGTAAGTCTGACGCGGTCTCTCGGCCTCACCATCCCGGCGATCTCGACCTCGCGGCGCAGCCTCATAGACCCGGAACATGGCGAGGAATATCTCGCCTACGGGCACCGGGTCATCGAGGCGGCCGCCGCCGTCGGTGCTGGCTCCGTGTCCTTCGGCTTCTTCGGCCCGCTTACGGAGGCACAGAAGAAAGTGCTCTGGTTCTGGACGGTCGATGGCGTGAAGAACCCCGACGACGCGGGAACCTGGCAATTGGCGGTTTCGCGTGTTCGCGAACTCGGCCGCCATGCCGAAGAACTCGGCATCGAAGTTTCGCTGGAGATGTATGAGGACACCTATCTGGGCACGGCCGACAGTTCCGTGCGCTTCGTCAAGGAGGTCGGCCTCGCCAATGTCGGCATCAATGCCGATCTCGGCAATCTCGTCCGCCTGCACCGGCCCGTGGAACATTGGCAGGATATGATGGCGAAGGTTGCGCCTTTCGCCAAATACTGGCACGTCAAGAACTACAACCGCACGGAAGATCCGGCGTCCGGCGTCATCGTCACCCATCCGGCCCCGCTCGAATTCGGCCTCATCAACTATCGGGCGGCAATTCGCATGGCTCTGGCGCATGGCTTCGATAGTCCCTTCCTCTGCGAACATTACGGCGGCGACGGCCTTTCCGTCAGCGCCGCCAATCGCGACTACCTGAGGCGCATCCTGCCTCGCCAAGAAGGACATTGAAGGGGACATTGAAGCGATGACCACGATCTTTGACGCTCCGGAGGATTTCGCCACGACCGCACTCGCCGGTTTCGCAGCGATCTATCAGCGCAACGTCCGCCTGGTGAAGGGCGGCGTCGTGCGCTCGACCAAGGTGCCGAAGGGCAAGGTCGCCGTCGTGGTCGGCGGCGGCTCGGGACATTACCCGGCCTTTGCTGGCTATGTCGGGCCAGGGCTCGCCGACGCGGCGGTCGCCGGCGATGTCTTTGCCTCGCCCTCGACTGCCGCGGTAGCCCGCGTCTGCCGTCATGCCGACCAGGGCGGCGGAGTGCTTCTCGGCTTCGGCAACTATGCGGGCGACGTCCTGAATTTCGGGGTTGCGGCCGAACGGCTTCGCTCCGAAGGCATTGACGTGCGCATCCTGCCGGTGACCGACGACGTGGCGAGTGCGCCTGCGGAGACGTCGGCCAAGCGCCGCGGGATTGCCGGCGACCTCGTCGTCTTCAAGATCGCCGGCGCGGCAGCGGAAGCCGGCAAGTCGCTCGACGAGGTCGAGCGGCTGGCGCGTCATGCCAATGACAGGACGGTGTCCTTCGGCGTCGCCTTCGGCGGCTGCACGCTTCCGGGCGCCACCGGTCCGCTTTTCACCGTGCCGAAGGGCCAGATGGCGCTCGGGCTCGGCATTCACGGGGAACCGGGCGTCAGCGAGGAGACGATCGCGACTGCGAGCGATCTCGCAAAGCTCCTTACCGGCAAGCTTCTTGCCGAGCGCCCCGCGGGCTCCAGAAAGGTGGCGGCCGTGCTGAACGGCCTCGGCTCGACCAAGTATGAGGAACTGTTCGTGCTGTGGACGGCGATCGCCAGGCAACTCAATGATGCAGGCCTTGAGATTGTCGACCCCGAATGCGGCGAATTCGTCACCAGCCTCGACATGCAGGGCTGCTCGCTCACCCTTCTCTGGCTGGACGAAGAGCTGGAGGCGCTCTGGCGCGCGCCCACGGATGCGCCGGTGCTGCGCAAGGGCGTGATCATTGCCGCCGAAGCGGCGACCGACGAGATCGTAGACGCCGACGGCGCGCAGTCTTTCGGCCCTGCATCGGAAGCCTCGAAGGAAAGCGGCAAATGCATCGCCCGGCTGATCGGCACCATTGCCGAGGCGCTGAAAGAGGCGGAAGAGGAACTCGGCCGCATCGACGCGTTTGCCGGCGACGGCGATCACGGCCAGGGCATGCGCCGCGGTTCGGCCGCCGCATTCGACGCAGCACAGGCGGCGGTTGCAGCGGGGGCAGGGGCCGCTAGCGTGCTTGCTGCAGCGGGCGATGCGTGGGCGGACCGCGCCGGCGGCACTTCGGGCGCTATCTGGGGCCTGGCTCTGCGCTCATGGAGCAATGGCTTCAGCGATGAGGACAAGGTGAGCGAACTGGCGATCGCGAAGGGCTCGCGCCTCGCACTCGACGGCGTCACGCGCCTCGGCCGCGCGCGCGTGGGCGACAAGACGCTGGTCGACGCGCTGGTGCCCTTCGTGGCGATGCTGGAAACGGAGTCCGCCGCCGGCAGGCCGCTCGTGGAAGCCTGGAACGCGGCGGCCAAGGCTGCACAAGAGGCCGCGGATGCAACCTCCGCGCTGACCCCGAAACTCGGCCGCGCGCGGCCGCTTGCCGAGAAGAGCATCGGCCACCCGGATGCCGGCGCGATCTCGCTGGCGCTGGTGGCACGGGTGGCGGGTGCGTTTTTGAAGGAAGAGTCGCGGAAGCCTGAGGAAGAACCCCTCCCCAACCCCTCCCCACAGGTGGGAGGGGCTTAACTTGGCGCACCGTCCCGCGGGGAAGCCCCTCCCCCTTGTGGGGAGGGGTTGGGGAGGGGCCTTGTTCGGCGTCGTCGTCATCCGTACCGCACAAGAAACTCCTCCGCCGTCAGTTCCCTGAAATCGTCCAGCGCATGGCGCAGCTTGGTGTGGTCCCAATCCCACCAGGCGAGCCGGTCCATTGCTTCACCGACTGTGGCTGTGAAGCGGTCGCGGATGAGTTTCGCAGGGACCCCGCCGACGATCGTGTAAGGCGCGACGTCCTTGGAGACGACGGCGCCGGCGCCGATCACCGCTCCGTTGCCGACGCTCACGCCGGGTAGAATCGTCGCACCATGACCGATCCAGACGTCATGGCCGATCGTCACCCGGTTCTGCCGCCGCCAGGCGAAGAGATCGTGGTCGGGCTCCGCATCGTCCCAGTACATCGGTGCGCGATAGGTGAAGTGATGCAGCGTCGCCCGCCAGGTCGGGTGGTTGGTGGCATTGATGCGCACGGCTGCGGCGATGTTGACGAATTTGCCGACCGTCGCGCACCAGATCGAACCGTCCTGCATGATGTAGGAATAGTCACCGAACTCGACCTCGTCGAGGCGCGAGCGCTCCTGGACTTCGGTGTAGCGGCCGAGGGTCGAGTTCACGACGCTCGCAGTCGGATGGATGTAGGGTTCGGGGCTGAGTTTCTGGCTCATGCGGCGTATTTCCTGGGCGAGAATTCCGAGACGTCGATGATGCGGTCGGCGACCGCCTCACGTACCTCCTCGTCATGGAAAATGCCGATCAGCGCCGTGCCGGCCGCCTTCTTCCTGGCGATCATTTCCACCACCACGGCGCGGTTCTTCGCATCGAGCGAGGCCGTCGGTTCGTCGAGGAGCAGGATCTTGTGGTCGGTAATGAAGCCGCGGGCGATGTTGACCCGCTGTTGTTCGCCACCGGAGAAGGTGGCCGGCGGCAGAGCCCAGAGTTCCCTCGGCAGGTTGAGTTTCGAAAGCAGTTCGGCCGCACGCTCCCGCGCATCCGCCGCCGTCACTCCGCGCGCCTGCAGGGGCTCGGCAACGATGTCGAGGGCGGAGACGCGCGGCACGACACGCAGAAACTGGCTGACATAGCCGAGCGTCGTGCGGCGCACCTCGAGCACGGCGCGCGGCTCGGCCGTCGCGAGGTTCACCAGGCGGCCGTCATGTTCCACCAGGATCTGGCCTTCATCGACGCCGTAATTTCCGTAGAGCATTTTGAGGATCGAGCTCTTGCCGACGCCGGAGGGGCCGCCGAGCACGACGCATTCGCCGGCCTTCACCGAGAAGGAGACATTCGCGACCACCGGCAGGCGCACGCCGTCGCGAAGGTGCATGGTGAAACTTTTCGCGACTTCCGAGACAACGAGGGGAGTTGGCATGGTTCTTACTTTCCATTGCGCATCATCAATGCGTCACACCTGAAGGATCGAGGAAACGAGGAGCTGCGTGTAGGGCTCGCGCGGATCGTCGAGGACCCGGTCGGTCAAACCCTGCTCGATGACCGCGCCGTCCTTCATCACCATCATCCGGTGCGAAAGGAGGCGCGCCACGGCCAGGTCGTGGGTGACGATGACCGCCGCAAGGCCGAGGTCGTGGACGAGGCCGCGAACCAGATCGAGCAGGCGTGCCTGCACCGAGACGTCGAGGCCGCCGGTCGGCTCGTCCATGAAGACGAGGCGGGGTGAGGTGACCAGATTGCGGGCGATCTGCAGGCGCTGGCGCATGCCGCCGGAGAAGGCGCGCGGCTGGTCGTCGATCCGGTCTTCTTCGATTTCCACGCGCTTCAGCCAGTCGCCTGCCGCCGTGCGTATATTGCCGTAGTGCCGGTCGCCGACCGCCATCAAGCGCTCGCCGACATTGGCGCCGGCCGAAACCGTCATTCTCAGCCCGTCCGCTGGGTTCTGGTGCACGAAGCCCCAGTCGGTGCGCATCAGAAAGCGTCGCTCGGCCTCGCTCATGCGCGCGAGGTCCCGGTATTGGCCGTCACGCATGTGATATTCGACGACGCCGTATGTCGGCATCAGACGGGTCGAGAGGCAGGAAAGCAGCGTGGTCTTGCCCGATCCGGATTCCCCGACGATGGCGAGTACCTCGCCCGGATAGAGGTTGAAGGAGACGTTGCGGCAGCCGATCCGGCTTCCATAGAATTTCGAAACGTCACTGACTTTCAGAAGCGGCACGGCGCTCATTCTGCAGCCTCCTGGCTTTCCTTCGCAGGCGGGGCGAGCATGGCACCGGCATGGCCGTGCGCCCGGCGGTCTTCGCAATGGTCCGTATCGGAGCAGACGAACATGCGTCCGCCCTTGTCGTCGAGCACCACCTCGTCGAGATAGACGTTCTCGGCGCCGCAAAGGGCGCAGGGCTTGTCGAATTTCTGGACCTCGAAGGGGTGATCCTCGAAATCGAGGCTGACGACGTCGGTATAGGGTGGCACCGCATAGATGCGCTTCTCCCGGCCGGCGCCGAAGAGCTGGAGGGCCTGCGACATATGCATCTTCGGATTGTCGAATTTCGGCGTCGGCGAGGGGTCCATCACGTAACGGCCCTCGACCTTCACAGGATAGGCGTAGGTCGTGGCGATATGGCCGTTACGGGCGATGTCCTCGTATAGCTTCACATGCATCAGCCCGTATTCTTCCAGCGCATGCATCTTGCGCGTCTCGGTTTCGCGCGGCTCGAGGAAGCGCAGGGGTTCCGGAATGGGCACCTGGTAGACGAGCGTCTGCCCCTCTCTCAGTTGCTCCTCGGGAATGCGGTGGCGCGTCTGGATGATCGTCGCCTCCCTCGTCCTCGTGGTGACGGCGACATCGGCGACCTTCTGGAAGAAGGCGCGGATCGAAACTGCGTTCGTGGTGTCGTCGGCGCCCTGATCGATCACCTTGAGCACGTCATCGGGCCCGAGAATGGAGGCGGTCACCTGCACGCCGCCGGTGCCCCAGCCATAGGGCATCGGCATCTCGCGGGAGGCGAAGGGCACCTGATAGCCGGGGATGGCGACCGCCTTCAGGATCGCGCGGCGGATCATCCGCTTCGTCTGCTCGTCCAGATAGGCGAAGTTGTAAGTTGCGAGGTCGTTCATTCGGCGGCCTCCTTCATGCCGTCCTTGCCGCCCGCCCGGGCGGCGTCGTGTTCCCGGCGCATGCGCCTGACCAGGTCGAGTTCGGCCTGGAAGTCGACGTAATGCGGCAGCTTCAGGTGCTCGACGAAGCCGGTTGCCTGGACGTTGTCGGCGTGCGAGATGACGAACTCCTGATCCTCGGCGGGAGCGACGATGTCCTCGTCGAATTCGTCGGTCCGGAGAGCCCGATCGACCAGGGACATCGACATCGCCTTGCGCTCGCTCTGGCCGAAGACGAGCCCGTAGCCGCGGGTGAATTGCGGCGGCTGCTTGGCCGAGCCCTTGAACTGGTTGACCATCTGGCATTCGGTCACGCGGATGGCGCCAAGCGAAACGGCAAAGCCCAACTCCGGCAGCTCCAGTTCGACCTCGACCTCGCCGATCCTGACCTCGCCGACGAAGGGATGCGTGCGGCCATAGCCGCGCTGGGTGGAGTAGGCGAGCGCCAGCAGGAATCCTTCGTCGCCACGGGCAAGCGCCTGCAGGCGAAGATCGCGCGCCATCGGGAATTCCATCGGCTCGCGCGTCAGATCGCCCGCCACGTGGCCTTCCGGCATCTGGCCGTCGCCCTCGATCAGGCCTTCGCCGTCGAGAATGTCGGAGACGCGCATGACAGGTTCGCCCGGCTCCTTGAGCGTGGGCTCATCGACCGCTTCTTCGCCGATCAGCGACGGGTCGAGCAGGCGGTGCGTATAGTCGAAGGTGGGGCCAAGCAGCTGGCCTCCGGGCAAGTCCTTATAGGTTGCCGAGACGCGCCGTTCGACTTTCATCCTTGCGGTGTCGACCGGCTCGGAATAGCCGAAGCGCGGCAGCGTCGTGCGGTAGGCGCGCAGGATGAAGATCGCCTCGATCATGTCTCCGCGCGCCTGGCGCACGGCAAGCGCCGCAAGCGCACGGTCGTAAAGCGAGGCCTCGGCCATCACGCGGTCGACGGCGAGCCCGAGCTGTTCGACAACCTGCTCTATGGTGATCGCGGGCAGCGACCTGTCGCCGCGCCGGCGGTCGGCGAGCAGCCGGTGAGCATTGGCAATGGCGGTTTCCCCGCCCTTGACGGCTACATACATGCGTTTACTCCCGCTCGAGTTTGGTGGTGCGCGGCAGGCAGAGCACTGCCTCGCGCGCCGTCAGGACGAGATCGATGCCGCGCGGAAAGACCGCCCGGTTGGCGGCCCAGAGGTCGAGGAACACGCCGGGCAGGCTCTTTGGTGCGATGACGATTCCGTTCTTGATTCCCGGTCCCCGGCCGATGAGCGGTTGCCCGCCTTCGAGCGCTTCCACCTCCACGACGAGCGTGGTGGAACGGTCGGGATATTCCTGCGTGCCGAGAGCGAACTGGTCGAAGCCCGGCACGGTGGCGCCCTTCTCGAAGAAGGCGAAGCGGGCCTCGTCCTTCGTCTCGGTGACGCCGGCGCCGGTGTGAAAGGCGATCCACGTCGGCACCGAGGATTTGGACAGCGCCGGCGATAGCCAGACCGGCGTGTCATGGTCGCAGAGCGTGAGCGCGATAGCTCCGCTTGCCTCTCCGAGTGGCGCCGGCGGGGCGGCAGCAGTGGAAAGCCGGCCGATGGTGCCCGGGCGGGCGAAGCAGTCCATCAGGATGCGGAACACCGCCTGCGCCTCGAAGACGGGGTCGGCGAAGGCGCCGGTATAGATTTGCGATTGGGGTGTCATCAATCCTCTCCGCGCACCATGGTGAAGAAGTCGACGCGGGTCGCGGCCGTTTCCTCGGCCTTGCGACGGTCTTCCGCATCGAGGCGAGCGGCGACCTGCTCGTGCAGCGCCTCGACGCTTGCGCGATGCGCGCCGTTCTGAAAAAGCGCGTCGAAGATCGCAGCAAAGCGGGCGCGTGCCTTGTCGGTGCCGAGCAGCTGCCCATGGCCGACCTCGCCGGTCGAAAGCCGCACGGTGGCGCGTGAAACGGTAGCCTCGCCCAGGTTGAAAGCATCGCCGCCGCCGCCGATCTTGCCGCGCACCATGACGAGACCGGTTTCCGGACCGCGCACCGGCGCGACCTCCGGCTTGTCGGCTATCGCGTCCCAGGCCGTGGAAAGTTCGCCGAGCGTCGCACGCGCCAGAAGCCGCATGCCTTCCCGCCGCTGCGCGACGCTTTCATCGTCACTTGTCTTTGCTGCATCCATCTTCTCGCTCCGAATGTCTATTGATCTAGACAACTATACATCTTATACGTTTCCATAACCTTCGCAAATGACAGGCTTGTGACATTTGCCAAGAAACTGGCGCGAAGAAGCGGGGCGAAGAAGATGGTGGCAAAGGTCGTCGAACGGCAGATGGGCGTGGCGCTATGGAGGCAGATCGCCGACAGGATACGGCTCGCGATCAGCAACGGCGACTATGACGCGACCGGCATGGTGCCGCCGGAGACAGCCCTTGCAGCGGAATTCGGCGTCAATCGTCACACCGTCCGCAGCGCGCTGGCCGCGCTTGCGGAGGAGGGCCTGGTGCGCGCGGTGCAGGGGCGCGGCACGATGATCGAGCGCAAGGATCGTGTGAGCTATCCGATCTCGCGGCGCACGCGCTTCTCGCAAGGTCTCGGCCGCCAGGTAAGGGAAATCGGAACCAAGCTCCTGGGGCACGCCCAAGTGCCGGCAAGCGGCGAAATCGCCGCTGCGCTTGGCGTCCACCCAGGCACCCCGCTCATCGAGCTCAGCACCGTCAGCAGCGGCGACGGGCGGCCGCTTTCGACGGCGGTCAGCTACTACCCTGCCGAGCGCTTTGCGAGGATGGCGGAGGAATATGCGCGGCTCGGCTCGGTCACCAAGGCCTTCGCCGCGCATGGGCTCGACGACTACGTCCGTGTCTCGACGGAGATCGTCGCGCGGCACGCGGAGGCAGAGGAACTCTCGCTGCTGAAACTCTCGCCCGGCGCGATCGTCATGGAGACGCGATCCGTCAATGCGGATCTCGAAGGCTGCCCAGTCGAATATTCGCGAACGCGCTTTGCCGCCGACCGGATGAAGCTGCGGATCGAGACTTGAACTCGGCCGGACGGCGCAGACTACACGTTTCGCCGCTTGCCTTCGATCAGGTCCAGCACGGCGCGCGCCGCGTCGAGCACCTGGGTGCCGGGTCCGAAGACGGCGGCGACGCCGTTCTCCATCAGATAATCGTAGTCCTGCCGGGGGATGACACCGCCGCAGACGACGATGATGTCCTCGCCGCCGCGCTTCTTCAGTGCCTCCGCGAGCTGCGGCATCAGCGTCCTGTGGCCGGCGGCAAGCGATGAAACGCCGATGACGGTGACTTCTTCGGCGACCGCCAGATCGGCGGCTTCCTCCGGCGTCTGGAACAAGGGCCCCGCGACGACATCGAAGCCGATGTCGCCGAAGGCGGATGCGATCACCTTGGCGCCGCGGTCGTGCCCGTCCTGGCCGAGCTTGGCCACCATGATCTTCGGCTTGCGGCCGAGTCGCCTCGTCGCTTCGCCGAGCCTCCCGGCGAGTACGCCGAGTTCCGGATCGCCATCATAAGCCTTGCCGTAGATATCGGTGACGACTTCCGGAATGGCGGTGTAATCGCCGAAAGCCTGGCGCATGGCGTCGGTGATTTCGCCGACGGTGGCGCGCGCCCGGGCAGCCTCGACCGCGGCGGCGAGCAGATTGCCCTTGCCGCTGCGCGCCACATCGGCCAGCGCCTCCAGCGCTTGCTTCAACTTCTGCGAGTCCCGCCGCCGCCGGGTCTCCTCGATGCGCTTGACCTGTGCCGTCCGAACCGCGGCGTTGTCGATCTGGAGAATGTCGATCGGCTGCTCGTTCTCGAGCCGGTATTTGTTGACGCCCACGATGACCTCCTCGGCGCGGTCGACGGCCGCCTGGCGTCGGGTCGCGGCCTCCTCGATCAGCCGCTTCGGCAGGCCGGCATTGACTGCCTTGGTCATGCCGCCCAGCGCCTCCACTTCCCCGATCAGGGCCCAGGTCTTTTCGGCAAGCTCGTTCGTCAGGCTTTCGACGTAATAGGAGCCGGCAAGCGGATCGACGACCTTCGTCACGCCGGTTTCGTGCTGCAGGATCAGCTGCGTATTGCGGGCGATACGGGCGGAGAAATCCGTCGGAAGCGCCATTGCCTCGTCGAAGGAATTGGTGTGAAGCGATTGCGTGCCGCCGAGCACTGCCGACATCGCCTCGAAGGCGGTGCGGACGATGTTGTTGTAGGGGTCCTGTTCCTGGAGCGAGACGCCGGACGTCTGGCAATGGGTCCGCAGCATCAGCGAGGACGGCTTCTGGGGCTCGAACTCCTTCATGATCCGCGTCCAGAGGAGCCGCGCGGCGCGCAGCTTCGCGGCCTCCATAAAGAAGTTCATGCCGATCGCGAAGAAGAACGAGAGCCGGCCGGCGAACTCGTCGACGTCGAGCCCCTTGGCGAGTGCCGCGCGCACATATTCGCGCCCGTCGGCAAGAGTGAAGGCGAGTTCCTGCACGAGCGTCGCGCCGGCCTCCTGCATGTGATAGCCGGAGATCGAGATCGAATTGAACTTCGGCATCTCCTTCGCCGTATATTCGATGATGTCGGCGACGATCCGCATCGAGGGTTCCGGCGGATAGATGTAGGTGTTGCGGACCATGAACTCCTTGAGGATGTCGTTCTGGATCGTCCCGGAGAGCTTGTCGCGGCTGACGCCCTGTTCCTCGCCGGCAACGATGAAGGCGGCGAGGATCGGGATCACCGCACCGTTCATGGTCATGGAGACGGAAATTCTGTCGAGCGGGATGCCGTCGAAGAGGATCTTCATGTCCTCCACCGAGTCGATCGCGACCCCGGCCTTGCCGACGTCCCCTTCGACGCGCGGGTGGTCGCTGTCATAGCCGCGGTGCGTGGCGAGATCGAAG
Source organism: Ensifer sp. USDA 6670 (assembly GCA_000421085.1). Classification (GTDB taxonomy): domain Bacteria; phylum Pseudomonadota; class Alphaproteobacteria; order Rhizobiales; family Rhizobiaceae; genus Sinorhizobium. The sequence goes on from ATWE01000008.1 coordinate 145,962, forward strand.
GCGACCGAGACGCCCTGCTGACCGGCAGCGAGGTTCCTGCGATAGAAGGCGTTGGACGCTTCCGCCGTCGAGAAGCCGGCATATTGCCTGACGGTCCAGGGCCGGCCGGCATACATGGTGGCGCGCGGGCCGCGCACGAAGGGTTCGAAGCCGGGGAGCGAGTTCAGATGGCCGATGCCGGAGATGTCGTCGCTGGTATAGAGCGGCTTGACCTCGATGCCCTCGGGCGTGTGCCAGACGAGGCTTTCGGGGGAGGCCCTGAGTTCTTTCTCGGCGAGGGCTTCCCAGTCCTTGATGGTCTTTTCGGTCATCGGCTTGCTCCATCGAAGCGCGGTTGCTTGTGGTGCAGGGCAAACCCCTCCCCAACCCCTCCCCACAAGGGGGAGGGGCTCCACAGCGGCACCGTCTTAGCCCCTCCCCCTTGTGGGGAGGGGTTGGGGAGGGGACTTGCCCACGAATTCGGCATGGCCGCCGGCATCGACCCCACCATCACTCGAACTCCATGATCAACTCGTCCACCGCGAGGCTTGCGCCGGCTTCGATCGCCACGCGCTTCACGATCGCACGCTTTTCCGCCCGCAGTATATTCTCCATCTTCATCGCCTCGACGACGGCAATCGCCTGTCCGGCCTCGACCGTTTCGCCGGCCCTGACCGTGATCGATGTCACCACCCCCGGCATCGGGCAGAGCAGCATCTTCGAGGTGTCCGGCGGCAGCTTCTTGGGCATCAGCCGGGCGAGCTCGGCGATGCGCGGGCTTCTGACCCGTGCAACGACGTCGATCCCGCGCCAACGCAGTCTTATGCCCGGGCCGGCGAGCTCGACCTTCACGCTCATGGGCTGATTGTCGATGTTGAAAGCGGCGCGGGTGCGGCCGGGCGCCCAGTCGGTTGCGACGGAAACGGATGTGCCGTCGGCAAAGCGGACATAGGTGCCGTCGGCGGAAACCTCGCAGGCGACCTGAATTTCGTGCCCGTCGAGGCTCGCCACCCATTCGTGGCCGACCACGCGGCGGTGGTTGCCGATGGTTCCGGAGATCCGGCTGGCGCGCTCCTGCAGCGTCTGGTTGACCGTAGCCGCGACGGCGGCGAGCTTGCGTGCGGATGTATCGTCCAGCGGCACCCCGTGGAAACCGCCGGCAAATTCCTCAGCGATATAGGCGGTGGTCAGCCGCCCCTCGCGAAAACGCTCCTGCTGCATGACGGCTGCGAGGAAAGGCAGGTTGTGGCCGATGCCCTCGACCTCGAATGCGTCGAGCGCATCCGCCATCGCTCTGACCGCCGTCGGCCGGTCCGGTCCCCAGGTGCAGAGCTTGGCGATCATCGGATCGTAATACATCGAGATCTCGCCGCCTTCGAAGACGCCGGTATCGTTGCGGATGACGGTGCCGTCCGCCTGCGTGCCTTCGTCGGGCGGGCGATAGCGCGTCAGGCGGCCGATCGACGGGAGGAAATTGCGATAGGGGTCTTCCGCATAGAGCCGGCTTTCGATCGCCCAGCCGTCGAGCTTCACATCTTTCTGGGCGAAAGCGAGCTTCTCGCCGGCCGCGACGCGGATCATCTGCTCGACCAGATCGAGGCCGGTGACGAGTTCCGTCACGGGATGCTCGACCTGCAGCCGGGTGTTCATCTCGAGAAAGTAGAAGTTGCGGCCGGCATCCACGATGAATTCGACGGTGCCGGCCGAGTGATAGCCGACCGCCTTCGCCAGCGCGACCGCCTGCTCGCCCATGGCGCGGCGCGTCTTCTCGTCGAGAAAGGGCGAGGGCGCCTCCTCGATGACCTTCTGGTTCCGCCGCTGGATCGAGCACTCGCGCTCGCCGAGATAGACGATATTGCCATGCTTGTCGCCGAGCACCTGGATCTCGATGTGGCGGGGCTCGGTCACGAATTTCTCGATGAAGATGCGGTCGTCGCCGAAGGAGCTCTTCGCCTCGTTTTTCGACGACTGGAAGCCCTCGCGTGCCTCGCGCTCGTTCCAGGCGATCCGCATGCCCTTGCCGCCGCCGCCGGCGGAAGCCTTGATCATCACCGGAAAGCCGATCTCAGCGGCGATGCGCGCGGCTTCGTCCGCATCCTCGATCAGTCCCATATGGCCGGGAACGGTGGAAACGCCCGCTTCGGCGGCGAGTTTTTTCGAGGTGATCTTGTCCCCCATCGCCTCGATCGCCCGGACCGGCGGGCCGATGAAGGTCACGCCTTCCTTTTCCAGAGCCTCGGCGAAGCCGGCGTTTTCGGAGAGGAAGCCGTAACCGGGGTGAACGGCATCGGCACCGGTCCTGCGGATCGCCGCAAGGATATTCTCGACGACGATGTATGACTGGCTGGAGGGGGATGGGCCGATATGGACGGCCTCATCCGCCATGCGCACATGCATGGCGTCCCGGTCGGCATCCGAATAGACGGCAACGGTCGGGATGCCGAGAGCCTTCGCGGTGCGGATGACGCGGCAGGCGATTTCGCCACGATTGGCGATGAGGATCTTTTTGAACATGTGTCCCATCGGGTTCTCCCGTCAAAGCGGGATGGTGTCGTGCTTGCGCCAGCGGGTCTCAACCTGCTTGTTGCGCAATGAGGCAAAGGCGCGGGCGATGCGGCGTCGTGAGGAGTGCGGCATAATCACCTCGTCTATGAAGCCTCGCTCGGCGGCGACGAAGGGATTGGCGAAGCGCTCTTCGTATTCTTTCGTCCGGGCTGCGATCTTCTGGGGATCGCCGAGCTCGGAACGGTAGAGAATCTCGGTCGCGCCCTTGGCGCCCATCACGGCGATCTCGGCCGTCGGCCAGGCGTAGTTCACGTCGGCTCCAATGTGTTTGGACGCCATGACGTCATAGGCGCCGCCATAGGCCTTGCGCGTAATCAGCGTCACCATGGGGACCGTCGCCTGGCTATAGGCGAAGAGCAGCTTGGCGCCGTGCTTGATGACGCCGCCATATTCCTGGGCGGTACCGGGCAGGAAGCCGGGCACGTCGACGAGCGTCAGGATCGGGATCGAGAAGGCGTCGCAGAAGCGGACGAAACGCGCGGCCTTGCGCGAAGAGTCGATGTCGAGGCAGCCGGCGAGAACCATCGGCTGGTTGGCGACGACGCCGACGGTCTGGCCCTCGATGCGGATGAAGCCGGTGATGATGTTGCGGGCGAAGCTCGCCTGCAGTTCGAAGAAATCGGCTTCGTCGGCAATGGCCAGGATCAATTCCTTCATGTCGTATGGCTTGGCGGCACTGTCCGGGATCAGGCTGTCGAGGCGCATCTCTATGCGTCCGGGATCGTCATGGAAGGGCCGGACCGGCGGCTTCTCGCGGTTGTTGAGCGGCAGGAAATCGAAGAGCAGCCGGACATGCTCGAGCGCCTCGATGTCGTTTTCGTAGGCGCCGTCGGCGACGGAGGATTTCGTCGTGTGTGTGCGGGCGCCGCCGAGTTCTTCCGCGGTGACGATCTCATTGGTGACAGTCTTCACGACATCCGGACCGGTCACGAACATGTAGGAACTGTCGCGCACCATGAAGATAAAGTCGGTCATCGCCGGCGAATAGACGGCGCCGCCGGCGCAGGGGCCCATGATCACCGAGATCTGCGGAATGACGCCCGAAACCTCTGCGTTGCGGCGGAAGACTTCGGCATAGCCGGCGAGCGAGGCGACACCCTCCTGGATGCGGGCACCGCCGGAATCGTTGAGGCCGATCACCGGGGCACCGTTGCGCGCGGCCATGTCCATGATCTTGCAGATCTTCTGGGCATGCGTCTCGGAGAGCGAGCCGCCGAGGACCGTGAAGTCCTGGCTGAAGACATAGACCTGGCGGCCGTTGATCGTGCCCCAGCCGGTGACGACGCCGTCGCCGGGGATCTTCTGGCCAGCCATGCCGAAATCGACGCTGCGATGCGTCACATACATGTCGTATTCTTCGAAGGAGCCCTCGTCCAGAAGCACGTCGATGCGCTCGCGCGCCGTCAGCTTCCCCTTGCCATGCTGCGCAGCGATGCGGCGTTCGCCGCCGCCCGCCCGCGCCTCGGCCCGTCGGGCTTCTACCTGTTCAAGTACCGCGCGCATCGCTCTCCTCCCGTTTTTTGCTGATTGTGCAGAGGCTTGCCGACCTTCGCAATAGCGCCGAAGGCCGGATGGAAAAACGGCCGATCATGTGCAAAGGTGAAACATACAAATTTGCGAAGCGCAAATTGCAAAATTGCGAAAAGGTTGCGGGCATGGCGATCGGCAAGCTTTATATCGGCCGCAAGGTCAGGGATCTGAGGGATGGCAAGCGGCTGACGCAGGGGCAATTCGCCGAGCGCATCGGCATCTCCACGAGCTATCTCAATCAGATCGAGAACAATCAGCGGCCCGTATCGGCGGCGGTGCTGCTGGCACTTGCAGAGAAGTTCCAGATCGACATCGCCGAGCTCTCTTCCGGCGAAAGCGACCGGCTTCTCTCGGCGCTGTCGGAGGCGCTGAGCGATCCCTTGTTCGAGACCTATTCCCCGAGCCTGCAGGAGCTGAAGCTGGTCGCCCAGAATGCGCCGGGGCTCGCCCATGCGCTGATCTCCTGTCACCAGGCCTATCGGCGCAACAGCGAGCAGCTCGCCAGCATCGACGACACGATCGGCCGCGGCGCTTCCTTCGTCGAGACGACGCCATATGAAGAGGTGCGCGACTTCTTCCACTTCGTCGACAACTACATCCACGAGATCGACATGCTTGCCGAGACGCTTGCGGGCGAGCTCGGCCTTGGCGATGGTGACAACCACGCGGCCCTCGCCGCCTATCTGGAAGCGCGCCACGGCATACGTGTCGTGCGCGGGGCGGCGGGCGACGAGGCGATCCGCCGTTTCGATCCCCGCGCCCGCCTACTTACGCTCAATCCTTACGCCCCGGCGGCGACGCGCGACTTCCAGCTCGCATTGCAGATCGCCCAGCTGGACGCCCGCGAGGAGATCGACCGGGTGGCGGGAGGCGCCGGCTTCCGCACCGAGGAAGCCTATGAGATCTGTCGAATCGGCCTGCAGAACTATTTCGCCGGCGCGCTGATCCTGCCCTACCAGCCGTTCCTGAAGGCCGCGCGCGATCTGCGCCACGACGTGGAACTTCTTGCAGCCCGCTTCGGTGCCTCGCTGGAGCAGGTCTGTCATCGGCTTTCGACGCTGCAGCGGCCTGGGCAGAAGGGGATTCCCATCTTCTTCGCGCGGATCGACCGGGCTGGCAACATCACCAAGCGGCACAGCGCCGCCAAGCTGCAATTCGCTCGTTTCGGTGCGGCCTGTCCGCTCTGGAACGTGCACCAGGCTTTCGAGACGCCCGGCCGTATCATCCGCCAGCTTGCGGAGACGCCGGATGGCGTGCGCTATCTCTGTCTCGCGACCCAGATCACAAAAGGCGGCGGCGGCTACCGCGCCGCTCATCCCCGTTATGCCTTGGCGCTCGGCTGTGAAATCTCCTACGCCGATGCCTTCGTCTATGCGGACGACATGGACCTCGGCAACCGCGCCGCCTACGATCCGATCGGAATTTCCTGCCGCATCTGCGAGCGCACCAGATGCGCGAGCCGTGCGGTGCCGCCGCTCAAGCGCAAGCTCATCGTCGATCATGACATGCGCGGCGCTCTGCCGTATCGTCTGAGTGAGAGCTGAACTCCCTCTCTGTTCGTTTTTGAACAGATACTGTGAGAATTTACGCCTGTGCCTGTACGGCATTTGTTGTAACTAGGCCATACACCATCACTATGCGGGTCAGGGAGGACATGCATATGGATTTTCGCCTGTCGGAGGAGCAGGAGGCCATCCGCACGATGGCTCTCGATTTTGCGCGGGACGAGATCGCGCCCCACGCCGTCGACTGGGACCAGCAGAAGCATTTTCCGGTGGAGACTTTGCGCGCGGCGGCTGCGCTCGGAATGGCCGGCATCTATGTACGCGATGACGTCGGCGGAACGGGACTTACCCGCCTCGACGCGGCAATGATCATCGAGGCGCTCGCGACCGGCTGCCCCGCGGTCGCCTCCTTCGTTTCGATCCACAATATGTGCGCCGGCATGATCGACCGCTATGGCACGGACGAGCAGCGCCGGCGTCTGCTTCCGCCGCTTCTCACGATGGACGTTCTGGCGAGCTACTGCCTGACGGAACCCGGCTCCGGCTCGGACGCGGCCGCGCTCAAGACAAAGGCGGTGCGCGAGGGTGACGCCTATCTGCTTGCCGGCCAGAAACAGTTCATTTCCGGCGCCGGCGAATCCGGCCTTTATATCGTCATGGCGCGCACGGGCGAGGAGGGGCCGAAGGGGATCTCTGCCTTTGTCGTCGAGAAGGACGCTCCGGGGCTTACCTTCGGCGCCAATGAGAAGAAGATGGGCTGGAATGCCCAGCCCACGCGCGCGGTGATGCTCGACAATGTTCGCGTTCCCGTCGAGAACCGCCTGGGGGCCGAGGGCGAGGGCTTCAGGATCGCCATGGCCGGCCTCGACGGCGGAAGGCTCAACATCGCCGCCGCCTCCCTCGGCGGCGCGCAATCCGCTTTCGACAAAGCGCTTGCCTATGTCCAGGAGCGCCGGGCCTTCGGGAAGGCGATCGGCGAATTCCAGGCGCTGCAATTCCGCCTCGCCGACATGGCGACGGATCTGGAAATCGCCCGGACCTTCCTCTGGCGGGCGGCCTGTGCCCTCGATGCGGCGGACCCGGAGGCGACGAAGCTCTGCGCCATGGCCAAACGTTTTGTCACAGATCGCTGCTTTGCTGTGGCCAATGACGCACTGCAATTGCATGGCGGCTACGGCTATCTCGCCGACTACGGCGTCGAGAAGATTGTCCGGGACCTGAGGGTGCACCAGATACTCGAAGGTACCAACGAGATCATGCGGCTGATCGTGTCGCGTGCGATCATGGGACGGAAATAGGAAGGATTTTCGATGGAGATGCAGACCACGCTTGCGGAGGTCATCGTCGAGCGCCAGGGCGCGATCGGCAGGCTGCGGCTCAACCGTCCGCGCGCACTGAACAGCCTCAATCGCACGATGATCCGCGCGATCGCCGCGGCGCTGACCGAGTTTGAGCGCGACCCGGAGATTGCCGCGGTGCTTGTCACGGGCGAGGGCGAACGGGGCCTCTGCGCCGGCGGCGACATCCGGATGATCTACGAAAGCGGGCGCGAACGGCCTGAGGAAGGTGCGCAGTTCTGGCGCGAGGAGTTCATCGTCAACAGCCGAATTTCGGCCTATTCCAAGCCCTATATCGCAATCATGGACGGGATCGTGATGGGCGGCGGCGTCGGCGTTTCTTCCCATGGCAGCCATCGGATCGTGACCGAGAGGACGCGCTTCGCCATGCCTGAAACGGGGATCGGCTATTTCACCGATGTCGGCGCGACCTGGCTCCTGCCGCGCGCGCCCGGCGAGTTCGGTACCTATCTCGGGCTGACGGGCCGCGATATCGGTGCGGCGGCGGTCGTCCATGCGCGGCTCGCCGACAGTTTCGTTCCCTCCGACAGGGTCGGCGAGCTCCTCGCCGCGCTCTTCTCGCTTTCCGCCTCGGCCACGGCCGATGACGTCTCGGCAGCGATCCGCGCCGTTTCGAGCGAGCCCCCGGCATCGGCCCTGCTCGACCACCTGGCCGTCATCGACCGTTGCTTCGCCTTCGACACGATCGAGGAAGTTCTCGACGCGTTGGAAAAGGACGGTTCGGATTTTGCCCGCGAGACGCTGCAATTGCTGAAAACCCGGTCGGCGATCAGTCTCAAGCTGACGCTCGCACTCTTAAGAGCCGGACGGGCCAGCGCCAGCCTCGACGAATGCCTCGAGCGGGAATATGCCGCGACCCTCGGCATGCTTTCCAATCCGGATTTCTACGAGGGTGTAAGGGCTGCGGTGATCGACAAGGACCGGAATCCGAAATGGTCGGTCGGGCTTTCGGAAACTACCCCCGAACTGCTCGCCCGTTTCGGGAGGAATGACGGCGCGCCGCTCTTCGCCGGGAAGGCATAAGGCCGGCGCGGGCGGTTCGCGACAGGCTTCAGTTGAGGAGGAGAGGCAAGATGACGAAGATCGCCTTTATCGGGCTTGGCAACATGGGCGGACCGATGGCCGCCAATCTGGTGAAGGCGGGCCACGCGGTAACCGGCTTCGACCTTTCGGAAGCCTCGCGCAATGCCGCCGCCAAGACGGGCGTCTCGGTCGCCGGCTCGATCGCCCAGGCAGTGCGAGAGATGGAATGCGTCGTCACCATGCTGCCGGCGAGCGCGCATGTCCTTTACGTGTGGGACGAACTGCTCGGCTTCGTCGATCCCGGCACGCTTCTGATCGACAGTTCGACAATCGATGTCGAAAGCGCGCGCAAGGTGCACGGCTTTGCCGAAAAGGCCGGCTGCCCTTCGCTCGACGCGCCGGTTTCCGGCGGCACGGCGGGGGCGGCGGCCGCTACGCTGACCTTCATGGTCGGAGGGAGCGAAGGTGCATTCTCGCGCGGCAAGCACCTGCTCGAAGCCATGGGCAAGAAGATCGTCCATTGCGGCGACGCCGGCGCCGGCCAGGCGGCGAAGATCTGCAACAACATGATCCTCGGCGTTTCCATGGCGGCGGTCTGCGAGGCCTTCGTGCTCGCCGAACGGCTAGGCCTCTCGCATCAGGCGCTCTTCGACGTGGCCTCTACTTCGTCGGGCCAGTGCTGGTCGCTGACGACCTATTGCCCGGTGCCCGGCCCGGTTCCGACCTCGCCTGCCAATGGCGGCTACAAACCGGGTTTCGCCGCGAGCCTCATGCTCAAGGACCTGAGGCTTTCGCAGCAGGCGGCCAGCGCCAGCGGCGCGGCGACGCCGATGGGTGCACAGGCGACGCAGCTTTACAGCCTCTTCGAGAAGCTCGGCCACGGGGCAGAGGATTTCTCGGCGCTGATCCATCTGCTCAGGGGGAACGAGGAGGCGAAAGAGGGGTAGGGGCTCCGCCCCCTCTGGCCTGCCGGCCATCTCCCCCACAAGGGGGGAGAATAGATGTGGCAGGCTCTCTGCATCGCTGATGCGTTCCGCTTGCAGAAGCTTATGGGGAAAGCGAAGGTCAAGCAGCTTGTTGTCTCCCCCCTTGTGGGGGAGATGGTCGGCAGGCCAGAGGGGGTGCCGGCGTCCTCACATCTGCACGGTCATCCCGCCGTCGACGGTGAGCGTGATTCCGTTGACGAAGCTCGCGGCCGGCGAGGCGAGGAAGACGGCGGCGGGGGCGATCTCTTCCGGCCGCCCCCAGCGCTTCAGCGGAATGCGGATGTCAACGAAGGCTTTGAGCGCCGGGTCGGCTGCCAGATGCGCATTGGTCTCGGTTGCAAACCAGCCGGGCGCGATCGCATTGACGGTGAGATTGTCGGCGCCGAGTTCGACCGCGAGCGAGCGTGTCAGTGCGGCGAGCCCGCCCTTCGCCGCCGTATAGGCGGGATCGCCGGCCCGCGCCGCCAAGGCGGCGATCGAGGTCACGAAGATCAGCCGCCCGGCCACGGAACGCCTGAGATAGGGAAGGGCGGTCTTTGCCACCGCGTAGGCCGCGGTCAGGTCGGTGTTCAACAGAGCCGCAAATTCGTGCGGTTCCATCGCTTCCGTCCCGCGGCGGTCGCGTTCGCCGACAGCGTGGATGAGAATGTCGAGCCCGCCGGTCTTTTCGACTGCGGCGGCGATAATCGCCGGGGCATCGCGGGTTATGTCGCCGGCCGCAATCCCGATCTCGATGCCGTCGCCTTGGAGCCGCTTGCGCGCCTCTTCAAGGCCTTGGCCGTTGCGGCCGTTGATCACCGTCCAGGCGCCGGCCGCGGCAAGCGCCTTCGCCATCTCCAGTCCGAGGCCGCGTCCGCCGCCGGTAACCAGTGCCGTCTTGCCGCTGAGATCGAACATGGCCTTCCTTCCCCTGCCCCCAGAGCACTTCCAGCAAAAGTGTGTAACGGTTTTCCGTCCGGAAGTGCGTTAGATCAAACGGTTAGAGCATTTCAGTGTTTCCATGAAACAATGAAGTGCTCTAACGTCGAAAATTTCGCAGCGTTGCCGCCGACCCGTTCCGGAGGAGCCCATCCAGCGCCTTGATCAGGGCGGCGCGGAACGGAGTGCTCGCCGGAAGGTCGGTGCCGAAGACGTCCGTCATCGTCAGGAAGGCATCGACGATGCGATCCGGCTCGTCAATTCCCTGCGCAAGCCCGGCAATCCGGGCAGCGTGCGGATCGCGCACGTCGATGGGACGGCCCGACTCGTCCAGGCCGCGCGCATAGCGCATCCAGGCGGCAACCCCGAGCGCCAGCCGGTCATAGCCGGCCCCGGCCTGCAGCCGATCACGGATCGAGCCGAGGAGGCGCTGCGGCAGCTTTTGCGAGCCGTCCATGGCGATCTGCCAGGTGCGGTGGCGAAGCGCCGGATTGCAAAAGCGCTGAAGGAGTTCGGCCCGATAGGCTGCAAGGTCGAAGCCGGGCAGCTCCGCAAGGGTAGGGCTCACCTCGTGGCGCATCAACCCTTCGACCAGCGCTTCCATGCCCGGAAGGGCCATGGCGTCCGCCACCGTCTCGGCACCGGCGAGATAGCCGAGATAGGCAAGGGTGGAATGGCTGCCGTTCAGAAGCCGGAGCTTCATGAACTCGAAGGCGGAGACGTCCTGGACGAAGAGCGCTCCCGCCTCTTCCCAGGCCGGGCGGCCGAGCGGGAAATCCTCCTCGATCACCCATTGCCGAAATGGTTCGGTCATGATCGGCCAGGCATCTTCGAGCCCCATTGCCGCGGCGACCGCGCTCCGGTCGCTGTCGGTGGTGGCCGGAACGATGCGATCCACCATGGTCGAAGGCGACGCGACATTGCGCACGACGGCGGCGAGGGCAGGATCGCGCACTTCCGCGAACTGCGTGACGATGCGCTTCAGGACATGGCCGTTCCCCGGAAGATTATCGCAGGAGAGCAGCGTGAAGGGGGCGACACCGGCGCTGACGCGACGCGAAATCGCCTCGACGATGAAGCCGATCGCCGATCGCGGCCGCGCGGGGTTTGCGAGATCGTGAATGATGTCCGGATGGCCTTCGTCGAGCGTGCCGGTTGCCGGGTTGTGGCAATAGCCCTTCTCGGTGATCGTCAGCGACACGATCCGTGTGGCGGGATCCGCCATGCGGCGAAGGACGGCTTCCGGGTCCTCCGGCGCGCAAAGGAGCTCGACGACACTGCCGACCACGCTGAGATCTGAGCCCTCGCCGTCCTGGACGGCGAGGGTGTAGAGCCCGTCCTGCGGTTGAAGCGCGTCGCGCGTCTCCGGGCTGCGCAGCGAAACGCCGCAGATGCCCCAGGACGGATCCTCGGAGAGCAGCGCATCGGTGTACACGGCCTGGTGCGCGCGATGAAAGGCACCGATGCCGAGATGGACGATGCCGACGGTAACTGCCCCGAGGTCGTAATCGGGCCTTTTGACGGTGCGCGGCAGGCGGTCGATCGTCTTTCTCGAAAGCCGCATCAGAAGGCCCATCCTTTTCCGGGTCCGGCTTGTCCGGTGCCTGCGACCGGCATCGCGTTCGAGGGCTGCAATGTTGCGCCTCGCGCCGTGAATCGCGTGGCAATCACCGTCACGTATTCGGGGTGTCTGGCATCCACGCGGCTTCCTCCCTGCGTCATTTTGGCTGCGAAACTGGTATATCAGCCGCCGGAGGCGCGTCAACCGAGGGCACTTGCTGCCTATCCGGGCATAGGCTCGGTCATCGGCACGGTCAGGCTGCAGACCGGCGTGCCGCCGCTGCAGCGGTCACTCAAATGCCACAAAACTGGGGAGGCTCACGCAGGATCGAGCACGATCTTCGCCGCCCGCCCCGGCGCAACCGCGCCGTTGTCTTCACCGCAGCCCGAGAGGCTGTGCTTTCGGGACGGGCATCACCCTCAAGGACCTGCATGAGAAGGTTCGCCGCGACCAAAGCCGAAAAGCGAGGTTCACTGCGATGCATTCCATCCGAGACCATCTTCCCGTCTCCATCATCATAGCGAATTACAATTATGCGCGGTTCCTGAGCCGCGCGATCGACAGCGCCCTCAACCAGGCCCACGCGCAGGTCGAGGTCATCGTCGTCGACGATGCGTCGACCGACGGGTCGGCGGAGGTGATCGCGTCCTATGGCGGGCGGATCAAGGCCTGCCTGCGGGAGGAAAATGGCGGCCACGCAGCCGCATTCAACACCGGCTTTGCGGCAAGTCGTGGGGCGGTCGTTCTCTTCCTCGACGCCGACGACTATCTCTACCCGGCCGCCGTTTCCGAATTGCTTTCCCATTGGAGCGGCGACACGGCCCAGATGCAGTTCCGGCTGCATCTGGTGGACGAGGACCTGCGCGTCAAGGACATCTTCCCGCCTCTGGAGATCCCGTTCGACTCCGGTGACGTAACGCCGCAACTGGCGCGCCGCGCACGATACCAGACGACGGTGACCAGCGGACTGGCTTTTGCACGCCCGGTTCTCGACGTCATCATGCCGGTTCCGGAAGCCGAGTTCCGGCAGGGTGCCGACGGCTACCTTGTCACGCTTGCACCGCTCTACGGGAAGGTGACGTCGCTCGAAGCCTGCCTCGGCGCCTACCGGATGCACGGCGGCAATCATTCGGTCTTCGCCGAAAAACTCGGGCAGAGGGCGCGCTGGAGGGTGGAGCATGATTTTCACCGGCTGCATGCCCTCAACGAACAGGCGGCCGATGTCGGTCTAACGGTTTCGCCGAAAGCGAACCTGCGCGACCCGGTGCATCTGGAGGAGCGTCTTGCATCGCTCTGCGTGGACGGCGGACGCCATCCCGTGGCTGCGGATTCGAGGCTCGGCCTCGCCGCTCACGGTGCCGTCGCCAGCATGCAGATGAACGCCTCTTTACGCCGTCGTGCCATGCTGGCAGCCTGGTTCGTCTCCGTCGGGCTGCTGCCGCGGCGCATGGCGCAGGCTGTCCTTTCATGGAAGCTCGTCGCTTCATCAAGGCCGGCTTTCCTGACCCGGATTTCGAGAACCATTCGCCACGCGATGGGATAGTTGCACTTGCACGGGGGACGCGATCGAGGTTCACCAAGGAAAAGTAGAAAGGCTGTCTGTTCGGCTGCCAAACTTGACCCATATTTCCGCAGGTGACGGCGCCATGGGCCGCCCGTCCGATCGGACGGGCGAAGGCCATTACCGGGAGAAAGAGCATGCGCATCGAACCCGTCTTCCTGTTCGACCTGGACGGCACACTCGTCGACAGCGTCTATCAGCACGTGCTTGCCTGGAAGGAAGCCCTCGACGCGGAAGGGATCGACCTTTCGGTCTGGCGCATCCATCGCAAGATCGGCATGAGCGGCGGGCTCTTTACCGACCAGCTCCTGCGGGAAACCAATATGGAAATCAGCGGTGAAAGGGTTGCGCGATTGCGTCAGCGCCACGCCGAGGCCTACAGGCGGCAGGCGGACAGCATAAGACCATTGCCCGGCGCGCGCGAGCTTCTAACGTGGCTCACCGATGCGAAGATCTCCTATGCGATCGCCACGAGTGGCCGGATGGAGACCGCCGCCGTCAATCTCGCCGCTCTCGGCGTCGATCCGGCCGTCGTACCGGTCGTGACGCGAGACCTCGTCAAATATGCCAAGCCAGATCCGGATCTCTTTCTCGCCGCCGCCGAACAGCTCGGCGCCCCGATCGAGACGGCAGTGGTGGTCGGCGACAGTATCTGGGACATGCTGGCGGCGGTGCGCTGCCGTGCTTTGGCCATCGGCTTGCTGAGCGGAGGCTACGGACATGAGGAACTGCGGCAAGCCGGTGCCTACCGCATTTTCGACGACCCGGCCGACATGCTGCACCATATCGACGAGGTCGGCGGGCGGCGGTGAGGGGAATAACCGCCCCGCTCAGTGCTTCGTTTCGTCGCTCAGGGCTTCTTCGTGGTACCAGCAGCCATCGACGGCGGCGCACACGTCCGACGGTGTGAGATCCAGTTTGCGCTGGGCTTCGGAACGCCGTTCCTCGGCCTTCCGCGACACAGCGGCCGGAAACTTCAGGATCGTCGCAGACTTGCCGTAAAGACTTGTGGCCATGCTCTGGTCTCCCGTGAGTTCTGGGGAGAAACATAGTGCAACCGGGCGGGATTTGCACATGATTTACGCGAACTGCCGAAATTTCGTTCAATTCCGTGCCGGAATTGCGAGCATTCTCTGACGCATTTACTGATGCAACGGCCGCGACTGCGATTTTTTAGGCAGCGACGCCTGCCTGGTAATATTTGGGCAGAGATTTTCGGCCTGCGGACGCCCAAGGGAAGGTGCGGCAGAAGCGGCTGGAGGCACCTTTGCGGAAGCGGGGACGCCGCGGTATCGCTTTGAATTGAGATATATTTTTCTACTCGGCCCGGTTCCGATCCGAGGAGTGATGCGGAGCCTTGCGCGTCCCCGCCGCCGATCCTTTCCGGCTGCGTCCGCGGGGCGCGTCCTCGCACCCGCGCCGCGCCGCGGGTGCCGTCTGCCGAAAAAAGAGTCTCTCCAGCTGCCCAACTGGCACGCTTGATGCTTCAAGGTAATCGATCCCTGGCGGTTGGGCGCGTGTAGCGCCGAAGCTGTCAGGATTTGCTCAAAACCATGCAGCACCACGTTAGAGAGATTCGCTAATGACCAAGTACAAGCTCGAGTACATCTGGCTCGATGGCTACACGCCCGTCCCAAATCTCCGCGGGAAGACGCAGATCAAGGAATTCGACGCGTTTCCGACGCTCGAACAGCTTCCGCTCTGGGGCTTCGACGGCAGCTCGACGCAGCAGGCCGAAGGGCGCAGCTCCGATTGCGTGCTGAAGCCGGTTGCCGTCTATCCCGATCCGGTCCGCACGAACGGCGCATTGGTCATGTGCGAGGTCATGATGCCGGACGGCAAGACGCCGCATCCGTCGAATACCCGTGCAACGGTCCTCGACGATGAAGGCGCCTGGTTCGGTTTCGAGCAGGAATATTTCTTCTACAAGAACGGCCGCCCGCTGGGCTTCCCGGAGCAGGGCTATCCGGCGCCGCAGGGTCCGTACTACACCGGCGTCGGCTACAAGAATGTCGGCGACATCGCGCGCCGGATCGTCGAAGAGCATCTCGACATCTGCCTTGCCGCGGGCATCAACCATGAAGGCATCAACGCCGAAGTGGCCAAGGGTCAATGGGAATTCCAGGTCTTCGGCAAGGGCTCCAAGAAGGCTGCCGACGAGGTCTGGCTGGCGCGCTACCTTCTGCTGCGCCTGACGGAGAAATACGGCATCGACGTCGAGTTCCACTGCAAGCCGCTCGGCGACACGGACTGGAACGGCTCCGGCATGCACGCCAACTTCTCGACCGCCTATATGCGCGAAGTCGGCGGCAAGGACTATTTCGAAGCGCTGATGGCGGCCTTCGAGAAGAACCTGCACGACCACATCAACGTCTACGGCCCGGACAACCACTTGCGCCTGACCGGCAAGCACGAGACTGCGCCGTGGGACAAGTTCAGCTACGGCGTGGCCGACCGCGGCGCCTCGATCCGCGTTCCCCACAGCTTCGTCAACAACGGCTATCGCGGCTATCTCGAAGACCGCCGCCCGAACTCCCAAGGCGACCCCTACCAGATCGCTTCGGTCATCCTGAAGACGATCTCGAGTGTGCCGACGGCGGTTGCCAAGGTCGCCTGATTACCCAGTCGGGTGTTGTCTCAGTCTGAGCGCCTTGCGTGAATTCGATCGAATGCGTTGGGACTTGAGGCCGAATCACTTTGTTGAGCTTGACGGCGCCGACTCATCGTCGGCGCCGTCATTTTCGTCGCCGGCGGTAGCCGCGCATTATCCGCAGGGACAGTCCGGCTGCCTCTCCTAAGTATTGACCTGGCGGGACCAAACCAGGTCGCCAAGATCAGCAGGTTCGAATTCGAGGCCAGTCCGTCCTTCTCGGGAGAGCTATGGGGACGTCAGCCGGTCAGGACCTGATCGGAGCCTTGCACGACGACGGAAGCCAGGATCGCGTCGGCCCTGTTCTTTGCCTATACCGTCACTTCGGGCTCGAGCGGAGGCAATATGCTCGGTAGACTGCAGTTCGAGGTGGGCTTGATCGATCTCCATGCGAATTCGATCGGCGCCTATTGGACCCATATCGGCGCGGACGGCTGGTATGTGGACAGCATAGGAATGTACTCATGGCTCGATGGGGGCTCGAGCTCCGACCGGGGCATCGGGACCGACACATTGAGGCAGTTCACCCGGGCAGGGCACGGGGTCCCGAAATGCGCAAGCTTTCGGAAGATCCGGAGCTTGAAGGCGAGTATAAAGCCTGGTCGGACAGCCGGAACAGTTTCAACGAGGGGCTGAACGACCCGAACTCCGACGCGGTACGGGAGAAGTGGCAGAAATCGTATTTCCGCGGAGTGTGCCCGTCCGGGCGTACCGGGCCGCAGGATCATCGCAGCCGGTCGAGGCTGAAGCCGTTCGGCTGATGGTCGCAATGGGAAGGCAGTTCCCAGGCGGAGGAGGCGTCGCCTTATGGCGACGCGATCCTGTTCCAGGTTGGGCTTGGACGCCCGGCAGGTCAGCCCCGACGATTGTCCGGGAAGGCTGCGGGATCGATGCCGAGGGTGCGGAGATCCTGTGCTTTGGGGCGGCGATGGCCTTCAACGGCGGCGGCAGCAGCGGTTGCGGCGCCGAGCACTGCGAAGGCGCGGCCGATGAAGCCCATGCGGTTCTTGCTGGTCATCTCTTGCTCGCTTTCGTTTTCTATTCGATGACCAAAAGATGGGCCCGGCAGGGTTATTTTGCAATGCACAATACCTCAGCCCAGCCATGCAGCGAAAGCAGGCCCGCACGGCTCTCACGATGTTTTTAGGTCGGTCATCGGCCAACTCAAGGCCGAGGCGCATGGGCCGCAACTAACTCGCTCACGAGCGCGGAGACGCGATCAGCCCCATCCTCGCTGCCGCCGGCTACAACTTCTCGCTCCTCCTCAACTGGCTGAGGATGTTTTTGTAGCTGATGCTCGCCGGCTTGCGCGCCGGAGCCAATCCGCGCACCGCTTAGCGACAGTTTTGGTCTTGAAAGGGAGATGATCTTCCGGAACGATTTCGTACTGTCTGGACTTCGGCGTCCCACAATCCTTCGCCTATTATTCACGAAAGCGCCGCATTCGGTTCACCGGCCATTCAGCTTCGCTGCTCGATGATCTGCGATAGATTTCAACGGCTTCTCTGAAAGGTCGAGCAATGGCTGCGCGCATCTACGGAACGAACTACGCCGACATCATCAAGCAGAACGGCTATATCGCCGTCGAGATCTACGCCTATGACGGCGACGACGACATCTACCTGAACCGGACAGATAGCTACGGCGGATACAATTTCGTCGATGCGGGTTACGGCAATGACCTCGTGGTGAACTCCTTCGAAGGTGGCAACGACATCTATCTCGGCGGCGGCAACGATCTCTACATTGCCGACATCCGTGGACGTGATGCGAGCTCCCACGATGTCGTCTATGGCGGCAGCGGCCATGACCGCTTCGAGATCGAGGGTTATGCGAGCGACTATTATGGCGAAAGCGGCAACGATACTTTCCTCTCCGTCGGCTTCAACAACTACTTCAACGGCGGCAGCGGCATAGATACGATCAGCTACCAGTTCCAGGACGACTGGAGCTCGGAGCGCGGCAGAGGCGTCACCATCGACCTCGGCTACCAGTACGCAACCACCGCGACCGGCCGCCGCGAAGACCTCATCAGTGTCGAGAACGCGATCGGCACGAATTACGGCCATGACGACATAGCCGGTAGCGCTGCCGCCAACACGCTGCGCGGCCTCGGCGGCCACGATATTCTCGAGGGACTCGGCGGCAACGATCTCCTCGACGGCGGCGCCGGCGCCGACGATCTCTATGGCGGCTCGGGCGCCGACATCCTGCGCGGCGGCACCGGCTACGACTATCTGGCAGGCGGCACCGGGACGGACACATTCGATTTCAACGCCATCGGGGAAACGGCGGTCGGCAGCAGCCGCGACGTCATCACCGACTTCCGCCGGGTGGAATACGACGTCATCGACCTTTCAACGATCGACGCGGATACGACCTGGAGCGGAAACCAGAGCTTCACCTATGTCGGCAGCAACGCCTTCTCGGGCGAGGCCGGAGAGCTCAATTTCCGCTCCGGGATCATCTCGGGCGACGTCAATGGCGACGGCTACGCCGATTTCCAGATCCGGGTGAACGGCGTCACGAGCCTGCGGGTCGACGATTTCTTCCTTTGATCGCAGGCTGAAATGGCAACCTGGGCGACAAATCAGGTTGCTGCGTTGATCCCCGTTTGTGCGAAGCCGGTATGTGGTGGAAGTGAACCGCCCGCCGGCTGGGCAAGCGCCACAACATCCCGCTCTGGCCGGACCGCCAAATCGACAGCGCTGCTCAGTCTTCGCTGGCGGCGAGTTGCGCGAGCACTTCGCCGCGGCCACGGGCCCTGAGGATCAGCGGCACGACCAGCGCGAGCGCGGCGATTACCAGGAGCACGGCCGCGATCGGCGACGTGAAGAGCACGGTGATGTCGCCCTGGCTGATCGAGAGCGCCCTGCGGAGCTGCTGCTCGGCGAGCGGCCCGAGGATCAGGCCGACGACCACCGGCGCGATCGGATAGCCGAAGACGCGCATCACGTAGCCGAGAAGGCCGAAGGCCAGCAGCATACCGAGTTCGAAGACCGACGGATTGGCGCCGATGGTGCCGAGCGTCGCAAAGAGCAGGATGCCCGCATAGAGCCACGGCTTCGGGATCGTCAAAAGCCTCACCCAGAGGCCGATCAGCGGCAGGTTGAGGACGAGCAGCATGAAATTGGCGATGAGGAGGCTGGCGATCAGACCCCAGACCAGCTGCGGATTGGTGGCGAAGAGCAGCGGCCCCGGCTGCAGCCCGTATTGCTGGAAGCCGGCGAGCATGATCGCGGCCGTTGCCGTGGTCGGCAGGCCGAGCGTCAGGAGCGGCACCAGCGTGCCCGCCGCGGACGCGTTGTTGGCGGCCTCCGGGCCAGCCACGCCTTCGATGGCGCCGTTTCCGAATTCCTCCGGATGTTTCGTCAGGCGCTTCTCCGCCGCATAGGAGAGGAAGGTGCCGATCTCGGCGCCACCGGCAGGCATGGCGCCGATGGGAAAGCCGATGAAAGTGCCGCGCAGCCACGGCTTCCAGGAGCGCGCCCAATCCGTAGCGCTCATCCAGACAGAGCCCTTGACCGCTTCCACCTTGTCCGGACCGCGGTCGCCTTGTGCGGCGATGAACAGCGTCTCGCCGATCGCGAACATGGCGACGGCGAGCGTCGTCACCTCGATGCCGTCGAGGAGGTCGGGAACGCCGAAGGAAAGGCGCGCCTGGCCGGTCAGCTGGTCGATGCCGATGCAGGCGAGGGTCAGGCCGATGAAGAGCGAAGTGAGACCGCGCAACGTCGAGTCGCCGAAGGCGGAGGACACGGTGACGAAGGCGAGCACCATCAGTGCGAAATATTCGCGGGGGCCGAAGACGAGCGCCAGTTTGACGATATAGGGCGCAATGAAAGCCAATCCGAGGGTGGCGATGAGGCCGGCGACGAAGGAGCCGATGGCTGCCGTGGCAAGCGCCGGGCCGCCGCGGCCGGCGCGCGCCATCTTGTTGCCCTCGAGCGCGGTGACGATCGAAGCGCTTTCGCCGGGCGTGTTGAGCAGGATCGACGTTGTCGACCCCCCATACATGCCGCCATAATAGATTCCGGCGAACATGATGAGCGACCCGGCCGGATCGAGCTGATAGGTGACCGGCAGCAGCAGTGCGACGGTCAATGCGGGGCCGATGCCGGGCAGCACGCCGACCGCGGTGCCGAGCGTTACGCCGATGAGTGCGTAGAGAAGGTTCATCGGCTGGGCGGCGACCAGCAGCCCTTGCAGCAGGAAATCGAAAGTACCCATGGTCGTCGGCCTCTTTAGATCACGGTGATTCTAGGATCGACCTAAAACCATGAACGTGATCGATCTGATAAGTTAGGAGCGAGATGCGGGCGGAAGACCGCACTCACTTTTCCTCATCCCGCTCTAGAAGAACAGGCGTTCAAGCGGCCCTGCGGGCAGCGACAATTTCAGGAGCTTGGCGAAGACGGCCCAGACGACGAAGCTGAACACGACGCCGACCGGCACGGTCAGCCATAGTTTGCGTTTGCCGAAACCGCGGGCCGTGAGGGCGAAGAGAATGCCGGTTGCGATCGAGAAGCCGAGCGTGTTCAAGAGCAGCATCTGCGCCGCAAGTCCGGCGACGATCCAGACAACCGGACCCGCCTGCTGGTGCTCGCGTTCGGGAAAGTCGCCCCGCCAGGCTTCGACCGCCGTCCAGACTGCCAGCGCGATGAGACAGCAGGCGATCGCATAGGGCACGGTCATCGGCCCGACTTGCGAATAGCCGGCAAGACCGCTCAGGCGCGACACGTCCCAGAAGATCACGCCGGCGATTGCTGCCAGAACGGCGGCGATGATCAGCGCCGCCCGATCGGGGCGGCGCGTTTCGACGGAAGGGTGGTTCCCCCTGTTCATTTGACCAGTCCGATGTCTTTCAGAACGGCTTCCGTGGCGGAAATGTCCTTGGCGAGCTGCTCTTCGAAGGCGGCGCCGGCCAGATAGGTATCCTGCCAGCCCTTGGTCTTCAGCACTTCCTTCCAGCCTGCGGACTTGGCAAGTTTCTCGACATCGGCCGAGACTGCGGCCTTCTGTTCTTCCGTGAGGCCCGGGGCGGCGGCGACCATGCGCCAGTTTTCGACGACGACATCGACTCCGGATTCCTTCAGCGTCGGCGCGTCAATACCCTCGATGCGCTCGGCGCTCGAAACGGCGAGCAGGCGCAGCGTTCCGGCCTTCACCTGGGACTCGAACTCACCGTAACCGGAAATGCCGGCGGTCACCTGGCTGCCGAGGATCGCGGCAAGGGCCTCGCCGCCACCGGAATAAGCGATGTAGTTGATCTTGGTCGGATCGACGCCGGCGGCCTTGGCGATGAGGCCAACCGCGATATGGTCGGTACCGCCGGCCGAGCCGCCTGCCCAGGAAACCGCGCCCGGATCCTTCTTCAGCGCCTCGACGAGATCTTTCATCGTCTGGATCTCGGAGGCGGCGGGAACGACGATCGCCTCGTATTCGCCCGTGAGCCGCGCGATCGGCGTCACGTCCTTGAGGGTGACCGGCGAGTTGTTCGTAAGGATGGCGCCGACCATGACGTAGCCGCCGACGAGGAGCGCATTCGGGTTGCCCTTCTGCTGACTGGCGAACTGGGCAAGGCCGATCGTGCCGCCGGCGCCCGGAACGTTCTGGACCTGGACGTTGCCGGAAATGCCCTCCTGCTGCATCACGGTCTGCAGCGAGCGGGCGGTCTGGTCCCAGCCGCCACCGGGATTGGCCGGCGCGATGATCGTGTAGTCGGCGGCATAGGCGGGCAGAGCAATTGCGCCGGCGAGAATGGATGCGAGGAAGTAGTGTTTCAAGATCGGTCCTCCGTGAGGCGCGCTTCGTCACGCGCACGTTGATTATCGTTCGCGAACGGGAGAAGCGGCTGGGTCGACATGGACGGCGACCCTAGACCGGACTGGTGAAATCCTCCCGATACGCTGCCGGCGGTCCGCCTCCACGGTTCGCCGGCGACCTTAAGAAACATAGAAAGCTGACATTAACCTGACATCAAGTCCGCTTCGCGTAAATGACTTGTTTGCCTGCTCATTATTCACTGCAGGCGCAGCATCTCGTTCCAGCGGGCGATCAGCCGTGCCCGCTTGACCTGGTCGAGATAGACCATCAGTCCGGGACTGACCGGTACGGGTTTCAACTGACCTCCGAGCATTTCCCGCATGGTGTTCGCGGTGTTCTCGCCGGCGACTTCGGGACTGACAGCCGGAATCTGCAATTCGCGCGCCATGATCGTCTGGCCCTCCTTCGACATGAAGAATTCGAGATAGCGGCGGCCGAGTTCGGGGGCGGCTGCGGCCTGCGGCACGAGCCCGATGCGCGACATCACGACCGTATAGTCCTTCGGGAGCACGATGCCGACATCGGGATGTCGCGATGCCCAGTCGGCCGCATAGGAGCCGAGGATGTTGTAGCCGAGCACAAAGCGCCCGTCCGAAATCCTCTCCAGGATTGCCTGACTGGTCGAATAGAGCTTCACTCCCGCCGCGCCCATCGTGCGGATCACCGTCCAGATGTCGCCGAACTGCTCCTGGTCGCGCGACATGAAGAGGAAGCCGACGCCGGAGCGCTCGATGTCGTAGGTGCCGATGCGGCCGAAGACGGCGTTTCCTTTGTGCTTGAGGTAATCGACGAATTCGGCGCGCGTCGCCGGCGGGCGCTCGTTCCTGAAACTCGGCTTGTGGTAGACGAAGACGGCCGGCTCGAAGGTCAGCGCGTAAGCCGTGTTGCGCCAGTTCGCCCAGGCCGGCCAGCGCCCGCTCATCGGCAGGTCGCTGCGTTGCGCATAACCGTCATTGCTGAGCTTGACCTGCAGGTCCATGGCGGAGGAAAAGGCGAAATCGGCGGTCCTCCCGCCGGCATCGGTCTCCTTGACGATCCTGTCGTAGATCTCGCCGGTCAGCATGTCCTCGTAGCGGACCGCGACGTCCGGATTGGCCTTCTGGAAGCCGTCGATCATCGGTCTTGCCAAGGGTTCGTCGAGCGAGGAATAGACGGTCAGGACCGGTGCGGCGCCGTCACCGGAGAGAGCCGGGAAGAACGTCGGGGCGGCCTCGGTGACCGCGGCCGACAGGATCAAAAAACCGAGAGAAATCAAGAACCGCATGAATTTACAATGCCTGAGAGCGCTGCCGTTCACAAGCAAGCTCGCGACCGATAGAGTGATCCCGGGGAGAGGCGATATTGCGTATCTTGCTGGTTGAGGACAATCGGGCCCTGGCGGAGGGCCTTTCGACGCTTCTGCGGGGCAGCGGCTATGCCGTCGACGTCGTGAGCGACGGCGCATCCGCGCATGCGGTTGCTGCGGCCGAAAGCTTCGATCTGGTGATCCTCGATTTGAACCTGCCGGAGATGGATGGACTGGACGTGCTGCGTGCCATGCGGGCACGGCAGAACCGCGCGGCGGTTCTCATCCTGACGGCGCGCGGTACGCCCGAGGAGAGGGTCAAGGGACTCGACCTCGGCGCCGACGATTACCTGATCAAGCCTTTCGATATCGGCGAGTTCGAGGCGCGCGTGCGGGTCCTCCTGCGCCGGCAGGCGGGGTTGCGGGCCTCCGTCGTCAGCTATGGCGATGTCTCGCTCGATCTCACCTCGCGGAGCTTCTCCTCTGCAGGTATGCCGATCGAAATTCCGGCCCGCGAGCTCGGTCTTCTCGAGCTTCTGTTCATGCGCGCCGGAAAGGTCGTCGCCAAGGACGCGATCGTGCAATCGCTGACGGGCCTGGACGACGATCTGAGCCCCAATGCGATCGAGCAATATGTGAGCCGGCTGCGCAAGCGGCTGGCGCCCTTCGGGCTGACCGTCCGCACCGCCCGCGGCATCGGCTATTATCTCGATAAGACGGCCGGTCCCGAATGAACGCCGCCCCCGGAATGAGAAAGGTCGTCTATTCGCTGCGGCGCAGGCTGCTCGGCTGGCTCCTGATCTCGACAGCGGTAATCGGCATCGTCGCGCTGGCGGATACGTACCGGGAAGCCGTCAAGACGGCGAATGCCGTCTCGGACCGGGTGCTTGCCGGATCGGCACTGGCAATCGCCGAGCGCGTGGTCGTCGCCGAAGACGGCTCGCTGCAGGTCGACATCCCCTATGTCGCGCTCGAGATGCTGACTTCGGCGGCGCAGGACCGGGTTTTTTACCGGGTGGACGGCCCGCCCGGCGCATTCATCACGGGTTATCAGACCCTGCCTTCGCTTTCCGAAAGCACCGGTCAATCGACGAGCTTCGCAGATGCCGTCTTTCGCGGCGAGCCTATCCGCGTCGCAGCACTCAGACGCTCCGCATCGACCGGGGTCAATTCCGTTCCCTTCGTCGTCACCGTCGCCGAGACGACGATCGCTCGGCGGCAACTCGCGCAAACCATCATCATCCGCTCGGCCCTGCGCCTTGGGCTGATGATCGCCGGGGCGGCGATGATCGTCTGGGTCGCCGTCACCTTTTCCCTGAGGCCGCTCTATCGGCTTGGCGACGCGATCGCCGAGCGCAGCCCCGACGATCTGCATCCGATCCGCGAGCAGGTGCCGAACGAAGTCCAGGGGCTCGTTGATACCGTGAACTCCTTCATGGTCCGCCTGCAATCGGCCCTCGATGCGCTGCGGCACTTCACCGGCAATGCCAGCCATCAGCTCAGGACCCCGCTTGCCATCATCCGCACGCAGCTTGCGCTTGCGCAGCGGGCGACGACGATCGAGGAAACCCGGGCGGCGGCGATGAAGGCGGATGAAGCCGTCGCCAATGCCGAGCGCATTCTCGCGCAGCTGCTGCTGATGGCGAAGATCGATGCCGCAGGCCGCGACGAGGCGCGGGGATTGGAGCGGGTCGAACTCGTCGGGCTTGCGCGCGCCGTCACGGCGGACCACGTGCCGGCGGCGGGCGAAGCCGGCATCGATCTCGGCTTTGCCGGCGAGGGCGAGCACTGGATCCGCGCCGAGCCTCTGCTTGTCGGTGAACTCCTGAAGAACCTGATCGGCAATGCATTGCTTTATGCCGGCCGCGGGGCGGAGGTGACCGTGCGCGTCGAGAGCCGGGACCACTCGGTCCTGCTGGAAGTGGAGGATAACGGCCCGGGCATTCCGCCGGAGCTGCGCGAGGCTGCGCTCAAGCGTTTCCGGCGCGGCGGCGAGGAAGCCCCCGGTACCGGACTCGGCCTGCCGATCGTCGAGGAAATCGCCGGGCTTTACGGCGGGAAGATGCGGCTGGAGGAGGGTGAGGGCGGTCTGGGGTTGAAGGTGGTGGCGGTGTTTCCGGCGGGATGAGCGGTAGCGCGGCAGATCGGCTCGGCGGCGGGGCAGAGGGGGAAGCCCCTTGCGCTGCACCCTGAAATCAAACGACCCGCCCGAGGAAGCCTCGGGCAGGCCGTATCTTCACTCGCTCCGACGTCCGATCAGAACGGCGAATCGGGGAAATAGAAGTCCTTGGCGTTTTCCTTGGTCACCAGCGTCGCATCGATCGTGTAGGTGCCGCGAACCGGGACCTGGCCGAAGAAGTTGGCAACGGTCATTTCGAGTGCCGTGCCGACCATTGCCGGCGGGTAGAGCACGTCGACCGGGATCATCTTGTCGCCGTCCATGACCTTCTTGATCATGTCCTTCGAACCGGCTCCGGCGACCACATACTGGATGTCGGTGCGCTTGGCCTGGTCGATCGCCTGCAGCACGCCAACGGCCATGTCGTCATCCTGGCACCAAACGACGTCGATCTGCGGATACTTGGTCAGGTAGTCCTGCATGACCTTGAAGGCGTCGTCGCGGTTCCAGTTGCCGTATTGGCGGTCCAGAATTTCGACCTTGGAGCCGGCGATGCCCTTGTCGAAGCCGTCCTGACGCTGCTGGTCGATCGGGATCGGCAGGCCGCGAATGACGACCACCTTGGCTTCCGGAGTGGTGGCCTTGATGTATTCGCCTGCGACCTGGCCGAGTGCCGGGTTGTTACCGGCGACATAGAGGTCACGCACGCTGTTGTCGTTGGTCGAGGGGGCGCGGTCCACCAGCGCCACGAAGGTGCCCTTGCCCTTGATTTCCTTGATCGCGTTGACCAGCGGATCGGGGTCGGTCGGCAGGATCACGAGGGCGTCGATCCCCTGTGTTTCGAGGTCCTGCACGGCGTTGGCCTGGCTCGCCGGATCCGGCGAAGTCTTGACGATGACGTTGAGGCCCGGATGCTGCTCCATGAGCAGCTTGGCAACGCGCTCGGCATGGAACACGACACCGGCGGTCCAGCCATGGTCGGCCGCCGGGATCGACACGCCGATCGTGACGTTTTTGTCTTGTGCATGGGCCGTACCCGCGAGTGCCGTCATCGCGATCGCGGCAATGCCCATTAATCCCTTTCGCATGCTTCTTCCTCCCAATGATTCCAAGTCTTGGTTGATGTGGCCGGATCGCCCTGGATCCGGCTTGGTCACGATTTGCGTACCAGCGAGCGCTGGACGAGCATCGCGATGATGATGATCGCACCCTGCATCGCGCCGATCAGGTATTCGCTGATGAAGTTCGACAGGAGCATGATGTTTCCGACCAATTCGAGAATGAAGGCACCGCAGATCGTGCCCCAGACGCGGCCGGCGCCGCCTTTCAGCGCCGTCCCGCCGACGACTACGGCGGTGATGGCCTGCAATTCCCAGAGGATGCCGGTCGTAGCCGAGGTGGAGCCGAGGCGCGGCACGTAAAGCAGCACGGCGACGGCGACGCAGAGGCCCTGGATGACGAAGGCGATGGTGCGCACGCGGTTGACGGCGATGCCGGAATAGCGGGCCACGTCGCTGTTGGAGCCGACCGCGACCACATGCCGGCCGTAACGCGTGCGATAAAGGATGAAGGCGGCGACGGCGGTGACCGCGAGGATGATCGCGATCGGCACCGGCATGCCGAGAATGCTGCCGAAATAGGCCGGGCGATAGAGCTCCTGTATTCCCGGCTCGCGCAGGGTGATCGCGCCGCCTTGCGACAGCCAGGTGGTCAGGCCGCGATAGATGCCCATCGTGCCGAGCGTCGCAATGAAGGGTTCGATCCTGCCGACGGTGGTGATGAGCCCGTTGGCGAGCCCGCAGGCGCTGCCGGCGACGACCGCAAAGAGGACCGCGGCCGTAAGCATCAGTGCCGGATCGGCGATCACGCCGGAATTCATGAACAGGATCATCAGACTTGCGACGAAGGCGACCATCGAGCCGACGGAAAGGTCGAGGTCGCCTGCGGAAATGACGAAGGTGGCGCCCACCGCGATGATGGCGATGAAGGCGCTCCGGGTGGCGACGTTGGCGAGATTATTGAGACTGATGAAGTTGGGGTTGACCATGGCACCGACGATCAACAGCAGCGCAAGGGCGGCAAACGGCGCCACGGCCCTGAGATCGACGTCCCGCCAGGTCCGGCGGTGTGTTGTGCTTTGGATGCTTTCCTCGTTCACGCTCATGTCCAGATCAACCTCCCGCCCCGGAGCCCGGGGGAATTCCTTTTCCTGTGCCTGCCTTCGCCGTGCATCTAGCCGGTCAGGCGGCAGCCATTTTCTTCAGCCCTGCTGCGTAGCGCATGATTTCCTGCTCGGAGATCTCGTCTCCTTCGAGCATGCCGACGATGCGTCCCTCGCGCATCACCGCGACCCTGGTGCAAAGCCCGATGACCTCAGGCATTTCGGAGGAGACGACGATGATCGAGCGGCCGTCGCGCGCGAGCGCCGAGATGAAATGATAGATCTGCTGCTTGGTGCCGACGTCGATGCCGCGTGTCGGCTCGTCGATGATGATGATGTCCGGTTCCGTTTCCATCACCTTGGCGAGCAGCAGCTTCTGCTGGTTGCCGCCGGACATGCGCCTGGCGACGACGTTGCCGTCGCGCACGCGGATGTCGAAGCGCCGGCGGGCCCGTTCGAGCGCAGCCGCCTCGCTCGCCGGGCTGAGATAGCCGATGCGGGCATGCCGGCCGAGCGACTGCAAGGTCAGGTTCGCCGTCATGCCGGAGTTGAGCAGCAGGCCCTTCGCCTTTCGGTCCTTGGTCATGTAGGCAAGCCCGCGCCGGTTGGCCGCGTGCACGTCGCCTGAGGGCACGGTTTCTCCACGGATCGTCACCTCGCCCGACAGGCGGGGCCGGAGGCCGGCGACCGCTTCCATGAGCTCGGTCCGGCCGGAGCCGATCATGCCCGAAAAGCCGAGGATTTCGCCTTTGCGCACCTCGAAGCCGGCGTCCTTGACATAGTCGGTCGAGACGGCGTCGACACGCAGCACGACCTCTTCGTCGACGTTCGGCTCTTTCTTGGCGGGATAGAGGCTCGACATTTCGCGGCCCACCATGAGCTGCGCGATCGACTCGCCGTCGAGCATCGAAGTTGCGGCAGTCTTCACCCACTGCCCGTCGCGCAGCACCGTCACGCGATCGGTCAGTTCGATGACTTCGTCGAGCTTGTGCGACACGAAGACGAAGCTCGTGCCCCGGTCGCGCAGCTTGCGCACCTGCCGGAAAAGGAAGTTGGTTTCCTCGCGGGAGAGAACGGCCGTCGGCTCGTCCATGAAGACGATCCGCGCGTCGCGGCTGATGGCCTTGGCGATCTCGACCATCTGCTTTTCGGCGATGGAAAGGCTGCCGATCAGCGCATTCGCGTCCACGTGACAGCCGAGCAGATCGAGAACCCGGCGCGTCTCCGCGCGCATATATTTGCGGTCGAGCACGCCGAAACGCGTCACCTCGCGACCGAGAAACAGGCTTTCGGCAACAGTCAGATGTTCGGCTAGATTGAATTCCTGGTGGATGATGACGATGCCCAGCGCTTCGGCCGCGCCGTTGGCAGGAAGCGTCACGGGCTGGCCATCGAGCAGGATCTCACCCGACGAAGGCTGTTCGAAGCCCGAGAGGATCTTGACGAGCGTCGACTTGCCGGCGCCGTTTTCGCCCATCAGCGCATGGATCTCGCCGGCGCGAAGCTCGAAATTGACACTGAAGAGCACCTGCACGCCGCTGAACGACTTGCTGATGCGACGTGCCTGCAGCACGACGCGCGCGGCGTCGACCGTCTCCGGATTCATCGATTTCCCCCTTGCGGCTCCCGACCGCTCATGGAAGTCATGTAAACCTTTACACTCGCGATGTAAAGGTTTACATCAGGACATGCACAGGAATTTTCCGGGCCACCTTTGACGTTGTTCGCGGTGTGTGTAGTGTCGCGCCGTGGACGGCGCCGCGACACGCAAGGGACGCCGTAGCAGATTGATTAGCTGCTTGTTTTTATCCTTAGATGTGGATTTAGGGAAACATGCAGTAGGGAGACGCAAGGCAGAGCGCAGTGTCGGATTCCACGCCCGCAACCATCGAAGACGTCGCCAGGATCGCCGAAGTTTCGATCGCGACGGTATCGCGGGCGATCCACAACCCGGAGAAGGTGGCGAAATCCACGCGGCTGAAGGTCAACCAGGCGATCGCGATCACCGGTTACACCACCAATGCCATGGCCCGCAGCCTGCGCCTCGGCCGCTCGAACATGATCCTGGTCGTCGCTCCGGATATCGGCGATCCCAATTTTTCGAGTATCCTGGTCGGCCTCGAAAACGAGGCACGGTCGCACGGCTACGGCGTGTTGATCGGCCATACTCAGAACGACGCCCAGCGCGCGGTCGAATATCTGAAGTTTCTCAACTCCAACCAGGCGGCGGGTCTGATCCTCTTTACCGGCATCCTGCCCTTCGGCCACGAGACGATAGCGGCTCGGCTGCCGCCGAGCGTCGGCATCTTCGAGCCCGTCTTCAACGGCGGCATACCCTATGTGGGTGTCGACGATGAGGAGGGCGCCCGCAAGGTGGTCGACCTCCTCATCGCCGAAGGCCATCGCAAGATCGCCTTCATCGGCGATTCGCGGACCCGCCTTGCCTATAAGCGGCGCCGCGCCGGCTACGATGCCGGCCTCGATGCGGCAGGGGTGCCGGCCGAACTTCGGCTGGTCCAGGAAGGCGATGGCACGCTCGAAAGCGGCAGGGCTGCCGTCGAGCGGCTCTTCGTTCGCGACACGCTGCCGACGGCATTCATGTGCGTCAACGATCAGACGGCACTCGGAGTTATGATCGGGCTGAAGGCACGCGGCTATGACATACCGCGGGATTTCTCGGTGACAGGCTTCGACGACGTGCCGCAGGCGACATTCATGACGCCGGCTCTGACCACGATCCGTCAGCCGCGCACTCTGATCGGCAAACACGCCATGGCGCTTCTCCTGGAGCTTCTCTCCGACCGGCGCCCCGCGGAAACGGAAATCTTCCTGAGGCCCGATCTGGTGGTGCGCAATTCCGTGTCGTCACCGTCTCCGCGGTGGATGGGGCGATAGCTCCAACCGCCGGCGGATGCTTCTCATCCGGCCTGCCGGCCACCTGCTCCCCGCAGGGGTGAAGGTCGCGGCAGCGGGATGAGGGGCCGCCCGAGGCGTTATGTCTGCGGCTTTGGACTACCGCCCGCGGGAGCTGAAAAGGGATGCCGCTTCGCGGGTCTGGACCCGGAGCATCGCGCTCCAGAGCTGGAACATGAACCGGGGCCGGCTGTGCTTCGCAAGCTGGCGCTGCGACGACATGGTAATTCTCCGATAGTTTTGCATGCTGCCATATAGTCTATCGGCGACCAACGAGCCAGCCCGGAGTCGAAGGGGCTGCGTTGCAAGACGAGCATATGTCATTCGCGAGAATATAGCGGCCCAAAGCGGTGACGAGGAAAGAAAAAGCCGGGATGAATTCCTTCATCCCGGCCGGTAATTTTGCTTGGAGGAATAGTATGTTTAGGTCTTTTTCCGGCCTTTCTGGCGATAGACGTCGACGACCACTGCCGCGACGATGATGATACCCTTGACGATCTCCTGGTAGTAGGCGTCGACCCGGAGGAAGGTGAAGCCCGAGGTCATTACGCCGAGGATCACCGTGCCGATCACCGTGCCGGTGATGCGGCCGACGCCGCCGGTCAGCGACGTGCCGCCGATGACGGTCGCGGCGATCGCGTCGAGTTCATACATGACACCCATGCCGGCCTGTGCCGTCTGGGCGCGGGCGGCGGTAACGACGCCTGCGAGGCCCGCAAGCATGCCGGCGATCGCATAGACCTTCACCAGATGCGCTTCGACATTGATGCCGGAGACGCGCGCGGCCTGGACATTGGCGCCGATCGCATAGGTGAATTTGCCGTAGCGGGTGTAGCGCAGCGCGATGTGGAATATCAGCGCAACGACGAGGAAGACGATCACCGGCCAGATACCCGTGCCGATGAAGTTGAACTGCTCGGTGAGGCCCGAGACCGGCTGTCCCTTCGTGTACCACTTGGAGACGCCGCGGGCCGACACCATCATGCCGAGCGTGGCGATGAAGGGTGGGATCTTGGTCCTGGCGATGAGCTGTCCGTTGATGAAGCCGGCGAGGAGACCGATTCCGACACCAAGGCCGATCGGTACGATGGCCGGAAGATCGGTCAGTGACGGATAGAGCGCCCGCGGCCAGGTGGAGGCCTGCGCGACGCTCGCCGAGATCATCGCGGTCATGCCGACGACCGAGCCCGACGAGAGGTCGATGCCCCCCGTGATGATGACCTGCGTGACGCCGACGGCGATGATGCCGATCACCGACACCTGCAGGATCATGATCGTCAGGCGCTGCGAATTCATCAGGAAACTCTGGCCGACGAAGAGCCAGCCGAGAATTTCGTAGACGAGCGCGATACCGATCAGCACCAGAAAGATGTTGAGCTCGGGCGGCACGCGCCGTCTCGAGCGGGCGAGGGACGAGCTCGTGCCCTGTGCTGCGACATTGGTATTCATCTTCTTCCTCCCTGCGGTCGGCAGTTCGCCTTGATCGGTTCCAAAGGTCAGAGCGGAATGCGGGCGGAAAACCGCACGCATTTTTCCTCATCCCGCTCTATCGCGCCGCAAGCTCCATGACCTTGATTTGGGTAGCTTCCGCCCTGTCGAGAATGCCGGTGACCCGGCCCTCGTGCATCACCATGATCCGGTCGCTCATGCCGAGCACTTCCGGCATTTCCGACGAGATCATGATCACCGCGACGCCGTTGCGGGCGAGTTCGGTCACCAGGCGATGGATTTCGGCCTTGGCGCCGACATCGATGCCGCGTGTCGGCTCGTCGAGAATCAGGATGCGCGGATTGGTGAGCAGCCAGCGGCCGATCAGCACCTTCTGCTGGTTGCCGCCCGAGAGGTTCTCGACGCGCTCCTGCAGGTTCGGCGTCTTGACCCGAAGCTTGCGGCTCATCTCCTCGCAGGCGGCGGTGACCTCCCTCTCGCTGACGAAGCCGCGCTTGACGAATTTGTCCTGCAGTACGGCGATCTGCATGTTTTCGAGAATGTCGAGGATGAGCAGACAGCCGGTGTCCTTGCGATCCTCGGTGAGAAACGCCATCCGGTGGCGGATCGCCTTGTTGGCGCTGTCGATCACGACCTCTTTCCCGTCGATCGCGATCGTGCCCGAACTCGCCGGCGTGACCCCGAAGAGCGTCTCGGCGACGTTGGAGCGGCCGGATCCGACGAGGCCGGCGACGCCGAGGATCTCGCCGGCGCGCACATCGAAGGAGACGTCGCGGAAGACGCCGTTGAGCGTCAGGTTCTTCACCGACAGCACCACGTCGCCGATCGGCACCTCCTCCTTCGGAAACATCTGGGTGATTTCACGTCCGACCATCATGCGGATGATGTCGTCGCGGGTGACCTCATTCGAGAGGTGGGTGCCGATATATTTGCCGTCGCGGAATACCGAGAACTCGTCGGCGATCTCGAACAGCTCGTTCATCTTGTGGGTGATGTAGACGATGCCGATACCCTGCGAGCGCAGGTCACGGATGATCTCAAAAAGATGCGCGACCTCGCGCTCAGTGAGAGCCGAGGTGGGCTCGTCCATGATCAGCACGTCGGACTCGTAGGAGACCGCCTTGGCGATCTCGACCATCTGGCGGTTGGCGACCGAGAGGTGCCGGACCTCGATTTCCGGATCGAGATCGATCTTGAGCCGCTCGAAAAGTTTTGCCGTCATGCGGCGCATTTCGCCGTGGTCGACGAAGCCGAAACGGTTCTTGGGTTCCCGGCGGATCCAGATGTTCTCGGCGACGGTCATGAAAGGCATCAGGTTCAGTTCCTGATGGATCATGGCGATGCCGTTCTCGAGCGCGTCGAGCGGCGACTTCAGCCGGATTCCGGCGCCCCTGAGCTTCACCTCGCCCTGGTCGGGATGATAGATCCCGGCGAGGATCTTCATCAAGGTCGATTTGCCGGCTCCGTTCTCGCCCATGAGCGCATGCACAGTGCCGCGCTTCAGCTTGAACTCCACGTCGTCGAGCGCGACGACACCCGGAAACTCCTTGCGAACGCCCTCCGCAGTCAGAAGGTATTCGGATTTCGGAACGGCGCCGCTGGCGCGCACCGCTGCCATAGTGGTGGGACTGAGTGTCATTCTCGTTGCCTCCCATGTTCCGGCTGAGCCGGAATGTCCACGCGGCTGGTGGAACATGCCTTCCTTTCAGCCTCGCAGGCTCGGACGGATAAGACGCGCGGCGCTCGAAGGGAGCGCGGCGTCACCGCGCCGCACGACCCCTCCATAAACGTCCATATACGGGGCGCGGCTTCCCCGCGCCCCGGCAGGAAAAAGATCAGTTCTTCGCCTGATATTGCTCCAGGTTCTCCTTCGTGACGAGCTCGAAGGGAATGTAGACCTTCTTTTCGACCGGCTCGCCCTTGGCGAGCTTCAGGGCGGCATCGACCGAGCCCTTGCCCTGACCGGCGGCATTCTGGAAAACCGTCACGTCGAGGTCGCCGGCCGCCATGGCCGCGAGCGCATCCTGTGTCGCGTCGATGCCACCGATGACGACGGAGTCCATCGAACGCCCGGCCGCCTTCAGGGCCTGGATTGCGCCGATCGCCATTTCGTCGTTGTTGGAGATGACGGCGTCGAATTCGAGACCGGCGGAGAGCCAGTTCGTCATGAGATCCGAGCCCTGGGTGCGCGACCAGTTCGCCGTCTGCTCCTCGACGATCTCGATGCCCTTGCATTCGTCGGTCGCGATCACGTCGTGGATGTCCTTGGTGCGCATGCGGGCAGCCTGGTTGGAGAGCTCACCCATCATGACGACGGCCTTGCCCTTTCCGCCCAGCATCTTACAGATTTCCTTGGTCTGCAGCGTGCCGGATTCCTGTTCGTTCGACGCCACGAAGGCCTGCTTGTCCGGAAGCGTATCGACATTCACCGGCTCGCGGTTGACGTAGACCAGCGGAATGCCGGCATCGGCAGCGATCTTCGACATGGCGGCAGTCGCATCGGTGTCGACCGGGTTGACGATGATGGCGTCGACGCCGGCGGCGATGAAGTTCTGTATCTGGCTCTGCTGTTTCGCGACGTCGTTCTGCGCGTCTTCGACCTGCAACTCGACGCCGTCGAGCGTCTTGGCATAATCCTGCATGCCGCTGCGCAGCACCGTCAGGAAGTTGTCGTCAAAGAGCGCCATCGACACGCCGATGGTCTCCGCATGCGCGGCCGTCGACATCAGGACGGCCATCGCTGTGCCCAGGAAAAATTTCTTCATTGTTCTTCTCCTCCACTTGGTGCCGGCCACACCTTCTTCAGCCGGGAACGCGATCTTCTTCCCGAGATCGCGTTCAATCTTCGACCGAAGCGGCACTCCCGCTGCACGCTTCAGTCAAAACGGAATAAACAAACCAGCGTTTTGATATTACGGAATATGTATTCCATTTTATCCGGGATCCGTCAAGAGCTCCCGGGGGCGCCGGTTTCGATTCCCGCTCTTTCCACTGCTGGTGGCGATCAGCTCCGTGACCGGAGGTAGTCCATGCTCTCGCGCAGGGCGTCTGCCGGGTCGGCAAGTTCGTGCACGGAAGGGGCAAAGGGCTCGAACGAGAAGGGGCCGGCATAGCCTTGATCCCGCAGCCGTCGAATCTGGCCTTGATTGTCCAGCCTGTCGCCGGCATCGACGAGAACGCGATGCGGATCGCGCATGTCCGAGACGGCCAGGGTTGCGTCGATGACGCCGGAAATATGCACGAGGCCGGTGAGATCAGGAAAGAGCTGGTCTTCGCCAGCAAGGTGATGGTGGAACGTATCGTGCACCAAGCGGAAGGTCCGCTCGCCGGAGATCGCCCGGATCCCTTCGGCGGCTTCCGCCTTCGAGCGCAGCGAGCAGACTTCGAAGCCGAGCGGCTCCACGAGACCGGTGATGCCGGCCGCGTCGAGCATCGGCTTCAGCGCGCCGAGCGCCTGCCGAAGATTGGCTTGCCGCACGACGTCCTCCTTGCCGCTGCCGTCATTGACGGGCACCAGCACCAGGGCCTTCGCGCCGCAATCGCGTGCATAGGAGATGAGCTCGCGCGCTTCGGCTGTCCGTGCCTCGTCCCATTCGTTGAAGCGCTGCAAGGCGTTGATCGAGACGATCGTCAGACCGTGCTTCTCCGCAAGGGCTTTCACCTCCTCCGGAGGCGTGCCGCCGGCAATGGCGTTGCCGGCGAGGTCGTTGCGGATCTCGACCATGGAGATGCCGAGCGATTTCGCAAGCGAGAAGAACGCGTCGACCGGGAGGCCAGGCGCGGCCATATGGTTGAGGGCGAAGGTAAGGGCGGTCATGTCGGATGTCTCCTCGAGGAATGGTGCTGAGATGCGGCGACGGAACATTTGTTCCATTTTTGGCCGCAATCACATTCGCCATTCCGCGAGACTCAGTCAAAGCCGCAGACCAGCGGCAATGTTGCAATCCTGCAAGATTGCATTTCACCGCTGATGGAATTCTTTCATATAGCCCGGCGAAAAGGCGCTCGCCGTCACTTGCGCTCGAGACCGTTCGCCTCGGCGATGAAATCCGACAGCATCGGCACGTAGTCCTCGCCGCGGCCCGCGCCGACCGCCTGTGCAAATGAGTTCCGGACGGCTGCCCCGACCGGATTGGCGACGCCGGCGGCAATGGCGTAGCCGGCAAGATAGCTCATGTCCTTGAAGCCGTTGCGGATCGCGAATTTGTGGGCATTCGGGTCGCGCTCCAGGACCCAGCGGAAGAAGGTCTGATAGAAGGGGCAGTCCATCCGGCCGCCGCGAATGACGCTGTCGAAGACCTCGGGCGTCAGCCCGGCCTTGCGTCCGAGCATCAGCGCCTCGGAATAGAGCGCCGCGTAGCCCATCGACAGGAAGTTGTTGAGCAGCTTCATCGTGTGACCGGAGCCAGTCGGCCCCGTGTGGATGATCCGACCGGCGAAACATTCGAGTACCGGCCACACGCGCTGCACGTCTGGCTCCGAGCCGCCGACCATGACGTCGAGCGTGCCCGCGGCGGCATCGGCCGGCGTACGGCTGAGCGGCGCATCGATAAGCGTAAGGCCGCTTCCCGCGAGATCGGCTGCAAGCTTCGTCGTGACGGAGGGATCGGATGTGGAACAATCGACGATGGTGACCGGCCTGCCCGCACTCGCGATGCCTTCCGGGCCGCCGATGACCGAAAGGACTTCGGGCGAGCCGGTAACGCAGAGGACGATGACGTCGCATTGCTCCGCCATCTCGCGCGGCGTCTTGGCTTCGCGTGCGCCCTCGGCAACGAGCGTCTCGACCGGCGCCCGGTTGCGATGCGCCATCACCTGGAGCGGCCATCCCTTTTTCAGGATATTCGCCGCCATGCCCTGGCCCATCAATCCGAGCCCGATGAAGCCTATGTTCGATTTCGCCATCTAATCGCCTCCTCTACCTTCATGTTCCGATGTTCAACGACTGGTATCCACGATCCTAGAGAATTCGAGCGGGATGCGGGCGGAAAATTGCGAGTGCTTTTTCCAGAATTCTTCTAGCGGGACTTCTCCATGCGGCCATAGCCTTGTTCGTTTTCTGGGACACCGGTAGATGTCAGCCATTACCGACCTTGTCCGCCTCCCGCCTCAGTCTCTGCAGATCGCTGGCAATCCCAAGTGCCGCTTCCGCTCGCTCAAGCGCTTCTTTCGAATGGCGTATGACTGCGTCACGAAAGCGGGTCTGGTTGAACTTCGCGAGCGTGCCGAAAGCTTTCTGCAGACGGATTCCGATCTCGACGATAGCAGCGCCATCCCGCGCGATCGGCGTGAAAAGATCGTCGAAGACTTCGTCGAGCTCGATCGCCGGCACGTAGATGTTTGGATACAGGACCTCGTCCTCTAACGCCTTCTCGACGGGCTCGGTCCAGACGGCAAGCACGCGCAACGCACGGCTGATGACGTCGATGGCGGTGCCGGGGTCGTTGATGGCCGGCGACAGGGCGCGTGACGCTACTTCAGCCAGCACCGCCGCCCCGAACCTCGGATCCTGATCGAACGAACGCGTGTCTCCCACCGAGAAGCACCTGGCAATCTCGGCAAGGACATGCTCGTCCCGTGTGCCGTCGACGGACGCGACGGGCCGGTTTGGATCGACAAGCTGGCCAGGTAGCAATCGAACGAAGATGCGGGCCTTCATATCGTTTGCGATCGCGGAGAGCCTGCTTACGTCGAGATGCTGGATGTAACCAATCCTGTCGATAAAGACCGGCGTGGCGGAAACGGGGATGTGCGCGGCATCGGCCAACCGGTTTCCGCCGAGATAGGGTCGTAACCGTCGCGACCGCATTGCCTCGATCGTGACCGCCTCGACCTGTTCCGTCGTTTCGGTAACGCGTCCGAGACTCGAGAGATGATCGATCCAGCGCAACAGCGTCACGATGATCAGGACGATGACGCCGATCGTCACCACGAATAGAACGAGGCGGCCCTGGTCGCCGTAGGCGCCGGTGCTGAGGGCAATGATGCCGACGAGGCTGAACAGAAACGACCCTATGAAGGTCGCAAGCACGTTCTGCGTCGTGCTGTCTTCCATGAGGAGCTTCGTTGCCCGTGGGGTAACGTTGCTTGTCGCCGCCGAGTAGGCCGATACCATCGTGCTCAGCGAAAACGTCGAGACCGTCAGCATGCTGGAAGCGATGATCCCCAGCACGTTGTCGACTGCGTCCGCTCCTATTCGGTTCGGAAGGTCTCGCGGAATGAACGGGCCAAGGAAAATTGCGATGAGTGCGGTTATAATCGCAAGAATGGAGAAAAGCGTGGCTCTAAACCAGATTCGGCGCGTGATCTGCGAAAACAACCAGGCCCATCGTGATGTCATCAACTCGTCCACTTGCGATCAGCTCTGATCGAACCATCGATGCATCTGTCCTTTAATTCTACCGGATCGAAGGACAACGCCATGCAGAAGATCAAAGTTCTACAGCGATATTTGCGAATCCGATAAGACGCGCGGGGGTGTAGTTTAAGGACAGAAGCGGGTCTCCGTGTCAACTTGATCCGAACCGAAGAGCGGTTTCAGCCGACCGGCGAAGCTGCATCAGAACTTGCGGCTCACGAAGGATGAGCCGGCCAGCCCGAACCGCCAGGGCTGTTCCACCGCCTTGGTTATGCCGACCCGGATGCCGGTGGCGACCGGCGGTTTCGTGGAGGACAGGGTGAGGCGGAACGGATCCTCTCCGAGCGGCAATCCGTCCAGCTCCCGGCTGATCGCCAGCGCCTGTCCGACACGTCCCGGTCCGGAACACAACAGTCTCGCTTCACGGACGCCACGTCTCGCCCGCATCGTGTCCATGCCCCATTTCGGCTCGATCGCGCGGATCAGTACGGCGCTGCCGGGCAGGCAGACGAAGTTCAGGCACCAGTGCAGGCCGTAGGAGAGATAGATGTAGGCATGTGCCGGCGGACCGAACATGGCGCGATTGCGTGCCGTGGTGCCCGAAAAACTGTGCGACGCCGCGTCGTCTGGAAGATAGGCCTCCGTCTCTACGATAAGGCCGCCGACACCGGAAACGGTAAAATCGGCGCCGATCAGATCAGCCGCCACCTGGACGGCGCTGCGCGCGAAAAAATCGACATCTGAGGTCAAGCGATGCACCGGTCAGTTCGAGTTATCCGCATCCTCGCAAGAGTTCCGGCGAGCGCCAAGGCATGAATGACGAAAATCAGATCGTCTTTTTTAGCTGCCCCCTAGGGAAAACGGGTTGAATTGAGGGCTCTGGCGCACGATTCTCCATGAAGGAATTCGAAGCGCTACAGCAACGCGGCGTGCCTCGGTCGGGCATGCGGTGCTGGAGGAGAGCGAACTCATGAACCATTACCACATTTTCGAAACCGCACGCGGTTTCTGCGGCATCGCCTGGAGCGATGCCGGCATCACGCGCTTCCAGCTGCCGACGCGAAGCGCCGAATCCACCGAGCGACTGCTTCTGCGGCGTTTGCCGGACGGAGCGCCGCACGAGCCGCCGCCGCGGGTTGCCGAAGCGGTCGCCGCGGTGAAGGGCTATTTCGAGGGCAGGGAGACGGATTTTTCCCGCTTCGATCTCGATCTGCAGGGACAGGATTCCTTCTTCGAGAAGATCTATCAGGCCGCGCGAAAGATCCCTTGGGGCAGTACGACGACCTACGGCGCGCTTGCGAAGGAACTCGGCGCAGGCCCGGAGGCGGCGCGGGATGTCGGCCAGGCGATGGCGAAGAATCCCGTGGCACTGATCATCCCGTGCCATCGGGTTCTCGCAGCCGGCGGCAAGATCGGCGGCTTCTCGGCGCCGGGCGGTTCTTCGACGAAGCTCGGAATGCTCGAAATGGAAGGCGTCAAGGTCGCTCCGCCGGAGCCCGCGCAGCAATCCCTGGGGTTTTGACATGGCCATCACGAATCCGATCGAGGCGAACGCCGCGGTTCAGTCTCCGACAGAGCCACCCCTGCCTTTGCCCGGCGAAGGCGAGGGGACATGGCCGGCGCGGCGGCGCCGGATCATCGACTGGCTCGTCATCGAGACGCGCGGCGAACGCTTCATCGACAACATCTTCGTGGAGATGTGCGACAGGCTGGTGGAGGCGGGCGTGCCCGTCGCCCGCGCCACCCTGCACTTCAGAATCCACCACCCGCAGTGGATCGGTGCACGGATTCTGTGGCGAAAGGGTCTGGCGGAGGCGGAGCTCGATACCTATGCCTACGGCGTCGAGGATACGACCCAATATCTGAGCAGCCCCTTGCGCGATTTCAACGAGGGGGCGGAAGAAGTGCGCAGACGCCTTGACGACCCGACGTCCGCGGGTCCGGATTACCCGCTCTATGACGAACTGCGCGCGGAGGGACTGACCGAGTACATCATCTGGCCCCTGCTCCATACGCTCGGCAAGCGGCACGCGGTCACCTTTGCGAGCGACCGGCCGGGCGGATTTAGCCCCGATGATCTCGCCTTCCTGAAGGATATTCTGCCAGCCCTGGCGCTTGTCAGCGAGATCCGGCTGAAGAACCGCTTCGCCCGCACGCTGCTCGAGACCTATGTCGGGCCGCATGCGAGCGAGCAGATCCTTGCCGGAGCGACCACGCGCGGCAGCGGCGTGACGGTGGGCGCGGCGATCCTCATCTGCGATCTGCGCGACTTCACGAAGCTGTCGGACCTATGGCCCCGGGACGACGTCATCGAGCTCCTCAACGGCTATTTCGACGCCATGTCGGAACCGATCGAGCGGCACGGCGGAGAGATCCTGAAATTCATGGGAGACGGGCTTCTGGCGATCTTTCCGCTCAGCAATCCCTGTGCCTGCAGTCAGCTTCTCGGAGCCATCGGCGAGGCGCAGGCCGCCCTTGCCGTTCTCAACGAGGAGAACCTGCGCAAGGGCCACGATCCGCTCGGCTACGGCATCGGCGTCCACGTCGGCGATGTGATGTATGGCAATATCGGTTCGCGCCGGCGCCTCGACTTCACGGTGATCGGACCGGCGGTCAACATCGCCTCGCGTCTCGAAACCCTCACGAAGGAGCTGAAGCGTCCGGTTCTGCTCTCAAGAGCCTTCGTCGAAAAGGCAGGCTGTGCAGGGCAGATGGAAAATCTGGGTTCCTTTGCCCTCCGGGGACTTGATGAGCCGGTCGATGTGTTCGCGTTTTCGGGGAGAAAATAGGCTCTGCCTCTCAACCGGCCTGCCGGCAGGCCGGTTGAGAGGCATGCGCCGTCACTTCATCGTATAGACGTCGATGGTGAAATACTTGTCATTGATTTTCTTGTAGGTCCCGTCGGCGCGGATCTCATCAAGCGCCTTGTTCAGCCTCTCGCGCATTTCGTTGTCCTCCTGACGGACAGCAATGCCGACGCCGTCGCCGACGAACTTTTTGTCGGTGATCGGCTCGCCGACAAGCTCGCAGCAACCCTTGCCGTCGTCATTCTTGGTGACCCAATCGAGCAACGGCAGCATGTCGCCGACCTGCAGGTCGAGCCTGCCGTTGACCATGTCGAGATTGGCTTCGTCCTGGGTGGGATAGAGCTTGATCTCGGCATCCGGGTAGACGGCGGCGATATAGTCGGCCTGGGTCGTGCCGGATTGGGCGCCGATCACCTTGCCCTTGAGTGCCTCGTTGCTGAAGTCTTTGATGCCGGCACCCTTCGGTGCCGCATGCGTCATCGCGGCGAGGTAATAGGGATTGGTGAAAGCCACCTGCTTCTTGCGCTCCTCGGTAATGAACATCGAGGCGATGATCATGTCGTACTTCTTGGCAAGCAGGCCCGGAATAATGCCGTCCCAGTCCTGGGCGACGACTTCGCATTCGACCTTCATGCGCTCGCAGAGTGCGAGACCGATTTCCACGTCGAAACCGCCGATCTTGCCGCTGGAATCGACGAAGTTGAAGGGCGGATAGGCGCCCTCGGTTCCGATCTTCAGCTTTTCCGCAGCGACGGCGGAAGAAGACAATGCAGTGCCGGCGAGTGCCAGCGCCAGAATAAGGCTTTTCATATTTGTTCCCCTTGCGCTTGCGCCGTTCTTCGGCGCTTCCGAGGGAACTCTATGGCCAGATTGCGCATAAGCGAAATCGATAGGCGCGATAACTGTTATTTTCTATGTTGATCCATCACTCCCTCAGGCGGCCCTGCTTCTTCAGCTGCTGTTCGCGGAAGAAGATGAAGAGACCGGAGGCGACGATGAGGGCTGCGCCGATCACCATCGACAGCCGCGGCGTATCGCCGAAGATCAGCCAGCCGAAGAAGATTGCCCAGAAGAGCAGCGTGTACTGCAGCGGGGCGACCGTCGCGGCGTCGGCGAGCTTCAGCGCCCGGTTGACGAGGACATGGGCGATCATTGCGACGGCGCCCAGCAGGCAGATGAGCGCCGTGTCGAGCGGTTTGAGAGGTGTCCAGTCGAAGGGTGCCCAGACGAGGCCCGCGACCGCGGCGCCGACGATCTGCCAGAAGGCAAGCGTCGTGTCCGGAGTGCCGCGCAGCGATCGCCCGGAAATCATCATGAAGGCGAAGGTCATGCTGCCCAGAATCGAGATGAGGGCCGGCAGCGTGAAGGCCTGCGACGACGGCTCGAGCGCGACGACGACGCCGATGAAGCCGATGCCGATCGCCGTCCAGCGCCGCCAGCCG
Source organism: Ensifer sp. USDA 6670 (assembly GCA_000421085.1). GTDB lineage: Bacteria > Pseudomonadota > Alphaproteobacteria > Rhizobiales > Rhizobiaceae > Sinorhizobium. Next base: position 187,958 of record ATWE01000008.1, read on the forward strand.
ACAGGTTCCTTCAGCACCAGCGGCGAAACGGCCGCGACATAGATCGGCGCCGCCAGCCAATAGGTCATGACATCAGCCAGCGGCAGGTAGACTACGGCGAAATAGAACGCGACCACCTCGGCGGTCGAGGCGACGACGCGGGCAAACTGAAGGCCGGGCCGCTCGAGGGTGAAGAGCTTTTTCGGGCCGCTTACCCACAGAAAGGGCGCGAGCAGAAGGGCAGCGGCAATGCTGCGGATCAGCACCACCTGGCCGACCGAGTAAGTGGCGACAAGCCACTTCCCCATGACGTCGTTCACCGAGAACATCAACATGCCGAGGAGCATGACGACCACGCCGGCACGGGCGGCGCCGTTTTCACGGGAAATGTTGCCGGGGACACTGTCGACGGCCATGGATGCGAATTCCTTCAGAGCGGGTCCGCGGTCCCGCGGAACGTTTCCGGCCAGGAGGCTCGGGCTTCAGCGAATCCGGCGTCGTGACCTGCCGCAGCCATTCGCATATTCGGGCGGCGCAATCTATGCCGCACTGCTTATCAATTCATCATCTTTGCGAATGATACAATTTGCGAAATTACGGGGATCGCAGGAAAGGCTAAGGACGCCGCCGCGTATGACGCTGGGGCATTTCCGCTTTCCTCCGAATGCTCAGCACGTTGTTTTCGAGATTCCCGACGGAAAACCGCTGCGCACCTTCCTGGATTCCAGGTCAAGCGCTGCCGACCAGGCGCATGTCGGGATTGAGGAGTTCGCTGTAAAGCTCCGCATAGCGGGCGGCACTGCGATGCCACGAGCAGTCGGTCTTCATGCCCTGCCGGCGAAGTCCCTCCCAGACGCGCCGCAGACGGTAGAGCCTGAAGGTGCGGCGCAGCGCGTGGCGTAGTCCGTCCTCGTCGATGGGCGCAAACTGTATGCCCGTCGCGACATGGGCATGGAGCGCGGCATCGTTGGCATCGATGATGGTCTCCGACAGGCCGCCCGTGCGGGCGACGACCGGTACGCAACCGTAGCGCAGTGCGTAAAGCTGCGTGAGACCGCAGGGCTCGAAGCGGGAAGGAACGAGCATCGCATCCGCGCCGGCATGGATCCTGTGGGCGAGGTGCTCGTCATAGCCGATGCTGACGCTGATGTTTTGCGGGAACCGCCGCATGAGATCCATGAATTCGGCTTCCAGCTTCTCCTCGCCTTGCCCATGGATGATCAGGGTGCCGCCATTCCTGACGATCTCGACGGCGGTCGCCGCGAGCAGGTCCATGCCCTTCTGCCAGGTCAATCGGTTGACGCTGGCGAAGATCGGGCCACAGGTGTCCGGCAGGCCGAAATGCCGGAGCAGTACCTGCCGGTTGGGCAGGCGGCGCAGCGGCACGCGCGCCGAATAGTGATGCTCGATGCAGGGATCCGAGGATGGATCCCATACTTCCAGGTCTATGCCGTTGACGATGCCCACGACATCCGCATGCCGTTCGTTCATCACGCCTTCGAGCCCCATGCCGAAGGCCGGGGACATGATTTCCCGTGCATAGGTGGGGCTGACGACCGTGATTGCATCGGCTGCCTGCAGGCCGCCCTTGAGGAATCCGATATCGCCGTAATATTCGACGCCGTCGATCGAATAGGCTTCCGCGGGGAGACCGAGCTCGGGGAAGTAGTGGGCGGGGAATTGCCCCTGGAACGCAAGATTGTGCACGGTCAGGACGCGAGGAATGGTGTCCTCGCCGGCGTATTTCAGATAGAGGAGGCTCATCGCCGCGTGCCAGTCATGTGCGTGAATGATGTGCGGCCGCCAGTTGCGAACGAGCCCGCGGGCGATTTGCGATGCCACGAGCGAAAAGGCGGCGAAGCGTTTCCAGTTGTCTGCATATTCCCGGCCATGGCTGTCCACGTAGAGAGCCCCTTGCCTGGCATAGAAAGCCGGCGCATCGAGCACGAAGAGATCCAGCCCCTGAGCCCGCGCCGCGAGAAGAGTGGCGCGTTCGCCGAACAGGTTTTCAAACTCGGCGACCGGGGTCGCGTCGCTGAGCGCCCGCATGACCCCTGGGTAACCCGGAACGAAGCTGCGCGTGTAGATGCCGTGGGCCCTGAGTGCTTTGGGGAGCGACCCGGCTACGTCTGCAAGGCCGCCGGTCTTGACGAGCGGAAAAATTTCGGCCGTGACAGACAGTATCTGCATCGATCATGATCCGGGAAACGTGTTGACTGCGACCGGCCCACTCGCCGCCGATGTGCCCTCCATCAACACAATCATGAGCGTCAAAGTTCCGGCCGTCCGGTGAAATTTTATCTGCCTGTCGCGCGCTGTTCGTGCGGCCAGGATTTCGCACCGCCTGCCGCCTTCGGGAACACAAGTCGCGGCTCTTGGTTCTCCTATTCGCGCGAGGGGCGCCGACAGGGCAATGCCCCCGCGCGCTCGTTTTCGTGGCAGCCGCGCCGTGCGTCCCGCCGGACGTGCAAAGATCGCTGCGGCATTTGCTCGCACATGGAAGGAGGCAACTGATGACCTTCAGTCTGATCAGTCCCGTATTCGCCGACGGCCAGCCGATACCGCAAAAATATACCCGCGTCGGCGAGAATCTGTTTCCCCCGCTGAAATGGACCGGTACCCCCGAGGGGACGCAGAGTTTCGCGCTGGTCGTGGAGGATCCCGATGCGGTGAGCGGTTTGTTCCGCCATTGTGGGATCATCAACATTCCCGGCAATTGGACCGAGTTGCCGCAGGCCGTCGATACTGGTCCCGAACGTGGGATCAAGTTCATCAAGAATGATTTCGGCAATGCCCGTTATGATGGGCCGCAGCCGCCTTCCGGAACAGGCGTGCACCGTTACCGGTTCAGGCTCGCCGCCCTCGACGTGGCCAATCTTTCGATCCCCGACGACGTGGGCGCGGCGGAAGCCTGGGAGAGGGCCTGCAAGCATCTCATCGGCGAGGCGGAGATCGTCGGCACCTGTGAGCACTAGAGCCCTTCAGGGTTAAATGGAACCAGTTCTGTTGGCTCAAACGGAGTCGGATGGCCGGCCGATCAGGCGGCCCGTTTCAGCCAACCCGCAGGGCCGGGCATCTTTCCGCCAGGATCAGAGGAGATCGTCTCGGACGTACATCCGGGTACGCCCCTTCGCCAATCGCCTCTGCCCTGACGAAAACCTGCTCCGGCAGAACTGATTCCATTTAACCCTGAAGGGCTCTAGACCTCCGTCTGGATCCGCAGCAGGTGGCGATTTCAGTTCCCATTGCTGGAAAATGGCGGTCCTCCGTTGAGGCGATCGCGGTTACTCGGGCAAGCCGGCCAACCGCAGGCCGTCCGCAAACCGGGCGAGGTCTTCCGAGCGGTGGATCGGCAGCCAGTCCCTGAGGTTGGAAAGGCGCAGCGACGGGTCGAGGCTCCGCAGGCGCTGCATCGCCTTTTGCGCTTCCTCCGTGCGCCCGGCAAGCGCATGGCTCGCCGCCACCAGGGCGACCGCGACGAGCAGGCTGGGCAGGTTTCCCAGCGCCCTTTCCGCCCAGACCAGGGCGGAATCGAAGCGGCCGGCGAAGAAATGCGCGAGTGCCGTTCCGGCCTGCATCCGGAACATTTCCTGGTCCAGCGGGCTCAGGCGGGCGGCGTGCTCGATATGTTCGATCGCACTCTCCGGCTCACCGCGGAAAACGCGCAGGAAGCCGCCGAGGAACCAGGCGGGGGCGAAGTTGGGGTTGAGCAGCCGTGCCCGATCGATGAGCGCAATGCCGCCGTCCAGGTCTCCGACGAGATGTCCGAGCGCGTGCCCGCTTCTCGTCAGCGCCACCGCATCGTCCCGGCCAAGTTCGACCGCCTGCCGCGCCAGCCGCGCCCCTTCGGCTATCTCCTCGGCCCGATCGACCATCCAGCCATTCAATTTGCGCCAGAAATAACACCAGGCCGCCCCGGCATAGGCAGACGCAAATTCCTGATCCAGTTCGATCGCCCGATAGAACAAGGGCAGTGCTGCGTCGATGGCTTCATGGGTTCCGCTGTGCAGTTTTGCCATTCCGCGCAGATAATAGTCATGGGCGTCGAGGCTTTCCGTCGGCTTGCGCTTGGCGCGCTCCATCTCAGCCCGCTCGACCTGCGGTGCGATAGCGCCGACGACGCTTTCTGCCATCCGGTCCTGCAGCTCGAAAATGTCGTCCAGGGTGCCTTCGAAGCGCTCCGCCCAGAGATGCGTCCCGGCCGTCGCGTCGATGAGCTGCCCGGTTATGCGCACCCTGTTTCCGGATTTGCGCACGCTGCCTTCCAGCACGTAGCGCACGCCAAGCTCCCTGCCGACGTCCTTCACCTCCACCGCCCGGCCCTTATACCTAAAGCTGGAATTGCGCGCGATGACGAACAGCCAGCGGATGCGCGAGAGGGCCGTGATGATGTCCTCCACGATGCCATCGGCGAAATATTCCTGCTCCGGATCGCCGCTGAGATTCTGAAAGGGCAAGACGGTGATGGAGGGTTTGTCCGGAAGGACGAGCGGGGAGGGTGCTTCTCCCGATCCGCCGGAGGCCCGTAACGCGACGTCTGCACCGACGGGCTGTCGGACTTCTGCGATCCCGCCGATCCTGATGTCGCCGACGAAGCGGAAACCCTTGCGGGCGACCGTCCGGATCAGGCGCTGCTCCCCGCCGGTGTCGCCGATGGCCTTGCGCACCGCATTGATGTGGCTGGTGATCGTCGATTCCGAGACGATGCGGCCGCCCCACACCGCCTGGAGCAACTCGTCCTTGCTGACCACGCGGTCGCGGGTGCCGACGAGGTGCAGCAGGAGGTCGAAGACCTGCGGCCCCACGGACACGACCTGTCCGCGCCGGGTGAGTTCCCGGCGCTCCTGGTCGAGCACGTAGTCTCCAAACATGAATTGCACTTCGGCATCCCCCGGCCGACCGCCTCGGCTCGCTGTCCGGGCAACTGGCGAATAATATCTGATAGCACTGCATCGCGTAACTGGCTGCTCTGCCGGCAGCAAGGCATGCCGGTCGAACAACTGTTCCATTGGACAAAAATCCAAGCTTCCTTGAAGGGCAATTCAAGCCGGCCACAGGGACTTCCCCGACGCTCGCAGGCACTCTCCATTCAGACCGACGGCAATGGTTGCAGTCGAGAGAAGTGGAGACAAGCGATGAAGATCGTCGTTATCGGAGGCACCGGCCTCATCGGATCGAAACTTGTGAAGAGCCTTCGCGAGCGCGGCCACGATGTGCTCGCAGCCGCCCCCAACACGGGCGTGAACACCATCACCCGCGAGGGCCTCGCAGGGGCGCTGGACGGTGCGGATGTCGTCGTCGACGTGGCGAATGCGCCGGTGTGGGAAGACAAGGCCGTCCTCGAATTCTTCGAGACGTCGGGCCGCAACCTGTTGGCTGCAGAGACTGCCGCCGGCGTCCGCCACCACGTTGCCCTGTCGATCGTCGGCAGCGAACGTCTTCCCGACAACGGGTATTTCCGTGCGAAGGTCGCGCAGGAAAACCTCATCAAGGCATCCGGCATTCCCTACACCATCCTGCGTGCCACGCAGTTCTTCGAGTTCGTCGGCGGTATTGCTCAGTCGGCGACCGTCGGGGACGAGATTCGCCTGTCGCCGGCGCTGATCCAGCCGATCGCCTCCGACGACGTGGCGGCGGCGCTCGCCGAGGTCGCGGTCGCACCGCCGGTCAACGGCACGCTCGAAGTCGCCGGTCCCGAGGCAATACCGCTCGATGAACTGGTCAGGCGCTTCCTGCGGTCGACTGCGGACCCGCGCAAGGTCCTGCCCGATGTTCACGCGCGCTACTTCGGCGCCGTGCTCGACGATCAATCGCTGACCCCCGGCAAGAACCCGCGCCTCGGCGCGATCCGCTTCGAGGATTGGATCGGCCGGCAAGCCGCTGGCTGAGGCTTCTGCGAAGAATCGAAAAGGCCGACCCGGCACCGGGCCGCGCCAACACCACAAGTGCTCTCAAAGGAGAACTGAAATGTTCACGCGATTCCTCTCGGCCGTTGCTCTTGCAGCGCTCTCGTTCACTGCAGCCTCGGCCGGCGACCGGCCTGCCGGCAAGGTGACCGTCGTATTCGATCACGCCCTTCCGAACGTGCCCGGCAAAAGCATGCGGGGCGTCCTTGTCGAATACGGACCCGGCGGCGGCTCGCCCGCCCACACGCACCCGAAGTCAGCCTTCATCTATGCGACGGTGCTCGAAGGCGCGATCCGCAGCAGCGTCAACGGCTCGCCGGAAAAGGTCTATCAGGCCGGCGAAAACTTCTACGAAGATCCGGGCTCCAAACATGAAGTAAGCGCGAATGCCAGCGACACGGAACCTGCACGGCTGCTGGCGGTGTTCGTCCTCGACACTGAGGAAACGGAACTGACCACGCCACTCGGAGAGTGACGCCTAGACACTCATCAACGCGGCAGCCTGGCGCAGGTCCCTGCGGCAGGGCTGCGGCAACCGACACCCAACAGGAATTGAGATGATGGAATCGCTCGAGGACAAGGTCGCGATCATCACCGGCGCAAGATCCGGCAACGGTGTCGCCGTGGCGCGACCCAACAGGAAAAGGATGGTCGGCCTGGCGCTCTGCCTGGGGGCTGTCGTCGTCGTGGTTGCCGGGTGGGCCTGGGCGCTCAAGAGCGGAGCGGCGTCGACCGATAATGCCTATGTCCGCGGCGATGTCACCTCGCTTGCCCCAAAGGTCGCGGGCTATGTCACGGCGGTCGAGGTCGAGGACAACCAAGCGGTCCGGGCGGGCGACGTGCTCTTCCGGATCGACGACCGGGACTACCGCGCAAAGCTTGCGCAAGCGGTGGCCAATGTCGAAGCGGCCCAGGCGCGGCTGACCAATGTCGATGCGGAGATGGCGCTTCAGCACGCCCTGATCCGCCAGGCCGAAGCGCAGCGACGTTCGGCCATGGCCGAGATGGACCTGGCGACCAAGGCCTATGACCGCCGCCGCGAGCTTATCCGCAGGGAGACCATCAGCCAGGCCCATGTCGACGAAAGCGACGCGGCGAAATTGAGGGCCGAGGCGAACGTGTTGGCGGCTTCCGCAACGGTGGAGGCTCAGCAGCAGCGCATCGCCGTGCTTGCCGCGCAGCGCGAAGCCGCCGTCGCTGCGGTGGCGCAGGCGGAGGCCGCGCGCGACCTCGCCGGGATAGATCTCGAGAGCACCGTGGTGCGCGCGCCCATCGGCGGCGTCATCGGCAACCGGCAGGTCCGCGTCGGCCGGCTCGTTGCGCCGGGTGCTTCGCTGCTCGATATCGTTCCGCTCGACAATGTATGGATCGTCGCGAATTTCAAGGAAACCCAGCTCGAACATATCCGGCCCGGCCAGCGCGCCAGCATCACCATCGATGGTTACCCGAGCGGAGCGCTTGCAGGCGTGGTCGACAGTTTTGCGCCAGGCAGCGGCTCTGCCTTCAGCCTGCTGCCCGCAGACAACGCCACGGGCAACTTCGTCCGCGTCGTCCAGCGCGTTCCGGTGAAGATCCGGTTTACCGGCAATCCGCTGTCGGGCCGCCTCGTGCCCGGCCTGTCGGCGCGCGTCGAGATCGATCTGGAGAGCGGTTCATGACTATCGCCACCGCAACGCCCAGCCGCGGCATATCCATGGCAGGGGGCCTTCTCGTCGCCGGCATAGTGCTTGCGACGCTGACCGAGGCGATCGCCAGCACGCTGCTCTCGCTCGGGCGCGGCGATATCATCGGCGACACATATGCGACGCCCGACGAGTTCGCCTGGTTGGATGTCGGCTACACCGCGTTCAAGCTTATCGGATTCATGGCCGCCTCCTGGCTGATGAGCCGCTTCGATCCGCGCAGCCTGATCGTCGGCTCGACACTGGCCATGGGCCTGGCGTGCGGCATTGCCGCCATGACGGCTCGGCTGGACCTTCTCGTCGCCCTTCGAATGATTCAGGGCTTTTCCGGCGGCACTCTGCTCGTCGGCGGCCAAGCGATCATCTTTCTCGCTTTTCCGCGGTCCCGCCAGCCGATCCTCCAGGCCCTCTTCGCGATGGGGTCCGTCGTCGCTCCCGCGACGATCGCTCCGGCCCTCCAGGGCTGGTTGCTCGATACACAATCCTGGGCATGGATATTCTTCAGCATCATTCCGCTGGCGCTGACGGCTGCCGGGCTTCTGCTGATCGCGGAAGTCCCGATGCCCGCACGAGGCGCGCGGCGGCCGTTTGACTGGATCGGCCTTTCCCTGATTTCCATTGCGCTTTTCTGCTTCACCTACGTCTTCAGCCAGGGCAGCCGGTGGGACTGGTTCGAAGAGCCTCGAATCCTGTGGCTGGCCGTGATCGGTATAGCGACACTGCTGGCCTTTCTCGGCCAGCAGGTGCTCGCTAAAGGGCAGGGCCTGTTCGACTTCACCCTCTTCGAAACGGAGGATTTCTGCTTCGCTTTCGTCGTCAGTTTCGTCGCTGGTGCCGCATTGTTCGGGAGCGCGTTCCTGATCCCGGCCTTTGCCGTGTCCGTCCTTGCCTTCACGCCCACAGACGCCGGGCAGCTCCTGCTGCCGAGCGGGGCACTCTTCATCGGCGCGCTCCTCATCGCCGCCTTTCTCATACAGCTCCGCCGTGTCCCTCCGGTCGCCACGGTGCCCTTCGGCATCCTGATGATCATGGCGGCGATGTGGATGCTGTCCGGGTCGACAAGCGAAAGCGGCGCGGGCGACATGATGGCAGCGATGCTTTTGCGCGGCGCCGGCCTTGGCTTCCTGTTCCTGTCGATCACCCTGATTGCCTTCAGCAACCTCAACAGCCGAAATCTCGCCTCAGGCATCGGCCTCTTCAACACGGGCCGCCAGCTCGGCGGTCTGATAGGGGTCGGCGCACTCCAGACCCTGATTGAGCACAACGTCTCCCACAATTTCGCGGTCCTCGGCGCCAACGTCACCGCAGGAGCCCCCGTGATCGCCGAGCGGCTATCCACCACCGCTGCCATGTTGACGGCAAAAGGGATGGACGCGGCTGCCGCGAGCCGCGGGGCGGCGAACCTTCTCGGCCGGGCCGTGGCAGGTCAGTCGACCGTGATTGCCTTCGACACCGCATTCAACGCGATCGCCCTGCTCTTCGTCATCGCCGCCCCCGTGCTGGTCGGCATCAAGATCGGCCTATCCCGATTTGCAAAAGCGCGTGCTGAAAAAGGCCGCGCCGGTGTGGCGGCCGAGCCGTCGGGTCACCACGCCTTTCCGGTCAAGCGCGTCCCAGCATCATAAACGTCTCGCTTTTCGCGACACCGTCAGCTACCCGTACCGCCAAGGTCAGTTCGTTCAGTTCCGACGCAATCATGTCCCGCGCACCGTTGGGGAAGGCCGAACGCGTGGGTTCTTTAGAAAGCATCTGTCGAACTGAAGACGGAGAATTGCGATGAAGAATGCACAAGAAGAGACTGTCTCTCACGCCGGAACCCGGATCGACGGCGAGCGCGTCCGGCAATTCGCTCTGCGCATGACGTCCTGGCCGAGTGAAACCGGCACGCCGGGCGAAGCATCCTTCGCGGATCGCCTCCATGGTCTTCTCGGCGAACTCCGCTATTTTCGGGAGCATCCCGAAGATCTGCGCCTCGTTGCAAGTCACGGTGAGCCGCTGACCCGCAATGTCGTTGCGCTGGTTCGGGGCAGGGGTAAGCGAACGCTGGTCTTGGCCGGCCACTTCGATACGGTGTCGACCGACAATTATCATGAGCTCAAGGCTCTCGCATGCGACAGCCTGGCGCTCAAGGATGCACTCATCGAAAGCCTGTCGGCGCGCACCGACCGATCCGAACAGGAAGAGCGGGCCTTGCAGGATCTGACGAGTGGCGACTTCCTCCCCGGCCGAGGTCTGCTCGACATGAAGAGCGGACTCGCCGTGGCCATCGCCTGTCTCGAACAATTCGCTGCCGACACGGACCGACAGGGCAATCTCATGCTGGTCGCCACCCCCGATGAGGAACGCGAAAGCCGGGGAATGCGGTCGCTCCGGGATGCGTTGCCGGGCCTGGTCAGCGATTTCGATATCGAAATCGCCGGGGGCATCAACCTCGACGTGACCTCGGATCAGGGCGACGGCAGCGAAGGACGCGCCGTTTACGCCGGCACGATCGGCAAGCTTCTACCCTTTGCCCTGGTGATCGGCTGCAGCTCTCATGCGAGCTATCCGTTCGAAGGGGTGAGCGCACAGGCGATGGCGGCTGGGATCCTGGCACGCCTGGAAGGGAATGCCTTCCTGGCGGATAGAGACGACAACGACATCTCGCCGCCGCCGATCTGCCTCGAAGCGAAGGATCTGCGCGACGGTTACGAGGTGACGACGCCAGAGCGTTTCTGGATAGCTTTCAACTGGCTCTATCATGCAATGACGGCGGACGCGCTCTTTGCGCGCTTCCGAGAGGAAGTGCTGACCGGCGCGAACGAAGCCATCGCGAAGTTTGCAGCACAGTCGGCGGAATACGGCAAGCTCGTCGGCAGAAGTGCGGGCGCCGTACCAGCCAAGCCGCGCCTCCTGTCGTTCAAGGAATTGCGGGTGGCGGCTGCACGCGTTTTCGGACACGGCTTCGACGCCGTCTATGCCGAGAAGGAAAGGGAATTCTCCCGGAGCGACAACCCGCTGGTCGCTACGCGGCAACTGACGGAGTGGCTCGTCGGTATCGCGCGCCTTTCCGGCCCCGCCATCGTCATCGGCTTCTCCGGCTTGCAGTATCCGCCCAGCCATTTGCGGACGAATGAAGGGAACGACCGTTCCCTTCATCAGGCGATCGAGAAGGCGCGGGCCGGTCTTGGCAACGATCCCGCGCGAAGCCTCGTGTGGAAGCCCCATTTCTACGGAATCTCGGACATGAGTTTCCTCGGGCTCGCCGCAAGCGGCAGCCAGGTCGTTTCGGATAATACGCCGATCTCGCGCCTGGTCGATCGGCCACCCGAGAACGCTCTGCGCTTTCCGACTGTCAATCTCGGACCTTGGGGGCGGGAGTTCCACCAGAAGTTCGAGCGCGTCCATGAACCCTACGCCTTCGGGGTTCTCCCGGATGTCGTCTCCGAAATCGCCAGGACCTTCCTTAGCGACGACAGTCACCGAGACTGAGGCTCGCAGATCGGCAAAGAAGTCGCCTACCGGGTGGGCGGCCGCTGGAACAGTAAGGGGGTTCGTGCGGTCTACTGCTCACTCGACCCTGGGACGGCGATCCTCGAGGTTGCGGTTCACAAGGGTTTTCGAGCGGGACACGGTGGCGCATACAATGACGGCCGCAGCCATCGCCGACGCCGGCGATGTCTATGTCGACGATCCGAAAAGCGTGCCCAATCCCAACTGAGCACGTCCGGGCATTCCCGGCGCGGGACAGCAAGCCTATGGGGATGATCTGCTTCGACGCCATCGATTCGTGGCGATCCCGAGCGCGGTCTCGCCGCATAGCTGGAACCTGGTCTTTCTCGCGGGCGTCGCGCCGGCCGCCTATGCCCCCCAATTCCAGGAGCCATTTGCGCTCGACACGCGATTGCATCCACCGGGAACGTGAACGCCCTCATTGGCCGACCTTGTCGTAATGCTCAAGACGCTCCTGAAAACTGCTCAGAGGCGTGACGAGGCGCTGCGTTCTCGCGCCGTTCCAGAATGAAACCGGCGCAGCGGTCGCCCAGCATCATGGCGGGAGCATTGGTGTTTCCGGCATTGCTGTCTGGGACGGCCGACATGTCGGCCATGCACAAGCCCTCTATCCCCCGCGCGCGCATGCGCGCATCGAGCACCGCCATCGGGTCGCCGTCGGCACCCATGCGTGCGGTCGAGGGATGGTGGCGAGGAGATGGGGGCTGATCACCGGCAGGTGGACCGGATTGGCGCCGGTCAGGAACTGTACCACAGCCCTGTTTTCTCTTATGTTCCGGGTGGGCAGCGGAGCCAAAGCTCCGCCATGCCCGCCGTGCCAGAGTGGCACGCCCGTCCAAGGAGCCCGAGACATGATGGATGGCGCCTCAAACGCCGCGCCGCGAACAAGCGGTCTTCCCGCGCTTTTCGATTTGAGCGGCCGGGTCGCCCTGATTACCGGATCGAGCGGCGGGCTCGGCCTCACCATGGCGCGCGCTCTTTGCGAGGCGGGGGCGTCAGTCATCCTCAACGGTCGCGACGAGGCGCGACTTGCCGGTGCACGCGCGGAACTCGAAGAGCACGGCTTCACCGTGGGAACCTCGGCCTTCGACGTCACCAAGTCGGCCGAGATCGGCCAAGCGGTGGCCGACATTCTGGGCGAGCGAGGCCGTATCGACATTCTGGTCAACAATGCCGGAATACAGCACCGCACGCCGCTTCACGAATTCCCGGAAGACGCCTTCAGGCGCGTCATCGAAACCAATTTGACGAGTGCTTTCCTCGTCGGACAGGCGGTCGTTCACGGAATGATCGAACGCCGTGAGGGGACGATAATCAATATCTGTTCGGTGCAGAGCGAGCTCGCACGTCCCTCGATCGCGCCCTACGCCGCGTCTAAAGGCGGGCTCAAAATGCTGACCAAAGGCATGGCGCTCGACTGGGGCCGATACGGCATCCGCGTCAACGGGCTTGCGCCGGGCTACTTCAAGACGGAACTGAACAGTGCGCTGGTTTCGGACGAGAAGTTCTCGACATGGCTCGAGCAGAGAACGCCGCTTGGCCGCTGGGGCGATACCCGCGAACTGGCAGGGGCCGCCGTGTTCCTGGCATCGGCCGCATCGAGCTTCGTCACCGGTCACATACTCTATGTCGACGGTGGCATCACCAGCTGCCTGTGAAACGAACATTTTCCGCAGCGAGCAGCGTACCTTCCAACTAGGGTGTCAACAGCATTTTTGCATACGCCTGCAAAAGTGCTTGCATACGTATGCAATATGCATATGATGCACTGAAGAACGCCGAGGAAGTCGGGAGCAAACGCGGCGTGCTTTGAACGAGAACGCCGTCAAGAAAGAAGGTGGGAACATGAGAAAACCGGCATTATTCGCATCAACCGCTGCCATCATTCTGGCAGGCCTTGCTTTAGTTCAGCCTGCAAGGGCGGAATGCGGCGTCGAAAAGGGCACGGTGCGCATTCTCTCGAACGACTTCGAGGCCCTGCGTCTGGTCGTGTCGGAGGCCGAGAAATGCGCCTCGGCGACCGTCAAGGTCAGCAAAAATCAGACGAGCGAGCACAAGAACCTGCAGGTGCCGGCGCTGAAGATCAATCCGGCGCAATACACCGTCGCCGTCATCGCCAACAACTCGATCGTTCCGCTGTTGAACGAGGGTCTTCTGCGCCCGCTGGACGACCTCGTCGCCAAATACGGTCAGGATCTCCAGCCGACCCAGCTCATCAAGCTCGACGGCAAGATCATGGCGGTCGCCTTCATGGGCAACTCCCAGCACCTCTTCTTCCGCAAGGACATTCTGGAGAAGGCCGGGCTTCAACAGCCGAAGTCCTACGAGGATATTCTCGCGGCAGCCAAGGCGATCAAGGATAAGGGCCTGATGGACTATCCGCTTGCCGCCTCCAACAAGGCCGGCTGGGACCTCGCCGCCGAATTCGTCAACATGTATCTCGGTTACGGTGGAGAGCTCTTCGAAGCGGGTTCGGCAGCCCCGACCATCAACAACGAAAAGGGTCTCGCCACGCTGAAGACCATGAAGGCGATGACCGAGTACATGAACCCCGACTACATGACCTACAACGCCGACGAGATCGTCAAGAGCTATGCGGCCGGAAAGACGGCGATCATCAATGGTTGGGGGTCACTTGCCGGCGGCGTGATCGACCCGGTAAAGACCCCGGCGGAGATTGCAGGCAACACGGTTCTCGCTGCCGCGCCGACCGTTGGAAGCGGCTCGACCCCGGCGGCAGCCCTCTGGTGGGACGGCTTCTCCATCGCCAAAAACATTTCCGACGAGGACGCAGAAGCATCCTTCCGCGCCATGGTCTACGGCGTCCGGCCGGAGGTCGGTCAGAAGCATCCCGCTCTCGCGACCTGGTTGACCAAGGGATACGAGCCCGGCCCCAATGCGGTCGGCGTGCTTGCAACGGCGAATGGCGGCGCGAAGCCCTATCCGATGCTGCCCTATATGGGCCTGCTGCATTCGGCTCTCGGTTCCGAACTGGCGGAGTTCATGCAGGGCCGCGAAAGCGCCGAGGAGGCGCTGAAGGATGTAGAAGCATCCTATAGCGCGGCCGCCAGAGAGGGCGGGTTCCTCAAATAGCGCGCATGGAGCGCAGCTTCGGGCTGCGCTCCGCGATCTGTCGGAATGTCCCGCCTCGTGCGGGACGAGATGCAACATGCAAAATGAGCAAGGAGAGGGCGCATGCCTCACAAGGCTTTCTTTGCCTTCATCATGCCGTCGCTGCTGGCGATGCTGCTCTTCATCGCCTTGCCGATCGTCTCGGTCGCGGTGCAGTCGCTCTACGTCCAGCACGAGCGGGTCGTGACCGAAGTCGAGACCTGCGCTCCCTTCGCCGGCTGCACCACGGAAACGCGCGTCGACGCGGAGGCGACCGAAAAGCTGCGCCATGCCGAGCCGCTCGGCCGCTTCAACGGCTTCGGCACCTATCTCGACCGCAATCACCTCGCCACTGCCGAAATCGGTGCGATCCTGGCAGACAATGCGGGCTTCGCCGATATCGCTTCGCGCATCTACAACCTGCCTTTTTACAGGGCACTCGCCTTTACCCTGACCTACACCTTCGTGGTCACGCCGCTGGCCATGCTGCTCGGCTTCTGCATCGCGCTTGGGGTGAACGCCATTCCGCCGTTCTACAAGGGCCCGGTCATCTTCTTCTCGCTGCTGCCCATGATCGTGACACCGCTCGTCGGCGCGCTGATCCTTTACTGGATGTCGTCGCCGCAGGGCATCCTCGGCGCGACGCTGCAGTCGTTGCTGAACGATCCGACACTGTCCCTGAAATCCTCGGCGGTCCTGACCTGGGTCACCCTTCTCGTCTACGGCATCTGGCACAATGCGCCGTTCTCCTTCGTCGTCTTTTATGCCGGCCTGCAAACCGTGCCGCACGATACGCTCGAATCCGCGATGATCGACGGCGCCAACCGATGGGAGCGCATCCGCTTCGTCGTCATTCCACATCTCATGCCGCTCGCCACTTTCGTTGCGCTGGTGCAGCTGATGGACAATTTCCGCGTCTTCGAACCGATCGTCGGCTTCAGCGCCGAGGCAAATGCGACCTCGCTCTCCTGGTCGATCTTCAACGACCTGCGGGGCCAGGTCGATCAGCTCTTCGGTTCGGCCGCGGCCACCTCGATGCTGACCATCGTCGGCGTCGTGATCCTGCTATCGCCGGTGCTCGTGCGCACCTGGCGTGAATTCAACCGTCGATGAGGGCGCAGCGATGATTGTCAAAAAACGCAGACGGCCCCTGCCGCTGACGGTCCTTTCCACCACCTTCGTGCTGCTCTGGGTGTTGATGGCGGCTTTTCCCTTCATCTGGACGGTCTGGGGATCGTTCAAGGTCGAGCAGGATTTTTTCTCGCGTGACAGCTGGTGGTTTGCCATCGAGGGCCCGCGCACGATCGCCCAGACCGGCTCCGCCTTTACCGGCGACGGCTATTACGGCGCCTGGGTGCTGCGCGACTTCTTTTCCTCGGTCGTCAATACGATCATCGTGACGGTGTCCGTGGTCGTCATCTCGCTGACCTTCGGCACGCTCGGCGGCTACGCGCTGGCGCGCTCCGGCTACCGTTATACCTTCTGGCTGCTGATGCTGGCCCTGGTGTTCCGCGCCATGCCGCACATCACGCTGGTCTCGGGCTATCTGCTGCCCTTTTTCGAGATGAACATCTGGGGCCACCTGCCGACCGCCATCATCGTGCTGGTTGCGATCAACCAGCCTTTCACCCTCTGGATGCTGCATTCGTTCTTCCTGTCGATCCCCAAGGATCTCGACGAAAGCGCGATGGTCGACGGTTGCTCACGGTTTCAGGCTTTCCGCATGGTGGTGATCCCCGTCATGTGGCCGGGCGTGATCACAACGGGCCTGTTCTCCTTCCTGCTAGCCTATAACGACTTCGCCGTCACCGCGATGCTCCTGTCGCAGCCCAACCAGACGATGGTGCCGAAGATCGCGAGCTTCCTGGGGACGATACAGCAGGAGGGCAATGTCATGTTCGCCGTCGCCGCCGTCGTTTCCGCGACCGCACCGCTCTTCGTGCTGGTCATGTTCTTCCAACGTCAGATCGTCAGCGGGCTCACCGCGGGCGCAGTCAAGGGATAATCGCAATGGCTGAAATCCGCCTGAAGAACGTGTCGAAGCGTTGGCACAATTTCGTCGGCGTAAACAATTTCGATCTCGACATCGCCGACCGGGAGTTCCTGGTGCTGCTCGGGCCGTCCGGCTGCGGAAAGACGACGACGATGCGCATGATCGCCGGGCTCGACGACATCAGCGAAGGCGAGATCTGGCTCGGCGACCGCATGGTCAACAATCTGGAGCCAAAGGACCGGGACATCTCGATGGTCTTCCAGAGCTATGGCCTCTATCCCAACATGACCGTCTACGAGAACATTCGTTTTCCGCTGCGCGTACGCAAGGTCCCGAAGGAACTGCACCACGAGAAGGTCATGCAGGCCGCCCGCATGGTCGAGCTGGTGGATTTCCTGGAGCGCCGGCCGGCAGCCCTCTCCGGTGGTCAGCGGCAGCGCGTCGCGCTCGGACGCGCCATCGTGCGCCAGCCGGCAGCCTTCCTGATGGACGAACCGCTTTCTAATCTTGATGCAAAGCTGCGCGTCTCGACGCGTGCCCAGATCAAGAACCTGCAGCACACGCTGAAAGTCACGACGATCTACGTCACTCATGACCAGATCGAGGCGATGACACTTGCCGACCGGGTGGTGGTGATGAACAGGGGCGTCATCCAGCAGGTAGGCACTCCTACGGATATCTATGACAATCCCGCCAATACCTTCGTTGCATCATTCATAGGCTCGCCGGCGATGAACCTTGTCTCCGGCGACATCGAGAACGGCACCTTCCGCGGGCCGGGCATCACCATCGCCGGCCTGCAGACGAATGTGAAGGGCCCGGTGACGCTCGGCTTCCGCGCCGAGGACGCCTCGCTCGTTTCCGAGGGCGGGGAATTCGGCGCCGAGGTCTATTCGATGGAGCTTCTCGGCGAAGCCACCATGGCAAGCTTTCGAATCGGCGACCAGCTCGTCTCCATCAAATCGGGCAAGGAATACCGCGCCGAGATCGGCGACGTCGTGCATGCGGCGATCCCCGCCTCGATCTGCCACCTGTTCGATACCGATACGGGTGTGCGGATCGCGCGGACACCCGGCAACTGAAATACACGGCCGGCATGCGGTTTCGCATCGCCGCAATGTCCCAAGGGAAGGAACAACATGACGGTGACCTATCTCAAGCGCGGCAAGCCCGAGGCCCAGCGATCGGAGGAGGACGCGAAGGTCCGCGCGATCGTCGAAGCGACGCTGAAGGACATCGAGACGCGAGGCGATCAAGCGGTTCGGGAACTCTCGGAGAAGTTCGACGGATTTTCGCCGCCGTCCTTCCGGCTGAGCCAGTCGGAGATCGAGGCCGCGATGTCCAAGGTCTCTGCCCGCGACATGGCCGATATCGACTTCGCCCAGAAGCAGATACGCCGCTTCGCCGAAGCCCAGCGCGCTTCGATGAAGGACATCGAGGTCGAGACGATCCCGGGCGTGATCCTGGGGCATCGCAACATTCCCGTGCAGTCGGTCGGCTGCTACGTGCCCGGCGGCAAGTTCCCGATGGTCGCCTCCGCCCACATGTCGGTGCTGACGGCTGCGGTCGCAGGCGTCCCGCGCATAGTTGCCTCCGCGCCCCCGCAGAAGGGTGAGCCGCATCCGGCGATCGTGGCGGCGATGCACAAGGCGGGTGCCCACGAGATCTACGTGCTGGGGGGCATGCAGGCCGTAGGCGCGATGGCGCTCGGCACCGAGACGATCGACGCGGTCGACATGCTGGTCGGCCCGGGCAATGCCTTCGTCGCCGAAGCCAAGCGGCAGTTGTACGGCCGAGTCGGCATCGACCTCTTCGCCGGCCCGACCGAGACGATGGTGATCGCCGACGAGACGGTCGACGCCGAGCTGTGCGCAACCGATCTGCTTGGCCAGGCCGAACACGGCTACAATTCGCCGGCGGTGCTCGTCACCAACTCGCACGATCTCGCCCATGCGACCGTCGCGGAGATCGACCGCATCCTTGCGATCCTGCCGACGGCGGAAACCGCAGGTGCCTCCTGGCGCGATTACGGTGAGGTCATACTGTGCGATACCTATGAGGGAATGCTTGAGGTCGCCAACGACCTCGCCTCCGAGCACGTGCAGGTCATGACAGACCGCGACGACTGGTTCCTGGAGAACATGCACTCCTACGGCGCGCTCTTCCTCGGCCCCCGGACCAATGTCGCCAATGGCGACAAGGTAATCGGCACCAATCACACTCTGCCGACCAGGAAGGCCGGCCGTTATACGGGCGGCCTCTGGGTCGGCAAATTCCTGAAGACGCATTCATACCAACGGGTGCTGACGGACGAAGCCGCCGCGGAGATCGGCGCCTATTGCTCGCGCCTGTGCCTTCTGGAGGGATTC
The DNA here is from genome assembly GCA_000421085.1 of Ensifer sp. USDA 6670. GTDB lineage: Bacteria > Pseudomonadota > Alphaproteobacteria > Rhizobiales > Rhizobiaceae > Sinorhizobium. Next base: position 206,490 of record ATWE01000008.1, read on the forward strand.
GTCGGCCATGCCGAACAGGCCAATGTCCGGGTTCGCCGCTATGGCGGGCGCAGCATCGGTTATGGGGAGGGCGCGGCGCTTGAATAGATCGCTTCACATGACCAGCGGCGTGGGCCCGCGTGTGCCGGGCCCGGCGATTCAGCAACGGAGGCTCCTACGGTGATCCTGCCCCGCACGCCTTCCTTCCGCCTAGATGGCAAGCGTGCCCTGGTCGCTGGAGCTTCGTCGGGCATCGGCCTCGGTTGCGCTGTCGCGCTCGCGGAGGCGGGCGCCCATGTGGTTCTGTCGGCGCGCTCGCCGCAGACGCTTGCCGAAGCGGTGGAGGCGATTCGCGCCGAAGGGTTCTCTGCCGAGTCCCTGGTGCTCGATGTCGCCGACGTCGAGGCGACCGAGGCAGCAATCGCGACCCACGGACCGTTCCATGTTCTGGTCAACAGTGCGGGCACCGCCCGCCATGGCCCGGCGGCGGACACGGCTCCGGCGGACTTCGACGCCGTCTTCGCGCTCAATGTGCGCGGCGCCTATTTCCTCACGCAGGCTGTCGCCAAGGGGTTGATTGCCGTCGGCGAACCGGGCTCGCTCATCAATATTTCCTCGCAGATGGCTCATGTCGGGGGCATCGACCGGGCCGTCTACAGTGCCACGAAACACGCGGTCGAGGGCTTCACCAAATCGATGGCGATCGAGTGGGGCCCGAAAGGCATTCGGGTCAATACGATCTGCCCGACATTCATTCGCACGCCGCTGACGGAGCAGACCTTTTCCAGACCCGAACGGGTCCAGTGGATAAAGGAGAAAATCAAGCTCGGGCGCCTCGGGCGCGTGGAAGACATTATGGCTGCCGTCACCTATCTTGCGAGCGATGCTTCGGCGATGGTGACGGGGACCGCGCTGATGCTCGATGGGGGGTGGACAGCGGACTGATGGCAAACGAGAAGGTCACGTCGAACGATGTTGCCCGCCTGGCGGGCGTAAGCCAATCGGCCGTATCGCGCTACTTCACGCCGGGGACGTCTGTTTCGAAGAAGACGGCGGAGAAGATCAGGGCGGCTGCCGAAGAGCTCGGCTATCGGCCCAACGTGCTCGCCCGCTCGCTGATCACGGGTCGCAGCCGCATCATCGGCCTCGTCGTCGCCTATCTGGAAAATTACTTCTATCCGGAGGTGGTGGAGCGCCTGTCTAAGGCGTTGCAGGACCAAGGCTATCATGTGCTGGTCTTCATCTCCTCGATCGCATCCGAAAACGTCGACCAGATTACCCAGGAAATCCTCGACTATCAGGTCGACGGCATCGTGCTCGCCTCGGCGAACATGTCCTCTGAACTGGCGGCGCGCTGCCACGCCTCGGGCGTGCCGATCGTGCTGTTCAACCGCCTGCAGGACGACGAGCGGCTCTCGGCCGTCACTTCGGACAACCGCGGCGGTGGCCGCCAGCTGGCGGAATTGCTCGTTTCACTCGGCCACAGGCGCTGCGGCTACATCGCAGGCTTCGAGGGCGCCTCGACGCAGCGCGACCGCGAAAAGGGATTTCGCGAAGGGCTGGAGGCGGCGGGGCTCGCGCTCTTTGCACGCGAGGTCGGAAACTTCCGCTATGAAGAGGCGCAGGCGGCGGCACGGCGCATGTTTGCAGGATCGGAGCGTCCCGACGCCGTCTTCGTCTGCAACGATCACATGGCCTTCGCCGTAATGGACGTGCTGCGCTTCGAACTGGGACTGCGCGTTCCCGACGACGTCTCCGTCGTCGGCTTCGACGACGTGCCGCCGGCGCGCTGGCCCGCCTACGACCTGACGACGATCCGCCAGAACGTCGACCACATGGTCGCCGAAACGGTGGCCACGCTCATGCAGAGCATCAAGGAGGGGGAAGGGACCGCGCGCCGCATCACCCTCGATGGCGCCCTGGTCCTGCGCGGCTCGACCCGCGCAAAAGCTCAGACAGGAGAGACACGCTAGCCGCGCCGCCCGGACCGGGAGGCGAAGCCATGACCGCAACCCATTTTGCATACGTATGAAAGGCATTGAAAATGCAGATCTCCCAGACGGAAATGGAAAAGCGCATCGTTCGCTATGGCGAATTGAAACCATGCCGGACCGCCTTCATCGACGCCCATACGCCGGGCTCGAACCAGAAGGAAAACTTCACCATAATCGGGGGCGGCGTCTCGGAAAGCGCTGACCAGCATGTCCATATCAAGGATACGCCCGGCTTCAACATCGGGGCTGCCGGCCAGCCGCCGAAGTGCCGCAATTCGCTGCATTCGCACCGCACGGCCGAAGTCTTCTTCGTGCTCAAGGGGCGCTGGCGATTCTTCTGGGGTCGCTGGGGCAACGCCGGCGAGGTCGTGCTCGAAGAGGGCGACATCTTCAACATTCCGACCGGCATCTTCCGCGGCTTCGAGAACATCGGTACGGACTACGGGATGATCATGGCCATACTCGGCGGCGACGATGCCGGCGGCGGCGTGATCTGGGCGCCGCAGGTGATCGAGGATGCCAGGGATCACGGTCTGGTTCTCGGCGAAAACGGCAAGCTCTACGACACCAAGAAGGGGCAGTCGCTGCCCGATGGCATCAAGCCGATGCCGCTTCTGACGGAGGAAGAGCTACGGGCCTTCCCGGAAACGCCGGTTCAGGATGTGGTACGCGACTATGTCGCCCGTTACTGGGATCTGATGGCGCTGGCGCAGGGGGCGCCGGCAAAGGTGATCGGCGAGAAGGCACTGTTGCGCGACAAGCCGGGCTTCGAGGTGGAACTGCTCACGCGCGGTTCGATTCCGGAAGAGGCCTATGTGAACGAACGTCACGAGGTGCTGATGGTCATGCGCGGCCATTGGAGGCTTGCCTGGGACGGCGGCGAAGCCGTCCTTGCGCCGGGCGATACCTGCGCCGTTCCGCCGGGCCTCAAGCACAGCCTCGCGCCAGCAATGACCGGCGAGGCGAGCCTCTACCGCGTCGCCTCGACCGGCGACAGGGCCGGCCAGACCTGGCGCGGCTGATCTCCAGTGAAGGGCGGCGGAGGGCCGCCCTTCATCACCCCCCTGAGGTTTCGGCCCGAAGCCCAGATCACCGGAGGAAAAGATTTGGACGACGAACTCCTGTCCCTGCTGCGCATGGTCGACACGCCCACCGTCTGCAACGCGATCGAGGTGGCGCAGGGCAAGCGCGGCTTTGACGCCTTTACCCGCGGCACGGTCGTCAGTTCGGCTCCGGCGTCCCCGCCGGCGGTCGGATACGCCCGCACGGCGAAGATAGCCGCCGCCGCGCCTTCGAGCGAGGACCCGGCCATCATAAGGGCGCGGCGCATGGACTATTACCGCCACATGGCAAGCGGCGGTCCGCCTTCGGTCGCCGTCATCGAGGATACTGATTTTCCCCATTGCGTCGGCGCCTTCTGGGGCGAGATCAACGCGACCGTCCACCGCGGGCTCGGCCTCTCCGGCGTGCTGACCAATGGCGTGATGCGCGATCTTGGAGACGTGCCCGAGGACTTCCCGATGGTCGCCGGTTCGATCGGCCCCAGCCATGCCTTCGTGCATGTGGAGGCGATCGGCGTCCCGGTCACCGTCTTCGGCCTGACGGTTGCGCCGGGCGATCTCGTTCACGCGGACCGCCACGGCGCAGTCGTGGTGCCGCCGGAGGCCATCCCCGTGCTTGCGGCCTCGATCGGGAAGCTGCGTGCCACTGAGCGGCTGATCCTGGAGCCCGCTCGACAGGAAGGCTTCGATCTCGCAAAATTCGAGGAAGCCTGGGCGCGGTTCGAGGCTGCCCGGACCTGACTGGAGCACGCCATGGCACATTCCGCATCCACGCGGCCGACCCTGTCCATCATCCGGGAGCGGGCCCGCGTGCTCGGCATCTCGATCGCAGCCGAGCGGGAGGCGCCCATTCTGGCCGGTGCCGTGCATCTTCATGGTGCGGCGCAACGCCTGGACCACATAGCAGCCGATGACGAAGCACCGCCGGAGGCTGACGGCCGATGACGGAGAACCCAGCCGATCTCACGATCCCGGAGGCTGCCGCCCGGCTTCGTGACGGAAGCTTGACCTCCGTGGCGGTGACCGAAGCGCATCTCGACCGGATTGTGGAGCGGGACGGCGCCTACCATGCTTTCCGGCATGTTGCTGCGGAAAGCGCGCTCGCCGAGGCGGCGCGGGCCGACGAGGCACTCGAGCGCGGCGAGGACCGGGGTGCGCTGCACGGCATCCCCGTTGCGGTCAAGGATCTCTTCGACACGGTGGATATGCCGACGACTTACGGCTCGGATGTATATGCCGGGCAAATCCCGGCCGAGGATGCGGAGGTGGTACGTCGACTGAGGTTGAGCGGTGCCGTCCTGATCGGCAAGCTCGAAACCTACGAATTCGCGATGGTCGGCCCGGTCTTCGACCGGTCCTTTCCACCGGCCGCCAATCCCTGGGACGTGCGGCGCTTTACCGGCGGCTCGTCGTCCGGTTCTGCAGCGGCGGTCGCCGGCGGCCTGCTGCGTACGTCGGTCGCCTCCGATACCGGAGGCTCGGTGCGCAGTCCTGCCGCCTATTGCGGCGCTGTCGGCTTCAAGCCGACCTATGGCCGCATCCCCATGCGCGGTGCATTTCCGCTTTCGCCGAGCATGGACCACGTCGGCCTCGTCAGCGCCTCGGTGGCCGAAGCGGCGATCACCTTCGACGCAATCGCGGACCCTCCGGGGACGGACGGTGATCCTGCCGCCTCGTGTCTCGGCAGGCCCTTGACGGGATTGCGCATCGGCTATGCTCGCGAATGGTTTGCCAGTGATCCGGAGACCCTGCCGGCGCTTCTCGAGGCCATCGACGGGGCCGCATCGCTTCTGTCGCTACTCGGCGCGAGGATCGAGGAAGTGTCACTGCCGGCCGCGGCGGATTTCGAGGCGGTCGGCGCCGTCATCATCCATGCCGAGGCCTTCGAGGCGCATCGCCGGCAGCTTGCCGTGGCTGGCGACCGCTACAGCCGCAAGGTCTTCCAGAACATAGTGTCGGGCCTCTGCCTGACGCCGGAGGACCTTTCCCGGGCTCATCAGGCTGCCGCGCGCCTGCGCAATCGGGTCGACCGCACGGTGTTTGCGGGCTTCGATGCGGTGCTGACGGCAACGACGCTGACGCCGGCGATACCTTTTGGCGATTTTGCCGGGGAGGCGGCGCGGTGGACACCCATGCGCACGATCGCCTTCAATGTCACGGGTCACCCCGCCCTTTCGGTCCCCTGTGGCTTTGCCGGCGGCCTGCCGCTCGGGCTTCAGCTCGCCGCCCGGGCAGGGGGCGAGGCGACCCTTTGCCAGATCGGCCATGCCTATGAGCAGGCGAGCGACTTCGCCGCGTCCAAGCCACCGCGACTGTGGTCCAATTCAGGAGTTTAGAGCACTTCATCGCACGCCTGGGACGCACCTCTCCGACGGCGAAACCGCTTGGATCACGCGGGGAAAACGCATCCGGGGCATTCGAAACAATCGGGTACAAATTCTATTGCATACGTATTCAAAATCTGCCAGTCTTCCCTTAGGCTCGGCGTCACAATCTGCTTTGGCTATCCCTGGAGGAGGCCGGGATCGTGATGGCGAAGCGAGCAATCTCTCCGGGCGAATCCGACAATGAAGCCTTCCCAGTCAAACGACGATCCGCGACCGCCGCTCCTGCTTTTGCCGGGCACAGCCTGCGACCGCCGGGTATTCGCTCCGCTGATCGAAAGGCTCGGCGATTACCCGATCCTGATAGGCAATATGGGCGGCGCCCGCACCATGGCGGCGCTGGCGGAGGCCATTCTTGCTGACGCACCTCCCTATTTTCTGCTCGCCGGCTTTTCCCTTGGAGGTATCTGCGCGCTTGAGATGGTGGCTCAGCAGCCGAAACGGATCGGCAAGCTTGCCCTGATGGACACGACGGCGCGCCCGGACCCGCCCGCCAATGCGGCGATCCGGCGCAAGGCGGTTGCGGATGCGCGCGCAAAGGGCATGGACGGCTTCATCCTCGATGCCTGGCCCCGGCTGGTGGCGCCCGTGAATGTCCATGATGCGGGCCTGCGAAACACGATCGTCGCGATGGCGCGCGATTGCGGCCCCGACCGGCTTTCCGAACAAGCAGACGTCGCCATCAACCGGGCGGATAGCCGCCCGAGGCTTGCTTCGATCACGCAAGCGACGCTGGTGCTTGCTGGAGAGGAGGAGGAAGTATGCCCGCTCGATGCCCAACGGGAGCTCGCCGCCGGCATTGCCGGCTCGGAGCTCCACCTCATCGCGGGTGCCGGCCATTTCGCACCGCTTGAAAACCCCGAACCCGTGGCGCGCGTCATGAAGCGCTGGCTTGCAGCCGCTTCGGGGCCTCTATCGTAACCCTACGGAATTCCAATGGAAGGACATCTCATGAGCGACGACACTACCAAGGCGGCAAAAGCCGTGGCGCAGAGCCAGCAAAAGGAGCCGGTGGAGCAGGTTTTGCAGGTCGAGCGCCGCGACTATACCGAACTCGCTCCGGTCGACCGCCCCCGCGGTCAGTCGCTCGACGGTTTCGACGAGATATACACTGATATCGTCGACTATATCGTGCGATGCACCCATAGGATCTGGGACGAGCGCGACATCGGACTGATCTACACGCATTACACCCACAACTGTGTCCTCTACGGCACCCTCGGCACGATCTACAATCGCGAGGATGTGGTCCGCGACACCATCCAGAGACTTGTGTCGCTGCCGGAGCGGCGCGGTATGGCGACCCAGGTGCTCTGGCGCGGCAACGATGTGGAGGGCTTCTACACATCGCATCTCGTCACCGGTTCCGGCCGGCATACGCAATTCGGTCATTTCGGGCCGCCCACCGGCCGCACCTTCGTCGCGCGCACGATCGCCGACTGCATGATCCACCGCAACAAGATCTATCGCGAATGGGTGGTCGCCGACACGATGGCTATCATCAAGCAGCTCGGTCTCGATCCGCACGCCTTTGCCGAAAAGCTTGCCAGATCCTCCTTCGACAAAGGGCTCCTCTCGCTCGACATCGGCGAGAACCGGCGTCTGCTCGGTCAATATCCGCCCGAGGCGGAGGCGGACGTCTCGCTCGCGCACAACGATATCGAGGCCCACACGCTGCGATGGCTGCACGAGATGTTCAACGGGCGCATGTTCGGCAAGATCAAGGATGTCTACGCCCCGACCTGCCAGTATCACGGCCCGCTGATGAAGGAGCTCTACGGCGTGGCAGCCGTCACCCACCAGCATCTTGGCCTCATCGGGTCCATTCCCGATGCCGCCTACACGGCGCAGCACATCTGCTCAAACCCCTGCGAGGAAGGCGGCGTCAAGGTCGCGGTGCGTTGGCTGATGGAAGGTCATCACCTCGGCTACGGAATCCTGCAGGATCTCGGCGAGCCGACAGGTGCCCGGCTGCAGGTCATGGGCATGACTCATTACCACTACAAGGACGGAAAGATCGTCGACGAATGGAATGTGTATGACGAGCTTTCGCTGCTGGTCCAGGTCAAGCTCGCCGCATTGGCGCGCCAGTCGGGCGCTGCGGATGCATCGGAAGCCTACAGGGACAGCTAATCAGACTAGTCCCTCAGTAAGACCCATACCGGCGCATGGTCGCTCGACCCTTCGAGCGCACGCACCTCCCGGTCGATGCCGGCGCCTGTCAGGCGGCGCCGGAGCTTGCGGCTCAAGAGAATATGGTCGAGGCGAAGACCGGCGTCGCGCTGCCAGCGGTTGCGGCGGTAGTCCCAGAAAGTGAAGAGCTGTTCTTTCGGGTGGATCTTGCGCATCGCGTCGAGCCAGCCCTGATCGACAAGGCTCCGGAAGGCTGCGCGGCTTTCCGGCTGAACGAGGGCGTTGTCGTCATAGGAACGGGTCGGATAGATGTCGCGCGGTTCCGGAACGACGTTGTAGTCGCCGGCGAGCACCACGGGCACCCCCGTGTCGAGCAGCGCGGCGGCATGCTGATTGAAGCGCAGGTGCCAGGCGAGTTTGTAGTCGAATTTCGGCCCCGGCTGCGGGTTACCGTTGGGCGCATAGAGCGACGCAATCAGTATGCCGTTCACCGCGGCTTCGATGTAGCGGCTCTGCGTATCCGAGGGATCGCCAGGCAATCCGGTTCGCGTGAGCACAGGCTCGCAACCGCGGGCAAGGATGGCAACGCCGTTCCAGGCTGCCTGGCCCCGCCAGACGGCGCCGTAGCCGGCCGACTTGATCGCGGCCTCCGGAAACTGTCCGTCCGTCGCCTTGAGCTCCTGCAGGCAGACCACGTCCGGCTCGGCCGCCGCGAGCCAGGTCAAGAGGATGTCGAGCCGCTTGTTCACACCGTTGATGTTGAAGGTCGCGATCTTCATGAGGGGCTCAAGACGCGAGGCGATCCGCCCATCGCGCAACCGCCTCGGCCAGTGTCTTCAGGTGATCTGCGGTCGAGAAGCCCGAGACGGTCTTGCGCGGCTTGAGGTCGTGATCGCCGTCCTCCAGCCAGAGAAGTTCGATCCTGTCGGAGAGCGCGTATCGCGAAACCTCGTCGCGGGTGCCGAACTCGTCGCGGGTCCCCTGGCAGATCAGTGCAGGGGTTTGGAGATCGGCAAGATGCCGGGTGCGCAACTGCTCCGGTTTCCCGGGGGGATGGAAGGGATAGCCGAGACAAAGGAGCCCGGCGATCTTGCCCTCGGCATGAAGGTCGTCGGCTACCATGCTGGCGACGCGACCGCCCATGGACTTGCCGCCGATCACGAGAGTGCCTTTGGCGCCGAGCTCGGCAATGGCGGCCCGATACTCCGGATTGAGCGTTTCCGCGCGGGGCGGGGGCTTGCGCCCGTCCGCCGTTCGTCGGGACGCCATATAGCCGAACTCGAAGCGGGCGACGCGGAAACCCACTCCTGCAAGCGCCATGGCGGCCGCGGTCATCGAAGTCGAATCCATCGGAGCTCCGGCTCCATGCGCGAGGAGAATGGTGACGGGCGCATCGCCCGGCCCGTCGAACAGGAATTTTCCGTCCATGTCAGCCAGCCGTTCTGGAGAGGAGATGAAGGTTCACGAGTTGGACCCCGCGTTGGGCGGCGCGTGCCCATTCGGAATGCTGGTCGAGCTCGAGGTAACGCATCCACCAGCGGCGGGCTTCGGCGAGATTGCCGGCATCGAACTCCAGCTTCGCCAGGTTGAAGATGGCATCGGCGTAATCGCCATCGATTTCGATCGCTCTCCTCAGATGCCGCCTGGCCGTGTCCGGGCGGCCACGCTCGCCCATCAGTCCGGCTAGATTGAACCAGGCCTCGACGAAGCAGGGATCGAGTTTGATGGCGCGGGCATAGTCATGTGCCGCTTCGGCCTCCCGCCCGGCGGCCCTGAGGCAGTTGGCGCGGTTGAAGGCTGCGACCTCGTCGGTGCGGTCGATGGCGAGATAGCGCCGGTAGAACGCGGCCGCCTCGTCGTATTCCCCCGCCTCTTCGGCCGCTTCGGCCTGAGCGAAGAGATCTTCGAGCGCCTCCTCGTCGGGGGATCCGACGTCCAGCAGCAATTGACCGTCGAGCTCGCTCAAGCCCTCGGCGCGTCGCGCATAGATCGTATCCTTGCCTTCATGGTGCAGCGAGAGCGCCGTGAGGGAGGCAACGTTTCCGGAGCGGTGGACCGAACGCGCGATCGCGCCCCAGCCGGCGCCGCTGGCCATCAGCCCCGCATATTTTCTGGCGAGGATCAGATCGCGGAACGAATAGGGCTCGGCGTCATGCTCGAAAGCGTCGAATAACGACAGAAGATCGAGGTGGCGAGGAGAGAGCCCGGACTGGTCGAGGAGCGATTGCCGCGTCAGCGCCGATGTTTCCGGCGCGCTGGCCAGTCCGAGCAGCCGGAGGAAGCCGTTTTCGCCGAGTACGCGCCGGTGCTCCCGGCTTTCGCTGTCGAAGCGGGCCTCGATCTCCGCTTCGGACGCCTTTGCGAGCAGCCCGCGTCCGAAGACCACGAACTTCGTCTGCCGGTTGACACCGCGCCTGAGGTGCCCGCCCTGGCGCTCGACCTCGCGCGCCGCCAGCCGCCGTGGAAAGGCGGCGAGCGCGCCCACGATACCGAATGTCCGACCGGCAACCGCCATCAGGCTTTCTTCTTGGCCGCGGGTTTAGCCGTTACGCGTTTCGCCGCCGCGGCTTTGGCAGCGGGCTCCTTTGCTGCGGGCTCCGCCTTGGGCTTGCTCCTGGCGGGCGGCTTGGCCTGGGAAAGGCTCGCTTTCAGGGCATCCATGAGATTGACGACGTTGCCGCGTTCGGGCGCCTGCGCAATGATCGGCTTGTGACCCTTGAGCTTCTCGCGGATCATCTGCATCAGCGCGACCTCGTAGCGGTCCTCGTACTGCTTCGGGTCGAAGGTCGTCGTCTTCTGCTCGATGAGCGCTTCGGCAAGCTGCAGCATCTCCGGATCCGGTTTGCCGACCGGGATGTTGCCGAAATAATCGGCCGTGCCGCGTACCTCGTTGGGATTGCGCAAGGTGCAGACGAACATTCCGGTCTCGCGCGGACCGATGGTCACCACCCTTTCGCGGCTGGACAGCACGAGACGGGCGATCGCGAGCTTTCCGCTTCGGCGCAGAGCTTCACGCAGGACGACGAAGGTTTCCTCGGCCATGGCCCCGTCGGGCGCCAGATAGTAGGGGGCGTCCTGGTAAATGACGTCGACGGAACTCGCGTCGACGAAAGCCTCGATGTTCATCGTGTGATTGGATTCGATCCGGACGCTTTCCAGATCCGAGTCCTCGATAATGATATATTTCTTGTCTTCGTATTCGTAGCCCTTCACGAGGTCCGAACGTTCGACGAGGCCGAGCTCCGGATCGACGGGCTTCATGTTGATCCGGTTATGGGTGTCCTTGTGAAGCTGATTGAAGGAAATGCGCTCGCTTGCGCTGGTGGCGGGGTAAAGCCTCACCGGACAGCTCACGAGACTCAGTCTGATATAGCCTTTCCAACTTGCCCTGGGTGCCATGGTTGTCTCCTACGCGGCACTACGATCACATCTGCCAGAGCGGGATGAGGAAAGTGCATGCGGTTTCCGCCTGCATCCCGCGCCTCAACGACTACAGTATAGGCAGATCCCTCGCGAAGTCGTCGATATCGGCCCAGGGATCGCCGGACGTGGCCAGAAGGCCCGGCAGCGAAGAATAGTTCAAATCCGCCGGAGCGTCGATAGTCTCCAGATCGGCCCAGCTGAGCGGGGTCGAGGCAGGCAGATTGGTGCGGGCGCGCAGCGAATAGGGGGCCGCCCAGGTATGGCTGCGGGCGTTGCGATGGAAGTCTATGAAAATGCGCCTTATGCGATTGTCCTTCCCCATGGTGGTGGTGAAGGTGTCCGGAGCGGTGGCCGCGAGACGGGTCGCGAGCGCGCTTGTCGCCTGGTGGAATCTCTTCCAGTCGAGCTTCGGCACGACCGGTACGACGACGTGCACGCCCCTGCCGCCGGATGTCTTTACGAAGGGCACGAGGGCGAGCGCCTCAAGTTCGGCCTTGATGTGGATCGCGGCCTCGACCACCTCGCGCCAGGCGATGCCCTCGCCGGGATCGAGATCGAAGACGACGCGATCCGGCTTGCCGAGCAGCTTGCGCGTCGTTCCCCAATTGTGGAATTCGACGACGCCGAACTGCGCCAACGCCAGATATCCTTTTGCGTCCTCGACCGACAGGTAGGTTTTCGCCTCGCCTTCCGAGTTGGTTGCCTGGAACGTCGCGATGGAAGGGGGCATGCCTGTAAAAGGATGCCGCTGGAAGAAGCAATCCTGCGTCCGGCCGGTCGGGCAGCGCACCAGCGAAACGGGACGGCCGAGAATATGCGGCAGCATGAAATCGCCGATCATCGCGTAATAGACGGCGAGGTCGAGCTTGGTCGGGCCGGACTTGCCGAAGAGCCGCCGGGTCGGGTTGGTGATCGATATGCCTGCGAGGTCCGCGTCCGAGATCAGGCGCTTTCTCGACATGGAAACCGGCGTCGACAGTTCCACGTCGCGGAGCCCCTTGAAGACGGCATGGCGCAGCACGTTGTCGGTCGTCCGGTTGCCGTAGTGGACATGCGCCCGGAGCAAGGGCCGCACCCAGATGATCTCCTTGGGCGCTCCTTCGAGCTTTGCGGCGCCGGCGCGCAAGGGTTCGAGCCTTGCGAGCATTTCCTTGAGCATCTGCGCGTCGAAGCCGGTTCCGACCTTGCCGCGATATTCCAGCTCGCCGTCGGCCCACTCTCCGAGTGCAAGCGACGCAATGCCCTCGGCCGCCTCCGAAACGGTGTAGCCGACGATCACGAAATCCTCCGCCTGCAAAGCCTTCGTCTTGGTCCAGGTCTTCGATCGGCCGCTTCGGTAGGCGGCGGAGACGCGTTTGGAGACGATCCCTTCCAGGCCCATCTCGGAGGCCCGCTCGTAAAGCGCGCGCCCTTCGCCCACCACATGATCGCTGAACTGGATCGCCGAGCGGCTTGAGACCTGCCCTGCAAGCAATTGCTTCAACAGTGCCTTGCGCTTTTCGAGCGGGACGTCGAAAAGATTCCAGCCGTTGAGGTGCAGGAGATCGAAGGCGTAGAAGACGAGGCTGTTGCCGGCGCCGGTGGAAAGCGCATCCTGCAGCAGCGCGAAGCGGCTGACTCCCGTCTCGTCCAGCACGACGATCTCGCCGTCGATGATCACATCGCGGCACGGCAGCCGCCGGAAAGCCTCCGGCAGGTCTCCGTAGCGCTTCGTCCAGTCGAGCCCGCCGCGGGTGACGAGGCGCACCTTTCCGTCCGCCACATGGGCCAGGGTGCGATAGCCGTCGAACTTGATCTCGTGCAGCCAGAGCTCGGGCTTTTTCGAGTCCTTTTCGGCTTCCGGGGGGAGAATCGTCTGTGTTGCGAGTTGAGGTTCGATGCGTTCGGGTGGTGCGGCCTTGACCGCACCGGCAAGCGCGCCGGGACTGAGCTTGACCGGTTTTGGCGGAGCCTTCGGCTTCTCCACCAGTTCCTCGATCCGCCGGCCGGATTTGACGCTTTCCGGCCGGGCGGCAAGGATATCGATCGATGTGTCGGCGGCCGGATCGCGCTCCTTGAAAAGGAGCCAGTTGCGCTGGTCCTCCTCTCCCGGGCGAGGCTTCAGACGGGCCAGCATCCATCCGCCGTTGAGTTTCTCCCCTGCCAGGCGGAACTTGAAGGCGCCCTTGCGCAGGTCGTCATCGACATCGCCCATGGGCGCCCAGACGCCCTTGTCCCAGACGATCATCGGACCGCCGCCATATTCGCCTTCGGGGATCACGCCCTCGAAGTCGATATAGTCGAGGGGATGGTCCTCCGTCTCCACCGCCAGCCGCTTGTCGGCCGGATTGAGCGACGGGCCCTTCGGCACCGCCCAGCTTTTCAGCACGCCGTCGACCTCAAGTCGCAAATCGTAATGGTCGGCGGTCGCGTGATGCTTGTGCACGACAAAGCGGTTGCCGCCGCCGGTCAGATTTCCGACCGGCTCGGGCGTCTTCGAAAAATTCCGCTTCTTGCGGTAGGCCTCCAGCTTAGGCGTCGCCATGCGTGCAAGCTATGGCGGATCGCGGCAGGCTGCAATATCAGGCGAGTCTGCCCGGGTTGCCGAGCGTCATATGGCGGTTCACGTCCTTGTAGAGGAGGTAGCGGAATTTGCCCGGTCCGCCGGCATAGCAGGCCTGCGGGCAGAAGGCCCTGAGCCACATATAGTCTCCGGCTTCCACCTCCACCCAGTCGTTGTTGAGGCGGTACACGGCCTTGCCTTCGAGCACATAGAGGCCGTGTTCCATCACATGGGTTTCCATGAACGGGATGACGCCGCCGGGCTCGAAGGTCACGATCGTGACGTGCATGTCGTGGCGCATGTCGGAAGGATCGACGAAGCGGGTGGTGGCCCAGCGCCCGTCCGTTTCCGGCATCGGCGTGGGGGGAATGTCGCGTTCGTTGGTGACGATCGGTTCGGGAAGGGGAACCCCTTCGACCTTCTCATAGGCCTTGCGGATCCAGTGGAATCGCGTTGGCGCGCCGGATTCGTTTCTGAGGCTCCATTCGGTGCCGGGCGGGATAAAGGCATAGCCGCCGGACTGCATCAGATGCGTGTCATCGCCGAGCGTCAGATGGAACTCGCCGTCCACCACGAACAGCACGGCTTCGGCGCGGGGATCCGTCTCCGGCCGGTTGCTGCCGCCGGAAGGGCCGACCTCCATGATATATTGCGAGAAGGTCTCGGCGAAGCCGGAAAGCGGACGCGACAGGACCCAGAGCCGTGTATTCGTCCAGAAGGGCAGGTAGCTCGTCACGATGTCGCGCATGACGCCCTTTGGAATGATCGCATAGGCCTCGGTGAAGATGGCGCGGTCGGAAAGCAGGTTGGTCTGAGGAGGATGGCCGCCTTCCGGAAAATAGTAGTTCTTCTGCATGTGTGTCCCATCGAGATGCGTGGCGGAGACGGTGCCTCCGCCTCTCTTCAACGACTTTACCGTCTTGCTCCGCGATACGTCCAATATATTGTTCAACTCGATCCAGAGTAACGATGTATCGATAGGACTTCGCGATGGAGCTACGTCACCTGCGCTATTTCGTTGCGGTAGCCGAGGCCGCCAGTTTTACGGCGGCGGCGAGGAGCCTCAACATCTCCCAGCCGCCATTGAGCCAGCAGATCAGGGACTTGGAGGCGGAAATCGGCACGCGGCTCTTCGAGCGTTCCAGCCGCAATGTCGAGCTGACCGAGGCGGGTGCCGACTTTCTCGAACATGCCCGGATGATTCTCGGTCAGGTAGAGCACGCAACCCATCAGGCGCGCGCCATCGGTTCCGGGCAGGTGGGAACGCTGAACATAGCAACGACCGGCTCGGTGCTGCTGGGGCCGTTGTCCAGCCTGATCGCGCGGTTCCGGGATGCATGGCCCGGCGTGTTCGTCCGTATCCATGAGATGGACCCCGAGGCGCAGGAGGCGGCTTTGCTCTCCCATCGCACCGACCTCAGTTTCGTGCGCAGGCCCCGAAACAATCCGGACCTCGTTGCGCATGTCGCCTGGCGCGAGAAGGTGGGCGTGGCCCTGCCCGAGCACCATCGCATGGCGGGTTCAGAGACGATCGAGCTCGGTGATCTCCGAAAGGAAAACTTCGTCTTCCTGAGGCTCGCGGACTCCCGCTTTGCCCGCTATCTGCATGATTGCTGCGTAGCGGCGGGATTCGTACCTGATATCACGAACGAGGTGGTGGAATCCTATTCCCTCACCAGCCTCGTTGCAGCCGGCCTCGGCGTGGCACTCGTCCCGGAATGCATCAGGACTCTTTCGCGGCCGGCCGTCGTCTACCGGCCGCTCGCCGACCCTGCGCCGGAAGCCGACGTGTACGTCATCAGCCGGCCGAACCCCGCAGCTGTGATCGCGGCTTTCCTGGAGGCCGCGCAAGGTTTGCCGGATAACGGGATCGATGCCGAGGTGGGATAGGTGAAGGTCCGCCAGTCTCGTTCGCCCGCTTGCGGGGAGAAAGTGGCAGGCAGGCCGGATGAGAGCGCCGCCGATAAGGACTTCGAAGCACAGCACACAAGAGTGGCTGGATGCAACGCGCCTTCAGCCTTCCTCCGGTCTATGCCCGCCGATTGCGCGCGTCAATTCGTCCGCCGTGCGGCGCACGGCGGGACCGAGCACGCCGAGTCTCTCGTTGTCGATGCGAACGGTGGGGCCGGAGATCGAGATGCCGCCGATCGCCTCGCCGTACTCGTTGAAGAGAGGGGCTGCAATGCAGCGCATGCCGAGCGTGTGCTCTTCGTCATCGACCGACCAGCCGCGAAAGCGGATCTCCTGAACATTGCGGATCAGGTCCGGCAGCGTGGCAAGCGTCCGCCCGGTAAAGCACGCCAGCGTTCTGCCGCTCAGGGTCTTGGCGATCTCCGTATCGGACCAGGTCGAAAGTATGGCCTTGCCGATGCCGGATGCGTGGATCGGGCCCCGCCGCCCGGGACGGAAGAAGGCGCGCATCGGCGCGTGGCTTTCGACCTGAGAGATGAAAACCACGTCGCCGTCTTCCTCTACGCCGATATTCGCCGTCTCGCCGCTTTCGTCCATGAGCCGCTTCAGGAACGGACGGCTGATCGTGCCGAGCTTGCGAAAGCGCAGGAAGGCGTTGCCGATCTCGAACGCCTTGACGCCGACGGTCCACGTGCCGGCCTCGGCGTCGTTCGCCACCATCCCGTGCTGGGCGAGCGACGTCAGCAGCCGGTGAACGGTCGAAGGCGCCATGCCTGACCGCTCCGAAAGCGCGGTCAGGGTCGAGCCGTCGCCTTCGGCGATGATCGCCAGCAGGGACAGGCTCCTGTCCAGCACCTGAACGGAAGCGGGCGCGGCATTCTCTCCCGCCTTGCGCCCCCTCTTCCCCTTGCCGTTCGCCTCCATGCAAGTCTCCAAATCAGTTGCCGCCTGAGATCATGCTCTACAGCCATTGCATCCGATTTTCTCCTATTTGTTGAAAATCTTTATTTCCATATGATGGGAATGATTTCCATAATTTCGTTGAAATAGGTGCAGTATGGATTTACCTTCCGTTCAAACAGGAGGAGTTCCCATGGCCAAGATGCGCGCAGTCGATGCAGCGGTTTATGTTCTGGAAAAGGAGGGGATCGATTGCGCCTTCGGCGTGCCCGGCGCGGCGATCAATCCCTTCTACTCGGCCCTCCGGGCGCGCGGATCGATCCGTCACATACTCGCTCGCCACGTCGAGGGCGCTTCGCACATGGCGGAGGGCTACACCCGCGCCAAGCACGGCAATATCGGTGTCTGCATCGGCACCTCGGGCCCGGCCGGCACGGACATGATCACCGGCCTCTATTCGGCATCCGCCGACTCGATCCCGATCCTCTGCATCACCGGGCAGGCGCCGCGCGCGCGTCTCGACAAGGAGGATTTCCAGGCGGTCGACATCGCGAAGATCGCGGCGCCGGTCACCAAATGGGCGGTCACCGTCATGGAGCCGGCGCTGGTCCCCTTCGTCTTCCAGAAGGCCTTCCACCTGATGCGCTCGGGTCGGCCGGGGCCGGTCCTCATCGACCTGCCGGTCGACGTCCAGCTTGCCGAGATCGAATTCGATCCGGAAACCTATGAGCCGCTCTCCGCCTACAAACCTGCCGCCACCCGTGCCCAGGCCGAAAAGGCGCTCGCCATGCTCAATGAGGCAGAGCGGCCGCTGATCGTCGCCGGCGGCGGCATCATCAATGCGGACGCCTCCGATCTCCTTACCGAATTCGCGGAGATCACCGGCGTTCCGGTCGTTCCAACGCTGATGGGATGGGGCGTCATCCCGGACGACCACCCGCTGATGGCGGGCATGTGCGGCCTGCAGACTTCGCATCGTTACGGGAATGCGACGCTGCTCGCCTCCGATTTCGTCTTCGGCATCGGCAACCGCTGGGCAAACCGCCACACCGGCAACATCCCGACCTATACGGAAGGCCGCAAGTTCATCCATGTCGATATCGAGCCGACGCAGATCGGCCGCGTTTTCGCACCCGATTTCGGCATCGTCTCCGACGCGGGTGCCGCGCTCAAGCTCTTCCTCGACGTCGCAACCGAATGGAAAACGGCCGGCAAGCTGCGCGACTGGTCTGCCTGGGCCGAGGAGTGCCGCGAGCGCAAGCGGACGATGCTGCGCAAGACCCATTTCGATCAGACCCCGCTGAAACCCCAGCGCGTCTACGAGGAGATGAACAAGACCTTCGGTCGCGACACCTGCTACGTCTCGACGATCGGCTTGAGCCAGATTGCCGGCGCGCAATTCCTGCACGTCTACAAGCCGCGCAACTGGATCAATTGCGGCCAGGCCGGTCCGCTCGGCTGGACGCTGCCGGCAGCACTCGGCGTGCGGGCCGCCGATCCGAACCGGCAAATCGTTGCGCTTTCCGGCGATTACGATTTCCAGTTCCTGATCGAAGAGCTCGCGGTCGGCGCCCAGCACAAGCTGCCTTACCTGCATGTCGTCGTGAACAATTCCTATCTCGGGCTTATCCGTCAGGCGCAGCGCGGCTTCAACATGGATTTCGAGGTCAGTCTCGCCTTCGAAAACATCAATGCCGACGGCGACGCGGAGAAGGGCTACGGGGTCGATCATGTGGCGGTTGCCGAGGGGCTCGGCTGCAAGGCGATCCGTGTCAGGAGTCCGAACGAATTCGCCGACGCCTTCGATCGGGCGCAGGCGCTGATGCAAGAGCACCAGGTGCCCGTCGTCATCGAGTTCATCCTGGAGCGGGTCACCAACATCGCGATGGGCGCGGACATCAACGCGGTCGTCGAGTTCGAGGAACTCGCCGAGCGCGGCGAGGATGCCCCGACCGCGATTGGCGCCCTTCTCGATTGAAGATCCTCACGCGGTTCCGCCCGCATCCAGCTTTACCACAGAGGAGTGATCGCATGCCGAGATTTGCTGCGAACCTGACCATGCTGTTCAACGAGGCGCCGTTCCTCGACCGTTTCGCACTGGCCGCCAAGGCGGGGTTCGAAGGCGTGGAATATCTCTTTCCCTACGAATTCGAGAAAATGGCGCTGCGCGGCGAACTCGACCGCCACGGCCTGACGCAAGTGCTGCACAACCTGCCGGCCGGCGACTGGGCAGGCGGCGAGCGGGGCATTGCGATCCTGCCGGATCGGATCGACGAATTCCGCAAGGGGGTCGCAGCCGCCATCGACTATGCGACCGCGCTCGGCTGCCGCCAGGTCAATTGCCTCCTGGGCGTCGCCCCGGACGGTGTGCCCGACAGCGTGCTGCGCACGACCCTCGTCGCCAATCTGAAGCTTGCGGCGGCCGAACTCGGAAAGTGCGGCATCCGCCTCCTGATAGAGCCGATCAACCGCTTCGACATTCCCGGCTTCTATCTCAACACGGTCGGGCAGGCGGCGTCGATCATCGAGGAGGTCGGTAGCGACAACCTCTTCATCCAGTACGACCTCTACCACCAGCAGCGCACCGAGGGCGAACTCGTCGGCACCTACGGGCGCTACCGCGAAAAGATCGCGCACATACAGCTTGCGGACAATCCCGGGCGCAACGAGCCGGGGACCGGCGAGATCAACTACCCCTTCGTCTTCGACGCGCTGGAAGCCGCCGGTTACGACGGCTGGATCGGGTGCGAATACAAGCCGCTGACGACGACGGCGGAAGGACTTGGCTGGCTCGGCAGCGAGCGCAAGCGCAAACAATCCGCAGACATCATCCAAATCAGGAGCTAAGCACGATGGCCTCTATCGGTTTCATTGGACTGGGTATCATGGGCACGCCGATGGCGCGCCACCTTCAGGATGCCGGCCACAAGATCATTACGTCCAAATTCGTCATCCCGCCGCGCCAGGAGCTCGTCGACAACGGGCTGGGAATCGTCGAAACGCCGAAGGCGCTCGCGGAGACGGTCGACACGATCATCCTGATGCTGCCGGATACGCCGGAAGTGAAGGATGTCCTGTTCGGTGAGAATGGCGTCTATTACGGTCTCGGTGAGGGCAAGCTCGTCATCGACATGAGCTCCATCTCGCCGATCGAGACGAAGGAGTTCGCCAAGAAGGTCCGCGAGACCGGTGCCGAATATATCGACGCGCCGGTTTCCGGAGGCGAGGTCGGCGCCAAGAACGCCTCTCTCAGCATCATGGCCGGCGGCAAGCCGAGCTCCTTCGAACGCGCCCTGCCGCTCTTCAAGCTGATGGGCAAGAACATCACGCTGGTCGGCGATTGCGGCGACGGCCAGGTCACCAAGGTCGCAAACCAGATCATCGTGGCGCTGACCATCGAGGCAGTCTCCGAGGCGCTGGTCTTCGCGTCCAAGGCAGGAGCCGATCCGGCCCGCGTCCGCGAGGCACTGATGGGCGGCTTCGCATCGTCGCGCATTCTCGAAGTTCATGGCGATCGGATGATCAAGCGTACCTTCGAGCCGGGCTTCCGCATCTCGCTGCACCAGAAGGACCTGAACCTCGCGCTGCAGGGAGCGAAAAGCCTCGGCATCTCGCTGCCGAACACGGCGGCGACCCAGGAGCTCTTCAACAATTGCGCCGCCAATGGCGACAGCGGGCTCGACCACTCCGGACTCGTACGGGCGCTCGAACGGATGGCGAACCACGAGGTCGCGTAAGTCACGATCGAGGAAGCGCATGATCGCCGGCGGCCTCATCCGCCGTGGAGATCATGCATCCGGGCGGCGGAAGGAGGAGCCGCCGCCCGCGCATTTCTCAAACGGGAGGAACAATGGCCGCCATCGCCAACCCGCGTCAATTCCTGGAGAGCCTGTTCGCCGCTGCGGTATCCGCCGCGGATCCGGAACGCGTCATCGCCGCCAATCTGCCTGAGCGGCCGAAGGGGCGAACGGTCGTCATCGGAGCCGGCAAGGGCGCTGCTCAGATGGCCCGGGCGTTCGAATCCGCCTGGGACGGGCCGCTCAGCGGCGTGGTCGTTACGCGCTACGGCTTCGGCGCGCATTGCAAGAACATCGAGGTACTCGAAGCCTCCCATCCCTTGCCGGACGAGGGCGGGCTGAAGGCGTCGAAGCGGCTCCTTGCGGCAGTCAGCGGCCTGACCGGGGACGATCTGGTCGTCGCGCTGATCTGCGGCGGCGGGTCGGCGCTCCTGCCCGCACCGCCGCCGGGGCTTTCGCTCGAGGATGAAATCGCCGTCAATCGGGCGCTTCTTGCGTCAGGCGCGCCGATCAGCGCGATGAACGCGTTACGCAAGCACGTTTCCTTGATCAAGGGCGGTCGCCTGGCCGCGGCCGCGCATCCGGCCCGGGTCGTCTCCCTCGTCGTGTCCGATATTCCCGGCGACGACGCGGCGCTGGTCGCATCCGGCCCGACGATCGCCGATGATGCGAGCCGCGAGGATGCCCTGAAGATCGTCGAGCGCTATCGTCTCGCTTTGCCGGAAAAGGTCATGCGCTGGCTGGCCAGCGCTGCGGCGGATGCGCCGAGACCTTCCGATCCGCGCTTTGCCCGCAACGAGGTGCGACTGATCGCTTCGGCAGGCGTCTCACTGGAGGCCGCGGCGTCCAAGGCCCGGGCCGCGGGTGTCGAGGCCTTCATTCTTTCCGATGCAATCGAAGGGGAGGCGCGCGACGTCGGGCTCGTTCATGCGGCGATCGCACGCGAGACGGCGCTGCGCGGCCGGCCCTTTCCGAAGCCCTCCCTCCTCATTTCGGGCGGCGAAACGACGGTGACGGTCCGGGGCGAGGGACGCGGCGGCCGCAACAGCGAGTTCCTGCTGTCGCTGGCGCTGGGCATCGACGGCATCGCCGGGATCTCGGCGCTCGCCGCGGATACCGACGGCATCGACGGATCCGAGGACAATGCCGGCGCCTTCGCCGATCATACGACGATCGCGCGCCTGCTGGCGCGGCGCCTGGATGCTGCCGCCCTGCTTCAGAAAAACGACAGCTGGGCGGCCTTCGATGCGCTTGGAGACCTTTTCAAGCCGGGACCGACCGGCACGAACGTCAATGATTTCAGGGCGGTGCTGATCCAGTGATCGGTGCCGGCGCCCAAAGACCATTGGTCCACCAGGGAGGAAAGACCATGATACCACTACCGATCCGCCCGCTTTCGCACAGCGCGTTTGCGCCCTTCGGCGACGTCATCGAGCCTGATGATGCGAAGAGCTTCCCGATCAACGCCGGCAAATGCATCCGCTACCACGACCTTGCGAAGGTGGAGACGAGCGGTCCGGAAGCCCGAACGCTGGTCAGCCTATTGAAGGGTGAACCCTACGACATTCCGTTGACGCTGAAGATGGTGGAACGGCATCCGCTCGGAAGCCAGGCCTTCATCCCGCTGACCGGAAATCCCTTCCTCGTGGTCGTCGCGCCCGACGAAGCCGGGGAACCCGGCGAGCCGATCGCCTTCGAGACTGCGCCGGGTCAGGGCGTCAATATCGCGCAAAATGTCTGGCACGGAATTCTGACGCCGCTTCGTTCGACCTCCGAATTCGTCGTCATCGACCGCGGCGGCAGCGGATGTAATCTCGAGGAGCATTTCTTCGAAAAGCACTATCGGGTCGAATACGCTTGACTGACGCCGCGTCCCGCACTTGTTGCGGGGCGCTCGAACTCTTAGGTTCGGTGCTTCCGAGTCCGTGACCTTTGAGCAATGCAGCACTTCGCCAGGAAAATGTGGGGAGAAACCGGTTGGGGCATGCCGACTTCGCTCGCCCTGCACCTGGCGCTCGCCTTGCTGCTGCTGGTTCGGCTGCCGGAACTGTCTGCGCCGGCAAAGGAGCAAAGCGTGAGCGTAGAGCTCGTTCCGCAGCCGAAGGATGCGGAAAAGCGCGAGGAAAAACCGAACGCGGCCAAGAGCGAGCAGGCGCGTCCTCAGCCTGAGGCATTCGAGTCGGCGGCAGCGCCGGTCGAAAAGGAAAAGCCGCCTCAGCCCGAGTTGCCACCGGCCGCCCCGAAGAAGACCGAAACGCCGAGCGAGGCGCCGGAGGCCTCGCGGCCCGCCCCGGCAAAAGCGGAGAACACCGCCAGCGAAAAGCCGGCGGAAAGCAGGACGGCGCTTGCAGAATTGCGCGTCGATGCCCGGAGCGCAGCGAACGAGGCGGCCGATGCTGCAGCCGCGCCGCCGGCTGCACCTGTTCCCCAGGAGAAACCGGTTCTGGAGGAAGCGAGGGCGGAACCGAAGCAACCCGCCGATGCGAAGGCCGAGCGCGAGTCGAGCCAGTTCGTCCAGGCGAAGGAACTCTATTCTGAAAACGCCCTGTCGGACCCGCGCGTGAAACAGGCGATCGGCAGGCTGCCGCCGAAAAAGCGGATCGTACAGCTCTGCAGCATCGAGGCGCTCGAGCAGGTGCGACGCGACATGCCCGGCGCCTTTCCGGACATGCTCGTTCCCTTCGGCCCTGCCGGGGGCTTCATCTCGGAAACGGGACTGAACGCCGACGGCGGCGCCTTTCGCAGCCGGTCGACATGGTACGCCATCGACTTCAAATGCAAAGTGAGCCCGGAGACGACATCGGTCACTTCCTTCAGCTTCGCGATCGGCAAGGCGATCCCGAAGAACGAGTGGGGTGCGCGACAACTGCCGAACAATTAGTCTAAAACGCGGGATGGATGGAGGGACAGAATGGCAAGCGCGTATCGCTGGCTGAACGAGCCGGCAAGCTGGGAGGGTGATGATCGCGATCTGTCGCTCAAGACCGACGGCAATACGGATTTCTGGCGCGAAACCTTCTACGGCTTCGTGCGCGATAGCGGACATGCCTATCTTCGTCCGGTTTCAGGCGATTTCAGCGCCTCGGCGACGATCGTCGGCCAGTATGAGCAGCTTTACGACCAGGCCGGTCTGATGCTGCGGGTCGACGAACGGAACTGGATCAAATGCGGTATCGAATATACCGACGGGTTGATGCATTTCAGCGTGGTCGTGACGCGCGGCGTATCGGACTGGTCGGTCATACCGTTGCACGCCAAGGGGCCTTCGGACCCGCTGGAGGTGCGGCTGACGCGGCATGGGGATGCGGTGCGGGTGCAATTCCGCTTTGGCGAGGAACGCTGGCAAATGGCGCGGCTCTGTCCCTTTTCCGCTGCCGATGCCGAGGTCGGTGTCACGGCCTGTTCGCCGGAGCGTGCAGGTTTCGGGGCCAGATTCCGCAATTTGGATGTCGGCCCGCCGATCGCGCGCGCCTTGCACGACGACTGAGGACCCGGAAGGCCGTGGCGCGGACGCGCTGCGGCAACGCAAAGCCGCATGCTCTCCTCGGTTCCGATTTGCGGGATGCGAGGGGGACCGCCCGCCTTACCTCTCAACGCATCATCGAAAGCGCCGTGGCGAAGAAATTCTCGCCGCCGAAATTGCCCGATTTCAGCGCCAGCAACATGTCGTTTCCGGCAGTACCGATCGTCCTCAGCAGAGGGACGCCCGGCGCAATCTCCGGGCCGATCAGGAAAGCCGGAATGCCGAGCCTGTCGACGGTCGCGCCGGAGGTCTCTCCGCCGGCGACGACGAGCCGTCTCACACCGCGCTCTACCAGTTCAGCGGCGATCGCGGCGGTTGCCGTTTCGATGGCATGCCCGGATGCCTCTCGCCCGTAGCGCGCCTGCAGCCGCGAAACGACCTCAGGTGCGGCGCTCGCGGCGATGGCCACCGGGCCCTCGGCGGTCCGTTCCCCGGCCCAGGCGACTGCCGCGGAAATCTCGTCCGATCCGGCCAGGAGCCTTTCCGTGTCGAGCCGCAGCACCGGCATATAGCGCTCCGCCGCATCGAGCTGCTTCAGCGTTGCCGCCGAACAACTGCCGGCGACCACCGCGGCAAGACCGCCGACGGGGCGGATGGCGCCGTCTTCCCCGTCCCTTGCCGACGCCCGGCCGGAGCGCAGAAGTGCGCGTGCAAGGCCCAGGCCCAGGCCCGACGCGCCGGTCGAAACGGGCATTTCGAGTGCTGCCTGGCCGAGCGTTTCGAGATCGCGTTCGAAGACCGCATCCGCGATCGCCGCGGCGGCACCTTCCGCGCGTAGCCGATCGAGCCGCGCCCTAACCGCTTCGGCTCCGTCCGTCACGGTCGGCAGGTCGATGAGGCCAGCCTTGCCGCGCGACTGACGGGTGAGCACCCGTACCAGATTGGCGTCGCGCATCGGGTTGAGCGGGTGGTCTTTCAACGGGCTCTCGTCGAGCGGCTGGCCGTTGACGAAAAGATGGCCGAGATAGACGGTCCGTCCCGTTTCCGGAAATGCCGGCGTAACAAGGGCGATGTCGCCGCCCGAGGCGCTCAGAAGCGCCTCCGTCACCGGCCCGATATTACCGAGATCCGTCGAATCGAAGGTGGAGCAGATCTTGTAGAGCACATGGCCGGCGCCACGGCCACGCAGCCAGCTTTCGGCCTCGAGGGCGGCGGCCACGGCCTCCTGCGCTGCGACCGAGCGGATCTTCAGGGAAACGACCACTGCATCGACGTCGGGAAGGGCGAGCGACGGATCGGGAATGCCGACCGTCTGCACGGTGCGAAGCCCGTTCTTCGTCAGCGTATTCGCGAGATCGGAGGCGCCCGTGTAGTCGTCGGCGATCGATCCAAGCAGGATTGTCATGGGTCAGCTCCGTCGAAAGGGTTTGAACCAGCCGAGACCGTCGAGCGTCTGGCCGCGCGGGTTATATTCGCAGCCGACGAAGCCGCGATAGCCGAGCCGGTCGATTTCTTCAAAGAGGTAGCCATAATTCAACTCCTCGCCATCCGGCTCGTGCCGCGAGGGCACACTGGCAATCTGTATATGGCCGGTGACCGGCATCAGATGGCGGAGTGCCATTGCGACGTCGCCGTGCAGGACCTGCCGGTGATAGATGTCGAATTGGAGCTTCAGATTGGGGAGCGCGAGTTCGGCAATGAGCCGCTGGGCGGTGCCGAAATCGTTGAGGAAGTAACCCGGCATGTTGCGGCCATTGATAGGCTCGATCAGGAGATCGATGCCCTCGTCGGCCAGGCGCTCGGCGGTATAGGCGACCGAGCGGCGGTAACGGGATGCGGCCTCCGGGTCGCGCGGATCAGCAAGACCTGCCATCAGGTGCAGGCGCTTGGCGCCGGTCGCCGCCGCGTAGTCGAGCGCCTTGTCGACATCCGTTTTCAACGCGTCGAAGCGGCCGGCCAGGGCGGCGATGCCGCGTTCGCCGGCTGCCCAACTGCCCGGCGGCAGGTTGAACAGCGCCTGCTCGAGCCCGTTGCGGGCAAGCCGCTCGGCGATCGCTTCCGGCGGCACTTCGTAGGGAAAAAGATACTCGACGGCGGCGAACCCGGCGTCGGCGGCCGCGTCGAAGCGGTCGAGGAACTGCCACTCGGTGAACATCATCGTCAGATTGGCGGCAAAAACGGGCATGCGCGTCTTCCTTATGGGTTATCCGTGCCGGGCAGCGTGGCGCCGGAGAGCTGGGCGTAGAGCCGCGCGAGGGAGGAATCGTCGTCGCGCCCCATGCCTGCGCCCGAGGCTGCAAGATACATCTGCAGTGCGGCCGCCACGAGCGGCACCGGATAGCGCTCCGCGCGCGCCATATCCTGGACGATGCCGAGGTCCTTCACGAAAATCTCGACGGCGCTCAGTGGGGCGTAATCTCCCGCGAGCACATGCGGGATGCGGTTCTCGAACATCCAGGAGTTGCCGGCCGAGGCGGTGATCACCTCGTATACTTTGTCGAGGTCCAGCCCCTGTTTGGCCGCGAAGGCGATCGCTTCGCAGGCGGCCGCGATGTGCACGCCGGCCAGAAGCTGGTTGATCATCTTGAAGGCGGCGCCGGTCCCGGCGGTGTCGCCGAGTTCGTAAACCTTGGCAGCCATGGCGTCGAGGGCAGGACGGGCGGCTGCGAAGGCCTGCGACGACCCCGAAGCCATGATCGTCAGTTTACCCTTCGACGCCTTTGCCGCGCCGCCTGAGATTGGGGCATCGAGATAGTGAAGCCCGAATACTTCGAGCCGCTGCGCCAGGTCGCGCGCGATCGCCGGATCCATGGTCGCAGACGATATGAAGACGGCACCGGGCTTCATCGCGCCAGCGACGCCATCCGGGCCGAACAGAACGGCTTCGGTCTGCGCGCCGCTCACGACGACCGAAACGACGACGTCGGCGCCCGCCACGGCCTCGCCTGCCGTGCCCGCTCCGCGACCGCCTTTGGCGACGAAACGCTCTACTGCGGGCGGGGCAACATCGTAGCCCAAGACGTCAAGGCCGGCGGCTTTCATCGAGCACGCCATACCGAAGCCCATCGAGCCGAGCCCGAGCACTGCGATCTTCGATGCCATTTCATCTCCTCCGGTTGCCAGGCACCCGTTCTAGTGAGCTTTGGCAGCGCTGCCAACCAAAATTGGTAGCGCTGCCAAAAAAATCCGCCTATGAAGTCGATTGTAGCCCTGAACGGCCACGTCAAACTGGAATAGGCGCGAAGTGACGACGGACTTCAAGCAGCAGACGACCGTAACGCTTTCAGAGGTGGCGGAAGCCGCGGGCGTGGGCGAGAGCACGGTTTCCCGCGTGCTGCGCAATCACGGCTCGTTCTCCGGCAAGGCCCGGGAGCGCGTGTTGGATGCGGTCGAGCGGCTTGGCTACGTGCCGAATCGGATCGCCGGAACCTTGGCCTCGGCCGGATCCCGCCTCGTAGCCTTCGTCATC
Organism: Ensifer sp. USDA 6670; assembly: GCA_000421085.1. Taxonomy (GTDB): domain Bacteria; phylum Pseudomonadota; class Alphaproteobacteria; order Rhizobiales; family Rhizobiaceae; genus Sinorhizobium. The sequence continues at coordinate 233,546 of ATWE01000008.1, forward strand.
CCGTCGCTCACCAACATCGTGTTCCCGGACGTGCTGCGGGGTGCAGGCGCCGTTCTGGAGGAAAATCACTATCAGGCCGTCTTTTCCGTGACAGACTATGAGCCGGAGCGCGAGGAGGCGCTTGTCGCCGCCATGCTCGCCTGGCGGCCGACAGCGGTGATGCTTGCCGGCTTCGAGCATACGGGGGGCACGCTCAAGATGCTGCGGGCGAGCGGCTGTCGTGTCGTCGAACTGCTCGACATCGACGGGATCGCCATAGACCTGGCTGTCGGCTTTTCCAATCGTGAGGCGGGTCGCGCAAGCGCCGAATTCCTGTTGAAGCGAGGTTATCGCCGGATCGGCTATGTCGGCCACGATCTCGACCGCGACACGCGCGCCGGCAAACGCTTCGACGGCTTCCGTGAAACGCTGAACCGGGCCGGCGTCCGCCTTGTGGATCGGGAAATCCGCGCGGGCGCTTCTTCGGTTGGGAACGGGCGGGCGGCGCTCGAGCAGCTTCTTCGAAGGGCTCCGGGGCTCGATGCGGTCTATTTCTCGAACGACGACATGGCGCTCGGCGGATATTTTCATTGCCTTGCAGACGCCATTTCCGTTCCCACCAGGCTCGCCCTCTTCGGCCATAACGGCCTCGACATCGGCCAGGCCACGCCGCAGCCTCTGACGACCATTCGCACGCCTCGCGTCGCGACGGGAAAGCTGGCGGCCGAGTTGGTCATCAACGATCACCCGTCCCACGTCGCCGATCTTGGATTTGAACTGATCGAAGGCGCTACAGCCTGAAGGGAAAGGACCACCAATGTCCGAAATGCGTCTTCGCGAAGAAATCTGCCGCTACGGCCGGTCCCTCTTCGAGCGGGGCCTGACCCCCGGCTCTTCCGGAAACATATCGATGAGACTCGATGACGGCGGCTGGCTGGTGACGCCCACCAACGCATCGCTCGGCTTCCTCGACCCAGCGCGCATTTCGCGCCTCGATGCCGGCGGCCGGCTCGTCTCGGGCGACAAGCCGACCAAGGAGATTCCCCTTCATTCCGCCCTCTACGAAACGCGCGGCAGCGCCCGTGCGATCGTGCACCTCCATTCGACCCATGCTGTCGCGCTGACGATGCTGCCCGAGATCGATCCGCGTGCCGCCCTTCCGCCGATGACGCCCTATTACCTCATGCGGGCCGGGGAGACGGCGCTCGTGCCCTATTACCGCCCCGGAGACCCGGCCGTCGCGGATGCGATCCGGGGGCTCGCGGGCAAATACTCCTCCGTGCTGCTCTCCAATCACGGTCCGGTCGTTGCCGGCGACAGTCTGGAGGCCGCGGTCTTTGCGACGGAGGAACTGGAGGAGACGGCCAAGCTCTACCTGTTGCTGCGCAACCTCAATCCCCGCTACCTCAGCCCGCAGCAAGTCGCCGACCTTGCCCAAACCTTCAGCCTCGACCTGCCGTCGCTCGGCGACCATGAGGGACACGATCATGGATAATCTGTCTCTATTTTGCCCCTCACCCTAGCCCTCTCCCCGCGCGCGGGGAGAGGGGACGTCGCCGGCGATATTTGTTGCAATGACGTACCCGCGAGTCCCTTCTCCCCGTCAAAAACGGGGAGAAGGTGCCGGCAGGCGGATGAGGGGCAGGCCGGACGCGTCCGATTCATGCGCCGCACAACGGATCCCTGCATTTTTGGTGCGCCGCGGCAACGAACCTGTCTTGACCACGCCTCCCGATAAGCACTCTATTCGCCATACTGATCTGCTGGACCAACCAGTAGATCAGTTGGGAGGCGCCGCGGTGAATGGAAGTCCAATCCTCACGCATATGCCTAAGGTCGGGAAGAGCCTCGAGCGCCGTACCGCGCGCGACCTCATCGCCGACAAGCTTATGGTGCTGGTCGCGACCAACATGCTGAGGCCGGGCGATGTGCTGCCGGGCGAACGCGAGCTTGCGAGCGTGCTCCATGTGAGCCGCGAGACCGTGCGCGGGGCAATCCAGACGCTGGCGGCGCGCGGTGTGGTCGAGGTGTCGCAAGGAAGCCGAACGCGCGTCGGGAATGTCGATCTCAGCCATGTCACAGTGACCATCGCTTCCCCGAATGCGATCGACAGCTATGATCTCGAGGACGTTCACGCCGCAAGGCTTCACATCGAGTTGAAGGTGGTCGGCGACGCGGCCGAAAAGATCGATGAAGAGGCGCTGCGCAAGCTTGACAGCCTTCTCGACGCGCAGAAGATCTGCGGCGACGACGCGATGCGCTTTCTGATCTGCGACCGCGAGTTCCATGTGGCGATATACCGGGCCTGCGGCAATCCGCTGCTCTGCGATTTCGTCACCGACCTTTACACCTATATGATGGATTACCGGCGCAGCGCCATGTCGCGGCCGGGAGCAATCGAAGCGAGCTACAAGGATCACAGCGACATCGTCGCCGCCTTGAGGCGGCATGACCGGGCGGCCGTCGTCGCCGCCTTCCACCATCATCTGATCCGGATCTATGAAACGACGAAGGCTCTGCTGGCGGACGAGGAGGCAAACGGAAGGAACAGAAAGTCAAGCTGAGCCAGGGACTGACCGGGTGGCTGAACAGGAGGAGGTTCGCCGAAAATGCATGTAATGGTCATAGGTGCCGCCGGCATGATCGGCCGGAAGCTGGTCGAAAGGCTGGCCGCGGAGCCCGGTTCTCTCGGACGCGAGATCGCCCGCATGACATTGGCAGACGTGGTTGAGCCGCCCGTGCCGCCGGCGTTTTCGTCCCTTGCGACGACGCTTGCCCTCGACCTGTCCACCGAGGGCAGCGCAGAACGGCTGATCTCGTCGCGGCCCGACGTGATCTTCCATCTCGCGGCGATCGTCTCGGGAGAGGCGGAGGCCGACTTCGACAAAGGCTATCTCGTCAATCTCGACGGCACGCGTGCGCTCTTCGAGGCGATCCGCCGCGAGGGACAGCGCGAGCGCTACCTCCCGCGCGTCCTCTTCGCCTCCTCTATCGCCGTCTTCGGCCAGCCGTTCCCGGAAAAGATCGGCGACGAGTTCTTTACGACGCCGCTGACCAGCTATGGGACGCAAAAGGCGATCTGCGAGCTGCTGCTCGCCGATTATACCCGCCGCGGCTTCTTCGATGGTATCGGCATTCGGCTGCCGACCATCTGCATTCGGCCCGGAAAGCCTAACAAAGCCGCATCCGGCTTCTTTTCCAACATCCTGCGCGAGCCGCTCGTCGGCCAGGAAGCTATCCTGCCGGTGGACGAGAATGTCCGGCATTGGTTCGCGAGCCCGCGCTCGGCCGTGGGCTTCTTCATCCATGCGGCGCGAATGGATACCGATATGATCGGGCCGCGACGCAACCTCACCATGCCGGGGCTCTCGGCGCTGGTCGGCGAGGAGATCGAAGCGCTCGGCCGCATTGCCGGCCAAAAGGCCGTGAGCCTCATCCGCCGCGAGCCGGATCCGGTCATCCGGACGATCGTCTCCGGCTGGGCGACCGACTTCGATGCCGGCCGTGCGCGAGAACTCGGCTTCACGGCCGAGAGCAATTTCGACGAGATCATCCGCATCCATATCGAAGACGAACTCGGTGGGAGGGTCTGAGATGGCGCAGGCGAAGGGATCTGCCGAGGGCGGGATCGCGCTGGTCACGGGCGGCGGGACCGGTGTCGGCCGCGGCATCGCCCAGGCCTTGAGTGCGGAAGGCTACAGCGTCGTCATCACCGGCCGCCGTCCGGATGTACTCGAGGCTGCGGCCAGCGAAATCGGCGGGCGGACCGGCAATATCGTCCGCGCGGTCGTCTGCGATGTCGGCGATCCGGATCAGGTCGCGGCTCTCTTCGCTGCCGTCCGGGCGGAATTCGGCCGGCTGGACCTCCTCGTCAACAATGCCGGCTCGAACGTGCCGCCCGTGGCCCTCGAAGAGGTGACCTTCGAACAGTGGAACGGCATCGTCGCGGCGAACCTGACGGGCGCCTTTCTGTGCACGCAACATGCCTTCCGGCTGATGAAGGCGCAAACGCCGCGCGGGGGCCGGATCATCAACAACGGCTCGATTTCCGCGCAGACGCCCCGGCCCAATTCGGCGCCCTATACCGCGACCAAGCACGCCATTACCGGCCTCACGAAATCGACGGCGCTCGACGGCCGGATGCACGACATCGCCTGCGGCCAGATCGACATCGGCAATGCTGCGACCGAGATGACGGCGCGGATGAGCACCGGCGTGCTGCAGGCCAATGGCGAGGTTGCGGCGGAGCCGACGATACCGATCGAGCACATCGCCGAGGCGGTCGTCTATATGGCAAGCCTGCCGCTCTCGGCCAATGTTCTTACGATGACCGTGATGGCGACCAGGATGCCGCTGGTCGGCCGCGGATAGAGAGGTTTTCAACCTGGCGCGATCGCGCAAACGATGAATTTGGCGGCCGCAAGGGTAAAGATCAGTTCTGGGAGGAACGCAAATGGCAGGCGTGGATTTTGTCGATGTTCGGAAGTCCTTCGGTGCTTTCCCCGTCATCAAGGGCGTGAACATCGAGATCGAGGATGGCGAGTTCGTCATTCTCGTCGGCCCTTCCGGCTGCGGCAAATCCACCTTGCTTCGGATGCTCGCGGGCCTCGAGAACATCACCGCGGGCGAAATCCGCATCGGCAACCGGGTGGTCAACCGATTGCCGCCGAAGGACCGCGACATCGCCATGGTGTTCCAGAATTATGCGCTCTATCCGCATATGACGGTCGCCGACAACATGGCCTTCTCCCTGATGCTGGCAAGCAGACCGAAATCCGAAATCGACAAGCGCGTCGGTGTGGCGGCCGAAATCCTCGGCCTTTCGAAGCTGCTGGACCGCTATCCGCGTCAGCTTTCCGGCGGTCAGCGCCAGCGTGTTGCCATGGGGCGGGCGATCGTGCGCGACCCGCAGGTGTTTCTCTTCGACGAACCGCTTTCCAATCTCGATGCCAAGCTGCGCGTCGCCATGCGCGCCGAGATCAAGGAATTGCATCAGCGGCTGAAAACCACGACCGTTTACGTGACGCATGACCAGATCGAGGCGATGACGATGGCCGACAAGATCGTCGTCATGCATGACGGCATCGTCGAGCAGATCGGCGCACCGCTCGACCTCTACGACAACCCGGCAAATCTCTTCGTGGCCGGTTTCATCGGCTCGCCTGCGATGAACATGCTGAAGGGCCGCCTCGATCCGGAGGATGCGAGTGTCTTCCTCACGGCCGACGGAACGGCTCTGCCGGTAGCGCGGCCGGCGGCAGCCGCCCAGGGGCGGGATCTCGTCTACGGACTGAGGCCCGAATACATGGCGCTCGACCCGAACGGGCTGCCGGCCGAAATCGCGGTCATCGAGCCGACCGGCTACGAGACCCAGTTGATTGCAAGGCTCGGCGGCCACGATGTGACCTGTGTTTTCCGCGAGAGGGTGAATGCCAAGCCCGGCGAAACGATCCATCTCGCGATCGATGCCGCGCATGTGCACTTGTTCGACGCCGGAACCGGACGGCGGCTGGTCGGCTGACGTACCTGACGAAGGGAGTAGCCTTCGTGAGCCAATAAAGATGTCAGGCAGTGGCCGGCATCGCTCAAGCCGCATTCGCCAAGCGGGACGGTGAATGCCTGAGAAAGACGCTCCCGCATTTTGAGGAGGAGTAGCATGCCGATAAAGAGACGTGATTTTCTCGCAACCTCCGCTGCACTCGCCGGCGTTGCGGGTCTGGGCATCCGCCCGTCCTTCGCTCAGGCCGAGCCGAGCTACAAGCCGGAGGAGGGGGCAAGCCTCAGGCTTCTCAGATGGACGCCCTTCGTCAAGGGCGATGAAGACGCCTGGATCGCCAACACCAAGAAGTTCACGGAGACGACGGGGGTCGAAGTCCGCATCGACAAGGAAAGCTGGGAGGACATCCGGCCGAAGGCGGCGGTTGCCGCCAATGTCGGCTCCGGTCCTGATATGGTGATGTGCTGGTTCGACGACGCACATCAATATCCGGACAAGCTCGTCGACCTGACGGAGCTCGCCGGCTATCTCGGCAACAAATATGGCGGATGGTACGACGGCCTGAAGGGTTATGCGAGCCGCGACGGGCAGTTCATCGCCATGCCGCTGGCCGCGATCGGCAACGCCGTCTGCTACCGCGAGAGCCACATGAAGGCGGCCGGCTTCAGTGAATTCCCGAAGGATACGGCCGGCTTTCTCGAACTCTGCAAGGCTCTCAAGGCCAAGGGAACCCCGGCCGGTTTCCCCCACGGCAAAGCGGTCGGCGACGGCAACAACTACGCTCATTGGCTGCTGTGGAGTCATGGCGGCAAGATGGTCGACGAGAGCGGCAAGGTCACGATCAACAGCCCGGAGACGCTCGCGGCGGTCAACTACGCCAAGTCGCTATACGAGACTTTCATCCCGGGCACCGAAAGCTGGCTCGACATCAACAACAACCGCGCCTTCCTTGCCGGCCAGGTATCGCTGACGGCAAACGGCGTCTCGCTCTACTATGCGGCCAAGAAGGACGCGGCCCTTGCGGAGCTCGCGGCCGACATCCGCACGACCAACTTCCCCGTCGGTCCGGTCGGCCAGAGCGTCGAACTCCACCAGACGAGCTCGATCCTGCTCTTCAAGCACAGCAAATATCCCGAAGCCGCAAAGGCGTATCTCAAGTTCATGATGGAAGCCGACCAGATGAACGCCTGGATCGAGGGATCAAGCGCCTATTGCTGCCAGCCGCTGAAGGCCTTTGCCGACAACCCGATCTGGACATCGGACCCGATCCACGCGCCCTATGCGCGCGCCTCGGAGACGCTGCGGCCGAACGGCTATGCCGGACCGCTCGGCTATGCCTCGGCAGGTGTCATGGCCGACTACGTCCTGGTCGACATGTTCGCCAGTGCGGTCACCGGCCAGGCTACGCCGGAAGATGCCATCATCGAGGCCGAACGGCGGGCGAACCGCTATTATCGCGTCTGACCCCCGCGGCCTACAGCGCCGCGCGTCTTATCAGACGCGCAAAGGTCGCTGTAGCACTTTGATCTGCTGCATGTTTTTGTCCTCTAATCGGATACGATTAAAGGAAACATGCAGTAGGGCCACCCCCAAAGCCGGCAGCAAGCGCTGCCGGCAAATGCCTCGAGATCCGTTCCTCCAGCCGGAGAAGCCCGATGTCCTCCATAACGCCGTCCGGAAAGCCATCCACCACGGCTTCGCTGATGCAGAACAACAATGTGCTCGGCTTCCTGTTCATGCTGCCGGCAGCCGTCTTTCTGATCTGCTTTCTGACCTATCCGCTCGGGCTGGGCGTCTGGCTCGGCTTCACCGACACACGCATCGGCCGCGACGGCGTCTTCATCGGGATCGAGAATTACGAGTTCCTGGCCCGGGATTCCGTCTTCTGGCTCTCGGTCTACAACACGCTGCTCTACACCTTCGTGGCGTCGATCCTGAAATTCGTGCTCGGGCTCTGGCTGGCGCTGCTGCTGAACGAAAACCTGCCTTTCAAGTCCTTCTTCCGCGCAATCGTCCTCCTGCCCTGGGTCGTGCCGACGGTGCTTTCGGCGCTCGCCTTCTGGTGGATCTACGATTCGCAGTTTTCCATCATCTCCTGGTCGCTGATGCAGCTCGGCATCATCGACGGGCCGATCAACTTCCTGGGCGACCCGAACAACGCGCGCGCTTCCGTCATCGCCGCCAATGTCTGGCGCGGAATTCCCTTCGTAGCGATCTCGCTCCTCGCCGGCCTGCAGACGATCCCGGCTTCGCTGCAGGAGGCAGCCTCGCTCGACGGCGCCACCAGCTGGCAGCGTTTCCGCTATGTCACGCTGCCGATGCTGACCCCGATCATCGCGGTCGTCATGACCTTCTCGGTGCTCTTCACCTTCACCGATTTCCAGCTGATCTACGTGCTGACCAAGGGCGGACCGGTCAACGCAACCCATTTGATGGCGACGCTTTCGTTCCAGCGCGGCATTCCGGGCGGGCAGCTCGGGGAGGGGGCGGCGATCGCCGTCGCCATGATCCCCTTCCTGCTCGCCGCCATCATGTTCAGCTTCTTCGGTCTGCAACGCCGCAAATGGCAGCAGGGCGGCCAGGATTGAGCGGGAGGACAAAATGAACTCGACCACACGAACGAACGACGAGGTCCTCACCGACACGGCCGAGGGCATGAGCTATCTGAACCGCCTGCCGCGACGGATCGTCGTGCTTTACCTGCCGATGGCGGTCTTCGTCTTCGTATTGCTTTTCCCGTTTTACTGGATGGCGATCACGGCGGTGAAGCCGAACGCGCAGTTGACCGACTACAACAATTACAGCCCGTTCTGGGTGGTCCGTCCGACGCTGGACCACATCAAATATCTGCTTTTCGAGACTTCCTATCCGGGCTGGCTCTGGAACACGATGCTGGTGGCCGTAGGCTCAACCATCCTGTCGCTTGCCGCGTCGGTGTTCGCGGCCTATGCGATCGAGCGGGTGCGCTTCACCGGCGCGCGGCCCGTCGGGCTGCTGATCTTCCTCGCCTATCTGGTGCCGCCGTCGATCCTCTTCATCCCGCTCGCCTTCATCGTCTTCAAATTCGGCATCTACGATTCCAAGCTGGCGCTGATCTTCACCTATCCGACGTTCCTCATACCGTTCTGCACCTGGCTCCTGATGGGCTATTTCCGCTCGATCCCCTTCGAACTCGAAGAAAGCGCGCTTGTGGACGGAGCCACGCGCTGGCAGATTCTGGTCAAGATTATCCTGCCGCTCGCCGTACCGGGCCTGATATCGGCCGGCATATTCGCCTTCACGCTCTCGTGGAATGAGTTCATCTACGCGCTGACCTTCATCCAGTCCTCGGAAAACAAGACTGTACCGGTCGGCGTGCTGACGGAACTGGTGCGCGGCGACGTCTTCGAATGGGGCGCACTGATGGCGGGCGCACTGTTCGGTTCGCTGCCTGTGGTCATCCTCTACTCCTTCTTCGTAGACTATTACGTGTCGTCGATGACGGGAGCGGTGAAGGAGTGAGCTCCCCTCATCGTCGGACGAGAAGGAGGGCAAATGTCACGAGGATTACCGCGAAAGGCGCCCAGGCGCCTGCATCTTCCATGGCCAGAAGGGTGAGGACGCTGAAGGCGCACCAGAGGACCGGAATGGGCAGAAGCAGCCAGAGCTTCTGCGGCATGAGCGCCACCAGGGCGCCGAGCGTCACGGCAGCGGTCGGATCCGGCATTGCCCCGAAGGTTTCGGCCGAGGCGGGCGCACGGCCGGCAAGCAGCGGGCCGAAAGGATAGCCGAGGGAGCCGAAGACCATCAGGCCGATGCCGCCTCGGCGGCGCAGGCTGTTCGCGGGCAATGCGCCGCGTTGCGTCCACCGGATCGCGAGAAGAAGCAAACCGGCCTGCAGCATGAAGGCCGCCGTCGCATAGGACATCGCCCAGTTTATGGTGGAGTAACGCAGCCACAGAAATTGCCATGCGCAGAAGAGCCAGGCCAGGGCGAGCGTCGCCATGGCCGCGGCGCGAGCGCGCCATCCGTCCGTTGCGGTGGCGAAAAGGATGGCAAGTGCGCCCGCAATGAAGACCAGCTGAAGCGGCCAGAGTCCCTGATTGTACCGTTCGACGAGGCGAAAATAGACGCGCGGCGAAAACAGGAGGAAATCCGCGAGCGTGTAGGTCGCCCATTCCGACATCACGTCAAATCCGTATCACGCGGCGACAGGATCATGCTTCACAGCGCCTCCACATAGGCGGCCATGCGGCGGCGCAGCTTCTCATCGGGCAGGATGCCTCTCCCGGCATCGAGATTCTCCCGTACATGGTCGACGCGCGTCGTCGCCGGGATTGCGCAGGTGACCGCCGGATGCGAAATGATGAACTTCAGGAGATACTGCGCCCAGCTGCGAGCGCCGGTCTCCGCAATCCAATCCGGCAACGGCTCGTCTTCGACCTGCCGGATCAGATCGCCCTGCCGGAACGGCCGGTTGACGATCACGGCAATGCCCTTCTCCTGCGCCAGCGGCAAGATGCGCTCCTCCACCTCGCGGTCGAGGATATTGTAGGTGACCTGGACGAAATCGATCGGCCGGGTCGCCATGACCTGCTCGATCTCGCGGTGCCTGCGCCCCTCCGAGGTGGTGATGCCGACATAGCGCAGCCGGCCTGCCGCCTTCATGTCGAAGAGCGCGGGCAGGTGCTCTTCCCAGGAGACGAGATTGTGAACCTGCATGAGATCGAATTTTTCGACGCCCCAGTAGTTCTTCGATGCTTCGATCTGCGCGGCGCCTTCGCCGGAGTCCGAAATCCAGACCTTTTCCGCCGAGAAGAGCTGCTTCGGATATCCGAGCTTGCCGAGGCCGTAGCCGATGGTTGGCTGGGACGATCCGTACATCGGCGAGGAATCGATCACGCGACCGCCGCCTTCGAAGAAGGCACCGATCACGGCCGCACATTCGTCCATCAGGACAGGGTCGTCTCCGACGTTGAAGGTGATCCAGGTGCCGAGGCCGATGAGCGGCAGCGGTTCTTCGCTCTTCGGTATGACCCGCGTCGTAAGGTCGGCAGCCTGGCCCCATGCCCGTGGCACGAGCGGCAGCGACATGCCGATGCCTAGCCCCTGAACGACTGCGCGCCGCGTGAAGGTCATCGTTCGCTCCCTTGGCTCGAAGCTCTCAAGACCACGATGTTTTTAGGTGGGGTCGGCCTAAAAACATGAACGTGATCGATTCCAAGACGTTGAGACGCGGGAGGCGGGCGGAAATCCGCACACATTTTTCCTCATCCCGCTCCAGCCTGTGGCCCATGGGCGGGATAATAACCCCTGCGGCGCTACTCTGCAGCCACGAAGTCGTGAGTGCGGTGCTGTTAAAGCTAACCGCGATGAGCCCGCTCGAGCGCGGCGATATCGAACTTTACCATGGCAAGCATGGTTTCCGTCATGCGCTCGCTCTTTCGCGGTTCGCATCGGACATCATAGTTGCCGGGACGCGGGGAACGATCTGCCAGGGTAGAGCGGACGCGATGCGTGCAGCTTTGCGCCCGCATCCCGCTCTACCCTTTTGCATCTTTGCAATGATCATCGTAATCCAAGGGACGAAGCGGACTAGCTCCTCTGCGCGTTCCGCGGGGTCGCGGAGGGCTCCAGTTCATTGATACCGTCGATGCGCTGATCGTTCGCAGGAACGGCCTCGATCTCGAGATGGTGCTTTGCATGGCGCATGTGCTGCCATTCCTTCTCGAGGCGCAGGAATACGTCCGTCGGCATGAATTTTCTCTGCATTCGACCCTCCACGCGGCTGCGTCGAAGAACACGCAAGGAACTGCTTTGTTCCCGCGCCATTTTGCACATCGTGAGAATATTGCGTCTTGGTCTGCCTCGAACCCGGCAACCGACCCGATAGGTGAACCCGCGCTGCTGCTGATCGGTTAAGCGGCGGGGCCCACCTATCGCCCCCTCGAAACTGGTGAGGCCGCCTCCTCAATAGCATTCGGCGGGCGGCCTCAAGGCATACGCCTCAACCCGGATTTCACTCCCGGCGCCCGCTCGCGTCAAGGTTTAGCGTTTACTCAATTCGAGTTAGGGAAGATGTATCGGGCGCGTTTGCCTGCCGGGCGGCCGAATGCGATACGGCTTAGATGGTCTGCAGGGTCCAGGATGCCGCGCCGGCGATCAGCCCGAGGGCGAGGGCAATGGCGATCGCATATCTCATCATCTTCATCCGGCGTGTCCGCTCGCCGGTCCAATCGTAGCTCATCATGTGCTCCGAGATGTGCAGCTCAAAGGTTAAGATTGGACGCTTTTTCTTAACAAAATGGAAACTACGCGGTTCCACGCCCCGAGTCCTGCAGTGTGAAAGAACCTGACGGCGCGCGGTCCCGTTATCAATCTGTTAAGATTGCACGTTTTGTATGTGCATCCAATTTTAGTAAAATAAGTATAAAAATGTATCAAAGCAAATATGAATTTTAATCGGCGCAAGGATACCTTGATTATTATTGAGGCAAAGAAGACAATTTACCATTATTGAAAAAAGCGCCCCCGATTAACTATTCTCGCCGCTATTCAGTCTATATTTAGGGTGTCATTGCGGGCGTGAGAGCGAATAGGCATGTGCGGATTCGGCGGGTATCTTGGTTCAATACGGGACGGTAAGCCCCTTCTCGAAAGGATGACGGCCGCGATTGGCCACCGCGGGCCGGACGAGCGTGGGATCTTCACCGCGGCGGGTGCGGGCCTCGGCCATGTTCGGCTGTCGATTGTGGGGCTCGGGGACGGCCAGCAGCCGATGTCCGACCCAAGCGGCGAGCTGACGATCGCCTTCAATGGCGAAATCTTCAACTATGTGGAGTTGCGCGACGAACTGCGCGCCAGGGGCCGCCGTTTCCGCACCTCCAGCGACACGGAGGTGATCCTCCATCTTTACGAAGAGATGGGCGAGGACTGTCTCTCTCGCCTCAACGGCGATTTCGCTTTCGCGATCTGGGACGCACGCCGGCGAAGGATGATGCTCGCGCGCGACCGCATGGGTGTGCGCCCGCTCTTCCACACTTTGAAAGGCGGCACGCTCTATTTCGCATCCGAGGTCAAGGCGCTCCTCGAAGTTCCGGGGGTCTCCGCAGAGATCGACCCGATCGCGCTCGACCAGATATTCACGCTCTGGGCGCCGATCGCGCCGCGTACGCCCTTCCGTGACATCCATGAGCTCGAGCCCGGGCATCTGATGATCGCCGATCAGAACGGCATCACAACAAGGCCCTATTGGCAGCTCGACTATCCGGACCGGGATGAGCGCCCAGCCTATGTGGAGGAAACCCGCGCTGCGGAGGAACTGCGCGCGCTCCTGACGGACGCGACGCGCATCCGCATGCGGGCTGACGTCCCCGTTGGCGCCTATCTTTCCGGGGGCCTCGATTCGTCCATCATCTCGGCGCTGGCCGCCGGGATGACGTCCCAAGGCTTGCGCACCTTCTCCGTCACCTTCGATAGCGCGGAGCATGACGAAAGCGTATTTCAGGAGGAGATGGCAGCGGCACTCGGAACCGAACACCGCGCAGTCGCATGCCGCGCCGGCGACATCGCCAGGGACTTTCCCGATGTCATCCGCTTTACGGAGAAGCCGATCATCCGCACTGCGCCCGCACCGCTTTACAAATTGTCCGGCCTGGTGCGCGAGGCGGGTCTGAAAGTGGTGCTGACGGGCGAGGGCGCCGACGAGGTATTCGCCGGTTACGATATCTTCAAGGAAGCGCGCGTCCGCCGTTTCTGTGGCCGGCAGTCCGGCTCGCGGATCAGGCCGCATCTCTTCCGCAAGCTCTACCCCTATCTGCCCGGCCTGCAGCAGCAGTCGGCCGAGTATCTAGCCGCCTTTTTCGGTGCCGGCGACGTGGCTCTCGACGACCCGCTCTTTTCGCATCGGCCACGCCTCAAGGGCACGGCGGCAACCAAGATGTTCTTCTCCTCGGACCTGCGCGCCGAACTCAGGGGATATGATGCGGCGGAAGAATTGGCCAGCCGGCTCCCCGCCGCCTTCGGCCGCTGGCATCCGCTGCACCAGGCTCAATATCTCGAAAGCCGCTTTCTTCTGCCCGGATATATTCTCTCGAGCCAGGGCGACCGGATGGCGATGGCACATGGGATCGAGGGCCGTTTCCCCTTCCTCGACCACCGCCTCGTCGAGTTCGCCGCAAAGCTGCCGGCGGAAATGAAACTCAGAGGGCTCGTCGAGAAGCATATCCTGCGCGAGGCGACGAAAGACCTGCTGCCGCCGGCGATCGGCCGGCGGACGAAGCAGCCCTATCGCGCACCGGACAGCCACTCCTTCAGCGGCGCGGGCGAACTCGATTATGTGCGGTCGGCCATGAGCGAGGACGCGGTCGCCGCCGGTGGGCTCTTCAACGCCAAAGCGGTAACGAAACTCTACGAGAAATGCCAGTCGCGCCCGGCCTCCGGCTTCCGCGACAACGCGGCCTTCGTCGGCGTCCTCTCGACGCAACTCTGGCTGCAGACATTCACCGGCACCAGCCTCCGCAAGGCTGAGGCTGCGTAAAAACCCTTGGAAAAAAGGATAATGGAATGACCCAAGCAATTAAGGACAAGGTCAAGGCATTCGTCATCGAGAACTTTCTCTTCGGCGACAGCGCATACGAACTCGCCGACGATGCTTCGCTGATCGAGAACGACATCATCGATTCGACCGGCGTTCTGGAACTGGTGGCCTTCATCGAAGACGATTTCGGGATCGTGATGGCCGATGCCGACATCGTCCCGCAAAATCTCGACTCGCTCGCGCGGATTTCGGCTTTCATCGAAGCGAAAGCCGCCGTGCCGGTCTCGGCGTAAGCGGCGAAGGGCGGGGGCATCACCATCATGCGGTTCGAGCAATTCCTCATCAGGAACGCCGCGGCCAACGGGGCAAAGACGGCGCTGGTCACCGACCGCCGGCGGCTCGGCTATGCCGAACTCGACGATCTTTCGACCCGCCTCGCCGCCGCCCTTGCCGAAAACGGCGTGAAGCGGAACGATCGGGTTCTGGTCTTCATGGACAATTGCTGGGAGGCAGCCGCCGCGATCTTCGCGATCCTCAAGGCCGGAGCGACCTTCAGCCCGATCAACGCTTCGACCAAGGCTGACAAGCTTGCCTATATCATCGCCGACTGCGAGGCGGCGGCTATCCTGACGCAGGCCAAGCTGATGCCGGTGGTCGCCGAGGCGCTGGCGCTTGCTCCGGGCCATGCGCCATTCGTCGCCTCGACTGCGGCGCCGGGGGGCCGCATCCCGGAAGGTGCCGCTTCCTTCGAGGAATGCCTGACGGCTGCACCCGCGCCCGTCCGCCACGGCGGCATCGACGTCGACCTCGGCATGCTGATCTATACGTCCGGCTCGACGGGCCGTCCCAAGGGCGTGATGATGACGCATCGCAATATCGATGCGGCCTCGGAGTCGATCACCACCTATCTCCGCAACACGCCTGATGACATCATCCTGAACGTGCTGCCGCTCGCCTTCGACTACGGGCTCTATCAGCTGCTGATGGCGATCCGGCTCGGCGCGACGCTCGTGCTCGAAAAGTCATTCGCTTTCCCGCAGGCGATCTTCGACCGCATCCGGAGCGAAGGAGTCACCGGCTTCCCGCTGGTGCCGACCATGGCGGCGATGATCCTGCAGATGCGTGACCTCGAACCCGGCTTCCTGCCGAGCCTTCGCTATCTCTCCAACACCGCGGCAGCACTGCCGCCGGCCCATATCGCCCGCTTGAGGGAGCTTTTCCCGGGCGCCCGGCTCTATTCCATGTACGGACTGACGGAATGCAAGCGCTGCACCTATCTGCCGCCGGAAGAGCTCGATCGGCGGCCGGGCTCCGTCGGGATTGCGATACCGAATACCGAAGCCTTTGTGGTCGATGACGAGGGGAACCGCGTACCGCCCGGCGTACCCGGCGAACTGGTCATTCGCGGCCCGCATGTGATGCAGGGCTACTGGCGCAACGACGCCGCGACCGAGCGCATGCTCCGCCCCGGCCCAAATCCATGGGAAAAGGTGCTTCACACCGGCGACCTGTTCCGTACCGACGAGGAGGGTTTCCTCTATTTTGTCGGCCGTAAGGACGACATCATCAAGACGCGCGGCGAAAAGGTGGCGCCCAAGGAGGTCGAGACCGTGCTGCATGCGCATCCGGGAATTGCCGAGGCCGTGGTCATCGGTGTTCCCGATCCGGTGCTTGGGGCCGCGATCGGCGCTCTCGTCGTCTTGTCGGACCCGACGCTGACGGAGAAGGACATCATCCGTCATTGCAGCCGCCATCTCGAGGATTTCATGGTGCCGAAGATCGTCGAGTTCCGCACCGAATTGCCGAAGACGGATACAGGAAAAGTCAGCCGCCGCCTTGCGGCCGAAACATTGGAGCCCGCAGAATGAATATCCGACCGGACCAGAACAGGCTCGTCTTCTCGGCCGATACGCTGAAAATCGACGAAGCTGCGGAGGCCGACCGAATCGTCGCCGGATTGCGGGCCCAGTTGCGCAGCCTGCGCAAACGCGGCCTCGTACTCGGCCTTTCCGGCGGAATCGATTCGAGCGTCTCGGTCGCATTGGCGGTACGCGCCGTCGGGGCGAAGAACGTCTTCTGTCTTTTCATGCCGGAAAACGATTCCGATCCGGAAAGCCTGCGCCTCGGCCGGCTGGTCGCCGAGACGTTCAGTGTCCAGGCGGTGGTCGAGGACATCGGACCGACGCTCGACGCCATGGGCTGCTATCAGCGGCGCGATGCCTTCATTCGCGAACTCGTCCCCGATTACGGGCCGGGCTGGGCATCGAAGATCGTCATAGCCAATGCGCTCGAAGGCGACGGCTATAACATTTCTTCGCTGGTGGTGCAGGACCCCGAAGGGAAACAGACGAAGCTGCGCATGCCGCCTTCCGTCTATCTCGGCATCGTCGCCGCCACGAACATGAAGCAGCGTACCCGCAAGCAGATCGAATACTACCATGCCGACCGGTTGAACTTCGCCGTGCTCGGCACGCCGAACAGGCTGGAATACGACCAGGGCTTCTTCGTCAAGAACGGCGATGGCGCGGCAGATGTCAAACCGATCGCTCATCTTTACAAGTCGCAGGTCTATGCGCTTGCCGGCCATCTCGGCGTTCCCGAGGAAATCCGGCGGCGGCCGCCGACCACCGACACCTATTCGCTCGAGCAGACGCAGGAAGAGTTCTATTTCTCCCTGCCTTATGACCGGATGGATCTCTGCCTCTTCGGCCTCAACAACGGGCTTGGCGCCGACGAGGTCGGACGCGCGGCAAGTCTCAGCGCGGCTCAGGTCGAGCGCGTCTGGGCCGACATTGCCGCCAAGCGCAAGGCGACGCGCTACCTGCATCTCGGGCCGCAGCTGGTGCAGCCGGTCGAGGAGATCGAGTAAGAATCCGATCGCACGCCTCGTCTCCAAACGAGGCGTGCGATCGGCCGGCTTTATTGAGAGGGTGCAGGCGTCGTCGGTGCCGGTGCAGGTTCTGTGGGCGCGGGCTCCGTCGTAGCCGGGGGAGTTGGTTCAGTCGCCGGGGGCGTTTCAGCCGTCCCTGGCATGAAGAATATGACCGCGAGAATGATAATCGCGAGCACGATAATGCCAATGATAACGTTGCGGTTCATGGTGTTTTCTCCGCTGCTGACGATCATCTTCGATTGATTGCAGGCGGCGAGAAGAGAAGCGGCCGCCATGCGTTCAACCGGAGATGCGCCGTTAGCGTAACATGAGTCTCGCCAAGCAATAACATACGAGCTGAATTGACTGACTTTTCTGCCAGCTCGATGCTGCCGAGGCCGGATTACACCGCACCTGTCCGGTTTTTCATCGGCGAAAAATACCCTGCAGAATCGGAACTTCGGACGACGTTTTTGCGGTGGCATAGTTCGCGAGCATCGTTTCACAAAGGGAAGAATGATCATGCTTGCCAGCGACGTATCAGCGATCGGACACCGACCATTGGGCCGCTCCGGCCTCTACGCCGGATCGATCGGCCTCGGCTGTTGGGCGATCGGAGGTTTCTTCACCCTCGACGGGAAGGCGGACGGCTGGGGAGAGGTCGATGACGAACAGTCGATCCGCGCGATACATGTCGGGCTCGATATGGGTGCATCGCTGATCGACACCGCCGACGCTTATGGAACGGGTCATAGCGAGGAGGTGATTGGCCGAGCCCTGAAGGGGCGAAGAGGCGAGGCAATCGTCGCAACCAAGTTCGGGTATAGCTACGACCGTGCCAAACGTGCCCTGATCGGCACGGATGTCAGCCCCTGCTATATCGAGCAGGCCTGCACGGCCTCGCTTCAGCGTTTGGGCACCGGCCATGTCGACCTTTATCAGATACATGTCGGCGAACTGTCGCACGATCAGGCGGATGCTGCCGGCGAGACACTCGAAAAGCTCGCGGAGAAAGGTGCCATTCGTTTGTGGGGTTGGAGCACGGACAACGCCGCCAGCGCGAAGCGGATGGTGAAATTTCCGCATTTCGTCGCGGTTCAGCAGGAGCTCAATGTCTTCACGGACGGGCCCGATATGCTGGCGATGTGCGAGAGCACCGATCTTGCGAGCCTGAACCGGTCGCCATTGGCGATGGGGTTTCTGACCGGCAAGTTCAATCCTGACACGCGCCTGCCTGACAACGACGTCCGCGCGGCCGGTCACAGCTGGGTGCGGTTCTTCGAGGACGGACGGCCACGTGCCGACTATCTCCAGCGCCTTGCGGAGCTCAGGGAGCTTCTCCAGACGGGCGGCAGAACGTTGGCTCAAGGCGCGCTGGGCTGGCTTCTCGCCCGTTCGCCCAACACCTTCCCGATACCGGGTTTCAAGTCGGAGGCGCAGGTCCGGGAGAATCTCGCGGCGATGCAGATGGGGCCATTGCCAGCCGCAATAATGGAAGAGATCGATGCGCTCCTCCGCAGCGGACCGACCGGGTAGATCGACCGGCGGGCGGTGATTGGGGCCGCTCACGGCAGTTCGATCGATGCGAGCCTTCGGGGCGGAGATCGGCCTTCCAATCCGGAAGTGTTGCTTTCCTGCAACGGAATTCGCTCGGTGACTGCAATTCGAAATTGAGTACTTGCCGATCGGCCGGTCTCGTGCGAGGATCACTTCATCCGCAATTCAAATCAGAGGAGGCGTAAGATGGATTCCAATCTCGTGTTTGTGCGCCTCTGTGGCGGAACGGCTATCATGCCCTCGATGCGTCGCGCATCTGGCTTCAGCTGCTACTGATCCAAGGCTCACAAGCCCGCATTTCCGCCATTTGGCGCTTCCCTTTTTACCTGACGTGACCGGCTGACGGGACTATTGTTCGCATTTTTGCGTTCCGCATCCGCACGTTTTCGATCCTCGAAAGGACCTGGCTGCGTCACTGCGCCGGGACGGACAGTCATGCGTGAACCACAAGCTATAGTTGTCGAACCCCTCGCGGCGACGGTCGATGAACTTTACCGGAAATTCGGCGTCTGGAAGACCGCACGCGCGCTGATGTCAGCCGCCTGGAGGCGCCGTCAGGCGCAGAACCAGATCTCTCACCTGTCGAATCGGATGCGCCGCGATATCGGCCTTCCGGAGGCGGAGGAGGAATTTCCCATCTGGGACATAGGCGCCTTCATGCAGGCTAGGGCGGCGCGCCCGGATTGACCTGCAGAGGCGAGCCCGCTCCAAGCTTGGCGAGGGGAACCCAAAGGTCCTCTCGCCATTTTGATTCCGCTCTTCCCGCCGCCAGCCCTGTGCAAGCTCCCATCGTCACCATGCTGCCCAGAACTGGTCGCCGGTTCCGTCGAGTCTCTTTGCGGACAGACGGTCTCGCACGTCACGGAAATCTCCACGTCATGCGGAGGCGAAACGGACCGAAGATCAGGCAAAGAAGGAGGCCCGGTTAACTGTTTGTTAACCATGGCTCGCCTACATCTTGGCAACCAAAAATTAACGAAGATGACCAAAGTGCTAACAGACGCTCGCTCGATCCGCATCAAGGGCCGCTCCTTCCTGGCGCTGGTGCTTTCCCCGGAACTGCCGCTGGACTGGTGGCTTGGCCGGCTCGATGACCTCGCTTCGCGTTCGGCGGGTTTCTTCCTGGGGCGCCCGGTGGTGCTCGACGTGGCGGATCTCGAGATCGACCGGAAACAGTTGAAGAGCCTGCTCGACGAACTCGGCCAGCGCAATGTCAGGGTCATGGGGATCGAAGGCGGGCGTCCCTCGCTTTTCGAGCCTGGAATGCCGCCTGCCATGAAGGGCGGCCGGCCGGCGCCCGATTTCGAGGTGCCCGAGGCCGATCCGGCCGATCCGCCGAAGGCCGGCAAGGGAAAAGCCGCAGCGCCCGTTACCCCCGAGGAGGTCCTGCCGGTTCGGGCGACGGCATCGATCATCGTCCGGGAACCCGTTCGGTCCGGACAATCGGTCATCTTCCCGGAAGGCGACGTGACGGTGGTCGGCTCCGTCGCATCAGGCGCGGAGATCGTCGCGGGAGGTTCGGTCCATATCTACGGGACGCTGAGAGGGCGGGCGCTGGCAGGCTCGGTTGGAAACGCGTCTGCGCGCATCTTCTGCCGCCGGCTCGAAGCCGAATTGCTGGCAATCGACGGCGTCTACAAGACGGCAGAGGACATGGCACCCAATCTGCGCGGGCAGTCGGTCCAGCTTTGGCTGGAAGGCGATTCGATCATGGCAGAAAGACTTAACTGAGCCGGTTGCCGGCAGGATTTATCGATTAGAGCGGGGATGCGGGCGGAAAACCGCTCACAGTTTTCCTCATCCCGCTCTGACAACAGGAGCGGGAAGATGGCGAAAGTAGTTGTAGTTACATCTGGAAAGGGCGGCGTCGGCAAGACGACGTCAACCGCCGCACTGGGTGCGGCGCTGGCGCAGCGAAACGAGAAAACGGTCGTCGTCGATTTCGACGTCGGGCTGCGCAATCTCGACCTCGTCATGGGCGCAGAGCGCCGGGTCGTCTACGACCTCGTCAACGTGATCCAGGGCGACGCGAAGCTGCCGCAGGCGCTGATCCGCGACAAACGGCTCGACACTCTCTTCCTGCTGCCGGCATCGCAGACCCGCGACAAGGACAGCCTGACGCCTGAGGGCGTCGAGCGGGTGATGGAAGAACTCAAGAAACACTTCGACTGGATCATTTGCGACAGCCCGGCCGGGATAGAGCGCGGCGCGACGCTCGCGATGCGCCACGCCGACCTCGCCGTCATCGTCACCAATCCGGAAGTCTCCTCGGTCCGCGACTCCGATCGCATCATTGGTCTCCTCGATGCCAAGACCGAAAGGGCAGAGCGCGGGGAGCGGGTCGAGAAGCACCTGCTGCTGACGCGCTACGATGCCGTCCGCGCCGAGCGAGGCGACATGCTCAAGGTCGAAGACGTCCTCGAGATCCTGTCTATCCCGCTCATCGGTATCGTTCCCGAGAGCATGGACGTGCTCAAGGCTTCCAACCTCGGTGCCCCGGTGACGCTCGCCGACAGCAGCAGCGCTCCGGCGCGTGCCTATCTGGATGCTGCACGCCGCCTTGCGGGGGAAACGGTGCCGATGACCATTCCTGGCGAGAAGCGTGGCTTCCTGGGCAAGATATTCGGACGGAGGGCAGCATGAGCATTTTCCGTTTCTTCAGCAAGCAGACCTCGGCGCCGACGGCGCGCGAGCGCCTGCAGGTGCTGCTGGCGCATGAGCGGGCGTCGGTCGGCCAGTCGGACCTCGTGGCGGTGCTCCGGGAAGAAATTCTCGCCGTCATCGCCAAGCATGTCCAGGTCGACCGCGACAAGGTCAACGTAACGATGGAACGCGGCGAGCACGTCACCACGCTTGAAGTCGACATCGAGATCCCGATGAAGGCGGGCGTGCGGGCGGCCTGATCCGGCTGCGTCGCCGGACTGCAGCACCATCGTCCCCGGCAGGTTGCGCAATGGCAACCGGATCGGTAACCCCTTCCTGCAGCCTCTCATTCGTGAGGCTGCAGTTCCGCTTTCGCTTGGCCGCTGCGCCCCCATCGTCGGACTTTGGTCCGAATCACATCGGACGATCGTCCGAATGGCGAAAGCGAAACGTCTGAACCACCCCGATTGCAGTTGACGCGCCGACCAGACCGTGAACAAAGATGACGCAACAGCCGGCGAAAGCGGTGTAAGGCTTTCCCGGTGGACTGTTGTCGCGTCGGCGGCGATGCCGACGATCGGTGATAGCGTCAAGGCATTTCGCGAGACCGCGAGCTGACGCAGGCCGGTGAAACTCTTCAGGAGGAGCGTGATGGTCACGCGTCGAAACTTTCTCGCAGCACTGTGCTGGGTTTCGGTCGGCCTTCCCGTCGCCGTATCGCCTTATAAAATCGCGCTGTCGGGCTCGGGCGTCGAACTGGAACCGCAATCCGCTCTCGCCAAGGGAGGTGGTAGCGGCGGCGGGCGTGGCGGCGGAGGAGGCGGCGGCGGCAATGGGGGCGGAAACGGTGGCGGCGGCGGGAGCGGTGGCGGCGGCGGAAATGGGAATGGCAGGGGCGGCGGCTCGAACGGCAAAGCCGGCGGCAATTCGAGTTCCGGCCGGGCAAGCGGAAAAGCAACGACGTCCGTGGAAGACGGCGGCGCCATCCTGCGCGTACGTCACCGGGACGGCATCAGCGAAGTGATCGAAGACGCCCGTTACATCATGAAGGATTCGCGTGGGCGCACGATCGTCAACCGGCGTGCAACCTCGGCAGACCGGAGACGGCTTCTGTCCTTTATTGACTGACCGGACGCCAGTCGAGCGCGTCGCGCAGCACCATGGCCGCCTCCGTCCGGTTGGCGACGTCGAGCTTCGCCATGATCTGCGTCATGTGATGTTTCACCGTTTTCTCGTGCAGATCGAGCTTTCGGGCAATCTGCTTGTTGCTCATTCCCGATGCGACAAGGTGCAGGACCTCCTGTTCCCGGCGCGTCAGCTCGGCAACCAGATTGGACTTGGACGGTGCAGAATTCGACAGCTGCCCCGTCAGCAGCTTGGCGGAAAGGGTGGGGGCGACATAGCTCTCGCCTGAGGCGACGGTACGAATGACGTCCGCCAGTGCCCTCGCACCGATCCCCTTGAGAATGTAACCCTTCGCGCCCTCCTTCAGGGCTGCCGCGACGTCGTCATTCGCCTCGGAAACAGTGAGCATGACGATCTTCTGCGAGGGCGCGACGCCCAAGATCGCCGGAATGGCGTTCAGCCCGCCGCCCGGCATGGAGATGTCGAGCAGCATGACGTCAGGGTTGATGCTTTGCGCAATCGCGACGGCTTCGTCGCGCGACCCGCCTTCGGCGACGACCTCGAACCCGTCGATCTCCGACAGGCTCCGTGTCACACCCTCCCTGAACAAGGGGTGGTCATCGACCACGGCTACTCGAATTCCCGTCATCCTGACTGCTCCGTTTCCTCAAGGCCGATCGACATCCGGACAATGGTGCCGGGCGCGTTGGGGTTGATCTCGAATGTTCCGCCGAGGCTCTCGACCCGGCCTTTAAGGCCCGCGAGGCCGAGGCTCGTCGGCCGTATGTCTTTGGGGTCGAAACCCGGCCCGTCGTCTGCAACCTCGACGATAACCTTGTCACCGTTTGTGCTCTGCGTCACGCGCTGCGCGATGCCGCCGCCGTGACGATAGGCATTGTTAAGCGCTTCCTGCACGAAACGGTATATGCAGATCTTCGCCGATGCGGGAAGGCGATCGGGCGGGTCGATCATCGACAGGTCCACGGTCGTTCCCGTTCGTTGTTCATGGGCGCGAACGCAGCGCTCCAGAATTTCCCTCAGGCTGGCGGTCTCTATCTGCGGCAGCACCAGCCCGTTGCACAGCGTTCTGATCTCGTTCATCGCCTCGTCGAGGCTGCCCTTGATAGCGGCGATCTCACGCTCGCGCAGTTCGGCGGGCGTCGAGGGGCTGACAAGCTTGTTGCTGTCCAGCCGAAGCGAGGCATAAGCCACGAGCTGCGCGGGTCCGTCATGGAGGTCGGCGCCGATCCGCCGCAACAGGGTTTCGTTCAGCGCGGTCGCACGCTGGGAGGCCTGGCGCAGGCGCGCGCGCAGTGCTTCGTTCTGCGCAAGCAGCGCCGAAAGCTCATCGACGCGCTGCCCAAGCGCATGGCGCTGTTTCTCGATCGTTCTGCTGCCGCGCAGGACGATGGCCGAAAGCGCGATGAAGAAGGCGAGCGTGAAGCCGGCAACGGCGATCCACGTGTGAAGCCTCGCCCGATTGAGGCTCTGCTCGAATTCGTCGGCAATCTCGTGGAATTCCGAGACGGCGACCACCTCGCCGGACCAGGGTTGGAGGACGGGATTGTAGATCTCCAGGAGAGGGTTGTCCGGAAGGCGTTCGGTCTCCCCGTCTGCCTCGTCGAGAGGCCTGAAGCGAGCGACCATGTCCCCGTCGAACGCCACCGTCAGCTCTGGACCGAGTTCGAACTTCTGCCCGATCATGGCCTTTTCGCTTGAATAGAGAACGGTGCCGTCGGCACGCCAGAGGCGAAATGAAGCAAGCCGATCACCAAGGGTGCCATGGCTAAGCGTTTCGTCAAGTGCCCGCGCAACCGAGTCGTCGAGCACTTGCGTCGTTTGCATGTCGGGCAGGAGCGGCGCAATCACGCTGTCGACATAGAGCGCTGTGGTTGCCGCGGAGTTGCGCGTCACGGCGTCCTCTATGAGGCTCGTCACAAAGGCGCCGACGACGAGCATCGCCGCAGCGGCCACCGAGCCACCGATAATCAGGAACTGCTTCGCCAGCGGCTGAGAGTTCCACCGTCTGATGAGGTCGTCGACGTGCACGAGAAATCTCACGATGGCCCGCTCAATTCGTCGCCGGCACTGCTGCGTTGCTTTGCGCCGCCAAATTAGCATCTCCGGCCGGCCGGTCAACGCGCGCCCATCCCTTACCCTTAGTCATAGCGCATCTTTGGACTTTTGACGACCGCGTCCCCGGACCTAAGTCCTATCAACCGGCGCATTGGTCCGGCGGCGGTGGAACCCGCGGCAGTTGCACGCTATCGCTTAATCAATTGAAGCAGAAAATCGGCCGGAGCGACAACGGCCGCGACATTCGATAGGAGGCCCTCATGCCTGTTTCCAAATTCGTCGGACGAGGTCTTATTGCGCTGGCGCTCGCAGGTGCGCCCCTGGCGGGCATTGCGCCCGGCATGTCGGACATCGCCTTTGCCAAGGGCGGTGGGGGCAACGGGGGCGGCAATGGCGGTGGCGGCAACGGTGGTGGCGGAGGCAATGGCGGCGGCCATGGCAAGAGCGGAAGCCACGGAAATAGCGGAAGCCATGCGAAGGCTCGATCCGATTCGGGCAGATCGGGCGGCGAACGCGCGGGCACGCCGCGGTTCCTCCAGGACCTGTTCAAGCACGGCAGGAAGTCCGAAAAGGCGGCCACCGGCAAGTCCGGCAAGGTAGTCAAGGCCAAGGCCACGGAAACGGCTGTCCCGACGCCGAAGCCTAAAAATCCGCAGGCCGAAGCGGCAAAGCTGAGCTCGCTCGGCCGGAACTATCACGCCTACCTGAACTCGAACGACCCGCGGATGGCGGCAATCTCCGCCTATGCGATCGCCTATGCCGAGTTCGAGGCCGAATTCGGCTCGGACGTCATCCCGACCGATCCGGCTCTCAGCGATGAAGCGCTGCGCGAGGCGATTGCGAGCTTCACCAATGGCGGCGAAGTGACGGATGCAACACTGGAGGACGTCAAGGAAACGCTCGGCGTCGGGACCTCAGTCGGGAAGATAGACGATATTCGTGAACACCTTCTCGACACGACGCCCGATGAGGACATCGCGGTCGAAGACTGACCGAAGAGGCGCGTCACCGGATGGAACATCTGAGAAGATTCGACCGTGTCGTCGGCGCCGTGACCCAAGCGATGCGGGAGGGGCGGATAGGCTTTTCCCTGCAGCAGGTCAATGCGGTCGACGATACGGGCGAGGTGCTCTATTCGGAATGCCTCGGCAGACTCGTGGAGCGTGACGGAGCGGTCAGGACGCGCGAGGAATTCACTGCTTTTCTCGAAGCGTCGGGACGTGTTGCGTCATTCGATCGATACATGGTCGGCCTCGCATTCGAGTGGCTCGACTGCAATCCGTCGGGCGTGTTGGGTTGCGATGTCTCGGCCGGTAACTTTCTCGACGAGAGCACCTGGTCGGAACTTTACGATCTGCTTTCGCGAAATCGGGAATTGGCCTCGCGCATGGTTCTCGAAATAACGGAGTGCCTACCGCTGGCCACTCTGCCGATGGCGGCGGAGTTCATCGAAGGCGCACGCGCACTGGGCTACAGAGTCGCCTTGGACAGTTTCGGAACGGGTCACTCGACGCCGGAATCGCTGTTGTCCGTTCCCGTCGACATCGTGAAACTGGATGCATTCTTCATCGGTCGCGGCGAGGGTGAGGGCAAGGGCAAGGGCAAGGGCAAGGGCAAGGGGTTCCTCCATCATGTGGTAGGGCTCGCTTCATGCGTTGCGCCGACGGTGATCATCGAGGGCATCGAGACCTACGGACAGCTCGAAGCCGTCAAAGAGGCCGGCGCAACGCATGTGCAGGGCTTTTTGCTGTCCGAGCCGACGCTCTACCCCGTCTATTGTGGCCAGCCGGCACCGCTGCCTGCCGCCATACTCAGATCTGCGGGATGCCGGCAGTTGCATTCTTGAAGAGCTTCGCACGCATCCGAATTCTTGACCCGCGCTTCAGGTCACTTCCTTAAATGTCCTTAATTCAAGAGAATCTGCCGGCGACATAGATCAGGTCGGCCTGGAAACCTCTTCACGTCGGCGTCTGGCGAGAACGTTTCCTCACTGCGATTGCAGATGTCAAACATGTGATCGACCGTGAGTTTAGCAAACTGCGCGAGTCGGCTAATCGTCTCCAGGCGACCCCCCGTTTCTCTCTTCGTACCTGATTGAGATGTTTAGCAAAATCCAATTACAAAGACGCACGCTTCTTCTGGGAGCGATCTCCGCAACCGCAGCCGTCGCGGGGTGCTCGACCTCTGCGCCGCAGGCGGAGCGCGCTGCCGTGCCGCGTCTGGTGAGCCGCCCGGTTGGGCTGGCGAGCGATGCCGAACTGGAAGTCAGATATGCTGCCGTCGAAGACGGCGGACATATTATTCCGGCGGTGCCCTACAGGCAGATGGATCCCAAATACCTTCGCCAGCGGGTGCCGGATCCCACCGGCGAACCGGCGGGGACGGTGGTCGTCGACACGCCCGGGCGGTTCCTTTACCTCATCGAGCCTGGCGGAACGGCGATCCGCTACGGCGTCGGCATTGGGCGCGAGGGCTTCGCCTGGCAGGGCGAAGGGATCATACACTGGCGCCAGCCCTGGCCCCGGTGGAAGCCCCCGGCCGATATGATCGCCCGCCGGCCGGAACTCGAAAAATACTCCGTCGCGAATGGCGGCATGGCTCCTGGCATCGACAATCCCTTGGGTGCCCGCGCGCTATACATCTTCCAGAACGGGCAGGACACGCTGTACCGTCTGCACGGCACGCCGGAATGGAAATCGATCGGCAAGGCAGTCTCGTCGGGGTGCGTTCGGCTGGTCAACCAGGACGTCATCGATCTTTACAAGCGTGTACCCTACCACGCTCCGATCGTCGTCTATCAAAAGCCACTTGCCGCGCAGCTTCAAGTCTAGAGCCTGTTGAGATTCGGGATACCCGCCGCGGCTTGTTTGATTTCCTCATTCCTGTGCTCGTCACAGGAAACCAGCCAGCCCAAGTTATTGGGCTGGAAGAACTCTTCCCCGCGCCGCAGACGCGGCGCTGCTGGATCTAGATCTGGTTGAAGCTTCCGCCGATCAGCCGGCTCCAGTGTTCCCCTGCCAATCCGTTGATGAAACCCTGTGCGTGACGGAAGGCGTCGACGAGCTCCTCCTCGCGGGAGTGGACGACGGTCGAGGCGACATGGACGAAGCCGATACGGCGGCCCATCATGGCCTCCAGCAGCGCCGGCTGGGTTCGGCCGCGAACCGCAGCGGCGCCGCGTGCGGCCGCGTGCTCTATCAGGCAGTCGAGGATCGGCCCGGCCTGTCCCGGCAGGGCGAGGACCTGGAGAACCCTGGCTGTTCCGCCGGGCTGAAGGTGGTAGAAGAACGCTCCAATGGGCGCGCCGGTCCGCGTCCTGACGGCCGCAAGCACCGGCTCGCCGAATTCCGGCTTCTTCTCCGCGTCTTCGAGGATATGGTCTAGCTGGCCCTCGGCCCAGGCCGGCTGCACGGCAAACTGCCTGGTCAAGGGTGCGAAAAGCTCGGCAAAGCTATGCCGGTCGATGTCGCCTACCTGCAGCAGGCCCTGTGTGGCGGCGGCGTCGGGCACGCCCGACCAGCGCAACTCGCCGCGTCGCAACTTGCCGCGATAACGGCGGTCGAACGCATGAGCCAGCGGCCGGAGTGTGCGAGCGGGGCCGAAACGGCGGGTGACGAGATCGAGGCCGAAGGATACGGGCCGGATGACGCGTATCCAGTCAAGGCTGTACTGCGGCAGAACGACGCCCCGCAGCTTCGTCCACATCTGCGTCGAAACTTCGCTCGCCGTTTCGCTGAAGGAAAGGTCCTGCGGTCCTGCAAGGAACGCTTTCAGCAGTCGCGCACCGGCCATCGGGTCGCTTTCGCGGCCTTCGACCATCAGCGAGCCGCAGATGGCGGCGCGCAATGGCCTGCCGCGATACGTCATGGCCAGGCTGTTTGCTCCGACGAAGCCGGAAATCCGGCCGTCATCGTTGCTATACACGAGCGGGCTGATTTCGGGGTCGTTGCCCGGGCCGTCGATGTAAAGTCGCCGGAGATATTCGATGAATGCAGGCGGCGGCTCTTCCGCGCTGTTGCGGAAGACCTTCTGGAAGAGCCGCGCGACAGCCGGGATATCCTCGGCTGCGAGCGAACGGATGTCGCTCATCTGTTCGCCCCGTCAGCCGCGGCGATTGCCGCAGCACCTCCCAGCCTGCGCGCCAGTGCGACCCGCGGCTTTCCTGCCGAGTCCTCCGCGAATGTCACTGCCTCATAGGCCTTCGTTCGGGCGAGAAGCGCCGTGGCCTGGCGATCCTGCCCCTCTCCGAACTCGAAGAGAAGCCAGCCGCCCGGCTTGAGGAACTCGACGGCCTCGCGGATCAGCCGCTGATGGATGGATATGCCGTAGGGGCCGCCGTCGAACGCTTCCCGCGGCTCGCTCGAGAGAAGATGCGCGCTGTCGCCTTCCAGGCGGGATGTCGAGATATAGGGCGGGTTGCAGACGATCATGTCGACGGCGCCCTCGAGGTCTTCTCCGGAGAGGGCGGCGAACAGGTCGCCCTGTCGGATGAGGACGCGGTCATCAAGCGAGAGGCGCTTCACGTTGCGCCGCGCAAGCGCGACCGTGCTGTCGGTGAGGTCGGCCCCCCAGACACGCGCAAGCGGTACCTCCTCGGCGATCCCCAGAGCGAGATTGCCGGATCCGCAGCACATGTCGATTACGGTCGCCGGCCCGGCGCGCTCGGTCAGGATCGCAACGGCGTTCCGCCCGAGCAGTTCCGTCTCCTCCCTCGGCACGAGTACGTCCGGTGCCAGTTCGAGGTCGACGCCCATGAATCGTACGAGCCGTGGCGCGCGACCATCGGTCCGGCCGTCAAGATGATTGTCGCCCTGCAGCACGGAGGCTCCTTCGGTTATCGGATCGGATATCGGTCCGGCGCACACTAGCGCGTGCAGGTAAACGGAAGCTGAAATGCGAGGCGTCCGATAACACATGGCGTCACAAAGCTTATGTTAACCGGCCAATCACTTATCCTCGCTAGTGTGCGCCTCAATCGGCGAGGGTGCAGGTCGCAGCCCGGTGCCGACCCTTAGTCGGATTGTCAAGGCAGAACGGATGGCCTCGGAAGGTGTGACGGAACAGCGCGGTGACAGACCATTCCTGCCGATGGTCATGTCCTATCTCGCCTCCGGGGGCAGTCTGGTTCTCGGTTCTGCGGCGCAACTCCTTACCTTTGCCATCCTTGCCCGGTGGCTCGGCGTCCACGAGTTCAGCGTTTTCGTCGCAATTACTGCGGTCGCCAACATAGCCGTCCATCTCTGCGGGCTCGGGGCGATGGAATGCCTGGTGCGTCGGGTCGCGCGCGACCGCGCGATCTACCCGCAGATGCTCGGACACAATGTCATCCTGACGGCGGCGAGCGGGGCAGCTCTGGTCCTGCTGGGAGCAGTGGTCCTGCCTTTCTTCTTCACCCTTTCTCCGGACCCCGTGACGAACGTCGCCGTGATCACGCTGATGCTCGTCACCAACATCCTGCTGGTCCGGGTCGTCGTGCTCACCGAGCAGATATTTATCGCTCACACGGATTTTGCCTCCGCAAACAAGGTCGTCGTCGGTTTTGCGGCGGCGCGCACGGTTGCGGCGGCACTCGCCTGCATCGCCTTCGGCGTCGCCAGCGTCTCATCCTGGGCGGTGTGGCAGTTTCTGTGCCATGTCCTCGTGGCGCTCCTGTGTATGCGGGCGATCCGGGGGCTTGGT
Source organism: Ensifer sp. USDA 6670 (assembly GCA_000421085.1). Classification (GTDB taxonomy): domain Bacteria; phylum Pseudomonadota; class Alphaproteobacteria; order Rhizobiales; family Rhizobiaceae; genus Sinorhizobium. Next base: position 263,492 of record ATWE01000008.1, read on the forward strand.
GCGCCGCGCTACCGCATCGTGCGGGAGGAACTCCCGCAAGGCCTTTATTTCAGCATTCCCTTCATCCTGCGTGCGCTGCGCCAGAATGCCGACCTGCTTGTCTTGAGCCTCGTCACCACCGCCGAGGTCGTCGCAAGCTATAGTGTCGCCCGCCGCATGCTGGAGAGCAGCTATCTTTCGGTGGAAGCGCTTAACCGGCTTATCTACCCAGGTTCCGCGAGGGCGACGGCGGCGGGGCTTCACCACGCGCTGCGGCGGGTGCGCCGGGTGCTCGCTGCCGCCACCGTCATCGGCCTCGCCGCGGCCGTTACGGTTTTCATTCTGGCGCCGGTCCTGCCCTACCTCTTCGGCAAGGACTATCTTTCGCTGGTCGGCTTCGTCAGAAGCCTCTGCTGGGTCGTGGTGCCGCTCGCGATGTGGTCCGTCGCGGTCGAGGCACTCGGTGCCTCCGGCGCACACGCCGCCCGCGCGACCGTCATGGGGCTCGGCAGCATCGCCGGCGCCGGCCTTGCCGCATGGGCAAGCTGGTACGCCCCGCCGATGGGAACTTTCGTGTCCTTCTACGCAATCGAAATTGCGATGGTGGTCGCCTCTTGGAGCGTGTTCCTGCACTTCGTGCGGCGCGACCGCCGCCAGGCTGCGCTCGCCTTTGGAACAGGCGCGGTATGACGATGGAGGCGAATGAAATTCGCGTATCCGAGAGCGTGCCGGTCGAGACAGGGCAGCGCCGCGGTACGCGGCCCATGGCGCCCGGCGACATTCCGGCGGTCGGACGACTTTTTTACAGGATTTTCCGGAGGCACCATCAGGCATCCCACGATGACCTCGAACGTTATCTCGAGACCGTCTTCTTCGGCAGCCCCCACTATTCTCCGGAACTCGGAAGCGTCGTGCATGAGAACGGTGCGGCCGGCATAGACAGCGCCATCCTCTCGGTGCCGATGGCGTTCATGGTCAATGGCCGCCCGACCATGGCCCGTCTTCTCTGCGCCTTCATGGCGGACGGCAAGGCGGGAGCCGTTGGAGCGGCGCGTCTCGCGCGTACCATGCGGGCGGCTCGCCAGGACATGTGCTTCTCCGACAATGCTTCCCCGGTCAGCGCCGACCATTGGGTTGCGGGAGGTGGCATCGTCCTGCCGATCCAGAGCCTCGAATGGCAGCGTTCGTTTTTGCCGCTGACCGCCGCGGCGCTCCTTGCGGGCAGTCACTTTCCGATGGCGCGCTCGCGTGTTGTCGTCGGCGTCTTTAGAATGATTGACCGTGCGCTGCGCCGGTTGCGGCCCTCCATGCGGCCCAAGGCTGAGGGCGAATGCAGGATCGAGGCAGCGGGCGTCGAGACCTTCCTCGAATGCGCGAGCCCGATGCTGGAGCGCTTCGCGATCCGCCCGGCCTGGTCGCGAGCCGAATTCGATTGGCTCGTGCGCGTCGCTTCGATGAACCGGAGCCTCGGGACGCTCCAGTGCAGGAAAGTCGTTCTGGCGGACGGCCGCGCGATCGGCGCCTTTCTTTTCTTCGGCAAGCGAGGTGACGTGGCTACTGTGCTCAATCTCGTCTGCGAAGAGGGGTGCGAACGCGATGTCGCCGCGGCGATGTTCGCCCAGCTCGATGCGGAAAGCTACGCGCTCGCCGTCGGTATGGCTCAGCCCTTCCTGATGAACGCGATCTCGCGCCAGCGGTGGCTGTCATTCCGGCACCGCGGCTACTTCTGCATGGTGACCCGCCATGCGGACCTCAAGGAAGCGGCCGAGCGCAACGACATCTATATCGGCGGCCTCGCCTCCGAGACCTGGAGCCGGCTGCTGACGGATTTTTAGGCGGGCTTAAATTTCAGGGCCGACCGCGACGGAGGGCGCCGGGGCAAGCAGCTCCGACAGAACATTGGTGTCGAGAATGATCACCCGGAGAAATCCGGTAGGTCGCGGATGGCCTCGCGGGGGGTAGCTCAAGCTCAACGCCTCCGAGCGGCGCGATGCGGGAGCGGATTGCAGCCGCGAGGTTTGCCGGTCCGCTTTTGCCGGTCGACAACGCGGCGCGAAGGATGTCCCGCGCTTCGTCCTCCATCGAACGCCCATGCGCGGCGGCACGAATGCGCAGACGCTTCTTAAGTCCGTCATCGAGGTTGCGGATCGTCATGCTCGCCATGCGGCTTCCTTTCTTCATTGATGGCAATTTAATCATTGATTGCAGCGCCGGCAACACAGCCCACGAGCAATCTGGAGCCGGTTGCCGACCGATTTTGGTTGGATGTCTTGCCGGCAATCAATCGGGATTGTATGAGCGAGGCCTGTTCTGGCGCAGTCGATGGGAAATGCCGATGGCAACTGCGGTTCTGTTTGAAGGCCTGTCAGCGTTCCCGCCCACACCCGCCGATGTGGACGGCAAGGTTTCGGAAGAGGCGCTTTCGCGACTGCTCGAGCGTATCCGCCTGGCACGCGCGGACTCTATCGGATTGCTCGGCAGCACAGGCGCTTACGCATTTCTCTCGCGCGGTGAACGGCGAAGAGCAGTGGAAATCGCTGTCGAATGCGTGGGAGGCAGAGTTCCCCTCATCGTCGGCGTCGGCGCACTCAGGACCGACGAGGCTCAGGCGCTCGCGCGCGACGCCGAGGAGGCCGGGGCCGATGGCCTGTTATTGGCTCCCGTATCCTACACCCCTCTGACCGAGGAGGAAGTTTACCAGCACTTCGTGGCCGTAGCGGGTGCATCCGGCCTGCCGCTCTGCATCTACAACAATCCGGGCACGACCAAGTTCGTCTTCAGCGAAGAACTGATCGTACGGCTCTCGCAGGTGCCGAATATTGCCGCAGTGAAGATGCCGTTGCCCGCCGACGGCGATTTCGGGGGTGAGATCGCTCGACTGCGTGCGAACACGCCTGCAGCTTTTGCTATCGGCTACAGTGGCGATTGGGGCGCAGCAGACGCCCTCCTGTCGGGTGCCGATGCGTGGTTCAGCGTCGTGGGCGGCCTCTTGCCTGCACCCGCATCGAAACTCGCACGGGCGGCGAAGGCGGGCGAACGCGCGGAAGCGCATCGGATCGACACCGCATTTCAACCATTATGGGCACTGTTTAAGGAGTTCGGCAGTTTCCGCGTGATGTACGCCATCGGGAGCGTTCTGGGGCTCTTTCAGGCATTGCCCCCGCGGCCGATTTTGCCGCTCGGACCCGGTGACAATGTACGGGTAGAACAAGCTGTTCAGAAACTGATCGACTTTTAAGTGCTCCAGCCGGTGCTGGTCATCGCTGAAGGGCGGGTGCGTCTGGAGAAAGCAGCAACCGTATGCCCAGCGCGACCATGATGCTGCCTGCAATGCGCTGCTGCCACGCCACAAAGGCACTGCTGTGCGACAACCAATTGCTGAATGCGCCCGAGGTGAGGGCCACCGCACCAAGGACCAGCAGCCCGGTGGCTTTCATCGTCACTCCGAGGATGAGGAATTGCAGGGCGGGCGATCCGGCGGACGGCTGCACGAACTGCGGAACGATCGCCAGCATAAAGAGAAGCGACGTCGGGTTCGTCAGATTGCAGATCATTCCCTGCCTGAAGGGGCCGAGAAGCGATGGTGACGTGGCGCCGCCCGTCGCTTCGCGCAGGAAGATCTTACTGCCGGCGGTGAAGAAACGCACCCCGACATAAATCAGATAGACCGCTCCGATAAATTGCATGGCTTTGTAGAGGAGCGGCGAGGACGCAACGACCGTGGCAAGGCCCATGGCAAGCAAGGGTATCTGGACAAAACCCGCCGCGACGCATCCGGTAGCGGTTGCAAGCGCAGCCTGTCGCCCTTGGCCGATACCGCGGCTGATGACAAGCATCATGTCCGGACCGACTCCGGACAATTGATAGGCGAGCACGGCGCCCAGAAACGCGGCATAGGTGGTCAGGTCGGGCATTCCTCAGAAACTGTGGAAGCAGGTCGAAGTTCCCCAGCGGAAGCGAGCACAGGACTCTAGAGGAGCTTCGGCCTGCCCAAAAGGTTACCGCCCGAACACTTCCACTTAACCGAATATTCACCCTGCCGGCCCTAAATCTGCATGGGGAAGTTGCTTATGCGGCAATAAGCACCTTGGTGGCTCCAGGGGATGGGGAAAAGCGGATGTATCGGCGCAGCGAGCCCGAGGGACTGGGATTACGCCTTGAAAGGCCACATCAGCGCCTTCGCTCGGGCGGAGGGTCGTTGCTCGACCTCGTGCCCGCGGTAACGGAAGAGCCCGCCGCTCGCGAAGAGACTCCCGCCGAGGCAGAGGATAGCACCTCCGCCCGCGTGGTGGATATTCCCGTCCCCGCCCATCAGGCGCGCGCTCTTGAGGAGCAGCCTTCCTCCGTCGCGGATTTCTTCCCGCAACTCCACCTCCTGGGCAGCATCGGGATCAATGACCTCGTTGCGTGGCTGCGCAACGGCACCCGCTGGATCGTGCTCGCGCTCGTCCTGTCGGTTGCCGCCGCCTTCGCCTATGCCGTGACGGCGACGCCGCGATATGCCGTCTATACCGATCTCGTGGTGGACCCCTCCAATCTCAACGTCGTCAGCGACGACGTCTTTACGACCAATCCGCAGCGCGACGCCCAATTGCTCGAGGTCGAAAGCAAGCTCCGGATACTGACCTCGCGCAACGTCCTCCAACGCGTCATCGACGAGCTGCGGCTGGCGGACGACCCGGAATTCGCAAGGCCGACATTTCTCGACTGGCTGAAGACGCTCATCGCACCGCGGGACGCCGAGGCGGACAAGGAATTGGCGGCCATGCGCGCCTTGTCCGAGAGGGTCGAGGCGCGCCGGGAGGAACGCTCCTTCGTCGTGATCCTGAAGGTGTGGAGCGAGGAACCGGCCAAGGCAATCGCCCTCTCGGACGCGATCGTCGAGGCATTCGAGGCGGAACTCTTTCAGTCGGCCGCCGAGAGCGCCGGCCGGGTGGCGCAGAACCTGAATGCACGCCTCGATGAGCTGCGGCGCAACGTCACCGAAGCGGAGAAGAGGGTCGAGGATTTCCGGCGCGAGAACGGCCTGCAATCCACCAATGGCGAGCTCGTCAGCAACCAGCTTTCGAGCGAGCTCAACACCCAGGTTCTCGACGGTCAGCAGCGTTTCATCCAGGCGGAAACACGTTACAGGCAGATGAGTGCGGCCGTTGCCGAGGGCCAGACCGCCAGCGCCTCGGTGTTCGAGTCGGCCAATATGACCAATCTGCGCCAGCAGTATAACGCCTTGCAGCAGCAGATCGGCTCCATGCAGCTCACTTATGGAGAGCGGCATCCGAGGCTCGTTGCCGCGCGCTCAGAGCGCACCACGCTGGAAGCCGCGATGAAGGATGAAGCCCGCCGCATTCTGGAGCGCGCGAAGGCCGACTTCGACCGGGAGCAAAGGGCGCTCGATGCGCTCCGCGGCAAGGCGGATGACGAAAAGTCGAACGTCTTCACCGATAATCAGGCCCAGGTGCAGCTTCGCGATCTCGAACGCGACGCGCGCAGCAAGGCGGCGATCTACGAAACCCATTTGGCACGCGCGCAGCAGATCACCGAACGTCAGCAAATCGACACCACGAACATCCGCGTGATCTCGCGTGCCCTGCCGCCCAATGCGCGAAGCTGGCCCCCGCGGACCTTGATCCTGTTGATTGGCGGCGCCGTTCTGGGTCTCGCAATCGGCATCGCCGCGGCACTTGCTCTCGGGCTTTGGAAATTCCTTCGCGGCAAGACCCACGTGGCCGCCTGAGGAGCCCGGGAGATGGATCGCGCGGGCTACGGAGAGGTCGAGCCGACGAATGCGGTGAAGGCGCGTGTCGGCACGGTGCTGTTCATGGCGATCTTCCTGTTCTTCTGGATCTCCATCAATCCATTCGTGGATCTGACGGGTGAGGCGGTGCTGGACCCCTCCGCCGGCAATTCCAACCGGCTAAACCAGATCATCTCGCTCCTGCTTTTCGCCGGCATGCTCGGCTACGGCCTGGTCCACCCTTTGCGGGAAACGATCCTGCAGCCGCATTCGCTGCTGGCGATCCTCTTTTCCTGGTTCATCTTCGTTTCTCTGGTTTCGGCGCATCCGCTGCTCGGCATCAAGGGCGCGATCCTAGCGGTGATGGTCACCGTCAATGCCAGCATCTATCTGTTGTTGCCCGCTTCGGAACGCCACTTCGCCAAGATGCTCGGCAGCGGCATCCTCATCATGCTCGCCGTCGCCTATTACGGCATCGTCTTCAAGCCGCTGCTCGCGATCCATCAGGCCTCAGAACTGCGCGAGCCGATGAATGCCGGCCTGTGGCGCGGCCACTTTCCCCACAAGAACAGCGCCGCGGCTGCGATGGTGATCGCAGCCTTCATCGGCCTTTACGTCATGAACACCTGGTCGCGGTTTGCGGGGGTCGCGATCGTCGCGCTGTCCTTCGTCTTCCTCGTCAATACCGGGGGCAAGACGTCGACCGCTATGCTGCCGGCCATTTTGCTGCTCGCGCTCATATTCGAGAAGGTGCGCTTCCTCCGCCTCCCGATTGCCGTCGGCGGCGTCGGCCTCTTCAATCTGTTCGCGGTGGGCTCCGCCGTCTTCGCCCCGCTCGGCGAATTCATCAGCGGGCTCGGCATCGATGCGACCTTTACCAATCGCGCAGATATCTGGCGTTTCGCCTTCGGCGCGCTCGCCGAACAGCCTCTCACGGGCTATGGCTTCAAGGCCTTCTGGCAGACGGAAGAACTGGTCTATAGCGGCGGCTCTGTCGAGACCTGGGCCGTCGCTGCCGCCAACGGTCACAATTCCTATCTCGACATTGCCCTGATGACCGGCTTCCCGGGCCTCGCCCTGACCCTGATCTGGATCCTTTTCCTGCCGCTTAGAAACATCGCCCGCATCGCTCCGGAGCGGGAGCATTCGCATCTGACGAGGCTGTTCGTCCGCATATGGCTCTACACGATCTTCAACGCCGGACTCGAAAGTCTCTTCTTCGAGGGGGGGAGCCTTCTGTGGTTCACATTCATGGTCGCGCTCTATGGGCTGTCGTTGCAGTCGAGCGCGGAACTGGCGGCTGCTCCTGTACGCGCTCGTCAGCGGAGGGTAGCGCATGCTTGAGAAGCTGAGTGGGCTCGGTCCGCTCGTCGACAGGCTGGCGAACCGGGCGATCTGGAAGCTGGGGCGGGCTCGGCGTCCTTTGCAAGCCGACATTCCCCTCGTCTCCTTCACCTTCGACGATGTCCCCGACAGCGCACTTGGCGCGGGCGCAGCCATCCTCGAGAAATATGGAGCCCGCGGAACCTTCTATATAGCGGGTGGGCTTGCCGGGCAGGTGGAGCCGGATCGAAGGCTGATCACGCCCGAAGGGTGCAGCGAGTTGCTCGCCCGCGGGCACGAAATCGGCTGTCACACCTTCGCCCACCGAAGATTGCGGGACATTGCCGGCCTTAGCACCGATCTCGACCGCAATGCCGAGTACCTGAAGCATGTCGGCGTTTCCCCGGCTGCATCGAATTTTGCTTTCCCCTACAACGCTGCCTGGCCGTTGGCACGAGCCGAACTCCGCCGCCGCTACCGAACCTGCCGGGCAGGGGGCGAGGCTATCAACCGCGGTGCCGTCGACCCGATGATGCTCAAGGGCGTCGAGATACGCCAGCCGGAGGATGGGGCGCGCGCGCTGACGCGCTGGATAGACGATGTCGCCGAGCGTCCCGGCTGGCTGATCTTCTTCACTCACGACATCGCCGCGCAGCCCACAAGCTACGGCTGCACCCCCGACACCTTCGACCATCTGGTCCGCTATGCCGTCGAGAAGGGATGTTGCATCCTTCCCGTCGACAGCGCCGCTGACCGGATTGGCTGGTGAGGAGGCTCTGATGACCGGAAAGCGCCTTCTTGCGATCAACAACTATTTCTACCGCCGCGGCGGAGCGGAGGCGGTCTTCTTCGACCATATGAGCATGTTCGGCGAGATCGGCTGGGACATCGTTCCCTTCGCCATGCAGCACGAACTCAACGAATCCTCGCCCTGGTCGGATTATTTCGTCTCGGAGATAGAATACGGCCGCCGCACCGGTCTCCTGCGGAAGGCCGTACAGGCGGCGAGCGTCATCTATTCGCTCGAGGCGCAGCGCAATCTCGGCCGGCTCATCGAACGCGCCCGCCCTTCGGTCGCCCATGCGCATAACGTCTATCACCACCTGTCGCCGGCGATCTTCTCGACACTGAAGGCCGCCGGCATTCCGCTGGTGATGACGGTCCACGACCTGAAGCTCGCCTGCCCCTCCTACAAGATGCTGCGGGACGGCAGGGTATGCGAGGACTGCCGCGGGGGGAGGGTCTACAACGTCCTGCGTCATCGCTGCGTGAAAGGCTCGGCCCCTCTGAGCGCGGTGGTACTCGCGGAAACGGTGCTGCACCGCTTGCTCGGGCTCTACCGCGACAAGGTGGACCGGCTGGTCGTGCCAAGCCGCTTCTATCTGGAAAAGCTCGCCGAATGGGGCTGGCCGCGCGAGAAGATGGTTCACATCGCCAACTTCGTCGACATCACGGCTCTTTCCGGTGATTGGCAGGAGGGCGATTATTTCGCCTTTGCCGGCCGGTTGGCGCCGGAAAAGGGCCTCACGACCCTCATCAGGGCGGCAGCCTTGTCGAACCAGCGGCTGGTCATCGCCGGCACCGGCCCGGAAGAGCAGACCCTTCGCCGCCTCGCGGTCGAACTCAAGGCGGACGTGACCTTCGCCGGCTATCTCTCGGGCGAAAAGCTGCACAGGCTGATCGGCCAGTCCCGCGCGCTCGTGCTGCCGTCGGAATGGTACGAAAACGCGCCGATCAGCGTGCTCGAAACCTACGCGCTCAAGCGCCCGGTGATCGGAGCGGCGATCGGCGGGATTCCGGAAATGGTCAAGGAAGGCGAGACCGGTCTGCTTGCGGCTCCGGGGGATGCCGGGGACCTCGCCAGAGCCCTGCGTGAAATGGCCGCCCATTCGCCCGCGGAACGCGCCCGCATGGGGGCGGCCGCCCGGTCCTGGGTCGCGAGCGAATTCTCCGCCGCCGCCTACCGCGAGAGGACGCTCGATCTTTATGGGGCAATCGGCGCAGCCTGAGGCTTCTCCTCCGGTCCTCATTCCCGTGCTCGTCCAGGCCATTTCGCAGCGATCGCCTATCACCGTCTGATTCTTGGTCAGACCTTTACGAATCTAATGACCTTCTTACCGGGATGGTAAGTGTTCTGCTCGTAAAAGATGCGAACTGGGTTATCGCTGGGGCGCAACAACCATGAGCAGAAGATCGGGAGTGTCCCGAGATCGACCTTCGGCAGGGCCGGATGTCCCGGCAATGCCGGGCGGGGCAACCGCGAGCATGCCTGCAAGCGTTTATCGTGAACTGCCGATCGAGCGCCGCCACGTCATGATGCTGGGGCTTCGTGGCATTCCGAACGTTCAGGGCGGCGTCGAAAAGCACGTGGAGATGCTCGCAGCCAGGCTGATCGCGCATGGTTGGAATGTCGAGGTGGTCGGACGCCGGCGCTATCTTCCGGTTCCTGCGCCTCAATTCTGGAATGGAATTCGCGTCACCCCCCTCTGGTCCCCAGGTATGATGGCGCTAGAGGCCATCGTCCATACCTTCCTGGGCGTGTGCTACGCGGCGCTGCGTCGCCCGGATATCCTGCACATCCACGCCGTCGGCCCGGCGCTCCTGGTGCCGCTCGCCCGGCTGATGCGCCTGAACGTCGTCGTGACCCACCACGGCTACGACTACGACCGACAGAAATGGGGGGCTTTCGCCAGGAGGATGTTGCGAGCGGGTGAACGCATGGGCATGCGGCTCGCGCAAGGCCGCATCGCAATTTCCAGGGATATCGCCGACACGATGGGCGAACGCTATGGCGTACCGGTGTCTTTGGTGCCGAACGGCGTCACCGTTTCGCGCCCCAGCGGCGAAACCGGCATTCTCGGCGAATTCCGTCTGACGCGACGGCGCTATATCCTGCTTGCGGCGCGGCTTGTTCCGGAGAAGCGGCATGTAGATCTCATCCACGCATATGCAAAACTTGGAAACACCGGATTCGATCTCGTGCTTGCGGGCGGTGCGGAATTCGCGGGCGCCTACGAAGAGGAAGTACGGGCGCTGGCCAGCCGCGTGCCGGGCGTCGTCCTGACAGGATTCCAGACCGGCGATCGCCTGGCGGAACTCTTCGCCAATGCGGCGCTCTTCGTCCTGCCGTCGAGCCACGAGGGCATGCCGATCGCGCTTCTGGAGGCGATGGCCCACGGCCTCCCGGTCCTGGCAAGCGACATCGTTGCCAACCGGCAGCTCGGCCTGCCCGCCGGCGATTATTTTCCGCTGGGGAACGTCGACGCGCTTGCCTCTGCCCTCGCCGAGAAGATCGCCAATCCCCCCGACGAACAGCAGGCGCTCGCGCAGATCGAGCGCGTCGAAGCCGTCTATAGCTGGTCGAGCGTGGCACTGAAGACGCTCGACGTCTACCGGGCGGTGACGAAATGAATGTCAGGCGCATCGCATCCGTTCTTGCGTGGCTCCTTCTTGGCGTCATTGCCTATTCGACCCTCTCTCCGCTCGACCTGCGTCCGCATATGGGCAGCTCGGTGCAGGTTGAACGGTTCGGAGCATTCGGGCTGACGGGTCTCATGTTCGCGATTGCCTATCCCCGGCACGTGCTCGCCGTTCTGGCGGCTATGCTCGCGACGGCAATCGGGCTGGAATTCACGCAGATGCTCGCCGCCGATCGCCATGCGCGGTTGATCGACCTTGCGGTCAAAATGGCGGGGGCCGGCTGCGGTGTCGGCGCCGGCTGGCTTCTCGTCCGCCTTTGGCAACGGTCCAGCCGAAAATCGCGGGCATGAACCAAAGCGCAAACTACCGCGGATAAATCTTCGCCGCGCGATTTTGGGGGCTCTCTTGACCATATCCATCATCATCAAGACACTGAATGAAGAGACGCGGATTGCCGCGACTGTCGAGAGCGCGCTTGCGGCGCTTCAGGACACGGGCGGCGAGGTCATCGTCGCCGACAGCGGCTCCTCCGACCGCACGGTCGAGATCGCCTCGCGATACCCCGTCATCATCGCCCAGATCGCCCCGCCCGCGCGACCGAGCTGCGGCATCGGCCCGCAGCTCGGCTTCCAGTATGCCCGTGGGGATTACGTCTGTCTCATCGACGGCGACATGCTGCTCGACGCCGCCTTCCTCAAAGACGCAGTCCGTTTCCTTGCCGACCAGCCGACCATGGCGGGCGTTACCGGACATGTGGAGGAGATGCACATCTCGAATCTCGAATTCGCGCGCCGCGTCAGCCGCAATGCGCCCGAGAACCGGACGGGTCCGATTGACCGCATGAACGGCGGCGGGCTCTACAGACGCAGCGCCGTCGAGGACGTCGGCTACCTCTCGGACCGCAACCTGCACGGCTACGAGGAATTCGATCTCGGCATTCGCCTCCGAAGTGCCGGCTGGAGGCTTTACCGGCTCGACCGCCGTTTCGTCCAGCACTTCGGCCACACGGTCAATTCCTACCGGCTGCTCGTTCGCCGCTGGAAGACCAAATATCTCTACGGGATCGGCGAGCTTCTGCGCGCTTCTCTCGGCAAGCCCTATTTCTTTCAGCTGTTGCAGGAACTTCCGGAGCTGAAACTCTGGGCGCTCGTCTATCTCTGGTGGCTCGCCTGCCTCGGCCTGATCCTGCTGCTACCCGATATGCTCCTGGCCCTCGCCGCCGTCTGCGCGAGTTTCGCGGTCGCCGTTCTCGCCGTCAGCTTCCGAAAGGGCGGCCTCAGCATGGGCCTCTATACGGTGATCGCCTGGTTCTTCCATGCGGCTGCCCTTCCTGTCGGCTTCCTGCGAAGCCGGCGGCTGCCTGCCGAGCCGATCGAAAGCACGATCCTTGGAAAGCCTCCTCTCGGAGAATCCTCTCCCGGTGAACCGGCCCTCGGAAAGACGGCATGAGGAGACGATCGATCGCGGCGGCGCTGCTTTGCACATGGCTTTCCCCGGCCGCGAGTGCCTCTGAATGGGTGCCGGTACGCGAGGTCTCGCTCGAAATCCGCGCCGGCAGTCCGCTCGATTTCTCGTCCTTGCTGCCGAACGCTTCGATCGACGCAAACAGCCGCCTCGTTGCAGGTCCGGATGGCCGGGTGGCCTTTGCCGGGGCGCCGGAACAGCCGGTCAGAATGCTATGCGCATCGCTCGCCTGGAGCCCGGCTTCGGGCGGCTTTCCGGACCATGACGGCGCCGAGCGCTATGCCCGCCAGCTTGCGATGCACGGATACAACATCGCCCGGCTCCATTTCGTCGATGCCAGCCTGATGTTCGGCAGGCGGAAGGATTTCGATTTCGAACCGGAGACGCTGGATCGTGTGCACTACCTCCTGGCGGCGCTGAAGCGCAACGGCATCTACTGGATCATCGATGGGCTCTCCTCGCCGCGCGGCGCCTATGGTGGCCATGACGACCGATGGGAGGCCAACGGTGATCTCAAGCTCCGGCTGCATCTCGACGAAGATGCCGTTGTGCACTGGAGCAAGCTGCAGGAGAAGTTTCTTGCGAGCGTCAATCCCTATACGGGGACCGCGACCATCCGCGACGACGCGCTCGCACTGGTGATCCTTGCCAATGAAAACGGCATGGAGTTCGACAGCGTCGTGCATGAGCGGCCCGAAAAGCCCGCCTATGACGAGGCGCTGACGGGCCCATTCAACCGATGGCTTTCGGCGCGTTACGGAACGACGGAAGCGCTCGCGAGCGCCTGGGGAGATCTCGGTGCCGACGAGCGGGTCGAAACGGCATCGGTGAGGCTTCCCGCCAACCGCTACGCCGACGGTCCCCGGATGCGCGATCTTCAGGCCTTCTTCGTCGAGACCGAGCGCGCCTCTGCCGCACGCATGAGCGAGGTCTTGCGCGGTCTCGGCTATCGCGGCCTGATCAGCGCCTACAACAACTGGCCGACGGTGCAGACGGCACTCAGCCGGCGCGACCTCGACGCCGTGACGATGAACACCTATCACGATTGGGTGGGCGGCTATTCTCCCGGAAGCGCGCTGACGCAGGCGAGTTCGCTTGCCGACGGCGCCAATTACATGCGCATGATCGCCGCGGCGCGGTGGCTCGGAAAGCCTTTCGTCGTCAGCGAATACGACCATCTCTTCTGGAACCGCTATCGCTACGAGGCAGGGCTGGCAATGCCGGCCTACGCCGCACTCCAGGGCTGGGACGTGCTTTGCCGTCACGGCCACGGCCCGATCGCGCTCGCCTATGGCGAGCCCTTTCCGCACAAGAAGGCGATGCTTCCCTATGCGATTGCGCTCGATCCCGTGGCGCGCGCCGGCGAGACGCTCAGCGCACTCGTCTTTCGCCGCAGCGACGTGGCGACCTCCGCCATCACGATCCCCTTCGCCGTTCGCGGCGAGGAGGATCTCGGCGAGGACATGCAGGCCCGCGAGCCGGAGCGATTGACCGATCTGGCGCTGGTCGGGCGCATTGGCTTGCTTCCGGCAGACCGGTTCGATGGAGAAGACGGTGTCACGCAGCCCCGCGACCGGGACGTCGGAACAATTCTTGCCGCACTCCGTGACGAGCACATGCTCGGGGCTGAAAATCGGACCGATATCGCAAGCGGATATTACGAGAGCGATACAGGGCAGGTCCTCCTCGATCGCCGGGCCGGGCAGCTCCGCGTTTCGACACCCGCTACGGAAGCTGCTGCCTTTTCCTCTCCGCGTGAACCGATCGATCTGGGTCTCATGCGCATCGGACAGGCGGACGGGAACGGCCTCGTGGCGCTTTCGGCCATCGATGCTGAAGGCACACTTTCTGAAAGCCGGCGCCTGCTCTTGATCTTTGCAACCGATGCGCAGAACACCGGCATGGTCTTTCGCGATAGCGAAGAGAAGGTGATCGAGGATTTCGGCGCGCTGCCGGTGAGAATCCGGAAGGGCTATGTCGATATCGAACTGTCGCGAACCGCTGCCAGGTGGAGCGTGTCGCCGGTCGGCCTCGACGGCACGATCTATCCGCCGGTCGACAGCGGCAGCGGGCGCGTTGCTTTCCGCCTCTCGAACGACACGGCCTACGGGCCGACCACCTATTTCCTCGTGGAGATGTAGGTTCAGTCGGGGACGTTCCGATCCTGTCCGATGGTTTGCGCCTGCGGGCCAGCGCTCGTCGTTGCAGCATGCGGCGCCTCGCCGGCCGCATCCGACGACAGGCCGGCGAGCTTGTGGCCCCTCTCGCGCAGCCACTGGAACACGACATAGAGCGCCGGAATGATGAATATCCCGAGGAGCGAAGCGGCGAGCATGCCGCCGGCGACGCCCGTACCGACCGCGCGGCGGCTGAGCATGCCGGCGCCATCGGCCGTGACGAGCGGGATCAGCCCGACGATGAAAGCGAAGCTGGTCATCATCACCGCGCGGAAACGGGTGCGCGCGCCCTCGACTGCGGCATCGACGATGGTCGCGCCTTTCTCCCGCTGGAATTTTGCGAATTCGACGATCAGGATTGCGTTTTTGGAGGCGAGCGCGATCAGGACGACGAGGCCGATCTGAGCATAGATGTCGAAGGAGAGACCGGCAACCAGCACCGCCACGAGTGCGCCGGCCACCCCGACGGACACCGAAAGCAGAACCGGTATGGGGATCGTCCAGCTTTCGTAAAGCGCCACGAGGAAGAGATAGGCGAAGAGCAGGGCCAATGCCAGGATCACCGTCGTCTGGCCGGCGGCCTCGAGCTCCTGCAGCGCCGTTCCGGTCCATTCGAAGCTGTAGCCCGGCGGCAGCGTCGCGGCCGAGACCTGTTCCATAGCGGCCAAGGCCTGACCCGAGGAGACGCCGGGCGCCGGCTGTCCGTTGAGTGTGATCGAGCGGTAATTGTTGTAGCGCACGATCGACTGCGGCCCGACGATGTATTCCACGCGCGCGACCGAGGCCACGGGGACCATTTCGCCCGCGGCGTTGCGTACATGCAGCCGGGAGATGTCGTCGACCGCATCGCGATCCGCTTCGGCCGCCTGCATCGTGACTTTCCAGCTCCGGCCGAAAAGATTGAAGTCGTTGACGTAATAGGATCCGAGCGTACCCTGCAGCGTTGCAAAAAGATCGCTCACTGAGACCCCAAGCGCCTGCAGTCGGTCGCGGTCGAGATCGAGATAGAGCTGCGGCGAGCTCGCCGAGTAGGTGCTGAAGGTAGGCCCGAGTTGCGGGTTCTGGTTGGCGGCCACCATCAGCCCGCCTGCCGTCGCGGCAAGCTCTGCCGGCGACCGGCCCTGCAGGTCGAGCAACTGATATTCGAAGCCCGACCCCGTCCCGAGACCGATGATGGGCGGCAGATTGAACGCGAAGACCTGAGCATTTCGGATTGCCGCGCCCTTGGCCATCACGGTGGCGATCGCGGTGTCGACCGAGGCGGATTCGTCCTGGCGTTCGGCGAAGGGCTTCATCGTGACGATGGCGAAGGCGCTGCTTGATTTGGCGATGCCGTCGAGGAAACTGTAGCCGGTGACGGTGGTGACGTTTGCCACGCCCTCGATACCGCCGAGCATGGTTTCGACCTCCCGCACCACGGCGTCCGTCCGGTTGAAGGAGGCACCTTCCGGAAGCCGGATCTCGGCAAAAAAGGCACCCTGGTCCTCGCTCGGCAGGAAGCCCGTGGGCACGACCTGGAACAGCCAGCCGCTGGCGCCGATGGCGACCGCCAGAAGGATCACGCCGATGATGGCTCTGCGCGCAATGCTTCCGGCGACATGGGCATAGCCATTGCGGGTGCGGTCGATGCCGCGCGAAATCCAGCCGAGGATGCCGCGTTTCGGGCCGTGATGCGGTTTCAAGAGGATTGCGCAAAGCGCCGGGCTGAGGGTCAGCGCGTTGATCGCGGAAATGACCATCGATACCGAGACCGCGACGGCGAATTGCTGGAAGAGCTGTCCGCTCAAGCCCGGAATGAAGGCAACCGGTACGAAGACCGAAAGCAGGACGAGCGTGATGGCGACGATCGCTCCGGTGATTTCGCCCATCGCGAGACGCGCGGCCTGCGCCGCGCTCATGCCGGGATTTTCCTCCATCACCCGCTCGACATTCTCCACGACGACGATCGCGTCGTCGACGACGATGCCGATCGCGAGCACAAGTGCCAGAAGCGAGACCGTGTTCAGCGAAAAGCCCATCGCCAGGATCACGGCAAAGGTGCCGACGAGCGCCACCGGAACGGCGATGAGCGGGATCAGCGCGGCGCGCCAATTGCCGAGAAAGAGAAAGACGACGATGATGACGAGAGCAAAGGCCTCGAAGAGCGTATGCTGGACATTCTCCACGCTCGCCTGCACGAAATCGGACGTGTTGTAGGAGACCGTATAGGTGAGCCCCTCCGGGAACGCCGCGGCGAGGCGGTCCATCGCCTGCTGCACGCCCTCGGTGGCGGCGAGCGCATTGGCGCCCGGCGCCTGATAGGTGCCGATCATCGCGACCGGCTTGCCGTTGATGCGGGCGGTGGAGTCCGAACTTACCGAACCCAGTTCGACACGCGCGACGTCACGAATGCGGACGAACGAGCCGTCCGCCTCGGCTCGGAGCACGACGTCTTCGAACTGGGCGGGGTCGGTCAGCCGCCCCTGCGTCTGGATGTTCAACTGGAACAGCGGGTCGTCCGTCATCGGCTGGGCGCCGATGCGGCCGATCGCGGCCTGCACGTTCTGCGTCTTCAAGGCGTTGATCACGTCCGTCGGCGTCAGTCCCAGATTGGTCAGGCGGTCGATGTCGAGGACGACCCGCATCGAATAGTCCTGAGCGCCGAACAGCGTTGCATCTCCGACGCCGGGCACGCGCTTGATCGTGTCGAGTACGTTGATCGTCGCGTAGTTCGAGAGGAACAGGTTGTCGAACTCGTCGTTCTCGCCGTGAATGGCGATCACCTGCATCAGCGAGGAGGATCTCTTCTGAACGCTGACGCCGCTCTGCTTGACTTCGGCCGGCAGCACCGGCTCGGCGAGCGCGACGCGGTTCTGTACGTTGACGGTGGCAATGTCCGGATCGGTGCCGACGGCAAAGGTGACGGTCAGAGAGTAGGTCCCGTCGGCGCCGCTCGTCGATTTCATGTACAGCATGTTGTCGACGCCGACGATCTTGCTCTCGAGGGGCTGGGCGACGGTTGCCTCGACGACGTCCGCGCCCGCGCCGGGATAGCTCGCCGTCACGCTGACCTGCGGCGGGACGATGTCGGGAAACTGCGCAATCGGCAGTCGCGTCAAGGCGATAAGCCCCGCGAGCGTCAGCACGATGGAAATGACCGCGGCAAAGCGCGGGCGATCGATGAAGATTTCGGAGATCATCGGCTCAGCCACCCGTCGCCGTTGCGGCAACAGCGTCCACCAAGATCCCAGGCCGCACCTTGCCCACGCCCTCCGTTATGACGTTCTCGCCCTCCTTCAGCCCCTTGGCGACGACGGCCTGGCCGCGGCTGGAGCGGCTGACGTCGACACGGCGAAGCTCGACCTTGGAATTGGCGTCGACCACCATGACGAAGGCGCCCTGCTGGTCGCGCTGGACTGCCTGCTGCGGTACGGCGAGCACGTCCTGCGGATCGGACTGCTCGAGAACGACCCTGACGAGCGTACCGTCGAGAAGAATCCCACCGGGATTGGGAAACCCGGCGCGCACCGTAACGGTGTCGGTGCCTTGCGAGACCGTGCTCGCGACGAAGTCTATCGTGCCTTTCTGCTGGTATTCGGTGCCGTTCGGAAGCGTGATGCCGACATTGGCGCCGCCCGAAATCTCGCCCTTCTCGACGCGCTCGCGGTAGGAGAAATAAAGAGAGGTCGCGACGGGAAACTCGACATAGATAGGGTCGAGGCGCGTGAGCGTCACCAGCGATCCGCTGTCGGGGGTGACCAGGGCACCGACATCGACCTTGGTCAGACCAAGGACACCCTCGAACGGCGCGAGGATCTGCGTGTAGGAAAGGTTGAGTTCGGCGTTCTGCTTGCTGCCCTTGAGACGCAGGATATCGGCCTCGGCTTTTTTCAGCTGCGCGTTGGCGGTGTCGAGTGTCGCCTGCGCAACCGTATTGGTGGAGATCAACCGCTGGGCACGGTCACGCTCGAGAACGGCGAGATCCCGTTGAGCTTCCGCTGCTGCGATCGAACCGTCGATCTCCTGCAGGGCGGCGCGATAGGCGCCGTCTTCCACCTGGTAAAGCACCGTTCCCGCCGAGACCTTCTGCCCATCCACGAAATTGACCTTCTCGAGGAATCCGGACACGCGGGCGCGGATATCGACCTTCTGAACCGCGACCACCCTGCCCGTCAGATCCACGCTTTCGCGCAGGTCCATGATCGCGGCCGGCGCCACTGTGACGGCCGGAGGGGGCTGCTGCGCATAGGCGTTTCCCGCGATGATGCCAATGGTCGTGAGCAGCCCGCATGAAAGGGCTGCAGCCAGAACTCTCGAAACGCGCATGCAACGCTCCCCTGAGCGGCTTGTGTGGGACCCGCATCGACCGTGTGGGATCACAGCATTTTCCTCGATTCAAGTCACGCTGCAATTCAGACGGCGCAACTTGAAATTGCTCCAGATTTTCATGCTACCCGCGCGGTGGCAAATTGGAAAGGGGATTGTGTCCGCAAATCAGTTAGGTACGACGCCCCCGCGGCTCACCAGAGTCGGTTGCAGGCGGGGTCGCAACTAAAGTCGATCCGCCCTCAGATCAGGGCGGTCTAAAGGATGAAGTAGCCCTTGTGTAAGGTGACGGCCTCGTCCAGGTGTATCGCGAAATCCGCTTTCCTGCCGCCGTCCACGTCGCCGTAGATGTAGGTGTCGGAGACATCCCGGACGTAACGCAACTCGCCTTTCTTGCCGCCGAAGGCGGCAGTCCCGACGAAGAGAAACGCCTGGTCGCCGGCGGTCGACGTATCGGCATCGATCACGGAAAGATCGATGCGGTCGGCATTCGGCGTGAAATCGAAAATGGTATCGCGGCCGGACGTGGCTACGGTCGAATCGGAAAGCGCCTTGAACACGAAGCTGTCGGTTCCACTGCCGCCGTTCAAGCGGTCCGCTCCCGCGCCGGCATAGAGCAGGTCGTTGCCGGCTTCGCCGAAGAGTTTGTCATTGCCCTTTCCGCCGTAGAGCCTGTCAGAACCGACACCGCTATAGAGCGTGTCATTGCCGGTGTCGCCGTTCAGCGTATCGTTGCCGGCATAACCCCACAGAAATAAGCAGAACGATGAACTTGGAGCCTGTTCGTGCACCAGCGCGCCGCGGTTCCCTGCCGTTGCATTTTCGGCGATGTCTTCTATCGGACCACAGGGGCCGATGCAGCCAAGCGGAGCGGAAAGGCAAAAGCCACCCGACTACGAACGGGCTGCGAGGACGGAATTCGAGGGCGTGCGAGCGGAGAATAGCGGGGACGCCTACGAGCGCTTCATCCGCCGCCATCCTGGACATCCCTCGTCGGGGAGGCCCGAAAAGCCATAATGCGTCTGCAGGAGCGGTAAGGCGGCCTCCCGCTAGTTCGCTTCCTCGTGGTGCTTCGCCCTGAGCAGCATTCCAAACAGGTCGCGCGGATCGTCGGGATCGGCAATCATGTCGAGGTTCTGGTAGAAATCCGTGCCGGGAAGCCGGTCGCGCACGTAGCGGAGCGCCGAAAAATCCTCGATGGCGAAACCGACGCTGTCGAAGAGGGTGATCTGGCGGGCATCGCGGCGGCCCTGCACCTCGCCGCTAACGACCCTCCAGAGTTCGGTGACCGGAAAATCGGACGGCATCTGCTGGATCTCACCCTCGATGCGGGTCTGCGGCGGGTATTCGACGAAGACATCCGAGCGCTTCAGGATGTCGCTATGCAATTCCGTCTTGCCGGGGCAATCGCCGCCGATCGCGTTGATGTGGACCCCGGTGCCGACCATGTTGTCGATGAGGATGGTGGCGAACTGCTTGTCGGCCGTACAGGTGGTAACGATCTCGGCGCCTTCGATCGCCTCCTGGGCGGATCTGCACGACAGGATCTGAAGGCCGGAACCTTCGAGGTTGCGGGCGGCCTTCTCGGTTGCCCGAGGGTCGATATCGTAGAGGCGGATGGTGTCGATTCCGCAGACGGCCTTCATGGCCAGCGCCTGGAACTCGGCCTGGGCGCCGTTGCCGATCATCGCCATCGTGCGCGCGCCCTCCGGCGCCAGGTGCCGTGCGGCCATCGCCGAGGTTGCGGCGGTTCTGAGCGCCGTCAGTATCGTCATCTCGGTAAGCAGCGCCGGATAGCCGGTCGAAACCTCGGCGAGCAGCCCGAAGGCGGTCACCGTCTGCAGCCCCTCGGCGGTATTCTTCGGGTGACCGTTGACATATTTGAAGCTGTAGATCCTGCCGTCGGAGGTCGGCATCAGTTCGATGACGCCGTCGCGCGAATGGCTCGCAACGCGTGGGGTCTTGTCGAAGCTCTCCCAGCGGCGGAAATCCGCCTCGATGGCGTCCGTGAGCTCGGCCAGAACCGTCTCGATGCCCAGGTGATGGACGAGGCGCATCATGTTGTCGACGCTGACGAAGGGCACCATGGCCTTGGCTGAGGGAAGCGGGGAGAACATGAAGGTTCCTCTTGGCGGCTTGCTGTACTCCAGGACAGGGTAACGGTTGCGCATGCTGGTCGAAAGCGCAAACATGTGCTATTTTCGGCACCGAAATGAGCAATTGTTCCAGTCAGATTGTGCAATATGAGCAGAACGGAAGCCGGCAATTCAGTTGTTGCGAAATACACCCCGGACGATCTGGACCGCCGGATCATTGCGCATCTTCGCGCCGACGGGCGGGCATCGCTTTCCAAACTTTCCGACACGCTGGGCGTGGCGCGTGGCACCGTGCAAAATCGTCTGGATCGCCTCCTGGAGACCGGGACGCTTCTCGGGTTCACGGTGCGCGTCAGGGAAGACTACGACGTCAACACGGTTCATGCGGTGATGATGATCGAGGTTGTCGGAAAGTCGACGACGCAGGTCGTCCGCAGGCTGCGCGGCATGACGGAGATCCACACGCTGCACACGACAAACGGCAACTGGGATCTGGTCGCCGACATCAGGGCGGCCAATCTCTCCGAATTTGACCGGATCCTGCGCGAGGTGCGGATGATCGACGGCGTGGCCAACAGCGAGACCAGTCTCCTGTTGAGCAGCGTCTGACCGGCAGGAGGCGCGCAAGAGCGGATCGGGACATTGAAAGCCGGGCCCATCCCCGTTAGGTTGCGCCCGCATTTAATGAGGGTTTTCGTGGGGGTTGGCTTGGCGGGCCGTCGAACTTGTTTTCTGTTGGCCTCTCTTCTGCTGACGCCAGCGGCCGCCGCCCGGGCGGAATGGCAGGCCATCGAAAAGATCGAGACTTACGCGATCACCGGGCAGTCCGGACCGGAGCTCTACGCTTCCATCGGCGAACGTGGACCGCAGGTGGGCGGCCTCGGGCGGGCGATCGCACATACGAGCTTCAAACTCACCTGGAGGCGGAAATACGAGGAGCGAGACGGAGCCTGCGTGCTCGCGTCGGCGCTGCCGAAGCTCACCATCACCTACACGCTGCCGAAGCTTGCCGGAAAGCTGCCGTCTAATATTGAGGCGCACTGGCAGACCTTCATCGCCGGCGTGAAAAAGCATGAACTGGTCCATGGCGACTTCATCAAGGAGATGGTGAGCGCCATCGAAGCCGCCACCGTGGGCCTCACCGTTGCCGACGATCCCCAATGCCGCAAGATCAAATCCGAAATGATGAAGCGGCTCGGCGAAATCTCCCGCGCGCAACGGCAGAAAAGCCGTAACTTCGACAAGGCCGAACTCAGCGACGGCGGCAATATTCACCAGCTCATCCTCAATCTCGTGAACGGCGGCTGATGCGCGCGGCAAATTCGCTTGAGGCGGATCGCTTCAGGCTTTGACCGAAAGGCAACACCTTCTGCGCAAAAGTAAGTTGTTGTCGAGCCTGCCTCCGAATTGTCTCAATGCGACGAAAACCTGAGCCCGCCTGAGTGGCAGGCATAGCGGCACGAAATCTTTCCGTGCAGCTGACATGACTGAATTTATTTCGGACGACCGGCGGGGTTTCTGCCGATCATGAGCCGAAAAGGAGAAGATGCATGAAAAAGACTCTCGCCATGGCGTTTTCCGCGGTCACGATCGCGTTTGCCGCCGCAGGCGCCAATGCCGCCGATCTGACCTATCGGGAACCGGCGCCGCCGCCGGCGGTGCAGGACGCGCGCGGCGGTGTGAAGATCGGCTATCTGGAATGCGACATCGGAGGCGGCGCCGGCTACGTGCTCGGTTCGTCCAAGGAGGTCGAGTGCGCTTTCCGGTCGCTGGGCGGCGATGTGATCGAGGATCGCTACACGGGAGAAATTCGCAAGCTCGGGATCGACGTGGGTTTTACGATGCGCAGCCGGTTGATCTGGGCCGTGTTCGCGCCGACGGCAGGCTACCACCATGGTTCTCTGAGCGGTATCTATAAGGGCGCGAGCGCCGAGGCGACGCTGGGTGCGGGTGTTGGCGCCAATGTCCTCGTCGGAGGCACGTCCGGCTCTATCCACCTCCAGACGGTCAGCGTCACCGGCCAGCTCGGTCTCAACGTCGCGGCTGCGGGCACGTCGATGACGCTCAACTCCGCGAATTGATGCCTTCGCCGGCGCGGCCGTTACGCCGCGCCGGGGCCGATCTCTTCGCCGACCTCCACAAAATCACCAGCATACCCACCGTCATGGCCGCGAGACCGTACCAGGTAACGGCATACACGAGGTGATTGTTGGGGAAGACGACGCGCGTCAGTCCCCCGACGGGAAGTCCGCCGCGATTCGGGCTGGCATCCGCGTCGACGAAGTAGGGCGCGACCTCGGAGAGGCTACGCGCCGCAGCGATCGCAGCCACGTCGCGCGAATACCAACGGTTCTCCCCGGGCCTGTTCGACTGCAGGAGCGAGCCGTTCGGCTCGGCCATGCGCATGAGGCCGGTGACCTTCGCTTCGCCCTCGATCTGGCCTTCCCGCCGCGTCCATGCATCACGCCTCTCCATGGGCACGAAGCCGCGGTTCAGGAGCACGGTTGTTCCGTCGGCAGCCGCAAGGGGCGTCACAACCCAATAGCCGGCGCCGCGTTCGGTCGCGGCATAGACCAGCGTTTCCTTCTCGTGGAGGAAATGGCCCTTGAGCGTGACGTGCCGGTATTCGTCTCGCGCGGCGTTGACGTTCGGCCAGGCGCTTCTGGACGGCACAGGCACGGGTGCCGCGTGGACGCGCTCCTCGACCCGGGCGATCAGGTCGAGCTTCCAGAAGAGACGCTTAACCTGCCATGTGCCGAGCGCAAGCAGCCCTGCGATCAGCAGCAGGCCGAGGATGCTGAGGATTGCAAGCGACACCCGCGAGTGCGGTCGGGGTGCGGATTCGACCTGAGAATCTACCATTGCAGGGTTGGGTGAGGGGCGAAGTTCCAATTCACGGCATGTTCTTCATCATTTCCGGGCTCATCGGCATCATGTTCGTGTTCAGATGGTGCATGACCCAGAGCGAGCCGGAGAGCGCGATCGCGACGAGAAGGATCGTGAAGATCAGCGCCATCATAGTCCAGCCGCCTTCCGAGCGGGTGTTCATGTGCAGGAAGAAGACCATGTGGACGACGATCTGGACCGCGCCGAGAGCCATGATGATAGCAGCGGTGAGGAGTGCGCTGTCGAGAACGTCGGCCATCACCAGCCAGAAGGGGATCGCGGTCAGGATGACGGAAAGGACGAAGCCGGTCACGTAACTCTTCAGCGTTCCGTGTCCCGCGTCTTGACCATGGCTGTGGCCATGATGGGCCTGGAAAGCGTCCTCGTGCGAAGGTGCGTGCGTACTCATCCGAGAACTCCCATCAGATAGACGAAGGAAAAGACGCCGATCCAGACGACGTCGAGGAAGTGCCAGAACATCGAAAGGCACATGAGGCGTCGCTTGTTTTCCGCGATCAGCCCGCGCTTTGCGACTTGCGCCATGAGGACGAACATCCAGACGATGCCGGCGGTCACGTGCAGCCCGTGCGTGCCGACCAGCGTGAAGAAGGACGACAGGAAGGCGCTGCGCTGCGGTCCGGCTCCCTCATGGATCAGATGCGCGAACTCGTAGAGCTCGAGCCCGACGAAGGCGGTGCCGAAGAGCGCGGTGACGGCCATCCAGGCGAGCGTCGCTTTTTTCTCGTAGCGTTCCATCGCCAGCATGGCGAAGCCGTAGGTGATCGAGGAGAAAAGCAGCATCGACGTGTTCACCGCGACCAGCGGCAGGTCGAAGAGATCGGCGGGGGAGGGGCCCGCGGCATAGTTGCGGCCGAGAACCGCATGGGTGGCGAAGAGAACCGCGAAGATCAGGCAGTCGCTCATCAGATAGAGCCAGAAGCCGAGCATCGTGCTGCCTTCGGGGTGATGCTCCTCCGTCAGGTAGAAGGTCGGCGCCTGGCCCTCACCGAGCGCGCGTTCGGTATGGAACTCGGTCATGCTTGCACCTCGACGGCAAGCACTTCTGTGCGCTTGCCCTCTGTGTCGGCGACGACGTTTGCGGGAATGTGGAAGTCGCGGTCATAGTTGAAGGTGTGACCGATGGCGATCACCACCATGGCGACGAAGGAGAGGATGGCCAGCCACCATATGTACCAGACCATGGCGAAGGCGAAGACGACGCTGATCGCCCCGAGGATGACGCCTGTGCCGGTGTTCTTCGGCATATGGATCGGCTTGAAGCCTGCAAGCGGCCGGCTGTGGCCGCGCTTCTTCATGTCCCACCAGGAGTCCTGATCGTGGACGAGAGGGGTGAAGGCGAAGTTGTAATCGGGTGGTGGCGAGGCGGTCGACCATTCGAGCGTGCGCCCGTCCCAAGGGTCGCCGGTTATATCGCGCAGCTCTTCGCGCCTCACGAAGCTGACGACGAGCTGGATCAGCATCGACAGGATGCCGAGAGCGATCAGAAAGGCGCCGAAGGCCGCGATGACGAACCAGATCTGCAGCGAGGAATCCTCAAACTGGCTGACGCGGCGCGTGACCCCCATGAGCCCGAGTACGTAGAGCGGCATAAAGGCAAAGTAGAAGCCGGTCAGCCAGAACCAGAAGGACATCTTGCCCCAGAACGGATCGAGCCTGAATCCAAAGGCCTTCGGAAACCAGTAGACGACGCCTGCCATCAGCCCGAAGACGACGCCGCCTATGATGACATTGTGGAAGTGGGCAATGAGGAACAGCGAGTTGTGCAGGACGAAATCGGCAGGCGGAACGGCAAGCAGAACGCCGGTCATGCCGCCGAGGACGAAGGTCACCATGAATCCGATGGTCCAGAGCATAGGCACTTCGAAGCGGATGCGGCCGCGATACATGGTGAAGAGCCAGTTGAACATCTTCGCTCCGGTCGGGATCGAGATGATCATCGTCGTGATTCCGAAGAAGGCATTGACGCTCGCACCCGAGCCCATGGTGAAGAAGTGGTGCAGCCAGACGATATAGGAGAGGATGGTGATGACGACCGTCGCATAGACCATCGAGGCATAGCCGAAGAGCCGTTTGCCGCAGAAGGTTGCGACGACCTCCGAGAAGATGCCGAAGGCCGGCAGGATGAGGATATAGACCTCCGGATGGCCCCAGATCCAGATGAGGTTGACATACATCATCGGATTGCCGCCGAGGTCGTTGGTGAAGAAGTTCGTGCCGGCGTAGCGGTCGAGCGTAAGCAGCGCCAGCGTCGCGGTCAGCACGGGGAAGGTGGCGACGATCAGCACGTTGGTGCAGAGCGATGTCCAGGTGAAGACCGGCATCTTCATCATCGTCATGCCGGGGGCGCGCATCTTCACGATGGTGGCGATGAGGTTTATCCCCGATAGCGTCGTTCCGATGCCGGCGATCTGCAGACCCCAGATGTAATAGTCGACCCCCACGCCGGGGCTGTAGTCCGCCCCCGACAAGGGCGGATAGGCAAGCCATCCGGTCCGCGCGAACTCGCCGACGAAGAGCGAGAGCATGATGATGATCGCACCGGCCGTCGTCATCCAGAAGCTGAAATTGTTGAGGAAAGGGAAGGAGACGTCGCGCGCGCCGATCTGCAGCGGCACGACGAAGTTCATCAGCCCCGTCACGAAGGGCATCGCCATGAAGAAGATCATGATGACGCCGTGTGCGGTGAAGACCTGGTCATAATGATGCGGCGGCAGGTAGCCTTCCGAGCCGCCGAACGCCATCGCCTGCTGCAGCCGCATCATGATCGCGTCGGAAAATCCGCGCAGCAGCATCACCAGCGCGAGAATGATGTACATGATGCCGATCTTCTTGTGGTCGACGCTCGTCAGCCAGTCGCGCCAGAGCGTCCCCCAGAAGCGGTAATAGGTGATGAGCCCGATCAGCGCGATGCCGCCGAGCACGACGGCGAGAAAGGTCACGACGAGGATCGGCTCGTGATAAGGGATCGCGTCGAGGGTAAGCCGGCCGAAGATGAGCTTCAGAAAATCTGGGTCGGAGAACATGGGAAACCTGTTCGATCGTTAGCGCAACGCGCCGTGTTCAATGGTTGAGCTGCGGCGGTGCCGGATCGCTCTCGTGGTTCATGCCCGGCATCGAGTGTCCCTCGTGTCCTCCCATGGGCATATCGTGCTGCATCGGCTTCTCGGCGCCGGTACCCTGCGGCTCCTGCTGGCTGCGCGCAGGTGTGCCGGTCGCCGGGTGCGTTGCGGCCGGCGCTCCTTCCGCCAGGGAATGCCTGTTGTCGTATTCCAGCTTTTCCCGGTTCTCGGCACTCTCCTTGCCGGCGCCCCCCATCATGTCGATGTGCATCATATCCTCCATGCACATTTTGCCGGGTGTGACGCATAGATTGAGAATTGCCCGATACAGGCCGTCCTCCACCGCGGAGTAGTAGCGGACCGGCTCCTTTTCGCTCGGCTTTTCGAGTTTCAGATAGGCGTCGCGGTTGAGCGCGGTTCCCTGCGCCTTTACCCGCGCCGCCCAATCGTCGAAGCCCTGTCGATCGAGCCCGTGGAACTTGAAGCGCATGTGGGAGAAACCGTCGCCACTGTAGTTGGCCGAAAAGCCTTCATATTCGCCCGCCTTGTTGATCACCGCGTGGAGCTTCGTCTCCATGCCCGGCATCGCATAAATCTGGCCGGCAAGGGCCGGAATATAGAAGGAGTTCATCACCGAGGAGGCGGTGATCTTGAAATGGATCGGCACCTCGACGGGCGCTGCGAGCTCGTTCACCGTCGCGACCCCGAGGTCGGGATAGAAGAACAGCCATTTCCAGTCGAGCGCCACGACCTCGACGGTGAGCGGCTTGGCGTCCGCGGGTATCGCCTTTTCCGCATCCAGCCGGTCGAGCGGTCGATAGGGATCGAGCTTATGCGTGCTGATCCAGGTAATCGCGCCGAGCGCGATGATGATCGCAAGCGGTGCCGACCAGATCACCACCTCGAGAGCGGTCGAGTGGTGCCAATCCGGATCGTAGGCAGCATTCGTGTTGGACCGCCGATACCGCCAGGCGAAGAAAAGCGTCAGGAAAACGACCGGAACTATGATCAGCAGCATGAGGACCGTCGATATGACGATCAGATCGCGTTGCTGCGCAGCGATATCACCGGATGGCGACATCACCACCATGTCGCATCCCGCCATCACGAGGAACAGCGGCAAAACGGCGAGGCGGCGGGAAAACTTCAACAGTTCTGGCACGGCTCGAAGCTCTATTTGTTTCGACGGCTCTGCGACTAAAGTAGAGCGGATGGGAAAGGTATGAGGTCGATGGTCGCACTGCAGCAATCCGCCGCAGTCGTTTTGCGGCGCAGCATCTTCCGAACGCTTGCAGATAGTGAGGACGTGAAACGCATTATTTCGCGTTTCTCCCCTTGATATGAGCGGTTGATTGGTCAAAATCGCCCAAGGGAGCCTTGCGCTCTCATCTTGAGAGTTCGAGCGGGTGCGGCGGAACACCGCATGTTCCTAGCCCCCGTGCGAGCGCGGGAGGCGTTTGATGAGCAGTGCAGTGCAACAGTCCCTGGGACCGTCGTCCTCTTCGATGGAGCGCGACGCCCGGCGCATTCACGACGACACTTCCGTATCTGCCGGCAATATCGCCATCGGCGTGGTTATCGGCCGGGCAGCGGAATTCTTCGACTTCTTCGTCTATGGCATCGCCTCCGTGGTCGTCTTTCCGCAGCTCTTCTTTCCTTTCGCCCCCGATCGGCTGACGGCGACGCTCTACTCCTTCGCCATTTTTTCGCTCGCCTTTGTTGCAAGACCGGTCGGCTCGCTGGCCTTCATGGCCATCGACCGGACCTACGGGCGAGGCGTCAAGCTGACAATCGCGCTTTTCCTCCTCGGCGGCTCGACGGCCTCGATCGCCTTCCTGCCGGGCTATGCGACGCTTGGCGCCTGGTCCATCGTGCTGCTTGCCGTCTTTCGTCTCGGTCAGGGATTTGCGCTTGGCGGCGCCTGGGACGGGCTCGCCTCACTTCTCGCTCTGAACGCGCCGCAGCACCATCGCGGCTGGTACGCGATGATTCCGCAGCTTGGCGCGCCGCTCGGCTTCATGCTCGCCAGCGCCCTCTTCGCCTATTTTCTTCTTTCGACTTCGGAAGCAGACTTTCTCGCCTGGGGTTGGCGCTACCCGTTCTTCGTAGCCTTTGCGATCAACGTCGTCGCGCTGTTCACGCGCCTGCGGCTGGTCATGACGAAGGAATTCGGAACGCTGCTCGACCTGCACGAGCTTCAGGCGGCCCGGGTCACGGAAGTGCTCAGGGTAAATGGAAGCAACGTCCTCGTCGGCGCCTTCGTCCCGCTTGCAAGCTTCGCTCTCTTCCATCTGGTGACCGTGTTTCCGCTCAGCTGGGTGGAAATCTACACGGATCATGGCGCAAGTTCGTTCCTGATGGTGCAGTTTCTCGGGGCGGTTTGCGGCATTCTCGCCATCGTTGCTTCCGGGCTCTTTGCCGACCGGATCGGCCGGCGCAATCACCTTGGAATTTGCGCGGTGCTGATCGCGATTTTCAGCTTCGTCGCCCCGATGCTGCTCCAGGGAGACGCCGTCGGCCGGGGCGTCTTCGTGATCGTCGGCTTCACGATCCTCGGTCTCTCCTTCGGCCAGGCCGCCGGCGCCGTTGCGTCGCGCTTCGGCAAGGCCTACCGCTATACGGGGGCGGCGCTCACCTCGGACCTGTCCTGGCTGATCGGCGCAGGCTTTGCGCCGCTGGTAGCACTAGGGCTGACCAGCCGCTTCGGGCTCGCCTTCGCAGGCTACTATCTTCTCTCCGGCGCCCTTTGTACGATCCTCGCGCTGGTCTTCAGCAAGAAACTGGAGATCGACAACGAATAGAGCGAAGGAGGGCGGGGCGGAAAGCACCTGCGTTCCCGGCCCGCCATGCGCCCCCGAAGCTTCCGTCATTGTTTCCGCTCGCCGATCAGAAGCGCAAAGCTGGCTCGAACGGCGGAACATAATCGAGTCTCGCCGGTTCCGGCAGCGACACGCTGTGCGGGAGCGAACTGGTTCCGTGCATTGCGGTGAGTTCCATCCACCGAAAGGAGAAAGGAGCCATGCCTGCAAAGTCGAAGGCGCAGCAAAAGGCCGCCGGCGCGGCCCTTGCCGCCAAACGAGGCGAGAAGAAGAAGAGCGAACTCAAGGGAGCCTCTCGGGGTATGGAAGAGTCCATGACCGAGAAGGAACTCGAGGAAATGGCCTCGACCAAGCGCAAGGGAAAGAAGGAACATGTCTCGGACAAGTAACCGGCCCAGCTGAAAGCGCGGTGCGCTTGCGGAACGCGCCGGTAAACGGTATTTGGGCCGAGGTATAAAGTTTCCGGTTTACCCTCACGGTCGGAAGAATGTTTCAGCTCACCATGGCTGTAGCCCTTTCACGCCCGCGGTTTTGATGATTGAAAGCGCCAAGCGGGAACAATATTCTGTAGCAGGATCCGGGTCGTGATTAAGGACGGGCGAATGGACGATAGCAGGGCTTCCGCGGATGCGGACGCGGAAAAAGCCGTTGACGAGCGGATTGCATCGCTCGTCCAGAAGATGCGCAAGGAAGCGGTCCCGGAGCGACTTCTCGAACTGGCGCGGGAGTTGCAAAAAGCCCTTGACGAGCGGAAGCGCTGACCGGAATCTTGCTCGCCTGGAGCCGCTCGTCCGCTCAGTTCAGCGGATTTCCGTGCATTTGCGCCGTCAGTTCGTCGCGCGCCCGGCTGAGCCGGCTCTTGATCGTACCGATCGCGCAGTCGCATATGTCGGCGGCTTCCTTATAGCTCATTCCGAACCCGGCAACGAGCACGAGGACTTCGCGGTGTTCCGGTGAAAGAGCCCCAAGCGCGCTGCGTAGCTCGCCGTTGAGGACGGACCACTCCTGCGACGGCGCGGTTGGAATCGGCAATTCGGCACAATTGGTGCTCCCCGGGCTTTCCCGCGTGCGAATCTTGTACTGCGTGCGAAACGCGTTGCGCATGATCGTGAACAGCCAGGACTTGAGGCTCGTGCCGGGCTCGAACTGTTCGATGCTTCTGAGCGCCCGGAGCAATGTCTCCTGTACAAGGTCGTCGGCCTCGAAAGACGCTGACGTGAACGTACGAGCGAACGCCCGCAGAGCTGGAATCAGATCGACGACTTGCTCCTCAAGCAGCGGTGATTGTTGCGATGCGTGACCGCCGATAGCAGGCATGTCGAATATTGCCCTTCTGCCTATGAAGATTTCTCTAGGTGACGTTAGGAAATGCCTTTCCGGCCCTTTGGTTCCTGAGGCCCGGGGGATATTTCCCCGATGCGCTTCGATCCGGCACCTGATCGTACGGCCGTTCACGCGCAGATATGCCGGCAACTCCGCCGCTCGGCCGCGGGAACCAAAAGCGACATCACCAGTTTGAGTGGTCTAGGGACATTCAGTTGAGTGGAAGGAGAACGCCATGAAGAGATTTGCCTCTATGACTGCAGCCCTGCTTTTGATCGGTTCATCGGCCGTCGCGCAGACGACAGTCGTCCTGCCCGGCGAAGTAAGAACATATGTAATGGAGCAGAACACGCCCTCTGTAGTCTACGAAGGTGAGATCGTGGTCGGGCAACCGATACCCGAAACCGTGGAGATCCACACGATTCCGGACCAGCCCGATTTTGCCTATGCCATCGTCAACGATAAGCGCGTTGTGGTAAATCCGAAGACGCACACGGTCGTGGAAGTCTTGCAGTAGCTTTGCGCGTCTGGCGGATACGCGGCGCTGCAGGTGCGCAGCATGCATGCGCAAGTTTGCTTCGTCCGCCTCCTATCCCCTTAAATCACGAGCGTGGCGGTCGGCGCCGCCACGCCAGCCCTTGGGGGCATTATGGAAAATCAAAACATCGAATTTCGGCTGGCGGCACAACGAGAAATTCTTGTTGCCGTTCTATCCGCGCTTTACCGCCACAAGGACGTCTGGGCGGAGATCAACCGCGCCCTGGAAGAAGTGCCGATCGTTCAGGATCATGAGGAAGATCCCGGCGTCGTACCCTCGGAAGCCTTTGCCAGGCAGAACGCTATGACGACGGAAATCGCTTCCATCCTGCAGGACGCGAGGGCGCGAACGGATCTGGATCCTGAGCCGCCTTGAGACGCCTGCCGGGGCAATTAGACCGGAACCCCTTCTACCTTCGTGCGTTACCCGAAAGGCTGCGTTTTCAGCCCCCGCATGTCCACGCAAGAGAAGGGAGCGTATCGTGCGCGTTCGACTGAAACAGAAGCGTCCGAAATTTGCCCGGCCGCCTGAAAATCCAAATCCGAAGAAATCTGGGCGGAATACCTGGCAACCTCAGGTCATTGTCCCCTACCGGGTCGACCTCACTCTCAAGAAGTCGACTGTAGATGAAGTGGCAGTTCCGGCCTCGATCAATGGGAGGAGTCTCATCGATGGCCGGCCATGAGGACAAGATGGTCCGTGTTCGGGACGTAATGTCTCGGCAGGTTTTCACCGTTTCCCCCACCGATACGGCGCAATCCGTCGCCCGGCTGATGGCCGAGACAGGGGTTGGCGCGGTGCCGGTGGAAACGCCGGGTGTCGGAACGATCCTCGGGATTGTCACGGATCGGGACATAGTCACCTCCGTCGTCGCGCGGGGGCTGTCCAGTTCGACGGCCGTTTTTGAGTTCATGACGGTCGCCGCCGAATCCTGCGAGGAGGATGACAGCCTCCTGCTTGCCGCCCAGAAGATGCACGACCTGCGCATCCGTCGCCTCGTCGTCGTCAACGGAAAGCGACACGCGGCCGGCATCGTGGCTCTTGCGGACATCAGCCGGGTCAATCCGGAACTAGGCGGTCTCGTTCTCGAGGGGATCAACCGGCCTGCCCCCGTCGATACCCAGCTTGAAGGAATGTCGACATGCTGACGCAGGATCGTCTCTGGAGCGAAGCGGTGATTCTGGAGGCGGGTGAAAACCGCGTCCTCCGGGTACAGAGCACCCGTGACGCTTTTCTTTGCCTCAAAAATCATTGGCCGATTGCCGACGGAGACGCAAAGCGTAATGCCTTCGCAGCCTGCGAGCGCGTGATCGACGGGGATGACGAGCCCGATGTCGCACGTGCCGCCTTCATCAAGGCTGCCGAGGAGGCGCAGTTCAGCGTACACAGCTGGACCGGGTGATCGCCCCGGTCCGCGCCGCAAAGTCTTGCTGACGGATCAAAGCATCAGGGGCGGCTGTCGGAGCGGTTCCGGGCCACCGGCTCCTGATAGCGTTCTGCAATAGCGATCTGGACTTCCGTCTGGAACGCGAGGACCTCGTTTCGGATCTCGTCTTCCCGCAGACCCAGTGCGGAAAGCTGTTCGGCGAGCTTCCGGCATTCGCTCTTCCAATAGTGGAGGGCAGCGGCCCCGTGTATCCGGTCGAGTTCGCGTGCGCAGCGCTCAACATCTCCGGCGCGTGCTGCCAAAGGAAACGCGACCACTTCGCCGCCCCGGATCACGGTTCGTTCACCAAACTCAGCTGCCATCGAATCACCTTACGTTCATCACCAGTCACGTCTATCGGCTAGATGGTTAACGATTCATTCGCATCAATCGCTTGACTCGTGGGCGAAATCGTCCGGGAAAATCCGTGCTTGACAATATTATTTGACGTCAAGGGAACAAACGCATCGCTGCACGGTTTGACAGTCGGATCGCGTGGAACAAGTTCCCTCTCCGCAAAGCCCCTACGGATCCACGCGCTCCTCAATAATAACGAACAAAATGGAAGGCCCCGCCGTCCCAGGCGGGGCCCTTTCCTGTGCGGAGGGGATTGTAGCTTGTCATGATCGCGAACCGGATGGTTCTCGAAATCATCGCAGGAACTTGACGCTGGGAGCGGCTATCGTAGCAGGCCCTGGCCGCCGTCGATCCAGACGGGGCTTCCGGTCACGTGGCGCGCGCGCTCGGAAACGAGGAAACGGATGAGCTCCGCTACGTCTTCGCTGCGCCCCGGTTGGCCGTCGGTGATAGGCACCTGCCCCTCCGGCCATTCGACGGGAATTGCCGTTTCCTCTTCGTGACGCAGCTTGGTGTTGTCGCTGATGTTCGTCTCGATCTCACCGGGGCAAACTGCGTTGACCCGGATGTGGTGCTTACCGAGCTCCAGCGCCAATTGCTGAACGATCGCGACCTGTGCCGCCTTCGTGGCCGTGTAGGCCGTGGCCCCTGGTGTCGTGAAGGTCCGGGTGCCATTGATCGACGAGACGACGACAATGGCGCCGCCCCCTCGCTGTTTCAGGTAGGGAACCGTCAAATGCAGGGTCAGGAACGTCCCGCGCAGATTGACGGCGATCGTTTCGTCCCATTCGAAAGGCTCCAGGTCGTCGATCGGCGCCCAGACGCCGTTGATGCCGGCATTGGCGACGACGATATCCAGATGGCCGAACTTGAGCACAAGATCCCTGACTGCATTGCGCACCTGCAGTTCGTCGGAGACATCCGCCTCCAGCGCAACGGCTTGGCCACCTGCACTGGCGATCTCGTCGGCAACTCCCTCAACCTCCGTGCGGGTGCGCCCCAGCGCTCCGACCTTCACGCCGTCTGCGGCGAGCGCAAGCGCGGTGGCCCGGCCAATGCCGGACCCTGCACCGGTGATCAAGGCAACGGGCGACCGCTGGGTCATGGCTTGCCGTTCTTCGCGCGGTCGGTCGGGATGGTGGAAACCGTGACGGATACCGGATCGCTGGCGGGGAATGTATCCTCGAGGCCCTCGTCGAGCTGCCTTTCCATTTCCTCGGTGTCCTTCGCGCCGCGGGCGCTGCGGTGGATTTTCGAGGTTTCCTGGGACTCCTCGATCGCGCTGCAATCGGCGCTCGCGAGCTCACGCATGACGGCTTGCGCTTTTTCGATGGCGTTGAGCCGATTGAGGTTTCCGGCCGCGTCGCTGCGCATCGAGACCGAGACGATCTCACCGCCTTCGCCGACGAATTCGACGGTGAAGCCAGCTTTTCCGCCCTGTTCGGGGATCACCTGTGTACCAACAAGATGCATAGGGCACCTCCTCGCTCGCTGCGGCGCTTCCATGCCGCATTGGGTTCTGCGGTTGCCCGCCATTCGTCAGGCAAACGGACTGGGTGTGTTTTGGTTCCGACGCCTAGCTCCGGGTCGGCGGCCGCCGGCTGATAACGCTTGAGACCTTTTCCCGAATCGTATGATCGTCTTCATCGTGAGCGTGCTGCTGGAGGATCTCGGCCAGCCGTTTCAGCTCTTTCTCGTCCAGCCTTTCGATACCTACATAACTGTTCTCGGCCGAGCTGGTGAGAATGAGCTCGTCGAGCTTCGCCTGAAGCGCCCGGCCGTCGCGGTTCTGTGTGTTCTGAAGGACGAAGACCATCAGGAAGGTGACGATCGTCGTGCCGGTATTGACGACGAGTTGCCACGTCTGGGAAAAACCGAAGATCGGGCCTGTGAGGCCCCACACGACGATCAAAAAAAGGGCGAGGACAAAGACGGCGGGGCGCCCGGAATATTCCGCCACCGTACTTGCAAACCTGCTGAAACCATTGGCCTTTGGCATCGGGTATCCCACGTTTGTTGATCCGCTGATCAACACGCAAGCAGGCGAAGAGTTCCCATTCGATGCCAAACTCCGTCAGGCGCGCAACGCGCCGTCGGCACGTTTGAATCGGGGCGGATGCGTGCGGAAACCGCAGGCGGATTTGTCCCTCGGCTCAGATATCGGTCAGCTTACGATATGGACCTGCGCCTCTTTCGCGGCTGCGACGAAGGCCGCCCGCGCGACATAAGCAGGGGAATGGCGTTCGAGCACCGCCATGCAGGTGTCGACTGCAGCCTGGTAAGCTTGGCCGTGGCTCACCGGCCAGCGCTTCGTCAGCAACTCGACGGCCTGACGGGTGTTCGACACCATGTGGATCTGCGGATCATCGGGCATCCGCACGGGGACGCATTCATTCCAAGGGCCGGGGTCCATGACCTTCCTCCTGTAGGGGCACCACCGTCAGAAAGGCCTCCCGCAATGCGGCGATGAAGGCAGCCCGCGCGTCTTCCGGTCTCTTTCTGCGCTTGAGCGCCGCATTGCAGGCACGTATGGCGCAGCCGTAATAGGCGCCGTCCCGCACCGGCCATTCGCTTTGCAGGCAGTGCATCGCGTCGAGCGGGCCGACAACCGTGCGGCACCTGCCGTCGAGCATGTTGATGTTGACGGGCTTGCTCCATGGAATCTCGTACATAGTTCTTCCTCGCCCAATCCGAAAGCCGCCAGCACGGCGCCTCCCGCGTCCCAGTCCGAAACTCGATCGAGCGCGTCCTTCGACGCGTTTGAATCCAAAACTGTCTTGGTCTAATGGCTGCGGATCGAAATATGGGCCTCTTCCGCTGCCTTAATAAAGGCCCTGCGGGCCCTTTCAGTCTTTACCTTGCCTTCCAGAGCCTGAAGGCATACGCGCTTGGCTGCCGCCAGCGCCGGTCCATCCCGGCGCGGCCATCGCTGCAGCAGGCACTCTACGGCCTCGCGCGTGCTTTTCACATCGCGATATTTGCCCTCGGTTCCGAGTTCCAATTCGACACTCTTATCCCACCAGAAACAATGCATAACGCCTAGCCTCGCGGGTTGTTGCCGGTTGGAAATGAAACTTGGGAGACGGGCTTTTGGTTCCGCCGCGAGCACGTGGCTGCCCCTTGACGCCAGGCGCGGCATCGCTAAGTAAGAGGCGTCCCGCTCTTGGACATCGGAATGCGGGATGAACATTGGTGCCGGGCCCCTCTGGCGAGAGTTTACGGCGCTCTCGTGATGTCGGTACCGCCAGCAAGTCACGCCGGCGGATATAGCTACCATGAAAACTGATCTCATGCCTCACGCATGTGCCCCTACGGCCGTGCGTTTTTTTGTCTCCAGAAATCTCCCTTTCGCCAACGCTTCCACAGCGCGTGGGGGGGAGGTTCGCCCATGACCGTATCCAGCGCACAGACAACCGCCCTCGGTTATTTCAAATGGGCGTTCATCGTTACGGCTGCCGGGCTTCTGCTTGGCGGATGGCTCGGCTGGCAGTCGACCGGCACCATGGTCGGAATGATGACGGTGTTCTTCATCTGCACCGTGCTTGCCGTCCTGGAAATCTCGTTGTCCTTCGACAACGCCATCGTCAATGCCAACAAGCTCAAGGACATGACTCCCGTCTGGCAGCAACGCTTCCTGACCTGGGGTATCCTCATCGCCGTTTTCGGCATGCGCATCGTCTTCCCGCTGCTGATCGTGGTCATCGCCGCGGGGATCGGTCCGATCGATGCCGTGATTCTCGCCGCGTCCCGGCCCGAGGAGTATTCCCGGATCATGCACGAGGCGCATCTGCCGATCGCCGCATTCGGCGGTACGTTCCTGATGATGGTCGGTCTCACCTACTTCTTCGATCATGAGAAGGACGTGCACTGGATCGCGTGGCTGGAGAGCCGGATGGCACGCTTTGCGACCATCAAGGGTGTCGAGATTGCCTTCGTGCTTGCGCTCATACTCGGCTTTTCGAGGCTGCTCGAAGCGGAAGAAGCCGTGGTCTTCGTTCATGCCTGCGTTTACGGCCTCCTCACCTTCCTGGCGGTCGAGGTGGTCGGCGGTCTGCTCGACGCCTCGCAGCAGACGATGAGCGCTGCGGCGAAAGGGGGCTTCGGGGCTTTCCTTTACCTGGAAGTGCTCGACGCCAGCTTCTCCTTCGACGGGGTCATCGGCGCCTTCGCTTTGACCCAGAACCTTTTCATCATCGCCATCGGGCTCGGCATCGGGGCGATGTATGTCCGCTCCATGACGATCATGCTGGTCGAGAAGGGCACGCTCAGTGAATACCGTTACCTGGAGCACGGCGCCTTCTACGCTATCCTGATCCTTTCCGTGGTCATGTACTTCCAGACGCTGATCCACATCCCCGAAGTCATTACCGGCCTCGGCGGGGCGGGCCTGATAGGTCTTTCGCTCTGGTCTTCGATCCGGCACAACAGGCGGGAAATGAAGCAGGTCGAGGACGACACGCGCGGGCGCAGACGCGTCGAGGCCTGAGCCAAGCCCGCTTATTGGACCCATCCGGGCGAAAGGTCTCGTCAGGACAAGGAACGACCCGGCGGATATTCCGCCGGGTCGTTCTTTTTCGTGCGTCGCATTTTCTCCTGTCTTGCCGGAAAAGTGCCAAAGTCTTGGGCAATTGGGGCCGGCCCTGCCGGCCGCGAGCCCCTGCGCCGTGGGGCCGAAGAAACGACGCGGAGGAATGCTTGTGAACGCCAGCCCGAACGATCTTGCCCTGATTGCGGTAATGCGCAGGTATTTTTCGCTGAAGGAGGAGGCGGGCGCCTTGAAGGGGCGGCTCGAGGCCGCCCGCCGGAGCGCCGGCGACGAGATAGCTCGCTTCTATGATCCGCGCAGCAATGCGATGCACGCGGACGACATCCTGGCATGGCATCGGCTCCGGCGGGAAATGGAGGAACTGATGAGCCTTGCCGCGACATGGGGAAGGGGCGGCAGCATCGAGGGAAGCCCTCTGGCAGCAGCGGCCGAGCCTGCGCCTCCGACCGAGCCCGCCCCTCCGACCGAGCCCGCCCCTCCGGCCGAGGCCGCTGCTTCGATGGAGTAATGGCGCCGACTGCCGGCGGCAAAGCGCGCAATCCGCAGTGACCGGTAGTCAATTAAGCAAGTTTGGCGTACATCATTGTGTTTCGGGGAACAACTCTTCCTTGCGAGATTTTGAAGTATGAGCCGGCAAGATCCACACAGCGAGACAAAAAGCGTCGAATCGGAATGGCCGGTCTCCGGTGTTCGGCGGCGAAGCAAGAGAGAAGGGGCCACATGCACCTGAAACCCGATAGCGAGATATCAGCCGGTGCCTGAGTTCATGACTACATCCAAGGGCAGGAATGCCGATCCAGCCGCCGCGCTTCGCGATTGCCGGGCGGCCTTTATCGGCGTCGGCATCGCCAGCGCGCTCGTCAATCTTCTCTATCTCACCGGTTCGTTCTTCATGCTTGAAGTCTACGACCGGATCCTGCCGAGCCGCAGCATTCCCTCGTTGATTGCCCTCTCTCTTCTCGCGCTGCTGCTTTATGCTTTTCAGGGAGCCTTCGAGCTTATCCGCGGGCGGATGCTGGTGCGCATCGCCGGCGCCCTCGACGAGAGCCTGAACGGACGCATCTACCGCGCCATCGTGAAGGCGCCGCTGAAGCTCAGAATGCAGGGAGACGGCCTCCAGGCGCTGCGCGACTTCGATCAGGTCCGGTCGTTCCTGTCGGGTGTCGGTCCGGCGGCGCTCTTCGACCTTCCCTGGCTGCCTTTCTACATCGCGATCTGTTTTCTCTTTCACCCGGTTATCGGATTGATCGCGATCATCGGCGGGTTGATCCTGACGTTGCTCACCTATCTCACCAACCGCGGCACGCAGGCGCCTGCCAAGAAAGCGTCCGAAGCCGGAGGGCTGCGCAACGTCTTCGCTCAGGCCTCCCAGCGCAATGCCGAAGTGGTGCATGCCATGGGCATGTCCGCGCGGCTCACCGCGCTGTGGGAGCGCCGCAATTCGGAGTTCCGCGACGAGAACCGGCGTACGTCCGACATCGGCAACGGCTACGGCGCCTTGTCGAAGGTCTTCCGCATGGCGCTGCAATCCGGCGTTTTGGCGGCCGGCGCCGTTCTGGTGATACGGGGCGAAGCTTCGCCCGGCATCATCATCGCCGGCTCGATCCTGACCGCACGGGCTCTTGCACCCGTGGAACTTGCGATTGGCAACTGGCGCGGTCTTGTCGCGGCGCGTCAGAGTTGGCAGCGTCTCAAGGAACTGCTCAAAGCCCTGCCGGAAGCCGACGCGCCGCTCCAGCTTCCGGACCCGCACGAACGCCTTACGGTGGAGGGGCTGGCAAGCGGTCCGCCCGCGGCACAGCGCCTCATCGTCTCGGACGTGAACTTCACCGTCCCTGCAGGCGGCGCCGTCGGCGTGATCGGCCCGAGTGCCTCGGGAAAATCGTCTTTAGCCCGCGCCATCCTCGGCATCTGGCCCGCCTATCGCGGTTCCGTTCGGCTCGACGGCGCGGCGCTCGACCAGTGGGACAGCGACGCGCTCGGCAAACATGTCGGATACCTGCCGCAGGACGTGGAGCTGTTCGCCGGGACGATCGCGCAGAACATCTGCCGCTTTGCCGAAGACGCGACATCGGAGGCGATCGTCGCCGCCGCCAAGGCGGCGCGCGTCAACGATCTGATCCTGCGCCTGCCGAACGGCTATGACACCGAGATCGGCGATGGCGGCATGACGCTTTCGGCCGGCCAGCGTCAACGGGTGGCTCTGGCGAGGGCCCTTTACGGCGATCCCTTCCTCGTCGTTCTCGACGAGCCGAATTCCAATCTCGATGCGGAGGGCGAGCAGGCGCTCAGCGAAGCGATCATGAGCGTGCGCGGCCGCGGCGGCATCGTCATCGTCGTCGCCCATCGGCCAAGCGCCCTCGCAAGCGTCGATCTCGTGCTGATGATGAACGAGGGCCGCATGCAGGCCTTCGGGCCGAAGGAGCAAGTTCTCGGCCAGGTACTTCGCCCCCAGCAGGTGGAGCGACAGAATGCGCTGAAAGTCGTTGCAGAGGGGCAGGAGGCGAAGCAATGAAAGGATGGCTCCAGCAGCAGAAGCCGACTGCACGCCGGTCGCTCTCCCGCCATTTGATCGGCGTCTCCGTTCTTGCGCTTGGCCTCGTTGCCGGCGTCGGCGGCTGGGCCGCGACGACGGAGCTGTCGAGCGCCATCGTCGCCGGCGGCGTCGTGATCGTCGACGACAACGTCAAGAAAGTCCAGCATCTGACCGGCGGCATCGTCGGCGAACTCCTGGTCAAGGAGGGCGATCGCGTCGAGGCGGGCCAGGTGCTGATCCGCTTGGACGGTACGACCGTGCGCGCCAATCTGGCGATCATCGAAAGCACGCTGGCGCAGTTCTACGCCCGACGCGCCCGGCTGCAGGCCGAGCGGATCGGCGCCGCATCCTTCGAAATCGAAGAGGATCTTGCCGAATTCATCCCTGGCACGGCGGCGGCGAAGCTCATAGAGGGCGAACAGCGGCTCTTTGCGAGCCGGCGGTCGGCGCTCTCGGGCATGAAGGGACAGCTCGATTCGAGAAAGGCGCAGCTTGCCGAT
This sequence comes from Ensifer sp. USDA 6670, assembly GCA_000421085.1. GTDB lineage: Bacteria > Pseudomonadota > Alphaproteobacteria > Rhizobiales > Rhizobiaceae > Sinorhizobium. The sequence continues at coordinate 304,001 of ATWE01000008.1, forward strand.
GAGGTCGAGGGGCTCACGGTGCAGTTGAACGCGATCGAGGAGGCGTTGAAGCTGATTGCGGAGGAACTGACCGGGGTCGATTCGCTTTTCGGCCAGGGGCTCGTGCCGATGCAGCGGGTAACGACGCTGAAGCGCCAGCGGGCGGAGCTGGAGGGTGGACGCGGCAGGCACATCGCCGCCCGGGCCCAGGCCCGCGGCAAGTCGAGCGAGATCGACCTGCAGATCCTGCAGCTGGACGAGGACCGGCGCAGCGAGATATCGAAGGAACTGACGGACGTCGAGGCGAAGATCGCCGAATATGAGGAGCGCCGCACCGCCGCGTCCGACCAGCTGCGCCGCCTCGACATCACCGCGCCGCTTCCCGGGCGCATTTACCAACTGGCGATCCATACGGTCAACGGCGTCATCAATCCGGGCGAAACGCTGATGCTTGTCGTGCCCGAGGCCGAGGACCTGACGGTCGAGGCGAAGGTGGCGACCCATGACATCGACCAGATCCGTGTCGGCCAGCCGGTCGAAATCCGCTTCAGCGCCTTCAACCAGCGCACAACGCCGGAGGTCGAAGCTGAAGTCGTGACTGTCGCTCCGGACCTCGTCACGGACGAGCGCACCGGCGCCAGCTATTACCCGCTGCGCATCCGGCCGAAAGCGGAGAGTCTCGCCAAGCTGAAGGGCCTTTCGCTCTATCCCGGCATGCCGGCCGAGGTGTTCATCAAGATCGCCGACCGGACGGTGATCTCCTATCTCACCAAGCCCCTGACCGACCAGATGCGGCATGCCTTCCGGGAAGATTGAGGCCGGCGCAGGAATCGCAATGCGAGACTGACTGTACTGGAGGATGTCGGTCATTCGGGCGTCGAATGGGCGACCTTGAATGATGCTGAATTCTGGGATTGGCTGCTGAAGCAGCGGCTTGAGAGTGTGCCTTAATAGGATAATTGTCGCGCTTGCCGATGATGAGGAAGGTTGGTCCGATTGGCGTTGGAAGCCGCGAGCCGCACCAGGTCGTTGTTGGTATTGCGGCCGACACAGCCGTAGCGGAACCAGGCAATGTGCGTCTCACCCCGTTTGTCGCGCTTCAGCTCGTGCCGCCATCTGCGCGGCGATGAAGGTGTTCGAGGGTAGCTGCATTAGGCCGCGCAGCGTAGTATGGTCGATACCAACGTCGACACTTGCGACCGCTAGTCTGCTAGAGCGCGTGCCTGACGATGTCGAGCCGACCGTCACCCGCCAACGGCCGACTACGCAATCATCAACGCCGACCCGAACCGCTACGACGGCATCACGCGTCTTCATCGTCCAGGGACGGATTGCCTCTTAGTCGCCGTCAGGGGCTGCCCATTGGAGCTCGAACAGGATGCTGTCGTCGCGTGATGGGAACCAGCAATAAGCATCGAGGCCAGCTGTTTCCGCCTCGCCGCTTGGGTCCTTGAGAACGTAGCACCCCGCGTACGTCTTCACGGACTTGCAAAGCCTCTCCAGATCCGAATGGCGGACGTTTCTGACGAGAACTGGCTGAAAAAATTCTTCCATTGGTCGCTCCCCTGCGATCCGGTCAGCAGAGAGTATTAACGAAAGCTAATAATGGAAAGATCAAGGCAGAGGGGCGGATTAAGCGGGTCTCCTCGATTTACCGGCTGAGCCTCAGTTCTCCTGGACCGAGATGCCGTCCTCGCCGATCTCGATCTCTACGCCGGACCTCGTTTCCTCGCGATAGATGTACATGCTGAGCCCGATGGTGACCACGGCAAGGGCGGCAATGACGAGATAGAGGCCGTTCCGGTTCATACAGAGGATCCTTTCGATAGGGGAAATTGTACCTGGGATTGCCTATGGAATGGCAATGGTCTTCGATGAACTGCACGCAAATTATGAACCCAGGCTTGCCGCTGCCTTTCGTGAGGTGATCGGGAAAATCCGCTCGTCCGTGGTGATGCCGCCCGTGATCGAGCGGCTGGAGCGTGGCGAGGTCAATGGCGCCGTCCAGACCGTGTAGGCACGAACCGGAGGCGTTCTCCATGCTTAAGATC
>ATWE01000009.1 GCA_000421085.1 Ensifer sp. USDA 6670
GCGCTTAATCCCTCGCCGAGTGCTTGCTTCTGTCCGCAGTCGGAGCTTTGCCGCTGCTCTATGGTGTCTGCTGAGGAGCGGTTGGCCAATCTTAGAAGCGCAGTCACCCTTGTGCTGCTGATCGCATAGCGGCCTAACCCATCCATCGTCCCGGCGAAGGGACCTTGCTGCGGAGGGCTGATGGCTGTGCCCGTCCGAAAGCCTGTCTCGTCGTCTCCTCCGATCAAGCCGCCAGGGCTGGCGCTCCCTTATGAGCAATGAAGTTGGTTCTATCCCTGAGCATGCAATGCAACACCACCGCCAGCTTGCGGGCCAGCGCCACGCGCGCCTTTTTGGGGCCGGCACGTCTTGCGACCGCCAACGCCCAACCCTTCAGATCGGAGCCTTTGACCGGTCGCGTCAGGATGACATTGGCCGCCTCGTAGAGCGCGGTTCGCACGCTGCCATCGCCGATCTTCGAGATGCGACCGCTATGATCGGTTTCGCCCGATTGATACTTCTTCGGCGTCAATCCGAAGTGCGGCCCCACCGCGCGTGAGGAGCGGAAGCGCTCCGGCGCATCGACGGCCGCCACAAACGTCAGCGCCACCAGGACGCCAACGCCGGGCGTCGTCATCAACCGCCGTGCGTTCTCGTCCTCACGGGCGATAGCACGCAGCTTGCGCTCAAAACCTGCAAATTCATGCACAAGCGCCTCGCGCACCTTCAAGAGTGCCGTCGCGATCGCCTCCAGGGTCGAATGGCCGGCAATCAGTTCGCGGATGCGCCCCGCGTAAGTGCGCCGCGTCGTCGCCCCGACCTTCAGGCCGAAGCCGCGCAGGGTGCCCCGGATGCTCATCTCGATGTCGTGAAGCTTACCTTGAATGAGCTTGCGGGCGGTCAGCAGCGCCCGCACCTCCTGGGCGGCAAGAGATTTGCAGTGGACCGGTCTGAACCAGCCAAGCCGCATCAACTGCGCAATGCCCCGGGCGTCCTTCTTGTCGGTCTTGACCGGCATCGTCTTGAAGGCTGCACGCACGTGGCGCGTCTCGATCAGCTCGACGCAAAGACCTCCTGTCACCATCCGGGCATGGAGCCACTGCGACAAGGGGCCGGCCTCCAGACCAATGCGCTCCATCGCCACGCCGTGCTCGCCGAACCAGGCGATCAGCGCATCGGGTTCGCTGAGGATCTTTGCTTCCCGCACAATGCGGCCGTCCGCATCCACCACGCACACACTCGAGTATTCCAGTGATACGTCGATGCCGGCATACTGCTTCATGGTCGTCTCTCCGTGCTGCTATGGAGCAGGCCACTCCTGACTCCGCCACACCATCATTGTGAGGGACGACCACCGACCTATCAAACCCACCGCCGGGTTCCGCCCGTTACACCATCTTTATAGCCAAGAACGTGATCATCCTCGCAACTGCACATGGCTCGTGAACAACGGCTCCCTTCGACCCGAAGCGCATCGAAAGTAGGTCATGGTCTGTTCTCAACGCGACCCTCTCGCCTCTTCTCGAAGAACTACCTAAGCAGTGCTGATTTGCGATCCGCTGCTGTTGACGGAAGCGATCGCAGCACCTTTTTAGCTACATCGATAAAGGCGCGCAGCTTCGGCTGCAACTGCGCGCGCTGCGGAAAGTAAAGAAAAAGGCCAGGCGTCGTCGGCAGGAAGGCTTCGAGAACTCGAACGAGCTGGCCGTCGTGCAATTCAGCCTCAACTGCAATGTCGGCGACATAGGCGAGGCCGAGGCCGGCGCGTGCCCAGGAGACGAGCAGCGCACCATCGTTTACGATCAAATTGCCGGGCGGATCGACGGAGAAGGCACGGCCGTCCCGCTCGAACTCCCATCTGTAGAGCGCGCCCGAACGGGGAAAGCGGTAGCGGATCGCCTCGTGAGTCGTCAGCTCCAGCGGGGTCTCCGGCCTCCCGCGCGCGGCGAGATAAGCCGGGCTAGCGACGACCGACCAGGCGATGTCGCGCGTAAGACGCACTGCGACCATGTCGCGCTCGATATACTCACCAATGCGGATGCCGGCATCGAAGCCGCGCCCGGGCAAGTCGACCGTCGCATCCTCGACTGCGATCTCGATCGCGATACGCGGATGAGCGCGTCTCAGTGCAGGGATGACGGGTTCGACGACAAGCGGCACCGCCATCCGCGGCACGGTAAGGCGCAGCAATCCCGATGGCTCGTCCGTTGCGGCCGCCTGCTCGACAGCAGCGATGATCTCGGCCGCAGCGGGATTGACGCGCGCCAGCAGGGCCGCACCGGCCTCGGTCAACCCGACGCGCCGTGTCGTGCGGATGAACAACGGCGTGCCGAGCCTCTCTTCGAGAGCCTTTACCGCCTGGCTCACGGCAGCCGGCGAGACATCCAGCCGAGCTGCCGCCGCGGTGAAGCCCCTCGTCTCCGCCACCGCGAGGAACGCGGAAAGGCCAGAGAATGGATCCGGTCGCAAGTTCATGTGCCGATTATAAACTCAAACTTTAAAATCCTGAAAGCAGACCTGGATTTTTTCAGCAAATACTCTCGGTTAGCCTTTCCTACATCCGTGCCAGACATAGGAGGCGAGTGATGATCAAAGAGGCCACATCCCACACGACGACGATTCCGCGCAGGCACCTTATTGCCGGCATGCTTGCGACTGGCGCAGCGGCCGGCGCCGGCCTCACAGCGGCACCCGCGATGGCGCAAAACCCTGGCGTTCTCGAGGGCAAGGTCGCAATCGTGACCGGCGGCACGTCCGGAATTGGCGCGGTGACTGCCGCCGCCTTTGCCCGGGCCGGGGCCAAGGTCGCATTCAACGGTCGGCGGGAAGCGCTCGGGCGCGAGGTGGAGAGCCGCCTGCGCGCCGCCGGCGGCGACGTTGTCTACATCAAATCGGACGTGCGCGACGCGCTTCAAGTCGAGCGTTTCGTGGTCGAGACCGTCGAGCGTTATGGCCGCCTCGACATCGCCTTCAACAATGCAGGCATCGATCTGCCGCCGGCACCAATCGCCGACACGGACATTGCCGGTTTCGACGACCAGATCGCCACGAATTTGCGTGGCGTGTTCGTCGCGATGAAATACGAACTGCCGCATCTCGTGCAATCACGAGGCGCCATGATCAACACGGCATCCATCGGTGGCCGGCACGCCTTCCCGAACATCGCCGCCTACGGAGCTTCCAAGGCCGCCGTCATCCACATGACCCGCGCCGCCGCTCAGGAGTATGGCCGGCACGTGCGGATCAACGCCATCGCGCCCGGACCGATCGAGACGCCGATGTTGGAGCGGGTGCGGCGCGACTGGAAAGTGACCACGGAGCAGCTCGTTGCCCCCTACCCCATGCGCCGCGTCGGCACGCCGGAGGAAGTGGCTTCCCTGGTGGTCTTCCTCGCCAGCGACGCAAGTTCGTACATCAGCGGCCACGTCATCGGGATCGATGGTGGTGACCTTGCCTAACTCGGGGCCGGGAGCTATGGGGACGGCGTCGAACTCCGCCCTGCTTTGCGCTCGTCCATCGGAGCAACGCCGATAAAACTGCCGCCGGTCTCCCCTTTAGCATCGAAGCGGGATCGGCGGGTGCCTATGAGCTTCCAGCCCCGGAAAGGGATTCCGGCTGGCGATCGCCGGTCGCGGCTGTCGCGCAAAGCCGCCGTCCCGTGCTTTGGCACGAAACTGCCCGTGCCCACCCACCTGAGACGGTCGGATCCGAGGCCGTTGTGACTGTCGACTGTGCATCCCTCGCCTTGAAGGGAGTCGAACCGCGGATGCCATCCTGCCCGCTGAGGATACTGCCGCACTCAACGCTTAGACTAAAGCAGTTATCCCGGTCGGTCACACCTTGATCAGTTTGTACGGATGCCGTGAGCTGTAAACAGGTGGACCCTTCTGATGTCGGGAGCGAGCGTGATCGGCTGGCCGGGCTGAAGATGGATCCGGTCGCGGAGCACGAGGTTCACATCCGCCGGACCAAGCTTCGCCAGCACGTGGGTTTCGGAGCCGGTCGGCTCGACTACGACGACGGTGGCCGCTACACCTTTGTCGGCGATCGTCAGATGTTCCGGACGGACGCCGTAGGCCGCCGCCGTCGCGCCTTGATAGCCCTCAGGCATTGGAAGCGCCACTCCGCCATCGGTGACGAACTGGCCATTGACGGTCGCCCCCTCGAACAGGTTCATCGCCGGCGAGCCGATGAAGGTCGCAACGAAGGTATTGGCCGGCCGATCGTAGAGCTCGAGCGGCCTGCCGATCTGCTCGACGTTGCCGCCGCGCATGACGACGATCCGGTCGGCCATCGTCATCGCCTCGATCTGGTCGTGGGTGACGTAGACGGTGGTCGTCTTCAGCCGCTGATGCAGGTCCTTGATTTCGGCGCGCATGGTAACGCGCAGCTTGGCGTCGAGATTCGAGAGCGGCTCGTCAAATAGGTAAACCTGCGGCTGACGTACGATCGCCCGTCCCATTGCCACCCGCTGGCGTTGGCCGCCGGAAAGCTGTTTGGGCAGCCGATCGAGCAGAGGTCCGAGCGCCAGGATGTCTGCCGCGTCGCGCACGCTCTTTTCAATCGTCGCTCTGTCTTGGCCCTTCAGCTTCAGCGCGAAGCCCATGTTTTCCGCGACGGTCATATGTGGATAGAGGGCATAGCTCTGGAAGACCATGGCGATGTCGCGCTCTTTCGGCGCGACATCGTTGACGACGCGACCATCGATACGGATCTCGCCGCCGCTGATGTCCTCGAGCCCGGCAAGCATTCGCAACAGGGTCGACTTGCCGCAGCCGGAGGGGCCAACGAGGGTGACGAACTCGCCATCTTCGATGTTCATGGAGATGTTATGAATCACCGGAACGGCGCCGTATTGCTTGCGAACCTGATCGATCGAGACGGATGCCATGAAATTCCTCCCTTTCTTGCCTGTTAGAGCTTGAGCTGCCAGATGCTGGCCGCGGCGACATCGTCTTTGGGTGCCGTGAGGCGTGCGGAACGCACACTCGCAAATCCGGGCAAGCGCTTGGTCCCGGTCCATCGGCCGTTGTCGGCAAAGACCTCGATCGAGCCGACGTCGAGGAATATGCGCAGCGTCGAGGGCCTCGCGCCGGCCGCGATGTAGCGGGGCAGCAATTTGCCGTCCGGAACATCGTAAAGGATGCTCAGGCCCTCAGCATCGAGCCGGACGCCGAGCTCGACGTTGGGATGCTCGAATTCGAGATCGAAGCTGGCGCCGGGCGCGGTGAGATCGATGACGATCTCGACGGCTCCGTTGTTGAGCTCGACCTTGTCTCCGGCGAGCAGCCGGCGCTCGTCGACCAACTCCTGGCGCAAGCTATCGACCGCATCGATCGGCGGGGTCAGCAACACACCGTCGTCGAGCACGAGCCGGCGCGGGAGCGTCATGGCGGTTGGAAAGTCCACCTTCTTCGAAATCTCCGTCCAGTTCGCCAGCCACGCAATGCCCACGGGGCCGGAATGGCCGACGAAAGCCTGGAAAGCATAGGCATCGGTTGCGAAGTCGAGTTCCTGCTCGAATTCCTTGACGAAGGTACGGCCGTCGAAGCGGCCGACCGTTGCAAGGGACATATTGCGTCGCGCCGTTGCCGGATCGCGGCTGGTGAGCAGTCCGAAGATCAGTGCCCAACGGGTTTGCGGGTCGTCGGCGGGACCACCGAGCGGGACGATGCAGGGGCATTCGGCGGCCGTCATGCCGAACCGGTTTTCGTGGTAAAGAATGCTGACGAAGTTCCAGCCCGTGGCGGCGTCTGGATCGGCCGTATCGTAGAGCAGGATCACGCCTCCCGCGTGATCGCGGCTTCCGACGAGCATCTTCCAGCGGCCGTCCGGGCCTTTGATCACATAGGGGTCACGAAAATCGAGCGTCAGGTCGAGGCCGGCGGGCCGTTCCGGCAGAACGATCTCCGCCGGGCCGGCGCTGATCTGGTCACGGCTGACGGCGGTCAACTGAATCTGCTCTTCCGGCTTGCGGTCTTTGACCTGTTCGGTGAAGAAGACACGGATCCCCTCTCCAGCAAGCGGAATTGCCGAGCCGGAGAAGGCGCCGCCGCGGCCGTCGGCGCGAGCGGAGAGTTCCGCCGACGGTAACAGGAAGATCGGCAGGTGCATCCAGCGAAGATAGTCGTCGGAGACCGCATGGCCCCAATGCATGGTGTTCCAGCGAAGGCTGTGGGGATAGTGCTGGTAAAAGAGATGAACCTTGTCGCCGAAACGGCCGAAACCGTTCGGGTCATTCATCCATCCGAAAGGTGGGCGGAAATGATAGCTGCTAGGCACGGCGGGTGTAGAATTGGCCTCGCCGCTGTAAAGAACAACAATGCCCTTTTCCAGAACATCCGCCTCCGAAAAGGAGTAGACGACGGAGAGGCTCGTGGTCGCGGCGTCATAAGTGAAAGAGGTTTCGCCAGCCGTTTCGATCACCATCGCCTGGAACTCGAACTCCTCGGTGTTTCCCGCCGTCATGCGGCCGATTTGCTGCCCCTGGTGACTCACTGTGAGCTCGGCCGGTTTAACCGCATCGGCTGACCTCAGCCACGCATGGAGCGTCGTTCCGGCCGGCAGAGTGGCGCTGAATGTCTTTAGGCTGCCGCCGAGGGGCGAAGAGAGGATTGCATGGCTTGTCATTGATCAACCTTTCACGGCGGAGCCAACAAAGGAACTTACGAACCAGCGCTGGAAGGCGAGATAGAGGGCGAGGATCGGGATCATCATCAGGACGGAGGCCGCCATGGCGCGGTCCCAATAAATGCTGTCCTGACCGAAGAAGGTGGCGATAGCGACGGCGATCGGCCGGGCATAGTCGGTCTGCGTTACCAGGATTGGCCAAAGATACTGGTTCCAACTCTCGATCCCCATCAGAATCGAGACGGTGGCGAGCGCTGGCAAGCTCAAGGGCAGGAAGATCGAACGATAGATTCGGAACACCGAAGCACCGTCCATCTCGGCCGCTTCGAAGAGCTCCTTCGGTAGCTGGGCGAAGAACTGGTAGAACAGGAAGATATAAAGCGGGCTGGCGACCCAGGGCACGATCTGCACCGCGAACGTATCCGTCATCCCGGCACGCGAGACCATGATGACGAGCGGCATGATGATGCTCTCCTGCGGGATCACATAGAGTGCGATGACCAGCGACAGGACCAGGGCGCGACCGCGCAACGTACCCCAGGCGAGCACGAATCCGGCCATCGAGTTGACGATCAGCCCGGCGCCGACCGTGCAGGCGAGAATGAACAGCGAGTTCATAAGGTAGCGGCCATAGGCGAGCTCACCTGAGAAATTGCTCACCTCGGCGAAGTTCGAGAGCGTCGGGTTCGAGACCCAAAAAGCCCGGAAGCTGCCCATATCGGCTAGAATCTGGAAGCGGTCGTCCTTCAGGCTCGCGATTAGCAGCATGAACAGCGGCGACACGATCACCAGTGCGATGACAAGAATACAGCCTGTTTGGACGAGGCGCAGCGAACCAATCGCAGAGCGCTCGCGCTTTGCCTCGGTGTGCGGTGTTGGGATGGCGAGGTCAGACATCGAAACGCCTCAGGAGCTGGCGCTGTACGAGCGCGATAACGAGAACGATGAGGAAGAGAATGACCGAGACGGCCGAGGCGTAGCCGAGCTTCTGCTCTTCGAAACCGGCACGTACCATGTAGTGGACCACGGTTTCGGTGCTGCTCCTCGGACCGCCCTGGGTCAGGATCGCAACCTGGGTATAGAGCTTGAAGGCTTGTATGGTGGTGATGATCAGCACGAAGACATGCGTCGGTCTGAGGCCCGGCATGGTCACGTGCCAAAAGCGTTGGAAGGCATTGGCACCGTCAATCCTGGCGGCGTCGTAGAGCTCATCGGGAATACCCTGCAGGCCGGCGAGATAGACGATCATCTGAAAACCATAGGCCTGCCAGGCCGACAGAAGCACGATCGAGAACATCGCCCAGTTTGGGTCCCCGAGCCAATCGATCGGCTGGATGTCCCCGCCGGAGAGGAAGCCGATCACCTGATTGAACGGACCGGTCGGATACTGGAAGAGCGTTCCCCAGATGACGCAGACGACGACCATCGACGTGATCGCCGGCAGGAAGAACAGACCGCGGAAGAAATTGCGGAGCGGCAGCTTCTGGTGGAGCAGCAGTGCGGTGGCGAAGGCCAGGCCGCATTGCACCGGCAGGATCCAGAAGGTGAAGCGCGAGACGTTCCAAAGGGACGTCCAGAACAGATCGTCCTTGAAGATGCGCAGGAAGTTGGTGAGCCCGATGAAGCGGACGGGCGTCGGTCGCGGCACCAGTGGCTGGTTCGTCATCGCCGTCCAGAACGACAGGAGGAAGGGCACGAGGAGGAAGATCGTCAGCAGCGCCACTGCTGGCGCAAGCATGCCGATCTCCTGGAACAGGCGGCCCCTGTCTCTTCGGCGGGCGGGGCGCGTCGCGACAGCCGTCGCCGGCAGCGCCGGTTGCTGCAGGGTCATGATCTCCTCCTCAGTTCAAGATGCGTCGCTTGTCGATCGGCTGCAGCGCCGCGCGGCATTGGCGCCACGCGGCCACATACGGGCGCTATTGCTGTTCGTCAAAAGGCGGGTAGCCGTCGTTTTCTTCGATGTCCTCGTCGATCTTCTCGGCTGCCGTCGTCAGTGCGGCCTTGACGTCGCCGCCATTGAAGATCTCATCGACTGCTCCCATGAAGGCCGAGGTGATGATCGGCTAGGCCGGATGCGGCGGCCGGGCGATCGCGGTCTTCGATGCCTGCTCGAAGGCGACAGCCATCGGACCGCCGTTAGCGTAAAGGGGCGAATTGGCGGCGAAGCTCTTCAAACCGGGATAGGCGGAATCCTCCTTCGCATAGTCGCGGAATGCCTTGTCCTTGAGCATGAAGCTGACGAACTTGCCAGCGATCTCGGGATGCTCGGACGCGGTCGTGATGCCCCAGATCCAGGTGCCGTTGGGGCTTGCGCCTTTCGGCCCAAACTTCGGCAGCGGCATGACGACGATGCCGTCCTTCATCGAAGCAGCGGCTTCCGCATAGAACCAGTGGCCTCCGAGCGCGAGCGCCGCGGGATGGCCTTCCGCAAAGAACTGATTGGTGCCTGAGGATTGCGGCACGACCCAGCCGTTCTTCACCCATTTCTGCATCATCGTCAGCGCATCGACACAAGGTTCGCTGTCCAGCGTTCCGACGGATTTCCACGTTTTGCGATCGATCAGGTCGCAGCCCGCAGATTGCAGGATGGGACCGTAGGCATAGGTGATCCACTCGGTCTTGATGCCGTAGCCACGGAACGTGTCGATCGGCCATTTGACGCCCTCGAGCTTCGAAAGCTTTTCGAGGTAGCCCTCGAATTCCTCGCGCGTCCAGGCATCGTCAACGCCCTTCGGGATGCGGGCGCCGATCGCTTCCAGATATTTCCGGTTGCCGTAGAGCACGACCGAGGAGTCGGTGAGGCCGACGGCGTAGAGCTCCTTGTCGATCGGATAGGTGCCCTGGGCGACGTTGGACTCCGTCATGTCGTCGAGGATGTCCTGGTCGATCAACGGCTTGATCGGCTGCAGGTAGCCCGACCAGACGTAGTTGGCGAGGAACGGCGCGTCGAGTTCCATGACGTCCGGCAACTGCTTTGACATGACGGCGGCGCTGAACTTCTCGTTATAAGCGTCGTGCGGCGCATAGATGAGTTCGATGTCGACATCCGGGTTGGCGGCCTCGAAGCGCTTGGCGACTTCGCCATAGGTCGAGACCCAGCCGGGGTCTCCCTGGTGCATCACGTGAATGACGGTTTTTGCTTCGGCCAGGCCTCCAAGCGTGACAGATGCCATTAGGAATGAAAGTAAACGATTACCCATTGCTGTTTCTCCTCCTCAACGGGTTTTACGTGGCTACTGTTTTATACGGATGACCGCTCCACCAGCTGGAACGGAAGCTTGTGCAACTCGCCCGGTGTCGTATCACCGCCAAGCAGGATGTCGGCGGCCAGCCGGCCCATCGCACGATGCGGCAGGGCCATGGTCGTCAAGGGCGGATCGAGGCGTGATGCAATATCGACCTGATTGTCGAAGCTGGCGACGGCGACGTCGTCGGGGATTTGCGCGCCAACGCGGCGCAGCGCCGCATAGGCTTCCATGGCCACACGGTCGTTGCCGCACAGGATCGCGTCCGGGCGGTCCGGTCCCCTCATCAGCTCGGTAATGTGGGAAAGAACGAGGCTAGGCGCTCTATCACTGTAAATCGCTCTGCGAACGGCAGGCAATACACGGGCGCCGGCGCTATCAAGGCCCGCCTCGGTAATCGCCTGTCGGAAACCAGCCTCGCGCAATTCGCCGGCGAGCAGGCCGGGCAGGTTGATGAAGGTGATATTCTGTCGTCCGGCCTCGACCAGATAGCTGGTGATGTCACGGGCGGCGCCAAACTCATCCGGTACCAGTGAGGTCACCCGGTCGTTCGCCTCGCGGCAATTGATCATCACGCTGACCGTCTCAGCAAACTCCTCCGGCAGCGCCACCGTCTTGTGGTACATGGCGGCATAAGCGATCGCCCGCGGCCGAAAGCGGCGCACTTCCTCGATTACCGCGCCTACATCGCGGCTCCCGTTCAGCGTCATCGCAAAAACCGCCATGTCAGAGGCACGCGCCGCGCCGTCGAGTCCGCGGATAATTTCCGTCGCGAAGGGCGAGGTGATCAACTCGTCGGCAACGACGCCGATCAGCGGCATCCAGCCCTGCCGCATGCTGCGCGCGGCGAGATTGGTGACGTAGCCGAGTTCCTCGGCTATCTCCTTGATGCGCTGCCTGGTCGTCTCAGCCATACGGGCCGAGCCGCCATGCAGCGCACCGGAAACCGTCTTGACGGAGACGCCCGCACGTTCGGCAATGTCGTTGAGGGAGACAGTCACGGCTTCACCTAGGGTTATCGATTACCCACTCGTAGCATTAGCGGAGGCTTAAGTCAAAGCCCTGCCGAAGTGCACATAAAAGTGCAGTATACTTGTAAGTGTTCGCCGCCACCCGCAGTTGCGCGAGCTGGTCATCAATCGACTGGAGGCCCTTTGGTCACCGGAGCAGATCGCCGGCCGCCTGCTTGCCGATGGTGTGAGCGCCGTCCGTGTCTGCGCCGAGACGATCTACCGCTTCATTTATGGCAAGGAAGACTATGCGCTGGCGCTCTATCGGCATCTGCCGGAAGGCCGCCGCAAACGCCGCCGCCGCAGCTCCCGCAAGCCTCGCGATGGCTTGATCCCATTTAACTGCGGGATTGACCAACGGCCTGATTTTATTGCCGATCGCTCACAATTTGGCCATTGGGAAGGCGATCTCCTGATCTTCGAGCGCGCGCTCGGGAACGCCAATGTCACCTCGCTGGTCGAGCGCAAGAGCCGCTACACGGTGATGATCAAGAATGGCAGCCGCCACTCGCGGCCGCTCATCGACAAGATCGTCGATGCCTTCGCACCGCTGCCGGCCTTTGCCCGTCAGAGCTTCACCTTCGACCGCGGTACCGAGTTTCGCGGTTTCAAGGCTTGCGATCCGAATTCACCGTGGCAGAAAGGCGCCGTCGCGGCGTTTTCTCCTGACGGTCCTGAATGCATGCCAGATGTCCGTTTGCCGTTAGAAGCGGTGCAAGAGATGCCGCATGTTCGCCGCTCACCATATCGAAGACGGCGTGAAGCGGCTGAACCCATGCTTTCATCATGTCTCTCCAATAAAATAACACGCGGAACAGACCGCCACCGTTCGGCAGCGTTTCTTTCACTCATTCTGTACTTGAGCTACCTTGGCGCCGATCGGAAACGCTAATTTCTGGGTTGGACAAAGCCTTCAGGCGTTCCATCGGATGGTTCGACGAAGATGATGTCGCGCGGATCGCGACGAGGTGTGTCGACCGAAACCATGAACAACGGATGTTCGAGGATTTCGGGCATCCCGTGTACGGTGCCCTTCTTGAAGAATAGCATCTCGCCCGGACCCACCGGGAAAGGCTCCTCGTCGCCCATGAAGAAGCGCCCGCGCCCGGAGAGAATGATCGGATATTCGTCGCGGGTTGCGTCGGCACCCCGCGCAAGATTCTATACATCGAGATCGACGAGGCCTGGCGCTATCGCGAACGAATGACATCCACGGCAAGACGGTGACGCTGCAGTGCACTCGTGCCTTCAATGAGCTTTGCTCAACCGCATTTGAGCGGCAGCGCCACTTTTCTAAGCGGAATGAGAATTCAACTTAGTACTGAAGCGCACAACGTTTCATCATGATGTGCTAATGCTCACTTTTTAGGCGCGCCCTTGAGATTGCATTTCCTCTTTAGATTCAAGGCAATATAGTGACGGCGCAAAACTGGCACGCTGCTTGCTCTCGTAGAATGGCTTCGATCAACGGCGATTGAAGCAAGTACAGACGCCAGATGCGCCTGCCAAAGACACCGACGTCGCAAGGACTTTGCCTCCGAGAGGGATTCCTCCCAATCCCCGGAACGCGATCTCCGAGCGGCGTTTTTTCGTTTTGACCGGCCAACAACCGAGGGAACCTGCGCATGACCAAGACTTCGATCAGTGGCCTGACCCGCCGCAGCTTGCTGAAGACGACCGCGACGGCCGCAATGGTCGGCGCAGCCAAGACGCTATTACCCTCCGGGGCCTTTGCCCAGGGCGCCGGTCCCGAGACCACCAAGGCCGTCCTCGGCTTTATTGCGCTCACCGATTCCGCCCCGCTCGTCATCGCCAAGGAGAAGGGCTTCTTCGACAAGTACGGCATGACCGAAGTGGAGGTTGTGAAACAGGCCTCGTGGGGCACGACCCGCGACAATCTGGTGCTCGGCTCTGCCGGCGCCGGCATCGATGGCTCCCATATTCTGACGCCGATGCCCTACCTCATCTCGACCGGCAAGGTGACGCAAAACAACCAGCCGCTGCCGATGGTGATCCTCGCGCGCCTCAATCTCGATGCTCAGGCGATCTCGGTCGGCGCCGCCTATTCCGATCTGCAGGCGGGCCTTGATGCCTCGGTCCTCAAGGAAGCCTTTGCAAAGAAGAAAGCCGAAGGCGCAGCCGCGAAAGTCGCCATGACCTTCCCCGGCGGCACGCACGACCTCTGGATCCGCTACTGGCTCGCTGCCGGCGGCATCGACCCGGATAGGGACGTAGAGACGATCGTCGTCCCGCCGCCGCAGATGGTTGCCAACATGAAGGTCGGCACCATGGACTGTTTCTGCGTCGGCGAACCCTGGAACGAGCAGCTCGTCAACCAGAAGATCGGCTACACGGCCGTCAACACCGCAGAGATCTGGGCGAGGCACCCTGAGAAATCCTTTGCGATGCGCGCCGACTGGGTCGAGAAGAACCCGCGTGCCGCCAAGGCGCTCGTCATGGCGGTCGAAGAAGCCGCGCAATGGTGCGACGATATGGACAACAAGGACGAGCTCGCCAAGATCGTCGGCAAGCGTAGTTGGTTCAACGTGCCGCCGAAGGACATCGTCGACCGGCTGAAGGGCGAGTACGACTACGGCAACGGCAAGGTCGTCGAGAACAGCCCGCATTTCATGAAGTTCTGGCGCGATCATGCCTCCTACCCCTTCCAGAGCCATGACGCCTGGTTCCTTACCGAGAACATCCGATGGGGCAAGCTCGGACCGGATACGGACATCAAGGGGCTGATCGCCAAGGTCAACCGCGAGGATATCTGGCGCGAGGCGGCGAAGGAGCTCGGCGTCACCGACATCCCTGCGTCGACGTCGCGCGGCCCGGAGACCTTCTTCGACGGCAAGGTCTTCGATCCAGAAAATCCGGAGGCGTATCTGAAGAGCCTGGCGATCAGCCGCATCGCCTGACGCCGACTGCAGCCGGGTTTCAAAGCCGGCTGCCGTTCGACCCGAACCCTAGGAGGAACGGCATGTCCGTCACCAATCTCAAGCTCAAACCGCAGGCGGCGCCGCAGCCTCCCGATCAGGTCATCCCTCTCGGGCACCCGGGCCGCCCCGGCACCGACAGCCGCCTGGCGCGCCTTGCCGCGCAAACCGTCACGAATCTGGTCCCGCTGCTCGTCACGCTGAGCCTTTTTCTTCTAGCCTGGCAGCTCATCTGTTCGTCGCCGGCGTCGAGCCTGCCGGCGCCAACGCGCGTCCTCGAGGAGAGCTGGGACTTGATCGTGCACCCCTTCTATACCGGTCAGGGGGTTGACCAGGGCCTGTTCTGGCACGTCTTCGCCAGCCTGCAGCGCGTGGCTCTTGGCTACGCCATGGCTGCAGTGGTCGGCATCGCCCTCGGGGTGCTTGTCGGTCAAAGCGCGCTCGCAATGCGCGGTCTCGACCCGATCTTCCAGGTGCTGCGCACGGTGCCGCCGCTTGCCTGGCTGCCGCTTTCTCTGGCAGCCTTCCAGGACGGCAATCCTTCGGCGATCTTCGTCATCTTCATCACGGCGATCTGGCCGATCATCATCAACACCGCTGTCGGCATCCGCAACATTCCCCAAGACTACCAGAACGTCGCCAAGGTGCTGCGGCTGAACGGCTTCGAATATTTCGGCAAGATCATGCTGCCGGCCGCCGCTCCCTACATCTTCACCGGCTTGAGGATCGGCATCGGCCTCTCCTGGCTCGCGATCGTCGCTGCCGAAATGCTGATCGGCGGCGTCGGGATCGGTTTCTTCATCTGGGATGCATGGAACTCGTCGCTGATCAGCGACATCATCGTCGCGCTGATCTACGTCGGCATCGTCGGCTTCCTTCTCGACCGCCTCATCGCACTTATCGGCCGCGCCATCACCCGCGGCACGGCAAATTCTTAAGGAGGGAAGCCCATGACCAAGAGCTATCTTTCGCTTGAATTCATCGACAAGAGCTTCGAACGCGGCAGCACGCGCACGGAGGTTCTTAAACAGGTCTCCGTTTCGGCCGACAAGGGCGAGTTCATCTCGATCATCGGCCATTCCGGCTGCGGCAAGTCGACGTTGCTCAACATCGTCGCCGGACTGACGCAGGCGACGACCGGTGTCGTTCTCCTCGACGGCAAGGTGGTCGACCAGCCGGGACCGGACCGCGCGGTGGTCTTTCAGAACCATTCGCTGCTGCCGTGGCTGACCGTCTACGAAAACGTCCGCCTGGCCGTCGACAAGGTGTTCTCGGCAACGCGCCGCAAGCGGGAGCGCCACGACTGGACGATGCGCAACCTCGAGCTCGTGCAGATGGCGCATGCGGCCGACAAGCGCCCTTCGGAAGTCTCCGGCGGCATGAAGCAGCGCGTCGGCATTGCCCGGGCACTCGCCATGGAACCGAAGGTGCTTCTGCTCGACGAGCCCTTTGGCGCACTGGATGCGCTTACGCGCGCCCATCTGCAGGATCAGGTCATGCAGATCCACGCCACGCTTGGCAACACGGTGCTGATGATCACGCACGACGTTGACGAAGCCGTCCTTCTCTCCGACCGGATCGTGATGATGACCAACGGCCCGTCCTCCCGGATCGGTGAAATCCTCGATGTGCCGCTCGCACGACCGCGCCGGCGCATTGAGCTCGCATCCGACCGAACCTATCTGAAATGTCGCGAAGCGGTGCTGAAGTTCCTATACGAACGCCACCGCTTCGTCGAAGCTGCAGAGTGACTATCTGCGAGCCGAGCTCGATAGTTGCACTTTGATCGGACGCGCCCTTTGTTAGGTCTGCCGCAAAGGAGACCATATCAGGGGGTGCATGGAGGGAACTCACTTGTTTGAACTGGTAAGTGCGATGTTCCTTGCGATCATCGCCCTCCATTTCGCCGCCCACAGACTCCGCCCTCGGTCGCAGTGCTCGCCGGCGGGGCGATCCTGGCGTTTTTACCTGACCTTCCTGCAATCACACTCGACCCTGAACTTGTGCTCGTCATCTTCCTCCCGCCGCTGCTGCTCGATGGTGCATGGTTCATCGCCCGGCTGCGACGGCATGTGGTGGGGATCGCGTCGCTTGCCGTAGGAGCCGTGTTCTTCACCACGGCAATCGTGGCAGTCGTGACGCCTCCTCATTCCATCGCTTCCTCCTGCGCGGCGCTTGGCGCGATCGTCTCGCACCGGACGCCGTTTCCCCCCCCCGCGCCGTGCTGGAAAGGGTGAAATTGCCCCGGCGACTCCAGATCCTGCTGGAAGGCGAGAGCCTCCCAAACCGATGCGAGCGGCCCAGTGCTCTTCCGGTTTGGCGTTGCCACCGCCGCGGCGGGCGCGTTCAGCGCCGCCGAGGCCGTCGGTAGCTTTTGTCGCTTGGCACTTAATTGATGAGTTCCTGTACAACGATATCAGATTCAGCTGTTGGAGTGCATTAATGACCCAAAAATTTGGCATACCTCCCTAGTCCAATTGACGTCGCGGCGACGATCGGCGAAAGCGCAAGACAGTTCAATCGGGCATGACACCGATTCCAAGGCTCTCGAGAGCGAAGTTGGGCATACGTCCGCACTTCCGCCCAGTTCGACGGGAGCTGCCAGTCCACCTGCTGACGATGAGGACGTCTCGGTTGATCATGGGTCGGTCGCATCGATTAAGGCGAAAGGCGGTGGCGATGTCGAACGGGCGCTAAAACCGCCGCTCCATGCTGAAGAGGCTCAAGCAACTGCGCATCCGATGTCGCCCGACGAGGCGACATCGGCAGATGTTATTTCAACCGGCTCAGCAGTTGCTGGGCAACGAACGGAGCCGATGCGGGGTTCTGGCCGGTGATCAATTCGCGATCAGTGACGACATGGGGGGAGAACGCTGCGTCAGCCTGACTGAATTGGGCGCCTGCCTGGGTGAGTGCATCCTGCGGATAGAACTTCATTTCGCCGCCACCCAGCAGTCCCTTGGCCATCTCCTCTTCCCGGTTGCTGAAGACGGTGAATCTGTAGCCTGCATAGATCCAGCCGGCGTGCGCTTTTGCCATTCCCTCCGTTTCGAACTGCGTCACGAAATCTTGCGCGTCCGGCAACGTAGAGAGCAGCGCGATCGGCCCATGGCAGGCGAGCGCCGTGGTCTTGCCGTGTTCATGGAAATACGTCAGCAGCTTCCCGAGTTCGGAACTCACCAAAAGGTCCTGCATGGGTGCGTGACCGCCAGGCACATAGACAGCGTCGAAATGGTCATAACCGATCTGCTCGACCCGCGCGAGGCTGATGACAGGTGACTTGTCGCTCGACAGCAGACCCAGGTCCGACAGCTGTGCTTCGCTGGCTTTCATCGCCGCTTCGTCACCGCCAAAATACATCTTGTCGATGGAGGTAACGTCAACGGAAGGCGCGGTTCCCTTCGGCGTGGCGAAGGTAATCTCATGGCCGGCTTCGAGCAGTGCCTGCACCGGCTGCATCAGCTCATTGAGGTAGAAGCCGGTCTTGAACACCTTGCCATCCTTCAGGTCGAGACGGTTGGAATCGGACAGGACGATCAGGACGGTTCCGGCATGGGCGCTCAGGGTGCTGGTGCCGAGGGCAAGAGCGATGGCGAGGCCGCGCAGAAGTTTCATGGGTTTATCTCCGAAAGTTGGAAAATATTGTGAGGAAGAGAAGTGCGCTTGCTTCTCAGCCGGCGACCTTGGTCAGCCGGTGCAGGGCGAAGTCGGCAAAATAGTCGGCGACGCCGCTCGCCTGAAACCGCTGCATGGCAGCGCCCTGCATATGGGCGCGCCAATCGTCCTCGCTCGCCCAGCTTTCGACGAAGATGCGGACGCGTCCATCGTCGAGAGACTGATGCAACTCGTAGCGGAGGCAACCGTCTTCCGTCAGGGTCTCCGCAACCAGCTTTTCCTGGGCGGCGCGAAGCGCCGCCTCCTTGCCGGGCTTTGCCGTGGTGATGGCGATGATGGTCAAAGGTGTGTTTGACATCGGGAAAGCCTTTCTCAGGCAATTGTGTTGACGAGGCCGCCTTCGGCACGAAGGGCAGCTCCGTTGGTGGCCGATGAGCGGGGGCTGGCGAGATAGGCAACGAGGTTTGCCACCTCTTCCGCTTCCACCATGCGCTGGAGAATCGAAGCAGCGCGGGCTGTGGCGAAGAATTCGGCCTCGATCTGCTTGATCGGCGCGGACGGATCGCTTGCCTGGCTGCGCAGGAAGGTCTCAATGCCGTCCGAGCGGGTCGGGCCTGGCAGCACGGAATTGACCGTAACGTTAGTGCCGCGTGTCAGCTGGGCCAATCCGCGCGAGATCGACAGTTGCGCCGTCTTGCTCGTTGCGTAGTGGATCATGTCTTCAGGGATGGCGAGGCCAGACTCACTGGAAATGAAGATGATCCGGCCCCAGTTGCGCTCCAGCATGCCAGGAAGATAGGTGCGCGACAGGCGCACGCCGCTCATGACATTGACGTCGAACAGATGGCTCCAGTCGGCGTCGGTGATGTCGCCGAAGGCCTTGCTCTCGTAAATGCCGAGATTGTTGACGAGGATATCGACCGACGGTTCGGCCTGCGCAATGATTGCAGCACCCTCGGCGCTGGCCGCGTCTGCCAGAATGCCTGTGATTTCAGATCCGCCGGCAGCCTTGATCCCGGCGATCGCGCTGTCGAGCTTGGCGCGGTCGCGTCCCGTGATGACAACCCGCGCGCCTTCGGTGGCGAGCGTGCGGGCGATTTCAAGGCCAATGCCGGCGGTGGCGCCGGTCACAAGTGCGGTCTTTCCGTTCAGTTGCAGGTCCATGTCGTGTCTCCGGATTGTTGCTGGAGACAATTTATGATTTGAAAGTCAGAGGCACTATTGCCTGCAGAAGACATGAACCTGTGAATGAGGATCATCAATGCCACGTATCCTGATGGAACGTTCCGGCGAAATGGAGGTGTTTGCCCGCGTCGTGCAGGATGGCGGATTCTCCGCCGCCGCCCGTAACCTCGACATCACGCCATCCGCCGTCAGCAAGTTGATCGCGCGTCTGGAAGCAAGGCTTGGCACCCGACTGTTGGTGCGTACGACCCGCGCCCTGACGCTGACGGAAGAAGGCGAAGCCTATCATCATGCCGCGCTCAGGATTCTGCAGGAACTGAACGAAGCGGACCAGGAAGCGGCAGGTGGCGCCATCCGCGGGCGGCTGCGGATCAACACGACGATACCCTTCGGCACGATGTTTGTCGCACCGGCAATCCCGGACTTCATTGCGCACAATCCCGATCTGATCGTCGATCTTTCGTTCACCGACGGCATTGTCGATCTGGTGGCGGAAAAGACTGATGTCGCCATCCGAATGGGCAATTTGCCGGACAGCGGGCTGATCGCCCGCAAGCTGGGGCAGAGCCGGCGCGTGGTCTGTGCCTCACCCGACTACCTGGCACGCCGGGGTGTTCCGGAAAACCCAGCGGATCTTGCGCGTCACGACTGCCTGACATTTAATTTCCGGCGTGCAAGACCGTCATGGCCGTTTCGCTGCGATGGTCAGGAAGTCGCACAGCCGGTCAACGGCAGTATCGTCGTCAACAACGGCGAGACGATGAAGCAGATGGCGCTGGCAGGGGCCGGCATCGCCCGCGTGGGTCTGTTCCATGTGGCGGACGAGATTGCGGCGGGGCGGTTGATCCCTCTACTCGAAGACCAGAACCCGGGCGACCTTGAACCGGTACATGCCGTCTATGTCGGCGGCGGCCCCCTGCCCCACCGCGTTCGTGCCTTTGTCGAACATATGGTTGCGACACTGGCTCATCAGCCGTTGCTGAATGGCACGTCCTGACCTGAGCACTATGGGACAAGGTGGTCTTGTTGCCCAACTCGATCGAGACGGGACATACTTTTTTCATGTGATTTGACGTTACCGCGCCGCGGTCATTCTCTGTTGACGCCCACTGAGTGAACGTCCTGATTTCGGCTGCCTCAGCGACCCGGGCTTGCACCGGAAACCGCCGATCGGTTCGAAACGCGCTTCATACGATAAATCGCGCCGCGCATGGACTGGACGTAACGACCGAGGATGCATTTACTGAAATTGGAACAAATTTCTGAGACCTCAACCGCCAGCGGGAGGCCGGGATTTGGTAGGCCAACTCTGCATACTTTTCATTTGGACGCCCCCCCGCCTGCAAGAGAAGAGGCGGCCGCTCGGCTTAGGATCGTGCAACACCAGCCGCGCGATGATCCGGAAGCAAAGCTGAAGCTGACCCAGATGGCAGCCTAACAGAAGCCGAAAAACGGGTCAGGATCGAGCAGATGATCAGGATCCGGCGCGCGCCGCGCCATCCCGCCACCTAGTCTGCCTCTATCACAATAGGGACTGGGACATGACCTTAGGACATCATACGAAACGTCGGACATTCCTGACCGGCTCGGCAGCCGTCGCTACGACATCGATTTTGGCTGCGGTTCTTCCGATTCGCCCGGCCGGAGCACAACAGGCCGGCCGCACGCCGATCAGACGCCCAATCCCGAAATCGGGCGAGATGATCCCGGCCATAGGCCTCGGCACGTTTGAGACTTTCGACATCCTACCCGGCGAGCCCCGAGATCACGTTCGTGATGTCATCCGATTGTTCCACGAGAATGGTGGGCGGGTCATCGATACTTCTCCGCTTTACGGGATGGCCGAGGTTTGTGTCGGTGATTTTGTCATGGACCTCGGTATCACTGACGACATCTTCATCACCAACAAAACATGGACGACAGGCGACTATCTTTCGGACAACAGCCATTCGGAGCGACAACTGAGACAATCGCGCGAAAGGCTCTGGCGGGATCGGATCGACGTCCTGCAAGTTCACAGCCTCGAGAACCACGACCAGGTACGCCACTGGCTGGCCCAAAAGAAAGCTGAGGGCTCGGTGCGCTACATCGGGATCACGCAATGGAGTCCCGAATATTACGACACGATGGAGCGCCTCGTGAACACGGGCACGCTGGATTTCATGCAAATCGCCTATACGATAGTGACGCGCGCCGCCGAGAAACGGCTGCTC
Source organism: Ensifer sp. USDA 6670 (assembly GCA_000421085.1). Lineage (GTDB taxonomy): Bacteria > Pseudomonadota > Alphaproteobacteria > Rhizobiales > Rhizobiaceae > Sinorhizobium. The sequence continues at coordinate 20,814 of ATWE01000009.1, forward strand.
GATGCATGTTCTGCGAACGGCGTCGCGGTCCAGGTCAACATCCCCTTCGAGAAGGCACGGCTGTTCACGCCTGTCGCCGGGCAGCCGGTTCCGGATTTCGCACGGGAGCTGGGTATCGAGACCTGGGCCCAATATTTCCTGAAATGGATTATCTCCCATCCGGCGGTGACCAACGTCATCCCTGCGACCAGTCAGCCGGAGCACGTCGTCGATAACATGGGTGCGCTTTACGGCGACCTTCCCGATCAGGCGACGCGCAAACGGATGGCGGATCACTACACCAGGCTGGCAGGCCTCGCGGACGCGCTTAAACAACCTCCGTATCCCGGCAAGAATTATGGAGGCGTCGTCGCGTGGCCTTTCCCGCAACCCAAGCGCACCTGACATTGATAATATTCCTAGTCGCACCACCTGCCATCCTTGGCGCCAGCGACCGGATCGCCATCGGCGATTTTGCCATAGACCGCGACGAGGTCACCATCCGTGACTTCGCTGCCTTCGCCGAGGCAACGAAGCTGAAGACCGCCGCCGAACAGGAAGGCGGGGGCCATGAATGGGGAAGCGGCTGGGAACGCCGTCCCGGCTGGACGTTTCGCACCCCCTATGGTGAACCAACACTAGACACGCTCGAACCTGCCGTGCACCTCAGCTGGCACGAGGCAAGAGGCTACTGCGCTTGGGTCGGCGGGCGCCTGCCGACGCGCGAGGAATGGCGGCGGGCAGCCTACCGGGAACATGGCGGCGGGTCCGCAGCAGGCTTCGTCACGGGTACTACATATCGGTATCCGACCGGCGCTACGCCTGAAGGGGCAAATACCAGCGAAGATGACGCCTGGGCGAGGCATGCGCCACGAGGAGCCACCCGGCAGGGCGTCAATGGCCTCTACGACATGGGTGGCAATGTTTGGGAATGGCTCGCGGACCGGGAAGGCGGCGACGCGCTGACCGCCGGAGGCTCCTGGTGGTATGGTCCGGACAAGATGCGGGAAGAGTCCATGCAGTGGAAGCCCGCCGACTTCTACGGCGCCTATATCGGATTCCGCTGTGCCTATGACCTTAAATCCTAACTGCTGCAGGAATGCTCTCACGGACTATTGAACGGTACAGTGGAAAAACCACCGATATTTCGGATGCGTGTACCTGTAACCAGCCATACGCTCGGCTTCCTGTCCGCGTTATACAGCATAGCGGGAGGCTAGCCGAGTGGTGTACCGATGCAGCAGACGATGAATACGGGAGACTGGCAACTTACACAGCCGCCCCAAGACCATCTTAAAGCCGAATGGTGCGGTGGCCGGTTTGAGACCGCCCGGAGAGGTCGTACGGGAGAGGTCGAAGGCAAGATCGACCCGCACTTCCACCTCATTATGGTGACCCTAAACGGCGGCGCCGCCTATCATGCTTTTCGTACGGACGACGGGTATCGGTATGAGGGGCGCGACGTCAAGGGCATGGTCAATGCCGCCCGATTTCTGTCTCGAGGTGCATTGGAAGTAAGCCAATTCGCGATGCTGCGGCGCTCGTATCCGGTCCGCCTTGCAATCTCGCTGTAGGTGAGGTCCTGCTGGCGCAAAGCTTGAAGCGTCTCGAAAATCTCCTGACGGGATTGCCTGTGCGCCAAGCGGGCACGGCGCTGTTGTGACCTGGCGCTGGCCATCGCATCTTCGGAGAGAATGGGTCTGACATGGGCGTGACCATAAACGCTCATCTGTTCCTTCATTGCCTCCCTGAGATTTTGGACCAGATGAAAACGGTCAGCTACCTGGCGGGCCTGCGGTGCGCCCTCCCGGGCTGCCTGGGCATATAGGCCACAGCGATCTCGGCTAACGACCTCAATAGTCGGACGTTCTCGCAACCATGCTTTTGCGCTCTCGACGCTGCGGTCGTCCAGAACATCGACAACCGAATGACGCTCGAGATCGACCATGATCGTGCCGCACCGCGAGGAATGCCGCCAGCTCCAATCATCAATGCCCACGACCCGATGCATCAAGTATTCACCCGGGCGACCGCCCATCCTGTGGCCAATCAAGCCCACTATCTCAGCCATCCGTTCAGTTCGTCGCATGTAGGGCGAAGCAATCTCGGGCAACCTGTCGGTGAACGTCCGTCGCCCGCATTTTCGGTGTCTACACTGCCACCGGTTCAGTGCGAGGTTGATCTTCACAACTTGACCCTGAACAGGCAAGTCCTGGAGGCGGCGGTTATGCCAGCCGTGCCGATGCCGGCTTCGCGCTCCGCAATCCGGGCAAATACCGACAGGTTTTGCAGCGGCAGACACAACCCAGTTCTCTGCATCTTGAAGGGCGATACCCAGAACTTTGACCCCTGGGCCGGGCGACCATTTCAATTTCGTTCGCATCCCCGCTGATAGCAATCGCGGCGCTAACACTCTGTTAACCACAGAAATTGAGGAAGAACCCGTTTAAGTGCCAAATGACATCATAGAGGAGGTCCTCTTGGAGAAGATCACGGATCGTTGTCCGCACAGCGATCCCCGAAGATCGAGTAGGCTGCGTGACAACTGCGTAGCCGTCGCCTACCGAGTCGGAGGTGCCAACGGTGCTCCGTTACCGATATCTCCGGAATTAGGTAGCAAACAGGATTGCGCGGGCCATGAGCCTCAACCGAAACGGCCTCCGAACAAACCGCGGCTGTGCCCAAGCGACGTCATCGCTTAATCCTTTACCGGCGCCTCGCCGTCAGCCCGCTTCCCAGCGCCTTGCTGCGTGGCCAGATACTCAAAAAACGCCAGCGCCTGGCGGCGTTCGAGTTCATATTTTTTCACTTCATAAGGAAGAAGCTTCGTCCTCATCTCGACATCGTTGGAGGCTGTTTGCAGCGCCTTCACTTCCTTGCTTAGTATCATTGCATCGATGCGACCGATCTCACGGAGCTTCCACATGTCCTGGACGTGGAATTGACTGAGGATTGTCGTAAATAGCCCCGTCAGTAGGGGCAGGCCTACAACGAGCGCCTTCGCTGCGGCCCCTTTGTTGGCAAATTCCAGGGCGACAAGCAGCGAAGTGACGACTGACCCGATCAGTATCGCGAGCGTCAGGCCCACGAAGAGCGCGCCATAGAGCCAGCTGTAGTAATCATACCAATCGGCGTGCTCCTCAAGTTCTTCGACCAGTTCCTTTTTTCGCTCGTACGGATTGTCGCCATTCGTTGACGCCGGCTGCGATGTGGTCGGCTGCGAAACTTGTTGTCGCGACGGCTCTTGAGCAAGCGCGACCACAGCGAAGAACAACATGAAGAATCCAGCTACAGTCCGGCTCAGGAACATGCCCTACTCCCATTATCTCCTCATTGGCAGTATTCTACCTTTACGAGCGAGTTTTACAATGTGCATCTCCGCTACACTTTCGCGTGGCTTAGGCAACCTGATTTGTAAAAATAACTTCCAGTTGTTCGCGCAAAGGTTTTATGTTTTAGTCTGCGCTGAAGTACATCTCATGGGGGAAGAGATGAAGCGGATTGCGGTTTTGAGTGTATTGGCTTTCGCGTTGAGCGGATGTGTCGGAAATCCGGATTTTGACCTTAGAGTGAAGGACTCGGAGTACGGGAGTGCGGTATTTCGCGTCGCCTCTATCATGGCAAATGTTAAATGTGAGCTTTGGGAAGCTGCCAACAGCGTCCAGGAACTGCCCTCATTTCGCAACGATACCGATCTAAAACCCAGGGATAGCGATCGACCTGAGCCCGGTCGAGAATTTAACCTCCAGAATATATTCTCGGCCGTCGCCTATGTCGGAGAGATGTCGATTACCCTTGACGCGACAGAGAAGGCTGGAACCACCCCCTCGGCGAACTTCTTCGGATGGGGTTCGGAGGCACATCCGCTGTCGGTTACCGCTGAAGCATCATTGAGTGAAGTGGGACACCGAGAGAGCACGACGTATCATTCCGTTGACTTCGAGCGGCTCGTAAAAGGAAACGATGTTCCCGCGGCGCTTCCTCCCCGTGCGCCGTGCAGGACAGGTACAGAATTGAGCGGGCCTTTAAAGATCCGGGAAATTCTACAGGCGGGGTTGGTTGCAAGCGACATGAACGATCTTTCCGTATGGCCGGGCAATGTGTCGAACCCGGGCGCGAAAGGAAGCGGGGTGGAAGACAAGTACTCCGCTGGGCAGATTCACGCAGTTATCGACTTCACCACTGTGAGCAGCGTTTCGGGCGGACCGACATGGTCGCTTAGGCATTTTGAGGGCCCCGGAAAGGGGCTACTGAGCGCGAGCCGCGTTGCAAAGCACCAGTTGATTTTCACCTTCATCCCCATCTGCATTCGCGAGAAACACCAACGCATTACGACTACGGCCACGCTCCCCTACGAATACAAGCCCAAATTGCCCCGGGGGGCACCACGGTGGGCGAACTACCTTCCTCCCTGTGGAACGGCGAGCGCTGCTGAGAATAAGGCAGTGGCGCTCGGCAGGGCACACAATGTGAATATTTTGGAGCGATCGAGAGAGCTTCGCATCCTGCAATGATAATGAAGCCGGCGTAGAGCCAAGGGACGGTCCCGGCCAACTGCGTTGAGGTCGCCCAGGCGGGATTGGCATAGATGCCCGCCGCATTGTCGAGCAGGTCCAGTGGTCGCCGTATCGAGTGTCATCGGGCTCCTGCTGCGCCCTCTCGATTTTCTCAGGCACGGCGTATTCGACGGCTGGCGACTGGGCAAGGCGCTGATGGCGCTCTACCTCGACAATAACTCATGCCGTCGTCTAAGCTACAGGTCCTAACCGAGAGAGAGGGGCGGCTGGTGATGATCGCAACTTGCGGAACAACGCATCGCGAACAATAACCTGCAGCTATCCGCGTCCCGTCAGTCCATGACTAGGACGTCGAGATCGTCAAGAAGATACACTGCGCTCGGATCAGGTTCTTGGACATTTTGGACCTGATAGAGAAACCCCAGCTGCATCTCACCTGCGCCGAGTGTGGGGATTTTGAGGTCCATCAGATCCCACATCCCGCCCTCCGATTTATACTCGCCGCACATCGAACTGTAGTGCTCCCAATCCATTTCGTCGCGCTTCACATAAATGTCCATGCTGCTGTCGCAGTTGTGGACCTTTGCTGGTCGTGGGTTTGACGTCGACAAGCGATAATAGGCGAGCCGAAGATTGGATGCTCCATCGGTGTTGAAGATTTTATCGAGAATGCCGGCGCTGACCGACAGAGTGGGCGAGTTGCAAGTTGTCGTGCTTGTCCGCTCAGTCGCAGGGTTACCTTCCGGTATGAGATTGATAGCATGTCGTCCCGTATGTGGCTTTGGGCTGATCTTCCAAGCTGTGAAATAAGAGCTGAGCGGCAGGCAGGTTCCGAACACAGGTTCGCTTGCGACGAACCCGGGTACGAGTTCGCCATCTTGCGCATTTCCGAGAACCTCGAAGGATGACGCAAAATGCTTTATGCCACCTTTTGCACTATCAGAAAGGCGGCCCCGACTTCCGTAGAGGAACTGATTTCGAAGGACGGCCCACTGCGCTGGAGTGAGAGTTGGATTCGCTTCGTTCGAAGACAGCAGCTTGGTCAACCAGTCTTCCGGAATGGCCCAGCCGAGGCCAATCGTCCCGCCGCGCAAACCGCCATTCCCGACGGCGGCAACTCGTCCGGAAGCATCGACTATCGGAGCGCCAGAGTCACCGGGAACCAGATCACCCTCGAGGCTTGTGATCGATATGTCCTGATCAGGAAATCCGAGCAGTTTAAGTGCGTTTCTTGGGCCTTCTTCCAGCATTCCTTGCAATATGCCCGGGGCAATTTCGCTCATGCGAAGGCGGCGCCCCCACTTGTCGGCCAAGCCCAACGGGAATCCGACCACCCACCGGTCCCTGCCCGTGGCGTTTCCGATCGAGGCCGGGACACGATCGATAGGATTCTCTACCTTCAGAAGGGCGAGGTCCGCTGCTTTGAGGACGCGCTCCACAGTCGCGCTTCGAACCTCATATTTGCTGCCTTCGGCATATTCCAGCTGTATGTTCTCGCCGCCCGCAACAACGTGAAGTGCCGTGACGACATGACCGGAGTCCGGCCAGATGAATCCCGACCCTACTCGCCTTTCCGGCTGCCCAGCGTCCGTGGTTAGCACCCGGACAGTCATCTGCTTCAGCTGCTGCGCTACGGTGATATCCAAATCTTGCGCGATCGCCACTGCAGAAGCGTGACACAAAGCGAATGCGAGAACTAGCAGACGTACGAGCGAATTTTTCATGGCGATGCCCTGCAAACGGCATCATGGAAACTTGATAGAACCGCCGATGTATGATCAGCCGCGCCGAGCGCGTTAGCGGCGGTGTAAAGCTGCGCCCATGGCGCACCAGCATTCTTATACGCCGTCTCTAGGCTTTGTTTCGAGGCGAAGCGGTTCGGCTCGAGATCAGGACATTTGCCACGGAGTTCATCGAAGAGCACCGGAGTTGACACCCCCGGCGCTGCCTCGTCCGGAGGCGACTTAAATCGGGCGATGACTGCGCTTCGCGCTTCAGCCTCGGAGACGCCGATCGACCGGAGGTCCTCGTATTGTTGACCAACTTCGGAGCGGCCGAGGACACTATTCACCCTCAGCAGGAGCCCGCTGAAGGCACCCGCCGTTAGGAAGATGCAGAAGCAAATAATCCTGACTAGCTGAATCCGTGTCGGCGCAGCAATATCCTTTCTCTCGCCGCCAAGAGACAGAAATACAATGACGCCCGAGACGACCGCCGCAAGCACCGACGCTACAGCCGGCGACGCCGAAAGCCCCAAAAAGAGGCCGACAACGCTTCCGAGAAGTATTCCCGCAACGATATGAAGTACAGGGTCGCCTCGTTCATACCAGTTGATCATTCCCATCCCCTCGGTGGTGCGCAATTGGCACGATCAAAATTACATGTCTACGTATGGGAACAACGCAATTTCTTTTTGAACGGCCTTCAAGGGCAACACTCCTGGACTGGCGTCGCCAAGTGGCGGTTTCAGCCTTGGCGCGCCCGATTTGCTGTTCGGTGCAGACGCAGTTTTCGGCGGTTTTGCTTTTCTAGTCCTGCACTTAAAGCGCCCCTCACGCTAAGGCCCGAGATCTCCGATCTACCCGCTAATTGTATGCCAAAACGCCACCAATGCTTCTGGCCAGTAAAAGCGGCAACTGGTCAAGTTTTCCTTTTAGGCAGTTAGACCACCTTGCGTTTGCTCTTCCGAGGACTCACTTCTCCGGTGAAGGAAACTACCGCGCCGAGCGGATTAACCATCCCGGACGCAGCCTTCACAGCGGCCGCGGCATCGACACAGCCGAAACCGAACAACTTCGAATGACCATTGTTGTAGTCGCTTTTCTTGCCGATCTTCCGCGCCGTGTCCTGGAGTAAGGTTTTTACCTCTGAGCTCGTAAGATTGGGATTTGCCGACAACACGAGCGCTGCGATTCCAGCCACGAGAGGGCAAGCGCTCGACGTCCCGCCGAAGTCGTAAATGTAGTCGCCACTGTCATAGCCTAGCGGACTTCCTGTCCGGGGGTCTATGCCGGTCACGTCGGATGTTAGGATCCCCCAGCCGCCTGCTCCGCTGGATGGCGCGCAGACGGAGATCTCCTGTCCGTAGTTCGAGTAGTTGGAGCGTACGTCCATGCTCGTGCTAGCAGCCACAGCTATGACGTCGGGATGAACCGCGAAGCCATCCAACGTTCCGCCCGCCGGATCGTTGATATCGTGATCGCTATTGCCAGCCGCAAATACAACGACACATCCTTTGCCGTTGCGACCTTGCTTGGCGCACTTTTCTATCGCGCGATGGGCCCTTGTAGAAAGAGGAAAGAATGGATTTGCCGCTCCCCAGCTGCAACTCACGACCCAGGCGCCCTTTACTGTGACGTAATCGAACCAGGCCTCAATTTGAGCATCCGAAAGGTTGAGACCCCACCGCACCGGCATAAGGGTACAGCCGGGAGCCGCCCCGACGACGCCTCCGGCGCCAAGTGCCGCGACGGCGACACCAGCGCACGCCGTCCCGTGCCAATCGCCGATGTCCGGGACCGGAGCATTGTTTCCCCGGGTAAAGTCCCATGGATGAACCAACTTGCCCGGAACGCTGAGGTCGGGGTGATCGAGATCGAAACCATCATCAATAACCGCAACAACGATGTCAGGCCGCCCGAAAGTACCAGCAGAAGACCACGCCTCGATTACCCGGGCATCAGCACCGCTCTTGAAACCGACCTCGGTATTCCTGTGAAATCCCGTATTGCGAAGATGCCATTGCTCACTCAATAACGTGTCCATCGGCGTGGGCCCGGCCTTCACAACAGCCTTGCTCGCCAAATCGGGTTCGGCGACGGCGACCGAACTGTCTTTCTGAAGTCCGGACGCAACCTTTATTGGATTCGGCGATTGAGGCGTAACCGCGAGTATAAAGCCTTCCGGCCCGCGTGTTTCCTTTACTGTCAGGCGGAACTTGTCGATTGCTCTTTCCTTTACCGCCTTGGTCGTACCTGGTTTGAACTCTACAAAAATGTCGCCTGTGGGGACAAAGATCCCGTTCCCGTCAGGAACTTCAAACACATGTGTACCGACTTGAACAGATCCATCCATTCGAAGCTTATCGAGAGCGCTGTCGGCATCGACTAGCTTTTCGTTGACGGATATGATGTGAAAGCCGCCGAGCACCCCTTGGTTCTTGTAGTCCCCAACGGAAAGAGTCCTCTGCAGAGCCTCCTCGGCATCGACAAACCGACTCTTCTTGGGCTTCACACCTATCAACGTGCTGCTTTGACTGAGCTTGATTGATTGGTTGCCATATTTTAGGTCAAAGGTTTCCATGTGCGCCTCCCCAAGAGCAAGTCTGAATGTCGCACGCGTCTGCCGTGAACCCTCGCGTTGGTGTGAGATCTCAAGCGCCAAGTAGCAGAACACCAACAACTGTACTTTAGCGCGAATTAATAGCAAGTCAACGTTGCGGCATTCCCCGGATACAAGCGCTCCGTCGTTATCAAGTATTGGCTTCCGCTGATTTTTCCTCCCGCGTCGTCATCGCCAGAACAATTCACAACTCGATGTTTGTGTATGTAATGGTTGCGGGAGTTGACAAATTCAATCCTGTAGTTTAGTGATGCATAATAAAAGGCGAAATTGGTTTCAGTTGGGCGGACCAATTTCTGGGTGCCTGGTCGGTTGTCAACTGATTTGCTAAATAATTTGTGTGTTTCCTAGATCACGAACTCTCTGGCTCATACTGAGAACGAGTATCTCTCTCGGCATAGTTCGATAGAATCTGCAAAATAGTCCGCCGATACTTGATATCGGGCGCTACCGATCTGTTTGTTTAATTGGAGTCGTTTCCACGTATTTCGTAAACAGCGGATTCGGATACTAAGCCAGGCGACGACATTGCTTCGCCAAAGGCAAGATCTAAGGGTGAAGGAGATGCCCAAAGGCTTTTTGCAAGCAAGAAATTTAGAGCGCACAATCCTCAGGCGCAGGCTGAGATTTGCTGCCGCCGCCGCTTGCCTTGCTCTTCAGCGGGCAGCGGTCGAGCAGTTGGCGATAACCCGCCGGCCGCTGCCGGCGAGCGTCCAGGAAGTGCCGCAGGTCCAATGGCGATGTCGTCCGAGGCGCCGTTAGCTCCATCAGCTGGAGGACAGGCATTCTGTGGCCACGATAGAGTACGGGGAAGCCAAGATCTTCAAGCCGCGCACCGGCATGGAGGATAAGGTACGTCTGCGCGCCTATCACGGTCCCGGCATGTCGAGTTTCGATCAACTGTGAGCACATCTTCGCACCACGAGGATGTCTTTAGAGGGCGATAAGAAAATGGCGACACTTCGTGGAATTTGGACGTATCGGAGCTTCTTCAACGAAGAAGCTGGCAAGGAACCTGAAAGTGGCATCCAGTTGTGGGAGGCCGAGCTTTACCTGGACGTGGACCCGGCTACAAAGCGCGTCTTCGGCCACCTAGGAGAACGCGTAGATCCGATCCCGGCCGGCGACGTAAACGGCAAACTCTATCCTTTTCTGTCGATCGAAGGCCACTACGCCGAAGGCGATCCTACTACCGTGACGTTCCGTGCGGTTGGACGGAAAGGGTCCGCGTGGGAGAACTGGATCTACGACTATAAATGTATGCTTGCGCCGGAATGGCCCAGACAGCCGAACTTTGATCCCGCGGCTGTGCAAAGAGATACGCTGGTCGGCACCGTTATCCGCACAGTTGCGCATGATGGCGCCCCGGCGGGCGCAAGCTACTCCTTCTACGCAGTGAAGCATGACTTCGTCGAAGCTCGAGTTGCAACACCTTTGCCGGCAGCTGTCGTTGCGATGCTCGCTAGCCAGGAAATGCGGCTTCATCATCAACTCTGGCACGCGAGTCGGGATGAGTGGGACGGCTTGAGTGACGAGCAGAAGTCATGGCTGCGCGAAAAGAACTGGCAGCCTGGAACCATCAACGCCGAACGTTCTGCGGGTCTGCGTGCGCAACACCTCGCCAATCATTCAGGTGAGGACTTCCTGTTTATGCATCGCCGCATGATTAAGGCAGTCAAGGACATCGCCGGCGCGAACGCGCCCCCGGGATGGAAGAGATTGCCTGACCCCATGGCTCTCGCGGATTTTGCGCCCGGTCGCCGCAGGCAAACAATCGGAAATATGGACGGGAACGCCATTCCGCCAGCATTTATAATTCCGGCTGATGCCAGCACCAGCGCTTGGCTCATATCCCTGCGAACCGCCGCCACCTTCAGCGGCCGTTTCAGATCATGGGAGATGCAGTACACCAATCCTTCCTGGCTCGCCTCGGTCACCCTTGGCGAGCTTGGTGCGTGGATCGAATTCACCATTCACAACTGGATGCACATGCGCTGGACATCGGTGCAACGAGATCCGGCCCGCAACGATCTCGCTGTTCCGGAAGGCCGTGAGGATGACGACTTTTCGCCCGAGTGGTTCAAGCCGGAGAACGATCATCTTGGCGCAACTTTCTCATCTCATGTCAACCCGGTGTTCTGGCGCCTTCACGGTTGGGTTGACGACAGGATCGAGGATTGGTTCCGCGCACAGGAAAATGCGCGCCCCGGGGCGGTCAAACGGCGTCAGTTCAAGGATGTGAGCTGGTTTGAGACAGACGGCAAGTGGGTCAATGTCGTTGACCCATGGGAAGGTCCTATTCCGGACGGCGGTCACCAGCATACTGGTCACGGGGGCTTGAACGTAGACTTGATGAAGCAAGCAATCGTCGTGATCTTCCGAGGCGTCGATGCGCTGGAGAAAGGCACAATGGCAGCGGACAGTCAGGCAGAGCGACCTCGCGTGGTTTCCCGATTTGCGAACTGGCTGAGATCTGCGGACTGACGTCGGCCGTTTCGGCAAAGCCCAAACCCCGGCAACACGACGAAGTCTGAAGGAGGTCCAAATGCACAGGCGGTTGTACCCTCTTTTAATCGCGCTCTCAGCCCTAGTCTCCGTGGAGACAATTGCAGCCGCTGACCTCGAGGAAGATTTTGAAACGGGAACTCTCGATCGGAATCGGTGTCCTTGTCAGATCAATGAGCAGAAGGCACCAGTTACCTTCTCGGACGACCCTGGCGACGCTAAGGACCGGATTGCACATATCACTGTCGATGAGAACTCGCTCGGCGGTAACGAGTGCAGACAGGAGGCACCACACTTCGAATGCGGCGCGACGGCCGCGGCGTCATGCTAATGGATGAAACCGCGGAGACTGAGGCATCGGACTTCCTGGGGCCAAGCTTCATGGCCGTGACCAAGCCTCAATGGCAGCCCTCTCCCGACCGGCCGGACCCCTACTGCAACGCGGAGATCCTCGAGCGGGTCAAGAATGGTGATGAAGAGCGCCTATGCATCCAACGGCAACTTCTGCCCTTGCTGTCATCAGCCTTTTCCTGCCGACATTTGCCGGCGAGCCTGACGGCGCGGTGGTGGAAATTTCAACTACAAGAGCGGCGAGGTCAGCGCAGACTTCTTCGAGTGGGCGCAAGCTATGGCGCTCGCAAGCGCTCGAGGGCGAGAGCGCGAGCAACGTCAAATAATACGTGATTATCCTCAGTAATCGGCAAAAACTGACACATCGGAGGGGTTGCCTAATGCGCTCGATCTGGGCCTTAATATTCTTGTTTTTCGGGTTTGCAATCTCAAGCGCCGAAGAAGAAGCAAAAGTAATACCCTTCAAGCCGCCGTCAGCGCTGCTCGATATCAATGACAGACAGGCGGCGACCAAGGAAAAATTCGGGCAGGTTTCGATCGTCGAGTTGTCCCTCGCCAAAAAGATCGATGCTTCCGATTCAGCGATCGACGCCGTCAAACAACATTCTAAAGTCTACGACTTTTACCTCGTTCCCCTGAAATTCGGGGTTATCGGTTTCGACGGGAAGACCTGTCGATCGCTCCAGTTTGGAATCGTACTTCAGGCGAGGGGTGCGGATATCGATCAAGCGTTCATTCTCAACGTTTTACCCACCTCCAAGCTGAAAGAGGGTTCGTTCAAGGCGAACTCGAAGCTTGTGCTGACTGGCGAACTCGAAGCTTCTACACCGGACGCCACGCCGGCTTCTGGCAGGGTCAAAGTCGATGGTTCTACCGAACTCACGTGGGCGTGGAGCCCGCTTTTCCAGCAGGTTGCTGCGACTTACGACCAAAGACAGGTCATGTGGACATTCGATGCAGTGGGCAACGAGTTTCCATTCGGTCAGGTTGAGGTAGGTGCTATTATCGCTGTTGCAAAGAACCTTTCAAACACCGCAAGAAAGCGGTTGGCTTTCCAGACCGAAATGCGAGCCTCTTTTGGGGGTAGCTGGTTTGGAAACGGTGTTGCCAGCGCCAACGCTCTGGTGCTGATGCGGCTCCCGTGATGTCGTCCGCCTTTAGATTTATCTTTGGCCTATTCCTCCTCGACCCCGGCGCCGCGGCAGCGGCTGTGCCGGACGAGTTCTGGGACCGATTGGCCAACCGGCCGGGGTTAAACTTTGTCCTGTCCATTAAATACAAGGATGCGCAGGCGCGCGGACGGATCATTGAGGCAGCTATGGGGAGCGCGGACCTACCCTTCATCAATCGGATCGTCGCACGGTTCGAGCCCGAACAGGCTCTGAGCCTCCAGGGCGACCCCGGTATCGAGGACGTCGAGGTGTTCGGGGCGAGCAGCGCCGACCGCACATTTCACAAGCTCCTCGAGCTTTATCGTGTATACCTCTACCAAGTTTCGGGCCGCTTCAATATCTCGGCATTGAACTTCAGCCAAAACGTCAACTACTTTGACAGAAATTCTGACGAGCGGGGCGACAAGACCATCGCCGAAGCGCTCGAGGTTCTTGGATCGCGCGTCGTTCCTTCCTTGGTCGCTGTCGGTGATGGTGCAGTCTTTGGAGTGGGCTCCTGGGCCAGGAGCCGGTCGGTTATTCCAGTCGTTGCAACCGCTCACGACGGGAAATCGATCACGAGCAATAGCGCCAGGCCTGATGGCGAAGAGGCGCTATGGCCGCTTGTGCTTTACGCCGACGGAGAGCCGACAGCTGGCCTTGACCAGGCCTCGCAAGAGCCATCCTGCGGTGAAGGAAGTCACCTGACCGCTGACCAAATGATACATCCTGAGACCGCCCGAATCCCCGACCCGGGCGGCTCGAGCTTTGCAACATTCAAGGCGACCTCCAGCCTCTGCCCGATTCAGCAATATTCTGAGCTTCTAAGAGTGATGCTCAGAGCGCGAACACCGGTAGGACTTGTTGAGGTAGAGCCATTCGTCTCCTATTACGTCGACAGTCCAGTCAACAGAAAGTGTCCTGCCCTCATGTATCGATGGGCCGACCAGCGGCATCAATTCGGCGCGCCGCAATATCCTATAACTGCAGAAAATAAGGTGAAGCTTGATAGCTTCGTATCTGGAAACTCAGTCGAGCTGCGCGCCAACTATTCCATTCCACTGGTGAAGGCTTTTCTAGCCAAGCTACCGGAGGTCACTATGACCGACGCCAAGAGCACGGAAAGAGCGATATCCGCCGGTGCCGTCTTAGCAATGCTCCGGAACTTTCGCTTCACCGATCTCCTCGACGTCGGCGCCAACAGAAAGAACGTTCGTTTTGCGAGATGGAAGCAACTTGCGGAAAACAATGGCAAGCCGATCGTGGAAGGCTCCTTGATCGACGCGATTCAAGCCTACTGCGAAAATCAATCTCTCTTCCTGGTGCTCCCGGACGAGGAAAAGGCATTCTTTCAACATATGGAGTAGCGTTCTGGGGTAATTAAATGACCGAGAACCAACCAAGCTCGTGATGGGAGCAGAACCTGAGACCCCGTCATTCGACGTCTGGCGCAGTTGAAGGGATCTGAACACCGAAACCGGCTAGATCCTTGGGACTATTGGCGGTTAGAGAAAAAGTGACTGAAACCAGCTACGACATGATCGGGAAAAGCGCCTGTCCAGGAAGGTTTGCTTAGGATCAGATAATTACGTCATTGATATCGCTGATCCAACGGGTTTGGCGGGTAGATTCCAGCGCCCCTTGCGCATCGAAGGGACGAACCGCGGAAAAATCAAGCTCGGTCTCGGCTTCAATGGCAGCGATCGTCGTCTGGATCCGACGTTTACGCATCTGATCGACGGTATAGGGCTTCAATCCTGAAAACACCTTCGCCTCATACAGCGCCTGCACATACTGGGTCTGGCCGACGATGAACGCTGCGGCGGCGACCTTGGTCGGGGACTTCTGAAGCACCGCGATCTTCCAGAACGACAACGGGATTTTCCAAGGACCACCCTTTCGGTCTTTGCCGTAAAGGGGGTCGTTTTCCCGGAAGATCGGGCCTGTGAAAATGGTCAGTCGCTTGTCTGTGCTTTGCGCTTTGTCGAGCAGGTAATCTTCGAGATTGCCCCAGTCGATGTCATTGTAGGTTTGAACCTGTGGGGCTGCATTGGTGTAGTGGAATGTATCTTCTGCGCCTATTTGTGACTCGACCAGCGCCTGGTCCTTATCGGCTGCGCTGCTCCAGCAGGGATCGAGCAGCCGAACCTGGTGCCCGCGACTGAATTGCACGGGGTCTTTTCCCTTGTTTTTTTCGTAGAATTCTCCATCCGGCTGGTATTCGGCGGCGATCCGCGCATCGCGCCGCCACGTGTCTTTGCGCGGGCCGGGATGAACCAGCTTGTTGCCGTCGATATTGACGGCGGTCAGCAGTGGAAACTTCCTGTCCGCTCGGATCACGGATGTGAAATGGTGGTACGCCAGCTCATGGCCCGACCCATCCAGCAGCGGCGCAAGCTGGTTTTGGGCCAGCCATGGTGCGTAGATGTCGGGGAGGTCGATGCGCGCGCTGAGGAAGGTCGGATCGTATCCGGTGACGTTGGCCCAACGTTTGAGCGCCAACGGCTTTCGGTCCGCTTCAAGCAAGGTTTCTCCCTGGATGCCGCCTTGAGACAGCGACGGGAGCCCAAGCGAATTATCGAGCCGGTCCAACACGAGGCCTGCCTGCGGCTGTTCGAAGCGCTGCTGTTCGAGCAGGCGGAAGATCGCACTGATACGGACGCCTTCATTGGCGATCCACACGGTTTTGCCCTCGGATCTTCCGGGCTTTTTCGGCTCGGGTACTGCCTTGTGATGCAGGGCCAGCACCTGCCATTGATCGTTGAATACGGGAGCGCCGGAGGATCCCGGCTCCGTATCTGTGGAGTAGTGGATGAAATGATCGAGATTGACGTCGGGCGCTGCCTCCGGATCGAGAACAATGATCTGGCTTGCCCGAATGGCAATCTGCTTCGGCTCGCTGTTCGGATGCTGGATGATGGTAACCCACTCGCCATCGATCGCCTTGCCGGAAAGCGGGATCAGCGGCAGCCGGCCATAACGGTAGATCGGTACGCCCTCATCCGACAAAGGCGTCACGGCAACGAAGGTGATGTCGAGTTCGGCGTTCGTATAAAAAATCTCGTGCGGACGCAGATTAAACCTGACACCCTCGCGCAACACGCCATCGATATCGTGCTCGTAACCAAATTCGGCTTCGCACTGGCTGGCTTCGTCAGCGTTACCGAGGACGTGGTGGTTGGTCAGCAATAGGCGTGGCCCGACCAGAAACCCTGTTCCATACCAGGCGCCGCCATCGCTCGGCACCTTGATCCGGCACACTGCCGCGGCCGCCCGCCGTCCACGATCGAGGAAATTGATCGACATCAGATCGCTTTGGCCGATGATGCGCTCGAAACCGTTCGGATCGCTACGCGGAGATTCGAGGAAATTCTTGCGAGCGGAAAAGCGAGTATCGGCTTCAGCGCGGGTCCGCCTCAAGACGCGCTCTTCAGCCGGGACATAATTGGAGTCGGCGAGCGCTACCTTTTCCACCTCTATGGAAAGTGCGGTCGATTGTGTGGCGACGACGTCCTTCTCGCCATCTGACGCTTCCGGATCCTTTGCCATGCCATGGTCTCCAATCTTGGAAGCAGCAGTGTTGGCTCTGGGTGTCGTCTTCTGGGCGAAGCGATGGCAACACGCCGCCCGATATCGTGCAAATCATTGAAGCACATTTCACGCTGAACGCGAATACGCTTTTTCCGTTGTCCCATTCTGTGTGACGGAGATCTTCTTCGCTTGATTTGGCAGCTTGATGAAATAGCCCACGGACCAAGTATCTCCGATGCTTTTCGCTTGTGAAGCCACTAATAAAGTGAAACAGATATTGCACGCCTGACGCGAAGCTCGCTACCGGCCTTGAGGGGGGGCCAGCGGACCATGCGGCAGCGGGAAGTTTGCGCGACTTCGTCGAGTCATGGGGCAGATATGACACAATCGCTTGTAACAAGTGCGATCCCGTTCGGCATCGAAAGGGCCGATCATGTCGATGCGAAGCTCAAGGAATTCCGCCCTCAGCTGTTCGGCAAAGAAGGGCTCATCCGCAGCGCGCTGCGCGATCAGGGTGTGCATTTCATGTCGATCACCGTGGTTCGTGGCGATATTGGAGAGCCGACGCATCTGGTTTTCGAAATGTCGGTCGACGGCAAGCCGCAACACGCCTTCGACACGGTCGACACCAAGCTGGCATCATTCGTCAGCGACATCCTGTCGGTAGCCGCAATTCAATCGACAGGCTCGCTCAGCCAGCTTCTCGCATCTCACCATGTTCGCACCGGCCAGGGCCTGTTCGATGTCCCGGGGCTCGACTTCTGCGGCACGCCTGGCATGACAGTGGCGCGGATCAAGCGCGAATATCTGCTAGCCCGCGAACTCCGTTCCTATTTCGACACTCACCCACCCGCCGGTGCACCGCTAGCCACCCTTTCGCGCGTGCGGGATTTTGTCAAAGCCAATGCCAACCTAGCATCGTTGCTGGATCCCGAGCCATTTCCCCGCCTTGCTGCCGAAGAGCCGCCCCGCCTTGATTTCGGGTTCATACTTTCCCTTGCCTTCCGGGGGCTGCTCAAGTTTTTCTGGCCGGTTCTTTGTTTGCTCGGGCTTTCCGTTGTCGCTGCGACAAACGTGGCTGGGCTTTCGCAGGGCTTCGCGGTCGGAGTGATCGCCTTCTTTCTCTCGACCATCATCGCGGCCGTGGTCGTCATTGTGGCCGTTGTGAGTGTCTACCTTGGCCTGCGCCGGCTCGAGGAAGCCAACACGCCGGTCGATACCTTGGTCAAACCGGATGTGATGGCTTCGCTGACCGACGCCGAAAATCTCAAGGATACGCAGCAGAACCATCTTGCCGGCATCTCGATCATGCAGGCCGGGCTGTTGCGCGGCCTGACGCTCAGGATAGCCTTCTGGGTGATCGGGCAGATGGCAGCGAGGCGCTTTCGGCCCGGATTTCTCGGCGATATCAGCACGATCCACTATGCCCGCTGGGTGCGACTCCCGAAGACCAACAAGCTCCTGTTTTTCTCGAACTACGGTGGCAGTTGGGAAAGCTATCTGGAGGATTTCATCACCAAGGCGTCAGGCGGCCTCACCGCCGTATGGAGTAATACGATCGGTTTCCCACGCACCGCAAACCTGTTCTTCGAGGGAGCGACAGATGGCGACCGTTTCAAGCGCTGGGCGCGGCGGCAGCAGCAGCCGACATGGTTCTGGTACAGTGCCTATCCACACCTGACGACCGCGCGCATTCGCACCAACGCGTCAATCCGCCAGGGGCTTGGATTGGTATCAACCGAAGACGAAGCTGCGGCGTGGCTCGGACTGTTCGGCTCAAAGGTAAGGCCGACGACGTTGATCGAGACCTTCGAGGTCCAGACGCTGCTCTACGGCGGCTTGAGCAAACACCCCTACGCGACATGCTTCGCGATCAGGTTATCCGACGACTCCAAGCAAGCATGTGCCTGGCTGAAGTCGATCGAGGATCAGATCACCTTCGGAGATCAGCCACCCGCCAACAAGGTTTTGATCTGCGCGCTAACAGCAGATGGTCTAAGACGGTTGGGCTTGCCCTCGGATGTCCAGGATGCCTTCCCGACTGCATTTCGTTTGGGCATGGGTTCGCCCGGTCGAGCCAATCTGCTTGGTGATACCGGCGACGACCAGGCCGGGCAATGGCTGTGGGGCGGCCCGGAGAGTGCAGTCGATGCCGCGCTTCTCATCTATGCGGACTCTGAACCTACCCTTGCCTCCTACGCCAGGGAATTGATCTCAGGGATCGATACCGCCGGCGGACAGGTGATACATCGGGTCACACCGACACCGCTGCCACAGCCAAGGCCGGGTGAAACGGCGGCGCAGACGGTGCGAGAGCCGTTTGGCTTCGCCGACGGGATTTCGCAACCAATCATCAAGGGAACGCGACGCTGGATGCGCCGCTCGGACACCATCCATGCGGTCGAGCCGGGGGAGTTCTTGCTGGGCTATCCCGACACGCGTGGCTTCTTCCCGCCGTCGCCACAGGTGCCGGCCGCGATGGACCCCGGCAATCTTTTGCCGCTCGCTGAGCCTACGCACTCACGTGGCGCGCTCCAGCCTGATTTTGGCAGCAGTTGCGCTGCCGCCGCGCGCGACCTCGGACGGAACGGCACGTTCCTGATCATTCGCCAGCTTGCGCAATATGTCGATGTCTTCAACGACTATGTGGGCGAGGCGGCCAAACGCTACGCCGATCATCCAGCAGTGCCCGATCAACTCGATCCAGAACTTTTACCGGAGTGGATCGGCGCCAAGATGGTTGGTCGTTGGAAGGATGGCTCCTCGCTGGTGCGCTACCCGCATGGTCCAGCGACCAGAAAGCAGAACGGAGGAAATTTTCGGCCCGACAACGATTTCCTGCCTGGCGCAGAGGATCCGCTCGGCGAGCGCTGTCCCCTCGGGGCGCACATTCGCCGCTCCAATCCTCGCGATAGTCTGGCCCCGGCCTCAAAGGATGAACTTTCAATCGTCAATCGTCATCGCATCCTGCGTGTGGGACGAGGTTTCGACGCAGTTGGCGCCAATGATCCGGAGGAACAAAAACCCGGCCTTCTCTTCATGTGCCTCAATGCCGACATCGAACGCCAATTCGAATTCGTTCAGCAGACCTGGGCCACGGCTTGGCAGTTTCACGGATTGGAAAACGAGGTGGATCCCATCACCGGCCGTGGCGGCGGCATGGGACGGCTGACGATACCCTCTCCGCGCGGCCCGCTGAACCTCACCGGAATAAAGGATTTCGTGCGGATGCGCGGTGGCGCCTATTTGTTCATGCCAAGCAGGAGCGCAGTCCGCTTCCTTGCACGTCTTAGCAGCAACGGGCACTAAAACGCCGCCGGGGCGTGCGGCCATTTCCGCGACGAGCGGCCATCAAGATGGATTAGGACGACCGGCCATGAATATGCGATGGACTGCACGCTGGCCGTTATGCTGGTGGCGGTTGGAGCACCAGAGGCGAGCGCGGCGTCACCGACGATCCGGGACGAGTTCGATGCCACCAGTGTTTCGGACAATTGGTTCGGGAGTTGACGGCGATGGTCACACTGAACAAACCTGAATCGCACGGGTCATCCGAACTCTGGCGAATTTTTCTCATCACTTCCGCGTTGCTGGCCCTACCGTCCTTTGCAAAGGCCGGGAATGCCCTCGAGAATGCGATCGAGAAAGCGCAGCCGTGCCAGGCTCTAAAGGTAAAGACCGGGTTGTTCACCATCGGCGTGGATCGATTCGAGAAAGTTGAAATCGAAGAACTCGCCGTCAACGTGAAGGACGATGTCGCGAAGGCGAGCGCCATAGGTTCTCTGACTTGCCGGACATCGGACGCGGCGGCACTGAAAGGCAACGTTTCGGCCCGACTCAGTTTCGACGCGGAGATGAACCTCACCACCTGCACGGTGAGCCGCCGGGAGATTAAGCTTCTTTCCGCCGGCGGAACATTCGGCGACGTCGTGAAGGCACTCGGCGAACAGATTTCTCGATCACTTGGCGATGGCCTGTCCAACGAGGCCAAGAAATTGTGCCAGTAGCACGTGCAACAGCAAGAGGGAGAGCTGTCAATGGGCAAAACATCCGCGGAAGCTGCCGGAACGTTCCTGAAGGATCCGGTCGTCCGGCTTGCTCTCATTACTCTGGCGAGCCTCGTTCTTGCCCTATGGATCGCACGCGCGCCGACAAGCTTCACCGGCGAACTCCCCTTGATCGGCGACTATGTTCCTCTCAAATTGAATGCTGTGCACTTCGTCATTTTTGGTCCACTTCTCGCGTCTTTGGTCGCGGGTGCTTTGTGGTTCCAAGCGGCCCGCCCCGGGCAAGTGCATTCTGATAAGCTGCAATCAGGCAACGTAGGTCGCGACGCAATCGCGCTTCTGGTCGTCTTTGCCCTTATCGTCCTCGTATCCGCTGCATTGTCGCTGCAGTATTTCCTCACATTGGCGCCCTCGGAGATGTGCCCAACACGGCCGCATTACGACTTCCTCTGGACGAATGTGCCTGGACCAACGCGCATCACCCACTGCATGAGCGGCACCGAGGAAATAAACATGGAAGCGCCTTACTATTTCGAGCCGCAGATTCTCCAATCGTGGGGACATGTCCTATGGCCTGCTCTGACAATGTGCCTGCTCATCGGAACATGGCGCTCATGGCGTAAAAATAGGGCCGTATAAGGCGCAAGTGCTCGCTTTGAGGTGAAGGGATTTGAACCTACCGCCCCTGTAGTTCCGCTCCCTAAAATCCAACAAGCCTTTGGAGTGACTTGTCGCCAGGCCTCATGCGGCCTCGACTATACCCACTGGGTCACGAGCCCGTTTTTCGAAGAATTGTTTCGCGCAATCTAGTCATGTTAGGTGACGTGTGATTGGAAACTCTACCACGAGATGCAGTTAGAATGCAGTTTTTTGATCGCGGCAGCGTTCAGGTTCCAGCGAGCCTTTCCAATCGTCAAACTAGTCAGGGAAGAAGACATCTTGAAGAGATCTTCTCGGCGTCCCCGCATCTACGAGCGCAAACGCGGGTTTCCATGGCCTCCGTTACTCTCGACAATGCGGAACTTAATCGCGCTTTGTCTCGGCTCTTCCGAGGAAGATGCGCGTTTTGCGAAAGCAGCACGGCGACCCGGGCATACCGGTTCCGGCCCACCGAAGAAGCGGGTCCGTCAGGCGCTGCTCCCGAAGCAGATGCGCCCTACAGCCACCTGTACTACTGCTGGCTGGCCAACTCGTGGCAGAACATCTATGCGGTCTGCGCCGAGTGCTACCCTCGGGAGCCCTCGATCTTCCCGGTGACAGGACAGCGGTGCCGAATCCCGACCCTCAAGAAGGTTCGACAATATGTCAGTAATCCTTCGAGTTCCTGGCCAGATGATATCGAAGAAAAACCTCTGTTCCTGGACCCATGCCAAACCCGTGACTATCGTCAGATTCTTGCGGCTGTGCCGACCGGCGTGCCTGTCGGCTTATCGAGGGCCTCCGCCAGGCGTTGCCAAACGTGACGTTCATTTTCTCAACACATGATCCTCTTTGTCTGCGTGGCCTTTCCTCTGACGATGTGCGTGTCTTCCGGCGCCTGCGACGCGAGGTCAAAAG
The DNA here is from genome assembly GCA_000421085.1 of Ensifer sp. USDA 6670. GTDB lineage: Bacteria > Pseudomonadota > Alphaproteobacteria > Rhizobiales > Rhizobiaceae > Sinorhizobium. The sequence continues at coordinate 42,753 of ATWE01000009.1, forward strand.
TAACTCCAGGGCCCCGAGCTATGTCGAGCAGCTTGAGCAGATTCCGGCGATCGGAGTGCTCACAATTGAACAGCTTCTGACTTCAGATCTTTTCCAGCTCCACTCCACCGATTCTCCCGATGTAGAAGATCAGCTGGCGAGGGCTGGCGACATCCTCGCCCAGGCAAAGGCCGGTGAAGACCCAGACGACGCGGCGGTAGCTGGAGTGCGTTCATTGCTGCGGGCGCAAATCGGGCGAGCGCTACCGATCGGCTCGTCCGAGGTTGAACAACTCGTCCAGGACGCTGTTGAGACCTACCTGATCAGACGAAGAAGCGCCTCTCAGCCACAGCTGTCGAACCTGCGCGGCGAAACGCGCGAGGAAATCGTCAGCGCGCTTGAGCGGTTCTGATCATGCGCAAGGTCAGCCGCACAGACATCACCGGGCCGGCGAGCCTGCTGTCAGCCGGGCAAGCAGGCGAAAAGGAACTGCAAAAGGCGATCCGGCACTACGGGTCAGCCACTAAAAAGAAATTCCCTTTCGCCGCATACAAGGGTGACGATGTCCGCCATACCCTGGAGAAGCTGTTCCACGGCAAATGTGCTTACTGCGAAAGCAGTTATGACATCACGGGGCCAGTCGATATCGAACACTACCGGCCCAAGGGTCAGGTCGAAGGAATTCCCGAACATCGAGGTTACTGGTGCCTGGCGGGGGATTGGACAAATCTTCTGCCGAGTTGCTTGGACTGCAACCGGCGGCGCTACCAGCTTGTTCCCGAAGAGTTTGCAAGCCTTACGCGAGCGCTGGAAAGCGCGCGCCAAGGAGGTTACCGTGCGATCCTTTCCGGCAAAGAGGCAAGCTTTCCGCTTGCGGCGGGTGGAATCAGGGTGATTGACCGGCCCGATCCCGCCGACATGGTCGTAGCGCTTGAGGCTGAAGAGGCACTTCTGCTCGATCCCACTCGTGATGATCCAGCCGCTCATCTGAAGTTTTTCATCGACCGCGAGAACCCACTTGGACTGGTATTTCCGGCATCATCCTCCGAGATAGAAGTGCTTGCGTTACCTGCTGCAACAAGCTCGACTGAAGTTCTCGAAACCGCCAGAGAAGCGGGTGTGAGCGTGCGCGGTGCTGTCTCAATCCAGGTCTATGGTTTGAATAGAATAGCACTCATACAGGAGCGGACGCGTGTTCTCCGCAAACTAGAACTGCTCGCTACCATCGTCATCGACATGTTTGCTGTTGTCGACTCCCTGTCTCGGCTGCAGGTGGCGGAGAGGGATCGACCCATACTTAATAAGGCAATACTCCGGGCCAGAGGAGCCGCCTCACGAGCGCTCGGTGAAATCAGGGGAATGGCTTCTCCTAGTGCGCCGTTCTCGGCCATGGTTGCCGCATGGATCGAGGCGTTCAAGAAGGATATCTCGACACCGCAGCCAGTTCCTGAAGCACTGGGAGACGATCCGACCGTGGCCGGACTCATCAACGCGTGAAGTTCCTGTGCATACTGCTTTATCCGCATCGCTTCCTCACGCAGCTTCTCGAAAGCGGCTAGGAATTCTTCTGCCGAAATCAAGCCATACTGCGAGTTCAGGCCATTAAGCTGAGATCGTGGAAGCGAGAAATGAAGCATGTAGCCGGCCAGTGCATCGACCATCTCCTGCATGGTCGCTTGCCCCTGCCGAAAAGCTGGAAAGTGCAAACGAAGTGTCGCTTTCCATTTAATTGCCAGACTCTGGTCGTCAATAATTCAAACAGTTAGTCACGCACATAAATTGAGAATTGGCACTTAATTTGAGACATACGGCTGCCATTTGGCATTTAATTTGAGAAACCAGCGCCGGAGCGTGATCGCATGTCTTCTATGAAGAACGAAGACAAAGACACGTAAATACAAAGAGATGGCAAACAGTTTATGGCAGTCAGCCTCAGAATTCTGACCGCTCGCTTCTCAAATTAAATGCCAAATCAGAGCGAAACAGCCGCATTCTCACCGCTATCTGCCAAGCGACAGCTCATTCAACTGGCCAACGCGATGCAAGGAGGGGGGAGAGGATCAGCACCCAGGCCGCTACGATAAAGGTGGTGCTTACGTCGCTGTAGGCAGAAAGGGCGCCCCACAAGCAGCTTCCGCTCGTCGTAGCGCCATACATGACCATCAGGTAAGCCGAAATCGCGCGGGCGCGGATGGATTTGGGGAACATGACTTGCGCAGATCCATTGAGACTGGAAACAATGAAGGCCCACCCCACTCCTGTTGCCAGCATGGACACCCAAATGGCGACGGACGTGCCGTTCCAAGCAGCGAGTAAGAGTGCCAAGCCGAGCTGCGTCGAAGCAACGGCAATGAGGCGATTGATGCCGATTTTGGCCTTGAGCCTCGGAAGAAGCGTTCCTCCGAGCACGGCGCCCGCGCCGATTGTTCCCATCAGAAGTCCGACTTCTGCAGCCTCCATCTGAAGTTGGAGAGCTGCAAAGGCTGGCAGGAGACTCCACATGCTGCTGGCGCCAAAGAAACAGATGAAGGTGCGCACAAGCAGGCTGCGAAATCGGCTGTTGCTCAACATCGCCGAGAAGCCCATTGCCATCGCCTCGCACGGTGGCTCAGACTTGGTTGAACGGATGCGAGCGGAGCCGGTTCGCCATCGCCAGAAGACAAGGATCAGCCCAAGGAAGGATACGGCGTTGATCCAGAAGATGGTTGCAATCGTCGCTGCCTGGGCAATGAAGCCAGCCAAGGCCGGCCCGACCGCGCGCGCAAAATTGAAGCTCATGCCATTCAGCGCAGCCGCACTGTGGATCTGCCCGGGCTCGACGAGCGTGGAAACTGCCGCCTGCCACGCCGGCATCGTCAGCGCTGCCCCGCAGCCAATCACCAGCGTACCGACCAACAGTATCTGTGGAGTCATCAAACCGGCGGTGATCGTGAGGCTTAAACCCAAGGCCGAGAGCGCCATGACGGCGTGCGTGGCCAACAGGAGGGTCGGTCGATCGTGGCGATCTGCAAGGATGCCGGCAGGGACGACCAGGAGGAAGATTGGCAGCGTCATCGCGGCTTGCACCAGAGCCACCATCTGTGCGGATTGGCTGAGTTGGGCCATGAGCCACGCAGCCCCCATGCCCTGCATCCACGTGCCGAGATTAGACGCGGCGTTGGCAATCCACAGCGACCGGAACAGGCGGTTTCCGAGCGGTGACCAAAGCGTTTCGACCGGCCTCGCCGCCGACGAGCCTTTAGTCATGCCGACCATTCCGAATTGGCGTGGAACCAGCTCTCAAGCGTCTTCGCGCGCGCCTGCAGGTGCTCTTCGTTGTCTCCACGAAAGACAAAGCTGGCTACTTCAGCGTTGGTCATTGCGGCTCCGCCGTATTCTCGGCCAACGACTCCATATGCTTTATAGGTATCGACCCAATCATAGTCGCACGCAGCAGGCAACCTTCTAAGGGTTCCACGTCTGGGCGGAATGATGATCCTTCCCGCCGGCACCGGAGGCAGATTGTTGGCACCGAGCTCCTCGTGTGCGCCGACAGAGGCTTTGACATAGCTCATTTTGATGTCGATGCCGGTTGCGAGCCGGACCTCTTCGTTGATAACGCCGCCTCCAAGCCGACTCGCAACCTCGCACAGCACCAGTCGGTCGTCAGGGGTGTGGAAGATTTGAAGGTGGAAGATCGAGGTCTTTGGAAATGGAAGCGCCCGCTCCAGCAGGTGCCTTGTGAAAGTTTCAATTCGGCGGTTCAGAGGATTGCCCTGGTCCAGGCCATGTGTTCCGATCGTCTCGCCCCGGATAAAAGCGAGGCAGTCCTTTAAGTAACGGCCGGCATGTATGATCACAGGCGAGCCGTGCACATAAAGCCCATCGACGCGATACATATCCCCCGGCACGAATTCTTCCACGGTAAAGCCCATCGATGTCGAAGAGCCCCGTGCGAGGAAGGTTCGGATGTCCTTTTCAGACTCTAGAATTTCCACCCCAGCGGAGCCTCGACCGTCATACGGCTTGACGACGACCGGAAGGGCATTCGCCGACACGAAATCCAGCAAGTCTGCGGGACAAGTCACTTGCGCGAACCTCGGAACGGCGACACCGCGCTCCCAGGCACGCCGCTTCATCAGTATCTTGTTGCGGAAAAATTCTCCGTCTTGCAGCGTCTGACCGGCGAGACCGAGATGCTTGCGAATGCGGGCGGCACGAGACACGTCCACTTCGGAAAATGAGAGCACCGTCGTAATTCCGCGACCGGGCCCTAGATCCAGCGCTGCTCTCTCCACGAGGTCACTGTTTTCGTAGTCTTCGAAGAGGTGTGCCTCAAGGAATGCTGATTTGCCGATGCTTTCAACGGCTTGCGACGTGGAGACGTCTCCCCGACCGGAGATAAGAATCGAGTTGCCGCCGGTTGCAGCGCGCCATTCGCTGGCTGTGTTCTGCAGCAGGACCTTTGGTGTACACAGTATCAAGGCGGTCATAAGTAGGCCTAAAAGGTTGGTGTGAAGTTATGCGGCGGACGGTGTAGCTGCGAGGGGTAGCAGTTCGCCGGCGTCATTCTGGACGAGCAACTGTCGCTCGGCTGCGGTACGCAGGACGTCGTCGATGCAGATCTGCGCCTCCATAAGTGGAGAGCTGGTCGCCCCTGGGGCTGAGAGGACGAATGTGTAAAACCGCGGCCCCTCAACTGGAGTCCCGAGAGCCCAGATGCACGGGCTAGGCTGCCCGTCTTTGGCAATCAGACGATATGTCTCGGTTACGTCGATGCCGCCGGGCGCATATGCACCATTCCGAAACGGCCTCGCCAATCCCGAGTTGATGAGCCTCTGGACAATGCCATTTGTTTGAGATCCGGCATGCGAGAGAGGTATCCTTGCGCTTACGAGCAGGTCGACCTCACGTTCACCCGCCGCGCCTCTGAGCGAATAGCGGCCTTGCGCCGACGGCGTGACACTCTCGATCGGGCCAGTGCCAACGTCGATGATCCCAGCCTCGATCAGAGCGCATAGCTCTTCGAGCTTCTGGAGCGGAGGCCCGACGGCCAGACGGTTCATCGTCGGCACGAAGTCATCGATGAAGAAGCGGTGGGACTCGGGCGTTAGGCCGGCCAGATCGACGGCATGGCGAATGGTCGGGCGAATGTCCCGCAGAACATCGCAGGCCGCCTTGATCGGACTGTCGATGTTTCCGCGGCGCGCTTCGGCAACGTCGTCTCTCAGCTTCGAAACGAGCCACAGACGATACTCGGAACCGTTCCTCGCCACCGAAGCAGGAACCGCGGCGGTTAGCGACGAAAAGGAAAAGCGGGCCGCTTCCGGTATTCGGGAAATGTACGCTTGCAGTTCTTCGGATTGAGGTCCAAGCGAGACGTATTCCTCGGCGAACCTCTCGGCTTCATCCGGACCCTCGGTCCCTCTGATCAATGTTGTGTAGTAGACAAGTTCCATTTCCGCCTGGATTAATGGCAGAACATCCTTCTCGAAATCGAGCTGTCGCCGGCTGGCTGCCGTGCTCTGGCGAAGCCGATCGATCCTTTGCTTGGTCGCGAACAGCGGCTGGTAGTTCCAGTGAGCGCTTTTCTGATTCCGGGCGCGTGCGAGGAGTGGAATACCCGATCGTGAAAAGCAAACGATCTGGAGTTCTCGTCCTGACGGACGATAAGCCAGGGATTGCGCGTTACGTATGAAACTGCCACCGCGACCAACAGTGGCGGCGGAGACGACGTCCAGTGCCGTGAGGCCTAAGCCCTCGACTCCAATGCGATGGCCGTCGGGCAATTCTCCGATAGCTGCCTCGACAGGATAGGCATCCCAAAGACGTCCCGAACGAGCCGCGGACGCGCCACACCGATTTCGTAACGCATGTCCGGTGCACACAACCGCCGCGTCGACCCTAACGCGGGCGCCGTCCTCAGTCGCAATCTCGATCTGGGATCGATCTAATCGGATGATATCCGCGGCAGCTCGTCGGTGAAGGACTGCGGTCACACCCTCCGGAAGGTTGCGAAGTATGTATTGGAAGGCCCACGCGAGATATCGGCCGAGAACGGCTCGGGGGAGATAATCATTCTCGTGCACCAACCTGCGAACATTGTCGCCGTCGGTTACTTCATAGCTGCGCGCCCTCGCCCATTCGAACAGCGAAGGGCAGCCGATTGGGCGCAACGATGGTTTCGTTACCTGGCCAAAGGCCGTTATTTGCGAACAAACAGTATTGGTCAGAAGATAATCGGGCTGATCGCGTGCGTGAACACCACTGCCAGGCTCGCCCGGCTCGAATATATGGACTTCTATTTTCGAATTTAACGCGGCAAACGTGTTCGACAGCCGATCAAACAGGGCCAGACCACGCGGCCCCATGCCAATTATTCCGAATTTCCAAGGCATTTGTACTCCAGGTCAACGGATTTACCTTTGATTGCACGAGGTCTTTACACGCGCATTGGATGTGGTCAATATTGATTGATTGATTCAATATTAAGGTTCGGAAGCCGCGATGGGCGACACCGCCGGATACATGACCGCCAAGGAAGCGGCGGCGGAACTGAATGTGAGCGTGGCCACGCTTTACGCTTATGTCAGCAGGGGGATTATCCAGTCCGAGGCGCGGCCAGGTAGCCGGTCAAGACGCTATCTCGCCACCGACATCCGGGCTCTTGCCGAAAAGAACAAAATCGCCAAGCACGCGGACGGGGGCAGCATTTTGAGCTTCGGCTCTCCGCTGCTCGATTCCGAGATCACCTATACGGACGGCAAGCGGCTCTATTTTAGAGGCAGGGACAGCTCGCTGTTGGCCACGACCAGCGCCAGCCTGGAGTCGGTCGCGACTCTGATCTGGGATTGCAGCGAAGACCATGTCTTCCAAGAGGCCCCGCCTGATATTCCGGCCGAGTTCGCGGCTATGCGACATGCCGCAAAGGCCGATCGTCCCCTGGTATTGTGTCAGGCCCTGCTTCCACTCATCGGTGAAATGGACCTGCGGGCATATGATCGTTCACGGCGTGGCGCATCCCAAACCGGCGCGCGTGTCATGCGCCTCATGGCCTCGCTTGTAACGGACATGCAACCCAGTGCGGCAGCAGTGCATGAGACATTGTCGTTCGCCTGGCAGGTTGGCAGCCACGCACATCTGGTGCGGTCAGCCCTTATACTCGCGGCAGATCATGAACTGAACGCATCGACTTTCACAGTTCGGGTCGCCGCCTCCGCAGGCGCTCCATTGTATCACGCTGCTGCCGCCGGCTTGGCCACCCTGCAAGGTGCGCGGCACGGCGGTGAAATCGAACGCGCACTGCGGTTGCTGCGTGAGACGATGGGGGAACACGATCCCGCAGAGGCGGTCTCTGCCTGGATGCGCCGGGGGGACGCGGTTCCGGGATTTGGTCACCCTCTTTACCCGCAAGGCGATCCGCGGGCCAGGACTTTGCTGACGTTGATGGAGCGGGAGTTCACCTCCTCCGAGAGTCTTGCGCTTCATAGAGCCGCTGCTGTCGCGCAATCAATCACCGGCAGACATCTTAACTTCGACGGCGCGCTGGCGATACTCTCGTTGCATCTCGGTTTGCCGGCTCACACAGGCCTGAGTCTTCTTGCGATCGGTCGGGTGGTAGGCTGGATCGGTCATGCTATAGAGCAGTATCTGGATAATCGATTGATCAGACCTCGTGCGCGCTATGTCGGCCTCCGGTAGCGGTCGGCCAATGGACCTCCGCGAGCGCCGCGGCAATGCTGGCAACCGCATTGCACCGCGATCACAAGGCAACGAGACATTAGGCTCGGCGCCCGATGCGCTGAAGCCGATTCGCCTGCAGTTTGACGCGTTTACTGGGTGGGCAATAGGACTGCGCATGGCGGCCGGCGAAGGCCACCCCTGCCGACGCTGTGTTCCCGTTGATACATTATGCGATCTTCGTGGCCCAAAGGGTGAACATTACAGCAAAAAGCCGTGCAAGGATCGTGGGAGCGCGATTCTGTCCGCCTTTAAGGCCCCGTCACGCTTAAGTCTGTGAACGGCAGTATTGCGCCCTCATTTCGGTCATAGAGGCCGTCATCCTGCCTGCGTGAAAGCAAACATCAACGGCGACGATTAATGTGACTAATGGTGCGAGCGGGGCAGCGCACAAGCTAGGATCCCAACAATCTCGCGCGTTCTTCAACGCGCTTGGCGACTTCCGGGACGATTTCCGGTTATGGCGTTTTTGATGCTCGAACTTTACTCCGGGGCGGCGACCGCCGACGGCGCGCTCTTGAGGACTTTGCGTACCCTTTCGCGTATCTCAATCTCAGGATCATGTTCCAGCCTGCGGGCATGGGCATAGACCTCGTCAGGTTCCATAGGCGGCGAGACGAGCAGGTTCATTCCTGCCAGGCGCCAGCGCGGATCTTGATCAGAGAGAAGCACTGAAAGCGCACGGACATGCTCCGGGTCGAAGGTGATTCTAGAAACGAGCTTTGCTGCGAATGCGGGTGGCATGGCGCGGCGCAACAAAGCGTCGACTGTAAGGACCAGGAGCGTTGGTGCCGCGCTGATCCGCGTTTCTAAATGGGATTCGGCGAGCGACCGAATGTCGGTTCGAGGGTCGCTTGCAAGCTCAATGAGTTTGCCATGGTCGATCGCGTCCAGAAGAAGCAAGGCTTCGAAAAGATGCGGACGTGGGCTCTGGGGAACAACACCACCCGACTTCGGGTAGGGCTCTTCATGAATTTTCCAATGATCGAAAGATCGTTGCAGGAGCTTGTTGTCAGCGAAGCGTTGGCGTTTGACCAGCTCGAGCGCGAGCTTGGCTCCTGAGTTAGCCATCTGCACATCCTTTCCGACGAGCACATCCGCGAGAGCGAACAGGAGGCTGTCACTTGGATCGCTATCGAGCACCGCGAGGCTGTTGAGAACATATTCGAGACCGGGCCGTGGCGAGCCACTCAACACCGGAAGCAAGGTTTCCACGGCGACCGAGGGAAAGCGACTGACAATCACATGGGCGAGGCCCGCGAGTTCCAGTTCCTCAGCTCCAGCTAGTCGACCCTGAAGATCGACAAGAGCGGGCGGATCGGCCTCAAGCGCACTCGCGGCCACCTCGACCAACCATTCAGACTTATGAGCGAGAGCTTTGAGCAGGAGCTCGCGATCGGGATTGGCGGCAGTAATCCTCTCCCAAGCCAAAGGGGGCAGATCGACCGACGGCAAGCCAAAGCTGAAGATATCCTTGTCTGGTTCGGCCTCGAGATGATTGGAAAGGCCCAACGCATCGGCTTCGAGCATGTCCGCCGGCATCCCGCCGGCAATTGCCAGCAGTCGTAGCGCCTCTTTGACCCCCGCAGCTTCATAGGCGAGCGTCCAGGCGTGAACATCACCCGCGATGACGTCGTAGAACCCGGCGAGGCGCAACAAGCTGGCAACGTAAGGATAGGCCTCGGAGATCGACCCACCGGCTGCGGTGTCTGCCTTGAGGGCATCGACTACGCCCCGAAGGGTGGCACGCGAGGCCTTGGTCCAGGGATCGGCGAACTTGCCGACCGCCCAACCCATGCTCTCCAACCCTTTTGCCCATGGCTTCCTGATCTTGGCCAGGCCGCGGCGCTCTAGCTCTGTCTCCACCTTGCTCAGAAAGCCGATGTTTTGAAATGCCTCGCCGGCAAGAGCGGTCGCGAGAAACTCCTCTGCCTCCCCGTCGGGAACCACGCGCAGCGCAGCAAGGCCAACCTCCTGCAAGAGATCGCGATCCTTGCGGTCGATTAGCCTCAATCCTCCCAGCAGCGAGCCTAGTTGCGGAAGCACAATCTCCGCGGTAAGTGCGGCGAGCACCCGCCGAAGCGCAGTTGCGTCGAACCATTCTGGCCCTGCATTTACGGCGGCAGCCCAAGCAACCAACCGCGGTACTGCGTCGTCTTCGTAAAGATACTTGCTTGCCGCCGGACCGACCAACTTGGGACGCGCGCGAGCAAGGCTGACCAAGGCCATGCCAATCTCAAAGCCTTCATTGTCCCCGCGGGTGGCCGCTTCGAATGCGGCCGAGACAAGAATTACAGCGTAGGAGTCGGTGATCTCGGCGTCGGGGTCGGTCAGAAGGGCAACAGCGCGCTGAATCTGACCGTGTGTACCGCTCGCTTGCCGCGCCACGAGAAGTCGGGCGATCTCATCGCCCACGCCCATGCCCGCTGCAAAGCCGATGACTTCGCTCCAGGATGCGTCGTCTATTACCCTTTCGATTTGTGACTCCCGCTCGATCCCCTCAAGGCTGGCGAGGTGGCGACCCGCGGCGTACTCGGCGAAGCTCTTGTGGATGAAAGTCATCAGAGTCGTTCCCGAATGGTGGAGCCGTTCGACTAGGCCACCTGCCTCCCAAAAGCCGATGGCCGACTCGACCTGCTTGGAGGCCGCAAGCGGCGTCACCCCTAGTTCGGGAGCAATGATGCGGCAACACTCGTCGATGATCGACTGAGTGGCGGCGATCGGATCGCGGACAAGTATCCACCCCACGATCACCATCACTCGCTGCCGGACGGTCTCGCCGACGGAGTCGCCAGCATAGCGCGAGGTCTTTGACAGTAAGGCAATCATGCGCTCGTACAGGGCAGCGCGCGAAACCGGCAGTGCAGCTTCGGTGGCTATGAGGGAAGCTGCCATCCCCAGCAATTGCGGACTTGAGGCGATAGTTGTGGCGGCTTTGCTTCGTGCGAGTTCGCGCTTTGCGATTTCGCTGGCTGAGTTCTTCAGTTCATCGGTCGCGGCAGCGGCTTTCACCAGCGCGCCAAGATTGGATGCGCCCTTGTCGGCCTCCGGCGCATTGAGGTCATAGTGGCGCCAGTGCAGCAGCGCCTGCGTTTCGTAGCCGATCGGCCTTGTGGTCACGACGATGCGAGCGTTCGGGTGGCTTTTCGCAAACGCCGCGAGCGCGTTGCCAATCGGATTGTGCTGGTCACCGCAGTCATCGAGCCCATCGGCAAGGACCACGAGGTCGGTGAGCCTCGCCGCCTCAAAAGCGACAACGCTGACTGGCGCGGAATCAAGGCCCCATTTGTAGAGACCTTCCTCAAAGGACGCACCTGCCCGCATCGACGCAGCGAGCGACTTCAGTGATACCCGAAGCACTGGAACTCCCATACTCGCGTAAGTTCGTGCGAGTTGAAGGATAAGTGTTGACTTTCCGAGGCCGGGTCCGGCTATGACGACTGAGTACCGATGAAAGAGCCCGGTGAACTCGGCGTCGAAGGCCTCGCGTCGTCGCCGCGGCGTACCTTTGCCACTGGCATGGTATCTTTCGAGCGCTTCCAAGGGACCTACTGCTTTCGCCACGTCATCCTGCAGCATAGTCCGCATTGGCAATAGATCTGAGAGCAGAAGCTGTTTCTTTAGGCCGGGCAAGGAGAAGAACCGGCACTGCCCTGTGACCCAGCTGGCAAGGATCTGCAACATTCCGGCGGTAGATTGTTCGGGTCGCAGAGCAATGGAACTGCTGCTGAGAAGCCGCTGGAGATGGCCGACCTCCCAACGCCCTTTGTACTCGATGAGGTTCATCGCTCCGCGATAGAGCGCGTTCCAGGCGCTGACCGCATCCGCTGATTTTGCGCACAGTGAACGAAGGCGATCTTGAGCTGAATTGACGCTGAGCCGATCAGAATCCAGAGCATGTACGACCTGGATGCGTAAGTGCGCGCAGGATGCAGTGAGAGGTAGGTTCGCCTCCGTGAGGCGACGGACGAAATCTTCCCCGATGTCCGACAGGCCGTCCGCTCGCCCCCCGCCCAGTTTCACGATGTCCTTGGCAAGATCGTTCTGAATCGTTCCGCTCGCATCCGGTGCCACGACGAGCACACCGAAGGCGATCGTCTTGCCGTGAATGCCGTTCGCCAACGCGAGCAGTGCATCCCAGAGCGCGCCACCTCGTGACAGTCCTTTTTTGGCCTGTACCTCGATCGGAAGACCGTTTTTGAGTTCGATCTTCACATCGTCGCCGGGACCATGGGTTTCCGCCCAGACCGCCACCGGAGTGTCATCAGCGATTCCTGCCAGCCATCCGATGGGAGTGCCCAAGAGCAGATGCACGGCGGCGATGCTTGTCACGGCCGCCTGAAAGTTCATTCCAGAACCTGGCGCCGCGCCGGCTGCTGGCGGCTTCTTGGCTCGTTTAACCGGACCCGGCTTTGCAGCCGGGCCCTTTGTTCCGTAGTCAGTTGTCATGGTCTCCTGTCCCAACGAAAACCTAAAGTATGAACGGGTGCATGCGGGCCAATTATGTTTGGAGCCCTGGCTCGGTCAGTTTCGCCGCCCTCGCCGAATCGTTCACCGGAAGATGCTGCTGGCTACTTCTAGCGAGGCACCTCACATGGGGACAAGCGTGCGGTAACTGCCGGTTAGGCGAAATTTCCGCATCCGCCGGATTCACACCAGGATCGACCGAAATACAGCGCTACAGAAATACACGGCCAGCCGTATCAACCAGGCCACCATCAGAGCGCGCTCCCGAGATCCTCGATCGGATGACCATGAAACCAGTTCGTTAGCGTCGTCATGGCGCTCGGTGTAAGGCGCTGGGTGAACAGCAGGGCAAGCCGGCACTTCGGCCTTGATACCGCGACGTAGAAAAGGTTCCGGTAGCGCTCGTATCGATCGCGCTCCTGTGCAATGCGGTGCGGATCACTTGCCAACTCGAGGAACGCGTTGAAGTCGTAGTCTGACCAGCCCCGGCCGAACACGACCAACACGTTCTCAAACTGGTCGCCCTTCACGCCGTGCTTGGTCTCAAAGGGGGAGTGTCCGTCGAGATATTCGCAGAGGGCGATGATCTCCCGATACCGGACCGCGTGGAGCTTATCGAGCTCCTGAAGGCGGTCGCTCAGGGGCTCTTGAGATTGCTTTGCGTCGACCAGGTCGTGTTCCATTCGGCTAATTGCCTCGCTGAGAAGCGGCAGGCCAGAGTTTTGAAGATGAGCAATGACGTCGCCGACTGTCCCTGCCTCGCGAAGCTCGCACAGGCGGCTCATCGCCGTTGACCAGCGCGCTTTGTCAGCCGGCCCCTTCATCACGGGATGCCGGGTGTCGATGTAATGGAACATCGCCCCGAAGCGCTTTTCGAGGAACGCCTTCGCCGCCGGTTCCAGGTGCTCGTGGAAGTACTTAATGACGTCGTTGGCCTTACGCGCGAAGGAGTCGTTGAAACGAAACACGTCGCGCATCGACGCGTAGCCAAGCTCGTTCGCGAGCGCCCGGTGCGTTAGCATCAGGACCTTGGTGTCTGATAGGAAATTCCATCCGTCCGCGATCAGCGCTTCTTTCGTCGCCTGGAATGCGGCAGCCGCCGTTGGCTCCGGCAAATCGCCGCCCCAATGGGCCCCCGTCCGCCGCTTGCCGATCCAAGCATTAGTGTGGAACAGCCTGACCGTTGCGGGCGAGCCTGGATCGCGCGGCGCTTGCTGTAGATCCGGCCTGATCTTGTTCAGGCAGTCGACGATCGGCTTCGCGCTGCGGAAGTTAGCCTTCTTTTCCACACGCTTGAGCGACGCGTGTTGGATTGAGCCGCAGCCGTCGCCGTAGATCTTCTGCCAGTGATCGCCGAAGAACCCGAACTGCGGCGTACCTGGTTTCCCGAGGAAGTGCTCTTTGAAAGCCGCGACCACCTCCGCGTTCGTGTCCTGATACTCGTCGACGAGGATGATCGGAAAACGGCTGGTCAGCGCGTTCCGAAATTTCGCCGAGTTCATCAGCTCGATAAAGAGCGGAAAGATATCATCGTGGTGCAGTTTGGCCGTGCGACCCTCAATGGACCGCCGGCCGAGAGCATATCCGACTGCATTGATCCCCGCCGTAGGCGGCGCCTCGGGATTCGGTGACACCGTGTCGTCGGTAGCATTCGCGAGCTCATCCTTGCGTCCCTGCCAGCCTGCCAGGGTCGGCACCAGTTCGCAGAGCCGCTTCTGAAAACCACTGATGAGCGACCATGCGAAGGTGTGGGTTGTCTCGCAGTAGATCGCAGGATGACCATCGGTCTGGGCAATGATCATGTCCCGTGCGACGTTCGTGTACGTGACGCAAGCTACCTGCTGATGACGCCTGATCAGCAACCGTGCGCGGTCGTCTAGGACATAGCGCAGGGCCGCAATCAACGAGTAGGTCTTGCCCGCGCCTGCGCCGGCCTCGAAAACGAAGCTGGAACCGTCCATAAGGTGCGATTGCAGCGTGCTCCACGCTTCCGCAGCGGCAGCCTCGGCAGGATTGAGTTGCGGCTCCTCGCTCATGCACCGGCTCCATTGCTGCCTTCGCTGGCGGCCGCAGCTTCGACCTGCGCCACCGCAGCCGCCACAACGCCAGGATCGACTTCCGCAACCGTATTGACCGCGAGCCAGCGCAGCCCGTCAGTGATGTATTTCGGGGTCGTCCAGTTCGTTACGTCGATGGCGTACTTGAGCGCGAACTTGGACTTCTTGTGCTTCTTCGCCTCAGATTCCGCCGCTGCGGCCATGAGGTCGGGCGTACCAGTCGCCAGATTGAAGAGTGTAGGATTGGCGAGAATGAAGGCGTCTTCGAACGTTCTACCGCAGGGACCACCGTCAACTTCCGGAACTTGGTAGGCCAACCGAACCGCACCGCGGATCTTTTCAGCGTCCGTTGCTGCGCGAACGACTGCAAGGTCTAGAGGAGCCTTCTTGGCCTTGAGGTTGCCGCCCGTAGCGCCCGTCGATGCTGTTCCAGTTTGCTGCTCGGAGGAGGCGGCCGCCGCCTCGTCTACTCCCTCAGCCGGCGCAGGGACCGACACGTCGCCAACTCCGTCCTCTTCCACGCCCGCATCATCATCATCATCGCCACCGGAACCGAACCAGTACTTGATGCAGCTGTTGCTCGTACTCTTACCGGCATGGACGAGGCAAGCCTCCCACTTACCACTCGGCTTTCTTTCAACGGCATCGATGTCAGTAACGATCAGGCTCCGCAGCCCGATGAATTCAAGCAGCGGCTTAAAAAGATGAGCGTACGCGCCGCCGACCTCCATGATCGTGATGTATTGGCTGGTCAGCTTCAACGTCTCGTCCGCAGCGTCAAGCGCGCGAATGATCCGGGGCAGCATGAGCCGCTCTGTTGTACCTTCGATCAGGATCGCCTTGTCCGCGAAGAACAGGTCGCAGCGCGTTAGCGTCAGGTACTGGTGCAGGAATTTCTGGGTTGGTTCCCCCATACCTTCAATGCCGGTGCTAAGATCGCGCACATTCGTGCACCTTACGCCAATGGGCTGCCCCTTTGAGGTCACGGCAAAGTAGCGGATCGTATCGAAGCTCGCCTCATTCGCGATGTGCGGCGAGTGCGTTGAGACAATGAATTGCACCGGCCATGGCTTGGGTTCTTCGCCAGCCTCGCCCTTGCAGAGCTTGGCTACGATCGCGGGCAATTGTCGAATAAAGACCTCCTGCATTTGCGGGTGCAGATGTGCTTCCGGTTCTTCGATAACGATGAGCTGCAGGCCAGGCGCCTGCGGCTCAGCCCGGTACTTCCGATAGAAGCCGACGATGCGGAGGAGGATGTAGAGAAGATTGCGGAAGCCCAAGCCGTTGTAGGCCTCCGGGAGTTGCACACCGGAATAGCCTTCGTACTGGACCCGGGTGAAGTTCGAGAGCAGCTTGCCGACCTCAAGCTTCGTTTCAGGCAGGAGCGGAGCGTTGTCGAGCCCCGGATAGCCGAAGTCAGCGATGGTCGGCATCAGCTTAGCGAGCTGCTTCTTGAAATCGCTATCGATGTCGCTCTGGATTTGGTCGACCGCCTTTTTCAGGCTCTCGGCAATGTCGCGCTGCTCTCCGTCTGCGGTTGCAATAGAAGCGCTCGCAAAGAGGCCTTCCAATACCTTTGCGAGGACATCCGTCTCGCGCCCTCCTGTGCCATCAACTGCGCGCTGAGCATTAACGAAACCAAGGGATAGCAGTCCGTTCACAGCTTTCGGCGAGACTTCGCGCGTGTTCGCGGAGTCGTTTGGGTCTTCGGCCCACATTTGAGTGACGAACAGTTGCGGCACTCGCTCAGCGAGCGTTCGAAACCAGACGACGCGATCCACCTCGGATACGCTCCCGTCCGCACCTTCGAGCTTCAGCCCTTCATGACCTTCGAAGAAGGCTTTGATCGACCCGTCGCTGAGCGCACGACGACACACAACAACCGCTTCCGCGCACGCATCGTCGGTGTCGATCACGAACTCTTTGAGCGCCCCAAACTCGGGCATGCTCGGATTATAAGAGACGTGAACCCGCAGCTCGATGTACGGGATGAGCGCGCGGATCTGCGGCTCAGAAGCGCCCTTGTTGTATGCGCTGAGTGCCGCGCAGAAACGGTCGTAGCATGCACTGGAGAAGTCTTCGATTTCGAAGCCCGATTTGTCTTCGAGGAACTTTCGGATGACGTCAGAGAGCGAGGTCTTTCCGCAATTATTGCGGCCCACGATCACTGTGGTGGTTGGCTCCAATTGCAGCGTCACTTTGTGGAGCAGCCGGAAATTTGTGACCTGTATTTTCGAAATCTGCAACACTCACTCCCATTTGAATCCGCCGTATCCCGGGATGGCATAATCTTTGCTTTCCCGCATCGGTAGTATCGTTACTCACGGTTCGTCGTTATTGCTTGAGCCGAACATGCTGCTGCCAAACTGGGGCCCGCCGTACGGCGGTCTGTTTTCGAGGGTGTAAGCAGGCAGCTCAATACCAATGTCGATCAAAGCTGGTACGTACGGCGTCCATTTTTTGTTTTTGGTCTTCAGCTTCTCAGCAATAAAGTCGTTCGCCTCAGTGTTGTCGACTTCGATAAGCGCGTTACGCAACCAAGCTCCGTGATCACCGAAACTCTCGTCATCTTGGATCGAGCCCGTCACCCAATCCGCCATAAAGTGAGACCAATACGTGAAACACGCATCTTGTGCCCAGGGGTCGTGTGCCAGCATGATCCCTCCATCATTCTGAGGGTTATACAAGGAGTACGACAGATGGCTCTCACCTATGAACCGGCGTAGGATCATGATCTTTTCTTCTTGATCAACGTCTCTATCGTAACCGGACTCTTTCCTCACTTTGGCTTGAAAAAAGAAAACACTTGAGGTCGTATCACGAGAATTATGGCTGCTATTGTCCCTTACTCGCAAACGGATGGCGTAATCAGATTGCGTTATCGCACCTTCGTGATTTTGAGTGAAACCGCGAGCAGTACAGCTAAATGAAAACGCCTCTTCTAACTCCATTTCCGCTAGAGCGTCCGTGATGTTCTGGCACAGCGCGGCCGCGTTGTAAGGAAGGTACGGAGGCGGCTGATCTCTTGAGAGACACATCAAGAGATCGTCGGTACATGCTGTCTCTTTGTGACCGAGTCCCCAAGGGCGGACATTCGAACTCACATAGTCACTTACGCCGTCGAAGAATTCCAAAAAGATAGGTTTTAGCGCAGGAATCATTACTGATCTCTAATTTACAAGAGGCTTCACGTGAGCTTTTTACGGGCTAACCGTTGTCGAAAAATCGAAAAATTGATGACTAGGTCACATTAACAAAGTTTCTACTCAAAACATCTAAGGTATGACTCTAGGTTGCCTTTTAGGAGGCAGTGGTGGCGTGGTGCTCTTACCGACGTGGAATGGCATATAGCCAGCATCCGGAAGTAGCGGGACGCGAAGCCCCATGGTCGCCGATCCATGAGCGGATATCAGCGGCGAGGCGACCGCCGCCGAGAGGGATATCGGGGCCTGGATATCCGAGCGTTAGTGGCCACCAAGCTCGCGAGCAACTTCTCGAAAATACTCGGGCATCGACTCAAGGAGAGCTTTCACTGCATCATATTCCTTCCTGCAACAAGCTTTTGCGCCTGCGCGATCAAATACTTTGGGAAAAGCTTCGGCCATCTGTTGCGCAACGACTCTGTCCGCGAAGCCGGCTTCATAAAACGCGAGTGACGATTCAGTTTGAAGTCCATTTTTCACCTGCCTCTGGAGCAGAGTAACTGCATCGACAAGGCCAGGCTCAATCGATTCAACAAGGTCAACGACCGACGCGAGTATCATGGCTAGGTGGTAACCGAACCCATCCTCGCAAATTGATACCACATGGTCGGCCGTGGCGTGGTCGCCACTCACACGAACATCGCCCTTTACGAGAATCTCTCGAATCGAGGCAAAGGATTGCCCCTCGGTCCAAACTGAGAGAATTGTCGGGATGACGGTGGCATCGCTCAAAGACGATAAAGATTTCGCTGAAGCGAGCGGGATCGCCTGCTCGATCAAGAGTGGCAAGAGAGTTCCGTCTTTAACCGCCGCAGTCAGTTTGTCCGAGCTCGCCTCGATCCATTTGCTCAATTTGTTAAGTGCCGCCGGCGCCAAAGGCGACTTCTTGATGAGCTTACGGTAAGCTGCGTCGGTACTGTTTTGGATGGATTTGACCGTTGCCTGGAATAGCTCCACGACCCGCGGTCGGGTTTCATCGTCAGCGAGATGGTATCCCAGTGTGTTCGCAGCGAGTCGTTCGGCCGCCGCGATTGCATCTTCAGCCTCAAAGTCGATATGCTGCGCGAGATACATCGCAATACTTTGAATCGCCCGCGCCCTCCCCTGAAGGTAATCGCTGACCTCAGAGGCGCTTGCGTTCGGGAATTGTCTGAGGACTTCTTTTACGATCGAGGCAATTGCGTCGTCGTCAGCGAAAGCCAAGTTCTCGTCAGCGAGGTTGAAAGTGAGGACGACAGGAGTGCCGGCCGTCTGTTTGTAGTCTTCGAATATCTGAAGGATACTGCTCTGGCTTGGCTCAGCTCCATCCTGGTCCAGAAGCTTCTTTGCAGCCTCCCAACGCCAGTTTTTATAGTTGTCTTCTCGTTCATCATAGATCGACGGCGCAGAGAATATAACGCTGCTCTCCGTGTGCATGCCGGCACGCCCGGCTCGCCCCATGAGATTGTGGAAGTCACGCACCTTTATTTTCTCTTTGCCTTGTTGCGTGGCGGTGACGACTAGGTATTTGATCGGAAAATTCACGCCTTGGGCTAACGTCGATGTGCAGGCGACGATGCGAGCGTGACCGGCCTTCATCGCATGTTCTACACAAAGACGGATCCCGTGGGGCGTGCTAGCATGGTGAGATAGAACCCCAAGTCGGCTCGCGCCGACAACATCGACGTCACCGAGATTGCTCGATATTAAATTTGCCAGCCTTTCCAACTCTTCGGAATCTGACCATGCGCTTGGCTTGTCTAACCCAACCTTTCGCTTAAAGAGATCTACAACGCGCCAAGAGACTTTCGACACGCTGGCCTTTTGGCCGCAGAACAAAGCTACGCTTCCGTTGATGCCGAGATGCAGCGCTAGGTACAATCCAATGTCAACGCTTTCAGAGATTTCCGCAGAGTGATTGCGGTCCGGAAACACTCGATCGCGTTCACGCTTGCTCTTTTTTTCAAGCGGAAGCTCTTCAATAATCCGGGGAACGAAGTATTCATCCTCATCCGGGTCGATCGGGTTCACGTATCGTAGCCAGCCACGCTCTTTCTGCCAGCTGGCGAAAGCGATGCTCTTCGCAGTTGGCAAAAGCCCCTCCCCTCCCACAATCGCCGAGCCATCTCCGATCAGCCAGTCTGCAATCTGCTCCGCATTGCCGATAACGGCCGAAATCAAAACAATCTGCGCCTCTGGTTTAAGCATCATGCGAAGCGAGGAAAGCAGTAGCTCGTAAGTCGGGCCACGCGTGAAACCTTCGAATTGATGCCCCTCGTCGTAGACAATCAATCCAATACGCTCTGCCAGCTCAGGCGCCCGACGAAGCATGTAAAGCAACTTCTCGGGGGTGATTACCAACACGCTATTTTGCGCAAGGAGCTGCTCAATTCCGAAGTCCATAAGATAGGAATCAGAGACTTCGTCCATGAGCACATGCTCGCCTTGGAAGGCCCTCACGAGATCTGAGCGAATATCGTGACATAGTGATTTGAATGGCGCCACGATAATTGCGAGGGATGTTCTCTTCGATAAGAATGCCGCTCTGATAATGAGCTCAGTTGCTCGCGTTTTACCCGCGCTCGTAGGCATCTGGATTACCGCTGAACGCCCTCTCAACAGATCGGCATCAGCAATTCGCCGTTGAGCTGGCCATAGCTCGATAGGAAAGCCCGTCTTGGCAAGCGCAGGCGACCACGCCTCCAGGGATAGGTCAGAGGTTGGAGGAAGCCTGTTGCGAGAAGAATTCTGGATTTTTCCCGAGCATATCGCTGTGACAAGATCCCCGTAAAGTACTTCGCGGTCAGTGCCAATCTCAATCAGTTCTTCGCGAAGCTCACGGCAAAGCTCCGGAATAGCGCGATCATCCTCTTCCTGGAGGGCGTAGTGACCTCGGATCAGCTCAAGCAGGCGATCGGCAAAGCCGGCGTGAAAGATTTCGGTTTCTATCGGCTCCAAGCGATTTTGAAGAATTCTGCTTGCGAGCAAGGCCAGCCCACCGCCAAGTTCTGCTGGAGGCTCGCTGGAGCGCTTAACGACAACGACGGCATTCCCGATGGCATCAGAAAGATAATAGGCGGAAGCGCAAAGCAGCGAGAACTCTACAGTGATGCTGCCATCCAACTTTGCCTCTAGGTAAGAGTCAAAAAAGGTCGCGGCAAAACGAACGTTGTCAATAGCAGCAATATCTTCATCCCATGTCTCCGGACGGTCGCTCGCGGCAGGATCGATGAAGTGATCAGCAATCGCGCCGGCAGCATCTCCTAAAATTCCGACTGCCAGCGAGTAAAGCGACCCAGGGTCACGGCGGATTTCAACAAAATCCTCCGGGGCGACGCGAAACTCGTGCATTTTTGCGATCGCGCGCACCGTTGAAAGAACCTGTATTGCGGTTGCCTCAGGCTTCATTTGCTGCCCTCTCGTATAGCGAGTGTACGAGATCCATCATTGAGATGCCTTTGATGACAACGAGCCTAAGCTTGTCCTTGTTTGGATGCTCAGAGACTTGAGTTTTATCCAGTTCCATTTTTGCTGCGGTGTCTTCGTCCAGCACAGCAACTGCACCACTTAATCGCGTGAACGGACGATCTGCCTCATTCTGGAACCGCTCGATCTTAAGCGCAGCGTCCCGGCTCTTCCGGAGCATCCGTTTTTTCAGGGCGCTAAGCGTCATAGCTTCACGCAAGCGGTCCTTAGCGGAATCGTTTACCGCTGTTTGAAGTCGATTTTCTTTCGTCGGCCGAAGGCCGGATTTGGATTCAACGATAAAAATCTCGTCTTTGGGGCTCGGCTTTTCGGAAGCAAACCGAAAGCCCACGACGTCTGTGCCGTTGTCCGACACATTTGCATTTATGCGGTCTTCATACCGGTGTTCGCGCGGGCACCAATATCCCAAAATGAACTCGAGATAATCTGCAACAAGGATTTCTCCAAAATCGCCGGATCGCGTAGCTGGGCCTGAGCCCGCCTTAGCGCTCGGGAACTTGATGTCCGTCAGGAACTCTGAATGCGACTTTCCCGTACCAGAAACCAGGTCTGCAAGCTCTTCATCAAGGCAATAGTGCTGCCGGAAGTGCTTCGCCCATGCAGAGAGCACCGCAGGGTCATCTTGGTGATTGAGCTCCCAAACTTCTACAAACGCACCGTCAGCGGTTTTTATCACCTCTTTGGTTTTGTTCAGCCATTTTACATGGGGCGGTGTCATCAGGTGTTTCTTGGATCGCGAATCGGGTGAACAGTTCAATTCACTCGCTACTAAAAGATATCATTACAACCAAGAAGTATTCTGGAATGCGCGGCGGCAATCAAGGTGAGGTTCATCCTGATCGCCGCGCTCAGGCCCAGCTCTAAAACAATCCGACGCGCCGTCGCGCTGTCTGTGCCATCCTCGTTCGACCTCGAGAATTCAGCAACGCCTCAGAGTTTCGGCGAGGGTTGGCCAGACCAAACCATCTCCCGCGCCTCGGAATCGGTCAGCCACTTCCGGTTGGACGTCGGCATCGGCAGGATAGTTTTCCACCTCATTTGGTAAACCCACCGTCGCTCGTGGCAGCGCCTTCTGATGTGATGACGGTCCGTGAAGTTGTATCGTGGCGCGTGACGACTGTAGAGGTCCTACCGAAAAAAGCGCGCATTAGGCGGGGCTTGACTTTGCCGGTTTGCAAGTATCCGCATCAACGTTATTAAGATTTTCCTGATTACTTGACCGGCTGGAGAAGGACCGAAATTGCCCGACTACGATTTTCATCAGCTATCGGCACATGACCTCGAAATCCTGACTCGCGATCTGTTTCAGGCCGAGTGGAAGGTGGCGATCGAAAACTTCAAGGTCGGTAAGGACGGAGGGGTAGACCTGCGCTATGCCCAAGGCCCGTCGAACGTAATCATCCAAGTCAAGCACTATCATAAGACTGGGTTTGATGGCCTATGCCGCGACCTCGCCAAAGAAGTCGCGAAGGTGGAAAAGCTTGCCCCCGCAAGATACATCCTCGTGACGTCCGTTCCGCTCTCCCCGGGCAACAAGACGACGATCGCAAATATTTTCGCCCCCGGCCGTCTTCTGACTCAAGATATCGTCGGACAAGAAGGGCTCAACAATCTTCTTGGACGGCATCCCGACGTTGAAGGCAAACATTTTAAACTCTGGCTTGCCAGCCGCGCCGTTCTGGACCGGGTCCTGCACAACGCGGCGGTCACAAAGAGCGAGTTTAAGGCAAGACGGGTCTATGAACAGGCAAGGCGGTATGTTGAAAGCAGCGCCTACGGCGACGCAATGCGGATTCTTTCAAAATCCGGGGTTGCCATTATCGCAGGCCCCCCCGGCGTCGGAAAGACAACACTCGCCGATCTGATCCTATACTCTCATCTCGAGCAGGGCTATCAAGCGATCATCGTGGATCGCGACGTCGAAGAAGCATCCGAAATGTTCCAACCAGGTGCACGGCAGATCTTCTATTTCGACGATTTCATGGGAGCGACCTATCTTGGCGAGAACGGCCTGACGACCCGCAATAATGACAGAGTGCTTTTAGACTTCATCAGCATGGTCCGGGCGAGTTCTTCGTCCAGACTAGTGTTGACAACGCGAGAGCACATCTATTCTCAAGCCATGTCCAGATCCGAGCGGCTGCGTAACTCCGAAATCGATGATTATAGGGTTGTTCTGCGCATGCCGGCATACTCGCCACTTCAGCGAGCCCGCATCCTCTACAATCACCTTTATTTTAGCGAGCTTCCCGCCGAATATCGTAGCGAGCTCCTACGGGACAACTTTTATCTGCAGATCGTTAGGCATGAGAAATTCAATCCCCGTCTTATAGAATGGCTATCGACGTTTCGCCGCGTGAAGGAACATGGTCCTGCTCGCTATCAAACCTTTGTTTCCCGGCTCCTTGCCGATCCGTCGGAGATTTGGAGGCACGCCTACGATCACCAGATTTCCGAAGCAAGCCGCTCACTCTTACTGACGCTGCTTTCCACCGAAGGAAAAATCTCGTCTTCAAATCTTCAGATAGCATTCGACGCTCTTCATGCGCACCGTGCTCGGCGGTACCATTTCCAGACTGGCCCCGGCGACCTTAACGGCGCAATCCGAGACCTTAACGGAAGCTTCATCAAGCCTTCCGGTGTGGATGGCTACGAGGTCCTCGATCCATCCGTTCTTGATCTCATGAACACGATTGTGCGCGAGGAGACCGATAATGCCGTCGATATCATCGCCGGAGCGTGTGATTTCGCCCAGGTCCAGCAAGTCTGGAAATTGTCAGGATCCGCTGGTGGGAGTGGGATCGTGGCAGCTCTTGCCGTCAACCAGTCGCGGATTGTGGAACGTTACGAACTGCTGTCTATGCGCAACCGTCGGCGCGAGACGGGCCGCGGAATCTCCTACCATGGTACAACATTCGAAAGCCGCCTCTTAACGACTATCGAAATGGCTAATGCGATGCCGGGCGGTCCGATTGAGCACTTCCTCGGTAGGCTCTATGCCCGCGTTGGCGAAGAGCACCGGCAATGTGGTCCGATCCTCACGGACGTCGCGGAAGTCCTCCGTGCTGTCGACCGATGCGGAAACCTCGCTCGCGTCACGCTGGACCAGATCTCGGGTGAGCTTACGACTGCAGCCCTGGAAGATGCGAAGACGAACTGCTCGGGTGGCGAATTGGCAGAACTCGTCGGCGCTCTCGACACAGGGGGCGATCCGGATTCACCGATATTGCAGGGATTGCTGTCCGCTTTTGAAGCCTACGAGACCAACAGCTTTTATGACGAGCTGTCGGAGTGCAGGTCGGCCGAGGAGTTTGATCGCATGCTAGAGGACTTGGATTTATTTCGGAGTTCAATCGGCGTTGATGTAGATGGTCTTGTGGACAGCGTGAAGGACCGACAGAGCGAATGGGAGAATGAGAATTATTCCTCGCGCGATGATGACGGGACACACTACGGCGGGCGGGGCGATGGACCTTACATTGACCAAGAGGTGGTGGAAATGTTCAACACATTGCGAGGCGATAGCTAAGGCCAGTGCCGCATGATCGCGCGTGGCGACACGGACGCGGAGCCGCAGTTCATGGCAGGCAATTCCCGCCTGTTCACCGTCAGCCAGCGGCATCGACCTCGATTGCTGCCGCGACCCGCGCTGCCAGCTCGGCGGAAATCTCGGAATAGAGATCGACGTCTTGGCCTTCGGCGGTAATTGAAATCGCCAGGGCATAACGGCCTTTGTCCGTCATCCGTCTTTGCCCCGTATGCGATTTCCACCAGCCGCTGACGGGATAGACCGCGATATGGTCATGGCTTGCCAGGTCGACAGCATAGCCGCGCCAGAGGTCGCAATGCAGCGACCCGGCCTGTACCGCCTTCGGCCCCAAAAGCCAGTGGCTTGGCTCGGCTGCCTGCTTTTCTTTTTCCGCCGGCACGTCACCGTTCTCAATATCTGCTGGTGCCGCCTCTTCCGGTCGACTAAGGCGTAGGCGGAATTCGTCGTCAGTCTCCAGCCGCTTCTTGAGCTCGAAACGGAGGCCGTACGAGCGATATGTGTCCGGCCGTGTCGCGGCGCGACCGGACAGGTTCGGCTCGATAAAATAGGAGAGGGTGACCTTCATCACCACGACGGCATTTTCGAGATTTTGCAGCGCAGCGCGCGGCCAGGGCAGCTCATAGAAGTGCATTTCGTTGAAGACGGCCGCTCCGCCCTGTCCGACAGCGAAAGGCTGGATCTCGGCCTGCGCCAGGAGGGTGGTGTCGTTGCGAGCGGAGGCGATCGCCCGCGACAGGTTCGGAACCCCGAAACCTACGTCGCGCAGAATGCGTTGCTTGTCGCCCTTGCTGCCGGTCTTCCAGTGTGCTCCGGTCCCGACTAGCTTTCGTCGGATCGGTGTCGGCCATTCAGCCGACTGCACGACAAGCGCCCGATACGTTTCCGGCCATAGATCGGGCAAGGCTGCCTTCAGTCGGCCGACGAAGTTTCCGGCCATGCCGGTCGCAGCGCTCGTCGCCCAGAAGGGGACGAGCGGCTCGCCGGCGACATCCGAGCCGGTTCCAAGCAACGAAACCACTGGGTGCCAGTCGCAATAGCCGGCCTGGTCGACCATCATGTTGCCTGCCTCGAACAAGACCTCGGGCTTGATGGGCGTCAGGTCGCCCAGCATATTCTGCGACCCGGTGCTGAAGGGGCTCTTGTCGTTGGCCGCCGCAAGCGGGGTCAGGTTCGGTGCAAGTTCCGCCTTGGCTGTGAAACCGCCGATCGTCAACGCGTTCCAGCTCTGGGCGGGATCCTCGATTGTGTGATGCTGCTCGATCTGCGCCCGCAGGCCGCCGATGACATTACCGCTGGCAACCAGCAGCAGGCGTTTCGCATGGTCTTTGGCCAGGATCTGGCTGTCCTGCTCGCCAGGCATCGAGCCGGCGCTGATCTGGTCCAGGGCGCCACTCCAGGATGAGGGGGCGTCTGGGAGGAATAGACTGGTGGAGGACGCAACGCAGAAACTGCGCGCCACGTTGGGTCGTTCGATTTCCGCCGTAGCGATCGCGGACTGGGTGACGATGCCATAGGCGGACGGCCGGTTGGCCGGAAAACCGTGGGGCGGCAGGAACTTTACCGACTCGACATGATGCGTCAGCTGTACCTGCTGGTTGTCGTTCATGCGCCAGAAGAGATCACCATGCAGGACCATCCCCGCCATCGGCGTCCCGTGCCCCCCATGATGGTGATGGTCGTCCGTCCCCCATGCCGCGTCGACCGACCATGCGCCCGCCATGCCCGGCGCGAGCAGTGGATGCGCCGCGGCGACGCCGGAATCGACCACGCAGACGAACGGGGCCTCGCCCGGCGGCGCTTCGATCCGGCCTGCCAGGTCCGCGACCCAGTCCTGTTGGACCAGACCCGTCCCGCCGACTTCCAGGAACGGCTCGATCGTTCCTTCCGCCTTTCGGACTTCCCAGATGGCCCCCGGAATACGCTCGAGGAACGACACGACCTGGGCTGCCGAACCATGCACGAACACGACCTCGGCGTCGGGAAACGACAGTCGCTCATTGTGGACGTCGAGACCTGCTGTTCCGGCTCCAGCAATAACGGCATTCGTCCGTGCGCCGGGCTTCTGTTCGGCCGGCTCCCTCACCCAGAGCTCCCACCATCGGCTCTCGGGAGCATTAAAGTCGATCGTACCGGAAAACAGGCTGCGCGCCTGCGCCGCGCGGACGGCCTCGATCGGTTCGAACTTCGGGACGTCGGGACGCTTGCGGTTACCGAGGTTTTCTGCGCCATAGGCGTTGATCCGGCCAAGCAGATAGTTCCTGGCGTCGTCGGGGATGAAGAGGACGGAACGCTCGGTGCGATCCTGCTGTCGCTCCGATCGTAGCACCACGATATCCTGTGCCGGATAGTCGAGCGCCGGGGTCTTCGTCGCTCCCTGCTTTGGCGATGCCGGAACCATTGTCTCCAGCTCGACGATCGTCCCGCGCTTCTGGTCCGCGATCGCGAGCCTCTGGTCGCTTCCGGCCGCCGGCAGTGCTCCAAGCGCGGCCATCAGTTGGGCTGTCAGGGCTTGCGCATGGGCGTGATAATCGTCGCGACGCGGCTTGCGATCCTGGGGGCGATTTGGGAACTCGTATTGTGCCTCGACACGAAACGGCTCGAAACGGATATGCGCCAACTCATGCGCCGAATAGTCGTCACCGTTCGCCATCAATCCCCCAATGGTTCAGCGCTGAGCGTTCAAGCGCCCTTTGAATACCTGGCGATCGTCCAGCGCGGCACGCAAGGCGGCCGGTGACAATGCCTTTGCGCCTTCGAGGATGGCATCTTTGACGACGGTGTCGCCTGCGCGGACAAGTTCGGCCTGGCTGAGGCCCTTCGTCGCCGGTTCCACCTCCGACCACGCCTTGTCGGTCAGCTTCAGGGGGCGGAGCCGTCGCGATAGCAGCGTGCGGGCGGCATCACCGCTCGGCACGTCGTATTCGACGATCTCGTCAAAACGGCGCGCCAGGGCGCCGTCTAGAATCTCGGAATGATTAGTGGCAGCAATAACGACGCTGTCGGTAGCGTTCGGCTCCTCCATGAAGGTCAGGATCGAGTTCAGGACGCGGCGGATTTCGCCGACATCGTTGGTGTCCCCGCGATGGGAGCCAACGGCGTCGAACTCGTCGAAAAGATATACGCCACGTGTCCTAGCAACCTGGTCGAACAGCAAGCGCAGTCTGCTTGCGGTTTCGCCGAAGAACCGACTGAAGAGCGAATCCAGGCGAACAGTGAACAACGGAAGATGGAGCTCTGCTGCCAAGGCCGCCGCCGTCATCGTCTTTCCGGTACCCGGCGGTCCCACAAGAAGGATATGCGAGGAGGGGACCTGGCCGTGGTCGCGCAGCAAGGCGCGCTCAGACTGCTGCCGGACGACCCGGTCGAGGCGACCGCGGATCCGCTCCGCCAGCACCATGCCATCGAGGCCGGTCTTGGGGTAGGCGCTCTGGACAAATTCCAGCAGCTCGCCACGTGGCCGCGCCATTGGCACGACGGATTGCGCTTTCGCCGCATCGCCGACCCGGTCTCGCAAACGTTGGACGATCCGTTTCAGCTTGTCGGCCTCGACCGTGTTTCCACTGCGGGCCTCCTGGGCCGCAACCTGAAGGGCGATCGACAGGAACTGGTCCTCGTCGCCGGCCACATGGGAATTCAGGAGTGCGATAAACTGCTTTGCCGACATCTGCACCTCCTGTGATCATTGTTGGCGGACGACTGCGCACATCAGTGCACGTTCTATCGAGAATGAATATACCTGAGAGAAGGTTTCCAAGCTATTTTCGCTTAAGCGGGAGACCGTGTGACAATGGCGCGTGTAAAATCTATTGCTGGAGCAACGGACTGGTGGACAGTCAAGCTGCTGTCTAGAAAGTGGCGGTGGGTTTTACTTTTGCCGTTTCAGTTAGAAATCTCCAGATCGCGCCCGGGAGGTCAGACGGCAAACATCGCTCGATTTTTCGCTTACCATTTCATGGGGGGCCTTTGCCGGAGCGAGCGCACGCCTATCGAGGTGGCTTGAGCAGTGGACAGCCTGCTGTTGTTCGGAACTCGTCAGGACGGTGCAGCCACCATCAGACCGTTTGCGAACTCCAGCTCGGCTCACCGTGTGAGATTGCGCAGGTACCCGCCAGTTGAGTTGATGTGCCCTCCTCCTTCGAGGATGCAGCCATGACGGTTGTCGCGTTCTCCGGTGCCATCGCCGCTGTGGATTTTGCTTTACCGTTTCAAACCGAAAAATGTCATATGTCCGTTGGGTTTAGACGCCAAACGCCGCACGATTTTCCGCTAACGATGTCAGCGAGCCACTTTTTGCCAGCCCGTTGCAAGATCGAACATTGTCAACAGCTTAAACAGTTTGCGGCCATCGATAGTCGACAATCTTTGGTTACTCTCCATGCCAGCATGGCCGAAGCCATAGCGCCGGCCGCCGGTTCCGGCGCAATTCCCCCAGAGCAACCCGGGCTTTGAAGGGCGCGCCTCCCCCGCCCCGCGCTGAAACTGTAAGATAAAAATCGAGGTGCGAGAATTTCACCTTCGCGCTTCAATTGAGATCGCTATGTAAAAGCTACAGCCGCCAAATCTGCCTCGGTTACTGATGTTGCCAGCACCTTGGTCATCTTAGGTGATCATTAACTATATGAATTAACGTCTGAAAATTCACAAACGGAAGTCAATTAACTTTATGCTTCCGTCATCCAGACGCCAATTTCCACGCTCCCTCACTATCAATAGGTTTCCCGTATCGATGATGAGACTGAAAGCGGAAATTGGTGCCTGAGGCGCTTGAAAGCCCTGGATTTCAGCGCATGCCGCTCACCGCCAGCGACAGGGACAAGGCCTAGAGACGTTTACAAACGATCGTTTTCTGATCCACGTCTTATTTGTACAAACCGGTCCGAAAAAACCGATGGCACGAGCTGCAACCCTCAGCCCCCCTGCCCTGCTGCAAAGGCGGATCGGATACGCCCGCGCGTCGACGGACGATCAACTCAACGACGCGCAGGTCGACGAGTTGCGGGCGGCCGGTTGCCACCGGAACACTTCGGAGTGCGTCGGAGAGCGCGGTATCCTGCTCACAAGTTCGATGTAGATCTCTTCGATGGCGCCCCAGTTCCCCATGCACCCCTCTTCGATCGCGGCCGTAGAGAGCTTGCGAACATCACGACGGCAAACGGTCAGGCTTTCCTTCTTGGCTTTGTGGAAGGTTGCCCGATCGCCAGCGACCTCTGCGCCACGCGGCGAGTTCTTCGGCACGCAGCAGGACCGGTGAAATGTCGAAGCCAAGTGTGCTTTCAATCTCACCTGCCCGGTCTCTTCGCGCGTAGCGCTTGCTATTGGCACTATCCTTACGGACGATGAGGCCTGTGAGAGAAGCAGGGCAAGGTGCGTGTGGAGTGTCGCGCCAGCAATGCCGTTGGCGAAGTGTCAGCTGCGCATTCGATGGGAAAGCTCAACAGCGCGCCGAGCACAGCCAGGCTGCAGTCCAAGCAATCCCCTCGCTTCCGAGGCGCCCCGAAAGACTTCCACTTATCTGCCGATTTGCCGGCTTGATCTCGGTCGTCGCAATCTGTCGCCGAACCAAGGCAAGCGCCATCGGCCGCCGCCCCAAAGGTGTCGTCACACTTCCACTCTGCATTCTCCTTCACCTTCAAAGAGGCAAAAGAAATCCGCTCGCCCGAAACGGCGCCAAAGACTCTTGCTACGATTCTGGAAATGCGCTTCTCGAGAAGCTGGATCAAAGAGAGGCTTCCACGACGGCAACGTTTAGGAGCCTTTTTCTTTTGCTACGCTTCCCCAAAACCCTGACAGCTGTCAGGGCTCTGATTTTTCTCGCTGGCGGTCAAAGCGTACAGCAAGGCCCGGCAGCTCTGCCTCAACAAACTTCAAGAACTCGATCCCGAGCGATCCCTCGGCCGAAATTCGGATCTCTTTCGAAGACATCACCAAGGCGCCAAGCGTTGTGCCGTTGCCATCCAAAAGCGGAGTCGACACCGCCCCCTTGGTGGCAGTTGGCTTGATTGCGTTCAGGACGCGTTGAAACCTTTGGTCAGAGGTTTCAACACCGTCGCCCTTCCTGCTCAACGCAGCCCGAATGGAATCCAGGGCCCCACGGTCCGCAGCAACCGCCTTCGCAAGATCGAGCCAACGGGGCCGGCCGATCTTTGGTGCCCGCCCGATGGCCTCGATAACGTCTGCCGGAACGGTCCGGTAGACGTTACGCATGCGCGCCAGTTCAGCGTCCTCAATGCATAGCGCTGCGTAAATGTAGCGTGGCTTAATCCCCGTCTCGTCCATCCGCGATGCGAACAGAGCGCGCTCGATCCAGGTCAGGTCCTGCCTGCTGGCATTCTCAATCCCTTGCGCAAGAACGAGATCGAGGTCGGAAATTTCGACCTCGATGGCACGAACCGGCCTGCCGAGCTGCTTTGCGGCAAACCAACGCCGGTGGCCGTAGACGATCTGATAGCGACCAGGCGAAGAGGGGTGTTTCCGCACCTGGACAGGAACCTTCTGCCCTTCAGTCTCAATTGAGCGCTTGAAGACCTCGAAGCTCGTATCGTCATCGTCCGGCAGGCGATCCGGGTAAGGGGAGGGATCAATGAGGGAAGTATCCAGCTCGCGAACCGCACCACCGCCCGACTCAACGATTGCCTTTAACCGATCTCGCTCTGTTCGGATGTCATCGATCGCCCGGTGGGCCGCACCGATGACACCAGCCCCGACACGATTACCCGCGGATGGGGCGGGAGGCGCTGCCTGCAGATCGCTCTCCAACCTGTTCTCCAGCTCTGCGGAGAGCTGTCCGAAGCTGGCGACTATCGACTTACGAGAGGATTTGCTCATGTCCGCCCCCAGCTGTCGTTGATTAGGCGAACGATCGCCTCGTTCACGGCGTCTACCGCCTCGCGGGCACGCTTATGGGTTTCACGGCCGATCTGCCCCATTTCGAGCTCGTAAAT
Organism: Ensifer sp. USDA 6670; assembly: GCA_000421085.1. GTDB lineage: Bacteria > Pseudomonadota > Alphaproteobacteria > Rhizobiales > Rhizobiaceae > Sinorhizobium. The sequence continues at coordinate 74,134 of ATWE01000009.1, forward strand.
TGAGCGTTTTGCGAGGCCAGCAGCCTCGACAGCAGTGCTTTCGATGGCCGTCGGCAACAATACGTCAGTGCCGAACAGGTGCCGAAGCATCGCCACCACCTGAGACTGCGGGGCATCGTTTGGGTCGTGTCTGGTCACCAGATACCGGATGAAGTCCTGATCAAGTTGGGCGCCGGTCTCATTCAAGACGCTAATAAGGTCGCCCATCATAAGAAGGAACTGGCTCATCGACGCGACGTCCAGCATGGCTGGATGCACCGTTATGATCATGCTGGTCGCCGCGTATATCGCGCTCAACGTCAGAAAGCCGAGCGACGGCGGAGTGTCCAGGATTACAACGTCGTAGTCCGCCTCGACTTCCGAAAGGGCGAGCTTCAATCGCTCGAAGAAAATCGCGCCGGAGCTCTGCTTGTTCGCAAGAACGCGTGGAGTTTCGTGCTCATACTCCATCACCTCCAGATTGCCCGGAATTAGGTCGATGCCTTCGAAGTATGTCTTGCGAATGATATCGCGGATTGGGCGGCGTTCGGCTTCGTCATATCGCAAGGCGGCATAGATCGTCTCATTTGACCCAACGTCGACTTCCGGCTGGGCTCCGAACAAAGCGGACAAGGACGCTTGAGGGTCCAAGTCCAGTGCGAGGACGCGATAGCCGTGAAGGGCTAAATAGTGCGAAAGGTGGACACACGTAGTGGTTTTTGCGCTGCCACCCTTGAAGTTGGCTATTGCAAGAACCTGAAGGTGCTCGCCGGCGCGCCGGCGAGGGAGGAACCGCGGGGCATCCGCAGGTTTCTGCTTTGCAAAGAATTCACGCAGTTCATTGATCTGGGCAAGCGTATAGACGCGATGGTTATTCTCCAGCCTGCTGGGCACAGGTCCACGACCCTCGGTGGACATGAGTTTCAGAGTGGAATCGGGTATAGATGTAAGCTTTGAAACTTCGTTGGTCAAAAACGGACGCAGCGTCTTTTCGGATTTCGGCGGATACATGCGAGTTCTGAGCTGCTGCAACTGCGCGGACAGCAGCCCTGCATGCAGCATTATTTTGCCGCCGGCATCTTCCTTGGTGCCGACGACTGATTCTACTCGGTTTGCTATCGCCATCTGTTCCTCTTGGCGGCTTTCTGCCGGTTTACCGGCCTTTGCCCGCCAAAGATAGAACACGATTCTCCTAACCGGTCCAGAACTTTAGGGTTAACGAACGGTTAACAACCCCGGAGAACCTACAGCACCGTATTTTCGCTTTTTGTAGTTCTCTCTGAGACTTAGCCCAACTTCGCTATCAGCTCGATCCCCAATTGTTCCCCTGTGAATCCTAGAAATAGGTTCGCCCAGCCAAACCGTCCTTCACTCAACCAGTGCCCGACTCACTCGACAAGCCCTTGTAGGATTCTACAACTGCACCTCAATCCCGATCCGTGCTGATTTCGCCGCCGACCAAACAACGACGGAGAAATTCATGCAGATTCTCGCGATCTCAAAGCCGCGAAATATCGAAGAAGCCCGACTTCTCCATAGCCATCACCAACTGCGCGCCCGCGTCTTTTCCGATCGTTTGGGTTGGGAAGTCAATGTCGCAGGCGGCTGTGAGTCGGATGCTTTCGACGATCTTCAACCGACCTACATCCTGGCCGTGTCGAGCAGCGGTCGAGTGGTTGGATGTGCGCGTCTGCTTCCCGCGCTCGGCCCGACGATGGTGGCTAACGTTTTCCCCTCGCTCCTTTCTGCCGGTCACCTCAACGCTCATTCCTCCATGGTCGAGAGCTCGCGCTTTTGCGTGGATACCTCCCTTGCCGAGGGCAGGGGAGACGGCTCCATTCATGAGGCCACACTCACCATGTTCGCTGGGATCATCGAATGGTCGATCGCGAGCGCCTTCACCGAGATCGTCACCGTGACGGATCTTCGGTTCGAACGGATCCTCGCCCGCGTTGCTTGGCCACTTCAGCGCATTGGCGAGCCAAGGAGGATCGGAGCGACCGTAGCGGTGGCGGGCACTCTGCCGGCAAACCCGGACACATTCATGAAGCTCCGCCCCGCCAGCTACCGCTCTCAAATTGTCAGCGCTTTTGGCCAATAAGCTTAAGGAGAACTCAGTGATACAGCTTCGCTCTCATCCTCGTCTTGTCCGCAAACTTCAGGAAGCACTCGGCGATCAGCTATGCGTAGCACTGGATGACGCGACCGTCGTCGAGATCATGCTCAATCCCGACGGAAAGCTCTTCATCGAACGCTTTGGGCATGGCGTCGCGCCGGCTGGCGAGATGTCCCCGGCCGCTGCGGAAATGGTGATCGGGACCGTTGCGCACGCGCTTCAGTCCGAGGTCGGCACGGAACAGCCGATTGTCTCGGGTGAGCTGCCGATTGGCGGCCACCGGTTCGAAGGTCTGTTGCCGCCTGTCGTCGCCGGCCCTGCGTTCACGATTCGCCGTCGTGCCTCGCGTCTTATCCCACTGGACGACTACGTGCGTTCCGACGTGATGACGGAGTACCAAGCCTCGACGATCCGCAGCGCAATTTCCGCGAGGCTTAACATCATCATTTCCGGAGGCACCGGTTCCGGCAAGACGACGCTCGCGAACGCAGTCATCGCTGAAATAGTCAAATCCGCACCGGAGGATCGCTTGGTCATCCTAGAGGACACCGCCGAAATCCAATGCGAGGCCGAGAATGCCGTTCTCCTCCACACAAGCGATACGGTCGATATGGTGCGGCTCCTGAAGAGTACGATGCGCCTGAGGCCGGACAGGATCGTCGTCGGAGAGGTCCGTGATGGCGCGGCCCTGACATTACTCAAGGCCTGGAACACCGGCCATCCCGGTGGTGTGGCAACCATCCACTCAAACACCGCCATGTCAGCGCTACGCCGTCTTGAGCAACTCACCGCGGAAGCCAGCCAGCAACCGATGCACGAGGTGATCGGTGAAGCGGTCGACCTCATTGTGTCAATCGAGCGGACGCCACGTGGTCGCCGCGTACGCGACGTCATCGAGGTCGAGCGGTTCGTCAACGGACAATACGAGATCGAATCCCACCAACTCACCGAAGAACAGGAGGCGCGCAATGTCGCGTAAGAGTGCAGTCGTCGCTATCGCATTCCTCGCGACGCCCATCGTTTTCGGCGCGGTCGCGCCGGCGTTTGCCAGCTCCGGTGGCAGCCTTCCATGGGAAGGGCCGCTGCAGCAGATCCAGGAGTCGATCACCGGTCCGGTCGCCGGCGCCATCGCGTTGGCAGCGGTGGCTATCGCCGGCGGCATGCTGATCTTCGGCGGCGAGCTCAACGATTTTGCGCGGCGGCTCGTCTATGTCGTGCTTGTCGCCGGCATCCTGCTCGGGGCCACCAACATCGTCGGCCTGTTCGGCGCAACCGGCGCCTCGATTGGACTGGCTGACGAGGCGCTCCCATCGGCCATGCAAAATGGAGAACGGGAGGGGGCTCATGGCTGAGTCCTTGTCCGCACTGCAGCGCAATCGGATCCATCGCGCGCTTTCACGTCCCAATCTTTTGATGGGCGCCGATCGGGAACTGGTGCTGCTTACCGGTCTCGCCGCAGTCATCCTGATTTTCGTGGTGCTGACCATCTACTCGGCGCTCTTCGGGATCGCGGTCTGGATCGTGGTCCTCGGACTGCTGCGGATGATGGCAAAATCGGATCCGCTGATGCGGCAGGTCTATATCAGGCATATTTCCTACAAACCTTACTACAAGGCGACCACGTCTCCGTGGCGGCGATATTGAGGAGGCTGGCATGGTCGCTCTCAAACGCTTTCGGGCAACTAGCCCTTCCTTCGCAGATCTCGTCCCCTATGCCGGCTTGGTCGACAACGGCGTCCTTCTGCTGAAGGACGGAAGCCTGATGGCCGGCTGGTACTTTGCCGGGCCTGACTCCGAAAGCGCCACCGATCTTGAGCGCAACGAACTGTCGCGCCAGATTAACGCAATCCTGTCCCGGCTCGGGAGCGGCTGGATGATCCAGGTCGAGGCCGTCCGTATTCCCACGTACGATTATCCCACAGAAGACCGCTGCCATTTCCCCGATGCTGTCACACGCGCGATCGACGCGGAGCGCCGGGCGCATTTCGCGCGTGAGCAGGGGCATTTCGAGAGCAAGCACGCGCTTATCCTCACCTACCGGCCGCTCGAATCCAAAAAGACGGCGCTCAGCAAATACCTCTACTCGGACGAGGAAAGCCGTAAGAAGAGCTATGGCGACATGGTCCTCTTCATCTTCAAGAACGCCACCCGCGAGCTCGAGCAATATTTGGCGAACACGCTGTCGGTTCGGCGCATGGAAACGCGGGAGGTTGGCGAAAGAGGAGGGGAGCGTGTCGCCCGCTATGACGAACTGCTTCAATTCGTCCGTTTCTGCATTACCGGCGAGAATCATCCGATCCGGCTGCCGGACGCTCCCATGTATCTCGACTGGATTGCCACGGCTGAGCTTGAACATGGACTGACGCCGAAGGTCGAGAACCGATACCTCGGAGTCGTTGCGATCGACGGGCTGCCGGCGGAGAGCTGGCCGGGCATCCTCAACAGCCTTGACCTGATGCCGCTCTCTTATCGCTGGTCGTCGCGCTTCATCTTCCTCGATGCCGAGGAGGCCCGGCAAAAGCTGGAACGCACCCGCAAGAAGTGGCAGCAGAAGGTCCGGCCGTTCTTCGACCAGCTCTTCCAGAGGCAAAGCCGGTCAGTCGATCAGGACGCCATGACGATGGTAGCCGAGACAGAGGATGCGATCGCGCAAGCATCGTCGCAGCTTGTCGCCTACGGCTATTACACCCCCGTGATCATTCTCTTCGACGGTGATCGGAAAGCATTGCAGGAAAAAGCCGAGGCGATCCGCCGGCTGATCCAGGCGGAAGGTTTCGGTGCGAGGATCGAAACGCTCAACGCGACTGACGCCTATCTCGGGAGCCTGCCGGGCAATTGGTACTGCAATATCCGCGAACCCTTAATCAACACCAGCAACCTCGCGGACCTAGTTCCGCTCAATTCGGTCTGGTCCGGAAACCCCATCGCACCTTGCCCATTCTATCCATCCAATTCTCCGCCGCTGATGCAGGTCGCGAGCGGCTCGACGCCGTTTCGGCTCAACCTGCATGTCGATGACGTCGGCCATACGCTAATCTTCGGTCCGACCGGCTCCGGCAAGTCGACACTCCTGGCGCTGATCGCGGCACAGTTCCGGCGTTATAGCGGCGCCCAGATCTTCGCCTTCGATAAAGGAAGTTCGCTGTTGCCGCTGACGTTCGCCGCGCAGGGCGATCATTACGAGATCGGCGGCGATGTGCGGGATACAGGACCCGCACTTGCGTTCTGCCCCCTGTCCGATCTCGAAAGTGACGCTGACCGGGCTTGGGCGACAGAATGGATTGAGATGCTGGTCGCGCTGCAGGGCATCACCATCACCCCCGATCATCGCAACGCCATCTCCCGCCAGGTCGGCCTGATGGCGAGCGCGCCAGGCCGATCGATTTCCGATTTCGTGAGCGGGGTACAGATGCGAGAGATCAAGGACGCGCTGCATCATTACACAGTCGATGGCCCGATGGGGCAACTTCTCGACGCCGAGCAGGATGGCCTCACCCTCGGCACCTTCCAGACCTTCGAGATCGAGCAGCTCATGAACTTGGGCGAACGAAATCTCGTGCCAGTGCTGACCTATCTGTTCCGGCGGATCGAGAAGCGGCTCGATGGCTCTCCAAGCCTGATTGTGCTTGACGAGGCCTGGCTGATGCTCGGGCATCCAGTGTTCCGAGCCAAGATCCGCGAATGGCTGAAGGTGCTGCGCAAGGCAAATTGCGCCGTCGTGCTGGCCACCCAGTCGATCTCGGACGCCGAGCGGTCGGGGATCATCGACGTTCTGAAAGAATCCTGCCCAACGAAGATTTGCCTGCCGAATGGCGCTGCTCGAGAACCGGGCACGCGCGAGTTCTACGAGCGGCTAGGGTTCAACGAGCGCCAGATCGAGATCGTTTCGAACGCCACCCTCAAGCGCGAATACTATGTCGTCACGCCCGAGGGCCGGCGGCTCTTCGACATGGCGCTCGGTCCTGTGGCGCTCAGCTTCGTAGGCGCATCCGGCAAGGAAGACTTGAAGCAGATCCGCACACTTCATTCCGAACACGGCCATGACTGGCCGGCCCACTGGCTTCAGATGAGAGGAGTTCACGATGCCGCATCGCTGCTCAATGTCGCATAGCTTGCCCGCCGGTCTGGCGGTCGTCGCCGTAACTATCTGCAACATCGCGCCGGCCGATGCCGGCACCGCCACAGGTGTGGCGACCGAGTGGACGCAGGTTCTCAACAATGGCGAGCTGGTTGCGCTGGTCGGGAGATCCGGGGAGCAGATCCAGAACCAACTCACGCAGATCAGCCAGCTTGCGCAACAGATCGAAACGCAGCTGAACATCTATCAGAACCTGCTGCAGAACACGGCCACCCTACCATCGCACATGTGGGGGCAAGTCGAGAGCGACCTCAATCAACTCCGCAGCATCGTCGATCAGGGCCAGGGCATCGCGTTCTCCTTGGGCAACGCCGACGAGGTGCTGCAGCAACGCTTCCAGAGCTATGCCACCCTGAAGACCAGCCTGCCAAGCAACGAGACGTTCTCCTCGACTTATCAAACCTGGTCCGACACCAACCGCGATACGATTTCCAGCACGCTGAAGGCGGCAAGCCTCACGGCCGATCAGTTCGATAGCGAGGAGACCACGATGTCCTCGTTGCGCTCGATGTCCGAAACGGCTGACGGGCAAATGAAGGCTCTGCAAGTGGGCCACGAAATCGCGGCCCAACAGGTCGCGCAGATGCAGAAGCTCCGCGGTCTCGTCTCGCAGCAGATGACCATGATGGGCACCTGGCTACAGACCGAGCAGACCGACAAGGACCTGGCACAGGCACGGCGCGAGAAATTCTTCGCGCCTGTGAACCACGGAATCCCTGAAGGCCAGATGATGGAGCCACGTTGGTGACCCGCATAGCTCTAGTCATCATTGTCGCCAGCCTCGCCAGCGCGGCGGTGACCGCCACCTACTTCGTCCCCGCAAATCCGACTTCAACAAAGGAAGTTGAGTCGAAATCGGACCATGAACAGCGGGTTCGAGATTTCTTCAAACCCGCACCGAAACGCGATCTCCATACCGGTCGGGAGATGAAGCCAAGATGGTGAATACCTTCGTTGAACGCTCCCTGTTTGTCGTTGGCATCCTTTGCCTGGCGTTTATCGCTCCTGCATTCGCACAAGACGGGCAAGTTCTAACGGAACTGGAGAACCAGATTGCGTCTGCCGCGAAAGGATGGGAGACAACCATTACGGATGCCGCGAAATCCCTATTCTGGATTCTTGCCGCGATTGAGGTGGGAATTGCAGCGGTCTGGCTCGCGATCCACGCCGCGTCACTGGACAGCTGGTTCGCCGAGTTGGTCCGGCGGATCATGTTCATCGGCTTCTTCGCCTTCGTTTTGAACCAAGGCCCCACTTTCGCGCGCGCCGTAGTCGACAGCCTCTTTCAGATCGGGGCTGGCGGTGGCTCGGCTTCACCAGCTGCTATCTTTGACGCGGGTATTGAAGTTGCCGGGAAATTGTCTGAGCACGTCCAGTTCGGCGTGTTTGAAGACAATTCTTTAGCCATCGCAGCGGTCTTCGCGATGGTGGTTGTTGTCATTTGCTTCTCGCTCGTGGCTGCTATTTTTGTCGCCGTGATGGTCGAGATGTATGTTGGACTTCTCGCCGGCATGATCATGCTGGGGCTCGGCGGATCATCGTTCACCAAGGACTTTTCGATCCGCTATCTCGTCTACGGCTTTTCTGTCGGCATGAAGCTCATGGCGTTAGTCATGATTGCGAAAATCGGCTCGCAAGTTCTTATCGGCCTAGCCGAAACACCTGTAGCAACGGAACAACGGTACATCATAAGCCTCTCGATCGCCGGCATCTCCGTCGTGGTCTTCATCATCTCAATGTACGTGCCGAACATCATTCAAGGCGTTGTGCAGGGCGCTTCGGTCTCCGGCGGGATGGATGGCATTCGTCATGGCGGCCAGGCAGCATCCTTCGCCGCAGGCGCAGGGTTCCTCGCCGCAGGCGGGGCAGGGGCCGGTTTTGCGGCTGGTCAGGCCGCTCGGGCGGCGGGATCTTCATTCGCCGGAGCTGCCTTGCGTGGCATCGGCGCTGGAGTCGGATCGGCGGGCAAAGCCGCTGGATCCGCGGCAAAAGAAAAGGCGATCGGTTCACCCGGCGCCTATGCCGGATCGATCCTCGGGCTCGCCAACGCCAAGCTCAACGAGAGCCGAAGCAGCCACAGCGGGCACAAGCGACCTCCCGAACGCAAAGACTAACCGCAATTAGAAAGTGATGGATCGATGGCAGCGAACCGCGCCCCCGAAAACCCCTATCTTGCCGCACGCCAGGAATGGACGGAACGATACGGATCCTATGTCCGAGCCGCCGCGGCCTGGCGCATCGTCGGCATACTGGGCCTCACCATGGCCGTGATCGGCTTCGGCTATGCGATGTATCTAAGCACTCAGGTCAAGCTCGTGCCTTACATCGTCGAAGTCGACAAGCTTGGAACCGCCGTGACATCAGGTTTCCCTGAACAGATCGAATATGCCGATGTGCGCGTGGTGCGCGCAACGCTGGGCAATTTCGTCACGAGCTTTCGTTCGATCACGCCGGATGCGGTGGTGCAGAAACAATATATCGACCGCACCTACGCCCTTCTTCGCACCTCCGATCCATCGACCGAGAAGATCAACGCCTGGTTCCGAGGCAATTCGCCGTTCGAAAAGGCGAAGTCTTCAACGGTCGCCATCGAGGTCAACAACATAGTGGCGCTCTCGAACCAGACCTATCAGATCGACTGGACGGAATACGAGCGCGATCGCAAGGGCAAGGAAACCGGTACGCGTCGGTTCCGCGGCATCGTGACGGTAGCACTCACCGCGCCGCAGGACGAGGCCACGATCCGCCTCAATCCGATCGGTCTTTATGTCCGGGATTTCGACTGGACCGCACAGCTTTAAGGGCAGGGGAATTCACATGCACAGAACAGGATTGATCGCGGCCGCCGGCTGCATGGCAGGACTCGCCTTGGTGGTCGGCGCGCAGGCGCAAAGCATGACGACAAACGAAGTAAAGGGCATGAATATTTCGAGGAAGTGGCGAGGCACGCCGGGACTGGTCACCACGGGATCGAACGGCAAAGTTATCTTCCTGTTCGGCGAGACCCAGCCATCTGTCGTCTGCTCACCACTTCAGGTTTGCGACATAGAGCTGCAGGGCGGTGAGATCGTTCGCGACGTCCTCGTCGGCGACACCGTACGCTGGAAAGTGGAGCCAGCGACCTCGGGTGCAACGGGTGGGCAGATCATTCACCTGATCGTCAAACCCTCCGAGCCAGGGCTGGTGACGTCGATGGTGGTCACCACATCACGGCGCACATACCATATCCAGCTCAAGTCTCATCCCAGCCAGTATATGGCGCGCGTCGGCTTCGAATACCCCGAGGACGTGTCGGCCAAGCTCGCCGACATCAACGCGCGGCTCGAAACGGCGGGTATTCCCGGGACGGCGCCGGACAAACTGAACTTTTCCTATTCGATCAGCGGCGGCGCTTCGTGGAAGCCAAAACGGGTCTATTCGGATGGAGTGAAGACCTACATCCAATTCCCGAAGTCGATCTCCGGCCAGGACGCGCCGGTGCTGTTTGTTGTCTCGGGTGGCCAGAATCGCATCGTCAATTACCGCATGAAGAACGACATGATGACCGTCGACTATGCGATCGACAAGGCGATCCTTGTGTCCGGCGTCGGCTGGCGCCAGCAGAAGATCACCATCCGGCGGGGAGACTGAACGATGCGGAAGCTTCTTCAAGTCATTCTCGCCAGTGCCTTTCTTTCAGGTTGCCAGACAGCTGACGGCGGATTGGGCACCAGCTCCGCCCCTGTCCCCGTCACCGGACCTGCCGCAAGCGCCATTGCCGGAGATATTGCAAGTCGCCTTGCCGAACAGATTGGTCCCGCTGGCACAACAACAATCAAGATGGAGAAGGACACTTCGGAGTTCTCGACCGCGCTAGAGGCGGCTTTGAAGGGATGGGGCTATACGATCATCACCGATGGCAAAGTCGGAAAAGACGTCAAGCCAATCGAACTCGCCTACTCGATCGATGGCGTCGACGGTCAGGTGCTCGCACGCCTTTCGACGCCGTCGGTCGCGCTCGGCCGCGCCTATGCGGCAACGACTGCCGGCGCCACACCAGCAAGCCCGCTTTCGATCATGCAACGGAACTGACGGGGGAACGTGATGGTCCAGTCGCTGCAGCTCGGCACTTCAAGCCAGGCCGACGATCAGAAGGGCATGCGTCGCCTCAATCGCCTCCCGATCATCGTCGCCATCATCGTCATCATTCTCTTCGTCGGCATCGTCGTGATTGGCCTGTCTGTGCGCGGGCTCTCCCTCAAGCGTGGCGACGACATCGAAAGCGCCTCCAACACCCCAGCGACAAGTTTCGGCGACCAGCTCAAACGGGGAATAACCGACGGCATTATCGGTGATCCAGAAAAGCAGGAGGTGTTTCAACCGACGCCTGTCACCGAGCAGAAGGTCGAAAAACACGAGCCGGTCGTCGATCGCCGGCCGACGGATCGGCAAGACCGGCGGTCCAGCCTCGAGTCCGAAAAGGAGTGGAAGGCGCGGCTCAAGCGCGAGCAGGACGAGCAGTATATCCGCGAGGTTCAACGCCAGCGAATGGCTCGCCTCCAGGCACGCGCGACGGCGCTCGATTCACCGTTGAAAGTTGACGTCTCCGCTTTCGAGAAGACGGCGAACGCCAAGGACACCATCCGACAGAACTCGACGATGACAGCGAACAACGCTTCAGATCCTTACGCAGCCGCCATGAAATTCGGGCTCATGGGGCAGAACGTCGATCCGAACGCCCAGACGTTGAAGGAGAACTTCTTCAACCAGGACATCAAGGATCTCGGCTACTTGCCGAACCGAGTTGTGCCGCAGATGTCGCCCTACGAACTGAAGCGCGGCTCGGTCATCCCCGCCACGTTGATCACCGGCCTCAATTCCGGTCTGCCGGGACGCATAACCGCTCAGGTCAGCCAAAACGTCTACGATAACGCGACTGGCTATCGCCTCCTAATCCCACAAGGCGCCAAGCTGTTCGGCCGATATGATTCGAAGGTATCGTTCGGCCAAGAGCGCGTACTGGTCGTCTGGACCGACCTTATCTTCCCCAATGGCTCGACGCTGCAGATCGGCAGCATGGCGGGCACAGACGCCGAAGGCTATGGCGGCTTCAAGGACAAGGTCGACCGGCATCTCTGGGGGACGTTCGGGTCGGCCGCGCTGATCGCGCTGATTGGAACCGGGATCGACATGTCGCTGCCTGAAAGCTCAACTCTTGCGACACAGGATACAGCGTCAGACGCCGCAAGGCGGAACTTCGCGGAAAGTTTCGGTCGGGTAGCAGAACAGACGATCTCGAAGACCCTGAATGTACAGCCGACGATCCGCATCCGACCTGGCTACAAGTTCAATGTCCTCGTCGACCAGGACATTGTCTTTCCATCCGCATATCCGGGGAAGTAGCCGCGCAGGTACCAGAGACCTGCGCGTACCGCGCGGGTTGAAGCAGGTGTGGCGGTACAATCACGGGGGTGCAAATTCTTTCATCGAGTAGTCATATCCAAGGTTGATGCAGCTTGAAGGAGGTGCCTCCGCGTGTAGTGCTAACACAGGCACGGTTCAAGGGACTGCTTCGCGTAAGGCGGGCACCAGAGTTTCCGTCAAAAGCAATTGTATGCGTAAATCGCGCCCATGACCCGATTAGCGAAGGGCTTAAAGGCCGTTTCAGTGGACGGGTCGTTTCGCGAAAAGCCAACTCACCGGGTCATGAAGATAGGAGAGATGTCCGTGCACGGAGAAGTTCGTTCGCTCATCGATATGCTGGAGGCCGCGCAAGATGAGCACATGATCAAAAGTGCCCTTCGAAGCTTCGCGCATTCCTGCGGGTATGACCGGTTCGCCTATCTGCAAAAAGAAGGCGCCCAAGTCAGGACGTTCAATTCCTATCCCGGACCATGGGAAGGCATCTATCTCGGTAGCGACTATTTCCGCATCGATCCCGTGCTGACGGAAGCAAAGCGCCGGCAGGACGTTTTTTTCTGGGCCGCTGACGATTGGCCTGCCCGAGGATCTTCTCCTCTCCGGCGGTTTCGCGACGAGGCAATCCACCACGGTATTCGCTGCGGCATCACCATTCCCGTGGAGGGAAGCTATGGATCCGCGATGATGCTGACCTTCGCGTCGCCGGAAAGGAATGTCGACATTTCGGGCGTGCTGGATCCCAAGAAGGCGGTCCAGTTAGTTATGGCCGTCCATTATCAGCTGAGAATTATGTCAGCGAAAACGGTGGTCAACGCCAAGGCAATGCTGTCGCCGCGTGAATTGACGTGCCTCGTATGGGCGATGAAAGGAAAGACCGTATCTGAAACAGCAATGCTGACCGGGATCAAGGACAGAACCGTGCAGCACAATCTCGACAAGGCGCGCAAAAAGTTTGACGCCAAGTCTGTGCCACAGCTCGTGGCCATGGCCAAGGATCTCGGCCTGGTCTGAACTATTTGTCCCCCTCCAAAGGCACGTCTGGTACGTGGCCAAGTGCGTTCAGGATTTCCGCGACCTCCTCCTGCTGGGCTTCGGATTTCTTCTGGCGTGCGATATATTCGTCCTGGAGGGTCTGGAGCACCGAACCCGAGATCGACGGATCGTCGCTCGCGCGCAGCCACTCCTCATAAACAGCCTGATCGGACTCGATCAGCTGGCGATGCTCGCGGATCGCGGAAACAGCCAACGCCTCTAACTCCGATTTTTGCATCGACCTGTAGCGACATCCTCCACCGGTGTTTTCGTCTGCCTCGGACGAGCCGGCGTTGTTCATTACTGTCTCCTCTGTCTTCATATTGCCGCCGCCAAGAACCGAGCCTTAGTTCGCATCGTGCACGCTTTCAATTGGATACCGAATTTCGGTGGGTTGGGAGGTGAGTTGAAATCGCGGAGCGGTTCACCACCCGCACGGAAAAAAGCCGTCGCCGTCGCCGCACCGCTTTGATTCTACGTGCAGAACAGATTTGTAGAGAATACTCCGTGGTGAAATACTCTGCAAGCCGTTGCTCTCTCGATCATGGAGATTCGAGAGGTATTTGCGCGAAATCTAAAAGCTGCGCGTCGGGCGAAAGGCCTGTCACAAGAAGAACTTGCGCACCGAGCAGGTATCGACCGTACCTACATCAGTTCTCTGGAACGCAGCGTATACAATGCGAGCATTGACGTGGTGGATCGCTTGGCGACAGTGCTAGAAATCGAAGCGTCTGATTTGCTCAAACGGTGGCCGGAGAAGAAATGAACCGCCATGCTGGGTTGACGATAAACGGGGTTGAATTGCGGTCGGCCTTTTACGATAGACGTCGCCTGCATTATGTATTCTCCATAAGGAGAATGATTATGGTCACCGCAGCACGCGCTTATACCCCCGCCGAAGCCGCAGCTCTCAGCGAGATTGCTGTAAAGTCGGTGCACAACGCAATCGATCAGCGGATCATCGAGGCACATTTCGGCCGCGAGGGCCGAGAACTTTCCGACGAGGATCTGCTGCGCCTTAAGCTCTGGTACGGCGTAGGTTCGATCCTGTCTGCCGAGCGTCGCAAGCGCCTGTTCGATACCATTGACCAGAATCCCGATGCGGAAACGGTGAGAGCAGACGAGTACCTGATTGTCGACGTGGCGCGGGCGAGGGAGCAGCTGGCCGCGCGCGCAGAGGCGCTTCGAGAAGCCGAACAAAAGATTCAGGCTGTGAAGGGCGTCGCAGGCGGCGAGCCGGTCTTCACCGGAACTCGAGTTCCCGTGCGAATGATCGCTGCAAACTGCAAGGCGCCAGCACCGCGGAAATCGTCGAGGGCTATCCTTTTATCACAGCGCGCATGGTGGAACTCGCCGAAATCTGGACTGCAGCTCACCCCGCTCGAGGGCGGCCGAAAGAGCTGTCGGAACAGGGCCTGAAGGTGAAGTCGGTGAAGCGTTTGCAGCTCACCACGGCCAGTTCCCGGAAACCCTCGGCACGGCTTCGTGACGTTCCTTATTGACGAGTGCCTTCACACATCGCTCCACGATTGCTTTCACATCAATTGATTGGGCCTGAGCGGCGAAGCCGATTGGGATCTGATGCCCAGGATCGTCGCGGAGGACTTTACCTTCGGGACGAATAACGCGCGCGACTTCAGAAAACTCTACGCAAAAGAGGGGTTGCACGCCGGCCTAGTCATCATCGTTCCCCAGGTTCTACCCGCACGGCAAAGGGAACTGTTCTCGGCTGTTCTGCAAGAACACGCCATGCCCAAAGCATCATGAATGAAGTGGTGAGATCGCATCGAAGACGGTGAAGCCATCCTGACACGCTTTGCACTGCCGGAATGAGGGTCAATTCCCGCCGATGCGGGACAGATCGATCCGTATCCCGGCGCGTTCGACATCTTGCGCCGCCTCTGGCGGCTCCTCTGCTGGTCTCGCTGCGGCATCCTCGTCCTCGGCAGAGACCTCTTCTCTGCCTTGCTGCGGCACTTCAACCGGTATACCCGGATCCTCCACCTGAAACACACTCACGCCCTCGAACTCGCCGGTCTTCCATGCGTAGATCGCATCCTCGAGGATCTGCGGGAAAACGTCTTTGCTCGTCGGGTCGCCATACCATTTCGCAACGATCCTCAGGATCTTGGCGAACATCGCCGTGCCTTTGCGGAGGTTTTGACAGGCATCGACAAGGTCCGGCTTCAGATCGGCCGGTTCCTTGACGCCAACGCCAGCGGGAAACTGGGTCAGGCCAACGCGGACGACCGCCTGACCAGCATATTGCCGCACGATCGCCATCGCCTCTTCGGCCGAAGTCGCTTTCGGCACGAGGATTAATCTGTCGCCCGATTTGACGGTGACGGCGAGGGGATCGGCTGAACCCGCAGTCATCACGAACTGCTCGACGATAGCGGGCTTGAGAGAAGGGTCGGCGCATTCTTTTATCAGGGCGGCGTCGAGCATGGTGTCTCCTTGGCGCTCAGGTGTTGACGGCGGTAACAAGCGGTTTGGCAAAGAGCTTCGCCCATGCCGTCGTGGCGGCTCGTTGGATGGAGACGATCGATGTCCCCTCGGTCCACCAGCCGTTTCCGACGGCGACGAAAAAGTCGGGACCGTGAAGCATGGACTGAAGGATCGGCCAAACGATCAGTTGTTCGTAACAGATCAGCGGGCCTGCCCGGCGGGCGCCGATAGAGACGACCGGGTTTGCGAAGAAATCCGCCCTGGCGCCGCCGCTCTCACCCAACCAGGATCGCCAGGGCTGCCACATGGAGCCAGGGACCGGCATGCGTTCGCGATAGAGGATGCCGCCACCCTTCCTGTCGATCGCGACGAGGACATTGTCATAGCCGTCGGCATCCACAGCCGCGGCGCCCGCAATTACTGTGGTATCGCTACCGCTGAAGGCATCGGTCCATAGTCGCTCGACGGTCGGTGTCCAGAAGCCGAGCGCACTTTCCGGCAGCACCACAAAATGGGCGCCATCGCCGGCGGCGGTGCGCACCATTGCGATCAGGTCACGTTGACGTTGGAGACTGGCCTCGCGGCCAAGCGAAACGCCCAGTTCAAGATCGACCCCTTGCCAGCTTTCCGGTAGTTCCGGGTCGGTCCAGAACGCGGCGGACCAGAGCCAAATGCCTGTCAAGGCAATGGCGACAGCTGGCCAAATGCGGGTTACGAGGCCCGCAAGGCCGGCTGTCATAAGCCCAAGTCCCCACCATCTCCATCCGGGAAACAGAACACCCGCGGCCGTTACAGGATGCGCCCAGCCCGTGATGCCGAACGGCGGGATAGCCATGATGATCGCCGCGAGAAGATAGCGAGATGGAAGCAGGCCAGCGCTCTTCGTCCAGAGGACCGTATGCACCGTGATGAAGCTCAAGGATGCGCACAGCCAGAGCAACAAACCCGGCCAGAGATCCGAGGAATAGAAGGCCGCGACGCCCTGCGGCAAGCCGCGTGATGCTGCCAGGAAATACCCAGCAGAGATCGATGCCGCGACCGATCTCGTTTGCGCCATCGACCAAAGAATTGGAAACCCCAGTGCCACGGGCAAGAGCAACACATGGCCACTCCACCCCACCACTCCGATGATTATCGACGTTAAGGTTAGCAACGTCGGCCGAAGGTAATCAGGGCGCATAGGTGAGCACCTCCTGCGCCAGCCCGAGAATGCCCGAAGCGGGCAGGGGACCGAAGTATCGGGAGTCGTAGGAGCCGGGAAACGAGGAATGCAGGAAGACATATCCTGGCGGAACAGTTCCACTCGGAAACGGCGCCAACCGCCGACCTTTTCCATCTCGTGGTGCGAGACTGGATGAGGAAACCTTTCTCCCCTCCACCCTCACGCCGGCGCCGATTTCGACATGCTGTCCTGCGACGGCGATCACCGTCTTGATGAGAGGCGCAACACCCGCCGGGCAAAGACCGAAGCGGAGATAACCACGCGCTTTCGCCTCCCGCATTTCCGCTGTTTCCCGTGGGCAGATGAACACGAGGTCGCCGACAGCCACGGGTCGATGGAGCGGAGCAATGTGCCATATACCGAGCGGCTCGCTCGGGGTCAGATTGAAGCGGTAACCGCCGGCGAGGGCAGCGACGATCCCAACCGTGGCGGCCGTGGCAGCTATCGTAATGAACCACATCGCTCGCCGTTGTTGCGCGGTAATCGCCCCGCATATTCCAGCCCTAACCATCATTTGAGCGATAGCCCCTGGCTCTTCGTTTGACGCTGCGTCTCGGCCTGCTTCAGTGCCTCTGTCGTGCGTTCATGCGCGGCAAGCTGCTGGACTGTTCGCATAGAATTCCACGCGCTCCGGACCTCAGCCTTATGGTCGGCTGTCATGCCTGCCGTCACGGTGTCGAAGGCCTTGCCACTCGTGTCTTTCGCGGCAAGCGGCAGGAAAGTCCGTTCTCCGAAGCGCTCGGCAACGGCCCTGGCGAAACCTTCGAGCTCGGTCTTCACCATTTTGTCGGCCAGCGCATATTCGAGGCCGGCCGGGAGGTCGTTGCGATCGATCGCGTCGCGCACGCGTTCGAGGGTTTGGTTCGCCGCTGGAGAGAGCGCCGGAATGTCGACAGAGACCTTGAGACGAACCGAGCGTTCCTCCGTCTCATATCTGATTTCGGCCTCGGACCGCTCACGAAGGTAGCGGTCAAGATTTCGGGCGAGCGCCGGCACATTGGCTATGGCTGTTTCTCGATCCTGTTTGTCGGCGCGGCTGGCGAGAAGACCGGTCTTGCCCTTTAGAGCACCGAAGCTTTCTGGCTCGCCATTGATCCGAGCAAGCGTGGACTGAGCGACCGACCGGTCCTTGAGCATGGCATCCACGTTGATTGCCCTGAAGGCCGCATCCGGCTGCGCGTAGACGAGATGAAAGCGGGTCGAGACGTCCTCCCATTGCTTCTTGAGGCCTGGATCGGCCGCGAGCCTGTCCTCCACGGCCTGCTCGAGCGATTTCGGGAAGGTGGTGATGCCTGACACCATGGGCTTGGCCTCCGTGACCGTGTTCGGGGTGGATTGCTTGTTGCTGCGGCGAACCAGTCCGAGTGCCGCTCCGGTTGCGGCCAGACGGGCGCCGAGATCGACCAGCTTCTGTTTCTGCCGAACCATCCATTCGAGCCGGTCGCGAACCAGGGTTCGGGCGACCTTGACAAGATCGAGGCCACGAGCCTCTGCAAACCGGAGTGCCTGGCGGTAGAAGGGACCGCCCGCATAATCGAGGGTCGTCTCCTTTTCATTTTTCCGCGACAGGATCGGGATCAGACCGCCCGCTTTGGCGAAGGACCGTTGACCATAGTAGACGCCGAGATCCTCTCGATGACGGGTCATGGCGACATAGGTCAGATGCCGGTCCAGTGAGAGCGACGCGAGCACCTTGACGCGATCGACAGTCGCGCCCTGGCTCTTGTGGATCGTCGTAGCGTACCCAAGATCGAGGTCGTTGTAGAAGCGCTGTTCGACCGTCACCTGACGGCGATGCTCGCCTTCACCAATCTCCGCAACGATGCGGCCAGAGGCAGCCTCGAGAACCCGCGCCAACATGCCGTTCTTCACGCCGAGCGAGCTCTCATTCCTCAAGAAAACGATCTGATCGCCCGCTGCAAAGTTGCGGTCGCCATCGGCAGTCTTGAACGTGGCTCCCTCATCGAGGATCCTGCGCTCGAGAAGTTTGATCCGCGCCCTCTGGTTCAGCATTCGAACGTCACGACGCAGATGGGCAAGGATCAGCGACGTTTTCGCAGGATCATAATCGCGGTCCCAAGCGGCAATGAGATTGTCGACGGCATCCGCTTTCAGATCGGATCCAATCACCTTGCCATTGGCGCGGTAGGCATCGACCGCCTTGCCTACTTTGCCTCGCGCCAGATCGAGCGCGGCATCGCGCATCCATTGCTCGCGTTGGCGATAGATGGTCTCGAGTTCGGCGTATCCGATACGATCGGCGATGGCGCGGAAGGCGGCTCCCGCTTCGATGGGTTGGAGTTGCTCCGGATCGCCCACAAGAACGAGCTTGGCGCCCGCCTTCGTCGCCATTTCGACGAGCAGGGCCATCTGCCGCGACGAGACCATGCCTGCCTCGTCGAGCACGAATACCGTCTTGGCGTCGAGCTGATTGCGCCCTTCGTTCCACCGGAGCTCCCAGGACGATAACGTGCGCGAGGCGATGCCAGCTTCTTTCTCCAGCCCCTCGGCCGCCTTGCCGGCGAGCGCGCCACCGACGACACGATAGCCGGCCGCTTCCCACGCCTCGCGCGCCGCCTTCATCATCGTCGTCTTGCCCGCCCCGGCGCGGCCGATCACCGCGGCGATCCGTTCGGCTCCTGCGAGATGCTCGATCGCCGCCTGCTGTTCATCCGACAGACGGTCATGACGGGCAAGGGTCGCCGAGAGTACGGCGTCTCGGACGCCATGCGACGACCGCTGCGACAGCCAGATGGCGCGATTGGCCATCTCGGCTTCCAGACGGATCATTTCGCGCGTGGTATATTTTGCCGGCGCCCGCAGACCCGTCGCAAAGTCTATCCGCTCTCGCTCGATCCGAAGCGTCCGTGGGCTCTGCAGGATGCCCAGCATCAGGCGTTCGAACAGGCTGGCGTCGTCGATATAGCGGTGCAGGATCTTCGCCACGTCCCGCTCATCGAAGACGCTCTTTTCTCGCATGATGAGGTCGAGTACGATCTCCGGAGAACGTTCGATGCGCCGGGCATTTTCCGTTCGCCGTTTCTCCTGCTGCGTCAACCGCTCGAGCGAAACAGTCTCCGTGGTGCCGGCTGACTTTCGCTCGATCGCTTTCGCGCCGACGCCCAGGTGGATGGTCGGCTCGAGATCGATCCCTTGCTTTTCGAAGGAGCGGCCATCGACACGAATGTCGAGTCCTGCCTGAGCCAGGTGCCGGTTCTGGCACGCAAACCAACCATCGCGGAAACTGTTGAAGTCGTCGGCGCTTCCGGCCCAAAGTTCGTACACCATCTTGCCGGAACCGTTGCGAAGAGCATTGCCATCCGGCCCAATCACGGCAACCTTCTTGGCACCGAAACCGTCCTCGGTCATCGGCCGTAGCGTCGTCATGAGATGAACGTGCGGATTGCCCGGGGCGTCGTGATAGACCCAGTCAGCCACCATTCCCTTCGAGATTATGTGCCGCTCGACGAAATCCCGGACGAGAGCAATGTTCTGCTCGGCCGTCAGTTCGATCGGAAGCGCGATGGTGACGTCCTTGGCGAGTTGCGCATCCGCGCGCTTCTCGAAGCCCTCGACCTTGTTCCAGAAGGCTTCGGACGCCCCCGAAGCTGAGCGATCCGCAATCATCGTGCGCAGCCATTCAGGGGCATCGGCCGGGACGGCAAACTCCTCATGGAGCAGTCCCTGCTTGCTTGTGTAGTCGATGGTGCGCGCCTCGCGCTCGTACTCCATCCTGGCGCAGTGCCGGTAGGCCGCCGACAGCACAGCGCTGCGGCCGGAACCGCGGGCGACGACGCTGACGGAGAAATGGGGGACGGCCAAGGCAGAATTCTTTCCCGGTTGCGAACGAAATCAACTGGTTCGTCGAAAGCGGCGGCCCCGCCAGGGCCGAAAGCCAAGACGTCGCGCCAGCGACGTATAATTGCGCCCTTGGAAGCCGCTCCCTCGGAACGGCCGGGATCATCCGCGAAAGCATCGCCGTTGGCGATTGTAGGATTCACAGTAGTGCGTCCCGCACGCCCGTCCGGGAGACTGGGTTCGAAAGACAGACTTTCTCACCCATGGAGACGAACGGAAATGAAAAAGCCCTCCTCGAAAATCCGTGAAGAAATCGCCAGACTGCAGGAACAGTTGAAGCACGCCGAAACACGCGAAGCCGAGCGCATCGGGCGGATCGCGCTGAAGGCAGGGCTGGGCGAGATCGAAGTCGACGAGGCAGCGCTTCAGGCGGCGCTCCAGGACGTGATCAAAGGGTTTCGCGCAGGCAAGGCGGGAACGACCGGAAAGGGGAGGGGAGAGACTGCGGAAGGCGCGCCGGTCTCGTCTGGCGCGGCTCAGGGCGGCGGTGGCGAGGCTTGAGCGAATGCTGCGCATGACGACAACGGAGGCGCGGAAGAAAGATACGCGCGACAAGGTCGAGCTTGGCGGCCTGATTGTGAAAGCGGGCCTTCGCTACGAGAAGCGCGCGCTTCTCCTCGGCGCTCTGATCGACATTCGCCGGCGGCTCAACACCGACGAAACGGAACGGAAGCGGCTGACCTCTATTGGCGAGGAAGCCTTCGGCAATGACGGCGAATAGGATCATGCTCGTCATCGTGCCGGTTGGGCTGATGGTCGGCGCCGTCTTCGCAATGACCGGGATAGAGACCTGGCTGGCCGGCTTTGGAAAAACCGAAGCGGCAAAGCTTACGTTGGGGCGAGCCGGAATTGCTGCGCCTTACGTCGCCTCAGCCGCCGTTGGCGTCATCTTCCTGTTCGCATCTGCTGGATCTGCGAGCATCCGCTTCGCTGGTTGGGGCGTTGTTGCCGGCGGCGGCGCGACGGTTTTGATTGCGGCCCTCCGGGAAGTAATCCGCCTCTCGCGGTTCTCCGGACAAGCGCCAACGGATAAGTCGCTCTTCTCATATGCCGATCCTGCCACAATGATTGGCGTGATGGCTGCGGTGATGGCCACGTGCTTCGCGATGCGCGTCGGGCTTGTTGGCGATGGGGCGTTCGCCAGCTCCGAGCCGAAACGCATCCGGGGCAAACGCGCACTCCATGGAGAGGCGAGCTGGATGAAGCTGAAGGAGGCGGAGACGCTCTTCCCTGACGCGGGCGGGATCGTCATCGGCGAGCGTTACCGCGTCGACCGGGACAGCACCGCAGCGCTTTCGTTCCGGGCTGATCGGCCCGAGACGTGGGGCGCGGGTGGGAAGACGCCGCTGCTCTGCTTCGACGGTTCGTTTGGATCGTCGCATGGCATCGTGTTCGCGGGTTCCGGCGGTTTCAAGACGACGTCGGTGACGATACCGACCGCCCTCAAATGGGGCGGCTCGCTCGTTGTCCTCGACCCTTCGAACGAAGTCGCGCCGATGGTCTCGGACCACCGCGGCAAGGCCGGACGTGATGTTCATGTGCTCGATCCTAAAGATCCGGAGACGGGCCTGAACGTGCTCGACTGGATCGGCCGGTACGGAGGCACGAAAGAAGAGGACATCGCGGCGGTCGCTTCATGGATCATGAGCGATAGCGGCCGGGCGACTGGGGTCCAGGACGACTTCTTCCGGGCGTCAAGTCTGCAACTGCTGACCGCCATGATCGCTGATGTCTGCCTCTCGGGCCACACGGTAAAGGAAAACCAAACGCTCCGCCAGGTTCGCCAGAACCTCGCGGAGCCGGAGCCGAAATTGCGCGAGCGACTGGAGAAGATCCATGCCAACTCCAACTCGAATTTCGTGAAGGAGAATGTCGCGGCGTTCGTGAACATGACGCCGGAGACCTTCAGCGGCGTCTACGCCAACGCGGTGAAGGAGACCCACTGGCTCTCCTATCCGAACTATGCCGCGCTGGTCTCGGGCTCGAAATTTTCGACCGACGATATCGCGAGCGGCACCCTCGATGTGTTCATCAACATCGACCTGAAGACGCTGGAGACGCATTCCGGTCTTGCGCGCGTGATCATCGGCTCTTTCCTCAACGCAATCTACAACCGCGATGGCAAGGTGAAGGGACTCGCCCTCTTCCTTCTCGATGAGGTGGCACGCCTCGGCTACATGCGCATCCTCGAAACCGCCCGAGATGCCGGCCGCAAGTACGGCATCTCGCTTACGATGATTTATCAGTCGATCGGCCAGATGCGAGAGGCGTATGGCGGTCGCGACGCTGCGAGCAAATGGTTCGAAAGCGCGAGCTGGATCTCGTTCGCCGCGATCAACGATCCGGACACGGCGGACTACATCTCGAAGCGCTGCGGCCTGACCACGGTCGAGATCGACCAAGTCAGCCGCCATTTCCAATCGAAGGGATCGTCGCGGACGCGCTCGAAGCAGCTCGCGGCCAGACCACTGATCCAGCCACACGAAGTGCTTCGCATGCGCGCCGATGAGCAAATCGTGTTCACGGCCGGCAACGCGCCGCTTCGGTGCGGACGCGCGATCTGGTTCCGGCGTGAAGACATGAAGGCCTCTGTCGGCACCAACAGGTTTTACAAGATCGAAAAAACGATTGAAGCCTAACGGATTCAGCTGGCGCGCAGTGCAACGAGCAGGGCTGACGCAGAACAATGAAGAGTATCGGAGAAATCAGCGTGAGCGTCTGCACAACGGGCGGGATTTCGGGAATTCTCGTCGTGCGAGGGGCGGGAAACAGAGCAGCCGCAGGAGCGTCAACATAGTGGCCCAAAGGCGAGGCGGGACCGACTGCTACCGCCCCCCGCACACTGTTTTTCTAGCCCACGTCGCCCTACTGAGGTTGCTCGTATACGCCGATGAACCCGAGTCCGACGTAGAACCGAGTCCTGAAAGGACGCGACCGCTTGCCACTCCGATGGCCACCAGAGCTCTCGGCTGTCTCCGGACTTGGTGAGGCATGCCGCTTGCTGCGCGAGAACCGTTATCCGACGGGGCGGAGACCGCGTGCGGTCCTCGGTCGCTGCGCGACCAGAGCCGTGCGCGATCGGCGCCTCGCCCATGCACCATTCTTCACGAAAATGAATCGGTTGCACTCGTAGGATTCACATATGTCATTGGACGTGCCGATCGCCCTTGGCGATGATTCCGGCATGATTTTGCAACCCTACTAGCTCTATGTCGAACGCACGGATCCATCCAAAAACATGGCGCGGTATTATGCCATGGAGATCGAGCAGACGATGTTCGGAGAGGCCTGCTTGACCCGGCGATGGGGACGGATCGGAAAACGCGGGCAGGAGAAACAGCATGTTTTTGAGCGGGAGGAGGAAGCGGTTCTGCTGTTCCTCGACCTGTTGAAACGAAAACGTGCTCGCGGATATGTGCCAAGAACAGCGTTGCAGCACTCGCAAAACTGACCCGGCCGCCCGTGTAGTTTCCATGAAAACTACGGCCGCTGAGGCGGTCACAGGCGCTTTGGTTACGCCGGTCCCAGTCGGTCTCGAACGAGGCCGCGATCTCGACGAAGAGAGGGATCTTGACCGCGAGCTTCAGACCGAACTTTCCCTTGCGGAGGAAAGTGACTGACCACCTTACCCAGGACTTGAAGACGACGGCCCGGCACTGAGGAACTGAGCGAGCTGTTGCATTGTATTTTCTCCTTTGGAAATGCGGTCATCACGGGGATAGGAGAGGGACGCGCCGCCTGGGACGCGACCGTTCCCGGCGCGGCGGGGAGTGTCGAGTTGACTGCCGGAAGGCCGATCGATCCGGCTGGCCAGGCTCACCGAGATGGAGATAGTCCCTCCGTCAGAGCGGACGCTCGGCGCTTTCGCGGCCATCTTGCTCGGCAGAGATCACCTCGCGTTCGGCTCGGGCGAGTACAAGTTCAGCCTTGATCTGCCGACGCTCACCGTCGCCGGCGGCGCTTCGCAGCTCGGCGCGCAGTTCTTCAATTTGCTGGTCGATGGTCATCGTCGTCATCTCCTGATGTTTGAGAAAGATGACGGCGCGGACGTGAGGAGAGGGCGGGGTCAAGGAGCGCGGTACGCGCCCGCGCCGCGGCGGGTGGGGAGCCGAAATGCGCGAGCATTTTGGGGGAATCGCGCGTCCTTGAGGCTGCCCTTTCACCACAGCAAAATGACGCGATCTGAGCAGACTTTCCTACCTCGATTGGCGCCAAAAAGCCGGAAATCGGCTCGATGCCTGTTTCCGTCTTCTAAGACGAGGAGTTGGCCCCGCCTTGGCGGGGCCCGTGGCTTCTTAGTCCCGGTTCGGGCGGGACCAGATCAGCTGGAAGCCGTCCTCGCCTTCGACTTCCGTCAGTGTTGCATAGATCGGAGCCGGGAAGCTCGGGTCGTCCAGCTTGACCGAGAGATAGTCGCGGTCGCTTTCGGTGGAGCGCTTCTGCCAGGCGGCGCCCAGTTCGACGGCACCCGCGTAGATGCGGAAGTGCGGGCCCTTGTCCGAGGGATTTTCGATGCGGGTGATGCGGGCCTTGACGTTGAGGGCGAGGGTGCGGATCGAGCCGGTGAAGCCATTTTCGGTAGTGGTGAAGGTGCCGATGGTAGCCATTGTCATATTCCTTTCGTTGTTTCGGGCCGCGCCCTTCGCGGCCTCGATGGCTGTCGCAGAGACCGGGGACGATCGGACCGCACCAGAAGGGCCGGAATGAAATGGAGGGCGGCCGGAAGGAACTTTGTTGTCGCGCGAGGAATGGCGGCGCCCCTGGGTCCGGCAGGGGAAGAAAGCTCTGGAGGCCGTTGCGGTAAGACGATCGAGGCGAAGCGCTCTCCGGTCAGACATGCCCCATCGAGCCCGTGAGAGGGAGCGCCGGCAACAATGGGGGAAGGAACATGGCGATGGCGACCCGCACGCCATACGCTCGCATCTGTTCAAATGGCTTATTGGTGAAACCGCTTCGGGTGCCAGATGGTCTGCCCCGAACACCGGGGTATCGAGCTGCGCGGGAACGCCAGTTGTTTTGATCCATACGCGGGATGTCGTTGCAACTCGATTCGTTCTGCCCAAGAGGTTCCATGCGCAAACAGACAAAGCCGTTCACTGTCGAAATCAAGCAGTCCCGCAAGCCGACATCGGACCTACAGAAGGCGTCGATCTGGGGCAAGTTGGACTTGAGAACGGATGAAGATCTGCAGGTGAAGACCGAGCCGATGGTGGAGCCGACCATCGCCGTTCGCGGCGGCCAGTCCTGATTACCTGTGAGCAGGGGCGGCACTAGCCTTCTTAAATCCACCTGCAGTCTTGGCTCTCCGCCGGCTGAAGATCGTGGAGATAGGCAACGGCACGCGGGGGCATGCGCCGCGGCCTGGAAGATCTCCCGCTTTTCGCCTTATATGGCGGTGAGCCGGCCCTGAAGTAGGACGCGTGATCCGGCCGCGGCTCGAGTTCCGGCGCAATGCAGAGATCGGCGCATAGGAAGCAGCTGCCAAGCTCGACATTTATCTGAACAGTCAAGCTGTTTCACGCGGACTTTGCGGCGGTATTTGCCTGAAAATCCGCGCACTCGGATCGGTGAGGGCGCGTGAGACAGTTTCGAGGGGTGGTGCAGGCGCCTTGCGGATGCTCAACCGGTCGAATTTGAGGGCGCCTATGCGGCGCCCCGGACCTTGTGCTGACGAGCGCCGGTCTGCTGCGCGTGCATCCAATCAGCAATCTGCTGCGCCTTGCTGGCGGCGGTGAAGATTGCGCGCGAGTCGGAACGCAGCACCTTGAGCCAGGAGCCAATGTAGCGGGCATGATCGGGACGCGGCTCGACGCTGAGATTGAGATCGGCGCAGATCATTGCGCTCAAGAGCTCCGCCGTGCACTCCTCCATCGCGTAGGCGGCAGAGCCGAAGCGTCCGGAAAGGTCGCGGTCGAGGCGATGCTTGGCGCCGGAGGCGTGGCCGCATTCATGGAGCAGCACGGCATAGTAGGCGACCGCGTCGCGGAAGCACGCGAACTCCGGCATCTGCACGTGATCGGTAGCCGGGCGGTAGTATGCCTGTGATCCGCCGTGCCGGATGTTAATACCAAGGGCCGCACAGAAGCGTTCGGCGCGCTCGATCCGCTCGGCCTCGGGCACCATTGGCACAGATGGCGGCGTATAGCCGTCAACCTGGGCGCAATTGAAGACGGTGTAGCCGCGGGCGAACAGACGCGGGGCGGGCTCATCACGATCCTCGTCGCCGTGTTGGGCGTCTGCCGCGTCACGATCGGTGGTCTTCCAGAACACGACCAGGTGGCCGCGCTCGCCCTTGCGAACCTGGGCGCCGAGCGCCTGCCATTGGCGGTAGGTACCCCAGAGGCCGGTGGGATAGCCGGCCGCGTGCGCCGCGGCCCAGAGCGCGAGGATGTTGACGCCGCGATAGGTGTTGCTTGAGGCGACGTTGATGGGCGTGGTGATGGCCGATCCGTCGTGATGCCAGGGCATGCGGTAGTCGCCGGCGCCGGCCTCGACGGCGGCGATGATGTGGCTGGTGACGCGCTCGTAGATATCCGTTGGCGTCTGGCGGTTGCGATCTGTGGTCATGGGGTGCCTCCTTCAGCTCGCCCTCTCCGTCGAGGGCGAGGCGGCAGGGGCAGACGCGGGAGGCCGGCCCGTCACACCCTGTTCTCGGTGCTGGTGCGGAACAGGGTTGATGGGCTGGCAGCGTCTGCCACACCCGAGCCCTGCCTCGACGGGCGAGCTGAAGGAGGTGCCGACCATGATCGGCTCCCGGAACGGCCCGGATGATGCGCCACTCTCAGCCGGCGTCGTCTCGCGGCGCGCGCTTCAGGGAAACAACCCGGGCATTACCAGATCGGGCCAGCTCCTGCCGCAGACCCTCGATGACCGCATCCCGTTCGGCGACCTGCAACTTTCGCACCCTGGATGTGCTGGGAAAACGTGCGGACGAGGCCGCGCAGTTCGGCGATCTCGGCGCCGCGCACGGCGCGCAGCTCGGCTTCGAGTGCGCGGACGCGCTTCTTGAGGGCCTTCGGGGAGGACCGCCGGTGACGCGCTTCGGCCGCCCGGAACTGGCGAGAAGACCAACCGCACGGTTCGCCGTCGCCCGGCTGACGCCGGCTTCGCGCGCCAGGTTGGAGACGGTGAGCGCGCCGTCTGTGGGCTCGGGGCGGCCGTCGAACAGCCGCGCCATCGCCGCCCACAACGCCGCCTCGCTCCTGGCGCCGGGCGCGCTCATGCTCTGCCCTCTATCAAGGGTTCGATGAGCTGGCGCTTGCGTTCGTTGTCGCGCTCGATGGCTTCGCGTTGCAAAGGCGACAAACGCCTGCAGCAAGCAGCCCGTCGCCCTCGGCGATCGAAGCCAGCCCCGGATCGCGATGCCGGGCGG
Source organism: Ensifer sp. USDA 6670 (assembly GCA_000421085.1). GTDB lineage: Bacteria > Pseudomonadota > Alphaproteobacteria > Rhizobiales > Rhizobiaceae > Sinorhizobium. The sequence continues at coordinate 101,699 of ATWE01000009.1, forward strand.
TCAGACAGGCGTTCGGGCAGTATCGGTAACGCCGAGGGATCGGCGTCAACCGCCGCAGGTCGAAAGCTCCAGACGCGTGCCTATCCCGATGTTGGCAAGGAATGTCTCGTCATGGCTGACGACCACGAGTGCGCCGTCATAGGCGAGCAGCCCGGCTTCAACCGCCTCGATGGAGTCGATATCCAGATGGTTGGTCGGCTCGTCGAGAATGAGCAGCGATGGGGGATCGGAACCGCCGAGTGCGCAGGCAAGGCCGGCGCGCAACACCTGTCCGCCGCTCAACGTCCCCACCCTTTGCAGGGCCGCATCGGCGCGGAAACGAAAGCTGGCCAACGCCGCCCGGCAGGCGTTGTCGCTGGCACCGGGATTGACCCGCTTGAAGTTATCGAGGATCGTCTCGCCGCGCTCCAGAATACTGACGCTCTGGTCCAGCAGAGAGAAGGAAACATTTACGGAAACGGTTCCTTCGAAGGGTGGCAATTCGCCGGTGACCAGCTTCAGAATGCTCGTCTTGCCGGACCCGTTGGGGCCGGTGATCGAAAGGCGCTGCGGACCGACCAGCGAGAAGGATAGATCCCGAATGATCGGACGGGCGGGATCGTAGCCCGCCGTGACGCCGTCAAACGCAAGGACTTGCCGACCGGCGGGAAGCTCGGTTCGCGGAAGACGGATGGAAAAGGGCTGCAGCACCTCGATCCGCGCTTTGGCCGCTGTGACGGCGTCGAGCGCGCCTGCGCGCTGTCGCTCGGCGAGTTCCACACCCTTGCCCCGGCTTTCTTCGGCATTGCTCTTGCGCCGGCCCAACAGAATCCGCGGCATGTCGCCCTTCGCCGTTTTTCGGGTACCAGACGCGTCACGCTTGTCCCGCCGCTCTGCCACTGCACGTGCCTTGCGGTCGATTTCGTCGGCGGTCTTCTGTGCGTGAGCGAGGCTTTGTTGCGCCGCTTCCAGCTCAACCGCCCTCGCCGTCTGATAGGCACTCCAGCCCCCTCCGTAGCGCTTTGTCCCGAGCGAGGTCAGTTCGATAATCGCGTCCATTTCTTCGAGCAGCTCGCGATCGTGGCTAACGACAATTGCCCCGCTGCGCCAGCCGGAAGGAAGGTCGATCACCGCCCGTCTGCCGTCTAGATCCAGATTGTTGGTCGGCTCGTCGAGGAGGAGAAAGTCCGGCTCGGTGAAAATTGCCGCCGCGAGTACCGCCCGCGTGCGCTGGCCCCCGGAGAGCTGCGTCAGGAGCGTATCCACCCGCGCCTCCAGTCCAAGCCGGACAAGGGCGGACATTATGCGCTCTTCCACCGTCCAGTCAGCATTCTCGATTTCTTCAAGACTCGCCTCGCCTTTTTCGGCGCGCCGTAACACCGCAAGCGCCTTCGTCGCACCGAACACATCGGCGATGGTTTCATCGGCGCCGGCCCGAACTATCTGCCTCGCGAGCGCGACGCGTCCCTGGATGGCAACCGTGCCGGAGGAAGGCGTCAATGTACCGGCAAGAATGTTGAGCACGCTCGTTTTTCCTATGCCATTTCTTCCAACCAGCCCCGTCCGCTCCGGACCAAACGCCAGGTTGAGATCGGTAAAGACATGCTCCCCGTCGGGTTTCGACCAGGAAAGTGCGGAGAGAGTGATCGAGGGCATGGCGAACCTGTTGCAATGTCAATAACAGCACAGTACCGTGCTGTTATCAGTAATCGGCGGTGCGGACAATGGCGTTGTCCATCCGCCCATCGGACGGCGTCGGACATCCATGAATATAGTTCGCAGACGTGGCGGCGGACGTCCCACCCGGGAAGAGGCCGAGGCTCTGACCCGCCGTCTTCTGGATAGCGCCCGCTCGACCTTTGCCCGCAAGGGGGTAGCGAACTCTTCCATGGAAGAGATTGCCGCGGAGCTCGGAATCTCGAAACACACGCTTTATCGGCGATATCCAAACAAGCATGCGCTTCTGGAAGCCGTGGTCGAACGGGACCTCGTCCGCTTCCGCAAGACGCTTGCCGACGCAGCCGGACAAGGTGATGCACCCCTTGCGGCGTTGCGCAATGTGGCTCGCAGCTATTTCCGCTTCGGCACGGACCGGGATTATTCCGCTTTCTATCTGTCGGTTACCGTCGAGGCCGTGTTTTCGCTGCCATTGCGGGAAAGGCTGGCGGCGTGGTCGAGTGCTGCACTGGAGCCCGTCGTGCAGGTGATCATATCGGCTCAGGCCGCCGGCCTGGTCGTGCCGGGATCTGCCATGGAGATTTGCCACGTCCTCATCGACTTGCTGGAAGGCGCGAATAATCGTGTCCGTCTCTGCCTGAGCGAAAGTCCGGATGCCGCCGAGAGTCTTCGCCTGTTCGAGAGCCGCTGGGCCATTTTCCAGACTGCTATGATGCCAGAACCCAATTGCGGGCTGGAAGTCTGAACGTGTGAAGGATCCGCTGGCCTCGCAGCCGATCGCTCATCGAATGGCGGCATTCCTCCGTTAAAGTGGCAGCACAGACGCCGCGAGGAACCCGGCCAGCGCCGATGGTTCCGCCGAAGATATGTCATAGACGCAAGGCGCTGCAAAAACGGCGAATGTCAGTATGCCGACTATGAGGCGCTTCATCGATACCTCCTTTGATCACGAATTCGGTCAGGCGAGCGTCAGATCGACCTCGATGTTCCCCCGCGTTGCCTTTGAATAGGGGCAGGTCAGATGCGCTTCGGCGATGAGCGATCGCGCAAGATCCGCATCGATGCCGGGCAGGCTGACGGCAAGTCGGGCTCGAAGGAAAAAGCCGCCGTCCGATTTTCCGAGATCGACTTCAGCCTCGACTGCCGTTTCGGCGGGGAGCGACAACTTATGCTTTGCCGCGGCAAGGCCCAGTGCACCGATAAAACAGGCCGACCAGCCGGCGGCGAAAAGCTGCTCGGGATTGGTTCCGGCCTTGCCGCTACCGGGGGGCGAAAGCTTGACCTCCAGTTGGGCATCGTCGCTGCGGGCACGCCCTTCGCGGCCACCGGTGGTATGAGTCTTGCCGGTGTAGAGAACCTTTTCCTGCGTTGTCATCAGACACTCCGTTCGTTGCGTCGCACGATCACGACATTTGACGACGTGTGTTTTGTCAGGGTGATGTATCCGGCAAGTTTGCGAAACCGCCGAAAGTGTATCCGGATGTAGGCATCTCACTTGGAAGATAGCCGAGTACCCGCGGCACTGGTTTAGGCGTTTGGATCACGAACCCCCCGACCATCGAAGCCGTTCGCCCTCAGCAACGCCATCAGCATTGGGCCGAGCGAGAATTTCCCTTGCCGCGCCTTGGCGGTCAGATCGCGCAGATAGCCGCCAGCAGAGTTGATATGCCCTGCCCTCTCCAGAATGCAAGCCACGGCGATCCCGGCGTTTTCCGGTCCCATGATCTCGCAGGCGTCCTGATAGGCCGAGGGGTAAACGCCGAGCATAGATCGTACCGTAACCGCAGCGATCATAAGGTCGCGCCAACTTCTCACCGCACCATCGGGACCGTAGTTTATGATTTCCGGGCAGGCTTTCAGGACCATTCCCAGCGGAAAGGTCCTTTTTGCCGCGTGGGCCGGTTCAATGGCTTGGCGGTCTGACCGCTCGTTCCAAGAGCAACGTTCAAGTTCAATAATAGATTCGGGTTTTGATTCCTGTTTGTGCCGCTCAATTTGATCGGGATTGCCGCTCATCTCCTGTGGTTTTATGCGCTTTTGCAACTGGTTAGCTACCTCTTCGCGCAGCGTTTCGAATGCCTGTACCAAAGGGGTGAGATCATCGATGCCGGGCGCCCTCGGGATAGCCTGGACAAGGCTTCGAAAATGCTCCTGCATAGCCGTCCAGTCGCCAGGCAGTTCTTCTTCGACCACCACGTCGATCAACTTGGCGATGTCTCTGCGGCAGAGCGTCAGGCGCTCGCGTAGCCGCTGCAGCTCCAGCCGATCAGCCTCGGCCTCGGCGGCGAGCCGCTCTATTTCGCCGGAGCGAGCCAGGAGCGGTGCGAGCGAAAAGCCGAACGCAGTGCCGATCGCTCCATCAAGAGACTTGCGTGCATAGCGCTTGCCGTTCGGACTGTCCTTGCGAGCGACAAGCCCTGCCTCGACCAGCGCGGCCAGGTGCCTTCTGAGCGTAGCCTCCGCCATGCCGTGGGCTCTCAGCGACAGCTGAACGTTCGAGGGAAAGACGACCAGACCGGTTTCTCCGCTCAGCGTGTTCTCCGGATAGAAGCTCAACAGCGCATTCAGAACGGCCAGCGCCCGGTCGCTGATGCCGAGACTGCGCTTGGCCGCACAAAGCGAGCGAAACAGTTTCCACTTGTCGACCGACTTCCCAGGTTCGATCTCGCGGGAGATGAGCTGGCCTGCCAACAGGGCAAGGGTCATCGACCGCCGCCCAAAGGGCGTCGTCACACTTCCACTCTCCATTTTCCTTCACCTTCGATAAGGCAAAAGAAAGCAGCTCACCAAAAACGGTGCCAAGGACTCTTGACTGTGATTCGTGGAAATGCGATTCTCGATCTTGCTACAAATCTGAGGAAGGCTTCCACGGCTTGTTCGTTGGGGGCCTTTTTCTTTTGCGGGTTAGTCTCCTTGCTGCGAATGCTGCTTTTGCATGAACTGGTCGTGCAGGTTTTCGATCTGACCTGCAATGAAATCGACAAAGCCTGACGGCACAGACTTGTTGAAGGTCAGCTTCGAAGCCGACTTGCCGCGTTGGATCTGGCCAAGCACGAGGCCATGAGAGATCAGATCGGTCGTGGCGGAGGAGGCAGCAGCCTTGGCATCCACCTTGGCAAGCGCTTCAAAGACTGCAGCGAAACGAACGTCACTGGATGAGGCCTGTATCTGATCTCTCTCCAGAACCGAGTGTGCTACCTTCGAGGGCTCCCTTTGAGCCGCCCAGCGCAATTCGAATTCCACCCATCTGCGCCGTCCGATTTCAGGGGCCGGGCCAATCTGCATCAGGATATCGCGCGGCAATGCTGCCGCTATCCTGATCATTTCGGAGATATGCGACCTGCCGGTGCTCAGGGACTTGCAGATCACGTCGCGGCGATAACCGGCAGCCTCCTGCGATTGCGCAAAAAGGCATCGCTCGATGAAGGACAGGTCCTTGCGGTTGCTGTTCTCCTCACCCTGGAGAACGATCGCTTCTTCGTCGCTGAGCTCCCGGGCGATCGTCTTGAACTTGATGCCGAGGAGTTTGGCGGCGGCAAGCCGCCGCCGGCCGAAGACGATCTGAAACGGCTTTGCGGTGCCGCGAACCGGGCGGACCAAGCCAGGAGTACTCTGTCCATGCTCGCGCATCGACTCGAGCAGATCGGCGATGCTGGCTTCGCTGTAGCCGGAATCGAAGCGATCCCGAATGGCGGATTCCATGATCTCGTCCGGATCGATCTCGACGATCTGGCCACCATCCTTGAGAAGCCGCTCGGCGAGTTCGCTGCGTTCCTGCATCTGACGGACGCCGGCTGCAACTTTGAGAAGATGCGGCGACGTGGACCGCTGCATGCCGCCCGTCTCGGCAGAATTCTCCAGCTGCCCGAGGACATTGGCAAAAAGGCCCTTGGAATCCTTGCGACTCATTCTCTCCCCCATGCCTTCCAGAAGAGGCCTTCGAGTTCCGCATTGGCGGCGTTGATCGACTCGATGGCGCGGTCATAGGTTTTCGGCGCCGAGAAACGGGACCTCTGAACCTCGTACAGGCTCTGCTTCCAAGTCAGCGCATCGGCCACGGCCGTCGATTTGATGACCGAGTTGAGGAGCAAATCCTCGCCGAACACCTGTCTCATCAGCGCGGACATGTTGGCTTGCGGGTGATCGTTCGGCTCGAACTTGGTGATCAGGAACTTGGCGAAATCCCATTGAGCCGCCGTGCCCACCTCATTCAGGATCTGCATGTAGGATCCGGCCAACTCGAGAAACTTCGCCGTCGAGTCCACATCCAGCATATGTGCGGGAACCGGAATGATGACGCCGGTGGCAGCCGTCAGGGACGAAAGCGTCAGGAAGTTCAGGGACGGAGCCGAGTCCATGAGGATGAAGTCGTAATCCTCGGCGACCTGCTCGAGAGCTTGGGAAACGCGAAGCAGGAAGCCCGTTCCTGCCGACCGCCGCATCTCGAGCGCGACGGCCGTCTCGAACTCGGTCAGCTCGAGGCCGGCGCAGATGACGTCGAAACCGACGATGTGGGTCTTGTGGATGATGGAATTCGTCGGGACGGGATCGTCGAAGCGAATGGCTGAGAAAAGCGTGTCGCCCCCACGGTAGTCGAACTCCGGCAGGCTGCCATGAAGGGCGGTGAGCGATGCCTGCGGGTCGAGATCGACGGCCAGCACGCGATAGCCCCTGAGTGCCAGATAATGACCCAGATGGATTGTCGTGGAGGTCTTGCTTGAGCCGCCTTTGAAGTTGGTGACGGCAACGATCTGGCATTGCTCGTCGCCTGTCCGGCGAGGATTCATCCATTTCTTCCGGCCGTTTGCCGCAAGAGCCAAGCGCAGTTCAAGAACCTGCTCGAGCGTGTAGAAGCGCCGGCCATTGGCGATTTCGGGCTCGGGACCCTGTTCCTTGGCGGCAACCTGACGGATATAGGCCTCGGTTACGCCCAGCAGGGCTGCAACTTCGGTTGAGGTGAACTTGCGCATCGTGCGGCGCGCATCCGGAGGAAATTGCGCCATGCTCAAGTTGTTCAGCGCCATTTCGAGCTTGCTGGAAAAGTTTTCCATGAAAGCGAGGCTGCTTAGGTGTCGCGTCATCGAAAGAATCCCTGGTGATCGTTTCCGTCACTTAAGCAGTGAAGTGGTTAACCGTTTGCTAACCGCCACGTAACTACTCGAAAACACGCAAATTCGAAAAATCTCCGCAACTAAGACGTACTCCGATTCGGCTATGGCCATCAATGCGCGCTGTGGATGACGCTTGGAGCGGGTGGGAAGCGCCAGTGCAAGCGGTTTTCTCCCCTCCCCGCGGGCATGTTGCACGACGCGACAGTGATTCACGGCGAACGGCCGGTTCGGAGTCTTACTGTTGCTTCGAGTGGTAAGCTGCCGAACACTTGGCGGAGTTCCCCGCGGGGAACTCGCTGAACGGTGAAAGCTGCGGTGCAGTACCGGCTGCTTGCAAAGCGGCACATTCGTGCATAGCTCGGCTCGGCTCGGCTCGGCTCGGCTCGGCTCGGCTCGGCTCGGCCCGCTCGGCTCGTCGATGCTCGCCTGTGCCCCCTGCCCTAGCTTCATGGGCCGCTCCGAGCGACGACGGCACCGGACGGTTCCCCGCGGGGAACGCGACGGCGGCTTCGCGCGAACGCGTTATCGGAGACACGCAATATATAGGCCGCCACTCGGGACCAGTATCGTGGAGGCGGTTGCAGGCCGCATGCTGCCGGTTGCGTATATATGATGCGCCGCATAGGGCAGGAGCGTGGCGGTTATCGGCAGGACTCGTTCCGGCGATCTCATTTCCGTCTGCATGCCTCTGCCAGGGGCGTCGGGACGCCAGGCGTTCTCCGCGGGAAGCTCGGCGGTGTGCCAAACGGTGCTCCCTTGATGCGATCATCTGAGCGGGTGTGAATGCCGCTAAGGACGACATTTCGGGCCTGGTCGCTTTTGTGTAAGGCGAAGTTCCTGGCGAGGCGGGTAAGTGCGGCCGCATTACTGGACGCTGATTTGCACGAGAGCAAGCATCGTCGGACGGCCTGTCGGTAGGCGAGGCTGGGTCATCTCTTCTGATAGGCCCTTCCTAAGCCGATCGCCTTGGCACTGCCGCCCTGCTCGACGGCCACCGGGGAGCACGACTTGCTCGGCATGCTCCCGGGCTTGGGTGACGGTTCATTCACTGCCGTACAACCTTGTCCGCCGGGCCGCGTTCCCCGCGGGGAACATTACCCGCGGCGAGGCGGTGATCGAGTAGACGTTGACTGGCCTTGCTGCGGGTCTGCAGTGCCGGCGCTTCAGATGCGGCCGGACGCCACTCTTTTCCAGTTCCCCGCGGGGAACTTTCGGAGCGATCTCGGCCACGGCTGAAGGTGACGGCCGCGCTCGGCGCCGTATGGCCGGCGGCTGGGCTCCACGTCTAGGGGTCTCCCGTGAAGGATCTCATCTGATCGACCCTCGCGAAGCTTCATGCCTTTGCGAAGGGGCACTGGTTGGCTCGTGCTGCCTGGGGGAGGGGAGGGCACCAGGGCCGGCCGAGGTGCGCGGCTGGACGTGCTTTCGCAGCGGCGAACCGGAGGGGGACGGATTTCGATGCATCCGCATCGAGGCTCATGTCTCAGCAGATCCCGAGCGAGAGCCGGGCCAAAGAATATACCGATAGCGTACAGGCTTTCGTCAGGCGGGAGGAGAAGCGGGATCGCGGCAAGGCCGAGTACGACAAAGCAGGTCGCTGAACATATGAAAGACCGTCGCAATGGGGGGCCCGAAAAATACCGGTTGCCGGACCCGGTGGGCTCAGGGTAAGGTTTGTTGTGCTGACTGGCGGGCTCTTCGATCTATTTTTGCTGCCGTGGTAAGTCATTGAATAAGAAGAGCTATAGAGCCTTACGGAAGCTATCGTGCTTATAGCTTCCGCCACTCCTGACGCTGGCAGCCCTCGCTTAGCCGGGACCAGAGCAGTTCGCAGGGCTTGCAAATGTTCCCCGCGGGGAACACTCTCCGGCAACTGGCCCGGCACATATGTCGCCCTCCGTCTTACTAGCCTGCCAAAGCTTGCCGCGACGGCCATTTTTGTGGGCGCCACTCCACCTTGACTTGCTGGTGTCGAGGCATAGACTCGATTGTTGCTGACACGAGATGGAGGCTGTTTCCATGAATGTAGACCTCTCACGGCGCAGCTTTTTGAAGCTGGCTGGAGCAGGGGCTGCGGCAACGTCACTCGGTGCGATGGGGTTTGGTGAGGCTGAGGCGGCGGTCATCGCGCATGTCCGGCCTCACAAGCTGACGAAAACCACCGAAACGCGCAACACCTGTCCCTATTGTTCCGTCGCCTGTGGCGTCATCATCTATTCGAAGGGCGACCTCCGCAAGGGTGAGACTGCCGACATAATTCATATCGAAGGCGATGCGGATCATCCGACCAACCGCGGTACGCTCTGTCCCAAGGGAGCGGCGCTCAAGGACTTCGTGAAGTCCCCGACCCGTCTCCAGTATCCGATGCACCGCAAGCCGGGCTCGGATAGGTTCGAGCGTATCTCCTGGGAGGATGCATTCGACCGCATCGCACGGTTGATGAAGGATGATCGCGACGCCAATTTCGTCGCGGCGAATGCCGCAGGCGTTCCGGTCAACCGCTGGACGACGGTGGGCATGCTTGCCGCATCCGCGACCACCAATGAAACGGCTTGGGCGACCTTCAAATTCGCCAAGTCATTGGGAATAGTCGGTTTCGATAATCAGGCGCGCGTCTGACACGGCCCTACGGTGTCCAGTTTGGGCCCAACATTTGGCCGTGGAGCGATGACCAACTCCTGGACCGACATTAAAAATACCGACCTTGTGGTCGTTATGGGCGGCAATGCGGCCGAAGCGCATCCCTGCGGCTTCAAATGGGTGACGGAGGCGAAGGCCACCCGGGGCGCGAAGCTGATCGTGGTCGATCCGCGCTATACCCGCACCGCGTCCGTATCCGATTATTACGCTCCCATCCGCCAGGGAACCGACATCGCCTTCCTCAACGGGGTGATGAAGTATTGCATCGACAACGACAAGGTGCAGTGGGAGTACATGAAGGCGTTCACCAACGCCTCCTATATGGTCAAGGACGGCTTCGGCTACCAGGACGGCCTCTTCACGGGCTACGACGCGGAAAAGCGCGACTATGACAAGTCGACGTGGGACTATGTCCTCGGCGACGACGGCTTCGTCGTGACCGACCCGACGCTCCAGCACCCGCGTTGTGTCTGGAACCTGCTGAAGGCGCACCTCGCCCCCTATACGCCGGAAATGGTGGAGCGGATCTGCGGCACGCCGAAAGACAAGTTCCTGAAGGTGGCCGAGATGATCTCGGAATGCTCGTCTCCGACGAAGACGATGACGTCGATGTATGCGCTCGGCTGGACCCAGCATTCCAGCGGTTCGCAGAACATCCGCGCCATGGCCATGCTGCAGCTCATCCTCGGCAATATCGGCGTGCGCGGCGGCGGCATGAACGCGCTTCGCGGCCACTCCAACATCCAGGGACTGACCGATCTCGGTCTGATGTCGCATCTGCTCACGGGTTACCTGACGATGCCGACGGAAAAGGACGTGGATTTCACGACCTACATGTCGACGCGCCAGTTCAAACCATTGCGCCCCGGGCAGACAAGTTATTGGCAGAACTACAGGAAGTTCATGGTCTCCTTCCAGAAGGCCATGTGGGGTGATGCCGCCCGTATCGACAACGACTGGGGTTTCAACTACCTCTCCAAGCTCGACGTGCCGGCCTATGATGTGCTTCGCGTGTTCGAGCTGATGTATGCCGGCAAGGTCAATGGCTATATCTGCCAGGGGTTCAACCCACTTCTTGCCTTCCCGAACCGGGACAAGAACACCAAGGCTCTGTCGAACCTCAAGTGGCTCGTCACCATGGACCCGCTCGACACGGAGACCGCACGGTTCTGGGAAAATCATGGCGACTTCAACCCGGTCGATACGGCATCCATCCAGACCGAGGTCTTCCAGCTGCCCACGACCTGCTTTGCGGAGGAAGAGGGCTCGCTGACTAACTCGGGCCGATGGCTGCAGTGGCACTGGGCGGGTGGAACACCCCCCGGCGAAGCAAAGCACGACACTTACATCATCGCTCAGATATTCCTCAGGATGAAGGAGATGTACCAAAATGAAGGGGGCGCGTTCCCCGATCCGATCCTGAACCTGTCATGGGATTATGCCGATCCGAACGAACCGACACCGGAGGAGCTGGCGAAGGAAATCAATGGTCGGGCACTGACGGACCTCATGGACCCTGCTGACCCGATGAAGGTGCAGGTCGCGGCCGGCAAGCAGATCCTGAACTTCTCGCAACTCAGGGACGACGGTTCTACCATGTGCGGTTGCTGGATTTACTCCGGCAACTTCAACGAGCAGGGTAACAATATGGCCCGCCGCGACAACAACGATCCGGACGATACGGGCGCCTATCTCGGCTGGTCGTTCGCCTGGCCGCTTAATCGCCGCACGCTCTACAATCGCGCTTCGGCCGATTTGCAGGGGAAGCCGTGGGATCCCTCACGCAAACTGCTCGAGTGGGACGGCACGAAGTGGACGGGTTACGACGTTCCGGATATTGCGCCTACGGCAAAGCCGGACGAAATCGGCCCGTTCATCATGAACCAGGAGGGGACTGCACGTCTGTTCTCGCGCGGATTGATGCGGGATGGGCCGTTCCCGGCCCATATGGAGCCTTTCGAATCCCCCGTAGCCAACGTCTTCAATCCGAAGATGCGGGGCAACCCGGTCAGCCGCGTGTTTCAGACGGACGTGGCGCAGATGGGACTGTCGGACGAGTTCCCCTACGCCGCTACTTCCTACCGGCTGACGGAACACTTCCACTACTGGACCAAGCATAACCGCGTGAATTCCGCGCTTCAGCCGGAATTCTTCGTCGAGATCTCCGAGGAATTGGCAGAGGAGAAGAATATCGAAAACGGCGGCTGGGTCCGGGTGTGGTCGAAGCGTGGTTCGGTCAAGGCAAAGGCCGTGGTGACCAAGCGCATCCGGCCGCTGATGTGCGACGGCAAGCCGGTTCATGTGGTGGGCATCCCGCTTCACTGGGGCTTCACCGGCTCGGCGAAAAAGGGCCTCGGCCCCAATTCGCTGGCGCCATTCGTCGGTGACGCGAATATCGAAACGCCGGAATACAAGGCATTCCTGGTCAATATCGAACCATCGACGGCGCCCGAGGAGGCTACAGTATGATGGACAGTCCTCGCACCGCCGTCAGCAATCCGCCGGTTCAGCCGATGGAAAGCAACCTCACCGAGCGGGATCTCGTGCGCCGCTCGGCAACCAGCGAGCTGCCGCCGCCGGAGCGGCAGCTCACGCCCGTCGCCAAGCTGATCGATGTCTCAAAGTGCATCGGCTGCAAGGCCTGCCAGTCTGCCTGCGTCGAGTGGAACGATACGCATCCGGGGATCGGCGAAAACGTTGGCTACTATACCAACCCCCATGACCTCACCGAGGACATGTTCACGCTCATGCGCTTTACCGAGTGGGTCAATCCCGAGACCGACAATCTCGAATGGCTCATCCGCAAGGACGGCTGCATGCACTGCGCCGATCCGGGGTGCCTGAAAGCCTGCCCGGCGCCGGGCGCAATCGTCCAGTATTCGAACGGCATCGTGGATTTCGTTCACGAGAACTGCATTGGCTGCGGCTATTGCATAAAGGGCTGTCCCTTCAACATTCCGCGCATCTCGAAAGTCGATCACCGCGCCTACAAATGTACCCTCTGTTCCGATCGGGTCGCCGTCGGCCAGGGACCGGCCTGTGCCAAGGCCTGTCCGACCCAGGCGATCGTGTTCGGCACGAAGGAGGATATGAAGAAACATGCGGAACACCGCATCGCCGATCTCAAATCCCGCGGCTATACGAATGCAGGCCTTTACGATCCGCCGGGCGTTGGCGGCACGCATGTGATGTATGTGCTGCATCACAACGACAAGCCGCACATCTACTCCGATCTGCCGGACGATCCGAAGATTTCCGCCGTGGTCCAGGCATGGAAGGGCGTGACCAAATACACGGGTCTCGCCGCAATGGGTCTCGTGGCCGCCGGGGCACTTCTCCACGGCGTCTTCGGCCGGGCCAATCGTGTGCAGCCGGAAGACGAAGAGAGTGCGGAAAGGCTCGTCGATAGCGCCGGAGGCCGCAGGGAGGACGCCTGATGACAAAGGCCAGCGAACTTGAACCGGAAGATGCCATCCATCGCGGACCGCCGGTCACAGTCGACCGCTATGGGCCGGGCAAGCGCATCAATCATTGGATCACGGCCTCCAGCCTGATCCTGCTGGCGCTGTCCGGCCTTGCGATGTTCCACCCGTCGCTGTTTTTCCTGACCGGCCTGTTCGGTGGGGGGCAGAACACGCGCATGCTGCACCCATGGATCGGCGTGGTGCTTTTCTTCAGTTTCTATATTTTCTTCTTCCAGCTCTGGAAGGCCAACCTCTTCACCAGAGCGGACATGGGCTGGTTCACGGGCATTCGCGACGTGATCGGCGGACACGAGGACCGCTTGCCGGAAATGGGCAAGTACAATGCCGGCCAGAAGGTGATCTTCTGGGCAATGGCCTTGCTGATCGTCGCGCTGATCATAACCGGCGTCATCATCTGGGATCAGTACTTCAATAGCTATACGTCGATTGAGACGAAGCGCTTTGCGGTGCTCGCCCATGCGGTGGCGGCGGTGCTGATCATCTGTGTCTTCATCGTTCATGTCTATGCGGCTTTCTGGACCCGAGGAACGTTCCGCGCGATGACGAAGGGCTCGGTCACCGGTGGCTGGGCCTGGCGGCACCATCGCAAGTGGCTCAAGGACCTGGCTGGACGCGGCCGGATCGATCCTGCAGAATAACCGGAAAACGAGCTGTGGCCGGTCGGCCCGCGAGGTGAAATGTCCGTATCCCCTGTCCAGCCCGATCCATCGGTGATCGGCGGCGTCCCCAAGGCGCCATTTGCTCTGATGCCGAAATTGGCACGCCTCTTCAACGATCGCGCCAGTCGCTTCGAGGCACTCGCCCAAAGCAGCCACCTCGCTGCCTATCTCAATTTCCTGGCGGGGATCACGCGAATCCAGAGCGAGCTCGTATCCGCATTGCCCCCGCCGGAGCCGGTCCGGGCCGATCGGGTCGAGCGTGCGCGTGCGAATGCCATGCCCCCCATCGATCGCGCAGCGATGGGCTCGTCGCCGGATTGCCGCGAGGTACTGCGGCAATTTTTTGAGAAGGCTGAAGCCCTGGAAAAGCCGGCTGCCGCCTCAGAGGCGCTTGCACAGGTCCGGACGGCGGACGAGGAAATGCTGACCTGGATGATCGGCAACGTCATGGCCGATGACCTGCCGGTGGAGAGCCTCGCTCACCACCTTTATGTTGCTGCCGCAATGCAAATCCATGCGGCGCGCCTCGCTGCCGGTCTTGACGGCAGCAGGCTCGTGCCGATCCGGGTCGGGGTCTGTCCCGCCTGCGGCGGCAGGCCGGTCGCATCCATGGTCATCGGCTTTCATGGTGCGGAAGGCGCGCGCTATGCCTCGTGTTCCTGCTGCGCCACGATGTGGAATGAGGTTCGGGTCAAATGTCTCGCCTGCGGTTCCACCAAGGGCATCGGCTACCGGGCCGTCGAGACGGGAGACGAAGAGGCGACGGTCAAGGCGGAAGTCTGCGACACCTGCAACAGCTGGATGAAGATCCTCTACCAGAACAAGAACCCTTCGCTTGACGTGGTCGCAGATGATGTTGCGAGCCTCGGGCTCGACCTGTTGATGAAGGACACCGAATACAAGCGGGCGGGCTTTGACCCGTTCCTGATGGGCTATTGATCCAATGTCGGGACCTGCCGATCTTCGTGCCTTGCCCTCCGTCGACCAGATGCTGAACGCGCCGGCCGTTTCGCCGCTTGTGGAGCAGCATGGCCGGGCCCTGGTGGTGGACGAACTGCGCAGAGTGCTGGGTGAAGTCCGCCTTGCCGTACGCAGCGGTGGGGCGCTGCCGGGCAAGGATGGCATTGTTGCCGCTCTGCTGAGCCGGCTCGATGACCGCAGCCGCTCGAACCTTCGTCCGCTCTTCAATCTGACGGGCACGGTGCTTCATACCAATCTCGGCCGGGCCCTCCTTGCGCAGGAGGCGATCGATGCCGCCGTTGAGGCCATGCGCGAAGCGGCTGCGCTTGAATTCGATCTCGACTCCGGCGGGCGCGGCGAACGCGACAGCCATTTGCGGGAATTGCTATGCGAACTGACGGGAGCGGAAGATGCCACTGTCGTCAACAACAATGCCGCCGCTGTCCTGATCGCTCTCAACTCGGTCGGCGCAGGGCGTCAGGCGATCGTTTCGCGGGGTGAATTGATCGAGATCGGCGGCGCTTTCCGCATGCCTGATATCATGGAGCGCGCCGGCGTCGATCTGGTTGAAGTCGGCACGACCAACCGCACTCATGCCAAGGACTACGTTAAGGCGATCGGGCCTGAGACGGCTTTGATCCTCAAGGTCCATACGTCGAATTACTGGATCGAAGGCTTTACCGCGGAGGTGCCGGGTGCCGAGCTTTCGGCAATCGCCCGTGAAGCAGGTGTGGTGCTTCTCAATGATCTCGGTTCGGGCAGCCTCGTCGACCTGTCGCGTTATGGTCTCGGCAAGGAGCCGACGGTGCGCGAGGCAGTCGCCGAAGGAGCCGATCTGGTCACTTTTTCCGGGGACAAGCTGCTCGGCGGCCCGCAGGCGGGTTTCATTGTCGGCCGAAAGGACCTGATCGCCGAGATCAACCGAAATCCGCTGAAGCGGGCGCTGCGTGTCGACAAGATCCGTATCGCCGCGACTGCTGCTACCTTGAAGCTCTACCGCGATCCGGATCGGCTGGCTTTGCGCCTGCCCACACTTTTCATGCTGTCGCGGGGGGAAGCGGAGGTGCGGGCACAGGCGGAGCGGCTCGCGCCGCAGGTCGGCGCGCTGCTGGCGCCGAGCGGTTACGCTGTCGAGGTCTGCAACTGTTCGAGCCAGATCGGCTCCGGGGCGCTTCCCGTCGATATGATCCCGAGCGCCGGCCTGAGGATCGCTGCGGCCAGCGGGAGCGCACTCGAAGCGCTCGCAGCCCTGTTCCGGTCTCTATCCCGCCCGATCCTGGGGCGCCTGCGGGACGGTGCGCTGGTCCTGGACCTGCGCTGTCTGTCCGACGAGGCGGAATTCCTGAAAACCCTGTCCGAGGTTAGCGGCGATGCGGTGGCTTGACCGCCTTCGAGGCAATAAGCCCCAGACGGCGCCCGCGGCCGATCCGATGGCTGAGGCCCTGGCACGAGCCCGAGCCGGCGATTACGAGACGGCGCTGCGCATCTGGGAGCCCCTGGCGCGTGCCGGCGTGGCGCGGGCGCAGAACAATATCGGCGCCTGCTTCGCGGAAGGGCTCGGGGTGCCGGAGAATCGAGACCTGGCGTTCAAATGGCTGCGCCTGGCGGCCGAAGCCGGGGATCCCGTCGGGCAACGCAACTATGCCGCCCTGCACATGCAAGGGCTCGCCGGCGCCGATGCCGATTACGGCATCGCGGCCGAATATTATCGGCGCGCTGCTGAAAAGGGCGACGCGCCGGCCCAGGACATGTTGAGCTGGCTGCTCCTGGAAGGCGAGATCATGACCGCCGATCCGGTCGAAGCGCGACGCTGGGCGGAATGTGCCGCTGCAGCCGGCATCGCGTCTTCGATGACGCGGCTCGGCATGCTCCATCACAACGCACTCGGTGTCGAGCGCGATCCGCAAAAGGCCGTTTACTGGTGGCTGAAGGCCGCGGAGAGGGGCGACGCAGACGCGCAGGCCATGCTGGGAGCGGCCTGCCATATGGGCGCGGGCACGATACGCGATGGCGTGGCGGCCTTGGCCTGGCTGATCCGGGCGACGGAAGGCGGCAGCACCCTGGCAAAGCCCTTCATGGGACCGGTTCGTGACAGTCTTTCGCCGGCGGAGATCCAGGAAGCGCAACGCCGGGCGCAAGAGCCGCTTTCAGGGAGGGCGCCATGATCGTCGGCACGGCCGGTCATATCGATCACGGCAAGACGGCGCTCGTCAAGGCGCTGACCGGCGTCGACACCGATCGACTCAAGGAAGAAAAGGCGCGCGGCATCACCATTGATCTCGGCTTTGCCTATGCCCGGTTTGCAAAGGACGCGGTTACCGGATTTGTCGACGTCCCCGGTCACGAGCGCTTCATTCATACCATGCTCGCCGGCGCAGGCGGCATCGACTATGCCATGCTGGTCGTTGCGGCAGACGATGGCATCAAACCCCAGACGCTCGAACATCTCGCGATCCTCGATCTGCTCGGCGTCAGCCGCGGACTGGTCGCGATCACAAAAGCGGACCTTGCCGATCCTGCCCGCCTCGAGAGCCTGACGGATGAAATAGGCGCGATGCTTTCGTCGACGAGCCTCCGCGATGCGGAGATACTTCCCGTCTCTGCGGCGGCGGGGCAGGGGATCGAATTGTTGAAGGAACGGCTGGCGGCTGCCGAGCGTGCGACCGTGGCATCGACTGCCGGTGGCCGTTTCCGGCTCGCCGTCGATCGCAGCTTCACGCTTTCTGGCGCCGGAACCGTGGTCACCGGAACCGTGCTTTCGGGGTCCGTCGGCGTGGGCGACCAGGTGACGGTCTCGCCGGCGGGTCGCTCTGCGCGCGTGCGTTCCATTCATGCTCAGAACCAGCGGGCCGAGCGCGGCTTTGCCGGACAACGCTGTGCGCTCAACCTTGCGGGCGAGGGGATCTCGAAGGACGCAATCAACCGGGGCGACATGGTGGTCGATCCCCATCTGCACGCGCCGAGTGACAGGATCGACGCGGATCTCTCTGTGCTTGAAAGTGAGGCGAAGCCGATCGGGGAATGGTTTTCGGCCCGCTTTCACCACGCGAGCGCCGAGACCGGTGTTCGTATCGTGCCGCTTGAGGGACCGCTGTTGCCCGGCCGGCGCGGGCGGGTTCAACTCGTGCTCGACCGTCCGGTTGCGGCTGCTGTTGGCGACCGATTCATCCTGCGCGACGTTTCAGCCCGGCGCACGATCGGTGGAGGACGGCTCCTGGATCTGCGGGCGCCCCTGCGCAAGCGGCGCTCTCCCGAGCGGTTGAGCTTCTTGAATGCCGCGTCCCTGTCCAATGCTGGCGAAGCGCTTGCTGCATTGCTGGATGTTCCGCCATTTCTCGTCGATCTTGATGTCTTTGCACGCGACCGGGCCCTGTCGGAGGCGGAACTGCAGAACGCGATCAGGTTCGCGTCGGGCGAGGTCATCGAAGGCCAGGCGGTGCGCCATGCGCTGTCGAAGCGCCAGCGGGCCATGTTTTCCGACGAGGTCCAGCGCGTATTGAGCGCCTTTCATGTGGACAATCCCGATCTGCAGGGGATCGGTCGCGAGCGCCTGCGGCTGCAGGTTACGCCGCGACTTCCTCCGCCGGCCTTTCTGGTTGCGCTTAGGGCCGAACAGGCAGGCGCGCGCCTGGTGCTCGAAGGCGCCTTCGTCCGATTGCCCGGCCACGAGGTCCGGCTGAGCGACAGGGAGGAGGAGCTCTATGCCCGGCTTCTTCCGCATCTGGAAGGCGAGGAGAGATTCCGTCCGCCTCGAGTTCGCGATTTCGCCGAAACGCTGGGCGTCGACGAGCGAGAGATACGCCGCGTCCTCAAATTTTGTGCACGGCTCGGCCGCGTCGACGAGATTCGGCATGACCATTTCTTCACCCGTCAGACGACAGCGGAGATGGTCGCAATCATCAGGGAAGTCGCGGCCGATGCCGAGCAGGGCGAATTTGCCGCAGGTCTCTTCCGCGACCGTGTCAACAACGGTAGAAAGGTGGCGATCGAGATCCTGGAATACTTCGATCGTCAGGGAGTTACGATCCGGCGTGGCGACGTCCGCCGGGTCAACCCGCACAGGCTCGATCTTTACGAAGGGTCTGTTCCTGAGGCAGGTGAGGGAAGAGATTCGTCCCCGGTGGGGCGTCCGGACTTCAAATCCGGGTGGGGCAGCGAGGCTGTCTTGGGTGGGTTCGACTCCCATTCTCTTCCGCCATCAGGAGACCGTTCGTGATCGCCGAACAGCATGAGACCGATTTCGACGATTGGGTGGTCTCGACCTACAGGGAGGCCGGCTCGTTCACCATGCTCTTCGTGCTGCTCCGGATCGGCGAGACCAGTGTCGATCTGCTGCGCTCGGCCTATCTTCACGTCGTCGGGGACGAATTGCGCTGGCCGGACATGGTGAAGCTTTTCCGCGGCGCCGCCGTCGACTGGTCGGGCGCCGTCTTTTACCGGGCTGGCCGCGAAGGCCTCGTGGAGGATCGCGAGGCGAAGTCGAGGCTCTCATCGCTCGTTTTCAAGCTCAATGAGGATCGTTCCCTGATCCGGGAGGGGGATTTGTTCAACGCCGATGGATTGCGGCTGACGGTCGAGGAAATCAAGGCGCATTGATCGATCTCCTGCGGCCTCGTTCCTGGATGTCGGCCCGGCCTTCAGGCTGTTACTTCCCTCGAGGTGATCGAATAGGCGAAGGTCTGCGGATTGAGGCAGTCCAGCTCGCCGCGCGAGGTAACAGCGGCAGGATACATCAGGAACCCCTGTCGCAACTCTCCTCCGGGCAGAACGAAATCCCGAGCCGTGTTGTAGCCCACCCAATTCATTTCCCAGTTGCCGTAAGCTTTTTCGCGGAAAGCACGGACGGCGGGATTGTCGAGCGGCAGGTTTTCTTCGAGCACGACCTTGCGGACATCAGCCGGATCGACCGGAACCCAGCCATGAGCGTCGAGATAGACTTCGGCGCGACAGTGCTGCGCCTTGGTGATGTCTCCGGAACGGCCGAGGCTCTTGAAGTCTGCGGAATCGGCCACTCGGATGCCGAAGACGTCGCGAGCGGGCAGGCCGACGGCGCGGGCGAGCGACACGAACAAGCTCGATATGTCTGCGCACTTGCCGCCGAAATAGCCGCTTTCCAGCATGTCTCTGGCGTTGCCGACGCCGCAGCCGTCGATACTCGCGTCGCGGAACGTATTGTCGATCACCCAATCGTAAATCGCCCGAGCACGTTCTTCGGGTCGATCCCGACCTTCGATAATGCGCATGGCGGTTGTCTTGACGATGCCGTCCACGGGCATGCTGTGGGTGCCGCGCAACTCATGCTGCAATTCCGCCTCCGTCGCCGTGATCTTGCCTGTCACGCGGCGATTTCGCGTGGCTACGCGCTGAGTGACCTCGATGACGCGTTGTGGCTCGCCCTGCCAAATGACGCGCAGAATGTCGGCGCCGGAGGCGGGATCTTTCTCGATACGGATGTCGGTGCTGTTCGATACCCAGCGCGGAGCCTCCGCCTTCTGATAGTCACCCGCAGGCCGGACGACCGGCAGCCAGAGCTGCGCCGGACCTTCGGCCGGTTGAAGGTCGATCTTGGTGATAATCTCGAAAGTTCGCCAGCCGGTATCTCTTGCGGCCTCCTCGGCACGGGCTTGCGTGCCGCCTCTTGAAACCCAGGCAGTCGCGATTGCGGCTGTCGCAGCATTCGTCAGAAATCGGCGGCGGTTCAGCATGGCCTCAGCTCCCGTCTGATTGCGGCGTGAAAACGCGCTCTCCGGCCAAATTACTACCATGCTCAACGCTTGGAAACAGAATTGACACCGTCACGGCGGTATCTTCAGCAGTCGGCCGGTGCCTGGGTTCCCGGCGTCTGGGTTCCCGGTGCCGGGGTTTTCGGTGGCGGGGTTTCGGGTGCCGCGGCGAGATCGATGCCGCGCGCCGTCGGCGGCTGCCAGGTTGTCGAGCCTGCAGTCGCCCCTTGGGGATTGGTGCCGATATGCGCGCCACCCGTTCCTCCGGTCCAGCCCGTGGACCCGCTGTTGCCGGGCGCGGTGCCGTCAGCGCTGGCGCGGTCGGGAGGCGTTGCCGGCTCCGCCTTGCCGGCAGCCGCGGCACAATCGGCTTTCTCATTCGCGTTCTGTGCCGGTGCCGGATTCGGGGCGAGGGCGATCAGGAGGCAGAAAGTGGCCAGAACGGGGGCGAGAGGCCGGGTCAGTGCGAGGTTGGTCATGGCGATCTCCTTTTCATCGCCACCAACGATGTTCGGGAACGCTTGTTCCCCGAGCAATCGATATCAGGAAGTCACCGTGATCTGAGCCGAGCCTGCTTCCGCGGTTCCGACAATGCTCGCAAGCGGGTAACCCGCGAGGCGGATCTTTTCGACCAATGCGCCAGCCTTTTCCGGAGCACATGCGACCAGCAGACCGCCCGAGGTCTGCGGGTCGGCAAGCAGCAGGCGCTGCCAGTCCGGGAGGTCGTCGGGAAGCACCACGTCGGCGCCGTAGCTTGCCCAGTTGCGCCCCGAGGCACCGGTGATGAAGCCCTGTTCGGCAAGCATGTAAGCTTGTGACAAGTAGGGGATCTCGGAAAGCCTCAGGGTGAGGGAAAGCTGAGACGCACGGGCCATCTCAAGTCCGTGTCCGAGGATTCCGAAACCGGTGACATCGGTCATCGCATGGACATCGGGATCGGCGGCTAGGTCCGCGCCGATGCGGTTGAGCAGCGTCGTGGAGTCTATCATTTCCTCGTAACAGCCGGGCGGCAGCGCGTTCTTCTTGATGGCTGCCGAATAGATGCCGATGCCAATCGCCTTGGTCAGGATGAGCGCGTCTCCGGCTTTTACGCCGCCATTGCGGCGAACCTCGCTCGGATGACAGAGGCCGATGACTGCGAGGCCGTAAATCGGCTCGACGGAATCGATGGAATGGCCGCCGGCGACGGGAATGCCCGCCTCGGCGCAGATCGAAGCGCCGCCCTCGAGAATCTTCGCGATCGTTGTCGAATCGAGCTTGTTGATCGGCATTCCGACAATCGCCAATGCCAGGATCGGCTTTCCGCCCATGGCGTAAACATCGGAAATGGCATTGGTCGCGGCGATCCGCCCGAAGTCTCGCGGATCGTCGACGATCGGCATGAAGAAATCGGTGGTGGCAATCACGCAGGTGTTGTCGTCCACCTGCCATACGGCGGCATCATCGGCCATGTCGTTGCCGACGAGGAGCTGGGCAAAAGGTCGGGCAGCCGGTTGAGTGGCAAGAAGCTGCTGTAGAACGGAGGGCGCGAGTTTGCAGCCGCAACCGCCACCGTGAGCGAGGTCCGTGAGACGGGGAGCAAGGGTGTTCATCAATCCTCCAGCAGCGTGGTTAAGCTAGCCGCGGCTTGTTCACTCGCCTGATCGAAGCGAGCAAAAACGGCCGCCGCAATCCGTCCTGGGATCGCCGTCGACGGGACCTCGCGGATGCTGAGGATGGCGCGAGCGACAAGCAGGCCGCCAGCGATCACCATTGCTTCCGCGTATAATCCGAAGGAGTCTAATAGCTGCGGCGCAGCACGTCCATGGCGCTTCGATTCCGCAAGGCGGGAGACATCGATGCTGCACCTGATCGACCAGGCTGGCGACCGGCAGCCTGGTCCGTGTTGTACTTACTCCTGCGGACCTGCCGGCTTCGGTAGTGGCGAAGAGTGCCGAGGCCGAGGCTGCGGCACGGCGCGAAAGCGCAGAGGATGAACTACCCAGTCAGACGGCAACGGCAGCGGCACGACGCAACCAGTGAGCAGGGTCTGATCTCCGTTGGTGACCTCGAAGACGATCCCGGGGCGCTCCATGCGCTTGCAATCCGGCCAGCGCTCAAAATCGATCCATTCGCTCATGGCTTTTCCAACCCCTCAAAGCAGGAAATCGCTTCCGGAAAGAGCCGACAGATTCATCACCTTGATCTGGAAATCTGCAAGCCCATCGCCATTGACGTCACCCGACACTATCCCACTCCTGAAGTTAAGTTCACCTGCTTTGCCGTGGAACGCATTGCTGCCGATAAATAGAAATGCCTGGTCTCCGACCGCATTGCTGTTCGCGTCGATTGAACGCAAATCCATCCGGTCGACGCCGGAGGCGAAATCATCGATCACGTCCCGGAAGGCCGGTGCCGATTGCGCCGTCGTCTCGAAAACAAAGGTATCCGCGCCGCTGCCGCCAATCAGCCGATCGGCGCCGTTACCGCCGATCAGGGTGTCGTTGCCGTCACGCCCATTCAGCATGTCGTTACCTGCAAGGCCGTTCAGGAGGTTTGCGCCATTGTCTCCGCGAAGGATGTCGTTGAAGGCTGAACCGTAGAGCCGCTCGATCGATACATATGTATCGCCAGCCGCTTCCCCCGTATTGGAACCGGGTGAGTAAAGATCGGCAACGATGCCGGCCGTGGCGTTGTAATAGTTTGCAAGATCGGTGCCATTGCCGCCGTCGAGCCGGTCGGCACCCGTGCCGCCGACAAGATTGTCGTTGCCATCGCCGCCGGTCAGCCTGTCACTGCCGCCGTTACCCCAAAGAGCATTTGCAGCGGCATTGCCGGTGATCGTGTCGCCGCCTGTGCCACCCTTCGCGTTCTCGATGAGGGAGCGCGTGTCGCCCTGAAACTGTAGCGCGTTGGCAATATTGCCGATCGCCACCTTCGAACCGTCGTAGTGCAGCTTCGCCAACTGCGCGGCCGAGGTGGTCGTCCATTCGCCCGGGCGCAGATCGACCTTCAGTGCAGTCGTGTAATTTGAGAAATCGTAGGTGTCCGTTCCGCCGCCATCCCATACGGTAAGCAGGATCTTGTTGCCGCCAGGGGCACCCTGACCGATCCCATTGGTGAACATCTCGCCCGACGTCGGGCTCCAGCGATATGTCGTGTTTCCGCTCTGGGTGGTGAAATCCGCGCCGTACATATGCTGCAAGGCAGCGATATCGTACATCATCAGCGATTGCGCATATCCCCAGGTCTCGTTGGTATAGCCGGTCGTGGTCGAGGCACCGACATAGGAACGGTAGCTCATCACCGTGTACTCCATCGAGTCGCGGTTCACGGGCATGACGTTACCCTCATGGGCGTGTTCCAGTCCAAGCGCGTGGCCGGTCTCGTGAAGGAATGTCACATAGGCGTAGTTTCCCTTGACCGGGCGGCTGTAGTGGCCGGATGATTGGTTGAACCACGCGTCGCCGCCTTCCCCCGCGGTCGAAGGGAAATAGGCCCAGGCGGTGCTCGGAGCGTCGGACGAGGCGAGGCGGAGATCGGCGTGCTTGGTCGCACTCTCCGTGATCTCGGCGAACGACACGTTGGCGACGGCGGAAAACTGATCAAGGGCTGCTCGCGTGGCCGCCTGCTGTGCGGCGTTCAAGACCGCAAAGCCCTTCAGCGGCTCGCCATTGCCATAACCGGCGCCATAGAATGAGGCGCTGGTCGGGAAACTGAACGTGAAGTCCTTGATCGCCCATTTCCAGTCGCCAAGGAGGCCGTCGATATAGGCGTTACCAGTCGTCGCATACGTCGTGGTTGCAGGCATCGTTTTCCCAGGTCATCGGGGTTGAAGTCCGGTCGGTACCTCGCGTCCGATGCGCCGAGGTCTGATCCGCAGGTGCGCTTATACCTCGTCTCGGTTAACACCTTAATTCGGCCTGATGGTCGGGGGGCTCAGACCAGGTGGCCTAGACCTGTCGGTTGCTCACGCCAGCGAGGTGAGGGGGCATATCCACCGGCGTGTACCATGCGTCGGCTAGTTGGGAGCCGCCGCGCGTGGCATAGCATTGCCGAGAAGAAGATGCGTCCGGCCGGCGTGACAGCTACGCCAACCCGTGGCATAGGGGTGCCCGCAACCAGATAGGCCGTCTTCCGCATGATCCGCATCGAAAACATCAGCAAGTCCAACAGTCACCGCATACTCTTTATCGAAGCCTCGGCAGCGTTGAACCGCGGCGAAAAGATCGGGCTCGTCGGGCCGAACGGAGCGGGAAAGACGACCCTCTTCCGGATGATTACCGGTCAGGAACTGCCCGACGAGGGGCAGGTCTCGGTCGAGAAGGGCATGACGATCGGCTATTTCAATCAGGATGTCGGCGAGATGGCCGGTCGGTCGGCCGTCGCCGAGGTGATGGAAGGGGCAGGCCCGGTCAGCGCCGTGGCGGCGGAGCTGCGTGAACTCGAGACGGCCATGTCGGACCCGGATCGCATGGATGAAATGGATGCGATCGTCGAACGCTACGGCGAGGTGCAGGCGCGATACGAAGAGCTCGATGGCTATGCGCTCGAGGGACGTGCCCGCGAGGTGCTCGCCGGCCTCAGCTTCAGCCAGGAGATGATGGACGGCGACGTCGCCAAGCTGTCGGGCGGCTGGAAGATGCGCGTGGCGCTCGCCCGCATCCTTCTGATGCGCCCGGACGTCATGCTGCTCGACGAACCGAGCAACCATCTCGATCTCGAAAGTCTGATTTGGCTGGAGGACTTCCTGAAAGGCTATGACGGCGCTCTGCTGATGACGTCGCACGACCGCGAGTTCATGAACCGGATCGTCACCAAGATCATCGAGATCGACGGGGGCGCGCTGGCGACCTATTCCGGAGATTATGGGTTCTACGAAGAGCAGCGTGCGCTGAACGCGAGACAGCAGCAGGCCCAGTTCGAGCGCCAGCAGGCCATGCTCGCCAAGGAGATCAAGTTCATCGAACGCTTCAAGGCCCGTGCCTCGCACGCCTCGCAGGTTCAGAGCCGGGTGAAGAAGCTCGAAAAGATCGACCGCGTCGAGCCGCCGCGCCGTCGCCAGACCGTCGCCTTCGAGTTCTTGCCGGCCCCGCGCTCCGGCGAAGACGTCGTCAACCTCAAGAGCGTCCACAAGACCTATGGCAGCAGGACGATCTATGATGGCCTCGATTTCATGGTGCGCCGGCGCGAACGCTGGTGCATCATGGGCATCAACGGCGCGGGTAAATCGACATTGCTCAAGCTGGTCACCGGCACCACCAACCCCGATAAGGGCAGCGTGTCACTCGGCGCCAGCGTCAAGCTCGGCTATTTCGCCCAGCATTCCATGGATCTGCTCGACGGCGAGAGCACCATTCTGCAATGGCTGGAAGAACGCTTTCCCAAGGCCGGACAGGCGCCGCTTAGAGCGCTGGCCGGCTGTTTCGGCTTTTCCGGCGATGACGTCGAGAAGCGATGCCGGGTGCTCTCCGGCGGTGAGAAGGCGCGGCTGGTGATGGCCGCAATGCTGTTCGACCCGCCGAACTTCCTCGTCCTCGACGAACCGACCAACCACCTCGACCTCGATACGAAGGAAATGCTGATCAAGGCGCTCTCGGCCTATCAGGGCACGATGCTGTTCGTTTCGCACGATCGCCGTTTCCTGTCGGCACTTTCCAATCGCGTTTTGGAGCTTACGCCTGACGGGATCAATCAATATGGCGGTGGTTACAGCGAATATGTGGAGCGCACCGGGCAAGAGGCGCCGGGCCTGCGCGGGTGACGGGCTGCGCCTCCACGGCCTGCGTCCCCGGTTGACACTTCTTGGCGGTATTACGCCGTGCGAAAGCGGGGCGATCTAAGGCTTGATTATAGGCGGAGCCTATTCTTGCAATTCCGCCTCGAGCGCATCGGCAACGTCATTCCAGCTGCCGAAAATCATGTCCGCGCCCGCATCCGTCGGCTGACGGGCGTGCCCTTCGGTCGTATGTCCTCCTTCGAGGACCTGAATCAATCTCTTGCCGCTATCGCGGATTTTCAAAGACGTGAAGTGTTGCTACACACAACCGACCTGCTTCTACCAAGGGATATTTTACGCGACGTGGCCCGACAAAAGAACGTTCGATCGGCATCCGCCGAGGCCGAAGAGACCAATCCTGCAAGTCGACAATCTCCTGGAAACCGCGTCGACAGAATGCGCATCCGTGCCGCGTGGATGTATTACGTAGAGCAGATGACCCAGAACGACATCGCCGATGTCCTTGGGGTCGGCCGGGTGACGGTCGTGCGCATGCTGGCCGAGGCACGCAGCCGGAACGAAGTGAAGATTGCGATCGAAGGCGAATTGTCGGAAATAGTTCGCCTCGAGCGCTTGCTGGAGACGACTTTCGGAGTGCAGCAGGCGATCGTTGCGCCGATCTCGGAACCGGATGCGGATCCTATTCCGCCCATCAGCGCCGCGACCGGAGCATTCCTGTCGGACGCGATGAAGCCTGGAATGACTGTCGGTGTCGGGTGGGGGAGAACGCTCTTTGCATCACTGTCCTCGATCAGCAGCCGAAATCTTGCCGATTTTAAGGTGATTTCGCTGCTCGGAGGCGTGAGCCAGGTAAGGCGTTTCAATCCGGCTGAGTTTGCGTGGCGCTTCACCCAGGTCTTTCAAGGGGAAGGCTATTTGATACCGGCGCCGGCCATGGTCGACAGCGCTGCGACCAAGGAAGCCCTCATCAAACGCTGCGGCATCCAGGAGATCCTGGATATGGCGGACAATCTGGATGCCGTTATCGTCAGCGTCGGCGGAATTGCGTCTGCGACCACATTCTATCGCGGTGGATTTCTGACCGAGAAGCAGCAATCGGATCTCTCCAGCCGGGGCGCAGTTGGCGATTTGCTGTTCCACTTCTACGATAAGAACGGCAACGTACTGGACCATCCGATCAATGAGCTCGTCATGTCCGTGGACGTTGACCGCATCCGGCGGGCGCCCTTGCGCATTCTAGCCTCCGGTGGTGCCGACAAGGCCGATGCGATGCTCGGAGCCATGAAGCTCGTGCAGCCGACAGTGCTGATTACCGACGAGCAAAGTGCCCGGACGCTCCTGCGCCAGGCATAGTCGTCCATTTGCCTGCTCAGAACGCCGGGGCTTTCCGGTTCACATTACCTTACCAGCATCTTTCGAGGGACGAGCTTGTCCGTCCGGCGGGCTTTGTCGGTCCCGCGGAGCTGTGTAGCAGCAATCAGATGTCGTATACCGGCATCCGACAACGAACTCGTTTGCACCTGGCGGAGACGTTCAATGCTGGCTTTACGGCCGGTCCTTTGCGGGATCTCGATCCGGCGGAAACGAGCCGGCCGGCATAGGCTTCGTCGGCACTGAAGTAAGGGGCTCGGTGCCCAGGGCGGGATCGTGAATATCAAAACCAAACTTCCTGAAGCGCACGCATGAAGACGTTATTTGCGGCGAGCTCGCCACGGACGGCAAGTCCTTCCCACGGTTGGAGATATTCGTCGTGAGACTGCCATGCGTGCGCTCCTATGAGCGGCGGATATCGGCGAATTTCAACGCTCTATCCCAGCAGTTCCTGCCGGCACTGCAAGCAGCCTGGCGAGCAACCCTCATTTCAGTTCATGAAGCTCGGCAATTGCGCCGCCAAGGTATCGACGGCAACGCGAACTTTGAGCGGCAGGTGCGGCGTCTGCAGCCACACTGCATGGCAATCATAAAGAAACGGCGGCTGCTCCGGCAGAAGCCGGACAAGCGTGCCCGCCTCGATCCGCCCCCGCACCAGCCAGTAGGGAAGCCATGCAAGCCCTAGCCCTCGTGCGGCGGCATCGGCGATCGCGTCGAGGTCGTCGAGGCGGAACCGGTGGAGCGGCATCACCTCCACCGGGGATTGCCCCTGTCTCGGAAAAAGCCAGGGCGGGACGGGCCCGGACCGGCGATAGACGACTGCCGAGTGCTGGGCCAGATCCTCGGGGGTCTCGGGGCAGCCATGCGATTCCAGATAGGAGGGTGAGGCGCACACGATCATCGGCTGGCGTGCGACACGACGGGCAATCAATCCGGCCCTATCCTCCAACACGCCGGTGCGGATGGAGAGATCATAGTCCTCTTCGGCAAGATCGATGATGCGGTCGTTGAACGAGAGGTCAAGTTCCAGCGTCGGGTATTTTCGGGCGAGTTCCAGCAACACAGGGGTGACGCAGTGCCGGCCGAAATGGACCGGCATCGTCACACGCAATCTGCCGCGCGGTTCGGAAAGCTGGTCTGCTGCAAGCGCATCCGCTGCCTGCGCTTCCGCGAGCACCACCCGGCAGCGTTCGTAATAGACATAACCGAACTCCGTCAGGCTCTGCCGCCGGGTGGTGCGGTTGATAAGCTGCACGCCAAGCCGATCCTCCAGCGATCGAACATGCTTGCCGACCATCGGCCCTGATAGTCCAAGGGCTTCCGCTGCGGCGGCGAATGAGCCGAGGTCGACCGCTTTGACGAATACAGCCATGCTGGTCAGGCGATCCATATTAAAAACTCTCCGTTTCTACTGTGCTGCCTTTCTCCCCATTTATCGGCTGAACCACTGCTGTCATAGCTCATTCAATACATTTGTTTTGGAGTCTTGCCATGGCGCGCGTCGTTCGCTTTCACGAGTTGGGTGGTCCGGAGGTGCTGCGGATCGAAGATGTGCATGTGCCGGAGCCCGGGCCCCATGAGGTTCGCATTCGCGTCAAGGCGCTGGGCCTTAACCGGGCCGAGGCTTTGCTCCGCTCGGGCGCCTATATCGAGACGGCAACATTTCCTTCGGGCCTCGGCCTTGAGGCAGCAGGCCTTGTGGACGCGGTCGGCCCGGGCGTTCGAGGGTACGCTCCCGGCGATCCGGTCAGCCTGCTGCCGCCGAAATCGATGACCCGATGGCCCGCCTATGGCGAACTTGCAATATTTCCTGCCGCACTCCTCGTCGGGCATCCGCCGTCGCTAAGCTTTGAAGAGGCGGCCGCTGTGTGGATGCAGTATCTCACCGCCTATGGCGGTCTGGTCGATATCGGAGGGCTCCGCAGGGGAGATTTTGTCGCCGTCACCGCGGCATCGAGCAGTGTCGGGCTTGCCGCAATCCAGATCGCCAACAGGGTCGGCGCCATACCGGTAGCCGTCACCCGAACCTCCGCCAAGCGGCAGCTTCTGCTGGAGGCCGGCGCGGCGCATGTCATCGCCTCCATGGAGGAGGACTTGGAGGCGCAGCTGAAACGGGTTTCGGGACAGCAGGGAATTCGCGTCGTGTTCGATCCCGTAGGCGGCCCTATCTTCGAGCCGTTGGCGGCCGCGATGGCATCGGGCGGCATACTTGTCGAGTACGGCGGACTAAGCCGGGAAAAGACGCCGTTCCCGCTGTTTGCCGTGCTGAGCAAATCACTGACGCTGCGTGGTTACCTGGTCCACGAACTGCTCGCCGATCCTGAGCGGCTGGAACTCGCCAAGGCATTCATTCTGGATGGTCTGGAGGCGGGCGCCCTGAGGCCCATCATCGCCAGGACGTTCCCATTCGACCAGATCGTCGAGGCGCACCGTTTTCTGGAGTCCAACGAACAGTTCGGCAAAATTGTCGTGACCGTCTGATGGGCAGTGCACTTTCGGGCCGGTCGACTATCATGCGAACCGCATCGCCGATCTCTCGCGGGCCTTTGCCGCTACTTCCTCACGATTGCGTGGAGGCTGCGAAGTCTCCAGCGCGTCCAGAAGTTCGCGAGCGCATGCCGCGATCGAATCGACCGCGCGCTCGAAGGCGGCCTCATTGCGTTTCGACGGTTTGGTCGTTCCGCTCAGCTTGCGCACGAACTGCAGCGCCGCGTCACGGATTTCCTCGTCCGTCGCCGGCGGGTCGAAATTGAACAGGGGTTTTATGTTTCGGCACATGACTTGCTCCCGGTCATCACCCTCCCTGTCTCCAAGGGAGGGTGGCCCCGTTGAAGGTAGTCGCGTGAGCGCCATTTGCAACCGGTCAAGCCGGCCATTGCGATAAGCCGCGCCGAACCGGACTACGACAGCAAGACACATGCTTGCCCGTGACCGTTGATCAACCGGAGCTTAGAACATAGCGGCGATTGCCGGCAAGCGCGGGTCGTGCGTTCATCGAATACAATGCGGTGAATTTCTTGATGTCGGCCGGGTCCACTTCTACCGCTTCCATCGCCACCATCCAATCGACGATCTCACTGCAGGGAGGAGTGGTCAGTGATCCCTCATACGTCCAATAGCTAAGCGAGGATGGCAGGAGGCCTTTCGGGTCATCGGTGATGAGCGGTGATTCTTCGCCGGGGTTCTGCGGGAACTTCGCTGCCAGGCTTGCGAAGGTCGAGTTTCTCGCCCCGGGTACAAGGAAGACGCCCAGCACGCCGAGCGCGCCGGTCTCGGCATCCTTGTGGACGAAGTGCGCTTCCATCGGGAAGCTTTTGCCGTCGACGAAATGCTCGCTCGGCGCATGGAAGTGATATTGCACCAGATCATAGGACTTGTCGCCGCGCCGGAGCGTACCGCCTGCGGCCTTAACCTGTATCGTATGGCCATTGTTGAGAATCGTGCCGCCACTCTTCCAGTCCGTCGTGAGCTCCGGAATATCGGCTTTGACCGCACCGCGGATGTCAATCGGCGATTGCTGCGAGCCCGCGGAACAGGCAGTGTTCTCCGTGGCTAGAGAACCCCAATGCTCGGGGCCTTCTTCACCCTCATAGCTCCAGTGCACCCCCTCCGCGGCGAAGGCCGTCTTGACGCAGAGCGGGCAAGCGGCAAGCAAGGCCAAGCCCCTGAGGAAATCACGCCGTTCCATTCATGTGCCTTTCGAAATGTTCACGATCCGATGCATTCGCGCCGACTGATGTGGCTCATTAGCTGTCCAACAACTGTCAGGATGACGATTTTTCGAAACGTGCTCTTTTCCGATATCCGCCGGCTTGCCTAAAAGAGAGAGCGGGTATATACCCGTTTTCATGCCAAGCGAAACATGTCACTGCATCGTGCTGCGCCAAGCCTCCCGAAAGGTCTCGTCCTATTACGACGAGGCGCTGGCGCCGCTCGGCGTGAATATCGGCCAGTTCAGCCTGCTGCGCAACATCAACCGCCTGGAGCCGGTCTCGCTCACTGAGCTGGCTGGCAAGGTGGAACTCGACCGCTCGACGGTGGGCCGCAATACGAAAGTGCTGGAGCGCATGGGACTGGTCGCGATAG
The DNA here is from genome assembly GCA_000421085.1 of Ensifer sp. USDA 6670. Classification (GTDB taxonomy): domain Bacteria; phylum Pseudomonadota; class Alphaproteobacteria; order Rhizobiales; family Rhizobiaceae; genus Sinorhizobium. The sequence continues at coordinate 133,109 of ATWE01000009.1, forward strand.
GTCACGGTGAAGACCAGCGGGAGGCCATGCTGACATTGACGGAGAAGGGCCGCCATCTTCTCGAGAAAGGGGCTCCCCTTTGGGACAGTGTCCAGGAGAATATCGAGATCCGGCTCGGACCGGAGAAGACGAAGCAACTGCTGGATCTCCTTAGAGCACTCTGATTTTATCCAAAAACGGGCATATACCCGCAAAAATTCGCCGCCACTGCGGCAAAATCAGGAAAGGCACGACGAAATGATCTCCGATGGCGCCGCCCGCTGGATGGCCGGCAGAAATCTTCATTATGGATGGGTGGTCGCCGCCACCACTTTCCTCACCATGCTGGCAACAGCCGGCGCTATGGGCTCGGCCGGCGTTATGATCCAGCCGCTTCACGAGGAATTTGGCTGGGACATTGCCGATATTTCCTCGGCCATGGCCGTCCGTCTCGTGCTCTTCGGCCTGCTCGGGCCGTTCGCCGCCGCGTTCATGAACCATTTTGGCGTGCGGCAGGTAGTCACGACGGCACTGGCGTTCATCATGGGCGGCCTCATCGTCTCGCTGTTCATGACCGAAGTCTGGCAGCTTGTGGCACTTTGGGGCGTGGTAATCGGCATCGGCACCGGCATGACCGCGCTGGTGCTCGGCGCGACGGTTGCGGCTCGTTGGTTCTCCACGCGCCGGGGACTCGTCGTCGGCCTGATGACCGCGAGCAATGCAACCGGCCAGCTCGTTTTCCTTCCTCTTCTCGCCGCTTTGACCGAAGCCTATGGGTGGCGCGCGGCGCTGACGGTCACCGTTGCCGTCATCGCGGCAGCCATGTTGCTGGTGCTCCTCCTGATGCGGGATCATCCCGCCGATGTCGGTCTGCCAGCCTTTGGCGACACTGCTGTGTCGAAGCCGCCGAAGCAGGACCACAAGCTGCTGGCGACGCTTGTCTCTCCGCTCGTCGCGCTCCGCGAAGCAACCCGCAGCGCCACTTTCTGGGTCCTGTTCGGAACCTTCTTCGTGTGCGGGCTTTCCACCAACGGACTTATCCAGACGCACTGGATCTCCATCTGCGGCGATTTCGGTATGGCTGCGGTAACGGCGGCGAGCACGCTGGCCGTGATCGGCATCTTCGACTTCTTCGGTACGATCTTTGCCGGCTGGCTCTCCGACCGCTATGACAATCGCCGGCTGCTTTTCTGGTTCTACGGCCTGCGTGGTTTGTCGCTGATCTACCTGTCTCTTTCGGGCTTCAGCTTCGTAGAATTGTCGGTCTTTGCGGTCTTCTACGGCCTCGACTGGGTGGCGACCGTTCCGCCGACGGTTAAGATCGCAGCCGAGAAATTCGGACGCGAAAAGGCTGGCCTCGTCTTCGGCTGGGTGTTTGCCGGGCATCAGCTTGGCGCGGCGACTGCCGCCTTCGGTGCCGGCTACGTCAAGAGCGACTTCGACACATACATGCCGGCATTGCAGATCGCTGGCGTCATGTGCGTGATCGCCGCGATCTCGGTTCTGCTGTTGAGGAAGCCGGGTTCGGCGACCATGGTGCCGCAAACGGCGTAGCGTAGATCGGGGTGGCCGTCCGGAGCGGGCCTGTCCAGCCCATGGTTTTGGGGGAGAGCCTTCGTTATCGCGCCAATCCCAGGCATGGCGGCCAAGTTCCTGCTGGCGATAAAGGAAGCAAGATTGGAGTTGCCTTGCGTCCGGAGGCTTGCCGCCTCAATAATCGACGACGCGATCGTCGGTGGGGTCCGCCCATCGGGTGTTCGGGACAACGGAAAACCAGCCGGGGCGGGAGGGATCCCGGTCGTAGGGATAGCCGCCGAGCGTCTTATGGAGGTCGGCGTACTGCCCGAGCTTGTCGCGATCGAGCTCGACCCCGAGACCGGGCGCCGTCGGTACCTTGATGGCGCCGTTCTCGTAGCGCATCGGGCCGCCGACGATGATATCGTCGGTCAGCTGGTGATAATGCGCATCCGCGTGGAAGACGAGGTTCGGGAGAACCGCGCCGAGATGCAGCATCGTGGCGAGCTGGATGCCGAGTTCGCCTGACGAATGCACCGCGATGCCGAGCTGGAAGGTCTCGCAGACGCCCGCCGCCTTCACGCAGGGGCGGATGCCGCCCCAGAAGGTGGTGTCGAGCAGGATCACGTCCACGGCGGGATTGAGGATATTGGCGGCCAGCTGCTCGAAATTCACAACGACGGTATTGGTGGCGAGCGGCATGGTCGTGTTCTCGCGCACCCGCCGCATGCCGTTCAACCCCCAGGTGGGGTCCTCGTAATAGTCGTTGTTGAGATCCTCGATGCCCTTGGCGAAACGGATCGCCTCCTCGACACTGAACGCCGCGTTCGGGTCGTAGCGGACGCTGTCGGGGCCGAGGGCCTTCGCCCAAGCGCGAAAGACCTCCAGCTCGTAATCCGGCGCGAAGACGCCGCTCTTCAGCTTGTGCGAGGTGAATCCGCACTTCTTTTTCAGCGCCAGCGTCTGCTCGATGAGCTGATCCGCCGTGCGCGTCTCGCCCTCGCCGGTGTCCTTGTTGGGAAGGCGGAAAAACATGTAGCTGGCAAAAGGCACCGTATCGCGCATCCTGCCGCCGAGGAGATCGCAGACGGGCACGCCGAGAAATTTCCCCATGATGTCGAGACTGGCGAACTCGATGGCGGCATGCATCTGGGTACGGTTGTTGTAGAGGCTGGCGGTCGGGTTGCAGATCATGAAGCGGAGATTTTCCAGCTCGAAGGGATCATGGCCGACGAGATAGGGCTTCAGCGCCCGGAACGCCGCCTAGGCGCTCTCCCCTCCTCCGCCCATTTCGCCGAGGCCGATGATGCCCACATCGGTTTCCACCTCGACGATGGTACGCACGAACCGCCCCCAATGTGCGCCATTGGAATGACGCAGCGGCGCCTCCAGCGGAACGGTGACGGTGGTCGCGCGAATGTCGGTGATCCTGGGTGGCTTCATGGGAGGCTCCAATGCAGGCTTGCTGGTGCGAAGGCTAGGGCGGACGTGGCAGGCGACGGCCTGCCGTGTCCGCCGGGAAACGGCCCCTCCTATTGCGCCTCCCCCAGCACGCGCAGGATTTCGTAGCAGGCACCGAATGGATGGTAGTCGGTCTTGCCTGCAGGGCTCTTGATGTCGCTCTGCTTCACACCGTCGGGCGAGAGAATGCGGAACCAGCAGCCGTATTCGTGATCGATCAGGTGCCGCCAGCTGTAGCGCCAGAGCCTTTCGTAATCCTGCTTGTAGCGTTCCCGGCCGGTGCGTGCGGCGAGCGCGGCCGCGGCCGCAATCGTCTCGCAATGGACCCAATGATATTTGTCGAGGTCGTAGAGCTTGCCGTCGGGGCCGTAGCTGTAATGCATGCCGCCGAATTCGAGGTCGGCGCTCTTCGCCAAGGCCGTCTCGTAGAGAAGCACGGCTTTCGGCAGGATCCAGTCCTGCGGGCGATAGCGCTCGAGGATCAGGAGCAGCTTGGTCCATTCCGTCATGTGGCCCGGCTGGTAGCCGTAGGGACGGAAGAGGTGCTTCGGATCGTCCTTGTTGTAATCCCAGTCGATCGACCAGTCCTCGCGATAGTGCTCCCAGACCACGTCCTGAGTGTTGGCGGCAAGCTCGACGCAGATGCGGCGGGCGAGCGTTTCGGCGCGGTCCAGGTAACGGATCTCGCCGGTCGCTTCGTAGGCCGCCAGCATCGCCTCGGTCATGTGCATGTTGGCGTTCTGCCCCCGATAGGGCGAAGTCGCCCCCCAGTCGCGGCTGATTTCGTCCTTGTAGAGTTCGCGGTCCGGCTCCCAGAAGCGGCTTTCGAGCAGATCCCAGGTCTGCGAAACCCGGGCGCCCATACCGGGAATTCCGGCCTTCATGGCCGTCGCATAGGCGAGCAACACGAAGGCGTGGCCGTAGCAATGCTTCGTCGCATCCGCGGCATCGCGGCCGCGCATCAGCCAGAAATAGCCGCCATGCTCCGGATCGCGATGAACTTCGTCGAGATATCTTACGCCATGGGCGGCCGCTTCCGCGAAGTCCGTTCGCTCGAACAGCACCGCGGCAGTCGCATAGTTGACGATGAAGCGCGTGGTGGAGACGAGGTGCTGGGTCTTCCGGTCGGTGATGAAACCGTCGTCGCGGTATTCGTTGTAATAGCCTCCGTCTTCCTCGTTGAGGCAGATCGGATGGTAGAAATCCATGATCTCGCGCATATGGGCGAGCAGGAAGTCTTTCGAGCGAAAATCGGGAAGCGGTTTCATGACGGGCCTTCCGGTCAATCTGGAATGACGATGCCGAGCTTGGAAAGAGCGCCGCCGTCGATCTTGATGTCGGCGCCGGTGATGAAGCGGGCCTTGTCGCCGGCGAGGAAGGCAACCAGCTCCGCGACTTCGGACGGTTTGCCGACGCGGCCCAGCGGATGTCCTTTGCCCCAGGCTTCGAGGGTCGCCTCGGCGGTGCCTTCGCCTTTCCACAGATCGGCGGCCCAGCGCAGCATCGGGGTATCGATGGAGGCGGGGCACACGGCATTGACCGTGATATTGTCTCCGGCGTGATCCAGCGCCATGGCGCGCACGAGTGCATTGATCGCGCCTTTGCTCGCCGTATAGGCGGCGACGCCCGCCTGCGAAGCATAGGCCTGCACGGAAGAGATGGCGACGATCGCGCCGCCGCCGCGCTTGCGCATTTCCGGAATGGCGAACTTGGAGGCGAGAAAGATGCCCTTCAGATTGATGTCGAGAACGTCGTCCCAGACCTCATCCGGCGTGTCGACCACGGTGCCGTAGCGCTGGATGCCGGCGCAGCAGGCAAGAATGTCGACGCCCCCGTAACGCGATACCGCGGCCTGAACCGCCGCTTCCATGTCGGCCGTGGAGCGGACGTCGCCGACGAACCCGGCGGCATTGTCCCCGATGGAAGCCACGGCCTCGTCGACCGAAGCCTTGTCGTTCGCCACGATCGTCACCTTGCCGCCGCCGGCAGCAAAGCGGTGGGCACAGGCGAGACCCATGCCGAGGCTGCCGCCGGTGACGATGATGCTCTTGCCATTGAAATCGCTCATCACGCTGTCTCCGAAACAGAAGGGAACTTGTCGGACGCCTGCCCGAATTTCGGCTCTTCGACGCCGTGTCCCACGCCCTCGACCGCGAATAGCCCGCCCTCCAGCGGATGCATATCGAGATGATCGTTCGTCATGGTGAAACGCGCCGAGGTCACGTAGAGGGTGGAAAGGTCCGTGCCGCCGAATGTGCAGCTCGTAGGCCAGCTTGCCGGCAGCTCGATAAGTTGCATGAGACGGCCGGCTCCGTCGAACCCCGCGACGGCCGCGCCTCCCGCCACCCGGCAGTTCCAGAGCCGGTCGTCCGCATCGAGGCAGGAACCGTCCGGCAGGCCGCGCGCGAAGCCGGCCACGATGGTGCGCCGGTTGTCGATCCTCCCGGCGGCAAGGTCGCAATCGAACACGTAGATTTCGTTCGCGAGCGTGTCGGCGAAGAAGAAGCGGTTGTCCAGCGTCCAACCCATGGTGTTGGTGATGCCGTATTCGTTAGGCGTAAGCTGCGACACGTGACCGGCGGGATCGATGCGGTAGACCGCGCCCGATTGCCGGTCCATGACCTTCGGTGAGCCGCCTGCGTCAAGATTGCTCTGCATCGTCGCGACCCAGAAGGAGCCGTCCGGTGCGACGCGCCCCTCGTTGAGTCGATTTTCCGGCAAATCCGGCTCCGGCACGGCAAACTCCTCGAAAGGCCCGCCGGGCGTCCACAGGCAGACGTTGCGGCTGAGGCCGACGATGAACCCGCCATCCGTCCGCATGCCGATCGACGTCACGAAGTCCGGCGCCAGCCATGTGTCATGACGGCCGTTTTCCGGTTCGAGCCGATGAATGCGTTTGCCGACGATATCGACCCAGTAAAGTGCCTTCTCGCCCCCGGACCAAAGAATGCTCTCGCCGACGACGTCCTTCGCATCGAGGAGCAGGGAAACCGCGGCACTCATGGCCGTGTCATGAATTCGATACGCAACGCCGTAGGACGTTGCCGCTTGCGGTCAGCCATCGGTGTCCTCCAAAATCCCGTTTGCATTCTTGTATGCAAGATTCAAGAAAGCGTCAAGAGAGCTTCAATGGTGAGTAGCAAACGGAACGCTGCCCCGGTATTCTGCCCGCAATGGACGATTGCATACAAAAATACATAGGGCTCTCAATTTATGACGCGTGACATTAAAATCTCGGCCGCGGAGCATTGCTACCGCACGCTTTCGCGTAAGATCATCGGGCTCGAGCTGAAGCCGAACGAGCCGATCGGCGAGCATGCGCTGGCCGGGCTCCTCGGGGTCAGCCGTACGCCCGTGCGCGAGGCCCTGTCGCGGCTGAGTGCGGAAGGACTTGTCGACCTCCGGTCACGGGCAGGCGTCGTGGTGGCGCCGATCCGCATGGACGCGGTCAGGACCGCCCAATTCGTTCGCGAACAGCTGGAGCTGGCGATCGTTGCCGAAGCGGCGCAGCAATCGAACCGCCGCGTTCTGCTCGGGATACGCCAGGCCATCGAGGAGCAGGAGCTCGCTATCCTCGAGGACAACCCCGACCTGTTTTTCGAGTGCGACGAACGCATGCACGCGCTTTACTGCAGCCTCGCGGGCCGCGACGGTGTCTGGGCCTTCATCTCGGACGCCAAGAAGCATATGGACCGGGTCCGCCGTCTGTCGATACAGGCGGATCAACTCGACCAGCTGGTCGAGGATCACCGGCGCGTTCTCGAGGCGGTGAGCGAAGGGGACGCGACCCGGGCCCAGGAGATCATGCGGCTGCATCTGCGGCGCGCGATGGTCGATCTGGGCGAGCTTGCGCAGCGGTTTTCGTCCTATTTTGCGGTGGACCCCGCAGGCAACGCCCGTTAGGTCGCTTCAGTCGAGCGGTTGCTTCCGCAGCGCCTCCCAAACAGATTTTGCAATTCGGCATTGACAACAGTCGAAGGCGTATCTATTCACAGGTCAGCGCACACCTATCGGATAGGTTGGAGGTCAGCTTGATAGAGCTAAAGGCGGAGGAAGAGTCCTCATCCGGACGTTCAGGCGCGGAGGGGCTGCTCGGCGGCGTCATGTCTGCCGTGAAGACCCATATCCGCGAAAACGGTCTTCAGGTCGGCGATTCGCTGCCGAGCGAGGGGGCCTTTGCCGAAAAGCTGGGCGTATCCCGCAGCGTCGTGCGCGAGGCCTATCGTTCGCTTGCCGCGCTGACGCTGATCGACATCGGTAATGGCCGGCGTCCGCGGGTGGCCGCGCCCAAGGCGGACGTGCTGGCACTGGTGACCGACCATGCGGTGCATACCGACCAGGTGACGATCCAGCAGATTTTCGATGTCCGCCGGACTGTCGAGCGCCGCACCGTCGTGCTGGCAGCCATGCGCCGCACCGACAAGGAAGCCGCCGAGATCGTCGCGCTTGCCGAAGCGATGCAGCGGGATTTCGACCAGCCGGTCAGGGTCATGGAGCACGATATCGCCTTTCACGAAGCGATCGGCACGGCGTCCCGCAACCCGATGTTCGCGCTGATCGTCGGCTCCTTCCATGTCGTGACGCGCCATACCTGGCCGATCGGCTGGGCGAGCCGCGGCAGCAATGAGACGCGGCAGGAAAGTATCGACGGCCACATGACCATCGCGCAGGCCATCGCCAACGGCGACCCGGCGAAAGGCGAGGAGGCGATGGTCGAGCATTTCGATCTGACGGTAAAGGCGCTTTTGGCGGCAGGAGTTTATTGAGCATGAAGATCACGGAATTAGAAACCGTCCGCGTCCGCGACTTTCCCAATATTCTCTGGGTCCGCATCCACACGGACGAGGGGCTTGTCGGACTTGGCGAGACCTTCTTCATGGCGCAGACCGTGGAGACCTACATCCATGAGGTGGTAGCCCCGAAACTCGTCGGGCGCGACCCGCTGGAGATCGACCGCATCTCGAAGGACCTGACAGGCTATCTCGGCTTCCGGTCGACCGGGGCTGAGATGCGCGGCAATTCGGCGGTGGATATCGGGCTCTGGGACCTCTTCGGCAAGGCGACGAACCTTCCGATCGCCCAGCTTCTCGGCGGCTTCTCGCGCCGCGAGATCCGCACCTATAATACCTGCGCCGGCAACACCTATATGCGCGACGCAAAGGGCCAGCAGACGGCAAACTACGGCATCGGCGGCCCGCGGCGCGACTATGACGACCTGAACGGATTTCTGGAACGGGCGGACGAACTCGCCGAGGACCTCCTGTCGGAGGGCATCACGGCCATGAAGATCTGGCCGTTCGATATCGCGGCGGAGAAGAGCGGCGGCCAGTATATTTCCGGTCCGGACCTGCGCAAGGCGCTGGAGCCCTTCGAGAAGATCCGCAAGCGCGTCGGCGACCGCATCGACATCATGGTCGAGTTCCACTCCATGTGGCAACTGACGCCCGCCATCCAGATCGCCCGGGCACTCGAGCCCTATGCCACCTTCTGGCATGAAGACCCGATCAAGATGGACTCGCTCTCCAGTCTCAAGCGCTACGCGGCGGCAAGCCGCGCGCCGCTCTGCGCGTCGGAAACGCTGGCGACCCGATGGGCCTTCCGCGATCTCATGGAAACGGATGCGGCCGGAGTCGTGATGCTCGATCTCTCCTGGTGCGGCGGGATTTCCGAGGCAAAGAAGATCGCCAACATGGCGGAAGCCTGGCACCTTCCGGTCGCGCCGCATGATTGCACCGGCCCTGTGGTGCTCGCCGCGTCGACGCATCTTTCGCTCAACGCGCCGAACGCTCTCGTCCAGGAAAGCGTGCGTGCCTATTACAAGACCTGGTACGCAGACCTTACGACGCAACTGCCCACCGTGACGAACGGCATGATCACGATCCCGCCGGGGCCTGGGCACGGGGTCGATCTCGCTCCCGATCTCGACCGGAAGTTCGAAGTGTCGCGGCGCAGTTCGTAGAAGGAAGGGTTGAAGTCGGACTTGTATGGTAGTAGGCCAATAACCTGCCGGGAGCTTGGAGGGGGCCGGATGCAGAACATCAAACCGCAGCGCGTTCTGTCCGCGATCGAGGCTGTCGGTCCGCAGGTCTATCGCATCCTGCGCGAGCAGATCATCCAGGCGGAGCTGGTGCCCGGCGCGCGCATTTCCGAAGCGGAGATAGCAAGAGGCCTGTCGATCAGCCGCCAGCCGGTTCGCGAAGCCTTCATCAAGCTGGCAGAGGAGGGGCTGGTCCAGGTGCTGCCCCAACGCGGCACCTATGTGACGCGAATTTCGACGGCATCGGTCATGGATGTCCGCTTCGTGCGCGAGGCGATCGAGGCCGACATCGTGCGCCAGGTCGCCGGCGAGCATAAGGCGGCGATCGTCGACGAACTGCGCGAACAGATTGCTCGCCAGAAGCAGGTACCGCATGACGATCGTGCTGCGTTCCTGCGGCTCGACGAACTCTTCCACCACACGCTCGCGACGGCCGCCGGCCGCGCCTATGCCTGGAGCGTCATCGAAAGCGTCAAGGCGCAGATGGACCGCGTCCGGTTCCTGAGCGTCGACGACCTGCAGATCGGCCGGCTGATCGAGCAGCACGAGCACATCGTCGATTCGATCGCGGCAGGTGATGTCGGCGGGGCAGAGCAGGCGCTGCGCATGCATCTGCGCGAGATTCTGAAATCATTGCCCGAGATCGCACAATCGCGGGCGGAGTTCTTCGACGGCACGGGGTAACCGGCCGCCGCGATATGATCGATGTTCAACGGGAGGTAACGCATCATGATCAGGAAATTGATAGCAGGAACGGCCCTCGGGCTGACGCTGGTGGCTCCAGCCGCCAGCGCGGAAGGTCTCAGCATAGCCTTCATCAGCCACTCGTCGGCCTCGAACACGTTCTGGCAGGCGGTCAAAAAGGGCTATGACGACGCCTGCGAAAAGGTCGGCGCCTCGTGCCAGTTGATCCTCACACAGACGGAAGGCGCGGTTGAGCAGGCCGTCGCCAACCTGCAGGCGGCGATCGCTTCCAGGCCTGACGCGATCTTCGTCGCGATCGTCGACAACAATGCCTATGACAACGTGATCAAGGAAGCCGTCGACGCCGGCATTCTGGTGCTCGCCGTCAATGTCGACGACAGCGAAGGCGGCAAGGGCAACGCCCGTAAGGCCTTCATCGGCCAGGGCTTCACCGCGGCCGGTTACTCGCTCGCCAAGGCCCAGTCGGAAAACTTCCCGAAGGAGGGCCCGCTCAACCTGCTGGTCGGCGTCAACGCTCCGGGCCAGACCTGGTCCGAGCAGCGCGCCGGCGGCGTCACGAAATTTCTGGAGGAGTACAAGGCCGAGCATTCCGACCGCGAGGTGAACATCACCCGCATCGATTCGGCGACAGACCTCGCGCTGACCGCCGACCGTATCGGCGCCTATCTCAATGCCAACCCGGACACGACCGCCTATTTCGACACCGGCTACTGGCATGCCGGCGTCGCCAAGGTCCTGAAGGATCGCGGCATCGAGCCCGGCAAGGTTCTGCTCGGCGGCTTCGACCTCGTGCCCGAGGTACTGCAGCAGATGGAGACCGGCTATGTTCAGGTGCAGGTCGACCAGCAACCCTACATGCAGGGCTTCATCCCGGTCATGCAGGCCTATCTCTGGAAAACCGCCGGCCTGACACCCTCCGACGTCGATACGGGGCAGGGCATCGTCACTCCGAAGGATGTGCCGACGATCCTCGAACTGGCGAAGCAGGGCCTGCGCTGATCCGGCGCTCCCGATAAGCAACAGGCGTCTTGCCCGAGCGAGCTCGAAACTGGGGCGGGGGAATTCATGCGGTTTTCCGCCTGCATCCCGTCCCAGATTTCGGAACCAATCACGTTGACGATCTCAGGCACCCGGTCTGAGATCGCCGTGATCTGGCAGGCACGACGCCGAACCATGAGTGGCAGCCCATGAAGCGATTTCTGAAAATCTATCTCGACAAGCCCGAGCTTGCCGGCCTTGCATTGCTGATCGTCCTCGTCCTCGTCTTCCAGGCGAAGTCGAACGGCATTCTTCTTTCCTTCGAGAACCTGCGCGGTGTGATGGGCCTTCTGCCCGAAATGGCGCTCGTCGCCATCGGCGTGACGCTCCTGATGATCTGCGGCGAATTCGACCTGTCGGTCGGGTCCGTCTTTGCGCTGATGCCCATGTCGATGGCGGTGATACTGAATTCCGGTGTGCCCTTCACCGTCGCGGTGCTGCTCGGTCTCATGATCTGCGGGGCGATTGGTTTCATCAATGGTTATGTGACGCTGCAATTCTCGATACCGAGCTTCATCACTACGCTGGGGATGCTCTTCATCGCGCGTTCGCTGACCATCGTAATTTCCGGCGGTTTTCCGCCGCTTCTGCCGCCCGACCTGCCGACCTGGCTCTTCACGGACTATATCTGGCAGGGCTCGCCTTTCCGAATGTCCTTCCTCTGGTTCGTGATCATTGCCGCACTCGTGGCGGCGCTGCTGTCGCTGACCAATTTCGGTAACTGGATCCGGGCGACCGGCGGCTTCAACGAGGCCGCCGCCTCGATGGGCATTCCTGTCAAGCGTGTGAAGATCGTCTGCTTCATGCTTTGCTCGGTGCTGGCGGGCTTTGCCGGCCTGCTTCAGGTGCTGCGTCTCGGTTCACCGCTGCCGTCGATTGGCGAAGGGCTGGAATTGCAGGCCGTCGCCGCGGCCGTCATCGGCGGTACGGCGCTCGCAGGAGGGATCGGCACGGTCTTCGGCGCCATCATCGGCACGCTTCTGATCCGCACGATCGACAACGGCCTCGTCCTTTCCCGTGTCGATGCCAACTGGTTCAAATTCGCGATCGGGGTTCTCACCATGTTTGCCGTCATCGCCAATGCCTGGATGGGCAAGATGTCCCGCAAGATCAAGGTGGAGGCGCACAAATGAACACGCCGATCATCGAATGCCGCAACCTTCAGAAATGGTACAGCGGCGTGCATGCGCTTAGGAATGTCGACCTCACGATCCACCGCGGCGAGACCGTCGGCCTCGTCGGCGACAATGGCGCCGGCAAGTCGACGCTCATCAAGATTCTCTCGGGCGTCCACCATCAGGATTCCGGCGACGTGCTGATCGAAGGCCGCAAGGTGGACTTGCGCAGCCCCAAGGATGCGATGCGCCACGGGCTGGAGACGATCTATCAGTACAATTCCATGGTCCCATCCATGTCGATCGCCCGCAATCTCTTCATCGGCCGCGAGCCGATGAAATGGTCGGTCTTTGGCGTCGGCATCATGGACCAGAAGCGCATGCGTGCCGAAAGCATCCAGGCCATCGCCGATGTCGACCTGCATCTGCGCTCGCCGGATGCTCTGGTCGGGGAGCTTTCGGGCGGCCAGCGGCAGGGCGTTGCGATCGCGCGCGCCATGCATTTCAAGTCGAAGGTGCTGATCCTGGACGAGCCGACGAACCATCTTTCGGTCAAGGAGACCGATAAGGTGATCGGCTTCGTGCGCGGCTTGAAGGCGCAGGGCCTGACCGGAATTTTCATCTCGCACAACATGCAGCACATCTTCCAATCCTGCGACCGCATCGTCGCGATGGCCCGCGGCGAGATCGTGTTCGATAAGCCGACCGCGGACACTTCGATAGACGAGGTTCACGCGCTTCTGTGAGGTAACGATGAAAGAGCTTTCCGGAAAGACCATACTCATTACCGGCGCGCTCGGCACGCTCGGCCGCGCCCAGGCCGAGCGGCTGGCGCGCGCCGGCGCCGCCCTGATATTGCTCGACAGGCCCGGCGCCGAAGCCGGGGAGGGCTTCGCGGCCCGCGTCGCCGCGGCTCACGGTGTCAACGCGATCTATGTCGGCGAGGACCTGAACGACCTGGCTTCGGCGGAAAAACGTGCAGCTACGCTTTCCCGCGAGCATGGCGGTATCGACATTCTCATCAACAATGCGGCGCTCATCATCAACAGGCCTTTCGAGGAATTTTCGCTGCAGGAATACGAGGATCAGGTCCGGGTCAACTCGTCGGCAGCCTTCGCGCTTGCCCGCGCCCTAGCGCCCGGGATGAAGCAAAAGCGCTACGGCAAGATCGTGAACTTTTGCTCCCTCACGCTGAATGGCCGCTGGGACGGCTATGTGCCCTATGTGGCTTCAAAGGGCGCGATGCTGGGGCTGACGAAGGCGCTTGCGCGCGAACTTGGGGTCCACGGCGTGCGCGTCAACGCGGTGTCGCCGGGCGCGGTGGTCTCGGAGGCGGAAGAGCGGGTCTTTGTCGACCGCCTGCAACTATACAATGACTGGATCGTCGAAAACCAGTCGCTGAAGGCGCGCATCCAGCCCTCTGACGTCGCCGACCTGGTGCACTTCCTCGTCTCGCCGGCCTCCGACATGATTTCCGGCCAGAACATCGCGATCGACGGCGGCTGGTGATGCCGGCGATCGAGCTCTCCAACGGCGATGCCCGCATTGTCGTGCGGCCCGATCTCGGCGCCGGGCTGACGGCATTCGACGTGCTGCACGATGGCGCCTGGCAGCCGATCTTCCGCAGCGTCGACCCCTCTACCGCGCACCCCTTCGCGCTTTCGAACATTCTGCTGGTTCCTTTTTCCGGGCGGGTTTCCGGCGGGGGGTTCACGTTCGACGGAACCTTTCATGCCCTCCCGCGAAACGTGGAGACAGAGCCATACCCGATCCACGGGAACGGCTTTTCGGCCGCTTGGGAGGTCGCCTCCCTGAGTGCGGATCTAATCACGCTCGCCCTTTCCGCCGAGGGACCGGGGCCTTTCCGCTACGATGCAAGGATGTCCTACCGCCTGCAGGGCGCCGGCCTGGTCATGGAGCTGAGCCTCGTCAACCGCGCCAGGATCCGTCTGCCCTATGGCGCCGGTTTTCATCCCTGGTTCGTGCGCGAGCCGGATACGACGCTGCACGCGCCGGCCCGCGGCGTCTGGCTCGAACGATCCGATCACCTGCCGAAGGCCCATGATGCCATAGCCGCACATCCGGACATGGATTTCAGCAGACCGCAGCCATTGCCGGCGCGCTGGATCAACAACTGGTTCGACGGCTGGGACGGCAAGGCCCGCATCCACTGGCCGGGCCGGGGGCTTGCGGCAGACGTGGATGCGAGCGAGGCGCTCCGCCAATATGTCGTCTTCTCGCCCGCTGCGGCTGCAGATTTCTTCTGCTTCGAACCGGTAACGCACCCCGTCGATGCGTTCAATCTTCCCGGCAAGGCCGACGCCCACGGGCTCAAGGTTCTCGAACCGGAAGAATCGCTGGCCGTCTCTGCCCGTGTCGCCGCAGATTTTGTCTGAGCATGTCGTCAGCCGCGGGTTCCCGGCAGGTATCCTGCGCCGTGAGACGCGCGATCGTGGCCAGATATGGAGCATGTCTGTCCTGGCGGTCGCCAGCCGCCAATAGTCCTCCACGCATCTTTTCCCGATCGGTATTTACTGTCCTTCGAAGAACGCACGGAGTCTCGCGTTACGCGTCTGCAAGTTCCGGGGATCCCAGCGTTTCACATACGAAGCGTATATGTGAGTTGACAGGCGCTGCGGATGCTGGTTCACATACGTTGCGTATGTAGAGCTGGCAGCGTGCTGACCTAAGCTGATCGAAGTCATCAGCGAGCGCCGGCAGAAACGATGAAAAGGAATGAACAGATGACGCGACGCGACGCAATCTTTCCCGCCAATCGGCATGCCCTGTACGAAGCTCACGGATATTCAGCCGCAATCCGCTCCGGCGACCTCCTGTTCGTCTCCGGGCAGGTCGGCAGCCGTTCAGACGGTAGCCCGGAACCGGATTTCGGGCGCCAGGTCGAATTGGCTTTCGAAAATCTACGGGCGACGCTGAATGCGGCGGGTTGTACCTTCGACGATATAGTCGATGTGACCACGTTCCACACCGACCCCGAGAACCAGTTTGAAACCATCATGGCTGTCAAGAATCAGATCTTCAGCACCCCACCCTATCCCAACTGGACCGCGCTCGGCGTGAACTGGCTTGCTGGATTCGATTTCGAGATCAAGGTCATCGCGCGCATTCCCGAGGCGGCATAGAATTTCTTCACCGGAGCGCCGGCACCGCAGCCCACCATCCCGAAAGCCCAAGCATTCTGAGGCATCGTCGGAACTTGAGACCGAGCCCTTGCATTTCTTCGTGGAAGGACGAAGGAGGCTAAGGTGAAAACGGCGTTGGCGGTATTTGGCGGGTTCGTCCTGTCACTCGCGTTGTTCCTGAGCGGGGCGGTTGTCGCAGTCTTGTTCCTCACCGGCAAACCTGCGCGCCAGCCGCAGCTGGACGTGAATCAGTCAGAAATATGGACCAAGCAGCCGCGAGCAGTCGACAGGACGGCCCAGCAATTCGAGCGGCTGCCCGCCCGCCCCGCACCGTCCGACCTCAATGTTTCGAGAGAGGCTGAGACGCCCGAAACGGGCAATGAGGTCGAAAAGGAACGCTCTGCGGAGCCTTTGGACGAGATGGCCACCGCTTCAATTCAACAGCCGCCAGCGGAGGAGGAGCCGACGGCGTCGACAGTGCCTGCCGCTCATGCCGAATGGTGTGCGAGACGCTATCGCAGTTATCGTCCGTACGACAACAGCTACAGATCTTTCAGTGGCGGACGGCGGTCCTGCAACTCACCCTATTTGGATGCGGCGTGGGGGCCGGCGGAGGATCCTTCGCCTGTACCGCCCGGTATCGATGCGGAAGATGCCGGTGACCCCTCGACGCAGATGGAATACTCGGCCGGTGATGGCGAGGCAATCAGACTGACGCAGGAGCATGTTTCCTATTGCTTCAGCCGCTACCGCTCCTACCGCCCGGAAGACAACAGTTACCAGCCTTACAGCGGCGGCCCGCGCAGGCAGTGCCGGTAACGAGGCGCCTGGTCGATTGCGCCGGGAGACGGCGTCAACCGATTGAAAACAAAATCTCAGGCAAATTTTGCATAGGATGCTGCCCGAATTGAATTGGTCAGCCGCGGCAAGTCGTTCCTATGTTCCGCCATGACTGCTTGTCTCCTTTCATCGCACCTGATGAAAGAAAAAACATGCGGCAAATTAATGATTTTGCAGCGACCTTTGCGCGTCCGAAAGAGGCGCGGCGCTGTGGGGCAACGGGCGCAGCAAGGGGAACAGATGGGCAGGATCGTCTATGTCCACGGTCAATTCGTACCGGAGGAGGAGGCCCGCATCGGGCTTTTCGATCGCGGCTTCCTGTTCGGCGATGCTGTCTACGAAGTGACGGCGGTTATCGGCGGACGGATGATCGACAACGACCTGCATCTTGGCCGTCTCGAGCGCTCGCTGAGGGAACTCGCCATTCCGCTCGGCCTCTCGCGCAAGGAGATTGCCGGCGTCCAGGCGGAATTGATCGCCCGCAACGCCTTGCGGGACGGCACGATCTATCTGCAGGTCTCGCGCGGCGAGGCGGATCGCGATTTTCTCTATTCCGACGCGCTGGCGCCCCGGTTCGTCGGCTTCACGCAGGCGAAGACGCTGACCGGCACGAAGGCTCAGCAGCGGGGCATATCGGTGGATCTGGCGGACGATCCGCGCTGGCACCGTCGCGACATCAAGACCGCCATGCTGCTCGGTCAGGTCATGGCGAAGCAGTCGGCGCGCGCCCGCGGTTTCGACGATGTCTGGCTGGTGGAGAACGGGCTGGTGACGGAGGGCGCATCCTCCACGGCTCATGTCATCACCGGTGACGGGCGCATTCTCACCCGCGCCGCGTCGCGCGCGACGCTGCCGGGCTGCACGCAGCGCGCCCTTGCGCTACTCTGTGCCGCCGAGGGTCTCGTGATCGAGGAGCGCGCCTTCACGCCCTACGAGGCGCAAGGCGCCGCGGAGGCGTTCCAGACCTCCGCCTCCAGCCTCGTGATGCCCGTCGTGCGCATCGGCGGCCGGGTGGTCGGCAACGGCAAGCCCGGTCCGATGACCCGAAAACTCCAGACCCTCTATCTGGAAGCGGCCGGCGTTCCGGTCTAGATCCGTTGACTGTTTCACTGAAACAGAAAAGCGATGCCGGGAGAAGCGATATGAAGACCGCACGGGAACTGGGCCTGATCCCGCAGGGCAGGCTGGAACCGGGGCCGGGCAATGCCATTACCGACGTCGCTGGTGTTTCGGTCGGCCACCGGTCGCTGCGCGGCGAGGGCCTCTTCACCGGGGTCACGGCGATTCTCCCGCATGCAAGCGACGTCTTCCGCGTGAAGACACGGGCGGCGGTGGAGGTCATCAACGGCTTCGGCAAGTCGGCGGGGCTGATGCAGGTGGCCGAACTCGGCACGATCGAGACGCCGATCCTGCTCACCAACACCTTTGGCGTTGCCGCCTGCACCGAAGCGCTGGTCCGCCGCGCCATCGCCGCCAATCCGGAGATCGGGCGAAAGTCCTCGACCGTCAATGCACTGGTCTGCGAGTGCAACGACGGCAGCATCAACGACATTCAGGCGCTGGGGGTAACGCCCGCCGACGCCGAGGCGGCGCTGGACGCCGCGCGCACGGGGCCGGTAGAGCAGGGTGCGGTCGGCGCCGGCTCCGGCATGACCGCCTTCGGCTTCAAGGCCGGCATCGGCACGGCGTCGCGGCGCATGCGGATCGGCAGGCGCGACTTCACGCTTGGCACGCTGGTCCTTGCCAAT
This sequence comes from Ensifer sp. USDA 6670, assembly GCA_000421085.1. GTDB lineage: Bacteria > Pseudomonadota > Alphaproteobacteria > Rhizobiales > Rhizobiaceae > Sinorhizobium. The sequence goes on from ATWE01000009.1 coordinate 150,690, forward strand.
TTCGGCGCGGCGGGAGACCTTGTCCTGCCGGACGGGCGCCGGCCCGATCCGCGGGTGCCGGCCGACCCCGAGCGCGGCTCCGTCATCGTCGTCATGGCGACCGACCTTCCCTTGGCAGATCGCCAGTTGCAGCGGGTCGCGCGGCGTGCCGGCGCGGGCCTTGCCCGGCTCGGCGCATTCTGGGGCCATGGCAGCGGCGATGTCGCCCTTTGTTTCACCACCGCCGACCCAATAGAACATGAGCCCGCCGCGCCGTTCGCCACGCAGGAGCGGCTCGCCGACGGCCACATCGACATCGCTTTTCGCGCCGCCGCCGAGACGACGCAAGAGGCGGTCCTGAACGCGCTCTGCATGGCCTCCGCCACACCGGCGCGCAACGGCCGCATTTATCCCTGCCTTGCCGACTGGTTGATGGAGAGCCCGTCCCTATGATCTTCGTGAAGGTCTGATCAGGCGGGTGCGGGTTCCAGGAGTCGCTGCGCCGTCGCCCATAGTTCCTCGACCTTGCGGTTGCGGCTCGCTGCGTGGCGGTAAAGGCGGATCTCGAGGTCGAGGTTCCAACCCTCGTCGGCAGAGGCAGGCACGAGGCGGCGCGCGTCGATTTCCTCGCGCGCCAGGCTCTCCGGCAGCCAGCACACGCCCGCGCCCGTCACCGCCATGTTCATCAGGCCGGCGCTGATCGTGTTTTCGTGCGTCGTACGGCGCCGGAAGGGCGGGCGGCGCAGCAGCAGGCGCGACAGGGCGACTCCGAAGAAGGAATTGAAGCCGTAGCTGAGATAGGGGATGGCGAGCCGCGGCTGCGCGATGGCGCGGTCGAGGAGGTTCAGTCCCGGCTGCGTATCGCCGGACAGCACGATCTCCGCCGCGACCAGCGGAATCAGCCGGTCATGGGCAACAGTCAGCGAGGAAAACTGCCCGCTATCGAGATGAAACGGCACTTCCGGATGCGCATAGGTGAGGAAGAAATCCGCCTCATCGCCGACGAGCGCGTCGAGGTTCGCTTCGATTCCGCCGCGGTCCGGAATGAGCGAGGTGCTGAATGATCCACCCGCCGCTTCCAGCGTCTTCAGCCAGCGGGGAAAGAAGGTGACCGTCAGCGTATGCAGCGCGGCAAAGCGGATGAGGCCCGGCTCGTGCGGGAGACGCAACACTTCGCGCGCCGCATAGAAGGTGCGGATCGCTTCCTGTGCGACCGGCAGGAAATTGCGCCCCGCAGGCGTGAGTTCGGCCGGCATGGTCGCGCGGCTGATCAGCGTCGCGCCCAGCCAGCTCTCCAACTGCTTGATCCGGCGGCTGAAGGCCGGTTGCGTGACGTTGCGCAGCTCGGCCGCGCGCGAGAAGCTGGACGTGTCGGCAAGCGTCACGAAATCCTCCAGCCACTTGATCTCCATGTCCGCTTCCCTTTGCTGCGCGCGTGCTGCGGGCGATCATAAGTCATTCAATCGAAATAGGTATGTCGATTCTGCATGGGTTGGTGCCAAAAGCGAATTGGCCAAGCCAATTGCAACCTTCCACGTTGCGCCTGGAGGAAATAGGTGCCGGCCCGTCCGGTACCGACAGGGGGGAGTTGTGAATGGCATTCGGAATAGAAGCCGATCTTATCCTCATCAATGGCCGGATCTGGCGCGGCCGGGAGGAGGGCATCAGCGAAGCTCTCGCCGTGTGGCAAGGCAAGGTACTTGCAACCGGCAGTGATATGGACATATCGAGTCTGAAGGGGCCGCGCACCGAGGTCATCGACCTCGAAGGCCGCTTCGCCACCCCCGGCCTCATCGACAACCACCTGCATCTCATCGCAACCGGCATGGCCATGGGCTGGGTCGACGCGACGCCCGCGAGCGCGCCGACGCTCGCCGCCCTGATGGGGCGGATTTCCGACCGCGCAGCCACGACGCCGAAGGGCGGCTGGGTGCGCGCCCGCGGCTATGATCAGGTCAAGCTCGACACCGGACGGCACCCGACGCGTGACGATCTCGATCGCGCGGCCCCCGATCACCCGGTCCTGCTGACACGGGCCTGCGGCCATGTCTCGATCGCCAACTCCCGCGCTCTGGAGCTTGCCGGCGTCACCGAGGCGACGGCCGTGCCGGAGGGCGGCGTGATCGGAGTCACGCAGGGGCGACTGAACGGTTTCCTGGCGGAAAACGCCCAGAACCTCGTCAAGGCCGCCATGCCGCCGGCAACGACCGAGGACCTGATCGACGGAATCGAGCGGGCAGGGCGGTATCTGCTCTCCTTCGGCATCACCAGCTGCATGGATGCGGCCGTGGGGCAGGTCTCCGGTTTTGCCGAAATCCAGGCCTATGAGATGGCCAAGCTTTCCGGCCGGCTGCCGGTGCGCGTCTGGCTGACCCTTCTCGGCGATCCCGGCGTTTCCATCGTCGAGGATTGCTGGCGCGCGGGCCTTCTTTCCGGCGCCGGTGACGACATGCTGCGCGTCGGCGGCGTCAAGGTCTTCCTCGACGGCTCGGCCGGTGGGCGCACCGCCTGGATGACGAGGCCCTATAGGGGCGAGCCGGACAATATCGGCGTGCAGATGCTGCCGGACGCGGAGGTGGAGGCGGTCGTCAAGGCATGCCACGACCGCGGCTATCAGATGGTCTGCCACGCCATCGGCGACGGCGCGATCGAACAGCTGATCACGGCTTACGAGAGGGCGCTTGCCGCAAATCCCGATCCCGACCGTCGCCATCGCGTCGAGCATTGCGGCTTTTCCACGCCGGATCAGAATGTGCGCATGAAGTCGGCCGGTATCCTGCCTGCGCCGCAGATGGCCTTCATCCATGATTTCGGCGACAGCTACATATCCGTGCTCGGGGAGGAGCGCGGCCGGTTATCCTACCCGATCGGCACCTGGATGCGCATGGGCCTGAAACCGTCGACCGGCTCGGATTCGCCGGTCTGCTCGCCCGATCCGTTCCCGAACCTGCACGCGATGCTCACGCGCCAGACGGGCAAGGGCACGGTGATGGATGCATCCGAACGGCTGAGCCGCGAGGAGGCATTGCAGGCCTACACGGAATACGGCGCCTATTCGCAGAAAGCCGAGGGGGTGAAAGGGCGGCTCGTGCCCGGCCAGTGGGCGGATATCGCCGTCTTTGACAACGACCTTCTGTCCGCCCCGCCCGAAACCATCCTTTCGGACACAAGCTGCATTCTGACCCTGCTTGCAGGCCGCGTCGTGCATGACGTGCGCTGACAGACCCGACGAACTGAAGCGAAACGATGCCGAGAACGGCACGAGAGGGAGAACGAAATGCTGAAGAGATTGACACTGGCCGCAATGCTCAGCCTCGGCGTAGCTGCCGGGGCGCTTGCCGCGGGCGAGCGCCATGGCGGAACGCTCGTCTTCACCGCGCCCTACGGCTCGAGCTTTGCCACGCTGGACGTGCAGTCGAGCCCTAACACGCAGGAAGAATTCATCACGCAGGCCATCCACCGTGCGCTCTACAGCTGGGATTCGAACCAGAACAAGCCCGTCCTGGAACTGGCGACCTCGGAGGAGCTTTCCGAGGACGGCATGGTCCACACCTACCACCTGCGTAAAAACGCGGTGTTCCACAACGGCAAGCCGCTGACGGCCGACGACATCATCTACAGCTACAAGCGCATCGCCAACCCGGAAAACGCCTTCCCCGGCGCGAGCTTCATTGCCGTCATCAAGGGCGCCGAGGACTATATCGCCGGCAAGGCCGAAGAGATTTCGGGGCTGAAGAAGATCGATGACCACACGCTGGAGATCACCTATACCGGCACGATCAATCCCGGCTTCCCGCTGATGCAGAACACGACGGTCATCTATCCTTCGAATGTCGAGGACGAATCGACCTTCGGCAAGAATCCGGTCGGCCTCGGCGCCTTCGTCTTCAAGGAGCACGTGCCCGGCTCGCAGGTCGTCGTGGAAAAATTCGACAAGTACTACGAGGAGGGCAGGCCCTATCTCGACCGCATCAACATTGTGCTGATGGCCGAGGACGCGGCGCGCGACGTCGCCTTCCGCAACAGGGAAATCGACGTTTCGATCCTCGGCCCCACCCAGTACCAGGCCTATCAGGGCGAAGAGGGGCTGAAGGACCACCTCCTGGAAGTCGCCGAGGTCTACACCCGCAACATCGGCTTCAACCCCGCCTTCGAGCCCCTCAAGGACAAGCGGGTGCGCCAGGCGATCAACCATGCCATCAATTCGCCGCTGATCATCGAGCGCCTCGTCAAGAACAAGGCCTATCCGGCCTCCGGCTGGCTGCCGATCTCCTCGCCCGCCTTCGACAAGGACAAGGCGCCCTACGCCTACGATCCGGAGAAGGCAAAGGCGCTGCTCGCCGAGGCCGGCTATGCAGACGGCTTCGAATTCGAGGTGACGGCGAGCCCGAACGAAAGCTGGGGCGTGCCGATCGTCGAAGCCATCCTGCCAATGCTGAAGAAGGTCGGCATCACCGTGAAGCCGAAGCCGGTCGAAAGCTCCACGCTCGGCGAGGCGGTGACGACCAACAACTTCCAGGCCTTCATCTGGTCGAACCTTTCCGGCCCCGACCCGCTGAACGCACTGCGTTGCTACTATTCGAAGACGGCGCAATCGGCCTGCAACTACACCAGCTATGCAAGCCCGGAATTCGACAAGCTCTATGAGGCGGCACAGCAGGAACGCGACCCGGCCAAGCAGAACGATCTCCTGCGCCAGGCCAACAACCTCGTGCAGGACGATGCTCCGGTCTGGTTCTTCAACTACAACAAGGCGGTGATGGCCTACCAGCCGTGGATCCACGGCCTCGTTCCGAACGCCACGGAACTGGCGATCCAGCCCTATGACGAAATCTGGATCGACGAGACGGCGCGGTCATCGCGCCAGTAAGACCTTGAGGGGGAGGGGGTAGCTGCGGCTGCCCCTCATCGATTGTCGCCGCCCCCGCGTACGGGGCCGGCCAGAACGGAACCGCTCATGCTTCGTTTCACCCTGCGCCGCGTCCTGCAGATCATACCCACGGTCGTGGTCGTTGCGTTGCTTATATTCGTCATCTTCAGCGTCGTACCGGGGACCTTCGCCGCAAGCCTCTTCGCCGACGGCAGGCGCGCCGCCGACCCGCAGATGATCGCCCGCCTCAACGAGGAATTCGGGCTGAACAAGCCGTTGATGGAGCGTTTCGTGACCTATGTCACGGACCTTGCGCAATTCGATCTCGGCACCAGTTTCCGCACCCGTCAGCCGGTGATCGACCTCATCAACGACCGCATGTGGGCCTCGCTGCAACTGGCGATCGCCGCCATGGTCTTCGCCCTCGTCATCAGTGTGCCGCTCGGCTTCGTTGCGGCGCTGAGGCCCGGCTCGGTGCTCGATACGGTGACCATGATCGGGGCGGTGTCCGGCCTCTCCATGCCGCAGTTCTGGCTGGGCCTCCTGATGATGTATCTCTTCGCCCTGCAGCTGAACTGGTTGCCGAGCTTCGGCTACGGCGACGGGTCCTTCCGGAACCTGATTCTGCCCGCCGTCACGCTCGGGGTCACGCCGCTTGCGCTTCTCGCGCGCACCACGCGGGCCGGAGTTCTCGATGTCCTCAACGCCGACTTCATCCGCACCGCCCATTCCAAGGGCATGAGCGAGGCCAAGGTGGTGCGCTGGCATGTGGCGCGCAACGCGCTGGTGCTGATCGTGACGACCGTCGGCCTGCAATTCGGTTCGCTGATCGGCCAAGCCGTCGTGATCGAGAAACTCTTCGCCTGGCCCGGCATCGGCTCGCTTCTGGTAGATAGCGTCGCGAGCCGCGATATTCCGGTCGTGCAGGGCACGATCCTCGTCATCGTGCTCTGGTTCCTCGTCATCAACACGGCCGTCGATCTGATCTATGCCGCGATCGATCCGCGCATCAAGCAGGAGTGACGGGAATGCGCCTCGGCTTCAACTTCTGGCTCGGCGCCGGACTGACGACGCTGGTGATCCTCGCCGGCATCCTCGCCCCGTGGATCGCGCCCTTCGACCCGGTGCTCGATGCGGACCTGATGAACTCCGAACTGCCGCCGGACTCAACCTTCTGGTTCGGCACGGACGGCCAGGGGCGGGACGTCTACACCCGCATCCTCTACGGCGCGCAGATCTCGCTGACGGTCGGCATCGTCTCGCAGGTGATCAACTCGATCATCGGCGTGACGCTCGGCATGACCGCCGGCTACTGGGGCGGCTGGTGGGACGATCTGGTGAACGGCTTCACGAACGTCATGCTCGCCATTCCCCCGCTGATCTTCGCGCTCGCCGTGATGGCGGTGCTGGGTCCCGGCCTGCCGTCGCTGCTCATCGCGCTCGGTCTCACCAACTGGAGCTGGACCTGCCGCATCGCCCGCTCTTCGACACTCTCCCTGAAGTCACTGGGCTATGTGCAGGCGGCGCAGACGCTCGGCTACGGGGACCTGCGCATCATGTTCACGCAGATCCTCCCCAACATGATGGGGCCGATCCTCGTCATGGCGACGCTCGGCATGGGCTCGGCGGTGCTTTCGGAAGCCGCGCTCTCCTTTCTGGGCCTCGGAATCCAGCCGCCGTTCCCGAGTTGGGGCTCGATGCTGACGGATGCGCGCCAGCTCATCCAGCTCGCGCCCTGGGTGGCCATCTTCCCCGGCCTCGCCATCTTCCTTTCGGTGCTCGGCTTCAATCTTCTCGGCGACGGCCTGCGCGACAGCCTCGACCCGCATATGAGGACGCGCACCCCATGACCGCGCCGCTTCTGGATATCAGCGAACTTCACTTGGGCGTCGCGGTCGGCCGCTCCGTCAATCGTCCGCTCCTCAAAGGCGTCTCCTTCCAGATCATGCCGGGCGAGGCCTATGGCCTCGTCGGCGAGTCCGGCTCGGGCAAGTCGGTGACTACGCTCGCCGTCATGGGTCTTCTCAAGAAGCCGCTCGCCGTCTCCGGCGGCGAGATCCTGTTCAAGGGGCAGAATCTGCTGGAGCTGCCTAAGCGCGAGATGCGGCGCCTGCGCGGCAACCGCATCGCCATGATTTTTCAGGAGCCGATGACGGCACTGAACCCGCTCTCGACCATCGGCCGGCAGATCGCCGAAATGTTCGTGCTGCATCAGGGAAAGAGCTGGGACGAGGCGCAGAAACTCGCGGTCGAAGCGCTCGCCAGCGTACGCGTGCCCAACCCCGACCGGCGGGCGCGCAACTATCCGCACCAGATGTCGGGGGGCTTGCGCCAGCGCGTGATGATCGCCATGGCGCTCGCCTGCAATCCGGACCTCCTGATCGCCGACGAACCGACCACGGCGCTCGACGTCACGGTGCAGGCCGAGGTGCTGCGCCTGATTAAGGAACTCTGCGCCGAGCGCGGAACGGCTGTTCTCTTCATCAGCCACGATCTTGGCGTGATCGCCAGCATCTGCCAGCGCGTCGGCGTCATGTATGCCGGCTGCCTCGTCGAAGAGAACGAGACGAGCGCGCTCTTCGCGACACCCCGGCACGAATATACCCGTGGGCTCCTCGGCGCCCTGCCGCGCTTCGGCAGCCGCAGTCTGCACGGCCGCAAGCGGCTGGTCGACATCGACAGCATCATCGCCGACCGCTCGAAGCTCACCGAGACCCGCTTCATCGCGTCGCGCAGCGCGGAAGAGGGGGGTCAGCCATGACCGACCCTCTGTTGGAGGTGGACGACCTGCATGTTCGCTTTTCCGTAGCCGGCGGAGGGCTGCTCGGAACCGGACGGCGCATGCTGCATGCCGTCAATGGCATCGGCTTCTCGCTCGCCAAGGGCGAATGCCTGTCGATCGTCGGCGAATCCGGCTGCGGCAAATCCACGACGGCGCTCTCGGTTCTCGGTCTTCAGGAGCCGACCGAAGGCACGATCCGCTACCGCGGTCAGCCGCTCACAGGGCAGGGCGCGCCCGGACGCATGCAGCGCGCCAAGGCGGTGCAGATGGTTTTCCAGGACCCCTATGCCTCGCTGAACCCGCGCCAGTCGGTGCGCACCTCGCTCGCCGCGCCGCTACGGCTGCACGGCATCACGGCGGCATCGGAGATCGCCGACCGGATCGAGGTCATGCTCGCCAGTGTGGGGCTGACGCCCGAGCAGGCCAAACGCTATCCGCACGAGTTCTCCGGCGGCCAACGCCAGCGCATCGGCATTGCCCGCGCGCTCATCCTCGAACCGGAAATCGTCGTGCTGGACGAACCGGTATCCGCCCTGGACGTGTCGATCCGCGCTCAGATCATCAACCTGCTGCTGGACCTGCAGGAAAAGCTCGGCCTCGGCTACCTGATGATCAGCCACGACCTGAGCGTGGTGGAGCATATGAGCGACCGGGTGCTGGTGATGTTCTTCGGACAGGTCGTGGAGGAGGGCGGCTGGCGGGACATCTTCGAAAGGCCCGCCCATCCCTACACGCGTCGTCTCATCGCCGCCATCCCCGATCCGGATGCAGCGCTGAACCCGGGGACGAAAGACCACTTTGCCGATGCGCCGCTTCCTGCCGGTCGCAGCTTCGCATTTGACGGCAGCACGGCACCGGACATCTTTTCCGCGCCCCCGCCCTCCGAACTCGTCGAGATCGCGCCTGGCCATCGTATGAGATTGGTGCCAGTCGTATAGAGCGATTCCAGGAAAAGTGCGCAGCGGTTTTCCGTCCGGGATTGTGGAAAAATAAAGGTTAGAGAGTTTCCGCGATTCGGAGAGAAGCGGAAACCCTCCGGGAAGCGTAAAGCCCTGTGGCTCTACTTGCAGCGTGACTGCCAAACAAGCGAAAGAGAGGGTTTGACGATGGCAATCCTGACGGTTCGCAATGTGCCCGATGAAGTGCATCGCGCCCTGCGCGTGAGAGCGGCGATGCACGGCCGCAGCATCGAGGCGGAAGTCCGGGAGATTTTGGAAAGTGGGGGGGGCTCGCGTGGGGTGGCTCGACGATTACGCAAGTTGTTCGACTCCTGAAGCGATGGACCGTTGGGATCACACTGTTACCAGGGGACCCCCGCGGACTCGACGCCTCATTCGGTACGTTTGCCGCCAAGCCAGCGCCCGCTGACGGTAACGCTGCCGGTTCGAGAATGCGCGAGTCGGAAAAGTCGGGAACAAAACAGCGTGCGGTACGTTTATGTGGGTTGACCAAGATTGCGCACTCGGGGGTCGCGCATCGAGCAGAGTTGTTTCTCCAGACTCCGGCTGAGATTCAATCGATCCCTTGAACAGCCGTGAGGCCCTTGTTTGTATGTCGAATGTCGAGGAATTTCCGCTTACCGGTCGCGTTCTGACCGAATACGAAGCGCTGATCACGTCAGCTCCAACGACGCTCGATGCGATACCGGGAGCCGTTTATGTCTGTGACCATGAGGGATGGCTCGTGCGGTACAACGCGGAGGCTGCCGAACTTTGGGGTAGACAGCCATCGCTTAGCGCACCGCGAGAGCGGTTTTGTGGTTCCCAACGGCTTTTCCTGCTGGACGGCTCGCCCATGGCGCACCAGGAGTGCCCCATGGCGGAGGCGATCAAGACCGGTGTCTCGACGCGCAACGCCGAGGTGATAATCGAAAGACCCGACGGATCCCGCATCTTTGCGCTCGTGAACATTCGCCCGCTCAGGGACCATCGGGGAGCAATTCAAGGGGCCATCAATTGCTTCCAGGATATTTCGCAACAAAAGCGGATCGAAGCGGAGGTTACCCGCAAGAGCAGGGACCTGGAGGACTTTTTCGAAAACAGCGCCATAGGGTTGCACATCGTCAGCGCCGCGGGAATCATCCTGCGGGCGAATAAGGCGGAGCTGGAGCTCCTGGGGTATCCGGCGGACGAGTATGTGGGCCGGCACATTGCTGAATTTCACGCAGATGCACCGGTTATCGGCGATATTCTCGACCGCCTTTCCTGTGGCGAAAAGCTCGACCGTTATCCTGCCCGTTTGCGCGCACGCGACGGCTCGATCAAGCATGTGCTGATCACTTCCAACAGCCGCTTCGAGGATGGGAAATTCGTCAGCACGCGGTGCTTCACGACCGATGTGACCAGCCTCCACGAAACAGAAGAGGCGTGGCGCGAGACTGAGGAACGCTTGGCGGCCACATATCAGGCGGCCACGATCGGGATCGCCGAGTCCGATGCGGATGGTCGCCTATTGCGGGTGAATGATGCATTTTGCACCATACTGGGCCGCTCGCGCGAGCAACTGCTGAACATGACGTTCCTCGACTACACGCACGAGGACGACCGCGACGAGGAGGTCCGTTGCTATGCGCGGCAGGTCAGCGGAGAGACTGATACATATGCGATCCGCAAGCGCGCCGTGAAGGCGGACGGTACGGTGATCTATCTCGACGTTTACAGCTCGACTGTGCGCGATCGCACCGGTCGATTCCGTTATGGCGTGCGGGTTCTGCTTGATGTCACCGAAGCCAAACGCATGGGCGACCGCCGCCGCGAAAGCGAACAGCATATGCGCGATTTGCTCGAGGCGCTGCCCGCCGCCGTCTACACCACAGATGCCGAAGGTCGCATCACCTTCTTCAATAAGGCGGCTGTCGAAATGGCCGGCCGCACTCCACAGATCGGAGATAAATGGTGTGTCACCTGGCGTCTCTATAGGCCGGATGGCACCTACCTGCCGCACGACCAATGTCCAATGGCCGTGGCGCTCAAAGAAGATCGGCCGGTTCGTGGCGAACAAGCCGTGGCCGAAAGACCGGATGGTACCCGTGTGCCGTTCATCCCCTATCCCACTCCGCTGCACGATGTCACCGGCAAGCTTGTCGGGGCGGTCAACATGCTGGTGGACATCTCCGATCGCGAGAAAGCTGCGGAATATGCAGAACGGCTCGCGTCCATTGTCAAATTCTCGGATGATGCGATCGTAAGCAAGGACACCCAAGGCATTATCCAGACTTGGAACAGAGGCGCCGAACGCCTGTTCGGCTATAGCGCCGAGGAAGTGATCGGAAAACCCATAACCATCCTCATTCCGCCTGACCGTCAGGACGAGGAGCCCGGCATCCTTGAAAGGATTCGGCGAGACGAGCACATCGACCATTATGAGACAGTACGGATTCGAAAGGACGGAAGGTTGATCGACGTCTCCTTGACGGTTTCCCCTTTGAAAGATGCCCGCGGACGCGTCATCGGCGCGTCAAAGATCGCGCGCGATATTACTGAAAGGCGACGCAGCGAAGAACACCGCAAACTGCTGGTCAACGAACTGAACCACCGCGTGAAGAACACGCTCGCCACGGTTCAATCGCTGGCTGCACAAACCTTCCGCGGTGTAATTGCAAGTCAAGATTTTGCCCGGTTCCAAAGCCGGCTCGTAGCATTGGCGAGGGCGCATGACGTGCTCACTCGGGAGAGCTGGCAGGGTGCGGATCTGCAAGAGGTCCTTCACGCGACGATCAATCCAATCTGCGTGGAACCCCAGCAGCGCGTTCGGGCCTCTGGTCCGCCGCTCCGGCTGCGTCCGAAAATGGCGTTGGCATTATCGATGGCTTTTCATGAGCTTTGCACGAATGCTGCAAAATACGGGGCGCTCACGAACGACGACGGTCTGATCAGGGTCAGCTGGCATGTCAGCGATGTTGAGAGCGTATCTCACCTGCATTTACAATGGGAGGAGATTGGTGGTCCATCTGTCGAAGTCCCGGCGCGGACGGGTTTCGGCACTCGTCTGCTCGAACGCGCTTTGGCCCGCGAACTCGGCGGCAAGGTTGATCTTGTGTTTGCGCAGACCGGCGTACGCTTTCACATCGAAGCGCCACTCACATGCGGTCCAACGCTTCAACGGGCTTGACGCATGACAGGGCGAAGACTCCGGGTACTCGTGGTCGAAGACGAATCCATGATCGCCATGCTGATTGAAGATAGTCTATGCGAACTCGGGCATGAGGTCGCCGCAATAGCCTCCCGGATACAGGAGGCGCTGGATATCGCGCGGAGAGGGCAATTCGACATCGCCATTGTCGACATCAATCTGGACGGGGAGCCCAGTTATCCGGTCGCGGACATTTTGGTGGAGCGCAACGTGCCCTTTATTTTTGCCACGGGCTATGGCAGCAAAGGTCTCGATACAACAAGGTACTCGAACATCCCCTTGCTGACGAAGCCGTTTCTGGACAGTGAACTGGAAACCGCACTCGCGCAGATTTCAAAGAAAGTTTAGCGGGCGGATCTAGCTCAGGCAAAAGCACCTTCGCCGGATGACAAGCGATCCGGGTCGAACGGGCGCTCAAGGCCGATCCGTAAAGGAAGGGCGGCACGATCCCGCACGAGACACCGTCGCTCTGCATCGGACGCAACGGGCGCTACGCCGACAGGCGCGCCTCGGCAAAGTTGCCGGCGGCTTCTTCCAATACCTCTTCTGCCCACTGGTTAAGGCTCTTTCCTGAAAGCTCAGCAGCAAGAGCTGCTCGGCGATGGACTTCGGGAGCGACACGAAACATCATCTTTCCTGAATAGGGTCTCCGGGGCTCCGTGCCTATTTTCCTGCAGGTCTCGAGGTAATCATCGACTGCCTCATGGAAGGCCTCCTTAAGTTCAACGACGCTGTCGCCGTGAAAGCCCACAACATCGGAAATGCCTGCAATCCTGCCGAAAAACACTTCGTCCTCAGCATCGAATTCGATGCGAGCGTGATACCCGTTGTAGGTCATGGTGTTCATGGCGTTACTCCAATTTGCATCAGGAACTCGCGAGCATCGCGCACCTGGTACCGCTTTGCTTCCTTGTCCGGATGAGGTCGATGGAAGCTCGCAATAATGCCGTCCTTTTCGAACTTAACGCGAGAGCCGTTTCCTTCGATTACGTTCGCTCCGGCAGCCACAAGCAGGTTCTCTATAGCGGCCCATTCAATGGTTCCGGAAACCGGGTCCTTGAACACGGCCACCAGGGTCTTCTTCTGCTTGCTGTTCATGCTAGCATATATAAGGAAGCTTGCGATTCATGCAAGCATAAACTCGGTAGCTTCGTGATTTCGGTAGAACCGAGCACGCCGAAAACCCTTACGCTCACTTACGCCGGGTGGGTGCATTCGATGTATCTGCTCTATCGGACCGCCGACGAACGAGAAGATGCGGATCTGTCCCACACCTCCAGGCTCGTTTTCTATCCTTTCAAACCAGGGTCATGCCGCCGTCGACATGGAGCTCGATCCCGTTGACGAAGCTTCCTGCATCGGAGGCCAGGAAGAGTGCTGCGCGCGCTAATTCTTCCGGTCGGCCGAGACGGCCTGCGGGGATAAGGGAAGCCATGTGATCCTCGAATGCCGGGCGCTCGGCCTCCGATACCCCCAGCTTGGCAAGGATTTCGGTCTCCACCGGTCCCGGGCTGAGGATATTGACGCGGATCCGCCGCGACTTGAATTCGATCGCCCAGTTTTTCGCAAAGGCGGCGGTTGCTGCCTTTGAACCGGCATAGACAGTATGATCCGGAAGGATCTTCGTCGCCGCGAGCGAGCTCGTAACGATGATGTTTCCGCCGTCCCGGATCAGAGGGGCCATCGTCTGCACGCCGAAGAACACGCCGCGGGTATTGATTGCGAAGTGCCGGTCATAGTCTTCCGGAGTCACCTCGGCGGAGGAGGTAAGATTAATGACCCCGGCATTGGCCATGTAGATGTCGAGACCGCCGAAGCGGCTCTTCACCGTTTCCGCCAGCCTGCAATGGTCCTCCAGGTCGGCGGTATCGCCCACGAAGCCGATGGCCGACGGACCGATGTCCTGCGCGGCCCGTTCGACCACGTCCTGCCGGCGCCCGGTAATGATGACCTGCGCTCCTTCTTCCGTGAACAGTCGAGCAGTCGCCTTGCCGATGCCGCTATTGCCGCCGGTGATGACGGCGACCTTGCCTTTAAGGTGTTGCATTGTTTATCTCCTTTCAACGAGAAATCAGATAAACGCTCCCACCCTGCGTCATTAGATCATGGGCGGGCACATGATCTGTGCCGCGGAGGTGCAAATGCCGAACCTGCTCAGTGAGGTGCCCGGATTGATGGCTTTCGTGCGGACGGTAGAGGCCGGGTCGTTCAGCGCCGCGGCCCGTGATCTGGGGACGACACCGTCAGCGGTGTCGAAAAGCGTGGCTCGGCTGGAAAAGAAGATCGGCGCCCGGCTGTTCCTGCGCTCCACGCGCGCCCTGATGCTTACCCAGGACGGGCAGGTTTTCTTCGACCGCGTTGCGCCGCTGTTGCGGGACCTGGATTCAAGTGAAGAGGCGATCAGGTCCGAGGTTGCGCCCTCCGGCCGCTTGCGCATCAGCATGCCTAGCGAAATGGCCCCTCTACTGCTGCCGCGCCTCTTCGGAACATTCGCTGCCGACTATCCGAACCTGCATCTCGAAGTCGGACTTACGGATCGGTTCGTCGATCTGATCAGGGAGGACTACGACGTGGTGCTGCGCGTTGGAAATACCGCGCCGGACGACCTCATGGTTCGTCATCTGGCCGATCTGCCAATGACGATCGTCGGATCCCCGACCTTTCTTAAGACCTGGGGCAATCCTGTAACTGCCGAAGCGCTGGCGGCTCTGCCCTTCGCCCGCTATGCACTGGGCGGCGTCACGCAGCCTCTGCGTCTGCCGGACGGCACGAGCTTCATTCCCTTCGGGCGCGTCGATTGCGACTCAGCGGCCGCACTCATTCAGGCTGCGCTCAGTGGGCTGGGAGCGGCCTATCTTCTGCGATGTCTGGTCGCGAAAGAGCTCGAAGGCGGCACGCTTGTTACACTGGCGTCAGGGTTTGCGTTCCCCAGTGCTCCCTTTAATGCGCTACATGCCTTCGGACGCACCGTGCCTTTGCGCGTAAAACTGCTCTGCGATTTTATCGCCCGCGAAGCAACAGCTCTCGAAGCCATCTGAGCGACTGATGGTGGGTCGGTCAGAATGCGGTTTCGCCGGTTTCGCGCACCGTCGGAGGCAGGGTCTCCCATGCTCTGATCAGCTCACCGATGGAACGGACCTCCATCTTGCGCATGACATTGGCACGGTGCAGCTTGACCGTGACTTCGCTGATGCCGAGGTCGAAGGCGATCTGTTTGTTGAGGCGTCCGCGCGTCACCACCTCGCGCAGGATCTCACGCTCGCGATGCGTCAGCGTCCCCAAACGTTCAACATTGCGCTTGACGACGATAGCTTCAGCGCGCCGGGCGGCATCCAACGCGATAGCGGCTCTCACTGCCTCGAGCAGTTTTTGGTCCGATACCGGCTTGGTGAGGAAATCCACAGCGCCAGCCTTCATCGCTTGAACCGTCATCGGGATGTCGCCGTGACCGGTCAGGAAAATGACGGGTTTGGCAATGCCACGCTCCGCCAGATGGTGCTGCAGGTGGAGCCCGCTTGCTCCTGGCATATGCACGTCCAGGATCAGGCAGCCCGGGCCATCCAACATATCGACGGCGTCGAGCACTTCCTGGGTCGAGGCGAAACTGACGGGCTGGAAGCCAGCCGAGAGGATCAACTCCGACAAAGCCTCGCGCACAGCTGCATGGTCATCGACGATGATGACAATGGGTTCGGCTGCATTATTATTGTCCTGTGGTAACAGGGGGGCCGATTTTCCGGCCGAATCATTGCCTCTCACGTCACCCTCCATCTCTCCCTGTTTGCAAGGCCTCGCTTATGGTGATGAGCAAGGTAGCGGCATCGAAGGGCTTGCGGAAAAAACCGCTGATGCCTTGGGCGCGGCCCTGATCTGCGATTTCGTGCCGGCCGGTGGTCAGTAATACCGGCAATTCCGGACGCACCTTTTTCACCTGATCACGAAGTTCAAAGCCGTTCATGCCAGGCATGCCGATGTCGGTAATGAGCAGGTCCAAGTGCGAAAGTCCCTGGTCGAGCAAACTCCTCGCCGAGCCGAAGCAGCAGGTCCCATATCCGGCGGATTCCAGAAGCTCTTCCAATGATTCCAGCAGCCTCGGGTCGTCATCGACTACCGCGACCATCGGTCTTGCCTTCTCCATGGTCAATGCCCTCAATTGGCAAGGTAAAAATGAACCGTGCGCCACGCGGTTCATTTTTTTCCGCCCATAAACGTCCGCCATGTGCCTCGAGGATCGAGCGGCAGATGGCGAGACCCATGCCCATACCAGCTTCTTTCGTCGTGAAGAAGGGTTCGAAAATCCGGTCCGGAAACGCGATTCCGTCGCCACGGTCGCTAATTTCGGTCTGCACCTCGTCGCCCACTCTATGCGTGCGCACATAGAGAGCTTTTTCTCCTTCGATGGAATCCATTGCCTCCATGCCGTTGCGAATGAGATTGATGAGGACCTGCTGAACCTGGATGCGGTCGACGGTAAGCGGGGAGAGGTCGTTTTCCACGTCGATGTCGATCCGGATACGACGGCGCAAGGCCTCTTCGGCGACCAGGCTGCGCACTTCCGAGATGACATCTGAAAGAACCAGGATCGCTCTGTTCTCCATGGATTGCTTGAAAAGGGCTCGAATTCGGCTGACGACTTCCGCCGCTGAATTGGCGTCGCGGATGACACGTTCGATCGTGATTTTGGCGCGTTCGATATTTGCGGGATCTGCCGAGAGCCAGCGGTAGCACGCATGCGAATTCGCGACGATCGCCGCCAGGGGCTGGCTCACCTCATGCGCGATGGAAGCCGAGAGCTCAGCAAGACTTGCCGCCTGGCCGGCGCGCGCAAGCCGCTCCTGTGCCAGGCGCAATTCCTCCTGCATCCGAACCTCACGGTCGACGTCCAGGCAGACGACATTCCATTGTACGATGGCGCCTTTCTCGTCGCGCATCGGCGCGGCGCGCGTCTCGATCCAGCGATATTCGCCGTCGAAGCGCCGGAGACGATGTTTCCCGAGGTAAGGTTCGCCGCTTGTCAACGAAAGCGCATATTGCTCTTTGAACCCGGCAAGGTCATCAGGATGGACGCCGGCGTCAAGCGTTGCATCCAGCCGTGATTTCTCCCTGCCGTCTAAGTCTTCAAGCCCATGACCGAGGAAATCGCGGAGCTGCTGGCTTCGATAGACCGGCTCGCCGCTCGGCGCAGCACAATCGATCATGGCCGGCAGCGTTTCCACCAAATGCGAGAGAAAACGTTCCCTCTCGCGCAATGCCTCCTGCGCGCGCATCTCGTCTTCGATGTCGTGCGAGAGGCCGTACCACTGAAGGATGCGTCCGTCGTCATCGCGCATCGGCTCAGCGCTGCCTTCCACCCAGCGATAGATGCCATCTGCGCGGCGCAGGCGATATTTCATGGAGAAGCGTTCGCCCGTGGCAAGGCTGTGATACAGCGCCTCCGTGATGCGTGTCGCGTCATCCGGATGCGCTACGGCCGCAATAACAGCGGTCAGGGGATGAACGCCCGCGACATTTGCATCGCCCGCGTCAAGGCCCAGAAATTCGATCAGCCGCCTGTTGAAAAAGTTTGGCACGCCGTCGGGTGTCAGTCGCCACAGGTAGCTCGGAACCATGTTCACGAGCTGCGAGAATTCGCGTTCCTGCTTACGTAGTGCCTCCTCGGCCTTCTTGCGCTCCGTGATATCGATGAAGCCGACTAAGCTCTTGTCGGCAATGGCGCCGGGACGGGCGGTGGCGAAAACGACGTCCATGACGGTGCCATCCATGCGCGCCACCCTGGTCTCTTCCTGGAATACTTCTTCGCCGCGATAGCGTGCCTCGATCGAGCGGCGGATGGTGGCAAGGCCGGGCTGCCAGTAGCGGGTGATCGGCCCGCCCATTTCTTCCGCACTTTCTGCACCGAACATGTCGACGACATGCTGGTTGACTTCTTCGACCTCCAGGGCTTCCAGCGCACGGCTCAGAAATTCAGGATGCTCGTCAATATAGGTTTGGAGATCGGCGACGCCCTGTGCCCGCAATTCCTTGAACATCGGAATAAGCTTGCCGGCGTCTACTTGGGTGAGCCCGATCGGCATGTAGTGGAACAGGTCGCGATAGCGGCGTTCGCTCTGCCTGAGCGCTTCCTGCGCTCGCACCTCGTCATCGATGTCGAGAGAGATCGCGAACCATTGCACGATAACGCCGTTTTCATCCAGCAGCGGTTCCGCCCGGCCATCGACCCAGCGATAGACGCCGTCGGCGCGGCGCATGCGATATTTCATTGAATAGGGTTCGCCCGTGGCCATCGACCGGCGAACCGCTTGCAGCAGGTTGTCGGCATCATCGGGATGGACGAGGCTCTGTATGGCCGTCACCAGTCGGCTTTCATCCGGCTTGCTCAACTGTTGCAGGTCAAGTCCGAAAAACTCGGTAAGGCGCTTGTTGAAGAAGGTCGGCTCGCCGTCGGGGTTCAGTCGCCTGATGTGAACCGGAACCATGTTCACGATCTGAGAGAGCTCCCGCTCTCTGTCCCGCAAAGCCGCCACGCTTTGGCGCAGGCTGGACAATGCCAGCTGATGCTGCCGGGATATCGCTGCGACGATGAGTGCCGAAAACGCGCAGATCACCAGAAACAGTTGCAGCATGATCTGCCTGTGGCGCTGCGTCTCGGGGTCGCCGACAAATTGGCCGGCGCCAGTTACCGTGAATGTCGCCGTCATCAGCGTGAGGAGGGCCAGAATGACGACGGCCCCCTCAAGCTTGAAGCGCACTGCGGCCCAAAGCAGTGGGGGCATGATGATGTAGGCGACGGGTAGGTAGCCGCTGATCGACAGCGCGGCGAATCCAAGGAAGATCAGCCCGAGGACGCAGGCCTCCCCCAACCGGGCCGCCGAGAATTCAGTCTTGTCGCGCCAGTTATGCATCACGATCAACGCCAGGGGTGCGACGATCAAGGTGCCCGTGGCGTCTCCGATCCACCAGAGCGGCCAGGCGCCGCTGAAGGTTTGCGAAAATATGCCGAACCAGGCGAGTGTCGCGCTTCCGATCGTCGCGCTGACCACCGGCGCGACTCCAGCACACAGCACGACGAAGGCCAAGACCTCGTGCAAGGTTTCCAATCGGATCGATCGCTTCACGGTCCGGATGACCAGCGAGGCACCGACCACCGCCGCGAGGGCGTTGCCGACATATATCAGGAAGGCGGCAGGCAGCGGGGTCTGAAACCACAGGACATTGCTGAGCAGCTCGGCGAAACATCCCGCCAGCACCCACCACGGCCAGCTCTGTCTCGGAGCAACTACGAGCGTGGCAATGAAAAGCCCGCTCGGAGCCCAAATGGAGATACCCGTTCCGGGAACGATTGCGAGCGCCTGAGCGAAACCGCAGCCCAGAACGTAGGTTACGAAAAAAAGACCCAGATGCCGAAGGTGGGGACGATACGGCCATACGAGCATCATCGGCTGCTCCTGCAGAACAAACAAAACCTGGGATAGCAAGCGTTTCGAGTGAGGTAATCTCGATATTGGCTGCTGACGATGTCGCGCCGCACCCTAGTCTAGCCACCGGGCCGCCGCAACTTGTGGAAGTCCAAGTCGTGGCGCCGCCCACCCTTGGGAAGTGGAAGTCCAAGTCGTGGCGCCGCCCACCCTTGGGAAAGAGCCGCCGAGCCTCGATCGACGGCCTCCGATGCTGATCGCGAAGTCCTGGAGGCCCAGGATGATCGCGACGATCAGGATGTCCCTGAGGATCATTGCCGAACATTTCTCTCGCGACCGAATTCACCTGACCGGCGAAACACCGGGCGAGTGCCGCATGCACACGGGTCAGCAGCAATTGCTCTACAACGGCAGCAATCGTTCTGGCGCAGCCGCAGAGCGGTTTCGATAGATCATTAGAGGACACGCCAGCAGTGAGCGTGTCGCCGGTCTCTAAATACCGCACCGACTGCGCTGCTCATGCAGGGAGCGTAAGCCACCCAGCATCAGCACCCGCATAGAACGAAGGAGTTTTCAAAGATGAACCAGATGATCAAAAACACTCAGGAGGCAAGCATGAAAATGGAGAGCACCTCACGTGCCGCTAAACCGGCACCTGAAGAGCTGGTTCCGTCGCGCTACGCGGTGCGGATCGGCGAGATTGAAGTTCTGGTGGTCAGCGATGGGGTGCTACCGCTCCCGACCGAGATGCTGGGACACAACGCCGACCCGGCCGCCCGGACGGCCTGGCTGGGCGAGATGTTCCTGCCGCAAGACGCCTTCGACTGGGCGCTGAACGTGGTCGTGGTGCGTAGTGGCGCGCAGACCATACTCATCGACGCCGGGCTGGGATTGGACCCGGACTTGAATCTGCCGCGTGCTGGGCAGTTGATGAAGCGGCTGGCGGCCGCCGGCATCGACCTCGCATCCGTGACCGACGTGGTACTGACCCACATGCACATGGACCATGTCGGCGGATTGCTGGTCGACGGGGTGAAGGAGCAGCTGAATCCGGACCTGCGGATCCACGTTGCCGCTGCCGAGGTCAAATTCTGGGAGTCGCCCGATTTCTCCCACGCCGTGATGCCGCAGGGGTTCCCGGACGCGCTGCGGGCAGCCGCCAAGCGGTTCGTCAAAGACTATCAGACGCACCTGCGGCTGTTCGAGGATGAGTATGAGGTGGCGCCGGGCGTGGTCGTGTCCCGTACCGGCGGGCATACCCCGGGACACAGCGTGGTCCGCGTGGCATCGGGCAACGACCGTCTGATGTTTGCCGGCGACGCCGTGTTCGCGGTCGGATTCGACCACCCCGACTGGCACAACGGTTTCGAACACGATCCCGAGGAGGCTGCCCGCGTCCGCGTCCGGCTTTTGAAGGAGCTGGCGGCGACCGGCGAACTGCTGGTGGCAACGCATATGCCGTTTCCTTCCGTCGGCCATGTCGCGGTCGACGGCGACGCCTTTCGCTGGGTGCCAGTCTTCTGGGACTACTGACCACTGGTGGAATCGAGGTCGAACCAGAACGTGCAACTTTGAAGGCCGTGTACAGCACGGCCTCCAAGGTCTGGCGTCAGCGGATCTTCTCAACTTCACCTATCGAGCGACGCGCACCGTATGGGCGCTCGCAAATGGGAGCCACTTATGAAAATCGTGATCATCGGCGGAACCGGCCTGATCGGTTCGAAGACTGCAGAGCGCCTGCGCAAGAAAGGGCATGAGGTCATTGCCGCTGCCCCGAAAACCGGCGTCAATACCCTCACCGGCGAAGGCCTGGCGGACGCACTGAAGAATACCGAGGTGGTCATCGACCTCGCGAACTCGCCCTCCTTCGAGGACAAGGCCGTGCTCGAATTCTTTCAGACGGCAGGCAAGATCCTGATGGCGGCGGAGATCGAGGCCGGCGTGAAACACCACATCGCACTTTCGATCGTCGGCACGGATCGGCTGCCGGATAGCGGCTATCTTCGGGCCAAGGTCGCCCAGGAAAAGATCATCCGGGAAGCCGGCATTCCCTATACCATCGTGCGTTCCACACAGTTCATGGAATTTCTCGGTGGCATCGCCCAGGCGGGCACGGTCGGCGATACCGCCAGCTTATCGACAGGTTCACTGCAGCCGATCGCGTCCGACGACGTCGCCGATTTCGTGACGGACGCGGCGCTTGCCGCGCCGGCGAACGGGATCATCGAAATCTGTGGTCCCGAGCGCGCGCGTCTCTGCGATTTCGCCGCCCGCTACCTCAAGGCTATCGGAGATTCCCGCACCGTTGTCGCAGATCCGGATGCCCGCTATTTCGGGACCAAACTGGAAGACGGTTCACTCGTCTCCGACAATCACCCTCGTATCGGTCGCATCAGTTTCGATGATTGGTTCGCGGCAGCCCCCAGAAAATAGGGACGTGCATTTGGGCCGTCTTATTGGTGCCCGGTGCCTCACTCACGAAAGGACGATAGACATGATCAAGACATTGCATTTTGCCGCTGCGTTGACGGCCCTCCTATCAGTTTCGGCTCTCGCACATGACACGCCGGGTGGCGGCGAGGGCGCGAAGGTTACGCTGGTCTATGAGCATGAACTGCCGAACGTTCCAGGCAAGAGCATGAAGGGCGTTCTCGTCGAATATGCTCCGGGCGGTTTCTCGGACGCCCATACACATCCGGTATCCTCCTTCATTTACGCGACCATTCTCGAAGGGGCGATCCGGAGTCAGGTCAATGACGGCCCAATAACGGTCTATAAAGCCGGTGACAGCTTTTCGGAATTGCCGGGCGATCGCCACGGTGTCAGCGAAAATGCCAGCAAGACCCAGCCGGCAAAGCTGCTCGCCGTCTTCGTGGTCGATACCGCTGAGCGGGAACTGACAATCCCGATCAAGAAATAGACGATCTTGCCGGGCCCGCGGTGCTGGTGCCCGGCAATTCTTTGAAGCAACCATAATCGGTGATTCCTGCCATGTTCGGTGATGACAATCTGGTGCCGCTTGTTCTGGTCAACCTTCTCGGGATTGCCGGCATCGTCGTGTGGCACATTCAGGGCGGCAATCGTCCGACGGGCCGTCTGATCGTCCAGATCCTGTTCTTCACCAGCATGAGCCTCGTGCTCTATCTGGGAGGCATCGCTCCGCATCGGCCTGATGGTGTCCATACGCAGGGTTTTGGCGCCCTGCTTTCAAAATCGGCCAGAATCCTGTGGTGGACCCATCTTGCCTGGACCATCATCGGCTTCATCCAGATCTACGTCAGACTGAACCGCAAGTCGCGGGAAGCGCATCTCATCCAGGATATGGCCATTGCCACGATCTATCTCGGCGTGGCTCTTTCCGTCTTAGGTTTCGTCTTCGGCATGCCGGTCGGCACCTTGGTTGCGACATCGGGCGTCATAGCCGTCATCTTCGGCCTTGCGTTACAGAACACGCTGGGCGATGTCTTTTCCGGCATCGCGCTGACACTCGGCAGGGCATATGCAATAGGCGACTGGGTCCAGTTGAACGACGGAACCGAGGGTCGCGTCATCGAAACCACCTGGCGCTCCACCAACCTGCTGACCGCCGCGCACAATGTCGTCGTGCTGCCGAACAGCATCCTGGCAAAGCAGGGCGTTAGAAATGTCAGCCGCCCTGACGAGACCCACCAGATCGCATTGCGTGTGCGCATCGCTGCAAGGCAAAGACCACGCCTCGTCGAGGAAGTCATGCGGTCTGTGCTGCAAGCCAGCCTCGTAATCATCAAGAATCCGGCGCCGGTCGTCGCCTTGAAAGCCATCGACGCGATCGCCATCGAAGTCGAGCTGCAGTTCCGCGTCCAAAGCGTCGCCCTTCGAACGCCCGCCACGAACGAGATCATCGATCTGCTTCATGACCAATGCAGGGCAAGCGGGCTTTCGCTGGCCGTGCCTGCCGAAAGCCTCGCTGTCGTGCCGGCCCCTATCGAAAACCAATATCCTGCGGTGAGTGACGACACGCGCTCATTCCGGCCTGTCTAGTCACATCCCACGAGATCGTAGCCGAATACCGATTGAGGCGAACTGGAAGGATGCGAGGAAGTCGTCGCAACTGCCATGTCGACCGGCGATGCGAACTAAATGTTCGAATTCTTGAAAATCGTTCGTCAACGTTGCGCTATTCATAAAGCTGCATTCATGAAGCCGAGTTGAAGACCGGCGTATTGACCCCGAACAGGTGCAAATCGGACTCACGACAGATTTTGAGGAGAGATCAGTCATGTCTGAAGATCGCGATCCCGAGCGGGTCGAGGAGGAGGTCCAACGCAACTGGCTTGCTCCTCGATGCCCGGTGGCTGCTGCGGCGAGTCGCGGCCCGCGGTGATAACAGACACTTTTGGATAGGACCTTCTGGATGGCCGTTCCGGTACGCGGCGGAAGTCCGGGACCGTTCCAAAGGCAAGCTCAGGCACCAAGCTTCATGTCGCGAGCGATAGAGAGAACGATCGGTGAATTGACGCGGTGCCCCACGTGCATGCCGGAATGTGGCGAGCTGCGCTCCTGCACGGAGCGCAGCTCGTGTCGTGAAGCGATCAGAGGTCCGTCACACGCTCCGGATCGGCAGAAGCCAGGGCAGCGGCCCGCTCGGGCTTCGGCGGATAGATCCAGACAGTGTTGATCTCCTGCTTGGTCGCCTTCGCTTTCTCGCCGACCATCTCCACCTGACGATCCCAGCCCCGGGTGAAGAGAGCTCCGGCATCGCCGAGGTCAAGGCAGGTGACATAGGCTTTCTGATGATACTGCCGTGCCGGCACGCCCAACAGTTCGGCGGCGGCATTGTTGCCGGCGAAGGCGCCCATGCGTGTGGCGTGCTGGCATGACATCAGTGCGTAGTTGCCGCAGTCGTCGCAAGCGGCGCGCGCGGCATCCCCGGTGGCGAACACGCCTGGCACGGAAGGCACGCGCAGGCAGCCGTCGACCAGCAGCCGGTCGAACTTGTCGCGTTCGCCGGGAATTTCGGTGGTCAGGGGATTGGCCCGCATGCCCGCCGCCCAGACCACGGTCATGGTTTCGATATGCTCGCCGGTGCTCAGCGTCACTCCGGACTTATCGAGCGATGACACCCCGGCGTTGAGCCGCGTCTCCACGCCGAGCTTGCGCAGCGCATCCTCGATGATCGGACGAGCGCCTTCGCCCATGTCAGGGGCGACCGCGCTGCTGCGGTCGATGATGATGACGCGCGGATTGGCGGTTTCGTCGAATAGGGTGCGCAGCCGCGAAGGCATCTCGGTCGCCGCCTCGATACCTGTGAAACCGGCGCCCGCAACGACGATGGTGTCGCGCGCGGCCGAAGCCGGCATCTTGGCAAGCTCGTGGAGATGGCGGTCGAGAGCAATGGCGTCATCGACATTGTCGATGCTGAAGGCGTATTCGGCGAGACCCGGAATATTCGGACGGAACAGCCGGCTGCCGGTGGCGAGCACAAGGCGATGATACTGAAGGGACTTTCGTTCACCCTTGGGATCGACGACCTCTACGGTGCAGGCCTTCGTATCGATTGCCTCGACGCTGCCCTGCACGTAGACGATATCGACGGCATCAAATACATCCTGCAGAGGTGCCGTCAGGGTCTCGGGTTTGGGCTCGTAAAGCCGGGGGCGGATGACAAGCGTCGGTTCCGGGGATACCAGTGCGATTTCGAGCTCTTCGGGCGAAACGCCCTCGATATCGCGCAGGCGGGCTGCGGAAAGTGCGGCGTACATGCCGGCGAAACCGGCGCCTACAATCACAAGTCTCATGGTTACCTACTCCGTGGTTTGTAGTTTCAAGGGGCCGCGCGTCACCGTTGCCGCTCCTGACGGACGGCAAGATGGCGCGCGGGTTGGTGAAAACGACGTTGCTCAGGCGGTGATGAAGGCCAGCATGTCGGCATTGACGACATCCGGATGGGTGGTGCACAGCCCATGCGGTAGTTTTTCGTAGATTTTCAGCGCGCCGGCCCGCAGGAGCTTCACCGACAGCGCAGCCGAGGCATCGATCGGGACGATCTGGTCGTCATCGCCATGCAACACCAGCGTTGGTACGGTGATGCTCCTCAGGTCCTCGGTGAAATCCGTTTCCGAAAATGCCTTGATGCCTTGGTAATGCGCTTTCGCACCGCCCATCATGCCCTGACGCCACCAATTCGAGATGACCGCCTCGGAAGGCTCGGCACCCGGGCGGTTGTAGCCGTAGAAGGGACCGCTCGGAAAATCGCGATAGAACTGCGAACGATTGGCGGCCAGCTGGCTGCGCAATCCATCGAATGCCTCGATCGGTAATCCGCCGGGATTGGCGGCCGTCTTCAGCATCAACGGAGGTACGGCCCCGATCAGGACCAGTTTGGCCACGCGGCCCTGGCCGTAGCGCGCGACATATCGCGCGGCTTCACCGCCGCCTGTAGAGTGGCCGACATGGATCGCATTGCGAAGATCGAGGTAATCGATCATTGCGGCAACGTCGGAGGCGTAGTGGTCCATGTCGTGACCGTCGCTCACCTGGCTCGATCGGCCATGACCGCGGCGATCATGAGCGATCACGCGAAAGCCCTTGCCTAGGAAGAAGAGCATTTGATTATCCCAATCATCGGAGCTGAGCGGCCAGCCGTGGTGGAAGACGATCGGCTGAGCGGACTTCGGTCCCCAGTCCTTGTAGAAAAGTTGAACACCGTCGCCAGTTGTAATGGAGGTCATTGTGCTGATCCTTTGATGAATAGTTTTTTCGTCGCCCGTCATCGGTTCGGACGGACAGTTGCTAAAATCGGGTACATGCAGGCCGCCACGGGTCGCTTCGTTGCGATTGACCGTAATCGGTGTCCCAGACCATCCATTGTTTCCGCCGGATCATTGGTGAGGGCGCAATGATGGTTTAGCGAAACAAGGCTGCGGCTGCGCCAGAGGGATTGGCACCATTGCAGAGCAATTGCTGTTTAGCGGATGCGCCGTCGCTCATCGCCCGGCGTCTTACCGGTCGGCTTTCGAAAATGCGGCTGCCGAGGCTGTTTGCGAGGCGGCGGCTGCGACCAACCCAAAAAGGGGAAACTTCGAAGCACGGTCGTCGTGTTCGAGCCGATGCCGTCTCAGCGAAGAACGCCAACCCTCGGAATATGAGGCGAGGGCGAAAGGAGATTGCGGTCAGCCGTGTTGGCGGCGCCAATCAGTGGGTGTTTCACCGGTCAATTTCCGGAATGCAGCCGCAAATGCTGTTTGCGAAGCATAGCCGAGGGAGGCTGCGATCAGCGCGATCGAATTTTGAGGATCGCGCAGCATGTTGATTGCCTGCTCAAGCCGATATTGACGCAGCCAGTTGTGCGGTGAGAGCCCCGTGCTTTCCTTGAACGCGCGACAGAAATGAAAACGTGACAGACCCGAATCAGCAGCGAGGGCCGCAAGGGACACGTCCGCGTCGGCGTCCGACCGCAATCGTTCAATGGCCCGGCGCAGCACGTTCGGAGCGAGGCCACCGAGCGCCGGCTGATAGCTTGGTGCCTTGCCGGTATGTGCAGCCAGCAGGCGCGTGGCCAGAAGATCAGTCAACTGCTGTCTGAACAGGGTATCCAATGCCCTATTGCCTTCCAGGACATCGGCTGCGCTCAGGAGCAATCGTGATGTAATGGGGTCCGGATGCGCCGTTCGCTCCAGGAGGTCGGTCGGCGTGAAAGTATCGGTTTGGTCGGCAATGCGCGTCAGTGTCTTGCGGGGAAGATAGAGCTGAACGACATCGACCGGTTTCGGAATATCCCATCGGGAGCTGGAGCCAGCCGGGATGATGATCACAACCCCGCGACGAAACGTTCCGCTCTCAATCGATCTTCCCGACCGCCGTTCCATGCGCTGTACCGCGCCGTTGTAAGCCATGATGACATGGTCGGTCATGGGTTCGACGACGTCATGCAACGGGCCGTGGTTCCAGTGGGCGATTGCTCCGCCGGAGGGGTCCGCTGCAAGATGAATTGGCGCAGTCCTGAGAACGCGCGACATCTCGTTTGCAGGATCGTGGTCAGCAGCCGGCGCGCCGTCCCGGCGCGCCTCGATGGTCTCAGCTGCCGAGTTCTCGAGACCATCGCAGGAGCCAGGCAGGCTCATGGCCGCGCGCTCGTTGACTGGCGCTGCTTATGTGCGAGCCCGAAAGCAATCGCAGGATCATTGAGCATCCGCCAACGGTGGCCGACTTCGTCAGTCCTACTGCCCATCGCATCCCCCAAAGTCGCGAACGATTTCGCCGTGCCTTTGTTAATTCGCGCGTTGTGTGATGCAGGGGAAATATCAAAAACTTTCGAGGGCCAAAACCTATTCTCCAGGATAGGTTGCCTGCGCCATTGGACCTCGTTCTCAATCACGCGTGCCGGTCGGATCATCGCTCGTTGCCGCGATGGCCTCAAGGAATCTTGATCGCTGACGGAAGGAACGCAATGGCTCGAGTCTACTATCCGTAGTTGTCCTCGAGACTCTCCGGAAAACAAAAAGTTGACATGACCGCCGCTCTCGTCTATGAGGGAGCATCGATACTTTGTTTGCCGATATTTGTTTTGCTGCGCTTTGCGCGTCTCTTGACGAACTTCCCTCTCTCAAAAGTCGAAACCCCGCTGTGCGTCGCCCAGCGGTGATCAATGTTGCTAAGAAAGGGTTCGTTATGACCACTGGCACAGTTAAATGGTTCAATTCCACCAAGGGCTTCGGCTTCATTCAGCCCGACGACGGCAGCGCCGATGTGTTCGTTCACATCTCTGCTGTTGAACGCGCAGGCATGAATTCGATCGTCGAAGGCCAGAAGCTCGGCTTCGAGCTCGAGCGCGACAACAAGTCGGGCAAGATGTCCGCAGGCCAGCTCCGCGCTGCCTGAAGCTTTTTCGCCGCTGATGACCACGGATGTACTGGCATCGCGGCAAGAGGTTCGAAGAGGCCAGGCAAATGTCTGGCCTTTTCCCGTTAAGGCGATCTTCGCGACGAAACTATATCAAAGGAACGACGATTGAGACACCCGAACGACAACGGCTTTGCCGAACGACGCAATGCCGCGGCAGATGCAAAACGCCAGCTTCTGACAAAATTTGCATCCGCTCCCAAGCCGACCGATCCTGAATTGCAGGAAAAACTGGCTGCGCGCGAAGCGGCCAACCGTGCCAGGGATGCCCGTCGCGCCGAGCGCGAAGCGCTGAAGGCAGCCGAGAACGAGCGAATCCTGGCAGAAGCCGCTGCGTTGGCCGCGGCTGCCGAGGCCGAGGAAAGGGCGGAAGCCGAAGCCCGCCAGGCAGAAGCTGCCAATCGGGTCGCGCGTGTCGTCGCCGACGAGGCCGCCCGCAAGGCCGAACGCGACCGCCGCTACGCGGCCCGCAAGGCCCGTAAGGCGTAACACTTCAACACCTGCACCCGATCCACGGGCGCAGCCCATTGCCCTCGCAGATGACCCCGGGGCGAGCGAAAAGCGAATCGGTTTATAATGAGCGCACATGTCTATCCACCCGCTTCACTTGTTGAAGACAATGCTGGAGCGTGGTTGAAGACGCTGGCGAAATACCGGCAACCCCGTCTGGGGCGTAGTGCCTTCGAACTGTTCGTCACTCTCGTTCCTTTCGTCATCTTTTGGGCAGCGGCCTGCCTTTCGCTGTCCAACGGCTTCTGGCCCGGGCTGATCGCAATCCTTCCTGCCAGCGCCTTCCTCCTCAGGCTGTTCATGATCCAGCACGATTGCGGCCACGGCTCGTTTTTCGCCCGTCGCGGGCTCGATGACTGGACCGGCCGAGTGCTCGGTGTCCTTACCCTGACCCCTTACGATTACTGGCGCCGTGCACACGCCGCACATCATGCGACGGCGGGCAATCTCGACGAACGAGGCGTTGGTGATATCACCACGCTGACGATTGCCGAATACCGTGCCCTTTCGCCGATGAAGCGCCTCGGCTACCGGCTGTACCGGAACCCGCTCGTCATGTTCGGGATCGGGCCGGCCTGGCTCTTTCTGTTCAAGCAGCGCCTGCCGTTCGGGATGATGAACTCGGGTGCTTTGCCTTGGATTTCGACCATGGCGACGAACCTTGCGGTCTTCACGCTGGCAGGCTTGATGGTGTGGGCCGTCGGGTTGGGAACTTTTCTCCTGATCCATCTTCCCGTCGTGCTGCTCGCAGGCGCAGCCGGCGTTTGGCTCTTCTATGTGCAGCACCAGTTCGAGGAGACCCACTGGTCGGCGGGCGAGGATTGGCGGTTTCCCCAGGCAGCGCTGCATGGCGCCTCGCATTACGATCTTCCACCGGTGCTGCGTTGGCTCACCGGCAATATCGGCATTCATCACGTGCATCACCTGTCCAGCCGGATTCCCTACTACCGTCTGCCGGAAGTGCTGCGCGATCATCCGCAACTTGCCGGCATCGGCCGCATCACGCTGTGGGACAGCTTCAGATGCGTCAGGCTCGTGCTTTGGGACGATCGCCGCCGGAGGCTGGTTTCATTCCACGACGCCGCTGGGTCGCTGCGCCGCTCCCTTACTGAAGATGGACGAAAGACGAAGTCATGATTGAATTGACGCCAACCCAGATCCGCGGTCTGAAGCTCGCCAAGGACGGTGACGTCCATCCCCAGGGGGGAAAGAGATGGACGCACCTGAATGCCCAGGTCACCTATGCAAGACAGGACCGGTTCAAGGAGCGGCCGCAGAAGATCAAGTTCCTGACGACCGCAACCCTCAACGAGTTGCGCGAGCACAGCCTCGTGAAGGCGCTCGATACGGATGTTCCGCCAGAAGAGTCGGCTCACGGCATCACCATGGCCGGCAAGATGCTGCTTCTGAAGATCAAGTGAGCACGCCCCAGAAGAATGGGGCGCGCGCGCTAGCGATTTTGGTCGACGGCCGCGGAGATAGCTGCGGGGGCCTACCTTGCGCCCCCGCATCGGCTGACGTCCAGCCCTGGCCTTACGGCATCATGCCGCGGTACCGCTCACGCTCTCGTTCGACCTGATCGAGCGTGTAGGGATCGGCGTTTTCGTCAAATCGCGACCATCCTTCCTGGGCATAAATGCTTCTGCGGGCCGCAGGGTCCACGATTTTGCGCTGTTTCAGGATCGCTTCTGCTCGGGGTGCGACACTGTCCTCGACCCTTGCCGTGACCAGAGTGCCCCCTCTGCGAACGCCCTCGGCGTAGACATGGGCGTCGTCTTCATCGACCCCGGAATCCGTCAGTGCGCCGATCAGGCCACCGGCTGCGCCCCCGGCGATTGCGCCGGCCGCCGCACCGGCCGCAGTGGAGGCAAGCCACCCGGCAGCCACCACCGGGCCGACTCCAGGAATGGCCATCAGGCCAAGCCCCGTCAGAAGGCCGACAACGCCGCCTCCAGCGGCGCCGAGGCCAGCTCCGGCACCGGCACCTTCGGCCGCGTTCGAGCCGTCCGACGAGTAGCGATCGCCCGTATTGTTCGCGACAATGCTGATGTCGTCCGAAGGAACGCCTGCAGTTTCCAGATCGCTTACCGCTTCGCGCGCATCTGCATAGTCGTCAAAGAGCCCTGTTACGGTTCTCATATTCGTTCTCCCTTTCCTTTGGTGTCTGTGGACTACTGCGCTGTTACGTTGCCCTGGTAGTCGAGAGCGACCGAAACGGATTTGCCCTCCTTCATCGCAGTTGCCTGCCACACACCCTTGTCGTCGAGCTTCAATCCGCTGACCTCGGTATATCCGGCCTCTTCGATCCGTTCCTTCGCTTGAGCTTCAGTGAAGCTGTTTGCGCCTGCGACGGGTGCCGTCGGATTCTGCGAGTCGGGCGTTGCCACCGCAGGCGTTTCTCCTTCCGGTGAAGGCGTCGTCTGCGCAAGTGATGTCGTGGCCACGGCGCTCATCAGTGCTGCCGCGGCAATGATCATATTTTTCATGTGGTTACCTCTTCAGAAGACCGCGATTGATCCCCGTCGCAGAAACCCGCCGGGAGGAGAATGGTTCCCGGCGCGATGCTCCGGCTTGTCATGCTGGGCGGCGCCAAACACTGCCCTACCTTCTTGCACAAGGTTCCTTGCCTGCTGGGTCGCAGCCCAAGCGGCCGTTTGAGTGATGTGGTGGAGGGTACGGTGCTGAAGTTCTCGCGTGGCATTAATCAGGATCGTGCTGCAGCCGCAGGCGGCCTGCAGCAAATCGCGTTTGCGCGCGGCGCAGCAACCGCGGCGCAGCCGTCACGTCTGCCGACCCTCATCGCAACCGCTGCCACGGTTGCCGTTCTCTATTTCGCCCGCGACGTCTTCCTGCCGCTGGCTATCGCCATTCTGCTCACCTTTGCGCTCGCGCCGCTGGTTTCGAGGCTGCGTCGAGTCGGTTGTCCCCGTTCGGTGGCCGTTATCGGGACGGTGACGACGGCTTTTCTGTTCCTGTCCGCATTCGGCGTGGTCATAGCGATGCAAGTGAGCGAGGTGGCTCAGAACCTGCCGACCTATCAGTACAACATCGTCGAGAAGGTCAGGACCCTGAAGGAGACCGGATCGGAAAGCCAGATCCTTGAACGCATTGGCCGCGTGATAGAGAGGATCAGCACGGAGATCAGCCGGCCGGAACCGGAGGTACGCGCCTCACCCGAACCCACGCCGGAGACCGAGCCGCTGCTCGTGGAGATCTTCTCTCCACAGCGGCCCGTCGAGACACTGAAGAATATCATCAATCCCCTGCTTGGCCCGTTGGCGACGACTGGTCTCGTCATCGTCGTAGTCATCTTCATGCTGTTCGAGCGGGAGGAGCTGCGCGACCGTTTCATTCGGCTGGTCGGCTACGGTGACCTGCATCGAACCACCGAGGCACTTCAGGACGCGGGTGCTCGTGTCGGCCGGTATCTGCTCATGCAGTTGGTCGTGAACATCACCTACGGCATTCCGCTGGCTATCGGCCTGTCGCTGCTCGGCATCCCCAATGCGGTCCTCTGGGGGATGCTCGCTATCGTGCTGCGCTTCGTCCCCTATATCGGACCGGTTATTGCTGCAGCTTTGCCGTTGTTCCTCGCTTTTGCCGCGGCACCTGGATGGAGCCTGCTCGTTTGGACCGCAGCCTTGTTCATTGTCCTCGAACTCTTGAGCAACAATGTCGTCGAGCCTTGGCTTTACGGTTCCCGCACCGGTCTGTCGCCGCTTGCGATCATCGTCGCAGCGATCTTCTGGGCATGGCTCTGGGGACCAGTCGGATTGGTTCTCTCGACACCGCTTACCGTGTGCCTCGTCGTTCTCGGCCGTCACGTCCCGCAATTCGAATTTCTGGAGATCCTGCTGGGCAATGAGCCCGTGCTCGATCCGAAGGAGCGCCTCTATCAGCGTCTGCTTGCCGGAGATCCGGATGAGGCGACGGACAATGCGGAAGACATGCTGGAGGAGAAATATCTCGTCGAGTTCTACGACACGGTTGCAATTCCCGCTCTGCTCCTGGCAGAGCGGGACCGCGCACGGGGCGCCCTGACGAATGCGCAGGCGGCTCAGATTGCCCAGAGTGCCAGCACCCTCATCGCCAATCTCGAGGAGATTGCCGGAGAAGAGGAAGGGGAGGAGGAAACGAGCGCGGAAACGCAGGAAGGTGACGATGATGATGCGGACGAATATGATCTTCCCCCCGGCGACGGGAAATCTGTCCTGTGCGTCGGAGGGCGCAGTGATCTCGATGACGCTACCGCATCGATGCTCGCCCAGACCCTTTGGATCCAGGGCGCGGATGCGGCCCACGCCAGTCACGAAGTCCTCAAGGCCGGCAACATAAAGGCTCTGAAGCTCGAGGGGCGAAACGCAGTCGTCCTGAGCGTCCTCGACCGGGATTTCATGAGACATGCCAAGTTTACCGTGCGTCGACTGAAACGCATGGCGCCTGAGGCGCGCATCGGAATCGTTCTGTGGCAAGAGGATGGCCGGCCCGGAACAGCCGAAAGAGACCAGCTCGTTGAATCGTTGCAGGCCGACTTCGTGGTATTCGGGATGGCCGACGCCGTGCGCGAGTCGCTTTCAGACGCATTGCCCCGGTCCTTGAAACTCGCCCATCCAAAGATCGCACCCGGATACGCTATGCGGAGAAGCAAGCGTACGGGCAGGGAAAGCACGGTCAAAGCGGAATAGATCATGAAATGCCGGCTGGCACCGTTCGGAGCTTACGGCGTTTTAAGACGTTCGGCTCAATGATAAGCAGTCCCGTCAGGAGGAGTGCGGATGAGGTTTGTGGCCGGCAAAGTCGCGGTTTTCAGGTGGATGCTGCCCTTGGCCATCGCCATGGCCTTGATGGGCGGCATATACCTGGCCGTCCGTTGGTCGGCGCAGCAATCGGACGCTGTGGCGGTGAGGCGGCAGCAACAGCTCGTAGAGCTTGTCATCTCCAAGATGCAAGGCAGCATCGCCCATGATCAGGAGAGTGTCACCGTCTGGGATGACGCCGTCAGAAAAGTGTCGCAGGAATGGGATCCGCGGTGGATCGATTCCAACCTGGGTAGTTGGATGCACAGCTATTTCCGGCACGATGGCGCCTTCGTGATCAGCCCGGATCATAAGCCCTTATACGCCTTTCTCGCCGGAGAGACCGACGAGCAGGAAGCTTTCAGCAATATAGCCGCAGAGGCAATGCCGCTCATAGCCAGGCTGCAGGAGAGGCTCGCGGCAGGCGACGATGGAGGAACGAGTGAGCAGGTGCTGTCGATCGGCGAGAGCGATCTCGTTCGCACGGAGGGTCGTCCGGCGATTATCAGCGTCAAACCGATCGTGTCGGACACCGGCGATATCGTTCAGGAGCCCGGCAGGGAGTTTCTGCACTTGGCGCTGCGTTTTCTCGACGGCGATTTCCTCACCCATCTCGGTGAGGACTATGGTTTTGAGAACCTGCGTTTTTCAGTTTTGCCGGATTCTGGTCGGGAGCGGTCCTATGCTCCGATCGTATCATCATCGGGAGAAACGATAGGATATTTCTCATGGCTCCCGTTCAGACCCGGTGCCGATGTGATGAAAGCCACGGCGCCGGTGCTTCTGGTCGCCGGGGTCCTCCTTTTTGCTCTCACGAGCGCGCTCAGTATCGTATTGCGGAGGCGGTCGAGACGCCTGCAGGAAAGCCAGGCGGAGCTCAACCATCTGGCGCGTCACGATCCGCTAACGGGGCTTGCCAATCGTGCGTCTTTCAACCGGTTGCTGGCGCGGGTCGTCGCTACTTCGACGGCCGATCAAGCCAATGCTCTTCTGTATCTCGATCTCGACCGCTTCAAGCAGGTGAACGACACACTCGGCCATCCTGTTGGCGATCGGCTGATGGTCGAGGTCGCGAAGCGGCTTAAGGAAACCGCTGACGGTGCCGCTATTTCCAGAATTGGTGGCGATGAGTTTACCATCATCGTCGCCCGTACCCGTCAGGACGAGGTGGAGAAACTATGTGACGCGCTGATCGCTGCGATCCGCCGGCCTTTCGAGATAGACGGACAGCCCATTCTTATCGGGCTCTCGATAGGCGTGGCGGTCGCGACCGGAAATGGCGCCGACCCTATCGAGATCACGCGCAAAGCCGATATCGCGCTTTACCACGCCAAGGCGGCCGGGCGGAACCGCTACGCAGTCTTCGGTCCTCACATGGACGAACTGATCAGAACGAAGCGGGACCTCGAGCAGGACCTGCGAGCGGCGCTGGACGCAGGCAATCAGCTCGAAGTCTTCTATCAGCCCGTTTATTCGGCGCTGTCCCACGAGATAAGCTCGCTGGAAGCTCTCATTCGCTGGCGGCACCCGAGCAAAGGTTTCATAGCACCGGATGCCTTCGTTCCGCTTGCGGAGACTGCGGGCCTTATCGATCGCCTCGGCGCGTTCGTGCTGAAGGAAGCCTGTGCTACCGCGCGTGAATTTCCGGGCCTCGACATTGCCGTGAACGTCTCCGCGGTCGAGCTTGGACAGCGCCATTATGCTGCTCACGTCCTCTCACTGCTGCGGCAGTTCGGGATCGAGCCGTCGAGACTGGAGCTCGAGATCACCGAAACCGCTCTCCTCGACGAGGCAGGCGTCTGCGAAAAAAACATCACGGCGCTGCGCGAGTTCGGCGTCAAGTTCGCACTTGACGATTTCGGTACGGGCTTCTCCTCATTTGGGCGGTTGCAGCGGCTGGAGGTCGACCGGATCAAGATCGATCGCTCTTTCGTCCACGCCTTCGACCGGCCCGGTGGCGGTGTGGCGGTCGTGCAGTCCATCGTCGGCGTGGCGCATGCGAAGGGCCTGCGCATCACGGCCGAAGGGGTGGAAACCGAGGAGCAGAGCGAGATCCTGCGCAAGCTTGGCTGTGACGAATTGCAGGGCTTCCATCTGTCCAGGCCGATGTCGAAGAATTCACTTCGTCAACTTCTTGGCACAGACAAGGCTCGAGGAACTTCCTTCTAGCCGGCCGGCGGAGCCGAGACGCTCTTGCCGCAAACTCGGCCGCAGGCGCGATGGAGGATCACCCACGCCGCGCCGCCTCGATCGCGGCGACGTCGATCTTCCTCATGGTCATCATGGCCTCGAACGCGCGCTTTGCTTCGTCGCCGCCGGCCGCCATCGCGTCGGTCAGCACGCGCGGAGTGATCTGCCAGGAAATCCCCCACTTGTCCTTGCACCAGCCGCAGGCGCTCTCCTTGCCGCCATTGCCGACGATGGCGTTCCAATAGCGGTCGGTCTCCTCCTGATCCTCGGTGGCGATCTGAAACGAGAAGGCCTCGTTGTGCTTGAAAGCGGGACCCCCGTTGAGGCCGATACAGGGAATGCCCGCAACGGTGAAGTCGACCGTCAACACGTCTCCCTCCTTGCCCGCGGGGTAGTCACCGGGTGCGCGGTGCACGGCATTCACCCTGCTGTCAGGAAAGATCTCGCAGTAGAAACGAGCGGCAACCTCGGCGTCCTTGTCGTACCAGAGGCAAATCGTATTCTTCGCCATTGCGTGGTCCTTTCGTTTTAAAGCCATTCGGTCGTGTTCCCCGATCCACCCCTCCTTCGAAATAGGGGGCCAACAGTTTTTCTCCACCCAGAACTGTCCTTCTCGCCAGCGCGAATTCAATGACACCTTGGGGCGGTAACAGGCCGCCGTAGCTCATAATTCGCGATCGACCCCTGTCGGCTCCTGTAGCCGCCGTATATAGTTTTGCGAAAACCTGTGCGCTCCCCGCCATGCGGAAGCAGAGAGCGCCACGTCCAAACGGAGTTCGCCGGTGAGCGTAGCCTTCATCAAGGAAGAAAGTGCCGAAACGGCTGCTGAAACGCTGCTGCCTGACCGGCCGGTCTCACCCCATCCGAACCTTGTCACGGCAACGGGATTGAAGGCTCTGGAATTGCAGCTCCGACAGGCTCGCGAGGCCTACGATGCCACAAGCACGATCGAGGACGTGAACGAACGGCGGCGGCAGGCGGCGGGCCCCTTGCGTGATCTGCGCTACTTCGCGGAACGAGTTCGAACGGCTCAGCTTGTCTCCGATCCGGATTCATTCGATGTGGTCGCCTTTGGAAGCACGGTCACCTTCAGCCGTGATGACGGGCGGGTGCAGACATATCGGGTCGTCGGAGAGGATGAAGCCGATCCCAAGGCCGGGTCGATCTCCTACGTGTCCCCCGTGGCAAGGGTTCTCATGGGCAAATCTGTCGGCGACCTCGTGAGTGTCGGCGATCAGGAGCTCGAAGTGCTCGCCATTTCATAACGCGCGATCTCTCCGGCATGCGGGCGCGACGCCTACAAACGCGCCTCGGCTCCTGCGTAAAGACGGGCATATGTTTCGCGAAGTACGTTCTTCTGAACCTTGCCCATCGTATTGCGCGGCAGGTCGTCCACGAAGATCACCCGTTTCGGTTGCTTGTAGCGCGCGAGCCGGCCCTCCAGGCCATCGAGAATGGCGCGCTCGTCGATCGTCGCACTGGGCTTGCGGACGACCACGGCCGTGACGCCTTCGCCGAAATCCGGATGTGGCAGCCCGATGACTGCCGTTTCCACGACGCCCGGCATCTGGTCGATCTCGGTTTCGACTTCCTTCGGATAGATGTTGTATCCGCCGGAAATCACGAGATCCTTGCCCCGCCCGACGATATGGACATAGCCCCGTTCGTCGATCTTGCCGAGGTCGCCGGTGATGAAGAATCCGTCGGCGCGGAACTCCGCCTGCGTCTTTTTGGGCATGCGCCAATAGCCCTTGAACACGTTCGGGCCCTTCACCTCGATCATCCCCGTCTCGCCTTTCGGGAGCGGCCTGCCACTCTCCGGATCGGCGACACGAAGCGAGACCCCCGGCAATGGGAAACCGACGGTTCCGGCGATGCGCTCGCCGTCATAGGGGTTTGAGGTATTCATATTGGTTTCGGTCATGCCGTAGCGCTCTAGAATGGCATGTCCGGTCATCTGCGCGAAAGTCCTGTGGGTCTCGGCAAGAAGCGGAGCCGAGCCGGACACGAAAAGCCGCATCCCGGCCGTTGCCTCGCGCGTCAGCCCCGGATTTTGAACGAGGCGCACATAGAAGGTCGGAACGCCCATCATTGCGGTTGATTGCGGCATCAGACGCAGGACTTCGTTCGCGTCGAATTTAGGCAGGAAAAACATCGAGGCGCCGGCCAGAAGAATGACGTTCGATGCAACGAAGAGGCCATGCGTGTGGAAGATCGGCAGGGCGTGGATCAGCCTGTCGTCGGCTGTGAAGCGCCAATGGTCGCGAAGCGTGGCGGCGTTCGACAGGAGGTTCTCATGCGTCAGCATCGCGCCCTTGGACCGCCCGGTCGTGCCCGACGTGTAGAGAATGGCGGCTAGGTCGTCCGGGGAGCGATCGGCGTCGGGGAAATCCGGCGCCGTGCCCTTGGCAAGGTCGATCAGCGAGCCGCCACCTTTGTCGTCGAGAGTCTCGACCTTGGCGCCGTGATCGGCGGCAAGCTTTGTGATCCCATCCTTTGCGGCCGGCCCGCAGACGATGAGCCGAGGCTCGGCATCACCGAAGAAATAGTCGAGTTCGGCAAGCGTATAGGCCGTGTTGAGGGGAAGATAGACCGCGCCCGCGCGCAGGCAGGCGAGATAGAGCATCAGTGCCTCTGGGCTCTTCTCCACCTGCACCGCCACCCGATCGCCCGGCCGAACACCCAGGGTGCCGAGCGCGGAAGCAATGCGGCCCGAATGCTCCAGCATGTCGCCATAGGTCCACACGCGGCCATCGGCCGTCAGGATGAAGGCGGAGTCGGGGCGCGCTGCCCGGCGTATGGCGTCGAACAGATGGTTGCTCATGAAGTGAACTCCTTGTTGCCTTTCCTTCCAGGTGCGTCAGCTGACCGGACGTCCAGGGGAAAGGCGTCCGGAACTGGAACGAGGCTGCGTGAACTCCTGTCGGCGGGGACCAGCCGGCGGATGGCGGGTGCGGCGACGACCTCGCCGCGGGTCGCAAAGACCTCGTGGTTGGTCTCGATGTCGTCGAGCTTGTAGAGATAGTTGACCATCAGCCCGTGGGCCTGGCGCATCGCCCGTTCGGACCGGTCGCCCAGGAAATTGATGCGTTCCAGCCGTGCGCCATTGCCGAGATGGAACCGGGCGACGGGATCAACGGTCTTGCCGCTGCGATTGCGCGCCCTAAGGAAATACCAGGCGGCCGCAGCCGTCAGGCTTCGCTGGATGGCTGCCGCGGTCTCCGGCTGATCGGGCCAATCAGGCTCGTCGAGCGCCGCGAGCCTGCTGCGGTCGGCGGCGGACAGGGCGTTGGACGTTTGGTCCTGGCGTTCGCGCGACAACCAATCGGCAAAGCCCGGCACCGGCGACAGCGTCACGAAGGTGTCGAGGCGAGGGAGGTCGCGCCGCAGATCCTCCACCACCTGTTTGATCAGGAAGTTGCCGAAGGAGATGCCCCTAAGGCCTTCCTGGCAGTTCGAAATGGAATAGAAAACGGCTGTCGTCGCGTCAGTAGCGCGGATCGGAGCACGATCCTCCTTCAGCAGGTCCGCGATGTTGGAGGGCATTTCGCGTGTCAGCGCCACTTCAACGAAGATCAGCGGATCGTCGACGAGCTGCGGATGGAAGAAGGCGAAGCAGCGCCGGTCCTCCGGCGCAAGCCGCCGGCGCAGCTCGTCCCAGCCGCCGATTTGATGGACGGCCTCGTAGCGAATGATCTTCTCCAGAATGTCGGCCGGCGTCGACCAGCTGATCGGCCGCAACACAAGGAAGCCCCGATTGAACCAGGATCCGAAGAGATGCGCGAAGTCCGTATCGACCGCCTCCAGATCGGGGTTTTGGGCTTTGAGTTCGAGAAGGTCCGCCCGCATGCGGACGAGGGTCGCGATGCCGTTCGGCGCAAGATTGAGCCTGCGGATCAGTTCCTGGCGGCGCGGTTCTGCCGCCATGCTCATCTCGAGCAGCGCCTTCGGGGTCGGATCGGCGCGATAGGCGTCGATCGCCCGCTCCAGCCGCTCGATATCAGGCCCGAAACGAGAGAGCAGCGCCATCATGAAATCGCGCCGCTTGTCCTGATCGAAGCCTTGCCAGCGATCCAGAATATTCTTGGCCAGCGCCATGCCTGACGCCTCGCCTCGGCTCGACAGCAGCGTGTCGCACAGCGCTTCCATGGTGCCGACCGGATTGACATCGCCGCTCCGGGCCGGACCGAGCGACAGGAATCGCCGGCCGCGCTCGGCAATGCTCTGCAGCATATCGCTGAAAAATGACGTCGTGTTCATTGGACGGTTCCCAGCATCTGGTTCGGTAGCCACGTCGCAATCTCCGGAAAGACGCAGAGGAGAATGATCGCCAGGAACATGACGAGCACGTAAGGCAGGGAGCCCCAGAGAATGTCCCTCGTCGGAATCTGCGGCGCGATGGCATTGATGACGAAAAGGTTGAGGCCGATTGGAGGCGTGATCAGGCCGACCTCCATGTTGATCGTCAGCACGATCGCGAACCAGTACGGGTCGAAACCCGCCTGGGTGACGATCGGGAAGAGCATCGGTGAGGTCATCACGATGACGGCGACGGGGGGCAGGAACATGCCGCAGATCAACAGAAACACGTTGATGACCGCCATCAGCACCCAACGGTTGACCTCCATGTCGGCGATCGCGGCGGCGACAGTCTGCGTGATGAACAGCGACGATAGCGCGAAGGCGAAGAGCTCGGCGGCAGCCATGATCATCATGATCATGACGCTTTCCTTCATAGCCGAGCCGAAGATGCCGGCGACCGGCCGAAAGCGGAACAGGCGATAGGCGACGATCACGACTGCCAATGTCAGGAATGCGCCCGCGCCGGCTGCTTCAGAAGGCGTGGCGATGCCGCCATAGAGTACGTAGAGCGTGCCGGCGATGATCAGTAGAAACGGCAGGATGCGCGGAAGGCCGGCCAGCCGTTCCTTCATCGAGTAGCGAATGAGGCGCGCATCGAATTCGTAGCCCTTGCGTTTGCAGTCGATGACCGCCCAGGTCATGAACATGACCGTCAGCAGAATGCCGGGGACGATGCCCGCCATGAACAGCCGCCCGATGGAGGTCTCGGTCGCTATTCCGTAGACGATCAGCGTCACCGAAGGGGGAATGAGGATGCCCAGCGTGCCGCCGGCGGCGATGGAGCCGCTCGCGACCGAAGCGGGATAACCGCGACGTATCATTTCCGGAATGCCCATCTTGCCGATCGCGGCGCAGGTCGCGGGCGAAGAGCCCGTCATGCCGGAGAAGATGGCGCAAGCTCCGATATTGGACAGGATGAGTCCGCCCGGGATGCGGTTCAGCCACCGGTCGAGCGAAGTGTAGAGATCAGATCCCGCCGGAGACGAGGCGACCGCCGCGCCCATGAGCACGAACATCGGGATCGACACGTAGGCCAGATTGGCGATGCCGGAAAACATCGTATCGCCGAGCACGTAGAATATGGCGCCGCCGCTTTGCATGTAGAGCGCTGCGAAGGCGGCAAGACCCAGGGCGAAGGCGATGGGCATTCCCGTTGCCAGCAGCACGAAAAGACACGCAACGATCATCAGTCCAGAGACGGTAGGGCTCACTGAATGATCTCCTGTGGATGATGGTCGGCGCTAGGGGCCGAACCCGGTTCGGCCCCGCCATGGCCCATGGCTGCCGGGACTGCCGGGGCGGTGAGGAGCGTCAGAATCTGCGCCACATATTGCAGGCACAGCATGGCAAAGCTTACGGGCAGGGCAGCAAGCGGCACCCAAAGCGGCGGCGCCCAGACGCTGGAGTGTTTCCAGTTTCCCGCCCATGCGTCATGGAACTGAATCCATGTTGCAATCAGCATGACGACGCAGAACAGCAGCCCGAGCAGGCCCGCAATGATGCGCAGAACGTATCGCGTACGGTCGCCCACCACCATTTCGACGACGTCGATGCCCACATGGCCGCCCTTGAGCAAGACGTATGGCGCGCCGAGAAACATGGCTGCGGTTGCGGAAAAAACGACGAAGTCCGTCTGCCAGATCGTCGCCTGACGAAATACATAGCGCTGCATAATCATCTGGCAGACGACGAGCATCGCCGCGATGAGCAGGGCCGTCGCAACGGCCGCGAGGCCACGCGAAGCATTGCCGACAGCCTGTGAATAGGCCTTGAGCATCAGATCATCCCCGAGTTGCGCTGGAAGGGAAACGGCGCGCCGGAGCGCGCCGTTCTGCCGGTCCGTCTTATTTCACGGCGAGCGCCTTTTCGATCAGCTTGTCGCCGCCGGGAACGTTGGCGGCGAAGTTCTTGTAGGACGACGCCTTGGCGAGCTCGAGCCAGGCATCGTAATCCTCCTTCGACATCTCGACGACTTCGACGCCTGCCTTCTTGTAGGTGTCGATCATGACCTGATCGCCCTTGCGGACCTCTTCGTTGAAATAAGCTTCCGCTTTCTCGCCGGCAGCGAGGATTGCCTTTTGCTGCTCTTCCGTCAGGCCATCGAAGACGCGCTTCGATACCAGCACCGGTTCGTACATGAACCAGAGGGCATTTTCTCCCGGCGCCGTGAGGCACTTGGCCTGTTCGAACAGGCGATAGGAGACGAAACTCGCCGACGAGGTGTTCGCCGCATCCAGGACGCCCGTCTGCATGCCGGTGTAGATTTCCGACGAAGGCATGGATGAGATCGAAGCGCCAGCTTCCACGAGCATTTCCTCGAAGGCCGGCCCCGCGGCGCGGATCACCTGCCCCTTGATCGTGTCGGGGGAAGTGATGCAATTCTTCTTGGAGGCGAAGGCACCGGAGAGCCACGCATCGGCGATCACCAAGGCCCCGGCATCCTCGATGACCTTCTTGATGTCCCCCATGAACTCGGAATCGTTAAGCCGCATGGCGCGATCGAAATTTCCCACGAGGCCGGGCATCAGCGTCGCGGAGAATTCCGGGTGGCGACCCGAAGCATAGTCCAAGGGGAACGAAGTCATGTCGAGCAGGCCACGTGTGACCGCATTCCACTGATCGTTGGGCTTGTAGAGCGACGACCCCGGGAACACCTGTATTTCGAGGCCGACATTGGCGGCGGCAACCTCGCGGGCGATCAGCTGCACCATCTCGTCACGAATGTCGCCCTTTCCCCCGGGGAACTGGTGCGACGCCTTCAACACGGTCTGGGCATCCGCTGTAGAAGCGATCAAGCTGCAGATGGCCGCGACAGCGGAAGTCGTCAACTTCCGTCGAAAACTGCTCATTTCTTCCTCCCTGACATGCCGGCCTCCCGCCGGCTTGGTATTAAGAGTGGAGCCATCTTGCGTACCGTGTCAAGATTTTTGTATACAAGAGCCATGGTTATTGCATACCGGGACTGGTCGGACAGGAATGAGCGAAAACATTTTCTACAAGCTGCGCGACGATATCGAGAACGGCATCGTGACGGGCGAGTTCGAGCCGGGTGAACGCCTGGACGAGACGCAACTCGCCATGCGCTTCGGCGTATCCCGCACTCCCATCCGCGAAGCTCTGATGCAGTTGAGCGCGATCGGGCTTGTCGAGATCAGACCGCGGCGCGGCGCAGTCGTCGTGGACCCGGCACCGCAGCGCGTCTACGAAATGTTCGAGGTGATGGCTGAACTGGAAGGCATGGCGGGTGCTCTTGCCGCTCGCCGGCATACCGAGGAAGACAGCGCGGCTCTGTTGGCCGCCCATGAGAAATGCCGGGAGGCGGTCCTGAGTGAGGAGACCGATCGCTACTATTACGAAAACGAGATATTCCATCGCGCGATATACACGGCGAGCCATAGCGGTTTCCTCGAGGAGCAATGCACGACCTTGCATCGCCGCCTTCGCCCTTATCGTCGCCTCCAGCTCAGAGTTCGTAACCGCATGAAGGTCTCGTTCAGGGAACATGGAGAGATCGTCGAGGCCATTCTTTCCGGCAATACGGATGGCGCGCGGGAGGGTTTGCGCAGCCATGTGGCGGTCCAAGGCGACCGCTTCGGCGACCTTGTAGCAAACCTCTCGAATCGTGAACGGCGCAGCGGCCGGCTCGGATAGCAAGCTGGAGGATCGAGGCTTTCTGATCCCAATACAGTAGTTGAGAATAACGCGCTGCGCAGGCCACTAAAAACTGACGGTTTTATTTAAAATTCCTGGGTGTTTATTGTGGCTTGGGGGGATTCTTGGTTGACCTCGCGGCAGGTTCTCGAAACACTCCCAGCGGTTAGGGCCAACACGTAGCGTCACGAGAGTGCGACATTGTGCCGAGTGTCGTGGAGGAACACAGGA
The DNA here is from genome assembly GCA_000421085.1 of Ensifer sp. USDA 6670. Classification (GTDB taxonomy): domain Bacteria; phylum Pseudomonadota; class Alphaproteobacteria; order Rhizobiales; family Rhizobiaceae; genus Sinorhizobium. Next base: position 194,487 of record ATWE01000009.1, read on the forward strand.
ACCATGACAAGGTCAAGAGGCTCCCTTTTTGCGTTCTTCTGCTTGGTTGTGGCCCTGTGTACGGGCATCGGCGTCAGTCCCCCGGCATCTGCAAACGGCGATTCCGTCGAAATCTCCTCGAATTTTTCGCGGTCGATCAAGGTTGCGAAGGGCAAGACGGTAACGATCAGAGCCGTGCAGCGATTCGATGAGATCGTCATCGGGGATCCGGAAATTGCGACTGTGACCCCTTTGACCGACCGTTCCTTCTATATTCTCGGCAATGAACTGGGCTCGACGAGCGTCACAATTTTCGATGCGGAAAAGAACCCGGTCGGCATTATCGACATAGAGGTGACGCTCGATACGAAATTGCTGTCCTCGACGATACGGCAGTCGGTGCCGGGCTCGAGCGTAAAGGTAACCTCGGCGAATGGAAGGATCGTTCTTTCCGGCTCTGCCACGGATGCGGTCGCAGCTACGCAGGCGGAGCAGATCGCATCGCGCTTTGCCGGCGACGAGGAGGTCATCAATTCCATTAAGATCACGTCGTCCCAACAGGTACAGCTGAATGTCAGATTCGTGGAGATCAACCGCGACGTCGGCAAGGAGCTTGGGACCCGGATCAGTGCCGCTTATGCCTGGTCGAACGGGAGTGTCGAGTTCAACTCCTCCCCGCGCGCGACATCCAATACGCCGGCCGGGTCCCTTATCGGCAGCCTCATCGGAGAGGGCTACTCGGTCGATGTGGCGATCGATGCGCTCGAAGACAGGGGCATGGCCCGGCGTCTGGCCGAACCGAACCTGATAGCACGCTCCGGTGAGACTTCGAGCTTTCTGGCGGGCGGCGAATTCCCCATCCCCATCTCGGAGCAGGACGGAACCATTACCGTCAGCTACAAGAAGTTCGGCGTCGGTCTGGATTTCACGCCGACCGTGCTCAGCGACGGCCTCATTGCCCTCGATATCGAGCCGGAAGTTTCGGCGATCGACAACACCGCCTCCTACCGGGTGGGAAATATAGCGATCCCAGGTTTCTCCGTCCGCCGTGCCCGGACGTCGGTCGATCTCAAGAGCGGCCAGAGCTTCATGATCGCCGGCCTCCTGCAGAGCGAGAACAATCTCATTACCCAGCGCGTGCCGGGCCTCGGGCAACTTCCCGTTCTCGGGGCGTTGTTTTCGTCCAAGGCTTATCAGCGCCGCGAGACCGATCTGGTGATTATCGTCACGCCTCATCTCGTCAAACCGATCGATCCGCTCAAGAAGGTCGCCAGCCCGTCGGATCGAACGAAACGCCCGACCGAAGCTGAATTCTTTCTCGGCAATATCGATGAAGTGGAGGTCAACGGCAGGGGCCGGTCAGCGTCGAGGCAGGCGCGTGTCGTCCGCGCACCGAGTTCCGGCCATTTCCTGGAGCTCCAATGATCCGGAGAAGCAGCAGGCCTAAGGGCTTTCCCGGTCTTCTCTTCGCGGCTCTGGTCCTGCTTTCCGGCTGCCAGAGTCATGAGCTCGTCCGTGGTGAAACGATAGCCTTGTCCGCGGGCGATGCAATCGCGGCCAACAGCGTGATGCAGATGGTCGATCCGTGGCCGCCAAGGGTCAAGCAGACCAGCCTGGCCACGCCAGCCGACCTGGAACAATATAAGCCGCAACCGCCGAACGCGGAGCAAAACGGGGGGAATGGTGAGACTTATCCGAACGACACCACGACACAGTAGCAAGAGGGCGGCGATCAGCGAATGGAGATGACAACAGGCGTGTCCGGCCGGAGTGTGCTGGGCCGTTCGGGAGGAGGACGCCGGACCACGGAACTGGCCATGGCGGTTGTCGCCACCGTGCTTCTTTCAAGCTGTCAGACGTCGGAGGTGTTGTCGGGTGCCGAGCTCGACCCGACATCCGCTCTCGCTTCATCCGGAGATGTGAGCAAGTCCGATCTCGATCAAGGCAAGCTTCAGTTCATGAACGGCAATTATGGGCTCGCCGAGAAGCACTTTCGAGAGGCGGTAGAGCTGCGGCAAGACAATGCCGAGGCGTTGATGGGATTGGCGGCCTGCTACGATCGCCTCGGCCGATTCGATCTGGCGGACCGCGCCTATAGCCAATTGCTCAAGGTTGCCGGACGCCAGCCACGCATCGTCAACAACATGGGATACTCGCAATATCTGCGAGGCGAGAAAGCAAAGGCCCGCAAACTGCTGCTCGAAGCTCGTGCGGCATTACCGGGGGACGAGACGATTGAGGCCAATCTTGCCTTGTTGGACCGCAGTTGAGGGCATAGCGTTGGGTTCCGGCCGTCGGGCGACATTGATAGTCTTCGTCTTCGCCGTTAGCTTCGGCTGTCAGCAACTCGGTGATGGCTATGGCCAGTGACGTCCTTGCCCGTTCCTTCGGCAAAGAAGCATTTGGGCTCGACCCGCAGAACTACCACACGGCCCGGCCGGCCTATCCGGAGCTCGTCTGGGACGCGTTACGAAACCGCGCAGGACTCCGGCGCGGTATTTCTATCCTCGAGATCGGAGCCGGAACTGGTCTGGCCACCGAACGCCTTCTTGAAGATCGGCCCCACCGGCTTCTGGCTGTAGAGCCCGACAGGCGGCTAGCCAGGTTTCTTCGCGACCGATTGGACAAGGAAGAACTCGAAGTGGTGGAAACTCCCTTCGAAAAATTGAAAGTTCCGGAAAAGAGTTTCGATCTCGTCGTCAGTGCGACGGCGTTTCACTGGCTTGATGCCGTTCCTGCTCTGCGGCGCATTCATCGACTGCTGCGAGCCGGCGGTACCGTCGCTCTCATTTGGAATCTCTTCGGGGACGGTGTCCGGCCTGACCCATTTCATCGAGCAACGGCACACCTGTTCTCGGGCCATCGTACGAGCCCATCCGGTGGCGGAACGACCAAGACGCCATACGGCCTCGACGTCAGAGCGCGACTGGGTGACTTGACGGAGGCTGGATTCACGACTTGCGAGCCAGAGCTCAAAGACTGGACTCTGACTCTGGACCCACCCGCTGTTCGACGCCTCTATGCGACCTACTCGAATGTCACGGCACTGCCAGCGGACGAACGCGAAAGGTTACTCAGCGGACTGGAGAAAGTGGCCGAAACCGAGTTCGCAGGCGTCGTCACCAGAAACATGACCACGTCGGTTTACACGGGAAGACGAGAGTAACGGGGCGCAGGGGAGGGAAAATCAAACTCCCGTACGAGCCCGAACAAAGAGAGTGATTGTTATGGCGTTGGATCGTGCCGACTTTTACGACGCAGAATTGGCACGACACAATCGCCACTTACGGGTTGCTGCCGATTTTGGCGCGGATGAGTGCTCGATATCGGCTGCGGTGCGGGACAGACGACGCGCGAGGCCGCCCGCGCCGCGCCGCGAGGAGAAGCGATCGGTGTGGATATTTCCGCGGAGATGCTGGAGGAGGCAAGGCGACGGAGTGCCCCAGAGGGTCTGCGGAATGTGATGTTCGAGCAGGGCGACGCGCAATTCCACGCATTCCCGACCGGCCGTTTCGACCTTTGCATCAGCCGGTTTGGCGTGATGTTCTTTGCCGATCCGGCGGCGGCATTTGCCAATATCGGCCGAGCGATGCGCCCCGGCGCGCGCATTGTGTGGATGGTGTGGCAGAGCCGGGAGCGCAACGAGTGGTCACGCGCCATTCGGCAAGCCCTGGCGCCGGCAATTGCGGTTTCCGCAGGTGCTGCCAGCCCGTTTTCACTTGGCGATCCTCCGCTTGCCACGGACCTTCTGAGCGCAGCAGGCTTTACTTCGATCGATTTCACCGACGTGCAGGAGCCGGTCTTCTATGGATCAGATGTCGATGCGGCGTTCGATGCGCTCACCAGTCTCTACCTCGTGAAGGACGCGCTCGCGGGCACGAATGAACCGCCTGACAAACCACTGCGGCGGCTGCGCGATTTGCTGGAGGGGCATCTGACCTCGGAGGGCGTATTTTTCGACTCTCGCGCGTGGATCATCACTGCCCGCCGGGCAGGCGGAGGAGGCTGACTGCGCCGCGAAAGGCGCCGATCCGCGCGAGAAAGGCAAGTATGGCTCAATCGAGCCTGATATCGTGCTGGAATAACGCATGATCGCGTTGAGCGGATTAGCGGCTCGTCAGTTCCGGTCCCGCCGAGGCGGTGGAGCTGCGGTGCCTCCTTTTTGCGCCTTCGCAAAATGTATGATGTCCTCGACCATGCGGGCGTCCCACAGATCGTTATGGCCGGCGTCGTAGATGAGCATCTGTTTGGGCTCCGGAGCGATCTGATACAGAGCTTCGCCCGAAGACAATGGGATGATGGCGTCATGCCGGCCGTGGATAAAGAGCTTCGGTTGCCTCACCTGTGCGATTTTCAGATCCGAGCGGAAGGGATCCTTGATGAGGAGGGCAACCGGAAAGAATGGATAGTAGGTCTGAGCGAGCGAGAGGACCGACAGGTAGGCAGACACGAGGATGACCGCGACTGCCGGCCGTTGCTCTGCCGTATTGACCGCCACACCGCTTCCCAGCGACTGGCCCAGCACGACGATCTCGTTTCCGGAACGTTCCGCAAGCCAGTCGAAGGCGGCAATGCCATCAATCAATAAGCCATGCTCGCTCGGCGTCCCGGTTGATCCCGGATAGCCGCGATAGGAAAGCGCGAGCAGGCCGATGCCGCGTGCGGCAAGGGCCTGGGCGAAGAAGCCATAGTTGCTGACCCGGTCGGCATTTCCGAGAAAGAACAACACCGAAGGCTGGCCGGGCTCACCCCGGCTATAGAGGCCATGAAGCGTTTCTCCATCGGGAGTCTGAATGGACACGTTCTGTCCCCAGCTTGCTCGCTCGGGCGCCGACGTTGCGCTTGCGCCGGGGTAAAGGAGGGCGCGCTGGGACAGATACGTCAAGCCGACAAGCGAGATGTATGCGAAAGCCGCCAATAGCGGCAAGATCAGCAGGAGTTTAGTGGCACTCACGGTCCATGTCTGCCCGCTCTCGTCCCTTCATTGAAATCGTCGGGTCAGTATGCCCAAATGGGGCCTGCCATCACAACGTTCTTGTGTCGCCGGTGACGCTTGACCCTGCCTACGCCGGCGGCATGCGTCCCGCGGAACGTAATTTTTTCTTCACTCCGACATTGAATAGGTCAATCTTGCGATCAAGACTGTTGGCGCGAACTGCGGAGGCGTAACATGAGTAACTCGAAAGACGAGGGAGAGCGCATCGATTGGCTCGAGGCAGAGCTTGCCGACACAATCGATGAGGATTACGAGCTCGAACTTTCTGAACCGGCGTTATCCGAGAAAATCCGCAGGATTTACCGTAAAGCGCATCCTCCGGCGCTTCCCCGCATGGAGTATTTCCGCGCGCTCCTGGCGTTGCAGGCGGAGCTAATCAAGCTGCAGGACTGGGTCGTCTACCACAAGGAGAAGGTCGTTGTGATCTTCGAGGGACGCGACGCGGCTGGAAAGGGCGGCGTCATCAAGCGTATCACCCAGCGACTCAATCCGCGCATCGTCAGAACGGTGGCGCTGCCGGCGCCGTCCGATCGCGAGAAGACCCAATGGTATTTCCAGCGTTACGTACCACATCTGCCGGCCGGCGGCGAAATCGTCCTCTTCGACCGCTCCTGGTACAACCGCTGCGGCGTCGAACGCGTCATGGGCTTTGCGACCGAGGAGGAAGTCGAGCAGTTCTTCAACGACGTGCCGGAATTCGAACGCATGCTGGTGCGCTCCGGCGTTCGGCTCGTTAAATACTGGTTCTCGATCACCGACGAGGAACAGCAGCTGCGCTTTCTGACGCGCATCCACGACCCGCTGAAACAGTGGAAGCTCTCGCCGATGGACCTGCAATCGCGCGTCCGTTGGGAAGCCTATACCAAGGCCAAGGAAGAGACCTTCGCCCGTACCAACATTCGCGAAGCGCCATGGCATATCGTCGAGGCCAACGACAAGAAGCGGGCGCGGCTCAACTGCATCGACCATCTCTTGAAGCAGATCCCCTATGAGGATGTGCCGCACGAGGATATCACCTTGCCGGAGCGCATTTTCAACCCCAACTACGAGCGGAAGGTCCTGCCGCCGGAGCTTTACGTCCCCGCGAAGTACTGACATCTCGGATACAAACGCGGAAAAATCGCATGTAGTGGAAGTTAGCTAGGACGCAAATGGTGGACATATCCGGGCTTGTCTGCTGCGACGCCGGCGGGGGTGGTTGCAAGCACAGACAGGGCAAGCCCGTCGTCGTTCCGCAGGCCTGCTCTTGAGCCAATTCGCCCACACGGTCTAAGACAGCGAGTAATCTATTATACCATCCTTAAGCGGCATTTGCTGAGCCGATGGCTGCAGTCCGCAACGACACGCAAGCGGTTATCCGAGGCGGCAAGGTTGAAGCCAATTCGCAAGCCGATCCAAACGTTGGAAATGACTCGCGTTTTCTGGGGACCGAGCGTTAACTGAGTTGTTGTGACGGAGGAGGCAAGCCATGGCCATGTATCTCACGCGCTTCAGCTACACGCCCGAGACGTGGGCGCGGATGATCGACAACCCTGAAGACCGCCGTGAGGCGGCACGTACGTATATCGAATCCGTCGGCGGAAAGCTCCATGGATTCTGGTACGCCTTTGGCGAGCATGATGGTTGGAATCTGTGGGAGGCGCCTGATAACGTATCGATGGCGGCTGTCGCCCTTGCCATCGGTGCAGGAGGCGCGCTCAGCTCTATCGAAACCACTGTCCTCCTCAGCGTCGAGGATACGATGGAAGCACTTGGAATGGCAAAGTCGATTAGTTATCGTCCCCCTGCAGCCTAGGCGTGGTGCATTCTCCCGCCCATATTGAAGGCCGGCGGGTCCGCGGCTCGACTCCTTTCAAGGAGGGATAACGGTCACTTGGTCGCGAAGGTCGATTGTTACTATGCCATCCTCTCTTGCCTATTGAGGCGGAAGGCCGGCGCGTAAGGTCGGTCGATGCCTGATCGAGAGTCGCTTATCTCGGAAGTTCCAAGCCTGCCGCCAGGACTGGATCACCGCAGTTGGAACTGATTCAGCATCCGCCACGGCAGCTTGGCCCTCCGGGTCGCGCGGCGATGGCCTTTCTCGTCGCGGCACAGCGAAATTGGCAATCGGAATGGTAGGCTATTCAAGCCACCCGGCGTGCACCGTTAATTCCAAATAGCTAATATATATAGCGACTCCGTTATGATATTCAGGTTGCTTCAGCAGCGAGCCTCAGGGAGGCAAGCATGGTTCGGTCAGGCATCTGGTTCGCATTCTTCGCAACCGCTGCTTTTGGGCTACAGCCGCTCGGGGCGGTTGCTGCCGACGATCCCGAAATTGCGCGGGGGGAATACCTCGTTACAATCGGCGGCTGCAACGACTGCCATACACCCGGATATTTCTTCGGAAAACCGGACAGCTCACGTTTTCTCGGCGGGTCCGATGTAGGCTTCGAAATCCCAGGAGAGGGTGTTTTCATCGGTCGCAACATCACGCCCGACAAGGAGACCGGCATCGGCAGCTGGACCGGGGAGCAGATTGTGACTGCCATTCAGACCGGACAGCGCCCCGACGGCCGCATGCTGGCACCGATCATGCCGTGGCACGCATTCGCGCAACTCACAAAAGAAGACGCAGGCGCAATTGCAGCATTCCTTCAAAGCTTGAAGCCGGTGAGCCATCAGGTGCCGGGTCCGTTTAAGCCAGGGGAAAAGGTACCAACCTTTCTGTTCAGGATCTTGCCACCAGGCGAAACCGCAGCCGCAGCGCCAAAATAGCCGTTGCACTGGTGACACTCGAGGCTCACGGTAACCGGTATGCGGGCGCCGGCTGAGCTGCGGAAAGGCAGTTCTGAAACCACTTCCGAAGTGCTGCGATGTCAGTGCGCTGTTCCAGCCCCAAGGCGCAGGCAAAATGATAGGCGTCGCCGGCGAGTGATTGCGAGAATGGGGCTTCCAGCAAACCAGCAGCAAGTGCATCGGCAGCAAGCACTCGGCTGGCGATGACCACGCCCTGGCCGGCAATGGCCGCCTGGACGGCCAGCATGCTGTCGGGAAACCGGGGACCGGCACCGGTATCGAGGTCGGCGAGGCCGGCCTGTTCACACCAGCGATTCCAATCGGGTCTCGGCGTAGGACGGCTTCGCCCGTCGATGTGGATCAATGTGACGCGCCTGAGGTCGTCAAGTTGCAATAGACCGAGTCTTGGACTGCAAACCGGTGTCATCACGTCGCTGCAAAGTTGCGTGCTGGCTGCGCCGGCGAACGGACCGCGCCCGTAGCGTATCGCGGTCTCGATGCCCCCGGCGCGCAAGTCCTCGACCGTATTCGACGCGTGCAACCGCAGATCGAGGTTCGGAATGGTTTGGCGTAGCGCATCCATCCGCGGCACCAGCCAGTGAGTCAGAAATGCTATTGTCGACGTCAGGGTGATTGTTACCGGCGCCGTCTCAGCCAGCAGTCGTGTGACGGCCCGCTCGATTTCGCCAAAACCGGCGGCCGCCGCCTCGTAAAGCGCCTTACCCTGCGGCGTCAGCGTCACGGCTCTGGGCGTCCGGTCCAGTACGCGCAGGCCCATATAAGCTTCGAGCTGTCTGACCTGATGGCTGATTGCCGTAGGCGTGACCAAAAGCTCTTCGGCTGCGGCTTTGAAACTGGCGCGGCGCGCGGCGGCTTCAAAGGCGCGAAGAGCGGACAAGGGAGGCAGGCGCGGACGGTGCATGCTGAATCCAATTCATCTTCAAGCTGAGAAATTCGATTTTTAATCTTTAAAAGTAAAGGGCTACAGTGATGAAAGCTACGGCACACTAAATTGAGCTCATTCGAGCCGGGGTACAAAATGGTTGAATTGGTCGCAGGTCTCATAGATGTATTTGCAGATGTGCCGCTTACGGGCAATCCGCTGGCCGTGGTACAAGGCGCGGACGAACTGACCGATGACCAGATGCGACGGATCGCAGGCGAATTCAATCAAGCCGAGACCACATTCCTCATGCGGAGCACACGGGCGGATTGGAAGTTGCGATCGTTCACTGCGAGCGGGGCAGAGGTGTTAGGTGCGGGTCACAATGCCCTTGGGGCCTGGCTCTGGCTCGGAGAGAATGGCGATCTCGGTTCGCTGGCCGCGGCCCGAACCTTTCAGCAGGAAATCGGCAGAGACGTTCTGCCGATTGAGCTCGAGTCGGTCGGCGGTCGCATCCATGGCCGCATGCGCCAGATGCCTTTGCGCCTATCTGATCCGCTGGACGACGTCGCGCCTTTGGCTAACGCCCTCGGGCTCGATCCCGGAGACATTTTGCCCGACCCGCCTGCACGTCCGGCTGATACCGGAGCCACGCACCTGATGGTGCGCGTCCTGAATGTGGATTGCGTGGACAGAGCGCGGCCAGTCGCCGACAAATTACTCGCGGTTCTTGAGAAGACGCCCGCGGAGGGCTGCTACGTCTATGCTCTCGATGCTGATGCGCCGGATACGGCTTACGCTCGGTTTTTCAATCCCTCCGTTGGTCTCTGGGAGGATGCTGCGACGGGAACCGCGGCTGGCCCCCTGGCGGGCTATCTTGCCGCTACGGGAAACCTCACGAACAACGAACTGGTAATCGAGCAGGGCACCAAAATGGGCCGCCGGAGCATTCTGCGTATCCGGCTTGCTCCCCTGCCGGAACTCTCTGGCGCCGGGGTTGTTGTGGTCAAAGGAGTGATTCGGCTTTAAAGCACTTCCAGGAAAAGTGGAGCGGTTTCCGGGACACGTGCAACTGTCATCGACAGAGCGCCTCAGTGTTTCAATGAAACACTGAGGCGCTCTGGTCTTTCCGGAATTCTGCCGTCGGATCTATCACATTGAACGACAGGAACTCGGCGTCGCTCTCGGAAGCGTTTTACCCACGCTCATTGAGATCGTCCGTCGATCAAAGCACGGATACGTTTTCCGCCTTCGATTTTCCGGTCTTGCGATCTTGACCGACCTCGTAGCTCACCTTGTCACCCTCTTTCAGCGAACCGCCGTGCTGCAAGGCAGACACGTGAACGAAGACGTCCGTTCCGCCATCCTCAGGCGTGATGAAGCCAAATCCCTTGTCGTCGTTGAAAAATTTAACAGTACCTTTAGGCATGATAGTCTCTCCTTGCTCGCGCACTTTTGGCTCGCGTGCCGAACCTACAGCGCGAATGCTTTCCGATCAATGTCAGCAGCCTTTCTGATCATATTCCGGTGTGATTCCTTCGGTGATGAGGGGGACGACGGCGTCGTTTAAGCTCAGCTTGCATCCATGAAACGTGCCTTTGGATCGAAGCCGGTCGAATTGCTGCTTGTCAACTGATGCGATTCGGGGAAATCTCCGGCGGCTTCCGGGAGGACGACCATGGCCGAGACTATTCAAACGTCTGAGCAGGCAAGCCGCCGCGAGTGGGTTGGCCTGTGCGTCCTCTCCATCGCATGCCTGATCTATTCGATGGACCTGTCGGTGCTGTTCCTCGCGGTGCCAGCGATCGTCGCGGACCTCGATCCGTCCGCATCGCAACTGCTGTGGATAAACGACATCTATGGCTTCATGGTTGCGGGCTTTCTCGTGACCATGGGAACGCTGGGCGATCGTATCGGGCGGCGACGGGTATTGCTGATGGGCGCTTTTGCTTTCGGCGTCGCATCCGCCTTTGCGGCTTTTTCAAACACGCCGGGGCAACTCATTCTGGCACGGGCCCTGCTTGGCATCGCGGGTGCGACGATCGCGCCCTCTACTCTGTCGCTGATCGTCAATCTCTTCAAAAACGAGGCGGAGCGAAACAGGGCGATCAGCATCTGGGGCACGGCCTTTGCGCTGGGCGGCCTCGTTGGTCCCCTTATCGGCGGAATTCTGCTACAGTATTTCCACTGGGGATCGGTGTTTCTGATCAACATACCAGTCATGCTCTTGCTTCTGGCCGTCGCCCCGTTTCTGCTGCCGGAATACAGGAACAATGATGCCGGCCGACTGGACTTATTGAGTGTCGTACTTTCGCTCGCGACCGTTCTGCCGATCATCTACGGCTTCAAGCACATGGCTGCCGACGGCGTCCAGCCTGCCCAAGTCGTCTATATCGGATTGGGGCTTGTGGTCGGCCTCCTGTTTGTGAGGCGTCAGCGGCGCCTCAGCGATCCGTTGGTCGACCTCGCGCTCTTCCGGGTGCCAGCCTTCACGGCCTCGCTGATGGTAAATCTCGCCGGTGTCTTCTTCGTCTTCGGCGTCTTCCTCTTTCAAAACCTCTTCCTGCAGCTTGTGCTCGGTCTGTCGCCTTTGGAAGCTGCACTCTGGTCTGCGCCATCGGCCTTCGTCTTCGCAGTCATGTCGTTCCAGGCCTACCGCTTCACCAACCGCTTCGGACCCGTCAGAACCGTGCTCGGCGGGCTTTTGATCAATGCGGCGGGAGCTGCCGCCATGGCTGTCGCCGCCTACGCCGAGAGCTTGATCGGGATCCTTGGCTCCAGCATGATCATCGGCTTCGGCTTCGTTCCTGTCGTCCTCACCACGACCGGCCTGATCGTGGGAACTGCACCGCCCGAACGGGCAGGCTCGGCTTCGGCCATATCGGAAACCAGCGCAGAATTTGGAGGCGCATTGGGCATCGCGGTGCTCGGCAGCCTGGCGACCCTGGTTTATCGTATGGCGATGAACCGCGCCGACCTGAGCAGCCTCGATCCCGTGCAAGCCGAGGCCGTTTCGGCGACCCTTGCCGGCGCAGTCGAGACGGCTCGGTCGATGCCGGGTTCAACTTCAGCCGTCTGGCTGGAGACAGCGAAAAGCGGCTTCTCACTTGGTTTCTCCTTATGTTGCATTGTCGCAACGGTGACGCTCCTTCTTCTCGCGATCGTCGCCCGGCGGGTATATGCCACCGCACACATCGATGAGAGCACATTGGCCCCTCATTAGATCACGATGAGTTAGGACAGCGGGGAGGCGGTCTCGACCAAACCTTTTGGCCTCGTCGGCGTTTAACCTCCTCAATCGAAGGAGGTACCGATGAAATCCGAAACCGGGCAGAAGCAGCGCGACATCCAGAAGCAGGTCGAAGAGGCCGACAAGAAGGAAAAGCCGAAGGTCTCAGGAGCCATGCAGGCGGGCGCCCGCCGTTATCCGGAGCCGCCATTTCCAAAGGTGCATCAGGACAAGCCAGGCTCAGAGGCTGATCTTCCCGTCGCGCCAATGTATGATGCCCCGTTTTACAAAGGTTCAGACAAGCTGAAGGACAAGGTGGCGCTTATCACGGGGGGTGACTCCGGCATCGGTCGGTCGGTGGCGGTCCTCTTTGCCCGTGAAGGGGCGGACGTCGCCATCGTGCATCTCGACGAATCTCAGGACGCAGATGACACAAAAGCTGCTGTTGAGAACGAGGGACGCAAGTGCCTTGTGATCAGAGGCGACGTCAAGGATGCGAGCTTCTGCCGAAAGGCAGTGGAAAAAACGGTGATGCAGCTTGGCCGCCTCGACATCCTCGTCAACAACGCCGCCTTCCAGGTTCACACGCGTGACATCGAAGACCTGACCGACGAGCACTTCGACGAAACGCTGAAGACGAACCTATATGGCTACTTCTACATGGCAAAGGCCGCTATTCCTCATTTGAAGAACGGCTCGGCAATCATCAACACTGGATCCGTTACGGGCCTTACCGGCTCGAAGGAGCTTCTGGACTACTCCATGACCAAGGGGGGAATTCATGCCTTCACCCGTGCTCTTTCGGGACATCTCGTGCCCAAAGGTATCCGCGTGAACGCCGTCGCCCCCGGCCCGGTCTGGACGCCTCTCAATCCATCGGACAAAGAGGCCGAAGATGTGGAGAAGTTCGGCTCCCAAACGCCGATGAAGCGTGCAGCGCAGCCAGAGGAAATTGCTCCGGCCTACGTCTTTCTCGCCTCTCCGCAAATGTCGAGCTACATCACCGGCGAGATTCTTCCGATTGTCGGCGGTTACTGATCTCGACGTGTGATCTCAGCGAGATCTAATACGCAGGGCAATTTTCCTTCGGTATCGCCAAGCCGCCTTCTGGTCGTCGACCCGAGATAGCTTTTGGCGGCTTCGAGGAAAACCGTTACACACGTCTCCAGGGATTGCTCTAAGGCACCTGCGACCCTGTCGCGGCGACATAAATTGAATAAAGCGAGCGGGTTGCCGCAATGAACAGGCGATTGCGCCTTGGACCGCCGAATGTGAGATTGGCGACGGTCTGCGGAACGAGGATCTTGCCGATCAGCTTGCCGGCGGAATCGAAACAGTGCACGCCATCTCCGGCGCTCGACCATAAGTTTCCGTTTGTGTCCGTCCGGATGCCGTCCGGAATTCCCTTGTCGATGACGCTGAAGACGCGGCTGTTCGCAAGCCGGGCGCCGTTGGTCAAGTCGAAGGCGCGTATGTGCCGAGGCAGGCGGTCGTCGTGGCTTGCCGACGAATCCGCCACGTAAAGGGTCTTTTCGTCGGGCGAGAAGGCGAGGCCGTTCGGCTGGATGAAATCCGTCACGACTGCCGAAAGCTCGCCGGTCTCCGGATCGAGCCGGTAGACGTTGCGCGTCGGCTGCTCCGGGTCCGCGCGATAGCCTTCGTAGTCGGACATGATGCCGTAGGTGGGATCGGTGAACCAGATTGTGCCATCCGACTTCACCACCACATCGTTCGGCGAATTGAGCCGCCTGCCTTCGAAACGATCGGCGAGCACGGTGATCGAGCCGTCCACCTCGGTGCGTGTGACGCGGCGCGTGCCGTGCTCGCAGGAGATGAGCCGTCCCTGCCTGTCGCGCGTATGGCCGTTGGTAAAGTTGGACGGCTGACGATAGACGGAAACGCCGCCCTCCGGCGTCCATCGCAGGATGCGCTGATTGGGGATGTCGCTCCAAAGGAGCTGGTTCGCGTCGTTGAACCAGACGGGACCTTCCGCCCAGCGGCAGCCGGAATAGAGCTCGTCGAGACCGGCGCTGGTCACGATCATCTGCCGGAAGCGCGGGTCGTGGATTTCGTAGATGGAGGCCTCGGCCATGGCGGTCTTTCCGTTTATCGCATGCCCCGGCGACCGCCGGCGAGCATGATGACGCTGATGATGATGAGGCCGGTCATGATGAGGCGAATGCCTGCGCCGAGCCCGTAGGTGTTGAGCATGGAGACCACGAGAAACATGAAGAGCGATGCGCCCCAGATGCCGGGCACGTTGGAATCGCCGCCCGCAACCGCTGTGCCGCCGATCACGACGACGGCAATCGACATCAGAAGATATTCCGCGCCCATGTTGAGCGCCGCGCCGCCGGAGAAGCAGGCAAGCAGATAGCCGCTGATCGAAGCGAGCACGGCGCAGAACAGGTAGGTGACGAAGCGCGTTCCGTCGACCGGTATGCCTGCCATGCGAGCGGCCGGCATGCTCTGCCCGATCGCCGAGATCCAACGGCCGTAGATCGTCTTCTCGAGCAGGATCCAGGCGAGGATGGAGATCAGGAAAGCGATGATTGCCACGTTCGGCACGCCGAGGGTATTCGTGGTGGTGAATTCCGCAAGCACGCTCGGGGGCTTGATACGAAGACCGCGGTTCGTCCAGATCGCGGCGGACTGGACGATGAAGCTCATGGAGAGCGTTGCGATAATCGGCGGGATGCGCAGCGCCTTGATAAGCGTATAGTTGCAAAGGCCGACGCCAAGACCAATGAGGACGGCAAGGAGAAGGCCGGGCAGGATCATGCCGTTTTCGACATTCATCAACTTCAGTGCCACCGTGCCGGCAAGCGTCATGGTGGCGGGAACCGAGAGATCGATGTTTCCGGGGCCAAGGGTGATGACGAACATCTGGCCGATGCCGACGATCACCGAGAAGGCGGCAAAGGTGAGCGCTGCCTGAGACAGCCCGAGCGTGCCGGCGCCGCCCGTCACCATGATCGTCAGGAACCAGACGACGAAGGCAGCAAGCCACGACCAGATCCAAGGTTTACCGAACTGGAGGACGAGCGCATTCATCGGCGTTTCTCCCGCTTCTCGAGGCGGTTCAGCATCAGGCGGAGTGCGAGCACGATGATCAGAATCGCGCCCTGGGCGCCAATCTGCCAGTCCGGCGAGATGCGCAGGAAGGAGAGGAACGAGCCGGCAAGCGTCAGCGTCAGCGCCCCGATGACCGCGCCAATGGGAGAGACGCGGCCGCCGATGAATTCGCCGCCCCCAAGGATGACGCCGGCGATCGACAGCAGCGTGTAGCGCAGCGCGATGTTGGCATCGGCCGAGGTGGTCAAACCGACGAGAGCGATGCCGGCAAGGACCGCAAAGAGGCCGGCGAGGGCATAGGCGGTCGCGCGCGCCGCGACGATCGACCAGCCGGCGCGCTCCACCGAGCGCTGGTTGCCGCCGACGCCACGGATCAGAACACCGAGCGAGGACCGCTTGACGATGAAATGCGCAATGACGGCGATTATGATGCTGGCGACGATCGCCATCGGGGCCAGGGGCGGCTTGACGGTCATCAGCCACCGCACCCAGTCGGGCGCCCGCCCGCCCGGTGCCGGCAGCAGCAGCACCGCAAGGCCGCCCCATACGAAGCTCATGCCGAGGGTCACGACGATGGACGGAAGGTCGCGCAAATGGATGACGACGCCGATCGCCGCATAGGCTGCGACCGCGCCGGCGAGAATCAGGATGCCGATTACCGGCGCGTCCCGCAGGAAAGTCGCGGTCACGCAGGCGACGAAGCTGACGAAGGCGCCCATCGAGAGATCGAGATCGTTCACCGCCATCACGAGCATCTGCGCGATCGTCGCGAGCGCGATCGGCACGGCCAGGTTGAACAGCAGATTAAGGCCGATATAGCTCATGGCGCGCGGTTGCAGCCAGAACACCGCGGCGAGCAGCAGCGACAGCGATAGAGCGGGAATGACAAGGCGAATGGCGTCGGAGGATAGACGGAACGTCATGCGGTCCCCTCGAAGGAGGCGGAGATAATGTTCGCCTCGTCGACGGCATCGCCGCCGAGTTCGGCCGTGATGCGGCCCTCGCGGAACACATAGACCCGGTCGCAGAGGCAAACCTCGTCCATCTCCGTCGAGTACCAGATGAAGGTGCGGCCGCGCGCCGCCTCCTCGCGGATGATCGCATAAACCTCCTGTTTCGTCCCGACGTCCACGCCGCGCATCGGATCGTCCATCAAAACGATCGGTGCGCGCGTGGCGAGTGCACGGGCGAAGAGCACCTTCTGCTGGTTGCCGCCGGAAAGCGACAGGATGCGGTTGTCCAAATCGGGCGTGCGAATTTCGATCCGTTCTTTCCAGGCCGTTGCCGTCGTCTTTTCGCCGGCCTCGAGGACGAGACCGCGGCGGGACATGTCACCGAGCGAGGCGATGGAGAAGTTTCGCATGATGCTCCACAGTTCGAAAACTCCGTTGAGGCGGCGGTCGCCGGCGACGAAGGTGACGAGCGGGTTACGCTGCGGCAGCCAGTTGCCGGATCGGGCGGCATGCAACGCGAGGAGGAGCTCGGTCTGTCCGTGGCCAGCCAGGCCAGCGAGGCCGATGATCTCGCCGCTGCGCGCCGTGAAGGGAATACCCGCTGCCTGATGGGACAGAATGACTGGTGCCGCGGATTGTTCGCGCACCGGACGCTGTCTAGTTTCCGCCTTCGCAACGCTCCCCATTGCCTCCACGAGCCCGTGATGGTCGAAGCGGTGCGCCGGACGTTCGGCGACGACGCGGCCATCCTTCATGACGACGATACGGTCGGCGGTTTCGAGGATCTCGTGCAGGATATGCGAGATGAAGATGACGGATCCACCACCGGAGATGAAGCGGCGGACATGGTCGAGCATCTGACGGGCGAGGCTTGCATCGAGCGACGATGTCGGTTCGTCCAGGATCACCAGCCGCGCGGGGGTGCCGGCATCGGAAAAGGCCAGAGCGATTTCGACCATCTGCCGGTCGGCGATCGAAAGATCTCCCACGGTCCGGCCGCTGTCGATGCCATGGCCGGGGAAGACGGCGTCGAGGCTCTTCTCGATGATCTTCGCAGCCCGCGAACGCCAGCCGAAACCACCGAGAGCGCGATGTACAAGACGGGTGTTCTCGACGATGGAAAGGTTGGGGCAGAGCGACAGCTCCTGAAAGACGCAACGCACGCCTCGGTCGCGGGCGGCATTGATGCCGTAGCGTTCCTGCCGCTCGCCGTCACTCGTGACGGTTCCTTGGTGCGGCGTGAGGCCGCCATTGATCACGCTGACGATCGTGGACTTGCCGGCCCCATTATGTCCGACGAGCCCAACGCATTCGCCGGGCATGACACGAAGCGTGACGCCGTCGAGCGCCTTGACGGCGCCGAAGCTCACTTTGGCGCCGTCGACCGCAATGATCGCCTTGGCTACGTCGTCCATACTGCTCGCCATCATCCGCTCAACAAGACTGCCGCGCGGTCATCTACGGCCACGCGGCAGACACCGGGAGATTTACTTTGCCGACTCGATGACCTTGATCGCGTCTTCCTGTGTGTACTCCACATTGGCGACGCCACCGGCCTGGGTTTTGGCGAGGTTCGCTTCGAGATTGTCCTGATCTATGCGTAGAAAGGGAACGACGAGGTCCTTCTTGACCTCCTTGCCGTCGAGGATCTGCTGGGCGACCCAGAAGGCAAGGGTGGAGACACCAGGCGCTATCGAGACCGACATGGTCTCATAGCCGTTCGCATCCTTCTGCTCCTTCCACCACTTCAGTTCATCCTCGCGATTGCCCATCACGATGATCGGCATCTTCCGGTCGGTGGCGGCGATGGCCTGCGCGGCACCGTAACCGTCTCCGCCCTGCGTCACCACGCCGGCGATGTCGGGCAAGCTCGGCAGGATGCCGGCAACGGCCTTCTGCGCAACGTCCTGCGCCCAGTCTCCGTGCACGGAGCCGACGATCTTGAACTGCGGGAACTGCTTGACGCCCTCATGGATGCCGGCCGAGATCTCGTCGTCGACGAATACGCCTGCAAGGCCGCGGATCTCGAGCAGATTGCCGCCGTCCGGAAGTTTATTCGAAAGATACTCGACCTGACTGCGGCCCATTTCCTTGAAATCGACGGCAATGCGCCAGGCGCAGGGTTCCGTCACGATGCCGTCGAAGGAGACGACGGTAATGCCGGCATCGCAGGCCTCCTTTACCGCGCCGTTCAGCGCTGTAGGTGAGGCGGCGTTCAGCACAATCGCGTCATAGCCCTGCAGGATCATGTTCTGGATTTGCGCGGCCTGTTCCGTGGCCTGGTTCTCGGCGGTGGTAAACGCGTCGGCCGAGGCGACGACGCCGGTCTTCACGGCTTCGCCCGTCACCTTTTCCCAGCTCGTCAGCATGGCCTGGCGCCACGAATTGCCGGCATAGTTGTTCGAAAGGGCGATCTTCTTGGCCGATGTCTCGGCAAATGCGGAAGCGGGCATCGCGGCGCAAGCGATCGCGGCGGATGCCAGAAGCATCTTACGGATGGTCATGTCTCTCTCCCTCATGATCGCCTGGCAGCGATCGCTTCACCCGCCCGGCGAATCGGGTTCGAGTGAGATTGTTCTTGCACTGAGCTTCCTCCTCTCAGTAAGGGCAGGATGCGGGAGATCGGCGGACCTGTACAGGCGCAAGGCGGCAAGATGTTTGCGGGTTTTGCGGAACAAGCTGCGGGTTTACGCAAGACGGCGGCGCTCCCGCGGGCGCTTACTGGCGAAATGACTGGGGCGGGTTGAGGAGCCTGCCGCTTCTGGAGGAAATCACCATGCTGCATCCCGCACCCGCAGCCATGTTCGATCATTATCTCGGCATTTCCCGGCTGCTTGCGGGCCAGCTCGACTTTCGCTCGGCCATTCGCTCCGTCGCTGCGGAGGTCGCGCATATCATCCCGCACGACCATCTCGATGTCTGCGTGCTCCTCGAGGACGGCAACTATCACACCGCCTATGAAACGGGCATCGAGACCGCCTGGGGCGACCTCGCCGGCGCACCTGTCGTCAACAGTCCGATCCGCTCCCTTCTATGGGGCGAAGTGGACTTCCTGCTGGCCGACGACGCAATGACCGACTCGCGCTTCCATTTCGAGGGTGCGTTCAAGCGGCCGATCGTCGAGCAGTCGCTGAAGAGCCGCCTGCATGTACCGATGAAGGTGCAGGGCGCGATCATCGCGGCGCTTTCATGTTCCTCGCAGGAAGCGGGTGTCTATACGATGGAGGACGTCGAGCGGGCCCGCATCATCGCAGACCTGCTTACGCCCTATTTCTTCGCGCTTCGGGCGGCCGAGCAAGCGCAACGGTCGGCGATCGTGGAAGCGGAAGCCCGTGCCCGCGAGGAGGGCCTGCGGCTGGGTGCGTTGAGACTCACCGAAGCATTGGAGCAGGAGCGCCAGCGCATCGGCATGGACCTGCACGACCAGACCCTCGCCGACCTGACACGTCTCGCTCGCCGGATCGATCGGCTGTCGCGCAACGGCGAGGTGGCGCCGGAAGCACTGGAGCCCGTCTCCCGCTCCCTGCAGCATTGCATGCAGGACCTGCGGCAGATCATCGAGCAGGCAAAGCCTTCCGTTCTCCAGCTCTTCGGACTTGCCCAGGCGATCGAGCACCACCTGGACCGCTCGACGCGGGACACGGGCGCCATCATCGAATGGGGCCTTGCCGACGAGACGAATGGCGCGCTGGAACGCCTGGAGCCGACCGTCACCGTCGCGCTGTTCCGCATCGCTCAGGAGGCGATCAACAATGCCGTGCGCCACGCTGCTCCGCTTGCCGTCAAGGTGCGGCTCGACGCGGACGACGACCGGTTGACGATCGAGATTTCGGATGATGGAACCGGACTTGCCAAAACGCGGGGACGGATCGGCGAGGGCATCGACAACATGAAGACCCGGGCGCGACTGATTTCCGCGCGTTTCACGATCGGTCCGGGCCACAATAATCGCGGCACAGTGGTCCGCGTGGTGCTGCCGCTCGCCCCGCACGACTCGGGCTCAACTGAGGAGAGGGCGGAATGAAGGTCCTGATCGTCGAGGACGACCCGTTGCATCGCTCCTACCTGCATGAGGCGGTCAATGCCGCCCTGCCGGAATGCGACACCGTGATCGAGGCGGAAAATGGAACGGTCGGCGAGAAGCTCGCCCGCGAGCATAAATCGGCGCATATCGTCATGGATCTGCAGATGGCGAACCGCAATGGCATCGAGGCGGCGCGCACGATCTGGAAGGAACGGCCGGAGACCCGCATCCTGTTCTGGTCGAACTATTCGGACGAGGCGTATGTGCGCGGCGTCTCGCGCATCGTTCCGGATGGAGCTGCCTATGGCTACGTCCTGAAATCCGCGTCAGACGAGCGGCTGAAGCTTGCACTGCGCTCGATCTTCGTCGAGAGCCAATGCGTCATCGATCGGGAGGTGCGGGGTCTTCAGCAGAAAAGCCTCGGCCAGACGAACGGCTTCACCGATTCCGAATACGAGATCCTCGTCGACATCGCACTCGGTCTTACCGACAGGGCCATTGCAAGGCGCCGCAGCCTGTCGCTGCGCAGCGTACAGAATCGCCTGCAGCAGCTTTACGACAAGCTCGACGTCTACCAGGCCGCTAGCGACGACAATGACGACGGCCGCTTCAATCTGCGTGCCCGCGCCATCACGATCGCCTTCCTGCGCAAACTCCTGAACTACAGCGCGCTGGAGCGGGCGGAAACGGAACTGCAGGAGTGGTTGGACGGAAAATAGTCTCCACAGGCGTTGTGAAGGCTTCGGTCCGGCCTTGGTGAACCGCTCTGGAGATTCAGTCCCGCGATACTCCCTTGGCCCTAAATGGTATAACGGCGGGATGCCTCCATCCCCAAGTTGCAAAACGTGTCGAGGAGAGCCCGCCCACCCTGGAGGAGCGAAAGCAGGCCCGTGCGGGCGATCTTTCGGCTTTCACCTCTTGATGATTGTTATGCTGCTGCCTCATTGGCGCCCGAGGCTGGAGAACTTTTGGCGCTCGCGAATGTAAGCGATAGCGGCCGCTTCGAGGCTTTTGCATTCCTCTTCGGATTTGAGCAGGGCGGCGTCGTCTTTTGATGCTGCACATCGCAGAACGTCGCGCCGCAGGCAGGCATGCTCGTAAACCTCGCATAGCTTCAAGAAAGTGAGGTCGTGAATCATCCAGGCACTGTCGCGAACATTAGGTGCCGCCAATAGCAGCCGAGCCATTCCAGCCTTCTGCACGTCCATTGTTACGCCCTGTATCCATTGACGAGGTGAATGCGCAATGGCTGGTGCTGAAAAATGGTTCCATGAGTGCACCGAGGCGGGGCTTTCGATCGCTGCGGGCAAAGCAACCAGAACCGTACCCACCCGTGCAGGAATTACCGTCATTCCGAGCTTGCTTCAGGTCTATCGCCGGGTTCGGTCAATGTTGAAATCTGCTCGATCGGCATTGCAGCCAAGGTTTTGATGTCCTCGGCCAGTGCCGCGAGTTGTGCCGCAATTTCCAAGAGGTCGGAAGCAGAATTTTTCTCGCCATTGTGGTTCGTATCGCGGTCGTCCATGTCCGAATCCCCAAGCAACGGGTGGTTGCATAGCCTCGCGAGGTAAGGTCCGCCGTGGAAATCACCGGGCCTCAATCTAGCAGGGCACCAAACCGAGTGCGGAATCTAGCATGTCGTCTGTTTACGACGATGGGACATTGGTCCGAGACCAAAGCGCCAAAGGTCCTACGCCCATACCGGTTGTCTCCAGGACGAGTAGGGGAATCACAACGACTTTTGGCTGGATTTGGCGGGGCTTGAGGATTTTTTTGATATTCACCGCAGCGCTTCCATCGGCACCTTGTCCATGTCGGTGAAGCCATGTTGTCGCCAGCCATCGACCAGATGAAGGCGTAGCGCCCGGTACCCGCGCCGGAGTGGATCGACCAGCCTGGCGAGAGCACGGCTTCATGGTTCTTCAGGACGACATGCCGTGTTTCGCCCGGCTCGCCCATGAAGCGAAAGACGCGCGTCGCCTCCTGCATGCCGAAAAAGAGGTAGACCTCCATCCGCCGGTCATGCGCTTCGATGACGAAGCCGTCGCGCAGGCCCTGCGTGTCGCGCCTTGCGGTATCCTCCGGCCTGACCACCTGGCGAACTGATCCGGAAATAGTCACGGCATCTGCCTCTTGCTTTCGAGGAGCGGGAGATCAGGTGAGCACGACATATTCGGTCAGCTGGCTGATCGTCGTATCGGCCTTCCGTACGTCGAAGACCTTCGTGCCATGGCTCATGATCACGAACCTGTCGCAGACCTGATAGGCGTGTTAGAGATTGTGGGTCACCAGCACGCTCGAGACGTTCTCCGCCTTGAGCTTCAGGACTTGGTTCAGCAACGCTTCCGTCTCGCGTACCGAGAGCGCCGAGGTCGGCTCATCGAGGAGCAGCACGCGCTTCTTGAAATAGACGGCGCGTGCGATTGCGACCGCCTGTTTCTGCCCGCCCGAGAGATTGCCGACGAGCGTATCCGGGGAATCGATGCCGGAGATGTGGACGGCGTTTTGCAAGACTTCCATGGCGATGTCGCGCATCTCGCGCTGCCTGAGGAAGCCGAAGCGATCGGTCAGCTCACGGCCCATGAAGATGTTGCGGGTAATCGAGAGGGAATCGACCAGCGCGGTGTGCTGGTAGATCGTTTCGATGCCGGCGTCGGCGGAATCCGAGCGGCAGCTGAAGGTCGTCTTCTTGCCGTCCACGGTGAGATAGCCGTCCGTCGGCTTATGGATGCCGGAGATGAGATTGACGGTCGTCGACTTGCCGGCGCCGTTGTCGCCCAAAAGGCCGACGACTTCACCCTCGCCGATATGGAAGCTCAGATTGCGAAGCGCGGTCAGCGCACCGAAGCTCTTCGAGATGTTATGCAGTTCTAGAAGATTGGGGGTCGACATCACGCAAGACCTCGCCGCTCGATGAGATGGTTGAAGATGGCGGCCAGCACGATCAGCGTGGCGATGAACATGTCGAGATAGAAACCCGGTGCCCGCAGGAGAAGCAGGACGTCGGTTATCGTGTGGATGAGCAGCACGCCGAGAAAGATGCCGATGATCGATCCGCGCCCTCCGCGCAGCGACAGGCCGCCGATGACGCAGGCGGCGATCGCCTGGAGTTCCAGACCCGCACCTTGCCCGGGCTGCACGCTGCCGACGCGGGCAGTGGCAAGAATGCCCGCGACCGCAGCCATGCCGCCTGCAATCGCAAAGGCAATCAGTTTGACGCGGCTGGTGTTGATGCCGATCGCCTCGGCCGCGCCGCGATTGCCACCGGTCGCGAAGACGTGGTTGCCGAAGCGGTGGCGGTGTAGCAGCAGGTGAAAGCCTATGACGAAGAGGACGATCCAGATGAAGGCGGCGTTGACGCCGAACAGGGTGCCGGAAAAGAGGCTGGTGAAGACCGGCTCCGGGTCGAAACGCACCTGGACGGCACCGTTGTAGAGCAGCACCGCGCCGCGCCAGAAGAGGAGCCCGCCGAGCGTGACGATGAAGGACGGCAGGCCGAAGCGCAGGGTGATATGGCCGTTGAGGGAACCGATCAGCAGGCCGGTCAGAATACCGATCGGTGCTGCGACGAAGGCGCTCAGCCCGGCATTGACGAGCGAGGCCATCAGCACGGCCGTGAACGTGTAGACGGAGCCAATGGAAAGGTCGAATTCACCGGCGATCATCAATACGCCGGCTCCGAGCGCGAGACATCCGAGCACGGGGATCGCCTTCATCAGGATCGTCAGGTTCTGCGGCGAGAGGTAGCGGAACTCGTCCGGATAGAGGAGCGCGCCGGCGATGCAGACGATCTGCAGGGTCATGAAGACGAGAAAGATCGCTCCCGCGGGCATGCCCATGATCTGCTTGAGGATGGATTGTCTCTGGGTCCGCGAGCGTGGCGCGGCACTTTCGGCTAGGACAGGTGTCACGGTCTGGCACTCGATCGTTGGGGAACGGGGAACCGGCCGGCCGCGCCGGCAGGCCCCCACGGGACGCGGTTAGCGGTAGCTGCCGATCAGCGGTTTGACCGAGCCGATGCGCGACTTGTCGAGGAAGGCGCCCTGGCCCGTGTCGATGTCGGTCGGTGTCAGCCCGTATTTTTTGGCAAGCGCGATCTGGGCGATCGGGTAGTAGCCCTGCAGATAGGGCTGCTGGTCCATGGTCGCGTACATCGCGCCGGATTCCACTGCGTTTACGATCTCGACCGCAAGGTCGAAACCGCCGAAGGGAATGTCTACGCCGGCGTCCTTGATGGCGCCCGCGCCGACGGTCGAGGTGACCGAGCCGGTGCCGAACAGCGCCTTCACCTTCGGGTTGGCGATGAGGAACTGCGCGATGATGTTCTGCGCTTCGGCGGGGTCGAGGCCGGCACGAACCGTCTCCACCTTGATGCCGTTTTCGGTCATCGCCTTCTCGATGCCGCCGCCACGGGCGACCGCAAAGCTCGCTTCCGGAATTTCGCGCGGGTTGAAGACGACGTCGCCGGACTTGAGGCCGAACTCCTTGATCATGCGGTTGCCGAGCTCATAGCCGGAGGCAAGTTCGTCCATGCCGACATAGGCCTGGCGACAATTGCCCTTGGCGCCGTCGAGGTCATCGTTGTTGAAGCCGATGACGATGATGCCGGCCTTGACTGCCGCGCAGATGCTCTCGTCGAAAGCATCCGAACTGGAGATCGCGACGGCGATGCCGTCGACGCCGCTGGCCGTCGCGCTCTCGATCAGGTCGTTCTGGCGCACCGGATCGTTGTTGGCATACTGTACGTCGAGGTCGACTCCGAATTGGGCGGCGGCGTCTTGCGCTCCCTTCACCACCGGATTAAAGAACTGCACGCTCGGATCGAGATAGATGATCATCGTTGCCTTGACGTCTGCGGCGAGCGCAGTCGACGTCAACAAGGTGGCAAGGCCCGCAGCCAGCGCTGCGGTTCTGAGCCTGGTCAGTTTCATTTTGCGTATCCTCCCTTTGGATGTGCATTGCGGGTCGCAAGACCCAAGTCTCGGCTGGCGGGCTCCGACCAAAGATCACGCCAGCCGAGATATTCCTCCTCCTGACCCCAGACTGCGGCCGGTTATGTGAACCAGGGCGCGGGGCGCCCGAGCGTCACGTGGACGCCCTTGAACTGGGAGTATTCGTCAAAGCCGTAGCGGCCGAGTTCGCGGCCCAGGCCGCTCTTTTTGTAGCCGCCGATCGGCAGCTCCGGCGTGCCGTCGATCACGCTGTTGATCCAGCATCGGCCGGCGCGGATGCGACGGATGCTCTGCAGCGCAGTTTCGAGATTGGTCGACCAGACGCTGGCCGAAAGACCGAACTCGGTGGCGTTCGCCAGCGCCACGGCCTCGTCCGCGGTCCTGAAGGTCAGCGTTGAAAGCACCGGACCAAAGATCTCCTCGCGTGCGATCGACATGTCGGGCGTGACGCCGGCAAAGACCGTCGGAGCGTAGTAAAGTCCGGCCTCCCTGCCGATCCTTTCGCCGCCGAGCAGCAGTTCCGCGCCCGATGCGATGCCGGCCGTCACATAGGAATGCACCTTTTCGGCATGCGCCTGCGAGATCATTGCACCGATCTTGGTGCGTTCGTTCAGCGGATCGCCGAAGGTCACCTTGCGCGAGATGTCGAGCAGGCGCTCCATCAGCGCATCGCGGATGCCCTCCTGCACCAGAAGCCGGCTGCCGGAAATGCAGCACTGGCCGGCATTGTGGTAGACGCCATAGGCGATGCCGTCTGCCGCCGCGTCGAGATCCGCATCGGCGAAGACGATCTGCGGCCCCTTGCCGCCAAGCTCCAGCCCGACCCGCTTGACGCTGCGCGCCGCGATCTCGCCGAGCTTCGTGCCGACGCGGACAGAGCCGGTAAAGGCAACCATGTCGACGTTCGGGTCTTCGGCCAGCACCTGGCCGGCGGGATGGCCATAGCCGGTGACGACGTTGAACACGCCATCGGGAATGCCGGCTTCGCGCGCCAGCTCGGCCATGCGGATCGACGTACCCGAAGTGAACTCGGAGGGCTTCAGCACGACCGTGCAGCCGCTGCCGATCGCCCAGGGCACGCGTTCCGAGGCGATGATGAAGGGGAAGTTCCAGGGCGTGATGATGCCGACGACCCCGACCGGCTCGCGCAGGACAAGGCCCAAGCGATCGTCGCCGATATTGTTGTGGGTCTGCCCTTCCAGCGCCCGGGCCTGGCCGGCGGCATACGACCAGAGATCCGCGCAGAAACCGATTTCGCCGCGCGCCTGCGCGATCGGCTTGCCGACCTCGAGGCTCTCGATCAGCGCCAGCTCCTCCTGCCTCGCGAGGATGAGGTCGGCGACCTTGAACATCAGGCGCGACCGCTCTGCGCCCGACATGCGCGGCCACGGGCCGGTATCGAAAGCCTTCCGGGCGGCCGCGACGGCCTTGCGCACGTCGTCGGCCGAGGCCTCAGGCCAGATGCCGACCACCACGCCGGCGTGGCCGGGGCTCACCCGATCGATCGTGCTGCCTGAAGCGGCATCGACCGACTTGCCATCGACAAGCATCTGGTAGCGGGATTTAATGCGGAGGCGGGGGTCATTGGAATCGGGTGCGATGAAATTGGACAGCAATAGCGTTCTCAGGCCGGCCGCGCGGTGCCAGCCCCTCCCTGTTCATCCGGTTTGCCGGATTTCTGTTGCGTCTGAATTGTATGGTACTGTATGGTGGTTCAAATTGGATGTCAACGGATGACGGCGGCGAAGGACATGAACCTCGAATCCCTGAAGATCGGCACCGGCGAAACCGCCGCGGCCCAAGTCGAGAGGGACTTGCGCGAATCCATCATCCGGCTGGAACTCGCCCCCGGCATGCGGCTCTCCGAGCAGGAAATCGCCACACGCATGGGCGTGTCGCGTCAGCCAGTACGCGAGGCGCTCATCGCCCTCGGCAGATCGAAACTGGTGGATATCCGGCCCAATAGGGGTACCGTCGTCGTGCGGATTTCAGCCAGACAAATGATGGAATCCCGCTTCGTGCGCGAAGCGATCGAAGTCGCGGTGGCGCGCCGGGCCAGCGAGACATTCGATAGCTGGACGCGACGCAAGATCGACACGATCCTCGCTCGGCAAAAGGCGGCGAATGAGGTGCATGACCACAACGCTTTTCGCCGGGAGGACGAGCAGTTCCATATTGCGATCGCCGAGGGTGCAGGCTGCGGCCTCGCCTGGAACGCCATCGCCGACATCAAGGCACACATGGATCGGGTCTGCAACCTCCAGCTGCGCCATCCGGACTCGATGAAGAAACTGATTGCCGAACACGAGGCGATCATCACCGCCATCGATGCGCGGGATGCCGACGCGGCCGCGGCCGCCATGCGCAGCCACCTCAACGGCATTCTGGCCGACCTGCCGCAGATCGAGGCGGACAATCCAGACCTGTTCGAGTGACCGTTTTCCAGCGTCTCGGTGTGGAGCGGTGCTCGACCCACGTTCCCGTTCGGCCTTGATACCCACAATGACTACGGATGGCTTCTGTCGACCATCGCGACAATGGTCTCGAAAAGTTCGTCTTGGGCCTGCTCAGCCGTGATCTCCCCCGTAGAGGCCGCATCCGACAGGGCGTTAGCAGCGCCGAGCATCGCCCAGAAGCCTGCCGGTTGAATGCCTCGCCGCCCCACGAAAGCCGCCAGTGCCCTTCGGCACTTCTCGATGAAGGCCAGTTGATAGTCTCTCTTTACCGTCTCCAACTCGGGAGAGCCCGCAAGGGCTGCGAGCACGCCTGGCATTTCCCGGCCCTGCGCGAGCACACAGTCGACGTATGAGGTTGCGATGACCTTGGCTCGATCTTCCAGGGTTGGGCCGCTTGCCTCGAGTGCGGCGTCGATCATCTCCGTCTGCCGCGCATCAAAATCCCGATGGAGGGCTATCAGCAGGCCGTTGCGCGTGCCGAAATGGTCATAAACCACCGGCTTGGCGACAGCAGCTTCTTGCGAGAGCCTCGGCAGCGTCAGGGCATCCGAGCCTTCTTCCCGCACGAGCTGCCACGCGACGTCGAGCAGCTGGCGCCGCCGCTGCTCGCGACTGAGACGGACACGCTTGGCGGGAGGCTGCATCTTATCGGGCCTGCTTGACATCGCTATATACCAAAAGTAACTTACCTGAAGTATATAGTAGCTATCCTTCAATCGCAACCATCCGCCGGCCCTCCCGCCAGCGGCCAAAGCGGCACGCCTTCGCATGCCGTTCGCAGAGGATTTGTGCCCATGACCGATACTTCACTTCCACGCACCGCCGATCGAGCCGCATGGCTGGGCCTCATTGCCATATTGCCCCTGGTCCTGCTCGTGGCCATGGACGGGTCGATCCTTTATCTCGCTATGCCGCATGTCACTTCGGCCCTCATGCCGACCGCTGATCAGGCGCTCTGGATCCTGGACATTTACGGCTTCGTGGTCGGATCGCTGCTGATCGTTTTCGGCAATATCGGCGATCGCTACGGCCGGCTGAAACTCATCATGGCCGGCGCGGCAGTCTTTGGCGCAGGGTCGCTCGGTGCGGCCTATTCGCATACGCCCGAGCAGCTGATCGTTTCGCGTGCCCTGATGGGGCTGGGCGGCGCAACATTACTGCCTTCCGGCTTGGCGATCGTCAGCGCCTTGTTCCCCGATCCGCGACTGCGCGCTCAGGCGATCGGCATCTTTGCGGCCACTTTCGCAGCCGGCTTTGCGATCGGCCCGCTCATTGGCGGCATGCTGCTGCGGCAGTTCGCGTGGGGCGCCGTGTTTCTCATTAATGTCCCCATCGTCATCGGCTTCATGATCGGCGCACCGATCCTGTTGCGGGAGGTGCGCTCCAGGATCCATGGCAGCATCGACCTGGCGAGCCTCGTGCTGTCCTTTGCCGGCATCCTGCTGTTCACCTATTCGCTCAAGAATGCGGCCGCCTATGGCCTCACTCCGACACAGATCATTGCGGGAGCTGCCGGCATCCTGGCGCTGGCGCTATTCGTTCGCAGGCAGACGAGACTTGAATATCCGCTGCTCGACCTCGGTCTCTTCCGCGACCGCATCTTCTCTATCGCTATTCTGACCGGCCTTCTGTCGCTGGTCGTATGGTCTGCTGCCGGCTATCTGTCGGGCGTCTACCTGCAATCGGTGCTGGGCATCGATGTCTTCGCCACCGCGCTGTTGACCCTGCCGGGCGCGATCGTGCTGACGGCGACCTGCGTGGCCACCGCCCGCATCGTGGAGCGGATCGGTCGGAAGACCGCACTTGTGGCAACGCATCTGCTGATCAGCGCCGGCGTCTTCCTGCTGCTGTTCACGACGACCGAGACAGGCATTGGGGTCTTCATCGCCTCGACCATGATCGCCGGCGTCGGATATGGACTGTCTTTCAGCCTTGTGGCCGATATCGCGGTTTCGGCGGTTCCCGCCAACAGGGCGGGTGCGGCGGGTTCGATAGCGGAGACCAGCAACGAGCTGGGCAATGCACTCGGGATTTCCGTTCTCGGATCGTTGGCCACGCTGAACTTCCGGTTATTCGGTCCCGGTGTAGCGGGGACGCTCAACGAAACGCTCGATCAGCCCGGGCTTGCACATCAAAGCCTAATTCAGGCTCAAGAAGCGTTCCTTACAGGCATGCATGTCGCGATCGGCACGGGCGGCCTGTTGACGCTCGCAGTGGGGATGATGGCGTGGGTCTGGCTACCGAGCAAGTTGCCGGAATGATATTCGTCGGCGTGGCGCATGAAGATCCCGGCAGCGCTCTACACGCCTCCGCCGAGCTAGCTTGCCCATCCGCCTTTGGCAAAGGATGGACGAGATCACTTCGCCGTGAGGCTCGGGGCCAGGCTTGAAACGGGACTACGCCGCTCCAAATCCGTTCCAGCGCAATTCAGCGTGCATTCGGAGGCGTGGCGATGAGCGTTTCCTTGCCGAGGGCCGGCTTTCTCGCGCTCGTCCCGGTCGTTGCGCTTGCCTCCGGCCTGCCCCTCGACGCAGCACGGGGGGAACTGCTCGCCCGCGTGCCGGCCGCGCGCGAGATGGCGGTTTGCGGCGATGTATTATTCGTCGGAACCAAGGGCTCGTCCGTCTATGCCGTGTCCTTGCCCGGTGGCCGCACACGGAGGGTCGCGTCCGGATTTTCCAATGCGAACGGCGTCGCCTGCTCACGCGGTCGACTGTTCGTGGCTTCAAGAAGCAGCATAACGGCGTTCGAGATCGGACGGGGCGGTACTTTGAGCGGCAGGCGCGATATTCGCCGCGACCTGCCGAATTCGGGAGCCCATAGTTTTCGTTATATGGCTGTCGGCCCGGATTCCCGGCTTTATGTCTCGCTGGGATCACCCTGCAACATTTGCATTCCGCGCGGGCTGCAAGGCACGATCGTCAGCATGAACCAGGACGGGTCCGATCTTCGCAGAGTGGCCTGGGGCGTGCGCAACTCGGTCGGCTTCGACTGGCGCGGCGGCAGAATGTTCTTTACCGACAACGGCGCCGACAGAATGGGAGACGATATCCCGCCCGACGAACTGAACGCGCTCCGTCCGGGCGGCTTTTACGGCTTCCCTTATTTTGGCGGCGAGGTGCCGCTCACAGGATTCGAGGACGCGATGCCGCCCGCGCGCCACATTCCCCCTGCCTTCAATTTTCAGGCGCATGTCGCAGCGCTTGGGATCCATTTCTTCCGCAGCCTGGGCGGCGATGCTCTGGTGGCCCAGCACGGCAGTTGGAACAGGTCGGTACCGGTCGGCTATCAGGTTGTGCGCGTTCGCTTCCGTGGCGATCGCCCGGTGTCGGCGGCCACTTACCTCAGAAACGTTGGCCGTCCGGTGGACGTCAAGGAGGCGCCGGACGGGTCGATCCTCGTATCCGACGACGCCGGCGGCGCGATTCACATCTTCAGGCGATGACGTCCCTGGATGCGGTCTGATCATTCCCGACACTGAGCGGTCCGGTCGCGGTAGCCGGGGCTTCCATGTTGACTTGGTCGGTGCGCGTCCGAGGGATGGAGCGCGACCGTCCGCTCACTGCCGGCGAAGGGGCTGCAGGTCGGGCCGGGCGTTCTAAGCCGACGGATCCGTTGATGTCGTCAGATCATTGAGAAAATCCCGGCACCAGCGCGAGACGTCGTGTTCCAGCAATTGATCCATCATCGTCTTCCACCGATCCTTCCGCTCCTGCAGCGGCATGCTGAGCGCGCGCGCCATCGCGTTTGCGGTACCCTCTATGTCGTAGGGGTTGACGAGCAGGGCACCTCTCAGATCGCGGGCGGCTCCGGCGAAACGCGAAAGCACGAGCACGCCCGGATCGTCCGGGTCCTGCGCGGCCACATATTCCTTCGCAACCAGATTCATCCCGTCTCGAAGCGGCGTCACAAGGCCAACTTTGCCAAGCCGGTAAAGCCCCGCAAGAATATGCCGGCCTACCGAGCGGTTGATATAGCGTATGGGCACCCAATCGACTGCGCCGAGCGCGCCGTTCACCCTGCCGGCCTGTTCGGCCACAGTGCGTTGCATTGCTTCGTATTCGGGCACTTCGGAGCGCGATTTCGGCGTAATCTGCAGATAGGTGACACGCCCCTGCTGGGCCGGATTGGCCAGGATGAAGCGCTCAAACGCGTCGATGCGCTGGGTGATCCCCTTTGAATAATCGAGGCGATCGACA
Source organism: Ensifer sp. USDA 6670 (assembly GCA_000421085.1). GTDB lineage: Bacteria > Pseudomonadota > Alphaproteobacteria > Rhizobiales > Rhizobiaceae > Sinorhizobium. The sequence continues at coordinate 226,011 of ATWE01000009.1, forward strand.
CCGATGATCAGGCTGCGGTGCTCGAGGCTTTCACGCGCTTTCCTGACGGTCTTGATGGTCAATGCCTTTTTGGCGAATTCGGCAAAAGCCGCAGTCTCAATGCCGATTGCATAGATGCCGCCCTTGAATACGCGGCCATAGGCGCTGAAGCGGCCTCCACCGAGCTCATCGCCGATGCCTTCCCGCCGGAGGCAGCCGGCGAAGTTCTCAAGATCATGGTCGGTCTGAAAGCCGACGACATCGTAGTGCGACAGGCCGCGCATGATCTCCTCGTGAACGGGCATCGTGAAGAGCACATCGGCAGGCGGCCAGGGAATGTGGAGAAAGAAGCCGATCCGGTTCTTCAACCCCATTTGACGCAGTTCCGCGGCGAGAGGGATCAAGTGATAGTCGTGCACCCAGATCACGTCATCAGGCCTGACGAGCGGCGCCAGCCGATGGGCGAAGAACCGGTTGACGCGGAAATATCCGGCCATCTCCTTGCGGCCGTATTCGGCAAGATCAAGCCGGTAATGGCAGATCGGCCAGAGAACCCGGTTGGCGAAGCCGCGGTAGTATTCTTCCACGTCGGTATCGGTCAGGTCGGTGAGCGCATAGGTGATATTGCCCTGCTGCAGTTGAGCAAGCGGCTCCGGCTCGTTGTCTCCGCTCGATTGTCCCGACCAGCCCATCCAGATGCCGCCATGCTCTTCAAGGGCGACTTTCAGCGCGACCGCCAGCCCCCCGGCAGGCGCGATGCCGCCCTTGTCCGGCACGGGTACACGATTGGAAACAATGACGAGACGGCTCATCCCGAATTCCTTTCATTCAAGAAAATATAGACTTGGCGCTCAAACGTTCAGGAGGGGGAACGCGTTTGCGACGCAGACGATCCCATCGACGGGAAAATCGCCGATAGGGTGCAACTCGCGCGTGGAGCGGCGACGGCCGCTCCGGTGTCGAAGCCGTTTCAAGAGCTTATGATTCCGGGGCCGTAGACGAACTGGATAAATGACGGTTTTTCGGCGGTGCGTGATGATTTCCGCGCCGTCGCACATTACTGCCCCGGCCGGCTTCCGGCTGGGGCTATCTGCTGAATAGAAAAGGGCGGCTGGAGCCGCCCTTCCATCATCAGGGATTTGGAAGCTAGGAACGCTTCCTGGAATTGCGCTGGAGCATTTGATCCAACGCACTACCGGACGGAAAATCGTTACACACCCGGAAGTGCTCTAATGATTGTGGCGGGGCATATTCTTGGCGATCTGCCGGAAGTCTGCAGCGCCTTCGAGCACCGCGCCGTCGGAAAGCTGGGTGACGGACTTGCGGTAGATGCGCTGCCAGGGCGTGGCATCGGCCGGCACGGCGGGAATGCCGTCCGCCTTGCGTCTTCCGATATCCTCCTCGGAAACCAGCATGTCGCAGCGCCCCAGGTTGAAGTCGATGCGGATCACATCACCGCTCCGCAGCCAGGCGAGACCGCCGCCGGCCGCACTCTCCGGCGAGGCGTTGAGGATGGAGGGACTGTCGGCCGTGCCGGATTGACGTCCGTCACCGATGGTAGGCAGGCTCCTGATGCCGCGCTTCAAGAGGTGATCCGGCGGCTGCATGTTCACGACTTCCGCCGACCCCGGCCAGCCGAGCGGGCCGGCGCCGCGAATCACCAGGATGGTGTTCTCGTCGATCTTAAGTTCAGTGTCGTTGATGCGCTTGTGGTAGTCCTCCGAGCCATCGAAGACCACGGCCTTACCCTCGAAAACGCCCTCGCGGCCCGGCTCCTGAAGGTAGCGCTTCCTGAAATCATCGGAGACGACACTCATCTTCATGATGGCGAAGTCGAAGAGATTGCCTTTCAGTACCAGGAAGCCTGCCTTTTCCTTGAGGGGCTCTTCGAAGGGGCGAATAACTTCGCGATCCGTGGATTCGCGCCCTTCGAGGTTCTCGGCCATGGTTTTTCCCGTGACGGTGCGACGGTCGCCGTCGAGCTTTCCGGCCTTCAGGAGCTCCCACATGATGGCGGGTGTGCCGCCGGCGCGGTGATAGCGTTCGCCGAGATAGGCACCCGCCGGCTGGATGTTGGCGAGCAGCGGGATATCGAAACCATGGACCTGCCAGTCGTCCGGGTAAAGCTCGACGCCGGCATGCTTCGCCATGGCCGCAAGATGCGGCTGGGCATTGGTCGATCCGCCGATCGCGGAGTTGACGCGAATGGCGTTGAGGAAGGCTTCCCTGGTCAGGATGTCGGAGGGCTTCAGGTCCTCGAAGACGAGTTCCACGGCGCGGCGTCCGGTGCGATAGGCCATCTGCCCGCGCTCGCGATAGGCAGCGGGGATAGCGCCGCAACCGGTGAGCGACATGCCGAGCGCTTCGGCCATCGCGTTCATTGTCGAAGCCGTACCCATCGTGTTGCAATGGCCGACGGAGGGAGCCGAATCGAGTGCTGCCTGCATGAACTCCTCGCGGTCGATCTCGCCTGCGGCGAGCTTGCGGCGCATGCGCCAGATCACCGTGCCAGAGCCGACGAGATCGCCTTCGTGCCAGCCGTCGAGCATCGGGCCGCCGGAGAGCACGATCGCCGGGATGTCGACCGTCGATGCCGCCATCAGGGCGGACGGCGTGGTCTTGTCGCAGCCGGTGGTCAGCACCACGCCATCCAGCGGATAGCCGTAGAGAATTTCAACAAGGCCGAGATAGGCGAGGTTGCGATCGAGGGCGGCCGTCGGGCGCTTGCAGTTTTCGAAAATCGGATGCGTCGGGAACTCGATCGGAATCCCCCCGGCATCGCGGATGCCGTCGCGCACGCGCTTGGCCAGTTCCATGTGCACCCTATTGCACGGGGTGAGATCGCTGCCGCTTTGGGCAATGCCGATGATGGGCTTGCCGCAACGCAATTCCTCCGGCGTCACGCCGTAGTTCATGAAGCGCTCCAGATAGAGCGCCGTCAGGTCGATATGGTCCGGATTGTCGAACCAGTCCTGTGAGCGCAGGCGACGCTGGGATTTGTCAGTCATGGCGGAACCTAATTCCTTGGGTTGAGCTTTTCGAGATGCAGAAGCAGTCCGCTGTGGTCTTGTTCGCCGCCGCCGGACTCGACGAAATCGGCAAATTCCTGCCGCACCTGCCTGGTCAGGGGAAGCGCGAGGGAGAGCCCATCCGCCATGGCCATCACGGCGTTCAGGTCCTTCAGCTGATTGTTCGAAGCGCCGCCCGGCACGAAGTTGCGCTCCACCATACGGGCGCCGTGCAGTTCGAGGATCCGGCTTTCGGCGAAGCCACCGCGGATCGCGTCCCGAAAGGCCGCGCGCGAGGCGCCGCCGGCTTCCACCAGGATCATGGCTTCGGCCACCGCGCCGATGGTGACGGCGACGATCTGTTGGTTGGCGAGCTTGCAGACCTGGCCGGCACCGCTCGGGCCGACATGGGTCACCCTGCCGAGCACCGCAAACACATCCTTCAGGCTCTCGACCGCGGCGCCATCGCCGCCGGCCATGATGGCGAGCGTACCGGCGGCCGCGCCTACCACGCCGCCGGAAACCGGTGCGTCGAGGTGACGGATGCCCTTTTCCACCAATCTGCGCGCATGTTCGCGGGCGATCTGCGGAGCTATGGAGCTGCAATCCACCACGATCGTACCTTCCGCAAGGCGATCGGCGACGCCGCGCTCGAACAGGACCTCCGATACTGCCTGGCCGTTGGTCAGCATGGTGAAGACCACTGCTGCGCCGGCAACGGCATCGGCCGGCGAGGCAGCGATTTCAGCGCCGTCGGCGGACAGCGGCTCGGCCTTGGCGGGGTCACGGTTCCACACCGTAACCGGAAAACCGGCACCGAGCAGGCGCCGCGCCATCGGTGCCCCCATCAAGCCCGTGCCGAGAAACGCAATCTTCGTGTTCCCGCTCACAGCTTTCCTCCCAGTTCATCCTCGATGTGCACGCGGATGATCTCGTCGAAGCTCTTTTCGGCGGTGAAGCCGAGTTCGGTGGCGCGTTTGGCCTCGAAGCCCGGCGCCCAGCCGGCGACCATCTTCATGATCATCTCGTCGGGTTCGCGGCGGATGAGCTTCACGGCCTTTTCGCCGGCTACGCGGCGCAGCGCTTCGATCTGCTCGCCCACGGTGGCACTGAGACCCGGCATGGAAAGGTTGCGCCGCGGGCCGACCCTTTCAAGGTCGATGGTTGCGCCATGAATGAGGAAGCCGACCGCCGAACGCGGCGAGGTGTGCCAGTGGCGGACATCCTCCGAAACGGGCAGAACGGCTTCCTGGCCGACCAGCGGCTCGCGCAGGATATTGGAGAAGAAGCCGGAAGCCGCTTTGTTGGGCTTGCCGGGGCGGATGCAGATCGTCGGCAGGCGGATGCCGATGCCGTCGAAGAAGCCGCGGCGGCTGTAGTCGGAGAGCAGCAGCTCGCAGATCGCTTTCTGGGTGCCGTAGCTCGTGAGAGGCGTAAGATGATAATCGTCCGGGATGGGGAAGGGGAGCGGCGCTCCGACCACGGCGATCGACGAGGTGAAGACAAGGCGAGGCTTGTAGCCGCCCTGATCGTGAGCAAGGCGGATCGCATCGAAGAGATAGCGCGTGCCGTCAAGATTGATCCGGTAGCCCTTGTCGAAATCGAGCTCGGCTTCACCCGAGACGATTGCCGCCAGATGGAAGATGACATCCGGGCGCCCCTCGATGAGCTTCTCGGCTTCTCCGGAAGCGGAAAGGTCGCCTTCGCGTGCGACGACCGTTCCGGCAAAACCCCGCGGCCCTTCCGGCGTCACCACGTCCACGAGCGTCAGCTTCTCCACCGGCTTTCCGCCGAGAGCGCCGTCCTTGACGAGGCGCTGCGTGAGCTTGCGGCCGACCATGCCGGCAGCGCCGATGATCAGGATATGCATGATGTCTCCTCCTTGAGTGAGGCCGCACGCGATCAGGTCTTCATGCGGTCGAAAATTTGTCTTGTACGGTTGTCTGATAACCTTATATGCTCCGATTGAAAACAGGATACTGGCGGTTCGAGCGAAAGATTCTCGGTCGCATGCAGGATGATATGGCGGGCTCTTTCGCAGAGGCGCGCGAGGAGGAGCAAGGAGCATGACGAGCGCAGGCACGATAGAGGATGCGAAGGGCCCTGCGGAACTGCGCCTGGCGCTACGTCAGATGCTCGGTGAAGATCTCGTGCTGAGCGAAACGGAGGAAATGCTCCGTTACTGCCGCGACTGGCATGGCGACGTAACCAGCGGCACCGTGGCGGTGATTCGCCCGCGCTCGACCGAGCAGGTGGCGGCGGCCGTGAAAGCCTGCCGGGAGCTTAGGCTTTCGATCGTGCCGCAGGGCGGCAATACCGGCCTCGTGCTCGGCGCGATCCCCGATGCACCGGAGAGGCAGGTCGTGCTTTCTCTCTCTCGCATGAACCGCATCCGCAAGATCGATGCGGCCGACTTTTCGGCGGTTGTCGAGTCCGGTTGCATTCTCTCCGAACTCAAGGATGCGATTGCGGAGATGGGCATGTTCTTTCCGCTTGCACTCGGTGCGCAGGGAAGCTGCCAGATTGGGGGAAATGTTTCGACGAATGCCGGCGGCATCAACGTGCTCCGCTATGGCATGACCCGCGAACTGGTGCTGGGACTTGAAGTGGTCCTCCCGGACGGCAGCATCCTCGAAGGTCTATCGACGTTGAGAAAGGACAATCGCGGCATCGACCTGAAGCAGCTTTTCATCGGCGCGGAAGGCACGCTCGGCATCATCACCGCCGTCTCCATCAAGTTGACGCCCTATCCGGACCACGTAGCCACGGCGCTCCTCGGGCTTGCCTCCCTGGAAGATGCCATCAAGCTCTATCGCCGGGCGCGTCGGGACTGCTGCGACCTGATGTCGGCCTTCGAGTTCATGCCGCCGCTCGCCTTCACCTTGGCGCAGGAGGCGATGCCCGATTTGCCGATCCCGATCTCGGCGGAATATCCGGCCTATGTGCTGATGGAGATTTCCGGCTCCGGCCTCGTCGATGTCGACGATCTGATGCAGCGCTTCCTTGAAGGTGTAATGGAGGAAGGGCTCGTCCTCGACGGAACGATCGCCGCCTCGCAGACGCAGGCGCGCAATCTTTGGTTGATCCGCGAGGGCATGAACGAAGGCCAGGCGAAACGCGGCACTCATATGCGCACCGATATCTCCGTACCGCTCTCACAGTTGGCATCCTTTGTAGAGGAGGCGGAAGAGGCGGTCTGCGACGCGCTTCCCGGCGCCGTCAGCGTTTCCTATGGCCATGTCGGCGACGGCAATGTGCATCTCAACGTCCTGCCGCCGGCCGGCAGTACGCCCGAGGAGCGTATCCAGTTGATCTACAAGGCCAAGACGGTCGTGAACGCGGTGCTCGATCGCTACACCGGAAGCATCAGCGCCGAGCACGGTATCGGGCGCCTGAAGCGGCCGGATTTCGACGCCAGGCTGCCCGAGAGCCGCCGAAAGCTGTTGACGGCGCTCAAGCATGCCGTTGACCCGGAGATGATCATGAATCCTGGTTGTCAACTGAGATTCTAAAAGGGGAGAGCAATCTTGGCGGCAATGGATTTCGGCCAGATCAGCAGGAGCGAGCATTTGCCGGCGCGCATCGCGGCGAAGATCGGCAGGGAGATCACCGACGGACGTATCGCACCCGGAGAGAAACTGCCGACGGAGCATCTGCTTGCCACGACCTTCGGGGTCAGCCGCTCGGTGGTGCGGGAGGCGATAGCTCAATTGCGAAATGAAGGCCTGGTGGAAACCCGCCAGGGGGTCGGCGCCTTCGCCACGGAAATCGAGCGTCGGCAATCGCTTCGGATAGAGCAGGGAGATCTCGCTGATCGGGGAAGTTTCCGTGATCTCTTTCAACTCCGTATTCCGCTCGAGGTGGAGGCGGCTCGACTTGCGGCGATCCATCACACACCGCAGGAATTGGCCAAGATCGACGAGGCGTTGCGGCAGATGACAGGCGCGGAAAAATGGACGGATGAGGGGATCGTGGCCGACCTCGCCTTTCATCGCGCGATTGCGGCGGCCACCCATAACGAATATTTCCTGCTTTTCATCGGATTCATCGCGGAGCGGATCAGCCTGGCGATCAACGCGGCACGCGCCGCTGCGATACTGGAGGAGATCGTCGAAGTCACGATTGCGGAACATGTCGCCATCCGGGATGGCGTGGCGGCGCGAGATCCCGGCAAGGCCGAGGAGGCGATGCGCCATCATCTGAACGGGGCGGCGGCCCGCCTGGACTTGACGATTGAAGGCTTCTAGGCCTCGGAGTTTCGAACTGGTCGGCGCGGTTCGCGAGGTCTTGGTGGAGTATCAGACTTTACTTACCGACGGCCTAGACATGGTCAAAAAGTCATACTAGAAGCAGGTCATCTCGTTGTCAGACATCCTGACAATGGGAGCCCGTACCTTCGAGGTACGAGATGAGCGGAGGATTTCTCGTGAGTTTCGAACAGGCACTGAGCGCCGAATCAATCCAACCTGCGGACGCATCCAGCGCGTTGCTCGTCGGGCGCGTCTGGTCCAAAACCGCCGGCGGACCTTGCCCGGTTCTGATCTCGGATGGAGAGGTCTTCGACCTGACCCCACTCGCGGCAACGATTTCCGCGCTTCTTGAGATCGACGGTCTTGTCGACGCCTTGCGCGAACCGTCGCGCTTTGCAAGCCTCGGCTCTCTCGATGCATTCCTCCGTGGCGAGGCGGGCGATCTTCTGGCGCCTGCCGATCTGCAGGCCGTCAAGGCGGCTGGCGTCACCTTTGCGGACAGCATGCTGGAGCGCGTGATCGAGGAGCAGGCCAAGGGCGACCCGCTGCGCGCGCAGGAAATTCGCGGCCGGCTGGCCCCCGTCCTCGGCGACAATCTCAAAGGCCTCGTCGCCGGTTCCGACAAGGCGGCCGAGGTCAAGAAACTGCTCCAGGAGCTCGGTCTTTGGTCGCAGTACCTCGAAGTGGGTATCGGTCCCGACGCTGAAATCTTCACCAAGGCGCAGCCCATGTCTTCGGTCGGGTGCGGTGCCCATATCGGCATCCACCCCAAGTCCGACTGGAACAATCCGGAACCGGAAGTGGTGCTGGCCGTCACGTCGAAGGGCAAGATCGTCGGTGCGACGCTCGGCAACGATGTCAATCTTCGCGACTTCGAAGGCCGCTCCGCACTGCTTCTCAGCAAGGCGAAGGACAATAATGCGTCCTGCTCGATCGGCCCGTTCATCCGGCTCTTCGACGGTGCCTTCACGATCGAGGACGTGAAACAGGCGGAAGTCTCGCTCGTCGTCGACGGCAAAGAAGGTTTCAAGATGACCGGCATCAGCCCGATGTCGGCGATCAGCCGCAGCCCGGAAGATCTCGTTTCGCAGCTTCTCAACGACAACCACCAGTATCCGGATGGCGTGGTCTTCTTCCTCGGAACGATGTTTGCGCCAGTGAAGGATCGTCGGGGCACCGGGCTCGGCTTCACGCATGAGATCGGAGACCGGGTCGAGATCTCGACGCCGCGTCTCGGACGCCTCGTAAATTGGGTCGATCATAGCGACCGCTGCCCGAAATGGAGCTTCGGCCTTGGCGCTCTGATGAAGAACCTTGCCGAACGCGGACTGTTGCAGGTGAAACGGGAGGGGTAGATGCAAAAAGCGATCGATACTTTCTACAGACTGCTCGAGCTGCTCTTGATCGTGCTGCTCGCAGGCATGGCCGTGATGGTGTTCCTCAACGTCGTCCTGCGCTATGGCTTCAACTCCGGCATCAATGTCTCGGACGAGATGTCGCGGTACTTTTTCGTGTGGCTCACCTTCATCGGAGCGGTTGTCACCTTCCGCGAAAATTCGCATGTCGGGGTCGAGACCCTGGTCTCGCTGTTCGGCCGCAAGGGCCGCATCATCTGCATGATCCTTTCCAATATCGTCGTCATCGGCGTATCGGCGATCTTCTTCTGGGGCACCTGGAAGCAGTCGCCGATCAATGCCTCGATGGCCGCACCCGTTACCGGCATCTCGATGCTGTGGGTTTACGGGATCGGATATTTCACCGGAGCGGGCGTGGTCCTGATCGCGCTCGAGCGCCTTTTCCGCTTGCTGACGGGGCGCGTCACGGAAGAAGAGATCGCCGCCTTCGCCGGTGAAAACATGTCTCTCGAGCAGCTGGCGGAGCGCACTTAATGACCCTTGTCGTCTTCATCGTTTCGCTGCTCGGCGCTATGGCAATCGGCGTGCCGGTTGCCTTCTCGCTGATGTTCTGCGGCGTCATGCTCATGTGGTACATGGGCATGTTCAATACCCAGATCATCGCGCAGAACATGATCGCGGGCGCCGATACCTTCACGCTCCTCGCCATCCCGTTCTTCATTCTAGCCGGTGAATTGATGAACGCCGGCGGCTTGTCGCGTCGCATCATCGATTTCGCAATCGCCTGTGTCGGTCATATACGCGGCGGTCTCGGCATCGTTGCCATCATGGCGGCCGTGATCATGGCAAGTATCTCGGGTTCGGCGGCAGCCGACACCGCGGCACTTGCGGCAATCCTGATTCCGATGATGGCGAAGGCCGGGTACAACGTTCCCCGGTCCGCCGGCCTGATCGCTGCGGGTGGTGTCATTGCCCCCGTCATCCCGCCATCCATGGCCTTCATCGTGTTCGGGGTGGCGGCGAACGTCTCGATCACGCAGCTCTTCATGGCAGGCATCGTGCCCGGCCTCCTCATGGGTATCGCCCTTGTCGCCACGTGGCTGCTGGTCGTGCGGAAGGATGACATCCAGCCGCTTCCACGCACTCCGATGAAGGAGCGGCTCCGCGCCACCGGACGGGCGCTTTGGGCTCTTGGCATGCCGGTCATCATCCTCGGCGGCATCAAGGCCGGCGTCGTGACGCCGACCGAAGCTGCCGTGGTCGCCGCAGTCTACGCCCTCTTCGTCGGCATGGTCATTTATCGAGAACTCAAGCCCCGTGACCTGCCGGGGGTCATACTCCAGGCGGCGAAGACCACTGCTGTGATCATGTTCCTCGTTTGCGCTGCGCTCGTCTCCTCGTGGCTGATCACTGCAGCGAACATTCCAGCGGAAATCACCGGCTTCATCTCTCCGCTGATCGACCGCCCGACGCTTCTGATGTTCGTCATCATGCTGGTCGTATTGGTGGTGGGCACCGCACTCGACCTTACCCCCACGATCCTGATCCTGACGCCGGTGCTCATGCCGATCATCAAGCAGGCCGGAATAGATCCCGTCTATTTCGGTGTCCTGTTCATCATGAATACCTGCATCGGGCTGCTGACCCCACCTGTCGGCGTCGTGTTGAACGTCGTCAGCGGCGTCGGCCGGGTTCCGCTTGGGAAGGTAATCGTCGGCGTGACTCCATTCCTGGTGGCCCAGATACTCGTGCTTTTGCTTCTGGTCCTGTTCCCGGACATCGTCATCGTGCCCGCACGCTGGCTCCATTAGAAGGGCACTAACCCGCAACCCCTCACCAACAATCCAAGGGAGGATACCCCGTGAGAAAACTGCTTCTTGCCACGACTGCCATCGCTTTCGGTCTTTCGGCCGCGGCGCCGGCTTTCGCCGAGTTCAACGACCGCAACATCCGCGTGTCGAACGGCATCAACGAAGACCATCCGGTCGGTAACGGCATCAAGGCGATGCAGGCCTGTCTCGATCAGAAATCCGGTGGCAAGCTGAAGCTCACCGCTTTCTGGGGCGGCGCGCTCGGCGGCGACCTTCAGGCGACGCAGGCCCTGCGCTCCGGCGTACAGGAGGCCGTCGTCACGTCGTCCTCGCCGCTCGTCGGCATCATCCCGGCACTCGGCGTATTCGACCTGCCGTTCCTCTTCGCCAACGCTCAGGAAGCCTACACGGTACTCGATGGCGATTTCGGCGACATGATGAACGAGAAGCTGGAAGCGGCCGGCCTGGTCAATCTCGCCTATTGGGAAAACGGCTTCCGTAACCTGTCGAACTCGGTTCGTCCGGTCACCAAATGGGAAGATTTCGAAGGGATGAAGGTTCGCGTTATGCAGAACAACATCTTCCTCGATACCTTCCAGAACCTCGGCGCCAACGCCACTCCGATGGCTTTCGGCGAAGTCTTCTCGGCGCTCGAAACCAAGGCGATCGACGCGCAGGAAAACCCCTATGTGACGATCGATACGTCGAAGTTCTTCGAAGTGCAGAAGTACGTGACCGAGACGAACCACGCCTACACGCCCTTCCTCTTCCTGTTCTCGAAGCCGATCTTCGACAGCTATACGCCGGAAGAGCAGGCAGCACTGCGTGAATGCGCAGTCGTCGGTCGCGACGAGGAGCGCAAGGTCATCCAGGACCTCAACAAGAAGTCGCTGGAGAAGATCAAGGCAGCTGGTCTCGAAGTGAACACCCTGTCTGCTGAAGAACAGGCTCGCATTCGCGAGAAGTCCATGGTCGTCTATGAAAAGCACAAGGCTGAGATCGGTGCCGACGTGGTAGACGCCATTCTCGGCAAGCTGGAAGAGATCCGCAAGTAAAGAGAAGAACGGGCCCCGAACGTGGCCTTGCTCTATGCCTTCCAGGAGACCCGCGGCCGGCCGGCCGCGGGTCTTTATGCATGCGGCGGGATGATTATCCCGTATGGGCGGATCGATATGGTTTACAGAGCGAATCTTCGCTAAACCTGCAGGCATATGGAAACTTCGCTTTATCTCCCCGTCAAAGGCTTTCTCGAAAAGGCAGGCTACGCCGTCAAAGGCGAAGTTGGCGGCTGCGATCTCGTCGGCTTGAGCGATGACGATCCGCCGGTCGTCGTCATCTGCGAACTGAAGCTGCGCTTCAATCTGGAGCTCATACTGCAGGCTGTCGACCGCGCTGCTGTTGCGGACGAGGTCTGGATCGCGGCGCGGGTCTCGGCCAAGGGCAAAGGTCGCGAGACCGACAAACGCTACCGCGATCTCTGCCGCAGGCTGGGCATCGGCATGCTCGGCATTTCCGATGCCGGCGACGTCAGCGTGATCGTCGGCTCGGTATCGCCGATGCCGCGAACCAATCCGAAACGGCGTTCGGGGCTCATGCGCGAGCACCAGAGGCGGCGCGGGGATCCGGCAATCGGTGGCAGCACACGCGCGCCCGTCATGACGGCCTACCGCCAGCAGGCGCTCGGCTGTGCTTTGGCCCTGGCATCGGGCCCGCTGCGCGTACGTGAAATAAGACCCAGCGTACCGGATGCCGGGAAGATACTGCTTTCTAATGTCTATGGCTGGTTTGAACGGCTCGACAGAGGCGTCTATGGCCTGACGGAGGCTGGACGGGAAGCACTGCAGCGGTGGCCGCAGCAGGACATGCAGGCAAAAACGGCCGTCCCGGCCTGAGTTTTGCCGAGGCGCTGGAAATAGCGCATGTGGGGTCCTCCATCGCATTATCGGTGGGTATGAGCATCGGGGAGGTGTTCATAGGGCAACCGGCGCTTTAGAGTTGGAGCACCTTAACGATGGGGACCGGATGACCTCTCAGCTCGACATGTTTGCCCGAGATGTGCGACCAGCAGCCGCGAGAGCCGAGGCAAGCCGTGCCCGGCGGCACGCATCGACCTCCTTTTCCGAAACCGAGATGCTTGCCGCGTTGAAGGCGACGGGCCGCTACAGGATATTGCGAAAGCTTGAAGCCCGCACGGTCGTCTCAGACGTGAGGCCCGGCTTTCCCCTGAGGGGCGTCATCCTCGACACGGAGACAACCGGGCTCGATGCCCGCAAATGCGAGATCATCGAGATCGGGCTGGTCTCGTTTACCTACAACGAGGAGGGTGAGATCGGCGATGTGACAGCGGTTTATGGCGGTTTGCAGCAGCCGACCATCGCCATTCCATCCGACATCACCCGGTTGACAGGTATTACCGATGCCATGGTCGCCGGCCAGTCGATCGATATTGCTGCAGTCCAGGCAATCGTTGAGCCTGCCGATCTCATCATCGCCCACAATGCCGGCTTCGATCGGCCGTTTTGCGAGGCGTTTTCGGATGTGTTTGTCCGCAAGGCCTGGGCATGCTCGGTCTCCGAAATCGATTGGAGCGGCCGAGGCTTTGAAGGCACGAAGCTCGGCTATCTGATCGGGCAGAGCGGATATTTCCATGATGGGCATCGGGCTGTAGATGACTGCTTTGCTCTCCTTGAGGTTCTGGAACAGTCGAGTGATGGCGCCGCACTGCCGCCGTTTGCCGAACTTTACAAAGTGAGCCAGCGCTCACGGGTAAGGATTTTTGCGGAGAATGCGCCGTTCGACCTGAAGGACGTGCTGAAGGCCCGCGGCTACCGCTGGTCTGACGGCAGCGACGGCCGCCCGAAATCGTGGTGGATAGAGGTCGCCGAGGAGGATCTCGAGGCTGAACTCGGCTTCCTTCGGACGGAGATCTATCGCTGGAACGAGGCAGATCCTCCGACGCAGCGGCTAACTGCCTTCGACAGATACAAAGCGCGAAGATAGCACACACTTTTCCTCATCCCGCTCTCGATGCCGAGCGAAGACCATAAAGCCTTGCAATATCTTCCCGCATGAATGGGGTCCGATCCTTGTCTACCTGTTCCTGATAGGTCCGGGCATATTGATGGCCGGAATAGACGGCAGCTGCGATCAGGCCAGGCGCGAGGCAGTCGCCGAGGCGGGTCACGGTCTTGATGCCGGCATCGGCCCACTCGCCTTCGCGTGCCTTGAGCTCCAGCCACAGCATTTCGTCCGGCAGGCGGGCGGTGACCGGGACGAGAGTGGCGCAATCGACCGCGCGCGTCCTGCCGCTGTAGATGCAGGATAGTTCCAGCTGGTCTTTCGTGCGACCGGCGAGGGCCATGGCCGTGACGATCTCCACGCCGAGACCGATGAGGCGCTTCTGGATACGTGCTTGCTCCAGCGTGTTCCTGCTCCAGGGTGAGACCTGGGATTCGGGCGTTACGAAGGTGACCGTGCGTCCCCTCCTGGCGAGCAGTTCGGCGAGCACGCTGCCCATGTAGAAGCAATCGTCGTCGAAGACGATGACGGGACCGTCCTCCGGCACCGCTTCGGCGCCCTCGGAAAGAATGGCGTCGGGAGAGACGAGGATGCCTTCCGACAGAAAATCGAGCGGCACCCGGTGGGTGCGGCCAACGCCGTCGGTCCGCCAGCTCGCTCCGGTCGCGATCGCCACATGGGGGATGCCGTATTGCAATATGTCGGCGGCCGAAAGCGGACTGTGCAGGTAAAGCTCGGCATTGACGCGGGTGCTGAGTTGGCCGATGCGCCAGTCGCGCACGCGGCCCCAGGTCGCGAGACCGGGTAAGCGAGATTCGCGCGCAACGCGACCGCCCCATTCGCCGCCGCCTTCCGCCAGCATGACATCGACGCCGCGCTGGGCAAGCGCCCGTGCCGCTTCCAGACCCGCCGGTCCGCCGCCGACAATGAGGGCGGGTTCGGGAGTTTCGGACTTTGCGATGGTCTCCGGATGCCAGCCCTTGCGCCATTCCTCGCCGATCGTCGGGTTCTGCGTGCAGCGCATCGGTATGTTGGTATTGTCGCCGGAGGTGCAGATGTTGCAGCCGATGCATTCGCGGATGTCATCGATGCGCCCTTCCTCGATCTTCTTCGGCAGGAAGGGATCGGCGATCGACGGGCGCGCGGCGCCGATGAAGTCCAAAATGCCCTTTTTGATAACCCGCACCATGCTGTCCGGCGACGTATAGCGGCCGACGCCGACCACCGGCTTGGTCGTGACGGATTTGACGAAGCGGATATAGGGCTCCTGGTAGCCTTCCTCGGAGAAACGGGACGTCTGGCTATCGTTCGACCAGTCGGAGAGATTGACATCCCAAAGGTCCGGAAGTTCGCCGAGCGCCGAAATGATGTCTTTCCCTTCCCCCTCGCAGGTGATCCCGGACGGGCCCATCAGTTCGTCGACGGCAAGGCGCACCGCCAGCGCACAGGTGTCGCCGATCGCCTCGCGCACATCATCGAGAATTTCTCGAAACAGGCGGAGCCGGTTTTCGAAGGAGCCGCCATATTCGTCGCTGCGGTCGTTATGGCGGCGGGACAGGAAGTGCTGCAACACACTCATGTCGTGGCCGGCATAGAGGTAGACGATATCGAAGCCGGCCTTTTTGGCGCGCAGCGCGGCATTGCGATACCAACGGCGCATGTCGGCGATGTCGGCCTTGTCCATTGCGCGCGCCTGGACAGGATCAAGGCTGTCGCTGACGGCGTGCGAGGGAGCGAGCGGGATCATCCGGCTGAAACGGTTGGCGACGTGCAGGCCGTTGTGCACGAGCTGGATGGCCGCGAGGCTGCCATGGGCATGGATACGTTCCGTGACGGCGGTAAGAGCCGGCAGATCGCCGTCGTCCCAAAGACGAGCTTCGTTGGCTGGCGTCAGGTCCGATGTCGGGTGGATTTCCGCCTCCTGGGTGGAAACGACGGCCCAACCGCCTTCCGCCTTCATGCCGCGCAGATGGGCTTCCGCATTGGGATAGCGGTAGCCCATGCCGGAACAGTGGGGCACCTGATAGAAGCGGTTGCGGGCCGTGACCGGTCCGATCTTGACGGGTTCGAAGAGAATATCGAAGCGGGGGTCTCGTGACATTTCCTGCCATCCTGAAGAAAGCTGCGGTCCACCGCGCCGGAGTTCGGCGGGTGGGTGGCCGCCAAAATATCGGGAACCTTCGGTCAGGCAAGAGATTTGTTATACGAGTGTATAATATTATGCTGCGGCGAACTTCTTCGGCGCCCAACCTTTGCCGCCGCGACCATTTCGCGCCTTGGCCTGAAGCGCCTTCAGGGTTCACCGGGTTGGCCGGGCCACCAAATCGTGAAGCTGCCGGCCGAGTACGCCGTCGGTATCGGCCAGATCCAGAACGACGCTCATGTGGTTGAGATCAGGAACCGGGAGTAGTTCGGCACTCTCGTCCTGCGCGCGCAGCAGCTCACAGAGCCCGGCCGCTTGATTGTGGAATGGCGCCGTCTCGTCCCCGCCATAGGCGATGATGCGCCTCGGGCAGTGGAGCTGCGAACTGGTGAGAGGCGACCATGCGGCCGCTTCCATCGGTGTCATCTCCGCTTCGTGTCGAAGGAAGCTGTCCGGTATCCCTGACAGGTCGTAGATTCCGCTTAGGAGCAGCAAGCCTTGAAGCGTCGGCAGGGAGGGCGGGTAGGCGTCCTCGGGCCCGGTCGCGGCGAGGAAGGAGGCAAGATGCGCGCCTGCCGAATGACCGCTGACGGTGAGCCGCGCAGGATCCGCGCCGAAATCCTTGGCGTGAGCCTGAAGCCAGAGCACCGATCGCCGAATCTGATCCACCAGCACGCCCAGGCGTTTGCCAGGCATCAGGTCGTATTCGACCAAGGCCGCAATGCCGCCCGCCGCAAGAACCGGTGCAGCGACGAAACGATAGTTGACCTTTTCGCCGGAGCGCCAGTATCCGCCGTGAACGAACACGTGCAGGGGCGCACCGGCCTGCGGGCGCTCCGGCAAGATGACATCGACGACCTCCCGGGCACCCGAGCCGTACGGTATGTCTGCCCGCACATCGGCGCGCGCCGACAGAGCCCGGCTGCGTTCGGCAAACTCTGCGGCGATGGCGTCGAAATCGGGCACGAAGTCGCGAATGCGGTAAAGGTCCTGTGCTGTCATCGTCTGCTCCGCCGATCAATAATCAACTGCGTAATATTTCGGCTCCATGAATTCCAGAATGCCGGTAACGCCGCCTTCGCGGCCAAGGCCGCTCTGTTTGACGCCGCCGAAGGGAGCGGCGGGGTCTGACATCAGGCCTCTGTTGATGCCGAGCATGCCGGTTTCGATGCGCTTGCCCACCTTCATCGCACGTTTGAGATCGCGGCTGTAGATATACGCGGCGAGGCCATACTCCGTATTGTTTGCGAGGCGGATCGCCTCGTCGTCGCTTTCGAACTTGTAGACAGGCGCGACCGGTCCGAAGATTTCCTCACGTGCGATCGACGCGTTTACGGGGACGTTTTCGAGTACCGTCGGCGGATAGAAATATCCGTTTTCCGTAAGCGGTTTGCCGCCGGTCGTTGCCCGCGCACCCGCAGCGAGTGCCTCTGAGACGAGCCGGTCGATCTTGCGGACGGCGTTTTGCGTGATCATCGGTCCACATTGCGTTTCGGGATCGTAGCCTGGACCGATCTTCAGTGACATCATTCGTGCCGTGAGGCCGGCGACAAACGCATCATGGATGCCTGCCTGGACATAGAAACGATTGGCGGCAGTGCAGGCTTCTCCAGCGTTTCGCATCTTGGCGATCATCGCACCGTCGAGTGCCGTCTCGAGGTCCGCGTCGTCGAACACGATGAAGGGCGCATTGCCGCCGAGCTCCATCGAGCAGCTGACGACCGACTTGGCGGCTTCGGCAAGAAGAACGCGGCCAACGCCGGTCGAGCCGGTGAATGAAAGCTTTCGAACGCGCGGATCGGCGAGCATCGCATTCGTTATTCCGCCTGGATTGCTTGTGGTCAGCACGTTGACGACGCCAGGCGGGACGCCCGCCTCTTCGCCGAGGCGGGCCATGGCATAGGCCGTCAACGGCGTTTCCGAGGCAGGTTTCAGGATCACCGTGCAGCCGGCGGCGAGGGCGGGGCCGATCTTGCGCGTCGCCATAGCGGCGGGGAAATTCCATGGCGTGATTAGGACGGCAATGCCGATCGGCTCATGGTCCACGAGGATATTGTGCGACCCGGAGGGAGTGTGCCGGAATTCGCCCGGAATGCGGGTCGCCTCTTCAGCGTACCAGCGGAAGAATTCGGCGGCATACGCGATTTCGCCGCGTGCGTCGGCCAGGGCCTTGCCGTTTTCCAGTGCGATGAGCGTTGCAAGCTCCTCAGCGTGCTGTGTCATCAGCTGATACCAGCGCCGCAGGATTTCCGAGCGCTGGCGAGCCGGAGTGGCGCGCCACCCGGCGGCAGCGGCATCCGCGGCATCGACTGCGCGCTGTGCGTCCTCGATGGAGGCGTCGGCGACCTCGGCCAGCAGATTACCGGTCGAAGGGTCGAGAACGGCTATTCCGCTGCCGCTTCGCCATTTGCCGCCAATGTAGAGCCCCCCGGCATGCAGGGCAGGATCGGCGTAGCCGGAAAACTTGGCATGGAACGTCATGGAGGGTCCTTTCGACTCAGTTCAGGCGGGAGCGGTCGCCGCAATGGGCGGCGGCGACGAGGTTGCGCATTTGGTGCGGGTTCAGGGGGCGGGGATTGTTCTGGATGAGGCGTGCAATGCCCGAGCTTTGTTCCGCCACCCAGTCGATCCGGTCTTCCTCGAGGCCGAGATCCCGCAGCGTGGCGGGAATGCCGATGCGTTCGAAAAGCGAAACGAGGGCAGGGATCACTTCATCCGGCCCGCCGAGCCCGGCCGCATGCGCGATCTGCGCGAGTTCACCGCGGATGAGCGGCGCATTCCAAGTCATGACATAGGGCATGAGACAGGCGACACCGAGGCCATGCGCGGTATGGGTGAGCGCGCCGACAGGGTACTGGATGGCGTGGGCCGCGGCAGTGCCCGCCACCCCGAAGGCAAGACCGGCGAGCGTTGCGCCGAGCATCACCTTTTCGCGCGCGCCGGCGTCGGCGCCGTCCTTGCAGGCCCTCTCCAGCCCCTGCCACAGGAGGGTAATGGCGCTAAGGGCAAAGTGATCGGAAAGCTCGTTCTTGCCGACGAAGACGCGCTGCTGCGCGATGCCGGGGACGGGCTCGCGCCGGATCGCCGTGAAGGCTTCGATCGCATGCGTCAGGGCGTCCGCGCCGGCGATCGCAGTCAGGCCGGGTGGGCAGGAGAGGGTGAGTTCGGGGTCGCAGATTGATACCGCCGGGATCAGGTGCGGGCTTGAAATGCCAACTTTCAGGCTGCGCTCGGCATCCGAAAGCACGGCGACGGGCGTCACCTCCGAGCCGGTGCCGGCGGTGGTGGGAATTGCGATCAATGGCATCACGGGGCCGGGTACGGCATATTCGCCATAATAGTCCTGTGGCCGCCCTCCGTAGGTAAGGATGAGGGCGATGCATTTCGCCATGTCGAGACAGGACCCGCCACCGATGCCGATGACGAGGTCCGGGGCAAAGCCCCTGGCCGCCGCAGCGCTCACGACGGCCGAATCCACGGGGACGTCCGGCAGGGTGGAACTGTCCACCATCACCTCAAGCCCTGCCTCTTCGAGTTGCCGCACCAGCGCAAGCAAGTCGGCATCCACTGCAAGGCGCGTGTCCGTGACGATCAGCGCGCGCTGGCCGAGCTTGGAGGCGATGCCGCCAAGGGCATGGCGCTGCCCGGCGCCGAAAAGCAGTTCGCGCGGCGCCCTTAGTGTGCCGAATAGGTTCATTCCGTATGTCCTCCGATGAATTCAGGCGACCTCGAGGGCCGTAAGGTGGTCGAAAAGCGGCTGCGGCAGTTCGATGCCCATCTTCGCTGCTGCAGCACGGCGTGCTCGTGCCCCATCTCCCGGAATGGCGACCGGTTGCGTAGGGTCGAGCGGGCGGGATAGGCGCAGGCGGTCGAGATAGGCGGCAAGTTCCGGTGGGCTACCGGCGCCTGCAGACGGATCGATCAGAATGAGAAGGTCGCCTTTATTGGCGGGATGAATGTCGTCGAGCGTGCCATGCACATCAGGCGCAAGGTCGGACCCGGCAAGCGCCGCGACAAGAAGCTCGATCGCAAGGCCCAGGCCATATCCCTTGGCGTCGCCGAAGGGCGCGATCGCCCCTGCCTGTGCCGCGTGCGGATCGGTTGTCGCGTGACCGTCTCGGTCCACTGCCCAGCCGGGCGGGATCGCCAGACCGCGCATCGCATGGTTTTTGATCTTGCCCATGGAAACGATGCTGGTCGCGAGATCCAGCACGAAAGGGTGGTCACCCGCAGGAATGCCGATCGCGACGGGATTGGTGCCGACCATGGCTTGCGTTCCGCCGAATGGGTGGACGAGCGCTTCGCTGGTCGACATGACAATGCCGATCAGGCCGTCTCTTGCGGCGGCTTCCGCATAATAGGCAAGCATTCCCATGTGGTTGGCGTTGTGGATCGCGGCAATGGCGAGCCCTGTCTCCTCAAGGATGCGTTGCATGATACGCATGGCGCTCATCATCACGACCGGGCCAAGGCCGCGTTCGCCGTCGACGCTCAGAAAGGAGTCTCTTCGCCAGGTCCCGTTTCCACGCGTCGTGGGGTTCGCGAGCCCTTTGTCCAGCCGGGAAAGAAGCAACGGCAGGCGTTGTAGGCCGTGGGAGGGCAATCCGCGCAGCTCGGCCTCCAAGAGGAGGTCTGCCTGAAGACGGGCGGAGTCGGCGGGAACACCCCGCTTTTCGAGCAGAGCGACGCTCAAATTCCTCAGGCGGGCGGGCGGCAGCCTCATTCTCAGATCCTATATCAGATCATATACGATATTGTATTTGACATGCGATATGTTATTTGCAACAAAACGTCGTATGTCAATAAGCAGTCGGAGAATGGCAGTGGCAATTGCAGCGGAGCGGGCAGGCAGGGCGGCCGGTATTCGCCCGACGAGTGTGGTCGAAGGCGTTTATGATAGCATTTACCACCGACTGATGTCGCTCGACATTGCGCCTGGTGCACGCATTCCGATCGATGTCCTCGCGCGCGAACTCGGCGTATCCCAGACGCCGATCCGAGAGGCCCTGAGCCGCTTAGAACGCGAGGGCCTCGTTCGCAAAGAGCATCTGATCGGCTATAGTGCAGCCCCGCAATGGACGCGCAAGCAGTTCGAAGACCTCTATGCTTTTCGCCTGCTGATCGAACCCGAAGCTGCCCGGCTTGCCGCCGTCAACATGACTCCGGAAGCGCTCCAGCAGCTCGAGAATTCCGCGGCCGACATGGGCCACGGCGAGGCGCCGGTCGATCGGAACACGCGCTACTCCCGCTTTGCCCGCGCAGATGCGCAGTTCCATGACGCGATCCTGAAAATCGCCGGAAATGACGTGATCCGCAGCACTCTATCGAACCAGCATGTCCATCTGCACATCTTCCGGCTGATGTTCCACATCCGGGTCACTCAGGAGGCGCTCGAAGAGCATGAGGGCCTGCTGACTGCTTTCCGGACGCGTGATCCGCAGGCCGCATACGATGCGATGCGCGTCCACATCGAGCGCTCCCGCGACCGCTTGCTTTCGGCTTTCGAATGAACGCGGTCCTGCCTTCCAATGCGGTCGCGCCGCTGCCAAGCCCCGCTGTTGCCGCACTCGCGGCAGAGGGTCTCGGCAAAGCCTACGGTCCGATTACCGTCCTTTCGGACGTCACGCTTGAGGTTCATGCTGGAGAGGTTCACGCCATTATAGGTGAGAACGGCGCCGGAAAATCGACGCTGATGAAGCTCCTTTCCGGCCATGTTGCCCCAACGGCCGGCCACCTGCTCTTGGAAGGGAAGCCGGTCGAGTTCAGAAATGCGGTGGAGGCGGAGAATGCCGGCATCGTACTCGTGCACCAGGAAATCCTGCTCGCCTCTGACCTCACCGTTGCGGAAAACCTGTATTTGGGTCGCGAGGTCGGCCGCGGTCTGCTGGTCAATGACAAGGCGATGAACAGTCGTGCCGCCGAACTCCTCGCGCGGGTCGGCTCAGTGGCCCGGCCGCGCGACCATGTGGGTGAGCTGCCGCTCGCCCAGCGCCAGCTCGTGCAGATCGCGCGCGCCCTTCTGGACGAGCGAAAGGTCGTCATCTTCGACGAGCCGACTGCGGTTCTCGCAAACGACGAAGTGGCGGCGCTGCTCGACATCGTTCGCAGCTTGCGCGATCACGGGGTGGCGGTGCTCTACATCTCCCATCGTCTCGACGAGGTTCAGGCGCTTGCCGACCGCGTCACCGTGCTTCGTGACGGCCGCATGATCGGGACTTGGCCGGCGGCAGGCCTCGGCCAGCGCGAAATGGCGGAACTGATGGTCGGGCGAGAGCTGGAAATGCTCTATCCGCATAAACGGCCTGCCGCAACCACTGCTCCGATCCTGTCGGTCACCAACCTTGCCGTCGACAACGGCTCGCAGAAGGTCTCATTTAGCGTCAGCCCCGGCGAAGTGCTGGGTATCGGCGGCATGATCGGGGCGGGTCGTACCGAACTGATCGAGGGCCTGATGGGTCTTCGTCCGTCAAAGGTTGAAAGCATCGTCCTGAACGGCCGGCAGATCGGGAGCCGCTCCGTCCGTACCCTGATGGACGCCGGCCTTGTCTACCTCACCGAGGACCGCAAGGGCAAAGGCCTGCTCCTGGAGGAGAAGCTCGGTCCTAACCTCACCCTGCAGGCGCTCGATGCGGTCAATCCGGGTGTCTTTCTCGACAAGCGGGGAGAGCTTTCCAGCCTTCGAAAGGCGGTGGCCGATTACGACATCCGCGTGCGCTCGCTACGCCTTGAAGCCAGCCAGCTTTCGGGTGGGAACCAGCAGAAGCTGCTTCTTGCCAAGGTCATGATGGCCGATCCCACGGTGATCATCATCGATGAGCCGACGCGCGGGATCGATATCGGCAACAAGAGCCAGATCTATGAATTCATCGACCGGATGGTGCGCGCCGGCAAGGCCTGCATCGTCATCTCGTCGGAAATGCCGGAACTCGTCGGTCTTTCCGACCGCGTCCTGGTGATGCGTGCCGGGAGGATCGTCGCTGAGCTGAGCGGCAATGAAATCAATGAGGAAAATGTCGTCTACGCCGCCACGACCGGTGGCGCGGACGTCGGGGAGGAGAAACATGACCGCAGCGACAGCAACACTCGCGCCCACTGACGAAGGAGCGCGCATCCGTTGGGCCGATCTGGCGCCCTTCATCGCCCTTGCGGTGATCGTGCTGTTCGGGGCGCTGGTGAACTCCAATTTCGTGTCGTCGGCCAATCTGATCAACGTCATTACGCGGAGCGCTTTCATCGCGATCATCGCCGTCGGGGCGACCTTCGTTATCTCGTCCGGCGGGCTCGACCTGTCCGTGGGTTCGATGATGGCCTTCGTCACCGGTATCATGATCATGGCGATGAACCATCTCGCCCCGGCATTCGGAACCTGGGCGATTCCGATGGGAGCGGGCGTCGCGCTACTCGTCGGAGCGCTGTGCGGCCTCTTCAACGGGCTCATCGTGACCGTCGGGCGAATAGAGCCCTTCATCGTTACGCTGGGCACGATGGGCATTTTCCGCGCCTTCATCACCTTCATGACCGACGGCGGCTCGCTGCCTATCGATCGCAGCCTCCGGGAAGCCTATCGTCCGGTCTATTTCGGCAGCGTCTTCGGCATTCCCTATCCGGTGCTCATCACCTTCGTCGTCGTCCTGGCCGGCGCATTCCTGCTCTACAAGACCAAGTATGGCCGCCGTTTGAAGTCGGCGGGATCCAATGTCGAGGTCGCGCGCTTTTCAGGCGTCAACGTCGCCGGGGTGCGTACCGTCGCCTACGTGATCCAGGGCTTCTGCGTCGCCGTCGCTGCGATCTGCTATGTGCCCCGGCTCGGCGCAGCGACGCCAACGACCGGACAGCTCTGGGAACTGCAGGTCATCACCGCAGTCGTGATCGGCGGCACGCTGCTGCGCGGCGGGCGGGGACGCATTGGCGGCACGGTGGCCGGCGCCCTCATCCTCGAGGTGATCGCAAACGTCATGGTGCTGTCGGACATGGTCTCGGAATATCTCGTCGCCGCCGTTCAGGGAGCGATCATCATCATCGCCATGCTGGCGCACCGCTTTACTGCCAACCGCTGAAAACAGCACCGACTTCGAAGGAGGAGAAAATGAAGTCTATTACTCGCAAGGCTGGACTCTTGTTATCGACGGCTACCCTGGTCTTGGCCCTGCCGCTGGGCAGCGCTCAGGCCCAGGAGAAGAACGTGGTCGCCGTCTCGATTCCGGCCGCAACGCATGGATGGACGGGAGGGGTCGTCTACCATGCAGAACAGGCCGAGAAAGAGGTCGAGGCCGCATTTCCGAATGTAGACGTCGTGCTGTCGACCGCGTCATCGGCGACCGCGCAGGTCTCCGCGCTTGAAGACCTGTCGGCGACCCGGAAGCTCGACGCGCTGGTCATTCTGCCGTTTACGTCGGAGGAACTGACAGGACCGGTCGAGCAGATCAAGGCAAAGGGCACCTTCATTTCCGTGGTCGACCGTGGCCTCACCGACCCGGCGATCCAGGATCTCTATGTCGCCGGCGACAACATCGCCGTGGGTGCCAATACGGCGCGCTGGCTTTCCGACAAACTTGGCGGGGAGGGCGAGATCGTCGTCTTGCGCGGCATCCCGACCGTGATCGACGACGAACGCATCAAAGGCTTCTCGGACGTCATCAACAAGACGAACATCAAGATCCTCGATATCCAGTACGCCAACTGGAACCAGGACGAAGCCTTCAAGCTCATGCAGGACTATCTTGCAAAGTACCCGAAGATCGACGCCGTCTGGGCTAACGACGACGACATGTTGCTAGGCGTCATCGAGGCCGTCGACCGTGCGGGTCGCAAGGACATCAAATACGCGCTCGGCGGCAACGGCATGAAGCAAGTCATCGAAATGGTGAAGGAAGGCAACGAGCGCACACCGGTCTCGACTCCCTATCCGCCGTCGATGATCAAGTCGGCCATTTATATGACAGCGGCACAATTCGCTGGTCAGGCTCCGATGCGCGGTTCGTTCCTGCTCGGTGCACCGCTTATCACTCCGGAGAACGCCGACCAGTTCTACTTCCCCGACTCCCCATTCTGATCCGAAACGGCCCGGCCGGCCGGGCACCCGTCCGAAATTCATGATAACAGGAGATAGTACATGAGCGGCAAGAAGATCCTCATGCTGACCGGCGAATTCACCGAGGAATACGAAATCTATGTCTTCCAGCAAGGAATGGAGGCGGTGGGCCACACGGTGCACGTCGTTTGCCCGGACAAAAAGGCGGGCGACCGTATCAAGACCTCGTTGCACGACTTCGAGGGCGACCAGACCTACACGGAGAAGCTCGGCCACTACGCCGATATCAACAAGACCTTTTCCGAGGTGCGGGTCGAGGAATATGACGCTGTTTATGCAGCCGGTGGACGCGGCCCGGAATATATCCGCACCGACAAGCGCGTCCAGGAGATGGTGCGGCACTTCCACGACACGGGCAAGCCGATCTTCACGATCTGCCATGGCGTGCAGATCCTCATGGCTGTGCCTGGCGTGCTGAAGGGCCGCAAGGTCGCCGGCCTTGGCGCCTGCGAACCAGAGGTGACGGCTGTCGGTGGCACCTACATCGACGTGGAGCCCACCGGGGCCTATGTCGACGGCAACATGGTCTCGGCGAAGGGCTGGACGGGGCTCGCCGCTTTCATGCGCGAGTGCCTGAACGTCCTTGGCACGAAAATCACCCACACGTAATTGATTGAGGTGAGTCAACAGCGCCCCTCGGGTGGTCGGCCCGAGGGACGTTGCAGCCAAGCCGATCGGTGAGGTGCGCTCCGTTGTTGCAGGAGCAGTGGCTAGACCGGACGTCGCTCGTGCTTGTCGAACGCGCGCTCCATAATCTTTAAACGTGGCTGATTTACTTTCGCAGGATTTTCTCCATCGCTTTCCCCTTCGCGAGTTCATCAATCAGTTTGTCGAGGTAGCGGATTTCCCGCATAGTCTTATCCTGGATTTCTTCCACGCGGACGCCGCAGATCACCCCTGTAATCAACGATCGGGAGGGATTCATCCGAGGTGCTTGCGCAAAGAAGTTCTCGAAGTTGGTGTTCTTCGCCAGCTGGTCGTCCAGGGCCTGTTGGCCATACCCCGTCAGCCAACAGATGATTTCATCGACCTCTGCCTTCGTGCGTCCTTTCTTCTCCGCCTTGGCGACATAGTAGGGATAGACGCTCGCGATGCTGACCGAAAAGATGCGATGCTTCTCCATGTGTCCTCCTGAGGCTTTTGCGAGACAGTGATCGATAACCGAATTTGTCCTTTTGCTTATCCTAGTTCAACGCCTTGAGATTTCCGGTTCCGGGACACCTGCCATTCAAGCTGCCATGTCCCGCCTTGCCTGAGGTTTTGACCGAGCGCAAATCTTGCGTCGACATTCAACTCGACTTAGGTGACCGAGTTCGGCGACAAGTCGTTTACTTTGATGGTGGACTACATCAAATCAGTCTGGCGTACTGTCTCCACAGAGACACGGGAGTGGGGAAAGCTCATGTCGGAGGCTGCCTCGCTGACCGGCTTCTTGCCGCCGACAATATCGGCGATGCGCTAGGCGCAGCGCGCGGTGACACGCGCCACGACGGGATCGCGATAGAGGCCGAGGAACGACATGGCGGTCGAGAGCACACCGGAGCGTTCGTTGTCAGACTTGTTCAGCAACTCGCGCGCCGACGATGCAATGACGGGATGGACGCCGGCTTCGCCGAGATGCGGACGGCGCGGATCGTAGAGGAAGTTGGCGACGCCGGCCAGCGTCTTGTCGGCTTCGGCGTAAAGGACGTGGAGGATTGCGCCGACCAGCAGCGAATGGCTGGTCTTTTCCCCATGGTTCCGCTTGTCGAGACTGCCTTCGGGATCGACCAGGATGTCGGCGGGGCGCCGCTTATCGCGACGCGACCTTCTCGTTCGCTTGCATCATGGAAGATGCAGAAGTCTCGCGCGCCCGGAATCAGGACATCAAATCGCGTCAAGCGGCCAAATCCAATCCTCATGTAGGGTCAGACAGTCAGCAAGCCGGTGAGCAAGGAGCTTGGTGCTGACGTTGCGACCGATGGAAAAAGGCCAACGGCCGCCCAAAAGTCAATTCGCGATCTACGGCGGAACTAGCATCTGTTGATCGGGAGCTGAAATCGAGGGGGGCCGTCAGCAAGAGGAGAGGCTGTTAGAACATTTCCGCATTTCTCCGAATCGCGGATTACTTCGTTCGAAATTGCTCTAACACTCGAATACGTGACCCAGCACCAGCACGTTCGCGCGCGCTGGAAGTTCAATACTCGGCGACCGAGAGAAGCTGAATGAGTGTGAAGAGCGGTATTCTGTCGCTTGCAATGCCGGCTACCTTCGAGAGGGTGCCGCCCTTGGCGCATTCAGCGACTTACTAGGGCTACTCCTCGAACACCTGAATGATGACTTTCCCAGCCACAGTCCCTCGTTCCAGCGCGATATGAGCTTCGGCCGTTTTATGCAGCGGTAGAGTAAGACCGATCGTCGGACGATAGGCGTCCGCCTCAAGGCAAGCTGTGATGTCGGCAATTGCAGCTTGCTTGGCTTCCTGTGGCACAGTGTAAACATAAACAAAACGGAACACGGCCCCGACGATCATTGCACGCAACAGCGGGATGGAGGCCTCATCGGCAGCACCGCTCATCGCGTAGGCGCTGATGACCCCGCCATTCGCAAGACAGGCTAAGTTTAGGTCAAGATTGGCGACGAGATTGACATCGACGATCCGGTCTACACCGTTTCCTTGCGTTGTCTTTTTTATCTCGGCCGCCACATCTCTGTCTCGGGTAACAAGAACGAGATCGGCGCCGGCAGCGCGAGCTATTGGCTCGTGCGCCGGATCAAGGACGGTGGTAGCCACCCATGCGCCGGCCCACTTTCCTAAATGAACAGCTGCGGAGCCGACCACTCCCGCTCCGCCATGGACCAACACGCGCTTACCGGACAGGTTTCCGTCGGCGAAAAGGCAGCGATGCGCTGTCAGGGCCGGGATGCCGAGAGACGCGCCGATTTCAAACGGAACTGCATTCGGCAGTCGCACGGCATTCCCCGCCGGCACTAAAACATAATCAGCCGCTGTGCCCGCTGCACGGCCGGACTGCGCCTCATACACCCAGACCCGCTCGCCAATCCGATCAGTTGAAACACCAAGCCCAACAGCCTCGATTATACCGGCACCATCCTGGTGGGGGATGACACGCTCGAATGCCATGGGCGAGGAGAAGCCCGTCCGGGCCTTTACATCGGTGGGATTAACGCCAGACGCATGGAGGCGAACAAGTACTTCGTCCTCCTTTGGCGACGGTCGCGGCACTGTGCCGAGAATGAGCACGTCCTCGGCCGGACCCTGACGATCATAATAGATAGCACGCATCGGTTTTGTCTCCTTTCATCGCCTCCATAACGTGGACAGCGTGGAGTCAAATTTCGATACTTAGAGGCTTTAGCGCAAGAAGGCACCGACTTGATATATACGGATACTTAGTATACTAACGACATATGACGAAGCAGAGAAAGCCATATCGCTGCGCTGTCGAGGCGACGGTGGAAATCGCGGGAGGGCGATGGAAACCTCTCATTCTTCATTATCTTCTTGGTGGAACGAAGCGGTTTGGGGAATTGCGGCGCTTGATCGGCGGAGTGACCCAACGTTCGCTCACCCTGCAACTCCGCCAGTTGGAAGATCACGGGATCGTTCGGCGCGAGGTGTTTGCCGAGGTTCCCCCGCGTGTCGAATATTCTCTAACCGAGATGGGCCGAACACTGACGCCGGTGCTTGATGCGATGAAGCGTTGGGGAGAAGAATATACTGCGAGCAAGAAGTAGCTCGTTAGACTGGCCGGGGGTCGATCGTCATCGAAGTCTCGCCGGCAACCAGAACAGCACTATGCATCCCCCATGATCAACGTTGCCTGTAAATCATCGGCCACAGTTGGCTCCATCGTCGACCTCTTCTCTCTTGATGGATGCGAAAACCGGATATGATTTAGGTCAAATTGGAAACGCTCTGGGTGAACAGCCAGGTCTTCGTTGTTATGGCCGGCTGTACTTTCAGCTCTCATGCTAGAAATGCTTGGTGATCCTCATCCCTACAATTTGACCTGTTGCTGTCATCACGACTGGCGCGCCAGAAAGACTTGCACCATAGACTTCGTAACGCTTGTCGAAGAGATTTCTGGCAAAGCCGTAGACCTCGAAATCACCCTGTTCATTCTTCCATCCGCTTCGGAGATTCACGACACTATACGAGCGCAGATCGAACGATTGCTGCACGTCCGCCACTCTCGAACTTACATATTGCAACTCTGCGGTGGCAGAAAAACTCCCCCGACAGATCAAGATCGAGAGATGGCCTGACATAAATAGAGCTGCAGTGGGGGACCGCTGCAGCTCCGAAACGCGACGTATTGTTGATGCTAAGCTGGGGCTCACTCGCCCTGTTCCTTTCAAGGGAACCGCTTCGAACGTCGCTTGCACACATTGTACTCTCAGCGGAAGTGGAATCAAGAGAAAGCGCTGGAGCTCAACGGCTCTTCAGGTCAGTGAATGGCACTCGCCCCATTGCCCGGGCGATCTTTCGATAGTCGTGTCCGCCCATCCCTGGTATCCGCAGCATCTCGACTGCGGACAGGTGCTGCATATCTTCGACTACCTCAAAACCGAGCTGGTTAAGCTCGACGAGGAGCCATGGCTTAAGCTTCAACTCTTCAAGTTTCGTGTTCATGCGGACATAAGATCAGGACAACTCGCATCGCGCAATTGCACGATTATGCATGTCCGATGGCTTCCACGGTGACGGCATATCAGAAGACCTTAGTCCGGCTAGCATCTGCCGGGCAATTCAGCGAACCACGAGTGGGGTGCTG
>ATWE01000010.1 GCA_000421085.1 Ensifer sp. USDA 6670
AGTCAGCCAGCGTCTGCCAGCCGTCGGCGCTGTTGGACACTTTCAGTCTGCCGCTCACCGGGTAGGTGGCGACGTCAAGCCATATCTTGCCGGTATCGATACCGGCCGCTTTCATGCTAATCTCGTTCATCCTTGTCGTCCCTGCCTTGCATACGAACCAGGTTGTTCCAGCAACCATTCGGGCCACGATGAGGAACCGACCGCGATCCTGCTTCTCCGTAACCCTCAAAGGTTCTGGTGCCGGCGATCCGACGGTCGGCGCCTTTGGCCGGGCGGACACCCGGCCAAAGGCATACCGAAGCCTATACAACATCTCTTATGCAAGGTGCCGGCAGGCCGGTTGAGGGGCAAAGGATAGTCTTCAGGCAGCGTTTCGCACGCCGCCGATCACATTGACGAGTTCGTCGACGATACGCTCGACCTGACCGCGGTCGTCGCCTTCCGCCATGACGCGGATCAGCGGTTCGGTGCCGGAGGGCCGGATGAGCAGCCGCCCGCTTTTGGCGAGCTGCGCCTCCGCTTCGGCGATCGCCTGCTGCACGCCGGCATCCTCCAGCGGCTTGCCGGCCGACACGCGAACGTTCTTCAGTACCTGCGGCACCGGCTCGAAACGGCGGCAGATTTCGCTCACCGTCTTGCCCTGGCGCTTGACGACCGCGAGGATCTGCAGCGCCGCGACGAGGCCGTCGCCGGTCGTGCCGAAATCGGAAAGCACGATGTGACCCGATTGTTCGCCACCGACGTTCAGGCCGTCCTGACGCATCTGCTCGACGACGTAGCGGTCGCCCACCTTGGTGCGGTGGAGCTTGAGCCGGCGAGCCTGAAGGTAGCGTTCGAGGCCGAGATTCGACATGACGGTCGCGGCAATGCCGCCGCCCTTGAGCATGCCATCTGCCGCCCAGCTGTCGGCGATGACCGCCATGAGCTGGTCGCCGTCGATGACCGCCCCCTCCTCGTCGACGATCAGAACACGGTCGGCGTCGCCGTCGAGCGCGATGCCGATATCCGCCCTCACCTCATGCACCTTCTTCTGAAGCGCCGCCGGATGCGTCGATCCGCATTCGAGGTTGATGTTGACGCCGTTCGGCTCGGTCCCGATCGTAACGACTTCGGCGCCGAGTTCCCAAAGGGCGGAGGGCGCGACCTTGTAGGCGGCACCGTTTGCGCAATCGATGGCTATCCGGAGACCTTTCAGCGTGACGTCGCGCGGCAGCGTCCGCTTTGCCTGCTCGATATAGCGGTAGATGTCACCGTCGACGCGCTTGGCCCGGCCGATATCCTCCGGCTTGGCGAGCTGCCCGGACATGTCCTGCTCCAGCAGGTCTTCGATCTTTTGCTCGATGTCATCCGAAAGCTTGTAGCCATCGGGCCCGAACAGCTTGATTCCGTTGTCGCGGAACGCATTGTGCGAGGCGGAGATCATCACGCCGATATCGGCCCTCAGCGACCGCGTCAGCATGGCAACGCCGGGCGTCGGGATCGGGCCGAGCAGAAAGACGTCGAGCCCCGCCGCCGTGAAGCCCGCGACCATCGCGTTCTCGAGCATATAACCGGAAAGGCGCGTGTCCTTGCCGATCACCACCCGGTGGCGGTGAGCACCGTTTCTGAAAATGGTTCCCACTGCAATGCCGACCCGCATCGCGAGGTCCGGCGTCATCGGAAATATATTGGACTGGCCGCGAATGCCGTCGGTGCCGAAATATCTGCGCTTCATAAAAACTCCATTGTCCTGCTTCGGCGTCGCCTCTTGTGCCGGCCGCGTCTGCCTGCGTGTTCCGCTATTGTTTTTCATAGTTCCGCGACTCCGCCTGCAGATCTGCGCCATATCTGCCATAAAACCGCAATATACGGCACCGATCATAACATCAGAAATCATTACAGTGCGTTACAACTGGATCTTTGCCGAAGCAACGTTTTCGGTCGGGGTCGACCTGAAGCATGAACGCAAGGACCGGGCGCGCACCACTGTTTCACTGACGCCGTGAGCATCCAAAAATGCCGCCGCCCCTTCCGGAGCGGCGGCATTTGATTTGCGCATGTGCAGGAAGCTATTGCGGCTGCGGTTCGAACCCGCCTTCGGGCTCCTCGCCCTTGGTGCCGGCTTCCTTCTTCGTACCGGCCGAAGGCACTGCAGAGCCGCGATGCGGCGGTGTATCGTCACCGAGATCGCGCGCCGGCTTCTCGCCGCGGATCAGAGCCTTGATCTCGTCGCCTGTCAGCGTCTCGTATTCGAGCAGTCCTTCCGCGAGAGCCACGAATTCATGGTTCTTTTCGACAAGGATGCGACGCGCCGTCTCATAGGCCTCGTCGATCAGCCGGCGGATTTCGTTGTCGATTTTCTGGGCGGTCGATTCCGAAACGTTCTTCTGCTGCGCGACGGAATGGCCGAGGAAAACCTCCTGCTGATTCTCGCCATAGGCGACCTGTCCGAGCTGGTCGGAGAAGCCCCACTGCGTCACCATCGCCCGGGCAAGCTTCGTCGCCTGCTCGATATCGGAGGATGCGCCCGAGGTGATGTTCTCCTTGCCGAAGGTCAGTTCCTCGGCAACGCGTCCGCCCATCATGATGGCGAGGCGCGAGATCATCCACTTGTAGCTCATCGAATAGCGGTCGCCTTCGGGCAGCTGCATCACCATGCCGAGCGCACGGCCGCGGGGAATGATCGTCGCCTTGTGCAACGGATCGGCCGAGGGGACATTGAGCGCGAGGATCGCATGGCCCGCCTCGTGATAGGCGGTCAGCTTCTTCTCGGCTTCGGTCATGGCCGAGGAGCGGCGCTCGGCGCCCATCATGATCTTGTCCTTGGCGTCCTCGAACTCCTGCATGGTAACGAGGCGCTTGTTGCGCCGCGCCGCCATCAACGCCGACTCGTTGACGAGATTCATGAGATCGGCGCCCGAGAAGCCCGGCGTGCCGCGCGCCAGCACCTTGAGGTCCACGTTCGGTGCGAGCGGCACGTTGCGGACATGCACCTTCAGGATCCGCTCGCGGCCGTTGATGTCCGGGTTCGGTACGACGACCTGACGATCGAAGCGGCCCGGACGCAGAAGCGCCGGATCGAGCACGTCCGGCCGGTTCGTGGCGGCGATGAGGATGATGCCCTCGTTCGCCTCGAAGCCGTCCATTTCGACCAGCAGCTGGTTCAGCGTCTGTTCGCGCTCGTCATTGCCGCCGCCAAGGCCGGCGCCGCGATGACGGCCGACCGCATCGATTTCGTCGATGAAGATGATGCAGGGCGCGTTCTTCTTCGCCTGCTCGAACATGTCGCGGACGCGCGACGCGCCGACACCGACGAACATTTCGACGAAGTCCGAACCCGAGATCGTGAAGAAGGGCACGTTCGCCTCGCCGGCGACCGAGCGGGCAAGCAGCGTCTTACCGGTACCAGGCGGTCCGACCAGCAGCACGCCGCGCGGGATGCGGCCACCGAGACGCTGGAACTTCTGCGGGTCGCGCAGGAATTCGACGATTTCCTCCAGGTCCTGCTTGGCCTCGTCGACACCAGCGACGTCGTCGAAGGTCACGCGGCCATGCGCTTCCGTCAAAAGCTTTGCCTTGGACTTTCCGAAACCCATCGCGCCGCGCGAGCCACCTTGCATCTGCCGCATGAAGAACAGCCAGACGCCGAGGATCAGGAGCATCGGCAACAGCGTTCCGATATAGCTGAGGAAGCCCGACGAGCCGTCCGTCTCCGGACGAACCGTGACCGTGACGTCCTTGGCTTCCAGCCGTTCCGTCAGCGCCGTGTCGACGGCGGGCGCATAGGTCTGGAAGGTCGCTCCGCTTTCGGTGTAGCTGCCGATCACCTTCGAACCGGTGATCACCACGTCCTTCACGCGGCTGGCGTCGACGTCCTTGAGGAACTGCGAGAATGGAATTTCACGCGAGCCTGCTCGTTCGGTCGGCTGCTGGAACATGCTGAATAGCGCTATCAGGAGAAGCGCTATGATTGCCCAAAGGGCAAAATTTCGAAAATTAGGGTTCATCGAACTCCCCGGAACCTGTCGCAGCCCGCGCATTCGCCGGACTGTATTCTTGTTCCTAACATAGGTGTCCGGGGTGACCTTGCCAAGGAAAACCGCCGGTTACGTTTCCATTTCTATCAAAACATCGTGCACCGGCGGCGCGGGGTATCGGTCACGCCCAAACAACACGGCGACCGCATCCGCCATGATCCTGTCGAAACCCGGCAAAAAGGTGTCGTAAAGCCCGATGTGGTACTCGACTTTCGCCGGAGCCTCGCCGAAGGCGAGCCCCGTGCCGTCCGTCGGCGCGATTTCTGGTGCCACCGTGGATCCGCGCTTGGCAATCCCCTTCGGCAGCCCTGCGTCAATAAGCCTCTGAGTCCACAGCCGTCCCGAAGCGTCCGCGGTGACCGTAACCGCTGGCCCGCCGCTCTTTACCGTGAACCGCCCATCCCAAATGCCCTGCCGGCCCGCTCCAACGGCGAGCGCCGGCAGGTTGCGCGCCTCTCGATAGAGATAGAGACCGCTCGCTCGCCGGTCGAAGACGACCCGTCCCGCCGTCATGCGGCCAGGCTCACCCGATCGCAGGAACTGCGAAAGCCGCTGCGCCGTTGCGCGAGCGGGCATGTGGTCGCGCCCGCCGAGAACCGACGCGACCGTCAAGAGCGCACGGCGCCAGTCCGGATCGTCGATCTCCCCGGCATGCCGTGCCGAAACCTCCGCGACGAGCGCCTCGTGAACGCGGATACGCTTCTCGATCAGGGCGGCGGCCCTGGCGGAAGAGGCGGCGCGCTCACGCCCGTTGCACAAGGGCGTCGGCGTCCCTTCGGATGTCGCTATCCGGGCGCGCACCCGGACCCGCTCGAAGGCGGGATTGGCATTGCTCGGATCGTCCGTCCAGGAGACGTCGCTTGCCTGGAGAAAGCTGCGGATCTCGGCGCGCGCCAAGCCAAGAAACGGCCGCAATACCCAGATCCGCCGACCATAGAGCATGGCCGCGGCCATGCCCGCGCCGCCCTGCCCCTCGCCCTGCCCGTCTCCCGCCCCATCACGGGCAGCGCGCATGGCTACCGTCTCCTGCTGGTCGTCGCGCGTATGGCCCGTCGCGACGCAATCGGCGCCGAGCGCCTCGGCGGCCTCGGCCAGCAATTCGTAACGCTTGTTTCGAGCCGCCGCCTGAATGCCGGTCGACGGCTTCGCGCCCTCCCAGCGGCAGATGCGGTGGGCAATACCGAGCGCAGCACAAAAGGCCGCCACATCTTCGGCTTCGCGAGCCGACTGCGGCCTCAGCGCATGGTCGACAGTGCAGGCGGCAAGGGAAAATCCACGGCGCTCATCGGCCGCAATCGCCGAATGCAGGGCTACAAGCAACCCCACCGAGTCGCTGCCACCCGAGACGGCAACCAGAATCCTGCAGGGCCTGATAAAGGATCGGAGAAAATTTCGGGCCGTATCGAGGACGGCATGGGGCATTGGGCCCGCCTCAGCAGCCGAAACGGCTCTGCTCGCTCGCCACCTTCGCCTTCACGGCGGGTGATGCTTTCGGATAACGCTTGTTGACCTCGCGCAGCGTGGCGCAGGCGGTCTCCTTGTTGTCGAGGGCGCCGAGGGACATGCCGAGCTTCAAGAGCATTTCCGGAGCCTTCGGTGACTTGCCGTGGCTCTGATGCGCGTTGAGGAAGGTCTTGGCCGCGTCGCTGTACTTGCCTTGGGAATACTGTGCCTCGCCCATCCAGAAGCTCGCATCCGCCGCCTTGTCGCCGCTTGGAAAGGCATCGAGATAATCGCGGAATTCCTGCTCTGCGATGCTGTAATCGCCGGAAAGCACGTGGCTGTAGCCTGCCTGGTAGAGATCGCCCGGATCGCTGAGAGACGCAGTCGCCTGTCCGCTGTCCGGTGCGCTTCCCGGATTGTCGTTGAGACCACCGCCCCGGGTCGCAAGCCCTGTGTCGACGCCGGGCAGAGTGGCGTTGGCCCCGGGCTCTACGCCCGCCGTTGCCGAGACGGGGTTGCCGTTCTCGTCGAAAATGATCTGCCCCAGCGTCGCCGGCGCGGGAGCTGCGCCTGGCGCGTTGGGATCGACACCCGCCATATCCGCGCCGCCGGCAGCCGGAGCGCCCGAGGGCCGGCTATCCGTCACCCCGGGGGTGACGGACGCCTGATCATTCGGTTTCGGCGTTTCAAGCGCGCCGCTCTTCTTGGAGGAGGACCTGCCGTTTTCCAGGTCCTGGAAGCGGAACTCGTTGTCCTCCTGGAACTTCCGGATCTGCTCCTGCATCTGCAGGAGCTGGAAGCTCATTTCCTCGATACGCCCATTGAGAGAGCGGATCTGTTCCTCGAGTTGACCGACCCGTGCAATATCGGGTGATTGCACCTTCACTACCGGAAGGTCGCCCTTGCTGCCGGCATCGGTCTGCGTCGTACGGGCAAAGAGCCCGGAAAGCGGCATGGCATCTGCTGTAGAGCCGAGACCCGCAAGGGTCATGAGGCCAAGCAGTCCTGCCACGACAAATTTCTTCATTTCATTTGTCCTGTTCGTAACCGATTAACCCACCCCGGATCGCGTTGCGCGCTACATTTGCCGATTCCGAGTGGGATGCCGCACAGTTTTCCAACTGCCGTGAAAAAGCAACGGAGTTCGGCCAAAGTGTGGTAAAAAAGAAAGGGCGGCCCGTAGACCGCCCTTCGAATTCACCTTCAACGCCGATTGATCAGCTGCCGGCGCCGCCGAGAACGGTAACGGCGCGGCGGTTCTGCGACCAGCAGGAGATGTCGTCGCAGACGGCCACCGGCTTTTCCTTGCCGTAGGAGATCGTGCGCATGCGATTGCCGGGGACGCCGCGGCTGACGAGATAGTCGCGGGTGGCGGCGGCACGGCGGGCGCCGAGCGCGAGGTTGTATTCGCGGGTGCCGCGCTCGTCGGCATGACCTTCGATGGTGATTGCGTAGTTCGGATACTTTGCCAGCCACTGGGCCTGGCGGTCGAGCGTCGCCTGCGCGTCGGCGCGGATCGACGTCGAGTCCGTATCGAAGAAGATGCGGTCGCCGACGTTCACGGTGAAGTCCTGCTGCGAGCCCGGGGTCGCCGCGCCTGCGCCGAGACCGAGGCCGGCAGCATCGTTCGGCAGGTTCTTCTTGGAAGCGCAGCCAGCAAGGGCAAGCGTCATGACGAGCGCGATCATGACCGGATTGCGGGCGATGGTCTGCATGCGGCTTGCTGCCGGGGTGTCAATTCGGCTCATGGGCCGGGTCTCCTTGAGAAGTGTCAAATTCACGGTTGCCAGACTGTAACCGGAAGCGGTTAATTGCTTTTCAACGGATATGGTTAACAAATCGACAATGTGCGTCGGGGCGCCTGCTACACCAGCACTTTGCGGCGAGAAAGCGGCACATCCGCCTCATTCCCTGCCATAACTGTGGACGCGCGATCACGAAGAATTTCGGGCCGTATCGGCCCGAAATCTTTGAATCTCATCAATTCTCTCGATTAGAGCCCTTCAGGGTTAAATGGAACCAGTTCTGTTGGCTCAAACGGAGTCGGATGGTCGACCGGCCGGCGCGCGGCGTAGCCAAAGCATACGTCCAAGCCGGCCGGCAGATCTGCTTCCATTTAGCCCTGAAGGGCTCTAGCCCGCGGCGGTGCCCTATTCCATCAGCGGCGACCAGGCCGGGTCCGAGGCGAAGCCCTGCGTCTGGACAAGCTGTTCGTTGTAGCCCGTCAGATCGATCGAATAGAGCTGCGGGCCGCCCGCGCCGGCGTTCTGACGGAAAAACATCAGGACACGGCCGTTCGGCGCCCATGTCGGGCCTTCATTGTGAAAGCCGGTGGTGAGAATGCGTTCGCCCGAGCCGTCCGGCTTCATGACGCCGATCGAGAACTTCCCGCCCGACTGCTTCGTGAAGGCGATGAGGTCGCCGCGTGGAGACCAGACGGGCGTCGAATAGGAACCGTCGCCGAAGGAAATGCGCGTCTGGCCGGATCCGTCGGCGCCCATGACGTAGAGCTGCTGCTTGCCGCCGCGGTCGCTTTCGAAGACGATCCGGCTGCCGTCCGGCGAATAGGAGGGCGAGGTGTCGATCGCCGCGGTGTTGGTGAGCCGCGTCGTCGTGCGCGAGCGCAGATCCATCGTATAGATGTTGGCGTTGCCTTCCTGCTGCAGGCTCATGATCACCCGCTGGCCGTCCGGCGAGAAACGCGGGGCGAAGGTCATGCCCGGGAAATTGCCGACCACCTCGCGCTGCCCCGTTTCAAGCTGCAGCAGATAAACGCGCGGCTGCTGGTTCTCGAACGACATATAGGTGATTTCCTGACGGTTCGGCGAGAAGCGCGGCGTCAGCACGATGTCGTTGGCATTGGTGAGCGCCCGGGAATTGGCCCCGTCCTGGTCCATGATTGCGAGTTGGCGCTTGCGCGCGTTCTTCGGCCCGCTTTCGGCGACGTAGACGATGCGCGTGTCGAAATAACCCTTCTCGCCGGTGATCCTCTCATAGATCGCGTCGGCGATGATGTGGGCGACCCGGCGCCAGTTCTCCGGCTGGGTGTAGAACTGCTGACCGAGCATCTGCTGGCCGGCGAAGGTATCCCAAAGGCGGAACTCCGCCTTCAGCCTGCCGTCGCCTTCCTGCGTGACGCGGCCGATGACGAGCGCCTGTGCGTTGATCACCTTCCAGTCCTCGAAGCGCGGCGTGGCGTCGGGATTGGAGACCTTCTCGATGAAGGCGCCCTTGTTGATCGGCGCGAAAAGCCCGGAGCGCTTCAGGTCGGCGGCAACCACGTCGGAGATCTTCTGCGCGAGCTCGCCCTGCAGGAAGTCCGTGATCGCGATCGGCAGCGGCTCGACGTTACCCTTGTTGATGTTGATCTCGACGAGCGCATTTGCCGGCGAGGCAATGAGCCCGCAGCCGGCGACCAGCACCATCAGGAGGCGGAAAAAATTGCGTCTCAGCATTTCCATAAAGCCTTTCAGCCTTTCGTGTTCCGAGCAGGATGAGGCGCAATGTTCCGCCCGCAACCGGCCCAACCTGTCTAGAGCATCGAGCTCGGGTCGAAGTTGACGACGACCTCGCTCCATGAATCGTATTTGTCGGCCGGCAGCCCCTTGAAGGGGGCGGACTTCAGAATGGCCCGGCGTGCACCACCCATGAGTGCCCGCCGCGCTGCATCCGAGCCGCCGCTGGCTTCCACTTCCGGTTCGCCGATCAGGTCGCCGTTCGGGTCGAGCCGCATCGTCACCTTGATGCGGACATCCGCCGCGTCGGCCATGCCGGGAATGATCGACCAGTTGTTCTGGATCTGGCCGCGAAGCGCGTCCATTTCGCTCTGCGAAAGCGTGTTGCCGCTCGTCGTCTTCTTGCCGCCGAGGGCCGCCTCCTCGGTCGAGCGCTTGGCGCCGCCGCCGGAGGATTCCTGCTTGTTGAGCAGCGCCGCGATCTCGTCGGCATTGAAGTCGCTCTCCTTCTGGGAGGACGCCTTCTTCTGCTCCTTCTTGACCTCTTCCTTCTTGCGCTCGGGAGTCTTGGCCGTCTGGGCGGGCTTTTCGACCTTGGGCTTCAACTGCGGCGTCGGCACCCTGTCCGGCAGAGCCTCGGCCTCGGGATTTTCCGCGGGCTGCTCTTCCGCCGGTGCCGGTTCCGGCTTCGTATCCGGCTTGACTTCCTGTTTGGGTTCGGGGAGTGCCGCCACTTCCGTCGCGGGCTCGGCGGCCGGCTTGGTCTCTTCGACCTTTTCGATCTCTTCCTTCACCGGGTCGGGCGTGGGCGGTGCCTTTTCGGTCTTCTGCGGTGCTGCGGCCGACTCGTTGTCGACCGGCTTCGCATTGGGCGTGGGCGGCGTCTTCAGGTCGACGTCGTTCTCGCCGACATTCTCGGCGTTTTCGACCGGTGTCGGCTTCTTGGTCGGAACCGGCGATGCCTTTTCCTTGGCCGGAGCCTTCTTGTCGCCCTGCTGGATCTGCGTGATCGACTCGACCGGCACGATGTCGACCGGCAGCGCCTCGACATCCGCGACCTCGAAATCGGCCGGGCTGCCAAGCGACACCAGCGCCCAGGTCAGGACCAGGGCGTGGAGGACAGCAGATGTAGCGATACTGCCCTTCATTCGGACGATCACTTCTCTTGTTCTTGAAGCGTTACGAGACCCAGGTTCTTGAAGCCTGCCGCGGAGATGCGTGCCATCACCTTCATCACGGTGCCGTAGTCGGCATTGGTGTCGCCGCGCACATAGATGCGCTCGTTGTAGCCGGTCGTGGCAATCGCCTCGAGCTTCGGCACGACCTCGTCGATCGCGATCGGAGTCTCCTGCAGGAAGATCTCACCCGCCGGATTTACCGAGACAGTGATCGGCTGAGTATCGGCGTTCATGGCCTTCGCCTGCGTTTCCGGCAGATCGATCGGCACGCCGACCGTCATCATCGGCGCAGCCACCATGAAGATGATGAGGAGAACCAGCATGACGTCGACGAGCGGCGTGACGTTGATCTCGCTGATCGCGCTTTTTCTGCCGCCACGGCGGCGGCGCCCGCCGCCCGACCCCTTGGCTCCGCCAACTGCCATACCCATCAGCGTGGTCTCCGTGCTTTGAGGTCGTTATTGCGCGGCTTGGCGAGAAGGCTGCAGCTTCTCATCGATCTGCCGCGACAGGATGGCGGAGAACTCGTCGGCAAAGGCTTCCATGCGTGCCGTCAGCTTGCCGGCATCGGCGGTGAACTTGTTGTAGGCGATGACGGCAGGAATTGCGGCGAGCAGACCGATGGCGGTCGCCAGCAGCGCTTCGGCGATACCGGGCGCAACGACGGCGAGGTTGGTGGACTTGGAACCTGCAATCGCCTGGAACGAGGTCATGATACCGACGACGGTGCCGAAAAGACCGATGAAGGGCGCAGCCGAGCCGATCGTCGCCAGCGAGCCGAGCCTTGCCTCGAGCGCTTCGGATTCACGGGCGAGGGTCACGTCCATGGCGCGGTCGATGCGCATCTGCAGGCCGATCGGCGCGCGCGCACCGCGTTCAAAGCTTTTCTTCCATTCGCGCATGGCCGAAACGAAGATAGCGCCCATTCCGCTCGTCTGCCTGTCCGAGAGGGTCCGATAGAGCTCCTCCAGCGACTGACCGGACCAGAATACCTGCTCGAAATTGTCGAGCTGGCGGCGGACACGCCCGTAATTGAGGCTCTTGTCGACGACGATCGCCCAGGTCCAGACCGAGGCGGCGATGAGCCCCAGCATGACCAGCTTCACGACCAAGCCCGCTTGCATGAAGAGCGACCAGAGGGTCACGTCGCTCGTCGCGGCCAATCCAACCTGTTCCATCGATTTCAGTCCCCGAATCCAAACACCCGGCAGAGCAACTCATGCTCGTGACCGGGTCGCCCAAATGTCCTGCAGCAGGAATGCCCCGGTATTGCCACCGATCGCGGCATTGCGATCTACTCGCTTCAGCCTGCCTTCTTGCCGTCAATTTTGGTCAAAGGATGACGTGCACTGCACAAATCCTGATACACGGATTAAGACACCATTATGGTTAAGGGAGTATTACCGCGCGCGCAGTTCGAGTGAGCTTGCGCGATACGGAACTTCGCAGCGGGTCGCACGTTTCGGTGCCATGAGCCGCTGGTCCCCGAAACATACAGCCTTCCAGCCGAAATCGGGCTGACGACCCATGGCCGCTCGCAATGAACCGCTTTCCGAATATAACCGGCGCCGCGATTTCACGCGGACGAGCGAACCCAAGGGAGCGGTCGCTCGGCGCAGCGGGGACAACAGGATGCGGTTCCTGGTCCAGAAGCACGCTGCAACCCGCCTGCATTACGACTTCCGCCTGGAATGGGAGGGCGTGCTGAAGAGTTGGGCGGTCACACGCGGCCCGAGCCTCAACCCCGAAGACAAGCGCCTCGCCGTGCGTACCGAAGACCACCCGCTTGCCTATGGCGATTTCGAAGGAACGATACCGAAGGGAGAGTACGGCGGCGGTACCGTGATGCTCTGGGATACCGGCTGGTGGGAGCCGGAGGATGACCCTTCGAAAGCCCTGAAGAAGGGCAAGCTTTCCTTCAAGCTGCATGGCAGCCGAATGAAGGGCGGCTGGGCGCTGGTGCGCATGCGGCCACGCGAAGGCGAAAAGCGCGAGAACTGGCTGCTCGTCAAGGAAACGGACGAGATCGCCTCCGAAGACGGCGAGAGCCTGATCAACGAGAACATTACCAGCATCGTCACCGGCCGGACAATGGAGGAGATCGCCGAAGGCAGAGGCGAGAAGCGGGCGCGGGTCTGGCATTCCAACAAGAGCATCTCGGCCAATCTCAAGGCCGGCGCGATCGCCGAAAACGGCGATGCACGCAAACCTGCGACGCGAAAAGCCTCCGGCAAGCTGCCCGCCTTCAAGGCACCGCAGCTGGCGACTCTGGTGACCAAGGTGCCCGCCGGCGACGCATGGCTGAACGAAGCCAAGTTCGACGGCTATCGGCTTGTCTGCGCCGTCGGTGCCGGCAAAGTGCGCTGCTACACGCGCAACGGCCTCGATTGGACCGAGAAATTTCCGGCAATTGCCGCCGCTCTTGCCGAACTCGACTGCCAGTCCGCCCTGATCGATGGCGAGGTGGTAGCGCTGTCGGAAGGCGGATCGACGTTCTCGGCCCTGCAGAAGGCGCTTAGGACGGGAGCCAGCACACGGCTTTACGCCTTCGACCTCATCGAGCTCGACGGCAAGGATCTGAGCCGGAAACCGCTCGTGGAACGCAAGGAACTGCTCGAAGCGCTGCTCCGAACGCTCGGCACCACCTCGACCGTACAGTTCAGCGAGCATGTCCGCGGCAATGGCGAGCACGTGCTTTCCGCGATATGCAGGGCCGGCCAGGAGGGTATAATCGCCAAGGAGGCGGATGCCCCCTATCGCAGCGGGCGCAGCCGCAGCTGGCTCAAGGTGAAATGCACGAAGCGCCAGGAGTTCGTCATCGGGGGCTATACCCCATCTTCGAAGAAGGGACGCGCCTTCGCCTCGCTGCTCGTCGGGACCTACGAAGGCGGGAAGCTGATCTACCGTGGCGGCGTCGGCACCGGTTTCAGCGGAAAGACGATGGAGGACCTCGCCGCGGCCTTCGCAAAACGCAAGCGCGACACGTCGCCCTTCGACAGCGTGCCGCGAGAGAGAGTGCGAAACTCGATATGGCTGAAGCCGGACCTGGTGGCGGAGGTCGATTTCGCCGAATTCACGGCTGACGGACATGTCCGTCACGGTTCATTCGAGGGATTGCGCGAGGACAAGGAGGCCAGGGCCGTGAAACTGGAGACACCGAAGCCGCCAGAAGCGGAGCCGGAGACCGCCAAGAGCAAATCCTCCGCCAGGACGCGCAAGCCGCCGCCTGCGCAAGGAGACGCCGATGTCCTCGGCATCCGCATCTCGCATCCCGATCGGGTGCTCTTCGAAGGCCAGGGTATCACCAAGATCGATCTCGCCCGCTATTATGCCGTCGTCGCCGAGAGGATGCTCCCCTTTGCCGCCGATCACCCCGTTTCGCTGGTGCGCTGCCCGCAGGGCGGCGAGCGGCACTGTTTCTTCCAGAAACACGCAAGCGACGGCTTTCCCGAGGCGATCCGGGAAGTGCCGATTACCGAGTCATCGGGCGACACCGAGAACTATATGTACATCCACGATGCCAAGGGCCTCGTCGCCGCCGTGCAGATGGGAACGCTCGAGTTTCACATCTGGGGTTCAAGCATCGATCGGCTGGAGAAACCCGACCGCCTGGTCTTCGATCTCGACCCCGATCCGAGCGTCGACTTCGAGACAGTCAAGGCGGCAGCCGTCAAGCTCCGCGCCGAACTCGCCGAGCTCGGCCTGAAAACAGTGCCCATGGTGACCGGCGGCAAGGGCGTCCACGTCATCGTTCCCCTCCGCCCCCATGC
The DNA here is from genome assembly GCA_000421085.1 of Ensifer sp. USDA 6670. Classification (GTDB taxonomy): domain Bacteria; phylum Pseudomonadota; class Alphaproteobacteria; order Rhizobiales; family Rhizobiaceae; genus Sinorhizobium. Next base: position 13,863 of record ATWE01000010.1, read on the forward strand.
CGAATGGGAGGAGGTCAAAGGCTTCGCGAAAGCGCTGGCGCGATCGATTGCCGAGCGCGATCCGGATAATTTCGTTGCCACCATGTCGAAGGCGAAGCGCAAGGGGAAGATTTTCATAGACTGGCTGAGGAACGATCGCGGCGCCACGGCGATCGCGCCCTATTCCACCCGCGCGCGCTCCGGCGGACCCGTCGCCACTCCGGTCGGCTGGGACGAACTCCAAGGCCTCGAAGCCGCCAACGGGTTTCACATTCCGGACATTATCGAGCGGATCGAAGCCGGAACCGATCCGTGGCGGGAGATCGGCAAGATCAGTCAGTCGCTGACGAAGAAGATATTGAACTCGGTCGAATGAGCCGGCCGCTCACGCCGAAGCCGCTTGCGCAGCTAGGAATTTCGTTGCCAGTGCCTCCGGCAGGCGCCGTGGCCGCCCCTGACCGTTGATGACCGCAATGATTACCTTGGCCGCGATCAGCAGCGCGTCGCCGCGCCTGATCTGCTGCTGCAGGATCATTTTTGCGCCGCCGGCCTTTTCGGTCGCGGTCTCGATGGTCAGGACGTCGTCCATGCGCGCCGGCGCCTTGAAGTCGATTTCCATGCGGTGGACGACGAAGACGAGGCCTTCCACGTCGCCTTCGATCGCCAGCGACGCCTGCTCGACGCCGAGAAGCCGCAGATAGTCGGTCCGGGCGCGCTCCATGAAATGCAGATAGCGCGCATGGTAGACGACGCCGGAAAAATCGGTGTCCTCGTAATAGACCCGCTGGATCAGTCGGTGGCCGGTCTCGGTCAGCTCGCCGGCAAGCGAAATCAGTGACATGGCATTCTCCGGGAGGATTTTTTGCGTTTTCCTGTGCAGGAACAAAAAGACATTTGCAAGCACTGCAGCTTTGTCACAATCCTATCCTATCAGGACCTGTCCTCTTCCCGAGCAGGAGAATCGTACATGAAGATTGCAGTCCTCGGCGGTGATGGTTTCGTCGGCTGGCCCACCGCCCTGCATTTGTCCGATGCGGGCCACGACGTTCACATCCTCGACAATCTCTCCCGCCGCTGGATCGACACGGAACTCGGCGTGCAATCCCTGACGCCCATGGATTCCATCCAGGAGCGCACGCGCATCTGGCACGCGCAAACCGGCCGGCGTATCCACTTCAATCTGATCGATCTCGCCCGAGACTACGAGCTCCTGAAGAACTGGCTGGCGGAGCATCGGCCCGATGCCGTCGTCCACTTCGCCGAGCAGCGGGCGGCCCCCTATTCGATGAAGAGCGACAGGCACAAGAATTACACGGTCAACAACAACGTCAACGCGACCCACAACCTCCTGAATGCACTGGTCGAGCTCGACCTCGATGCCCATCTCGTGCATCTCGGTACGATGGGCGTTTACGGCTACTCCACGATCGGGGCGGCGATCCCGGAAGGCTACCTGCCCGTCGGCATCGAGACCATGGCCGGAGAGACGGTGAACCAGGAAATCCTCTATCCTTCCAATCCGGGCTCCGTCTATCACATGACGAAGTGCCTGGATCAGCTGCTCTTCCAGTTCTATGCGAAAAATGACGGCCTCAGGATCACCGATCTGCATCAGGGCATCGTCTGGGGAACGCATACGGAGCAGACGCGTCGTCATCCGCAGCTTATCAACCGCTTCGACTATGACGGCGATTACGGAACCGTCCTCAACCGTTTCCTGATCCAGGCAGCGATCGACTATCCGCTCACGGTCCACGGAACCGGCGGCCAGACGCGCGCCTTCATCCATATACAGGACTCGGTGCGCTGCATCGAACTCGCGCTCGGGAACCCGCCGGCGCGCGGCAGCCGTGTCGAGATATTCAACCAGATGACGGAAACGCACCGCATCCGCGATCTCGCCGAGATGGTCGCACGCATGACCGGCGCTAAAATCGCCTGGCTGCCCAATCCGCGCAAGGAAGCGGCCGAGAACGAGCTCGTGGTGCGGAACGAGAAATTCCTCGCGCTCGGCCTCAATCCGGTTCGGCTCGAAGACGGGCTGCTTTCGGAAATCGTCGATGTGGCGAAGAAATTCGCCTATCGCGTCGATCGCTCGCGCGTGCCGGCGGTTTCCGCCTGGACAAAGGACATCGCCCCCTTGATCAACCACGATCCGGAGGGCAAGCGGCTGAAATCCGTTTCATGAGCAGCGTCTTCGCCAGTCCGGAGGGGCTCAGCCCCTCCTCCACGGTGACTGCGCGCCACGCTTTCGTGACGCTCGTCACCAATAGCGACTACGCGCTCGGGGCGCGGGCCCTGCTCAGATCGATCCGTCTCACCCGGACGCCCGCCGATATCGTCGTGCTCCACACCGGCGGGGTGGATGCCGCGGCCCTCGAGCCGCTGACCGAATTCGACTGCCGCCTGATCCAAACCGACCTGCTGCCGCTCTCGGACGAGTTCAACGCCCGGCATCAGCGCCGCAACGTGCATGAGCAGGCACCCTTCACAAAGGGACGCAAGCCCGATTTCCATTCGCCGCTCGACAATTTCTGCAAGATAAGGCTGTGGCAACTTGTGGAATACGAACGCTGCATCTTCATCGATGCCGACGCGATCGTGTTGCGCAACATCGACAAGCTGTTCCTCTATCCGGAATTTTCCGCAGCGCCGAACGTCTATGAGAGTCTCGCAGACTTCCACCGCCTGAACTCCGGCGTCTTCGTCGCCGAGCCGGCAGTCGCCACCTTCGAGAAGATGCTCGCCGCCCTCGATGCGCCGGACGCCTTCTGGCCGCGCACGGACCAGACCTTTCTGCAGAGCTTCTTCCCCGATTGGCATGGCCTGCCGGTGACGATGAACATGCTGCAATATGTGTGGTTCAACCTGCCTGAGCTTTGGGACTGGAGCTCGATCGGGGTGCTTCATTACCAGTACGAAAAGCCGTGGGAGAAGGATCATCCGCGCGCGGATGCGCTGCGCCCGCTGATCGATCTCTGGCAAGCCTATCTGACCGGCGAGCAGATCCCCGATATTGCCGGTCTTGCCAATCCGCCGCACGCCTTGCCATGACCCGCGTTCTCGTCTCCGGCGGCAGCGGATTCGTCGGCCGCTTCATCGTCGAGCACCTGCTGGCAAACGGCTATGAAGTCACGGTCGGCGGGCGCTCTCCGCCCCCTGCCGGCTTTTATTCGCAACGGGTGTCAAATGTGCCGCTCCGTCTCGATGCGGCTGCCGACCAGGCCGGCGCGTTCGACGATATCTATTATTTCGTCCATGCCGCCTTCGCGCATGTCGAGGGGAGATATCGCGGAGGCGAAGGTGATGACCCCAAGGGTTTCCGCCGCGCCAATCTCGACGGCTCCGTTCGCCTTTTCGAGGAAGCGCGCGCCGCCGGCGTACGCCGTTGCGTTTTCCTGTCGAGCCGCGCGGTTTACGGCGACACGGCGCCGCCCGTTGTCGCAGAGACGTCACCTGCCGCTCCGGACACGCTCTACGGACAGGTAAAGCTCGCCACCGAGAACGCCTTGAAGTCGATGACCGACCATAGTTTCGTCACGGCGAGCCTGCGCATCACCGGTGTTTACGGCCCCGCGGGCTCGGGACGAAAACACAAGTGGAGCGATCTCTTTTCCGATTACATGGCCGGCCGGCCGGTGCCAGAGCGCATCGGCACGGAAGTGCACGGCGACGATGCCGCCCAGGCCGTCCGCCTCATGCTCGAAACCGAACCGGCGAGAATATCCGGTCAGGTCTTCAACGTCTCCGACGTGCTGACCGGCAACCGCGAGATCCTCTCCTTTCTCCAGGCTGCAACCGGCTGTCCGCACCCTCTGCCAGCGGCGGTGGAAGCGGCCGAATTCAAGGTGATGTCGACGGAGAAGCTGCGCGCTCTCGGCTGGGTGCCGGGCGGAAGGGAAAGACTGGCTGCGACGATCCGGGAGCTTGCGGGGAGAGGGTGACCGGTTGAATGGCAGCCGTAGACCACCGTCTCGGCGGCGATACCGCCCAAGAGCATCGCGATGCTGTCGTCGTAGTGACTCGTCTTAACCGCCTCGGGCGACGTGCATGCGCTTGCAAGGCAATCTGGAAATGAAATGGTATCCCATACGCAGCCGTCTGATCTGCAATAGGCCAGGACTGCTTCGAGCCCTGCGCGGTCCTTGCGGACTGGGTCTAAAGCTGGTTGCTAATCTCGACAAGGTTGCCGTCCGGATCCTTGAAGTAGACGGAGAGAATCTTGCCTATCGCCCCAATTCGCTCGCCCGGTCCATCGACGATTTCTATGCCCTGGCGGTTGAGGTGCAGGATGACCGCATCCAGGGGGGTGTCGGTAAGCAAGCAGAAATTTCCGCTGCCTGGGACCGTCTCGCGAGCAATACCTGGCGACGCGATAGCGTCGTGGAGGCTGATCTTGTTCGTGCCGAAATGCAGTGACCACTTGCCTGGCCGTTCCTCCCGCGACTCCATGTTCAGTACGCGTTCGTAAAAACGGCGAGTGGCCGCAACGTCGTTGACGCAGAGCACAATATGATCGAGCGCACGGATTTTCATGCCCGTCACTTTACCCTCTCCGACGTCTAGGCGGAGCTGTACGCAAAGTTAGCTCCCCGCCCTTCCACGACCCTGGTGAACGAGAAAAAAAACTCGACCCAAGGCGGCCATTCACCTGTAAGCGTCCAGAATTTCTGATGCCGCCCAAAGCGTCGCCATATCAGTGATAAATCGGCTTCGCGGCAAATACCCGCTCAAGAAAATCACGCAGAACTGGGGCCCTTTGCTCTGGGGGAATGCGGTGACCGCACTCAAAGGAGCGTAAGGTTACAGCGGTTCCTTCCATCTCTAAGGCCGCCGCAAGCCTCTCCGCTTGCTCGAAAGGTGCTCGATTATCATGTTTGCCATGGAGAATGAGTGTCTCGGCCCGAATTTTGCACGCATGGTGCAGGGCCGAGCGATCTTCGAAAGCTTTTTCTGAAAGGCCAGCTTCCATTTCGATTGCTTGTCGGATGCCAGAGGAGCTTGTTTGATAGGCTGCTCCTAGATCGTAGACCCCACTCATCAAGATAAGTGCTCGTAGATCGGACAACTTGGTGGCGACCATTGCGGAAGCGACAGCGCCGCGGCTATTCCCTAACAAAACGAAGCGACTTGGATCGATTGGTGGGTGGTGCTTGATAAATTCAACAGCAGCGGAAATCGCCTGCTGAGTGATTGGCCCGCAGAAGTCGGCTGGGCCATCCGATGCTCCGAATCCGGGCTGGGATATAGCAGCGGCAGTTACGTTAAACCGTGAGGAAAACCGAAGAAGTGCCCCATTGTCGACGGCCTCCCTTCCACCCAGAAGAAGCCCTTGCTGGAAACCATGAACGAAAAGTATTGCCCCGTTCTGAGAAGTTGGAGCCTCCGCTTGAAATAACTCTACAAGAGCGCCGTCGCCTCGATCAATGAGGTGGCGTGTTACGGTGGCCATGATCTCTGTCCCGCTGAACCTCCAGCGGAAGCGTACGATGCCCCGCCGCCATGTCAATGACCGAAAATGGCGCATTGCAGTCCCTCTTGCGGACTACGGTTTCCAACCCGGCGAAGGTGCGCGCCCTTCGCCGATGCGCTCGGCAAGCGCGCCAAGACCGATCCGATCGAGGCAGCGTGATCGCCGCCAATACCGCCGCCTTACGGCCCGAGTCGCGACCGCTGCCCGAGGAGGCCGACCCGCGTGCTGGCCGATCGCGTCACCCGCCGGCGCCAGATCATCCAGATGATCGTGGCCGAGGAAAACCGTCTGCGCGCGAAGGGCTCCCTTCGCCCCGCTTGCGGAGAAAAGGTGCCAGCAGGCGGATGAGCGGCAAAACTCCTCTTATCCGAGATCGACGACGATAATTTCCGGCGGCACGCCGAAACGGATCGGTGCGATGGAGCAGCCAAGGCCGCCCGAGACGATGAGATTGCGATTTTGCTCGACGATATGACCATAGGCATATCGGTCGCCGAAACGCGATGGCACGACGGGCGAGTGGCCGGCAAAGCGCACCTGTCCCCCATGGGTGTGACCGGATAGCGTCAATGCGACCCGCGAGGGCACCTTGGGAAAAATGTCCGGCTCGTGCGCGAGCAGGATCACTGGCGCCTCGTCCGCCACCTGTGCAAGCGTGCCGTCGAGATCGTCGAGCCCGCCCATGAACGCGCGCTTCCATTTCCGTCCCGGCAGGAGCGCAAGCTGGTCCTCGAGCCCTGCGAGCCAGAAGGGGAAGCCGCTCTTCTCCAGGCGGATCGCGCGATTGCAGTGCACCTGAATGCCCACGCCTGCCAATGCCCGATGGCCGAAGGTCTCGCCGCCGCCGTTCTGCTGGGCAGTCCTGTCTTCCCACCAATCATGATTTCCCATGATCGCGTGAACGCCGAGCGGAGCCCTGAGCGTGGCAAGCGCCTTCGACCACTCGCTCGAATGGACATGGCGCGTCACGAGATTCATGCCGGAAGCGTAGTCGCCGAGAAGGACCGTCACGTCGCCGCCGAGGTCGTTGGCGCGCTCGCAGATGGATGCGATGCGATGCGCAGACATCCAGGGTTCGCAGGCGTGAATATCCGCGAGCGCGACCAGGCGGAGCTTCAGGCCGGGCGTCCAGCCGGGTGGCGTCAGGGCGTAGCGGGTCACCCTCAGACGCGCAAGCGGTTCGATGGCGAAGGCATAGCCGCCCAGGGCCACGGCGCTCACCAATCCACCGCCGAGGAATTTCATGAAGCCCCGCCGGGTGATCACTTCAGTCGTCCTCGAGCGTCAGCCGGAATTGACTTGCCTCGACATCCCCGGGCGGATTGAGGCCGAGATGCTTCCAGGCATTCGCCGTGAGCACGCGACCACGCGGCGTTCGCTGGATGAAGCCCTGTTGGATCAGATAGGGCTCGATGATGTCTTCGATCGCGTCGCGCGGCTCGGAAAGCCCGGCGGCGATCGTCTCGATCCCCACCGGCCCGCCGCCGAAATTATGGGCGATCATCGTCAGATAGCGCCGGTCGAGCTGGTCGAGACCCATGCTGTCGACGAGCAGCCGGGTCAGCGCCTCGTCGGCGATCTCTAGCGTCACGGCCTCCGCCCGTGCGACCTCGGCGAAGTCGCGCACCCGGCGCAGGAGGCGGCCGGCGATGCGGGGCGTGCCGCGCGCCCGGCGGGCAATCTCGCGCGCGCCTTCGTCGGTCATGCCGAGACCCATCAGCCGCGCGCCACGTCGGACGATCAGCTCCAACTCCTCGACCGTATAGAAATTCAGCCGCACGGGGATGCCGAAGCGATCGCGCAGCGGCGTCGTCAGCAGTCCGAGGCGCGTCGTCGCCGCCACGAGGGTGAACTTCGCGAGATCGATCTTCACCGAACGGGCCGCCGGCCCCTCGCCGATGATGAGGTCGAGCTGAAAATCCTCCATCGCCGGATAGAGGATTTCCTCGACAGCCGGATTGAGGCGGTGGATTTCATCGATGAAGAGAACGTCGCGCTCTTCGAGATTGGTGAGCAGCGCCGCAAGGTCACCGGCCTTGGCGATCACCGGACCGGAAGTCGAGCGAAAATTGACGCCGAGCTCCTTCGCCATGATCTGCGCCAGCGTCGTCTTGCCGAGCCCGGGCGGGCCGACGAAGAGCACGTGGTCGAGCGCTTCGCCGCGATTGCGCGCCGCCTCGATGAAGATCTTCAGATTGGCGCGCGCTTCAGCCTGGCCGGTGAACTCGTCGAGCGTCTGCGGGCGCATGGTCGCATCGAGGTCTTCGCCTCGCTTTTCCGGCGCGATCAGACGTGCGGCATCGCTCATGTCATTGCTTTCGTTTCGGGCTGTCCGCGGCCACAGGGGGTGCCGGCGGTGAGGACGGTCACCGTCGCTGCCGCGCTCAACCATAATAGGGGCACCCGGATCAATCCAGCGAGAACGGCCAGCGTCCCTCTACTCCAATGCTTTTGTGGCCGCAGGAAGGCTCGCCGCCTCCTCACCGCGACAGCTCCTTCAAGCCGAGGCGGATCAGCTTGGCGCTGTCGCCGCCCTCCCCGCCGTTTTTCAGCGCAGCCGCAACGGCATTCGCCGCCTGATCCCGCGAATAGCCGAGATTGGTGAGCGCCGAGACCGCATCCGCAACCGGCGCTGCGGCAACGCCTTCGCCGAGCTCCTGCTTGAGGCCGATCGACGGTGCCATCTCGCCGGCGAAGGCCGGAGCCTTGTTCTTGAGTTCGGTGACGATACGCACGGCAACTTTCGGACCCACGCCCGGCGCGCGCGAGATCGACGTCTTGTCCTGCAAGGCGATGGCGTTGGCGAGTTCCCCGGGGGTCAGCGTGGAGAGCACCGCCAGCGCCACCTTGGATCCCACGCCCTGAACGCTCTGAAGCAGGCGGAACCATTCGCGCTCCAACACGCTCAGGAACCCGAACAGCTTCAGCTGATCCTCGCGCACATAGGTCTCGATGAAGAGAACGGCCGCCTCTCCGGCGCTTCCGAGCTTCCCGAGCGTGCGCGCCGAGCAATGGGCGACGTACCCGACCCCATGCACGTCGAGAACCACGTGATCCTCGCCGATCTCGTCTATCGTGCCCTTGAGCTTGCCAATCATCCGGTTGCCCTCCAACCCCCTCTGGCCTGCCGCCCATCTCCCCCACAAGGGGGAGGAGAACAATTGGCTTGCCCCACGCTCAGGCCGGAATGATTCCGCAAGCCGACGGCATCGGTGGAGGTGGGGAGTTCACCGCGTCCGGTCTCCCCCCTTGTGGGGGAGATGGCCGGCAGGCCAGAGGGGGAATCGCTTGCCGTCATATTCATTCGCACGACCTACCCCGCAAGTGCCGCAAGGCGGCTCGTAACGGCCTGCCTGTTATGGGCGTGACAGATGGCGATGGCGAGCGCGTCGGCGGCATCGTTGCCTTTGAACTCGGCCTTGGGCATCAGCACCTTCAGCATCATGTGTATCTGCTGCTTTTCGCCGTGTCCGACGCCGATCACGGCCTTCTTGACGGCGTTTGGCGCATATTCTGCGACCCTCAAGCCCGCCCGGGCCGGTACCAGCATGGCGATGCCGCGCGCCTGGCCGAGCTTCAGCGTGGCGGTCGCATCCTTGTTGACGAAGGTCTGTTCGACAGCGGCCTCGTGCGGCTGGTAGCCGTGCACCACCTCGGCAAGCCCGTCATGCAACTGGCAGAGGCGGGAGGCAAGGTCCATTTCGCCATCGGAAGTGACGGTGCCGGAAGCGACGAAACGCAGCGAATTGCCAAGCGTTTCGATGATCCCCCAGCCGGTGCGCCTCAAGCCCGGATCGATGCCGATGATGCGAATCGTATTCTGCATGCTTCACCCTATTTCGGTCGGCGGGACGCTGCCAGCAAAAAGTGAACAAAACAAAAACATTAAACAGAAATGGTCGCGCGTTGCCTAAAAGCGCCGAGGCGCCCTTGGCGTAAAGAAACTTGAACCTACATTGCGGAAGATCAATTTCTCTTAATTGAAAGTCTCGTCCATGATCCCCTTTTCCATTCTCGACCTGTCGCCGATCACCGAAGGGGGGAGCATCGCAGAGTCGCTTGAAAACTCGCGGCGGCTGGCAATCGCCGCGGAGGAGACCGGATATCAGCGCTTCTGGCTGGCCGAACACCATGGCATGAAAGGCATTGCCAGCGCCGCCACGTCTCTCGTGATTTCGCATGTGGCTTCGGCCACGCGGACGATCCGCGTCGGCTCGGGCGGAATCATGCTGCCCAATCATTCGCCGCTCGTCATTGCCGAGCAATTCGGCACGCTTGCGGCGCTTTACCCCGGCCGCATCGATCTCGGTCTCGGCCGCGCGCCCGGCACGGACATGAGAACGGCGCAGGCGCTCCGCCGCAACATGGAGGCGAGCGCCAACAATTTCCCCAACGATGTCGTGGAACTGCAGGCGCTGCTCGGCCCGGCGACCGAAGACCAGAAGATCATTGCCGTTCCGGGCGCGGATTCGAACGTGCCGATCTGGCTGCTCGGTTCGAGCCATTTCAGCGCCCATCTCGCCGGCATGCTCGGCCTTCCCTTCGCCTTCGCCTCGCACTTCGCGCCGGACATGCTGCTCTCCGCGCTCGAAATCTATCGCGAGCGTTTCACCCCGTCGCCCCAGCTCGACAAGCCGCACGTCATGGTGGGCGTCATGGGCGTCGCAGCCGACACCGACGATGAGGCGAACCACCTCTTCACCTCCATGCAGCAATCCTTCGTCGCGCTTCGCCGCAATGCCCGCGGGCGCTTCCCGCCGCCGGTCAAATCGATGGAGGGCCTCTGGAGCCAGGACGAGAAGATTTTCGTCGACCACGCGATGAGCTACGCGGTGGTCGGCGGCCCCGAGACGATCCGCCGAAAGATCGAGGCGTTTGTCGATCTCACCAAGGCGGACGAACTGATCGTGTCAATGCCAATCTTCGATATGGAAGCGCGGTTGCGTTCGGTGAGGCTGTTTGCCGAAGCGCAACGCGGTCTCGGCGCCGCCTGACGCCTGCAGCAAAAACCCGCGTCGGTCGGAGCGATGCGGGGCAATTGCACTGGGGGATCTCGAACGCGTTCAGGCCGAGAGCTTTGCCAGAACCTCGTCGGAAACCTCGAAGTTCGAATAGACGTTCTGGACGTCGTCGTCGTCTTCGAGATTGTCGATGAGCTTCATCAGCGACTGTGCCTTTTCCTCATCGACCGGCACGGTATTCTGCGGCTTCCAGACGGCCTTTACGGTCTCCGCCTCGCCGAGCGCACCTTCGAGCGCCTTTGATACTTCGCCGATATCCTCGAAACCGCAGGTGATGGTGTGGCCTTCCTCATCGGTCTCGACGTCGTCGGCCCCCGCTTCGATCGCCGCTTCCATCACCTTGTCGGCGTCGCCGGCGGAGAGCTTGTATGTGATTTCACCGACGCGATCGAATGAGAAGGAAACCGAACCGGTTTCGCCGAGCGCCCCGCCCGCTTTGGTGAAGGTGGAGCGAACGTTGGAGGCGGTGCGGTTGCGGTTGTCCGTCAGCGCCTCGACGATGACTGCGACGCCTCCCGGGCCGTAGCCTTCGTAGCGGACTTCTTCGTAATTCTCGGCATCGCCGCCCGCAGCCTTTTTGACCGCGCGCTCGATGTTGTCCTTCGGCATCGACTGCGCCTTGGCGTTCTGGATTGCCAGGCGCAGGCGCGGGTTCATCGTCGGATCGGGGAGGCCGGTTTTTGCTGCGACGGTGATTTCGCGCGCGAGCTTGGAAAACATTTTGGAGCGCACCGCATCCTGACGGCCCTTGCGGTGCATGATGTTCTTGAACTGTGAATGGCCAGCCATGACGCCCTCTGCATGCGTGATTTTGGTGAGATCGGGCGCCTTATAGTTTCATTGCCGCGTCCAGTCCAGCAGGCGCGTCGTGTTTTCAGGAGGCTGCAAACGCGCTGCCGCGGTCCTCAAACGCCCTGCAGGACATAGATGAGCGGTCTGCTCGGCAGGGAACGCAGCGACACCTTCACGGAAGGCTCCGTGGCGAAGCGCTTGTCGAAGTCTTCGCCGAACATCGCCAGAAAGTCGTTGGTCATCGGCCTGTGCATCGGCAGGATCAGCGCCGAGCGCAACCGCGAAACGACGCGGCTCATGCTCTCCGCCCCCATCGTCAGACCGCCGTCCACCGGCACCATGAGCACGTCGAGCCGGCCGATTTGCCGGTAATGGCTTTCGTCGAGCTCGTGGTGCAGATGGCCGAGATGGCCGATACAGAGCCCGGCAATCTCGAAAATGAAGATCGAATTGCCGTCGCGTTCCATGCCTTCGAAGCCGGAACGGATATCCGTCGTCACATTGCGGATATAGGCGTCGCCGACGACGAGGTCATGATCCGCCGGCTCGCCATTGTCCCCCCAGCCATGCAGGACATGCCGGATCGCCGGATCCGGCGCCAGGGTGTAGTGGCTGGAATGAGCCCTGTTCATCGTCACAACTGTAGGCGGCGATGGCGTGCGGAACCAGCCGTTGTAGTCCGTGGCGATCGAAACCCCGCCCGGCGTCTCGATCAGAAAGGTCGAATGGCCGAGAAAGGTGATCGTCACCTCGCTCGTGTCGGCCGACGCCACGGGAGTGGCGGCGGCGGCCGAGAAGCTGGCGAACGTCGCTGCCGGGGTGGCTGCCGCGATCGCCTGGCATTGGCTCACATGGGCTTTCACCTGCTGCGCGTGAGCCGGTGCCGGCCAGAGCGCATGGATGAGCCAGATGACGGTCAGGGTGTAGGCAAGGTATCGCAGCAGCATCCTTCACCTCTCACATGTGCGGGATGAAAAACTTGCTCCCTCACTCCGCCCGCATCCCGCGTTGCTGCTCATGACGGGCGGCAGGCAGGATTATTCAAGGTTATGGTCGCGTCCAGCGTCCAACGACGGACAACCGCTCACAATTACGTCATTGCCGATGCACCTGGTCTCCTCATTCTCCCGGCGCCGGCGCCGGCGCAGCCGCCGGTGCAGGCTTGCGGCGCAGTGAGCGCAGGGCCACGTAGAAGACCGGCGTCAGGAACAGGCCGAGGAAGGTGACCCCGAGCATGCCGGCAAAGACTGCCGTACCGAGAGACTGGCGCATTTCGGCGCCGGGCCCCGTGGCGATGACCAGCGGCACGACTCCGAGAATGAAGGCGAAAGCGGTCATCAGGATCGGCCGCAGCCTGAGCCGGCTCGCATCGATCGCCGCCTCGATCGGCGTCTTGCCCTCCTCCTCGCCCTGGCGGGCGAATTCCACGATGAGGATGGCGTTCTTCGCGGCAAGACCGATCAGGACGATAAGCCCGATCTGCGTCAGCACATTGTTGTCGAAGCCCCGGATCGAAACGCCGAGAAGTGCCGCGAGGACTGCAAGCGGCACGATCAGGATGATGGCCAGCGGCAGCACCCAGCTTTCATATTGCGCCGAGAGTGCCAGGAAGACGAAGACCACCGAAAGCGCGAAGATGAAGACCGCAGTGTTGCCGGTCTGGCGCTCCTGCAAAGCGAGTTCCGTCCATTCGAAGGTCGTGCCCTGCGGCAGGATCTGACCTGCAAGCGCTTCCATCTTGTCGAGGGCGCTGCCCGTCGAGACGCCCGGCGCGGGGTTGCCCTGGACGGGGACCGAGACATACATGTTGTAGCGCTGGACGAGCGCCGGTCCGCTCGTATCGCGGATTTCGACGAGCGTGCCGAGCGGCACGAGGGCGCCCGAGGCGGAGCGTACCTTGAGCGCGAGTATGTCCTCCCGCTCCAGCCGGAATTGCTGGTCGGCCTGGGCGCGGACCTGATAGACGCGGCCGAAGGCGTTGAAATCGTTGACGTAGGACGTCCCCAAATTGATCGAGAGCGTCTCGAAGATATTGGGAATCGGCACGTTCAGGGCCCGCGCCTTGTCGCGGTCGATCGCCAGGAAAAATTGCGGGCTGGAGGCCGTGAAGGTGGTGAAGACGCCGGTCAGCCCCTCCGTCTGGTTGGCCGCTCCCATCATCTGATAGGCGAGCCCGAGCGCGCGGCGCATGTCGGCACTCTGGCGGTCCATGATCTGCATCTTGAAGCCGCCCGAATTGCCGATGCCTCGCACGGAGGGCGGCGGAACGGCAATGATGAAAGCCTCCTGGATGCCTTGCATGGCACCGAAGATCTGGCCGATGATCTGTTCCGCACTCTGCTTTTGCGCGAGGCGATCTTCGAAACTGTCGAAGGGCGTGAAGATCACGCCGGAATTGGATGCATTGGTGAAGGTCGCGCCGTTGAAACCGGCAAAGGCGACCGCATCCTTGACGCCGGGCACCTCGCGGATCATCTCCGAGGCCCGCCGGACGACCTTATCGGTGCGCTCGAGAGAGGCGCCGTCCGGAAGCTGAATGACGACGATGGCGTAGCCCTGGTCCATCGTGGGTATGAAGCCGCGGGGCACGACCTGCGCCATGTACCAGGTGGCTCCGAGCAGGGCTACGAAGACGACGAGCGCCCCGGCTAGCGCAATCCGCGTCCTGACGAGGTGGCCCACCGTCCATGCATAGCCATCGGCCATGCGGTCGAAGCCGCGGTTGAAGCCGTTGGCAAACCCGCGGCCGATACGCGTCAGCGGATTGCGGCTCTTATGCTCGTGGTTCTCGTGCGGCCGCAACAGGATTGCGGCAAGCGCCGGCGAGAGCGTCAGGGAATTGACCGCGGAGATCACCGTCGCGACTGCGATCGTCACCGCGAATTGCAGGTAGAACTGCCCGGCAATACCCGGAATGAACGCGGTCGGCACGAACACTGCCGTCAGGACGAGCGAGATCGCGATGACCGCGGCGCCCACCTCGTCCATCGTCACATGTGCCGCCTCGCGCGGCGTCATCCCGCGCGCGAGGTTGCGCTCGACATTCTCGACAACAACGATCGCGTCATCGACCACGATGCCGATCGCGAGGACGAGACCGAACAGCGTCAGCATGTTCAGCGAAAAGCCGAAGGCATAGAGGAGCGCGAATGTGCCGACGAGCGAAACGGGGATGGCGACGATCGGAATGATTGCCGTGCGCCACGACTGCAGGAACACGATCACGACAAGAGCGACGAGGAGCGCGGCTTCCGCAATGGTCTTGTAGACCTCGTTGATGGATTCCGAGATGAATTCCGTCGGATTGTAGATGATCCTGTATTCGAGCCCCTCGGGGAAATCTCGCGAAAGCTCGGTCATCGTCGCTTGGATCGCGTCGGCCGCGGCGAGCGCATTGCTGCCGGGGCGGGAGAAGATGCCGAGCGCGACGGCGGGGCTGCCGTTGAGATAGCTGTTGGTCACGTATTCGCGCGCACCGAGCTCGATGCGGGCGACGTCCTGCAACTGGACGAGCCTGCCTTCTTCGGTGGCTTTGACGATGACGTAGCGGAACTGACGAGCGTCGCTGAAGCGGCCGTCGGTGGTCACTGTATACTGAAAGGCGCTGTCGCTCGACATCGGCGGACCACCGATGGAGCCGCCCGAGACCTGGACGTTCTGCTCGCGCAGCGCGGAGACGACATCGCCTGCGGTCATGCCGTAGGCGGAGAGCTTCTGCGGGTCGAGCCAGATGCGCAGCGCATATTCACGCTCGCCGAACAGAAGAACGTCGCCGACTCCGTCCAGCCGGACCAATATGTCGCGGATGCGCGTGCGGGCGTAGTTGGAAACATAAAGCTGGTCGTAGCGGTCGTTCGGCGAAAGCAGATGGACGACCATCATCAGGTCCGGCGAGCTCTTCGTCGTGGTCACGCCGATGCGCCGGACTTCCTCGGGAAGCCGGGGCTCGGCGATCGAAACACGGTTCTGCACCAGCACCTGCGCCTGATCGAGATCGGTCCCGAGCTTGAAGGTGATCGTCAGCGCCATCGAGCCGTCAGCCGTGGCATAGGAGGACATGTAGAGCATGTTCTCCACGCCGTTGATCTCCTGCTCGAGCGGGGTAGCAACGGTATTGGCGACTGTCTCCGCGTCCGCGCCCGGATAGGAGGCGCGCACGACGATGGTAGGCGGTGCGATCTCCGGATACTGCGCCACCGGAAGCTGAAAATAGGCGATACTGCCGACGATCAGCAGAACGATCGAAAGCACCGATGCGAAGATAGGTCTGTCGACAAAGAAATGCGCGAACCTCATTGGGCATTCTCCGCCGATTGCGCTGCCTCGGGGGGCAGGACGACGAGTTCGGGCTTGACCTTCACCCCCGGCCGGACGCGCATGAGGCCGTTGACGACGATCGTCTCGTCCCCCGTCAAGCCGCTGCGGATGACCCTATAGCCGTGGAGCCTGGGGCCAAGACGCACGGGTTTGGTGGCGACGCTGCCATCTTCGCCGACCACGTAGATGATGCGTTCGTTCTGGTCGGCAGCGATTGCCTCGTCAGGCACGAGAACCGCTCGATAGGTATTCGAACCTTCGACTTCCACACGCCCGAACAGGCCGGGCTGCAGAACGAATTTGGGGTTCGCAAAGCGGGCGCGCACCCGCATGGTACCGGTCTCGTTGTCGACCCGGTTCTCGGCGAAATCGAGCTTGCCTTCGAAAGGCGGTTCGTTGGCGTCGGCGATCGTGACGAGCACCGGGATGGAGCCGGCCCCTTCCTGCAGCGCGCTGCCGCGTTCCCGCGCCGTCCGCGCATAGGAAAGCAGCCGGCGCTCGTCGACGTCGAAATAGAAATCGATTGGATCGAGCGAAACGATCGTCGTCAGTACCGTCTGGTCCGCCTGAACGAGATTGCCCGGGGAGATAAGCCGCCGGTCGACGCGGCCGCTCAGCGGCGCGGTGATTGTGGTGTAATCGAGATCGAGCCTGGCCCGCTCGACCGCCGCCTCGGCGCCGCGGACATTCGCCTGCGCCGAGATCAGCGCCCGGCGGTCGTCGTCGAGCCTGGACACGGAGAGCGTGCCGGTTCCGGCGAGCGATTCCGTTCGCTTGAACGTGGTCTCCGCAAAGACGAGCGTCGATCGCGCTGCCTCGAGAGAGGCTTCCGCCTGGGAAAGAGCGGTGCGGAACGGCCGCTGGTCGATGACGAAGAGCTTGTCGCCCTTCTTCACCATGGCACCGTCGGTGAAGAAGACCTGATCGAGATAGCCTCCGACCCGTGCGCGGATGGAAACCTCATCGACCGCCTCGAAGCGGCCGATGAATTCGTCGGCGTCGATGACGTCGCGCACGACCGGCTTGGCAACGGTCACCGTCGGCATCTGCGCGTCCTGCGCGACCGTCGGTGCCGAAACGAGAAGGGAGACGAATACGCCGGCGATGGCCGGCAAACGCCACTTTCGCAACATGCACGCTCTCCAAATTACCTGAACATCGGATCGCCGGCACCGGGGTCTGCTTTGGCGCGGCGACATTCCAGTACCGGGGCGCTATAGCGACCTCTACGCGTCCGACGGACGTGCGGTGCTATGGGGCTCGGTTGCAGTACTGCGGGACGAGGGAGAGTATGGGCGCCTCCGCCCGCATCCCGCTTTAACTATTAGGTATGGAAACTTGCGAATAGCGGCCGCGTGGATTGCGGCTCTCATTTGGTCGCTAACCTGCCACCATTTGACAGGTCTGTCACCCTTGAAAAAAGGGCAATTCGGCAGAGGCAGAGCGCGCCAGGATTGCAGGCGGAGAAACAGGAAGCTCTGCCGCTCAAACCCAGAATTGCGGGATCGTCTCGGCCAGACGCGGCCCGATCCTGAGCGGCGCGATCTTCTCCGCCAAGCCCGTCCGGTCCGAAATCTCGATCCCGACGCCGCAGATGGTCGCCGGGCCGGATGCCGCTTCGAAGCGGCCCTTGGGCATCTTCGAGATGAAGCGGTTGAGCGGCTCTTCCTTGTCCATCCCCAAGGACGAATCGTAGTCGCCGCACATGCCGGCATCGCTCATATAGCCGGTGCCACCGTTGAGTATCTGATGGTCCGCCGTCGGCACATGGGTGTGCGTGCCGACCACCAGGCTGGCACGCCCGTCGACGAAGTGGCCGAAGCATTGCTTCTCGCTGGTCGCCTCGGCGTGAAAATCGAAGACGACCGCATCTGCCTGCTCGCCGAGCGGGCAGGCGTCGAGGATCGCCTCTGCCGTCTTGAAGGGATCGTCGAGCTCGGGATGCATGAAGACCCGCCCCATGACATTGGCAACCAGAACGCGGGCGCCGTTTCGCGCGAAGAAGAGATTGGAACCGCGACCCGGCGTCCCGGCAGGATAGTTTGCCGGCCGCAGGAACTGATCGTGCCGCTCGCAGAAGACCACCGCCTCCTTCTGATCCCAGACGTGGTTGCCGGTGGTCACTACGTCGGCACCGGCGCTGATCGTCTCGAGAAAGATGTCTTCGGTGATGCCGAATCCGCCGGCTGCGTTCTCGCCATTGACGATGACGAAGTCGAGCTTGAGATCGCTCACGAGACCCGGGAGGCGCTCCCAGACGGCCATGCGGCCCGTCTTGCCCACCATATCCCCCAGAAACAGAAGTCGCATGCCGTTCAATCCCGCTTGGACCAAAGCAATTTGGATCGACTCCAAATCATGCACCTGGTCGTTTCCATGAATTAATGCAGGATGCGGCGCAATCCGCCCAAAATATCCTCATCCCGCTCTGAAATGCCGAAAACCGCTCTCGGTCAATACGGCGTCCAGCGCCACGTCGTGCGGTTCAGCCGGCACTGATGCCACTTCCTGGCAGTCGAATGCAATCCCGATCAGGCGCGGCATGTGGCCTTTGCGACGCAGCCGGTCGATCGCCCGATCATAATAGCCGGCGCCGTAGCCGATCCGATGGCCCACGGCATCAAAGGCCGAAAGCGGTACGAGCATGATGTCCGGATCGACTTCCGGCGCATCCGGGCCGGGACCGGTGGTGCCGAAACCGGTTTCGACGACTGCGATGCCGTCGAGCAATTCCCGGAAAACGATGGCCTTGCTGTCCAGGATCACCGGCAGGCAGAGGCGCGCACCGCGATCCCTGAGCCGCACCATCAGCGGCCGGACGTCGGCCTCCGAACGGATCGGCCAGAAGCCCGAGACGACGTGCCCGGGATCGAGCGCGATGATGTCGCCTGCATGATCGGCCATTGCAAGGCTCGCCTCAATCCGGACTTCAGCCGGCATCGCATCGCGGAGCGCCAGCCGCTCCTTCCTCAACGCTGCCTTCAAATCCCTTGGTGACATCGAACCTTCCTTCCGGGCGGACCGAACCGCTTTTACATGATCGGAATGCCCCTGCGATAGCGCAAAACGGCCTCCGGCGGGAACCATGCGGCCGCCGCTTTTGCACGACTTCGCGACTCGTTCGCGTATCGCGATGCTTTATGGCGATACTCCTCATGCGCGAGGCGGCCGCTCCAACGGCGCGCGCCATACATGCACAGGACTTGTGGAGTTTTCCCGGATGGAGCTGATCTACAGCATCCAGTGCAGATGCCGAACCGCTTCACGCTGGCGCAGGGCTTCCTCGCATCCGAGACGATATGTGTCGGGGATAGCTGCGTCTGCCAGCAGGTGCGGGTCCGCGCGACGGCTTACGATCGCCCATTCCATGTAAAGGGTGAGTCCCAGCCGCCAACGTGCAAACTCCGTCGCAAGTGACGGTGAGCTTCGGGCGGCAGAATGTGCTGGCACGACCAGAACGGGCATGACGAGACCCTCGGGAAAGAAAGCGACAGCCTCGATCCTCTCTCCTTTGTTGACATCTGACAAATGAATTGCAACCATACCTGTCATCAGGTTTTCTTATGGCTACGAAATGTCAGCTACGCTCGACAGCGATCTGCTCAGAACCTTTCTCGCGGTTGCCGACACCGGCAACCTGACGCGGGCTGCCGATACGGTGGGGCGGACGCAGTCGGCTCTCAGCATGCAGATCCGCAAGCTCGAGGAGCTCATCGGCTCGGCGCTTTTCGAGCGCCACTCGCGCGGCGTCATACTGACCGAGGACGGGCGGCGCCTCGCCGACAATGCCCGGCGCATCGTCGCCCTTCTCGACGACACCGCGGCGGCCATGCGATCGCCGGCGCTCCGCGGTTCGGTCCGGATCGGGATTTCGGAGGAATACGTCAATTCCACGCTTCCGAAGGCGCTTGGCGCCTTCGCTGCCATTCATCCGGGCGTGGAGGTGACGGTGCGGCAGGAAACCTCCATGGCCAACTCGGCAGCGCTCGCGGCCGGAGAACTCGACATCGCCGTCGTGTTCGAGCCGGGCGGGCGCAGCCGGAACGAGGTCCTGATGGTAAACCCTACAGTCTGGGCGACCTGCGACCAGCACGGTGCCCATGAGCGCCGGCCGGTACCGATCGCGACCTATACCTATGCCGAAGGCGGCTGGTGCGATGAACTGGCCCGGCGGAGCCTGCAGAGCCGCGGCATAGAGTCTCGCATCGCCTATGTGAGCCGCACGAGCGGCGGCCTCATCGCCGCCCTCGTTTCGGGCCTTGCCATCGCACCCTTGTCGCGAACCGCCATACCGGCGGGGTGCAGGGAACTTACCGAGGAGGACGGCTTCGGCATCATCGACATGACCAATGTCGTGCTGCGGACGAGGCGCGGGAACGGGTCGCCGACGGTCGACGCGATGGCGGATGCCATCCGCCGCGCGTTCCGGGCACCGACCGAGAAGGAAAAGGAAGAAGTGCGATCCACGACGACCGATGGATGATTTACGATCCCGGGTACCTACTAGGTAGGTGGGCACCGTATGCCCGGACCCACGGGTCCGGCCAGGGACAGTCCCCTTGAGATCGTGTATGGCCCCGGGGATTGTGGTTCCTGTCGGGAAGCGCAGATCGCTTGGCAGATATAGAGCGTCCTGGGGCTTTTCACCAGAGCCGGATGCGATAGAGCTGCATAATTTCTACGAAATCGAGGGCCCGGCTCAATTTGCCGAGGGAGCCGGCCGGCCGTTAAGCTTGGCGGCGATGTCCTGAATCTGCGCCGTCACCTCGCCGAGTGCCGAGGCAAGCGCCTCCTCGCTTCTCGTCTGATCCGAAAGCGCGGTGTCGCGGCCTCTTTTCAGATCGTCCACTTCGGCTTCGATGTTCTTCAGCCGGCGATTGACCTCGCTCAGCTCGTCCATGACCATGATGCCCGCCATGACGGTGATCCTGAGGTCGCCGATTTCGCCGAACTGGGCCTTCAGATGGCCGACATACTGGTCGAACCTGGTCGCGAGGTCGCCGAGGTGATCTTCCTGCCCTTCCTCGCAAGCCATGCGATAGGCCTTGCCGTCGATCGTTACCGTCACCTGCGCCATACGTTCAGAACCTCAGCGATCCAGCACCGCGCGAATGGTTTCCATCGCCGTCACGAGACGACGGGATACCTCGCGATTGACCTCTTCCAACCGGTTGGCGCGGAATTGGGATTGGTCGAGTTCCTGTGCCAGGCGAGACCGGTCCTCGTTGACCCGCCTGACCTCGCCTTCGAACTCGCTCACATCCCTTTCCTTGTCGAAGCGGCCGTCGATCGCGATTTCAAGAGACTGAACCGCGTTGCGCAACTCGTCGATCGCCGCCTTGACCGTCTTTGCCGGCATGTCTTCCGATACCTCTCTAGGGGGAGCGGCTTCGCCCTGCCCTAAAACAAAGTGCGGAGCGCTTGCACCTTGCCTGGACGCGCCTCGCTCCAAGGCCGAATCGTAGAGCTTTCATCACTTCGGCCCTTTTCTTTTTAAACCTATTACGCAAGTCTCAACAATGCCAAGCGCGGCATTGAACTGCGGAAGCTGTGGATGGTCGATTTCGCCTTCCGAACCGGCCACCGACCGGCGGCGTTCCTGCCATCGAGAGGCACCGCGCGGGAGCCGCCGCATTTGGTCGCGGAGGGCCCGTATTTATTGACTCGGCTCACGCACCTGCTATGTGTCTGCCGCTTCTCATGCGGTCTTTGGAGGATAGAGACCGTCCCCTGACCACCGAACGCAAACGGAACAGTCATGATCTCTCGCGAAAAACACGACCGGATGGCGAATGCAATCCGCTTCCTCTCCATGGACGCCGTCGAGAAGGCAAATTCCGGCCACCCTGGCCTCCCAATGGGCGCCGCCGATATCGCAACAGTGCTGTTCACCCGCTATCTGAGCTTCGACCCTAAAAACCCCGCGTGGCCGAACCGCGACCGCTTCGTCCTTTCGGCCGGCCACGGGTCCATGCTGCTCTATTCGCTGCTCTACCTCACGGGCTACGACGACATCACCATCGACGAGATCAAGAACTTCCGCCAGCTGGGTTCGCGCACGGCGGGTCACCCGGAATACGGCCACGCCGCCGGGATCGAGACGACCACCGGTCCGCTCGGCCAGGGCATTGCCAATTCCGTCGGCATGGCGATCGCCGAGCGCAAGCTGCGCGAGGAGTTCGGCAGCGAACTGATGGAGCATTATACCTATGTGCTCGCCGGCGACGGCTGCCTGATGGAAGGCATCAGCCAGGAAGCGATCGCGCTTGCCGGCCACCTGAAGCTCAACAAGCTGATCGTCTTCTGGGACGACAACAACATCTCGATCGACGGCCCGATCTCCATTGCCGATTCGACCGACCAGCACGCCCGCTTCCGCGCCAGCAAATGGCACACGATCGCCATCGACGGCCATGATCCCGAAGCGATCGCCGCCGCGATCGAAGAGGCTCAGAAATCCGACAAGCCGACCATGATCGCCTGCAAGACCGTGATCGGCTTCGGTGCGCCGAACAAGGCCGGTACGCACAAGGTCCACGGCTCCCCGCTCGGCGCCGAGGAAATCGCCGCCACCCGCAAGGCGCTCGGCTGGGAAGCCGAGGCGTTCACGGTTCCCTCCGACGTGCTCGATGCCTGGCGCATCGCAGGCCTGCGGTCGGCCAAGGCGCGCAAGGAATGGGAAGAGCGGCTCGAAGCCGCTGAGGCGGAGAAGAAGGCGCAGTTCGTCCGCCGTTTCTCCGGCGAGCTCGAAGGCAGCCTCGCCTCGGCGATCGGCGCCTACAAGCAGAAGCTTGCCGAGACCAAGCCATCGCCGGCGACGCGCAAGGCTTCGGAGGATGCGCTGGAAGTCATCAACGGCGTACTTGCCGAGACGATCGGCGGCTCTGCCGACCTGACCGGCTCCAACAATACCAAGACGAGCCAGACACACTCCATCACCCCGGACGATTTCTCCGGCCGCTATATTCACTACGGCGTGCGCGAGCACGGCATGGCGGCCGCGATGAACGGCATGGCGCTGCATGGCGGCCTCATCCCCTATTCCGGCGGCTTCCTGATCTTCTCGGATTATTGCCGCCCGTCGATCCGCCTTGCCGCGCTCATGGGCATCCGTGTCATCCACGTGCTCACGCATGATTCCATCGGTCTCGGCGAGGACGGGCCGACCCATCAGCCTGTCGAGCACATGGCCGCGCTTCGGGCCATCCCTAACCTGCTGATGTTCCGCCCCGCGGATGCGACGGAGACTGCCGAATGCTGGCAGCTTGCCCTGGAAAACCGCAAGCGCCCCTCCGGTCTTGCGCTCACCCGCCAGAACCTGATGGCGGTGCGCACGGAATACGAGGAACAGAACCTCTGCGCCCGCGGCGCCTATGACCTGATCTCCGCAAGCGATGCGCAGGTGACGATCTTCGCCACCGGCTCGGAAGTCGAGATCGCCGTCAAGGCCTGCCAGACGCTGACCGCCAAGGGCATCGCGACGCGCGTCGTCTCCGTCCCCTGCTTCGAGCTCTTTGCCGAGCAGAGCGAGGACTACCAGCAGGCGATCATCGGCACGTCGCCGGTCAAGATCGCCGTCGAAGCCGGCATCCGCCAGGGCTGGGACCACTTCATCGGCAACGATGGCATCTTCATCGGCATGTCGAGCTTCGGTGCTTCGGGGCCCTACAAGGATCTCTACAAGCACTTCGGCATTACGCCGGAAGTCGTGGTTGCGTCCGCCGAAGCCAAGCTGTCCTGATCAAGCCTGGAGGACATTCCCGGATGCCCTCCTTCCCACCACACGCATTCTGACAGGGAGAGACCCGATATGACAGTGAAAGTCGCCATTAACGGTTTCGGCCGCATCGGCCGCAACGTTCTCCGCGCCATCGTCGAATCCGGCCGCACGGACATCGAAGTCGTCGCCATCAACGACCTCGGTCCGGTCGAGACCAACGCTCACCTGCTGCGCTTCGATTCCATTCACGGCCGCTTCCCGGCCGACGTGAAGGTCGACGGCGACGCGATCGTCATCAACAACGGCAAGCCGATCAAGGTGACCGCGATCCGCAATCCCGCGGAACTGCCGCACAAGGAACTCGGCGTCGACATCGCGATGGAGTGCACCGGCATCTTCACCGCCCGCGACAAGGCAGCCGCTCATCTGGAAGCCGGCGCCAAGCGCGTCATCGTCTCGGCTCCGGCCGACGGCGCAGACCTGACCGTCGTCTACGGCGTCAACCACGACAAGCTGACGAAGGATCATCTCGTCATCTCGAACGCATCCTGCACGACCAACTGCCTGGTACCGGTCGCCAAGGTGCTGCACGATGCCGTCGGCATCGATCACGGCATGATGACGACGATCCACTCCTATACCAACGACCAGCCGTCGCTCGACCAGATGCACAAGGATCTCTACCGTGCACGCGCCGCGGCGCTGTCGATGATCCCGACCTCCACGGGAGCTGCCAAGGCGGTCGGCCTCGTGCTGCCGGAACTCAAGGGCAAGCTCGACGGTATCTCCGTGCGCGTCCCGACCCCGAACGTCTCGGTGGTCGACTTGAAGTTCGTCGCCAAGCGCGAGACGACCAAGGAGGAAATCAACGCGGCCATCAAGGCTGCCGCCGACGGTCCGCTCAAGGGCGTTCTCGGCTATACGCTCGCTCCGAATGTTTCGATCGACTTCAACCACGATCCGCGCTCCTCGGTCTTCCACATGGACCAGACCAAAGTGATGGAAGGCAAGTTCGTGTCGATCCTGTCCTGGTACGACAATGAATGGGGCTTCTCCAACCGCATGTCGGATACGGCGGTTGCCCTGAGCAAGCTCATCTAAGACCGATGTTCCGGGCTCTTTCCTCAACGACGGTGCGCTGGCGTCCGCTCGAAGGGGAAGGGCTCGAACATCTGACGCTCAGGACTTTCGACACATCGCTCGGCGCGGCCATCCGCGCCGAAAGCGTTCTCATCGGTGAACGCAACGCAACGCCCTATGGCGTCCGCTACCGAATCGACTGCGATGCCGGCTGGCGCGTCTTTTCCTTTCTCATAGAAACGACCCAAGGGCAGAGGCTGCACCTCATGTCCGATCGGCACGGCCATTGGCGTAAAGCAGACGGAACGGCCCTGCCGCAATTCGACGGCTGCGTCGATATCGACCTCGCCGGCACGCCCTTCACGAACACGCTGCCGATCCGCCGCCTGGGCCTCACCCGGCAATCCGGCACCGCGAGGCTCAACATGCTTTACGTGCCCTTCGACAGCTTCGAACCGACCGTCGACGGCCAGCATTATACCTGCCTCGACGACGGCAGGCTCTACCGTTACGAGGCGGCGGACCGCAGCTTCACGGCGGACCTGCCGGTGGACGAGGATGGCCTCGTCATCGACTACCCTACCCTTTTCCAGAGACTATCACCGGAGACCATCTGATGACTTTCAAGACTCTCGACGATCTGACCGACATCGCCGGCAAGCGCGTTCTCGTGCGCGTCGATCTGAACGTGCCTGTCAAGGACGGCCAGGTGACCGACACCACCCGCATCGAGCGCGTGGCGCCGACCATTCGCGAACTCTCCGAGAAGGGCGCGAAAGTCGTTCTGCTCGCGCATTTCGGCCGGCCGAAGGGCGAGCCCGTCGCCGACATGTCGTTGAAGGCGATCGCCTCCGCCGTCGAGGAGATCCTCGACCAGCGCGTCTATTTCGCTGCCGACTGCATCGGCGACAAGGCCGCCAACGCCATTGCCGAATTGAACGACGGCGAAGTGCTGCTGCTCGAGAATACCCGCTTCCACAAAGGCGAGGAGAAGAACGATCCGGACTTCGTGACGGCGCTTGCCGCCAATGGCGACATCTATGTCAACGACGCCTTCTCCGCCGCCCATCGCGCCCACGCCTCGACCGAGGGGCTTGCCCATCACCTTCCCGCCTATGCCGGCCGCACCATGCAGGCAGAGCTCGAAGCGCTTGAAAAGGGGCTCGGCAATCCGAAGCGCCCGGTCGTCGCGATCGTCGGCGGCGCCAAGGTCTCGACCAAGATCGACCTTCTGCAGAACCTCGTGAAGAAGGTCGACGCGCTCGTCATCGGCGGCGGCATGGCCAACACCTTCCTGGCAGCGCAAGGCGTTGATGTCGGAAAGTCGCTCTGCGAGCACGATCTTGCGGAGACCGCCAAGGCCATCCTCTCGGCCGCCTCGGAAGCGGGATGCGCAATCGTGCTTCCGGTCGACGGCGTCGTTGCCCGTGAGTTCAAGGCCGGTGCCGACAACGAGGTCGTCGATATCAACGCCATCCCTGCCGACGCCATGGTGCTCGACGTCGGGCCGAAATCGATAGAGGCCATCAACGAATGGATCTCGCGCGCCGAAACGCTCGTGTGGAACGGTCCGCTCGGCGCCTTCGAGATCGCGCCTTTCGACAGGGCGACCGTGGCAGCCGCAAAACACGCGGCATCCCGCACGCGCGCAGGCTCGCTCGTCTCCGTCGCCGGCGGCGGCGACACGGTCGCAGCACTCAACCATGCCGAGGTCGCGGACGATTTCACCTATGTCTCGACCGCCGGCGGGGCCTTCCTCGAATGGATGGAGGGCAAGCCCTTGCCGGGCGTCGATATTCTCCGGCAGCGGAACTGAGCTCGGCACCAGCCCCTCATCCGGCCTGCCGGCCACCTTCTCCCCGCAAGCGGGGCGAAGGTGATGCGCGGCGACTTTCAGTCCCCTCTCCCGTCGGAACGGAGAGAGGGTTAGGGCGAGGGGCTTTCTGACCTGACCATCAAAATAATTACGAATTTTCAAACGATTAAAATTATTTAAATCGGTTTAGCCCGTTTTACTGCCATTTTCCCGCACGGTATCTTCTGTTAACGCGCCTTTGTTCCTGAGGTGCGAACGACGCTTTCGCGCCTCAGTTCGAGATTGGCTTCATTCGCTGTTCCGCTGATGATCGGCGCTGTGTGTAGGAGAAGAATATGAGCGAAAGACTGGAAGACATTGCGGTTGCCATGGTCGCCAATGGCCGGGGCCTGCTCGCTGCAGACGAGTCGACCGCAACGATCAAGAAGCGCTTCGACAGCATCGGCCTGGAGTCCACCGAGACCTCGCGCCGCGACTATCGCGAGATGCTGCTGCGCTCGGACGATGCAATGCGCGAGTATATCTCCGGCGTCATCCTCTATGAGGAAACACTGTTCCAGAAGGCTGCGGACGGCACGCCCCTCGCCGACGTCATCCGCAACGCGGGCTCGATCCCGGGGATCAAGGTCGACACCGGTGCCAAGCCGATGGCCCATTTCCCGAACGAAACGATAACCGAAGGCCTCGACGGGCTCGCCGCCCGTCTTGCCGGATATCATGAGGCCGGCGCCCGCTTCGCCAAATGGCGGGGCGTGATTGCGATTTCCGACGCTCTTCCGAGCTGGGGCGCGATCAGGGCCAATGCCCATGCGCTTGCCCGTTATGCCGCGCTCTGCCAGGAGGCGAAGATCGTACCGATCGTGGAGCCGGAAGTGCTGATGGATGGCGCCCCCGGGGATCACTCGATCGAGCGCTCGGAAGAAGTCACCGAATGGGTCCTGCGCACCGTCTTCGAGGAACTTGGCGAGCTCCGCGTCAAACTTGAGGGCATGATCTTGAAACCGAGCATGGTGATCGACGGCAAGAAGGCGCGCAAAGCGTCCGTCGACGAGGTCGCCGAACGCACCATCAAGGTGCTGAAGCGCACCGTTCCGGCGGCTGTTCCCGGCATCGCCTTCCTCTCCGGCGGACAGTCGACCGAAGAGGCGACGGCCCACCTTTCGGCCATGAACGCGGCGCACGACCTGCCCTGGAAGCTTACCTTCTCCTATGGCCGGGCACTGCAGCAGGAAGCGCTCAATGCCTGGGGCGGAAAGTCGGAAAACGTCGCGGCCGGCCAGCGCGCCTTCGCCCATCGCGCCAAGATGTGCAGCCTCGCCGCCAAGGGAAGCTGGACGAAGGACTTCGAAAAAGCCGCCTGAGCGCCAAAATAGTTAGAGGGAGAGAGGAGAGGCCCGGTGACAGCGATGCCGCCGGGCCTTTTTGCGTGGCGCCGCCTTGCGCCTCGACAATTGTCAGGGAGACAAGTTCGCTGTTTCGGCAGCGCCAGCGACGACTTTAAATCATCGCCATCTGCGACCGACCAGAGGGCCCCATGAGCACCGTCTCCTTCGTTACCGTCGACGTCTTCACGGCCGAGCGCTTCGCCGGCAATCAGCTTGCCGTCATCCCGGATGCGCGGGGCTTGAGCGAGGCCCGGATGCAGGCGATCGCCACCGAGTTCGGCTATTCCGAAGTCACCTTCGTCCTTCCGCCCGAAAATCCGGAGAACACTGCGCGCGTGCGCATCTTCACGCCGACGACCGAAGTGCCTTTCGCCGGCCACCCGAATGTCGGCACGGCCTTCGTGCTCGGCCGGCAACAGGAGATCTTCGGTCGCAAGCCGGGCGGCGCATTGCGTTTCGAGGAAAAGGCCGGCCTGGTCGATGTGACCCTTCTCCGCAGTGACGGCATCGTCACGGGCGCAAGGATCGTCGCCCCGCAGGCGCTGCAAATCGGACCCGCCATAGACGCGCCCACGATCGCCGCCTGCGCCTCGCTGCGCCAGGACGACCTCATCGACCGGACTCATCGGCCGGTGCGCATTTCGGTCGGACTGCCCTTCGCCGTTGCGGAGGTGCGCGACCTGGACGCCCTTTCGACCGCGCGGCCCAACGTCTCGGCCTTCGAGGAGGCTAATGTCCGCTATCCGCTTGCGGAAGACAGCTTCAGCCTGTTTCTCTATGCCCGCACGCGCGAGCGGCCCGGCCACGTAAGGGCACGCATGTTCGCGCCGCTCGACAACGTCATCGAGGATCCGGCAACCGGCAGCGCTTCGGCGGCGCTCGGCGCTTACCTCGTCTCGCTGCTTCCCGAGGCCGACGCGGAGGTCGAACTCGTCATCGAACAGGGCGTGGAAATGGGGCGCCGCAGCCTCATCACGGTCGGGGTCGACAAGAGGAACGGCACAGTCCGCAAGGTCAGCGTCTCGGGCGACTGCGTTTCGGCGATGCGCGGGGAGATCGAGATCTGATCGCCGATATGTTCAGCGCCTCCCGTCCTTGCACTCTGCGAACGCGTCGAGGAGCGCGCGGAAGCGCGGATCGTCGCGGATGAGGTCCAGATCCGGGTCCTGGTTGAACCACTGGACATGGTAGCTGGAGCTCTGCGGCACCACGGCTTCCAGCAGTTCCAGCGCACGCTCGCCCTCGCCGAGGAGCGAATGAACGCAGGCTGCATTGTACTGCGCGACGATATCGTCCGGATCGATCGCCAGCGCGCGGGAAACCCATTCCCTCGCACGTTCCGCCTCGCCGATATGCGCCAGCGCCAATGCACCGCGATGCGCCGGACTGGCATTCTCGGGGTTCCGCTCCATTGCGCTTTGCGCTCTTTCGATGCCGATCCGCGCCCAGCGCTGGCGCTCGGTCTCCATACCCAGCGACAGGTAGCAACCCATCAAATGGATCGGCGAGAAATAATCGTCCGACCGGATTTGCGCCGCGCGCTCGAAGAAACCGATCGCTTCGCGGAATTGACCCTGCGCGAAGAGGAAACGGCCGTAATATAGATTCGCCTCATAGAGCGAAGGATCAAGCGCCAGTGCCTGGAGAAACTCACGCCTTGCCTCCTCCGTCTGGCCGTCGTGGTTCAAGGCGAGCCCGCGCGAGGCATGCGCTTCCGCCAGGTTCGGATCGAGTGCGAGCGCCCTGGCGCTCATGTCGAGTATGCTCTCCAGCGGAAACTCCTTTTCGTGCCAGTCCCTGATCGCACATTCGCACTCGGCGATGCCGGCATAGGCACGCGCATAGTTCGGGTCGAGCTCGACGGCCTTCAGGAACATGCGGCGTGCGAGCAGCAGATAGGGTCGTGTCCAGGTATGGGAGAACTGCCTGCCGCGGAGATAGTAGGTATAGGCCTCGACCGAAGTCGTCGGGTCGCTTTCGATCGCCCTTTTCTCCTCCGGCAGAAGCTTTATCTTGAGCTGGTCGACGATGGCGTGCGTGATCTCGTCCTGAATTTCGAAAATATCCGTTAGGTCGCGGTCGTAACGGTCGGCCCAGAGATGTCCGCCGGTCTGCGCATCGATCAACTGGCCGGTGATGCGCACGCGCCCGCCCGCCTTGCGCACGCTGCCTTCGAGGATGAAGCGAACGCCCAGTTCATGGGCGATCTGCTTAACCTTCACGGACTTGCCCTTGTAGGTGAAGACGGTGTTGCGGGCGACGACGTGCAGGCGCGAAATCTTCGAAAGGTCGGTGATGACGTCCTCCGTGATGCCGTCGGAGAAATATTCCTGCTCGGGATCATGGCTCATATTGGTGAAGGGCAGGACGGCGATCGATAATTCGTAACCGCGGTCGACCACGCCGGACGGTTCCCCACGCTTGCCGACCGAATTTTCTCCGAGAGACACCGTATAGACGCGTACGGTCGATGCGATGTTCTTCAGGCTGTATTCGCCCTTGTCGATGAAACCGACATCGAGCCTCGATCCGACATGGTCGCGCACGGAGGCGGAAACGGCGATGCCGGAAGGATCGGCAAGCCCTTCGAGCCGTGCCGCGACATTGACGCCGTCGCCGAAGATGTCGCCGTCCTCGACGATCACGTCGCCGAGATGGATGCCGATCCTGAGTTCGATGCGCCTGCTCTTCGGCAAGCCTTCGTTGCAGGCGAGCATACCGCGCTGAATGGCGGCGGCACAGGCAACAGCGTTCACCACGCTCGAAAACTCGACGAGCATGCTGTCTCCTGCCAGCTTGACGATACGGCCTTTATGATCGGCGATCCTGGGCTCCAGCAGCTCGCGGCGGTGGCGCTTCAGCGCGGCGAGCGTGCCAGCCTCATCCGCTCCCATGAGGCGGCTATAGCCCACGACATCGGCTGCGAGAATGGCGGTGAGACGACGTTCCAACAGAGCCTCGATCTTCATCTTGTGGCCGAGCACGGTAATTTAACCTTTTCCTGTCGTCATGTCGTGCGGAGATAGAGCAACTTGACCGCGACAATAGCGCGGCCCTTGCCCAAGTTGCTGTTTCTCGGGGAACGCCGAAGCCGCCGGACTGCGAAATCTCGCGCGGCACCGCAGGAGCCTCAAGGACGCACGAGCACCGTGACCATCATCACGGCGATGGCGAAGACGGCAATCTTCCAGAAATCGCGGCGCTGCCTGAGGCCCGGATAGCCGAGCGGCTTGATGAGCTGGACGCACATGGCCAGCAGCAGGAGAACCGTCAGTGCCTTTGACATTCGCTCATTTCCGGGAAGATGCGCCGCAATGGGAGCGACGTCATACGGACGTCACTTTTCGTCGCATAGAGGGCTATTGTTTTCGCGGCCGATTTGCAATGACCGGTGGTATTGATTTCCATCGGCAGAGCGGCGGTCCTCGTCACGAGACGCCGAAGGGCGAAGGAATTCCGGGTGGACGATGAGAAATAACCTGCTTCCCGTTGCCGCGCTGCTGCTTGGCACCCTGTTTCTCTTCCTCGGAAACGGCCTGCAGGGGCTGCTTCTGCCGGTGCGCGGCACCGCGGAGGGCTATCCGACAACCATCCTCGGCCTGTTCGGCACACTCTGGGCCACCGGTTTCGTGCTTGGCTGCTTCTTCGCGCCGAATGTCGTCAAGCGCATCGGGCATGTGCGCGCCTTCAGCGTGTTCACGGCGCTGATCGCCATCGTTTCGCTGCTGACGGGCATTCTGATCGATCCGATCTGGTGGCTGGCGCTCCGCGCGGTCACGGGTTTCTCCACTGCCGGAACTTCGATGATCATCGAAAGCTGGCTGAACGAGCGCGCCACCAATGAGAGCCGCGGCGTGATCTTCTCGCTCTATATCGCCATCACCCTTTTCGGCGTCGTCGGCGGCCAGATGATGATTCCCTTCGGCGAGACGTCGACGACCTTCTTCTTCATGATCTGCGGCATTCTCTACTGCGTGGCCATGCTGCCGACGCTGTTGTCCAGGGCCGCCTCGCCGCAGCCGCTGAAACAGGTCCGCCTCGATCTGCGCGGCCTCTACCGCAACTCGCCGGTTTCCTTCCTCGGCATCCTCCTCATCGGCATCGCCAACGGCGCCTTCGGCACGCTCGGCGCGGTCTTCGGCCGCCAGGCCGGGCTGTCGGACAGCACCGTCGCGGCGATGATGAGCGTCGCGATCTTCTCGGGCGCCGTCATGCAGCTGCCGGCCGGCCGCATCTCCGACCGCATCGACCGCCGCTATGTGCTTGCCGCGCTCGCCGGGGTCGGCGCTTTCGCCGGCCTGCTGATCTTCCTCGTCGAGCCCGGTCAGGTCTGGATCGTTCTGACATTGATCGCGATCTACGGCGCAGCCGCCAATGCGCTCTACCCGATCGCGGTTTCCCACGCCAACGACTTCGCGACCCCCGAGGATTTCGTGAAGGTTTCAGGCGGGCTCCTGCTGCTCTACGGCATCGGCACGATTATCGGCCCGACGATCGGCGGGCCGATAATGACCGCCAGCGGACCTTATGGCCTCTTCATGATCACCGCCTGTGCGCATATGCTGATCACTGCCTATGCGATCGTCCGCAGCCGCCGGCGCGCACCGGTGCCCGCGGCCGAGCGCGAAAACTTCTCGCCGGTCAATGCCGGCACCGCCACGACGCCGGAGAGCCTGCAGCTCTCGCCGCGTGCGGCTCCGCTTGAGGAACTGCCGGACGAAGGCGCCGACGATCCCCAGGAAGAGGAGAGATCGAATGAGCCTGTATGACGAGGATCAACCGAAAAAGAAGACCGAGCACGAGATCGGCAGCGATCTTTCGCTGCTCTCCGTGGACGAGTTGAACGCGCGCATCGCGCTTCTGACGGAGGAAATTGCAAGGCTCGAAGCGGAAAGGAACCGCAAATCGGCGAGCCGTTCGGCCGCCGAAAGCCTTTTCCGTTGAGCGCGGATGGAATGGTTCAAGGACTTTTAATCCAGAAGAATGCTTGGGCTTTAACCGCAAATTAAGCATTTTCTGCGATTGTCCGAGCATCCGGTCCTTCCGGACTCAGACAATTTCACCGACTGGCGAATGGGTCTGATTTTTCTCCCTGTTTTACCTTGAGAGCCGCTTCACGCGGCTCTTTTTTTGCTTTGCGACAGGTGGCCTGCAAAGAAGTGTGGAGATTAACCCTTTCTTAAGAATGCCCTTGCGCGGAATGCGGTATGGGATCATTCTTCGAGCATGGAGGGGCCTCAGGAAACTTTTCCCAGAGACGCCCGTTACCTGACAGTCGTGATGCGTTGGAACCAGGGAATACAGGCATGTCCGAAAGAGGATTGAATACCGTCAGTTTCGCCGGTCACGCTGCGTCATCGGCGCAGTTCAAGGCGCTCTACGCTGAAGGGATGGGCCTGGTCGAGGAAACGGCAAGCTATCTCGATGGCCCTGGCCGCAACGCCGCCAAGGTGCTGCCGCGCATGGCATCCGTTCTCTATGCTGCCGAGTCGATGCGTCTCACCACCCGGCTGATGCAAATGGCCTCCTGGCTCCTGCTGCAGCGCGCCGTCAACAATGGCGAGATGAGCCGCGAGCAGGTCCTGTCGGAAAAGAGCAAGGTGCGCCTGGACAGCTTCAATGTCGACCGCAGCGCGCCGGGCTGGAACGATCTGCCGGAGAGCTTCCGCGACCTCATCGAGCGGTCGCTCCGGCTGCAGAACCGGGTCGCACTGCTCGACCGCGAGATTTATCGGCCGCAGGAAGCAACGAGCTTCGTTCCGGACAACCAGAACGGTGTCAAGGCGCAGATCAAGCTGCTGCAGACGGCCTTCGGGGCGAGTTGAGCCCGGCAGACCCCGCCGCTGAAATCCAAAACCCGGCCATGTGCCGGGTTTTTTGTTGGCGGGGCGTGAGGCGGATGCTCCGCTCCTTCAACGGGCGACTCGAAGGAGAAACCACCCGCCCAATGCTCGGATAAGGTCGCAGCCAACAAAAAAGCCCGGCGATGCCGGGCTTCGAAACACGCTGTCGAGCGCCTGATATCAGAGGCCGAGGCCTTCGAAGCGCTTCTTGAACTTGGAAACGCGGCCGCCGCGGTCGACGAGCTGCTGGTTGCCGCCGGTCCAGGCCGGATGCGACTTGGGGTCGATTTCCAGATTCATGGTCGCACCTTCCGTACCCCAGGTCGAGCGGGTTTCGTATTCGGTGCCGTCGGTCATGACAACCTTGATCGTGTGGTAGTCGGGATGGATGTCTGCCTTCATAACAATCTTCCTAGAGTTCCAGGGTCCAATTGTCGCAAGGCATTGCGACTTTGGGACCGAACACGTAAATGAAGCCGCAGACCGCTCTTGGGCCGCGGCTTCCCAATTCGATGCCGTGCCTATACATGAAGGTCTGCGGGATAACAAGTGCCGCGCGGAAGACTTGTGATCTCTGCATGGTTCGTCGGATCGGCACCGGTCCGGAACGGCAGCAGATCGCAGTCGCACAGCTCTGGCGCCTCGGCGGCGCACAAGGCTGTGGCCCCGTGACAGGCGAACGGGGGGCTGTGTGCCAAGACAAGAAAAACAAGCGCCGGCGCGCAGGTCCATCCGCCCGCTCGCAACCGTGCTGCCTTATCTCTCGCGTTACCGCGGCCTCGCGGTCGGCGCTGCCGTCTCTCTGACCATTGCAGCGGCCACCACGCTGACCTTGCCGCTGGCCGTTCGCCGGATGATCGATCACGGCTTCTCCAATTCCGATTCCGGCTTCATCAACACCTATTTCTCCATGCTGATGGTGCTTGCAGTGGTCCTCGCCCTTGCCAGTGCCGCCCGCTATTATTTCGTGATCTCGCTCGGCGAGCGTATCGTCGCCGATCTCAGGCGCGACGTCTTCGCTCGCGTCATGCAGCTCTCGGCCTCATTCTTCGACGTCAATCAGTCCGGCGAGATCGTCTCGCGGCTGACGGCCGACGCGACGCAGATCAAGTCGGCGGTGGGTGCGACGGCATCCGTGGCGCTGCGCAACCTGATCCTCTGTCTCGGCGCGATGGGCATGATGGTCTATACAAGCCCGAAGCTTTCGAGCCTGGTGCTTGCAGCGATCCCCCTCATTGTCTTCCCGCTCGTCGGCTTCGGACGCTCGGTCCGCCGGCGCTCCCGCGAAGCGCAGGACATGCTCGCAGCCGCCTCCGCCTATGCCGGCGAAGCGATCGCCGCCACCCGCACCGTGCAGGCCTTCAATGGTGAGGAGAGCGCCCGCTCGCGCTATGGCAGCGCGGTGGAGGCGGCCTATCGCGCGGCGCGCGCTGCGACCAGGGCGCGCTCGGTGCTGACCGCCTTTGCCATCACCATGATCTTCGGAAGCGTCGTCGCCGTGCTCTGGTTCGGTGCACGGGACGTCCTGGCGGGCTCGCTTTCCGCGGGTACGCTCGGCCAGTTCCTGCTCTATTCGGTTTTTGCGGCAGGCAGCCTCGGCGCACTCTCGGAGGTGTGGGGCGAGCTCTCGCAGGCGGCGGGAGCCGCCGAGCGCCTGAACGAGCTGCTGAACGAAGTGCCGGAGATCGAGGCGCCCGAGCATCCGGCCGCAATGCCCGTGCCTGCCACAGGCGCGGTGGAGTTCGACGGTGTCCATTTCGCCTATCCCGCCCGACCGGACTACAAGAGCCTCCGGGGCTTGAGCTTTGCGGTAAGACCGGGCGAGACGGTGGCCATCGTCGGCCCGTCCGGCGCCGGCAAGAGCACGGTCTTTTCGATGCTCCTGCGTTATTACGACCCGGCGAAGGGCACCATCCGCGTCGACGGTACGGACATACGCGCCGTCGATCCCGAGGATCTGCGCAAGAGACTTGCGATCGTGCCTCAGGACGTGACCATCTTCGCCACCTCGGTGCACGACAACATCGCCTTCGGCGTGCCGGGCGCAAGCCGCGAAGCGGTGCGCGCCGCCGCCGTCGCGGCGCAGGCCGAAGAGTTCATCGGCAGGCTGGATCACGGCTATGACACGCTGGTCGGCGAGCGCGGGGTAACCCTTTCGGGTGGCCAGCGCCAGCGCATCGCAATCGCCCGCGCCATCCTCAAAAACGCTCCGATCCTCCTTCTCGACGAGGCGACCTCGGCGCTCGATGCGGAGAGCGAAACGCTGGTGCAGAAGGCGCTTGAGAGCCTGATGCAGAAGCGCACGACGCTCGTCATCGCCCATCGGCTCGCCACCGTGCTCAAGGCGGACCGCATTCTGGTAATGGAGCATGGCCGTATCGTCGAGGAAGGAACCCACGAGTCGCTGATCCGCCAGGGCGGGCTTTATGCGAAGCTTGCGCGGCTCCAGTTCGATCACGGCGCCGAAGCGCTGTTCGTCGCTTCGCCCGCGCCTATTTCTCGGTGAGCTTGAGCTCGATACGGCGGTTCTGCGCGCGTGCTTCCTGGCTTTCGCCCGGCGCGATGGGCTGATACTCCCCGAAGCCGGCCGCCACCAGGCGGTCGGCCGGGACGCCTTTCGAGATCAGGAATTTGACGACGGAAGTCGCTCGGGCGGACGACAGCTCCCAATTGTCCCGGAAGCGTCCTATCCCCGACAGCTGAACATCGTCCGTGTGGCCGTCCACGCGCAGCACCCAGTTGATCTCCGCCGGGATCTCCTTGGCGAGGTCGAGAAGAGCTGTCGCAAGTTTCGCCATCTCGGTCTGCCCTTCCGGGTTCAGGTCGCTGCCGCCCGATGGAAAGAGCACTTCCGACTGGAAGACGAAACGGTCGCCGACGATCCGGATGTTTTCCCGGTCCGAAAGGATCTCCCTCAGCCGGCCGAAGAAGTCCGACCGGTAGCGGTTGAGCTCCTGGACACGCTGGGCCAAGGCGACGTTCAGCCTGCGGCCGAGATCGGCAATCTTGGCCTGCGAGGCGTCGTCCTTCGCCTCCGATGCCTGGAGTGCACCTTCGATGGCGGCGATCTGGCTGCGAAGCGCTGCGATCTGCTGGTTCAGGAGTTCGATCTGACTCATGGCCCGGGCGCTGACCTGCCGCTCGTTTTCGAGTTCCGAGCCAAGCCGGCCGATCTTCTCGTCGGCAACTTCGGCACTGCCGGCGCCCCGGTCGAGCAAGGCCTGCAGGCGGGACCGCTCGCCTTCAGACTGTGAAAGCGACGCCTGCAGGTTGGCAAGCGAATCCTCGAGATCCTGCTTGCCGCTTTTCTCCAGCGCCAGAAGCTGAGTGAGTTCGTTGATCTGGCTGTTCAGCCGGTTCAGCACCTCGTCCTTGCCGCTGATCTCCCTGCCGAGCAGGAATTGCGCGGTGACGAAAACGCTGAGCAGGAACATGATCGCCATGAGCAGCGTCGAGAGTGCGTCGACGAAGCCCGGCCAGTAGTTGATCGCCCGCGGTTCGCGGCGTCGGGAGAGCGCCATGGTCAATCCCCCCCGCTGTCTTCCATGCGGCTGAGCTTCGCCTGTCCTACGGCCTTCTCGCTTTGCACGGTGATCCGGTCGGGCTGGCCGATGCGCGCCGTCAGCCGGTCGAGCGTCTTGCGCATCGCCTTGGCCTCCTCCTGCTGCGCCTCGATCCAGTCGCGCAGCATCTGCTGCTCGCCACGCATATTCTTGACGAGGCCCTGGATGCCTTCGGCGAGGCTCGCCATCGCCGCGGTGGTGCGCTGGTTCACGCCGCCGTCATGCGTCAGGCGCGTGAGCTGGTCGGTGAGCCGCCGCAGCTCTTCCACCGGAGCACCGTCGGTCATGTCGCCCGGCGAGGAAAAACCGGAACTGACGTCGGTCACCGACGAGAGCCAATTCTCGAGCTCCGTATAGAAGCGATTCTGCGCGCGTCCCGCCTGCAGATCGAGAAAGCCCACGATGAGCGAACCGGAAAGACCGAAGAGCGAGGCGGAGAACGCCGTTCCCATGCCGGTGAGCGGTGCCGAAAGCCCGCTTTTGAGGGAGCTCAGGAGATCGTCCGTGCTGCCGCTTCCCGCATCCAGCGACTGGATCACGGTGTTGATGGAACCGATGGTGCCGAGCAGGCCCCAGAAGGTACCGAGCAGGCCGAGGAAAACGAGAAGGCCGGCGAGATAGCGGGTGATGTCACGCGACTCATCGAGGCGCGCAGCGATCGAATCGAGGATGGACCGGAGCGCGGCCGTCGAGATTGCCGTCGTTTGGCGGCCCCCGATGAGAGCACGCATCGGCGCGAGCAGCACTGGATCGCGTCCGACCTTATCGGCGCTGCCGGCGGCACGGAAGGAGTTGAACCAGCGAACCTCGGGTCTCAGACTGAGGACATGGTTGAATGCCAGCAGAATACCGATTGCGAGCACACCCAGGATCAGCCCGTTGAGGCCGGGGTTGCCGGCGAAGGCCTCGCTTGCCTGGCGGAAGAGGATCGCAGCGACGAAACCGACGATGATCAGGAAAAGGACCATCGTCCAGAAATAGGGCATCGGGCTCGAAAGCTTGTGCGGACCGTAGTCCTCCTCCACATCTTCACGATCGCGCCACCCGGACAGATTCAGTTTCGCCATAAGTTCGCCAGTCTCCCGGTTTTGCGGCAGTTTCCGCGCCTGTCCGACGAACAAGAGGGCGGCCGCATCACTCTGAATTGCTACACCATTCCCAAATCGAAGACGATCGAAGAGCGGTGCTGCCGATGGCCGCAGGCCATCCGTATTGGCCCGGAGACTAGTGGAAGTTTGCGCCGAATTGAAGGGAAAACAAAGGGCACGGCACTAAAGCGCGTCGCATTCAAATCGAATTCATACGACGCGCTTCAGGTTGCTCTTTCATGCATGTTGCCATCCCGGAAACGTTGCACGATTCCGGGTGAACTATATTGCCGTTACTTGGACGGAATCGGGCGCTGGATCACCTCGCGAAGCGCCTTCGCGATATGTTCGTTGCCGCAGACGATCGAACCCGATTCCAGCGGTTTGCTGCCGCCTTCGGCATCGGTGGACCACCCGCCGGCCTCGCGGATGAGCAAGACGCCGGCAGCCATGTCCCAGGGGGCAAGGTCCCGTTCCCAGAAGCCGTCGAAGCGACCGGCCGCAACATAAGCGAGGTCGAGCGAGGCGGAGCCCATGCGGCGCATGCCGGCAACCTCGCCCATGACGTGGCGCAGCTCGACCAGATACTTGCCGTGATTGCCGCGGCCGAGATGCGGCGTGCCGGTCCCGATCACGGCGTCGGAGAGGGCCTTGCGCGCGCCGACGCGCAGGCGGCGGTCGTTCAGGAAGGCGCCGCCGCCTCGCTCGGCGGTATAGAGCTCGTCCGTCGCCGGGTTGAAGACGACCGCGCCGACGATCTCTCCCTGGCGCTCGAGCGCGACGGAAATGGCGAAATGCGGAATGCCGTGCAGGAAATTGGTGGTGCCGTCGAGCGGATCGACGATCCAGCGATGGGCGCCGTCCGTTCCCTTGATCTCTTCGCCCTCCTCGCCGAGGAAGCCGTAGGTCGGGCGCGCCTTCATGAGCTCCTCACGGATGATCCGCTCGGCCTTGCGGTCCGCCTGCGAAACGTAGTCGGCCGGTCCTTTCAAGGAAACCTGCAGGTTCTGTACTTCGCCGAAATCGCGTGCCAGCGACTTGCCGGCCTTGAAGACGGCCTGGACCATGACATTGAGAAGCGCGGAGCGGGCCATACGGCAATTCCTCTAGCGAAGGCCGGCCGAGACCGCTCGACCGGACATTGAACCTGTCTGACAGTCCGCATGCGGGCCGCAGCTCGAAGCGCGGGCAGGGGAACCGTCGTCAAAAAACCGAGTGAGACGTCACTCCGTCCGCGGCGGCACATGGATGGGAGGCCGCGGGCAAAACCGGGGCTTCAAGACCACAAAAACCCCGGAAGTTCAAGCGAAATAGATCGGCTCTGCCGGCGAATGTCAGGTCGAGCGATATTTGTTTGCCGCCGCCAGCGCCGACTTCTGCTGCGTTTCGTTGAGGCCGAGATAGAAATCCTCGAGCGCATCGTCCTTGAGGCCGGCGCGGCGCGAGAGCACGTACCACTTTGCAGCCTCCACCGGGTTCGGACGGGTTCCGATGGCGTTGACATAGAGATGGGAGAGCCGGTTCTGGGCGACGACGTTGCCGCTTTCGGCGGCGCGCTTCATCCAGGCAAATCCCTCTTCGAGATTGCGGTCGCCGGCGATCCCCTCGATCAGCCAGATGGCGATGTCTAGCTGCGCGGTATCATAGCCCGCCCGTGCCGCCCTGAGCAGCCACTCGCGCGCACGGGCCCGCTTGCTCTCCTCGATGCCGTCGACATTGAGATAGATCTGCGAGAGCGCATACTGCGCATCCGCAATGCCTTGTTCGGCGGATTTCTCGTAATAGGGCATCGCCGCCTTCAGCCCCCGCTCGCCGGGCATATCGGCCACCAGCGTTTGCCCGTAGTTGAACTGGGCCGAGGCGTTGCCGAGATCGGCAGCCTTCTTCATCAGGTCGTCGGCCCTCTTCCGGTCACGCTTGACGTAGCGGCCCTCCATCAGGATCAGCGCATATTTGAACATGGCCGCCGGGTCGCCATTGTTCGCGGCCTGTCCGTACCAGAAGGCGGCGGCCTTGGCGTCGCGCACAACGCCAAGGCCCTGTTCCAGGATTGCGGCGACGAGCGTCTGGGCGGCGGGGTCGCCGAGCTGGGCCCGCGGCAAGGCAAGGTCCATCGCCGTCAGGTAGTAACCTCGCTGGAAGGCGCCATAGGCTTCGTCGATCTTGCCGGTGAAGGGCTTTTCCTCGGGAAGCG
Source organism: Ensifer sp. USDA 6670 (assembly GCA_000421085.1). Classification (GTDB taxonomy): domain Bacteria; phylum Pseudomonadota; class Alphaproteobacteria; order Rhizobiales; family Rhizobiaceae; genus Sinorhizobium. The sequence continues at coordinate 54,134 of ATWE01000010.1, forward strand.
CCGGCAATTCGGCTCCCATGCGGTCGAACACGGTGACGCCCTTCGAAGGAGCGCTGCCCTCGCCGGCCTTCGGCTTTTCCGGACCGGCCGCTGCCGGTTTGCGCACCGCATCCTCCGGCAGCACCGCACCGTTGAAAGGCGTGATCCGCCCGCGCTTCGGCGCGCTGCCCTCGTCGGCCGGCGCAGGTGCAACCGGCTGCTGAGCCACTGCGGGCGCGACTGCAAGAAGCATTGCGGCGGCAAGAGCTGCGGGCCGGCTGGATTTCAGGAGAGAGCGGATTACCATCGGCAGGTCTTAACCTTCAAACCGTGGCGCTTTTTCGTCAAGCAGGGCGTTGACGGCCGCAACCGCCGACGGCGCCTGACCGGCCTCGCCGAAGACGGCAAGGCGGAGCGCCACGAACTCGGCACCGGTTTCAGCGACCGCAAGCGCGGATTGCAGATCCGTGCCGCCCATGACGATGCAGGGAATTTCGATCATCGACGCCCACCATTCGGCGAGTGCCAGATTCTTCGGATGCGCCTCCGGCTTTATATCGCCATCCGTGCGGCCGAAGAAAACGTAATCGGGCCGCAGCTCGCCGATCTCGAGCGCATGGTGACGGTCGGTGGCGTTGCCGCCGCCGACGATCAGCTTGGGCGCGTGCCGCTCGATCGCATCGGCAAGCGCATCCGGACCGCCGGCGATATGCAGACCATCCGCCCTCGCCCGCCCGGCGACCCGCGTGTCGCCCTCGATCAAGGCCGCGGCGCCGGCCTGCTGGATCACCGGCACGAGCGCTTCCGCATGCTTCTGGAAATCCGCATCGCTGAGCGCGTATTGCGGCACGATCACCGACGCTACGTCGCCGCCCCTCAGCGCCTCGCCGACGAGCTTCGCGCGTTCTGCGCTATCTGCGATATCGGGAACGACCAGCACGAGGCGGCAGCGGTCTTCAATGTTGCTCATGGGTCAATCCTGGCGATCTCGCTTCGGGCCGGGAAGCCGGCACTCGATTTCATTCGGGAAAACCGATAGACGGAGATGACAAAAGGATCAACCGCCGCCAATGCTTCCCGACATCGACTTCTATCTCGTCGCCGTTCCGGCCGTCCTGCTCGTTGGCCTGTCCAAGGGGGGCATGGGCGAGGCCCTGTCGCTGATGGGCGTCCCGATCCTGTCCATGGTGGTTTCGCCCGTGCAGGCCGCGGCGCTGCTCCTGCCGATCCTCATCGCCATGGACATCGTTTCCCTTTGGATCTGGCGCAAGCACGTGGATCGGCAAACCCTTGTGATGCTCCTCCCGGGCGCCCTCGCCGGCATCGCCATCGGTTGGGCCACGTCCGCCTATGTGCCCCGCGACGCGCTGAGGCTGATCATCGGGCTCATCACCGTCGTCTTCGTATTGCGTTATGTCTACACCCTGTGGCGCAGCCGCAATGGTGCGCCCATCCAGCCGAAACCGCAACGGGCCGGCCCGGCAGCACTCTGGGGCTCCTTCGCCGGCTACGGCAGCTTCGTCGCCCACGCCGGCGGCCCGCCCTTCCAGATATACGCTCTGCCGCTGAAGCTCCCGCCGCGCGAATATACCGGCACTATCGTGCGCTTTTTCGCGATCCTCAATGCGGTGAAGCTCGTTCCCTATTTCGCCCTCGGCCAACTCGATCTCAGCAATCTCAAGACCTCGGCAACGCTCTTTCCGCTGGCCATGGTCGCGACCGCCTGCGGCGCCTGGATCGTCCGGCGGATGAAGCCGCAGGTCTTTTATCCGTTCATGTACACGATGGCCTTCCTTGCCGGCTCGAAGCTCGTTTGGGATGGGCTCCGGAGCATCCTATCTGGAGGGGTGTAACTGATGCTGCGGCGCGAAGCGCAATTCCGCACCGCACAATTTCCTTGCCGCCCTGGGGCAATTCGCCTAACGTCCATTCATGACGATCGCGGACCCATTCGATGCAATTGCGGATCCGAACCGGCGCCATCTGCTGGAGGAGCTCAGGCGCGCGCCAAGGACCGTCAACGAGCTCGCCGAAGGTCTGCCGATCAGCCGGCCCGCCGTCTCTCAGCATCTCAAAGCCCTGCTCGACTGCAACCTGGTATCGGTATCGACCAGCGGAACACGGCGGATCTACGCGATCAACAAGCCGGGCTTCGACCGGCTCAACCTTTGGCTGGACCAATTCTGGTCCTGACATTCCGCTCGGCCGCGCAAAGCCGACCGGACCTTGGCCCGGTCAAGCAATGCAATCTGTCTTTTCGGGATTGTTTTGACCCTATCGTCGCATCGCCGCTACAGCGCAAAGGTCGCAGTAGCACTTTGATCTGCTTCATGTTTTATCCTTGAACGGCTACGATCAAGGATAGGTGCAGTACGAGTGGCGATGCGCCCCGATGCAATCGGGAATACCGTTCACGCTCAGTGCGTCGAGGAACGGAGTCTTTCGATTTCGTCCTTGATGCGCAGCTTCCGTCGCTTGAGTTCGCTGATCAGTTCGTCCTCGCAGGACGGAGAGTTCAGAGCCTCGTGTAGCTCCTCTTCGAGGACGCCATGTTTTTTCTCAAGCGTTGCAAGATGAGCCTCAATGGTCATTGGCAGTCCCTTCCTTTAGCTTGCATCCGGCACGCAAATGCCGGATGTTCCATGGTTGAAACCTTTTTACTGTGCCATGCCATTTTTCATTTGTCGAAGGCGAAATGATGACGCCGGGTAACTTCCCGTCGCTAACCAAGATGTGGTAGAGCGACGCAGGAATTTCCGGATCGCGGATCGGCGAAGCCGGGCTTATGGGGATCGCTTTGCATGCCGGACCAGGACCAGGCCGAACTCAGACTGACTATCGCGCGCCTGAGGCAGGAACACGAAGACTACGACGCGGCAATCAACGCGATGATCCAGACGGGCTGCGACGCCTTGCGCGTCCAGCGCATGAAAAAGAAGAAACTGGCCATCAAGGACAAGATCACCAAGATCGAAGACCAGATCATTCCCGACATCATCGCCTGAAATGGACCGAGACGTGACCGATACTACGCCCCCGCCCGTCGCCATCATCATGGGAAGCCAGTCGGACTGGGAGACGATGAAGAACGCGGCCGACACGCTCGAGGCGCTCGACATCGCCTATGAAGCCCGGATCGTTTCCGCCCATCGCACGCCCGACCGGCTGGTCCGCTTCGCCAAGGGCGCGCGCGACGAGGGGTTCCAGGTGATCATCGCCGGCGCCGGCGGTGCAGCTCATCTTCCCGGCATGTGCGCGGCCATGACGCCGCTTCCGGTCTTCGGCGTTCCGGTCCAGTCGAAAGCGCTTTCCGGCCAGGACAGCCTGCTGTCGATCGTGCAGATGCCGGCCGGCATTCCGGTCGGCACGCTTGCGATCGGCAAGGCGGGGGCCATCAATGCGGCACTTCTGGCCGCCGCCGTGCTGGCGCTCGGGGACGAAGACCTCGCCGACCGTCTCGACGACTGGCGCGAACAGCAGACCGTATCGGTCGCGGAATATCCGGTAGACGAGGCATGAAGACCATCGGCATCATCGGTGGCGGCCAGCTCGGCCGCATGCTGGCCATGGCCGCTGCCCGCCTGAACTTCCGCACCGTGGTGCTCGAGCCGCAGCCGGACTGTCCGGCGGCGCAGGTGGCGAACGACCAGATCGTTGCCGCCTACGACGATCCGCGCGGGTTGGACGAGCTTGCGCGCTTGGCGGATCTCATCACGTACGAATTCGAGAACGTCCCGGTCTCGGCCGCCGAGCAACTCGCCCGTTCGCGGCCGGTCTTTCCGCCGCCGAAAGCGCTGGAAGTGGCGCAGGACCGTCTCGTCGAGAAGCGCTTCATCAACGGCTGCGGCATCGCCACCGCCGGATTCCATCCCGTCGACAGTCAGGCCGACCTGGAGGCCGCCCTTGCGGAATTCGGCGGGGCCGGCGTGCTCAAGACCCGCCGGCTCGGCTACGATGGCAAGGGCCAGCGCGTCTTCCGTTCCGCTGCCGACGATCCGGCCGGCGCCTATGTCGCGCTCGGACAGGTCCCGCTGATCCTCGAAAGCTTCGTTCCGTTCGACCGGGAGATCTCGGTCATCGCCGCGCGCGCGCCCGATGGCACCACCGCCTGTTTCGACCCTGCCGAAAATGTGCATCGCAACGGCATTCTCCACACGTCGACCGTGCCCCCGTCCGTCGGCGGCTCGACCACGGAGGCCGCCCGCAAGGCGGCAACCACCATCCTCGATGCGCTCGGCTATGTCGGCGTCATCGGTGTCGAGTTCTTCGTTCTGGCCGACGGAGGCGTCGTCGCAAACGAGATCGCGCCGCGCGTACACAATTCCGGCCACTGGACGGAGGCCGCTTGCGTCGTTTCGCAGTTCGAGCAGCATATCCGCGCGATTGCGGGCCTGCCGCTCGGCGACCCGTCGCGCCATTCGGATTGCGTGATGCAGAACCTGGTCGGCGACGACATCGCCCGCGTTCCGGACTTGCTTGCCGAACGTAATGTGCTCCTTCATCTCTACGGCAAGGCCGAGGCGCGGTCCGGCCGTAAAATGGGGCATTTCACCCGTCTGCTCTGACCGGGACGTCATGGAAGGCGGGGATAGGCGGCAAAATCCCCGTCACGCGGTTGACACGATTGGGGCGACACGGTATGTGCCTGCCTACTTGAACAGCGCGCTGAACGGCGCGCTTTTGATTGTTGGAATTACCGGGCGAATTTTCGTTCCCCGAAACCCTGCGGATCAGGAAAAATGAAGATCAAGAATTCGCTCAAGTCCCTGAAGACCCGTCACCGCGAAAACCGTCTGGTTCGTCGCAAGGGCCGCGTCTACATCATCAACAAGCTGAACCCGCGCTTCAAGGCACGCCAGGGCTGATGCTTGCTGCAGGCTTTGCCTGCAGCGCCGCGCGTCTTGGCGGATGCGCAAAGGCCGTAGCACTTGGGTTACCGCATTTTCCGAATGGACGGCGATCCGAGGCAAATCCGGAACACGGCGGCTTGCTCGCCGATTTCCCAGAATTGATTTGATCTTGTTTCATGGCGGGCTACGATGTCCGCCATGCGTATTTTTGTGAACTTGATTCTGGCATCCCTTGCCATGACCGCCGCCGCGATTGTGGCCGCCGCGCCGCTCGGCGCGGCAGAGCCCTCGCCTCAGGCCGAGGTCGCTGCGCTTACCACTCCTAAAGAGCGTGTCGACGCCCTCTTCGCCGATCTCAAGAAGGAAGGCGATGAGGACAAGGCCAGGCAGGTGGCCGATCGCATCCGTCTCGAGTGGCAGGATTCCGGCAGCGCGACCGTGAATCTCCTGATGCAATGGGCCAACAAGGCGATTGCCGATGAAAAGCAGACGGCAGCGCTCGACCTTCTCGACCAGGCGATCGCGCTTGCCCCCGACTATGTCGAAGGCTGGAACCGCCGCGCCACGCTGCACTACCAGATGGGCAACTTCCGCAAGTCGATGTCCGACATAAATCATGTCCTTGCCCTGGAGCCTCGCCATTTCGGTGCGCTCGCCGGCATGGCCACTATGCTCGAGGCCGCCGGGAAGGATGAACTTGCCATGCGCGCATGGCAGCAATTCCTCGACATCTACCCCTCCGACCGGAAGGCGCAGGAGCAACTCGGCGAACTCGCGGAAAAGCTTGCCGGCAGCCGAACGTGACCGGTACCTGAGGACGCGATCAATGCCCCTCATCCGGCCTGCCGGCGACCTTCTCCCCGCGGGCGGGTGCGAAGGGGACGAACGGCAGACTCCCACCGCTCCGCGGCGGCTGGCAACAGGCGTCGCCAGCCGTCCGTTCTCCCGATCAAGATGCATTTTGAACGTGGAGAGGGGACGAAGCCGGCCCTTCGAGTCCCTTCGCCCCGCTTGCGGGGAGAAGGTGCGGGCAGGCGGATGAGGGGCTGTTTCGAAATGCGCTCGATCGAACCGCGGCAGCTCAAATGCCCGATTGGCCGTCCGAGCCGATATAGGCGATGCGCAACATGTTGGTGGCGCCGGGGGTCCCGAGCGGCACGCCGGCGGTAACGATGATGCGGTCTCCCGGCTTGCCGAAACCTTCCGTCGAGACGATCCGACAGGCGCGGTTGACCATATCATCGAGATCGGTCGCGTCCTCTGTGACGACGCAGTGCAACCCCCACACCACGGAAAGGCGGCGGGCCGTCTGGACGATCGGCGAAAGCGCGATGACAGGCACCTGGGGGCGCTCGCGCGCAGCGCGCAGGCCGGTGGTGCCAGAGGAGGTGTAGGTCACGATTGCGGCAAGCTTGAGCGTCTCGGCGATCTGGTGAGCGGCAAGCGAGATGGCGTCCGCGCCCGTTGCTTCCGGCGGCGTGCGCTGAGCGTAGATGATCCCCGGATAATGCGGATCGCGCTCGACGTTGCTGGCGATCGACGCCATCGTCGAAACCGCCTCGACGGGGTACTCGCCGGAGGCGGATTCGGCCGAAAGCATCACCGCATCGGCACCCTCGAACACGGCGGTCGCCACGTCCGACACTTCTGCGCGCGTCGGCACGGGCGAGGAGATCATCGACTCGAGCATCTGCGTGGCGACGACGACCGGCTTGCCCGCTCGCCGGCAGGCACGCGTCAGTTGCTTCTGAAGCCCGGGCACGGATTCGAGCGGCATTTCGACGCCGAGATCGCCGCGTGCCACCATCAGCGCATCCGAAAGTTCGATGATCTCGTCGATCCGCTCGATCGCTTGCGGCTTCTCGATCTTCGACATCAGTCCAACGCGGCCGCGGGCGATCTTGCGGACCTCGGCAAGGTCCTCAGGGCGCTGGATGAAGGAAAGCGCCACCCAGTCGACCTCCCCTGTCGCCAGAACGGCGTCGAGGTCGACGCGGTCCTTATCCGTCAGCGCGCCGACGCCAAGCAGCGTATCGGGCAGGCTCACGCCCTTGCGATCCGAAATTCGCGTGCCGGATACGACCGTGGTGACGATGCTCTTGCCATCGGTCTTTTCGGCGCGCAGATGCAGCTTGCCATCGTCGATGAGCAAGCGATGGCCGGGTTTCACCGCTTCGAGGATCTCCGGATGCGGAAGATAGACGCGGTGGCTGTCGCCGGGCACATCGCGGTTGTCGAGCGTGAAGGTCTGGCCGATCTTGAGTTCGACCTTGCCTTCGGCGAACTTTCCGACACGCAGCTTCGGCCCCTGCAGATCGGCGAGGATGCCGATCGGACGGCCGCAGCGCGCCTCGACCACACGGATCCGCTCGATCAGCGTGCGCATGACCTCATGGCTTGCATGGCTCATGTTGATACGGAACAGATCGGCCCCCGCCTCGTGCAGCTTCTGAATCATCTGCTCGTCGGCCGATGCCGGTCCGAGTGTTGCGAGGATTTTGACTTTCCTGTTCCGTCTCATCAATTCTGGCTTTCCTGCGTGCCGGGCGTGTCGGAAAGCTGAACCATCCAGCTTCCCTGCCGCCCCGTGTCGTATTCCTTGAATCCCATGCGCTGAAAGCCGCGGGCGAAGCAGTCCTGCACACCGACGATCTTGAACTCGTTCTCGGCCACGCACATGTTGACGTCGCCTGTCCAACGGCCGCCCTTGGCCGCATCTTCCGCATAGAGATAATAATATCGGGACTGAAGTTCGCCCTCGATCAGCGTGGCGCAGGTCGTCGCCGGAACCTGCCACCAGCCTTCCGTCACCCAGCCTTCCTTGGCCCGATAACCGATCGCCACGCCGACCAGAGTCTGCGTCCCGTTGCAGACTCGAAAATCGGCGCGGGCATCGCCGGCAGAGAGAAATGAAGCGGAAATTGCCAAGGAAAACAGGAGGATGGATCCAAACGTCATCGACCCCGGCTTCACTCTGGAAAAAGGATATCTAGACACGGCTTCCTACGGAACTCCGTTTTGATTTGCGTGGCACTTTCTTGCGACGCCCAGCCCCGAAAGTCAACGCAACTCTAATCGATTATAATCGTCATTCCTGTAACAGAACGGCATAAGAGCTTCGCGTTTTTCTTGCGAATGGCGGCTTTGCGTGCAATCAGGTGGGTACCTTTAGCCTGGCGGGAGCGGAATGCAGCACTACTCTCCTTACGAGATCACCGGGGGCGATCCGGCAAAGGGTCTCGTGATGGTTGCGGACCATGCGATGAACCGGCTGCCGCCGGAATATGGCCGGCTTGGTCTGCCCGAAAGCGCCTTCGCGCGTCACATCGCCTACGATATCGGCATCGAACCGCTGACGCGGCAATTGTCGGCCGCACTTGACGCGCCGGCCGTGCTGGGCTGTTTCTCGCGCCTTCTGATCGATCCGAATCGCGGCGAAGACGACCCCACCCTGATCATGAAGATTTCCGATGGCGCGATCGTTCCGGGCAACCACCCGATCTCGGACGAGGAATGGCAGAACCGCATAAGGCGCTTTCACCGCCCCTATCACGAGGCCGTATCCGAGACCATCGCCCGGTCCGCCGCCGCCGGCGGAAGAGCACCTCTCGTCATTTCCCTGCATTCCTTCACGCCCCTCTGGAAGGGCGTGGCACGCCCCTGGCATGCCTCGGTTCTCTGGGACAATGACCCGCGCGCCGTCTTTCCGCTGATCGAACGGCTGGAGGCGGCCGGCGACATCGTCGTCGGCAACAACGAGCCCTATGACGGCGCGCTGCGTGGCGATACTATGTACCGGCACTGCATGGCTCCCGGGATTGCGCATGCGCTGATAGAGGTCCGCCAGGACCTGATCGCCGATGCCGCGGGCGTCGCCGCCTGGACGGAACGTCTGGCGCCCATCCTTGCGGCGCTCAACGACCTGCCGGAGCTTCATGCCTACCAGCGCCACCCGTCCCGGACGGGTGCTTACAGCGACTGAAGAAGAGGAGGCCACCCCGATGAGCGAAATAGGCCCGGAACAGCGCACCGCTTTCGAGGCCGCGGCCTTCCGGCGGCTGCTCGAGCATCTGCGCGAACGCAGCGACGTCCAGAACATCGACCTGATGAATCTCGCCGGCTTCTGCCGCAATTGCCTGTCGAACTGGTATCGCGAGGCGGCGGAGGCTTCCGGCGTGACGTTGAGCAAGGAGGAATCCCGGGAGATCGTCTACGGCATGCCCTATGAGGAATGGCGGTCGCAGAACCAGGGTGAGGTCTCGCCCGAACAGAAAGCCGCGTTCGAGCGCAATCGCCCGAAGGAGTAGGACCTGCGCGGGAAATGCCTGTGTTGTTGCGCAATCGCCCTTGACCTCGGCGGCCGTTCACGGCAGTTCACAGCACCCGGAAAATTCATCCCCACAAGGAGACGACCATGTCGGATGCTCACGGCATTGCCCGCGACCAGCTTCGCGCTTTCATCGAACGGATCGAACGGCTGGAAGAAGAGAAGAAGACCATCGCCGACGACATCAAGGATGTCTATGGCGAAGCAAAATCGATGGGCTTCGATGCAAAGATCCTGCGCAAGGTGATATCGATCCGCAAGCAGGACGCCGACGAGCGCATGGAACAGGAAGCGATCCTCGACACCTACCTGCAGGCGCTGGGCATGATCCCTGCCGCCGAAGCCGAGGACGCGGCCTGATACGAGCAAAAAGCCCGCCGGCGGACTGACCTGGCGGGCTTTTAAATGTAAGCGGCAATCGAGGGCTCAGTTTGTGCTGAACTTCTTCACTTCCATGAAGTTGACCGCGCTGCCGCTGAAGCGCGCCGTATCGACCGCTCCGCTATTGCTGGTGAAGCCGGCCGCATAAACGGTCGTCGGAGCGACCCGGAGCGACTTGCTGACGAAGCGGGGCGCCTTGACCGGCTTCGAAAGGGTCGCCACACGGCCCGCGGAAAGTGCCCACTCGGAAATGATCTTCTGCGTCAGTTTCGGTTCCGTGCGAACGGAAGACCGGCTCTTCGCCGCGGCATCCTGCCTCTTGGGGCGGGCGCCCTTCGAGGGAGCATCAGCCTCCGTGTCGAAGACGCTGTCGAAGATCGCCTCACGTGAGCCGGAACCCGGCTGCGGCGCATAGGCGGCGACCTCGACCGCCGGAGAAAATGCAGGCGCCCGATCCTCGCTGGTCGGTGCGGCGAGGGCCACGCGTGTGCCGGCGGCCGGCGGCTGTGCCGCCGAAGCGAGCGCAGGCCGATCCGCGGAAGCGGGAATAGTGACCTCGGCGTGCGCCACGGCCGCGAGTGCCTCTTCGCCGGCCGGACGCATTCCCGGCACCGGCACGAAACCGAACTCCTGAGCCTGGCCCTCCGTGGAGGCGACGAGCGTCTCGTTGGCGATCAGAGTGTTCATGTCGCGACGGTCGAGCATTTGCGGAACCGGAACCTTGAGAGTGCTCAGATCTGCGAATTCCGAAGGCACGACCGGCGTCTGCGGCATGGCGGCTGCCAGCGCCTCCTGGGCACTGTTTTTCTCCGGCGCGACGAGTGCAACCGCTACGCCGCCATCAGCAGGGGTTTCCTTGAATGCCGGTCGCACGGCCGGCACCGGTGCGTTGATATCCTGCTGCTCCGCAGGCGCCGCGGTGGAACCGGCAACACCGGGAAGCGCATCCTGGGCCGCCGGGGCGGATGCGGTCTGCACCTTGGCCGGGGCCTCCTCTTCGCCGCCACCGGCAGCGATTGCCGCGGGTTCTTCGTCCTCGTCGCCGCCTCCGCCAAAGAGCGCAGCGAACAGATTGCGGCGCTTGCCGGTATCACCCGGACCCTTGGCGCCGCCGCCTGCGACCTGGATCGCCGATGCGCCGACGCGGCGCTTGTAATCGGCCACCGCCTGCTCATAGCCCGGCAGCGGCTTTCCGTCGGAGGGAATATGCATGGTCTTGCCGTCCGGGAAAAGCCGCGCGAGCTCGTTGCGCGTCATGCGCGGCCAGGCGCGTACCCCGCCGACGTCCATGTGGACGAAGGGCGAACCGGAAGTCGGATAATAGCCGACGCCGCCGACCTGGAACTTCATGCCCACCTCGCGCAGCGTCTTTAGCTTCACGTCCGGTATATAGAAGTCCATCGCCTTGCCGAGCATGTGCTGGCTCTTCTTCGCGACGCCCTTCGACCGCGACCTCAGCATGCCGTTCGTGGCGGGGGAGCGATAGGCGGAAACGACATGGATGTAGTCGCGCGAACCGCTCTTCTGGTAAACTTCCCAGACGAGATCGAGCAGACGCGGGTCCATTTTGGTCGGCTCGTTTCGCCGCCAGTCGCGCAGGAAGCGATTGATCTGCTGCAGACCCTTCTGATCGTAGCGACCGTTGCGCTTGTAGGTGATCTGCGCCTTTTCCTTGGTGTGGATGAAATAGAGCTTGAGGGTGCGTGTCTGGCCGGCGGCCTCGACCGGAGGCGCCATGCCGGGTGTGACAAGGGAGCAAACCAGCGCGATGGACGCCAGGACCTGGGGCGCCTTTCGAGCGACCGCCGAGCAGAGTCTGCGCGCAAAGGAACCGACTGGTTCCTCCAAACCGAACAAATTTGGCATTCAATCCCCGTCCGACGGACAACCGTGCTTTGCTGTCTCAGATGACTGTCAAATAAGGTGACAGCATGGCAATTATGCCACAGTGTTCACCGCCCCTTATAATATAGTGAACAGTTTGCTAACAAGGTCTAAACGGCGGTGAACGATTTGCACGGCAAATGAGGTGTGAATGCGCCTATTTTATGCCGCTTCACGCAGGGGATTGTCGGGATCGATGCCGTAATCCTTGAGCTTGCGATAGAGAGTCGAGCGACCGATTCCCAGTTTGCGCGCCACTTGGCTCATCTGGCCACGGTAGAATTTCAGGGCAAACCGAATCAGTTCCTCCTCGACCTCGGCGAGCTTCCTGACCTCGCCGCCTTCGCTGAGGCTGGCGATCGCGTTCTCCAGGCGGCCGTCCGGGGCCTGCTCGGAATGCGCGGGTTGTTCCCGCGGGCCGGCATCGCCCTGGGCGGCAGCGAGCTGGCCGGAAGCGGGACGACGTTCCGGGCCGGCTTCGCCCCAGGACAGACCAGTGCGGTCGGCAACGATGTAACCCGGTATCTGGGTGGCGACCTGCGGAAAATCCCTGACCGTGAGTTCGTGGCCTTCGGCAAGGACGACGGCGCGGAAGATCGCGTTTTCGAGCTGGCGGATATTGCCCGGCCAGTCGTAGGACGTCAGCAGCGCCATTGCACCGCCCGATACCGTCAGCCGCTGCTCGAGTCTCTGCTCGGCGGCGAAGCGCTCGACGAAGGCGCGTACCAGAACGGGGATATCCTCCTTGCGCCGGCGTAGCGCCGGAATGGTGATCGGGAAGACGTTCAGCCGATAGTAGAGATCCTCGCGGAACCGGCCCTCGCGGACCTCGGTGATCAGGTCCTTGTTGGTGGCCGAGATGAGGCGCACGTTCACCTTCTGCGGCTGACGCGCCCCGATCGTCTCGATCTCGCCCTGCTGGACCGCGCGCAGCAGTTTGACCTGGACGTCGAGCGGAAGATCGCCGATCTCGTCGAGAAAGAGGGTGCCGCCATCGGCATCGACGAACTTGCCGCTGTGCTTATCGCTTGCGCCCGTAAACGCTCCCTTCTCATGGCCGAAGAGAATGCTCTCGACGAGATTGTGGGGGATCGCACCGCAATTGACGGTGACGAAAGGCTTCGCCGCCCGGTCGCTCGCCGCCTGGATGGCGCGGGCCACCATTTCCTTGCCGACGCCCGACTCGCCCTCGAGCACGATCGGAATGTTCGACTGGGCAGCGCGGCGCGCGAGATCGATGACGCGGATCATCGCCGGGCTTGCCGAGACGATATCGTCGAACCCGACGGCCCCGCCGCGCGGACGCCGCGCGGTTTTGACCTTGCCGTCGCGGCTCGCCATCTTCAGCGCGTTGCCCAAGGCGATCGACAGCCGCTCCGGCGAAACCGGCTTGACGAGGAAATCGAAGGCCCCGGCCTGCATCGCCTGGACCACCGTCTCGATGCCGCCCTGCCCTGTCTGGACGATGACCGGGATGTCGATGCCACGCTCGGCCAGCGCCTCGAGAAGGCCGTGCCCGTTCATCTCCGGCATCAGAAGATCGAGCAGGATGGCGTTGATGATGCCGCCTTTGCGCTGCAGCAGTTCGAGCCCGCTGCGCCCGTTATCGGCGAGATGCGCGACATGGCCCAGCCGCTCGATCATGTTCGTCAGCAGCCGCCGCTGCACCGGATCGTCGTCGATGACAAGAATATGAGATGTCACGAAAGCCTCCTGCTTGGGACACGCGGGGTACTTTTGGCCAGCATCATGTGCCAAATCATACCGGCATTCGTCCCACAAACGGCTGAACATCCTGTTTTGAGAAATGCTTGCATTTTATCCATCGCGGGCGGTAGCAATGGGCGCCATGCCGTTGCCTCGCTTCAGGGTTAAGGCCTGTTCAAAACGAGAGAACCGACGATGAATTTTGCCTCGCCACGTCTCGCCGCCTCCGGGCAATCCCTCCTGCGCGCCTGCCTGATGAATTCCGGGGCCGATCAGGCTACCGCGGCGCCGACCGAGCTCGGCGAGCTGCCGTCCTGGCGGCTCACGGACCTCTACCTCTCGCCCTCTTCCGAGGAATTCCGCTCCGACCTCGCTAAGGCGGAAGCCGACGCGACCGCCTTCGAGGCGAAATGGAAGGGCAAGCTCAAGGAGGCTGCCGGCCGAACCGGTGACCAGGGCATCGGCGCGGCCGTGAAGGAATTCGAGGCGTTGGACGACCTCATGGGCCGCATCGCCTCCTTTGCCGGACTTACCTATTTTTCCGACACCTCCAATCCGGCGAACGGAAAACTCTACGGCGACGTCCAGTCGAAGCTTACCGACATATCGGCGCATCTTCTGTTCTTCTCGCTGGAACTCAACCGCATCGACGACAAGGTGATCGACGGCGCCCTCGCGACCGACAGCCTTGCCGCCCACTATCGGCCCTGGATTCTCGACCTGCGCAAGGACAAGCCCTATCAGCTCGACGACAGGCTGGAGCAGCTTTTCCTCGAAAAGTCGATGACCGGCGCAAACGCCTTCAACCGGCTCTTCGACGAGACGATCGCATCGCTGACCTTTTCGGTGGACGGCAAGGAGCAGCCACTGGAAGTGACGCTCAACCTTCTGCAGGACCCTTCAGTCGAGGTGCGCAAGAAGGCAGCGCTCGCGCTTGCAGAGACTTTCAAGGCGAATATCCGCACCTTCACTCTCGTCACCAATACGCTCGCGAAGGACAAGGAAATCTCCGACCGCTGGCGCGGTTTCGAGGATATCGCCGACAGCCGCCATCTCGCCAACCGGGTGGAGCGCGAGGTCGTGGACGCTCTGGCCGCATCGGTGAAGGCCGCCTACCCCCGCCTCTCGCACCGCTATTATGCGATGAAAGCCAAGTGGCTCGGCATGGAGCAGATGGATTTCTGGGACCGGAACGCGCCTCTGCCGGAAACCCCGAACGCGCTTATTCCCTGGAACGAAGCCAGGGACACGGTCCTTTCGGCCTATCACGCCTTCGCCCCGGAAATGGCGGCGATCGCGCGACGCTTCTTCGACGATAGCTGGATCGACGCGCCGGTCCGACCCGGCAAGGCGCCGGGTGCTTTCGCACATCCGACCGTCCCTTCGGTGCACCCCTATGTTCTGGTCAACTACATGGGCAAGCCGCGCGACGTGATGACGCTCGCCCACGAGCTCGGACACGGCGTCCATCAGGTCCTTGCCGGCGCGCAGGGCGCGCTGATGGCCTCGACGCCGCTGACGCTTGCGGAAACCGCATCCGTGTTCGGCGAGATGCTGACCTTCCGCGCCCTTCTCGACCGGACGAAGGACAAGCGCGAGCGCAAGGCGATGCTTGCGCAGAAGGTCGAGGACATGATCAACACGGTCGTCCGGCAAATCGCCTTCTACGATTTCGAGCGCAGGGTGCATACGGCCCGCAAGGAAGGCGAACTGACGGCCGAGGACCTGGGCCGGATATGGCTGTTGGTGCAGAGCGAAAGCCTCGGCCCGGCGATCCGGCTTTCTGAGAGCTACGAGACCTACTGGGCCTATATCCCCCACTTCATCCATTCGCCCTTCTACGTCTATGCCTATGCCTTCGGCGATTGCCTGGTGAACTCTCTCTATGCCGTCTATCAGAACGCCGAGCGCGGCTTCCAGGAGAAGTATTTCGAGATGCTGAAGGCGGGCGGAACGAAGCATCATTCCGAACTCCTGGCACCCTTCGGGCTCGACGCCGCCGATCCGTCGTTCTGGGCACAGGGCCTGTCGATGATTGAAGGCCTCATCGACGAACTGGAGGCGCTTGATAAGGCGTGACCCGCTCGGGCCTTGCTGGCCCCGTCGGACCGAATTTGACAGCGACCGACCTCGATGATCGAACACGCGCCCTATGTCCTCTTCCGGGACGACAGCGAGAACCGCACGACGGTTTTCGCTGAGCCCTTGCGCGTCATCACGGCACGGACGAGGGCGGAGTTTCATCGCGGCCTTGGCGAAATCGAAGCGGCCCATCGCGCCGGCAAATGGATTGCGGGCTTCATGGCCTACGAAGCGGGCCATCTTTTCGAGAAGAAACTGGCCCCCTTCGCGCCGGAGAACCGGGAAACACCGCTGATGTCCTTCGGCGTCTTCGACGCGCCGGCGGAGGATCATCCGCTTGCGGTGCCGCAGCGGCGCATCGAAAACGAGCCCTTCCTCCTTGAGCCTCGCGCCGGCTGGGATTTTCCTGCTTATCGCCAGCGCTTCGAAAAGCTGCACCGGCACCTGCGCCAGGGCGATTGCTACCAGGCGAACCTGACCATGCCGATCCATGCGCGCTGGTCCGGCGATCCGCTTGCCGCCTTCTGGTCGCTGATCGAGCGTCAACCGGTGAAATACGGCGCACTCGTCGCCCTCGACGGCCCGGTCCTGCTGTCGCGCTCGCCCGAACTTTTCTTCCGGGTCGACGCCGACGGCTGGATCGAGACGCATCCGATGAAGGGCACGGCGCGGCGCGGCTCGAGTCCCGGTGAGGATGACGCGATCATCGCAGCGATGCGCGCCGACGAGAAGACGCAGGCCGAAAACCGCATGATCGTCGACCTTCTGCGCAACGACATCTCCCGCGTCACCGAAGTCGGCACGCTCGACGTGCCGAAGCTCTTCGAAATCGAGACCTATCCTACGGTCCACCAGATGGTGAGCCATGTCAGGGCGAAGCTTCTGCCTGATATCGGCATCGCCGACATATTCGCAGCGCTCTTCCCCTGCGGCTCCGTTACCGGCGCGCCGAAGATGCGGGCGATGGAAATTCTCCACGACCTGGAGTCCGGTCCGCGTGACGCCTATTGCGGCGCGATCGGCTACATCGCCCCGAACCGCACGATGCGCTTCAATGTCGCGATCCGCACCATATCCCTCTTTGCCGGGGGCCGGGCCGTGTTCAATGTCGGCGGCGGCATCGTCTTCGATTCCAAGGCCGAAGCAGAATATGAGGAATGCCTGTTGAAGGCCCGCTTTGCCGTCGGCGATGCCGAGATCGCCCGATGACCGGTTTTTCCCTGATCGAGACGCTGCGTTACGAACCGGAGCATGGCTTTACGAGGCTGCGGCTGCATCTGGCGCGGCTGACGCGCTCGGCCAGGCGCCTCGGCTTTGAGGGTGCGGCCGCAGCCGAGGCGGCGCTGGGGCGAGCCGTTTCGGGCGCGCGAGCGCCGCTGCGCGTGCGCCTTACGCTCGACCGCGACGGCAGCATCGATGTGACGACGGCGCCCTTCGTTCCGCTTGCCGAAGGCGCGGCATGGCGGGTGCGGATCGCCTCGACGCGCCTCGATTCCAGCGACCGGCTGCTCCGGATGAAGACGACGCGCCGGAGCCGCTACGAGGCGGCACGCAGCGAGTTTTCTACGGCTGAGGCCGACGAGGTGGTCCTGCTCAACGAAAAGGGGGAAGTCTGCGAGGGCACGATATCTTCGGTCTTTCTCGATGACGGCAGCGGGTACTTGAAGACGCCGCCGATCGCCTGTGGCCTTCTCGCCGGCGTTCTGCGCACGGAGCTCATCTGCCAGCGGCGGGCACGGGTCGAGCGGTTGGCTCCCGCCGACCTCGCAAGCGGCCGTCTTTACATCGGCAATTCCCTAAGGGGCCTGATCCGGGCTGAACTCACGGTCTGATCCGGGCAGCGTATAGCGCTTCACGCGATCGCGCCCTTCACGCTTGGCGATGTAAAGCGCCTCGTCCGCGCGCGAATAGATGTCGCCGACGCTGTCGCCCTCCCGATACTCAGCAAGCCCTACCGAACAGGTGTAGAAGAACTCCGGTATGTTCGAAAGCGGCCTGGCGTTGCGGATCTTGTCCAGCAGCCTATCGAGGATGAGATTAGCTTCGCCCACGGTGGTGTCGGGCAGGATCAACATGAACTCCTCGCCCCCGATACGGCCGAAGCAATCGGAGCGCCGGACGAACTCCTGCATCTGGCGGGCGAAGTCGAGCAGGACTTCGTCGCCCCGGTGGTGGCCGTAGCGATCGTTGATCGCCTTGAAATAGTCGATGTCGATGATCGCCACGCATCCCCACATGTGCGGGTTCTCGGCGCAGTTACGGATGAACTCGTTAAGTCTCTCCATCGTGTAACGCCGGTTGGGCACGCTGGTGAGTTCGTCCACCTGCGAGGCTCGCAGCGCGAAATCGCGGTCCTGGCGAAGCTTACGCTCCCCTGCGCGTACATCGGTAATGTCGACGGCGACGCAGAGCATCCAGCCTTTCTGGTCCACGGTCTCCGTCATCCAAAGCCAGCGGCCGTCGTGGAGATCGGTCTCGACGGTGCGGAACGGCACCTTGCCGCGTCTGTGGACCGTAGCGGCGATCCAGGCTTCGAGGTCGTCGGTCTTGAGAACGGTGCCCCTGCCCGCGGCATGGTTGCGACGCATGATCTCCGCCCAGGTCGGCGCCTCGTTCTCGCCGATGTGATAGGCGGAACGAAAGGCCTCATTGGCGTAGCGCAGTCGATCGTGCGGATCGTAGAGCGCGATCAACACCGGTGTTGCTGCTTGCAGGCCCATCAGGGCCTTGAGGTGATCACCAGTCACGGTCGGTCTGCTCCAGGAAAATAACAATCGCCACGCGAAAAACTATAGCACGAGGGGCTTGTGGCAAGCTGCCCGGATAGCGACGATTTTGATCGCATCGACCTGAAATCATGACCATTGATCGATCCGGCATCGCCACACTGTTGAAGATAGCCGGTTAAGCAAAGTCTCAATTGCCGGGTTGACGGGCCGGCTCTTTATTGTGACAGGAAACTGTGCTCTACAGCGCCGCGCGTCTATCCAGACGTGCAAAGGCCGCTGCAGCGCTTCTTGTTGCCTGCGTGAATCTGCCCGACCCATGCAGGCCCCGCCAGGAATTCGAGGCTCGCTTTGCGCGCATGCAAGCATCGCACAGGGACGTTTTCTCAGGAGAAAGACAAAAATGGCAGACACCACCTACCCGGTTTACGGTGAGATCACCGGCCCGATCGTGATGATCGGCTTCGGTTCGATCGGTCACGGCACCCTGCCGCTGATCGAGCGCCACTTCAAATACGACAAGAACCGGTTGATCGTGGTGGAACCCCGTGAGGATGCCAAGGATACGGAAATCTTCGTGCGCCACGGCGTGCGCCACGTGCGCGCGGCCGTTACCAGGGACAATTACAAGGAGCTGCTGAAGCCGCTTCTAACCGAAGGCGGCGGCCAGGGCTTCTGCGTCAATCTCTCGGTCGACACCTCTTCGCTCGACCTCATCAAACTCTGCCGCAAGCTCGACGTGCTCTACGTCGACACGGTCGTCGAGCCCTGGCTCGGCTTCTACTTCGACGCGGAAATGGACAATGCCGCGCGCACGAACTACGCGCTGCGCGAAACGGTTCGCCGCGAAAAGGAAAAGAACCCGGGCGGCACGACCGCCGTTTCGACCTGCGGCGCCAATCCCGGCATGGTTTCCTGGTTCGTCAAGAAGGCCCTCCTCAACCTCGCCGACGATCTCGGACTGAAATACGAGGAACCGCACCAGGACGATCGTGAAGGCTGGGCGAAGCTGATGAAGAAAGCGGGCGTCAAGGGCGTCCACATCGCCGAGCGCGATACCCAGCGCGCGAAACACCCGAAGCCGCTCGATGTATTCTGGAACACCTGGTCGGTCGAAGGCTTCATTTCCGAAGGGCTGCAGCCGGCCGAACTCGGCTGGGGCACTCACGAGAACTGGATGCCGAAGAACGCCAAGAAGCACAAGAAGGGCTGCAAGGCGGCGATCTACCTGGAACAGCCCGGTGCCAACACCCGCGTGCGCAGCTGGTGCCCGACGCCCGGCCCGCAATACGGCTTCCTTGTTACCCACAACGAATCGATCTCGATCGCCGACTTCTTCACCGTCCGCGACAAGGACGGCGAGGTCTCCTACCGCCCGACCTGCCACTACGCCTATCATCCGGCCAACGATGCCGTTCTCTCGCTGCACGAGATGTTCGGCAACGGCGGCAAGGCGCAGCCGGAACTGCACGTCCTGGACGAGCATGAGCTCGTAGACGGGATCGACGAGCTCGGCGTGCTGCTCTACGGCCACGCCAAGAATGCCTACTGGTACGGCTCGCGCCTCTCGCTGGAGGAGACCCGCCGCATCGCGCCCTACCAGAACGCCACCGGCCTGCAGGTCACGAGCGCCGTTCTTGCCGGCATGGTCTGGGCTCTTGAGAACCCGAAGGCCGGCATCGTCGAAGCCGACGAGATGGACTACAAGCGCTGCCTGGAAGTGCAGATGCCTTATCTCGGCCCGGTCGAGGGGCACTACACCGACTGGACACCGCTCGATGGCCGCCCGGGCCTTTTCCCGGAAGATATCGACACGAAGGACCCCTGGCAGTTCAGGAACATTCTCGTCCGCTGAGGATCACGCGACGAAGCACGCCCTGCCGGCCCGGCGCAGTCCTGCTCCGGGCCTTTTCCTTTGCGAATGTCGAGCGCGCCGCGCGCATGCCCGCTCTTGCTTTCAACTCATGATCGCGGCATGTTTCGCGCACTGCAGCACCGCGTGTCTCAAAAAGCGCACAACGGTCGCTGCGGCGCTTGGAAACGCTGCACAATTGTGCCCGGATCGGTTCCGATACACGGAATTATGCGGTAGAGCGGGGACAGGACAGCATGAAGCGGTTTTGCGTTCGCATCCCGCTCAACTCGTGACGCGGGAGAAACGCCGATGAAGCCATTTGCCATCCTCACCCTCCTGGCAACTGCCGCCGCGCTGGCATCCTGTCAGTCGCAGCCTCGGGAACTGCGGCCAATGTCTTCGGCGCCGCAGGCGACGGGTGTCGAGGGTTCCTGGGTCGATCCGAACGGCATCGTCTCCACTTTCGCAGGCGGCACCTTCTCGACGCGCACGACGGACACGAACCAGCTTCTCGCCTCCGGCAACTACGTGAACGTCAGCCCGACGCTGGTGGAAATCAACATGACGTCGCTGGTGCGCAACACCCAGTCCAAGGTCAACTGCGCACTGGCAACGCCGGCGCAGCTGAACTGCACGACGGACTCCGGCGCACAGTTCTCGCTGGCGCGCCGCGGCTGAAGCCTCCGGACCCACGAGCAAGGCCCCTGGAACGGGGCCTTTTTCTCTTCGAGTGGGCTTAACCCTATCTGAAATCCGGCAAAGAAGGCTTGCGTTTGCGGCTTGAAGTCGATCTCGACTGGTGAAAACATCCGCTACAGCGCGGCGCGTCTTACCTGGAACTCGGCCGGCAGCACACAGGAGCAGACCATGATCAGACACATGCGAACGGGCCTCTTTGCCGCTTCCCTTCTCGCGCTCTCGTCGGGCGCAGCTTTTGCCGATTATGAATTGAACATCCTGCACATCAACGACCTTCATTCGCGAATCGAATCGATCAATAAATTCGATTCGACCTGCTCGGCCGAGGAAGAGGGCAAGAACGAGTGCTTCGGAGGCGTCGCCCGCCTCAAGACGCTGATAGACCAGCAGCGCCAGGAACTGACGGGCAAGAACGTGCTTCTGCTCAACGCCGGCGACAATTTCCAGGGCTCGCTCTTCTTCACCACCTACAAGGGCGCCGCCGAAGCGGAATTTCTCAACCTGATGAAGTTCGACGCGATGACCGTCGGCAACCACGAGTTCGACGAAGCCGAAGATGGCCTTGCCAGCTTCCTCGATAAGGTCGCTTTCCCGGTCGTCACCGCCAATGTGCTGCCGAGCCACAAGTCGAAGATCGGCGACCGGATCAAGCCGTCGATCGTGCTCGATGTCGGTGGCCAGAAGATCGGCATCGTCGGTGCGGTGGCCAACGACACGCCGGAGCTCTCGTCGGTCGGGCCCGACATCCTCATCGGCGAGGACGTGGCAACGATCACCAGCGCGATCGAAGAGGTCAAAAAGCAGGGCGTCAACAAGATCATCGCGCTCACCCATGTCGGCTATCCGCGCGACCTCGCGGCGATCGCCAAGATCCCGGACGTCGACGTGGTGGTCGGCGGCCACTCCCACAGCCTGCTTTCCAACACCGACGAAAAGGCCGAAGGCCCCTACCCGACGATGGTCGACAATCCCGGCGGCCACAAGGTGCCGGTGGTACAGGCCGGCTCCTACAGCAAATATCTCGGCGATCTCGTGGTGACCTTCGACGACAGCGGCGTGGTCAAGGCCGCCAAGGGCGACCCGATCCTTGTCGATTCGTCCGTGAAGCCGGACGAGGCCGTGGTCGCGCGCGTCAAGGAACTCGCCAAGCCCATCGAAGAGTTGCGGTCGAAAGTGATTGCCAAAACCGAGGCGCCGATCGATGGATCGCGCGAGACCTGCCGCGCCAAGGAGTGCGAGATGGGCAGCCTCGTAGCCGACGCGATGCTCGATCGCGTCAAGGGCCAGGGCGTGACGGTCGCCATCACCAATGGCGGAGGCTTGCGCGCTTCGATCGACGGCGGCGACGTGACGATGGGCGAAGTCATCACCGTCCTGCCCTTCCAGAACACGCTTTCCACCTTCCAGCTGAAGGGCGCCGACATCCGCGCAGCCCTGGAAAACGGGCTCAGCCAGGTCGAAGAAGGCGGCGGGCGCTTCCCGCAGGTCGCGGGCCTCAAATATTCCTTCAATCGGTCGAAGCCCGCCGGCAGCCGCCTCGTCAGCGTCGAGGTCAGGGAGGGCGACGCCTTCGTCGCACTCGATCCGGAAAAGACCTATTCGCTCGTCAGCAACAACTTCATGCGCGGCGGCGGCGATGGTTACGCTGTCTTCAAGGACAAGGGCGAGAACGCCTATGACTACGGCCCGGGCCTCGAAACTGTGCTTGCGGACTATCTTGCCGCCCATCAGCCGTTCAAGCCCTACACCGACGGCCGCATAACGGAAGTGGCCGCCGCGCCGGAAGCGTCGCCGAGCGCTGCACCGGAGCCGGAAGCCGCCGCAGAGCCGGCCGAAGGCGGAACTGCCGCCCCAGCCCCGGAGCCTTCGGCCGAGGCAGCGGCCGCAGCCGAAGGTCCGCGCAAGCACGTCATCGTCCGAGGCGACACGCTGTGGGACCTCGCCCAGTCCTTCTATGGAAGCGGCACAGAATGGAAGCGCATATCGGCGGCCAATGGCGATCCCGCGCCGCGGGCGCTCGAAATCGGCCGCGAGCTGGACATCCCGACCGAGTAAGACAATTTGCCTCGACATTTGCGACCGGCGCGGGCTTTCCCGCGCCGGTATTTCTTTTTAGAAGGAGTTGAAACTGCCGCGCAGCCACGCAGAAGCGCGGCCGCCTCACGAGGACCGGGATGACAGCCATGGATGCGAACACCGAACACCCCGCCGTCGGCTACGGGAAGCTGGGCGTGCTCCTGGTAAATCTCGGCACGCCGGACGGCACCGACGTGACCTCCATGCGCCGCTATCTCAGGGAGTTCCTGAGCGACAGGCGCGTGATCGAGTGGTCGCGTCTCTTCTGGTATCCGATCCTCTACGGCATCGTGCTCAACACCCGGCCGCGCAAGGTCGGCAAGGCCTACGAGCTCATCTGGAACAAGGAACTGAACGAAAGCTGGCTCAGAACCTACACCCGCAACCAGGCGGCACTGATGGCCGAGGCCTTTGGCGGCCAGCCGCGAGTCGTCGTCGACTGGGCGATGCGCTACGGCCAGCCCTCGATCGCATCGCGTATCGAGGCGCTGCAGAAGGCCGGATGCGACCGGATACTCGTTTTTCCGCTCTATCCGCAATATGCCGCCGCCACAACCGCCACCGTCAACGACAAGGCCTTCGAGGCCTTGCTCAAGATGCGCTGGCAGCCGGCGCTCAGAACCGTGCCGCCCTATCACGACGACCCGGTCTATGTCGATGCACTGGCCACCTCGATTACCAAGCATCTCGCGACTCTTGATTGGGAGCCGGAACTGGTGCTCGCCTCCTTCCACGGCATTCCGAAGAGTTATTTCGAAAAGGGCGACCCCTATTATTGCCAATGCCAGAAGACTGCGCGGCTGCTCCGCGAAAAACTCGGCTGGCCACAGGACAGGCTTCAGGTCACCTTCCAGTCGCGCTTCGGCCCGGAAGAGTGGCTGCAGCCCTATACGGACGCCACCGTGGAAAGGCTGGCCAAGGAAGGCGTGAAGCGGATCGCCGTCATCAATCCGGGCTTCGTTTCCGACTGTCTGGAGACACTCGAAGAGATCGCCGGCCAGGCCGCCGAGAGCTTCCACCATAACGGCGGAGAGAAATTCGCCCATATCCCTTGCCTGAACGACAGTCCCGAAGGCATGGCCGTGCTCAACCATGTGGTGCGCCGGGAGCTTGAGGGCTGGCTGTAAAGTTCATCCGGCATCGCTCGGTGCTTGAATTATCCCGGCGAATCGCCACCTGATCAATCGGGCGCGACTCCAAACGCTGGAGTTGCAGAAGGAAGGGGCTGTCATGGGCGGTATGGATATCGCAGTCGTCGCATTCGTCGTCGTCGTGATCCTCGTGCTCTTTGCCGGGATCAAGACGGTACCGCAGGGCTACCGCTACACGGTCGAACGTTTCGGCCGCTACACGAGAACGATGGAGCCGGGGCTCAATCTCATCGTCCCCTTCATCGACCGCATCGGTTCCAAGCTGAGCGTCATGGAGCAGGTGCTAGACGTTCCGACGCAGGAGGTCATCACCAAGGACAATGCGAGCGTGTCCGCGGATGCCGTCGCCTTTTACCAGGTATTGAACGCCGCACAGGCGGCCTATCAGGTGGCCAATCTGGAAAACGCGCTCCTCAACCTGACGATGACCAACATCCGCTCCGTCATGGGATCGATGGACCTCGACGAACTCCTGTCGAACCGCGACACGATCAACGATCGATTACTCCACGTCGTAGACGAGGCCGCCAATCCCTGGGGCATCAAGATCACCCGCATCGAGATCAAGGACATCGCGCCGCCGAAAGACCTGGTCGACGCCATGGCACGGCAGATGAAGGCGGAACGCGAGAAGCGCGCGCAGGTGCTCGAAGCGGAAGGCTCCAGAAATGCGCAGATCCTGCGTGCCGAAGGCGCGAAACAATCGGCGATCCTCCAGGCCGAAGGTCAGCGCGAGGCCGCCTATCGCGAGGCGGAGGCGCGCGAGCGCCTGGCGGAGGCGGAGGCCAAGGCGACCCGGATGGTCTCCGAGGCGATCGCCGCCGGCGACGTGCAGGCGATCAACTATTTCGTCGCGCAGAAATATACCGAGGCCCTTGCCGCGATCGGAACTGCGAACAACCAGAAGATCGTCCTGATGCCGATGGAAGCCTCGTCGCTCATCGGTTCACTCGGCGGCATAGGCGCGATCGCGAAGGAGGTCTTCGGTGAAGGCACCGCGTCCTCCCCGCGCCAACGCCAGTCTACGCCCCGGACAGGGCCGTCCATCCCATCGGAAACGCCCTGAGGATCGCCCATGATCACGCGCATCATCCTCGAACTCGGCCCCTGGAGCTGGTGGGTCCTCGGCCTTCTGCTGCTGGCGGCGGAGCTGGTCCTGCCCGGCGTCTTCCTCGTGTGGATCGCGCTCGCCGCGCTCGTCACCGGGGCCCTCTCGCTCTTCTTCTGGGATGCGCCGTTCTGGGGCTGGCAGGTGCAGTTCGTCGCCTTCGCCTTGCTTTCGGTCGCCTCCGTCCTCATCGGGCGGCGCTTCGTCTCCTCTTCCGCCGGGAGCGACGAGCCGCTGCTCAACCGGCGCGGCGAAAGCCTCGTCGGACGGACGGCAGTGCTCGAGCAGCCGATCGCGGAAGGCCGCGGACGCGTCCGGCTCGACGACACGACCTGGTCCGTCGAAGGGCCCGACCTTCCGGTCGGCACACGCGTGCGCATCGTCGCGAGCAGCGGCCGCCACCTGAAGGTCGAGCAGATCTGAGCACATCCGCGTTCGGAAAGTGCGGTAGAGAAACGATTGATTAACCACGCGCCTTTACGATTGCGAAACGATTGCAATCAGATTTGCGGACAGACGGCGCATGGTGCCCAAGATCTCACGCTCGATGATGGCGGGCGCCTTGCGTGTGAAGCCGCCGGCATGGCTGCTGGCGTCCTGCGCATTCCTCGCCTGTGCGCCGGCGAGCGCGCAAAGCCCCGGCAATCCGCCCCCGGCGGACGTCTCTGTCGCGGCCCCTGCGGACCAGCCGGTTCCCACCATAATCGACCCGCAGGAGACCGGCGCCGTTGCCGGCACCGATCTCTCGCCGGCCCTGGACGAGGACTTCAACCGCCTGAACCGGCGCGAGGAGACGATCGACGGGTTGCGGAGGCGGATCGATCCGGATGACGGCCAGGCACCCGGAATTCGCATCGGCACCTTCGTTCTGAAGCCGGCGCTCAGTGAGACTTTCAACCACGAACGGCAGAAGAACGGCGGCAGCAGCCAGAGCCGGAGCTTCATGGAGACCGGGCTCAAGGGGTCGCTCACTTCCGACTGGTCCCGCCATCAGCTCAGCGTGACCGGCGAAGGCGTGATCCAGGACAACATATCCGGCGAGGGCCAGGAGGAGCCGCGCGCCGACATCGACGCAGAACTGCGCCTCGACCTCGGCGCGGAGACCATCGCAAGGCTGAGGACGGGCTACAGTTTCGAACGCGAAGATGCGAACGACCCGAACGCCATCGCCAATGCGGACAGCCAATCCGGCGTCGATACCTATCGACTGGGCGCCGCGGTCGAGCGTGACCTCGGTCTCATTCGCGGCTCGCTCGGCGTGGATTTCGAGCGCCGCACCTATGGCGATGTCGAGCTCGACAATGGGACGACGCTCTCGCAAGAGGATCGCGACCGCAATCTCGGCACGCTCACCGGGCGGATCGGCTACGAGCTTTCGCCGGCGCTCATCCCCTTCCTCGAGGCCTCCGTCGGCAAATCGATCTATGATCTGCGTCGGGATTTGTTCGGCTTCGAGCGCTCCTATGAGAGCTATGCGGGCCGCGCCGGCATGGAGGTCGATCTCGGCGAGAAGCTCAACGGGGAACTGGCGCTCGGTTACGAGACCTTCCGCTTCGACGATGCACGGCTCGGAGACCTGAACGGGTTCTCGCTGGACGGCCGTGTCAACTGGTCGCCGCACCGCGGCACCGACGTCCTGTTCGGCGTGATGACCTATGTCGATCCGTCGACCACTCCGGGCGAGGCGGGATCGATCAATTACGAGCTGACGAACGTGGTCACGCATCAGTTGCGTTCGACCCTTGTCGGCCGGCTTTCGAACAGTCTCACCCTGCGCGATTTTCCTTCGGATGCCACCGCCTCCGACGAGACAACCTGGCGAACCGGCGCCGGGCTCACCTGGGACATGAGCCGCTATCTCGCGCTCACCGGAGACGTCAGCTACGAACGCACGGACCGGGACCAGGGCACCTCGACCGACACGACGCGCGTTGGCCTCGGCCTGACGCTGCGGCGCTGATCGGGAAGGCCGCGTTGCGCGGCCTTCCCGATCATACAAGCGAGATTACTTCAGCCCCTGCAGGAGCGTCTTGAGCGGTCCTTCCACGATGGGGCGGATATCGCCGCGCTCGAGAGCGAAGGCGACATTCGCCAGGATGAAGCCGTCCTTGGCGCCGCAGTCGTAAGTATCACCGCGGAAGTGATAGGCGGCGAAGGCCTGCGCCTCGGCGAGCTTCACCATGCCGTCGGTCAGCTGGATCTCGTTGCCGGCGCCGCGTTCCTGCGTTTCGAGGATCGGGAAAATCTCCGGCTGCAGGATGTAGCGGCCATTGATGAAGAAGTTCGATGGAGCCGTTCCCTTTGCCGGCTTCTCGACCATCTTGGTGATCCTGAAACCGTCGCCGACCGTCTCGCCCACCCCGACGATCCCGTATTTATGCGCCTGGTCGGGCGCGCATTCCTCGACCGCAACGACGTTGCCACCCGACTCTTCGTAGAGCTCGACCATGCCCTTGAGGCAGCCCTTCTCGCCCTTCATGATCATGTCGGGCAGAAGCAGCGCGAAGGGCTCGCTGCCGACGAGATCGCGGGCGCACCAGACGGCGTGGCCGAGGCCCAGCGGTGCCTGCTGACGGGTGAAGCTCGTGGTGCCGGCTTTCGGCAGCATGGCTTCGAGGAGTTCGATCTCCGCCTTCTTGTTGCGCTCGCGCAGCGTCTGGTCCAATTCGACCTGGATGTCGAAATAGTCCTCGATGACCGCCTTACTGCGGCCGGTCACGAAAATCAGATGCTCGATGCCGGCTTCGAGCGCTTCATCTACGACATATTGGATGACCGGCTTGTCCACCACCGTCAGCATCTCCTTCGGAACCGCCTTGGTCGCGGGAAGGAAACGGGTCCCGAGACCTGCAACGGGGAAAACGGCTTTGCGGACTTTGCGCTTGTCGGTCATTGGCACCTCCTTGCAGTGCATCTCAGTCTAGTCTGAAACAGGAAAATTGAATTGGATTTAGTCGCCGATTCCCAATTTTTTGCGAAGGAAGACGACTCGATTTTTTCATGGTAAAGACTTTGTTGACTTCGTTTCTGTAGGCTTCTCCCTCGACTAGGTACGGCTTGCGCCGTCCGGTCCCTAGAAGAACCGCATACTGCCCTTTCCAGTGGCCTGGTGCGGGCAGATTGCGAACCTCGGAGTAGTCGGTCCGGCATGAACGCCGGCTGAACGCTCCACCGAGAAACGGAACCGACAGCAGATGATGAGAAACCGCAGGACGTTCTTCCGGCATATCGCCGCCGCTCTCGTTTTTGCCGCCGCTTTTGGGTCGTCGCCCGCGCGCGCGGATCAAGGTTTTCAAAACTGGATCAATAACTTCTATGCAACGGCTGCCAAGAGCGGCATCAGCCAAGCGACCTATCGCAAGGCCTTCGCCGGCGTGAAGACGCCTGACCCGGCGGTGCTGGAGAAGGCGGCCTATCAGCCCGAATTCAAGCACAAGATCTGGGAGTATGTCGACGCGCGTGTCAATCCGTATACCAAGCGGATAGGCCAGGAAATGGCGGCGAAGCATGCCCGCACGCTCAACGCCCTCGAACGGCACTACGGCGTTGACAAATCCATCCTGCTCGCCATCTGGTCGATGGAATCGAACTACGGCGCGATCCTCCAGAAAGACGACCGGCTGCACTACGTGCCGCGGGCGCTGGCGACCCTTGCCTATGCCGATTCGAGGCGGTCCAAATTTGCAAGAACCCAGCTCATCGCAGCACTGAAGATCCTGCAGAGCGGCGACATCACCCCGCGCGAGCTGACGGGTTCCTGGGCGGGCGCCATGGGACACACGCAGTTCATTCCGACGAGCTATCTGCTCTATGCGGTCGATGCCGACGGCAACGGCCATCGGGATATCTGGAACTCGGTGCCCGACGCGCTTGCAACGGCCGCCAATCTCTTGCGGAAGAACGGCTGGCGACCCGGCGAAACATGGGGTTACGAGGTCGTCCCGCCGGCCAATGCGGCAAAATATTCGGGCCAGACCAAGACGCTCGGCCAGTGGGCGGCCCTCGGCTTCGCCCGTCCGGGTGGCAAGGGCTTCAGCAATCCGAAGATGCGGGCCGAACTGAAGCTGCCCGGCGGCGGCAACGGTCCCGGCTTCCTGATGACGAAGAATTTCTTCGTCATCAAGCGCTATAACGCCTCCGATTCCTACGCGCTCGGGGTCGGGCTTCTTGCCGATCAGATCGCAGGATATGCCGGCATGCAGCAACGCTGGCCGCGTCCGGACGGTTCGCTCGACATCAGCGAAAAATTCGAACTTCAGAACCGGTTGAAGGAACTCGGCTATTACGACGGCGAGGTCGACGGCAACTTCGGCTCGGGCTCGAAAGCAGCAATCCAGGCGTTCCAGACCCAGAACGGCCTGGCGCCGGACGGGGAGCCGACACAGCATCTGTTGCGCGCCCTGCGCAGGTGAACGCACCCCCGCAGCCTTCCCCATCACGGCGATTCCCGATCAATCGGTGCCATTCGCCGTGATCTGGCGTATGCTTGCGGGAATGTCTGCCATTCGACGGTGAAATGATCATGTTTGCCATCCGATACCGGGGGAAGGGACTGCTTTCGCGTTTGCTTCGGCTGGCTCCGGTCGTGGTCGGCGCGGCAGCGATGGTCACCGCCGGCTTCTTTGCCACTGTGGCCGAGGCGCAGGAGCGGGTGCCGCGGCGCAATGTGCTGCAAAGACTCTTCGGGGTCTTCACGCCGCAAAGGCGCGTCTATTACGAGGATCAATACGATCTTCGTCGCCAGCCGCGGCCTCAGCGCATACAGAAGCGCCGGGCGCAACCTGCGGAGCCAAGGCAGACTCGCCCGGGCCGGGCCAAGGCGCGGCCAGCCGCGGCGCCGCCGCCCGCGCCGGTCGTCGTGGAAAAATCTCCGGACGCCAAGAAGGTCCTGGTCGTCGGAGACTTCATTGCCGGCAGCCTCGGCGACGGTTTGAAGGTTGCGTTCGAGACAACGCCCGGCATCGTGATCGAGACGCGCGCCAACGGCTCCTCGGGTATCGTCCGCGACGACTATTTCGACTGGCCCAAGGCGCTGCCGGACGCGGTCGCGGAACTCAAGCCCGCCGTCATCGTCGTGAGCCTCGGCGCCAATGATCGCCAGATGATGCGGATCGGCGACGTGCAGGAGAAGTTCCGGACCGACGCCTGGACGGAAGAATACCGCAAGCGCGTCAACGCACTCGCGACGCTTGCGCGCAAGGATAATCTTCCGGTCCTCTGGGTCGGAATGCCGTCATTCCAATCGACGTCCATGACCGCCGACATGGTGACGTTCAACGGCATCTACCGCGAAGAGGTGGAGAAGGTCGGCGGCCAGTTCATCGACATCTGGGACGGCTTCGTCGATGAAGGAGGAAAGTTCGTTCTGACCGGCTCCGATATCAACGGGCAGCAGGTCCGCCTCAGGGGTTCTGACGGCATCAACCTGACGAAGGCCGGCAAGCGCAAACTGGCCTTCTATGTCGAAAAGGATATACGCAAACTCTTGGGCGAAGCGGCCGCGACTACGGACGTTCCGGGCGCGGAAGGCCTGAAGGACCTGGTCGTCAGCAAGCCGCTTGCCAACGAAGATATCATCAAGACGCAGCCGATCAGCCTCATCGATCCCGAACTCGACGGAGCAACCGCCCTTCTCGGCGGCGACACGCCCCTCAAGAGCACGGGCAAGAGCCCGCGCGACCGGCTCATCGAAAAGGGCGAGGTGGTCGCTGCCCCGCCAGGGCGTATCGACGATTTCCGGCTGACGAAGCGTGGTCCGCCGGGCAGCGCCACGCGCTGATGCGGGAGGGGCACTCGGTCGCAGATAAAGAATGCGAGTCCGATTGGTCACTCGCCGTGGAGTCAACTATAGGTGTGCAATCCTTCCGTGCATCGAATTGACGTTCTTTGGAGGGCACGGTATCAATCTAGCAGAGCTTCCAGCGCGGAAGCAGCCGCAAGAAGCGTCTCGTCGCTGCCTTTTGGCGCTGAGACTAAAAGCCCGACAGGCATGCTATCAGTACCCATGCCGCACGGCAGCGAAACGCAGCACCAATCAAGGAAATTTCCGATGAGCGTGTTGCGCAGGGTTTTCCCGTTCATGTGGAAGAACCGGCTCTCGTCATCAAGAAGCGGCTGCAGTTGTGGCGCCACGTGAGGCAGCGTTGGACTTAGCAGAAGTTCTTCTGGCCCGAGCCGCGCCTCGAAGGAGGCAATCAACCGCTCACGTGCCGCTAGAGTCTCGACATAGTCAGACAACGAGATTTTCTCACCCAGCAGCGTGCGCTTGACGACCCGCGGGTCCATGTCGGCCGCCTCGGGGCCGGTGATGCGCGCGCGGTGGAGCACGAAAGCCTCCGCGGTGACCAGCGCGCCATGTCTCGCCATCAGATCGAAGATCGCGGAGAACTCCGGGAAGGCGACGCGGCGGATGCGGGCCCCGGCGCGCGCCAAACGCTCCGCCGCGGCCTCGAAGGCCGAAACGACCGCCGCCTCCGCACCGTCCAAAACCACCGTCTCGGGAATGACGAAGGAGAGGCCGGCCGGATCGAAACGCGGCAGCACATCTGCCGCGGACAGACCGCGCATCGCTGCGTCGATCCAGGCCGCATCCTGCACCGTGCGGCATAGCGGCCCGAGAGAATCCAGGCTTTTCGCCAGTGGAAACACGCCTTTCATCGAATAGCGGCCCCGCGTCGCCTTATAACCGACGACGCCATTGAAGGCTGCGGGGATGCGCACCGATCCGCCCGTGTCAGTACCGATGGAAACGGGCACGAGCCCTGCGGCAACCGCCACCCCCGAACCGGACGAGGAACCGCCTGGAATGCGATGTTCCCCGGCCGGCGACGCCGGGTTACGTGGTGTGCCGAAATGGGGGTTGATGCCGAGGCCCGAAAAGGCGAACTCGCTCATGTTCACCCGCCCGATGCTAACCATGCCCGCCTCGACGAGTGCGCGCACCACGGCGGCATCTCTCGTTGCCGGTGCACTTTCCCTCAGCACACGGGAACCCGCGGTCGTTGGCAGGCCTTCAAGATCGAACAGGTCCTTCCAGGCAACCGGGATGCCGTCCAGCACGCCGCGGGAACGCCCGTCGCGCAGCCGTTTGCTGGCCGCCTCCGCCTCCGCCCGCGCCCGCGTCGCCGTCACGCTCGTGAAAATGGACTGATCCGAGTGCCTCGCAATGCCCGTCAGCGTCTCCTCTACCAGATCGACCGGATCGAGCGAACCGGATTGCAGGAGCACGGAGAGCTGAGCGATCGAGCGAGGGGGCATGGTCAGATGTCCTTTTCTGCGCGTCCAACCAGCTGCATCCAGCGGCGGACGAGATAGTTGTGTTCGTCCATCGTGGTGTTCCACACGGCGATGCCGTTGGCGCGCTGCCAGTAAGAGCCACCGCTGCGTACCGCGCCGCGCTTGATGCGGACGGTACCGTCAGGTCCGGGCAGGTCCTCCCGCGCGGGAAGCCCCTCGTACCAGTAGTCCCATTCGGCCGCCGTCATGTAGCGGCGCGAGCGCTCAGGCGTGGAAATGTAGTAGCCTTGGCGGGCAACCACCGCGCCCGGCCAACCGGAAATCCACCAGTTGAGATATTCATAGGCGACATCGAGCATACGGCCCGAAAGGTGGCGGGAGAGGCAAAGCCCACCGTGCCAGGCGCGGTAGCCCTCTACCGGCGCGGCCTGCTCCACGGGGAAACCCTGGCTGTTGAGAATGCCGATGCCCGTCGACCACATGCTCTGGATGTCGGTTTCGCCGTGAACCATCAGGCTCGCGGCATCCTCCGCCGTGCGCCAGAAGCTGCGGAAGAAGCCTGCCTTGCGCCGCGCTTCCAGGATGTCGACCAGTTGATCGATCTCACCGACCGTCATATTGCCGATGTTGCCGAAGCTCATGAGCCCCGCCGCTTGGGCCGCAAGCGCCGCGTCGAAAATGCCGATGGCCGGCTCATCGACAAGGGCCGCCCGGCCGCTCCAACGCTCATCGAGCAGCGCCGCCCAACTGACCATCGGCGGCGCATGCGCTAGCGCGTCGCTGCGATAGGCGAAGCTGTCGAAATTGTGGGTCGTCGGCAGCATGGAGATGCGCCCCGTCGGCATATCCCCAAGGGCAAGACTTGGCTGCACGTAGAGCTTGCGCGCCGGGGCGTCCCCCTGCCCGGTTCGAGCGCTCGGCCCTATCCGGCCGATCTTGGTCAGGTCATTGATCTCATCCCACAGCGTAATACGCGAAATCTCGATCGGCTGGATGGCCCGCCAGTACCAGACGATATCGAGATTGTGGAAGCACTGGTCGTAAATGTCGTAGCTATCGGGCTCCTGCGCGGCCTTGTGCTGGGTGACGATGAAATCGTTGTTGTCGAAGCAGACATCGATGCCGAGATCGGCCTGCGCCTTCAGCCGCAACTCCTCCAGAAGGGAGATCGCGGTTCCGAGCACGCGCAGCTTCGGCCGGCCGGCCGTATGGACAGCGGGGGCTGCGGGGGCCACTTTCGGGGAATGCTTGTTCATCAAGGGCTCTGGGCGTTGCGGATCTGCGCTGCTGCCTCAGGCTGCGAGCGGGCCTCGGCGTTCCCGGCAAGCGCGAAGGCGTTGAACGAACGTTTCAACAGGTTCACATCGAGACCGTCAACAATAAAGACGAGGCGCGAGGATCGTTCCAACGATGGCCAGCCGGCAAGATGGACCGGCGGATGAACGAGATGCTGCACGCCATGCACCGCAACGGGACGCTCCTCGCCCGCAAGCGCCAGAATGCCCTTGACCCGGAGCACCCGGCTGCCGTGGCGGTTGAGCAGCATGGTGAGCCAGACGCCGAACCCGGTCCAGTCGATCGGCTCGTCGACAGCTATGACGAAGGAGGAGATCGCGGTGTGCTGCGCTACGCCCTCGGCCGTCACCTGCAATGCCGGGGTATCGCAGTAAAAGCCGCTTGGCGACTGGAGCTTGGCGGCGCGCTGCGCGGTATCGTCCCCAAAGAGCGCGTCCGCACCAGTGCCGTCATCACCGGCGATAAGACGCAAGGCATCCGGATTGAGCTCCGCAAGGCGGGACAGCAGGCGGGAAAGGTCCGCATTGCCCGCGCAAACATCCGTTTTCGTGATGACGAGCCGGTCGGCAATGGCGGCCTGCCGGGTGGATTCCACATAGGTGTCGAGCTGGGAGAGGCCGTTGACGGCGTCGACCGTCGCCACGACGCTGCCGGGGCGGAAATGGTGGCGCAACACGGGATCGGACCTCAGCGTCGACAGAACCGGGAAGGGATCGGCAAGGCCGGTGCTTTCGATGACGACGCGGGTGAATGCCGGAATGAGGCCGCGCTCACGCTTGGAATGCAGATCGCGCAGTGCGTCGGCGAGTTCCCCACGCACCGTGCAGCACACGCAACCCGACTGTAGCAGCACCATCGTGTCATCGAGGCGCTCGACGAGATGGTGGTCGAGGCCCACTTCGCCGAACTCGTTGATCAGGACCGCCGTGTCCGCAAGGGCCGGATCGGCAAGAAGGCGCTTCAGCAGCGTCGTCTTGCCGGATCCGAGAAAGCCGGTGAGGAGATGGACGGGCGTGAAGGCCGGTATGTCAACCACCGCCGGCCTCCTCCATGCGTGCGATGAGCGCTTCATCGAGCGGATCGCAGGGTCGCCCCGAAAGCCTTTCGGCGGCCGGCCAGAGGTGGCCGAGATCCTCGATCATCTCGCTCTTGCCGGTGCGGGTGGCAAGCACGAAGGCCGAGCCCTGCCAATCGGAAAGGCTCATGTCGAAGGCGGCGAGCACGCGGTTGGCGGCCGCGACGCGCCGGGCGCGCTCCCGCCGCCGGTCCAGCCGCTCGACGTTGCGGGTGAAGACGCCGGGCCGGGCCGCCGCATCCGTCCAGTGCTCGTTTCCGCCAATGACGCCGCACAGCGAACACATGGTCTTCTCCTTTCCGAATACCGACGGGAGCGGGCTGGCCCGCTCCCGCCTTTCGTCACTTCTTGCGCGGGAAACGCTTGGCGAAGTCGTCGGCCATCTCGTTCATCGTCACGAACCTCACGCCCGGATGCTTGATCATATGGGCATAAAGCCGCTCCAGCATCATCAGCACCTGCGGCCGGCCGGCGACGTCTGGGTGGATGGTGATCGGGAAGACCGCATAGTCCATCTCACGGTAGACCCAGTCGAACTGGTCGCGCCACATTTCCTCGATCTGGCGCGGATTGACGAAGCCGTGGCTGTTCGGCGCCTTCTTGATGAACATCATCGGCGGCAGATCGTCGAGATACCACGAGGCCGGGATTTCGATGAGATCGGTCTCGTGGCCGCGCTTCAGCGGCACCATCCAGTCGGTCGGCTTTTGGGAATAGTCGATCTTCGTCCAGCTGTCCCCGACACGCACATAGTAGGGCGTGAAGTCGTTGTGCATCAGCGAGTGGTCGTACTTAATGCCGCGCTCGAGCAGCAGCTCGTTCGTGACGTTGGAGAATTCCCACCAGGGCGCGACATAGCCGGTCGGGCGCTTGCCCGAGAGCTTCGTGACGAGATCGATGCACTTGTCGAGCACCTCCGTCTCCTGCTCGCGGGTCATCGCGATCGGGTTTTCATGCGTGTAGCCATGGATGCCGATTTCGTGGCCGGCATCGGCGACAGCCTGCATCTGCTCGGGGAAGGTCTCGATCGAGTGGCCCGGAATGAACCAGGTCGTCTTGATGCCGAGACGTTCAAAGAGCTTCAGGAGCCGCATGCTGCCGACCTCGCCGGCAAAAAGGCCGCGCGAGATGTCATCGGGCGAATCCTCACCGCCATAGGAGCCGAGCCATCCTGCCACGGCATCCACGTCGATGCCGAAACCGCACAAAATCTCTTTCGCCATTGGGGTATCTCCTTGGTTCCCTGAAATAGTCTCGGGTGATCAATGGGCTGGAATGACCGTCGCTTCGGCGGGGTTCCAGCTCAGAAGGACGGGTGTGCCGGCCGGGAATGCGCCCGGGCGGTATTTGTCGACATGGGCTTCGAGCGAGACGGCCCGGCCGTCCTGAAGCCGCGCCGTCAGATGCGCGATATGGCCGACGACTTCCGAGCGCTCGATGCGGGCGTCGATGCGGTTTTTCGCGCCGGCCAGCACCCCTTCGTCCGCCGCATGCACCTCGATCGCCTCGGCCGGCACGACGAGGTTGACGCGCCTCCTATTGGCCAGCGCGCCATTGGCGCGACCGGAGAGCGTGCCTATCCCGGTCGTCACGACCACGTCCTCGCCCTCGCTGCCTGCGACTTCGCCGGGCAGCACGGTGTTGCGGCCGATGAACTGGGCGACGAAGGGCGTGTTGGGGCGGGTATAGAGCTGATGGGGCGGGCTCACCTGCTCCACGCGCCCCTGGTTCATCACCACGATGCGGTCGGACAGCGCCAGCGCTTCCGACTGGGCATGCGTGACGAAGATGAAGGTGACGCCGAGGCTTTTCTGCAAAAGCTTCAGCTCGTTCTGGATCGCCTTGCGCAGGTTCGCATCGAGCGCGCCGAGCGGTTCGTCGAGCAGCAGGATATCCGGCTCGACGACAAGGCCGCGAGCGAGCGCGATGCGCTGGCGCTGGCCGCCGGAGAGCTTTTCCGGCTTGCGCTCGGCAATGTCCTCAAGGCCAAGTGTGGCCAGGATGCGGTCCACCTTCGCCTCGCGGTCGGCCTTGGCGACGCCCTTGACCTCCAGTCCGTAGCCGACATTGCGGCGCACGCTCATATGCGGGAAGAGCGCATAGTTCTGGAAGATCATCGAGGTCGGGCGACGCTGCGGCGGCACGTCGTTCACGCGCTCGCCGCGGATCAGCATGTCGCCGGAGGAAATGCCCTCGAAGCCGGCGATCATGCGCAGCGTCGTCGTCTTGCCGCAGCCCGAGGGGCCAAGAAACGCGATGAACTCGCCCTTGCTGACGGACAGGTTGAAATCGATGACGGCGGGGGTGCCGTTGTCATAAACCTTGCCGACGCAGTTGAGTTCCAGGTCGAAAATCATGAGGGAAGTCTCCCGAATTGCCGGTCAGGGACCGGGGCCACGCGCGTCCCCGGTCCGCTCGTCTTGGGATCAGGCGTTGAGGAACTCATCCCACTTCTGGATGAGGTGGTCGTATTCTTCCGGCCACTGGTGCCAGTACGCGACGTTCTTGGAACGCTCCTCCAGCGAGCCGCCGTCGCGCAGGTCGCCTTCCTTGATGCCGCGCTCTTCCGCGCCGACCCAGGGCTTGCCCTCGTACCAGAAGGCGTATTTCTCCGGCGCCATGACGTTCTTTATGTTTGTCGACGGGGAGTAGTAGCCCTGTTCGGAGACGGTGACGCCCGGCTCGCCCGAGAGCCAGTAGTCGGCATAGGCTATGACGGCGTCGCGATTGCTCGTGCCGGCAATCATCGATGGACCGATCGCCCATCCGCGGTAGCCTTCCTTTGGAACGGCGTATTTGGCCGCCTTGCCCTGTGCCTTGACGGCCATGACGGCCGGTTGCCAGGCATCGGAAACGACCATTTCGCCGGATGCCATGAGGTTGACGAGTTCGCCGAAATCGCCCCAAAGCGCCCGGAACTGACCTTCCTTCTTCTTGGAGATGAGGAAGGCAGCAGCCTCGTCGATATCGGCAGCGGTCGGATTGCCCGGATTCTTCACATCGGAAAGGCCGAGCGAGTTCATGGCCATGATGGCCTGGCCGAAGGCGATCAGCGGATCGGTGTTCAGGCCCGACTTGCCCTTCCACTTCGGATCGAAGATGCAGGCCCAGGTATTGGCTTCCTCCTCGGAAACCACGTCGGGATTGTAGCCGATCGAGTCATAGTTGTAGACGGCAGGAACCATGTTGAGCACGGTCTGGGCCTCGTCCGCCCAGATCTGGCCGACGATCTGAGCGGAGCGGTCCCACTTGTCGCTTACCATGGTGAAGGTATCGCGGATATTCCCCCAGTTCTTCAACGAGACTGCCGGGATCGTCTCCACATTGTTGGTCATGACGATGGAGGGCAGGCGCTCGGCGATGATTTCCCAGCAGTCATAATCCTTCGAGCCCGAGAGGATTTTCGTCTGCGCATCGGGGAAGGTCGCGGCAGTGCCCGACGTGCCGCCGACACCCGAGGCCTTTTTGAATTCTTCGAGGATGCGTTCCTGCACCGTCACCGAGAGGCCAATGGTGCGGAGCTGCTGGCCGGCAAGGTCAGCGGCCTGTGCAAATGCCATGCGCGAGCACAGGAATGGCGTGCCGCCCATCGCCAGCGCCATCACCCCAGCCGAGCGCTTGAGAAGCGAGCGGCGATTGATTTCCGACTTGATCATATCTCTTCTCCAGTTCCTATCGTTCCCCGGAGCTGCCGTTGCAGCCCCTGTCCCCCGCCCTCCCGGGACGGCTCAGTACCGGCCCACGAGAAGGCCGCCATCCACGACCAGCACCTGGCCGGTCATGTATCTCGCGCTGTCGGAGGCGAGGAACGCGGCGACATCGGCGATGTCCTCTCCCGTCCCGAGCCGCCCCATTGGAATGAACTCGGCCGCCTTCTCGGCCCCCGCGGGACCAAGAGAATTCTCTTCGGAGAGAAGCTGGGCGGTGCGGATGTAGCCCGGTGCTATGCCGTTCACGCGCACGCCGTCGCGCGCCATCTCGACCGCCAGCCCGCGGACGAGGCCTACGACGCCTGATTTCGCCGCCGAATAGTGCACGTGTTCGTCCCAGCCATAGGCGACGCCCATGATGGAGGAGAGTGCGATGACGGCGCCGGATTTGCGGGAGCGCATGCCGGGCGCGGCGGCGCGCACGAGACGGAAGATACCCTTGAGGTCGATATCGAAGGTCTGATCCCACTTCTCATCGGTCAGATCGGCAAGTGGCGTGCGATGAGCGATGCCGGCATTGGCGACGATGACGTCGATCCGGCCATGCCGCGCCTCGACATCGGCAACGAGCGCGTCGGTCGCCGCCGTCGAGCGTACGTCGTAGTGATGGAACTCGGCCGAACCGCCCGCGCCGGTGATAGCTGCCACCGCCTCACGGCCTTCCTTCTCTAGGATATCGGTTACGACAACATGGTCGCCCAGCGCGCCGAAGGCTTTCGCGGTGGCCGCGCCGATGCCGATACCGGCGCCTGTGACGATGACGATGCGTTTCCTGTCTGCGGTCATGGGAGTCTCCGGATTCAAAGCATGACGTCGCCGGAATTGGGTCCGAGCGTTTGTCCGACGAAGAGGCTGGCCGCGGGTGAAGCGAGGAAGGCGACGGTCTCGGCCACCTCCTCCGGCTCGCCGAAGCGGCCGAGAGGAAGCTCGGCCTTCTTGGCGGCGCGCCAGTCCTCCGAGAGCTGCATCACAAGCGGCGTGTTGATCGGCCCCGGCGCGACAGCGTTCACGCGGACGCCGCGAGCGGAAACTTCACGGGCCAGTGCCTTGGTCATGCCGATGATGGCGGCCTTGGCGCCGGAATAGTGCACGAGCTCGACACCGCCGATCTGCCCGAGCTGCGAGGCAACATTGACGATGACGCCGGTCCCCACCGCCAGCATCGCCGGCAACACGGCCCTGGTCATCAGGAAGGTGCCGCGCACATGGACGGCGAACATGCGGTCGAAATCACCGACCTCGAGGTTTTCGAACAGCGCCTGATGGGCGATGCCGGCATTGTTGACGAGCAGCGACACTTCCCCATGCGCCGCAACGGCGGCACCGTGAATGGCGGCGGCATCGGCTTCCCTGGAGACGTCGCCCGCGACGGCCGCGGCCCTGCCGCCTGAGGTACGGATTTCATCAGCCACCGCCTCGGCCCGCTCCCGTGAGAGATCATTGACCGTGACCGCATAGCCTTCTGCGGCAAGTTTCAGGGCGATGGCGCGGCCAATGCCGGAGCCCGCGCCGGTAACGAGAGCGCTCCCCGCCATCACGCCTCCTCCTGGATCGCCACGCGCTTGGCGCGGCGCACCGACAGCCCCATCAGCACGGCATAGGTTCCGAGCAGCGCGAAGGAGAACAGCGTCGTGAGCACACCGAAGGCGAAGACGTTCGGATGCACTTCCACCGAGAAGGTGCCGTAGATGGCGAGCGGCAGCGTCAGGTCCCTTCCCGAGGCGAAGAGCGTGCGCGAGAACTCGTCATAGGAGAGCGTGAAGGCGAACAGCATGGCCGAGAGCACGCCGGGGAAGATCAGCGGGAAGGTGACCTTGCGGAAAGTGCGCGCCGGCGTGACGCCGAGCGACCAGGCCGCCTCTTCCACGCTCGGATCGAAGCGATTGAAGATCGCCAGCATGACGAGGAAGGCGAAGGGGAATGTATAGACGACGTGCAGCACGAAGGCCGTGCCCCACCAGTGCCGGTCGATGCCGAGCGTGTTGGCGACAAGTGCCATACCGAGGCCGACCAGCACGCCGGGCACCATCATTCCGAGCACGATGAGATAGAAGACGACACCCGAGCCGCGGAATTTCTTGCGGAAGGCCTGGGCTGCGGTAACGCCAAGCACGGTCGAGACGATCATCGTCATCACGGCGAGCGCCAGCGAGCGGACCAGCGCCTGCTCGATCGGCAGCGGGGCGATACGGGAGGGAGGAGTCAGGCCGAAGAGGTGTTTGTACCAATAGGTCGACCATTCGATGATCGGAAACTGCGGCCCGCCCTCCGGTCCGATCTGGAAGGAGAGGACGGCAAGGATCGCGAGCGGACCATAGAGGAAGACGATGAACAGCGCCGTATAAAAGCCGAGGCCAAGTTTGATGCCGGATGCGTTCATGGCTCAGAGCTCCTTCCTGAGATCGACGACCCGAAGTAGAGCCGCGACGACCGCGCCCATCAGGATGGTCAGCACCACGCCGGCGACGGCGGCGAATGCCCATTTCAACGAGCCGACCTGGGTGACGATGATGTTGCCGAGAAGGTTGACCTTGCGGCCGGAAAGGGCGGCGGAGGTGGCGAACTCGCCGAGCACCATGACGGAGACGAAGATCGCGCCCACCACCACGCCAGGCATGGAGAGCGGCAGGATGATGGTGCGGAAGATGCGCCAGAAGCCCGCGCCGAGATCCTGCGCCGCCTCGATGACCGAGGGGTCGATGCGGCCAAGCATGAAGGCGATCGGTCCGACCATGAAGACGCAATAGATCTGCGTCATCCCGATGATGACGGAGAGCTCGGAGAACAGCAGCACCTCGATCGGCTGCGTTATGACGCCGATCTTCATGAGGATCATGTTGATGGCCCCCTCCTTGCCGAGCATCGGCCGCCAGGCGAGCACGCGGATGAGGAAGGAGGTCCAGAACGGAATGACGCAGAGCACCAGCAGCGCCGTCGAGAGCGTCTTGTTCTTGACGAAGAGCCCCACAAAGAGAGCTGCCGGGTAGCCGACGAGCAATGTGGAAACGAGCACGATCAGCCAGATGCGGATCGTCGTCCACAGCGCGCCGAGATATGTTTCGGACGAGAAGAAAGCGACCCAGCTCTTCAGCGTCAGCGTCGGCTCGATCTTGAAGGTGGTCTGAGTCCAGAAGGAAACATAGACCATCATCAGGATGGGAGCGACGAGGAAGAGCAGCATCCACAGGACGCCGGGGGCGAGCAGAAGAGCCGTGCGGTCGGGCTGCTTGCGGGTGGGAGGCGCCGCCGTTTCGACGGACGTGTCATGGTGGGTGGCAGCCATCGTCATCTCTCATTCTCCGGGTGGAAAGGGGCAGGACCGGCGACAGGATTCTCAATCGAAGACAAGGGCGTCCTCCCGTTTCCAGACGAGGGCGTAGCGGGCCTTCTCCTCGAAGGCTTCGGGTGCGGCATGGCTGAGATGGGTCTCCACCTCGAAGACGCGACCGTCGTCGAGCGTGAAGAAGGAATTGATCGCCGCCCCTGAATACTCGCTCGCGACGAAGCTCGCCTCGATGCGCACCTCGTCGCCAGCGGCCGCCGCATCCCGGGGGCGGATTGCGACGCGGTCGTAACGGATGGCATAGGCCTGCTTGCCGGAGGTCAGCCTGGTGCCGCCCAGCGCCAGCCGGCCGACGGGGCTCTCGAAGGCATCGCCCGAAACCGCGCCGGGGAAAATGTTGTAGCAGTTGAGGAAGCGCGCGACGTCGGCCGAGGCCGGACGGCTGTAGAGCGTTCCGGCATCGGCCGACTGCGCGATGCGGCCGCGATCGAGAACCAGCACGGTATCGCCCATGGCCAGCGCCTCGGTCTCCGAGCCGGTGACATGGAGGAAGGTGACGCCGCAGCGCTCGCGGATGGTGCGCAGTTCGCCGCGCATGCGGGTGCGCAGATTGGCGTCGAGCGCGCCGAGCGGTTCGTCGAGCAGCACCATGCTCGGCTCCGTCACCAGCGTGCGGGCAAGCGCCACGCGCTGCTTCTGGCCGCCGGAAATCTGCGTGACCGCCCGGTCCTCCAGGCCCGAAAGACCGACGAGGCCGATCATGTCGCGCACCTTCGCAGCGACGATCTTCGTGTCCGTCACGGGGTCGACAGCGCGGTTCGAGAGGCCGAAAGCGATATTCTGCGCGACGCTCAAATGCGGGAAAAGGGCGAAGTTCTGGAAGACGAAGCCGATGCCGCGCTCATGGGGCGGAATGCTGTCGATGCGCTTGCCGGCGAAGAGGATTTCCCCGCCGTCTGGCTGATCGAAGCCGGCGATAACGCGCAGGAGCGTCGTCTTGCCCGAACCGCTTGGGCCAAGCAGCGAGACGTAGGAGTTTTCCGAGAGCGCCGCATCGACGCCCGCAAGCGCCGGCACGCCGGAGAAGGCCTTGTGCACATTCTTCAGTTGAAGGACGGATGTCACCTCTGTTCCCACCAGTTCGGGCCCGGATTTTTCGCGGAAGGCTTCGCAATCCGCCGGACGCGCGAAGGCGGCCAGAGAAGGCAAAAGGCTCCCATTCCCACCTCGGTCAGAGGTGCGGCGCAGCAATTATCCTGGGCATTTCGTTTCGTTCCACCTGCGACGCCTCTTCCGGGCGTCTTGTTGCTAAAACCATGACATGAATGATTTTTGTATGCAATAGACTTTTTTAGAAATTTCTGTCGCAAAAAGACATCGCCGTGCGCCCATAGAACTTCTGTTGCGACTGCATGCTTTTCGGGGCTGCGGCACTCACTTCATATACTGATTTCTCGCGCAATTGGTGCAAGTTCCGTTATCGTGGCACAGCTTGGCGCGCCCGCCTCCGCACGGGCAACATCGCCTCAGGCTTGCTTCGCCACGTGAGGCGACCTCAATCTTTGTATTCAATAGTCATTTATTCCATTCTTTCCTTACGGCAGAGAATACGTCAAAGTGGAGCCGTCCAAGAGGGCGACGGATACGAGGATTCATGAAAGACGAGCAGGCAGCCACAGGTACCCAGAGGCGCTATGCGATCGCCGAAGACGTGCTGCGCAGCAATATCGAAACGGGCACGCTGCCGCCGGGCCTCGTGCTGCTGGAAGGCCCCATTGCCGACATCCTCCAGATATCTCGCGCGCCGGTGCAGAGGGCGCTGCAGGCGCTGGAGGCCGAGGGGCTGGTGCATCGCTTTTCTGGCCGCGGCTTTCTCGTCGGGCCGCCGGGGGCGAACATCGAGCCGAACCGAACCGATATCAAGGCACTCGGACTGGTCGTGCCGCGCCACGCGGACGAGGCGCTGCAGAGCCGCTCTTCCTGGGAGCGCATCTACAATCAGGTCGAGGCGGATGTGGCCGGCTGCGTGGTGTTCGGCCG
Organism: Ensifer sp. USDA 6670; assembly: GCA_000421085.1. Classification (GTDB taxonomy): domain Bacteria; phylum Pseudomonadota; class Alphaproteobacteria; order Rhizobiales; family Rhizobiaceae; genus Sinorhizobium. The sequence continues at coordinate 97,599 of ATWE01000010.1, forward strand.
CTACCGCATCGTCGAAACGGAGATCGCCGACCATTTCAACGTCAGCCGCACCGTCGTGCGCGACGTGCTGACGCGCCTGCGCGAACGGGGGCTGGTGCGCAAGAACCAGAGCTCGCACTGGATTGCCGGTCCCCTCACCGCTCAGACGGTGAAGGATCATTTCGTGCTGCGCACGATGCTGGAGCCGCCGGCGATCCGTCTCGGCGCCCGCGCTGTCGACCAGGCGCGGCTGGAAGCGCTGCTGAACCGCCTGCGTGCCGCCGAGGAGGCGAGTGCCACCGGCTCGCTGCGTGAAAGCGAGGCGATCCAGACCGAGTTCATAGAATGCTGTGTGCTTGCCGCACCGAACGAGCGGCTCAAGGATCTCGTGCGTAACAATCGCCTGCCGGTGATGGCGACGGACCGGCTGTTGCGCCGCCTCGGCCTGCCGGGCGATCCGGCCATTATCACGGAACTGCGGCTGGTGGCAGAGCTTCTGCTGCGTGGGGCGACGGAATCGGCTGTATCCATGATGGAGACCCATCTGGAGGCGTCGCTCAACCGCACCATCGCGCAGATGAAGATCGTCGCGATCATTCCCGGCCCGAGCGTTACGGCCGCCTATCTCACCCCCGTGCTCGACTGATCCGCCCTCAGGCGGACCAAATCTCGTCGCGTAGGGATCAGTCGGGCGCATCGCCGCCTCTCCTAGGCCAAGGCTTCACGCAGGCGCGCCAAGTTCAACTGGCGTACCCTGCGCGCTGCCAGTGCATCCTCCATCGTCACCTTGACGAAGCGGGTGGGCGAATGCGGCTGGAGCTGGCCGATCAGGTCCATGTCGGCGGAGATGACCGTGCCGACCATGAAGTAGCCGCCGCCGGAGACGGCATCGCGATGCAGGATGATCGGTTCCGTGCCGCCAGGCACCTGGATCGAGCCATAAGGATAGCAGCTGTCGACGATGTTCGAGGGGTCCGAGCCAGCGCCGAAGGGTTGCTCGCGGTCGACAAAGTCGAGCTTGCGGCCGCCTTTGAAACGATAGCCCATACGGTCGGCCTCGTTTGCCACCTTCCATTCGTCGGCGAAGAAGTTCTGTTGCGACTCCTCCGTGACACGATGCCAATAGAGCCCCGGAAGCACCCGCAGTTCAGCGGACGGGCCCGGCCTACGCCGCAGCGCCTCGGGCACGTTCCGGCCTTCGCTAGCAAGGTTGCTCTTGCCGACCGGCAGTTCGTCGCCGGCCGTGAGCGGCCGGCCCTTGTAGCCGCCGAGCGCGCCGATCGGATAGGTCGAGCGGCTCCCCAGCGCCTCCGGCACATCGATGCCGCCGGAAACGGCGATGCAGATGCGGGCGCCCGATTTCAGGAAATCGAAGGTTAGCGTCTGGCCGGCCTTGACCTTGAAGGCGGTCCAGCCCGGCTGGGCGACGCCATCGACCTTGGTCGGCATGTCCGCGCCGGTGACGGCGACCAGCGCATCCTCGGTGAATTCGAGTTTTGGCCCGATGAAGACGGCTTCAAGGCCCGCCGCGCCCTCGTCGTTGCCGACCAGAAGGTTGGCCGCACGCATCGCGTAACGGTCCATCGCGCCGCCGACGGGAATGCCGAGGTGGAAGTACCCGGGACGGCCGAGATCCTGGACGGTGGTTGCAAGTCCGTGGTGGAGAACCTTAATGGCCATTGAGCATGCCCTCCAGCATGGCGTTGCAACCGTCTATGTCCTTTTGGAATTCCCTGAGATCGAAGCTAACCTCGCGGATCGGCGGGGCGAAACGCCCCTTATCGACGTCCTCGACGGCCTGATCATAGGCATCGCGGTCGATCGGCTTGAACTTCACGATGTCGCCGGGGCGGAAGAACACCATGAAGTCGCGCAGGTAACTCGTCGTCTGGGTCGGATCGAAGATCGGCATGGGGGTGATGCCGAACATCTGATAGCCGCCGGCGCCGCGCACCGAATAGATGCAGCCGAAGCACCCGCCATGACCGACAGTCAGTTTCGGCGTATCCGTGCGGGGCCGCAGGTATTTCGGCACCTGGATCTGCCGCTGGCGCTCAACCATCTGATACATGAAGGGCAGGCCCGCGACGAAGCCGACCATGGAGACGAACCACGGCGATCCGGAATGTGCGCCAACGAAGTCGTCGACTGCGCCGTAGCCATTGATGCGGGCGGCGTAATCGAGGTCGGTGCCAGTGGGATCCTGATGCCGTTCACGGAAGCGCATCAGCGTCTCATGCGTCCAGGGATCGTTGTAGAAGACCGGGATCTCGACGATACGCGTCTTCAGCACCGGCTCGGCCCTGGCCGCCGCACCCTCGATTGCCTTCACCTCCTTCAGGATGTCGTTCGGGTGGATGACGTCAGGATCGAACTTCATCTGGAGGGAGGCGTTGGCCGGGCAGATTTCGGTGACACCCTTGATGCCGCTTTCGCGCACGCCCTTCGCCATCGAAAGGCTCGTGAAGAAGGCTTCGAGCGACATTTCCTCGCTGCATTCGACGAAGAGGTGCTCATCGCCCCCGAATGTGTATCTGGCGCTCATCAGGCAACCTCCGCAGTCGCGCCGGCCTTTGCGGCGAATTCGGTTTCAAGCCATTGTTCGAGGAAGCGCGTATCGAAGGCGCCGCGCGCTACGCTGGCATCGGTCGCAAGCGCCAGGTGCAACGGGATTGTGGTGGGAATGCCCTCGATCACCAGTCCTTCGAGCGCCGTCCTCAACCGCGCCAGGCAGGTCTCTCGCGTCGCCCCCCAGACGATCAGCTTGCCGATAAGCGAATCGTAGAAGGGCGGGATCGTGTAGCCTTCATAGAGCATGGTGTCGAAGCGCACGCCCTCGCCCTGCGGCGCGACAAGCCGGGAAATGGTGCCGGGCGCGGGCATGAAGCCCTTGACCGGGTCTTCCGCATTGATGCGGCATTCGATGGCATGGCCGTTGGAAGTGACGTCCGCCTGCCGGATCGACAGCGGTGCGCCACCGGCAATGCGGATCATCTCCTCGACGAGATCGATGCCGGTGATCATCTCCGTCACGGGATGCTCGACCTGGATGCGGGTGTTCACCTCGATGAAATAGAATTCACCGGTCGACTCGTCATAGAGATATTCGACCGTGCCGGCGCCGCGGTAACCCACTTCACGGGCCAGCGCCACGGCGCTCTCGCAAAGCCTGGTCCGCACATCACCCGGCAAAAGGAAGGACGGCGCCTCCTCCCAGACCTTCTGACGGCGGCGCTGCAACGAGCACTCCCGCTCGAAGCAATGGATGAAGTTCTCGCCGTCGCCAAGGATCTGCACCTCGACATGGCGCGCTTTGGTGACGACTTTCTCCAGATAGAGACCGCCATCACCGAAGGAAGCCAGCGCTTCCGTGGAAGCCTGGGGGAAGTGGCGCTCGAGATCGGCAAGGTCGGCGGCGATGCGGATGCCGCGACCGCCACCGCCTGCCGCCGCCTTGATCATGATCGGAAAGCCCGTTTTCGCCGCCACGGCACGGGCGTCCTCGATCGTCGCAAGGCGTCCCGCGCTGCCCGGAACGGTCGGCAGGCCGGCCTTTGCGGCGACTTCGCGGGCCGCAACCTTATCGCCGAGCAGGCGAATCGCGTCACCCTTCGGACCAATGAAGATCATGCCGGCCGCCTCGACGGCGTCTGCGAAGTCGGCATTCTCCGACAGGAAGCCGTAGCCCGGATGCACGGCGTCGACACCGGCCGCCCGCGCGGCGTTCACCACAGCCTCGACATTGAGGTAGGATTTCTTCGGCGCCGGCGAGCCGATGTCGATGGCCTCATCCGCCAGCTTCACCGCCAGCATGTCGGCATCCGCCGCGCTGTGGATCTGTACGGTGCGGATACCGAGGGCTTTCGCCGCCTTGATGATGCGCACCGCAATCTCGCCGCGGTTGGCAACGAGGATCGAGCGGATCGTCATGCCTCCACCTCGGCAATGACCTGCCCTGCCATGACCGGCTCCTCATTTTCGACCAGGAAGGTAATATTCCTGCCCTCGACGCCGGCCGCCACCTCCTGGAAGGTCTTCATTACCTCGATGAGCCCGATCGCATCGCCGTTCGTCACGCTGTCGCCGTCCGCCTTGAAGGGCGGCACGTCCGGCGAAGACGCCCGGTAGAAGGTGCCCGGCAGGGGCGATCTGATCTCGATCTTGCTCATGATGTCTCTCTCTCCACTTTGTAAAGTTAGCGCGCGGCGACAGCCGAGACCGGCGCAATGCGAATGCCCGCCCCCACCAAGGCCTCACGCATCTGGCGCACGATCTCGAAGGCTCCGAGCGTATCGGAATGAAAGCAGATGGATTCGAAATCGACATCGATGTCGTTGCCCGTGACGGTCCGGACCTTGCCCTCCTGGCAGGCGCGCAGGACCTTGCGGGCAATGGCAACCGGGTCGGGCCGGCCGGCATCACGCGTGAAGACGATGGAGCCGCTGTCGTCGTAGTCGCGGTCCGCATAGAACTCGCGCACAACGGGTTGGCCCGCTTCTTTGGCAGCGCGGAATGTCGCCGAACCGCCCATGCAGAAAATATAGGCGTTCGGTTCGACGGTGCGCATGTAGTCTACGAGTATCCGTGAAAGCTCCGGATTGACCGCCATCTCCATGTATAGCGCGCCATGCGGCTTGACATGCTGCAGGCGCACGCCGTGGCGGTGGGCGAATTCCCTGATGGCGCCTACCTGATAAATCACGTCGTTGACGAGTTCCCTGGCGGTGCCCGAGATCTTGCGACGGCCGAATCCCTGCAGGTCGTTGTAGCCGGGATGGGCGCCGACACCGACGCCGTGCTCGGCCGCCAGCCGCACCGTCTCGTCCATCAGGTTGGGGTCGCCGGCGTGGAAACCCGCGGCAATGTTGGCGGAGCTGATCAACGGCATCAGGCTGGCGTCGTCCGTATCACCGACGCGCCACCGGCCGAAGGCTTCACCCATGTCGCAATTGATGTCGACGACCTCACGCACTGTCTCTTCCCCACATGCTTTTTCTCGACGACAGGCACGCTAGGCCCTTTACCTCCTTTTGAAAAATTCTATTTTTACAGGGGTGAATTCTGAAATTCAGAACGAAATGCCTGGTTTTGTTGCGCCGTAAAAACCTTAAAAAATAGCGTGATAATTCAAATCCGCCTGAAGTACGTGCTCGACGTGCCCGTTTCGTCATCAATAGTTCTGATTTTTCGATAGGAGCCCGCGATAAACCAGAAGGACTCGCACAGCCGTGACGCTCAGCCTCCGCCAGATCCGCTACTTTGTCGCCACTGCCGAGCTAGGCCAGATATCGCAGGCCGCGGTCGACCTCTCCATCTCCCAGTCCGCCATCACCACGGCGATCAAAGAACTGGAGCGGACCGTCGGCGTCAGCCTGTTCCTGCGCACGCCGCACGGCATGGACCTCACGCCCGCGGGACGGCAGTTCCTTTCGCACGCCTACGAGATTCTGAAGAAGGTGGACGAGGCGACGCATCTCAATGCCGTCAGCAGCGAGATCGAGGGCAAGCTGACGGTCGCCGCGACCTATACAGTGATCGGGTATTTCCTGCCGCTCCATATAGAGCGGCTGCACCGGCTCTTTCCCCGGCTCGAAATCCAGCTCTTCGAGCTCAACCGCGAATCCATCGAAGAGGGGCTTTTGAGCAACCGCTACGACATGTCGGTACTGCTGACTTCGAACATCCTCAATCCGGCACTGGTGACCGAGAAGGTGCTGAGCTCCACGCGCCGGCTCTGGCTGCCTGCGCAGCACCCGCTGCTGCAGGCCGAAACGGTCGGCCTGAAGGAGATCGCCGACGAGCCCTACATCATGCTGACGGTCGACGAGGCTGCCCATTCCGCCCTCAAATACTGGAGCGCCACGCCCTACCAACCGCGGGTCACCCTGCGCACGTCGTCGGTGGAGGCGGTACGGTCGCTGGTCGCCAACGGCCAGGGCGTCGCCATCCTCTCCGACATGGTGCACCGACCCTGGTCGCTCGAGGGCCGGCGCATCGAGACCGTCAATATCAGCGACGCCGTCCCAGCCATGGACGTCGGCCTCGCCTGGCGGCGGAACATGGAATTGACGCCTCCCATGCTCGCCTTCCGTTCCTATTTCCAGCAGGCTTTCCACCTGCCGGAACGCTGATCAGCCAGTTGCGAGGAACACGAGCGCCTGTGTCAGGCCTGCCGCATAGGCCACGAACGCGATGATCGCGGTCGCCGGCACTGAAAGCGCGGCATAGGCACCGCCCCAGACATGAAGCCAGCTACCTGTGGGCAGCCGCGACGAACCGGGCGCAGATGCCGAGCGGATTGAAGGCCGGCACATGGCTGGAGCGGTACTCGATGGTGCTGGCGATTAGACTAGCACGCGGTACCGGTCGATCAGGATATGCGCCATGGCGACGGCGACCCAGGCGACAACGAAGATGCCCTGATAGGCCAGCGCCGACAGCAGACAGGTGAACCTCGGCGAGCATCAGCACATGGACGATGACGCCGACCGCGATGGCCCAGCCGATGCGCCCGAACGGCGACCGGCCGGCCGATCAGGCCGCCCCGTTCAGCCAACCCTCAGGGCCAGGCATCTTTCTGCCAGAGTCAGAGGCGATCATCTCGGACCTACATCCGGGTACGCCCCTTCGCCGATCGCCTCTGCCTTGACGAAAACCTTCTCCGGCAGAACTGCTTCCATTTAACCCGGAAGGGCTCTGAAAGAGCGTCGTGGCGAGAGAGGCTCGAACGACTACCGCGGCAGCACCGTCGAGCCCATCAGCGCCTCGTCGATCGCGCGCGCCGCCTGCCGGCCTTCGCGGATAGCCCATACGACGAGCGACTGGCCGCGGCGAATGTCGCCCGCCGCCCACAATTTGTCGACCGAAGTTCTGTAGTCGCGCTCGTTGGCGACGACATTGGTCGAACCGCGGCGGTCGGTGTTGACCGTCAGCTTGTCGCCGAGATCCTTGAGCACGCTGTCTGCGAAGGGACCGCAAAAGCCGATTGCGATGAAGGCGAGATCGGCCTTGATGATGAACTCGGTACCGGCGATCGGCTTGCGGCGCTCGTCGACCTGACAGCATTTGACGCCGGTGAGAATGCCATCCTCGTCACCGACAAACTCGATCGTCGCGACCTGGAACTCGCGAACCGCACCCTCGGCCTGGCTGGAAGAGGTGCGCATCTTCGTCGCCCAGAAGGGCCAGACCGCAAGCTTGTCTTCCTTCTCGGGCGGCTGCGGACGAATGTCGAGCTGTGTCACCTTGACGGCGCCCTGGCGGAAGGCGGTGCCGACACAGTCGGATGCGGTGTCGCCGCCGCCGACGACGACGACGTGCTTGCCGCCGGCGAGGATCGGCTCGGACGGCCAGCCCACGCTGTCGATGTTCTCGCGGCCGACGCGACGGTTCTGCTGTACCAGATAAGGCATGGCGTCGTGCACGCCGACGAACTCCACGCCGGGGATGCCGGCGTCGCGCGGCGTCTCGGAGCCGCCGCAATAGAGCACCGCGTCGTTTTCATCGACGAGCTTTTGCACCGCGATATCGACACCGACATTGACGCCGCAATGGAAGGTCACGCCCTCGCCCCGCATCTGCTCCACACGACGGTCGATGAAGTTCTTCTCCATCTTGAAGTCCGGGATGCCGTAGCGCAGCAGCCCGCCGGGCTTGGACTCGCGCTCGTAGACATGCACCTCGTGGCCGGCGCGCGCCAGCTGCTGGGCAGCCGCCATGCCGGCCGGCCCGGAGCCGATGACCGCGACCTTCTTGCCGGTCTTGGTCACGGCCGGCTGCGGCACGATATAGCCCATCTCATAGGCTTTGTCGGCAATCGCCTGCTCGACCGTCTTGATCGCCACCGGCACGTCTTCGAGGTTCAGCGTGCAGGCTTCCTCGCAGGGCGCCGGGCAGACGCGGCCGGTGAATTCCGGGAAGTTGTTGGTCGAGTGCAGGTTGCGGATCGCCTCGTCCCAATTGCCGTTATAGACGAGGTCGTTCCAGTCCGGGATCTGATTGTGCACCGGGCATCCGGTCGGCCCATGGCAATAGGGAATGCCGCAGTCCATGCAGCGAGCGGACTGCTTCTGCACTTCCTGATCGGACATCGGAATGGTGAATTCGCGGAAATGGCGGATGCGGTCGGATGCCGGCTGGTACTTCGCCACCTGCCGGTCGATCTCCAAAAACCCAGTAACCTTGCCCATCTTATGATCCTGACATCTTCAATCTCAACAGGCGCGCCTCGAGCGCGCGTGATGGCCCCCTGAACCCGAGCGGGCGGGAGCCGTTTTCACGAGGGCCGGTTACTCGGCCGCTTCAGCCATCTTCATGCGCTCCATATCCTCGAGCGCGCGGCGGTACTCAACCGGCATCACCTTGCGGAACTTCGGCCGATAATCCGCCCAGTGATCGAGGATCTCCTTGGCGCGGACCGAACCCGTATGGTGCAGGTGGTTCGAGATCAGCTGGTAGAGCCGCTCCTCATCGTGGCGCGTCATGTCGCCCGAGACGTCCACCATGCCTTTGTGCATGAGGTCGCCGCCGTGGTGGTGCAGCTTCTCCAGCATGTCGTCCTCCTCCGGCACCGGCTGGAGCTCGACCATGGCCATGTTGCAGCGCCGGGCGAAGTCGCCCTCCTCATCCAGCACGTAAGCGACACCGCCCGACATCCCGGCCGCGAAGTTGCGGCCCGTGCCGCCGAGAACGACGACGACACCGCCGGTCATGTATTCGCAGCCGTGATCGCCGACGCCTTCCACGACCGCGATCGCACCGGAGTTGCGCACGGCGAAGCGCTCACCGGCAACGCCGTTGAAGTAGCACTCTCCGGAAATCGCGCCGTAAAGCACGGTGTTGCCGACGATGATCGACTGGTGCGGCACGATCCTGGCGTTCTCCGGCGGCCGGACGATGATGCGCCCGCCCGAGAGCCCCTTGCCGACATAGTCGTTTCCGTCTCCGACGAGATCGAAGGTGATGCCGCGGGCGAGGAACGCGCCGAAGGACTGGCCCGCCGTTCCCTTGAGGGTTACGTGGATCGTATCGTCCTTCAGCCCCTTGTGGCCCCAGCGCTTGGCGAGAGCGCCCGAAAGCATAGCGCCGGCCGAGCGGTCGACGTTCTTGATCCCGGCCTCGAAGGCGACCGGCACCTTGGTCTCGAGCGCGAGCTTCGCCTTCTCGATCAGCCTGCGGTCGAGAATGTCGTCGATCGGATGGTTCTGGCGCTCCGTCCAATAGGTCGCTTCCTTCGGAGCCTCCACCTTGTGGAAAATCTTCGAGAAGTCGAGACCCCTCGCCTTCCAGTGCTCGATCATCCGGTCGCGGTCGAGCAGATCCGAGGACCCGATGATGTCGTCGAGCCTTCTGGCGCCAAGCGATGCGAGGATCTCGCGCACTTCCTCTGCAACGAAGAAGAAGTAGTTGACGACATGCTCCGGCGTCCCCTTGAAACGCTTCCGGAGCACCGGATCCTGGGTAGCGACGCCGACAGGACAGGTGTTCAGGTGGCACTTGCGCATCATGATGCAGCCGGCCGCGATCAGCGGCGCGGTCGCGAAGCCGAATTCGTCGGCGCCGAGCAGCGCTCCGACGACGACGTCGCGGCCGGTCTTCAGGCCGCCATCGACCTGCAGCGCGATGCGGGAGCGAAGACCGTTGAGCACCAGCGTCTGCTGCGTTTCGGCAAGGCCGATTTCCCACGGGCTACCCGCATGCTTCAGCGAGGTCAGCGGCGAAGCGCCGGTGCCGCCGTCGAAGCCGGCAATGGTGATGTGATCGGCGCGCGCCTTCGCAACGCCGGCCGCAACGGTGCCGACACCCACTTCCGATACCAGCTTGACCGAGACATCGGCCTCCGGGTTGACGTTCTTCAGATCGTAGATCAGCTGCGCCAGATCCTCGATCGAATAGATGTCATGATGCGGCGGCGGCGAGATGAGGCCGACGCCCGGCGTCGAATGCCGCGTCTTGGCGACGGTCGCATCCACCTTGTGACCCGGCAGCTGGCCGCCTTCGCCGGGCTTTGCGCCCTGCGCCACCTTGATCTGCAGCACGTCGGCATTGACCAGATATTCGGTGGTCACGCCGAAACGGCCGGAGGCGATCTGCTTGATCGCCGACCGCTCGGGGTTCGTCGAGCCGTCCGCCAGCGGCAGGTAGCGATCGCTCTCCTCGCCGCCTTCGCCGGTGTTGGACTTGCCGCCGATCCGGTTCATCGCGACCGCGAGCGTCGTATGCGCCTCGCGGCTGATCGAGCCAAAGGACATGGCACCGGTCGAGAAGCGCTTGACGATCTCCGCTGCCGGTTCGACCTCTTCGATCGGGATCGGCTTGCGGCCGGCCGCTTCGGCCCCCTTGATCGTGAAGAGCCCACGGATCGTGTTCATGCGGCTCGCCGACTCGTTCATCATCGCCGAGAATTCGCGGTAGCGGTCCTCGGCATTGCCGCGCACGGCATGCTGGAGCGACGCGATCGCGTCCGGCGTCCAGGCATGGCTTTCGCCGCGCATCCGGAAGGCATATTCGCCGCCGATGTCGAGCGTATTGGCAAGCACCGGATCGCTTCCGAACGCAGCCTTGTGACGCGCCACGGTTTCGGCAGCGATCTCCTCGAGGCCGATGCCTTCGATCGTCGTCGCAGTACCGAAGAAGTACTTGCCGACCAGCTCGGACGAAAGGCCGACGGCGTCGAAGATCTGCGCGCCGCAATAGGACTGGTAGGTGGAGATGCCCATTTTGGACATGACCTTGAGGATGCCTTTGCCGACCGCCTTGATGTAGCGGTAGACGACTTCCTTCTCGTCAACTTCCTTCGGAAACTCGCCGCGCTTGTGCATGTCGATGAGCGTGTCGAAGGCGAGGTAAGGGTTGATCGCCTCCGCGCCGTAGCCGGCGAGCAGGCAGAAATGATGAATTTCGCGCGGTTCGCCCGACTCGACCACGAGGCCGACCGACGTGCGCAGGCCCTTGCGGATCAGGTGGTGATGAACGGCCGCGGTCGCGAGCAGCGCCGGGATCGCCACGCGGTCCGGACCGATCTGGCGGTCGGAAAGCACGATGATGTTATAGCCGCCCTTGACTGCCGCTTCCGCCCTTTCACAGAGACGATCCAGCATTTCCAGCATGCCTTCGGCACCGCGCGAAATGTCATAGGTGAAATCGAGCGTCTTCGTGTCGAAGCGGTCTTCGGTGTGGCCGATCGAGCGGATCTTCTCGAGGTCGCCATTGGTCAGGATCGGCTGGCGGACTTCCAGCCGCTTCGCATGGGCCATGCCCTCGTGGTCGAGGATGTTCGGGCGCGGGCCGATGAAGGAGACGAGGCTCATCACCAGTTCCTCGCGGATCGGATCGATCGGCGGGTTTGTGACCTGCGCGAAATTCTGCTTGAAATAGGTGTAGAGCAGCTTCGGCTTATCGGACATCGCCGAAATCGGCGTGTCGGTACCCATCGATCCGATCGCCTCCTGACCGGTCGTCGCCATCGGCGACATCAGAAGCTTCGTATCTTCATGGGTGTAACCGAAGGCCTGCTGGCGGTCGATCAGCGATACGTCGCGGCGCAGCGCCCGCGGCTCGACCGGCTTCAGCTCTTCGAGGATCAACTGGGTGTTGTCGAGCCATTGGCGGTAGGGATGCTTGCCGGCGAGCGACGACTTCACCTCCTCGTCGGAGATGATGCGGCCCTCTTCCATGTCGATCAGCAGCATCTTGCCGGGCTGCAGCCGCCATTTCTTGACGATCTTGTCCTCGGCGACCGGCAGCACGCCGGCTTCCGACGCCATGATGACGCGGTCGTCGCTGGTGACGATGTAGCGCGCCGGGCGCAGGCCGTTGCGGTCGAGCGTGGCGCCGATCTGGCGGCCGTCGGTGAAGGCGACCGCCGCCGGTCCGTCCCACGGCTCCATCAGCGCCGCATGGTATTCGTAGAAGGCCTTTCGCTCCGGCGACATGAGCTGGTTGCCGGCCCAGGCCTCGGGGATCAGCATCATGACGGCATGCGAGAGCGAGTAACCGCCGCGCACGAGGAATTCGAGCGCATTGTCGAAACAGGCCGTGTCCGACTGACCTTCATAGGAGATCGGCCAGAGCTTGGAAATGTCGTCGCCGAAGAGCGGCGAGGAAACGGAAGCCTGCCGTGCGGCCATCCAGTTGACGTTGCCGCGCAGCGTGTTGATCTCGCCGTTATGCGCAACCATCCGGTAGGGGTGCGCGAGCTTCCAGGACGGGAAGGTGTTGGTCGAGAAGCGCTGGTGCACGAGTGCGACGGCCGACTGGAAGCGCTCGTCGGCTAGGTCCTTGTAATAGGCACCCACCTGGTAGGCGAGGAACATGCCCTTGTAGACGATGGTGGTGGTCGACAGCGACACGATATAGAAGCCGAGATCGCCACCGTCGGCTTCCGCATAGATGCGGTTGGAGATCACCTTGCGAAGCGTGAACAGCCGCCGTTCGAATTCATCGCTGCTCGCGGCCTCCCGGCCAGCGCCGATGAACACCTGGACATGGTGCGGCTCGGTCGCGGCGATGTCGGGCGCCTTGGAGAGCGACGAATTGTCGACCGGCACGTCCCGGAAGCCGAGCACGATCTGGCCCTCCTCGGCCACGACCTCGCTGATCACCTCCTTGAAATGGGCGATAAGTGTCTCGTCGCGTGGCATGAAGAGATAGCCGACGGCATATTCGCCCGCCTTCGGTAGAGTCACGCCCTGCTTCGCCATCTCCTCGCGGAAGAAACGGTCGGGGATCTGGACGAGAATGCCCGCGCCGTCGCCCATCAGCGGGTCGGCACCGACCGCGCCGCGATGCGTGAGGTTTTCCAGCATGAAGAGGCCGTCGCGAACTATCTGATGCGACTTCTCGCCCTTGAGATGGGCGACGAAGCCGACGCCGCAGGCATCATGTTCGTTTCGTGGATCGTAGAGCCCCTGTTTTCGCGGCAGTCCGGAAGGGAATGCGGGCGTTTTCACAGCCGTCGCAGCGTCTTGTGCGAGGTTGAGCCCAATCTGTCGTGATGGCGAATGATCCGTCATCTTTTCCCTCCTGTTGACCCCGGGAATTCCGGGCATAACGCGGCCCGCACGCGGTTGCCGCATTGCGCTTTTCGCATGGCGGCAAGCCGGGGCATTATCGTCGCATGATCCTGATCAGGTCGCAAATGTAGCGCGGCCGCGTCAGGCACTGATGTCCGCGACCATCCTGACGCCAAGAAATAACGACCGGATGAAATCCGGCGAAACCCCCTCGCGCTCCACGCCGGCTGCCGCTTTTCACGGTGCTTCCGGCGATTGTTCCGGCCCCTAGACCGAAATAGGACAGCAAACCTGTCCTATTTCATGCGCTCTATGCCAGAAACCGCCCTCCTTCGCAAGGGCCACGGCCGCAAAAAATGCGGGAGATTTTGCCGAACATTGCCAGAAATTGCGCGGTTTTGAAATTTTATTACCGCTCCCCGGCGCTTTCTTTACTTTGGTTTCAAACTGGTCTCCTGTTGGCACCACAAGCCGGCATGCACCGGCCGGAGCCGCTTGCTTGCCCGCGGGACTCGGCTATGGTCGCGCCGATGCGGCTCACCGCGTCGCGCCGCTCGATACAAACAGGGTAAACTTCACGATGATCTTTTCCTCCGACAACTGGGCCGGCGCCCATCCGGCGATTGCCGAAAGTCTGGTCACGCACGCAGAGGGCTATGCTTCCGCCTACGGCACGAGCGAGCTCGACCGGAGGGTGGAACAGAGATTTTCGGAGATTTTCGAGAGGGATGTCGCGGTATTCTTCGTCGGCACCGGAACGGCCGCAAACTCCCTTGCGCTTTCGAGCGCCAATCGGGCGGGCGGAATCGCTTTCTGCCATCGCGAAGCGCATGTGAACGTCGACGAGTGCGGCGCGCCGGAGTTCTTTTCGCACGGCGCGAGGCTGTGCCCGGTCGAGGGCGCCCGCGGCAGGATGGAACCGGCGAAGCTCGAGGCTGAAATTCGGCGGTTCCCGAAGGAGAACGTCCATGGCGGTCAGCCGATGGCGGTGACGGTGACGCAGGCGACCGAGAGCGGCACCGTCTATTCGCTCGACCAGATCGAAACGATCGCCTCGATCGCCCGCTCCCATAAACTGCCGCTGCACATGGATGGCGCCCGTTTCGCCAACGCTCTGGTCAGCCTTGGGACGACAGCGGCCGAGATGACCTGGAAGCGCGGCGTCGATCTGCTTTCCTTCGGCGGAACCAAGAACGGCTGCTGGTGCGCCGAGGCGCTGGTGCTCTTCGACCTTTCGAAGGCGCAGGAGATGCACTTCCTGCGCAAGCGCTCGGCTCAGCTCTTCTCCAAATCGCGCTTCGTCGCCGCCCAGTTCGACGCCTATTTCGCAGGAGATCTCTGGCTCGATCTCGCGCGCCACGCCAACGCAATGGCGCGGCGCCTCGCCGACGGCATCAATGCTTCGGCCGGGAGCCGGCTTGCCTGGGCGCCGGATGCTAACGAGGTCTTCGTCGTGCTGAAGCGGGAGGCCGCCGGCCGGCTGCAGCGGCAGGGCGCCCTTTTCTACGATTGGGAGGTACCGCACGATCTCGAAGGCAGCCTCGCGGAAGACGAAGGGCTCTATCGCCTGGTCACCAGCTTCGCCACCCGCGCCGAGGACGTCGACCGTTTCGTCGCCGCCTGCTGATGCGCGCATGGCAGGTGTCGAAGCGCGCCGCATGAAATCCTGCGAATGCGAAGCGCCCCGCGCCGATAGAGCGGATTGAGGAAAAGCGCATGCGGTTTTCCGCCCGCATCCCGCGTCTCGACTTCTTGGAATCGATCACGTTCATGTTTTTAGGTCGACCCGACCTAAAAACATGGTGATCCAGTGCTTGCGTCCGGCATCCCGATGGGCTTACACGGCAAGCACCATGCGCCGTTATCTCCCCGACACCTTTACCATCCTCCTGATGCTGACAGTCGCTCTCGCTGCGGTCTTGCCCATCGACGGTGCCGCCGCGGCCTGGTTCGCGATCGCGACAAAGCTTGGTGTCGGACTGATCTTCTTTCTTCACGGCGCACGGCTTTCGCGCGAAGTCGTCATTGCCGGCTTCCTGCATTGGCGGCTGCACCTGGCGATTCTCTTTTCGACTTTCGCCCTTTTCCCGCTCATCGGCCTCCTGGTCGGCTTCGTTCCGCCATGGATCCTGCCGCCGTCGCTCTATACCGGCATCCTTTTCCTCTGCGTTCTGCCCTCGACGGTACAGTCGTCCATCGCATTCACGTCGATGGCCGGCGGCAATGTTCCGGCAGCCGTCTGCGCGGCATCCGCCTCCAACATCCTCGGCGTCTTCCTGACGCCGCTTCTCGTCGGCGTCATCTTCTCGGCCGGCGGACATGGCGGCGTATCGCTCGAAGCGATCGAACAGATCCTCCTGCAGCTGCTTGCGCCCTTCGTCGCAGGCCAGATCCTGCAGCCCTGGATCGGCGACTGGATACGCGCCCGCAAGAAACTGCTCGCACCAGTCGACCGCGGTTCGATCCTGATGGTCGTCTATCTGGCTTTCAGCCAGGCCGTCACCGCCGGCCTCTGGCATTCCTTCACCCTGACGGACCTCACGGTTTTGACGGCAATCGAGATTGCTCTCCTCGCGCTTATTCTGGCGGCCACCACATTCGGCAGCCGGCTGCTCGGTTTCGACCGCGCGGACGAAATTGCCGTCACCTTCTGCGGATCGAAGAAGAGCCTGGCGAGCGGCATTCCGATGGCAAGCGCGATCTTCGCCGGGCAGAACATCGGCATGATCGTCCTGCCGGTCATGCTGTTCCATCAGATTCAGTTGATGGCCTGTGCGGTCATCGCCCAGCGCCATGCCGCCAAGGCGGCAGAGCTCGAAGGAACCGCCGTCCCGGCCACGCTCACCTGAGCATACAAGAACGGCGCCCTTTCGGACGCCGTCTTCATTTCGATCCTGATACCGGACTTAGGCGGTCTGCGCCTCGATCTGCTTCGGCTGCGAAGTCGCCGCGGTGATCTCGATGCGGCGCGGCTTGGCCGTTTCCGGGATATTGCGCAGAAGATCGACGTGGAGCAGGCCGTTCTTCAGCGAAGCGGACTTGATCTCGACGTGGTCGGCAAGCTGGAAGCGGCGCTCAAAGGCGCGTTTGGCTATGCCGCGATGGAGAAACTGGGTTTCCTCACCCTTTTCTTCGCTCTTTTCGCCCTTGATCGTCAGCGTGTTTTCGCGCGCTTCGACCGAAAGCTCGCTTTCGTCGAAACCGGCAACGGCCATGGTGATGCGATAGGCGTTTTCGCCGGTGCGTTCGATGTTGTAGGGCGGATAGGTCTGCGCCTGATCCGGCTGCCCAAGGCTATCGAGCATGGTGAACAGGCGGTCGAAGCCGACCGTGGAGCGATAGAGGGGAGAAAAATCAAAGTGACGCATGATGTCGTCCTCCATAAGAGCAACGGTTGCGATATCTGGCCTGCCACCCCGTTCCGGCTGTGGCTCGACCGGTGAACGGACCCTTTTTCGGCGCCCGCGGAGAACACATGGGAACGCCCGCGCACGAGTTCAAGAGGAGGCATTCAAGCCGTTCCTGAACAATAGATGAACGACGGGTTCGGCCGCCATTCAGCCGCCGTGGAGTAGAAGGGAGACACTGGGTCTTCCCAGGGCTGAAGTGACATGTCCCTTCTCCCTTCAGCGGCCGGAAACGGTGATCGTCCGGATTTCATCCACCGTTTCCGGCTTTTTTCTTTGACGGGTGGCGGGCCGCCGCCTATCCCTACTTGCATGTTCCTTCTGGCCCACGCCCCATGACCACGCTCCTTCATTCGATGCCGGAAAATCCGATGCCGGGCGATCCGGTGGTGGGCTTTTTCGACGGAGCCCGCGACCGCAAGATCCGCTACGCGGTGTTCAGGTCTAAGGCCCCGGTCGTTCGCGGCACCATCGTCCTGCTGCAGGGTCGCAACGAGTCGATCGAGAAATACTTCGAAACGATCGGCGAGCTCATGGCGGCCGGTTTCTGGGTCGCGACCTTCGACTGGCGCGGACAGGGCGGCTCCGAGCGGCTGTCGCCGCAATGGACCCACGGCCATGTGGAGGATTTCACCGATTACGAGCGCGACCTGACTATTTTCCTCGATGAGATCGTGCTGCCCGACACCCGCCTGCCCTTCTCGATCGTAGCCCATTCCATGGGGGCGCTCGTCGCCCTGTCGCTCGCTCCCATGCTCGCAAGCCGCATCGACCGGATGGTGCTGCTTGCCCCCTTCGTCGGCCTAGGGGGCCAGGCGATCGGCGAACGGGGTATCGCGGCGATCGCGACGGCCATGCGCTGGCTCGGCCTCGGGAGGCTGCCGCTGAGCGCCGACAAAGGCAACCGTACTCCTTTCAAGGGCAATGTGCTGACCGCGGACGGCCGACGCTACGCCCGCAACCTGGCGCTCATCGATGCGCATCCGCAACTGCGGGTCGGACCGCCGACGGCGCGCTGGCTGAGCGAAGCTTTCGGAACGATCCGGCGCGTCCTCAGGCACGAACATCTGACGAGAATCACCATACCGGCCGTCATACTCGCCCCGACGGCCGATAAGCTCGTGCCGTATCTCCCGGTCGAGCGGCTGGCCAGCAATTTCCGTGCGGGGCATCTGATCCCCATCGACGGCGCGCGGCACGAGCTCCTGCAGGAGGCCGACCGCTATCGCGCCCAGGCGCTGGCCGCGATCCTGGCCTTTCTGCCTGGCGCCGATGCCGAGGACCCGGCGTCCCTGCCGCGACAGTTGGAAGAGGCTTAACCCCGGCTCTCAAGCGCCTCAAGCGCCTGCGCATGCAATTCGCGGCTGCCGGCAGCTATGATTTCGCCGCCCATTTCCGCCGGTCCGCCGTTCCAGTCGGTGATGATTCCGCCCGCCTGCTCGATCAGCGGAATGAGCCCGCCGACGTCGTAGGGCTTCAGGCCGCATTCGACGACGAGGTCGACATGACCGGCTGCAAGCAGCGCGAAGGCATAGCAGTCGCAGCCGTAGCGGAAGAGCCGCACCTTCTCCTGCAAGGTCTCGAAGCGCTCCTTGAGCCCGCCCGTGTAGAGGTGCGGGGATGTCGTGAACAGAACGGCATCCGAAAGCGCGCGGCAGGGCCGCGTGGCGAGCACCCTCTCTCCGTCAGGTCCCCGATAGAGCGCCTTCTCGCCGTCGGCAAAAAAACGCTCGCCGGTAAAGGGCTGGTCCATCAGCCCCATGACGGCCTTGCCGTTCCGGTAGAGGCCGATCAGCGTGCCCCACACCGGCAGGCCGGAGATGAATGCACGGGTCCCGTCGATCGGGTCGATGACCCAGACGAGCTCGCGGTCGAGGCCGATATTGCCGTGCTCTTCGCCGAGGATGCCGTGTTCCGGGAAGCTGCTTTCGATCAGCGCGCGGATCGACGCCTCAGCAGACCGGTCGGCTTCCGTCACCGGGTCGAAGCCGCCTTCGAGCTTGTTGAGAACACTCGTGCCTACCCGGAAGCGCGGCATGGTTTCGGCCTTGGCGGCGTCGGCTAGGCGGTCGAAGAAGGTACGGTCGGGCAGCATGTCGCTCTCTGCAAGGGAGGAGGTTCGATCTGAATAGACGAAATTCGGCGAAAGGCAACGACCAGACCAACGTCAGCCGCCGCCAAGCCAGGCATGCCGAAAGACGGCGCTCTGTACCGATACCAAAGTCTGCGTCTTCGAATCTTGACAATTGTGCACCGCAGCATTACAGTTTTTCTGCAGTCACTCGTGGCTGCAAATACCCTCCTTGGGTGTTTCCTCCCTAGACTTGACCGCGCCGCTGGCGCGGTTCTTTTTGAGCAGCGTTCCGCCGCCGGGACGCAAAGCCTCTTTCGAATTGCTATTCCGCGGCCAGCGGCAGATAGGCGCCGAAATCCTCGACGTGCCGCGCGAGCGCCACGATGAAGGTTGCGAGGTCGGCCTCGAGAGCCGCGAATCCTGGTTTTTTGATCAGGGTTGCCTCGTCGACATAAAGACCGCGGTTGATTTCGATCTGCAGCGCATGCAGTCCGCGCGTCGGGCGGCCATAGTGTTCCGTGATGAAGCCGCCGGCATAGGGCTTGTTGCGCGCGACCGCATAGCCGAGCTGCTCCAGAAGCTCCACCGCCGCCCGGGACAGTTCCGCCGCCGCGCTCGTTCCGTAGCGATCGCCGATAATGAAGTCCGGGCGGTGGCCGCTTCCCGGCAGATGCACGTTGCCCGGCATCGAGTGGCAGTCGATGAGGATCGACATCCCGAACTCGACATGGGTGCGGGCGATCAGCTTTCTGAGCGTCGCATGATAGGGCTTGTAGATCGTCTCGATGCGTTCGAGCGCGTGCTCGACCGGAAAACGGCCACGATATATTTCCATATTCTCGGCGACGAGGCGCGGCACGGTGCCGAGGCCACCGGCGACACGCATCGAACTGATATTGGCATGCGGCGGCAAGGCGCCATCGAACATGCGCGGGTCGAGTTCGTAGGGTTCGCGGTTTACGTCGAGAAAGGCGCGCGGGAAATGTGCCCGAAGCAAGGGTGCCCCGAGAAACGTGGCGCTGCGGAACAGTTCATCTACGAAATGGTCTTCGGAACGGCGGATGGAATGCGGATCGAGGCGCGACTGGTCGAGAAAGAACTGGGGATAATGCCGGCCGCTATGCGGAGAGTTGAAAACGAAGGGTATCCTCTGGCTTGCGGGTTCCAGAACCTCGAAAAACTCCCACTTAACCGCTTCCCCCATCGGAACCCTTTTTACCATGTCCGGTTCTTGCTATTCGGATCATGTTGCCAGTTGGTCGCCTCTGTGTCCATAGTGGCCGCCCACTGGTTCAAGGGGACTTGATCGCCCCCGTTCACCAGATATTTACCATGTTGCGGTTTGCTGAGCTGCCGCAATTCACCAGCATCCAGAAGAAGTAGCCACGGCCAGATATGACTGCGAAAATACTCCTTGCCGAAGATGACAACGACATGCGCCGGTTTCTTGTGAAGGCGCTGGAAAAGGCTGGCTACAAGGTCCTTTCCTATGACAACGGCGCCAGCGCCTACGACCGGCTTCGCGAAGAACCCTTTTCGCTTCTCCTGACCGATATCGTCATGCCGGAGATGGATGGCATCGAGCTCGCGCGCCGCGCGACCGAACTCGACCCCGACCTGAAAGTGATGTTCATCACCGGCTTCGCCGCCGTTGCGCTGAACCCGGATTCCAAGGCGCCGAAAGACGCCAAGGTCCTTTCCAAGCCCTTCCACCTGCGCGACCTCGTCAACGAGGTCAACAAGATGCTGGCGGCCTGAGCGGCCGAACATAGGTGCGCCGCAGCTTTCCGGTGCACCCTTCGCCGGAAGCCTGAGACTTGCAATGCCTCGAAGCCGCCCTCGATCCCCAGCATCGATGGCGGCTTCGTTATTCAATGCGTTAGCGCGCCCGCCGGAGCTTCGAAATGTCCGAAGAGCACGCCGATACCCCTGAAATAACGCCGCTCAGACCTTGCGGAATTTCCGTCAAAAAACCTTAGAAAAGCCTATTGACGCAGACGCCGGTTTTGTGGTCTATGCGCCGCATCGGATGGGCGTGTAGCTCAGCGGGAGAGCACTACGTTGACATCGTAGGGGTCACAAGTTCGATCCTTGTCACGCCCACCATCCTTTTCAAGGGCTTAGCGGCAACCCGCTGAGCCCTTTTTAGTTTTTAGTCTCTGGTGCCAAATGGTGCCAA
The DNA here is from genome assembly GCA_000421085.1 of Ensifer sp. USDA 6670. Lineage (GTDB taxonomy): Bacteria > Pseudomonadota > Alphaproteobacteria > Rhizobiales > Rhizobiaceae > Sinorhizobium. Next base: position 118,251 of record ATWE01000010.1, read on the forward strand.
GTTCGGGCGCTGAAACGGTGCCATGTCTGGCACTCGGCAGCCACCGTGAGCACTCTCACCCGATCCTTCCCTAGCTCTCCAATTCCAACCCGCTGCAACGGACAACCGGGCATCTCGGGTCGTTTGCGGGAGAGGGCGAGATCATACCATCAGGCCTATTTACTCTGTCCCAATTGAACCACTTCAGCTTCGCGTCCGGCGCGGCATTCCATAGGGAACGACTTCGTTCGAGAAAACATACAGGTCCCGCTGGAAGCTGCGCTTGCAGCGGAGCGCACCTTGCTTAACGATGATCGCGAGTGAGGCTCACTCTATAGCCTTGTGCAGCAACACGAATACAACCGCGTCACGTCCCGTGCTAAATCTAACCGGGGAGGAAAAGCTTATGCCGGCAGGAACACATAGCAACGCTCGATCAAGGCAAATGAGGCGTGCCTTCCTTCTTGCACTTGTAAGCCAGCTTCGCGTGGTATGGCCGATCTTCTCCGGTATCCTTCTCGCTATGGGGGGAGCCGGGCTGCTCGTCGGACGCATTGAGAATTGGCGGGTCGGCGAAGCTCTTTACTTCACCTTCGTGACCGGCCTTACTATAGGTTACGGTGATTTCACGCCGCGGCATTTGGTGGGGCGGGTACTTGCGGTAGCGATCGGTTTTGCCGGTATCATCCTGACGGGCCTCATTGCCGCGGTCGCCGTGCAGGCGCTGAAGGCGGCCGACCGCAATCTTACAGAATGAACTGGTCACCATGGCCCGCTTGTTGAAGGAAATCCTCGGCAATCCCGTCCTCTGGCTGTTGGCCTTTGTGCCCGTGGTGATCATCGCCCAGGCACTCGAGCCCAAAGCGCACACGCTGCTTTTTGCGCTCTCCGTGCTGGCGATCGTGCCGCTGGCCGCGCTGCTGAGCTACGCCACTGAATCGGTAGCGACCAAGACGGGCGATACGGTAGGCGGCCTTCTCAATGCCACGCTGGGCAATCTCACCGAACTGATCATCGCAGTGACCGCATTGCACGCCGGGCAGCACACCCTGGTGAAGGCATCGGTTGCCGGAGCGATTGTCGCCAACACATTGTTCATGTTGGGCGCGTCGTTTCTGATAGGCGGCCTCAGGCACCATGTGCAGAAATACAATCGGATCAGTGCCCGCCTGCAAACAAGCCTGCTGTTTCTGGCTACGATCGCGATGATGACTCCGTCTGTGGTCCCCGATGCCGACTCGGTGGCGGGGTCGGCGCTGACACAGAATTTGAGCGTGGGCCTGTCGGCGCTGCTCATCGGCAGCTACGCATTGAGCCTTCTATTCTCACTCAAGACACATCGGGAGTTCTTCGGCGGCACGGACCACCATCCGGAGACTGGCGAAGCATTGCCGGTGGGCGTTGCGCTGGGGACCTTGGCCGGTGTCACCGTGCTGGTAGCACTGGTGAGCGAGCTGTTTGTCGAGTCCGTTCAGCAGGCCGCGGCAACGTTCGGCATGACCCCCGCATTCGTCGGGTTCATCGTCGTCGCGCTGGTAAGCGGTGCTGCCGAGATGGCCTCGGCGTTTTCCGGCGCGCGCAAGAACCGGCTGGATTTGAGCGTGGGGATTGCGCTGGGGAGCGCATCCCAGATCGCGCTCTTCGTCGCCCCGATGCTGGTATTCCTCAGCTACGTCATCGGTCCTGCGCCGATGAACCTGCAATTCTGGCCAGGCGCGGTGACCATGGTCCTCATTTCCACGACAACCGCGTTCTTGATGACCAGCGGCGGGCGCTCGGCGTGGTTCGTCGGAGTCCTCATGCTAACGGTGTATCTGATTTTCGGGCTGACGCTTTACCTCTTGCCGCCTCAAATTCAATGACGCAGCCGTCGCATTCGTCCTTCATTTCGGAACTTCCATTGGACGACGTGTTCCAAGCGTTCGATAGGAACGTACCAGCGGAGTAATACTGGCATATAGTCCTGTCTCCGGCGAAAGGCCGGCAATCGCCGGATAGGCGATCGCGCTCGGCAGCCCGACCGCCGCGATGGCAAGGCGGCCGAGATGTCACTGCCAACCGGCTCGCCTGATAGGTATCGAGGTCGGCGATGAGGCGAGGCGGGGGAGTGCCACACGCATCCGGCCGGCCTCCGCATCAGTGTCCCGTCAGGACCAGCGTCTGCACCGGCAAGAGCAGCGCCTGCAGCCTGAGAATCATGGCGTGCACCAGTGCAACCGCATCGACTGCATGCAGAAAGAACCAGCGCGGCGTGCTTATGTCCGCTGCATGCAGCTCGTCATGGTTGTTGGTATAGGCATTGGCGATACAACTGCTCCCAGGCGGAATACCAGTGAACTGCCCCTCGTAAAGCGGCTCCAGGTAAGCCGTCAGCGTTCCCGGCCGCGCCAGTTGCTGGGCGTCAACGAGCTGGTCGGTCGGCCGGATTTGGCCCGCGGCGATAACGTCCTGCACCTCGGTCACCACCATCGGGATGATGGTGAAGGGCTTGCCGATGCAGGTCGCCTCGGCGATCATGCCGGCCTTCATCACCTGCGCCTCGATCTGGCCGAAGCCGGCGATCAGTCCGATGCGGCGTTGCTCGGGAACCAGAATGCCGGCCGAGCGAATCATCGGATTGACGATGTCTCCGGGCCGAAGCGCGAACTGCTGTACGGTGCCGGCGGTGCCAGCGCGAACCAGCGTCTTGTCGAGCTCCACCTGGGCCTGGGCCAGCATCGCCTCGGCGCTCGCCTTCTGCGCCGGCAGGAGCGAGGCGATTTTCGTCTCCAGCGTCTGCTTGTTCGAAACCGCCGCCGCCAATGCGCCCTTGCGGCCGTCGGCGGCGACCTGCAGCCGCTCGATCTCCCGCCTGGCGACAATGTTGGGGTTGCGCTGGTTCAATTCGACCTGCGTCTCGAGTTCATTCAATGCCTGGAGATAGGCGCCCTCGGCCTGCGCGATCAGGCCGTCGGCGGAGGCGAGCTCGCTCTCAGCCACGGTTGTCTCGGCGTCGATTTCAGCGACGCGTCGGCGTGCGGTTTCAAGCGCCGCCTGCTGCTCGGCATTGTCGAGGCGGAAAAGCGGTGCTCCGGCGGCGACCTTCTCGTTGATGCTCACGTAGACCTCGGCCACGCGACCGGTCGACTCCGGCAAGATCGTGACGGTGCGAAACACGGCCGTGACGTTGCTGGTCGACGGATGGAAGTAAAAGATCATCGTGATCAGCGATACGGTGAGGATGACGCAGGCGGTGATGCCGTAGCGCAGCTCGAACCACATCGAATAGAGATTGATCTCGCGGCCGATGCGCTTGCCCTGGACATAGCGGCGGACGAGATAGTCGGGAAAGATGGTGAGCAGCGAGCAGATCATGAACTCCAGCATGGCTCATCCCCTCCGCCCGACCTTGTCTTCACTTGGCGGCGGCTTGAGTTCCAGCGGCACCCATTGTGGCGCGTCCGGTTGTAATTTGCTTGACTGGGGCTCGCCTGGGTGCGGTTGGGCCGGCTTTGCCGCTGGCGCCGCTTCGTTCATCTCGGCTGCGTCTTCCGCCTCGTCGCGACCCGCCATCTTCGCCAGCGACCGGGCCATCGACCGGACCGGCGAGGAAAAGTCCGGGAACTCGACCATGGCGAGCAGCAGCGCGGCGATCCAGAACAGATGATTGTGGGTGAAGAGCGCAATTAGCGAAAGGACGGCGACGAGCTGCAGTTGCATCTTGCTGGCGCCATGCGCCATGTGCTCGGGGAGTGCGTGCAGCCGCAGGTACAGGATGCCGATCAGGAAGATCAGCAATAGCACGAAGACGACCATCACGTTGAAAAGTACGTCCGTCTCGCCTGGTGCGGTGATAAATGGCGGCAAATGATGGGTCGCGGCCGGGTGCAAGGATTGTTCCATCGCTGCGCTTCCCCCTGGTATGTGAGCCGATAAGAGCTCAATTGTTGCGGCGAAAACGCTTACCCCTAAGCAGGCGGAGAGAGGCGCAACCCATCGCCTTGATTTTTCGAAAATAATGATACCCAAGAATGCGTGGCCGGCATTGATCACAGTCAAAATCAACACCCGCGACGCTTGAGCTCACGATCCCACCGCAAGCCTTCTCGCCCCCATGTTATCTCTAAAGGCACCCAGAAGGGGAACGTTGGAGTGACGCATGCCACGGTATGATACTGCAACTCGCTGCCGACCACCAGCACCGCGCCATTCTCGAGATCGGCAGTGCTGCGGTAGGCCAAAGAATCGCGCTGGTGAATGGTGATCGGCAAATCCGCCGACCTAGTGGCCGGACCTGTCAGTTTTGGTCGCCGGTGGCGATCACCGCGTTACGCGCCAGAAGCGTGAACCCCATCTCCAGGCGGTGCCAAATCTGGCACCCGGCACCGGATAGTCAGACCGTTTCGGCGGCCTTCGCAGCACCCAGGCGAGCGCGGCGCTCCGCTTCTAGGTCGAGCACAGACGCGCGCATATCTTCAGTGGTGACCTTCACGCCACACCCCAACATCCGAGCGACATTCTCGACAAAAAGGAATTCATTCCCCAGGCCGTCCGAGCTGCCGGCGAAGCGATGAGGATTGTCCCGCCTGTCGGCCTCGTAGGAGGCCCGCACAGAGGCGCCGAGCCTGTCAACTAGACTGAATTTCTGCGTCATTGATTCCCCCTGCTCAAAAGTAAGTAGTCGCACTTCGTCACGGAGCTGGACGCCGTCCGGGAACTCCTATCGGCAAGGCATCCGGCCCCCCTCGAATCCGGCGACTGAGAATAGATGTGGGATCAAGCAAGGCAGTCCGCACCGCCTGATCGCCGCGGCCAATTGATACTGGCAGACACTTCCATATGGATCGATCATCTCCGCCATTCCGACGCACTGCATGCGCCGGCCGACAAGCGCAACTGAAGGCTGTAGACGGCAGCGATTCTGCTGGCCTGTCGAAAGCGCGCGCGGGTTTTTCCGAGCACTTGTCACATGGTCTTCATGTTCGCTTGTTAAGAGATAGCCACCTCGCCATTGACCACGGATGTACTGGCATTGGCTGAAGGTGTTGAGGAAGGTCGGGTTCAGCCCGGCCTTTTTTCTTGCGCGGAGCCACGCCGGCGCCGGCGCGCGCCGCCGGAAATAATCTGGCGCGGAAGATGACGCGCGCGCAATTTTGCGCTACTACCCCCCTGCAACGGCGCTCTGCGATCGCCACATCCGCCTAATGACATTCGTCCGTGAAGGAACACGTTCATGCCTGCCTATCGCTCCCGCACCACCACCCACGGCCGCAACATGGCCGGCGCCCGCGGCCTCTGGCGCGCGACGGGCATGAAGGACAGCGACTTCGGCAAGCCAATCATCGCGGTGGTGAACTCCTTCACGCAGTTCGTGCCGGGCCATGTGCATCTGAAGGACCTCGGACAGCTCGTCGCGCGCGAGATCGAGGCGGCCGGCGGTGTCGCCAAGGAATTCAATACCATCGCGGTCGACGACGGCATCGCCATGGGCCATGACGGCATGCTCTATTCGCTGCCCTCGCGCGAGATCATCGCCGACAGCGTCGAATATATGGTGAACGCCCATTGCGCCGACGCCATGGTCTGCATCTCCAATTGCGACAAGATCACCCCCGGCATGCTGATGGCGGCATTGCGCCTCAACATTCCGGCCGTCTTCGTCTCCGGCGGGCCGATGGAGGCCGGCAAGGTGGTGCTGCACGGCAAGACGCATGCGCTCGACCTCGTCGACGCTATGGTCGCGGCCGCCGACGACAAAGTCTCCGACGAGGACGTCCAGATCATCGAGCGCTCCGCCTGCCCGACCTGCGGCTCCTGCTCCGGCATGTTCACGGCCAATTCGATGAACTGTCTGACCGAGGCACTCGGCCTGTCGCTGCCCGGTAACGGCTCGACCCTCGCGACCCATGCCGACCGCAAGCGCCTGTTTGTCGAGGCCGGCCACCTGATCGTAGACCTGGCGCGCCGCTATTACGAGCAGGAGGACGAGCGGGTGCTGCCCCGCAACATCGCCACCAAGCAGGCCTTCGAGAACGCAATGGCGCTCGACATCGCCATGGGTGGCTCGACCAATACGGTGCTCCACATCCTTGCCGCCGCCTATGAGGGCGAGATCGACTTCACCATGGACGACATCGACCGGCTGTCGCGCAAGGTTCCGTGCCTGTCGAAGGTCGCTCCGGCGAAAGCCGACGTGCACATGGAAGACGTACACCGGGCCGGCGGCATCATGTCGATCCTCGGCGAGCTGGACAAGGGCGGCCTCATCAACCGCGACTGCCCGACAGTCCACGCCGAGACGCTCGGCGACGCGATCGACCGCTGGGACATCACCCGCACGTCGAGCGACACTGTCCGAAAATTCTTCCGCGCCGCTCCCGGAGGCATTCCGACGCAGGTCGCCTTCAGCCAGGAGGCACGCTGGGACGAGCTCGATACGGACCGCGAAAACGGTGTCATCCGCTCGGTCAAACATCCCTTCTCCAAGGATGGCGGCCTCGCAGTACTCAAGGGCAACATCGCGCTCGACGGCTGCATCGTGAAAACCGCGGGCGTGGACGAGAGCATCCTGAAATTCTCCGGCCCGGCGCGCGTCTTCGAGAGCCAGGACGCAGCCGTGAAGGGCATCCTCGCCAACGCGATCAAGGCCGGCGACGTCGTCGTCATCCGCTACGAGGGGCCGAAGGGCGGACCGGGCATGCAGGAAATGCTCTACCCGACGAGCTATCTGAAATCGAAGGGTCTCGGCAAAGCCTGTGCGCTGATCACTGACGGACGCTTCTCCGGCGGCACCTCCGGTCTTTCGATCGGCCACGTCTCGCCCGAAGCGGCGAATGGCGGAACGATCGGGCTGGTGCGCGAAGGCGACATGATCGATATCGACATTCCGAACCGCACCATCAGCCTGCGGGTGGACGAGGCCGAGCTTGCCGCTCGCCGCACCGAACAGGACGCCAAGGGCTGGAAGCCGGTCGAGCAACGCAAGCGCCGGGTGACGACCGCGCTCAAGGCCTACGCGGCCTTCGCGACATCCGCCGACCGCGGCGCCGTGAGAGATCTGGGCGACCGTTAACCTGAACGGCATTGCAGCTGTCGCAAAAGGCTCTCGCCCGCCGCGGGAGCCTTTTCGTTTTCGGAGCCATGAATTCACATGTGCCGCGTCTCGGCCGGTGCGTTCCACCAATTGTTGTGGAGCCCGTCCATATATTGGATCGGCAAGGCCGCAAGCTCGGCCGGATCGACCCCGTCAAGGCATGCGACATTGATCGAGACGAAGGCGCCGCCGATCTCTTCGACATAGCCGTGGCCATAGGGCGTCACGCCGCACGCCGTGCAGAACCGGTGATGCCCGCTCATCGTGCCGAACTGGTAGTCGCCGATGCCTGCCTCCTCGCACATGAGCCGGAAATCCTCGGGCTTCACGCTTGCACCCCAATAACGCAGTTTCGAGCAGTACGAGCAATTGCAGCGGCTGGTTCCCGCCTCGAGGTCGACACCGACCTCGAAGCGGATCCGTCCACAGTGGCAGCTACCCTGATAGGTCTTTTTCATCCTCGTTTCTCCCCGTTTGGCTCTAGATCTTCGAGATTCTCCTGGATGTCCCGGAGACCGCAGGCTTGCCAAGCACCGAGCATTGTGACAACATGTTGTCATATCTAACGAAACGACAATATGTTGTCAATATGAATCCAAGCTCTCGTACACCGTCAGGCGACGCCTTCGCAGAGTTCGCCATCTCGGTCCTTCGCCTCGCCGGACACTTGACCTCAGAAGGAGATAGGCTCGCACAACCATCCGGCCAGACCAGCGCCCGCTGGCAGGTTCTGGCCGCGGCACGACATGCTGCCATGTCGGTTGCCGAAACGGCGCGTGCGCTGGGGCTCGCGCGGCAGGGAGTGCAGCGCATTGCCGACGTTCTGACAGCCGAAGGGCTGATCGAGTACCGGGACAATCCCGCCCATCAGCGCGCGAAGCTGATTGTTCTCACGCCGCGGGGCGAGACGGTCCTCGCCGACATCACCGCACGCCAGGCCATCTGGGCGAATGAGCTTGGCAGCGACATAGGAGAGGAAAAGCTGCGGCGCGCAACTTTGCTCGTCGGGGAGATCATCGCGCTCTTCCGCGAGCGCGGTGCGGCGGCTTCGCCCTAGACCCCTTCAGGGGTAAGCGCCGGCCGAGGAACGGTTGTTGCAAAAGACGACATCTACGGTCTCATCGGCTATCGCAACGCTTCCCTTCCGATCCTCATTCCTGTGCCTGTCACAGGAATCCAGCTTGCCCAAGTCCTTGGGCCGGAAAGAACTCCCGCGCCGCAGACGCAGCGCTGCTGGTCCCCGCGACAAGCAGAGGGACAGGAAAACATCAAGCCGCAGCCGGCTTCCTCAGCGGCCGCTCTCGATCTCCGCGAAGATCTTCTCCGCGGCCGCCTTCGCCTTTCCGGGATATTTGACGCCCTTGACGGCTTCAAGATTCACCGGCTCTCCAACGACGATGGCGCCGATCATGCCCATGCCGACATGCGGCACGCATTCATACATGTAGACGCCTGGCTTGCTCAGCGTCACGCTGATTTCCTCGTTGATCTTGCCCTTCCAGGTCTCCGCACCTTCGGGGGCGCCGCCCTTCATCAGCGCGGAGTTGTGCCCCTTGTCTTTCGCGACGAAGGTGACGGTGTCTCCGGGCTGGGCGCGGATGACGGCCGGCTCGAAAGCCATCACGCGGCCATCGGCGGCTTTGTTCAGCATTTCGACACGATATTCCTCGGCATTTGCCTGACCCGCACAGGTCGCGCACAACATCGCCAAAAGCATCATCCTTATCTTCAACGTACTTTCCTCTCCTTGGCGGGCGTAAACGCCCGCATGATACCGATCACTCGGCTTTTCCGGCGACCGTCGAGACATAGAGCGCGACGGCCTCGATTTCTTCGTCCGTGAGGATCTCGTTGGCCGGCATCGGCCCGATGCCGTTGGTGACAGCCGTATTGACCCTTTGTGCGTCGGGTTTGAGTTCGTCGAGATCGGGTCCAACCTCCCCGACGGCCTCGGCATCCGACAGCGTATGACAGAGCGCGCATTGTGGTTCCGACCGTTCGAGGAATATCTCTCTGCCGAGCGCAAGCTTGTCTTCTTCGGCGGATGCCGTGATCGGCGACAGGCCGATGGTTACACAGGTGAGCACGGCCGCGATCCGGCGGCTTGAATCATAGGTCATGTTCTGATCCGAAACTGATAGGAGAAGATCGTGAAGCAGGGTTCCGCAACGTGCGGAACCCTTCGGTTGCGGTCAGGCAACGGTGAGCTTGACAGCGGGCGCACGCCAGCCGTTGTGGCCGTAGCCTGATCCATTCATCTCGGTCTCCTCGGGCTGTACGTTGCCCTCGGTATCGGTCGCGCGGCTGACGAGCGTGTAGGTCCCCCGTGCCAGTTCGGCCGACAGGGCAAAAACGCGCCAGGCGAAACGGCCGAGATCGGGACCGATGAATTCCGCCTCCTGCCACGTCTGACCGCCATCCAGCGAGACCTCTACTTTCTTGCAGGCGTTCATGCCGCCGAAGGCGACGCCGGCAATCTGCACCTGCCCAGCCTTTGCGGCCTCGTGCGGCGCGGTGATCCACGACTTCACCGGCTGTTCCCAGACCGATGGCTGCTCGGGAGAGCCTTTTTCGCCGAGCGCATGCACGCGATAGCTGGTCTTCTGGATCTTCGCGTCCGTCTCGGCCTCGGTCAGGGCGACGGCCTTGACATATTTGATATTGTTGACGCCGGAATAGCCGGGGACGACCATGCGCAGGGGCCCCCCATGGGCAAGCGAAAGAGGCCTCCCGTTCATTTCCCATGCAAGAATCACATTGTCGAGGTTCGAGATCGGGACCGAGCGCTCGACCACCAGAAGCTTGGGGTCGAGCCCGGGCGGAAGCTCCTCACCGCCCGTTCCCGTAATAAACCGGGCCCCTTCGGCAGGCCCGCCCAGGGCATCGACGACCGCCTTGAGAGGCACGCCGCTCCAGATAACGCAACCCGCAGCGCCGATGGTCCAGGGCGTGCCGCTCATTTTCTGATCACCCGTCAGCTGATCCTTGAAGTATTTGCGGCCATTGCCCGAACATTGCAGTACAGTCGCCGCCGTCACCAGACCCAGGGTCTTCAGTTCGGCGATAGTGAGCGTCCGGGGCTCCTTTACGCCTGATATCTCCACCTTCCATCCGTCGCGGTCGGCGAGGATCGATTCCGGAGGCGTGTTGACGTTGTTGCGGATGTAAAGCTTCTCTTCCGGCGTGATGATGCTGGTGCCGAATTCGCTTCGCTTCGTTTCCAGCGTCTTGTCGCTGTGGACGATCAGGGCATCGGCGTCCTTCCAGGCGATGTAGTCGGGCAGAGGCTTCGTCTCGTTGGCCTCTGCAAGCCCACCGGTTCCGGCAGCAACGACAACTCCGGCGCTCCCGGTCAGGAAACTCCGCCGCTTCATGGTCAGCATCTCAGTCAAGTCGCGTCTCCTTTTCCCGGATGGCAGCATGCCGATCCGATCGTCCTCGAAATGACTGGAAGAGACGACTGACGCCCCGGAAAATTCCCTCGCGCCGATCATTTTTTCCGAAGCCGGCAGCGTCGCGCGTCCGATCCGGCGCAGCGTCAGCCGATGCACGGCTTCCGCATCGCGCCGAGGCTTGCGATTATTTTCTGCTTTCCCCCGCCATCGCGTTCGCTCGCCAGCTTCAGAGCGCCGGCGAGAAGGGCGAAGCGGGCTTCGTCCATTCCCCGGGCGACAAGCAGGAAGCTTGCGGCGTCGCCCGACCAGGAGGCATGAAGCAGGCCGTCATCGCTCGACATGCCGAAATCGTGCTCAGCGTCCGGGCGAGCAATCCGGAACAGGCTAAGCCGACATCCGGAGCTGCCGACATAACCTGTATGCAATGCGGCTTCACCATTCAGGGAGGTTTCGCGCGCAAAGGCGGGCGTCAGTCCGGCCGCGATCATTTCCGGCGCGAACACATCAGCGGGTGCGGAGGCCGGAAGCATGGGCGGCGTGAAAGAACCTCCGATCCAGGCCGCATGCTCCAGCACGGCATCGCGAACCGCCGCGTCCCCCGGCAGCCCCGCCGGCACCCTTGCGAGCCCGAACCAGGCCACCGCAAAGAGCAGCAGGCTGGCACACGCACCCGCGGCAAACGACAGCATCCATCTGCTGGCCGGCCGCGGACGCGGCACCGTCACCACCACGATCTCCGGAGCCATTCCCGCAACGGCCGCCTTCATCTCGGACAGCTTGGCCGCGCGCCGCGCCACCGCTTCGTCGGACGCAATCAGACGTGCGACCCGCGACGCCTCCTCCGGCTCGAGCTCGCCGTCGATATAGGCACTCAAAATATCGGGATCCAGGTCGTTTTCTGTCATTTTCGGCCTTCTCGATGCCCCGCGAGTTCGACGACATTGGCATCGCCGAGGTGGGACGCCAGCGCCCGCCTTGCACGGCTGACCCGGCTCATGACGGTACCCTTGGGCACGGCGATCATCATTGCCACCTCCTCGTAGCTGAATCCGGATATGTCGACCAGCGCGAGGAATTCGCGATGCTCGGTGCTGAGGCGGGTAAACGCCTGACGAACCGAAAAGGCATCGACCAGCACGGTTTCCGGGGCGACCGGCGCCGGCACCAGGTCCGTGACGAACTCCTGTTCCAGGTCGGACCGCCGGCGGCGCGAGCGCGACTGGTCGATCCAGATGTTGCGAAGGATCGCGAAGAGCCATGCTCGAAATGCGGGCTCGGTTTCGGGCACGCTTCGCGCATCCAAGGCGCGCGCGATGCACTCCTGGAAAACATCCTGTGCTCCGTCGCGATCGCGAGAAAGTGCGACGGCGTAAGCGAAAAGCCGCGCATAATGCGGTTCCAGTCTCCGTTCAACGCGCGAGCGCATGATACCCGACATGACACCCGATCAGGGCCGTACGCGTTCCCGCCTCGATGCTTCCGGTTCGTTCCATTTTTCCTCCGCAGCGTAGAGACGAGCGAGTTGCCCCGCATATTCCATGATGCGCTACCTCCGCTCGCGATTTCTCGGCGCGCTTGCCCGCCCCGTCAGGTCAGTGCGAGCAGATCCGCCCGCAGACGTTCCGCGCCGCCCTCCCCCAGGCGTTCGTCGAGCGCTTCATGGGTTGCCTTCCAGATCGGCAGTGCCTCGGCGAGCAGCCGGCCGCCCTCCGCCGTCAGCCGCACGCGTTTCAGACGCCTGTCGCCAGGGTCGGCGAACGACTCTGCAAGGCCTCGTCGCTCCAGCGGCTTCAGCGCCGCCGTCAAGGTGGTGCGATCCATGGCGAGCACGGCGGCCACCGTGCTCATGCTGGGCGGATCCGGCCGGTTGAGCGACATCATCAGCGAGAACTGACCATTGGTAATCTCGAGCGGCCTCAGCGCCTCGTCGAACCGACGGGCGAGCGCTCGGGCGGCGCGCTGGACATGCAGGCACAGGCAGGTGTCCCTGACGAAGAGCGTGGCGGAAAAAGGTATTGGTGGCGGCTTTGACATAAAATAGTAATGTTGATATCAACATAATTAGTCAAGCGTCGACATCAGGCGAGCGCAAGGGAAGCGCGGCAGGAACCTTCGGTCGCTCGGCGGCTTTTCAGCGCCGCGCCCGGCCGGAGGGGACGGCCGTGCACGGACCACGGGAGGGAAATCAATGAAAGCAGAGCCGCAGGAAGAACACCGATGGCTGGAACAGCTGCTCGGCGAGTGGACGGTCACGTCCGAGGATTCGACGGGAAGCGGCGAGGACAGCCAGCCCTGGATCGAAAATGTCCGCTCGATGCACGGTCTCTGGGTCGTATGCGAGGGAGAGGGCATCATGCCGGGGGGCAGCCCCGGCCAGACTTTGATGACGCTCGGCTACAATCCCGAGACCAAGCGTTATCTCGGTACGTGGGTCGGCTCCATGATGACGCATATGTGGGTCTATGACGGCGTGATCGAGGACGACGGGAAGACGCTTGCCCTCAATTGTGAAGGCCCCGACTTCGAAAATCCGGGCAGGACCGCCCGATATCAGGATAGAATAACGCTCATCGACGCGAACCGCCGGACCCTTACGGCCCGCGTCCAGACCGAAAGCGGCGACTGGAAAGAAATGATGAGCGCGGAATACCACCGCCGCTAGAGAGGGATGCAGGAGAAGTGCGTTTTCCGCGGCATTCCGCTCTAACTTATATTAGATCAAGTTCACGATTTTTAGGTCGACCCAACGACAAGACGCGTGTGCGGACGGACCGGAAAGTAACCTTCGATTGCGTTCGTCTTCCCCCACGCGACCGTCCGTCGCCGACCGCACCGATACATCCAGAACAACCGGAGGACCGACAATGCATGGGAAATTCGTCTGGTACGAACTGATGACGACCGACACGAAGGCGGCGGAAGCCTTCTACAAGGACATCGTTGGCTGGAGCACGCGTGACGCGGGAATGCCCGGCATGAACTACACGCTCTTTTCCGCCGGAGACCACCAGATAGCGGGTCTCATGACGATGCCGGAAGGTGCGCTCGACATGCAGATCCCGCCGGCATGGCTCGGCTATATCGCGGTCGACGATGTCGACCAGACCGCCGCCAAGCTGGCCGCCGAGGGCGGAACGGTCCATCGCGCGCCCGAGGACATTCCGAATATCGGCCGCTTCGCGATCGTGACCGACCCGCACGGCGCCGCCTTCGCCCTCTTCAGGGGCGACGGCGAACCGCCACCGGCAATGGACCAAATGGCTGCCGGCAATATCGGCTGGCACGAACTGATGGCCGGCGACCTCGACACGGCCCTCAGCTTCTATTCGAAGCTGTTCGGCTGGACCAAGGACCAGGCGATGGATATGGGCGAGATGGGCGTCTATCAGATCTTCGCCCATAATGGTCAGCCGATCGGCGGGATGATGACCAGGCCGAGAGAGGTTCCGAATCCTTTCTGGCTCTACTACTTCAATGTCGAGGCGATCGACGCGGCAATCGATCGGGCGCAATCCGGCGGCGCGAAGCTCTTGATGGGTCCGATGGAAGTGCCCGGCGGAGCGTGGATCGCGCAGTTCACCGACCCTCAAGGGGCGCTGTTCGCGCTGGTTGCGCCGAAACGCTGAAGGTTGGCGCCTCTCGAAATGCGGGAAAGGCGGCGAACATCTTCGCCGCTACCCTGCTCCGGCGGTCATCCTCATGCCGGTGCCGGTATCGGTGAAGTCCGGCGCCTGCCCGCGTCCTGCCCCGGCGTGACGCGGGCATAGCGGGCGAGGAAATCGAGGACGGCGCGGACGCGCGCGGGCAGAGCGCCGCCCTGGCCGAGATAGACGGCGTGAACCTCCTCAAGGTCGCCTGGATTAAGGTCTTCGAGAACCGGCACGAGCCGCCGGGCGCTGACGTCTTCCCTTACGGTGAACTCCGCAAGCCGTGCCAGCCCGGCGCCGGCAAGCGCCAATTGGCGCAACCCCTCGCCATCGCTCACCTGTATCGCTCCCGAGGCGGGCAGCACGATCGTTTCCCCGTCCGTCCTCAACGGCCAGCCGTCGACGGCACGCGCATAGCAGAAGCCGAGCCGCTCATGGCCCTTGAGCTCCTCGAGCGACGACGGCATTCCGTACCGTTCGATGTAGGACGGTGCCGCTACGATCATCATCCGCGTCGCCCCGAGCTTGCGCGCAATCAGCGTCGAGCTCTTCAGCGGCCCAGCGCGGATAGCCACGTCGGCGCGCGCCTCCATCAGGTCTACGACGGCGTCGGTCATGACGATATCGAGGCTGACGGCAGGAAAATGCGCCCGAAACTCGGGCACCAGCGGCATCAGGACGTGGGTACCGAACGAGGCGTTGACGTTCAGCCGCACTCGGCCGACCGGGCTTTCGCCGACCGATGCAGAGCGCTCCGCCTCGTCGATGTCGGCCAGGATGCGCACCGTGCGCTCATAAAATGCATGTCCTTCCGGTGTCAGCTGAAGCTTGCGCGTCGAGCGGTTCACCAGCCTCACGCCGAGCCGCTCCTCAAGACGAAGCACGAGCTTGCTGACAGCCGAAGGCGTCATCCGGTAGTGGCGCGCAGCAGCCGAAAACCCGCCGAGCTCCACCGCTTTCGCAAAGATCTCCATTTCGCCCGAGCGATTGACCGAGGGTCTCGACATATGAATTGAGCTCACAGATAATATTCCCGGCGACAGTCTATATCCAAAGCGAGTACAGCTCCATCTTCATGTGACCGTTTCATGAGCAAGAGTGGAGTTGCAGCTATGGAATATCGACGGCTTGGTTCCTCGGGACTGAAAGTACCGGTCCTCAGCTTCGGAGCGGGTACCTTCGGCGGCAAGGGGCCGCTCTTCGGGGCCTGGGGCAGCACGGATGCTGCCGAGGCGCGCCGCCTCGTCGACATTTGCCTCGAGGCGGGCGTCAATCTTTTCGACACGGCGGATGTCTATTCCGACGGCGCTTCGGAAGAGGTCCTTGGCGCCGCGATCAAGGGCCGGCGCGACGACGTCATTCTGTCGACGAAACTGTCGCTTCCTGTAGGCGACGGACCGAACGCCGCCGGATCGTCGCGTTCGCGCCTGATCAGCGGTGTGGAAAAGGCACTGAAACGGCTCGGAACCGACTATATCGACCTGCTGCAACTGCACGCCTTCGATGCCGGAACGCCCGTCGAAGAGGTACTGTCGACCCTCGACACGCTCGTAAAGTCGGGCAAGCTGCGCTATGTCGGCGTTTCCAATTTTTCCGGCTGGCAGCTGATGAAATCCCTCGCCGCCGCCGACCGCCAAGGATATCCGCGCTACGTCGCCAACCAGGTCTATTATTCGCTGGTCGGCCGCGATTACGAATGGGAACTGATGCCGCTCGGTCTCGATCAGGGCGTCGGCGCACTCGTCTGGAGCCCGCTCGGCTGGGGGCGGCTCACCGGCAAGATCCGCCGCGGCGAGCCCTGGCCCGAGGGCAGCCGCCTGCACGACACCGCCGCCTTCGGGCCGCCGGTCGACGAGGAAAAGCTCTACGACGTCGTCGAAGTTCTCGACGCCATCGCACAGGAAACCGGCAAGACCATTCCGCAAATCGCCATCAATTGGCTTCTCCAGCGCCCGACCGTTTCGAGTGTCATCATCGGCGCGCGCAATGAAGAGCAGCTCAGACAGAACCTCGGTGCTGCCGGCTGGTCCCTCACCCCCGAGGAGGTCGCCCGGCTCGACGCGGCGAGTGTGACGACCGCCCCCTATCCTTACTTCCCCTATTACCGACAGGAGGGCTTCGCGCGGATCAACCCGCCGGTCGTCTGAAGAAAACGAGACATCCGCGCAAGTGACGAAGCCGGCAGCGCCGTCGAAAACGGGCCTGCCGGCCATCTGCCGAAAGCTCCGCCAGCGAAACATTCCACTTTTGTGATACATGGTCGAATCGGGATCATCGGCTCAGCCGATGATGTTGCACGAGCGGGGCGTCCGGCAGGAGTTGGAATGGCGAAGAAGCAGGCGGCAGAACCGGAACAGATGAGCCGATTCGAGGGCGGCCCGGCCTTTGGCTATCGCGCCTTGCCCGGCATCGCCGACGAAATGCTCGACGCGCGCGGCAACGTCCGGCCGGTATGGCAGCGACTGCTCGCCACGCTCGGCCGCATGGACGAGACGGATCTTGCCAACCGCTTCGCACGCGCAGACCGGTATCTGCGCGATGCCGGGGTCTTCTATCGCGCCTACGGCAAGGAGAATTCCGAGCGCGGCTGGCCGCTTTCGCACATTCCCGTGCTGATCGACGAGGCGGAATGGGCTGCGGTTTCCGCCGGACTCGTCCAGCGCTCCGAACTGCTCGAGCGGGTGCTCGCCGACGTCTATGGCGAGAACCGGCTGGTCAAGGCCGGCCTGCTGCCCCCGGCGCTTATCGCTTCCAATCCGGAGTTCCTGCGCCCGATCGTCGGTCTCGAACCGGCGAATGGACATTTTCTGCACTTCTGCTCCTTCGAGATCGGACGCGGCCCCGACGGAAACTGGTGGGTGCTCTCCGACCGGACCGAAGCCCCCTCCGGCGCCGGCTTTGCGCTCGAGAACCGGGTGGCGACGACGCGCGCCTTTTCCGACCTCTATGCCGAAAGCCATGTCCATCGGCTGGCGGGATTCTTCGGCGCTTTCCGCGACACGCTGCAGGGGCACAAGCAGCATGCGGACGACCGCATTGCCGTTCTCTCACCGGGCATCGCCAACGAGACCTATTTCGAACACGCCTACATCGCCCGCTATCTCGGTTTCATGCTGCTCGAGGGCGAAGATCTGACGGTTGTCGGAGGACGCGTCATGGTGCGTACGGTGGCCGGCCTGAAACCCGTCGGTGTGCTCTGGCGCCGCCTAGACGCCTCGTTTGCCGATCCGCTGGAGCTCAACCAATCCTCGCATATCGGCACCCCGGGTATCGTCGAGGCGCTGAGGGCCGGCTCCGTCTCGATCGTCAATGCACTCGGCTCCGGTATCCTGGAAACGCGCGCCTTCCTGGCCTTCATGCCGGCGATCTGCCGTCATCTGCTCGGCGAGGAGCAGAAGCTGCCGTCGATCGCCACCTGGTGGTGCGGACAGGAAGCCGAACGACGGCATGTGGCCGGCAATATCGAGCGCATGGTCATCGGCCCGGCCTATTCGACGCGGCCCTTCTTCGACGACGAAGGCCAATCGGTACTCGGCGCCTCCTTTCGAGAGAGCGCCGGGACCTCCATCGGCGAATGGCTCGCCGCGGACGGCGGCAAGCTGGTGGGCCAGGAGGTCGTTACGCTGTCGACGACGCCGGCCTGGGTGCGTGGCCGGCTCACACCTCGACCGATGAGCCTCCGGGTGTTTGCCGCGCGCACGCGCGGCGGTTGGCAGATCATGCCGGGGGGCTTCGCACGCATCGGCTCCGGAGATGACGTGGCGGCGATAGCAATGCAGGCTGGCGGCACTGCCGCCGACGTCTGGATCGTGAGCGGCAAGCCGGTCGACCGGACGACCTTGCTTCCTGCGGAGGAGAGCTTCACCCGCAACCTGCCCGGCAGCCTGCCCAGCCGGGCTGCGGACAACCTCTTCTGGCTCGGCCGCTATATAGAAAGGGCGGAAGGCGCGCTTCGGGTTCTGCGCGCCTGGCACGGGCGTTACGCCGAATCCGCCGATCCGAACATGCCGCTTCTGAAAGATGTGAGCGACTACCTCGCCTTGCTCGGCATCAGCACCAAAGAGCCGGTGCCGGATAGCCTGCTTTCCAGTATCGACAGCGCCCTTTTCAGCGCCGGAAATATCCGCGACCGCTTCTCGCCGGACGGGTGGCTCGCGCTCAACGACCTGTCCAGAACGGCGCGGAAGTTCCACGCGACCGTTCAGGCGGGCGACGACGCCACACACGCGATGACGATCCTGCTGCGAAAGCTCGCGGGCTTTGCGGGGCTGGTGCACGAAAACATGTATCGCTTCACCGGATGGCGGTTCCTGTCGATCGGACGCTATCTCGAACGGGGCCTGCATATGACGGGACTGCTCGGCCACATGTCCGGACCGGAGGCTCCCGACGGTGCCTATGACATGTTGCTGGAGATCGGCGACAGCGTCATGACGCACCGCCGGCGCTACAACGTCAACACGGCGGCACCGACGGTCACCGACCTTCTGGCGCTCGATCCGCTCAATCCGCGGTCGGTCCTTTATCAGCTCAACGAGATCAAGAAAGAGGTCGAGCTCCTGCCGAACGCCTTCGTCAACGGGCAGATGTCACCCTTCTACCGGGAAACAATGCGGCTTCATTCCGGCCTTGCGATCATGACGCCGGAGCAGATGGATATGGCCGTCTACAGGCGCCTGATGCAGGATCTCGAACGGCTTTCCGAGTTGCTCGCGCAGACCTATCTCGGCTGAGGAGATGGCTGCCGTGCTCTACGACATAAGCCTGAAGATCACCTACGGCTACGAGGCCCCGGTCAGCGGCGGAAGACATCTCGTACGTGTCCTGCCGGCATCCATTCCCGGGCGGCAACGTCTTGTAGCCGGATCGGTGACTTGCCAGCCGGTGCCCTTCGAACGGCGGGAAGGCAAGGATTTCTTCGCCAATCCCACGACGTCAATCCTGTTCCGCTCCGTGCATGACCATCTCGTCATCCGGATGCAGGCGCGTGTCCAGGCTGAGGCGCCGGCGCTCACGGCCGACCTGTCGCCTCCGCTCGGCAGTCTTGCGCCCGAGCTTGCCGCCTGCTGGTCGGTCGACGCCGAATCCCCGCATCATTTCCTCGGTCCGAGCCCGCTCCTTCCCGCCGTGCCGGAGATCGCTGCCTATGCCCGCGCCATCGCCCGCAACACTATGACGGTCGAGCAGATCGGAGCCGCCGTCTGCGATCGCATCCACCGCGACTTCGCCTACGACCCCGAGGCGACCACCGTGAACACCACCCCCGCCGAGGCCTTCGAGCTGAAGCGCGGCGTCTGCCAGGACTTCGCCCATGTGATGATCGTGGCGCTGCGCAGCCTCGGGATCCCCGCCGGCTATGTCAGCGGGTTCCTGAGAACGCTGCCGCCACCGGGACAGGATCGGCTGGAAGGCGCCGACGCGATGCATGCCTGGGTCCGCTTCTGGTGCGGCACCACGGGCGGCTGGGTGGAGCTCGATCCTACCAACAATATTCCGGCCGGCACCGATCACATCGTCGTCGGCCATGGCCGCGACTACGGCGATGTCGCGCCCGTTATCGGCGTGCTGAAAGGCTACGGCCGTCACACGACGCAACAGGCCGTCGACGTCGTTCCCGTGGATTGACCCAAAATGGCACATATATCCTGTTTTTGAACAGCCTGCGCCGGCGAAGTCCCTCTAGAAGCCATTGGTTTTCAGGAGCTTCGCTAAAATTGAACCGATTTCCTGAACATGAGAGCAAGGTATCGCCGCTAATTGTCGCCCCGGGCTTGCAATATATTTGCTGGGGTGTTCACAGATGCGAAGACGATCAATCATAAGCCGACCCTTCTTGGCGATGCTGCGGGATCGAGGCGGCAATTTCGGAATGATGACGGCGCTGATTGCGCCGCTGCTCCTGGCGGTCGGCGGAGTGTCCGTCGACGTCGCCAACATGCTGATGACCAAGAACCAACTTCAGGACGCAACTGACGCGGCAGCGCTCGCGGCGGCTTCCGCGCTCGTATCCGATGCGAGACCGGACATCGAAGAGGCGAAGGCGATCGCACGCAAGTTCCTGAAGACCCAGACGGCAGTGGCCTCCGCAACGGATATGCCGGGCGAGGAACAGCAGGTCGCGAGCCGCCAGGCTCCGGAAAGCGAGGGACCGTCCGCCGCCGCACCACAATGGGACGACGTCAACACGACGGAGATCAATATCGCCGAGACGGCGAACGGCGCGAAGGGGAAGTCGTTCCAGGTTACCGTCGCCAACAAACACCGCCTCCAGTTCAATGCGATGACGCGTCTGCTCGGCCAGGAGTCCATCGAGATCGAAACGCAGTCGACCGCCGAGAGCGCAACGGAGAGCAAGAACGCCCTGTCCATGTATCTGGTGCTCGACCGGTCCGGTTCGATGGCCTGGAAGACCAACACGGTCAACACTGCAAAGGCGAAATGCCAAAACTACACGGAAGCGAACTGGAGCAAGTTTCCGGACCTGAAGGCGACCAGCCCTTGCTACGTCACCAAGATCGACGCCTTGAAGGCTGCCGTCGGCGACCTGCTTGCCCAGCTTGTGACGGCGGACCCGGAATCGATCTATGTTCGTACCGGCGCGGTTTCGTACAACTCCGCTCAGGACACGGCGAGCAGTCTCGCCTGGGGAACGAATGGTGCGGCCAGCTATGTCAACGCGCTGGTGGCCACGGGTGGGACTGCCTCCGGCAGCGCCTTCAAGACCGCCTACCAGAAGGTGACGGCCCTGACGGAAGACGGCGCGCACGGCGCCAAGAACGGACAGGTGCCGACGAAGTACATCGTCTTCATGACCGACGGCGAAAACAACTACGCCAATGACGATACCGTAACCAAGCAATGGTGCGACACGGCCAAGGCGAGCAAGGTTCAGATCTACAGCGTGGCTTTCATGGCGCCGGACCGCGGCCAGAAGCTGCTGAAATACTGCGCCTCGTCCTCCTCGCACTATTTCGAAGCAGACGAGGCGTCCGATCTGGTCGCCGCCTTCAAGGCGATCGGCGAACGGGCCGCCGCACTGGCTTCCCGACTGACGAAATGACCCGGGAGTCCGGCTGAAGGCCGCCCGGTCTTGCCGGGCGGCCTAGAGCCCTTCAGGGTTAAACGGAAGCAGTTCTGCCGGAGCAGGTTTTCGTCAGGGCAAGGCGATCGGCGAAGGGGCGTACCCGGATGTACGTCCGAGACGATCGCCTCTGATCCTGGCGGAAAGATGCCCGGCCCTGCGGGTTGGCTGAAACGGGCCGCCTGATCGGCCAACCATCCGACTCCGTTTGAGCCAACAGAACTGGTTCCATTTAACCCTGAAGGGCTCTAAGCTCAATTGCTACCGGAAGTGGGCGCTGACAAGCATCTGCTGTTTTAATCCTTTTAAAAACACCTGTTGCAAGCGCTTCGGATCGATGCATAAATTGCCCTTGAACCTGGTCGGTTCCGACCTGGGGCTTTCCGAAATGCAATAAGGGTATGACAGTTCTCATGATGACTCGGCTTTCAACCACCGAACTGCCGCAACCCGCCCTCAGATCCTCGGAACCCAGCCAGCTTGCAGTCGAGATTCTCGAGCGTCTGAAATACCGCATCGGGAAGGACCCGAAGGTCGCCAAGCCGCACGACTGGTTGACGGCCGCCATCCTCGTGGCGCGTGACCGCATCACCGACAAATGGATGGACTCCACCCGCAAGACCTATGCGACCGGCGCCAAGCGCGTCTATTACATGTCGCTCGAGTTCCTCATCGGCCGTATGATGCGCGACGCGATGACGAATCTGGGTCTCATGGACGAGATGCGCGATGCGCTTGCCTCGCTCGGCGTCGATATCGACGTGGTAGCCGCTCTCGAACCGGATGCGGCGCTCGGCAATGGCGGTCTCGGCCGCCTCGCCGCCTGCTTCATGGAATCGATGGCGACCGTCGACGTGCCTGCCTACGGCTACGGCATTCGCTACATGCACGGTCTTTTCCGCCAGCAGATGGCCGACGGCTGGCAGGTGGAACTGCCGGAAACCTGGCTCGCTCATGGCAACCCGTGGGAATTCGAGCGCCGCGAAAGCTCCTACGAGATCGGATTCGGCGGCAGCGTCGAAACGGTCAATATCGACGAGGAAGTGCAGCGTTATGTGTGGAAGCCCGCCGAGCGCGTTATCGCCACCGCCTTCGACACACCGGCCGTCGGCTGGCGGGCAACGCGCGTCAACACACTTCGCCTCTGGGCCGCGCAGCCGATCGATCCGATCCTGCTTGACGCCTTCAATGCCGGCGACCATATCGGGGCGCTGCGCGAAAGCAACAAGGCGGAAAGCCTGACGCGCGTGCTCTATCCGGCCGACGCCACGCCGGCCGGCCAGGAACTCAGGCTCAGGCAGGAATATTTCTTCTCCTCCGCCTCGCTCCAGGACATCTTGCGCCGTCATCTGCAGCAATATCAGGACTTCACGTCGCTGCCGGACGCCGTCGCCATCCAGCTGAACGATACGCATCCGGCGGTCTCCGTGGCCGAGCTGGTGCGGCTCTTGACCGATGTCCACGGGCTCGATTTCGAACAGGCCTGGGACATCTCTCGGCGGACCTTCTCCTATACGAACCACACCCTGCTGCCCGAAGCGCTCGAAAGCTGGCCGGTTCCGCTCTTCGAGCGGCTGCTGCCGCGCCATATGCAGATCGTCTACGCCATCAACGCCAAGATCCTGATCGAGGCACGCCGGGAGAGGCACGCGACGGACGAGGCGATCCGCAACATCTCGCTGATCGACGAAACCGGCGACCGGCGTGTGCGCATGGGCAATCTCGCTTTCGTCGGCTCGCATTCGATCAACGGCGTATCGGCTCTCCACACCGAGCTGATGAAGGAAACGGTCTTCGCCGACCTTCACGGACTTTATCCGGACCGCATCAACAACAAGACCAACGGCATCACCCCGCGCCGGTGGCTGATGCAGTGCAATCCGGGTCTTTTCGCCCTGATCCGCGAGGCGATCGGCGACGAGTTTATGGACAATACCGAGGCGCTTCAGGCCCTCGACGCCTTTGCCGACAAGGCGGATTTCCAGGAGCACTTCGCAGCCGTCAAGCGCGCCAACAAGGTGCGGCTGGCCAAGCTCGTCCAGGCGAATCTCGGCATCCGGATTGATCCCTCGGCGATGTTCGACATCCAGATCAAGCGAATCCACGAATACAAGCGGCAGTTGCTGAACCTCATCGAAGCGGTGGCGCTTTACGACCAGATCCGCTCGCATCCCGAGCTCGACTGGGTGCCGCGCGTCAAGCTCTTCGCCGGCAAGGCGGCACCGAGCTATCATAATGCCAAGCTGATCATCAAACTTGCCAATGACATCGCCCGCGTCATCAACAACGATCCGGCCGTCCGCGGGCTCCTGAAGGTCGTCTTCGTCCCCAACTACAATGTGTCGCTTGCGGAAGTGATGGTGCCGGCGGCCGATCTCTCCGAGCAGATCTCGACGGCGGGCATGGAGGCCTCGGGCACCGGCAACATGAAGTTCGCGCTCAACGGAGCGCTGACCATCGGCACGCTCGATGGCGCCAATGTCGAGATGCGCGACTGGGTCGGCGAGGAAAACATCAAGATCTTCGGCATGACCGCCGAGGAGGTGGGCAAGGCGCGAGCGGAAGGACACAATCCGCGCGCCGTCATCGAAAGTTCGCGCGAACTTTCGCAGGCGCTCGATGCGATCGCTTCCGGCGTCTTCTCGCCCGACGACCGCAATCGCTTCTCCGGCCTGGTGGACGGGCTCTATAACCACGACTGGTTCATGGTTGCAGCCGATTTCGAGGCCTATGCCAAGGCGCAGCGCGAGATCGACCAGCTCTGGACCACCCCGTCCGCCTGGTATTCGAAGGCGGTCCGCAACACCGCCCGCATGGGCTGGTTCTCGTCCGATCGCACGATCCGGCAATATGCCGGAGAGATCTGGAGAGCCGGATGACGGTTCCGCCCGGCAAGGATACAGCCCCCGCCCCGTCAGGCATGCTGCCAGCGCCGGAAATTGCGGCAATACTTTCCGGTACCCACAGCAACCCCTTCGCCGTCCTTGGAGTGCATGCCGCGGGCAAGACCTATGTCGCCCGGTGCTTCGTGCCGGGTGCGGAAACGGTGGTTGCCGAAACGCTCAGCGGCAAGGAACTCGGCACGCTCGAGCGGCGCGATGAGGCCGGCTTCTTCGAGGGTCCGGTTGCGCTGCGAAAGGAGCAGCCCGTCCGCTACCGCGCCCGCAACGACGGCGGCGAGTGGACCGTCATCGATCCCTACAGCTTCGGCCCCGTGCTCGGGCCGATGGACGACTACTATATCCGCGAGGGTTCGCATCTTCGCCTCTTCGACAAGATGGGCGCGCATCCGATCCGGCATGACGGCGCCGAGGGCTTTCACTTCGCCGTCTGGGCGCCGAACGCCCGCCGTGTGTCCGTGGTCGGGAGTTTCAACGACTGGGACGGACGCCGGCACGTCATGCGCCTGCGCGTCGACACGGGCATCTGGGAGATCTTCATTCCGGGCGTGCCCGTGGGTACGCCCTATAAATACGAAATCGTCGACAGCAATGGCACGCTGCTGCCGTTGAAGGCCGACCCCTTTGCCCGGCGCTCGGAACTCAGGCCCGACACGGCTTCGATGACCGCGGCCGAGATCGCCCAGGACTGGGAGGACGAGGCGCATCGGCGTCACTGGGCCGAGATCGATCCGCGCCGCCAGCCGATCTCGATCTACGAGGTCCATGCGGCCTCATGGCAGCGCCGCGACAATGGCGATATGCTCACCTGGGACGAACTGGCGGAAAGGCTGATCCCCTATTGCGTCGATATGGGCTTCACGCACATCGAGTTCCTGCCCATTTCGGAATATCCCTATGATCCGTCCTGGGGCTATCAGACCACGGGTCTCTATGCGCCGACCGCACGCTTCGGCGAGCCGGAGGGCTTTGCCCGTTTCGTCAACGGCTGCCATAAGGTGGGCATCGGCGTCATCCTCGACTGGGTGCCGGCGCATTTTCCGACCGACGAACACGGTCTTCGCTGGTTCGACGGCACCGCGCTTTACGAGCATGCGGATCCGCGTCAGGGATTCCATCCCGACTGGAACACCGCGATCTACAATTTCGGCCGTCAGGAGGTCGTCGCCTTTCTGGTCAACAACGCTCTCTACTGGGCGGAAAAATTCCATGTCGACGGCCTGCGCGTCGATGCTGTCGCCTCGATGCTCTATCTCGACTATTCGCGCAAGCATGGCGAATGGGTGCCGAACGAATATGGCGGCAACGAAAATCTCGAAGCCGTGCGTTTCCTGCAGACGATGAACACCCGCATCTACGGCATCCACCAGGGCGTGCTGACCATCGCCGAGGAATCGACGTCCTGGCCGAAGGTCTCGCACCCGGTGCATGCCGGCGGGCTCGGCTTCGGCTTCAAGTGGAACATGGGCTTCATGCACGATACGCTGCAATATCTCTCGCGCGAGCCCGTGCACCGTAAGTTCCACCACAACGACATGACCTTCGGGCTGCTCTACGCCTTCAGCGAGAATTTCGTGCTGCCCCTTTCCCATGACGAGGTCGTCCACGGCAAGGGGTCGCTGATCGCCAAGATGGCCGGCGACGACTGGCAGAAATTCGCCAATCTCCGGGCCTATTACGGCTTCATGTGGGGTTATCCCGGCAAGAAGCTCCTTTTCATGGGACAGGAATTCGCGCAATGGCGCGAGTGGTCGGAGGACCGCGGTCTCGACTGGAATCTGCTCGAATACAATCTGCATGAAGGGATGCGCCGTCTGGTGCGCGACCTGAACGGCACCTATCGCTCGAAGCCGGCGCTGCATGCGCGCGACTGCGAGGGCGACGGTTTCGAATGGCTGATTGCCGACGACCGTGAAAATTCCGTCTTCGCCTGGCTCAGGAAAGCGCCCGGAGAGAAGCTGGTCGCCGTCGTCACCAACTTCACTCCGGTTTACCGGGAGCATTACGACATACCGCTTCCGGTGGCAGGGCGCTGGAAGGAAGTCCTCAACACCGACGCGGAAATCTATGGAGGAAGCGGCAAGGGCAACGGCGGCGCCGTCCATGCAGAGAAGAGAGCGAACGGAGAGACAATCGCCACCATCACGCTGCCGCCTCTGGCGACGCTGATGCTGGAGCAGGATTAGAGCGTCCCGCCCGACGGGGACTGGCTCGACGGGCGGAACAGGAGGAAATCGTTTGGGCTCGCGGCGTCGAAGAGGCGCCAAGCAGTCCCCCGAAATGATTTTGGGGAGGATAAATGGTGGAAAAACGTACGCAACCCCTGGCCCGTGATGCCATGGCCTATGTTCTCGCCGGCGGCCGCGGCAGCCGGCTCAAGGAACTCACCGACCGGCGTGCGAAACCTGCCGTCTACTTCGGCGGAAAGGCGCGAATCATCGACTTCGCGCTTTCCAATGCGCTGAATTCCGGCATCCGTCGCATCGGCGTCGCCACGCAGTACAAGGCCCACTCGCTGATCCGGCACCTCCAGCGCGGCTGGAACTTCTTCCGGCCGGAGCGTAACGAGAGCTTCGACATCCTGCCGGCGAGCCAGCGCGTCTCCGAAACGCAGTGGTACGAAGGCACCGCCGACGCGGTCTATCAGAACATCGACATAATCGAGGACCATGGCGTCGAATACATGGTGATTCTCGCCGGCGACCACGTCTACAAGATGGACTACGAATTGATGCTGCAGCAGCACGTCGATTCGGGCGCCGACGTAACCGTCGGCTGCCTGGAAGTGCCGCGCATGGAGGCGACGGGCTTCGGCGTCATGCATGTGGACAACGCGGACCGCATCATCGCCTTCGTCGAAAAGCCGGCCGATCCGCCGGGCATCCCCGGCAATCCGGACATGGCACTCGCGTCCATGGGCATTTACGTGTTCCACACGAAATTCCTGATGGACATGTTGCGTCGGGATGCCGCCGATCCCAAATCGAGCCGCGACTTCGGCAAGGACATCATTCCCTACATCGTCGAACACGGCAAAGCGGTGGCCCACCGCTTCACCCATTCCTGCGTCCGGTCCGACTTCGAGCGCGAGGCCTATTGGCGCGACGTCGGCACCATCGACGCCTACTGGCAGGCCAATATCGATCTCACCCATATCACGCCCGAGCTCGACATCTACGACAGCACCTGGCCGATCTGGACCTTCTCTGAAATTAAGCCGCCGGCCAAATTCGTCCATGACGACGAGGATCGCCGCGGCTCGGCCACCTCCTCGCTCGTCTCGGGCGATTGCATCATCTCGGGGGCCGCTCTCAACAGGAGCCTGCTGTTCACCGGAGTCCGGGTGAATTCATACTCCAGACTCGAAAATGCCGTAGTTCTCCCCGACGTGACGATCGGGCGGCATTCGATTCTGCGCAATGTCGTCATCGACAGCCGCGTCGTCATACCGGAGGGCCTGGTCGTCGGTGACGATCCGGAGCTCGACGCGAAACGCTTTCGCCGCACGGAGAGCGGCGTTTGCCTGATCACGCAAACGATGATCGACAAGCTGGGAATGTAGCGGCGTATGAACATCCTGTCAGTTGCGTCCGAAGTCTACCCGCTGGTGAAGACGGGGGGCCTCGCCGATGTCGTCGGCGCGCTGCCCGCCGCACTTGTCCCGCATGGGGTGCGGACGCGCACGCTGGTGCCGGGCTATCCCCCGGTGCTGAAGAAGCTGAAGAAGAAAAAAGCGGTCGGCGGCTTCGACAATCTCTTCGGCCATCCAGCTACGGTACTTTCCGCCGAAGTCAATGGAGTGGACCTGCTCGTCCTCGACCAGCCCGCTCTCTATGCCCGCGACGGCGGCCCTTATATCGATTCGACCGGGCGCGATTATCCCGACAATTTCCGGCGCTTCGCCGCACTCTCGCTGGCGGCTGCGGAGATTGCGGGGAACGGCATCATCTCCAACTGGAAGCCGGACATCGTTCACGTCCACGACTGGCAGACGGCGCTCACCCCCGTCTATATGCGTTTCGGCCCGGCGCCGGACCTGCCGACGGTGATGACGATCCACAACATCGCGTTCCAGGGCCAGTTCGGCGCCTCGGTGTTCCCGGAACTGGCGCTGCCGCCGGATGCCTTCTCCACGCAGTTCGTCGAATATTATGGAGATGTCGGCTTCCTCAAAGGCGGCCTGCAGACGGCAAGCGCGATCACCACGGTCAGCCCTTCATACGCGCAGGAAATCCTGACGCCAGAATTCGGCATGGGTCTTGATGGGCTGCTGGCGAGCCGTGTCGCGGACCTGACGGGCATCGTCAACGGCATCGACGGAGACGCGTGGGACCCGCAGACGGACCCGCACATTCCGGCGCATTACGGGCCCGGAACGCTCAAACGGCGCGCCGGCAACCGCAGGGCGCTGGAAGAGCGTTTCGGCCTCGAAAAAGGTCCGGGGCCGATCTTCTGCGTCATCAGCCGCCTCACCTGGCAAAAAGGCATGGACCTCGTCGCCGAAGCCGCCGACGATATAGTCGCACTCGGCGGCAAGCTCGTCGTGCTCGGCTCGGGCGATCCGGCGCTCGAAAGCGCGCTTATGGCGGCCGCGTCGCGCCACCGCGGGCATATCGGCATGGTGACCGGTTACGACGAGCCGCTGTCGCATCTCATGCAGGCAGGCGCCGATGCGATCCTCATTCCGTCGCGTTTCGAGCCTTGCGGCCTGACGCAGCTCTATGGCCTGCGCTATGGTTGCGTTCCGGTCGTGGCCCGCACCGGCGGTCTCACCGACACCATCATCGACGCCAACGAGGCGGCGCTGTCGGCGAAGTGCGCCACCGGCTTTCATTTCCTGCCGGTGACGACCGACGGGCTAAGGCTTGCGATCCGGCGCGTCCTGCGCGCATACAATGAACCCAAGCTCTGGGCACGCCTGCAGAACCAGGGCATGAAATCCGACGTTTCCTGGGCAAAAAGCGCGGAACGCTACGTCTCGCTTTACTCCGCTCTTCTCGCGAAAGGCTAAACAGATGATAAGAACCGTTTCGACCAACCCCTATGGGGACCAGAAACCCGGCACCTCGGGCCTGCGCAAGAAAGTGCCGGTCTTCCAGCAGAAGAACTATGCCGAGAACTTCATTCAGTCGATTTTCGACTCGCTCGAGGGCTACGAAGGTCAGACGCTGGTGATCGGCGGCGACGGCCGCTACTATAACCGCGAGGTTATCCAGAAAGCCGTCAAGATGGCGGCGGCGAACGGCTTCGGCCGCGTGCTCGTCGGCCGCGGCGGCATCCTCTCGACGCCTGCCGCCTCCAATGTCATCCGCAAATACAAGGCCTTCGGCGGCATCGTACTCTCGGCAAGCCATAATCCCGGCGGACCGACCGAGGATTTCGGCATCAAGTACAATGTCGGCAATGGCGGCCCGGCTCCCGAAAAGGTGACGGATGCGATCTTCGCCCGCAGCAAGGCGATCGACAGCTACAGGATCGCCGACGCGCCGGACGTCAATCTCGACGTCGAAGGCAGCCAGCAGGTCGAGGATATGACGGTGACGGTCATCGATCCCGTCGCCGACTATGCCGAACTGATGGAGAGCCTGTTCGACTTCGATGCGATCCGCAAGCTGATCGCCGGCGGCTTTCGGGTCGTGTTCGACGCGATGAGCGCGGTAACCGGGCCCTATGCCAAGGAAATCATCGAAAAACGGCTCGGCGCCCCGAAGGGCTCGGTCATGAACTTCATCCCGCTGCCCGATTTCGGCGGCCACCATCCGGACCCGAACCTCGTCCACGCACGAGCGCTCTATGAGACGATGATGGCGCCGGACGCCCCCGATTTCGGCGCCGCGTCCGATGGCGACGGCGACCGGAATTTGATCATCGGCAAGGGAATTTTCGTCACTCCGTCCGACAGCCTCGCCATGCTTGCCGCCAATGCGCATCTGGCCCCGGGTTATGCCAAGGGACTTGCCGGGATCGCTCGCTCCATGCCGACGAGCGGCGCTGCCGACCGTGTCGCCGAAAAGCTCGGCATCGGCATCTATGAAACGCCGACCGGCTGGAAGTTCTTCGGCAACCTGCTCGACGAGGGCCTGGCGACGATCTGCGGCGAGGAAAGCGCCGGCACCGGATCCAACCATGTACGCGAGAAGGACGGGCTCTGGGCCGTGCTGCTCTGGCTCAACATCCTCGCCGCGCGCAAGGAAAGCGCACTCGAAATCGCCCGCAAGCACTGGGCGACCTACGGCCGCAACTATTATTCCCGCCACGACTACGAAGAGGTCGACACCGATGCGGCGAACGACCTGGTTGCCGCGCTCCGCGACAAGCTCGCAGCGCTGCCCGGCCAGAGCTTCGGCGCGCTCACGGTCGAGACTGCCGACGATTTCTCCTACCACGATCCGGTCGACAAGTCGGTCAGCAAGAACCAGGGCATCCGCATCCTCTTCCGGGGCGGATCCCGCGTCGTCTTCCGCCTGTCGGGCACGGGGACGTCGGGTGCGACGCTGCGCGTCTATATCGAGCGCTACGAACCGGATCCGGCGCGCCACGATCTCGACACCCAGAAAGCGCTGGCCGACCTGATCGCGGTTGCCGACGAGATCGCCGAGATCAAGACGCGCACCGGCCGCGATGAACCGAGCGTCATCACCTGAGGGTGCACGCCGCTTTACCCCCTCTGGCCGGCCGGCCATCTCCCCCGCAAGGGGGGAGAATACAAGCGGCTGCCTCGCGCTCGACAGATAGGTCGCTGCAGGCGGAATGCTTGGTTCAGAGCGAGGAGCGTTCGCCATCTCTTCTCCCCCTTGCGGGGGAGATGGCCGGCAGGCCAGAGGGGTAAGCGGACCACTGAATTCAACCGCGATATCAAGGGGGACCTGCACTCATGCCGACGACCGGAATTCCACCTCTCGGCGTGACGCGCACACCCGACGGGACAAGCTTTGCGGTCTGGTCGCACAATGCCGCCCGCATCGATCTCTGCCTGTTCGACGAAGCGGGCGACACCGAAATCAGCCGCCTGCCGATGCTGCGCGACGGCGATGTCCACAGCATCGCGCTGCCCGACATAGCTGCCGGCACCCGCTACGGCTTGCGCGCCGATGGAGTCTACTCGCCGGACCACGGGCTTTGGTTCGATCCGTCGAAACTTCTGGTCGACCCCTATGCGGCGAAACTCGACCGGCCTTTTCGTCACGACCAGCGGCTGACGGTCTTCGGCGAGGAGACTGCGGACCTCGTGCCGAAAGCCATCGTGACCGATGTGAAACCCCTGGAGTCGAAGCCGCCGCTATTTCAGGCTGGGGGACTGATCTACGAGATCGCAGTCAAACCGTTCACCATCCTTCATCCGGGCGTGCCCGAAAGGAAGCGTGGCACGGTGGCTGCTCTCGCCGAACCCGTCATCATCGATCACCTCACGAACCTCGGCGTTTCCGCGGTCGAACTCATGCCGATCGTGGCCTGGATCGATGAGCGGCACTTGCCTCCGCTCGGTCTTCACAATGGCTGGGGTTACAATCCGATCGCGCCTATGGCGCTCGATCCACGCCTGGTGCCCGGCGGCATCGAGGAACTGCGCAAGACCGTGGAGGTCCTGCACCAGGCCGGTATCGGCGTCGTCCTCGATCTCGTTTTCAACCACTCCGGGGAGAGCGATCGCTTCGGTGCCACGCTATCGATGCGCGGGCTCGACAACCTGACCTATTATCGCCACGCGACGGACCGCCCGGGCGAGCTCATCAACGACACCGGCTGCGGCAACACGATCGCCTGCGACCATCCTGTCGTCCAGCGTCTGATCCTCGATAGCCTGCGCCATTTCGTTCTTGCCGCCGGCGTCGACGGCTTCCGCTTCGACCTCGCACCGATCCTCGGCCGCGACATTGGCGGCTTCCGCCGCGATGCCGCGCTTTTCTCGGCCATCTCCGCCGACCCCGTCCTTCGCGACCGCGTGCTCATCGCCGAGCCCTGGGACACCGGCCCCGGCGGCTACCAGCTCGGCAATTTCCCTCATTCCTTCCTCGAATGGAACGACCGGGCCCGCGACGACATCCGCCGCTACTGGCGCGGCGACCGGCACGCGATCGGCGTCCTTGCGACCGCGCTTGCCGGCTCCTCGGACAGCTTTTCCCGCTGGGGCGAGACGACCACGCGCAGCGTCAACTTCATCGCCGCCCATGACGGCTTCACGCTGATGGATCTCATTTCCTACGCCCGCAAGCACAATGAGGAGAACGGCGAAGGCAATCGGGACGGCCACGACGACAACTTTTCCTGGAACAACGGCGCCGAGGGCGCGACCGGCGATCCGGAGATCGCCGCCTTCCGGCAACGCGACGTCATGGCACTCCTCGGCACGCTCTTTACCTCGCGCGGCGCAATCATGCTGACGGCCGGCGACGAAGGCGGGCGCAGCCAGGGCGGCAACAACAATGCCTATGCGCAGGACAATGCCGTGACCTGGCTCGATTGGAGCAAACTCGACGGTAAGCTCGTCGAGCACACCGCCAGGCTTTCCGCCATGCGCCGGCGCTTCTCGGTCTTCGGCGAGACCGGTTTCTTCACGGGCAACGGCGACGTCGCCTGGCTGCGCCTCGACGGGGAGCCGCTGACGGTGGAGGATTGGGAGCACCCTGCAACCGACAATCTCGTCGTGATGCTCGCGACCGAAGATCGCCGTCAGAAGCGCCCGACCCGACTTGCGGTGGTCATCAACCGCAGCCACGCTCCGCACCCGTTCCGCCTGCCTTTGAGCCCCGAGGGCGAGTGGCGCGACGCACTCTCGGACCTTACCGTTCCATCCTTCGCACCGGCCCGTTCGCTCACCTTTCTCGTCGAGGTTTTCGAGAGCATTTCCAGGAAAGGCGTCTAAGGCTTTTCTGTCCGGAAGTGCGCAGCTCCAGACAGTGGATGGTTTCGCTGTTTCGAGAAAACAGTGAAACCGTCTAAAGACTTAGGACCACTTGCTAGACCTTGCCGAGCCGGCCTATAGATCAGCGGGGAAGCCCATTTCAGGAAAATCATATGCCGCAGGATATTTCACTTTCCGATATCAAGGATCTGATCGGCAAAGAGCTCGGCGTTTCCGACTGGATCACCGTGACGCAGCAGACGATCGACCGCTTTGCCGAGGCGACGAGTGACTTCCAGTTCATCCATACCGACCCGGTGCGCGCCGCGGCGGAGACGCCTTTCGGCGGCACCATCGCGCATGGTTTCCTCTCGCTGTCGCTGCTTTCGGCGATGAACTACAATTGCCTGCCCAAGATCCGCGAGCAGACGATGGGCATCAATTACGGCTTCGAGAAGGTGCGCTTCGTGGCGCCGGTCAAGAGCGGAGCGCGTGTGCGCGGCCGCTTCACCATGGCAGATGCACGTTTCCGTGGGGCCGGCATGCTGATGATAACCTATGACGTCACGGTCGAAATCGAGGGCGAAAGAAAACCGGCCTTGACCGCCACCTGGCAGACGATCATCCAGTTCGACCCGAAGGACCGTCCCGCCAATGTCTGAAGCGGTGGCGGGCGAGACGCGCGTACGCAACGCCTTCCGCGGTCAGGCGAAGTCCTGCGACGAACTGGGTTCGCCTTTTACCGCCCGCCTCTGCCGTCTGGTGGCCGATCGGCTGGATGCAAGCTCGCCGGTCGGCGAGCGGATTCTCGGCTGGCGCGGCGATCCGACCTCCAAGGGCGATTCTGTCGCCCTTCGCCTTGCCGGCGCCCTGCATGCCTTGGTTCTCTCGGGCCGCAGCGAAAGCCTCGCAGCAAGTTACCCGCCGAACTCCGCGGACGACGAAACCCTCTGGCAAGCGATCGATCGGGCCATCGGGCAGGAACCCGGCTTCCTTCTCGACCGGCTCACCTCAGCGCCGCAGACGAACGAAGTGCGGCGCTCCGGGGCCCTGCTTCCCGGATTCCTTACGGTAGCGCAGCATTTCGGGAAGCCGCTTGTCGTCTCGGAGATCGGCGCGAGCGCCGGTTTGAACCTGCACTGGGACCGCTACCGTTACGATCTGGCAGGTGAGCGCTGGGGCGATGAAGCTGCTGCCGTGGTCATTGCCCCCGAATGGTCTGGCGGACCTCCTCCCCTCCGGCCCGTCGAGATCATCGACCGCGCCGGCTGCGACCTCCATCCGCTCAATCCGGCGGATAGCGACGATCGGTTGCGGCTTCTCTCCTACATCTGGGCAGACCAGCAGGATCGGATCGATCGCACCAGGCAAGCACTGAAAATTGCCGCATCACGGAGCAATCCGGTTGAACGGGCGGATGCCATTGACTGGCTGAAAACGCGGCTGGCGCGCATATATCCGGGCGCTGCCCACGTCGTCTACCATTCGATTGCCTGGCAGTATCTGCCGGAAGCCGCCAGGAGCGAAGGAGACGCCTTGATTGCTGCCGCCGGCGCGGCGGCGACGCAAGAGGCGCCGCTTGCCCGGCTGCAAATGGAGGCGGACGGACAGACACCCGGAGCAACCCTATCGCTTCAGATATGGCCTACCGGCGAGACGCGTGCCGTCGGCCGTGCAGATTTCCACGGCCGGTGGGTCGATTGGAAAGGATGGCCGGAAAGCCGTTGATCGCTCCGTCAAAAGGTGATCACGTGGCGGATCACGCGGCCCTGATCGAGAAAGTCGAAGGCCTCGTTGATTTCTTCCAGCGGCCCGGTGCTTGACAGCAGCCGGTCGACCGGGAGCCTGCCGCGCTCGTAGAGAGCGATGAAGCGGGGTATGTCCCGAGCCGGCACGCAGCTTCCCATGTAACTGCCGCGCACGCTGCGCTCTTCGGCCACGAGGCTCACCGCGGGGATGGAGATCTGGCTCGAAGGATGGGCAAGGCCTGCGGAAACCGTGAGCCCGCCTCGCCGCGTGATGCGATAGGCAAGTTCGAAGGCTCTGACGGAGCCCGCCGCCTCGATCGCGTGATCGACGCCGCCGCGGGTCGCCTGGCGGATATTCTCGGCCGCATCCGGATCGGCTGCGAGGAAGGTGTCGGTCGCACCAAGCGCGCGGGCGAGCTTCAGCTTGTCCTCCGCGAGATCGATCGCGACGATACGCTCGGCGCCAGCTGAGATGGCCCCGAGAAGGGCTGCGAGTCCGACCCCGCCCAACCCGACCACGGCAACGGATTCGCCCGGCCGCACCCGGCACGTATTGACGACCGCGCCGACGCCGGTCAGCACCGCACAACCGAACAGAGCCGCCTCCACCATCGGCAGATCTGCCTCGATCTTGACCGCCGAATGGCGGGAAACCACCGCATAGTCGGCGAATCCGGACACGCCGAGATGGTGATTGACGGGGACCTCCCCGCAGGAGAGCCGGCGCTCGCCGGAAAGCAGCGTGCCCTTGCCGTTCGCTTCGGCTCCCGGAACGCACAGCGCCGGCCTCCCTTCCGCGCAGGGCAGGCAGTGGCCGCAGCTCGGCATGAAGCTCATCACCACCCGGTCTCCCGGGGAGAGGTCGCGCACGCCGCTTCCGACCGCCTCCACCGTGCCGGCGGCCTCGTGGCCGAGCGCCATCGGCACCGGCCGCGGCCGGTCGCCGTTTATGACCGACAGGTCGGAGTGGCAAAGCCCGGCCGCGCCGATCTTGACGAGCAACTCGTCCGGTCCCGGTGGGGCGAGATCGATCGTTTCGATCGAGAGCGGTCTCGTATGGGCATAGGGTCTCTCGACCGGTGACTTCCTCAGCACCGCCGCACGCGTCTTCAAGCTCGCTCCTCCCGTTCCCGAATCCCGGTTCGACCGGCAGAACTTAGCGCGATTGCTCCTGAGGATGGAATGCCCTCAGTGCCCGGCGTCTTCCGCGCCTTCGGCCAAAAGCCCGAACACAAAGGGTGAGAACGACCGCCAGCACTCGACACGGAACGTATCCTCGGCGGTTCGGAGGAGAACGATTTCCGCCTTGCCGAAGATCGTGCGCGAGCAGGCTCCGACCGGGAAAATGGAGAGCGAAAGGTCCTGCGGGCAGCCGCTGTTGATTGCCGCTTCCGCGCCCGGCCCGCTGACGACAACGGCCGTGTTCCGGTGCGAAACGTCGACGGCGGCGTGCACGGTCCCGCTCGAGGCGGCAGCCGCCATCAGGTCGGCGCCGTCCTCGTCGATCACCAGCCACTCATCGGGACCGAGCCAGAGCACATGACGCCGGCCGGTCGAGGCGGACGTCTTGGGCCGCACGGGAATGGTCACGCCGAGCGCGGCCGAGAGTGCGGGAATCGCGTCGGCCCCGGCGCGCAGCGATATGCGCGAGGCCGGCTCCGCCGGCGTCAGGATTGCCGCCGGCGAGCCGCCACGGCGGCCGGCAAACGGAGCTTTGCGGGTAGCGATTGCCTGGTCAGCCATGGAGGCGACCTCCTTCCTTGTCAAAGAACACCATGTCGCTCACCTCGACGGCGATCGTCCGATCGGCCATCGGCACGTAGAGCGTCTGACCGAGGCGCGCGCGGCCGCCGGCGACGACCGCGAGCGCGATCGAGCGGCCGCAGTTCGGCGACCAGTAGGACGAGGTCACATGACCGAGCATGGTCATCGGCTTCGGTTCGTTGGGATCGGCAACGATCTGCGCCCCTTCCTCCAGCACAACCTGGGGGTCCTTCGTGAGGAGGCCGACGAGCTGCTTGCGGCCTTCCTTGACGAGGTCGGGCCGCTTCATGCCGCGAATGCCGACAAAGTCCTGCTTCTTCTTCGATACCGCCCAGGAGAGGCCGGCATCGTCCGGGGTGAGGGTTCCGTCCGTGTCCTGGCCAACGATGATGTAGCCCTTTTCGGCGCGCAGCACATGCATGGTCTCGGTGCCGTAGGCGCAGGCGCCCATCGGCTCGGCCCGTGCCCAGATCGCCTCCCAAACGGCTTGGCCGTAGTCGGCCGGCACATTGACCTCGAAGCCGAGTTCGCCGGTAAACGACATGCGGAAGAGCCTGGTCGGCACACCGCATATGCGGCCTTCGGCAACGCTCATATGGGGGAAGGCTTCGTTCGAGAGATCGATGCCCTCGACGAGCGGCGCGATGATCTCGCGCGCCTTCGGACCCTGCACCGCGATGACCGCCCATTGCTCGGTCGTCGAGGTCAGCCACACCTTCAGATGCGGGAACTCCGTCTGCAGATAATCCTCCATGTGATGGAGGACGCGCGGCGCGCCGCCGGTCGTCGTCGTCACATGGAAGCGATCTTCCGCAAGCCGGCCGACGACGCCGTCGTCATAGACGAAGCCGTCGTCGCGCAGCATGATGCCGTAGCGGCAGCGGCCGGGCTTCAGGTTGTCCCAGGCATTGGTGTACATGAGGTTCAGGAACTTGGCGGCATCCGGGCCGACCACCTCGATCTTGCCGAGGGTCGATGCGTCGAAGACGCCGGCCGCTTCACGAACTGTCTTGCACTCGCGCGCGACCGCCTCATGCATGTTCTCGCCCGCCTTCGGATAGAACCATGCGCGCTTCCAGTTGCCGACATCCTCGAACTCGGCGCCATGCGCCTCCTCCCAGGCATGGATGGGCGTCTTGCGGGCCGGATCGAAGAGACTCCCGCGCGAGTGGCTGACGATCGCCCCGAAGGTCACCGGCGTATAGGGCTGGCGGAAGGTCGTCAGCCCCACCTGGGGGATTTCCTTGCCGAGCGCTTCCGCCGCGATCGCGAGACCGTGCATGTTGGAAAGCTTGCCCTGGTCGGAAGCCATGCCGTTGGTGGTGAAGCGCTTGATGTGCTCGATCGAATGCATCCCTTCGCGCACCGCGAGACGGATGTCCTTGGCGCAGACGTCGTGCTGGAAGTCGATGAAGGCCTTGACCGTCTTATCCGCACCCGCGCCTTCCGCCGCGCCTATCATGCCGCCCGTCCATTCGAAGGCGTTGCGGCCGGAGAGCGCGACCTGCGCACCGCCTTCCGCACCCGCGGCACGGGCCGCCAGTTCACCGGCGGCAAGCGCCTCGTCGATCGTCGCCTGCAGGTCGTCCGTGCCGTTGCAGGCGCCGACGGACAGGCATTCCTGCGCATAAGTCCCCGGCAGGAACCGCTCCGTCGCCGCGTCGAATGTCACCTTGCCCCGCGACTGGGAGAAGAGATGCACCGAGGGGGTCCAACCGGCCGAGACGAGCAGTGCGTCGACCGCGATCTTGCGGGATGCTCCGCCGCCGTTGCGAGCGACACTCATGGATGCGATCCTCAGCTTGCCGGCGGTATTGACGACCGAGTGGCCGCTCAGCACCTCTATGCCGAGGCTGCGGGCTTCCGCGAGCACCATATCGCCGGGCTTGTCGCGGCAGTCGACGATCACGGGTACGTCAACGCCGGCCTTCCTCAGGTCGAAGGCCGCCTCATAGGCGGAATCATGGGCCGTATAGATGCCCACCTTCTTGCCGACTGCGACGCCGAAATGGTTGAGATAGGTGCGGCCGGCCGAGGCCAGCATGATTCCAGGACGGTCGTTGTTGGCGAAGACCATGTGGCGCTCGATCGCGCCATTGGCGAGAATGACCTTCTTCGCGCGCACCTGCCACAGACGCTCGCGCGGAAGCCCCTTATCGGGGGCCGGGAGGTGGTCGGTCACTCGCTCGACGAGGCCGACGAAATTGTGGTTGTAGTAACCGAAGGCCGTCGTGCGGGTCAGCAGCGTGACATTGTCCATCGCCGCAAGCGCCCTGCCCGTCGCCAGCGCCCAGTCATAGCCGGGCTTGCCGTCGATCATGGTGCCGCTGTCGTAATGCAGGGCGCCGCCGACAGCCGGCTGTTCGTCGCACAGGATCACCTTCGCGCCGGCATTCGCGGCCGCGAGTGCGGCCGCAAGTCCGGCAGCGCCGGCGCCGACCACCAGCACGTCGCAATGGACGTAGCGGCTTGAATAATGGTCCGGATCGGGCTCCGGGGGCGCGACGCCGAGACCGGCGGCGCGGCGGATGAAGGGCTCGTAGAGCTTGTGCCAGGCGGCCTTCGGCCACATGAAGGTCTTGTAGTAGAAGCCCGCTGCGAAGAAGGGCGACAGGAGATCGTTGAAGCCGCCGACGTCGAAGGCGAGCGACGGCCACCGGTTCTGCGACAGTACCTTCATGCCGTCGAAGACTTCCTGCACGGTGGCGCGGACGTTCGGCTGCCGGCGCGCGGCGTCGCGCGAAACGTCGAGCAGCGCATTCGGCTCTTCGGCGCCTGCCGAAAGGATGCCGCGCGGGCGGTGATATTTGAACGAGCGGCCGACGAGATGGATGTCGTTGGCGATGAGCGCCGAGGCGATCGTATCGCCCTCGAGCGCCGTCAGCGTCCGGCCGTCGAAGGTGAAGCGGGCGGTGCGCGCCGGCGTCAGGCGCCCGGCGCCCGAAATTCGGTTTACCCCGGTCATTCTGCCACTCCTTCCAGCGCCTCGTAGGTCTCGACCGTTTCGCTCGTCTTCGGCTCGGCGTTAAGATCGGGCTTCGGCTCACCGGCCTTGTAGGTCACGTGGAAGCGGTCGCTCACGGTATCGCGAGCCGCATTGAAGAAGCGGCCGCAGCCGTGGATATGCCGCCACCTCTCATAGATCAGCCCCTTCGGATTCTGACGGAGGAAGAAGTATTCCTCGAATTGCTCGTCGCTGATCTCGGCGATGTTGGCCGGTCTGACGATGTGGGCATCGCCGGCATTGCGGAATTCGAGCTCCGAGCGCTCTTCCTCGCAATAGGGGCAGTAAATCAGAAGCATCTGGAATGTCCTCGATCAGAGCGCCGCACCTTTCCTGGAAGGCGCAAGGCCGCTCTACGTTCTTTTCTCTGAAGCGTAATCCTGTCGATCTTCGCTTCGCTCCGTCGGATCATGCTTTAGTGCGCAACGGCGGCCGCGGCCGCCTCGTCGATGAGCCGCCCGGTGCGGAAGCGTTCGAGCGTGAGCCCCGCGGCAAGCCGGTGCGGCTCGCCGCGCGCGATCAGATGGGCAAAGAGATTGGCCGAACCCGGCGTCGCTTTGAAGCCGCCCGTTCCCCAGCCGGCATTGAGATAGAGCCCGGGCACCGGCGTCACGCCCTGGATCGGCGAACGATCCTGGGTGACGTCGACGATGCCGCCCCATTGCCGCATCATCTTGACGCGGCGGAACATCGGGAAAAGTTCGCAGATGGCATCCAGCGTATGCGTGATGATCTGCAGGCCGCCGGTCTGCGAGTAGGAATTGTACTGGTCGGTGCCTGCGCCGATGACGAACTCGCCCTTGTCCGACTGCGAGATATAGGCATGCACGGAATTCGACATGACAACGCAGGGAAAGATCGGCTTCAAGGGCTCGGAGACGAGCGCCTGCAGCGGCTGGCTCTGCAGCGGCACCCGCACATCCGCCATCTGCATCAGGACCGACGAGTGGCCCGCAGCAGAGATGCCGACCTTCTTCGCGCCGATGAAGCCGCGATTGGTATCGACGCCGGTCACGCGGCCGGTTTCGTCGCGGCGGATGCCGGTCACTTCACAATTCTGGATGATATGGACGCCGCGATCCGAAGCCGCGCGCGCATAGCCCCAGGCGACCGCATCGTGGCGCGCAGTGCCGCCGCGGCGCTGCAGCGCCGCGCCGTTGATCGGGTAGCGGGCAGTCTTCGATATGTCGAGCGGCGGGCAGTAGGCCTTGGCCTGTTCCGGCGTCAGCCATTCATTGTCGATGCCGTAGAGCCGGTTGGCATTGATGTGGCGCTTGAAGGACTGCTGGTCATGGATGTTGTGCGACAGCATCATCACGCCGCGCGGCGAATACATGACGTTGTAGTTCAGGTCCTGCGACAGGTTTTCCCACAGCTTCAGCGAATGCTCGTAGATGTCCATGCTCTCTTCATAGAGATAGTTGGACCGGATGATCGTCGTGTTGCGGCCGGTGTTGCCGCCGCCGATCCAGCCCTTCTCGAGCACCGCGACGTTGGTGATGCCGTGCTCTTTGGCGAGATAATAGGCGGCGCCGAGGCCGTGGCCGCCGCCGCCGATGATGATTGCGTCATATTGTTTGCGCGGCTCCGGCGAGGCCCAGTGCGGGCCCCACCCCTTGTGGCCGCGCAGCGCCTCGCGCGCCACGGCAAAAACAGAATATTTGCGCATCCGCCTGCTACTCCATGAACCCGGTAACGTTCGTTGGCGTTAGAAATCGCAAATCCGAGGACCACGCAACGTTTCTTTTGCGACGCGATCAGGCGGACTTGCGCGGTCTTGCGACATCGACGGCCGCCGCCGCAGAGGCATTGGCGCTTTTTCCCCACGCTCATTCTCTCGCCGCTGGACTTTCGGCACGCGATCTGTTATCCGCTCTTCTAATCGTAGGGTTCTCGCCCGGCGAACGCAAATTTATTGCCTCTCCAAACCTGATGGTGAGGCTTACCAACTCGAAGCAAAGGAACGGGATTCACGTGCAGGTACTTGTCCGCGATAACAATGTCGATCAGGCGCTCCGCGCTCTTAAGAAAAAGATGCAGCGCGAAGGCATTTTCCGCGAAATGAAGATGCGTGACTTCTATGAAAAGCCGTCCCAGAAGCGTGCGCGCGAAAAGGCAGAAGCCGTCCGCCGCGTTCGCAAGCTGGCCCGCAAGCGGGCACAGCGCGAAGGCCTCGTGGCCCGCTGATCGTCTTTTTTTCGACGCTTTCCAATGCAAGTGGCGGAGGCGAGGGATCGCCGCCGCCATTTTGGTATGGACACCCAGTCCGTCGACAGTCTAGCGTGACAGCTGGCGACGGTCAGCCGCCGCACTCGCGTGCTCAGTAAACGGAAAGCCGATGGCTTTCGGGCCTTGTCGCATTGAGGGATCGACTTTGACACTTGCTGCCATGCCTGCGGACGTCTCCGGCCTCATCACCGAGGAGGCGAACCGCCGCCACAAGCGCAAGCCGAAGCTTGCCGCCTTTCTCGTGCTCGGCTCGGCCCTGCTCATCGCAGGATGCCAGACCGACAAGCCGGAATCGATGTTCCGCGTCGAACGGGCACAGGGCTCGGAAGAAAACATCGCCTCGCTCTCGAGCGTCATTGCCTCCAATCCGAGCGATCCCGAGGGCTACAACGTGCGCGGTTCGGCCTACGGGCGCGCCGGCGAATTCCGCCGGGCGGTCGCAGATTTCGACCAGGCGATCCAGCTCAACCCGCGCTTCTATCAGGCCTATGCCAACCGGGCGCTGGTTCAGCGCAACCTGGGCAACCAGCAGGCCGCCCTCGCGGACTACAACGCGGCACTGCAGATCGATCCGAATTACGATGTCGCCTATATCGGCCGAGGCAATCTCTACCGTCAGGCGAACCAGCTCGACGCCGCTTTCAACGACTTCAACAAGGCGATCGAACTCGATACGGCAGACCCTCGCGCCTACCACAATCGCGGTCTGATCTATCAGGCGCGCAATCAGCACGCGCAAGCTATCGAAGATTTCTCCAAGGCAATCTCGCTCTCGCCGACCTCACCCGAACCCTATAACGGCCGCGGCATCTCCTATGTGGCGCAGGGCGACGACGACAACGCCTTCTCCGACTTCAACACGGCCATCAACCTGAATGGCAAGCTGGCCGAGTCCTGGGCGAACCAGGCGCTGATCTACGAGCGCCGCGGCGACAAGGCCAAGGCAGCGAAGTCCTATTCGCATGCCTTGTCGCTCGATCCCAAATACGAGCCGGCGCGTGCCGGCCTTGCCCGCGCCAAGGCAATGTCCTGACGTCGCATCCTCCGTTAGACATCAGACGCCCGCGGCCTTGTCGCGGGCGTCGTCGTTTCATCTGGGCCGATCAGGTTGCGGA
Organism: Ensifer sp. USDA 6670; assembly: GCA_000421085.1. Lineage (GTDB taxonomy): Bacteria > Pseudomonadota > Alphaproteobacteria > Rhizobiales > Rhizobiaceae > Sinorhizobium. The sequence continues at coordinate 161,027 of ATWE01000010.1, forward strand.
ACCATCCGGAGTTCAATCCGTTTGACCATGGTCTAGAGCACTTCCAGGGAAAGTGTGCAGCGGTTTTCCGTTCGGAAGCGCGCAGTTTCAAAGGGCTTAGAGTATTTTCACTGTTTCAATGAAACAGCGAAATGCTCCAGCACGGAGATCCGAGCCATGATTCGACAGACCCTCATTACGGCAATCGCCTTTGCGGCGCTCTCCGGACCTGCCGCCGCCCAGAATTACGTCACGCTCGGGCGTCTCACATGCGGCTCGGAAGGCGGCACCGGACTTATCGTCACCTCGACCAAGAACCTGATGTGCACCTTCTCGCCGGCGGATGGCTCGCCTGGAGGGGTCTATGCGGGCAAGATCACCAAGATCGGCCTGGACATCGGCTCCACCGGCAAAACCGTGATGATCTGGGACGTGCTGGCGAAAACCGGCACTCCGCTGAACGAATATGCGCTGGCTGGCGAATATGTCGGTGTCGGCGCCGATGCGAGCTTCGCAGTCGGTGGCGGAGCGAAGGTCATTGCCGGCGGCACGAACAAGGCCTTCATGCTGCAACCGGTCAATGTCCAGGTGCAAGAGGGCCTGAACGTCGCCCTCGGCGTGGATCACCTGGTCCTGGCGCCGGCCGGCTGATCGCGTCGCGAGCGACGAGGCCGGTTCCTCCCCTGCTCCCGTCCGCGGCACATTGCGTGATCCGGTGCCGCCCACCTTGCGCGCCGCCTCAAGGCGCGTCACTGTGATGGTAATGATCGTTGCCGGACGCGGTAACGCCGGCACGACGGGATGCAGGATGAAGGAACAGCTGATCCGCGACATCGTTCTGTGGATGTCGGAAGAGGGAATTCGAGGCCTGAAGGAGCAGGATCTTCTTGCCGGCTTCTGTGAACGGTGTCATGCCGCCGGCCTGCCAATAGATCGCGCGCTCGGCATCATCGACACGTTGCACCCGGAGTTCGAAGGCCGCGCCTTCCAGTGGAATAGCGAAAGCGACGAGGTTCCCGAGGTCGTGCAATACGGCTCGACCAGCGGCGGCGAGGCCCAGGCCAACTGGCAGCGCTCCGTCTTCTTCCACATGCTCAAGGACAATGAAACCGAACGCCGCACCCGTCTTGCCGTGGAGAAGCATATTCCCTTCACCGTGCTCGACACGCTGAAGGCAGAGGGCCACACCGACTGCGTCAGCATGATTCATCACTTCACCGACCGCGGCCGTATAGGGCAGATGGACTGCCTGTACTCCTATTGGACCACGAAAAATCAAGCCGGCTTCCGTGAGGAGGACATCGGGGCACTCAGAGTGTTGTTGCCCACCCTCGCGCTCGCCGTGAAGACAGCCTCGTGCATGCGCATCATCGGGACGCTTGCGGATGTCTATCTCGGCCGCGATGCCGGCCGCCGCGTCGTCGAGGGCAGCATCGAAAGGGGTTCGGCCGAGCGTATCGAAGCGGTCATGTGGTTCTCCGATCTGCGCAACTACACGCGCATAGCCGACAGCGTCGCGCCGGAGGATGTCATCCCCTTTCTGAACGACTATTCCGGCATGGTGATCACCGCCGTCCACGATCATGGCGGCAGCGTATTGAAGCTTATCGGCGACGGAGTGCTCGCCATCTTCAACGGTCGTAAACCGGCCGAGGCCTGCGGCGCCGCCATCGCGGCCGAGCGTCAACTGCGGGTCATGCTTTCGGAGCTGAACGCGCGGCGGCTCGATGAGGGAAAGCCGACCACCGACGTCTATCTCGGGCTGCACATCGGCGAGGTCTTCTATGGCAATATCGGCAGCCAGGACCGGCTGGATTTCACCGTCGTCGGACCAGCGGTCAACGAGGTGAGCCGCATCTCCGCCATGTGCCGCTCAGTCGAGCGGCATGTGATCATGTCCTCGGAATTCATCGCGGCCTGCCCGGTCGAGCATCGCGCAAATGCCGTTTCGCTTGGCCGGTTCGCGCTCCGCGGCATTGCCAAAGCGAAGGAACTCTTCACCTGGGATCCGGAGATCGCGGGCGGTTGAACGGAGCCGAGATCGGTGACGATAGCCGGTTCAGAGCACAAAAGCCCCTCACCCTAACCCTCTCCCCGCAGGCGGGGAGAGGGTACGCCATTGGGCGTTTCGGTTTCCATCCGAGACGAGAATGCCCAGCGGGCGCGGCATATACCTTCTCCCCGCCTGCTGGGAGAAGGTGGCGGCAGCCGGATGAGGGACCGGGCCTCGAATCTCCCCCTCAGTGATTGATCGCCTTGACGATCTCTTCGGTCATCTTCTTGGCGTCGCCGAGCAGCATCATCGTGCCGTCCTTGTAGAACAGCGTGTTGTCGATGCCGGCATAGCCGGAGCCGAGCGAGCGTTTGACGAAGAGGCAGGTCTTGGCCTTGTCGACGTCGAGGATCGGCATGCCGTAGATCGGCGAGGACTTGTCGTCGCGGGCAGCCGGGTTGGTGACGTCGTTGGCGCCTATGACATACGCGACGTCGGCCTGGGCAAATTCCGAATTGATGTCCTCCAGTTCGAATACCTCGTCATAGGGGACGTTCGCTTCGGCGAGCAGAACATTCATATGGCCGGGCATGCGGCCGGCGACCGGGTGGATCGCGTATTTCACCTCGACGCCGTTCTCCTTGAGCTTGTCGGCAAGCTCCCGGAGCGCGTGCTGTGCCTGGGCGACCGCCATGCCGTAGCCCGGCACGATGATCACCTTCGAGGCGTTCTGCATCAGGAAGGCGGCGTCGTCGGCCGAGCCCTGTTTCACCGTCCTCTGGACTCCGTCGCCGCCGACGGCAGCCGCCGTCTCGCCGCCGAAGCCGCCCAGGATAACCGAGATGAAGGACCGGTTCATGCCCTTGCACATGATATAGGAGAGGATCGCACCCGACGAGCCGACGAGCGCCCCGGTTATGATGAGCGCCAGGTTGCCGAGCGTAAAGCCGATGCCGGCCGCGGCCCAGCCGGAATAGGAATTCAGCATCGACACGACGACCGGCATATCGGCGCCGCCGATCGGGACGATGATCAGTACTCCGAGCGCCAGCGACAGCGCGACGACCGCCCAGAAGTCGAAGTGGCTCTCGCTGAGCGCCAGCCCGATGATAAAGAAGACGACGAGCGCGGCAAGCGCGAGGTTGATCGCGTGGCGGTAGGGCAGAAGGATCGGTTTGCCCGACATGCGGCCGTCCAGCTTCAGGAAGGCGATGATCGAGCCTGTGAACGTGACGGCGCCGATCGCCACGCCGAGCGCCATTTCGACCAGCGCCTGCGCGTGGATCGAGCCGACCTCGCCGATGCCGAAGGAGGACGGGGCATAGAGTGCGGCGGCCGCCACCAGAACGGCGGCGAGACCGACGAGCGAGTGAAAGCCGGCCACGAGCTGCGGCATCGCCGTCATCGGAATGCGCTTTGCGATATAGGCGCCGGCACCGCCGCCGACCGCGAGACCTACGACGATCAGGAGAAACCCGCCGATCGACGGCTGTGCCAGGAACAGCGTCGTGACGATCGCTATGCCCATGCCGACCATGCCGTAGGTATTGCCCTTGCGGCTGGTGGTCGGATGCGACAGGCCGCGCAGCGCCATGATGAAGAGCACGCCCGAGACGAGATAGAGGAAGGCAGCGAAATTAGCGTTCATCGGCCCGCCTCACTTTTCTTTTTTCTTGTACATGGCGAGCATGCGCTGGGTGACCAGGAAGCCGCCGAAGATGTTCACCGAAGCAAGCACCAGTGCGACGAAGCCGAAGCCGGTGGCAAGCCCCGAGGCGGAAATCCCGACCGCGAGCAAGGCGCCGACGACGATCACCGACGAGATCGCATTGGTCACCGCCATCAGGGGCGTATGCAGCGCCGGGGTCACCGACCAGACGACGTAATAGCCGACGAAGATCGCCAGCACGAAGATCGCGAGGCGGAAGACGAAGGGATCGATCGCGCCGCCGGTCGCGCCATGCGCCACCGCGCCGGCCGCATCGGGCACGTATTCGGCGGCGGTCTTCACCGCCTCGACCGCCCGTTCCAGATCGGTCAGTGCCTTGTCCAGAAGTTCGTTCGCCATCTTACTTCTCCCCCCTCATGGCACCGCCGAAAGCCGGGTGCACGACTGCCCCGCCATGGGTCAGCGCCGTGGCCTTGACGAGCTCGTCCTCCATGTTCAGTGCCAGCGCCTTCGTCTCCTTCGAGACCATCGTCTCCAGGAAGGTGACGAGGTTCTTGGCGTAGAGCAGCGAGGCGGAAGCGGCGATGCGGCCCGCCACGTTCAGATGGCCGACGATCCGGACGCCCCCGACCTCCGTCACCTTGCCGGCTTCGGCCCCCTCGATATTGCCGCCGCGCTCGACCGCGAGGTCGACGACCACCGATCCGGGCTTCATGGAATCGAGCATTTCGCGGGTCACGAGCCGCGGCGCCGGGCGGCCGGGGATCAGCGCCGTGGTGATGACGATGTCCTGCTTGGCAATGTGCTCTGCGACGAGCGCCGCCTGCTTTGCCTGATACTCCCCAGACATTTCCTTGGCATAGCCGCCGGCGGTCTCGGCCGCCTTGAACTCCTCGTCCTCGACGGCGATGAACTTGGCGCCGAGAGAGGCTACCTGCTCCTTGGCGGCGGGGCGAACGTCGGTCGCCGAGACGACCGCGCCCAGGCGGCGGGCTGTAGCGATCGCCTGCAGGCCGGCGACGCCTGCGCCCATGACGAAGACCTTGGCCGCCGGCACGGTGCCGGCAGCCGTCATCATCATCGGCAGCGCGCGATCATATTCGTATGCGGCGTCGATCACCGCCTGATAACCGGCAAGATTTGCCTGGCTGGAAAGCACATCCATGGACTGGGCGCGGGTGATGCGCGGCATCAGCTCCATGGCGAAGGCTGTGAGGCCCGCGCCGGCCATGGCCGATATCGCTTCCTCGTTGCCGTAGGGGTCCATGATGGCGATGACGACAGCGCCCGACCGGTAGCCGGAAATCTCCTGCGCACTCGGTCGGCGGACCTTGAGAATCACGTCGGCGGTTTTCGCATCCGCCGCCGTACCGATCCGCGCACCGGCCTTCTCGTATTCCTGATCGGGCATGCGTGAACCGAGGCCGGCACCCGCTTCGACAACCACGTCGAAACCAAGCGACTTCAGTTTTTTCACGCTCTCGACGGAACCGGAAACGCGTCCCTCGTTCGGATCCGATTCCTTGGCGATAAAGACGATCTCGCTCACAAATCCCCCTCCCCGGTCCGCCCCGGCTGGCCGGGTTGCGGACGTTTTCCTCCAGGCGACGCCATTGCACACCGCCTCTTTACTCACACGGTCCCCGAATCGAGCCGATTTCGGGAGAGAACCATGCGGCACCTCGATGCGCTACAGCGACCTTAGTGCAGCCTAAGGCGCACAGTCGTAGCGACAGAAACTCCTCCTGCGGGGCGGAAACATCCGCCGCCGAGACGATACTCCCACGTGGTGCGGGAAAAACTCGATCGGCCCGCGACAAAGATAGGGACCCCCTCCCTATCTTCAGCGGAACGGATCAGCGACGCCGGTCAGCGAAGAAAGAAGTAACCGGCAACGTTGATGAGAATGAAAAGAACGAGCGAGCTGAAGAAGCCCATCGCCGTGAAGAAAGCAGCAGCCATCGCAATCAGCAGCGCGACGCAAAACAGAGTGCCGTATTTCGTGGCGCTGATGAAGAAATCATATGTCTTCTCATGCTCGGAATAGTCCATCGGAGCGCCCGTTTCGACCGGTCCCGAATGATGCTCTGCCATCGTCCAATTCTCCAAAATTCTGCGGCACCGCCGATGGCGGCCCTGTCTTATCCACCCATGACCGTTTGCCCGCGAGGCGCAATCGGTTCCTTAGCTCCGCATACACAATGCGCCGCCCCTTCGCAACGAAAACCGCGCCCCTCAAGCCTGCGGCATAATCGATAGAGCACTTCCAGGAAAAGTGTATGGCGGTTTCCTTCCGGAAGTGCGCACCTCATCTATCCATTGCCCGAGCCTTTCCGCCGGACACGAGGGAGTACCGCGGTTCTCCCCGTTGACTTTTTGAGGGTTCTGGCGGCAAGGCTTTTGCGGATAATAACCGGAGTCTGACGATGTCGAAACCTGTCGTTGCCATCCCCTGCGATTTCCGCGAATTCGACGGCAATGTCTGGCATGTTGCTGCCCATCAATATGTCCGCGCGGCGGTCGAGGGCGCCGGGCTGATGGTGTTTCTCGTTCCCGCCCTGGAGGCGGGGAACGATGTGGACGAGATTCTCGACCGCGTCGACGGGGTGCTCGCCAGCGGCGCCCGCTCCAACGTCCACCCTTCACTCTATGGCAGGCAGGCGAGTGACGCAGACGGGCCTTTCGACCCGGGCCGCGATGCGACCAGCCTGCCGCTGATCCGCCGCGCACTCGACCGCGGCGTCCCCCTGTTCGCGATCTGCCGCGGCATACAGGAGCTCAACGTCGCGCTTGGCGGCACGCTTGCGAGCGAGATCCAGGAGCAGCCCGGCATCTGGGACCATCGCAAGCCGGAGGTTCCCGATCTCGATGTCGCCTATGGCATTCGCCAGGATGTGGTCGTGAAGGAAGGAAGCTGTCTGGCTCCGGTCCTCGGCACCGGCCGCGTAAGGGTCAATTCGCTGCATCGCCAGGCGATCGGTGCCGCCGCTCCGCGCCTGGCTGTCGAAGCCGTGGCCGACGACGGGACCATCGAGGCGGTCTCGGTCATCGGCGCCAAGGCCTTCGCCGTCGGGGTGCAGTGGCATCCGGAATACTGGGTCCGGACCGACGCCCCGTCGGCCGCCCTCTTCAAGGCCTTCGGCGATGCCGCGCGCGCCTATCGTGAGAGCAGGGCCGGTTAGTTAGAGCCCTTCAGGGTTAAATGGAACCAGTTCTGTTGGCTCAAACGGAGTCGGATGGTCGACCGGCCGGCGCGCGGCGTAGCCAAAGCATACGTCAAAGCCGGCCGGCCGATCAGGCGGCCCGTTTCAGCCAACCCGCAGGGCCGGGCATCTTTCCGCCAGGATCAGAGGCGATCGTCTCGGACGTACATCCGGGTACGCCCTTCGCCGATCGCCTCTGCCCTGACGAAAACCTGCTCCGGCAGAACTGATTCCATTTAACCCTGAAGGGCTCTAGATCCCTCTACGCCGGAACGGTGTCTCGACAACCGGGGTCAGAGCCTCGCCGGTCGAGAACCATGCCTTGAGGTTGTCGACGACGAGATCGGACATGGCGTTGCGGGTGACGACCGAGGCCGACGCCACATGCGGCAGCAGAGAGACGTTCGGAAGCGAAAGCAGCGCTTCGGGAACATTGGGCTCGTTCTCGAAGACGTCGAGGCCGGCGCCGGCAATGGTGCCGTTCTGAAGTGCGGTGACAAGCGCCGCCTCGTCCACGGTCGAGCCGCGACCCACATTGATCAGCACGCCCTTCGAGCCGAGCGCCGACAGGACATCGGCATTGACCGCTTTCAGCGTGCTCGCGGTTCCGGGCACGATCACGATGAGCGTATCGACGGCCTCGGCCATACCGACGAGGGTGGAATGATAGGTGAAGGCGAGGCCCTCGCGCGGCGTGCGCGTGTGGTAGGCGATCGAGACGCCGAAGGCTTCGAGCCGCCGTGCGATCGCGAGGCCGATCCGGCCGAGGCCGAACAGCCCGACCGTACGGCCGCGGAGCGAAAGCGGGGACAGCGGGAAGGCGCCCTCGCGCACCCAGCGGCCTTGGCGCAGCCATTGCTCGGCCTGCGGCAGGAGGCGCAGCGTGTTGAGGAGGAGGCCGATTGCCGTGTCGGCGACTTCCTCGGTTAGGACATCAGGCGTGTTGGTGACGACAATCCCTCGGGCTGCCGCGTACGAGACATCGACGCCGTCGTAGCCGACGCCGAAATTCGCAACGATCTCGAGGCTGGGGAATGCATCCATCAGCGGCACCGGCAGCTTTCCCGAAACCGCAATGCCGGCGACGTCGTGCATCTCGGCTGTCACGAGAGCCGCATCGGCGCGCTCGATGCGCACGGTCTCGAACATTTCCGGCAGTCGTTCGAGGACCCTCGGGTTGATCTTGCCGGGCACGAGAATTCTAGGACGACTCATCGGGTTTCCTTTCCGGACATAGCGGGAATGCGGACCAACACTCACGCATCCTGTTCAGACTCGGAGGGATCGATCAAGCCGTTACGCGCAGCGGGCCGGTTGACTGGCGGATGCGCATTTCCGGCTTGATCAGATGGATGCCGTCCGGTTCATGGCTGCCGGAAAGCTTGTCGAGGAGCGCGCGCGCTGCGCTGCGGCCCACCTCCGCCTGGCCGTTCCAGACGGTCGTCAGCGCCGGCGTCGCGATGGACGCTTCCTCGAGATCGTCGTAGCCGGTAACGGAGATGTCGACGCCCGGCACGAGGCCTGCGCGGGCGATGCCGTTCATCATGCCGATGGCGACCAGATCGTTCCAGCAGACGACCGCTGTGGGCTTCTGGGGCAGCGAAAGGAGATGCACGGCGGCCTCGAAACCGCCCTGCTTGGAGCGCGGCCCCGGGATGCGCAGGTCCGGATCGACCTCGATATTCGCCTTGCGAAGCGCATTGACGTAGCCCTGATAGCGGTCGCGGCCGGTCGAGGTCTGGTCGGTTCCCCCGACCATCGCGATGCAGCGATGGCCGAGCCCGATGAGGTGATTGGTCGCGAGCGAAATGCCATAGGCGTCGTCGCCGCGGAAGATAGGGACGTCGAGCCCCTCGATCGAGCGGGCGATCAGGATCGCGGGCATGCCGTTGTCCTCGGCAAGCTGGATGTCCTGTGGCGGCGTGCCGATCGCGGGCGACATGATGACGCCGTCGCCACCGAGCTGCAGCAGCGTCTCGATGAAATCGCGCTGTTTTTCGACGGAATCGTAGTGGTTGGACAAAATGAAGGTCTGCTTGTCGCGATCGAGCTCGGCCTCGATCGCCTTGAGGATCTCACCGTAGAACGGGTTCATGATGTCGTGCACGACGACACCGATGATGCCCGAGCGCGACGTCCTGAGGCTTGCGGCACGGCGGTTGTAGATATAGCCGAGTGCGCGCGCCTGTTCCTTGATCTTGTCGCGCGTTACCGCCGCCACCAGCGGGCTGTCGCGCAATGCCAGGGATACCGTCGCCGTCGAAAGGCCGAGTGTTTCCGCGATTGTCGAAAGCTTGACCTTTTGCGCCACCATATCCCCCGTTGCAGTCGCTGCCGTCAGCCAGTTTAAATTCCTTTAAACTGTTTAAATTATCGCTGCAATCAGGAAGTTCAAGCCGCCCCGATCTCAAACCCGGGCTCAATCCGCAGCTCTCGCGGCCTGCAGATTGCTGTCGACGGCGCGCAGCAGCTTCATCAGGGTGCGCACCTGCTTGTCGGTCAAACCGCGTGTTGCGAGCTTCTCGGAATGCTGGCCCGCTTCCGCAATGATCTGCAGGCGATCACGGCCGAGCTCTGTCAGATAGACCTTGGTCAGCCGGGCATCGTCCCTGTCCGGCCGGCGTTCGAGGAAGCCTTGCGCTTCCATGCGGCCGATCGTGCGCGTCATCGTCGGGGCCTTCACCCCGAGCTTGCCCGCCAGCGCCCCCGCCGTGAGCCCGTCGGTTTCGGCAAGGGCGAGCATGACGCCGTCCTGCCCGGCATAAAGGCCGCTTGCGACGAGATTGCGAGAGAGCACGGTGCGCATCGAGCGGGCCGCCTGGACGAGAACCGAAGCAAGATCGTGATCGTTCGCCTCGGCGACGATCTCGTCCCTCTTCTTGCCGTTCTTGCCCTTCCTTTCGGCCTTGCTCTTCTTGCCCATTGGACCTCCCGCCGAATCCCCTGCACTACCCTTATAGCAATAAGGCTTGAGTTTACGAACTGTATGACTCAAATAACGATTTTACGACAAACCACACCGAGGACCGAGTAGAAATGTCGATGCCGAAGCCCCGATGGACCGACAATTCCCCCGCACTCGAACCTGTCGAGCGGCGGGACTGGATCGCAGTGCTCCCGCTCGGCGCACATGAACAGCACGGGCCGCATCTCCCCTTCGAAACGGACCGGCTGATTGCGGCGGGCATCGTCGAGCGTGTGATCGCCGCACTCCCCCAAGCACTGCCCGTGACCTTCCTGCCTGTCGAACCGGTCGGCTACTCGATCGAACACATGGACGTGCCCGGCACTCGCACGCTCGCCTATGACGAGGCGATCGAACGTTGGCTCGGCATCGCCGAAAGCCTCGCCGGACTCGGCATACGCAAGTTCGTGATGCTGAACGCGCATGGCGGCAATTCGCCCCTGTTAGCCATCGTAGCCACGGAGGCGCGGACACGCTTGCGAATGCTCGCCGTGGCGACGAGCTGGACACGCTTCGGACAGCCGGATGGCTGGATCAGCGCCGAGGACAAGGCGGTCGACATCCATGGCGGCGATATCGAGACCTCGGTCATGCTGGCGCTTCATCCGGACAGGGTGGACATGGCGAAGGCCCGCGCCTTCCCCTCGCGCCAGAGCGAATTCGCGCGCTCCTTCAAGCATTTGCGCGCTTACGGCCCGCACGCTTTCGGCTGGAAGATGTCGGATCTGAACCCGGACGGCGTCGCCGGCAATGCCGCCGCCGCCACCGCCGAGCGCGGCGAAGCGCTGCTTGCGCATGCGGCAAAAGGCATCATCGAGCTGCTCCAGGACGTGAACGCGTTCGATGCCGGCGAGCTCGACTGATTTTTTCCGCGTCGATCGCGACACAGGTCTGTATTTGCGCATCGCCACCTCATCTCTTATATGAGAACCCAACCATCGATGCCCGCGGCGCATCGCCAACCCTCGAGGTTCCCATGACCGAAACATCCGCGCAGAAGCCGATCCCCGTCACCGTGCTCACGGGGTATCTCGGCTCCGGCAAGACGACGCTTCTGAACCGCATCCTCAGCGAGAATCATGGCCGCAAGTATGCGGTCATCGTCAACGAATTCGGCGAGATCGGCATCGATAACGACCTCATCGTCGAGTCCGACGAGGAAATCTACGAGATGAACAACGGCTGCGTCTGCTGCACCGTTCGAGGCGATCTGATTCGTGTCGTCGAAGGGCTGATGCGCCGTCCCGGACGCTTCGACGCGATCATCGTCGAGACCACCGGCCTTGCCGACCCGGTGCCGGTCGCGCAGACCTTCTTCATGGATGACGACGTTCGCGCCAAGACCGAACTGGACGCGGTCGTGGCGCTCGTCGACGCCAAGCACCTGCCGCTGCGTCTGAAGGACAGCCGCGAAGCCGAGGATCAGATCGCCTTCGCCGACGTGGTGCTCCTCAACAAGACCGACCTCGTGACGCCGGAAGAACTGGAGCGCGTCGAGGCGACCGTGCGCGTCATCAATCCGTCCGCCCGCATCTATCGAACGCAGCGCTCCGAGATCGACCTCGGAAAGGTGCTCGACCAGGGTGCCTTCAATCTCGACAGGGCGCTCGAAAACGATCCCCACTTCCTGGACCAGGACGATCACGACCACGTCTGCGGCCCCGATTGCGACCACGATCACCACCATCATGACCACCACCATCATGACCATGACCATGATCACGACCACCATCATCATCACCATCACGATGGCCCCTCGCCGATCCATGACGTGACGGTGCAGTCGATTTCGCTGCGCGGGGGCGAAATGAATCCGGATCGCTTCTTCCCCTGGATCCAGAAGATCACCCAGACCGACGGTCCGAACATCCTGCGCCTCAAGGGCATCATCGCCTTTGCCGGCGACGCCGAGCGTTATGTCGTACAGGGTGTTCACATGATCATCGAAGGCGATCACCAGCGCCCGTGGAAAGACGGCGAAAAGCGGGAAAGCAGGCTCGTCTTCATCGGCCGCGATCTCGACCGCGAGAAGATCGAGCGCACCTTCAAGGCGTGCGAAGTCCAGGCATGATCCCGGAAGATGGCGCCCGGCTTCGGGATAAGTTCATGATGAAAAAAGAAAGCCCGTCAAACTGATGCCGACCGTCGCTCCGCTCGATCTCGAAGGCCACGTCGTCGGCGTGGCTTTTCTCAAGGACGTTCCCTTCTTCGCCGGCGCCGCCGGCACGATCCACCGGCTCGATCACGGCCACAAGACGACCGAAGCACATGACGGGCTGCTGTCCTTCGTTTCCGACGAGGCGAACGACACGCTGCTGACCGGCGGCGAAGACGGCAAGGTAATGCGCATTTCGGCGGACGGCACGGCGAGCCTCGTTGCCGATACCGGCCGCAAATGGATCTCGCAAGTTGCGGCCGGACCGCAAGGTGCGGTCGCTTACGCCTACGGCAAGACGACGCATGTCCGCCTTTCCGACGGTACCACCAGGGAATTTCCCGAGCAGCGGACGGTCGAAGGCATCGCCTTCGCACCCAAGGGCCTGAGGATCGCCGCCGCGCGCTACAACGGCGTGTCGCTGCACTGGGTGGCCATGGCAGGCCAGCCGGTCGATCTTGAATGGAAGGGCGCCCACACCGGCGTGACCTTCTCTCCCGACGGACGCTTCGTCGTCACTGCAATGCAGGAAAATGCGCTGCATGGCTGGAAGCTCGACGCGAAGCCCGGCGCCGAGGCGCGGCACATGCGCATGACCGGCTATCCGGCCAAGGTGAAGTCACTTTCCTGGTCTGCGAAGGGCAAGTGGCTCGCCTCGTCGGGCGCGCCGGCTGCGATCGTCTGGCCATTTCAGGGCAAGGATGGGCCGATGGGCAAGGCGCCGCTTGAACTCGGCACCCGTGCCAACATCATGGTGACGACTGTCGCCTGCCACCCGGCAGACGATATCGTCGCCATCGGCTATGAGGACGGCATGATCCTTGCTGCCCGCTTCGCGGACAGCAAGGAGGTCCTGCTGCGTCGTCCGGGCAATGGTGCGATCACCGCCATGGCCTGGAACAAGAGCGGCCGCCAACTCGCTTTTGGATCGGCGGCGGGCGATTGCGGTGTGGTGGATATCGCCGGGTAGCAGGCCTGAATGCAGGCAATCCCCCGCTGCGGCGAAAAGGTGGGGGCAAGCCGGATGAGAACCAGCCCGCCTGTTCTCACCACTCCAGTTCCAGATGCGGCCGCCCGTCCGAGGTCCTCTCGACCGTCCGCCCGCTTTCATCGATGGTGGCGGTGACGCGTTGTCGGAAGGCGGAGAAGCTCTCGAATGTGACGACGTCGACGGGCTCGTCGAACTTGAACGTCAGGCGATAACGTCCCGGTTTCGCGCTGATCGCCTGGGCCGAGAGGATTTCCGCTTCGAAAGGCTGGCCGAGATAACGGCCTTTAACCCGCGCCCCGAGCATCCATGGATTGAAAGCAGGCCGGTTGCCGGCAGCCGCGTGCAGCGTGTTCCAATCGCGATAGCCATACTGGGCGGCGATCAGCTCGAGCGACTTGGAGTGGGTGACTTCGTCACCCACCGACGCAAGCCGGGATCTCAGGCGTCTGGCCTGGTCCTTCAGTGCGTCGAGTGAGGGAAGGCTTCGTAATTCATGCGTCATGACAGGGTCTCCTGCTACGGCATGCATTTCCGGGATGGGTGTCCGCATTGCCATCGGCAGCATGCCGCTCGGCGTGACCGTGTCGAAAAGAGAGACTTCACCGAAGCTTGACGCTCGCGGACGGCAGGGGCCCTCGCCCGGCGCCTAAATAGGGGAAACCATGCAGGCTGTCAAACGCGCGGGCCGCCGGTGATGGCCACTTGCACGCAAGCGACAGCTATGGGACGACTTGGCGCCGCAAACATGCACGAGGGAGCACATCATGAGCGAAGTCACCATTCTCGCATTTGCGCTTGTCGCTTTCATCGGCATTGCAACGCCTGGACCCACCGTGCTTCTCGCCCTCACCAATGGTTCGCGTTATGGCGTGAAACGGGCAACGGCAGGAATGATCGGCGCGATGCTCTCGGATTTCGTGCTGATCGGAGCGGTCGCACTCGGGCTCGGCGCACTGCTTGCAGCGTCGGAGTTCTGGTTCTCCGTGGTCAAATGGCTGGGCGCCGCCTATCTCGCCTATCTCGGCATCATGCTGCTGCGATCGCGCGGAACGCTGGAACTCCCGTCGCAAGCCCCGCAGGGAGCGGATTCCGGGGCAACGCGCTCCATCTTCACCAAGAGCTTCCTCGTCGCCGTCACCAATCCCAAGGGCTATCTGTTCTTTTCGGCCTTTCTGCCGCAATTCATCGATCCCGCCCTGCCGCAGACGCCGCAATACGCCATGCTGGCCATCGTCTTCGCATCGATCGATTTCGTGGTGATGTTCGGTTATGCCCTGCTCGGGTCGCAGGCGGTACGCTTCATGAGGCGCTCCGGCGCGATCTGGCTCGACCGCATCTGCGGCGGAGCACTGCTGGCGCTCGCCGGATCTCTGGCGCTCTATCGACGCGCTGCGAATTAGAGCACTTCGGAAAAGTGCGTAAACAGCGCTCCCGCCGCGAAGGACGGCAGGAGCGCTGCTGATAATCCACCTCCGCAGGGTGAGAGGCGGAAGAAACTCAGGCCGCGCGGCGAAGCGGCGGCAAAGCGAGTTTCCGGCCGCTGGCGACCAGCATCCCGGCAGCACCGTCGAGCCAGCCTTCCTTGAGCTCAAGCGCCAGGAAGCGATTGCGCTCGAAAGGACCGGGCATGACGAGATGCTGCGCGCGCTGCGCGAAGAAGCCGAAACGTTCGTAATAGGCGGCGTCGCCGACGAGCAGGACGGCGCCATGGCCCCGGTTCTTGGCATTCTGGATCGCCGCGCGCATCAGCATGCCGCCGATACCTTTGCCCTCGTGCCCCGGATCGACCGCAAGCGGGCCGAGCAGCAGCGCCGGCACCGGCTGGCCCTCGCGGTTGACGCCGGCCTCGATGTTCCAGAGGCGCACGGTGCCGATGACGTGACCGTCGGCATCCCGGGCGACAAGGGCAAGGCCCTCGGCAGGCACGCGGCCGCGACGCAGCTTCTCCGACGATTTCCTGCGGCGACCCGCGCCCATGGCACGGTCGAGCAGGTTCTCGCGCGCAACGACATCGCCCGGGTTTTCCGAGTCGATGACAAAGGTGTTTGGCGCGAAGAACGCGCGCAAGGAATCAACAACAGCGGCCATCTGGGCCTCCCGTCATCAAAACCGCTTCAGGCGGACCGGACATGAATTGTGAAAGCCGCTCCCGCGTGAGCGGGAGCGAGCAGGATCAGATGACATAGGCCTTCAGCGGCTCGAAGCCATTGAAAGCGACGGCCGAGTAGGTCGTCGTGTAGGCGCCCGTGCCTTCGATCAGAACCTCGTCGCCGATCGTCAGGGAGATCGGCAGCGGATACATGTTCTTCTCGTAGAGCACGTCTGCCGAGTCGCAGGTCGGGCCGGCGAGCACGCAGGGTTCCATCGCATCGGCATCGCGGGCCGTACGGATCGGATAGCGGATCGCCTCGTCCATCGTCTCGGCAAGACCGCCGAACTTGCCGATGTCGAGGAAGACCCAACGGTGGCTGTCGTTGTCCGACTTCTTCGACACGAGAACGACTTCCGCCTTGATCACGCCGGCATTTCCCACCATGCCGCGGCCCGGCTCGATGATCGTCTCCGGAATGTTGTTGCCGAAGTGCTTCTTCAGCGCGCCGAAGATCGCCTGGCCATAGGCTTCGGCCGACGGAACGTCCCTGAGGTACTTCGTCGGGAAACCGCCGCCCATATTGACCATCTTCAGCTCGATGCCCTGCTTGGCAAGCTGGACGAAGACGCGCTTGGCATCGGCAAGAGCCGCATCCCATGCGTCGAGCTTCGTCATCTGCGAGCCGACATGGAACGAGACGCCGTAGGAGACGAGCCCGAGCTGGTGCGCGTAGACGAGCACGTCGACGGCCATCTGCGGTACGCAGCCGAATTTGCGCGACAGCGGCCACTCGGCGCCTTCGCCATCGGTGAGCACGCGGCAGAAGACACGGGCACCGGGAGCGGCGCGCGCGATCTTCTCGACCTCTTCGTGGCTGTCCACCGCAAAGAGGCTGATGCCCAGCGCATGGGCGCGCGCAACGTCCCGCTCCTTCTTGATGGTGTTGCCATAGGAGATGCGGTTCGGCGTCGCGCCGGCATCGAGCGCCATTTCGATTTCGGCGACGGACGCGCAATCGAAGTTGGAGCCGAGCCCGGCGAGAAGGCGCAGGATTTCCGGCGCCGGGTTTGCCTTCACGGCATAGTAGATCGCGCTGTCGGGAAGCGCATGACGGAAGGCCTTGAAATTATCGCGCACGACGTCGAGGTCGACAACGAGGCAAGGACCTTCGGGTCGTCGGGTGTTGAGGAAGTCGATGATACGTGCAGTGGTCATGGCCATATTCCCGATCCATTAGACTCCACAACTGTGGAGGACAAAGGGCATACGCGCGCCTGCACTGGAACCAGCCGGTGGAGACCCCGGAACCATGCATGCGCTCGATGCGCGAATTTGAATCAAAGCCCGCAAAGGCTAGGATTCGGCTTTGTCTGCCATGGATTGGAGGGAATAACCCAACCGCACTTCCGGCAATGAAGGTGTGCCTCTTCAGTAACCCCGGCTGTTGGAGAGCCGGCAGACACCAGAAAGGCCCGCACCGTCGTTGCTTCAAGATGTCCTCGCATTTCCCGGTTGGCCGGAATAGCGACTGGAGGGGTTAGTTCCAGGTACCTTACCGATAACCTCACCTAATCGAGGGTCGGCGGACACCCACAGGCACGTGCGACTTTGGGCAAGGCGTAGGTAAGAAAAATCACTGTCGTAATCAAGAGTTTTTTCCATCTCGCCGATAAATTTTTCTGGACCGGGCCAGGGCGCCAGTGTTCACTTTGGCTGAACGATCGCAGCAGGGCCGTGCGCGAACCGAAGACCGGATTATCCGAACGCGTTTCGCCGCCGCATGCCCGGAGAAAGACGAATCATGGATACCTTGACCCGCATTCGGGCCTTCATCGATGTCGTGGACGCGGAGGGCTTTTCGGCCGCGGCCAGACGCATC
Source organism: Ensifer sp. USDA 6670 (assembly GCA_000421085.1). Lineage (GTDB taxonomy): Bacteria > Pseudomonadota > Alphaproteobacteria > Rhizobiales > Rhizobiaceae > Sinorhizobium. The sequence continues at coordinate 177,953 of ATWE01000010.1, forward strand.
GGCAAATCCAAGGCGCTGCTGTCGAAATATGTGCGCGAACTGGAGGACGAGCTCGGCGCGCTGCTGTTGAACCGCACGACGCGCCAGTTCTCGCTGACCGAGGCCGGCCACACCTATTATCGCAGCGCATCGGAGATCCTGAAGGAGATCGACAACCTCGCCGATCTCGTGCGCGCCAGCAATTCGGACCTCAAGGGCCGATTGCGAATCACCGTGCCGAGGACTTTTGTCGATGCGGATATCGGCCAGTCGCTGATCGACTTCGGCAAGGAGCATCCTGAACTGTCGCTCGACATCGTCTCCGACGACCGGTTCGTCGACCTCGTCGAGGAAGGCTTCGACGTCGCCATTCGAATCACCCGGCTCGAGGACTCGACGCTGATCGCCCGCAAGCTGGACGACTTTCAGGTGCTGGTCTGCGCCTCGCCGGATTTCATGGCAAGGGCCGGCCCCATCGGGCATCCGAACGAGCTTTCCAAGCTGCCGTGCATCCTCGACACCAACGGCCGGTCCTATTCGAGCTGGCGTTTCGTCGAAAAGGACGGTTCCCCATTCACGGTGTCGGTCAGCGGGCAGATCGAGGTCAACAGCCCGCTAGCCGCGGCGCGCGCCGCGGTGAGCGGCATCGGTGTGGCGGTCCTTCCCGATTTCATCGCCCGGCCGAAGATCGCGTCCGGCGAGCTCGTGACGTTCTTCGACGATTTCCTGCCCAAGGATCGCGGCATCTACGCCATCTATCCGCATCGTCGTTACCTCCCGACCAAGGTTCGCACCTTCGTCGACTTCCTCCACAGCTGGTTCCGCAGCACGCGCTGATGAGACTGCGATCCTTTCTCACCGCTGGAAACGATGCGCTGCAAGTCCCAATTCCGTCTCATTTACGGTACATTCGGGGACGATTCGCGCGGCCCCGGCCGAAAGGATTCCCATTCCCATGAAAACACAAAGCCTCGTCATGGCCGGCCTTGCGACGCTCCTCGCGCCCGCGCTCGCCTTCGCCCATCCGCATATTTTCGCGGAAGCTCGCCTGGAGATCGTCTCCGACGACACGGGCGGGATCGGCGAGTTGAGGAATGTCTGGCGGTTCGACGAGCTGTTTTCGGCAAGCGTCGTTCTCGACTTCGACAAGAACGCGAACGCCACGCTCGATCCGGATGAACTGAAGGAAGTCGGCCAGACGGTGCTCGAGTCGCTGGCGGAGTACAACTATTACACGTCGATTTCCGACAACGGCAAATCCGTGAAGGTCAACAGACCCGAAAGCATCACCGTCGACTACAAGGACAACCAGCTCCTGATGATGTTCGCGGTCAAGCCTGCCGAGACCATGCCGCTCAAGGGCAAGCTTTCCTTCGGCGTCTACGATCCGACCATGTATACCGCCATGGATTTCCCGACCGATGAAGACCTCTCCGTCGTCGGCGACAAGATCGAGGCCTGCCAGCATCAGGTGGTGCGGCCGGATCCCGACGAAGTGCTGGCGGAGAACAAGGACACGCTGACCGACGCCTTCTGGAACGATCCGACCGGAACCGACACGTCGAAGCTCTTTGCAACCAGGATCGAGATCACATGCTGAATGCCCGCAACGCCGGCCGCCTGATCGTGGCCGCCCTCCTGTTGACGGCCTTCTCCGCAACGGTGGCCGCCGCCCAGTCGCCCCTCGGCATCGGCACTGCCGAACCTTCCATCCGGACGACGGGCTTTCTTGGCGGGTTCTTTTCCTGGGTGAACATGGAGCAGCAGGGCTTCTACCGAATGCTGACCGACGCGCTCAAGGACATGCGCGAGAACCCGTGGCAGCTCTGGTCCTTGATCGGCCTCTCCTTCACCTACGGCGTCTTCCATGCCGCCGGTCCGGGCCACGGCAAGGCCGTCATCTCCTCCTATATGATCGCCAATGAGACGGAACTGAAGAGAGGCGTGCTGCTTTCCTTCCTCTCCTCGATCCTGCAGGGCGTCGTTGCCATCCTCCTGATCGGAGCCGTCTATCTCGTGCTGCGCGGCTCCTCCATCAGCATGACGAACGCCACCCGTGCACTCGAAATCGCGAGCTATGCGCTGATCGCCGCCTTCGGCGGATGGCTGGTCTTCCGCAAGCTGCGATCGATGCTGCGTCCGGCCCCTGCCCCCGCCACCGCCACCGTGCATGCCCATGACGATCATGGCCACGGCCACGAGCATCATCATCATGGTCACCACCATGTGCACGGCCCCGGCGAGGTCTGCGCCACCTGCGGCCACGCCCATGCACCCGATCCGGCGCTCCTGAAGGGCGACCGCTTCGCGCTCAGCGAAGCCTGGTCGGCGATCGTCGCAGTCGGCTTGCGGCCCTGCTCCGGCGCGCTGATCGTGCTGTCCTTCGCCCTCCTGAACGGGCTCTATCTCGGCGGCGTGCTTTCGGTCTTCGCCATGTCGATCGGCACGGCAATCACCGTTTCGATCCTGGCGACCATGGCCGTCACTGCCAAGGGCATCGCGGTGCGCTATGCCTCCAGCGATTCGGCTGCGGCACGCATCTCAAACGGTATCGAGATCGCCGGTGCCTTGCTTGTCCTGCTGCTCGGGCTGGTGCTCCTCGGCGCGGCACTGCAGAGCTGAGGAGCACCGTCAACGCATGCGCGCGTGTCGGGCACAAGAAATTATAAGCCCTTCCGGCGCTGATGGCGGGCGCGCAGCCAGAAGATCAGGAAGAAGCCCATCACGAACAGGCAGCCGACGGCGGCCGCCAGCCATGGGGATATGTCGCCGAGCCTCACCATGATCGAGGGCAACGCGAAGAAGCCGATCCCGACCACCAGCAGAATGATGGCTGCCGCGACGGCGGGCGATTTCTCCTTCTCGGGCGTGCTCACCTTCGCTCCTCCTGCACAAGCGCCGCGCGGATGTCCTCGAGGCGCTGCTTCTGACGCCCGTCGCGATCGAAATTATCGGGCGAAAGCCAGCGCTCGAAAGCGGCCTTGATGAACGGCCATTCGCGATCGATCATCGAAAACCAGGCCGTATCGCGATTGGCGCGTTTCGAAACCATGTGCTGACGGAAAATGCCCTCGAAGGTGAAGCCGAGGCGCGCCGCCGTGGTGCGGCTCGCCTGATTTTCGCTGTGGCACTTCCATTCGTAGCGCCGATAGCCGAGGTCCTCGAACACGTGCCTCGCCATGAGATAGTGCGCTTCCGTCGAAAGCGGCGACCGCGCCATGGCGGCTCCATGCGCGACGCCGCCGACCTCGACGACGCCGTTGGCAGGATCGGCGCGCATGTAGTTTGCCATGCCCACGACCTTGCCGCTCGCCTGTTCGCGAAAGACTTCGGTCACCCAGCCGGACTTCTGCTGAACCGCCGAAAGCCAGGCATCGAAATCCTCTATGCCCGAAAAATCTTCCTGGGAGAAATATTTGAGCAGAGGGTTGATGGCCATGCCGCCGAAGGCATCGTTCCAGAGGGCATTCAGATGCTCCGCCCGGTCATAAGGCTCGACCAGGACGTATCGCCCCTCGATGAGCACCGGTTTCGGCGCCGGGCATCCCTTCCAGTCGGCAAGATCACGCATCAACTGCTCCCGCGTTTGCATTTGCATTTGCAATAGGACAGACGCAGGACGGTGACAAATTCAAACTCGTGATGCGACCGATGAGCGGAACGGATCGACGCCCGCTCATGATTCCGCTCAAGCCGGAATCTTTGCCGCAGAAACCGTCGCCTCGATGTGGTCGACGAGCGCATCGGCCAGGCCGAGCCGCCCGGCAAGCAGGTCGAGATAGCCGCGCTCGGCCCGGCCGTCCGGCTCGATGGCGAGACGGGAGGCCGTATAGATCTCCACCCGCTCCTCCTCCGTCTTTCCGGCGGAGATGATGGCGTCGAGATCGATCGGATTGACGAGTTCCGCTTCCAGGAAGGCCGTCGCATCCGCGGAAAGACCCGAAACGGATAGCTTGTCCATGATGCGGCCGCGCTCGGTGCCGTCGATATGGCCATCCGCGCGCGCGGCGGCGATCATGGCGCGCACCAGAACGAGCGCGAAGTCGTCGCTCAGCGCTTCCGGCGCAGCGAAGCCGGAATCGGCGGGCGGCGCGGGCAACTGGGCCGGTGCGCGTGGTGCGGGCTCGGCCACCGGCTCCTTGCCGGACTGGTAGTTCTTGTAGGCCTGATAGCCCAGGCCCGCGACGGCGGCGAGACCGCCGAGGACGGCGGCATTGCCGGCCAGCTTTCGTCCGGATTTCGTGCCGAGCAGGACCGCGGCGATCGCGCCGGTGGCAAGTGGATTGTCTTTCGCGACTTTGGTCACCTGATCCGCCCGGCCGCGGACGGTCCCTCCGGCGCCGGGCACCTGCGATCCCAGGAACTGATCCAGCAATTTCTTCGCGTCGAACATCAGGCTTGCTCCTTTTCGGTCCATGCGCGATGGCAAGCATGAACGCCCCACCCCGCTCCGTCGTTGGCCGACTGAGACATAGGAACGTTGCCGCGGAAATACAAACCGGCGTGAGGAAGGAAATCGCCGGACGACTGCCGGCCCTCAGTGCCGGCTAGATCACGATGCTCTTGGGTCGGGTCGACCTAAAGACATGAACGTAATCGATTCCAAGAAGTTGAGACGCGGGGTGCGGGCGGAAAACCGCACACGCTTTTCCTCATTCCGTTCTAGGATCAGCCCTTGAGCGCGAAGGCCTCGGCCGCAAGCTTGGTGATGCCGGCCCAGTCGCCCCTGGCGACCAGGTCCTTCGGCGCAACCCAGGAGCCGCCGACGCAAACGACGTTCGGAAGCGTCAGGTAGTCGCGCGCATTGGCAAGCGAGATGCCGCCGGTCGGGCAGAACAGGGTGCCTGCGAGCGGCGATGACAGGGACTTGAGATAGGCGGCGCCTCCGGCCTGCTCGGCCGGGAAGAACTTCATCACCCCGTAGCCTTCCTCGCGCAGCCCCATGACCTCGCTCGCCGTCGCCGCGCCCGGAAGCAGCGGCACCTCGTGATCGTTGGCGACGTCGATTAGTTCCTGCGTCGTGCCGGGGCTGACGATGAACTGCGATCCGGCCGCGACGGCCTCTTCGAACTGGGCGGCGTTGAGGATGGTGCCGGCACCGGCAACGGCGCCCTCCACTTCATTCGCGACGGCACGGATCGCTTCCAATGCGGCCGGCGTGCGCAAGGTGATCTCGATCGCCTTGAGGCCGCCGGCGACCAGCGCACGCGCGAGCGGTACCGCCGACGCCGCATCGTCGATCACCAAGACCGGAACCACCGGCTGCAGCTTGAGGATGGAGAGAAGCTTGTCCGTTTTCGCGCTCATGCCGATCGTCCTTTTAAAACGATTGAATAATGCCCCTCGCATAGCGTGCCAGTCTGCGGTTGTCGAGCCTGAAAGCTGTTCTGCCGCCGAAGAGAACCATCTGCGGTAGATCGGGCCGCGGAAAACTGTTCGCGCTATTCCGCCCGTTTCCGCTCTAACTTGTCGGGATCGATCACGTTCGCGATTTCTGGTCGATGCGACCTAAAATCATCGTGATCGCAGGGACAAGACTTGAGCGACACCGATTAAACGGTAGTCTGTGCCGGCGACTTCTCGAAATGGCAGGAGACCCATGGCAAAGGAGATTGAGCGCAAGTTTCTGGTTGCCACCGACGGCTGGCGGCAACACGCCGACAAGGGCATCAGGCTACGTCAGGCCTACATCGTCACCATGGAAGACCGCTCCGTACGTGTGCGCATTCACGGCAACAAGCGGGCACGCCTGACCATCAAGATCGGCAAATCGGCGCTCGTCCGCAACGAGTACGAATACGATCTCCCCATGAATGACGCGCAGGAATTATTGACCCAGGCGATCGGCATCGTCATCGAGAAGCGGCGTTTCCGGATACCGCACAAGGGTTTCACCTGGGAGGTCGACGTCTATGAGGGCGCGCTCGAAGGGCTCACCGTCGCCGAAGTCGAAATGAAGCGGGAAACGGACCTGCCCAACCTGCCGGCCTGGCTGGGGCGCGAGATCACCGGCGATCGCCGCTACTCCAATCAAGCGCTTGCCACCGAAGGGCTGCTGGAAGCGCAGACATGACCTTTGCCTTCCATCCGAAGCGCCCCTTTACAGAGGACTTCCGCGCCGTCGGAGGAGAACAGATCGAACACGCGATCGCGATCCTCGAGGTTCAGCCCGCAGGCGTGCATGAAGCGATCCACGATGCACGCAAGAGCTTCAAGCGCCTGCGCTCGCTCTATCGCCTCGTGGCCGCCGATGCGCCACTCTTCCAGAGGCAGGAAAACGCCCGCTTCCGCGCCATGGCACGCAACCTGTCGACATTCCGCGACGCGGCAGCGCTTGTCGAGAATGCCGGGTATCTGCGCCAGCACGCTGCGAGCGAGGAGCAGCAGCTGGCCCTCGACAAGATCTGCTCGCTCCTCGCAAGCCGGCGAGACCGGATTGCCGAAGACGAAGGCGATCTCGACCGGAAGATCGAAGAAACTATCGTCAATTCCCGAAAGGCGCACGCCGCTCTCGCTCATGTTTCCTTCCATGACGGCAGGCGGAAGTCCGCCCGCCGCCTCGCGAAGGGCTGGAGGCAGACATTGCGGCGCGCCGCACGCACCAGGGCAGCCTGTGCGGCAAGCTCCGATACGACGCTCTTTCACGACCTGCGCAAGGGCGTACAGGATTACCGAATGCAGCTTGCCTTGCTTCGGGAGGCGTGGCCGTCGGCCATGCGGGCGAAGAGAACGGAGGCCAGCGAATTGGTCGACGTACTCGGCCATCTGAATGACATCGCCGCATTGATGTCGCTCGTCGACGAACGGCCTGACCTTGCCGGCAACAGCAAGGAGCATCTTCTTTCGAACGTCGTCGCCAGGCAGGACGAACTGAGGCGTGAGGCCTTGAAGCGCGCGGATGCGGTCTTTCTCGACCGGCCGCGGAGGGAGAGCCGAACCCTCGAACTGCTCTGGCTCGAAGCTGGAAGGTAGAACGTTATTGAAAGCCAGGCTCAGGCGCGATTCGCCGCAATTGCACTTGGCGCCCGAAAGCTGTATTTGCGTGCCGCATGACCGACATGCTCACGACATCGCGCCGCCCGGAGACGCCGGGCCAGTTTCTGGTGGCCGCCCTCTACCATTTCGTATCCTTTCCGCGCTTCGCCGATTTCCGCGAGCCGCTGCAGGCGATCTGCGACGCCAATGGGGTGAAGGGAACGCTGCTTCTTGCGCATGAGGGCATCAACGGGACGATCGCCGGCACCGAAGAAGGCATAGCGGCGGTCCTTGCCTGTCTCCGCGCGCAGCCGGAATTCGCCGGCCTGGTACACAAGGAGAGCCGGGCCGCGGCCATGCCCTTCCTGCGCATGAAGGTGCGCCTGAAGAAGGAGATCGTCACCATGGGCGTCGAAAACATCGACCCCAAAAAAGTGGTCGGCACCTATGTGGAGCCGAAGGACTGGAACGCGCTGATCTCCGATCCGGAAACGCTGGTCATCGACACGCGCAACGACTACGAAACGGCCATCGGCCTCTTCCAGGGAGCCGTCGATCCCAAGACCAAGACCTTCCGGGAATTTCCCGATTGGGTGCGCAACAATAGCGGCCTGCACAACAAGCCGAAGATCGCCATGTACTGCACCGGCGGTATCCGCTGCGAGAAGGCGACGGCCTTCATGAAGGAGCAGGGCTTCGAGGAGGTCTATCACCTCAAGGGTGGCATACTCAAATATCTCGAGGAAATACCGCCCGAAGAGAGCCTCTGGGAAGGCGCCTGCTTCGTCTTCGACGAGCGCGTGTCCGTCACCCACGGGCTGCAGGAAGGCGAGCACACGCTCTGCCATGCCTGCCGTCAGCCGCTGACGCCCGAGGACCTCCAGTCGCTCCTTCATGAGGAAGGCGTCTCCTGCGTCCACTGCCACGACACCCGCAGCGAAGAGGACCGCGAGCGTTACCGCCAAAGGCAGAGGCAGATCATGCTTGCGAAGAAGCGCGGGACGCGGCATCTCGGAAGCTAGAGCATTTCCGCTTTCTCACCCGGTCGGTGCCCATCCGCCTGCCGGCGCCTTCTCCCCGCAGGCGGGCGAAGGGACTCGTGGCAAGCATCTACACTGTAATAAACACCGGCGGTTCGTGGGGCATGTACCCTCTCCCCGCCTGCGGGGGCTAAACCCGAGGAGAGGGCAGAGGCCGCTCACCAGCTCGGGATGAGCGCGCCCTTGAAGTGCTCTACGATGAAGGCCTTGACCTTGTCGTCGTGGTAGGATTCGACGAGCGTCTTCACCCAGGGCGCGTCCTTGTCTGCGCTGCGCACCGCAATGACATTGGCGTAGGGGGACTTCTCGCTTTCGATGGCGATGGCGTCTTCCTTCGGGTGAAGATCGGCCTCGAGCGCGTAATTGGTGTTGATCACGGCCGCGTCGACATCGGCCAGCGAGCGCGGCAGCTGGGCCGCATCGAGCTCGGCGAACTCGATGTTCTTCGGATTTTCCGTCACGTCGGCCGGGGTGACCTTCAGTCCGGCATCCGGATTGACCTTGATCAGACCCTTCGACGCGAGGACCAGGAGCGCGCGGCCGCCATTGGTGGGGTCGTTCGGAATGGCGATCGTCGCACCGTCCTCCAGCTCATCGAGGCTCTTCACCTTGTTCGAGTAGACGCCCATCGGCGTGGTGATCGTCAGGCCGACGCTGACGATATCGAAGCCACGATCGGCGATCTGGTTGTCGAGATAGGGCTGGTGCTGGAAGGAATTGGCATTGAGGTCGCCATCGGCGAGCGCCTGGTTCGGAACCACGTAGTCGGAGAATTCGAGGATCTCGATGTCGAGGCCCTTGGGGGCGGCGACTTCCTTCACCTTCTCCATGATCTCGGCATGCTCGCCCGGGGTCACGCCGACCTTGATGGTCTCAGCAAGCGCCGTGCCGGCAGCCAGGGCGGCGAAGGCCGCCGCAAGAATGAGGTTTTTCATGGATGTCTCCTTGTTGCTGTTTGGTGTCTTGGAAAGGATCAGGTCTTGCGGCTGCGCTTGTCGAAGCGCCGCGCCATCCGGTCGCCGGCGCTCTGGACGAGCTGGACGAGCACGATGAGCACGACGACCACGACGAGCATCACGTCGGGCATGAAGCGCTGGTAGCCGTAGCGGATGCCCAGATCGCCGAGACCGCCGCCGCCGACGGCGCCGACCATCGCCGAATAGCCGATGAGGCTGACGATCGTCATGGTGAGCGCCAGCGTCAGCGCCGGCCGGGATTCGGCGAGCAGGACCTTGAAGACGATCTGCATCGGTGTGGCGCCCATGGCGCGCGCCGCCTCGATCAGCCCCTTGTCGACGTCGCGGATCGCCGCCTCGACGAGGCGGGCGACGAAGGGAATGGTCGCAATCGTCAAGGGCACGATCGCCGCTTTGGTGCCGATCGAGGTACCGGTGATGAGCCGCGTCAAAGGAATGATCGCGACGACGAGGATGATGAAGGGCGTCGAGCGCGTCGCGTTCACCACAAGTCCCACGGCGCGGTTGACATTGGGTGCGGGGAACAACTCGCCCCTGCCGCTGGTCGCCAGGAAGATGCCGATCGGCAGCCCGATCAGCGAGCCCACCAGGCCGGCGATCGCCACCATGTACATAGTATCGAGCGTGGCGCTGCCTATGCGAAGCAGAAGATCAGGCGACATAGCCGAGCACCTCCGTGACCAGTCCGTTTTCGGTGAAGAAGCGCTCCGCCTTGCCCGAGGTTTCGGCATCGGCGCCATAGGCGACGACGAGCGAGCCGTAAGGCTTCCCGCCGATCTCGTCGATCGTGCCGGCGATGATGTTGACCTCGGCGCCGACCGACTGGATGAGCTGCGAGATCAGCGGGCGCTCCGCCGCTGCCCCGAAGAAGGTGAGGCGCACCACGACGCGATCGCCGTCTGCCGCCGCCGGCTTCAGGCCTCTGGCAACGGCTTCCGGCAGTTTCGAACCCGCCAGACCGGAAAGGAGCGCCCGCGTCGTCTCGTGCCTGGAATGCGTGAAGACGTCGAAAGTGTGCCCTCGCTCCACGATCTGGCCCTTGTCGATCACTGCCACGTCGGAAGTAACCGCTTTTACGACCTCCATCTCGTGAGTGATGAGCAGAACGGTAAGGCCCAGTTCCGCATTGATCCGTCTCAGCAGTTCCAGGATCGACTGCGTCGTTTCCGGGTCCAGCGCCGAGGTCGCCTCGTCCGAGAGCAACAGCTTGGGTTCGGTCGCAAGCGCCCTGGCGATGCCGATGCGCTGCTTCTGGCCGCCGGAAAGCTCCGCCGGATAACGCCCGTGCTTGTCGGCGAGACCGACGAGTTCGAGAAGCGGGCGCACACGCTGCTCGATCGCGCGCCGATCCATGCCGGCGATTTCGAGCGGCAGCGCGACATTGCCGAAGACGGTGCGCGAGGAAAGCAGGTTGAAATGCTGGAAGATCATACCGACGGAGCGGCGGAGATCGCGCAGGCCCGCCTCATCGAGCGCACCCACATCGACGCCATCGACGAACACCTTGCCGCTCGAAGGCTTTTCGAGGCCGTTTACCAGCCGGATCAACGTCGATTTGCCGGCGCCGGAACGACCGATGATACCGGTGATCGAGCCGCGAGCGACCGACAGGCTGACATTGTCGAGCGCAGTGAAGGCCGTATTTCCGCCGGAGGCCGGAAAGCGCTTGGACACGGCGTCGAAGACGACCGCATCGCCGGCCGATATCTCGGATTGAGGAAGGGTCATTGTCCGGTCGCCCCCGCAGGAGGGATCAAAACGATAGGAGGATACATGATGCTCTCGGATGTTCGAAACCCCGGTCCCTGCTCAATAGGGCCGGCTCGGAAAAAACGTCGCCTCGTCAGACGGACATTCGACAACGCATTCGAAACGTGGAGCAACTCTCTATCATCGGCCAACCGGTCAGTTCAACGCCTCCTCGGCATGACTGCCATGCCGAGGAGCATGTGGTTCTTATGGCGCGCGAGCGCGCCCTTTTACAGGTACGTTTTTCCGGAGCCCCAAGGCGCGGCGCAAAAGTCTACTCTTTTTGTGCAGAACCGCCGTCCGCTCGCTCCGGCATCATCCCGGCTTGTGGTTGCCCCTCGGAAACCGTTCCGCCAGGTCCTTATACCAGCGACCACTTTTCTTGATCGTGCGGACCTGTGTCTCGTAATCGACGTGAACGATGCCGAAGCGCATTCGGTAGCCCTCGGCCCATTCGAAATTATCCATCAGGCTCCAGGCGAAATAGCCCCGCATCGGATAACCCTTGGCGATGAGATCGGCGGTGACGGCGAGGTGGTCTGAGATGTAGTCGAGCCGAGGCTGATCGTCGACGCCCATGTTGTAGCAGGCGCCATTCTCGGTGATGTAGCAGTCGGGGAGCCCGTAGCGCGCATTGAGCGTCTCCACGAGGTTGCCCAAAGCCGGCGCATAGACTTCCCAGCCGATATCGGTCTTCACGTCGCTGACGGGTTTCGCATTGACGGTCGCCGGATATTCGGCGCCTTTCGCCGGGTCTGCCGAAACGCGCATCGGCGTATAGTAGTTGAGCCCCCACCAATCGAGCGGCTGGGCGATCGTTGCCATGTCGCCGTCCTCGATCGCCGGCATGCGTTCGCCGAGCGCGGAGAGGAAGCCCTCCGGATATTCGCCCTTGAAGATCGGATCGAAGAAGACGCCGTTGTGGAAATCGAAGGCGCGCTCCGCAGCGGCCTTGTCCTCGGCGCTGTCGCTGCCGGGATAGACGGAATGGGCGTTGATGACGATCCCGACGGGCAGCTCCGGCCGTTCCGAGCGGATCGCGGCGACCCCCAACCCATGGGCGAGATTGGTGAAGTGCAGTGCGGCAAGTGCTGCATCCATGTTGCGCTCGCCCGGTGCATGGACACCGAAGAGATGGCCGAGCCAGACGGAACACCACGGTTCGTTGAAGGTCGCGACCGCATCGAGACGATCGCCCAGACGCGCAATCACGGTCTTGGCGTAACGCTGATAGGCATAGGCGGTCGTGCGCGCCGTCCAGCCACCGTCGCCCATCAGCGCCAGCGGCAGGTCCCAGTGATAGAGGGTCGCAAAGGCCTTGATGCCGCGCGCCTTCAGTCCGTCGACGAGGCGGTCGTAAAAGTCGAGCCCCTTCTCGTTGATCGGCCCCGTGCCCTCCGGCACGATCCGCGGCCAGGCGATCGAGAAGCGGTAGGCCTCGACGCCGAGGCCGCTGATGAGGTCCAGATCCTGTTCCAGCCGGTTGTAATGGTCGCAGGCGACGTCGCCGTTGTGGCGCCCGTAAACGCGCCCCGGCATATTGGAGAAGGCGTCCCAGATGGAGGCTTTGCGCCCATCCGCCTTGCTGGCTCCCTCGATCTGGAAGGATGCGGTCGCAACGCCGAAGACAAAGTCGCCGGGAAAACGCTCTGCCAGTTTCTTGGCTTCGATCATCGTTCAGGCCTCATCGTCTGCGCAGCCGGACCGAAGGCATGGCTGCGTCCGGGTCAATGTCAAGGCGGACCATAGGGAGGCCTCGCCCTCGTCTGTGGACGTGGCCTAAGGCCGCGGTGGCAAATGTCAATAAAAAAGGGCGAGGTATCCCCGCCCTTCCCTGGATCACGATGTTTTTAGGTCGGGTCGAAAAACATGAACGTGATCGATTCCTGGAATTTGAGACGCGGGATGCGGGCGGAAAACCGCACACACCTTTTCCTTATCCCGCTCTGGAACATTTCCACTTTTCTTCGAATCGCGGAAATGCTCCGGCTTGCAAGGTTCAGACCTTGATCCAGGCGCCGTTGCGCTCCGAGGAACGTACGCAGGCATCGACGAAGGTCATGCCCTTCATGCCATCGTCTATCGTCGGATAGATGACAGAAGGATCAGCCTTCCCGCCGTTGCGCTTGGCGTAGATCGCCCGTGCCGCTTCCGTATAGATATTGGCGAAGCCTTCGAGGTAGCCCTCGGGGTGGCCGGACGGAATGCGCGATACGCGTGCCGCCGCCGGCGAAGCTCCGGCGCCGGCGCGCGTCAGCAGACGCTTCGGCTCCCCGAAGGGCGTGTACCAGAGGTAGTTCGGATCCTTCTGCGTCCATTCGAGACCGCCCTTGGTGCCGTAGACGCGCACCATCAGGCCGTTCTCATGGCCGGGCGCCACCTGGCTGCACCAGAGCATGCCCTTGGCGCGCGCGCCGTCCTTCTCCTTGAAGCGCATCAGCACATGCGCATTGTCGTCGAGCTGCCGCCCGCCGACGAAGCTGTCGAGATCGGCGGAGAGCTCCTCGAGTTCCAGGCCGGAAACGAAGCAGCCGAGATTATAAGCATGCGTGCCGATGTCGCCGGTCGAACCGCCGGCGCCGGAGCGCGCCGGATCTGTGCGCCAGGCAGCCTGCTTTTGACCGGACTGCTCGATATTCTCGGTCAGCCAGTCCTGCGGATATTCCATCTGCACGAGGCGGACGGCGCCGATGTCGCCATTCTCAATCATTTCGCGCGCCTGACGCACCATCGGATAGCCGGTATAGTTGTGCGTCAGCACGAAGAGCGCATCGCTTTCGTCGGCCGCCTTTTTGAGCTTCTTCGCGTCGGCGAGCGTCGATGTCAGCGGCTTGTCGCAGATGACATGGATGCCGCGCTTCAGGAATTCTTTGGCAGCAGCATAGTGAACATGGTTTGGCGTGACGATCGCCACCGCCTCGATGCCGTTCTTAAGCTTCGCCTCACGGATCGCCATTTCCTTGAAATCCGAATAGACGCGCGACGGATCGAGCCCGAGCTCGCGGCCCGAAGCCTCGGCCTTCTCCGCCGTCGACGAGAGCGCGCCGGCGACAAGCTCGTAGTGATCGTCGAGCCTGGCGGCGATCCGATGCACCGCGCCGATAAAGGCGCCCGATCCGCCGCCCACCATGCCCAGCCGAATGCGCTTCTGACGCGTCTCCGTACTGCTTCCCTCGATAGCCATCGTTCTTTCTCTCCTTGTGTTGGAATTGCCCCTCATCCCGCTGCCGCGACCTTCTCCCCGCAGGCGGGGAGAAGGGGCTCGTGGCGACGCCTCCCCTTGCCGCAGCGGAAGGGCGGGGCAAGTCCCCTCTCCCCGCTGGCGGGGAGAGGGTTAGGGTGAGGGGCAGACGGTTAGACCACGAACTAGATTCCCAGCATCCGCCGGTTCGCCGCCTCGTCGGTGCCGCTGTCGGCGAAATCGTCGAAGGCCCTCTCGGTGACGCGGATGATATGCGCCTTCACGAACTCGGAGCCTTCGCGTGCGCCGTCTTCCGGGTGTTTCAGGCAGCATTCCCACTCGACCACGGCCCAGCCGGCGAAATCATTGGCGGCCATCTTCGAGAAGACGGCCCCGAAATCCACCTGACCGTCGCCCAGCGAGCGGAAGCGGCCGGCGCGGTTCACCCAGCTTTGATAGCCGCCATAGACGCCCTGGCGTCCGGTCGGGTTGAACTCCGCGTCCTTGACGTGGAACATCCGGATGCGGTCCTTGTAGATGTCGATATTCTCGAGATAGTCGAGGCACTGCAGCACATAGTGAGACGGGTCGTAGAGCATGCAGGCGCGGGCATGGTTGCCGGTGCGCTCCAGGAACATCTCATAGGTGATGCCGTCGTGCAGGTCCTCGCCCGGATGGATCTCGTAGCACACGTCGACGCCGCAATCCTCCGCGTGATCGAGGATCGGCTTCCACCGCCGCGCGAGCTCGTCGAAGGCGGTCTCCACGAGGCCCGCCGGACGCTGTGGCCACGGATAGACGAAGGGCCAGGCGAGCGCGCCGGAAAAGCTTGCCATCGCACCGAGGCCGAGGTTCTTCGAGGCGGTCAGCGCCAGCTTCACCTGTTCGACCGCCCACTCCTGGCGCGCCCGAGGATTGCCGCGCACTTGCGGAACGGCGAAACCGTCGAAAGCCTCGTCATAGGCGGGATGCGTCGCAACGAGCTGGCCCTGGAGGTGGGTCGAAAGCTCGGTGATCTCGACGCCATTGTCGCGCGCCTTGCCGGCGACCTCGTCGCAATAGGTCTTCGATTCGGCAGCCTTCTTCAGGTCGAAGAGCCGGCCGTCCCAGCTTGGGACCTGCACGCCCTTATAACCGCAATCGGCGGCCCATTTGGTAATCGAATCCCAGGAATTGAAGGGTGCGGCGTCGCCGGCGAATTGCGCAAGAAACAGCCCCGGTCCTTTGATCGTTTTCATACAACTTCCTCCCTGATGGAGCGGTGTCCGATGTGCCGGCACTGCGGCCGACCGTTGACTTCCAGCGCTTCCGGCCCGCGAATTCGCAGCAGCTGGTACACCTGCAACGTTGCAGGAGCCAGAAGCTAGCAGATTCTTCGCGAGGGGCAATCGGCTTGTGCCCCCCTCGCGAAAAAGGATTTCCCCCGCCCGTCAAACGTAGCGGTTGACCACGTTTTCCAGAAGCTCCTGCCTGCCGGATTTCGGCTGCGGGTTGACGTCGGACTTGAGCACCCAGGCCTCGATCTCCTCGAGCGAGAAGCCGCCGTCGAGCATTTTCTTCGCCTCCGGCACGTTCCAGCCGGCATAGCGCGCTTCGAGCGGTGCGGAGAGCGCCTTGTCCTCGATCATCTTCGCGGCCGCCTTTAGGCCGCGCGCGCAGCAATCCATGCCGCCGATATGGCCGATCAGCAGGTCTTCGGGGTCGATCGACTGGCGACGCAGCTTCGCGTCGAAGTTCGTGCCGCCGGTCTTGAAGCCGCCGCCCGCAAGCACGTGGTAATAGGCGAGGGCCATTTCCGGCACGTTGTTCGGAAACTGGTCGGTGTCCCAGCCGGACTGGTAGTCGTTGCGGTTCATATCGATCGAGCCGAAGATGCCGAGCGCATTGGCAAGCGCCAGCTCGTGCTCGAAGGAGTGTCCGGCAAGAATTGCGTGGCCCTGCTCGATGTTGACCTTCACCTCGTTTTCGAGGCCGTATCTCTTGAGAAAGCCATAGACGGTCGCGACGTCGTAGTCGTACTGATGCTTGGTCGGCTCCTGCGGCTTCGGCTCGATCAGGATCGTGCCCTTGAAGCCGATCTTGTGCTTGTATTCGACGACCAGATTGAGGAAGCGGCCGAGCTGATCGAGCTCGCGCTTCAGGTCGGTGTTGAGCAGGGTCTCATAGCCCTCGCGTCCGCCCCAGAGCACGTAGTTCTCGCCGCCGAGCCGCTGCGTTGCGTCGATGCAGGTCTTCACCGTAGCGGCGGCAAAGGCGAAGACGTCCGGGTCCGGGTTCGTCGCAGCCCCCGCCATGAAACGGCGGTTGGAAAAGAGGTTCGCCGTGCCCCAAAGCAGCTTGACGCCGGTTTCTTCCTGCTTCCCAGCGAAATAGTCGACGATCTCGTCGAGATTGCTCGTGTTCTCGGCGAAGTTCCGCCCCTCCGGGCGCACGTCCGCGTCGTGGAAGCAGTAGTAGGGTACGCCGAGAAGCTGGAAGAATTCGAAGGCGACATCCGCCTTCAGCTTGGCGGCCTCCATCGAATCCTTGAACCAGGGGCGTTCGAAGGTCTGCCCGCCGAAGGGATCGCCGCCCGGCCAGACGAAGGTGTGCCAGTAGGCGACGGCGAAGCGCAGATGGTCCTCCATCCGCTTGCCTAGGACGACGTCGTCCGGATTGTAATGGCGGAAGGCGAGCGGATTGGTGCTGTCCGGTCCCTCATATTTGATCTTGGCGATATCGCCGAAAAATCCCGTGCTCACGACAGTCTCCTCTCATGGATTGTGAATTGGCGGCACCGTCCGCGACGGAGCCGGTTATCGGGTGGAAGGCGGTTGGTGGATGCGCCGAAACCGCTCACAGCGCCGCTTCCTTTATCGCCGGATAAAGCCGGCGATAGCGCTGGTAAGCATCTTCATAGGTGGGCACGAGCGATGCCTCCGGCGCGATCGTTTCCGCCGTCTCGGGTGCGGTGCAGACTGCAGCCGGATCGGCTCCGGCGGCGGCGATCAGGCCGAGCCGAGCCGCGCCGAAGGCAGCGCCGAAATCGCCGTCCGCGGGCAGGTCGACCGGCAGGTTCAGCGCGGTCGCGATCGAGCTCAGCCAGTAACGCGAGCGCGAACCGCCGCCGATCGCCGTCACCCGCGTGAGCTTCGTGCCGGCCGCGCGCAGTGCCTCGAGACTGTCGCGGATCGCGAAGGAAACGCCTTCGAGCACCGCCTGCGTCAGCACTGCGCGGGAGCTCTCGTGCCCGAGGCCGGCAAAGACGCCGCGGATCGCCGCGTCGTTGTGCGGCGTGCGCTCGCCGGAGAGATAGGGAAGAAACGTCACGGAGCCCGGCGCCTTGAGGCTCTCGCCGAGTTCATTGGTGAGTTCCGCAGCGCTCCGGCCGGTGATGCCGGAATGCCAGTTCAGCGCGTCCGTCGCCGAGAGGATCACGCCCATCTGGTGCCAGGTGTTGGGCAATGCGTGGCAGAAGGCGTGGACCGCGCTCTCCGGATTGGGGAGATAGCTTGCATTGGCCGCGAAAAGCACGCCGGAAGTGCCGAGCGAGACGAAGGCCTGCCCCTCCCCGACCGTTCCCATGCCGCAGGCCGAGGCTGCGTTGTCGCCCGCACCGCCGGCAACCACCACGCCAGGTCCCATCCCCCAACGCGCCGCGAGCTCAGGCCGCAGCGAGCCGGCTACATCGGTGCCTTCGACGAGTTCCGGCATCTGCCTCTCTTGGAGGTGCGTAGCGGCAAGCAGGCTCTCCGACCACTTGCGCTTGCCCGTATCGAGCCATGACGTGCCGGCCGAATCGGACATTTCCGACATATGCTCGCCGGTCAGCCAGAGGCGCAGGTAATCCTTGGGGAGCAGCACCCAGCGAACCTTGGCGAAGATCTCCGGCTCGTTTTCACGCACCCAGGCGAGCTTCGGTGCGGTGAAGCCCGGAAAGACGATGTTGCCGGTCAGCGCCCGAAACTGCGGGTCGCCGTCAAGCGCCGCCGCCTCGCGGAAGCTGCGGGTGTCGTTCCACAATATGCATGGCCGCAGCACCGCATCGCCTTCGTCGAGCAATGTCGCACCGTGCATCTGGCCGGAAAGGCCGATGCCGCGGACGGCTGCAAGCGCTTGCGCATGCGTTTCCCTCAACCGGGCGATCGCCTCCTCGGCGGCGCGGATCCAGTCAGCCGGATCCTGTTCCGACCAGCCGGGATGCGGCCGGTCGACGTCGAGCGCGCCGCTGGCGGAGCCGATGATCCGCTGCTCGCCGTCCATCAGCATGGCCTTGACGCCGGACGTGCCGAGATCCAGTCCGAGATACATGATGCCTCCTATTCCTGCTCGAGCGGCAGGTTGTCCTTCAGGAAAATATCGATGCGGATGCGCTCCTGCGCCGCGATGACCGGCAGCCCGTCCGCTTTTGCTTTCAGCACCCGGATGGCGCTCCTGACCTCGTGGCCCGCATTCTGGTTGAGCAGCGCATCGATCGTGCCGGAAAGAAGGCCGGCGCGGCTGTGCGGCGTCAGCTCATGCGCGATCGTGCAAACGGCCCTTCCTTTGCCCGCCTTTTCGAGAGCGGCGACCAGGCCGCGATTGCCGGCACCGAGGCTGTAGATGCCGGCCAGGTCGGGATGCTGCCCGAGAAGCGCGTCGACGAGCGTCTCGACCAGCGACGGATCGTCCTGCCCCTCGATCACCGGCAGGATCCGGCGCGAGGCGAAATCCCCGCTCATGACAGCCTGGAAGCCCTCCAGCCGATCACGATGATCGCGTACCAGCATGGAACCGGCAAGCACCGCGACCGGCCCTTCGCCACCGCCGAGAAACCGGCCCATCAGGCTGCCGGCGGTGCGGCCCGCGGCGACATTGTCGACGCCGGCGAAATGGTCGCGACCGGACCCGGGCAGATCGGAAACCAGCGTCACGACGGCAATGCCGTCGTCGCGGAGCCGCTTTACCGCCTCCGTCACGTCAGGCGCGTCGACGGCAACCACCGCGACACCCGCCGGCCGGCGCTCACGCGCATCGAGCAGTGCGGCGGCGAGCGCCGGTGCGTCGAAGGCCGGAACGGAAAGGATGGTGATATCCAGCCGCTCGGTCGCGGAACGCGACATCGCCGACCGCACCTCCGCCTCGAGACCGCGCATGAAGGAGTTTTCGCCGGCGGGCAGGATGAAGACCAGGGGATAGCTGCGGCTCTTGGCAAGATTGGCAGCGGCGACATCGCGAACATAACCGAGCGTAGCGATCGCCTGTTCCACCCGCTCGCGGGTGACGCTTCTCACGCCCGGGCGATTGTTCAACACCCGGTCGACGGTGGCGAGACTGACGCCCGCCTCGGCGGCGATATCGTGAACTGTCGGTCGCATCTCTTCCTCCCGGAAAACCCATTAGAGGAATTTTTGACGTACGTAAATCAGAAATCTCCGGGCGCGATCGAATGGACGTTCCGGAATGTCGGTTCAGTCGAAACGCTTGCTGAAGGCCTGCGTGAAGACGACGTGGCCATGCTCGCCCGCGGCCTCGCCGAAGGCTACATCCATGAAGCTGCCGGTCACGCGCACAACCGCGAAACCGCCGAGGAAGGCCGCCTTGGGCTTGAAGACGTCGATCTCGCCGACCCTGTAGGCCATGACGCGGTCATGCTCGTGCCCATGGAAGAGGCCGACGACGTTGTAGCCCTGCAGGTGATCGAGCAGCGCCCGGCGCTCGTCGGCGCTCCACCAATGCGGCTCGCCCTCCCCCTTGTCGTCGAAGGTCTTCGCCGCCGGATCCCAGGCCTCGGTCGAAAATGCGTCCCAGCCATAATGCTGGAAGAGGACGACCGGCCGGCCATCGGCGGCATGGGAGGAGAGATCGCTCTTGAGCCACGGCAATCCGCTCACCGCGCCCTTGTTCTCGTCGCCTCCGAAACGCTGCAAGTGTACGAGATGAAGACCGCCCCAGTCCCAGGAATAGCTGTCCGATAGCGGATCGTAATTCGCGACCGGCACCGGCGGCTTGTAGAAAACGGTCTGGCGATGGGTAAGCTCGACATAGTCTCGCAGTTCCCGGCGATACCAGTCGGCATTCGGCGGCGGCCCGTCCTGGTCGAGATCATGGTTTCCGAGGCCGACGTAAACGGGAATGTGGATATGGTGCGGGCCCGGCGCCTGCTCGTATCGGCTCTGGAACTGCTGTAATTGCCGCCCCTCGCGGGGCTGGCGAACCTGGCCGCCGCCATCATCGGTGATGTCGCCCCCGAGCACCAGACCGAGCGGACGCGAAATCCTCGTGCCCGCGCTGGCAAGGCCGCTCGGCTTCCCTCCAATGGCATGCGGCCAGTGCTGTGCCGCAATTGCGTTCACCGCGGCGACATGGCGCAAGAGGCTGGCGTCGGTCTTGCCCTCCGCTTCGCAGTTCGGCGCCAAGCCGTCCGTCGAAACGAGGCAGGCATGGATATCCGCGGCAAAGAGGAAGGTCACGTCGACCGGAGGGCCGGCTGCCTTCGAAAGTCTGCCGCCCGCGGTCATCGAGAGGCCCAACCCGACCGCACCGGCGAGGAACATCCGCCGCGAAGGCCGTAAGCAGGAATGATCGTTCATGCGGCGCCCGCGCGTTGCTCCCGCGCGCCTTCCGACAGCTTCGACGAGACGGGATATTGCAGCGATCTCGAAAGCGCGTAAAGCGCTGCAGCGGAATGGGGCAGCCGCCCCGCGGCATCAACCCCTTGGGATCACGATGATTCCAGGTCGGGCCGACCTGGAAACCTGAACGTGATCGATTCCAAGAAGTGAGAGCGGGATGCGGTCGGGAAAACCGCGCACAGTTTTCCTCATCCCGCGCTAGTGCCCGCCGCCTCCGGGGCCGGCGCCTTGCGGCTTGGCGATCATCAGGACGCCAGCGATCATCGACAGGAACAGGACGGTCAGCAGTACGAACACGTCGATGAAGGACATGATCACCGCCTGCTGCTGCACCATCGCCGCCAGCTGCTTGACTGCAGCCGTGGTTCCGTCGAGGCCGTGCGCAGTGAAGGTCGTGGCAATGTTGCGCATCCGCTCGACGGCCTCCGGGTTGCCCCATTCCACGTGCTCGGCGAGCCGGGCGTAGTGGAAATCCTGGCGCTGCGTGAGGATCGTGTTGATGACCGCCAGCCCGACTGCGCCACCGAGGTTACGCGTCAGGTTGTAGAGTCCCGACGCATTGCGGATGCGCGCCGGCGGCAAAGTGCCGAGCGCGATATTGTTGATCGGCACCATGCATAGCATCAGCGAGCAGCCGCGCAGGATCTGCGGAAGGAGCAGCTCCCAGAAATCCCAGTCGGCGGTCATCTGGCTCATCAGCCAGGTGCCTGCGGCAAAGCCGGCAAAGCCGATGGTCATCATCGCCCGCGGGTCCATTCGCCCGGCGAGGAAACCCGCAACCGGCGCCGTCAGGAACATGGCGAGACCCGAGACGAACATGGTTTCGCCGATCATCAGGGAGTCGTAGCCGCGGATACGCCCGAGATAGAGCGGATAGAGATAGGTCAGCCCGTAAAGGCCGATCCCCATGACGAAGGAGAAGAGCGAGCCGAAGGTGAAGTTGCGGTTGGCGAAGGCCTTGAGATCGACGACCGGGAAATCGACCTTGAACGCCCGATAGAAGAAGACGACGGCGGCGACCGTGGTGGCGACGGCACCCATGACGATGTGCTCGTCGTTGAACCAGTCATTGGCATTGCCTTCCTCCAGGACGTATTCGAGCGAGCCGAGAAAGACCGCCATGGAGAGAAGTCCCCACCAGTCGAACTTCTTGATCAGTCCGAGTTCCGGCTTGTCGAAATCGATGAAGATCCAGGTGACCGTCGCGACGATGATGCCGGGAATGACGTTGATGAGGAACAGCCAGTGCCAGGAAAAGGCATGGCTCAGATAGCCGCCGACCGTCGGGCCGATGGTCGGCGCAAGCGTCGCGATGAGCCCGATGATCGGCGAGACGACGTTGCGCTTCGACGGCGGGAATATGGTGAAGGCTGCGGCAAAGACCGACGGGATCATGCCGCCGCCGATAAATCCCTGGATCGCCCGGTAGACGATCATCTGTTCGATATTGGTGGCCGTGGCGGCAAGAGCGCTGGCGGCCGTAAATCCGGCCGCCGCCACGGAGAAGAGCACCCGCGTCGAGACGATGCGGGCAAGCGTGCCCGAGAGCGGGATCATGATGACTTCCGCGATCAGATAGGCGGTCTGCACCCAGCCGATCTCGTCAGACCCGGCCGACAGGCCCGCCTGGATCTCGGCGAGCGAGGCAGAGACGATCTGGATGTCGAGGATCGCCATGAACATGCCGACGACCATCGCGAAAAAGGCGATGAGCCGCCGCGGATCCATGTGCTCCTCGGCCTTGGGTAGGCTCGGCGCAGCGGCGCCCGCTGTTGCTGTTGCGGCCATTTCCGCCACTCCTCAGGCCTGCAGCCCTTTATTTCGCCGCAGCGACCTTCGACTGTTCCGGCGCGGTGCGGGTATCGACGTCGACGACGACGCTCAGCCCCGCGCGCAGGTGCCCTTCCGCCAGCACGTCGGCCGGCAGCGTGATGCGCACCGGAACGCGCTGGATGACCTTGGTGAAGTTGCCCGTCGCGTTCTCCGCCGGCAGCAGCGAGAAGACCGAGCCGGAGGCCGGCGAGATCGATGCGACGGTGCCTTCGATCGGGTGATCCTCATAGGCGTCGACATGGATCTGCACCTTGGAGCCGGGCACCAGATGCGCGATCTGCGTCTCCTTGAAATTGGCGTCGATATAGAGCTGATCGGTCGGCACGAGCGCGGCGAGCCGCTGGCCGGCCGAGACGAGATCGCCGACCTGGACCGCGACATTGCCGATCACTCCGTCATACGGCGCCTTCAGGATGGTGAAGCCCAGATCCCGGTCTGCCTTGTCGCGGGTAAGCTCCAGCGAGCGGATCGTACTTTCCGCTTCCATCCGCTGGGCCTCGAGCACGGTGATATTGGCCTTGGCCGCGGCGATATTGGCTTCGGCACCGGCGAGATTTGCGCGCGCCTGATCGAGCGCGACCTGGGCGCTGTCGCGCGAAGCATCCGTCCCGAACGACTTCGACTGGAGCTCGCTGGCGCGCTTCTGAGCCAGTTCGGCGCCGCGGACGGTCGCCTCAAGCGCCTTCTTCTGAGCCTCGGACTGAGCGAGGCTCGCCTTTGCCCCGGAGATCTGCGCGTCGAAACGGCTGAGGGCCAGCTTCTGCGTGGCGATCTGCGCCTCGGCCTGCTCGGCCGCGATGCGGTAATCTCCGTCGTCGAGCGTCACGAGCGGATCGCCAGCCTTCACGTGCTGGTTGGCGACCACGTCGACCTTGGCGACATAACCGGACACCTTGGGCGAAATCGTCGCTATGTCCCCTTCTATGTAAGCGTCGTCGGTCGAGACGAAAAAGCGCCCGTTGGTCCACCAATCATAGCCGTACCAGCCGGCGGCACCGAGAAGGACGAGACCCAGTACCGGAAGGATTTTGCGGCGCTTTTTCGGAGAGGCAGCGAGCTCCGTGCCCGCTTCGTCTGCGGCTGCGGTCTCCGCGGTCCCGGGGCTTTTGGCCTCGGCCGTCTGAGTATCCATTACTTCGAAATCATCGCTGACGGGACGGACACGGGCAGCGCTGGAAGAGCTGGAAGCGGACATGGACCACCAATCGAATTGAAGATTGAACTGAACCGTTCGGTTCGATGGAGCTTGACATAGGGCCTTTCGCGCCGCATATCAAGAGAAAATCGAACCACGCGGTTCGATTTCGATGAAGTTGACGAAAAGTTTTGTCCGCACCCGCAGTTTTTCTCGGAATTGTCTGCGATAGTGATTTGGGACAGAACGCGTCCGCGATCACCGCGACGCACGCGATCAGAGGAGTGGATACGTCCGGCAGCCATGGTATCAGCGAAGAGCGCAGAGCAGGAAAAGACCCTGCAGGACCGGCAGGAGCGTCCCTATCAGGAAAACCCTTCAGGCGGAGGGCGGCACGCGGCCGGCGAGGACCCGGTCAAACGGGAGCGGATTCTCGACGGCGCCAAACGCGTTTTCATGCGGAGCAGTTTCGACGCGGCCAGCATGAACGACATCACGCGTGAGGCCGGCGTTTCCAAGGGCACGCTCTACGTCTATTTCGAGAACAAGGAAGACCTGTTCACCGCGCTCATCGCGCGCGAGCGGAACATTATCGTCAACAGTGTCAAGCAATCGCTGAACGGCAATGAACCGATCGAGGAGGCGCTCCACGCTTTCGGCGTGAAGCTGGTGACGAGCATAACGTCGGATTACACGATCCGTGCGATGCGCACGGTACTTGGCGTAATCGACCGGATGCCCCGGCTGGCGCAGCGCTTCTTCACTGCGACGCCGGAGAATGGATACACCGTGCTCAAGGCCTATCTTGACCAGCAGGTGTCGGCAGGCACGCTCTCGATCGAAGACACCGAAATAGCCGCAAAGCAGTTCATCGATCTCGCCATGGCCGGAATGTTCAAGGGCCGTCTTTTCGGCATGTGCGATGCCGTCTCGGCCGAAAGCATCGAAAAGAACGTCAGATCCGCCATCCGCGTTTTCCTGGCCGCCTACGGAAAAAGGTCGGGCAAGGAGTAAACGCGACGGTGCCTTGTCGCCGAGACATGCCGTCCCATCTTCTTGCAATCCAGCAATTGCGATCAAACGCGCTCGCCTGAAAGACCGTAAGACCTTGCGTGTCCACAAAGGGAGTGACGATGAGTGCCATCGGAAGGGCGATCTGGTTCATTGAAAGCCATTTCGCCGAAGATATATCACTGGATGATGTCGCCGCGGCCGCCGGCCTTTCGCGCTATCATCTTTCGCGCGTATTCGGGCTTTCGGCCGGTCGCTCGATCAGTGCCTATATCCGCGGCCGGCGTCTGAGCGGTGCCGCGCTTGCCCTCGCCAACGGCACATCCAGCATTCTCGAAGTGGCCCTCGAGGCGGGTTACGGCTCGCACGAGGCTTTCACCCGTGCCTTTCGCGAGCAGTTCGGGGTGACGCCCGAGTCCATCCGCAAGCAGAGGCACGCCCGCAATGTCGAGCTTTTGGAGCCGATCAGAATGGACGACGCACGCACTTTGAAGATCGAGCCGCCGCGCTTCGAGGAAAGCCCGGGCCTTCTTCTCGCCGGTCTCGCAGAGACCTATGACTACAACCGCACCGAAGGCATTCCTTCCCTCTGGCAGCGTTTCAACGCTTATTTCGGCAGCATTCCCGGTCAGCACGGCAATATCGCCTACGGCGTCTGCACCCAGTCGGACGGCGAGGCGGGCCGCTTCCGCTACATGGCTGCGGCGGAGATACGGGACGCCGAGGCGCTGCCCACCGGCTTTTCGACACTCAAGCTGCCCCGGCAGCGTTACGCGATCTTCATCCATCGCGGGCACATTTCCGGCATCGCCAACACGGCCCACCACATCTTCACGACCTGGTTTCCGCAATCCGGTTACCGACACGGCGAATTGCCCGACCTGATGGAACGTTACGACGACCGCTTCGATCCGCATTCCGGCATGGGTGCGGTCGAGATCTGGGTGCCACTGAAGGGCTGATTTCCGGTGCACGAACAGGTGCAGCCGGCCTTCCCTAGAGAATTCCACCTTTTCGATCACCTGGAGCCGACAACGTCGCCGCGAAAAGCGCGGCGGCGCTTGCGACTTTCGCAAGTATCCCTAAATACTGCGCGATCTGTCGTGTCCCGAAAAGGAAAAGTTGCCGATGCAGGAAATCCTCACGCTTGTTCAAAGCCCCGAGGCTTGGATCGCCCTCATCACACTCATCGTAATGGAGGTGGTCCTCGGCATCGACAACCTCATTTTCATCTCGATCCTGACCAACAAGCTGCCACCGGAAAACCGCGTCAGCGCCCGCCGCATCGGCATCGGCCTTGCACTCGTCATGCGGCTGGCCCTGCTCGGCACCATCGCCTGGATCGTTCAACTGACCCAACCGGTCTTCGAGGCCTTCGGCCATGGCTTTTCCTGGAAGGACATGATCCTGATCGCCGGCGGGCTCTTCCTCGTCTGGAAGGCGACCAAGGAAATCCACCACAGTGTCGATCCGAGCGATCATGAGGAGGATTTCATCGCCAGCTCCGCGATCAACAGCTTCGCGGCCGCCATCGGCCAGATCCTGCTTCTCGACCTCGTCTTCTCGGTCGACAGCATCATCACCGCCGTCGGCATGACCCCGCATCTGCCGATCATGGTCGTCGCCGTCGTCGTCGCCGTGACGGTCATGCTGGTTGCAGCGAACCCGCTTGCGAACTTCATCGAGAGAAATCCGACGATCGTCATGCTGGCGCTCGCCTTCCTCCTGATGATCGGCACGACCCTGATCGCCGAAGGCATGGGCTTCCACGTGCCGAAGGGCTACGTCTATGCGGCCATGGCCTTCTCCGCCCTGGTCGAGGTACTCAACATGGTCGCCCGCAACGCGCGCATGAAGCGGCAGGCCGCAAGAACGAAATAGAAGCACGACACAACAAGGCCCGCATCGCACCAATGCGGGCCTTCGCGACGATCTTTGCTCGTTGCGTGCGACGAGACGACGACATTGCCGCTCGCGGCTTTCCGTTGACATGCAGGGCTTTCTATGGTCTCACGCCTGCCGACTGGAATTGCCTGGCTAAACCGCTGGTGCGGAACCCTTGCGGGCCTTTCCTTCCCATAAAATGCGCGCCCGCAAGCTGGAAAGCACTCCGGCAAAGGGCCCCGAAAGCACGTCAAGACGGGCAAAGACAATGGCAGATTCTGCAGTCCGGGTGCGTATCGCACCTTCCCCCACCGGCGAGCCGCATGTCGGCACCGCCTATATCGCGCTCTTCAACTATCTCTTCGCCAAGAAGCACGGCGGCAAATTCATCCTGCGCATCGAGGACACGGATGCGACGCGCTCGACGCCGGAATTCGAGAAGAAGGTGCTCGACGCGCTGAAGTGGTGCGGACTGGAATGGTCGGAAGGTCCCGATATCGGCGGCCCCCACGGCCCCTATCGCCAGAGCGACCGCAAGGACATCTACAAGCCCTACGTCGAGAAGATCGTCGCGAACGGCCACGGTTTCCGCTGTTTCTGCACGCCCGAGCGGCTGGAGCAGATGCGCGAGGCGCAGCGGGCCGCCGGCAAGCCGCCGAAATATGACGGCCTCTGCCTCAGCCTGTCGGCCGAGGAAGTAACGTCGCGCGTCAACGCCGGCGAGCCGCACGTCGTGCGCATGAAGATCCCGACCGAGGGCTCCTGCAAGTTCCACGACGGCGTCTATGGCGATGTCGAGATTCCGTGGGAAGCCGTCGACATGCAGGTGCTGCTCAAGGCCGACGGCATGCCGACCTATCACATGGCGAACGTGGTCGACGACCATCTGATGAAGATCACCCATGTTGCGCGCGGCGAGGAGTGGCTCGCCTCGGTGCCGAAGCACATCCTGATCTATCAGTATCTCGGCCTCGAGCCGCCTGTCTTCATGCATCTGTCGCTGATGCGCAATGCCGACAAGTCGAAACTGTCGAAGCGCAAGAACCCGACCTCGATCTCCTATTACACGGCGCTCGGCTATCTGCCGGAAGCGCTGATGAACTTCCTCGGGCTGTTCTTCATCCAGATCGCCGAAGGCGAAGAACTGCTGACGATGGAGGAACTGGCGGAGAAATTCGATCCGGAAAACCTGTCGAAGGCCGGCGCGATCTTCGACATCCAGAAGCTCGACTGGCTGAACGCGCGCTGGATCCGCGAGAAGCTCTCCGAAGAAGAATTCGCAGCCCGCGTCCTCGCCTGGGCGATGGACAACGAGCGGCTCAAGGAAGGTCTGAAGCTCTCTCAGACCCGCATTTCGAAGCTCGGCGAACTGCCCGATCTCGCCGCCTTCCTCTTCAAGTCGGATCTCGGCCTGCAGCCCGCCGCCTTTGCCGGCGTGAAGGCCTCGCCCGAGGAGATGCTCGAAATCCTGAACACCGTCCAGCCGGATCTCGAAAAGATCCTGGAATGGAACAAGGAATCGATCGAGACGGAGCTGCGCGCCAGCGCAGAGCGCATGGGCAAAAAGCTGAAAGCCGTGGTGGCGCCGCTCTTCGTCGCCTGCTCGGGCTCGCAGCGCTCGCTGCCGCTGTTCGATTCGATGGAACTGCTCGGCCGTTCGGTCGTGCGCCAGCGGCTGAAGGTCGCCGCGCAGGTCGTCGCCTCCATGGCGGGCAGCGGAAAGTAAGGACGAGACCATGACCGACAAGACACAGGCAGCCGGCCTTTCCTCCGACGCGACGGAAGTGCGCTCTCAGAAGCTCGACCTGCTGCGCCAGCAGATCGGCGATGTTTATCCCGCGCATTTCCACCGTACGCTCACCAATGCGGAACTCGCGGAGAAATATGCCGGGCTGGAGCCCGATACCGAAAGCGGCGAAACCGTAACCGTTGCCGGCCGCGTCTTCTCCTCCCGCAATTCCGGCATGTTCATGGATCTTCATGACGCTTCCGGCAAGATCCAGATCTTTTCGCACAAGGACACGGCACCGGAAGAGGCGCGCGCGCTTCTGCCGATGATCGATCTCGGCGACATCATCGGGGTCACCGGTGAGGTGCGCCGCACCAAGCGCGGCGAACTGACTGTCAACGCCAAAGAGATCACCATGCTCTGCAAGTCGCTCCTGCCGATGCCGGAGAAGTACCACGGGCTTGCCGACATCGAGACGCGCTACCGCAAGCGCTACCTCGACATCATGGTCAACGAGGAATCGAAGCTGCGCTTTCAGCAGCGGAGCCGCATCGTATCGAGCCTGCGCCGATTCCTCGAGGACGAAGGCTTCATGGAAGTCGAGACGCCGATGCTGCAGCCGATCTACGGCGGCGCCACGGCCGAGCCCTTCAAGACGCATCACAACACGCTGAAGCTCGACATGTACCTGCGCATCGCGCCCGAGCTTTACCTGAAGCGCATTCTCGTTTCCGGCCTGACGGACAAGGTCTTCGAGATCAATCGCAACTTCCGCAACGAAGGCGTCTCGACCCGGCACAATCCTGAATTCACCATGATGGAGTGCTATTGGGCCTATGCCGACTACGAGGACGTGATGGGTCTCGTGGAACGCATGTTCGAGACCTTGGCGCTTGCGGTTCATGGCACGACGGAATTCGAGTTCGGCGACAAGCAGCTCTCTTTCAAGGGGCCGTTCCCGCGCGTCTCGATGCCGGCGGCCGTCAAGGATGCGACCGGAATCGATTTCCTTGCGATCAAGAGCGACGAGGAGGCCCGGCAGGCGGCTCGCGACGCCGGTGTCGAGATCGAGAAGGACGCGACCTGGGGCGAAGTGCTCGCCTTCCTCTTCGAGGAGAAGGTCGAAGCGACCTTGATCCAGCCTGCTCATGTCATCCACTTCCCGAAGGACATCTCGCCCTTCGCCAAGGAGGTGCCGGGCGAGCCGCGTCTCGTCGAGCGGTTCGAGACCTATTGCAACGGCTGGGAGATCGGCAACGCCTTTTCGGAGCTCAACGACCCGGTCGAGCAGCGCGCCCGCATGGTCGAGCAGATGGAACAGGCACATGCCCGCGGCGAAAAGGAAAAGACGCTGGACGAGGACTTCCTCGATGCCATGGACCAGGGCATGCCGCCCGCCGGGGGATTGGGGATCGGTGTCGACCGGCTGATCATGCTGCTCACCAACTCGCCGTCGATCCGCGACATCATCCTCTTCCCGGCCCGCCGCCAGAAGGCCGATTGAACCGGATAAAAGCCCCTCCCCACAGGTGGGGAAGGGCTCGGCGCCCGTTGCCCCCGACTGCCATTTTCCCAAGCTCGATCCCTGCTGGAACGGCGCGAGTGAGCGGAGCGAGTGCGGCAGGTGTAGCCCCTCCCACCTGTGGGGAGGGGTTCTCCCTTTAATGACTCGCTTGCTCCTCGGCCGGCGCAACGGCCGCGACATCGCCCGGTGCCGACGGATCGTTGCACAGGTGGCGGTCGTCCATTTTGGCCATGATGGCGCGGACGTCGTCCAGTTCGAGCGTCACGACCTTGCCGTGGAACCTGCCGGCAGCGTTGGCCGTGGCTTCGTTATAGGAGGCGCGGAAGGGCTCATCCATGCCCGGCACGCTCCGCGGGCCGGGGGCGAAGAGCACCTCCGCGCCGATCGCCGCGCCGCGCACGCTTGCGCGATCCTCCGGACCAGCCGCATCGAGCACGACCACCTGATAAAGATCGGCCTCCTCCTTTTTGGCGAGGGCGCCTGCGACGCGCAGGGCGGTCCTGATCCGATCCGGCCCGTTTGCCCGGTCCGTCTTCACATGCATGCGGATCCACCGCTGCCCCTTGTGGTCGAGCTTCAAGGTCCGGAGAGCCGTGCATTCGAGGCCGGAGGCGGAGGGTCCCGCGAAGCGGGTCAGTATCTTGTCCCGGCCGACATAGACCGCGGCACCGCCGGATGCGGCGGAGACCCCGAAGGCGGCGGACAGGATGATCACCAGCCGCTTCGAAGGGCGCAATTTGCTGAGAATGGCCTTCAAGGGGTGGCTCCGCTGTCGTCGTAAAGGGTCGCAAGAAAGGCCCGAAGGCGTCTTCGAAGATAGACGAACCACCTTTCGGAAAGTTTAAGCGGAGGCCACCGGCAGGCGGCCAGCGATTGACTTTCGCCCGCAGCTTGTCCATTGCGCCATGCTGTAGGCGGGAATCCCCCGGAACCAGGGAAGAGGCGGTATGCACAAAGTTATTTTCGATACGGATCCGGGCGTCGACGATGCGATGGCCCTCCTCTTTCTGCACCGCCATCCGGCGATAGACCTGGTCGGCGTCACCACGGTCTTCGGCAATGCCTCGATCGAGACGACCACGCGCAATGCGCTGTTCCTCAAGAGGGCATGGAACATCGCCGCACCGGTCGCCAAGGGCATCGGCGAGACGCTCGATGCCGGCCGGCCGCATGTCGGATGGCCAACGGGCATTCACGGCGATGACGGCCTCGGCAATATCGACGTGCCGGCGCAGATAGACCTGCCGCTCGACCCTCGTCCTGCCCACCGCTTCATCATCGACACGGTGCGCGCCAATCCCGGCGAGGTGACGCTCGTCGCCGTCGGCCGGATGACCAACCTGGCGCGCGCATTGCGCGACGATCCGGAAATCGCCACGCTCGTCAAGGCGGTGGTGATCATGGGGGGCGCCTTCGATGTTCCCGGCAACATCACGCCGGCGGCGGAAGCGAATATCCACGGCGACCCGGAAGCGGCCGATGTGGTGATGACGGCGCCGTGGCCGGTGACCGTCATCGGTCTCGACGTGACGACGAAGACGGTGATGAGCCGCGCCATGCTCTCCGATATCGCCGAACGGGGCGGTTCACCGGCGAGGCTTCTTTCCGACATCTCGCAATTTTATATCGACTTCTACGAGCACCATGTGGATGACGGCATGATCGTGCACGACAGCTGCGCCTGCGCCTATGTTGTCGCGCCCCAACTCTTTCAGACCCGTGGCGGCGCCATCCGAGTCCTTTGCGGCGGCATCGCCGACGGCCAGACCGTTCAGAAGCCTGATGGGCGGCTGTTTCCCCCGAACGCCTGGGACGGATTCCCGAGCCAGCAGGCCTGCATCGGCATCGATTCTGAAGCGGTGCTGAAACTCATCGGCGATACGCTCGCGGCGACAATTGAAGCTTGAGGTGTTCAACCCTGCCCCTCACCCTAACCCTCTCCCCGCGCGCGGGGCGAGGGGACACTGTTGTGCATCTGCGTCAGCCTCGACGAACCGAAGCGAACTCGTCCCCTCGCCCCGCTTGCGGGGAGAGGGTGAGGGTGAGGGGCAAAACCCGAGGAGAGCCCTCACCCCCTGTGGGGAGGGGTTCCTCGCGGTTGCAACGAAAAACTTGGCTCCGATAGCTGGCAGATGCGCCGCCGCCGGCTATCTTTATCCGTATGAAGCCGGACGCGTTGCTCTTTCCCGCCCCCAAAGGTCTCTACTGCCAACACGGGGATTTCTATATCGACCCGGTGCAACCGGTCGAACGGGCACTCATCACCCACGGACATTCCGACCATGCGCGCGCCGGACATGGCCATGTGCTCGCGACGCGCGAGACGCTCGACATCATGCGCCTGCGCTATGGTGACGACTTCTGCGGCGCGAGCGAAGTCGCGCGCTTCGGCGAAACGATTTCGATCGGCGGCGTGCGCGTCCGTTTCCACCCGGCCGGCCATGTGCTCGGCTCGGCACAGATCTCCGTCGAGGCAGACGGAACGCGGATCGTGGTTTCCGGCGACTACAAGCGGCGGCCCGACCCGACCTGCCCATCCTTCGAGCCGGTCGCCTGCGACGTCTTCATCACGGAAGCGACCTTCGGCCTGCCGGTCTTCCACCACCCGGATGACAAGGGAGAGATCGCCCGGCTGCTTCAGTCTCTCCGGCAGTTTCCCGAGCGTGCGCATGTGGTCGGCGCCTACGCCCTCGGCAAGGCACAACGCCTCATCGCGCTCATACGCCAGCAGGGCTACGACGAACCGATTCACATCCATGGCGCACTCGCCAGGCTTTGCGAATATTACCGGAGCCAGGGCATCGATCTCGGCGACATCCGTCCGGCAACGCTCGGCCCGGAAAACCGGCAGGACCTCGCCGGCGCCATCGTCCTCGGGCCTCCGGCGGCTTTTGCCGAGCGATGGGCGCGCCGTTTCGCCGATCCGCTCGCCATCTTCGCCTCCGGCTGGATGCTCATCCGCCAGCGCGCCAAGCAGCGTGGCGTCGAGCTGCCGCTCGTCATCTCCGATCATTGCGACTGGGCCGAACTCACGGCCACGATCCGCGAAATCGCGCCTGCCGAGGTCTGGGTGACGCATGGCCGCGAGGAGGCGCTGGTCCGCTGGTGCCAATTGCAGGGCATACCCGCACGGCCATTGCACCTTGTCGGCTACGACGATGAGGGAGAGTGAGTGATGAGAGCATTCGCCGAATTGCTCGACCGGCTCGTGCTGACGCCGCAGCGAAACGCCAAGATCCGGTTGCTCGTCGACTATTTCCGCGGCGCGCCCGATCCGAGCCGCGGCTACGCGCTGGCCGCGATCGCAGGCACGCTCTCGCTCAACACGGTGAAGCCTGCCCTCATTCGCGACCTGTTGCTCGAGCGCATGGACGACGTGCTTTTCCATTATTCCTACGACTATGTCGGCGACCTCGCGGAAACGGTCTCTCTCGCCTGGGAGCCGCCGCCGGACGTCGCCCCTCAGGACATTCCGCTCGGCGAGGTTGTCGAGCGGCTGCAGCGGGCCGGCCGCTCCGAGGTCCGCTCGCTCGTCCGCGACTTTCTGGACCGGCTCGACACTTCCGGCCGCTTCGCCCTCCTGAAGCTCGCGACAGGTGGCTTGCGCATCGGGGTCTCGGCACGGCTCGCGAAGCAGGCGCTGGCGCAGATGGGCGGCAAGGAGGTGAGCGAGATCGAAACGCTCTGGCACGGATTGGAGCCGCCCTACCTGCCCCTTTTCCTCTGGCTCACCGGTGAGGCGGAGATGCCGGTGCTCAAGAGACCTGCGGTCTTCCACTCGGTGATGCTCGCGACAGCGGTCGGCGAGGGCGATCTCGAAGGACTCGACCCGGCCGACTTCGCGGCCGAGTGGAAATGGGACGGCATCCGCGTCCAGATCGCCAATGTCGGCGGGGCTCGACGCCTCTATTCACGCAGCGGCGACGAGATTTCCTCCGCCTTTCCCGAGATCATCGAAGCCGCCGATATCACCGGCGTCATCGACGGCGAGCTTCTGGTCGGCGGAACGATGCGCAGCAACCGCGCCACGGGTACATTCGCAGACCTGCAGCAAAGGCTGAACCGGAAGACGGTCAGTCGCAAGCTGATGGAGGAGTATCCGGCCTTCATTCGTGCATACGATATTCTCTATTCGGGCGACCGCGATATCAGGCCCGAGCCCTTTCACGTCCGCCGCGAAGCCCTGTCGGCGCTGATCGAAGCGGCCTCGCCGCAGCATTTCGATCTCTCGCCGCTCGTCGGCTTTTCAAGCTGGAAGGAGCTCGACGAGCTGCGCTCCAACCCGCCCGATCCGGTGATCGAAGGCGTCATGCTGAAACGGCTGGATTCGCCCTATGTCGCCGGACGGGCCAAGGGGCCATGGTTCAAGTGGAAGCGGGCGCCCTTCAATATCGACGCCGTGCTGATGTATGCGCAGCGCGGCCATGGCAAGCGGTCCAGCTATTACTCAGATTTCACCTTCGGCGTCTGGGCGGAGGGTGAAGACGGGATGAGCCTCGTTCCCGTCGGCAAGGCCTATTTCGGCTTCACCGATGCCGAGCTCGAGGTTCTCGATCGGTTCGTGCGCGACAATACGGTCGAACGCTTCGGCCCCGTGCGCGCGGTGCGCGCCGAACCCGACAGCGGCTTCGTCGTCGAGGTTGCCTTTGAAGGCCTCAACCGCTCCACGCGTCACAAATCCGGGGTAGCCATGCGCTTCCCGCGGATTGCCCGCCTCAGACCCGACAAGCTGCCTCGCGATGCCGACAGGCTCGAAACACTGCAGGCGATGATCGCAACGCAACGCTGAAGCGCTTGCGGCGACGCGTTACCGAGAGCTTATTTCAGAAACCCCGAATGAAGGTTTGTTAAGGAGAGTCTGGAATTATCCGGGCTTGCTGCATGCCGTCCCCGCCCCCTTGTGGGCGCCTCGTCCTGGAATTGCTCTTTTGAAGCCTCATCATGCCATGTCCCGTCTGTCGCGCCTTCTCACCCCCAGCTACCTTCCGGCAGTCATCGCGGCCGTTGTGGTAGTCGTCGCCGGGGTTCTCGCCGACAATCAGAACCGGATCG
This sequence comes from Ensifer sp. USDA 6670, assembly GCA_000421085.1. Classification (GTDB taxonomy): domain Bacteria; phylum Pseudomonadota; class Alphaproteobacteria; order Rhizobiales; family Rhizobiaceae; genus Sinorhizobium. The sequence continues at coordinate 212,616 of ATWE01000010.1, forward strand.
TTTCGGAAGCGCGGCTGCGCTCCGAGGTCGCCGACGCGCTCAACCCGATACGCTCGAGCCTTGAGAGCAGCGTCACTGGCAATATACAGTTGGTCCGGGGCCTGATCGCCACGATCGAGACCGAACCCGACATGCAGCAGCAGCGCTTCGAGGAACTCGCACGCAGCGTCTTCAGCGGCGGCTCGCAGCTGCGCAACATCGCCGCCGCGCCCAAACTGGTGGTCGCGATGGTCTACCCGCTAACGGGCAATGAGAAGGCGATCGGTCTCGATTACCGCGCGAACGACAAACAACGCAGTTCCGTCATGCGCGCAGTGGCATCCGGAGAGATGGTCCTCGCGGGGCCGGTCGACCTCGTGCAAGGCGGTCGCGGGCTGATCGGCCGCTTTCCCGTAACCATCGGCCCGGAAAGCGGCAGCCGCTTCTGGGGCGTGGTTTCAGCGGTGATCGATGTCGATCGCCTTTATCGCGACAGTGGCCTTTCATCGCCAGCGCTCGACATCGACATCGCCATTGCCGGCCGCGACGGCACGGGGCGCGGCGGCCCGCATTTCTTCGGCGATCCCGCAATCTTCGAAAACGCCCCCGTCGAGATGAGCGTATCCTTGCCCGGTGGTTCCTGGCGCATGGCCGCGATCCCCAAAGGCGGGTGGCCGACGACACCGCAGAATGCGTGGCAGGTCCGCTTCCTCATCGCACTCGGCGGCCTGATGATCGTCGCTCCGATGATCGTCGCCGGCCGCCTCATGGCGGAGCGGCAGGCGAACTTTCGCGCATTGAGGCAGAGCAAGGATCAGCTGCAGGAGCTTTCGCACCGGCTGAGGATCGCGCTCGATACTTCGAAGATCGGCATCTGGGAGCTCGACGTCGACAGCGGCACGCTCCTGTGGGACAGCCGCATGAAGGAGCTCTACGGCATCGGATCGTCGACGCGCGAGGTCTACGAGGATTGGCGGAACGCACTTCATCCCGACGATCTCGACCGTGCCGAGGCGGAATTCGCCGAAACGCTCTCCGCGGGCGGCGCGTACAACACGGAATTCCGCATTCGCCTTCCGGATGGGGAAGTCCGCCACGTCCGTGCGATCGGCTCGACCTATGCCGGCACGAACGGCAACAGGAAGATCGTCGGCGTCAACTGGGACGTGACGGCCGACGTGAAAACACGCGCGACGTTATCGGAGGCCAAGCGCCTCGCCGAGGCCCACAGTGCCGAGTTGGAGGCGGCGCGCCACCGCATGGAATTCAACGCCCTGCACGATCCATTGACCGGCCTGCCCAATCGCCGCTTCCTGGACCAGATTCTCTTCGACCGCGGCCGACGGACCGACGCAAAGGCGAAGATCAGCATCTTCCATATCGATCTCGACCGTTTCAAGCAGATCAACGACACGATGGGCCACGCAGCCGGCGACGAGATCCTGAAACATGCGGCAAGCCTTTTGCGGGACAATGCACGCCAGGACGACTTCGTCGCCCGGATCGGCGGCGACGAGTTCGTCATCATTCGCGCAAGCGGAGGCTGCGACGAAGACGCGGCGCTGGCTACCCGCGTGATCGAGGCGATGAGCGTTCCGGTCTGCTACGAAGATCAGGAATGCCGCATCGGCGTGAGCATCGGCATTGCCGCTCAAACCGATGCGGCGGATGACCTTTCCCAGGTCCTCGTCAACGCCGACATCGCCCTCTACGAGGCCAAGCGACGCGGCCGCAACCGGCACGAGACCTTTACGGGTGCACTGAAGACCGCCGTGCTCCAGACGAAACAGACGGCCGACGAGATCCTGCGCGGTCTCGAGCAGAACGAATTCGTCGCCTATTTCCAGCCGCAGTTCTGTCCGAGCTCGCTCGACATCATCGGCGTCGAGGCACTCGCGCGATGGGATCATCCCACCAAGGGGCTCCTCGGCCCGCACGCTTTTCTCACGACGGCGGAGGACATCAACGTCGTCGCGGCGATCGATCAGAAGATACTCGAACAGGCGCTCTTTCAGATCTATCGCTGGGAGGCAAACGGCATCTATGTGCCGAAGGTGTCGGTCAATCTCTCCTATCCGCGCCTGAGAGACGAGGGACTGATCGCCCGGCTGGAGGAGCTCTCCATACCCGAGGGGCGGCTTTCCTTCGAACTGCTCGAATCGATTTCCTTTGACGAAAACGATGTGACGGTCATGTCCAATATCCGGCGCATCAAGGAGCTCGGCATCGACATCGAGATCGACGACTTCGGTACCGGCTATGCCTCGATCCTGAGCCTGCTGAAGCTGACGCCACGCCGCCTCAAGATAGATCGGCAACTGGTGCTGCCTATTCTCGCCTCTCCGGCGGAGCGCCGGCTCGTGGCGTCGATCATCGACATCGGCAGATCGCTCGGGATCGAAGTAATCGCCGAAGGTGTCGAAACGCTCGAGCACGCACGCATCCTCAAGGAAATGGAATGCCATGGTCTGCAGGGCTACGCCTTCGCCCGGCCGATGAACGCCAACGATCTTGCCACTTTCGTCTTCGAGCGGCGGTGGCGCGCCGCCTGACCGGATCCGGACCTCGCCTTCGGAGGCGGGCTGCACATACGCGGCTTTTTCTTGCTGCTAAGGCTTGGCAGCCGTCCGGAAAATAGTCATAAAAACATATGCCTTCTGCCGCTTATGCGAACGCGCGGACCTCGTCCCGCGTGACCCGTCCGGCGTCAGTCCTCACGGGAGCGAAGTCCCGACCTCCAATACACTCGGAAGGAGACAAACGATCGAATACGCGGAGAAATTGCTTTCTGTTTTCATTCTTGTCCCCTTCGCGGGAAGCCTCATTGCAATCTTCTTCCCGTCCGATCAGCGCGGTGCGATATCCTGGTTCGCAGGTGCGATCGCGCTTGTCTGCTTCCTGGTGACCGCCGGCCTCTATCCCTATGTCGCCTCGGGCGGCGTCCTCCATTACCGGATCGACTGGGTTCCGGAACTCGGGCTGAACTTCACCCTGAGGATGGACGGCTTCGCCTGGCTGTTTTCGGCGCTGATCACGGCGATCGGCGTCCTCGTCGTCCTCTATGCCCGCTACTATATGGCCGAGGAGGACCCGGTCCCGCGCTTTTTCGCGCTGTTCCTCGCCTTCATGGGCTCGATGCTGGGCGTCGTCCTTTCCGGCAACCTCATCCTGCTCGCCGTCTTCTGGGAGCTGACCAGCATCGTCTCCTTCCTCCTGATCGGCTATTGGCACCATAACGCACACGCCCGCGACGGCGCCCGGATGGCGCTGACGATTACCGGCACGGGCGGCCTCGCCATGTTCGTCGGCCTGATAATCATCGGCAAGATCGTCGGCAGCTATGAACTCGACGCGGTCCTCGCCTCGGGCGATGCGATCCGCAACCATCCGCTCTACGGCACGGTGCTTATCCTCGTCCTGCTCGGGGCGTTGACGAAGAGCGCCCAGTTCCCCTTCCATTTCTGGCTGCCGCACGCGATGGCGGCCCCGACGCCGGTTTCGGCCTATCTGCATTCGGCGACGATGGTGAAGGCCGGCGTCTTCCTGCTCGTGCGGTTCTGGCCGGTGATGGCCGGCACGGAAGCCTGGTTCTGGATCGTCGGTCTTGCGGGCCTCACAACGCTCCTGCTCGGCGCCTATTTCGCAATTTTTCAGCAGGATCTGAAAGGACTCCTCGCCTATTCGACGATCAGTCATCTCGGGCTCATCACCGTTCTCCTGAGCCTCGGCAGTCCGCTGGCGGCCGTCGCCGCGGTCTTCCATATCGTCAACCACGCGACCTTCAAGGCCTCCCTCTTCATGGCGGCCGGCATCATCGACCACGAAAGCGGTACCCGCGACATGCGCAGGCTGAGCGGGCTTTTCCACTTCATGCCGATCACCGCGACGCTCGCCATGGTGGCGAGTGCCGCCATGGCCGGCGTTCCGCTGCTCAACGGCTTTCTCTCCAAGGAGATGTTCTTCGCCGAGGCGATCGAGACGCATCTCGTCAACCCGCTCGACACGGCTACGCCCTATGTGGCGACGATCGCGGGCATGTTTGCAGTCACCTATTCGCTCCGCTTCATCCACGGCGTCTTCTTCGGCCGGCCACCGGCAAACCTCCCGAGAAAGCCGCATGAGCCACCCCGCTGGATGCGGGCGCCGGTCGACTTCCTCGTTCTCGCCTGTCTGGTCGTCGGTATAATTCCCGCCCAGACGATCGGTCCTTTCCTTCACACGGCCGTTCTCTCGGTCCTGCGCGAGGGAACGCCCGATTACAGCCTTTCGGTCTGGCACGGCTGGAACATTCCGCTGATCATGAGCTTCGTCGCGCTGTCAGGCGGCATCGGCCTCTATTTCCTGATGCGCTCCTATCTGGCGACGGCCGTCGAGGGTCCGCCAGTCTTCCGCCTGCTCCAGGGGCAACGCATTTTCGAGCGCGTGCTGGTAACGCTTTCCTGGAAGTGGGCCCGATGGCTCGAACAGCGGCTCGGCACGCGTCGCCTGCAGCCGCAGATGCGTCTCCTCGTCTTCCTGGCGCTTGCGGCAGGGGCATCGCCGCTTCTTCTCGGCAACTTCGAACTGCCGCCGCTGGTGATCCGCGGCATCGATCCCGCCTTCGCCCTTCTCTGGGCAATCGGCATCGCCTGCGCCGTCGGTTCCGCCTACCAGGCGAAATTCCACCGTCTCGCCTCGCTGGTGCTCCTCGGCGGAGCAGGGCTCGTCACCTGCATCACCTTCGTCTGGCTTTCCGCGCCCGATCTTGCGGTCACGCAGCTCCTCGTGGAGATCGTCACCACGGTGCTCATCCTGCTCGGATTGCGCTGGCTGCCGAAGCGCATCGAGGAGCCGGTGGCCGCGGAAGACATTTCGATCAGGGTCCGGCTGAGGCGCTTGCGCGACTTGCTGCTGGCGCTCGGCGCCGGCGGAGGAATGATGCTCATCGCCTACACGGTGATGACGCAGCCCCTTCCCGAAACCATCGCCAGTTATTTTCTCGATCGCGCCTATCGGGAGGGCGGCGGCACCAATGTCGTGAACGTCATCCTCGTCGACTTCCGCGGCTTCGATACGCTTGGCGAGATCGCCGTGCTCTGCATCGTCGCGCTCACCGTCTTCGCGCTTCTCCTGCGCTTCCGCCCGCAGTCCGACAGCCTGGAGACGCCGGAGCAGCAAAGGGTGCAGAACGCCTTCGACGACGATCATCCCGACCGCGCCGCCGGCGACAGCGTCGCCGAATACCTCTTCATCCCGGCAGTGATCATGCGCTGGATGTTTCCGGTCACAGGAATGCTCGCGGCCTTTCTCTTCCTGCGCGGACATGATCTGCCGGGGGGCGGCTTTGCCGCCGGCATCGCCATGTCGATCGGCTTCATCCTGCAATATATGTCCGGCGGCACCCGCTGGGTCGAGGAACGGCTCCGCATCCATCCGCTTCGCTGGATGAGCATCGGCCTGCTGGTGGCTACGGCCACGGGCGTCGGATCCTGGTTCTTCGGCTATCCGTTCCTTACCTCCCACGCGCAATATGCAAGCCTCCCGGTCGTCGGCAAGTTTCCGCTCGCAAGCGCGATCCTCTTCGATCTCGGCGTCTTCTCGCTGGTTCTCGGTGCCACCGTTCTCATCCTGATCGCGCTGGCGCACCAGTCTGTCCGCGCACCGCGTGCGCATGCGAAGGCCGCGCGCTCCGACAAGGAGGCGGTACGCTAATGGAACTCATTCTTTCGGCCGGGATCGGCACGCTGACCGCATCGGGCGTCTATCTTCTCCTGAGGCCGCGAACATACCAGGTGATCATCGGGCTTTCGCTGCTCTCCTTCGCCGTCAATCTCTTCATCTTCGGCATGGGCCGGTTGCGGGTGAACGCCCCTCCGATCCTCGAGCCCGGCGGCGTCGGCGATCTTGCCCGCTATACCGACCCGGTGCCGCAGGCACTGGTGCTGACGGCAATCGTCATCGGCTTCGCCATGACCGCACTTTTCCTCGTGGTGCTGCTCGCCTCCCGCGGCTTCACCGGAACCGACCATGTGGACGGCAGGGAGCAGCGCGGTGACTGATTGGCTCCATCATCTTCTCATCCTGCCGATCCTGCTGCCGCTTGCCGTGGCCGCGGTGCTGATCCCGATCAACGAGCGCGACCGGACATTGAAGGGGGCCATCGGCTTTGCGTCCACGCTGGTCGTCTTCATCCTTTCGATGATCCTCATGCGACTTGCCGCGACCGGCACCGGCAGCCTGCCCGGATCCGGGGTCTATCAGCTCGGCAACTGGCCCGCCCCCTTCGGTATCGTCCTCGTGCTCGACCGCCTGTCGGCCCTGATGCTGTGCCTGACGAGCGGCCTTGCACTCGCCGCGCAGGCCTATTCCATGGCGCGGTGGCATACGGCGGGGCATCACTTCCATTCGCTGTTTCAGCTTCTCGTAGCCGGTCTCAACGGTGCCTTCCTCACGGGCGACCTCTTCAATCTCTTCGTCTTCTTCGAGATGATGCTGGCCGCCTCCTACGGCCTGCTCCTGCACGGCTCCGGCCCGCTGCGCGTGAAGGCGGGGCTGCATTATATCGCCGTCAACCTCGCCGCCTCCGCACTGTTCCTGATCGGCGTCAGTCTGATCTACGGCGCCGCCGGCACGCTCAACATGGCCGACCTCGCAACGAAGCTCGCAGCCCTCGAACCGAGAAGCCGAACGCTCGTCGAAATGGGCTCGGCCATCCTCGGCGTCGCCTTCCTCGTCAAGGCGGGCATGTGGCCGCTCAGCTTCTGGCTGCCGACGGCCTATGCCGCGGCGACGCCGCCGGTCGCAGGCGTCTTCGCGGTGCTGACAAAGGTCGGGATCTACGTCATCATCCGCCTGCACCTGCTCGTCTTCGGCACCGCGGCGGGCGCATCATCCGGTTTCGGCCAGGACTGGCTCGTCACCGGGGGAATGCTGACGATCGCCTTCGGCGGCATCGGCGTGCTCGCCTCGCAGGCGATGGGCCGCCTTGCGGGCTACTCCGTGCTCGTATCCTCGGGGACGCTGCTCGCCGCCGTCGGCCTCGGCCACGACGGAATGCTCGCCGGCGCACTCTTCTATCTGGTCAGCTCGACACTGACGATCGGGGCCTTCTTCCTGCTGATCGAACTCGTTGAACGCGGCCGGGACGCCGGCGCCGACGTTCTGGCGGTGACAATGGAAGCCTACGGCGATTTCGACGAGGACGAGGAGGAGGAAGAGGTCGGCGTTGCCATTCCCGGCACGATGGCCGTTCTCGGGCTCTGCTTCTGCCTCTGTGCCCTGCTGCTCGCCGGCCTGCCGCCTCTCTCCGGCTTCATCGCCAAATTCGCGCTCATCAGCGGCCTCTTCGACATGCCGGCCGCCGAACTCGCGACCGCGATGTCCGCCGCCGACTGGACCTATGTCACTCTCCTCATCCTGTCCGGGCTCGCTGCCATGATCGCGATGAACCGCATCGGCATCCGAACCTTCTGGGCGTCGATCGAGGGTACGATCCCGAGGGTCGTGGTGATCGAGATCACGCCCGTCGTCGTCCTGCTCGGCGCCTGCATCTTCCTGAGCCTGCAGGCGGGGCCCGCGATGCGCTACATGCAGGCGACGGCAGACGATCTGCTCGCGCCGCTCACCCACAGCGAGCGCGTGCTTTCGGCGCCGCGAGCCGGGAGCCAGTAGCGATGCGTACCTGGTTCCCCTACCCGCTGCTCTCGATCGCGCTCCTCCTCATGTGGCTGCTTCTGAGCCAGTCCGTGACGCCGGGGTCAATCGTCCTCGGCCTGGTGGTCAGCACGGTTCTCGCATGGGTGACGCTCAATCTTCAGCCCGCCCGCTCGCGTCTCCACCGCTGGAGCCGGATCGCCGGGTTTATCCTGCGCGTCGTCGGCGATGTCATCCGCTCCAATGTCGCCGTCACGCTGATCATCCTGAACGCAGGCAGGCGCCCGGTTCATGCCGGCTTCATGACGGTCAGCCTCGATCTCGACGACGAGAACGCCCTGGCGCTGCTCGCCTGCGTCCTCACGGCGACGCCGGGCACCGCATGGCTCGAATATGATCGTCGCCAGAAGATCCTGCTCTTCCACGTACTCGACATCGAAAACGAGGACCTGTGGCGGAAGACGATCACGCGCTATGCGGCCGACTTGAAGGAGATATTCGAATGATGGAGCTTGCCGTCGTCTGGTCCGTGCTCATCGCACAGACCATGCTTGCGCTGGCCATGGCCTTCGCGCTCTACCGCATGGCCAGAGGACCGAGGGCCCAGGACCGCATTCTGGGTCTCGACACGCTCTACATCAATGCGATGCTGATGCTCATCACCTTCGGTATCCGCACGGCCAATACGGTCTATTTCGAAACGGCGCTGATCATCGCAGTGATCGGCTTTGCCTCGTCCATCGCATTGGCAAAATTCCTCATGCGCGGCGAGGTGATCGAATGAGCCATCTGACCGACCTCCCGCCATGGGCGGCGCTGCTCGTCTGCGGACTGATGCTTATCGGCGCCGCGACCACCCTGATCGGATCGCTCGGGCTCCTGCGCCTGCCCGACTTCTACGCGCGCCTGCACGCCCCGACGATCGCGACCAGCGGCGGCACCATCCTCCTCTGCCTCGCGTCGATCCTCTGCTTCGCCGTCCTGCAGAGCCGCTGGGTATTCCACGAAGTTCTCATCATCTTCTTCGTGACCGTGACGACGCCCGTGACCCTGATGCTGCTTGGCCAGGCGACCCTCTATCGCGACCGCTTCGAGGAACGCCAGGGCGTGCCGCGTAAGCCGAAACCAGCACCGGGTGAAGAATAGTTACTCGCCCGCCTGACGGAACGCCTCCCGCGTCTCATTCACATGAAGCGCAAAACCGGTCGCAGCCGGATCTCCCAGTCCGGGGCGGAGTTGCATGCTCGGAATGAGATAGTCTCCGCCATTCTGCTGCCGATACGGAATGGGTGAGACGGTCCCGATCGCCCGCATCCTTTCCCGAAGACCCTCAGCGACCTCGGTGAATCCGGCTTCGTCGAGGCGATCGGCGCGATAAGCCACGAAGGGAGGAAGCACGTCGTAGCCGGGATAATAGAGGATGCCGTGATTGATCGGGAACAGGAGGTCGTCGATCGGTCCGTTCACCCCGCGGGCGGAATAGTGCTCTTCCCAACCGCCGGCGGTGACGATCAGCATCGCGCGCTTGCCTGCCAGGCTGCCTTCGCCGTAGCGGTCGCCCCAGCGCTTGTCGCTATGTTCGCCGACGCCATAGGCGAAGCCGTAGGCAAACACCCGGTCGACCCAGCCCTTGAGAATGGCCGGCATGGAAAACCACCAGAGCGGGAATTGGAGGATCAGAACGTCCGCCCACAGCAGCTTGTCGATCTCCGCCCTTACATCATCAGTCAAAGCGCCGGTTTCGAAGCCCTTCTTGGACGCAGCGACCGGCAAGAGCCGCGCATCCGGCGGCAGGAGAGGGAAGTCGGCATGACCGACTTCGGACTTCCAGCCGTCGGCATAGAGATCGGAGACCCGAACTTCGTGACCTTGGGTCATGAGCTCCTCGATCGCGATGTCGCGGAGCGCTCCGTTGAGCGAGCGCGATTCGGGGTGGGCAAAGACGAGCAGAATTTTCATGGATCGTTCTCCTGATGGTAGGTTGCCTCTTTGTAGCCAGAGCATCGGTATTCCGCTATATGTTTGGAATGCATATGATTGAGCCGGATAATGGATAAATCGGATGTCACCCTCGAACGGATGCGCACCTTCGTTCGCGTCTCGGAACGGGGCAGCTTGTCGGCAGTGGCGCGAGAGCTCGGCATCGGCCAATCCACCGTGACGCGGCATCTGCGCGAACTCGAGGAGGCCGTCGGCGTGCCTTTGCTGAGCAGGACCACCCGGCGCGTCACGATGACCGACGAAGGCAGCCGCTACTACGCTCGAAGCGTCGAGATCCTGCGCCTGGTCGAACAGGCCAGCGACGAAGTGCGCGTTACGCGCGGCGCCCAGGCCGGCACGATCCGCATCTCCTGCACCGCGGCTTTCGGAGTGCTGCATGTAAGCCGGCTTATCTTCGAATTTCAGGACGCCTATCCGAATATCGGCGTCGATTTGAGCCTCACCGATGAGCGGATCGACCTGGTGCGGGAGGGTATTGATGTGGCGCTCCGCCTGGGGCCGCTCACCGACAGTTCGATGCGGATGAAGGCGCTTGGCCAAAGCCGACGGCTGCTGGTGGCAGCGCCGGCCTACCTCGCGGAGCGCGGAAGACCGGCCACTCCGCAGGAGCTCATCGGGCACGAAGGCATCCGCATGTCGAATGTGGCAGGCAGCGAAACCCTCGCCCTGCAGGGGCGGGATGGCAAGTACCACGCCGTCCCCTTCGGCGGGCGCTTGAGAGTGGACCACGGCCTGGCCGTGCGCGAAGCGCTCGTCGCCGGGCGCGGAATCGTGCCAGCGCATCGATGGCTTGTCGGCGATCTTCTGAAAGCGGGAAGGATCGAGGTGGTGCTGCCCGACTATTCGCTTCCTTCCGTGCCGCTCAACATGCTGATCGTACCGGAACGTGCCGGCATCTCCCGGGTCCGCCTTCTCATCGACTTCCTGGCAAATGAGATCGGCAGGCTCCCGGGAATGGACCGTTCACCGAGCGGGCAATGATCAGCCGGCGCTTTTCGCTGCAGCACTTTGAACGATGCCCGCCCGTTCAATCGCGCCCGCGGAAGCGGCGCTGATAGGCCGGATCGTAGAGCGAGCTCTCGCGGAAGTCCGACGCCTCCAGGCCCGGTCCGACGAAGATCAGCGCAGTGCGTTCGATCGGGTCCACCGCGACCTTGGCTGCGATGTCGCCGAGCGTGCCGCGGACGACGCGCTCGTCCGGCCAGGAGGCCTTGGCCACGATCGCAACCGGGCAATCCGCGCCGTAATGCGGCGTCAGCTCCTCGACCACCTGACCAAGCGCGTGAATCGCAAGATGGATCGCAAGCGTCGAACCGGTGGCGCCGAAGGCGGCGAGCGTCTCACCGTTCGGCATCGGCGAGGCACGACCGGAGACGCGGGTCAGCACCAGGCTCTGCGCGACGGCCGGGATCGTCAGCTCGCGGCCGAGCGTCGCGGCAGCGGCAGCGAAGGCGGGGACCCCCGGCGTCATCGTGTAGGCGATCCCATGCTTCTCCAGCCGGCGGATCTGTTCTGCCACCGCGCTCCAGACGGAGAGATCGCCGGAATGCAGCCGGGCGACATCCTCGCCGGCTTCGGCGGCGCGGACATATTCCGCCTCGATCTCGTCGAGCGACATCGGCGCCGTATTGACGATGCGCGCGCCCGGCGGGCAATATTGCAAGAGTTCGGGCGATACGATCGAACCGGCATAGAGGCAGACGGGGCAGCGGCCAATCAGGTCCCTGCCCCTGACCGTGATGAGGTCTGCCGCGCCCGGGCCTGCGCCGATGAAATGAACCGTCATGATCTGTCCTCTCGAAAAAGCATGGTTCGAAGATCGGCTCACGCCTTGATCCACGACCATTGCGTGACCGGCATCGCCGGCCGCCAGCCCGTCATGGCGCCGACGGGCGAGGCCCGGGCGATGTCGATGCGGATCAGCGAGCCGCCGAACTGCGCATGTCGGGCGAGCAGCACCGCTTCCATCTCCGTCGTCACGGCATTGGCGACGAGACGTCCGCCGGGCGCGAGCGCCGCAATCGCCGCCTCCATCACGCCGGGCTCGCTGCCGCCGCCGCCGATGAAGATCACGTCCGGCTGCGGAAGCCCTCGCAGCGCCTCCGGCGCCTGCCCTTCGACGACCACAAGCCCCGGCACGCCGAAGCGGGCGGCATTGCGGCCGATCCGAGAGGCCCGTTCGGACGACGCCTCTATCGCGATTGCGCGCATCGCCGGATCGGCCAGCATCCATTCGATCGCGATCGAGCCCGAGCCGGCGCCGATATCCCAGAGGAGTTCGCCCTTGCGCGGGGCGAGCGCCGAGAGCGTCAGCGCCCGCACCTCCCGCTTGGTGATCTGGCCGTCATGCTCGAAAAGCCGATCGTCCAGGCCGCTCGCAAGCGTCAGAACGCGTGCATCGTCATCGGCCACCACCTCAAGTGCGCAGAGGTTCAGCGCGTTGAGCTCCTCCATCGCGAAGCCGGACGCGAGATGGCGGGAGACACGCTCGCTTGCGCCGCCGAGCGCTTCGAGAACCGTAAGCCGTGACTGACCGAATCCGCTTTCTGCAAGCAGCCGCGCAAGCGCCTTCGGGCCGTTCTCGTCCGAGGTCAGCGCCAGGACGCGCGCGCCGGGCTGAAGATGCGGCCGTATGAGATCGAGCGGACGGCCGTGCAGCGAAACGGTCGCGACCTCCTGCAGCGGCCAGCTCATCCGGGAGGCGGCGAGGCTGAAGGCCGACGGCGCGGGGATGGTGCGCATTTCCGCGGCATCGACGCGGCGCGCCAGCGTGGCACCGACGCCGAAAAGAAACGGATCGCCGGAGGCGAGCACAACGACGGGGCTGCCGCGGCGGGCGACGATCGCCTCCACCGATTTTTCGAACGGGCTCTGCCAGATATGGCGTTCGCCACCGATCAGCGGCGCAGCGAGTTCCAGATGGCGGGCGCCGCCGAAGACGACGGGAGCTGCCTTTATCAGGCGCTTGGCCTCGTCGCCGAGACCGGCTACACCGTCTTCTCCGATACCGATCACGATGAGCCAGGGAGCGACGATGGCCGAGCCACTGTTCGACATGTCAGCCACGGGCAGACCTCGCATTCTGATCCTGGGTGGAACGACCGAGGCGCGGCAGCTCGCAGAACGCCTGGCCTGCGAACCCCATTACGATACGGAGATTTCGCTTGCCGGCCGTACCGCCGATCCCCGCCCGCAGCCGCTTCCGACGCGCACCGGCGGCTTCGGCGGCGCCGAAGGGCTTGCCGCCTTTCTGCGCGAGCGAAATATCGCCCTGCTGATCGATGCGACGCACCCCTTCGCCGCCCGCATATCGCTCAGCGCCGCCGCAGCGGCTAAGATGACCGGAACGCCGCTCCTTGCGCTCCGCCGCCCCGCCTGGGCTGCAGAACCCGGCGATCGATGGACATGCGTCGGAAGCGTCGCTGAAGCGGTTCCCGCGCTGCGCGAGACGCCGCGCCGCGTCTTTCTGGCAATCGGCCGGCAGGAGGCTTTCCATTTCGAGAAGGCGCCGCAGCACAGCTATGTCGTGCGCAGCGTCGATCCGGTGATGCCGCCGCTCGATCTGCCGGATGTCACCGCCATCCTCGCCTCCGGCCCCTTTGCGCAGGCCGACGAGACGGAACTGCTCGAACGTCACGGGATCGACGTCGTCGTCGCCAAGAACAGTGGCGGCGCGGCCACCTACGGCAAGATAGCGGCGGCGCGTCAGCTCGGGATCGAAGTGGTGATGGTCGAGCGCCACAAGCCTGCCGACGTTCAATCGGTCGGCGACTGTGACGAGGCGCTCGAACGCATCCGTCAATGGCTTTCTCCGGTGAAGGACCGCGGCGTGTAGACGAGGTCGTGCTTTCCCCCGCGGGCGATGATGCGCGTCTCCGGCGAACCGATGATGACGCAGGTGGACATGTCGGCGCGGCCGGCGTCCGCCTCGCCGAGCGGCATGACCGCGATGCGCTCGTCCGCCCGCCCGGCGGCGCGGCCGAAGATCACCGGAACGCGGGCCGGCAGCACCTGCCGCAGTATGTCGAAGGCCTCGCCGAGCTGCCAGGGACGCGCCTTGCTGATCGGATTGTAGAGCGCGATGACGAGCCCCGCTTCGGCGGCAAGCCTCAGCCGTCTGGTGATGACGTCCCAGGGCTTCAGATTGTCGGAAAGCGACATGGCGCAAAAATCGTGTCCGAGCGGTGCCCCGATCCGGGCTGCGACCGCGAGCATCGCGGTGACGCCGGGCGTGATCGTGAGATCGACCTCACGCCATTCCTGCGGCCCCTTGTCGATCGCCTCGCAGACGGCGGCCGCCATCGCGAAGATACCGGGATCGCCGCCGGAGACGACGCAGACGTCTGCCCCGGCTGCGGCGCGCGCGAGTGCTGCCTGGGCACGGTCCAGCTCCTCGCGGTTGTCCGAAGCGATGCGCCGCTGATCCGCTCGAAGATGCAGGCGATCGAGATAGGGGCCGTAGCCGAAGAACTCGGTCGCGACCGCAATCGCATCCTCGGCCTCGGGGGTCATTTGTGCCGGGTTGCCGGGGCCGGTGCCGACGATGAAGAGCTTTCCGGTCATGCCCTGCCCTCCGATCCGGGCCTGTCCTTCCAGCCTGGCCTGTCCTTCCAGCCCGGAACGAGCACCAGCGAGAAATAGGGCGCCTCGTCGTCCGGCTTCTCGCCGAGCGGAACCATCGCCGCATTCCTCATGGTGCCGCGCTCGACATAGACGGCCGCCTCGAGCCTGCCTGCCGCCGCCAGCGCCCGGCGGATCTTCGGCAGGTTGCGGCCCACCTTCATGATGACCGCGGCTTGCGTGTCGGCGAGGCGGCGCTGAAGCTCGCCCTCGCCCATCGTGCCGGGGAGAACCGAGAGCACGTCGTCGCCCTGCACCAGCGGCAGCCCCGCGAGCGACCAGCAGCCGGACATTGCGGTGATGCCCGGAATGACCTCGGCCGGGAAACGGCCGGCAAGCCGCACATGGAGGTGCATGTAGGAGCCGTAGAAAAGCGGATCGCCCTCGCTCAGCACCGCGACCGTCCGTCCGGCGAGAAGATGCGCCGCGACGGCCTCGGCCGAGGCGTCGTAGAACGCGGTGATCTGGCGCTTATAGACGTCGTGATCCTTGTCGATCTCGGTCGTCACCGGATAATAGAGCGGCAATTCGGTCGTGCCCGGCTTCAAAAGACCTTCGACCACCGCGCGGCCGTTGCCGTTGCGTCCGGCCTTGGCGAAATAGGCGACGACATCCGCTTCGCCGAGCGCCCGGACCGCCTTTACGGTCAGGAGTTCAGGATCGCCGGGACCCGTTCCGACGCCGATCAGCCGGCCTGAGTCCACGCCGCTCACAGGCCCGGCCTCGCCAGCGAATTCAGTGCGGCGGCGGTCATCGCGCTGCCGCCGAGGCGGCCACGCACGATCGCAAAGGGAACGCCGTAGGAATTTTCGGCGAGCGCGTCCTTCGATTCGGCCGCGCCGACGAAGCCGACAGGCATTCCGAGGATCGCCGCCGGCTTCGGCGCGCCGTCGCGCAGCATTTCGAGCAGATAGAAGAGCGCGGTCGGCGCATTGCCGATCGCAACCACGGAGCCAGCCATCCGCTCGCCCCAGAGCTTCAGCGCCGCGGCGGAACGCGTATTGCCGATCTCGTCCGCAATCTCCGCGGTACGCGCATCGCGGAGCGCGCAGATCACCTCGTTGCCGGCGGGCAGCCGGGCGCGCGTCACACCATGGGCGACCATTTCGGCGTCGCAGAAGATCGGCGCGCCGTCTTTCAGCGCCGCGCGCGCGGCGGAGACGAAGCCGGGCGAGAACACGAATTGACGCACCGCCTCGACCGAGCCGCAGGCATGCACCATGCGTATGGCGAGATCGGCTTCTTCCTCCGAAAAGCCGGAAAGATCGGCTTCCGCGCGGATGATCGCGAAGGAACGCTCATAGATGGCGTTGCCATCGCGGATATAATCGTAATCAGGCATTTCTATCCCTGTTCAAACGCGGCAGCGATGCGCGCGGTCCCGAGCCGTGTAAGACAGGACAGCGCCGATTCGCCAGCGTCTTTGTTTTCCCGCACGAGAGCGTTCAGCGCGCCGAACGCAGATCCTATTCCGTTTTCATCCCTGTAGGCACTCGGCGCGACGGAAGCAGTGCCATTTACGACAAGCGCATATCCTGATGGCGCACCGACGAGCGTCAGCGCCGACGCCGTGGGTCCGGCGCAACCCTTGGGACAGCCGGAGAGATGCACCGTCGCCGAACCGTCGAGGAGCTCCGGCGCAGCTTCCACCAGCAGCCTTGCCGTCGCCTTTGTGTCCATCTGCGCCGAGGCGCAGGCGAGGCCTGCGCAGGCCGCTATGTGATTGCGCGGGTCGTCGGAGGCGACCAGAAAACCGTGCGCAGAGGCGAGCCGTTGCGCAACGGCCGCCGTTTCGCCCGAGAGACCGAGGACGAGCAAACCGTGCGGGGGTGCCAAGCGTATGTCGTTTGCGCCGAGTTCCTCCGCCTGCCGGAGGAATGCGACGAGACTGCCCGAATCGGTTTGCGCGAAGGCCAGGCCGACGCCAAGCACGGCCCCGGTGCCGCCGAAGTGGTGGATGCCCGCCGGCGGCGGCGAAGAAGCGGGGCCTTCCACACGCGGCAGGACATCGCCGGCTGCCGCGCGCTGCCGAAGAAGATCGGCGTCAAGGTCGCGAGCCCGGGTAGCGGGGCCGATTGCAGTGAGATCTCCCAGAATTTCGAGAACCATCGGGACGATATCGTTCGACTCCAGGAGCGCGACGGGCTTGGCCGAGCGCGCCGTCCCGCCGAGCGAAAGCAGCCATCGCACGCCGTCCCCATGCTCGAGCGCAGAGACACGCAGGTCGGCGGTCAGGCTTCCCAGGTGGAAGCGGCCGCCTCCGTCCACGACGATCGAAAGTTTCGGCGCAAGCCTGAGCGCCTCACCCGCGCCGGAGATCGCCATGCGCAGCGCGCGGGCAAGCGGGCGAGGATCGGCGATTTCGTCCGGGTCGAGCCCGGCAAGCGGCGGCGTCTCGATCGCGACCCCTTCGGCGATGGCTATCTCCGCCGCCCCGATCGCTTCGGCGAGCGCCGGAACGCTTCCAGGCGTCAGGCCGCGTATCTGCAGGTTGCCGCGTGCCGTGACCTCGATGATCCCGCTGCCGCATGTCGCAGCCGCACCGGCAAGCGCCCTCATCTCCGCCGGCGTCAGACCGCCGCCCGCCGGTCGAAGCCGCACGAGCAGGCCGTCCCCGGTCTGCATCGGCGACGCCAGCGAAGGACAGCTCCCGCGGCGCATCGATGTGCCAGTCGCAGATCGGTCGGCTCGTGGAGCGGCGCAGCTTGTCATTCGTCTTCGGTAATCCCTAGATATCGCGGGGCCATTCCGGCGAGCCCGATCGATGGAGCCTATATCACAGGGGCGCGCGTTGAGAGAGATCAAAGATCGGCGGCAACGTCCGATTACTCTTCGAAATCGGCGCCCTTGCGCAGCAGGTAGATATCCATGATCCAGCCCATCCGCTCCCGCGCCGCGGCCCGCGCTTCGAGAATCTGCTCTTTCACCTCGGCGAGGCGCCCTGAAACGACGATCTCGTCGGGCGTGCCGAGATAGGCGCCCCAATAGATCTCGGCGTCCGGATCCTCGATCTTCCGGAAGGCCTGCTCGCCGTCGAGCATGACGACGGCCGTCTCGTTCTTGTGCGGAAAACTTTCGGCGAGCCGCCGGCCGGTGGTGATTTCCACCGGCTTGCCGACGAGGTTCAACGGTATGCGATGGCTGGCACAGAGCGCCTGCAGGCTGGTGATGCCCGGAATAACGTCGTAGCCGAACGTGACCCGGCCGCGCAGCTTCACCCGTTCGACGATGCGGATCGTGCTGTCATAGAGCATCGGATCGCCCCAGACGAGGAAGGCGCCGGTCTGCCCTTCCGCAAGCTCGCTCTCCAGCAGCGCCTCATAGGCGGCGGCGATGCTTGCATGCCAGTCGTCCACGCTTTGCGTGTAGCTGCGGCCTTCGGTGCGGCGGACGGGCACGGCGAATTCGACGGTGCGGCTGCCGGCCCGCGTCACGTAACGGGCGCATATCTCCCTTCGGAGCTCGGCGAGCTCGGTCTTCTTCTCCCCTTTGGTCGGTATGAAGAGCACATCGGCTCTGTTCAGCGCATTGATCGCCTGAACCGTCATGTGCTCCGGGTTGCCCGCACCGATACCGATGATCAGGATGTGTCGCATGCCGTCTCCCATCGCGCCACCCGCATAGCCGGGTCAGTGCCGCCCGCATAATCGGGCCAGTCCCGCCCGCATAATCGGGTCAGTCCCGCCCGCATAATCGGGTCAGTCTTTGACGGATCGCCGCGGCGGGTGCAAGGCCCATGCGCGACGGCAAACGCTTCGGCCGCGTCAGCAGTTCGGCGCCATCTGCCGCTCGACGGCCAAGGGGGGATCTTCCGGCAACCGCCAATCAATCGGATTGAGCCCCCGGGATGTTAAAAACGCATTTGCCTTGGAGAAATGCCGGCAGCCGAAAAAGCCCGTTTGAGCCGAAAGCGGTGACGGATGCGGCGCCGTGAGCACGAGGTGACGCGAACGATCGACGAACGCGGCCTTGCGCTGCGCGTAGGAGCCCCAGAGCATGAAGACGACGGGCTGCGCCTGCTCGTTGATCGCCCGGATCACGGCATCGGTGAAGCGCTCCCAACCCTTGCCCTGGTGCGAGGCCGCGCGGCCTCGCTCGACGGTCAGCACGCTGTTCAGGAGCAGCACGCCCTGGCGTGCCCAGCTTTCGAGAAAGCCGTGGCGCGCCGGCGGTATGCCGAGGTCTTCCTGCAATTCCTTGTAGATGTTGACGAGCGAGGGGGGCGTGCGCACGCCCGGACGAACGCTGAAGCAGAGCCCATGCGCCTGCCCGTCGCCATGATAGGGATCCTGGCCAAGGATGACGACACGAACCCTGTCGAGCGGGGTAAGGTCCAGCGCACGGAAATATTCGACACCCCTCGGAAAAACCTGCCGGCCCTTCTGCTTTTCCTCCAGCAGGAACCGCTTGAGCTCGGCCATGTAGCCGTGGCGGAATTCTCCGCCCAGAACGGCTTTCCAGCTCTCTTCCAGCCTGATCGTCGTGTCCATGTGGATCGTCCACCTCCTTGGGTCCCGCTCCGGAATTTAGACGCATGAGCGCCTATCGCAAGCGCCCGCGCAGTCTCGCCCCGTCGGTTCACCGATTTTGATCACAGCTAAGCAAGATTACCCTCCGGGCCTCCGCTTTCGCCGTCCTATCCGGAATGGGGCCGACGCCGAACTGACCGGCTTCAGGATGAGCGGAGATGCAAGCAGTTCCACCCGCAGTCGGAGATGTCCGCCGCCGGCCCTGATGTCTGCGCCGTTATTCGGTGTCCCCATCACTCAGCATGTGATCCGCCAAGCTGTAGCAGTGGCTCGCCTGATAGGCGTTCCTGCCGCGGTTCATGTGAGTCAGGTTGAAGGCCCGTACGGCCCGCAACGCTCGACTGTTCGCGAGGAATTTGCCTATCGAGGAGAATCCGCGGACCCTGACGCCGAAAATGTCCTCGCCTCGGGGGAAGAAATAGCTGATGTCTTCGGGCGCCACGACACAGCGTTCAAGAAAAGCATCGTCTACTTGCTCGCGATCGAGTGAATGGTCGGTGGTGAAATCGGAAAGATGCACCAGGAAAAGCGCGCGGATGCCGTCGCCGTCCGCATAGAGCGAGAAAAGCTCCATCCAGCTGGCATTGATGCGAACGAGCGCCTTGCCCGGAGTCGACGGCAGACAGGAAACCGACCAGTAGTGCCGCTCGGTCCGGAGTGGGACCGGGATGCAGTCGCGACCGTAGCGCCTGAGAACCTCCAGGACCTCTTGCGCCTGCGGCCGGCGTAGCAACTTCTCAAACCGCGCGATGTATTTGAAGCGCAGTTCCAAGGATTCCGAGCGATCGTCGGCGTCGCGCAGCAACGTCCTGCCCTCCATCCAATCGTGCTGCAGCTGCAGATCCAAGAAATTACGCAGACCGGTGCTGCCCGATTGGCGAGCGGCGCTCATCGGCGGTCCAGCAGCCGTGTGACCGCCTCGCGGACAAGGGCGGGAACGCTTTCGGCATCGTCCAGATAGGCACTTTCCAGCAGGCCGTCCGAAAGCGCGACGAGAAGGGAAGCGGTAACGGAAGGAGCAGGATCGCCGTCCTCTGCCAGGAGGTTCTCGAGGCTGTCGCGATACCAGACGCGGCGCGCATCGATCGTCTGCCGAACCCGGCTGGCCCGATCCGGGTATTCGGCCGCGGCGTTGAGAAACGGACACCCTCGCCAACCTCCCGCGACGACGGCTTCGCCAATACGCTCCATGATGGCTGAGATCATTTTTCGAGGCGATTGCTTGGGAAGCGCAGTCACCGCTTCCCGTCCGAGCCGGTCTATCTCTTCGAGATATGCGACGACGAGATCATCCTTCGCGGGAAAGTGGTTATAGAAGGTAGCCTTGGCTACGCCCGCTTCCGCAATGATGCGGTCGATGCCGACAGCATGGATGCCATCCTCGTAAAAAAGCCGTGTGGCGGTGTCGAGCAAGCGACGCCGTGCGGGACTGGCTTCTGACTGGCCGTTAGATTTCTTCTGCGTCATCGCTTGACCATAACAGACAGGTCTGTATACTGCAATACAGACAGACCTGTCTGTACAATTCTTCCGTTTCAGCGGCGCCGCTTTGCGGCGCCACCCTGATCATGTCCCTGACGGATCGTTCATGAGGTGAGAGAAATGACCAGTGGCACCAAAGTTACCCGCGAGATCATGGAACGCTTCAACGACGCATTTGAAAAGCATCGCCCCGAAGACCTCGATGGTCTCATCGGCGAAAGCTGCGTTCTCGAAAATACGGCTCCGGCCCCGGACGGAGCGCGCTACGAAGGGCGTGAGGCTTGCCTCGCTTTCTGGAAGGGAGTGGCGTCGTCCACCAACCTTGTTTTCAAAGCTGAGGAAATCTCCGCGATGGGCGACCGCGGGATTATCCGCTGGCAGCTTCGCTGGAGCGAGCGCGAAGCGGACCGAGTTCGCGGCGTCAACATCATGCGCGTCCGGAACGGAAAGATCGTCGAGGGGCTGGGTTACCTGAAGGGGGGCTGAACCTCAGGCTGCACGCCTGGCGCAGGTCATAGTCAATACGGATGGCTCCGCACAGTTACCGCCGTGAAGGCAAGAAAGCTTCAACCGCTATTGTTGTGACTTCTTCGCAGGCGGTCGTCGACGAAGAGGTATGCGGGCTTCAGCCCGCCTTCCGTTGTTCTCAAAGGCCGGCGATCCGGCCATCGCCAATCGTACGACCGAAAGGACCGACATGCCTTTGACCAAGAAACCCTGGCCGCTGGCCGGCGAAGCCGTTTGGACCCAGCCTGGAGGGAAGGGACTCAGACAAGGAGGGCAATGGCTGATATGGGGCCGTCAGCTGCCATTCCGGTTTGGCGACGCGGAGAAGCGATCCCCGCCATTCAGTAGCCGACCTCAATTCAGCTGTTCCGAGCTGGCCGCGCCCACTCCAGAAGCGGTCCTTCACAACTCAAGGTGATGGCGGCTACGCCCCTTGCCCCCGATCGTCTGGAGCGAGCCGCTTCCCTAAGCCCTCCGATTTCGGCAAGTCCATTTCGGACTGATGGGAAGCCGCAGCATTCAGCGGGATGTGACGAAGCGTTCCAGTTTGCCCAGAGTTTGCAGACCCAGTTCCACGGCACCGAAGCCCTTCGCCTCCTGAAACTCGGCAGCCGTGCTGAATACCATGCCCAGCGTGACTTTCGTCGCCCCGTCCTGATCCTCGAACGAGGCCCAGGCGTCCGCATGTTTCGGCCCGTGCTCGCCCCACAGCAGCGTATAGCCGACCCTCTCCTCGGGCCGGACCTCGATATAGAGGTGGTGGTTCGGGAAGACCGTGCCATCAGGCGCGATCATGTCGAAAACCCATTCGCCGCCCGTCCGCAGGTCGATCCTTTGCGTGCGACAGGAGAAACCTTCCGGCCCCCACCATTGCGGCAGCGTTTCAGGGTTCATCCACGCGCCCCACACGATGGATCGCGGTGCCTGGATTACCCGCTGCAGCACCATGGTTCGTTCGGCCGCGCCCGCGAGGTTGTCCAGGCCGGCACCGAAGCCTTCCCGGTAGCCTGCCTCCATGTCCTGCGCCAGCGAGGAAAGCTGCACCGTCACGACCAGCCGGCTGCGCTCGTGCGTGCCAGAAAGACCTGCCGTCACCAGCGCTGCTGATTGCGTCACGCCTTCGGACGAGATCACCTCGTAGTTCACACTGCACACCGCTGGCTGCAACACAAGCCAGCCATTCTCGCAGCGGATGTCCGGCTGGCCCTCTGCCTTGCAGAGCGAGATCTCGCGACCACCCACCCTGGTGTCGGCCTCCAAGAACTCCACGGTGACTGAGGGCGATGGTGCAGCCCAGATCGCCCGCGCGGCCGGGGCTGTCCATGCCTCCCACAGCACGGCCAATGGCGCTGCCACGTCCCGTTCGAAGGTGAGCGTTGCAAAACGGTTGCTTCCATCATCAGGCGCAGCACTGATCGCACTGCCGGTAGCCAGGTTCTGAGTCATTCTTCGCTTTCCTTCATCACATTCATCACAAATGCGTCCAACCGGTCGAGCCGAGCCGCCCAGATGGCCCGCTGTTCATCGAGCCATGTCCGCACCGGATCCAGAGCCTCGGGTACGATGGCGCAGGTGCGTATCCGCCCGTCCTTGGACGTGGTGATCAACCCTGCCTCCTCCAGCACGGAAAGGTGCCGCATCACCGTGGGCAGCCGCAGTCCCGTGGGCCCAGCCAGATCCGTTACCCGCGCAGGTGTTTCGGCGAGCCGGGCCAGGATCGACCGGCGGGTCGGATCAGCCAGCGCATGGAAGAGTAGCGAGAGATCAGGATCATGCTTAGCCATGTCGCTAACTATTGCCCAATTTTCCGGTGGCGCAAGCAAAAACTTCGTCAAGTAGCTAAGTTTTTTCCGCCTCGGGCGCCGAGCGGTTAGAGCAGTCGGCTTGTTACTGAACTCG
Source organism: Ensifer sp. USDA 6670 (assembly GCA_000421085.1). GTDB lineage: Bacteria > Pseudomonadota > Alphaproteobacteria > Rhizobiales > Rhizobiaceae > Sinorhizobium. Next base: position 235,265 of record ATWE01000010.1, read on the forward strand.
CTGAGAAGCTCGCCCGGAACGATCGTCGCACTGGGCGATTGCCAGATCGAAAAGAGCACGGTCACGTAGGCGTCCTTCGCGATCGAGGAAGAAGCGGATCGCCCAGATTTGCTTTTGTGTGAAATGCCGCTTCGCGCCTACTGTCTTTCCGACATTCCAAGCAGCGCGTCCTTGAATTGCAGGATCGTATTGAGAGTAAGCCATTTCCGTTCTCCTTGGCCTTAATTGGCCGATGGAGAAACGAACAATGCCCGAGCTACAGCTCTGGGGGGATGGGGCCGTTAGCCGGCGGGCTGCTTTCGGTGAGCAGGCACTGAAAGCTGAAATTTGTTCATCAGCGGCTCGAGGGTCCACTCGCCCGCAGCAGACGATTTTGCTGCCCACCGCAAGTGGATAACCTCGAATGACCGGTCTACGGGAGCGAAAATTCGGGGCGCTTGCGCTTCCTGCGCAAGTAGGTTAGAAACGGAACTATATGGTTCAGTATGTAAGTTCCCTTCTCGATCTCTCGTTCGCGGCGCTGTCCGACGCGACCCGCCGCGGGATCATCGATCAGCTCGGCCGAGGGGACGCGTCGATCACAAGTCTCGCGGATAAGTTCCAGATGACGTTGACCGGCATGAAGAAGCACATCCAGGTTCTCGAGCGAGCGGGGCTCGTCGTCACGCAGAAGGTCGGGCGGGTGAGAACCTGCAAGCTTGGGAAACGCGGGCTCCAGGCGGAGGCCGAGTGGATCTTGGCGCATCGCAAGCTCTTTGAGGCCCGCTTCGAAGCATTGGACGAAATCATTAGCGAAATGAAACGGGAGGGAAGCGATGAGTCAGCGAGTTGACAGGGCAGGTGGCACGCAGAACCGCACGTCAGTCGAGCGCAAAGGGGACCGCGAACTCGTCGTAACGCGGACATTCAATGCGCCGGCGAGCACGGTTTACAGAGCATGGAGCCAGCCCGAGCTGTTCCGGCGCTGGTGGGTGCCAAAATCGGTGTCCGGCTTGTCGCTCGTATCGTGCGATATGGACGTCCGAACCGGCGGCAAATATCGGCTGGAATTCGGCGTCGAAGGTTCGGACACCATGGCCTTCTACGGCAGGTATCTCGAGGTGGTGCCGAACGAGCGCATCGTTTGGACCAACGACGAGGGCGAAGAGGGCGCGGTCACGACCGTAACCTTCGAGGATCAGGGCGGGAAGACGCTGCTGACTTTCCACGAAGCCTATCCGTCCAAGGAGGCGCTTGAGGAAGCACTGCAGGGCTCGGCGGCCGCATTGCCCGAACAACTGGAGCAGCTCGACGAATTGCTTTCCAGCAAAGGCGAGTAGCGCGGGTCGGAAAGTCGTCTCGGGGAACGTCTGCTCTTGGGACGTGACTCCACCGGCCTTTCCGGCCGGAGGGAGGGCGCAAAGCTGCCATCCCGGCGGAATCCTGCCAATCGCGGACCCCAAGGGCAGCTTCCTCGTCAGAATCTCAATCTTCCGTAGCGATCGACAACAGCGCAACGGCCGCATTGTATTTCTACGAATATAGCGGTAACCAGAAGACCGAAGCGTTATATCCTAGGAAATATCACGAACCGGGAGAGATGGGTGTGACAACGAGAAGAGACTGGCTCAAGGGCGTGTCACTGGCGCTAGGCGTTGTCCTTGCGGGGACGGCCTTTGCACCGGCCCAGGCGGCGGAGAAGGTCACCGTCTTTGCCGCCGCGAGCCTCAAGAACGCGCTCGATGCGATCAACGGCGAATGGCTCAGGCAGACCGGCAAGGAAGCGACCGTATCCTATGCGGCGAGTTCGGCGCTGGCGAAACAGATCGAACAGGGCGCGCCCGCCGATGTGTTCATCTCGGCCGACCTCGCCTGGATGGATTACCTTGCCGACAGGAAGCTGATCAAGGCCGGCACGCGTTCCAACCTGCTCGGCAATCGTATCGTCCTCGTCTCCGGCAAGTCGGACGCCCGGGCTGTCGAGATCGCGCCGGGTCTCGACCTTGGCGGTCTTCTCGGTGACGGACGACTGGCCATGGGAGCCGTGGATTCGGTGCCGGCCGGCAAGTACGGCAAGGCCGCGCTGGAAAAGCTCGGGCTGTGGCCGAGCGTTGCCACCAGGGTCGCCGGCGCCGAAAGCGTACGCGCCGCCCTTCTCCTCGTGTCGCGCGGGGAGGCACCCTACGGCATCGTCTACCGAACCGACGCCGCAGCCGACGCCAATGTGAAAGTGGTCGGCACCTTCCCCGAGGACAGCCACCCGCCGATCATCTACCCGATGGCGATCACCGCGGACAGCAGGAACGCCGATGCCGCCGCCTATCTCGAATTCGTCCGCTCGCCGAAGGCGGCGGCGCTTTTCCAGGCCGAGGGCTTCACGGTTCTGGAATAGAACTTGCCGAATGATTGCACGACACGGCGCATCAGGAACGGGAGTACGAGCGTGGACTGGATGGCATTGAGCGACGCGGAGTGGACGGCCGTCCGCCTGAGCCTGCGGGTCGCCACCGTCGCGATGCTTGCGAGCCTGCCGCCGGCGCTCCTCGTCTCGATGGTCCTTGCGCGCGGCCGCTTCTGGGGCAAGTCGCTCCTGAACGGCCTTGTCCATATGCCGCTGATCCTGCCGCCTGTGGTTACCGGCTTCGCTCTGCTGCTCCTTTTCGGCCGGCGCGGACCGGTGGGCGCCTTTCTCGCCGAGAATTTCGGGCTGGTCTTTTCCTTCCGCTGGACGGGAGCGGCGCTCGCCTGCGCGGTGATGGGCTTCCCATTGATGGTCCGCAGCATCCGGCTGTCGATCGAAGCAGTCGACCGCAAGCTCGAAGAAGCGGCCGGTACACTTGGGGCAAGCCCTGCCTGGATATTCCTGACGGTCACCCTGCCCCTGATCCTTCCCGGAATCCTCGCCGGCATGATCCTCTCTTTCGCCAAGGCCATGGGCGAATTCGGCGCGACCATCACCTTCGTCTCCAATATTCCCGGCGAGACGCAGACGCTTTCCGCCGCGATCTATACCTTCACACAGGTGCCGGGCGGCGACGCCGGCGCGATGCGCCTTGCCGCGATCTCCGTCGTTATTTCGATGACGGCCCTGATGCTTTCGGAAGCCATGGCTGCAGCCGCAGCGCGGCGGACGGTGGCGGCATGAGGCTCGAGGTCGAAGCGCGCCTTCGGCTCGGCTCTTTCGCGATCGACGCCGCCTTCGGCTCGGAGGGCGGGGTGACCGCTCTTTTCGGCCGCTCCGGCTCCGGCAAGACCTCGCTCGTCAACATCATCGCCGGCCTCCTTCGGCCCGATCAGGGCCGCATCGTGCTCGACGGCGACACGATCGCCGACAGTGAGCGCCGGCTTTTTACCCCCGTCCACCGCCGGCGCTTCGCCTATGTGTTCCAGGAAGCCCGCCTCTTTCCGCATTTGAGCGTCCGCGGAAATCTTGCCTATGGCCGCTGGTTTGCAGGCGCGGCCCGGCCAAAGCCTGAGTTCGCGACCGAATTCGGCAGGATCGTCGAAATGCTCGGCATCGGCCATTTGCTCGATCGGATGCCCTCGAGGCTCTCGGGCGGCGAGCGGCAGCGCGTCGCCATCGGCCGGGCGCTGCTCGCTTCCCCCCGCCTGCTCCTGATGGACGAGCCGCTCGCCGCGCTCGACGACGCCAGAAAAGCCGAAATCCTGCCCTATCTGGAGCGGCTACGCGACGAGACGCGGATTCCGATCGTCTATGTCAGTCATTCGGTGGCTGAAGTGGCGCGGCTGGCGGAGCGGGTCGTCGTCATGGAAAACGGCCGGGTCAAGGCCTCCGGCAAAACGGCGGCCGTTCTGAACGAGCCGTTCCCGACATCCGCCGCCGACCGGCGAGACGCGGGCGCGTTGATCGAAGGCATCGTCGACAGTCAGGACGGAGCCCACGAACTGACTGTGGTGCGCGCCGGCGACTGCCTGATCCGCGTGCCGCATCTCGTCGCCGAGCCCGGGCAAAGTCTGCGCCTCTTCGTTGCGGCACGCGACGTCATGCTGGCGACCCGTCGCCCGGACGGCATCAGCGCCCTCAACGTTCTTCCGGGAACGATCGTCGGCCTCTCGTCGCCGCGGTTAGGCAGCGTCGACGTGCGCGTAGACTGCGGCGGCAACGTCATTGCCGCGCGAGTCACGACCGTCTCCCGTGATGCGCTCGCGCTTCAGCCGGGAAAGCAGGTGCACGCCATCATCAAGACCGTCGCCCTCGATTATTAGAGCCACTTGCGGTCGGCTCCTCCTGCGGAGCCCCTTTGCAGTCGCGCATGGCGTCCAGCCAATCGAGATCGTCGGCAATCGCGGCCTGTGCCTTCGCCTCCATCGCCCGGAAGCGCTCGATCAGCATGTGGCCGAAAGCGGTGACGACGGCGCCGCCGCCCTGTTTGCCGCCACGCTGGGAGTCGACTGCCGGCTCCTTGAACATACGGTTCAAGGCGTCGACCAGCAGCCAGGCACGCCGGTAAGACATGTCCATGGCCCGCCCGGCCGCGGAAATGGAGCCAGTCTCGCGGATGTGTTCCAAAAGCATGATCTTGCCGCGCCCGAGACGGCTGTCCGGCGGGAAGTCGATGCGGAGGATCGGGCGGGGGTCGGCTTGGGTATCGCGCATGGAGCGAACATAAAGCCTGGCGCAGGAGACGGGAAGGCGCGACCGCTCAAAGACTACGCGGGACATTCGGGCACCGGAACTGTGCATCGCCGCCCGAAACCGGCGACGCGGGCTTGATCGAAGCCGACATTGGATGCAGCGATAGAAATAGCTGAACAAACCCCAAGAGATGATCATGCCCGGCCCCGCTCTCGACTCAGTTGAAACCGATCCTTCGCTGCCCGGAAGTGCCGACGTCGTCATCATCGGCGGCGGCATCATCGGAGTGAGCACCGCTCTTTTTCTGGCCGAACGCGGCGTGAAAGTCGTCCTCTGCGAGAAGGGCGTTCTCGGCGGCGAGCAATCGAGCCGCAATTGGGGTTGGGTGCGCGTCATGGGCCGCGATCGGCGCGAGATTCCGCTGGCGATCGAGGCGCTGAAAATCTGGGACACGCTCGATACACGCGTCGGAGGCGAGACCGGATTCCGCCGGAGCGGCATTCTCTACATTTCCGAAACGGAGCAGGACGTCGCCAACCGCGACGCCTGGCTCGCGCTTGCGAAGCCCCATGGCGTCGACAGCCGCCAGCTCACCGCCGACGAGACCTTCGAGCGCATGGCCGGAGCGGCAATCCGCTACAAAGGCGCGCTCTATACGCCGAGCGATGGCCGAGCCGAGCCGCAGAGAGCGGTGCCCGCAATCGCGGCCGGAGCACGCCGTGCCGGCGCACATATCGTGACCGGCTGTGCGGTGCGGGGGATCGAGAAGAGTGCGGGTCGGGTAAGCGCCGTCATCACCGAAAAGGGCCGCATCGAAACGTCGACGGTGGTGCTTGCTGGCGGCGCCTGGTCGCGGCTCTTCTGCAAAGGCCTCGGCATTCGGCTGCCGCAGCTGAAGGTGCGCAACACCGTGCTCAGGACAGCACCGGTCGAGGGCGGCCCGGACGGCGCCGGCGCAACGGCGACTTACGCCTATCGCAAACGCCTCGACGGCGGCTACACGATCGCCACCGCGGGTGCCAATCTGCATCCGCTGGTGCCGGACACACTCGCATTCTTCCGCGATTTTCGCGCGGCGAGAAGGGCCGAGGGCGAAGCCGTGCAGGCGGGCCTGAGCGCCCAGAGCTGGCGCGAGCTTTTCGAAATCGCATCCGTGCCCCTCGATCGGCCGGGCGCCTTCGAGCGCCACCGCATCCTCGATCCGCGGCCCGATCCGAAATCCGTGCTCAAGGCATTCGAGGAAGCAAGGAAGGCTCTGCCTAAGCTCCGCACCGTCGAGCCGCTGCAGATCTGGGCCGGCCTGATCGATGTCACGCCGGACGTCGTGCCGGTCATTTCGCCTGCGCAAGAGCTGCCGGGCCTCGTCATCGCTACCGGCTTCTCCGGCCACGGCTTCGGCATCGGCCCCGGCGCCGGACATCTCGTCGCCGATCTCGTCACCGGAGACCGGCCCATCGTCGATCCCTCCGAGTTCCGCCTGTCGCGCTTTTCCGACGGCAGCCCCATAGAGATCGCGCCACCGGTCTAGAGCCCTTCAGGGTTAAATGGAAGCAGTTCTGCCGGAGCAGGTTTTCGTCAGGGCAGAGGCGATCGGCGAAGGGGCGTACCTGGATGTACGTCCGAGACGATCGCCTCTGATCCTGGCGGAAAGATGCCCGGCCCTGCGGGTTGGCTGAAACGGGCCGCCTGATCGGCCGGCCGGCTTGGACGTAAGCTTTGGCTACGCCGCGCGCCGGCCGGTCGACCATCCGACTCCGTTTGAGCCAACAGAACTGGTTCCATTTAACCCTGAAGGGCTCTAAGGGCTCACCAACCGTCTCACGAAATAAAATTACCCGCCGACAGCACCGGCATGGGCGCACGAACGTGCGCCGCGGGAGCGCCGGCACGAATCTGTCTTTCTTCGCGCAGCAGCCGGGCGCGGCGGCGAAAGCCCTTCATCTGGCCCCTGACTCGTGGCAGTCTGTGAGCCTGTCCTGTTGGGAGAACGGGAGCTGTGGCGGCGCGGAGGAGCGCCCGGCGGCAGCCGGGAACCGCCAAGCGGCAGCGCCGTTCTTCCGGGCATCGAGTTGCGCGACGCGCAATCCGGAAGGGAGGCCGGAACCCGCATGGATGAATTCAGCCGATTGAGCCTGCATGTCCCCGAACCGGCCGTCCGGCCGGGCGATCTGCCCGATTTCTCCAACGTGAAGATACCAAAGGCGGGCTCGGTACCGCGGCCGGGAGTCGATGTGGACCCCGAGGAGATCCGCGACCTCGCCTATTCGATCATCCGGGTGCTCAACCGCGACGGCGAGGCGGTCGGCCCCTGGGCCGGCTTTCTTTCCGATGAGGAACTGCTGACGGGTCTCAGGCACATGATGCTGCTGCGCGCCTTCGATGCGCGCATGCTGATGGCGCAGCGCCAGGGCAAGACGTCCTTCTATATGCAGCACCTCGGCGAAGAGGCGGTAAGCTGCGCCTTCCGCAAGGCGCTTCGCAAGGGCGACATGAATTTTCCGACCTATCGCCAGGCGGGGCTCCTGATTGCCGACGACTATCCCATGGTCGAGATGATGAACCAGATCTTCTCGAACGAGCTCGATCCCTGCCACGGCCGGCAATTGCCCGTCATGTACACCTCCAAGGAGCATGGCTTCTTTACGATATCAGGCAACCTCGCCACCCAATATGTCCAGGCGGTTGGTTGGGCCATGGCATCCGCCATCAAGAACGATACGCGCATCGCCGCCGGCTGGATCGGCGACGGCTCGACCGCCGAGTCGGATTTCCACTCCGCGCTGGTCTTCGCCTCCACCTACAAGGCACCCGTCATTCTCAACATCGTCAACAACCAGTGGGCGATCTCCACTTTCCAGGGCATCGCCCGAGGCGGCTCCGGCACCTTCGCCGCAAGGGGTCTGGGCTTCGGCATACCGGCGCTCAGGGTCGACGGCAACGACTACCTGGCCGTCTATGCGGTGGCGCGCTGGGCGGCCGAGCGGGCGCGGCTCAATCTCGGTCCGACGCTGATCGAATACGTGACCTACCGCGTCGGCGCCCATTCGACCTCCGACGATCCGAGCGCCTATCGCCCGAAAACGGAATCGGAAGCCTGGCCGCTCGGCGATCCGGTCCTGCGCCTGAAGAAACACCTGATCCTGCGCGGCGCCTGGTCGGAGGAACGGCATGCGCAGGCGGAGGCGGAAATCATGGACGAAGTGATACAGGCGCAGAAGGAAGCGGAACGCCACGGAACGCTGCATGCCGGCGGCCGGCCGTCGGTGCGGGATATCTTCGAAGGCGTCTATGCAGAGATGCCGCCGCATATCCGCCGTCAACGGCAGAAGGCGGGGTACTGATATGGCCAGAATGACGATGATCGAAGCGGTGCGCAGCGCCATGGACGTGTCGATGGCGCGCGACGAAAATGTCGTCGTCTTCGGCGAGGACGTCGGTTATTTCGGCGGCGTTTTCCGCTGCACCCAGGGGCTCCAGGCGAAGTACGGCAAGACGCGCTGCTTCGATACCCCCATCAGCGAGTCCGGCATCGTCGGCACGGCCATCGGCATGGCCGCCTACGGGCTGAAACCATGCGTCGAGATTCAGTTTGCCGATTATATGTATCCCGCTTACGACCAGCTCACGCAGGAGGCCGCGCGGATCCGCTATCGCTCGAACGGCGACTTCACCTGCCCGATCGTCGTGCGCATGCCGACGGGCGGCGGCATTTTCGGCGGCCAGACCCATAGCCAGAGCCCGGAGGCGCTCTTCACCCATGTTTGCGGGCTGAAGGTCGTCGTGCCGTCGAACCCCTATGACGCCAAGGGCCTCCTCATCTCGGCGATCGAGGATCCGGACCCGGTGATGTTCCTGGAGCCGAAGCGGCTTTATAACGGTCCCTTCGACGGCCACCACGAACGCCCGGTCACGGCCTGGTCCAAGCACGAGCTCGGCGACGTTCCGGACGGGCACTATACGATCCCGATCGGCAAGGCCGAGATACGCCGCAAGGGCTCAGGCGTGACTGTCATCGCCTATGGCACGATGGTGCATGTGGCGCTTGCGGCAGCCGAGGAAACGGGTATCGACGCGGAAGTGATCGATCTGCGCAGCCTGTTGCCGCTCGACCTCGAGACGATCGTGCAATCGGCGAAGAAGACCGGGCGGTGCGTGGTCGTGCACGAGGCGACGCTGACCTCGGGATTCGGTGCCGAGCTCGCCGCTCTCGTTCAGGAGCACTGCTTCTATCACCTCGAGTCTCCGGTCGTCCGGGTAACGGGTTGGGACACGCCCTATCCGCACGCGCAGGAGTGGGATTATTTCCCCGGTCCGGCACGCGTCGGGCGTGCGCTCGCCGAAGCGATGGAGGGCTGACCCGTGGGTGAATTCATCATCAAGATGCCGGATGTCGGCGAGGGTGTCGCGGAGGCCGAGCTCGTCGAGTGGCATGTGAGGCCCGGCGACCCGGTGCGCGAAGACATGGTGCTCGCCGCCGTCATGACCGACAAGGCCACGGTCGAAATCCCCTCGCCCGTCACCGGCAAGGTCCTGTGGCTCGGAGCGGAAGTCGGCGACACGGTCGCGGTGAAGGCGCCGCTGGTCAGGATCGAGACATCCGGCGAGGCGGGCGAAGCTGCCCCGGACAGCGTCCCGGAGGCGCTGGCCGAAAAGGTGCTGGACGAGCCCGTTGCCGTCTCCTCCCGGCTCGAGGCGAAGACAACTGCGAAATCTGAAAAGGCTGCGCCGAGACCCGCACCGGCGCCGCGCGAAGCGCCGGATCTTTCGGCAAAGCCGCTCGCCTCCCCGGCGGTGCGGCTGCGCGCCAGAGAGAGCGGCATCGATCTCCGGCAGGTAGCCGGCACCGGGCCGGCCGGCCGGATCACCCATGAGGACCTCGATCTCTTCATCAGCCGTGGCGCCGAGCCGCTGCCGGCTCAGACCGGCCTCGTCCGCAAGACCGCCGTCGAGGAGGTCAGGATGACCGGCCTCAGGCGTCGGATCGCCGAGAAGATGTCGCTCTCTACGTCACGCATCCCCCACATCACCTATGTGGAAGAGGTGGACATGACGGCGCTCGAGGATCTGCGCACGACGATGAACCGCGACCGCAAGCCCGAGCAGCCCAAGCTCACGATCCTGCCTTTCCTGATGCGCGCGCTGGTAAAGACCGTCGCCGAGCAGCCCGGCGTCAACGCCACTTTCGACGACCATGCCGGCGTCATTCACCGCCACGCCGCCGTCCATATCGGCATCGCCACCCAGACGCCCGCCGGGCTGACCGTTCCGGTGGTGCGCCATGCCGAGGCGCGCGGGATATGGGACTGCGCGGCCGAGCTCAACCGGCTGGCGGACGCCGCCCGTACCGGAACCGCGACGCGCGACGAGCTCACCGGCTCGACCATCACCATCTCCTCGCTCGGTGCCATCGGCGGAATCGCTTCTACGCCGGTCATCAACCATCCGGAGGTGGCGATCGTCGGCGTCAACAAGATTGCCGTCCGCCCCCTCTGGGACGGCGCACAATTCGTCCCGCGCAAAATCATGAATCTGTCGTCGAGCTTCGATCACCGGGTCATCGATGGCTGGGATGCCGCGGTCTTCGTTCAGCGCCTGAAGACGCTGCTCGAAACGCCGGCGCTGATTTTCGTTGAAGGATAGGCATCCATGAAGGAAATCTCCTGCAAGTTCCTGGTTCTCGGCGCCGGCCCCGGCGGCTATGTCGCGGCGATCCGCGCCGGCCAGCTCGGCGTCAACACGGTGATCGTCGAGAAAGCGAAGGCCGGCGGCACCTGCCTGAACGTCGGCTGCATTCCGTCGAAGGCGCTGATCCATGCGGCGGACGAATATCACAAGCTCCGCACGGCTGCCTCGGGCAAAAGCCCGCTCGGCCTCTCGTTGAATGCGCCGGCAATCGACCTCCGGCGGACGATCGCCTGGAAGGACGGCATCGTCGGCCGGCTCAACAGCGGCGTCACCGGGCTCCTGAAAAAGGCTGGCGTCAAGGCGGTTATCGGCGAGGGGCGCTTCGTCGACGGCAAGACGGTGGACGTGGAGACCGAAACCGGCCTACAGCGCATTCGCGCGGAAGCCATCGTCATTGCGACCGGGTCGGCACCGGTCGAGCTTCCCGATCTTCCCTTCGGGGGAAGCGTCATCTCCTCGACCCAGGCGCTTGCGCTGACCGAAATACCCGAGACGCTCGCGGTGATCGGCGGCGGCTATATCGGGCTCGAACTCGGAACCGCCTTCGCCAAGCTGGGCTCCAAGGTCACCGTGCTCGAAGCGCTGGACCGGATCCTGCCGCAATACGACGCCGATCTTTCGAAGCCGGTCATGAAGCGGCTCGGCGAACTCGGTGTGGAGGTCTTCACCCGCACCGCGGCCAAACGGCTCTCCGCCGATCGGCGGGGCTTGCTTGCCGAGGAGAACGGACGCGCCTTCGAGGTCCCGGCGGAGAAAGTCCTCGTCACCGTCGGCCGACGGCCGGTGACGGAAGGTTGGGGGCTTGAAGAGATCGACCTCGACCGGTCGGGCAGGTTCATCCGCATCGACGACCAATGCCGCACCTCGATGCGCGGCGTCTATGCGATCGGCGACGTGACCGGCGAGCCGATGCTGGCGCACCGGGCGATGGCACAGGGCGAAATGGTGGCGGAAATCGTCGTCGGCCGCAAGCGGAGCTGGGACAGGCGCTGCATTCCCGCGGTCTGCTTCACCGACCCGGAAATCGTTGCCGCCGGCCTCTCGCCGGAAGAGGCGCGCGCCGCCGGGATCGACGTCAAGATCGGCCAATTTCCCTTCCATGCGAACGGCCGCGCCATGACGACGCTCTCCGAGGACGGCTTCGTGCGGGTCATCGCCCGCGCCGACAACCACCTGGTCCTCGGCATCCAGGCTGTCGGCCACGGCGTTTCGGAACTGTCGGCGACTTTTGCGCTGGCGATCGAGATGGGCGCGCGGCTGGAGGACATCGCCGGCACCATCCATGCGCATCCGACGCAATCGGAAGCTTTCCAGGAGGCAGCGTTCAAGGCACTGGGGCACGCGCTGCACATTTGAGAGCGTGGCAGGCCACCGGAGACTACTGCATGTTTTTGTCCTTTAATCGTATTCGATTAAAGGACAAAAACATGCAGCAGATCAAAGTGCTACAGCGACCTTTGCGCGTCTGATAAGACGCGCGGCGCTGTATTGCCGCACCCATCCTCCAGCCACGGCGCGAGCGCCGCAGCTGTCGATGGTGCTTTTCGAAAGTCTCGGATCGCCGCGGTTTGCGGCGAGTAGGACCTCAGCCCATCCGTTCCGACGCGTAGGAACCGGGGCTCGGCGGGAAGACGACGACGCGGTTGCCGTTGATGAAGCAGCGGTGGTGGATATGGGCGTGCACGGCGCGGGCCAGCACCTGGCTTTCGACGTCGCGGCCGATCGAGACGTAGTCCTCGGCCGACTGCGCATGGGTGATGCGGGCGATGTCCTGCTCGATGATCGGGCCCTCGTCGAGATCGGCGGTGACGTAATGCGCCGTCGCGCCGATCAGCTTCACGCCGCGCTCATAGGCCTGCTTGTAGGGGTTCGCCCCCTTGAACGACGGCAGGAAGGAGTGGTGGATGTTGATGATCTTCCCCGACATCTTCTTGCACAGCGCATCCGAAAGCACCTGCATGTAGCGGGCAAGCACGATCAGCTCGGCGCCCGTCTGCTCGACCACGTCCATCAGCTGGGCTTCGGCCTTCGGCTTGTTCTCCTTCGTCACCTTGATGCAGTGGAAGGGGATGTCGTGGTTGACGACCACCTTCTGGTAGTCGAAGTGGTTGGAAACGACGCCGACGATGTCGATCGGCAAGGCGCCGATCTTCCAGCGGTAGAGAAGATCGTTCAGGCAATGGCCGAAACGCGACACCATGAGCAGCACCTTCATGCGCTC
>ATWE01000011.1 GCA_000421085.1 Ensifer sp. USDA 6670
CTGCCTGCCGACACCCGAAGGGTGGAACTACATGGTCCGCCTATATCGGCCCCAGATGCGAGTCCTCGACGGAAGCTGGAAGTTCCCGGTCGCGGAGGAAGCGAGAAGATGAAGCGCCGCTGACGGGATTCGACCGTCGGCCCTTCTGTTCCGCACACTCTGGACTAGAAATAGATCGTCATGACGATGTCCTGGTCGAAATCGCCAAAACCCTTGCCGAAGATGTTGAGCCCTCCGGGGTTCTCCGCGTTCTCGTCGATGCCTATCCGGAAACGTATCGAATGATGATCCGGTATGCCGAGAGCGTTTATCGTCTGAGTCGACACCATCGCGCCGTCGATCCAGGTACCGCGGTCGTCGATGGTCCAGGTCTTGAGCTTGCCGTATTGCGAGCCGCTGAGTTTCCACCAGGCCGGCGAATACATGCCCCGCCGGTCGCCATAATCGCCGGGCGACGTCCAGTAGCCGGCCTTAATGCCGTTGATCCAGATTGAGATATCGGAGGGCCAGTTGGCGTTGGTGGCCGGCGTCTCGGAGCTCAGTTCGGCGGAGAACTCGATCTTGCGGACCGTCCGTCCCGTGACCTTGGCATTGTTTGGAAACTTGTATTCGACATAGCCGCGCGTGAACCAGAGCAGTGCGGCCTGCATGCGCTGCGGATCGAGAAAGACTTCCTGGACGTCGAGCATGCCTATGACGTTGTTGACGGAACAGAGTCCGCAGGGCGCTTCCACCTCGAATTCGGTGAAAAGGCCGATCGGCATGCTGACGGTCACGACGTCGTCTGAAAGATTGGTGCGGTCGTCGAAACGGATGAGGATCTCGCCATAGATGCTGGAACAGATCTTCTGATTGCCCTTGGTCGCCTTCATCGTGTGCGTCTGGATGAGGCCGGCTCTCTCCAGCGACTTGAGGTTGGTTGCCGTCGTCGATTGCGGCAGGCCCATATGGGTTGCGATCTCGTTGACGTTCAGAGGCCCCTTCAGGCGCAAAAGGTTGAGGATCTCGATGCGCGTTGCCGAGCCCAAGGCCTGAACGACATCGGCATCCTTGATCGGGTCCACTGTAAGAAGCTTCGTCTCCATACTCTGCTACTGCCGCTCCGGCTCAGGCGTGATCTGCGCTGATAACACGCCCCTCCGCCAATTGTCGCACTGTTTCACTTCACGAATTCCGATCCGAGGCGGTCGAAACCGCCGCAGATCGCCGGCTCAGCCCTTGATCCCGGATGACAGCATCAGCGCCTGCGTCACTCGCTTCTGGAAGAGCAGATAGGCGAGCGCGACCGGCATCGCCGCGAGAATGGCGACGGCCATGTCACGCGCATATTTCACGCCGAAGGCGTCGTCGACCTGGGTAATGCCGACGGTCACCGTCATCATCTCCTCCGAATTGGTGACGAGGAACGGCCAAAGAAAGGCGTTCCATGCCATGATGTAGGTGATGATCGCCAGCGCCGTGGTTATCCCCCAGTTGAGCGGCAGGTAAAGCCGGAACAGGATCTGGAAATCGCCGCAGCCGTCGAGCTTCGCAGCCTCGCGCAGTTCCTTCGGGACCGAATCGAAGAATTGCTTGTAGACGATCACGACGACCGGGACGATGAGCTGCGGCAGGATGATGCCGCCCCAGCTGTTGATCAGGCCGAAGCGATACATCAGCACGAACTGCGAAACGACCAGTGCCTGCGAGGGAACCATGAAGCTCGCGAGAATGATCCCGTAAAGAAGCCGCCGACCCGCAAAAACGATCTGCGACAGCGCATACGCGCACATGACGCTGATCAGGATCACGACCACGGTGACCGTGATCGAGGTGACGAGCGAGTTCACGTACCAGGTTGCGAGATTGGTCTCGAACAGGGCGAAATAATAGGCCGAGAAGTTGAAGACGTCCGGAATGAAGGTCGTTTTGCTGATGACCTCCTGTTCCGGCTTCATCGACGTCACCGCTGCCCAATAGAGGGGAAAGGCCCACATGCAGGCGACGCAGAGCGTAAGAAGCAGAAGAAGAATGTTGCCGACGGATTTCCGTTGCATGGCTCAGCGCCCCCTTACGCGCAGCAGCTGGTATTGCAGCACCGATACGGTCACGATGATCAGGAACAGGAAGACCGCCACGGCCGAACCGATGCCGCCATGATTGAGGCGGAACGCCTCGCGATAGACGAGCTGCAGCAGGACGTAGGTCGAATTGAAGGGACCGCCTTCCGTCATCAGATAGACCTGGTCGAAGATCTTGAGCTGCAGGATGAGCTGCAGCGTCAGGACGAGTGCCGTCACCGGCCAGATCAACGGCCAGGTGATGCGCTTGAAGCACTGCCAGCGCGTCGCGCCGTCGAGCATAGCCGCCTCGTAGTAATCCGCCGGAATGTTGCGCAGACCCGCTATGAAGAGCAGTAGATTGAAGCCGTTGGTCCACCAGATGGTGACGAGAGCCACCATGGGCATCGCCCATAGAGGATCGCGAAAGACACTGATGCGTCTGCCGGTGAAGAACTCGATCACGTTCTGGGCAATCCCGAATTGCTGATCGAGCACCCACTCCCAGATCTGCGTCACGACCGAGACCGGAAGGATATAGGGGAGGAAGAACAACACCAGGATGAGGCTTTGCAGCCAGCCCCTGAGGCGTACGACCATCAGCGCCAGCCCGAGACCGATCAGCGTATTTGGAATGACGGTGAGCACGACGAAGTAGCCGGTGTTCCACACGGATGTTAGGAACAGTTTCTGATTGAGCAGCTTTAGATAATTGTCGAAGCCGACCCACTCGCCTTCGCCGATCAGCGGCGCGTTGGTAAAGCTCAAGGCGAACATCTTGTAGACGGGATAGGCGAAGACCGTCAGATAGGTGATCACGAATGGCGTGATCATTAGAACCGCGGTCAGCGTTTTGCTCCGTCTCTCGCTCGTCATCACCGAAATTATCCTCCCCATTGACGAATCTGCGGCCGACCGGCCGGCGCGGGGGCCGGCCGGTCCGCCAGTCAGCCGTTACATCTGGCTCTTCAGTTCTTCACGGATCTGCTCGATCGCATCCGCCGGATCGAGCTGGCCATTCAAGGCAGGCACGATGAAGTTCTGGGTCGCCTCGTAGATCGGCCCGCCAACGCCTGCCAGCGGCGAAACGGGGTCGAAGACCGCGGTGTCGGCGAGCTTGACGTAGGTCGAGTTCGGCTGCATCGCCTTGAATTCTGCACTGTCGGTCACGGGCTTGTAGGCGGGTATGTGCCCGGCCCCGGCCCAGGAGATGCTGTGTTCGTTCATCCAGGCGATGATTTCGAGGACGGCCTTGAGCTTCTCCGGGCTGATCGGCTTTTCTTCGCTGTTCGGCACCGCGAAGGCATGCGAGTCCGCCCAAGTCGCAGGCTGGCCCATCAGAACGGGAATCTGGACGGCGCCCCATTCGAAGCCGAGATTGTTGTTCTTCTCGAGGTCGATCATCGTCGGCACTTCCCACACCCCATTGATGTGCATGGCCGCCTTGCCGGAAGTGAAGAGGGCGATCGAAGCCTCATAGGAAATGAGCTCCGGCGAGTAGCCGGACGATACCCAGTTCGCCATCGTCGAAAGCGCCTTGACGCCCGCATCTCCCGGAAGGATCTCCTCGCCTTCCATAAATTTGGCGCCCTGCTGCGAAAGAAGCGTGTAGAACACGCGCCACATCGACCCGCCTTCGTCGGTGTGCAGTGACAGGGGATACTGGACCTTGCCGGTAGCCTTGATCTTGTCGAGCGCCGCGTTGAAGTTATCGAGACCGTCCAGGCCCTTCGGCAGGCCGTCGTCCCCGAGCAGGCCTGCTTCCTTCAGAATGTTCTTGTTGTAGTAAAGCACGACCGAATGCACGTCGAAGGGAACGCCGTAGACCTTGCCGTCGGCGGATGCCGAATTCCAGCTCGCCTCGACATAATTCTCCTTCTTGATGCCGGCTGCCTCGAGTTCTTCAGGCGCCAGCGGCCGAAGCACGCCCGAGGGAATGGCGAGCGGGAAGCGTGAAAGATGGTACGTCATGATGTCGGGCTGCTGGCCGACGGCTGCAGCCGTCTGGACCTTGCTGTAGAAGGGCACGCCCCATTCGAGCGTGGTCGCATTGATGCGGATATCCGGATGCGTCTCGTTGAACTCCTTGATGAGCGCTTTCATGCGGACGCCGTCGCCGCCGCCCAGGAAATCCCACCAGGTGATGTCCGTCTGTGCGTGGGCCACTGCCGAAGGCAAGATCGCCAGTGCACCCGCAAGGGCAAGTTTCAATAGCTTCTTCACGTCTCTCTCCTCCTGTTTTGAAGTTCAAGTCCATCGGCTTGCGCCGTGTTGCTCCTCGCCCGGATGTCCTCCCACCCGAAACCGCTTTTCAACGGAGCCGCTCGCCGCTTCCCGCGAAGGCGAACATCTCCTCGGGCGCCAAGGTCAGGCGGACCGTCTGCTTGGGCTGCGGCCGATCCTCGCCGCGGCACTCGATCGTCATTTCCTCCCCCGTCGTCGTGAGGGCATGCAGGTAGCCGGTCCCGCCGAGTTCCTCGATGAACTCGGCCGTCACGGCCAGGCCGACACCGCCTTCGCGTTCGCCGAGCGTGATGTGCTCCGGCCTCACCCCGATGAAAATCTCTTGGCCCGCGGCGAGACCCGCTCGTGCCGGAATTTCGAACGGAACTCCGGGGGCGTCGTGGAGCTCTATCGTGAGCCTGTCGCCGCTGCCGGGAACGACCCGGGCCTTCAGGAAATTCATCCCCGGCGATCCGATGAAGCCCGCAACGAACATGTTGTCCGGATTGCGATAAAGCTCGAGGGGCGCACCCGTTTGTTGAACCACGCCGGCCTTCAGCACGACGATCCTGTCGGCCAATGTCATCGCCTCGACCTGGTCATGGGTGACATAGACCATCGTCGCCCCGATCTGGCGGTGCAGCCGGGCGATCTCCATGCGCATCTTGACCCTGAGCTCGGCATCGAGATTCGAAAGCGGCTCGTCGAATAGGAAGACGCGGGGCTCGCGAACGATCGCGCGCCCGATTGCGACGCGCTGGCGCTGGCCGCCGGAAAGCTGGCTCGGCTTGCTTTCGAGATAATCGGTGAGACGCAGGATTTCCGCGGCTGCTTTCACCTTCGTCTCGATTTCGGCTTTCGGCCGCCGGGCGATGGAAAGGCTGAACGCCATGTTGTCGAAGACGGAGAGGTGCGGATAAAGGGCATAGGACTGGAAAACCATGGCGACGCCGCGCTTCGACGGCTCCTTGTGGGTGACGTCCTCGGCATCGATCCTGATTTCGCCACCGGTCGTCTCCTCGAGCCCTGCGATCATGCGCAGGAGCGTCGATTTCCCGCAGCCCGACGGCCCGACGAAGACGGCGAACTCACCCTGCCCTATTTCGATATCGACACCATGGATCACCTTCACGGCGCCGAACGACTTGCTGACGCCGGTCAATTTGATTCCGGACATTGAACCTCCCCGATAGTAGCTCCGGACCCGGGCGCCCTCCGCGAACGCCCGGGCACGAACGGCTTAAGCAGAAGCGACGGACAAAAGAACGAAGTGGTAGGAGCGCGGCGGCAGCGAGCCGACGAGCGCACCGGCATCATCGATGGCGAGCTCCTTGCCGGCCTTCGGGACGATGCGATTCTGGTCCTCCACCGAGTTGCGCGCCTTCAGGTCGTCGCCGGAAAGCATCCGATGCTCCACGATCTTCGCCCCCTTGAAGCCCTGAAGATCGACGGTGAGGCCGAGCGGCTCGTCGAGGCTGCGGTTGATCGCGAAGACGGCGATCGACTTGCCGTCTTCGTGCAGCACCGCCGACAGGTCGAGATAGGGCACGTCCTGGGCGACCTCGCAGTCGTAGGTCGGGCCGGTCTGCGCCACCGTCAGCGCCGTGCCGCGGCCGTATTTCGAGGCATATTGCAGCGGATAGTAGATGGACTGACGCCATGCGGGACCGCCGGCCTTGGTGAGGATCGGCGCGATGACGTTGACGAGCTGCGCCATGCAGGCGATCTTCACGCGATCGGATCGCCGGATGAAGACGTTCAGCAGAGAGCCGACGAAGATCGCATCCTCGAGATTGTAGAGCTCTTCCAGCAGCGGCGGCGCTTCCGGCCAGTCCCAGCTGGCAATCCGCTCTCCATCCTCCTTGCGGTCGTGATACCAGACGTTCCACTCGTCGAAGCAGATCTTGACGTCGCGCTTCGAACGCTTCTTCGCCTTGATGTAGTCGATCACGCCGCCGATCGTCACGATGTACCGGTCCAGCTCGATCGCCTTGGCATAGTAATTGAGGGTGTCCTGCTCCTCGTTGCCGAAATATTTGTGCAGCGAGATGTAGTCGACGCTGTCGTAGCTGGCTTCGAGAACCGTCGCCTCCCATTCCGGGTAGGTCTTCATCTTGTCGTTTGAGGAGCCGCAGACGACGGTCTCCAGCGTCTTGTCGAAATATTTGAAGGCCTTGCTCACCTCGTTGGCGAGATGACCGTATTCGGCCGCACTCTTGTGACCGACCTGCCAAGGTCCGTCCATCTCGTTACCGAGGCACCAGATGCGCACATTGTGCGGCTCCTTGTAGCCATGCTTGGCGCGCAGATCGCTCCAATAGGTGCCGCCGGGATGATTGCAGTATTCGAGGAAGTTGCGAGCGTCGTCGAGACCGCGCGAACCGAGATTCATTGCCAGCATCATCTCGGTACCCGCGAGCTTCGCCCAATCGGCGAACTCGTTGACGCCGACCTGGTTCGTTTCGCGCGTGCGCCAGGCGAGATCGAGGCGCACCGGACGCTCCTCGCGCGGCCCGATCCCGTCCTCCCAGCGATAGGCGGAAACGAAGTTGCCGCCGGGATAGCGGACGATCGGCATATCGAGATCGCGCACCATATCCAAAACATCGGTTCGAAAGCCGTCCGCATCCGCGTTTTCGTGGCCGGGCTCATAGATCCCGGTATAAACGGCACGGCCCATGTGCTCCAGGAACGAGCCGTAGACCCGCTTGTCGACGGATGAAATTGTATATTCCCGATTGAGGGTAGCCTTCGCTCGCATGGTGTTTCCTCGTTTATTGAAGTCGATTTTGGATGAAGCTAAATTGTATGATTTTTTATTTCAAGAGTTTTGTTTTATATCAAAATTTCCGATACGAAGCGCGCCGCTGGCTGGGTTTTCGGATTCTTGGCCTGCCGCGGTCCGCAAGTGCACGGGGCATCGCCGAGCCCTGCGGAACGGTCCCCTGGCCAACCGATTAGACGGCTAAAGGTGCCTGCGATTGTGTGGCGCTGCCGCAACTGTCATGATGGAACGGCGCTCCCTCAGCGCGCCTGAGAACTGGACGGAGCATATCGCTCATGGCGTGGTCCTTCAGCATCGGAACGATCGCCGGCACGGCAATTCGCGTGCACGTGACCTTCGCGCTGCTTCTGATCTGGATATGGCTGATGCACTACCGGATCGGCGGGACGCCGGCCGCGATGGAGGGGATTGCTTTCATCGTCGCCGTCTTCGTCTGCGTCGTGCTCCATGAGTTCGGCCATATCGCCGCGGCGCGCCGTTTCGGAATCAAAACGCCGGACATCACGCTGCTGCCGATCGGCGGCGTCGCCAGACTCGAGCGCATGCCGGAAGAGCCGGGCCAGGAATTCGTGATCGCCATTGCCGGCCCTCTGGTCAATGTGGCGATCGCCGCGGTGCTCATCGCCATCCTCGGCAGCTCGGCGGGCATGGAGCAGATGGCCGGCGTCGAAGACCCCGAGAGCGGATTTCTGGCAAGGCTTGCCGGCGTCAATGTGTTCCTCGTGCTCTTCAATATGATTCCCGCTTTCCCGATGGACGGAGGGCGCGTATTGCGGGCGGCGCTCGCCTCGCGGCTCAGCTGGTCGCGTGCGACCCAGATCGCCGCGACGATCGGTCAGGGCCTTGCCTTCGTCTTCGGCTTCGTCGGCCTGTTCTACAATCCTCTGCTGATCTTCATCGCCATCTTCGTCTATCTGGCCGCAACTGCGGAAGCGCAGAACGCGCAAATCCGCGAGATCTCCGGCAGCGTCATGATCTCAGATGTGATGATTACCGAATTCGCGACCCTCGACCGCTCGGCGACCATCGACGACGCGATCGACACACTGCTTGCCACGACGCAGCGCGAATTTCCGGTAGTCGATGCCGCAGGCCACTTCGAGGGACTGCTGACCCGCGATGACATGATCCGCACCCTCAAGGAGAAGGGTCCTGCAACACCGGTGGTCGCCGCGATGCGCCGCGACGTACCGACAATCCATCATCGCAAACGCCTGGAGGAAAGCCTGCGGCTCATGCAGGAATCCCATTCGCCGGCCATTGCCGTCCTGGATGGCTCCAACCGCCTCGTCGGGCTGATGACGCATGAAACGATCGGCGAGATGATGATGGTGCGTGCGGCCGCCCCAGGCCGCTTCCGGTTCGGCCACCTGCGGCAGACCGGGAGCCGAGGCTGAGTCCGAAGGTTGATGGAACTGAATCGGCGCTCCGCAGTTCGGGCCACAACCCTACGGCGCCGCGCGTTTTCGCAAAACACGCAAAGTCGAGGAAAGCTGCAGCAGGAAATCGGATCGACTTAATGCTCGTGACGGTAGAAGTTCTCACGATCGTCCTGGTCGCGATAGCAACGGCACTGGCCCTTGCCCATACACTCGAATTGCCCGGCAAATTGCGATTGCCTAGGGAACAATATCTGGCGATGCAGGCAATCTATTATCCGGGCTTCACCATCGGTGGCGCAGCAGAGCCGGCGGCCCTGCTTCTTACTGCCGCTCTCCTCTTCCTGATGCCGAGCGGGACGACCGCCTTCTGGCTGACCGTCGGGGCATTCGCCGGCCTGCTGGCGATGCATGCGGCGTATTGGACCCTGACGCATCCCGTGAACAACTTCTGGCTCAAGGATACGCAGCTGGGAGGAGCGGGCGCGCGCTTTTTCGCTTTCGGCGCCCCGCGCGCCTCTACGGCCTCGGAAAGCACGGACTGGACCGCGCTGCGGGACCGCTGGGAGCGATCCCATGTCGTGCGGGCCGTTCTCGGCCTCGTCAGCCTCGTATTGCTCGCAACGGCGATTGCTCTCTGAGCACTGCCCTATCTATGTGCCACCACCAAGGCGTGGTGCCAGCAGGGCAATCGAAATCGACCCGAAGCCGAGGACCTTCAACGCCGCAACGACCATGTGGCCCGTCTCCCATCTGAGGCGTACCGCTTCGAAGTCCGGCGGGATCGGGCCGGGTTTCCAGGTGGCCAGGATCGCGTTTGCCGGTGCGACGAGCGTGAACCACGCCGCCAGCCCTCCAGCGAAAAAAACTGCACCGGCGAGAGCGAACCGGAAAGCCGGCCGCTCATTGGCGAGCAGGTAGGAAAGAAAGCACGCCGCCAGTATCGCCGTCACGTCGAGCGGCCCGCCGATCTTCGCAAAAAACGCGAACTGGCCGTTGAATACGGTTGCCTCGCGCCAGAGTTCCGGCGTCCAGACGAACAGCCGGGGCGGCGCCTCCAAGACATGGGCAAAGGAGGGGCCGAGGCTGAGAGCGGCGAGCAGCAGCGATACCAAGCCTGTAAGATAAACGACCATTTCCCCGCCTCTACGCATGTCATCGGCAGCCTGACCTACAACTTTGGCGAGGGGCAAGTGTTCCAGGAAAAAGAGAGACTATGCCGCTCGCGCGGATCTCACGGAATGTTGTTGAGAGAGGCCTCACTGCAGCCGCCTATGTGCCGGTATGATCGCCAGAGAACGGAGATCGATCCATGCACGCGAAGATGCCCGGGGGCCTGTTGGCCGGGTTCCTGCTTCTCCTCGTTCCTGCCCAAGGCTTCGGCCTCGACCTGCCGCGCTCGGGTCATCCGATATTCGATCGCGTCGTCACGCTTGTCGCCGACAACTTTCACGATCCCTCGGCGCTCGACGGCTTCGGCGCCGCGGTACGGCAGGAACTCGATGGCGGCGACCCGCTGAGCGCGAAGAGCACGGAGCCCAGGGTCGATGCTGCGGTCGAAAGAATCCTCGCGAGCCTCGACGCGTCGCATACGGCTCGCTTCACGCAGGATTCGATTGCCTATTACGAACTCGCCGACATATTCCGTTACGCTATCCGCCACGACATGAAGCGGCTGTTCGCGCCGGATGGCCGTGCCAGCTATGCCGGAGTCGGCATGGTCACACGGATGGAAAACGGCCTGCTGTTCGTCAGCGACGTCTATGACGGCTCGCCGGCCGACAAGGCGGGTATCCGGGTGGGTGACGAGGTTCTATCCGTGGACGGGGCGCCCTATCGCGAGATCGAATCCTTCCGCGACAGGATCGGGCAAAAGGTGGAGATCCGCCTGCGTCGCAATGCTGGCGCGCAACCCTTCACGACCAGTGTCGCGGTCGAGCGGCTGCGGCCTTTGCCCACGTTCGAGAAAGCGATCGAGACCAGCGTGTCCGTCAATGAGAGCGATGGGCGGCGCATCGGTTATCTGCGTCTTTGGACGCTCTCCAGTCCCGACGGGCTCGATATCGTGGCGCGGGAACTGGCGAACGGCCGTCTCAAGGACGCCGATGGCGTCGTCGTCGATCTGCGCGGACGCTGGGGCGGCGGCCCGCCCGACGCGGCGGAACTCTTCGTCGGCGATACGCCGAACTTCAGGCTGATCTCACGCGGCGGCAAGGACATGCTCGCCAATGTCCGCTGGCGCCGCCCGGTCGTCGCCATCATAGACGAGGGATCGAGAAGCGGGCTCGAACTCTTCGCCTACGCGCTGAAGGCCAATGGTATCCCGCTCGTCGGGACGCGCACGGCGGGCGCGCTTCTCGCCGGCCGTGCCTATCTCCTGCCGGACGACAGCATTCTGGAGCTTGCGGTTTCCGACGCGGTGATCGACGATGGCGTGCGCCTGGAGGGGCGCGGCGTCGAGCCGGACGTCACCGTTCCGTTCCCCCTGCCCTACGCCGACGGACGCGACCCGCAGCGCGAAGCCGCCATGGAGGAGATGCGGCGCATCCTCGCCAAGGGTTGAACCGGCGATCCGTTTCCTGAGCACGGGACCACGCGACCCGGCCCTTCCTCGTCTATTCGCTTTGTCGGAAGTTTCTGATTCGGTCGAAGAGCACCGCAAGCACGATGGCGCCGCCGATGAAGGTGCCCTGCCAGAATGCGTTGATCCCGAGGAGGCCGAGGCTGTTGCGGATCACCTCGATCAGCGCAGCTCCGATCAGGGCGCCGGAAGCGGTGCCGGCGCCGCCGGCAAGATTGGCGCCGCCGATGACCGCAGCGGCGATGACCTGAAGCTCCATTCCGGCGCCGATATTGGTCGTCACGGCCCCGAGCCAGCCGGTCTGGATGATGCCGGCGATGCCGGCCGCGAGCGCGGAGATCATGTATACGGCAACCTTGATCCTTCTCACCGGAACGCCGGTGAGCGTCGCCGCATGCTCGTTGCCGCCAATGGCGAAGACGTAGCGGCCGAACTTCGTCCAGCGCAGCACGAAGCCGGTGAGGAGTGCCAGCACGACCATGTAGAGCACCGGATTGGCGATGCCGAGGAACCAGGCGCCGCCGCCAAGCGCCAGCAGCGTGTCGTGGTCCGGTCCAAACTCGAAGACGACCGTATTGTTGGAGGCGACCATCGCCAGGCTGCGCGCAATCGAGAGCATGCCGAGGGTGATCACGAAAGGCGGAAAGCCGAGATAGGCGATCATGATGCCGTTGAACGCGCCGGCGACCAGCGCCGTACCGATCGAGGCGGCAATACCCACCTCGATGCCGTAGCCGGCATGCATGACCACGGCCAGCACCATGCTGCACAGGCAGAGGACCGACCCCACCGACAGATCGATGCCGCCGGTAATGATGACCAGCGTCATTCCGAGCGCAATGATCGCGACGAAGGTAAAATTGCGCGTGATGTTGTAGAGGTTTTTGGCCGTGGCGAAGGAGTCGGTGGCAACCGACAGGAAGAGGCAGGCGAGGATGACCGCCACCAGGACCCAGAATGCCTGGCTGGCCAACAGGAACGAGAGCCATCCCCGGTCTCTCTGTCCAACTGCTCGATCGAGCGTAATTGCCATTGTCGACCTTCGCTTTCTTTCCGATCGGTTTACACCTGTTCGATGGCGCCGGTGATCAGGCCCGTCACCTCCTCCGGCGAACTCGCTGCAATCGGCTTGTCCGCGACCTTCCTGCCCCGCCGCATAACGATCACCCGGTCGGCGACTGTAAAGACGTCCGGCATCCGGTGACTGATCAGCACGACGGCGATGCCCCGGTCGCGCAACTCGCGGATCAGGTTCAGCACCTCAGCCACCTGCCGCACCGAAATGGCCGCCGTCGGTTCGTCCATGAGCACGATCTTGGCCTCTGAAAGCATCGTCCGCGCGATTGCGACCGCCTGCCGCTGACCGCCCGACATTTGCCTGACCAGGTTGCGCGGCGGCGTTTCCGACTTCAGTTCCCTGAAAATCTCGCCGGCGCGGCGGTACATCGCCTTGTAGTCGAGTATGCGCAGCGGCCCGATGCCGCGCCTGATCTCCCGCCCGAGAAAGACATTCGCAGCGGCCGTGAGGTTGTCGCAGAGCGCCAGATCCTGATAGACGATCTCGATGCCGTGCTGCCGCGCCTCCACCGGGCGATGCATCACGAGTTCCGCACCGTCAAGCCGGATCGTTCCATGGCTCGGCCGGAAATTGCCGGCCATCATCTTGACCAGCGTCGACTTGCCGGCGCCGTTGTCGCCCATGAGCCCGACCACCTCGCCGCGGTCGAGCGAGAGCGACACGTCGCTGACCGCCTGAATGGCGCCGAAGTGCTTGGATATATTGACGAGTTCGAGAACTGCCACAGCCGTCTAGCCTCCCGAAGCAGCGGGCCGCCTCCTCGATCGCCTGTCCCGCTTTCGCGCTCTCCCGGCAAGGCGACCGTTCCCATTTACGCAAATGCGCGGGAAAGCGTCAATCAATAGTCCTACAAATCACTCCGTACATACGCTGAAACGCATTTTGTCATACAAATAGTCGTTGACGTGCTGTTCGCGCGGATATTAGCTAGTCGTGGGAGGAGAGCATGCTGATCCTTGCCCCCGGGGCAACGGGCAGGGTCAGGCGGCATCTCGTCGCGGCGTTGCTTGACGAACCGCGCGCGACCGGCCGCTCTTCAATGCCTCATGGATCGACGGCTGCACGACGCCGCCGCCTACCCGAAATTCTCATATTTCAAGGCGCGGGCACGCGCGTGTCCGCTTGTTTCAAGGGAGGATGGAATGAGGAAGGCACTATTGCTTGCCGTTGCCGCTCTGGCACTCAGCGCCGGAACGGCCATGGCCCAGAAGAAACAGCTCGTCATCGTGGTGAAGGGGCTGGACAATCCCTTCTTCGAAGCGATCAATCAGGGTTGCCAGAAGTGGAACAAGGAAAATCCGGACTCGGAATACGAGTGCTTCTACACGGGTCCGGCCTCGACCTCGGATGAGGCCGGCGAGGCGCAGATCGTCCAGGACATGCTGGGCAAGGCGGAAACCGCCGCCATCGCGATCTCGCCATCCAATGCGAAGCTCATTGCGCAGACGTTGAAGACCGCCAATCCATCGGTTCCGGTGATGACCGTGGATGCGGATCTCGCCGCCGAAGACTCTGCCCTGCGCAAGACCTATCTTGGAACCGACAACTACCTGATGGGCTACCGCATCGGCGAATACATCAAGAAGGCGAAGCCCGATGGCGGCAAGATCTGCACCATCGAGGGTAATCCCGGCGCCGACAACATTCTGCGCCGTGCCCAGGGCATGCGGGACGCCCTGACCGGCCAGAAGGGCCTGACGGAACTCAAGGGCGAAGGCAACTGGACCGAAGTGGCGGGTTGCCCGGTCTTTACCAATGACGACGGCGCCAAGGGCGTGCAGGCGATGACCGACATCCTTGCCGCCAATCCCGACCTCGATGCTTTCGGGATCATGGGCGGGTGGCCGCTGTTCGGCGCGCCACAGCCCTATCGCGATCTGTTCAAGCCGATGGCCGACAAGATCGCCAAGAATGAATTCGTTATCGGCGCTGCCGATACGATCGGCGAGGAAGTCGCGATCGCCAGGGAAGGATTGGTCACCGCTCTCGTCGGACAGCGGCCATTCGAAATGGGCTACAAGGCCCCGCAGGTCATGCTGGACCTGATCGCCGGCAAACCGGTCGAAGACCCGGTCTTCACCGGCCTTGACGAGTGCACCAAGGAGACCGCGGATACCTGCATCCAGAAATAGCCGGTCGAGAGCCGGCAGCCTGCCGCGCGCGGCGCCGCGGGCTGCCGGCCTTCGAACTCCGTGGTTCAGATCTGCCAGTCCGCGTCGAGCGAATAGGCCTTGATGTAGTCGATCTTCATTTCGGACCCGTCGGCGAGCCCGTCGCTCGGCGTGCCGGCGATGCCGCCTACCGCCAGGTTGACGAGCATATACATCGGGTCGTGCATGTCGGATGGCGTATCGGCGCGCGCGATCGCCGCATCGTCGAAATACCAGACGATCTCCTCTTCCGTCCAAAGCACCCCGTATGTGTGAAAGCCGCTCGCATCGGCAACCTTCACCGCATTTTCGATGCTCGTTCTCGAGCCCGTTTCATTGGAATGCACCGTGGCGATGACCGTATTCGAGTCCTGTCCGCGCATTTCCACGACATCGAGTTCCGGCGGCCAGGAACCGTCGGCGGGCAGCAGCCAGAAGGCCGGCCAGACGCCCTGGTCGTCCGGCATGTCCGCGCGCATTTCGAAATAGCCGTAGGTTTGGGCGAAGGACGAGTAGGTCGTCAGCATTCCGGAGGTGTAATCATAGCCGTTGATCTCGGCCTGAATTGACTCCGACGCCGGCGCTGCCGTGATCGTCAGCACACCGTTGTTGACGGAGAAGGGGTTGGCGGAAGCGGTCGGCCCGTAGCTCGGATTGATATACCATTGCTGTTCGCCGTTACTGGAAAGCGTCGCTCCCTTTTCCGGTGCCCACCAGAATTTGGCGTCCCAGACCCCGCTTGTGCCGTTTCGGAGCTGAAGCGTATTGAACTCGTCCGAGAAAGTCTGAGACAGGACGGAGCGGTCGAGGCTTAGCCTGAACTGATGCGCCTGCAATTCGTCGGCGGTGGTATTCGCGAATACCAGACTCTCGCCATCGGCGAGATGGAGCCGGAGATCGGCGCCTTCCTGAGCCACATTGGACAGAATCTGCTCGAACGACGTGAAGCCGTAGCCGTCGAGGCGTACGATGTCGTCATAATTGAAATCGGTGATCAGGTCGCTTCCATTGCCTCGCGCAAACACGAAGGTGTCGGCACCGCCCGCGCCGATCAGGACATCGTTGCCGCCGCGGCCGTCGATGGTCTGCGTTCCCGACGCACCCTTTATGATGTTGTCCGTCTCATTGCCGAATGCGAAACGGCCGCTTCCCGTAACCGTGAGGTTCTCGAAATTCGCCGGCAGAGTGTAGCTCATCCACGTGCTTATCGTGTCCACGCCCTCGCCGGCCGCCTCGGACGCCCGGTTGATCGACGAATAGAGATAGTAGATGTCGTCGCCTCTGCCGCCGATCATGGTGACGTTCACGGAGCTGTCGCCCCACATGGAATCGTTGCCGGCCGTGCCATGGAGCGTGGGGCCAGAGCCGGTGGCGGAAAACCACGCAGTCGAACTGCCGCTGTAGTAAAGCGGCGTTCCAACAGCGTTCAATACGGTTTTGCTCATCGAAATGTCTCCAGTTTGATGTTCGGTTTCCTCCGCTCACCCCGGCGCTGATCGCGTCCTCAGGCCTAATCTAGACGGGGCTGTCGTTTTAATAACCCCCAAGAGTTTGGGGGGACGGGCGCGGAACAAAGCAGCGATGGCCCGCGTTCTTTGAAGTTGGCGGCGGCTGCGGAGGGAACATGCACGGCGCAGAAATTCTACCCAACACCACGATTGACGATGTCACGACTTCAAAAGCGCCCGATTATCGGGCCGTTCTCGACGCTCTCGCCGTGCCCGTCTACGCGACGGACGCCGAGGGCGTGGTAACCTATTGCAACGCCGCGGCTGCGGCTGTTGCGGGGCGCGAGCCGGAGCTCGGCAAGGATCGCTGGTGCATCAGTTGGCAACTGAGGCGGCCGGATGGCTCGCCTCTTCCGCACGACCAGTGCCCAATGGCGCGCGCATTGAAAGAAGGACGGCCGGTCAGGGGCGAAGAAGTAGTGGCGGTCCGGCCGGACGGCGCCTCGGTCCCGCTGCTGCCGCATCCAACTCCGATCTTCGACGACACGGGCGCATTGACCGGAGCCGTCAATGTCCTCATGGACCTCAGCGGCGCGAAGGATATGGAGCGCAGTTCCCGCTATCTCGCCGCGATCGTCGAATCTTCCGACGATGCCATCGTCGCGAAGAACCTGGACGGGATCATCACCAGCTGGAACCGCGGCGCGCAGCGGCTTTTTGGCTATGCGGCCGAAGAAGTTATCGGCCAGTCGATCACCATCCTCATACCACCAGAACGTCTGAGCGAGGAGCCCGGCATTCTCGAACGCATTCGTAGAGGCGAACTGGTCGACCATTTCGAGACCAAGCGCCGGCGCAAGGACGGGACTCTGGTGGACATTTCGCTTACCGTTTCCCCCGTCAGGGATGCCACCGGCCGCATCATCGGCGCTTCCAAGATCGCGCGGGACATCACCGAGACGAAAAGCGCGGCAGTGGCATTGGCTGCGCGCTTTCGCGAGCAGGCCGCACTGTATCGTCTGACTGAAAGGGTCCAGCGTACCAACCGGATAGAAGAGGTCTACGAGGCGACACTCGACGCCATTCAGGGCGCGTTGAATTGCGACCGAGCCTCGATTCTGCTCTTCGATGATTCAGGGACTATGCGGTTCGTCGCCGCGCGCGGCCTTTCACAGCATTATCAGCGCGCTGTCGACGGACACTCCCCTTGGGCCACGGGAGCGAACGAACCCGAGCCGATCTTCGTCGAGAATGTCGACGACGCGGAAATCTCGCGAGAGCTGAAGGAGAGCATAGTCGCCGAAGGTATTGGCGCGCTCGGTTTCTTCCCGCTCGTCACGGAAGGGAAGCTGATAGGCAAATTCATGACCTATTACGACCGGCCACATCGCTTTGCGGAAACCGAGATCGGCATGGCGCTTACCATCGCACGGCAACTCGGTTTCAGCATCCAGCGGATGAGAGCCGAATATGCGCGGCGCCAGGCGGAAGAGCAGTTGCGCCGCAACGAGGCGAACGAAAGGGCGCGGGCGGCCGAGTTGGCGGCGATCATGGAGGCCGTCCCGGCTTTGATCTGGATTGCGCGCACGCCGGATTGCCGCGTCATCAGCGGCAATAACAGCTCCTACGAGATTTTGCGGCTACCGCACGACTGCAACCTTTCGATGTCGGCGCCTCCCGGCGAGCACCCCACCAACTTCCGGGTTCTCTCGGAAGGGCGCGTATTGTCGCCGGAGGAAATGCCCGTACAAAGGGCGGCGCGCGGCGAAGAGGTGCTGAACTTCGAGCAGGAAGTACGCTTCGACGACGGAAGCTCCCGTCATATCTTCGGAAACGCGACACCGTTGCGCGACGTCACAGGCGAAGTGGTCGGGGCTGTCGCTGCCGCTGTCGACATCACGGAGCGCAAGCAGGCGGAGGAGGCGCTCCAGGAAAGCGAACGGCGCCTGCAGCTTGCACTGGATGCCGGACATATGGGCGCCTGGGAGTGGAACCTCGAAACGGGCGCAGTGATCTGGTCGCCCGGGCTTGAGGCGCTTCACCGTTTCGAGCCCGGAACGTTCGGAGGAACGCTGGCCGACTTCAAGCGAGACATTCACCCGGACGATCTCCCCTCGATCGAGTGCGAGATGGCCAGGGCCATCGAGACAGACGGAGACTACCACGTCGTCTACCGTGCTCAGCTCCCCGACGGGACCGTCCGGTGGATGGAGGCCTTCGGACAGCCTTCGCCGCGCAACGGCCCCAAGAGGCGATTGACCGGCGTCTGCATGGACATCACGGAGCGCAGGGAGGCCGAAGCGCAGCGCAATCTCCTCGTCGCCGAGCTCAGCCACCGCGTGAAGAACACGCTGGCGATCGTCGGCTCGATCGCACGACAGACCTTCTCGACCAATCCGGACGCCAAAACGGCGCACCGTTCCTTCGATGCGCGCATAAGGGCGCTCGCGCAGACACATACGCGCCTCGCGGAGGCGAGCTGGTCTGGAGTTTCCCTGAAAACCGTGCTGTTGGACGAAGTGACGCCGTATCACGACGACAGCAGGACGAACGTGACCCTTGCGGGGCCGCCGGCGATGTTGCCGCCCAAGCATGCGCTCACCCTCGGCATGGCGGCGCACGAGCTGGCAACCAATGCCGCAAAACATGGGGCACTCTCCGTGAAGAGCGGCAAAGTCGCTATCGAGTGGATGATCGACGTGGCAAGCGAGCGGCTGCGGATCTGCTGGAGTGAGACGGGCGGACCGGCGGTTATTGTGCCCAAGCACAATGGCTTCGGGCGCCTGTTGCTCGAGCGGGTCCTCGCCTCGGATCTTGGCGGTGAAGTGCATCTCGAGTTTGCGCCCCAGGGCCTGGTTTGTACGATCGACGTTCCCTATCCGCGTGGGGGTCCGGGATGAACCCGGGCGACGGATGCCGTGTGCTCGTCGTCGAGGACGAGTTTCTCGTCGCGCTGCAGATTGAAGATGATCTCGTCGCCGCCGGCTACTCGGTGATCGGCCCATTCACAAGCCTCGCACAGTCGATTTCCGCAGTCCGCGCACACCCGTTCGATATCGCGACTCTCGACCTCAACCTACGCGGCGAGTTCGCATACCCGCTCGTCGACGAACTCATGGAGCGCGCGGTGCCGGTGCTTCTGTTGACCGGTTATGCGGCACTTGACTTGCCGGAACGATTTCGTGGCCTGCCTCGCCTGGCAAAACCCTTCGACGGCGCGCAGCTCATCCAGAAGATCAAAGGCCTTCACCCGCTCAATGGCAGCCCGGCCGGCGTGTAAGCCGGCCGGTGCTAGATTACAAATGGGTCTCAGTGCTGACCGATTGCTGC
Organism: Ensifer sp. USDA 6670; assembly: GCA_000421085.1. Classification (GTDB taxonomy): domain Bacteria; phylum Pseudomonadota; class Alphaproteobacteria; order Rhizobiales; family Rhizobiaceae; genus Sinorhizobium. Next base: position 19,014 of record ATWE01000011.1, read on the forward strand.
AGAGGGTGGCGGAACCGCGCCCCCCTTTTTCTGCCGATCTCACATTTCTGTGGGCAGGAAGTGGGAAAGCGGCACCTGTAGTGCGCCGGCGACGCGCTTGAGCTTCGCTGGGCTGAAGTCGGTGCCATTCTCGATATCGTTGATTTCGACGACGGCGAGGCCGCAGGTGACCGCGAGATCCTCGATGCTGTAGCCGACCGCTTCACGCGCGGCCTTGACGCGAGCGGCGATGTCGCCGTTGGGCATCGGAGCGGCTTCCTTGTCGCCAATGTTGGAGGGTGAAATAGACATAAATGTCTCCTTCTCTTGGCATGAAAATTCTTACGAATTTTGCTGTTGAGTACGGGTCGACACGCGTCACTGCATGCCCCCTGAACCGCGATTCAAGGGAAAAAACATGCAGCAGATAAAAGTGCTGCAGCGACCGTTGTGCGCGTGAGACGCGCGGTGCTGCAGGACGGCGGTAACGTTTTATGTCATCGCTGTAACATGGACAAGCCGAAATCGCTCTTGTGCACCGGAAGCGCCAGTCGGATGTCCGTTGCGGCACTGTGGAGTTGCGATGTTTTCGATTCGGCCATCAGGCCGAGAATCGTGCGAGCGGCGCGCGGATGAGGGCGGCGATAACGGTTGGGCCCCGTAGATCACAAAAGTTTACTGGAAAGCCGGCCGGGCCGGTCAAGTACTTCCCACGCGACATATGCAAAAGAAATCTCGAATACATTCAAAGGGTCGCAGGTCACGGCTGCATGCTCAACTATGCCGTTCCGGAAGGCGGGTGGGGTCTGACTTCCTCGGAACGGACCAAAATCCGGTTTTCAGGCGGCGCCGTTGTCCATACATTGAGCGGTATGGGGATTTCTAATTTAGCTGCATTACAGATTTTTAACGGCATATTTGCTTCGTACCGACTGCTGCTCGGCACTGAATCTCCACTTGGCGGATCGCCGCCGAGCATGAAACCGGGCGTTGCCATACGGCACTCGCCTTGGCCGGCAGATTGTTCAAGCCACAGAGGCGACCGCAAACACAATGTCCCGGATCTGTCCGTTCGCGTGGGCCCATGGCCGCGCCTACCGACCGTCGGATCAGATTGGGATGCCGTGTGCGCCTAGGGGGAGGAATTGGAGATGAAGAACCAAACCGGTAATGAGACTGAGGTCCGAACGCCCACCGCCCCGTCGGAGGGCAGCAGTGTCTGGCAGCAGTTCGAGATGATGCGGCACGCCTTCGTCGACTCGCCGGTCTTGAAGCCTATCCTGTGGCTGGCAGCCGGCAGCTTCACCATAATCATCGTCACCGCCATCGGGCAGATCGTTCTCAATCGCTGGTACCGGCCCTTCTTCGACGCGATCGAGCGGCGTGATCTCAACAGCTTCTTCTATCAGCTCATGCTGTTCGTCCTCCTCGCCGGGATCCTCCTGGTGTTCAACGTCGCCCAGCAGTGGCTCAACCAGATGGTGCGCTTGAAGCTGCGCGAGGGCCTGACATTGGACTTGATCGGCGAATGGATGCGGCCGCGACGTGCCTTCCGACTGGCCAATGCCGGCACGATCGGGGTGAACCCGGATCAGCGCATGCAGGAGGATGCCGGCCACCTCGCAGATCTCACGACCAGCCTCGGTTTCGGGCTTTTGCAATCGTCGATTTTGCTCATCTCGTTCGTTGGCGTCCTCTGGTCTCTTTCAGCGGGCTTTGCCTTCCAGATTGGAGAACGATCGCTGGAAATTCCGGGCTACATGGTGTGGGCTGCAATCCTCTACGCCGGCTCCGCTTCGTGGCTGAGCTGGCTCGTCGGCCGCCGACTGATCGTTCTGAACGGCGAGCGCTACGCCCGCGAGGCCGATCTTCGCTTCTCGATGATGCACGCCAACGAGCATATCGACGGCATCTCGCTTGCGGGCGGCGAGGCTGGCGAGCGACGGCGCCTGCAACTCGACCTCTCCTCCGTGCTCGACGCCACGCGCAACATATTCCGGGCCGAGATCAATCTTGCCTGGGTTCAGGACGGCTACGGCTGGGTCACGGTCGTCGCACCCATCCTCGTTGCGGCGCCCGTCTATTTCGCGGGAAACATCAGCTTCGGCGGCCTAATGATGGCGGTGGGCGCGTTCAATCAGGTGCATTCGTCGCTGAAATGGTTCGTCGCCAATGTCAGCGCGATAACGGATTGGCGGGCAACGCTGCTGCGCGTTGCCGCCTTTCGCCGCGCGCTGATCACGGCGGACACGCTGCATGGCGATGAGAAACGTATCGAATTCGTCGAGAACGACAGTGCCACCATGACTTTCGAGAACCTGGAGGTGGCCTCCCGCTCGGGGCGGACCCGGCTGGCGGAATCTCGTATCGAGATCGCCCCCGGCCAGCGGGTCAACATCATCGGCGATCCGCGTGCCGGGAAGACGCTGGTCTTCCGGGCGCTCGCCGGACTCTGGCCGTGGGGAAGCGGCCGCGTGGGAATGCCGGCCGGCGAAGCGGTGGCCTTCATTCCTCGCGCTCCTTATTTCCCCCGCGGCCGACTGCGCGACGCCCTAGCCTATCCGCACGCCGACAGTTTCCCCGATAAAGTGCTCGTGACTGCGCTTTCGAAGGTCGGGCTCGAGCATCTTGCCACGTCGCTCGATCGCGAGGCCCGTTGGGAACGCGAACTCGGCGACGACGAGCAGCGCCTGCTGGCTTTCGCCCGGCTCCTCGTGCAAAAGCCCCGTTGGGTGGTCATCGACGAAGCGCTGGAGACCATGGACGCCGATGCTCTCAAACGGGCCCTTTCGATCTTCGAGGGAGATCTGCGGGAGACCGCGGTGATCAAGATCGGCCGAACGCCGCGAAACGGAGTGCAGTTCTCCCGCGTGATCCATCTCGTCAAGGACACCGAAGCTCCCGCCTTGAAGCCGGTTCGCCTCGGTGGAGGCGTTTCGGGCCTGGAGGTGGCCGCACGCGGTGCGCCTTGAGTTCGGATCAAGGTGCTACGGCCCCTGACATACGCGCGACTGCTGCTTCAAACGCCGCGCCTGTTGCCCCAGATGAGGACATGCAATTGCGGCAGGACCCGCGCCTCGAACCACCTGTCCGCAACGACCCTATCGACCAACCAGCGCATCCGCTCCATCACGCCGTCGATATCGATCGGCGCGTCCGCCTCGTCCGCGGGCGGCGGAGTATGGTTGCCGGGCTGCAGATAGACGGGAAGATGTGGATGGCGCGCGGCAGCTGTCCTTGCATAGGCATAGTCCGCTTCATCGAAGACCACGAATTTGAGTACCGTCTGCGGCTTGCTTCCAGCACTGCGGAGACAGTCGTCGAACGCCTCCCAATCGGTCTCCATCCCGCTCGAAGGCGGCTTTGGACTGAGCACCAGCACGTCGAGAGCGGCGAACCAGTCGCGGGCGATCGAACCTTGCGTCTCAAGGGCAAACCGGTAGCCCTGCTCATGGCCGCGGCCGATCAGATCCCCGAACGGCTGGATAGCCGGGTTGCCGCCCGATAGCGAAACCATCACAGCTTCACCGTCCGAAAGCCGAACGATTTCCTGCCAAACCTCCTCGGTCGACATCGTTTGCCATTCATGCCGGTAGCTGCTCTCGACGGCATGGAGGCTGTCGCACCAGGAACAGCGGTAGTCGCATCCGCCGCTCCTGACGAATACCGTCGGCAGGCCGATCAGCACCCCCTCCCCCTGGATCGTCGGTCCGAAGATCTCGCTGACGCGGATTTCGTTGGATCGGGTGTGGTTCACGGCCGATATTCCGCCCAGGTCTTCGCCGTCTCGCTGACGCGAACGGCTGTCGTCTCGGGCAGCCGAGCCCGGCACCATTCGTAGAAATGCTGCGCCAGGCATTCCGCCGTCACCCGGTCGTGCCCGAGCACGTCGTTCAGATGGCGGTGGTCGAAACACTCGTCGATATAGTGCTTCAGCGGAGCGAGCTCGTGATAGTCGCGCACGAATCCATGTTCGTTCAGCCTTTCGCCGGAAAGCTCGACCTCGACGATGTAGTTGTGCCCATGCAGCCGCGCGCATTGATGCTCCGGCGGCAGGCTCTTCAGCTGGTGCGAAGCGGAGAAATGGAATTCCTTGGTGATGCGGAACATCATTTCACCTCTTCGGCAACGAAGGAGCCGGTCGCTGCGACCCAGAAGTCGGGATCGTCGTACTCCGTTGGATCAGGGACGCCCGCCAGGTGAAAGGCTTCGCGCCGTTCGACGCAGGTGCCGCAGCGCCCGCAATGGCGGGCACCTCCCTTGTAGCAGGACCAGGTCTCTACAAAGGGGGTATCGTGCCCGGCTCCGTCCGCGACGATATGCGCCTTCGAGACGTTTACATAGGGGGCATAGAGCGCGACATCCGCATATCCATCGAGCGCGTGGTTCTGCATCGCCTGGAAGGCATCGATGAAGCCCGGCCTGCAATCGGGATAGATGAAGTGGTCGCCTCCATGTACGGCGGTCGCGACCGCATCCGCCTTGCGGGCTGCAGCGACCCCGAAGGCGATGGCGAGCATGATGGCGTTGCGGTTCGGCACCACCGTCGCCTTCATCGTCTCTTCGGCATAGTGTCCGTCCGGGACGTCCACCTCGTCGGTGAGCGCCGATCCGGTGAGGTGGCAGCCGATCTCGCGGATGTCGATGATCTGATGCGGAACGCCGAGGCGCCTGGCGCAGGCGGCGGCGAAATCCAGTTCCTTGCGGTGTCTTTGGCCATAATCGAACGACAGGAGGCCGGAAAGCTCCTGTTCGGCCGCGACCTTGTGCGCGAGCGAAACGGAATCCAATCCGCCGGAGCAGATTACAATTGTCTTCATCACAGGTGTCCTTGTTTTGACCGGGTAGGCTGCGACCGGAGTTCTACTGGGCGCCTTTTAGGCCAAAGAGGACGGCTTGTGAATGGCCACCGGTGCGGGAAGACATAAGTTTGTGCCTGCGGCTAACCGGAAGAGGGACTGCGCGCTGAACAGCCGCTTGGTGGGAGCCTTCGCGGAGCGTGGTCCCTTTCTAGTCGTTCCGGAACAGCCCGCGTTTGCGCAGTATCGGCACCACCTCAGTCGCGAACAATTCGAACTGCTTGTGTACGATCGGCGGCATAACGTTGAAGCCGCGACGAAGCGGGAAATAGCGCATTTGGCCCTGGGGGCCCGAGTAAGCTTCATCTTCACTGCATTCTGGACGCTATATCGACCTCGCATCCCGCGCAACAGCGCCTGGACGCAATCCGGGCGCTGCCCGAGACAGGTTTGAAGGAAAGTTCTCATCTGCTGGTCCGCAAAATGAGATTCGCTTATCTCTACTAAATCTATGGATTATAACATCTTGTATAAAGCTGGCGATTGCCATTGCCATGACACTCAGGAGAGCAAGAATGAAAATCCATCGCAGGACCCTCGCGACCTTAACCGCCGGCGCGGTTCTGGCAGTCGCGATACCCGTTTCCGCTGCCTTCTCGGCAGACGTGACGCTTAATATCGGATACCAGCCGATCGTGGAACCGTCGCGCGTTCCCCAGGCGGACGGCACCTATGAGAAGGCCACCGGCGCCAAGATCAACTGGCAGAAATTCGATGGCGGCGCGGACGTCATTGCGGCGATCGCTTCGGGCTCGCTCGATATCGGTTATGTCGGCTCCTCACCCTTGGCGGCCGCCGCCAGCCGCGAACTGCCGATCGAAACCGTCGCGATTGTCGGCCTGATCAGCGAGGCTGAAGCTCTTGCCGTGCGCGGCATCGACAAGCCCGACGAACTCGCCGGCAAGAAGATCGCGACCCCGTTTGTCTCGACCGCCCATTACAGCCTGCTGACCGCCCTGAAACATTGGAACATCGATCCGAAGTCCGTCGAGATCCTCAATCTGCGCCCGTCGGAAATCGCGGCCGCCTGGTCGCGCGGTGATATCGACGGCGCCTATGTCTGGGATCCGGTTCTCGCCGAGATAAAGAAACACGGAACCGTCCTAGCGACATCCGCCGACGTTGGAAACTGGGGTGGCCCGACTTTCGACGCCTGGATCGTCAGCAAGAAATTCGCGGAGGCGCACCCGGACGTGGTCGCCGCGTTCGCCAAGATAACGGGCGATGCAACGGCCTCCTACCGCGCCAATCCCGAGGCTTGGAACGCCACATCCCCGGAAGCCGAGAAGATCGCGCGGCTGACCGGTGCCAGGCAGGAAGAGGTCCCGGCACTTCTCAAGGGCTACACCTTTCCGACCCTCGAAGAGCAGGCCGGCGCCGGTCTCCTGGGTGGCGGCACGGTGAAAGCTGTCGAAGCAACCGCGGCCTTCCTCGAGGAGCAGGGCAAGATTCCGGCGGCCCTTGCGGACTATAGCGCCTATGTCTCGCCCCGATGGGTGAAGGAAGCCGCCAAGCTTTCCTTCTGAGACCCCGGCGGCGAGCGAAGCGACGCGGTCTCCCTGACCGCGTTCTCGTATTTCAAGGAGCACACCATGAGCCAGCTATCATTCAACGAGGTGAGCCTCGTCTATCCGCCCCGCGATCGCCGAGCCGCATCGCAACTGGTGCTGGACCGGGTCACTGTCTCCCTTGCGACGGGCGAATTTGTCGTGGTTATAGGACGGTCCGGCTCCGGCAAGACCAGCCTTCTCAACCTCGCTGCCGGTTTTCAGGAGCCAACCGGTGGGACTGTGAAGCTGGACGGTAACACCATCGAGGGACCGGGCGCCGAACGCGCCGTGGTTTTTCAGGACGACGCGCTCTATCCTTGGCTGGACGCCCGCGACAACGTCGCTTTTCCCTTGAGGCTCAGGGGGGTAGGCGAGCGGGAGCGCCGCGCGCGGGCAGACGAGCTTCTCGACCTCGTGGGCCTCACCGGCGCGGGAAACCGTCGGGTGTGGGAACTTTCGGGTGGTATGCGTCAGCGTGTCGGAATCGCGCGTGCGCTTGCCGCCGAGCCCCGCTTCCTCTTGCTGGACGAGCCACTGGGCGCGCTCGATGCGCTGACGCGCAACAGGATGCAGACCTTTCTTCTGGATGTCTGGGCGAAGAGCCGGTGCGGCGCGCTGCTGATCACCCACAGCATCGACGAGGCACTTCTCCTCGCTACGCGTATTGTTGTGCTGTCACCGAATCCCGGCCGGCTTGCGGCGGATATCACCAGCAGCTTTGCCGCCGATATTCTCGCCGGGACCCCGGCGAGCGTGGTGCGCTCGTCGCCCGCCTTCAAGCGCATGCATGATGATGTGACCGGCCTGATCAACTCCGTTACCCTGGAAGAGGAGCTTGCCGCATGACGCTCACGACCGATCAGGAAGAGACCTACAATTCCGATGCAAATGCAACCGAGCCGGCCCGGGCGCCCGATCGAACAAGGCCGGTGCCGATTTTCCTGATTTCGCTTCTGACGGTGGTCGGCCTCGTGGCGAGCTGGGCGGCGGCCACCTCGGCCGAGCTCGTCTCGCCGTTGTTCCTGCCCTCTCCTGCCGCCGTCGCCCTATCGCTTTTGCACCTTGTTTCTGTGGGCTTCGTCGATTCGACCTTGCTGGAGCATGTACAGGCAAGCCTCGGACGCGTGCTCGGCGGCCTCGCCGTTTCTGTGGTGATCGGCGTGCCTGCCGGGCTTGCGATCGGTACAAGTCGCATCGGCCGGGGTGTCCTTGACCCGATCGTCGAATTTCTGCGGCCGCTGCCGCCTTTGGCCTATCTGCCCTTGATCATCATCTGGTTCGGTATCGGCGAGGCCTCCAAAGTGACCGTCATCGCCCTATCGATGCTACCATCTATAATCATCTCGACGGCATCCGGCGTCCGCTGCGTACCAAAGGACCACATTAACGCGGCCCGTGCCTTTGGAGCCACGAAGGGGCAGGTAACCCTTCACGTGGTTCTGCCCTCCGCCCTTCCCTCGATTCTGACAGGCACGAGAATTGCTCTCGGCGCGGGGTGGTCGACGCTCGTTGCTGCGGAACTCGTGGCCGCCACCCGAGGGCTCGGGTTCATGATCCAGTCGGCGGCGCAGTTCCTCGTCACCGATGTGGTGATCGCGGGCATAGCCGTTATCGCATTGATTGCCATACTCCTCGAGATCGCCGCGCGTGCCCTCGAACGGTGGCTCGCGCCCTGGGCTTCGGCAAGCTGAGCCCCCAGAATGGCGCCCTCTCCGAGGAAAACAACGCACCATCAAAACCTGGGAACAAACACTTAGTGCTGGGTGGCTATTGCCTCCAGCTCATTCCGTTTGAGTTCGTCGATCGCTTCGAGTGCTTCTTCGGCTGACCAACCTGCGGACACCGCCGCCTGCAATAACTTGGCCTCCGCCTCCCGCTCGAGTTGCATGTACAAAGGCTCCAACGCCTCTTGGACCGTTAGAATGTGCTCATCCGGAGCAACGACATGGACATGTGAGGTTGAGGGCGACATGGCACAAACCTTCCTCCTTCGCACCGACGTGTTCCGACAAAACTCTAAGAGCGGCCGTCTGTTCCACCGGATTTACACTTCGGGAATTAGATGAACGCGCATGCTCGACACGCGTCACACTGCTCTTCCGTCACCGGCCGCGCGACCGTGGTTCACCGCGGCACGCTAGAAATCAGCGCCGCCGCGAACTGCTGCAGCGGCGATCGACCCGCAGAGCCCCGCAAGGACAAGCACCATCAGTTGTTGAGAAGGGCTGCGCGGAAACCAAGCGTGCAAAACGAATAACATGCCGGCCGAGTTCCATTCGCAATCGCCGCTCGGACCTATGCACGTGCCGAATGGACCAAGGTCCGATCGGCTTCCAGACCATGCGCCGGCGTCCCTTCGGTCCGAAGTCCCAGCCCGGAACACGTCATGCTGGTTTGGGTTGGTAGACAGGTTGCAGCCTCAAGGACATCAACCTCAGGAAAGGAACTCCAATGCGGTATTTCATCAGAACGGCCCTCGCGGCAGGCCTTCTTGCGGGCACCACGCTGGGCGCGTTCGCGCAATCGAGCACCACGATCGGCACCGGCGGCACCAGCGCCGGCGGCGGGACCTCAAGCAGCACCGTCGGAACGGGCGGAAGCTCGGCTGGTGGCGGTTGCGATCCGAACACCAGCGATTGCCAATCCGGCTCTGCATCGACACTGGGAACGGGCGGATCTTCGGCCGGCGGCGGCACGTCCAGCAGCTCCGTGGGAACGGGCGGATCAGCAGCCGGCTCGGGTAGCACCGGCTCAGCGTCGACCCTTGGCACCGGCGGCTCCTCCGCAGGCGGCGGAAGCTCCAGCAGCTCCGTTGGAACCGGTGGTTCAGCCGCTGGATCGGGTGGCGGAACATCGGATGAGACCACCGGCAGTGTCCAGGGCGATGAAAACAGCGCCCGCGACGCCGCCCAGGATGATGAGAGCAACAAGAATTGTCCTCCTGGCCTCGCCAAAAAGGATGGCTCCAAGGGCAACAGACCGTCCTGCTGACATCAACTCGGCTGGCTTCGGAGCGCCCTCCGAAGCCAGTGTCTTTCAGAAAGGAGGAGCCCGATGACCTCCAGTTCATTTTTAATTCCGGTTGTCACGGCACTGTTTGCGGCTGCCATGGCCGCCCCTGGCCAGGCTGTGGCGGATGAAATCAAACTCGACGACGGTTCGACGTGCATGGTCATCCAACAAGGACAGTCGGAAGGGGGCGGCGTTTCGTCGTCAGTCACAGCCGGGTCCGGCAGCGTATCCTCGTCGACGACGGTCGGCGGCGGCACGACAGCTAGTGGTGGGTCTGGCACCAGCAGTTCCGCATCCTCGGTGACCAGCGGATCCTCCGGCGGAGAGAGTTTTGCGACCGCGAGCGTGACCCGCCCCGACGGCACGACCATCACCCGCCGGTCGGATGGAACCTGCGCAATCATCAAGCCGAAGAAATGAAAGGAGCTGTGATGCTTCGAAGAACGATACTTGCATTTTTCGTCGTCGCGTCGGCAACGGCTGCCTTCGTACCAGCAAACGCTCAAGAGTGCGATGCGGCCGGCACTGTCGGATCGGGCGGAAGCGCCGCGGCCGGTGGCACCTCAGCCAGCACGATCGGAACGGCGGGCACATGCAGAACCGATGACGGAACGACGTCATCGATCGGCGTAGGCGGAAGCGCAGCAACCTCGGAAGGAAAGGCAAAGAGCCAGACGAAGATAAACGAGAATCCCTCCCAGCTGCAGGGACGATCAAAGGCCCAGGCCATGGACAAAGGAACATTCAGCAAGTCACAGACCAAGACCAAGGTCACGGACGACGGACTGCAGAGCCGGACGAAGACCATGTCCCATGTTCCGGGCGAGAAGCCGACCAAGAGCAAGACGAAAACATTGATTCCCTTGCCGCAGCAAGAGTGATTTCTACACCGGCCGGCCGATCGCCCCATCTTTGCTCGCAGCGGTCGACCGGCCCTTGGCCCGGTTTGTGGCCTCATCCCTCGCTGAGGATGAGACCCTTCGTCAGTTCCAGTGCCTGTCTTTCGAAGAGACTGCGATAGATGCCACCCTTGACGCGGATGAGCGCTCCGTGATCGCCTTCTTCCGCAATGCGGCCCCGATCGAAGACCAGCAGGCGGTCCAGCGCACGCACGGTCGAAAGCCGGTGTGCGACCACGAGTGTGGTGCGCCCCGTCATCAGCCGCTCCATCGCCTGCTGGATCAGCACCTCGGACTCCGAATCGAGGCTCGACGTCGCCTCGTCCAGGATGAGGATGGGCGCATCCGCCAGAAAGGCACGGGCAATCGCCACGCGCTGGCGCTCCCCGCCCGAAAGCTTCACGCCGCGTTCGCCGACGAGCGTCCCATAGCCCTTCGGCAATGCGGCGATGAAGTCATGCGCGCTCGCAAGCCTTGCCGCCTCCTCGATGTCCCGTTGTGTCGCTCCGGGCCGTGCATAGGCGATATTCTCGGCTAGCGAGCGGTGAAACAGGATCGGCTCCTGCTGCACGATAGCGATCTGCTGGCGCAGCGACGCCTGCGTGAAGTCGGCGATATTCTGCCCGTCGATGCGGATCTCGCCGGCGTTCAAATCATGGAGACGCTGGATCAGCTTGATGAATGTCGTCTTGCCCGAGCCGGAATGCCCGACGAGACCGACGCGCTCGCCCGCCGCGATATTGACCGAGAAGCCCTCGTAGAGAGGCGCGCGATGCGCCCCGTAATGGAAGGTCACGTCGCGGAACTCGATCTCGCCCTCGGTGATGCGGATGGGCTTTGCACCCGGTCGGTCCTCCACGCCCAGCGGCTGGCCGTGAATGGCGACGAGTTCCTCCATGTCGTTGATAGACCGCTGCAGGTTGCGGATATGCATCCCCACCTCCCGCAGATAACCCTGCAGGATGAAGAACGAGGTGAGCACGAAGGTTATGTCGCCTGCGGTCGCCTGCCCTCTCGCCCACAGCAGGAGGGCAAAGCCGATCACGGCGGCGCGCAGGACGAGCAGCATTGCGCCCTGCGCCGTGCCGTTGAGCGTGCCGCGCGACCAGGTGCGCCGCGTCCGGTTCTCCCATTTGCGGAGAACCTTGGCGAGCCGCGCGTCCTCGCGCCCTTCCGCACCAAAGGCTTTGACGACCGTATTGCAGCTGACCGCGTCGGCGAGCGCCCCGCCAAGCCGTGTGTCCCAGCTGTTGGCAAGGCTCGCCATCGGCGCCACATAGCCGAGCGACAGGGAAACGGTGACGGCGATGAAGGCGATCGAGCCGAGACCGATGATCACCCCCATCATCGGCCAGTACCAGGCCATCAGCGCCGTGGACCCGACCAGCATGACGATAGAAGGGAAAAGCGCGACGAGAAGCGTATCGTTCAAGAGGTCGAGCGCCCACATGCCGCGCGTCACCTTGCGGACCGTCGAACCGGCGAAGCTGTTGGCATGCCAGTCACTGGAGAACCGCTGGATGTGATGAAAAGCGGCCGCAGCGATATCCGACATCATCTTCAGCGTGAGGCTGACGATACCCATGAAGGTCACATGCCTGAGGATGATGGCACCGAACGACAGGGCCATCAACATCATGAAGGCCGCCATCGCCGCATTCCAGGCCACCTCGTCGCTCGCCGCACCTGAAATCACCGCGTCGACCAGCCGGCCGGAGTAGAGCGGCGTAAGCACATCGGCGAGCGTCGAAAGCAGCACAGTTAACAGAAGAGCCGCGAGCCGTACCGGCTGCTTCTTCCAATGGGCCCAGGAGAATCGAAAAACGCTACGGAAGGCGCGGTTGCGCGCCGTGAAACGAGTGAATGCCATAGGTGTTGCCCGGTGACGAGCGCACCGGCCTCAATATTTGGAAAGCATGAAAATGCCGTCGGAGGAAGGTCAGAACGGCATCAGCGGATCGCCGGCTTCTAAGAAGAAGCGCTGGGGCGATGACAATTCCTGTTTGCTGCGAAGAAGCGCGAACGCCTGCGTCACAGGGTCAGGATCGTGGATCCGCCCCGTAGGGAGAAGAAAATGCCTGCATCGTAACCTCCCTAATCTGATTGCCGGAGGACCGCTTATAGTTGAGGACGCCGCGCACGCCAAGCGCCAATATTGTATTTCCCTCCAAGCAGAGCCGGCGTGCTGCAAGTTTGCAACAGTTTGCCGGGTCACGCCGGTTCATATGCGGACGGAGTGCGGATTTAAGATTTAATGTCGGTTCAGTCCTCGCTTCCCCGCCGCGAAGCTGTTGAAAATGCCGCGATTTTGCAGAACATTCACAATGTGTTGGAAATTTCGCCGCTATTCATTGCGAAGCCTGCCTTGTCAAATTTCAGAAATCATCCTCAGGGGTTGCCCGTGCAGAACAACAACATTCTCGTGGTCGGCGGCGCCGGCTATATCGGCTCGCATACCTGCCTTCAGCTTGCGGCAAAGGGTTACCAACCCGTCGTTTACGACAACCTCTCCAACGGCCACGAGGAATTCGTCAAATGGGGCGTTCTCGAGAGGGGCGATATCCGTGACAGGCAGCGTCTTGAAGAGGTTCTTGCGCGGCACCAGCCGCGGGCGATCCTGCATTTCGCGGCGATGATCGAGGTGGGCGAGTCGGTCAAGGACCCGGCCGCCTTCTATGACAACAACGTCATCGGCACGCTGACCCTTTTGTCTGCGGCGCTCGCCGCGGGCATCGATGCCTTCGTCTTCTCATCGACGTGCGCGACCTATGGACTGCCGGACAGTGTACCGATGGACGAGAGCCATAAGCAGGCGCCGATCAATCCTTATGGCCGCACCAAGTGGATCTGCGAGCAGGCGCTGAAGGACTACGGTCTCTACAAGGGCCTGCGCTCGGTCATCCTGCGCTACTTCAATGCCGCGGGCGCCGACTTCGAGGGCCGGATCGGCGAATGGCATGAGCCGGAGACCCATGCAATCCCGCTCGCGATCGATGCGGCACTGGGGCGGCGAGAGGGGTTCAAGGTCTTCGGGACCGACTACGACACGCGCGACGGAACGTGCGTGCGCGACTATATCCACGTCCTCGACCTGGCGGATGCCCATGTGCGCGCGGTCGACTATCTCCTGGATGGAGGCGAGAGCGTCGCGCTCAATCTCGGGACCGGCACCGGCACGACGGTGAAGGAACTGCTGGACGCGATCGAAAAAGTGGCCAAGCGACCGTTCAACATCGGCTACGCCGAGCGTCGCGAAGGCGACTCGACCACGCTTGTCGCCAACAATGACAAGGCGCGTCAGGTTCTAGGCTGGGAGCCGCAATACGATCTCGCAGCGATTACCGAATCGGCCTGGAACTGGCACTCGCGCAGAAACCAGGGCGGCTGACTTTCCCCACCAGCGACCGTGGCTGCCGGAACGATGGGCGGCCCGGTCTTCTATCCAAAGCGTCAGACTTTTCCTGGAGGTGCTCTATTCGGCCGCTCGGCCCGCCAGGCCGGGCGTGACACGCCGGGCGCGGCCGCGCCGCAGCAGCGGGCGCTCGAGCATCATGTAGGCGGCAATGCCTATGAGCGTTCCTGAAAGGACGGCCGCGAACATCGTTGCAGGCGCGCCGAGACCGATCGCAAGGCCCACCTTGACCACGACCGAAATCGCAAAAGTGTGCCAGAGATAGATCGAATAGGAGGCGTCGCCGAGTAGCCCCGGCAGTGACAGCGCCCGCAAGCAGCCGTTCGCCTCCAGAGAGAGCACGCCGATGACGAGCAGCACCGCCAGCGGCCCGGTCGTCAGTTCGTCGAATGGTAGCCCGAGCACAGCGATGAGAGCGAAGCCCCCGAGCGAGCAGGCAAACAGCGCGGAACCGACGGCGAGCGGCGGTACCCTGCCCTTCAGCCAGAACTCGCCGATGACCATGCCGGCGACGAATTCCAGAATGACCGGTCGCGTATAGGTCAGCATCACCGCATCGTCGAAGGCGACCACGCGGCCCGCAATCACCAACGCAAGGAACAGCCCTGTGACGACGGGCAGCCGCCAGTTGCGCGGCATAAACAGCGAGCCGGCGAAGACCGCGTAGAAGAGCATCTCGAAATTGAGCGTCCAGCCCTGCACGAGCACAGGCCAAATCTCTCCACTGCTCGGCGAGCGCGCGGGCACGAAGAACAGCGACGACAGAACATGTTCCAGTGTCAGCACCAGTTTGGGGAACAGACCCGCCAGTGCCCCCGCGACCATCACGGCGGTCGCAAGCCAATAGACCGGAACGATGCGGCGGGCACGATCGGCGATGAATTCTCCGGGGGTCACGGATCGGCGATCGCTGATGACCCACATGATGAAGCCGCTGATGACGAAGAAGACATCGACGCCGGCGGCTCCGATCGTGAAATGATGGCCGGTCTTTTCTGCCGCATGGAAGAGCACGACGGCGATTGCTGCCGCCGCGCGAAGATATTGAATGCCGTGGATCGTCTTCAACGGCTGTCTCCCGGCCGCGGCATCATCGGGCCGAAAGACCGCCCATAGGGCGCCGGGTGGAATCCTGCCGGCCAGAGCAGCGTCGCTGCCCGCCGGCGGCGTGGGATCGTCAGTTTGCCGGCCGTGAAGTACAGGAGGAAGGACCCGACGTGATAGGGAGTGAGAATATCGATCTCAACGAAGGCACGCACGAAGAGCAGCGCGCCGACACCGAAAAGCACCATCGACTCCGGATCGCGGTCTTCCGAAAGCAGGCGCTTCAACTGTCCGAAGAACGCTATGACCAGCACCATGGTAAGCAGAATCAGGCCGACCAAGCCCGTTTCGACGACCGCTTCGATGAAGGTGTTGTGGAAATGGAACCCGGCGCGCGAACCGATATAGAACTCCTCCCATAGCCGCTCGGCCTCGGAGAAACCCTGCACCCAATAGGCCTGATAGCCAACGCCGACGAGTGGCGACGCCTTCGCCGCCTCGATGCCCTGCTGCCAGAGATAGGTGCGCCCGGTGAGCGTCGAATCCTTGCCGAAGGCGCCGAGGATCAGATCGACGCCGCCGGCATAGATGATGGCGACGGCGGCAACCCCACCGAACACCGATGCGGCAATGAAGAGGAGCTTTCTGCTCGCGGGACGCAAGGCGGTGATCGCCCGCATCCCGAGGCAAAGGCCGATGACGGCCGCAGTCGTCAACACGGAAGTCGCCGATTGCGACGTCAGCAGGCAATAGGCGGCAAGCAATCCGGCAGCCCCCGCCGCGCCCATCCAAGGCCCCTTTTCCCCGAGCACGAAAACGGCCGCGAAGGCGAAATAGATGCCCAGCGAAGCGTAGAAGCCCAACTGGTTCTTCGACGCGAATGCTCCAACGAAGCTGTAGGTGCCGTCCAGCGGATCGTAATGATAGGTACCGAAGAGCAGCGAATAGAGGAGCACGATTGCGGCGCCCGCAATCATGCCGCGCGTCAGCGTGCGGATGTCGATCGTGCGCATTGCGATGAGCGCGCAGACGACATGACTCAGATACTGTATTCCGGTGCGCAGCGACAAGGACGGGGCGGCCGACCAGAAGATCGTAATGCAGGCGAAGATGGTGAAGGCGAATATCCAGAGATAGCTGGCGTAGTTGCCGAGGACCTTGCGGTAATCCACGAGGACGAGGGGTAGCCACAGGCCATAATAGGCGAGGATAGAAACCTGTCCGAAGCGCGCCGAATAGGCGAAGACGAAGAGCGACAAAGCCAGGGCGAAGATGCCGTAGACTTCATTCGCTCCAGGTCGGACAAGGCTCGCCTTGGATATTCTCATGCCGGCCTCACCGCATTGCCAGTGCAGTATTCACCTTGATGACATCGCCGGGCAGCACTGGTGTGTTCTCGTCGGCGGCGATCTCGGTCGCCTTGCCGTCCTTGTCGCGAATGATCGAATAGGTGATCTCGGCGGCCTGCTCTTCGAGCTGGGCCGCGTCCGCCGACTGCAGCAGCGCCTCGGTCATGAGGTCCCGACTGGTTCCGAGCTTCAACGTCAGCGTGTCCAGCTCGGCTTCGGTGTTCTGCAGTTCCTGAGCAAGCTGAGCATCCCAGTCGTTGCGGAGGTTCGTTTCGTCCTGCGCCGCCTTGCTCGCATCCTGCTTTGCCTTGAGAGATGCGGTGTCGATGTCGAGCAGCGACGCCTGAACGTCCGCGACCCGCTGCTCGAGGGACAGCTTGCGCTGGCTGAGCGCCAGCCCTTTTTCGGCAAGGCTGTCGACCTTGTCGCGATCCTCCGTGGCCAGCTCGAGCTGGCGGGCCTGCGTTTCGGCCTTCTTTGCGAGTGCTTCTATCTCGCTTTGAAGAAGGGATCTCAGATCGGCGAGCGCATCGAGCTGACGCTTCTGGCGCTTGTCACGCGATTCCATAAGCGCAGTCTCGCTGGCGAGCAGCTTGTCGGCCTCCGGAACGTTCTTGAGCTCCTCGGGCATGGGGATTGTGTCGCGCTTGCCGATTTCGGCAAGCAGTCGCGCGCGCCGAATGAGCAGGCGGCTGCGTTCCGCAACCTGAACCGCGGATTCCCCGCTGGCATTGATGTAGTCGCGCGCGAATCGCTGGCCGTTATCCGCCCGCCGCAGCCCTCCACCGAGACTGACGGCCTTCAATACCGTCAAATTGGGAGCATAGGGGTATTCTCCAGGCGTCTGCACCTCACCGGAGAGATAGACCGGACGATATTGCGCCATCTCCACCGACGCCGAGGGGCGATCCCTGAGACCGAAAAGCTTCTGCATCTTCACGCCGATCTCCTCGGCGACCTCCGACGTCGTCTTTCCGGAGGCAGGCAGGTCGCCGACGAAGGGCAAGGAAAGGTTGCCGGATGGACCCACCGTATAGTCGCCGCTAACGGCCGACCAGTCACGGACCGCCCCTTCGGCGGTTTGCCACTCGGCCACGCGAACCCGGAGCTTGTCCATGACGCCGAGCCGGTATTCATCGGCCCGCGCCAGCGACGCCCCTGAGGCTGCGAGTGCAGCAAGGAGCGCCAGGCGGGTAAAACAGGAAGCCATGCGGGAACCAGCGGATTTCGCTGATCGTCTATTCGATTGCATTTTTGGATATTTCCGTTGCTCGACGTTTGCCCGTACCGGGCCGGCGCCAAGATTTCAGTAGCTGCCGCGGGAGAGGCAGACGGCAGGGATCGTCTTGAAGACAATGACAAGGTCGGCGAAAAGCGACCAGTTCTGGACATATTGCGTGTCGAAGGCGACGCGCGTGGCGTAGGAGACGTCGTTGCGGCCGCTGATCTGCCAGAGCCCCGTCAAACCGGGACGCGAGCGAAGATAAAAGACGGCAGCCGAATCATAGAGTTCGAGTTCGTCTTCGACCACCGGACGTGGGCCGACGACGCTCATTTCACCGCGGATGATGTTGAGGAGCTGCGGCAACTCGTCGAGGCTGAGCTTACGCAGGACTGCCCCGACAACGGTCACGCGCGGATCGTTTTGAAGCTTTCGGGTGGTACGCCATTCTTCATAGGCGTCAGGATTGTTCCTGAAAAACTCTTCGAGAACCTGGTCGCCCTTTTCCATCATCGTGCGGAATTTGAGGCACTTGAAGGATTGGCCATTGTGACCGATTCGGCGATGCCCATAGAAGACACTGCCGCCGTCTGAGAACTTGACGAGGGCCATGATGAGCAAAAAGAGGGGGCTGAAGAGAAGGAGGGCCACGGAGGCGGCAAGAATGTCGAAACTGCGTTTTGCCATGCCCCCGATCGGTCGGACTGCCCCGGTTTCCTCGGGGATAAAAAACGGCGCGCTGGCCGAGCGAGTCGCGGACTTCATAGAGGTGACTCCATTTACGTTGGCGATTGTCGGTCCCGTGGGACGCGGGCTCATCTAACGTGAGTGTATGGTCAGAATTTGTTTTTTGAAGGCGGAATGATGGCAGCCCTCCGCCGCCCTTCCCGCAGACGGTTCGAGGCGGCGAAAATCGCGAAATATTACGAAGAGTTAATTTCGGAGAGCGCAAATCAGGATTAGGATAGTTCCCTGCGGCATTGCAAACCGGAAACATCGTCAGGGACTAGTTATTTCGGATTATAAAGTATTGTTAATAGACGCATCATTCTGCACTGGCGGTCGGCGGAGCTGCTGGCGCACGAAATTGACGCGCGGCAACTTTCCCCGACGGTTTTTGCATCGCAACATTTTATTGCGGCGCACAGTTGCTCGGGCTGCCCGCTCAAACACGTGTAACAAAAGTTGATTGGGAAAAAGGTCAGGCGACACGCCCCGAGAGGCAGCATCCAAGGCAGTTCTCCGAAAGCCCGGGCAATTTTAGGGGCACTGCGGCAGCGTGCGCTGCGCATCCATTTCACGCAGCAAACTGCCCCGCAAATGGGGAACTTATCCGCGATCACACCCGTTTGAATTGTGGGAAACGGGTCCAACGCTTAAAGACGGCGGAAAGATTTCCGATGTATGCTCGATTGCAACAAAGTAGCGTTTGCCGGTTGAAGAGAAAAGCGGGCGCTAATATAGTGGCCAAGCAGGAGGAGAGGGCAACAACTCTTATGAGGTTCCCAATCGCAGATCCGAAGGTAGGTTAGCGCCATGTTCGCACCGCGTGTTTTTCTGAGCATGATCGGCGCCTTGGCGGCTTTTGCCGTTGCAACTTATTATCTTAACGGATCGCTCGCCTCGACGGCGATCCAGACCCTGATCTGCGCGGTCCTCATTCAGGTCGGCTACTTCCTCGCCGTCCTGTTCCTCGTATGGAAAGAGGCGCGCGAGCGCCGCAGGCTTTCTTCGCAGAAGCAGTTTGTGACGGCCGAAGCCGCCAACGATGAGAAGCAGCCGGGGAAGGTCTCGCTACGCAGACTGAACCGGCCCCATCATCTCAATTCCTGAGCGGTTGGCGCTGCTCTCCTTCGCACTTGCAAAAAAATTCTTCGCCTGACGCGTTTGCGACATGATCGCGCGGCATGGTTCCGGCAACTTCGCGCCCTTGAGGCGCGACTGCCGATAACTCGCTGGAGGTTTCACATGACCGCAGCCGCGCCGCCGGACGTCTGCATCATCATTGCCGCAAAGAATGCCGCCGACACCATAGCGCGCGCGATCGCTTCGGCGCTTGCCGAACCGGAGACGGCAGAGGTCGTCGTCATCGATGACGGCTCGACCGATGACAGCGCTTCGGTGGCACGCGCTGCGGATGACGGAACCGGGCGGCTGAATGTCGTTCGCTTCGAAGAAAACCGCGGCCCCGCGGCGGCACGCAATCATGCGATTGCGATCTCGCATTCTCCGCTTATCGGCGTGCTCGACGCGGATGACTTCTTCTTTCCGGGACGCCTGGGCCAATTGCTTTTGGAGGACGGCTGGGACTTCATCGCCGACAACATCGCCTTCATCGATGCCGCGCAGGCGGCAAACGCGCATGGCAGGATCGACCGATTCGCCCCTACACCCCGCCTCATCGATCTCGTCGGCTTCGTCGAAGGTAACATCTCGCGGCGCGGCGTGCGGCGCGGCGAAATCGGCTTTCTGAAGCCGCTGATGCGGCGCGCCTTCCTCGACCAGCATGGCCTGCGCTACAACGAGACGCTGCGCCTCGGTGAAGATTACGATCTATACGCTCGCGCGCTCGCCAATGGCGCACGCTACAAGATCATCCACAGTTGCGGCTATGCCGCCGTCGTCCGCGGCAACTCGCTGAGCGGCAGTCATCGGACCATCGACCTCAAGCGTCTCTATGAGGCAGATCGCGCAATTCTCGCAGGGAGCCGGCTGAGCAGCGACGCCGAAGCGGCGGTCCGCCGGCACGAGCGCCACATTCGCGACCGCTACGAACTACGGCATTTCCTCGATCTCAAGAACCAGCAGGGCTTCGGTCGTGCAATCGGCTACGCCCTGACCCACCCGGCGGCACTGCCGGCGATCATTGGCGGTATCCTTGCGGACAAGACCGAACGTTTTCGTCCGTCCGGTTCGCCGGCGCCCCTCGCTCTCGGTGGAAAGGGCGACGTGCGCTATCTGCTCGAGACTCTTGCCGTGGATCAGCCTCAAAAATAGTCCCGGCGTATGCCGTCGAGCACCGTGCGGAAACGCTCCTTCCGCTCTGCAAGCGCACTGTCCCTGCTCAATTGGGGCGCCGCCCGGCTTGCCTGCCACAGCGCCAGCGTCGCCGGAGCGGCGAGCGCTCGCTTGGCGGCAGCGCGCAATGAAGTCTGGCGTGGTTCACGCTCGGCGACCGCCAAGTCTCCGTCGATCTGCCGACGGTTCGGGTCCTCCGGCTGCGGTTCCTTCGCCTGGAAATCCATCCCCCAGAAACGGGCACCCTTGATCATGGCCTCCGCCCGCGTCGACACCGGCACCCGCCGGGGGCGGTAGGTGACGCCGAGGGTCTGGGCCCAGTCGTTCCACTTGAAGCTGTTGATGCTGTGCGACGTGCTGACGGCGGTCCAGGGAACGCGGAACGCGTCGGCCAGGATGGCGCCGTGCATGGATTCGGCGACGATAAGCTCCGACTGGCCGATCTTTCGGATGACGTCCTTGGCCTCGCCACGCGGGTCGATATAGTTGAGCCCGACCGCGTCGCAGATCGCCGGCCACAATCCGGCGATCGCCGATTCCCAGTGTGGTACGAAGCTCCGCTTGTATATCTTTCGAAGGTCTTGAAACTCCGGAAGGTCGGCAACCATCACCGCAGGATCGATGATGCCGAGCTCGGGAGCCACGCCGACCTTCGCAGCCGTCAGCGGGCCGCGGACCGAGCGGATATCCCACTCCTTAGGGTCGCTCATGTCGGGAAGCGTGCCATAGCCGAAACCGCTGCCGATGACGAGCTTATGCCCATCCTCGGGCAGCAGAGCGCGGTTCAAGACCGTTCCGACCCCCACGAGCAGCGTCTCGGGATGGACCTCGCGAAAACCGGGCAGCAGGAAATCCCAAAGCCACAGGTTGAGGTCATCGCCAAAATTTCCGTGCTGGGATTCCCAATAATACGGCTTCATGACCGTCTCCGTTTGCAATTGTGAGGCGACCTGACACGCGCCGCGGCGAATGTGGTCGCTTGATTCCGGGTGTTGTCGACGCAAGCAGCGTGTGCCCGATCGGGCCGAAGAAGGTTAGCGGGATAGTTTTCCAACCGCCAACTCAGCGGCGCTGCCGATCAATCGCGGGTCTCGCCAAAGCCAGCGGGCAAGAAGATCGAACTGCGGCAGTTTCCTGCGCTTTATCCGGCGTGCCTGGCTCCATAGCGCCTGCCGCCGCGCCGTATGTTTGTAGGATCGGATCGCCTCCATCGCCTTTGGACGGTTGCGATATCGGCCTTCGAGCGTGTCCAGTGCAACCCAGGTGTTGAACTGCTGCTTCAGGAACTGAGGCGAGTCGTTATCGATCGAATGAAAGATGTTGAGCCCTTCGCCGCGCACCGCGCCCGCGGCATCGCAAAGAACCACGCGCCTGGATGCGAGCACGCAGTCGCAGAAGAAGAGCACGTCCTCGGCCGCAAGCTTGAGTGTGGCCTCGAAACGCACCTTTTCGAAGAGCTTGCGCCCGATCACCATGCAGGACATGTGGAGAAAGCTCCAGTTCTTCAGCATGACGTCCTGAAGCTCGGGGAGCTCGACGACGAGCGGGCTTTCCGAGAGGCGCGTGACCGTCTCGCTCTTTTCGAGATCCGCGACCCCGAAGTGATAGTAGAAGGCGTCTCCGCCCGTGATCGAGGCCCAATAGCAGTCGGCCTCGAAACGCGTCATGCTTTGATAGGCGTTCAGCAGATGATCCGGCGTCCAGACGTCGTCGGAATCGAGGAAAGCGACGAAGTCGCTGTCGGCAGGAACATTATCGAGACCGGTATTGCGCGCGCCACCCGGCCCGCCGTTAGGCTGGCGGATGACGGTGATGCGCTCCCTTTCCTCCTGAGCGAGCCCAGAAAGCTCGTCCGCTATCGGATAGGGGGATTCGTCGTCGATCACGAGAACGTGGAAATCCTCCAGCGTCTGCGCAAAAACGGATGCCAGCGCGCGCCGGAGAATTCCGGGTTCCTTCTGGTAGTACGGAATGACAACTGTGAGCTTCGCCATCTTTTCGCCCCTGCGGTTTCTCTAAAAAGAGTCTGCGTGGTCTCCTCCCACCGGGTCGCGGCCGTATATCTAGAGTTTGTCCTTTGCATTCCTCCTTCAAAGGACTTTCACGGAATCCTCGCCAATGACCCCAACCGTTAACGCAAAAACCGTAACGCGCAACGTCGGCTGGAGCGTTCTTTCCAAGACAGGGACATTCGGGCTTAAATTTGTCACGGTGCCGATTCTGGCCCGCATTCTGTCTCCGGAGGAATTCGGCGCCGTCGCTGTTGCGCTTACCGTGGTGCAGTTCCTCGCCATGATCGGCGGCGCCGGCCTCACCTCCGCACTCGTCATCCAGCAGGATGAGGAGATGGAAACCGTGCACTCGGTTTTCTGGGCAAACCTCGCCATCGCGCTCATGATGGCGCTCGGGCTGTTCGTTTTTGCCGAGCCTCTGGCCACGCTGCTTGGCGCGCCGGAGGCTGCCTACCTGCTAAGGATCATGAGTCTGCTGATCCCGCTGCAGCTCGGCGGCGACGTCGCCTATTCGCTACTTGTCCGGAGGATGAATTTCCGCAAGGACGCCGTCTGGAGCATGATTTCAGAATCGCTCGGTGCCGTTATTGCCGTCCTTCTGGCCCTGCTCGGTTTCGGCATATGGTCGCTGCTCGCCCAGCTTTTCGTCTCCGCACTGGTGCGCCTGTGCGGCCTCTATGCCGTCTCCCGTTACGCACCGCGCTTCGTATTCTCGCCGCAACGCGTTCTGGCGCTGAGCCGCTTCAGTTTCGGCATGATGGGCTCCGAGATCGCGAATTTCATCACCTTCCAATCCCCGATGGTCGTGATATCCCGCTATCTGGGGCTGTCCGACGCAGGCGCCTATTCGGCGGCAAACCGGTTCGCGAGCATCCCGAACCAGGTCGTCCTATCTGCCGTCATGGGGGTGCTTTTCCCAACCTTCGGCCAGATGATGCATGATCGCGAGCGGCGTTCGCAGGCGCTGATGCTCAGCACTCAGGTGACCACCGTCCTGCTGGCGCCGATGATGTTCGGCCTCTGGGCACTGGCCGAGCCGGCGATGCTCGTACTTTTCGGGAGCCAGTGGGCCTATGCCTGGCCGGTCCTTGGACTTCTCGCACTGTCGAAAGGCATTCTCACCCCCTGCAGCACGTTCATCCCCTATCTGAAGGGGGTCGGCCAGGGAGCGGTCCTGTTCTGGTGGGCGCTGATTCGCGCGGTTGCGACAACAGGCGCGGTCGCCTACGGTGCCATCGACGGCTCGCTGGTCGAGGCGATGATCTGGCTGTGCATCGTCAATGCCGTAACGCTCGTCGGATACTCCTGGGTGGTTTTTCGTGCCGACAGCACGCCCTTCCTCAAGGGTTTGTTCATATCCAGCCGGCCCATGATCGCGGCGCTGCTGATGGCGCTCGTCGTCCGTTTCCTGCTCGAGCATTTCGGCGCACATGTGCCGAACGCCGTCGTGCAATTGATCGCCGGAACGGCCATCGGCAGCGTGATCTACACGGTTCTGATCCTTCTGACGGAGCGATCGCTGTTGCGGAGGCTCCTAGACATGGCGCGGGCACGCAAGCCGAAAGCTGCTCCCGCGGGAGCCGCCGAATAGTCAGACGAGCCCGATCGTGGAAGAAAAAGGGGCCGGTCAATCCGCCCTTTTGTTGCCGCCAGGGCGCGGACGCGGGAACGGTTTGCGGCACGCCGCGTTACAGTTCGACGGCAACAACATGGATGTTCGAGATGAAAGGCATTATCCTTTGGTTGATGGGCGTTCCCCTCATCGTCATTATCCTACTCTATATGTTCGTCTTCTGACCGCGCGGTATCGCGAATCATTCCGCCTGACGAGCAGACCTCGTGCTCAGTCACGCCGTTATGCACGCCGCGGTGGCATTCACCCATAGTTTTGAAGGATGTGAATGGCACCCACCTGGGTTAGCCTGTTCGGGTATTTCAGGCTGAACGGGGATGGGGCATGACCGGCATCAAAAGCGCTGTAGCTGCCGGCGGCAGGCGCGCGCCGCACTCGGCACGACTGGTCTCTGCCGGCGCGCGGGCGCTCGGCGCCGCTCTGGCGACGCTTCTCATGACCCATAAC
This sequence comes from Ensifer sp. USDA 6670, assembly GCA_000421085.1. Lineage (GTDB taxonomy): Bacteria > Pseudomonadota > Alphaproteobacteria > Rhizobiales > Rhizobiaceae > Sinorhizobium. The sequence goes on from ATWE01000011.1 coordinate 43,450, forward strand.
GCCGAGGCCGCAGATCCGATCATTGGTCAAGCCTCGGTGGTCGACGGCGATACTATTGAAATCGCGGGCGAACGCGTCCACCTTAACAGTGTGGACGCGCCGGAAGAGTGGCAGGTCTGCCTCGATGAAAGAGGAGCAGATTATCGGTGCGGCAAGGAATCGGCCTCGGCCCTGGATGCATTCTTGTCGGCATCCCGCCCGACTCGCTGCGAGTTTGCCGGACGGGATCGTTACGGCCGCTTCGTCGGAACGTGTTTCCGCGCCGATGGCAAGGACGTGAACCGCTGGCTGATCGAGTCCGGCAATGCAGTCGATCGCGACACGGACAACAAAGGCCTCTATGCATCCGCGCAGCAAACTGCCAAATCGAACGGTGCTGGAATCTGGCGCGCACAGCGCGAGCATGCCTGCGCGGCGCGCGTCGGCCGGATGAACCGAAAGCCGAGTTGTTGAGGCTACAAACGAGAGCCAATGATCATAGAATTCTGGATCCTGTGCGCCATTGTTACCGCCGTTGTCGCGGCGGTCAGAGGCGGTCATAGTCTGCTCTGGCTGCTCATCGGCTGTCTTCTCGGGCCGATCGGTATTCTGGCGGCGATCTTCGTGCCCTCGCTGAAATCGAGGAACCCCTCGGTGGCGGCAAAACGCCAGAGCGAGATCGACGAGCTGGCCAAACCACTTCGCGAAAGCGAAAGCAAGACCGTATCCGCAAAGCCAAAGGATCGCTGATTCGCGGTAATTAGGTCAGATCGTGAGCCTTTGGAAAGACCTGTGGCCTGGCTCTGCGGACTGCACGCAGACCGCCGCGCCGCGGTTGAGGAAATCAAACAAGCCGCGGTGGTATCCCGAATCTTAACGGGCCTCAGATCCGCAATATGCGCCCCAACCTTGCCGCATTTCGCCCGGAGCTTGCCTCAATCGCCGTCATTCCACCGAGAAGAAGCCCGCTGTATTAAAAATTCACAGTAGCGTTGTTCAACCGGCGATTGCCCCAAAATATTGCGGGGCGCAATTTCTGCAACATGCCGCAAAACCGGGTTTTTTCAAGAAAGCGGGCCCCCTGCCGGCTGCCATCTTTTTTGCGGGAGCTCGCGGTTTAGGTGCACTGCAGCATGATTCTGTTCGCTTTTCTGCTGCAACGCCATATTTTTTCTTCGGGAGTGCCCTAGTTTCTTCCTGCGGGCTGAGGTCTGCTCTGTTGAAACGGCTGCCGCGAGGCGCTGCCCGATAGGGAGTGACTGATATCGTGAGTATGGACGCGAATGTCTCGGCGCGCATCAACCTGATGCGTATTCTGCTGATATCCGGCATCGTATTCGTGCACGTCCCGTACAATCCGCAGTGGAGTCCCTTTCTGGGCAACTACGGTATGTTGGACTGGCTTCGCGTCTTTCTCGGCGAAAGCCTGTTCCGGATCGGTGTGCCCTGCCTCAGCGCGATCTCCGGCTATCTACTCTTTCGCAGGGGCCTTGCCGATTTCGACTATTGGAAGACGCTGAAGACCAAGGCGCGGACCGTTCTCCTGCCGTTCCTTATCTGGAGCGGCTCCTTCTTTGTGCTCGTCTACGCCATGCAGCGCCAGGGCCTCGGCTTCGGCTATCTGCCCGACACGATCAATGCGACCCCGCGCCAGTGGCTGAGCATGGCCTTCGCGATCGAGGCAACGCCCGTCAACCTGCCGCTTTATTTCCTGCGCGACCTCATGCTCTGTATCCTGCTGTCGCCGCTTCTGGCATTACTGGTGAGCCGTTATCCGCGCGTGACGCTCCTTGCACTGCTCGCCTATGCGATACTGCCGCTGCCAAACGGGATATTTCTCAAGAAGTCCATCCTGTTCGGTTTCTCGGCAGGAATCTATGCGAGTCTGCATGGCGTGAACATCAAAATGCTCGATCGCTTCGCGGCACCGATCGCGGCCGGGTTCCTGGCGATCGCAGTCGTGATCGCCGTCGGCCTCTATTACACCGGCCCGGATTTCCCGCTTTGGCTCGACATGGCACTTCGCCTGACGTCGATTGCGGGCATCATCGGCTCCTGGGCGATCTCGGAGCTGCTCGTGCGCACGCGCTTCGGTGAAAAATTGGGGCGCGGGAGTGGCCTGAGCTTCTGGATCTTCTGCGGCCACTATCCGCTGCTCGTGTTGTTCTGGATGATCTGGAACCGCACCGGGCTCAGCTATTATCCGCTCTTCTATTTCACCGCGCCGTTCATCGCCCTTGCGATCCTCGTCGCGTCCCACAATCTCGTACGGCGCTTGGCGCCGGACCTGCTCGCATTGCTTACCGGCAGCCGAACAGGTGCGAAACGAACGGCCACGCAGCCGCCGCAAGGCGCGCAGCCAGGCTATTCGCCCCAGCAAAGGTAACGACAATGACAAACGATCGCTACAGACGCTTTGCGCGTCTCGCCTTCATCGCAACGCTCCCTCTCGCCGGCCTCGCGAGCGCGGCGGCTGCGCAGGAAGGCGCCAACGGCAAGTCCTTCAAGGACGACTTCGACACTCTCGACACCCGCGTCTGGTTCGTCTCGGACGGATGGAACAATGGCGGGCATCAGAATTGCACCTGGTCGAAGAAGCAGGTGAAGACCGTCGACGGCATTCTGGAACTGACCTTCGAGGAGAAGAAGGTAAAGGAGCGCAACTTCGCCTGCGGGGAAGTTCAGACGCGCAAGCGTTTCGGCTACGGCACCTACGAGGCGCGGATAAAGGCGGCCGACGGTTCCGGGCTGAACTCGGCCTTCTTCACCTATATCGGCCCGGCCGACAAGAAGCCGCATGACGAGATCGATTTCGAGGTTCTCGGAAAGAACACGGCGAAGGTCCAAATCAACCAGTATGTATCGGCAAAGGGCGGCAACGAATTTCTCGCCGACGTTCCTGGCGGCGCCAACCAGGGTTTCAACGATTACGCCTTCGTCTGGGAAAAGAACCGCATCCGCTACTACGTCAACGGCGAACTGGTTCACGAAGTGACCGATCCGGCGAAGATCCCGGTAAACGCCCAGAAGATCTTCTTCAGCCTCTGGGGGACGGACACGCTCACCGACTGGATGGGTACCTTCTCCTACAAGGAGCCGACAAAGCTCCTGGTCGATCGCGTCGCCTTCACCGCTGCCGGCGACGAGTGCCAGTTCGCCGAGTCGGTCGCCTGCCAGCTGGAACGGGCGCAATCCGAGTGAATGGCCGGTAATTGAGTAATTTATCCATTTTGTTGCAGTGCACAAAGAATTGAACTAAGCTCGGCCCCGGGCTGGGCAGGAAAACGGACGTTTTCATGCTGCAGATACTCTATCTGGCACAGGATCTTGCCGATCCCGCAGTGCGCCGGAGAACCCTCACGCTCGTCGCTGGCGGCGCACGCGTGACGCTTGCCGGATTCCGCCGCGGCGACAATCCGCTGGCGGCCATCGACGGCGTCGAGCCGATCGAACTCGGAACCACCGCCGACGGCCGTTTCGCTCAGCGAATCGGTGCCGTCGCTCGCGCGTGCCTGTCGCTGCAACGCCAGCTCGGCCATGTCCGCAAGCCGGATGTCATCATCGCGCGCAATCTGGAGATGCTTGCCGTGGCGAGGAGAGCGGTCGCGTTCTTCGGCGGCACGGTTCCCATCGTTTACGAATGCCTCGATATCCACCGCCTCATGCTGCGCAAGGATATCGTCGGGCGGATGCTGCGCGCGGCCGAGAGCCAACTCGGCAAGGATGCGCGCCTGTTGATCACCAGTTCCCCCGCCTTCATCGAGCATTATTTCCGGCCTCTTTCCGGCATCGGCGCTCCGCCGATGCTTCTGGAAAACAAGGTGCTCGAAATCGACGGCACGTTCGAGCGGCGGACGGCCGCACCGGCCGAATGCCCGCCGCCCGGCGCACCCTGGAAGATCGGCTGGTTCGGAGCACTGCGCTGCCGCAGGTCGCTCGCCCTTCTCGCCGAATTCTCGCGCAAGATGGAGGGCCGCTTCGAGGTCGTTCTGCGCGGCAGGCCCGCCTATTCCGAATTCGACGATTTCGACGGCTTCGTTCGCAACGAGCCCTTCATGCGGTTCGAAGGCGCCTATCGCAATCCCGAAGACCTGGCGGAAATCTACGGCGAGGTCCATTTCACCTGGGCGATCGACTTCTTCGAGGAGGGCCAGAATTCTGCCTGGCTGCTGCCGAACAGGCTTTATGAAGGCTGCCGCCACGGGCGAATTCCGATCGCCATGAAGGGGACGGAGACCGCTCGTTTCCTGTCCGTGCGGAGCATCGGCTTCGTTCTCGAGGGAGCCGACGCCGAGAGCCTCGCCACAATTCTCGGCCCGCTGACGCCAAATTGCTACGCCGACGCCGCAGAGCGTATCAGCCGCTGCAATCCGGGATCCTGGGTGTTCGACCGGACGGATTGCGAAGCTCTGGTGCGGCAGCTGGCAACGCTCACGCTGCAGGCGCCGCAGACCGTTCCCGTAGTCGCGATGGCAGGTTCCAGCCACAACGAAGGTGGATTTCTATGAGCTCAGATGAACTGACGTCCACGTCGAGCCTTATCGTCATACCCTGTCTCAACGAGGCCTCGCATATCGAGGCGCTGATCGAAAAGCTGCGCCCATCGCTCACGCCTTTGAACGCGCGGGTGGTCATCGCCGACGGCGGCAGCACGGACGGAACGCGGGAGATCGCCCGCCGCCTTGCCTCCGAGGATCCACGGGTGTTCTTCCTCGACAATCCGAAGCGCATACAAAGCGCAGCGGTCAATCGCGCCGTCGCCGAACTCGGCGCCGGCAGCGACTACCTGATCCGCATCGACGCGCACGGGACCTATCCTGACGATTATTGCGAGCGGCTGGTCGAGGACGCGCTGGCGACCGGCGCGGATTCGGTCGTGGTCGCCATGCAGACCGTCGGTTTCAGCACCTTCCAGAAGGCAACGGCCTTCGCGCAGAACTCCAAGCTCGGCAATGGCGGCTCGAAGCACCGCACCGGTGCCGTCGGCCACTGGGCCGAGCACGGTCATCATGCATTGATGCGCATCGAAGCCTTCAAGGCTGTCGGGGGCTATGACGAGAGCTTCAGCCACAACGAGGACGCCGAACTTGACTATCGCCTGGGAAAGGCGGGCTACCGGATCTGGATGACCGACAAGACGAGCATGGTCTACTATCCCCGTGCCCAGCTCGTCCCGCTGTTTTGGCAATATTTCGGCTATGGCCGCGGGCGGGCAAAGAACTTCCTCAAGCATCGCGCAATGCCGGGGCTCCGGCAGATGCTGCCGCTTGCGGTAGCACCCATCGCGTTCGGCGCGCTTCTCGCGATCGTCAACTGGATGGCCGTGGTGCCAGTGGGGGTCTGGGCTGCCGCATGCCTCGGCTATGGCGTCTGGATGGCACTCGGCCAGCGTAATCCTTATGGACCGCTCGCAGCCGTTGCAGCCATGGTCATGCACCTTGCCTGGTCCGCCGGATTCTGGCGGGAACTCCTCGACTTCCGCCGCAGGGTGGCCTGATGCCGAACGAAACTCTTCACATCGATATCGGCGTCTGCACGTTCCGCCGGCCGGAGCTTGCCGAAACGCTTCGCTCGCTGGCTGCGATGACCGTGCCGGAGCGCGCAAGGTTGCGCGTGATCGTCGCCGACAACGACGCGGAACCGAGCGCCAGGGCTCTGGTCGAAGGACTTCGGCCGCAGATGCCGTTCGATATCCTCTACGTTCACTGCCCTCACTCGAACATCTCGATCGCCCGCAATTGCTGTCTCGACAACAGCACCGGCGACTTCCTTGCCTTTCTCGATGACGACGAGACCGTTTCCGACGACTGGCTGATCCGCCTTCTGGAAACGGCGCGCATCACGGGAGCCGCCGCCGTGCTCGGTCCCGTCAGGGCGCACTACGGGCCGACGGCTCCCGGCTGGATGCGCAGCGGCGATTTCCACTCGACGCTGCCGGTCTGGGTAAGGGGAGAAATCCGGACTGGATACACCTGCAATGCGCTGCTCAGGCGCGATGCGGCCTCGCTTCATGGCCGGCGTTTCAAGCTTTCACTCGGCAAGAGCGGCGGCGAGGACACGGATTTCTTCACCGGGCTGCACGGCGCCGGTGGAATGATCGCCTTTTCGCCGGAAGCCTGGGTGCATGAGCCGGTACCGGAAAACAGGGCGTCGCTTGCCTGGCTCGCGAAGCGTCGTTTCCGCTCCGGACAGACCCACGGACGCCTTGTCGCCGAGAAAGCCAATGGCTTGCGCCAGGCCTGGAATGTCGCCCTTGCCGGGGCAAAGTCCGGCTTTTGCGCAACTGCCGCGGTCCTCTGCTTCCCTTCGGCTGTAAGGCGGAACCGCTTTGCGCTACGCGCCGTACTGCATGCCGGCGTCATCAGCGGCCTGCTGGGGCTGAAGGAAATCGAACAATACGGAGCCCGCGAGGTGACCTCGGCATGAACCCTCCGGCGATCCCTGAGGTCCCCGACGTCACATTCGTCGTGGCCGCCTATAATTCCGCGGATACGATCGTGCGCGCGATCGAAAGTGCACTGGCGCAGGAAGGCGTGACCGTCGAGGTCATCGTCGTCGACGATTGCTCGGCAGATGCGACGCCGGCGCTCGTGGCGGCGATTCCGGATTCCCGGGTGCGCCTGATCGCCCTTGATCGCAACCGCGGTCCGGGCGGAGCCCGCAACGCCGGCATCGAGGCGGCACGTGGCCGGTGGGTCGCCGTGCTCGATTCGGACGATACGGTCCGGCCGGACCGGCTCAAGCGGATGATCGAGCGAGCGGACGCGCGCGAGGCGCAGATCGCCGTCGACAATCTCGACGTCGTCTCGCTTGCCGGGAGCAGTCTCAGGATGTTCTCCGAAGCCGAACTCGCCCGGCTGCCGCAGCTCACGCTTCCCGCCTTCATCGAGTCCAACGTGCTCTTTCGAGCAGAGCACAATTTCGGCTACATGAAACCGATCTTCGAGCGCCGCTTCCTGGAACACCAGCAGCTTCGCTTCGACGAGACGCTGCGCATCGGCGAGGACTACATCCTGTTGGCATCAGCCCTTGCCTCTGGCGGGCGCTGCGCGGTGGAGCCGTCCGCCGGTTACATCTATCATATCCGCGAGGGTTCCATCTCGCGTGTGCTGAGACTCGATCATATAGACGCGATGATCGCCGCCGACGAGGCGTTCCTGCGCCGTTACGCGCTCGATGGCCTGGCGCAGAAGATGCAGCGCAGGCGCATGCGCGGCTTCCGTGAGGCTCGCTCGTTTCTGGTCCTCGTCGAGCAGTTGAAGAAGAGATCGTTGGCCGGTGCGCTCAAGACCGCGCTGGCCGACCCGCTTGCGCTTCGGCATCTCAGCATGCCGCTCGCTGCCCGATTGCGTCGCCTTGGCGCGCGATTCGTGCATCCCTCCTCCCATTCGGCCCCCCGTGCCGCCCCTGTGACGGCGGCGGCTGAACGATCCCCGCTGGGCAACGACCCCCACATAAGCAAAGGATGATGAAATGGACCGTGTCAGGACCGTCAGAAAAGCAGTAATCCCTGTTGCCGGAAACGGAACGAGGTTCCTTCCGGCGACGAAGGCAGTGCCCAAGGAGATGTTGACGATCGTCGACCGGCCAGTCGTTCAATATGCCGTCGACGAGGCCCGCCAGGCCGGAATCGAGCATATCGTCTTCGTCACCAGCCGGAACAAGCAGGTGATCGAGGATCATTTCGACGACGCGCCGGAGCTCATCTCGTCGCTTTCGCGCTCCGGCAAAAGCGCGCAGATTTCCGAACTCGAGGCCATGTTGCCGGCAGCCGGTTCGGTCAGCTTTACCCGCCAACAGGCCCCCCTTGGCCTCGGGCACGCGGTATGGTGCGCGCGTGACCTGATCGGCGACGAGCCCTTCGCGCTTCTGCTGCCGGACATGGTCTCCTTCGGCGCGCGCGGTTGCGTGGCCGGCCTCATGGACCTCTATCACGAGGTTGGCGGCAACGTCGTCGGCGTCGAGCAATGCGCCCCCGAGGAAGCATCGAAATACGGCATCGTCGGCAAGGGCGAGACGGTTCGGCACGGTTTCTCCGTGACCGAGATGGTCGAAAAGCCCGCCGCCGGAACGGCGCCGTCCAACTACTATCTCAACGGTCGCTACATCCTTCAGCCGGAAATCTTCTCGATTCTGGCGCACCAGACGCGCGGCGCCGGCAATGAGATCCAGTTGACCGATGGCATGCTGACGCTTTCGCAATCGCAGTCCTTCCACGCGCATCCCTATGAAGGCCGCACCTTCGACTGCGGTTCGAAGCAAGGCTTCATCGAAGCCAATGTCGCCTTCGCACTTGCTCGTGCGGACATCGGCGATATCGTTTTTGAATCCGTCCGCGACATGGTTCTGTCTCACGAAAGCCGCATCCGGGCGGCATAAGCGGCGGCTTCCGGCAGTCCTGCGGGACTGCCGGAACAAGGACCGGAGAAGAAGATGAACAGAACGGCCCCCATGAAACAAAGAAGCGTTCCATTGAGCAGCATCATGCCCAGCGAAGAACAGTCAGACGGATTTATCGACCTCGACCGGCTTGTCGCCGCAGTCTTTCGTCGTGCCCGGCTCGTGGCCGCATTCGTCGTGCTCTTCATTGCGCTGGGGGCCGCTTATCTCCTGTTTGCCACGCCCTATTACACATCGATGACGCAGATTCTTCTCGACGAGAATCTGTCCAAATACGCGGAGGAGGAGCCTACCCCGGTAAACAGCCAGATGCTCGACACCCAGATTGCGAGTGCGGTCGAGATCCTGAAGTCCGGCGAACTCGCGCTGCGCGTCGTGGACAAGCTCAAGCTTTCGGAAAACGATACCATCCTCAATCCGCCGCGCTCCCCGGTCGACATGGTCAAGGAATGGCTGAAGACGGCAACCGGGCTCTTTTCGGGCGGGCCGGATGTCACGGAGGAGGCAGCGCGCAACGGACGGCGGCAGAAGGCGGCCGCGATCATACAGCAATCGCTCGCGGTCGAGCGTGTCTCGCGCAGTTCGGTCGTGGCCGTGGCCTTTCGCTCGAGCGACCCCCTGCTCGCGGCGACCATTGCGCGCGGCTACGCAAGTGCCTATCTGACCGATCAGCTGAACGCCAATTTCGAAGCGACCGAGCGCGCGTCCGTCTGGCTGCAGGAACGGCTTACGGATCTTCAGCAGCGCTCGCAGGCCGCCGCGCTGGAAGTCGCGCATTTCAGGGCCGAGAACGGTCTGACGGCGGCGCGGGGCGAGTTGATGTCCGAGCAGCAGATGGCCGACCTCAACAGCCAGCTCATCGTCGCCCAGGCCGATACGGCAAGTGCGTCGGCCCGTTACAACCAGTACAAGTCGATCGTCGACCAGGGACCGGAGAACGCGGTCAAGAACGCCACCATTTCCTCCAAGGAGGGTGACAATTCGGTGATCCGTGACCTGAGGACGCGCTATCTCACGGTCGGCAAGCGCGAGCGGGAAGTCTCGGACAATTTCGGCGCCGACCACCCGCAGGCGGTATCGCTCCGCGCCGAGCAGGAGGATGTCGCACGCCAGATCTACCAGGAACTGCAGCAACTCACTGCAAGCTACAAGAACGAATACGAGGTCGCGCAGTCGCGCGAGGAATCGCTCAGGAAGAGCATCCAGGGCATTGCCGGCAAGACCTCCGACGCCAGCGAGCAACTCGTGCAATTAAGGGAGCTCGAACAAAAGGCAGCGGCTCTAAAGACGCTCTACGAGTCCTATCTTGGCCGCTACGAACAGGCGACGCAGCAGCAATCCTTCCCGATCGCCAAGGCTCGCGTCATCTCCGAGGCCGGCGTGCCCGTGTCGCCGTCGAGCCCCAAGAAAACCATGACTCTCGCGCTCTCGGCCGTGCTCGGCATGATGGTCGGCGGCGCTTACGCGGCCTTCCTCGAATTCCGCGAACGGACTTTCCGACTGGAGGGCGACATACGCTCGATGCTCGGCCATCGCTCGCTCGGCTACGTTCCGCTGCTCGGAACGCGCATGAAGAAGAAGGCACAACTGGTCCATGCGCATTTCGGCTCGGTGAAAAGACACGACGAAGCCGTGGACGATACGATGCCGTTCCAACGACTTTCGCGCATCGTCGTCGACGCGCCGCGTTCGACCTTCGCGGAGACCTTCCGCAATGCCAAGCTTGCCTGCGACCAGATGCTCGCCGGCAGCGAAAGCCGCGTGATCGCCATCGCATCGGCCCTTCCGGACGAGGGAAAATCGATCATTGCCGCGAACTTCGCCGCACTTCTGGCGGCGAGCGGCAAGCGGACCCTGCTCATCGATGCCGATATACGCAAACCGGGACTGACGCAGATGATCACGCCCGCCCCGCGCACCGGCCTCGTCGAAACGCTGACCGGAGAAGCCACTTGGCCCGCCGGGATCAAGGTGGACCAGCGCACCAAGCTCGCTATCCTCCCGGCCGGCGGCGCATCGCACCAGCGGCACCAGAGCAACGAACTGCTCGCCTCGCCGGCCATGGCGAACCTCATTGAGAACGCCCGCAACGCCTTCGACTATGTCGTCGTCGATCTTGCCGCGCTCGCCCCCGTCGTCGACGCCAAGGCTTTCGCGCCGCTGGCCGACGGTATTCTCTTCGTGGTCGAATGGGGAAGGACGCCTTCGCGGCTCGTACGCGATCTGCTCAACTCGGAACCATTGATCAACTCGAAGGTTCTGGGCGTCATCCTCAACAAGACGGACATGAACGAACTCGGCAAATACAGCGACTTCGACGGGGCGGAGAAATATCGCCATCGCTACGGCAAATATTACGTCGAGAACTCGATTACGGAAAACACCGCCGCTTAAAGCGACCGCGGCCGCGCCATTTGTGCGCGGCCTTTTCGTCCTTTGCCGTCAGGCCCTGCGGCGATCGACGACCCAAGCGGCTGCCATTAGCGCAATGACCGCCGTAAGGGCAATAAGTGCCAGCGCATAGAAGAGCGAATATTCGACCAGCGACGGCAGCATCGAAAGAGCACGCCGCGCCCTGCTTGGCGACCGCCGCCAATCCGGCAGGTCGTCACGGTTGAAAGCCTCCAGCCGGCGGGTAAGAAAATGCATATAGCGAGAACCGATCGCAACTCGAAGCCACGGACGCGGTAATGCTGGTGAACAACAGTGGCGATAGCGAGGCACTCAGCGCCCCCGAGCCGTCACCCGGCAGTCAATCTTCCCACCAACGGTGGAAATGATGGACCGGGCCGCGCCCCTGGCCTATCTCCAGGCGGTCGGCTGCGGAGATCGCGGCATGCAGATAGGACTTGGCGGCACTCACCGCTTCGACCAGCGGCACGCCTTTCGCAAGGCCGGCGGCAATGGCGGCCGACAGCGTGCAGCCGGTACCGTGGTCATTGCGCGTCTCGATCCGCGCGGCCGGAAGCCGGACAAGAGTGTCGCCGTCAAGGAAGAGGTCTGTGGCCTCCTGGCCCTTCAGGTGCCCGCCCTTGACCAAAACCGCATGTGCACCCGTCCGCATGATCGCTTCCGCCTGTCGCGCCATCTCCACCTCGTCCTCGGCGATTGCGCGCCCGGTCATGAGAGCAGCCTCGGCAAGGTTGGGGGTAGCGACGAGCGCCAGCGGCAACAGTTCCTCGATCAGAGCGGCAACGGCATCCGGACGAAGCAGCGCGTCGCCGGAGGTCGCAACCATGACCGGATCCACGACGGCCCGTTTCCCGAACCGGCGCAGTCCCTCGGCAATGGCGGCGATCGTCTCCCGACGCGAGACCATGCCAATCTTGACGGCCTTCACGTCGAGATCGGAGAAGACGGCGTCCATCTGCGCGGACACGATTTCAGCGGAAACATCCTCGACGGCCGTCACACCCCTGGTGTTCTGGGCGGTGATTGCGGTGATGACGCTGGCGCCATAGACGCCGAGCGCCGAAAAGGTCTTGAGGTCCGCCTGAATGCCGGCGCCGCCGCCCGAGTCCGAGCCGGCGATGCTGAGCGCGATCGCCGTCATGCGCAGTCCTCCTTCGCACGAGGGCGGACGTTGCTTGCGAATGGTACGGCAATGGACGTCATCGATCGATCTCCAGACGGAACATCACGGAGATCCAGGAAAAGGCGGTGAAAAGGCGAATTTGCCGCTGGCGGCCTTCTTTCCGTTCCTACGCCGGCATGACCCGGATCAGGTTCAAGGGTCCGGCACAACGCCATCTCAGCACCGTCTGGTGCTCCCCTCGGAATGCGCTATCTATGCGGATGTAGCAGAGTGATGTCAACGCGCCCGCGCAAAGGCTTGTAAGACCTATCCTTTAGGCTGACCGGCAAAAATATACCCGCAGATTGGCAAGCCATGATGCAGTCATTGCTTCTGCCGCTGTCAATCGCTCGTTTCCTCCTCGAAAACGGCGGCGATTGCGTTATTCTTAGCGCGATTTCTTGAACTGAAAGGGAACAAGCCATGAGCCTGCGCATCAACGACACTGCCCCTGATTTCACCGCCGAGACAACGCAGGGTACGATCAATTTCCATGAATGGATCGGCGATGGCTGGGCTGTCCTCTTCTCCCATCCGAAGAACTTTACTCCCGTCTGCACGACGGAACTCGGCGCGATGGCGGGGATCGAGCCGGAGTTCCGCAAGCGCGGCGTCAAGATCATCGGCATCTCGGTCGATCCGGTCGAGAGTCACTCCAAGTGGAAGAACGATATCAAGGTCGCAACCGGCTTCGAGGTCGACTACCCGCTGATCGGCGACCGCGATTTGAAGGTGGCAAAGCTTTACGACATGCTGCCGGCCGGCGCCGGAGAGACCTCCGAGGGCCGCACTCCGGCTGACAACGCCACCGTGCGTTCGGTCTACGTCATCGGCCCCGACAAGAAGATCAAGCTGATCCTCACCTATCCGATGACCACCGGCCGCAACTTCAACGAGATACTGCGCGCCATCGACTCGATCCAGCTCACTGCCAAGCATCAGGTGGCAACACCCGCCAACTGGCAGCAGGGCGAGGACGTCATCATCACGGCCGCCGTCTCGAACGAGGATGCCGTGCAGCGTTTCGGCTCTTTCGACACCGTGCTTCCCTATCTCCGGAAGACGAAGCAGCCAACGGCATAGGCATAACTCGCTGCCAACAGTCAGTCGTAAGGGCGCGTCAATTCATCAAGTTTGACGCACCCTTATCGCTTCTTCTTAATATGCTTGTTTAATACCCACAGAGCAGAACCATCCTGCCTCAATCCGCTTTGGCGGTGGAGATGATCTCCGCCAGAACCCCGTGCAGAGCGTCGCGATAGCCGTTGCGTGCCGAGGGGCCGCTTTCATCCGACGTCATGACCACCGTCAGGTTCAGGGACGGCACGATGTAGAGCATCTGGCCGCCATAACCCCAAGCGTAAAACACATCCTCGTCGCCGATCCGGCGCGTGAACCAGCCATATCCGTAGCCGTCGCCGGTAAAACGGGAGGCCGTGCGCGGCTGCCAGGAAAGCTCGACCCAATCGGCCGGGACGACCTGCCGTCCGTCTGCGGTGCGGCCGCCGTTGCGATAGAGCTCGCCGAAAGCAAGCAGCGACCGCGGGCTCATTGCCATCTGGTTGCCGCCGAGATAGATGCCCTGGGGATCCCGCTCCCAGGCACCGATCCGGAAACCCTCGACCGGATCGAGCCATTCGCGCGCAAGCGCCAGTGTCGACTTGCCGCCGACCTTAGTCAGTATTGCCGAGAGCAGATGGGTCGAGGCGGTCGAATAAAGCATCCGCCCTCCGGGCTCGTCGTCGAAGGGCTGTGCCAGTGCGAAACGAACCCAGTTGCGGCTAGACACCCAGCGGCCGTAGTTCGGTCCGGACATGCGCCCCAATCCCGCCTGCATCGAAAGCAGGTTGCCAATGGTGATCTCGTTGACCCGGGGGTCGGCCTGAGAGGGGAGATCTTCCTTCAGGAGCGGCGCGATCTTCTGCTCCGGGCCGTCGAGCAGACCCTTGTCGATCGCGATGCCCACAAGTGCGGACACGATCGATTTCGACGCCGACTTGATATTGGTCGACTCCGAGGGCGTGTGGCCGCGATAACCCTTCTCGGCGATCGTCTCCCCGTTCCTGGCAACGACCACTGTCTTCAGCGGTCTCAACTCGTCCCTGGTCTCCAGGCTTGTCAGCAAGGTGGTGACGGACTGATCCTGCGCGGCTGCCGCCGAGTGGAAACCGAGGAGCGCAAGGAACGTAATAACGAGCATAGTCATGCGTTCGACCTAGGGCGAATGGCACGACAAGTCATCAAGTGCAATTCAAGCTCACGACGATGTGACCTCGCCGAAGGTCGGCTACATCGATGCTCCGGGGTTCATTCCCTCCAGATCGCGACATCGACGGGTTTTAGCGTGCGGCCCCCCACGTAGAACTCGGCCGAGACGTCCGCAGGCACCTCCGCCGGGGTCCGGCCGAAATTGAAGGCAAAACGGAGATTGCCACGGCGCGTCACGCGAAGATCGCCGAGATCGGGCAGGCTTTCCAACCCAGCCCAGCCGAGCGCGTCGCCGATCACCTTGTCGAGCAATGCGCCGTTGGCCGCAACCGCCAGGTAGCGTGCCTTGTCGTTGCCGACGAGCGCCGGCGCGCCGTTACGATACTCCCCCTCGAAGCTTGCGAGAACGGTCTCGTTCGTCCTGACCGTCTCGCGCCAACCGCCCGCCTCATAGGCCTCGTTGCCATAGAGAACGGTCTCGCTGTGAAACTCCGGCAGCGACTCGACCCGCGAGACGCTGATATCGATGAGCTTCGCCAGCGGTCCTGGCGGCAGTTCCTCGGGGATGTGCATGTCCTTCGTCTTGCTGCCGCTGCGCGCGCCGAAGACCACCTTGGCTTCCGCTCGCGCGAGCCGCTCGACGAAAGCCTCCTCGGCGATCACGAGATCCGGCGCAAGGATCAGCTTGTATCCGTCGATATCGGAGTGCTGTCCTATGAAATCAACATCGACGCCGAGGCGGGCCACCGCCGAATACCAGTCGAGCGCAACCGCCGAAGCGGAATAACTCCGCCCCTGCGGCAAGACGCGTGTCGCCCAGCGCGATTCGTAGTCGACAAGGATCGCGACCTGCGCCTTGCCCCGGACCTCTCCCTCGGGCAGGCGCTTCATTTCAGCGACGACTTCGGCGACTTCGAGATAGCCCTGATCCGCCTCGCTGTTTGGAAGAAGGAGGCCTGCGTGAAACTGCTCCTGCGCGAAAGGCGCCTGGCGCCAGCGGAAATAGGAGACCATGTCGACCCCATGGGCATAGGCGAGCCAGGTCCAGAGCCGAACCATGCCGTCGGCCGGCGACTGGTTGTATGCCGCCCAGTTCACGGGCCCCGGCTGCTGCTCCATGACCCAGACGCGGCTGCGGCCGACGGCGCGGTAGAGGTCGTGGTTGAAGGCCGGCTGGTCGGGATCCCCGACCCGGAGATAATGCTCCTTGTCCTTCGGCGCGAGCCGCCCGTTGAGCAGGCCGCCCATCGGATAGACGTCCCAGGAGGCGATGTCGATGTCCTCGCCGACCCTGAAATGATCGAAATCGGTGTTCTGCGACATGAAGTTGTGCGTAACCGGACGGCCGGGCGAATGCGCCCGGATGATGTCGACCTGGGCCTTGTTGAAGCTCTTCACCTGATCGGAGGAGAAGCGAATGAAGTCCACCCCATGGGTCGGGCTCGGCTCCTCGACGAGGTTGTTCGGCAGGTCTATTTCCTCGAAGCCGTCGTAGCGCATCGACCAGAACGAGGTCCCCCAGGCGCGGTTCAGTTCCTCGATCGAGCCATAGCGTTCGGCCAGCCACAGGCGGAACGCCCTGACCGCTTCGGCGGAATAGCTGTAGATCGTGTCGTGGTCGCCATATTCATTGTCCGTCTGCCAGGCACGGACATAGATGTGTTCGCCATAGCGGCGCGCCATCGCCTCGGTGATGCGCGCCGCCTCGGAGCGGTAACGCCGGCTCGAGAAACAATAGTGGCGTCGCGCGCCGAACTTGCGCACCGCCCCCGTCGCGTCCACCGGCAGAACGTCGGGATAGCGGTCCACGAGCCATTTCGGCGGGGCGGCCGTCGGCGTGCCGAGAATGACCTTGAGGCCGGCCTTGCCCAGAACGTCGATCGCCTCGTCCAGCCATTGCCAATGAAATTCGCCCGACCGCGGCTCTATTTTCGCCCAGGCGAACTCACCGATGCGAACCCAGGAGAGGCCGAGCTCGACCATTCGCCGGGCGTCCTCCGCCCATTTCCCGCGCGGCCATTGTTCCGGGTAGTAGCACACGCCGAGCTCAAGCCTGTCAGGCGTCCGTGCGTCGGAGTTGAAGTGATTGGGGCTAGTCAGCGGCATGTGCAAGGTAAAGTCCTTTGTCGTATTCCGATTGTCGGCGGAGAAACCGTCGCGGCAATTGCGATCCGGTCTGGCTGATGTAAACGTTTATATTGCGCGGCGCGGCCTTGCGGCATCTCGGCCGGTCATCGTTCCGGCCTCAGCCGGTCGTCCGAGCGCTCGATGAGATCCGGCATCAGGAGCGTCTGCAGGGCCGCGGGTGGCTCCCCCTCCATCCGCCGCAGGATGAACTTGCCGAGCAGCGCGCTCGGCTCGCCGATCGGCAGGTAGTAGCTCGTGATGGGTGGAGCGAAGTACTGGCTGACGTTCAGGTCGTCGGTCGCATTGATGACCGCGTCACGCCCATGCACCAGCCCGCGCGCGTGGAAGCCGGAAAAGGCGCCGAGCGCGGTGGCTTCGTTGGCACAGATATAGGCGGTGGGCGGATCGGCAAGCGCAGACATGCTCACCACATTCTCCCGGCCGAATGCCGGAGTCAGGCGACCATGAGCGACGAGCGCGGGATCGTAGGGCAGGCCTGCCTCTTCGAGCGCCTTGCGGTAGCTTTCCAGACGGACGACGCCGTAGGTGAACTGCTCTTTCGGATTGAGCAGCGCGATGCGCCTGTGGCCACGCTCGATCAGCCGCGCCATGGACAGGCGGATCATCTGTGCGTTGTCGGCGTCGACATAGGCGTGCGGCGCATTGTGGATGCTCATGCCGTAGGTCACGAAGGGGAACTCCGCTTCCTGCATCAAGCGGATACGCGGATCGTCGGCGCGCGTGCCCGAGATGATGATGCCATCGGCCTTCTTCATCGAAACGATCTGCCTGATCGTTTCCTGGCTTTCCTCGAAGTCGCGCACGGCGTAGAGCGAGACGCGATAGGGGCTTTCTTCCAGCGCCCAGGAAATACCGCTGAGGAGTTGCGCATATTCCACGCCCTCCCATTCGTTTTCCTTCGGGCCCGGCGCCGTCATGATCGCGGCAACCTGATAGGTCTTGCCGGTGCGCAGCTGCACGCCATGAAGATTGAGCTCGTAGCCCACGCGCTCGGCGGCATCGAGCACGATGGCCCTGGTCTCCGGGCGAACCTGCGGAGAATGCTTCAGAGCCTTGGAGACCGTCGCAATCGACAGTCCCGTTTCCCGCGCTATCGTCTTTATGGTCGGTCGCTGCATGACGGCTTCAACTCTTCACCGGTTCTTCGTCGCGGAGGGATTGCGCCAGCAGCAGATAAACCGCGGACGTCCAGGCGAATGCCCGGTCCCGAAGACCCCTGCCCGAGCGCGCGTCGAAGTTTTCGGCCATACCGTGTGCATTGGCAAGTGCACAGAACTTTTGCGCGATATCCCGCGCCAATGCACTCTCGCCCCGGCGGCGCAGTCCATCCCACAGGAGATAGGTCGTCGGCGCCCAGATAGGTCCGCGCCAGTAACCATCGTCCTCGTAAAAGGGGCTCCGGGGGCCCTCCGTCGCCGGGCCCCAATCGGTGATGAATGCGCCTTCGATCAGCCGGGCGACGAGTTGGCGGCACATTGCTGCCGGCAAGCGGGAGCCCAGCAGCAGCGGCATGAACTGGATCAGGCTCTCTCCCGGAAGAATTCGGTTGGGATCGGCTGCAAGACGCGTGGCAAAAGTCTCGCCGGTCCAGAGCGTGCCGACGAGGAGCGCTTGAAGTTCGTCGGCGATACGCAACCACCTTGCTGCTTTTTCCGGATCATCCTCCAGCAGGTTCGCAAGCGCCTCGCAGGCCAGGATGAGGAAGACCGGAAGGTCGGGTGAGACAACCGGGCCGCCTTCGGCAAAGAAACTCGCATTGTCCCAGCCGCTGTCATTGCCGTGGAAATAGCTCGGCAGCACATTGTCGCCGGCGCGGCCGTGGGTCAGCCAGTAGGAGACCTGCCTGCCGATCGCATCGCGCAGATAGGCCCGTCGCTCCGGCGTCAGGAAGGCGGGATTTTCGCGCACCATGCAGGATACGGCCCAGCCGTGGACGGGGGGCTTGGTGAAGGCGAAGAGCGCTTCGCGGTCGTTGACGTAGTCCGGCAGCAGGCCGGAAGCGTCCTGATGGTCGAAGATCGCTGCGAACTGGTCGAAGGCGAGCTCTTCGTCGAAGGCGGCAACGCCGAGTGCCGAGAAGGCATTGTCCCAGCTCCAGATGTTGATCATGCCGTTCTTCGACATATAGATCGCCGGCCGGGTCAGCACGCCTTCGGCCGGCACCGTATTCGCCCAGAGGAGATAGGCCGCGAGCCGTTGCGCTTCCTCCTGTCCGCGGACACCCGCCGGGATCGAACGACACCAGGCGCCGAACTCGGCTGTGACGGCTGCATGTGCCTCCTCGAAGCTGCCGGGCCCTTCCGGCGGCGGTAGGGCGTGAAAAAAATCGACATTGCCTTCGAATGTCCCCTCGCCCGAGAGCGT
Organism: Ensifer sp. USDA 6670; assembly: GCA_000421085.1. Taxonomy (GTDB): domain Bacteria; phylum Pseudomonadota; class Alphaproteobacteria; order Rhizobiales; family Rhizobiaceae; genus Sinorhizobium. The sequence goes on from ATWE01000011.1 coordinate 62,123, forward strand.
AAAGGAAATATCGGTGGACCGGTCCCTGTCCCATTTGCCGGAAACGGCGAGATCACCAAGACGGGGCCGCGGAATGAACTTCACGTTCTCACCCGCCGCCACGAGACACCATTCGCCGCCGGGCGTGCGGTAGACATAGTCGTAGCGCGATCCTTCGACATGGAAGCGCACGCCGGCATTTTCGCCGCGAATGTGCAACCGTTCGCCGTCTCCAATGACGAAGCGGACGATTCCTTCGCCGGTCCGCGCGACAAGCTGGTCCGGCGACAGTTCGAAGCGCGCCGCCGCAGGTCGGCCTTCCGCGTCCAGGAACTCGACACGACACAGCCGTCCAAGCGAAGGACGCTCGTCGCCGCCGCTGACGCGTCTGAGATAAAGCGCACGCTCGCCTTCGCGCCCGGGAACACGCATCGTCGACAGCGTCAGGAAGCGTCCCTTTCGGCTGAACGGAACATGGTCGACATCGAACAGCATTGCCTACCCCTTCACCGAAGAGCCGACGGCGCCATCCATGATATAGCGCTGCGCCAGGAAGAAGAGCGCGAGCGGCGGCAGGCAGAGGATGACGGTGATCGCCGCGATGGAGGTGACGTCGATCTCATGCAGGCCCTTGAACATCGAAAGTCCGAGGGTGAGCGTGTATTTCGACTGATCGTTGAGGAAGATCAACGGCCCCAGATAGTCGTTCCACGCATTCATGAAATGGAAGGTACCGACCAGCACCAGGGCCGGCAGCATCAGAGGCAGATGGATGCGCCAATAGATGTCGAAGCTGTTCGCCCCGTCCATGCGCGCTGCTTCGTCGATCTCCATCGGTATCGTCATGATGTACTGGCGAAGCAGGAAAACGAAGAAGGCATCCGCAAAATAGGCGGGCACGATCAGGGGTTTGAGCGTGTTGATCCAGCCCAGCATGTTGAATTCCATGTAGAGCGGAATCATCTTCACGTCCCAGGGTATCATCATGGTCGCGAGCAGCAGCACGAACAGCGCGTCGCGTCCGGGAAACCGGAAGCGGGCGAAGCCGAAGGCGACGAGCGAACTCGACAGAAGCTGGCCGACCGTTGAAAGGACGACGACGATCAGCGAGTTCGAGAGATAGGTGCCGAAGGGCTGCTTGTTCCAGGCGGCTGCAAAATTCTCCCAGTGCCACTCGGCCGGCCAAAGGACCGGTGGGAACTGATATAGCTCCGCCGTGCTTTTGACCGCCGTCATGAAGGTCCAGTAGAAAGGCGCGATGAACAGGGCCGACAGCAGGATCAGCGCCGCATAGAGGACGGTCTTACGCATCGCGGTCTCCATCGACCGGCCGGACCTCGCCCTCGTAATAGACCCATGCGGCGGACCAGCGCATGACGACGAGGCTGAGCGTCAGCACGATAGCGAACATCACCCAGGAGCCCGCAGCGGCATAGCCCATGTCGAAATATTTGAAGGCGTTGTCGTAGATGTACATGGCAAAGAAATAGGTGGAGCCGAGAGGGCCGCCCTTCGTCAGCAGAAGCGCTATCGTCAGTTGCTGGAATGCGGAGATGATCGAGGTGATGAAGGTGAAGATGAGCATCGGCCCGAGCATCGGCAGCGTGATGAACAGCATCTGCGCCCAGGCCGGAACGCCCGAGACGGTCGCGGCCTCATAGAGCTCTTTCGGAATGGCCTTGAGACCGGTCAGAAGGATCAGCATCGTACCGCCGAGGCCCCAGAGGCTTGCGACGATGATGGCGACGAGGGCGAGGCTGGGATCGCCGAGCCAGTTCGGCCCATCGATGCCGACGAGCGAGAGCATGAAGTTCAACAGCCCGTACTCCCTGCTGTAGATCCAGCTCCAGATCGTCACGAGCGCAACGCCCGAGATCACGCTCGGCAGATAGAACACCGTGCGAAAGAAGCCGCTGGCGAAAGTCGCATGGTGCAGCAACAGCGCCAGCAGAAACGACATGACGATGTTGAACGGCACGTAGATCGCCGCGAACTTCACCGTGATCCAAAGGCTTTCGCGGAATTGCGGGTCCTCCATGAACATGGAGCGGTAGTTGTCGAGTCCGACGAAGGTGCGCTCGCCGACGACGGGCCAGTCGAAAAAGCTCATCGTCAGCGAGAAGCAAAGCGGGCCGAGGGTGAAGAAGAGGAACCCCAGTATCCATGGGGAGATGAACAGAAAGGGCGCCAGATGCCGTCCGGCATTCGCGCGTCTGCGCCGAACGACCTCCACCTTCGGTCCAGCATGGGCAGCCATGTCCATCCCCCGCACTCCTTACTTCAGCAGGCGCTTGGAGCGCTTGACCGCGTCGTCGAGATGGGCCTTGGCATTGCCCTGGTCGATCATCGTCGCCTCGATGGCGCGCGCCAGATTGTCCTGGATCTTGCCCCAGTTGGCATTCTTCAGATAGGCGTGCCTTTCGGTGTTGGAGGTGGCGAGAATATCGAAGAAGGGCTTGTATACAGGGTCCTTCGTCATCCCCTTCGCCTCGGCCACGCTCTTGCGCACCGGCAGGTCGTTGACGCGCATCGCGACCGAGTCGGGCGAGGAGAAGAACTTCACGAATTCCCAGGCGAGGTCGGGATGGGCGGCGTCCTTGGCGATAGAAATCGCCGAAACGCCGAGTGCCGAATGGGCGGGACGGTCGCCGAATGTCGGCAGCGGTGCGACGCCATAGCTGAAGCCGGCGGCATCGATATCCGCCTTGTCCCACATGGCGCTCTGAAACATGGCGATCTTGCCGCCCTGGAAAAGCGTGTCACCCCCCGTTTCGTCCCCGAGGTGCAGCGTCACGGCTTCCTCTTTCTTGGCCATGTCGGCGAACATGCCGAGCACCGCGGCGGCCGCGTCGCTATTCATGTAGCCGTCGATCTCCTTGCCGTCGTCCGAGATGTATTTCGTGCCGTTCGACCAAAGGAACTGCTCGAAATCATAGGGGTCCGGCTTGGCGTCGACGGCGAACCCGTAGACCTTGCCGGCCTCGTCGCGGAACTTGCCGGCCTTGGCGCGCAGATCGTCCCAGGTCCAGCCCTCCTTCGGCTCCTCGACACCCGCCTTTGCGAACATTTCCTTGTTGTAGAAGACCACCTGGGTGGTGAAACCCGAGGGCATCCCATAGGTCTTGCCCTCGATGCGCGTCGTGTTCATCAAGCCTTCCGGAAAATCGTCGGGCTTGATCTCGGCCGAATCGCGCGCGATCAGCTCATCGAGTGGCTTAAGCGACGTGTAGTATTGCGGGAAGTTCCACATATACATGACATCGGGCGGATTGCCCGCGCCGAAGGCGGCGACGAGCTTCTGGTCGTAACCCTCGGCATAGGGCTCGACCTGCACCTTCACGCCCGGGTGTTTCTCTTCGAATTTTTTGGCGATCGCCTGCTGGATGGCAAGGCTCTCGCCCGTGTCCCAGGTCGCGAAACGCAAGACCTCCTCTGCGCGCGCAGTCGCTGCGCCGGCGACCGCCAGGGCCAAAAGCGATCCGATTATCGTCGTTCTCATTTCAGGCATGTCTCTCCTCCAAAACCGGCGCACGCGCGCCCCTTGCCTTCTTGTTATCGATAAGTGCCTTCGTCTCCGGATCGAGCTGCCTCGCGATCGCCGTGCCTTCGGCATCGAACAGATGGCAGTGCTCGGGGGGAAGGCGGAGATGAACTTGATCTCGGCTCGCGACGGGATGGGTGCCGCGCACCACGGCGGTCAGATCACCGCCGCCCTCGACGCGGATGTGGACGTGGCTTTCGGTGCCGAGCCGCTCGACGAGCCTCACCGTGCCGGCGAGATGCGCCTCCTCTGGCGAGGTCAGTTCGAGTTTGTCGGGGCGAATTCCGAGGGTGACCGGACGATCCCCGCTGATCTGCTCGGACGAACACGTATCGAGCGGCACCGGCCGCGATAAGCCGCCTCCGGCAAGCGTCACGCCGGTCGCGCTCTGTTCCGCGACACCCGCCGGCAGGAAATTCATCCGCGGTGAGCCGATGAAGCCGGCGACGAAGAGATTTGCCGGACGGTAGAACAGTTCGAGCGGCGTGCCGAACTGGCTGACGCGTCCCTTGTCGAGCACCACGACCCGATCGGAGAGAGTCATGGCCTCCACCTGGTCATGCGTCACATAGATCATCGTCACGCCGAGGCGTTCGTGCAGCACCGCCAGTTCGACGCGCATCGTCACTCTTAAACCGGCATCGAGGTTGGAGAGCGGCTCGTCGAGCAGGAAGAGCTTCGGCTCGCGCACGATCGCCCTGCCGATCGCCACACGCTGGCGCTGGCCGCCGGAAAGCTGGCGGGGCTTGCGATCCAGGAGCTCCGTAATCCTCAGAATTTCGGCCGCATTGTTGACGCGCCGGTCGATCTCCTTGCGCTTCATTCCATTCAGCGCAAGGCCGAAGGAGAGGTTCTTGCGCACGTTCATATGCGGATAGAGCGCGTAGTTCTGGAAGACCATGGCGATGTCGCGCCTGGCGGACGGCAGATCGGTGATATCGCGGTCGCCGAGGCGGATCGATCCCCCGTCGAGATTTTCAAGTCCGGCGATCGAGCGCAGCAGCGTGCTCTTGCCGCAGCCGGACGGCCCCAGGAAGCAGACGAACTCGCCGTCGGCGATCTCGAGATCGATGCCCTTCAAGATCTCATGCGAGCCGAAGGACTTGCGAAGATTGTCGATGCGAATAGCGGCCAAACTCTCCTCCCGGCAGGCGGCCAATTAACCGCCTGTTCGTCAGCCTGTTAAACGTTTTTATCACAGATAAAAACGTTTAACTTCATTGTAAAGAGAAACTTTCCGTCAGCTCGCCTATACAAGCGCCAGCACCGCGTCGAGGGCATCGAGGAAACGGTCGCAATCGTCTGCGCTGAAGGGCGCAGGCGGCTTGATCTTCAGTACGTTGTGCCGCGGTCCCTCGCTCGACAGCAGAATGCGGTGCCTGTCCTTCATTTCGGCAATAACGAAGTCGAGTTCCGCTGCGGCCGGTTCGAGTGTGTCGCGATCGCGCACGAGCTCGATACCGTTGAAGAGACCGTAGCCGCGCACGTCGCCGATGATCGCGTGGCGGCCGGCGAGTTCGCGCGCTCCCTCCATCAGACGGTTTCCGACGACCGCGCAATGGTGCATCAGGCGCTCGTCGCGGATGACGTCGAGCACGGCAAGGCCGATCTCTGCCGATACCGGGTTTCCGCCGAAGGTGTTGAAATATTCCATTCCGTTTGCAAAGGCCGCGGCAATCGCCTCGGTGGTCACCACCGCCGCCATCGGGTGGCCGTTGCCGATCGGCTTGCCCATGGTCACTATGTCGGGCACGACCCCTTGCGTCTCATGCGCCCACATGTGACTGCCGATGCGGCCGAACCCCACCTGGACCTCGTCCGCCAGGCACAGCCCGCCGGCCGCGCGCACATGTGCATAAGCCTCCCTGAGATAGCCATCCGGCAGAACCAGTTGACCGCCCGTGCCGAGGATGCCCTCGCTGAAGAAGAGCGCGGGTTTGCGCCCTTCCGCCGCCAGCGCGTCGATCTGCCGCTTCACGTCCTCGGCATATTTGCGCCCCGCGTCTGCATCGCCATAGCGATAGCGTCCACGATAGAGGTCCGGCATCTCGGCGACCCGCACATGCGCCGGCCGCCCCTCCCCGCCCTTACCGGCGAATTTATAGGGACTGACATCGATCAGGCTCGTCAGATGGCCGTGATAGGCGTGATCGACGGTGATGACGTCGCGGTTGCCGGTATAGGCGCGCGCCAGCCGGATCGCGAGATCGTTGGCCTCGCTGCCGGAATTGACGAAGAAGCAGACGTTCAGCGGATCAGGGAAGAGCGCCGCAAGCCGGCGCGAATATTCCACCAGACTGTCATGCAGATAGCGCGAATTGGTATTGAGATGCGCCATCTGCATCTGCGCCGCCCTGACGACACGCGGATGGCAATGGCCGACATGGCAGACATTGTTGACCATGTCGAGCCAGCGCGTGCCCTCGTCGTCGATCAAGTAGGCGCCCTCGCCGGCGACGATCTTGAGAGGCGCCGAGCCGTAGGCGATGCTTAGGGAGCGACCGATGCGGCGCTGGCGTTCGCGCACCAGGAACGCCTTGTCGCGCTCGACGATCACCGAAGCCGGAATGGAAAGACCGAGCACGACGCTCGGATCGGGGCTGATCTCCCGCCAGACCTGCCACTGCTCTCTGACGCCGACGCCGTGCATGCGGCCCTCCAGGCCGAGATGATCGGTGACGATCTGGAAATGCAGGTGCGGAACCCAGCCGCCGTTTTCGGCGCGATCCCCCATAGCCGCGAAAGCTTCGCCCCTGGCGACCGGCTGGCCGATCGTGAGCCTTGAGGCGCTTTCACGGGAGAGATGCCCGTAAAGCGTCCAGAACGCGTCGCCCTCGCCCGTCGTATGTTCCAGCAGAACGGTCGGCCCGAAACCGTAAGGGACCGCGTCGTCATGGTAAAAAGCGACCTTGCCGGCGAAGGGTGCATGCACCGGCTCGTTGGCGGGAGCGAAGAGATCGACGCCGAGGTGAATCGTGCGGCGCAGGCTCGCAGTCGCCTGGTAAGCGTCACCCTTGTAGACCGCTCTGTCCTCTCCGTAGAGGCCAAGACCGAAATCCGCCCCCTCCGCATGAATACGTGCTTCGATGCGCGCTTGCGCAACGTCCTTTTCGAGACCTGCCCAGGTCTCGGAGCTGTTCGCGGAAAAATCGAAGACGGCTGCCTTCGGTTTTGCGATGCCCGGCTTGATGACGCCCGAAAAATCATGGGCATTGCGCTCCAGCCACCGCACCACCCGCCCGGCCTTCGGGATCGGCGCAAAACCGCACGCGTCGCGAAGGCAGGCGATGGCGAACGACCGGTTCTCTTGATCGAGGCGTCTCAGTTCGCTCCAGACGTCCTCCTGGCTGACGAGCAGATAGGTGTTCTCGGGATTGTCGCGGATCTGCGTCGCCGCCATGCACATGCTGACGGCATAGCGGGTGCGCACGAGATCGAAGATCAGCTCGGCCTCCGTTTCGCCAAGCGGATTGACGCCGTGATAGGCGCCCGCAAGCCCCGCGATGGCGCCGATCGGATCCGGCGAACCGATCAGCGCATAGGCGGAAGCGACGGCCACTTCCACCACGCGATAGCTCTCGACCATATCGCCGAAGTCGAGCAGCCCGCTGACGCAGCCGTCGGTGCCGACGAGCACGTTATAGTCATTGGCATCGCCGTGGATGACCTGCCGAGTGCAAGCCTCAAGGCGCGGCAGCACGGTGGAGACGAAGTGCTCGAGGACCGCGCGGGCCGCGCTGCGCTTCTCCACATCCTCGATCAGATCGACAGTGGCGAGGTGCATTTCCGCCCGGGCGATATCCCAGGCGTACTCTCTCCTGGCGCCGGGATGAAAGAAACCGGCGAGGCTTCGGTCGAGCTTGCCGAGCAGCGCCCCAAGGGTCTCGACGCTGTTGCTCGAGCGGTTGGCGGCTCGTGCCCGGATCTCCCCGGGCAGCCACGTCAGCAGACGTGCGACACGCTCTCCTTTGAATTCGACGCGGGTGAACGAGGCGCCGGAGCGGCTCGGCAAGGCTTTCGAGACAGGCAGCTCCGTCGCGTCGCGCGCGAGATGGTCGAGAACTGCGATCTGCATGTCGAGGTCCTCGGGCGCGCCGAGGGCATGCAGTTTCAGGAGGAACGAGCGACCGTCGCTCGCCTGAATACGGAAATTGAGATCGTGCTCGCCGGGCAGCGCCAGGATTTCTCCCGTCACGCCGTATTCACGGGCAAGCAGCGCTTCGATTGCTTCGATTTCCTGCACGTTCTTGAACTCGCCTGTCATCATTATTCCACTCGCTTCACCAGGAAACCGCTCTGCCGTCGAAGGCCCGGAAGCTGCCGCTCTCGGCGGGCCCGGCCCTGTCAATGATCGCCTTCAGGCCGGCCGCACTTTCCGCAACCGGCACGCTCGCCCGAGGGCCGCCCATATCGGTTCTGACCCAGCCGGGGTGGAGCGACAGCACGGTGATACCGTGCGGACGCAGATCCTGGGCGAGCTTGACCGTTGCCATGTTCAGCGCCGCTTTCGAGCAACGATAGGCATAGTCTCCTTCATCATCGTCGAGCGTACCCTCGGCAAGCGACCCTGCGCGGCTGCTGATGTTGGCGACGATGCGATCGCCGCCAGCCAGGAGATTGCGCAGCAGCGCCCCCACGATCAGGATCGGCGCCAGGGCATTTACACGCATCACCTCCAGAAAATCCTCAGACTCGACGGTCAACAGTCCGCCTGTGTCGCCGCGGACTCCGGCATTGTTGATGAGGACATCGATCGGCCGCTCGCCGAGGTTTTCGGCAAGCGCCGCCATCGAGCTGGCGTCCGCAACGTCGAGCATCCGACGTTCGATGCCGGTTTCTCCATTCCTCGCCGAAGGCTGGCGGCCGCAGGCGATCACCCGCCAGCCGGCGGCTGCATATTGCCGTGCGAGTTCCTGACCAAGGCCCCGCGATGCGCCGGTGATCAGCACCGTGCGCGGTCCTTCTTCCCTTCTCTTATCGATGCTTGATGTCATATTTCCGCTCGATCATGTTGATGAGGCTCGCCGCCGCGAGCGTCAGGAAGATGTAGAAGATGGCCGCCGAGTTATAGGGCGCAAAAGGCAGGAAGCTCGCCGACTGGAACTCGCGCATGCGCTGGGTGATGTCGCGGATCGACAGAATCGACAGGAGCGACGTGTCCTTGAGGATCGCGATCAGCTCGTTGCCGAGCGGCGGAATGATGATCCGGAACGCCTGCGGCAGGACCACCAGCCGCGCCGTCTGCCACCGGTTGAGCCCGATGCTGCGCGCCGCTTCGATCTGGCCGACCGGGATGGCGTTGATGCCGGAGCGGAAGATTTCCGCGAGATAGGCGGAATAGGCAAGTGCCATCGCGACGATGCCGCGCATCAGGTTCGGCGGATCGAGCACGCCTTGCGTCGCATCCTTCAGCGCCCCGCTTAGAGGCAGGCCGACATAGAGCACGATCACCAGCATCGGAATGCCGCGTATCGTATCGACGACGAACTCCGAGCCGATCGCCAGGGGATGACGGCGGTGCAGATAGCCGCCGAAGGTGAGCAGACCGAGGATGATTGACAGGACTGCGAAAGTGATGCCTGCGGCCAGGTCGCGATCGTTCAAAGCCGCCGTTTCCCAAAGGAGCGGCAAGCCCCTGGGTACGGCGGCCGCCGGCAGAAGTGCTGCCGTCACCTCGTTCTTTTCCATCGCCGCGATTGCCTCCGCCGGGCCAAGGAAGGTTCGCACCGCCGCCTCCTTACCGGGCGCGGCCGGATATTGCCCGAAGCGCACCGCCCCTATGAGGCCGGACGGCGTGTTGCTGACGATCGCGACCCTGCCGTCGAGCCGTCCCGCAAGCACATAGGCCGTGCGAGGCTGCAACAGGAACCAGGCGGCGACGAGCACCAGGCCGAGGGTCGCGAGCGCGAAGAAGAGGCTGGTGCGCGCCGTATAATGCAACTGAAGCAATCCGACCCAGACGAGTCCCATGACTGCGGCGAGAAGATAGGCGGCAATGGCAGCGCGAACCGTCGTCGCCACGCCGGCGGCAAAGGCGATATGCGCGAAGAAGAGGATGAACAGGAGCCCCGTACCGTTGACGAGGCCGATGCTCCACGCTCCTACGCGGCGCATGGTGCCTTTCGGCGCAGATGCCCTGCCGGCACCGAAGAAAAGCATGAAGCCGAGTAGCGTCAGCACGAAATAGGCCGGAAAAAGCACGGCCTCGATGCCGCGCAGGGTCATGTCCGCGGCGCCCGTCAGTTGCCGAGGGCTAAGCCCCTTCACAACGAGATCGGACGTGAAGGAATCGACGGCATTGGCGACGACCGACGCAAGATAGGGATGCACGGCGTCACTCAGAAGCACGATGGCCGCCGCAGCGAGATTGAGAGACGCGGCAGCGAGCGCCAGCCGCGGCCGCGGCGCCTTGGCTCGGGAAAAGACGAGAACGGCGACGCCCGAGCCAAAGGCGACGAGCAGCGCAAGGAATCCCGCTACGAAGGCGGACGAGCCGTTCTCGACTCCGAGAATGGCTCTCAGCGAACGTTGGTAGTCTGCGGAGGAGGCGAAAAGATAGATGATGAACGGCAGCGCTGTCAGAATGATCAGATTGCTGGGCCGCACGCTTCTCAGGAACGACATTCATCCCTCCGGGGATCCTGCGCAGAAATTCGGCCCCGGAGCGCAGCCCGCTCCGGGGTGCTCGGATGAGGTTACTTCACGCCCCAGTATTTGTTGACGAGCTGATCCAGCGTGCCGTCGTCGCGGATCATCTTCAGTCCTTCGTTGAAGGCGGCGACATTGGCATCGCCCTTGCGGAAGACGAGGCCGAGCGGATCGGATTCGAGGTCCCGGATCGCGACCACGAGTTCGCCGACGAACTCGCGTTCGTAAGCGGCAGCATTGGCACCGTTTATGACGACGCCATCGACATCTTTGTTCTTGAGCGCGATGATCGCGGCGCTGAAGCTGTCATAGGCGACGACGTTTTCTTTGCCGACCACCCCTTCGGCGACCTGCGCATCCGTGGTGTTGGCCTGGGCGGAGAGCTTCTTGCCCTTCGACTTGAAGTCCGCCAGTGACACGCCCTGGTCCTCGACCCGCATCAGCACCGCCTGACTGTTGACGATGTAGGGATCGGAGAAGTCCATGGCCTTCTTGCGTTCCTCGGTGATCGACACGCCCGAGGCAACGAGATCGAAGTTGCCCTGATCGAGCGCCGCGAAGATGCCGTCCCAACCGGTGGTCACGAATTCCGCCTGACAATTGATCTTGGCGCATATCGCATTCACCACATCGATATCGAAACCAACGATCTGGCCGGTCGCGGGATCGACGCTCTCCATCGGCGGCGAGGTCGTGTCCGAGCCGACCTTCAGCAGCTTCCCGCCAAGATCGGCAGCCGAGGCGCCGCCTGAGACGAGGGCCGCCATCGCAAGTGCAATTACGAGTGATTTCACCTTGGTTCTCCTCCGTTGTGAATTCTTTTGCTACGCCGACTGCTCCAGGCGCCCGCCCAGATTGTCGGGCTGTCTTTCGATCAGCCTTGGCCTGAAAACCTGCTTCAACGTCAGCGCGTCCTCCCCCGCCATGCGCCGCAGCAGGAACTCCCCGAGGGTTCGCCCGAGAATCTCGATGGGCTGATAGAAGGTCGTGATCGGCGGCGTGAAATAGGCGCTGACATTGATGTCGTCATAGGCGACCACGTCGACATCGACGCCGATCCACCGTCCGCGCGAGCCCAGGCCCGAAAGCACGCCGAGCGTGGTCGACTCGTTGCTGCAGACGAAGGCCGTCGGCGGCCGCGCCGCGCCGAGCAGACTGAGCGCGCTCTCGCGGCCGAAATGGGTAGAAAGGTCGCCTTCGGCGATCAGATCGTCGGACGGCGATAGACCCGCCTCGCGAAAAGCCCGCATGAAGCCGTCCACCCTGTCCTCGGCGTAGGAGAGATGCCGGAGCGGATTGACGAGCGCGATCCGGCGGTGTCCGCCGGCAATCAGCCGGGCGGTCGCCGCGTGGGCCGCCCACTCATTGTCGATGTCGACATGCGCGTAGTCGAGGGGCTTCCGACAGCGACCGAGAGAGACGAAGGGAAACCGGCTCTCGACCAGAAGATCGATGCGCGGGTCGTCCGCGCGTATGCCTGAGAATATCAGCCCGTCTGCCAGACCCTCATCGATGACCCGGCGCGCCACCTCGCAGCCGTCCTCCACATTGCGCACGACGTGGACCGACATCCGATAGTCGCTGCCTTCCAGCGCCTGACTGATGCCGCTGAGGATCTGCGTATATTCGACGCCGTCCCATTCATAATCGCGCGCAGCCGTTACCGGCATGAGCACGGCAGCTTGGCAGGTCCGGCCGGTCCTCAGCGCCATGCCGCGGGCGTTGGCACGATAGCCGATCTCCGCAGCGGCACGATGTATGAGCGCCTTCGTGGCCGGCGCAACCATGGGAGAACCGTTGAGCGCCTTCGACACGGTCGCAATGGAATAGCCCGTAGTCTCGGCCAAAGCCTTGATCCCCGGCCGTGCGCGCGGCGATTTTTATTCCGTATTCGCATGAGTATATGCGACTGGTGGAATATGTCGGCGGACGAATTGTGGATAATCGGTGCGCCATGAGACACGGCGGCACAACAGGATGCCGAGAGAAACGAGCTCACGTCGATTACGACGACGCCGGCAAGCGAAAGCCCGTTTTACTCGGTTTCTGTTCTCTACTTCTCGGTCTTGCCGGCGAAATCCGCCGGGTTCTTGTATTTCACCGTTTGCAGATGCTCGCAGCAGAGAACGAGCTCGCCCTCGTTCTTGAAGACCTGGTAGCTGGCGCGAATGAGCCCGAGGTCTTTGTAGCGGGGTGCTTTTTCCATATTGGTCCGGATCGTGTAGATCGTGTCGCCTATGAAGACCGGCTTGATGAACCGCAGCTTATCGTAGCCATAGGAAAAGGCGTTGACGCAGTTGGTAGCGACGAGGCCGAGACCGGCCGAGAACACGAAGGCGCCGGCAACGAGCCGACGGCCGAAGATGCCTTCCCGCTCCGCAAACATCTGATCCTGGGACGTAAGGATGGATGTCGACGACCAGGGTATTGAAGAGATGGCTATCGCTCTCGCCGATCGTCCGGCGTAACGACCGGATGCGCTGACCGATGGGCCAATCCTCGTAGAACCAGTTTTCGGCGTTCCAGACCGGCAAAGCGGCATGGTCTTCCGGCATGTCGGCGGGACGTGTCGAAGAAACTCCGACGGTTGGCGTGAACTCATCCATATCATTACCTGCGTAAGAAGGTCGGGATTACCAGAGCCGTTTCCGACCTCTGCGCCGCCGTGGCGCAGAGGTCGTATTTCGTCGCATTATTGGACCGCCGCCGTTCCATAGACCAGGTTCGGCAGCCAAAGCGACAGCTGCGGGAACATGCTCAGCATGACGAGAATCACCATCATCATCGCCAGGTAAGGCAGCACCTCGCGGGCATAGGCCATCATCGGCACTTTCAGCACCATGGACGAAATGTACATCAACCCCCCAACCGGCGGCGTGATGCCGGCGATGGTCAGGTTCGTGATGAAGACGACGCCGAAATGCACGCGATCGATGCCGACGCCGTCGATGATCGGGATCAGCATGGGCGTCAGAATGATCAGCGCCGCCGACCCCTCGATCGCCGTGCCGATGACGATCAGCAGGACGTTGATGAGGAGCAGCATCAGGAGCGGATTGTCGGTGGCTTCGCCGAGCCATCCCGACATGGCCTGCGGCACCTGCTCCCAGGCGAGATAGAAACCGAAGGCTGCCGCCGCGCAGATCATGATCATGACCACGGCGGAATCGCGCACGGCCTCGGCAAGAACCTCCGGGATCTGGCGGAAGGTGAATTCACGGTAGCCGAACACGGCGACGAAGAGCACGTAGACGACCACCACCGCACCGGCTTCGGTGGTGGTGAAAAGACCGTATCGCGTACCGGCGAAGATCACTACCGGGATCGACAGCGCCCAGAGCCCGTCGATCAGCGCCCGGACGCCCTCCGCGCGGGTGGCGCGCTCCTTGCGCAACGGCTTGTAACCACGCTTGCGGGCGATGAAATAGGTGGTGACCATGAGCCCGGTCGCTAGCACGAGGCCAGGCATCACACCCGCTGCGAAAAGCCGGCCGATGGACGTCTCCGCCAGAAAGCCATAGACGATAAGACCGATCGACGGCGGAATGAGGCTCGTGATGATGGCTGCCGACGATGTGATGACCGCGGCGAAGGCCCGGCTGTAGCCCCGTTGCGACATCTCGACCCCGAGCGTCTTGGCGAGCATTGCCGCATCGGCATTGGCAGATGCGGTAAGTCCGCCGAGCAAGGTGCCGAGCACGGTGCACATCTGCGCGAGCGCTCCCGTCATGTGGCCGACGAGCACGTCCGCAAGCGCCAAAAGGCGCCGGGTGATGCCCGATGCGTTCATGATGCAGCCGGCAAGAACGAACAGCGGCAGCGCCAACAGGGACACGGACTGGCTGCCCTCCGCCATTTCCTGAGCGAAATTGGCGAGCGGGATCATGTCCATATTGATGAGGAAGAAGGCGAACGCTCCGATCGCCATGGCCCAGGTGATCGGCGTCGACAGGACAAACAGGACGACGACGAGAAGCGAGGGACCGGCCAGATGGAACAGGGTCATATCAACGATTCCAAATTGCGGTGCAGACGGACCACCCAGGGCCTCTCGACGATGAGATGCTGGACGAACATCCCGGCAGAGGCGAGCGCCAGCGGCGCATAGGACAGGCTGCGCGACAGATCGAGTGCGATCGTATGCACATTGCGTGAAGTCCAGGCCTGCCAGGCGAAGAGAATGGTCATGACGATGAAGAAGAGCGCCAGCAGCAGATAGTTGAACCAGGCAACCGCTTTCCGCCAGCTGTCCGGGAGAGCCGCGACGACCACGTCGATCGCCGCGTGCGTGCCGAGACGGACGCCGGCGACGGCACCGAAGAAGACGAGATAGGCGAAGGCCATCATCGCCAGCTCATAGGTCCAGGCGGCCGGTTGCGGGAAGACATAACGGCTGACGACCCCCCAGAGGATCGAGAAGACGATGACGAGGAGCGCAACGACGCCGATTGCCTCATCGGCGCGGCGCAGGCTGATGAGAGGAATTATCTCCTCCGGCGGGCGTGAGCTATCCATGATGCCTCGATTGTTGAGGGGTAATCCGAACCGGCGTCGATGCAGGCGTTGGGCATTCGGGGTGCGAACGCGCCGGCGAAGACGCGGCCCCGCGGCAGCAGCGTCAAAGAGCGGGATGAAGAAAAAATGTACGGTCTTCCGGTCGCATCCCGCTCTAATTCTTCGGAACCGGCGCCTCTTATTCTGCCATCGCCTTTTGCACCTGATCGTAGATGCCGGGCGTGATGTTCGGCACCTTCTCATAGGCAGCACGCGAGGCCTCGATGAATGACGGAATGTCGACATCGGTCACGATCTCGACGCCGGAGGCGGCGAGCTGCTTTGCATAGGCATCGTCCGTTTCCAGCGTCATCTGCGTCAGTTCCTTGGCAATCGTCTGCCCTTCCTCCAGGAGAATCGTCTGCAGGTCTTCGGGCAGGCTGTCGAAGAGTTGGCTGGAGGCCACCCAGGCCGTGAACATGATCTGGTGACCGGTCTTCGAAATGACCTTGCGCGTCTCGTTCAGCTTCGCCCCGGCTATTGAGCCGAAGGGGCCCTCAGCCGCGTCGACGACTCCGGTCTGAAGCGCATTGTAGACGTCTCCCCACGGCAATTCCGTCGGCCTTGCGCCGTAGTTGCCGAAGGTCGCCATCATGATCGGCGAAGAGGGCACGCGAATGGTGACGCCGGCCAGGTCCGCCGGCGAGCGCACCGGCTTGTTGGCGATGATATGCCGGTAGCCGAACAGGCCGTTCGGCATGATGATCTTGATGCCCCGCGCCTCCAGCTTGCCGGAAAGGTCCTTGTAGAGATCCGAAGCGAAGAGACGGTCCGTCGCCGCCAGATCCGGATAGACATAGGGGCCGGCGAGGATCGACAGATCCGGCACGAACTGGCCTAGCTGACCATAATCGGTGGCGCTGAGCAGGCTTGCGCCGCTCATCACCATTTCGTTGACCTTTTTCTGCGCGCCGAGCTGATCGCCCGTCATGACGGTAATGGCGATGCGTCCCCCGGAGCGCTCACCGACACGCTCGGCAAAGGTTTTCATGGCCTTTATGATCGGCTCGTTCGGATTCACCTGCGAGGTCGAAAATCGCAGGCTGTATTCCTGCGCGTTGGCAATGCCGCAGAACGACAATGCGGCCATCGCGGCCGCAGCGATCAAGGTCTTCATGCTGTCCTCCCTATTCCGGACTCCGCCTCCGGACTTTCACAAGTTTGAATAATATATTCACAAATGAACGAAAGGCGTCAAGCGGTGAATCGTCGCTCAATGGGCTTCACAACAGTGGAAACCCTCGCGGCTCCCACATCGCGACGGGTCAATTCGCGCGAACAATCTATTCTTAAATAAATTCTCGGGGTCGCCGTGATCTCGAAGCGCCCGGCCATCAATCCTCCCAGCGTCATCCTTGTCCAAGGTCAAGTCGAGGATGACGGCGCTAGCCAAAGAAAGCGTGCGGCGAGACGGGTGCACCGATCGGATCATCGCGAACAGCACAAAATTTCATCACTGAGCGCAAGCAGCTTACTTTTAAATCAAAAGGCATACGTCGCGACAAAGGGCGTTTTCCACCTTTTGCAGATTTTTCAAAGCGATAGCCGGAAGGCCGAGATTTGGCACAGCATTTGCATTTCCACAACTGCTTCGGTCAACGGCGATTGAAGCGAGCTCAGGCGCCGCATACGCCTGCCGAAGACACCGACGTCGCAAGGTCTTTGCCTCCGTAAGGGTTTCCTCCCGGTCCCGGAGCGCAATTTCCAAGCGGCGTTTTTTTTATACCGGTTTAGGCCGGCCAAATCGAACCGACCTGAACTGCCGCGAAGCACTGCTCGAATTCTGAGCACCGCTTCGTAAAAGCTGCGGAGTGACCACATGACTGAAACTGCACTCGAAAAACTCGTCATCGTCGGCAACGGCATGGCTCCGGGCCGGATGCTGGAAGAGCTCTTCGAAAAGGCGCCCGGGCGCTATGCCGTGACGATCTTCAACGCCGAGCCGCGCGTCAATTACGACCGCATCATGCTCTCGCCGGTGCTATCCGGCGAGAAGGAGTATGAAGAGATCATCATCCATGGCGACGGATGGTACATCAAGCACGGCATCACCCTCTACAAGGGCCACAAGATCATGGCGATCGATCGCGGCGCCAAGACCGTCACCTCCGACCACGGCGTCACGGAAAGCTATGACAAGCTGGTGATCGCCACCGGTTCGGTGCCCTTCATCATTCCCGTGCCGGGCAAGGAACTGCGCGGCGTCATCACCTATCGCGACCTCGACGATGTGCAGGCGATGCTGCTCGCGGCCCAATCGCGCGAAAAGGCCGTCGTCATCGGTGGCGGCCTGCTCGGGCTGGAGGCGGCAGCGGGTCTTCAGGCACGCGGCATGGACGTCACCGTTCTGCATGTCATGCCGACGCTGATGGAACGCCAGCTCGATCCGGCCGCAGGCTACCTCCTGCAGAAGGCCGTCGAAGAGCGCGGCATCAAGGTCGTCACCAAGGCGAACACGAAGCGCATCCTCGGCGAGGAGAAGGTCGAGGGCATCGAACTCGACGACGGCCGGATCATTCCGGCGACACTGGTCGTGATGGCTGTCGGTATCCGGCCGAATGCCGGTCTTGCCAAGGAGGCCGGGCTGGCCGTCAATCGCGGCATCGTCGTCGACGCCGGCATGCAGACGTCCGACGGGGACATCATGGCGCTCGGCGAATGTGCCGAAGTCGGCGGCATGGTCTACGGCCTCGTCGCGCCCCTTTACGAAATGGCGCGCGTCGCCGCCTCCCACCTCGCCGGCGACCGTCGCGCCGCCTTCGCGCATTCCGACACGCCGACGAAATTGAAAGTGACGGGCATCAACCTCTATTCGGTCGGCGATTTCGCCGATGCCGACGGACGCGAGGAGATCGTCCTGCGCGATGCCACCGCCGGCATCTACAAGCGGCTCGTACTGAAAGACAACCGCATCATCGGCACCGTGCTCTATGGCGACACCGCCGACGGTGCCTGGTTCAACGACCTTTTGAAGCGCGGCACCGACATCTCCGAAATGCGCGACACCCTTATCTTCGGCCAGGCCTACCAGGGAGGATCTCCGCTGGACCCTACGGCGGCCGTTGCAGCCTTGCCGGATGATGCGGAAATCTGCGGCTGCAACGGCGTGTGCAAGGGCAAGATCGTCGGAGCGATCACCTCCAAGGGCCTGACCTCGCTCGACGACGTGCGCGCCCACACCAAGGCTTCCGCCTCCTGCGGCTCCTGCACCGGTCTGGTCGAGCAGATCATGTCGCTGACGCTCGGCGACACCTACAATCCGGCTGCGGTGCAGCCGATGTGCAACTGCACCGATCTCGGTCATGACGACGTGCGCCGCCTGATCAAGGCGAAGAAGCTGAAGTCCATTCCCGCCGTCATGCAGGAACTGGAATGGAAGACCTCCTGCGGCTGTGCGAAGTGTCGCCCCGCCCTCAATTATTACCTCGTCTGCGACTGGCCGGACGAATATGCCGACGATTACCAGTCGCGCTTCATCAACGAGCGCGTCCACGCCAATATCCAGAAGGACGGCACCTATTCCGTCGTACCCCGCATGTGGGGCGGCGTCACCAATTCGAAGGAACTTCGCGCCATTGCCGATGTCGTCGACAAGTTCAACGTGCCGCTGGTGAAGGTGACCGGCGGTCAGCGCATCGACCTCCTCGGCATCGAGAAGGAGGATCTGCCCGCCGTCTGGGCCGATCTCGGTCAGGCGGGCTTCGTTTCTGGCCAGGCCTACGCCAAGGGGCTCAGAACGGTGAAGACCTGCGTCGGCTCCGATTGGTGCCGCTTTGGCACGCAGGATTCGACCGGCCTCGGCATCCGCATCGAGAAATTCATGTGGGGCTCCTGGACGCCGGCCAAGCTGAAGATGGCCGTCTCCGGCTGCCCGCGCAATTGCGCCGAGGCGACCTGCAAGGACGTCGGGGTCATCTGCGTCGACTCCGGCTTCGAGATCCATTTCGCAGGCGCCGCCGGCCTCGACATCAAGGGCACCGAGGTTCTGGGTCTGGTCAGGACCGAGGACGAGGCGCTCGAACATATCGTCGCGCTGACGCAGATGTATCGCGAGCAGGCCCGTTATCTCGAGCGCATCTACAAATGGGCAAAGCGCGTCGGCCTGGACGAAATCCACCGGCAGATCATGGACGATACGGAAAAGCGCAGGGCCTATTTCGACCGCTTCGTCTTCAGCCAGAAATTCGCCCAGGTCGATCCTTGGTCGGAACGGGTCTCCGGCAAGGACAAGCACGAGTTCCGGCCGATGGCGACGGTCGGCTTCAATCAGGCAGCGGAGTAATCGATGACGATGAACTGGATTGCAATTGGCGACATCAACGACATCCCGCTGCGCGGCGCCCGCTGCGTCAGGACGCCCACAGGCAAGATCGCGGTCTTCCGGACCGCCGAGAACGAGGTCTTCGCGATCGAGGACCATTGCCCGCACAAGGGCGGCCCTCTTTCCCAGGGAATCGTGCACGGCACGGCCGTCACCTGCCCGCTGCACAATTGGGTAATCTCGCTCGAGACCGGCAAGGCGCTCGGTGCCGACGAAGGCGAGGTGCGCACGATCCCCATCCGTAACGACAATGGCGCGCTGTTCGTCGCTCTCGAGAACCTCGCACTGGCAGCGGCGGAATAAGAATGGCGCAAGAGGTCAAGACCACCTGCCCCTATTGCGGAGTCGGCTGCGGCGTCATTGCCCGCGTGGGAGATGACGGCGCAGTAAGCGTCAAGGGCGATCCGGACCATCCCGCCAATTTCGGAAGACTCTGTTCGAAAGGATCGGCGCTCGCCGAGACCCTCGACCTCGACGGCCGCCTCCTTCACCCGGAAATCGGCGGCCGTCGCGCAGGCTGGAGCGAGGCGCTCGATCTCGTTGCCGAACGCTTTTCGCGCAGTATCGCCGAGCACGGTCCCGATTCGGTTGCCTTCTACGTCTCGGGACAATTGCTGACGGAGGACTATTACATCGCCAACAAGTTGATGAAGGGTTTCATCGGCTCGGCGAATATCGACACCAATTCCCGGCTCTGCATGTCCTCCTCCGTCGCGGGTCATCGCCGGGCCTTCGGTTCCGACACCGTGCCGGGCGCTTACGAGGACCTGGAACTCGCCGAACTCGTGGTGTTGACGGGTTCCAATCTGGCCTGGTGCCATCCGGTACTCTATCAACGCCTCTCCGCAGCCAAGGCAAACCGCCCGGAGATGAAGATCGTCGTCATCGACCCCCGCCGGACGATGACCGCGGACATCGCCGACATGCATCTGGCGCTCGCGCCCGACGGAGACGTCGCCCTCTTCAACGGCCTGCTTGCCCATCTCGCCGCAAGCGGTGCGGTCGACCGAAACTACGTCTCGAATTATACGAGCGGCTTCGACGAGGCCGTCGCGACCGCATCCAGTCTCGACCTTCCCGCACTTTCCAAGGCGACCGGGCTGACAGCGACGCAGCTTCGCGCCTTCTTCCGACTCTTCGAGAAGACCGAAAAGGTCGTGACCTGTTACAGCCAGGGGGTAAACCAGTCTGCCGTCGGGACCGACAAGGTCAATGCCATCATCAACTGCCATCTTGCGACCGGCCGCATCGGCCGGGCGGGCATGGGACCCTTCTCGCTGACCGGGCAACCCAATGCGATGGGCGGGCGAGAGGTCGGGGGACTGGCAAATATGCTTGCCGCCCATATGGATATCGAGAAATCGCTCCACCGGGATCAGGTACGGCGCTTCTGGGGCGCGCCGTCCGTGGCGAGCAAGCCCGGCCTCAAGGCGGTGGACATGTTCCGCGCGGTCGCAGACGGGCGCATCAAGGCGCTGTGGATCATGGCGACGAACCCGGTCGTCTCGATGCCCGACGCCAATGCCGTCGAAGCGGCGATCAAAGCCTGCCCGTTCGTGGTCGTCTCCGACATCGTCAGAGATACCGACACGGCCCGCCACGCCCACGTGCTCCTGCCCTCGCTCGGCTGGGGCGAGAAGGACGGTACGGTCACCAATTCCGAGCGCCGCATCTCGCGCCAGCGCGCCTTTCTCGCAGCCCCCGGCGATGCGCGGCCCGACTGGTGGCAGCTCGCCGAAGTCGGACGGCGCATGGGCTTCGCCGCCGCCTTCACCCATAGTTCGCCAGCCGAGATCTTCGCGGAGCATGCCGGGCTTTCGGGGTTCGAAAACGAAGGACGCCGCGATTTCGACATCAGCGCCCATGCGGAGATCGACGCCCCTGCCTATGACGGACTGAGGCCATTTCAGTGGCCGCAGCCCAAGGGCAGTGTGCCGCAGAAGAAACGGTTCTTTGCCGAGGGCGCATTCTATCATCCGGATGGCCGCGCGCGCCTCGTCGCCGTCGAGGTGCCACGGCCAAGAAGCGCCGACGATGCCTTCCGCTTCACGCTCAACACCGGCCGGGTGCGTGACCACTGGCATACAATGACGCGCACGGGCAAGAGCGCCCGGCTGTCGGGCCATCTCGCCGAGCCCTTCGTCGAGATTCATCCGTGTGACGCACAGGCAGCCGGCATCAGCGACGCCGACCTCGTCACTCTGGAAAGTCCGCACGGGGAGGCAATCGTCCGGGCGCTGGTCACCGACCGCCAGGCGGAAGGCAATCTCTTCGTGCCCATGCATTGGAACGACCAGTTCGCCTCAAGGGCGCGGATCGATGCGCTGATCGCGCCGGTCACCGACCCGGTCTCCGGCCAGCCGGCGTCGAAGAACATGCCGGTCCGTGCGAGCCGCTTTCCGGGCGCCGCCTATGGTTTCGCGGTTTCGGCGCGTAAACCTCAGGAACTAGACGCCGCCTACTGGGCGCTCGCCAGGGCAGAGGGCGGGTGGCGGATGGAACTCGCCTTCGCCGAAACGAATGCCGACTGGATCGACTGGTGCCGGAAGACCTTTGCGATCGCCGCCGAGAGCGAACCGATCGGCTATACGGACCGCAGTTCAGGCGAGCTTCGCCTTGCCTTTTTCGAAGCGGATCGGCTGCTCGCCACCCTGTTTCTTTCTCCGCGGCCGGTCGCCGTCGCGCGCAGCTGGGCGGTGTCGCAACTCGGCGCTTCGCACCACAATCTCGCCAGGCGCTTCGCGGTTACCGCCGGTCGCCCGGGCGCCGACACGCCCGATCCGGGCGCGACCGTCTGCTCGTGCTTCAGCGTCGGCGTCAACCAGATCACTGCCGCCGTCCGCGACGGTTGCCACAGCGTCGAAGCGGTGGGCGAGAGGCTCAGCGCCGGCACCAATTGCGGCTCCTGCCGCGCCGAGATCAGGGGGATCATAAATGGCTGCCTCACCCTCGCTGCGGAGTGATCTGGCCCAAAAGGCTCAGCGCGTGACCGCACTCGCGACGCTGCCGCTCTTCTGGTCCCTGAACGGCAAACAGGCCGTCGTCGTCGGCGGCAGCGATGCGGCCGCCTGGAAGGCCGAACTGCTGGCGGCCTGCGGCGCGGAAGTTCACGTCTACGCGCCACATGCGTCGCTGAGCGACCTTTTCCTCGGCCTCCTCGCCCGTGGGCCTGCGCATGAGCACGGCTTGCTCATTCACCACGACCTGGCGTGGCATGAGGGTGTTTTTCGCGATGCGGCAATCGCCATTGCCGATTGCGACGATCAGTCCGACGCAGAAGCATTCTTCCGAGCCGGGCGGAGCGCCGGCGTGCCCGTCAACGTCATCGACAAACCGGCCTACTGTGCGTTCCAGTTCGGATCGATCGTGAACCGCTCGCCCGTGGTCGTTGCGATCTCGACGGATGGCGCGGCACCGATCCTGGCACAGGCGATCCGCCGGCGGATCGAAGCCCTGCTGCCGCCGGCACTCAAAAAGTGGGCGACGGTGGCGCAGGCGATCCGCGATCGCGTGAATGCGCGCCTGAAACCTGGTTCCGCGCGCCGCGCCTTCTGGGAGCGCTTCGTCGACCGGGTCTTTCTGGATACACCGGAGGAGGGTGTAGAGACGCGGCTGATGGCTGAGGCGGACCGTCTGGTCACGCGTCCCTCCGCCATCGGCCGCGTCACCATCGTCGGCGCCGGGCCCGGCGACGCGGAACTCCTCACCTTGAAGGCGGTTCGCGCCCTGCAAGCCGCCGACGTGATCCTCTTTGACGAATGGATCCCGGACGATGTCCTGGAACTGGCGCGCCGGGAGGCAAGGCGCGTCCCCGTCGCGCCGAGCGCCAAGGGTCGAAGCGGAGACATCGCGGCTCTCATTGGGCAAGGGAAACACGTGGTGCGCCTTCGGTCCGGCAACCCGATGGCGCTTGCCGGTGCCGTCGAGGAGATCGCAGCGCTTGAACGCCTTGGAATTCCTGTCGAGATCGTGCCGGGTGTCGAGGCGGCACCTTGCCGTTCCGACGTGATCCAGGTGGCCTTCCGCAGGAGGGAGGTCTCGCAAGCGGGCCTGCGCGCTGCCCATTGATCAGATCGCGCGAACGCAACCGCTCAGGAGGCGGAACCCGCGGAACTGTCGGCGTTCCGCAAATCCTCCAGCCGGTCGATGAACGGCCGTTGCGAAACATTTATCTTGCCGCGCGCCTCTTCGAGCGTGAACCATCCGGCGCGGTCGACCTCCGGGAAGACCTGCATCCTGCCGCTCCGTGGCGGCCACTCTGTCTCGAACACGTTGCTGCGCAGGCTGGCTACGTCGAATTCGCTCTCATGCGCATAGGCCGTGACGAGTTTGCCGCCCTTCTGGCGCTCCTCGCCGAGAAACTCCAAGGGGCCCGCTAGCGCGATGCCGGTCTCCTCGAGGAACTCCCGGCGCGCAGCGGCTTCCGGCTCTTCATCGGGATCATACTCGCCCTTCGGGATCGACCAGGCGCCGAGGTCTCTGTTCGCCCAGAAAGGCCCGCCCGGATGGACGAGCAGAACCAGGAGGTTGCCCGCCTCGTATCGATAAAGCAGAACGCCCGCGCTTTTCTTCGGCATTTTCGACCTGTCTGTTTGAAACGGCCGGTTTTCCGCCCGCGTTCCGCGTCTCAACCTCTTGGAATCGATCCCGTTCATGCTTTTAGCCCCCCCGACTAAAAGCATCGTGATCTAGGAGGAACCCTCCTTCTTCGTCGCCAGCATGTCGGCGATCTCCATCGGGAACGGGAAGATTATCGTCGAGTTCTTTTCGCCGGCGATGACATTCAAGGTGCTGAGATAGCGCAATTGCATCGCCTGTGGTTTTCGGGCGAGAATTTCGGCCGCTTCCAGCAGTTTCGCCGCGGCCTGCTGCTCGCCCTCGGCATTGATGACCTTGGCGCGCCTTTCGCGTTCGGCCTCGGCCTGGCGCGCGATCGCCCGGATCATCGATTCGTTGATGTCGACATGCTTGATCTCGACGGTAGCGACCTTGATGCCCCAAGCGTCGGTCTGCACGTCGAGGATCTTCTGGATGTCCTCGTTCAGACGGTCGCGCTCCGCCAGCATCTCGTCCAGATCGTGCTTGCCGAGCACGGATCTCAGCGTCGTCTGGGCGAGCTGGCTCGTCGCGGCCATGAAATCCTCGACCTGGATCGTCGATTTCTCCGCGTCGATGACCCGGAAATAGATCACGGCACTGACCCGCACCGAAACATTGTCGCGCGAGATCACGTCCTGGCTCGGCACGTCGAGAACGCGGGTCCTGAGATCGACGCGCACCATCTGCTGCACATAGGGAAGGAGCAGGATCAGCCCCGGTCCCTTGACGCCGGTGAAACGGCCGAGCGTGAAGATCACGCCGCGTTCATATTCCCTGAGGATCCTGATCGCATAGGCGACGACGATCAGCAGGAATAGGAGCGCGGCCGCAAAGGGCGCAAGATTTCCAAGCCAGGTCATGGGCGGTCTCCTTTTCCTGCGTGATCGATTGGGTAGCTAACGCTGGACGTGGGCGGGAAACCGCGGACGCTTTTCATCATCCCGCTCCAGCTGGCTTGCGCGCCACCTTGAGCGTGAGGCCCTCCCGGCCGACGACCATGACGTCCTCTCCCGGTCCAAGCGATTCGTTGCTGACGGCTCTCCACCGCTCGCCGTGAGCGATCACGTAGCCGTCCGCTCCCGCCCAACTGTCGACCTTGCCGGAGATGCCGATCATTTCCTCCGCGCCGGTGGCGACCTTGTGCCGGCGCGACACAAGTGCGAGACGGGCGACCAGCAGACTGAAAGCCAGGCTGGCTATCGCAATACCGCTCAGTGCAGGCCAGGACACCTGCAGTCCGGGCATGTCCGTGTCGAAGAGAATGGCAGCGCCCAGCACCAGGGCCACGGTGCCGCCAAGGCCGAGCACGCCGAAAGAGGGCGCATGCGCCTCCGCCACCAGCAGCCCCGCTCCGAGGAGGATGAGGGCGACGCCGGCATAGCTCACCGGCAGCACTGCAAGCGCGTAGAGACCGAGCAGGAGGCTTATGCCGCCGATCGTACCCGGCACTACTGTGCCGGGCGCAAGAAACTCGAAGATGAGTCCGTATATTCCGACCATCATCAGGAGCAGTGCGACGTTCGGATTGGTGATCACCGACAGCAGCCGCGTCCGCCAATCCGGCGGCAGATCCACTATGGCGAGCCCGGATGTATCGAGCCGGACGTCGGATTGGCCGATGCGGACGGGGCGGCCGTGGGCCTGCTTCAAAAGGTCGTCGACGCTGACGGCCGTGAAGTCGATGACCTGCTCGCGCGCGGCTGCGGCGGAGGAAAGGCTCGCGGCCTCGCGCACCGCCCGCTCCGCCCAGTCGACATTGCGGTTGCGCAATTCCGCGAGGCCGCGGATATAGGCGACCGCATCGTTGATGAGTTTCGCTTCGCCGGCATTGGCCGGTTTGCGAGTTTCCG
This sequence comes from Ensifer sp. USDA 6670, assembly GCA_000421085.1. Taxonomy (GTDB): domain Bacteria; phylum Pseudomonadota; class Alphaproteobacteria; order Rhizobiales; family Rhizobiaceae; genus Sinorhizobium. Next base: position 87,615 of record ATWE01000011.1, read on the forward strand.
GCTTGTCCGGTTCGCCCGTTTTTTCCTCGCCTTCCTGCTCGTCATCGCGAAACAGTCCTCCGCCGATGGCGATTGGCGTCGCGGCGCCCAGATTCGTTCCCGGCGCCATGGCCGCAATGTGACTCGCATACAGAATATAGGTGCCGGCGCTTGCCGCCCGCGCTCCGCTGGGCGAGACGAAACTCGCGACCGCCACGGGCGAATCGAGGATGGCGCGGATGATGTCGCGCATCGACGAATCCAGTCCGCCGGGCGTGTCCATCTGCAGGACCACCAGCGCGGCGCCGCGATCCCTGGCCTGTTGAAGGCCGCGCGTTACATATTCTGCCGCGGCGGGGCTGATGGCGCCGTTGACGTGCAGGACAATTGCCGTGCGCTCGGCTCCGGGCACCGGCGTGACAGGAAATGCGAAGGCCGACAGGAGACTGAACAACAGGATGAGGATGCGGGCCATTCGCCGTCGATACCTCACGGCTTCTCGTCTGCGGGCGCAGGCGATAGCCGCAAACCACCTCGCCCGCTCCACCTTTCGTCGAAAAATCAACGCATCCTAATATAGTGCAGAATCGCGGAAAGCGTAAGCGATGCCGCAGAAATGCTGCCGCAGAAGTTGCATCGGCGTTGCCGCGCGGGTCGTCAGCGGGCCGGTGCCGCGGCCGAGCGCGGACGCGAGCCCCGACGCGCTCGGCGCGCCTGCGCCAGCGCGGCTATCTGAGCCGCCACGAAAATGGCGTGGTCGTTGACCTGCGGCAGGCCCATAAGTTCCCCAAATGTGCCGCGGGCGAGAGGACCGGCGACGAAGAGGTCGTCCACCTCCCTGCTTTCGCTGTCGAGCGCCCTGCTCGTTTCGCTGCAGGCGAGGCCCAGTCCGACCGTGTCGGGGCGCAGATAACCTGCGGCTCCGAGCGAACCCAGCCAGGATTGGCTTTGCAGGATCGAACGGTGCGCCGGGCCGGTGGTGATCACCACGGCGTCGAATTCCCCTTCTTCCGTTCCGCCAGCCCGCCGCCTTCGGAAAGTAACCGCGACATTCTCGCCGACGCGGCCCATATGAGCGATCGAACCGGCGAGGACGCGTATATTGCCGTCCCTCAGCCCCGCACTGACGATCGCATCGATTTGCGGAGCTACACGAAAACGGTGCACATCCCAGAAAGGCCGCACGTGCCGCACAAGCCGCTGCCGCTCGGTGAGGGGCAAATTGCGCCAGATCTCACCGCCCTGTGCTCTGAGCGCATCGAGAACCGCATGCCATGTGAAGCCTACCGCTTCCGCACCGGCGATCGTCCGGCGCACCTGGGAGAGCAACTCCACTGCCGATCTCCAAGGCTGCGAGACGAAGTCGCCATAGGGGTCCTGCGCCCGGTCGGCATGTCCACGAGAACGCAGACCTCGCCGGGAAAAGGCGGTGATCGGCCCCTCATGCCCGCGCGTGCGCAGGGTGGCGATCACATCGGCCGAAGTGAGCCCCGTGCCGATGATCAGCACACGATCACCGGTCCGGATCCTGTCGAGCGCACCCGGCTCGGTCGAGTCCGGCACGTAGCGGGGGTGCCCGGCGAGGAGAGCGCCAATGCCTGCGGGAGCCTCCGGCGCCGGGTGCGTCGTCGCCACCACCAGCACGTCGGCGCGGCTTAGCGTCCCGCCGTCGCCTCGAACCGCCCAGGCCGCTCCCTGACGCTCGACGGCAATCACTCTCTCCCGCTGGTGTGCGATGCGCCCGTGTTCCAGGAACGGCGCGATCGCCTCGGCGACATAGCGACCGAAGAGCTGCCGGGCAGGATAGAGATGGCCGTCGCAGGCAAGCGCCTCGGGATCGTCGCGCGGCTCGCCCCGAAGCTCGAGCCAGCGCATGAAATGGTCGGGGTCGTCCGGATCGATGCTCATGCGCGCGGCCGGGACGTTGACGCGATGCGCGGGCTCCGCGGTATCATAGGCCAGGCCGCATCCCAGCCGCTCCCGCGGCTCGAAGACGGCAATCTGCCAGCCATCCATGGCGCGAGCCCGCGCCAGGTGCATCGCGACCACGGCACCGCTGAAGCCGCCGCCGATGATTGCGACGGTCGGGCGCGTGATGTAATGGTCGACGGCATCCATCATTTCGAAGACCTGCTGCGCAGCGACGACCGTGTCGTCGTCGATGAGTCTACCGTGTGAATTTTCCGGCCCGCTGCTGCCTGCAGCGGGTCGGGTGATCGACTATCGTCGACCACCATTCCGGCCGCCGAGGTCGCGTCTAGCCGGCTTTCAGCGCCAGTCGCTTGCCTGTCGCGATAAGCCGTGCTGCCGCATAGGTCTGGGTGACGATCTCAGGAACGAGGTCGATGTCGGGCAGGCTCCCCAATCCAAGCGGACCGATCGCGAAGAGGTTCGGCGTGCGTCCGAACGGGCTCAAGACTTCTCCCGTGGGATTGACCGCGATGCCGAGTTCGAGTTCATCGGGTTCGGCAAGCCCACCGGCAAAAAGACTCCGGAGCAAGGGCGTTCCAAGGTCTGGGGCGGAACAGCGGCATTCGATCACCTGATCGGCCCTGAGCAGCTCTTCGGCATGCTGGCCCGCCCAGCGCACCATGATACCTTCCGGCAGGCGCCGCCCCGCCCGACCCCGGCGAAGCGCGGTCCGCCCCTCGGAAAGTTCCTGCTGCAGCCGCGCGTGGACGGCCGCCGGGAGGCGGTTTCTGTGGCTGTCGTAGATGGCCCGCAGGTGACGGTTGAACTGCCGCTTTTCCTCAGCCGAGAGCGATTGCCAGAGCGAGCGCGCCCGCCGGCGCAGGCCGTTCATTGCAGACTGCCAGCTTTGCCCCTTCGCTTCGGCTTCGGCGCAGGCCTGACGCACGAACCGAACGATCCGGCGCAGGCCTTGCGGCATCGGATCGACGGGAAAACTCGGGGCTGCTGCGAGCTGCGTATGCGCCTGCGGCAGGAAGCCGTGGCGCGAAACGAGCGTGATCTTTCCTGCATAGCCGTTATCGCGCATCTGGAAAAGCTGGTCGACCACGCGAATGCCGCTGCCGAGCAGGACCGCGTGGCGCGGATCGACGAGGCGGCGCGTCCGCACAAGCGGTCGCTCCTCGTCGGAAATCTCGAGGTCGCGCGGATGCACGCCGAAGCCCGTTGCAAGAATGACGATGTCGCATGCGTCATGTCCGCCGTCACGCACAAGGCTGAAGCGACCACTTGCGAGTTTCCGCAAGCCTATGACCTGCTCGTGGGAGAACCTCACCGTTATGTCGGAACGACGGGCAAGCGCCTCGGAAAAGCGTTGATGCACGTAGTCGCTGAAGATGCCTTTCGGCACGAAAATCTGCCGGAAGCCGGGAATGGCCGCCGGAACGGCTGTTCGGAACTCATCATTGGCGCAAAGCCATTCGTTGAAATCGTCGGGCTGGCCGGCCGCGACCGACAGGTCGCGCACCCGGCTGTTGAGAATCTCGCAGCGCTGCGCCGCGGAAAAGGCCTGACCGCCGCTGATCGATGGATGAGGGTCGTACATGGTGAGGTGGAAAGATCCCCGCATCGACTTCATCAGCGCGATCGCCATCATGATGCCGGAAAATCCACGGCCGACGATCGCAATTTCCGGCTTCGAGGGCGAGGCGGCCGTCGCTGACCTGCCGGCAAACAATCCACGAACGGTCATGTGAGCTCCTTTCGCGAGCTGGCTGTCGCTCCGTGATCGGGCAACTCTTAAGCAGGACTTCGAAACACACAAAAGCTCTGGTGAATTTCACGGGGTCGTATACCGCTCGCCCGTCGGGATTTTCCGGAACGACGCACCAGCAAAAAACGCCTTGCGCCGCCTCCTTCCCGCTTCAAGCGAAATAATTCTCCGGCCGAATACCGCCTAGCGCGCGCAATGACCGCTGCAGGACTTCCAATTCTTGCATGTTGTACCCTCAAATCGGCTCCGACGTAAGAAACATGCGGCAGCGTTTCGCCCTATGGTCATCCTTAAGGAGTAATCTATAATTTTTGTATTCTATTGCAAAGTTACCCCACGGCAAGCTATTTTTATCGAGGGGACGGCAGCGGCCCGCCGTCGTCACGCATAAGCCGCTGTTGTTGCAAGAAAATTTCTTTCTCCCACGCGACCACCCCTACCGAGCGCCCACCTGCGCGACCGTTTTCGGGAGGGACTGGAAGAAAATAGGGCCTGCTCCATACTAAAGGGCGGCGGCAATGCTCCACGGAGGGACAAGGATGGGGAACATCTCGCAATTCGCCGGAAAGACCAAGCCGACGCCGCACCGCATCGAGAGCGAGGAAGAGGCCCTGGCGATTGCAAGGGAGCTGGCGCTCCGGTTCTCCGACCGCGCCAGCGAGCGCGACCTGGAGCGCGTCCTTCCTCACGACGAACTCGACCAGTTGGCCCAATCGGGACTGCTGGCGATCAGCGTTCCATCGGAATACGAGGGAATCGATGTCTCCAACGTCGCGCTTGCCGAGATAACGGCGATCCTGTCGGAGGCCGACAGCTCCATCGGTCAGATCCCGCAAGGCCACTTTTTCGTCCTCGAGGCGCTGCGTCAGCATGCCACGGAAGAGCAGAAGCAGTTTTTCTTCGGTCGCGCCATGGCAGGCGACCGCTTCGGCAGCGCCCTTTCTGAAAGCGGCGACAAGATCGTCGGCGACGACAAAACCCGGATCACCGGAAATGGCGCCGGCTACCGCATCAACGGCCGGAAGCAATATTGTACGGGCGTTCTCTTCGCCGACTGGCTCGCGATCTCCGCGCTCGACGCCGCCGACCGCATGACCATGTCGTTCGTTCCGCGCGCGACGGACGGCGTCCGGATCATCGACGACTGGGACAGTTTCGGACAGCGCGTCACCGGCAGCGGCACCGCGGTTCTTGAGAACGTTCATGTGGATCTCGGTTCTGTCGTACCGCATCACCGCGGCTTCGAGCGACCGAACACGATCGGTTCCGTCGGCCAGATCATCCATGCCGGCGTCGATCTCGGTATCGCGCGTGCGGCCTTCCGGGAGACCCTCGATCTCGTCCGAAACGCGGCAGCGGCCAAGAGGATTGGCACGGAGCGGGCACCGGAGGATGCTTTGACGATCGCCAGGATCGGCGAAGTCGCAATACGCCTCGAGGCGGCCACCGCGCTCATCGAGCATGCCGGTCGCAAGGTCGATACCGCTCAGGTCGATCCGACCGAGGAACACGCGGTCGACGCCAGCCTCTCCGTTACCGCCGCCAAGGCCCTTGCTGCCGAAGCCGCGCTGGAGGCAGCCAATGCGCTTTTCGATCTCGCCGGCTCCGCCTCTGCGAAAGTCGCGCTCAATTTCGACCGCTATTGGCGCAACGCCCGCGCTCACACGCTGCAGGACCCGGTGCGCTGGAAACATCACCTCGTCGGCAACTACCACCTCAAGGGCGTAAAGCCGCGCAGCGGATTACTGTGAGGACGAGCGTGCCTGTCACAGGGATGAGAGCAGCGCCGCATCTGCGGCGCGAGAAAAGTTCTTTCAGCCCAAGGACTCGGGCTGGCTGGATTCCTGTGACAGGCACAGGAATGAAGAGTGGGAAGGAGTGGCGTTACGCCAATGTCTGCTGCGGGCATGAGCCCACTTATAAGACGTATCGAGAGGACCGTACGCTCAGCCCGCTTCGCTGAGAAGCGGGGCTACGGCGGCCTCTCTCTCGCTTGCTGCAAATTGCGCGAGCGTCATGTTGTCGAGAATGTCGGCCACGGCATCGCGCACCACGATCATCGAACGGCGCACATGACAGGTTTCCGGGTCCGAACAGTCGTCGCAGACTTCATAGGCGGTGCGGCTCGCACAACGGATCGGCGCCAACGGCCCGTCGAGCGTGCGGATCACCTGACCGACGCGGATCTCGGATGCGGGCCGCGCCAGCGCGTAGCCGCCGCCGGGGCCTTTCTTCGAGCGAAGAAAGCCGGCATTCCTGAGTTCGAGCATGATCGTGTCGAGAAACTTCTTCGGCAAGTTGTTGCGAAGGGCAATTTCCGTGATGAAAGCCGTTTCGCCCGGCTGAAGCTGGGCAAGATCGACCATCGCCTTCAAACCGTACTTTCCTTTTTTTGTCAGCATGAGAGCATCGCTTTCGAGAAGGATCGCGGCGAACGAGAAAAGCACGCGATCTTTATCCGCGATCGCGACCAGACACATCGATCCCGATCACGCGGATCGTCCAATTCTCCGCAGAGCCAAGTGCCGTTTCCCAGCCTGCCGAGCCAATCTGCCACGGCTCGCTTACTTCGGCACCCTAGGATTCAGTTATAGATCAAGCCTAAAGTGGCGGCAAGGAAATCAATTCACCTGCTACATAGATTTACTCTAATTAGCGCCGCATATGACATCAAAAAGCGCCGCAGTGCGAAACGAATTGTGAGTTCTTCTGCCGCCGGCGGAGCTCTCAGCGCCTTTTGCGCGCCTTCGACTCGAAGGGATTCTCCGACGCGCGGAAATGCACGCGGATCGGCACGCCCGGCAGGTCGAAGTCGTTTCGCAAGCCGTTGATGAGGTAGCGGGTGTAGGACTCCGGCACCGCCTCGGGACGTGTGCAGGAAATCATGAAACCCGGTGGCCGCGCCTTGACCTGCGTCATGTATTTGAGCTTGAGGCGGCGGCCCGAGACGGCCGGCGGAGGATGCTGCACCTGCTGCGATTCCAGCCACCGGTTGAGGCGCGCCGTGGAGATGCGCCGGTTCCAGACCTTGTCCGTTTCGATGATGGCCTGCATGAGCCGGTCGAGGCCATAGCCGGTGTGCCCGGAAATCGGCACTGCACGGATGCCGCGCGCCTGTGGCAACAGCCGCTCGGTTTTTTCGCGCAAGTCTACAAGCAGTGCCTGCCAGTTCTCGACAAGATCCCATTTGTTGAAGGCAAGCACGGCTGCACGCCCCTCGCGCAGCACCAGATCGACGATCTGCAGGTCCTGCTTCTCGAAAGGGATCGTGGCGTCGAAGACGATGACGACGGTCTCGGCGAAGCGGATCGCGCGCAGCGCATCGGCAACCGAAAGCTTTTCGAGCTTCTCCTGAACCTTCGCCTTTCGGCGCATGCCGGCCGTATCGAACATCTTTATCGTGCGGCCGCGCCAGTCCCATTCGACGGAGATGGAGTCGCGGGTAATGCCCGCCTCCGGCCCCGTCAGCAGCCGGTCTTCACCAAGGAACCGGTTGATCAGAGTCGATTTTCCGGCATTCGGCCGGCCGACGATCGCCACCCGGAGCGGCTTGGTCTCGTCATAGGCGGGCTCGACCTCTTCGTCCTCGGTACCTTCACCGGCAACGGGACGGACATCCACATTCGTCTCGGCAACGTCTTCCGCCGGCGGGAACGCCCTCTCCTCGCCGAGTGCGGCGACGATCGCGTCACGCAGATCGAGCATGCCCTGGCCGTGTTCGGCCGAGATCGGGCAGGGTTCGCCGAGGCCGAGCGTAAAGGCGTCGTAGAAGCCGCCCTCGGAGCCGCGGGCCTCGGACTTGTTGGCGACGACGACGACGGGCTTGCCCCGACGGCGCAGCATCTCGGCGAGCGTTTGATCTGCCGGCGTCAGGCCGGCCTTGGCATCGACGACGAAGAGCGAGAGATCCGCCTCGTCGATGGCCGCCTCGGTCTGTGCCCACATCCGCCCCTGCAGGCTGTCGGGCGACGATTCCTCGAGACCGGCCGTATCGATGATGCGGAACTTGAGGTCGACCAGCTTCGCGTCGCCCGGACGCCGGTCGCGGGTAACCCCCGGCGTATCGTCAACGAGCGCCAGCTTCTTGCCAACCAGGCGGTTGAACAAGGTGGACTTGCCGACATTGGGGCGCCCGATAATGGCGACAGTGAAGCTCATCTTGACATCCGTGCTAAAGCGCCTCGCGTTCAGTGGAATTCACGCGACGCGCTTTAAGTTTCTGTTTTGTGCATGTCGTTGTCCCAAAACCGCTACGCACTTTTGGGCGACATGCTTTGCTTATGCATGTCGTTATCCCAAAACCGCTATGCACTTTTGGGCGACGTGCTTTGCTTGTGCATGTCGTTGTCCCAAAACCGCTACGCACTTTTGGGCGACATGCTTTGCTTGCGTCAGGCCTTGCCCGTCGACGCGATCACATCCAGCAGCATCTGCGCCCGATTCAAGATGCCGCGCGGGCTTTGCGCGTCGTCGACGATCTGCTGGAACCAGCTCTTCGCCTTGGCATAGTCACCGGCCTTGTAGGCCGAAAGACCGAGCGCCTCGCGCGCCGAATGACGCATCGCATTCTGCGGAACGGCCAGTTGCTCGACTTCGGAGGACACCTGCTCGTAGGTTCCCGCATCGATAAGCAGATAGGCCGCACGCAGCCGCGCCGCATCGCGGAGCGCGGCCGGAATACGCGTATCCCTGCCGATCTCGGAGAACGCCGCGACCGCCGCGTCCGTTTCACCCTTTTGCGCCTGCAGCGTCGCAACGCGCAGCTGCGCCAGGACCGGATAGGATCCGTATCCGTCCTTTTCCAACTCGGTCAGCGCGGCGAGCGCCTCGTCCGACTTGTTCTCCCGGGCAAGGTTGAGCGCCGCGAGGAAGGTGTCGCCCGATTGCGACGAGGAGGATTCCTGCCAGTAATCATATCCGACCTTGCCGACGGTGCCGAGCACGATCAGAACGGCAATTCCGATGATGATACCGCCGAAGCGAGTCCAGACGGCCTTCATCTGGTCCGAGCGGAGTTCGTCATTGACCTCGCGGATAAAGCTGTCGTCCTGGTTTACCATGTCCCGTCCCGGCCGCCCGGCCCTGATCTAAAGAAGTTGGCGCGTTCTACCCGATTTTGCGCCTGATGTAAGGGGGAGATCGACATTTAGAGGACGACCGGCTGAACGCCTATCAGAAGCTCGTGCAGCTTCCAGACGAAGAGGACAAAGGCGACGAGGCCGATAACAACCGCCAGGACGTCGTTGCGCGCCGATTTGAAGACGGGAAGCACCTTCTCACCGGCGCGCTCGCGCCGTTTCAACGAGATGCGCAGGATCACCGCCCAGACGAGAAAGGAACCGAAGAGCAGGACCGACGGCGTCTCGCCATTCGCAAGGAGGTGCGCCAGCGCCCATATCTTGATCGAGAGGACCTGCGGATGCTTGAGCGCGACGGCGATGCGGCCAGCCGGCAGGGAGCCGGCGGCAAGCACGATGAAGGCGACGAGCATCAGCAGAAGGGCGATATGGCGCAGGAATATCGGCGGATTGTAGAGCATGCCCGTTTCGCCACGCGCCTGACCGAAACCGTAGATGATCAGACAGAGGCCGACGAGGCTGACGATCGTATAGAGCCCCATCCATGTGCCCTTGCCGCGGCTTTCGATGATGCCGGCACGAAAGCCGGGCGCAACCACGCGGACGAGGTGCATGCCGAGAAATATGATGATGCCGAGAACGAGTATGGCCATGGGTCACCGCTTGTTCGAGATGTCGGACCGCTACAGCGCCGCGCTTTGCCGATCCACCTCATTACGCACTACCTTCGATAGCGCCTATTTTCCAGCCCAATCAAAGGATTGCCGCAATTTCCGGACAACTGCGACGAAACCAAACGTCACAGTTGAAACATGATTCGTATTTCTCTGGCTTTATCACTCGCTCTTTTTCCCGCTCTCGCCCTCGCCGATCCGCCCGCGGCACCCCCGTCGCCGAGCAGCAAACAGCTCGTAGTCATCTCCTTCGACGGCGCGCACGACAACGCGCTTTGGGAGAAAAGCCTTGCCCTGGCGAGGCGAACGGGCGCGCATTTCACCTATTTCCTCTCCTGCACCTTCCTGATGACGAAGGCCGACGGGAAGCAGACCTACCGGGCGCCCGGACAGAAGCAGGGACGTTCGAATGTCGGCTTCGCACAAAGCCGCGAAGAGATCGCGGCCCGCGTCGGCCACATCTGGCAGGCGAATCGCGAAGGTCACGACCTAGGCAGCCATGCCTGCGGCCATTTCGACGGCAAAGGCTGGAGCAAGGGCGATTGGGAGCGGGAGTTTTCCGCCTTCCGCGCGGCGCTCGCCGAAGCCTGGACGAGGGCCGGCAAGCCGGAGGCCGAGCCGGAAGGCTGGGCCGATTTCGCGAAGAACGGCATCAAGGGCTTTCGCGCGCCCTACCTGTCACTCAGCGACGGCCTGATACCCGCACTCGAAGCATTCGGTTTCAGCTATGACGCGAGCTTGGTGACCAAGGGGCCCGGCTGGCCCAGCTTCGCCGACGGTCTGCCGCGCTTCGGCCTGCCGCTCATTCCCGAAGGCCCTTCCCACCGGCCGGTAATCGGCATGGACTACAATCTCTTCGTCCGCCACTCGATGGGAGTCGAGAACAGAAGGGACAGCACCCGCTTCGAGGAGCGGACGCTTGCGGCGTTCCGCAATGCCTTCCGGAAGGAATATGAAGGCGATCGCATACCGCTTCAGCTCGGCTTCCACTTCGTGGAAATGAACGGCGGCGCCTATTGGCGGGCGCTCGATCGCTTTCTCTCGGAAACCTGCAGCAAGCCTGACGTCGCCTGCGTCAGCTATGCCGAGGCGTTGCCGCTGATCGAGGCTGCGAGAAAGAAGGCGGATCGCTCCGCCTTCTGATGCCCACCGTTACAGAGCCAGCTCTTCCTTGCCGCCTGCGTCGATGAACTGCCGGTCGATTTCCGGCAGCGGCTCGTCCACCAACACCGACTCGAAGGCCTTAAGGCGTTTGTAGATCGACAGAAGTTCGACAATCGTCGTCCAGGAGCCGACCAGGTATTGGAAGGACTCCCGAACCTGCCCAAAAACGTTCAATACCTGATTCATAACGCCGAGGGTGAGTTTTCCCGCCACAATCGCCGGTATCAGCACGAGCGTGCCGAATAGGTTGTCGGCCTGCAGGTAGAAAATCCGCGCGATATTGAAGTACATGTAGTGAAAGTAGAGGCGGAAATAGTTGCGTCTAACATTGTCGAAAAGCTGCGCGAGCGTTATCGGGTCGGCCCGGTCCTCATGATCCTCGCCATAGACGAGTTCCTTTCGGTATGCGGCTTCGACGCGCTGATTGCGAAATTCGAGGCCCGGTAGCTTGATACCGACCACGGCGAGGAAGACCGTTCCAAACAGCGACCAGGAGATGGCGGCCCAGACGAGCGCATGCGGTATTTCGCCGACGACCGGCAGCACGTTTACCTGCTCGGAAAACTTGAAGAGAACCGGGAGAAAGGCGATCAACGTCATAACTGAGCTCACCAGGCCGACACCCAGCCTTTCCATCGTGCTGGAAAATCGCATCGTGTCTTCCTGTACACGCTGCGATGCGCCTTCGACATGCCGCAGCCTCGGCCAATGCGAGACATAGTATTCGTTCATCGCGGTACGCCAGCGAAAGATGTAGTGGCTGACGAAGAAGAGGTTCAGCACGCCCACGGTCACCGCCAGAAAAGCAATGCCTGAGACGCCGAGCATTCCCATGTAGAGTTGTTCGGCCGTGACCGGCGCCGTTCGCGCGAGCGCCTGCTGGATCATATCGTAGAACGGGCCGTACCAGGCATTGAAGGCGACACTGACCTGAACCGAAAAGTAGGTATTGAAGATGATCAGCGCCGTGCCGAGAACGGACCAATACTGCCACCGATGCGGGCTGTAAGCGAACCAGAACGCGGCGAATATTCCTACGACCACCGCATAATAGATGTAGAACCAGAGAAAGGGTGCCGACCAGAAAACGGACACCCCGATGATAGGCTCCTGGCCGGGCGGCAGCGGCGGCAAGCCGAGATAGGCGCCGATATCCCGTCCGCCGCCATACCATACGAGAACGGCAAGAAGGCTCCAGACGACGGACGATATGAAAAACAGCTTCGGCTTGGGGAAGAAGGATTGGAACAAGGGACGGCACTCTCGTTTCGGGGAGGTCAAGGACTTGCCTCCTGATGCGCCGAAACTAGGGCAATTCACATTGCGCAACAATTACGGAATGCGAATGTTACTGTTATTTCATGCAGCTGCCGACGCGGCCTGCGCGGCGACTTGGCGAGGGCCCGTCACCTTGCAAGGGCTTGATTTATCCTGCGCAGCTCGGCGAGAACGACGAACCCGCAGATCATGAGAACGACGGCCGCGACCAAGGTCGGCAAAGCGTAGCTTCCGGTCCGCTCGGCGAGCCAGCCGGCCACCAGTGGCCCGACGATCTGGCCAATCCCGAAGGCGGCGGTCATGAAGGCGAGCGCCCGGCGCGGGCTTTCGGGGGCGAGCTGCCGGCCGATCTGCAGGCCATAGGCCGTGACCATCATGAAGGTGGCGCCCAGCATCAGCCCGCCGACGAGCGGTGCATAAGGCAAGGGCAAGGACACCGTAAGCACGAGGCCCGCCGCCTCGGCCAGCAGGCCGGCCGCATAAACGCCGGCCAGCCCGAAGCGCGGCACGGCGAAACGCCAGAGATAGACGGATAGAGCAGCGCTGACGCCGGTGATCAGCCAGGCGAGAAACTCGACGCTGTGGCCGCCGCTTGCGTCCCGGGCCATGGCGACGAGGAAGGTGGCGGTGATCACGTAGCCGAAGCCGAAAAAGCCATAGGTGAGCGTCATTGCCATGAGTGGCCGCGATGGGACGAGCGCCACCTCCGGTCGGCCCCCATTGGCGGCATGGCGGCTCGCCGGCAGCAGCGCGGCCACCAGGACAGTGCCCGCCAGCGCAACCAGCGCGCCCACGAACCAATCGGCCTGCGACATCGAAAAGCCCGCGACACCCGCGAGCGGCGCAGCCCAGACCGCGATCGACGAAAGCGCGATGCCGAAACCGACGCCGCCGAAATGCACCGACGGCACATGCTCGGACCTGGCGGCGAGCCCCTGCCCCAGCACTATCCCCGAGATGAAGATCATCGCAAAAGCGCTCGCCAGACCCGCAAGAAAGCGGATGATGGAATAGGCGAGCACCGAGGATGTAAGTCCCATGGCGGCAAGCAACACGGTCGTCGCGACGAGAGCCGCGAGACCGACCCCGCGTTCGCGGCCGTGCGCCCAGCCATAGCCGGCAAGCACCGCGCCTGCGAGATATCCAATGAAATTCGCCGAGGCAACCAGGCCTGCATCAGCAGGCGAAAGGCCGGTGTCGGTCATCATCGCCGGCAGGATGGGCGTATAGGAGAACCGGCCGAAGCCCATGGCCACCGCCATGGCGATCGCACCGGCGATCGCGGTCGCTGCGAGACTTCCGCTCGAGCCGCTGCCGGAGGACTCGAAGCCGCTCGGCTGTGTCGAGTGCCCCGATCCCGGTACGCTACGGTCCTGCCGTCTCTGGAGAGTGCTCATGCCCTCTTATTGCATCGCAGCAAGAGAGCGGCAAATCATTATAATTGAACGGTTCATTAGACGAAATCAAAGACCCCTGGTACCAGCGGGCAAGGGACAAGCTTCTGGCGGCTAAGGGGCCGTTGCATCGTTCGGACGAGCCCTAACCCGGGAGCGTCACGACCAGCGGCCCGCTGCGGGTGACGACCACCGTGTGCTCATATTGGACCGTGGGTGCACGCGGTTCGCTATAGAGGGTCCAGTCGTCGTCGCCGCCTTCGGCCCATTGCGCGCCCATCGACAGGAAGGGTTCGACCGTGAAAACCATGCCCTCGGTCATCCGCCGCCGCTCGGACGGATCCGGCCAGGTTGCAATTTCGCTCGGTTCCTCGTGCAGCGACCGGCCGATGCCGTGGCTCGCCAGATTGGCGACGAGGGAATAGCGGTTCTTGCGTGCGAACTCGCCGATCGAATTGCCGATCACGGCAAGCGACTGGCCTGGCTTGACCTGTTTCAGGCCCACCCACATCGCCCGCTTGCCGTCGCGGCAGAGCCGGTCGATCTCGGTCTTGACCGGCGGCACGGGAAAGGACGCCCCCGTATCGGCGAAGAGCCCGCCTTTTTCGGCCGAAACGTCGATATTGACGAGATCGCCCGGTTGGATCACCCGGCGGCCGGGTATGCCGTGGGCGATCTCCTCGTTGACGCTGATGCAGGTCGCGCCGGGGAAATCATAGCAAAGCTCGGGCGCCGAACGGGCGCCAGCCTCCTCCAGCACCCTACGGCCGATCGCGTCGAGCTCGGCCGTGGTGATGCCGGGTTCCAGCGCTTCGCCCATCGCCTGGAGCGCATTGGCGCAAATCCGGCCGATTTCCTTCAGCCTTTCGAGGTCTTCGTCGTTGTTGAGGGTCATGGATGTCTCGCTTTCGCGGCCACATTTAGCGCTATGACGCCGCATGTGCCAGTGCCGACGTAGGCGGCCGCTTAAGAAGCGCGCTCCTCCGCCAGCATCTCGCGTATCAGAGGCGCGACCTTGGTGCCGTAAAGTTCGATGCCGTGCAGGATCCGGTCGTGCGGCATCGGGCCGATCGCCATCTGCAGCAGGAAGCGGTCGTTTCCAAAGAGCTTCCGATGCGCAACGATCTTCCTTGCAACGGTTTCCGGATCGCCGAGGAAGAGATTGCCCGTCGGGCTGATCGCCTGATCGAAGTGGGCGCGGTTGGTCGGCCCCCAGCCGCGTTCGCGTCCGATGCGGTTCATCACCTCGGCTTGCGGCCCATAGAACCGATCTGCAGCTTCTTGCGTGCTATCGGCGATGAAGCCGTGGACGTTGATGCTCGTCTTGAGCTTCGACGGATCCTGGCCCGAGCGGCGCGCAGCTTCGCGGTAGAGCTGGAAGAGCGGCGCAAAGCGTGCCGGTTCGCCGCCGATGATCGCAAGCGCCATCGGCACGCCGAGCGCACCGGCACGCGCAACCGACTGCGGCGTGCCGCCGACCGCAATCCAGAGCGGCAGCGGATCCTGCAGCGGGCGCGGATAGACGCCGCGATCGTTGATTGGAGACCTCATTGCACCCGACCAGGTGACCTTTTCACTATCACGCAGCGCCAAAAGGAGATCGAGCTTTTCGGCGAAGAGCTGGTCGTAGTCGTCCAGCGACTGGCCGAAGAGCGGGAATGATTCGATGAAGGAGCCACGTCCCGCCATGATTTCGGCGCGTCCGTTCGACAGGAGGTCGAGGGTGGCGAATTGCTGGAAGACGCGGACGGGATCGTCGGAGCTCAACACCGTGACCGCGCTCGTCAGCCGGATGCGGCTGGTGCGCGCGGCAGCCGCCGCGAGGATCACCGCCGGTGCCGACGCCGCATAGTCCGGCCGGTGATGCTCGCCGAGGCCGAAAACGTCGAGGCCCACCTGATCGGCAAGCTCGATCTCCTCCAGAAGATCGGCTAGACGCCGGCGCCCCTCGGCTCCCTTATCGGCTGCATTCGGATCGACGTCGGCGAATGTATAGAGTCCGAGTTCCATGACTGGCTTCCTGCGAGGTCTGGGGCGACGAGGAAAACTGCGCGCGGCGTCCCTGCCCGCATTCCGCGTCTCGATTTATTGGATCTAGCGTCGCGCTAGAGATAATCGGCGCAGGACCAGGCCGCAAATGCACCTTTGGGAAACGCACTGTTTCCCGCTGATGTCCGCCGGAATCAGGCGCTCTTCGGCTTCTTTTGCGAACGGGCGCCTGTCCGTGCTGACGTATTCAGCGCCACCGCGGCACGAATGAGCGCGATGAACGCCTCTTCATCGATCTTCTCGCCCTCACTGAAATCGATGGCACGCCGCGTATTGCCTTCCAGGCTGGAATTGAAAAGGCCTGAAGGGTCTTCCAGCGAGGCACCTTTGGCGAAAGTCGTCTTCACGACCGCCTTATAGACTTCCCCGGTGCAGATTATCCCGGCGTGTTCCCACACCGGGACCCCTCTCCACTTTACTTCCTCAGTCACTTCCGGGTCGGCCTGCTGGATGAGTTTCCGGATCCGGGCGAGCGTCTCGCCGCGCCAATCGTCAAGCGCCTCGATTTTCGCATCTATCAGTTTGGAGGGAGACGCTTCTTCTCCGTTCGAGCCGCTCGTCCTGTTGTCCATGGCCGTCACTTTCCTGATGATTGTTGTCGCTCGCCGGTCGTTTACATTCGTTCGCCGGGCAATCGGCTGGCTTGCCTTACCCAGGCGGAGAATTGAGCTTCGTCGAGTTGGCCCTCGTAAATGTCGAGGTACCGTACTTCCGGGTATTTGGACTTGCCGGGCGGGACAGGGTCGAACGCCGCGCCACGGAAGAACGTCACCTTGATGTATTTGGTGAAGCAGTGAAAGCTGAGAAACCAGGCATCGTCCTCGACGCCGTAGAAAGGCGAGTTCCACTTGACCGCCTTGTGCACGCCGGGAACAGCCTCCACAATCAGAGCATCGAGGCGACGCCCGACATCGCTCTTCCAATCCGGCATGGCCGCGATATAGGCCTGCACGGGGGCATCGCCATAGCCTTTGGCGATCTGAGGGTTGCCGCCCGAGAGCAGGGTCGGCTGCGCCGAGTCCGGCTTGCCGGCCGCCTTCTTTGCAGCATTCTCGCTTTTCACCGGGGTCTTGCTGGCCATCTCTTCACCTCATTGCGCCGCCGGCCTGCCGCTGCGCCACCTGGCGGCATAGGGTAGCACGAACATGTAGAGTCCGGTGAAGAGCAGCAGGAAAAGCGGGAGCAGCAGCGAATAGACCACCCATGCCGGAGGCTCTCCCAATCCCATGGAGACGAAGTTGGCGATGACGGTTACCGTAAAGACGATGGATAACCACCGGTGGATCTGACGTATCCAGGCCTTCCAATCCATTGAATGATCTCCCATTGACATGAAGCGAGCCAGCGCCGATCGGCCCGGCAGGCGGGCTTCAGTTCATACCCGCAAGAACGCGCTCCAGATTTTCGAAGAACTGCTGCCATCCGGCCTTGGCGCCGCCATAGGCCTGCCGCTGTTCCGGCCTGAATCCGACCTGCTCCATGCGCAGCTGAGTTCCCGTGCTTGTCGGGACGAGGGTGAAGGTCACCACGCTCTTCAAGTCGTAGGCCGCATCCTCATGGGCGAAATTCCAGGCGTAGCTCAGTCTTTTGTTCGGCTCCACGACGAGGACCTCGCAGTTCAAGACGCCACCCCACTCACCGCGCAGGTTGAAATGGTGGCCGACGACAGGACTGAAGTCGTTCTTCATCAGCCACTCCTCCATCAGGTGTGGTTGGGTGAGCGCGCGCCAGATCTTCTCCGGCGGATGAGCGATCTCCCGCTCGACGACGACGGAACGTGTTTCGTTCATTGGTCCATCCTTTTCAGTAGATCTTCGAGATCGTCGAAGCGGCTCTGCCAGAACCCGGCCATCTCACGCGTCCAGTCGACCAGCGGCGCGAGCGCACCGAGTTGCGCGCTATAATAGGTGTGGCGGCCTTCGTGGCGGTCGCGCACCAGTCCGGCCTGCTTCAGGACGCCGAGATGCTTGGATACGACCGGCTGAGAGACACCGGCGCGAGTCGTCAGAGCCCCGACCGTCCTCTCCCCTTCACGGCACAGCCGCTCGAAGAGAGCCCGCCGAGTGGGATCGGCAAGCGTTCGGAAGAGCATGTCGTGCGCGTCGGACATCTGGAACCCATACCCGGTTGGCTATGGGTTTATCTATAGCCATCGAGCTATGAATGAGTCAAGGGGGAACTCGGGTCAACATGACGAGGCGCAAAAGTCGCGGACGGAAGCACGCGCACAGCGCGGGCTCCATATAGTTCCACGGATATGGGTCCGGCTGAAGCGCAAGGTGGACGGTTGCAACACTCAGGCAGCAATCAACGTCCGCTTAACCGCGCTGCGCCAGCCCTTGAGCTTCACCTTGCGCGTGGCCTCGTCCATCTGCGGCTCGAAACGGCGGTCGCGGGCCCAGGACTTGGCGAACGCCTCCTGGTTTGGCCAGACGCCGGCGCGGCTGCCGGCAAGCCAGGCGACGCCGAGCGCGGTGGTTTCAAGAATGACCGGGCGGTCGACCGGTGCGTCGAGCAGATCCGAAAGGCGCTGCATCGTCCAGTCGGAGGCGACCATGCCGCCGTCAACGCGCAGGACCGTATCATTGCCGTTGCGGCGCCAATCCTTGTGCATGGCCTCCAGCAGGTCGCGGGTCTGGTAGCAGACGGCCTCAAGTGCCGCCCGTGCGAACTCTGCCGGGCCGGTATTGCGCGTCATGCCGAAGATCGCGCCGCGCGCATCCGGGTCCCAATGGGGCGCTCCGAGGCCGGTGAAGGCCGGCACGAGATAGACCTCCTGCGAGGGATCGGCGCTCTCGGCAAGCGAGCCCGTATCGGGGGCCGCCTTGATCACCTTGAGCCCGTCGCGCAGCCATTGCACGGCAGCACCGGCCACGAAGATCGAGCCTTCGAGCGCATAGGTCGTTTCGCCATCGAGGCGGTAGGCGATGGTCGTCAGGAGACGGTTCTTCGAGCGGACCATGTCCTTGCCGGTGTTGAGCAAGGCGAAGCATCCAGTGCCATAGGTCGATTTCAGCATGCCCGGCTTGAAACATGCCTGACCGATCGTTGCCGCCTGCTGGTCGCCGGCAACGCCGAGGATCGGAATCGCCGCACCGAAGAGGGACGGATCCGTGACGCCGAAGTCGGCCGCGCAGTCCTTCACTTCCGGCAGCATCTCCTTCGGCACGCGCAGGATGTCGGTGAGCTCGTCGTCCCAGGCATTCTCGGCGATATTGTATAAGAGGGTACGCGAGGCATTCGTCGCGTCGGTGCAGAAGCACGTGCCGCCCGTCAGCCGCCAGATCAGGAAGGTGTCGATCGTGCCGAAGCAGAGCTCACCCTTGGCGGCGCGCGCCTGCGCGCCCTTCACATTGGAAAGCAGCCAGTTGAGCTTCGTTCCCGAGAAATAGGGATCGAGCAGCAGCCCGGTCTTCTTGGAGAAGGTCTTTTCCAGTCCCCTCCTCTTGAGTTTGTCGCAGAAGGCGGCAGTGCGGCGGTCCTGCCAGACGATGGCATTGTGGATCGGCTTGCCGGTCTCGCGATCCCAGACGACCACTGTCTCCCGCTGATTGGTAATGCCGATCGCGGCAATATCGTTCGCGGTGATGCCGGCCTTCTCGATCGCTGTCTTGACCGTGCTGACGACCGACTGCCAGATCTCCTCCGGGTCGTGCTCCACCCAGCCCGATTGCGGAAAGTGCTGCTTGAACTCTTTCTGCCCGACGCCTGCGATTTTCTGGTTGCCGTCGAAAACGATCGCGCGCGTCGACGTCGTGCCCTGATCGATCGCGAGAATATATCCGCCCATATGCCCCTCCTCGGCACGCGATTGAAAAGGCCGACCGGAATGCGAGCGGAAGCCCGCATTCGCTTTCCTCACACCGCCCCCTCGCCCTTCCTCGAGGGCGACATTCGAAAGACTTCAATACGATAGAAAAACGAATGTCAAACGAAAACAAAACGCAACTTTCACCAGTCGCTCCGCAGATGCGGACTCTGCTTTGCCGAGCGGAAAAACACAATTGTCACTGCCGCGCATTTGCGCGTAGGCTGACGCTGTTGCGTCGCAAAAAACCTGTGCGGCACCAGGACGGAGAGAGCGGGAATGACCAGAACTGCGGTGATAACGGGTTCCACGAGCGGCATTGGCTTGGCGATCGCCCGGGCCCTGGCGAAGACCGGTGCCAATATCGTGCTGAACGGCTTCGGTGCGGCGGACGAGATCAGGACCGTCTCGGACGAGGTCGCAGGCTTGACCTCCGGCACGGTGCTTCATCACGCAGCCGACATGACCAAGCCCTCCGAAATCGCCGACATGATGGCTATGGTTGTCGATCGCTTCGGCGGCGCCGATATCCTCGTCAACAATGCCGGCGTGCAGTTCGTCGAAAAGATCGAGGATTTTCCGGTCGATCAATGGGACCGGATCATCGCCGTCAATCTCTCCTCCTCCTTTCACACCATTCGTGCCGCCATTCCGCCGATGAAGAAGAAAGGCTGGGGGCGGATCATCAATATCGCATCCGCTCATGGCCTCGTGGCCTCCCCCTTCAAGTCCGCCTATGTCGCCGCCAAGCATGGTATCATGGGGTTGACGAAGACCGTGGCGCTGGAGGTGGCGGAGAGCGGCATTACCGCGAACTCGATCTGCCCCGGCTACGTGCTGACGCCGCTCGTCGAAAAGCAGATACCGGATCAGGCGAGAACGCGTGGCATCACCGAGGAGCAGGTGATCAACGAGGTGATGCTCAAGGGACAGCCTACGAAAAAGTTTATCACCGTCGAACAGGTTGCCTCCCTGGCGCTTTATCTTGCAAGCGACGACGCCGCCCAGATCACCGGCACACATGTCTCGATGGACGGCGGCTGGACGGCGCAGTAATCGACGGCTGAGGGACAAGCCGGTTGAGGGATAAGGAAGTGGCATGGCACAGGTATCCGACAGCATCCGCTTCATCCTGAACGACAGCGAGATCGCCCTTTCCGAGGTCGCGCCGACGTCGACGCTGCTCGATTTTCTGAGGCTGGAGCGCCGCCTCACCGGCACCAAGGAAGGCTGTGCGGAGGGCGACTGCGGCGCCTGTACGGTGCTCGTGGGCCGGCTCGCCGCGGATGGCAGCGGAGAGGAAAAACTCGTCTATGAAAGCGTCAACGCCTGTATCCGCTTCACAGGATCGCTGAATGCCACGCATGTGGTGACGGTCGAGCACCTGGCTGCCGCAGACGGCACGTTGCATCCGGTGCAGCAGGCCCTGGTGGATTTTCACGGCTCCCAATGCGGCTTCTGCACTCCGGGGATCGTGATGTCGCTTTACGGGCTCTGGCTTGCCAATGAAAAACCGAGCCGCGCGGCGATAGAAAAGGCGCTGCAAGGCAATCTCTGTCGCTGCACCGGCTACGAGCCGATCGTGCGCGCGGCGGAAGCCGCGGCGGCGGAGCGCCCGGCCGCGCTCTTCGACCCGATCACCCGCACGCGGGAGGCGGTTACGGAGCGCCTCCAGGCGCTGGGGCAAACCGAGACGATCATTGTCCGCAGCGGCGCGGACTGTCTGATCGTACCCGTGGACGCTGCGGACCTTGCAGGTGTTCTCGCCGATCATCCAAGCGCGACGATCGTCGCCGGCTGCACCGATGTCGGGCTCTGGGTGACGAAGCAGATGCGCTCGCTCAATCCGGTGGTCTTCATCAATGGCATCGCCGAACTGCAGCGGATCGAAAACTCGGAAGCGGGCCTGACGATCGGTGCAGGCGTCAGCTATAGCGCGGCGCACGAGGCTCTGTCTTCAGCCTATCCGTCGTTCGGCCGGCTGCTCGACCGCATCGGCGGCGACCAGGTGCGCAATATGGGCACGATCGGCGGCAATATCGCCAATGGCTCGCCGATCGGCGACAGCCCGCCGCCACTGATCGTTCTTGGCGCGACGGTTACCCTGCGCTCGAAGGACGGTCAGCGCGCGCTGCCGCTCGAGGATTTCTTCATCGCCTACGGCAAACAGGATCGCAGGCCCGGCGAATTCGTCGAGACCCTCTTCGTCCCGGCTCTGCCCGCGGACGAGCATTTTGCAGCCTACAAGATCTCGAAGCGGCGCGACGAGGACATTTCCGCCCTGCTCGGCGCCTTCCGCATCTCGTTCGACGGCGACCGGGTGAAAGCCGCACGAATAGCCTTCGGCGGCATGGCGGCAACTCCCAAGCGGGCAAAGGCCGTCGAAGCCGCCCTTGTCGGTCAGCAATGGAACGAGGAGACGATCCGCCAGGCGCAGGCCGCTTTCGAGACCGACTATCAGCCGATCACCGATTGGCGCGCCACCGGTGACTATCGCATGCTTGCGGCGAAAAACCTGCTGATGCGCTTCTTCCTCGAGAGCATTGGAGAGACTGTCCAGTTGCAGCGGTTCGAGGAAGTGGCATGAGCGCCTGTCGCGATATTGGCGGGACGGGATTGCCCCTCACCGGTTGGCTTGCGGGGAGAGGGGACGATTGCGCCGCTTCCTTCCTCCCAGTCGATAAACGGGCTCGCAGATCGGACGAGCGCGCGCCGCTTGTCCCTTCGCCCCGCCTGCGGGGAGAAGGTGCAGGCAGGCGGATGAGGGGCTTCTCATCCTTCGTCAGGAGGCCCCGGCATGGATAAGTCCACCCCGGCAAGCCGCGCCACAATCACCGGACCGATGCACACACCGCGCCGCCACGACAGCGCCCACAAGCATGTGGCGGGCACCGCCGATTATATCGACGACATGCCGGAACCCGCCGGCACGCTGCATGGCGCGCTCGGCCTTGCGGACCGGGCGCATGCGGAAATTCTGGAGATGGACCTCTCCGATGTCGCCGCTGTGCCGGGCGTCGTGTGCGTCATCACCGCCAGGGACATGCCGCATTCCAACGACATCAGCCCCACCCATCTGCACGACGAGCCGGTGCTTGCCGACGGGCGGGTGGAGTTCCATGGCCAGCCGGCCTTCGCGGTCATCGCCGAAACGCGCGACGTCGCCCGCCGCGCCGCGCGGCTCGCCAGAATCACCTATCGTGACTTCCTGCCGGCGATCGATGTCATCGATGCCGTGGCAACCGGCGGCGAACTGGTGACCCCGCCGCTGACACTCGAACGCGGCGACGCCGCAGGCGAGCTGGAGCGGGCGCCCCGCCGCATTCAGGGGCACATGCGAATCGGTGGCCAGGAGCACTTCTATCTGGAAGGCCATATCGCGCTCGCGATTCCCGGCGAGGATGACGAAATGACCGTCTGGGTATCGACGCAGCATCCGAGCGAAGTCCAGCGCATGGTCGCGCAAGTGCTCGGCGTTCCCTCCAACGCCGTCACGGTGAATGTCCGCCGCATGGGCGGCGGCTTCGGCGGCAAGGAAACGCAGGGCAACCAGTTTGCGGCACTCGCCGCCGTCGCCGCGCGTAAGCTTCGCCGCGCCGTCAAATTCCGCCCGGACCGGGACGACGACATGACCGCCACCGGCAAGCGGCACGATTTCCTGGTCGATTACGATGTCGGCTTCGACGAGGAGGGCCGCATCCGGGCTGTCCGGGCGAATTATGCCGCGCGATGCGGTTTCTCCGCCGATCTCTCCGGCCCGGTCACCGACCGCGCCCTTTTCCATGCGGACAACGCCTACTTCTACCCGCATGTGAAGCTCACCTCGCAACCGCTTAAGACCAATACGGTTTCGAATACTGCCTTTCGCGGCTTCGGCGGGCCGCAGGGCATGCTCGGCGGCGAGCGGATCATCGAGGAGATCGCTTACGCACTCGGGAAGGACCCGCTCGCAATCCGCAAGCTGAACTTCTATGGCGACGCGCATTCCGGCCGCAACGTCACGCCCTATCACCAGAAGATCGAAGACAACATCATCGGCCGGATCGTCGATGAGCTGGAAGCGAGCGCCGATTATCAGGCGCGCCGGGCGGCGATCATCGAATTCAACAGATCGAGCCGGGTGATCCGCAAGGGTATTGCATTGACGCCGGTGAAATTCGGCATCTCCTTCACCCTCACCCATCTCAACCAGGCCGGC
Organism: Ensifer sp. USDA 6670; assembly: GCA_000421085.1. GTDB lineage: Bacteria > Pseudomonadota > Alphaproteobacteria > Rhizobiales > Rhizobiaceae > Sinorhizobium. The sequence goes on from ATWE01000011.1 coordinate 110,919, forward strand.
GCCCTCGTCCACATCTACACGGACGGCTCGGTCCACCTCAACCACGGCGGCACCGAGATGGGCCAGGGCGTCTATACGAAAGTGGCGCAGGTCCTCTCGGATAGTTTCCAGATCGACATAGACCGGGTGAAAATAACCGCAACGACGACCGGCAAGGTGCCGAATACGTCTGCGACCGCCGCCTCCTCCGGCTCCGACCTCAACGGCATGGCCGCCTTCGATGCTGCGCGTCAGATCAAGGAGCGGCTCGTCGCCTTTGCGTCCGAGCGCTGGCAGACGACGGCTGAGAACGTCACCTTCGTGGCCAATCATGTCAGGATCGGTGACGAGCTCGTGCCCTTTGCGCAGTTCGTGCAGGAGGCCTACGGTGCACGTGTCCAGCTCTCGGCCGCCGGCTTCTATGCGACGCCTGGCATCCACTGGGACCGGGCCGCCGGCCGCGGCACTCCCTTCTACTACTTTGCCTATGGCGCGGCCGTTTCCGAGGTCTCGATCGATACGCTGACAGGCGAATATATGGTCGATCGCGTCGACGTGCTGCACGACGTCGGCCGTTCCCTCAACCCCGCGATCGATCTCGGCCAGATCGAGGGCGGCTTCGTTCAGGGCATGGGCTGGCTCACCACGGAAGAGCTCTGGTGGGACGAGAAGGGACGGCTGAGGACGCATGCGCCCTCGACCTACAAGATACCCCTTGCCTCGGATCGGCCGAAGATCTTCAACGTGCGCCTCGCCGAATGGTCGGAAAATGCTGAAGAGACGATCGGCAGATCGAAGGCGGTGGGAGAGCCGCCCCTCATGCTGCCGATTTCGGTCGTCGAGGCCCTGTCGATGGCCGTCGCCAGCGTCGCCGACTATCGCGAGTGCCCCCGGCTCGATACGCCGGCAACGCCCGAGCGCGTCCTGATGGCCGTGGAACGGCTTAGAGCGGGATGAGGAAAAATGTGTGCGTTTTTCCGCCCGCATTTCGCTCTGGACTGTAACGAACAGTTCGGATGAACAGCCTCTCTACCGCAGCAGGTCGTCGTCCTGCCGGGCCATGCGGCCATCGAGGAATCCCAAGTCCTTTTTCATGTAGTCGGACGTGGATTCGAGGTCTAGACTCAAGCTCCGGCCTCTCATGCGGCGCAGTGCCGAAGCGGCAATCCGGACGATCCCGTTCAGTGGGAGAATCGGCTTTCTTTCAGTAAATTCCGTAAGATCGCATGACATTTGAACACCTTTCGCAAGCGGTGAAGTTGACTTGAAGGATGCCTGGAGTGATGCTCGAAATCCAATCGAACATCCGTCTGCATGCATTAAGAGAACTTATCCATGAAGATGTCGAAGCAATTCCCGCTGAATGCGCTCAGGGTCTTCGAAGCGGCCGCCCGACTCGGTAGTTTCACCAAAGCGGGCGGCGAACTCGGGATGACCCAGACGGCGGTCAGCTATCAGATTAAGCTGATCGAAGAGAATATCGGCGAGCCGCTGTTCCTGCGGCGTCCCCGTCAGGTCGCACTGACCGATGTTGGCCAGCAGCTCGCACCGAGGGTCACGGAAGCCTTCGAACTGCTGCAGGACGCCGTCGCCTCGGCGAGAGGGGACATCGAGACCAGCCTGCTGGTAAATTCGACTTCGACGTTTGCCTCGCAATGGCTCGCCCGCAATATCGGCACGTTCCAATTCGCCCACCCGAACATCGCGGTCCGGCTGGCGGCGAGCGACAAGATTGTCGATTTCAGCGAGGAGGCCGTCGACGTGGGCATCCGCTCGGGAACCGGCGAATGGCCGGGCCTCGTCAGCCACCGTCTGATGCCTGTCGAATTCACGCCCATGGTAAGTCCCGCCCTTGCCGCGACGATCGGCGGCATCCGCACGCCGCGCGACCTCTTGAAGCTTCGCATCATCGGCCCTCGCGATCCCTGGTGGCTGCAGTGGTTCCGGGCCGCGGGCGTTGAAGACCCGGATCTTGCCAGCCGTCCCGTAAGCCGGCTGGGTGCCCAGTCCTTCGAGGCCGGCGCCGCCATTGCAGGGCAAGGCGTGGCGATTCTGACGCCGGAGTTTTACGCCGACGACATAGCGCTCGGGCGCCTCTATCAGCCGTTCGACCTACGCTGCAGCGACGGACGTGATTACTGGCTCGTCTATGCTCACGCCCGGCGCAATGTCGCGAAGATCCGCAGCTTCCGCGACTGGATCCTTGCGGAGTTCGCTCAGCCCGGTAATGCAGGTGTCGCCGGCGTGTCTGACGCGCCTGCCTGCGAAGTCGGCGCGCCGCCTTCAACGGACTGAAAACCCGGGCGCTGGTTAAGAGGGGAGGCCTCTCGTCAGAAAACGCCCCTTCCCCCTTCAGCCTTTTCCTAGCAAGGTTGTACCAACGGAGAGAAAGGGGATCGCCGAATGTATGAATTCGCCATTGCCTGGGAATGGCTGGCCTTCGCCGTCCGCTGGCTGCATGTCGTCACCGCCATCGCCTGGATCGGCTCGTCCTTCTATTTCATCGCGGTCGATCTCGGTCTCGTAAAACGCGACCATCTGCCTCCGGGCGCCTATGGCGAGGAATGGCAGGTCCATGGCGGGGGCTTCTATCACATTCAGAAATATCTCGTGGCGCCAGCCGCCATGCCGGAGCACCTCACCTGGTTCAAGTGGGAGTCCTACGCGACCTGGCTCTCGGGCTTCGCCATGCTCTGCATCGTCTATTATGGCGGCGCCGATCTCTTCCTCATAGACCGGCATGTCCTGGACATTTCGGCGACCACCGCGATCCTGATCTCGCTTGCCTCGCTTGGACTCGGCTGGGTCCTGTATGACCTTCTCTGCAAGTCGCCGATCGGGAAAAGCACCTGGGGACTGATGGCGCTGCTCTATCTGGTACTGGTCGCCATGGCCTGGGGCTATACCCAGGTCTTCACCGGCCGCGCCGCCTTCCTGCATCTGGGCGCTTTCACCGCCACGATCATGTCGGCCAACGTCTTCCTGATCATCATCCCCAACCAGAAGATCGTCGTCGCCGACCTGATCGCCGGCCGCATGCCGGACCCAAGGCTCGGCGCTCAGGCAAAGCAACGCTCGCTGCACAACAACTACCTGACGCTGCCCGTCATCTTCTTCATGCTCTCGAATCATTATCCGCTCGCCTTCGCGACGGCCTTCAACTGGATCATCGCGGCGCTCGTCTTCCTGATGGGCGTGACGATTCGTCATTGGTTCAACACCACACATGCGCGCAAGGGCAGGCCTACCTGGACCTGGCTTGTCACCACACTCCTGTTCATCCTGATCATCTGGCTCTCGACGGCGCCGAAAATACTGACGGGAGAAGAACGAGCCGAGACGTCACCGGCCTTCCGGCGCTTTGCCGAAAACGCACATTTCCCCGCAGTCCGGGAAACGATCTCGACCCGCTGCAGCATGTGCCACGCGGCCGAGCCGGTCTATGAAGGAATTGTGCGGGCTCCGAACGGCGTCACGCTCGAAAGCGACGCCGAGATTGCTGCCCGCGCGCGGGAAATCTATATCCAGGCGGGGCGCAGCCATGCCATGCCGCCCGGCAACATAAGCGACATGACGGCGAAAGAGCGCAGGCTGGTGACAGCCTGGTTCGAAAGTGCCGTCGGGGAGACAAGATGACATACACCCTCATTCGCGGCCGGACCTTGAGCTTCCGTCGGGAGCCGCAAGGCATCGACGACAGTGCTGCCTATGCCTACGAAAGCGACGGCGCCCTCCTCGTCGAGAACGGCGTGATCAAGGCGTCCGGCGCCTATGCAGCTGTCAAGGCGGCAGCGCCCGAGGATGTCTCCGAGGTCGACCACCGCCCGCATCTGATCATGCCGGGCCTCATCGACACGCATCTGCATTTTCCGCAAATGCAGGTGATGGCTTCCTACGCCGCCGATCTGCTCGAATGGCTGAACACCTACACCTTTCCCGAGGAATGCCGCTTCGTCGAGACGGCGCATGCGGAGCGGATCGCCCGCCATTTCTTCGACGAGATGATCCGCCATGGCACGACGACGGCGACGGCCTACTGTTCGGTGCACAAGACCTCCGCCGACGCCTTCTTCGCCGAGAGCCTGAAGCGCGGCATGTGCATGGTCGCAGGCAAGGTGATGATGGACCGCAATGCGCCGCAGGGTCTGCTCGACACGCCGCAGATGAGCTATGACGAGACCCGCGCCGTCATCGCCGACTGGCACGGCAAGGGCCGCAACCATGTGGCTATCACCCCCCGTTTCGCCATCACTTCCACGCCGGAGCAGATGGAGGTCGCGAAATCGCTCGTCGGCGAGTTTCCCGACCTGCATGTGCAGACGCATCTCTCCGAAAACCACGACGAAATCGCCTATACTTCGCAACTGTATCCGGAAGCGACCGACTATACCGACGTCTACGCCCGCTACGGGCTGCTGGGGCCGAAAAGTTTGTTCGGTCATTGCATACACCTCTCCGAGCGCGAGGCGGATGCGATGAGCGAGACCGGCTCGGTCGCCGTCTTCTGCCCGACGTCCAATCTCTTCCTCGGCTCCGGCCTGTTTCCCCTGCGGGCGCTCAAGGGCCGGCAAAAACCAGTGCGCGTTTCCGTCGCCTCGGACGTCGGCGGCGGCACCAGCTACTCGATGCTGAAGACGCTCGACGAGGCCTACAAGATCCTGCAGTTGCAGGGCGAAAGGCTGAACCCCTTCGACAGCTTCTACATGATGACCCGCGGCAATGCCGAGGCGCTTTCTCTAGTCGACCGCATCGGCACGCTGGAGCCCGGATCCGATGCGGACCTTACGGTGTTCGACATGGCGGCAACGCCTGCAATGGCGCTCAGGGCCGAAGTGGTCAACTCGCTGGCCGACGAACTGTTTCTGCTGCAGACGATGGGCGACGATCGCGCCGTGATCGAGACCTATGTCGCCGGCAGACCCTGCAAATCAACACTTGGCGTAGCTTGAGCAGCCTTGAAAACAAGAGGTAATATTTTTTGACCTCTTGCTTTCTGCAACTATTACAACCCTTCGGAAATCATGATAAGGGCTCGGCTGTCATTCACTCGATGAGGCCGATCCATGACGCAGATTCTCGAAATACGGGACCTCAAGGCCCTGGCCAGACGGCGCGTGCCGAAGCTTTTCTTCGATTATGCGGACAGCGGCGCATGGACGGAGGGAACCTACCGCGCCAACGAGGCGGATTTTGCCGGGATCAAGCTGCGTCAACGGGTGCTGGTCGACATGTCCGACCGCTCGCTCGAAACGACGATGATCGGGCAGAAGGTCTCGATGCCGGTCGCGCTCGCTCCCACCGGCCTGACGGGCATGCAGCATGCCGACGGCGAGATTTTGGCGGCCCAGGCGGCGGAGGCGTTCGGCGTCCCCTTCACGCTCTCGACCATGAGCATCTGCTCGATCGAGGACGTCGCCTCGGTGACGACGAAGCCTTTCTGGTTCCAGCTCTATGTCATGCGCGAGCGCGAATTCGTGCTCGATCTGATCGACCGGGCCAAGGCCGCCAAGTGCTCGGCCCTCGTGCTGACGCTCGACCTGCAGATCCTCGGCCAGCGCCATAAGGACCTTCGCAACGGCCTGTCCGCGCCGCCGCGACTGACGCCGAAGCATCTCTGGATGATGGCGACGCGCCCCGGCTGGTGCTTAAAGATGCTCGGCACCAACCGCCGCACCTTCCGCAACATCGTCGGCCACGCCAAGAGCGTCGCCGACCTCTCCTCGCTACAGGCATGGACGAACGAGCAGTTCGACCCGCAGCTTTCCTGGAAGGACGTCGAGTGGATCAAGGAGCGCTGGGGCGGTCCGCTGATCCTCAAGGGCATTCTCGATCCAGAAGACGCGAAAATGGCGGCTAAGACCGGCGCCGACGCGATCATCGTCTCGAACCATGGCGGCCGCCAGCTCGACGGCGCGCATTCCTCGATCAGCATGCTGCCGCGCATCGTCGACGCCGTCGGCGACCAGATCGAGGTACACCTCGACGGCGGCATTCGTTCCGGCCAGGACGTCCTGAAGGCGATCGCCCTTGGCGCGAAAGGCACCTATATCGGCCGCCCCTTCCTCTACGGCCTCGGCGCGCTCGGCAAGGAAGGCGTGACGCTCGCGCTCGATATCATCCGCAAGGAGATGGATACGACCATGGCGCTTTGCGGCAAACGCCGCATCACCGATGTCGGCCGCGACATCATCGCCGATTAGGGCGGGATACGGAAGTGTGCGCGGTTTTCGGCCCGCATCCCGCGTCTCAACTTCTTGGAAGCGATCACGTTCATGTGGGGCGAACCGACCTAAAACACCGTGATCCAGGGCACAGAGCAAGGCCTTCCCCTCAGCTTCTCCTGTGCTTGCCACAGGGTTGAGGCCCGGAGACGGATCTGCCAGCCTCCGCCGAGGTGCTATCAGCTGCCGCGATAAGTGGAGTACGCGTAGGGTGAAAGCAGCAGCGGCACATGGTAGTGGCTGCCGGCGTCGGCGATGCCGAAACGCAGGGGAATGAGATCGAGGAAAGCCGGATCCGGAAGCGTGACGCCCGCGGACCTTAAATAGTCGCCGGCGTGGAAGACCAGCTCGTAGGTCCCGGTCGTGAACCCCGCCCCCTCCATAAGCGGTTCATCGACGCGGCCGTCGCTGTTGGTATGGACGGTACGGATCAGGTGCCGCGCATCGCCTTCGAGCCGGTAGAGATCGATCTTCAGCCCGTGGGCGGGCCGGCCGAGCGCGGTGTCGAGAACGTGGGTGGTCAAGCGGCCTGACTTGCTCATCGCGCTCACCGTTTGGATGGATCGGGAATGACGAAAGCCTCGTCGTAGCGGAACTCTTCCAGGTTGTTGCCCGGCCCCTCGCGGTCGACGACGATGAACTCGCTGACGCCGCCCACTGACATCAGCGGATGATGCCAGACATTGCGGCCGTAATTGACGCCCTGCCTGCCATTCGCGAGGAAAACCCTCGGCCGGCCGGGACGATCGCCTTCATCCTCGGCGACTACAACCAGCCACGGCCGGTCCCGGAGCGGCGAAAAGCTCTGGCTGCCGAGCGGATGGCGCTCCATCATCGTCACGGAATAGGGAAATGCCCTGGGCTGCCCGCGAAAGATATTGATGATGATGCCGGCGGCCTCTCCCGCGGCTTCGACATGTGCAAGCGCGTGAAACCGCTCGGTATTGCCGCCATTGATGAAGCGCATCGAGGCCGGGTCGGCCTCGATGACGGTGCCGAACGGCGCGAAAGCCTCCCTGGTCAGAAGCTCGATCGAAAGCAAATGCGACATCAGACTGCCGTTCCGGCTCTCTGTGCGTTGGCGCCCGAAGGCACGGACGCTGAACGCATCGTCCCCGTCGCGCGGTCGGACAGATCAGGAATGGTGTCAGGCATTGTCGTCTCCCGGAAGCATGGATCGGAGCCGCAGGCGGGCGATCCGCTCCACCTCGGCACAGGCCGTTTCAAATTCCCCTTCCTTGGAATTGTCAATGCGCCTCTCGAAAGCGGCGAGGATGTCTTCCTTCGTCAGCCCTTTCACCGCGATGATGAAGGGGAAGCCGAATTTCTTGGTGTAGGTCGTGTTCAGCCCGGTGAAGCGCGCATGCTCTTCGGGGGAGAGCCGGTCGAGACCGGCAGACGCCTGCTCGGCTTTCGAATCGGCCGTGAGCTCGCCCGCCACCGCAAGCTTGCCTGCAAGATCGGGATGAGCCCGCAATACTCGAAGCCTTTCGGCCGGGGAAGCCGCGCGGAAAGCGTTGCAGAGCGCCGAATGGACGTTGCCAGCGGTCAACCCGGAAGAAGCCGCACGATCGTAGGCGCGCTCCGCCACCCAGGGCGAGTGCTCGAAGATGCCGCCGAAGCGCCGGATGAAATCATCGCGCCCCGACATCAGCGCGTACCGTTGGGCTTATGATGTTCATACCAGTGGCGCGCGATGTCGATGCGGCGCGGCACCCAGACCTTGTCGTGGGACGTCACATAATCGATGAACCGCGCAAGCGCCGCCGCGCGACCGGGCCGCCCGACCAGGCGGCAGTGCAGACCGATATTCATCATCTTCGGGCTGCCTTCCTTGCCCTCCGCATAGAGCACGTCGAACGTGTCCTTGAGATAGGTGAAGAACTGGTCGCCGGAATTGAAACCCTGATTGGTCGCGAAACGCATGTCGTTGGCGTCGAGCGTATAGGGAATGATGAGATGCGGATTGCCGGGCGTCGGTCCGGGAACCCAATAGGGAAGCTCGTCCGCATAGGAATCACAGGAATAGAGGAAGCCGCCCTCCTCCAGCACGAGCTTGAGCGTATTTGCCGAGGGCTTGCCCTGGTAGATGCCGAGCGGACGCTCGCCGGTCAGCTCCGTGTGCAGCCGCACGACCTCCCGGATATGCTGGCGCTCGATGTCTTCCGGAACGTCCTTGTATTCGAGCCAGCGCAGGCCGTGGCTGGCGATCTCCCAGCCGGCCTCCTTCATGGCGGCGACGGCTTCCGGATTGCGTGCCATGGCGAGCGTCACGCCATAGACCGTCAGCGTCACGTCCCGGCTCGTGAACATCCGCCACAACCGCCAGAAGCCGGCGCGGGCGCCATATTCGTAGATCGACTCCATATTGAGGTTGCGCTGTCCGGCCCATGGCTGAGCACCGACGATCTCCGACAGCAGACACTCGGATGCCGGATCGCCGTCGAGAATGCAGCTCTCGCCGCCCTCCTCATAGTTCAGCACGAACTGCACGGCGATATTGGCGTCGCCCGGCCAACGCACCTCAGGCGGCCTGCGTCCGTAGCCGACGAGGTCGCGCGGATAGGAATTCTCGGACATGATTTCACCCTTCGACTTTTCCGGAACGGTAGCATCCCGCACCGGATTGTCGAGATGAGAAAAATGGCGATTCCTGGGTTACGGCCTGCCGGGAAGCCATGCGGTCACCGCGACCGGCGGCGTGGCAAGAGTGTCGGTGCCGGGGCGATGCCCGACCGATAGTCCTGCCTTGGCGCGCGGGCGCGCGGAAATCTTTCCAAGCGGATGCTGCGAATGCACTCGCATTGGCGCTCCGGGCTCGTGCTCGACGAACAGAGCGAGGCTGCCGATCAGGAGCGGTTCGGTCAGCAGCGGTTCGAACAATCCGCGCAAGGGGGCCTCAACCCGCCGGCCCACATCGGCGTTCAGGGGGCCCGTCAGCGGCATGTGGAAACGATACTCGTCCATCACATGGGGATCGCCCCAGCGATGCAGGTTGGTGAATTGCGGAGCCGTGAGCCTGTCCGGGTCCGCCCGCTCGATATCGTCTTCACTCAGCGGAGCGCGGAAGCGATCGAACGTCTGCAGGACGCGGGCTGCGAGCAGATGCATCGACTGGCTGGGCACCTCTGGCATCAGCCCCCAGCACTGGCTAAGGCGCGCAACCTCCAGCCGCTCGATTCGGAACGGCGTCTCTCCGCTGGTGAAGAGCATCATGGCCTTGAGCAATTGCGCTTCATCCATATCCGGCTTCAGGCGGAAAGGCGCCATGATCATCGCATGAAAGCCGAAGCGGCGTGGAACGGCCGTGTAAAAGGCCATCTCCGAAACGGCAAGGCCTGCAATCGACGGCAGTTCCACGGCCTCCCCGGAGTAGACGCTGCGGCCGAGCCAGCTGGCGGCCGCCGCGGAAAGCGGGTCTCCCATCGGCGGGGTGAAACAGATCGCATAGCGCATGGCGCAAGCTCCGAAGGTCCGTGAAAGCGGAATAAGGAAACGTGCGCTCCGCCCGCATCCCGTTCGAGATCCAATGGCGGCGTGTTAAGTGATTTGCGTGACAAATTGACGAATTACGCAGGCCATAACGGGTTCGTGAAGCCTGCCAGGCCTATCGCAATGCCGCGATATGGTGCGCACATTGGAACGTTTCCGGAAGCGTGGTGCCTGGACGGCCGGCAATCTCGTTGACCACGGATCGCGCCAGAGCATGCGCCAGTCCGAAGCTCACCTTGAAGCCGCCCGTCAACGCGAAGACCCTTTCGTGATCGGGGTGACGGCCGACCACGGGTTCGCGCCCCGTAGATCTGGGGCGCAGGCCCGCCCAGCGCTCGACCACCGGGGCGCCGCGCAATGCGGGAGCAAGGGCGGCGGCGCGGGCAAGCAGTGCATCGAGCTGGCCATCGGTGGAATAGGGTTCCTCGAACCGGTTCTCGCTCGTGCTGCCGATCGCCACCTGGCCGCTTTCATGCGGGACGACATAGAGCCCGTCGGCAAAGATGATGGGCAAAGCCGGATCGATATCGGCGCGAAGCAGCGCCGCCTGACCTTTGACCGCACCGCCGCTCGGCGTTCGCCGCGGCTGGGTCAGACTGTCGATGAAGGAGAAGCTTTCGACGCCCGCGGCGAGGATCAGGCGCTCAAAGGTCAAATCGCGCCCGTCGGCGAGGGCAAGCCGGCCGCGCGCCGGGTCGAGCGAGACGACTTCCGCCCCTTCCTCGCATTGGACACGCGGAAATTGCTCTAAGGCAGCCCGCAGCATCGCAAGCAGGCTGCGCGGCGCCAGCCGGGCGGCCAGCGTGTCATGGACGACACCGAAGGGCGCCGCATCGGCAGCCGGCCAACCGACTGCGCCGGCATCGCGGACTTGCCAATCGAAGCGGCGTGCCGGAGCATGCCAATTCTGCGCCGCATCCTGCTCGCGACCAAGGGCGATCTCCCGCAGATGCGGTTTGCCAAGGGGCATGACACGGCCGGAGCGACGATAACCTGCCGAGAGACCCGTGGCTGCTTCAAGCTCGGCAATCTCGCCTTCGAGCGACACAAGGGCATCGAACTGGAACTGCTTCTTGTCGTTCCAGCGGTCGGGCATGTGCGGCATGAGCGCGCCGAGGAGACCGCCGCTCGCGCCGGAACCGATCAGCCTGCGCTCGAGGAGCCGCGTCGCGAAGCCGGCGCGGGCGGCCATCACCGCGGCCCAGAGCCCCATGACGCCGCCGCCCACGATCAAAACTTCGCACATCGATTGACCTTCCCGGGCCGGAGAATTATCGGGTTCACCATGACAGGAACCGATCCCGGCCAGAGCCCTTCACCCTCGCGGCAAAACCTCGAATGGCACGAGGGCGATATGCCCTATTCGAAGGAGTTTGGCGACCACTTTTATTGCCGCACCGACGGGCGGCTCGAATGCGGCCACGTCTTTCTTGCCGGCAACCGGCTGCCGGAACGCTGGCAGGCGGGCGGCACATTCACGATCGGCGAACTCGGCTTCGGCACGGGGCTCAATTTCTGCGAAACCTTGCGCCGGTGGAAACAGTCGCCGGCCGCGGCCGGGAGCCTCCATTTCGTCTCATTCGAGCGCTTTCCCATGCAATCCGGGGAGATCGACCGAGCGCTGGCGCATTGGCCGGAAATCGAGGAGGAGCGCCAGGCGCTCGTTGCCAATTGGCCCGCGAACCCGGCCGGCCAGGTGGACATCGCCTTTACCGGGCAGGTACGGCTCACGGTCGTGATCGGCGCGGCGCTCGACGGCGTTTCAGCGTCCCGTCCGAACTTCGACGCCTGGTATCTCGACGGTTTCGCCCCCTCGCGCAATCCGAACATGTGGTCGGAAGAGTTGATGCGGCTGGTGTTCGAAAGGACCGTCGCAGGCGGCAGCTTCGCGACCTATGCCGCAGCCGGGTTCGTCCGCCGCAACCTGGCGGCCGCCGGCTTCACGGTCGAGCGCCGCCCCGGCTTCGCCGGAAAGCGGGAGATGCTGCGCGGCGACAAGGCCTGAGATCGGCTCCTGATCCTGAAAAATCTTGAAAGCACTATCCCGGGAAGACCACGGACTTGACCGTCGCGATCAACTGATCGGTGGGGACGGCGACGCAATTGCGGTCGATCTCGGCGAGCGTCTTTTCCTTGACTTGGTGCGAGAGCAGCTTCCTCAAATCGCCGAGCGTCTTCGGCGCCGCGCAGATCACGAGGTTCTCGAAGGCATGGTCGTGGGCATAGTGGTCGAGCTTCCCGGCGATCTCCATGGCGAAGCGATGCTGTTCCTCCCGTACGGGGTCGCTGCTGTACTCCATCGCCGAGCGGCCGTGACCGACCGACGAATGGCTGCGTCCGGGTCTGTCGGCCATGATGTCCTGACGACGCTTGGTCTCGATTTGGAATGTCTCCTCCTCCGGCTGCTGCCTGCCATCCTTCAGCAGGTTGACGTCCTTCACGATGCGCGCCGTGTTTCCATCGGCTGTCAGTATCCAGATCCGGTTCCGCACTATTGTCTCCCCGTGTCGATGGCAGATAGGTTGGCGAGGCTCACGGACAGAACGGCTGAGGCCGCGTCAGGTTCCTTGCCGCCGAATATCTGCGCATTCCGTGTCGCGCGGCCTGCTCGCGTGACCAGCTCGTCAGCAGCCGACAATCGGCGAGGCCAAGCGGCTAGATTGTACGCTCGGGCCCCTCTTCTGCAAGGGGTACATACGTGATGCGCGGCTTCTTTGCCGGCCATCGTCACGGATGTCGGCGCGTGGTCACTCCCCTTTCGCCGGGGCGACGTCTTGCGCTTGCCAGCGTGTAAGACGGCGTTGCCTTCGCAGCTGCGAAAAGATGCAGCTTGACTTTCCGGCGCAAAACAACGATCTAAGGCCTGCGTCACCTTCCGGCCGCCGCGTGAGCGCGCCCTCGGCATCACTTCGAAGCCGTGAAGAAGGAAAAGCGCGAAACATCGCCGCCCTCCGCGGCAGCACAGGCGCCTGACGATTTTCTATTAACCCACAAGTTCCCAATTCACGCGGGGTTCTTGACGCCAGATGACACCGGAACCGCATCCTGCTGTTCCGGCGAGAGCGTTTGGCGCCCCGAAAGGTATATGCATTGTCCACTTTCAAAGAGCTTGGCCTCTCCGAGCACATCGTGGCGACACTCTCCGCCAATGGATTCGAAAAGCCCACGCCCATCCAGGCCCAAGCCATTCCGCTGGTCCTGAAAGACCATGACCTCATCGGCCTTGCGCAGACGGGCACCGGCAAGACCGCTGCTTTCGGCCTGCCGATGATCGAAAAGCTCGTCGCCGACGGCAGACGTCCCGATCCGCGCAACATCCGCGCTCTCGTGCTCGCCCCCACCCGCGAACTAGTGAACCAGATCGCGGCCAACCTGAAGCTTTTCGTAAAGAAGAGCCCGCTCAAGATCGGCCTCGTCGTCGGTGGCGTTTCGATCAACAAGCAGACCGAACAGCTCGCCCGTGGCGTCGACATTCTCGTCGCGACCCCCGGCCGGCTGCTCGACCTCGTTTCCCGCAAGGCGGTGACGCTGACTCAGGCTCGCTATCTCGTTCTCGACGAGGCCGACCAGATGCTCGATCTCGGCTTCATCCATGACCTGCGCAAGATATCCAAGCTGGTGCCGAAGAACCGTCAGACGCTGCTCTTCTCCGCAACCATGCCGAAGCTGATTGCCGAGCTTGCCGGCGAATACCTGACCGACCCGGTAAAGGTCGAAGTCTCGCCTCCGGGCAAGGCAGCCGACAAGGTCGAGCAATATGTGCATTTCGTCCCCGGCAAGGACCTGAAGACGACCATCCTGAAGCAGACGCTGACTGCCAATCCAGATGGGCTGTCGCTGATTTTCAGCCGCACCAAGCATGGCGCCGAGAAGCTGATGAAGCATCTGGACCACGTCGGCTTCAAGGCCGCCTCGATCCATGGCAACAAGAGCCAGGGCCAGCGGGAGCGTGCGCTGAAGGCATTCCGCGACGGTGAGATCCGCGTGCTCGTGGCGACGGACGTGGCTGCCCGCGGGATCGACATTCCAGGCGTCACCCACGTCTACAATTACGACCTGCCGGAAGTGCCCGACGCCTATGTGCACCGTATCGGCCGCACGGCCCGTAACGGCCGCGACGGCATCGCGATCGCCTTCTGCGCGCCGGACGAAATCCGCCTGCTCCGTGACATCGAAAAGCTGATGGGCATCCAGATCGCTGTCGCAAGCGGTGAAGCGCCCGCCGACCAGGCCCGCCCCTCCAAGGGACGTGGCGGCCGCGGCAACGGTCAGCCTCGCGGTAACGGCCAGCCTCGCGGCAATGGCGCAGGACAGCGCCAAGGCGGACCCCGCCGCGATCGGCCGCAACGCCAGGCGGCAGCCGGCGGATTCGCCGGCGATGAACTGCTGCGCGACGAGCGCCCGCACGAGCGCCGCGACCAGCGTGCTGCTGGGCATGGACCGGCGGACGGCCGGCCGGAAAACCATCGCAATCACAAGGCGCAGAAGCACCATGGGCGGCCCGGGCCGCAGCAGGCCGGCCGCCGTGGGAGCGAACAGTCAGGCGAACGTAATGGTGGCGGCAATCGACCGCAGCGTGCTGACGGTCGCGGCCAACAGCGCTAGAGCACTTCGGAGATAAGTGCGTAGCAGCAAAGACTGATAACGTTTGGTGTTTTCACTGCACTGAACGCTCATAAGCGCCACGGCGTCTTGGGACGGCGGGTAGATGCCCGCCGTTTCGACTCAGCCCCGCGTCACCTGCGCCAGTCAGCCCTTGGGTCTGACAGACTGATAGATCGCGCTGGTGCCATCTCTCTTCACCGCGAACACGTCATAGGATGCGCGAGGGTCGTCCCCCATGCCCAACGACCCGACGGGCATGCCCGGGACCGCGAGACCGGCAATGTCCGGGCGCTCGGCGAGGAGCCTTTCTACGGCATCAAGCGGTACATGGCCCTCCAGGTAATAGCCACCGACGACGGCCGTATGGCAGCCTTGCATCTCATCCGGTATCGCATAGCGCTGCTTTACCGCAGACAGGTCGTCGCCGTCCTTTATGCCTACCGTAAAGCCGGCTCCCTTCATCGCCTCGGCCCATGCATGGCAGCAGCCGCAATTGGGGTCCTTGTAGACGACCATTTCCCGACCGGCCGCCAAGGCAGGCGCGATCACCCAAGCCGACGCGGCCGCGGCCGCGGAAAACAAAAACTCTCTTCTTCTCATCGTCGCTCTCCATTGTACGGCGGTTGTGCGGTATCGAAATGACAGGCTTCCTTCGGTGCATGCGACGAGAACAGGCGCCAGCTCTTCACCAGGCCGCAAACCCCCGGAATGACCACTAAGGTGAGATCGTCGTCGATACCATTCCGCCGATCAGGCCCGCACCCGGTGCTTCAGAGGATCGGTACAAAGCCCCGCCACGATGGCGACTTCGGTCATCATCTTCGGCCGGACCCGTTCGACCGCCCCCACCATGATAGCCTTCTGCAGATCGGCATGCATCAGGGAACGCCCCTCGGCCGCGCACGCCGGGGCGTCGCTCCCGCAATGCCTGATCGAGATAGATCAGCATGATGACCCCTCACGTGGCGCTCGTCAAAGAGCCGGCACTTCCTTTGCCCGTTCGCGCGCCGCTGTTCCGCCGGACTTGCGGTTGGTGAGATAGACCCCTGTCACGGCAATTACGGT
The DNA here is from genome assembly GCA_000421085.1 of Ensifer sp. USDA 6670. Lineage (GTDB taxonomy): Bacteria > Pseudomonadota > Alphaproteobacteria > Rhizobiales > Rhizobiaceae > Sinorhizobium. The sequence goes on from ATWE01000011.1 coordinate 126,281, forward strand.
GCCGATGATCATCGGCCAGGTCAGCGCCTCGCCGAAAAAAAGCGCCGCCTCGCCCGCGGCAAGCGGCGGCACCAGGTAAATGAGCGACGCCGCACGCGATACCTGCCCGCGCCGAATGAGATAGAGAAGGAGCGCGATCGCTCCCATCGAGAGACCCAGCACGGACCAGGCGAGCGCCGCGACAAGTTCGACATTCCAGGTGACCCGCAGGTCCTCGAGCATAAGCGCCAGGGGGATGGTGACGAGGAGCGCGCCGACATATTGCAACGCTGCAATCGACCGGATATCGCCAGTCTGCAGATAGCGTTTCTGATAGAGAGTCCCGTAGGTGACGGCGGCCATGCCGAGAACGTTGACGGCCAGCGGCAGCACGTGGATCGGCGTTGCGGCCGCGTCGATCGCCAGCATCTTCGGCGCAACCGCAAGCGCGATGCCGCAGAAGCCGAGGATAAGACCCAGCTTCTGCTGACCCGCCAGCTTCTCGCCGACCAGCCAAGGCGCGACCGCAGCCGTCATCAGGGGCTGCAAGCCGGCGATGATGCCGGAGATCGCCGCGGGCACACCCTGCCCGATCGCCCACCATACGGCACCGAGATAAAGGCCGTGGAGGAAGATGCCGGACACGATCGCATGGCCGATCGCCGTCGCGGAGCGCGGCCAGCGCGCGCCGCTCAGGAGACAGAAGCCGATGAACAACAGAATGGCGAAGCTATAGCGCAGCGCCAGGAATGTCAGCGGATCGGCGAAGATGGCCGCATATTTTGCAACGACCCAGCCTGTCGACCAGAGCAGCACGAAGATGGCCGGGGCCAGGCGGGCGAGCATGAAATCTTTCCTGAGCGAATGGATTTTCGACGATCCGCGCAGGATCGCCGCTGCCGCGATAGAGCCGCGATAGCGCTCCGTCAAAGGAATTTTTCTGATGGATAGCATCAGCGAATCGGAACCGCCGCTCCACAACCTGCTGAACGCGTCTCCTCGAATCCTATGAGCCTAAAATGCGGGCATCAGCCTGTTTTTTCTGCGCGGCCCGAAGCCCAGGCTGCGCATGCCGCTGCCCAGTTATCGCCCGGAAACGCCGAAAACGGCCGCGCCGCCACCCGCCAAAATTTTTCGACCGCCAATGTGCACGCTTCTTGCATTGCACTCTGCGTTGTATTCAAATGGTCGAAAATAAGGGGACCAGCCTTTGGCATTTGACGAAATGATCAATGCGGACAGCAGCCCGCGCCAGCCATATTCGACTTATCATCAATGGTATGCCAGCCAGGACAGAAACCGGCTCATCGCGAAATCGAAGGAAGCCGAAAAGATCTTTCGTAAGACGGGCATCACCTTCGCGGTCTACGGGCACGCGGATTCCTCCGAAAAACTGATCCCCTTCGATCTCATACCCCGCATCATCTCCGGGCGCGAATGGCGCCGGCTCGCACAAGGCATCGAACAGCGCGTCATCGCGCTCAACGCCTTTCTCGACGATATCTACCACAAGCAGGAGATCATCCGCGCCGGGCGCATCCCGCGCGAACTGATCGAGAGGAATGACGCCTTCCTGCCGCAGATGATCGGCTTCCGGCCGCCGGGCGGCGTCTACACCCACATCGTCGGTACCGACATCGTACGCACCGGCGAAGACCAGTACTATGTGCTGGAGGACAATGCCCGCACGCCGTCCGGCGTCAGCTACATGCTGGAAAACCGGGAAACCATGATGCAGATGTTTCCGGAGCTGTTCCACCAGAACCGCGTGCGGCCGGTGGAAAACTATCCCAATCTGCTTCGCCAGAGCCTTGCCTCGCTCGCTCCGGCCGGCTGCAACGGAAAGCCGCGCGTCGCCGTCCTCACGCCCGGGATCTACAACTCCGCCTTCTACGAGCACGCATTCCTCGCGGATATGATGGGCGTCGAACTGGTGGAGGGCTCTGACCTGCGCGTCATCGACGGCAGGGTAAAGATGCGCACGACGCGCGGCTACGAAGCCATCGACGTACTTTACCGGCGCGTCGACGACGATTTCCTGGACCCCCTCACCTTCCGCCCGGATTCCGCCCTCGGGATACCAGGCATCATGGATGTCTATCGCGCCGGCAACATCACCATCGCCAATGCCCCCGGCACCGGCATTGCCGACGACAAGGCGATCTATTCCTACATGCCGGAAATCGTCGAATTCTATACCGGCCGCAAACCCCTGCTCGAGAACGTGCCCACCTGGCGCTGCTCGGAACCGAAGAGCCTCGCATACGTGCTCGAGCATCTTGCCGAGCTCGTCGTCAAGGAGGTTCACGGCTCCGGCGGCTACGGCATGCTCGTCGGCCCGACCGCGACGAAAAAGGAATGTGCAGCCTTCGCCGAGAAGCTTAAATCCCGCCCCGGCAACTACATCGCCCAGCCGACATTGTCGCTCTCGACGGTGCCCATCATGGTAAACAAGGGCATTGCGCCGCGCCACGTCGATCTGCGTCCCTATGTGCTCGTTTCGGACAAGGTTCAGATCATTCCGGGCGGCCTGACCCGGGTGGCCCTGAAAGAAGGCTCCCTGGTGGTGAATTCCAGCCAGGGCGGCGGGACCAAGGACACCTGGGTGCTGGAGGACTGAGGCCATGTTGGGAAGAACTGCAAACGGCCTCTACTGGATGTTCCGCTATATCGAGCGCGCGGAGAACAGCGCCCGCCTCATCGATGCCGGATTGCGCATGTCGCTCACGCGCAGCGAAGCGACCGAGGACGACTGGGAAGGGGTGCTGCAAAGCGCGGACGTGCGCGAACTCTATGACCAGGTCCACGAAGGATTGACGAGCGGCGACGCGATCGACTTCCTTCTGCGTGACCGCGCCAACCCGTCAAGCGTGATGTCGTGCATCGAGGCCGGGCGCAACAACGCCCGCATGGTCCGCACGGCGCTCACGCGCGAGACATGGGAAGCCATCAACGAATGCTGGATCGAAATGAAGGGAATCCTCGCCAGGAGGGCGAAGACCACCGACATGCCGGAGATCATCGACACGATCAAGCGGCGGGCCGGGCTTATCCGGGGCGCCTTCCACGGCACGATGCTCAGGAACGAGATCTTCAACTTCTCTCGCATCGGCACCTTCATCGAGAGAGCCGACAACACCGCGCGCATCCTCGACGTCAAATATTACGTGCTTCTGCCGGCAGTCTCCGCGGTCGGATCGTCCATGGACAACGTCCAATGGGAGTCGATCCTGCGCTCGGTCTCCGCACACCGCTCCTATGGCTGGGTCTATGATGCCGAACTCAGGCCCGCAAATATCGCCGACTTCCTGATCGCAAACGGCCGCATGCCGCGCTCGCTGGCCTATTGCTACGACAAGCTCGTCTCCAATCTCGGTTATCTCGCGCGCGAATACGGCGAGCGGCACGCGGCCCACGAGACCGCCGAGCAGACGCTCGGCTTGCTGCGCAGTCAGTCGATCGCGGAAATCATGGATCAGGGGCTACACCAATATCTCAAGGAGTTCATCAACCAGAACAATCGCCTCGGCCGGGAAATCTCCGATGGTTACCGGTTCTATCAATGAGCTTAAGGGGGCGGAGATGTATCTGAAAATCAGCCACACGACCGAGTATCATTACGACAAACCGGTACAATACGCATTGCAGCGCCTGCGCCTCACGCCGGTAGACCTGCCGGGCCAGACCGTCCGGAACTGGAAGACGCTCGTGGACGGGGCCGCGATCGAAGTGAGCTATGACGACCAGTTCGGCAACCGCACGCATCTCGTCAGCGTCGACGCCGATCGAGCCGCCCTTTGCATAGAGGCGAGAGGCGAAGTCCAAACGGAAGACCGGGCCGGCGTATTCGGCGCCCACCAGTCTTATGTACCGCTGTGGCTCTACGCCCGCGAAACCCCGCTCACCAAGCCCGGCAAGCGGATCCGCGAGCTCGCGAAAGCCGCCGGAGGTGCCACTGAACTCGAGCGCATGCACGCGCTGATGGCGATCATTCACGAGACCGTACGCTACGAACAGGGTGAGACCCAGGTCGGGACCTCCGCCGAGGAGGCACTGGAGCGCGGCAAGGGCGTATGTCAGGATCATGCCCACATCCTGATCTCTGCCGCGCGCACCCTTGGCCTGCCCGCACGCTACGTCTCCGGCTATCTCATGATGGAGGACCATCCGCAGCAGACCGCAAGCCACGCCTGGGCCGACGTGCACATTGCCGGTCTCGGCTGGGTGGGGTTCGATCCCGCCAACAGGGTCTGCCCGGACGGCCGCTATGTCCGCATCGCCTCGGGCCTGTGCTACCGCGACGCGGCGCCGGTGTCGGGTCTCGTGCACGGTACAGGCACCGAGACCCTGAAGGTGGCCGTGACGGTTGAGCAACAAGGACAGAGCCAAACTCAGAACTGAAGCGGGACTTGCCCTTGGTGATGCGGAAGAGGATCATTTCACCGTTTTAATGAAACCGTGAAATGATCCAGGTAGGTCTTCAGCTCCACTCAGCGCGATACAGTGGACTGCAGGATACGGCAAAGAGCAACCAGCCCCCGGTCGTAGCCGCCATTGACGACATCACGGCAGCGCTTCAATACCGTGCGCCGCTCGTCCGGGGACATGGCGTTGAATGCTGCGATCGGAGTTTGGCCGGGGTTGCCTATTCCGCCCGCGCCGCCACCGGCACCCGGTCCGCCGCCGCCACCGCCGCCGCCGGGTCCACCTCCGCCGCCGCCCGAGCCGCCGCCGCCAAGCCCGAGGCCAACGTCCAGTCCAACGCCGCTTCCGCCGCCGGCATTCGCACTCACATTGGCGTTGAGACCGCGGCTGCCTCCGAGCGAGACGTCCGCATCGGCGTCGATGCCGTTGCCGCCGCCGACATTTGCGCTGACAGTGCTATTGAGACCGCGGCTGCTGCCCGCACTTACATTGGCATTGGCGTTGACGCCGCGGCTGCCACCGACGGATGCCGTGGCCGAAGTGTTGACCCCGCGCGATCCTCCGACGGAGGCATCGACGTCGGCGCTGACGCCTCGGGATCCGCCAAGCGATGCGCCGACATTGGCGTTGACGCCCCTCGAACCTCCGAGAGACACCCCAATGTTCAGGCCACCATTGCCTCCAACGCTTTGGGCAAAGCTGGGATTACCGGGAATAAAGGTCAGACTCGTCATGAGACCGACAGAGAGAACGAAGGCTTTCTTCCGCATGTTGATTTCCTCCAGCGACGGATGCGATTGCCCGATTGAGGATAATTCCAAACACGCGAATAGGTTTCACGAACTGACGTAAGGCATACAACTTTTCAAGGCGGGGCAGCATGCGACTGCCCCGTCTGGTGATGTCATCGGAGAGATTTTTACCCGACGGCTCCGCCCGCGGTTCATGGCGTCAGTGGCTGTCGCGCTCGACCACCGATCCACGCGCGCCGACAAGGAAGTCCAGATCGGCGCCGGCGTCCGCCTGCATCACGGTCTTGATATAGAGGCCGCCATAGCCGCCCGTGAGCGGTTTTACCGGCGATACCCAGGCGGCACGGCGTCGTGCAAGTTCCTCGTCGGAAACATGGAGATGCAGCGTGCGGTTCGGGATGTCGACCTCGATCAGGTCGCCATTCTCGACGAGCGCCAGGGGTCCGCCTTCCGCAGCTTCCGGCGCGGTATGAAGGATGACGGTGCCGTAGGCCGTACCCGACATGCGCGCATCCGAAATGCGGATCATGTCGGTGATCCCCTTCTTCAGGACCTTCGGCGGCAGGCCCATATTGCCGACCTCGGCCATGCCCGGATAGCCTTTGGGCCCGCAATATTTCAGTACCATGATGCAGGTCTCGTCGATGTCGAGATCCTCACGGTTGATGCGTGCGTGATAGTCCTCGATGCTTTCGAATACGACCGCACGGCCCTTGTGCTGCATAAGGTGCGGCGAGGCGGCCGAAGGTTTCAGAACTGCGCCGCGCGGCGCCAGATTGCCGCGCAGGACGGCGATGCCGCCCGATTTCGTCAGCGCCTTTTCCCGCGGCAGGATCACATCCTCGTTGTAGTTCACGACGCCCTTGACGTCGTTCCAGATCGTGTCGCCGCTGACGGTGATGGCGTCGTTGTGCAGGAGGCCCATCTCCGCGACCGCCTTGATCACGACCGGCAGACCGCCGGCATAATAGAACTCCTCCATCAGATATTTGCCGGAGGGCTGGAGGTTGACGATAGTCGGCACATCGCGGCCGAGCCTGTCCCAATCGTCCAGCGAAAGATCGACGCCGACACGGCCCGCAAGCGCGAGCAGATGCAGCACCGCATTGGTCGAGCCGCCGACGGCGCCGTTTACGCGGATGGCGTTTTCGAAGGCCTCCTTGGTCAGGATGTCGGAGGGCTTCAGATCCTCCTTGACCATCTCGACAATGCGGCGGCCGGTAAGCTGCGAAATCACCCGGCGACGCGCATCGACCGCGGGAATGGCCGCATTGCCCGAAAGCGTCATGCCGAGCGCTTCGGCCATCGACGCCATGGTCGAGGCCGTTCCCATGGTCATACAGCTTCCCGCGGAACGGGCCATGCCCTGCTCGGCGTCCATGAACTCCTCCAGCGACATCTCGCCGGACTTCACCATTTCGGAAAACTGCCAGATCGCCGTGCCGGACCCGACGTCCTTGCCGCGCCACTTCCCATTGAGCATGGGACCGCCGGATACGACAATCGCGGGAATGTCGACGCTCGCCGCGCCCATCAGCAGGCTGGGCGTGGTCTTGTCGCAGCCGCCGAGCAGGACGACACCATCGACCGGATTGCCGCGGATCGATTCCTCGACATCCATCGCCGCCAGGTTGCGGAACATCATCGCCGTCGGGCGCAGCGTGCTCTCACCGGTCGAGAAGACCGGGAATTCCACCGGAAAGCCCCCCGCCTCGTAAACCCCGCGCTTCACACGCTCGGCAAGGTCGCGCAGATGTGCGTTGCACGGCGTGAGCTCGGACCAGGTGTTGCAGATGCCGATGATCGGCCGCCCGTCGAAGGTGTCGGCGGGAAGCCCCTGGTTCTTCATCCAGGAGCGATGCATGATGGCATTCTTGCCAGTACCGCCGAACCACTCCTGCGAACGGAGCTTGCGCGGCCACTCAGCTTTCTTCTTCATTTCTTCCTTCCTTGCGCCCTGCGCGGGCTGGACATGCCGGCTTTACGCCCTGCTTCTTCAGGCAAGCGTGTAGGCTGTCTTGACGTTGGTGTAGAACTCTGCGGCGTATTTGCCCTGCTCACGCGGACCGTAGGAGGAGGCCTTGCGGCCGCCGAACGGCACGTGGAAATCGACGCCCGCCGTCGGCAGGTTGACCATCACCATGCCGGCCTCGGCATTGCGCTTGAAATGCGTCGCATGCTTCAGGCTGGTGGTGGCGATGCCCGAAGACAGGCCGAAAGGCGTGTCGTTGGCGACGGCGAGCGCCTCGTCGTAGTCCTTGACGCGGATGACGGCCGCGACCGGTCCGAAGATTTCCTCGCGCGAGATGCGCATCTCGTTCGTCGCCTCGACGAACAGCGCCGGCTGCAGGTAGAAGCCGGGCGTATCGCGCGAGATCAACTCGCCGCCGAAGGCGAGCCTGGCGCCTTCCTGTTTGCCGATGGCGATGTAGTCGGTGTCCTGGTTGAGCTGGCTCTGGTCAACTACCGGGCCGATATGGGTGCCCGCCTTCAACGCGTCGTCGATGACGAGACCCTTGATCCGCTCGCCCATGGCGGCGACGAACCGGTCATGGATGCCCTCGGTGACGATGATCCGCGAGGAGGCGGTGCAGCGCTGGCCGGTCGAGAAGAAGGCGGAGTTGACCGCCGCTTCGACGGCGACGGACAGATCGGCATCGTCGAGCACGACGAACGGGTTCTTGCCGCCCATCTCCAGCTGGTACTTGCGGTTATGCTCGACCGAGGCGACTGCAACCCGTTTTCCGGTCGCGGTCGATCCGGTGAAGGTGATCGCCTGGACGTCCGGGCTGTCGAGCATCGCCTGGCCGACGACCGAACCCTTGCCCATGACGAGGTTCAGCACGCCCTTCGGCAGACCCGCGCGGTGGAGGATATCGACGATCGCCCACGAACAGCCCGGAACCAGCTCGGCCGGCTTGAAGACGACGGTGTTGCCGTAGCAGAGCGCCGGGGCGAGTTTCCAGGCGGGAATGGCGATCGGGAAGTTCCACGGCGTGATGATGCCGACGACGCCGACCGGCTCGCGGGTAATCTCGACGCCGATCCCCGGCCGGACCGACGGGACGACCTCACCCGCAAGACGCAAGGTCTCGCCGGCGAAGAATTCGAATATCTGGCCGGCGCGGACCGTCTCGCCAATGCCCTCGGCGAGCGTCTTGCCCTCTTCGCGTGAGAGAAGGCGTCCCAGCTCGTCCTTGCGCGCCAGGATCTCGTCGGCGGTCTTCTTGAGGATCGCATGGCGCTCGAGAATGCCGGAGCGCGACCACGCGGGAAAGGCGGCCTTTGCCGCCGCGATCGCGGCTCTCGCGTCTTCGGCGCTCGCGCGTGCATATTCTCCGACGACATCATCGGTGTTCGACGGATTGATGTTCGCAACGCCGTCTCCGCCGACCCATTCGCCGGCGATTAGGTTCTGGTGAAGTGTCATGGGCTTCAGCCTCCTTGTCTTCTTGCCGCAAGCGGCCGCGATCACGGCCTGGCGCTTGTCATTGGAGATATGTCAGAGCTGATGGACAGCGACCTCTTCCTCCGCCGCGATCGCCAGCGGATTGCGCAGGGGCAGGCCGAATTCCTTGGCTTCGATCTCGAATACGTCTCCCTCCTCCGTGCGAATGCCGTCGCCGAAAGAGAGCGTCGCCGTGCCGAACATGTGGACGTGGATGTCTCCCGGTGCCCGGAAGAGGCCGTATTTGAAATGATGATATTCGAGATTGGCGAAGCTGTGCGACATGTTCGCCTCACCGGAAAGGAAAGGCTTCTCCCACAGCACCTTGCCGCCCCGTAGGATGCGCGATGCCCCGCGAATATCCTCGGGAGCTGTACCGATGCGGATTTCCGGCCCGAAGCTCGCCTGCCTGAGCTTCGAATGTGCGAGCCACAGATAATTGACCCGCTCGGTCTTGTGATCTGAGAACTCGTTGGCAACCGCAAAGCCGAGCCGAAAGGGGACGCCCTTGTCGGAGATCACATAGATACCGGCCATTTCGGGCTCCTCGCCGCCATCCTCCGCGAAGGACGGAGACACGAGCGGCTCACCCGGGGCCACAGCCGTCGTGCCGTTGCCCTTGTAGAACCATTCCGGCTGCACGCCTTTCTCACCGGACTTCGGCTTACCGCCTTCGAGCCCCATGCGGAACATCTTCATCGAGTCGGTCAGCGTTTCCTCGGCGGCTTCCGTCGCCTTCTTGTGCATCGCGTCGCGCGTTGCGGCGGAGCCGAGATGCGTGAGCCCGGTCCCCGTCAGATGCAGATGGGCGGGATCGGGATGCGTGATCGGCGAAAGCAGCCGCCCCTGGGAATAGGCTTCCTCGAGATCGATCGTTTCGCCAAGGCCCTTGGCGTCGACGATGTCCCTGAGGCTCCGGTCGCTATTGGCCGCTTCCATCGCCAGAGCATAGACGCTCTCCGCTCCCCTGACGGCACGCGCCGTCTCGCCCGGGGCCCGCACCGCGACGATCACCGAACCGTCTTCTTTCCTGACCTGAGAAATCAGCACGTTCTGTCCTTCCTGATGAATTGGCTCCCACGATGCCTTCCTTTCCGGAAAGCAACGCTTCGCCCGAGAGCGGCTCACGCCACCCGGTTACGGCAAACATGCCGCGTTTTTTGTTGCGATCACCGGGGCCGAGCGGAAGCCGGTCAGCCCTTGCCCTTGTTCTTGTTGTAGACGTCGAAGAACACGGCTGCGAGCAGCACGAGGCCCTTGATCAATTGCTGGTAATCGATGCCGATGCCCATGATGGACATGCCGTTGTTCATGACGCCCATGATGAAAGCGCCGATCACCGCGCCGGTAATCTTGCCGACGCCACCCGAGGCCGACGCCCCGCCGATGAAGCAGGCCGCGATCACGTCGAGTTCGAAGCCGACGCCGGCTTTCGGGGTCGCCGAATTCAGGCGCGCCGTGATGATCATGCCGGCAAGCGCCGCGAGCGCGCCCATGTTCACGAAGGCGTAGAAGGTCAGCCGTTCGGTGTTGATGCCGGAGAGCTTGGTCGCCTTCTCGTTGCCACCCATAGCGTAAATCCGGCGGCCGATCGTCGAGCGCGTGGTGACGAAGGTGTAGACGGCGATCAGCACGCCCATGACGACCAGGACGTTGGGCAGGCCGCGATAGGTCGAAAGCTGGAAACCGAGGAACAGGGCCACGAGGCTGATGACCGCCATCTGGATCGCGAAGAAGACGAACGGCTCGTTCTCCGTGCCGTGTTGCTCGTTGATCCGGCGGTTGCGAAGGCCCGCAAAGATCGCATAGCCGACGAGGGCAAGCACGGCGACCAGCGCGACCATGTTCTTGATCGTGTCCGGGCTCGGATTGAGGAAGTAAAGAAAGTCGGGAACGAAACCCGTCGAAAGAAGCTGGAAGTCTTTCGGGAACGGTCCGATCGGACGCCCGCCGAGGACCACATAGGTCATTCCGCGGAACACCAGCATGCCGGCGAGCGTGACGATGAAGGCCGGGATCTTTTGATAGGCGACCCAGTAGCCTTGCGCAGCACCCAAAATTCCGCCGACGACCAGGCAGGCGGGAATGACCACGATGGCGGGCAGGCCCCATTTGACGAGCATGATCGCCGAAATCGCGCCGATGAAGGCGACGATGGAGCCGACCGACAGATCGATGTGCCCGGCAACGATGATCAACAGCATGCCCAGCGCCATGATGACGATGAACGAATTCTGCAGCACCAGGTTCGTGATGTTCACGGGCCTGAAGAGGACGCCGTTGGTGACGAACTGGAAGAACAGCATGATGATGACGAGCGCGACCAGCAGGCCGTATTCGCGAATGTTGTTCCTGAGGTAGTCACCGATCGACGGTTTGGTGGTTTCGGTGCTCGTATCGGCGACCATTAGTGTTTCTCCCCTGAACGCATGATGGCGCGCATGATCGATTCCTGGCTCGCTTCCTGCTTGGAAAGCTCCGCCACCATGCGCCCCTCGTTCATGACATAGATGCGATCGCAGGTTCCGAGCAGCTCCGGCATCTCCGACGAGATCATCAGGATGCCTTTGCCCTCGGCCGCGAGCTGGTTGATGATGGTGTAGATCTCATACTTCGCGCCGATATCGATACCGCGCGTCGGCTCATCGAGTATGAGGACTTCGGGATTGGTGAACAGCCACTTGGACAGAACGACCTTCTGCTGGTTCCCGCCGGAGAGGTTGACCGTCTCCTGATAGATCGAATGGGAACGGATGCGGAGCTTCGAGCGATACTCGGCGGCGACCTTCCGTTCCTTGCGCTCGTCGATGACGCCGTTAGATGCGACCGCATGGAGGTTGGCGAGCGTGGTGTTGTGCATGATGTTGTTGATCAGCACGAGACCTAGCTGCTTGCGGTCCTCCGTTACATAGGCAAGACCGGCCTTGATGGCCTTGGGAATCGTGCTCACGTCCACCGGCCGGCCATGCATCGTCACCTCGCCGGTGATCTTGTGGCCCCAGGACTTGCCGAAGACGCTCATCACCGTCTCGGTACGGCCGGCACCCATCAGTCCGGCGATGCCGACGACCTCGCCGGCGCGGACCTTGAAGCTGACGTCGTGCAGAAACTGCCGGTCGCGGTGATGCTGATGGTAGACGTTCCAGTTCTTCACCTCGAGCAGCGTGTCGCCGATCTTCGGTTCGCGCGGCGGATAGCGGTCTTCCATGGCCCGGCCGACCATGCCGTTGATGATCCGGTCCTCGCTGACGTCTTCCTTGTGACAGTCGAGCGTCTCTACCGTTCCTCCATCGCGCAGGATGGTGATCTGATCGGCAACCTTCTTAATCTCGTTTAGCTTGTGAGAGATGATGATCGACGTCATGCCCTGGCTGCGAAACTCCATAAGCAGCTTCAAAAGCGCGTCGGAGTCGTTTTCATTGAGGGATGCGGTCGGCTCGTCGAGGATCAGCAGGCGGACTTTCTTCGAAAGCGCCTTGGCAATCTCCACCAGCTGCTGCTTACCGACCCCGATGTCGGTGATAAGCGTCGCGGGGGACTCGTTGAGGCCCACTTTCTTCAGGAGTTCCTGGGTGCGGGCAAAGGTCTGCGGCCAGTGGATCACGCCCTTTTCGGCCACCTCGTTGCCGAGAAAGATGTTCTCGGCGATCGAAAGCAGCGGAACGAGCGCCAGTTCCTGATGGATGATGATGATACCGAGCTCTTCGCTGTCCGAGATCGTGCTGAACCGGCGAAGCTCACCATCGTAATGGATCTCGCCCTCGTAGGTGCCAGCCGGATAGACGCCGCTCAGCACCTTCATCAAGGTCGACTTGCCGGCGCCGTTTTCCCCGACGAGCGCGTGGATTTCGCCTTCGCGGACCTTGAACGAGACATTGTCCAGGGCCTTGACGCCCGGAAACGTCTTCGTAATGCCCCGCATTTCAAGAATGATATTGTCCATACTCAGCCATTCCAGCTGCAGTCAGAGAGACTGCAGGCGCTCCCGTGCTGCGCGGTTCTTTCGACCGGCTCCGATACGAAATAAAACCACGCGGCGGGCCAAAGTGCTACAGCGACATTGCGACGAGACGCATGCCGCCTGGATTTAAGAGGGTGCGCGAGCGTGTCGCGCACCCTCCCGGTTCGCCGCATCAGTTGTTGAGCTGATCTTCCGTGTAGTAGCCGGAACCGACGAGAACGTCCTTGGCGTTGGACTTGTCGACGGAAACGGGCTTCAGGAGGTAGGACGGAACGACCTTGACGCCGTTTTCATAGGTCTTCGTGTCGTTGACCTCCGGCTCCTTGCCATCCATGATCGCGTTGACCATGTTGACGGTGACCTTGGCGAGTTCACGGGTGTCCTTGAAGACCGTGGAATACTGTTCGCCGGCGAGGATCGACTTGACCGACGGCAGTTCGGCGTCCTGACCGGTGACGATCGGCATCGGCATGTCGCCGGAGCCGTAACCGACGCCCTTCAGAGCCGAGATGATACCGATCGACAGGCCGTCATAGGGCGACAGAACGCCATCGACCTTCGCGTCGGTATAGGCGGACGACAGAAGATTTTCCATGCGGGCCTGGGCCACGGCGCCATCCCAGCGCAGCGTGCCGACCTGGTCCATGCCCATCTGGCCGGATTTGACGACGATCTTGCCGCTGTCGATCAGAGGCTGCAGAACGGACATCGCGCCGTCGTAGAAGAAGAAGGCGTTGTTGTCGTCCGGCGAGCCGCCGAAAAGTTCGACGTTCTTCGGTTCGGTGGCGCTGTCGAGCTTCAGGCCTTCGACGAGCGAGGTCGCCTGCAGCACGCCGACCTGAAAGTTGTCGAAGGTGGCGTAATAGTCGACATTGCCGGAATCGCGGATCAGGCGGTCATAGGCGATGACCTTGACGCCGGCATCGGCCGCCTTCTGCAGGATGTCGGAGAGCGTCGTGCCGTCGATGGCGCCGATGACGAGGACCTTCGCGCCCTTGGTCACCATGTTCTCGATCTGCGCCAACTGGTTCGGAATGTCATCGTCGGCGAACTGCAGGTCCGGCGTATAGCCGGCGTCCTTGAACAGCTTCTCCATGGTCTCGCCGTCGGAAATCCAGCGCGTCGACGTCTTGGTCGGCATGGAGATGCCGACCATGCCCTTTTCCTGGGCGACTGCCGGCGCAGCGAAGCCGGCGACAGTGATCGCCGCAGCCGCGAGAAGCGAAGTAAAGAATTTCATCAGATCTCTCCCTGAGTGTTGAACCGGCAGGCACGGGGCCTCCGTCTATGCGCAGCGACCACCGTCGCGGAGCGTGACCCCCGGCGGTGGTTCAAGATAAAGGAAGCCCTCCCCGTCTTATCATACTCCCGCATGCGCTGGCGCATATGCTGGGAAACTGGAATCAATTGCCATAACTGTCAAATACAATATCGCTTTGCATGCATATCAAAATTGATATACCACTCTAAAAGAGTGTGATTTTTGAAACTCTTGAAAACGGAACCGAATGCGATGCTCGATGGCAGGCAGAATGCAGCGGGGCTAACAGGAGAACTGCTGGAAACGGGGCTTTTCCGCTCCGGATTGAAGATCAACCACCTGCGGCTCATCCTGGCGATCGACGACCATCGGCGCATCAGCGCCGCGGCCGATTCGCTTGGGATTTCGCAGCCGGCAGCCTCGCGCATGCTCGCGGAGATCGAAGCGATCGTGAAGGCGCCGATATGCGAGCGGGTGGCGCGCGGCGTCGAACTGACCCGCTACGGCGAGGCCCTGGCGCGCCGTGCCCGCACCATCTTCCTCGAGTTGCGCGAGGCTGCGCGCGAGATCAACGAGCTGAAGACCGGCAGCGGCGGGTCGGTTTCGCTCGGATCGGTCACCGGCCCGGGGCTCAACCTCGCAGTGCCCGCGATCCGGCAGGTGTCGACTGCCTATCCCGGCATCGAGATCAACGTTCAGATCGACAACAGCAACGTGCTGACGCGGGAGCTTCTGGCGGCGCGGCACGATTTCATCGTCGGGCGGATCCCCGATGACCTCAATCCGCGGCTGTTCAACCTGGTCGAAATCGGTTTCGAGGAGGTCTGCCTCATCGTCCGGGAGGGTCACCCGCTGTTGGATAAGGCGTCAGCCGGCGCCCACGACCTCCCGGGCTACGACTGGGTATTCCAGCCGCCCGGTACACTGCTTCGACGCGCGGTCGAAGACAGTTTCGCTTCCGCCGGGGTCCGGCTTCCGGCAACGGTCATCAATACTTCATCTACCATCCTGACGCTGTCGATCGTGCGGAACACCAATGCGATCGCTCCCGTTGCGCTCGACGTCGCCAGGCTGGTCGCGGGTAACGGCACGGAAGCCGGCGAGATCCGGATTTTGCCGACCGAATTTCCGATCCGTATCAAACCCTATGGGCTGATCACCGCCGAAGGCCGGGCTCTCCCCCCGAGCGCAAAGCTGCTTTACGATCTGATCCTCAAGCAGAGCAGGGCGTGATCAGGTCCGCATAATCTTAGTATGGCAAGCTGCGGCCAACTCAGTGCCTGTCCGGAGAGACTTGATGTTCGGCATGTCGGTGTTCCACTCGGTGCTCGAGCGCCTCAAGGCCGAGCAGGAGGAAGGGCTTTCGGACGAGGCCAGGGACGGATGGCGCGTCTTCGGCGCGGCCCCGGGCTTCGTTGCCGAAACCTCGGCCCACACTTGGGCATCCCGCGGCGCGGTGGAACAGGCCTATCGCGCATTGGCGGCGGATGAGCGATCCGAACCGTTCTCCATGCCCGACTATCTGAAGCGCACCGGGCTTGCGGAAGTCGCTTCCGAGCTCGCGCTCGGAGAATCGGAAACCGCCCTGACGCTCGCGGCCAAGCGGAGGCGTTTCGCCGCCGCGAATCATCCCGACAGGTTGCCAGTGGAAGCGCGGCTCAATGCGACCTTGCGCATGAAGCTCGCCAACATGCTCATCGGCGAGGCTTTGAGGCGCATCGAAAAGCCGAGGGTGACGGGATAAGCGTCAGTTTGTGCCGTCGGTCGTGTCGCCGGCCGTTTCGCCTTTGCCCTGGCTCTCCTCCTTCGGCCGGTAAAAGATGAGAAGGGACGCGCCGGCATAGGCCGTCACCACCAGAAAGATCGTCCCCCACATCACCTGGCCGCCGTAGAATTCCACCGCCGTCCACACGGCGCAGAACACGACGATCAGCAGCCGGATCCACAAGGGACGATAGAAGGGGTGATCCGGATCGATGAATTTGATCATCCTGGTTCCTCTGGGGAGACTTAATACCGAATTCATCTACTGCACATTTCCGCAATGAGAGCAATTGCAGCAAAAGTGCGCAGAAGTTTTCCGCCCGGCGTCGGAGAACGAAGCGGTAGACAATTTCCGCATTTCCGCTGCTCGGAATAGAGCGGCGCTTCAATTCGCTTGCAAACAGGCCTATATAGCTAGACAGGCTAGCTAGTTCGGAGCAAAACAATGGAATGGCAGCTGCAGGACGCCAAGAACCAGTTCTCGAAAGTGGTGCAGAAAGCACGCAAGGAAGGGCCGCAGATCGTCACGCTTCGCGGCGAGCGCACGGCCGTGGTGCTGTCCGCCCGCGACTATGACGCTCTGCGCGCCGGCCGACCAACCTTGGTCGACGATTTGCTCGACGGTCCCCCTTGGGACGATGAGCTCGCCGACGCCATCGGCGCGCGCGCCAAAACGCCGAGTCGCAGCGTGGCCTTCTGATGTATCTGGTTGACACCAACATCGTTTCGGAGGCGCGGCGCGGCACGCCGCAGGCGGTGTCGTGGTTGCGCTCCGTCGATCCGCTCAGCATCCATCTGAGTGCGCTGACCCTTGGCGAGATCATGCGCGGCATCGTACTGAAACAGAAGTCGGATCCGAAGGCTGCCGCTCACCTCACCGAGTGGCTGCGCAAACTGCGCCACGACCATGGCGACCGCATCCTGCCGGTGACCGATCAGATCGCCGTCGAATGGGGCCGCATCGCCGCGATCCGGTCGCGTGGCGATATCGACGGGCTCCTCGCCGCGACCGCGATCGTCCACGATCTGATCCTCGTCACGCGCAACGTCAAGGATTTTGAAGGCACGGGCGCGTCGGTGATCAATCCTTGGGAGACACCGGCGTAAGCGGCTCGGCAATGAGCCCGCAATCGCCAAGACCGGTGAACTTACCGCGGTGGACACTTGACGGCGCCAAGCCGATTGGAATAAATATTCCGCATATGCAATAATTGGCCGTTTCATTCCAGTTCCTCCGCGGATGCCCCGCGACGCCTTCGCGCGATGAGCGTCAATCATCGTGTGCCAACCCGGTCGCGCACCGGAATTCAAGGACGACAGTGATGACAGTGAGATTTGGTCTTCTGGGCGCCGGGCGTATCGGCAAGGTTCATGCGAAAGCCGTCAGCGGCAATGCCGATGCGCGCCTCGTAGCGGTGGCGGATGCCTTTCCGGTTGCCGCGGAAGCGATCGCCGGCGCCTATGGCTGCGAAGTCCGGACGATAGATGCGATCGAAGCGGCCGGCGATATCGACGCCGTGGTGATCTGCACGCCGACGGATACGCATGCCGATCTGATCGAGCGCTTCGCCCGTGCCGGAAAGGCAATCTTCTGCGAGAAGCCGATCGATCTCGACGTCGAACGCGTCAGGGCCTGCCTGAAGGTCGTATCCGAGACCAAGGCCAAGCTGATGGTCGGCTTCAACCGTCGCTTCGACCCGCATTTCATGGCCGTACGCAAGGCGGTCGACGACGGACGCATAGGCGAGGTCGAGATGGTGACGATCACCTCGCGCGACCCCGGCGCGCCGCCGGTCGACTACATCAAGCGTTCGGGCGGGATCTTCCGGGACATGACGATCCATGATTTCGACATGGCGCGTTTCCTCCTCGGCGAGGAGCCCGTTTCCGTCACCGCGACTGCGGCCGTGCTCGTCGACAAGGCGATCGGCGAAGCCGGCGACTATGACAGCGTCTCGGTCATCCTGCAGACGGCATCCGGCAAGCAGGCGATCATCTCGAACTCGCGCCGCGCCACCTATGGTTACGACCAGCGTATCGAGGTTCACGGCTCCAAGGGCGCTGTCGCCGCTGAAAACCAGCGCCCCGTTTCGATCGAGATCGCGACCGGCGAAGGCTACACGCGCCCGCCGCTGCACGACTTCTTTATGACGCGCTACACGGAGGCCTATGCCAACGAGATCGAAAGCTTCATCGCCGCAATAGAAAAAGGCGCCGAGATCGCCCCGTCGGGCAAGGACGGCCTTGCCGCGCTGGCGCTCGCCGATGCGGCGGTCCGCTCGGTTGCGGAAAAGCGCCAGATCAGCATCGCCTGACGACCTGCCGCCTTATTGAGAAGACAGGCCGGGCACGGCACGGCCTTTTTCGTCACATCGCCAGTCAGGCCTCCACCCGATGCGGCACCGTGGAGGATGATGAGGCCGCGTCAACGCTCGGCGCCAGCCCTGGCCGGCCGGTCAGAAACCCCTGGATCTGCCGGCAACCCTCGTCGACGATGATCTGTCTCTGCCGCTCCGTTTCGACGCCTTCGGTGACGACCGGAAGGTTGAGGCTGTGGCCGAGCGCGATGATCGCCCGGATTATGGCATGGGCTGCCGGATCCTTGTCGAGCGAGGCGGTGAAGCTGCAGTCGATCTTGAGCTTGTCGAATGGAAACGTCTGGAGATTGCTGAGCGAGGAGTGCCCGGTGCCGAAGTCGTCCATCACGATCCGGACGCCAAGGAGGCGCAACCGGACGAGAGTTGCGAGGACGTCGTCGCGGTTATGCATCAACGCGGCTTCGGTGATCTCCAGTTCGAGCCGCCTCGGTTCGAGCCCGGTCCGCAGCAGGATGGATTCGATCTGGTCGAAAAGGTTCGGGAGGAGGAATTGTACCGGTGAGACGTTGACCGAGACCGGCAGCGGCTCGCGCCAGCGCACCGCCTCCCTGCAGGCCTCTTCCAGCACCCATGCGCCGATCTGAATAATCGAGCCGCTCTCCTCGGCAATCGGAATGAACAGATTCGGCCCGACGAGACCGCGATCAGGATGGCGCCAGCGCAACAGCGCCTCGTAACCGACGATCCGGTCGTCCCGCACGTCGACAAGCGGCTGATATTCGAGGAAGAGCTGCCGCCTGACGACCGCGTGCCTCAAATCGTTCTCGATCTGCCGGCGCGTGCGCACGGCTGCGTCCATTTCGGCGTCGAAGAAGCAGGCGATGCCCTTGCCGGTCTGCTTCGCCCTATAGAGCGCCGTATCGGCATTGCCATAGAGCCGCTCGGCGGTGGTGCCGTCGCTTGGACAGATCGCGACGCCGATGCTGACCCCGACTGCCATCGGATCGCGCCGCGTATCCATCTCTTCCGAAAACAGCTTGAGGATACGGTCCGCCAATAGTCGCGCGGCTTCCGGCTGCGCCGCCCCGATCTGGATGATGGCGAACTCGTCGCCGCCCAGTCGCGCGATCGTGTCGGCCTCTCCTGCCGCCGCCCGGAGGATATCGGCCACCTTCCTGAGGATACGGTCGCCTTCCCCATGGCCGAAAATGTCGTTCACGGCCTTGAAGCGATCGAGGTCGAGACACAGAACCGCCAGCGCGTCATTGTGGTGGACGGCGGCGGCCAGGGCCTGCCTCAGGCGGCGGTCAAAGGAGCTTCGGTTTGAAAGATCCGTCAGCGCATCGTGGTGAGCGAGGTGTTCGATCGTCCGTTCGGCATCCTTGCGCGCCGTCAGATCCCGCACGAAGATTACGTCGCATTGCCTGCCCCTGTATTCGATCGTTCGGCAAAGCCTTTCGACCGGCACGTATCCGCCGTCTGCGTGAAGGAGCTCTCCCTCGCTTGCCCCCTCACCGGCCCCAAGCTCGTTCGCGCTGCGTCTTTCGGGCGCCTCGGCGAACAGTTCCCGCCGCTGCCTGCCGACGAGCTCGGCGGGCTTTCGACCACAGAGAGTGGCGAAGCGTTCGTTCACTTGGATGACCTCACCGCCGCGAAGGATCACCATGCCCTCCAGCGAGGCATTGGCGAGCCCCTTGAGGTCCGTCAGATGCCTGTCGACGAAGAGAGCGCCGAAGGCCATGAGAATGAGCGTGGTCGATGCGGCGATGACGCCGCCCGCGAGCCAGAACGGATCCGAGACGTCCGCTGTCGCGACGCTCGGGTCGGGGATCAGGACGACGCCGCTCATCGAGGTGAAGTGCAGGACGCATATCGCCACCACCAGGAGCAGGATGGATGCGGCGAGGCCGCGCACGCCGCGCAGCGCCTGAAATGAATGCAAGGCGAGCGCGGCCATCAACGTGCCGAGAAGAACGGCGGCGAAACTCGTTTCCGGATCGAATGCGACCCGTCCCTGGACCTCGATGGCGCGCATGCCGGTCACGTGCATGGCGGCGATACCGAGCCCGAGCAGCAAACCGCCGACGGCCGGAGCATGGCGCCAACCTCCAGCCAGACCGACCGAGAAGGCAACCCAGGACGCCGCGATCGCGACCGCGATGGAAAAGCTCGTGCCGCCGACCCCATAGGCGATGGGGATACCCCCGTCATAGGCGAGCATCGCGATGAAATGCGTCGACCATACGCCGACGCCGCAGGCAAAGGCGCAAGCCGCAATCCAGAGCTGCCGCTGACTGCCTGCGCTGCGCCGGGCGCGCTCGAGAAGCAGCATCGTCGCGACGCTGCCGGCAAGGCAGACGACCGCCGCCACCGCGATCAGGCGCCAGTCATGATCATCGCGTATGCATGCAATCACTGAAAACATTACCGTCCCCCACGCCGAAGACAGCTTGGCACCGAGACTCTAAATAACCGTAAATTGAAGACTGCGCAGCACTCGCGTCAACCTGCGGAACCGGGCGGCAGACCGGCCGCCTCACGGATGTCCTGCTGCTGCGATATCGCCGTCGATCGCGCCGAGAGCCCGGTGGAGATGGCCATCGAAGACGAGCCGCTGCTCTTCCGGGACCACCCTTATCTGAGGCATGCCCTGCAGGCGGACCTGCAACGAATGCGCGAGGCCCTCCTCCAGTCCTTTCTCCAGAAGATCGAAATAGCGCGTGCCCGGCCCCGTCACAAAGATCGGCATCGGCGCGTAGAGACTGAGCATCCGCGAAATGCCGTTGCCGAGCGCCGTGCCAGCCTGGCGGAAGGCATAGCCGGCCATACGATTGCCCTGGCGCGCGCTCGCGGCGATCTTGTCCATCTCCGAAAGCGGAACGAACTTCGCAGGTATCGTGTCGGAGGGGACCTCGAAGGCCGTGCGCAGGATCCCGTAGAAGCCCGCTGCCGCCTCGATGCAGCCATAGCTGCCGCAGCGGCAAAGCCCCGCGGATGCCTGATGCAGCATATGACCGAAATTCGGCGCCGAGACATCGAGCTCGCCGGACTTGCCCCTTCTGGCAAGCCCGAGGCCGATGCTGTGGCCGAGCGAGACGGCGGCAAGCGCGTGGAAACCGCTCTCTCTTTCCTCTTCCCTTACTGCGAGGGCGTGCGCCACCAGCAGCGACTCGTTGCTGAGCATGATCCTCGCGCGCCAGGCGGGCCGGAGCAGCTCCACGAAGTCGAGTTGCTCGCTGCCGAAAACCGGCGACCAGATGAGCCGCGCGCCACCGTGTGCCACGAGCCCCTTGCTGCTGATCGAAATGGCAAGCACCTCGTCCTTCGAGATATTCGAGCGGACGAGCAGGCGTTCGAGCGCTGCTGCCAGAACTTCGCCGAAAGCAGCCGTGCCGCGGAGGTCGTGGCTGCGCGCATCCTCGATACGGTCGAGCAGGATTCCGCTGTAATCGGCAAGGGAGTATTGCACCACGTCGGAGGAAATGCGCACGACGATCACGTAGCCGCAGCCGCGTCTCGGCTCGAAGAGAACCCTCGGGCGGCCGCGGCCGCCCTGGACGTGCTGCTCGGTCTTGGCAATGATCCTGGACCGCTCCAGTTCAGCGGTGATGACGGAAATCGTCGCCGAGGCAAGACCCGTCTGTGCCGCAATCTCCGTGTGGGAGAGTGATCCCTTGCGGCGGAGCGCCGAGAGAACGAGAGCGCTGTTCTGCTGACGCACAAGCTCGGTGCTGGACTTCGTCAGCATCGTTTACCCCTACAGCGCCGCGCGCCCGACGAGGGGCTCGAAGGGCGCTGAAGCTCTTCAAGGTGCCGCATGTGCAATTCCTGAATCTGTGCGATCAAGTGAAGCATGCATTAACGGTAGCGGGTCCCTCGAAGACATGCCCTTCCCAAAGCATCTGGCAGCCGACAAGACAAGGCGCATTCCTCCTTTTCGAAGCGATTTCAATGTGCTCCGGCAAACATTCACGCACTGCGGCGGCCTTGTTGACAGCTTGGGGAAACTCTGACATTTATTTTCTCGACTGTCGAGAAAATACGCGCAGACGCGGTAGCGGCAGCATTTGGAGGCTCGTCGGGGATGCGTGCGGGAGGTTCGCGCGCGCGGCCGGGCCATTTGGGAGGATAGGATGAAATCCATTTTGAAGCTGATGGCGGGGGCTGCCATCATAGCATCCATGCATTCTGCGGCGATCGCCAAGGATCTGGTCATCGGCGTTTCCTGGTCCAATTTCCAGGAAGAGCGCTGGAAGACCGACGAGGCCGCCATCAAGGCCGCGCTCGAAGCTTCGGGCGACAAGTATATCTCGGCCGACGCGCAGTCTTCCGCCGCAAAGCAGCTCACCGACATCGAGTCGCTGATCGCCCAGGGCGCCAACGCGCTCATCGTGCTTGCGCAGGACTCCGACGCAATCGGCCCGGCGATCGAGAAGGCAGCCGCAGAAGGAATTCCGGTCGTCGGCTATGATCGCCTGATCGAAAATCCCGACGCCTTCTACATCACCTTCGACAACAAGGAAGTCGGCCGCCTTCAGGCGCGCGAGGTATTCAAGCAGAAGCCGGAAGGCAACTTCGTCTTCATCAAGGGCTCCTCCGCCGATCCGAACGCCGATTTCCTCTTCTCCGGGCAGCTGGAAGTTCTGAAGGAAGCGATCGACGCGGGCAAGATCAAGAATGTCGGCGAAGCCTATACCGATGGCTGGAAGCCGGAAAACGCCCAGAAGAACATGGAGCAGTTCCTGACCGCCAACGACAACAAGGTCGACGCGGTCGTGGCCTCCAACGACGGCACTGCCGGCGGCGCGATCGCGGCACTCGACGCCCAGGGCCTCGCCGGCTCGGTTCCGGTTTCCGGCCAGGATGCCGACAAGGCTGCGCTGAACCGCGTGGCGCTCGGCACGCAGACGGTTTCGGTCTGGAAGGACTCCCGTGAACTTGGCAAGAAAGCAGCCGAAATTGCGGTGGCGCTTGCCGGCGGCAAAACCATGGACGAAGTCGAAGGCGTGCAGACCTTCAACGGCGGACCGAAGGGCGTCGCCATGAAGTCCGTCTTTCTCGCGCCGCTGGCGATCACCAAGGACAATCTGAACGTCGTCATCGACGCCGGCTGGATTTCCAAGGAAGAAGCCTGCCAGGGCGCCAAGAGCGACGTCGCTGCCTGCAAATAACCGCAACGAAATGGCCGATCTCTGGTCTTCAAGAGCGCCGCAACGCACACCGTTGCGGCGCTCTTGCAAGGTGCGAAGCGGATCGAACGACATCGACAGATAAGTGGGGGATGGCATGGCCATGGCCGACATCACAAAAGCCAACCAGACACGGGCCAACCAGACGCCGGGCACGCAAGCCGGCCGCGCCCGCACAACGGACGAAAACCCGGTGAAGCGCTTCTTCCGCGCCACCGAAATCGATACCCGGCTGCTCGGCATGGTCGGCGCGCTGATCATCATATGGCTCGGTTTCCAGATGATGACCGGCGGACTGTTCGACGGCCTGTTCCTGAAACCGCGCAACCTGTGGAACCTGACCGTCCAGACCTCGTCCGTCGCCGTTATGGCGACCGGCATGGTGCTGGTCATCGTCACCCGCAACATCGACCTCTCGGTCGGCTCCGTGCTCGGCTTCTGCGGCATGATCATGGGCGTCCTGCAGGCGCAGGTCCTGCCGCAATATCTCGGGCTCGGCCACCCCGCCATCTGGGCGATCACCCTTGCCTGCGGCATCGCGGTCGGCGGCGCCATCGGCGCGCTTCACGGATCGATCGTCGCCTTCCTCAACGTTCCCGCATTCATCGTGACGCTCGGCGGCCTGCTGGTCTGGCGCGGCGCGACCTGGTTCGTGACGAGCGGCCAGACGGTTGCGCCGATGGACGCCACCTTCCGCCTCATGGGTGGCGGCACCGAGGGCTCCATCGGGGCGACGGCAAGCTGGATCGTCGGCTTTCTCGCCTGTATCGCCATCGTCGGCGCCATTTTGAATTCGCGCAAGCAGCGAAAGCGCTTCGGCTTCCCTCTGCGCCCTGTCTGGGCCGAGTATTTCCTGTCGATCCTCGGCTGCGCTCTGGTGCTTGGCGCGGTGGCCGTCGCCAACCATTATTACTGGCCGGTCAATATCGCCCGCAGATATGCCGATGCGAACGGCATCGCCTGGCCGGACGGCGGCCTGCAGATCTCGCACGGCATTGCCATTCCCGTTTTGGTCGCGATCGTCGTCGGCATCGTCATGACCTTCATCGCCACCCGCCTTCGCTTCGGCCGCTACGTCTTCGCGCTCGGCGGCAACCCGGAAGCGGCCGAGCTCGCCGGCATCAAGACGCGCTGGGTCACCGTCAAGATCTTCACGCTGATGGGCGTGCTCTGCGCCATTGCGGCGGCTATCTCGACGGCGCGCCTCAATGCGGCGACCAATGCTCAGGGCGAACTCGACGAGCTCTACACCATCGCTGCCGCAGTCATCGGCGGGACCTCGCTCGCCGGCGGCGTCGGCACCATTGCCGGCGCGATGATCGGCGCGCTCGTCATGCAATCGCTGCAGTCGGGAATGGTGCTTCTGGGAATCGATACGCCCTTCCAGCGGATCGTCGTCGGCGTCGTGCTCGTCACCGCCGTCTGGCTCGACACCGTCTACCGCGCCCGCGCAAAATAATCAGGAGTTCGAACATGACTGAACAACGCACTCCGCTCGTGGAAATGAAGAACATTTCCATCTCCTTCGGCGGCATCCATGCGGTGGACGATGCCTCCGTCGATCTCTATCCCGGCGAGGTCGTCGCCCTCCTCGGCCACAACGGCGCCGGCAAGTCGACGCTCATCAAGATTCTCTCCGGCGCCTACAAGCGCGATGCCGGCGAGATCCTGATCAATGGCGAGCCGGCCGAGATCAACAATCCCCGCGACGCCAAGAAATACGGCATCGAGACGATCTACCAGACACTCGCCGTGGCCGACAATGTCGACGCCGCCGCCAATCTCTATCTCGGCCGCGAACTGCGCACCCCCTGGGGCACGCTGGACGACGTGGCGATGGAAGCTAAGGCCCGCGAAGTGATGGGCCGGCTCAACCCCAACTTCCAGCGTTTCAAGGAACCGGTGAAGGCGCTTTCCGGCGGCCAACGGCAATCGGTGGCGATCGCCCGCGCCATTCTCTTCGACGCCCGCATCCTGATCATGGACGAGCCGACCGCGGCACTCGGGCCGCAGGAAACCGCGCAGGTCGGCGAGCTGATCAAGCAGTTGAAGCGCGAAGGCATCGGCATCTTCCTGATCAGCCACGACATCCACGACGTTTTCGACCTCGCCGACCGCGTCTCCGTCATGAAGAACGGCCAGGTCGTCGGCCACGCCCGCACCGAGGACGTGACCAAGGACGAGGTGCTCGGCATGATCATCATGGGCAAGGTGCCCCCCAAGGCCATTCCCGGCCCCGGCGCCATGCAGATGGCGTGAGACCCCACGAACGCCGCCAATGCCGCGTCGACGGACGCGGCATTTTCCTCGCGCAAGCCGCTTACCGCGAACACTAAACGCAAATTTCCGCTGCAAACTCCCTCAATCACCATTGAAGCGGCGCGCAAGCTAGGCTAAGAACCGCTCACAGCCTGCTTCGGCGGCCCTGCCGCCAAACGGATGCACCCGTAGCTCAGCTGGATAGAGTGTTGGATTCCGATTCCAAAGGTCACAGGTTCGAATCCTGTCGGGTGCGCCAAATTCCGCCGCAAGCAAGCCTTTCACGTGTCTTGATGGTGGCAAGTCCGCCTAGGTTTGCGCCTGAGAGCCTAGATCTTGCAATTTCTCCGCCATAGAAATGCGCCTGACCGTTCAGGATGCCCTTGGCGGCTATCCTGAGTAATTGTGAAAGATCAGACGAGATGGTGGCTGGGGTCGCACAAAAGCCGTGTGATGCCACGGCTGATATTTCCTGTGCGTAAGTTGTGGCATGCTAGGTAACCGGCTGATTGCCACGGAGCTTGCTGCAATCTGGATTGAAACAAATGACAGCCGGAAAGGATTTCTTCCTGTCGACTGCCGCTGGCGGCCCAGCATCGGCGACGAGGTGATGGCTCTCGGCTCTGCGGACCTGGACCGCAAGATGCCCGACGAGAGCGACGACCGGCCGATGCGGCAGTACCTCTATGGCTCACTAGCGGCGATCACAGAGATCGTGCCCTTCACCAACGGGAGCACGCGCCCCTGGCCCATGATCCGCGTGGCTGCCAATTGGCCCGGCGGAATGAGCGGCGGACCGGTGTTCAACCGAGCTGGCAATGTGGTCGGCTTGGTCAGAACGGGGTTTATGGGAGAGGAAGTCGCCACGGCCGCGCTGTTCTCGGGTTGGAACGTGTCGGAGATGACCTTCCCGACGATCGATCCGGTGAACCCTGGGAGGCTCCGGTGCTGGATCGGCATCGACGGTGACGACGAAGCGGTCGCCGCGGCGCGCACCGAGACAGCCCTGGCGAGCCATCCAAACTGTTCGTCGATTGCACGCACGATGTTTGCGACCTTCGACCCGCAGTCTCGCGAATACACGAGCCTCAGCCCAACTCCGTGCACAGCCCCGCCGGTCGGTGGCCTCCCCTGGTGACACCAAGCCGAAAGAGACGGCCGGTGTTCGCGATCAGTGACAAACAGCCCTCGCCTTCTTCGCCGGCTGGATGCCATGGAAAGGAGCGCGCGGCTTGAGCGCTGTTCTCCTCCCTCACGTGCGCGGCAAAATCCGCCGGCTCGGTTGCGTTCAGAGCGCAGCGTCGAAACGGGTCTAAGATCACACCAAGATTCCTGCCGTATCTCTCAAGGCCGCGGCAAGAACAGCCTCGCTATCAGCACCGGGTCGATCCGGAGGTTCCGATCGAGGACGTCGCGGGGATCAGACCTGACGATCGTCCTCGAATACCTGCCAAGATGGTCGTCGAAGTTCGATCATCTCATCTGGAGGATGATGACCTCCGAACTGGCGGGATCGGTGGTGTTTCGAAGCTCCCGAACTTTCTTGGGGTCGACTGCCCCGCCGGTGTTGCCCCAGGCTCCTCGTGCATAGGTGAGCACCTGGGCGATCTCGGCATCCGTCAGGGAAGCGCGCATCTGCGGCATGCGATAGAGATCCGGCAGGCCGCCTTTGACAAGCCGTCCGCCGCCGTTGAGGGTCACGTTGATCGCGGACTCCGGGCTGTCTGCCAGCATCGAGCTGACGCCGGCCAGGGGCGGTATGGACGGCGCACGGCCCTTCCCGTCGGCTCCGTGGCATGTGGCGCAACGCGTAGCGTAGATCCATGCCCCTGCATCATCGGCGGGCCGCAGAATGTCGGCGCGGTCGTACGTCACGATGGTGCGACGGTTTTGCGAAGAAGGTCCGAGCGATTTGAGGTAGACGGCCATCGCGCTCAGGTCGGCGTCCGTCATGAACTGGGTCGAGTTGTTGAACGCCTCCAGCATCGATCCGAAGACGACGCCGTGCCGGTTCCTGCCGTCGCGCAGATAGGCGACGATGTCGTCCTCGCTCCAGTCCGCCAGCCCGATGCCCGGATCGCCGCGCAGGCTGGGCGCGTACCAGCCGTCCAGAAGTGCGCCTGAAAGATATGCGTCGCTGCTTTCATCGAGCGACTGCTCCTGCATGGCGACGCCACGCGGCGTATGGCAGGAACCGCAGTGCCCCGGCCCCTGGACAAGATAGGCGCCTCGGTTCCAGGCGTCGCTCTTCGACGTGTCCGGCGTGTAAGGTTTGTCCGGCGAGAATACCGCGTTCCAGAAGGCAAGCGGCCAGCGCGTGTTCATCGGCGCCGGAATTTCCGAAGGGCGGTTGGGCGCCGCGACCGGATCGACGTGCCGGGTGAAGTATGCATAAAGCTGTTCGACCTCCGCGTCGTCCATCTTTGCGTAGGACGGGTAAGGCATCGCCGGATAGAGCCTGCGTCCGTCGCGACCGACCCCACGTCGCACGGCGTTGTCGAACTCGGCCAGCGTCCAGTCGCCGACGCCCGTCAGCTTGTCCGAGGTAATGTTCGTCGAATAGATCGCCCCGAGCATCGGAACGGCCATGGCAAGCCCACCGGCGAACGGCGCGCCGCCCTCCGCCGTGTGACAGGCGACGCAATCCGCCAGACGCGCCGCATAGGCCCCCTTCTCGATCGAGATTTCTGCGCTGGCCGGGCGACCATCGAACGGCGAGCTTGGCGTTCTGGTGGCGACCCAGACGCCGGCGGCGATCAGCAGACAGAGGATCGCGAAGACACGAAGAGCAGTTTTCAAGGAAGCGTCCGTTCTTGGAGAAAGGGAAAACCAGGCCGGCATTCCGGCGGAAGGTAGACGGCGGCTATGCTCCCGCTGCGAACCGCGTCTTCGACAGGGGTAGACTGCGGGGACGTTCGCCGCTCAGCCGCGCAACGGCATTGGCCGCCGCCGACATGCCGCCCGGCACGCCGATCTCCCCGACGCCACCCATTTCCGCGCCGCTTTCGATAATGCCGACATGCACCCTTGGCATGCGGTAGGGCGCCATCATCGGATAGCCGTCGTAGTTTCGCGCGACCGCTTTGCCGTGTTCGAATTCCAACCCTTCCGAGAGAAGCAGCGATAGGCCGAGCGCCGTGCCGCCCTGCATCTGCATGCGCACGGACGTCGGATTGACGATCCGGCCGGGGTCGATCACCGTCCAGATGTCGTGGACCTGAACCTCGCCATCGCGGATCGAAACCTCCGCGATTGTCGCCGTCTCGCTTCCGAACGGAGAGGCCATGGCGATTCCCCGCGCCCGCTTCGTCCCGTCCCCGGCCGTGTAAGGCCCGCGCCGCCAGCCGCCTGACATCTCCACGACGTGGTCGAGCAGAGCGAGGTGTCTGGCACTGTCGGAAACCATCCGACGCCGCCATTCCAGCGGATCGATGCCGCCGGCGTCGGCCATCTCGTCGACGAAGCTTTCCATGAAGAAATCGTTCAGGGAGTGCCCGACAGAACGAAGCGCCCCGACGACCACCGGATAACGATAGGCGATGTGGTCGACCTTGCGGTTCTTGAACTGGTAGACGCGTTCGGCCAGGCCCTCTACGGCCGTCGGGTCGGCCGCTTCGCGGGCCGCTCCCATGCTGGCGACGAGCGAGTCGCAGACGGCTTCGATCTTTAACGCGGTCGGCATCCCATCGGCGCCGATGCTGGCCCGCATCCGGGCCATGCCCAGCGGACGCGGTGCATCGCGCAAGAACTCCTGCTCGCGGCTCCAGATCAGTTTGACCGGGCGGCCCACAGCACGGGTCAGCGCAACAGCCTGCGGAAACGGGCTGGAGTGGGGATACACGAAATGGCGACCGAAGAAGCCACCAAGCGTCGGCGAATGAAGGGTAATCTTCGAAGGATCAATCCCCGAGGCGTCGGAGATCATCTTGATGAACCGGTCCGGCGCCTGGTTTGGCAACCATATTTCAAGCGTCCCCTCCGCGTCGTTCCAGCTTGCTGTGGCTGAAGGAGGTTCGATCTGCGCATGGGACACGAAGGGCACGTCGTATACGGCTTCGACGACCTTATCGGCGGCGGCAAGCACACCTTCCGCATCGCCGATGTCCTCCGCGTTATATCGCGGCCCATCAGCGGTGCGCATCTCTTCGCGCGCCTTTGCGGTCGAGAAGTCCGCCCGCATGACGAACCGACCCGGTTCCGCGGCCTCGCTCCATTCGACCTGCAGCGCTTCCACAGCGCGGTTCGCCCGCCACCAACGGTCGGCAACCACTGCGACGCAGCCCGCGAGCGCATGGACCGAGTGGACGCCTCGCATCGCGCGCACGGCATCCTCGTTTAGAAGCCGTCTCACCTGCATGCCAAGCCTCGGCGCATGCTTGACCGAGGCGAGCAACATCCCCTCCATGCTGACGTCGATGGAATAGCGGGTGCGGCCCGTCGACTTGTCGCGGCCGTCGATGCGGGCCACCGGCTTGCCGATCCAGCGAAACTGTTCGGGCGAGCGCAGCTCGGGAGTCGCCGGAACTGGCAGTTCCGCGGCCGCACGCGCCAGTTCGCCATAACCAAGCGATCGTCCGGAAGATGGGTGGATCACGCGGCCGGGCTCGGTCGCGAGCTCCGCGCCTGGGACGGCGAGACGAGCTGCGGCGGCCTGTATCAACATCGCGCGCGCCGTGGCCCCAAGTTTGCGCATGGGCATGTAGGAACGCCTGACCGACGAGCTTCCACCGGTCGTCCTGCGAGTTCCTGGAACGACATACGCAGGGAGCGGCGGTGCGCATTCCACCGTGAACATCGCAGGATCCAGGTCCAGCTCCTCGCCGACGAGCTGCGCCATGGCGGTAGAGGTGGCCTGACCTCCCTCGACGTATGGCATCTGCAGGAAGACCGTACCGTCGGGACGCAGTTCGAGGATGGCTTCGAGCGGATTGGGAGTGTCGGCAGGCGCCTGCCCGGTCGCCTGCGCGAGCGAAATGCGTGGAGACAGTGCGACGCCTAGCGCAAGCGCGCCCATTCCGCCTAGGAGGCCGCGACGGCTCATGACAAGCGCGCGCGGCTGGAGGGGCTGGTGGCCGGTCATGATCCTAAGCCTCCTTGATGGAGGCGATGGCCTCCGAGATGGCGTTGTAGGTGCCGCAGCGGCAATAGTTCGTCATGGCCACCTGGACGTCGGTCTCGTCAGGATTCATGTTCTGCTTGAACAGCGCGGTGGCCGCCATGACCTGGCCGGACTGGCAGTAGCCGCACTGGGGCACCTGATGCCTGACCCAGGCTTCCACGACCCGAGCTCCGACCTCGTCCTGTTCAACCGCCTCGATCGTAGTGATTGACGCACCGTCAACGCTCGACACGGGCGTGACGCAGGACCGGACCGCCATTCCGTCGACGAGCACTGTGCAGGCGCCGCATTGCGCGAGCCCGCAGCCGTACTTTGTCCCCGTCAGGCCGAGTTCTTCCCTGATCACCCAGAGGAGCGGTGCGTCCTGTTCGATGTCGAGCTCGTGCTGCTCCCCATTCACGATCAGCTTCATCCAGTCGGTCCTTCCTTCGTTCGTGGCGCCTCGGTGCGACGCGCACCAGGCGGATGGCCGCTCGACCTGGCGCCGCGGCGATCTGCGGCCGACACCGTCGGCCCGAATTCCTCTACTCGGCGTAACGGTAGAGGGACGCCCGGTTAAACGGGTCGATCTTCAGGTCGGAGACCTCGTTCAGGGCGTCGCTCCGCCATCTCTCGAAAACCTGGCACCTCCTGTCGATCCGCATCGTCGGTTCCGAGCCGGTGGAGAAAGGCGCCCATTTCGGCATGCGTGGACTGGAGGGCTTTCCGGTACGGGCGAACGAGACGAACGCGTCCATCATGTTCAACGCCGTCTCCGGGCCGCTGTCTCCTGAGCCGATCATCGCGGCCGCCGCTTCCATCGTTCCGAACGCGAACGGAATGTCGACGGCATGAGGCGACCCGAGGACGCCGCCGAAGGCGGGAATCGACCAGCCGAAATCGTAAATCCAGACCGGCGCCTGCCCGGCTACCGCGGTCCGCTGGCGCGCCGCCGTTGTCAAAGGCAGGCGGAACTGCACGTCGGAAGCGACCGCGATCATGATCTGTGACGGCGTCATCCGCGGCTCGGCGGCACGATAGGCTGCGACGATCCTGTCGACTTTGCGGTCGTCTATGGCGTAAGCGGTCCGCAACCGGGAACGCATCTGCGGCTCCGTCAGGCTGAAGTTCCGCATGTCGTCGCGGAAGAACAGCGTCGCCTCCGACTCGGTGT
Source organism: Ensifer sp. USDA 6670 (assembly GCA_000421085.1). GTDB lineage: Bacteria > Pseudomonadota > Alphaproteobacteria > Rhizobiales > Rhizobiaceae > Sinorhizobium. Next base: position 157,909 of record ATWE01000011.1, read on the forward strand.
GGCCAAGAATGAGCGGGATTCCGCCGTGGACAGCCATTCCCTCCGGCGACATCGTCTGGTGGAGGATGTGCTTTCCGTCGATGACGGGCCGGGCGCCCTCAAGACCCGAAGCCGACACGGCCCGAAGCCGCGCTTTGAGGACCTCGTCGAAGTCGACGCCCTGCACGGCCTGCAGATCGTCGACTCCGAATTCCTTCAGGAAGGCGTCGACATATGGCTTCATCGCCGGCTTGGGATCGAGCGAGAGACCGGCCGCACCGCTCATGGAGATGGCCTTGTGGAACAGTCCCCTGGCGCTCGGCATCGCAATGAGCGACATGATCTTCGAGCCGCCGCCGGACTGGCCGAACAGCGTGACGTTCCTGGGATCTCCGCCGAACCTGGCGATATTATCGCGAACCCAGGCGAGCGCCGCGACGATGTCCAGATGTCCCGCGTTGGCAGCGTCCTCGAACGCGGGATCGTCGACGGCGGTGTAGCCGAACGCGTTCAGGCGGTGGTTGATGGTGACGACCACGACGTCGCCGAAGGTCGCCAGCGGACCACCGTCGAGGCCGGTGCCGCCGCCGCCGCCGTTGATGTAGCCGCCGCCGTGGATGTAGAACAGGACCGGGCGGGAGCCGGACGTTTCGGGCGTGAAGACGTTGAGGACAAGGCAGTCCTCGCCCATCGGTTCCGGCTGGTGGTACCACTCGAAGATCGGATCCTTGCCGTCGCCCATCGATGCCTTGACCTGGGGTGCAAGCGGCCCGAGGCGCGTCGCGTCGCGCACTCCGGTCCATGGCCTGACGGGCTGCGGCGCCTTGAAGCGGTTCGATCCTGCCGTCGTGTCCGCGTAGGGGATGCCCCGGAAGCGCATGACTCCGTCCGATCGCACTCCGCGCAGTTCGCCGGCATCGAGGGTCACGGTCACAGGCTCCGCGGCGGAAGCCCGCCCGGCCCCCAATCCGTAACTACCGACAATCCCCGCGCCCACCGCAAGAACGCTTCTTCGTGAAATACCGTAGTTCATCGAAACTCCCATGCCCGGACGTTTCCCGCGAACTTAACGGTTCATCGGTCGATGATAACCTGCTAAATCGAGATTGAACTTATAGGAATTTCCGATCTATGGCCCTGAAGATATTCGACGACTTGGCGGCGTTCGCCGTCGTTGCGCGTGAGCAGAGCTTCACAAAGGCGGCCGCAAGGCTGGGAGTAGCCCAGTCGTCGCTAAGTCAGACGGTGAAGAACCTGGAGGACAAGCTGCAGATGCGGCTTCTGTCGCGCTCGACCCGGAAGGTCTCGCCGACGGAGCTTGGGGCGCAACTGCTGCAATACGCCGACCTTCATCTCACTGAGCTCGAGAACGCGATCAATCACCTGCGCGGGCAGGCCGAGCGCCCCGCGGGCACGGTGCGCATCACCTCGAGCGCCATCGCTGCGGAAAGGCTGCTCTGGCCAAGGCTGATGCCGCTGCTGGAGGAGTTCCCCGATCTCAACGTGGAGATCAGCGCCGACGCGTCGCTCACCGACATCATCGAGGAACGTTTCGACGCGGGCGTCCGGCTCGGCGAGCACATCGAGAAGGACATGGTGGCGGTCCGCATCGGACCGATGGAGCGGATGGTCGTGGTCGGCGCGCCATCGTATTTCGAAAGGCATGCCGTTCCGACCGAGCCGCACGACCTGATGGCGCATGACTGCATCCTGACCCGCATGCCCACGTCGAAGGCCATCCTTCCATGGGATTTCGAAAAGGACGGGCGAGAAGTCAAGGTCAGGGTAAGCGGGCGGATCATCTGCAACAGCCGCAACATGCAGATCGACGCCGTTCGCCGCGGGCTCGGACTTGCATGGATGATGGAGCACACCGCCGAGCAGGTCCTGGAGGGCGGAGAGGCGGTCAAGGTTCTCGACGACTGGTGCGCGCCGTTTCCCGGCTTCCACCTCTACTATCCGAGCCGTCACCGGCACACGCCCGCATTCGCTCTTGTCATAGACCGGCTGCGATGGCGGGATCCGTGAAAGGTGGCAGGATCTTGCGCAGCGATCCCTCAAATGGTCATCTCGACCATCGTCGGCCTGAAGCCGGCCGACCGGAAGAAGCGCTGGCCAGCCTCGTTGAGATAGGCGGTCGACAACACGATCTGCGTCGCTCCCAGCCCCGTCAGCGTAGCGACGGCGGCCTGTAAAAGACGCCGCCCTATGCCGCATCCTCGCGACCTCTCGTCGACGAAGATGTCGTGCACCACACTCCCCGGTCCTCGAAGGGACATGTAGTCGGGGCCCTCGTTCGCGCCGTAGCAATAGCCGATCACCTGCCCGCCCGCCTGGGCCACCAGGACGACGACGTTCTTCCGGCCGATCTGGCTGGTCAGGTACCGGGCGTACTTCTCCGGAGTCGACGAATCGGGCGCGATGAACCGTCTCGGGTCCCAGCCATGATGCAGCGACATGAGCTCGGCGGCGTACCGGCCGATGACTTCCCCATCTTCGAGGCGGGCTTCACGAATGGTCAATTCAGAATGCGTCGTCGACTTGCCGACCACGGAACTACCCTCTGAAGCGCAGTGCGTCGACGAGCACCGAGAACGCCGCCGATGGCTGCCTTCGGCTTGGATAATAGAGATGATAGCCTGCAAAGGGAGGACACCAGTCTTCCAGCACCCTCACCAGACGTCCGTCCGCCACCCTGTCCCGAACGTGGTCTTCCATCACGAATCCCAGCCCGAACCCGTCCTCGGCGGCGCGCACGATCATGTTGGTGTTGTTGAAGGCGAGCTGGCCGTCCACGCGAACGCGCAGCTCCCGGTCGTCCTTCTCCAGTTCCCAGGCATAGAGGCCGCCGCCGCTGAGCATTCGCAGGTTTATGCAGCGGTGCGACGAGAGGTCCTGCGGCGTCGTCGGGACCGTATGCTCCTCGAAATATCTCGGGGAGCCGACGACCGCCATCCGCAGGTCCGGCCCGATGCGAACGGCGACCATGTCCTTGGCGAGCGCCTCACCAAGGCGCACGCCTGCGTCGAACCGGTCGCCGACTATGTCGGCGAGGCTAGAATCGATGCTGAGCTCCACGTTGACGTCGGGGTATTCCGGGAGGAGCCGGCGCAGCGCCGGCCAGAGAACGGTCGTCGCCGCATGTTCCGACGTCGTGATGCGGATGTTGCCGGCCGGCCTGTCGCGAAGCTCGGTCAGGGAAGCAAGCTCGGCGCCTATGCTGTCGAGCGCCGGCCGCAGCGTCGCCAATAGTCGCTCCCCCGCCTCCGTCGGCGCGACATTGCGCGTCGTGCGGGTCAGCAGCCGGACGCCGAGCCGAGCTTCGAGCCGGCGGATCGTGTGGCTGAGCGCCGACTGCGAGGTGCCGAGACGCGCCGCTGCCCGCGTAAAGTTCTGCTCCTCCGCCACGGTCATGAACGCGTTGAGATCGACCAGTTCCTCCCGCCTCACTAATGAACTCCCGATATCGACGTCGTCGGTTCGCTGATTTCAAGCAGGCAATCGGACGATGGTCAACCTTTCCGGTCGCGGCGCCTTCGCACGCTTCAGAGACCGGTTGTCTTCATCAGATGCTCGGGATAGCGCTCGCCCTCGACCTGGATCCTGGCGGCGGCATCGTCGAGTTCGGCGACATCGCTCGCCGTCAGTTCGATCTCGGCTGCGGCAAGGTTCTCCTCGAGGCGGTGGAGCTTGGTCGTGCCGGGGATCGGAACGATCCACGGCTTTTGCGCCAGCAGCCAGGCGAGCGCGATCTGGGCGGGCGTCGCCTTCTTCTCGTCGGCGACGCGGCGGATGAGGTCGATGAGCGCCTGGTTTTTTTCCATGGCTTCCGGCGTGAAGCGCGGCAGGATCTTGCGGAAGTCGTTCTCGGCGATCTTGTTGTCCTTGCCCATCGCGCCGGTCAGGAAACCCTTGCCAAGCGGGCTGTAGGCGACGAGACCGATACCGAGTTCCTCGCAGGCTTCGAGGATGCCGTTGGTCTCCGGGCCGCGCGTCCAGAGCGAATACTCGTTCTGAAGAGCCGTAACCGGCTGGACGGCGTGCGCCTTCCGGACCGTCTGCACGCCGGGCTCGGACAGGCCGAAGTGGCGTACCTTGCCGGCTGCGATCAGGTCCTTGACTGCGCCCGCAACGTCTTCGATCGGAACATTAGGATCGACGCGGTGCTGGTAGAAGAGGTCGATGACGTCGATGCCGAGACGCTTCAGCGACGCATTCGCCACCTGTTTGATGTGCTCGGGACGGCTGTTGGTGCCGGCCATCCTGCCGTCCTGGATGTTGAAGCCGAACTTGGTGGCAATGACGACCTGTTCGCGGACCGGCCGCAGGGCCTCGCCGACGATCTCCTCGTTGGTGAACGGCCCGTAGACTTCCGCCGTGTCGAAGAAGGTGACGCCGCGGTCGACGGCGTCGCGGATAAGCTTGATGCTCTCGTCGCTGCCGAGCGAGTGGCCGTAGGAGAAGTTAAGACCCATACAACCGAAGCCGAGCGCGCTGACCTCCAGTGCTTGTCCAAGTGTTCTCTTTTTCATGATCGTCTACCTCTGATGATGGCCTCGCAGCAAGATAGGCCTCGGCAGGAATTTCGATTAGGCCGCATGATCGGCATGTGGTTATGCACTGAATTCATAGATCCAACTTCACTCCAGTCATGAACCCGAGTCATAAGAGCATGCCGTGAGCAGCGTCTAATCGGATCAATCGCGCCGCGCTACCTTCCGTGTCATCGTACAAGGAAGGGTAGGATGCAGCGCTTGAACATTCTGATCATCGGAGCGACGGGCAGCGTGGGCCGGCTGGTCGTCGATGCGGCTCTGGCCAAGGGTCACGTGGATCGACGCCGTCGTGCTGACCGTCAACGCGGAGGGCCAGGGCAGGCAAGCCGCCGAGGCCGTCTACTACAGGGGCGCCTATCGCAAAGGACGAGCTGACTGGACCGCGCGGCGAAGGCTACCGCCGGATGATCGACCTCTCCCCAGTCGACCGAGCCGGGACTCCCGACGAGATCGCCTCGCTTGCCGCCCTGCTGATTGGCCCCGACGGCGCCTTCATCACGGGCAGCGACTTCTTAGTCGATGGCGGCGTCACCGTCTCGTGCTTCTACGGAGAGCTTCAGCCGAAGTGACGGCGGCCTCTCTCCAATCCTTGTGAAAGGACACGAACATGCTGGGAACAGTTCTCTACGGGCCGGGCGACGTCCGCTGCGAGGAAGTCGCCGAGCCAAAAATCCTGAAACCCACCGACGCGATTATCAGGCTATCCGCGAGCTGCATCTGCGGCTCCGATCTCTGGCCCTTCCGCGGCGCGAACGACACGAGCGAGCCGAAGGCGATGGGCCACGAATACTGCGGCGTCATCGTGGAGGTCGGCAGCGACGTCAAGGCGGTCAGGCCCGGCCAGTTCGTGGTCGGCTCCTTCTGCCTGTCCGACAACACCTGCCCGCACTGCCGCTTCGGCTTCCAGTCGTCCTGCGAACAGCGCGAGTTTATGGTCGGCGCGCAGGCGCCCTACGCCCGCGTTCCCCTTGCGGACGGCTCGCTAGTCGCCACGGCGGAGATGCCTTCGGAGGACCTGATCCCGAGCCTGCTCGCAGTTTCAGACGTGCTTGGGACAGGCTGGTATGCGGCGGACGCCGCGGGAGTCCAAGAAGGCTCGACCGCGGTAGTCGTCGGTGACGGGGCCGTCGGTCTGATGGGCGTGCTGGCCGCCAGGCAGATGGGTGCGGCCCGCATCATCGCCATGAGCCGCCACAAGAGCCGTCAGGACCTGGCGCTCGAGTTCGGCGCGACCGACATTGTGTCGGAGCGCGGTGACGCTGGGATCGCCCGCATCAAGGAGATGACGGACGGCGTCGGCGCCGATTCCGTGCTCGAGTGCGTCGGCCTGCAGGAGTCGATGAGTCAGGCGATCAACTGCGCCCGTCCGGGCGGAAAGATCGGCTTCGTCGGCGTGCCGCATGGGGTCACCTTCGACGGCCAGAACCTGTTCTTCCAGCAGAAGAGCCTGCTCGGCGGCCCGGCCCCGGTCCGCCGCTACCTGCCCTACCTGATGGATCTCGTTCTGAACCGCGAGATCAACCCTGGCAAGGTGTTCGACCTCGAGGTGCCGCTCGCGGACGTCGCGGAAGGCTATCGCGCCATGGACGAGCGCCGCGCGATCAAGACGCTGCTGCGCGTCTGAACAACACGCGGCCGTTTAAGCGGCCGCGCCACCCCTGGAATCGACGGAGACTGACCATGAAGAACGTGACCGTAGGTATCGCAATGTCGGCGCTCGCCGCCACGGGCGTGGAAGCACAGGAAGAACGCCGCCGCGTCGCTCCCCCCGCCGTCTACGAGGTGGCACCCGGCCTGGGGCATTTCACCGACGACGCTCTCTTCGGAGAGGTATGGGCACGCGAGGAGCTCGCGCCCCGCGACCGCAGCCTCGTGACCGTGGCGACGCTCGTCGCGACCGGAAAGGTGGCGCAGACCGGAAGCCATGTCCGCCGCGCGCTCGACAACGACGTGAAGCCGGAGGAGATCGGTGAGGTGATCATCCAGCTCGCCTTCTACACGGGCTGGCCGAATGCGATGTCGGCGGTGACCGAGGTGAAGAAGGTCTTCGAGGAACGAGGCATCGGCCCGGTCGCGGGAAGCGAAGGCGCACGCATCTCCCTCGAAGCCGGCGCGGAGGCGGCGCGCAGAGCGACCGCGGACACGAACGTCGCGCCCACGGCCTCGGCACTGGCAGACCTCACCAACCGGGTGCTGTTCGGCGATCTCTGGCAGCGGCCGGACCTTTCGGCCCGCGACCGCAGCCTCGTGACCATGGCCGCGCTCGTGGCTATCGGCCAGCGCGAGCAGCTTCCTTTCCACGCCAACCGCGCGATGGACAACGACCTCAGCCGGGCGGAAGCCTCGGAAGTGATCACTCATGTCGCCTTCTATGCCGGCTGGCCGCGGGCGATGTCCGCGGTCCCGGTGCTGAAGCAGGTTTTTGAAAGCCGCGAGGCGAAGGCGGCTCCCACAGTCGCTCCGGACATCCAGGTGACACGTTCGGGCGAAGGAAGGGCCGCCGCGCCGGAACAACACTTCACCGGAAGCGTCGAGACCTCCGGGTTCTTCAAGAGCGACGAGCCGGCCCGCGTCGGCGGCGCTACCGTGTCCTTCGCGGCAGGCGCCCGCACCGCTTGGCACACGCATCCGCTCGGACAGACGCTCTTTGTCGTTTCGGGCATCGGCTGGGTGCAGAAGGAAGGCGGACCGGTCGAGGTCATGAGGCCGGGCGACGTCGTCTGGATTCCAGCGCGTGTGAAGCACTGGCACGGCGCTTCCGCGGACCAGCCTGTTGTTCATTTCGCGATCGCCGAATCCTTGAACGGCAGCTCCGTGACGTGGATGGAAAAGGTGTCCGACGCCGACTACGGCAAAGGCCGGCAGCCGGATTGATGGAGACGTCCATGCGACAGTCATTTCTCAGGGCAGACGATCTGTCAGGCAGAACCGTCATCCCGTTCGTCACACATGGCGGCCACGGGCTTGGGAACAGCATCGATGTGGTCACTTCACTAGCGCATGGAGCTACGATGCAACCTGCCTTGGAAGCCGACCAGGAACGACGGACCTTGGAAACGGTGAGCGGCTGGATGAGAAGTCAGGACCTCTGACGATTCCACCTCAGGAGCCGTCTCCACTCGACCGCCTCGGCGACGATGTCCGCCACGGACTGGTCGACATCCATCGGTCGCGCGCACTGCCCAGGCTACCGTCGGAAGCCTATGCATAGTCATAGACTTCTGCCGCCATGTCCTCCAACGACAAAGATCTACTCGCCGTTTGGCTGAAGCGCCCGTTGACGTGTTCCACACGTTCTTTTGAAACTTCGAACGCGCCAGGAGCGTTCGGGGCGGAATTTTTCAGCGAGAACTTAAAGGCGATGCATACCGCCAGCCATACCCAGTCGGCGGCCTGAGAGACGAGATGCGCATCATCGCCCGTCAGATCGAGCCGCGAATCCCACAGGCTGACGTATCGCTCGACGGCTGCCCTGGTGCGAGTTCCATCGTATTCGCGCATCCAGTCGAATTGGTCGCCGCTCATGAAGGCTCTCCTGTCCGGAGGCCGGCAACATCCGAGCGGTTGATGAAGCGTTACGACGCCTTGAGACGGTCGCGTAGAATCCGGATACGTCGAACCCGTTCTGAAACAAGATCGCACGGAGGAAGGTGCGGCTCGCCCACTTCCGGATCGGCGCTGAACGCGAGGCGGATCAATAGCCCTTGAAGCCCGCTCGCTGCCGCGGAAAGATAGCTCGAAACGCGCTTATGCTGCTCGACGCCCAGTGGCGCTTTGACCACATCCGGGTCGAACGCGGCACCAGCTCCGCATGCAGGATTTCGTCGACGTACGACCTGACGTCCTCTGATTCAGCCGGCCGGACTTCGGCGTCGTTTCTGAGCCAGCTCTCCGTAATCGCGCCGAGTGATGTTGCGTTCAGATCGACCAGGTTCTGGAAGCGTTGCACGTCTGGCTCCTTATGGGTGTCCTCAGGGTGCTGTGCCTGGCTGCCGGCCGCAAGAGCAGCACGAGGTGGGCGTCGTAGCCTGCGGGAGACGGATCCGCGCTGGTTTACAAACGTGTATACAAGACAGATCTCTCCGGACAGTCACATCGAGCATGTCGTCCCCGAAGATCTCCCTGGCCGTGAAGGGGCTCTCGTGCCGGGCGACAGTCAGCCCCGGCGCTGGGCGATCATGTACGATCGCAAGCAGAACGCCGGGCCCACGAGCTCGGACACTTCGTGCTGCATCGGCAGCTTGTCGATGACGACCCGGAATTTTCTATGGCGGAGTTTTAGGCTCGTCGTTATCGCGGAAAACCGATAACACCTTGACCGTTCGCCCCTGAGATGCAGCGTAAATTACTGTTTTTCCTGAATTTTGGGAATTGCGAGTGATTCCGAGGCGCAAACCTACGCGGATTTATCAGATGGAGCTCGACCGCAGGCTGAAGATATTCACCAACCTGCCCTTCTCGTCTCTCGATCGGCTGAGCGTGCAAAGCCATGTAGACGATATCGGTCGATCCAAGTCGTGAGTGACGAGCAGGTTGGAGATTCGAGCCGCACTGCGTCCGCGACTATTTCGCTGTTTGCAGACCTTTCAAGAACGAACTGAAACTCTCCGAGATGCGACGCATGTATTTATACGAGTTCGTCGGCGGCTCGGGCTCTTCGGACCAGCCCCAGTAATAGACATGACCTTCATCTTTCCCTGTCAGGGAAATCAGGATTCGATCCCCGTTGGCCACGACAGCGATTGGCAGTAGATTGCTCGGGATCATTCCGCCCAATGCGAGTTCACGGTATTCTGCTTCGCAGATGCCGTTATCCTCTGCGCCGCGTTCTTTTAACAAGAACTCGATGATCCAGCCCGCAACTTTCTTGTCTTCGGTTTCGAACATTACATTTTGCCGAGGGATCGTGGCACTCTCAATCGCCAAGGCGAGCGCCTGCGGCAGGGGCATTCCGATGCTCTTTTCCAGAGATTCAAGCTCAGCGTTCATTGTTTCAACGAGAAATGTTGTGGGGATGTGCTTTCACCGGAATTCATGGATGTTTCGCAGCCATTGATCGAAGCTGAGGGCGACTTCAAAGACGCCATTGTCATCCAAAAACTCTCTTTCGTGGTCCCAGAAATAAATCCTTCCCGCCACTGCCGGGTTGACGCCGATTCCAAGCATGTTTGCACCAACGTCTACAGCAATCGGTAGAAACCAGGCGGGAATCCTCTCGCTATCGACGTAGTATCTATAAGACCGAACCAGATCTGAATCGACATTCGAAGCGCTGGCCGAGAGGAACTTATCCAGCAGAATGGATATCTGTCCACGAACTGGATGCGATATGGAGCATGCCAATCCTTGGCACTTGCCGCCATTATGTCGCAGCAAGAATTGAGCATACTCTTCAGACAGTTTGAAATTCAATGCCTGCTCTACCGCTCTAATCTGATCAATGGTGGCGTGGTGGTTGCCTTGAGTTTGAACGAGCGCATTATATTCAATGTTTTGGCTACTGTGCATAGAGGTGGCTCGGTTTGTTTGGACAGCTCCCAGCGGAATCGGATTGCTGCCGGGTTTATTTCTGTCCGGGACCTTGAGCTTTTGCGCGGCGTCTACAGGGCAACGCCCATAGAGCCATCGTCAGCATGGCAGCTGCAGCGATCATGAGGAAGCCTCTCCAGACTTCAGCATGAGTATTTCTTGCCCCGAGAGCTTCGCCGACCAAAGCCAGACTAGGACGGCGGATATAATTGCCGACTCTGATTCCCCCACTGTTTCCTCCACCACCGACGGGGCGCACCTTCCCTTAATTATTCATAAGTTGCAACGCTTCGACCGCACGCCTGCAAGCATAAGAGAAAACAACAACGCCAGCCTTAGGCGGCGGTTGAGCGGCAAACCTGCGCTCTCGCCCTATCCTCTCCAGCAGAATCAGCCCCGCGACTGGAAAATCATTGCTTGCAAACGTCTTTGCACTGAGTTGGGTTCACCCTCCAAACGAACACAGCCTAGCGCATGGCACATTGCATCGGAGAAGGGCATCCATTGTGAGAGAATGTTGAGCAGATCATCGGACATCATGTTTTCCAAAGGCCCAACGCCTAACTGGCCGAGAGCTTTTTCATGTTCAGGCAGTCGAGCTCGCGCAATAATTGCAAGGACGCGCTGAAGAACAACCTCGCCCTCTTCTGACGAGTAATCGTTGGTGGTCCACCACCATGCATCTGGATCGGACAAGTAACCTTGTACGTATGATTCGAGCGTAAGTGCAGAGTGTTCTAGCTCTGGCAACCACGAATGGTTCGATGCAATGGCTTCGGGAGTAAATGCTTCAAGGTGTTTCATCATCTCATTCTCAATAAACAAAGAGAACTTAGCCAATCACGTCTAAGGTCGCGATTGTCTCCGTTTATCCGCCTACGGTAACCGCCATTAGCGAAACGTAACCCCTGTGAATGTCAACGCACCCTTCGTGGCCGGAAAACTCAGCGCCATTGATGGTAGTGGTTCCGCCGGAGCGTTGAGACCGTCGGCTAGTCGGTCGATGGACCCGATTACCCGAGGCGGCCTCCGGATTTTTTAAACAGCCTCGGCCAACTGCCGCCACGAGGGAACGTTAGCGATAGAATTCCGGCACCTTCAGCTTCGGCGTGACGTGCCAGCCGGCTTGGTCGAGAATGAGCACGGCTGTGCTCCGGGATCGGCGGCGTTACTGATCTTGGCCAGGTGTTCCTGGATCGCCTCGGTGTCGCAATATGGAAGCACGAGGCCAACCCCATGCCCTTTTGTGTAAATGGCGGTCGCATCGCGCACTACCACTCGCTATTGGTATCAATATTGAGGTGGTAGCGCGTGTAGCGGCGTTCTCCTGTTCTGGTCAGGCCGCCGATTTCCACCAGCTCGTACAGATCACGCGTGGCGGTCGCGCGTGACGCCTTGGTAATGCTGATGTAATTTTCGGCGCTCAGCCCACCCTTGAAACCGTTGATCCCCTCGCGGAACATGCGGGCAATCGCTTTGCTTTGCCGCTCGTTAAGTTGGCCGCCAAGCCGCTCGTAAAAATGTGCTTTGGCGATGTAGAAATTGACCCGCCGCATCGTGGTCTGCTGGGCTTCCAGAACGGTTTGCGCAAAATAGACGAGCCAGTCGGTTATCTCTGTGCCTTTGTTACTCGCCTCAAGCATGTCGTAATAGCGCTTGCGGTTCCGCTCGATGGTAAAGGCCAGAGAAATCAGGCTCGGCTGCCCGAGGCTTTGCGCCAAAGCCTTTTCAGAGAGCGCACGCCCTATCCGGCCATTGCCGTCCTCGAACGGATGAATGCTCTCGAAATAGATATGCGCCATGCCACTGCGGATCAGAGGCGAGAGCGGTGCATCCCCATCAGATGCCGTTTGATTGAACCAGGCAATGAACCTCTCCATCTCGGTCGCTATCTGTTTAGATGGCGGTGCCTCAAAATGAATTTTGGGCCGGCCAATACTACCCGATATCACCTGCATCGGGTCGCTATGGGCGCGGTACGCCCCGATCGTGTCAATGCGCCGCTCCCCGGCCATGACCATCCTGTGCCAGGCAAAAAGCGCTTCGTCGGAAAGCGGATTGGCAAAACCTTGATAAAGATCGACCATCATTTCCGCGATACCGCGCTCTTGCGGCGGAATATGCTGGTTATCGAAACCGAGTCCAAACTGATTGCGGAGCGAGGATTGCAGGCTGTCGCGATTGAGCGTCTCACCCTCGATTTCCGAGGTCTTCAAGGCTTCATCGCTGATAAGCTCGATACGGAGCGTGTCTCGCTCATCCGGCCGGACATGCCGATACGCACCAATGAATTCGCCCGAGCGCAACAGGAATTGCTTTTCGAACGGTTCAATCGCTGCCGCTTCAAACGTGAATTTTGGCCAATCGGCCTGCTGCCAGTTCCAGATCATGAGTTATAGGGCGCCTCTCTATAACTCATGATACCCGCAATATTTGAGTGATAGCAAGCTATTCTATCGCTCACGGCTTCGCCGAGTTCGTGTTCTAACGATCGAGGCCCCAAACGTCCGGGTTTCGTGCGAAGTACTCGATCAGCATCTCGGTGAGAACCCGTACTTTCCGCTCGGGATGCTGACCGGGCGGTCGGACGACATAGGCGCCCGCCGAAGGTGGCGGATAGCGCGTCATGATCGGAACGAGTGCTCCGGAGGCCACATGGTCATACGTGATGCAATCGGGGAGCCAGGCGATGCCGAGCCCTGCCACCGCGGCGGCGGCGAGCGCCGCGGCGTTGTCCGCCTTGAACCTGCCCTGCGGCTGTACCGTAACGATCCTGTCGCCATTCATGAACTGCCAGGTTTCCGTCCCCTGCATAAGTGCCTGGTGGGCGACGAGATCATCCGGCGTCTGAGGTGAACCGCGCCTTGTGATATATTCCGGACTCGCGACGAGCTTTCCATAGATCGGCCCGATGCGCTTCGCGATCAGGTTGGAGTCCTGAAGGTACCCGACCCGGATCGCGCAGTCGAAACCCTCCGCGATGAGATCGACGAAGCGATCGCTGTAGGAGGTATGGATATGCAGCTTCGGGTGCTGATGCGCCATTTCCGCAAGTACGGGGGCGAAGTGGGTCGGGCCGAATGAAAGCGGCATGGCAACCCTCAGACGGCCGCGCAACTCACCGGTGGGGAAGATCGTTTCCCTGGCCGCATCGATCTCGGCGCTGGCTCGTGCCGCGTGCTCCCTGAACGTAATTCCGGCTTCTGTAAGCGCGGCGCCGCGGGTCGTTCGTGCAAGAAGCTGGACGCCAAGCTCCGCTTCAATCCGGAAGAGCCGCCGACTGACGATCGATTTGGAGACGCCCAGCCGGCGAGCGGCGGCCGATACGCCCCCGGCATCGGCCACTGCGACGAATGTCTGCAGATCTTCGATATCCATCGGCGTTCCTCATTTCGCGACACAGCTTGCCTGACTATGGCACTACCGCATCACCAGAGGGAACAGCAAATTGGGCCCAGGCAACGTCGCCCTTGGGCACGTGTCTCCCGTGAACCCATTGCCGTCCATAGCGGCAGAGAAAGGAAGTCTTGATGACCCCTCGCAACGGCCTCGATTCGCTTCTTCGCCCCGAAGATTCGGTACTCGTTCTGATCGACCATCAGCCTTACCAGCTCGCGAACCTGAACAGCCACGATCCGCACATGGTGGTCAACAACACGACCGCGCTGGCGAAGCTAGCAAAAGCCTTCAATGTTCCGACCATTCTCACCAGCGTGATCGCGGCGCGCGGTGGACTTCTCTTTAAGCAGATCACCGACGTATTTCCGGACCAGGACGTCATCGATCGCACCTGGGTGAACACCTGGCAGGACGAGAATGTGGTGAACGTCGTCAAGGCGACCGGCCGCAAGCAGTTGATCATCGCCGGCCTGTGGACCGAGGTCTGCGTCGCAATGCCTGTCATCCAGGCCGCCGGCGAAGGCTGGGACGTGACCGTGATCACCGACGCGTCGGGCGGGATTTCGAAGGAGTCTCACGAAGTTGCCATCCAGCGAATGATCGCAGCCGGCGCGAACGTGATGACCGTGATGGCGCTCACCGGCGAATGGCAACGCGATTGGGCGCGCACCGAGCATGTCGAGGAGCTGACCGAGATTCTCATCCAGCACTTCGGCGGCAGCGGCGTCGCCTTCCTGTGGGAGCAGCAGCTCCTCAACACGCCGGTGCCGAGCGCCGCAGAGTGATCTGAGCGGGATGACGAGATTCCTGAACGACGCTTTGTCAGCCGATCGTTGGACGACCCTCGTCATCCCCATTCCGATGGGCTGCAAATCTTCCAAGAGATTCGCCGCCGCACCGGAACAAAGCGGAATGCGATTCGGTTGACTCCCCTGGATATGCAGGGAGTTAGCCATGGCAGTCTCGGCACGAGCCCAATGGAAGGGCTATCTCCGATTTGGTGAAGTGACCGCGCCGGTGGCGCTATACACCGCCACGTCGACCTCCGACCGTATCGCTTTCCACACGGTCAACCGCGAAACCGGAAACCGGGTGCGGCGCGAGTTCGTCGATAGCGTCTCCGGCAAGCCGGTGGAAAAGGAAGATCAGGTCAAGGGCTACGAGATCGGCGACGAGCGATACGTGGTCCTCGAGCCGGAAGAAGTCGCCTCCGCCGTTCCGGAGAGCGACAAGACCCTGCGGGTCCAGGCATTCATTGCCTGCGACGATGTCGACAAGGTCTATTTCGACAAGCCCTATTACCTGACCCCGGACAAGATGGGCACGGACGCCTTTGCCCTGCTTCGGGAAGGCATGCGCAAGAAGAAGGTCGCCGCAGTCGCCCAAACGGTCCTCTTCCGCCGCATGCGCACCGTTCTGCTTCGACCGCATGACAAGGGACTGATCGCTACGACCCTGAACTTCGACTACGAGGTCCGGAGCGCCAAGGAGGCCTTTAAGGAGATTCCGGACATCAAGATCGAGGGCGAGATGCTCGATCTCGCCAAGCACATCATCGGCATGAAGAAGGGCACTTTCTCCGCCGAAGAATTCGACGACCGCTACGAGGCTGCGCTCGCCGAACTGATCAAGGCCAAGCTCGAAGGCAAGTCGCTGCCGAAACGCGCACCGCCGAAGGTCTCGAAAGCCAATGATCTGCTCGAGGCGCTGCGCCAGAGCGCCGGGATGAAAAAGCCGCCAGCGGCATCGAAGAAGCGCGCGGGCAAGGAAAGCGCGGCAAAGACCAAGGCGAAAACGGCTGCAAAGAGCGCGCCCGCCCAGCGCCGCCGCGCCAGCTAGAGGGGATGAGGAAAACGATGGCGCCCCCACGTCCATATTGGAAAGGCTATCTGAAACTCTCGCTCGTCACCTGCCCCGTTTCGATGATGCCGGCGACCAGCGAGTCCGAGAAGGTCCGCTTCCACACGCTCAACCGCAAGTCCAACAACCGCGTCGTCTCCAGATACGTCGATGCGGTGACCGGCAAGGAGGTCGACGAAGACGACGAGGTAAAAGGTTATGAGCGCGGCGAAAACGACTTCCTCGTGATCGAGGACGAAGAGCTGCAGAGTGTCGCTCTCGAAAGTGCCAGGACCATCGACATCGAGAAATTCGTTCCGCGCGATACGATAGAATGGATCTGGCTGGAGAAGCCTCACTACCTTACGCCTTCGGACGAGGTCGGCCATGAAGCATTCAGTGTGATCCGCGACGCCATGGTAGCCGAGAAGGTCGCCGGCATTTCCCGGCTCGTGATCGGCCGCCGCGAACGCGCCGTGATGCTGGAACCGTGCGGCAAAGGCATCGTCGTATGGACCCTTCGCTATGGCGACGAGGTACGCAAGCCGGAGAACTATTTCGCCGATATCGGCGATGGGGACAACGATCCGAAACTGATGAGCCTCGTCACGTCGCTGATCGAAGAGCGCAGCAAACCGTGGAATCCCGACATGGTCGGCGATCCCGTCCAGGAAAAGCTGCTCGAAATCATAGAAAGCAAGCGGAAGTCTGCGAAGAAGGTAGCCAAGCCAAAAGGCAAGGAGGGAGAGCCGGTCCACGCCGGCAACGTCATCGACCTCATGGCGGCGCTCAAGGGAAGCCTCGAGAAAAAGAAACCCGGGGGCAAGAAGTCTTAAACGGCAAGGCGAGCGGCCTACGCCGCCGGAGCTATCCGGGTATCCCCGGAATCCGCATGTAGTTGTATAATTTCTCTGCTTTCGTTCCGAGGCCTGTTGAGATTCGGGATAACCCGGACGGCTTGTTTGATCTCCTCATCCCTGTGCTCGTCACAGAGATGAGGGCCAGGAGAGACGCCATCACCCATCTCGCGGCAGCCGTCATAAACTCCAGATGAATCTCAATAGGCCTTAAGAAAATCGAAAGGCAGCATCAGCAGGAACAAACAGGAAAGCGTTTCAGTTAGTTCGGTTGCTGGACTCTCGACGGCATTGAGCTTCTTCGAGATGTATCAGCACGTCGCCGCAGCAAGGGACAACTATGGCCGACTCCCTCGACCACGCACCGGCTCAAGCGAACAATCTGCCGCAGTTTCTGGCGCTGACGATTGGAGCAATCGGCGTAGTCTACGGCGATATCGGAACCAGTCCTCTTTACGCCTTCCGCGAGGCGCTGCGCCCACTCGGGGCAGGTGGTGTCGGGCGAGAAGAGGTTATCGGCCTCGTATCGTTGGTGATCTGGACGCTTACAGCCATCGTCACCATCAAATACGTGCTCTTCCTGCTTCGCGCTGACAATGATGGTGAGGGCGGCACTCTGTCCCTGCTGGCCCTGTTGCTGAAGAAGGGAACGAGGTATCCGGTCATGATGTTTTTTGCCGGCGTTCTCGGTGCCTCCCTGTTCATCGGCGACGCGATGATCACGCCAGCGCTGTCGGTGCTCTCGGCCGTCGAGGGGTTGAAGCTCGTGACGCCGGCGCTTGACGACTACGTCCTCCCGATCTCCGTCGTGATAATCCTGCTGCTTTTTGCCGTCCAGCCACGCGGGACAGGGGCGGTTTCGATTTTCTTCGGTCCGATCACCCTGATTTGGTTTCTCGTCATGGCGGCTGCAGGCATTGCGCATATCGGCGACGATTTGGCGATCCTTTCAGCCTTCAACCCGCTCTATGCGGTCGGCTTCTTATGGAATGCCGGCCTCGTCGGCTTTATCGTGCTCGGCGCCATCTTCCTTACCGTGACCGGCGCCGAAGCGCTTTATGCCGATCTGGGGCACTTCGGCCGGCGGCCCATCCAGTCGGCGTGGTTTACGGTCGTGTTCCCGGCCCTTGCATTGAACTACCTCGGACAGGGCGCGCTGGTGTTATCCCACCCGGATGCCATCTCGAACCCGTTTTTCCTGATGTTCCCGAACTGGGCCTTGTTGCCGATGGTGGTTCTTGCCACTGCAGCAACGATCATCGCCAGCCAGTCCGTGATCACCGGAGCCTTTTCGCTCATACGGCAAGCGATTCACCTCGGCTTCCTGCCGCGGTTTGAGATCTGCTACACCTCGGAAACCCAGACGGGTCAGATATATCTGCCTTTGGTCAACACCACCCTCCTGATTGGCGTGCTCGCTCTCATGCTGGTATTCGGCAGTTCCGAATCCCTTGCTCCGGCATACGGCGTATCCATCACCGGCGCGATGGTGATCGATACAATCCTTGCCTTCGAGTTCGTTCGGCGCCAATGGGGCTGGGCCGCGTTGACAGCTACAACGGTTCTGCTTCCCTTGTTCAGCCTTGAACTAGTCTTCCTTGGCGCCAACTTGTTCAAGGTTCAACACGGTGGTTACGTGCCGATCCTCATTGCCGGCGCCTTGATCACGATGATGTGGACCTGGCGGAAAGGCATCAGCCTGCTGCGGGAGAAGACTGCCCGCCATGACATTCCGCTTAGCCAGTTCATAGCCATGGTCGAACGAAAGTCCGAGCATGCTCCCGTCGACGTCCCCGGAACAGCGATCTTCCTGACCGCAACACCCGAGACGACTCCGGCTGTTTTGTTGCACAACATCAAGCACAATCACGTGCTACACAAGCACAACGTCATCCTGACCATCAAGACCGCCAGGGTCCCGTACGTACCCGAGAAGGAGCGCTACACAATTACAAAGCTGTCTGACCGGTTCAGCCGGTTGGAGTTGAGATTCGGCTTCATGGACGATCAGAATGTCTCAAGAGCCCTGGCGCGCTGTCGAAAGGAAGGCTTTAAGTTCGACATAATGTCGACGTCCATTTATCTCGGCCGGCGCAAACTGATAGCGGATGCTCAATCAGGGCTGCCGCAGTGGCAGGACAAGCTCTTCATCGCCATGGCCGACTCGGCGATTGATCCAACCGAGTACTTCCATCTGCCCGCAAATCGGGTGGTCGAGTTGGGAGAGCAAGTCATCATTTAAGCCCTGAAGGGATTCGCTGGAGTCTATAACGGCTGCACTGCGCAGGTCTGCCGACGCGGGCGCGTACCGCCTTGGCAACCCCTCCTCACAGGTCTAGATTACCACCCGCGGCGAGGGAGGCACTGATGACATCAAGCTTCAACGTGCATGATGCAGCCGGCTATGAGCAGCTTATGGGCCGCTGGAGCCGGAAACTTGCGCCGAAATTCATCGATTTTGCCGGCGTCGCGGATGGCGAAAAAGTTTTGGATGTCGGCTGCGGCACCGGCAGTCTCACCTTCGCGCTCGCCGAGGCCGCCAGGCTCGAAGAGATCGCGGCGATCGACTATTCGCCCGTCTTCGTGGAGGAGGCAGCCCGGCGGAATACCGACCCGCGCATAAAGATAAGAGAAGCGGATGCCTGCGACCTGCCGTTCGAAGACCGGGCCTTCGACCGTGCCTTCGCCCTTCTCGTGCTCCATTTCGTCCCCGAAGCGGACAAGGCGGTGGCGGAGATGCGTCGCGTGGTGCGTCCGGGCGGCATCGTCGCGGCGGCGGTGTGGGACCATCTCGGCGGAATGCCCGGCATGCGCATGATGGTCGACACGGTGGCGGCGCTCAGCGAAGGCGGGCGCCAGCTTCGCGCCCGCTACTGCTTCCAGCCGATGATGCATCCGGGAGAAATGAAGCGGACATTTGTCGAGCAGGGTCTCGCGAATGTTACGGAAACCGAGCTGATGATCCGCATGGATTACCGGAACTTCGACGATTACTGGGCGCCGATCGGCGCCGGCGAAGGGCCGCTCGGAAAATATGCGGCAACGCTCGATGCGGAAGAGCGGGCGCGCACCGGTGCCGCCGTGCGCGACGCCTACGAGGCCGGCCGGCCCGACGGGCCGCGCTCCTTTGCGAACGTCGCCTGGGCCTGCCGGGGCACAGTTCCGTGATCGAGCCGCACGCTATCGCGTGCACTGACATGCTCAGCCGGTCCGCTCGGCCGGCATAGGCACACGACCTACTGCATGTGTTGTCCTTTGATCGTAACCGATCAAAGGACAACACATGCAGCAGATCAAAGTGCTACAGCGACCTTTGCGCGTCTGATAAGACGCGCGGCGCTGTAGAACGCTTCACCGTTCGTCGAAAGTGAAGCGCTCTAACGTTTCGAAAATACGCTTCCGCACGGAAAACCGTTACACACTTTTCCTGGAAGCGCTCTAATGCAGAACAGGCGGCGCTTCACGCCGGAACAGCGCGATCAGCGAGATACCGTGTTGCAGAAGAAGTTCCGCGGCCGGCAAATCCATCGTCGCGACGTCTTCGGCGCAACCGCTGATAATTCTGGCGAGACTGATCGAGTTTGCTGCAAACCGATCATCGCCGATTTCCTGTGCCTCGTCCGCGGTGGCCTCAAGTGCGTCCGCTACGAGTGTCATCAGGTTGGCGCGCTCGCGAGGCGTCATCTCATTCAGGGTCTTGGCAGAATCCCGCATTGCTGGCTCCTTTAATCGTTAAGGCGGCCTCCGCAGGCGCGGCCGGTCGGCCGGGCGGACGTATGCCACGTTTATTGTTGGAGTACGGGTCGAAGCTTTCATTGCATAGATCGGTATCAGGCACGGCGAATGCAAGGAATGGCTACTATGCGGCTACCGCATGCCCGGTTGGCTACCGGCAACCACTGACCGAATGTTGCATGAACAAGGGCGGTGACTGTCCACGTCTTCGGAGCGGGACGAGGAGAACTGCGTGCGGTTTTCCGTCCGCATGCCGCCCTGCCTATTAGAATCGATTACCTCCGTGATTCTAGGCCCATCCGACCTGAAATCATAGTGATCTAAGAGGCCTATCCCCCTCCCCGCTCCAACCACGCCTTCAGCGCAACCGCATTGTTATGCGCCTCGTCGCGCGCCGCATAAAGCAGCGTCAGCGGCCCCTCTCTCAACCGTTCGCGCAACTCCGCCACCGCCGCCGCCTGCGCCGCCCCTCTCTCGAGCTCCTCCGCATAGGCGACGCAGAACGCATCCCAATCCTCCGGCTTTCCATGAAACCGCTTGCGCAGCGCGTCGCTCGGCGCGATGTCCTTGAGCCAGAGGTCGATGCCAGCCTTTTCCTTGGTGACGCCGCGCGGCCATAGCCGGTCGACGAGGATGCGCGTCCCGTCGGACGCTTCGAGCGGCTGGTAGACGCGCTTCAACTGGAGTGATGTCATAGGGTCCCCACGAGACGGGCCGGGGCGGCCGTAGCCGTCCCCGGGGAGGAAAACTGCTTTCATCCAGCGTAGCGGAGCCTTCCTAATCGTGGAAGAAGCCCTGTATCTCTTCCGGCGTGACCTTGCCGTCGCGGTTGACATCGACCTTGTCGAAAACCCGCTTGTGAATGGTACTGATCTCCTCGAAGGAAAGAGCGCCGTCATTGTCCGCATCGGTGATGGCGAACATGATCTTCATCATCTGGCGGTGCATCGTCTGCCGGTGCATCATCATGCCCCGCATCCGTTCGCGGTGCCGCATCCGGTCGCCGCGTTTCCCGTCGCCGCGTATCGTGTCCTCGCGCATCATGTCTGGCTGATCGTCTTGGGTGACGCTTCCAGCGCCCCCCTGATCGCCGGGTTGCATGTCGAGTTCAATGCCCTGGTCCTGGGCCGGCATTTCTCCTGCGGGCGGAATTGGAGCGGGTGCCTGGGCGGACGCAGGCGTTGCGGTGCTGAAGGCCATGAGCGCCGCAAGAGCGGTCACGGTCGGAAATTTCATCAGTGACATGTGAGCTCCTCCTCGAGTTGCACGTCGGGGTGCGGTAGCGGCTGCATTGTCCTCAGACGGCGCGGCGGCTTCGCCGCGATCATGGAACAGCCGCCCCATCGCCTGCTAACCGCAAGGGCGTGGAGAGGTTCCGATACGCGCCGCCCTTCTTTCGAGACCGGGCGAAAGCGCCTTACACCTCAGTGCGACCACGAACGGCGCGCCAGGCGGCGATGATTGCCCCGGCGGCCACCTCGCCGGCGCAGTCGTCCGTCAGCCAGGAGATGACCGAGAGCCGCATCACCTTGCGGCCGCGCCAGACGGCGCCGCCGGCGAAGAGGATGCCGTCGGCCTGCAGCCGGGCGATCGTCGCCTCCGTCAGCCGGTCGCCTTCCTCACCCGGCATTGCCGCTCCGAAGCGCAGCAGGACCTGATTGAGGACCACCGCATTCAAAACATTTATGCCGTCTTCGCGGCTCAGCCGCTCGGCGATGGCGCGGGCGACGCGGCAGTGCCGGTCGACCATGGCGGCAATGCCTTCGCGCCCCAGATGCTTGATCATCGCCCATGTGGCAAAACCACGGGCTCGGCGCGACAGTTCGGGCACGAAATGGCTCGGGTCCCGCTCGCCCTCGGTGGTCGGCGGCAGATAGCTCGCGGCGATCGTCATCGCCCGGCGATGCGCTTCCTGATCGCGGATGATGGCATATCCGCAGTCATAGGGCGTCTGCAGCCATTTGTGCCCATCGGTCGCCCAGGAGTGTGCTTCGTCGATCCCGTCGGTGAGCCCGCGCTTTCTGGAAGTGGCGCGCGCCCAGAGGCCGAAGGCGCCGTCGACATGAACCCAGGCGCCCAAACCTCGGGCAATCGGCATGATGCCGGCGAAGGCGTCGAAGGCGCCGGTATTGATCTGTCCTGCCTGCAGTATCGCGATGCAGGGACCGGAGACCTGCGCCGCTGCCTCGGCGAAAGCCGGTCCGGTGATGCGGCCCATGTCGTCGGTCCCGACGCGAAGCACCCGATCGTGCCCGAAGCCCAGAAACTGCAGCGCCGAAAAGACCGTCGCATGGGCGTCGTCGCCGATCAGCACGGCGACCGGCGGCGCGCCGAAGAGGCCCTGCGCCTCGACATCCCATCCGGCATGCCGCAGCACCTCTCCGCGCGCTGCGGCAAGGCAGATGAAATTGGCGAGCGTAGCCCCGGTCGCAAAACCGACGGAACTCTCCCGCGGGAGATCGAGAAGATCGAGCAGCCAGTTGGCGGCGATCGCCTCTGCGGCGGATGCGGCCGGCGCCGCATGGTGGTTACCGGCGTTCTGGCCCCAGGCACTCGTCATCCAGTCTGCCGCAACCCCGACCGGATGCGAACCGCCGATGACCCAGCCGAAGAAGCGCGGCCCCGTCATCGCGTGAAGCCCCGGCTCGGCCTTGGCGGCAAGCTCGCCGATCACTTTTGTAGCGGCGCTTCCCCGTTCCGGCAGAGCTTCGCGAAACCTCTCCAACGCGGCCGGATACGACAGCTCCGGCCGCTGTGGCAGTTCCGTGATTTTCTCGCGGAAACGCGCGGCGTGCTCCGCCGCGCGTTGAAGAATTTCGCGGGTCGTTTCCTTCATGAACTGCCTCCAGGCGTTACCTTGCGGACGAGGCCGCCCGCTTCAGGCCGCCCCGCGTTCCTCTATCGGCCGGACGTTCTGGTTCATCCGGAAGAGATTGAGCGGGTCGTAATGCCGCTTGATCTCGACCAGCCGGCCATAGTTGGCACCGTAGGCGGCCTCGACCCGGTCCATCTCGTCCTCAGGCATGAAATTGACGTAGGCCGTGCCGGCGGCATAGGGCTTTGCTGCCTCGAAGAGATGCCGCGCCCAGTCGATGCAGGCCTGGTCCATCGCCGGCTCACGCCACCGGCCGTGCACGTTCATGACGAAGTGCGAGTTGCGCTGTGGGAAAGCGGTTTCCTCGGCCGCAACGCGGCCGGCGGCGCCGCCGACATGGGCGATGAATATCTCGCATTCCGGGCCTGGCAACTGCCGGATCGCTTCTGTGAGAATGCCGATCGCCTGATCCGAAAGCTCCATGAAATCATGGCTCTTCCAGTAGTTGCGGGCACCGGGCGCAAGCAGGGGATCGAAAGCCTGCTGCCAGCCGACGAAGGGATGCGGCGATACCACGTCGGCGATCGGGTTGCCGATTGCCCGCAGCCTCGCCACCGCCTTCTGGCCCGCTTCGAGATCGCCGCAATAGCACATGGCGAGCACGACGACCTCCTTGCCGTGCCATTCGGCCGGAAGGAAGGGCAGCGGCGGCGCCTGGCGCATCACCACCCAGCAGGTGAGTTCGTCCGGCGCATTTTCGAGCGCCTGCCTATACTGCTGCAGGACGCTCTCTACTTCGGCAAAGGGGTGTACGACGAGGCCGGAGAGTACCTCGGGGCCGAGTTCGTGCAGGCGGAATTCGAAGGCCGTCACGACTCCGAAATTGCCGCCGCCGCCCCTGATGGCCCAGAAAAGGTCGCGGTGCTCGGTGGGGCTCGCCCGCACCAGCTCGCCCTTCGCCGTGACCACATCGGCCGAAAGCAGGTTGTCGATCGTCAATCCGAATTTGCGCGTGATCCAGCCGAATCCGCCGCCGAGCGTCAGGCCGGCAATACCGGTCGTCGAGTTGATGCCGGTCGGCAAAGCAAGGCGGAAGGCCTGCGTCTCCATGTCCAGATCGGCAAGCGTCGCCCCCGGCTCGACCCAGGCCGTCTTCGTCGTCGCATCGACCCGGACCGACTTCATCGGCGTGAGATCGATCACCATGCCGCCGTCGCAAACCGCGTTGCCGGCAATGTTGTGGCCGCCGCCGTGCACCGCGACGAGCAACTGGTTCTCCGCCGCGAAGCGCACCGCATTGACGACGTCGGCAGCTCCGGCGCACTGCACGATCAGCCCGGGCCTACGGTCGATCATGCCGTTCCAGATCGTGCGTGCCTCGTCATAGGCGGCGTCGGTCGCAATCAGGACGCGCCCGCGAAGGCGCGCGGCAAATGCCTCGATTGCCGCGGCGCTGACCATTGTTATTCCGTTTTGCAGATTGGTGAGGCTCATGTCGTTCATGATTCGCTCCTCCCGCGGTGAACCATTGCCCCTACAACACCGCCCGCCTTATCAGACGCGCGGCGGGCATTCTGCGCCTTTGCCCTACACCCGGCAAGCAAGCCCATGGTCGTCGCCGATAGTCCTTTGGGGTTAGTGGAAAGCGCGCAACCACGCCGCCCCCGACACCGCAATTCTTGCAATCGCGACTGAAATGATCCAATGAACCGCCGGCGCGGACAATCCGCGGAGCCGCAGTCGAAGGCAGTTTGGAGAGGGAAGTCGTTGGCATGAAGGTCGTCATTCTCGCCGGCGGATACGGCACCCGCATTTCGGAGGAGAGCCACCTCAGGCCGAAGCCGATGATCGAGATCGGCGGGCGCCCTATCCTGTGGCACATCATGAAGATCTACAGCCATTACGGCCTTTCGGATTTCGTGATCTGCCTCGGCTATCGCGGCTACATGATCAAGGAATACTTCTCCAACTACATTCTTCATTCCTCCGACGTCACCTTCGACATGGCGACGGGCGAGACAGCCTATCACACGATGAGCGCGGAACCCTGGCGGGTGACGCTGGTCGATACGGGACCGGAGTCCATGACCGGCGGCCGCCTGAAGCGTGTCGCCGGCTATCTCGGCGAGACCTTCTGCCTGACCTATGGCGACGGCGTCGCAGACATCGATATCCGCGCGCTCACCGATTTCCATCACCGCCATGGTCGCGAGGCGACGGTGACGAGCGTCGTGCCGCCCGGGCGCTATGGCGCGCTTGCCACCGAAGCCGGGCAGGTCATGAGCTTCACGGAGAAGCCCGCCGGCGATAACGGCCGCATCAATGGCGGCTTCTTCGTTCTCAATCGCTCCGTGCTCGACCGCATCGCGGGAGATCACGTCGCCTTCGAAAGCGCGCCGCTCGAGGGCCTGGCGCGCGACCGCCAGCTGATGGCCTTCCCGCATGAAGGTTTCTGGCGCCCGATGGACACGCTGCGCGACAAGACCCAGCTCGAGGAGCTCTGGCAGCAGAACCGCGCGCCCTGGAAGATCTGGGCATGAGCCGTCTCCCGGATCCGGAATTCTGGGCGGGAAAGCGCGTCCTGCTGACCGGCCATACGGGTTTCAAGGGAAGCTGGGCAAGTGTGTGGCTCAAGGAGATGGGCGCGCATGTGACCGGCTATGCCCTGCCGCCCGCCTCTCGGCCGTCGCTCCATGACTTGCTGCATCCGCACGGAGCCCCGGGCGGGCAATTCGGCGACATTCGCGACGGTGAAACACTCGCGACGATTGCACGGAAGAGCGAGCCGGAGATCGTCCTGCATATGGCGGCGCAGCCGCTGGTCCGCGAAAGCTATGCGGAGCCTGTTGAAACTTTCGACGTCAATGTCATGGGCACGGTCCGGCTGCTCGAAGCGGCCCGTGCGGCACCTTCCGTGAAGGCCGTCCTCGTCGTGACGACGGACAAGGTCTATCGCAACGACGAGAGCGGGCGGCATTTCCGGGAGAGCGATACGCTTGGCGGGCACGACCCCTATTCCGGCTCCAAGGCAGCCTGCGAGCTTGCCGTCGCAACCTGGCGCAGCGCCTACCTTAGGGAGCGCGGCATTCGCGTCGCCACGGCGCGCGGCGGCAATGTGATCGGCGGCGGCGACTTTTCCGCCGACCGGCTGGTGCCCGACGTCGTGCGCGCCGCCCTTTCCGGCACCCGGCTCAATATCCGCAGCCCGCTCGCGACGCGCCCCTGGCAGCACGTGCTCGATTGTCTCAACGGCTACTTTCTCTTTGCCGAGGCGCTCTTCAAGGGGGAAAGCGATGTCGATGCGCTGAATTTCGGCCCCTCGCCCTGCGAGCCGGCAATCCCCGTGCGAGACGTGGCAAACGCCGTGCAGGCCGCGATGGGGCTCGACCCCGAATGGGACGACGTCTCGGCGCTCGAGCGACCGCGCGAGATGCAAACGCTCGGCCTCCATCCGGCTCTCGCCGGCGAGAGCCTCGCCTGGCGCCCGCGCCTCGCCCAGCAGCAGGCGATCGAGTGGACCGCGCGCTGGTACGACGGCTGGCGTCGCGGCGAAGCTGCGCGTCAGCTCACGCTCGGCCAGATAGAAGCATTCACGAAAGGCCTTTGACCCAAGATGTCCCACTCCTGCCGCTTCTGCTCGACCCCGCTTGAAACCGTCGTGGCCGACCTCGGGGCGACGCCCTGGTCCAACTCGTTTCTCGAGCCGACCGAGGAGGCGATCGCCCATGAGAAGGCTTTTCCGCTGAAGGTGATGGTTTGTTCCGAATGCCTGCTCGTCCAGACCACCGAGACGGTCCCGGCCGACGAAATCTTCAACGCCGACTACCACTATCTCTCGTCATTCTCGACGAGCTGGCTCGACCATGCGCGCCGCTATGCAGAGGCAATGACCGAACGGTTCGCTCTCGACGGCAGCTCGCAGGTGGTGGAAGTCGCGTCGAATGACGGCTACCTGCTGCAATATTTCGCGGCCGAGCGAATTCCCGTGCTCGGCGTCGAGCCGGCGGCCAATGCCGCGAGGATCGCCGAAGGCCGCAACGTGCCGACCCATGTCGCCTTCTTCGGCCGCGACACGGCCAACGCGCTCGTTGCCCGCGGCATCCGCGCCGATCTCACCGCCGCCAACAATGTTCTTGCCCACGTGCCGGATATCGCCGATTTCGTCAGCGGCTTTGCGATCCTCCTGAAGCCCGACGGCGTCGCTACCTTCGAGTTTCCGCACCTCCTGCGGCTGATCGAGGGCATCCAGTTCGACACGATCTATCACGAGCACTATTCCTACCTGTCGCTCGCGGCCGTCGAACGCATCTTCGCCGCTTGCGGGCTGAAGGTCTTCGATGTCGAGGAACTGCCGACCCATGGCGGCTCGTTGCGCGTCTACGCCCAAGCGATGACCGGAAACAGACCGGCGACCGAGAAGCTCGCCGAAGTGCGGGCCGAGGAGGAAAGCGCCGGGCTCAAGCAGATGCCCACCTACGCCGCCTTCGGGAAGCGCATCGCCGCGGTCTGCGATGGATTCCGCGCGTTTCTCGCGGACGCCAGAAGCGAAAACAAGCGCGTAGCGGCTTATGGCGCGGCAGCAAAGGGCAACACCTTCCTCAACGTCTGCGGGGTCACCGCGTCGGACATCGATTTCATCGTCGACCGCAACGATCTGAAGCAGGGCAAGCTCTCGCCCGGCAGCCACATTCCGATCTACGATCCCGCCAGGATCGAGGCGGCAAAACCCGACTATGTCGTCATCCTCCCGTGGAACCTGACCGACGAGATCGTCGCCGCCCACGCCCATATCCGCTCCTGGGGCGGCCGCTTCGTCGTCGCCATTCCGGAAGTGCGGGTGATCTGAGCCCGGCTGCCGCGCTGCACCTTATTCGCCCTGGCTGCCCGACCGCCTTCGGTATTCCGACGGGCTGCATCCCA
This sequence comes from Ensifer sp. USDA 6670, assembly GCA_000421085.1. GTDB lineage: Bacteria > Pseudomonadota > Alphaproteobacteria > Rhizobiales > Rhizobiaceae > Sinorhizobium. The sequence goes on from ATWE01000011.1 coordinate 185,538, forward strand.
CCAGATTCTGGAACTGGGTCGACAGGTGAAAGGCCGAGCTAAATCCGAGCAAGGCGGCAATTTCCTTGATCGGCTTATCCGTATTGGTCAGGATGTCCTGTGTTCGCCGGATCCTGAGCGCCATCTGGTGCTGCTTCGGCGAGACTCCCGTCTTCTCCTTGAATACCCTCCGGAAATACGAATAGCTGACACCGAGCTCCCGGGCGACTTCCTCTACCGGCATCTGATCCGCACAGCGTTCCATCAAGAGCAGGCGCGCCCTTTCGACCAGGCGATCCGCAGGAGCAGCGGAGGCGCCTTCCTGCTGCTGTGAGAGTAGCGCCAGCAATTGCAGGCCGAGCGTCGATAAGACCGGCTGGTTTTTCAGACCGTCTTCGACGGCACGCTCGTGAATCTCTTCGAAAATGGCGGCGAATTCCGGCCCCGAGGGCAAAACGGGGCGCCCAGGGTCGATGAGACCGATCGCCCGCGCAAAGTCGAATGCGGGGCTTCGGCATTCTATCCAGTTCTCCGTCCAGCCCAGTTCCGGATCCGGAGCAAACCGATGCCAGACGCCGGGAAACAGGAGGACGATCGATCCGCCTTCCACCAGTTGCGTTTTCCCGCGCCGTCCGAATTCGAACATGCCCCGCCCATCCGCGATCAGGATCACCTGATAGGCCTGGAGGATCCTTCCTCTCTTCCAGTCGAAGTGATGGTCGTCGGGATGACGTATCGGCGGATAGATCGAATGCGGAGGTATTTTCGTATGCCCGGTCGATACTGCCGTGCACCCCCAGGCCGAACACAGCCTGTGATCGGGCAGGTAGAGGAAATAGTTCTCCGCCAACGGCATCCCCCAAGGATCACTTTTTATATGCTTCTGATCATTTTTGCGGAAAAGTCCATGATGTCAATCCGCATGGCCGATGCTAGGGTCTACCCGGGGATGCAAGTTTTGGCGGTCGGCAACGCAAGCCGCCATGGCCGCGGGGAGAGCGCGGTCCTCAGAGGAGATATGATGAACCGATCGCCGCACGGGGCAGCAGGCACGAGCCTGCTGCCGGACCATGATCTTTGCCTTGCGGTTGCGGGGCGTTCATGACGGACCGCATCTTGAAGGTAGGTCTCTTCGGCATTGGCCTGTCCACTTACTGGCCCCAGTTCGAGGGCCTGGAGGATCGGCTCACGGGATATGTCGGACAGATGGCCGAGAAACTGGCCCGACCCGACATCGAAGTGGTGAACCTCGGCCTCATCGACACCGCCGAGGCGGCATACGACGCCGGTCACCGCTTTCGCGAGGCCGATGTCGACATCATATTCCTTCACGTCACTACCTATGCTCTGTCGTCCACCGTTCTGCCCGTGGTCCGGCGAGCCCGCGTACCGGTGGTGATCCTCAATCTTCAGCCTGCGGCCGCGATCGACTACCAGAGCTTCAATGCGCTCGGCGACAGGACCAAGATGACCGGTGACTGGCTCGCCCACTGCGGGGCCTGCCCGGTACCGGAAATCGCCAATGTGTTCCGGCGGTCGGGCATCGCGTTCCACCAGATCACGGGCATGCTCAATGGCGATCCGCATGTCGACCGGGAGATCGGCGACTGGATCGACGCAGCGCGGGTCGCCCACGTCATGGCACATAACCGCCTGGGCGTGATGGGCCGGTACTATAACGGCATGCTCGACATCTATTCCGACCTGACCGCCCAAGCGGCCGCCTTCGGAACCCACATCGAGATCGTCGAGGTCGACGAGCTCGCCCGGCTCCGGCGCGAGACGACCGAGGCGGAGGTCGAGCTTTGCCTCGAAAGGATCCGGAGCGAGTTCGACATCCAGCCGGACTGCGATCCCGCCGAACTGCACCGGGCAGCGCACACGGCCGTGGCCCTGCGCAAGCTTGCCGAGCAGAAAAAGCTCGGCTCGCTCGCTTACTATTACGAATCGGTGGCAGGGCACGAATACGAGGATCTCATCGCATCGGTAATCGTCGGCTGCTCGCTTCTGACGGCGCAAGGCATTCCGGTCGCGGGCGAGTACGAGATCAAGAACGCCCAGGCGATGAAGATCATGGACACCTTCGGCGCGGGCGGTTCCTTCACCGAATACTACGCAATGGACTTCAACGAGGACGTCGTCCTCATGGGGCATGACGGACCGGGGCACATCAAGGTTGCGGAAGGCAAGACGAAGATACGTCCCCTCAAGGTTTATCACGGCAAGGTCGGCTCCGGCATCAGCGTGGAAATGTCCGTCAGGCATGGCCCCGTGACGCTTCTTTCCGTGATCGAGCGTGAGGGCCGGATCGTCCTATTATGTGCGGAGGGACAATCCGTGCCTGGTCCGGTTCTCGAGATCGGGAATACCAACAGCCGCTACAAGTTCGACGTCGGGGCGCGCCGTTTCGTGGAGGACTGGAACGCGCAGGGACCGGCGCATCACTGCGCCGTCGGCGTCGGTCACATCGCCCGCAAAATCGAAAAACTTGGCGAACTTCTCGGTCTGCAAGTGGTCCAGGTGTGCTGAACGGACAACTCCGGAGAGCTGCAACGCGAGACCCGCGAAAACCTATAGTCAACAGGTGAGGAGGACCTGAAATGCCTGCAGAAAAATCAATGAACTTCAACCGAGCGCAGCGGCTGATCGGCCTGTTCTTTGCCGGCACCATGGCGCTGGCAAGCCCCATGGCTACCGCGGCGGAGATCAATCTGAACGCACCAGCCCCGACCTTTCCTCCCGAGATCGCCAAGTTTCAGGCGATCGAGCCCGGCAGCGCCGAAGGCCTGACGATCGGATTCACCCAGCTCATTCTCGGCGTCCCGTTTCCAGATGCGCTTCAGGCCGGCATGGAGAAGGCTGCCGAGACGGCCGGCTTCAAGCTGGTCACCTGCGACTCCAAGCTCGACGCAGCGACGGCACTCAACTGCGCCCGCCAGTTCAAGACCCAGAATGTCGACGGCCTCGTGACCTTTCAGGCGGACGCCGCCGCTGCTGCCAACATCTGCGCCGAGGGCGCGCAGGTGCCGGTCATCGCCATCGACATCGAACAGAAACCTTGCGAAACCGCCTTCGTCGGAGCCGCCAACTCCTATGCCGGCGAAATCGTGGGCCACGAGCTGGGCATGCACTTCGCCAAAAACTTCAACTGCGAGTACGACGCCTTCGTCTCGCTGGAATCGACGGCCGTCGGCGTCGTTAACGACCAGCGCATGGGCGGCATCCGCAAGGCGTTCGAAGCTGTGTGCGGGCCGGTGCAGAACCTTCGCATCATCGACACCGGTGCCGGCGGGCAGGCCGATGCGGCGCAGCGCCAGTTCACCGATACGTTGACGGCCCTTCCCGGCGCCACCAAGGTGATCACGGTCGGCATCAACGAAGACGTCGTCATTGCCGCCCTTGCGGCGGCGCGCACCCAGGGCCGCAACCAGGACCTCTATCTCGGCGTCCAGAACTTCGACCCCGACAATTGCCAGATCTGGACTGCGCCGCATTTCATCGCGACTGCCGCCTATTTCCCTGAGCGGTATGCCGAACTGATCGTTCCTAACCTGGTGAAGGCCATCAAGGGCGAGACGATCAACCAGCAGATTCTCGTTCCGCATGAACTGATCACGCCGGAGAACATCTCCAAGGTCTATCCGGAGTTTGCCTGCAAATGACGGCGGATTTCCTCGCCGTACGCGGCATCAGGAAATCGTTCGGCCCGATCGAGGTTCTCCATGGCATGAACCTCGATCTGCCGGCAGGAACGGTTACCGCCCTTCTGGGAGAGAACGGCGCCGGCAAGTCCACATTCGTGCGGATTCTGGCCGGAGACCACATGCCCGACGGCGGCACGATCTCTGTGGACGGCGCCATTGCCTCCTTTCGCGGTGTGGGAGATGCGCGCGCGGCGGGAATCCGTTTGATCGCCCAGGAAATCGCCGATGCGCCGACGCTCTCGGTGGCGGAGAACATCCTGCTCGGTGCGTGGCCGACGCGGGCCGGGCTCGTCGATCACCGGGCCATGCGCGAACTGGCACGACAGGCGCTGGAAATGCTTGGCACGGATCTTCCGCTGGAGGCGAAGGTCGCCTCTCTGCGGTTGGGCGAGCGGCAGATCATCGAGATCGCCCGCTCCACGATAGGCGCCTCGAAATGCATTATCTTCGACGAGGCGACTGCGGCCCTGTCGGACGCGGAGGCACGCAAACTCTTCCAGTTGATCCGGCGTCTTGCGGTACGCGGCGTCGCCATTCTCTACATCACCCATCGGCTCGACGAAGTGTTCGCGCTTGCCGACCGGGTGTGCGTCCTGCGCGACGGCCGCGTTTCCCTCGATCACGCAACGGGCGACGTCACTCAGGATCAGGTCATAGAGGCCATGGTGGGCCGCGCGGTCGCGAATGCGCGACATGCCGTACCGCCATCGACCGCCGCTCCTCCGGTGTTGGAAGCCACCGGACTGGGGTCGGCCTCCTTTTCGGACGTTTCCTTTGCCTTGCGCCCGGGCGAGATACTGGGCGTGTACGGCAAGGTCGGCTCGGGCGTTCAGGAATTGTCGAGCTCGCTGGTCGGCGCGCGCGCGTTCCACGAAGGAACGCTGTATGTCGAAGGTTCGCCGAGGCACTTCCGGCACCCGGCGGACGCGATTGCGGCTGGCATAGGCCATCTATCGGCGGATCGCGCGGCCGACGGCCTGCTTCCCACGATGACGCTTGCGGAAAATCTTTCGGCGCCCAGCTGGGGCCGCCTCGCCCGGCGCGGCTTCGTGAACCGCCGCAAGCTGCGCCAGGCCTATGGCCGCTGGCATCGCACGTTGCACATCAAGGCCGCCGCTTCCGGCGAACAACTGATCACGGAACTGTCCGGCGGCAACCAGCAGAAGGTTCTGCTAGGCCGATGGCTGGAAGCCGGATCGAAAATCCTGGTGCTAAGCGAACCGACCCGCGGCGTCGACGTCGGCGCCCGCCAGGAAATCTACCGCGTGCTCGCCGGACTGGCTGCCAAGGGCCACGCCATCGTCGTTGCCACCTCGGATTACGAGGACATCACGGCCGTTGCCAGCCGCGCGCTGGTCATGGTGCGCGGACGCATGGTCGCGGAGATCCCGCACGAGCGCATTTCGACTGAAGCCCTGACCGAAGCCGCAGGAGGCGGTGTCCATGCCTGACAACCTTCAATCCGAGGCCGGCCCCATGGCCGATCTGGAGCGCAACCGAAACAGGGCAGCAATCCGGAAGGCGCCGGAATCGGCCGCCCTGCTCGCATTCCTTATCGCGGAGATCGTCTTCTTCTCGCTCAGCTCACCCTACTTCCTGACCTGGGGAAACTGGGTCAATGTCTTCACCGCGCTCTCGATCACCGGCGTTCTTGCCGCGGGAGGCACAATGCTTCTGATTGCGGGCCAATTCGACCTGTCGGTCGGCAGCGGCGTCGCCTTCGTCGCCCTCGTGCTCGCCTTGTCCATCGACAGCCTGGGCGTTCTGCCGGCCAGCATGCTTGCAATGCTCGTCGGCGTCTGCATAGGCCTGGTCAACGGCTTTCTGGTGACGAAAATCGGGGTCAACGCGCTCATCACGACGCTCGGGACTCTGGCTATCTTTCGCGGCCTCACCCAGTCCATCGGTGGCGGCAGGAATATCCAGATCGCCAATTTCGACTGGGCTATCTGGCGTCCATTCCTGAACATTCCGCTCTCGGCGCTGGTCTTCCTGCTCGTCGCAATCATGGTCGGCATCGTGCTCAGACGCTCCGTCTTCGGGCGCTCGATCTATGCGATCGGCGCGAATGAAAACGCCGCCCGCCTCGTCGGCATCAGGACCAAGGGCGTGGTGTTCGCAGGCTTTCTCCTCTCCGGCGCCTTCATCGGGCTCGGCGGTCTCATCAGCGCCTCGCAGCTCGGCTCGACATCCGGAACCACGGGTCTCGGACTGGAGCTTGCCGTCGTCACGGCAGTCATTCTCGGAGGCACCTCGCTGAAGGGCGGGACCGGCACCATGTTCGGCACCGTGATCGGACTGCTGATCGTCGGCGTTCTCAACAACGGCTTGACGCTGATGAACGTCAACTCGTCCTGGCAGCAGGCCGCCACGGGCTTGCTGTTGATCCTGGCGGTCTCCTTCGATCAGCTTCGCCAGCGCCTCGTCGGCAGGCGGTGAAATCGCGATGCACACGCAACCGCCGATCCGCCTGCTCGACAATATAGACGTCCCGATGCGCGACGGCGTCAGGCTGAAGACGGATATCTGGCTGCCTGGAACGGAGGAGCCGTGCCCCGTCCTGCTCCAGCGCACGCCATATCGCCGTGAGACGCCGTTCGGCTCCCAGCACATTTCAGCCTTGGAGTTCCAGACAGCTCTAAGACGGGGCTATGCTGTCGTCGTGCAGGATACGCGAGGGCGCTACGGCTCGGAAGGCGATTTCACCCCCTTCCAGGCCGAGGCGAGCGATGGGGCGGATACCATCGACTGGCTGTGCATGCAGCCGTTCTGCAACGGCTCGGTTGCGATGTTCGGCGCCTCCTATGTCGGTGCGACGCAGATACTCGCTCTTTCGGAAAACCCGGAAGGTCTGAAAGCGATCGCACCGCAGCTGACCACAGCCCGCCACGGCGAAACCTGGATGTATCGCGGCGGAGCCGTCGAGCTCGCCTTCGTGTTACTTTGGGTGATCGAATCCCTTGGACCGGATCATCTGCAACGCCGTATCTCCGCCTTGCCGACAGATATACGCGAGCGTGCCCGAGCTTTGTTGCAGACGCTGCAGAAGGACCCTCTTGAAGCTTTCAAACGTCTTCCGGTCCTCGATGACGCGATCATCGAACTTGCACCATACCTCGCGGACTGGCTCAATCCGGAAGCGATCACCGCCGAGGAATACCGTCCCGGGTCGCTAGAGAAGAGCCGTGCGGCGCTGCTTGTGGTCGGCGGCTGGAACGACATCTTCGTGGAAGGGTCGATCGAGCTTTTCGAGAGGGCCCGATCGCGCTGGTCAGGAGGCGGACACATGCCTGACCGCCTTATCATCGGTCCCTGGTCGCACGGCAACCCGACCGATTGGCAGGGTCAAGAGTGGCTGGGATACGCTGCGTCCACCGTCGATCTCCCGGAGGAAACCCTGGGGTTCTTCGATAGCGCTCTGGAGGGCCGCGAACCGGCATGCCCCGTGGTCCGCTACTTCCGCTCCGGATCCAACACTTGGCACGCCGCGCCCGACTGGCCCCTTCCGGACAGCATCGAGGTGTCGCTCATTCTCGATTGCAGCCGGTCTTCGCTCGGCTCCGCGCCTGCCGAGCAGGCGAGCGCTACCTTCATCTCCGACCCGTTGAAGCCGGTTCCCACTGCCGGTGGCGCCACTTTTCTGCCCGGCCTTCTGCTCGGCCGCAACTCCGGCCCGGTGGACCAGGCCGCGATCGAAGCGCGCGACGATGTCGTGATTTTCACCGGCCAGCCGCTCGGTGAAGATCTTGAGGTTACGGGACTGGTCAGAGCACGCCTCTGGGTATCGTCCTCAGCTGCAAGCTGTGACTGGACGGCACGGCTATGCGAAGTCGGCCCGGATGGCGGAAGCACCGGCATCGTGGATGGCATCGTGCGCTGGTCCCGTTCGAGACAAGCAGGCGGCGAACCACAAGAAGTCGTCGTGCGCCTCGGTCACATCAGCCGCCTGTTCCGCAAGGGGTGCCGGCTCCGGCTGCAGATCGCCTCGTCTAACTTTCCACGCTTCGACCGCAATCCGCAGTCCGGCGTCCCGCCGACCTTGGCGAGAGCCTTAGATTTCATCAGAGCAGAACAGCGCATCTTCTCGGGAGAGGCTTTCCCAAGCCGTCTCATATTGCCGGTGGTGACCACGAGCTATCCGCAGGCGGAAACGCTGTCGGCACTGGGAAGGTAGATACTTGAGTGGGGCGATCTCCCTCAGGCGGGAAGCGGACCGATCAAAGCCTCTTCAGGAAGCCATCCGGCGCAACGGTCACCATCAACTTGTCCTGAACCAACCGGTCGATCTCGAACTCAGAATGAGATTTCAGATATTCATGCACCGCGGTCTTCGGATTGTCGCCGACGTCCCAGGGGCGGTCGTCGAAGAATCCCGCGGGCATGTCCTCCACCAGCGTGTCGAAGACCACGCAATAGCAGCCGGCGGTCACCAAAGCCGCATAGGCTTCGAGCTCGGCGAGCACATGCGCGTGGGTATGCATGGAATCGAGGCAAACCATCACCCGTTTGTAGCCGGCCGAGGCCTCGCGCACCTGCGCGACGATCTCCGGGTCGATGGAGGATCCCTCAAACATCTGGATGCGGCTCGCCATCGGATGGCTCTCGATCGCCGCGCGGTTGTGGGAGCGGATGTCGATGTCGATGCCGATGACCTTGCGCTTGGACCGGCTGGGATCGAATGAAACGCCCGCCTCGATCGCGTCGCACATGTCGAGCATCGCGAGCAGCGAGGCGCTCATGACCAGCGAGCCGCCATGCGCGATCCCCGTCTCGATCACCAGATCGGGCCGTGTCGCCCAGATCAGTTCCTGCATCGCCATGATATCCTGCGGATACTGGATGATCGGGCGCCCCAGCCAGTCGAAATTATAGACGTAGCGCTTCGCCATAGAAGCTTCGCGCCACTGGTTCGAAAGCGCCTGGAAATCCCCGTCACGGCCATAGCCGTCGATCGCGGCCGCCCGCTCGGTGCGGAATTGTTCGATAGGGTCCATGTCAGATCCTGCTTCTTGTGGTGGGCCGCGGGTGGGAACCGGAATCCGGCTCACCCTCGCCCAGGATTTCTGCGATGCGCTCTAGCACAGGTGCTGCAGCAAAAGCGAACTCGTCCTTCGACCTGTCGACAGAGATCGATGCGAATGAAACTGTCGGCGCATCTTTGTCCACAGCTACGGAGCATTTCGTCCGGGATTGGATGGCTGCGCACCACTCGGCGTGGCTCGTCTGGCGGCCGCTTGCGACGTTGTAGACGGACTGGCGGCCCCCCTCCGCGATCCGAATGAGGAGGTCCACGGCATCGTCGATCCAGATATAGTCCTTGGCCGAATTGAGCGCGGTTTGGAGTTGGATATGGCCGCTGTCTGCCTCACGGCACAACGCGCCGAGGAACGTGTCCGACTTCGCCTCGCCAGGCCCGGCGACGTTCGACAAGCGAGCGACCCGCACGTTCTCGCGGCCGGAGGCGAGGCTGATCGCTTCCCCCGTCAACTTGGAGAGATTGTAGAGATCCGAAGGATCGAGAGGCGAGGCCGACAGCCGGGCGTCCTCGCGCGTGTCCTCGCTACCGGCGTAGACCCTGGTGGACGAGAGATAGAGAAAGGACGAAAACGCATTCTCACGCAGGAGCTTTGCTGCCAGCGAGACATGCGCTTCGATCGTGTCGAATGGCCGGGTGCGGAAATCGGCCGTAAGGCCGATGGCATAGATGACATGACCGAGATCCTCGCCGGCCGTAGGCATACCGGCGCGGGACGGGACACGCACCTCGGCATCGCGCTCGCGCAATCGGCGGACGAGATTGCGCCCGATGAAACCGGAGCCGCCGAAAACCGTGAACATCACGATCTTGCCCCCAGGCGCCTGAGCGGGTTTCCGCCGCAGACGGTGTAGGCTTCGACCTCGCCGCGCACGATGGACCCGGCAGCGATGACACAGCCCTTTCGCAACAGGGCGCCGTCGAGGATCACCGAATTCGCCCCGATCCACACATCCTCCTCGACGACGATGCCGCCGCGGCTCGGCAGGAAGCCCTGTTCCCGGATCAGGCGATCCCGGTCGCCATAGGCGTGATTGACTGGAGCGAAGGTACAATTGGCCGCGATCAATACATTGTCAGCGATGCTTATGCCGTTGCCTGTATAGAAGACGCAGCCGCTGTTGACATAACAGAAGCGGCCGATCGTGAGATCGCCGGTGCCGCCCGCCGGTTTGATCTTGACGAAGCTGTCGATGACCGATGCTTCACCGACGACGATCCGTGTGCCGCGCACGGAATCCTCGATGTCGCAGAGCGGGCTGATCTTAGCCGAGGGATGCACCTCGATCATGATGACTCCGACATTTAAACTCCCGAATTTCGCCGACACTGCTGCATGTTTCCTTTGGTCAAAAAACATGCACCAGATCAAAGCGCTACAGCAACGTTGCGCGCCTGATGAGACGCGCGGCGCCGTAGAGGGCTGTTTCAGCCTTCCTCTTTCCAGTTAGCGCTTGCCGCGTCAACGCCGGATCGTGCAAGAAGCACCGGCCGGAAACGCTGTATCGAGGAATTCATGTCGCGCTTCAACCGTCTTTCCACGTCTCTCGCTGGCCTCACGGTCATCGAGCGCAAGCAAACCGGTGACGAACGCGGCTTTTTCTCGCGCTTCTTCTGCCGCGACGAATTGCGCGATTTCGGTGCTGACGGAACGATCGCGCAGATCAACCACACCCTGACGCGAGCGAAGGGCACGATCCGTGGCATGCACTTCCAGCGGCCGCCCCATGACGAGGCAAAGTTCGTCTCGTGCCTGGCCGGCGCCGTTTTCGACGTCGCCGTCGACATCAGGCCGGATTCGCCCACTTATCTGCAATGGCACGGTGAAATCCTGAGTGCAGAGAATGCCCGCTCGATGATGATCCCCGGCGGGTTTGCCCATGGCTTCCAGACGCTGAGCGAGAATTGCGAACTCGTCTACCTGCACGACAAGCCCTACGCGCCCGACGCGGAAGGCGGGCTCAATCCGCTCGACCCGCGGCTTGCCATTTCCTGGCCGCTCGAAGTGGCGCAGATGTCGGAGCGCGACCGCGCCTTCGCCTTCATCTCTGCTTGAGGCCGCAGCCGAAGCGGCGGCGCTTCACCCGAACGTGATGGAATCGTCGACGATGATGACGGGGCGGCCGCGGGAGCAGGCCTCGACCCGCGCTTCGACGCGGTAGACGGATTTCAGCATGTCGGCAGTGACGACCGTGTTCGTCGGGCCGCTTGCGACGACGCAGCCGCCGCTGATCACGATCGTGTCTTCGCAGTAGCGCAGCGCATGATTGAGGTCGTGCAGCGCGATCAGCACCGCCATGCCGGATCGAGCGGCGAGGCGCTTCATGAAGCCGAGCACCTCGATCTGGCGGAAGAGATCGAGCGCCGAGGTCGGCTCGTCCATCAGGAGAACCTCCGGCTTGCGCACGAGCGCCTGTGCGATCGAGACAAGCTGGCGCTGTCCCCCGGAAAGCTCGCCAAGCCCGCGGAAGGCGAGATCATTGATCTTGAGCTCCGCGAGCACGCGATCGATCTCCGTCAGTTCGCCGTCCTTCACCTTCCATCCCGAGCCCTGCTTGGCGGAAAGCAGAACCGACTCGTAGACGGTCAGGACGGCATTTGCGCCGGTGTCCTGCGGCATGTAGCAGATCGCCTCTGCACCCTTGGCCGTATCGGATAGGTGGACGAGGCCGGGACCGGCGGCAAGGCCGGCGATCCGCTTGAACAGCGTCGACTTCCCGGCCGCGTTCGGGCCGATGACGGCGGTAAGGTGCCCGCCCTTCAATGTCCCGGTGTTGATGTCGGAAAGAACGACGCGCCGGCCATAGGTTGCACCGACATCCTTGAGGGCGAGGCTTACCATGCGCGCTTCCTGTTGGTGAAGATCAGCACGAAGAAGAAGGGTACGCCGACGAGCGCGGTGATGATGCCGATCGGCAGCACCGCACCGGGGATGAGCATCTTGCTGACGACCGAGGTGACGGAGAGCAGCAACGCGCCGCAAAGCACCGAGGCCGGCAGGAAGAAGCGCTGGTCTTCGCCGACGAGCATGCGGGCGATATGCGGCCCGACCAGGCCCACGAAACCGATCGTGCCGACGAAGGAGACCGGGATCGCCGCGAGCAGACTGACCGTCAGCATCGTTTCAAGCCTGAGCCGGCGGACATTGATGCCGAAGCTCGCCGCCTTGTCCTCGCCGAGCCGCAGCGCGGTCAGCGCCCAGGCGCGCCTTGCGAAGACCGGTACCGCAACGAGCAGCACCGCTCCGGTGACCCAGACCTTCGGCCAGGTTGCCTTGGTGAGGCTCCCCATGGTCCAGAACACGACCGCCGCCAGCGCCTGCTCGGAGGCGAGATATTCGAGCAGCGACAGCGCCGCATTGAAGGTGAAGACGAGCGCGATACCGAGAAGGACGATCGTCTCGACGGTGACGCCGCGCATCGTGGAGGCGAAATGGATGAAGAGCGCCGCCACCATTGCCATTAAGAAGGCGTTGATCGGCACCATATATTGAACGGCGACCGGGAAGACGGCAACGCCCGCGACGAGGCCGAGCGCCGCGCCAAAACCGGCCGCGGCCGAGATGCCCAGCGTGAACGGACTTGCCAGCGGATTGGCGAGGATCGTCTGCATCTGCGCGCCGGCGAGAGAGAGCGAGGCGCCGACCGTCACGGCCATTAGCGCGATCGGCATGCGTATCTCCCAGATCACGACGCGGAGTTGATCGCTCACGGTCTCGGCATGAAACAGCGCCGTCAGGACTTCTGAAAGCGGATAATTGGCAGGGCCAAGCGCCATGTCGACGGCAACGGAAACGAACAGCGCGGCAACGAGGCCCGAAAGCATGACGAGCCGGCGAAAGACGAGGGCGCGGTATCGTCCGCGCCCTTCGATGCCTGCGGTCTCCTCGGCGATAGCGGCCATCATTTCTCTCCGTCGGTGAGCGACACGAAATAGCCCGGCCGATAGGCAACCGGAAGGAATTTCTCGTGGAATTCACGGAAGGTCCGGTCCGGATCGATATCCGCAAAAAGGTCCGGATGGAACCATTTGGCGAATTGCTGGATCGGCACGAACTCATAGGGCGCGCCATAGAACTGGTGCCAGGCGGCATAGACCCTGCCGGCCCTCACCGCTTCGAGGCTCGCAAACGCCGGCCGCTGCATCAGGCCCTTCAGCCGCTCCCGTGCCGCCGTTGGATCGGCGCCGCGTCCGACGCTCACGAACTGATTCAGGTCGGACTCGGCCGACCAGTTGCTGCCGGTGACGATCACATGCTCGGGATTCGCGACCACGAGCTGCTCGGGATTGAGATCGCCGAACGTGGTCGTGAATACGTCGGAACCGATATTGTGACCGCCGGCCTTTTCGACCATCTCGCCGAAATTCGCCGGGCCGAAGGTCCGACAGCATGCCGTCTCGCCCGTTATTCCGGGCGAGCGCTCGATGAAGACCGTGGGGCGGTCGACCGCTCCGGCTTTGGCAAGCCGCTCGCTCACGACATCGATCTGGGCGCGCCGGTACTCGATGAACTCATCCGCGCGTGTCTCCGCGCCGAAGAGCTGGCCCAGAATCCGGATGGATTTCTCACTGTTCTTCGCCGGGTCGACCCGGAAGTCGACATAGACCACGGCTATGCCCGCGGCTGCCGCCTTTTCGATGAAGCCCGACTCCTCGACTGCTTCTTCGGCTTCGAGATTGAGCGTCAGCACATCGGGCTTGAGCGCGATTGCCGCCTCCAGGCTGAAATCACCGCTTGGGATGTAACCGAAGCGCGGCAGTTTTTCGATCTGCGGAAAGCGCTCGAGGTAACCCGCATATGAGTCCGGATCCTTCTTGATCAGGTCGTCGCGCCAGCCGACGATCGTATCGAAGACGGATTCGCGCTTGAGTGCCGCCGCGATGTGAATCTGGCGCGCCTCTCCCAGCAATATCCGTTTTGCCGGGAGATCGAGGTCGATCTTTCGTCCGGTAACGTCGGTGATTTCCGCCGCGGTCACCGGCGCCGCGGCAAATGCGACGGCGGCAAGCGCAAGAAGAGCCTTCCTCAGTATCCGCATCGGAACCTCGCGAACAGGAAATCGGACGGCTGATGCCTTCCGACCTTATAGCCTTACTTCAGGGAGACGAAGTAGCCGCTCTTGTATGGCAGCGGCAGGAAACGCTCGTGCAGTTCCTTGAACGTCGCCTCGGGATCGAGATCGCTGAAGAGGTCCGGGTGGAGCCACTTTGCCATCTGCTGAATGGCCACGAACTGATAGGGGTTGTTGTAGAACTGGTGCCAGATGGCATGGACGTTACCGTCTTTGACAGCCTTCACACCCGTGAAAGCCGGACGCTCGGTGAGGGCTTCGAGCTTACGCTGCGCCTCCTTCTCGTCCGCGCCATAGCCGACGCCGACCCAGGCCCCGCCGGGCACATAACCTTCCCAGTTGCCGCCCGTGATAATGATCTGGTCGGGGTTGGATGCGATGACCTGCTCCGGATTGACGGTGCCGAAGGTGCCGGGAATGATGTCCTTCGCCATGTTCACGCCGCCTGCGAACTCCACCATCCTGCCGAAATTCTCGTTGCCGAAGGACATGCAGCAGTCATCCGAATAACCGCCGGCGCGCTCCATGAAAACGAGCGGCTTCTTCGGATTGGCCTTGGCGAGGATATCGGTCACCCTGGCGATGCTGTCGGCGCGGAACTTGATGAATTCCTCGGCCTTTTCCTCCTTGCCGAAGAGCTTGCCGATAAGGCGCATGCTCGGCTCGGTGTTCTCCATCGGCTTTTCGCGGAAGTCGACATAGACGAGCGGAATGCCGACCTTGTCGAGCTTCTCGATATAGCCAGCCTCCTCCGTCGCCGTTTTGGCGTCGATATTCATCAGCATGACGTCAGGCTTCAGCGCGACCGCCTGTTCGATGTCGAAGGTTCCGTCCTTCATGCCGCCGAAGGTCGGCAGCTTGGCAATGTCGGGATACTTCGCGAGATAGGCGGCATAGGTTTCCGGATCGGCCTTGGCGAGGTCGTCGCGCCAGCCGACGACGCGCTTGAACGGCTCGTCCTTGTCGAGAGCGCCGACGAAGTAGATCTGGCGTCCCTCTCCGAGAATCACATGCTCGACCGGTACGTTGACCTCGACTTCGCGACCGGTTACGTCCGTCACCTTGACGATGTCAGCAAGCGCAACGGTTGAAATGAATACGCAGAAACCCGCGGCGACAGCGGCCACCTTTTTGAAAAGTTTCATCGTTCCCCTGCTCCGTGGAAATTCGGTGCCTTCTAATATTTCATGACTTTACCAGTCAACATATATCTTTTAGAACGCTTCCAAACAGACGAGACCGAGACTGAAAATGAGCGACGTGGCAACGCGGCCTAACTACGATCTTCGCGACGAAATCAAAGCCTATTGGTCGGAACGTGCGGCCACTTTCGATCTCTCTCCCGGCCATGAGATTTTTTCCGAGGAGGAACGCGCCGCCTGGCATCGGCTCATCCGGCGCCATCTCGGCGAAGGAGCCGGCCGCTCGGCACTCGACCTTGCGAGCGGGACCGGGGTGGTCTCGCACCTTCTCGACGATCTCGGCTTCCGGGTGGCTGGCATGGACTGGTCCGAACCGATGCTCGAACGCGCGCGGCAAAAAGCGAAGAACCGCGGACGCGATATTTCCTTCCGCATGGGCGACGCGGAAAATACCATGGAGCCGGACAACCATTATGACGTAGTCGTCAACCGGCATCTCGTGTGGACGCTCGTCGATCCGGCCGCGGCCTTCAGGGAATGGCTCCGCGTGCTGAAGCCCGGCGGCAGGGTGCTGATCGTCGATGGCGATTTCGTCAACGCGACCCGGCTCGAACGGTTCTTTTCGTCGCTCAACGCCTGGGGGCAGCGTGTCGGGCTCCTCAGACCCGACGCGCCGTCCCAGCCCCGGGAGATGCTGGAAACGCATCGAAGCATTCTTGCCCGCGTCCACTTCTCGCAAGGGGCGCGCGCCGAGGCCGTGGTCGGGCTGCTGCGGGCCGCCGGATTCACCGAAATAACGGTCGACACCGATCTCCGCGAGATACATCGGATGCAGGCGAAGAATTGGAATCTGTTCAAGGGCCTCGCGCGGAAAAGCCAGCATCGCTTTGCGATCCGCGCAAGCAAACCGGTGGCCTGATGCCGGCCTAGTCAACAGGCTGCGCGCGGCGACGGGCCAATACAGCACTCTTGAGCTTCGACGTGTCGGTGCTCTATCTCTCCGAGATGCTGCGCTGCCATCGTGGTTCGCAGCTCGTGCCGACCCACGTGAGTGGAGTTGTAAATGGATAGGCCCATTACGATGTCGACAGATCTCAATCTCAATCTCCTGCGGTCGTTTTTCATGATCGCCGAAGAGCGAAGCCTCACGCGGGCAGCGGCCCGGCTCAACATGAGCCAGCCATCGGTCAGTCAGGCGCTGCAACGACTGGAGGAGCAGTTGGCCTGTCAGCTCGTCCTTCGCGGCAGCCGGAAGTTCGAGCTGACGGCCCGTGGGCAGAAAATCTACGAGGAATGCGGTGAGATCTTCCGTGCCGTTGAGCGTATTGGTCAGCTCACGCAGGAAAGAACCGCCGAAGAGTTCGGCGAGGTGCGCATCCAGATCATCTCGAACCTCGAGTCCCCGCTCATAAACGAAGCGCTGCGTCTCTACCATCAGCGCTATCCCTCCGTAACCTGGGTGATGGAGGTCCAGAACAGCCAGGATACGGTCAAGCGGATACAGACAGAAAAATGCGGAATAGGATTATGCCTCCTGTCGCGCCCCGTCTTCAGCCTGAATTGTCAGTTGCTGTTTCGCGAGGAATTCAGCGTCTATTGCGGCGCCGAGCATCCCCTCTTCGGCCGTAAGGAGGTGGATAAGAGGGAGCTGCGGCAGGAGTCGTTTGTCTCCTTTACCTGCGCCACGGAAGGCATGGGCCTCGAGCCGATGGCGGTCCTCAGCCAAAGCCTCGGTCTCGGCGAACGGATCAGCGGGCAAAGCCCCAATCTCGAGGAAGTAAGGCGGATGATCGTCGCCGGTCTCGGGATCGGAATTCTCCCGTTGACGGCGGTTCACGACGAAGTCGCGAGCGGACTTCTCTGGCCGCTCGAAATCAAGGGTTATCCGCTCGGCGCGGACGTGTTTTTGGTGACGCACCCGGAAGGCGGCTATTCCCGCGCCGAGCAGCATTTCATCGACCTGGTGCAGGAGCTACGCTCGCTCTACCCGGAAATGCACTGAGCGCGTCCCGACGGAAAACCGTTACACGCTTTTTCTGGAAGTGTTCCGATCGATCAGCGGTCGGCACGCGCCACGACGGCATGCAACAGCACATTGAGGCCCGGCGCAAGATCGTCGCGGTCGCAGTCTTCGTCGTTGTTGTGGGTGATGCCGCCCTTGCAGGGCGTGAAGATCATGGCCGTCGGGCAATGTCGGGCGAGGAAATAGGCATCGTGCCCGGCCTGGGACTGGATGTCGCGCCAGTCGTAGCCCATCCGGACCGCTTCCGCCCGGATTCCATCCACCATCGCGTGATCGAAGATGTCCCCGCCCCAAAACCACTCGTCCTCTATGACCGCTTCGCAACCGGCGCGGGCGGCGCTTTCGAAGACGGCACGGCGCATCTTTTCACCCATGACCCGCGCGGTCGCCGCATCGGGATGGCGAACGTCGCAGATCGCTTGGGCCGTGTCGGAGAGGATGCCCGGTTTGTTCGGCCACGCCGCCAGCCGGGCGCCTGTCGCTTTGCCGTCGCCGACGGCAAAGTCCCAGCCGATGTCGTCCACGGCAGTCAGCCAGCGTGCACCCGCGATCAGCGCATTGCGGCGCAGGTCCATCGGCGTCGGGCCGGTATGTGCCGTCTTGCCCGTAAAGCGGACCCTCATCCCGTAGCTCGGATATCCGCTTGTTACCACTCCGACATCACGATTCTCGAGGTCCAGGATCGGCCCCTGCTCGATATGCAATTCATAATAGGCATCGATCTCACCGGCACGACAGGGCTTGTTTCCGTTGTAACCGATGCGCTCGAGCTCGGCGCCAAAACGCGCTCCGTCGTCGGAGACGAGCTCTTTGACCCAGTCCCCGTCATAGGCCCCGACGAAGCAGCCGGATGCAACCATGGGCGGCGAGAAACGCGCTCCCTCCTCATTCGTCCAGTTGACGACGACAACCGGACGGCGGGTGACATGACCGACGTCGTTCAGCGTACGGATCACCTCGAGCCCGGAGAGAACGCCGGCAATCCCATCGAAGCGACCACCATTGATCTGGGTATCGAGATGGCTGCCGATCAGCACCGGCGGCAGCGACGGATCGCTTCCTTCACGCCGGCCGAAGATGTTACCGAGTTCATCGATCTCGACGCTGAGCCCGGCATCGCGACACCAGTTGACGAACAGGTCGCGCATTCTGCGATCATCGTCCGTCAGCGTGAGGCGGGCGAGACCGCCCGGCCGCCCCTGGCCGATTTCGGCGGAAGTCTCGATGGTCGACCAGAAGCGATCGATGTTGGCACGGGTGTTCGATGCGAACGACATGGTTCACCTTTCAAATGCAATTGCGGACGAAGCGGCTCACATTCCGAGCGACATCAGTGTCATCAGCCCCGGGAAGAGAACGAGGAGGAACATGATGAGCGCCATGACGCCGATGAAGGGCAGCAGGTAGCGGAAGGACGCCGACATCGGAATGCCACCGGTGCGGCACGCGGCCATCAGGTCGATGCCGAGTGGCGGTGTGTTGGCGCCGATCGCCAGGTTGATGGTCAGCAGCACGCCGAAATAGACCGGGTCGATCTCGAAGACCCGCAGCACCGGCAGGAAAACGGGCGCCAGGATGAGAATGATGGCGATCGATTCCATGAAAGTGCCGAGGACCAGGACTGCGACCATCATCAACATGAGCGCGACCGTGGCGCTCTCGGTCGCGCCCGTGATGGCATTGACGACGAGCTGCGGAACCTGCTCGACCGTCAGGATCCACCCGAATACGGAGGCGGCCGCGATGACGATAAGGATGGAACCGGTCATTTCGGTTGTGTCGCGCAAGAGGCTGAAGACCTTGGCGAGCGTCAGCTGGCGATAGACGAGGGCCCCGACGATCAGCGCATAGGCGACGCCGATGCCCGCCGCCTCCGTCGGCGTGAATATGCCGAAGCGAATGCCGCCGACGATGATGACTGGCGCGAGCAGGGCAAGCACGGATTCGCGCAGAGCGGTGCCCAGCCGTGTCCAGCTGAACGGTTCCCCGCCCTTCCAACCGTTCTTGCGGGAAATCCACCACGCGACGACCATCAGCCCGAGACCGAGCAGGATGCCCGGGCCGATGGAGTGGATGAAAAGCTGCCCGATCGACGTTCCGGTAGCCGTTCCGTAGACGATCAGGACGATAGACGGTGGAATGACCGTGCCAAGCGAACCGGCACAGCCGAGACCTGCAGCGGAGAAGCCCGGATGGTAGCCGCGCTCCTTCATGGCCGGCAGCAGCATGGAACCGATCGCCACCACGTCCGCGACACCCGATCCCGAGAGCGAGCCGAACATCATACAGGCGGCAATCATCACGATAGCGAGACCACCCGTCCGCTGGCCCACGACAGCCGCGCAGAGATTGACGATCCTGGGGGCGAGCCCCCCATGCACCATCAGCAGGCCGGCGAGCAGGAAAAGCGGTATTGCAAGCAGCGTGAAGCTGTCGATCCCCGCGACCATGCGCTGCGCGACCACCATCAGCGGCAAGACATCGCCGACCAGCAGATAAGCGACGGAGGAAAGCGCAAGCGCAATCGCGATCGGCGCATCGATCAGGAGCAACAGAATGAAGACGGCAAAGAGGACGAGAAGGGCAAGGCTCATTTGCGCAGTTCCGCGGCAACGAGGGCAACGAAGGCGGTGGCGCCCGTGACCGGCAGCGCGAGATAGACGAGCCCAGCGGGCCAGCTCAGGACCGTGGTTTCATGCGACCATGTCAGCACCGTTATCTTCCATCCGGACCAGATGATGACGACCAGGAACAGGAGGGATGCGATACGCGCGAGCACGGCCAGGAAGGAACGGAACCGGCCGGGCGCAACAAGCAGGTCCGTCAGGCCGGCGCAA
Source organism: Ensifer sp. USDA 6670 (assembly GCA_000421085.1). Lineage (GTDB taxonomy): Bacteria > Pseudomonadota > Alphaproteobacteria > Rhizobiales > Rhizobiaceae > Sinorhizobium. The sequence continues at coordinate 205,330 of ATWE01000011.1, forward strand.
AGATGCGTGTTGCGGACGAAGGCGGAAACCGCACCGATGAATGTCACCCAGACCAATAGAAGACGCGGGATTTCCTCCGACCAGGGCGGCGTGAAGGAAAGGGCATAACGGCAAATGACGACGTAGACGATGATGGCGGTGAAGGTGGCGATGGCGAGGCCGCCGGCCGCGCGGGCTACGTTGTCTATGGCATTGGAAATCCGCGGACGCGGTATCGATGCGTCTTGCATGGAAGCCTCGCTGGTGTGGACGGACGGATATCATCCGGCGATGGGAAACGTCCTGCCCGCAACGGGTGGGCAGGACGACCACATTACTTGCGGTAGCTGTCCATGACTTCAAGCAGCTCGGGACCGAAGACGTCCTTCTCGCTTTCCCAGATCGGCTTCAGGGCGTCGACGAAAGCAGCCTTGTCCACTTCGTTGAACTCCATGCCCTTCGATTTCAACTTCTCGATCAGCGCGACCTCGTTATCGGCAACCATCTGGCGCTGCGCGTTGCCCCACTTCACGGCCGCTTCCTTCACGATGGCCTGGTCCTCGGGGGAAACCTGCGCCCAGGTCATGCTCGATACCGTCAGGCATGCGGCCCCCCAGATATGGCCGGTCATCGAAACGTATTTCTGCACTTCGTAGAACGACGAGGCATCGATGATCGAGAGCGGATTTTCCTGCGCGTCGAACACCCCCTGCTGCAGGGCCGAATATAGCTCGCCGAAGGCCAGCGGCGCCGGCTGCGCGCCGAGCCGTTCGAACGTCGCAAGCCGAACCTTGTCCGGCGTTACGCGGATCTTGACCCCGGCGAGATCGGCCGGCTTGACGATCGGATGCTTGTTGTTGGTGATGTTGCGGAAGCCGTTTTCCCACCAGGCGAGGACCTCGATGCCTTTCGGCCGAAGCAGATCGGCAAGCGCCGTGCCGAGCTTGCCATCGAGCGCGGCGAAGGCCTGTTCGCGACTGGTCCAGGCATAGGGCATCTCGATGATCCCGAACTTCGGCTCGACGAACTGGAAGGAGCCGCTGCCGATCAAGCCGCCCTGGATGGTGCCGATCTGCATGCCCTCGATGACTTCCTTCTCCGTGCCGAGTTGGCCGGAGGGGAAGATCTCGATCTTGACGCGGCCTTCCGTCTTCTCCGAGACCTCCTTGGCGAAGTCCGTCGAGGCCTTGTGCCAGCTATGAGTGTCGGCAAGCACGTGGCCGAGACGGATCGTCGTTTCGGCCATGGCAGCCGAATGAGCGGAAAGGCCGACGATGCCAGCGATCACGGTGGCGGCAAGACCGCGTGAAATTTTCGAAATGCCCAGTTTCATAGCGCCCTCATTTGTTGCGTTTATTCTGGGCATATTAGGCGGGCATGATGCGTGCAACGCAAATAGCCGGACCCAATGGCAAACATTGAGTCCGCTTATGGGAGCGGCTGCGATTTCCTGTGAGAAAACGCCCGCATCATCCCACGGTCGCGATACATTCGATCTCGATATCGAAATGCGTCCAAGGCTTGATCGCCACGCAACTGCGGGCCGGAAAGTCGCCAGTAAAATACCCGCGATAAACCGCGTTCATCTCCGCAGCCAAATCGTTATCGGTGATAAAGACGAGCGATTTGAAGACGTTGTTGAGCGAGGAGCCAGCATGGCGGAGGGTGAACGAGAGTGCGTCCATGCAGGCGCGCGTCTGGGTGGTCATGTCCCCCCTGACGATGTCGCCTGTCTTCAGGTCGATCGGCGGCATTCCGCACGTATAGAGAAAACCGCCAACGCGGGTCAACGCGGAGGTCGGCGCGCCCAGTCTTCGGATTGCTTCGGAAATCACAGGAATTTCAATGATTTCGTGCTTCATGTCGCATGACCTCTATAATGGCGCAGATCGTACCCGCTTGTGTGGGAGATACCGTTTGCGCCATGTTTCAACCAATGTATAGCCGTAGCGTAGGTGGCGTTCCAAGCCCCTGCATCCTGTTCTGCATGGCCTCTGCGGCAGCCACAAAGCTGCCTCCTAATGGTCAGCAAATTGCCCCCTCGTCGCCGCACCGAGCACTTCCGAGGCGTACATGCTCCCCGAGTCGCTTGCGTCGTTTCGACGGCGGAGCGACTGAGCAAGGCGGTATTGCTGCCGATCAAGTCATGCACGTCATGGAGGACAGAACATGATTACTCGCTACACACTCGTTGCATCGCTGACCGTTGCAGCCTCCAGCTTTATGCTTCTCAGCCCGGCATCGGCGCTCGAAATCGCGCAGGCGCAACAGGCGCAGCCAACACAGACCCAACCCGACGCCAGCGGCACGAGCGCCCCAATCAGCGATCAGAAGATCGAGGCCTTCGCAGTGGCCTATCTTCAGGTCGACAAGGTAAGGCAGGAGTACTCCACGAAAATCGGGGCTACCACCGACGAGGCTGCGAAGGCAAAGCTGCAGAACGAAGCCAGCCAGGAAATGGTCAAGGCCGTGGAGACCGCGCCGAACATGTCGGTGGAGGAATATACGACGATCCTGAAGGCTGCACAGAGTGATCCGGCGCTTGCCCAGAAGGTTCAGGAAAAGCTCCAGACGTCCACGCCCCAGCAGCCGCAGCAGCAGCAGCAGCAATAATATGCACGGCTTCAACAATCTGAGCAGCTCCGAGATGGCCGCGTGACGGTTTCTGTCCGGAATGCGCAATTGCAAAGACTTGGATCGTTTCACTATTGGGTGAAACGATCCAGGCTCTTCAGCCGACGAGCCAGAACAGCGCCGCGGCTATCAGAACGAACAATCCCAGGGCGGCAAGGAAACGCAGCGTGCCGGCGCTCGTATTGTCGCCGAGGACCCGATTCCAGTATTCGCCGCCAGTGGCGTCGTTTGCTTCGATGCCCCCTTCCGCCGGCGCAGGCGCATGCGCCGTCGCGGCCTTTCCGTCGCCTGCACTGAAATTGCGCGGCTGCGGCTGTGGCGGGTCGGGGCGCGCGCGCTCCGCCTCGCCGAAATACGGGGCACCGCTTCCTGCATCGCCGGCATCGGCAACGTGATCGTCGGGCTCACTGGCACCGCCGGGGGCGAGGCCAGTCCGGACCGGCATGCTTTCCTGTTTCCCCGCCATAGTTGGGCTCCCTTTGCGAAATCAGAAAGGGGGCGCCGTCGCGCCCCCACCCGTCCCGAAATGGCAGATCGATCAGCCGCTTCGATTGGACTGGTTATGGGATCCACCGGGCTCGGTCACGCCCTTCAAGCCGGCGCCGGCCATCTGCGGCTGTTCACGGGCCGCGTCGGCGAGCGAGACAATTCCGACGAGCTGCTTGTCATGGTTCACCACGGGCAGTCGCCGGACCTGGATGTCGCCCATGTTGCGCGCGACATCGTCCACCTCGTCGTCGTCGAAGCAATACTTCACGTCCGTCGTCATGATGTCAGCCACCCGTGCCTGAGGGTCCATACCATCGGCAACGCCGCGCACGACGATGTCTCTGTCCGTTATCATTCCGATCAGGCGGTCATGGTCTCCGACCGGCATGAAGCCGATATCGTTTTCCGCCATCTGCCGCGCGACAGCCGTTATGGTGTCGTTGGGGCTCGCAAGATGAACGTCTCTTGTCATGATCTCTGATACACGCATTTGTCTTCTCCTTCGCGTTTCATCGGCGGCCCGAAAATGCCCAAGCCGCCGTGACGGCCGCTCAGCGCCCACCGTCCGGGCGAGCCGTCGGATTTCCTTCGGGCGAAGCGGGTGCCCCAGCCCCCGCCGTGGCCTGCTTTTCGCGCCGCCTGCTGCCGTTGGCCTGGACCCTGTTCTCCGGCGCGGAGCCGTCTCTCTGCGTTTCCGGCGCTTCCAGTTCCGATCCTTGTGTTTCCGGCCCTTGCATTTCCGGTCCTTGCATCTCTCTGGCCGCCTGCTCCCAGTGGCGCTGATGCTGCCCGTCCGGCCGTCCCTCCTGCTCCCAGATCGCGTAGGCTCTGCGCCTGATGAGCTCTTCCCGTTCGTTGTCCATGTCCCTTAGCTCGTCCATGTCCCTTACCTCGCCGCTGGACTTCATTGATGGCGAGTTTCAAACGGGCGCGACCGCCCATTTGTTCCGCCCGCGGGTCGATCCGCGCAGGACCTTCATATGTGCTTAGGCGGCTCCGGATTTTCGTCCGGATTGGGGACCGGAATTTCATCCGGAAGGCGGTCCGGATCGGGCTCTTCGATAGGCGTTTCCGGATACCATGGCGGCAAGTCCGGCGGCGGTGGCTCCGGTGTTGGTTCCGGCTGACGCGGGTGCGGCATTTTCGTCTCCCTTGAACATGCGGGGCGACACCCCCTCTTTCGGGACAATCCCGGCCTCGCGGTATTGTTCCGATGCCCGAGCGGGGAACGAGGCGAAGCGCGGAACCCTTTGGGTCGATCGCGGGTTTGACCCAACATCAGCAAGAGAAAAGCCAGGAGAGAGACCATGCCCAGACATCAGGACTATGGCAGATACGATCCCTACGGCCGCCGCGATTGGGCCCGCCGCGACTGGGAGAACGAGCGCCACCGTGACCCTTACAACTACGGATCCGAGCGCCGCGGTCGGACACGCAGCCGTTTCGATGAAGATGTCGAGCCGCGCGGCGCCGACTACGAGAGCTCGATGTCCTGGCCGACCGGGAGCTACCGCGGAGAAAGCGAGCGCTGGAGCGACGACGACTACGATCGAAGGGGCCGCGAACGCTATTTCAGGGATTACCACGGACCCGGCTATGGCTATCGCGGCGAGGGCCGTTACCGCGGCTATGGAGGTTACGGCGAAACCCGCGATTATCGTCGCGACCGCGATTTTCTCGACCGCGCCAGCGACGAAGTCGCATCCTGGTTCGGTGACGAAGATGCCGAGCGCAGGCGGGAGATGGACCGGCACCGCGGCAAGGGTCCGAAAGGCTACAGGCGCACCGACGGCCGCATCCAGGAAGATGTCAGCGACCGCCTGAGCGACGACGGCGCTCTCGACGCCTCCAACATCGAAGTGAGCGTGACGAACGGCGAAGTACAGCTCAACGGATCGGTGAGCTCGAAATGGGCGAAACGCCGTGCCGAGGACTGTGCCGAAAATGTATCCGGAGTGACGAATGTACAAAACAATCTGCGCGTAGAGACGGCGGATACCGGCACTATCCAGCAGAATCCGAACCTCACCGATCTTAGTTGAGGCTGACGCCGCCGCCTTCGGAGCGCCTCAGCCTTTTGAAACGTGATCCACTCTACGCTGTTGGGGCGGGATGCATGCCGAAAATCGCACGCACCCCGCGCTCCTCCCGGCTTAGACCGGACTGGAGTCGGTCTTCCTTTTCCGATGCCTTCTCGCATTCATGCGCCGCCGAGCGCGGCCGAGCGTTTCTTCGCACGCGCGCAGCGCTGAAGAAAATTCAGCAAACGCTGTTCCTCCACACGCAGTTCACTGTCCGAGCGCCCGCGCGCCTGAAGCTGTCGCGCGGAGATCGAGGCCGACTTGTCGGCAAGAGCGAGCACATCCGGATGAATGTAACTGCTCCGGCTTATGGCGGGCGTGTTGTGAAGAACGGACGCAGCCGCTTCGCTCATCTGTCTGATCGTCGGCCACCCACCCTGTTCGATCGAGATCCGCGCAGCCGTGAAAGCCGCGAGAGTGCCGCCCCAGGTCCGGAATGTCTTCGCAGAAATGGCTGTTCCGGCCACGTCTGAAAGGTACCGGTTGAGCCGGCCGGAATCGACCGGCCGCAGCGCGTCGTTTTCATCCTTCCAGACGAAAAGCTGTCTGCCCGGCAAATCCGCGATCTCTTCGAGCAAGCGCTGCAATTTGGGGCGGCGGAGCAGGCGCTGGACGCGCTTGCCGCCCTTGCCGATGAATTTCAGCTCTATGAAGCCATCGCCCAGCCTCAGATGCCGCTTCAGCAGCGTCGTGGCACCATAGCTCCCATTGGCCTGCACGTAAGCCTGGTTGCCGGTACGCAGATGGGCTTCGTCCAGCAGGGCCACCAGCGCGGCGAGCACGGTTTGCATGTTTTCCACGTCGCCCTGCATGTGGCGCCGTATGGTGCGGCGTATCTTGGGCAATGCCTTGCCAAATTCCACCAGTTGCGCGAATTTGTCGGCACTCCTGAGAGCCTGCCAACCGCTGTGATACCGGTACTGTTTTCGTCCGCGTGCATCGTAGCCCGTGGCCTGCAGATGCCCCCGTTCTTCGAGGCAGATCCAGACATTGTCATAGGCAGGAGGCAGGCCCAGCGCCGCTATGCGGCTTTTGATCGTCGGATCGGTGATGATTGAGCCGTCCGGCATTCTGTAGACAAAACCCTTGCCGCGCCTTTGCCGCCGGATACCCGGCTCGCTGTCGCTGACATAGACGAGCCCGGTTTCCTCGGGCACGAGACCGGCCAGCTTGCGCGGACCGTTCGCGATCACCCAAGGCGGACATTCGAGCACGTCGACCGACGTTGCTCTAGCCATTGCCTCCCTCCTGCGGCACGAAGGCGACGACGCTCTGCGCCGGGATAGTGTCGCGCTCCGGGCTGACGCGCGTGCCGAACGGTTCTTCGGCTGCCGTGTCGAGCACGCGTAGCCAACGCCTGCTTCCGTTCCCGTGGGGAAGGGCTATCTCGCAATCGCCGCCGGCATTGAGCACGAGGACGATCTCGCCGGCCGGCGCAGCTTCGCCCTGCCCGACCCGGCAGATATAGGCGCAGATCAGGCGGAGTTCAGCGTCGTGCCAGGCGTCCTCGTCCATCGGACTGCCATCCGCCCTGTACCAGGCGATTTCGACCCGTCCATTCTCGTCGGGCTCTCCGTCGAGGAATCGTTCCTGCCGCAAGACAGGATGGTCCTTGCGGAAGGCGAGGAGCTTGCGGCAGAAATCCACGAAGCCATCGTCCGCTCCGCTCCAATCGAGCCAGCCGACCTCGTTATCCTGGCAATAGGCGTTGTTGTTGCCCTGCTGGCTGTTTCCCAGCTCGTCGCCGCCGAGCAGCATCGGCACGCCCTGACTGATCATTAGGGTGGCGAGCATGGCCGCCCGCCGCCGTTTGCGCGCCTCAATGATCTCCCCGTTGTCGGTTGGGCCTTCGGCGCCCATATTGTCGGAATGATTGTCGGAGTGACCGTCCCGGTTCTCCTCACCGTTCACCTCGTTGTGCTTTTCGCCGTAGGAGACCGTGTCCATCAGGGTGAAGCCGTCATGGGCGCTCACCAGGTTGATCGACGAGGTCGCGGCACGGTCCGAGTGCCTGAACTGCACCGGCGAGCCGAGAATGCGCTCGGCCAGCACCGGAACCATGCCGCCGTCTCCCTTCCAGAAGCGCCTGACATCGTCGCGGAACCGGTCGTTCCATTCGCGGAACGGCGGCGGGAAGCCGCCGAGCTGATAGCCACCCTCGCCAACGTCCCAGGGTTCGGCGATCAGCTTCACACCCGCCAGAATCGGATCCTGCCGGATCGCGTCGAAGAAGCCGCCTTCGCGATCGAACTCCATGTATTCGCGGCCGAGCGTGCTTGCGAGATCGAAGCGAAAGCCGTCGATATGCATCACGCCGACCCAGTAACGCAGGCTGTCGAGGACCATGCGCAACACCAGGGGATGGGCAACGTTGAGCGTGTTGCCGGTGCCGGTCGTGTCGTAGGTGTGGCGCGGCTTATCCGGCGATTGGCGGTAATAGCTGAAATTGTCGAGCCCGCGGAAGCTCAAGGTCGGGCCGCGTTCCGAGCCCTCGGCCGTATGATTGTAGACGACATCCATCAGAACTTCGATGCCGACGGAATGAAACCGCTTCACCATCGTCTTGAATTCGGTAAAGCGGTCGCCCTTGAGATAGCGCTCGTGGGGAGCGAAGAATCCGAGCGTCTGATATCCCCAATAGTTTCTGAGGTTCCGCTCTACCAGGTAGCGGTCGTCGAGGAAATATTGCACCGGCATCAATTCGATCGCCGAAACTCCGAGCTTCGTCAGGTGCTCGATGATCGGATCGCTCGCCATCCCGAGAAATGTGCCGCGCAGCTCGTCCGGCACGCCGGGATGTGTCATGGTCATGCCGCGGACATGCGCCTCATAGACGATCGTTTCCGTCCAGGGACGGCGGATCGCTTCTTCGCCCGCCCAGTCGAAAGTCGGGTCCTGAACGACGCCCTTCACCATGAAGGGGGCGCTGTCGCGCTCGTCGAAGGAAAGATCGCCCTCAGGGCTGCCGATCGTGTATCCGAAGAGGGCATCGTCCCAGATGAGCTCGCCCGCGACCAGCTTGGCGTAGGGATCGAGCAGCAGCTTGTTCGGATTGAAGCGGTGACCATTGTGCGGATCGTAAGGCCCGTGGGCGCGGTAGCCGTAGAGGGTGCCGGGACCGATACCTTCGATGTAACCGGACCAGATATCGCCCTCGCGCTTCGGCAACGGCATGCGCGCCGTTTCCTCGCGCCCATCCTCGGAAAACAAGCAGAGCTCGATCTTCTCCGCATGCGCCGAGAAGACCGCAAAATGCGTTCCCTGCCCGGTGTATTCTGCACCGAGTTCAGGTTTCATGAAATCGAGTTCGGAAAAAGTCAGGTTCATTCAGTCGCGCCCTCTACCGCCTTGCCCGGCAGCTTTGATGCAACGCAACGGGCAGGCATTTGTTCCTCATTCCCGACGAGTGCCGGGGGAACTTTCCCCGCCCTCGGCCAGTTCCTCGCCTTTCATCTCGAGGGACATATCGATGCCGGCAAGTTCGACGCGTGCACATTTCAGAAACAGCTGGGGGGCGAATTTCATCGACGGCGACACATGCCGCTTTCGATTGTGGGCTCCCGACGAGCGGGGCGTCGATCTGGTACTCGGCGGGGCCGCGCATAAGATGCAGCCGCTCGATGGCGGCTGGTTCGAAATCACGCTCGAGGCGAAGGCGGGAGAGCGCTATTGCTTCCGCCTTGCCGACGGCACCGAGGTGGCCGATCCCGCCTCCTCGGCACAGGAGAAGGATGCGTCGGGTACGTCGATCGTCGTCGATCACGCCGCCTATGAATGGCAGGCTTCCTCCTGGCGCGGCAGGGCCTGGGAGGAGGCGGTCATTTCGGAGTTGCATGTCGGCTGCTTCACGCCGGAGGGTACCTTCCGCGCTGCAATCGAGCGCTTGCCGCATTTGGCAGGGGCCGGAATCACCGCGATCGAGATCATGCCCGTCGCGCAATTCCCCGGTGCGCGGGGCTGGGGCTACGACGGCGTGCTGCACTACGCTCCGCACAACGCCTATGGCAAGCCGGATGACCTGAAGGCGCTCGTGGATGCGGCCCACTCGCTCGGTCTGACGGTCCTGCTCGATGTCGTTTACAACCACTTCGGGCCGGAGGAAAATTACCTTTCCCGCTATGCGAGCCGCTTCTTCAACAAGGATCGCCCGACACCGTGGGGCGCGTCGATCGCCTTCGAGGAGGACGCGGTCCGGCGCTATTTCATCGAGAACGCGCTCTACTGGCTCGGCGATTTCCGTTTCGACGGATTGCGTCTCGATGCGACCGAACAGATCCGCGATACGACCAAGCCGCATTTTCTCGTCGCGCTGGAGCACGAGGTTCGGGAAACGTTCGCCGAGCGCCAAATCCACTTGGTGCTGGAAGACGCACACCGCCGCAGAAGTCTTCTGCAGCGCGACGCAAGTGGCGCGCGCATGCTCTTCGATGCGGCATGGAACGACGATCTTCACAATGCACTCCACGTCGTGGCGACCGGCGAAACCAAGGGCCACTATCGCCCCTTCGCGGACGAGCCCTGGGGCAAGATCCGCAGCGCGCTGACCGATGGCTTCGCAGTGCCGGCAACGGAAGACAATTTCTCTCCCGAGGGGAGCCGAGCCCGCGTGCCGCCGCAAGGCCGCGTGAACTTCCTGCAGAACCACGACCAGATCGGCAACCGCGCCTTCGGCGAACGCCTCGCCTCGCTCCTCCGGAAGGACAGCCTGCGCGTATTGGCGGCCATGCACATGCTGACGCCGCAAATCCCTCTCCTGTTCATGGGTGAAGAATACGGCGAGACGCAGCCCTTCTATTTCTTCTCCGACTACCAGGGGGAAATAGCCGAGGCTATCCGGCTGGGACGCCGGGACGAAGCCGAAAATTTCGGCGGCCTCCCAGAGGGCAAGACGATGGATGATCTGCCCGATCCGCTCGACCCGGACATCTTTGCCGGTTCGAAACTACGTTGGAGCTGCGCGACCAGCCCTGCCGGCGAGCGGCATCTTACTTATATGCGCGACCTCGCCGGGATAAGGCGGCGGCACATCGTACCGCTGATCGCCGGCACCGCCGTACCGGATTGCCGTCCATACGAGACCAAGGCTGGCATCATCGCCGTCGACTGGCAGTTCGGGGAGGCTTGCCTGGAATTGCGCGTCAATCTTTTGCGGGAGACACACGCCGTTCCCGCAATACGCGGTCAGCCGATCTTCACGAGCGAAGCGTCCGGTGGCGAGACCGCCAGCGGCAGCGAGTTGGCCGGCCCTGGCATCGTCGTCGCCATTGCAGAGTGACACACCGTCGGCAGACAGTGGAACATGCCTTGAGCCTCACGGTTAGACATCGCGCCGAGAACAAAGGGGGAGTCTCGAGGAACGATGCCGAAACAGCTTGCGAAACTTGGCCCGGCCCTTGCCGGCGAACACGCCGAGGCAACGACGATTGCGTCCCTGCGGCGCCAGGCGGAGGGGTGCGAGCGCTGCGACCTCTACAAGAACGCCACGCAGCTGGTCTTCGGCGAGGGTCCGGTCGACGCCCGTGTCGTGCTCGTCGGCGAACAGCCCGGCGACCGCGAGGACCTTGCCGGGCGCCCGTTCGTCGGACCCGCCGGGCGCATCCTGGACGAGTGCCTGCACGAAGCCGGCATCGACCGGTCGGAATGCTATCTCACCAATGCCGTAAAACACTTCAAATTCGAACAGCGCGGCAAGCGCCGGCTGCATTCTCGGCCGAATGCCGGTGAGATTCAGGCCTGCGCCTGGTGGCTCGGCGCCGAACTCGATGAGCTCCGTCCCGAAATCGTCGTCGCGCTCGGGGCAACGGCGCTGATGTCTCTGCTCGGGCGAGGTGTCGGCGTTACGAAAAACCGCGGCGAGCTTCTGACGGCGCCCGGAGGCTTCTCCGTGCTCGTGACCATCCACCCCTCCTATCTTCTGAGAATCCGAGGCAGATCCGACCCCGAAGCCGAACGCGCCCGGTTTGTCGACGATCTCGCCAAGGTGGCGACTCGCATCGGTTGACCGGTCAGGACTGCCGGTCGAGTTCCGGATAGTGGCGGAAGACGCAGGATTCGTTGAAGTCTAGCCGCCGCTCCGAGGCCAGATAGCTCAGAATCCTCGGTCGTGCACGAACGGCATCGTGCAAGGCGACAAGTCCGGGAATGTTTGTCTCATAGGCATCCATCGCCCTGGGAAAGGCATAGCGAAGGCCTTCGATCACCTGGAACAGCGAAAGATCTACATAACTCAGCCGGTCCCCGACCATATGTCTCGGCCCCTTGGGATTCTGTGTGAGCACGCGTTCGAAATAGCCGAGAAACTTCGGCAGGCGCTCGGAGAGGAAATCGGCCGACCGCCTGAGCGCTTCAGGCTTCTGGTCCTCATAATAGAGCGACACGGCGATCGGATGATGCGTGTCGTGAATCTCCGCAATCAAATCGGTGATCGTCAGTTGCAGGCCATTGGTAAGGGTTCGAAGCCCCTCGTCTTCGGCAACAAGGCCGAGCCTCGGCCCGAGATAAAAAAGTATGTTGGCGACGTGGCTTATGACGAGATCGCCATCGACGAGGAACGGCGGAGCGAAGGGAGCGGCGTCTTCACCGGGCTTCGTCATCAGCTTCAGCATTTCATTCGTGCCGCCCGGCTGGCGGGCAATGTCGACGTAATCCGCGCCGGCCTCCTCCAGCGCAAGGCGCACGAATTCACCTCGGCCGGGAATGCCGTCCCAGTAATAGAGCTTGTATGGCATGAAAGATCCCCTTCTTTGCCAGCACAATCTTGGTTCACGGCCGAAGGCTCTTGCGAGCTCGTTCTCGCCTTTCGAGCACGCGCTGCTCCGAGCTGCCTTCTTGTATCTGCACGATTGAAGGAAACATACAGCCTCGGAATTCGTTCCGGTTCGGCAGGGAAACAGAACATCCTGCGACGAGGAGAAAACCGATGAAAATCGAAGAGCTCATGTTCGCCGAAAGCGGCGACGTACCGAACAACCCGCGCCTGCCGGTCCTGGTCTATCATCAAGCGATCGACGTTACGGAAAATGGAGCCACACGGATAGAGGAACGCTTCCGGGCCAATGGTTGGCGCGGCCTGTGGCGCGACGGCGTCTTTGCCCACCACCATTACCATTGCGGCGCGCATGAGGTTCTCGGGATTGCGGAAGGCCGGGCACGGCTGCTGATCGGAGGGCCGGACGGTCAGGAGGTCGAGGTTGCAGCCGGCGACGTCATCCTCCTCCCCGCGGGCACCGGCCATCGCCGGAACGAGGCAAGCCTGGATTTCCTGGTCGTCGGCGGCTATCCACCGGGTCAGGCCGCCGAGATTCAGAGCGGCGCCGCGACCACGGATGACCGTAAGGCAATCGTCTCGGTGCCGCTGCCGAGACTTGACCCCGTTCTGGGCGCCGAGGGACCTGCGGTCACGGTGTGGCAATCCGCGATGCATGCCGAACGCGATCTCGGGGAAGGACAGGGCCTCTGATCACTCGCCGCTCGTCAGCGCAACCAGACGGGGAGATCGGCGGCCGTGCGGCAGCCCGCTGCCCTTTCTCTCAGTCCCAGTTTTTCCCAGGCGAATTTCTGGGCCGCGACCTGTGCCATTTCCTTGGTCTCGTAGATGTCCGGCAGCACGTATGCCTTACGGCCACATGACAGGAGCGCCCTGTGGCTCAGCAGATCGTAGTGAAGCTCGAGGTATTCTTCGGAATGCATGGAACCCTCCCAGGTGGCGAAAGAAAAACGGCGGCCGTCGCGGGAAGTTCCATTAAGCCCGCCGATTGCTGCGACGGTAAGGGCCGCCGACGGAACATAGACGTCGCTCCCGAGTTGATGACGCTTACGGGAGGTCAGTCATGAGCACGAACAAGCATGGAGAACCGCGCCCGGGGGCTGATGCGCGCCCGCTCGATCCCCCGAGCATCGACGAGCCGATCGACGCATGGGAGCGAGATCGGAGCAGACCGGTCGGGAATCAACTCGACGAACTGCGCGAGCGGATCGCCCGGCTTCAAGCCGAAATCGACGCCATCGCAACCGAGACCCACACGGCCGTAGGCACGGTGCCCGGAGGCGACAGGCTCGAAACGGCGAGAGAGGTGGTCGCCGAAAAGCGCGACGAGATCAAGCGCCTGACGGCGCGTCTCGAAGAGATCGAGCAGACGCTTGGCGGCAACGCCGCCTAGTTAAAACACGGTCATCCATACGCCGCGCCAGAAAAGCGAATTCGGGTCATCGAGGCGCTCGCAATCGTCCGTCGCAGGCTTCCTGATCTTTGCAGGGGCCGGCTTGATGCCGGTCATGGGAGCGACAGGGCGCCTTTCGCGTTCCGTCGCGGGCTCCGGTTCTTTGATTGTAAGCATCGCGAGATCCTTTCCGCCGCAAAGGCGTTTCTGGCCTCAAGTGCTCCTCCCGCTTCCTTCTCCGAGATCCTTTTCGGTTCAGTGCCGGTGAATGAATTTACAGAAGCGGCTGGGTTGCCCGTCGTCAGTCATGTCCTGATGGAGGAAGGCCAGATTCTCCTCGTCGAAGATCTTGAAGAATTCGTCCCAGGAAATTTTCTCCAGCGTGTCTTCCGGTTTGCCGAAATCAACGCGAAGGAGACCACCACCGCCTTCGGTCGCGCCCTTGACGCGAGCCGGCTGTCCCTTGCGGGCTTCTATCCAATTGCGGATTGTGTCGTGGTCGATCGTAGTCATCGCAGCGGTCATCGGAAACTCCATGAACTGGCATGCCGGCGGCGCCTGCCAACCCGAAGCGCCACCTCAGCGGCAGGGAACGCGGTGCGCCCTCATCACGCCCTAGCTGGTAAATCGATCGCTTCGCTTATTGTTCCGCCGCAGCGCCGCGCGCGGTCGCTTTGCTCGGCGGCGGTTGCCTCTTCGTCGTGCGGTTCCCAGCCGAATATGCTGCGCCCGCCGAACCGCGCGGAGTCCCTGAATTCGCCCGCAACGATCTCCTTGAGGTCGGGGCCTGTGACGTATCGCTCCATTCGGCGCGACTGTTCGTCGAGCCGCTTCAGCGCCGCAAGCTCTTCCTCGCGCCCGAGGCGGCCCTTGCTAACCGCGGACTTCATGATCCTGATCGTTTCGTCATAGACCTTCAACGGCACCGGGAAAGGATGGCGGTCCTTGCCGCCATGAGCGAGCGAAAAGCGGGCGGGGTCCGAGAACCTGCACGGCGTCCCGTGGACCACCTCCGCGACCATCGCCAGCGCCTTGACCGTCCGCGCGCCCACGCCCGGCACCAGCAGCAGGTCCTTGAAATCCTCCGGACCACGGTCGGCGGCGGCGGCGAAGTTGCCGTGAAGGCGCCGGAGATTGACGTCGCTTTCGCGCACGTCGTGATGGGCAGGCATGAAGAGATGCGGCAGCATCGGTTGTGCCGGCGCGGCCACAGGAGCCCCACGAGACTCGATCTGGGCGACCTCGCGCAAGAGCCCGTCGGGCCCGAGGGACTGGAGGAGATCGAGCTGCGCAGTCCTCGAGGCGGCAGCGCGGCGGTCGGCAAGATTGACGATCTGGCCCTGTTCTCTGCCTTCGATCGCGCTATGCGGAGCGTCGACGAAGCTTGTCAGGCCCTCCGAGAGCCAGTGATAGCGCCTCGCCTGCCGGCGGTCGCCGTTCATGCCCTGCTGGACGACCACCCACCTGGCATCATCCGTGACGATGAAACCGTGCAGGTAGAGATCGAAGCCGTCCTGAACGGCGGCACTGTCGACTTTGGCGACGAGGCGGCTCGCCTCCGCCAATGCGCCGCCATCGAAACCGACGCGATCGCCGATCGACATGAGTTCGCCCGGCGTCTTGCGGGAGTGCTGACCGCGGCCGCCGCAGACATGGATACCCAGCTCGCCGGCAAGCGGGGTGAGACCGCGTTTCAACGCACCGATGACGCTTGTGGTGATACCGGAGGAATGCCAGTCCATGCCCATGACGGCACCGAAGGACTGGAACCAGAACGGATGCGCAAGCCGCCTTAGAAACTCGTCGCGTCCGTAGTGATGAACGACCGCTTCGGTGACCAGCGCGCCGAGGCGGGTCATACGGTCGCCGAGCCATCGCGGGACGCGGCCGCCATGCAGCGGGAGATCCGCATTGCCTGCTCTTTGAGCCATAGTGTTTCCGTTCGTCGTCCCGACCGACAGGGCGCGTCGTCATCCGGCGCCGCGTCGATCCACTTAACATGGTGGAATTGGAGCGCGAAGCGAAAAGCGCAGGCATGAGGGCGCGTTGCACGCGAAGAAAACCTTGAGATCGAGTGCGATCCCAAGGCGTCGGAGGACGACGACGACGCGCATCGAAGGCAATCCGCCAACCGGAGGCGATGGGAGCACTGCAGCGCGAGCGCGACAAGCCTTCGCACTGCAGCCCGCCTCCTCCGGCGGCCGCCTTCGATCGCGACCCTCCGATATGCCGTCGCCTGCCCTAGCCGACGAACATCTGGCGCAACCGAGCAAACAGACCTGGCTGTTTCTCGACAAGCATTGCGCGGATGTGGCGGGCGGCCGTCGATGCGCTGACCGTCGCGCCGAAATGGCAATAGCAGATGACCTTGTGTAATTGCTCGTCGCTCAGCTCGAAGAACCGCCTCGCTTCACCGTAGCTGTCGTTCTCCATCCCGGCGGTCCGGAAGACCGGATCCTCGAAGGCGACGGAGATCGGCGAACCGTCGCCACGCATGGCCGCGCGGACTCTCGCTGGCTGATACTCTGTCTCGTGCAGCGTCGAAAGGCGTCTGTGAGGATCCCGTTCCAGGAGTTCCGCCCAACGCTCAAGGCGCTCCTTGCGCGATAACGTCCGTCGCGGCAGGTCCTGCTTGACCTCGGCGACGCCCTGTAACTGCTCGATTGCTTGGTGCTTCATTGCGACCTCCTACTCTTACGATAGTTGGTCCCCCAATTTCCACCTCGTAGGCCTGATCAGCGTGACTCCAACCGGTCGGGAAGTCCAATCACGAAAATAGATGATGCCAAATTTGGCGCATGACGTTGCATGCGGCGGCGGTCGTCACCCCTTGACGGCGCCGGACGTCAGCCCCGCCACGATCTTGCGCTGGAAGATCAGGACCAGAACGAGCAGCGGCAGCGTCACCGTGACGGACGCGGCCATGATCTGGCCGAACGGATATTCATAGCGGCTGCTGCCCGTCAGAAGGCCGATCGCGACCGGAACCGTCCGGTTCTCGTCGGTCAGGATGAAGGTGAGCGCAAAGAGGAATTCGTTCCATGCAAGGATGAACGACAGCAGACCGGTGCTGGCAATCGCGGGCCCCATCAGAGGCAGCAGCACATGGGTGAGGATGCGCAGGCGCGAACAGCCATCGATGAGCGCCGCCTCCTCCAATTCGTTCGGCAGGTCACGGATAAAGCTCGTCAGGATCCATGTCGTAAAGGGCAAAGTGAGAATGAGATAGGAGACGATCAGCGCCGACGGCCGATTGTAGAGCCCGAGCCATCCGATCACCTCGAACATTCCCGAAAGCACCACCACTTGCGGGAAGACCGAGATCATGAGAACGGCGATCAGAACGATGCGGCCCGGCGGGAAATGCAGGCGGCCGAGCGCGTAAGCCGCAAGAATGCCGATAACGAGGGAGATCGCCGTACTGACAAGCGCAACCACGCCGGAATTGACGAGCGCGCCCATGAATACCGGATTGTCGAACAACTGCCTGTAGTTGCTGAAATCGAGCGCCGGCAGCAGAGTGAACTGGTAAAGCGCCTGCCCCGTCTTGGTCGAGGAGACGATCGCCCAGTAATAGGGAAACAGCATGTAGACGAGGACGGCCGCCACGCCGGCATAGAGTCCAGCCGTCTTTACGCGGCGCAAGGTCCGGTAAGTCGCGTTCGAATAGCGCCTCGTGGTGGCTACGCTCACTGTCATCGATACCCCCTCAGCCCGTCGCCCGATCGAGGCGCAAAAGCCCGACGATGACGATGGCGATCAGCCCGATGATCATGAACACCCAGGTGGAAGCAGCGGCTCCAAGGCCGAGGTCCTGAAAGCTGATGAGCTGGTCGCGCGCATAGATCGACATCGTCATCGTGTTTTCATTGTTGGCCGCGAGCACGTAGCTCAGATCGAACATGCGGAGCGCGTCGAGCGTGCGGAAGAGTATCGCGACACCGATCGCCGGCGTCGCGAGCGGCAAGGTTATGGACCAGAAGCGTTTCCAGTGCGGCACGCCGGAAACGTCCGCTGCCTCGTAGATTTCCTCGGGGATGAGTTGCAGGCCGGCGAGAATGAGGAGCACCATGAACGGCGTCGTCACCCAGACATCGATGAAGATCACAGTTCCAAGGATCAGCGAAGGATCGGCCGTCCAGGCGATACCCTTTCCGACGAGTCCCAACGCGACCAGGAGCTTGTTGATCAGGCCGAACTGATCGTTGAGCATCCACTCCCATATCCGGGCCGAGACGACCATCGGCATCGCCCAGGGAATGAGGATCGCCGCCCGCACGATGCCGCGGCCGAGAAAAGCGCGGTGAAGGAGCAAGGCGATCGCAAGTCCGAGAAGCGTCTCCAACCCGACGGATACGAGCGTGAAGACGAGCGTGTTCCTGACCGCGCCCCAGAACACCGGATCTTCGGCGACTTCCACGAAATTTTCGAGCCCCACGAATCCGTAGTCCGTAGGGGCGTCGAGATAAGCGTCGGTGAAGGAGAAGAAAATGCTGCGGGCGAGCGGCCATATCGCCACGGCGACGAGCGTCAGCAGCAACGGAAGCAGGAATATCCATGCGGTGCGGCGTTGCTGCCGCTCCATCCGGCGCGCGGCGCTCACGACGAGGCTCCTAGGGCCAATGGAACGCTCGCGCGGTGATCGATGCGCCGGCCATCCTCTCCGAAGAGGTAGAGATTTTCCGGTTGCCAGCTTAGGCCGGCGGGGTCGCCGGGGGCGATTTGCGGTGGACTTCCCGTCGAACGAACCGTCCAGACCAGCGTATCGGTGAGCCGCACATAGCAGACATATTCATAGCCGAGGTCCTCCATCCGCTCGAAGGTTCCGCGGATCGCGCCTTTCGTGTCGGCACCGACGAGCTTCAAGGCCTCCGGCCGCAAGCCAATTTCCGCGGGCCTTCCTTCAGCCGCAACATACTCCGCTGCGTAGGCGAAGCCGCCAGGTCCCCTCAGAACCGGAACGGCCGGACCGGTCGCTTCGAGCGCGGCGAAATTCATTCTCGGGCTGCCGAGGAAGCCGGCAACGAAGCGATTTTCCGGCCGGTCGTAAAGCTCTCGCGGCCGCCCCACCTGCTCGATTTGCCCGTGGTTGAGAATGACGATCCGGTCGGCGAGCGTCATCGCTTCCGTCTGGTCGTGGGTGACATAGATCATCGTCGTCTTGACGTCGGCGTGCAGCTTGGCGATCTCGAAGCGCATTTCCATGCGCAGGTCCGCGTCGAGATTGGAAAGCGGCTCGTCGAAGAGGAAGACTTCCGGTTGGCCGACCAGCGCCCGGCCGATCGCCACGCGTTGCCGCTGACCACCGGAAAGCTGGCGCGGCCGACGCTCGAGCAGGTGACCGATCTTCAGCATGTCCGCGACCCTGGCGACACGGCGACGGATTTCATCCTTGCCGAGCCGCGCCGTTTCCAACGCAAAGCTGATGTTTCGCGCCACATTCATATGCGGGTAGAGCGCGTATGACTGGAAGACGAAGGCAAGTCCACGTTTGGAAGCCGGCACGTCCGTCACCTGGTCGCCGCCGATAAACACGTCGCCGCCGGAAACCGGCACGAGGCCGGCGATCAGTCGCAGAAGCGTCGACTTTCCGCAACCGGATGGGCCGACGAAGACGACGAACTCCCCGTCCTCGATCTCGAGATCGATGGAGCGGATCACCTCATAGGTGCCGAAGGTCTTGCTGACATTCTTCAGGGAGACCGAAGCCATTCCATTTCCCTCCAGGCCTTTCGCGGCAGCGCGCACAACGCAGCCGGGTCGATGAGGCGCCTCCGGCCGGGCCGAGGGCGCCGCTCTCGTCATTTCGCCTTCACGTCGCGCTCGAGGCGGCGCTCGAGGTCGGCGAGTTCCGCGGCGACATCGTCCTTGCCGGAGATGATGTCGTGAACGGCCCGGTAGAAGGTGCGGGAAACACGATTATAATTCTTGCCGGTCGCAGCCGAAGGACGTGCGACCGATTCCTCGAAGGCGGTCTTCGCCATGCCGAGGAACGGGATCTTCGCCAGCACATCGGCGTCCTCGTAGAGCGCCTCGACGGTCGGATTGTAGCCGCCTTCGATCGCACGCATCTTCTGGTCTTCCGCGCCGACCATATAGCGCAGCAGCTCCGCTGCAAGCTCCGGCTTCTTCGAATATTTGGAAACGCCGAGATAGGCCGTGCCGAGCGCGCCGCTCGACTTCTGCCCTTCCGCACCGACGGGAAGCGCGCTCACTCCGACCTTCCCGACGAGCTTGCCACCCTCGGCCTGTGACGTTCCCCAGACATAGGGCCAGTTGCGGTGGAAGACGGCATTACCGCTCTCGAAGAGGGCGCGGGAGTTTTCCTCGTCATAGTTCAAGACACCCTCGGGCGAGATCGTACCGATCCAGCCGCGGGCACGGGTGAGCGCCGCCTCCGTCTGCGGATTGCTGATCGTCACCTCACCGTCGTCGGAAAGAATGGTGCCGCCGCCGGCGGAAGCGATCCACTCCAGAGCATCGCAGGTCAGGCCCTCATAGCTCCTGCCTTGCCAGGAATAACCCCAGATGTCCGGGCTGCCGGCCTTGCGCTCCGCGTCCTGGATCTCCTTGGCTGTTGCCGTCAGCTCGTCCCAGGTCTTCGGCGGCTGCTTGCCGTATTTCTCCAGAAGGTCCTTGCGATAGAACATGAGGCCCGTATCGATGTAGAAGGGCATCGACAGGAGCTTGCCGTCGACGTGCGCCGGAGCCACGGCAGAGGCGAAATGCGCCGTCACTTCGTTCTCGGGTACGAGCGGGGTCAGATCGAGGAGATGATCCTTGAACATGCCGAGCCAGATGACGTCGATATAGAGGACGTCCATGTCGGACGACTGGGCTGCGAACAGTTGCTGATAGATCGGAATTGCGTCGTCGAGGTTCTGCGGCATCCGGTTGAGCTTCACCTCGTGCCCGGTGTCTTTCGTCCAATTCTGGACGGCCTTCTCGCAAAGTTCGTAGTCGGTCGCCGAACAGAACATCGACACGGTGTCCGCCTTTGCCGGAAAGGCCGATGCGACGGCAAAAACGGTCATGCCTGCGAGTGTTTTCAACATATGCTTCATGTTCGTTCCCTCACTTGTTCTCTTGTGAACGCAAGCTATATCGCGGCCTCCCGCCGCCGATATTTCGTCAGTTCCTCTTTGAAAGGCAGGTTGCGGCCGCCATATCCTGTCACCGCCAGCGAGCCGCAGACCACGCCGAGTTCGATCGCGCCGCCGATGTCGGGCTCGGTCAGAAGCCCGTGAACGAAGCCGGCGTTGAAACAGTCGCCTGCGCCCGTCGTATCGAAGACCTCGACGGCAAGCGCCGGCACACGGGTCGTCCGGCCCTTTGAGGAAGCGATCGCTCCATCCGCTCCGCACTTGACCACGACGGTCGGGCAGAAGCCGGCGATCGACGATAGTGCACGCTCCAAGTCCTCCTCGCCCGTCAGCGCCTTGGCTTCCGATGCGTTCGGCAGAAAGACGTCGATCAGTCCCAGCATCTCCTCCATTCCGGGCGTCGAGAGCCGATAGTCGACATGCTGGCAGTCGGAACAGACGGTGATCCCGAGTTCGCGCGCGGCCTCGATCAGCCGCCGTCTTTCATTGTCGAGCGAGAACCCCTGCAGAAGCAGTATGCGCGGCCTGATCCGCGCCAGATCCTCCGGTGTCGGCAAGGGATCCGGCTCTTCGGCATAGCTGATGAAGCCGCGGTCATGCACGAAAGAAAAAGCTGCACTCACGCGGCGCAGCGGCCTGTCGAGATGGATGAAGAGGCGATCGTCGATATTCTCGCGGCGGGCTTCCTCGAGGATCATGCGGCTGAAGAGATCGGTGCCGAACTGGCACCACCAGCCGGCACTCGTTCCAAGCCGCGCGAATGCCAGCGCCGTCGAATAGGCCGCACCCGGCACCCACTCGAATTCCTTCGCCCAGAGGTCGGCGCTGATCTTCGGCACCTCCGGGAGGCCGCGGAAGATCAGGTCGAAGTAGTATTCTCCGACCACCATCACGTCATGGCGCGAACCGGGGCCGGCGCCGTTCACGACCATTCCCCTGCGAATTCCGCGTGTGCCGCCAGATATTCATCGACCAGTGGCACGGCGCGCGAATAGGAAAGCACAAGGGGGTGAGCCATGAGCGCCTGGACCGCAAGATCGCGGCTGCGTTCCCTGATCGCCCGCACGGCCAGCCGTTCGTAGCGCTTCACATTGTGGACGAGCTGCGACTGCGCTTCCGGCATTTCACCGATCTTCAGCGGCCGGATACCTTCCCTATCGACCACGCAGCTCACCTCGACGACATCGTCGTCCCGCAAGCCTTCGATGGCACCTTCGTTACGCACGTTGAGACCGGTATAGCAGGGTTTGCCGGTCTCAAGCGCATCGACCAGATTGAGCGCGACGCCGGCATAGCCCTCGCCCTCCTCTCCGGTCTCCGCGGCGGCAAGGCCTTCGACCTGCCGGTCGGCCTCTTCCATACTGGGGGCGTCCGTCAGCGCATAATGCATATAGGTGGCGTTGCGACGCCGCTCGTAGGCGTAATAGGCGGCGAGCGCCGCCTCCGCGTCGGCATTCAAATCCATCGCGCTAAGCCGCCCGATCAGGGCTGCGTTCAGGTCCTTGACCTCCTCGCCGCGCGTGCGCGCATCGGCCTTGAGCGCCTCGACCGCTTTCTCCGCATAGTAATAGTAGTAGAGGTATTCGTTGATCCAGTTGCGCTGGCTTCTGATGAGGCTCTCATCGAACATGCGTTGCGAGGTGGAGCGAAGAAATCCGTCGTCATCGAGCAGAGGCTGAAGGACTTCCTTGCCGTCGATCGTCCCTCGCCTGGTAAAGGACAGGTGATTGAGCCCGTAGACCTCGCAGCGCACGTCGTTCTGCTGCACCTTGTGCCAGCGCGCAAGCGCCTCCTGCGCACCGTTCGCCCCATCACAGATGCCGACGGTGCGACGATAGCCCTCATTCTGTAGCGCCTGAGTCACGAGTCCCGCCGGATTGGTGAAGTTGAACAGCCACGCATCGGGACTGACCTTCTTCAAGATCTCGGCATATTTCAGGATGACCGGAATGCTGCGAAGCGCCATGGCGAAGCCGCCGGGACCGGTGGTTTCCTGGCCAAGCACCCCGTGGGCCAACGCGATGCGCTCGTCCTTGATACGCCCCTCCTCGTTGCCGGGGCGAACCGTCGTGACGACATAGCGCGCGCCGTCGAGCGCGCGTTCGGCTTCGGCCGCCATGGTGATCCGGACCGGGGACTGCATGCGCCGCGCCAGTTCCTGGCTTATGCGCCCGAAAAGCTCGAGTTTGCTCTCGTTGATGTCCTGCAGGCAGATCTCGGTCAGGCCGCTCCTCTCCGCGCGCCTGAGCGCCGAACCGACAAAAAGGGGTGCCCGGACTCCGCCGCCGCCGATCAAGGTCAGTTTCATTCTTTACTCCGCCGTTCCGATCGTGGTATCGCTACTGGATATAACCAGTTATGTCAATTCAGGCGGAAGCCGTTTTCCGGGCTTCGACTTGCCGATTGCCGGAGTAGTCAGCGGCGCCTGCCGGCGATCCGAAAAGCGGCCTAGTACTTGTCTTCGGTCCGGGCAGGTGCAATGCAAAGGAACATCCGGAAACCGGCGGCTGAAACAAGAGAGCATGGCACGACAAGCGAACCTACCGGCCGAAAGCCCCATCGATCGCAACCATCCGGATGCGCTTTACGCGCAGCTGCGAAACCTTCTGAGAGGCATGATCGAGCGGCGCGAGCTGGCAGTGAACGATAAGCTCCCTTCCGAGCGGGAACTGGTGGCCGCATACGGCGTCAGCCGCATCACCGTGCGCCAGGCGATCAAGGAACTCGAAAATCTCGGCTACCTGCAGACACGGCCCGGAAAGGGCATCTACGTGACCGCGCCCGCCCCGTTTTACGAACTGGAAGTCGTTCGCAGCTTCACCCAGACGGCCCATGCAAACAATCGCAAGCCCGGCATGCGCCTCCTCAAGGCGGAGGTCGTCCGGGCCGATGCGGAGGTCGCAAGACCGCTTTCGCTGCCGACCGGCGCCGAAGTGGTCTTTCTGGAGAGGCTGCGCCTTCTCGACGATTTGCCGGTGGTCGTGCAGCGGGATTGGTTCTCCGCCTCGCTCGCGCCCGGCATTCTCGACATCGACTGGACGGTCGAGAACAGGTCGCTTTACGGCGAATTCGAGAACCGCTACGGCATCCTCCCGACGCGCGGGCAATCGACCTTGAGCGCGAGGCTTGCATCCGACCTCGAGGCATCCCTGCTCCAACTCGAGCGGCCGGCGGCCGTCCTGACGCTCGATCAGATCGCCTATGACAATCACAACCGTACCGTCAATATCAGCGCGGCAGCCTATCATCCGACCCGCTATCCGCTTTCGCTGAGGCAGTCGCACCGGCGCTTCTAGAGCGGGGAAGCTATCTGAGGACTGCAATCTCTCCTCTTCCCTCAGCTCTGTGCTTGTCACAGAGATGAGAGCAGCGCCGCGTCTGCGGCGCGGGAAGAGTTCTTCCAGCCCAAAGACTTGGTCTGGCTGGCAACTGTGTTTGTCAGGCTTTTGAATAGATTGTTTTGTCCCTGGCCAGGGCGTTGGCGATGGTGAGCAATTTGCGGGCAAGAGCGATGATGACAACCTTGAAGGGCTTTCTTTGTCGGGCCATCCGGTCGGCATATGGCTTGAAGGCCGAGGGCATGCGGCTGGCTGTGAGCGCGGCCATGTAGAGTGCATCGCGCACCCGCTTGCGCCCGCCGCGGATATGCCGCTTGCCGCGCGATGCGCCGCTGTCGGTATTGAAGGGTGCAAGCCCGGCAAGGGCGGCCATCGCTTTGGCCGAACGGCTGCCGAGCTCGGGCATATGCGTGATGAGGGTCAGTGCCGCAACCGGCCCGATACCGGGAATGGAGCGCAATCCTGCCGTCTGCGCCTTCATGTCCGCATCGGCCTGCAAGGCCTCCTGGCAGGCCCTGTCGATGCGGGCGATCTACGCATTGAGCCAAGCGATATGGGCCTCGATGCTCTCGCCCTCGATCCCATCAGCCTCGTGGCGGCGGGTCTTTTCCTACTGTCGCATGGCCACGAGTTGATCGCGACGCGTATGCAGGCGTACAAGAGCGTGGCGAGCCGGATCGTCGGGCTGCTGCGTGGGAAGCGACAGACTCTGGCCCATGCGGGCAAGCAGGCGCGCATCGATCGCATCCGTCTTGGCCAGCAGACCGATCGCCTTGGCAAAGTCCCGGGCGCGCGCAGGATTGACGCGGCAATAGGGCTGCCCCCGAGCTTCAAGTGCCAGACGCAGCTGCCGATCATAGCGACCCGTCGCCTCGAAGATGATCAAAACCGCCCTGCCATCAAGGCTCCGTCGAGCCAGGCTGCGATTGCCGCTGGCGCATTGTCGGTGCGCAAAGCGCGTTGCAGGCCATTGGTATACTTCTCGGTGAGAAACGTGTCTTCCTGTTTCACCTATATTCTGTGTTGGCCTGTTCCATATGGCGTCATCTTCGTAGTCGAAGTTGCAACCCGCGCTCCGTTCATGCCTGAGCCAACGACGCGGCGATGTCGGCGATGGAACGGAACAGAACGAGCGGATCGTCCTTGGAAGGTAGAAAGCCACGTCGCCGCCAAAAATCAGCAGCGTCGTCATCGACAGCATTGACAATCAGCGCCCGACCGCCGACGAGGGTGGCGGCCTGAACGCAGCGTTGCAGTGCGTGTTTGACAAGGCCGGTCCCGATCCCTTGTCCCGCCCATGCGATATCGGTAGCAAGCTGGCCGAGAAGAAGACACGGAACGGGATCGGGCGGCTGTCCGGTACGGATCGAGCGCGGCAGGACTGCGGGCACAATGGCGGTCGGCGCCAGTCCATAATAGCCGACGACGCGCCCCGCTTCGTGAACAACCAGAACGGCAGTGAAGCCCTTTTGCTGATTGGAGAGGGCACGCGTCTTCAGCCAGCGATCGAGAGTCGGCTTACCACAGGAGAATTCGGAAACATCATGCGCGGCGGTGAGCGGTTCGGGAGCCGATAACGCCACGGCTACCGCTTCGATTCGTAACCGGCTTCCCAAGGCGCCGGACGTTTGACCAGTTCGACCATCTCGGGAACGGGGGTGGCCGGGGCGGCGAGAATCCCCATGAACCCCGCGAACCCTTCCGGGCTCATGCGGACCAGGCTCTGCTCCATGACGACCTCCTCGGCCGCACGCACGGCGGCGTCGCGCACGAAGTCGGTACGTGAGCGGCCGCGCAGCGTGGCGGCGCGATCGATCATCGCGACATCCGCTTCCGGCAGTCGCATCGAGATGGGATATTCCTTGCGTTCGGTTGTGCTGGCCATGACTCGTCTCCTTGGACGCAAGATAGGGGAGTGTATAGCAAAACGCAATACATGGTGTGACTTCCATGTTCAGCGATCTCGAAACAAGTGCATCGTAACGAGCCGGAACTGACGTTTACGCCGCGCGGCAAACCAGATCCTCGCCTTCTGCGTCTGGTCGACTTTCTGACGCGGCAGGCGGCGCGGGCGTGCTACGCGGAAGAAGTGAAGATGACGAAGTGACGGGGGAAGCGCACCTCCTGGCGCCGAAAGGAGACGTGCATTGAAGATCGCGATCTACGCCCGCTATTCCTCCGACAATCAGCGCGAAGCCTCCATCGCCGACCAGTTCCGCATGGGCCGCCTGCATGCCGAAAAGCAAGCTTGGCAGATCGTCGAAGAATACTCCGATCATGCCATCTCTGGCTCGTCGCTGCTGCGCCCCGGCATTCAGGCCCTGATCTCCGATGCAACACGCGGCCGCTTCACCTGATCCTCGCCGAAGCGATGGATCGCCTGTCGCGCGATCACGAGGACATCGCCGGTCTCTTCAAGCGCATGTCCTATTCGGACGTGAAGATGTTCACCCTTTCTGAGGTGAAGTCTCGCATCTGCATGTCAGCCTCGAAGGCACGATGTACGCCCTATTCCTGAGGGATCTGGCCGACAAGACGCGCCGCGGACAACGCAGCCGTGTCGAGTTACCGTGGCTACTCGGCGATCTCCCGCTACGCTGATCGGCTGCTCGACGGCACGCAACAAGGGCACCTGCGACAACCGCGTTAACATCCGCCGCGACGAGCTGGAGGCGCGGGTGCTCAACGCCCTGCGCACCAAGCTCGTGGACCCCGCCATGTTCGCCCGCTTCTGCGAAGTGTTCACACAGGGTCGCTCGCCGATCCATGTGCGCAAGCTAGCAAATGGTGCGCGACGCGAAAAGCGAGTCGACGACATCTACCGGCCGGCGAGTGTTCAACGAACGCGTACCGCCGTTAGCAAACCCGCACCAGTCGCAAGTGGTCGACGAGTTCATACCTCTCGCCCCCTGCTAATCTTGGCGCCGATCAGACCGACGTGCCAGCAGCCAGGAAATCGAAAATCTGCATATTGCCCGCTGGGAGGAGACATCGCCTACTTGCCTCATACAGCCTGGCGCGGAACGACGAAACCGAGCTCCAGCCTGTTGCGAGAGCAGTGAACCTGCCCCTCCCCGCAGCCCCGTGATGGACTGCGATACAGCAGCTGGCCCGCCAGGGCCATGGCAAGTGAAATGAGCGCACCAGGCGCAGGCGCGTCAGCGCCGAAGCCAGTTCGCGCGCAACTTGACCGGTTAACAGCGCAGCCGCAGGAGGCTTAGCATAGCGCCGCCCGAAGGGCGGAAGCCGGGA
>ATWE01000012.1 GCA_000421085.1 Ensifer sp. USDA 6670
GGAAAGCCCTTTGGCGCGGCAAAAGCGCGTATAGTCCAGGTTCTCGACTTCGATGGTTCCGGACCGCGACAGGCGCGCAATCAGCGCGATATTTGGTATCGCCAACGCCAAGGCCGGCAGCACTAGGTGCCACAGCCCGTTTCTGGTAAACACGCTCCATTCCTGGCCGAGGAAACCCACGGTCGCCCCTCTACCCCCGGACGGGAACCAGCCTGTCAGGATGGCGCCGACGAGGATGAGCATCATCGCCAGCCAGAAGGAGGGGATACTTAGCGCCGACACGCTCGCCTTCAGGACGGTCCGATCGAACAGTGTGCCGCTCCGCCGGCCAGCGAGAAGGCCAAGCCCCGTCCCGAACGGCGCAGCGATCAGCATCGCGACTGAGGCAAGCTCCAGCGTCGCCGGCAGCTTGCTCATCACCAGCTCGAAGGCAGGCAGATGATAGATGTATGAGGTGCCGAAGTTTCCGCTGATGACATTGTCGATGAAGGCGAGGTACTGCCGCCAAACCGGCTGATCCAGTCCGAGCGCGATTGTCGCCTGCCGAATATCTTCGGGCGTGGCGGTTTCGATGTTGACGATGTTGAAAACCGGATTACCGACGCTGTGGATGCCAATAAAACCGATCAGCGACATAAAGATGAGGAGCAGGAACGCTTGCGATAGCCTTCCCAATACGACCGAAATCATGCCCATGATCGCTTACTCCATTGCCGCAAGCGTCTGCATCGCGGTGGTCCAGCCGCGGGGGTGCATCACGTAGGAGCCGATCCGTGGGCCGAAACCGACGATGTGATGGAAATGGTAGAGCGGGATGATCGGCTGGTCGGCCATCACCAGCTCGGTTGCTTCAGCCAGCGCCTGGTTTCGCTTCGGCCACTCCTGGATGCTCTCCGCCTTTGCGAGCATCGCGTCGAAGGCAACGTTCTGATATTTGCCAAAGTTCAGGGCACCGGTTCCGCGTTCGGGGTTCGGGGATGCCAACAAGGTATGGAGGATGATGTCGACCGCCTCGCCGGAAGTGCCGCCGTACCAGACGCCATAATCACCTGCGGCCCGCTTGGTATTGAAGACAGAGAACGGAGCTGCCGATGGCTGGGCGTTGACCCCAATGCGTGCCCAGCTTTGCGCGATGGCTTGAAGGCTCTCGGCGTCACCGGGATAGCGGCCGGCCGGTCCGGCAAGAACGAGGTTGAAGCCGTCTGGAAAACCGGCCTTCGACAGAAGCGCCTTTGCCTCTTGGTAGTTTGGAGGCACGGGCAGCAGTTTCGCCGAGGTGCCGGGCAGACCATTTGGAAAGACCTGAGCGGCGGCTGTGCCATAGCCGGCGAGGATCTTGTCAACGAGAATGCCTCGGTCCGTCGCCATCGCAAGCGCCTGGCGAACCAGCGGGTTCTTGAAGGGATTGGCGATCGGCTCGCCCGCCTGGCCCGTCACACCAGGAAGCGTCTCTCGCGAAACGTCGAACTGCACGAAGTTGACGCGTGCCGCTCCGACGCTCGCGATCCGGGCGCCGCGATGCTTCAACGAGGCGACGTCGCGCGCCGGAATGGCATCGGCTACATCGGCCTCGCCAGTGCTGAGTGCCGCCACGCGCGCGGCGGGACTCTCGATGACCCGGAAGGCAACCTTGAGCCAAGCAGGTTTCTCGCCCCAATAGTCGTCGTTCCGGACAAGCCTCAGGCTCTCGCCGGAACTCCAGCTCTCGAACCGGTAAGGTCCGGTACCGACCGGCGAGTGACCGGCGTTGAGGTCCTCCGTCGTCTCAAACCCTTGCACGGGCCGGTTCATCACAAAGATAGAGGAGAAGAATAGTGGCAGATTGGGCACTGCGTCGTTGGTCTCGATGACGACGGTCAGGGGATCGGAGGACGAGACCGACTTGATGCCGCTCATGTAGGAGCGAAAGCCGCCGCTCGGCGGTTTGAGGAAGTCACGGATGCGCTCGATCGTGTAGACGACGTCGTCCGCCCTAAACTCTGAGCCGTCATGAAATCGGACGTTGTCGCGAAGCTTGAACTCCCATCGCGTGTCGGACAGTGGTCGCCAGGAGATGGCAAGGCCGGGCTTCAACTCAAGATTCTCATCCTGATAGACGAGGCGCTCGTAGATGTGGGAGAGCAGCGAGGTATTCTCGTTGAGATTGGCATAGTGCGGATCGAGGGTCATCAGCTTGTAGGACGTGGCAATCCGAAGCTCTTCTGGTTCCTGCGCCTGCGCCAGCGTTGACGGAGCGAACCCAAGGGAGATTGAGATCAGAAATGCGGAAAGCAGGCGTGCGCGAAATGGGTTTCCCAGTTTCATTTGAAGTTCCTTGTTTTAGTTCTCGGTAGAGTCGGAACACCGCGTTGAGGCAGTCCAAACGCGGGGGTTCCCAGAGCGAAACGCGTGCAAAGGTGCGGTGCGCATGGCTGTTAGGCTGGCGGCAGGCCGGGATCACGCGTCCTGTTGCACCATTCCCAATCAACCGCTCGAAGCTCAGGTTGGAGTTCGGGCGTTGACAGGCGATTGCGTGCGCTCGCAACGGAGGCGGTATCAATCTCCAGGAGGTCGGCGACCACGGAGCGGATTTGTGGCCAGGGTTCTTCTTGGCATGTGGAGGAGGGTTGCCACTTTGTGACGACGGCGTGGAGCTTGGCCGTTGCACCCGCAACCGATCGTGCCGGTGTCCTCCACAGGGCTTCCGCGGCGTGGTCCTCCGCGGCAGATGCACGATCTTCAGCTTCGAGGGCCTCATCGTATGCTCGCAAAACCGCGGCTTGCTCAAGCGGTGGGGGCAAAACAACCGAAAAGAGCGATTTTTCGAGCCGCTGCTGGCGCAAGGTCGATTCGCTCAAACGTTGCCAGGCGGCACACCATTGATGCCATATGGCGAGCGCCGGATCTTCGTCGCATGCATCCGAGGACAGCTGTTTCGCCCGAGTAGGCTCTTGATTTGTGGGTAAAGACGCCGCCACCAAGGAATGAAAATCTCCCCGGGTGACCGTAGACAAAGTTCTGCTATTGTCGGAATCAGCCATGATCCGAGCTCCTGACAGCTTGGTTGTGGTCAGGCTGTGCCCGGTGCTCGCAACACCAGGTACAGCCGCTAACGTGTACTCATATACAGGGCAACCTTAACATGCGCAACCAAAATCACCATGGCATGGTGATATGAACGGAATTCAGTGTAAGTTGGCCCGCGTTGCGCTGGGTTGGGGAGTCCTTGAACTTGCAAAAGCAGCTAACGTCTCGACTCAAACGATCACCCGACTTGAGCGTGGAGACCAGCTCCGGGCGTCCACCTTGGAACGCGTCCAGCGCGTGCTGGAAGATGCCGGGATAGAGTTCATCCCTTAAAATGGTGGCGGCGTGGGTGTTCGTTTCAAGAAGTAGTGGCAGGTTGGGCTGTCATGGCCCGAATGGGTCACGGCTCTTCGCAGAACGAGCACGTCGGTAGCAATCGAGGTCAGTTGATCAGCAAATTGCCCCAGGCGGGTAGCGGTTTACCTGATCCGACCGCCGGGCACATGTTTTGCCGTGGACAATTACGTGAATAGGCGCAGGCACTGGGACTCTCAATTTGCGGGAGCAAGAAGAGGACTGTTGCTTCAACTGATGAAGGCCTGCGGTTTGGTACCCGGCACAACTTCTTTTTTGGCTGGTGAGCGGCAGGTCGCGTAAGCACCACTATATCGGCGTTGCCGACGGAGTAGACGGTCCGTTACCGCCTTACCAAGTCAGCAACGGCTAGAACAGCTGACATCCAACTCTGGCAGCTCACGCACGCCACGGCCGTGGCCCGCGCCCCGCCGAATCCTCCCGAGGTCAAATGACCGTTGGCGCTGGCGTGACCGACTCGTCCCTACGCCAGAATTGCCGCGATCGCGTCGGCCAGACGGTCCACATTCTCCATCCGGCAGGTTTCGCCCATCAGGCCGATTCGCCAGATGCGCCCGGCGAGCGGCCCGAGGCCTCCACCGATCTCGATCCCGAATTCATCGAGCAGGCGTCTGCGTGCGGGTGCGTCCTCCACGCCTTCCGGGATCCACACTGTATTCAGCTGCGGCAGTCGGTGCTCCTCGTCGACAACGAAGGCGACGTCGAGCCCTTGCAATCGTTCGGCCAGCCGTTCATGGGCGGCGCGGTGGCGCGCCCATGCGATCTCCAATCCCTCCCCAAGCAGGCGGTAAAGGCTCTCGTGCAGCCCGTATAGCGCGTTAACCGGCGCAGTGTGGTGATAGGAGCGGGCACCTTCCCCGTCCCAGTAGCCGAGCATCAGACCGAGATCGAGGAACCAGCTCTGGATCGGCGAATTGCGCGCCTTCACCGCCGCAACGGCGCGGTCGGAAAAGGTGATCGGCGCAAGGCCCGGCGGCGCGGACAGACATTTCTGCGTGCCGGCATAGACCACGTCCGCCTGCCAGTCATCGACCAGCACCGGAATCCCGCCCAGGCCAGTCACGGTGTCCACGACCGACAGCATGCCCGCTTCGCGCGCCAGGTTGCAGAGCGCGGCCGCATCCGACCGCACACCGGTCGAGGTCTCAGCGTGCACGAAAGCGAGCAGCTTGGCCTGCGGCGCCTCCAGGATCGATGCAAGGACCGCCTCGGGATCAACAGGTTTGCCCCATTCGGCCGAAACCAGCCGTACCTCCGCGCCCGCGCGCCGCGCAATTTCGGCCATGCGTCCGCCGAATACGCCGTTTTGCGCGATGATCGCAGTGTCGCCCGGTTCGAGCAGCGTCACCAACGCCATCTCCATGGCGAGCGAGGCCGGGGCCGATAGCGGGAAGGTCACGCGGTTGTCTGTTCCGAAAGCGACGCGGAGTTGGTCCTTGATGAGGTCCATCAATCCGACGAAACTTGGATCGAGATGGCCGATCGTCGGTCGCGCCTGAGCCGCGAGCACTTCCGGCGCGACGTTGGACGGACCGGGGCCCATCAGCAGGCGGGGCGGCGGCGAAAAAGCATTCATTCGGGCATTCCTCTGCCGGCCGGTTCACCCGGCTTGTTGCTGCACGGCGCAAAGATGACGGCACGCGCGCCGATAAGTAAAGTTTACTTTGTTTAGCCTTGCGCTAAGAAAAAGTTACCGCTGTCACTTGCAAGTGCGATGTTCCAGCAATGCCTCCAGGGTGGCGAGGTCGATCACATCCCCCGCCGGCTTCCAGCCACTGATGTGCCGCAGCGGTCGACCGAGCTCACCCAAGTGAGAAACGACGCAATCGCCCTCCCCCAAATCCTCATCCTGGGTGTAGAGGCTCGGAGTCAGAATTACCGGCAGGCCGGCCGCTTTTGCCGCCAGCAGCCCATTGCGCGAGTCCTCAAAGGCAACGCATTCGCTGGGCGCCAGGTTAAGACGATCGAGCACCTGAAGATAGGCTGCGGGGTCCGGCTTCTTCCGGCTGACGTCCTCGCCTGTCACAATGGCCGAGAACCAACCCGCCCCGGTCCCGAACGCCGCCGCAATCAGGGCGTCGAAATTACCTCGGCTTGTCGTCGTGGCGACCGCCATCGCCAGTCCGCGTGCCCGTGCCTCGGCGATGAGACGCGTCACGCCCGGTCGGAGCGCTACGCCCGAAGCCGTTCTGAGCGCATAAAGCCTATTCTTTTCGGCATGCAGCTCGGCGATCCGCGCCGTAGCGTCAGTCCCGACGTCGAGGCCCATGCTGTCGAAATAGTGACGGATGCGTTCCTTGCCGCCTGTGACCTTCAGGAGCTCGCAGTAAAGCTCACGAGGCCACTCCCAGGCGTGCCCGGCATTCGCAAACGCGTCGTTGAAGCAGATACGGTGAAGCTCCTCGGTTTCGGCGAGCGTCCCGTCCACATCGAAAATCAGCGCCTTGAGTAGCATTCGACCTGTCCTCCTTAGAAACGGTGCCCAAGCCCAGGTTAAGCGAAGTTCCCCCCGCGTCTAACGGGAATTCGGTCGGCTCACTGTGACACGCTCTCTCGCCAGAAACACCGCAATGAGACCGTTCGCAGACAATGACGCGAGTTATTGCGCCGTCTGAATGGGCCGAGCATTCAGCCTTGGTTGGCAACTTAAAGCGCGATGTGCATTCGGCAACCGCGAGGGCATGAAGTCTGTTCGCCAGTGCACTTGGACCTATGATCTCGACATGCTGGTCGCCACGCGCGGACGGGACTTTCCACTGTCGATGGTTGCCAGTCGGCTGCGGTGCCCTCGATGCGGATCGAGGAGGGTGGCGGTCGTGTTCATGCCACCGATCGAGGGTGATAGACGGCGAGGGGCTGCTTGATACTCAGTCGTCCTAGTGGTGAAAACCTAACCTTTACTGCCGGTGAAGGAGGGCTGCTCAGGGTGGAAAGCGGTCGCTCGCGCCTGTCACCCAGACGAAGCGATAAAATTCATAAGCGGACATTCAATGTACTCTCGGACGACTGAATCTCCGAGCATCGTCGGCTGCGACAGTCTGTAACTGGACTTGAGGCGGAAACAGGCTAGCATGAGCCGATGGACAGACTTGCCCGCATGTTCGCAATCGTGCTGCTCGTGGTGTTTGCTGCGGGCACGGTTGCGCATGCGGCGAGTGTGACGAGCATGTCGCTTGCCATGTCTTCCTCAGCGATGGCTGACGGAGCCATGGGCGATTGCGATGGCTGTCCGCCTGCTGACGACGGCACGGCCTCGCTATGCATGCAGTTCTGTCTTGCTCCTCTTGTCGCGATTCCGGCGGCAGCAGGATTTGAGCTTCCGATCCTTTTAGGTGTCGACGTTGCGACGCCGCCAGCTGAAGAAATCGTTGGCCAAACTGGTCCACCCGATATTCCTCCTCCTCGGATCATCGTCCTTTAGCCTGTGTCGCCGGCAGCTCCGGCACGTTTGGCGGATTCGCTTGCCGCCTGCGAACACGTTTCGCATGAGTCAGTCACGGCCCCGTTGGTTTTAGGATGGTTGAACCATGTCCATGTACACCGCTCCGACGCTGACGCGTCGAGCTTTTCTCGCATCGGCGGCTGGAACAACCGCCGCAATGCTTCCCTTTTCGCTTGCCCTGCCGGCCACAGCCGGGACGCGCGAAATTTCGTTGCGGGCCGCCCAAGGGGGCATCCGCATTGTGCCGCCCGGCGAGACTGCCGCCTGGCTGTACAATGATACCGTTCCGGGCCCGGAGATCCGCCTGCGCCAAGGCGACCGGCTGCGGGTCACTGTCAACAACGCTCTTGCCGAGGAGACCACGATCCATTGGCACGGCCTGCGCGTTCCAAACGCGATGGACGGCGTGCCGCATCTAACGCAGGCGCCGATCGAAGCAGGCGGGCGCTTTGTCTACGAGTTCGACGCGGTCGACGCCGGCACCTTCTGGTATCACCCGCACCAGAGAAGCTTCGAGCAGGTCGCGCGCGGTCTTTATGGCCCGCTGATCATAGAGGAGCGGGAGCCGGTGCGCGTCGACCGCGATGTGACCTGGATGCTCGGCGACTGGCGACTGACGAAATCCGGCGAATTGAGCAAGGATTTCGGCAACCGGCACGACATCCACCACAGCGGCCGCGTTGGTAATACGGTGACCATCAACGGCCGCGTGCCGGACGGTTTTGCCGTGAGAAAGGGCGAGCGCATCCGCCTGCGGCTGATCAACGCTGCCAACGCACGCATCTTCAGCCTCGACTTTGCCGGGCACGAGCCGATCGTGATCGCGCTCGACGGCCAACCTGTCACGCCGCATGCGCCGGAGAAAGGGCTAATCGTGCTTGGGCCGGCGATGCGCGTCGACCTGATCATCGACATGACGGGCAATGCGGGCAGCCGATCCTCGGTCATGGACCGGTTCTATGAAGGGCTGGAATACCGGCTGGTCGAGCTTGTCTATGACGGAACGCCGCTGAGAGAGCGCGCACCGGACTGGCCGCTCGCCCTGCCGGCAAATCCGTTGCTGGAACCAGACCTCAAAGCAGCATCCCGTAACGAAGTTGTCTTCACAGGCGGCATGATGGGCGAAATGGTGGCGCAGGACATGGGTGAAAGCATGGGTCCGGGAACGCAGGGCGACAGGAATTCGATGATGGGGGGAATGATGCGGATGATGCACTCCAATACCGCCTGGTTCATCAACGGTGTCGCCGCGGACGAGGCGAGTCATGACATGGCGCCGATGCTGACACTTGAAAAGGGCAAGAGCCACGTGATCGCGATGACCAACGCGACTGCCTGGCATCACCCGATCCATCTGCATGGCCATTCGTTTCGGGTGGGTTCCCGTAACGGTCAGCCAACGCATAATCGCGAATGGCAGGACACTGTGCTGATTTCGCCGCGCGAGAAGGTCGAGATCGCTTTCGTTGCCGATAATCCCGGCGACTGGATGTTCCACTGCCATGTCCTCGAGCACCAGGCCGGCGGCATGATGGCTGTCTTCCGTGTCGCCTGACTCCAGACAAATCCGAAAGGAGAACAAAATGTCCAATTTCCTGAAAGCTCTTGTCCTCGCCTCTATCCTGTCAGGTGCCACTCCGGCGCTCGCCGGCGAAAAGGACGTCACGCTTTACAAGAACCCGGAATGCGGCTGCTGCGAAGGCTATGCCGACTATCTGCGCGAAAACGGGTTCAATGTGACCGTCAAGCCGACGCATGACCTCGCAGCGATCAGCCGCGAGGCGGGCATTCCGGACGAGGTTCAGGGCTGCCATCTATCCATGATCGACGGCTATGCGGTGAGCGGCCACGTACCGATCGGCACGGTCACCAAGCTGTTGTCCGAGCGGCCCGACATCAAGGGCGTGACGCTGCCCGGCATGCCCATGGGTTCGCCGGGCATGAGCGGCACCAAGGAAGGCCCGTTCGAGATGCTGGAGATCCGGAAATCCGGCGGCATCGGCAGCGTCTACGCAAGGGAATAGGAGCAGTCGAATGATGGAGGGCATGAGCGGCATGATGATGTTCGGCATGGGCTTGGTGTGGCTGCTGGTCAGCATCGTGCTCGTCCTTGGAGCCGCTGCGCTCGTTAAGTACCTGTTCTTCGGCGGCGGCAAATGAGCAGGACGGCCATTCTGTTTTCAGTCCTCGGGATTGCCGCGGCGGGATTGGGGTTCGCATGGCCGTGGCTCGCTGCTCACGTTGTGAGGGACGATGCCTCGGCCGCCACAATCGCACTCGGAAAGACGCTCTATGCCGAGCGCTGCGCCGCCTGCCACGGCGCGAGCCTCAAAGGGCAGCGGGACTGGAAAAGCCGACTGCCCTCCGAACGCATGCCAGCGCCTCCCCCCGACGCATCCGGCCATACTTGGCATCATCCGGATGGCGTGCTCTTCCGCATTACCAAGGAAGGGCCCGCGGCAGTCGTTGGCGGAGGCTATCAAAGCGATATGCCGGGGTTTGGCAGTGTTATGAGCGACGACGAAATCCGCGCCGTGCTCGCCTTCATCAAAAGCACTTGGCCGGAGCAGGAGCGGGAGTATCAGACGAAAATGACACTCCGGGAGCAGGAGATGACACAAGGACAGTGATCGTGCTCTCTACATTAATGGCTTCGCCGATCCCTCAAAGGCGGTCGGACCTGGCTATTGGGAAAGCCTTAAGTTGCTGTTCCCAATAATGCGGAGAGAGAGTGACGAATGTCCGGTTTAGAGACGGGCACGGCGAGTCCCTGCGCCTCAAGAGGCGTCCGCAATGGGGCGATCTTTCCGGTTCCATCAGTCGCGAGAGGGTGGTGAGCGGAAGTTTGTCGAGAGGGGGCTAAGAGGCCGTTATGCGCCGTCATCTCAGTCGTTCGATGAGCCAAGGTTCAAGCCTGGTAACAGTCGGCCCGTTTTCTTGATCGTGACGATGATGCCTTGATACGGCAAGGCGTCCTCCGGCCTTTAAGCTTGACAGAGCCTACGCACGACGCTTCAGGCCACGTGCAGTGCCTTCTAAAGTGTTGCCAGAGCCAAGGCGGCGCAGTCGGACACTTCTCGCGCAGACCCCGCGAGCTCTCCAAGCTCGCGATACGATCCTGGCTCGCCGTTACAGCGCTCGTCAATTCAATCGCCGACCGGAAGAGCCATCGAACACATGAAGAGCATCTGGGTTTGGGCGCACGTGGATCAGATCGCCGACGCTGATGGTAGTCTCTCGGGGAAACTCTACCGTCAGCATACGCGCGTCGCCGGTTTCCAGGTAGCCATAAGTCTGGCTGCCCAATCGCTCAGCCACAGCAAGTTTTCCGCCGAACCATGCTTCTTCTGGAGCGCAGACGACAAGATCCTCGGGGCGGATTCCAACGGTTGCGGTCGCGGCTCGCAGTTCATGTGCGGCCTCGTTCCCAAGCTTGATTGTGCGGCCCTTCAGCCGAACTGCGACATCATCGCCGTGGGTGACGACTTCCGCGGCGATAGTGTTCATCGTCGGGCTGCCAATGAAGCGGGCCACAAAGAGGCTGGCTGGACGGCGATACAGCTCCAGCGGCGGGCCCACCTGTTCAACGCGCCCGGCATTCAGCACCACAATGCGGTCCGCAAGCGTCATCGCCTCGACTTGGTCGTGCGTGACGTAGACTGTGGTCGCCTTCATGCGGTTATGGAGTTTCGCGATCTCCAGCCGCATTTCTACCCGCAGCGATGCATCAAGGTTCGACAGAGGTTCATCAAAAAGGAAAGCGGAAGGCTCCCTCACGATGGCGCGGCCCATGGCGACGCGCTGGCGCTGACCTCCCGATAGCTGGGCAGGCCGACGGTCGAGAAATGGTTGGATCTGAAGGATCTCGGCCGCCTGCGCCACGCGCTGCCTGACCATCGCTTCGTCAGCCCCGCGCATCTTGAGTCCGAATGCCATGTTCTCGCGCACGCTCATATGCGGGTAGAGGGCATAATCCTGGAACACCATCGCGATGTCTCGCTGGGATGGCGGCAGGGCGTTCACCAGCTTTCCTCCAATATCGAGCCTGCCTCCGGAAATCTCCTCAAGCCCCGCAATCATGCGCAGTAGAGTAGATTTGCCGCAGCCGGAAGGACCTACCAGAACGAGGAACTCACCACTTTCGATGTCGATATCAATGTCATGGATGACCTGTAGCGAGCCATAGGATTTCCGGATCTGCGCCAAGCTGATTGCCGTCACGGTTTGGACCTCCAAAAGGTCAGCTTTTGCGCTTGACCTCCATTATCGATATCAATATCAATAATAACAAGCAAGATGGTTGGCAACTCCGCGGACGCACATGAAGTACTTTTCGGCCCAGTCACATTCGCGAGACGCAAAACCGGCGAAGTCGGCAGCCGCCTTCAATGCGCTCAAACGGGACATCATGCTCGGAGTGCTTCCTGCTGGCGCGTCACTGACGGAGCTTGATCTTGCCGCCCATTTCTCCTGCAGCCAGGGAACCGTGCGCGAGGCGCTGCTGCAATTGCAGGAGGAGGGGCTTGTGCGGCGGCAGGGACATCGGGGCACGCAGGTTTCTGAATGTACTGAAGCCGAAGCGGTGGAGATGTTCCGCGTGCGCCAGCAGATCGAGTGCAGCGGCATTCTGCGTGCGCTGCAGATGCCGAGCCGTACGCTTGTTGCGGATCTGAAGGCTTTGTTCGCTGAGATGCTGCAGGCGGCGACCGTTGGCGACGAGCTTGAGCTCGCCTCTCTCGACCGCGATTTCCATCGTCGCATCTTTCAAGATGCTCAACTCCCCGCGCTGGACCCGATCTTGCACCGCTGTCTGGTGCACAATCACCGCTTCAAGATTTCACGCAGCACCAGCCCCCGCGATCTTGTCGCAACAGCGCAGCGTCACGGCTCGATCATTGAAGCGGTGGAGAGTGGGTGCGTGGAAAGGGCGAGTGAAGCACTTCGGCACCACATCGCGACCATCGTGGACCTCGGTCCCGACGTTTTCCCAGATGCGAGCCAATGAACGCGGCTCCCCACATGTCCCGGCTTTCCCCTGAAATGAAGGCGCTCCTTGACCGCGTCGAGCGAGAAACCGGCCCGCAACCGGATCCGACGACGCTGCCTCCTGCGCAGGGGAGGGCGCTGACTGCGCAGAGCAATCGCCGCTGGAACCGCGATCTCCCCGAGATGGCTGCTGTGGGCGACGCCTGGGTCGACGCGGATGAAATCCTTGGCTCTGCGCGCGTGCGGCTGAAGGTTCTCGTGCCGCCAGATCATCGGCCGGGCGCGGTCATCTTCGTGCATGGCGGCGGTTTCGCGTTTTGCAGCCCCGAGACCCATGAGCGCTGTGCGCGGGTCCTTGCGCTGGAGTGCAGCCTGCCAGTGCTGCTGCCGGACTATCGGCTGTCGCCCGAATATCCTTATCCCGCGGGCCTGATGGATGTTGTCGCAGCGTTCCGCTCCGCCTTTGCCGTCACCGGCGCCTTCGGCGTCGGTGACGGCCCTCTCATCCTTGCGGGCGACTCGGCGGGTGCCAACGTGGCGCTGGCCGCCATGCTTCACGAGCAAACCACAGCGAAAACCGCTGTGGCCGGCGCACTGCTTTTCTATGGAACCTATGCTGGCAATTTTCGTACGCAATCCTACTGCGATTTCGAGAATGGACCGGGTCTGACGACCGCAAAGATGGAACGCTATTGGCACTGGTATGTCGGCCACCGAGATATGTCAGCCGACCCCTTGGCCTGTCCGCTCGTCGCTTCGGACGAAACACTGAAGGCCCTGCCGCCACTTCACCTGATGGCCGCAGGTGTAGATCCGCTGCTTTCCGACAGCATCCTGCTGCACGCCCGCCTCAAGACCCTCGGGCGCAGCGATACTCTGACGGTCGTGCCGGGTGTTACGCACGGCTTTCTGCAGAATACCCTCGATCTGGCTGCCGCGCGGGAGGCGCTGGTGGCCGCGGGGGTGGCGGCAAAACGGATGGCTGCCGGCAACTGACTTGGGTTTTCAGAGGAGGAGACAATGAAAAACTGGAAGAAACTGGCAATCGGTGCTGCGTTCGCGACGTCGCTTCTCGCAGGCACTGCATCGGCGGAAACTGTCCGCTTCTGGTATCACTTCGACAATCCCGAAAATCCGATGGATGATCTGGTCGCCAAGTTCGAGGCCGCCAATCCGGGCATCGAGATCGAGGCGGAAAACGTTCCTTGGAACAGCTATTACGATAATCTCTACACCGCGCTTGTCGGGGGCAATGCCCCGGATGCTGCCATGGTGAAGCTGTTTGCGCAGCCGCGTCTCATCGAAATGGGAGCGCTGGAGCCGATCGGCGAGCGCATCGATGCCTGGCCCGGCAAGGCGGACCTGCTCGACAACCTGCTGGAACTCAACAAGGGTCCGGACGGCCAGCAGTATTATCTACCGATCCAGTACGTCGTGCTTTATCTCTATTATCGCGCCGACCTCTTCGAGCAGGCGGGCCTAAAGCCGCCTGAGACCTGCGAGGAGTTCCGCGACGCGGCAATAAAGCTCACCAAGGCGCCTGAGACCTACGGCTTCGGCCTGCGCGGCGGAAAGGGTGGATGGGACCAGTGGGGCGCCTTCGTGCTCTCGCAGGGCGCCAAGCTCGAGTCCGGTGGTCTAACGACGCCGGAGGCGATTGCCGCCAACCAGTGGCTGATCGATCTCTTCCAGAAGGACAAGGTCATTCCGCCATCGGCACCGAACGATGGCTTCCAGGAAATCACCGGTGCCTTCAAGAATGGAACGACGGCGATGACGATCCACCACATCGGCTCTTCCAACGACATGGTCAAGGCGCTCGGCGACAAGGTCTCCGCCGTGCCGGTGCCGGAATGCGGCGGTGGACGCTGGACGTCCTACGGCGATGAGTCCTTGGCTATCTTCACTTCGTCGGAGGTGAAGGATGCGGCGTGGAAGTGGATATCCTTCCTGGCCGAGGGTGACAACAACGTGGCCTTCAACAAGGCGACCGGCCAGATGACCGTGACGAAGAGCGGCGCAGAAAATTGGACGCTGCATGAGCGTCGTTTCGTGGACGCGACAGTTCAGTCACTGCCGTTCGCCCATGTGCTGCCGCAGAACACGGCGTCGTCGGAGTTCGTCAATACGGCCTGGCAGACGGCGATGCAGCAAGCGCTGACCGGCCAGATCACCTCCGAGCAGATGATGCAGCAGCTCGAGGCGCTATTCGCGCAGCAGTAGCCCCCCGGAGCGAGCAGTCTGCGCACGCTCCACCCTTGCCATCCGCCCGCCCGAACCTCAGGGCGGATGGCTTCCGAATGACAACTGCCGGGAACGACCGCATGACCGCGACAACCGCTCCATCTCCGACGACGCCTGCCATTCCGACGCCCTGGAGCGTGCGGCTGATGCCATACATGCTGCTGGCGCCGGCCGTGGTCGTCACGCTGTTCATCGTCTTCTTTCCCATGGCCCAGGCGGTCTTCACCAGTCTCTACGATCTTGTCCTGTGGAAGCCGAACGCCAGCCGTTTCGTCGGGTTCGGGAATTATGTGAAGCTCTTCGCCGATCCCGTCTTCTGGACTGCACTCGGCAATACCGCCATCTGGATCGGCCTGACAGTGCCGCTTCAGATGGGGCTCGGCCTGTTGACTGCGCAGCTGCTCAACCGGGAATTCCCCTGGCGGGGACTTGCGCGCGCCCTCATCATCATTCCGTGGGCCCTGCCGAGCGTGGTGATCGCGTTGATGTGGCGCTGGATCTACGATCCCAATACGGGCGTCTTAAACGATATCCTCATCTATCTCTCTGTCGTGCAGTCCGCCGTGCCGTGGCTTGCCGATCCGAATCTGGCGCTTTATGCGATCATAGCGACGCTCACCTGGCAGGGCTTTCCCTTCTTCGCCGTCATGATCCTTGCCGGCCTCCAGGGAATTCCAAGGAGCCACTATGAGGCCGCGTCCATCGACGGCGCCTCCCCATGGCGCCAGTTCGTGCACATCACGCTGCCTGGTATCGCCCCGGTGCTCGCGACGGCGGGACTGCTTCGCGTCATCTGGGTCGCCAATTCCATGGACGTCATCTTCGTCATGACCGGCGGCGGCCCGGGCTATGCAACCCATACCCTGCCGCTCTACGCCTTCGTCCGCGCCCGCCAGAACCTCGATTTCGGCTACGGCACGACGATCGCCGTGACTTTCACGATCCTGCTCGGCGCGATCGTCGCCGTCTATCTTGCCCGTACCATGCGGGAGGTTGAGCGATGAACAGACCCTCCACGTTCCGCCGTATCCTCACCACCGACCTGCCGGTACTCTTGATCGTGCTCTTCGCCATGGGGCCCTTCGTCTGGATGGTGCTGACTTCGCTGACGCCGACGGAGGCGCTGAACGCCACCGGCGTTTCCGTCTCGCCCGCCGGCTGGAGCCTCGACAACTATGTGCGCCTGCTCCAGCAGACCTCCTTCCTCGACAACATGCTCGACAGCCTGATCATAGCCTGCGGCACAGTGGTGCTCGGCCTTGCCGTCGCGGTGACGGCGGCCTACGCCTTCTCGCGCTTCCGCTTTGCGGGCCGCAAGCTTCTGATGTTGCAGTTCCTGCTCATCAACATGTTCCCGATCGTGCTCCTGATCCTGCCGCTCTTCGTGCTGATGCGGAAGGCTGGCATTCTCGACACCCATTTCGGCCTGATCCTCGCCAATGCAACGGTCGCCATTCCCTTCGCGGTCTGGATGCTAACGAGCTATGTCGGCGCGATCCCGAAAAGCCTTGACGAGGCGGCGATGATCGACGGCTGCTCGCGGCTGACGGCATTGCTCCGGGTCGTGCTGCCACTCACGATACCAGGCATTATCTCCACCGGCATCTACATCTTCATCACGGCCTGGAATGAATATCTCTACGCGCTGACGCTCGGCGGCAGGAACGTCCGTCCGGTCACGGTGGCGATCCAGACGCTGATCGGAGAATACCAGATCGAATGGGGCCTGCTTGCGGCGGGCGCCGTCGTCGGCGCGATGCCGGCCACCATCCTTTTCCTTCTCGTGCAGCGGCGCCTGATCGGCGGGCTGACCCAAGGCGCGGTGAAGGGCTGAACCGAGTGAAAGAGGACAGACAATGAACCCCGTCGGGTTGATCTCCATGCAATATGCGCGGCCGTTTACGTCGGAGCATTTCCCGCTGTTTTCCGAGATGAAAAGGCTCGGCTACGATTTCGTCGAGCTTCTTGTGCCTGAACCGGGCGAGCTCGACCTGAAGGAGGCGCGCCATGCGCTCGAGGCTGCCGAGCTCCAGGTCGTTCTCGCCGCCCGCGTCAACCTGCAGCGCAATCTTTCGTCGGATGATCCGGGCGCGCATCGCGCCGGCGTCGACTACCTCAAATATGCGGCCGATTGCGCCGCAGCTCTCGGCGCCACGATCGTCGGAGGCCCGCTCACGGGCAACCCGCTCGTCTTTGCCGGTCGGCCGCCGCAGCCGGTGAGCGAGGAGGAGCGCTTTTCCCGCAAGACCCGCTGCGTCGCGGGCCTGAAGGAAGCGGGCGATCATGCTGCCGGACTGAACGTGGTATTGGCGGTCGAGCCGCTCAACCGCTTCGAAAGCGACGTGCTCTGCACCACGCAGCAGGCGATTGAACTGCTCGACGCTGTCGATCATCCAGCGGTCCAGCTCATGCTCGACACGTTCCACATGCACATGGAGGAAGCCTCCATTGCCGAGGCGATCCGACTCGGCGGAAAGCGCGTCGTGCATTTTCAGGCCAACGAGAACCACCGCGGCTTTCCCGGTACCGGGGCGACGGATTGGGTCGAGGTATTCCGCGCGCTCCATGATATCGGTTATGCTGGCCCGATCTCGCTCGAACCCTTCCGTCGCAACGACGACCGCTTCGGCGTGCCCTTTGCGCAGTGGCGTGCTCCGCACGAGGACGAGAGCGAACGTCTCGCCGCGAGTGCCGCATTCATCAAGTCCCACATCCTGCTTACGGAATATCGTCGATGACACTCAAGATCGGTTGGATTGGCTGCGGCGTCCACGCCACTCAGATGCTGCTTCCGCAACTCGTTCGCCATGATGTGCAGATCGGCGCGCTCTGCGATATCGACGGCAATCGTCTGACCTCCGCCGGTCGGCAGTTCGGCGTCTCAAACCTGACGAGTGATGCGGAGGAGCTCATACGCCGCTCCGACATCGACGCCGTCGGCATGGCGGTCGGGCCGGACCAGCATCTCCTGTTCGGCAAGATGGCGCTGGAGCGGGGCCTTCCCGTCTTCATGGAAAAGCCACCGTCCGGTAGCGCCGCCGGGGCACGCGAACTGCTCGCGGCCTCGGAAAAGTCGGGCAAGCCGCTGCTTCTCGGCTTCATGAAGCGCTATTCAGCAGGCAACAAGATCGCGGCCAACATCCTGCGGTCTGGTCATTTCGGGGAAATCTACGGCCTTACCGGCTACTACATGACCGCGCCCGGCTATTTCGCAGGCAATGTCGACTATACCGGCTTCTTCCTGCATCACTGTGTGCATTACATGGACCTCGTCTCCTTCCTCGTCTCGCCGGTCACCAAGCTGACGGCGCGCAAGGTCGAGAAGGGCAGGGGCAAGGTGCTCTTCCATGTGAACTTCGATTTCGAATGCGGCGCCATCGGCACGATCGCCATGGGCACCGCGCAATCGCGCGGCGCGCCCGTCGAACGCATCGAAATTATGGGCGATCACCAGCGCATCGAGGTCGACAACGT
This sequence comes from Ensifer sp. USDA 6670, assembly GCA_000421085.1. Lineage (GTDB taxonomy): Bacteria > Pseudomonadota > Alphaproteobacteria > Rhizobiales > Rhizobiaceae > Sinorhizobium. The sequence continues at coordinate 17,528 of ATWE01000012.1, forward strand.
CATCGACGTACGCTGGAACCGCAACCCGCCCTTTAAGGTCGACGATCCCGCTGCCACGCTTAACGATGCCGTCGACACTTTAATCTGGAAACCCAACTTCACTGCGGCCGCCAACGAGGACCCAAAGGGTTACCATTCGCTGCTCGCCGACGTTATCCCGGCGTTAGCGGGACATAAAACTTCGGCCCCGACGATCGCGGACGGCGTGATTGCCATGGAACGTCTCGAAGCATTGCGCCGCGAGTTGGCGTTGTAGTTTTTTGGGTCAAGGCATGACAAGGTTGCGTCACAGCGGACACTGCGCGGGTTTGTCGAAGGGCGTCGCAGCGCGAGCGCATCGAGATCAACCTCAACGGCGTAACCTACGGCAGGGTGCCCGTCTCAGCCTTCTCAGCCTCTCAGTGTTGCTAAGACTATGACGATCGCGAGAGCAGTGTCCAGCACGAAGCAGAACTCGGCCATCGACCGTACGACGACTTTGTTTTTGACGTGGTGATAGACGTCCCAGCCGGCATGCGCGACCAGTCCCGCCGCTACCAGCAGCGCTCCCACAAAGGGGCTGATAAAGAGGGCCACGGTGGCTAAACCGCCGAAGGCACTCATTGCGATGGCTTGCAGCGGCAGTTCGCGGTTAGGACGTCTCAGAGCCCGGATCACGCCATAGACCGCAAAGAGGGCGGCGAGGATAAGCATCGCCCATGTCGCATCGAAAGGTATGAGGCCGAACCTTGCGACGGTGATCACTACAACCGATAGCAGGAATACCGGCCAGGAAACCCACGGAATCTCCAAGGCAGCCGCTGCCAGGTACACGAGGCCCGAGGCGACGACGATCGCAGCCAAGTCCGTGCCGTGCTCCGAACCATTGAGCAGATCGACCGAAACGAAAGCCGCGAATGCCAGGCCGATAGCCGTGGGCCACCATTGTATCGACTGCCAGCCCGACGTGGGGGATTCGGGCGCTGACTTTGATGGTTGCGATGCTTCAGTCATGATTACTCCTCCCTGCGGTGGTGGTCCTTGGCCGACCACCAGTGTGAACACTACCAGGCACACAGAGTTGGCAGGAATGACAAAAAGATGGTAATTCCTGCCAGTGCTGCATCATATCGTCATTGCCGTCTATCAAGATTTCGAATTGCTGGATGCGACCGGGCCGGCTTCCGTTTTCGCATCCGCCAACCACGCACTCGCAGAGGATGGAGAGCCTGGACGCTATGCCGTGCATTTGGCCTCACCGACCGGCGGTGCGGTGCCTAGTAGCAGCGGGGTCATCGTCGAAACCAAAGCACTGGCGAACGTGTCACGAGAGGTTGACACAATCCTGGTGGCCGGGGCCGAGGCCGGCGCGGTCACGGCAGCAACCCGGACGCCGGAATTAGGGCGGTGGTTGTCGCGGAGCGCCTCGTCCGTCAGACGACTCGGGTCGGTTTGCGCCGGCTCCTTTGTGCTCGCAGCGGCGGGACTGGTGGACGGTAAGCGTGTTGCCACACACTGGAGCGCCTGCGAAGCGCTCGCGCGACTCTACCCCTCCCTTACGGTCGACGCCGATGCACTCTATGTGGTCGACGGCAACGTCTGGACATCGGCGGGAGTGACCACCGGTATTGACATGGCCCTCGCCATGGTCAGCGAGGATCTCGGCAGCGCGCTTGCCAGTCGGGTCGCCAAGCGCCTAGTCCTCTACGCACGCCGTCCCGGCTATCAGTCTCAGTTCAGCCCGCTGCTGCTTGCCCAGGCGAAAGCCGATGCTCCTCTCGCAGATCTCCTGGTGTGGGCACAAGCCAATCTCGATACCGCGCTGGATGTGCCGAGCCTTGCGGCCAGGGTTGGCCTCTCGGAGCGGACGTTTTACAGACGGTTTGTCGCCGCGATCGGCGAGACGCCGGCACAGTATATTGAGACCGTCCGGCTGGACGCGGCGCGTATCTTGCTCTCCCAAGAACTTCCGTTGAAGGAAATCGCAAGGCGGGTGGGGCTTGCGCCGACCGCACGTTTCACGCAGGTCTTCCAAAGACGCTTCGGGGTGACGCCGCGACTCTTCCGTGAAACCCATACGAACAGGTGAGCCATGTTAGACGCAAAGCTCAGCTGAACTCATACTAAAACAAATGTCCGTCAATTGGGCCTAATGAGGCGAGTGAAGTGAAACGAACGGAAATGGTTATCTCTTCAAGCGCAGGACCATGATCAACTCGTCATTCTCCGCATCGTGACCCAGGAAGCCGTTCGGAATGCGGCCAACCTCTAGGAATCCGTGACGCTGATAGAAGCGTATCGCTGCCGAATTCTCGGCATTTACGGCAAGCTCCAGCTGCAGTGCTCCGCGGTCTCGTGCATGCTCCGTAACCTCATGCAAAAGGGTTGCCGCAACCCCGGTCCCTCGTTCGCCTTTCCGTACATAGACGCTGACAAGCCTTGCACGATGCGCCATTTTCCTTGCACGCTCAAATCTTAGCCCCATCATGCCGACGGGCCCACCATTCATGAACGCGGCGAAAACTGGCTGGTCGAGATGTCGGCGCCATTCGCGGTCGGAGAGATGGACCCAATCGCCATATACACTCGCAAACGAAAGCGGTTCATGTGAAAGCGCCTCCAGGCGTATGCGGCGAAACACGTCTACGTCCCGGACTGACAGGCGTCTGATTACCGCCTCTTTTTCAATCGACACATCGACCTCCAACAAAAGTTCCAGGCCAGGTCGGACGAAATCCCAGCATCGAAGCCGCTCAGCATCCTCGATCACGAGCCCGACCACTGCCACTCCTCGGACCCCAAGGTGATAGCTCCGCTGGCGATGTGCCCTGAAAGGTTCGCCCAAATCGGATCGCTGATGAAACTTGCGAGGTCACCGCTCGATTGCACCAAAGGCATCGCCGCGTATGTTTCAAGAGGCGTCTCGGCTCCTCTGAAGAGCTTGATCTCCCGGAAGGGATTGCCGTTGAGAGGCTTCAAGACACGATGGCCCCAAAGCCCAGGTTGGTCGTCTTCACGCATTTCGGTCAGGAAATCGAAATCACCCGATCGCTCAAGCCCGATGGCGGTGAGATAGCGCATAAGCGGGTAGTATATCGTCTGCCGACATCCCCCAAGCGCTCTCACCCCGGGCAGAATGGACGTGACCAGGAACACCGTGTACAGGCTCGGCACGATCTCTCGCTGCCGAAGCGCCGCTGCGATACTGCCCGGCCGGAATTTCACTTTGAAGTCCGATGGGGCCCTGGCCTTGAGGACGTTGTCCTGGAGGCGGAGCGGAACAATCCTGCCTTTTTCCATGCGCCAGAAGAGATCGGTCGTCCTGCGGACCCAACCCTGCCACGGCCCAATGTTCAGGCGATCCATGGCATCCAGGATGCTCTCGGCGACCTTTCCGTCTCCGATGAAACCAGCCGACACCCAGGATGCGGCGTCTTCGAGATGGTGGGCGACCAGGTCTGCGATGTCGAAATCATCGAGCTGAAGCAGCTTGATGCGGGAGGGGAGCTTGCCGCGCCAGAGGGTTTGATTGGCCGCCCTGATTGCGTCGGCCGCAGAAGCAAATTCCTCCGACGGCAGTTCGCCAAGGAGACCGGCGGCAGTGGCATTGGGTGCCGGATCGCCTTTGGCATTCGAGAGCGCGAAGCGATAGGGACCATTCAAACCGCAGATGCTGAATGAATCCATCCGGCTCCGGGGTAAGCCGAAGACGTTGAGGGGCTCGTCTTCAAGCCAGAGCCAGCCGGGACCCTTCTTGGCCTTTTCCGAGAAACTGACCGTCGAGGCGTGATACGTGATGTACCATTCGCGGTTATGGACGTTCGGGCCCAACAGGCTGAACAGATGCGTGTAGAACGCATCTGGCTCAATCAGCAGCAGGCAATGCGGACCTGTCTGTAGCACCGGCGATGCCATCAACTGGAGGCTGGCGTTTCGAGCCTCCTCAACGTCGTAGCCGGACCTCCGCGCCGCCCGTTCGATACAGCCGCAGAGGAGCTCCATTGCATGACGACGCGCGGGATGCCCGGAACGGAATTTTTTGACGTCGTAGACGAGCGAAGCGTAGTCCCGAAGGGGCCGCTCCCAATAGGGGGCGATATGCGGCACCAAGGCAGACAGTGCGCGTCGCACGTCAGCTGCGCTGCAATGTTCGTTTGCCTCGGGAGTTTCTATCATTTCATGATGCCAGGCGCTTCGGCGCGAGCAGCATCATGGTGTTCGCGCTACGCCACGTCAGATCAGGAGCCAACGCCTCTACGTCGGTATCGACGATCGCGACCGGCAAATGCTCGTAGCAATAGCCTGGTGGAATTGCCGGCTTCAACATCAGCGAAATCAGTTCCAACATGGAAGCCCGGGAGTTGGACGACACGATCGTGTAGAAGTTCCCGCTGTTCCAGGTTAGCACTGAGTATCGGAAAAACGCCCTCAAAGCGGCTACCGTTGTCGCCAGATCGACTTGAAGATCCGTCATCGTGTTGAGGACTTCCTCCTTTTTCTTGGAGATGTGACCTGTCGAGAAGAATCGGGCCTTGTAAAGCTCGTCCTTCTGCCGCTCGCGTTCTTCATATGTTTCGCGGTCTTCATGAGCCAGCTTCTGCACCTGCACGAGGAGACCACCAGGTCGTATGCGGGGAACGACAAACTCCAACTGCTTTATTCGATCACGGTCGTACATCTGAAACGTCGTGTCCTCCAACAGCACGTCAAATCCGCCACGAAATGGGAGAAGATCCTTGTCAGTCGCGTATCGATCGTCGTCCAACTCAAAGAACGGGCCGTGGAAGAAGTGCGCGTGCTCGCTTCCCCGGTTCGCAAAGAACGCCGTCCGGTTGGCGGCCGTTGGACTGCAGCAGAGCGCCTTGATGCGGCCATTGCCAAGCGTGGCGAGCGCGCGCGCGAAGCAACCAGTGCCCGTGCCCAGCGTGTATATTGTCGTTGGGGAAGCGCTGCGTGCCCAGGTCCGCAGGCCGAAGGAAAGTATCGCAGCACCCAGCCGGCATTCCTCTTCGAGCCTATAGGGAATGCTGGCAAAGTAATGGCTGTCAAAATGGCCCCAAAGACGCCGATGCGTATCCGCGAAAACTGCGCCCTCGAGATCGAAATCAAGCAGGCTCATATCGAGTTGCGGTTCGGCAAGGTCCGGTGCTCCGCTCTCTCCGCTTGCGGTCTTTTCGAAGAACGCTGCGAATGATGTGAGCCTAGGAGCGTTCCGCCAGTGCTCAATCGTTAGTCGATCCACCATAGGCACCTCCCAAATATAGCCGGCGGATAGCGCGCTTCATCTCAGCTCTCGTCGAGATGTTTGGTTGCCGCCCGCATCTGCCATGCGTGAGCTTCTGGATCCCATCTGTGGACCCGTGAGAGGGGGCAGCCAATCTACCGAATTCGGTAGATTGACCGTCTGGATATGTAGAAAGTGAGGGACGGGGCCGCGAATGCGATCGGCGCGGTCAGATTTTGATCAACTCGAGGAAGCTTGCCTTGGCAACGGCGTGATGACTCGTAGAAGCACCGAGTTTTTGTCTTGCCGAGCGCAGGTACAATTTCACGGCGTTTTCTGAGATACCCAGATCCGCTGCTATCTGTTTAGAAATTCGACCTGTTGCAAGAAGCTGAAGACACTGGCTTTCGCGCCTGGAGAGGTTCCGATGACGGCCGACCTCTCGAAGGCCGCTGGCAGAAAGCATCGCCTCATGAAGATAGTGGGAAAGGATCTGCAGCTCGTGAATGCTCGAAGCGCGTAGCCGCGACCAATCGCGCTTGGGCAGGTTCGAGGTTACGGAAAAGAGAGAGCGTTCGCCTTTCGAGCCTCGGATAGGGATCGTCAAGCCATGGGGGCCGATGTCGTAGGACCGCGCTTCCATAAATAAACGATAGACCTGTGCTGACCGCCGATCGAGAGACGACCAGTCCACCGGGAAGAACCCCCAACGGACGACGTCAATCACCGGGTCTATGTCGAAATAGCGCTTGTCGACGTATATCTCAGTCCACTTATCTGGATATGTCGTGCAGTAATAAGGGTACAAGCCCGACCTGCCTCCGCTATGAACCACAAGAAACGTTATGTGCGACAAGCCGTATCGTACGCAAAGTTCGTCCAGTGCAGGGCGAAGGTCCTCGCGGTGCTTCGCTGCCCGTAGCGTCCCCAGGGACAATGAAAGTCTACGATTGTCGACCATCGGTGGTATGCTTTGGATTGCTGCCCTTTGCTGTGTGTTTGGATCCTGCCTCTTCACATCGGAGAACCGGATACTAATAGCAATGCTCCCGCAGCGAAATTGTAGGAATCACGTCAGCTAACCGAAGAAGGCTGGATGGTTGTGGCCCAGCGAGGCAGCCGCGCGCGTCGGTACAGCGCGTCGACACCGATAGTGAAACGATATCTTCGTGGAGCGCTGCGATCGCCGGGTCGGAGACATGTTCGCGGTGTAGGACGAAATAGTTAAGGCGATCGTGGGGATCTGTGCCTGTACGGTCCGTGAAACACTAGGGTTGCAGGCTGACCGGCTCAGAAATGATGGGCCGCAAGTTCGAAACTCACCAAGGCGACGGACAGGAGTCGACATCCGGACAGGGTGGCATGTTGCCGACTTTTGATCGTCGCAGTCGGGTGGAGAGCGGAAGCTCGGTAGCCGCTGCCAGACGTCTGGTCGGGCCGTCACCGGACCTTCCGGGCGTTGTCAGCGAGGGGTCGGGTAAGGACCTCGACGCCTCCGTCGACGGGTCACCTATGCCGCCACACCTTATCATGACAGAGGCAATGGTGGCCTAAGTGCCTAGCCCGCCGCCGCCCGAGCTTCCCGGCCATCACGATCACAAGGACAATCTTGACATAGACTTCTAACTCATCCCGCCGGTCAAAGTATCAACGTTGCTCCCCGCAACCGTGGAACGGAGCGTCCCGAGGCCATTCAGCGTATGCGCGGATCCGCAGAGATCACTTCTTCCCCGAGCCCACGAGAGCCGGCATCGGCACTCGATAGGTCCCATCGGCGGAGTGAAACTGCTCCATACCGCCCACAATCATCGTGCAGATGGCTTTGCGCACATCCTCGGTCTGAGCCAACAACAGAGCGCGCGCTCGCACCCCGCCTTCGAGGATCGCCGTTATCAATCCCGACGGCTCGCCCACTGCCCACGACTGATCAACAATCTTGATGGCGACGTCCGCAAAGCCGCAAGCTTCAAATGCGGCCCTCAATTTCTCGGGTTCACTGAATTGAAAGAAATCGGGCCCGTGAGGCAGGGGGACGTCAAGATTGCCGTGCTTCTTGATGGCCCCGAAGAGCAGGCCGAAGCCGTTGGTCGGTTTCGGTGCTTCCCAAACACTTGCGGCGAGATAGCCACCGGGCTTCAGCACGCGGTGCATTTCCGAAAGTGCTTTCTGGGGATCCGGAACATGGATGATGCCGTAACCGCACATGACGGCATCAAAGCTGTTGGGGCTAAAAGGCAATGCCTGGGCGTCACCCTCCTGAAACTCGGCGCCGGGTACATTGCGCCTGGCTATTTTTATGACCCCGCCTGAGAAATCGAGACCGACGGCTCGCGCCCCTCGCTTCAGCGCGGCTCGAGCGAGCATTCCGGGGCCGGTGCAGACGTCGAGCACATCCATTCCCTTGTCGATACGTGCGGCCGCTAACATAGCTGGCACGGTCTGCGTGGTCAGACGCCCAAAATGCTGCTCGTATCCTGCGCTGACAGCTTCCCAGCCGGCGTGTTCGAATTCACGGAAAGCTGTTGGATCGCGAGAACTTTCCATAGTATTTCCCTACGCAAAGCAAGAAGCCTTTTAGCACAAAACGCTAAATTAGCTTCGCGGTATTTTCGGCGCAAGGGTTCCAGCTCTGCACTTTCTCGGCAGTGTCTCTGGGGTCCGCCCACCTCGGCGGTGGGGGGAGGTTGCTAATATGCGCGGGTAAAACCGCCGTCACAGAGGATATTGATGCCGGTCAAATGATCGGAAAACTCCGATAGGAGCGCCTCAACAATAGCCGCTACTTCTTCGGGGCTTCCATACTTCCCAAGGGGCACGTTCGATGTTTCTTCAGCGAGACGTTGCTCGAATGTCTGGCCAGCAGCTTGGGCGCGACCTGCAATCAGCTCGACAAAACCTGCCGTCAAGATTCCACCTAATGACACGGTATTGACGTGTATTCCCTTGGAGCCCAGCGCAAAAGCAAGGGTCTTTGCCTGACCGAGCCACGCCGGACGTAGAACATTGCTGGCAGCGTAATGGCCGAGCACCTGCACCGACGAGATGGCCGAGATGATGACCACTTTGGATCTGCGGCCTGTTGCAATATCTGGGCGCATTGTGTCGATCGCAACCTTCAGGAGGTCTAGCGGCCCTATGAAACTGGCCTGAAAATAGCTTCGCCACGTCTCAGATAATGGAAACACATCGGAGCTGCGGGGCAGCGGTGGCGGCATCAGAACGATGCCATCAAGCTCTACACCACGAGCGATGAGTTCTTGCCCGAAATTTGCAACCGATGCGTCACTCGACATATCGACTGGTATGGCAAGGTGTCGATCATGGCCCTTGAGCTGATTGGCCAAGGATTGAAGCCGATCAGCGTTTCTTGCTGCGAGAATGAGAGAGTGCCCGGCTTCCGCGAGCCGCGCGCACAACGGAGCACCAATTCCCCCTGTCGCGCCGGCTATAAGGGTCGTTTTTTGCATTTTGTCCACCCTCCCGAACACTTCCGATGCACTCAGTCTCCCGCAACTTCGTTGCGTGCGCAATTGGGCCTATCGCGTTTCAAACTCGACCTGATCGGACGCAGCGAGACGCTGGCGGCCGCATTTCGTAGCGGCGGCGCTTTGGGCCAAACCGAGGATGTGCCCAGCGTTATTGTTAAGGGGTCGATCCTTCCCGTTCTCTAGCTCGCGTCCGCGACACCCCATTTAAAAGGCGGAGTTGCATCTTGATTCCTCGCCACCCCTATCTCATTGACATCAGGTTCGTGATCAGGCCGGCCTTGACGACCAGCTTGGGTCGAGGGGCCTCAGAATAGCCGATGTCGTCCAACTGCTCGGGTGTCAGGTCCTCGATCGCACTGCGCCCTACAGTGGTTCGCCGCCACGCCGTAAAGGCAGCGACTATTGTTGCTAGGCTTTCCAGCGATACGCCGAGCAGCGGCCGGTCCGATGCGCGATTCTCGCCGCGAGCTTCCGTGTAAGACATTTTTGCTCTCCCATTCCAGACTACGGTCGGAGCTTGTCACACGGGCGATTTGCGGCTGTTCAGCCAGCTGTGAACCGCTGCGGAAAGCCCGACGAGCCGCCATTAAATCCGCGTTAATTCGGCTGGCGAAAATGCTATTCTTTTGGCGCGATCGAAACCTGGGGACGAGATGTGCACATCCGGTTGCTTGGCGGCCTTGAAGTAACTTCCGGAGAGGGCCAGCCCGTCCGGTTCGCAACGCGCAAGTCTTCACTTCTTTTTGCCGCTCTGGTCCTGGCAGGTCGCCGCGGCCACCGTCGCGAGCTGCTTTCCGAGGGCTTTTGGCCGGGACGAGGCGATGCGCAAGCGCGCAACAGCCTGCGCCAAGCTCTTGCCGACATCAGGCGGTGGTTTCCCGCCGGCGGCAGTGCCGCCGTTTCTGTCGAGGGAGATCAGGAAACAGTCGCGCTGGTGGTTCGTCCGGAGAAGGTGGATATTTTGCTGTTCGAGCGAAAGCTCGCTGAAGATGGGACGGCGGACCTCGCCTTCGCCGCTGACCTCTACCGCGGTGATCTCCTTGCGGGCGTAGCCATTCCCGACGGCCTGGATGAATGGTTCGGACCGTATCAGAGCAGATATCGGCAGAAAGCCCTGCAGTTGGCGGAGCGACTGAGCCTGGCGCTGTCCCATGTTGGATCCGCGGCCGAAGCGGCTTGCGAGCGACTCGCGGAAAGGCTACTCGCCTCGGATCCGACCGCGGAGGCAGCCCATCGGGCGCTGATGCGAATCCCCATTCTGAGGGGCCACGAAAACGTGGCCTTGCGCCAGTTCGAGTCTTGCCGCGCGCTACTGAAGAAGCATCTGGACGTGGAACCCGAGGCACAGACGAACTCCCTGGCGGCGTCACTGCAATTGCGGGATCGGGGCGGATACCGTCAGACCGCGTCAACACACAACTCCGCATCGCAGCCGCAGGCCACCCCCGCCCCCGTGAGACCACATGACCAGCCGTCGGTGGCGGTGATGCCCTTCGACAATCTTGGTGGGGCGGACGACGAGTATTTTGCGGACGGCGTTGTCGAGGAGATCACTGCCGCGCTCTCGCGCGTTCGCGACTTCTTCGTCATCGCCCGCCAGTCCGCCTTCACCTACAAGGGACGCTTTGTCGACGTGCGTGAGGTCGGTAGGGAACTCGGCGTTAATTATGTGGTCGAAGGCACCGTTCGGAGGGGCGGCGACCGGTTGCGCATTTCCGTGCAACTGATCGATGCCGAGACGCGGACACAACTGTGGTCCGATCGCTACGAGGGCGCGGTCGAGGACATTTTCGAGTTTCAGGACAGGATCGCGGCGCAGGTGGCCGGCGCTATCCATCCAGCCATCCGAGGTGCCGAAATCGAGTTGGCCAAGCGCAAGCCGCCGACTAACCTGCGGGCCTATGATCTCGTTATGCGCGCTTACCCGCACCTCTGGAGCCGCCGCAAGGATGCTAATGACCAGGCGATCGAACTGCTACGGAAAGCGACCGCCATCGATCCGAGCTATGGCCGCGCGCATGCACTTCTGGCGTGGTGCCACGCTTCAAGTGCCGCCTTCCTATGGACCGAGCATCCGGAACGCGAATTGGAAAGGGCGATAGCGGCGGTCGAAGCCGCGGGCTCGATCGCCGATGATCCAACCGCATTGGCCGCCGCCGGCTCGGCGATGAGTATTTGCGGCGATCAGGAACGCGCCACCTTTTTTATCGAAAGGGCGCTCGCACTTGATCCAAACAACGCATGGGCATGGGCGCGCTTTGGCTGGATTGCGATTTACAGTGACGACGCCATTCGCGCGATGGAGCGGTTCCAGCGGGCGATGACACTGAGCCCAAGGGATCCGCTCGGATTCAACATGCGATTGGGAGTGGCCACCTCAATGGCGCTGGCCGGTTCTCTTTCCCAGGCTATCGCGATTGCCCGTGAGGTCATTGCCAGCCATCCTGATGTTATCATGTCCTATCGATATCTCGCCGCCTGGTCGGCGATGAGCGGAGACCTGGAGACCGCCCGCTGGGCCGCTCAGAAGCTATTGGCCGCTCAGCCTGGCTTCACGATCGCGCAATATCGCTCGCTGCCTTTCTTTCGGCACCTGCCGAAATGGGCCGACCAGGTGGCCGAAGCATTGAGGCTGGCGGGATTGCCCGAACGCTGATCAAATGCCGCATCGGAAGGTCCGTTCTTGCGTGGGAAAGCGCCCTCCGGCCAGCGTGAGCCGACGTCAGAGAAGGGTCGATCTTTCCGGTTCCATCAGTCGCGAGAGGGTGGAAAGTTTACGTTGGTCCCGCTGGGCCTGAACGGACATAGCGCGCCATTTTTCGGTCATTGACATGGCGGCGGGGCATCGTACGCTTCCGCTGGAGGTTCAGCGGGACAGAGATCATGGCCACCGTAACACGCCACCTCATTGATCGAGGCGATGGCGCTTTTGTAGAGTTATTGCAAGCCGAGGCTCCAACTTCTCCGGCGAGACGACGGCCCAGCAATATGAAGGATTTGCTCCCGCATCGGAGTTCGTCATCGAAACCACGAAGGATGGTTTTGGATATGTCAGCCCGGAAAAGTTCAAGGCTGGTTTCGCGCATGACGTCAGCGACGCCGATGTTGCACTAATGAGGGATTCCCAGGTCCCGATCAACATGTCGGCGTTCGGCACGAAGCTCGAAAATGCAGCCTGGCGCACCAAGCCCAGCTGGGCTGTGATAGCTACCGAGGACAAGGCATTCGACCCGGCCATGCTGATCCACATGGCCGAACGCATCAATGCGAAGATCACAAAGGTGCCGGCGAGCCACGCCCTGTTCATGACGCAGCCGACGGTCGTCGCGGATACCATTGATGAGGCCGCCAAGGCCGTCTCGGCGAAGAGGCAATGATGGGCGCGGCGTCATCCGGCCAATCCGCAATGCACCGATGACGCCGAGCAAGGCATGTCGAACCAGGCGCGGTGGGGCGAAAGCGAGCACGTAAGAGGCCGCACGATCTCTTCCTGATATTCTTTGCGCGCCTCCGCCTCTGGGATCCCCAGCACTGCGAACTCGGAAATAGCGACGCCGTCACACTCTTGATGATGCTTTAAGCATTGAGCGCGGTGGTAGTTCCAGAGCTTACAGTACGGGTCTGCGGTTCGATTCCCTTCACTGCTATTATGTATGTAAGTTCTGGCAGGCCTTCCATGCCAAGAGTTTCCGCAAATCGGGTGGTTAGCTCGTCGTCGGGATAGATAGCGGACGGCATCACTCCGGCAGTTCTACAGTGCACGCACAGATGTACGCTCGACAAGTTTGCAGGAGACGACACGACGACTGGCGCGCACCTTTTCTTCAGAAATGACGCCGTTCAACCACTCGGCACCTTGGAAACCGAGATCATAGTACGGCAATGCCGCGGTGGTCAGTTCGGGCTTGAGCGCCAATGATACGGTTCTGAAATCATCAAAGCCAACAATGCTGATGTCCTGCGGGATTCTTAGTCCCAATGTCAAAGCTGCAATATAGATCTGGATCGCCATTTCATCATTGCCGCTCATGATCGCGGTTGGGCGATCCTTTTGCTGCAATATATCGGACGCTGCCGCAAACACGTAATTCTCTTCTGCTCCGACTGGTCCTTCCATTCCAAGACGGATGGAGAGGTCGCTCTCCGCGAGGCCGAATTCCTTCGCAGTGCGGCGGAAGGCATCGAGGCGCAGTTCAGCGCCGAGCAGAATCGGGTTGAGCCTGATATAGCCGATCCTTCGATGTCCCCGTTCAAGCAAATATCGGGTGAGGTCCCTGGCGCCCTGGAAGTCGTCAGGCTCGATGGATGGCAAGAGTTCGCTCGTCTGCGGCCGGCAGTTGATCATTACTGTCGGTATGCTCACATCGCCGGCCTCGGGATCCACGACGCGGTGGTACATCGTCACGTAGAGTACCCCATCGATACGGTGGGACTGGAACATTTTCCAGATTTCCGCCTCCCGTTCGGGCAACCCGCCGGTGTTTGCCATCAGGATGCTTTTTCCATGCGTATTGGCCCAATCCTGGATTCCGCGCACGATATCGACCGAATAGGGAGTCGTGGAAACGTAGTCGGTGATGATCCCGAACGTGTTGGAGCGGCTTGAGCGTATTTGGCGCGCGGCCATGTTGGGAATGTAGCCGAGATCACGAATGGCCTTTTCCACTCTTTCTCGCGTGTCCTCGGTCACATGCGGTTCGCCGTTGATCACCCGGGACACGGTCTTGTTCGATACCCCGGCCGCTTTGGCGACACTGACGATGCTGACCATACCGTAATCCTTTCTCTCTGAAGGCAGTTGTACACCAAGGGAATGACAACGTCGACAATTTTCATGACAACGTCGACAAGGCGCGTTGACAACGTCGTCATGGCCAGACTATGCTTGTCTTCATCGGAGGCTGGAGTGAGAGCCTCACTCAAAGACGGGAGGATCTCATGAGGAATTTGCTTTCAGCCAGCGCGCTTGCGCTCATCTTCATGGTGGCGCCGGCGAATGCCGAAACCATCAATATCCTGGTCGAAGGCGGCGGCGAGATGCTGCAGAAGGCCGTGGCCGAGAAGTTCACCGCCGAGACCGGCATCGAGGTGAAGTTCACGGTCGTTCCCTATCAGGGCGTATTCGACAAGTTCTCGGCCGAGATCGCCTCCGGTTCATCGGCGTTCGATGTTGTCACGATCGATGTTGTCTGGAACGCTAAATTCGCCGGTCATGTCGAGGATCTCTCACCGCTTTTCACCGACGCGGTTCGCAAGGATCTGCCACCAGCTCTGCTTGCCGACGCACAGGTTGGAGGCAAGATGATCGGAATGCCCGCCTGGGCGAATGCGGAGATCGTTTTTTATCGCAAGGACCTCTTTAGCAAACCTGAGGAGCAGAAGGCGTTCCAGGAAAAGTATGGCTATCCCCTTGCTCCACCGAAGACGTGGCAACAATGGCGCGACATGGCAAAGTTCTTCACCCGCGACACGGACGGCGACGGCAAAGCCGACTTCTGGGGCACCGACACCGTCGGCACCTTTTCCGAAGAGTGGATGGCGCATGTGCTTCAGGCGGGCTCGCCCGGTGTGATCCTCGATAAGGACGGCAAAGTTATCATCGATAACGAAGCGCATAAGAAGGCGCTCGAATTCTACATCGCCCCGCACTGCACCGATCATTCGGTGCCGGGGAATGTGAATGAGATCGGTTGGGGCGAGGCTCAGAACCTGTTCTACCAAGGCAGGACGGCCATGATGAAATTCTGGGCCCACGCCTACAAGATGACGCCTGCGGATTCCAAGGTCAGCGGCAAGGTCGGCGTTGCGCCCATGCTGGCGGGCGAGGCCGGAATCGCCGCCATTCCGGGACCCTGGTATAATGTTGTTCCATCGACGTCGCAGCACAAGGACGCAGCGAAGAACTTCATAGCCTTTGCGATCGCCAACAATGCATTGGGCATCGATGCGCCGCTCGGGCTTGCCGCGACGAACGCCGCCTATCGCAGCTATTCCGGCAAGTCGGGATATGAGCATTTCACGCCGCTGCTTGAGACGTTGAGCGCGCCTGCGACCCAAGGGCGGCCGATGAACGAGAAGTATCAGGAAATCTTGGATGAAGCTGTGCTTCCCGCCGTGCAGCAGGCCCTGACCTGTAAGGAGGATGTCGGCGCGATCCTGGCGAATGCCAAGGAAATGATCGAGGACATCCTAGACTAGCTTTATATCCTCGTCGTCGGCGGAGGAGGAAACCCTCCGCGTATCATCAGCTTTCGGAGATAGCCATGTCGGGTGAAGACCGATTTGTGCTCTGCATGCTTGCGCCGGCGCTTGCCATCCTGGGGCTGCTGGTCGCATACCCGGTGGGGCTCCTGGTGTTTGATTCCTTTTTCAAGGTCGACACCATCACCCCCCACATAAGGGAGTGGGTCGGGCTGAAGAACTATATCGACGCGCTAACCTCCAAGCGCGTCGCAGAAAGCGCATTGAGGACGATTCAATATTCGGTCTTTGCGCTGTTCTTCGAGTTTACCTTCGGCTTCTGCGCCGCTCTCTTGTTCTCGGCACTTCCTGGCCAATCGCGCTGGCATCGCACGGTCTTCACGCTGCCGCTGATGGTGCCGCCGATCGTGGCCGGACTGCTGTGGCGCTTCCTGCTGGTCGGCAACATTGGCATTCTCAACTATGGGCTCGTCCAACTGGGAATTATCAGAGACCCCGATGCGATCGCCTGGCTCTCCGACGAGGACATCGTCATCTACTCCGTTTCCTTCGCCGATATCTGGCTGACGACCTCCTTTGTCGCGCTCGTGTCCTACGCCGGATTGACGAACATTCCGAGAGACTTGCTCGAAGCTGCCCGGATTGATGGCGCCAACGCGTTCAAGCGGTTTTGGCACGTCACCTTGCCGCTGATGCGTCCGGTTATCGCCGTCATTGTCATCGTCCGCGCTGTAGATGCGGCCAAGACCTTCGACCTCATCTGGATACAGACGCAAGGCGGCCCCAATCACGCGTCGGAAGTGCTCTCGATGAACATCTATCAGCGCATGGTTCGGTTCGGCGATCTTGGCGAGGCATCGGCATCCGGAACCCTGTTCCTGATCGTCATGATGGTTCTCGCCGCCGCGGCATATTGGAAGATATGGAGGCCGGCTCATGCGTAGGGCACGCCGCTTCAATATCAATGGCATCCTGATCAACGCGGCGGCCCTTGTGCTCGTTCTGTCCTATGCGCTGCCATACGTCTACCTGCTCACGACCTCGATCAAGCCGGCGGCGGATGTCCAGCAGATTCCGCCGAGCTTCCTGCCTGCCGTGGTCTCGCTTGAAAACTTTCGCGAAGTGCTGCAATCGTCGGCTCTGCCGAAGGCGTTCGCCAGCTCGCTCGTGGTGGCGGTGCTGACAACAGTGCTCTCGCTAGCGGTGGCGGTCCCCGCAGCCTACGTCGCAACGCAGTACCGGCGTAGGATCACCACCCTGTTCCTGCTGTTTGCGCTGGTCACGCGTATGGTGCCCTCGGTGTCTTTGGGTGTGCCGCTGTTCCAGCTTCTAAAGTCACTGGGCCTGCTCGATACGATCCCGGGCCTGGTCCTCGCCCACACCTCGGCTGCCGTCCCGCTGGCGCTGTTGCTCATGTCCGCCTTCTTCGAAGGCGTGCCGAAGGAACTCGAAGAAGCAGCACGCATGGATGGCTGCACACGTTTCCAGGCATTCCGGAAGATTATCCTTCCGGTCATGATCGGTGGGATCGCGGTGACTGGGCTCTTCACCTTCATCACGAGTTGGAACGAGTTCCTCTACGCGTTGCTGCTGACATCGGAGGCTACGAAAACGGCACCGATCGTCATCGCCGAATACAACTCAGTCTACGGGCTTGCCTGGGGAGCGATGACCGCAGCCGCGGTGCTCTATTCACTTCCCGTGATCGTCGTAACGCTCGCACTTCAAAAACAGATCGTCGGCGGCCTGACGTTCGGCGCTGTAAAGGGATGAGGGAGGCAGAAGCATGTCCGCCATAGAGCTGCGCAATGTGAACAAGGTCTACGGAAACAGGTTTCACGCTCTGCACGATCTGAGCTTCGACATCAGGGATGGCGAGTTCATGGTTTTCGTCGGTCCGTCAGGATGTGGAAAGTCGACGGCGCTCAGGATGATCGCTGGCCTGGAGGCCATTACTAGCGGTGAACTCAGGATCGGTGGCAGGTTAGTTAACGATGTCGATCCCAAGGATCGCGACATCGCCATGGTGTTCCAATCCTACGCGCTTTATCCCCACAAGACAGTGCGCGAAAATATCGCCTTTCCCCTGCAGATGGCGGGGCTGCCGAAGACCGAAATTGCCAATCGCGTAGACGAAGCCGCACGCACCCTCGAATTGACGACTTTGCTCGACCATAGGCCGGCACTCCTTTCAGGAGGCCAGCGTCAGCGTGTCGCCATGGGACGAGCGATCGTCCGCAAACCAGCGGCCTTCCTGATGGATGAACCGCTGTCGAACCTCGATGCCAAGCTGCGCGTGCAGATGCGCGCCGAGATCGCCAGCCTCCAAAGAAAACTGAATGTCACAACGATTTACGTGACACACGACCAGGTCGAGGCGATGACGATGGGTGACCGCGTAGCTGTCATGAAAGGCGGCGTGCTGCAGCAGGTCGATACACCGCAAAACCTGTACAATCGCCCTGATAATGTCTTTGTCGCTGCCTTTATCGGATCGCCCTCGATGAACTTGTACGAGGCCGTTCTGAATGGAAGGACCCTGACCCTGGGCAGCAACAGTTTCGAAATCCCTGAGCGGGTCTTCGAATATCGCCCCTCGCTCAACGGTGCGTCCAACCGTCAGGTCATCATCGGTATCCGGCCCGAGCACATGAACGACGCCGCAATCCGGCCTTCTTCGGCCGAGATCTCGGCCCCGGTCACTCTTGTTGAGGCGCTAGGTTCTGAATCCATGCTGCATCTGAATATCGACGCACCCTGGGTGGATGCTGGCGACCCGGACGCGGTCGCCGACATCGGCGACGAAAAAGCTGCTGTAGCCCGTTTTTCTCCGAAGAGCACAGTACGCGCAGGTGACATCGCGCGCGTCGCTCTCGATGCCGAAGAACTTCACTTCTTTGAACCGGACACCCGCACCAGCATCTGGTGACGGCACAGTATGCAACAAGCCAATCGAGAACATCAGTCTACGACCGCTCTGGAGTGAAAAATGTCCGAGAAGACATTAACAATGGTTAGCGAAAACTGTTACGACGTAACGAAGTATCCCGCAGGTAATTCCTACGACGATATCGGAGCGGTCATCAATAGCATCATTGCAGATATTAAAAGCAGACAACCTGTTTCCGATCTAAATGATGGCGGAAGACCTGGAGCTGTTATCTATATACCGCCAGGCGATTACCGTCTTGCCACTCAAGTCGTTATAGACGTGAGCTATTTAAAAATTATGGGCTCTGGACATGGTTTTACGTCTTCGAGCATCCGTTTCAACACACCTGCAAACGAGCTGGCACACTGGCACGAAGTGTGGCCGGGCGGTAGTCGTATACTTGTGGACATTCCCCCAGAGGCCGCCGACAGTGAGACTGCTCGAGCCGCGTTTCATGTTAAGCGCACTGGAAATCCTCGTATAAGCTCTGTGGAGTTTGCCGACTTTTGCATTGATGGCCTGCATTTCATTGACGATGGTTCAGGGAAAAATGATGCAGAAAATACATATAAGAATGGCAAAACGGGAATCTATGTAGGCAGCGCCAATGACTCATGCCGAATAACGGGGATGGGTCTTATCTATCTGGAGCATGGAGTTATTGTTCATGATGCAGATGCGCTGGCGATAGACAATAATTTCATTGCGGAGTGCGGAAACTGTATCGAATTGAAAGGTATGGGGCAGGCCACAAGAATAGCAAATAACTTTGTCGGAGCCGGTTATAGCGGGTATTCTATTTTTGCTGAAAATTATGGGGGTATTCTAGTATCCTCAAACAACGTGTTCCCTCGAGGTGCTAGCAGTGTCTATTTTTCCGGCGTGGTGCGTTCCTCGGTCACAGGAAATCGATTCCATTCGTTTTATCCCGGAATGTTGGTTTTTGCTGCTAACTGTTGCGAAAATTTGGTTTCCTCAAATCACTTTTTGCGGGATCGCGAGCCATGGGCGCCCATGCAGAAGTACGATAACGGCTTGGATGATCTGTTCGGACTTTTGCAAATTGACGGCAGCAACAATTCGATAATTGCGAACCACATTTCAGAGACAATAGATACTAAATATATCAAGCCTCTCGCCGTAAAGCCTGTGATAATTAATGTGGTTTCCGGTAGCGGCAATTACATCGCCAATAATCACATCGTGGCGACAACCGAAACATCGCCAATCAATGATGCACCAAACAGTGCCTGTTTTTCAACGCAAGTGGGCGCTTTGCTTTCAACTAGCAATTTGAAGGTGCTCGACGTAACGACCGTACTGGTTCAAAAGGATTCATTTCAGAATACAGTCCTGGATTCAGGAACTGACGAACAGGTTCAGATGGATAAAACAATAAATGCATTTAGGGGCACTCCAGTCCCGGGAAAAGTGGCAAGTTTTTAATATAGAAAGAGGACAGACTCTAGAAATTCAGTGACTATTCGGCAAAGTCATCAATGAGATCCATCGGATGAAGAACAGGGTGCAATTGGATGCCGAGCATGGCGTGCGGTTCGAGATCTGGGCTCGGCAAAAGCCTGGAAAATCAACTCCGGAAGAAGACGCCGATGCCTTCGTTCTGGGTGTCGGCGATCGGGTCGTTTACCGGATCGCGCAGCTGCCGGCGTATTTTCAATTCTATTCCTATACCCATTATGCGACCGGCCCGCTCACGCTAGAATGGGACGATGGCGCCATTGAAGTCCCACTGCTCTACAGCTTCAACCCGGACGACGTGGCTGAGAAGGGCGTGACTTTCCTGGAATTACGTGACGGCCGCGTCATCGCTCGACCGAGGACAGCCTGGCCGGAGTGGTACGAGAGCGATGCAAATCGCCCGCAGCTCAGGTTTTCGCCGTTTCAGGCCTGGATGAACGATCCGAACGGTTTGTGTTTCGTCGACGGCCGCTATCATCTGTTTTACCAGTTCCACCCCGTTGAACCGGCATGGGGACCCATGCACTGGGGCCATGCCGTCAGCGATGACCTCTACCGTTGGATCCATCTGCCGGTCTTCCTGCATCCGGAACAGAATCTTTGGTCGCTGGGCGCCACCGGCGGCGCTTTCTCGGGAAGCGCCTTCGTCGGCCCCGAGGGCGAGCTCAGCTTCTACTACACAGAGCGGCTGCCGGCCTATGACCTGTTCAAGGACTACAAGGAGGTGCAGAAGCGAGTGCTGCCATCGGCCGATCTCCTGCATCCAGACGCCGCGAAGCTGGTGCTTGTCAACGGTCCCGACGGTAGCGCCCACGACTTCCGTGACCCCAAGGTCTGGTATGATGCGGCCTGCGGCACATATCGGATGGTGCTCGGGGCGGCGATCGATGCTGATCCAGCCGTCCTGCTCTATGGGTCCGAGGACGGCGAGGACTGGAAATTCTTGTCCGTCCTCTACCGCGCTCCCGAGCATTTTCGCCGGCATGGCGCACGCTGCGTCGAGTGCCCGGATTTTTTCGAGCTCGATGGTCATCATGTGCTGGTCATGGGCTTTGTAGGATACACTGAGCCGGAAACCGGCCGTCATAACCTGCTTTACGCGCAGGTCGGCACGTTCGAGGGCGACCGCTTCATGCCCGCGACCCCGGCTTTGCAGGAATTAGATTTCGGCACCGATTTTTACGCGATGCAGAGCTTCCTGGCAAAGGACCGCCAGATCGCTTTTGCCTGGCTCTTCAATTGGGAATTCCGAAAGCCGGGAGGTTCGCCCTATAGCGGGGAGCTGTCGCTCCCGCGCGTGCTCGGCCTCGACGCCCAACGGAATTTGACAATGATGCCGGAGAAGGGGTGCCAGCGCCTGCGCGCCCGCACTCTTCCACAGCCTGCACCTTGCCAATTCGAATGCGAACCGGGGCGGCCCGTCGAGTTGTCTTTGGCAGGCGATCTGGATGGAGTTCAGATCATCGCGCGGGGCAGCGACGGGGAGAGCTTTAGGTTGGCTCACAGCGCCCGCCGGCTTGAGCTGGCCGTGGCGGAGGATAAGGGTGACATCAAGTACCGCTCAGCGCCGCTGACGCTCGAACGGTTGACGTTGTTCTTCGACCGCGGCGTCGTCGAGGTCTTCGCCAATGGGGGCGCGGTCTGCGGCACGCGCCGTACGTATAAGATCACAGACCTGACCGCGCTTGAAGTGAAGTCCGCCGACACGGGCCGGATCGAAACGTATGAGGCATGGAGCTATGATTCCGCCTGGAGTAACTAGCATAAACGGCGGCCGCTGAACCATATCCATCACCGCACGTCTCGGCGCCGAAAATGGCGCATGCGATTGCGGTATCTATGGTTCGATTCCGTTCAGGGCGAAGGGATTTTGTTGTCACTGGCGGCGGGCAGGTGCTGCGCGCCGGCCTTGCCTGCGCACTCGGCGGTTCCAGTTCCCCATCGCCGCTCATTCTCGACAAGCCGACCAACCATCTGGATATCGACTCCGTCGAGGCAGTTGCAGCCGGGCTGCTCGCCTATGACGGCACACCGTCGTCGTCAGCCATGACGAGACATTCCTTGCCAATATCGGGATAGGCGTCTGGAGCTTTCGACCTGCAGCGGCTGACGCCGATCAAGATGATCGCGGAGCTGGAGAGTGGTGCCCGCTTATCCCGGGCTCAGCCACTATTTTTCGCCACGCCGTCACACGCCCGCCAAATTGCGCGCCTTCATCGACCTGATAAGAAACAAGCTATTTGACCAACGGGGTAAAATTGCGCCAAATCATGGGGAGCATGCGCCGGCCCAATTGAGGCCGCTCAATCGGCTTAGCGGACAGGCCGCTTTGGACGCGCCAAATCGAGGAAGAGGAGATTACCATGGACCAGAAGAGCGATAGTGCGGGCAAGTGTCCCGTCGCACATACGGCACCGAGAGGCAGGTCGAACCGCGACTGGTGGCCGGATCAGCTGGACGTCCAGGTTCTGCACCGGCATTCCGGTCTTTCCGATCCGTTGGGCAAGGCGTTCAACTATGCCGAGGAGTTTAAGAAGCTCGATCTCGATGCGCTGAAGCGCGACCTGCATGCATTGATGACGGATTCGCAGGACTGGTGGCCGGCCGACTTCGGCCACTATGGCGGGCTCTTCATCCGCATGGCCTGGCACAGCGCCGGAACCTACCGCATCACCGACGGCCGTGGCGGCGCCGGCCAGGGCCAGCAGCGCTTCGCGCCGCTCAACAGCTGGCCGGACAACGCCAATCTCGACAAGGCCCGACGTTTGCTGTGGCCGATCAAGCAGAAATACGGCAACAGGATTTCCTGGGCGGATCTGTTGATCCTGACCGGCAATGTCGCGCTCGAATCAATGGGCTTCAAGACCTTCGGATTTGCCGGCGGCCGGGCGGACGTATGGGAACCCGAGGAACTGTTCTGGGGACCGGAAGGAACCTGGCTGGGCGACGAGCGCTACAGCGGCGAACGGCAACTGAGCGAGCCGCTCGCCGCCGTGCAGATGGGCCTCATCTACGTCAACCCGGAAGGCCCGAACGGCAATCCCGATCCGGTTGCTGCGGCGCACGATATTCGCGAGACCTTCGCGCGCATGGCGATGAACGACGAAGAGACGGTGGCGTTGATCGCCGGCGGCCACACCTTCGGCAAGACGCACGGCGCCGGCGATCCGTCATTCATCGGCGCGGACCCGGAAGGCGGAGCGATCGAGGATCAGGGGCTTGGCTGGAAGAGCACCTTCGGCACGGGTGTCGGCAAGGACGCAATCACGGGCGGGCCGGAAGTGACGTGGTCGCAGACGCCGACCCGCTGGAGCAACTACTTCTTCGAGAATCTGTTCAATCATGAGTGGGAACTGACCAAGAGCCCCGCCGGCGCGCATCAATGGAAGGCGAAGAACGCCGAGGCCACCATCCCGGATGCCTATGACGCCTCCAGGAAGCATGTTCCGACCATGCTGACCACGGATCTGTCGCTGCGCTTCGATCCCGCTTACGAGAAGATCTCGCGCCGCTTCCTCGAAAATCCGGATCAGTTCGCCGACGCCTTCGCCCGCGCCTGGTTCAAGCTGACCCACCGCGACATGGGGCCGAAGGTTCGCTATCTCGGCCCTGAGGTCCCGGCCGAGGACCTGATCTGGCAGGACGTGATCCCGGCTGTCGACCACAGGCTGGTCGACGAGACCGACATAGCCGGCCTCAAGGCGAAGATCCTCGCTTCCGGCCTGTCGGTGCAGGAACTCGTCTCGACCGCATGGGCTTCCGCCTCGACCTTCCGCGGCTCCGACAAGCGAGGCGGCGCCAATGGTGCGCGCATCCGGCTGGCGCCGCAGAAAGACTGGGAGGTCAACCAGCCGGCTCAGCTCGCCAGGGTCCTCTCTGTGCTTGAAGGCATACAGAGGGAATTCAACGCCGCCCAGACCGGCGGCAAGAGGATCTCGCTTGCCGACCTGATCGTGCTGGCAGGCGGCGCCGCCGTCGAGAAGGCGGCCAAGGCCGGCGGTCACGAGATCACCGTGCCGTTCACACCGGGTCGCATGGATGCCTCGGAGGCACAGACCGACGCCGCATCCTTCGCCGCGCTGGAACCTCGTGCCGACGGTTTCCGCAATTATGTGAGCACCAGCCGCCGGCAATTCATGAAGCCGGAAGAGGCCCTCGTGGATCGGGCACAACTGCTGACGCTGACCGCACCGGAAATGACCGTTCTCGTCGGCGGCCTGCGGGTGCTGAAGACGGGCGAGCCCAGGCATGGCGTGTTCACGTCCCGCCCCGAAGCGCTGACGAACGACTTCTTCGTCAACCTGCTCGATATGGGCACGCAGTGGTCACCCATCGAAGGCGAAGAAGGCGTATACGAAGGCCGCGACCGCAAGACGGGCGCTGCCCGGTGGACCGGCACCCGAGTCGACCTGATCTTCGGCTCGCATTCGCAGCTGCGCGCCTTTGCGGAGGTGTACGCCCAGTCCGATGCCCGGGAGAAGTTCGTGAAGGACTTCGTTGCGGCCTGGACCAAGGTCATGAACGCCGACCGCTTCGATCTGGCGTGATCGGCGAGGCCGGGGCGTGGCTTCAGCCATGTCCTGGCCTTCCCCCGGATGGTCGTGGAACGCTCTAACAGCCTTCAGCTTCTTTCGCGGTGCTGCCGATCAGCGTCAGACACAGCAAAGCCAGTAGCGCAGCGAGGCTACTTGCTAAGGCTAGCGGCCACCAGCCTATGTTGATGAAAGGCGCCACGGCGGCCGTACCTGCGGCAGTGATCCCAAGTATAGCGGCAACGACCAATGCCGCGCCGCGTGAATGATCGCCTCTTGAGGCAACGATCGCCTGGTGGAAACCAATTGGTCCCCGGATGCCGAAGGCGCCGTTGGCGGTCATCCACAGGGGCACGAGCACGGACAAACTGCGTCCGCCAAGGGATGTGTAGAGAAGGATCAGGAGGGAGCCGAGAACCAGACCTCCTGTACCAATCATGATCATGCGTTCGGCACCGAATCTTCGGGCAAGTGTATTGGACGCGTTCGACGCCAGAATAAAAAGGGCAATGCCGAAAACTTGAAGGAGAATGAAGTCTCCGATCGTCATGCCCAAGGCCCCTGTCATCACTGCGGGGGCGCCGAATACAAAGATGAGAATGCTGCCGAGGGAAAGCGCCTGGCTTAAGCCGTGCCGAAGAAAATCGCCATTGCGGATGATCGACACATAGCTTTGATGGACCTCAAGAGCCTCGAGCCGGTCTGGAAGCGATTGACGGTAAGCCCAGCTGCCGATGGCGCCGAGAATCGCAAGTCCGGCCAGCATAAGGAAAGAAGTCTGCCATCCCCCCACCGTCATAAGATAGGCTCCGGCGATGGGGGCAAGAGCCGGCGTCAGGGACTCGATGGAGCCCAGCCTGCCGAACATGGAAGGCGCTTTGTCCGCAGGGTAAAGCCCGTGAATAAAGCCCGGCGCAAAGACCGCCGGGCCCGAGCCGAACGCGCCTTGCGCGAAACGCAAGATGACAAGCCATTCCAACGTCGGCGCGTAGGCAGACAGAAGAGACGTGACGGCAAACAGGCCTAGCGACCAGACCAACAGCTTGCGGCGAGAGTACCTCGCCCCGAGTTCGCCGAAGGTAAGCAATCCCACGAGCGTGCCTCCGGCATAGGCTGCGAGGACCATCTGCGCCAATGCCGCGGTCCCGCCGAGCGCGGTCGGCATGGCCGGAATTGCAGGCAGCACCAAGTCAGTCCCCGCGATTCCGAGGACGGTGCCGAATGAGATCAGCAGGAACATGACGGTTGGCGAAGCATTCATGGTCATAGCTGCCCATAACATGCAGGCTTCGCTCAACCAATTGCACTTTGTTTATCGGTGTCACCACAAATCTTGATGGTACACTGCAGGTGCTCCGTCCGGACCTGCGTAGCGTTTCAGGGCAGCTGCAGCACGTCGGGGTGCTGCAGCGGTGCGTCCTTGATCCAGATCTCAGCGCCTTCGGGCCCGGTGATCGCTTCGAGCGCCTCTCCTGCAGGCAACCGGCCCCAATTCTGCGGCTCCAGTTGCTCGCCCCTGGCTGCGAGGCTGCCGGAAAGGACGAGAAACTCGAGCCCACGGTGGTTCTCGACGCCGACGGTTGAACCCGGCAGCCAGTTTTCTATCGACACGCGCTCTTTTCCGTCGTCGAACAGGACGCGCGCTGCCTCGACCCCCTCGCGCAACGGCGCTGATTCACCCTCTCCAGGGTGGCGAACGATTTGCGTGCGGTCGCCCTCACGATATTGCCAGAGCCGCACGAAAATCGTGCAGCCGTTCTTCGAGGCAGGTACATGCGAGGTGCCGGGCGGATT
Organism: Ensifer sp. USDA 6670; assembly: GCA_000421085.1. Lineage (GTDB taxonomy): Bacteria > Pseudomonadota > Alphaproteobacteria > Rhizobiales > Rhizobiaceae > Sinorhizobium. The sequence continues at coordinate 43,157 of ATWE01000012.1, forward strand.
GCGGAAATAGCTGCCCGCAGGATAGTCGCCGTGCTCGTCCTCAAACGTCCCCTCGAGCACGAGGATTTCCTCGCCGCCGTTATGGACGTGGCGTGGGAAGGCGCTGCCCGGCGCATAGCGCACGATGGAGGTTGCGCGCGCAACTTCGCCGCCGACGCGGTAGAGCATGCGGCGATCCACCCCTGCGGCGGGGCTTGGAACCCAGTCGAGTTTGGTCGAATGGACGATTACCGGTTTCGTCAGGTCTTCATTGATGCGCATCCGACTGGTCTCCCATCGTCACGACTATACCGAACTTCGCCTCACCGGACCTCATTTTCTCAACAGTTCTGTGGTCCGCTCCAGCGGCGTGGGATCAGCCCTGCAGCGCCGGGGGAACGTAGTCGCGTCCCATGTCGATCGAGGCAGGACGCCCGGCGAGGAAAAGCTCGCCGACGCGCGGTGCGGTTCTGGCGATAATCTTGCCTGCCTTGATGACGAACAGCCGGTTCGGCTTAAGCCTCAACGCTTCGGTGACGTCCGCCGCCTGCAACACGACGAGATCTGCCTTGCAGCCGGTCTCGAGGCCGTAGCCTTCGAGCCCCATGGTCTTTGCCGAATTGACGGTGATCGCGTCGAAGATCTTGCGCTTGTCGTCGATTCCGGCCATCTGCGCGACATGGATCGCCATATGGCCGACCTCCAGCATGTCGCCGGAGCCCATCGAGTACCACGGATCCATGACGCAGTCGTGCCCGAAGGAGACGTTGAGGCCGGCCGCCATCAGCTCGCGCACCCGCGTCATGCCGCGCCGTTTGGGATAGGTGTCGTGGCGCCCCTGCAGCATGATGTTGATCAGCGGATTGGGGATCACGTTGATCTCCGCCTCGGCCATCAGCGGGATGAGCTTCGAGACGTAGTAGTTGTCCATCGAATGCATCGAGGTGAGATGCGAACCGGCCACGCGCCCATTGAGACCGAACCGCACCGTCTGGGCCGCCAGCGTCTCGATGTGGCGCGACATCGGATCGTCGGTTTCGTCGCAGTGCATGTCGACCGGCAGACCGCGGTCGGCGGCGATCCGGCACAGCGCCTCGACGGAGCGGGCGCCGTCTTCCATCGTTCGCTCGAAATGTGGAATGCCGCCGACGATGCCGATGCCCATGTCGAGCGCCCGTTCGAGCGAGGCGGCGCCGTTGGACGCGCGGTAATATCCGTCCTGCGGGAAGGCGACGAGTTGCAGTTCGATATAGGGTGCGACCCTTTCCTTGACCTCGAGCAGCGCTTCTGCCGTAACGAGGCGCGGATCGGACGTGTCCACGTGGCTGCGAATGTAGAGAAGGCCCTGGGTGACGGCGAGGTCGCAATAGCGAAGCGCTCGTTCGACGAGGGCTTCCTTCGTCAGCAGCGGCCGCAGTTCGCCCCAGAGCGCGATGCCCTCGAGCAGCGTGCCGGAGACGTTCATGCGCGGCAAACCGAGCGACAGCGTCGCATCCATGTGGAAATGCGGATCGCAGAAGGGCGGGCTGACCAGGCGGCCGGCCGCGTCGATCTCCTCGCCAGGGGTCGCGGCTATCGACTTCTCGATGGCGGCGATCTTGCCGCCGGCAAGGCCGATATCATAGCCCTGGCGGCCGTCGGGCAGGTTCGCATTGCGGATGATCAGGTCGAACATGGGTCAGTCCTTCGGGGTTCTTCTAGATCACGATGTTTTAGGTCGGGGCGACCTAAAACATGAACGTGATCGATTCCAGTAGCCCAGAGCGGGATGCGGGCGGAAACCGCATACACTTTTCCTCATCCGTTCTAGCGCTCGCCGCGCCGGTAGGGTTGCATCAGCGCCTGCGGAACGCGGGCGCGCCGGGCCATGAGCGCCAGCGCTGCGATCGACAGCAGATAGGGGATCATCAGGAAGATCTGATAGGGGACGACGCCGCTCAGCCGCGTCTGCAGGCGCAACTGGAACCCGTCGAACAGTGCAAACAGCAGCGCTCCGACGAGGGCGCGGCCCGGCCTCCAGGAGGCGAAGACGACGAGCGCTATGCAGATCCAGCCCCGCCCTTGCACCATGGTAGGAAAGAAGCTGTTGAAGGCCGAGAGCGTCAGGAAGGCGCCGCCGATGCCCATCAGTGCGCTCCCGACGACCACGGAACCATAGCGGACCGCCATCGGGTTGATGCCCTGTGCCTCGGCGGCGTGCGGATTTTCCCCGGTCATCCGGATCGCCAGGCCGAGCGGCGTACGGAAAAGCACGTAGCCGAGCGCCAGCGCCAGCAGGATCGCCGCATAGGTCGGCGGCGTCTGCGTGAAGAGCGCCGGCCCCAGGAAGGGGAGGGACGATAGCACCGGCACGTCGATCGGCTGGAACGGCTCGATCGTCGGCGGTGTGCCCGCGACCGGTACCAGCAGACGGAAGACGTAGTAGCTGAAGCTCGAGGCGAAAAGCGTCACCCCGAGGCCGGACACATGCTGGGACAGACCGAGCGTGACCGTCAGGCCCGCATGCAGGAGGCCGAAGATCCCGCCGGAGAGGCCCGCGACAAGAATGCCCGTCCACAGGTCGGCGCCGTTATAGACCGTAAGCCAGCCGATCATCGCGCCGAAGGTCATGATTCCCTCGATGCCGAGATTCAGGACGCCCGAGCGCTCGCATAGGAGCGCGCCGAGCGTGCCGAGGATCAGCGGCGTGGCGATGCGCAGGACGGCCGCCCAGAGGCCCGCGGAAGCGAAAATGTCGATGACGGCGTTCATCGGCGAATCCTGTACTGGGTGAAGAAGACGCCGGTCAGCATGCTGATCAGCGACAGGGCCACCGTGACGTCGGCTATGTAAGAGGGGATACCCATGCTGCGGCTCATGCCGTCGGCCCCGACGAACATGACGGCGGTGAACAGGGCGGCAAGCACCACGCCCAGCGGGTGGAGATTGGCGAGCATGGCGACGACGATCCCGGAATAGCCGTAACCCGGCGAGAGGTCCGTCGTCACATAGCCCTGCACGCCCATGACTTCGATAGCCCCCGCAAGGCCGGCGAGCCCGCCTGAGACGCAGGCCACCGTCACCAGAGTGCGGCCGAGCGGCACGCCTGCGAACACCGCCCCGGCCGGATTGAGGCCGGCTGCGCGCGACTGCATGCCGAATACGGTGCGCGACTGAACGAGATGGACTGCAACAGCAAGTACGAGCGCGATCATCAGCCCGACATGGAGGCGGGATCGGGCGAAGAGCTTTGGCAGGACCGCTGCGTCGGCGACCGGTTGGGACTGCGGCCATCCGAAGCCCATCGGGTCCTTGAGCGGGCCGTCGATCAGCATGGAGACGAAGAGCACGGCAACGAAATTGAGGAGAAGCGTGGTAACGACCTCGTCGACCGAAAAGCGCAGCCTCAGCCAGAGCGGCACGAGCAGCAGGACGATGCCGGCTGCCGCGCCGACGACGAGAAGCAGCGGAATCTGGAGGGGCGAGGGGAGGCCGCCGAAAAGGTGCGAACTGGCGGCGGCGACGGCGATCGCACCGAGATAGAACTGACCCTCGGCGCCGATGTTCCAGAGTCTCGCCCGAAACGCGACCGCCGCGGCAAGGCCCGTCAGGATGAGCGGGCTTGCGCGGGTCAAGGTTTCGGTGGCCGAAAGCCTGGAGCCGAAGGCGCCGACGAGAATGCGCCAATAGGCTTCCATGACCGGGGCACCGGCAATCGCGATGAGCAGGCCGGCGAGCGCCAGCGCGCAGAGGATCGCAAGCACGGGTGTCGCGATCACCAGGGCGAGCGAACGATGTTCGCGTCGTTCAAATCGCATGCGAAACCTCGTGCTCTTCATTCCATTCGCCGGCCATCATCAGGCCGAGTTTCGTGGCGCTGGCGCCTTCGGCGGCGATCGGAGGCGAAAGCCGGCCGTTGACGATGGCCTGAATGCGGTCGGCAAGCGCCATGACTTCTTCCAGGTCTTCCGAGATGAGGAGCACCGCGGTTCCCGCGCGCCGCGCCTCGAGCAGCCGCTCGTGCACCGCGGCGACAGCCCCTTCGTCGAGCCCCCGCGTCGGCTGCCCCGCGAGCAGGATGCGCGGGCGGTCGATCAGATTGCGCCCGAGGATGAGTTTCTGCATGTTGCCGCCCGAGAGCAGCCTCGTGCGCGTCGTCGGCCGGCCGCCGCGCACGTCGAAGGCCTCGATGATCTGGCCGGCGAATGCCTGGCCGGAGGGCCGATCGACGAGGCCGTAGCGCGAAAATCGCGGCAGGCGCTCGAGAACGGCGTTCTCCCAGATGGCCATTTCGCCGATCGCGCCTTCCTTGTTGCGATCTTCCGGAATGCGGCCGATCCCCGCCCGGACGGCGTCATCAACAGTGAGGTCGCCGATCGGCTCGCCGAACAGCAGGAGTTCGCCCTTGTCGCGCCTGACCGTACCCGACAGGAGATGCGCCAGCGTCGTCTGGCCGTTGCCGGAGACTCCGATAATGCCGAGAATCTCGCCCGCGCGCAGACTGAAGTCGATCGACTTCAGCCGTTCCACGCCGTCGATGCTGACGCTCACATCCGCGACGTCAAGCACCACCTCGCCGGGCGTCGAAGGCTCGCGTACCGGCCGGGCAACCTTGCGGCCGACCATCAGTTCGGCAAGCTCGGCCTTGTTCGTCTCTCTCGCAAGACGCTCGGCCACCTTGCGGCCGCCGCGCAGCACGACGGTCCTGTCGGCTGCGGCCATGACCTCGTCCAGCTTGTGCGAAATGAAGATCAGCGAAAGCCCCTCGCGCGCCATGTCCTTCAGCGTCGAGAACAGCCGTTCGGCCTCCAGATTGGTCAGCACCGCCGTCGGCTCGTCGAGCACGAGAATATGCGCATCGTTGTAAAGCGCCTTCAGGATCTCGACGCGCTGCTGCTCGCCGACCGAGAGGTCGCCGACGCGCGCGTCCGGCTCCACCGTCAGGCCGAACCGCTGACAAATGCCGCGCAGCTTCCGCCGCGCCGCGCCGGTGCCGGATCGGAAATGCCAGAGGCGTTCCGTGCCGGCCATGACGTTTTCCAGCACCGTCAGGTTGGGGGCGAGCGAGAAATGCTGATGCACCATGCCGATGCCGGCGCGGATCGCCGCGCGTGGCTTGCCCGGAGGCAGTTCCCGTCCCTCGACGAGCACCTTGCCGCTGTCAGGCACATAATGGCCGAACAGGATGCTCATCAGCGTGGTCTTGCCGGCGCCGTTTTCGCCGAGGAGGGCGACGATCTCGCCCTTTCCGAGGCTCAGCGAGATGTCGTCATTGGCGAGATTGTCGCCGAAGCGCTTGCTGACGCTGCAAATGTCGAGAATGGCCTCGCTCATTCCGGAATTCCCGCGACGGCGAAACGGTGCTGCCAGCGGCCCTCTCTTTCCAGGCGTGCCGCAAGCTCGATGAGGAGGCGGTCGCCGCCCATGGGCGCCAGGATCTGCACCGGCAGCGGCAATCCGGCGTCATCCGCGCCGAAGGGGAGCGTGAGGGCCGGAAAACCGGTGGCATTGGCGAGTGCGGCGAGTGGCGCAAACGCCGTCATGCGGCGAATCTGAAGGTCGATATCGTCGTGGTCGAAAGGAAAGGATCCGATAGGAAGGGGTGCCGACGCAAGCATGGGCGTCAGGATACAGTCAACCCGGTCGAAAAGCGACCAGACCGCGTGGCTCGCATGGACGGCGTCGTCGAGCGTCGCCCAGAGCGCGGTCGCCTCGAGTTGCGATCCATGGCTGACAAAAGCCTGCGTCAGCCGTTCGGCGCGCCCGGCATCGAGACCGGCGGAAACGACGAAATTGGCAAGGTTGACGGCGACGATGTCGCGTAGGGCCCGGCCGCTTGCGGCAACGCTTGCGGCAAACGCAACCCAATACATGGGAACGACGCTGTGGCCGTCCGTCTCCAGTGCGCGCGCGGCCTCTTCGACAGCCTCGCTGCGCGCCGGTTCGGTCGGGTACTGGTCGCCGGTCTCGAGAAGAAGGCCGACACGTAAGGGGCCGGACGGGGAGGGGGCGAACCACGGATCGGCAAACGGCCCCCTGGCGCGTCCGGCTGCCGCGTCGAAGATCGCCGCAAGGTCGCGGACGGAGCGGCACAGCGCCATTTCACTGGCGATGCCGCCGAGATGATTGCCGAAGGATGGTCCAGCCGCTACCGCACCCCGGCTCGCCTTGAGGCCGAGGAGACCGCAGCATGCCGCGGGGACGCGGATCGACCCGCCGGCATCGGTCGCATGGGCAATCGCCACGATGCCGGCGGCAACGGCCGCCGCCGCCCCGCCGGAGGAGCCGCCGGGCGTCCGGCTCGTATCGAGGGGGTTGCGGCAGATGGGGCCGGCCGCCGGTTCGCTTGCGAGCGACAGGCCCATTTCGGGCACGGTGGTCAGTCCGAAGAAGCAAAGGCCTGCTCCGCGGAGCCGCGCTGCCAGATCGCTGTCTTCCGCAACGGCGGCGCTGCGCCCGAGCATGTTCGATCCGGCCGCAACCGGCAGGCCGGAAAAGGGGCCGCCCAGGTCCTTGGCAAGGCTCGGGACGCCGAGAAACGGTGGAATCCGCCCGCTGCCCGGCAGGTGGCGCAGGCGGGCGTCCGCATTCCTGGCCGCCGTTCGTCCGAGCGTTGGGTCGAGATGGACGATCGCACCTATTTCCGCCCATCGGCCGGTCGCCGCAAGGGATGCTTCCATCGCTTCGGAAGCGGTGAGGCGGCCCATTCGGATCGCCTCACCGAGAGAGATTGCATCGCCCGCCATCGACAAGCCGGTTACTTAGGCTCGTCCGTGATGCGCGGAACCTCGAAGGCCCCGGACTTGATCTCGGCGCGCTTGGCTTCCATGGCCGCTTCGGCATCCGCCGGGGCGACGCCCTTTACATAGGCAATGTCGCTGCCGCCTTCCTTGAGCAGGCCGAAGGCGGTGTAGTCCCTGCCGACCGGCTTGCCGGCGGACACGTCGGCAATTGCGGCGTTGAGGATCGGGCGGAAGCCCCAGAGCGCGTTGGCGAAGACCGTGTCCGGATAGCGCGGCGTGTAGTCGATCAGCGAACCCACGGATTTGAGCCCGCGTTCCTTGGCGGCGTCGGCGGTGCCGATGCGCTCGCCGAAGAGGATGTCGGCACCGGCGTCGATCTGGGCGAGGCCCGCCTCGCGCGCTTTCGGCGGATCGAAGAAGGTGCCGATGAAGGCGACGAGGTGCCTGGCATCGGGATTGACGGCCTTCACGCCCGCAGCGAAGGCATTGATCAGCATGTTGACTTCCGGGATGGGCATGGCGCCGACGGAGCCGACGACGTTCGACTTCGTCATCTTGCCGGCAAGCATGCCGGCGAGATAGGCGCCGTCGTGGTTCCAGGTGCCGAAAACGCCGAAGTTGTCGCCCGATTCCTTACCGCTCGAGCCGAGGACGAACGCGGTCTCCGGATAGTCTGCGGCGACTTCGCGGGCCTGCTTTTCAACGGCATAGGCTTCGCCGATGATGAGCTTTGCACCCTGCTCGGCATATTCGCGCATCGCGCGGGGATAGTCCGTGCCGGAAACGCCTTCGGAGAAGACATATTCGATCACGCCTTCCGCGGCCGCATCCTGCAGCGCCTTGTGCAGGACCGAGTTCCAGGCGTTTTCGACGGGGGAGGCGTGGATACCGGCAACCTTAACCGGCGCGCTGGCGCGGACGCCCGGCGCAAAAGCGCTCACGCCAAGCGCCAGGCCCGACGCAAGCACATTGCGCCGGCTCATCATCAAATCTCTTGCCATGGATGGTGTTCCCCTTTTTTACCAATTGGTAGAATCTTTATTTTGTACAAAGCTTTGTCAAGCAGTGCGGGTGAATCGAAAAGCGGCAGGAGCGACTTGTCGGGGATCGCGGATGACGGGTCATCGATGTCCTGAGCCGCTCGACGCCACGGCATCGCGGAACAAGCGCCACGTGCGTTCGTTTTCCACCTTGCCAAGGAGCATGCGACTGAAGTGATCCAGGAAGCCTCCGTGTGCCGCTGCACATGTGAGGCTTCCTTGTGCGGGGCGGTCAAGCCCCCTAACCTGGAGCTGTCCATGGAAGATTTCATCCTGTTCGCATTGGTCGGCTTTCTTGCGCAGGTGATCGATGGCGCTCTCGGCATGGCCTACGGCGTCATCTGCTCGACGGTGCTTCTTGCCTTCGGCGTGCCGCCTGCCCAGGCGTCGGCGTCAGCCCATGCGGCGGAATTGTTCACCACCGCCGCTTCCGGATCGGCCCATCTCTATCACCGCAACATCGATTGGAAGCTGTTCTGGCGGCTCATTCCCTTTGGCGTCGCCGGTGGAATGCTCGGTGCCTTCGTCGTGACCTCGTTTGACGGAGATCAGGTCAAGCCTTTCGTCACGGCCTATCTTGCAGTGATTGGAGCCTGGCTGCTTTACCGCTCCTTTCATCGCATTCCCACAAACCCGGTCAAGCTGAGGATCGTGGCACCGCTCGGCGCAACCGCGGGGTTCCTGGATGCCGCGGGTGGCGGTGGATGGGGCCCTGTTGCCACCACCGGTCTGCTCGGCGCGGGCGGACAGCCGCGCTTCGTCATCGGGACCGTCAATGCGAGCGAGTTTCTGATTGCGCTTTCAGTGTCTTTGAGCTTCCTGACCACGGTTCTAACCGGTCACTGGGAACAGGCCGGCGATTTCCGCGACCATCTTACATCCATCGGCGGGCTGATCACCGGCGGCGTGCTGGCGGCACCTTTTGCAGGGTGGGTGGTCAAGGCACTGAAAGAGAAAACGCTCCTGCGGCTCGTCGGATCTTTGATCACACTTTTGGCCAGCTATCAGACGCTCGAACTTACCGGGTATCTGTGAACACCGGCTTCTCTCAGATTGCGTAAAGCTCGATCGGCTTTTCAAACCCCTTGAGACGGTATTCCCGGCCCTCGCTTTCGGCCGTTTGGCTCTGCGCGCGCTCGCAAACGGCCCTGGTCACAAGGATTCGCCCCGCCTCGGCGGCGGATTGGGCCCGAGCGGCGGTATTCACAACCGTTCCGATAGCAGTCAGGTCGCGGTGCGATCGGCCGAACTCTCCGAAGCTGGCCTCACCGGTGTCGATGCCGATGCCGACGCCGAGCTCACTTCCGTCCAGGCCGGCACCTTGCGCCAGACGAAACTCACGGCGCAACTGGCATCGGCGCTGGATCTCCCGCGCGGCGAGGACGGCGCGCTCGGCGTGATCCTGGTGGGGAATCGGAAAGTTGAAGATTGCCATGATCGCGTCCCCGACCGTCTTGTTGAGAAGGCCGTCGAACTCCCAGATCGCCGCGGCACATTCATCGTAGAAATCATCCAGGAGCGACGAAACAGTATCGGCCGAGAGCGACTGCGAAAGCGCCGTATAGCCTCGCAGATCTGCAAAAAGGACAGACACGTCAACAGTAATCTTGCGGGCTTTCATCACGCGTATGAACATGAGTTCGCAGATCGTGCAGGTATTCGGGTTCATCCGGCTCGGGCGGATGCCGAAGGCGCGAAAGGGAATGGAAGCCGGTCCGCGCAGGGGCACGGGAATACGCATCTGCTCCCAGCATCCCTTGCAAATCCTGGATTGAGACATGTTGCCGCGGCCCTGCTTGCGTGACGCCATGCGACTTTCGCATATATCGGCAACAAAATCTCCCGAAAACCCTCAGGTGTCTGTAACTGAAACCGCGATGGTCCGTTAACCTTCAGACAGTTCTTCGGCTGTGGCCGCTATGGGTGCATTCCACAAGGAATTATTGACGTATTTGAAAGCAAGTATGCTGATAATCGAGGCGACTATAACTACAATGACGAGGCGCATGAAGGTTTACCAGGTTCGTTACCACATCGAGAAACTCTCCCGGAGACCTCGTTGTTCCGGAACATCCGGGAACGCCAACTGACGAGCTGAGCAACAATTCACGGATGAGCAACTGACGAAAACCGGTACCAGCTTTTTCGGCGGCAGCCGACGGCTCTCACCCGTCCGGCGCCGGGGCCTCGAACAGCTCTTTCTCAACGATCCTGAGTCTGCGCGACAGGCAGATAGACTTTCGAGCCGACGCTCTCGCCACCAGTCAGCGAGCCCCCGACCAGCAGGTAGGCTGATATTCCAAGGACCGACAACAGTAGAATGCTTACGGGCAGCCCGGTTGAGGCGTGATGTTCCGGTTCCTGATAATTCCATCCAGTCATTCGAACGTACTCCACTCCACACAAAGTGAGAACGAGCCACCGATGCAGCAGTTCCTGCAACGATGGTTGAACCTGGGTAACGATGTTCGAGGCGTTGTAACGAGCCGGCATTATACCATGCCGTCGCTGCCGCGGAGGGGTTATTGGCGGGGTATCATTCCGCCATGTTCACCGACCGTTCCTAGCTATTTCAGGCGTGGCTCAGGCTGGAGCGCGATGAAGAAAGTGTGTGCGGATTTGCCGTCAGTCGGGATGCTGACGCATTTACCAGAACACGTCGTAAAGAGTAATAAAGACGATCATTCCGATGCAGAGTGCTGGCGTCGACCTGATCGCAAAATCGACAGGATTGAATTGGTATCCGAAGCTTTCAACATAAGATTTCATGACTTGGTTTCCTCCCGGTGAGCTGTCTGGGATCCTGAACGGTTTAGCGAACGGACCATTCGCTTCCTTCGGAAGCGTAATTCGCAAGGCTCGGACAGAACCCGCGAAACATGTTTGCCTCCATGGCACCACGAACAAGTGCCACCATATTCCCCATACCTCGGTAGCAGAGCTTTGCGCCCTTGAGGAGTGGATCGATTATCGGAGAGTTGGAGGTCGGGCCAAGCCCTTCAATGGATAACTGGTGGGACATAAATATGGCGAAAACAAGTTCCATGCATGTGTTTCTCACAATACGCCAGGAAAGTCAGGGAAATTTTTGAAAATGACATAGAAGCGTCATAGAAAATGTCTTACCCAGACGTTCGATATTTCGCCTTTAATACTGCGGAAGTTTTTTGGGCGGTCAGGAAAAGAGCGAACTTGTGCTTTCCGCAACTCCGCAGCGGGTTTCTCGTTTCCGGTCAAGAAGACTGCATCACAGCGCCAGGGCGAGCTGCGGCTCGCTCCGATCGTCCACCTGATCGAGAGACGATAGGGTAACCCCGAGCAGTCGAATGCCTTTGGCGGGGGGAAAGATTGGTGACAGCAGCAGTTCCACGATCTCGCCCATTTCGGCGGCGCTCGCAATCGGCGCAATGATGGTCTTGCTCCTGGTGATCTGCGTGAAATCCGCCCACTTCACCTTCAGCGTCACGGTCTTGCCGCGAATGCCGCTGGCTTCACAATAGTGCCAGACCTTGTCGATCAGAGGCTTGAGGCCCGCGCGGGCCGCCTCAAGCTCATGAATATCCTCCCGAAACGTATCCTCGGCCCCGATCGATTTTCGGATGCGGTCGGGCTTGACCTCACGCTCGTCGATGCCGCGGGCGATCCAGTAGAAATACGGCCCCGACTTGCCGAAGTGCTGTTGCAGGAAGACGAGATCTCGGGATTTGAGATCGGCTCCGGTTTCGATGCCGAGCCCTTTCATCTTCTCCGCCGTCGCCGGTCCGACGCCATGAAACTTCTTGACGGGAAGTGCCTGCACGAAGTCCGGACCGTGCTTCGGCGTGATGACGAACAGCCCGTCGGGCTTGCGCTGGTCCGAAGCGATCTTCGCAAGGAACTTGTTGTAGGATACGCCGGCGGATGCGGTGAGCTGCGTCTCGGCCCGGATTCTGGCGCGTATCTCTTCGGCGATCTCGGTTGCGAGCTGCATGCCTTTCAGGTTCTCGGTCACGTCGAGGTAGGCCTCGTCCAGCGAGAGAGGTTCGATCAGCGGCGTGTATTCGGCAAAGATCGCCTGAATCTGCCGCGAGACGGCCCGGTAGACATCGAAACGGTGCGGAACGAAGATCAGCTCCGGACATTTGCGCTTGGCCGTGACCGACGGCATAGCCGAGTGCACGCCGAATTTGCGGGCCTCGTAGCTGGCGGCCGCGACTACGCCGCGCGCCTCCGGATATCCGACTGCGACCGGTTTGCCTCGAAGCTCCGGATTGTCGCGCTGCTCCACCGAAGCATAAAATGCGTCCATGTCGATATGGATGATCTTCCGCACGCGGCCAGCAGGGGAGGTGACAAGTGCCCCTCCACTCCTTTCATCGTCCTCCGGCTCTCCCGCTGGCATCACTTCCTCTCGCTATGGCGCTGTCTATCCTATCCGAACCTCCCATGCTTGCTTAGCCTTAAAGTTAGTCGAGATGGATGCCTTGGCATGTCCTGGATCACGATGTTTTAGGTCGGGTCGACCTAAAACATGACCGTGATCGATTCCGATACGTTAGAGCGGGATGCGGGCGGGAAACCGCACACACTTTTCCTCATCCGCTCTAGCTGATTTCCGGAAGCTCCTCGATCAGCTTGTCGAGCGTGATGGGATACTCCCGCACCCTTATGCCGGTCGCATTGTAGATGGCGTTCGCGACAGCTGCCGCGACACCGCAGATCCCGAGCTCGGCAATACCCTTGGCCTTCATCGGCGAGGACATCGGATCCGTCTCGTCGAGGAAGACGACCTCCTGGTGCGGGATGTCGGCGTGCACCGGCACCTCGTAAGCGGCGAGATCGTGATTGACGAAGAAGCCACGCTTCTTGTCGACGACGAGTTCCTCCGTCAGGGCGCCGCCGACCCCCATCGTCATCGCGCCGATCACCTGGCTGCGTGCCGTGATCGGATTGAGGATCCGGCCGGCGGCGCAGACCGCCAGCATTCGCCGGATCCGTGTCTCTCCTGTCGCGACGTCGACCGCGACCTCGACGAAATGAGCTCCGAAGGTGGATTGCTGATGGGTCTTGGTGAGGTCACCGAATTCGATGAGATCCTCAGCGACGAGCCCCTCATCGCCGGCAGCTTGCGCGAGCGGCATGCGCCGGTCTCCCGACCTGACTTCGCCGTCCGCGAAGACCAGGTCGTCGGTGCGGTTGAAACCGAGCTTCTGCGCCACGGCTTCCCGCAGCTTGGCGCAGGCCGCGTATACGCCGGCCGTGGAGCAGTTGCCTCCGAACTGCCCGCCCGAACCCGAGGAAACAGGGAAGCGCGAGTCTCCCAGGCTGACGGCGACCTTCTCGATCGGGACACCGAGCATTTCAGCGGCCGTCTGGGCGATGATCGTGTAACTGCCCGTGCCGATATCGGTCATATCGGTCTCGACCGTGACGACGCCCTCGCGGTCGAGCCGGACACGGGCCCCCGAGTTCAGCACAAGATTGTTGCGAAACGCCGCCGCCACTCCCATGCCGATCAGCCAGTTTCCTTCGCGCCGAGCACCAGGTTGCTTGCTCCGCTCTTGCCAGCCGAAGCGCTCCGCGCCTGTGCGCAAGCAGCCGACGAGATTGCGGTGCGAAAAGGGCCGTTCGGGATTCTCCGGATCGACCTGGGTGTCGTTGATGATGCGGAATTCGACGGGGTCGAGACCCAGCCTCTCGGCCATCTCGTCGATTGCGATCTCCAGAGCCATCATGCCCGGCGCCTCGCCGGGAGCGCGCATCGCATTTCCTTCGGGAAGATCGAGGGTCGCAAGCCGCATGGCGGTCATCCGGTTCGCTCCGGCATAAAGCAGGCGAGTCTGCTGGACGGCCACTTCGGGACCACCGCCCGGAAGGTCCCCGGACCAGCTTTCATGCGCGATCGCCGTGATCTTGCCGTCGCGACCTGCACCGATCCGGATCCTCTGGATCGTCGCCGGGCGATGCGTGGTGTTGTTCATCAGGAAGGGGCGGGGGAGGGCGACCTTTACGGGGCGCTTGGCTTCACGCGCGGCAAGCGCCGCCAACACCGCATCCGCGCGCAGGAACAGCTTCACCCCGAAGCCTCCGCCGATGAACGGCGACATGAGATGCACCTTGTCCTTGTCGATCCCAAGCGTCGTCGCGAGGTCGGTCCGCCACCAGTCGATCATCTGGCTCGATGTCCAGACCGTCAGGTCGTCGCCGTTCCACGCGGCGATGGAAGCGTGCGGCTCCATCATGGCATGCGACTGGTCCGGGGTGGTATAGACCTGGTCGAGCTTGACGGGAGCTGCCTCGAAGGCGGCATCGAAGTCGCCCGCTCCGGAGTCTCCCCCGCCTTCCGGCTCGATGGCGCTGTCCTTCGCCGCGGTCAGGTCGAAGGCGCCTTTTTCCTCGGCATAATCGACCTTGACGAGCGCAGCGGCGGCGCGGGCTTCCTCGAACGTTTCCGCAACCACGACGGCGATGGCCTGGTGGTAGTGCTGGATCTCGGTGCCGCCGAAGAGCTTGGCGGTGTTATATTTGCCCTTCTTCAGTTCCCCGACGCCGTCGGAGGTGACGACCGCGATCACGCCGGGAGCAGTTCTGGCGGCGGCGACATCCATCGACCTGATCCGGCCCTTGGCGATTGCCGATCCGACGATATAGCCATAGGCATAACGGGTATTCGGATCATGCCACTCATAGGCATAGATTGCTTTGCCGGTGGTCTTGAGCGGACCGTCGATGCGGGGGATGGGCTTGCCGATTACCTTGCCCTGGTCGATCGGGTTCGTCGCTGCTGGTGTGTCGAATCTCATTGTCTCATCCCTTTGCTTCGACGAGGACCGCGCTCAGCGCGCGTTCGACAAGCGTGAGTTTGAAGGCGTTCTGTTCTGTCGGGCGGGCGCCGGCAAGAAGCTTGGCGGCCACTGCCTTTGCTCCGTTCGCCAGTTCCTTTTCGGCCGCCTCGTCACGCCATGGTTTCGGCGCGATGCCGCCGACCGCGACGCGGCCGGTCCCGTCCGGATGCACCACGGCGCCGACGGAGACGAGCGCAAAGGCGTAGGAGGCCCGGTCGCGAACCTTGCGATAGATCTGCTCGCCGCCGGCCGGCTTCGGCAGGACGACCGCGGTGATCAGCTCGCCCCGCTCGAGGACATGTTCGACATGCGGCGTATCACCGGGCAGGCGATGAAGATCTGCAATCGGGATGCTGCGCTTCGTGCCGTCGGCTCGCACGGTCTCCACGACAGCGTCGAGGGCGCGCATGGCGACTGCCATGTCGCTCGGGTGGCTGGCGATGCAGGCATCGCTGACGCCAACCACCGCAAGCTGGCGGCTAAAGCCGGCAAGCGCCGAGCAGCCGCTGCCCGGTTGCCTCTTATTGCAGGGCTGGTTGGTGTCGTAGAAATACGGACAGCGGGTGCGTTGAAGCAGGTTGCCGGCGGTCGTCGCCCTGTTGCGCAATTGTCCCGATGCCCCTGCGAGCAGGGCGCGTGACAAAAGGGCGTAATCGCGGCGGACCCGTTCGTCGGCAGCAAGATCCGTATTGCGGACGAGGGCACCGATACGCAGCCCCCCTTCCGGAGTCGCTTCGATACTGTCCAGACCCAGTCCGTTGACATCCACCAGATGTGTCGGCGTCTCGATCTCCAGCTTCATCAGATCCAGGAGATTGGTGCCGCCGGCGATGAATTTCGCGCCGTCCGTTGTGGCCGCGGCCCGGGCCGCCGCTTCGATCGACGAGACGCGTTCGTAGCTGAAAGCTCTCATGCCTTCCTCCCCGCGACTTCGGTGATGGCTTCGACGATGTTGGAATAGGCGCCGCAACGACAGATGTTGCCACTCATGCGCTCGCGGATCTCGGCGGGTGTGATTTCAGCCGGCGCCGTAAGATCCACGGTCACATGGCTCGGAATGTTGGCCTTGATTTCCTCGAGCATGGCAACGGAGGAACAGATCTGGCCGGGCGTGCAGTAGCCGCACTGGAACCCGTCATGCTTGACAAAGGCGGCCTGCATCGGATGGAGGTTTTCGGGCTGCCCCAATCCTTCGAGAGTGGTGATGCTGTCGCCCTCGTGCATGACGGCAAGCGTGAGGCACGCGTTGACGCGGCGGCCGTCAATGAGAACCGTGCACGCTCCGCACTGACCGTGGTCGCATCCTTTCTTGGTACCCGTCAAATGCAGATGCTCGCGCAGCGCGTCGAGGAGCGTCGTTCGGTTATCGAGCTGAAGCTCCCGGCCTTCGCCGTTCACCGTAAAAGTGACTTTGGTGCTCTGGGGTGCGGTGGTGGCTTTGGTCTGCGCGTGACCGAGCGAGTGTGCGCTCGCCACTGTCACGGTAGCGGCCGAGGCGGCGAGCAGGTCGCGCCGCGAGATTTCAAGTGCGCCAGGACTTTGCATATCCAGCTCCATGTCTTGATGATGAAAGGTCTAGAGCGGGATGAGGAAAAGTGTGTGCGGTTTTCCGCCCGCATCCCGCGCCTCAACTATTAGAACCCGATCACGTTCATGTTTTAGGTCGACCCGACCTGAAACCATCGTGACCTAGGACGAAGCGGCCCTACGCCGACCGCGCAACAACCGAGCGCGAGAAATGATCCGGCGGGCGCGTTCACAAGTGAGTTAGGGCGGAGAGCGCGTGTGACTACCGTCGCGAGGCCGATAAGGCCTATGAACCACATTCATGAATGGCGGTATTGAATCAGGCGCTTTCAACTTGACGAAAGGCGAATCATGTAACAGATAATGTTACGTGAGTGAGAGGACCGCACAATGAAATCCCGGACCGTCGACAGTCCAGCTTTTACCGCGGCTCATGCCAGTTCGTACGTCGAAGGAACGTTGAGAAAAGTACCGGGGCTGGCCGCTCTCCATCGCATGACATCGATGCTGGTCGCGGAACGTGCGCCGGTGCAGGCGCGGGTTCTGGTGCTCGGCGCTGGCGGCGGTATGGAGCTCAAAGCTCTCGCAGACGACAATTCAGGTTGGAGCTTTTGCGGCGTTGACCCGTCGGCGGACATGCTTCGCGTCGCAGAACAGACGGTGGGGCCCCATTTGCAGCGTGTCGATCTGAAGCAGGGCTACATAGACGCCGCACCGGAGGGGCCGTTCGACGCGGCCGTCTGCCTGCTCACGCTCCACTTTGTTGATCGCCTTCAACGCCTCGACACACTCGAACAGATTCGCCGCCGCTTGGTGCCGGGCGCTCCGTTCGTCATCGCGCATATCAGCTTCCCGCAATCGGAACCTGAGCGCTCGACCTGGATCGCGCGCCACGTCGCGTTCGGCGGAACAGCCTCCGCCGACGCTGAAAGTGCAAGGCAGGCGATCGCGACGAGATTATCGGTTCTCTCGCCAGAGGAGGACGAGGCGGTGCTTCGCAAGGCGGGCTTCTCGGATGTTCGCCTGTTCTATGCGGCTATGACCTTCAGGGGCTGGGTGGGATACGCCTGAATTCTCATCCTGCTGTGCTCATGGTTTGCCCGTCCGGCGCCCGCGATAGAAGATCATGCCGGCGTGATGCAGAACGCCATCGATAAAATCACCATCCGCGGTAAAACCGGTATCGTCCCAATAATCGATATGCGTGCCCGTCACCTGGTAGCGCCCCTGATAGGCCCGTTCACGCGTACCGCGGGCCTCGACATAGCGACCGTTCGGCAGGAGCTCGTGGCGGATGTAATTGTCTTCTGTGACCCAAAGGCCGACATAAGGGTGATTGGCCTGCATTTCGGCTTCCTCGGCTTTTACGGATTGGCTTAGGAGTGCGGCGGTCATCAAGGTCGAAGCGATCAGCAGCTTGCGGCCGCCGCCGGCGAGGCGATCTGTCAATAAGGAGAAGATCATCGAATATTCCTTACTTCAGGGGCGCGCGGGAAAGCGTCCCGAGAACGGTTCGCGCCGGGTCAATTGCTCGATGCGGTCGGCCTGATCGTGATCTCGGTTGTGTCCACGCTCTGCGGAGCCTCGATCACCTGCCGGACCGCACGGGCGATATCGGCGGGCTGAAGGGCGATGGCGCGATAGGCCTCCATTGCCGCCATGCTCGCCTCGTGGGTGATGGTTGCAGCGAGTTCGCTCTCGACGACGCCGGGATTGACGCAGGTGACGCGGATATTGGTGCTCTCCTGGCGCAGTCCGTCTGAGATCGCGCGGACCGCGAACTTCGTTGCGCAATAGACCGCGGCTGTGGGTACGACCGACAGCGCTCCGATCGAGCCGATATTGATGATCTGCCCGCTACGCTGTGCCTCCATGAGCGGCAATACCGCGCCGATGCCCCAAAGCACGCCCTTGATGTTTACGTCGATCATGCGCTCCCACTCGTCCACCTTGACGGCGGCCAGCGGCGAGAGCGGCATGACGCCGGCATTGTTCACCAGGACGTCGATGCGTCCCCATCTGTCGACCGCGGCCTGCGCAAAGGCTGCCATGGAGTGACGGTCGGTCACGTCCAGCACCTGCGCCAGGGCGGTTCCTCCTGCGTCACGCATCTCCGCGGCGATGGCCTCGATACGAGCCAGGCGGCGTGCACCCATCAATATTTTCGCACCGGCGGCGCCAAGCTCCCGGGCAATGCCCTCGCCGATGCCGCTGGAGGCGCCAGTGATCAGAACGACCTTGTCCATGTTGTACTCCGTGCTTTGACTTGCACGGAGAAGGTGGACTTTAATGACTGTCGCGGGTATCCATCGCTTATTGAACTCAATGGTTAGCAGTACTCTACAATGATAGACATGAACCTTCTGCCGCTCTTCCTGGCTGTCGCGGAAGAGGACAACTTCCGTGCTGCCGCCGATCGCCTCGGTGTGACCCGCTCGGCTGTCAGCCAAGGAATGCGGCGGCTCGAAGATGCCATTGGTGCGACGCTCGTCACCCGCACGACGCGTTCAGTTCGCCTGACCGAAGCGGGCGAGCGTCTGCGAGAGGCTCTGTCGCAGCCCTTGTCAGATATTGCGACGGCGCTCGATCGGGTAGCGGGTGAGGATGAGCCCCGCGGTCTCTTGCGGATCGCCGTCACCTCCATCGCCGAGCAATTCCTTTCCGGTCCGCTCATCGCTTCCTTCGCTCAGACCCATCCGAAGGTGGCGATAGACCTCACCGTCACGGACGAGGAGTTCGACATCGTTGCCGCCGGTTTCGACGCGGGCGTCAGGCTTGGCGAGGTGATCGAGCAGGACATGATCGCGGTGCCGCTGACGGGCGATCAGCGCGAGCTGGCCGTTGCTGCTCCCGCCTATCTCGCACTCCATGGCACGCCGGCGCACCCGCGTGAGCTGGTTCATCATCGCTGCATAGGCTGGCGGCGAGCGCCGAATGTCGCGCCCTACAGGTGGGAATTCGAGGAGAATGGTGTTCCCTTCGACGTGGCGGTCGAGCCCCAGATTACCACCAACGACCTGCGCTTCATGCTCCGCTCAGCACTCTGCGGGGCCGGGATTACCTTCGCAACGGAAGAAACCTTTCGCCCGTTCGTGGAAACCGGTGAACTCGTTCCACTGCTGCAGGAATTCCTGCCGCCGTTTCCCGGTTTCTTTCTTTATTTCCCTCAGCGCCGCAACATGGCGCCTAAGATGCGAGCTTTGATCGAGCATATACGGCGGTGGCGATAATCGACGCTTCCGGCGCAGCGTCGAAGCTCGGCCCGAACTCCTTATCTTTTCTTTATGTGGCCGCCAAACCATCCCAATCGATAATTGACGCGGCGCGGGCGCATCATCCGGATCTTGAGATCAATCTGGAGAATGCCATGTTCGATTTCCTTTTCCTTGCCGCCGGCGTTGGCGGCCTTGCCACGCTAGCGCTTTATGCGCGCGCCCTGAGCCGGCTTTAGGAGGATCGATGGCCGAGGCTTTGATCGGGCTCGTCGTCGCCGTCGCGCTCGCGGTCTATCTGATCGTGACGCTTGTCCGGCCGGAACGTTTCTAGAGCATTTCCGCTTTTCTCCGAATCGCGGAAACGCTCCAACTCTTCATTTTGCCGCAACGCCGGACGGAAAAGCGCCTGCGCACTTTTCCTGGAGTTGCTCGAGCGCTCCTTCACCCACGGAGACTTCTCATGTCTGTCATCGGATGGCTGCAGATCAGCCTCCTTTTTCTCGCCGTCCTCGTCGTCGTCAAACCGCTGGGCCTTTACATGGCTGCGGTTCTTTCCGGCGAACGCAATGTCCTTTCGCCAATCCTCGGGCCGGTGGAGCGCGGTCTTTATGGTGCAGCCGGCATCGATCCGGCACGCGAGCAGGGCTGGCTCGCCTACACGCTCTCCATGCTCGCCTTCAGCATCGCAGGCTTTGCGCTGCTCTACGCGATCCTGAGATTTCAGTCATGGATGCCCCTCAACCCGCAGGGCTTCGGCAACGTGCCGCCGGACCTCGCCTTCAACACCGCCGTCAGTTTCGTCACCAACACCAATTGGCAGAATTACGGCGGGGAGACGACGCTCAGTCACTTTAGCCAGATGATGGGCCTGACCGTGCAGAACTTCGTCTCTGCCGCCACCGGCATTTCGATCGCGCTTGCCGTTACCCGCTCCTTCGCCCGCTCAGCCGTCCCGACGATCGGCAACTTCTGGGTCGATCTCACCCGTTCGACACTGTACGTGCTCCTGCCGCTCGCCGTGCTGGTGGCGGTCGCCTTCGTGGCGATGGGCCTGCCGCAGACGTTCCGCGCCTCGGTGGAGGCCACGACCCTCGAGGGGGTGAAACAGACCATCGCGCTGGGCCCGGTCGCCAGCCAGGAAGCGATCAAGCAGCTCGGCACCAACGGGGGCGGCTTCTTCAACGTCAATGCCGCACATCCGTTCGAAAATCCGACTGCGCTTTCCAACTATCTCAATATCTTCGCGATGCTCTCGGTTTCGGCGGCGCTGCTCTACACATTCGGCCAACTCGTCGGCAATCGGCGGCAGGGCTGGGCCTTCATCGCCGTCACCTATGCATTTCTGATCATCGGTGTCGGTGTCGTCTATTGGGCCGAAGCGCAGGGAAATCCGATCCTGTCGCAGCTCGGGCTCGACCCGGCTCTCGGCAACATGGAAGGCAAGGAAGTCCGCTTCGGCCAGGCGATGACCGCGCTTTACGCGACGGTTACGACCGGCCTTTCGGATGGCGGCGTCAACGGCATGCACGGCTCGTTCACCGGCCTCGGAGGTCTCGTTCCGATGTTCCTCATGCAGCTCGGCGAGGTCCTGCCCGGCGGCGTCGGTTCGGGCCTCTACGGCATGATCGTCTTCGCGATTCTCGCTGTTTTCGTCGCTGGTCTTATGGTCGGCCGCACCCCGGAGCTGCTCGGCAAGAAGATCGAAGCGCGCGAGATGAAATACGCGATGCTTGCCGTACTCATCCTGCCGCTTTCGATCCTCGGCTTCACGGCGATTTCGGCCGTCATGCCCTCGGCCGTCGCCAGCATCGGTACGGCCGGACCGCACGGGCTCTCGGAAATCCTTTATGCCTATACGTCGGCCGGCGGCAACAACGGCTCGGCCTTCGGCGGGCTTTCGGGCAACACGTTCTGGTACAATACGACGCTTGGCTTTGCGATGCTGCTCGGCCGCTTCGCCTATGCCGTGCCGGTGCTTGCCATTGCCGGCTCGATCGCCGCCAAGACCCGCGCCTCGGCATCCAAGGGTACGTTCCCGACCGATACGCCGCTCTTCGCCGGTCTCCTGATCGGCATCATCCTCATTCTCGGCGGGCTGCAGTTCCTGCCGGCGCTCGCGCTCGGTCCGATCGTCGAGCATTTCGCCATGCTTTCCGGCCAGACCTTTTGAAGGAACCAGGCATGTCAAACAAAGCCATGACCCCGAACCTCTTCGACCCGACGATACTCCTTCCGGCAGCGAAGGCGGCCTTCGTCAAGCTCGATCCGCGCCAGCTCGTCCGCAATCCGGTGATCTTCGTCACCGAAGCGGTGGCGGCGTTGGTCACTCTCTTCTTCGTTCTCGATGTTGCAACCCGCGGCGGCACTCCGCTCTTCTCGGGCCAGATCGCCGCCTGGTTATGGTTCACCGTGCTCTTCGCCACATTCGCCGAAGCCGTTGCCGAGGGTCGCGGCAAGGCGCAGGCCGATTTCCTCCGCCGTACCAAATCGGAGCTCAGCGCCCGCAGGCTTGTCGCCCCCGAGGGTCGGGAGACCAAGGAAATCCCCGCGACCATGCTGAAGGTCGGCGATCTCGTCCTCGTCGAGGCCGGCGAATTGATCCCGGGTGATGGCGAGGTCGTAGAAGGGGTCGCCTCGGTCAACGAGAGCGCGATTACGGGCGAATCGGCGCCGGTGATCCGCGAGGCCGGCGGCGATCGCTCCGCCGTCACCGGCGGTACCGAGGTGCTTTCGGACTGGGTCAAGGTCCGCATCACGATCGCCCCGGGTTCGACCTTCGTCGATCGCATGATCGCCCTCATCGAGGGGGCGCAGCGGCAGAAGACACCGAACGAGCTCGCACTCTCGATCCTGCTTTCCGGTTTGACGCTGATTTTCCTGATCGCCGTGGTGACGCTCTGGGGCCTTGCTAGCTATTCGGCGACCGTGCTTTCGGTCACCGTGCTTTCCGCCCTGCTTGTCACGCTGATCCCGACGACCATCGGCGGATTGCTTTCGGCGATCGGCATCGCCGGCATGGACCGGCTGGTGCGCTTCAATGTGATCGCCACCTCCGGCCGCGCCGTCGAGGCTGCGGGGGACGTTGACACCCTTCTCCTCGACAAGACCGGGACGATCACCTTCGGAAACCGCATGGCAAGCGATTTCCTGCCCGTGCCGGGCGTAACCGTGGAGGAGCTCGCCGACGCGGCACTCCTCGCCAGCCTTGCCGACGAGACACCGGAAGGCCGCTCCATCGTGGCGCTCGCCACCGGCGACTTCGGGCGCCGGGCGTCAAAGGCCGAGATCGATGCGGTCGTGCCCTTTGCCGCGGAAACCCGGTTGTCCGGCGTCGATCACGGCGGCCGCCGGCTGCGCAAGGGCGCGGTCGACTCGGTTCTGAGATTTGCCGGCCTGTCCGACAGCAAGATCCCCCAGGAATTCCGGCAGGCGGTCGACAAGGTCGCCCGCACCGGCGGCACGCCGCTCGCCGTTGCCGACGGCAACCGGCTGCTCGGCGTGATCCACCTGAAGGACATCGTCAAGCCCGGGATCAAGGAGCGCTTCTCCGAATTGCGCGCCATGGGCATCCGCACGGTAATGGTGACCGGTGACAACCCGATCACTGCCGCGGCAATCGCCTCGGAGGCCGGCGTCGACGATTTCCTCGCCGAAGCGACGCCGGAAGACAAGCTTGCCTATATCCGCAAGGAACAGAAGGGCGGCCACCTGATCGCCATGTGCGGCGACGGCACCAATGATGCGCCGGCGCTCGCCCAGGCAGATGTGGGCGTCGCCATGCAGACCGGCACGCAAGCCGCCCGCGAAGCGGCCAACATGGTGGACCTCGATTCGAGCCCGACGAAGCTGATCGAGATCGTCGAGATCGGCAAGCAATTGCTGATGACGCGCGGTTCTCTCACGACCTTCTCGATCGCCAACGACGTGGCGAAATACTTCGCCATCATCCCCGCGCTCTTCGTCACCACCTATCCGGCGCTCGGCGTGCTCAACGTTATGGGTCTGGCGTCACCGCAGTCGGCTATCCTGTCGGCCGTCATCTTCAACGCGCTGATCATCGTGGCGCTCATTCCGCTGGCGTTGAAAGGCGTCAGGTACCGTCCCGTCGGCGCGGCAGCCCTGCTTCGCGGCAATCTCCTCGTCTACGGCCTCGGCGGCCTGGTCCTGCCCTTCGTGGGGATCAAGCTGATCGACCTTGCCGTCTCGAACCTCAACCTGGTGTGATCATGCTCAACCAACTCCGTCCCGCACTCGTCCTTACCTTCGCACTCACCCTCATTACCGGGCTTGGCTACCCGTTGCTGATCACCGGCGTGGCGCAGTCGCTGATGCCGGCAGAGGCGAATGGCAGCCTCGTCCGCAAAGGCAGCGTCCTCATCGGATCGCAACTCATCGGCCAGAATTTCGCCTCGGAGGAATATTTCTGGCCGCGTCCTTCCGCGACTGGTCCGGAGCCTTACAATGCCGGCGCCTCGAGCGGTTCCAATCTGGGGACGACTTCCGACAAGCTGCAGGAGCGTGTCAGGGCCGATATCGAGCAGCTTCGCGCCGCGGGCATAGGGGGCGAGATCCCCGCCGATGCCGGCATGGCTTCCGGATCGGGTCTCGACCCGCACATCTCGCCCGAATTCGCCAGGGTTCAGATCGCTCGGGTGGCGAAAGCGCGCGGACTTCCGGAAGCCGATGTGAGCGCGCTCGTCGACAGGGCAACGCAGGGCCGTCTGTTCGGGATCATAGGCGAGCCGCGCGTCAATGTGCTAGAACTGAACCTTGCCTTGGACGCGCCGAGGACCTGATCGAGCTCGAGACGTTGCATGCCCGACAATGACCGCGACCTGAAGAGCCGCCCCGATCCGGACGCCCTGCTGGCGCTTGCCGAACAGGGCAGGAGAGGCAAACTCACCGTCTTTCTTGGCGCCGCACCCGGTGTCGGCAAAACCTATGCGATGCTGACGCGTGCGCGGCGCCTCAAGGAAGAAGGCGGCGATATCGTCATCGGGCTCGTCGAAACGCATGGACGCAGCGAGACCGCGGCCCTGCTCGAGGGGCTGGAAGTCCTGCCGCGTCGTCAGGTGCTCCACAACGGACGGACGCTCCACGAATTCGACCTGGACGCGGCGTTGGCGCGCCGCCCGCGCGTCATCCTGGTCGACGAGCTCGCTCATACCAATTTCGGCGAAAGCCGCCACCCCAAGCGCTACCAGGATATAGAGGAACTGGTCGATGCCGGCATAGACGTGTGGACGGCACTCAACATCCAGCACCTGGAA
The DNA here is from genome assembly GCA_000421085.1 of Ensifer sp. USDA 6670. Taxonomy (GTDB): domain Bacteria; phylum Pseudomonadota; class Alphaproteobacteria; order Rhizobiales; family Rhizobiaceae; genus Sinorhizobium. The sequence goes on from ATWE01000012.1 coordinate 67,734, forward strand.
AGCCTCTCGGACGTGGTTGCGCAGATTGCCGGCGTGCCGGTGCGTGAGCGCGTCCCCGACACGGTTCTCAATCGCGCTGACGATGTCCTGCTGGTGGACCTGCCGCCGGCCGAGCTGATCGAGCGGCTGAAGGAGGGCAAGGTCTATCTTCCCGACAGCGCCAAGCGCGCCGCCGATCGCTTCTTCCGCCTGGGCAATCTGACGGCGCTGCGCGAACTCGCGCTTCGCCGGACGGCAGACCGGGTCGACGACCAGATGGTCGACTATCTCCGGCAGAACGCGATCGAGGGTCCCTGGGGGGCCGCCGAACGGCTTCTCGTCTGCATCGGTCCCGATTCCCTATCCGAAAAGGTGGTGAGGACGGCAAGCCGGCTCGCTTCGGGCCTGAATGCCGACTGGCTCGTCGTTTCCGTCGAGCGTGCGGACGGGGAGGCGGAGAGCGGCGCGGCGATGCGGCAGCTTGACGAGACTTTCCGGCTCGCCGAGCAACTGGGCGCCGAGACGCGCCGTATCATCGGCAACGACTTCGTGGAAGAAATTCTGAAGCTCGCAAGGCGGGAACATGCGACGCAAATCGTCATCGGCACGCGCCGCCACCGTTTCCCGCTGCGGCTCTTGCGCCGCTCCTTGCCGGATGCGCTTGCCGCGCAGGCGGCCGGTATTGCCATCCACCTCGTCACTGACGGGAGCGCACCCGCCGCAAAACCGGCGGCCAGACGCAGAAGCACGCTTCCGGAAGGATGGGGGCGGGGGGTTGCCATCGCGGCCGGTGCGGCTGCGGCCGCGACAGCACTTGGCCTGCTGATCGAGCAATTCGTCGTCCTGCAGAATATCTCGCTTCTCTTTCTTCTGGCTGTGCTCGTCTCGGCGACTTACGCGGGCTATGTCGCTGCGATCGCGGCCGCGCTCATTTCCGTTCTTGCCTACAATTTCTGCTTCATCGAACCGGTCGGCACCTTTACGGTTGCCGAACCGCACGAGGTCTTTGCCCTCTTCGTGTTCCTCGCGGCGGCGATACTTGCCGGGGGGCTCGCCTCCCGCGTTCGCGAGCAGGCGAAGACAGCGCGGCGGCGAGCCGCCGCGACGCAGGCGCTTTACGATTTTTCCCGCAAGCTGTCCGGTACGGCAAATGCCGAGGACGTGCTGTGGGCGGCCGTCACGCAAATCCAGGCGACCCTTCGGCGCAACGCGGCGCTGCTGTTGCCGGAAGACGGAGACGTCCGCTTGATGGCGGCCTGGCCGCCGGATACGGAGCTTGGCCTTACCGACACGATGGCGGCGCGCTGGGCTTTCGAGAAGAAGGAGGCTGCCGGCAACGGTACCGGCACGCTGCCGAACAGCCCCTTCCAGTTCAGGCCGCTCATGAGTCCGCATGGAGTCGTCGGCGTCTTCGGTTTCCTGCAGGGAGACAAGCCGCTGGAAATAAACGAGGAGCGAGCGCTTGCCGCTATCCTCGACCAGACCGCGATCGCCGTCGACAGGGCGCGTCTCTCGCGCGAGATACTCGACCAGGCTGCGCAGCTCGAGGGCGAGAAGTTCCTCGCGGCGCTGCTTTCGTCCATATCCCACGACCTCAGAACGCCGCTCGCTACGATCACCGGAGCTGTGACAAGTCTGCGGCAACTCGGCGAGCGGATGCCGGAGGAGAGCCGGGACGATCTTCTCAAGTCGATCGAGGAGGAGAGCGGCAGACTCACGCGCTTCGTTGCCAACCTGCTCGACATGACCCGCATCGAAGCCGGAACGGTAAACGCCAAGCGTGATTGGGTCGATGTTGCCGATGTGGTCCATTCGGCTGTGGAGCGTGCGCGGAAATACTTTCCCGGCCGCGTCTTCGAAACGAGCATCGCTCCGGACTTGCCGCTGATCCGCGGCGATAGCGTGTTGCTTGGTCAAGTGATCTTCAACCTGCTCGACAACGCCAACAGGTTCGGCGGTGACGAGCCGGTCAGCGTCTATGGGCGGCGGGAAGAAGACGAGATCGTGCTCTCGGTGACCGACCTCGGTAAAGGGATCGCCGCCGCCGACCTCGACCATGTCTTCGACAAATTCTTCCGCAAGGGAAAGCCGGACGGCCGCTCGCTCGGCACCGGGCTCGGCCTTTCCATCAGCAAGGGCTTCGTCGAGGCGATGGACGGGCGGATCAAGGCGGAGAGCCCGGCGATGAAGCGCCGCGGCACGCGCATTTCCATGCGGTTCCCTGCGGCTGAAGCCGCTATCGTGGAGAAGGAGCGCGGATGAGCGCCGAGCGTATCCTCGTCGTGGACGACGAGCCGCAGATTCAGCGTTTCCTGCGCCCCGCACTCTTGGCCGCCGGCTACGAGGTGATGGAGGCCGCAAACGGCGCGCAAGCGCTCAAGGCGGCAGTAACGGCGGCGCCGGACATCGTGATCCTCGATCTCGGCCTTCCCGACATGGACGGCAAGGATGTCGTGGCCAATATCCGCGCCTGGTCGCAGGTTCCGATCATCATCCTTTCTGCGCGTGACCGTGAAAGCGAGAAGATCGCCGCCCTCGATCTCGGCGCCGACGACTACATCGAGAAGCCCTTCGGGATCGGCGAACTGACGGCGCGCATCCGCGCGGCGCTGCGCCATCGCATCCAGATGGCGGGGAGCCAGGCGCAGCTGACGGCGGACGGCCTTTCGATCGACATGGTCAAACGCGTCGTGACGCGCGACGGCGCGGCGCTCCGGCTGACGCCGAAGGAATACGACCTCCTCGTCATGCTCGCACATCACGCTGGCCGCGTGGTCACCCACAGGACGCTGCTTACCTCCGTCTGGGGCGCGGCCCACGGGGAGGATCTGCATTATCTGAGAGTCTTCATCGGTCAGTTGCGGGCCAAGATCGAACGCGATCCCGGCAATCCGAAGATCGTCCGCACAGAACCCGGCGTCGGTTACCGTTTCGTCGGCGACGAGGACTGAGGAACCCGTGCAGTCCAACTCAAATAAGGGCTGCGAACCTTTCCACCAATTTTGTCGACCCTGATACGATCAGCAGATCACCCCTCTCGACCATTGTTTCTGGTGTGGCATAGGTAAAGTCCATCTTCCGCCGTTTGACACCGACAATAGTAACGCCGTATTTGCTGCGGAGACCGGATTCTGCCAAGGTTTTTCCGACGGCTTCGTCAGGCGCCGGTGTTTTGACAATGGCAAAGCCGTCATCGAATTCGATGAAGTCGATCATCTTGCCGGTGACCAGATGGGCCACGCGCTCGCCCATGGCCGCTTCGGGATAGACGACATGGTGCGCGCCGGTCCGCTCCAGAATGCGACCGTGATTAGGATTAATGGCTTTCGCCCAAATGTCAGGCACTCCGAGCTCCGAAAGCGCCAGAACCGTAAGCACGCTCGCCTCGATATCCGTACCAATTCCGACGACGGCATGGGGAAAGTCCTGAACGCCGAGGCGATGCAGTGTATCGGCGTTGGTGCTGTCCGCCTCCACCACGTGGGTCAGCCGGGTCGCCCAGTTCTGAACGAGCTCCGCGTTTTCGTCGATGGCCAACACATCGTGGCCAAGATGGATTAAAGACTGGGCAACGGCGCTGCCGAAGCGGCCGAGACCTATAACGACGACGCCGTCGCTGCGGACGATGCTGTTCTTAGCCAACGATTGGGCGCTCCTCTGGATATCGGAAGAGTACATTGCGTTCTTGCAGCGCTAGCGCGCTTGCAATCGTGATCGTGCCGACGCGCCCGATGAACATCAAGGCAATGATGACCAGTTGCCCGGCGGGCGGCAGATTTCCGGTGATCCCCGTAGACAGGCCGACGGTCCCGAACGCCGAAATGACCTCAAACATGACATCCTCAAGCGGGAGGCTCGTGACGCTGAGGAGCATGAGCACGCCCCCGGCGACAGCCCCAACGGACAGCAATACAATTGCCAGTGCCTGGCGCTGGGCATGAGTGCCGATACGGCGTCGAAACGCGGTGGAATCGCGTTGCCCCCGGATCTCCGCCCAGACGACGAATCCAAGAAGGAAGAATGTCGTGACCTTTATACCGCCGGCGGTGCCGGCACTGCCACCGCCGATGAACATCAAAGCATAAGTGACCGCCAGGGTTTCGATGCGCATCTCTCCAATGTTGACGCTGTTAAAGCCGGCAGTCCGCGCCATGACCGAATGGCTCGCGGCGTTCAGCAGCTTTCCCGTCCATTCGAACGCGCCCAGTGTCTCCGGATTGTTCCATTCGTAGGCCGCCGTCGCCGCGAGTCCGGCAACGAGCAGAAGAGCTGTCCCAAGGAGGGTGATCTTGGTGTGGACGGACCAGCGTCCCGGGTACCGCACCGTCTGGCGAAGTTCGAAGAGAACCGGGAAACCAAGGCCACCGATAACCACCGCAGCCATAGTCGGAGCGAGTATAAGCGGACCGAGTGCAAAGCCGACCAAGCTGTCCGAATATGTCGAGAAACCTGCGTTGTTGAACGCCGAGACCGCTTGAAAAAAGCCATGCCACAAGGCGTCGTCCCAGACATAGTTATGGCCGTAGCGCAGGCGCCAGGTGAGCGCGGCTGTCGTTGCCAGTTCGACCGCTATGGTAACGAGAAAAATGAGGCGAAGGACACCTGCGACATCGCCCAGACTGAGACTCTTGGTTTCCGCCTGGGCGATGAGGCGGCTGCTCAGTTTTAGTCTACGGGTAACGAGGAGGCCCAGAAGGGTTGCCCCGGTCATGATGCCGAAACCACCGACCTGGAACAGCACGAGGATCACGCTCTGGCCGAAGCCCGACCAGTAGGTCGGCGTGTCTTGAACGATAAGCCCGGTGACGCAGACTGCCGAGGTGGCGGTAAACAGTGCCGTAAGCAGTGGAGCTCCCTCTGGCCCCGGGCGAGAAACCGGCAACATGAGCAATGCTGTGCCCAGGAGGATGGCAATAAGAAACGCCATCGGCACGAGCCGTGCAGGGTGTTGGATCGATTGTGGCAACTCCCACCTTTTCATTACATCGGCAGATCGAAGCCGCCTGCCGTAAGCGACCCGCGCCTCAGTCGGCACAACCCTGACGAAGTCGCCGCCCTTCGTCAATTGTGCCTTGTGGGTGCTACTTCGGGTCGTCGCGCCAGATGCGCTCCACAGCAATGAAAGTAAACGACGCCGACCAGGCAATCAGAACGAGCCCGTTCAACCCTTCCAGACCGGCGAGAATTCGCATGTCGCCTGTCGCGTAGACGTCGCCGAACCCCATCGTACTGTAGCAGGTCAGCGAGAAGTAGAAGAAGTCTGTGGCGTTTGAGCCTGCCAGTCCTTCGAGAGAACCGAACTCGGGATGATAATGCATCCACGCAAAGGCCAGAGCGTAAAGGCCGACGCCGAAGAGGTGAGCCATAAAGGCCGATCCGAGAAAGACGACCATTTCAGCTCGTTTTGAAAGCACCTTGCGCCGGCGCAGGATCGCTACGCCGGTCATGATTTCAAAATGAGCGGCGCTTGTCACGATGATGAGTGCGGCGGAAAGCAGACAGACCAACACAATCCCTGGCACTTATCAACCTCGCCCTGTGCTTGCCGCAGTATGATCGGCGCTTGCCTCAAACGCACCAACTCGACTCGACGAAGCTGGTACAAGCACCATAGCAGGACATTGTACGGATTGGGAGTTTCGGTCAGTCGGGACCCGTCCCAATGCTGCCGTTGCCGAGGCTGACGGTGTGGGCATAGCCCCACAGGACAGCCAGTGCGATGACCACCACGCACTGCTGAGCTACTGCCACATGGTGCGCATCCGGGCCGCGACATCGATGCGGATCTGCTTTGCGCTGCGTTCGGAGGCATTGGGGCTGGCGGCGGGCCAGGTTGCACTCTCGAAGAACTGAAGCAATGTCGCGGGGATAAAGCGTGTGCGGCTCGCGTAGACATGGCGGTCACCCTGCGCGTGCTGACCGCCGGTGAAGAAACGTTGCGGCACCACCAGCGTCAGACTGTCCTTGGCGCGTGTCATCCCGACATAGAGAAGCCGCCGCTCCTCTTCCAGCTCGTGGCTGGTGCCTGTGGCCAGGTCTGACGGAATGCAACCGTCGACGACGTTGAGCATGAATACGGCGCGCCATTCCTGCCCCTTGGCCGAATGGATGGTCGATAGGATAAGGTAGTCCTCGTCGAGCAGCGGTACGCCGGCCTGGTCGCTCGTCGCGTCCGGCGGATCGAGCGTCAGCTCGGTCAGGAAGCGCTCGCGGCTCTGATAGCCGGCGGCGATCTGCTCGAGTTGCACGAGGTCGGCCCGGCGCGTTTCGGCATCCTCGTGTATTCGTTCGAGATGCGGTTCGTACCATATCCGCGCCATCTCGATTTCCGTCGGCCATGCGGGTTTGCGCAGGGCATGCAGAAGTTCGACGAGGGACAGCCAGTCCGAGCCGCTCTTCGGCGGAGCTGGGATTTCGCCAAGCGCCATCAGTGGCTCGGGGTCGGCTGCGATCGTGTCCAGGATCTTGCCCGCGGTCTGCGGGCCGATGCCCGGCAGCATCTGCAGGAGCCGGAAGCCTGCGACGCGGTCACGGGGATTCTGGGCAAAGCGTAGCACGGCCAGCATGTCCTTCACGTGAGCGCTGTCGAGGAACTTCAGACCTCCAAACTTTACGAAGGGAATGTTGCGGCGGGTCAGTTCCACCTCAAGGGGGCCGCTGTGGCTCGAGGTGCGGAACAGGACGGCCTGCTGTTTCAGGAGCATCCCCGATTCACGATTGGCAAGTACCTGCTCGACGATGCAGTTCGCCTGATCGGCCTCGTCCCTCACCGTCAGCAGCTTCGGCCGTTCAGCCGACTCGCGGTCCGTCCAGAGGTTCTTGGTGAAGCGTTCCCGCGCCAGGTCGATAACCCCGTTGGCGGCCGCGAGGATCGGCTGGGTCGAACGATAGTTGCGGTCCAGCGTGACGATCTCGGCCGCCGGCGAGAATTGCTTCGGAAAGTCGAGAATGTTGCGGACCGTCGCCGCCCGGAACGAGTAGATCGACTGCGCGTCGTCGCCGACGACCGTCAGGCCGCGCCCGCCGGGCTTCAGGGCCAGCAGCACCGAAGACTGGAGCTTGTTGGTATCCTGATATTCGTCGACGAGGACGTAGTCGAACCGGTTGCCGATATCGTCGGCCAGGGAGGGATCGCTGACCATCTGGGCCCAATAGAGAAGCAGGTCGTCGTAGTCGAGGACGTTCTGCGCCTGCTTGGCCTCGACGTAGCCGGCAAACAGCTCCTTCAACTGCTGTTCCCAGCCGGACACCCACGGGTACCAGGTGCGGAGCACTTCGCTCAGCGGCAATTCCGCGTTCACTGCCCGCGAATAGATCGCAAGACAGGTGCCCTTGGTCGGAAACCGGCTTTCCATCTTCGAGAAGCCGAGCTCGTGCCGGATGAGGTTGATCAGGTCGGCGCTGTCCTCGCGGTCGTGAATGGTGAACTCCGCATTCAGCCCGATCTGTTCGGCATAGATTCTCAGCAGCCGTGCCCCGATACCGTGAAAGGTGCCCGCCCATGAAAGAGCGTCGGTCATTTCGCCGGAACTGGGACCGAGCACCTGTGCGCAGATGCGCCCGACGCGGCGCGACATCTCGGCCGCGGCCCTGCGTGAGAAGGTCATCAGGAGAATCCGGCGAGGATCGGCCCCATTGACGATCAGGTGAGCAACGCGATGAGCCAAGGTGTTGGTCTTGCCGGAGCCCGCGCCCGCGATGATCAAAAGCGGGCCGGCCTGGGCGCCTTCTCCTGCTCCGACGCCATATTCGACGGCGCAGCGCTGTCTCTCGTTCAGTTTCTCCAGATGGGCCGCCGTCGCCATTACTTTCCCTCGATGAGTTCTTTGATGTCCGGCCGCGGCCTTAAGAACGGAGGGGGAACATACAAGCCCGAGCGGCCGTTGGAAAGTGGCAAGCCACGTCATCAAAGATCGCGTGATGTATCGGCTGCGCCGCCGCGTGCCCATTTGCCGCGTTCTTACCAATTTTTGCCAAAACCGCTATGGTCTTTCGCATGGGCACGATGAACATTTCCCTCCCGGATCAGCTGAAGAGTTTCGTCGATGAGCAAGTCGCCGGACGAGGCTATGGGACGAGCAGCGAGTATATCCGGGAATTGATACGTCGAGATCGGGACCGCCTCGCATTGCGCGGGCTGCTCCTTGAGGGAGCCTCGTCCGCGCGGACCGACCCGGCCGACGCGGATTATTTCACCAGTCTGCGCGAGCATGTGCGTGGTTTGCCGAGCAGGTGAACAAAAGAAAAATTATCCCCCGGGAATTGGCCCGCAGTGATGTCGAAGCGGCTATCTGACCTGCGTAGCGTCTCTCTGAAGCAATGTCCCCATCTCTTTTTCTATCGCGTAGAGCCGGGTTATGTCGACGTGTGGCGGTACTTCATGCCAAGCGGGACGTCCCCCACTCAATGCCGGAGCCGGACAATCACTGACCGCTCGGACATTGCCACTGTTCAGGCTCCAGGTGCACGGCCGCTGGCACGCCGCGTAAGGCACCCGGCAAGCGCGGACCTTTGTCAGCCGGTCGGTGCGGCGGTGAAAACCGCCGGCTGAGCGTCGAAAGCGCGCCTGTATGCGGGCCGCGCTTTGCCGCGGGCTACATAGCCGGAAAGGTTCGGATATTCCTCCAGTATGGCCGATCCTTCCAATCTGCGCAGCACCGTCACCATCAGAAGGTCAGCGGCGCTGAACGCTCCGTCGAGCCAGTCGGCGTTGCCAAGCCGGCCGGAAAGTTCGCCCAGGCGCTTGCGGATGCGTCCGTCGATGAAGGGCAGGCGCTGCTCGTACCAGGTCTCGTCGCCTTCCAGATACTCGGCGACCTCGCGATCAACGATCGGCGACTCCACCGTATTGAGCGCGGCGAACATCCATGTGATCGCCCGCGCACGGGCATTCGGATCGTCCGGCAGCAGGCCCGCATGGCGCTCCGCGATATGGAACACGATTGCCCCGGACTCGAACAAAGCGAGATCGCCTTCTTCATAGGTCGGAATCTGCCCGAAAGGGTGAAGCGCTAGATGCGCGGGCTCCTTCATCGCCTTGAACGAAAGAAGACGAACGTCGTAGGGCTGGCCTACTTCTTCAAGCGCCCAGCGAACGCGCATGTCACGCGCCATACCCTGGCCGCCATCGGGCGACCGCTCAAAGGCGGTAATGGTAATGGTCATGCTGCTCTCCATAGCTTGTCCGTCTTGAAGACGACCGGCTAAACGAGATTCCGACACCCTGCTGTCATAATGCGGAAGAAGCTTCCTGGCGGCTTCCGACCTCAAGCTTCATACGAGTTCTGATACCCGCTGGCGCAGAAATGCTGCCGTCCGCTCGCAAGCAGCCTGCCGATTTTTCCAGTCGTCTCGGACCTTGCCGAAATACGCGTCCCGCGCATGGATCAATGTGCCAGCCTCCTGGTCGGGCATCTGGTTTGCCGCCCATGTCGCTGCAGCATCCTTGGTGACGAAGTCTCCGGTGGCCGATGTACGCCACATGCGCGCAAGGGTCAGCAAGACGTTCCGCTCGTCCCCCTGTAGACTGTCGACCAACAAGGGGAGTGCATCGCCCATGGCGCGGCGAACTTGTTCCGGCGGAATCGAGGGCAGAAGCTCCTTTGCATCGGGACCGAACAGTGGAACGGCCTCTTGTCGGGCCTGGGCCAGCACCAGGGTATTTTCCGGATCGGACACAGGGACCGGGAGTTTTTCGGATTCAAAAGCCTCCCGCAACCATTCGCCATAGACGAATTCAGCCCGAACAGGAAAATTCGGTGCGGCGATAGCTGCCCGCAGAAACACCATCAGTTCGACGCAGCGGGGCGCCTCCATCGGGCGAGGATGGCGGCCGGATATCCGCAGCAAGGCCGCCAGAAGATCGCGACGCTGTTCGTCGGCTATCGGGCGGTCGACGATGGCGAGAAGGTCGACGTCACTCTGCGGTCGCAATCCACCCGAAACTGCCGATCCATGCAGATAAACCGCAAGAAGCGCCTCCCCAAGGATGCTGCGGATGGCTTCTGTCGCCGCCAGTGCCTGGTCAATCTGCTGTCCGTCCGCTCTCATTGCTCGGTTTTCGAATCTACTTGGAATATGGCCAGGAAGCGTACCAAGCTGTTCGACTAATATGAAGACTCCTGTGGTGCAAGCAGACCTCCCACGCGCAGCCGGCGCCGGAATTCAACGCGGAGTCGCTTCGGCTCATGCCGCGCTCGACTCGCCCGGGTCACCATCTCGCAGCCACTGGACGTCACCCGGGGAGAGCGTAACCGAGAAAGCGTCGAGGCTGTGGTTGAGCTCCGAAAGCGAGCGCGGGCCGATCAGCGGAATGACACGGCCCTTCTGCGCCAGAACATAGGCGAGCGCTATTTGAATCGGGTCTTTGCCGAGCTCGCGCCCGAGTGCGATCGCCCGTTCTCGCCGTGCGAAGTTGCCTTCGGAATACCAGGAGCGGGCAAGTTCCGAATCGTCCAGCTTGCCGCGGCCCGCACGATCGGTGAAGAAGCCGCGAGCCTGGCTCGACCAAGCGAAATTGGTGACGCCTTTCTCCTCCAGCCAGCGCATCCAGGCATCGTCCGAGGACGAGATGCAGCCAGCCCAAACCGGCTGGACCATCTCGGCCAGCGAGAAATTGTTGGAAAGCACGCTCGGTCTCGTCTTGCCGGTACGGTCGGCATAGGCGATCGCTTCTTCGAACCGTTCGCGTGTCCAGTTTGAGCCGCCGAAGGGACCGCGGATCCGTCCGGCCTTCACCTCCGCGTCCATGGCGTCGACGAATTCGCCGACGGGGATGTCCGGATTGTCGCGGTGCATGAAATAGATGTCGACGTAGTCGGTGCCCAAGCGCTCGAGACTGGTCGTCAGTTGCTTGCCGATCACATCGGGATAGCAGAGTGGACTGTGCGCGCCCTTGCCTATGACGACCGTTTCCTGGCGCACGCCGCGGCTGCGCATCCATTCGCCGACGAGCCGATCCTGCAGGCCGTTGCCGTAGAGGAATGCGGTATCGACCAGATTGCCGCCCGCCTCGAAAAAGGCATCGAGTACCATGGCGGCGGATGAGAAGGTCGTAAACTCCATGAGGCCTAGCGCAGCAAGCGATATCGCCTTTTGCAGGCCGTCGATGCGACCGCTCCGCACGAGACTGGTCTTGCGGGAAAGCTTGTCGCCGCGCACCGTCCGGGTCCGCACGGTGTGTTTCTCGCCTTCGTATTCCAGGCCGATCGCCGCACGCCACTTGTCCATGACACGCAGATTCCCGAGTGTGTCGGCCCGGCTCATGCCCGGATAGGCAAATTCCGTGCTGCCTGCGCGGATCGCGTCGCCGGCGGCCTCGACCTCGAAGCTGTAGAGATGGCGCGGCTCGACCACCGCGACTTCCTCCCGGCGGCCGTCGGCGTGGATAACGCGGATGATGTTGGTGCCTCCCTGCTTACCGCCGGCGAACCAGAAGTGATCGACCTCGATGCGGCCATTCGTGCCGAGGATACGCAGCACGTTTTCCTGCACGAGAGAGACCGAGCAGGAAAGCTCGGCGACGATGCCGTTCGGAAAGGACAGGAGGGCAGAGGTCCACTCGTCGACGCCCGTCCGGCCAAGATGGCCGAGGGCGGTCACCTCCGCCGGCTCCATCACGCCCGATGATGTGCCGATGCCCGCGATGAGGCGCGCCATGGAAGTGGTGTAGCCGCCCACGTCCAGTATGCCGCCGCCCGCCATTTCACTGGAAAAGAGCCGATGCCCCTCATCGAAGGGCAGCTTGGCAAAACCGAAGCTCGACTGAATCTTACGCACCTCGCCGACCATGCCGTTTTTCACGAGCTGGACGATCTTGGCGGTCAGCGGGTGAAGCCGGTACATGTAAGCTTCGGCCATGAAGGTGCCCGCCTTGCGGGCCGCCTCGAACATGGCGTCGGCCTCCGCCGCCGACAGACCCATCGGCTTCTCGCAGAGCACGTGCTTGCCCTTTTCGGCGGCCTTGATCGCCCATTCGGCGTGAAGCGGATGGACCGTCGCGATGTAAACCGCATCGATTTCCGGGTCGTCGAGCAGTGCGTCGTAGCCGGCGACGATGCGCGTGCCCGGAAAATCGTCCGCAAGGCCGGGCTTTGCCGGATTGCGAGCGCCGATTGCGACGACCTTGCCGTTGGCGGACTGCAGCACGCCGGCGAAGAAGTCCTTCGCGATGTTGCCGGGGCCGAGAATGCCCCAGCGGATCCTGGTCGGTTCGTTCATATCGTGTCTACCTTGGTTTGGTTTGAATGGCTGGCCTTGCGGGCCGTCACGGTCCGCTGGCCATCGCCGGCGAAGAGATAGGCGTCGTGCGGATCGATCGAGAGCGAGACCGGGCTTTCGGCGGAGATTGGCGTCACCTGACCGACCTGCACCGTGATGTTGCCCGTGCCGCTCTCCGAACTGACGCATTGCAGGGCGCCGGCGTCGACATAGAGGATCGTTTCGCGGCCGAGATGCTCGACGAGGCGTACCTTGCCGGAGATCGCCGCCCTGGCGGCATCGCCGGCGGCTAGGCGGATGTTCTCCGGCCGGATGCCGAGCGTGGCCCTGTCGCCGGGGTTCAGTGCCGCACCTTCGGCGAGGGATACGTTCAGGGGTGCAAGACCGGGCGCAGAGATCCCAGCCTTCGCGCCGGAGACCTCGTCGACAGTCACGTCGAAGAAATTCATGCGCGGCGCGCCCAGAAACCCCGCGACGAAGAGGTTGCCGGGGTTGCGATAGAGTTCGAGCGGCGAACCGACCTGTTCGACCGCACCGCGATTCAGCACGACGATGCGGCTCGCCATCGTCATCGCCTCGACCTGGTCGTGCGTGACGTAGATCATGGTCGCGCCGAGTTCGGCATGGAGGCTCGAAAGCTCCACGCGCATTTGCGTCCGCAACGCCGCATCGAGGTTCGATAGCGGTTCGTCGAACAGGAAGACGTCAGGCGAGCGCGTGATCGCGCGTCCGATCGCGACGCGTTGGCGCTGGCCGCCGGAGAGCTGTTTCGGCCGTTTGTCGAGCTGGTCCGTGATCCGAAGGATCTTCGCTGCGCGTGCGACGGCGGCGTCGATCTCCTCCTTCGGACGCTTCGCCATGCGAAGCCCGAAGCCCATATTTTCTGCGACCGTCATGTGTGGATAGAGGGCGTAGGATTGAAAGACCATGGCGATGCCGCGATCGCCCGGTTCTTCCTTCGTCACATCGCGCCCGCTGATCAGGATCTGCCCCGAGGAGATCGTCTCGAGCCCGGCGATCGTCTTCAGGAGGGTGGACTTGCCGCAGCCGGACGGTCCGACCATGACGATGAATTCGCCTTCCTCGACGGAAAGGTCTATTCCGCGAAGGGCGTGGTAGGCGCCGTAGCTCTTCTCGATCCGGTGAAGTTCAAGGCTTTTCATGGCGTTCCGCTCGTTACGGTTCCTGGGCTTGGCAAAGATCGGCGAGGAAGCTGCAGTCATCCCTTCACTGCTCCCATTGTAAGTCCCGCTATGAAGTGTTTCTGCATGAGGAAGAACATGACGACCGGCGGCACGGCGACGATGATCGTGCCGGCCGAGATCAGGTTCCAGGCGGAGACCCATTCGCCGCGCAGGTTCGCAAGCCCCGCCGTCACCGGCTTGACATCGTCGCTGACCGTCAAGACCACCGCCCAGAAGTAGTCGTTCCAGATGAAGGTGAAGAGCAGGATGGCGAGCGCCGCCAATGCCGGCCGGACGAGGGGCACGACGACGTGGATCAGGGTCTGAAACGGTGTCGCACCCTCGGCACGCGCGGCCTGGAACAGTTCGTCGGGCAACGCGGCGATGAAGTTGCGCATGAAGAGCGTCGCGAAACCGGTCTGGAAGGCGACGTGAAAGATGATAAGCGCCGTGGTGGTGTCATAGAGGTTGAGCCTCACCATGAGGTCGCGCACCGGGATCATCATGATCTGATGCGGCAGGAAATTGCCGCCGACGAAGAGCGCGAAGATCAGCATGTTGCCGGGGAAGCGGTAACGGGCCAGCACAAAGCCCGCCAGCGTCGAAAGAATCAGCACGCCGACCACCGAGGGAATGGTGATGACGAGGCTGTTGAGAAAGTAGCGTGCCATCGGGGTCTGCGTGAAGACGGCCGTGTAGTTCTCGACGACGGCGATTTCCGTGGGCCAGCCCCAGAGATTGCCGCTCATCACGTCCGCCATCGAGCGGAACGAGGTAAGGATGACGGCGAAGAGCGGCGCAAGCCAGACGATGAGGATCGCTCCGACGAGCGTCATGTAGAGCCTGCGGCTCGCATGCGCAGTTTCGGGCACGGGACGGGGGTACATCAGGCGCCCCTTTCTTCCGCGCGGATGATGCGCGTGAGATACCAGGTGATGAAGACGGCCATGATCACGAAGAGCACCGAGGCGATCGCCGCCCCATAGCCGAAGCGGTAGGAAAAGATCGACTGTTCGAACATCTGGTAGGCCAGCACGGACGAGGAGCCGAAGGGGCCGCCGCGCGTCATGACGGAAATCATATCGAAGGAGCGTAGCGCGCCGACCACCGTCACGGCGATCGCGATGAAGGTGACTTGCGTCAGTTGCGGCAGCACGATGTGGCGCAACATGTTCCACCCGCGCGCGCCGTCGACGCGACCGGCACCGATCAGTTCCTCGCTCAGGTTGTTGAGCCCGGCAAGGTAGAGAACCATGCAAAAGGCGATCTGCGACCAGAGGGCAGCGACGACGATGGCAAAAGTGACGAAGTGCTCGTCCGACAGCAGCGCCGGAGCGTTCGCCCCGAATGCACGGAAGATGAGGGCCAGTAGCCCGAACTCCGGAGTGTAGACCCAGGTAAAGACCACGCCGACGGCGACCGAGGCGAGCACCAGCGGTATGAAGAACATCGATTTGACGAGACGCATGCCCTTTATCTTCTGGTTGACCAGCAGCGCGATCGCGAGCCCTATCGGCGGCGCGAGCATGAACATGACGAGCCAGATGACGTTGTTCTTGAGCGAGACGTAGAATTGCGGATCGTCCATCAACTCTCGGTAGTTACCCAGGCCGATCCAGACCATGGGACCGAAGCCATCCCAGTCGTGCAAGCTGATCCAAAGGCTTTGAACAGAGGATGCCAGGATTACGACGGCGAAGAGGACCGCGCCGGGCAGGATCAGGAGTGTCGGGGTCAGCCACCAGCGGTGGCGGCGCCAAAGGCTCGTCATGCGTGGAAGTCCCTGTCGATGGGGAAGAAAGGGCGGGACCGCAGCGCCCCAGCCCCCGATGCGTTTAGGAAGATCTCAGAGCTTGAAGATCCGCCGGCGAGTTCCTTCGAGCCGCTGCAGGATGGCGTCCCGGCGCTCCGGCCGTGCCATGAACTCCTGGAAACCGACAAGGCCAGCCTGAGCCATGTCGGGATCGGTATCCCGGTCGTAGAATTGCGAGGTTCCGGCAACTGCCTTGAGGCTCTCAACGGCGGCGTTGACGAGCGGATCCTTGCTTGCCGGCAAATCGTTGCGCGGCGGAACATTGCCGCCCGGCTCCAGATAGGCGGCAAGGTTCTCCGGTTTGTAGAAATGTGTGAGGAATTCGCGCGCACCCGACTTGTTCTTGGCGTTTGCCGGAATGTGCACGGAGTTCAGCGAGAATTCCTCATAGCGGCCGAGGCCGTCGTCGATCACCGGGAAGGGAGCGAAGGTGAGTTGCGGCAAGTCCTGTTGAGGGAAAGCCGCCCGGACAAACGCGCCGAGGTTCATCATTCCGGCCCGCTTCTGAGCGAGGAAGGCGCCTGCCTCCTGCCAGCCGAAGGAGGTATGGTCCGGCGTGAAGAAGCCCTGCTTGATCAGTTCCTCCCAATGATCGAAGACCGGCTTCAGCGTCTCATCCGTATAGGCCATCTCTCCGTTCATCAGTGCGAAATGCTTGTCGAGCCCATTGATACGGAGGTTCATCTGGTCGAACCATCCGGCCGCCGGCCAGAGGTCCTTCGTGCCCATGGCGACCGGCGTCAGGTTCGCGCTCTTGCACTTCTCGCCGAAAGCAAGAAATTCCTCCCAGGAAGCGGGGGCCGTCAGCCCATGCTCGTCGAAGACGTCCTTGCGGTAGAACATGCCCCAGAGGGTGCCGCCTGTCGGCAGGCCGTACTGCTTGCCATCGACCGTCACCGAGCCGGCGGTAGCGCCCAGCACGTCGGCATATTTCTCCTTCTCGAAGACATCGGAAATGTCATCGAACAGGCCGCGTGTCACGAAGGCGCGCATGCGGTTGCCCGAAAACCAGAAGCAGACGTCCGGTGCACCGGCGACGAGGTAGTTACGGATCGCCGTCTTGTCGGCCTCATGATCCATATTGTTGACGACCACCTTGGTGCCGGCCGCCTTTTGGAAATCGGCGGCAATGCGCCGCAGAACCTCTGCGGTATTGGCGTTGCTCTCGGCGGAGATGATCGTCACCTCGCTCGATTGAGCAATGGCGGGAATGGGAAATCCGCTCAAGGCGGCGGAAACTGCGGCGGTGCCCTTGAGGAACGTACGTCGGGACAGGCTGCGCTCAATCCGATTGAAAGTCATTCGATTAATCCTCCCTGGAATGTCTCGACACGGCACTTCGCCCCGTCTCCTCCCGGGGCTGGCTGCCGGCAAAAGGATCCCCGCGCCGGCAACGCCGTGCGTCGCATGCGTTCGCTATTGGGATTCTTGCATTTTCGCCGGTCCGGATCGTGCTTGACCCGGTTGCTCGGCGCGCTGAGTTATGCATAGTCGCGAAGACGGTGCAATATTTAATTTACAAAATAAAATAAGGATCGATGTGAAGACCAAGGGTGACCAAAGCACGACGCGTGCGATGAACCGCCGGCTTATCCTGAACCTGCTCCGGCGCGAGGGCGCCAAGAGCCGTGCTGAAATTGCCGCCGCAACCGGCCTGAGTCCGGCGGCCGTAACCTTCGTGGTGGGCGACCTCGTCGAGGAAGGGTTGCTCATAGAAGGCCAATCCGTAGCCGGCGCACAGGGGCGGCGCCCGATTCCGGTCGCCATCGACTATGCCGGTGGCGTGGCGCTGGGCTTCAAGCTGATGGCGGGCAGCGTCGAATGCGTGGTAACGGACCTCGAAACGACGCCGCTCGCCTCATTGCGGCTGCCGCTGCCGGCGCATGATCCCGATACGATTGCCGACGCGCTTGCCGGAGCGGCGCCGAAACTGATTGCACTCGCCAACCGGCCGGCTACCCGGCTCGCCGGCATCGGCATCGCCATGCCCGGGGTCATCGACAATCAGCGGGCGGTGTGTATCCGGAGCAATCGCTACGGTTGGGACAACGTACCGCTGGGTGATCTCGTGGCGCGCCGGATCGGGGTCCCCGTTTGGCTGGAAGACGACACCAATGCCTATGCGATCGCCCAGCAGCTTTTCGGCCTCGGACGGCATTACAAGACGATGGGTGTGCTTGCGATCGGGGTAGGGGTAGCCTGTTCCTTGGTGCTGGATGGGAAGCTTTATCGCGGTGCCCACGGCGCGGCCGGCAAGTTCGGCCATTTCCCCCATGTGGAGGGCGGCAGACCCTGCGAATGCGGCAAGCGCGGCTGCCTCATGTCCTATTTCTCCGAGCCTGCGATGCTTCAAACCTGGCGTGAACTCAGCGGTCGACCGGAGACGGACGGACGAGCCGAGTTGGTCGCTGCCATCGCCGCCGGCGACAAGGCTGCTCATTCGGTCATGCGCGAAGCGGGCGAAACTTTGGGCCGTCACCTCGCCGGCCTGATGAACGTCATCGATCCGGAGGTAATCGTGGTCGGCGGCGAAGCAGTCGTCTACGGCGACGCGCTTTTCGGACCCTTGCGAGCGGCCCTTGAGCGCTTTGCATTCCGTCAAGCACCGCCTGTTCTACTCGATTGGGAGGACGATTCCTGGGCCCGGGGTGCAGCGGCACTCGTCACTCAAAAGCTCTTCGACTTCGAGACAACGGCGGGAAATGCCTGAGCCGCGCCTGGGTCGATGTTGGCGGCCTTGCAGCACAGGAGCCACGGCGCGAGCCGCAACTCGGGAGTTCATGCACGGATGATCTTGCCAGCAGGAGGTGCTCCCCTAGATGGACAAGGATGGAGCTTCAGGAAAGCGCAGTTGCTGCCAGTCGCGTGAGCGCCTCCCCGGAGATGCGGTATCGGCCGCGCAATCCGGCTGTCATGGCCGAAGTCGAGCGCCTTCTCACGGGCCGCACGCGTGACATTCGTCTCAGAGGTGAGCTCGGTCGCCTGTTCCAGGAGCGTTCGTGGTCGCGTACGGCCAAGATCATACGCGCGTGGATGATATGGGTGACCTTGCTGGACGTGCTGACGCTGGGTCTGAACGCGATCCTGCTTCCGAAGGCGGTCGCGCTCTCGATGCTTCCGCCGGCCTGCATTCTGCCGCCCGCGGCGCTGGCCACCGCCTTCGTCTGGCGAAAACCGCGCGGCGTTTGGCTGCAAGGGATCTCCTTGCTCACAGGCCTGTTCCTCATCCTCCTGTCGGTTGCGCTGGTGGGCGTGAGCGCGGGTGGCGAATTCCACGAACGGCACCTGAACATCATGCTGTTCGTCGCCATCACCGCCATCATCATTTTCGCAATTCCTTTGGCCTGGACGGTGACGGTCGCCTCTTTCGCGCTCGGCCTCTACCTGATCTTTCAGTTGCAGAATCCGATGCTGGAGAGGGGCAGCGCCGTGGCTGCGACGCTGTTTTTTGCAAGCGGTATTATCGCGACCGTCGTTGCCCGACGTACGATAACGATCCTTGCCCAGAAGACCTTCCTTCTCGAACTTCGCGACATGCGGCGGGTAACGGAGCTTGCCGACGCCAATGCCCGCCTCGAGCGCCTCGCAAAAACCGATCCCCTGACCGGGATCGCCAACAGGCGCTGGATGATGGAAACCCTCAGTCGTCTCTGGAGCGCAGGCGCGGAGCGGCGGCCGGGTACCGCCATGCTGATGTGCGACATCGACGATTTCAAGAACCTGAACGATCGCCTCGGTCATGCCGAGGGCGATCGCTGCCTCGTCAAGGTTGCCGGGATCATTCAAAGCAGCGTCAGGCGAAACCGCGACCATGTGGCCCGCTATGGCGGTGAGGAGTTTCTCGTCGTGCTTCCGGGCGCAGATGAAGAAGCGGCGCTGGCTACGGCCGAACGAATCAGGGCGAGCGTCGAAGCTGCCTCCCTTCCGAACCCCGCATCCCGGGTATCGCCTTACGTCACCCTCAGCATTGGCGTGGCGGCGCAGGCGCCAGGTGAAGAGATCATCGCGCCGGAGAAGCTTCAGAACCAGGCCGACGCGGCACTTTACCTGGCGAAACAAGCGGGCCGCAACCGGGTGGTCCTCTATCAGCCCGACCTATCGACCTCATAACCATGTCAGAGGTGGCGACCCGCGGCCAACGCTTCTTCGGCCTCGTCGGCCGGCATCTCGAAAACCTTCTTGCCAATGTCGAAGCTGAAGCCTGCCCTTGCGAAGGCGGACAGCTCCTTTGCCTTTCGTTTGTCGTCGAGGTCACCCTTGCGAAAGGGCCCGAAGGCACGCTTGCGGGCGAGAACGAGGGCAGCGTACAGGTCGTCCGCCTCGGCAACGGCGGACGCAACCGTGCTTTTGGCAACGCCGCGCTGCGACAGCCTCTGCGCGATTGCCCGCTTGGACTTGCCGCCGCGCATGCCCGAACGGGTGCTGATTTCGGCATAGGCAGTGTCGTCGAGCGCCTTGTTGTCATAGGCGAACTTCACGGCGGAATCGGCCAGCGCCTTGACTTGCGCCTCGCTGATCCCGTCGAATTTCTGCCGGGCCTTTCGCGCAATGGCGTCGAAGAGCTGCTTTTCGGTGTGCATCCGTCGTTCCAGGCGATAGATCGCCGAATTGCGCGCCCACGAGAACATGCGGGGTGTCGGTGTGCCGGTTTGCTCCGCCCCTTCATCGGCGGCAACGCTTTCACAGATTGGATGTGTCGCGGAAACTATTGGCTTCACATCTGTTTATCCTTCTGCCGACAATGCAACGGCGCGCTCATAACCGTTAGGGCAGCGGAAGGCTACAACAATGCAGATAGCTCGACCTGGTGCGCCACTTCCCGTCGCAGCACGCAGACTATTTCGAATGCACGGAAAGAGAAGGGGAGGCAGCTTTTCTCAATCGATTTGCCGCCGGCGGTTCGCGCTGCCGCTGCGCTCGACTGATTCGAGCGGTTGCCGCCGGAGATCGTACGGAAGATCGCTTACACCATGTATTGCGGGCACTTCTTCTGCCAGGTCATGCACCAAGAGTGTCTGGTCAAGAAGGCGAAAATTGCGATGCGGTCCTTTCACTCCTGAAGGAGCGGAGAGCCGAACATCCTGCCGAGGGCGGCCGACAGCCTGAAGAGCCTCTATCGCGAGCTCGATCCCGCGGTTTCCTTCAACCCTGGATCGACCGTTCATAACCACCGGCATTGGTCCTTGAAGGCTGAACGGAGATTGCCTTTCGCCAGATTGGCGTCGCGGAGCGGGCGTCGCAGTCATCCATGATCCTCTGAGCGATCTCCGGTGTCTGGAAGGCAGGGATCACCTGGCCGAAGGTCGAGTCCGATACGACAGTCTCCCGTCGCGACGGGAACGGCTTCGGCATCTTCCGGCGATGGAAAAGAGGGCGTGAGGAGCATCGGGAGGATGCGGTGCAGGAGGGCGCCGCCGAGCGGTACGGCGTTCCACCCGGAGGTGCGGTTGCCGTGGGTTTCCGGCAGGCCGCGGGGCTCGTCCAGCAGGGTGAGCAGCAGGTACCTGGGATTGTCCGCCGGTACGATGCCCATGAAGGATGTGACGTTGAGCACCTTGGAATAGCGGCCCTGGACCACCTTTTCAGCGGTGCCGGTCTTGCCGCCGATCACGTAGCCGGGGACATCGGCCTTAGTGGCTGAGCCGATGGCGGTATTGAGGCGCAGGAGGTGGCGTATCGCCTCACTGGTGTTCGCAGACACGAGGTTTTCCGCCATGGTCCGTTCGGACACGGGGCTGTTCTTTATGAAAGTCGGCCTGATCAGCCTTCCGCCGTTTGCCAGGGCGGCGACGGCCATGCTGGCTTGCAGCGGCGTGACGGCGATCCCGTGGCCGAAGGAAACCGTTGCCGTGGTCACCTCGCTCCAGGAGGATGGCCGCAGCGGTGCGGCGCTCTCCGGCAGCTCGGTCGCGAGCTGAGACAGAACGCCGAAACGTCCGAGAAAAGACCGCAACGCTTCGGGGCCGAGCGCCATCGCCATTTTCGCCATGACGATGTTCGAGGAGTGAATGAAGGCTTCCGGAATGGTGAGCGGCCTGTATTTCCCGCGATAGTCGTGAATGCGCTGCCGTCCAAAGCGCAACGGCCTGCTCGCATCGACGACGGATTGAAGATCGAACCGGCCTGACTCCAACGCCATTGCCGTAGTCAGAGCCTTGAAGGTGGACCCCATCTCGAAAACGCCGGCGGTGACGCGGTTTATCCGGTCGGGCTTGAAGGCATCCTCGGGATTGTTCGGATCAAAGGCCGGATAGGAGGCGAGCGCGAGTATTTCGCCATTCGTGACGTCGAGCAGGAGCCCGGCACCCGCGGCAGCTCCGAACTTCGTGACGGCTTTACCGAGCTCCTGCTCCATGGCGTACTGAACGCGCAGGTCGATTGAGAGCTCGACCGGCTGGAGTTCACGCCCTTTAAGCTCGAGGCCGGCGCCGCGCAGGTCTGCGAGCCAGTTTGCGTCGATCCATTTTTCGATGCCGGCAATGCCTGAATTGTCGATGTCCACGGCGCCAAGCACATGCGCCGCCAATGAGCCGTTCGGATAGAGCCGCTGATTTTCTGGCCGAAAGCCGACCGCGGCCACGCCCGCATCGATGACCGCCTGCTGTTTGTCCGGAGGTATCTGCCGCTTGACCCATGTGAAGGCATCTTTGCTTCGGAGGCGCGCGTGGAGTTCGCGCGCGTCGAGTTCCGGGAAGATCGCAGTGAGTTTCTCGACCGCCTCGTCCGGATCGGGAATCGACCGAGGCTCGATGTAGAGTGACGCGATCGGAATGTCGGTCGCGAGCAGCTGCCCGTTCCTGTCGACGATCGCGGGTCGTCCACCGAGCGCCCTGTCATGAGCGAGGCGGATTTCGCGGCCCGCCTCTTCCATCATGCCGAGTTGCACAAGCCGTACGAACGCGCCGGCGAAAATAGCGGCAAACGCTACCATGATGCAGACGATGCGTAACCGCCTGCTGTGTGCCCTGCTCCGCAGGGCGAAGGCGTGCTTCCTCATTTCGATCCCTCGACGAGATAGGAGGCAATGGCTCAATAGAGGCCTTGGGGGGCTGTCAAAAGCTGCTCGCGCAGCGCGGCAGGGAGTTCCTCCGGCCCCTCCGCTGCGAACCCGTCTATGACGGGACATTCCGTCAAGCACGGCCCGGTTCCCGGTTTGAACACCTCGACAGCCGAACCGGGATCTCCTGAAGCGGCTCGCTTTCCCGTGCGGCGGTTGACGCTCGCGAAGGTCAAGCCTTGCGGGACGGGAAAGTCCACGGCAGGTTTGCCGCGCATTGCCACTTTCATGAAGTCGATAAAGATCGGCGCCGCGAGTCCGCCGCCCGTTTCGCCATGGCCCATCGGTTTCGGTGCGTCGTATCCCATGAAGACGCCGGTCACGAGCGTCGGGGTGTATCCGACGAACCAGACATCCTTCTCGTAGTTCGTGGTCCCGGTCTTGCCGGCGACCGGTGCCCCGAGCTGCGCCACTCGGTGCGCCGTTCCACGCTCGACCACGCCGCGCAGCATCGATGTCACCTGATAGGCCGTCATCGGGTCGAGCACCTGCTTGCTTGTGTCGCGAAGCACCGGCTCTTCCTGATGCTGCCAGCTTGCGGCGTTGCATTGATCGCAGGCGCGATCGTCGTGACGGAAGATCGTACGACCGTGACGATCCTGGATGCGGTCGATCATCGAGGCCTTTACGGCGTGTCCGCCATTGGCGAGGACCGCATAGGCCGAAACGAGCCGCGTCAGTGTCGTTTCGCCGGCTCCGAGCGACATCGGCAGGTAGGGAGAGAGCTCATCGTAGAGGCCGAAGGCGCGGCCGTATTCGGCAACGACGTCCATGCCGAGATGCCGGGCGAGGCGCACCGTCATCAGGTTGCGGCTTTTCTCAAGCCCGGTGCGCAGAGTGGAAGGACCGCCGAATTTGCCGTCATAGTTCTTCGGTTTCCATAGGCGACCTGCCCCGTCCGGCATCGAAAAGGGCGCGTCCATGACCAGCGTCGCAGGGGTGTAGCCGGTATCCAGCGCGGCGGCGTAGACGAACGGCTTGAAGGCTGAGCCGGGCTGGCGCGAAGCCTGCGTCGCACGATTGAAGCGTGACTGTGCAAAGGAGAAACCGCCAACGCTCGCTAGCACGCGCCCCGTATTCGGGTCCATCGACACGATCGCGCCCTGCACTTCCGGTATTTGTCGCAGGAGGTAACCGTCTTCCCCCTTCTCGACATAAACGACGTCCCCCGGCGAGAGAACCTTGTCGATGGAGTCGACCTGCCTGATCCTGCCTCCGGCAGAAAGCTTCAGCGCCCACCGCATGGTCCTGCTGCCGATAAAGCCCGTTTCGGGGCTGGACGGCGAGTGCTCGGGACCAGGCTTTGCATTGCGCAGTCCGATGCGTATACCCGCATCGGAACAGGAGAGCACCACGGCGAGCTGCCACTCCTTCACATCCGTCAATGTCTCTTGCTCAGCCAAGGCGGCCGCCCAGTCTTCGGAGACATCGATATGTGCGACCGGCCCCCGAAACCCCCGCGCCTGGTCGTAGTCGACGAGGCCGGCCCGAAGCGCCTTCAGCGCAGCCGCCTGAAGGGTCGGGTCAAGCGTGGTACGCACGGAAAGCCCGGCACTATAGAGAGCCGCTTCGCCATATTGCCCGGCGACTTCCCGGCGTACTTCCTCGGCAAAGTAGTTTGCCTCCGCCATTAACGGGATCTCGGCCCGAGGCTTAACGCCGAGAGGTCTCGCCATCATGCTGCTTGCCTCCGCGGCGCTGACGAAGCCGTTGCGCCGCATCTGGCCGATCACCCAGTTGCGCCGGCTGACCGCGCGTTCGGGATGCCGGTGCGGGTTGTAGTTGTTGGGTCCCTTCGGCAGGGCAGCGAGATACGCTGCCTCGGCAACGGTCAATTCGCTGACGGACTTGTCGAAATAGGTCAGCGCACCGGCGGCAATGCCGTAGGCCCCGAGCCCCAGATAGATGTCGTTCAGATAGAGTTCGAGAATTCTGTCTTTGCTGAGCGCGTGCTCGATGCGGATGGAAAGCACCGCCTCCTTGATCTTCCGTTGAAGGGTGCGATCCGACGAAAGCAGAAAGTTCTTGGCAAGTTGCTGGGTGATTGTCGAGGCTCCGATCATCCGTTGGCCGGAGCCGAGATTCACGGCATTGGACCAGGCAGCCTTGACGATGCTCAGGACATCGATTCCGGAATGGGAATAGAAGCTCTTGTCTTCCGCCGAGAGAAAGGCTGCCTTCACGCGCTGCGGGATCGCGCCGATGGGCAGATACAGACGTTTTTCCTTGGCGTACTCGGCAATCGGCGTTCCGTCATACGCGTAAAACCGCGTCATGAGCGCCGGCTCCCATTCTGCAAGCTTGCGGTGGTCCGGCAGATCCTTCGCGATTTCCGACAGATAAACGACGCCCGTGCCGAACATAGCCAGCAACGCAGCCGAGGCGATGGCGAAGATATAACCGATGAGATTCATGCCGATACCATGGTTCAGACCAGACAAAAACTTGACACAGAAGTGGGTGCCGCCCGTCGCGGATGCCGCGACGGTCGTGATTGAATGCCTAGAGCAGGACGAGGAAAAGTGTGCGGCTTTCCGCCCGCACCACCGCTAACCTATTGGAATCGATCACATTCGTGATTTTTAGTCGACTCGACCAAAAACATCATGAGCTTGTGTTCCCTTGAACTGCGGGGAGAATGGCAGAAGCAAAAGCACTCGACAAACGAGCAATCTTGCGGGTAGGCATGAATCAAACTTGGTCTGAACGAAGCTGATTCCATGGAACTCCCAAAACTGCCCCTCAATGCATTGCGGGCCTTCGAGGCATCGGCGCGCCACTGCAGCTTTACCCGTGCCGGACTGGAGCTACGGGTTTCGCAGACTGCGATCAGCCATCAAGTGAAGTCGCTCGAGGATCTGCTTGGCGTCAAGCTGTTCCGGCGGCTGCCGAGGGGCCTCGCCCTTACCGATGAGGGCTCGGCGCTTGCGCCGGTGATGAGCGACGTGTTCAAGCGCATGTGCGCGACGCTAAGCCGATTCGAGGAAGGAAACTTCCAGGAAGTCGTGACCGTCGGCGTCGTCGGCACTTTTGCAATCGGGTGGCTGATGCAGCGGTTACCGGATTTTCATGCTGCACACCCGAACCTGGACCTGCGCATCCTGAGCAACAACAACCGCGTCGATCTGGCCGGCGACGGCCTCGACTTTGCGATCCGGTTCGGGGACGGGTCATGGCATGGCACGGACGCAACGCACCTGTCGGCCGCACCGCTATCGCCGGTCTGCTCGCCTCAGATTGCTGCTCGGCTGAAAGAACCGGTCGACCTCGCCGGAATCGAGTTGTTACGTTCGTACCGATCAGATGAGTGGGCGCAATGGTTCCGGGCAGCGGGCGCCCAGCCTCCCATTCTGCGCGGCATGGTTTTCGATACCTCGCTGGCGCTGGCAGAGGCTGCCGCCCGAGGCTCAGGTGCAGCCCTCCTGCCGATCACCATGTTCGAGCATTATATCGGGAGCGGGCGTCTGGTGCAGCCTTTCGACATCACCGTGGCAGCAGGTGACTACTGGCTGACATGGCTGAAGTCACGGCAGTTCACCCGGGGCATGACCGCGTTCAAGTCGTGGCTGAAGCAACAGTTGCCCGACCATTCCGGCGCGCCACAGGCTGCAGCTTAGCTCCCGGGATGGGCGTGCCCGCCCCGGGGATACCTGTCTTCGGACTGGTCGCCGCGCCCTCGTGTCAAAGGGCGAGTTCGCTGTCCTTGATGTCGCTGATCGGCGCGAGCATCGAAAGTTCGAATGGGCGCAACTCGCTGCGTTCGGCCATGAGATGCGGCCAATCGGGATTGACGAGCGCACCGCGTCCGAGCGCGATCATGTCCGCTCCTGATGCCATCACCTGCTCAGCGCGCGCGAGATCGTGCAGGCTGCCATTGGCGATGAGGAAGAGACGCGGCGCATGACGGCGGGCCAGCGATACGAGAGAGACGTCGCCGCCTTCGAAGGCCGGTTGCCATGCCTCGAACTCCGTCACATGAGCGAAATCGGCCGGGCTCTCGGCCAGTGCCTCGAACACGCTCGCCGCGCCCTGTTCCCGCTCCGCCCATTTGTGCCGGAAGTCGTTGACCTTCCCCTGGGAGAGGCGCAGGCCGAGCGGCACGGATCGGCCGATCGCCGCGCGCACGGCCTTCAGCACTTGCAGGGACAGGCCGAAGCGAGCGACGATGTCGCCGCCCCAACGGTCCTGGCGATGGTTGGTGTAGTCGGTGAAGAACTGATCCAGGAGATAGCCGTTGGCGCCGTGGATCTCGATGCCGTCGAAACCGGCGACCTCGATCGCCAGGCGCGCGGCACCGGCGAAGCCCTCGATCGCGACTGCGATCTCTGCTTCGCTGATCTCGCGCGGCATCGCATAGGGGCCGTCGCCGCGGTAGCCGGTCATCTGGCTGCCTTTCGGGCGGACGGCCGAGGGACCGACTGTACCGGAACGGTGAGGATTTCCTTGAGACAGCGCGCCGCCATGCATGAGTTGCGCGAAGATGCTGCCGCCGGCCGCATGGACGGCATCGACGACGCGGCGCCAGGCATCCGCCTGTTGCCGGTCAGTCAGACCGGGCTGACCCGAATAGGTCTGGGCATAGGCCTTGTCGGTGTAGATGCCTTCGGTCGTCACCAGGCTGAAGCCGCCGCGTGCGAAGCGCTGGTAGTAGCGTATCATGCGTTCGCTCGGCACACCGGCGGACGAGGCGCTGATGCGTGTCATCGGCGCGACGGACAGGCGGTTGGCGAAATCGAGACCTTTGAGGCTGGTACCGGTGAAGACCGGTGAGGGGATGATCGCCGGCGCGTTCATGTCAGCGGCTCCCGTCGAGCGCGATGGCTTCGATCTCGATCAGCGCCTTTGGCGAATAGAGCGAGGAAACCTCGATCATGCTTTCGGCTGGATAGGGTGCGGAAAACCACTGGCGACGGAGCTCGACAAGCTTCCCCGAATCCGCCATGGAACGCAGGAAGATCGTGGTCTTGACGACCTTGTCGAGCCCGGAGCCGGCGGCTTTAAGCGCGCGGTCGAGATTGCGGAAGGCCTGTTCGGCCTGGCGGTCGAAGTTGCCCTCGCCGACGATCTCGCCATTGTCGCCGATAGCCGCTTGGCCCGAAACGAAGACGAAGCCGTTGGCCTTGATCGCCTGCGACAGCAGGAACGGGGCATAGGGGTCGGGCTCGGTGACGACCTGTTCGAGGGGCATGGGATGTCCTTTCAAGACCGAAGACGGAGTAGTTTCAGGCGCAGCCACGTCAGCGGCTCCCGTCGAGCGCGATGGCCTCGATCTCGATCAGCGCCTCTGGCGAGTAGAGTGAGGAAACCTCGATGATGCTGTCGGCGGGATAGGGCGCGGAGAACCACCTGCGGCGCAGTTCTACGATCTTTGCGAAATTTTCCATGGAACGCAGGAAGATCGTGACCTTGACGACTTTGTCGAGCCCGGAACCGGCGGCCTTCAGGGCGCGATCGAGATTGCCGAAAGCCTGCTCGGCCTGGCGGTCGAAGTCGCCCTCGCCGACGATCTCGCCATCGTCGCCGATCGCCGCCTGACCCGAAACGAAGACGAAGCCATTGGCCTTGATTGCCTGCGAAAGCAGGAACGGCGCATAGGGATCCGGCTTCGTGACGACCTGTTCTAGAAACATGGGGTTGTCCTTTCATGCTTGAGTTATTCTCAGCTCGGCACTGTCACCTTGCTTGTCGAGGGCAATATGTTGGTCCCTTCGTGCATTGACAAAGGAGCATTTCTCAGTCGATAGATGAGATGAACTCATGCGTGGGGAAGCGATGAGAAATCTGCCGCCACTTGGCGCATTGCGGGTCTTCGAGGCCGCTGCCCGCCGGCTGAGCTTCAAGGACGCAGCCGAGGAACTCAACGTTTCAGCAACCGCCGTCAGCCACCAGATCCGCCAGTTGGAGGAGATGCTGAACGTCAAGCTCTTCGAGCGCGCAACGCGACAGGTGCATCTGACCGCCGCGGGAAAGACGCTGTTTCCAGTGCTGCGTGACGGCCTGGACCGCTTCGAACGGGCGATCGCAGACGTGTGCCGGCAACAGGCGGGGCAGGTGGCGCGACTCACTTCCACCGTCGCCTTCGTCGCGAAGCGCCTGGCGCCGCTCGCGGGTTCGTTTCGCGAGGCGTATCCAGATTGGACGTTGCGGCTCGACGCCTCAAACCGGGCCGTCGATCTGGAGGCAGATGCGGACGCCGCCATCCGTTTCGGCGGCGGGAACTATCCGGGGCTTGTGACCGAGCCGCTTTTTGCGGATCGCTTCGCGCCGGTCTGCGCGCCGCGCCTGGCTCTGTCCAGCGCGGCTAGTCTCCGGCATGCGACGCTCATCCATTTCGATTGGGGTCCGGCACGCCGCGACGATCCGCGCGCGCCTGTGTGGCGGCAATGGCTGGCGCGGGCCGGCGTCGAGGACATCGACGCGAACGCGGGTATTTCCTTCACCGACGAAATCCACGCCGTCCAGGCCGTGGTGGCCGGGCAGGGGATCGGGCTGCTGAGCCTCACGCTGGTGGCGGAAGAGCTCGCCTCCGGCATCCTCGTCCAACCATTCGAGCTGTCGCTCGAAGGCGACCGCTATGATCTCGTCTACAGCCCGCGCATGGCCGACCGGCCTGCGACGCGCGTGCTGCGGGACTGGGTGATGGCGCAATTCGGCGACGCGGCCTATCAACCACCTGCGCAGCATCCCGCGGTGAGCTCGTAGAAGATCCGCGCGTTGCCCCGTCGCGGTCCGATCCGGCGGCTCGTGTCGCGCCCAAACGGCGGGAATGCCGCCGCCATCGTAATTTTCACAGAGTTGGGAGGCAGGAAAGGCGACGCTCGCTCATGCTGTTGCAATTTTAAAGACATAAGGTTGTATGCACCGGGAGACAGACGTTACTCATCGCTGACCAACGCACTGAAAAGAGCCGATCATGCAGCCCCTGGAGTTCGATGCCATCCCACTTATATTCGAGGCTGCCATCGCCAGATCGCGCAACGATCTCTTTCTGGCCTGCTCCAATCGGGACGAACGTTTTGACGGCTTTGCTCGCCTTTGCCTGTTTCGGGCAGAGAATGATCCGTCTTGGACCTATTTCGATCTGCCGGTCACGATTGCGGGCGCAACCTTGTTCGTGCCGCAACCGGATCCGGGCGCTGCCGAGGCGACCGCCTATGTCTTTCTGGGAGAGGACGGCGATGTTTGCTATTTGCCGGTTGGGCGGAAGCCGGAGACAGAGCGAATTGTCGGCTCCGGCCTCTGGAGCGATGATTCCATAGGATGGGGCAACGTCACAGCCATCACGCAAATCGGCAATCGACTTTATGCCTGCGGCGATGGAGGCCAAGTCTACCGGCGGCTTGAGAAGGATATATGGGAGCGCATCGGTGACAGGCTGCTGCAAGGCAAGGATGACCACCATAAACTCAGCCTCAAGGCGATTGCCGGTCCGAACGAAGAGGAGATCTATGTCGGCGGCTGGCGTGCGAACGTGGACGACGGCGTTCTATTCTACCGAGACAGCCATGGATGGGAGACGGCCGCACACAATATTCCTGCCATCAGCAGCATTCACGTCGAGCACGAAGGCTCGTTGTGGGCATGCGGCCGGCGCGGCACCCTACTGCATGGCAATCACATCGACGGATTCAGAAATCTCCTGGAGCCCGAGCGCTCCCGCCACTATCTGAGCGTCACCATGTATGACGATCAGCTTTTCCTGGCGACAAATGTCGGGCTTTACACCTATGCCGATGGCTCGGTCAGCCCCGTCAGAACAGGATTGGTTCCGGAATACCGGGATGGCCACATCTTGCAAGTCGTCGATGGCGTGCTCTGGGCCATTGGCTACGAAGACATCGCGCGTTTCGACGGCAAAGTTTGGGAGCGCATCCCGTTTCCCGGAAATCTCCCGATCGGATGAATGCTTAGCACTGTATCGAAACGGCATGCTGCTTTTCAGACTATCACTGAGGCCGCCGAGATTGTTGTGCCGGCGCGAGCGATCAGGCTGTCGGACGTGCAGTGAGCCGGCAACCGATCCTGCGGCCCGATAAACACGACCTGGAGGTGGACATGCAGTCGCGGCAGCAAACGCTCCAGCAGCCGCTTGCACGCGGACGCATTGAAATCCTCCTCCCCGGTCAATCTGCCAACCAAACGCATGAGCCAGCCGTCATAGGCCTCGATATACAGGAACCACAGGGGTGGGCTTGAGCTACTTGGCGGCTTGTCGCGGCAAAGCCAAACGGCGCGCGCACGAGAAAAAAGCGGTTGAAGCACGCTGTGCAGCAATGCGAGCTCGGTCTTATCCATCCCATGGGGAAAATACTCCTTGACCACGAATAGTCCCGCATCTTCGCTTGGCCACAAACTGTCGGCGGCACGTCGGTGAGGTTCTGCCGCCTGCTTGTCTCCGGCCCGCAAGCAGAGTTCACAAAGACGGCGATGAGCCTGATATGCGGAAGTTGATGAGTTTTGGTCAATGCGCTGCCACAGGGCAATCGCAGCGTCGAGGGCACCATTTTCATCCAGATCGGCGGCCCTGAGCCGAAGGAGTGCCGGATCAGCGGGCGAATGTTGCAAGCCTTGCGCAATTGCCTCTTGACGAAGGACGCCTGTCGGTTCGAATTTCTCCGCCAGTTGCGCCAGCAGTAACCAGTCCCGCTCGTCAAAAGCCTGCTGTTTGCGGCGGTGTAACAGGTTTGAGAATTCGTCATACTGGCGCAGATGCCAGTTCTTTGCGTCGCACCAGGCTTGTGTCGCATTCCCACGCCAGTCGGCGTCGAGCTGTGCGGCGATGCCGGGCGCTTCCTTCCCCAACCAATCCACGGCCGACGATGTTTGCTCTAGCCGCCAGGGCAGGCGATCGGGGAGGGCGCCTGCCGGATCAAATCCTGTCGATGCGACGCGTTCAAAAAAGGCAGGATGCGTACTGCGGACGTCCGGCTTTTCGCAGAGACGTTCGTGCAGCCAGACGGCTGCCTGCGCGTTGTCGCGCGGACGACTGTCGATCGGCTCCGCCAGCAGCTGCGTGAATGGATGCACCTGAGTAAGGTCAGCCTCGCCGGCGCGCGCGAATATGCCCGACCAGAACCTGTCGGACATGGCTTTCTGCCTTAGGGCCAAAGCGAATTCCGCCTCCAGCGCAATATCGCTACCGCAGACCTGAACGGCTTGCGCATCGGCAAACATCTCGCAGCGGCGCGAGAACTCCAGCGTTTCGCGCATCATGTGCGGCACGTACCAGGCGAGAAACATTCTCAACGGTGCAGTGATCAGACGATGGTTGCGCTCATGCAGGTCACCAAGCGCGGCCCAACGCTGGCGGGCCAGATAGGCCCAACGTGCGAAATGGCCATGCTGACGGGAGATATGTGCGTATTCATGCGCGATGACGACTGCCGCCTGCTCCCTGGTCAGCAAGGCAAGGAGCGGCAGGCCGACCACCAGAATATGCTTCGGCGGACCGGAGCGACGCCCAGCCTGGAAGATGGATGCATTGAGGTCGGCGTTGACGTAGATTGCCGAGAAGGCTGGCGCGTCGCAGGCAAGGCGCAAACGTTCAAGGTCGGCGGCAAAGGCCGGTACCTTGCCGGGATCAAGCAATATTCCGTCCGAAAACGGCAGTGGCGGCGGCACGGACCAGGCGCGCAGGACCATCAATCCATAAAAAAACCATGACAGACACGGCAGCGCAAGAAACGTCAGCAGTAGTGGGGAACGCAGGAAAAGGACCAGCAGAAACGGCGATAGAACCAGCAAGGCGCCGGAAACGAGCAAAAAGGCATCGCCGAGGGCGAGCCAAATCAAGGCTCGCCATCTGCCTTCTCGCGGTATCGGGAGGGATAAGTTCATCGCGACTTACTTCGGAGGCAAGTGCTCGCCTGAGAGCTTTTGCCCGAGGAAGAAGGCCCGCAAAGCTCGGCCGGCCATTTGCCATCCGGTCGATCCATAAACTTGCGTTTCCATCCATTCCATCGATGAATGAGTCGGGAAAAGTTCCTTGTAGCGATCGAACCATTGCATGGCGATAAACTCGCTTCTTGGAACGCCGTCACCATGTTTATACGCCAGAACCACCTCGCTATAAGCCTCTCCGGCAAGGTGGTCGTCCTCGTGGGTAATAAAGGACTTCATATTGGCGACAGCTTCTTGTTTCTCCTCCTCAGTTCCGTGCCGGCGTCCAACGCTTGCAAGCCTGATGGCAGATGCTCCAATTCCGCCCTCCATCGCCTTCACATAGTAGTCGCGGACTCGCTCGAAGTTTTGACGGATCGTCAAATCGATCTTATGAACGTTTTCGAGGCGCCAGGCGTAATTGTATAGCGCAACCGGTTCTCCTTCTTCGACGGCGCGTTCAAGCCAGTGCTCCGCTTCCTTTTCGTCGAGCAGATGCGGTTCGGTATCGGGACGATAACCCCTAGCGATGTCGTACATGCTGGCCGCCGCCGCATAGACGCGCCTTTCGGCGAGGGCGCGCGTCAGATAAGCCGATTCATCCTGAAAGCCGCCATCCCATATCATCCGGCAGGCATGCATAGGCGTGAACTCATCCGGCTCATAGAACGGCGCGAGTTCAGCCGCCCGGTCGATCAGTCGCGTGGCGATGGCTAAATCCGCCTTGATGCCCCACATGCCGAACTGCCAGGCAAAGGCTGCCATGATAAGCATGGTCGGTTCGTCGAAACGGCGTACCGCGGTTTGCAGCACGCGCGCATAGGCGCCTTCGATGTCTTCGAAATGGTGGATCAGCATCAGGTTTGTGAAATCCCGAAACGGGCCGTCCACACCCGCATAGGTTCCGGGCTCTTTGCAATGACGGACAGATTCGACATGGCGCTGATGTGCCAAATCTGCATCCTGCAGCGAATAATGGGTGAAGTTGGCGTATTTGCTGAGGGAGATGAAACGCAGGCGGTCGGAAAGCTCGCGTGACAACCAGTTCTCGAAAATCTTCTGCCTTTCCGTTATGGCACGAGCGTCGCCAGGCTCGGGATAGTCGGGAACAGTCAGTGCATCGTGAATGCCCGGCCACCGGACCGCATTACGCTCCTGCTCGCTCAATTGCGAACACAAAGGGCCGGTGGCGAATTTTTCGACCTCGCCATCCGAGCCACCCCATCTGGGGCTCAAATACTGAGCATAATCCGCCAGGATTTCCGGCCATCGTGGTCTGAGCGATAGACAATAGCGTAGCCAATAGTAGCCGGGATTTTCGATGTCCCCCTCTTGAACGGGCGGGAGGGACGCAGGCAGGCTCGCCGCTATCCTGCCTGGTGGCTTCAATCCGTGTCTCGCGAGCTGGGCACATGCCGCATCATAAAGGGCCGGCTCGAACTCGTCGCGATGCATGGTTTTTTCAAGCGGTGAGCCGTGGAACAGCGCGTCGACAAAGTCCGGCTGGCCAAGATACTGGCAAATCTGCATCATGGTTTGTGCAGCAAGCGCCGGCCGGTCCGAGAGCGCCATCGCCTTCAACAGGTGTTCGGCTGCGATTACACAAGCCATATGTGCGGCAAGCCACTGGTCTTCGCCAACCTCGTATGCCCAGGCTGCAGTCCGGATATCGCAGGCCCGGCGAAAATAATAATGACCGAGGATTTGCTGGGCGTGGTAGGAATTCGGGCAGGACCGGATCCAGTCATTCAGCAATTCAAGCCGCAGGACAGGGTCTACGCGGGCATCGTCGAACAGAGCCGAACTGGTTGCGAGGAATGTATAGCGATCATCGGGCACATCGGCGGACTGCCACCAGGCCGCTTCAAGCGACGCCATTATGCGCTCGACCTCATCGAATCGCCGCCCAAGTATCGCCTTTCGCAGTTCTTCCTGCTGGCGAAATCGGACCCATTGCGGGCCATCCAGTGGCAAGGGAGGGGAGCTTTTGGCTATCTGCACGGACTATTCCTTAAAGAGTTCAAGACACCGACGGGGTTCAGGTAATTCGTTATATACGTTAGTTGCAATGGATTTTGTTACAACCGTTTAAATGTCCCACCCACCAATGGAACGGTGATGTCAGGTCAACCCGACAGCGGTCTGCTCAATTCAAGCGGTACATTGATCCGAACCGCCTTTCAGGTAACTTTTTGAGCTCCATAGAAGCCCAGCTTGCCAGTTTGCAAAAAAGATGAGAATACGGCTCAACTTACGTGGCTTGAGACGTGGATTGGTGCCGAACGACAGGCACCTTGAAGAGGAAGAACTGATCTACAAATGAGCTTCTGGCATTCCATGTCCTGGAAAACCGAAGGCATTCGGGTCACGGCGCCCGTCCAATGGCGCCAATACGATGGGATGGTCAGCGTCCTTTGGGAGGCGGAGAGTCAGGCCGGTGCCAGTGGTTATTATCTCGCGGACGATCCGCGCATCATGTTTTTCTTCAACGACGTCTCGTCGAACGTTCGCATTTCGAACCAGGACACGGATCTGGCGAGGAACTCGCGCCCTATGGCGCGTGCCGTGTATGTTCCTGCCGGTGTCCCGTTGTGGACAGGCAGTCTGAAGACACACAGCTTCAGCCACCTCAACCTGCACCTTCACAAGGATCGGGTGCTACGGTTTCTGGCTCCATCGGTTGGGAACTCGGTAGCTCGGACGGCGTTGCGCCGTCCAGTCGAGCTTCAAAACGTGGCGGCAATCGATGCGTTGGCGAAGTTGTTGGCCGACGAAATAAAGAGCCCTTCCAAGCATCCAGTCTATGCGGAGAGCCTTATAGGCAGCATCGTCGCGGGGCTTCTGGATATTCCTGCCGAGAGGGAGGAAAGGGCTGGCGGCAGGCTGACGCAGGCACAGATGAACAAGCTCATCTCGCATATCGACGCGCTTGGTGATTATCGTATGTCTGTCGCCGATATGGCTGCCGTCGTCGGTCTGTCCGAAAGCTGGTTTGCAAACGTCTTCAAGCAGACGATGGGTAAGACCCCGCTGCAGTGGCAACTTGCAAAGCGAGTCGAGCTTTCGAAAAAGCTGCTCGGCGAAAGCGACCTCCCGGTTGCCAGCATCGCCGCGCAGCTCGGCTTTTCCGATCAGGCGCACCTGACGAAGGTCTTCCGCCAGATCGTCGGCGAAACTCCCGCGGCCTGGCGGCGGATGCGGCAATTCCGGAAATCGTGACGATTCCGCCGGCAAGTCGCGAGCGGATGATTTGCCCCTACCAGATCTGGCGCAGCGTCGCGAGAATGCTGCGTCCCGGATTGTAGTAGACCGCCCCGGAGTCCTTGCTCGCCACGTGTTTTTCATCGAATACATTGTTGACGTTCAGCTGGAACGTCGTGTTTTCCTGAACCTTGTAGGTGAAGGCTGCATCGAGGACGACTGCACTCTCCGACGACGAGGTGTTGGTGATGTCGGTGTAATAGTCATCCGCGTAGCGAGCCCCGAGCCCGAACATCATGTCGCCCCGCGCGCCGTCGCCCTCCAGCGTGTAAGTGCCCCACACCGAAGCAATATTCTTGGGAACACGCATCAGGCGGTTGCCATCATTAGCGCCGCCCGGTTCTTCAATCTTGGAATCGATGTAGCTGTAGGCGGCAATCACGCTGATATTGTTCGTTACCTCCGCCTTGGCCTCGAATTCGAAACCACGATGTCTGACCTTCTCGACGGTTTGCGGCAGATAGGTGACCTGGTCGAAAACGGTAATGTTGCCCTTCGTCAGGTCGTAGACGGAAGCAGTGAACAAGGCCGGAAAGGCATCCGGACGATATTTGATCCCGACTTCATACTGCTTTCCCGTCGTAGGATCGCTACCTGCGGCAGGCGGCGCGGCTGACTCGGCGTAGCTGATATAGGGCGCCAGCTCCTCGGTAATCTTGTAGCTTGCGCCGATCCGCGTCGTAAATTCGCTGTGGTTGCCAGCCCGCGTGGTACCGGCAAGGAGATTTGTCTCGCTAAGGTCGAGCCAATCATTGCGCAAGCCAACGCTCACGGTGAACTTGTCGAAGAAGGTCAAATCCTGCTGCAGATAAATGGCGTTGGTCTGCTGGTCGTTGTTCGTGCTGGCATAAGGCGCCATCGCGCCGGGCCCGCCTGAATAGATCGGGTTTTCCCAATCGATCGAAGGCGCAGGCGTGTAAAAGTTGGCACTGTCCGACTCGTATTTGTTGTAGTCGGCACCGAAAAGCGTGCGGCTTTCCACATTGTCGAGACTTGCTTCGTAAATCAGGTGCGCATCGATGACGAATTGTTCGGTCGATTTCTCGTTTCCGAAGAAATACCGGCCCGCCACGGTCGAGCCATCGGTTGGCGTGCTGCCGATATAGGCACTGCCGAACCCGTCGTTCAGCTTGCTGTAGCGGGCGTTGGAGCTGACACTCAGGCCGTTGCCGAAATCATGGTCGAAAAGAACGCTGTAGCTATTGCGGTTCGTCTCGGTGAAGTAATAGTCCGGTTCCCCAAAAAACTGATCCCTGTCGAAATCAGTCCCGAGCGGGTGGCCACCGCTACCGGGAACTCCGTCCTTGTCGAGATGATCGAAGACAAACGTCAGACTTGTCGCGTCAGTGGGGCGCCACGTCAGGCCGCCCATGACGAAGTTCTCGTCATCCTGAGAATAATCGTATTCCGCGTCCGAGCGCTGAAATTTACCGGTCAAGCGGTAGGACAGGGTGTCGTCGGCTGTGAGGTTGTCACCGAAATCAAAGCCCAGTTCCTTATGCGAGAACGAGCCGCCCGTGCCATAGACTTCACCGAAACGATCGCTCTTCGGCCTTTTCGTGACGTAGTTTACCGATCCACCGGGTTCCGCCGCTCCAAAGCTTGAGGAGCTGGCGCCCTTCAACACCTCAATGCGCTCGAAAGCATAGGGCTCTTCCCTGACCCCTGCAAAGGTCCTGCCGATCGCCAGACCGTCGCGATACGTATACGGAGTGAAGCCGCGAATATCGAAGTAGTCATACCGGTCGTCCGAACCATAAAAATCTGTCACCACCCCTGCCGTATATTGTACGACTTGCTCGATGGTGTCGGCGCCGCGTTCCTCGATTTCTTTGGAGGTGATGACGGATACCGAGGCAGGGGCTGCCAGGAGATCGGTCGGCATCTTGCCGGCGCCGGTCGTTTCGGTGGCGACGATCGACTTTGAATCGTCATCCGTATTGAGAACGCTTCCGCCACCAGCGCCCTGCGCCACAATCGTCTCCAGCACCGTTGCGTCGCTTTCGGTGCCTGCCTCCTGTGCGAACGAGAGGGCAGGCGTTAAAGCAAAAAGTGCCGTGCAGCCCAACAGAAATGCGTTTCGTGAAGGAAACGCTGCCCTCGTTGGCCAGCGGCCAGTCTGATCGATGTCCATGTTCATGTTCCAATGACGTAAATGCTGAAAGCGGGCCCCAATACCAATGCCCTTTGAGGTCTCCGAACTGCATCGCGTCTGGTCGTCCGCTGCACATCAAAGCTGCGCTCAACGGCCCCGGCGTGAAGCCGTTCTCCCACCAGCCGCTATTAACTGGAGCAGCATTGTCCAGTATTGTATGTTTCCCCGGTTTTGTACGATCCGCCGGAAATCTCCGCGCACTTTCTGGATATC
Organism: Ensifer sp. USDA 6670; assembly: GCA_000421085.1. Lineage (GTDB taxonomy): Bacteria > Pseudomonadota > Alphaproteobacteria > Rhizobiales > Rhizobiaceae > Sinorhizobium. Next base: position 105,494 of record ATWE01000012.1, read on the forward strand.
GGCGGCTTTGCCGTTGACGCCGCTTAATTAAGCTGAGACTGGGGGTCAACTTAAAACGTTGAATGGAGTGTGGCGATGAGGCTGTTCCGTTTCGCTGTACTGGCAGTCATGGCCTTTCTTTGGACAGGCAGGCACGGCACGGTGTTCGCTGCCGAGAGCGCTGCGTATCCCATCACCATCGAGCATGCCTTCGGAAACACCATCATCGCAAAAAAGCCGGAGCGTGTCGCAACCGTCGCCTGGGCGAACCACGAAGTGCCGCTGGCTCTTGGCATCGTTCCGGTTGGAATGGCGCGCGCCAACTTCGGCGATGACGACAGTGACGGCATTCTGCCGTGGGTCGCCGCACGGCTCGGCGAACTCAAGGCTGAAAAGCCGGTGCTTTTCGACGAGGGGGATGGCATCGATTTCGAGGCGGTCGCCGCCACGCGACCGGACGTCATCCTTGCGGCCTATTCGGGCCTCAGTCAGGCGGGCTATGACACGTTGAGCGAGATTGCACCCGTCATCGCCTATCCGCAGGCTCCCTGGTCGACCGACTGGCGCGAGACGATCCGACTGAACAGCGCGGGGCTCGGGATGGCTGCGGAGGGGGAAGCGCTCATAGCTAGCATCGAAGCTGAGATTGCCCTTACGCTTGACGGACATCCCGAACTCAAGGGCAAATCGGCAATGTTCATTACTCATCTGAGCTCATGGGACCTCAGCGTCGTCAATTTCTACACGACCAACGATACGCGCGTCAGGTTTTTCGCCGATCTCGGGCTCAGATCGCCGAAAAGCGTGGTGCAGGCATCACAACCCGGAAAGTTCTCAGGCTCGGTCAGCGCCGAGCAGATCGATGCTTTCGACGATGTCGATATTCTCGTTACCTACGGCGACGGTATGCTTTTCGATGCTTTGAAAGCCAACGCGCTGATGCAGCATATGCCTGCCGTTGCACGGGGATCGATTGTCATGCTCGGCAACAACGCTGTCGGTAATGCCGCCAATCCCACGCCACTGTCCATCAGATGGGTCCTGAAGGACTACGTGAAGCTGCTCAGCGAGGCAGTCAAGAAGTCAAAATGACCGCCGGGATTATTAAGACATCGGACGGGCGTTGGTCGCCCGCGTCCCGTTCCAACCGGATCCGAAGCCTTTGGCTGGCAGCACTTTTCGCGCTCCTGATGGTCTTGCTTGTCGCCTCTGTCACGATCGGTACGCGCTATGTCGAGTGGGACGATGTCGCCGCGGCACTGGGCGGTGCGCAGGATAACATCGGTCGCGCATCGATCGCGTTGCGCATTCCGCGGACCTTGCTGGCCCTGCTTGCGGGGGGCTCTCTGGGGCTGGCCGGAGCGATCATGCAGGGCGTGACCCGCAATCCGCTTGCGGACCCCGGCATTCTCGGTGTCAATATGGGGGCATCTCTCGCGGTTGCCGTCGGCGTCGCCTGGTTCGGGATCTCGTCGCTCTATGCGTATATCTGGGTGGCAATACTGGGTGCCGGGGCCGCCGCGATCTTCGTCTATGCCATAGGTTCATTGGGCAGGGGCGGCGCGACGCCTTTGAAACTGGCGCTGGCAGGCGCGGCAACGTCGGTCGCCTTTGCGTCCATGGTTATCGCCGTCGTGCTGCCGCGTGGCGATATCGCAGGCGGTATTCATTCCTGGCAGATCGGTGGTGTTGGCGGCGCGACTTACGAGCGGATCCTCCCCCTATTGCCGTTTCTGCTTGCAGGGTTCGTGATCAGCCTGCTGTCGGCTAGAAAACTCAACTCTCTTGCACTCGGCGACGAGCTTGCGGCCGGGCTCGGCGAAAGCGTCGCAACCGCGCGTGCCATTGCTTCCCTCGGCGCCATCCTTCTCTGCGGTGCGACGACGGCCATATGCGGGCCGATCGGCTTTCTCGGACTGGTCGTGCCGCATCTCTGCCGCCTTTTGATTGGCGTGGACCATCGGTGGCTGCTGCCTTTTTCGACGCTCGCAGGCGCGTGCCTCCTGCTCGCGGCGGACATTGTCGGGCGCATCGTCGCGCGCCCTGCAGAGATCGACGTCGGCATCGTCACCGCGCTGATCGGTGCGCCATTCTTCATCTGGATCGTCCGGCGCCAGCGCGTGAGGGACCTGTGACAGCTCCCTCATCCACCCTTGACGTCGTGATCGCACACCGTAGCAAAAGCGCACGCAGGTACGCTTTCATTCTCGCGGTGTTGCTGACCCTGACCGCAGTGATCTTCACCGTCACCCTGTCGGTTGGGCAATCCGTCACGCCGCCGAGCGATGTTCTGCGCGTGCTCCTCGGTGAACCGGTTTCGGGCGCATCCTTTACGGTGGGGCAACTGAGGTTGCCGCGCGCCGTGCTGTCGATCCTTGCAGGATTATGCTTTGGACTGGGCGGCGTGGCGTTTCAGGTCATGTTGCGCAATCCGCTCGCCAGTCCCGATATCATTGGAATTAGCTCCGGCGCCGGGGCGGCTGCCGTGTTCGCCATTGTAGTCCTGTCCATGGACGGGCCGATGGTGTCGGTTATCGCTGTCGTAGCGGGCCTTGGCGTGGCGCTGCTCGTCTATGGCCTTTCCTTTCGCAATGGGATCGCCGGCACCAGGCTGATCCTTGTCGGTATTGGCGTTTCCGCCATGCTGCAAAGTGTCATCGCCTATATCCTTCAATCGGCGCCTGCCTGGAATTTGCAGGAAGCGATGCGTTGGCTTACTGGCAGCGTCAACGGCGCTCAGCTTGGCCAGGCGCTGCCGCTTCTGCTTGCCCTCCTTTTCTTCGGCGGGCTACTGCTCGTTCGCAGTCGCGATCTCGAGACATTGCGGCTGGGCGACGATATGGCGGCCGCTCTTGGAACGAGGGTCTCGCATACAAGGATGCTGGTGATTGTCGCGGCGGTCGGACTGATCGCGTCGGCGACCGCGGCAACGGGACCGATCGCCTTCGTCGCTTTCCTGTCGGGACCGATCGCCGCCCGGATCGTACGAAACGCCGGCTCGGTGCTGATCCCGTCTGCACTGACGGGCGCCGTTCTCGTGCTTGCCGCTGATTATGTCGGGCAGCACCTTCTGCCGAGCCGTTACCCTGTGGGCGTCGTAACCGGGGCGCTTGGCGCACCCTACCTGATCTACCTCATCGTTCGCATCAATCGGATCGGAGGGGCTTTATGACCGATCATCTGCTCGTCGCCAGCGGTTTGACGGCCGGCTACGACAATACCGAAATCCTGCATGCGCTCGACCTCACCATTCCTCCGGGCAAAATCACGGTGATCGTCGGCGCAAATGCCTGTGGCAAGTCCACGCTTCTTCGCACGCTTTCGCGGCTGATCGCGCCCAGCAAGGGGCAAGTTCTCCTCGACGGCAAATCCATCCACCGGACACCGTCGCGAGACCTCGCCCGGATGCTGGGCCTGCTGCCGCAATCGCCGATCGCGCCGGAAGGCATTACCGTGGCCGACCTCGTCAGCAGGGGACGGCATCCGCATCAAAGCCTGTTTTCCCGCTGGACGCGACAAGACGACGAGGCGGTCGACGGTGCGCTTACGGCGACCAAGACATTCGACCTTGCCGAACGGCCGATAGACGAGCTCTCCGGCGGCCAGCGGCAGCGGGTCTGGATCGCCATGGCACTCGCGCAGCAGACCGAAATCCTGCTGCTCGACGAGCCGACGACCTTTCTCGATATCAACCATCAGATCGAGGTGCTCGATCTGCTGACCGATCTCAACAGCACGCGTGGAACGACGGTCGTCATGGTGCTGCACGATCTCAACCTTGCTGCCCGCTATGCCGACCATCTCGTGGCGATTGCCGGTGGGCGCGTGCACATTTCGGGCACTCCGGAAGAGGTGCTCACCGAAGAGACGGTGCGGGATGTTTTCGGCCTCGATAGCCGCGTCATCAGCGATCCCACGTCGGGCCGGCCGATCATGCTGCCGATCGGGCGACACCGGATGGCCGTCATCGACGACATGGGCGATGCACCACAAAAGGAGAGGAGCGCATGAACGCAGTTCATTCATTCAAGCTGTCCGGCGTAGCGGTCTGCGGCAGCGCCGCCGACATGCTCGACGAGATCTGCGAGCATTTTGTCGAACATGCCGAGGTCGAACGGATGGACGACCTTGCGGTGCTCAGGAGCGAGCTCGGTGTCGCGCGCATCAAGATCGAAAACGCGGGCCTGTTGATCGAGCTCGACTGCCCGACGCGTGAAATGCTGCACATCAGCCGCACGATACTGGCGGAGCATCTTTTCTATTTTGCCGAAGACCAGCCGTTCGAATTGACCTGGTCGGAGCCGATGTCCCTGTCGGTGCTCCCGAACCTTCATGAGGTGACCGTCGTCTCGGCGCACGATGTCACTCCGCATATGCGTCGCGTGATATTTTCCTGCGCCGATGTAACGCCTTTCGTGGGTGGCGACATGCATGTGCGCCTGCTGGTGCCGCCGAAGGGCAAACCCCCGGTCTGGCCCGGCTCCCGGGAAGACGGCCGCATTGCGTGGCCGGAAGGCGAGAACAGGCTCCTGGTTCGTGTCTATACCATCCGCGCCGTCGATTTGGATCGGGGCGAGTTGTGGATCGATTTCCTGCAGCATCCCGCACCCGGCGTACCGACGCCGGGTGCAGACTTTGCGCGCGACGCGCAGCCCGGAGACGTGGCCGCCCTGCTAGGGCCAGGCGCAGGCGGCCTGCCGGCGGAGCGCTCCATTTTATTGATCGGCGACGAGAGCGCCCTGCCGGCCATAGCACGGATCGCGGCCGAGGCTCCGGCTGAAACGCATATACGTGCCATCATCGAGGTTGAGGACAAGGCGGAAGAGCAACCGCTTCCGACCAATGGCGTGCTCAATTTGCGTTGGTTGCACAGGGGGAGCTACCCGGAAGATGCCGCCGATATTCTCGTGTCGGAGGCCAAAGCAGCGATAGAAGCCGCCGATGACGAAACATTTGTTTGGGCTGCGTGCGAAAGAAGAGACATACGAGCTATCAGGACTTTCCTCAAAGCGCGGCAACATGATCGCAGGAGGATGTATGTCGCCTGGTACTGGGAAAGAGATGTGAAAATCGCGTAATGCAACGACGGGAACCTTGCCACGTGGGACCTGAGCGCCGCAGCCCTGCGTAAGGCGGCGAGATCAGGTTGGCTTTTCGGTTCAGCCGGCTCGGCTGACAGGGTACTTTCTGATCAGCCGAGAGCGGCCCTGACAGTCATGCGAACGCGATGTCGTCCGCCGAAAGGCTGGCGAGCGTGGCATGCTCGATCAACAGGCCGTTTAAGTCACCGTCAAAGCTGACATAGACACCTTCGGGCGTGTCACGGCACGCCGCGACGAAGCTTTCGAAGTCGTGAATTCCGGTGTCGCCGAATCCACGAAAGAGGAGCACATCACCACCTTCCGTGTTGAAATCGGTGATGCGATCGGCGTTGCCGTCATTGCGGAGAGAGCCCTCATCCCAAATGAAGGTGTCTGCTCCTGGTCCGCCTGTCAGCAGGTCGGAACCGGCACCACCGAGGAGCCTGTCAGCGCCAAATTCGCCGCGAATTGTGTCGTTGCCATCCCCGCCAATCAGACTGTCGGCTCCGCTGCCGCCATAAAGAACGTCATCGCCACCGCGCCCATTCAGAACATCGTTGCCGCTCGGACCTTCCCTGTAGGTATCATAGCTGATGAGCGTATCATCGCCGCCGCCGCCATAAATCTGGACTCCGCGATAGGCCGATCTGATACTAATGTCGAACGCCTCGATCGAAGCATAGCGTGACGCATCGAAAGCGAAGCCGGCGTCAACATCATCGAAGTCGATGTTCGCCCGGTCGAATCCCTCGCCGCCGTCCAGTGTTCCGATGGAGCCCTCCGAATAGACATGGAGCACGTCATCGCCGGCGCCGCCGTGCATTTGAAACCCGCCTCCACTGTACGCGAGATCTTCCTCGCCGGCCGAGAGAAAATCGTTACCGTCGCCGCCGATCAGGATGTCTCCGTCGCTCATGTAATTGCTCAGATAATCGTTCCCGGCACCACCGATGAGCGTATCCTCTCCCGCGCCGCCGGTCAGCCAATCATTGCCGTCACCGCCATTCAAACCGTCGTCGCCGTCACCGCCGTCAATGCGGTCCCGGCCGCGTCCCCCTACAAGGCTGTCATTGCCCTCCTCGCCCAGGATCTCGTCGTCGTCGTTGCCGCCATTGATGTCGTCGTCGCCGAGGCCGCCGCGGATGGAATCGTCGCCGGCGCCACCGAGCAGCGTATCCCTGCCATCGCCAGCAAAGATCTGATCATCGCCAAGGCTCCCTTCGACACGGTCGTCGCCGGAACCGGTATGGACGTTGATCAGGCTGAAGCCGGTTGCGATGATCCGGTCATGACCGCTGCCCGTCGTTAGATTGAGCTGCTCGATATCGATGAAGTAAAGATGACTCCCTTTCGCGGACAGGTCGCCCCAGGCCGCGTGACCATCGATCCCGTTGAACAGGAACGCATCCGACACTGCCGAATAGTCGCCGACAAGGGTGTCGACGCCGCTTCCGCCCCGTGCAGCGCCACCGACACCGTTGAATATCAGCCGATCATCGCCGTCGCCGCCGGTGAGTTCGTCAAAACCGCTCGAACTCGTCAGCACGTCGTTGCCCGCCCCGCCGTCGACAAAATCGTCGTCGGCGCCGCCATCGACGGCATCATTGCCGCCAAGGCTCCAGATCCGATCACCCTCGTCCGTACCAGTCAGAGTATCGTCCGCATGAGTCCCAATAATCTTTGCCATTATGACGCGCCCTCAAACGTGAAGTCGCGAATATATATGCAAGTCTAACAACAATGAAGTCTTTTTACGCACTTGAATATATGTCAAATATACTTAAAAACTGAAATCAAACTACTCCCATTTCCGTTTTGGCGATGGGGCATTGCGGAACGCACTTGGATGCATGCTGGCGCAAGGCCACGGGATGTAGTGCTGATAGCCGTCGCCGTTCCTGATCTTCGGCTCGAATGTTCCGCTTCCCATTCGCCGCTGCTGGGTTGAAAGGGGAAACTTCAGACGAAGGGGCCGCATTCAGGCATCTCGGCTGGCAACGGGTAGCTCGCAGCGCCATTTTCTGACGCTTAGGCCTGGATGCTGCCCAGACCAGTTGCTGACATACATGACTGAACGGAACATGCATTGCGTCAACGAGTCTTGGATATCGAGCTCCAGGCGCTCCTCACGGCACTTTTCGGGTGCTGATAAAAGGCATACCGTCAGTACAAGTGTTACCGGCTCCATGATAATCCCCTCCCGCGGTGAAATTAAGTACACGCGGATAGCGGCAATGCCCGTATTGATGGGCTCTATGAACCCATTCACGCCATGCGCCTTCCTTTTGGTGCACGAGCCGCTTCTGCAAATTTCGGGTTCCAGGCTCTAATTTATGACTGTCACTGGGAACCCCCGCAGTTCCACAGGGAACAAGTCTAGCGAAATCGGGTTCGGCCGATCCCCTTGACCGGCAGATCCTTGCGCTGCCGGTCTCCTTGGAAACTTCTTTGCTGGCTGAGATACGCCTTCCCAGCTCAGATGTGCCAGTCGGCGTCGAGTGAATAGGCCTTGACATAGTCGACCTTCATTTCGGCGCCGTCCATGAGCCCCTCGTCCGGCGGGCCCGCCGTCCCGCCAATCGCAAGATTGACAAGCATGTACATCGGATCGTGCATGTCCGAGGGGGTGTCGGCGCGTGCGATCGCGGCATCGTCGAAGTACCAGACGATCTCCTCTTCCGTCCAAAGCACACCATATTTGTGAAAGCCACTTGTATCGGTGACCCTGGCTGCGCTTGCGATGCTGGTCTGCGAACCGGTCTCATTGGAATGCACGGTGGCGATGACCGTATTTGGATCCTGGCCGTACATTTCGACCACATCGAGTTCCGGCGGCCAGGTACCGTCGGCCGGCAGCAGCCAGAATGCCGGCCACGCCCCCTGATCCTCGGGCATGTCGGCGCGCATCTCGAAGTAGCCGTAAGTCTGAGCAAATGACGAGTAGGTCGTCAGCATGCCGGAGGTATAATCATACCAGTTGGTTTCGGCTTGGATCGCCTGTGAGGCCGGCTTGGCGGTGATCGTCAGAACGCCGTCCGTCACGGAGAATGGATTGACCGAGGCGGTCGGCTGATAGGCCGGATTGACGTACCATTGCAACTCGTCGTTACCCTCGAGGGTCGCGCCCTTTTCGGGTGCCCACCAGTACTTCGGGTCCCAGACACCGCTGCTGCCGTCGTTGAGCTGAAGCGTGTTGAAGTCGTCGGAGAAGGTCTGCGTCAGAACGGACCGGTCCAGCTCCAGGCTGAACTGGCTCGCCTGCAGCTGATCGGCGGTCGTATCTGCAAAGACGAGACTCTCGCCATCGGCGAGGTTGAGCCTGAGATCGCTGCCTTCCTGGGCAACGTTGCCAAGAATGTGGTCGAAGGACGTGAAACCATAACCTTCGAGCCTCACCACATCGTCGGCGCCGAAGTCGCTGATCAGGTCGCTGCCGTTGCCCTTCATGAAAGCGAAAGTGTCTGCACCACCCGCCCCGATGAGAATGTCGTTGCCAGCGCCACCATCGATCGTCTGGCTGCCTGAGCCGCCGCTGATGATGTTGTTGGCACTATTGCCGAAACCAAAACCTTCGGCGCCGGTGACCGTCAGGTTCTCGAAATTCTCCGGCAGGGAATAGCTCATCCAGGTGCTGATGGTATCGACGCCCGCGCCGGACGCCTCGGAGGCCCGGTTGGCCCCCGAATAAAGATAGTAGATATCGTCGCCTGTGCCCCCGATCATGGTGACATCGACGGAACTGTCAGCCCACATGGAATCGTTGCCGGCCGTTCCGTAGAGCAGCGGTCCGGACCCGCTGGCGGAAAACCATGCCGTAGAACTACCGCTATAGGACAGCGGCTCGCCTGGGGCATTCGTGACAGTTCTGCTCATCGAGAAGTCTCCTGTTTAGTGGCTTGACCCCCGCCCGCAGGGGCCACCCCTAGCATCCCGTAGTGTGACTTGTCGCACACACCTGCCGCCTAACCGGTCAAGATGGAGATGAGGTGAGCATTGCAATGGCCCACATTCGCGGCCGGTGCGCGGTAAAGCGGATGTTTGATGGTTGTGTTGACTCTGTGGTGCACTCAGCAGAAAACAAATGATGACTAAGGAGGGCATTAATGATGGCTGACGAGAGTAACACAGGGTCAATTGCTGCGGCCGTCGCGCCGGATGCCGACGTGAAAGCAGCAGCGGCCAAGAAGAAGAGGTCGCCACGACGCCGGAAGACGGCTGCCGAAACAGGGCGAGCTCCATCAGAGGCGCCGGCCGCTAAGCCGAGGAGGTATAGCGAACAAGAGAGAAAGGAGAAGCTCAAGCTGATAGAGACGCAAGTCAACGAAGGCAAAGGTACACTCAAGCACGCTATCAAGAGTGCCGGCATTTCGGAGCAAACCTACTATCAGTGGAAGCGGACCGTTAAACCGGTTGAGCAGAAGGCCGAGAAGCCTCTTCCCGTTGGTGAAGAGCTGGCGGATCTCGTTCGGCTCGAAGAAGAAAACCAGAGGCTCCGCAGTCTTCTGGCGGAAAAGTTGCGAGCGGAAAATGCCGAACTGCGCAAGAGGCTTGGGATGGATTGACCACCACCGGAACGCGCGGCACGCCATATACTTGAATTCGCTCCCGGTTTCACGTTGCGCCGGCAAAATTCGCGCTGCTGTTTCCCCGCCCTCCCTCGTGAAAGGGAAGCGAGTTGGCGCGTGAGGCAGAGAGCCGCCTCGCGCGCGGAGGAGTTGAAGCGGGCGGAAAGGGGCTGTATTGGTGCGCCATCAGAAATGCCGCGGCGCCGAACGGCGTTGTCTTTTCACGCTTCGCTTGGGACCGAGAGTATATGAAGACGCCACAACGGAGATTCGTTGTAGAAATCAAGTCGGCGCGACGACAGTCAAAAGCCCCGAAAAACTCAATCTGGGGAGACACGGATCTGAAGGCTCTGGCGCGCGAAGTCGAAGAGAAGGCGGCGCATCTGTTCAGTCCGACTGAAGCACCCGCCGCGTCTTACTCAGCTGAAATCGTGCCGGCCGGCCCAGCCAAATCGGAACCTATCAACGAAGAGGCGGGCGATGTCGACACTGCAGGAGCAGTGATGCCGCCCGCCGACGGAGCAGAGATTGACGCGGTTAGGCAGCAGGAGCGCCAACCGGGATCGCAGCCTCGAGCAACGAGGGACGCTCCTCGAAAGCGCACGAAGCGCGCTCCCACCCCGACGATCGCGCAGAGCTCGAAGGGCGGACACGAAGATTCAAAGGCACAAGCCGGGACGGTCAAGAATCCGATCTCCCTCGATGAGCTCGCTGCCCTTGACGCAGACAACAAGCGGCTCAGGAGGCTGCTGGCGGAACAGCTTCATGCGCAGAACTTGCTGCTCAAGAAGAGGCTTGCGCGGTTTGATGCGGCATAGCGGGATTGCATGCGGCGCCCGATTTCGATCGTTCCCGACAGCGTAGGTAGGCGTACCCCGAATCTAGCCCGATGCACGCTACCGCTCGGGGCCGGGCAAGCGTATTATCGGAGCTTCGATTTCAAGAGGATGGATGATTTGGATTTGCCGGCCTTCAGAGGTTCGCTTGCCAAGCCACAGCCGCCCGCCGGTCTAAGCCATGCGCTGCAGGCGCTGTGGTGGGATGGAAAGGGCGATTGGAACAAGGCGCACGAACGCGCGCAGGAGCACGAGGATAGGGCGGGCATGCATGTGCATGCCTATCTCCACCGCAAGGAAGGCGATCAATCCAACGCCGAATATTGGTATCGCCGATGCGGTATCGCACCGTCGACCCTGACGGTCGACGAAGAATGGGAAGAACTCGCACGGGCACTTTTGGAGCAAAACTGAGTTCTGCTCCTCTCGAAGCGGTTCTGCATGTTTGACGCGAGAGCGCATCAATGCGCTGCCGAATGGACGGCAGTATTTTTGATCTGCGGGCACTAGGAAGGCGCTATTGCCTATGGCCAAGGAACCCATCAGACGTCGACTTGCAGCCATTCTGGCCGCTGACGCGGTCGGTTACAGCCGACTCATGGAGCGGGACGAAAAAAGCACGCACACATTGCTTATGGCTCGGTGGAAAGAGGTGTTGGAGCCGCTCGTCGGCATTCACCAGGGCCGTGTCTTCAAGTGGACTGGCGACGGCGTGCTCGTCGAATTCGGCAGCGCGGTCAACGCCGTCGAATGCGCAGCAGCACTTCAGCAGGCGATGGCGGCTGCCAACAGAGGCCTGCCGGAAGACTGGGCTATCGTACTGCGCGTCGGTGTCAATCTCGGTGACATCATGGTTGAGGACAGCGATCTTTTCGGCGACGGGGTCAATGTAGCTGCCCGTATCGAAGCGCTTGCCGATCCCGGCGGCGTGGCGATTTCTGATGGAATTCATGAATATGTGCATGGTCGCACCGACATCGACTTCGTCGACAGCGGTTATCATGAAGTCAAGAACATCGAGCGGCCGGTGCACATCTGGACCTGGTCACCTAACGACCGCACGAACGAGCCCCCCGAGATTGCTGCCGAACCGCCTCCGCAGCTTCCGGCGAGGCCGTCCATAGCCGTCCTTCCATTTGACAACATGTCCGGCGACCCGGAGCAAGGTTATTTTGCCGATGGCATCACCGAAGACATCATCACCGATCTCTCGAAGGTTTCCGGCCTTTTCGTAATCGCCCGAAATTCCTCTTTCGCCTACAAAGGCAAGACGCCGGACATCCGCAAGGTGAGCCGGGAACTAGGTGTACGCTATGTCTTGGAAGGCAGCGTACGCAGGGCAGCCAATCGCATCCGCATCAACGCCCAGATGATCGACGGTACGACCGGCGGCCATTTGTGGGCCGAGCGCTACGATCGCGGCCTTGAAGATATCTTCGCCGTACAGGATGAGGTGACGCGCACCATCGTCAACGCACTGCGCGTCAAGCTGACGGCCGGCGAAGAGGAGCGGCGCGAGAGCCGCGGCAAGGTCGACCCGCAGGCCTATGACCTGCTCGTCCGCTCCCGCCAGGCGATCCTGCAGTTCAGCGCGCTGTCGTCCATGGAGGCCCGCCGCATGCTGCACGGCGTCCTCGAGATCGATCCAGGGATGGCGGCTGCCCATGCTTCGCTTTCGATCATTGCCTTGACCGACTTCATCAATCAGTGGAACGGCGCGACGCCTGACAATCTGACACAGGCGTTAGAACTGGCCCAAAAGGCCATCGATACCGACGACACCGAGCCGCAAGGCCATTACACGCTCGCGCTTGCCCTTTCCTGGATGCGGCGTCTGGACGAGGCGGAGCACGCTGCAGAGCGAGCGATCGAACTCGACCCCAATTCCGCAAACGCCTATACGGCACTCGGCACCATACGGGATTTCCAGGGCCGGCACGAAGAGGCCCTGACGCTGTACACACGCGCCCACCGGTTGGACCCGCAATTCGACCTGTCGCTGCATTTCCAAGGGAGGGCCTTGTTGAATCTCGGGCGTTTTGACGAGGCCGAGGTCGCCTTCAAACGTCGGCTGATGCTTGCACCCCGATCGGACATGACGCGCTTTTATCTTGCCTGCCTCTATGGTCGTACCGGGCGGCACGAAGAAGCGCGGGGCTATTGGCGGGAAGTATTGGGGGTCAATCCGAGCTTTTCCGTCGACCACCTGAGGCGATCCTTACCGTACCAGGACCCCCATCTGATGGACCGGATGGTAGACGGACTCCGCAAGGCGGGAGTCTCCATCTAGAGCGCTTTCAGGAAGTGTGTAACGGTTTTCCTGCTAACATTTTGGCAACAGGGGGGTTTGCAGATCTAGTTCAAGGGGCTCCGCCGTGGATTTCATGCAGATTGTTCGACCGCTTGAAATCTGGTTCAGGACATTCGTGCTCAGCGAATGGACGTTTTACCAGCTTGGGATTATCGCCGCCGGTTACGTTTTTGCCTCCTTCGTCGCATCCAGAACCGAGCCGGCGATGGAAACCAGGGCTCGGCGCATCAAGGGCAATCCAGATCTGCTGCGGGTCATCATTGCCTTCATGCGCCGCCTGAGATGGCTTTTTCTGACCCTGTGGCTGTGGCTTGCAAACGTCATTCTCAAACAGGGTACCTGGCCGTCGCAGCGATGGCTGGTTTCTACGGCGCTGTCCCTGGCGGCCGCCTGGTTCCTAATTTCCGTCCTGACCAAGATCATCCGCAACCCGACCTTGTCGCGCTTGGTGGCGATCGTAAGCTGGGGATACCTCGCCGTATACGCCACCGGCCTTGATGGTCCTGTCCTGTCGGCGCTCGATGCTGCGGCAGTCAATCTGGGGGTGATGCGTCTTTCACTGCTGACCGTTCTGAAGGCGGTTGTTCTGACAGTCGCGCTTATCTGGGTCGCAGTGCTCGTCGGCAATGTGCTTGCCCATTGGGTTCAGCGTTCGGGTGACCTTTCGCCATCGTTCAAAGTGCTGATCAGCAAGGTCATCAAGATCGTCCTGATCATGATCGCCGGTGCAATCGCATTGTCCGCGACGGGTATCGATCTCACGGCGCTGACGGTCTTTTCGGGAGCTGTCGGTGTCGGCGTCGGCTTCGGACTGCAGAAGGTCGTGTCCAATTTCATCTCCGGGATCATCATCCTGCTCGACAAGTCGATCAAGCCCGGCGACACGATCACGCTCGGCGACACGTTCGGATCCATCCGCGACCTCCGTGCACGTTTCGTGTCGGTCATTACCCGCGACGGGAAGGAATACCTTATCCCCAATGAGGACTTCATCTCGCAGCAGGTGGTGAACTGGTCATTTTCCAGCGACTACGTCCGGATCGATGTCGATTTCGGCACATCCTACGACAGCGATCCGCATGAGGTGGTACGGATCGCCATCGGCACTGCATCGACCGTTCCCCGCGTCGTCAATGCCTACAAGGCGCCGGTCTGCTGGATGACCGCCTTTGGTGCCTCCTCGCTGGATTTCCGCCTCCGCTTCTGGATCTCGGATCCGGCCAACGGTCTCACGAATGTGCGCGGCCAAGTTCTGATGGCATTATGGGATGCCTTCAAAGAGGCGGGGATATCCATTCCCTTTCCGCATCGGGAAATCATCATGAAGACGCCGGTGGAGATTCAGCGGCCACCGCGAGCATAGTTTTATGGTGTGATGGGCGGACATGCGATCTAGATGCCGTCACTGCTGATTGTCCGGGGAAGCGGCGGAAAAGCCGTTGCGCGCGGCAATTTGTGAGGCCGTGGCGTTGAAGTGGTCGGCATCGTCCCCGACGAGCAGCACCGGGTCGCAGCGCCTTCCGCATGTAAAGGTCGCCCGCCGCACGCCCTGATGAACCGTCACCAGACGACCGCTGCCCGCGACGACATCCAGAATGAGGTTCGTCACTTCGGCGCCGTCGCTGTCGATCACGATCAGGTTCGTAGAGCCGGGCGTTTTGCCGGTGAGGATCACGGTTCTGTCGTCGCTGAGGCTTGCCTGCGCTATTCCCGTATTGCCGATGATGACTGTGCTCGCCGGCCGCGGAAGCGCAACGGTCTTGGCAAAGTCAACGACGAGCCGCTCCACCCCTTCGGCTGCCACGCTTCTTTGCTGAACGGGAACAATTGGCGTCTTTTGCTCGTCGGCTTCGGCGGGCCTGACCAGAGCCGACACAGCCAGCGCCAAGACGGCCCCTGTTGAGCGCCTGTACATGGGAAAACTCCTGCTTTGATGACAGTGGAAGACAACGGCTGGACGTCCCCTTGCGTTCCAACCGGCTACAAAAGTAGCCGCTCGTAAGCTCTAACGGGTCGATTCCAGCCGGCGATCGGAAACTGTCGTGCGACCGCTGTTGGCGCATTGCATCCATCGGACAGAAGGCAGTCTACGGTCTGCTCTCAACGTATTCAGGAGCAGCGCCGTCAGGACTAGTCTATGTGGCCGAATCGAAAGGCAGGACGGAAACGGCTATACCCCCCGAAACTTGATCAGCATCGGGATATTGCCATGGTCGGGAACTCCAATACCGAGATTGACGATACAAGGCCATCGGGTACGCTCCGTGCGCTGGCAATTGACCAGCGTGGCACCGTGGCCGTTATTGCCGCGATCACCTTTCCTGTGCTCGTCGGAGCGATGGGCCTCGGCGCCGAGACCGGGTACTGGTATATGAAGCAGCGCAAGTTGCAGCACGCTGCTGACGTCGCCGCCTATTCAGGGGCGGTCCGGTTGCTCGCGGGGGATCAAAGACCAGCACTCGAGGCTGCTGCAAAACGTGTTGCGTCCGCGAGCGGCTACTCTCCGGCGACCGGCACGTTGACGGCGAACCCGTCTCAAAACACGCTCGAGGTCGCTCTGACGGAAACGCATCCGCGGCTGTTCTCCTCGATCTTCTCACCAGACCCCGTCAACATGAAAGCCCGAGCAGTGGCGAAGGTCGAGGGCGGATCGGTAGCCTGCGTGCTGGCGCTTTCGCCGACCAAATCCGGCGCCGTGACTGTCTCCGGATCGACTTCGGTCGACCTGAAAGGTTGCACTGTGGCGTCTAATTCGAACGCTGCAGATTCATTCCTCATGTCCGGCTCCGCATCTATGAATGCTGACTGCGTCTATACAGTCGGCAAGGCTGTTACGACTCTCGGTCTCAGGCAGAGCGTGTGCCAGGAGGTTCGCCAAAATGCACCGGTGACTCTTGATCCCTATGCGAATGTAGCCGAACCCATAGGGTCGGGTACCTGCAACGGCAGAAGTGTGGGCAATCCCAACAAGACAACGTACTTGACGCCAGCAGAAAACCATCCCAGCGGCATGAAGGTCATGCGCTTCTGCAACGGATTGGATGTCAAAGGAACGGTGATATTCGGACCCGGCCTCTACATTGTCGAGGGGGGCAGCTTCACGGCAAACTCAAGCGATCCGAATTCGGCGTCATCGGCCAGCCTCCGGGGCGACGGCGTCACCTTCTATTTGAAAGATTCCTCCTTGGATCTGCGGGGAAATGTTTCGCTCGACCTGAAGGCTCCGACTTCAGGACCATACTCCGGTATACTATTCTTCGGCGGCCGCCAGAGCACCGTGAGCCATTCCATTAACGGCACAGCAAATTCTATTTTGACCGGGGCGATCTACACGCCGGCATCTGCGATCAGTTACAAGGGCAATTCGGCGACGACAAACGGGTGCACGCAATTGATCGCCGACCAGATCACGTTCACCGGCAGTTCAACGATGCAGTCGGCCTGCGACAGCAGCAACACCATCTGGGCCGGCCGGACGGTATCGCTGATCGAATAGCATGCGTCGTAGATCCCAGTTTCTGTGGACGCTCCGGAAAAGGAAATCGTTATGGGTGATGCCGAATCCCGCCGACTCGCAAGAAGGAAGTCTCTTAAACGCGCCCGCCTCGTGCTGGGCGGCAAGGGAGGCTTTGGTATCGACTGTCTCATTGTCGACATCAATTCAAGGGGTGCGCGATTGCGGTTTAAGGCTTCGTTGGCTGTCGAAAACGAAATCGAACTGCTCTTCATCCCCGAATGCATCAGTGTTTCCGGGTGGGTGGCCTGGCAGAACGACTGCGAGATCGGCGTCGAATTCACGAAGGCGCAGTCATGGCTTAAGAACCTTGACACGAGCGATCCGGGGAAGATCCGCGCGAACTCCTGAAGTCAGCTTGGGTGCCCTGCTAAGATCAACGAGGACAAAACGCGTTAGCTACCGCAACTATTCGTAACGCAGCGCTTCCAGCGGCGACTTCTGCGCAGCGCGCATCGCCGGATAGAGCCCGAATGTGACTACCGACCAGCGCGGAGAAGAAGAAGGCAAGCACCACTGGGTCGGCCGAAAGCTTGACCAGCATGCCAAACTACCTTTCGACAATGACTGCCGCGGCAAAACCGATTGCAGCGCCGGCGAAGCCGCCTGCTATCGAAAGAATTGTGGCCTCGGCGAGGAACTGGGCCATGATCGTTGCTGGCTTTGTTCCGATTGCCATGCGTATGCCGATCTCGCGGGTGCGTTCGGTGACCGAGACCAGCATGATGTTCATGATACCAATCCCGCCGACCAGCAAGGAGATAGAAGCGGTGCAGCGAGGAGGCGTGTCAGCGCGGCGGAGGACTCTTCCTGAAGTCTGGCACTTTCGGCGATATTGTTGATCCTGAAGTCGTCCGATTGTGCGGGTGTGAGCCAGTTCTGAAATCCGGCGATTCGGCCAGTCGGCCTAGTCCGGGTCGCAGCCCTGCCTGGCGTGCCTAGTCCATCAGGTCGAATGGATATTCCTTGGCTCGATAGGCACATTGCGGACATTCCAACCGGCCCATCGGCCCTTGTGCATGAGGCATCGAAGATGATCTCGATATCCGCAGCCTGGCTCGCCTTTTTTGTCTTTGCCGGAGCGATGACTTACGCCGGCATCAGGGACGTGGCGACGATGACCATATCCAATCGCCTGGTCGTCTTCCTGGTGATCGCCTTCGCCGTTCTTGCGCCCGCTGCAGGGCTGGACATAGCCACTGTCTCGTCAAGCGCTCTCGTTGCCTCGGTCGTGCTCGCTTGCACTTTCGTACTCTTTGCTGCCGGCTGGATCGGCGGCGGTGACGCGAAACTCCTGCCTGTCGCCGTGCTCTGGCTCGGCGCCGACCTTGCGCTCCCTTTCATCATCTACACGTCGGTTATCGGCGCGGCGCTGACGCTTGGGCTTCTTCAGCTTCGACGGGTGCCTCTACCGCTCGTCCTGAAGAAAAACGCCTGGGCGAAGCGTCTGCTCGACCGCGAGACGGGCATTCCCTATGGCGCGGCAATGGCGCCGGCTGCCCTTTTGCTGCTGCCGGAAAGCCACTGGTGCTCCGCCCTTCTTTGATCGACCCCGCCACCGTCCGCTGGCGCAAGACGAGGTTTAATCCATGATCCGTATCGTCATTCTCCTGCTCGCACTGGCATCCGGCGGAGCCGCCTCCTGGCTGGCGCTCGGCGTCGGCGATCAGCCTGCGATCGAGGTTGCAGAGGTTCAAGAGACGCCCGCGCAGGAGGTGCTCGTCGCCGCGGCGGAACTCAAACGCGGCGCGGCGATCGAAGAGAGCCAACTGCGTTGGCAACCGTGGGAAGGCGAAATCCCTCCTGTCTTCATCAGCCGCAGTTCCCGACCCGATGCGACGACAGCGCTCAAGGGTTCGCTCGCCTTAAGCGGCTTCGTAGCGGGAGAACCGATTCGCGAGGACAAGCTTGCGCAGGGCGGCACGGGTTATCTGTCCAGCTTGCTGCCTTCGGGAAAGCGGGCGATTGCCGTTCGCGTCACGGCCGAGAGCACCGCCGGTGGCTTCATCCTGCCGAACGACCATGTCGACGTCATTCACACCGTTGCGCGGCCTGACGCCTCCGGCGACGCCGGTAAGGTCGTCAGCCGGGCGATTCTATCCAACATTCGCGTCCTCGCCGTCGATCAGACCGTTTCGCAGGCTTCCGATGGGACCTCGGTCATCGGGAAGACCGCCACGCTCGAAGTGGATCCCGAACAGATCGCGGCCGTCGCGGCGGCGGAGGCCTCCGGCACGGTTTCGCTCGCACTTCGGGCGATCACCGACAATCACGAGGCCCCGGTCGTGGAAGCCGAGGGAACCCGACGCGGCGTGGTGCGCTTTTTCAACGGCGGACGCATGTCGATGGTGGAAGTCCCCTCCCGTTCCGACGGCAGCTGATCCTTTTATGGAAATTCCGAAGATGAAACAGCTCGATAGCGAAACCAAGGAAGCCCCGCAGCCGATGACCGCTGCGCTATTACCCATACCGAAACTGGACATCGCCGTCTTCTGCCAGTCAGAAGCGGTGAGGGAGGCTATCGGCACGGCGGCGATCGACCGTCGCATGGCGCGTGCCACCGTGACGGTGAAGGCTGGAGGAATGAAAGAGGCGACCGCGCTGTATGGCGACGTCACATCGCCGAACCTCGTCGTCGTGGAGAGCGAAGAAGGGGAAGCCCAACTGATGGCCGCACTGGAAACGCTCGCAATGGAATGCGTCACAGGGACGAAGGTCATCGTCATCGGCCGCTCCAACGATGTAGGTCTCTACAAGAAGCTTCTGGACGCCGGTGTGAGCGACTATCTCGTCACGCCGCTCGAACCGATGGACTTCGTCGCGGCGGTGCACCGCTGCTTTCGCGCCTCCACCCAGGAAAAGCTGGGGCGCATCGTCGCATTCGTCGGGGCCAAGGGGGGAACCGGCTCTTCCACGCTCGCACAGAATGTGGCCTACGCCATGTCCGAGCGGGTGGATGCCGATGTTCTTCTGGCGGATCTCGATCTTCAGTCCGGTACGCTCGGCCTGAACTTCGACATCGAGGCTAAGCACGGCATGGTGGATGTGCTTCAGAGTCCCGATCGGCTCGACGACGTGCTGCTGCGACGCCTGGCGGTGAGCTACACGGATCGCCTGCACCTGCTTCCGGCAACCACGGATCTCGACAAGTTCATCAATCTGCGCGAGGAGGACGTCGATCATCTCCTCGACGTCGCTCGTTCGAGCTCCTGGCATGTCGTTGTCGATCTGCCGCACATTCTGACGCAGTGGACGAGGAAGATCCTGCATGAGGCGGACGAAATCGTCGTGACGGCGACGCCCGATCTGGCCGGCATGCGCAATGCCAAGAATCTGATCGATTTCCTGAAGAAGGCGCGGCCGAACGATCCGCCGCCGCGGCTTGTGCTCAACAAGGTCGGCACGCCGAAACTCCAGGAAATCAAGCCGAAGGATTTCGCCGCGGCCGTCGGTCTGGAAGAGAGCGTCACTCTGGCGTTCGACCCGCCCTTGTTCGGCGCCGCGGCCAATAACGGCCGGCTGGTCATCGAGTCGGCACCGAATTCGAAGGCGGGGAAAGCCATTGTTTCGCTTGCCTGGCGGGTCGGCGGAACACTGGAGAGACGGACGCGGCAGAAGGGCGTCAAAGCGTTGCTGCATAGGGTCTTCAAGCGCGGAAAGCCGAAGGCGCCTTCCATGCTGCGCAAAAAGACTGGCGAATTGAAGACCTCCGAGGCTGGTGCTTCGGCGGTCGAATTCGCGCTGATCGCGCCGGTCCTCGCTCTCGGTCTCGTGGCGACGGCCGATCTCGGCCTTGCGATCCATGAACGGATGACGATCGACCATGTCCTTCGCGCCGGTGCGCAGGCCGCCCTGGCGGATCCCGGTGCGGCGCAGGTCCAAAAGGTGCTCGTTTCCACTTTGGCCCAGAGCCCGCGTCTGGCGAGCGCCACGCTGCCGGCGGTGAAGCGCTACTGCGCCTGCCCGGAAAATGCCGATGTGGCACCTGAGGCCGCGCCGCAATGCGGAATGGTCACCTGCGCGAACGCGAAGCCGCAATTCGTTTATTATCGCCTCGCGGCTGCAAAGTCCTATCGACCGATGTCCCTGCCGGCGGTACTTCCCGTGTTCGAGCTCGGGTCCTCCATGCAGGTGCAAGTCCAATGAGGGCTCCGCCCGCCATCCTCCGCCGCCTTTTGCACAGTCAGTCAGGCGCCACGGCGGTGGAATTCGCGCTCGTATGCCTGCCTTTGCTGCTGCTCGTCTTCGGCATCATCGAGTTCGGCCGCGCCTTTTACGTGCGCAATGAACTCTCGCACGCCGTCGACGTTGCCGCTCGGCGGGTGTTGATCGGGCAGATCGCGCGTGATGCTACGGATAGCGAAGCACAGACCAAGCTAGCCGGCGCGGTGCGCGAGAGCTTTCACAGCGGCGATCCGACGCTGCTCACTATCGCCGTCAGCAAGGAAACGGTGGACGGCATAGCCTTCCGAGTGCTGTCGATCCGCTATCCCTTTACCTTCGTCATCCCGGGTCTCGCCCAAAGCCCCGTCAGCCTCAACCTGTCACGACGCATTCCGATCGGTTGACCGAAATTTCCGGGCGTGGCCCAGGGGCGTCGACTGCCTCTTTTGCACAATCTGTTGGCGGCGGCCACGGCTATCCGGATGCGGATCGGATCGTCTCGGATAACCAATGGATCGCGACGCATAGCAACCCTGGGCAGCCGCAAATTGCGGTCGGGCGATCGGACTAGACCAACCGGACGAGCCATTTGCTCCGCCGGCTCGGCCATCAGGCTGAATGGATCAGGAGGGTTAACAAAGTCTATATAAGGGCCACACAGCAAGCGGGACACGAGGCAGAACCCGGCCCGGCCCTGTGACGCCGAACCTGGTTTCGGCACTTTCTCCAACCCATGAAGGACCGAACCATGAAAAATCTTCTTGTCCGCTTCGTTCGCAACGAATCCGGTGCCACCGCTATCGAATATGGTTTGATCGCCGGCCTCATCGCCGTCGTGATCATCGGCACAGTGCAGACCATCGGCACCGACCTAGTTACCAAGTTCGGCGCTATCGCAACGGCGCTCTGACGGTCCCGCCATCGCGTGCCGGTCGCCAAGCGAAGCGGAAGGCATGCCTTCCGCTTTTGCATTTAACGATCCCAAATACCTCAACCCGAGAGCGGAGCGACAACGATGTTCGGCAAGAAATCCATTTCAGAGGAACGGATTTCCGAAGCAGCGGTCCAGCCCGTGGTCGAAAACGAACCGCAGGCCGCGCCCGCCCCTCTCCAAGTTTTGAAGCCGACCCAAGTACCGGCGACCGCGAAATCCGAGAAAGGCGAACAGTATTACAGCCTGAAGAAGGAAATCTTCAGCGCCCTCATCGCGACGATCGACGTTGGGGCACTCTCCGGCATGGACGGCGAGCAGGCGCGTAAGGAAATCGGCGCGATCGTCAATGACATCGTCGTGGCCAAGAAAGCCGGCATCTCGATGGCCGAGCAGAACAGTCTTCTCAGCGACATCTGCAACGACATTCTGGGCTATGGCCCGTTAGAACCCCTGCTCGCACGCGACGACATCGCCGACATCATGGTCAATGGCGCAAACCAGGTCTTCATCGAGGTGAATGGGCGGGTGCAGGAGACGGGGATCCGCTTTCGCGACAACGAGCAGCTCCTCAACATCTGCCAGCGCATCGTGAGCCAGGTTGGCCGGCGCGTCGACGAATCGAGCCCCATCTGCGACGCGCGTCTGGGCGACGGTTCCCGTGTCAACGTGATCGCACCTCCACTGGCAATCGACGGCCCGACGCTGACGATCCGCAAGTTCAAAAAGGAAAAGCTGACCCTCGACCAGCTGGTCCGGTTCGGCTCGATCTCGCCGGAGGGCGCCGAGGTTCTCAAGATCATCGGACGCGTGCGCTGCAACGTCCTCATTTCCGGCGGTACCGGCTCCGGCAAGACGACGCTTCTGAACTGCCTGACCGGTTATATCGACCACGGCGAGCGCGTCATCACCTGCGAGGATGCGGCGGAGCTTCAACTGCAGCAGCCCCATGTCGTGCGCCTCGAAACGCGGCCGCCGAACATCGAGGGGCAGGGCGAGATCACCATGCGCAACCTCGTAAAGAACTGCCTGCGCATGCGGCCCGAGCGGATTATCGTCGGCGAGGTGCGCGGGCCCGAGGCCTTCGATCTGCTACAGGCGATGAATACCGGCCACGACGGCTCGATGGGAACGCTCCACGCCAACTCCCCGCGCGAAGCGATGGCACGCATCGAGGCGATGATCACCATGGGCGGGAGTTCGCTGCCGGCTAAGACGATCCGGGAGATGCTCGTCTCGTCGGTCGATGTGATCGTGCAGGCGGCGCGCCTTCGCGATGGTTCGCGCCGGATCACTCACATCACCGAAGTGCTCGGTATGGAAGGCGACGTGGTCACGACACAGGATCTCTTCGTCTACGACATTCTCGGCGAAGACGAGAAGGGAAGCATCATCGGAAGACACCGCTCGACCGGCATAGGGCGCCCGGCGTTCTGGGATCGCGCGCGCTATTACGGCGAAGAGGCCCGGCTTGCCGCCGCCCTCGACGCGGCGGAATTGAAGGCCGCCGCTTGAACCAAACGCTGACACAGGGCCTAAGCCGATGGCGATTTCTTTCCTGTTTCCCGTCTTCGTCTTCCTCCTGGCGTCCACCAGCATCGGGGGCGTGATGGTGGCCGCGTTCTATCCGCGTGTCTCCAAGGCAAGCGCCTATCGCCAGAGGTTCGAGCGAATTTCGGCGCGGGCGGAAGACACGCGAAGCGAGCCAGCGGAGACGGATGGCCGCGACCGCCGCCGGTCGGTGGAAAAGACGCTGCGCGAGATAGAGGAGAAGCGCCAGGCGAATGCGCGCAAAGGCAAGGTGACGCTTTCGGCCAGGCTCCGTCAGTCCGGCCTTCATTGGTCCCGCAAGGCGTATTTCCTCGTCTGTGCCGTCGCTGCGCTGGCCACCTGGGCCGTGACGCTGCTACTGTTGGGCCTCGGCCCGCTGGTGTCGGCCGGCTTCGCCATCGCCGGCGGGCTGCTCCTGCCGCACCTCTATGTGAACATCAAGCGCAATGCGCGCTTCGCCCGCTTCACTGCAGAGTTTCCGAACGCCGTGGACGTGATCGTTAGAGGGCTCAAGGCAGGCCTGCCGATGCCGGATTGCCTGAGGGTCATTGCCACGGAAGCGCAGGAGCCGGTCAAGGGCGAGTTTTTCGCGATCGTTCAGGACCAGACGCTGGGCATACCGGTGGACGAGGCCGTGAAGCGTATGATCGAACGCATGCCGCTGGCCGAAGCCAACTTCTTTGCCATCGTCGTCGCCATTCAGAGCCGCACCGGCGGCAGCCTTTCGGAAGCGCTCGGGAATCTGTCCAAGGTGCTGCGCGAGCGCAAGAAGATGAAAGCCAAGATCAAGGCGATGAGCGCGGAGGCGAAGTCCTCGGCCGGCATCATCGGTGCCTTGCCGTTCGTCGTCGCGGGCGCCGTTTATTTCACGAGCCCGGACTACATGACGCTCCTGTTCACGACGACGATCGGCAAGGTCGTACTCGTTTGCTGCGGGCTGTGGATGGGCATCGGCATCCTCGTCATGCGCAAGATGATCAACTTCGACTTCTGAGAACTTGAGATGAACCTAGGCGTCCATATCCCAGACCCGGAACAGTTGGCGGCCATAATGGCAGGCTTTTCCGCCTTTTCAGCGGTCGTCGTCATATCCTGGCCTTACGTCTTCCGGGACACGCTTTCGGAGCGTATGCGAAGGGTGGAGGGCGAACGCGAGCAGATCCGCCGGCGCGAACGCGCCCGGCTGGAAGAGAAGAGCAAGGTATCCTTGCGTGTGGAACCCAAGCGCCTCTTTCAGACGATCGTGGACCGCTTCCGGCTTGCCAAGCAGGCGGAGGACGGCGAGATCGTCCGCAAGTTGAGCATGGCGGGCTATCGTGGCCATGCGGCAGTGACCGCCTTTCTTGCTTTCCGGCTGATCGCGCCGGTTGCCATCTTCGCGGCCTGCTTGCTTTACATCCTGTTGGTCGTCCGCCCGGAGGCGCCGCTGTTTTTAGTGGTGGCGATGGCCGCCGCCATGGGCGCACTCGGATATTTCTCTCCGGCGATCTTCGTCAGGAACAGGATCACCAAGCGGCAGCAGTCGATCCGGCGTTCCTGGCCGGAGGCGCTGGACCTTCTGTTGATCACTGTCGAAGCCGGCATGGGGGTCGAAAGCGCCTTCCGCAAGGTTGGCGAGGAGATCGGCACGCAAGCGCCGGAGACTGCGGAGGAGATCCTGCTGACCACTGCGGAGCTTTCCTACCTGCAGGACCGGCGACAGGCCTTCGAGAATCTGGGGCAGAGAACCGGCGTGGAGGGCGTGCGCGCCGTCGTCACCAGCCTCATCCAGGCGGAGAAATACGGCACGCCTCTCGGCCAGGCGTTGCGCGTGATGGCACAGGAAAACCGAGACATGCGCATGAGCGAGGCCGAGAAAAGAGCAGCCGCTCTTCCGCCCAAGCTCACCGTGCCGATGATCCTGTTCTTCCTGCCCGTCCTCTTTGCGGTGATCATCACGCCCGCGGTCATTCAGATCATGAGCATCTAGACGGGGAAGACGGGGACGTTGTGGCGCCTGCGCGTCAAGTCCGACGCGTGGGCGCCACGACCTTCATGTCCTTGTTTCCCCTTCCGGTTCGCCTCGTCCGCGGGTGATGGCAGTGATGTTCTCGGCTATGCTTTCCAGAGGCAGCACCAGGTCCACGAGACCGGCACCGATCGCCGACTTCGGCATGCCGAAGACGACCGAGCTCTTCTCATCCTGCGCGATTGCCTTGCCGCCCGCCATGCGCAGTGCCCGAAGCCCCTCGGTTCCGTCATCGCCCATTCCGGTCAGGATGACCGCGAGGGACTCTCCTTTGAAGGCACGCGCGATCGAGCCGAAGAGGTAGGATCCGGACGGCTTGAAGCCGTTGACGGGAGCATCGTCCGCGACGCGCAGGCGCGACCTTCCCGAGACGCCGAGCTGATAGTTGTCCGGCGCCAGGTAGACCGTGCCGGGTTTGAGGAGCTCTCCATTCCTGGCGACCTTCACCGTGAGCGGCACGGTCGCGTCGAGAGAGGCGGCAACGCCGTCGATGAAGCCGTTCGACATGTGCTGTACGATGAGGATCGGCACCGGGAAATCGGCTGGGATGTCTTTCAGTATCGCACGGATCGCCGCCGGACCACCGGTCGAGGCCGCGATCGCCACGATTCCGGTCGGCGTCCTTGCCGCTGGCGGCTGGTCTTTGGCCGCGCGATCTCCGCGGGCCTTCTGGCGCCATTGCCGGACCACCTTTACCTGCGACATCGCCTTCATCGTCGAGAGGAACTTTTCGATCGCGGGCTGTTCGAGCGGCATGCCGTGCGCGGCCGGCGCCGGGATGACCGCGAGCGCGCCCGCTTCGAGCGCCCGCGCCGAAATGGTCCCGAGCTGCGAACCGTCTCGATGGGAGAGCATTACGACCGGCGTCGGTGCCGTGATCATTATCTCCCTGACCGTTTCTGCGCTGTCATCCCCGGAAGGGCAGAGCTCCACGGCGACTATGTCGGGCAAGAGTTCGCCGGTCATTCTAACCGCGTCTCTCCCGCTTCTCGCGATCACTAAGAGCTCCGAAGAGGCGTCCCCCTCGGTCGCCCTCCTTACGAGATCCTCGAGCTCGACTGTCGATGTCGCGAGAAGAATTCGTACCATCCTCTTCCCTCAAACGACCTGCCGCATTGTTTCCAGGAAGTCGTGCGCATCGAACTGATCCTTCCTCAGATAGGCGTTTGCGCCTGCACGCAGTCCTTTCACCTTGTCCTCCAGGGATTCCCGTCCGGTGACGAGTACGACGGGCGTGCCGGTAAAGCGGTCCGACTGGCGAATGGCCCGGGTGAGCTCGAAGCCATTCATGGACGGCATGTCGACGTCGGCTACGACCACGTCGGCTCCGTGGTCGCGAAGCTGCTTCAACGCTTCCGTGCCGTCGGTCGCCATCGTCACATCGTATCCTGCGCCTTCCAGTATGAGCTTCACCAATGTTCGCACATATTTCGAATCGTCGACGACGAGGACCTTCCGACGAGCGGCAGCAACGGTCCGGCGCGCGACGTTGTTGCTATGCCGCACCTCCGCTGCAGCTTCGGCGAGAACCGCGACGTTCAGGAGGAGGGCGATGCGGCCGTCGGGGAGCACCATGCCACCGCTGTAACGCCGGACATTCGCCAGGCGCGGACCGAGCGATCGTGTGAGCAGTTCCTGTTCCCCGGTGATTTCGTCGACGAGGACCGCCGTCGGCCCGCCCGGCGAGTCGACGACGACTGCCGGGGTGGTTTCGCTCGCATCGCTGCGGTTCGGCTGGAGGCGGAGCCAATGCGAAAGATCCACGAAGGGCATCGGGCCGGCGGGGGTGCCGACGAAACTCCTGCCTTCTGTCAGCGTGAAGTCCCGGCGGTCGATCCGGATCACGCGCTGGACGGACGCGGTGTCGATCGTGAACACATGTCCTCCCGCGAGAACTTCCAGGACGCGAACCGTTGCAAGGGTCAGAGGCAGGGTGAGGGTGAAGACAGCGCCGCCGGTTGGTACCTGCGATACGTCGACCGCGCCGCGCAGCCTTTCCACATTGCTTTTGACGATGTCGAGACCTATTCCGCGCCCTGAGAGGCTCGTGACGGTGGCCGACGTGGAGACGCCCGGCTCGAAGACACGCCGCAGGATATCCGCTTCGGCCTGCTTGCCGTGTGTGCTTTCGCCCGTCGCGGCACTCAGCAAAGTCAAATTCAGGCCACGGCCGTCGTCTTCGACACGAACCTCCATCCGGTTTCCCCGCATCGCGGCCGAAACCAGGATTCTGCCCTTTTCCGGCCGCCCTGCCGCCAAACGCTCCTCCGGCGTCTGGATTCCGTGCGCAACCGCATTGCGGACGAGGTGGCGAAGCGAATCCTGCAGCGCTGATACAATGGAGCGATCAACCTCGATCTCTCCGCCCCTGATCTCCAGTTCTGCGCGTTTGCCCGATGCCGCCGCCACGTCCCGGACGATGCGGCCAAGGCCCTTGCAGGCCTCTGCAAAGGGCTGCGTGCGCGCAAGTCTGATCTCCTCGTCAAGTGCGGTCACGGCACTTTGCATCAGGCGGACATCCTGGCGGAGGAATGCCGCGAGCTGACGCAGGCCGCCTTCGACACTCGCCACCTGCCCGGTGGGATCAGTCGGTGCGCGCATTTTTCTTGCTTCCTCGCGCAGCGAAGAGGCCTGCTCGGCATGACGCCGCATGACGGCATTGAAGGTCAGCATTTCACCGCTCCTGTAAAGGAGCGCATCCAGACGCGCGGCGGAGACGCGCATGGACCCGTCGGTGTCGGTTGCGCGAATTGCGATCTCCGGCTCTGCCACGGCCGGACTGTGCTGCACCTCCTCTGAGCCGTCATCGGAGCCTGCCGCTGCGACGAATTTCAGCTTTTCGACCACGTCCTCGCCGTGCGCGGGGGAAGGTATCTCGCCGCTCTCGAGCAGTTTGGCCGCCTCCGTGATCGCGTCCGCAGCCGACAGCAGCAGGTCCAGCCTCGGTTTTTCGAGAACAAGCCTTTCATTCGCAGCGATCGAGAGAATTTCCTCCATCCAGTGACAAATCGTTTCCACGCCGCGCACCTGAAGCAGGCCGGCGGCACCCTTGAGGCTATGCGCCACTCTTAGAAGCTCTTCCTGCAGATGCCGTTTCCGATCTGCGTCGCCGGAGGCCTCGATAGCCAGCACGGCGTTTTCCATCTCCGACGCGCGTTCCCGCACCTCCTGAGTGAACATGTTCAGCAAGCCAGGGTCGAGTTCTTCAGGTGTTATCATGTTCGTTGCCGTGGTCGGTGAGCATTTCCTTCAGCCTCGAGCCGAGTTCGTTCAGATCCTTCGCGGCCTCCTCGGCCTGCCGTATCGCCGAGAGGTTCTGGCTGCTGGTCTGTTCGATGTAATGCATCGCTTCGTGAATCTGCTTCATGCCGGCGCGTTGCTGACCCGCCGAGGCGGCGATTTGAGCGACCGATCGCGCAGAATCGGCGACGATCGCCTCCAGTTGCCGGATGGTTTCACCCGCTTCGCTGACCGTCTCGAGCGCACGGCTGACGCTCTTGGATCCATCCTCTGCGCCGATGACCGCGGAGTTTGTCGATTTCTGGATTTCCATGAGGATGCGGCGGACCCTGGTGGTCGCAGACTTCGACTGGTCGGCAAGCGTCCGAATCTCGCTGGCGACGACATTGAAGCCCCTGCCGTGTTCGCCGGCACGCGATGCCTCGATCGCAGCATTCAGTGCCAGGAGGTTCGTCTGGTCGGCGATCTCGGCAACGACCGAGACGATTTCGCCGATTTCGAGGCTGTTTTCCGCAAGCGACAGGATATCCGCAGCGATCGTTTCCGTGCGCGCGCTGACGGCATTCATCACCTGCACCGTGTCGTCGAGCGCTCGGCGGCCCTCGTTGCTGATCTTGACGGCGTTGTCGTAGGAGGCGGCAACGTGCTGTGCGCGCTGCGCTGCCTGTTCTGACGTCTGCAAGACCTCGTCGACGCTCGTGACCGTCTGGGCAACGGCCGAGGACTGCTCGCGCATGCCTTCGACCTGTTGCGTGGTGCCGGCGAGAATCTCGGCCGCGGACGATGAGAGGTGTTGCGCCGTTTCGGAAATCGTGGCGAGCAAAGCCTCGAGCCTCTCCCTGCTGCCCCGCTCGTTGTCGATCATGCCTGCAAGCCTTCCGGTCATCGCATTGAACGAGGCGCCGAGAACCGCGAGCTCGTCGCTGCCATCCACGGATGCCTTCTGCGCCAGGTCACCGGCGCTGACCTTTTCGGCGAGCACCGCGAGCGCGCGCGTGCGGCGGGCCAGACGACGCCCGACCCTAAGCACATGAAGGAGCAGCAGAAGGGCGAGAGCCGAAAAACCCAATTGCAGCAATTGGGACCGCTGGAGCCGGGTCTCTCCCGCCTGTTCGATCCGACTGATCAATCCGTCCAGGCGCGCCGCAAACGCTCTGATCTCCGGGTCCAGCTCGTCCAGTGCGCCGCGACTGAGCGGTGCGCTGGCCAAAGCGGTTTCCAGGACGGGCCTGACTTCATCCCGCCATTGCTGGCGGGCTTGTTCAAGCTGCGTGAGAGCAGCCGGATCGTTCGCTGCCGCCAGTCCGATCCCTTCTTCGCTATTCGCCAGACTTGCAAGAAGCCGCTCATTGCGGGCCATCAACCGGCGCAGTTCGTCGGCAGCAGCGGCCCGAGCCGGACCCTCCGCTCGTTCCAGGTGACTGGCCGTGTAGATCATCTGGTAGGCGAGCCGTTGCTTGCCGAGCGAGGACGTCGCCGCAAGATCGGCCCGCACGCGTTCCAGAGCAACGAAGCTGAACCCGACGAGCAGCGCCGATGCTGCCACGAATAGGAGCATTGCCAACCCCAATGCGCCATAGAGGCTATTCGCTGGTCGGGGACTCATGGAACTCGGTCCTTTCCGTCTCGTCGCCGGCGGTGATCTTCTCGTCATCAAGAAAGAAGCGGCGGTCGTCCAAAAGGAGGCGGCCGTCGAGAATGACTGTCCCGGATCTCGTCGTCGCCCGGTGCCATGGCGTGGCTGAAACTGGAGCGCCCTCCGCTGCGCCGATCTCGTCCGGGGAGAGCGCCAGGATTTCCGGGGCTGCTTCGGAAAGTATCAGGAATTCGGGCCGCTCGTGTCCGCACACGATCGCCCAGTCATTTGCGATGCCGGCCGCCCGCGGGAGTCCGACCGGTCCGCGCAGATCGAAGACGGGAAGCAGCTGACCGCGCAGGTCGTAGACGCCACAGGCATGCGGGGGCATTCCGGGGAGCGGGCTGACGCGTGCCCGCGAAACGATTTCGCAAACGTAGCGGATCTCCAAGGCAAGCTGGCGGCCGGCCAGGACGAAGGTCACGAGACCGACGGTCTGTTCTTCGTTTTGCCCGGCGGGTACCTCAACCGCCGCGCGGGGCGATCGTTGCTCGTATTGCGCTTCGCAATCCTGTTGCGCCGCTTCCAGAAGCGCTTCCGTCTGTTCTATCGCTGCTGCCATACGGTTTCTGACGACGGTCCAGTCGAGCGAACGGGCGGCGGGGCGGGAAGGTGTGTTCATCCGGCTTCGCTCCCGAGATGTCCGCGGATCGAGGCGATCTCTCGCCGTGCGCGCTGCGCCAGATGTCCGGCGGTCGCCTCGCGCATCAACTCAACGTGTTCGCGCGGCGAACGAGAGAGGCAGGACGAGAGCGCATTTTCAAGCGCGCGCAGGGCCGCCTGCGGATCGCTGTCCTTGAGGCAGACACCGAGGAAGAACTGTGCAGCCGCCAGCTTGCCGTCGAGATAGGCCACCCGCCGGAGTGCCGCCGTCGCCGCTTCGGTCTCGCCGCTGGCCATCCGGGAGAGGCCTTCAAGGAAGTGCAGTTCCGCGGATAGCGGATGCTTTTCGATCGCCTGGGCGGCAAGGCGCGCGGCCTCCCGGGCCTCGCCAAGCTCGAAACGCGATCGGATTTGCCGGGCAATGGCCTCGGCGGCATCGTCCCCGGTCGTTTTTTGCGTGGGTACGACGCGAGCCCGGGCGAGCGGAACGCCCGCGGCTGGTTTGCCGGCTTGGCGTTGAACAGGAGCGACCCGCGCCGTGGAGCTCTTACGTGTGTCCGGAGCCATGATGCGACGATAGACAACGCCCGCGGACGTGATCGACGTCTCGAAGGGGGCGTATTTCCACAGTGGCGGGTCGGTCGGGGCCGTCAGCAGCCAGCCGCCATTGGAAAGACAGGTCTGAAGCTGACGGGCGATGCGGCGAACCGCGTGCGCTTCGAAATAGACGAGCACGTTGCGGCAAAGGATCAAATCGAAGTCGGCGAATCGCTTTTGCGGATCCGGAAGCGCATCGGTGCCGAGGTTCAGATGAGCGAAGTCGACCTGCCGGCGCAATCGCTCGTTCAGTCGGAAACGCCCCTCGCACGAAGTGAAATAACGTTGCCTCAGCCTCGGGCCCGTATTCCTCAAGGCCCATTCGCCGTATTCGGCAGCCTTGGCCGTGGCGAGCGCCTTTCTCGAAATGTCGGCTGCATCGATTCTGACATCGTCCAGGAGGCCGTCCTCTTCGCAGAGAATGGCAAGGGAATACGGTTCCTCACCCGTCGCGCAGCCGAGGCTCCAGAACCGCAGAGGAGGCCCGTCGGACCGCCGTCGCAGCAGTTCCGGGAGAATGGTGTGCCTTATCAGTTCGAATTGCTCGGGTCCCCGGAAGAAATGCGTCTCGGCGACCGTAACCGCGGAGATCACGTCGTCTGTCAAATTCTCGTCCGATCCCAGCCGCTCGAGAAGCGAGCGACCCTCGCCAATGCCGCGCCGCGCCATGACCCGCTCTATCGCGGTCGCGACGGCTTTTTTCCGGGATGCCGAGAAGCTCAGGCCGACCTTGCCTGCAACCTGTTCGGCAAGCTCCAACGACTGGCCGCGCCTTGTCACCGGACACCTCGTTGCTCGTTTGCCGGGCAGGCGCGAAGCGGCGTCTGGATGAAACTCTCTTTCGAAACTGGCTTGCGCATTTTCGTTCCACATACATTTTCTTCTGTCGTGACTACGTCCTGGCGTGAGTTTGCGCTATTCGTCCGGATGGCCTAGAGGGCGGCCTATCCGACCGGACTATTATGGATTTTCTGTCATCGGTAAGAGGCGCGCTCCGGCCGCAGCCGCCTCCTGGCGGTTCCTGACCCGCAGGCTTCGGAATAGTGCTGCCATGTGGATCTTCACGGTGCCTTCGCCGAGTTTCAGCTTGCGGGCGATTTCCTTGTTCGAGAACCCCTGTACAAGGAGTTGCAAGACTTCGCGCTGCCTCGGCGTGAGGAATTCTATGGTACGGTGGCGCTCGTTCCGGTCTCCCCCGGCAGGCGCGGGCGTCTCTGCTTCGGCAGGGGAGGCGCGGCCTGCAATGGAGGGAGGGACATAGACAGATCCGTTGAGAATGGCGCGAACCGCTTCGGCGAGGTCAGTGGCGCCAAGGCCCTTGGGGACGTAACCGTTTATGCCTGCCGTCAGGGCGGAGAGGATATCCGATCGACGCGACGATGCCGAAACGACCGCGACCTTCAAATCCGGATGGACGTCGCGCACGGCAGCAAGGCTGGCGACACTTTGCATGCCTGGCATCGCTAGATCGAACAATGCCAGTGAGACGTCTTCGCGCTCGGAAAGCCTTTCGATCGCCTCGTCGAGTGACCCAGTCTCGATGATCTCGGTAAAGCGCAATTTGCTCTTCAAAATGAAGCCAAGCGCAATCCTGAAAAATTCATCGTCATCGGCAATAAGTGCGACGCCTGAGGCATTCATTACGGTATCCCCGCTCGCTGGCTCACGCCAAGGGCTTCCGAACCCGGCTCGACTTGCAACTAACGATCGTCTCGGCGAATGAGTTCCCGTCATTTCGATCAATGAGCGGTAGTAATTGGATTGTGCCACACACGCCGCGCGACGTGTAGGGCTAATTCCTGCCCTGCGTGGGACCTGCGGCAATCGGGTTAGAGGGAGCCGGCTGCGATCAGCTTGGAGATTTCGGCGGCGGGCAGGGGACGCGAAAAGAGGTAACCCTGCACCTCATTGAAGCCTTCCGAATTCACCACCGCCAGCTGATCCTCCGTTTCGACGCCCTCGACCGTTGTCGTCATGCCAAGGCTCTGCCCAAGGCCGGCGACGGCCTTGACGATCGCGAGCGACTCCTTGCCGTGCGGCAGGTCCCGGACGAAGGCCTGATCGACCTTTATCTTGTCGAATGGAAAGCTGCGCAGGTACCCAAGCGACGAATAACCCGTTCCGAAATCGTCCATCGCGATCTTGACGCCGAGCCTTCGCAAGTCCTGCAGCAGCTCGAGATTATGCTCGCTCTCGTCCAGAAGAACCGTCTCCGTGATCTCCAGTTGCAGACGAGCGGGATCGAGGCGGGTGGCGGAAAGGGCGTTGGCGACGGCCCTCACCAGGTTACGATGCCTGAACTGGACAGGGGAGAGGTTTACGGCGACGCTCACATGTTCCGGCCAGCGCGCGGCTTGTCTGCACGCCTCACCCAAAATCCATTCGCCGATCGGAACGATCAAGCCGGTTTCTTCGGCAATCGGAATGAATTCGGAGGGTGCGATCATTCCACGCTGAGGATGCCGCCATCGCAACAACGCCTCGCAGCAACTCACGCACCGCGATTCCAAGCTCACCAGCGGCTGATAGTGCAGCTCGAACTCTCCCTTCGCCAGCGCGTCCCGCATTGTGACCTTCATCTGTTGGTGAGCTTGCAGCTGCGCATGCATCGCCAGGTCGAAGAGCTTGTAGGTGCCGCGGCCGCTGGATTTCGCGCTGTAGAGCGCGATGTCGGCCGCCTTGATGAGCTCATCTGCAGAGGTTCCGTCTTCCGGCGCAAAGGCAATTCCGATGCTGGTCCCGACGGTTGCGGCGGCACCCTCGATGCTGAAGGGTTCGGAAAGAGTATCGATCAGCCGCTGTGCGAGGCGGTATGCTTCGTCACGGGACTTCGTCAGAGGCTGTATTATGGCGAATTCGTCACCCCCAAGCCGCGCGACGGTTTCCGTGGCCCTGACTGACTGGATCAGTCTTTGAGAAACCTGGCGCAGTAAAGCGTCGCCGGCAGGATGGCCAAGCGTGTCGTTGACGGCCTTGAAGCCGTCAAGGTCCAAGCACAGCACTGCCATGCGCGCGTGACTGCTCTCGTTCAGCGCTTGCTCGAAGCATTCGCGGAAGAACATCCGGTTCGCGAGGCCCGTAAGCATGTCGTGCCTGGCCATATGCGCCATCTGCCTTTGGGCCAGCAGCGTGTCCTCTTCCGCGCGACGCCGCTCGGTTATGTCTCGGAAGAAAATGGAAATGCCGTCTTGCGTGGGGGACGCGTTCGCTTCGACCCACCGGCCGAGCGACGACAAATGGTCCTCGAAAAAGGATCGGACCCGTCGGTCCATCACTTCTCGGCAATGCTTGGCGAAGCTCCCTTTTTCCTCTTCGGGGAAGAGCTTCCAGAACACTCTTCCGAGGGCCTCGTCTCCGACCTGCAGGAGCTTCCTGGCATTCTCGTTGAGGTAGCGCACGCGCCAGTCGGCGTCGAGCAGCATGACGCTATCCATGGTGCTCTCGAGAACCGAAGAAAGTTGCTCGGCAGCCGCTTCGGCGTGCCTTTGCGCACGACCGATTTCGTCGCTTGCCCGCTTCGCATCGGTAATGTCGCGCCAGATGGACAGGATTCTGAACGGTTTTCCTCGATCGTCTGTGATCGGGGCCGAGATCACGTCCATGCATCTTTCTTCACCGCCGGCATCCCGAACGGAAATCTCGAAACGCGCTGTCTTGCCGCGTCTGACGCTTTCCCAGGCCGCCTCGACCTTGCCGGCGTCGGAAGCTCGCCCGATGGAGTCCCATGTCTGCCCCGTCACCGGCGCGCCTTCATTCAGCCCGAAGATGCGCCGGCCGGCCTCGTTCATGAGCAGCGGTCGCCCTTCCATGTCGAGCACGCGCACACAGTCGGGGCTGCTGTCGAAAATGCTTCGGATAAACGCCTGAGCTTCCTGTTGAGCTACCTCCGCGGCCCGCCGTTCCGAGATGTCGAGAACGGACCCAACATATCCAAGGAAAGTTCCGCCGGCGGAGAAGCGCGGTTGCCCGACATCGATGACCCACGCCCAGCTTCCGTCGGCTCGTCGCAACCGGTACTCGCTGCGCACCGGTTCCTTGCCGGCTGTCGCCCTGAAAAATGTTTCCTGGACTGCCTGCCGATCATCGGGATGGATGACGTCGACCCAACCGAAACCGAGCGCCTCAGCCTCTGTTTGCCCCGTCGTTTCCAACCACAAGCGATTGAAGAAGCTCGTGTCGCCTGTGGGATCGGCGACCCAGATCATCACGGGGGCGTTGTCAGCGATGGCTCGAAAACGGGCTTCGCTTTCGCGCAGGTCGTCGGCGGCGCGCCGCCTTTCGTCGACGTCCTCCAAGACGCCGTACCAGCGCACGATCTTTCCCCCCGCGTCTCGCTTTGCGGCTGCGCGAGCGCGGAACCAGCGATAATCGCCGGTCTTGGTCAAAATCCTGTATTCGCGGTCGAAAGGAGTGCCGCTTGCGAGGGAACGGCGCCATTCTTCCTGCAAGGCGTCCGCGTCCTGCGGATGAACGGCTTTGGCCCATCCGCTGCCGAGCGTTTCTCTTTCGCTCAGTCCGGTCAGTTCGCTCCATCGCGGACCGACCTCCAGCACCTCTCCCGCCGTGTCTGCGGTCCAGGGAACTTGCGGGTGGAGGTCAACCAGAGAACGATAGTGCTCTTCGCTCGCTCTGAGCGTCTCTTCGGTCCTGCGCAGGTCGGTGATATCCACGATCGTCACGACCACGAACTTCTCCTGCGTCGAACCGGCGGGAATGCTCACGCACCGTTTTTTCGTCAGGAGCGTACGCTGTGTCCCATCTGCCGTCGTGATTTGCTCCTCGAGCTCGTGGCCTTGGCCTGTCGAAAGAACGACCCTGTCGAGCGAGACGATCCTGTCGGCCTGTTCTCCCGGCAGTATGTCGTGGTCGGTCCGTCCGATGAGATTGTTTCGGTCTTTGCCCAGAAGCTCGCATGCGGCGTCGTTGATGAAGACGAACCGCGACGCATCGTCCTTGACAATCACCGGTTCGGCGACGCCATCCATAAGGTGCTGGAAGAGATCACTAGACCTATGAGAAGGCGGTTCGAGCGTCGGCGCGTTCATGACACGGCACTCAGTGAGGCGCGGTATCGCATTGGAAGAAAGCCCCGCTAGGTTGTGCAACCTGGCTCAACGGAGCGCGACCACAAATTGTTCCCGGAGAAAATACAGCCTCTACTGCTTCAGGGATACACGCGCTTAGGCCGCCTCGAGCCGGCTGAACCGAACCGGGATAAGTTGCCGCGCTGCGAATTGCCCGGCCGCATCCTTGTCGATGACAGTCAGCACCTGTTCTTCCGCGCCCATAGGAAGAACAAGACGGCCCAGTGGCTTGAGCTGTTCGAGCAAAGCCGGCGGCGGCTCCTCGGCCGCCGCCGTGACGAGGATCTTGTCGAACGGCGCGCGCTCGGGCCAGCCGCGAGAACCGTCGCCGATGCGAATGCCGACATTCGACATGCCGAGGCCGTGCAGGAGAGCTTCAGCATGGTTTGCGAATTCCTCGATGATCTCGACGCTCCAAACTTGCCCAGCGAGTTGCGCCAGGATCGCGGTTTGGTAGCCCAGGCCGGTGCCGATCTCGAGCACGGCCTCATGGGGTTGGGGAGCAAGGAGGTCGGTCATGAGAGCGACCATGAAGGGCTGCGACACCGTTTTGTCGAAGCCGATCGGAAGTGGCATGTCCTGGTAGGCAAAGGGCGCGGCCGCGGCCGGCACGAAGAGATGCCGGGGCACCCGAAGCATCGCTGCCATCACCCGTTCATCGAGCGCCGCCTTGCCGAGTTCTTCTCTTGCAAGGTCGGCATAGATTGCCACA
Organism: Ensifer sp. USDA 6670; assembly: GCA_000421085.1. Taxonomy (GTDB): domain Bacteria; phylum Pseudomonadota; class Alphaproteobacteria; order Rhizobiales; family Rhizobiaceae; genus Sinorhizobium. The sequence goes on from ATWE01000012.1 coordinate 142,306, forward strand.
ACCTCGACCATGTGCCTGCGCAGAACCGCGAGATGCTCTTCGTTCATTGGCTTCATGAGGGCGGGCTCTCCTCAGCCAGTCGGCCGGCAAATGGGCCTCTCAGCATTAAAGGGTGACGGACATGCAATAGCAAGATCAAATGACGACAATGGGCTGGGCGACCCGGCGGGTCACATGGATCTCAGAAGGTGTGAGCCACCGTCGCGCAAGCACGGATAGAGATCGGGGATTTGTCAAAAGCGACAATAATCTTGTGAAAAATCCGATACTAGGGCACAATTTGTGAGTGCGGCGCTATCTCGACTCCGGCCGTCTTGCGCCGAGAGTTCGTGGGCGAAAGGTCGGCGTCGATGCATCAGGGGTTCTTTCTTCTGTTCGCTACGGTGTCCGTGGTCACAGCCCTGACGCTGGTTCTGGCGCGCAATCCGGTTCACAGCGCATTGGCGCTGATGGCGTGCTTCCTGCAGATTTCCGCAATCTTCGTCATGCTCGGTGCGCCGCTGCTCGCGGTCATCCAGATCTTCGTCTATGTCGGCGCGATCATGGTCCTGTTCCTGTTCGTGATCATGATGGTCGACGTGCGCGAAGCGGTGCTGCAGCGCTTCATGCCCGGCGGCAACCTGCCGGCGCTCGCGTTGCTCGCCCTGCTCGGTGCCGAGATGATCGCGCTGGTGCTCTGGAGCGATCGCTTCACCGCAACGCCGCCCGTTGCCGAGCGCGGCGGCGATGCAATCAGGGATCTCAGCAAGACGCTCTTCTCCGACTATCTCCTGCCGTTCGAAGTTGCCTCGGTCATCCTGCTCGCGGCCCTCGTCGGCGCCATCGTGCTGGCGCGGAAGGAACCTGGCTGATGGTCCCGCTCTGGTGGTCGATCCTGCTTGGAGTGGCCCTGTTCGTGATCGGAGCGGGGGGCGTCCTGTTGAGGCGCAATATCCTGATCGTGCTGATGTCCCTGGAGCTCCTGCTCAATTCGGTCAACATCAATTTCATCGCCTTCGCCCAGTACTACGGCGACTTCCGCGGACAGATCTTTGCGATCTTCGTCATCGCGATCACCGCGGCGGAGGTTGCCGTGGCCCTCGGCATATTGGTCGCGCTGGTGAGGAACAAGTCCACCCTCAAGGTAGACGACGTCACCATAATGAAAGGATAGCGGCTTGGACCCGGTGATATCGACCCGGCCGCTGCTCGCCGTCGCCGTCGCCGGACTGGCGGCCCTCGCCATTCTCTTTCTCAACAAGCGCGAGAAACTCCGCGACGCGGTTTCGCCGATCGCGGCGGTCGCCATGTTTGCGATCGTCGTCTCCATGGCGCCGACGGTGCTGGCCGGCGGCTCCGTCGAACTGCGCCTGTTCGAGATCCTGCCGGGGATCGACTTCGCGTTCCGCGCCGATGCGCTCGGCATGGTATTCGCCACTGTCTCGTCGCTTCTGTGGATCGTGGCCGCGGTCTATTCCATCGGCTACATGCGTCACTTGCACGAGCATGCGCAGACCCGCTTTTTCGCATGCTTCGCCACCAGCCTCGCGGCCGCAGTGGGCGGCGCCTTCGCCGCAAATCTGTTCACGCTGGTTGTCTTCTACGAGGTGCTGAGCCTCGTCACCTATCCGCTCGTCTACCACCACGAGGACGAAGAAGGATGGCGGGGCAGCCGCAAGTATCTTGTCTATCTGATGGGCGCCTCGAAAAGCGTGCTCCTCGCTGCCTTGGCGCTCACCTATCACATCGCCGGGTCGCTCGACTTCGTGACGGGCGGGTTGCTGGCCGGCGCCAATGCCTCCGCGACGCTGCTCGCGGTCGTCTATTTCTGCTATCTTTTCGGCTTCGCAAAGGCGGCGGTGATGCCGATGCATGCCTGGCTACCCGCCGCGATGGTGGCGCCGACGCCGGTCAGCGCGCTCCTGCATGCCGTGGCGGTCGTCAAGATGGGCGTCTTCTGCGTGCTGCGGGTGATCTTCCATGTTTTTGGCGTCAGCATGGTCGGGGAACTGGGCCTCGGCATCGCCACGGCCTATCTGGTCTCGTTCACCATCCTGATGGCGTCGGTTTACGCGCTGACGCGGGACGACCTGAAGGCGAGGCTCGCCTACTCGACGGTCAGCCAGCTCTCCTACATCGTGTTGGGCGCGGTTCTCCTGTCGCCGCTGGCGATGGTCGGAGGCATCATCCACATCGCGGCGCATGCATTTTCCAAGATCACGCTCTTTTTCTGCGCGGGCTCGATCTATTGTGCGTCCGGAAAACGCAACATCAGCGACATGGCGGGCATCGGCCGCAGGCTTCCCTGGACGATGGGGGCATTCTTCGTCGCGTCGCTAAGCATGATCGGGATCCCGCCCACGGCAGGTTTCGTCAGCAAGTGGTACCTGGCGGAGGGCTCGGTAGAGGCCGGGCAGATGGCTTTCCTGGCCGTGCTGCTCGCAAGTTCGGTCCTCAACGCCGCCTATTTTCTGCCGGTCAGCTACACCGCCTTTTTCGAGGCGGAGACCAAGGAGAGCCGGGCGCCGGTCCGCGAAATCCCGCTTGTGGCGATCCCGCTGGTCGCGACCGCGATCCTGTCGGTGCTGATGGGCATCTTTCCCTACTATTTCATCACCCTCGCGGACGGAGTGATCCGATGATCAAGCCTGTCGTCGATTTCTTTGGTGAGGCGCAATATGCGAGGTTGCGCCGGCGGCTGTTCTATCTGGTGCTCGTGCTGATCGTCGCCGCCGATTTCCTGGTTTCCCGCGACCATACCGAATATCTGTGGGAGCGACTGCCGGGCTGGTCGGCGGCCTACGGCTTCGGTTCCTGCGTGCTGCTCATCTTCGTTTCCAAGTTTCTCGGCCATCGCGCCGGGCTGATGCGGCGCGAGGATTATTATGACTGATTTCGTCCACCCGGCGCTCATCTTCATTTTAGGCGCTCTGCCGATCCCATTCTTCACGGGACCGGTGCGTAAAGCCTATCTCCTGCTGATCCCGGTACTGGCGGTCGTCGCCGTCATGGCGATAGAGCCCGGAAGTTATGGCCAGACGCAGTTCCTCGGCCAGGACATTCTGATCGCGAAGGTCGACAGGCTCAGCATCGTTTTCGCTACCGTCTTCACCATCATGGCGCTGATCGGCACGGTCTATGCATTGCACCTGTCCGACGCCGGCCAGCATGTGGCCGCCTTCGTCTATGTCGGCAGCGCGCTCGGGGTGGTGTTCGCAGGCGACTACCTGACCCTCTACCTGTTCTGGGAGGGCATGGCATTCGCATCGGCTTATCTGGTCTTCGCTCAGGGAGGTGGACAGGCGATCCGCGCTGCTTTTCGGTATCTCATGGTCCACGTCACCGGCGGCGTCGTCCTGCTCGGCGGAATTCTGCTCCATGGGGCAGCCGCAGGCTCGCTGCTCTTCGGTCCGGTCGAGGGCGCCTTGGACGCGGGTACCTACCTCATTCTTGCCGGTTTCCTGCTCAACGCGGCGGTGCCCCCGCTCAATGCCTGGCTGACCGATGCCTACCCGGAGGCGACCGTCACCGGCGCGGTATTCATGAGCGCCTTCACGACCAAGACCGCTGTCTACGTACTGGCGCGAGCGTTTCCGGGTATCGAACTTCTGGTCTGGCTCGGCACGGTGATGGCGCTCTATGGCGTCATTTATGCAGTACTGGAAAACGACTGCCGCCGCCTTCTTGCCTATCATATCGTCAGCCAGGTGGGCTACATGGTCGCGGGCATCGGCATCGGCACCGAGCTGGCGATGAACGGAGCCACCAGTCACGCCTTCGCGCACATCCTTTACAAGGGGCTCCTGTTCATGGGTGCCGGGGCGGTGATCTACGTCACCGGCCGGCGCAAGCTCACCGAGCTCGGCGGGCTCTACAAGGCAATGCCGCTCACGGTAGCGCTCTATATGATCGGCGCCTTTGCGATCTCGGCATTTCCGTTCTTCTCGGGTTTTGTCAGCAAATCGATGGTGGTGGCCGCAGCAGGGCAGGATCACCGCGCGCTGGTGATGCTGGCGCTGACGATGGCGTCGTCCGGGACGTTCCTGCACACCGGACTCAAGCTCCCCTATTACATGTTTTTCGGTACCGACCGGGGACTGCAGGCACGGGAGCCGCCCGGCAACATGCTGGTCGCGATGGGTATGGCGGCGGCGCTCTGCATTGCCATCGGCGTGTTCCCCGGACCGCTCTACGCGCTCCTGCCCTATTCAGTCGATTTCGAGCCCTATACCGGCGTCCACGTGACCGAGAGCCTCGGGATCCTGATGTTCACGGCTTTGGGCTTTGTAATCTTCCTTCGGGCGCTCGACCCCGAAAACACGATCAGTCTCGACACCGACTGGTTCTACCGCAAGGGCGCCCGCGCCTTCATGTGGTTCGCAGGAAGACCGTTGGCGCGCTATGAGCAGGCGGTCAGCGACGTGTCGGAGACCGCGGTGCTGCCCTTCCTGCACGGCTCGGCGCGCACGGGGATGCGGCTTGATCTCAATGGCGTGGATCGCGTCGTGAATGGTGTCGCCCGATCGATCCTCGACGGCGGCGGCGTATTGCGACGCATGCAGACCGGGGTCGTCACACATTACGTGCTGGCGATGATCGCCGGTCTGATCGCGGCCATCCTCGTCTTCGCGGTGGTGTGGAGGTAGGCAACTATGTCGATCCCGCTGCTGAGCCTCATCGTCTTCGTGCCCATCGCCGGAGCGGCCGTTCTGATGTTCATGCGCAGCGACGATGCGGTGCGGTGGACGGCGCTCGGTTTCGGCATCGTCGATCTCGCTCTCTGCATCGTGATGCTGGCCGGGTTCGACACGACGACCCACGAAATGCAGTTCACCGAGAAGTATCCCTGGGTGCCCGCGCTCGGGATCACCTACGCGCTCGGCGTCGACGGCATCAGCGCGCTCTTCCTGTTCCTGACGGCGCTGTTGAGCTTGATCTCCGTGCTCGCTTCCTGGGTGGCGATCGACCGCAAGGTGAAGGAGTTCATGGTCAGCCTGCTGGTCATGCAGGCGCTGATGCTCGGTGTCTTCTGCGCGCTCGACCTGTTCCTGTTCTACGTCTTCTGGGAGGCGATGCTGATTCCGATGTATCTGATCATCGGCGTCTGGGGCGGCGAGGGCCGGGTTTATGCTGCGTTCAAGTTCTTCCTCTACACGCTGGCCGGCAGCATCCTCTTCCTGATCGGCGTTATCGTGCTCTATTTCCAGGGCGGCGAGACCTTCGACATACTCGCCCTGACGGCGCAGGATCTGCCCTTCGGCGTCCAGTCCTGGCTGTTCTTCGCCTTCCTGGTGGCCTTCGCTGTCAAGGTGCCGATGGTGCCCGTGCACACCTGGCTGCCGGACGCCCATGTGCAGGCGCCGACGGCAGGCAGCATCATTCTCGCCGGCGTGCTCCTGAAGATGGGTGCTTACGGATTCCTGCGCTTCTCGCTGCCGATGCTGCCGGAAGCATCGCTCTATTATTCGACGCTTATGCTCGTCCTTTCGGCTCTTGCGATCGTTTATGGCGGCTTGCTGGCCTTGGCTCAGGACGACCTGAAAAAGCTGGTGGCCTATTCCAGCATCAGTCATATGGGATTTGTGACGCTCGGGATTTTCGCGCTGAATCTGCGCGGGCTCGAGGGCGGCATCCTGCAGATGTTCAACCACGGGATAACGACGGGCGCATTGTTCCTGTTCGTGGGCCTGATCTACGAGCGCACGCATACGCGCAGCATCGCGAACTACGGCGGGCTGATGAAGGCGGCGCCTGTCTATACCGCTTTTCTTGCGCTCTTCACCCTGTCTTCGATGGCGCTGCCGGGGACGAACGCTTTCGTCGGCGAACTGCTGGTGCTGTCCGGCGGGTTTGCGGCAAACCTCGCCGCGGGCGCCGCGGCCGTAGCGGGTGCGTTGCTGAGTGCCGCCTACCTGCTCGGCATGTACGGGAAAGTGGCGCTTGGTCCGGCGAGTGTGAGTGCCAAGTATAAGATACACGACGTGAACGGCCGCGAGATGGCTGCCATCCTGCCGCTCGCCGTATTCGTGCTCTGGGTCGGGCTCTATCCGCGACCGTTCCTCGGGATCATCGATGCCTCGGTGCGAAATCTGCTGGTGCAGGTACACGGCGAAGGGAGCGGTCAATGACTGCTGCAGCGCTTCTCCAATGGGTCCTGGCGAGCATCCCCGAGATCATCGTGGTCATCGGTGCCTGCATCCTGCTGCTTGTTGGAGAGCTTGTGCGCAAGGGACGGGACGAACTGCTCCTGTGGGCCTCGGTCGCGACCGTGCTTCTCGCCGCGGTGGCCACGCTCATGCTGGCGGGCGAGATGCGCCCGGCCTATTCGGGCATGTTCGTTTCCGACCGCTTTGCCGTCTTTTTCAAGTTGGTGTTTTATCTGGCGACTGTCCTGACCTTCCTCCTGTCGCGGAAATACGCCGAGATAGAAGGCATCGGCAGGAGCGAATATTATGCACTGCTGCTCTTCGCCCTTGTGGGAATGATGATCATGGCCTCGGGGATCGATCTCCTGTCGATCTATGTGGGTCTCGAGCTGATGGTGCTCTGCACCTATGTGCTGACAGGCTTCCTGCGCAAAGAGCGGCGGTCGAACGAGGCGGCGTTGAAATATGTGATCCTCGGCGCGGTCTCGACAGCAATTTTCCTTTATGGCGTCTCGCTCATCTACGGGCTCACCGGTACGACCCAACTGGACCGGATGGCTGAGGCGGTGAGCGGCGGCCCGCTCGATCCCGCCCTGCTGCTGGCGGTCGTTTTCATCGTCGCGGGGCTCGTCTTCAAGATCGGCGCCGTGCCGTTCCATATGTGGGTGCCGGACGTCTATGAAGGCGCACCGACGACGATCACTGCCTTCATGTCGGTCGCGCCCAAGGCGGCGGGATTCGCGGTGATCCTCCGGGTGTTCCTCAATCCGCTTGTCGAAGCCTCGAACGCCTGGATCATCGTCGCGGCCATTGCGGTGGCAACGATGGCGCTCGGCAGTTTCGTGGCGCTGGTGCAGGATAATTTCAAGCGTCTGCTCGCCTATTCCAGCATCGCCCATGCCGGCTTCGCTATTTTCGGTGTGGTGGCAGGCGGCCAGGACGGGACCGCCAGTGTGATGCTTTATCTGCTCATCTACACTTTCATGAATCTCGGCACTTTCGGCGCCGTGATCATGATGCGCAACGGCGATTTTTCCGGCGAAGTCATCGAAGATTATGCGGGTTTAGCCAAGTTCCATCCGGGGCTCGCGCTTCTGATGCTCCTCTATCTCTTCTCGCTTGCCGGAATCCCGCCGACGGCCGGTTTCTTCGCCAAGTTCTATGTGCTGGTTGCGCTGGTGGAGCGCGGTTTCGTCGCGCTGGCGGTGATCGCAGTTCTGCTCAGCGTCGTCGCCGCCTATTTCTACATCCGCATCGTGATGGTTATCTACATGCGCGAGCCGGAAAGGGCGTTCGAACCTGCGCTGACGCCGCTCGTGCGCGCCACGCTCGCCTTCACCGCCGCCGGTACCATCGGCATCGGCCTGTTTCCGGCGTGGTTCCTGAGGCTTGCTCAACAGTCGGCTTTCGGGGGTTAGCGGGTCTTCGCTGCTGTATTGTCGATTGCCCCAGGCAGCCAATTCGGATCAGATATTACTAATCAATTGGATTTGCATTGATCCGCCCGACGGCATAGACTCGCCTTGGAGAAACGGGATTGCCCAGGCGCCTATTGAGGCGCCGGCATTCCCGGTACCGAAGGGGTCGATCGCGGCCGAGAAAGCCGCTGGTTGGCCAAGGCCAACGCTATGACGGCAATGGAGTTCCTGCCGGTTCTGTTCATGGTTACCGGGATAGTCCTGGTGGCAACGGCGACGCTTTTCGTCTCCTCGCTGCTGCGTCCGTCCAATCCCTATCCCGAGAAGAACGCCCCTTATGAATGCGGTATGGAAGCGGCCGGCGAGGCCGCAGGCGGTCGCTTCCGGGTTCCGTTCTTTATCCTCGCTATCCTCCTCGTGGTCTTCGATGTCGAAGCGATGTTCCTCTTTCCCTGGGCGGTCGTCCTGAAGGAGATAGGCATCGTCGGCTACATCGAGATGTTCGTGTTCATGTTGCTGCTACTTGTGGGCTTCGCCTATGCCTGGCTGAAGGGGGCGCTGGAATGGCAGGAGTAAACGACGCGATCCGCGACAGCGTACTCTTCACCACGGCCGACAGCATCATCAGTTGGAGCCGGAGGTCGGCCTTGTGGCCCGAAACCTTCGGCATTGCCTGCTGCGCCATCGAAATGATCTCGGCCGGCTGCGCGCGCTACGACCTCGACCGGTTCGGCGTGGTGTTCCGGCCTTCTCCGCGGCAGTCCGATGTGATGATCATCGCCGGCACTGTCACGCGGAAATTCGCGCCCGTGGTGCGGCGGCTTTACGACCAGATGCCGGAACCGCGCTGGGTGATTGCGATGGGGACCTGCGCGATTTCGGGCGGAGTCTACAACACCTATGCAGTGGTGCAGGGGTCGGAAACCTTCGTCCCCGTCGACGTCCATGTGCCCGGTTGTCCGCCGAGGCCGGAGGCGCTGATGCACGGCTTTCTCCTGCTTCAGGAGAAGATCAAGAGGTCGCGCGCACTCACCGGGACGCCCCTGGAGCGGGTTGCAGCGTCATGACCGGGGAGCGGCCTGTCGATCTCGCGGCGATCATTGAGAGCTTCGCGGGAGCAGTCGAGAATCTTGGCGCTGCGCATGGTATCTGCGCCTTTGCCGTCCCACCGGAGCAGATCGTCGACTTCTGTCGATTCCTGAAAGAACACCCGGCGCTTGAGTTCAATTTCCTTTCGGACATATGCGGCGTCGATCACCACCCCGAAACGCCGCGTTTTGAGACGGTTTACCACCTCTATTCGCTGAAGAACAAATGGCGCGTGCGCATCAAGTGCCGGCTCGGCGACCCACCGCATATTCCCTCTGTCACGGGAGTCTGGCGAACCGCCAACTGGCATGAGCGCGAGGCCTGGGACATGTACGGCATCCGCTTCGAGGGGCATCCGGATCTGCGCCGCATCTACATGTGGGAAGGCTTCGAGGGCTTTCCGCAACGGAAGGATTTCCCCTTGAGGGGCTACAAGGACAAGCTGAACCCCTTCGGTGCCGAGGGTCCGCCGCCGACGCAGGCAGACCTCGCCACTAGAGATATACCGCAAGGAGGCCGTTAGACGCCGGAGAGTTGAGATGACCGAAGTCACCGAACTCATGAGGCCGGAAGGCGAAGCGCTCAACACCAAGGAGGTGCTTCTCAATCTCGGACCGCAACACCCGAGCACCCATGGGGTTCTGCGGCTCGTGCTCCAACTCGACGGCGAATATGTCGAGCGCGTCGACCCGCATATCGGCTATCTCCACCGCGGCACCGAAAAGCTGGCGGAGAGCTTCACCTATACGCAGATCTTCCCGCTGACCGACCGGCTCGACTATCTCTGTCCGCCTTCGAACAACCTGGCCTTCGCGCTTGCCGTGGAGAAGCTGCTCGGCATAGAGGCCCCGATCCGGGCGCAATATATCCGCGTGATGATGGCCGAACTCGCACGGATTTCCGGCCATCTCCTGATCACCGGCGCGCTGCCTATGGACCTGGGCGCCATGACGGCGCTGCTTTACGCCATGCGCGAGCGTGAAATGATCATGGACCTATTGGAGATGATCACCGGTGCGCGGATGCACACGTCCTACTGCCGCGTCGGCGGAGTACGCGAGGACCTACCCGACGGTTTCCTTCCGAAGATCAGGGAGTTCTGCGAGATCTTCCCGAGCAGGATCCGCGACTATGAGCGCCTGATAGAGAACAACCGGGTGTTTCTCAGCCGTACGCAAGGGGTCGGCGTGATCTCAGCAACGGACGCGATCGATCTTGGCTTGAGCGGCCCGAACCTGCGTGCCTCCGGCGTCGACTGGGACATCCGGCGCGACGAACCCTATGAAATCTACGATCGGCTCGATTTCAACGTCATCACGCGCGAGGAGGGCGATTGTTATGCGCGCTGGCTTTGCCGCGTCGACGAGATGCGCGAGAGCATCCGCCTTATCGAACAATGCATCGAGCAGATGCCGGAAGGGCCGTTCCAGGTCGATATTCCGACGATCGCCTTCCCCGTCGATAAGGAGCGCGTGCATTGCTCGATGGAGGCGCTGATCCAGCATTTCGATCTCTCCGCCTATGGCTTCGACGTGCCGAAGGGCGAGGTCTATTCGGTAATCGAGGCGCCAAAGGGGGAACTCGGCTTCTACATCATCAGCGACGGATCGCCGAAGCCGTTCCGCATGAAGGTGAGGGCGCCTTCCTTCGTCAATCTCCAGGCGCTCTTCGGCGTCACCAAGGCACGCTACCTCGCCGACATGATCGCGGTGCTCGGCAGTCTCGACCCGGTGATGGCGGAGGTGGACAAGTAGCAGGAAGGATCGGACGCAATGACGATGCGCGAAGAGATCGAGGCAGCGGCGGCACGATACCCCGACCGGCGGTCGGCGATCATGCCCGCACTCATGATCGCGCAGAAGGAGCATGGTCATCTGCCAGGCCCGGTTCTCGAAGACGTCGCCGAGATCCTCGGCGTCGAGCGGGTTTGGGTCTATGAACTGGCGACCTTCTACACGCTCTTCCATACCGAACCGATCGGCAGGTTCCACCTGCAACTCTGTGACAACGTCTCCTGCATGCTGTGCGGATCCGAGGCGCTGCTGAAGCATCTGGAAACGACACTGGGGATCAGAAAGGGCGAGACCACGCCGGGCGGTGCGTTCACGCTTTCGACCGTCGAATGTCTCGGTGCCTGCGAAATGGCGCCGGTGATGCAGGTCGGCGACGATTACTACGGCAACCTTGATACCGCGCGGCTCGATGCGCTGCTGGAGAGCTTCCGCGCGGTGGAGCGGGTGGCGCGCATCGAGCGAGCTGCTGCGTCGGCGCCAGGAGAGTAAGCCATGTTCGAGCCCGTCCTGCTCAGGAATGTCGATGTGCCGGACGGCCATCTGCTGTCGACCTATCAGGCCGGCGGCGGCTACCGGGCGCTCAGGAAGGCGCTCGGCGAATACACGCCCGACGAGATCGTCGAGCTCGTCAAAGAGTCCAACCTGCGCGGCCGCGGGGGTGCCGGGTTCCCGACGGGCATGAAGTGGAGCTTCGTGCCGAAAGCGGCCGGCAAGCCGAAATATCTCTGCTGCAATGCCGATGAAGGGGAGCCCGGTACCTTCAAGGACCGAATCATCATGGAACGCGACCCGCATCAGCTCATCGAGGGGCTGGCGGTCAGCGCCTATGCAATCGGGGCCGAGACGGCTTACGTCTACATTCGCGGAGAATATGTGAAGGCTATTCGCCGCATGGAGCAGGCGATCGCCGAGGCACATGAAAACGGCTATCTGGGCACCGGCATTCTTGGCACGAACTTCAATTTCATGGTCCACATCCATCGCGGTGCCGGCGCCTATATCTGCGGCGAGGAGACCGCAATGCTCGAGTCACTCGAGGGCAAGCGGGCGCAGCCGCGACTGAAGCCGCCGTTTCCGGCCGTGGCCGGGCTCTACGCCAGCCCTACGGTCATCAACAATGTCGAGACGCTTGCCTGCGTGCCTCATATCGTGATGCGCGGATCGGCGTGGTTCCGCGGCATAGGGCCGGACAGGAGCCCCGGCCCGAAACTCTACTGCCTCAGCGGTCAGGTGCGCAAACCCGGCCTCTATGAGCTGCCGATGGGCATATCGCTGCGGGAACTCGTCGAGGAGCACGCCGGCGGACCCCTGCCGGGGCGAAAGGTCAAGGCGGTGATTCCGGGCGGGGTATCGGCGCCGGTTATCCCGGCGGGCGAGCTCGAGGTGGGCATGGATTTCGACTCGCTCACTGCCGCCGGTTCGATGCTCGGCTCGGCAGGCGTGGTCGTGATCGACGACACGACCTGCATGGTCAAGCTCGCCACGCGGATCATCGAGTTCTTCCACCATGAGTCCTGCGGCAAGTGCACGCCATGCCGGGAAGGTTTGGACTGGGCCGTGAAGGTTCTGCGGCGGATCGAGGCGGGTGAGGGTGAAACCGGCGACCTGGAGCAGTTGGAGATGCTCTGCAAGGGCATTTTCGGCAACACGTTTTGTGCCCTGGGCGACGGCGCGGCCATGGGATTGCGGGCCGCGCTGAAGCATTTCCGCGAGGAGTTCGTCGTCCATATCGAAGAGCGGAGGTGCCCTTTCCACTAAAGGCGCACCCGGCCGGTCCGGGAGGAAGTATGATCAAGGTTACGATCGACGAACAAACGCTGGAGGTCGAGGCCGGCTCCACGGTGCTCGCCGCCGCCGAGCAACTGGGCATCGAGATCCCCACCTTCTGCTATTGGAAGCGGCTGCCGCCACTCGCCTCGTGCCGCATGTGTCTGGTGGAGATCGAAGGGCTGCGGCGGCTGCAGCCGGCCTGCGCCACCGTGGCAGCGGACGGCATGGTGGTTCGCACAAATACGCCGCTGATCGAGGAAACGCGCTCGTCCATGCTCGACATGCTGCTCGCCAATCACCCGCTCGATTGTCCGATCTGCGACAAGGGCGGCGAGTGCGAACTTCAGGACATGGTCATGGCGTATGGGCCAGGCGAAAGCCGGTTCCGCGACCCAAAACGCGTGTTCCATTCGAAGGACATCCGTCTGAGCCCGGTCATCATCATGAATGTAAACCGGTGCATCCAGTGTCAGCGCTGCGTGCGCATGTGCGAGGAGGTCGTGGGCGCGGTGGCGCTGGGCACGGTCGAAAAGGGAATGGACACCGCCGTCACCGGTTTCGAGGGGAGTCTTGCAAGCTGCGACCAGTGCGGCAATTGCGTCGAGGTCTGCCCGGTCGGCGCGCTGATGAGTTTCCCCTATCGCTACAGGGCACGCCCCTGGGATCTCGCCGAGACCGACACGATCTGCCCGCATTGCGGCACCGGATGCCAGCTCACCGTCGGAGCGCGCAAAGGCGAGTTCATGCGGGTGCGCTCGGACTGGGAACATGGCGTCAACCGCGAAACGCTTTGCGTTCGCGGCCGCTTCGGCCTCGACTTCATCGAAAGCCGGGATCGCATCAAGCGGCCGATGATCCGCCGCGACGGCGCGCTGACGGCGGTGTCATGGGATGAGGCGGGCGATTTTCTCCGCCAGCGCCTCGGGGTAGCGGAGGGCAAGGCCGCAGGCGGGCTGATCTCGCCGCGCCTGCCGAACGAGGTGCTCTACCAGTTCCAGAAGCTGATGCGGACGGTGTTCCGCACCAATAATATCGACTGCTCGTCGCGCTGGTCCACGCCCCTCGACATGCTGGCCCCGATAGTGGCAAGCTTTTACAGCCGCGGCCCTCTCGAAGAGGTGATCGGCAAGGACTGCGTCCTTATCATCGGCGGCAATGTGACCGAGGAGAACCCGGTCACCGAATACCTCCTGCGCGATGCCGCGCGGCGGCGCCATACCCGCTTGCTCATGCTTTCGGCGCGACCATCTCGGCTCGATGCCGACGCCCGGGCGGTCCTTCGCGCCCATCCCGGCGGCGAGGCTCAGAGCCTTGCCGCGGTCGTGGCCGCTCTCGCGGCTTCGGCCGATGAGGGCTTGCCGGGCGGCATCCTTGCGAAGACCAGCGGGACGATCGCCGGTTCCGGCGCCAATGACGCGTTGGACCGTCTGGTCTCAACGCTCAAGGAAGGTCGGAGCGTCACTCTCCTGGTAAGCGTCGATCTGCTGAGATCACCGCTGGCGCGGGAGACGCTGCAGCAGCTCGGTAACCTTTTGCAGCTCCTGCGCCTGCTCGGCAAGGAACCCTCGCTGCAGTTTCTCTTCGATCGTGCCAATCAAATGGGCGCCTGGGACATGGGTGTTCTGCCGGGAGTTTTGCCGGGGCTGGGTCCTGTCGCCGATGAGGCGCTGCGCACGAAGTTCGAAAGGAGCTGGGCGGTGGAGATTCCTCGCGAACCGGGCGCCGATTTCGACGCGATGCTGGAACTCTGCGAAAACGGGCGGATGGGCGTGCTCTATGTGGTCGGAAGCGACCCGCTGATGTCCTATCCCGACCGGGAGTTCGCCGAGCGCGCACTCGGCGCCGCCAATCTTCTGATCGTGCAGGACGCGCTGCTCACCGACACGGCCGGATTGGCCGACGTCGTGCTGCCCGCGGCCGGTTACGGCGAAGAATCCGGCACCTTCACCAACAATGAAGGCCGGGCCCAGGTGCTCCGCAAATTCCGCGAACCGCCTTTTGACGCCAGGAACAACCTGGCGATCTTCGGCTTTATCGCGGCACTCCGGGAGCAGCCGCTGCAACCATCGACCGAGGCCATCATCTTCGACGAGATGACCCGGCTGGTTCCCGCCTATGGAGGCTTGACGTGGGAAGGGCTTGGTGCCGACGGTGCCTTCACCACGTCTGCCCCGCAGCCATGGGCAAGCGGGTTCTTCGCTCCTCTGCCGGCGCCTGGGGTGACGAACGTGCTCCAGCTGATCACCGGCAACTGCCTGTTCCACAATGGCTATGTTTCCGAGCGCTCGGAAACCCTGAATTCGGTCGCAGACGACCCCTTTGTGGAGATGAGCGCTCGGGATGCCGCCCGCCTTGGCCTTTCGGACGGCGATCAGGTGCTCGTGCGGTCCGCGCGGGGCGAGCTCACGGCGAAGCTCAAGGTCAACAGGCGCTTTCCGGATGGGCTCGTGTTCGTTCCCGAAAACTACCGCGCCCTGCGGCTCAACAGTCTGATGCGGCGGGGCGAGTATCCATGTCCGGTGGAAATCCGCCAGTGCGCGAAGCGCGCAGAATCTGCTCTGGAGGAAGACCGGGTCTGATTGCATCCGGATCTGCGGGGCGAGGGTTATTTGCAGCAGCGTTGCTGTTGATCGAGTCCACTCTCAGGCAATCTGCGGCAGGCGACTTCGTCAGCGATAGTTGGCTCCGCAAATATAATCGTGCATGTCCCGCTCCGCCTGCAATGCCTCTTCGAGCCGGTGTTTGACCACGTCTCCGATGCTGACCACGCCGACGGCATCGTTGCCGTCCATGACCAGTACATGGCGCGTGCGCCGCTCGGTCATGATCGACATCACGAAGGGGAGGAAATCCTCCGTCGAGCAGGTCGCGACAGTGCGGTTCATGATTTCTCCCACCCGCATCAGGGGTGCTTCGGTTCCGTACTCGGCCACGGCATGGCAGCAGTCCCGTTCCGAGAGTGTGCCCAGGCATTCCCCCGGCGAACGGCCGACGACGACGAAGCCGATATTCTTGTCGCGAAACAGCCGCAATACGTCCACCATCGTGTCGTCCGGCGTGACCGAGAAGATTTCGGGAGACTTGCTCCCCAGGATTTGGCAGATGTGCATCTGGGCCTCCAGTCCCTGCTTCGGCGCGACGCCTGGCGCGCCTTCACTTTCGTCGAATATTCCGCCACCAATTGTACCCGCGCGGCTCGCTCGCCTCGACAAGAACATCCCGTTCGGTGTTCAGGCGCGCGGCGACGACACCGCCGCCGGTCATCGCCTTGCCCGGCTTGGCGAGCAGATCGTCACGGCCGATCACCAGGTCGCGCGAGGAGAAACTCGAAAATTCATATTGTTGGCCAAGAGCGATCGCGTCCGCCGGGCAGGCGTCCTCGCAGAGCCCACAGAAGAGACAGCGGGCCGTGTCGATCTCGAATTTGGCCGGGCGCCGGTTCCCCTTCTCGTCCTCGTAGGGGACCACTTCGATGCAGTCGCAGGGACAGATCCGCGCGCAGAGTTCGCAAGCGACGCATTTGATCTCGCCCTCGTCGTCACGCTTGAGAAAATGATGCCCGCGATAACGCGAATAGGGCAGCCACTTCTCCTTGTCCGGATATTGCATGGTGACGGGTCTGGAAAACATGTAGCCGAAGGTCAAAGCCAAACCATTCGCCAGATCGGCGAAGAAAGCCCAGCCGATCCATCTTCCAGCTTTGTCCAGTGCGCGCGACATGGCCGCCTCGCTGCGGCTCCTGAGAGTCGTCTTGCATGTCCGTACCCGGAGCTTCCGGGCGGCATGCATCAAGAGAAAACAACACCGCTGATGATTATGTTCGCCAAAGACAGGGGAAGCAAGACCTTCCAGCCGATCGCCATCAGTTGGTCATAGCGGTAGCGGGGAAAGGTGAAGCGGAACCACATGAACAAATAGACGAAGAACGCAACCTTCAGCAAAAACCAGAGGAGCGGCGGCAGCGGGATGAGCACGCCGTTCCACCCGCCGAAGAACAGGATTACGGTGAGGACCGACACCAGCACCATCACGACATATTCGCTGACCATGAACAAGGCGAAGCGAATGCCGCTATATTCGGTGTGGAACCCGGCTCCCAGATCGCCTTCGGCCTCCGCAAGGTCGAAAGGAATTCGCTGCGCTTCTGCAAGGCCCGCGACGAAGAACACGAAAAATCCGATCGGCTGATAAACGACATTCCAGACGTCGGTTTGCGCCCGCACGATGTCCAGCAGGCTCATGGATTGCGCCAGCATGACGACGCCGATGACCGCGAATCCCATCGGGATTTCGTAGCTGATCATTTGCGCGCAGGTCCGCAGAGAACCAAGGACCGCATATTTGCTGTTTGCCGCCCAGCCGCCGAAGATGACGCCATAGACCTCCAGCCCGATCACCGCGAAGACGAAAAGCAGCGCTACGTTCAGGTTGGAAATGTAGAGCGTGATCTCGTTGCCGAGGACCGAAACGGTTTCGCCGAAGGGGATTGCGGCAAAGACCACGAAAGGCGGGGCAAGCGCCAGGATCGGAGCCAGTTTGAACAGGAAGCGGTCGGCCTCGGCCGGTATATGATCCTCTTTGGTCAGGAGCTTGATCCCGTCCGCCACCGGCTGCAGCAGTCCGTGCCAGCCCACGCGCATCGGTCCCATCCTCTGCTGCATGTGCCCGGCGATCTTGCGCTCCAACCACGTCAGCGGCAGGGGCAGCAACAAGAGGATCGCGATCAGCAAGGCGACCTTGAAGACGATCACGCCGAGGGCGACGATAAGTTCCATGACTTTGCGTCCGTTGCCCAGCCCCGCGCGTGTTGTCGGACGCGCGAAGCGCGATGTGGCACTTTGGATCGCTGCATGACTTCATGCTTGGCCCGGCCAGGTTCTTAAGGCGGCATGCAGCAGCGCGCGTTTCGCGCACCTATCAGCCTCACGGTACAGCCGTCACGCTCCACTTGCAATGAGGCGGCAAGGAACCAGCGTCGACAGCATCTGCCGGCGGCATGCTGAACCCAATCTACGCATGGAGGAGGCGGCCTCGGCTGATCTGGTTTTCAGCAATCGGCGGCCGTTTGCTTCCTTGTTCACTCCCCTTCTCCTACAATCACTTCCAGATACAGAGGAGTCCTGCCATGAGCGAAGATGCTTTCAACATGTCGATCCGCAAGTTCCTGAAAGAAGTCGGCGTCACGTCGCAGCGAGAGATCGAGGAGGCGGTGCGCAAGGGGCAGATCGGTGGCAAGACGTTGAAAGTCCGCATGACGCTGACGGCGGAAGGCACCGGCCTCAATCACGTGGTGACCGGTGAGATCGAGCTTCCATAACCCGAGAGCAGGAAGCTCCGTCATCGCTGCCACTTGGAGCGGCTCTAGCTCGCCGCCCGGAATGGCTTTGCCAGCGATGCCGGGAAGTGCAGCGTCAGCAATTGGCGGTTTTGCGAGATGATCACGAGAACTATGATAGTCGCGAGATAGGGAAGCGCCGAGAGCAGCTCCGAAGGGACCGCTATGCCAAGAGCCTGGCCCTGCAGCTGCAGGATCGTCATGCCGCCGAACAGCCAGGCGCCAATCAGCACCCGCAGCGGACGCCATGTCGCAAAGACGACGAGTGCGAGCGAAATCCAGCCCTTGCCGGCCGTCATGTTTTCCACCCAGAGGGGCGTGTAGGCGACCGAAAGATACGCCCCGGCAAGGCCAGCCATAAGACCGCCGAACAGCACCGCCAGATATCTGATCCTGATGACAGGATAGCCGATCGCATGCGACGTCTCCGGCGACTCGCCGATAGTGCGCAGGATAAGGCCTCCCTTGGTGCGGTAGAGGAACCAGGTGATGAGGCCGAACATCGCGATTGCCAGATAGACCATCGGATCGAAGCGGAAGAACATCGGCCCGACCACCGGAATATCGGAGAGAAAGGGGACATGGACGCGCTTCAGGGCATCGATCGGCGTGCTGCCGAACCCGCGGCCGAGAAACGCCGAAACCCCCGACCCGAATATGGCGAGCGCCAGGCCGGCAGCATATTGGTTGGTCAGAAACGTCAGTGCCAGCGCCCCGAAAAGAAGCGAGGTGGCGGCACCGGCGAGTGCGCCGGCGGCGATGGCCACGGGCATCGGCAGGCCGGCGATCACCGCCCAGAAGGCGAAGGCCGCCCCCATCAGCATCATGCCCTCGAGGCCCAGGTTGAGCACGCCGGACTTCTCGACGACGAGCTCGCCAAGGGCTGCGAATATCAATGGCGTCGCAGCGATAATAGTGCCGGTGAATATGGCAACGAAAAGGTCCATCAGGCGTGCTCCGGAAGGCGAAGACGGTAGTAGATGAAGAAATCGGCGGCGAGCAGGAAGAACAGGAGGATGCCCTGGAAGATGCGGGTGAGCGCCGCCGGCAGTCCGAGGGTCATCTGAACGGTTTCGCCGCCGAGGAAGAGGAGCGACATCAGCAGTCCCCCGAGCACGATGCCGAAGGCGTTCAGCCGACCGATGAAGGCGACGATGATGGCGGCAAAGCCGTAACCGGGCGAGATTTGGGGAGACAATTGCCCGAGCGGCCCGGCGACTTCCGCCATGCCGGCGATGCCGGCCGCCGCGCCACCCGCAAGCAGCCCTGTCCAGACTGCCGAGGACTCGCGAAAGCCCGCATAGCGTGCCGCAAGCGGAGCGGCGCCGCTCACCGACATCTTGTAGCCGAGAAAGCTGCGATCGGTGAAGAGCCACATGATGACGACCGCCACGGCCGTGATGAAGATCGACGGATTGAGCCGGTAGGAATAATCGAAAGGTTCGAACATTGCCGCCGCGGGCAGGAGCGCCGTTTGCGGATAGTTGAAGCCTGCCGGATCGCGCCACGGCCCGTGCACCAGAAAGGACAGCAACAGCGTCGCGATATAGGTCAGCATGAGCGTGACGAGGATCTCGTTGGTGTTCATGCGGGCTCTGAGAAATGCCGGGATCGCCGCCCATGCCATGCCGGCTCCTGCACCTGCGAGAAACATCAGGGGAATGAGGAGCGGGCTCTCGGGATTAGGATAGAAAAGGCCGACGCCACAGGCTGCGATAGCGCCGATGATGAGTTGCCCCTCGGCGCCGATGTTCCAGATGTTGGCGCGGAATCCGACCGCCAGTCCGCAGGCGATCAGGATCAGAGGCGAGGCCTTGAGCAGCCACTCGGAAAGACCGTTGATGGAATTGATAGGCGCCACGAAGAAGGCGTGCAGCGTCGCCAGCGGATCATAGCCGAGCGCGGCAAACAGTACGGACCCCGCAAGAAAGGTCAGCGCCGTGGCGATCACCGGAGCGGCTATCCGCATCTGGGCGGATGGTTCCTGCCTTTGTTCAATCCTCAAGCGCAACTTCGGTTCTCCTCGTTTCGCCATGGCCGACCCGGGTCATCAAGAGGCCGATCTCTTCGCGATTGGTCTGCTTTCTGATCAATGGCGGCGAAACACGGCCGTTGGAAATGACCAGCAACCGGTCGCAAATCTCGAACAGTTCATCGAGCTCCTCCGATACGACAAGCACCGCAGCGCCGGCGCGGCTGAGATCGACCAGCGTCTGGCGGATGAAGGCAGCTGCACCGACATCGACGCCCCAGGTCGGCTGGGACACGAGAAGAATTTTCGGCTCCAGGGTAAGCTCGCGCCCGACGATGAATTTCTGCAGGTTGCCGCCGGAGAGGCTTTGCGCGCTCGCTTGCGGTCCATTCGCCTTCACCTTGAAGCGCTCGATAACGCGTCTCGCGAAATCGCCGGCCCGCCTGCGGTCGACGAGGGCGTTACGCACGAGGCCCGCCCGGTGGGCCGTCAGCACGGCGTTCTCCCACAGGGCGTGGGGCGGCACCGCGCCGCGGCCGAGGCGTTCCTCCGGGACGAAGGCCATGCCGAGCTTGCGCCGTTCGCCGGCGCTGAGATGCCCGGACGGTCTGCCGCCGATGAGGATCGTCTCCGCACGCGGATGGGTCCGCTCGCCGCTCAACAGCGCGATCAACTCCGCCTGGCCATTGCCCGACACCCCGGCCAGCCCGACGATCTCGCCGCCATGCACTTCGAGGGATACATCCGTCAGTTCGGTGCCGTACTTGTCCCGGGCGGGAGCGGAGAGTCCGCGGACTTCCAGCAGCGGCTTGGCGCTTGGGGCTGAAGGGCTGACATGCATTTCAGGAAGCTGCGAGCCGACCATCATCCGGGCGAGCTCCAGCGACGTCGATTCCTTGGGTTTTGCCGTGCCGGTCACCTTGCCGTTGCGCAGCACCGTGGCGGTGTCGCAAAGTTCCTGCACTTCATCGAGCTTGTGGCTGATATAGACGATGCTGCAGCCTTCGCTTGCCAGCTGGCGCAGCGTTCCGAAGAGCTTCACCACTGCCTGCGGCGTAAGCACCGAGGTCGGCTCGTCCAGGATCAGAAGCTTGGGTGACTGCAGCAGGCACCGCACGATCTCCACGCGCTGCCGCTCGCCGACGGAGAGATCGTGCACCCTGCGGTGCGGATCGATCGGCATGCCGTAGCGCGCCGATAAGGCTTCGATCTCGGTCGCGAGCCGGCCGAGGTCGAAAGTGCCTTTGACCGCCAGGGCGATATTCTCGACCACGGAGACGGATTCGAAGAGCGCGAAATGCTGGTAGACCATCTCGATCCCGAGCGAGCGCGAAATTGCGGGATTGTGCGCTTCGATCCGTCTGCCGTCGCAATAGATCTCGCCCGAGTCGGCTTGAGCCGCGCCGTAGATGATCTTCATCAGCGTCGATTTGCCGGCGCCGTTCTCTCCGAGGACGGCGTGTATCTCTCCCGGCAGGATCGACAGCGAGACGGCGTCGTTCGCGACGGTGCCGGGATAACTCTTGGTAATGCTGCGCAGTTCGAGGCGGGGGATCATGGCCGCTCCTGCCGTGGTTGTGCATTGGCGACGACGTGTCCGCGGCGCGGGATTGCGCCGCGGTCACGTCGATTTCAGGACGCGGCTCAGCTGAGCTTGCCGATCATCCCCCTGACGAACCAGTTCATCCCGCGGATGTCGGTATCCGAAAGAACCGACCCGGCAGCGACCTTGACGTTGCCGTCCTGGTCCTTGAGCTCGCCGGCATAGGGGTGGATCTTGCCCGCGGCGATATCCGCCTCGAGCTGCTTCAATTTGGCCTGGACGTCGGCAGGGATCGCCTCGTTGTAGGGGGCCATCTTGACGACGCCGGCGGCAAGCCCGTCCCAACGCGCCTCAGCCTTCCAGCTGCCCTCCGCTACGCCTTTTGCGGCGCGCAGATACTCGCTGGACCAGTCGAGGGTAAAGGCCGTGAGCTGTTTGCCGGAGCCGAACTTGGCCATGTCGCTGGCGTAGCCGATAGACCAGGCGCCGCCTTCGCCGGCCACCTGTACGCCGGTTGCCGTATCGGTCATCGAACAGATCACGTCGCAGCCTTGCGACAGGAGCGTGTTGGCGGCTTCCTTCTCCTTGCCCGGATCGAACCAGGAGTTGAGGAAGATGGCGTTGCAGGTGGCCTCCGGATTGACGCTCTGCGCGCCGAGAAGAAGCGCGTTCGCCGGCCCGACAATGTCCGGGATCGGGAACCCGCCGATGAACCCGATCTTGCCGGACTTGCTCATATGCGCGCCGGCAGCGCCGGCGACGAAGGTGCCCTCGTAATATTTAGCCTCGAAGGTGCCGAGATTTGCGCGGTGTACGATGCCCGAACAGTGCTCGAACGCCGTCTTGGGAAAGCGCGGCGCCACCTTCTGCATCGGCGTGCCGTGCGAGAAGCTGGTCCCGAAAATCAGCTGATTTCCGGAGGCGGCGAGCTCGCGGAACACGCGTTCGGCATCCTGGGGCATGAAGATGTTGTCGATGACCGTTATGGCGACCTTGTCGCCAAATTCCTTCTTGATCGCGTCGACGCCCAGGCTGTGCTGTTTGGTCCAGCCGATCTCGGCGATCGGCGAGACATAGACGACGCCGATCTTGAGCGGCTCCTCTGCGCTCGCGAAGCTGGCAAGGCTTCCGGTTCCGAGTGCCACACCGGTCGCGCCGGAATATCGAAGGAATTGTCGTCTGGTCAGGTTGAACATGGCAGTAACCCCTTTGTCGGTTCGTGTCGTTTCTCCGGCTTGTGCCCGCCGGATCTATTTCGTGGCGTGGACGTGGCGACTCGCGCCGGCCCCGCCGCCTTCTCCCGTTTTCTTGCGTGGCGCCGGCTTGGGCGCCTCATCGGCTTTGCCGTCGAGATAGGGCTGAAGCGCTTCGCGCGGCGTCAGCTCCGGAAAGACCTGCCGATCCATGATATAGCCGCGCACGACGCTGCGGTGATGGGTGTCGATCAGCTCCATGACAGGCTTCAGCCGGCCCTTTTCGAGCAGGTCGATCACGCGCTGGTGGTCGTCCAGCAGATTGCAATAGTCGAAATCGGCGGAGATCAATGAGCGCAGGAGCGTGGTGCGCCGGACGAGCTGCGCGTGAATTTCCTGCATTACCTTGTTACGGCTGAGGCGGACGAAGAGAGTATGAAACTCCTGGCCGAGAACGTCGGCAAGCGCGTCGTTGCCGGATGAGACGGCCTGGCGCTGACGCTCCACGTGCTGGCGCAACTCGGCGAAGCCGGCGGGCCCGAGCCGGTCGCAGAGCTGGGCGGCAACGCCCTGTTCCACGAGCGTCAGCGCGTCGTAGATCTCCATCGCCTCTTGCATGCTGGGGCGTGCGACGAAGGCGCCGCGATTGCGTTCGATCTGCGCCAGCCCGTCGTCGGCAAGCCTGATCAGCGCCTGGCGGATCACGATGCGGCTGACCTCGAAGATTTCCGCCAGTTCGCGCTCGCCGAGCTTGCATCCGGGTACGAGCCGGTGATCGATGATCGCCCGGGTCAGGATGTCGGCAATCGCCTGCGAACGGCTGCTCATGACAGATCTCTCCATCTCCCGCAGAAAATCTGCGGGATGGTCGCACCAGAATGTTGCATAGCCACATATCCAGCGTTACGAATTCCATATCGGTATTCAATCAAATCAAGCTGTCAATCAAAAAACGCATTTTGCCATGCAATTTTTTATTGATTGGTATCCAATCTTGTGGTTCCAATGAGTCCATCACGGAGCTAGGTTCATAGGGAAGTGCTAGCCAGGGAGGATGCGATGAGCAGAACTGCCCTTTGTAGCGATCGAGTTCTTCTTAATGATTGGCATGTCGTTGCGGACCTGACGAACCTGTCGCCGACCGCCCCCTTTCACACCCGCCTGCTGGGCGTTGACCTCACCATCCACTGTCGTGGGCGCTATCGCCTACAGGTGGTTCGCAGCGGTAGCGGCGAACCGGTGAATTCCGACAGCCGTTACGGTTTTCTCTGGGCTTGTCTCGGCACGCCCGAGCGCGACATCGTCTTCGTGCCGGAGGCGAACGAGGCGGACCGTCATCTCGTGACCGGTGGGTCGATTGCCGTGAACGTCTCGGGGCTACGCGCGGTCGAGAACTTCCTCGACATGGGGCACTTTCCGTTCATTCACACGGGCTGGCTCGGGGAGGAGCCGCATACCGAAGTCGCGCCTTACAAGGTCGAGCTTACCGAAGCCGACGAGGTCATGGCGACCGAATGCAAGTTCTATCAGCCGGTCGCTTCGCCAACAGCGAAGGAAGGCTTTGTCGTCGATTACATCTACAAGGTGATCCGCCCCTACACGGTGGCGCTTTACAAGAGCAATCCTGTTCACAAGGTACGGCTCGACGTAATCACGCTCTTCGTGCAGCCGGTAGACGAGGAACGTTGCATCGCCCATCCGTTCCTCTGCTACCTGAAGGAAGGGGTCAGCGAGGCCTCGATCCGCAGCTTCATGCAATTGATCTTCGCCCAGGACAAGCCGATTCTCGAAAATCAGCTGCCGAAAAGGCTGCCGCTTGACCCGCGCGCCGAAACCCCGATCCGCGCCGATGCCGTTTCCGTCTATTACCGCAGATGGTTGCGCGATCGCGCGGTCACCTACGGCGCGATTCCGGCCCGGGTGTAACCGCCTTATGATCAGACGCCATTCACGGAGACGAACGACATGAGCCCGACCAAATGCCAGGACCAGGTGGTTCTCGATCTGTGGCACCCGCTGGCGGCGCTGGAGGAGGTTCCGGCGAGGACGGTTCAGGACACGGTGCTGCTCGAGGAGCGCATCAGCTATGTTTCGGATGGGGAGGGCAAGGCGGCCGTCTGGCGTTCGCGCCCGGACCTGCCTGCCGGAAGCCCGGTCGATATCGATACGCTCGGCGGCTGTCTGCCGATCAAGCTTGCCTACGGCTATATCTGGACCTCGCTGGGCACGCCGCCGGCCGAGCTGTTTCCGATTCCGGAATATGCGGAGGCCGATCGGCGCAAGCTCAACGCCGCCACCGTCGGCGTCAATGTTTCGGCACCGCGCGCGATCGAGAATTTCCTCGACATGGGCCACTTTCCTTATGTCCACACCGATATTCTGGGAGCCGAGCCCCACACGGAGGTCAAGGAGTACGACGTCGAGCTTTCGGTCGAGCGCGACGAGATTGTCGCCACGCGCTGTCGCTTCTTCCAGCCGATGGCCTCGACCGCATCGACCGGCGGCGCCGATGTAGAGTACATCTATCGGGTGCCGCATCCCTATTGTTCGGTGCTTTACAAATCCAGCCCCGTCGACGAGAGCCGTCTCGACGTCATTGCCGTTTTCCTTCAGCCGGTCGATCAGGAGCACGTCCGCGCGCATATGATGCTCTGTGTCCTCGACGAAGAGAACGAAGACAAGGTGATCAAACGCTTCCAGCAAACGATCTTCGGCCAGGACAAGCCGATCCTGGAGAACCAGTTTCCGAAGCGTCTGCCGCTCGACCCGCGGGCGGAGACGCCGATCCGCGCCGACAAGTCGGCGATCGCCTACCGCCGTTGGCTCAGCCAGAAGGGCGTGACCTATGGGGTCATCCCGGCCGCCACCTGACGCTTCAGAATTCCGGAGAGAACGATGCTCGATACCGCCAAGACCAGATGGCATCCCGTTGCCGCATCCTATGATCTGCCGTTCCGCCACGTCTTCCACGCCCAGTTGCTCGGCCGCGAGTTCGCCGTCTGGCGTGCCGATGACGGCTACGTCAACATTTGGGAGAACCGCTGCCTGCACCGCGGCGTCCGCCTATCGATCGGCATCAACGATGGCCGCGAGTTGAAGTGTCAATATCATGGCTGGCGCTATTCCAACCGCACCGCCGGCTGCACCTATATTCCGGCGCACCCGGCCGACGCTCCGGCCCGCACCATTACCAACCGTACCTTTGCGGGCGTCGAGCGCTATGGCCTCGTCTGGACGGCGGAGGAGCCGCAAGGGGACGTGCCGGACGTTGCGGGCCTCGCCGAAGGCGATCTTCTCACCCTTCGCGGCATTCCGGTCAATGCGCCGGCCGATGTCGTGGTGGCGGCGCTGACGGGCTATCGCTTTCAGCCGAACGACTGCCTCGAAGGCACAGCGGGGGATATGTCGCTGAAGGCGAGCGACGGCTTCTCGGTCGCGCTCACGGCCCGCGAAAAGGGCGCCGAGACGGTTGCCGTCTTCTTCGTCCAGCCGGTCGACTCCAACCGCTCGGTGGTCCGCGGCGTAGTCGACGGCTCGCCGCGCGGCGGCGAACGGATCGCCGTCCTGCGCCATCACAACGAAAGGCTTTCAAAGCTTCGCGAGACGGTCGAGCGCGAGGCGGCTGCCGCACCGCAGCCGGCGCCGCTCGAGCCGGTGATCGAGCGCGTCTCGCCGGAACTTGCGGAAATGCCGGAAATGACCGCTCATGGCCGCAAGGCGACGATCCGTGTAACGGTCGCGCGAAAGTGGATGGCTGCCGAGGGGATCGCGGCGTTCGAGCTTCGCCCGATCAAGGGCCTGCTGCCGACTTTCCAGCCCGGCGCCCACATTGACGTTCACATGCCGAATGGCCTCATCCGGCAATATTCGATCACCAATGGCCCGGGCGAAAGCGACAGCTACGTCATCGGCGTCAAGCTGGAGCGGGATTCGAAGGGCGGCTCGCTCTGCATGCATGAAACGCTTCGCGAGGGCGACGTCCTGGCGATATCGGAGCCGCGCAACAATTTTCCGCTGCGTCGCGACGCCGAGAAGACGATTTTCGTGGCCGGCGGCATCGGCGTCACGCCGCTGATCGCCATGGCACAGGCACTTAAGAACCAGAGCCTGGACTTCGCCTTCCACTACTTCGCCCAGAACCAGGCACAACTCGCCTTTCCGGAAAAGACCGCTCTCCTCGGCGAGGCGCTCAAGCCTCAGCTCGGGCTCGACCCGGAGGGGACTGCCGCTAGGCTCAAGCACATTCTTTCCGGGTATCGGCCGGGCATGCATCTCTATCTCTGCGGTCCGGGGCCAATGCTCGAGACGGCGCGCCGGATCGCTGCGGAGCTCGGCTGGCCGGAAACGGCGGTGCATTTCGAATATTTCAAGAACACCAATACGATCGACGACAGTTCGAGCTTCGAGGTGGCGCTGGCGCGCTCCTGCGTGACATTGAAGGTGCCGGCCGGCAGGACCATCCTCGAGGTGATGCGAGAAGCCGGAATCGACATGCCGTCGTCCTGCGAGCAGGGTGCCTGCGGCACCTGTGTTGCGACCGTGATCGAGGGTGTGCCCGATCACCAGGACGTCTACCTCAACGATGCCGAGCGCAAGTCCGGCACCAAGATCATGACCTGCGTGTCGCGCGCCAAATCCGCGCGCCTCGTCCTCGATCTCTAGGAGATGCCCGATGATCACCCTCTACGATTACGAACTCTCGGGCAATTGCTACAAGCTCAGACTGCTGATGAGCATGCTCGGCATCGAGTATAAGACCGTACCGATCGATTTTTATCCCGGCCGCGAACACAAGTCGGATTGGTTCCTGAAGCTCAATCCGCTTGGACAGCTGCCGGTGATCGAGGATGACGGACTGGTGCTGCGCGACGCGCAGGCGATCCTCGTCTATATCGCCTCCAAATACGATCCGTCCGGCACCTGGTACCCGCGCAGCGATCCGGCGCTTCTCGGCGAGATCAGCCAGTGGCTCGCCTTTGCGGACGGTATTACCGGCACGGCTTCGGCCGCACGTCTCCATGACGGCCTGTTCTACGAACTGGACGTCGAGGCTGCCCGGGCCGGCGCTCACAGGCTGTTTCGCATCCTCGACGAGCATCTCTGGTTCGGGGAACAGGAAGGGCGCGATTGGATCTGCTCGGCGCCACACGCGACCGTGGCTGATATCGCCTGTTTCCCCTACATCATGCTCTCGGAAGAGGGAGGCATTCCCAGGCAGGATTATCCGGCAATCCGTCGTTGGTGCGATCGCCTCAAGCGGATCAAGGGCTTCACGGTCATGTCGGGGATCTTTCCTGCCGGGCCGGCGCGTGCGGCTTAAAGGGCATCACTGCTTCAGTGAACAAGGAAGGCCGATACCGCCGCGCGATCTTTCCTGCGGATATGTCTCGACGCGCCATGACCGGCGATCGTGGGAGCGGATGAGAAGTCCTGGCGGGGCGGGGCGACTCACTCTCTCTGAATAGGATCGGTACCGGGGAGTGCCATGCCGTAGGCCGTATCCGCAGCGCCTTCCGAAATGTCGCTTGGCATGCGGTAGCCCTTGTTGGCGCGAACCTCGCGCGGCGACATTCCGAACTGCTCGGAAATTTGCCGCGAGAAGTGGAACGGATTCTTGTAGCCGCATTGATAGGCAATGTCGGAGATCGCGAGTCCGGTCTGCAGCAGCAGAAAATACCCGCGGTGGGCGCGAACCTGCCACAAGTAGCGCACCGGTGTAATGCCGATATGCTTGCGGAAAGACGATACGAGATGCTGAGGCGTCACCCCCACCAGGGAGGCGAGCCGCGCGACAGTGATTTCCTTCTCGTAATTCTCGTCGATATAGAAGCGTGCCCTCAGGACCGAGCGCGGCGTCAGCCTTTCCTGCTCGGACATTTGCGCCTCGTGAAAATAGGCAAGGAAAATCGCCTCCCCCAGTGAATTGCGCAGCATGTTCAGGTTGGAGCTGGAGCCTGCGCCGAGCTCGACGCCGAGCCGTTGTATCGTTTCGATCCGCTGCGAGAGCGAAATGCGCGGCGGCAGTGATCTCAACCGCATTGCTACCGGCTCGGCAAGTTCGCCCGCGTGTCCCTCGCACCAGCTGACGCGGGTGGCCGCATGGCCATCGCCATATTCGATGAAGAGGTGACGCTCGTTGCGGAAGAAACCGCAACTGCGCGGCCCCAGGACGGTTTCGTCGTCGTCGCAAAAGACGCGCGCTTGGCCCTGATGAATGATGAGCAGGGTGACGTACCGGTCCTTCAGCGGGCCATACACCCCGCCCGCCGGATAAATCGCCTCGCCGAATGCGAAGCCGCGACTGCCGTCGATGAATGCGTGCATAGCCGGTTTCCCGCTGGAATACCCGCGTTCGTTCGTAGCACAGGCGGCCGGGAGATAGAAGCTTGCTCTCAACCGATCTGAATTTCAGATATGCATTCTGTCGCCACAGGCATTCCTTGAAAAACGAGGCTGCGGAATACTCGCTTCATACCGGCAACGGATTTGGCGGCGGTCTACGGACGAGCCCTCAAGGAGTTACGAGGAGCAACAGGTGTTTCTGCCAACCGATCATTCCAAGACCTGGGACGAGTTGCCGCGCGGCTGCACTTTCACGCCCGACGACTGGCATGTGCTCGCCTCCTTCTGGCATCCGGTCGCCTTTGTCCATGACATTGCCGATAAGCCGGTGCGAGCCCGGCTGCTGGACGTCGACCTGGTGATCTACAGGACGTCCGCAGGGATCACCGTTGCCCGCGATCTCTGTCCCCATCGCGGCACACGCATCAGCGCCGGTTGGATAGCCGACAACCAGATCGTCTGCCCGATGCACGGACTGCATTTCGGCCCCGACGGCGCCTGCTCGAAGATCCCGTCGATGGCCAATCCGGGCGCCCGTATTCCGCCGCGGCTGCGGCTCCAGACCTACGCCTCGGTCGAGCGGTATGGGATCGTCTGGACCTGCATCAAGAACACGCCGGTTTGGCAACTCCCGGAATGGGAGGGCATCTCAAACCCCGATTTCAGGAAGGTTTATGTGCCGAGCGGCACCTGGTACGCCGCCGCAAGCCGGCATGTGGAGAACTTCAATGACGTCGCCCATTTTCCGTGGGTGCACACGAAGAGCTTTGGCGGGAGCACGGCCGAACCGATACCGCCATACGACGTCGAGCAGACCGATTACGGGCTGCGCTTCGAACTGCCTTACCATGAAGGATTCAACCGCTTCGATGACGGAATCGAGGGCGATGAACGGGATGTGGTGTACACCTATGAGCTGACCTATCCGTTTTCCACGCTTATCAAGATCGCGCCGCAAGGTTCCGACTATGTCGTTTATTTCGCCGATACAGTGTGCCCGGTTTCGGCACGCGAGACGCGCATCTTCCAATTGATGACCGACACGACCGGCGAACCGGACAGCGAATACTGGATCAAGGACTCGCTGCTCATAAATGACGAGGACAAACCCATGGTCGAGGAGCAGCATCCAGAGGAGCTGCCGCTCGATCTTACCGAAGAGATTCACGTACCGTCGGATCGCATGTCGCTCGAATATCGTCGCGGCCTGGTCAGGCATTTCGGACTGGGGGCTCCCTTTGCAAGTTGATCCGGGCGCACGGCGCAACTGGAGATATGAGGAGGCATTCATGATTGTCCGCGGCCCAAAGTTCCTCCCCAGCCGCATCGCTGCCTCGTCTTCAGCCTTCCCGGCTGGTGGCGAGGCAGCGTCGGCATGCGGCTCGGCCGGTTTCAGAAAGCCGCGATCATGACCATGGCGCTTCCAAACCGCCCGGCAACCGGGCAAATAGTGGGAACGGAGCGACGCCTGCGTCTGCGCGTGGCCGGGAAGCGGATTTGCGCCGATGAAATCGCCGCTTTCGAGCTCGTTGATGCCACGGGTGAGGACCTGCCGCCGTTCACCGCCGGCTCGCACATCGATGTGCATCTGCCGACGGGACCGACACGGCAATATTCGCTCTGCAACGATCCGCGCGAACGACATCGGTACCGAATCGGTGTGCTGCGCGAGGTGGCGGGTCGCGGCGGCTCGGCCTACATGCATGATTGCGTCGAGGTCGGCGATACCATCGAGGCAAGCCGCCCGCTCAACGCTTTCCCACTGGAAGAGAGCGCCCCGTTTTCATTATTGCTTGCGGGCGGCATCGGTGTCACGCCGATCCTGTCAATGGCGCATAGGCTGACCGCTCTCGGCCGGGATTTCACCTTCCACTACTGCGCACGCAGCGCATCGCGCATGGCCTTCCGCCCCGAGCTGGAGGCTTCTGCCTTTGCGCCACGAATGCGTTTTCATCTGGATGATGGTCCGAGCGACCAAAGGCTCGATCTTGCCGGGCTGCTTTCGCACCGACCTCCGGGAGCGCACCTCTATGCTTGCGGCCCTGCAGGTTTTCTCGACGCCGTCGTTGCGGCTGCCCGGCCGGCCTGGCCATCCGAGGCGGTGCACCGCGAATACTTCCTGAACGCGTCGATGTCTGCGGCGACGGGAGACCGGGCCTTCACCGTGAAGCTTGCCAGCGACGGCCGCGTTTTCACCATCGCGCCGGGCCGCAGCATCGTCGAAGTGCTAGGCGAGAACGGCATCGACGTCCCGGTTTCTTGCGAAGAGGGCATTTGTGGCACCTGTGTGACGCGTATCGTCTCCGGGGTGCCGGATCACCGCGATCTGGTTCTGACGGAAAAGCAGCATGCGGCGGGGACTTTGATCACCCCATGCTGTTCGCGGGCGCTCTCGGATGAGCTGGTGTTGGATCTGTAGCCGATGAGGCGGAGGCGAGGATATTGAAGGGAGCGCGGATGAACCTTGAAACTTTTGTGCAGGCGTTGCCGAAGGCCGAGTTGCACCTTCATCTCGAAGGGGCCGTCAACGCCCAGACATTCCTCAAACTTGCGCGCAAGAACGGCACCACTCTGCCCAGCTTCGCAGAAGTGGAGGAGCTCTATCGATACGAGAACCTGGTCGACTTCCTGCAGGTCTATGATCTCGTTGCGAAATCCGTGGTGGATGCCGATGATTTCCACCTCATCACCTACGAGGCGCTCGCCCACGTCGCCAATGCCGGCGGCCGCTATGCGGAATTCTTCTTCAGTCCACAGGTTCATCAGGATGCCGGGGTCGCCTATGAGACGATGTTTGCCGGCATTCTGAAGGCGATGGACGATGCCGAACACGATTTTGGTCTCGTGTCCCGTGTCATACCGGCGCTGAACCGCGAACTCAGCATCGAACGCGGTTTCGAATTCCTCGACCTGGTTCTGCCTTTCCGCTCGGACAAGGTGATCGGCATCGGCCTCGATTACGACGAGGAGCCGTTCCCGCCGGCTCCCTTCAAAGCGGTCTACGACAAGGCGAAGCGCGCCGGCATGCGGCTGACGGCGCATGCCGGCGAAGGCGGCCCTGCCGCAAATGTCCGGGATGCGCTCGACCTGCTCGGTGCCGAGCGGATAGACCATGGCTACCGGGTCATGGAGGATCCCGACCTGGTGGCGCGCTGCATCGCCGATGACATCGCCTTTACCGTTTGTCCGAGTTCGACTGTGATCCTCACTCGCTGGCGCGATCTCGCCGCAGGGGATCATCCGATACGCGCTATGCTGGATGCCGGACTCAAACTGGTCATCGACACGGACGATCCGCCGATGCTGCAGACCGACCTTGCCAAGGAATACCGGTTGCTGGCGGAGGCCATGTCCCTCGACAGAAGGACACTGGCGCAACTCGCGCTCAATTCGCTCGACGCCGCATGGCTCGACGAAAGCCTCAAGCGTGAATGGCGGGCCGCATGGGCAATCGAGGTCGACCGCCTCCTGGCAGCTGAGGCAGACGCCTGAAAGAATGCATGAGATCGGCTCCGCCCGGGAGGGGCGGCGCTCGTAGACAATAATAAACGGACGGGATCAACCCAAAATGACTCCAGAGGGAAAGGTAGACTCCTATGTTCACACGCTTCGCCAAGAGACTGGTGGCGATGGTGGCGCTAGTCGTCGCTGTCGTCATTTCGAGCCCTGACAGGCCGCTCGCTGCCGACCCGGACAAGCTCAATATCGCCATCATCCTTTCTGCCGGCATCGATAACGCCTGGGACGGGACACTGATCGAGGCGCTCGAGCGCATCAAGGCAGCCAAACCGCACGGCCTGGAGATCACCTGGAAATATACCGACCCGCTATGGGGCGACGACGCGGGCGACGCGATGCGGCTATTCGCCGAAAGCGGCGAGTACGACATCATCTGGGCGCACAGCACCTATTCCGATCAGGTGAAGAAACTGAAGGACGAGTTCCCGGAGATCCTGTTCGTCGTCGTCGGCTCAGGCAACGAGGGCTTTGGCGGCAATCAATACTGGGTCTATAAGCGCGTGCATGAACCGGCCTATCTGCTCGGTCATATCGCCGGGAAATTGTCCAAGTCGAATAAGCTCGGTGCCGTCGGCACCTTTCCCGCCGATGACGTGAACGACGAAATCAATGCCTTCTTTGCCGGCGCCAAGGCGGCAAATCCCAAGATCGAGCGGACGGTTGCCTTCATCGAGTCCTGGTACGATCCCGCCAAGGCCGGGGAGTACACGAGCGCGCAGATCGCAACGGGTGCCGACCTGATCTTCCAGCTGACCGGCAACTTCAAACCCTGCGAGGAGGCGAAAATCCTCTGCTTCGGCAATTTCCAGGATCAGCACTCCTTCTCTCCCTCAACTGTCCTTTCGAGCGCCGTGGCACAGTGGGACCCGGACGTCCTGTGGGTCATCGACGCCTGGTGGGCGCACAAATCCGAGGGCAAGCCCTATGCCGGCAACACCGAGAAGCATTGGTTTTCGATGAAAGACGGCGGTGCCACGATCGCTCCTTACCGCGATCTCGAAGCCAGGCTGCCGGCCGATGTGCGGGCCGAGGTCGAGGATCTCAAGGCGAAAATCCTCGCGGGAACATTTGAAGTGCCGATCGATGTGTCGGACCCCAAGGCTGACTGACGGCCACAGGTCATCGGCCGCGATGGGGCGTTCCGCCCCATCGCGGCCATCGCTTCAAGCTCCAGCTTTTTCGGTATTGCCATGACCACAGCCCTGCGCGTCGAAGGTTTGACGAAGCGCTTCGCGGGCATGATCGCGAACGATGACGTCAACTTCGATCTTTTGCCTGGCGAAATCCATTGTCTCTTCGGAGAGAACGGTGCCGGTAAGTCCACGCTCTCCTCCTGTATTTTTGGATTCTATCGGCCGGACAGAGGTCAGATTTTCGTCAGCGGCGAGCCCGTCCACGTCGGTTCGCCGATTGACGCCATCCGGCACGGCATCGGTATGGTGCACCAGCATTTCGTGCTGGTGCCGGAATTCACGGTGCTCGAAAACATCATCGTCGGCACCCAGCGCTCCGGCATCGGCCTGAAAGCTGCCGACGCGCGCAAGAAGCTCAGTCGCATCTGCGAGAGCTACGGTATCGTGGTCGACCTTGACGCCTATGTCTGGCAATTGCCGGTCGGTCGGCAGCAATGGGTGGAAATCCTCAAAGCGCTTTATCTCGATGCGCGGATCCTCATCCTCGATGAACCGACGGCGGTGCTGACGCCAGGTGAATCGCGTATCCTGTTCAATATTATAGGCGAAATGTGCGCCCGAGGGCTGTCGATCATCCTCATCACCCACAAGCTGGCGGAAGTGATGCAGTCGAACCGGGTCACCGTGCTGCGTAAGGGCAGGGTCGTCGCGACCCTCAAGACGTCCGAGACCTCGCCGGATGAACTGGTGCGGCTGATGGTCGGGCGCGACGTGTCCTTCTCGGTCGCCAAGCCGGCGCTCGCGCCGGGCGAAGAGGTATTGGCCGTGGAAGGGCTCACAGCCCGCGGTCACTGGGGAGAGACGGTTCTCAATAATATATCCTTCTCGGTTGCGCGTCACGAAATTCTCGGCATTGCCGGGGTTGCCGGAAACGGGCAGAAGGAGCTTTTCGAGGTTCTGTGCGGCGTCAGGAAACCGGACGCCGGGGCGATCCGGCTGAGGGGCGAGGATGTGGCCGGTCTCACGCCGCGCGCTCTGATGGATCGCGGGGTCGGCCACATTCCCGACGACCGGTTCCGCGAGGGCCTGGTGCCGGAATTCAGCATCGCGGAGAACCTCGTTCTCGGATGGCAACGCAGTCCGAAATACCGGACCGGTCTGATGATGGATCGAAGAGCCATTGCGGATCTGGCGCGGGACATGATCGCGCAATACCAGATCGCTGCGCGCGACGAGACCGTGGCGGCCGGCAAACTTTCCGGTGGCAACGCGCAGAAGGTCATCATCGCCCGCGAATTCCTGCATGCCTCCGGTTTGATCCTTGCCAATCAGCCGACACGCGGGCTCGACGTCGGTGTGATCGAATATGTCCAGAGACAGCTGCTGAAAAAACGGGGGGAGGGCTTTGCGATCGTGCTTGCCTCGGAGGAGCTGAGCGATCTGTTCAGTCTCGCCGACCGCATCGCCGTGATGTTCAAGGGCGAGATAATGGGGATTGTCGATCCGAGGACGACCACCATCGCAGAGGTAGGCGTGCTGATGGCAGGCGGCAGGGAAGGAGGACGGTCATGATCCAGTTCGAACGCAGAACGGAAACGAGCGGCGTCTGGACCACGATATCCTTTGCAGTGGCAAGTCTTGCCGGCCTTGCCGCGACGGCCGTGCTGCTCGCATCGACCGGTGCCGATGTGCTGCAGGTCTTCGGCGCTCTGGTTAAAGGCGCGGTAGGTTCTCCGAAGGCGCTTGCAACGACTCTGGTGAAGGCGACGCCGCTCATCCTGACCGGCCTTGCGACGGTCGTTGCCTTTCGGGCTCAGATTTGGAGCATCGGTCAGGAGGGGCAGGTCTTCGCTGGCGCCATGGGCGGCTATCTCGGCGCTCAATTGCTCGCCGGGTTGCCGGCGCTTCTCTTTTTCCCCGGTGTTCTTGCTTTCGGGATAGCGGGGGGTATGGCGGTAGCCTGGCTTTCTGCACTCTTGCGCAACCGCTTCGGCGTCAACGAGATCATCTCGACGGTGATGCTCAACTATCTGGCTGTCTACTTGCTGTCGTGGCTGCTTCAGGGCGGTCCCTGGGGGGAAACCGGGGGGACGATTTCCTATCATCAGTCGCCGATGCTGCCCGATGCCGCATTCCTGCCGGCGCTCATGGGCAGCAGCCGGCTGCACGCCGGCGTGCTTCTGCCTTTCCTGGCCGCCGCAATCTGCGCCTTGGTAATGGCACGGACACCGTTGGGCTTTGAGATACGCGGGCTTGGTTACAATCCGGAGGCACTACGACACAAGGGCGTGAATATCGGCCGGACGGTGACCCTGATCATGCTTTCCAGCGGCGCGCTTGCGGCGCTTGCGGGCGCCATCGAGCTTTTCGGCGTGACGCACCGGCTGCGAGCCGACAATCTCATCGGCCTCGGCTATGCCGGCATCATCGTCGGAATGATCGGCGGCCTTAGCGCCTGGGGAACGGTGCTGGCCGGCCTCTTCTTCGGCGCACTTGCAAGCGGCGCGGTCTACATGCGCGTATTGGGCGACGTTCCGGCCGCGCTGGTGCCTGCAATCCAGGGCATCACCCTTTTCTTATTCCTTTGCGCCGGTGTTCTGGCGCGTTACCGCATCGTCAGGGTCGTCGTCCAATGAGCCAGCTGTTCCACGAAGCGATCATCATCAGCATTCTTGCCTCCACGCTCCGCATCATGACGCCGCTCCTGTTTTCCTCCATGGGCGAACTGGTCATTCAGCGCTCGGGCATCTGGAACATGGGTGTCGAGGGTACGATGCTGACCGGCGCCTTCGCGGCCTATCTCGTCGCCACGCTTAGCGGCTCCCTATGGCTGGCCGTGATCGCGGCCGTGCTTGCCGGCATATTGATGGGCGCGATCATCGCCTTCATGACGGCGGTCCTCAGGGTCGATCATTTCATCGCAGGGCTCGGACTGAACCTCCTGGCGGGCGGCTTCACGCTCTATTGGTTCCAGAGCTATATCCGAGGGCGCGCGCAGCCGACCTTCTCCGGGTTCGAGGATGTAGACATTCCGCTGCTGTCGGACATTCCGTTCATCGGGCCGATCCTGTTTTCACAGCGCGCGCTCACCTATTTGGCGCTGCTTGCGGTGCCGGCAATATGGTTCCTGCTTTACCGCAGCCGCCATGGGCTGGAACTGCGCTGTCTCGGCGAAAATCCGAAAGCCCTTGACGTCAAGGGCCTGAGCGTCACGGCCCGTCAGTTTGCCGCCGTTACGTTCGGCAGTGCCATGACCGGGCTCGGCGGCGGCTTCCTCATGCTCGGCTTTTCCGATCGCTTTCTCGCGGACTTCACCGCAGGCCGCGGCTGGATCGTAGTGGTTGCGCTGATCGCCGGCAATTGGAAGCCGAAAGGCGTGTTCATTGCGGTCGCTGCCTTTGCCCTCCTGGAAGCGCTCGCCACGCATTTGCAGGTGCTAGGCGCAAAAGTGCCACATCAGCTCCTCCTGTCGCTCCCCTATATCGCGTCGATTGGGCTTCTGATGGGGTTGCGCTTGCGCCCCGGGCAGCCGGCCCGCCTCGGCGTGCCCTACACAAGGGAGTAGCTCGGGATATCAGGCAGCGGGCGCTGTAGCGATTCTTCGCACGGCGGCGAGGACGTCGGCCGGTTCAGTGCGGACTAACCAATCCGGGCTCACGTCGGCGAACCTTACCACGGCATCCTTGCCGATCACGATCGTGGCCGGCATGGGGAGTTCGAAGGTTCCGGTACCGGTCACCTCACCGATCGGATTTCCGCTTGCTATCGAGGCACGGCGAGAGGGTTCGTCGAACGTATACAGTATGCCGAAGCGCCGCCCCAAGGCATTGCCGGCGTCGCTGGCGATCAGGAAATCCAGGCCATGGCGTTCTTTGATCTCCTTCAATCGATTCGGCACCTGCGGGCTGATACCGACTAGAGTGGCGCCTAGCCTTTCGAGTTCCGGCGCGAGGAACCGGTTGTAATAGGGCAGTGCAATGTTGCAGGCCGGACATCCCGCAAAACGGAAAAAGATCAGCACCAGGGGACCCTTCCGAAGCAGTTCGTGCAGCGCGAGTTGCGCGCCCCCCACCTCCGTCAGCTGAAATGACTCCACGCGATCACCGGCCTTGATGAACCCGGCGTGATCGGCGGTTTCCACGAGGAGCCTGCGTTGATCGACATTAATCTTCAGCGCAGCAGGCGCCATCGTCTCGGCGCGCTTTGCTTGGAAATCTGCGAGCGTTTCGTTGAGGGTGGATTGTTCGGTCATCCCTGGGCTCCTGCTGTCGGAAAAGCGTGATCTTCCACGGATGATAGGTGCCGGAAGCAGCCGCGGCGAGCGAAGGCTTTGCACGGGTGTTCGCCGACGAGGGAGATTTTTTCCGGTTCTTGGCGACGCGGCGACAGCATTATTTCTTTAGTACACAAAATCAGTAGATAATATCAACTAAGCTGCACTGGATGCCTCGCTGCAGGCTTCGTCCCATTCGCCGAAAGGAAAAATCCATGTCGTCTCCCAAGCTCGTCGGTCTCGCCGGAAGTTTCAGCCGACCGTCGAAGTCGCGGACCCTTGTCGAGACGGCAGCGGATCTCGCCGTAGAGGAATATGGGTTCATGGCCCATACCCTGCCGACAGCGATCTATGCTTCAGACCGGGATTTAACGGATTATCGCGTCAGTTCCGAACCCTGGCGCCGGCGCATCGCACAGGCGGTCGACGAGCTCTCCGCCTTTTTTGCCGCGCCGTCCGCCCGGCACATCATCGCAGCGGAATGAGCAGAGGGGGCGATCACCATGACAGCCTTCGGCAATCAGCAGAAAACAATTTCGCCCTTTGATCCCGTCAGGATCGCCGCCGAGCTTTCGGTTCGGTTTGCGGCAACGGCGGCGAGCTATGACGAGAGCGCGTCCTTTCCATTCGAGAATATCCGGCTTGCACATGAGGCCGGCCTGATTGCTCTCACGGCGCCGGTGGAACACGGCGGAGCGGGGGCTGGGCTTGCCGTGGCCGTCGAGGTTATCCGTCATGTCGCCCGAGGCGAACCGTCGACGGCCTTGATCCTCATCATGCAGTACATCAATCTAGCGACGATTCCGAACTCCGGCTGGCCTCAAAACCTCATTCAGCGCGTGCTTGGAGATGCTGCGAGGAAGGGGTCGCTGATCAACGCCTTCCGAGTAGAGCCGGAACTTGGGACGCCGGTGCGCGGCGGGCTGCCGAAGACCACGGCCCGTCGGGCGAAGGGCGGATGGACCATCAGCGGGCGGAAAATCTATTCGACCGGCGTGGAAGGTCTGACCTATGCGGTCGTCTGGGCGCGTACCGATGAGGCGGACCCGAGAGTGGGCGCCTTCCTCGTACCGCTTGAGGCGGCGGGTCTTGCCATCGAAAAGACGTGGAACCCGCTCGGCATGCGCGCAACGGGCAGTCACGACGTCGTCTTCGAAGACGTGCGCGTGCCGTCGGACCATGCGGTAGATATCCGGCTGCCATCGGAATGGGGCGGCCGGGGCGAAGGCCAGGCAGCCTGGTTCGGCCTTTTGCCGGGTGCACTTTATACGGGCGTTGCGGAAGCGGCACGCGACTGGCTGGTCACCTTTCTCAGGAACCGTGTGCCCACCAATCTCGGCCAGCCGCTCTCGAGCGTGCCTCGTATCCAGCATGCCGTCGGCGAAATCGAAGAGTTGATCGCGGTCAACCGGCGGCTGATCGCGTCGGCCGCCGGCGATATCGATCGCGGGCTGCCGCTTCCCGCCACGGAAGCCAATCTCATCAAAACGGTCACCACGGAAAACGCGATCGCTGCCGTCGAGAAGGCGCTCAAGCTGACCGGGAACCACGGGATTTCCCGCAACAATCCACTGGAGCGCCACCATCGCGATGTCCTTTGCGGCCGCATCCACAGCCCGCAGGAAGACACGGTGCGGGTCGAAGCGGGCCGCATCGCGCTCGGCATCTGATCTCGAACTCAGCAACGGAGGGTGTCATGCCTGTCGAATTCATCGGTTACATCGGCAATCACAATGCTTCTGAGACGATAGCCCGGAAGGGGCCGGTCATCGATCTCGACCATATCGCCGCCGCCGCCTCGATCCACGAAAATGCCGGCTTCGACCGTGTCCTCTTCGCTTTCCATTCGACTTCGCCTGAAAGCATCCTGATCGCGCAGCACGTCGCCAATCACACCCGCAAGCTCAAGCTGATGATTGCGCACCGGCCTGGCTTCACCGCCCCCACGCTAGCCGCGCGGCAGCTCGCAACGCTCGACAACCTGACGGGCGGACGGGTCGCCGTCCATATCATCACCGGCGGCAATGACAAGGAGCTCGCGCAAGACGGCGATCACCTGAGCAAGGACGAGCGCTATGCCCGCACCAGCGAGTATCTCGATATCGTGCGCAAGGAATGGACGAGCGAGACGCCTTTCGACTATGCGGGAAAACACTACAAGGTCGAACAAGCCTTCGCTGCCGTGAAGCCGAAGGGCCCGGAAGGTATCCCGATCTATTTCGGTGGGTCCTCCGATCCGGCGATCGCAGTCGCAGGAAAACATGCGGACGTCTATGCGCTCTGGGGCGAGACACTGGAGCAGGTGGCAGAAACCTTGCGGAACGTCCGCGCCGCGGCTGCGGTGCACGGCCGCAAGCTCCGTTTCAGCCTGTCGCTGCGCCCGATCCTGGCGGAGACCGAGGACGCGGCCTGGGAGAAGGCGTCCAGCCTGCTTTCCCGCGCCAAGGCTCTTCGCGGCGCACCCGGGACCGAACGGCTGATTGACACCAATGCACATAGCGGCAACGGCCCGCAGAACGAAGGCTCGAAGCGGCTGCTTGCCGCCGCCGCCCGCGGGGCTCGGCTCGACAAGCGCCTATGGACGGAAATGGCGGCACTGACCGGCGCAAGCGGCAACTCGACCTCGCTCGTCGGGACACCCGAACAGGTCGCAGAAGCGCTCATCGACTATTACGATCTCGGCATCACCACCTTCCTGATCCGCGGCTTCGATCCCATCGAGGATGCGTTCCACTACGGCCGTGACCTCATCCCGCTGGTACGCGAGCTCATTGCCGAGCGCGACCGCAGCGGTCATGCCCAGGCTGCCGAGTAAACCTTGAAATGCATCGCGGATCGCTCGGCGCGATCCGCTTCTTCCCAGCGCGCTCATTTTTCAGTGGATAAGGAGACGGACGATGGCATGGAATGCAAAGACGCTCTTTGGAGCCGGCGATGATCACTCCCGGAATTTCGACCGCCGGGCTTTCCTGAAGACGGTCGGGCTGGTGGGCGTTGCCGCGCCCCTCGGCGCCCTTTCGCTCGGCAGCTTCGCCGCGACCGCCTCGCAACCGGCCGCTGCGGGAGAGCTGAAGAAGATCAAATTCGCGACGAATGCCAGTGCCATTTGCCTTGCACCGGTCTTCGTGGCGCAGGAGCACGGCATCTTCAAAAAATACGGTCTCGACGTGGAGCTGGTGAATTTCGGCGCTTCCACCGAGGCCCTTCTCGAAGCGATCGCGACCGGTAAAGCAGATGGCGGGGTCGGCATGGCACTGCGGTGGCTGAAAGCGCTGGAGCAAGGCTTCGACGTCAAGATCACCGCCGGTACCCATGGGGGCTGCTCGCGGCTCGTCGCGCTGAAGTCTGCCGGCATCACCAAACTCACCGAGCTCAAAGGCAAGACGATCGGGATCTCGGACCTTGCCAGCCCCGGCAAGAATTTCTTCTCCATCCTCCTGCACAAGGAAGGCATCGATCCGATCTCCGATGTCGAATGGCGGCAATATCCTGGCGAGCTCCTGCAGCTAGCCGCCGACAAGGGAGAGATCCACGCAATCGCCGACGGCGACCCGAAAGCCTATTTCTGGCTGCAGGATCCAAAGTACATCCAGATCGCATCGAATCTCGACCACGGTTTCGAGAACCGCGTCTGCTGCATCGTCGGGTTGCGCGGCAGCCTCATCCGCGACGACCAGCCAACCGCCGCCGCCCTGACGCGCGCCCTCCTGGAAGCCCAAGACTGGACCGTGGCCAAGCCGCAAGATGCCGCAAGGGCCTTCCTGCCCAACGCCCCCAAGGGCAAGACGGTCGAGGAACTCGTCGGCGTCCTGCAGAGCCAGACGCATAACCACAATCCGGTCGGCGCGGACCTCAAGACGGAAATCGCACTCTACGCGCAGGAACTGCGCGACGTGCAGGTCTTCAAACAGTCGACCGATCCGAAGGACTTCGCCGACCGCGTCTTCGCCGACGTTCTGACCGCTTGAAGGGGGGCGTCATGAGCACCATCGATCCGACGGTGGCGGAGGTCGGCGACGCCGCTGCCACTACCAATTACGGCCGAAACATTTCTCCGGTCCTGCTCGCGGCGGCGTTGGCCTGGGCTGCCGCGGCCGGGCTAATCGAATACTGGCCGGAGATCATTCCGCAACCCTATGGCCGCGAACTGGCTGCGATCTGCCTCGGTGTCGCGGTCATCGCCGCGCTGACCGCATTGAGCGGCACTGTCTTCGGCCGTATCGCATCCATCCTGCGCTATTACGGACCGTGGCTCATCGTCGCCGCGGTGATCCTTGCCGTTTGGGAAGTCCTGACCGCAAAAACCGGCATTCTCCCGGTGCCATTTTTCTCCTCTCCCCAGAGCATGCTGGAAGTGTTCTTCGATGATTGGGAGCGGCTCGGCACAAGTGTCGCCTATTCCGTTCTGTTGCTTGCCAAGGGTTACTTCTTCGGCGCGTTGGCCGGGTTCGTCACCGGCGTTACAATCGGCTGGTCGCGTTCGGCGAGCTATTGGGTACATCCGCTTTTGCGCCTGATCGGCCCGCTGCCGGCGACGGCCTGGCTGCCTCTCGCCTTCTTCATCTTCCCGACGTCGGGTTCCGCCAGCGTCTTCCTGATCGCGCTCGCCACCGCCTTTCCGGTAACGATCCTCACCTGGTCCGGCATCGCGAGCGTTAACCGCGACTACTACGACATTGCGCGTACGCTCGGGGCGAAGTCTTCGTTCCTGATCCTGAAAGTTGCAATCCCGGCAGCACTGCCGCACGTCTTCGTCGGCCTGTTCATGGGCCTTGGCACTTCCTTTGCGGTGCTCGTCGTCGCGGAAATGCTGGGCGTCAAGGCAGGGCTCGGCTGGTACCTGCAATGGGCGCAAGGTTGGGCAGCCTACAACAACATGTATGCGGCGCTGCTGGTAATGGCCCTGATGTGCTCGACGCTCATCACCGCGCTTTTCCGCATCCGCGACTGGACGCTTTCCTGGCAGAAGGGACTCGTCAGATGGTAGCTGCTGCTTTGAGATCGACAGGCCCCGCTGCCGCCGGAGATGCGGAGCCGGCGGGAGTGCAGGTCGACATACGCGATGTCTCCCATGGCTTCGAACTGGAAGGAGCCCCGCTTCCGGTGCTGGATCGGGTAAGTTTCTCGGCCGAGCCCGGCTCCTTCGTGGCATTGCTCGGGCCCTCGGGCTGCGGGAAGTCGACGCTTTTGCGTCTGCTCGCCGGGCTTGATCACCCGAGTTCGGGAGGTGTAGCGGTCGGCGGAGTGCCGGTCGCAGCGCCGGACCCGTCCCGCATCCTGGTCTTCCAGGATCCTACTCTCTTTCCCTGGCGCACGGTCTGGGACAATGTCGCGCTCGGTCTGGAGGCGCAGGGCATCCTCGGGAGCAATCGCGCCCGGGTCGACAAGGTCCTTGAGCTCGTCGGGCTGAAGGGTTTCGACAAAGCCTATCCGCACCAGCTTTCCGGCGGTATGGCGCAACGCGTCGCGCTGGCAAGAGCGCTCGTCAACGAGCCACGGCTGCTGCTCCTGGACGAGCCGCTCGGCAAGCTCGACTCGCTCACACGGCTCGCCATGCAGACCGAGCTCGTCTCGCTTTGGCAGCGCGCCCGGTTGACGGCGCTTCTGGTGACGCATGACGTGGAGGAAGCAATCTTCCTGGCGGAGCGGGTGATCGTCTTCGGTCCGCGTCCGGCGCGCATCGTCGCCGATATCGCTGTCGACCTCCCTTATCCTCGTCATCGCGGCGACCCGCGTCTTGCCGAGCTTCGGCAAAAGGTGCTGCAGCATCTCGGCTTGGCGGCCACCTGGTAATCCAACAAGGAAACCATCATGAAGTTTCGGACAATGGTTCTCGGCACCGCGGTTGGCGCGGCGGCGCTCGGGACAAGCCTCTTCGCCACGCCGGCCATGGCGCATATCATATTCGAGAACGGGGCGGTTGCGGCGGGCACTAGGACAGAATTCGTGCTGCGCGTTCCGCATGGCTGCGACGGATCGCCGACCGTGGCGGTGCGGGTCGCGGTGCCGAAGGAACTCGAAGGCATCGAGGCCCTGCCAAAGCCCGGCTGGAAGCTCTCGGTCGTTACCGATGATCTCCATCAGGCGAGCGCTGATGCAAATGCCGGCCATTCCGATGGCGGTGAAGCGAAGGTGAAGGAGCTCGTCTGGTCCAACGGGCGGCTGGAGGACGCCTTCCGGGACACATTCGTCTTCCGCGCATCCGTAAACAAGACGGCTACCGGCCGCATCTTCGTGCCCGTCGTGCAGCAGTGCGAGAGCGGTGCCGAGCGCTGGATCGAAATTCCCGCTGCAGGTGGATCGTCCGATGACCTGAAGCATCCTGCCCCATCCGTCGGCGTCGACCCGTGAGGCCGCTGCTCACCGCCGCGTTCTTCCTCTTTGCCGTCGCCGGTCTCTTCGCCGGTCAGGCGAACGCGCATGCGAACCTCGTCTCTGCCGATCCTCATGATGCGGCGGTACTGCCGGGACCGCCGGCGCGGATTGTCCTGCGCTTCTCCGAGGCGGTCACCCCGCTTGTCGCCCGGTTGATCCATCCAGACGGCCGGACCGAGGTCCTGTCCGCGCCAGCGGTCGAGGGGATTTCCGTCATCTATGCGGCACCCGGGCTTGGCCGCGGAACCTATGTGCTTTCCTGGCGCGTCACCTCGTCCGATGGACATCCGATCGGCGGCGGCCAGACCTTTTCAATCGGAGAGGCGAGCACAACGGCGGCCCGTCTCGATCCTTCCGCGAACGGAAGCGTCCATCTGGGCCTCTGGGCGTCGCGCTTCGCCTTGACGCTCTCGATCGCTTTCGGATTGGGCAGCGTCTTCTTCTACGGGTTTTGCGGCATCGCTCCGGATCCGCGCGTGCGACGAGGACTCATCATCCTGTTGTCCCTCGGACTGATCGCAGCGCCGGCAGTCGTTGCGTTCCAGGGCCTGGACGCCTTCGGCGAACCGATGTCGGCGATCGGGAGAACCGAGATCTGGTCGGCCGGGCTGCACGCCAC
Source organism: Ensifer sp. USDA 6670 (assembly GCA_000421085.1). Lineage (GTDB taxonomy): Bacteria > Pseudomonadota > Alphaproteobacteria > Rhizobiales > Rhizobiaceae > Sinorhizobium. The sequence continues at coordinate 186,805 of ATWE01000012.1, forward strand.
GTCCTATGGACGCGCCACGCTTCTCGCGGTGTTCGGCGTGATAAGCGCGGCCCTTGCTCTTGCGGGCCCTGCGGCGGTGCAAAGGCATTGGGCCTTCGTCGCCTTCCTTCTCGCCGGCCTGTCGTTTGCGGTCGCCGGCCATGCGGCGGCGGCTTCGCCCCGTCTCCTCACCACGCCAGCAGTTTTCCTTCATGCGCTTAGCCTCATTGCCTGGTTTGGCGCCTTCATTCCGTTGGCGGACGTACTGGCATGCAGGCAGGAGGGGGTTGCGCGGCAGGCGCTCACGAGCTTCTCGAAAATCATCCTGCCGGTGATCTTCGGCCTTTCGGCAAGCGGTTTTTTCCTTGCGGCAATTCAGCTCGAGCGAATGTCGGCGCTCTGGACGACTTACTATGGTTTCACGCTGATGGCCAAACTCTGCGTCGCGGCTTTTCTCTTCCTTCTCGCGGCGGTCAATCGATTCCTCCTGACGGGTCCTGCTCTCGCGGGCGGTTCGCCTGCGCGCAAGCGGCTGAGGCGCAGCATTCAGGCCGAGATCGCACTGTCCGTCGCCGTCGTCGCAATCCTGGGGCTGTGGCGATTCACCCCGCCGCCCCGCGCGCTCGCCGCCGCGGCACCGCCAACGGCCACGATCCTGCCGCGCAGCGGCGGCTTGGAAGCAAAACTGACGATGACGCCCGCGCGTGTCGGGCGAGCTGCCGTGTCGGCTGAGGGCTTCCGGCTCGATGGCAAGGACTTCGCGCCGCTCTCGGTAACCATCGAACTCTCCAAGCCGTCCCATGGCATCGGTCCGTTCAGCCGCGAGGCGGCGAAACACGGCGAGCGATTTGCGGCGGAAGGTTTCGTGCTGCCCCTCGACGGTTTCTGGGTGGTTCGCGTCACAGTGCTCGTCGAAGATTTTCGCTCGATCGTCCTCACCGATATTTTCGACGTCCAAGCAGCTGTTGGGGCGAAAAATTCTTTCCCCGCATCAGGCGCAGTCGCGCACTAGTCTATTTCAAGGCTCATCGCATGCTGCCTAAGGCGGGATCAGGAAGGTGCGTGCGGTTTTCCGCCGCATCTCGCGTAGCAACTTATGAATCGTCCACGTTCTGATTTTGGGTCGGATCGCCTAAAATCGCCGTGATCTAGTCCAGAACGGTACCTCAAAGCAGGAGACGGAGAATGGCCGACAAACACCATCAGCACGATCACGACCATCAGGGGGAGGACCACTGGAAGCATAACGGCGTTCGCGTCATCAAGGGCGACCAGCTCGACGCCAACACGGCTCAGACGCCAGGCATGTATCGGCAGGCGGCAATCAACCATGCCCGCGTCGGCGCCCAGAAGATCTGGGCCGGGACGGTTGCGATCGAGCCCAATGCCAAGACCGGTGTGCATCATCACGGGCCGCTTGAAAGCGTGATCTTCGTGCTTCGCGGCAAGGCGCGCATGCGTTGGGGTGACAGGCTCGAATATGTCGCCGAAGCCGGACCCGGTGATTTCATCTACGTGCCGCCTTTCGTGCCGCACCAGGAAATCAACGCAGATCCGGAAAATCCGCTCGAATGCGTGCTGGTCCGGTCCGATAATGAGGCGGTCGTGGTCAACATCACCGATGTCGACCCGGTCGAAAAGCCAGAGGAAGTCTACTGGGTGGATCCGATCCACAAACATCCCGGCTGACCCGGCGTTTTTCTGGACCACTTCTAGGCTAGAACAGGGGAACTGTCCAAGTGCGAGATCGAAGGACGGGCCCCTCGGCGAGGCCAGCGACGGTGCGCACTTTCAGGCAGCGTCGATATCCGCTTTCGAGAAATCATCGCCTTTGAACAGAAGGCGAAGGCGGTAGTCCTTGGCGCAGGCATAGGAGAAGCAGTCACCAAAATTCAGTCGCGCCGGGTGCCCGACAAAACGGCCATAATTGCGGGCTGCTTCAATGGCCTTGTCATGGAGGGAGCCACTCACGGACACTTCGCGCGCGCCGATCGTTTCCATAAACTTCGCTACGTCCTTTTGAACCTCATCGATCAACTCGGGCGGAGTAGGGACCTGATCGCCGAACTGCGAGATCGACACTATCCGGGCTAAGCTGATCACGGCCTCGAACATCGCAAGCGCCGAGTAAATCTTGGGACCTTCCGACATTTCGATCTTGGCGAGAAGGTAGCCTGCTTCTTCTTCACCAGCCAAGATGGCGACGATTGCCGACGCGTCCAAGAACATCAGATCTCCCACATATCATCAGTGAATTTCTTCATGTCGAAGTCTGGCTTGTTTGGTCCCATCTTGGCCCGCACGCTGTCCTGAATCTTCCTGACGCGCTCTTTTAGCGGAACAGCTTGTTCCGCACGCGCCAACTCATTTTGCAGAGCGCGTCTGACCGCTTCGGTCTTCGTCGGGGCTTTGGTGACCTGCTGGACCTTCTTTGCCAGCGCGTCGACATCGTCGTCGCGAATGTAGAGAGACATGACCAATTCCTCCTGTATATTCATCGCAGTATATTCGAATATACTAGTTGGAATATTCATCAGGCGCAAGGGTCAGGGGGCATCCGGCGTCAGCCGCCTATGTCCCTCGGAATCTGGCGATCCGTGGTATCGCAGAGCGTCCACGATCACCTTGAATGCGGGTGAGTTATGGTGCCGACTAGGGTAGTAAATGTAGTAGCCGGCAAATGGTGGCGACCAGGGCTCGAGCAGCGCTACCAGGCGTCCTGTCGCGATGTGTTCCGCGACGAGATCCTCCGGCACATAAGCTATGCCGTGACCTTTCACGGCGGCATCGACCATGGGGTATGAGCTGTTGAAGGTGAGTTGTCCGTCGACCCTGACGCGGAGCTCCTGCCCGTCCTTCTCGAACTCCCATACATAGTGCCCGCCGCCTGTTGCCTGGCGCGAGTTGATGCAATTGTGCTGGATCAGCTCCTGCGGATGTTCTGGCAGCGGACGATCTGCCAGGTAGTCGGGCGAAGCCACGGCGAGAAGCCGCCAATCCGGTCCGATGCGAACCGCGATCATGTCCTTCTCGATGCTCTCGCCGAGGCGAATGCCTGCGTCGAAACCATCTTCCACGATATTCCTGAAACCGTTGTCCCTGCTCAATTCGAGCCGGATGTCGGGGTATTCCAAAAGAACCGGCTGCAGTTTCGGCCAGACGAGGCTTTCCAGAGCGTGGTCGGACAAGGTGATCTTGACCGTGCCGGACGGTTTGTCGCGAAAGGCCATGAGGGCCGCGATTTCGTCCCTTATGGCCGATATCCGCGGCGCCAGCGAATGAAGCAGGCGCTCGCCAGCTTCCGTCACGGCAACGCTCCGGGTCGTCCGGGTCAGAAGTCTCAGCCCCATCCTCGCTTCGAGGCGCTTGATCGTGTGACTGAGCGTCGACTGGGTTATGCCGAGCTTGGCAGCCGCCTTGGTGAAGCTGCGCTCCTCGGCCACGGCGAGAAACCACAGCAGATCGTTGAAATCTTCCTTGGCCATGATTTACATCCGGACGCTCGATTTATGGTTCATGTCGATAGATGTAAGAGAATTATGGCCACTAATCCATAGGCTATGCTTTTGCTACCGTCCCAGCTGAAACAGTTTGCTCGCTGTTTCCACGCCCATTTTCGCGCAAGCTGCATTGAGGACACCGCCATGGAACTCACAATCAACGGCTCCAGACACCAGGTCGACATCGAGCCGGATACGCCGCTGCTTTGGGTTCTCCGTGATGAACTCGGCATGACCGGAACCAAATATGGTTGCGGCCTCGCCCAGTGCGGCGCCTGCACGGTTCTCGTCGACGGACAGGCGACGCGCTCCTGCGTCACTCCAGTGGAGAGCGTTGCGGGTTCCGAGATCATGACCATCGAGGCCATCAGCGAAGATCCAGTGGGCCAGAAAGTCGTCGAGGCATGGGTTTCCAATCAGGTCCCTCAATGCGGCTATTGCCAATCGGGCCAGGTCATGGCCGCGACGGCGCTCATAAAGCAGAGTCCTCGCCCGAGCGAAGAGGAGATTGCCGGCGCAATGGTCAATCTCTGTCGCTGTGGCACCTATAACGCAATCGCGGCTGCCGTCCGGCAGGCCGCCGAGGCTTGATTGGGAGCGGCACCATGAACGACATGACACCTGTTGCCCCTGAAATCACCGCCAGCGAGAACGGCAAGCCCTTCAAGCTGTCGCGGCGTGGTTTCCTCGGCGCCTCGCTCGGCGCCCTGGTCCTCGGCGTCACTCTTCCGGCCGGCTTAGCCAGGGCACAGGCAGCCGCTGCGGCCGTAACGCCCGGCACCCGGATTTCCGCTTTTCTGGAGATCCGGCCCGACAGCACCGTCCTGTTCCGCAGTGCTTTCATCGAGGGAGGGCAGGGCATATTCACCGCCATGGCGCAGATCGTCGGTGAGGAACTGGACGTCGATCCGGCGCAGTTCGTGGTCGAGGGCGCGCCTCCCGGTCCCGATTATCTCCTGACCGGCGGCGGTCGGTTCACCGGCGGCAGCATGTCCGTGCGCATGAGCTACGACGCCATGCGCAAGCTCGGCGCTTCCGCACGCCACATGCTCGTTGAGGCCGCCGCGGCTCGGCTTGGCGTAGCGGCATCGGAGCTGTCGACGGAACCCGGCCGCGTGGTCCACGGCGCTTCGGGTCGGACCCTTCCATACGGTGAGATCGCGGACGCCGCCGCGGACTTGCCTCTCCCGACCGATGTCGCGCTGCGCGATCGCGCAGACTTTCGCTGGATCGGCAAGCCGGTCGCGCGGCTCGATGTACGCGACAAATCGACTGGCAAGGCTCGGTACGCAATCGATCTTAAGGTCGACGGCATGCTGCACGCCGCGGTCCAGCACAGCCCGCGTCTCGGTGGCGAGCCGGGTGCTTTGCGGAATGAAGCGGACGTGCGCGGCATGCCTGGCGTCCATTCCATTCACAGGCTGCCCGGCACCGTCGCGGTGGTCGCCGATAGCTGGTGGCGCGCACGCATGGCAGCCGAAGCCCTGCAGGTGACCTGGGCGGAGCCGGCCCGCGGGACGGCCCACGCAATGCCGGCGGATTTTTCCACCGAGGCGCACATGGCGCTGCTGAAGGCGACGCCGGGAGAGGGCGTCGCCTATGAGACCGTCGGGAATGCTGCTACGGCGCTCGGTGGTGCCGCACGCGTCGTCGAGGCGACTTATGACGCGCCATATCTGGTGCATGGGCAACTTGAGCCCCCATCCGCGCTTGCGCGCTGGAACGACGACGGCTCGCTCGAACTTTGGATTCCCAATCAGGCACCGGAGATGTTTCAGGCCGAGGCCGCGAAGGTGGCCGGTATCCCGCCGGAGAAGGTAACCATCCACTCGCCGATGCTCGGCGGCTTCTTCGGGAGGCATTTCCTCTATCAGACGGCCAATCCGTTCCCACAGGCCATCCTGCTTGCAAGGGCTGTCGGTCGGCCGGTCAAACTCATCTGGAGCCGCGAGGAGGAGTTCCTGCGCGACACGCTGAGGCCGATGGGCGCCGTTCGTTTCCGCGCCGGGCTCGACGCCGACGGATTGCCGGTGGCACTGGAGGCCGTGGCGGTGGGCGAAGGTCCGACGGGCCGGTGGTTCGGCCGCCAGCCGGACAAGGTCGACAGTTCTTCCGTCGAGGGCATTGCGGGCAAAGTCTATGCGATCCCCAACCGGCGTGTCGGCCAGGTTCACGTGGACGACCCTGCGATCATCGGCTTCTGGCGGTCCGTCGGCCACTCGATGAACGACTTCTTCTACGAGACGTTCTTCGACGAGATGGCCGATGCGGGTCAGCAGGATCCTTATGAATTGCGGCATCGTCTCCTCGCGGACAGCCCAAGGCACAGAACCCTGCTGGAAGCCGTGGCCGAGCTTTGCGGCGGTTGGCGGCGAGGACCGTTCACCGCGGACGACGGCACGCGGCGCGCCCGGGGCGTGGCCATGGCCTCACCTTTCGGCAGCGAGGTGGCGACGATTGCCGAAGTATCGTTGCGGAGCGGCGAGGTCGTCGTGCACGACGTCTGGGTGGCGATCGATCCGGGCAGTATCGTCAATCCGGCGATCATCGAGGCGCAGGTGAACTCGGCCGTCGCGCTCGGGCTTTCCTCGGCTTTGCTGGAAGAGGTCGTCTATGTGGACGGCATGCCGCAGGCCCGCAACTACGATGGCTATCCGATTTTGACGCCGGACCGCATGCCGCGGGTTCATGTGCGGATCGTAGAAAGCGGCGCTCCCATGGGCGGCATTGGCGAGCCTGGTTTGCCCGGCGTGCCTCCGGCCGTCGCAAACGCCGTCTCCGTTCTGGCGGGCCGGCGCATTCGAAGCCTGCCGCTGTCCAAACACGATTTTAAGGGAGTCGACGGTTGAACAAAGTCGTCATTGCCGCCGTAGTTTCTCTTGCTGCTTCAGGCCACGGCACGCCGGCCCTGTCACAGGGGGCTGCATCGGGTCAGAAGCTGTTTCAGCAACGCTGCGGCGCGTGCCATCAGATCGCAACACCCCGAAACGGTGTCGGACCGCATCTGCAGGGTGTCGTCGGCCGAACGGCCGGCAGCGTTGACGGCTTCAGGTATTCCGCAGCGCTTAAAGGTTCCGGCATCGCATGGACCACCGAAACGTTGGAAACGTTTCTGAGCAATCCCGCCGCTATGGTTCGCGAAACGCGCATGACCCAGCGTTTCAACAACGCCGACGAGCGTCGAGCCATCATCGAGTTCCTTGGGGCGCAATAGCTGTCCGGTCCGTCCTTTTGCTCGGCGGCGCTGGCTTCGGTCACCGCCGCCGCTCCGTTGCAGGCGAAGCTGCAGTGAATGCCGGAAGCCTTCACCGCGGCCTCATTCATGTGACCTATCGATAAATGAAATCGAATTATAGCGGCTAATGCCATCGATGCTCGGCTGCTACGTTGGGGCCTGGAGGAACTCGCGACAGACTTCGGCCCATAAGGAACAGACACATGGCTAATGCAACATTCGGCGAGACGATCGTCAAACCCGCCGCGGCCTGGGGCGCAGTAGCGTCCATGGCGCTGTGCGTCGCAGTGCTGATCGCTTCGGAATTCATGCCGGTCAGCCTCCTGACACCGATTGCACGTGATCTTGGCATGAGCGAAGGCCAGGCCGGACAGGCGATTTCAATCTCGGGTCTGTTCGCGGTGTTGACCAGTCTCCTCATTGCGGGGTTCACGCGGAACATCGACCGCAAGTTCGTCCTGTCCTCGTTCTCGCTCATGCTGATCGTCTCGGGGCTCGTCGTATCCTTCGCCCCCAATTACACGGCCCTGATGGTCGGTCGGGCGCTGCTCGGCGTCGCCATCGGCGGATTCTGGTCGATGTCCACCGCGGTCGTCATGCGCCTCCTGCCGGAGAGTGCGGTGCCGAAGGGGCTTGCGATGCTGAATGCCGGTAACGCCATCGCTGCCACTATCTCCGCTCCGCTCGGCAGCTTTCTGGGTGATTACATCGGCTGGCGGGGCGCATTCTTCTTCGTGGTTCCCCTGGCGCTCGTTGCGCTCATCGGGCAATGGACGAACATGCCGTCCCTGCCGCGGCGAAACCGCCGGTCAACCGGGAACGTTTTCCGGCTTTTGGCACGCCGGCAGGTCGCTCTCGGCATGACGGCGATCCTGTTGCTGTTCATGGGACAGTTTGCTCTGTTTACCTATCTGCGTCCGTTCCTCGAGTCCGCCTCCGGCTTTTCCGTCTCCGGCTTGTCACTGGTTCTTCTGTTGATGGGCCTGGCCGGCGTAGGGGGGACCTGGTGCATCAGCCGATTGCTCGCCACGCGCCTCTATTCGATCGTGATCGTCATTCCCCTCGCGATGGCTGCCATCGCCCTCATGCTGATCGCCGTCGGGTCCATCAAGTTGCCGGTCGCGGCCTTGTTGATCGCCTGGGGCTTTTTCGGGACCGCGGCACCGGTCGGCTGGGGAACCTGGCTGAGCCGGGTTCTGCACGACGATGCGGAGGCGGGCGGTGGCCTTCAGGTTGCGGTCATCCAGTTTGCCATCACCATCGGTGCGGCAGCCGGCGGTCTTCTGTTCGATTGGGCCGGATGGTGGAGTTCGTTCGCCTTCGCCGCCGCATTGTTGCTTGGCTCGTCGCTTGCCGCCTGGGCCGCGTGGTTCGAATGGGAGCATTCAGAATGAAACCGCGATTCCCCCTCGATCACGCGGCGGGTCTTGGTCGGTGCTGTTACCTGCGCCGTACTGCCGCGCCTGGCATGGGCTCAGAAGGAGACGAACATGAAGATGCGCATCGCCTTTGCCGATCACGTGTTCACGGCGACGCTCTACGACAACGCGTCGGCGCGCGACCTCTGGTCGATGCTCCCGCTCGACCTTGAGATCGACAACTACGCCAGCAACGAGAAGATCGCCTATCTGCCCCGAAAGCTCACGGAGGAAGGCAGCGGTCCGTTTTCCAACGAAGCTCCGGGCGACCTCTGCTATTATGCTCCCTGGGGCAATCTGGCATTCTTCTACGCAGGCTATCGCTACTCGAGCGGTCTGATCCGGCTTGGCCGTCTGGATGGCGGCGTCGAGCCCTTGCTCACACGCGGAAAGTTTCCGCTCCGCATCGAACGCCTGTCCTGAAGATCATGCTCGCACCTGTTCTACGGTGTCGCCTTCACAGGGACGGCACACATCTGATTGCGCCATGGAAGGTTATTCGCCGTCGGTATCCGCGACGGAGGACAGCCGGCGATGGAGGGCGGCGATCTCCCGCTATGGTCTGGGTCATGAAGTGCTGGTGTTCGTCGGCATCAGCGGAAGGTCGGGGCGGCCACTTCGTGTCGGTCTTGCGAAATAGCAAGCACTGCCATATATTTTGCACAGGAAATATGTTCTTGGATGTGACGCAATATGGCTCAGGCTCAAAAGATCCAAAGCGATGGCGGACCACTGATACTGTCCTACATGGACAAGGGCGGAAAGATCGCGGTTCAGCAGGTCGCGGACGGCTTCGGCATGTCGAAAACGCAGCTTGCCGAAACGGCCGGGCTTGCGCGTGAAACGCTCTACCGGCTGGAGCGCAGCCGGGGGACGAAGACGCAGAACCGTCTGCGCGAAATGCTCGAGATCATCAGCCGGGTCAGCGACTGGGCGGGCGGCAAGGAGCAGGCAATGGCGTGGTATCGGGCCCAGCCCCTCCCGGCATTCGGCGGGCGAACGGCCGAAGCTCTGGTGAAGGACGGCAAGGCGGCGGCCGTGCGCGACTATCTCGATCATATGGCCCTCGGGGGCTTTGCTTGAGGTTCACGGGAACCTGCTATCGCGCGCATGACCCACGCTGGGCTTTCAAACCTGCATCCGGCGATGGCGCGGCAATAAAGGGCGCGCGCTTCAATCCGAAGGGCGTGAAGACGCTTTACCTTGCACTCAGCATCATGACGGCGGTCAAGGAGGCCAATCAGGGCTTCGCCCATCGTATCGATCCTTGCGTTCTTTGCTCCTACGATATCGATTGCGCCGACATCGCTGATCTCACGACGGAGAGGGGGAGGGCGGAACACGGGGTATCGCTGGAGGAGATGGCCTGCAGCTGGGCGGGCGCGCTTGCCGAGGGGAGGCGTCCGGCTTCCTGGGCGATTTACGACCGTCTCCGTCCACGCGGGACCGCCGGCATTCTGGTTCCGAGTTTCGCACCGGGGACCGAAGCGGGAGACCGGAATCTCGTGCTTTGGACGTGGGGACCGGATCTGCCGCATCGCGTCGACGTGTATGATCCAAGCGGTCGGCTTCCTAAGGATCAGCTCTCCTGGGGTTGAGCGTGGCATTACGCCGGAATTGCGCCGGGGACTTTCCGGTCCATTTCCGGAATGCGCGGTGAAAGGCGCTCGGCTCGGAAAATCCGAGCTCGACGGCAAGCTGGGCCACATTCGTCCGGCCGTCAGCAAGGGCTTCCATCGCAAGCGCCCGACGCAAGTCCTCCTTCATTGATCGATAGGTCTGGCCCTCCTGCTTCAATCTCCGTCGAAGAGTCGGCGCTGCAATCCGCATGCGCGCCGCAAGCGCCTCGAGACCCGGCCAGGCGGATGGGGCCGTAGCATGGAGCCGCTGGCGTATTGCCGCGGACAATCCCGCGTCGTGGCGATAGCGCACGAGAATGTTTGCAGGCGCATGCCGGAGGAAGTGCTTCAGCGCCCGCTCGTCACGAATAGGCGGCAGTTTCAGGTACTCGGCATCGAAGACAAGCCGCGTCCGGGGCTGATCGAAGTGGACCGGCGCGCCGAAGAAGAGCCGATAATCGGTTCCGGCGGGTGGCGCACTGCAGCGGAAGTCGACCCAGCGGATCGGAAGCCGGCGTCCGATCAGCCAGCAATTGACGCCATGCAGGATGATCCAGAAGGTACGATAGGCGAAGGCGGAGCGCGTCGCGCCGGCGTCCTTCAGGACAATCTGTGCCAGACCGTTTTCGACGACCAGCTCGCCATGCGGATCGTCGAGGACCACCCTTAGGAAGCGCAGTGCTCGCCGCAGCGCATGTTCGAGCGTCACGGTCGAAAGAATGGCGTGGCACAGCAATGCGAAGCTGCCGGCGCGCATCGGCCGCGCGCCCTCACCGAAAAACTCGTCATCCATCGCCTGCGCCACCGCATGCCAAAAGGCGCCGTATTGTTCGGCCGAAACTGGACCGGTGACGGCGGATGGAAGGCCGGCTTGTGCAAGGAGGGGTTCGGCATCCACCCCATGGCGCCGTAGGCATTCGAGCGTGTCATCCATGAAACATGGGGCGATCATCCGGCGTTCCATGAGCGACGGTCCCTTTCATCGAACATTGCAAAAGCGATCACGCAATCTGAACCATTCGGTCATTGCATACCATATTTCTCCTCTGCATCATCCCGGTTGGAAACAGTGGGAGCGGAGCCTATGCAACTCAAGAGCCGCGTCTTTATCGTCACGGGGGCCAGTTCCGGACTTGGCGCGGCTGTGACGCGCATGCTGGCTCAGGAGGGCGCGACAGTGCTGGGGCTCGACCTGAAGTCTCCAGCGGGGGAGGAGGTTGCCGCCGAGCTCGGCGCGGCGGTGCGCTTTCGAAACGCCGACGTGACGAATGAGGCCGACGCCGCCGCCGCTCTGGCATTTGCGAAACAGGAATTCGGGCACGTCCACGGCTTGGTGAATTGTGCCGGCACTGCGCCCGGAGAAAAGATTCTCGGCAGGAGCGGTCCGCACGCACTGGACAGTTTCGCCCGCACGGTCGCCGTCAACCTGATCGGGACATTCAACATGATACGGCTTGCTGCCGAGGTCATGTCGCAGGGAGAGCCGGACGCCGACGGCGAGCGGGGGGTGATCGTCAATACCGCCTCGATCGCCGCTTTCGACGGGCAAATCGGCCAGGCTGCCTACGCTGCGTCGAAGGGCGGCGTCGCCGCGCTGACGCTTCCGGCCGCGCGCGAGCTCGCGCGTTTCGGAATTCGCGTCGTCACCATTGCGCCGGGCATCTTCGATACGCCGATGATGGCCGGCATGCCTCGGGATGTTCAGGATGCGCTTGCGGCAAGCGTGCCCTTTCCCCCGCGTCTTGGTCGGGCCGAGGAATATGCCGCCCTCGTGAAGCATATTTGCGAGAATACGATGCTGAATGGCGAGGTCATTCGCCTCGACGGGGCTTTGCGCATGGCGCCCCGGTAAGCAGGGCCATGCAGGGAGGTTCGAATGAACAAGCAGGATCCTGTGGTCATCGTCGGGCAGGCCCGTACCCCGCTTGGCAGTTTCCAAGGTGAATTGAAGGAGCTTTCCGCCACCGATCTAGGCGCGGCCGCGATTGCCGATGCTCTGAAGCGCGCAGGGCTTGCGCCGGATGCGGTCGATGAGGTGATGTTCGGCTGTGTCCTGACCGCGGGACAGGGACAGGCGCCAGCCCGTCAGGCTGCGCTCGGTGCGGGTCTTCCTCCCGGCGTCGGCGCGACCACCGTGAACAAGATGTGCGGTTCGGGCATGAAGGCGGCGATGCTGGCGCATGACCTGATCAAGGCGGAATCGGCCTCGATCGTGGTTGCGGGCGGCATGGAGAGCATGACCAATGCCCCCTATCTGCTCGACCGCGCGCGGCAGGGCTATCGCATCGGGCACCAGAAGGTTCTGGACCATATGTTCCTCGATGGGCTGGAGGATGCCTATGACAAGGGGCGCCTGATGGGCACCTTTGCCGAGGATTGCGCGGAAGCCTATCAATTCACCCGCAGCGCCCAGGATGAGTATGCCATCGCGTCCCTGGAGAAGGCGCAGAAGGCAAGTGCCGACGGCAGCTTTGCGGAGGAGATCGTCCCCTTGAGCATCGCGTCGGGCAAGGGGGAACGGACCGTCAGCCTGGACGAGCAGCCGCAGAAGGCGCGGCTCGACAAGATTCCTCTGTTGAATCCGGCCTTTCGCGACGGCGGCACGATCACGGCGGCGAACGCCTCTTCGATTTCCGACGGCGCGGCGGCGCTGGTGCTGATGCGCCGTTCGGCGGCGGATAAACAGGGCATCGGGCCTCTGGCGATGATCTGCGGTCATGCCACCCATGCGGACGCCCCCAGTCTCTTTCCGACGGCGCCGATCGGAGCGATCAAGGCACTCTGCCGGCGCATCGGCTGGGACATCGGTGATGTCGATCTCTTCGAAATCAACGAGGCCTTTGCCGTCGTGCCGATGGCGGCAATGCGCGAGCTCGGCCTTGATGCCGAAAAGGTGAACGTCCACGGCGGCGCCTGCGCGTTGGGGCATCCAATCGGCGCCTCGGGCGCCCGGGTGATCGTCACGCTCGTCAATGCGCTGCGCCGCCGTGGACTTAGACGCGGCATCGCCGCCGTGTGTATCGGCGGCGGCGAGGCGACTGCAGTCGCAGTGGAGGTATCGGGCTGACGGGATGACGGGGCACCCGTGTCGCCCCGGCCACGTGTGGCGGGGTTTCAAATTGATCGGGGTTCACCGGCGTCCAGTCGGCTTGCGATCGCTTCTGCCAATGGTAAACGTGCCCCGACCGGCGCAGTAAGGCCGAGGTGCTGATTGCCGCGGCTCGCCAACTGGAGAAGGGCGAATGACGACAATCACAGTAGACGATGCGCTCGATCGCGCCGGCACGGGAACTTACCAGCGGAGACTCATGGCCATATTCGGTCTGGTTTGGGCTGCCGATGCCATGCAGGTGCTGGCGGTCGGCTTCACGGCCGCATCGATCGCCGCCACTTTCGGCCTGACGGTTCCGCAGGCACTCCAGACGGGCACGCTTTTCTTTCTCGGGATGCTGTGCGGCGCCGCGGGCTTCGGCAGGCTCGCGGATCGGATCGGCCGCCGCCGCGTCCTGATCGCCACCGTCCTCTGCGATGCCGTCTTCGGTCTGCTGTCCGTCTTCGCGCAGGACTTTACCGTCTTGCTTCTGCTGCGGTTTCTCACGGGCGCGGCCGTCGGCGGCACGCTGCCGGTCGACTATGCGATGATGGCGGAGTTTCTGCCGGCCCGGAACCGCGGCCGCTGGCTGGTCATGCTGGAAGGCTTCTGGGCTGTCGGCACGCTCATCGTGGCGCTCGCCGCATGGGCTGCGAGCCTCGCCGGCGTCGCGGATGCCTGGCGATACATCTTTGCGGTGACGGCAATCCCGGCACTGATCGGCGTGGGCCTGCGTTTCCTGGTGCCGGAATCGCCGCTTTATCTGCTCCGCCTGGGAAAGACGTCCGAGGCGAAGGCCATTGTCGATGAGATCCTCGTCGTCAACGGCAAGACACAACTGGGCGCCGACCTTTCGCTGGTGTCGCCGCCGCCGGCGGCAAAGGCCGGTATCTTCTCCGCGGATCTGCGAAAGCGCAGTCTGATGATTCTGGCCATCTGGTTTCTGGTCTCGATATCCTATTACGGCGTCTTCACCTGGATGCCTCCGAGGCTCGCAGGCGAGGGATTCGGCTTCGTTCGCGGCTATGGCTTCCTCGTCGTCCTGGCATTGGCCCAGATCCCCGGCTATGCGCTGGCCGCCTACGGGGTCGAGAAATGGGGCCGCCGGCCGACCCTGATAGGCTTCTGCCTGCTGTCGGCGCTCGGCTGCCTGCTCTTCGTGGCGGCGGGAACGGCCATGCTGATCGGCGTCTCGCTGTTGATCATGAGCTTCGCCCTGCTCGGCACCTGGGGTGCGCTTTATGCCTATACGCCGGAACTCTATCCGACCGCATCGCGGGCAACAGGCATGGGCGCGGCCGGCGCCATGGCCCGGCTCGGCGGTCTGCTCGCCCCATCGCTGATGGGGCTCGTAGTGGCGCAGAGTTTCGGTCTCGCCATCGGCATCTTTGCCGGCCTTCTGCTCGTCGCTGCCGTTGCGGCCTTTCTGATCGACGCCGAGACGCGCCGGGTATCGCTGGCCTGAGTTCTCCGCAATGATGTGAGCTTTCTTTTGTATCCCGGGATGCGGGCGGAAAGCCGCGCTTCCTCACACAGACACTTGCTGCCGATTCAGGTGCTTTTTATCTTGCCGTTCATTCCATTGGGGTAAAAGCCACCCTTGCTGGCACCTTCCTTGTCGGAGAGATACACAATGCGCAGGACCTCTTGCGGGGTCCGGGTGAACGCAATCGCATCCGGCGTCGAGGGAACGATGTTGGCCTTGCCATCCACCTGAATGCCCTGATCCTTGTCCTCCGGCCCATCGATTTTGTCGCGGGCGTCGGATACCGCTTGCGCGGCCTTCCAGGCTTCTTCGCCCTTTCGATAGAGCGTCGATCGGGCCATTCCCATGTGGTAGGCCTCGACTGCCAGAATGCCCGCGGCGGCGGCGAGAAAGTCCTTGTTCTTAAGGACGGTGGCTGCCCCGGCATAGGCGGTCACGCCGACATCTTCGAATAGCATGCCGCCAAGCACGAAGTTCGTCTCATTACCGAACGGATCGAAGTCCTCGCCGAGCCCGGCCGCTTTCGCAACCGCGGCAAAGCCGGCGTCGAAATCAATGGCCGGCCTCGGCACAGCCTGATCTGCGAGCGTCTTGCGATAGAACCTGACGTGCGCAAGTTCGTTTTCGGCTACCTCCTGCATGAACTCGCCGATCGCAGGGGTAGCGAAGGAAACTTGCTTGCCGCCGGTCACCGGGCCGGCGTCAGAACCTGCATCGGAATCATCGATGCCTTTCCCGGTCGTGCCACGCAGGTAGTACTCAGCTTCCATGTATTCGAGGTTGAGCGCAAATTGGAATATGTCCTCGTCCTCAATGTCGCTCGGCTCGTCGGCCTGCGATATCGAGGGGAAGCCTGCGGTTGAAGCGAGCGTCGCGCCGAGGCCAAGCTGTAAGACACGGCGGCGCGGAAGAAAAATTGAGGGCGTTGCGCGGATCATGGCTGCCTCCTTGAAGCCCGCCCGGCGTCAGTCTTGGCTCCTCAGGTGCGGGCCAACTCTCTCGAACATTGCACGAGGCGAAATGTTCCGGAACATGCTTGCTGTCGCCCCACGTCGACTTCGTCTCTGCCCTGGACACATCTCGTCCCCGAGTCACCGCTTCGAAATCTGCTGTACCGCCGTTCGATAATCCCATAAGATGTCTGCGACAACTATTGGTCGTAGTCATATGATGACTTTGGATGTGGAGGTATGGGAATATTCATGCCGAGTACGAAAAAGGGCGGCGGTCGCCCGTCGCTGTCCTCGCAGGTGGCAGACGCTATAAAGGCGCAGATCGAGGCGGGATACTATGCACCGGGCGACAAGTTGCCGACCGAGCCGGCCTTGATCGACAAGTTCGGCTTCAGTCGGACGGTGGTGAGGGAGGCAATCGCCGCGCTTAGGGCCGACGGTCTGGTGGAGTCGCGGCAGGGGTCCGGGGTCTTCGTGATAGGGCCGCGGCAGAGCGACCCGGGCCTCAAGCTCTTCACCGGCGAGACCGACAAGATTTCCGATATCATCGAGGAGCTGGAACTGCGCATCGGTATCGAGGTCGAAGCGGCAGGACTGGCGGCGGCGCGCAGTTCCCCGGCGCAGGAGGCCGAAATCCAGGCTCAGGTCGAGCGCTTTGCCCATCTCGTCGCCGAAGGCAAGCCTACGGACGAGGCGGATTTCCAGTTTCACATGGCTATAGCGACGGCCACCAACAACACCCGCTTCCGCACCTTTCTGGAGCATGTCGGGCGCCGCATGATCCCGCGCGTGAAGTTTCGCACGGTCATGGGCGGCGTGGATCCGCTGCCGAACCGCGACGAGCCCATTCTTCTCGAGCACCGCGAGATCGCCGAGGCGATCCTTGCGCGGGATCCGGACCGGGCTCGGGAGGCGATGCGCCGCCATCTCGTCACCGGGATCAAGCGGTACCGCTCGCTGACGACCTGGCGCCCGATCGAAAAAACCGATGCGGTTGATTGACTCATCTTGAAAGTCATCATATGAATTCGCCGTCTTAAGCTCGCAGCCGGAGGGGAATTCATTGTCGCCTGAAGAAATCAAGTCGCGTGTCGGTTCGGGGCTCTTGTCCTTTCCGGTCACTCACTTCACGTTGGATTACAAGCTCAATCTGGAGAGCTATCGGCGTCATGTGGAGTGGCTTTCCGGCTTCGGGGCCGCGGCCCTGTTCGCTGCCGGCGGCACCGGCGAGTTCTTTTCGCTCTCGCCGAACGAAGTAGGCCAGGTCACCCGCGCGGCCAAGGATGTTTCGGGCGAGGTGCCGATCATTGCGGGTTGCGGCTATGGCACGTCGCTTGCCGTCGAGACGGCGAGAACAGTCGAGGAGGCGGGTGCCGACGGTATCCTCCTGCTGCCGCACTACCTGACCGAAGCGCCGCAGGAAGGCATCTATGCCCATGTGAAGGCCGTCTGCGATTCGACCAGCCTCGGCGTCATCCTCTACAATCGCGCCAATTCAGTCGCCAATGCCGACACGGTCGCGCGCCTTGCCGAGGCCTGCCCCAATCTGATCGGCTTCAAGGACGGCACCGGCAAGGTGGACCTCGTGCGTCATGTGACGGCCAAGCTCGGCGACCGGCTCTGCTATATCGGCGGCATGCCGACCCATGAGCTCTTCGCGGAAGGCTTCAACGGCGTCGGCGTCACGACCTATTCGTCGGCGGTGTTCAATTTCGTGCCGGAACTGGCGCAGCGCTTCTATCGGGCCATGCGGGCCGGCGACAGGGCGGTGATGGAAGGCATTCTTCATACGTTCTTCTTCCCCTTCGCAGCCCTGCGCGACCGCAAGGCCGGCTATCCGGTCTCGATCATCAAGGCGGGCGTGGAGCTTGCCGGTTTTGCGCCGGGCCCGGTTCGCCCGCCCCTGGTCGACCTGACCGGCGAGGAGCGGGAGATATTGCAGGGACTGATAGAGGCGTCGCGCCGCTGAGAAGAAGCATCGGGTGGGCGCCAGGAGGATGGCGCCCGCCTCTAACGTCGTCGTTCCAACTGGGGAGGAGTGCAATGGGAAACAAATCTGTTCGCGTCATCGCGGGCGCAATGGTGGTTGCCGGCTGGGCCGGCTACGCGGCTGCGCAAAGTGCCTCGGAAATCAAGATCGTCCTGCCGGAGCAGCCGGCCAATCTTGAGCCCTGCGGTACCATCATCACCAATGTCGGCCAAATCCTGAGCCGCAACGTGGTCGAGCCGCTGACTATCATCGATCCGAAGAGCGGTCAGCCGACACCCGGTCTTGCGACCGAGTGGAAGCAGACCGATCCGAACACCTGGCAGCTCAAGCTGCGTGAAGGGGTCAAGTTCCAGGACGGAGCCTCCTTCAATGCGGACGCGGTCAAATTCTCGATCGAGCGGATGACCGGCGGCAAGCTGACCTGCAGCAACATTGCCAAGTTCGGCGACGCCAAGCTGACCGTCACGCCGATCGATGACCTGACGGTCGAGATCAAATCGGACACGCCGCAGCCGATCCTGCCGACGCTGCTCAGCGTGGTCATGATCGTCTCGCCGAACACGCCGGCGGACAAGGCCGTGAACGATCCGGTCGGGACCGGGCCTTTCAAGCTTTCGAGCTTCACGCCGCAGACAGTCGTGCTGGAAGCCTTCGACGGCTACTGGGGCGAGAAGCCGCACATTACTAAGGCCAGCTATGTCTGGCGGCCGGAATCCTCGATACGCGCCGCCATGGTGGAGACCGGCGAGGCCGACCTGACGCCGTCGATTGCGATTCAGGATGCGACCAATCCGAAAACGGACTTCGCCTATCTGAACTCCGAAACGACCGCGATCCGCATCGATGCCGGCTTTGCTCCGCTCGACGACGTCCGAATCCGCAAGGCGCTGAACCTGGCGATCGACTGGGATGGCCTCGCGCAGCTCTTCGGCGAGGACGTGCAGCGTGCTTCGCAGATGGTCGTCACCGGCATCAACGGCCACGACGACAAGCTGGCGCCCTGGACGTTCGATGCCGAAAAGGCGCGTGCGCTCATCGCCGAGGCCAAGGCCGCGGGCGTTCCGGTCGATACCGAAATCGAGCTGATCGGCCGCAACGGCATCTACCCCAATGGTACGGAGGCCATGGAAGCCATGATGGCCATGTGGCAGGATGTCGGCCTGAACGTGAAGCTGACGATGCTCGACGTGAACGATTGGCTGCGCTACCTGCAGAAGCCCTTCCCGGAGAGCCGCGGGCCGAACCTGCTGCAGATGATGCACGACAACAACAAGGGTGATGCCGCCTTCACCGTTCCGATCTTCTACACGTCGGGCGGAAGCTATTCGACCTTCAACGACGCGGGTCTCGACAAGGAGGTCGCCGATGCCATGGCCGCCACCGGTGAGGACCGTACGGCAAGGTTCAAGGCGATCTTCGCGAAGGTGCATGACGATCTCGCGGTCGACATCCCGATGTTCCACATGATCGGCTACACCCGGGTCGGCAGCCGCCTGGAGTGGAAGCCGGACATCACGACCAACAGCGAGATCCCGCTCGCCAATATCGCCCTCAAGGACTGAGTGTCACCATCCGGGCGAGCGCGCGACAGCTTCGCGCGCTCGCATTGAACTGCAAGGGAATCCAGAGGCTCCGCATGATGCTCGGCTATATCGGCCGGCGGGCATATCACAGCGTAATTTCCGTGATCGGCCTGCTGACGCTCGTCTTCTTCCTCACGCGATTGACCGGCGATCCGTCGGCGCTCTACCTGCCGCTCGATTCAAGTCTCGAGGCGCGCCAGGCCTTTGCGCGCCTGAACGGCCTGGATCAGCCGATTTACGTGCAGTTCTTCCAGTACCTGCAAAACCTCATGTCCCTGGATTTCGGCCAGTCCCTGCGACAGAACCGGTCGGCGATCGAGGTGGCTCTCGAGGCCTTTCCGGCCACGCTGAAGCTCGCTTTGGTCGCGATGACGCTCGCGACAGTTCTGGCGATTGTCGTCGGCGCGCTGGCCGCTGCCCGTCCCGGGAGCCTGTTCGACCGCGTCGCCGGCCTCGTTTCGCTGGCGGGTGCGAGCACCCCCGATTTCTGGATCGCGATCGTCGGCATTCTTGTCTTCGCGGTCGGGCTCGGCATGTTGCCGACTTCGGGCACGGGCACTGCCCTGCACTGGATCATGCCGATCGTCGTCCTGATGCTGCGCCCTTTCGGGCTGCTGGTCCAGGTGGTGCGCGGCACGATGATCTCTGCGCTCGCCTCGCCCTTTATCAAGACCGCCCACGCCAAGGGCATGAAGCGTCGCAAGATCATCTTCGGTCACGCGCTCAGGAACTCGCTGCTGCCGGTCATCACCGTCGCCGGTGACCTGGCGACCGGGTTGATCAACGGTGCTGTCGTCGTCGAGACGATCTTCGGCTGGCCGGGCATCGGCAAGCTGATGATCGATTCGATCATCCAGCGCGATTTTGCCGTGGTGCAATCGACGATCCTCGTCACGGCAATCGCCATCTTCATCGTCAACATCGCGATCGACCTGCTCTACGCAGTGCTCGATCCGCGCATCCGCTACTGAAGGGAGGCGACAATGACCGACCTGGCATTGCCATCCGTAAGGTCGCCCGGAGCCCTGCGGCAGCTTGCAATCTATCTCACGCGGGACAAGCTTGCGCTCTGCGCGGCCGTCTTTCTGCTCGTGCTCATCGTCTGCGTGCTGGTCGGGCCGCTCTTCGTCGGCGAACTCGCCGGCAAGCTCGGGCTCAGGCAACGCAACCTGCCGCCCTTCGCGCTGGAGCACGGGTTCATCTACATTCTGGGAGCCGATACGCTCGGGCGGCCGATCCTGGCGCGGCTGATCGTCGGGGCGCAGAACACGCTCGGCATCGCGGCGGCCGCCGTCTTCTGCTCCATGGCCTTAGGCGGCATCCTCGGTCTTGCCGCCGGTTATTCGGAGCGCTGGTATAGTCACGTCATCCTGCGCCTTGCCGATGTGGTGATGAGCTTTCCCTCGCTGCTGCTTGCATTGATCGTGCTCTATACGCTCGGTCCCAGCATGACGAATCTTGTGATCGTGCTGGCGATTACCCGCATGCCCATCTTTATCCGCACGGCGCGTGCCGAGGTCCTCGAACTGCGCGAACGCATGTTCGTGAGTGCCGCGCGCTCCATGGGCGCAAGTACGGGACGCATCCTGTTCCGTCACATCGCGCCGCTGGTGCTGCCTACGCTGGTGACCATCGCGGCCATCGATTTCGCCACCGTCATCCTGGCCGAGTCCTCCTTGAGTTTCCTCGGGCTCGGCATTCAGCCTCCGGATTTTACCTGGGGCGCTATGGTGGCGAACGGCCGCGGCTATCTGAAGACGGCATGGTGGATCGCTTTCTGGCCGGGGCTCGCGATCCTGCTGACGACGCTTTCCCTAAACATTCTCGCCAGCTGGGCGCGGACCGTCGCCGATCCGCTGCAGCGCTGGCGTCTGCAATCGCTGCGAAAGGCCTCGCGATGAACGCGCCGGACAAACCCATTCTGCGGATCGACAAACTAACGGTCGACTTCCTGTCCGAAGGCGATCCCGTGCGTGCCGTCGATGACGTCTCGTTCGATGTCTGCCCGGGCGAAACCCTCGTCATCCTCGGTGAGAGCGGATCGGGAAAGAGCGTCAGCACCGGAACGGTCATGGGGCTGATCGACTGTCCGCCGGGCGACATCGTCTCCGGCTCGCTGGTGTTCGACGGCACCGATCTTTCCGGCCTCGATGACGAAGGGCGGCGTGAACTGAACGGCCGCCGCATCGCCATGATCTTCCAGGATCCGCTGGCCTATCTCAACCCGGTCTACACCGTCGGCAGGCAGATCGCCGAGGTGTTCGAGAGCCATGGGGAAGGCGAGGGCGGCGCGGTGCGCGATAAGGTCGTTCGGCTGCTCGAACGGGTCGGAATTCCCGAAGCGGACGAGCGGATCGACTATTACCCGCACCAGTTCTCGGGCGGCCAGAGGCAGCGCGTGATGATCGCCATGGCGATCGCGCTGAAGCCGGACATCCTGATCGCCGACGAGCCGACCACGGCACTCGACGTCAGCGTTCAGGCACAGATCCTCGAACTCCTGCGGGACCTGCAGCGCGAGACCGGCATGGCGCTGATCATGATCACCCACGATCTCGAGGTCGCCGCGGCCATGGCGGATCGGATCATCGTGATGAATGGCGGCAAGGTGGTGGAGAGCGGCAAGGCCGAGGACGTCTTCACCAATCCGAGCCACGCCTATACCCGCCGACTGATGTCGGCCGTGCCCCATGCCGACGCGCCGAAAGTGCCGCGGAATGCCGCGCCAGGCGAGGTCCTGTTGCAGGTCGCCCATTTGAGCAAGCATTACAAGCTGGGGTCCGGTCCGTTCTCGCCCAAGCGGGAGTTCAGGGCCGTGGACGACGTCAGTTTCACGCTTCGCCGCGGGGAAACGGTCGGGATCGTCGGCGAGTCCGGTTCGGGCAAATCCAGCATCGCACGTATGCTGCTGAGGCTGAACGAGCCGACGTCGGGCGCGGCGCTCTTTGCCGGCGAGGACATTTTCAAGTTCAAGGGCAGGGCGCTAGACGGTTTCCGCCGAAGGGTGCAGATGGTGTTCCAGGACCCGTTCGGGTCGATGAACCCGCGCATGAACGTCCGCTCGATCATTTCCGAGCCCTGGGCGATCCACAGGGACATCCTGCCGCGCGAGCGCTGGAACGAGCGGGTCGTGGAGCTGCTGGAGCTTGTCGGCCTGAAGGCAGACCATGCTGAACGGCATCCGCATCAGTTTTCGGGGGGGCAGCGGCAACGCATCGCCATTGCCCGGGCGCTCGCCAGCGAACCCGAGCTGATCGTCTGCGACGAGGCGGTCTCGGCGCTCGACGTGTCGATCCAGATGCAGGTTATCGAGCTTCTGGCCGATCTGCGTCAGCGCCTCGGCCTCTCCTACGTCTTCATTACCCACGATCTGCCCATCGTACGCCAATTCGCCGACCGCATCCTGGTGATGCAGCGCGGCAGGATCGTCGAGGAAGGCGAAACCGAAGCCCTTTTCGTCTCGCCTCAGCACGAATACACGAAAACCCTGCTGCGTGCCGTCCCGCAGCCGAAGTGGCTTCGGAGCGATCCGGCGCCGATCGCGGGGCAGGGAATTTCCGGAAAAGTTTGAAACGGTTTTCCGGCCGGGTCCGGTCGGATGCTCAGGTGCGCTCTGTCCCCGAGCGCTTGACTCATGTCTGCAGCCGTGAATATAACGCACTAACCAGTTACATAATTATGTGCGGTGTCGCTGTTGTTTCGACCGATGACCGGGGAGGGGATCGATGAGAGTTTTCGGCATGCAGCATATCGGCTTCACCGTGCCGCATCTGGAGGAGGCGGTGCGGTTCTTCGAAGCTGCCTTCGGCGCCGTGACATGTTTGGAGACCGGACGCATCGAAGCGGACGATGCCTTCATGCAGAAAAGGCTCGGCGTGCCTGCCGGCTGCAGAATCGAGAACATAAAGGTTCTTCGAATTGGCAACGGCACCAATCTCGAACTTTTCCAATACTCGGGCGAGGAAGACGGCGAAGAGCCATTGAAGCGCAACAGTCAACCCGGCGGCTTTCACCTGGCGTTCGAGGTGGATGACTGCCACGCGGCCGCGGATCGGCTGCGGCAGGCGGGCGTCGACGTGCTGGAGGGGCCGACTTTCGTGGATGCCGGAGCGATGCAGGGTCTCACCTGGCTTTACCTGCGTGCGCCGTGGGGGCAGTTCCTGGAGCTCGTAAGCATGAACGGTGCGCTGGGCTATGAGCGGGCCGGTGGGCCGAAACAGTGGTCCCCGGTAACCGGAGAGTGATTTCATCATCGATCGCAGGAAGCCGTCGCCAGCGGAAGGAGTGCGCTTGCCCCACGAGATAACGATCCCTGCAAAGCAGACGTTTCGACTCGACCGGTATGAGGACTTGCCGCTGAATTCCGGCGAGATCCGTGGACGGACGATTTGTACTCTGGTCAGCCCCGGAACCGAACTCGGCTGGGCGAACGGCGATGTTTTTCCAATTCGGCCCGGCTATTCTGCCGTCTTCGAGGTGGAAGAGGTGGCGGACGGCGTGGATGGTGTTCGGCCCGGTGAATTGCGTTTCGCGATGGGCATGCACCGAAGCACTCAGACGCATGCGGGGCGGGACACGGTTCCATTGCCGGCCGGCTTGAGGCCCGAGATCGCCGTTCTCTCGCGCCTCATGGGCGTGTCGCTCACGAGCCTCATGACGACCAAGGCCCGGCCTGGCGATCACGTCGTCATCACTGGAGCCGGCCCGGTCGGTCTTCTCGCGGCGCAGCTCTTCAAGGTTGCCGGTTACCGCGTGACCGTCGTCGATCCGGATCCGCTGAGAAGGGCGCAGCTCGCCAGTTGCGGCATCTCCGATTGCCGCGAGCGTGTCCCGCTTCAGTCGTCGCTTCAGGGGCAGGTGGCGCTCGTTCTCGATTGTTCCGGCCATGAAGGGGCCGTGCTCGACGCATGCCGCATCGTTCGCCGCCTGGGCGAGGTCGTCCTGGTTGGCGTTCCATGGCGCAAGCTGACCGAGATCTCCGCGCATGAGCTTCTGAACGCGGTTTTCTTCAATCTCGTGACCCTGCGGTCGGGCTGGGAATGGGAATTGCCGGTTCATGCTCGTGCATTCGAGTGGGAGGAGCTGCTGGGCGGTTACAATAACGCGCGCCACAGCGTCTTCGGAGGGTTTGCCAGGGCGCTCGACTGGCTGGCAGAGGGAAGAATCGAACTCGGCGGACTGCTGCGCCGCGTTCCTCCGACGGATCCTGCTTCTCTCTACGCAGACATTGCCGCAAGACGTATCGAGGAACCGTTCATCGTCCTTGATTGGACCGATCCTACCGACCCCGACCTGAAGTCGTCGTGATCTAAGCGCAAACCATGCGCATGATCGTCTCTATGTTGAATTGAACGCGCTCTTCGAGCGCGTCTTTCGCCATCAGGTCGCGCTCGAAAACGATCGAACCGGTGAAGCGGTTGGTGATGTAGTAATAGCCGATGGCCGCGATGGTGAGGTTCAGTTGCACCGGGTCGATTCCCGGCCGGAAAACCCCTGCGGAAACGCCCCTCTCCAGCAGCTCCTTGACCATGCCGACAAATTTCCGGCTGGTTGCGCGGACCACCTGGGACTTCTTCAAGTGCTTGGCGCGATGCAGGTTCTCGCTGTTGACCAGCGTTATGAACTCCGGGTGCTTCAGATAGTATTCCCAGGTGAAACGCACGAGCTTCTCGAGGGCGGCCTTGGGTTCAAGGTCATTGAGGTTGAGCTTCTGTTCCGCGGTTCGTATCCCGTTATAGGCGTCTTCGAGAACGGTCTGGAAGAGGTGGTCCTTGCCGTCGAAGTAGTGGTAAATCATCCGCTTGTTGGCGTTTGCCTTCTCGGCGATCACGTCCACCCTGGCGCCCCCCAATCCGTTTTTCGCGAATTCTTTCTTCGCGGCCTCGAGGATGCGCGCCTTGGTTGCTTCGGCATCGCGCAGCCGCGGCTTCCCGGCTGCTTTCGCTTTCTGTGCACTCGTCGTTCTCAAGGTCTGACCTTCACGCGTTCATGGCTTGTGTTGTCCGACTCATACACGCCTGCCGGTATAGCCGTCAAAGCCGCCTGCCGAGATGGTCGGCTTCATGAAAATATATGAAAACCCTTGACTCGTGCAACACTAAACAAGTAACTAGTTAGTGCGTTAACGGTAGTGACGGCGGAAGAAGGGTGCGGGCGGGGATGATCATTCTCCTCCATGAAGCCGTCGGTGCCGGACACTCAACTGCATTGGGAGGAATGCGAATGTCGACATTCATCAAGAACTTCATCGAGCGTGAGACGATCAGCCGTCGCCACTTTCTGCTTGCCTCGGCCGCAGGTCTGGGGGCAGCGGTCCTGCCAAACCCGTTTGGCGGCGGCGCGCGCGCCGCATTGACGGATCCCGCGATCGCCTGGAGCTATCGTGACCGCGCTTCGGCCTATTGGAACTCGGTCGTCTCCGGCGGCGAAGCGTTCGTCGAATCGCTCGGCAAGCCGAAGAGCGCGCTCGTAAGCCTGATCAACGAAGGGTCATCCGAAAAATCTCTGGCCGACATCAAAGCCTTCCTTGCCAAGAACAATGGAAATTGCGCGCTGGCCTGCGATGCCAATGACAGCCCGAATGCGCGGCCGATCGTCGAGGCGGTGGCGGCTGCGGGCGGCTACATCTCCACGATCTGGAACAAGACCGATGATCTCCATCCATGGGATTTCGGCGACAACTACGTGTCGCACATGACCTGGTCGGACGAGAAGCCCGCCGAAGAGACGGCGCGCATCCTGTTCGAGGCCATGGGCGGCGAGGGCGGTGTCGTCCATCTGGGCGGCATTGCCGCCAACAACCCTGCGGTCGAGCGGCTCAACGGTCTGAAGAATGCGCTGAAGGACTTCCCCAACATCGAACTGCTCGATGCGCAGCCGGCGGACTGGGACACGCAGAAGGGGGCGGCTTTGATGTCATCCTTCCTGACCCGCTACGGCGACAGGATCAAGGGCGTGCATTGCGCCAACGACAACATCGCCTACGGCGTCATCGAGGCGCTGCGCGCCGAAGGCATCGAGGGCATGCCGATCGTTTCCTATGACGGCAATCCCGAAGCGGTGCAGATGGTCATGGACGGCCAGCTGCTCGCGACGGTCTTCACCAATCCGCACTGGGGTGGTGGCATCACGTCGGCGCTCGCCTACCATGCGGCAATCGGCAGCTTCAAGCCGTCGCAAGAGCCGAAAGAACATCGCGAGTTCTACGGACCGACCGTCCTGGTCAGCAAGAAGGATGCCGAGGAGTTCAAGGCCAAATATCTGGATTCGGTACCGAAATACGATTGGGCCGACTTCTGGGGTCCTTCGAACGGACAGATTCAGTATCGGTCCTGACACTTATTCCGGGGACGGCGCACAGCCGACCGTCCCCGATATTCCTATCCGAGACCCTGCGAAAGGTGCCCATCGTGACCCGGCCCATATCGCGCGAGACCCTGATCAAATGGGCGCCCCTTCTGGTGCTCATCGCGCTTGTGATCTTCTTTACGGTTTTAAATCCGACATTCTTCTCGGCCCGCAACTTCGCGCGCATCGCCATCGCATCCGCCCCCGCCTTGATGGTGGCCGTGGGCGTGACTTTCATCATCATCATGGGCTCGATCGACCTTTCCATGGAAGGTGTCATCTCGCTTACGGCCGTGCTCTTCTCCTTTGCCTTCATAAAGCTCGGCGGCAGCTTGCTTGGCACGGCGTGGCTCGCCCTTCCGCTGGTCCTGATCATAGGCGGGCTCATTGGCTTCCTGAACGGCCTGATCCACGTCAAACTGCGGGTACCCTCGTTCATGGCCAGCCTCGCAATGGGCTTCGTCGGAACCGGCGCCGCAATTCTGATCACAGGCGGCGACATCGTGAGGGTAAGCGATCCGGCGTTCCGTGGCCTCTTGACCGTCAGATGGCTTGGCTTCCCGCTCATGGTGTACGTGGCCGCCGTATTCCTGATCGTCGCCTGGTTCATCCAGGAGCACACGAGGCTCGGCCGCAACTTCTATGCGGTCGGCGGCGGAGAAGAGCTGGCGCATGCCTCGGGCCTCGACGTCAGCCGCGTGCGGATCGCCGGCTTTGCGCTTGCAGGCGTGTTTTACGCGATCGCGGCAGTCCTCGTGGTCGCACGCATCGGTCAAGCGGAGTCCGTGACGGGTTCCAATTTCATGTTCGTATCGATCACCTCCGTCGTCGTCGGCGGAGTGGCTCTGTGGGGCGGCATCGGAGGCGTGTGGAATGCGCTGATAGGCGTCCTGATCGTCGGCGTCATCAACAATGGCATGGTGGTCATCGGTCTGCCGGATTTCCTTCAGGACGGCGTTCTGGGCCTCCTCGTCATCCTTGCCGTCGTGCTGTCGACCGATCGCAAGCTGGTCTCTTTCGTGAAGTGAGGGTGAGGACATGTACGAGCTGAAGTCCCTCGACAAGAAATTTCCCGGCGTTCATGCGCTCAAGGCGATCGACTTCCATATCAAGCGCGGCGAGATCGTTGGGCTGGTGGGAGAGAATGGCGCGGGAAAATCCACCCTGATGAAGGTGATCTATGGCGCCTACCAGCCCGATGGCGGGCAGATACTCATCAACGGCGATGCCGTGCGCTTCACGAACCCCCGCCAGGCGATGGAAAAGGGGATCGGGATGGTGTTTCAGGAGCAGTCCCTGATCCCGAATCTCACGGTGATGGAGAACATTTTTCTCGGCTACGAGCAGCAGTTCGTCCGCCTCGGCGTCATCAACTGGAAGGAGATGGCGAAGGCCGCGAAAGCACAGCTTGCGAAGGTCAAGCTGGACATCGATCCTTCGACGGTCACATCGAAACTGTCCTTCGCTCAGCGTCAGCTGGTCGAACTCGCCAAGGTCCTCACACTCGAAGAGCGGGTCGACGGCGATCTCGTCATCCTCCTCGATGAGCCCACTTCGGTCCTGTCGAAGGACGAAGTCGAGCTTCTGTTCAAGCTCGTGCGCGAGCTCGTGACCCGTGCCTCCTTCATATTCGTCTCGCACCGAATGGATGAAGTGATGGAGCTGTCGGATCGGATCTACGTGATGAAGGACGGACAGGTGGTCGACGTCGTCGAGCGGGGCGGAGCCGATGCCGAATCGATCCAGCACAAGATGGTCGGGCGGAACGTCGACAAGCAATATTATCGGGAGCAGCTTCAAAAGCCCTACGATCCCTCGAGAGTCCTGGTCGAAATGTCCGCCATCGACCTGCCGGGCCGCACGAAGGACATCTCGCTCAGGCTTCACGCCGGTGAGGTCCTGTGCCTCGTCGGAACCGAAGGCTCGGGCCGTGAAGCGATCCTGCGCGCAATCTACGGCATGCTCAGCCCCACCGGCGGACGCCTGAAGATCAAGGGGCGGGAGGTGAGGACATATTCGCCGCGTCAATCGGTCGGCCTCGGTGTCGGATATGTTCCGCGCGAGCGCAAGATCGAAGGCATCGTGGCAGGCATGAATGTCTACGAGAACATGACCCTCTCGCAGATGAAGAAGCATTCGACGGCAAGCGTTCTGCAGGTCGGAAAGGAGCGCGCGCTCGCGCGCGAGTGGATCAGGAAGCTCTCCATCAAGGCCCATTCCGAGCTCGCCGACTGCGGCAACCTTTCAGGCGGCAACCAGCAGAAGGTCGTGCTCGCCAAATGGCGCTCCGCGGGTGCCGATATCATGCTCCTCGATCACCCGACGCGCGGCCTCGACATCGGGGCGAAGGAGGACGTCTACGAAATGATCCGTGCCATGAACGATGCGGGCGTCGGGATCGTCCTGGTGGCCGACACGCTCGAGGAAGCGATCGGACTCTCCCATACGATCGTCGTCGTCAAGGATGGCAGGATCCAGAAACGGTTCGATTGCGCGCCCGGCGCGAAGCCCTCCCTCTATGACCTCCTACATTACATGATCTGAGGATAAGATGGACATACAACGCCTCAAACCGCACCTGCCCTGGATCACGCTTACGGTGCTCGTCGCCATCGTCGGCATGGCCGATCCCGGCTTTCTCAAGCCGCAAAACCTCATGAGCCTCGCAGGCGACATCGTGCCGCTCTTCATCATGGCGCTCGGCCTGACCTTCGCCATCTACATCGGAGGCATCGACCTGTCGGCCCAGTCCATGGCCAATATGGTGACCGTGATTGCCTCGGTCTACCTTGCATCGATGGGAGCCTGGGTGGCCCTTCTCTGCGTGGCTGCGGGTTTCCTGCTGGGCACCTTGTCGGGCTACATCACCACGAGGCTTTACGTTCCATCCTTCATTTCCACACTTGCCGTAGGCGGCGTCGCCTTTTCGGTCGCACAATGGCTGTCCGGCCAGCGCGCGCTGAACATGGACGCGGCGCAACGCAACGAAACCTTCGGCTGGATGATCGGCCGGACATGGGGGGTCCCGAACGAACTCCTCATCGCGGCAGTACTCCTCGTCGTCTGCCTCTTCATCGAGCGCCGGACCATTCTCGGTCGGGCGCTGAAGGCCGTCGGCGCAGGCGAGCTCGCCGCCGCCGCATCGGGCTTGAACGTGGCCCGCTACAAGATACTGGCCTTTGCGATTTCCGGTGCGCTCGCGGCGATTGCCGGCCTCCTGTTCGCAGTCAAGCTTTCGGGCGGAGCGCCGACGATCGCCAACGGTTTCCTGCTGCCGGCTATCGTTGCCGTTCTCGTTGGCGGAACTCCGCTGACCGGCGGAGTGGGTGGGGTCCTCAACACAGTTATCGGCACCCTGATCGTGGCGGTCATTCGCGCCTCGATGCTCTATTTCGAGATCGATGCGACGCAGCAGCAGATGGTCTTCGGCATCGTCCTCATCGGCGCCATCGCCTTGACGATCGACCGGGCCAAACTCAGGACCGTGAAGTAGGAGAGAAAGATGGCGACGATGAAAGCTGCCGTTCTCGTGGAGCCGCGCCGGTTTGAAGTCAGAGAGGTCGGCATTCCCGAGATCGGTCCCGCCGACGTCCTGATCCGCGTAGCGCGGGCGGGCATATGCGGTACCGACCTCCACATCTTCAACGGCCATTACGCGGCCGATCGGTTGCCGATAGTGCCCGGGCACGAGTTCTGCGGGACGATCGCAGAGGTTGGCGCAAGCGTAACGCACCTCAAGACCGGAATGCGTGTGGTTGCGGATATCAATATCGGCTGCGGCAACTGCTACTGGTGCCGGCGCAACGAGGTTCTGAATTGCGCCGAGGTGGAGCAGATCGGGATCGGGCGCGATGGGGCCTTTGCGCAATATGTCGCGCTTCCCGGCCGTCTGGTGCTACCGGTGCCGGATGGGGTTCCCGAAGCCGTTCTAGCCCTCGTCGAACCGGTCGCCTGCGTGGTCCGGGCGGCGCGCAAGGCCGGTGCGGCCTTCGGTCGGTCGGGAGTGGTTCTGGGAGCAGGACCCATCGGCAACCTGCATGTCCAGATGATGCGCCTTGTCGGCATGGCCCCGATCATTGTTGCGGATCTGTCGAGCGAACGCTGCCGCATGGCGGTCGAGGCGGGCGCGGATGCTGCCGTATCGGACCCGACGGCGCTCAGAAGCAAGGTGCTGGAGATGACGGGCGGACGCGGCGCAGACCTCGTCGTCGAAAGCGTCGGCAGCTCGAAGCTCTATCGCCAGGCCTTCGACCTCGTCCGCAAGGGCGGTCATGTGGCATTCTTCGGGATTACCCCGGCAGGCGAGACCATTCCGATCGAGATACTCAGGACCATACTCGAGGAAAACAGCCTCAAAGGCTCGGTTGCGGGAATGGGGGAGGACATGCATGACGCGCTGACGCTTCTGTCCCATGGCAGGTTCCGGACCGAGGCCTTTACCGCTGCTCACTATCCGCTCGAGCGCATTCAGGAGGCCTTCGAAACGATTCCGGCAAGAACCGAACACCTCAAGACCCAGATCCTGCTGGACGCTTAGAGCGGGACGAGGAAAGTGTGCGCGGTTTTCCGCGCCCGCATACCGCTCCAGTTTTTTGAATCGATCACGGCCATGACTTCAGGTCGACCGGACCTAAAACCATCGTGGTCGAGTGCGCAGCTAACAGCAATATCCGTTTAGTTACTAAAATAGGGAGGCACCCGATGGACCAGCTGAACAACTTCCTTTCCCCTCCGGCCGCCCCGCGGGATTTCGGTTTCTTCGTGGACGGCAAATGGCAAAGCGGGCATGACCTCTTCGTGCGGCACTCGCCCGGACATGGCGTCGCGGTGACCCGAACGGCAAAATGCAGCGTCGACGACCTGAATGCCGCGGTCGCCGCCGCACGCCGGGCTTTCGAGGACCGGCGTTGGTCCGGTCTCCCGGGGGGCTCTCGTGCATCGGTACTGCTGCGGGTGGCCGAGATCCTGCGCACCCGCCGCGATGAACTCGCCTATTGGGAGACGCTGGAAAACGGCAAGCCGATTTCCCAGGCGCGCGGCGAGATCGACCACTGCATCGCCTGCTTCGAAGTAGGTGCGGGTGCAGCCCGCCTTCTGCACGGCGACAGCTTCAATTCGCTCGGAGACGGATTGTTCGGCATGGTTCTGCGCGAGCCGATCGGGGTCGTCGGGCTCATCACGCCATGGAACTTTCCTTTCCTTATTCTGTGCGAGCGCGTTCCCTTCATTCTCGCATCGGGTTGCACGATGGTCGTGAAACCGTCGGAGGTGACTTCCGCGACGACTCTCATCCTTGCCGAGGTGCTCGCCGAAGCCGGACTGCCCGACGGGGTATATAACGTGATCACCGGCTCGGGGCGGACGATCGGCCAGGCCATGAGTGAGCATCCGGACATCGACATGCTGTCGTTCACGGGTTCGACCGCCGTTGGCCGTTCCTGCGTGCATGCGGCCGCCGACAGCAATTTCAAGAAGCTCGGCCTGGAGCTTGGAGGCAAGAATCCGATCATCGTCTTTGCCGATTCCGATCTCGAGGATGCCGCCGACGGCGCTGCTTTCGGCATCAGCTTCAATACGGGGCAATGCTGCGTGTCCTCATCCCGCTTGATCGTCGAGCGGTCGGTGGCGCGCGAATTCGAAGCGCTGCTTGCCGAGAAGATGAAACGGATACGCGTCGGGGACCCGCTGGACGAGACGACCCAGGTCGGCGCGATCACGACCGAAGCGCAGAATACGACCATTCTCGATTACATCGCCAAGGGCAAGGCGGAAGGAGCGGAGCTCGTGACCGGGGGGGCCGCCATCGATCTCGGCCGCGGGCAATACATCGCGCCCACGCTGTTTTCGGGCGTGTCGCGCGAGATGGCGATTGCGCGTGACGAAATTTTCGGGCCGGTGCTTTGCTCGATGACCTTCGACACGGTCGAGCAGGCGGTCGAACTGGCAAACGATACGGTTTACGGACTGGCTGCAAGCGTCTGGACCAAGAATATCGACAAGGCGCTGACCGTCACGCGCCGCGTTCGAGCGGGCCGCTTCTGGGTCAATACCATGATGGCCGGCGGGCCGGAGATGCCGCTCGGAGGCTTCAAGCAGTCCGGCTGGGGCCGCGAAGCCGGCATGTACGGAGTCGAGGAATATACGCAGGTGAAATCGGTCCATGTCGAGATCGGCAAGCGCACGCATTGGATCGCCTGATGATGGAAGGTTTCGATTACGTCATCGTTGGCGGCGGATCGTCGGGCTGCGTTCTGGCCGCCCGCCTTTCCGAGAACCCTTCGGTGCGCGTCTGCCTGATCGAGGCGGGCGGGCGCGACCGTCACCCGTTGATCCACATGCCGGTCGGCTTCGCAAAGATGACCGCTGGGCCGATGACCTGGGGCCTGACGACCGCACCCCAGAAACATGCAAACAATCGCGAGATTCCCTATGCCCAGGCGAGAGTGCTTGGCGGAGGGTCCTCGATCAATGCCGAAGTCTATACGCGCGGCCACCCGCGGGACTATGACCGCTGGGTGGAAGAGGGGGCCGACGGCTGGAGCTTTCAGGAGGTGAAGCCTTACTTCCTGCGATCCGAGGGCAATACGATCCTCTC
Source organism: Ensifer sp. USDA 6670 (assembly GCA_000421085.1). Lineage (GTDB taxonomy): Bacteria > Pseudomonadota > Alphaproteobacteria > Rhizobiales > Rhizobiaceae > Sinorhizobium. The sequence continues at coordinate 219,601 of ATWE01000012.1, forward strand.
CGGCGAGTGGCACGGGACGGACGGACCTCTCGGGGTCTCCAACCTTCCCGATCCGCAGCCGATGACACGGGCCTTCGTCCAGAGCTGCCAGGAACTCGGCATCCCCTATAATCCCGATTTCAACGGGCCGGTCCAGGAAGGTGCGGGGGTCTACCAGACGACGATCCGCAACAGCCGCCGTTGCTCGGCCGCTGTCGGATATTTGCGGCCGGCGCTCGCGCGCAAGAACCTCACGCTCATCACGGGTGCGCTTGTGCTGCGCATCGTGTTCCAGGGCCGCCGCGCCGTCGGCGTCGAATACTCGACCGGGGGCGCGGCGAAGATCGCCCGGGCGGAAAGCGAGGTTCTCGTTACCTCGGGTGCGATCGGAACGCCCAAGCTCTTGATGCTTTCAGGGGTCGGCCCGGCCGCTTCTCTGCAGAGCCACGATATCGACGTCGTGCAGGATTTGGCGGGGGTCGGCCAGAATCTCCACGATCACTTCGGCGTGGACATCGTTGCCGAACTGAAGGGGCATGACAGCCTCGACAAGTACAACAAATTCCACTGGATGCTCTTGGCGGGAATCGAGTACGCGCTTTTCAAATCCGGGCCGGTCGCCTCGAATGTTGTGGAGGGTGGAGCCTTCTGGTACGGCGATAGGGCAAGCCCCTATCCCGATCTGCAGTTCCACTTTCTTGCGGGGGCGGGAGCCGAGGCCGGGGTGCCGAGCGTTCCAAAGGGTTCCTCGGGGGTGACCTTGAATTCCTACACGGTCCGGCCGAAGTCACGGGGTTCCGTCACCCTTCGGTCCGCCGACCCCCGTGCCCTGCCGATCGTCGACCCGAATTTCCTCGAGGATCCGGACGATCTCAGGATTTCGGTCGAAGGCCTCAGGATCAGCAGGGAAATTTTCGGGCAGCCGTCGCTGCAGAAATACATCAAGACGATCCGCTTCCCCGACGAGAGCGTCAGGACACAGGCCGACTTCGAGGCCTATGCGCGGCAATACGGGCGGACGTCCTATCACCCGACATGCACCTGCAAGATGGGTCGCGACGATATGTCGGTGGTCGATCCGCAGCTCCGCGTCCACGGCCTTGACGGCATCCGCATCTGCGACAGTTCGGTGATGCCCAGTCTCGTGGGCTCCAATACCAATGCGGCTACCATCATGATCGGCGAGAAGGCGGCCGATCTGATCCGGGGTAACATTTGAACGCGCGGGCGCGGCGTCACCTTTCTCTGCTGACCGGGCAGAGAAAGGTACAGTGGGCTAGCTGTGGAAACTGCTGAAGTCCACTTTAGTCTGGCAAGCGACAGCCAAGCGCCTGGGCGTGGCCACGATCGGACGCGACGTCTTCACCGCAGGCAGTAACGGATGAGGCCCGACACAATTTGAAAATTTGCTAGTGAGTAGCATGATGGGCCACAGGAGTTCAGCCGATGAGTGTCAAATCGTCGATCTCGCTGACCGATCAACAGAATGCGTTCGCCCGTTCGTTGGTAGGAGCGGCCGGTATTCCAGCCTGAGTTCCGTCCTGCAGCAGGGCCTCGAACTGCTTCTTCAAAAGACGGAAGCGGAGCCCGTCGAAACGGCAGCGCTTCGTGAAGTGATCCAGCGTCGATTAACAGGACCGATGATTTCCGCGACGGAAATGGAAGGCCGCGTCGCGGCAATGATTGAGCGGAAGCGACGGACTGTGCGTGTGGACTCTTGAATATTCTGCGGATGCCGAACGCGATTTCGAGCTGATCTTCGATCATCTGTTCGACGCTTATGTCGAACGTGGAGATCCGCCTGACGAGGCGTTGGAGCGCAGCGCCGAACGAAGCCGCAAACTGCGCCTCGAATTCGATCGTCTCGTGGATACGCCATAAATCGGGACTTTGCGGCCCGATGTTCATTCCTACCGGTCCCAGTCCGGAACCCAGGGCAACATCCCGGCCTTCAGAATCCGATAGTTTGTCGCGTTCATCGCATCGATCCGCTTCATGTCCTGCGGCGAAAGCGCAAAATCCACGATCTCGAAGTTTGCCCTGATGTTCTCCGGCTTCGTCGACATGGTATTCATGGACACACCCTTCTGAAAAATCCAACGAAGGACCGCCTGGGCAGCCGTCTTGCCGTATCTCGCGCCTATCTCGGCGAAGACCGCATGTTTGAACACCTCGCCCCTTGCAACCGAACAGTAGGATGACAGTGGGATCTTCGTCTCTTCTGCTGCGTCAAGCAGCCGGCGCTGGTCGATGAGTGGGTGGAATTCTACCTGGTTGGTCACGAGCGGCGCCTCGACGATCGACTGTGCGTCGCGCATCATCGGGGCTGTGTAGTTGGAGACGCCTATATTGCGGGCGAGTCCGATGTCGAGTGCCTTCTGTAGCAACCGCAGGGAATGGGCGTTTTCACCACCGATCGCCGGCCAATGCAGCATCAGGACATCGACCTGATCCACGCGCAAGGCTTTCAGGCTCACCTCGATCGAATGCAGAAATCTCTCTTCGGAATAATTGTCGGGGTGCACCTTGGTGGTGATGCAGAACTCGCTTCGGTCAACGCCGCTCTCGGCAAGCGCCTCCCCCGTTTCGGCCTCGTTGCCGTACATCTGTGCGGTGTCGAAGGCACGGTACCCGACCGTGATGGCCTCGCGAATGGCAGTCTTCAACGGCCCGCCCTTCAGTGGGTAGGTGCCGAAGCCTCTCTGATAACTCTTCTCGAAATAGACGCTCATCGGTCCTCCCATTGGTTGGCCCAGTAAAATGAGGAGCTGAGGAAAAATGCCCTCTTGCCTCTACGGCCCATCATGCTTAAGCTATAACTGGTTAGTTACTTACGCAACAAGAAAAGGAGCCCTGGCATGGCAAAAGTGATGACCGCAAACGAGGCCGCCGGGCTGGTCAGGGACGGGGCGGTGCTGGCGGTCAATTCGTCGTCCGGCCTGTGTTGTCCCGATGAGGTTCTCAAGGCGCTGGGAGAGCGATTCGAGTCGGAGGGACATCCGTGCGGACTGACGTCGGTTCACCCCATCGCCGCCGGAGATTTCTTCGGCACGAAGGGTGTCGATCACATCGCCAGGCCAGGCATGCTCAAGAAGATCATCGGCGGTTCGTATCCTTCCGGTCCGAGCAATGCCGAGCCGCCGCTCATCTGGCAGATGATCCTTAAGGAAGAGGTGGCCGCATGGAACGTGCCTTCCGGCATCGTCTTCGACATGCTGAGGGAAGGTGCCGCGAAACGCCCCGGCGTGCTGACCAAGGTCGGCATCGACACCTTCGTGGATCCCGAGCAGGAAGGCTGCGCCATGAACGCCGCAGCGCGGAGCGAGCCGATCGTCAGGCGCGTGCGCTTTGCCGACGACGACTGGCTGCATTTTCCGCCCATTCAGCCCGATGTCGCGATCATCCGGGCCACGACCGCCGACGAGAGAGGCAACCTGACGTTCGAGCACGAGGGTGCGACGCTCGGCGCGATGGAGATGGCGCTTGCGGCTCGCAATTCCGGCGGGATCGTCATAGCCCAGGTGAAAAGGGTCGCGGCCGAGGGAACGATGCGTCCTCACGACGTGCGCGTTCCGGGGATACTCGTCGACGTCATCGTCGAAGCGCCCGATCAATTGCAGACGACTGCGACCCCGTACGATCCCGCGATATCCGGGGAATTGTTCCGCCCGCTTCATACGTTCCGCACGCCGGCGCTGGACCCCGGCAAGGTGATCGCCCGCCGTGTGGCACAGGAACTCAAGCCCGGCTGGGCGGTCAATATCGGGTTCGGCATTTCGGCAAATGTTCCGCGCGTGCTGATCGAGGAAGGGCATCACGGCAAGATCACCTGGGTGATCGAGCAAGGCGCCGTGGGCGGCGTGCCGCTGCTCGATTTCAAGTTCGGCTGTGCCTCCAACGCCGAGGCCTTCGTAGCCTCGCCGCATCAGTTCTGCTATTTCCAGGCGGGCGGGTTCGACTGCTCTTTGCTGTCCTTTCTTGAAATCGACGGCGAAGGTTCGGTGAATGTCAGCCGTCTCGCAGCGACACCCCACCGCACGGCCGGCGCGGGCGGTTTCGTCGACATTACTGCGCGCGCAAGGAAGATCGTTTTCTCGGGCAATTTCAACGCGGGCGCGAAAATGCGTATCGAGGACGGGCGGCTCGTCATCGACAAGGAAGGACGAATTGCGAAGATCGTCCCGAAAGTCGATCAGGTCAGTTTTTCCGGCAGGCGCGCACGCGTTCAAGGTCAGGACGTCACCTATGTCACCGAACGCTGCGTAATGAAGCTCGAGCCCGACGGGCTCGTCGTCAGCGAGGTTGCCCCCGGATTGGACCTGAGACGGGACGTTCTCGATCAGGCAGCGACGCCCCTGCGGGTAGCCGACGACCTCAAGGAGATGGACCAGGCCCTGTTTCTTTCAACTGCGATGGGGCTGGGCCTGTGAGCGAGCCGGTTCGACTGAAAATCGGGGAAGGTGTCGCCTGGCTGACGATCAGCCGGCCGGATAAGCTGAACGCGCTTGACGGCGAAATGGTCGATGCGATCGTCCCGGCCTGTCGTGAAATCGAGCGTTCCGCGGCGAAGGTGGCGATACTGACCGGTGAGGGGGAGCGTTCGTTTTGCGCCGGCGGCGACATCGATGCCTGGAGCAATGCTTCGCCCGAGACCTTCGGCCGCCATTGGGTGCGTGACGGTCATGCGGCCTTCGATGCTCTGGCCCGGCTCGCGGTTCCGCTGATCGCGGTGTTGAACGGGCACACATTAGGGGGCGGGCTCGAGCTCGCCGCCTGCGCCGATCTCCGGATCGCCGAGGCGCATGTCAGGATAGGGCAGCCGGAGACCGGGCTCGGAATAATTCCCGGCTGGTCCGGAACGCAGCGCGCGGTGCGAAGGTTCGGTCCGCAGCTCGTCCGGCGCATGGCGCTCTTCGGACATGTCTATGGCGCTGACGAGGCGCTCGCTCTCGGGTTGGTGGATCAGGTGGTCGCAACGGGCGAGGGGCGTGCCGCGGCGGAAATCGCAGCGGCCGGCGTAATGAAGCGATCGGCGCGCGCGACCGAACTCACGAAGATGCTCATCAACGCGGCCGAGGGAGAGGAAAGCGAGCGGGTCGTCGAAGCCTTGGCGGGTGCCGTCGCCGCCGCGTCCGACGAGCTGCAGGAAGGCTTGTCGGCCTTCCGTGAGAGGCGGCCGGCGCGTTTCGGTCAATGAGCTGGAGTTTTCATGTCGCCTGAAGATCGGGATTTTCTCTCCGAATTGTTCGAAGCGGCTGTGGGGGCTGCAGAACCGAAGCTTGCGCTTCGCGCGCGATTGCCGCAGCGCCCGCGCGGGCGCACAGTGGTCGTCGGGGCGGGCAAGGGCGCGGCCCAGCTGGCGGCGGCATTCGAGAGCCTGTGGGACGGCCCGCTCGAAGGCGTCGTCGTCACCCGCTACGGCTATGCCGTTCCCTGCGATCGGATAAGGGTGATCGAGGCAGCCCACCCGGTTCCCGACCGCAACGGACTGATCGCCTCGCACGCGCTGTTCGAAGCCGTTCGGGGTCTGACGCCGGATGACCTCGTCGTCGCTCTTTTCTGCGGAGGAGGCTCGGCCCTGCTGCCTTGCCCGGCGGAGGAGCTCACTCTCGAAGATGAAATCGCCCTGAACAGGGCACTGCTCGCAAGCGGCGCGCCGATTTCCGTGATGAATGCAATCCGCAAGCAGGTCTCCCGCATAAAGGGTGGGCGGCTCGCCGCCGCCTGCCATCCCGCGAAAGTGATCAGCTTCGTCGTTTCCGACGTCCCGGGCGACGATCCGGCACAGGTCGCCTCGGGACCGACAATTCCCGACGCGACGGACCGAGCTGCTGCCCGCGCAATGAGGGATGCCTGGCGAATCGAACTGCCCGAGAGGCTCGTCGATTGGCTGAAGGGCGAGAACGGGACGGCTCCGTCGCCGAACGATCCCGTCTTTGCGGGGCACGAGGTTCAGGTTATCGCCTCGGCGCGGCTGTCGTTGGAGGCTGCCGCGGCTCGGGCCGAAGCACGGGGAATTCCCGCCATCATCCTGTCGGATGCGATCGAAGGAGAGGCGCGCGACGTCGGCAAAGTCCACGCAGCAATCGCGCGCGAAGTGGTTTTGCGCAACCGCCCCTTCGAGCGTCCCGTGGTTCTCATGTCGGGCGGTGAAACGACGGTGACGCTTCGCGGGCATGGAAGGGGAGGGCGCAATACCGAATTCCTCCTCTCGCTCGCGATCGCAGCCGAAGGCCTGTCCTTCGCCTCACTGGCGGCAGACACCGACGGTATCGACGGTTCGGAGAACAATGCGGGAGCCTTTGCGGACGGAAGCAGCGCGACGCGCTTGCGCGCACTCGGCAGAGATCCGGTCGCATTGCTCTCGGGCAACGACGCCTGGACTGCTTTCAATTGCCTCGAAGATCTGTTCGTGCCCGGGCCCACAGGTACCAATGTGAATGACTTCAGGGCGATTCTGGTACGGTGAAAGGCGGCTAGCCTTTTCTCCCGGAGTGGATGCGGGCAGCTTCTTCAAACGTCATCCTCGGGCCAAAGCCCGAGAAAGACTAACGGAGAGGGCGCAGTCTCTCTTGAGTCGCCTCACGCGGGGGTCGGAGCATCCTCGCGCAGGAGCCCCTTGGACTTGAGTTCCGTCCAGAACCCAGCCGGAATCGGGTGGCTGAACCAGGAAAGGTTCTGGCGCAGCTGTTCGATCGTCCGTGTGCCAGCCATGAAGGAGGGAACGGCCGGGTGCGCGACCACGAATTGGAGTGCGGCTGCCCCAAGGGGCACGTCATGTGTCCTGCACACCGCCTCGATTCGCGCCACCTTTTCCAATATGGCCTTCGGCGCCGGTGCGTAATTGTATTTCGCACCTTCCCTCGCCCCCGTTGCCAGGATCCCTGAGTTGAAGCCCCCGCCGACGACCACGGCTGCGCCTCGTTCTTCACAAAGAGGCAGGAATTCCTCGAGTGCGTCCTGTTCGAGAAGCGTATAGCGCCCGGCAAGCAGGAAACAGTCGAAATCCCGCTGCTTCAACGCCTCGTGGCACACCTCCCATTCGTTGACACCGACCCCGATCGCCTTGACCAGGCCTTCCGACCGGAGTTTCTCCAGGGCGCGCCAGGTCCCGTCCATGGCCTGGCCGAATACTTCGGGCTGCTCGCTTCCCCGCGTGAAAACGTCGATGTCGTGGATGAAGCAGATATCCATCCGTTCCAGGCCCAGCCTCTGCAGGCTGTCTTCGAAGGAGCGCATCGTGCCGTCATAGCTGTAGTCGAAGCGCATGCTGAAGGGCGCGGCGTTCACCCAGGGGGCAAAGTCGATCGTCGATCGCTTGGCGGGCGTCAGCAACCGGCCGACCTTCGATGAAAGCACGTATTCGTCCCGGTCCCTCCAGCGCAGGCCATGGCCGGTACGAAGTTCGGCCAGGCCATGCCCGTACATGGGCGCGGTATCGAAGAAGCGCACGCCCGCATCCCAGGCGAGCTCAAACATGGACTGCGACGCCTTTTCGTCGATTTCACGGAAGATATTGCCGAGCGGCGCTGTCCCGAACCCGAATGCGGTGACGTCGAGGTCCACGCGGCCGAACTTCCGTTTCTCTCCCGGATGCATTCGCAAATCTCCTCATGTAAGTAACTGGATGGTGCATCATATGCGCGGCGACGACCGGTTCGCAAGCCTCGTCGTGGTGCGATCGGCGATTTTCCGGCTTGACCGCCTGCCGCATCCCGATGTATGTAACTGGATAGTTACTGAACGCGGGATAAGTCTATGTATCTAACGGAAATACAGGAGCAGGTGCGTGAGATGGCACGCGCGTTTGCCGATGAAGTGATCCGGCCGATGGCGGAGTCGCTCGACCGCGAGGAACGTTTCCCCGCAGAGCTTTACGGGGAAATGGCGAAGCTCGGATTGTTCGGTATCGGCGTTCCCGAACACCTCGGCGGACCGGGCTTCGATACGCTGACCTATGCGGTCGTGATGGAGGAACTCAGCCGCGGTTATGCGTCGGTTGCCGATCAGTGCGGGCTGGTGGAGCTGATCTCCACGCTGCTCGTCCGTCACGGGACCGAAGGTCAGCAACGCATGCTACCCGACATTCTGAACATGCGCACCAAGGTCGCTTACTGCATCACCGAGCCCGAGGCCGGAACCGACGTGTCGGGCATTCGGACGACGGCGGAACGCGACGGCGACGGCTGGATGCTGAATGGCGGCAAGATCTGGATCCATAACGCGCCCGTTGCCGATGTCGGTTTCGTGCTGGCGAGGACCGACAAGGAGGCCGGCAACCGCGGCATGTCGATCTTTATCGTCGATCTCAATTCGGCAGGGGTCGAGAGAGGTCCGAAGGAGCACAAGATGGGCCAGAGAGCCAGCCAGGTCGGCGCATTGACCTTCACCGATGTGCGCCTGCCGGTCGGTGCTCTGCTGGGCCAGGAGGGCCGCGGTTTTCACATGATGATGTCCGTTCTCGACAAAGGCCGCGTGGGCATCGCCGCACTCGCCGTCGGCATCGCACAGGCGGGGCTGGAGGCGGCGGTGGACTATGCCGGGACACGCAAGCAGTTCGGCAAAGCCATTTCCGATTTCCAGGGCGTGCAGTGGCTGCTCGCCGACATGGCAAAGGACATCGAAGCCGCGCGTCTTCTCGTCCATTCGGCCGCCTCGAAGATCGACCGGGGCCTGGACGCGACGAAGGCCTGCTCGATCGCAAAATGTTTCGCGGGGGACATGGCCGTTCAGCGCACCGCCGACGCGGTCCAGGTCTTCGGCGGGTCGGGCTATATCCGCGGCTTCGAAGTCGAACGGCTCTATCGTGACGCAAAGATCACCCAGATCTACGAAGGCACGAACCAGATCCAGCGGATGATCATTGCGCGTGAACTTCTGAAGAAGGGGGCAAGGGCGTGAGTAATCCGACCGCGAAACCCGTGGCACTGGTGACGGGCTCGTCACGCGGTATCGGTCTTGCCGCTGCCGAAGCCCTGGCGCGGGAAGGGTTCTCCGTCGCAGTCAACGGGCTGACGGCCGACGACGAATTGGCGGCCGCCGCCGCACGCGTCTCCAGGCACGGAGCGCCGGTGATCGCGGTGGCCTTCGACGTTGCAGACCTGGCTGCTCACGAGGCGGCGCTCACGAAGATCGAGGCGGAGCTCGGCCCGCTCACGACACTCGTCAACAATGCCGGGGTGGGCGTTCTGAAGCGCGGCGACCTCCTCGATGTAACGGAAGAGAGCTGGGATCGTTGTCTCACGGTGAATGCCAAGGCGATGTTCTTTCTGAGCCAGGCTTTCGCGCGCCGACTTCTGGCTCGGGAGCGAAGCCCGCTTTTCCACTCGATCGTCAACGTCACTTCGTCGAATTCCGTGGCGGTCGCCGTTCAGCGCTCGGAATATTGCGCCTCCAAGGCGGCGGCGTCGATGGTGTCCAAGGCGCTCGCGGTCCGCCTCGGGCGGGAAAACGTCGCTGTTTACGACGTCCAGCCCGGCCTGATCGCCACCGAAATGACCGCTCCGGTGATCGACTCCTACCGCGAACGTGCGGAGCAGGGGCTGACGCTTTTTCCGCGCGTCGGAGAGCCCGGTGAGGTCGGGGCCGTGATCGCCTCGCTCGCCTCCGGCAGGCTCCCCTACACGACAGGACAGACGATCTCGGCAGATGCCGGCATGCTCGTTCCGCGATTTTGAGGTCTCCAATGAAAATTGCTCTTCCCGACCCCGAAGGCAGGCTGGCCGAATATAGCCTTTCAGGCAACGCGATAGCGGGCGCGGCCCTCGGTCCCGATCCTGCTCGTGTCGTCTATTCCGCCGCGCATGTCGTGGCAGACCCGTTCACCGCCAACGAGCCCTCAGGACGGGCGACCGTCGATTGGCCGAAGACGCTGGAGTTCCGCCGCTATCTTGCGGGGCTGGGGCTCGGGATCGCCGAGGCCATGGACACGGCACAGCGCGGCATGGGCCTGGACTGGGCGGGCGCGCTGGAACTCATTCGCCGTACGAAGGCCGAGCTGCCGGACGCGCTGGTTGCGAACGGCTGCGGAACCGACCACCTGGACCTTTCCAGATCCCACAGCATCGACGACGTGAGACGTGCCTATCTCGATCAGGTCGAAGCGGTGCAGAAGCTGGGCGGGCGGATCATCCTGATGGCGTCGAGGGCTCTGGTTCGGGCGGCCAGGGGGCCCGACGATTACATCAGCGTCTATTCCGACGTGCTCGATGCCTGTGACCACCCGGTCATACTGCACTGGCTTGGCGACATGTTCGACCCGCAGCTTGCCGGATATTGGGGCGGCCAGACATTCGAGCCCGCGATGCAGACGGCGTTGGCCGTCATCGAAGCGAACGTCCGCAAGGTCGACGGCATAAAGATCTCCCTGCTCGACAAGGACAAGGAGATCGTGATGCGCCGGCTGCTGCCGGCGGGCGTCAAGATGTATACCGGCGACGACTTCAACTATCCGGAACTGATCGAGGGGGACGAGCAGGGCTTTTCGCACGCACTTCTCGGCATCTTCGATCCGCTCGCACCGGCTGCCGCTTTTGCGGTGCAGAGACTTGGCGAGGGCGATGTCACCGCGTTCCGCGCGACATTGGATCCGACGGTGCCGCTGGCGCGGCTGATCTTCCGGGCGCCGACGCAATACTACAAGACGGGCGTGGTGTTCCTGGCCTGGCTGAACGGCTTCCAGGACCACTTCGTGATGCTGAACGGCGCGCAGGCGATGCGGCCGCTTCCCTATTTCACTGAGGTTTTCAGGCTGGCGGATCAATGCGGTCTGCTTCGCGATCCGGAAGTGGCCGTCACCCGCATGAAGCGCCTCCTCGCAGTCTACGGAGTCTGAGATGAGGGACTTCTCTTCGGACCACTCGGCCCTCGCCCTGAACACGGCGAGCCTCGGCCACAACCTCGAGGGCCACGGTGCGGGCTGGACGAGCGAACAGGTCATCGATGCCTGTGCCGAGCGCGGTTTCGGGAGCATCGTGTTCTGGCGACGCGAGATCGGCGAACGCGCCGTGGAGATCGGCGAACGGGTTCGTTCTGCCGGGCTGACCGTGGCGGGTCTGTGCCGGACGCCCTTTCTGGTAGGCACCCAGGCGACGGATGTCGAAAGCGTTATGGACGATTTCAAGAGGTCGATCGACATGGCGGCAGCCTTGGGGGCTCCGGTCCTGACGATCGTCGCCGGAGGCGTGCATCCGGGGACCAAAGGGGTTGCCGAGAGCCTGAAGATCGTGGCGGACCGCGTTGCCGAAGCCGCTCCCTGTGCACAAGCAAGCGGCGTGAAACTGGCGCTGGAGCCGCTCAATCCCGTCTACGCCGGCAATCGGTCGTGCCTCACGACGCTGCGCGATGCCGTGGACCTTTGCGATCGCATAGCTGCCCCGAATGTCGGCATAGCCGTGGATGTCTACCATGTCTGGTGGGACACGGAGCTTGAACGGCAGTTGAAACGTGCCGGAGCCGAGCGAATCTACGGCTATCACCTCTGCGACTGGCTCGCCGAAACCAATGACGTGCTTCTCGACCGCGGCATGATGGGCGACGGCGTCGCCGATCTCAAGGCGATCCGTTCGTTCGTTGAAGGCGCCGGCTATCGCGGCCCTTGCGAGGTCGAGATCTTTTCCGCGAACGACTGGTGGAAGCGCGATCCCGGCGAGGTGCTGGACGTGATGGTCGAGCGTTTCCGCAACTGTTGCTGACGGAGAGTAGGAATCCATGAAAATACTTGTGACGGTGAAACGGGTCGTCGACTACAACGTCAAGATCCGGGTCAAGGCAGATGGATCGGGCGTCGAGCTTGCCAATGTGAAGATGTCGATGAACCCCTTCGACGAGATCTCGGTCGAAGAGGCGCTGCGGCTGAAGGAAGCCGGCAAGGCG
>ATWE01000013.1 GCA_000421085.1 Ensifer sp. USDA 6670
GACCAGAGCGGCAAGCGTGAGGGCGAGCGCCATATTGCCGGTGGACGGGCGCGCGTCCGCAGGGCCCTGTTCAATGCCGCCTTACCGGCGTCGCAGCGCTGGAACGCGAGGCTGGTCGTTCACTACAAACACCTCACCGAAAAAGGCAAATCCCACAAGACGGCACTCATCGCCTGTGTCCGCAAACTCATCATCTTCGCCAACGCAGTCCTTAAGCGGCAAACCCCATGGATGAAAAACACCCCGCAACAAAATGCTTCCGCTTAATGGTTGCGCTTCTCCCCGCACGCGGGGCGAAGGGACAAGCGGCGCGGACTGAACCTCGCATTCACCGCCCGCTCAAGGGAGCGAGCGGGCGCGGCATATCCCTTCTCCCCGCCTGCGGGGAGAAGGTGGCGGCAGCCGGTTGAGGGGCAATCCCACGCTCGGCCTTCCCTCGAACCGCCATGTCCGCAAAGGGCAACTGCGAGGATGACGACCGAGGGAAGTTGAGGCGGTTGGGTTCCCGAGGATCCCAGGTTCCATTCATCAGCAGTATCCGCCGCACCAGCATGCCGTAGAGTCTGACCGGGGAGAGGGTTGGATGCCCATTTCCAGCTCCCCCGCGGCTGCTAAGCTGTCTCAGCCATTGGCTGACCTCATGCGAGGGGCTTCGGCCGGCTGGTAAACCGAAAGAATATGGCCATCAGGATCGGCAAATTCGGCCGACCAGCCGCCGGGCGCGTGGCTTACCGGTGTGACGATCGTCGCTCCCTTCTCGGCAAGGCCACCGACGACATCGTCAATGCCGCCTTCCGCGAGATCAAAGACAACGATCGGCGTATTGCCGGGGCTGCTTTCCGCAACGAAGAAGATCAAGTCGACATTGTTCTCGACGCGGGCCATCAGCCAGTCGTTGCCGGCCCCGTCGTCGCCCATTCGCTGGACGTCGAGGCCCAGCACATTGCGATAGAATGCCTCCGTACGGACGATGTCCGAGACGTAGTAGCAGATGTTTCCGATACGTGTTTTCGACAGCATAGATTGCTCCCTTGTGTTCGTTACGCCGGCTTGTTGCCGCCAGCTGTTTCTTTGTGAGAGGCGCGTGGAGAAAAATTTATCGCGAAGAGATGGCCGTCCGGATCATGGCTGGCAAACGCGGCCCGGCCGCCGCGCGTCACCGGCAGGAGCGCCCGCCGAATGCGACCGCTCTCCAGAGCGTAGTGCATGCCGCGTGTTATCAGGTTTGCGTCGGAGTTGCCGGCATCACGCCAGGCACGCCGAAGCATGAGGATGCGCTGGCGCAGCGCCTCATCAGAGACTCTAAGGAGATGACGAATCTCAGGCCGGTTGTGGCCGGCAATTGCGAGCAGCATCACGATCCGGAGGCGGGGCGTAAGCGTGGCTGCAAAGGCCAATACATCGCTCACATCCACCTCATCCTCGGTTTCCGGAAAGTATATGTGCCGTTCGCGCCGAACACGGCGTGCTGCCGTTCGCGCCTGCATCGCGGCCAAATTGCGGATGACGCCGCGAAACCAGGCTCCATCATCTCCGATCGGCAACCGCTGCGCCTTGAGCGCGACGATCAGCGCTTCATGCAGAAGATCCTCCGCGTCGGCGGCGCGACGGGTCTTGCGCTTGGCGAAACGGAGGAGGTCAAAATAATGCGCCGACGTCAAATAATCGACCATGAAGAGCTGCGTTTCCCCGGTGAATGCCGTTAATGTGAAACGCTTACCCTCTGGTTGCAACCCCTCGGCGAGGATCAGGGGGCGGATGTCGTGCGGCGCGTCACCTGTGCATATTGGCTCATCCATACGCTTGCGAAGACGGTTGCGATCCCGAGCGCCTGCACCGCCGTCAGTTGCTGATCGAGCACGCCCCAGCCGATGAGGATCGCGACGACGGGGCTCAGGAAACCGAGCGGCGAAACCTGGGAGGGTTCGAGCCGCGACAGCCCGCGGAACCAGAGAAGGTAGGTGAAGGCGGTGCCGATCAGGCCGAGATAGGTAAAGCCTATAATGTTTTCGGCAGTGAGCGGCGGCAAAGAGGGTTCCAGCAGGAAGGTAACCGGCACCAGAAGCAGTCCGCCGGCCGCCAATTGCCAGGCGGTGAAGGTGAGCGGCGAGACCGGCGGCGTCCAGTGTCGGCTCAGCACGGTGCCGAAAGCCATAGAGACGGCGCCTGCCAAGCCGGCCGCGACGCCGACCGGATCCAGCGCCGCTTTTGGCGTCAGCACCAGGAGCGCGACCCCCGCCATGCCGGCAATGCCGGCAACGACGCTCAACGCCCGGGCCGGCGAGCCGAGAACGACGCGCGAGAGGACGATCACGATCAACGGCTGAATGGCTCCGACGGTTGCGGCGACACCGCCGGGCAGCCGGTAGGCGGATACGAAAAGCATCGTCTGAAAGAACGAAAAGTTGAGCGCGCCGAGCATGAAACTGCGCTCCCACCACACCCCCGTCGGCATTTGCCGGACGACAAGCAGCAGCAGCAGCCCTGCCGGAAGCGCCCTGAGCATTGCGACGGTGACCGGGTAACCGGCCGGCAGGAATTCCGTTGTGACCAGATAGGTGCTGCCCCATATGGCCGGCGCTATGGCCGTGAGCAGAATATCGGTGCTGCGCGCGCTCATCTCTTTACCTCAAGAATCTCTATGTCAAGATAACTTACTCCAGTTTATCTTGACGTCAAGATACATGGAGGCTACGACTTCAGGAAAGCGAAATGTTCACTCTGACCGCCGATGCAGACCAATATGGATCACGTAGACAAAATCCTGGCGCAGTGGCGCAGAGAGCGGCCGGAGCTCGATGCAACGGCCATGGGTTTGCTCGGCCGCCTGACACGGCTTCGGGCTCATCTCGCTCGTGAGGTGGATAGCACCCTTGCCGATCACGGCCTGAACTCGGCGAGCTTCGACGTGCTCGCAACGCTGCGGCGCTCCGGCCCGCCCTTCCGGCTCTCGCCGGGCGATCTGCTGGGAACGACGATGGTCACCTCCGGCACGATGACCAACCGCATCGACCAGCTCGAGAAAGCCGGGCTTGTCGAACGCCTGGATAATCCGAAAGACCGGCGCGGCGTCCTCATCGCTCTGACGCCGGAGGGTCTCAAGCGCGTGGACGCGGCGGTCACTGCCCACGTCGCCAACCAGCAGCGCCTCGTTGCGGGCCTTGAACCGGATGAACGGGAGGCTCTGGACGCGCTGCTCAGAAAATTCCTCGCGGTCTTCGAATAGGTCGCGGGTCAGATCCGGCTCACGAGAGCCCTCACACGCTCGATATGGCGCTTCCGCTTCGCCTCCGTCACCCGATCCATATCGTGCAGAGTGACCATGCGGAAGTCGAGCCCCTTGCCGCAGAAGGCGGCGATGCCGCGCTTAAGCAGCCGCCGCACCGGATTTCCCATATAGAGATGCACGACCCACCAGGGGGACCCGGTACTGGTCAGCGCCCAGAATAGCCTGATGTTGCCGAGCCGAGGAACGATACGGCCGCCTGCCGCGTCATGGTCGAAAGCGATCCCGGGCGCAAAGACGCGATCGAAGAAGCCCTTGAGGATCGCCGGGAAGTTGAACCACCATTGCGGAAAGACGAGCACGAGCCCGTCCGCAGCCTTCAGCCGCTCGATCCAGGGGGAGACCCCGGCGGCGTCATAACTTTTGTCGAAATAACTGCCCCGCTCGGCCACGGTCAGCCGCGGATCAAACCCTTCGCGATAGAGGTCGAGCAGATCGACCGTATGGCCTTTGGCCTCGAGCGTTTCCCGGGCAACGCGGGCGACACTCGCAGCGAAGCTCTCCTCGAGCGGATGGGCGAGCACCATCAGGATGCGCATCAGAAGAGGCTGCCCTGCTTCGTCGGCTCGCCGGAGCGCGCAGGCCGCTTCTTCGGCGACTGCGGCGGAGTGCCGTCCTCGCCGGCGACCGCCGCGACGCGGCCGTCGGCGAATTCCAGCGAAAGCGCCATTCCGGGATAAACGGCTGCCGCCTGTTTCACCGGCTCGCCCGCGCCATCGCGCACCAGCGCGAAGCCGCGCTGCAAAACGCTGTGATAGGAGAGCGACTGCAGCACGCGGTCCTGGGCTGTAAGCGCGCTTTTCATCCTGCGCAAATCGGCAGCGACCGCCGCATCCCCACGCCTGCTCAGGCTGGAGACGCGATCCGATGCGCGATGAACCTGGCCGATCAGCCGCGACGGCAGAACGCGGAGCGAGGCATCGGCAGACGAAATGCGCTGAGCGCCACGTTGAAGCTTACGCTCGATGATGCGTTCGGCCCGGTTGACGGCATCCAAGACGCGCTGACGGCGATCGACGATCCTTGCGGTCAGGAGCTCCGGCCGGAGATGGGCCGCATTGCGCTCGAAGCTTCGCCGCTTGTTGGCCGTGTTCATCTGTAGGCCGCGGCCGAGTCCGGCGGCCGCCTCGTCGAAGCGACGCCGCGGCAAGGCGAGTAATTGATCGAGCGAGGGCAGCGCCCGTGCAAGCGAACGCAACGTCTGGCGGCGATTGTCCATCTGCCGCGCCGCGGCGCCCTTGAGCCGGGCCGCGAGACTGGCGAGCTGGGCCTCGAGATCGGCCTTCACCGGCACCGCCATTTCGGCTGCACCCGTCGGCGTCGGCGCCCGCTGGTCGGCCGCATGGTCGATCAACGTCCAGTCCGTCTCGTGGCCGACCGCCGAGATCAGAGGGATGGCGGAAGCCGCCGCGGCGCGCACCATCGCCTCGTCGTTGAAGCACCAGAGATCCTCAAGGCTGCCGCCGCCGCGCGCGACGATCAGCACGTCGGGCCGGGGAATGGGGCCGCCCGGCTGCAGCGCGTTAAAACCCTCGATCGCTGCCACGATCTCCTCGCAGGCGCCGTCGCCCTGCACGCGCACCGGCCAGACGATCACATGGACCGGGAAACGGTCGGCAATGCGGTGCAGGATGTCGCGGATGACAGCACCGGTCGGCGAGGTCACGACGCCGATGACCCTTGGCATGAACGGCAGCGGCCGCTTGCGGCCCGCATCGAAAAGACCCTCCGCCGCAAGCTTGCGCTTGCGTTCCTCGATAAGCGCCATCAGCGCCCCGGCACCGGCCGGCTCAAGCGAGTCGATGACGATCTGATATTTGGACGAGCCGGGGAAGGTCGTGACCCTGCCGATCGCGATGACCTCCATCCCTTCCTCCGGCCGGAATTTCAGGCGCGCGAAGGTGGTCTTCCAGACGACCGCGTCGATGCGGGCGCGATCGTCCTTCAAGGCAAAATAAGCATGGCCCGACGAATGCGGACCGCGATAACCGGAAATCTCGCCCCGCACCCGCACATGCTCGAAGGTCTGCTCGATCGTGCGCTTGATCGAGCCGGACAGTTCCGACACCGAATATTCGGCGACGTTGGAGGGAGATTCGGAATCAAAAAACGAAGTCATGCGTCACTTGTAGCCGACACCGCGGCGAAGATCAGCAGCAAGGCGCTGCTATCCGCCGTTTTTCTGGATCGTTTCACTGTTTCATCGAACCAGCGAATCGATCTTCCGGACGGAAATCTATTGGATGTCGCGCCCGCCCTGTCCGAAAAAGCGCCGGGTCGCGTCATCGGCCGGAAAGAAGGATTCGATCAGAACGCCCTCAACAAGCGCATCCTGAGTCGAGCCGAAGGTCGAAAGCGTCGTAATGAAACTAAGCGACGCGTCGCCGAGGCGCAGTTCTATGGGCAGCACCGGCAAGCGATCCGTCGCCGGGAAGTTCTCGATCGCCATTGCCACCGCCGGGTCGGCAACCAGCCTGTCCAGCCTTCGCTGCAAGGGGCTGCGCGGCCCCTGCAGCCAAGCTTCCATGCGAACCCGCTGAACGAGATCGGCTGCCGCGGCCTCCCAATTGACCACGAGACTGCGGACGCTCTCTGCACCTAGAAAGCCGTCGAGGAAGTTCTCCCCCGGTTTGAACGGAACGCCCGTGGCGTCGACAAGCGCGTCGAAAGCCGGATTGGTCAGCAGCACCGTATACTGATGGTCGAAAACGAGGCCCGGATAGGGATCGTGCCGGTCGAGCATCAGCCGGATGGCATGGGCGACAGCCGAAGGCATTGTATCGAGACCCGTGGCCGGCCGCGCCGAAACGCGCGGCCGGTAGCCCGCCGCAGTGAACAGCGTGCCCTGTTCGCGCGCGGGAACGTCGAGAACCGAGGCGAGCCGCAGGATCATTCCCTCAGACGGCTTGGAGCGCCCCGTCTCCAGAAACGAGAGATGGCGCGCGGAAATGCCCGCCGCCATTGCGAGATCGAGTTGGCTCATGCGGCGATGTCCTCGCCATTCCTTCAGGCGGCTGCCGAATTCCATTTGTATCTTCCCTGTTGCGGGGGCAGCGTCGCCTGAACGCGGCACAAAATCCATTACCTCAGAGGTAATTGGTTTGATGACCGCTCTGGTCCAGCATCTGCCCATCGACAACCGATGGAGACAGACATGTTCGACCTTTCCACCCGCTCTCTTCTCAACAAGACATTTCTCGCCGACGGCATCTTTTCGCTGATTGCAGGCGCGGCTCTCCTAGCGGCGCAACCGCTGGCGGCCGTCGTCAGTCCCGCCCTATCGCCTGCGGTGGTCATGGCGCTCGGCGCTGGACTCCTCGTCTGGGGCGCTTTTCACCTCGCCGCGGCCCGAAAAGGAGGACCGAGCGCCCTCGCAACGCGGATCAGCATCGCCGGCGACATATTGTGGCAGGTCGGAAGCCTCGCCATTCTTGCGTCTGCCTATTCGGCCTTGACGGTTGCAGGAATGGCGCTGATCGTCGTGGCCATGGTCGGCGTCGCCGACTTCCTTTTCTTCAAGATGCGGGGCGCGTCTCAGGCGCGGCTGCTCCAGGCCGCATGATTGGGTCGGCCCGGCGCAATGGCGCCGGGCCTATCCTTTAGCCGGCTTCAGACGGGTTCCCAGCCGTCTTTTTCGCTGGCGCGGTAGATCGCGTCGATGAACATCTGGTTCAGGCGCGAGTTTTCCAGCGTCACCACGTCCCCCGCTTCACCTTTCGCAGCACGTGCAAAGGCCTCGGCCTCGAGCTTGTACTGACGCGCATCCTGGAAGCGGAAGAGCTGCGACTGGCCGTGGTTCTGGTTGGTCAGTTCCACCTCTTCCCGGCCGTAGCGATCGGCATTGAAGGGCGACTTCACCTCGATGTAGCCCTTGTCGCCGTGGAAGACCATGACCTGGCGGGCGGCGAGCTGCGTCGAGACATAGAAGCTCAGTTCGAAATCGCCGAAGTCGGCACGAACGCTTGAATAGATGTCGGTGCCGAATTCCGGATCGCGCTCGGTATTGGCCTGCACGCGCAGCGGCTCCTTGCCCGTCGAAAACCGGGTCGTGATTGCCGGATAGACGCCGATATCCGGCAGCCCGCCGCCGCCGAGCGACGGGACGTTGCGCATGTTGCCGGGATCTCGGTTGTAATAGGTGAAAGCGCCCTGGACATGCCTGAGGCGCCCGATGGCACCTTCCGCGATGAGCGAGCGCACCTTCAGCCAGACGGGGCTGTAGGTCACCATATAGGCTTCGGAGATCAGCACTTTGTTGCGCTCGCGCGCCGCGATCACGGTGTCGATCTCTTCGGCCTTCAGCGCCAGCGGCTTCTCGCAAAGCACATGCTTGCCGGCGTCTGCCGCCTTTATCGCCCATTTGACATGTTGCGACGTCGGCAGCGGGATATAGACCGCGTCGATCGTGTCGGAGGCGAGCATCTCCTCATAGGAGCCGAAAGCATGCGGCACGGAGAAACGGTCGGCCATGGCCCTCGCCTTGGCGAGATCGCGGCTCGCGATCGCCGTGACGACGCAGTTCTCGGCGTCCTGGATCGCGGGTACGACGAGCTCGCGGCCGATCTTGGCCGTCGACAAAATTCCGAAACGCAGCATGAGGCAGACTCCTTTTCGTGCGCGGCGCAAAGACGCGCGACATTCCCCTCGGTCACAAGCTGCGCCGAGACTATCCCCGAGGTACGTACCTAGCAAGCCGTGGCGAGCCCAGAAAACCACGAATGCAGGTGTCATTCGATGGCGAGCTGGCCTATGTTTTTGCCGCAACCCTCCCAATCGCAGCTGTTTTCATCCAACCGTATGGAGCGAAACCATGGAAATGCGCAGACTTGGCCGTACCGGCCTCTCGATTGCCCCGCTCGTCTTCGGCGGCAACGTCTTCGGCTGGACCGCGGATGAGAAAACATCGTTCTCGCTTCTCGACGCCTTTTTCGATGCAGGCTTCAATGCCGTCGACACAGCCGACGTCTATTCCTCCTGGGCGCCGGGCAACAGAGGCGGCGAGTCGGAAACGATCATCGGCAAATGGCTGAAGCAATCCCGACGCTCGCGCGATAGCGCGGTCATCGTCACCAAGGTCGGTTCCGAACTCGGACCGGATCGCAAGGGCCTTTCGCGGCGCTGGATCATGCAGGCAGTCGAGGATTCGCTAAGACGCCTGCAAACCGACTATATCGACCTCTATCTCTCCCACTGGCCGGATCCCGACACACCCTATGAAGAGACGCTTGCCGCCTACGACACGCTTCTTTCCCAGGGCAAGCTGCG
The DNA here is from genome assembly GCA_000421085.1 of Ensifer sp. USDA 6670. Classification (GTDB taxonomy): domain Bacteria; phylum Pseudomonadota; class Alphaproteobacteria; order Rhizobiales; family Rhizobiaceae; genus Sinorhizobium. Next base: position 8,552 of record ATWE01000013.1, read on the forward strand.
GGCAATCGGCGCATCGAATCTCGATGCGCCGCAGATGCGCGATGCTCTCGACGTTGCGGCGGCGAAGGATCTGCCCCGCTACGACGTGCTGCAGCCCGAATACAATCTCTACGACCGCGCCTCCTATGACGGTCCGCTGCGCAGTCTCTGCATCGCCGAGGAGATCGGCGTCATCACCTATTTCAGCCTTGCGAGAGGCTTTCTTTCCGGCAAGTACCGCTCGCACAAGGATCTGGAGGGTTCCGCTCGCGGCGGCGGCGTCGAAAAATATCTCGACGGACGCGGCATGCGGATCCTCGGCGTCTTGGATGAAATCGCCGAGGAGACCGGCGCGAAACCGGCAGAGATCGCGCTCGCCTGGATCATCGCCCGCGAGGGCGTCACCGCACCGATCGCCAGCGCCACCAACCCCGACCAGCTGGCAAGCCTGGTGAGATCGGCGGAATTGGACTTGCCGAAAGAGGCGATAAGGCGGCTGAACGAGGTGAGTGAATAGCGGCACCGTTCTCGATTTTCCCGAAGAGGAAGACCCCTCCCCACCGCCTCAGGGGAGGGGCTGAGCCGGCGCAGACCAAGCGGCGTCTAAGCCGCTCCCTCTTGTGGGAAGGGGCTGGGGGACTGCCCCGAACCCGCAATCGCCGGAAAGCCTTCGTAAAGATGCGCATGGCTGCCCTCGTGGTTGGCCATGCCGGGCCTGGTCAGCAGCCCACGCGGCTCGGCGTAGCTGCTGATCCTGCGGTGCGGTCTCTCGTGCCACTGGATGTTGAAGGCCCAGAGCTTGGGAAAGAAGCAGAGCGAGGCATAGGGAAGGTGGTCGTGAATCCACCAGGCCAGGCTTTGCCAGCCTCCTTCGTGACGCTCCCGGTCCCAGACCCAGGGAATGGCGATGCAGGCGGTGGCCCCCATGCAGCCCTCCGCATCGCGCATGTCCCAGATATGGTCGGCGGCCGTTGCCGCATTGGTCGAGCAGTTGAGCCTGTTGGCGTTGCCGAAGGCATTCACGGCGCGGTTTCGGTAGGCAGAGCGGATGTGCAGCCGACCGAAGGTCGCCTCGAGCGGCTCCAGAAGCTCCTCGCAGAGTTTCCGGCCCGCCTCGATCGCCAGTTCCGGATCGTCGGGGATATTCGGGATCCGGTAGAACTCCGCGATTTCGGAGTGAAGAAAATCGCGCAGGAAAAAGTTCTTCGACAGGCGTACGCGCCCGAGGTCCTCGAGCGATTTCATCGACCCAGGCTTCTTCATGTTTCCCCGCTTTCAGCTGCTGTGTTCACGCTCTGCGCTCACCCCCTCGCCACCGAAGCGCCGCCGTCGGCCAGCAGCGCAGCGCCGGTCACGAAGCTAGCACCGTCCGAGGCGAGATAAAGCGCCGCTTCGGCGATTTCCTCGGGTTGCGCAATGCGCTTCAATGCGTGCAGCCCTTCCACGAAACCGCGCGTCTCGGGAGCTGCCCCCGGCAGGTTCGCGAAATTGGCGGGCGTGTCGGTGCCGCCGGGCAGCAGCGCATTCACGCGAATGCCGCGCGCGCCGAGCTCGACCGCCAGCGCCTGCACCAGCCCGATCAGCCCCGCCTTGCCCGCCGCATAGGGAGCCACCCCGGCAAAGCCGGCCGTGTGGCCGACGAAGCTCGAAGTGAAGGTGAGCGAACCGCCACCCCGTGCCGCAATTGCCGGAACCTGATATTTCGCCGCTAGGAAGGCGCTCGTCAAATTGGTATCGAGCGTCTCGCGCCAGCCTTCGATGGTGAGCGACGAGATCTCTCCCATCGCACCGAGTGCCCCGGCATTGTTGAAGGCGGTATCGAGCCCGCCGAAGCGGCGAACCGCCAGTTCGACCAGCGCCTCATGCAGGGCTTCGTCGCGCACGTCGCCGGCAAGCGCCGCGGCCTCGCCGTCCTCCCTGGCGATCTCGTCGGCAAGCTCCGCAAGCGCATTCTCGTTGCGAGCGGTGACGACGACCTTTGCCCCCTCGCGTGCAAAGAGCAGCGCGGCGGCGCGGCCGATACCTGAGCTTGCGCCGGTCACGATCGCGATTTTACCTTCCAGTCTCGACATGGTTCTTCTCCGTCCGATTGCGTTGACGGCGGGACCATTGCCGATGCGCCGCGCTGCAACCACCCGATTTCCGCCGGAGTGAAACGGACACCTTTCGCGAGAGCGGCGGATTTGACCCGCGTCTCACGCGCTTTTTGCAGTCGCGAGGAACAAATCTTCGCCCTTTGCTGTTGATTGCGGGTCGAAGGCAACACGAAGCAGACGAGGAAGGAAACGGAAATGCCCAAAGAAAAGACGCTGGACGACCTTTTCCACGATACGCTCAAGGACATCTATTATGCGGAGCGGAAAATCCTGAAGGCTTTGCCGAAGATGGCACGCGCCGCCCAGGCCCCTGAGCTCAAGGCCGCGTTCGAGAAGCACAAGGAGCAGACCGAGACCCATGTGGAGCGGCTGCAGCAGGTATTCGAAATGATCGGCAAGCGCGCGCAGGGCAAGACCTGCGAGGCGATCGAGGGCATCGTCGCCGAGGGCGAAGAGATCATGGACGAATTCAAGGGCACGGCCGCGCTCGATGCGGGCCTGATCTCCGCCGCACAAGCGGTCGAGCACTATGAAATCTCACGCTACGGCACTCTGAAGACCTGGGCAAAGACCATCGGTCTCAAGGATGCAGTTTCGCTGCTCGACGCGACTTTGAAGGAAGAAGTCGTCACCGACGAGGACCTGACGAAACTGGCGATGGCCCAAGTCAACAAGAAGGCCGCGTAAGCTGTCACGACGGCCGGCGCTCTCCGCCGGCCGTCAGCCGCTGTGCCGGAAGAAATCGATGAAGGCCCGGAGCGCCGGCCGCATCAGCCGGCGGGTCGGATAATAGAGGGAGGGGCCCGCATAGGGCGCGCACCAGTCCTCGAGCACCCGGACCAATTTGCCCTCAGCCACATATCCGCTGACGCGCGGCTCGAAGAGATAGGCGAGCCCCGCACCGCCGATTGCGGCCTCGATGATCGGCCGGTCCTCGCCCAGAATGAGCGGGCCGTTCACAGAAACGGTCAGTTCCTCCCCTTCTTTCTCGAACTCCCAACGATATATGGTGCCGTTGGAGAAGCGGCGGCGGATGCAGCGATGGCCCGCCAGATCGCGCGGGTGCCGCGGCCGTTGGAAGCGCTCGAAATAGGATGGTGCGGCGACGACCGCGCTTTTCAGTTCCGGCCCGACCTTCACCGCGACCATGTCGGCCTCCAGGCTTTCGCCGAGCCTGATCCCGGCGTCATACCCCTCCTCGACGATATTGGTGAAGCCGTCTTCATTGGCAATTTCGAGGACGATGTCCGGATAGCGCCCGAGAAAATCGCCAAGGCGCGGCGCCAAAATGAGGTCGGCGGCAAAACGAGGGGCGGTGATGCGCAGCTTCCCAGCGGGTCGATCGCGCGCCTCCGCCGCCCGTTGCAGCGCCTCGGCAATGTCGTCGAGCGCCGGCCGCAGGCGCTCCAGCAGGCGTTTTCCCTCCTCCGTGGCCGCGACGCTGCGCGTCGTGCGCGCGAGGAGACGAACGCCGAGGCTCGCTTCCAGACTGCCCACGGCGTGGCTGACGGCCGATGGCGCGATGCCGAGTTCCTTCGCCGCGCCGCGGAAGCTGCCATGAGCGGCGACGGCGGAAAGGACGGCCAATTGGGAGAGCTGTGTGCGGTTCATTGATCGAAATAATAGAACAGCCCGTGAGAATTGTCAGAGATTTTCAACCGGCCGTGCGGCCCCTATCTTCGCCTTGTCGTCGGGCCCGTGCCGAAAAGCTTCGGCCCGGCGATATGCTTCTCCATCTTCTTCGCGAGCGCCCTATGCCACCCGCAGGCCGCGTTCAACCCGAAAGGAAATCCAATGAAGACCCGCAAGCTCGGTAACGAACTCACCGTTTCGGCCGTCGGCCTCGGCTGCATGGGCATGAGCTTCGCCTATGGCGAGGCCGACGAGCGCCAGTCGATCCGCACGCTCCACCGCGCCATCGAACTCGGCGTCGACTTCTTCGATACGGCGGAAGTTTATGGGCCTTATGAGAACGAGAAGCTCCTTGGCAAGGCTCTGAAGGACCGGCGAGACCAGGTGGTGATCGCCACCAAGTTCGGCTTCCGCATCGAGCCGGGCAAGCCCGCCGCCGAGGCGATCAAAGGCGTCGACGGACGGCCGGAAAATGCGAAAACCGTCGCCGAGGCCTCCCTCAAGCGACTTGGAACGGACGTCATCGACCTCTATTACCAGCACCGCGTCGATCCCGCCGTGCCGATCGAGGAAACCGTCGGCGCTATGGCGGAACTGGTGAAAGAGGGGAAGGTGCGCGCAATCGGGCTTTCCGAGGCAAGCGCCGCCACCATCCGCCGTGCCCATGCCGTGCATCCGATCGCAGCGATACAGAGCGAGTATTCGCTGTGGTCGCGCGACCCGGAACAGGAGGTGCTCGACACCTGCCGCGAACTCGGCATCGGCTTCGTGCCCTATAGCCCGCTCGGACGCGGCATGCTGACAGGCACCATCCGCAAGGTCGAAGACCTCGCTGCCGACGATTTTCGCCGGTCGCTGCCGCGCTTCCAGGAGGAGAACTTCGAGGCCAATGCCGCGCTGGTCGCCACGCTCGAAAGGCTTGCCATGGAGAGAGGCGTTACAGCCGCCCAGCTCGCGCTCGCCTGGGTCGTCAACCAGGGCGAGGACATCGTGCCTATCCCCGGCGCGCGCAGGATAGAGCACCTGGAGCAGAACGTCGCCGCCGCCGGGATCGTCCTCACCGACAGGGAACGCGACGAACTCGGCGAAGCGCTCTCTCCGACGCTGGTCGCCGGCAATCGCTACACCGATGCGTCGCTGGCGCTGACGAACCGGTGAGCCGCCGGCTCCAGACCGCTTCCAGCAAAAGTGCGTTGCGGTTTCCGTCCGGAAGTGAGTCGTTCAAAAGACTTGGAGCGTTTGGGTGCTTCAACGAACATCGAGGCGCTCCAACAGTTGGATGGGCATCGCAATTTCGTTGCGATGTCCTACCTATGAGGGTGTCCGCCTAGATCGGGGCCGGAACGGCCTGGGGGCGGATAGTCACCAAAGGCGTCTACCGTTCCGGAAAAGGAGGGATCATCCATGTCCGAAGAGCAGGCCATCAGCGCGGTTGTCCATCTCTATGTCGACGGCATGGCCTTCGCCAATGAGGGAGCGTTGCGCAAGGCTTTCCATCCGAGCGCATCGATCGTCGGCAATTCAGGCGGTGCCGTCGAGTGGCTGACACGCGACGCCTTCATCGCCTCCATCGTGAGGGAAGGCGCGGCGTCGCCGGATACGCAGCCGCTCATGGAAGTGGAGATGGTCCACATCACCGGCGACGTCGCCAGCGTGAAGGTGATCGATGAATTCGCCGGCGCGCGCTATTCGGACTATTTGTCGCTGTTGAAGGTCGACGGGCGGTGGCTGATCGTCAACAAGGTCTGGCACCGGCATGACTAATTGCGCGTCTCATAAGGCGCGGCGGCGCTGTAGGACTTTTGGGAGGACTGCAATCTCTCCTCATCCTCATCTCTGTGCTTGTCACAGAGATCCAGCAGCGCCGCGTCTGCGGCGCTGGAAGCGTTCTTTCAGCCCAAGGACTTGGTCTGGCTGGATTCCTGTGACAAGCACAGGAATGAGGAACTCAAACAAGCGGCGGCGGGTGGCCCGAATCTCAACAGGCCTCAGAGCAGGGATAAGGAAAATATGTGCGGGGACTCCGCCCCTCATTCGCCTGCCGGCACTTCTTCCTGCAAGCTGGGCAAAGGGGGACTCGTGACAGCCTTGGCACCATCCCCCTTCACCGATCATCAGGCTCGCAGCACGCCACCCGTGCTCTTCGCCACATTGCCGACGATCCGGGCGGTGAGGGCCTCGAAGTCCTCATCCGTCAGCGTGCGCTCGACCGGCTGGATCGTTACCTCGATCGCTACCGACTTCCTGCCCTCGCCGAGAGATGCGCCCTCGAAGACGTCGAAGACGTTGACCGCCGTTACCAGTTTCCGGTCGGCGCCGGAGGCGGCCCTGACGATTGCAGCGGCCTCGATCGTCTTGTCGACGACGAAGGCAAAGTCGCGTTTGACCGCCTGAAAGGGCGAAAGCTCCAGCGCCGGCTTGGTGCGGGTTGTCTTCTTCTTCGGCTCCGGCATGGCATCGACATAGATCTCGAAGCCTGAAAGCGGTCCGGAGACATCGAGCGCGTCGAGGGTCTTCGGGTGGAACTCCCCGAAAGCACCCAGGACGATTTTCGGTCCGAGCTTGATCGTGGCCGAGCGGCCGGGATGATACCAGGCCGGGCCGCCGGCTTCGAACTGGACATTGGCCATCGGCACACCGCAGGCTTCGAGCACGGCGATGGCATCGGCCTTGGCGTCGAAGACATCGACCGGCTTGCCGCCACCCTTTACGGCGTTCGACCACGACCGGCCGGCACCGTTTAGCGACGCGGTGCCGCGGCGCACGCCACCGGCGACACGCCGCTGTGCCTCGGGCGTATCGCCCTCATAGGTACCGGAAACCTCGAAGATGGCGACATCGCCATAGCCCTTGTCGGCATTGCGCTGCGCCGCGGCCAGAAGGCCCGGCAGAAGCGACGGACGCATGTCGGACATGTCGGCGGCGATCGGATTGGCGAGCTTGAGTTCCGGCTGGCCGCCGCCGAAGAGCTTCGCATGCCCCTCCGGGATGAAGGACCAGGTGACGGCTTCGAGCATGCCGCGGGTTGCAAGCGCGCGCCTGGCCTGGCGCGTGCGGATCTGCAGCGTCGTCAGGATCTTGCCGTTGACGGCATTGTGGCTTGCAAGCGGCGCGGCGACGATGTTGTCGACGCCATGGATGCGCATGACCTCCTCTACGAGGTCGGCCTTGCCGTCGATATCCGGCCGCCAGGAGGGAACGGTTACCGTCAGGCGTTCGCCGGAGCCCTCGACGCCGAAGCCGAGTTTCCTGAGAATGGAAACGCTCTCCTCGGAGGAGACTTCGAGGCCGGTCAGGCGCTTGACCTCCGAGACCGGGAAATCGACGGACCTGGGCTCGTGTCCCTCATAACCGACGACGTCCATCCTGGCCGCGGTACCGCCGCAGAGCTCCAGCACCAGTTCGGTCGCCCGTTCGAGGCCAGGCGCCATGTATTCCGGATCGACGCCGCGCTCGAAGCGGTAGCGCGCATCGGTGATGATGCCGAGCGTGCGGCCGGTCTTGGCGATATTCATCGGATCCCAGAGCGCCGATTCGATCAGCACGTCGGTGGTGTTCTCGTCGCAGCCGGAATGCTCGCCGCCCATGATGCCGCCGATCGATTCGACGCCTTCTTCGTCGGCGATCACCACATTGGCCGGCGACAGCGTATATTCGCGCGTGTCGAGCGCCAGTACCTTTTCGCCTTCTCTGGCACGGCGGACCGTCAGGTTGCCAGCGACCTTCGCCGCGTCGAAGACGTGCAGCGGCCGGCCCTGGTCGAAGGTCAGATAGTTGGTGATATCGACCAGCGCGTTGATCGGGCGGAGGCCGATGGCCGTCAGCCGTTGGCGCATCCAGGCGGGGCTCGGGCCGTTCTTCACGCCGCGCACCAGGCGGAGCGCGAAGCCGGGGCAGAGATGCCTGTCCTCGCCGAGATCAAGGCGGACCTTGACGGGCGTCTCGCCTTCCACGGCGAAGGACGGCGCCGGCCGCGTCTTCAAGGTGCCGAGGCCGGATGCCGCGAGATCGCGGGCGATGCCGTGGACGCTGGTGCAATCCGGCCGGTTCGGCGTCAGGTTGATCTCGATGATCGGATCGTCGAGGCCGGCATAGTCCGCATAGCTGGTGCCGATGGGCGCATCCTCGGGCAGGTCGATGATGCCGGTGTGATCGTCGGAGATCTCCAGCTCCTTTTCCGAGCACATCATGCCGCGGCTCTCCACGCCGCGGATGTTGCCGACGGAGAGCGTCACGCCGATGCCGGGCACGTAGGTGCCGGGCGCGGCGAATGCACCGACGAGGCCCTTGCGCGCGTTCGGCGCGCCGCAGACGACCTGCACCGGCTCGCCGGAGCCGGTATCGACCATCAGCACTCTGAGCTTGTCGGCGTTCGGGTGCTGCTCGGCGGAGATCACCCTGGCGATGACGAAGGGCTTGAAGGCCGCCTTGTCGTCGACATCCTCGACTTCCAGCCCGATCATCGTCAGGCGGGCGCAGATTTCCTCGAGCGAGGCGTCGGTTTCCAGATGGTCCTTCAGCCAGGAGAGCGTGAACTTCATGATGTCACCTGTGTCCTTGATTTTCTGCGCCGGTCACGCCGAGAGGCCGCCGAAGAGCGTCGGCATGTCGAGCGGGCGGAAGCCGTAATGGGTCATCCAGCGGACATCGGCATTGAAGAAGTCGCGCAGGTCGGGCATGCCGTATTTCAGCATGGCGATGCGATCGAGGCCCATGCCCCAGGCGAAGCCCTGATATTCGTCCGGATCGAGGCCGCCGGCCCTGAGCACGTTCGGATGCACCATGCCGCAGCCGAGAATCTCCATCCAGTCCTTGCCCTCGCCGAACTTGACGATCGGACCGGAGCGGTCGCACTGGATGTCGACCTCGAAGGAGGGTTCGGTGAAAGGGAAAAAGGACGGGCGGAAACGCATCGTCACCTGATCGACCTCGAAGAAGGCCTTGCAGAATTCCTCGAGCACCCAACGCATATTGGCGACATTCGCCGTCCTGTCGATGACAAGGCCTTCCACCTGATGGAACATCGGCGAGTGGGTCGCGTCGGAATCCTGGCGATAGGTCTTGCCGGGAATGATGATGCGGATCGGCGGCTGCCCGGCCTCCATCGTGCGTATCTGCACGGGCGAGGTGTGCGTGCGCAGCACCTTGCGCTCACCCTTCTCGTCAGGCGCGAAGAAGAAGGTGTCGTGCATCTCGCGGGCCGGATGACCTTCGGGGAAGTTCAGCGCGGTGAAGTTGTAGTAATCGGTCTCGATATCCGGTCCCTCGGCAATCGAGAAACCCATGTCGCCGAAGATCGCGGTGATCTCGTCGACGATCTGGCTGATCGGATGGATGCGGCCGCGCTCGGCCGGCGAGGACCGGACCGGCAGGCTGATGTCCACCGTCTCGCGCGCCAGCCGTTCGGCGATCGCCGCGTCCTTGAGCGCCGCCTTTCGGGCGGAGATCGCCTCGGTCACCGTGTTCTTCAGCGCATTGATGCGCGCGCCGCGGGTCTGGCGCTCCTGCGGGCTCATCGCACCGAGCGTCTTCAGGAGTTCCGAGATCGATCCCTTCTTGCCGAGCGCGCCGATGCGCACCGCCTCGATCGCGCCCTCGTCGGCGGCGGCGTCGATTTCCGCCAGCAAGGTCCGTTCCAATGTTTCCAGTTCGCTCATTCTGTCCTGCCTCGATGCGGTTCGTGTATCGGTTCGACACTTCGGCGATAGGATCGCGCCGCAAGCCGAACAAGAAAAACCCGCGCCAGCCCTGCCAGCGCGGGTTTCCCAACAATTTCAGAAACGGTCTTGGGAAAACGCTGGCTTAACGGACAGCGCTTTCAAACTCGTTTGCCGTGCCGGCTTCCTTGAGATAGGCGAGCGCCTTCTTGGAAGCTTCGACCAGGGCGCCGAATGCTGCCGGCTCATGGATTGCCATGTCGGACAGAACCTTGCGGTCGACTTCGATGCCGGCCTTGTTCAGACCGTCGATGAAGCGGCCATAGGTCAGGCCGAACTCGCGGACGGCAGCGTTGATGCGCTGGATCCAGAGCGCGCGGAAATTGCGCTTGTTGACCTTGCGGTCGCGGTAAGCAAATTGCTTGGAACGATCAACCGCTGCCTTGGCGGCGCGGATGGTGTTCTTGCGGCGGCCGTAGAAGCCCTTGGCGGCCTTGAGCGTCTTTTTGTGCTTGGCGTGGGAGGTTACGCCGCGTTTTACACGTGCCATGTCATGATCTCCTTAAAATCCAAATCGCCAGACGTCTTAAAGACCGTTAGGCAGGTAGTTCTTGACGACTTTCTTGCCATCAGGCTCAGCGAGAACCATGGTTCCGCGCGCGTCGCGAATGAACTTGTTGGACCGCTTGATCATGCCGTGGCGCTTGCCAGCAGCAGCAGCTCGAACCTTGCCGGTAGCGGTGATTTTGAACCGCTTTTTGGCAGACGATTTCGTCTTCATCTTGGGCATTTTGCTACTCCATTGTTCTTGATATGCGAAACAGGCAGACGAAGCCCATTTCCAGCGTTAAGAACGGCCACGGCATGCCCTGCCGGACCGTTCGGACGGGGGCTTATAACCGCACATCCAGGAAAAGGCAAGCGGTCCGGAGGCCGCTCGCGCGCAAGCCTTGCCAAAAAGGAAAGCCGCCCCACGAACTCCTCCCGGGGCGGCTTCACCAAGCTTGTCTGGTCTATCAGGCTCCGCCGATCACTTCGGCGCAAGCACCATCATCATCTGGCGGCCTTCGAGCTTGGGTTCGGCTTCCACCTTGGCGATTTCCTGGGTGTCGTCCTTGACCTGCATCAGAAGTTTCATGCCGAGTTCCTGGTGGGCCATTTCGCGGCCGCGGAACTTCAGCGTCACCTTGACCTTGTCGCCTTCCTCGAAGAAGCGGTTCATGGCCTTCATCTTCACCTCATAATCATGGGTGTCGATGTTGGGGCGCATCTTGATTTCCTTGATCTCGACGATCTTCTGCTTCTTGCGCGCCTCGGCGGCTTTCTTCTGGTTCGCGTATTTCAGCTTGCCGAGGTCGAGGATCTTGCACACCGGCGGATCGGAGTTCGGTGCGATCTCTACGAGGTCGAGACCGGCCTCGTCCGCCATGCGGAGCGCCTGGTCGATCGGAATGCTGCCCAAGTTCTGGCCTTCGGCATCGATAAGCTGAACCCGGGGGACCCGGATTTCCTTGTTTGCGCGCGGTCCTTCCTTGACTGGAGCGTCCGCTTTGAAGGGTCTGCGAATGGTCGTACTCTCCTCGAGCTATTGATAGTAAATATTCGGTCAAACGGTCAGCGCGATCTCAAACAGAAGCGCTTGAAACAGTCACTGACGGCAATGTGTGAATTGCGGCTCCAGAGTCAATAGCATGGCCCGCAATGAAAATCATCCTCTGTCGATGGCCGAAAGAATCTGTTTTAGAAGGAAATCCGTCATTGCAGGCCTTCAGGGAGTTACTCGATGTCAACGACGCCGGCTGAAACCGAGATCACGCGGATCGAAGTGGGAACGGGAGATGCGGCGAGAAGCATCGCCATGCGCATCTTCCGCACGGGAAATCCGCCGGATGTCCTATTGAAGGACGGGCAGCATTCAGGCCACCCGGCGCTCGTCTGGCTCGGCGGCTACCGATCCGACATGACCGGAACGAAGGCGATGGAGGTCGAGCGGCACGCGCGCGAGGCCGGCACCGATTGCATTCGCTTCGACTATTCCGGCCACGGCGCGTCGGACGGCGACTACAGGGACGGCACGATTTCGCGCTGGGTCGAGGAGAGTCTTGCCGTGATCGATCACGCCGCGACGGCGCGCATGATCCTGATCGGTTCCTCCATGGGCGCCTGGGTCGCGCTGCGCCTTGCCGAGAAGCTCAAAGACCGCCCCCATCATGGAGGAGCTGGGGCCGGCCGCCTCTGCGGCCTCGTGCTGATCGCCCCGGCCCCGGACTTCACCGCCGAGCTCATCGAGCCCAATCTTACCGATGCCGAAAGGGCCTCCCTCGCCGAACGGGGTTATTTCGAAGAGCCGTCGGAATACAGCCCCGAGCCCAATATCTTCACCCGCGCGCTGATCGAGGATGGCCGCAACAATCTCGTCATGAAAGGACCGATCGAAACCGGCTGCCCGGTGCATATTCTCCAGGGCATGCGCGATCCGGACGTTCCCTACACGCATGCCCTCAAGCTGATGGAGCACATGCCGGCTGACGACGTCGTCATGACGCTGATCCGCGATGGCGACCACCGGTTGTCGCGCGAGGAGGATATTGCCAAATTGAAACAGGCGATCGACGCCATGCTGACCAAAGCCTGACCGCACGGCTAGTCCAACCGGCCTAATCAAAATTCCCTGAGATTGCAGCGCAAGGCACAGCCAAACCCTTGCGCTGGCGGGCTTACGCGTCCGTCTGCCGTGAGCCTTAACCATAAAACGGACTAGTCCGAATCAGGCGATTGACTCCGACGAGCGGAGTATATTAACTCTTTATTAACGATTAGAGCAGCGCAGGGGAAATTCCTAAAAAAGCTGTCGACAACTTTTGATTGCGCGGATCGATCCGGAAGGTACGGATGCGGGCGCGTTGCAGGGGATCTGTATGGCGTCTTGGACCGGGGTTAAGGCAAGTTTCGCAGCGCTGTGTGCGCTTTTCATTTCAACGAACACGGCAATTCCCGCACAAGCGGGAGCTACTCCCTGGATGCAGACCGGCGCGGTGACCTCGCAGCCGATCGGGCATTACGAGTTCTGTCAGAAGCACAGGGGCGAGTGCAGCGTCCGTTCGAAGGGGACGGTGCCGCCGCGTGTCACCGCCAGCGGCTGGGCTGCCATTCGCCAGGTCAATGCCTCCGTCAACCGGCAGATCGCACCGGTAACCGACATCGAGCTTACCGGCCGCGACGAGGTGTGGTCCTATCCGGGGAGACAGGGCGATTGCGAGGACTTTGCTCTCGAAAAGCGCAGGCGCCTCATGCAGAAGGGCTTCTCCGCCGGCAACCTGCTGATGACTGTCGTGCGCAAGCCCGATGGCGAGGGCCATGCGGTGCTGACGGTCCGCACAGCTCAGGGCGACTTCATTCTCGACAATCTCTACGATGGCGTGAAGCTGTGGACGCATACGCCCTACCGCTTCCTCAAGCGGCAGGCGACGAACCACAGCGGACGTTGGGTCACCATCGACAATAGCGGAGAAGTGCTGGTCGGTTCCGTCGGAAACTGATCCTGCCGAACAGTTCCTTAAAAAGGCCGCAAGATGCGGCCTTTTTTGCGCGTCGGTGAAAAGGCGCGGATACCCGCCCGCGGACGTTGGCGCAACGCGCACTCCTCCCCAGAACTCCTCATTCCGTGCTCGTCACAGGAAGCCAGCCAGACCAAGTCTTGGGCTGAAAGAACTCTTCCGATGCCGCAGACGCGGCGCTGCTGGATTCCTTTTGACCAGCACAGGGGCTACGCCGCGCGCCAGCCGGTCGACCATCCGACTCCGTTTGCGCCAACAGAACTGGTTCCATTTACCCCTGAAGGGCTCTAAGCATTCCCTATGACGATGCCGGCGGCAAGAACCAGGCCGCCACCGAGCACCACCTGGAAGGCGGCCCTCAGGAAGGGCGTTTCCATGTAGCGGTTCTGGATGAAGGCGATTGCCCATAGTTCGAAGAAGACGATTGCCGCCGCCGTCATCGTCGCGGTCCAGAAATGCGGAATGAGATAGGGCAGAGCGTGGCCGAGACCGCCGAGTGCCGTCATGACGCCCGAGGCAAGCCCGCGCTTGACCGGCGAGCCGCGGCCGGAAAGCTTGCCGTCATCATGCGCCGCCTCGGTGAAACCCATCGATATGCCTGCGCCGACAGAGGCCGATAGGCCGACGAGAAAGGTCTGCCACGTATCCTGCGTGGCGAAGGCTGCGGCGAAGATCGGCGCGAGCGTCGAAACCGAACCATCCATCAATCCCGCGAGGCCCGGCTGCACATAGGTGAGTATGAACTGGCGGCGCGAGGTCTCATCTTCCTCGTCGCGCACGTCCACCGGCGTATGCTTCTCGCCAAGCCGGCGGGCGAGCGATTCATGCGACTTCTCGGCAATCGCCAGATCGCCCAAGAGCTTGCGCGTCGCCGCGTCCCGCGTGCGCGCCGCAGCCTCGACGTAAAACCGGTGCGCCGCCTCCTCCATCGTCTCGGCCTCCGCGCGCGCTTTCTCGATCGGCATCTCGGCGATCAGCCAATCGGGCTTGCGCTCCGGGAAATCGCGGACGTGTTCGCGCCGGACGAGCGGGATGCGGTTGCCGAAACGGGCGACATGCAGGTCGATCAAAGCCTGACGGTGGTGGCTCTCCTCCTCCGCCATTTCCTCGAAAACCCTTGCGGAATGCGGATACTTCCCGCGCAGGGCGTCGGCATAGGCGAGATAGATGCGTCCATCGTCCTCTTCCGAGGATATGGCGAGGGCAAGGATTTCCTGTTCGCTCAAGGACAGGAACGAACGTTTGTAACGGGAGAAAAGCCGGGAGAGCATCGTGAGACCTTTTTTAGAATAATTCTAAATAGGCGCCGATGCATGAGGCGTCAAGGCGGCGGATCGGCGGCAACGCTTCCTCTTCGATGGTTTCCGTAACCATATGATCGGCGTCCGCAACCCCTCCCCAACCCCTCCCCACAAGGGGGAGGGGCTTCCCCGCGGCACTCTCCGCGCTAAAACGATGTCGACGCGGTGACGGTGAGGCAAGTTACGCCCCTCCCCTTGTGGGGAGGTGTTGGGGAGGGGTAACCCTGGGGTTGAGTTAAACCGCCAGATCGAGCGCCTTTTCCTTCTCGATATAGGTGCGTTGCAGATCGGTGACGTAGTCGCGAACGATCGGCGCCGCGTCGCGTGAACGCGATAGCTGCATATGGAATACGAGCTGGCTGCCGGTGCGGAACATCATTTCCGCGCTGATCAGGTAGAACTCCCACATGCGGGCGAAGCGCTCGTCATACATCGCCACCACCTGGTCGCGGTTCTCATCGAAGCGCGCGCCCCAATGGGCGAGCGTCGTCGCATAGTGCACGCGGAGGAATTCGAGATCGGTCACCCACAGGCTGTTGCGTTCGACCACCTCGAAGACCTCCGACAGTGCCGGGGAATAGGCGCCGGGGAAGATGTATTTCCGCAGCCAAGCGCTCGCCATGCCGGGCGGGCTCATATGGCCGATCGAATGGAGCACGGCCAGCCCGTCATCCGGCATCAACGCATTCAGTTTCTTGAAGAACTCGTCATAGTGATGGACGCCGACATGCTCGAACATGCCGACCGAAACGATCCGGTCGAACGGCCCCTCGACGTCGCGATAGTCCTTGAGCTCGAAACGCACGCGGTCGGCCATTCCGGCCGCACGTGCCCGCGCGGAGGCGAGCGCCTGCTGTTCTTTGGAAAGCGTGACACCCAGAACCTCGACGTCTTCGAGCGCGGCCAGATAGAGGGCGAGATCGCCCCAGCCGCAGCCGATGTCGAGCACCCTCATGCCCGGCTTCAGGCAGAGCTTTGCCGCAAGCAGCCGCAGCTTGTTGCGCTGCGCGGCCTCCAGCGTCTCGTCCGGCTCGCGGAAATACGCGCAGGAATAGAGCATGTTCTCGTCGAGGAACAGCTTGTAGAAATCATTGCCGAGATCGTAATGATGCGCGACGTTCTGCTGCGCCTTGCCCTTGGGATTGGCCTGCTGACGCTTGCGGAAACGCATTTTCACCGCCCGCAACAGCTTCTGGATCGGATAGGAGCCGAGCGACAGGCGGTTGATCGAAAAGAGCGTCAGGAAGTCCCGCAGATTCGAGCCTTCCTCGAACCGCATGGTCCCGTCCATATAGGCTTCACCGGCGGCGAGCTCGGCATTGAAGACGAGACTGCGATAGAGTCGCTTGTCGGTCAGCCGCATCGTCACGCTCGGCCCCGGCTCGCCTGCAAAGACGTGCCTCTTGCCGTCGGCATCGATTACCGTGAGCGTCCCCTTGCGGATGAACGACTTCATCATATGCGATAGTGGAAACATGCAGTGCCGCACCTCTCATCCCGATCCAGAGGGCGGCATCCTAAAGCACTTCCGGCAAAAATGTGTAGCGGTTTTCCGTGCGGACGTGCGCAGTTTCAAAGTGCTGGAACGCGTATGAAATGCGCGCCGGATCTGCGGCTACGCATGGGAAACGAAAACGGGGACGGCAGTCAAGACTGCCGTCCCCGTTTCGCTTTCTGCCCGGACCGACCAGATCAGTCCTTGGCGCGCTCGACATAGGAGCCGTCTTCCGTGGCAATGACGACGCGGGTGCCAGCCTGGATGTGCGGCGGCACCAGAGTGCGAACCCCGTTCGAAAGCACCGCCGGCTTGTAGGAGGAGGAGGCCGTCTGGCCTTTGACGACCGGCTCGGTCTCGGTGATTTCGAGGGTGACGTGGCGCGGCAGGTCGATGGCGATGGCAATGCCTTCGTGGATCGACAGCATCACGGCCATGCCCTCCTGAAGATAAGCCTTCAGGTCGCCGATGTCTTCGGAGCTCATGACGAGCTGGTCGTAGCTTTCCGGGTTCATGAAGTGGAAGCCTTCGCCATCCTCGTAAAGGAAGGTGTGCTCGCGGTCTTCGACGAAGGCGCGCTCGACCTGCTCGGTCGTGCGGTAGCGTTCGGAAACCTTCACGCCGTCGGAGATGCGGCGCATGTCGACCTGCGTGACCGGCGTGCCCTTGCCCGGATGGAAGTTCTGCGCGGTGAGCACGACATAGAGCTTGCCGTCGACGTCGAGAACGTTGCCCTTGCGGACCGAAGAAGCGATGACCTTGACCATTAGTCTTCCTTGTAACAGAGGTATCGGCGACACGAGCGGGCCGGAGATCGGCCCGGAAGGGACGCGAAAATTCAGTTTTCGCGCCGCCACTATCCTAATTTCGCGCAAATAGCCAGCCTGAGCCGGCATGCGCGCGGAAGAAAGCCTGGACCGAACCGACCATGCCGCACGCTTCTCCCTGGTGGACACCCGATGTCCACGCCGACCGGCGCCCCTTCCTGATCGGGCGCAATCGCATCCAATCGGCGCTCCGCCGGTTCTTCGCCGAACGCGACTTCGTCGAGGTCGACACGGCAGCGCTGCAAGTGTCGCCGGGCAACGAGGCGCATCTGCATGCCTTTGCGACGGAGGCGCTTGGGCTCGACGGCTCCGTCCAGCCGCTCTACCTCCACACCTCTCCTGAATTCGCCTGCAAGAAGCTCCTCGCCGCCGGTGAAAGGCACATCGCCTGTTTTGCCCATGTCTACCGCAACCGCGAGCGGGGACCGCTGCATCATCCGGAATTCACCATGCTGGAATGGTACCGCGCCGAGGAGAGCTACGAGACGCTGATGCACGACTGCGCCGAGATTCTCGCGATCGCCGCCGAGACAGCCGCCGCGCGGTCCCTCGTCTATCAGGGACGGGCGTGCGATCCTTTCGCCGAGCCGGAGCGGCTCTCGGTTGCCGAGGCCTTCGCGCGCTTCGCGGGGATCGATCTCCTCGCCTCGGTCCAGGAAGACGGCTCCACCGACCGCGAGAGCCTTGCGGCGGCCATGCGGGAGGCGGGCTTGCGTGTCGCCGGAGACGATAGCTGGGCCGATCTGTTCAGCCGCGTGCTCGTCGAAAGGATCGAGCCCAATCTCGGCTTCGGGCGCGCCACGATCCTCGACGAATATCCGGTCGCCGAGGCGGCGCTTGCCCGGCCCGCAGCCGGCGATCCTCGTGTGGCAGAGCGTTTCGAGCTCTATGCCTGCGGCGTCGAACTCGCAAATGCCTTCGGTGAATTGACCGACGCCGCCGAGCAGCGCCGCCGGTTCGAACTGGAAATGGCGGAAAAGGCGCGGGTCTACGACGAGACCTACCCGATCGACGAGGACTTCCTCGCGGCGCTCGCCCGCATGCCCGAGGCGAGCGGCATCGCGCTCGGCTTCGACCGGCTGGTCATGCTGGCAACGGGCGCATCCCGCATCGATCAGGTCCTTTGGGCCCCGGTCGCGGAGGCCATGCCATGACCGCGGAACGCGCCATCAGAACAGCGCGTGAGCTCGCCGACGCCGGTCTCGTCGGCCGAGAGCAGGAAGAGGCGATTTCCCGCGTCGCGTCCCGCTACGCCGTCGCCATCAGCCCGACGATCGCGCGCCTTGTGGACCGGGACGATCCGGACGACCCGATTGCGCGGCAGTTCGTACCCGACATGGCCGAACTCACGCTCATGCCGGAAGAGCGTGCCGATCCGATCGGCGACGGCGCGCACAGTCCGGTAGCGGGCATCGTCCACCGTTATCCGGACCGGGTGCTCCTGAAGGCGGTTCATGTCTGCCCGGTTTACTGCCGCTTCTGCTTCCGCCGCGAGATGGTCGGCCCGGAGGGCCTCGGCACGCTCACGCCCGCGGAACTCGATGCTGCGCTCGCCTATATCGCCGGGCGCCCGGAAATCTGGGAAGTGATCCTGACCGGCGGCGATCCGCTGGTGCTCTCACCTCGGCGGCTCGGCGAAATTATGGTGCGGCTCGCGGAAATCGAGCACGTCAAGGTCGTGCGCTTCCACACGCGCGTGCCGGTGGTCGAGCCCGACCGGGTGGATGCGGGGTTGATCGCCGCTTTGAGGAGCAGCGGCAAGGCGACCTATGTGGCGCTTCATGCCAACCATCCGCGCGAACTCACCGCCGAAGCCCGCGCCGCAGCCGCACGGCTGCTCGATGCGGGCATCGTCATGGTGAGCCAGTCCGTGCTGCTGAAAGGCGTCAACGACGATCCGGACGTGCTCGCCGCACTGATGCGCGCCTTCGTCGAGACGCGGATCAAGCCCTATTACCTGCACCACCCGGATCTTGCGCCCGGCACCGGCCATTTCCGGCTGTCCATCGAGGAGGGCCAGGCGCTCGTCGCCTCCCTGCGCGGACGCGTCTCCGGCCTTTGCCAGCCCGCCTATATCCTCGACATCCCCGGAGGCCACGGCAAGGCCGTCGTCAGCGCCAGCGCGATCGAGGCGGAAGGCGGCGGCTGCTACACGGTCACCGACTTCCGCGGAAACAGGCACGACTATCCGCCGAAGGGGTAACGCCTTATCGGAAATTGAAAAGGCCGCCCGGACAATCCGCGCGGCCCTTCGCCATCAGATCGAAGCCGTTCAGCCCTGTTTGATCGGCGCGATCGAGATTTCGACGCGGCGGTTCTGGGCACGGCCGACCTCGGTGGCGTTCGATGCGACCGGCCGCTCCATGCCGTAGCCGACTGCCGACATGCGTCGCTGGTCGATACCGCGGCTGGCGAGATAGTTGGCGACCGAGGCCGCGCGCCGCTCCGAAAGTCCCTGGTTATGGGAGGCGCTGCCGGTCGAGTCGGTGTGACCGTCGACGTCGATCAGCGTCTTGTTGAACTTGCGCAGCACGATCGCAACCGAGTCGAGCGTCGAGTAGAAGGCCGGAATCACCTGGTCGCGGTCGGTCGCGAAAGTGATGTTCGACGGCATGTTCAAGATGATGCGATCGCCGGCGCGGGTGACCGAAACGCCGGTGCCCTGCAACTGCGCCCGCAGTTCGGATTCCTGCTGATCCATGTAGTTTCCGACCAGGCCGCCGCCGAGAGCGCCGATGCCTGCGCCGACAAGAGCCGCATCACGCCGGCCCGCGGCACTGCCGCCCACCAGAAGACCGGTCGCAGCGCCGAGACCCGCGCCGATCAAAGCGCCTCCGGCCGTGTTCGACATCTTCTGTTCTCCCGTATAGGGATCGGTGGTGGTGCATCCGGAAAGATAGACGGCCACGACAGCCAGGATGGCGCATTTCTTGATCATCGAATCAATTGTCCCCATTGGTGCTCAGGATCGGTTCATACTATCGATTGCGGCAGGAAGATGAAGGGCCTTCTACTTTCCTCGCGTCAGGAGTATTGCGGTGCACCATTTCTGCCGGGCCTCGCCACATTGCTGACCAGAGGGCCCGCTAACCGAAGTTCACGCGCTCGGCGCCATGGCCTGCCAGGCCCGGTTCGGCGTAAAGAATGCGAGCCGCGGGCGCCGCATGGAGCGTCCGCAAACCGTGAAGGGAAAAAATATGGCGGTCGAGTTCGGCGATTCGCAAGGCAGCCTCAGCGACACGCTCACCGGCATGATCGGGTCGATCAGAGGCAATACGATCACGCTGCGCGAGCTGATGATCGAGATCGGCGAGCAGGGCTTCCTCCTTCTCTGCGCGCTGCTGACCCTGCCGTTCCTGATCCCCGTTTCCATTCCGGGCGTCAGCACCGTCTTCGGAGCGGCCATCATTCTCATTTCGCTGGCGATCACCCTCAATCGCATGCCCTGGCTGCCGAAGCGCATCCTCGACCGGGAGATCGACACGGAAAAGCTCGTGCCGACGCTCCGGAAAGGTGCGGCACTGGTCTCGAAGCTCGACCGCTATGTGCGCCCGCGGCTCAATTTCCTGACCGAAGGCGCCCTGATGAACCGTTTCAACGGCCTGATGATCATGGCCGGTGGCGTGCTTCTCATGTTTCCGCTCGGGCTGATTCCGCTGTCGAACACGCTGCCCGGCATCGCCATCCTGCTCCTGTCGCTCGGCATCATCCAGCGCGACGGCCTGATGGTGGCCGGCGGCTATTTATTCCTGGTCGCGACGACCGTCTATTTCGCAGTTCTCGGCTATGCCGCTTTCGCCGCCGGCCAGGGCCTCTCGCACTTCTTCGTTTCGTGATCGTGGCGGCAGCCGGACGAGACCATCCGAGCCCTCCTATGTAGCAAGGTGCTTGTAGAAGAACGTCGTTGCGCAATAGCGGCCGTCCGGCATCAGCGCGTAGTCGGGAACGATACCGGCGCGCGTCCAGCCGAAGCGCTCGTAAATCGCTTCCGCCGGCTCTCCGGTCGCCGTGTCGAGGACCAGGACTCTTCTGCCGCGCCTGACGGCTTCCGCCTCGGCTGCATCCATCAGTAGGCGTGACAGGCCGTGACCGCGGGCGTCGCGGTGGACGAGCAGCTTCCTGATATCGGCGCGATGCGGCTGGTTCGGCATGGTGCCTACGCCGAGCTGCACGGTGCCGACGATCCGGCCGTCGACTTCGGCCGCGAGGAGCACCGTTTCGCTGCGCCCGACGGCGGCAGCGACGCCCTCCCAGAAGTGAACGGCTTCGTTCGGCGAAAAGGGTTGCATGAAGCCGACCGAAGCGCCGCCTTCGACGCAATCGGAGAGGATTTCGGCCAGAGCCGGCAGGGCGGTCAGGGTTTCTTCTGCGGTGAGCACGCGGATATCGGCGTCGGGCATGTCAGACCTTGTTGCGGCAGAGGATGACGGCGTAATGCGCCGGTTCTTCGTGAGGGTTGTGGAAGATGTGGGCCTCTTCGAGCCCCATGAAGAGGCAATCGCCCGGCTCCAAGAGCTGCCGTCCGCCTTCCATCGTCAATTCGAGGCGGCCGGAGAAAAGCCAGAGGTGCTGGGTGATGCCGCGATCCATGGGCTGTCGCTCGAAGACGACGCGGGCGCCGGGCGGAAACTCGACCTCGACGATGTCGACCGGCGAACCGACGCCTTCGGGTGAAACCGAACGGCGCAGATAGCCGCTTTCGGGATCGCGCCACAGCCGCTGCTCCGCGCGACGGGCCAAAGGCGAGACCTCGCTCCTCTCGGAAGCAAAAAGCGCCGAAAGCGTCGTGCCCAACGCGCTGCAGAGCTTCGCCAGAAGCTGCGCCGTCGGGCTCGCCTCGCCGCGCTCGATGCGCGAGATCATGGCGCGGCTGACGCCTGAGCGGCCGGCCAGATCGTCTAGCGTCAAGTCCCGCGCCATGCGCAGCTCGCGCAGGCGTATGCCGATGGTCTCTTCGAGAGGGGCGACTGCATTTTCCATTATCTGAGATTGCATTTCTCGTATAATGGAGTCAAGGCGATCGGAGCGAGAAATAAGTTTTGCGCATGCCGCTTTGACGACAGCGCCGGACCGCGTCCTAGTTTAACGTTCGGATTCTGCGCCGATTCCCAAAAGACATTCAACTTCAATAATTTAGATCATCTTCATACGATCGGCAGGAGGACAGGCAGATGGATCGCTCTCCTTCGTCGCTGCTGTCGATCGCGAGCATAGTCGCCTCGATGACATCGGTCGCGGTCGGCAACGGCATGATGCTCGCCTATGTGCCCTTCGTGCTGACGCGCTCGGGGGCGCCGGATTGGGTCCCGGGAGCCGCCGTGACGGCGATTGCCTTCGGCGGTCTGATCGGCTGCCTCATGGGCGGCTCGCTCATTCGCCGCGTAGGCCACGCCCGCGCCTTTTCCTGCTCGATGGCGCTGGTCATCCTCGCGGCGCTGACGATCAGTCTCGGCGTCCACCCGCTGCTTTGGGTCGTCGCGCGCGGCCTCTACGGCATTGCGGCCAACATGAATTTCATCATCACGCAGAGCTGGCTCAACCATGCCAGCGAGAACCACTGGCGCGGCCGGGCGATGGCGCTCTTCTACATGGCCTATGTCATCGGGCTTGGCGCTGGCGCCTGGCTCTTCGGGCAGATCCCGGTGGAGGGCAATCTCGCCCCGATCGTAACGATCTTCTTCACCGCGGTCGCCATCCTGCCGATCGGCCTCACACGGCTGCCGACGCCGCCCGCCCCTGCCAGGGTCAGCATCGACATTCCCATGGTCTGGCGGATTTCTCCGGTCGCCTTCATCGGCGTGCTTGCCTCCGGCGGCTTGTCCATGCTGGTGCAAGGCTTTACGCCGATCTATGCCGCCGCCAATTCCGTCAGTCAGAAAGAGGTAGCGGCATTGATGTTCGTCATGCAGTTCGGCCTTCTCTTCATCCAGTATCCGATGGGCGCCCTTTCAGACCGCACCGACCGCCGGATCGTCCTCATCGCCACCTGTATGCTCGTCATCGCGGCGGGCACCGCTGCGCTCGCCGCCTCCTTCGACAACCTGCTCCTGCTCATGCTGGTTTTCGCGATGTTCGCGGGGGCGGTCGAGACGGTCTATTCGATCGCCAATGCGCATGCCAACGATCGCACCGATCCGGCAGATTTCGTGCCGCTCGCCAGCACCATGCTGGTCGCCTGGTCGGCGTCGGCGACCCTCGTGCCGATGCTCGTGACCCTGCTGACGCCGGTCTTCGGCCAACGGACCTTCATCTATGCGACGATGACGGTGGCGCTCCTCTACGCCCTTTTCGTGCTCGTTCGCCTCCGCTCGCGGGAACGCGTCCCGCCCGAGCTCTGCGACAGCTTCGAATTCAAAAGCGCCCAGGTGCCGAATGCAGCGGCACTCGCCGAGACCGAAGCGCGAGCGGAATGGCCGGCCCGGCGCCCGGATTTATAGTGAACGAAGCCTTCATTTCCCGCTTTGCGCCGCCTGATCGCGCTGCTATATGCGGCCCATGAGCACACCATCTTCCAAGACGCCCCTATCGCATATCCGCAACTTCTCGATCGTGGCGCATATCGATCACGGCAAATCGACGCTCGCCGACCGGCTGATCCAGTCGACCGGCGGCCTTGCCGAGCGCGAAATGTCCGAGCAGGTCCTGGACAGCATGGATATCGAGCGCGAGCGCGGCATCACCATCAAGGCCCAGACCGTGCGCCTGCACTACAAGGCGAACGACGGCGAGACCTATGTACTGAACCTCATCGACACGCCCGGCCACGTCGACTTCGCCTATGAGGTCTCGCGCTCGCTTTCGGCCTGCGAAGGTTCGCTGCTCGTCGTCGACGCCAGCCAGGGCGTCGAAGCCCAGACGCTCGCCAATGTCTACCAGGCGATCGACAACAATCACGAGCTCGTCACCGTTCTGAACAAGATCGATTTGCCTGCGGCCGAGCCGGAGCGGATCAAGGAGCAGATCGAGGAAGTGATCGGCATCGACGCCTCCGACGCCGTGCTGATCTCTGCCAAGACCGGACTCGGCATTCCGGACGTGCTGGAGGCGATCGTCCATAAGCTGCCGGCCCCGAAGAGCGACGGCGGCGACGCCGCGCCCTTGAAGGCGCTGCTCGTCGACAGCTGGTACGACGCTTATCTGGGCGTCATGGTTCTGGTGCGCGTCATCGACGGAACGCTGAAAAAAGGCATGACCATCCGGATGATGGGGACGGATGCGAAATACCAGGTGGAGCGCGTCGGCGTGCTGACGCCGAAGATGGTTGCCATGGAGGCGCTCGGTCCCGGCGAAATCGGTTTCATCACGGCTTCCATCAAGGAAGTGGCGGACACCCGCGTCGGCGATACGATCACCGAGGACAAGCGGCCGACGGCCAAGGCGCTGCCCGGCTTCAAGCCCGCCCAGCCGGTCGTGTTCTGCGGCCTATTTCCGGTCGACGCCGCCGACTTCGAGGACTTGCGCTCGGCCATGGGCAAGCTGCGCCTCAACGACGCCTCCTTCTCCTTTGAAATGGAGTCCTCCGCCGCACTCGGCTTCGGTTTCCGCTGCGGCTTCCTCGGCCTTCTGCATCTCGAAATCATCCAGGAGCGTCTGGAGCGCGAATTCGATCTCGATCTGATCGCGACGGCACCCTCGGTCGTATACAAGCTGTTCATGACCGATGGCTCGGAGCGCGAGCTTCACAACCCCGCCGACATGCCGGACGTGGTCAAGATCGCCGAAATCCACGAACCGTGGATCCGCGCGACGATCCTGACGCCCGACGAATATCTCGGCGGCATCCTGAAGCTCTGTCAGGATCGTCGCGGCATCCAGATCGAGCTGACCTATGTCGGCACCCGCGCGATGCTTACCTATGACCTGCCGCTGAACGAAGTCGTGTTCGATTTCTACGACCGGCTGAAATCGATCTCCAAGGGATACGCCTCCTTCGACTACCAGATTACCGAGCACAAGGAAGGCAACCTCGTGAAGATGTCCATCCTCGTCAACGGCGAGCCTGTGGACGCGCTGTCGATGATGGTGCACCGGATGGCGGCGGAAAAGCGCGGCCGTGAAATGTGCGAGAAGCTGAAGGAACTGATCCCGAAGCACATGTTCAAGATCCCGATCCAGGCCGCCATCGGCGGCAACGTGATCGCCCGCGAAACCATCTCGGCGCTGCGCAAGGACGTGACCGCCAAGTGCTACGGCGGCGATGCCACCCGAAAGCGCAAGCTTCTGGAGAAGCAGAAGGCCGGCAAGAAGCGGATGCGCCAGTTCGGCAAGGTGGAAATCCCGCAGGAAGCCTTCATCGCCGCGCTGAAGATGAGCGACGAGTGATTGTCAATCCAGGTCGATGCGCATAGAATATGCGCATCGACCTGGAGCAAACATGTCGCGATCAACTGCAAGACGCCCGGCAAATCTCACCCTCGATGGCGATCTGCTTTCGCAGGCACGCGATCTCAAGATCAATGTTTCGCGCGCCGCCGAAGAGGGAATCGCGCGGGCTATCAGATCCGAACAGGAAAAACTCTGGCAGATCGAGAACGCCAAGGCGATCGCTGATGCAAACGCCTTTGTCGATAAACGCGGACTGCCATTGGCGAAGCGCCGGCAGTTTTGAATGGCACGGTTTGACGTCTATCGCTTGAAGCAAGGCAAAACGCTCGTCATCGACCTCCAGGCGGATATCTTGGAAGCCTTGAAAACCAGAATCGTCGCGCCGCTCCTTCCTGTCGCTGATTTTGGTCAGGCTATGTCGCGGGTCAACCCGCGCTTCACGATAGGTGGAGAAGCCTACGTCGCAGCGATTCACCTGATGGCCGCGGTTTCGGTGCAAGAGCTCGCCACCTTGGTCACCGACTTGTCAGATCAGCGTGACGAAATCGTCGCCGCCACGGACTTTGCGTTTCAAGGCTTCTGATCTTCCTGAGCGATCCGCAATAAGCAAAGACCGCTTCAAACACAGTCGGTGCCCGGGTTATAGGCGTGTGCCTCCATTGCGCATCACGACCGCGCCGACCCTGTCGCTCGGGTGCGGGCCTTGTTCAGCCGATCCAGGCTTTCCTTCGGCCATTCCGCCTGCACGTCGTAATATTCATCGAATGCACGGGCGCCCGCCGGCAGCGGCACCCAGTCCAGTTTCGACCGGATGTAGATATGCACGTCCGGTGGGAAAGCCGACGGCCGGTCGAGTGTTGCGAGCCGGACGAAGGAGAGCCATTTGCGCCGGCCGTAATCACTCCAGAGCGCAGACTGGCAATCGGCGCAGCGATAGACGTCGTGCGGACGGCCGCTGTTTGTCGAAAGGGTGATCATTACGGGCGCGCCCTGGAGGAGGTCGACATTTTCCGCCTCGACGATGCCGTTGATCACGAAGGCGCTGCCCATCTGCCGCTGGCAGTCGCTGCAGTGGCAGCAGTGCACGAACATTGGGCATGCCTTCAGCCGGTAACGAATGCGGCCGCAGAAGCAGCCGCCCTCGATCGCATTACTCATCGATCCACCTCCTCCATCGCGCCGCACCTTCCGTAGGCAAAAATTGATCACGAGCGATGCGGCGCTTCAAGTGGTCACGGTGGGCTTGACTTCACGGGTGAAGTTTCCGACCTTCAGCTCATGCCAGTGCTCGCGCTCCATTTCCGCTGTTCTTTCCGGGTCTGCCCCATCGCAGGAACCTGACCCCGGCCCGGATGCGTGCGCTCTCCGGGTAAGGGGGCCACGCATCGGCGAGCGGATGGCCAAGCCATCCCCCCGAGCGGCGAGCGTAAATCATCCTCGACATTTCACTTTCGGCGCAGGCAGAGCGGTGCGCCCAAGCACAGGTATCAACATGGCGGACAAGACAACCCGCAAGAAGCTTCCCTCGATCGTCATCAATGCCGAAGACCATGCACGTCTGACGGCGATCGCCTCCTCGGCGCTCGACCGTGTCCCGGAAGTCGCGGAGGCGCTGCTTTCCGAACTCGACCGCGCGCGAATCGCCGCGCCCGGCAAGCTGCCCAGGGACAGCGTGCAGATGGGCTCGACGGTCGCCTTCGACGCCGACAACGGTTTTGCGAAGGAAGTGAGGCTCGTCTATCCGGGGGAGGCCGACATCGAAGCCGGCAAGATTTCGGTGCTGACCCCGATCGGAGCGGCGCTTATCGGCCTTTCCGTGGGACAGTCGATCGACTGGGTCGACAGGGCCGGCAAGGTACACCGTATGACGATCCGCAGCGTGATGCCGCAGGCGGGCTGAGTGTGCCGCCACCGGTGCAATTGCTCGAAGCGGCCGGATCGATCCGGCCGCTTTCAGGGCGCTTCAGGTGAAGTGTGTCGCCGCCCGGAAGAGCTTCAATTCAAAGAGTGAGATCAGAATTGGCGGCCGAGCTTGGCGTCGACGGACTGGCTGTTGGCGCCGCGAATGGCAAAGAAGAGCGTGATCGCCGCCCAGAGGATGGATTTCTCCGCCCCGCCAAGGCCCTGCCCCTGGACGATGCCGTGGAAATAGACGGTGACAAGCAGCACGATCGTCGCCGCGAAGGCAGCAGGCCGGGTCAGGAAGCCGATGGCAATGAAGATGCCGCCGAAGAACTCGGTCGCCGAAAGCAGGGGCGACCAGAAAACGCCCGGATAGAACCCAAGCCCCTCCACCATGCCGGTTGCGCCGAAGGGGTTGAGGATCTTGCCGTAGCCGTGGGTGACGAGCAGCAGGCCTGCGACGACGCGCAGCAGCGTCTCGGCGAAAGTATCGAGCGGCAGATAAATTTTTTCAAGCGCCGGCAGGATCGCGCGCGGTCGATTGTTGGCAGCAGTATCGGTCATGAAATCCCTTTCGCATCCATTGCAAATCAGGGGCTTCTCTTGCCTCAGGCCCTGCGGAAAACAAGGGCTCAGCGCTGAAAACATGACGGCTGAGGCTGACATTTATGTGAGACCCGCGTGAAGGCATCGATTGCGGCGCTTGCGCGAGGACGCTGCTCCATGTTTCCTGTGGCGCGAAAGCCAAGTGAACAGGACATGCGAGATGAGCGAAAAGCCACGCGTCACCATCCTCTATTGCACCCAATGCAACTGGCTGCTGCGCGCCGGATGGATGGCGCAGGAATTGCTGTCGACCTTCGCCGACACGCTGGGGGAAGTGGCGCTCATCCCCGGGACCGGCGGCAATTTCGAGATTCGCGTCGATGGCGCGTTGATCTGGGAACGCAAGCGCGACGGCGGCTTTCCCGGACCTAAGGAGCTGAAGCAACGCATTCGCGACGTGATCGAGCCCGAGCGCGATCTCGGCCACACCGACAGGAGCTAGAGTCCCGCTTGGGGTGGAGAGGGTGCGCTCCCTCGGCGCGCTTCATAAGCCGTGAAGATAGTGAGAGATGTCTTCCCATTCCGGGTTCAACTCTTCTATCAAATTAAGCTTCCACTTCCTCGGCCATTTCTTCATCGTTTTCTCCCGCATGATGGCGGAAGTCAGCAGGTCGAACTCTTCGAACCACACCAATGTCTTCACGCCGTATCTGGATGTGAATCCAGGCGTCAGATCGTTCTGGTGCTCGAGGAGGCGGCGCGGCAGGTCCCGGGTCACGCCCGTATACAGCGTCCCGTTTCGCTTCGATGCGAGAATGTAGACGTAACCTTTCATTGCGTAACAGGTTGAACATTCCCTCGCATATCCGCAAGCAAAAGTTGCAACGGCCGCACATCCCCAATCCTCATTCCTGTGCCTGTCACAGGAATCCAGTCAGTCCAAGTCATTGGACTGGAAAGACTCTTCCGCGCCGCAGACGCGGCGCTGCTGGATCCCTGTGACGAGCACAGGGATGAGGTGGAGAGGGTGCGGTCCGCTCTTATAGCCTGTGCGGAAAGCAGGAAATGGCGCGCATATCCTTCGAGCGAAGGTTGCCCGAACGCCCGTGCCTGCCTCCCTCATTCCTGTGCTCGTCACAGGAATCCAGCCAGACCAAGTCCTTGGGCTGAAAAAACTCTTCCGCCGCAGACGCGGCGCTGCTGGACCCTGTGACGAGCACAGGGATGAGGGTGGAGAGGGTGCGCTCCCTCGGAATACTTCTCATAGGCCGTGCGTATATCAAAGAGATGGCGGGCATATCCTTCGAGCGAAGGTTGCGGAAGCCCGTGCCTGCCTCCCTCACTCCTGTGCTCGCCACAGAAATGAGGGAGAGGGCAACATGCATCAGCTGTGCGCGAAGATGTCCGTCTCTTCCCAACCGAGCAGATCGAGCTTGGCACGCGTCGGGAGAAACGAAAAACAGGACTCGGCGAGTTCCATCCGGCCATCGCGCAGGAGCCGCGCCGTCAGCTTGTCGCGCAACGCATGCAGGTGGAGCACGTCGGAGGCAGCATATTCGAGCTGCGCCGGCGAAAGAATATCGGCGGCCCAATCGGAAGACTGCTGCTGCTTGGAAATGTCGATGTCGAGCAGTTCCTTCAGATTGTCCTTGAGGCCGTGCCGGTCCGTATAGGTACGGGCGAGGCGCGAGGCGATCTTGGTGCAGAAGACCGGTGACGCGGTGACGCCGAAGGTATGGAACAGCACGGCGATGTCGAAGCGGCCGAAATGGAAGATCTTCTGGCGCGTCGGATCGGCGAGCATCGAGACGAGGTTCGGCGCCTGCTTCTGGCCGGCGGCGATGCGGATCACATCGGCAGTCCCGTCGCCCGACGAGAGCTGCACGACGCAGAGGCGGTCGCGACGCGGGACCAGGCCGAGCGTTTCCGTATCGATCGCGATCGCGCCCGTATAGCGGGCGGCGTCGGTCTCGGAAATGTCCCCCTCGTGGAACCTTATTGTATTCGCCATCGAAAATCCCCAGATCGTTACTTGCATGATCCCCTGAGAACGGTTCAGGAAACCTGCTGAGATACAAGTGCTGCAGCGACCCGGCCAGTCTGATCAGGCGCTCGGGCGCTGTGGAGCGTAGCTGGCCTATAGCGCATGTTGGCCGGCCGCGATACCTTGACCTTCGGCGGACGTTCCGTTTGCCGGCACCCCGAGAAAGTTGGTATATGACCTGGTTCCGTTTCGCCCTGGCGACTCCCGTCATCGCCCTGATGTTGACCCTCTCGCCCGCATCCGGCCTCACCGGCGAGGCGACATTCGAGTTGGCGCAGGCCTTCCACGACCTGCCGGGCGTGCGACCGGTGAACCCGCTGCGCGACGATAAGAACATCGTTTGCCAGCAGGTTTTCATCGACCGCTATGGCCCTTTCGAGTCGTCTCACGGCCGCCCCCGTTACGATACGACCTACCGCTGCCGCGAGGGCAGCGGCCCGATCTTCCAGAGCGGCGAGCTGCCGCCGTCGCTGGAACGGCAGAAACGCGGCCTCAACTACTGAGTTCCAAACAAGAAAAAAGCACGCTTGCATTGCACGCTCGGGACAGGCGAAACTAGGCCCGGGACGCAATGACTGGAGGAAACCATGCCCGAGAACGACAGGCCGCCAACCGACAGGCCACTTGTCATCAGCGCGCCCGCGCCGCGTACGCTCGATCTGATCTTCACGCCCGACGCGCTCGAGCGTCTTCACCGGCGCTACCGCGTGATCGAAGCCGATCCGGAGAATATCGCCGGGCTTGGCTCCGCCGTCCTCTCCGAGGTCCGCTATATCGTCGGCCAGCCGCCGCTTTCCGCAGAAACGCTCGAGCGCATGCCGCGGCTGCGGGCCGTTCTCAACGTCGAAAGCAACCTCATCGACAACATGCCCTATGACGTGGTTTTCCAGCGCGGCATCCATGTGCTCACCACCGGCCAGGTCTTCGCCGAACCGGTGGCGGAGCTGGGGCTCGCCATGGCGCTCAACCTCGCCCGCGGCATCGTCGATGCGGATGTGGATTTCCGTGAGGGGCGCGAACGCTGGGGCGGTGAGGGCAACCATTCCGCCCGGCTCCTCTCGGGCTCGGAGATCGGCATCATCGGCTTCGGCGATCTCGGCAAGGCGCTCAACCGCGTCCTTTCGGGATTTCGTGCGAAGATCCGCGTCCATGATCCCTGGCTGCCGGCCTCCATTCTTATCGACGCCGGCGTCGAACCGGCGTCGCTCGATACGGTCCTCGCCGAGAGCGACTTCCTGTTTGTCGTCGCAGCGGTAACCAGCGACAATGAGGGCTTCCTCGGCGCCAGGGCCTTCGCGGCCATGCGTCCGGGCGCCGCCTTCATTCTCCTGAGCCGCGCCGGCGTCGTGGATTTCGATGCCTTGATCGCAGCCGTCGAAAGCGGTCACATCCATGCGGCAAGCGACGTCTTCCCGGAGGAGCCCCTGCCCCCCGGACATCCCGTCCGCCGGCTACCCGGCTTCCTGCGTTCGGCGCACCGGGCCGGTGCGCTCGACATCGCCTTCAAGAGGATGGGCGAGATGGTGCTGGAGGACATGGAACTGATGGACCGCAGCCTGCCGCCGATGCGCTGCAAGCGGGCAGAGCGGGAGACGGTGGCCCGAATGCGCTCAAAGCCCGTCACCGTCAACTGAAGAATGATGGGCGGCACAACTGCATGCTTCCTTTAATCGTAGCCACAGCGACCTCTGCGCGTCGCATAAGACGCGCGCCGCTGTAGTGCATGCTTTCCTTATCTGCCCGCGCGGCGCTGTAGCGCAGCTCGTATACGGCCGGTGGTGCTATGAAAATCCGGTGCAATGCTGCAAAGATCGGAATCCGAATTCAAGGACACGAAAGCATGCAAGATTCCAACGCGGACAAGCCTTCCCGGACCTGGACCAGCTCGCTGCGGTCGCTGCTCGGTCTCGTGATGGTTGCTATGCTCATCGTCGTGTCCGCGACGCTGGTGGGACTTGACTACCGCCGCGCACGCAGCGCTGCGATCGCCGGTGCCGAAGACAATATGGATGCCTTCGTCGGTCGCCTGGTCGATCGCCTCGGCGCCCTTTCGGGGGACACCTCAGCGCTCGTCAGTCTCGTCGCATCCGTGGCCAATTCCTTTCTTGTGCCGCCGCCGGAGCGCATGAACGACAAGGTGGCGGTGCTGCGCGAGGGCATCGCCCGCTCGCCGCACATCGACGGCGTCTATGTCGGTTACCCGAGCGGCGCATTCTTTCATGTCGTCGATCTGGAATCGGCCGCCTGGCGCATGGCCTTGGACGCACCGCGCGGGGCCGCCATCGCGGTGCGCTCGATGGAGAGGAACGACCAGGGCAAGCCGTTCGACCGGATCCTGTTCCTCGACGCGAGCGGTCTGCAGTTCGCCGAACGCCGCGCTCATTCCAACGGCTTTGATCCCAGAACGAGGCCCTGGTATCGCGCGGCGGTCAACGGCAAGGCGCCGGTGGCCATCGGTCCCTATGAGATGGCCACGACCGGCAATCTCGGGATGACCATATCGCAAGCGCACCGCGGCAACCCCCAGATCGTCATCGGCGCCGATGTCGTTCTCGATACGATCACGGACTTCCTCTCCCGGGAGCGGCTGACCGACGACTCGGTTTCGTTCGTGCTCGATGCGGTCGGACGACCGATCATCCACTCCGACTCCACCATGATGCGACGCATCATGGCATCGAAAGGCCGGGACCGGCCGGTGGCCGCGCCGCAGGAGGATGGACTGATCGAGAGCATCCGGCGCAACCCGCCACCGGCCGGGAAGGCAACTCTCGTCGAAGTCGGAAACCGCACCTATCTCGTCACGGTGGCGCCGCTCGAATCGGCATTGCTTCTGTCCGGGCACCGGGTGGTCGTCGCGGCCCCGCTCGACGAGCTGCTGGCGACCGCAAACGAGACCCTCCTTCAGGGGCTTGCCGTCTCGGGCGCCGTGGTGGTGGTCGCCGTTCTCCTGGCGCTCGTGCTTGCGCATCTGATCACGAAATCGCTCAATCAGCTCACCGACAGCGCCAACCGCCTGCAGGACCTGGATTTCACCACCCCTATCGACGTTTCGTCGCATGTGGCGGAAATCTCGACGCTCAACGGCGCAATGAACAAGGCTCGCGACGCGATCTTCACCTTCGCGCTCTATGTGCCGAAGGAACTGGTGCGCAAGGGCATCGAATCGGGCCATTTCGGCGGCCGCGCCGCATGGCGGCAGGAGGTGACGGCACTGTTCACCGACATTTACGACTTCACCACCATAAGCGAAGGCCGTTCGCCGGAAGAAGTGGTCGCGATGCTCTCGGAATATTTCGACCTCTTCAGCGAGGTCGTCGCCGCCCATGACGGAACCATCATCCAATTCCATGGAGACTCGGTCTTCGCCATGTGGAACGCGCCGGTCGCCGATACCAGGCATGCCGAGCATGCCTGTCGATGCGCACTCGCGGTCAGGGAAAGGCTCGAGGCCTTCAACGCTGCGCAACGCGCCAAGGGATTGCCGGAATTCCGCACCCGCTTCGGCATCCACACCGGCACCGCCGTCGTCGGCAGCGTCGGCGCCAAGGAACGGCTGCAATATACGGCGATGGGCGACACGGTGAACGTCGCCTCGCGGCTCGAGGGTATGAACAAGGAGTACGGTACGAGCGTTCTTGCAAGCGGCGCGGTGGTCGCCCAATGCAAGGACATGGTGAAGTTCCGTCCGCTCGGCATCGCCAAAGCAAAGGGCCGTTCGACGGCGCTCGACATTTACGAAGTCGTGGGCGCCGTCAGCACGGTGAACACAACCGAAGCCGGAACGGCTGCCTGAGGAAGGCAGTGCCGGGCGAACGGCGGCCCGCTGAATTCGGTTCGAAACTCTGAAAACAAAAAAGCCCGGGAACCCGGGCTTTTTTTGACTTCCGAACCGCAAAAGCGGCTACCGGAAAAAGGAATGGTGCCCAGAAGAGGACTCGAACCTCCACACCCTTTCGAGTACCAGCACCTGAAGCTGGCGCGTCTACCAATTCCGCCATCTGGGCGACGGACCGGCATGTAAAAGGCCGTGACCGAAGTGTCAACAGGCATTTTGAAGTTTTCGTCTCGCGTCGCGAAAAAGCGCGGTAAAGCGCGGCCGGGTCCTCGATGATAGGGCAAGAATTCCAGTGACATGAGGGCCGGAGAGGCGCATTCTACAGCAACGGCGAACGGGCGGAATCCGGAACACGTCCGCGCCGATGCGTGGAGAGCACGCCCACGAATAAACATGCGACGCCAAACGCCTGCTGCATGTTTCGTTGGCCGGCCGATCGACGCCGATACATGCGGCAACTCGAAGAGATACAGCGACCTTTGCGCGTCTGATAGGTCGTGCGGCGCTGAAAGGAGCAGGGACAAAAACCGGAAAGCAACGGCTTTCGGAAAGTGAGGAGAAAATGGCGAAATTTCGGAATTTCGTTGTGAGCTGCGCACTCGCCGCCGCCTCCGCGGTTCCCCCTGTAACGTCCGTTCAGGCCATGCCGCGCCCGGCGCTCGACATTGCGATCAAAGCGCCGGCCGGCGTCGAGAATGCCACGCATCGCGGCCGCTACGGATGGCGTGGCGGCTATTCTCGCCGCGGTTATTACGGAGGATCCGGCTTCTATCCGGGCTGGAGCCCCTATTACAGGCGGTCCGGGATCAGCTTCTATTTCGGACCCAGCTACCGCTACCGCCCGTATTACGGGAACCGCTATTATTACGGACCGCGCTATTATGGCCCCGGCTATTACAGCTATCCCGGCCCCGGATATTACGGTTATCGCTCCTATAGGCCACGCTACTATGGCGGCGGCTACGTGCGGAGCGGCGGCAATAGCCATGTCAGCTGGTGCCTATCGCGCTATCGGTCCTATAACCCGGCCACCAACCGGTACCTGACCTATGGCGGGGTCTACCGGGTCTGCTATTCGCCCTATCGGTAGGGGAGCGTACCCTTGGACTCGTCGAGTTCCGCGCGTTCCATCGGACGCGCGGCGCTCCCGTCGGTCAGCGCTTCCTGACGATTCCGACGCGCGACATGACTTCCTTTGGAATGCCGTAGCGGCGCACGGCATCGCGGCTGTCGCGAAGGCCGCAGATCTCACGCTGGATGAGGAAGGCCCAAACCGCGTCGGCCGCCTCGTCGAGCAGTCGCTCGCGTTCGGAAGGCGGGTGCCTGTTGCCGTCATAGGCATTCAGGGCGGCAATTGCCTTCTCCACCTTCAGGCCGTTGCGCCCCAGGGCGTCGGCGCGCTCGGCCGTCAGTTCGTATTCGAGGACGTTCACCCCGTTACCGGTGAGACCGACACTGCGCAGCGATTGCGGCGGGCGAAATGTCATCGGCGGCTCCATCAAGCTCATGCCAGAATGGGGCGTGAATGAGCATCCCGCAAGGGGCGGCGCAAGACTGCCGCGTAGTGCCACGTCATCGTCATGGTTAACGCTTCCTAAACTGGTTTGACCTAAGCTTGTGGATCATGCCCGATCTGCCCGCCTTCATCGCCATCAGGACAGCCGTCGGAACTGCCGAGGAGACGACGCAGGGCCTGCGCCGCTCGCTGCCGGCGGCGGAGCGTAGCGAGGCGATCCGGAAGATCGTCGATGCGCTGTCCCGCCATCTCTCCGGCAAGGAGGTCCTATCCAAGGACGCGCTGGTGAAGCTGGTCGAAGACCTGGCGCTCATCCTCAAATTTCCACCCCTGCCGCAGGAGACCGGACGCGCCTTCATTCGGCGCTTGACCGGCTTCATCGAGGCTTTGCCAGTGCCGGAACGCCTGCTTCTGGAGAAGCAATTGGCCACCCGCAGCCTCGTGCAGCGCGTCGCCGCTGTGGCGACGATCGCGGGAGACCGCCGGGGCGCGGTGCCGCCCGATCGAACCCCGCTCCGCAGCCTGCCCCTGCCGGCACACGTCCCGCCGGCGCTTCCGGGCGCCAAAAGACCCGTGCCGAGCGATCTTGCGCTGCTTCAAGCGATGCTCAGGAAAACCTACGGCGCCGATATGGAGGACGTGCGGATCGAGACGACACCCGAGCGAGCGACAATCGAAGCGGCGCAGGAGGAGGCTCCGGCCGGGCCGCAACGTTCGCCGAAGACGCCCACGAACGCTCCTGCAGCGCCGCGAGGTGCGGAGATTGCAGCGAAAGATGCTTCGGCAAGCCAGCTTGAGGGGGAGATGGCGGATACGGCGGCCATGACGCCGGAAGGTTCCGATGAGCAGCTCCCGGATGGCGAAGCGGAGACGGGGGAACCGT
This sequence comes from Ensifer sp. USDA 6670, assembly GCA_000421085.1. Classification (GTDB taxonomy): domain Bacteria; phylum Pseudomonadota; class Alphaproteobacteria; order Rhizobiales; family Rhizobiaceae; genus Sinorhizobium. The sequence continues at coordinate 44,150 of ATWE01000013.1, forward strand.
TGGCGCCGCGCCGCAGTCAGGCGGCGGGCCTGAACGGGAGTGCGCTCGCCCTGCCGAAAGATGCAAAACCTGCGACAGCCGAGGGCAAAGCTGCAGGCGCAGAAGCCGGCGCTGAAAGCCTCCCTGACGGCGAAGGCTCAGAGGGCACCGACGGCCCTCCGCGCTCCGCGAGGGAGGACGATAGACCACGAGTGCGGATGCAAAGTGCCGCGCGCATGGCGCAACCGCCTGCGGAGACCTTGAGAGCGGTCATACGCGACAGTCTTGCGCTGCCGGGGACGAGCAAGAGCTGGCAACCTCGCGACATGGGAGATGCAGGACCGGCCGCGCCCCTGCTGCCGCCGGAGAACGAGGCGCCGGCGCGGCCACGGGAGACCGCCGTCGCGGTCAGAAGCGCAGCCGCCAGCGAACCGCCGGTGGACGCCGCGTCCGACGCAGGAACCGGTGCATCTCTCCCCGACCTGCCTCCTCCTCAGCCAGAGCGTCGTACCGGCGAGGACGCGATGGCGCCGCAGGGCTTCGCCCGGGTGCCCGAAAACGGACTTCCGCGCGAAATGTTTCCCTTCGCCCTGATTCCCTACCCGCCGGCAGAAGAAAGCGATGCCGACGCGGTGGACCGGCGTAAGCGGGGAAGCGAGGGCGAGCCGGAAGAAGACGCAAGAGATGACGAGGGAGAACGGGAAAGCAACACCCGGCAGCAGGGGCATGCGGCCGGCGGCGAACAGGATCAGGCCGAAGAGCAACCGGCAGCCGACGCCTACGACCTCTTCCGAAAGCTCGGCGGCCTGGCCTAGATCACTGTTGGGAACGTGGAGAACGGTTTTCGCCCTTGCCCACGAAAAAGCCCGCGGAGATCGCTCTCCGCGGGCTTATCATTTCAAGTCCGTCAACGATTATTCGTTGTTCTGGCGGTTCTTGAGCGCAGCGCCCAGAATGTCGCCGAGCGAAGCACCCGAGTCGGAAGAGCCGAACTGAGCGACGGCTTCCTTCTCTTCCGCGATTTCCAGAGCCTTGATCGACAGCTGGATCTTGCGGTCCTTCTTGGAGAAGTTGGTGACCCGCGCATCGACGGTCTGGCCGACCGAGAAACGCTCCGGACGCTGTTCGTCGCGATCGCGCGAGAGGTCGGCGCGACGGATGAAGGCGGTCACGTCCTCGTGGTTGACGAGCCGTACTTCGATGCCGCCATCGTTGACGCCGATGACTTCTGCCGAAACGACGGCGTTCTTGCGCAGTTCGCCGGAAGCGGCAGCTTCACCGACCGCATCGCGGCCGAGCTGCTTGATGCCGAGCGAGATGCGCTCCTTGTCGACGTCCACATCGAGAACGACAGCACGGACGACATCGCCCTTGTTGAATTCTTCGATGACCTGCTCACCCGGACGGTTCCAGTCGAGGTCGGAGAGGTGGACCATGCCGTCGACATCGCCATCGAGGCCGATGAACAGACCGAATTCGGTCTTGTTCTTGACTTCGCCTTCGACTTCCGTGCCAGCCGGATGGCTATGCGCGAAGGCCTGCCACGGGTTCTCGAGCGTCTGCTTGAGGCCGAGCGAGATGCGGCGCTTGGTCGGGTCGACTTCGAGAACGACCACGTCGACTTCCTGGCTCGTGGACAGGATCTTGCCGGGGTGAACGTTCTTCTTCGTCCAGGACATTTCGGAGATGTGGATCAGGCCTTCGATGCCCGGCTCCAGCTCGACGAACGCACCGTAGTCGGTGATGTTCGTGACGGTACCGGAGATCTTCTTGCCGACCGGATACTTCGCACCGATGCCATCCCACGGATCGGACTCGAGCTGCTTCATGCCGAGCGAGATGCGGTGGGTTTCCTGGTTGATGCGGATGATCTGAACCTTGACCTGCTGGCCGATGTTCAGGATTTCCGACGGATGGTTGACGCGGCGCCACGCCATGTCGGTGACGTGCAGCAGGCCGTCGATGCCGCCGAGGTCGACGAACGCACCGTAATCGGTGATGTTCTTGACGACACCCTCGACAACCTGGCCTTCCTCGAGGTTCTGAACGATTTCAGAACGCTGCTCGGCGCGGGACTCTTCGAGAACCGTGCGGCGCGAAACGACGATGTTGCCGCGGCGCTTGTCCATCTTGAGGATTTCGAAGGGCTGTGGGTTGTGCATCAGCGGCGTCACGTCGCGGATCGGACGGATGTCGACCTGCGAACGCGGCAGGAAGGCTACGGCGCCGTCGAGATCGACAGTGAAGCCGCCCTTGACCTGGTTGAAGATGATGCCTTCGACGCGTTCGCCGGCTTCGAACTTGACTTCCAGGCGCTGCCAGCTCTCTTCGCGGCGGGCCTTCTCGCGCGAGAGGACTGCTTCGCCGAGTGCGTTTTCAATGCGCTCGACATAGACTTCGACTTCGTCGCCGACCTTCAGCGTGCCGTCCTTGGCCTTGGCGCCGAATTCCTTCAGCGGTACGCGGCCTTCGACCTTCAGGCCGACGTCGACGATTGCGACGTCCTTTTCGATCGCCGTGACGATGCCCTTGGCGACATAGCCTTCGGCGAGGTCCGTCTTGGCGAAGGACTCTTCCAGAAGCGCTGCGAAATCATCACGGGTGGGGTTGGTTGCAGACATATAATCTCCTGCTGCATCTCCTGCCGGAGATGCATGTGCGCCGGGGGTTGGTGTTAGACAGGCCTGAACCCAGTCCGCTCCTGTCATGGAGCAATCCGGCGCGTGGACGGAATTTCAGGCTATTTTCAAGAAGGAGACCGGCTGGGCCGGGATCGGGCCTTCTTCAAATCTTCTCTTTCAGGGCGGCGTCGACGAGCGTCTTCGCCGCCTGGAATGCCGCCTCTATACTCATTTCGGAAGTATCAAGCAAGTGCGCGTCCTCGGCAGGTCTCAAAGGACTGTCGGCACGCCCCATGTCGCGCCCGTCGCGCTTCTTCACGTCCTCGAAAATGGCGGTGTAATCAGCTTTTCCGCCGCCGGCGATGATCTCGTCATGGCGCCGTTTCGCCCGCACTTCGGGGGAAGCGGTCACATAAAGCTTCACCGCCGCATCAGGGCAGACGACCGTGCCGATGTCGCGCCCGTCGAGGACGGTACCCGGCTCCTTCAGCGCGAAGGCCCGTTGCGCCTCGACCAGCGCACGGCGCACGGCCGGCATGACGGCAATCTTCGACGCCGCCTCGCCGATCGCGTGGGCAGAGAGCACGGCGCGATCAAGCCCTGAAAGGTCCACCTCGCGCGCCATCGTCTCGGCCACCGCCTCGTCGTCGAGCGGCAGTCCCGCATCCATGAGTGCCTTGGCGGTCGCCCGATAGGTCAGCCCCGTGTCGAGATGGTGGAAGCCGTATTGCTCGGCGATCCGGCGCGAGAGCGTACCCTTGCCGGCGGCCGCAGGTCCATCGATGGCGATTACAAAGGTCATCAGGCTGCCTTGTTCTCTGCCCCTTCGATCTTCGCGCCCAGTCCCGTCATCAGGCCCATGAATTCGGGGAAGGACGTCGCGATCATCGTGGCATCGTCGACCGTTACCGGATGCTCCGAGGCAAGTCCCATGACAAGGAAGCTCATGGCGATGCGGTGGTCGAGATGGGTCTTCACCTGGCCGCCCGAGATATTGCCCAGGCCCTTGCCGTCCGGCCGGCCGCGCACGACCAGCGAGGCTTCGCCCTCGTCGCAATCCACCCCGTTGAGCTTCAGGCCGTCCGCAACGGCGGACAAGCGGTCGGACTCCTTGACGCGGAGCTCTTCCAGCCCGTTCATCACGGTCGTGCCCTCGGCGAAGGCGGCGGCGACGGCGAGCACCGGATATTCGTCGATCATCGACGGAGCGCGGTCCTCCGGCACCGTCACGCCCTTGAGCTCCGAATGGCGCACGCGCAGATCGGCCACGTCCTCGCCGCCCGCAAGGCGAGCGTTCAGAACTTCGATGTCCGCACCCATCTCCTGCAGGGTCAGGATGAGGCCGGTACGGGTCGGGTTCATCAGCACGTTGAGGATGGTGATGTCCGACCCCGGAACGATGAGCGCCGCCACCAGCGGAAAGGCTGTGGAGGACGGATCGCCCGGCACGTCGATCACCTGGCCCGTCAGCTTGCCCCGGCCCTCGAGGCGGATGGTGCGCACACCCTCGGCATCGGTTTCGACCGTCAGGTTGGCACCGAAGCCCTGCAGCATCTTTTCCGTATGGTCGCGGGTCATCACAGGCTCGACGACGGTCGTGATGCCGGGCGTGTTGAGGCCGGCGAGCAGCACGGCGGATTTCACCTGGGCAGACGCCATCGGCACGCGATAGGTGATCGGGTTCGGCGTCTTCGGCCCGCGCAGCGTCACCGGCAGCCGGTCGCCCTCCGCCGACTTCACCTGAACGCCCATTTCGCGCAGCGGATCGAGGACGCGACCCATCGGGCGCTTGGTCAGCGAGGCGTCGCCGATGAAGGTGGAATCGAAATCATAGACGCCGACAAGCCCCATCGTCAGCCGGCAGCCGGTGCCGGCATTGCCGAAGTCGAGCGGTGCCTCCGGCGCGAGCAGCGCGCCGTTGCCGACACCGTCGATGATCCAGGTGTCGCCCTCCTTGCGGATCCTGGCGCCCATCGCCTGCATGGCCTTGCCGGTGTTGATCACGTCTTCGCCTTCAAGGAGACCGGTGATGCGCGTCTCGCCCGCGGCAAGGCCGCCGAACATGAAGGAGCGGTGCGAGATCGACTTGTCGCCCGGAATGCGCAAAGTGCCCTTGAGGTCGGAAGACTTGCGTGCGGTGGCGGGCCGCGGGTTCGAGCCGTGAGACATCGTGGTTTTCCTCTGACAATCCGGCTGACGGCTGGCGCGGAAGGTGGTGCTTTCCGGCGCGTTGTTGGCGGGCCGCCGGTCTCGCCGGCTCCCTAACACAATGCGCGAAAAGGGTCATCCTCCTGCTGCGAAGAAAATGACGGCCGGAGCTCGCGGAAGTTTATCTTTGACAGAACTCGCCAAGATGATTATGGGGACCGGCTAATCATCATAAGCTTGATACTTTTCTAACCGCCGGCTTTCCGGCAAGAGCCGGCTCGCCGGCCATTCAAGAGGCTTTGACTGTGGCAAAACCGGAACTTGGAACAAAGCGCATCGACCCGGAAACGGGGCGCAAATTCTACGATCTGAACCGTGATCCGATCGTCTCCCCCTACACGGGCAAGTCCTATCCGCTGTCCTTCTTCGAAGAGACCTCCGTCGCCAAGGTGCTCGAGAAGGAAGAAGAGGAAGACGTCAAGGAAGTCGATACCGAGAACACGGAAGTCGAACTCGTCTCGCTCGAGGAAGCGGACGACGAGGCCTCGGGCGGCGACGACCTGCCGGATCTCGGCGACGACGATGTCGAGATCGAGGGCGACGACGACGACACCTTCCTCCAGACCGACGACGAAGACGATGACGACGACATGAGCGACATCATCGGCGTTTCCGACGAGGACGATGACGTCTGAACAGACTGGCGACGCGGGCGGATCAGCGCCCGCATGCCTGCCTGCAAGCGTTTCGAAAAGGCGCACGAAGCCGCCCCATCCGTCGAGCGCGAACGGCATCGAGGCATCCGGCCGGAACCGAAAAATAAATCGCCCCGGCCCTCACTTTTCGGCTTGCCATCTGCACCCAGCAGAAGTAATAAGCCGCCACTCGCCGGGCACAACGTGCCTCGCGATCTTCCCGGACCGGCAAAGCCGGACCCTGATGGGGCTATAGCTCAGCTGGGAGAGCGCTTGCATGGCATGCAAGAGGTCAGCGGTTCGATCCCGCTTAGCTCCACCAAATTTTCCGATGAATTTAGGAAGCGTTCGCGGGTATCGGCGGTACGCCGCTCATGCGACCAGCCTTCGCGCTCGAATTTCTCGAACATCGCAGCCTGCTCCGGCGTTGCCGGGCTCCCCTCGATGTGCTGAAGATGCATGCCAATCTCCCGCCGCGACTCTACGTCGGCCGGTGCCTGCGAAGCGGTGACAGCGGATTTCTGTTTCGGTCTCCAATCATACAAAATTCTTCGCCGTTTGCGTCGTGCCTGATCGGCGGCAGACCGAGCATCGTAGCCACGGTTGATGAAATCTTAACCCGCAGTCGCGGAGAAACTGGACACATGTTTCTCGTCTCGAAAATCTTCTGGCTCGTCGCCCAGCCGCTGTCGCTCGCCTTCCTCGCGCTCCTCGTCGGGGTGCTGCTTATGCTCGGCCGTTTCCGCCGCAGCGGTGGTCTTTTGAGCGCCTTCGGGCTCGCCGTCCTCTTCGTCACTCTCTTCACCACCGCCGGCTCCTATCTCCTGCAGATCCTTGAGGATCGGTTTCCCCGCCCGGCGCCCGAGCCCACGGACCTTGCCTGCATCGTCGTGCTCGGCGGCGCCTTCGAAAACGTGGTGATGGCTGGCCGCGGCGGCATGGAGCTGAACCAGGCGGCCGAGCGCTTCGTCGAGACCTTGAGGCTCGCGCGGGTCTATCCGCAGGCACGCATCCTGGTTTCGGGCGGGGACGGGTCGCTCAGCGGCATCTACGAGGGCGACGCGCATGCCTCGGAAAATTTCTTCGGGACCTTCGGCATCGGCTCCGACCGGCTGATCCGCGAGGGAGAATCGCGGACAACCTTCGAAAACGCACGCTATACCAGGGATCTGCTCGCCGAGAACGGGCTTGAGCGTTGCGCGCTCGTGACCTCCGCTTACCACATGCCGCGCTCTATCGGTCTTTTTCGCGCAAACGGCATGGAGGTCACGCCCTGGCCGACGGATTACCGCACGAGCGGCAAGGTGCGGCTCGGCTTCGATTTCACCCAACCCTCGCTCAACGCCCAATTGGCGACGACGGCCGCCAAGGAGTGGACCGGTCTCGTCGCCTATTACCTCCTCGGCCGGACGCAGACGCTGCTGCCGCGGTAGCCTACCGCATGTTTTCTTTAATAGGTTACGATTAGAGGAGACTTGCAGCCAAGCGGAGCAGCCATGCCGATCCTCGAATTCCTCGACTATGCGGGCGTCGCAATCTTTGCGGCGACGGGCGCGCTGTCGGCCTCCCGCAAGCAGCTCGACATCATCGGCTATCTGTTTCTCGCTTCCGCGACCGGCATTGGCGGCGGCACCATCCGCGACCTCGTTCTCGGCGCGACGCCAGTATTCTGGGTGGTGAACCCTAATTTCATCATCGTCTGCGCAGCGGTGGCGGTCGCCGTCTTCCTCACGTCCCATTTGCTCGAGTCGCGCTACCGGGTGCTCGTATGGCTCGACGCGCTCGGCCTCTCCGCCTATTGCGTGATGGGCGCGGCAAAGGGGCTGGCGGCGACCGGCTCGCCCATCGTCGCCCTGGTCACGGGCGCCCTGACGGCAACCTTCGGCGGGGTTCTACGCGATCTGCTCGCCGGCGAGCCCTCTGTCCTCCTGAGGCCGGAGATCTACGTCAGCGCCGCCCTCATCGGCGCCGGCGCCTTCGTCCTGGCCAGCCTAGTCGGATTGCCGCTTGTCGCAACGTCCGCACTCGGCGTCACCACGGCCTTCGCCGTGCGGGGCGGCGCGCTTCGATACGGCTGGACGCTGCCGACGGGCAAGGCCGGTCCCGGCCGCGACCCGGACGACGTGATGTGACGAGACTTCGTGGCGCGAGAGATAGGGCGACGGACGCTCAGCGCTCGGTCTTGTGACGCAGCCGGATCACCACGTCGACATGGGAGATTTCCATGCCTTCCGGCGGTTCGGGGAGATTGTCGATCTGAATATTGCTCACCGGAATGTCGAGGACTTCGTTTTCGCCCTCGATGAAGAAATGGTGGTGATCCGAGACATTCGTATCGAAATAGGTCCTGGCGCTCTCGACGGCGAGGACGCGGATCATGCCGGCTTCGGTGAACTGGTGGAGCGTGTTGTAGACGGTCGCGAGCGAAACGGGAACGCCGGCCGTGACCGCCTCTTCATGGAGTTCCTCTACCGTCAGGTGACGGTCGCCCTTGGCGAAGATCAGATCGGCAAGCGCAACGCGCTGGCGCGTCGGGCGCAAACCCGAACTGCGCAGCCTCTCCTGTGAGGATATGTGCGTTGCTTTCGTCATCGACAGCCGTTCCGATATACCTGCGGGATCCGTGGATTATCAATTTGCGATATAACTTCTGGCGCCGCGGCTTTCAATAGATTCCGCACGTGCGAAGGTCGCAAAGGCCTGAAAATCGGCCCAAAGCGGGGGAAGGCGGGCATTTAACTCTGGCCGCCGCCACATTCATACTGTAAGCGACGGCGGAAAGATGTCACCATTCCGAGCGGGTCGGCGACGATGAGAGAGCTTTCCTACGCCCGCATGCCGCTCTACTTGGAACGTCACGAGCCGCAGCCCGCATCGCAGCCGCGGATGACAGGTTGCGCTTCAAATCGGATCGGACTTGCACTAAAGCAGGTCGGAGAACACATAATAGACTCGGGAAGCAACCATTCATGACCACCAGACAATCCAGCTTCAGCTATGAGGAAATCCTGATCTGCGGCCGAGGCGAAATGTTTGGCCCCGGCAATGCGCAGCTGCCGCTGCCGCCGATGCTGATGTTCAACCGCATCACGGACATTTCGGAAACGGGCGGGCCAAACGACAAGGGTTACGTCCGCGCCGAATTCGACATCACGCCGGATCTCTGGTTCTTTCCCTGCCACTTCATGGGCGATCCCGTCATGCCCGGCTGCCTCGGTCTTGACGCAATGTGGCAATTGACCGGCTTCTTCCTCGGCTGGCTCGGCGAGGCCGGCAAGGGCCGCGCCATCTCCACCGGGGAAGTGAAGTTCACCGGCATGGTGACGCCGAAGACCAAGCTGGTAGAATACGGCATCGACTTCAAGCGCGTCATGCGCGGCCGTCTGGTTCTTGGTATCGCCGACGGCTGGATGAAGGCCGATGGCGAAACGATCTACAAGGCCACCGATCTCAGGGTCGGCCTCTTCCAGGAAAAGGCCGACTGAACTGCGGGCGCTCCCCGCACGGTTCCAATCGAAGAAAAGGTCATCTGACATGAGACGGGTTGTTGTAACGGGCCTCGGCATCGTTTCCTCGATCGGCAGCGATGCCGACGAAGTCACCGCGTCGCTGCGCGATGCGCGGTCGGGCATCACGTTTTCTCCGGATTTTGCCGAGCACGGCTTCAAGTGCCAGGTCTGGGGAGCGCCGACGCTCGACCCGAGCGACCTCGTCGACCGCCGCGCCATGCGCTTCCTGTCCCAGGGCGGCGCCTGGAACCATGTGGCGATGAAGCAGGCGATCGCCGATTCCGGGCTCGAGGCCGGCCACATCACCAATGAGCGCACCGGCATCATCATGGGCTCGGGCGGCCCTTCTACCCGCGCGATCGTCGAAGCGGCGGAGATCACCCGCAAGAACAACAGCCCGAAGCGGATCGGTCCCTTCGTGGTGCCGAAGGCGATGTCGTCTACGGCTTCGGCGACGCTTGCGACCTGGTTCCAGATCCACGGCGTCAACTACTCGATCTCGTCGGCCTGCTCGACTTCGGCCCATTGCATCGGCAATGCCGCGGAAATGATCCAGTGGGGCAAGCAGGACGTCATGTTCGCGGGCGGCCACGAGGATCTCGACTGGACCATGTCCAATCTTTTCGACGCCATGGGCGCCATGTCGTCGAAGTACAACGACACGCCATCCGTCGCGTCACGCGCCTATGACGCGAACCGCGACGGCTTCGTCATCGCCGGCGGTGCCGGCGTTCTCGTTCTGGAAGAGCTGGAGCGCGCCAAGGCGCGCGGCGCCAAGATCTATGCGGAAATCGTCGGTTACGGCGCCACTTCGGACGGCTACGACATGGTCGCGCCTTCCGGCGAAGGCGCGGTGCGCTGCATGCGCCAGGCGCTGGCCACCGTCAAGGGCGAGGTCGACTACATCAATACCCACGGCACCTCGACGCCGGTCGGCGATCAGAAGGAGATCGGCGCCATCCGCGAGGTCTTCGGCGAGAAGATGCCGCATGTGCAGTCCACGAAATCGCTGACCGGCCACTCGCTCGGCGCCGCCGGCGTGCAGGAATCGATCTACGGTCTCCTGATGATGCAGGCCGGCTTCATCGGCGAAAGCGCTCACATCACCGAGCTCGACCCCGAATTCGAAGGCGTGCCGATCGTCCGCAAGCGCATCGACAACGCCAAGATCGATACGGTTCTTTCGAACTCCTTCGGCTTCGGCGGCACAAACGCGACGCTCGTCTTCCAGCGCTATAACGGATAACACGATGAACGGATTGATGAACGGAAAGCGCGGCCTCATCATGGGCGTCGCCAACAACCACTCTATTGCCTGGGGAATCGCCAGGTCTCTCGCTGCCCAGGGCGCCGAGCTTGCCTTCACCTATCAGGGCGAAGCTCTCGGCAAGCGCGTCAAGCCGCTGGCTGCGGAGGTCAACTCCGACTTCCTGCTCCCCTGCGACGTCGAGGACATCGGCTCCGTCGACGCTGTCGTCGCCGCCATAAAGGAGCGTTGGGGCAAGCTCGATTTCGTCGTCCACGCGATCGGCTTCTCGGACAAGAACGAACTCAAGGGTCTCTATGCCGACACGACGCGGGACAATTTCAGCCGCACCATGGTGATCTCCTGCTTCTCCTTTACCGAGATTGCCAAGCGTGCCGCGGAGCTGATGAGCGAGGGCGGCACCATGCTGACGCTCACCTATGGCGGCTCGATGCGGGTCATGCCGAACTACAACGTCATGGGCGTCGCCAAAGCCGCGCTCGAGGCTTCGGTACGCTACCTGGCCGCCGATTATGGAGCGCGCGGTATCCGCGTCAATGCGATCTCGGCCGGTCCGATCCGGACACTTGCGGGCGCCGGCATTTCCGACGCGCGCGCGATGCTTTCCTGGCAGCAGAAGAACTCGCCCCTGCGCCGGACCGTCACCATAGAAGACGTCGGCAGTTCCGCACTTTATCTGCTATCGGACCTTTCGCGCGGCGTCACCGGCGAAATTCACTATGTGGACTCCGGCTACAACATCACTTCGATGCCGACGCTCGAAGCATTGCGGGTCGCAGACGCGGATTAAGCGCGTGATTGCCACGCTGCCCCACGGCGGTTGGATGAGGCCCCTCCCCAACCCCTCCCCACAAGGGGGAGGGGCTAGGCGCTTGCGGCTGGCGCTTTCCCATTTCGCAAGTTCGCGGATGACGCAAAGGCTGACTTTGGACCGCGAGGGTGCGGCAGAAGTAGCCCCTCCCCCTTGTGGGGAGGGGTTGGGGAGGGGTCGCATTACGCAAATTAATCGACTCAGCGCTTCGCCCAGAGCACCTTGAAGCGTGCATTGCGGCAGGTCTCACCGATTTCCTTGAAGTTCTCCGTCAGCACCGGCTCATAAGGAAGCCCGCGATTGGCGACGAGCATCAGCCGGCCGCCATGCTTCAGCGCCTTGGCGGCCGCCCTGATCATCGCCGCGCCGAGCGCAGGCTCGGCGGCGTGGCCCTCGTGGAAGGGCGGGTTCATGACGATAAGGTCGTATTTGTCGCGCGTCTCTTCCGCCGCCAGGTCGTGCCAATAGAAACGGGCCGCCGTCGAAGGCGCATTCGCCGCCATGTTTGCCCGTGCCGCCTCCAGTGCTTCGAAATCCGCTTCGAACAGATCGATGCCCTTGAGGCTCGGCGAAGCCTCGGCAAGCTTGACCGAGAGATAACCCCAGCCGGCGCCGAAATCCGCCGCGTGGCCGGTGAAATCGCGCGGCAGGCGCGACGCGAGCAGCTCCGAGCCGGCATCGACGCGATCATGCGAGAACATGCCGGGCGAAGCATCGAACAGGCCGTCGACGCGCGCCGGAACCTTGGCGAGCGTCGAGATGGCTTCGGCGACCTCCTCCGGCCGCGTGAACCAGAAGACGACGCCGTGATATTTCGGCATCGCGTCGCCATCCCATCCGAACTTGTCGATCCTCTTGCGCAGCGACTGAATGCCGTCCTCCTTGCCGCCGGCGACTACGATCAGTGCGCCGGCGCGAGTGCGTTTCAACGCCTGCGCGATGCGGTCTTCGTTCTCGCCCTTGTGCCTGCCGCACAGAACGAGCGCAGCGTCGTAGCCGTCGCCGGCAGCGACGGGCACCACATCGGCTCGAGCTGCCGTCAACGCGCGGTAGAGGGGCTTGAGCGGCTGTACGGCGGAGACCTCCGCAGCAAAGCCTTCGGGCAAGCGATAGCCTGCCTCGGCGCCGAGGAAGAGCACCCGCTCGCCCTCTCCCGGCGGATCGATGATCCCCATTGCGAAGGGATGGAACAGTGTTTTCAGCGCGTCGCGGCTCATGGGTTCGATTCCGTTTTCGTCACAAGAAAGGGCGCGAAGCGATCCGCTCCGCGCCCTGAATGGTTTCAGCCGAGGCCGGCTTACTCGGCGGCTTCGCCGCCGTCCTTCTTTTCGCTCTTCTCGGCAACGATCTCCTTGCCGGTCGCCTGGTCGACGACCTTCATGGAGAGGCGAACCTTGCCGCGCTCGTCGAAGCCCATCAGCTTGACCCAGACCTTATCGCCTTCCTTGACGACGTCGGTGGTCTTGGCAACGCGCTCGGAAGCGAGCTGCGAGATGTGAACGAGGCCGTCGCGGGCGCCGAAGAAGTTGACGAAGGCGCCGAAATCGGCCGTCTTCACGACGGTGCCTTCATAGACCTGACCGACTTCCGGCTCGGCGACGATCGAGTGGATCCACTTGCGGGCGGCCTCGATCTCCTTGGCGGAAGCCGACGCGATCTTGACGGTGCCGTCGTCGTCGATATTGATCTTGGCGCCGGTCTTTTCGACGATTTCGCGGATGACCTTGCCGCCCGAGCCGATGACTTCACGGATCTTGTCGACCGGAATGTTCATGACTTCGATGCGCGGTGCGAACTCGCCGAGCTGGCCGCGGCTCTCGGAGATGGCCTTGGCCATTTCGCCGAGAATATGCAGGCGGCCTCCCTTGGCCTGGTTGAGGGCAACACCCATGATTTCCTCGGTGATGCCTTCGATCTTGATGTCCATCTGCAGCGAGGTGATGCCGGCGTCCGTGCCCGCGACCTTGAAGTCCATATCGCCGAGGTGGTCTTCATCGCCGAGAATGTCGGAGAGGACGGCGAAACGGTCGTCTTCCTTGATGAGGCCCATGGCAATGCCGGCAACCGGCTTGGCGAGCGGAACGCCCGCGTCCATCAGTGCAAGCGACGTGCCGCAGACGGTTGCCATGGAGGACGAACCGTTGGACTCGGTGATCTCGGAAACGACGCGCAGCGTGTAGGGGAATTGTTCCGCGGTCGGCAGCATCGGATGGATGGCGCGCCAGGCGAGCTTGCCGTGGCCGATTTCGCGGCGGCCCGGAGAACCCATGCGGCCGGTTTCACCGACCGAATAGGGCGGGAAGTTGTAATGCAGCATGAAGTTTTCCTTGTACATGCCAGTCAAGGAATCGACATACTGCTCGTCTTCGCCGGTGCCGAGCGTGGCAACGACGATCGCCTGCGTTTCACCGCGGGTAAAGAGCGCCGAACCGTGCGTGCGCGGCAGGATGCCGACTTCGGCGACGATCGGGCGAACCGTGACGAGGTCGCGGCCATCGATGCGGCTCTTCGTGTCGAGGATGTTCCAGCGAACGATCTTGGCCTGCAGGTGCTTGAAGACAGCGGCAACCTCTTCGGCGGTATGGGCCGGGTTCTCGACGCCTTCCGGCAGGAAGTGTTCCTTGACCTTTGCCTTTACCGCATCGACTGCGGCATAGCGGGCGGCCTTCTCGGTGATCTTATAGGCGTTGCGCAGCTCGTCTTCGGCGATCGAGAGCATAGCGTTTTCGAGAGCGGAGTGATCTTCCGGATTGAATTCGCGCGGCTCCTTGGCGGCAACTTCCGCAAGCCTGATGACAGCGTCGATTACCGGCTGGAAGCCCTTCTGGCCGAAGACGACGGCGCCGAGCATGACATCTTCCGGCAGTTCCTTCGCTTCCGATTCCACCATCAGCACCGCTTCCTGCGTGCCGGCGACGACGAGGTCGAGCGTGGATTCTTCCATCTCGTCGAGATGCGGGTTGAGAACGTATTCGCCGTTGATGTAGCCGACGCGGGCACCGCCGACCGGACCCATGAAGGGAACGCCGGAAAGCGTCAATGCAGCGGATGCCGCAACCATCGCGACGACGTCCGGGTTGTTCTCGAGGTCATGCTGCATGACCGTGATGATGACCTGGGTATCGTTCTTGTAGCCCTCCGGGAAAAGCGGGCGAATCGGCCGGTCGATCAGACGCGATACCAGCGTCTCGTTTTCGCTGGGGCGGCCCTCACGCTTGAAATAGCCGCCGGGGATCTTGCCGGCAGCGTAGGTCTTTTCCTGATAGTTGACGGTGAGCGGGAAGAAATCCTGGCCTGGCTTCGGTGCCTTCGCCGAAACCACCGTGGCAAGCACGACGGTTTCGCCGTAGGTCGCGAGAACGGCACCATCGGCCTGACGCGCGATTTTTCCGGTTTCGAGCTTGAGCGGACGCCCAGCCCATTCGATTTCTACCTTGTGTGTCTCGAACATGTTCTGTCCTTCGTGTGCGACAGACCTTCCGCGGCTCATAAAGCGCGGGCGATCTCAAAGCCGCCTGGTGGCGCATCACGGGCAAGACAACGGGAGGCTTCAAAGAAAACCGGCCGCATACCGCTTTGCCGCGCTGCGTATAGCAGCCGCTTCGGCAAGCAGGCGCCGAAGCATCCTGCAATCCTGCCCCATGACGGGCCATTGGTTGATCCGCGATCCCGGCCCATCCGGTCCGCTGGATGTTGCGCGTCCGAAAAGACGCGCGGCGCTGTGGCGCCCTGTACAATACCCTAGGCTTTTTGAAGAGCGCACGGGCTGCAGAAAAAAAGCCGGCGGGTTGCCGAGGCAACCCGCCGGACCAGTCGTTTAGCGACGGATGCCCAGGGCACCGATCAGCTTGGTGTAACGCGCCTCGTCCTTCTTCTTCAGATAGTCGAGGAGCGACCGCCGGCTGGAAACCAGCGCGAGCAGGCCACGTCGGGAGTGATTGTCCTTCTTGTGGTCCTTGAAGTGTTCGGTCAGGTTGTTGATCCGTTCCGTCAGGATGGCAACCTGAACTTCCGGAGAACCGGTGTCGCCTTCTACGGTCGCGAATTCCTTGATGATCTGAGCTTTGCGCTCTGCAGTAACCGACATCGTTTGATCCTTTCGTTTCGAGGATTTAAGGGTCGCCGGCAGCCGGGATGTCGTCCAGCTACGGCCGTTCGCACGAAGAGGCGGCGCCTTTCGCTGGCGTGCCTATAACCGAATCCGTTCCAAAAGGAAAGGGTCATGAAAGCGCCGCGCGGCACCGCCTCCCGCGTAGCGTCAATTCCGGTTGCGCACGGATGCTCCGGCATGCATTCGAGGTGAATTGCTGCAGGACGCTCCGCCCCTCAACCGCCTGCCTCCTGCGCGGAATGATCCTCGCCGCGCGGGATGCGTATCCGCCATTCGATGCCATCCCCATGCATCGTCCTTTCCAGCTCCGCACGAAGCGCAAGGCCGAGCATGCGCTCGAGCACGACCGTGCCGAAGCCTCTGCGGGCCTTCTTCCCGACAGGCGCGACGATATCGGCACCGCTCTCGCGCCAGCGGATATCGATCGCACCGTCCGCTACCGACCACTCGACCTTTATCATGCCGTCCTGATTAGCGAGCGCTCCATGCTTTATGGCGTTGGTGGCCAGTTCATGCAGCGCCATACCGAGGGTTTGCGCCATCTGCGCGTCCAGCCGCAGGGCAGGTCCGCTGAGCACGACGCGGTCGGACTCGGCCGGCATGAACGGCTGAATCTGGTTGCGCACGAGCTCGCGGAAGTCCACTCCGGAGGCGGCGTTGGCCACCATCAGGTCAGTCGAGCGGGCGAGGCCCGCAAGGCGCTTGCGAAACGCCTCGACGAAATCCGACGGCTCCTCCGCCGAATTGGCCGACTGCGCCAGCATCGACTGGATGACGGTGAGCTGGTTTTTCGCGCGATGCGCGACCTCCCGCATCAGCAGGCGGATTTCGCTTTCGGCCTTGGCGCGGGCCGTCGCAGCGCTTGCGAGGGCGGTGGATACCGCTTCGACTTCGGTGATCATGTAGCGGCGCGGTTCGACCGGCTCGCCGGCCCCCAGCCGCTGGGCATCCATGGCCAACAGCCGGACGCCCTGCGTAAGCAGCCGCGCAATGGTCAGCGAACCGGCGACCGCGATGCTTGCGAAGATGATCCCTCCGAAGGACAGCCAGAGGAACGACCATAACATCGGCTGATCGACGATTTCGCTCGGCGCCCAGGCGACGATGCGCCAGCCGGTCACCACCGAAAACTCCGAGGCGACGCGGTAGTCGACGCCGCCGGCACTGATATTGCCGACACCGATGCTGATCAACGGCAATTCGTCGAGAAAGAACGGGTCGCCGGACTTTACCGAGGAGTCCGAGGAAACGATCACCTTGCCTTTGCCGTCGACGAGCGCGGCATTCCATCCGGGAGAAAGCGTGTCGCGATTGACGGCCCTCGTCATCCGCTCGGCATCCTGCCTGAGGCCAAGGAGATACTTCTTTCCGTCGGGCGTCGTCACCGGAAGATAGACGGTGAAGACCCAGCCCTTGCCCACTTCGGCTGGAAACACGCCCGAGACAAGCGGCGCCGTACTCTGCAAGGCGAGATTGATTTCCGGATCCGATGCCCGCCCGAGCGCCGCACCGAAAGGAACGCGGGTGCTCAGAAGAAGGTCGTGGTTGCCGTCGACGATGATCAGGTGGGAATCGGTGTCCGCCAATGCGACCGACGCCCGTTCGTAGAGACCTCGCATGTCGGCGAGATCGATGGCGCCGGATTTTGCCAGAACCCGAAGCGTCGTCAGCATGCCGTCGACCTCGCGCTCGACGATGCGTGTGACCGACCCGGTCGAGGCGCGCAGCAGAGAAGTCACTTCCTCTCTCTGCGCGTCCAAATTGCGCTGCAGGATGACAAAGGAAAAGATGAAGGGCGGTATGATGGCTATCAGCAGCAGCGAAATCAGATAGAAGCTAAACGGCCGGCGAAGATAGTCGCGGACGAAGCCGGCGGCGGCCTGCAGGCTGCCCGATGAAGCATCTTCCCGGCCCTTCTCTGACGCTTCGACCATATTTACCGCCTCTTGCCGATCACTACCGCGTTTTGCCGGAGCGGGTGCCATGCGCTTCCTGCCCACCGCCCCCGGCTCCAGATTTCCCGAGCGCGGCCGGCAGGCCCGAAATGACAACATGGGCACCAGCGCACAACGAGTATACGCCGCGTCTGCCGCGCCGCTCGACTTTAGATCACGATGATTGAAGTCGGATCGACCTGAATCACGAACGTGATCGATTCTAGCAAGTTAGAGCGGGTTGCGGGCGGAAAACCGCACGCACTTTTCCTCATCCCGCTCTAAACGCGCAAGATCGGTTTTCGACCAGCAGAATTATTGGGTGGCGAAGACTCGCTTCGGCCGGAACTCGCCCTCCGCGATCTCACCGATCGCCACGAGCTTGCCTTGGGCCGTGGCATAGGCCTCCGGCGTGGGCAGCGGGGCGTCGCGTCCACGCAGGATGATCGGGTTGCCCATCCGGAGCCGATGCGCCTGGTCGTCGTTGACGGCGATATGCGGCAGGTCGGACAAGGCCTCTCCCGTGTCGATCAGATACGCGTCGAGCGCGGCGAGACGTTCCGCATCGTCCTCGACCGCCTCCAGGGCGACGAGATCGGCGAGCGGCACCATGTCCTCCTCGCCGAAGGGGGCGACGAAGGTTCGGCGCAGCGACGCGATATGGCCGAAGCAGCCGAGATCGCGGCCC
This sequence comes from Ensifer sp. USDA 6670, assembly GCA_000421085.1. Classification (GTDB taxonomy): domain Bacteria; phylum Pseudomonadota; class Alphaproteobacteria; order Rhizobiales; family Rhizobiaceae; genus Sinorhizobium. The sequence goes on from ATWE01000013.1 coordinate 61,913, forward strand.
ATGTCGCGGGCGAGCGAACGGACATAGGTGCCCTTGCCGCATTCGATCTCGAAGTGAGCGAGGTTCGGAGTCGAACCGATCAGCGACAGACGGAAGACCTCCACCTCGCGTGCCGGGATCTCGACGGTTTCGCCGTCGCGGGCGAGATCATAGGCGCGCTCGCCGCCGATCTTGATCGCGGAGAACTGCGGCGGCACCTGAGCGATTACGCCGGTATATTTCGGCAGCAGGGCGCGGATCGCCTCTTCCTCCGGACGCGCGGCGGAAGAGCGGACGGCTTCGCCTTCGAGATCGTCGGTGGAGCGCTCCTCGCCCCAGGCCACCGTGAATTCGTAGATCTTGCGGCCGTCCATGACGTAGGGAACGGTTTTCGTCGCGTCGCCGAGCGCGATCGGCAGCATGCCGGATGCGAGCGGATCGAGCGTGCCGGCATGGCCCGCCTTCTGCGCCTTGAACAGCCACTTGATCTTGGATACGGCCTCGGTCGAACCGAAATCGAGAGGTTTGTCGAGGATCAGCCATCCCGAAATCGGGCGGCCCTTTGGCTTGCGGGGTCTGGACATTGGTTCTGTCGCTTATTCTTCGTCGTCGGCGTCGCGATCGAGGTCGCGACTGACCTCCGGCGAGCGCAGCAGCGAGTCGATCTTCTGATAGTTGTCGAAGCTGGTATCGTCCCGGAATCGGACGTCCGGCATGTATTTCATCTGCCGCAATTGCGGGCCGAGCCGCCCGCGGATGAATTTCGCATGCTTGTTCAGCGCCGCGATGACCGCCGCGTGATCGGCGACCCCGAGTGGGGTCACATAGGCCGTGGCGATCTTCAGATCGGGCGACATGCGCACTTCGGAAATGGAAATCACCGTGTTTTCGATCAGCGGATCGAGTACTTCGCCGCGCTGCAGCACCTGCGTGATCGCTGCGCGCACCTGTTCGCCGACGCGCAGCATGCGCTGGGACGGAGCGGAGGATGTGGATTTGGCCATCGTTTCACCCTGGATCGCACCGATCGGGCCGTAGCAAGCCCCATCGAAACGCGATCGGTTCCAACACGCGAGAGGCGGGCGGCGTCGCGCGCCTTCTCACTCAAAAAAAAGCGAGCGCCGGAGCCGATCCGGCGCTCGCCAATAACCTGCCGGATCGGATCAGAGCGTCCGCGTGACGTGTTCGACGCGGAAGCACTCGATCGTGTCGCCGGCACGGATGTCCTCGTAGTTCTCGAAGGCCATACCGCATTCCTGGCCGGACTGGACCTCGGAGACTTCGTCCTTGAAGCGCTTGAGCGTCTTGAGCTTGCCTTCGTGGATGACGACGTTGTCGCGTACCAGACGGACGCCGACGCCGCGTTCGACCTTGCCCTCGGTGACGCGGCAACCCGCGACCTTGCCGACCTTGGTGATGTTGAACACCTCCAGGATCTCGGCATTGCCGAGGAAGGTTTCGCGCCGCTCTGGCGACAAGAGACCGGACATCGCCGCCTTCACGTCATCCACCAGGTCGTAGATGATGTTGTAGTAGCGGATTTCGATGCCGGCACGCTCGGATGCATCCCGCGCCTGCTTGTTGGCGCGGACGTTGAAGCCGATGATGGCTGCGTTCGAAGCTTCCGCCAGCGAGACGTCCGACTCGGTGATGCCGCCGGCACCCGAATGAACGATGCGGGCGCGCACTTCGTCGGTGCCGAGCTTGTCCAGGGCGCCGGAAATCGCTTCGATCGAGCCCTGCACGTCGCCCTTGATGACCAGCGGGAACTCCTTGACACCGGAGGTCTGAAGCTGGGTCATCATCTGCTCGAGCGAACCGCGCGAACCGGACTGGCGGGCAACCGCCTTCTCGCGGGCGAGCCGCTGGCGATATTCCGAAATCTCGCGCGCCCGGCTTTCGCTCTCGACGACGGCGAAGCGATCGCCCGCAGCAGGCGTTCCGGAGAGACCGAGGACCTCGACCGGTGTCGACGGCCCGGCGGCCTTCACATGTTCGCCCTTGTCGTTGACGAGCGCGCGCACGCGGCCCCACTGGTCGCCTGCGACGATGATCTGGCCCGGAGTGAGCGTACCCTTCTGTACGAGGACGGTCGCAACCGCACCGCGGCCGCGGTCGAGCTCGGCTTCCACCACCGTGCCTTCGGCCGTCCGGTTCGGATTGGCCTTGAGGTCGAGGATTTCGGACTGCAGCAGGATCGCCTCGAGCAGCTTGTCGAGGTTGGTCTGGTTCTTCGCCGAAACCTCGACGTCAAGAACCTCACCACCCATCGATTCGACGAAGACCTCGTGCTGCAGCAGTTCGGTGCGGACCTTCTGCGGATTCGCGGACGGCTTGTCGATCTTGTTGATCGCCACGATGATCGGAACGCCGGCCGCCTTGGCATGGTTGATCGACTCGATCGTCTGCGGCATCACGCTGTCATCGGCCGCGACGACGAGGACGGCGATGTCCGTCGCCTGGGCGCCGCGGGCGCGCATGGCCGTGAAGGCCGCGTGGCCGGGCGTATCGATGAAGGTGATCTTCTGGCCGTTCTGCTCGACCTGGTAGGCACCGATGTGCTGCGTGATGCCGCCTGCCTCGCCGGCAACCACGTTGGCGTGGCGGATGGCGTCGAGCAGCGAGGTCTTGCCGTGGTCGACGTGACCCATGATCGTCACGATCGGCGGCCGCGACTGCATGTCGTCGTCCACGTCGGAGATATTGAAGATGCCTTCCTCGACATCCGACTCGGAAACGCGCTTGACCGTGTGGCCGAACTCGCCGGCGATGAGCTCCGCAAGATCGGCGTCGATCAGGTCGCCGGGCTTCATCATCTGGCCTTCCTTCATCAGGAACTTGATGACGTCGACCGCGCGCTCGGACATGCGCTGCGACAATTCCTGAATCGTGATGGTTTCCGGCAGGACGACTTCGCGGGAGATCTTCTCGCGTGTTTCCTGCATCTGGCTGCGCTTGAACTTCTCCTGACGGCGGCGCATCGCCGAAAGCGAACGGCCGCGCTGGCTGCCATCCTCGTCGACGGCAGCCGTCGTAAGCGTCAGCTTGCCCTGGCGCCGGCCCTCGTCACCCTTTGCACGGGGCGCGGGCTTTGCCGGCTCCGGACGCACGACCTTGCCGCGGGGAGCACCGGCACCGCTGCGGCGGCGTTCGTCTTCCTCGCTCTCGGTCCCGCGACGGCCGCGAAGTGCTGCGCCGTCCGGCGCTGCCGGCGTTGCAGCCGGAGCCGGGCGTCCCGGCTGCGGGCGCGTCTCGACACGGCGTTCGCCGACGGCGGGACTTGCAGCCTCGACCTTCTCCTCGGTCTTTTCAGCCTCTACCGGCGGGCGTGCGGCCTCTTCGGCGGCACGGCGCGCGGCCTCTTCCTTCTCGCGGGCGAGGCGCTCTTCTTCTTCGCGCCGGCGGCGCACTTCGTCCTCGGCGCGACGCTTGGCTTCCTCGGCGTCGCGAATCTGGGCTTCCGCCAGGGCGCGACGGCGGGCTTCCATCTCACCGGCAGACAGATCGTTCAGGACAACACCGCCGCGAGGGCGGTTCTGTTCCTGGCGCGGCTGATGCGGCTGCGGCTGAGGAGCCGGACGGCCCGAGGGCTGAGGCGGCATCGGACGCTGCTCAGCTGGGCGCGCGGCAGGCGCGGCGGCAACCGGCGTGATCGGGCGCTCGTCCTTGTGCTTCAGCGGGCCGCGCGTTCTCTTGGTCTCGACCACGACCGCCTTGGTGCGACCGCGGCCCATATCCTGACGCACCGTACCCTGTGTCACCCCGGAGGGCTTCAGGGTCAGCGTCTTCTTGCCCGCTACGCTGAGTGTCTTGTCGTCTTTGTTGTCCGTCATTCCGTTCCGTTCCTAGCGATCAGGGCCGGATACGAAACCCCTGACCCTGTCTTCCAAATTGTCTCAAACAATGCTCGCTATGCCGGTCTCTGCCGGTGACGCGCTTCATTGCTGTGGCTTGCCAGCGCCGCCTTCGGCCCGGACCGGGACGGATCCTCGGTACTTTTCGAGCATGATTGCGCGCTTCACTACACCTTCACCTGCCTGCCCTGCAAGCGCTGCGGCATGGATAAAGGCATTACTTCCCAAAAGTCCCTCCATTTCCGCCCCCGTGAAGGGGCGGAAAGCGGGTATTTCCGTTTCGTCCTCGCTGACGAAGCTCATCGCCTTGCGGGCCTGATCGATCTTGCGGACGCCATCCGCGGCCGCATCGATCGCATGAAAGACGGCTAGCGCGGCAAGGCCGCGCACCGCCTGCTCCGTCTTCGTCGCGCCGGAAATGAACTGGCCCGCCTTGCGCGCCATGTTCATCATGCCCGCGAGCTGTTCGGCGAGAAGTCTCTCGACCTCGTCCGCGAGCCCGGCATTCGCCTTTACTTCGGCGCGAAGAGCGCGGGCGAAGAGCTTCTTCGCCACCGCTTTTTCCACGAGCTGCCGCTCGGACTTGACCCAACATCCGCGCCCCGGGAGCTGCCGCTTCAGATCCGCAACGACGACGCCGTCGGGTCCGGCGACGAAGCGGATCAACTCTTCAGGAGAGCCGCTCTCACGCGTGACGATGCAGGTCCGGTTGTTGCCGTTCCGGTCCTTCGGACCCTTGTCCGCAGGCAGGCTGTCGGCATCGATCTCGACGATCATCGCGATCAGGCGTCCTGATCCGCGCCTTCGGCGACCTCGATCGTCTCATCCTGTTCCTGCTGCTCCTCCTGCTGCTTGACCAGATCCTCTTCGGTGATCCAGCCGGCGGCCAGACGAGCCTGCACGATCATCGTTTCGGCCTCTTCCCGGGTGACTTCGAACTTCGAGAAGATGCCCTCGAAGCGCTTGGTCTCGCCATCCTTGCGCTCGGTCCAGCCGACGAGGTCGTCGGCGGCGCAGCCGGCAAAGTCCTCGATCGTCTTGATGCCTTCCTCGCCGAGAGCGACCAGCATCTGGCTGGTGAGGCCATCAATCGTCCGCAGTTCGTCGGAAACGCCGAGCTCCTTGCGCTTGGCATCCATTTCCGCCTCTAGCTTTTCGAGATGTTCGCGGGCGCGGGTCTGGAGCTCGTTTGCCGTATCCTCGTCGAAGCCCTCGATGGAGGAGATTTCGTCGAGTTCGACATAGGCGAGCTCTTCGACCTGGGCGAAGCCCTCGGAGGCGAGCACCTGACCGACCATCTCGTCGACGTCCAGCGCATCCATGAAGAGCTGCGTGCGCTCGTTGAATTCCTTCTGGCGACGCTCGCTCTCCTCCTGCTCGGTGAGGATATCGATGTCCCAGCCGGTCAGCTGCGAGGCAAGGCGCACGTTCTGGCCGCGGCGGCCGATCGCGAGCGAAAGCTGCTCGTCCGGAACCACGACCTCGATGCGTTCGGCGTCCTCGTCGAGAACCACCTTGGCGACTTCCGCCGGCTGCAGCGCATTGACGATGAAGGAAGCCGGATCCGGCGACCAGGGAATGATATCGATCTTCTCGCCCTGGAGCTCGCCGACCACGGCCTGCACGCGCGAGCCGCGCATACCGACGCAGGCGCCGACCGGATCGATCGACGAATCGTTGGAGACGACGGCGATCTTGGCGCGCGAGCCCGGGTCGCGGGCAACCGACTTGATCTGGATGATGCCGTCGTAGATTTCCGGCACCTCCATGGTGAAGAGTTTCACCATGAATTGCGGATGCGTGCGCGACAGGAAGATCTGCGGTCCGCGCTGCTCACGGCGGACGTCGTAGACGAAGGCGCGGACGCGGTCGCCATAGCGCATGTTCTCACGCGGGATCATCTCGTCGCGGCGGATGATGCCCTCGCCACGGCCGAGATCGACGATGACGTTGCCGTACTCGACGCGCTTGACGGTGCCGTTGACGATCTCGCCGACACGATCCTTGAATTCCTCGTACTGGCGATCGCGCTCGGCTTCGCGCACCTTCTGCACGATCACCTGCTTGGCGGACTGGGCGGCGATGCGGCCGAAGTCCATGGGCGGCAGCGGATCGGCAATGAAATCGCCGAGCTTTGCATCGGGATTGCGGTCGCGGGCGAGCTCGATCGGGATCTGGGTCGAATAGTCCTCGGCCTTTTCGACCACTTCCAGGAGACGCTGGAGACGGATTTCACCGGTCTTCGGATTGATGTCGGCGCGAATGTTCGATTCCGAACCGTAACGCGAACGAGCCGCCTTCTGGATCGCGTCCGCCATCGCGGCCAGAACGATCTCGCGGTCGATCACCTTTTCGCGTGCCACAGCATCTGCGATCTGCAGAAGTTCGAGCCGGTTAGCACTGACTGCCATGTCTTGTCTCCGTCTGTTGCAGGCGCATCGAAAGCGCACCCAGCCTTATTCGTTATCCGTGTCTTCGTCTTCGAAGTTTTCGTTGGCGGCGCGCGCGGCCTTGGCTTTCTTGTCGGCCGTCAGCGCGTCGCGGATGAGGTCGTCCGTCAGGATCAGCCGCGCCTCCGACAGCGCCGTGAACGGGATCGCGACTGCCGCCTCTTCGCCATAGGCGGGCTGGTCGCGCTCGAGCCGGAAACCATCCTCGTCCACCGAAACGATCTTGCCGCGGAAGCGCTTGCGCCCTTCGACCATGACCGACGTCTCGCACTTCACCAGATGGCCCTGCCAGCGGATGAAGTCGGACCTGCGCACCATGGGGCGATCGATGCCCGGGGACGACACTTCGAGATGATACGCCTTGTCGATCGGATCTTCCACATCGAGAACCGGCGAGATCGCCTTGGAGACCTCCTCGCAGTCCTCGACGGTCATGGTGCCGTCGTTGCGTTCGGTCATGACCTGCAGCGTCAGGCCGTTCTGACCGGACATGCGCACGCGCACCAGGCGGAAACCCATATCCACGAGCACCGGCTCGATGATGTCGGCAACACGCCGGTCGAGGCCGGTTTCGGTAATCAGCCGGGGTTCATTCGTATTTTCAGCCGTTGTCGTGTCGGACAAACGATCCTCTCCTCGTCGGACCGGCTAATAAAAAAGAGCGGGTCCTCACGGCCCCACTCTTCATCTAACCGATCAAGAATTTGAGGCTCATATACGCTTCATTGCCGTAAATTGCAAGGGTCGCGCAGGCGCCGGGCCGGACCTTTCGGCCCCATCGCAAGTTTCAGCGTCTGGCGCATCCCGTTTCGAGGTTTATAACGAAGCAATCCACATGACGATCAACCGAAAGAGTTCAGAGGTGACGAACCGCATATCGCCGTTGGCGCCCTTCAGGCACGACATCTTCCGCACCATCTGGATCGCGAGCCTTGCCTCCAATTTCGGCGGGCTGATCCAGGCCGTGGGTGCGGCCTGGCTCATGACGTCCATTTCGCAATCGGTGAACATGGTGGCGCTGGTGCAGGCGTCGACCTCGCTGCCGATCATGCTCTTCTCGCTGGTTTCCGGCGCACTTGCCGACAATTTCGACCGGCGGCGGATCATGCTCGTCGCGCAGAGCTTCATGCTCGCCGTCTCGGCGCTGCTCACCGTCTGCGCCTATTACGGTATCGTTACGCCGTGGCTCCTGCTCATCTTCACCTTTCTTCTCGGCTGCGGCACGGCCCTCAACAATCCTTCCTGGCAGGCCTCGGTCGGCGACATGGTTCCGCGCGACGATCTGCCGGCGGCGGTGGCGCTGAACAGCATGGGGTTCAATCTTACCCGCAGCGTCGGTCCGGCGATCGGCGGCGCCATCGTCGCGGCCGCGGGTGCGGCGGCCGCCTTTGCAGCCAACACGCTCAGCTATTTCGCGATCCTCTTCGCGCTCGCCCGGTGGAAACCGGTCACTCCGGAAAACCGGCTGCCGCGCGAGACGCTCGGGCGCGCGGTTTCTGCAGGGCTGCGCTACGTGGCGATGTCGCCCAATATCGGCAAGGTGCTCGTGCGCGGCTTCGCCTTCGGCCTTTCGGCCAGCGCCATACTTGCACTGCTGCCCCTGGTGGCACGCGACCTCGTCGGCGGCGGCCCGCTCACCTACGGCGTCATGCTCGGCGCCTTCGGCGTCGGCGCGATCGGCGGCGCGCTCCTGAGCGCGAGACTAAGGGAATTCCTCACGAGCGAGGCGATCGTGCGCTATGCCTTCGCCGGCTTCGCCTTCAGCGCCCTGGTCACGGCCATCAGCACGCAGGCCTGGCTGACCTGCCTCGTGCTCGCCGTTTCCGGCGCCTGCTGGGTCCTGGCGCTGTCGCTCTTCAACACGACGGTGCAGCTCTCCACGCCGCGCTGGGTCGTCGGCCGGGCGCTTTCGCTCTACCAGACCATGACCTTCGGCGGGATTGCCGGCGGCAGCTGGCTCTGGGGCGTCACTGCCGAACAATACGGCGCGGCCAACGCGCTCATCGGCTCCTGCCTTCTGATGCTGGCGGGGGCGGCGATCGGACTGCGCTTCGCCCTGCCGGAATTCAAGTCGCTCAATCTCGACCCGCTCAACCGCTTCAACGAACCGCTGCTAGAGCTCGACCTGAAGCCGCGCAGCGGACCCATAGTCGTCATGATCGACTACGAAATCGCCGATGAGGACATCCCCGAATTCCTGAAGACGATGGCGGAGCGCAGGCGTATCCGCATCCGCGACGGAGCCGGCCACTGGGCGCTGATGCGCGACCTCGAAAACCCGACCACCTGGACCGAGACCTACCACGTGCCGACCTGGGTCGAATATGTCCGCCACAATCAGCGGCGCACCCAGGCCGACGCCGCCGTCGGCGACAAGCTGACCGCATTCCATCGCGGCCCCAACCCGCCGCGCGTCCATCGCATGATCGAGCGCCAGACGATCGTTCCCGATCACTACGAGCGCTACAAGCGATCCGTCGAGATGCACTGAGACCGAGGGGCGTGATCAAGCCCCTCACCCTAACCCTCTCCCCGCATGCGGGGAGAGGGAACGTGGCACAGTGAAACGCTGGTGATTATGATGGCCGAGGCGATCGCCGCTTGCGCCTTCGCCCCGCCTGCGGGGAGAAGGTGCCGGCAGGCGGATGAGGGGCGGACGCGTGCCGCATCCGACCGAAGATCACCGCAGCTTTGCTTTCAGCGAAACATCCGGAAAGCAGGTCGGCTCGAGGCCGCTCTTCGCCTGCCAGTCGCCGAGCGAGCGGCGCGTCTTGTAGCCCGGCAGCCCGTCGGCTTTGCCGACGTCGTAGCCTTTCGCGACCAGCGCCTTCTGCATGCCGAGCACATCGGATCGCAACATGCCGCCGACATCGCCCCATCTGCCGCGGAAGGCGCCGCCGCCGGCAGCGATGCGATCGGCCAGATTGCCGATGTAAAGCGCGTAGAGATCGGAATTATTGTATTCCTTGATCACGTAGAAATTCGGCGTGACGATGAATTGCGGTCCATGGGTCCCCGCCGGGACCAGCATCATGCCTGCGGCGGCACGTTCTGCCGCCGGGAAGGCCCTGCCCGAAATGCGGCCGATCCCCATGCCGGCCCATTCGGCGATCGGGCGGGCAAGGTCCGGGCCCTCCTGAGCGCAGGAGACGCCCGAGGGGATCGCGACCTCGAAACCCCAGTCGCGCCCCCTCTGCCAGCCCTTCTGCGCCAGATAATTGGCAATCGAAGCAAGGCTGTCCGGCACGGAATTCCAGATGTCGCGGCGTCCGTCCCCGTCGAAATCGACGGCATATTTCAGAAAGCTCGAAGGCAGGAACTGCGGCTGGCCCATGGCACCTGCCCAGGAGCCGCGCATCTGCGCCTCCTGAACGTCACCGCTGTCGAGAATATGCAGCGCCGCGATCAGTTCGCGCCGGAAAAGCTCCGGTCGGGTCGACATGAAAGCCTTGGTCGCCAGCACATCCATGATCGGATACGGGATCTTCGCCCGACCGAAGCCGGATTCCTTGCCCCATATGGCAAGGACGATCGGCCCGGGAACACCATAGGTCCTCTCGATCCGCTTCAAGGTCGATGCGTGGGCGGAGGCGAGGCTGCGGCCGGTCGCAGCAAGACCCTGCAGGCGTTTTTCCGAAAAATAGGATCCGGGAGCGGAAAACTCGGCCTGGCTCTGCTTGCGCTGCTTCGGGTTCGGGAAGCCGGGCGGCGCGAGGTCGGGCAGATCCCAGTCGAGCCTAACGCCCTTGAAGGCTGCTTCGAAGGCCGCGTTCGATACGCCGGCCTTCTGCGCCTCCGGCCAGAGATCGTTTCGAAGCCACTGCCGGAACTGCGTTTCGACGTCGGCCTTGGAAGCGGCGAAGGAGAAGGTAGCAAAAGACAGACAGGCCAGGAGCAGAACGGAAAGGAATCTCAGCATCTCTTTTCCTTGAAACTGAAGCTGCGGAGGCGAATGCTCAAATCACCGTTCTGGCCCTAAGCGCTGCGGCCAGCGTTCCCTCGTCGAGATAGTCGAGCTCGCCGCCGACGGGCACGCCATGGGCGAGGCGCGTGATCCTCACCTCCATGCCTTCGAGTTGATCGGTGATGTAATGCGCCGTCGTCTGGCCCTCGACGGTCGCGTTGACGGCGATGATCAGTTCGCGCACGCCACCCTTGGCGACGCGGTCGATGAGGCCCCTTATGTTCAGATCCTCCGGCCCGACGCCGTCGAGCGGCGACAGCGTGCCGCCGAGCACGTGATAGGCGGCGTTCATGGCGCCGGCGCGCTCCAGCGCCCAAAGATCGGCGACGTCCTCGACCACGATGATCACCGCCTGGTCGCGCCGTTCGTCGGTGCAGACCGTGCAGGGGTCGATGGTGTCGACATTGCCGCAGCAGGAGCAGATCTTGACCTTGCGATGGGCCTCGCCCATAGCCTCGGCAAGGGGTCCGAGCAACTGCTCCTTCTTCTTGACGAGATGCAGCGCCGCGCGGCGGGCGGAACGGGGCCCGAGGCCCGGGACCTTCGCCAGGAGCTGGATGAGCTTTTCGATTTCAGGGCCGGTGACTCGCTTTGCCATGCCCGGCTTTTAGACCAACCGTCTATCGCCGCCAAACGGAATCGTACGGGCTTCAGCGCGTGGCGATAGCCACCGCCGCGCCGGCCATCGTGCCCGCACTGGCGCGATTGACGATCCTGACCGCACGGCGGCTCTTGAGGAACTGCCGTGCCTTTGCGGCCATCAGCACCCAGGCGAGATCGATGACGACGAGGACGACGAACATGGTGGCGACCAGCTCGGCCCAGCCGAAGATGCCGACCGAGCCGAGATCGATGATCGAGGGCAGCAGCGCCACATAGAACATCATGATCTTGGGATTGCCGAGCGTAACCGTCAGACCGGCGAAGAACATCTTCGATGCCGATCGCGACTCCGGCAGGCTTTCGCCCGGCATTTGCGGCTCAGCCGACCACATCTTCCAGGCGAGGAAGAGGAGATAGGCGACGCCCGCCCATTTGATCGCGACAAACATCCAATGGAACGTCTCGGCGATCGCCGCGAGACCGGCAACCGCAAAGGAGAGCCAGATCGCCTCGCCGATCCACATGGCCGAGAGGAACGGCAGGACGTCGCGCGCGCCCTTGGACAGCACCCGGGCGACGAGCGCGGCAATGCTCGGCCCCGGCGACCCGGCGGCAATCAGCAGTGCCCCGGCAAAGACGAGCAGCGATGCGACGGTCATGTCATTCCCTCCTCCAGAAAACGGTCCGCAAGATAGCACGCATCTCGGCTGGCGCCAGCCTCGGCGGAGCCGAGGATCAGAACGGCAGCTTCATGCCCGGAGGAATCGGCAGGCCCGCGGTCAGTTCGCGGGTCTTTTCCGCCTGCACCGCCTCGGCCTTGTCCTTGGCATCCTTGTGGGCCGCGACGATCAGGTCTTCGAGGATCTCGACATCGTCTTCCTTGAAGAGCGAGGGATCGATTTTCAGGCTCTTCATGTGGCCCTTGCCGTCGAGACGGACGGTGACGAGCCCGCCGCCGGAGGTGCCGTCGATTTCGAGCGCGGCGATCTCCGCCTGCATCTTCTCCATCTTGGCCTGCATTTCCTTGACCTTGCCCATCATGCCCATGATGTCGCGCATCATCGTCTCCTGTTCTCTGGTATTCTCTGGCCCTACGCACGTCCGGACGGAAAACCGTTACACTTTCCCGGAAATGCTCTGAAGCGCCGCGTCCGTGCGATGCGGCTACTCGATGTCGTCGCCCGGGACGATGTCGCCGTCCTCGGATTCGGCCGCGGCCGGAGCGAGGCTCTCGACCTCCTCTTCCGCCGCGCGGATGCGCACGTCGGTGATTCTGGCCCCTGGAAAGCGCGCAAGAATGGCAGCGACGTCCGGGTCCTGGCGCGCATCGTTGACGCGCTGCTCCTGCGCACGCTGTTCGGCCTCGACAAGCGTCGGCTCTCCCTGCTCCCGGCTGTAGCTCACGACCCAATGGATACCCGTCCATTCCTTGAGCTTGACGGCGAGTTCGTTCAGCAGCGTCTTCGGTGCGTCGTCGGGCAGATTGACGTCGAGCCTGCCGGGTTCGATATGCACGAGCCTCAGGAAACCGCGCACCATCGTCTTCAGCTTGATGTCGCGATTCTTGGCGCAGAGATCGGCGATGTCGCCGATGGAATTGACAGGAACCTTCGGTTCGGGTTTCGCAGCGGCGCTTGCGACGGTGCGCTCTTCGATGCGGCCGACACTGATCGGCTGGGGCGCGGAGCTCGGTACGGCGCGCAGCATGGTCGCGCCATTGCCGCTTGGACGCGAGACTGCCGTCTCCACGGCGCGAGCCTCGACGGGGGTGCCTGCAGGCGCCTGCGCACCGCCGCCGCCACCGCCACCGCCGTTCGGGGCCGGGCGCCCGCCGCCTTCGCCGCCCGAAAGATCGAGAAGCCGCCGCGCGGCCTCTTCGGGCGAAGGCAGATGGGCGGCATGGGCGAGCCTGATCAGCACCATCTCGGCAGCACCTGCGGGGCGCGCCGAGCTCTCCGCCTCGGGAATGCCCTTGAGCAGCATCTGCCAGACGCGCGAAAGCGTCGTCACGGCAACGCTGCCGGCGAATTCGGCCCCGCGCGTGCGCTCGATCTCGCTGAGCGACTGGTCGTTGACCGCGTCCGGCACATATTTCAGCCTTGTCACCAGGTGGGTGAAGTCGGCAAGGTCGGTGAGGACCACGGTCGGATTGGCGCCGGCTTCGTATTGCGCGGCGAATTCATTAAGCGCTCCGGCGACGTCGCCCTTGATGACATGCTCGAACAGGTCGACGATCCGCGCCCGGTCGGCAAGGCCGAGCATCGAGCGCACGGTTTCGATTTCGACCGAACCCCCACCATGGGCGATCGCCTGATCGAGCAGCGACAGGCCGTCGCGCGCCGAGCCTTCCGCTGCCCGCGCCACCATCGCCAGCGCCTCCGCATCGAAGGGCACGCCCTCCTTGCCGAGAATGGTGGAGAAGAGGCCGACCAGATCGGAAGCGCTGATGCGCCTGAGATCGAAGCGCTGGCAGCGCGACAGGACGGTAATCGGAACCTTACGGATTTCGGTCGTCGCGAAAATGAACTTCACATGCTCCGGCGGCTCTTCGAGCGTCTTCAGCAAGCCGTTGAAAGCCTGCATCGAGAGCATGTGCACTTCGTCGATGATATAGACCTTGTAGCGCGCGGAGACCGGCCGATAGCGTACCTGCTCGATGATCTCGCGGATGTCGTCGATCCCGGTATGCGAGGCGGCGTCCATCTCGATCACGTCGACATGGCGGCCGTCCATGATCGCCTGGCAATGCTCGCCGGGGACGCGCAGGTCGATGGTGGGCTTGTCGATCTCGGCGGTCTTGTAGTTCAGCGCCCGTGCGAGGATGCGCGCCGTCGTCGTCTTGCCGACGCCGCGAACGCCGGTCAGCATATAGGCCTGGGCGATGCGGCCGGTTTCGAAGGCGTTGGTGAGCGTGCGCACCATCGGCTCCTGGCCGACCATCAGGTCGGAGAAGTCCTTGGGGCGGTATTTGCGCGCCAGAACACGGTAGGCGGCCGGTTTCTCGACGGGTAAAATCGGGGATGAAGTGGGCGCTTCGTCGCTCATCGACCCTGCCGCTGTTCGAACTCTTGTCCCGACAGGGACAAAGAAAGTGGTGCCCCGACAGGGACGAAGAAGGTGGTGTCCCGACAGGACGGAGAAGGTGGGAGGCTGGCACGATGACCCGTGCCGGGGCTCGTTAGGGCTGCTTCCTTCCGGACCTGACCCGGTTGGCGAGTGGCTCGTCCACCACCAACCTCCCGGCTTTCATATCGGCAATATCCGCAGCAAATGCAAGCCAAGCCTTCAAAAAACTGGTATCGATATGCAAAACAAAACGAATCCGTTTGATGCCGAGGAGAATTTCTTGACGACCTTCACGCTTGACGAGCGACTTGAGCGCGACGGCATCCCGATCGGCACGCTCGGGCTGTGCCAGATGCGGCTGATGAACGATCGCCGCTGGCCGTGGCTGATCCTCGTACCCCAGCGCGCCGACATATCCGAGGTCTTCGAACTGACGCCGCTCGACCAGGCGATGCTGACCTTCGAGACCAATCTGGTGGCGGCGGGTCTGAAGAAGGCGACCGGCGCCGAAAAGATCAATATCGGCGCGCTCGGCAACATCGTCCGGCAGCTTCATGTGCATATCATCGCCCGTCGCGAAGGCGATCCGAACTGGCCGGGCCCGGTCTGGGGCTTCGGCAAGGCCGAGCCGTGGCCGGAGGAGGAGCATAGGGCATTGGCAGCACGCATCATGGAAAATCTCTGAGCATGACGAAAACGATCTTCGATCTTCACAGTCCGCACCCCGAGCCGAGCACGCTCGTCGCCTTCGCGGAGAACCACCTGGATCGCCGGTCCGAGCATCGCCCGGACGACTGTATCGAGGCGGCGCTCAAGCATCCCGGCGCGCATTTCCTGGCTTTTTCCGGAGCAAAGCTGATCGTCAAGCACGACGAGAAGATCATCGATCCGCTTTTCGCGCCCTATGAACTGGCGGGGCTGGAGCCGACCATGGACGATGCGGTCCTGCTCGGTTTTCTGCCGAACGGCGAGCCGCGTCTTGCCGTGCCTTCGGGACTGACGGAGGAGACGGTGCCGGAGCCCTTCAAGATCGCCGATGCCCGCATGCTCTATCGCCAGCAGATGCTGCCGGAAAACCTGCTGGGGCAATTCGCGCAGGCATCGAGCCTCATCGTCTGGAACGCCGGCAACCGATTTTGCGGCCGCTGCGGCGGCCCGATGGACGGGGCGGCCGGCGGCTACCGGCGCATCTGTACGGCCTGCGGGCACATGGTCTTTCCGCGTACCGATCCGGTGGTCATCATGCTGACGATCGATATCGAGCGCGATCAATGCCTGCTCGGACGCAGCCCGCATTTTACGCCGGGCATGTATTCCTGCCTCGCCGGTTTCGTCGAACCGGGCGAGACGATCGAGAACGCGGTGCGGCGCGAAACGCTCGAGGAGTCCGGCATCCGTATCGGCCGCGTGCGCTATCATGCTTCGCAGCCCTGGCCGCTCCCGCATTCGCTGATGATCGGCTGCTATGCGGAGGCGAAGTCGACGGCCATCAAGCGCGATGAACAGGAACTGGAAGACGTCCGCTGGTTCACGCGGGCGGAAACCGAGGCGATGCTGGAGCGCGCCACGGGCGTCGCCGACACCGGAGACGAGCACATTCCGCCGCCGAAGGGGGCCATTGCGCACCAGCTCATGCGCGACTGGCTCGCCTGGCCCGAGCGCAGCTGAGGTGCCATGTCCCGATCGGAACGCCTGCTCGATCTCATGCAGGTGCTGAGGCGTTATCGCCAGCCGGTCAGCGGCCGGCGGCTCGCCGAGGAAACCGGCGTCAGTCTCAGAACCCTCTACCGGGACATAGCCAGCCTGCAGGCCCGGGGCGCGCACATAGAAGGCGAGCCCGGCATCGGCTACGTGCTCAGGCCCGGCTTCATGCTTCCCCCCATGATGTTTTCCGAGGAGGAGATCGAGGCGCTGGTGCTAGGGTCACGCTGGGTCGCCAAACGCGGCGATCCAAGGCTTGCGGCCGCAGCCGCCGATGCGCTGGCGAAGATCGGCTCAGTGCTTCCGGCGGACCTGAAAGAGAAACTCGAGCATTCGACCCTTCTGGTGGGCCCGCGAAAACCGGGTGGAGAAACGATCGACCTCAGCCTCTTGCGCAAATCGATCCGCAGCGAACACAAGCTCGCACTGCGCTACCTCGACAATGACGGCCGCGACAGCCGCCGGACGGTCTGGCCCTTCGCGCTTGGTTTTTTCGAAGAGGTCCGGGTGCTCGCGGCCTGGTGCGAACTGAGGCAGGATTTCCGGCATTTCCGGACGGACCGGATTGCAGAAGCAGCGATGCTCGACGATCGCTATCCGCGCCGCCGCCAAGCCCTGCCCAAGGACTGGCGCGCCGTGAACAGCATCGATCCCGCCGGAATCTGATCCCGGAGATTTCTTTGCTGCCTCGCAGACTGCTGACAGAAACTGGCAGCATGCCGGGCTAGCCTTCAGGTCTCGAAACAAGGAGACCATCATGGCAACACCCAATCTCATCGTCCTCTACGTCATGAACCCACCGGCCAGCGTCGAATTCTACAGGAAGCTCCTGGGCAAAGAGCCGACCGCCACCTTTCCGACCTTCTCATCCTTCGAGGTGCAGGACGGTTTCGTTCTCGGCCTGTGGGCAAGGGAGAAAGTGCAGCCTCAGCCTATCGGCGACGGCAGCCGAGCCGAAGTCGCCTTCATGGTCAAAGGGGAAGAGGCTGTGCGTGCGCGTTACGAGGAATGGCGCGCAATGGGCCTGCCGATCGCCCAGGAACTGACACGGATGGATTTCGGGCCGACCTTCGTCGCACTCGATCCGGACGGGCATCGCCTGCGTGTCTGCCTTTACGACGAGTAGCCATGCCGCCCGTAAGCAACCGTGCGTATAAAACGCTCACACCCCGCACGGAGGCGGGGTGTGGAAGACTTCGGATGTCGCGCGGTCAAATGCGGCGCGTGGCCATCCCGGTATTAGCGGCCGTAAACGGCAGCCTGAATCTGGGAACGGGAAATACCGATATCGCTCAGGGCGTGATCGTCGAGGGCGTTCAGCTCGCGGACCGCACGGCGCATCTTTACGTATTCCGTAATCTTCTGACGGATTTTCATCTTTTTAGCTCCTTCTTCGTACGAGAGCTAAATAGGCATTTGCCTAAGAGTTAAGTAGTTCCATGATTGCAAATTAGGCATGCACTGGACGCGTAGCCGGTTAACGACTTTTGCCATTTTCCTGTGCCGCTCCCGAAGGTGGCGTGGGTCGATCGAAACCGCACTGCGTGGTCAGAGGACGCCGCGCATCGGATGCGCCGGATAGGTGCCGAGGATGCGCACATTTTCCGAGAAGAAGCGCAGCTCGTCCATCGCGTGGCGCACGCCTGTATCGTCCGGATGCCCCTCGATGTCCGCATAGAACTGGGTCGCCACGAACTTGCCGCCGAGCTGGTAGCTCTCGAGCTTGGTCATATTGATGCCGTTCGTCGCGAAACCGCCCATCGCCTTGTAGAGCGCCGCCGGGATATTGCGCACGTTGAAGACGAAGGTCGTGATGATCAGTTCGTCCTTCGAGGTGCGGGCGACCCTGCTCTCCTCTCTGGACAGCACGACGAATCGCGTGACGTTGCTGTCGGTGTCCTCGACGTTCTCGGCAATGATGTCGAGGCCGTAGAGGTCGGCGGCAAGGCGCGGAGCAAGCGCCGCCATCGAGCGGTCGCCCACTTCCTTGACGAGCTTGGCGGCGCCGGCCGTATCGCCCGCGACCACCGGCTTCCACCCGTTGGCACGCACGATCTTGCGGCACTGGCCGAGCGCGTGGATATGGCTGTGCACGGTGCGGATTTCCTCGCGCCCGACGCCGGGCAGCACCATCAGCTGGAAGCGGATCGGCATGAAATATTCGCCGACGATGTGCAGGCGCGATTCCGGCAGGAGGTGATGGATGTCGGCGACGCGTCCGGCAATCGTGTTCTCGATCGGGATCATGGCGAGATCGGCCTCGCCGTTTTCCACCGCCAGGAAGGCGTCCTCGAAGGTCTGGCACGGCAGCGGCTCCATCGACGGGAACATGTCGCGGCAGGCCATGTCGGAATTGGCGCCGTAGTCGCCCTGGAATGAAATCCGGTTGGTCTTGGCGGTCACTTTGGTCCCCTTGATGCCAGAATGTCAGACGCGGGCGGAAAGGATGCGGCGGGCCTTGTCGAGATCGGCCGGCGTGTCAACCCCGAGCGGCACCGAGTCCACGATCTCGACATCGATGCGCATGCCCGCTTCGAGCGCCCGCAATTGCTCCAGCGATTCACGCTTCTCGAGCGTCGACGGCTTCAGCGAAACGAAAGTCTCCAGCGCCTTGCGACGATAGGCATAAAGCCCGATGTGGTGATAGAGGGGCCCTTCGCCGTAGGGCGCGGTGGCGCGGGTGAAATAGAGTGCGCGAAAGCGACTGTCGGACAGCGGGGAGCCGACGACCTTGACGACGTTGGGATTGGTCTTTTCGTGTTCGTCGGTGATCGCCACGGTCAGTGTGGCGATGTCGGTCGAGGGATTTTCCAGCGGCTTCAGCGCGGCACGAATCGGACCGGGCTCGATGGAAGGAAGATCGCCCTGCACGTTGATGACGATTTCCGCTTCGCCGTGCGGATCGGCCTTCAGGAGCGCCTCGTGGATCCGGTCGGAACCGGACTGGTGATCGACGCGCGTCATGATCGCCTCGAAACCGGCGCCGGTCACGGCCGCGAAGACATCGGGATGATCGACCGCCACCACGATCCGCCCGACCTCGGCTTCAGCCGCCCGCCTTGCCACCTGCACTATCATCGGCAGCCCGCAAATATCGGCGAGCGGCTTGCCGGGAAGGCGCGTCGAAGCCATGCGCGCCGGAATGAGTACGAGGGTTTTGCCCGATTGTTCACGATTCATTGTCCGGCCTTCAAAAACCCGGAGAAAGTGTCAAAACGTCTCACTCCGGGGTTGATAATCTCTGTTGCAACGCAGAGCCAAAAGACATAGGTTCCGCGCGATTTCAAGATGGGCCGGCTTTTTGTTTGTGCCGGTGGCTAAGGGAGCGTTTGCAGATGAATCCATATGTGAACATGGGTGTGGGTGCCTTGTTGGGTACGGTCTTCGTTCTGATGTCCGTATCCATTGCGTCGGAAGGCATTTTCCATTCCGAAGCTCCCGAGAAGGAAGGTTTCGCCATCGTCGCCGAGGAAACGGCAGGCGAAGCGGGCGCTGCCGGAGGCGAGGAAGCGAAATCCGAACCGATCGGACCGCTGCTCGCCAGCGCCGATGCCTCCGCCGGCGAGGCCGTGTTCAAGAAATGCGCAAGCTGTCATACCGTGGATAAGGGCGGACCGAACAAGGTCGGCCCGAATCTCTGGGGCGTCGTCAACCGCCCGGTCGCCTCGCATGAGGGCTTCAGCTATTCCGCGGGCATGCAGACCTTCTCAGAAGGCGGCAAGGTCGTGTGGGACTACGATCATCTGAGCTACTTCCTCGAAGCGCCGAAGAAGCACGTGCCGGGCACGGCCATGGGCTTCGCCGGCATCAAGAAAGTCGACGAGCGCGCCAACCTGATCGCCTGGCTGCGTGAGCAGGCGGACAGCCCGGCCCCGCTGCCGGACGCCGGCGCGGCAGGCTCGACCGAGGCGGCACCGGCTGCAGGTCAGGAGGGACAGACTGCCGAAGGCGGTGCGGCTCCCGCAGCCACTGAAGCCAGCCCGGCCCCGGCTGAAGGCGGAGCAGCTCCCGCTCCGGCTGAAGGCGAGGCTGCTCCGGCAGGTCAGCCCGGCGCTCCAGCGCCGGCTCCGGCAAACTGATTGCGGCCAGCACAAGGCCAGTCTTCCTGAAAACCCGGTCGGTCGATCGGGTTTTTTCACATCCCGCAGACGTGATGAGCCTGGCCGCATCATGATATAGAATGGCCTCCGCCATTCGACATATGCAATGCGAGCGACACCAACCGCTCGGAACGAAGGAGCAGACGACAGATGACCGGTAGCGGTGAGCAGACTTTCCTGTTCGAGCAGAACCCGACCCGAGTGGCGGCCAGCGAGCGCGATGCGCTGCTTGCGAATCCGGGCTTCGGGCGCGTGTTCACCGATCACATGGTGACGATCCGCTATTCCGAGGGGCGCGGCTGGCACGATGCGAAGATCGGCCCGCGGAAGGCATTCGATCTCGATCCGTCGACACTCGTGCTGCACTACGCCCAGGAGATCTTCGAGGGCATGAAGGCGTATCGCCTGCCCGACGGCGGCGCCACGCTGTTTCGCCCCGATGCCAATGCGCGCCGTTTTCGCAACTCCGCCCTTCGGCTCGCAATGGCGCCGCTGCCGGAGGAGCTGTTCGTCCAATCCGTGCGCGAACTGGTTCGTATCGACCGCGACTGGATACCCGCCGGCGAAGGAGCCGCGCTCTATCTCCGGCCGTTCATGATCGCGACGGAAGTGCTCCTCGGCGTGAAGCCTTCGGCTGAGTATCTCTACTGCGTGATTGCTTCCTCGGTCGGTTCCTACTTCAAGGGCGGTGCCCCGGCCGTTACCATATGGGTTTCGGAGAATTACACCCGGGCAGCGCCCGGCGGCACCGGCGAGGCCAAATGCGGCGGCAACTATGCCGCGAGCCTCGCGGCGCAGGCGGAGGCGATGCAGGAGGGCTGCGAGCAAGTGGTGTTCCTCGACGCAGTGGAACGCCGCTTCGTCGAAGAGCTCGGCGGCATGAACGTCTTCTTCGTCTTCCGCGACGGCTCGCTGCAGACGCCGCCGCTGACGGGCACGATCCTGCCGGGCATCACCCGCGACTCGCTGATCACGCTTGCCCGCGATATGGGGCTTACGGTGCGTGAAGAGCCCTACGCCATAGATCAATGGCGGGCGGATGCGGAAAGCGGCCGCCTCACCGAGGCCTTCGCCTGCGGGACGGCTGCAGTCGTAACGCCGATCGGCAAGGTCAAGGGCCGCGAACACAGCTTCACCATTGGCGACGGCGGAGCCGGCCCGGTTGCCGGACGCCTGAAGGCAGCCTTGCTCGACATCCAGAACGGCCGCGCGCCGGACCCGCATGGCTGGCTCGACCGGCTGTTCTGAGCGCAGCCTACGGTCTGGAATGCCGCCCCCTCATCCCGCTGCCGCGACCTTCTCCCCGCTTGCGGGGAGAAGGGACAAGCCGAACGCTCAGAATCCTCCCGGGCGCGCCAGCGAGACGCGGTCTTGAACGCAAGCGTCGCCACAGGCACCTTCTCCCCGCATGCGGGGAGAAGGTGCCGGCAGGCGGTTGAGGGGCAGGGGCAGAACTCGAGGCAGGCGAGTGGGCACCCGGTCACATCAGCAGATAGGCCCATACCGACACGCTGACGACGCCGAGCGCGGTGGTCAGCGTGATGGTCGAGGAGGCGAGCGCGTGCCCGACATTGAAATGGTTGGCGATCAGCCAGGCGTTGACGCCGGTCGGGACGGATGAGGTGAGCACCAGCGCCGCGGTCCAGCTGTCGTTCAGACCCAGCAGGTGGCAGGCGGCGAACACGGCGCCCGGCAGCACCAGGAGCTTGAGGGTGCTCGTCACGGCCGCGAGCCCGGTATTGCCGGCGAGACCGTATTTATCGAGCGCCATGCCGATCGAAACGAGCGCTGCGGGCGCTGCCACGCCCGCGAGCTGATCTACGATGGTCTTCACGGGCCCGCCGAGGGGTTGTCCGAGGAGATGAAAGAGAGCGCCGAAGACAAGGCCGATCACGAGGGGATTACGGACGAGGTTGCGGGCAACTCCGCCCATGAGCTTCCAGATGCCCTGCCCCGGTGCGCCGGTCGTCTGGCGTTCCGCGCGCTCCATCATCACCGTTCCGGCAATCATCATGACCGGCAGATGGACGGAGAGCAGGATCGACAGCGCAACGATACCCTCTTCCCCGACAAGGCGGGAAACAAGGGGCAGGCCTATGAAGACCGTATTGGCGAAGGCGGACGAAACGCCTGCAAGCACACCCATGCGCGCGTCCCGGCCGAAGCCGAGCGTCGCCGCCAGATGGCCAATGGTCCAGGTCACCGCGACGCCGGAGAAATAGGCGACCCAGAGCGGCCAGGGCGACCCTTCCTTGAAATCCGCCTCGGCGATGGTACGGAAGAGAAGCACCGGCACCGCGACGCGGAAGACGAAATCGCCGAGCGCCTCGCCGACAGTCGGCTTCAGATAGCCGAGCCGGACGATGAGCCAGCCGGTCAGGATCAGGACGAAGATCGGTAGAACGTTCAGGAAGACGTCGGACATGGAAGAGCCTTGATGGGTTTCCAAGCCATAGCCCTGTTCGCGCCGCGGAGGCAAGGGAGGCGCATGCTGCCGGCCGTCTTGATTAGAGGCCAACCCAAGCCAACATGCAGCAATTACAGATGAATCAGCGCGAGAACGGCCATGCGCGACCGGAACATTCCGGGGCTGCCAAGCGTTGCGATCAAGGACAGGAACTACCAGAAATGCCAAGCGAATACCCGAACTACTCTCACAAGGACGACGATCCTCATCTGACCGATGACGATCTGGCGGAGAAGGTTCTGCACTTCCTTCGCTACGCAACTGCGATCGATACGAGCGATATGGAAGTGATCGCTTTGGGCAATATCGTCGTGCTCTCCGGTACGGTTGGAAGCGAAGCGGACATCGCCTCTGCCGGCGAGGCAGCCGCCTCGGTCATTGGTGTTTCGAGCGTGGAGAACGGACTAAGGGCGCGTGAAGTTAGAAGTTGAAGCGCGCCGCTTCTCAACTTGCCATGGCCGACATGTCCGAGCCCTGCGCAATACAAACTTCGCGGATGCAGCCGCGCAGCCAGCGATGCGCCGGATCGGCATCGAGCCGCGGATGCCAGAGCAGCGAAACCGTGATCTGCGGTAGGGAGAAGGGCAGCGGGAAGCTGTGCATTCCCCGACGCAAAGCGCTCGTGTGGCGTTCAGGAACGCTGGCGATCAGGTCCGAGGAGCGAGCCAGCGCCAGGGCGCTCGAAAAGCCGCCTACGATAGTAACGATCTCGCGCTCCAATCCGATCGACTTCAGGGTATCATCGATGCCGACAGCCGCCTTCTCCTGCCCCCGCCGTGAAACAAGGATGTGCCTGCCGGCGGCGTAGCGGGCCGGCGTAACCTCGCCCCCGCTCAAAGCGTGGCCATTGCGCACGACGCCGATGAACTGGTCCCGGAACAGAGCCTGCGTGCGCAACTCCGGCCCTGTCGCCTCACCCACCACACCTGTTTCGAGATCGACGCTCCCGTCCCGAAGCGGGCCGCTGCCCTTGTCCGACTTCTGCACGAAGGCCAAGCGTATCCCGGGGGCTTCCGCGCCGAGCCGGCCAAGGAGGCACGGCCCGAAATTTTCGACGAAGCCATCGCTGGTGCGCAGCGTGAAGGTCCGGACCAGCCGTTTCAGATCGAGTTCCTCCTGCGGCCGCAGGACGGATTCCGCCTCCTCCACCAGCCGGCCGACCTTCTCGCGCAGCGCGAGCGCACGCGGCGTGGCAACGAGGCCGCGCCCAGCCCGAACCAGGAGCGGGTCGCCGGTCGTCTCGCGCAAGCGCTGGAGCGCCCGGCTCATCGCCGAGGGGCTCAGGCGCAGCCGCTTGGCAGCGCCTGCGACACTGCCTTCTGCGAGCAGCACGTCGAGAATGACGAGGAGATTGAAATCGGGCTTCGGCATGCAACGACAGTAGCACAGATTTCATTCGGACATGGCGTTAAACGCACGGATCAAGTGCAAATCGTGCGTGTTCCGTCATGGCGGTCGAGCGACTAGCTTCTCCTCGGAACGCTTCAAGGTCCTCGGGAAGGAATATTCATGACGAAACCAGCCGTTGCCGCGGCAGATGATGCCGCAGGTGCGAATCCGCACAGGGCCGCGTCGGCCCGATGGGCCCTCGCCAGCCTTTCGCTCGCCATGCTGCTGTCCTCGCTCGGCACCAGCATCGCGAATGTCGGCCTGCCGAACCTTGCTACGGCGTTCTCCGCCTCGTTCCAGCAAGTCCAGTGGGTCGTCCTTGCCTATCTCCTTGCCATCACCACCCTGATCGTCGGTGTCGGTCGGCGCGGCGATATGGTCGGGCGCCGGCGGCTGCTGCTTGCCGGAATCCTGCTGTTCACGGTGGCCTCGGGGTTGAGCGGCGCTGCACCGAGCCTGCCGCTTCTCATTGCCACCCGGGCGGTTCAGGGGCTTGGAGCGGCGGTCATGATGGCGCTCGCCATGGCCCTGGTCGGCGAGACGGTGGCGAAGGAAAAGACCGGCGGCGCCATGGGCCTGCTGGGCACCATGTCTGCGGTCGGCACTGCGCTAGGGCCGTCGCTCGGCGGCGTCCTGGTCGCCGGTCTCGGCTGGCAGGCGATCTTCCTCGTCAACGTGCCGCTCGGCGCCCTGGCGTTTCTTCTCGCTCATCGCTCGCTGCCCGCCGACCGCCAAGGGCCTGCGGCGGAGCGCACTGGTTTCGACGTTCCGGGCACGCTGCTGCTCGGCCTGACGCTCGCCGCCTATGCGCTCGCCATGACGCTTGTACGCGACAGTTTCGGTCCGCTCAACGTGGCGCTCCTGGCTGCTGCCATCGTTGGCGCCGGTCTCTTCGTACTGGCCGAGCGGCGGGCGGCGTCCCCCTTGATCCGGCTCGAGGCTCTGCGTGACCCGGTGCTCGGTGCGGGGCTTGCCATGAGCGCGCTTGTCTCGACGGTAATGATGGCAACGCTGGTGGTCGGGCCGTTCTACCTCGCGCGCGCGCTCGGGCTCGGCGAAGCGCTCGTCGGGATCGTCATGTCGGCGGGTCCGGTCGTCTCCGCCCTGAGCGGTCTGCCGGCCGGCCGTGCCGTCGACCGGCTGGGAGCCCCTTTCATGATCGTCACAGGTCTCCTCGCAATGGCCGCCGGCTCATTCGCCCTGTCGGTGCTTCCGGAGATGTTCGGCGTCGCCGGCTACCTGGCCGCCATGCTCGTTCTGACGCCGGGTTACCAGCTCTTCCAGGCGGCCAACAATACGGCCGTGATGGTGGATGTCCGCCCGGATCGGCGTGGCGTCGTCTCCGGCATGCTCAATCTCTCGCGCAATCTCGGGCTCATCACCGGCGCATCGCTCATGGGAGCCGTCTTCGCCTTCGCATCGGCTCAACCCGACATCGCCGCCGCACCAGCCGCGGCCGTTGCCGCCGGCATGCGAATCACTTTCGCAGTCGCGGGCGTCCTAGTCGTGGGAGCACTCGTCATCGCGCTCGGAAGCCGCGCCATTGCGAGACGCGCGGACCGCGGCCTCGCGCAATGAACACGACGAACTGCTCCTGAATCGTGAGGCGGTGGAGTTCGTTGATCTCTGTCTCAGGCAGCGTCCGAGACGAGCCGCCGCGCCGTCATTTCCGAGCACGCAGTGCCCGGCATCTGACGGAAGGCTGGCCGAGCTCAGCAAGCTTGCCTCAACCGCACGCGAGCGGCTTCGTCTTGAAGGGCGGCGACCACCTGCGCGCGCTTGCCCAGCGCGTGGAGGTCGCCGAGGGGAGCTTCGTATCATGGGATCGAAGTCCCGGCGGCTTCAGACGCTGGTGGCGAATAATGGCATAAATTCAGTACCCACTCAGGACTGAAGTGGCGGACAGAGAGGGATTCGAACCCTCGATACGCTTTCACGTATACACGCGTTCCAGGCGTGCGCCTTCAACCACTCGGCCACCTGTCCATCCTTCTGCAGCCGGCGGTCGATCCGGCTGGATGGGGAAAAGCGAAGCTTCTCCGCGTCACCGGTGAAACCGGGAGACGGGCGCGATATATACCGATGATGCGCGCGGGATCAACTGGTTTCTGACATATTATTGACACGCCGTGAAAGGCGCTGCGGATGACCGGCCATTGCGCTAGCCCGCCCTTGCGCCTATCTCTTGCGCAGGACGAGCCGAAAGGGGGAGCGGATGCGGTTGCTGCTGCGGTTTGCAAGCTTTTTGGCGCTGATGGCTGCAGTCTTTGCAGGGACGATCGATTCCATTCAGTCGGTAGCGGCGTCGGAGCCGGTCATGACTTCGCTTGCCGACGGCATAGCGGCGATCGGATCCGACCAACTGAACTGGGTTCAGTCGCTGCAGCGGACCGGAACCGGGCCTGCAATGTGGCTCGGGGCGCTGCATTGGGTTCTGGCGCAGCCCGCCTTTGCCGTATTCCTCGCCCTCGCCCTCCTCCTGTGGATGGCCGGATACAGGAAGAAACCCGCTGCCGGGCGCTTTGCCGCCTGAGCGCCGGAGCCGCACGGCTCGCTCCCATGAGCGCTGACGAAAGGAGCCTCAGATGTTTCTGATCGACATGTTCAACAAGAAGACCATCCTGCCCGATGCCGCAACGGCGCTCCCCGGCCGAGAGGAGGAGATCCCGACCGCGACGACGCATTTCGTGTCCGGACGGCCGCTCAAAGGCCCTTATCCGGAGGGCATGAAGAAAGTCCTCTTCGGTATGGGCTGCTTCTGGGGCGCCGAGCGTCTCCTGTGGCAGATCCCTGGCGTCTACGTGACCGCTGCCGGCTACTCCGGCGGGCTCACGCCCAATCCGACCTATCAGGAGACGACAACGGGCTTGACCGGCCACACGGAGGTGGTGCTGGTGGTCTACGATCCGGCCAAGGTCTCGCTTCAGCGCCTGCTGAAGACATTCTTCGAGGAGCACGACCCCACCCAGGGCATGCGCCAGGGCAATGACGTCGGCACCACCTATCGCTCGGCGATCTATGTCTATGACGAGGAGCAGCTCGCCGAGGCAAATGCTGCGCGCAACGCCTTCCAGAAGGCGCTGCGGGGCCACGACCACGATCGCGAGATCACCACCGAAATCGCGAAGGCGGGGCCTTTCTACTTCGCCGAAGACTATCACCAGCAATATCTCGCCAAAAATCCGGACGGCTATTGCGGATTGCGCGGCACCGGCGTCAGCTGCCCGATCGGCGCCTGACCGTTCCGCGGCGTGTCGAAGCCGACGCTCTCGGCAGGCGTACAATCGAACGGGGTGCGGACATATGTCCGAACCTTTTTTTGCGCCGCGAGCCACCTCCGCCGGCCATTTCAGCGGCCCGACCGCTTTTTTACCATCCGAAAAAATTTGGATGTTTTTTTGCCTAAGCCGTGCAAGGATGCGCCCACCCAAGCCTTAAAGAGAGGGGCGGGTTCCGCGGTGGGGGCCCGTTCGGGACCGGCGGAAGACCCGAAAGATCAATAGCGACACAGGGCTTTACAATGAAAAAAACCATTCTCGGTCTCCTTGCATTCTCGATGATGTCCGCGACGGCATTGGCCGCCGACATCAAGCCGGCGATCATCTACGACCTCGGCGGAAAGTTCGACAAATCCTTCAACGAAGCGGCCTTCAACGGAGCCGAAAAGTTCAAGGCCGAAACCGGCATCGAATATCGCGAGTTCGAGATCGCCAACGACGCCCAGCGCGAACAGGCGCTGCGCCGCTTCGCCAGCGACGGCAACAGCCCGATCGTCATGGCCGGCTTCAACTGGGCCGCGTCGCTCGAGAAGCTCGCCGGCGAATACCCGGATACGAAGTTCGCGATCATCGACATGGTTGTCGAAAAGCCGAACGTCAAATCGATCGTCTTCAAGGAACAGGAAGGCTCCTATCTCGTCGGCGTTCTTGCCGGCCTCGCCTCCAAGTCCAAGACGGTCAGCTTCGTTGGTGGCATGGACATCCCGCTGATCCACAAATTCGCCTGCGGCTATGTCGGCGGCGCCAAGTCGACCGGCGAGGACGTAAAGGTGCTCGAAGCCTATACCGGCACCACGCCCGATGCATGGAACGACCCGGTCAAGGGCGGCGAAATCGCCAAGTCGCAGATCGATCAGGGCTCCGACGTCGTCTATCATGCTGCCGGCGGCACCGGTGTGGGCGTGCTGCAGGCGGCAGCGGATGCGGGCAAGCTCGGGATCGGCGTCGATTCCAACCAGAACATGCTGCAGCCGGGCAAGGTGCTGACATCCATGCTGAAGCGCGTGGACGTCGCCGTATACGACTCCTTCATGGCCGCGAAGGACGACAAGTTCGAGTTCGGCATCTCCAATCTCGGCCTCAAGGAAGACGGAGTCGGCTACGCGCTCGACGAGCACAATCAGGCGCTGATCACGCCGGAAATGAAGGAAGCGGTCGAGAAGGTGAAGGCCGACATCATCGCCGGCAAGGTCCAGGTTCACGACTATATGACCGACGAGACCTGCCCGTACTGATCGCCGCACATCAGACCGTATGTAAAAGCCTCCGGTTCATGCGACCGGAGGTTTTTTCGTCGGATCTTGAGTCATCAATAATGCGGCGGCCGCGTCACCGGCGTCGCATCTTGCGCCTGTTCTTCGAGGCTGAGGAACCGTTCGGTCAGACGATCGAGCTTGGCGCGCGTCTGCTCGACCACCTTCCATTGCTCCGCCAGCTGGTCCGAAAGCTCCTCGATGGTCTTCAATTGATGAGCCACCGTTTCTTCGAGCCGGGTGATCCGCTCTTCTGCATCGCGCATCATGCTTCTCCGTCGGTCGGGTTCAAAGTCGGGCGCAGAATGTCGGCGCGTGGAAAGGTGTCAAGTGACAGCGGTGCAATCAGCTTCTCGCAGCCGCAGCCGTGCCCGCAAAACCGGGATCCCGCGCGGAAAGAATCTTGTGCAGGTGCACCATCATGCCGGCAGCAAAGAGCGGCGTCAGCAGGTTGAGCAGCGGCACGGCAAGGAAGGCCGCCAGCACGAGGCCGGCGAGGAATACGGTCGAACGATGTTTGGCACGGAAGAGCCGCGCCTCCGCCGGCGGACGATAGCGCATGGCGGCGAACTCGAAGAATTCTCGACCGAGCAGATAGCCGTTGACGAGGAAGAAGGCGACAAGATTGACGCCGGGCACCAACAGGAGGAAGAGCGCGACGATGTTGCCGAGAATGACGACGCCGAGGAATTTCGCCGAACCGGTGATCGCCTCGGCGAGAGGCAGCGGCGTGCCGGGCGCCTCCCCGGGATAGTCCCGTTTCTCGACCACCTCGGCGACATCGTCGAGGAAGAAGCCGGCAATCAGCGCCGTCACCGGCGCCAGCAGCAGCGCCAGCACGAGCGCGAGACCCAGGCTTGCGAAGATTCCGACGACGAAAGTGAGCCACCCCGCCCAGTCGGGCGTGCCCGGCATCAGCGCATCGATCCAGGGGAGCGCAAGCCACACGAACAGCTCGCGCAGCGCGAACCAGAGCGCGACGAGCGCCAGCAGCGTCAGCCCGATGACCTTCCAGAAGACCGTGCGGGTCTCCGTCGCAAAAAGATTGGCGAAGGCAAGGCGCGCCGCGTCGAGAATCATGACCATCTCCCTGGCCGATAAGTGCAAGCGGAAGGCATGTAGGCAGAGCGACCGGCAGGGGCAAGCCTGCAGCATGCGGTTTCTGGGCCTGCTGCCAGCTCCCTTTCATAGCGACAGCCCCCAAGTCGCCGGTGGCTTTACCGTCGGAAAAGCCCCCCGCCTACTCTACCGCGATAACGAGGAGGGATTGTCGTGTGCGTCGAACGAATGCGATATGGTACTGCATGTTTCCTTTGATCGTAGCCGATCAAAGGAAACATACGGCAGATCAAAGTGCTGCAGCGACCTTTGCGCTTCTGATAAGAAGCGCGGCGCTGTAGGGGGAAGGAAAGTTGAATCCGAGCGCTGGGACGCCAGCCGGAAAAGGTGCCATGACCAATCAACCAACACTTGCGAGCCTCGCCGTTCTCGTGCAATCCGGAAAGCTCGATCCCGTCGCGCTTGCCGAGGAAACCCTGACGCGGATCGAAACTCACCCGGACCGATCGATCTTCGTCGCGCTCACTCAGGAGCGTGCGGCGCGGGAAGCTAAGGCTGCCTCCGAGCGCATCAAGGCCGGCCGCTCCCTCGGCCTTCTCGACGGGCTGCCCGTCGCCTGGAAGGACCTCTTCGATGTTGCCGGCAGCATCACGACCGCAGGTTCCGTCGTTCTCGCTGAAGGGTCGCCGGCCGCCGCCGACGCAGCGGTCGTCTCGGCCGTCGCAAGCGCCGGCATGGTCGGCATCGGGCGGACCAATATGAGCGAGTTCGCCTTCTCCGGCCTCGGTATCAATCCGCATTACGGCACGCCGCGCAATCCGGGGTCCGCGGATGTCCATCGCATCCCGGGCGGCTCCTCCTCCGGTTCC
Source organism: Ensifer sp. USDA 6670 (assembly GCA_000421085.1). Taxonomy (GTDB): domain Bacteria; phylum Pseudomonadota; class Alphaproteobacteria; order Rhizobiales; family Rhizobiaceae; genus Sinorhizobium. Next base: position 91,945 of record ATWE01000013.1, read on the forward strand.
GCCGCTGCGGTCGCTGCCGGCCTCGTACCGCTGGCGATCGGCACCGACACCGGCGGCTCGGTCCGTATCCCGGCGGCAATGACCGGCATCGTCGGCTACAAGGCAACGCGCGGCCGCTACGCGATGAAGGGCGTCTTCCCGCTCGCGCAGAGCCTCGATTCGCTTGGTGCCCTTTGCCGGACGGTGCAGGATGCAGTCTGGGCCGACGCCGCCATGCATGGACTGACCGCGCCGGTGATCCGCCGCGCCGAGATCGCCGATCTTTCCTTCGTCGTTCCCGAGACGATCGTCTTCGACGATGCCGAACCGGAAATCGTGACCGCATTCGAGGAAGCGATCAAGCGCCTCGAAGCGGCAGGCGCGAAGGTCCGGCGGCAGGCCTTCCCGAGCTTTGCGGAAATTTTCGAGCTTACCGCCCGCCACGGCGCCCTGGTGACGGCAGAGGCCTATGCGCTGCACCGGGAACGGCTGGCAGGACCTGAAGCGGAGCGCATGGACCCGCGCGTCGTCGCCCGTACCCGCCTCGGCGAGAAGATCACCGTCGGCGATTACATCGCCATCCTCGACGCCCGCGACCGGCTGATCCATGAAGCGGGCGAGAGCATCAAGGCGGGCGAGCTGATTGCGCATCCCACCTTGCCGCATGTGGCGCCGCCGCTCGATCCGCTTCTTGCCGACGACAATCACTTCTTCAAGGTCAATGCCCGGACGTTGCGCAACACTTCGATCGGCAATTTCCTGGATCTCTGCGGCGTCTCCATTCCCTGCGGTACGGGCGCGGCCGGCATGCCGGTCGGCTTCCAGCTTGCAGCACCTCATCACCAGGACGACCGGCTGCTTTCCGCAGCACTCGCCGCCGAGGCGACCATCCGGGGCGATGCATGATCGTCTGTTTCGACATCGGCGGCTCGGCGATCAAGGGCGCGATCACCCATTCGCCGGAGCGGATATTCCCGCTGCCCCGGCGCGCGACGCCGCTCACGGATTTCCGCCGATTCGTCGAGGCGATGGAATCCGTGCTCGACGAAGCGGGGGGCCTGCCCGAAAGGGTGGCGATCTCGATCACCGGCGTGATCGATCCGCAGACGCGCCGGATCAAATGCGCCAACATTCCCTGCATCGACGGGCGTGAGCTCGTCGCCGAACTCGAAGCGGCGCTGCACCTGCCGGTGGTGATCGCCAATGACGCCGATTGTTTCGCGCTTGCCGAGGCCGGTGTCGGGGCCGGGCGCGGCCATCGCATCGTCTTCGGCGCCATCCTCGGCACCGGCGTCGGCGGCGGCCTCGTGATCGACGGCCGGCTGATCAATGCCGATGGCGGCTTTGCCGGCGAATGGGGCCACGGCCCCGCAGTCGCGGCCGAGGCCGGACACCCGCCCATTGCCATACCGGCCTTTCCCTGCGGCTGCGGCCAGAGCCGCTGCGTCGATACGGTCGGCGGTGCACGCGGGCTCGAAAGGCTCCATGAGACGGTCCACGGCAAGGTACTCTCCAGTCACGACATAATCGAAGGCTGGCAGAACGGAAACGGCGAGGCGGCACGGACGATCGACGTCTTCGTCGATCTGGTGAGTTCGCCCCTGGCGCTCGTCATCAACATCACCGGGGCGACGATCGTGCCGGTGGGCGGCGGCCTTTCCAATGCCGAAGCGCTGCTCGCCGGTATCGACCGGGCGGTGCGGGCGCGCATCCTCAGGCGTTTCGACCGGCCTCTGGTCGTGCGTGGCGAGTGCCGGGTGGAGCCCGGCCTTATCGGCGCCGCCCTGCTCGGCTTCGGAGGGAGATCGGCATGAGCGGCATATTACTGGAGGTCTGCGTCGACGATCCGGATGGTCTGGAGGCAGCCGTTGCCGGCGGCGCCGATCGCATCGAACTTTGTTCGGCGCTTGGCGCCGGAGGACTGACCCCAAGTCCCGGCCTGATGGCCGTCGCCGCTCCGCCTCCGGTGCCGGTCTATGCGATGATCCGGCCGCGGGCGGGCGATTTCATCTATGACAGGGCAGACCTCGAGGTCATGCGACGCGACATCGATGCGGCGCGGCATGCCGGGCTCGCAGGTGTGGTGCTCGGCGCATCGCTCGCCGACGGCCGCCTGGACGCGCGCATGCTGACGAAACTCGCCGGCCACGCCGCAGGGATGGGACTGACGCTGCACCGCGCCTTCGATCTGGTGCCGGATTTCGCCGAAGCGATGGAGATCGCCGTTGATCTCGGCTTCGAACGCATCCTGACCTCGGGCGGCGCGAAAACGGCACCGGAAGCGGTCGATACGCTGGAAAGACTCATCGAACTCGCGGCGGGACGGCTCTCGATCATGCCCGGCTCGGGCATCACCATCGACACGATCGAGGCGCTCGTGCCCCGGCTCGCTATCACAGAGATCCATTCGTCCTGCTCGATTGCTGGGCCGGCTAATGACATGCGGCTGATCGAGATGGGCTTCGCCGCGCCGGAGCGCCGCCGCACGGACGCGGCAAAGATCAGGGCGATGCGGGCGCGGCTCGATGCGCCGGTGGCAAAGGCTTGAGAGCAAAGGTTTCCGCCGGCGTCCGCACCGCATCGGCCTTATTGCAGCCAATATCGCCAGCGTTCCAAGGGGCACGTCCCCTCTCCCCGCGCGCGGGGAGAGGGCTAGTCCTCGGGTTTAACCCGAGGAGAGGGGCAAATCTCTCGCCTGCGAGGAGCCGAAACAGCTCAAGCCGCAAAAACCGCCTCCCCGCCGATCCAGGTCGATTTCATTGCGAGTTCCGGCGTGAGCAGCACGAAGTCCGCGTCCGTACCAGGCAGGAGCCGGCCCTTGTGCGAGGCGATCCCCATGGCGTCGGCGGGATAGGCGGAGGCCATGCGGAACGCCTCCTCGATCGGCAGGCCAAGCCTTTGGTGGACGAAGCGGACCGACGACAGCATATCGATGTCGGCGCCGGCAAGCGTGCCGTCGGCAAGCGTCAGACGCCCGCCCTGGCGCAGGATTTCCCGTCCGTTCAACAGGAAGCTCGTCTGATCGGTGCCGATCGGCGACATGGCGTCGGTGACCAGGAAAATCTGTCCCGGGCCTTTCTTGCCGCGCAGCGCGATGCCCATCGACGCCGGGTGAACGTGAAAGCCGTCGGCGATCATGCCGGCGTGGAGCGTGCCGGTCGAAAGCGCCGCGCCGACCACACCCGGCTCGCGATGGCCGAGCCCGCTCATGGCGTTGAAGAGATGGGTGACGGTCCGCGCACCCGCCCTGGCATAGACGCAGACGGTGTCGTAATCCACGTCGGTATGGCCGAGGCTCACCACGACGCCGGCATCGGCCAGCGCCCGCACCTGCTCCTTGGTGGCGTTTTCCGGGGCCACGGTGAGCATCAGGCGGCCGAGCGCCTTTGCGCAGGCGAGTATCTCGGCAAGATCGTCATCCTCCATCGGACGGATCAGCGCCGGATCGTGAGCCCCCTTGCGCGCCACGGAAAGATGCGGGCCTTCGAGATGCAGGCCGAGGAAGCCCGGAACCGCCGCGGCTTTCGCCTCGATGCCCGCCGCAATGGCCGCAGTCCTGACCGCGCGCGTGTCGGTGATCAGCGTCGGCAGCAGCGCCGTCGTGCCGAATTTCGCATGCGCCGCGCAGATCTGCCGGATACTTTCGAGGGTCGGGTCTTCGTTCAGAAGCGCGCCGCCGCCGCCATTCACCTGCAGATCGATGAAGCCCGGCACGAGAAACAGGGCACGCGCGTCGACGGTCTCGCCGCCGGTGGGAGCGCTTCCCGCCGGCGCAATCGCCTTTACGCGTCCCGCCTCGATCACGAGGGCTGCTCCGTCATGCCAGTCGATGCCGTCGAAAATCCGCGCTCCGCTGATCGTCTTCTTCGCAGTCATCGTGTCTCCGTCACCTTCTTGAGGTTCTCCGGTGCGTCGGGGTTCAGGCCGCGAGATCGGGACCAGGCCTCAACGAAGCCATAGAACGGCAGGATCAGCGCCAGGGCGTCGGTGAGCGGGTGCCCGGTCTCGACGAAGGGCAGGCGCTTTGCCGCGCTCGCGCGTGCCGAGGTCACGTGCACCACCGCGCCCTTGGCGCTCATTCCGTTCGCGATATCGGCGACCGAGGCCTCGGCAGCATCGCGGGCAGCCAGAACAAGCACCGGGAACCGGGGTCCGACCAGCGCCACCGGTCCGTGCAGCACCTCTGCCGCGGAATAGGCCTCGGCATGCATGCCGGACGTTTCCTTGAACTTCAGCGCCGCTTCGCTGGCGATCGCCAGCGCCGGACCGCGGCCCAGCACATAGAGCGATTCCGCTTCTGCGAGATCGCCGGCGAAATGCTGCCAATCGAGCTTCACGGCCTTGGCAAGCTGATTCGGCAGATCGGCGACCGCATGCTTGAGCGTCGCTTCGCCGGTCCACTCGCCGAGCACGGCAAGACCCGCGACGATCGAGTTAACATAGGACTTGGTCGCCGCCACGGCAATTTCAGGACCGGCGAGAATGTCGAGCGGGTGGGTGCAGGCCTCGGCGATCGGCGATGGCAGCGTGTTCGTCAGCGCGATCGAAACGGCGCCGGCGCGGGTCGCGGCTTCGGCCATGGCGACGATGTCCGGGCTCTTGCCGGACTGCGAGATTGCAATGGCCGCCGCACCGCCGAGTTTCAGATCGGCACCGTATATCGACGCCAGCGAGGGTCCGAGCGAGGCGACCGGACGACCGATCGTGAGCTCGATCGCATATTTCAGGAACAGCGCGGCATGGTCGGAAGAGCCCCTGGCGATCGTTACCAGAAAGGCCGGATCCTTGGCGCGGAGCGCCGCGCCCGCTTGCGCCAGCCCCGCGGCCGAGCGCTCAAGAAATCGGGCGGCGGCCTCGGGAATTTCGTCGATTTCTCGCCGCATATTGGTCTGCATCGTCATATCCTTTCATCAAGCAGGCGGGCTGCAGGCGGAAAACCGCTTTACACCTTTCCACACCCCATCCTTCCCTCGTCCGGCCACATCGGCTCAGTTTTCCGGGATCGTCAGCTCCGCAACGAAATCATAGGCATCGCCGCGGTAGAGCGACCGCGTGAATTCGACCACGCGCCCCGAAGCAAGATAGGAGACGCGCTCGATCGAAAGACCGGCGGCGCCGACGGCGACGCCGAGCATGGCCGCGTCCGGTTCCTTGATATTGCAGGCGGAGATCCGCTGCACCGCGCGCACCGGCCGGGCCTGTTTCTTCTCGAGCTCTGAATAGAGCGAGGAGGTGACGGCGAGCGGATCGGGGACGAATTCCGCCGAAACGCAGGCGCGTTCGATCGCAAGCGGCAGGTCGTCGGCAATGCGGAGGCGCCCGAGTCGCGCCACAAGCGCGTCGGCCGCAAGCCCGAGGGTCATCATCTCGTCGGGCGAAGGATGGAAGAGCCCGCGCTCCAGCCATTCCGCACGCGTGTTGAGGCCGCGCCGGGCCATGTCCTCGGTGAAGGAGGTCAGGCGCGAGAGCGACTGCTCGACCCGCGAAACCGGCCGGACGACGAAGGTGCCGGAACCGTGCCGGCGCACGAGGAGCCCGTCACGCACGAGATCGTCGACGGCTTTGCGGACCGTAACGCGGCTGACATTGGCGTAATCCGCAAGATCCCGCTCGGGCGGCAGCGCATCTCCGTGGTTGAGCTTGCCCGACAGGATCGCCTCCTCAAGCGATTGTCTGAGCTTCAGATAGAGCGGGCCGGCGCCCCCTGACTGCAGGGTTTCGAGCGGCAGAATGGCGGCGAGCTGCTGGTTCATGCCGATACCCCGGAGTTGGAGCCGAAACGGGCCGCGGCGAGCGCCACGGCGCCGGTCAAGGCGTCGGCCTGCGCCTCGACGAAGCGCGGCTGATGCCGGTCGGCGAGCCAGCGGCGATAAAGCGGCGCCAATCCTCCGAGCAGGCACAGCTTCTTGCTCCCCCTCGAAACCACCACGTCGAGCGCCTCGTCCACCGTCGCGGCGGCGGCCTTCAACAGGCTGATCGCCACAGGGTCGCCGCGCTCGGCATATTCGAAGACGCGCGGCGCATAGCGGCCGAACTCGCCGGGCTTGGCGAGCCGCGCGAAATCGACGATGTCGCGCGGGTCATTGTTGAACTCGGCAAGAATGGCATCCGTAACGCCCGAGCCTTCATGTATGCCGTCATAGGCGAGCAGGCTCTCCTGCAGCAGCGCGTGACCGATGCGTGCGCCGCTGCCGTGATCTCCGATTGTGAAACCCCAGCCGCCGACATAGCTGACCTCATCGCCCCGGCGCGCGATATAGATCGTGCCCGTCCCGAGTATCGCGACGGCTCCGTCTCCGTCGCCGAGAGCGCCCTGCAGCGCGATCAGCCCATCGGACTCGATATCGGCCTCGGCAAAGGGAAGCCGCCTCTTCACGTAATGAACGGCATCGCCGACATTGTGGCCGGCGACGCCGACGATCGCGCGCGATGCCCCCATTCCCGCCGGGTCGAGGCCCGCATCCCCGAAGGCGTCGCGCGCGGCATCCGCTATGTTCTGCAGCGCCGTTTCCGGATCGGTAAGGATATTCGCGGCGCCCGCCTTGCCGCGGCCGAGAATGCGGCCGTCCAGGGCTGCTACAGCCGCACGGCAGCTCGTTCCGCCGCCATCAATTCCGATCAGGTAAAACGCCATGGGCACCTCCGTCGTCACAAGATACCAAAAAAATACCATTAACCAAGCGAGATTTCCGACCGCAGATCCTTCTCCGGTCTATTCCATTGAAAATATTGGAACTATTTCTATTCGGAGCGATTTCCTGCGGTAAAAGTTAAATTTCTCCTAGACAAGTGGTATTTTTTTGGCATTAATTCCAGAAGAGGAGAACGACGCCATGCCGCCAACCAAGACCGAAGAGCGCCGCGACAACGCCAAGGGCCTGGATGTCATTCGTCCGGAGCTTGCCCTTCGCTTGCTCGCAGCCGGTCAGCAGGAGGCGGCAAAGTCGGTGGTACAGGCGATCGAGCCGATTGCCGCGGCGGCCCGCCTTGCCGCGGACAGCCTTGCCTCCGGCGGCCGGCTTGCCTATGCCGGTGCCGGAAGCTCCGGCCTGATGGCGATGGCGGACGCACTCGAACTGCCGGGCACCTACGGCATAGCTCGGGAGCAGATCGTCATTCTCATTGCCGGCGGCGCCGCAAGCCTCACCGATCTTGCCGGCGGCTATGAGGACGACATGGAGCTCGCGCGCGCCGATGTGCGGAGCGCCGGCATCGGGGCAGGCGACTGCCTGATCTCGGTTTCCGCCAGCGGCTCCACACCCTATGCGATCGCCGCTGCCGACGAAGCCGGAAAACGCGGCGCCCGCGTCATCGGCATGGCCAACAATACCGGCGCACCGCTGCTTCGGAACGCCGACGTCTCCATCCTCCTGAAGACGCCTGCGGAAGTCGTGTCCGGTTCGACGCGCATGGGCGCCGGGACGGCTCAGAAGATCGCCTTCAACATGTTCTCGACCATGGTCGGCATACATCTCGGCCACGTGCTCGATGGACACATGGTCAATCTGCGTGCCGACAACATCAAGCTGCGCGGCCGGGCGATCCGGATCGTCTCGGACATAACCGGTACCGGCGCCGCCGAGGCGGACAGGCTGCTCGGCCTCGCCGGCGGCTCGGTCAAGCTGGCGATCCTGCTCGCATCCGGAGCGAGGGACATCGCCCATGCCGAAGACGCGCTCGAGCGCGCTGCTCAAAATTTGCGCCGGGCGATCGCCATCGTCGGGGCGTGAGGGATAAACTGGGAATTCAAAACCGCGCGACACGCGCCTAAAGGGGAGAAACTGCATGACCCGCACAACAATGAAAGGCTTGCTGCTCGCATCGAGCATTCTCGGCTCGGCCGGGCTCGCGCAAGCCCAGGACGCAACGCTGACGATCGAAAGCTGGCGCAATGACGACCTGGCGATCTGGCAGGAAAAGCTGATTCCGGCCTTCGAGGCGAAGAACCCCGGCATCAAGGTGGTGTTCGCGCCCTCGGCCCCGACCGAGTACAACGCCGCCCTCAACGCCAAGCTCGACGCAGGCTCCGCGGGCGACCTCATCACCTGTCGTCCCTTCGACGCCTCGCTCGAACTCTACAACAAGAAGCATCTTGCCGACCTGACCGGTCTTCCCGGCATGGAGAATTTCTCCGACGTCGCCAAATCCGCCTGGACGACCGACGACGGCAAGGCGACCTTCTGCGTGCCGATGGCTTCCGTCATTCACGGCTTCATCTACAACAAGGATGCCTTCGACCAGCTCGGCCTTTCCGTTCCGACGACCGAGGAGGAGTTCTTCGCGGTCCTCGAAAAGATCAAGGCGGACGGCAACTACATCCCGATGGCGATGGGCACCAAGGACCTCTGGGAAGCCGCCACGATGGGCTACCAGAACATCGGCCCGAACTACTGGAAGGGCGAGGAAGGCCGTCTGGCTCTTCTGAAAGGCGAGCAGAAACTGACCGACGAGCCGTGGGTCGAGCCGTTCCGCGTACTGGCGAAGTGGAAGGACTATCTCGGCGACGGTTTCGAGGCGCAAACCTATCCGGACAGCCAGAACCTCTTCACGCTCGGCCGCGCGGCGATCTATCCGGCCGGCTCCTGGGAAATCTCCGGCTTCAACACGCAGGCCGAATTCAAGATGGGGGCCTTTCCGCCGCCGGTGAAGAAGGCGGGCGATACCTGTTACATCTCCGACCACAACGACATCGGCATCGGCCTCAATGCCAAGAGCAAGAATGCGGATGCCGCCAAGACCTTCCTCACCTGGGTCGCCTCGCCGGAATTCGCGGACATCTATGCGAACGCCCTGCCCGGCTTCTTCAGCCTGAATTCGACGGCGGTGAAGATGTCCGATCCGCTCGCTCAGGAATTCGTCTCCTGGCGGGAGAAATGCAAGCCGACCATCCGCTCGACCTATCAGATCCTGTCGCGCGGAACCCCTAACCTCGAAAACGAAACCTGGGTCATGTCGGCCAACGTCATCAACGGCACGGACACGCCGGAGGCGGCCGCCAAGAAGCTCCAGGACGGGCTCGACAGCTGGTTCAAGCCGGTAAAATAAGACCGAACCGGGGTGCGTGGACGCTGTCTGCGCACCCTCCCCGACATGTGCAACCGTATCGCATGCGGGACGGCGTCATGGATCGATCGGGCACCGGCGCTACGGCGCCCGCGCCCGTAACGGGCGGATCGAGGCGGCTTGCCGGCTCTCCGCGCCCGCGGGACGCCTGACGGAAGCACGGTGAACGGCAGGAAGCCGCGCCGCATTTCGAGCGAAATCGAGGCTGCGCCCTGAAGGCCAGCCGGTTTGAGAACGGGCCAGAGGCCGATGAACCCACGTGAAATCACGACCGACGTCACCGAGATCAAGCGCCCGCGGCGCTGGCACATCCTCGTCTTCCTGCTGCCGGCGCTCGTCGTCTATACGGCGGTGATGATCCTTCCGCTTTTCGAGACGCTGCGCCAGTCCTTCTACAACACGGTCGACGGTCAGCTGACCTTCGTGGGCCTGGGCAATTTCAAGGTTCTGTTCGGAGACCCTCGCTGGGCGGCGGATTTCTGGAACGCGCTCAAGAACAATTTCGTCTTTTTCCTGATCCACATGGCCGTGCAGAATCCGATCGGCATCGCGCTCGCCGCCATGCTGTCCGTCCCGAAGCTGCGCTTCGGCGCCTTCTACCGCACGGCGATCTTTCTGCCGACGCTGCTCTCCTTCGTCATCGTCGGTTTCATCTGGAAGCTGATCCTGTCGCCGATCTGGGGCGTCGCCCCCTATCTTCTCGACACGGTCGGCCTGCGATCGCTGTTCGGGCCCTGGCTCGGCAAGCCCGATACCGCGCTCATCGCCGTTTCGCTCATTTCCGTCTGGCAATATATCGGCATCCCGATGATGCTGATCTATGCGGCGCTCCTCAACATTCCCGACGAGGTGACCGAGGCGGCGGAGCTCGACGGCGTCACCGGCTGGAGCCAGTTCTGGAAGATCAAGCTTCCGCTGATCCTGCCTGCCATCGGCATCGTGTCGATCCTCACCTTCGTCGGCAATTTCAACGCCTTCGACCTGATCTATACGGTGCAGGGGGCGCTGGCCGGCCCGGACAAGTCGACCGACATCCTGGGCACCCTGCTCTATCGCACCTTCTTCGGTTTCCAGCTTCAACTCGGCGACCGTTCGATGGGCGCGACGATCGCCGCGATCATGTTCCTGATCATTCTCGCCGGCGTCGCGCTCTATCTCTTCGGCATTCAGCGCCGCATGCGCCGCTATCAGTTCTAAGGAGGATAGAAGATGTCGAAAACACGCGCCTCCTTGATGCGCATGGGCGCCGTTCACGCGGCACTGATCGCCTACACGCTCGTCGCACTCTTTCCGGTATTCCTGACGATCGTCAATTCGTTCAAGAGCCGCAACGCGATCTTCCGGGAGCCTCTGGCGATCCCGACACCCGAGACCTTCAGCCTGATCGGCTACGAAACGGTACTGAAGCAGGGTGACTTCATCGGCTATTTCCAGAACAGCATCATCGTCACCGTCGTCTCGATCGCGCTCGTCCTGCTGTTCGGCGCCATGGCTGCCTTCGCGCTTTCCGAATACCGCTTCCGCGGCAATACGCTGATGGGGCTCTATCTGGCGCTTGGCATCATGATCCCGATCCGGCTCGGTACGGTGGCGATCCTGCAGGGCATGGTGGCGACCGGTCTCGTCAATACGCTGACCGCGCTGATCCTCGTCTATACGGCGCAAGGCCTGCCGCTGGCGGTATTCATCCTGTCCGAATTCATGCGTACCGTCTCCGACGACCTGAAGAATGCCGGACGCATCGACGGCCTGTCGGAATATGCGATCTTCCTGCGGCTGGTGCTGCCGCTCATCCGCCCCGCCATGGCGACGGTCGCCGTCTTCACCATGATCCCCATCTGGAACGATCTCTGGTTCCCTTTGATCCTCGCGCCCGCCGAAGCGACCAAGACCGTTACCCTCGGCTCGCAGATCTTCATCGGCCAGTTCGTCACCAACTGGAACGCGGTCCTCTCGGCGCTGTCGCTGGCGATCTTCCCGGTTCTCGTCCTTTACGTCATCTTCTCGCGGCAGCTGATCCGCGGCATCACGGCAGGAGCAGTCAAGTGAATTCATCCGCACCCCCGATCCGCGTGCTCAGCGCCGGGCTCGGCAATATGGGCCGCAGCCACGCGCTCGCCTATCATCAGAATCCCGGCTTCGAAATCGCCGGGCTGGTCAACCGATCGAAGGTGGCGCTACCCGAGGCTCTCGCAGGATACGAGATCCTGCCGTCCTTTCCGGAAGCGCTCGCAGAACTGAAGCCCGAGCTCTGCTCGATCAACACCTATTCGGACACGCATGCGGACTACGCCGTGATGGCGATGGAGGCGGGAGCCCATGTCTTCGTGGAGAAGCCGCTGGCGACGACGGTCGCCGATGCCGAGCGCGTCGTCGCCTGCGCACGGGCCAATGGCCGCAAGCTGGTCGTCGGCTATATCCTGCGCCACCACCCGTCCTGGGTGCGGCTGATCGCGGAAGCCCGCAAGCTCGGAGGGCCCTATGTCTTCCGCATGAACCTGAACCAGCAATCGAGCGGCCCGACCTGGGCGACGCACAAGTCGCTGATGCAGACGACACCGCCGATCGTCGATTGCGGCGTCCACTATGTCGACGTCATGTGCCAGATCACCGATGCCAGGCCCGTCGAGGTGCGCGGCATGGGCTTGAGGCTCTCGAACGAGATCGCCGCGGATATGTTCAATTACGGGCATCTGCAGGTGATCTTTGAGGACGGCTCGGTGGGCTGGTACGAGGCGGGCTGGGGGCCGATGATCTCCGAGACGGCCTTCTTCGTGAAGGACGTGATGTCTCCGAACGGCTCCGTGTCGATCGTCATGGATCAGAACGCCAAGTCGGACGATATCGACGTGCACACGAAAACCTCCGTCATCCGCGTGCACAGCGCCGCGACGGGACCGGACGGCCGGTTCCTGAAATCCGACGAGGACCTGGTGATGGAGGGCGAGCCCGGCCACCAGGAGCTTTGCGACCGCGAGCAGGCCTTCGTGCTCAAGGCCATCCGCGAAGACATCGATCTCGACCGGCACATGGACGATGCGGTGCAGTCGCTGAAGATCTGCCTCGCCGCGGACGACAGTGTGCGCACCGGCAGGCCGGTCAAGCTTTAACCCAAGAGGGCGACACGTGGGATCACTTCAACTCAAAACCATCCGCAAGGCCTTCGGCAGTCATGAGGTGCTGAAGGGCATCGACCTGGACGTGAAGGACGGCGAGTTCGTCATCTTCGTCGGTCCGTCCGGCTGCGGAAAGTCGACGCTTCTGCGCACCATCGCCGGCCTCGAGGACGCGACCTCGGGCAGCGTACAGATCGACGGCGTCGAGGTCGGCCATGTGGCGCCGGCCAAGCGCGGCATCGCCATGGTGTTCCAGTCCTATGCGCTCTATCCGCACCTGACCGTCAAGGACAATATGGGCCTCGGGCTGAAGCAGGCGGGTGTGCCAAAGGCCGAGATCGAAGAAAAGGTCGCCAAGGCGGCCGGCATGCTGTCGCTCGAACCCTATCTCGCCCGCCGTCCGGCCGAACTATCCGGCGGCCAGCGCCAGCGCGTGGCGATCGGCCGCGCGATCGTGCGCGAGCCGAAGCTCTTCCTCTTCGACGAGCCGCTGTCGAATCTCGACGCGGCGCTGCGCGTCAACACGCGGCTCGAGATCGCCCGTCTTCACCGCAGCCTCAAGGCGACGATGATCTACGTCACCCACGATCAGGTCGAGGCGATGACGCTTGCCGACAAGATCGTCGTGCTGAATGCCGGCCGGATCGAGCAGGTCGGCTCGCCGATGGAACTCTACAATCGCCCGGCCAACCTTTTCGTCGCCGGCTTCATCGGCTCACCGCAGATGAACTTCATCGACGCTGCAAAGCTCGGCGACGGAGAGGCAAAGACGATCGGTATCCGTCCGGAGCATATCGGCCTCTCCCGTGAAAGCGGCGACTGGAAGGGCAAGGTGATTCATGTCGAGCATCTTGGCGCCGACACGATCATCTACATCGAATCGGAGACCGTCGGCCTGCTGACGGTGCGCCTCTTCGGCGAACACCGCTATGCCGCCGACGACATCGTCCACGCGACGCCGGTAATCGGCAGCATGCACCGCTTCGATGCGGACGGGCGGGTGATCAAGTCGGGAAAAACAGGGAACGGAGCGCCTGTGATTTGGCCCCGTCCTGGGATTTAACCGGGGACCAGCCCCCCGTGCGGGGAATTGCCCCTCACCCTGAGCCTCTACCCGCACGCGGGAAGAGGGGACTTGCGACGCGGAACGCCGAGGCCATCGTGCCGCAGGCGGGTCCCACCTGCCCCCTTCGCCCCGCCTGCGGGGAGAAGGTCGCGGCAGCGGGATGAGGGGCCGATCCTGGCGGAAAGATGCCCGGCCCTGCGGGTAGGCTGAAACGGGCCGCTGATCGGCCGGCCATCCGACTCCGTTTGAGCCCACAGAACTGGTTCCATTTAACCCTGAAGGGCTCTAATCCAAATCAAATCTACTTGACCCTGCCAAGCCGCCAGGCCGAGCGCCCTGGTGCTCTTCACTTTTTGCCTCCCCTGCCGGCGCGTCGAAACTCTGTTGCACTGCGGCAAAAATTAACATACATTGGCGTCTGTATATTAGCTTTCCGGTATTTTCCACGCCGATACCGGCTCCGCTTCACCTCACTTTGGGACCGCGCAGCGCTTGCGAAACGCCGCGACTGCGGCCGGTCCTTTGACAATATGGACATTGCGATGCGCATGAACCGCCCGATATTGGCCGCCGCTCTGGCATCCGTGATTTTTCTCGCGGGTTGCCAGAAGAATGAAGAACAGCAGGCCGCGGCTGCCGCCCCTCCGCCGTCGCCGGTCGCCGTCTTCACCACGAAGGCGGAACCGCTGCCGATCACCAACGAACTGCCGGGCCGCATCACCGCTACCCGCATCGCCGAAGTCCGCCCGCGCATCTCCGGCATCGTCGTCGAGCGGGTGTTCGAGCAGGGCACCATCGTCAAGGAAGGCGACGTGCTCTACCGCATCGACCCGGCACCGTTTCAGGTCAAGGTCGACAGCGCCGAGGCGACGCTGAAGCGCGCTCAGGCGGTGGTCGATCAGGCCAAGCGGACGGCCGACCGCCAGTCGCGGTTGAAGGAGGCGCAGGTCACGGCGGTGCAGCAGTATGACGACGCCATCGCGGCCCTCGCACAGGCCGAGGCCGATGTCGGAATCGCCGAGGCAGGACTCGCCGAGGCCAAGCTCAATCTGCAATATACGAACGTCACGGCTCCGATCAGCGGCCGGATCGGCCGCGCGCTAATCACCGAAGGCGCGCTCGTCAACACCAACGACACGCAGAACCTTGCGACGATCCAGCAGCTCGACCCGATCTATGCCGATTTCACCCAGTCCGCGACCGACCTGATCCGCCTGCGCAAGGCGCTCAAGGACGGTCAGTGGATGAGCGCCAACAACGAGGCCGAGGTTCAGCTGATCCTCGACGACGGAACGCCCTACGCGCTGAAAGGCAGGCTGCTCTTCTCCGAAGCCGCCGTCGACGCGACGACAGGTCAGGTGACGCTGCGCGGCGAGTTCCCCAACCCGAACAACGATCTGCTGCCGGGCATGTATGTCCGCGTCCAGATCCAGCAGGGTTTGGAAAAGGACGCGATCACCGTGCCGCAGCAGGCCGTCCAGCGCAACAATGCCGGCCAGTCGCAGGTCTATGTGGTGAATGCCGACAGCAAGGTCGAATTCCGCAACGTCACGCTCGGCCGCACCGTCGGCGAGCGTTGGCAGGTGACCTCCGGCCTCAAGCCCGGCGAAAAGGTCATTGTCGAGGGCTTCCAGAAGGTCGGCCCGGGCGCGCCCGTGCAGCCTTCCGACTGGGACCCGAACGCAAAGCCCGCGCCCGAACAGGCCAGCGCTTCGGCGGATGCCGGCGAAAAGCCCGCCACCGAAGTGAAGTGAGACCTATATCATGCCCAGTTTTTTCATAGACAGGCCGATCTTTGCCTGGGTGGTGGCGATCTTCATCATGATCGCCGGCATCATCGCCATCCCGCTCCTGCCGGTTTCGCAGTATCCGGATGTCGCACCGCCGCAGATATCGATCAATACCAATTATCCCGGCGCCTCGTCGCAGGACACCTATCAGAGCGTCACGCGGCTGATCGAGGATGAACTGAACGGCGTCGAGGGGCTGCTTTACTTCGAATCGTCGACCAGCTCCTCCGGCTCGGTCTCGATCGACGCCACCTTCCAGCCGGGTACCGATCCGAGCCAGGCCTCGGTCGACATCCAGAACCGGGTGCAGCGCGTCGAACCGCGCCTGCCCGACCCCGTCAGGCAGCAAGGCGTGCAGGTGGACGAGGCCGGCGCCGGCTTCCTGCTGATCATCTCGCTGACGTCGACCGACGGTTCGATGGACGCGATCGGCCTTGGCGATTATCTCAGCCGCAATGTGCTCAGCGAAATCCAGCGCGTGCCCGGCGTCGGACGGGCCCAGCTCTTTGCGACCGAGCGCTCGATGCGCGTCTGGCTCGATCCCGACAAGATGCTCGGTCTCAACCTGACGGCGGCCGACGTCACGGCGGCGATCCAGGCTCAGAACGCCCAGATCGCCTCGGGCTCGATCGGCGCCCAGCCGAATCCGATCACGCAGCAAGTCACCGCTCCGGTCGTCATCAAGGGTCAGCTTTCGAGCCCGGAGGAATTCGGTGCCATCGTGCTCAGGGCGAATGCCGACGGATCCGCCGTGCGGCTGCGCGACGTCGCGCGCCTCGAGATCGGCGGCGAAAGCTACACCTTCTCCACCCGCCTCAACGGCAGCCCCTCGGCCGCCATTGCCGTGCAGCTCTCTCCGAGCGGCAATGCGATGTCGACCTCGGCAGCGATCAAGGCGCGCATGGACGAGCTGGCGCAGTTCTTCCCGGAAGGGCTCGAATATTCGATCCCCTATGACACCTCGCCTTTCGTCGCGGTGTCGATCGAGAAGGTGCTGCACACCCTCGTCGAGGCCGTCGGACTCGTCTTCCTGGTGATGTTCCTGTTCCTGCAGAACGTCCGCTATACGCTTATTCCCACCATCGTCGTGCCGGTCGCCCTGCTCGGCACCTGCGCGGTCATGCTGGCGATGGGCTTCTCGATCAACGTGCTCACGATGTTCGGCATGGTGCTGGCGATCGGCATCCTCGTCGACGATGCGATCATCGTCGTCGAGAACGTCGAGCGCATCATGTCGGAAGAGGGCCTGACGCCAAAGGATGCCACCCGCAAGGCGATGAAGCAGATCACCGGTGCTGTGATCGGCATCACGCTGGTGCTGGCTTCGGTGTTCATCCCGATGGCCTTCTTCCCGGGCGCCGTCGGCGTGATCTACCGCCAGTTCAGCCTGACCATGGTCGTTTCGATCCTGTTCTCGGCGCTGCTTGCGCTCTCGCTGACGCCGGCACTCTGCGCGAGCTTCCTCAAGCAGGTTCCAAAGGGTCACCATCACGCCAAGCGCGGCTTCTTCGGTTGGTTCAACCGCGGTTTCGACCGGACGTCGCACGGCTACACGCGCGTTGTCGGAGGCGTCGTCAGGCGCACCGGCCGCTTCATGATCATCTATCTGGCTTTGCTCGCCGCAATGGGCTGGGCATTTCTCAACCTGCCCTCGTCCTTCCTGCCCGACGAGGACCAGGGCTATGTCATCGTCATGATGCAATTGCCCTCGGAAGCGACGGCAAACCGGACCACGGAGGTGATCGAGCAGACCGAGAAGATCTTCGGCCAGGAAAAGGCGGTCGACACTATCGTGGCGATCAACGGCTTCTCCTTCTTCGGCAGCGGTCAGAACGCGGGTCTTGCATTCGTGACGCTCAAGGACTGGAGCGAGCGCGACGCCGACAACGCCGCCCAGTCGATCGCAGGTCGTGCGACGATGGCGATGAGCCAGATCAAGGACGCCATCAGCTTCGCGCTGTCGCCTCCGGCGATCCAGGGCCTTGGAACGACGGGCGGTTTCTCCTTCCGCCTCCAGGACCGTGCGGGTCTCGGCGAAGCGGCACTCGCCGAAGCGCGCGACCAGCTACTCGGCCTCGCTTCCCAGAGCAAGGTCCTGACCGGTGTCCGCTTCGAGGGCATGCCCGATGCGGCCCAGGTCAGCGTCAACATCGACCGCGAAAAAGCCAATACCTTTGGCGTGACCTTTGCCGACATCAACTCGACCATCTCGACCAATCTCGGTTCGTCCTATGTCAACGACTTCCCGAATGCCGGCCGCATGCAGCGCGTGACGGTGCAGGCGGACGAGACGAAGCGCATGCAGACCGCGGACCTCCTCAACCTCAACGTTCGCAACTCCAATGGCGGCATGGTTCCGCTCTCGGCATTCGCGAATGTGGAATGGGTCAAGGCGCCGACGCAGACGGTGGGCTACAACGGCTATCCGGCGGTCCGCATCAGCGGCGAGGCGGCTCCCGGCTACTCCTCCGGCGACGCGATCGCCGAGATGGAGCGTCTGGTGGCTGAGCTTCCCGCGGGCTTCGGCTATGAGTGGACGGGGCAGTCGCTGCAGGAAATCCAGTCGGGCTCGCAGGCGCCGCTCCTGATCGCGCTCTCCTGCCTGCTCGTCTTCCTGTGCCTGGCCGCGCTCTATGAGAGCTGGTCCATTCCGGTCTCGGTCATCATGGTCGTGCCGCTCGGCGTCATCGGCGCCGTGCTTGCGGTGACCATGCGCGACATGCCCAACGACGTCTACTTCAAGGTCGGCCTGATCGCGATCATCGGGCTCTCGGCAAAGAACGCGATCCTGATCATCGAGTTCGCCAAGGAACTCCGCGAACAGGGCAAATCGCTCATCGACGCGACGCTGGAGGCTGCGCATCTGCGCTTCCGGCCGATCCTGATGACCTCGCTCGCCTTCACCCTCGGCGTTCTGCCGCTGGCGATCGCGACAGGCGCAAGCTCCGGCAGCCAGCGCGCCATCGGCACAGGCGTCATGGGCGGCATGATCTCGGCGACGGTGCTGGCGATCTTCTTCGTTCCGGTCTTCTTCGTGTTCGTCATGAAGATCTTCGAAAGGGCAAGAGCGGCGCCCGAGGCGGCTAAGCCCGCATCCGAAACCGCCGGCCCCGCCGAGTGAAATCGAAGACGGCCCGCCCCGAAACCAGGCGGGCCGTCGCTTAAGGAGAACTGGAATAAATGCGCCGAACCAAGGCCGACGCCGAGGCTACAAGACAGAAGATCCTGTGCGCCGCCGAGCGTATGTTCTACAAGAAGGGCGTCCCGAATACGACGCTCGAGGAAGTGGCGAAGGAGGCGGGTGTCACCCGCGGCGCCATCTACTGGCACTTCGCCAACAAGACGGATCTCTTCCTCGCCCTTTACGAGGCCGTTCCACTACCCCACGAAGACATGATCGCGCGCGAGATCGAAACGGAAGCCATCGACACGCTCGCCATCGTCGAGAGCGCGACCAGCGACTGGCTGACGACGCTGGCCGCGGACGAGCAGCGGCAACGCATTCTCGCGATCATGCTGCGCTGCGACTACGACAACGACATGTCCGCCGTTCTCGTGCGCCAACGTGAAATCGAGGAACGCCACGATGCCCTGCTCGAGCTTGCCTTCGCCCGCGCACTCGAAAGGGGTCAGTTGCAGGAGCACTGGGCGCCGCCGACTGCGGCGCGGGCCCTGCGCTGGATGATGATGGGGCTCTGTACCGAATGGCTGCTCTTCGGCCGCCGCTTCGACCTCGTGGCCCAAGGGAGCGAAGCGCTCCAGTCTCTGTTTGCGGGCTTCCGGCGGGTGCCGGCTCGCGGCGCCGAAAAGAAGACGCCCGCGTGAACACCGGGCGCACTGGCCGGAGGGGCATCGGGGCGGACTGACCGCTCTCAAAGCATCCGTTCGATCCGGGGTCTCATCGAGACGGGTGAGGGCCGACCCTCCCTCGCGCCGCCTTCCCGCAGGGCGAGTGAGCCCATCGAAACTATGAATACGTCGCGGTCATCGGCGCCCTCTCCGGACACGTCAAGCAATCGATCATTGAAGGCACTCTTGACGGTTACAATCACGGGTGACTATAGGATATTCTTGACTATTGGGCTCAAGATATATTCCCGATGCAGGCTTTTCCGGCCTATCATTTTGGGTGGCGCTCGGCCTATGGCGCAAACCGCGCCAATTCATTCGTGGGAGAGAATTATCGTGAGGAGAGAAGCTTCGGTACTGCGTATCCTGATCGCCTTCCTGGCCATGCTGGTTCCGGCGGTCGCGTTCGCCGAGGAGCAGGCAGCGACGGACAGGCAAGCGCCGATCGTCGTCACGGACATCGCCGGTCGTGAAGTGACGGTGAACGCGCCGGTCAAGCGCATCCTTCTTGGAGAGGGGCGGCAGCTTTATCTCATCGCATCGCTCGACACTGAAGATCCATTGGGTCGCGTCGTCGCATGGCGCAATGATCTGATTGATGCCGACCCGGCCACCTATGCGCAGTATCGCGAAACCTTTCCTAAACTGGCGAAGCTGCCGGCCTTTCCGGGCCAGGAGAATGGCTTGATCGACATAGAGTCGACCATTGTCCTGAGGCCCGATGTGGTCCTGCTCAATCTTGAGGCCATGCGCGCCAACGAGGACGCCAAATATATCGAGAAGCTGGCCGAGCTGAAGATTCCGGTCCTCTATATCGACTTCCGCCACTATCCACTGAAGAATACCGAACCGACCATCCGCCTCCTCGGCAAGATCATGGGTCGCGAGGCGCGCGCCGAAGAAATCATCGAATTCCGCCATCAGGCCATGGCCCGCGTCACCGACGTCATCGCCCGCGCGAAGCCGGAGCGGCCCAAGGTCTTCATCGAGCGCATCGGCGGCTATGCCGACGATTGCTGCCTTTCCTTCGGCGCGGAAAATTTCGGCAAATATGTCGAGCTTGCCGGCGGCCGCAATATCGGCAGCGACGTTCTTCCCTCGACCTTTGGGCAGCTCAACCCCGAGCAGGTGATTGCCGCCAATCCGGAGCATGTCGTCGTCACCAGCGCTGATTGGGAAGCCTATGTGCCCGGTGGACATTGGATCCCGCTCGGCCCAGGAGCCGATCCGAAGGTGACCCGTCAAAAGCTCGAATGGTTCACCAGCCGCAGCGCCTACACCGATATCTCAGCCCAGAAGGCGCAGAACTTCCACGGCATCTGGCATCAGTTTTATAACAGCCCCTATGAGTTCTTTGCGGTCCAGCAACTGGCGAAATGGTTCCATCCGGACCTCTTTGCCGATCTCGATCCGGACGTGACATTTGCGGAGTATCATCGCCGTTTCCTGCCCATCCCCTACAAGCCCGGCTATGCCGCGAGCCTCGCCGCCCGCACCGACTGACCGTCCGAACTCGATGGCTTCAAGCGAGCGAGGCTCTTGTCGACGGAGCCTCGCCTAGATTGCGATGATTTTTGGTCGGGTCGACCTAACATCATGAACGTGATCGATTCAAATAGTTAGAGCGGCAGCGCCATCTCTTCCGCGGCGAGAGTCGCACCGACATCAGAAATCGGTCGTCATCGAAACCTTCACGGTCAGTGGCGCACCTTGCGATATCGTCCCGTAACTTGCGACACCCGACCAGTAGTCGAGATCGAAGACATTCTCGACATCCGCGCGGAACGTGACCGGCCTTTCCTTGATCTCGGTCAGGTATCTGGCGCCGAGATCGAGCCGGGTCCATGAGGGGATTTCCTGGGTATTTGCCGAGTTGACAAACTGCTCGTCCGTGTGGATGACGTTGCCGGCGAGCGTCAAGCCCGGTATGAACGGCGTATCCCACTCCGCACCGAGCCTGACTTGCAGCGATGGCACCCCGACCGGTGTGTTGCCGCGATTTTCGCCGATGTTGGTTTTCGTCAGTTCGCCATGAATGAAAGTCACGCCGCCGAGAACCCGAATGTCCTGGGTGACCTCTCCGAACACGCTCAACTCCACGCCGCGATTGCGCTGCTTGCCGCCTTCAGCAAAGACGCCGTTTGCGCCAATCTCGCCGGATGGCTTTTCGATCTGGAAGGCACTGAGTGTCACCGCAGCACGTCCGAAGTCGACCTTGGTACCGATCTCATATTGCCTGGATCTGTAGGGAGCGAGCGTTTCCCCCGCATTACTGGCCAGTTGCGGTGCGGTGTCGCCAACACCAAGACCTTCGATGTAATTGGCATAGAAGGCTACATTCTCCCATGGTTTGACGACGATGCCGGCAAGCGGGGTAAATGCGCTCTCATCGGAAGATGATGAAACCGCGCCGGTGCTGGGGCTGTAGTTTTCGGTGTCGATTTGCTGCCAGCGACCACCGAGCGTCAACAGCACGCGATCATCGAGCATCGACATCGTGTCGGAGAGCGCGAAGCCGTAGAAAATGTTCTCCGACAGCCTTGGCACGTGGCCGGGTCGCGGCACATCCTGTTCGGGACGTGGGAGGGGATCGTACAGGTTCGTCGGTTGAGGGGTTCCGGAGTTCGAGCCGCGCGCGAGCGTCTGCCGGAGGCCGCTGACCTGGAACGTCACGGTGTGTTCGACCGCCTCCGTTTCGAACTCCGCACGCACGCCTGTCTCCGCCGTGAGTCGGTCGATGTCGAAGATGAAATTCTGCGGCGTGATGCTGACGTCGCCTGCGGAGTTAAGAAGCAGGGGGGTGCCGAAGAGCCGCTCGACGCGCGAATTGCCGCCGCCGACGGCTGCGAACACGGTGACGGCGTCGCTCAAATCGTATTCGACGCGGCCGAGCCACG
The DNA here is from genome assembly GCA_000421085.1 of Ensifer sp. USDA 6670. Lineage (GTDB taxonomy): Bacteria > Pseudomonadota > Alphaproteobacteria > Rhizobiales > Rhizobiaceae > Sinorhizobium. The sequence continues at coordinate 113,705 of ATWE01000013.1, forward strand.
ACAGGTCGTCCGTCCTCGCCCATTCCCACGGCTCCTGGACGTTGGACCGGCCGTCCGGCGCATCGGGAATTTCAAAGCTGCCTACGGGGAAGAATGGGCGAAGCGGGGCATCGATGTCCTGCCGCTGCCCGATGACGTCCAGCGTTGCCCTGAAGTCTTCGCCCTCGTAATCGAGCGCAAGCGCGCCGACCGTCACGTCGAGTGACTGGTTGTCGATTGCCGTGTCGCCCCCGTGATAACTGCCGTTGAAGCGAACGCCGAATTGGCGCTCATCGCCGAACCGGCGGCTGACGTCGACATGTCCGCCGCCATAAATATCCGAAGCGTAATCGGTCGTGACACGGGTCAGGTCGACGTCCGGCGCGCGCTTCGGCACGATGTTGATGGTGCCCCCGACGCTGCTGTTTGGCGAGATGCCGTAGAGGAGCGCGGTCGGCCCCTTGAGTACCTCTATGCGCTCCGCATAGTCTGTAAACAACCGGTAGGTAGGAGCGACACCAAAGACGCCGTCGAAGGCGACTTCGCCGAAATTCCCCTCGTTCAGCGGAAAGCCCCTGATGTAAAAGGAGTCCAGCATGCCGCCGGAGGCGTGCGTGCTCGTGACCGACGGGTCGTTGGCCACGACATCGGCCACCGTTCGCGCGCCCTGGTTTTCGATCGTCTCCGCCGTGTAGCTCGTGATGTTGAACGGCGTATCCATGAAGTCGCGGTTGCCGAGCAGGCCCACGCGACCGCCGCGCGCCACCTGCCCCCCGGCATAGGCTTCCGGCTCAGTGCCGATCGTCCCGTTCGAGGTGCCCGCCTTCACCTCGATGCGCTCCAACAACGTCGCATCTTGCGCCAATGCGGCGCGGCTTACCGTAGCCAGCAATACAGCCATCAGTCCAACACGTAGTCCCATACACAGCCCTCGCACAATGACGACCAAAGCAAACGGCTCGTCTCGGATGGAGCTCGTCCTTTGGCTCAATGGGCTGTTAGATAACTTGACTTTGTTAGTCAACATATTGAACGAATATCTGACCGCTCACTCACCGGCAGCTGCAACAAGGACCGGTATTTCGGACAGCTTCGTCGATGAATCGGCTACTGCCTGAGCACTTTCCGCATCTCGATCGAGGTCGGGCGGGTGAAGCCTGGATGGGCGGTTCGCGCCGTCTCCACGAAGCCCCAGGCCGCGAAGATGGCTTGGTTTCCGGTGAGCTCGATGCGTGTCTGAAGCCTCAGCGCATGCAGGCCCAGCTTTCGCGCCGTCTCCTCGGCGGCGGCGATGAGCATCTGCCCTACTCCCTTTCCCTGGAGGCCGGGAGCGACGGCGAGCTTGCCGATATAGAGACAATCCGCTTCCGGCTTGCAGAAGATGCAGCCCAGGAGCTCACGCCCGCCGACGGCCGCGAAGGCGATCTCGTCTCTTGCTTTCCGGCTAAGGGACGCCGCCGTCAGCGCATGGGCCGACGAGGGCGGATCGATACGGCCGTCCATATAGGCGAAGGACGCACGGATCAGCGACAGCAACTCCTCGTAGCGGTCGAAGCTCTCGCCGATGCGAACCGTCTCCATGCCGCCCTCAGCGGGTGCCGCGCCGATAGCGGATCGTGTTGAACTGGGCGGCGAGCGCATCGTAGAGCAGCAGACGGCCGATCAGCGGCTCGCCGATGCCGGTGACGAGCTTGATCGCTTCCATCGCCTGCAGCGTGCCGATGACGCCGGTGAGCGCGCCTAGGACGCCCGCTTCGGCGCAGGTCGGCACGGTGCCCGGGGGCGGCGGCTCCGGGAAGAGATCGCGGTAGGAGGGGTTCGGATGCCCCTCGGCATCGGTCGCGTACGGCTTCAGCACGGTGACCGAGCCGTCGAAGCGTCCGACGGCACCGGTGACGAGCGCCACGCCTGCCGCCTCGGCCGTATCGGCGGCGAGATACCGCGTATCGAAATTATCCGACCCGTCGACGACGAGATCGTATTGGCGGAAGAGCGCATCTGCATTTTCGGGGCCGAGCCTCAGCGCGTGCGCCACGACTTTCACATGCGGGTTGAGGGCTTCGATCGCCGTGGCGGCGCTCTCGACCTTCGGCCGCCCGATACCGGATGTGGCGTGGATCACCTGGCGCTGCAGGTTCGACAACGACACCACGTCATCGTCGACAATCCCGAGCGTGCCGACCCCGGCGGCCGCGAGATATTGCAAAGCCGGCGCACCGAGCCCGCCCGCGCCGATGACGAGCACGCGCGCGGCCTTGAGTTTCTGCTGCCCCGGGCCGCCGATCTCCGGCAGCACGATGTGGCGTGCGTAGCGCGCAATCTCCGAAGGAGCGAGCGTCGCATCGGTCGTCATATGCGTCTCCATGTAACTTCGCGGACGGCGCTCCATGTCACCCCGAAACGCGGCCGTTTGCAACGGCCAGATATTGAGCGCGCTCACCAAGGGCGTCGAACATCGCCCGGTCGGTGCCCGTCATGAAGGCTTGGCCGCCGAGCCCATCGACCAGATCGAAGAGGGCGGCACGGCGTCCCCGATCGAGATGGGCGGCGATTTCGTCGAGCAGCAGCACCGGGGCGTGGCCGGTCATATCGCCGACGAGCCGTGCATGCGCGAGAACCAGACCGACGAGCAGCGCCTTCTGCTCACCGGTCGAACAACGCTCTGCCTCGATGTCCTTTTCCCGGTGGCGGATCAGGAGATCGCTGCGGTGCGGCCCGTCGAGCGTACGGCCGGCGGCCGCATCGCGGGCACGGCCTTCGGCGAGCATTGCCAGATAGCGCTCTTCGAGTTCAAAGGCGGGAATGCCCGCACAGTCATCGAGAAAGCCGGCGAGCGACAGGCTTGCGGACGGAAAGGTCCCATCGCTGCGGCTTCGCTCGACGAGGGCCGAGAGCAGGCCGAGCATCTCCTGACGGGCAAGCGCCATGGAGATGCCGAGTCCGGCCATTTCGCGCTCGATAGCCGACACCCAGGCTGGATCGGGCCGGAATTCCGAGAGAAGCCGGTTGCGGCTGCGCATGGCGCGGTCGAACTCGCTGGCGCGGCGGCCGTGCTCGGGATCGAGCGACAGCACCAGCCGGTCGAGAAAGCGTCTGCGGTCGGCGGAAGGGCCGGTGAAGAGGCCATCCATCGCCGGCGTGAGCCAGAGGACCCGGAGGTGATCGGTGAGTTCGTCGACCGTGCGGACCGCAGTGCCGTTGAGTCTGAGGCGCCGTGATCGCCCCTCCTCGGTCCCTTGAGTGCCCGTGCCGATCTCCACCGACCCTTCCATGCCGTCGACGGCGGCGAAGACGGAGAAACCATCGGGGGCGCCGACGCGGGCGACATCCGCATAGGCAGCGTGCCTCAAGCCTCGACCGGGCGAAAGAAGGGAGACCGCCTCCATCAGATTGGTCTTGCCCGCGCCGTTCTCTCCGGTCAGCACCACGTGGCGCTGGTCGAGGTCGAGCGCCAGCGTTGCATAGTTGCGGAAGTCGCTCAGTTTCAGGCGTGTGAGAAAGACCTTGTGGGGCATTGCGGGTCCGAATTCGACGTTGCTGTCAGGTAGGATGAAAGCCGGGCCAAGGCAAGGCGAAAGGGTGTTCTGTATGCCTCTCCCCCGCCTGCGAGGGTTCCGTTTCCGGGCTGTGCATTTTCGCCCAATCGCCTGTGGGAAAGCCGTTTTTTTCGGCCGCACCGGAACTTTCCCCGAGCGCGCAAGTACAATATGACAACTGCGTGACAATCGACAGTTGGATGGATCGCTGATGCTCGGCCTGTTTCGCAAGCTCCTCCCCCGGGAAGACCGTTTCTTCGACCTCTTCGCCGATCATTCGCGCACGGTCATGGGTGCGGCGGAGGCGCTGAACGCGCTGCTTGCCGGCGGCCCTGACATCGAAGGCCATTGCGACCGCATCGTCGCGCTCGAGAACGAGGCCGACGAGATCACCCGCGAGGTTCTGCTGGCCGTCCGCCGCAGCTTCATTACCCCCTTCGACCGCGGCGACATCAAGGACCTCATCCAGTCGATGGACGATGCTATCGACATGATGCACAAGACGGTGAAAACCATCCGGCTCTACGAGCAGAAGAGCTTCGACCCCGGCATGCAGGCCATGGGCGCGGCGGTCGTCGAGGCCGCCCATCTCGTTGCCGAGGCCATTCCGCTCCTCAGTCGGATCGGTGCCAATGCTCATCGTCTCAGCGCCATCGCCGAGGAGGTGACGCGCGTCGAGGGTCGGTCCGACGATCTGCACGAGCAGGGGCTGAAGGACCTCTTCCGGCGCCACGGCGCTTCCAACCCCATGGCCTATATCATCGGCAGCGAGATCTACGGCGAACTGGAAAAGGTCGTCGACAGCTTCGAGGACGTGGCAAACGAAATCAGCGGCATCGTGATCGAGAACGTCTGATGGATGCGACGCTCGCCTTCCCGCTGCTCGTGGGGCTCATCGCCGTCGCGCTTTTCTTCGACTTCCTCAACGGGTTGCATGACGCGGCCAATTCGATCGCGACCATCGTGTCGACCCGCGTGCTCCGGCCGCAATATGCGGTCTTCTGGGCGGCGTTCTTCAACTTCATCGCCTTCCTCTTCTTCGGGCTGCACGTCGCCGAAACGCTCGGAACGGGCATCATCGATCCGGGTATTGTTACGCCCCAGGTCATCTTCGCGGCGCTGACGGGCGCGATCATCTGGAACATCGTCACCTGGGTCTTCGGCATCCCATCTAGTTCCTCGCACGCGCTCATCGGCGGCCTCGTCGGTGCCGGGCTGGCCAAGACCGGTTTCAGTTCCATCGTCTGGCAGGGCCTGCTGAAGACGGCCGGTGCAATCGTCATGTCGCCGGGGATCGGCTTCGTCCTGGCACTGCTGCTGGTGCTGATCGTCTCCTGGCTGTTCGTTCGCCAGACACCCTTCGCCGTCGACAGCACCTTCCGGGTGCTGCAATTCGTTTCGGCTTCCCTCTATTCGCTCGGCCACGGCGGCAACGATGCGCAGAAGACCATGGGCATCATTGCCGTGCTTCTGTTCTCGCAGGGCTATCTCGGCTCGGAATTCTACGTGCCCTTCTGGGTGGTCATCACCTGCCAGGCGGCGATCGCGCTCGGCACGCTCTTCGGCGGCTGGAGGATCGTCCACACGATGGGCTCGAAGATCACCAAGCTCAACCCGATGCAGGGCTTCTGCGCCGAGACGGGCGGCGCCATCACGCTGTTCGCGGCGACCTGGCTCGGCATTCCGGTTTCGACCACCCACACGATCACCGGCGCGATCATCGGCGTCGGCGCGGCGAGGCGGGTATCGGCGGTGCGGTGGGGGCTCGCCGGCAACATCGTCGTCGCGTGGGTGATCACAATGCCCGCCGCGGCGTTGATCTCGGCGCTCTGCTACTTCGCCGTGGACCTCATCGCCTGACGCTTTCGCCGGGGCACCCGTTGGCATTGCCTGCGGCGGGGAGTATATTCCCGCTATCTAATGGAATTGCATCCGGAGGAGAATGAAACTTCCATCGTATCTGGGGAGGAAACGATGACGGACGTCGAGTGGACGATCAAGGGTCGCGAATTCATCCATTGCAACTGCGCCTATGGCTGCCCGTGCCAGTTCAACGCACTGCCTACCGAGGGGCATTGCAGCGCGATCGGGATCGTCGATATCGACGAGGGACACCATGGCGACACCCGGCTCGACGGCTTGAGATGCGGGATGATCGTATCCTGGCCCGGTGCGATTCATGAGGGCAGAGGCGCGGTGGTTCCGATCATCGACGAGCGTGCCTCCGACGAGCAGCGGGAGGCTCTGCTGCGGATCATGAGCGGCCAGGACACCGAGCCCGGCGCCACCTTCTTCCAAGTGTTCGCGACGACTTTCGAGACCTTCCACGATCCGGTTTTCGCGCCGATCGATTTCGAGATCGATGTCGAAAGGCGCTCGGCGCGCGTCAATGTTCCGGGATGGATCGAGGCTCGCGGCGAGCCCATCGTCAATCCGGTGACCGGTGAGGAGCATCGCGCCCGCATCAACCTTCCGCACGGATTCGAATATGACCGCTGCGAGGTGGGGCGCGGCTGGGCCGAGACGAGCGGGCCGCTGGCAGTTTCGCTCGCCGATTCGCACGCCCACTTCGCCAGGCTGCACATGACCGGAAGCGGCGTGGTTCACTGACGCGATGCCGGCCGACACCGCGCTTGAAAGCCTGCTCCGACGGGATCGCGTAATCGTGGCAGCGTCGCTCGCCGCACTGACGGTGGTCGCCTGGACATACACTCTCTGGCTGGCCGCAACCATGAACATCGATGGCATGAGCATGTCCGGGCCCGGCATGGAAGCGGACATGAAGCTGAACCCTGCCATGGAGATGGATGGCATGGAGATGGACGGCATGGAGATGAGATCCGGCGACGCCCTGTCGCTCGGCACCATCCTCGGCATGTCACCACGTCCTTGGAGCTCCGTAGAAGCCGGCGTCACCGTGACCATGTGGATCGTGATGATGGTCGGCATGATGCTGCCCTCGGCAACGCCGATGATCCTGCTCTATGCCCGGGTCGGCCGGCAAAGCCGGATGGGGGGCAAGCCCTTCGCCGCGACCGGTTTTTTCGCCGGCGGCTATCTCCTTGCCTGGGCGGGATTCGCGCTCGTCGCGACGCTTGGACAATGGCTCCTGGAGGGAACCCTGCTGTCGCCGGCGCTGGCAAGCGCCAGTCGCATCTTCAGCGCTGTCGTGCTGATCACCGCGGGTCTTTACCAATGGACGCCGCTCAAGAATGCCTGCCTCAGCCAATGTCAGACGCCGATCGTCTTCCTGCAGCGGCACGGCGGCTTTCGCCGCGATCCCGCGGGAGCCGTTGGACTGGGCTTGCGCCACGGGCTCTATTGCATCGGCTGCTGCTGGGCGCTGATGACGCTTCTTTTCGTCGGCGGCATCATGAATGTGCTCTGGATTGCGGCAATCGCCATCTTCGTGCTCGCGGAGAAGGTGTTCTTCCCGGGCCGCCGCCTCTCCCGTGCTGCGGGCACGTTGCTCATCGCCGCCGGTCTCTGGCAATTGGTTGCGGCGGCGGGGATGACGTGAGCGATCCGCGATCGCAGCCAACCGTCAAGCTTGCCCGTCATCCCGCTGCCGCGACCTTCTCCCCGCAGGCGGGGCGAAGGGGCTCGCGGCGACCGCCGTCAGAACGGGGAGAGGGTTAGTCCTCGGCTTTGCCCCGAGGAGAGGGGTCGTTAGTCGCTCAACGTGTCGAAGAAATCCTTCATCCGGGAGAAGAAGCCCGTCGATTCGGGATTGTTCTCCTTGGACGAGATCTGCTCGAATTCCTGCAGCAACTCGCGTTGGCGCTTGGTGAGCTTCTGCGGCGTCTCGATCTGAATCTGGATATAGAGATCGCCCGTCTGGCTGGAGCGCAGCACCGGCATGCCCTTGCCCTTGAGGCGGAACTGCTTGCCGGCCTGCGTGCCTTCCGGCACGGTGACGCGCGATTTGGTACCGTCGAGCGTAGTAACGTCGAACTTGCCGCCGAGCGCCGCCGTCGTCATCGAGATCGGCACGGCGCAATAGAGATCCGCGCCATCGCGCTGATAGAACTCGTGCGGCTTGACCGAGAGGAAAATGTAGAGGTCGCCTGCCGGGCCGCCGCGAAGGCCTGCCTCACCCTCGCCGGAAAGCCGGATGCGCGTGCCGTCCTCGATACCGGCCGGAATGTTGACCGAGAGCGTACGCTCCTCCACGACGCGGCCCTGGCCGTGGCATTTGGTGCAGGGATCGGCGATCGTCTGGCCGCGGCCGCCGCAGGTCGGGCAGGTCCGCTCGATCGAGAAGAAGCCCTGGGCTGCGCGAACGCGGCCGGTGCCCTGACAGGTGCCGCAGGTCTTCGGGCTGGTACCGGGCTTGGCGCCCGTGCCGGTGCAGACGTCGCAGGTGATCGACGTCGGCACGCGGATCTGTGCCGTCTTGCCGGAATAGGCCTCCTCGAGCGAAATCTCCATGTTATAGCGCAGGTCCGCGCCGCGCTCGCGCCCGCCGGACGAGCGGCGCTGACGGCCACCCATCATCTCGCCGAAGATGTCCTCGAAAATATCGGAGAAGCCGTGCGCTCCGCCGCCGGCGAAGCCGTTGCCGAAGCCTGCGCCCATGCCGCCCTGCTCGAAGGCCGCATGGCCGTAGCGGTCATAGGCGGCGCGTTTCTGCGGATCCTTCAGCGTCTCATAGGCTTCGTTGATTTCCTTGAAGGACTTTTCCGATTCCTTGTCGCCGGGATTCCTGTCCGGATGATATTTCATCGCGAGTTTACGGAAGGCGCTCTTCAGCTCCTTTTCGTCCGCGTTTTTTTGAACGCCAAGCGTTTCGTAAAGATCACGTTTCATGCTTCAAAGATCGTCCTGTTATCAGCGACAGGGCTTGCCAGCGCGAAGGATCCGACGGCTGCCTGATTATCTTGCCACAGGATTTAGTAAACCTTTAAGCGCGATACCATAGCCAAGTCGGGGCGGAAGCGGTTTTTTGTCGAAAATGGCGGTTTCGGAGCCACTTTCCTCCGCAGGATCGGTTTGCTTCCACGCCTTGGGACTGCAGCCTGCGAACCATCTATGAAAAAGCCCGGGATTGCTCCCGGGCCTGTTCATCGAAAGGCGAAGCCGTCAGGCCGACCGCTTACGGTCGTCTTCGTCCTTGACTTCCTCATAGTCGGCGTCGACCACGTCATCGCCGGAGCGCTTGGCGTCGGCGGCGGCATCCGCATGGGCGGCGTCCGTCTGCTGAGCCTCATAGATCGCCTGACCGAGCTTCATGGAGACTTCCATGAGGGTATTGGTCTTGGCCTTGATGTCCTCGGCGTCCGGCTCGGAACCTTCGACGGCGCTCTTGAGCGCTGCGATTGCATCCTCGATCGCCTTGCGGTCCGTCTCGGAAACCTTGTCGCCATGTTCCTGGAGCGACTTCTCCGAAGAATGGACCAGGCTTTCGGCCTGATTCTTGGCCTCTACGCCTTCGCGGCGCTTCTTGTCGGCTTCCGCATTGGCTTCGGCATCCTTGACCATCTTCTCAATTTCGGCGTCGGAAAGACCACCGGAGGCCTGGATGCGTATCTGGTGCTCCTTGCCCGTGCCCTTGTCCTTGGCGGACACCTGGACGATGCCGTTCGCATCGATGTCGAACGTGACCTCGATTTGCGGCACGCCGCGCGGTGCCGGCGGAATGCCGACGAGATCGAACTGACCGAGCAGCTTGTTGTCGGCCGCCATTTCACGCTCGCCCTGCGAGACGCGGATCGTCACGGCGGACTGGTTGTCGTCGGCCGTCGAGAAGACCTGGCTCTTCTTCGTCGGGATCGTCGTGTTGCGCTCTATCAGGCGGGTGAAGACGCCGCCGAGCGTTTCGATGCCGAGCGAGAGCGGGGTGACGTCCAACAGCAGCACGTCCTTGACGTCGCCCTGCAGAACGCCGGCCTGGATCGCGGCGCCCATGGCAACCACTTCATCCGGGTTGACACCCTTGTGCGGCTCCTTGCCGAAAAGCTGCTTCACCGTTTCCTGAACCTTCGGCATGCGGGTCATGCCGCCGACGAGAACGACTTCGTCGATCTCGGCAGCCGAAACGCCGGCATCCTTGAGCGCGGCCTTGCAGGGCGCGATGGTCTTCTGGATCAGGTCTTCGACCAGGCTCTCGAATTTGGCGCGGGACAGCTTCATCGTCAGATGCTTCGGACCGGAAGCGTCCGCCGTGATGAACGGCAGGTTGATTTCGGTCTGCTGCGAGGACGAGAGTTCGATCTTCGCCTTTTCAGCAGCTTCCTTCAGGCGCTGCAGCGCGAGCTTGTCGTTCTTGAGGTCGATGCCCTGCTCCTTCTTGAACTCGGAGGCAAGATATTCGACGAGACGCATGTCGAAGTCTTCACCGCCAAGGAAGGTGTCGCCGTTGGTCGACTTCACTTCGAAGACGCCGTCGCCGATTTCCAGGACCGAGATGTCGAACGTGCCGCCGCCAAGATCGTAGACGGCGATCGTCTTGCCTTCCTTCTTGTCGAGGCCATAGGCAAGTGCCGCTGCGGTCGGCTCGTTGATGATGCGCAGCACGTCGAGACCGGCGATCTTGCCGGCATCCTTCGTGGCCTGGCGCTGTGCGTCGTTGAAGTAGGCCGGAACGGTGATGACGGCCTTTTCGACCTTTTCACCGAGATAGGACTCGGCCGTTTCCTTCATCTTCTGAAGGATCATCGCGGAGATCTGCGACGGAGAGTAGCTGGTGCCGTGGGCTTCGACCCAGGCGTCGCCATTGTCGGCCTTGACGATCTTGTAGGGGACCATCCCCTTGTCCTTCTGGGTCGTGGGATCCTCGAAGGTGCGGCCGATCAGGCGCTTGATCGCAAAAAGCGTGTTTTCGGGATTGGTCACCGCCTGGCGCTTGGCCGGCTGGCCGACGAGACGTTCGCCGTCTTCGGTGAATGCCACCATGGAGGGGGTCGTGCGCGCGCCCTCCGCATTCTCGATCACTTTCGCGTCCTTGCCGTCCATGACGGAGACGCAGGAGTTGGTCGTTCCCAGGTCAATACCAATAACTTTAGCCATGTCGTTCTCTCCTTGCAGCGGACTGTCGGAACCCGGTCAGGCATTCGTGGGACAGCCCCTAACGGGATGGTCTTTGTATCTCATCGCAGCCGCGGCTGCATCGATGCGGCGTATATAAGGACCGGCGTTTCGGACTGCAAGGCATTCTGCGGGGGGATCGACGGCAAATGCAAGCCGTCTTCCACAAACACCCGACGGGGGCCCGCTGCCGCTGGTTCAACCGCCGGTCAGCAGGTCGAACAGCGTCGTTCGGCGGGTCCCACCGGTGGTCTCTCCGACGCCGGCCGGCGGGATTGGCCCTCCGGCCTGTTCTGCAGGCCGGACCTGATCGACGGCGGCCATGCCGTCCATGCTTTCGACGCCGTCCATGCCTGCCGGACGCTCGGGGAAGACATCGCGATTATCAGTGCCGAATCCATCGGCCGGCATTTCGCCGGCAGCAGCGATGCCGCCTTCGTCGAAGACCGGCTGCACGCCCGTCGTGCCGAAGAGCGGCGAAGGCGAAAGACCCTCATGCGCCGCAATCATGAAATCGTGCCAGGCCCTGGCGGGAAGGCCGCCGCCGGTGACCTTTTTCATGAACTTGCCGTCGTCGTTGCCGAACCAGATGCCGGTCGCGAGGTTGGAGGTGTAGCCGACGAAGAGCGCGTCGCGGAAGGACTGCGTCGTTCCGGTCTTCCCTGCCGCCTCCCAGCCCGGCAGGCGCGCATTTTTGCCGGTGCCGTCCGTCAGCACGCGCACCATCATCCGGTTCATCTCGCTGACGATCGCCGGATCGAGCACCCGCGGCGGGTTGTCGTAGGTGTTTTCGTAAAGCACGGTGCCGTCGGCGGTGGAGATGCGCCGGATGACGTGCGGCGTCGCCTTGAAGCCGCCATTCATGAAGGGCGCATAGGAGGACGTCAGCTCCACCAGCGTCACTTCCGACGTGCCGAGCGCGATCGATGCATTGGCCTGCATGTCGGAATCTATGCCCAGCCGGTGCGCGAGTTTGACCACGTTCTGCGGTCCGACCTCCATCACGAGCTGGGCGGCGATGGTGTTCAGCGAACTGGCGAGCGCATCGGCGAGCGTCACCTCGCCGCGATATTTCTGATCGTAGTTTTCGGGTGTCCAGTTGCCGATCCGGACCGGCGCGTCGTTGCGCACGGACATCGGCGTGCGGCCGATCTCGAGCGCCGCCGCATAGACGAAGGGCTTGAAGGCCGAGCCCGGCTGGCGCTTCGCCTTGGAGGCGCGGTCGAACTGGCTTTCGGCATAGTCCCTGCCGCCGACGAGCGCCCGGATGGCGCCTGTGCCGTCGATCGAGACGAGCGCCGCCTGGGAGGCGTTGAGCTTGCCGCCTTCGGCCTCGAGCCTCTCGGCGAGCACCTCTTCCGCCCTCTTCTCGAGCGCAAGGTCGATGGTCGTGTCGATGACGAGGTCTTGCGTGACTTCGCCGATCATCCCGGGGAGCTGGTCCATCACCATGTCGGCGACATAGTGCTCGGCGCCGGACCAGAAGCTCTTTGCCCGTGTCGGCGCCTGCGACATCGCCGTCGTGATCTCGGAATCGCTGATGAAGCCTTCCTCGCGCATTGCGCCGAGCACGAGCTGTGCGCGCTCCTCCGCCGCTTCGGGGTCTCGGGCCGGCGACAGCCGCGAAGGAGCCTTCAGAAGACCTGCGAGCAGCGCCGCCTCGCCGAGATTGACGTCGCGCGCCGACTTGTTGAAGTAGCGCCGCGAGGCCGCCTCGACGCCATAGGCATTCGACCCGAAGAAAACGCGGTTGAGGTACATCGCGAGAATCTGGTCCTTGGTGTATTTCTGCTCCAGCCAAAAGGCGAGCAGCACCTCCTGCACCTTGCGCTCCAGCGTCCGCTCCGGCGAGAGAAACAGGTTCTTGGCAAGCTGCTGGGTGAGCGTGGAGCCGCCCTGGACCATGCGGCCGCTCGTGACGTTCGTGAGCATGGCGCGCGCCAGCCCCAGCGGATCGACTCCGAAATGCGAATAGAAGCGGCGATCCTCGATGGCGATCACCGCCTGCGGGATATAGGGCGACATGTCTTCGAGAGCGATCGCCTCGCCGCCGGTCGCGCCCCTGTTGGCGATGATGTCGCCATTGGCCGCGAGAATCTTGACGTTGGGCGGCCGTTCGGGGATCGACCAGCTCGTCGCGCTCGGCATACGCGCGCCGTAATAGAGCACGAGCCCGCCGACGCCGATCGCCCCCCATATGCCGAGCACGATGCACCAATAGGCGAACCGCCGGACGAGGCCGAAGAACCCGCCGCCGGAACCGCTTCTCCCGGAGCCAAGCCCGCCGGCGCGCCTGCCGCGCTTTTCTCGCCTGGCGCCGCGTTCGGGCGACTTGGCGCGCTTCGGCTTGCTGCCGCCGCCCGAGACGCGGTCGCTCGCGTCGACGCGCAGGTCGCCGCCGTCGTCGCTACCGCCGAAGGAAGGCTCTATCCGCTGTCCTGATTTGCCGCTCGCCATGCCGGAAGGAAATATCCCTTTGGGGCCGGACCGGGTGCCCATCGCCCGCAAGCGATCCCGGCCGTGCCGTTGTCGTGCGGGAGGCTCCACCCCGTCCGCTGGTGCCGATCCGTTGTACTTTAAATGCGGCAATTTAAGGGGAAGTTAAGAGCTCCGTTACGAAAAAGGCAGATTGTTCAAAACCTTGCACTCGGTAGTCTGCAGCGGGATTCCCGGACCTTGCGCGTTCCGCCGCGCCGATTATGGTGCGCTCTTTAAGTCGACGGACGGGTGCTGAGCGTGACCAGAATCAATTGTGTACCGCCTTCGGAGTTAAGCGGGCCGCATCTCGTCGCCGAATATCGTGAGCTGCCACGCATCTTTGCACTTGTGCGCGGTGCGATCGCACGCGACGAGCGCCCGAATGACCGCCGCAATCCCACGTCTTACACCCTCGGCAAGGGGCATGTCCGCTTCTTCTACAGCCGCCTCGGCTATCTCGCCGAACGGCAGGCCGCGCTGATCGCGGAAATGCAGCGTCGCGGCTACAAGCCAGCGTTTCTGGACCCACGCGGACTGCTCGAAGGTATCCCGCCTGAATGGTGCAACGCGTGGGAGCCGACGCCGGACGCGATCGCTCTCAATCGCGAGCGTATCCGGGAGCGGACGAGACAGGCGATCCTGCGAAGCGCGGGCGCACCGGCTGAAGACTTGCCCGGTCCGGAAGGCTGAACGCCGTCTTGCATCCCGCGCAATGCTGCAATGCAACATTCGCACTATTACCTCAGCGAGAATGATCTATTCTCCTCCTTGTCGAAGCGCTGTACCTCCTCCCACGGCGCCCGGCATTCGGTCGGTTCACTCCTCCTCCCAGGACCGACCAAGTTTAAGACCCCGAGCCACCTCCTCCCGGCTCGGGGTCTTTCTGTATCTGGCGATACCTGAAAACGCATTGCATGCGCGCGAAGCGCTTCGGGTTTGGCGAGATGCACAGGGCGAAAAACTCGTGGCTGCGGCCGCAAAGCGCGTGTATCACCACCCCATGAGACCCAAGGCAAACGGTTACGTCTTCGCGCTTCTGGCGATCGTCATCTTCTCGATCCAGGACGGCATCTCGAAGCATCTGGGCGCCATCTACCCGCCGGTCTTCGTGGCAATGATCCGCTACTGGGCCTTTGCCGGCTTCGCTGCGGCGATCGCGGCGCGGGCGCCGGGCGGTTTTGCAGCGACCGCGGTGACGAGAAAGCCGCTCATTCAGCTCCTGCGGGGCGTCCTGTTGCCCGTGCAGATCGTCGTGGTGATAACGTCCTTCACCATCGTCGGGCTGGCGCATTCGCAGGCGATCCTCGCGGCCACCCCGCTCTTCGTGGCGCTCCTGTCGATGCCGCTGCTCGGCGAGCGGGTCGGATGGCGGCGCTGGTCGGCGATTGCCGTCGGACTTCTCGGCGTTCTTCTGATCCTGCGGCCGGAAGACGGGTCGTTCGACCTGAACTTTCTGCTGCCGCTGGCGGCAGCCGTGATGTTCGCCTTCTATGTCATCACGACCAGGCTTGCCAGTCGCGAAGACTCGGCGATGACCAGCTTCTTCTATACCGGCATCGTCGGCGCCTTCGCGATCAGTCTCGTCGGGCCCTTCTTCTGGGCGACGCTTTCCGGGACGGACTGGATCTGGATGGTGCTGCTCTGCATCACCGGCACGTCGAGCCACTATTTTCTGATCCGCGCCTACGACATGCTCGATGCCGCTGCGGTTCAGCCGCTGACCTACCTGCAGCTCGTCTTCGCCTCCGTCATGGGGGTGACCATCTTCGGCGAGACGCTGACGACGAACATGATCGTCGGCTCGGTGCTGGTGGTCGCCGCCGGCATCTTCACCATCTGGCGCGAACATGTCGTCGGCCGGCGAAAGGCCGATCTGCCGCCGCCTCCGTAAGGCCCTCTCCTTCGACTCAAAATCGTCGGGATCGTAGCGGACACTCGCGACCGCGCCGGCTTCTCGGCCGGCGCGCTCATCCGTTCGAAAGGAGAGAGAATGAGGGTTCGCTGCACCGTGCTGGTCGCCCTTGCCGCCCTTGCCGCGCAGGGTATCGAGGCCAGGGCACAGGAGGAATTTCCCTATGTCGACGACCGTTCCGACGGCGCGGCGCTCGTCCGCTCGCTCTACAACGCGATCAATCGGAAGGAATATGCCAGAGCCTACGGCTACTTCGGGGCGTCGAAACCCGTCGGCGAATTCAAGGCCTTCGCAGATGGTTATGCAAAGACGGTGTCAGTGGAAGCAAAGTTCGGCAAGGTCGTCACGGAGGGCGCTGCCGGCAGCATCTATTCGGCCGTTCCGGTCGCGATCAAATCCATCGAAGAAGGCGGAAAGGCCCGCTTCTTCTCCGGCTGTTACGTGACGAGGATCATCAATCCTTCGCTGCAGGTTCCGCCCTTCACGCCCTATCAGATCGAGACGGCCCGGCTCGACAAAGCCGAAGGCCCCATCGAGAAGGCGATCCCCGCCACCTGCAACGTCCCCTGATGCCTAGAGCAATTCCACGAAAAGTGCGGAGCGGTTTTCCTCTAAGGCTCCTTCGCGCCCCGCTCCGCCAGAAAGCGTGAATGCTCGAAGACGAGGATGACCACGAGCGCCATCACAAAGGGGATGAGGAGGTAGAGCAGCCGGAAAATTGCAAGCGCGGCCAGAACGTCGGCCGGGTCCATTTCCGGCAGCGCCGCGATGAAGACGAATTCCAGAACACCGATGCCGCCCGGCGCATGGGAGAGCAGCGCAGCGGAGAAGGATGCGAGGAAGATGCCCAGAATGACCACATAGCCGGGATTGCCGGCTTCCGGCAGCGCGAAGTAGATGATGCCGGCAGCGCCCAGAAGCTCGACGGGGGCGATGATCAATTGCCTCAGCACGATGGAGGGCCGCGGGTAATGCAGCTGGAACCAGCGCGTGCGCAGCGGCCGCATGCCGACCAGGCTGCCGAGTACGTAGAGCGCGATGAGCGCGAGAATGAGGCACCCCGTCGTCAATGACATTTCGATCGGCAGGAACTCCGAAAATCTCTCGATGATATTCGGCTTCAAGAGCAGCACGATGGCCGAGAGCATCAGCGTGCCGAGCGTGAAGGTGAAGGAGCAGAAGGCGACGAGCACGCCCACCTCTCCGGGCGTCAGGCCCTTCGACCGATAGGCTCGATAGCGCACCACCGCGCCGGAAAAAACCGAGGCGCCGAGATTGTGCGAAAGCGCATAGGTGGTGAACGAGCAGAGGGTGATGAACCACAGCGAGATGCGGTGGCCGAGATGATCGAGCGCCAGCCGGTCATAGGCCGCAAGCGCCGCATAGGCGACAAGCGTCGAACCGATCGCGAGCAGCCAGCTTTCGAGCGATATGGCCTGGAAGCTCGCCACGAATTCGTTGAGAGACAGGCCGCGCAGTTCATCGACGAGCGCGCGCACCGAAATCAAGATCGCCGCCAGCCCGACGACGGGCCAGAAATATGCCTTGAGCCGTTTCATGCCGGGGCTTCTGCGTGATTCCCCGGAGGAAATCGATTTACAAGCGAAGTGTCGGGGCGATGCGGGTGCCCGTCAGCAGCGGCCGGTTGGAGGCACGTCAAGCGCATCGCGGTTCGGCCGAGCTGGCGATGCCCATTCTGCGTCTTGAAAGAAACATGCTCGGGACGAGGCGTCCCGATCCTTGCACTTGCCAACAGCCCATTTCCCACTTTGATTTGTTTTCAAAAAGGGAAGCATCCCAAGGCAGGCAGGTCAAGCAAAGTCGACTTGATATCCGCCAAGCCGGTCCGATTTGTCATTCATGGCCGAAGGCGGTGGACAATGGCCGAACGGTGTTCACCATAGCCCCCCGCCTGCAAGGCGTTACCGCGTGCCGAGCGCGTCGAGAATGCGGACCCACGAGCGGATGCCCTTGTGGAAGGACGTGAGCTCGTATTTCTCATTGGGCGAGTGGATGCGGTCGTCGGAAAGACCGAACCCGACCAGCAGCGATTCCATGCCGAGCATCCGCTGGAAATCGCCGACGATCGGTATGGAGCCGCCCATGCCGATGACCACGGCGGGTTTCGGCCATTCATCCGAAAGTGCCGCCTTCGCCGTGGTCAGCAGCGCCGAATCATAGGGCAGATGAATAGCCGGCGAACCGCCATGCGTATGAAATTCGACGGAGCAGTCCGCCGGAACCTTCGAGCGGACATAGGCTCGGAAGCTCTCGCGGATCCTGGCAGGGTCCTGCTTGCCGACCAGGCGGAACGAAACCTTGGCGGAGGCCTCCGCGGCGATCACCGTCTTGAATCCTTCGCCCGTATAGCCGCCTGTGATGCCGTTTATCTCCGCCGTCGGCCGCGCCCAGGTGAGTTCGAGCACGGAGCGGCCCTTTTCGCCGGAAGGGATCGAGAGGCCGATCTCCCCGAGGAATTTCTCGGCCGTTTGACCGAGCGTTTCCCAAGCGGCCTTGATCTCGGCCGGCGTCTCCTCGACGCCTTCGTAGAAATCGCCGAGCGTCACGCGGCCGGTCTCGTCGTGAAGGCCGGCGAGAATCTCGGCCAGGATATGGATCGGGTTCGCCGCCGCGCCACCGAAATAACCGGAGTGCAGGTCGCGGTCCGCCGCCTTGACGATGACCTCCTCGCCGACGAGGCCCCGCAAGCCTGCCGAAATCGCGGGCGTCTCCCGGTCCCACATGCCGGTGTCGCAGACAAGCGCGTAGTCGGCCTTGAGTTCCCCGGCATTGGCTTCGAGGAAGGGCTTGAGCGACGGAGAGCCGGATTCCTCTTCGCCCTCGAACAGGATGGTGATGCGACAGGGCAAGGCGCCACGGGTTTCCTTATAGGCACGCACTGCCTCGACGAAGGTCATCAACTGGCCCTTGTCGTCGGCCGTACCCCGGCCGGTAATGATCTTGCGGCCGGGCTCGACCTCCTTGACGGAGGGCTCGAAAGGCGGCGTCTCCCAGAGGTTCAGGGGATCGACCGGCTGCACATCGTAATGGCCGTAGAAGAGCAGGTGAGGAGCGTCGGCCTCTTCGGCAGCGTGATGGGCGACCACCATCGGGTGGCCGGGCGTATCGCGCACCGAGGCTTCGAATCCGAGCGTTCCGAGTTCCGCCGCCAGCCACTCCGCAGCCTTGCGGCACTCCGCCTTGAAGGCGGGGTCGGTGGAAATGGACTTGATGCGGACGAGGTCGAACAGCCGCTCGAGGCTTTGCGGGAGATTTGCGTCGGCGCGCTCGAGAACCGGGGTGATATCTGCCATCATGCGAATCCTTTTTGGGTTTCGCGGCAAAACTAGAATCGAAACCCGGCGGCTTTAAGCGAAAACTTTTGATACAACGATAAATTGTCAGATGAAGAGAATCAGGAAGCGTCGCCGTGGCGCGCCGTATTCGCGAGCGCCATGCGCATATATTGGAGCATCAGTTCTTTTTCGAAGCGGCGAAAGCCGGAAAGCAGCGACTGCTCCGCTGCTGCAGCAGCCTCCTTCGCAGCGGTCTCCATCTTACGGGCTCGTTCCGTCAGGAATATCTGCTGAGAACGCTTGTCGTTCGGATGCTTGCGGCGGACGATAAGGCCGTCGCGCTCCATTCGGGCGAGCGTATTGGCCATGGTTGCCTGCTCGATATCGAGCCGGTCGAGAAGCTGTCTCTGCGTCAGCCCTTCTTCGGACCATAATTCCAGGAGGACCGGGAATTGCCCGGGAGCAAAGCCGAGTTTCTGACCGCGCTCCTGCAGGGCGCGCGAGAAACCCCTCGCCAACAAGCTGGCCAGGTAAGTCGCAGATTCCATACGATTGAAGGCCATGCCTATGCCTACGCGGGAAGCGGCGCGAAGACAAGTTACAATGCCTGCGATGGAGCCGAACTGCGCCGACTTCACGGGGATTTGAGACTGCGTGGCGATATGCTTTCGACTGGCGGGCACAGGCAACAAAAAACCGCCACGGCGCGGAGGCTGCGCCGTGGCGGCTCTTTGAAAGCGGGACAAAGGCCCGGAGAGGGGGATGAGGCCTTTGTCCTCATCTGGTGCGGGCGGGGGACAGGCCAATCACCAGACTCACGGCATCGTATGAGTGCCGCTCGACATGATTTGTGGATTGAAATGTGGCATTTCAAGGATAGGCCGCCTGAATCGCGCATTACAAATGCGTAACGTTTGCGTGAGTGTTCGGCGCCCGAACATCAGAGCTGCGGCAGGCCTTTGCCGCTCGACTTAATAGGGTAGTGCGGGAAAAGCGCAATGGACCTTTCCCCTGCCTCGCGCTATCCATGGCCGCATGAAAAACGGTGATCATCTCTTCCTCGTCGACGGCTCGGGCTTCATCTTCCGGGCGTTCCACGCCATCCCGCCGCTCAACCGCAAGTCGGACGGACTTCCCGTCAATGCGGTTGCGGGATTCTGCAACATGCTCTGGAAGCTTTTGACCGACGCGCGCGACACCTCCGTGGGCGTGACGCCGACACATTTGGCCGTGATCTTCGACTATTCCTCGAAAACCTTCCGCAACGGGCTCTACGACCAGTACAAGGCCAACCGGACAGCGCCGCCGGAGGATCTGATCCCGCAGTTCGGGCTCATCCGCCACGCCACCCGCGCTTTCAACCTGCCCTGCATCGAGAAGGAAGGCTACGAGGCCGACGACCTCATTGCGACCTATGCCCGCCTTGCCGAGGAGGCGGGCGCCGACGTGACCATCGTTTCCTCCGATAAGGACCTCATGCAGCTCGTCACGCCGAAGGTGTCGATGTACGACAGCATGAAGGACAAGCAGATCACCGTTCCGGACGTGATCGAAAAGTGGGGCGTGCCGCCGGAAAAGATGATCGATCTCCAGGCCATGACCGGCGATTCGACCGACAACGTCCCGGGCATCCCCGGGATAGGGCCGAAGACGGCAGCCCAGCTCCTCGAAGAGTATGGCGATCTGGACACGCTGCTTGCGCGGGCCGGCGAGATCAAACAGCAGAAGCGCCGCGAGTCCATCATCGCCAATGCCGATCTGGCGCGCCTTTCGCGTGAGCTCGTGACGCTGAAGAAAGACACGCCGCTCGACGTTCCGCCCGAGGATTTCAGGCTCGATTCGCAGGACGGCCCGAAGCTCATCGCATTCCTGAAGGCGATGGAATTCACCACGCTCACGCGCCGCGTCGCAGCGGCGACCGATACGGATGCAGAAGCGATCGAACCGGCTCATGTTCCGGTCGAATGGGGCGCGCAAGCGCATGGACCGGATCTCGATGTCGGCGAGGCCGGCGGCCCGCCGCCGTCGCCGCAATCATCGAGCGCGACGCCGCCCAGGGGAAATGCGGCCAGGGCGGCTGTTTCGTTCCTCTCCTCCGGCCAGGATGCCGATACGACCGGCGCGACGCCCACCGGCCTCGCCGAGGCGCGTGCAGCCTATTTCGGCAAAGCCGCGTTCGATCATTCCGGATATCTCACCATCCGCGATCTCGATACGCTCGAACGTTGGATCTCCGACGCCCGCGAGGCGGGGCTCGTCGGCTTCGACACCCAGGCGACGTCGTCCGACGCCATGCGCGCCGACCTCGTCGGCTTTTCGCTCGCGGTCGCCGATTACGCGAACGACCCGTCGGGCTCCAGGATCAGGGCGGCCTATGTGCCGCTCGCTCACAAGAGCGGCGTCAGCGACCTCCTGGGGGGTGGACCTGTCGACAGCCAGGTACCGGTGCGAGAGGCCCTAAGCCGGCTAAAGGAACTGCTGGAGGACCCGTCCGTCCTGAAGGTCGGGCAGAACCTGAAATACGGCTACCTCGTGATGAAGCGCCATGGCATCGCCATGCGAAGCTTCGACGACACGATGCTGATGTCCTATGTGCTCGATGCCGGCAACGGCGCCCACGGCATGGATTCGCTTGCTGAGCGGTGGCTTGGCCACACGCCGATCGCCTATAAGGACGTCACCGGCACAGGCCGGTCTTCGCTCACCTTCGACTTCGTCGACATCGACAAGGCGACGACCTATGCGGCGGAAGATGCGGATATCGCGCTGAGACTCTGGCATGTGCTGAAGCCCCGGCTCTCTGCCAAGGGGCTGACGCGCGTCTACGAGCGGCTGGAGCGGCCGCTGATATCGGTCCTTGCCGGCATGGAGGAACGCGGCATAACCGTCGACCGGCAGATCCTGTCACGCCTCTCCGGCGAGCTGGCACAGGGGGCGGCGGCGCTCGAAGACGAAATCTATCGCCTCGCCGGCGAGACATTCACCATCGGCTCGCCGAAGCAGCTGGGCGACATTCTCTTCGGCAAGATGGGCCTTCCGGGAGGCTCCAAAACCAAGACAGGGCAATGGTCGACCTCCGCGCAGGTGCTCGAAGACCTCGCGGCCGCCGGACACGACTTGCCTCGCAAGATCGTCGACTGGCGGCAGCTGACGAAGTTGAAATCGACCTATACCGACGCCCTGCCCGGCTTCGTGCATCCGGAGACGAAGCGCGTCCACACCTGTTTCGCAATGGCTGCGACGACGACCGGGCGGCTTTCCTCCTCCGATCCGAACCTGCAGAACATTCCGATCAGGACCGGCGAAGGCCGCAAGATCCGCACGGCCTTCGTGGCGACGCCGGGACACAAGCTGGTTTCGGCGGACTATAGCCAGATCGAGCTGAGAGTGCTCGCCCATGTGGCCGACATTCCGCAGCTGCGCCAGGCTTTCGCCGATGGCGTCGACATCCATGCGATGACAGCTTCCGAAATGTTC
Organism: Ensifer sp. USDA 6670; assembly: GCA_000421085.1. Lineage (GTDB taxonomy): Bacteria > Pseudomonadota > Alphaproteobacteria > Rhizobiales > Rhizobiaceae > Sinorhizobium. Next base: position 135,409 of record ATWE01000013.1, read on the forward strand.
GGCGTGCCGGTGGACGGCATGCCGAGCGAGATCCGCCGCCGCGCCAAGGCGATCAATTTCGGCATCATCTACGGCATCTCCGCCTTCGGGCTCGCCAACCAGCTTTCGATCGAGCGTTCGGAGGCGGGGGATTACATCAAGCGCTATTTCGAGCGCTTCCCCGGCATCCGCGACTATATGGAGAACACCAAGGCCTTTGCCCGCGACAACGGCTATGTCGAGACGATCTTCGGTCGCCGGGCCCACTACCCGGACATCCGCTCGTCCAATCCGTCGATGCGCGCCTTCAACGAGCGTGCTTCGATCAACGCCCCGATCCAGGGCTCGGCCGCGGACATCATCCGCCGCGCGATGGTCAAGATGGAGCCGGCACTCGAAGCGGCAAAGCTCTCCGCGCGAATGCTGCTTCAAGTCCATGACGAGCTGATCTTCGAGGTGGAGGATGGCGAGATCGAGCGCACCATTCCGGTCATCATCTCCGTGATGGAGAACGCCGCAATGCCCGCGCTCGACATGAGGGTGCCGCTCAAGGTCGATGCGCGCGCGGCACACAACTGGGACGAGGCGCATTAGAGACTTCCACGGAAAGTGTGGAACGGTTTTCCGTGCGAAACTGCGCAGTCTTAAAGTTTAGAGCAAATCCAGAAAAGCGTGTAACGGTGCTCCGTCCGGCTCCGTTACATGCCGCATCAATCCCGTCCCGGCAGCACCCTGTCTGGCGGGCGATGACCGTCGAAGAAGGTGCGGATGTTGATCACCACCTTCTCGCCCATGTCGATACGGCCTTCCAGCGTCGCCGAGCTCATATGCGGCAGGAGAACGACCTTTCCCTCGCCGGCAAGCTTGATGAGCTTCGGATTGACGGACGGCTCGTTCTCGAAGACGTCGAGTCCGGCGCCGGCGATCTTGCCCTCGCGGAGGCTCTTGATCAGCGCGGCCTCGTCGATGATACCGCCGCGCGCGGTATTGACGATGTAGCTGTCGGGCCGCATCAGCGCCAGCCGCCGGGCCGAGAGCAGATGATAGGTCGCCGGGGTCGACGGGCAGTTGACGGAGACGATGTCGACGCGGGCAAGCATCTGGTCGAGGCTGTCCCAATAGGTCGCCTCCAGCCTTTCCTCGGTTTCCGGTTTGACGCGGTGGCGATTGTGATAGTGGATCGAAAGCCCGAAGGCCTTGGCACGGCGGGCGACGGCGGTGCCGATCCTCCCCATGCCCACGATGCCGATGCGTTTGCCGGCAATGCGCCGGCCCAGCATCCAGGTGGGCGACCAGCCTGCCCACTCCCCCTTGCGGTCGGTCAGCACCTGCGCACCTTCGGCGAGCCGGCGCGGCACCGCGAGGATCAGCGCCATGGTCATGTCGGCCGTGTCCTCCGTCAGGACGTTCGGCGTGTTGGTGACGGTTATGCCCTTGCGGGCGGCCGCATCCACATCGATGTTGTCGACGCCGTTCGAGAAGGCGGCAATGAGCTTCAGCTGCGGCCCGGCCTGCTCGATCAGCGCCGCATCGATCCGGTCCGTCACCGTCGGCACAAGAACGTCGGCCCGCTTGACCGCGGCGACCAGCTCCGGCTGGCTGCGCGGCGTGTCGTCGATGTTCAGCTCCGCGTCGAAGAGCTCACGCATCCTGGTTTCGACGACATCCGGCAGTTTGCGGGTGATGTAGACCGTTGGCTTTTTCTTGCTTGTCATTGCTGTGAGCGGCGCCCCCGTTGACGGGTCCTTAACCAAGTCGGGTGATAGTTCTCCCCATAGCCGCAATTTCTACCAGACCCGGTGGGGAACACAATTGAAAGTCGCCGCCCCGGGCGGGGATTTGAAAAGTGCGGGGATTTGCGAGCGCCTGGCCGGTCAGCACCGCAAGGGCTTGCGCCAAGCCCCGCTTACGTTCGGAAGATGAGCTTCGTCATGCGTCACTTCATTTCACGCGTTTCCACCCTCACGATGGCAGCCCTGCTCGGAGCGGTCTTGACGGCCGGCAGCGCCCAGGCGCAGGCGGCGAAGGGGCCGAGCGGCCTTCCCCTCCCCCGCTTCGTCAGCCTGAAGGCGAAAAGCGTGAACTTGAGAATCGGCCCTAGCGTCGACTATGCTGTCGCCTTCCGCTATCTCAAATCCGGCGTGCCGGTCGAGATCATCCAGGAATATGACAATTGGCGCCGTATCCGCGACGCCGACGGAACCGAGGGTTGGGTCAACCAGGCGCTTCTCTCCGGCGACCGCACCGCGCTGGCCGCCCCGTGGATGCGCAGCAAGGGAGAGGGTGTTTTCGTCAACATGCGCCGCGATCCGCAGGGCACGGCCCCGATCGTCGCGCGCGTCGAACCAGGCGTCATGCTGCACATCGGCGAATGCAACGGCGACTGGTGCCACGCCGAAACGCAAGGGGTCGAAGGCTGGATTGCCCAGAGCGAAATCTGGGGCGCCTATCCCGGCGAGGCCTTCAAGTAAGCGGTGCGGGCGGGACGGCGTCAGCTCCCTGGTTTTTGCGCTCGAGCTTCGAAACAAGTTCGGCGACGAGCTCGTCGGGGCTCTTCTTCGCGGTGTCGATGACGAGAGGTCGCGATCCCCAATCTTCGTAAACGCGATCGGTTATCTCTTCCCAGGTTGGTTTCGTCAGACCCGGCACGTCGGAAAGCCTGGTTTCCGCCCGCCGGCGATGTTCCGCCTTGTCCGAGCAGACGACCTCCACCTCGACCGCCGGTGCCGCCGACCGGTCTGCTACCGCGAGCCAGGCGTCCCGCGTCACGCCCAGGCCATTGACGGAATCGGCGATGACGGTATGGCCGAGCGTGAGGTTGTCTTCGGCCACGCCGTAGGCCGCTACATATCCCGCGGCCCCGACGGCGGAGGCCGGGACGCCCGACGCCCGAATGCCTTGCTCGATCGTATCGATGCGCACATGCACCGCGCGTAATCGCTTCGCCAAAGCGCGAGCAATCGTCGTCTTCCCGGATCCGGGCAAGCCTCCCAAGATGATGAGCATGAGGGCGTGCTTTCGTTTCGCACTCGGACGAGGGCTTCTCAGACGAGAGCTGCCTGCCGGGCAGCGGTTGCAAGCGAGACCAGCGGCCGCGGGCCGATCTGGCCTATGACGATGCCGGCGGCCAGATTGCCGAGCTTGCTGCACTCCTCGAGCGAGCGGCCGCTGGTATAGCCGAAGAGGAAGCCGGCGGCATAGAGATCGCCGGCGCCGGTGGTGTCGACCACCTGCTCCAGAACACTCGCGCCGACGCGTACGCGCTCAGCGCCGCGCACCACGACGGAGCCTTCCTCGCTCAGCGTGACCGCCGCAAGCTTGCAGTCCTCGGCCAGCAGCGCGAGCGCGCGGTCGAAGTCCTCGGTCTCGTAAAGCGCGAGCACCTCCTGCCGGTTGGCGAAGACGATATCGACCGTGCCCGAGCGCATGAGTTCGAGAAACTCGCTCCGATAGCGATGCACGCAGAAACTGTCGGACAGCGTCATCGCCGTTTCCCGCCCATGGGCATGGGCGATGCGCGCCGCTTCGCGGATCGCATCCTTGGCACGTGGCGGGTCCCACAGATAGCCTTCGAAATAGGTGACCTTCGACTGGGCGACGACGTCGTCCTCGACATCCTCCGGGCCTAGTTCGACGCAGGCGCCGAGATAGGTATTCATCGAGCGCTCCCCGTCCTCGGTGACGAAGATCATCGAGCGGGCGGTCGGGGGATGGCCGTCGAGCGGCTTCGTCTGAAAATGGACGCCCTGGGCGCGAATGTCATGGGTAAAGATTTCGCCGAGCTGGTCGTCGGCGACCTTGCCGAAATAGGCGGCGCGGCCGCCGAGGCTCGCGACGCCTGCCGCCGTATTGCCGGCGCTGCCGCCGGAAGCTTCGACCGCCGGTCCCATTCTCGAATAGAGCAACTCGGCGCGATCGGCATTGATGAGGTTCATCGCGCCCTTGATGATGCCGTTTTCCTCGAGAAAGCTGTCATCGCAGCGCGCAATGATATCGACGATCGCGTTGCCGATCGTCAGAACGTCGTATTTTGCCATGAACTCCGTCCGGGTTTCCTTGGTGACCGGTGTTCGTTAATAGCGGTTTTCCGGCCATTTGGAAGACGCAACAGCGTTATGCGCTCCTTCAAATGCGGGAAGGCTCCCGCATGCAGAATTCTGGGGATGTCGACGATCACGTCGGCAGCGCCTTTGAGTCATAGGCGGCGGCGAACTCGGCGCTTGGCGGGATCGGCTTGATGATGTCGATCATCACGCCGTTCGGATCGGCCGTGATGAAATGGCGCTGGCCGAAGTCTTCGTCGCAGATCGGCTTGAGGATGGGCAGGCCCGCGTCACGCATCTCGGCATAGAGCCGATCGGGATCTTCCACCTCGAAATTCAGGAGCAGGCCATGCACCGGCGCCCGGTGCCGTTCGGGCACCGTCTCATGGCTATAATCGAGCACCGCGAGCGTCACATGTTCGTTGTCGGCCGACTGAAGATGCATGTACCAATCGCTTGCGAAAAGCGCCTCGAAGCGTAGATGCCTGACGTAGAAGTCCGCCGTCTGCCGCACATCCTTCGTCATGATCACCGGATAATAGCTCGTCGATTTCATCCTTTCCCTCCGCTGTTCGATCACATACAATCTGCATGTATCCTCAAATAACATACAGGCTGCATGTATGCAACAGAGAGAACCAAGACGCTCCAACCGGGAGCGCTCCGATGCAACCCGCACGGCGATCCTTGATGCCGCGCGCGCGCTCTTCGTCTCCGGAGGCTACGCCGAAACCGCTACTCCGGACATCGTTGCCGCAGCCGGGCTCACGCGCGGCGCGCTCTATCATCACTTCGGGGACAAGAAGGCGCTGTTTCGGGCGATCGTAGAACGGGAAGCACGCGAAGTCGCGGCGACGATCGAGCAATTGGCCGGTGCTCCCCTCCCACCCCGCGAGGCACTGCTTGCAGGAGCGGCGGCCTATTTCGACGCCATGGCCGTTCCGGGAAGGGTGCGCCTGCTGTTGCTCGACGGGCCGGCCGTGCTGGGCGTCACCGAAATGGCGGCTCTCGACGCCGCCCATGGCGGCAGAACGCTGGAGGAAGGCCTCGCCGCCGCCATGGCTCCGCACCGCCTGGAGGAGAAGACGGTCAAGGCGATGGCATTCCTGTTATCGGCCGCCTTCGACCGCGCTGCGCTCGAGATCGACGCGGGCGCTGCACGGGCCGACTATGCCTACGCCATCGACAGGCTGATCGACCGCCTGATCGCTCAATGAGCAGGTCAGCCGGCGACGGAGATCGCCTGCGGCGGCAATTCCACAAGCGGGGCCGGGATGTCGCAGGTCTTTTCCGGCGATTTGCAGAGGTCCGCTATCACGCAGCGCTCGCATTCCGGCCGGCGCGCCTTGCAGACATAGCGGCCGTGCAGGATCAGCCAGTGATGGGCATGGAACAGATAGTGCTCGGGGATCACCCGCAGGAGGTGCGCCTCCACCTCGTCCGGCGTCTTGCCCGGCGCAAGGCGGATGCGGTTGGCGATGCGGAAGATATGGGTGTCGACGGCCATGGTCGGCTGCCCGAAGGCCATGGAGAGCACGACATTCGCTGTCTTTCGACCGACGCCGGGCAGTGTCACGAGCTCCTCGCGCGTGCGCGGCACCTCGCCGCCGAAGTCGGAGATGAGCTTCTCGGAGAGGGCGATGACGTTTTTCGCCTTGTTGCGGTAGAGGCCGATCGTCTTGATATAGTCGCGAACCCGTTCCTCGCCGAGCGCGAGCATCTTCTCCGGCGTATCGGCGACGGCAAAGAGCTGACGGGTCGCCTTGTTGACGCCGGCATCCGTCGCCTGCGCCGAGAGAGCAACCGCCACGACGAGCGTGAACGGATTGACGTGCTCGAGCTCGCCCTTCGGCTCCGGACGCTGCACGGAAAAGCGGCGGAAGATTTCCTCGACTTCCGCGGTACGGTACGCACTGCGTGGCCCTGTGCGGCGCGTTGTCGCTTTCGCCGGCTTTGGCTCTAGTGGTGGCGATTTGAGCTTCACGTTTTTCATGCTGCATCTATAGTCAAGGGTCATGATCAAAGGCAACGCCGCGCCAAACATCAGTGACGAGCCGATCTTTGCGGCCGAACTCACCCCCTACCGCTCGCTGGGATACAGGGGCTTCATAATTTTCCTTGTCATCGCCGGCATCATGAGCCTGATTCACATCGTCGTGTTTCTGGTCATCGGCGCCTGGCCGATCGTCTTTTTCTTCGGCCTCGATTTCATCCTGCTCTTCGGTGCCTTCTGGCTGAACTACCACACTGCGCAGGCCCGCGAGGAGGTCAGCGTTTCGCGCACCGACGTGTCGGTCCGGAAGTTCGCGCCCTCGGGGAGGGTGATCGAACACCGCTTCAACACCTTCTGGGCGCGCTTCAGCATCAAGCGTCATCAGGAGATCGGCATCGTGTCGATGAAGATCAGTGGCGGCGGCCGGCAGACCGATATCGGCTCCTTCCTCAACCGCGACGACCGCGAGACCTTCGCCGTCGCCTTCGCCCGGGCGCTGGCGACCGCCAGGTCGCGCTGAGCCGGCCGGCCGACAAGAATCGGGTGGTTATAGGATCGCCCGCATGATTATCTGTGCCACAAGATCACGATGCTTTTAGGCCGGGTCGACCTACAAGCATGAACGTGATCAATTCCAAGAAGTTAGAGCGGGATCCGGGCGGAAAACCGCACACACTTTTCCTCATCCCGCTCTAGGAGATGATCATGAACGTCGTTACATCCATTCCCACCGACATCACCCCGGAAGGCACCGACTACGACACGGTCCGGCGTGTGATCGCGATGCTGACCGAAGATTATCGCGAGCAGCCGTCGCTCGAGTCGCTCGCGCGGCGCCTCGGCCAGTCGCCGACGCAGCTCCAGAAGGTCTTCACCCGTTGGGCCGGGCTTTCTCCGAAGGCCTTCCTGCAGGCGGTCACCCTCGATCACGCCAAGCGGCTCCTGCGCCAGGAAGACATGCCGTTGCTCGAGACCAGCATCGAGGTCGGGCTGTCAGGTCCGAGCCGGCTGCACGACCTCTTCGTCACCCATGAGGCCATGTCGCCCGGCGAGTGGAAGGCGCGCGGCGCCGGCCTCACCATCCGCTACGGCTTTCACCCCTCGCCCTTCGGCACGGCCCTGGTTATGGTGACCGACCGCGGCCTCGCCGGCCTTGCCTTCGCCGATTCGGGCGAGGAGCGCGCGAGCTTTGAAGATATGGCCGCCCGGTGGCCGAACGCCGCCTATGTCGAGGACAGCGCGGCGACGGCGCGCTATGCGGCACGCATTTTCGACCCCGACCGCTGGTGCGCGGAAGAGCCGCTCCGGATCTTCCTGATCGGTTCGGACTTCCAGATCCGCGTATGGCAGACCCTGCTGCAGATTCCGCTCGGCAAGGCCACGACCTATTCCAGGATCGCCGAAAACCTCGGCCAGCCGACGGCATCGCGTGCGGTCGGCGCCGCGGTCGGGCGCAATCCGATCTCCTTCGTCGTTCCTTGCCACCGTGCGCTAGGCAAGACCGGCGATCTCACCGGCTATCATTGGGGACTGACGCGCAAGCGCGCGATCCTTGGCTGGGAGGCCGGGAAGGCTTGAAGGGAGCCTTCTTGGTAAGAAAATAGGGCCCCTCCCCAACCCCTCCCCAAAAAGGGGGAGGGGCTTACCCTGCCGCGCCAGTCGCTCGTATTTCAGAGCGGCATGAGGAAAGTGTGTGCGGTTTTTCCGCCCGCATCCCGCTCTAACTTCTTGGAATTGATCGGTTTCGCAGGTGTGAACGCTGGAACATGGCGCTGGCGCCACTACAGGCTCTAAGCCCCTCCCCCTTGTGGGGAGGGGTTGGGGAGGGGTTAAACCGCGGCCCATCAACCGCCGTCAATGCGCCCCGGACATATCCCCGAGCACTTCCTTCGAAGCGACGGTCGAATCCGCATTCAGCTTGTAGACCATCGGCACGCCGGTCGCGAGATTGAGCTTGAGGATCTGCTCCTTGGTGAGCTTGTCCAGCACCATGACGAGGGAGCGCAGCGAGTTGCCGTGGGCGGCGACGAGCACCTTCTCGCCCGAAAGCACGCGCGGCAGGATGTCGGTCAGGTAATAGGGCCAGACGCGCGCGCCGGTGTCGCGCAGGCTCTCGCCGCCCGGAGGCGGCACGTCGTAGGAGCGGCGCCAGATATGGACCTGCTCTTCGCCCCATTTCGCCCGCGCATCGTCCTTGTTGAGACCGGAGAGGTCGCCGTAGTCGCGCTCGTTCAGAGCCTGATCGCGAATCGTTTCGAGCGACGACTGGCCGACGGCGTCGAGGACGAGCTGGCAGGTACGCTGGGCCCGGATGAGGACGGAGGTGAATGCGATGTCGAACTTGATGCCGTAATCGGCAAGCGCCTTGCCGCCGGCCTTTGCCTCCTCGATGCCGAGTTCGGTGAGGTCGGGATCGCGCCAGCCGGTGAAGAGGTTCTTCAGGTTCCAGTCGCTCTGGCCGTGCCGGACAAGGACGAGGGTGCCGCTCATTTCGATTTCCTCTTTGTGAATTTATCGGATGTCAGTCGAGCCCGAGAACGTCGAGCATGGAGTAAAAGCCTGGCTTGCGGCTCCGCCCCCAGAGGGCGGCAGCGACGGCGCCGCGGGCGAAGATGGAGCGGTCGGTCGCACTGTGCGAAAGCGTGACCATTTCACCCTCTCCGGCAATCACAACCGAGTGCTCGCCGATGACAGAGCCGCCGCGGAGCGTCGCAAAACCGATCGATCCTTCGGGCCGCGCACCGGTGTGGCCGTCGCGGACCCGCACGGAGTGATCCGCAAGATCGATGCCGCGCCCCCTGGCCGCCGCTTCGCCGAGAAGCAGCGCCGTGCCCGAGGGCGCATCGACCTTGTGCTTGTGGTGCATTTCGAGGATCTCTATGTCCCACCCGCGGGCCGGAAGCGCACGCGCCGCCTTTTCCGTGAGCACGCCGAGCAGGTTGACGCCGAGGCTCATATTGCCCGACTTGATGACGCGGGCGTGACGGGCGGCGGCGCGGATCCTCGCCTCGTCATCCGCCGAGCAGCCGGTCGTGCCGACGACGTGGACGATGCGCGCCTGCGCCGCAAGGCCGGCGAATTCCACCGTGGCGGCGGGCGCCGTGAAATCGAGCACGCCTTCGGCCTCGACGAAGGCTTCGAGCGGCTTGTCGGTAACGGCGACCCCCATCGAGCCGGCACCGGCAAGCTCGCCGGCATCGCGGCCGATAAAGGGCGAGCCGGTCCGCTCGATCGCGGCATGAAGGCGCACTCCGGCCGTCTCGTGAATGATCCGGATCAATGTCTGGCCCATACGGCCGGCGGCGCCGACCACAACGAGCTTCATGTCCGTTTCGTCCATCGTGCAATTCCCTTGTGCTACAGGATCTGGGCCTCGGCGACCGTATCCGCTCCGCTGCCCTGGAGATTGTGGAGGCGAGCGTAAAGACCGTCCGGACGCCGCGCAAGCTCCTCATGGGAGCCTTCCTCGACGACGGTACCTTCCTTCATGACGACGATCTTGTCGGCATTCACGACGGTGGAGAGCCTGTGCGCGATGACGATGACGGTGCGGCCGCTCATCGCCTCTTCGAGTGCCTTCTGAACGGCGGCTTCCGACTCGGTGTCGAGTGCCGATGTCGCCTCGTCCAGAAGCAGGATGGGCGCGTTGCGGACGAGTGCGCGGGCAATCGACAGGCGCTGACGCTGGCCGCCGGAAAGCGTCACGCCATGCTCGCCGACGGGCGTGTCGTAGCCCTGCGGCTGCGCCAGGATGAAATCATGCGCGTAGGCAAGCCGCGCCGCTTCCTCGATCTCGGCATCGGTCGCATCGGGCCGGCCGTAGCGGATGTTGTCGCGGATCGAGCCTTCGAAGAGATAGGGCTGCTGCGAGACGTAGGCGAGGCCGGCACGAAGCGATTGCTTGGTGACGCCGGCGATATTCTGGCCGTCGATCAGGATCTCGCCGGACAGCGGATCGTAGAAGCGCGGGATCAGGCTGATGATCGTCGATTTGCCGGCGCCCGAGGGGCCGACGAGCGCGGTGGTCTTGCCGCCCTCCGCACGGAAGCTGACGCCTTTGAGGATCTCCTCGCCGGTGCCATAGGCGAAGCGCACGTCGCGCAATTCGACGGTCGCCTCGCCGAGCCTCAGTTCGGTGGCGTCCGGACGGTCGCGCTGGTGCGGCACCGTGTCGAGAATCTCGTAGATCATGCGGGCATTGACGGCCGCGCGCTCCAGCGAAACCTGCAGGCGCGCGAGACGCCGAGCCGGATCATAGGCCATGAGCAGGGCGGTGACGAAGGCGAAGAACGCTCCGGGCGGCACGTTGTGATAGATCGTGCGGAAAGCCGCATAGGCAAGCACGCTGGAGATCGCCAGTCCCGCGAAGGTCTCGGTCATCGGCGCCGTGCGCTCGCTCAGACGGGCGATGCGGTTTGCCCGGTTCTCGGCACGTTCGATGATCGACTCGACCTTGCGCCGCAACTCGTTCTCCATCGTGAAGGCCTTGACGATGGTGATGCCCTGAATGGTCTCCTGCATGGCGCCGAGAACCCGGCTGTTGACCTCAACGGCTTCGCGAGTCGCCAGGCGCAGGCGCCTGGAAATGTAGCGGAGCCCGAGGAGCAATGGCGGCGCGACGAAGAAGACGATCAGCGACAGGAGCCAGTCCTTGCTGAACATGACCACGACCAGACCGATCAGTGTCAGGAGGTCGCGGGCGATAGACGTAACCGTCATGTTGAGCACGTCGCGGATGCCGCTGACGTTCTGGCTGACTTTGGCGGCGAGCTGGGCCGAGCGGTGCTCGTGAAAATAGCCGACGCTGAGCGCCATCAGATGCGCATAAAGCCGGCGCTGATAGCGCGCCACGATGTTGTTGCCGATCTTGGAAAGGGCGACCGCCTGCCCGTAGGTCGCAAGCCCCCTGAGGACGAAGGCGGCGAAGATCGCGCCGCAGATCAGGAGCACGATGTCGGCGCGCCTGTTGGCGAAAGCTTCGTTGACGACCGCCTCCATGATCCAGGCGGTGAAGCCGGTCGTCGCCGCCACCACGACAAGGCATGCGATTGCGAAAGCGTATCCACGGATGTGGTCGCGGCCGTTTTCGGCGATGACGCGCTTGAGGATCCCCGTGATCGTTTCGGAATCGACTGCGCGCTTGTTTTTATCCTTGGCGTTCAATAAGCCCGTCTTCCCTGAGCCCGCTCGCGTACCGCACCCCGGCATCGCTTTCGGGGGCTCTATAGTGCCTTGCTGCCGTTTTGGCGAGTCTCTGCGCCGGCCGCAGCGTCACCTTCTCCAACGGCGTCCCTCCATTGCAACACCGAAGTCCCTCGGCGTGCGGGCAAAGGCCGCGAGGCCGGAGAGCGCCGCCATGGGGTGAATGACGGCGAAGGTCGGAATCGTCCGCATCAGCGCCGAATGCGGCGCCTTGTCTTCGAAGGCCGCGCGAAATTCGGGCTTCATCAGTGCCGGCAGTATCTTCTGCGAAATGCCGCCGGCAAGGAACACGCCGCCGCGCGCCATGAAGATCAGCGCCATGTCGCCGGCAACGCGCCCGAGATAGGTCGCAAAGAGCGACACGGTTTCGACCGCCGCCGCATCGGCGCCGGACAGGGCGCTCGTCGTTACTGCCGCCTGATCCGCAAGAACCGCTTCCTCGCCATTGGCCGCGCAGACCGCGCGATAGAGATTCATGATGCCGCGGCCGCACAGGATCTGTTCGCCGGCCATGCGTCCCTCGATCGGTTCGAGGAACGGCCAGATCCGGAAGTCGCGCTCCGTTCGGGGACCTATATCGACATGACCGCCCTCGCCGGGCACGGGTATCCAGGTATGCTGCGCATAGACCAGTCCGGCGACGCCCAGACCGGTTCCCGGGCCGAGCACGACGCGCGAATGGAAAGGCCGGACGGCGCCGCCGCCGATCTGAACAACATCCTGATCGGCCGGCGCGGCGATGGCGAGCGCCTGGGCCTCGAAGTCGTTGATGATCAGCACGTCCTCCAGCCCGAGGCTCGCCAGCATGTCCTTCGGGCGAATCACCCAGCCGGCATTCGTCAGCGGTATCTCGTCGCCCTTGATCGGTCCGGCCACGGCGAGGATCGCCGAGCGCGGCTGGACGGAGGTCTTGTCGAGGATGCTCTTCTGCATCGCCTCCTCAATCGTGGCGAAATCACCCGTTCTGATCGGGGCAATCTGCTTCGGTTCGCCGTAGGCGTCGGTGAGCAAAGCGAAGCGGGCATTGGTGCCGCCGATGTCGCCGATCAGGATCGGGAAAGGAAAGCTGTGTTCACTCGCATTGGGCATGGCAGAAGTCCGTCCTGGTCGCGGTGTGAGTGTCGCGGCGTGAAGGTCCCGGGATTATGTATCAGTTGCGCCTGAAGTCGATCAACTGCTCGGCAGTCGCGCGGTTGAGCGCCATCGGGATGTCATAGACGATCGCCAGGCGCATCAGCGCCTTGACGTCGACATCGTGGGGCATGGCCGTCAACGGATCGACGAAGAAGATCAGGCAGTCCACGTCGCCCGTGGCGATCAACGCGCCGATCTGCTGGTCGCCGCCGAGCGGACCGCTCTTCAACCGGACGATGTCGAGCGCCGGACACACGTCGAGCACGCGTGCGCCGGTCGTTCCCGTGGCGACGATCTTCCACTTGGAGAGGACCGCTTCATTTGCCTTTGCAAAAGCCGCGAGGTCATCCTTCTTCTGATCGTGGGCGATCAGGGCGAGACATTTCCGACCTGTCATGCGAGAGCCCCCCGGCGAAAGATCATGGAGCGGTCCGGCGCGGCTCGACTGGCGCGCGCAAACGAACCGTTTAAATCGATTTGAACGGGGCCTATACATGAGCACCGGGAATTTGCAAAGGCGCTATTGCAGCCCGGGCCGCGGCGAGGGCACCGGAATGTTTGCGACCGGCGCTTCGCCGGCCGCATCGATCACGGCCTCTATGCTTGTCGCGGCAGCGGGAATGGCGGCAGGAGCGCGATAGGCGGTGCCGTAGGTCGCCTCCTGTTCGGAAGCGGGTGCGGGGCCGTTCAGCACCAGCGCGCAGGCCTTCGGCAGATCGGCAAGCTTTGCGAATTTCGGCTTCGGCGGCTTCGCGCCGGGCTTCGGCTTCGGCTTTGCCCAGGGCTCGTCCGTGAACCACCAGGCAAGCGACTTGTCGCAGCCATCACCTGCCGGGACCACGGCCTGGTCCTTGCAGCCCTTGGAGCCTTCAGGGCATTTGATTCGGATGTGGAAGTGATAATCGTGGCCGTAGATCGGCCGGACCTTGCCGAGCGCCGAGCGGTCGCCGCGCCAGGTGTCGCAGAGCTTCTTCTTGATGGCGGGATTGACGAAGACCCGTTCGACCTGCGGATAGCTCGCCGCCAACATGATCAGCCGGGCGTGAGAGGGTGTCCAGATGGAGGGATCGACCGTCAGGAACTTGCTCTTGTCGAGCATGGACGTCGCGGAAATCGTCTCGCGCTCCTGATAGCTCAGAGTTCTCTGCGGCATCGGTGTCAGCCAGATGTCGGCATCGAGCCCGATCTGATGCGAAGCGTGACCCGAGAGCATCGGACCGCCGCGCGGCTGCGAGATATCGCCGAGCAGGAGGCCGGGCCAGCCGATCTTCTCGACGGCATCATGGGAGAAGCGCTCGATCAGAGCGATCATCGCGGGGTGCCCCCAGCGGCGGTTTCGCGACAGACGCATCGCCTGCCATGTCGGGCCGTCGGTGGGGATGGCGACCCCGCCGGCAAGGCAGCCCTTGGAGTAGAACCCGAACGAAGCCGGCGCCGCCTGCATCGGCAAGTCCTTGGCGCCGAAGAGTTCCTTGGCCGGAGGAGCGTCGTTCGCAGCCGCCTCGGCGGAGACGAGGCTCACCCCCACCATCAGAGCCAGGACGGTCGAACCGCAGCGCCGAAGCGCAGCCCGCGCATCAAATCTCATTCCATTCCCCATAACCTTGCTTACCGCACGTTTTCTTGCCCGCCCCGATCAAAGGACAAAAACATGCAGCAACCTGAAGCGCTGCAGCGACCTTTTCGCGTCCGACAGGACGCGAGGCGCTCTCAGTCCGCCGCCCTCTCCTATCCTGATTCGCCCAGGTTGCAGCAACCTTGCGACTCACCGGGATGTGACCGAAGAATTTCGCCTGATTTTGGGCAGGTCCTGTCAATTGCCCTGATTTCGCCTATTCTCATCCGGAGGATCAGCGGAAACCAAGAGGAGAAGCGGCTGGTATGCTGGAGTTTGGCGGTATTGTAAGAACGAACCTCGTAGCCGCATTTCTGGCAATGTCCTTCCTACTGCCGCAAGAGGGAAACGCGCAGGAGCCGACGTGGCATCATGGCCTGTCGCTCGTCGGCGAGCTCAAAAATCCGCCCGGCTTCGAGCATTTCAGTTATGTGAACCCCGATGCACCAAAGGGGGGCGAAGTCCGGCTATCGCAAGCAGGCACCTTCGACTCCTTCAATCCGCTTCTCGTCAAAGGGGAAGTTGCCGTCGGCCTGGCCCTTGTTTTCGACACGCTCCTTAAGCCGGCCGAGGATGAGATTTCGACCGCTTACGGACTTCTCGCCGAAGGCGTTTCCTTCCCCGACAACATCTCCTCGGCCACCTTTCGCCTGCGGGCCGAGGCGAAATGGGCCGACGGAAAACCCGTCACACCCGAGGACGTCGTCTTCAGCTTCGAGAAAGCGAAAGAGCTGAACCCGCTCTACCAAAGCTATTACCGCCACGTGGTGGCGGCGGAGAAGACCGGCGATCGCGACGTCACCTTCCGCTTCGACGAGAAGAACAATCATGAACTGCCGAATATTCTCGGGCAGATCCTGGTCGTACCGAAGCACTGGTGGGAAAGCACGGGAGCGGACGGCAAGCCGCGCGACATAACCCGGACGACGCTGGAGCCGGTCATGGGTTCCGGTCCCTATCGCATCGCCTCCTTCTCTCCCGGCAGCACCATCCGCTACGAACGGCGTCCGGACTATTGGGGCGCCACGCTCAACGTCAATGTCGGGCAGAACAATTTCGACTCGATTTCCTACTCCTTCTTCGGCGACCGCGATGTCGAGTTCGAAGCCTTCCGCTCCGGCAACATCGACTACTGGGTCGAAAACCAGGCGGTGCGCTGGGTCACGGGCTTCGATTTTCCCGCTGCGAAGGAAGGAAAGGTAAAGCGCGAGGAGGTACCAAATCCATTCCGGGCGACGGGCGTGATGCAAGCGATGGTTCCCAACATGCGCCGTAAGCCCTTCGACGATGAGAGGGTGCGTCAGGCGCTGAACTATGCGCTCGATTTCGAGGAACTCAATCGCACCGTTTTCTTCAATCAATATCAACGCGTCAACAGCTTCTTCTTCGGAACCGAGCTTGCCTCCGCCGGCTTGCCTCAGGGTCAGGAACTCGAGATCCTGAACGAGGTGAAAGACCTTGTCCCGCCGGAAGTGTTCACCGCACCCTATGTAAACCCGGTCGGCGGGACGCCACAGCAGACGCGCGACAACCTGCGTAAGGCGATCGAGCTCCTCAAGGAAGCGGGCTTCGAACTCAAGGGCAACCGCATGGTCAACACGGCCACAGGCCAACCCTTTTCCTTCGAGATTCTCTTGAGCAGTCCTGCGCTTGAACGAGCCGCTTTGCCCTATGCACAGAACCTCAAGCGAATCGGCATCGAGGCGCGCGTGCGAACGGTAGATGCTTCGCAATATACCAATCGGGAACGGACCTTCGACTACGACATGACTTGGCAGGTATGGGGCCAAAGCTTGAGCCCGGGAAATGAGCAAGCCGACTACTGGGGGTCGAAAGCGGCGTCCCGCGAGGGCTCGCGTAACTATGCCGGCATCGTCGACCCGGGCGTCGACAAGCTGATCGAACGCGTCATCTTCGCGAAGGACCGGGAAACGCTCGTCGCTGCCACCAAGGCGCTCGACCGTGTACTCCTGGCGCACAACTACGTCATTCCGCTTTATTATAAGCTCAAGGCGAACATCGCCTATTGGGACAGATTCGAGCGCCCCCCGGAGCTTCCCAAATATTCGATCGGCTTCCCCGACGTGTGGTGGTCCAAGAATGCTGCGGGGAAATGAAGCACTTGCATTCGGGGCGCCGGTCGATTCCAAATGCAAAGAGCGAATCACTCACATACGGGAATGAACCGGCGGGATTCGACACGCCAGGGAGTAGGCCATTGAGACGACATAGACGGCAAGCCAGAGCTCTGCGGATCGCGATGATCGGCGGCGCCACTCTGCCGAGGTCCGCCTGATGGGTGCCTATATCCTTCGCCGGCTCCTGCTGATGATCCCGACAATCGTCGGCATCATGGCGATCTCCTTCGCCGTCGTGCAGTTTGCGCCGGGTGGTCCGGTGGAACAGGTGATCGCCGACCTCACCAACGCGGCAGGCTCTGACAGGCTTTCCGGCAATGCCGGCGATCTGGTGCCGAGCGGCGGTGAAAGCGGGCAGTATCGCGGCGCGCAAGGACTCGATCCCGATTTCATCGCCAAGCTCGAAAAGCAGTTCGGCTTCGACAAGCCGCCGCTCGAGCGCTTCGTCACGATGATGTGGGACTATATCCGCTTCGACTTCGGCGAGAGCTTCTTCCGCAATACGCCGGTCATCGACCTCATCATCCAGAAAATGCCGGTTTCGATCTCGCTCGGAGTCTGGATCCTGATATTTTCCTATGCCATCTCGATCCCGCTCGGCATCAAGAAAGCGATCTCCGACGGTTCGACCTTCGACGTCTGGACCTCCGGCGTCATCATCGTCGGCTATGCGGTGCCGAGTTTCCTCTTCGGCATTCTCCTGATCGTGCTTTTCGCGGGCGGATCCTTCTTCGACTGGTTCCCCTTGCGCGGCCTGGTCTCCGACAACTTCGACCAGCTTTCCTGGTACGAGAAGATAATCGATTATTTCTGGCACATGACGCTGCCGCTGATCACGCTTCTGCTTTCCGCCTTCGCGACCACCACGCTGCTTACCAAGAATTCCTTCATCGACGAGATCAAGAAGCAATATGTGACGACGGCGCGGGCCAAGGGCCTGACCGAGCGGCGCGTTCTCTACGGACATGTGTTCCGCAACGCGATGCTGATCATCATTGCGGGTTTCCCCGGCGCCTTCATCTCCGCCTTCTTCACGGGCTCGCTGCTCATCGAATACATCTTCTCGCTCGATGGGCTAGGGCGGCTCGGCTATGACGCGGTCGTTAAGCGCGACTATCCGATCGTCTTCGCGACCCTCTTCATCTACTCGCTGATGGGGCTTGTCGTGAGCCTCGTCTCCGACCTCATCTATACCTGGGTCGACCCGCGCATCGATTTCGAGCGGAGGGACGTCTGATGAGCACCGCTACCGCCTATGCCGGCGCGCCGGAAAAGGGCTGGCTCACGCCGATCGGGCGCCGCCGCTGGCAGAACTTCAAGGCCAACCGCCGCGGCTACTGGTCTCTCTGGCTCTTCCTTCTCCTCTTCGGCCTCAGCCTGTTTGCGGAGTTCATCGCCAACGACAAGCCGATCCTCGCCTCCTACAAGGGCGAGATCCTGGTCCCGGTGCTGTTCGATTATCCGGAAGAGAAATTCGGCGGCTTCCTCGCCGAGACCGACTATCGCTCCGAGTTCATCCGCGATGAGATCGAGGCGAACGGCTGGATGGTCTGGCCGCCGATCCGCTATTCCTACCAGACGGTCAACTCCAGCATCCCCCATTCGGCGCCGACGCCCCCCTTCTGGCTGATGGGGGAGGAGGAGCGCTGCTCCGCCTACCCGCAAGGGGCCGACAACCCCGGGTGCATAGCCGGCAACCTGAACTGGCTCGGCACCGACGACCAGGCGCGCGACGTGATGGCGCGGATGATCTACGGTTTTCGCATCTCGGTCCTTTTCGGTCTCGCGCTGACCATCGCCTCGGCGGTGATCGGGGTTTCGGCCGGTGCCGTGCAGGGCTATTTCGGCGGCTGGACCGATCTGCTCATGCAGCGCTTCATCGAGATCTGGTCGTCGATGCCGGTGCTCTACATCCTGCTCATCATCGCCGCCATCCTGCCGCCGGGCTTCTTCATCCTGCTCGGCATCATGCTGCTCTTTTCCTGGGTCGGCTTCGTCGGCGTCGTCCGGGCCGAATTCCTGCGCGCCCGCAATTTCGAATATGTCAACGCGGCGCGCGCGCTCGGCGTCGGCAACGGCACCATCATGTACCGTCACCTCCTGCCGAACGCGATGGTGGCGACGCTCACCTTCCTGCCCTTCATTCTTTCGGGCTCGATCACCACGCTGACCTCGCTCGACTTTCTCGGCTTCGGCATGCCCCCGGGTTCCCCGTCGCTCGGCGAGATGATCGCGCAGGGCAAGTCCAACCTGCAGGCGCCCTGGCTGGGGCTCACCGCCTTTTTCGCCATGTCGATCATGCTGTCGCTGCTGATCTTCGTCGGCGAGGCGACGCGCGACGCCTTCGACCCGAGAAAGACGTTCCGGTGAGCGCGACGATGACAGATACACTCCTCTCCGTGCGCGACCTCTCCGTCGCCTTCCACCAGGGCGGCGAAACGTCGCTTGCGGTCGACCGCATCTCCTTCGACATCGGGCGTGGCGAGACCGTAGCGCTGGTCGGCGAGTCCGGCTCGGGCAAATCCGTCTCGGCCAACTCCATCCTGAGGCTGCTGCCCTACCCCGCCGCAAGCCATCCGAGCGGCGAAATCCTCTTCAACGGGAAGAACCTCCTGAAGGCGAGCGACAACGAGCTCAGGCATGTTCGCGGCAACGACGTTACGATGATCTTCCAGGAGCCGATGACGTCGCTCAATCCGTTGCACACGATCGAGCAGCAGATCGGCGAAATCCTGGAAATCCATCAGGGCCTCAAGGGTGCGGCCGCCCGCGCGAGAACGCTCGAGCTCCTAGACCAGGTCGGCATTCGCGAGGCGGAAAAGCGCCTCGGGGCCTACCCGCATCAGCTCTCAGGCGGCCAGCGCCAGCGCGTGATGATAGCCATGGCGCTCGCCAACCGGCCGGAGCTCCTGATCGCCGACGAGCCGACCACGGCGCTCGACGTCACGGTGCAGGCGCAGATCCTCGAGCTTTTGAAATCGCTCAAGGACGAGCACGGCATGTCGATGCTGTTCATCACCCACGACCTCGGCATCGTCCGCAAGATCGCCGACCGGGTCTGCGTGATGACAAAGGGCAAGATCGTCGAAACCGGGCCGACCGCCGAGATCTTCGCCAATCCGCAGCACGCCTATACGCGCCACCTGCTTGCCTCCGAGCCGCGGGGCGAACCGCCGCCCTCGGACGCCTCGAGGCCGATCGTGATCGAAGCCAGGGACATGAAGGTCTGGTTTCCCATCAAGGCAGGCTTCCTGCGCCGGGTGGTCGACCACGTCAAGGCGGTAGACGGCATCGACCTGACGCTCCGCGCCGGCCAGACGCTGGGCGTGGTCGGCGAATCCGGTTCCGGCAAGACGACGCTTGGTCTTGCGCTGACGCGACTGATCTCGTCCAAGGGCCGCATCGCCTTCGTCGGGGAAGACATCGACGCCTACAGTTTCCGCGAGATGCGGCCGCTCAGAAGCCGGATGCAGGTGGTGTTTCAGGACCCTTACGGATCGCTGAGCCCGCGCATGTCGATCGCCGATATTATCGGCGAGGGATTGAAGATTCACGAGAAGGCGCTGACGGACGGCGAGCGCGATCAGCGCGTCGCCGCGGCACTGGAAGAGGTCGGCCTCGACCCCGCAACGCGCTGGCGCTATCCGCACGAATTTTCCGGCGGTCAGCGCCAGCGCATCGCGATCGCGCGGGCGATGGTGCTGAAACCTCAGTTCGTCATGCTCGACGAGCCGACCTCCGCCCTCGACATGAGCGTGCAGGCCCAGGTGGTCGATCTCCTGCGCGATCTCCAGCGCAAGCATAATCTCGCCTATCTCTTCATCAGCCATGACCTCAAGGTCGTGCGCGCGCTCGCCAACGAGGTGATCGTCATGCGGCTCGGCAAGGTCGTGGAACAGGGACCCGCCGAGCGCATCTTCGAGGCCCCGATGGAAGACTATACCAAGGCGCTGATGGCCGCCGCCTTCAATCTCGAAGCGGTCGATCTCGCCGCCGTTCATCAGTAGAGTTGCTCCCATGCCCGCCAAGAGCCCCGTGATCGTCGACCTGAAATTCATCCCCGAAGAGGTCGAGGCCGCCCTGGCGGGCGCCTTTCCCGGCCGCGAGGTGATCGATCTCGCTGACCCGGTGCATCAGGGGCGTGATCTCTCCGGCATCGATTATGCGGTGGTCTGGAAATCCGCGCCCGACCTCTTCTCCCGGGCACCCGACCTCAAGGTGGTCTTTTCCGGCGGCGCCGGCGTCGATCACGTGCTGACGCTGCCGGGCCTGCCCGACGTGCCGCTTGTGCGCTTCGTCGACCGGACGCTGACGACGCGCATGAGCGAGTGGGTGGTGATGCAGTGCCTCCTGCATCTTCGCCAGCACCGCGCCTACGAGGCACTGGCGAAGAAGCACGAATGGCGCGACTTCAGCCAGCCGGAGGCAGCCGACGTGACCGTCGGCATCATGGGCATGGGCGTGCTCGGCCAGGACGCCGCCCGCAAGCTCGCCATGATGGGCTTCAAGGTGATCGGCTGGTCGCGAAGCAAGCGGGTGGTCGAGGGTGTAGAGACCTACGACGCCGCCGGACTGGACGCATTTCTCGGAACGACGGATTTTCTCGTCGGCCTGCTGCCGCTGACGCCGGATACAAGGGGTATCTTCAACGCCGCCCTCTTCGCCAAGCTCAGCCGTAACGGGCCGTTCGGTGCGCCCGTTTTCATCAATGCCGGTCGTGGCGGCAGCCAGGTGGAGGCCGACATCCTGGAGTGCCTCGATTCCGGTATTCTGGGAGGCGCCTCGCTCGATGTCTTCGAACGGGAGCCACTCTCCCCGGAAAGCCGCTTCTGGGACATGCCGAACGTCTATGTGACGCCGCATGTCGCCGCCTCGTCCGACGTCAGGGCGCTCTTTGTGCATGTGGAGCATCAGATCGCGCGCTTCGAGAGCGGGCTGCCTCCGGAGCATGTGGTGGATAAGGTAGCCGGCTATTGATTGGGCACGCCCCGTCCTTGGGTCAAGCCCTAGGATGACGGAGCAAGAGAATCGGCCGAGCCGACCGCAAAGGCTTCAAGGCCGCCGGTACCCCGTCGGCTGCGCGTAGAGCCACCCGATGCGCCGGATGGCGTCTTCGAGGCCTTCGCGCGCCACCGTCATCGTATGTCCGTTGGCATGCACCAGGGTCTTCTCGTCCTCCATGATCGCCACATGGCCCTTCCAGAAGACGAGGTCGCCGCGCGTGAGTTGCTCGCGCTCAATGGGGCGGCCGAGGCCGCTTGCCTGCATGTCGGAATCGCGCGGCGCATTGCGCCCGGCCATCTGCATCGCGAGTTGCACGAGGCCGGAACAGTCTATGCCGAAGCCGGAGCGGCCGCCCCAGAGATAGGGCGTTTCAAGAAAGCGGGCAGCGATTGCGACATAGTCTTCCGTGAGCGCGCCGCCTGCGGGAATGCAATGATCGGCGACGATCGCCAGCCCGCCATTCAGCAGAAAATAGCGCGTGCCGCGCGTCTCGGCCTCGCCGACGACGGCAATCCGGCTTCCCATGGAAAGGGCAAAGGCCTGAGGGAAGCGAAGATCCGCGCCGCGATAGACGAATGTCCGCGGCACCGCCACGAGGTGCGTCGCCGGCGCTTGCGGGGGCTGCACGACATCCTCCGGTACGTAGCCGACATAACCGTCGAGGTCGGACCTGACCCACGCCCATCCGTCGGCGGCGTCGAGCACGCGCACCGTCTCGCCATAGAGAAGCTCCGTATCCGTGCCGCAGCCGGCCTCCGGCCTCGCCCGCAGCGGCGTCACCGGCACGGATACGGCCGCCGGCGTTCCTTCCACGAAGCGCTTTGCCTCGACGAGACCGCGCAGACGTGCCTCCGCGATATCTTCGCGATAGGCATTGAGTCGGCGGTCGAGGACTTCTGGCATGGATAAGCTCACATTTTCCGGCCCTGATTGATGATCAGATCGCCGAATTTTTCAAGATAGAGCGCGCCTTCGACGGTGCGCTTTATGATGACGTTGCGCCTGTCGCGTTCATCGCGGATCCGGTCGACGAGGCCGAGCGCACCCATGGTGTCGAGCGCGCGGGTGATCACCGGCTTCGTCACCCCGAGCGCCGCGGCGAGGCCGCGCACCGTATGAGGCGGCGGCACGAGGTAAATCTGTAACAGGATCGCCATCTGGCGCAAGGTCAGATCGCGGCTGTCGACGCGGACCTGTTCAAGCGACACGGCATGCCAGAGCCCCAGCGCCTGAGAAGGGGTAAGTTCGACCGGCAAAGAAAACTCCTGCGTGGATCACATCTCCGGGAGCATAGCCGGCGACCGTTACGCAAGCGTTTCTTTGCAGCTCGATCGCGCGAATAGCTACCCCGCGATCCTCCCGATGTGATGATAAAGCGCCCGGATCGCCTGAGCTTCACCGCCGATCGGCGAATGCGGGCGCTCGGACTGGGCCCAGCCGAAGATGTCGAAATGGACCCAGCTTTTCGCGTTGGTCACGAAACGCTTGAGGAACAGCGCCGCCGTGATCGAGCCGGCCATGCCGCCGGATGGGGCGTTGGTGAGGTCCGCGATGCGGGCGGAAACATCCTTGTCGTAGCCCCTGTAGAGCGGCATCCGCCAGACCGGATCGTCGACGGTCACGCTCGCCTCGGCAAGATCACGGGCGAGGCCATCGTCGTCGGTGAAGAAGGGCGGCAGGTCCGGGCCCAGCGCCACACGGGCGGCGCCCGTGAGGGTCGCCATGTCGACGACGAGGTCCGTCTGTTCCTCGTCCGCATAGGCGAGCGCATCGGCGAGGATCAGCCGCCCCTCCGCGTCGGTGTTGTCGATCTGAACCGTCAGGCCCTTGCGGCTCTTGTAGATGTCGCCGGGACGGAAGGCATTCGCCGAGATCGAGTTCTCGACCACGGGAACGATGACGCGCAGGTCCACCTTGAGCTTTGCATCCATGATCATCAGCGCGAGACCCATGACGTTGGCAGCGCCGCCCATGTCCTTCTTCATGAGCAGCATCGAGGCGGCCGGCTTGATGTCCAGCCCGCCGGTGTCGAAACAGACGCCCTTGCCGACGAGCGTCACCTTCCGGTGGCCCTTCCTGCCCCAGCGCATTTCAAGGAGCCGCGGCGCTTCCGCGCTGGCGCGGCCGACTGTGTGAACGAGCGGGAAGTTCTCGGTCAGCAGGGCTTCGCCGGAAATCGCCGAGACGTCGGCTTTGTAATGGGCGGCCAGCGCCCGGAATGCGGCCTCCAGTGCTTCCGGTCCCATATCATTGGTCGGCGTGTTGATGAGGTCGCGGGCCAGGAACACGCCGGCGAGCTGCCGCTTGATATCGGTCGCATCCGAATCGGCAGGAATGAGCAGCGTCGGCGCGTCCGTCTTCGCCGACTTATAGCGCTCGAAGCGGTAGGAACCGAGGCCGTAGCCGAGAGCCAGCCGGTTGGCGGTAAGCGGCGCCGTTTCGATATGCCATTTGCCGGCCGGAAGCGCCCGGGCGAGCTTGCCGGTCAGGAAGGGCGCGTCGGAAGGGTTGGCACCGAGCCCGAACAGCGCGCCGCCGAGATGACCATCGGCCGAGGGGATGAGCAGCACCGCGCCGGATTCCGCCTTGAAGCCAGCCTTCTTCGCCCAGTCGAGCGCGATCGGATCGATGCTCCCCGTTTCGATATGCGCCGGCGTCACCGCAAAGATAGGCAGCGTCTTGCCGTTGCTGGTGTTGAACGGCGATTGCCGCTCGATGAACTGAAAGGGGGCCATGGGAATCCTCGACTGACGGATACGAACAGGGGTGCGATTAACGCTCCGTTAGGGTTAACAGATTATTGCTGGAGTGAAAGTTGCGCCGCTTTTGTCTGGAGTTCCGGTGCAGGACTGGATGCTGGGGCTTCGATGACGATGCAAGACAATTTTTCCTCCTCTTTGCGCCGGCTCGCAACGGGGGTTGCCGTTGCGATAGTGGCGCTGTCCATCTCCGCCTGCGCCGGACAACAGGGCAGGAAAGAGCTGACGACCGGATCCATCCCGAAGCTCACGAGGCCGGTGCAGTCGATGAATGCGACCGAACTCGCTGCCGCCGCCGAACGCATCGGCCAGGCCTATGAACGCAACCCGAAGGACCGGGAGGCTGGGCTCAACTACGCCAATCTCCTGCGCATGACGGGCCGCAACGAACAGGCGCTTGCCGTCATGCAGCAGGTGGCGATCTACCACCCGGCGGACCGCGAGGTGCTCGGAGCCTACGGCAAGGCCCAGGCCGCCGCGGGTCAGCTGGAACAGGCGCTCGCAACGATCGGCCGCGCCCAGACACCGGACCGGCCCGACTGGAAGCTGAAATCCGCGGAAGGCGCCATTCTCGACCAGCTCGGCCGTTCCGCCGAGGCACGGCTGCGCTACCGCGAGGCTCTGGACCTCAAGCCCAACGAGCCTTCGGTCCTTTCCAATCTCGGCATGTCCTATCTGCTGACGAAGGATTTGCGGACCGCCGAGACCTACCTCAAATCCGCGGCGAGCCAGCCGGATGCCGGCAGCAGCGTGCGCCAGAACCTCGCACTTGCCGTCGGCTTGCAGGGCCGCTTCCAGGAAGCGGAAGCCATCGCCCGCCAGGAACTGACATCCGAGCAGGCGGAAGCCAACGTCGCCTATCTGCGCTCCATGCTGTCGCAGCAGGGCGCCTGGAAGCAGCTGGCAAAGGCGGACGAGGCGAAGGCGGATTGAAGATTGATCGGCCGGCACTGCCACCCGCGCCGGGTGGCGGCGCGCCCCTCATCCCGCTGCCGCGACCTTCTCCCCGCAGGCGGGGAGAAGGAATATGCCGCCCTTTCCAAGTCCCCTCTCCCCTCCTGCGGGGAGAGGGCTAGTCCTCGGGTTAAACCCGAGGAGAGGGGCAAACCCGAGAAGAGGGGCCAGCACAGCCGGCAAGGGGCGGCAATCCCTTCAAGGCGGTAAACCACCTTCGCCTATCCTTCCCTAAAACTTGTCCGCCACCTGTATCCCCGCGGGGCCGAGGATGACGGCGACGAGGACCGGCAGGAAGAACAGGATCATCGGCACCGTCAGCTTCGGCGGCAGTGCGGCCGCCTTTTTCTCTGCGGCGGTCATGCGCTGGTCGCGGCTCTCCTGCGCCAGCACGCGCAGCGCCTGCGCGACGGGCGTGCCGTAGCGGTCGGCCTGGATCAGCGCCTGCGTCACCGATTTTACCTCGTCGAGGCCGGTGCGCAGGCCGAGATTTTCGAGCGCGATGCGCCTTTCGGGCAGGAAGGAGAGTTCCGCGGTCGTCAGCACCAGTTCCTCCGCCAGCGGCTGCGACTGCACGGCTATCTCGTCGGCGACGCGGCGCATGGCGAGTTCCATCGAGACGCCGGATTCGACGCAGATGAGCAGGAGATCGAGCGCATCCGGCCAGGCGCGGCGAATGGACTGCTGGCGCTTGGAGATCGCATTGGCGATGAAGATGTTCGGCGCGTAGAAGCCGACATAGGCAAATCCGACGGCAAAGGACACCCTGACCATGACCGGTTTGTCGGCGAAATTCCCGAGTACGAAAATATAGAGAACCGCAACGGTCAGAAACAGGAACGGCAGGCAGAAGCGGGCGAAGAGGAAGGTGTTGAGCGCGTTCTGCGAACGATAGCCGGCCGTCTTCAGGCGGTTGACGGTGTTGTCGTCCACCAGAGCCTTTCTGAGGTTCAGCCGCTCGACGATCTCCCGGACCGAGGTGTTGTGCTGTGCCCTGAGGCTAGCCCTGCCGGTCGTCGCCTCGGCATTGAGCCGGGCGCGCTCGCGGGCGCGGATCTGTTCCCGTTCGGTGGCGACCGACTTCATCCGCTTCGCGAGGTCTCCCCGCTCGAGCAAGGGTGCCACGAGCGAATAGAACGTGGCGAGCACGGCCATCGAGACGAGCGCCGCGACGAGGATGTTTGGATCGGTAAGCGTGTCTATCCAGCCGTCCACGGAATCCTCAGATGTCGAAGTTGATCATGTTGCGCATCACCCAGATGCCGATGCTCATCCAGACGGCGGAAGCGCCCATGATGATGTGGCCGCGCGGGTCGGTGAAAAGAATGGTCATGTAATCGGGCGAGGTCAGATAGACGAGGGTTGCGACGATGAAGGGCAGTGCGCCGATGATGCAGGCGGACGCCTTGGCCTCCATCGACAGCGCGCTGACCTTCGCTTTCATCTTCCTGCGTTCGCGCAGCACTTTGGAGAGATTGCCGAGCGCTTCGGACAGATTGCCGCCCGCCTGCGCCTGAATGGCGATGACGATCGCGAAGAAGTTCACTTCCGGCAGCGGGATGCTGTGAATCATGCGGGCGCAGGCTTCGGGAACGTTGAGACCCACCTGCTGGGACTCGACGACACGGCGGAACTCCGTCCGGACCGGCTCCTGCCCGTCGCTCGCGATCAGCCGCAAGGCGTCGTTCAGCGGCAGCCCCGACTTGATCGAACGGACCATGACATCGAGCGAATTCGGAAACTCGTCGAGAAACTTTCTGCAACGGCGTTTGACCATGGAGCCGACGATCCATCGCGGCAGGCCGGCCGCGCCTATCAGGGCAACGCCTGCGGCAATGAGCAGCCCTGCCCCTGCCAGCAGGACGACAAGGAAGGCGAATAGTCCGAAAAGCGCACTGAACAGATAGAACTGCGCAAGCGATATCGAAAGACCGGCCTGCAGCAGGCGCTTCTTCATCGAAGGCGCCGTATTGGCGGATTTTTCCTGCTGCTTCTTCTCGAGTTCCTTCAGCGAATCCTGAACGGATTTGCGCCGCTTCGACATCTCGTTGACGCGGTCGCGGGCCGCCTTGATCCTGGTGCGGTCCGTCTCGGAGGCGCTGACCCGGCGCAGGCGGCCCTCCGCCTTCTTCTCGGTCTCGATTCGGGGATAGAGCACGCCATAGGCGAGTGCTGCCGCCGCCAGGGCGACGAGGCCGGTCAATCCAAGGACGGTGATGTCTATTCCGAACATCGCTCGGTCTGTCCTTTGCTCGGAGCGGCAGGACCGCGGCCCGCGCCCGTTTCGCCTATTGCTTTTCCATCGCGTCGAGGGTCGCAGCGAGCCGCTTGTCCTCGTTGAAATAACGGGCCCGGTCCCAGAAATGCGGCCGGCCGATGCCGGTGGAGACGTGACGGCCGACGATCCGGCCATTGGCGTCCTCGCCGTCGATCTCGTAGCGCATCAGGTCCTGGGTAATGATCACGTCGCCTTCCATCCCGGTGACCTCGGTGATGTGGGTGATCCGGCGCGATCCGTCACGCAGGCGCGAAGCCTGGATGATCACGTCCACCGAGCCGGAGATGATCTCGCGAACGGTCCTGGCCGGCAGGGTATAGCCGCCCATGGCGATCATCGATTCCATGCGGCTCAGGCATTCGCGCGGGGTATTTGCGTGGATCGTTCCCATCGAACCGTCATGGCCGGTGTTCATCGCCTGCAGCAGGTCGAAGACTTCCGGGCCGCGCACTTCACCGACGATGATGCGCTCCGGGCGCATGCGCAGGCAGTTCTTCACGAGGTCGCGCATGGTGATCTCGCCCTCGCCCTCTATGTTCGGCGGGCGCGTCTCGAGCCGGACGACATGCGGCTGCTGCAGTTGCAATTCGGCCGAGTCCTCGCAGGTGATGATGCGCTCGGTGCTGTCGATATAGCGCGTCAGGCAGTTGAGCAGCGTCGTCTTGCCGGAGCCGGTGCCGCCGGAAATGACGATGTTGCAGCGGACGCGGCCGATGATCTGCAGCAGGACGGCGGCCTCAGGCGTGATCGAGCCGAAGCGCACCAGTTGCTCCAGCGTCAGCTTGTCCTTCTTGAACTTGCGGATGGTCAGCGCCGTGCCGTCGATCGCGAGCGGCGGCGCGATGACGTTGACGCGCGACCCGTCCGGCAGACGCGCATCGCAGATCGGGCTCGATTCGTCGACGCGGCGGCCCACCTGGCTGACGATGCGCTGGCAGATCGACAGCAGTTGCCCGTTGTCGCGGAACCGGATCTCCGATTCCTCGACCTTGCCGCCCACTTCGATGAAGGTTTGCCCGGCGCCGTTCACCATGATGTCGGCGATGTCGTCGCGGGCGAGCAATGGCTCCAGCGGTCCGTAGCCAAGCACGTCGTTGCAGATGTCGTCGAGCAGTTCCTCCTGCTCGGAGATCGACATGGCGAAGTTCTTGATCGTGATGATGTCGTTGACGATGTCGCGGATTTCCTCGCGCGCGCTCTCGATATCGAGCTTGGAGAGCTGCGACAGATCGATCGTGTCGATCAGCGCCGAGAAGACCTGCGATTTCGTGTCGTAATAATCTTCCGCCCGCGGCGTGCGGCGCCGCTGGGGCGGCGGCGCCGCTTGCGGGCGGGATGGCGCAGCGACCGCCTCGCCGAGGACGGGCGCGGCGGAACGCTCCACCGGTACCAGCTGGACGGCGGGCATAGAGGGCGCCGGCGAGAAACCGCGCGCACCACCCTTGCCAGGACCTTCGTTTCCGCGTTTGCCAAACATCACTTCATTCCAGTTGCTTCATCGATTTCCGCCCTGCGGGCGCCGGATCGGAAATATTCCGCTACCGCCTGCCGAGCTTCGCCAGAACCTTGCCGAGGCCGCCCCGGCGCGCCTTCTTGACGGCGGTGCGCCCGGTCAAGAGGTGCGACAGCTGGGAGAAGGTCTCGGCAGCCGGCGACTTCCGGTCGATCTCCGCGATCATGCGTCCGCTGTTGGAGGCATTGCCGAAGAGCACCGCATCGAACGGAATGATCGCGGCGGCCTCGATCTCCAGCGACGCGCAGAACTCATCGGGAGCGATCTCCGGACGCTTGGGCACGCCCACCTGGTTGAGCACGAGATGCGGCACCTTGTCGTTCGGCCTCAGCTTCTTCAAGGCATCGAGCAGGTTCTTCGCGTTCCTGAGGCTTGCAAGGTCCGGGGCGGCGGTGATGACCACCTCGTCGGCCGCGGCAAGCACCGAGCGGGTCCAGTCGGTCCAGCCATGCGGCAGGTCCAGAACGGATACCGGCGCGCTGCGCTGGAGGATTTCCAGGATCGGCTGAAAGGCACCCGTCTCGAAATCATAGGCGCGGTCGAGCATGGAGGGCGCCGCGAGCAGCGACAGATGCTCGGAGCACCTGGTCAGGAGCCGGTCGAGAAAGACTTCGTCCAGCCGCTCCGGTGCGAATACGGCCTCGGCGATCCCCTGCGGGGGGTCCTGATCGAAGTCGATATTGGCGGTTCCGTAGGGCAGATCGAGATCGGCAAGGATCGTCTCGGTCGAGAAAAGATTGGAAATGCCCCAGGCGCAATTGTGGGCGATGACCGACGAGCCAGAGCCGCCCTTCGCGCCGATGAAGGCAATGCTGCGTCCGAGCGGCTCCGCCTCCGGATCCACGAAAATCGCCGAGACGGCGCTCAGCATATCGGCCATCCCGACCGGCGCGACCATATATTCGGAAATGCCGTTGCGGATCAGCTCGCGATAGAGCGCGATGTCGTTGTGACGCCCGATGACGATGACCCTGGTGCTCGGATCGCAGACTTCCGCGAGCGGCGCCAGCTCCGAAAGCAGCGAGCGGGGCTCGGTTGCGGTTTCGAGAATGATCAGATTGGGCGTCGAGGCGCCCGCGAAGGTGTTCGCAGCCGCCGCGATGCCGCCGCCGGTAACCCGCAGACTGACCTTGGCCATGCGGCGGTCCTGACCGCAACGCTCCATGAGTCGCTGCACCGCTTCGCTCTCGCAGAAGGCATGGATCGAGATGCGCGGCAGGGGCCGGAGCTGCTCCAGATCGCCGGGGCGCGTTCCGTCGGCGGGCCAATCGCCGGCTGCGCCGCTGTCGATCGTGTATTCAATCGCGTTCATCGTTTTTCCTTGAAGGCCCGTGTCAGTTGAAGACGATCGTGGTTCCGCCGTCGCCCTTTTCCGTGCCGCGCCAGCTGTCAATCACCTGGCCCCGCTGCTCGGCGTCGATCGGCGACATCTGGCGCGGGCCGACGAGGTCCGTCGGATTGGCGATCTGGGCGGCGAGATTGGACTGGGTGGCGCAGCCGAAATTGTAGTAGTTGCGGTTTTCCAGCGTGTTCAGCGCCAGATCTTCCGGCCACGCGCCGCAGGGTGCGGTCTGCGCAGTGATCGCAACATAGCTCAGGCGGATCGGTGCGGCGTCGCCCGTCACGGAGGCGTCATAGGTGGTTTCGATCATCTTCTTCGGCGATACGCCGCCCGCGGCCAGCAGGCGACGGATCTCCTTGCGGACGATTTGCGCGGCATGGCCATTCACCGATCCGCGCGGCAGCATGATCTGGATGACGCCGCTCGAGGCATTGCGATATTCGGCGGCAAAGCCGCGGATGACGTCGCGCGTGCCCTGAGTGAGCCGCGTATCGCCCGAGGCAATGGGAATGTCGATCGTCCGCTCGCCTTCCGTAAGCACGATCGGATGCCGGGTGCGGTAATCGTCCGGAAGAGCACCGGTCGCGAGCCTGTCCTTGCTGGCGCAGCCTGCCAGGAGGGCGGCGACGATCGCATAAAGGGCCACACGATGCGGCAAGCGGTTCAGGGCCATCGGGGGCTGCCTTTCAAGACTGTTTCGAGCTGCGCTTCGCTTCTTCATGGCCCGGCCTATTTGTAGATGAAGCCGACATTGCCGTGATAACGGCCGGCGGGCGGCTGCGCCTCGGGGCGCCCATAGATCCGGTTGACGCGGCCGAGGAAAAAACTTTCGAGATCGTTCGCCGGGTTAAAGTTGTCGTCCGGACGTGAAATCGCGCTGCGGGCAACCGGCCTCACGAGGTAGGGCGTTGCAATGATGACGAGTTCCGTTTCGCTGCGCTGGAAGTCCTTGCTGCGGAAGAGCGTGCCGAGGATCGGGATCTTCGAGGCGCCGGGCAGTCCCGACATCGCCTGGCGGACATTGTCCTGGACGAGACCGGCGATCACGATCGAGCCGCCGGACGGCAGTTCGACGCTGGTCGAGGCTTCGCGCCGGCGGATGCCGAGGAAGGTCTGCCCCGGAATGGCTGTCATGCTGTTGCCCGTGACCACCGAGCCCTCATAGGTCGGCTCCGAGACGTCGGTCTCGATCTGCAGGCTGATGCGGCCGGGTCCGAGAACGACCGGCTTGAAGTTCAGCCGGATGCCATACTCCACGTCGTTCACCTCCCGCTCGACCGTGGTTTGGCCGGTCTCGTCATCGGTCGAGACCTCCTGCACACCGGCGAGACGGAACTCGCCGCCGACATAGAACTTCGCCTCCTGGCCGGAAATCGCCGTCAGGCTCGGCTCGGCGAGGGTGCGCATAACGCCGGCCTGCTCCATCGCGTTGATATAGCTCGAAATGGTGGTGCCGCCGATCGAACCCTTGATGAGTGCGTTCGTGCCGACGCCAATCATGTCGCCGAGATTGGCCGGGTTACGGAAGCTGATGCCGCTTTCGCCATCGGAGACGCGGCCGTTGAAGCCGAGCTGCTTCAGCACCTGCCGGCTGACCTCGGCCACGGTCACCTTCAACGTCACCTGATCGTCGCCTTCGATCGTCAGCAGATTGACGATCTGCGAGTTCTGCCGGTCCTCGGCAAAGATATCGGCATCGCCGTTATTGCCCTGTGCCGTGATATTGCGCGTGGTCGCCTCGCCGCCCTTGAGGAAGGCGCGTGCGAGATCGACAGCCCTGGTCGAGTCGAGCGGCGTGCGGACCGTGCCGGTCAGCACCACGTTGTCCGAGATGATTTCGACATTGATATCCGCATCCGGAATGAAGCGACGAAGGTTCGCCTCCAAACCGGCAACGTCGCGCTCGACGGCGACCTCCAGACTGACGATCTCCTCGCCGCCAGGTCCGAAGACGAAGATATTCGTCTGGCCGACCGACTTGCCGAAGAGATAGATGCGCCGCGAGGTGCGGGTGATCGCGTCGGCGAGCGAGGGATCGGCGACGAGAATGTCGTGAGCGTCGCTCGGCAGATCCACGACGACCGCCTTGTTGAGGCCGAGATTGATGATCTTCCGGGCGCCCGGACCGCTGTCGACGATCCTCACGACCGAAGAGGAGGCGGCCTCGGCGACCGGCACGGTCGGCGACGTCATGCCCGAAAAGGCCAGACAGAAGGAGAGGCCGGCTGCGAGGGACGACCGAAACATTTTTGCGATCCGTTTCACCTTGCGCCCCGTCCTACTTCTGGTTCTGGAGGGCCACACCGTCGCCCTTGACGATGGAGCCCGACTTGATGACCTGAATGCTCGGCCGGCCGTCGCCGTTGAGAAGGTAGTCGGCAGCCGTGGTGTCCGGCTCCTGTGCGTCGGCGACGCTGCGCAGCGCCAACGATATGCGGTCCGCCATCTGCTGCGCGACCGTCATGACCTTCGATTGATCCGGTGTCAGCTCCAGCGTCGCGGTCGTACCGACGACCGCTTTCGAACCGTCCTCCTTCTCCTCGATCTGCTGGTCGATTGCGAGCACGCGGACATTGCTCAGCACCGTTTCGGTCAGATAGAAATCGCCGTCGGACTTGCGCACCATGATCACGTCGACGCGATCGTTGGGCAGGATGAAGCCGCCCGCCCCGGTCGCGACGGTGATCTCCGTGGCGACGGCGCGCTTTCCGGCCGGCAGCAGCGACGACATGATCCGGTTCGATGCGTCGGCGATCTTTTCCTGGCGAACCGGCTCGCCGGTGAAGATCGGCAGGCGGACCACAGCGCCGGCAAGGTCTTCGACGGCGGCTGGACGATTTTCCTCTGTTATCATGCCCTCCGCGACACCATCCTTCGGCCAGGCCTTCCAATGGATGGAATCGGCGCCGAGACGGGAGCCGACCGGCAGGCTCTTGCCGGCGACGAGCACGTTGATGGTAGGGGCCTGCTCTATGACGGGTTCCGCCGTCTGCGGGGCGGGCGCGCGGGTGAGCTTCATTGCCAGCAGCCCGGCCATGGCAGCGGAGCCGACGGCCACCGCCAGAATGATAATGCGCACCGGTCTCATGATCGCCCCAAATCCCCAAGAATTGCCCGGGATCAGCTTGATCAGGAATTGGTGTAATTATGGTTAACGAGTTGCTTATGGAGATGGTTAACGGGGGCTGCGCCGCGGCCGCTGAGAGGAATCCGCATCAGGAGAGCTGCGCGAATGCTAGCTGCATCAGCGGGGAAGAAGGATAGGCTGCGAAGCCGCCGAGAGCGATGGCGATGCCGTACGGGATTTTCTTGGCGGACAGCAAAAGACGCGGAACTGGGATACGAGCGGCAAGAATTAGGTTCTCCTTGCTGCGCAAGAGCAGAACGATCAGGGTCAGGAGTCCCCCGAAGAATGAAACGTATAAAAGAAATGTGACGAGTGACTCGTTGAAACCGAACCAAGCGGCGCTTGCTGTTAGCAGCTTTGCATCTCCGCCACCCATCACGTTTGCTGCGAATAGGGCGAAGGAGAACACAAAGATGAGCCCCGCGGCTGCGGTGTGCAGACCAAGCTGCGAGAGATCAAGACCAGCAAGCGGCGCGACGAAGAAAAATGACACGAGCAAGACCAGGGAAACTCGGTTCGGAATTGTCATCGTGAGCAGATCGGAAAACGCGGCTAGTGCAAGACAAAAGGGAAAGACAACCAGAATAGTTGCATTGATCATCTCGAACTCCATCCGGCTGTCCCCGGCGAAAAGCCAAGTTTGGAAAAAAGTAAGCCGCCCCTAAGGGCGGCCTTCTGTTAGGCAATAATACGGCCGTTACGGGGTGTTCGGTGCAACGTCCAGATATCCGCCCAAGTTGGTGAATTGAGTGTCAAGGGCGTCCCCGAGCGTCGTCGCACCGGTGATCAACGCCACCGAGATCAGAGCTGCGATCAGGCCGTATTCAATTGCGGTTGCGCCGGACTCGTCCTTCATCAGGCGTGCAAAAATGGTCTTCATGACTATTCTCCTCAAACTTCACTTGTTGTTCAGCACGTCCGTCAAACTGTTGCCGTTGATCGGATACCCTGAATTTAGCGGGGCCTAATTGCTTTCCGCTTAAGGAAACCGGTTACCGTGACGTTAAAGGAAACCCGCTTTTTTCTGGGTAAATGTGCGGAAAATGGATGCAGTAAATTGCGCCGCATTGGCGTAACCATTCATTCACCAAAAGGCGCCAAGATGCGGCAGATAGACCGTCAGGACGCGCCATGAACACGCCCACAGCGACCCCGCGGGCCGCACTGCTTGCAACGACTGCACTTCTGGCGATCGCCGCACCGGGCGGAGCCCGCGCGGCTGAAGAAATGATGCGCGTCTATATGGACCACGCCCGCGTGCTGAAGCTCGACCGGCCGGTCAGCAAGGTGATCATCGGCAATGCGGAGGTTGCCGACGCGACCGTGGCGGATGCGAAGACCATCGTGCTGACCGGGCGCAATTTCGGCACCACCAATCTCGTCATCCTCGACCAGGACGGCAACGCCATGGTCGACGAGCGCATCCTGGTGTCGATCGACGAGGGCAACACCGTACGCGTCTACAAGCAGACCACGCGCACCGTTCTCTCCTGCACGCCCAATTGCGAGCGTGCGGAACGGCAGGTTTCCGCCTCGAGCGGCAATTGAGGCGCGCCGCCGCGGCCGGTTCAAACCACTAAAATTCTCCGGGTCTCCGAAAACGAATCTTCAACAGTCGCCGTGTATCTTGCGCCACCAGTTGACATGATGGAACGGCGCGATGTCGATCGACGAGAAAGCATCCACCTCCCGAGCGAGCTCTGAACCTTTGGTTTGCCGCCATTCCAGCGGCCTGTTTCGGCGCCTCATCGGCGACCGGAAGGGTGCGACGGCGATCGAATTCGCGATCCTTGCGCTGCCCTTCTTCATCGTCGTCTTCGCCTCGATCGAGACATTCGTCGCTTTTGCCGGCGAGCAATTGCTGGCCAATGCGACGGATACGCTGGCGCGGAAAATCCGCACGGGCGAGATCACCGTCGACGCCGGCAAGGCCGGCTACACGACGGAGGCCCAGTTCCGCCAGGCCTTCTGCGAGGAAATCGCGATCATGATGACCTGCTCGGCGACCGAGGCGACGCAACCCTCGAAACTCTATCTCGATGTCCGCAAGCTTCCCGCCGATCTCAGCGCGTTTCCGAAAGCGGTGCCGCGGATCGGAACCGATCTCGACACCAGCGGCTTCACTTTCGCACCCGGCGGCCCAAACGACTACACCATGGTGCGCGCCTATTACCGCTGGACCGTGATCACCGATCTCGTTCGTCCCCTGGTGACCAAGCTCAGACCCGCCGGCGACAGCATGCCGCGCGACTATCTGATGGTCTCCACCGCCACCTTCCGCAACGAAAACTATTGAGGCTGCCATGGACCGCCTTCACACGCGCAAACGGCACCTGAGGGGAGCCTTCCACGGCCTGTTGCGGGACCGGCGCGGCGCCGGTGCCGTCGAATTCGCCATTGTCGCGCCGCTTCTGATCGCGGCCTATGTCGGTGCTTTCGAACTCTCGCTCGGCTTCACCGTCGCGCGCAAGGTCGGGCGGGCGTCGAGTGCGGTAAGCGATATCGTCACCCAGGAGCAGCAGGTGAACAAGGCCTTTCTGGACGGCATGCGAAACGTCGCAAGAAACATGCTCGTCCCCTATGACGGTTCCGACTACGACCTCAAGATCACCGGTATCCAGGTGAACGGCACGACGGAAGGCAAGGTCGCCTGGTCCCGGGGCTGGTCGGACGCGAGCGAAGGTGCCACGGTTCCCTACGCAGTCAATTCCGTCGTGAGCGTTCCGGCCGATCTTGACGCGGTGAATGCCTTCGTCGTGCGCACCGAACTCGTCGTCAACCACCAGCTTTCCCTGTTCGGCTCGGAAGCCGGCGGCACGATCCCGCTCTCCAGGACCTCCTACTTCCGCCAGCGCTTCGGCACGGCCATCAACTGCACGGATTGCTGACCGGTCTAGCGCGGGATGAGGAAAGCGCGCGCGGTTTTCCCGCCCGCATCCCATCCCCTGGCCGGCAGGCCAGAGGGGGTGCGCCTCGCACGACATGCATCAATTGCAATGGACAAGGCGGCGCGCTATTTCTGCCGGATTGTGCGGCGACGGCCGCGAAAGTCTTAATGGCACCGGCTCGCCGCTTATCGCGCTCGCGCTCGGGATCAGTCAGGGTGTTTCATGGCGCGTGCGTTCCTTTTCGTCCTCGATTCCTTCGGCATCGGCAATGCGCCGGATGCAGAGGCTTTCGGCGATCTCGGCGCCGATACGCTCGGACACATTGCGGAGTTCTGCGCAGCGGGAGCCGCCGACCGGGCTGGCCTTCGGGAAGGGCCGCTCCATCTGCCCAACATGTCGGCGCTCGGCCTCATGCATGCGGCGCGGCTCGCCACCGGGCGGCTGCCCGCCGGCATGGCGCTGCCGGAACGCGTCTACGGGATCTACGGCGCGGCAAGCGAAGTCTCTCGCGGCAAGGACACGCCGTCCGGACATTGGGAAATCGCCGGCACGCCGGTGACCTTCGACTGGGGGTATTTTCCGGCCGAAGGCGACGCCTTCCCTCCCGAACTCGTCGAGGCGATCTGTCGCGAGGGCGATGTGCCCGGCATTCTCGGCAATTGTCATGCCTCGGGTACCGACATCATCGCCCGCCACGGGGAAGAGCATATGCGGAGCGGCAAGCCGATCTGTTATACCTCGTCGGACTCCGTCTTCCAGATCGCCGCGCACGAACATAGCTTCGGTCTGGAGCGTCTGCTGAAACTCTGCGAGGCCGTCCGCCGGCTCGTCGACGATTACAATATCGGCCGCGTGATCGCACGGCCCTTCGTCGGCAGCGATCCGGGCAGCTTCACACGCACCGGCAATCGTCGCGACTATTCGGTGCTGCCGCCGGAACCGACCGTTCTCGATCGGCTGCAGGAGGCCGGGCGCACGGTGCACGCGATCGGCAAGATCGGCGACATCTTCGCGCATCAGGGTGTGACCAGACTCACCAAGGCCAATGGCAACATGGCCCTTTTCGACGCCAGTCTGGAA
The DNA here is from genome assembly GCA_000421085.1 of Ensifer sp. USDA 6670. Lineage (GTDB taxonomy): Bacteria > Pseudomonadota > Alphaproteobacteria > Rhizobiales > Rhizobiaceae > Sinorhizobium. The sequence continues at coordinate 172,458 of ATWE01000013.1, forward strand.
GCCATCGAAGAGGCCGAAGACGGGGCGCTCGTCTTCACCAATTTCGTCGACTTCGACATGCTTTACGGCCATCGCCGCGACGTGCCCGGCTATGCCGCCGCGCTCGAAGCCTTCGACGCACGCCTGCCCGATCTCGACCGCCGGCTGAAACCCGGCGACATGGTGATCCTGACCGCCGACCATGGCTGCGATCCGACCTGGCGCGGCACCGATCACACGCGCGAGCGCGTGCCGGTCCTGATGTTCGGCCCGACGCTTCGCAGCCGCTCCTTCGGCATCGCCGGCAGCTTCGCCCATATCGGCGAAACCGTCGCAAGACATCTCGGCATTGCCGCCGGCCCACATGGGAGAAGCCTCATTTGACCGCTCATCTGAAGAAAGCCGAACTGCATTGCCATATCGAAGGCGCGACGCCGCCTGAACTGGCGCTGAGACAGGCCCGCAAATACGGCGTCGACACCAGCGCGGTCATCCGCGACAGGGCCTATGTCTGGGAGGATTTCACCAGCTTCGTAAGGTGCTACGACGCCGTCGCCTCGCTTTTTCGCACCGAGGGTGACTATGCGCTTCTCGCCGAGACCTATCTGACGGAGCTTGCCGAAGCGGGTACGATCTACAGCGAAATCATCGTCTCGCCCGACCACGGCGAAACGATCGGGCTCGGCGCCGATGCCTATATAGAGGGCCTCGCCGCCGGAATGGAGGCGGCGAAGGCGAAGACCGGCATCGAATCGCGCATGCTGATCACCGGCATCCGCCATTTCGGCCCCGACTCGGTTCTCAGGACCGCCGAATATGCAGCGATGCGCCGGCATCCGCTCGTGACCGGCTTCAATCTGGCCGGTGAGGAGCGCATGCACAGCGTCGCGGAATTCTCCCGCGCCTTCGACACCGTCCGCGATGCCGGCCTCGGCCTGACCATCCACGCCGGCGAGCTTTCCGGCGCCTTCAGCGTGCGCGACGCGCTGGACCATGTCCGCCCGGCCCGCATCAGCCACGGGGTCCGGGCGATCGAGGACGGCGATCTCGTGAAGCGCCTTGCCGACGAGGGCGTCGTGCTCGAAGTCTGTCCCGGCTCGAATGTTGCGCTTCAGGTGTTCCCGGACTTTGCCTCGCATCCGCTTCGGCGGCTTTACGAAGCGGGCGTCCGCGTGACGCTCAACTCGGACGATCCCCCCTTCTTCCACACGTCGCTCGCGCAGGAATACGAAATCGCCTTCCACGCGATGGACTTCACCGACAGCGAGATCGACCGGATGACGAAGACCGCGATTGAAGCCGCCTTCGTGGACGAGCCGACGAGAGAGAGGTTGCTGGCTGCGTTGCATGTCTAGTTGCGCGGATGAGGGGGGCGCAGCTGCACAAGTTCGACCAACGCCCTTGCAGCCTCCCCTCATTCCATGGAAAAGAGGATGGATAGCCAATTTTCGCGGAGAAGATGAGCCATGGACGGCGTAACGGTGATCGGTCATCCGCTGGTGCAGCACAAGCTGACAATCATGCGCAAGAAGGAAACGTCGACTGCGGGCTTCCGCCGGCTGCTCAAGGAAATCTCGACGCTGCTCTGCTACGAGGTCACGCGCGACCTGGAGCTGACGACCGAACGGATCGAGACGCCTCTCGTGGAAACCGACGCGCCGGTGCTCGAGGGCAAGAAGCTCGTCTTCGCTTCCATCCTGCGCGCCGGCAACGGCCTGCTCGAGGGCATGCTCGAACTGGTGCCCTCGGCGCGCGTTGCGCATATCGGCGTCTACCGGGACCACGAGACTCTGCGGGCGGTCGAATATTTCTTCAAGGCGCCGGACAATATCAACGAACGCCTCGTCATCGTCGTCGACCCGATGCTCGCCACCGGCAATTCCGCGATCGCGGCCATCGAGAAGCTCAAGGAGCGCGGTGCGCGGAACATCCGCTTCCTCTGCCTCCTTGCCGCTCCGGAGGGTATCCGCAACTTCCAGGGAGCCCATCCGGACGTGCCGATCTTCACGGCCTCGATCGACAGTCATCTCAACGAGAAGGGCTATATCGTGCCGGGACTCGGCGACGCCGGCGACCGCATGTATGGAACGAAGTAAAGGGCTGCCGCTGTCGGGTCGAGGACGGCGCGCTGCAAGTCGTCAGCCAGTCTAAAAAGTTGCGGGATGCGGGCGGAAGACCGCACCCGCTTTTCCTCATCCCGCTTTAAGCCTTGAAACGACCACCGGCCGTTGCGCCGGCTCCTCGTCTGAGATCGCATAGAGCGTTGCGACCCGCTTTGCGATGGCCTCGGCCCGGCTTTGGTCGGCGGCATGGACGAAGGCGATCGGCTCGCCCTTTTCGACTTTCGTCCCGAGCGGCCTCAGCCCGGTAAGTCCGACACGGTGATCGATCCGGTCATCCGGGCGGATGCGCCCGCCGCCGAGCTCGATGACCGCCATTCCCAGTTCGCGCGTCTCGCAGGACGCGAGATAGCCATTCCGGCCCGCCGGCACGGCAAGGATCGCGGGTGCCTTAGCAAGATGAGCGCCCGGACGATCGACAAAATCGGCCGGCCCGCCGAGCCGATGCACCATGAGGCCGAAGCGCTCCATCGCGGCACCACTCGCGAGGACGCTGCGCGCCGTGGCCATGGCTTCGGCCTCGTGCGCCGCAAGACCTGCTGCAACGAGCATCTCCGCAGCCAGAGCCATCACCACCTGATCGAGGCGGGTTCCCGCTTTCTCGCCACGCAGGTAAGCCAGGCAGTTCTCGATTTCGAGCGCATTGCCGGCCGCGTCTGCCAGCGGCTCGTTCATGTCGGTGATCAGCGCAGAGGTGCGCACGCCCGCGCCATTGGCGACCTCGACAAGCGAACGCGCGAGAACTTCGGTTTCGGCAGGATCCGTCATGAAGGAGCCGTTGCCGAGCTTGACATCGAGCACCAGCGACCGGAGCCCGGCCGCGAGTTTCTTCGACAGGATCGATGCAGTGATCAGCGGCACCGAATCGACCGTCGCCGTCACGTCGCGGATCGCATAGAGACGCTTGTCGGCCGGCGCCAGATCGGCGGTCTGGCCGATGATCGCGCAGCCGACCTCGTCAGTCACGCGGCGGAACAGTTCCGGCGAAGGCTGGATGTCATAGCCGGGAATCGATTCGAGCTTGTCGAGCGTGCCGCCGGTGTGGCCGAGCCCACGGCCCGATATCATCGGCACGGCCGCACCGCAGGCGGCGACGATCGGCGCCAGCATCAGCGAGACATTGTCGCCGACGCCGCCCGTCGAGTGCTTGTCGACGATGGGACGTTCGAGATCGGTCCAGTCGAGCGTTTCCCCGGAATCGCGCATCGCCTGTGTTAGCGCCACGCATTCGTCGCGATTCATTCCGGAGAACCAGACCGCCATGGCGAAGGCGGCCGCCTGCCCTTCCGTGACCGAGCCATCGGTCACGCCCGCGATGAAACCGGCGATATCCGCCGGATCGAGCCGATCGCCGTCCCTTTTCCTTCGTATGATTTCCTGCGGAAGCATGGCCATTCAGCCTTCGCTCGCGATCATCTCTTTCAGGATTGCCGCCAGCCGTGTGCCGCCGAGCGGCGCCATCTGCTTGGTTTCTTCATGGCTGAGTTCCGCCCCGGTCATGCCCGCGGCAAAATTGGTGACGACGGAGGCGGCGGCGACCTTGAGTCCGAAGAATCGGGCGAGAATGACCTCCGGCACCGTGGACATGCCGACCGCATCGGCACCGAGGATACGGGCCATGCGGATTTCGGCCGGCGTCTCGAAGCTCGGCCCGGAGAACCACATATAGATGCCGCGCGCGAGCGGGATGCCGAGGCGTTCGGCGGCCTCCTCCATCCCTATGGCGAGCGCCGCGTCATAGGCATTCGTCATTCCGACGAAGCGCTCATCGCTTTCGGCGCCGATCAGCGGATTGGCGCCGGCAAAGGCGATATGATCGGCAATGCGCATGACCGAGCCCGGCGGCATGTCTTCGCGCAGCGACCCGGCGGAATTGGTGAGGATCAGGTTCTCGATCCCGAGCCGCTTCAGCGTCTCGATCGGGACGCCCATGGCATTGGCGTCGCCGCGTTCATAATAATGGGCACGGCCGGAAAGCACGGCGACGGGCGTGTTGCCGATCCTGCCCGCCACGAACTCGCCGGCATGGCCGGAAACGCTGCTCACCGGAAATCCCGGTATCTCCGCATAGGGGATGCGCAGCGGCTCCGCCACCGCGTCGACGAGCGAACCGAGGCCGGAACCGAGCACGATTCCGTAGCGGGGCGCAAGCGCTCCGAGCCTGTCCTCGAGGAAGTCCGCCGCCGCCGTCATCCGAGAATCGCCGTCTCGAAGCTGTGCGGCAGCAGGTCGGAGAGTGCCAGCGTCTTCCTGATCCCCGTTTCGTCGCAAAGATAGATGCGGGTGCTCGCGCCGGAAAATTCCGCCAGCCGCTGGCGGCAGCCGCCGCAGGGCGGGCAGAGCGCGAGTTTCTCGGCCACCACCGCAACTTCCGTGATCTTGCGCTGGCCGGCCATCACCATGTGGCTGATCGCCGTGGTCTCGGCACACCAGCCCTCCGGAAAGGACAGGTTTTCGATGTTTGCGCCCGTATAGATCCTGCCGTCCTCGGCGCGAATGGCGGCGCCTACCGGAAACTTGGAATAGGGCGCATGCGCCTTTGCCATGGCTTCACGCGCCGCGACAAAGAGTTCGTCCTTCGACATGATTAGCGCTCCTTCACATAGGGTACGCCGCCCGCCTTCGGCGGAATGGCCTTGCCGATGAAGCCGGCAAGCAGGATGACGGTGAGGATATAGGGCAGCGCCTGCATGAGCTGCACCGGAACCTGGCCGATAAGCGGCAAGGGCGTGCCCTGCAGGCGGATGGCGAGCGCATCGAGGAAGCCGAAGAGCAGGCAGGCGAACATGATATTGAGCGGCCGCCATTTCGCGAAGATGAGCGCCGCAAGCGCGATATAGCCCTTGCCAGCCGTCATGCCCTTGACGAAGCCCGCGGTCATCGCCAGCGACAGATAGGCACCCGCAAAGCCGCAGAGAATGCCGCAGCAGATGACAGCCCGGTATCTGAGCCAGATCACCGATATACCGGCGGTATCGACCGCGCCCGGATTCTCGCCGACGGCGCGCAGCCTCAGGCCGAACCGGGTGCGATAGAGAATCCACCAGCTGATCGGCACCATGGCGAAGGCGAGATAGGTGAGCAGGAAGTGGCCGGACAGGAGGTCCGCATAGACCGGCCCGAGGACGGGAATTTCGCGGATCATGTCCGCGTCGGGGAAGTTGATCGTCTGGAACCGCGCGCCTTCGGCGAGCGCCGGCGTGCGGCCGCCCTGGCGGAACCAGGCCTCGCCCAGGATCACGGTGGAACCGGCGACGATGAAGTTGATCGCCACGCCCGAGACGATCTGGTTGCCGCGCTGGGTGATCGAAGCATAACCGTGGACGAGCGACAGGGCCACGGAAACGAGGATCGCCGCAACGAGCCCCACCCAGACGGACTGCGTGACGGCTGCCGCCGCACCGGCGGCAAAGGCGGCGCCGAGCATCTTGCCTTCCAGACCGATGTCGAAGACGCCGGCGCGTTCGGTGAACAGGCCGGCAAGGGCTGCGAAAACCAGCGGCACGGAGACGCGGATCGTCGATTCCAGGAGCACGACGAGAACGTGGAGGAAATCCATGGCTTCAGGCTCCCTTGGTCTGCACGACGGCGGCCGCGCGCTGGCCCCGCGCCGCGAAGGCGCGCGTGATCGCCGGGCGGAACATGTTCTCGAGCGCCCCGGCAAAGAGGATCACGAGACCCTGGATGATGACGATCATGTCCCGGGAGATCGAAGGCATCTCGAAGGCGATCTCGGCGCCGCCCTGATAGAGCACGCCGAAAAGGATCGCCGCGGGAATGATGCCGCCCGGATGCGAGCGCCCCATCAACGCGACCGCGATGCCGACGAAGCCGGCGCCTTGCACGAAGTCGAGCTGCATGCGGAACTGTTCTCCCATGATCGGGTTCAGCGCCATCATGCCGGCAAGGCCGCCCGATATCATCATGGCGATGACGGTGATGCGGCTTTCGCTGATACCGGCATAGCGCGCGGCAGACGGGCTATGGCCCATGGTGCGCATCTCGTAGCCGAGCCTGGTGCGCCAGATCAGCAGCCAGACCGCGAAGGCGGCCGCCAGCGCCAGGAGAAAGGAGATATTGAACGGCGCCGTGCCGATATTGAGGCCGAAGATCGACAACAGCCAGTCGAGCTTCGGCAATTGCCCGCCTTCGGCGAAGGTGCGCGTCTGCGGCGCCATCGAGCCGAGCGGCTTCAGCACGCGTGTCAGCAGATAGACCATCAGGCTGGAAGCGATGAAATTGAACATGATGGTGGTGATGACGATATGGCTGCCGCGTTTGGCCTGCAGCCAGCCGGGCAGGAACGCCCAGAGCGCGCCGAAGAAGGCGGAGCCGACGATGGCGAGCGGGAAGACCACGTACCAGGGCATCGTCTGGTCGAGCCAGAGGCAGGCGAGCGCCACGCCGATGCCGCCGACATAGGCCTGGCCCTCGCCGCCGATGTTGAAAAGACCGGCATGAAAGGCGACCGCCACTGCGAGCCCGGTGAAGATGAAGGTCGTGGCGTAGTAGAGCGTGAAACCGATATATTCGCCGCGGCCGAAGGCACCGTTGATGAGATGATAGGCGGCTTCGAGCGGGTTTTCGCCGACGAGGAGAACGACGAGGCCGGCGACGAGGAAGGCGACGGCAAGGTTGATCAGCGGGATGAGACCATATTCCACCCATCCCGGGAGTTTCGCATAGGGCGTACTCATTCTGCGGCCTCCTTGCGGCCTTCGACGCCGGCCATCAGCAGGCCGAGCTCGCCTTCGGTCGCCTCGGGGCTGCGTTCGCCGACGACGCGCCCGGCAAACATCACGAGGATGCGGTCGGAAAGGGAACGTATCTCGTCGAGTTCGACCGAGACCAGCAGAACGGCCTTGCCCTGGTCGCGCATCTCGATGATCCGCTTGTGGATGAATTCGATCGCGCCGACATCGACGCCGCGGGTCGGCTGGCCGATGATGAGGACGTCCGGATCCCGCTCCATCTCGCGCGCAAGCACGACCTTCTGCTGGTTGCCGCCAGAGAAGTTGGCCGTCCTCAGCCGCGCATTCGGCGGACGAATATCATATTTGGCAATCTTCTCCTCGGCATCCTTGCGGATCGCATCGATGTTCAGGAACATGCCGTTGGCGAAGCGCCGGTCATGGTGGTAGCCGAGGATCGCGTTTTCGCACTCCTCGAATTTGAGCACGAGCCCGACGTGATGCCGGTCTTCCGGCACATGCGCCAGTCCGCGATCCCGAAGTTCGGCCGGGTCCGCGTTGCCCGTCACGTCCACCGGCTTGCCGTTGAGGAGAACTGTCCCGGAAGCGGCCCTGCGGATGCCGGCGATCGCTTCGAGCAGTTCCGACTGGCCATTGCCGGCCACGCCGGCGATGCCGACGATCTCGCCTGCACGAACCTCGAAGGAGACGGTATCGACCATGGTCACGCCGCGGCTGTCCTTGACCGTCAGCCCCTGGACGGCGAGCTTCACGTCACCGGGATTGCTCTCGCCCTTCTCGACACGAAGCAGGACGCGCCGGCCGACCATCAGCTCGGCCAGTTCCTCGACCGAGGTTTCACGCGTCGTGCGCGTCGCGACCATCTCGCCGCGGCGCATGACCGAGACCTCGTCGGTGATCGCCATGATCTCGCGCAGCTTATGGGTGATGAGGATGATCGTCTTTCCCTGCGCCTTGAGCTGGCCGAGGATGCGGAATAGGTGATCGGCCTCGGCCGGCGTCAGGACGCCGGTCGGCTCGTCGAGGATCAGGATATCGGCCCGGCGATAGAGCGCCTTCAGGATCTCCACGCGCTGCTGCAGGCCGACCGGCAGCTCCTCGATCAGGGCGTCCGGATTGACCTCAAGGGCATATTCCTTTTCGAGCCGTTTCAGCTCCTGCCGCGCCTTGGCGATGCCCTTGTTGAGGATCTGGCTGTCTTCGGCGCCCAACATGACGTTTTCGAGCACGGTGAAATTCTCGACCAGCATGAAGTGCTGGTGGACCATGCCGATCCCGACGGAGATCGCCGCATTCGGATCGCGAATGGAAACAGGCTTGCCGTCGACCAGGATCTCACCGTTGTCGGCCTGGTAGAAGCCATAGAGGATCGACATCAGCGTCGACTTGCCGGCACCGTTTTCACCGATAATGCCGTGGATCGTGCCCTTGCGAACCCTGAGATTGATGTTCCTGTTGGCGTGGACCAGCCCGAAGCTCTTGTCTATTCCACGCAATTCGATGGCAATATTGTTCATATTGGCCTGCGATCCCCTTTTTGCCCGCTTCGGCTCATCCCAGAAACCGTGCCGACATTTTTTTTACCATTTGGTATAAGTTTATCATCGATTTTCAGGCGCGAAAGCCTGGGCGACGAGATCTCCTTATACTTTCATAGGATCGCTGGTGAGAGTCCAGCGCGAATATACACAGCTGCGTTGGTGCGGTCGGATAAGCCCCTCCCCCTTACGGCCCCCTTGTGGGGAGGGGTCCTGCGGAAATCCCGCCAACTAACGCAGCAGCCTCAATGCGTTGATGGTCACCAGGACAGTCGCGCCGGTATCGGCGAGGATCGCCGGCCAGAGGCCCGTCATGCCGGCAATCGTCGTCACCAGGAACACGGCCTTGAGCCCGAGCGCGATCGCGATGTTCTGGTGAATGTTCGCCATCGTCACCCGCGACAGCTTCACCATCGCCGCGACGTCCGAGACGCGGGCATGGAGGCTGGCGGCGTCTGCCGTTTCCAGCGCCACATCGGTGCCGCCGCCAACGGCGATGCCGACATCGGCCGCCGCGAGAGCCGGCGCATCGTTGATGCCGTCGCCGACCTTCGCCACGACGAGACCCTCGGCCCTGAGCTTGCTTACGATGCGCTGTTTGTCCTCAGGAAGAAGCCCGGCATGCGCCTCGATGCCCCCGAGCCTGCCGGCGATCGCCTCGGCTGTCGCCCGGTTGTCGCCGGTGAGCATCACCACGCGCAAACCCTGATCGGCGAGCGCCCTCAGGCCTGCCTCGGCGTCCGCACGCGGTTCGTCGCGCATGGCAAGCGCTCCGGCTGCCCTCCCGCCGACGACGAGCACGGAGACGGTCTTCCCCTCCCGCTGCAAGCTCTCGATCTGTGCCGCTTCTTCCGCCGCCAGCGGCGCGCGCTCCCGGGCCGCCTCGGGCGAGCCGAGGAAAAGCTCGACGCCGTCTGCGGAAGCGGCAACGCCCTTGCCGCCGATGGCCCTGGCGCCTTCGACGGGAAGGACCGCCAACCCATCGGCTTCGGCACGCGACAGGACGGCATGGGCGAGCGGATGGCTGGATCCCTGTTCGAGCGCAGCGGCGTAGCCGAGGATCTCCGCCTCCGATCTGCCGAAGGCGGCGATGTCTGTCAGCTTCGGCCTGCCTTCGGTGAGCGTTCCGGTCTTGTCGAAGGCGACGGCTGTGATCCTGCCGAGATTTTCGAGGACGGCGCCGCCCTTGATCAGAAGACCGCGGCGCGCACCTGCCGAAAGGCTCGCGGCGATCGCGGCCGGCGTGGAGATGACGAGGGCGCAGGGGCAACCGATCAGGAGGAGCGCGAGCCCTTTATAAATCCACTCCTGCCAAAGGCCGCCGAAGGCGAGCGGCGGGATGACCGCAACCAAAGCCGCGACGAGCACCACGCCCGGCGTGTAATAGCGGGAGAAGCGATCGATGAAGCGCTCCGTCGGCGCCTTCTTCTCCTGCGCCTCTTCGACAAGCCTGATGACGCGCGCGATGGTATTGTCGGCCGCGGCGGCGGTGACGCGCACACGCAGCGCGCCGTCACCATTGACGGTTCCGGCGAAGACATTCGCGCCGGCTTCCTTCAGGACGGGCGTGCTCTCGCCGGTCACCGGCGCCTCGTCGACGCTGCTCTCGCCGGAGACGATGACGCCATCGGCGGGGAGTCGGTCGCCGGGACGGACGAGCACGATCGCGCCAGGGGCCAGGCTTTCGGCGGGTACCTCCACCATCCTGCCGTTTTCTTCGCAAAACGCAGATTTCGGCACGAGCGCCGTCAGCGCCTGAATGCTCGCCCGCGCCTTGCCCGCGGCAACGCCCTCGAGCAGCTCCCCGATCAGGAAGAGGAAGACGACCATGGCCGCTTCCTCGCCGGCGCCGATGAACACGGCACCGGCCGCCGCAATGGTCATCAGCATCTCGATCGAGAAAGGTGTGCCGGAAAATGCTGCCATGAGCGCACGTCTCGCGATCGGCACCAGGCCGACGAGCATGGCGAGGGTGAAAATCCAGGGCTCGGTGGCGGGAACGAGTTGGCCGATCGCATAGGCCGCGGCAAGGGCAACGCCGCAGGCGAGCGTGAGCTTGCCTTTTGCCGTTCGCCACCACGGCAAGGGCGCCGTGAAACGGGAGGACGGCTTCACGCCTGCCGAATGGATGCTCGTATGCCCGTGATCGTGCCTCGCTTCGCCCTGCGCAGATTTTTCCGCGGCATGGTCGTGGCCGCAGCAGGCATGCTCGCTCTGAACCGGCTGCCGGTCCGCCGCAACGTCAAGCGGCGAAAGCCCGTAGCCGAGGCCGCCGACCTTCCGCATCACCTGCGCGCCGATATCGTCGCGCGCCACATGCCGGACGGTCATGGTGCCGGCGGCCACCGAGACATTGACGTCCTCGACCCCTGCAACCCGCCTTACGGCCGTGTCGATCTTTGCCGCGCAGGATGCGCAATCCATCCCCTCGACGCGAAATCTCGTTTCCCGAAATATACCTGTCATTCCATGCTCCTTACGAAACCGGAAGAAGGCTAAGTCCTCTAGCGGCTAGAGGTTCAAGAGCGAAAATGTGAAGGACAAACTTCCGACTTTTACGCGGTTAGCGCCTACTGCATGTTTCCTTTAATCGTATCCGATTAAAGGACAAAAACATGCAGCAGATCAAAGTGATCTAACGCACTTCCGGACGGAAAACCGTTACACACTTTTCCTGGAAGTACTCTAACCCCGACTACGCTCTACCCGGCATTCGCCGCGAGCTTGCGCACCGGCTGCGCCCCGTCGGTGAACAATTCCGGCATCAGATCGGCCAGGCGGACGACCTTGCCCGTACGCGAACTCTGAAGCGCCGCAATGCCGCAAAGGACCGACATGGCGCCGGCCCGCGCGCCTGCACGCTGTCCCAGCGGATCCTTCGCATTCGGCTCGAAGAGCGTATTCCGCAGCCGATCGTCGCCGCCATAGTGCCCGCCGGGAAAATGCGGCACCGTGATCCGCTCCATCGCCGGCTTGCCCTTCGGAAAGTTACGGACGAGCAGGATCACGTCCTCAGGCGGCATCTCCCAGGGCTGGTCCTCGTACTGGCGAAGCTCGATCCTGCCCTTCGTACCGTTGAAGGCGATGTGATGGCCCTCGATCGGCTGGAAGGTATTGAGCGAATAGGACACGTGGACGTCGTTGCGGTAGCGGATATTCGCGACCATCGTATCGGGGATGTCGATGTCCTCGCGGAAGACGCAGCCGTCGCGGAAATAGCCGTCGATTTCGGAAGGTTCCTCATAGAGCGAGTCGAGAAACGGATCGGCTTCGAGATCGAGGTAGAAGTCGCACTCGCTCTTGTGAGGACAGAGCTTGCAGCGCGGCCCGCGGAACGGTCCCTTGCGGCCGTACATCTGCAGGTCGGCAAAGGCGCTGACCGCGTCCGGATCGCTGTCGAGATACCAGTTCAGGAGATCGAAATGGTGTGTCGCCTTATGCACGAAGAGGCTGCCCGAGCGTTCCGCATAGCCGTGCCAGCGGCGGAAATAATCGGCGCCGTGGCGCGTATCGAGATACCAGTGGAAGTCGACCGAGGTGACGCGGCCGATCTCGCCGGCATTGAGGAGTTCCTTGATGCGTGCTGCGGTCGGCGCGAAGCGGTAGTTGAAGGAAACGTCCACCCGCCGCCCGGTCCGCTTCTCCGCGTCGAGAATGCGGCGGATCTTCTCGACCGTGGTCGACATCGGCTTTTCGGTGATGACGTCGGCGCCGGACTCCAATGCGCGCACGACGATTTCGTCATGCGTGTCGTCCGGGGTGCAGACGATGACGAGATCGGGGCGGGTTTCGGCAAGCATCGTATCGACATTGCCGTAAACAGGCGCATTGGTTGCGATCATCGTGCGGGCGCGCTCGGCCCGCAGCGCGTTCGTATCGGCAATGGCGACGAGATCGACGAGGCCGCGCCAGCCGGCCAGAAGATCCCTGCCCCACATGGTGGTTCCGCGGTTGCCGGTGCCGACCAGCGCAAAGCGACGCTTGTTGTCCATCATGTCCTCACGCAATCTCTGTCATATCTTTTTAGAAAACATCCTGCCCCAGCATATCAGCAGCAATTCCGGTAGCGTTCCACACAGGTCGCTATCACCTCCTCGGCCGGGCGCCTCCACCAGTTGTCTGCGGAGAAGATCTCGACCTCCTGCGCTCCGTGGAAGCCGGCCGCCTCGATCCGCCGCCGGATGCCCTTGAGATCGATGACGCCGTCGCCCATCATGCCGCGATCCGTCAGCATGTCCTTCGTGGGCACGAGCCAATCGCAGATGTGGTGGGCGAGGATCGCCTTCATCCGGCCCGCTCGCGCGATCTGCTCGTCGAGATCGGGGTCCCACCAGACGTGATAGACGTCGATCGCCACGCCGACGCCCGGGCCAAGGGTCTCGCAGATGTCGAGAGCCTGGCCGAGCGTGTTCACGCAGGCGCGGTCGGCGGCATACATCGGATGCAGCGGCTCGATCGCAAGCGGCACGCCGGCCGCGCGCGCATGCGGCAGCACCGCCGCAATACCTTCCAAAACCATACGGCGTGCCGCATCGATGTTCTTCGAGCCGCCCGGCAGACCGCCGACGACCAGCACCAGACAGTCGGCGCCGAGTTCCGCTGCCTCGTCCACCGCGCGCCTGTTGTCATCGATCGCCTTCTCTCTGCCTAGCGCGTCCGGCGCAGGAAAGAAGCCGCCGCGGCAGAGCCCGGTCAGCTTCAGCCCGTTGGAGCGGACGATACGCGCAGCCTCGTCGAGGCCGATCGCCGCCACCTGGTCGCGCCAGGGCGCGATCGCCCTAATGCCCTGCTGCAGACAGACATCCACGGCTTCGGCGAAACCGCATTGCTCCCGGATCGTCGCCAGATTGATGGAAAGCCCCTCGACCAGCATGTGTTCTCCTCCCGATTCTAGGACACCATCGCCGCCCAGTCCGGCTCGACGGATGAGCCGAGGCCGACGGACCGCAAGACAGTGGAAAAGGTGATTTCGCCGCCCCGGATCGCCAGCCGCGCCCGCCCGGAAGCTCTTTCGTAGAGATCGCCGTGATGAGCGAGATAGGCGGACTGCTCCGCCGCCGGGGCGCCGGCCATGCCGGCGACATAATGGTGGCCGTTGCGTTCGACGTGGCCGGCGCCGACAAGTGCTGCCAGCACGAGGTCCTGCTGGAGCGCCAGGCCCGACTGCGTCGTCAGGTCCTCGGCGGACATGAAATAGCGTGCGGTCCCGGCCTCGGCGTTCCACATCTCCACGCGAGCGCGGTTGACGAGTGCCCGGTAGAAGCCTTTGCAGGACTTCGAGGAGATGCCGGCATAACCGAGCGCGCGGGCACGGAGAAATGCGCCGATATCGCCGTCGGACTCGTCGATCTCCAGCGGCATCCGCCGGGCGACCTCAGTGACCGGTTTCGACAGCGCCTCGGCGCGAGCGATCGGCTGCTCGAAGAAGAGCACCGAGGCGCGCAATTTTTCGAGACGCGGCTCTTCGGCAATCCGTTCGAGAAGATCGTCAACGGCATCGGCATTTTCGAATTGTTCGTTGCCGTCGAGCGTCACTCGGTACGCATCGACGCCCTGGTCGAGCACCGCGGCGATTGCGAGCAGACGCTGGGTGTCCTCAGCCGGACGTCCCGAAACCTTGATCTTGAAATAGCGGTGGCCATAGGCGGCGATGACCTCTTCCAGCGTCTGCGGCAATCCGTCCTCCAGCCGCTGCCCGGGCGCGAGATCGGCCGCCGTCAGCGCGTCTGCAAGGCCGATCGTGTGGCGAACGGCCAGCCTCGGGGCGGGCTCGAGGCGCGACAGGAACAGCGCAAGGTCGAAGCCTGCCAGATCGGGCGCGGTGGCGCCGGTGATGCCCGGCAGATTGCCTCTGACCGCCTCGGCCGCGCTTGCTGCGGTCATGCGGCACAGCGCGTCGAGGATGGCACGGTCAAGAAGCGCCAGGCCGTAGGAGGCGACAAGGGCTGGCAGACCATGCCCGGCTGCCGCCCGGTGGTGATCACCCTCGGCAGCCGCATGCAGTCCAAAGGAGGTCTGCGCCCGCAGCGATGTCAGTCCTTCGATCGCCAGCCGCAAGGAGGCACGAAGCTGCTCGACATTATCCTCCGGCGAAAGGCCCGGGTTCTTGTCGAACCATTTCGGCATCATCATCTCGGCCGACCAGCCGATGGCGGACCGGCCGCGCAAGTCCTCTACCCGCACCCGGACGAAGGCCTGCGGCGCGCTCGTAACGCGCGCCGACCCGAAACGGAAGGGAAAGCGGAATTCGACCGGCCGCTCGAAAACCTCCGCTTCGGCCAGTTTGACGCGCGGGGCTTCCGTCATCGCAAAGGCCTCACTCGACGCCGTGCATGGCGAGCACGCGCCGCATGCGCGCGGTCGCCAGCTCCGGATCGGCCAGAACGCCGGCCTTGTCCGCCAGGCGGAAAAGCTCGGCGAGATGGACGAGCGATCGGGCGCTCTGCTGCCCGCCGATCATGACGAAATGGTCCTGTAGACCGTTCAGATAAGCGAGGAAGACGACGCCGGTCTTGTAGAAACGCGTCGGCGACTTGAAGATGTGGCGCGAGAGCGGCACCGTCGGTTCCAGCAATTCGAAGAATTCGCCGTTCCGCCCGCTACCCAGCGCTTCCAGCGCCGCCGAAGCCACCGGCGCGATGGCATCGAAGATGCCGAGCAGCGCGTCCGAATGCCCTTCCTCGTCGCCGGCGATGAGTTCGGCATAATTGAAGTCGTCGCCGGTATACATGCGCACGCCTTTCGGCAGTTGCCGCCGCATCACGATCTCCTTCTCCTTGGAAAGGAGCGAAATCTTGATGCCGTCGACTTTGGCGGCGTGCGCCCCGAGGACGTCGAGGCAGGTCTTCATCGCCGCCATGTGGTCGACATTGCCCCAGTAGCCTTCGAGCGCCGGATCGAACATCTCGCCGAGCCAATGGATGATCACCGGCTCCTTCACCTGCGAAAGAACGCGGTCATAGACGCGGATATAATCCTCCGGCCCCTTTGCCGCGGCGGCAAGAGCCCGGCTCGCCATCAGGATGATCCGGCCCCCTTCTGCCTCGATCGCCTCGATCTGACTCTCATAGGCGGCGAGAATGTCGTCGATCGACACGTCCGGCCCCGGCGCCAGATGGTCGGTGCCGGCGCCGCACGCGATCAGCGCGCCCGAGCGGCCGCGCGCTTCGGCAAGCGAGCGGCGGATGAGTTCGCGCGCTTCCGGCCAGCCGAGGCCCATGCCGCGCTGGGCGGTATCCATCGATTCGGCGACGCCGAGACCGAGGTCCCAGAGGCGGTGACGGAAGGCGAGCGTGCGCTCCCAGTCTATCGCCGGCGCCAGCCACGGATCGTTGTCGGCGAGCGGATCGGCGACCACATGGGCGGCGGCGAAGGCGACCCTGGAAAAGGCATTGGCGTCGCGCCTGTTGAAAGGCACCGGCCGGCCTATGAGGTCGTAGCGGGCAAGCCTGCCTTCGATTGGAAGATCGATGCTGACCATGGTTCAGAGCTCCAATTGCGGAACGTCGAGCCAGCGGCGCTCCGCCCAGGATTTGAGGCCGAGTTCCGCAAGCTGCACGCCCTTGGCGCCGGCCTCGAGCCCATAGGGCCAGGGGCCGTCTTCCGCGACGTGGCGCAGGAACATTTCCCATTGCGCCTTGAAGCCGTTGTCGAAGGCCTGCGTATCCGGCACCTCGTCCCATGTCCTGTAGAAGTCGATCGTCTGCGGCTGATCGGGATTCCAGACGGGTTTCGGGGTATTGACGCGGTGCTGCGTCCAGCATTTGGTGAGCCCGGCGACAGCGGAACCATGGGTTCCGTCCACCTGAAACGTCACCAGATCGTCGCGCCGCACGCGCACCGCCCAGGAGGAGTTGATATGCGCGACGATGCCGCCTTCGAGTTCGAAGGTGGCATAGGCCGCGTCGTCCGTGTCGCAGTCGTAGGCGCGGCCCTGTTCGTCGATGCGGCTTGGGATATGGGTCGCGCCGAGGCAGGAGACCGCCTTCACTTCCCCGAAGAGATTGTCGAGCACGTAGCGCCAGTGGCAGAGCATGTCGAGGATGATGCCGCCGCCGTCCTTTTTCCGGTAGTTCCATGAGGGCCGCTGGGCCGGAACGCCCCAATCGCCTTCGAACACCCAGTAGCCGAACTCGCCGCGCACCGAGAGGATCTTGCCGAAGAAGCCTGAATCCCTCAGCAGGGCCAGCTTGCGAAGGCCCGGCAGGAACAGCTTGTCCTGCACGACCCCATGCTTGAGCC
This sequence comes from Ensifer sp. USDA 6670, assembly GCA_000421085.1. Lineage (GTDB taxonomy): Bacteria > Pseudomonadota > Alphaproteobacteria > Rhizobiales > Rhizobiaceae > Sinorhizobium. The sequence goes on from ATWE01000013.1 coordinate 189,048, forward strand.
CGGAGGCGCGCGCCTTCCGCGCCAGTTTGACCGCCGTCCTCAGATCATCGGAGATCGGCTTCTCGCAATAGACGTGCTTTCCGGCGTCAAGCGCGCGGCCGATGAGCTCGGCACGCATCAGCGTCGTGCCGGCATCAAAGAAGATCTGGTCGTTCGGGTCGGCAAGCGCCGCGTCGAGATCGGTCGACCAGCGGGCGATATCATGGCGCTTGGCCAATTGCTCCATCTTGTCGCGGTTGCGACCGACGATGATCGGATCGATCTCCAGCCTTTCGCCCGACTGGAGCATGATCCCGCCCTGATCGCGGATGGCCAGGATCGAGCGCACCAGATGCTGGTTGTATCCCATGCGGCCGGTGACGCCGTGCAATATTATACCCAAACGCGGCATGCCGTTCCTCCCTGAGAGGCCCGTGAGGGAAAAACCAGCCCTCCCAAGCCAGTAACTAATCGGTTACTTTGTGACAGAGGAGAATCGCACTTGTCAACAAAAAAAACGACATGTGCCCGGATCAGCGTCGGATCGACGCCAGCGTGACATGGACGATGTGGCGCTTCCAGACGTCGAGATTGCCCTTGTCCATGAGGTCGCGGCCGAAGATCGTCGAGAGCGTATACTGATTGGAGAGATAGAAGTATCCGAGAGCGGCGATCGTCAGATAGACGTTCAGCGGATCGACATCGGGCCGGAAGAGCCCCTCCGCCTTGCCGCGCTGCAGAAGGTCGGCGAGCTTGTCTATGAAGCTCGAATGCAGCTCCTTGAGACGCGTCGACTGGCGCAGCCAGCGGGCCCGGTGCAGGTTCTCGGTGCCGAGGAGGCTGAGGAACTCCGGATGCTCCAGGAAGTAGCCCCAGGTGAACATGGCAAGCTCGGAAATCCCCTGTTCTGGCTCCAAGTCACTGAGATTTAACGATTTCTCCGCCGTTCTGATGCCGACATAGGCGTCTTCCAGGACCGCAAGATAAAGCTGCTCCTTGTCGCCGAAGTAATGATAGAGCATGCGCTTGTTGATGCCCGCCCTCTCGGCGATGGCATCGACGCGGGCGCCGCCTATGCCGTTTTCGGCGAACTCCCAGGTCGCGGCGGCGAGGATCGAGGCACGCGTGCGCTCGGGGTCGCGCTGCAGCGTCCGTTCCGCCCGCCTCCCGGACGCGCTCCTCCCTTTCGCCTCGCCTCTTATCTTCTCCATCACACGCAACCTCCGCAACCTCTTGCCTCTAACGGCATTCGGTGCAACTTTGTCAAAATAATTTACAAGCCAATGATAGATCCGCACACAACTGCTTGACAGGATCATTGCTTGTCCATAACTTGTAACCAAATAGTTATTTGTTGCAAGAGGCCGGAACGTTGTGGAGGCGTTCCGAAGGGAGGAGGAACAGATGACGCATAGGATCAGCAGGCGAAATGTACTCGCGGGAGGGGCGGCACTTCTTTCGATGTCCGCACTGGGACCCGCCTTTGCGCAGGAGGCGCGGCTGCGGGTGCTCTGGTGGGGCTCGCAGGCCCGTGCCGACCGCACCAACAAGGTCAATCAGCTCTTTCAGGAGCAGAACGCGGGCGTCGCCATCAATGGCGAATTTCTCGGCTGGAGCGACTATTGGCCACGGCTAGCAACCCAGGTCGCCGGGCGCAATGCGCCCGACATCATCCAGATGGACTATCGCTACATCGTCGAATATGCCCGGCGCGGCGCGCTCGCGCCCCTCGACGACTATCTCGGCTCCGTGCTCAAGGTCGAGGACTTCGACCAGGTGCAGATCAAGGGCGGCAGCGTCGAAGGCAAGCTCTACGGCATCAGCCTCGGCGCCAACTCGGCAGCGATGATGGTCAATGCCGCCGCTTTCGAGGAAGCCGGCATCGAATTGCCGACGCCGTCCACGACCTGGGAAGAAATGGCGCGCATGGGCGCCGAGATCACCAAGGCCGGCAAGCGCAAGGGCTTCTATGGCCTCTCCGACGGCAGCGCGGTCGAGCCGCTTCTCGAAAACTGGCTGCGCCAGCGCGGCAAGGCACTGTTCACCGCGGACGGCAAGATCGCCTATGATGCGAACGATGCGGCCGAATGGTTCGCCATGTGGCAGAAGATGCGCGAGGACAAGGCCTGCGTCCCGCCGGACATCCAGGCGCTCGACCAGTACAATGTGGAAACGAGCCCCTTGTCGCTCGGCAAGGCGGCCGCTTCCTTCGCGCACTCCAACCAGTTCGTCGCCTATCAGGGCATAAACAAGGACAAGCTGGCGCTGAGAAGCCACCCGCTGATCGACAAGGAGGCAAAGGGCGGCCATTACCGCAAGCCGTCGATGTTCTTCTCGGTCTCGGCCCAGACCAAGGATCCTGAACTCGGCGCCAAATACGTCAACTTCTTCGTCAAGGACCCGAAAGCCGCCGACATCCTGGGCGTCGAGCGCGGCGTACCGGAATCGGCAGCCGTGCGCGAACAACTGGCGTCGACGCTCGACGAGCTCGGCCGCGCCATGCTCGACTATGTCTCCGGCCTCGGAGCGCTTGCCGGCGATCTGCCGCCGCCGCCGCCCAGCGGTGCCGGCGAGGCGGAGTTCGCTCTGCGCAACGTCGCCGAACAGGTCGGCTTCGGTCAGCTCGACGCCAAGCAAGGGGGCGAGACGCTGGTGAACGAGGTCAGCCAAATCCTCGCGCGAGGCTAAGGGGATGGCGGCCGTGCAGGACACCGCTGTCGCAGTCGGTACGGGCGCGTCTTCGCGCCCGGCCGCACAGAGTCGCCTGGCCAGGATATGGGCAAGCCATGGAGCCGGCTACATGTTCCTGCTGCCATGGCTCATCGGCTTTTTCGGCCTGACGCTCGGGCCCGCCATCGCGTCACTCTATCTCTCCTTCACGAACTTCGACCTGATCCGCGCGCCGGAATGGATCGGCACCGCGAATTACGCGCGCATCGCGACGGCCGACCCGAAATTCGCCGCTGCCGTCAAGGTGACCTTTCTCTATGTCGTGCTTTCGGTGCCCTTCAAGCTTGCCTTCGCGCTCCTCGTCGCGATCCTTCTCGACCGCGGCGTCCGGGGGCTTACCGTCTATCGGGCGATCTTCTACCTGCCGTCGCTGCTTGGCGGCAGCGTCGCGATCGCCGTGCTCTGGCGGCAGCTCTTCGCCGGCGACGGCCTGATCAACAGCCTGCTGGCCCAATTCGGCATCGAGGGGCCGAGCTGGATCTCGCATCCGGACTACTCGATATGGACGCTCGTGGTCTTGAGCGTCTGGCAGTTCGGATCGCCGATGATCATCTTCCTCGCGGGCCTTCGGCAGGTCCCGACGGACATGTACGAGGCGGCGAGCCTCGACGGGGCGTCCAAGTTCCGTCAGTTCTACAAGATCACGCTGCCGCTGCTGACGCCGGTGATCTTCTTCAACGCGGTCGTGCAGACGATCGACGCCTTCAAGGCCTTCACTCCCGCCTTCATCATTTCCGGCGGCACCGGCGGCCCGATCAACTCGACGCTCTTCTACACGCTTTACCTCTACCAGGAGGCCTTCGGTAATTTCCGCATGGGCTACGCCTCGGCGCTTGCCTGGATTCTCGTGCTGATCATCGGGCTGTTCACGGCCTTCTCGTTCCTCACCTCTCGCTACTGGGTGCACTACGATGACTGACGCGACCATGAGCTCGGTAACCGCCCCGCCGCCGGTCCCGACGGGCCGCCGCGGCCCTGTCGGATCGGTCCTCGTTCACGCCGCCCTGATCGCCGCCTCCATCGCCATGGTCTATCCGCTCCTGTGGATGATCTCGGCCTCGGTCAGGCCGGAGGACGAGATCTTCGCCTCGACGTCGCTTTGGCCCTCCTCGGTGGACTTTTCCTCCTATGTGCGCGGCTGGTTCGGGCTCGACGTCAGCTTCGGGCGGTTCTTCTGGAACTCGCTGGTCATTGCGGTCCTCACCGTCGTCGGCAATGTCGTCGCCTGCTCGCTCGCGGCCTATGCCTTCGCAAGGCTGCGCTTCGCGGGACGTAAATTCTGGTTCGCGATCATGCTCGGCACGATGATGATCCCCTATCACGTGACGCTCATTCCCCAGTATGTGCTCTTCCTCGATCTCGGCTGGGTGAACACTTTCCTGCCGCTGGTGGTCCCGAAGTTTCTCGCCAGCGATGCCTTCTTCATCTTCCTGATGGTGCAGTTCTTCCGCGGAATCCCGCGCGAACTGGACGAAGCGGCGATGATGGACGGCTGCGGCGCCTGGCGCATCTATTGGAAGATCATGCTGCCGCTATCGCTTCCCGTTCTGGCGACGGCCGCCATCTTCTCCTTCATCTGGACCTGGGACGATTTCTTCGGGCCGCTGATCTACCTGAACGACATGAACAGCTACACGATCCAGCTCGGCCTGCGGACCTTCGTCGACTCGAGCAGCACCTCCGACTGGGGCGGGCTCTTCGCCATGTCGACGCTGTCGCTCGTGCCGGTATTCTTCTTCTTCCTCTTCTTCCAGCGCCTTCTGATCGAGGGCATCGCCACAACCGGCATGAAGCGCTGAGCGACGGAGCTTGAAAATCATCATGGACGAACTGCGTTTCGCCGCCGTCGGGCTCAACCACAACCACATCTACGGCCAGGTCAACTGCCTGCTTCGAGCCGGCGCCCGCCTCGCCGGCTTCCACGAGAAGGACGATGCGCTGGCGGCAGAATTTTCCGCCGTCTACGCAGACGCCCCGCGCATCGCGACGGCAGAGGAAATCCTCGAGGACGAGAGCATCGGCCTCGTCGTCTCGGCCGCCGTTTCGAGCGAGCGCGCGGAACTGGCGATCCGCGCCATGCAGCACGGCAAGGACGTGCTTACCGACAAGCCGGGTATGACGAGCTTCGACCAGCTCGCCAAGCTGCGGCGGGTCCAGGCCGAGACGGGCCGCATCTTCTCGATCCTGTATTCGGAGCATTTCGAGAGCCCGGCCACGGTCAGGGCCGGCGAGCTCGTCGCCGCCGGCGCCATCGGCGAGGTGGCGCACATCGTCGGCCTCGGCCCGCACAGGCTGCGCCGCGAGACCCGGCCCGACTGGTTCTTCCGCCGCGCGGACTATGGTGGCATCCTGACAGACATCGCATCGCACCAGTGCGAGCAGTTCCTGTTCTTCACCGGCGCCAACGACGCGACCGTGCTTTCGGCGAGCGTCGGCAACCGGAGCGTTCCCGACGCTCCGGAATTGCAGGATACGGGCAGCATCCACCTCTCGACGGGGCGGACCACCGGCATGATCCATGTGAACTGGCTGACCCCGGAGGGAATGCCGACCTGGGGAGACGGCCGGCTCTTCATCGTCGGCACGTCCGGAACGATCGAGGTCCGCAAGACGGTCGATCTCGCCGGCCGCGAAGGCGGCAACCACCTGTTTCTCGCGGACCGCAACGGCGTCGAACATATCGACTGCTCGCGCGTCGACCTTCCATTCGGGCGCCAGTTCCTCGCCGACATCCGCGACAGGACCGAAACCGCTATGCCGCAGGAGCGCTGCTTCAAGGCCATGGAGCTAGCGCTTCAGGCGCAGGCGATCGCCGAACAGAACGGGGGCAGGAACTGACATGAGCGTGAAGACAGTCGCCATCATCGGCTGCGGCATCGGGCGTTCGCATATCGTCGAGGGCTATCAGCCGCACCCGGACAAGTTCCGGGTCCAGGCTCTCTGCGATCTCAACGAGGAGCGGCTGAACGAGGTCGGTAACGAATTCGGCATCGAGCAGCGGACCCGCTCATTCGAGGAACTTCTCGCCGACGACAGCATCGACATCATCGACATCTGCACCCCGCCAGGCATCCATCTCGAACAGGTGCTCGCGGCGCTTGCCGCCGGCAAGCATGTGATCTGCGAAAAGCCGCTGACCGGATCGCTCAGGGGCGTCGACGCGATCATGGAGGCCGAGAAGCAGGCACGCGGCGTGCTGATGCCGATCTTCCAGTACCGCTACGGCGACGGTATCGAAAAGGCCAAGCGCATCATCGAGGCGGGTATCGCCGGCAAGCCCTATGTCGGCTCGGTCGAGACCTTCTGGCTGCGCACGCCGGAATATTACTCCGTTCCCTGGCGGGGCAAATGGGCGACGGAACTCGGCGGCGTGCTCGTCACCCATGCGCTGCACCTGCACGACATGATGCTGCATCTTCTCGGCCCTGTGGCGCGCGTCTTCGGCCGAGTCGCGACCCGGGTCAACGATATAGAGGTGGAGGACTGCGCCTCCGCGAGCCTGCTCATGAAGAACGGCGCCTTCGTATCGCTTTCCTGCACGCTCGGCTCGCAGGAGCAGATCAGCCGGCTCAGGCTGCATTTCGAGAACGTCACTTTCGAAAGCAGCCACGAGCCCTATGCGCCGGGTAAGGACCCGTGGAAGATCATCGCGGCCAACGACGAGATACAGGCGCGGATAGATGGCGTGATCGGCAACTGGCATCCGGTCTCGCCGCGCTTCACGACCCAGATGGCGCATTTTCATGATTTCCTGAGCGGCAGGGGACCGCTCCCGGTTACGACGCAGGATGCCCGCCGCGCCCTGGAACTGGTTACGGCGATCTATCAATCCTCGGATACGGGCCGCGAAATAGAATTACCGCTTGGATCGGACAGCCCCAAATATTCCGATTGGCGCGCGAATACCCGATAAAGGGCTGCAGGGAGGATTTGGAAATGGCGACCAGCGTCGTTCTTCAGAAGGTCGAGAAGCGATACGGTGCGCTCGATGTGATCCACGGCATCGACCTGACCATAGACCCCGGCGAGTTCGCCGTCTTCGTGGGTCCGTCCGGTTGCGGCAAGTCGACGCTCTTGCGCATGATCGCGGGGCTCGAAGAGATTTCCGGCGGCACGCTTCTGCTCGACAGCGACCGCATGAACGAGGTGGCACCCGCCAGGCGCGGCATCGCCATGGTGTTCCAGTCCTATGCGCTCTATCCGCACATGTCGGTCTACAAGAATCTCGCCTTCGGCCTGGAAACTGCGGGCTTCAAAAAGGCCGAAATCGAACCGAAGGTGCGCCGGGCCGCCGAGATCCTGCAGATCGAAAAGCTGCTCGACCGCAAGCCGAAGGCGCTTTCCGGCGGCCAGAGGCAGCGCGTGGCGATCGGCCGCGCGATCGTACGCGAACCGCGGATCTTCCTCTTCGACGAGCCGCTTTCCAACCTCGATGCGGAACTCCGCGTGCAGATGCGCGTGGAGATTTCAAGGCTCCATCGGGACCTCGGCAACACCATGATCTATGTGACGCACGATCAGGTTGAGGCCATGACCATGGCCGACAAGATCGTCGTCCTGAATTCCGGCCGGATCGAGCAGGTGGGCGCACCGCTCGATCTCTACAACAATCCCGTCAACCGCTTCGTCGCCGGCTTCATCGGCAGCCCCAAGATGAATTTCCTCAAGGCGCGGATCGCGGAAGTCACCGGAAGTGAAACGGCGATCGAGGTCTGCGGCGGAACGATCCGCCTCCCCCGTCGCCTGAACGGTGCGACACAGGGGCAGGACGTCACATTCGGCATCCGCCCGGAGCATCTTTCCGCGCGCGAGGGCGGGATCGAGCTCGCTGCCGTCAATGTCGAGATCGTCGAGAATCTCGGCGGCGAAACCATGCTCTACGGGATCACGCCGGATCGCCAGCAGCTGACCGTCGCGCTGGAGGGACAGCAGAAGGTCGAGCGCGGCTCCAATCTCTCCGTCCACTTCGACCCGTCGCGCTGCCATGTCTTCGGCGCCGACGGCAGGACCATGTAGATAGGGGGGCGGTCGGCGGACCGAGATGGAATGAAACTGCTCTACAGCCGCAACCCCAATCCGCGTCTTGCCGTCGCGGTGGCACGCCATCTCGGGGCCGAGGTCGAATTCGAGTTCGCCTTGCCCTTCGCGCCGGGGCAGGCGGAGCGCTATCGGCCGCTCAACCCGAACCTTTCCCTGCCCATACTCGTGGACGCGGGGAAAAGCCTCTGGGAGGCCGACGCGATCGCTTGCCGGCTTTCACGCGCGATGCATTCGGATTTCTGGCGTACGGACGACGACGAACCCGAGATGATTCGTTGGCTCAGCTGGGGCAAGGAGAACTTCGTGCGGGCGTGCGATGTCGTGCATTTCGAGCGCGGCACGAAACGGCGCTATGGCCTTGGCCCGACCGACCAGCAACGGGTCGAGGAGGGGATGAGCAATTTCTGCACGGCAGCCGCGATACTTGAGGTCATGCTGTCCGAGCGGAAATGGCTGACCGGAGACCGGATTTCCTATGCGGACTTTCGAATGGCGACCTTCCTGCCCTTCAACGATGTCGCCGGATTGCCGCTCGGCGATTATCCTTCCCTCTGCCGCTGGTATGGCGGGCTCGAGGAGATCGATGCCTGGCGCGATCCCTTCAGGGGACTGGATGCGCCCGAACTGCCGCCGATTCCGGAGCGCTGATCGGACCGCAGACGCCAGCCTCAAATCCAACGATCGTCGAAGCGGTGGACGGCCACACCCGCCACGGGGCTTCTTGCGACAAAGATGCCACCGGAGCGGTTTTCCTCGCCGATGCCCGCGGGCCGCAGCGACGTGACGATAAGCGTCTTCAGGTCCGGTCCGGCGAAGCAGGGCATGGTCGGCGCCCGCACCGGAAAGCGATGTGTGCCGACAAGGCGACCTTCGGGCGAAAAGCGATTGACGATGCCCGCCGACACGCCGGCGCTCCAGTAATGGTCTTCCACGTCGGTGGCGGCTCCGTCCGGTCGGCCGCTCGCCTCGTCCAGGCTCGCCAGCCGCCTGCGCCCGGAAAGCGCGCCCGCTGTGGGATCGAACTGCCAGCGGTCGATCCAGGCCCCGCGCGAATCCGAGTGAAACAGAACCGAACCGTCGCCGCTCCAGGCAAGCCCGTTGGAGCAGACGATTCCTTCCACCTTGCGTTCCACCGCGCCCTCCGGCGAGACGCGGTAGAGCGATGCAACCGGCCGGCGATCCCCTACATCGTGCATCGTCCCCACCCAGAAGGCGCCGTCCGGTCCCACCTTGCCGTCGTTGAGGCGCGTATCCGCAATGTCCGCCTCGATCACGGCGATTTCGCTGGTGATCGCGCCGACATCGGGATCGAACAGAACGACGCGATCGCGCTGCGCCAGCACGAGGCGTCCGGAGCGCGCAAGGCCGGCGCTGCAGGCGCCGCCCTCGATGGTCCATTCGACGTGGCCGACGCCCGAAAGCTCGACGCGATGAAGGGCGCTGCGGCCGATATCGACAAAAAACAGGCAGTTTCGGCGCTCATCGAAAACCGGGCTCTCGGCGACGTCGCAGCGCGCATCCAGAAGGCACTCAAATGTTAAATCGAAAGACATGTTTCACACCATGGCCCCGGCCGTTGCGAGTAAAAATGCGAACTGACTGCGCTTAAACTCCACTTTTTGAATTCGCTGTCGCAGTTGTTTGCTCTATCATTGCTCTTGCCCCCGCTCAACTTGTAAAATAATCATACAAGAGGCCAAGCCGGGAGATTTGCATGAAAACGCCCCACGAAACCGCGATCCCGACGGCCAGCCGCTCCGCGCGGTGCGCCGCGGCAGCGTGTCGCTCGGTGGAGAGCGAGGCCACAGATGGTCGAGCCGGGCTATCGGCGGGCGCTTGAAATGGATCGGAGCATGATCGGATCAGAGATCGCCATTGGAGCCGGTGATACGGGCGCGCGATTCTGTCAGATGGTAGCGCATGTAAAGGCGGGCAAGGTCCCGGTTCTCGCCCAAAATGGCAGAGTAGATCTTGCGGTGCTCTTCGAGGACACGGCGGCGGCGGTCATCGGAGCCCTGCCGCGTCAGGCCGAGCGCCATGCGCATCGAGCCGCTGAGAATGTCACGCAGTTCTTCCAGAAGGCGCGGGAAAAGTTCGTTTCCCGCGGCTTCCGCCACGGCGTGGTGAAACGCGAAATCCTCTTCCCAGCCGGTTTCGCCGCGCCCGAAAGCCCCTTCCAGCGCCGCCAGCGCCTCGCCGATCTGGTTCAGCTGAGCCTTTGTCCGGCGCATCGCGGCAAGCCCCGCGCATTCCGTCTCCAGCGCGAGCCGGGGCTCGAAGGCCTTGAGATAGATCGCGATCTCGCCCGAGGCGGCGAGACTGGTGAGCTTGTCGGACGGACGCGATTTCACGAAGGTGCCGATGCCCTGGCGCGAAACCACCAGACCGTCGGCCTGCAGCCGCATCAGCGCCTCCCGCACGACCGGACGGGAAACCTGAAAATCGCGGCAGATATGCGCTTCGGACGGCAGCTTCGCCCCCTCGGCCATCTGGCCGCTGGCGATCTGCTCGAGAATTTGCCCGTAGAGAACATCGGCAAGCCGCTCCCGCCGCGCCGGTTTCAGTTTCAACGTTACGTCGTTCAAGGGCCTGCCTTCACCTGTCATTTTTCTGTACAGGCGCAATCTAGCCGACCCGCCCGCAAATGCAAAGGAGGCCGCCGATGACCAGGCGCAAGAAGCCGGAGGAATTTCGAAGCTTTCGCTGGTTCGGCGTCAAGGACCTGCGCGCCTTCGGTCACAGGTCCCGTCTTTATCAGATGGGCTACGACCATGCGGAACTCGCAAACAAGCCCGTCATCGCGATCATCAATACCTGGAGCGACATCAATCCGTGCCACGCACATCTCAGGGCTCGGGCAGAGGAGGTCAAGCGCGGCGTCTGGCAGGCGGGCGGCTTCCCGATCGAGCTGCCGGCCATGTCACTGGCAGAGACCTATGTGAAGCCCACGACGATGCTCTACCGCAATTTCCTGGCCATGGAGGTGGAGGAACTCATCCGGTCGCATCCGGTCGACGGCGTCGTCCTGCTTGCCGGCTGCGACAAGACCACGCCGGGAACGATCATGGGAGCGATCCAGGTCGATCTGCCTACGATCTTCGTGCCGGCCGGGCCGATGCTGCGCGGCAATTATCGCGGCCGGATGCTGGGTTCGGGATCGGACGTCTGGAAATACTGGGCGGAAAAGGAAGCCGGCCGCGTCACCGAGAACGAATGGAGCGAGATGGAGCGCGGGATCGCCCGCTCCTTCGGCACCTGCATGACGATGGGCACGGCCTCGACCATGACGGCGCTTGCCGACACGCTGGGGCTTTCGCTGCCCGGCGCCTCCGCCATTCCCGCGGCGGATGCTGGTCATGCGCGCATGGCCGCGCTTTCCGGCGCGCGCATCGTCGAGATGGTCTTCGAGGATCTGAAGCCGTCCGACATTCTGACGGCGAAGGCATTCGAGAATGCGCTCGCGGTGCACATGGCGATGGCCGGCTCGACCAATGCGATGATCCATCTTATCGCGATCGCGCGCCGTTGCGGCGTTCCTCTGACGCTCGATGATTTCGACCGCGTATCGGCCCAGGTCCCTGTTCTCTGCAACATCCGGCCGACCGGAGAATTCCTGATGGAGGACTTCTACTATGCCGGCGGCCTGATCGCGCTCTGGAAACAATTGAAGCCGCTCCTGCATACCGGGGAACGCAACGTGATCGGGACGATCGGCGGCGCCCTCGATGAGGCGGAGGTTCATCTGCCCGAGGTGATCCGCCCGCTCGACAGGCCCGTGGCCGCGCGCGGCGGCACGGCAATTCTCAAAGGCAACCTTGCGCCGCAGGGCTGCGTCATGAAACCCGCGGCGGCCGACCCTGCCCTGCTCAAACACCGGGGGCCGGCCCTCGTCTTCGACGATTACGACGCTATGATGAAAGCGGTGAACGACGAAGATCTCGACGTCACCGCCGACACGGTGATGATCCTGCGCAATGCCGGCCCGGTCGGCGGGCCGGGCATGCCGGAATGGGGCATGCTGCCGATCCCGAAGAAGCTCCTCAAAGAAGGCGTGCGCGACATGGTGCGCATTTCCGACGCCCGCATGAGCGGCACCAGCTACGGCGCCTGCATCCTCCATGTGGCGCCGGAAGCCTATGTCGGCGGTCCGCTGGCAGCGGTCCGCAACGGCGACATCATCGCGCTGGACGTCGATCGCCGCACGCTCACGCTAGAGGTCGATCAGGCGGCGATCGAGCGCCGGCTCGCCGAATGGAAGCCGCCGGAGCGCGACTATTCGAGGGGGTATCTGAAGATGCATGCGGAAAATATCCAGCAGGCGCCGGAAGGCTGCGACTTCACCTTCCTGCAATCGCCCCATAAGCTGCCCGAACCGGAGATTCATTGATCGCGGTGACGACTGGTCATTTGACCCGAAGTCGTGGAGATCCGATGAGAAGGCGGGACGCATGACGACGCGACTATTGATAACCGGAGCCGCAGGCAGCCTCGGCCGCTATGCCCGCGAGGGGTTGAAGGGCTGCGCCGAGGTTCTGCGCCTTTCGGATGTCGCCATGCTTTCTCCAGCCGGAGAGGGCGAGGAAACCGTGCAATGCGACCTCGCCGAGCGCGAGGCGGTCGACCGACTCGTGCGCGGCTGCGATGCGATCCTGCATCTCGGTGCGATCTCGGTGGAGTCCGACTTCGACGCTCTTCTTCGGTCAAACATCCTCGGCACCTACAATCTCTACGAGGCGGCGCGAAAAGCCGGCGTGAACCGCATTCTCTTTGCGAGCACCAATCATGTGACCGGGTTCCATCCTGTGGGCGAGACGCTCGACCACCTGTCGCCGCGGCGGCCGGACAGCCTTTACGGCGTCAGCAAGTGCTTCGGAGAGGATCTTTCCCGGCTCTACTTCGACAAATACGGCATGGAAACCGCCTGCCTCAGGATCGGCAGCTGCTTCGCCGAACCCACCAACCGGCGCATGCTCTCCACCTGGCTGAGCCCGCGTGATTTCCTGGCGCTTGTGCGCCGGCTTCTCGATGCCCCGGAAATCGGTCATCTTGTGCTCTACGGCGTCTCCGCCAACCGGGACGTCTGGTGGTCTAACGGGCATGCGGACTTCCTCGGCTGGCGCCCTCAGGACAGCAGCGAGCCTTACCGGCACGACATTGAGAAGCGTGAGGAGGAGCCTTCGGACGGCGTGCGCTATCAGGGCGGGCGTCATGCGGCGGCGAAGTTGTCGGGTTGAGGCGACCGGTTCCGCAAGACCACGTTTTCCGTCCCTGCCGCTACGCTCGGCATTGCCCTTGCGCGACACTGCCATAGATTCTGCAGCGGCAGCTTCGGCGGCTCGTTGCACCGTCGCTAACCGGGCTCTCGCTTCAGGAGGAATACATGACTTCCCCCAGGACGGCAGGTGACGTTTCCAGCCGAAATCCCTTATCCGCCGGTGCGCTCTCTGCAGATGAACTTCAGCGGATGGACGCCTACTGGCGGGCGTCGAACTATCTCTCCGTCGGCCAGATCTACCTCCTCGACAACCCGCTTCTCAGCGAGCCGCTGAAGCGGGAGCACATCAAACCGCGGCTTCTCGGCCATTGGGGTACGTCGCCGGGCCTGAACATGCTCTATGTCCACCTGAACCGCGTGATCAAGCGCGACGATCTGGAGATGATGTATGTCATCGGCCCCGGGCACGGCGGGCCCTCGCTTGTCGCCCACGCCTATCTGGAGGGCACCTATAGCGAGGTCTATCCGGACATCAGCCAGGACGCCGAAGGCCTGCGGAAGCTCTTCAAGCAGTTCAGCTTCCCCGGCGGCATCCCGAGCCATGTCGCCCCGGAAACGCCGGGCAGCATTCACGAGGGCGGCGAGCTCGGTTATGCGTTGAGCCATGCCTACGGTGCCGCCTTCGACAATCCGGAGCTGATCGTCGCCTGCGTGGTGGGCGACGGGGAAGCCGAAACGGGTCCGCTCGCGACCGGCTGGCACGGCAACAAGTTCCTCAACCCGGCGCGTGACGGCTGCGTCCTGCCCATCCTGCACCTCAACGGATACAAGATCGCCAATCCCTGCTTTCTCGCACGCATTCCCAGAGAGGAGCTGCAGAAGTTTTTCGAGGGAATGGGCTATGCGCCGCTATTCGTCGAAGGTCATGATCCTGCAGACGTGCACCAGCAGCTGGCGGGCGCGCTCGATACCGCGCTCGCCGATATCAGGCGCATTCAGGCCGACGCCCGGGTCAACGGCAATCTGAAACGCCCTGCCTGGCCCATGATCGTTTTCCGCACACCCAAGGGCTGGACCTGCCCGGCCGAGATCGACGGCAAGAAATGCGAGGACTACTGGCGATCGCATCAGGTGCCGATGGGAGACATGGACAAGCCGGAGCACATCCGCATCCTCGAAGGCTGGATGAAGAGCTATCGGCCGGAGGAGCTTTTCGACGGTGAAGGGCGGCTGACGGCGGAACTGGCGGAGCTTGCCCCAACGGGCCGCCGCCGGATGAGCGACAATCCGCATGCCAATGGCGGACTGTTGCTGCGCGACCTGAAGATGCCCGACTTCCGCGACTATGCGGTTTCGGTTCAGAGCCCCGGAGCGGCCACCGCCGAGTCGGCCCGCGTGATGGGCAGCTACCTGCGCGACGTGATGAAGCTCAACCTGAAGTCCGGGAACTTCCGCCTGTTCAGTCCGGACGAAAACAACTCGAACCGCTGGCAGGACGTGCTCGAGGTCACGGATCGCTGTTTCATGGCGGACATCTATCCGGAAGACGACCATTTGTCGCCGGACGGACGGCTGATGGAGGTCCTGAGCGAGCATCAGTGCCAGGGCTGGCTCGAAGGCTACCTGCTTACCGGACGCCACGGATTCTTTTCCTGCTACGAAGCCTTCATTCACATCATCGATTCGATGTTCAACCAGCACGCCAAATGGCTGAAGGTCTGCAACGAAATCCCGTGGCGGCGCCCGATCGCTTCCTTGAACTATTTCCTGAGCTCGCATGTCTGGCGCCAGGATCATAACGGCTTCAGCCACCAGGACCCCGGTTTCATCGATCACGTGGTCAACAAGAAGGCCGACGTCATCCGCGTCTACCTGCCGCCGGACGCCAATACGCTGCTGTCGGTGACGGATCATTGCCTGAGGAGCCGCAACTACATCAACGTCGTCGTCGCCGGCAAGCAGCCTTCGCCGCAATGGCTGACCATGGACCAGGCGGTGAAGCATTGCACCGAGGGCCTCGGCATCTGGGAATGGGCAAGCAACGACAAAGGCTGTGAGCCCGACGTGGTCATGGCATGCTGCGGCGATGTTCCGACGCTGGAGACGCTCGCCGCAGTGCAATTGCTGCGCGAGCACCTGCCGGAATTGAAGGTGCGGGTGATCAACGTCGTCAATCTGATGAAGCTGCAGCCATCGGAGGAGCACCCGCACGGCCTGCCTAACCGCGACTTCGACGCCCTGTTCACCAAGGACAAGCCTATCATCTTCGCCTTCCATGGCTATCCCTGGCTGATCCACCGCCTCACCTATCGCCGCACGAACCATGCCAATCTGCATGTCCGCGGCTACAAGGAAGAGGGGACGACGACGACGCCCTTCGACATGGTGGTCCTCAACCATCTGGACCGCTTCCATCTGGTCGAGGACGTCATCGACCGGCTGCCGCAACTCGGCGCCCGCGCCGCCTATTTCAAGCAGGCGATCCACGAGCGGCTGATCGACCACAGGCACCATATCGAAAAATACGGCGAGGACATGCCGGCGATCAGTGGCTGGAAATGGGGCGGCGACAACGCCGGCGAGGTACAGGGAACATCGACTGAAGGCGACAATGTCTGAGGGGACGCACTTTCGCGACCCAGCGAAAAGGCCCGCCGGAAAAGCGGGCCTTTTCTTTGTTTCGATCGCAGGGTCTGATGCAGAGAGTGCCACTGCCCCCGAGTTCAGGCCGGCAGCTGGAAGAACCAGTTGGCGAACAGCACGATGGCGAGGCCTGCACCGAGCGCCAGATAGGGTAATATGCCCGCTTTCCTGACGCCGAGGCTCTGTCCGGAGAGGCCGAGATCCTCCATGGCTTCGAGTGGGAACCTGCCGCGATCCTGAAAGTAATGACGATAGGCGAAGACCGGCAGGATGAGCGCGGCGAAGATGAAGCCGACCCACAGCGCATTGGAGTAGCCCCAGACCTTGGCGCCGGCGCCCAGGAAGAGCGCGTTCACGAAGGCCAACACGGTGTTCAGGCCAATCAGCCAGGTCGGCGCCTTCCAAGGCCGCTCGATATGGCCGGAGTCGATACGGTGAATCCAGCCGGAGTTGAGGTTCAGGAAGTTGAAGATGATGTAGCCGACATTGGAGACGGCTAGCACGAAGAAGTAGCCGCCGACATCCGAGGCGATGGCAAGCAGGAAGAGGTTGAATGCGAAGTCGGTCCACATGGCCCGGGTCGGTGCGCCGTTCTCATTCACATAGTCGAGGTATTTCGGCAACCAGCCGTCCTTCGAGCCCTGATAAAGCGTGCGCGAGGAACCGGCCATCGCGGTCATGATGGCGAGGAAGAGCGCAAGGATCATCAGAACGACGAGAAGCTGGGTGACGATACGGCCGGCGCCGATCAGGCCGCCGAGCGCCTCGGCCACGCCCGTACCGTCGATAATGCCCGGCGCCAGCATGCCGGCATGTCCAAGGACGCCCTGGAAGGCGAAGGGTACGAGGAAGAAGAACAGGCAGCAGACGAGACCGGAATAGAAGATCGCCTTGAAGGTGTCGGTCCGGGGGTTCTTCAGTTCGCGTGTGTAGCAGACTGCTGTTTCGAACCCGTAAGTCGACCAGGCGGCGATATAGAGGCCGCCGAGAAAGAGCGTCCAGCCGCCATTGCTCCAGGTACCGTCCTCGCCCGAATAGGCCGCCGTCGGAGGGACGAGGCCGGTGACGTTGGCGGCAACGATATGGCCGCTGACGATCGGATAGATGCCGATGATCAGCAAGGGAATGAGGACGAGCAGAGCGAGCCACTTCTGAACGCTGGCGGTCCCGGCGATGCCGCGATGCTGGATCGCGAAGATGATCAGCATCAGGATGCCGCCGATCAGGAAGGTGGCGTTGATATTCGCCGTGGCCAGAAAAGGAATGCTGAAGCTGACCAGCGACCAATTGCGGATCATTGGCGTCAGCGCCGCTACGCCGTCGGCTGAGAGGACCGCCTTGACGGCATCTTCCGGCGCGGTACCGGCATGGGCCGCGATATACTCGGCGACACGGGGGCTATCGGCGGTGACGGAGGCGGCGTGGGCGCCGATCCAATCGAGGACCGCCTGCGAATCCGCCGCAGGAATCGGGAAGAGGGCATTGAGGATATAGCCCGCGGCGATCACGCAGCCGAGCGAGAGCACCGGCGACCACGCGAACCAGTTGCACCAGACGGAAAGCGGAGCGATGAATTTCGAATAGCGCAGCCATGCGGTCGCTCCATAGATCGAGGCGCCGCCGGACTTGTTGGCGAACATCCCGGCGATTTCCGCATAGGTGAAGGATTGCAGGAAGCCCATGATCATCGAAATGATCCAGACCGCAAAGGCCAGCTTGCCGGTCGTGCCGGCAATGCCGCCGATGGAGAAGAGCACGAGCGGGGGCACGCCAGCTGCCACCCAGAAAGCGCCCTTCCAGTCGAGCGCGCGTATAAGCTTCCCCTCGGTGCCGGCAGCAATGCCGGCGTTCACCACATCTGTCATTGCTGAATTCCCCTTTTATCTGTTCCGGACGTGTTCTTCGATACGTCTCCCTGAACGCGCCTCCCAAGGCAGGCGGCCCGATCCTTTGTGACCCATTTTATGCATTGAATTCAGGTCCGGCCGTTTATGCATAGTGAAGAATGTTTCTTCATAGTCAATATATCTCCTTTACTTCCGCTTGGTATTTTGACAGCATGATCCGGGCAGGGGCCAACATTCGGCCGCGAGGGTGCTATGGAAGATCGCCATCCTGGGATGCTTCGGGGTAGGCCTGTTTCGGCGAGCATCATCCGCTATCCGGGCAGTCAGGCGCTGCCGAAGGACACGGAACGATACCGATGCAAGGGTGGCGGCTCACTGGTCGTACGCGTCGAAGCGGGAGACCTGGTGACGGTCACCGATGCCGAGGGCGGCCAGGCATGCGAGCTTTCCTTCGTTGACGAAAGCGGTCGCTTCCAGGCGGCAGGCCTCGGCGCGGCGTTCACCAATGCCGCCGAGGGCCTCAAGACCATTCTCTCCCGCGAAGAGGCGGGCATGCTGCGCATTCGCAGCGCGCTTCGGCGCCGCGGTGCCGATTTGGCCACGGCCGGCGCCCTGCGCATCTTCGGGGAACGATCTACGCCGGGCAGCAGGGTCGAATTCACGATCGCGCTGAAGGGGCTGCTGATCGTTGCCGCACCCGCAGAGGCGATGTCGCCCGAGGCACAGGACACGGCAACGCCCATCGAGGTCAGGGTTCGCCGCAGCAGGGTGGCCCGCGACTATTCCTCCGCCTTGCCGGAGCCGCTGGCCGATCCGATCGAGGACATCCGCATCAAGGCTGCAACCGCTTCGGCCTATTTCGTGCGGGCCGGAGAATTCATACAGATCATCGACGTCTATGGCCGACAGTGCACGGACTTTCAGGCCTTTGCCGCCCGTAAGGTCGACAAGGGCCTCGACCTGGCTCTCGACTCAACCGTCACCCGTACCCTGCTAGGGCGCAGCTACCCGGCGCCGGGCCTGCCATCCAAGGCTTTCGATCGAGACTTCGAGCCGCTGGTGGAGATCGTACAGGACACGGTTGGCCGCCACGACGCTTTCGCCACCGCCTGCAATTCGCGCTATTACGATGACATGGGCTATCCCGGCCACGTCAACTGTACGGACAATTTCAACGCGGCGCTTGCGCCTTACGGCATTCCCGGCCGCAAGGGCTGGGAGGCGCTCAACTATTTCTACAACACCAATATCGACCACAACAATCAGCTCTATCTCGATGAGCCCTGGTCGCGTCCGGGCGACTACGTGCTGATGCGGGCCCTGACCGACCTCGTCTGCGTCTCCTCCTCCTGCCCCGACGATATCGACGCGGCAAACGGTTGGGATCCGACCGACATCCACGTCCGGACCTTTTCCGGAAAAGAGCAATTCTCACGAGCGGTAGCCTATCGCATGACACCCGATGCCGATCCCGAACTGACGCGTGAAACCGCCTTTCACCCCCGTTTCTCGGCGCTGACGCGAGACTACGCTGAATATCGCGGCTATTGGCTGCCGAACCGGTTTTCGTCGGCGGGGCCGGTCGAGGAATACTGGGCCTGCCGGGAACGGGCCGCAGTCATCGATCTCTCGCCGTTGCGCAAGTTCGAGATCACGGGGCCGGATGCCGAGGACTTGCTGCAATATTGCCTGACGCGCGACGTGCGCAAGCTTTCGACCGGGCAGGTCGTCTATTCCGCGATGTGCTACGAGCATGGCGGCATGATCGACGACGGCACCCTTTTCCGTCTCGGCGACAGGAACTTCCGCTGGATTGGCGGGGACGATTACAGCGGCATCTGGCTGCGCGAGCAGGCGGAGAAGAAAGGCTTCAAGGCCTGGGTGCGTTCCTCGACCGATCAGATGCACAATATTGCCGTTCAGGGCCCGAAGAGCCGCGACATCCTCAAGGAGATCGTCTGGACAGCACCGCGTCAGCCCACGATCGGCGAGCTCGAATGGTTCCGCTTTGCTGTCGGTCGCATCGGAGGCTTCGAGGGCGCGCCAATCGTCGTCTCGCGCACCGGCTATACCGGCGAGCTCGGCTACGAGATATTCTGCCATCCCAAGGACGCCCTGACCGTTTTCGACGCGGTCTGGCGGGCCGGCGAGCCGCATGGGCTGAAGCCGATGGGGCTGGAAGCGCTCGACATGGTCCGCATCGAGGCGGGCCTGATCTTCGCTCATTACGATTTCGACGATCAAACCGACCCGTTCGAGGCGGGTATCGGCTTCACGGTGCCGCTGAAGTCCAAGCAGGACGATTTCATCGGCCGCGAAGCGCTGATCCGCCGAAAGGAAAACCCGCGCCACTTGATGGTCGGCCTCGACGTACAGGCGAACGAGGCGGTCGGCCACGGCGATTGCGTGCATGTCGGACGCGCACAGATCGGCGTCATCACCAGCGCCATCCGTTCGCCGGTGCTCGGCAAGACGATCGCGCTTGCCCGGATCGACGTTACGCATGCGACGGTCGGCACGCAGGTGGAGATCGGCAAGCTCGACGGCCAGCAGAAGCGCCTGCCCGCAGCCGTCGTGCCGCTGTCGCACTACGATCCGCAGAAGAAGCGGCCGCGCTCCTGAACCGATTTGGGAAATCCCACTCTGAGCCTTGCCGGTCGCGCAAGTGGAACTATGCCCCTCCCACAGGTGGGAAGGGCATACGCCGAGCCGAAGATCGTCACGTGCGCAGATATTCCTCCAGGGAGTCGTCAAGCGCTTCCACCCAAGGCGTGTGATGCTTGGGCGACATATTGCCCGTCATCAGCGACCGATAGGCATTATCGCGAAAACCCATGATGTTTTCCGCCTTGTGGTGCTCCCATTTCATGAAGGTCCGGTTGACCCCGTCGATATCGAAGCTCGGATAGTCGGTTTCGGCGAGCAGTTCCTTCACATAGTCTCCCTGATACCAGATCATCTCCTCTGCATGTTCGAGCGTTTCCTCGCGGGCGCGCCACATGTCGAAATTCGCCTTCAGTTCCTCTTCCGGCGGCAGCTCGATGCGGCCCATCATGACGTCGCGCGCCCACCAGGCCTGCACGTCGAACATGTTGAAGGTGTAAAACTGATCCTGCATGCCGATGTAGAAAAGCTGCGGATTTTTGTCGAAAACCACGCCCTTGTAGAGATGGTCGGCCCAAAGGCGGTTGGCAGTCTTAAGCCTGAGTTCATCCGGCAGGAACGGAAAGTGGTGCTGGTAGCCGGTGCACAGGATCAGCGCGTCCACTTCCTTGGTCGAGCCGTCCGCGAAATGAGCCGTCTTGTTTTCGAGCTTAGTGAGCAACGGCCGTTCCTCGAAGTTTTCCGGCCAGTTGAAGCCCATCGGCTTTGAGCGGTAGCTCGTCGTTACCGATTTCGCCCCATACTTCCAGCATTGCGAACCGATATCCTCGGCCGAGTAGCTGCGGCCGACAATGAGAACGTCCTTACCCTTGAATTCCAGCGCATCACGGAAATCGTGGGCATGCAGAACGCGGCCGTTGAAGGTTTTCACCCCTTCGAAATAAGGGACGTGCGGTGTCGAGAAGTGGCCGCTCGCAACGACGACGTAGTCGAACTCCTCGTCATACATGCGGTCTTCTACGCGGTTATGAGCCGTAACCGTGAATTTTTTCGTCTCTTCGTCGAAGTGCACCATGCGCACCGGGGTATTGAAACGCACCCAGTCGCGCACATTCGCCTTCGCCACACGGCCCTTGATATAATCCCACAGCACCGCGCGCGGCGGATAGGAAGCGATCGGCTTGCCGAAGTGCTCCTCGAAGGTGTAGTCCGCGAATTCCAGACATTCCTTCGGACCGTTCGACCAGAGGTAGCGATACATGCTGCCATGCACCGGCTCGCCATATTCGTCCAGTCCGGTGCGCCAGGTATAGTTCCACAAGCCTCCCCAATCGGACTGCTTTTCATAGCAGACGATCTCCGGAATCTCGGCACCCTTCTGGGCGGCCGACTGGAACGCCCGCAACTGGGCGAGGCCCGATGGACCGGCACCGATGACGGCGACTCTTGTCATGACGCATTCCCCTTTTGCTTTTGTGAAGTTGCAATTGCATGCAGTCGTCTTGGCGCTGGAAACGTCGTCAATCCGGGAATGTGCCGGGACTGGTCGGCGCGCCGTCATCAAATCTCGAAAGCCAGTCGATCGTGGTCTGGCGATAGCGCGTCAGGCCCTTGTAATCGATGAGCTCAGGCGGCAGCGTGCTGAGCACGCGCGGAAAGCGGCGTGCCCATTTCGGGACCGTCACGAGCTCGTTCATATTCATCAGATAGCAGCGGATGACGAAGAGGATGGCGTTCGAGCGCGGCAGGCGCCACAGGCTCTGCACCTCGACGCGCAGATGCACCTTCTCGCCCACGTTTTCCGGTGTGACCGACGCGCGGTCCGGACCCCATTTATGGTAATTTTCCGGACTGGTATCGAGGCGCGGATTGATCGTCATCGTCCAGTTGAAACGACGCGTAGGCTTGCCCTGCTGCAGGTTCAGGAGGAATTTCAGTGCGCGGTCGAAGACGCCCATCTGATGAGCGAGCGGCACCGGGCCGTGCCATTCCATGAAGTTCATGCCGATGTCGAAATCGAGCGACCAGTCGGCCTGGGTCGTGACCATGCCGGCATCCATCCAGAGATTGCCGTCGCGCTGGTCGACGATGCAGAAGTCCCCCTGCGCCTGGCGGGTGATGTATTCGAGCGGTTCATAGGGAAGCGTCGAGCGATCGCCGAAGGTGAAGGTATCGTCGATGCCGAGCGGCCGGTTGATCCAGCGCCATTGATCGCCGTTCCTGATAAGCGTGAAATGTTCGGGAAAGCCGGCGGCCTGCTCCTCCATCAGAAGTTCCAGCGTATCCCATTGTGCCGTCATCATATGTGGCAACGCCTGGTAGCGCAGCGGGTCCTCTTTTAGAACCAGAGCCCGATCGTGCATCTCGGCGACGTAGTGTTCATCGACGTCGATCAGGCTCTCGAAGGCGGTGCCCTTCTGCCCCTTCAAATGCGGTTCCATGTTGACCGCGTACATGTATTCGTCGCGGTCGAAGGGAAAGGGAAAGCGCCGAATGTTTTCCGGACTGTTGCGATAGCTGAAATCGTCCCGGAACGTTTCCTGCTTGAAGGCGATTGCCATGCCCGTTCTCCTCCTGATCGGCCGATGGATTGTTTCGTCGAACAATCCAAATGTTTGAAACGAAGCATTTTTGGGCGGAAAACCGTTGGACGGTTTTCCTGCAGCGGCTCTAGAGGTCGAGATGCAACGCCTTTCCCTCGAATCGGGAGACGCAGAGCATCACCTTTCGGCCGGAAGCCTTTTCTTCCTCGGTCAGATAGACGTCGTTGTGCAGCAGCTTGCCGTCGCAGAGGGCGACCATCGTTTCGCACTGCCCGCAGGCACCGCCGCGACAGAGAAAGGGCGCATCGATGCCGGCCGCTTCGATCGCCTCCAGCATGCTCTCGTGATGACCGACGTGGACGGTCCTGCCGGAGCGCGTCAGCTCGATCGAAAAGGGCTTGCCGGGCTGCGAGGACAGAAAGCGCTCGGAATGCAGGTTCTGCTCCGGCCAGCCAGCCTCCAGCCCGGTCGTGAGTACGCCGTCGATCATGCCCGCGGGCCCGCAGACATAGAGATGCGTGCCGAGCGGCTGGCTGTCGAGCAAGCGGGCGACCGGAATGCGATCGTTTTCGGCGTCGCAATAGATCTTCACCCGTTGCGGTCCATAGCGGGCGATGAGGTCCTCGCAATATGCGCCGCGGTCGCGCGTTCGAATGGCATAATGCATTTCGAAACAGGCGCCCTCGCGGGAAAACTGCTCCATCATGGCGATGAAGGGCGTAATCCCGATGCCGCCGGCAATCAGCAGATGCTTTCGGCCACGCCAATCAGGCTGAAACAGGTTGACGGGATGGGAGACCCTCATTTCGTCGCCTTCGCGCACCTTTTCGTGCATGAAGGACGAGCCGCCGCGGGAATCCTCGACATGTAGCACGCTGATCTCGTAGGCCGAGCAATCATATGGCGCCGACATCAGCGAATAGGCATTACGCCGGACGTGCCCATTGTCGTTCATCGAAACGATGACGTGGGCGCCACCGGAGAAATAAGGCATCGGCCGGCCGTCGCTGCGCTCGAAACGGAAGCGTTTGATGCGATGAGCGACCGGCGTCACCCGGGTCACTCGGACGGGAATTTCGGTACCACCGCTCACAGGAACAACTCCTCCGGATCAGGGGCGCTGCCGGGTTCTTCCGCATCGATATTGACGCCCTGGAACGCGCCGAGGCGCCGCGAGTAATGGTCGCGTACGAGAAGCGGCAGACCGCAATGGCCGCAGGAAAAGGGGCTGTGGGTGACGTCCTCGGTGACGCCTTTGCAGTGGACACATTGCACGCGACGCGCCAGCGAGCCGCGGTGTTCGGTAACGATCGAGGCATGGTCCATACCGTGATCGAGCGCCACCATCATAGCCTGGCCGATGAAGCCCTCCGTGCCGGCGATATAAAGCCGCGTCCCCATATGGGCGGTCGTCAGCGTCCCCCTGAGGCGGAAGAGCAGCGTCGCGATCGTCGGGGCTGCGAAGAACATATCGGTGCCAAGCGCGCGCAGCGCCTCGTCGTTTCCCTTGCCCTGCGAGCCGCGCGCGACATAAAGGATCTCGCTGCGGGATAGGGCCGTGTCGTCGAGTGCCGGCTTCCGGTCGAGGAGGGCATGGGCGCCCTCACCTTCCAGTGCGAAGATGTGCCGCCGGGCGCGCGGCTGGATGGAAAGTCCCGTATAGACCGGGCGGCTCTTAATGCCTTCGACAAGCATGGCCGCCTCCCCTAGCCCACGGCCGTCCTCTTCTTCTTCTCCGGATCGTCGAAGGTCAGCGTGTGGGCGATCGCTCTGGCGTTGAGGTTCTTGCCGTGCACCTCGAGCTTCGCGCCCTGGACGGCTTTGTCGACGTCCAAACGGGCAATCGCCATGGATTTCTTCGTCAGCGTCGAATAGCTCGGGCAGGTGATCACGCCGACCTTCTTGCCCTCGGCATAGACTTCGTCACCGAGATCCGCCGGACCGTCGGCATCAATCAGCACGCCGAAGATCTTGAAGCGTTCCTTGCCTTTCAGGCGCGCATGCTCCTCGGCACCGCGGAAGCCCGTCTTGCCGGGGCTTACGGTGAAATCGAGGCCGAGTTCCCATAGGCTGTCGCCGGGCGGCTGGTCCGCGAAGGGATACATCTGCGAATTGTCGTAAGGATAAAATAGCAGGTAGCTTTCGACCCGCAGCATGTCGAGCACGCTGAAACAGCAGGGGATGATGCCCATCTCCTTGCCTTCCGCGACGATGCGATCCCATATCATGACCGCATCCTGCCCGCGCACGAAGATCTCGTAACCACGCTCTCCGGTATAGCCGGTGCGTGAGATCATGACGGGAGCGCCGAAAAGCGTCGTCTGCATGTGGTGGAAATATTTAAGGTCTCGGATGCCCGGCACATATTTTGCGAGATAGTCGACCGCAAGCGGGCCCTGCAGCGAAAGATCATGCAGGTCGTCGTCGAACAGGACTGCGCAATTGCGTCCCGCAGCCTGCTTCACGATCTCCTCGTAGCCGGAGCCGGAGCCGTGGACCAGCATCCAGGAATTCGGGCCGGTGCGGTACACGATACAATCGTCGGTGAAATGGCCGCGATCGTTCAGCATGCAGGCATAGACGGAGCGTCCGGGATAGATCTTCGTCATGTCACGGGTGGTGATGTAGTCGAGCACGGCGATGGCATGCGGACCGACCAGGTGCACCTTCTTCAGGCCGGAAACATCCATGATCCCGGCCTTCGTGCGGATCGCGACATGCTCTTCGGACATGTCCTTCTCGTAGGTCCAGGCGGTTCCCATGCCGCTCCAGTCCTCCAGTTTCGATCCGAGAGCGCGATGCCGATCCGCCAAGGCGGAGAAACGCCAGGATAAAGCCATTTCGTTCCCTCTTTTTTCCCATACGGAATATTTATTTCCTGAGTATATTCAGAATTCCGCGGGGAAGCAAGTCGGCCCGATTTTTTTTGTCGCGCCGCTGCGGCAGCGATTCGCACGCGTTGGTGCGCCTTATCGCTCTGACGCGAGGTGCGGTAATGGCGGCGTTGAAGTAAGGCCGGCTCGGCCTGAAACCGTTCTCAGCCCATCCGTTCCGACGCATAGGAGCCCGGGCTCGGCGGGAAGACGACGACGCGGTTGCCGTTGATGAAGCAGCGGTGGTGGATATGGGCGTGCACGGCGCGGGCCAGCACCTGGCTTTCGACGTCGCGGCCGATCGAGACGTAGTCCTCGGCCGACTGCGCATGGGTGATGCGGGCGATGTCCTGCTCGATGATCGGGCCCTCGTCGAGATCGGCGGTGACGTAATGCGCCGTCGCGCCGATCAGCTTCACGCCGCGCTCATAGGCCTGCTTGTAGGGGTTCGCCCCCTTGAACGACGGCAGGAAGGAGTGGTGGATGTTGATGATCTTCCCCGACATCTTCTTGCACAGCGCATCCGAAAGCACCTGCATGTAGCGGGCAAGCACGATCAGCTCGGCGCCCGTCTGCTCGACCACGTCCATCAGCTGGGCTTCGGCCTTCGGCTTGTTCTCCTTCGTCACCTTGATGCAGTGGAAGGGGATGTCGTGGTTGACGACCACCTTCTGGTAGTCGAAGTGGTTGGAAACGACGCCGACGATGTCGATCGGCAAGGCGCCGATCTTCCAGCGGTAGAGAAGATCGTTCAGGCAATGGCCGAAACGCGACACCATGAGCAGCACCTTCATGCGCTC
>ATWE01000014.1 GCA_000421085.1 Ensifer sp. USDA 6670
TTACTGAAGGTTTTTCGATGCGGGCCGCAGCGCGACATTTGCCGCTGGTGTTGGCGGCCCGCGTTGACAAACCTTGGAAGGAGGAAGCCGCGTAGGCTGGGTGGGACCTATGGGGAAAGCGCGATGCCGCGGACGTCTGTTGTGGACTTCGGCGCTGGCGGCAGAGGCAAAACGGCCGGCCTGAGGGCGTGGGATTGACATGATCGGAAGCAGATCTGACGGTCTCGTTTCTATCGCTTTCGACGATTTTGCGGTGCTCAGGGTTATTGGGCGCAAAGCGATGCGATCTCGGAACGCAGAGTGTTTCCGGGTCGGCTTTGGCCAATGTGACGGGCACCTTGTCATGCTGCCTGCTTCCTCGGTGGCGCACGGGATCTGGGGGTCTGGCCGCGTCGGAAGATCTCGATGATGCGCATCGGGCCGCCGCAGTCGGGGCATGGCTCCCTCAGAGTGAGCGGGATGCTCTCAGCGCTTGGCGGATCATCTCGTTTGGCCGTTTCCGCTCCGAGCAGAGCGCGGATCTTTGTGACATTGGCGTTGCGGCCCGCACTGGCCAGAAGACCGTAATGGCGGATGCGGTGGAAACCGTCGGGCAGGACATGGAGCAGGAAGCGGCGGATGAACTCGTCGGTGGCCAGTCGCATGACCTTCTGACGGTCGCCGTTCTTGATCCGGTAGTCCTTCCAGCGAAAGGTGACCGTCTCGGCATCGGCGCTGATCAGACGGCTGTTGGAAATGGCGACGCGGTGCGTATAGCGGCTGAGATAGGCCAGCACGGCCTCGGG
This sequence comes from Ensifer sp. USDA 6670, assembly GCA_000421085.1. Taxonomy (GTDB): domain Bacteria; phylum Pseudomonadota; class Alphaproteobacteria; order Rhizobiales; family Rhizobiaceae; genus Sinorhizobium. Next base: position 786 of record ATWE01000014.1, read on the forward strand.
GCCGCCGAACGGGGGCTTGGCGTAGACCACCCATTCGGATTTGCGCAGCGGTGCCAGCCAGGCGGCGAAGGCGTCAGCCTCTGCGAGCGCTGCCAGATCACCGTAGAACATCAGATCGCCAGCGCAATGGAGTGCCAGCAGCCCTGCGATAAACAACCGCCGGAACACTCGGGATAGAACCCGCACGGGCAGGAAGAACCCGAGGCGGCAGCCGATCCACCGCGTGCCATCCGGCGACAGCCCACCGCCGGGCACGATGATGTGCACATGCGGGTGATGGGTCAGCGCCGATCCCCAGGTGTGAAGCACGCTGGTCATGCCGATCTGTGCACCAAGGTGGCGGGGATCGGCGGCGATCGTGCTCAACGTCTCCGCCGATGCCCGAAACAGCAGGTCATAGAGCGCCTTCTTGTTCCAGTAGGCGATCTGCGCGATCTCGGCCGGCAGGGTGAAGACCACGTGGAAATATTCGACCGGCAGCAAATCCGCAGAACGGGCGGCCATCCAGTCCCGCGCCGCGGGTCCCTGGCACTTCGGGCAGTGCCGGTTCTTGCAGGAATTATAGGCGATGTGGTTATGCCCGCACTTGGTGCAAGCCGCCACATGCCCGCCGAGCGCCTCGGTTCGGCAGGCTTCGATCGCCGCCATGACCTTGAGCTGGTTCAGGCTGACATGCCCGGCATTGGCTCGCCGCCACGCAGGACCATGGGCCTGGAAGATGTCAGCAATCTCCAGCTTTTGCCGGGACACCCCCGGCGGACGCTTCACTCCAGCCCGCGCCTCAGGGTCAGATCCTCCAGTTGCTTCAGGCGCTCGAACGGGCTGATGGTGTCGCGGATCATCTTTGTGGCGACGTGGGTGTAGCGGGCAGTGGTGCTCAGTTTGGCATGGCCGAGCAGAACCTGGATCACCCGCACATCGGTGTTCGCCTCCAGCAGATGCGTGGCGAAGCTGTGGCGCAAGGTGTGCAGCGTCGCGGGCTTGGCGATGCCCGCCATGTGCTTGGCCGAGGTGAAGGCCCGGTTGAGCTGGCGCGGCGTCAGCGGATTGATCTTCGGCTTGCCGGGAAACAGCCATCCCCGCGGACGCGTCTCCCGCCAGTAATCGCGCAGCAGATCCAGCAAGCCCGGCGACAGCATGGCCTTGCGATCCTTGCCGCCCTTGCCTTCCTCGACGTGGATCAACATGCGCTCGCTGTCGATGTCAGTGACCTTGAGGTGGCAGACCTCCGAGGCCCGCAGCCCGGCGCCATAGCTGATGCTGAGCGCCGCACGATACTTCAGGCCGGGCCCCGGAGCGGCGGCCAGCAGATCGGCGACCTCCTCGACGCTCAAGACGACCGGCAGCCTCTGCGGCTTGCGCTGGAACTGCATGTACCGCTTCATCTCGTCGCGCCCGCAGGTGATCCCGAAAAAGAACCTGAGCGCGATGATCCGGGCATTGAATGAGGAGGGCGTTACCCCGGCATTGGTCATGTGTAGCTGATAGGCCCGCAACTCCTCCGGCGTCGCCGTGTCGGGGGAGCGCCCGAGAAAGGCCGCGAAATCCTTGATCGCCCGGATATGGCCTTTCTGCGCCTTGTCGCCCATCCCGCGGATGCGCATGTCCTCGATCATCCGCTCACGCAGCGGGGTGGTCTTCTCCTCTGTCATCGGAACCTCCTGTCGATCAGATTGAGAAGCCTCAATGGTCGGGCCAGGAGCCCGAGACACAAAGAACCGCCGTCGATCAGGAAACGCACCGCCAGCCACAAGCGCCATTGCCGCGCGAGCGGCTTAGTCCTTCCACGCGAAGCCGCCGAGCGTTCGTCCTCTGCCGGCCAAAAGCGGAGATGGAGGCTCAGCTTGCACCTGCAGACAAACTCTTGTAAAAGCCGGCGCATGATCAAGACCGCACTCATCGCTGCAATCTATTATGCGACGTTCCCATAAGGAACGGCGCGTTTCGATCATGCCTTGAAACAAGCCGCCGTCAGGCGGCTTGTTTCATTCTGGAGAACCCCTGGCGGCGATACCAGGAGAGTTCCGATGACAGTCTCAGAGATGACAACCGACCACTTCGAGCCGAGGTCGGCGGTGATGACGACGCTGGTCGAACGCGGCTACATCAATCAGGCGACAGACCTCGCAGGCATCGACGCGACCTTCGAAGCGGGCATCGTTCCCGCCTATGTGGGTTTCGACGCGACCGCTGACAGCTTGCATGTTGGGCATCTGCTCCCGATCACGGCGTTGCGTCGGCTTCAGCAGGCCGGTCACAGACCCATCGTCCTCATCGGCGGCGGGACCACGCGCGTTTATGAAACACTGAAACGCTCCAAAGGAAACGGGCAGCAGATAAAAGCACGACAGCGCCGCGCTTCCGATGAGACGCGCGGCGCTGTGAAGAATGCGGCGAAGCCGCTCGTGCCGTTTATTTCGCCGGCGTCAACTTCACACTGGCAACTCCAACAGCGACGTTCAGTCCGGTCTGACCATCGATCTTCAGCGGCTGCAGTGCGATTTCCTTTTTCGCGCCGACCAGGGATTTCGCCCCCAGGCCCAATCCTGCTGCGAATTCGGCGGAAAGGCCGGAATAGGTGCCGGCAAGAGCACCCTTGAGCTTGGTTTTCGGCTTTGAGTAAACTGCCCACACCAGGCGGCTTTCAGCCGTTATGCCGATATCAAGTCCCAGCTTGTCGATCGTACCGGTGTATTTTTGCGGTGCCTTCTGACCGTCTGCCTCGAAAACGCATTCCAGCGCCTTCGACGAACCCAGAACCAGACCCACGCCTGCTGCGACGTCGCAGGAGAGCGTTCCACCCTTCACGAACTCGGCCTGAGCCTGCTCCTCGGCCATCGCGCCGGACAATGCGACAGCGCTGAAAGCGAGGCCGCCAACTGTCGCGCGGAGCAGGACGTTACGGAATCGTTCAATCATTAAAGCTTCCTTACTATGGGTTACGGCCTTTGAGTCAGGCATTGTCGAAAGCAGGCTTGAAGCCGCCAAGAGCAGTTTCGGAAAGCGCTGGCTGTCGCAAAACGTGACTGTTGCCTCTGTGCGCTCCGTATAGCCGCTGTCCCATATCTCCCAGACCACGTCTATTGGACTACAGGCTTGCACCCCGTCTTAGGCCTTCACCCTGAAAACCCAGGATCTCGAGTGCGGCGGTTGCGCCAGTCCGCATAACAATGCGGCCCCGGAACCGATCGGTTCCGGGGCCGTTGGGTCGCCTGACCGGGAGAAGAAATCAGGCGGCCGCTACCTTCTTCGTCACACGGGCCCATTCCGGGATCCAGTCGCGGTGCGCCGCGAGCAGATCGTCCACGAGCGACCAGATCTGGTCGAGATCGAGCTCGGCTGCGGTATGCGGATCCATCATCGCCGCGTGATAGAGGTGGTCGCGGTTCTCGGTGACGAGCGCCTGGACGGTCAACTCCTGGACGTTGATGTTGGTCCGGATCAGCGCGGTGAGCTGCGGCGGCAAGGCGCCGATATGGGTCGGCTGGATACCGGATGAATCGACGAGGCAAGGCACTTCCGCCGCACAGTATTCCGGCAGCGAGGTGATGCAGCCATTGTTCCTGAGGTTGCCGTAGATGACCGAAGGTTCGCCGGTCCACACCGAATTCATGATGGAGGAGGCATATTCGCGGCTCTCCGCGACTTCGATCGTCTCCGCCTCCTTGAAGGCGGCCGCCTGCCCCTTCCAGCGCTCGATCTGCTCGACGCAGCGCTTCGGATATTCGTCGAGCGGAATGCCGAATTTCTCGATCAGGTCGGGGCGCCCGTCCTTGATGAAGTAGGGCGTATACTCGGCGAAATGCTCCGAACTCTCGGTGACGAAATAGCCGAGCCGCGTCAGCATCTCATAGCGCACCTTGTTGGGGCAGCGCGGGTTCCAGTGGCTGGGCTTGGGGAAGCGGCCTTCTCGGTAGCCGCGGATCAGGTCCGGATAGAGATCGCGATAGCTGCCGTCCTTCTGGCGATGCTCGAACTTCAGATAAAACGCCATGTGGTTGATGCCGGCGGCGCGATAGCGGATGTCGTCGACTGGAATGTCGAGGTCCCGGGCAAGTTCGAAGGCCGTGCCCTGCACCGAATGGCAGAGGCCCACCTGTTTGATCGCCGGGTATTTCTCGGCGATCGCCCAGGTGTTTATCGCCATCGGGTTCACATATTGAAGAAGGATCGCCTCGGGGCAGACTTCGAGCATGTCCTCGCAGATCTTCCACAGATGCGGCACGGTGCGGAGCCCCCGCATGATGCCCCCGACGCCCAGCGTGTCGGCGATCGTCTGACGCAGCCCGTATTTCTTGGGCACTTCGAAATCGGTGACGGTGCAGGGTTCGTAACCGCCGATCTGAAAGGCGACCACGACGAAGTCCGCTCCTTCCAGAGCCTTGCGCTGGTTCGAATGGATTTCGACCTTGGCATCGGCGCCAAGTGTGCGCGCCAATTTGCCGGCGACGATCTCGCTTTCGGCAAGCCGCTCGGGGTTGACGTCCATCAAGGCGATGGTCGCGGCCGAAAGCGCCGGGCGCTGCAAAATGTCGCCGATGATGTTCTTCATGAAAACGGTGGAACCGGCGCCGATGAAAGTAATCCTGGGTTGTCTCATCATGGGATAGCCTCTGTTGGAAGTCACGCGGCCACTTCGAAGGCGGCCTTCACCAGCCGCTCCGTGTAGGCGGTCTTGGGATTGTTGAGAATTTCGCTGACCGGCCCCTGCTCCACGATCTTGCCGTCCTGCATGACGACCACGCGGTGGCAGAGCGCGCGCACGACCTTCAGGTCGTGGGAGATGAAGAGATAGCTCAGGCCGCGCTCGTCCTGCAGCCGGCGCAGGAGTTCGATGATCTGCGCCTGCACCGAGAGGTCGAGCGCCGAGGTCGGCTCGTCGAGCAGAATGAATTCCGGTTCCAGCGCGATGGCACGTGCGATCGCGATGCGCTGGCGCTGGCCGCCGGAGAACTCGTGCGGGAAGCGCGAAAGGATGTTCGACGGCATGCCGGCGCTGACGAGCGCTTCCTCGACCCGCTTCAGCCTGTCCTTTCGGTTTTCGCCGATGCCGTTGACGATCAGCCCCTCCTCGATGATCTGGCCGACCGACATGCGCGGGTTGAGCGAGGAGAAGGGATCCTGAAAGACGATCTGGATCTTCGAGCGAAGCGGCCGCATGCCCTTGCGGTCCTTGTCGTGGATCGGCTCGCCTTCGAAATAGATCTCGCCGCCATCGGTGTTGAGAAGCCGGATCAGCGCCTGGCCGAAAGTGGTCTTGCCCGAACCCGACTCGCCGACGAGGCCGAGCGTCTCGTGACGGCGAAGATTGAGGCTAAGCCCGTCGACCGCGACGAGCTCCTTGAATTCCGGCCTGAAGAACCCGCCCTTCTTCAAGGTGAAGGAGACGCGGACATTGCGGCCGTCGAGCAGGATCGGCGCGTCGTCCGGCAGCGGATTGGCCGAGCCGGAGGGTTCGGAGGAAAGCAGCCGCCGCGTATAGGCGTGCTGCGGATCGGCAAAAAGAGCCTCCGTCGTGTTGTGTTCCTTCACCTCGCCGAGTTGCATGACATAGACGTAATCGGAGAATTGGCGCACCACCGTCAGGTCATGCGTGATCAGGATTACCGCCATGCCGAGCTCCTGCTGCAGCTTGCGGATGAGGTTGAGAATCTGCGCCTGCACCGTCACGTCCAGCGCCGTCGTCGGCTCGTCGGCAATCAGCACATCCGGATCGTTGGCAAGAGCCATGGCGATCATCACGCGCTGACGCTGGCCGCCGGAAAGCTGATGCGGATACTGGTTGAGCCGCGCTTCCGGGTCGGGGATCTGGACGTGACGCAAGAGCTCCAGCGCCCGCTCGGCGGCGGCGCGCCGGCTGACGCGGCGATGCGCCCGGATCGCCTCGATGATCTGGCTGCCGATCGTGTAGACCGGGTTCAGCGAGCTCATCGGCTCCTGGAAGATCATCGAGATGCGATCGCCGCGCAGCGCCCGGCGCTCTCTCTTCGAGAATTTCAGCACGTCCCTGCCGTCATATTCGATGCGCGCCTGCGGCGCGATCGTAGCGCGCTTCGACAAGAGCCCCATGACGGTGCGCGCGGTCACCGACTTGCCGGAGCCGGATTCGCCGACGATCGCCACCGTCTCACCGCGATAAAGCTGGAAGGAAACATCCTTCACCGCCTCGACCGTGCCGTTCTCGACCTTGAAGGATACCGCCACCTGTCGGGCATCGATCACGGGCCTCGCATCCTTCGTATGAAGATCGCGCCGTTCCTCGGGTGCCGGGACAATGCTTTCGATCGTTACCATCGGCATGCTCCTCAATAGGGGTCGATTGCGTCGCGCAGGCCGTCGCCCAGCGCATTGAACGCGAAAACGGTGACGAGCACGAAGGCGACGGGCGAAAGGATCCAGGGATAGGAACCGATCGCGGAATAATTCGCCGTGTCCTGCAGCATCAGTCCCCAGGAAATCAGCGGCGGCTTGACCGCAAAGCCGAGGAAACCGAGGAAGGACTCGAGCAGCACCACATGCGGGATGGCGAGCGTCACCGCGACGATGACGTGACTCATCACATTCGGGAAGATGTGCTGGAATATGATGCGCCGGTCCGTCGCGCCGATGGCGATCGCCGCCCGCACATATTCGATCCGGGCAAGAGCCAGGGTCTTGCCGCGCACCTCGCGCGACATCTGCGCCCAGCCCAGCGCCGACATCACGATGATGACGAAGGCGAGGAAGACATTGGTCGGCGCGGTGACCGGGATCAGCGAGGCGAGCGCCAGATAGAGCGGCAATTGCGGAAAGGCGAGCACGAGCTCGACGAAACGCTGCACCCAGGCATCGAACCGCCCACCGAAATAGCCGGACACCATGCCGACGGTCGTCCCGACCACGGTGACGATGAAGACGACGGTCAGCGCGATCATCAAGGAGATGCGCGAACCGTAGAGGATGCGGGACAGCACGTCGCGGCCGAATTTGTCGGTGCCGAGCAGATGCACCCGCGTACCGTCGACGGCGCCGAACAGATGGCGCTCGGCCGGGATCAGCCCGAAGAGCCTGTAGGGTGCGCCCTTGACGAAGAAACCGAGGACCTGCGGGTTGTCGTAATCCGGTCCGATGATCGGCTGGAAGGTGACCGGATCGAGCTCCTCAGTCTCCCGCACCGGATAGCTCCTCGGCGGAAAGACGAAATTGCCCTCCTTGTCCCGGAAGCTGACCGTCTGCGGCTGAGCGAAGGCCACGTCCGTCGCCTTCGGATCGACGGGCGAAAGGAACTCGGCGAAGACCGCCATCAGGATCAGCAGGCAGACGAGGACAAGGCCGAGCAGGCCGGTCCAGGAACGCTTCAACCGCCGCCAGACGAGGGCGGAGTAGCTCTCGTGGTGGTGCTTTTCCTCGGGCTCGATCGCCACCGGAAGAGTGCCTTCGGCTTCGATGGTCATGCGTATACCCCCCCTCCCATGCGCACGCGCGGATCGAGCGCGGCGAGCATCATGTCGGCGATGATGTTGCCGACGATCAGCGTTGCGGAGAGGACCAGCATGAATGTCGCCGTCACATAGACGTCGCCCACCCACATGGAACCGACGATCGCCGGCCCCACGGTCGGCAGCGCGAAGATGATCGCCGTCTCGATCTCGCCGGTCAGCATGTAGGGAAGCACGACGCCCTGGTACATGATCAGCGGGTGCAAAGCGTTCGGCACCGCATGGCGCATGACCACCGCGCCCTCGCTCAAGCCCTTGGCGCGTGCCGTTTCGACATATTGCGCGTTCAGCGTATCGAGGAGATTGCCGCGCATCACCCGCATATTGTAGGCGAGCCCGCCGAAGGTGGCGATCGCAACGACCGGCCAGACATGCTTGATGAGGTCGACGAACTTGTCCCAGGACCAGGGCGCTCCGCCGTAGCGAGCCGAATGGAAGCTGTTGATCTCGCTCACATTGAAATGGAAGACGAGGATATAGACGATGATCAGCGCCATGAGGAAGCGCGGCACCGTCATGCCGAGAAAGGATACCGTCGAAAGCAGGCTGTCTATCCAGGAATATTGCCGCGTCGCCGCGATGATGCCGAAGGCGATGCCGATCACCGATGCCAGAATGTGGCAGACGAGCGCCAGCGCCAGCGTTCGCGGCAGGCGCTCGCCGACCACGTCGGCCACGGGCTTGTTGTAGTAGAGGCTGTGGCCGAAATCGCCGCGCGTCACGATGCCCGTTATCCAGTTAACGTACTGGATCGGCAGCGGCTTATCGAGGCCGTGCTCCTTGCGATAGGCCTGCGCCTGGGCATCCGCCTCCTCGAAAGAAGCGCCGCCCTGATTGATGAGCTGCGAGCGGATATAGTCGCTGTAATCTCCCGGCGGTGCCTGGATGATGCCGAAGGTCACCACGCTCAGGACGAGCAGCACCGGAATGGCAGAGGCTAGTCGGACAAGCAGAAATCTGAACATGCCGTTTCCTTCTGTCTCGAGTTCCGCGAGAGCCATGCCTGCATCGGCTCGCGGCGGCGTGAAGGGCTTGCACCCTCGCCGGCTCCCTTTACCCGGAGCCGGCGGAGGCGGTTCAGCTTCAGTTGATCGGGCCGCTTTCGCCTGGCTTGCCGGGAAGCTGCTCGGGATAGAGTTCGTAGTCGCCCTGCTTGTCGGCGGCAACGAAGACCCGTTCGCGGATGATCGTGTCTTCCGCCCAGTTGAACATGAAGATCGGCGCGCCCGGAGGAATGTTCGAGAAGCGCTTGTTGATGATCAGCGCGCCCGGATACTCCGTCAGGCCGACGGTATCGACATTGGTCGTGGCCACCTTCTGGTACTGCTTCATCAGCTCCGTTCGCTCGTCATTGTCGTTGCTGGCGATGAACTTGTTGACGATGTCGACGAGCTCCTGCTCGTGGGGCATGACGTCGACCTCGCCGCCTTCCGGAGCGCGATGATGCCAGCTGGTGCGGGGGCCGGTCGGGGCGAGCTGGGGCGTGTTCTGCACCACGGAAGCAAATTCCGCCGCGTTGCGGTGAATCATCCAGTCGAAGCGGCCGGCGTAATTGGCGGCGTCCCGCTGCTTGCCGTCGAGCGCATTGAGGACGACCCGGAGCCCGAGCTTCTCCATCTGCCCGACCATGCCTTCGGCAAGATTGCGGTCGGTGCTGTAGTCGGAATTGACGAGCAGCACGATTTCGACGTCGCGGCCGCCAAGCTTGTCGGCCGGGAAATTGACGAAGCCGTTGCCGTCCGTGTCCTTGAGCCCGACCTTTTCGAGCAGCGCCTTGGCGCCTTCGAGATCGTGGGGATAGTAGATCGTGGAGTTCCGGTCGTAAAAGCTCGTGCCGGAGGAGAGCCCGCCCGGATAGATCGCCGTGAAGGGACCCTTCACCAGAGCTTCGCCAAGTTTCTTGCGGTCGACCGCCATGGTCACCGCCTTGCGGAAGTCCAGATTGCGGTTGAGCTCCCGCACCGCCTTCGCGCGATCGTCCGGGTCTCCCCAGCCATTGCCGGAGAAGTTCATGCGCATGTTGTAGCCGATGACGCGCGGGCCGAAGGCAAGCCGCGCCGGGGCGCTCTCATTGGCGGCGCGCTTCAGCGACTCCACGAAGTTTTCCGGCTGTTCGAGGTTCGAGATATCGCCCGAACCCGCGATCGCCTGCACGTCGCGGTCAGCCCAGGTCGAGAGCTTGTAATGGACTTCGTTCAGATAGGGGAGCTGATTGCCGGCCTCGTCGACCTTCCAGTAATAGGGATTGCGGCGCAGCACGATGATGTCATCAGGACGATAGGCGACCGGCACCCATGCACCCATCACCGGAAGGTTCATATATTCGGCGGGGAAGCCGTTCTTGTATTCGTTATAGGTCGTGCCGGCATATTTCGGGTGCTTTGTCTTGAGGATATGCGACGGGCCGGGGCAGAAGGTACCGTAGGCCATTGCGAAAAGATGCTGGCGGGGGAAGGCCTCCTTGAAGGTCCATTCGACCGTATACTGGTCGATCTTCTTGAGCGTCGTGCCCTCCCCGAAGGTTTCGGGGGTCGCGCCGTTCAAGGGCGAAACGCTCGAGTCGAGGACATTATCCTCCCAGTAGAACATGACGTCATCGGCATCGAAGGGATCGCCATCCGACCATTTTGCGCCCTCGATCAGATGCATGGTCAGCTTGCGGCCGTCCTCCGACCAGTCCCAGCTTTTCGCCAGATTCGGCAGCGGCTCCATATCGGCCGCCTCGACCTGGAAGAGCGGCGCGGTGCGCGTCAGGCACTCGAACATGCCGATGTCGATGCCGCCCCATCCTTGAGTCTGGCCGGCGCTGTAATTCCAGCCTTCCGGCCGGCCGCCGATGACGTGGCGCATGACATCGCCATAGACGCCCATGCCGTCCGGCATGTTGCCGGCCTTGTAAACCATCGGCTCCTTCGGAAGCCGCTCGGCCACCGGCGGCAGCTTGCCGGCCTTGACGAATTTCCCGGTGACCCATTCGGGCTCCCTGTATTCGGGCAGCGCCTTGAACTCGAGAATGGAATCGCGCGACACATAGGTGATCTTTCCCTGCGCCGGAAAGGGCGGCTGCTCGGGCACCACGGTCGGCTCGGATGCGAAGGCTTGCACGGCAAAGGCGGATATGCCGATCAGCAGGCTCGCGGTCATATTCAGTCGATGCGTTTTCATTGTCCCAGGTTCTCCCTCCTGTCTTCGCCGAGCCGGGGCGGCCGGCGCTCCTCTTCCTTCGTGGCACTCGCGTCTCCTCACGCAGGTGACCTCGCGCATTACCTCAATTTGCGGGCGCTTTGCCCTGCTATCCGCCCCGACCGGGGGATTGCCCCTCATCCGGCCTGCCGGCCACCTTCTCCCCGCGAGTGGAGAGAAGGGGACTAGCAGCGCTCGCCGAAGTCCCCTCTCCCCGCCTGCGGGGAGAGGGTTAGGGTGAGGGGCAATTCCGGGCAGAGGTAGCCACTCTTCTACCCAGCCACGCGCAGCTTCGCCGCTTCCTTCTCCGCGCGGATCTCCTCGATCGAGCGCACCTCGCGCCGCGCGGCGCCCTTCCACTCCCGGGTGGCGACCGTGGCGCGGGCGAGCCTTTCCTTGGCCGCGTCGATCGCATGGGCATATTGCGGCAGCCATTTGGCCTGCGCGACGACCATTTCGTCGACCATCTGCCAGACCTCCTCCGGCGTGCAGATGGCGCCGACCAGCGGGTCGTGCAGCACGGCGAGCTTCAGGAGATCGATGTCGCCGGTGATCGCCGCATGGACGGACATGCGCTGGACGTTGACCGACGAGATGCAGGTGGCCGCGCAGGCCTCCGGCAACGTGATGCCCGCCACCATATTGATGCCGAACCGATCGACGAAGCCGGGCGATTCGATAATCGCATCGGCCGGCAGATTGGTGATTACGCCGTTGTTCTTGACGTTGAAGTGGCCGCGATAGACCCGACCCGTCTCGAGCGCTTCGAGGATGCGGCTTGCATGTTCGTTCGAGCGCTTGATCGTCTCCAGCGGTCGACCCGCCTCTTCGAGAAAACGCGGATATTCGGTCTCGAACCAGTTGCGGGTCTCGGTCGAATAGCGGAGATATCCGCCGGTCTCGCCGTGGATCCAGTCCGACATGTCGATCCATCTGGAGATCTCGTCCGGGCGCTTGCGGTACCAGGGCAGGTATTCGGACAGATGTCCATTGCTTTCGGTCGAATAGACGCCGAAGCGCTTCAACACGTCGATCCGAAGCTTCTCCTGCTTGGAAAAGACCGGATGCGCCTCGAAGGCGGCGACGAGTTCGTCCTTGCCGACCTTGCGGCCATTGAGGCGGATATCGACGAACCATGTCTGGTGATTGATGCCGGAACAGATGTAATCGAGCTCGCCGTCCCCAGCGCCGAGAATCTCGGCAATCTGCTCGGCCCCGTGCTGGACGCCGTGGCAGAGACCGACCGTTTCGACCTTGCCGTATTCGATCGCCGCCCAGGTGTTCATCGCCATCGGGTTGGCATAGTTGAGGAACTTAGCGCCGGGCTCCGCCACTTCGCGGATGTCCTTGCAGAAATCCAGGATCACCGGAATGTTGCGCTGGCCGTAGAGGATGCCGCCGGCGCAGATCGTGTCGCCGACGCATTGGTCGACGCCGTACTTCAATGGAATGCGAATATCGTCGGCATAGGCTTCGAGGCCGCCGACCCGCACGCAGCTGATGATGTAGCGCGCACCTTCCAGCGCCTTGCGGCGGTCGGTCGTCGCGGTGACCCGCGTAGGCAGGTCGTTCGCCTCGACGATCCGGTCGAGGATGGACTTGATCATGGCGAGGTTGTGCTCGCTCAGATCGGTCAACGCGAACTCGACGTCCCGCAGCTCCGGCACGGAAAGAATGTCGGTGAAGAGCTTCTTGGTGAAGCCGATGCTGCCGGCGCCGATGATGGCGATCTTGAAGCTGGCCATGGCCGTGCTATTCCTCCTCAGACTGCGACCTACGCGCTAAAAGGGTAAAATCAGTTCATTGACCTGACCGGGATCGGCAATGCGGCATCCTCCTTGCCGAGTCCTCGTCAAATGCAGCGATAACCGTATGTCTTGCGCGTTCTGTGGGCATTATGTGTATAATCGAATGCGCGACTAGAGAGGTATTGTGCTTTCATGGGTAATTCTGTGCTGCAGCAACTGATCGATCGGGGTCCGGCGATGCGGACAGTTTCGCTGCCTCGGGGACGCCAGAGCCTGCACACGATGCCGACGAGCACCGGCTACGAGATCAGGACCGATGCAAGCTACGATTGGGACGGGCGCAAGCGCGGCCAGACGCCCTTCACCGTCCTGCAGCACACGATCGGCGGGGCAGGCAACCTGCGATATGAAAGCCGCAGTCACCGCGTGCGTCCGGGCGAGACGCTGCTCCTGCTCGTCCCCCACAATCATCGCTATTGGCTGGAGGAAGGCGGGCGCTGGGAGTTCTTCTGGATATCCATGAACGGCGAGGAGGCTCTGAGAATTCACCGCGCCATTCTCGCCGTCACCGGTCCCATCATAAGGTTGCAGCCGGATACCGTCGAACATCTTGCCGACTGCAGCCTGCGCCTCATCGCCGGCGGCGAGACCCCGGGCAGCGCCTCGGCGATCGCCTATGAGGCGGCGATGGCGCTCTATGACGATGTCTTCGGCTCGCATCCCGTCCTTAGCGAAGAATACCGGAAGATGCAGCACGTGATCGATCACATTCTGGGCAATCTCGACAGGCCCCTTCCGGTCGAGGAGCTTGCGCGCATTTCGGGCCTGAGCCGCGCCCATTTCTCCCGAGCCTTCGCCGCCAGCGAAGGCATGCCGCCGGCGGAATTCGTGCTGCAGAAGCGCCTGCAGAGGGCCGTAAAGCTGCTGACCAAGACTGCGGACCTGCCCGTCAAGGAAGTTGCCATCCTGTCCGGCTTCGAGGACCCCAACTATTTCGCCAAGGTATTCCGCCGCGTCTTCGGTGCGAGCCCGACCGAGTTCCGCACCACCGGCATGTATGCGAGCGTGCCTGCCGCAGGCACCAAGGCGGGGACAACGAATCCGTGACCACGCCGGCTGCGGCTAACGATTGAAAAAGTCGCGATAAAAATTTACTAAACAAGATACAGCACGGCAGAAGGACGGACGGAACCGAATGGTCACAATCAAGGAAATCGCCTCGGCCGTCGGCGTATCGTCGGCAACCGTTTCACGCGTCCTCAACTACGATCCGACGCTGTCGATTTCCACCAGGAAGCGCCAGGCGATCATCGAAACGGCGGAGGCGCTCAACTATGCGACACCGCGCAACCGCAGCCGCGCCGCAGCGCATGGCGTCGGCGTCGGGCTGAAAATCGCGCTCGTGCATTTCCTCGACCCCGCCCAGGAACTCGCCGATCCCTATTATGTCGGCGTTCGCCTCGGCATCGAGAGCCGCTGCCAGGCGCTGAAGAGCGAGGTCGTCAAGGTCTTCCTCACCGGCAATCCTCCTGAAGCGACGATCCTGGAGGGCGCCTCGGGGGTGGTGGCCGTCGGCCACTATTACGGCGATGAACTTGAATGGCTGCGCCGCCACAGCCGTCACCTCGTCTTCGCCGATTACGCACCTGCCGGAGACATGGAAGACACCGTGCTCAGCGACGTCTCGCTGGCGATGACCCGGCTCCTGGAGGCGGTGCACGCAATGGGCTACCGCCGCATCGGCTTCATCGGCTGGATCGACGCTTTCTACGGGCCCGACAACATCCATTCGGAGCGCCGCTGCCGCACCTATATCGACTGGATGACCAGGGCCGGGCTTTATGATCCGGAATTGTGCATGGTCGAGCCGATGACGCCCGACAGCGGCTACAAGCTTGCCAAGGCGATGCTGTCGAAGCCCAGCCCTCCGAAAATCCTCATCACCTGCAACGACAATATGGCGCTCGGCGCCTACAGGGCCATCCACGAGATGGGGCTCAGGATTCCCGAAGATATCGCAGTCGCCAGCTTCAACGACATCCCGGTCGCGCAGTTTCTCGGGCCGCCGCTCTCAACGGTGAAGATTCCGGCGGAACTGATCGGCGAAACCGCCGTCGACCTGCTGCTCGAGCGCCTATCGGGCCGCGAGGTCGCCAAGAAGGTGGTCTTCGGCACGGAAATCGTCTGGCGCGGCAGCACGCCGGCACCGGCCGAGACCGCGAAAAGGGCAGATGATATCGTATCGGCGGGACCGGTTCTAAAAATCCAGGGTGAAATCAATTCGAGCCCTGCCGTGGACGGCTAAAAGCTACCTCCGCAGCTCGTTCATAAAAGCGAGGTAAAAATTTACTGAAAATAATTGCGTCCACCCGTGTTTTGCGAAATACTCGCCGCCGGGACAGAGAGGACTGTCTCGGGAACACGATTTCGGGAGGAAACAATGGACATTCAGGCGCGTGCCTATCTGCCGCGTATCGCCGGTCTGGCTCTCGCGGGCGCAAGCTTCCTGGGGGTGACCGCGGCGCAGGCCAAGGAAATCACCATCTGGTGCTGGGATCCGAATTTCAACGTCGCGATCATGAAGGAGGCGGGCGCCCGCTATACGAAAACGCATCCGGACGTCACCTTCAACATCGTCGATTTCGCCAAGCTCGACGTCGAGCAGAAGCTGCAGACCGGGCTTTCATCCGGCACCGCCGACGCGCTCCCCGACATCGTGCTCATCGAGGATTACGGCGCGCAGAAATACCTTCAATCCTTCCCGGGCGCCTTCGCGCCTCTGTCCGGCACCGTCGATTATTCGGGTTTCGCCCCCTATAAGGTCGAACTCATGACCCTCGACGGGCAGGTCTACGGAATGCCGTTCGATTCCGGCGTCACGGGTCTTTATTATCGCAAGGATTATCTGGAAGCCGCCGGTTTCAAGCCGGAGGACATGCAGGATCTCACCTGGGACCGCTTCATCGAGATCGGAAAGCAGGTCGAGGAGAAGACCGGCAAGAAGATGATGGGCCTCGACCCGAACGACGCCGGTCTCGTGCGCATCATCATGCAATCGGCCGGGCAGTGGTATTTCGACAAGGAAGGCAAACCGAACATCGCCAACAATGCGGCGTTGAAGGCGGCGCTCGAAACCATCGGCAAGATCATGCAGGCGAATATCTACAAGCCTGCCAACGGCTGGTCCGACTGGGTGGGCACCTTCACCTCGGGCGACGTCGCGACGGTCGTCACGGGCGTCTGGATCACCGGCACAGTCAAGGCGCAGCCGGACCAGTCCGGCAACTGGGGCGTCGCCCCCATCCCGGCGCTCTCGATCGACGGCGCGACGCATGCCTCCAATCTCGGCGGCTCGAGCTGGTACGTGCTCGAAAGCTCCGAGGAAAAGGCGGAAGCCATCGACTTCCTGAACGAGATCTACGCCAAGGATATCGATTTCTATCAGAAGATCCTTCAGGACCGCGGTGCGGTCGGCTCGCTGCTCGCCGCCCGCGGCGGCGCGGCCTATGAGGCGGCCGACCCCTTCTTCGGCGGCGAGAAGGTCTGGCAGAACTTCTCCGACTGGCTGGCGAAGGTCCCCTCGGTCAATTACGGCATTTTCACCAACGAGGCGGATCTCGCCGTCACCGCGCAGCTCCCGGCCGTGACGCAGGGAACGCCGGTCGACGAGGTGCTGCAGGCGATCGAGGCCGAGGTCAGCGCACAGATCCAGTGATGCGGATGGACGGCGGCGGGCATGCGCCCGCCGGTTCCGGCCGCGGCTCCTGCCGCGGCCAATTTCCGGCTGTCCGGCTTTCCAGGAGGGGAACATGGTTGGAGCGCGCCGCGGTATCGGCCGATATTACGACGTCAATGGCTGGCTGTTCGTCGCGCCGGCCCTCGGGCTGATCGCCCTGTTCATGGTCTATCCCATCGCCTGGTCGCTCTGGATGTCGTTCCAGTCAGGCCGCGGCATGACCATGAAGTTCGCGGGCTTCGCAAACATCGTGCGGCTCTGGAACGACCCGGTCTTCATCAAGGCGCTCACCAACACGATGACCTATTTCGTCGTGCAGGTGCCGATCATGATCCTGCTCGCGCTGATCCTGGCGTCGCTCCTTAACAATCCCCGGCTCGTCGGCCGAGGACTTTTCCGCACGGCGATCTTCCTGCCCTGCGTCAGTTCGCTGGTCGCCTATTCGGTGCTCTTCAAGGGCATGTTCGCAACCGACGGCATCGTCAATTCCACGCTCCAGGCGATCGGCCTCGCCGCCTCGCCCATTCCGTGGCTGACGCATCCCTTCTGGGCAAAGGTTCTCGTCATTCTTGCCATCACATGGCGCTGGACCGGCTACAACATGATTTTCTATCTCGCGGCGCTTCAAAACATCGACAAGTCGATCTACGAGGTGGCGCGCATTGACGGCGTTCCGGCCTGGGCCCGCTTCACCCACATCACCATTCCTCTGCTGAAGCCGGTCATCCTTTTCACGACAGTCATTTCGACGATCGGCACGCTGCAGCTTTTCGACGAGGTCTATAACCTGACCGAGGGCAAGGGCGGCCCGTCCAATGCTACGCTTACCCTGTCGCTCTACATCTACAACCTGACGTTCCGCTTCATGCCTAATCTGGGTTATGCGGCGACGGTCTCCTATGTCATCGTGGTCCTCGTCGCGCTCCTGGCTTTCGTGCAGTTTTATGCAGCAAGGGAGCGTGACCGATGAACGGATTTCGACGCTTCGCGGCAATGGCAGCCACCTATGGCTTCCTCGGGCTGATGGCCTTCCTCTCCGTCTTTCCGTTCATCTGGATGGTGCTCGGGGCAACCAACTCATCGATAGACATCATCAAGGGCAAGCTCCTGCCGGGCGCAGCCTTTGCAACCAATGTCGGCAACTTCTTCACGCTGGTGAACGTGCCGCTCGTCTTCTGGAACTCGGCGAAGATCGCGATCCTTGCGACCGTGCTCACGCTCGCCGTGTCCTCGCTCGCCGGTTACGGTTTCGAGATGTTCCGCTCGCGAAGACGCGAGCGCGTCTACCGGGCGATGCTGCTCACCCTGATGATCCCCTTCGCCGCGCTGATGATCCCGCTCTTCATCATGATGGGCAAGGCGGGTCTCATCAACACGCATCTCGCCGTCGTCCTGCCTTCGATCGGCTCGGCCTTCGTCATCTTCTATTTCCGGCAGAGCACCAAGGCCTTCCCGTCCGAACTCCGCGATGCGGCCAAGGTCGACGGGCTCAAGGAATGGCAGATATTCCTCTTCATCTACGTGCCGGTCATGCGCTCTACCTATGCGGCCGCCTTCGTCATCGTCTTCATGACCGCGTGGAACAACTATCTCTGGCCGCTGATCGTGCTCCAGACCAATGAGACCAAGACGATCACGCTGGTCGTCTCGTCGCTCGCCTCCGCCTACTACCCCGATTACGGCGTGGTCATGGTCGGGACGATTCTCGCGACACTGCCGACGCTTGCCGTTTTCTTCTTCATGCAACGCCAGTTCGTCCAGGGCATGCTGGGCTCAGTCAAATAGGAACGATGATGCGCTCTGTTATTTCCTTCAATGATTCATGGGTCTTCTCCGAAGGCTTCGACGCCGCCGACGCCGGAACGCTGCGGGAGGGTCAGCCGATCAGCCTGCCGCACAACGCCGTCGAACTGCCGTTCAACTATTTCGACGAGAGATGCTACCAGCGCGCCTTTACCTATCAGAAGGTCCTTGCCTGGCGCCCGGACTTCTCCGGCCGCGAGGTCTCGCTTGTCTTCGACGCGGCAATGGCCGATGCGGTCGTGTACCTCAACGGCGAAGAGATCGTCGCGCATAGGGACGGCTACACGCCTTTCGAGGCGCGCCTGACGGACAGGCTCCTGGAAGGAGACAATCTGATAACGGTGAAGATCGACGGCAGCGAGAATCCGGAAATCCCGCCTTTCGGCGGCCGGATCGACTATTTGACCTATGCCGGTATCTACCGCGACGTCTGGCTGAAGGTCACGGATGCGATTTCGATCGCCAATATCAAGATCGAAACCCGCGACGTGCTCTCCGACGCCAAGGGCGTATCCGTCCGGTGTGACCTTTCCAATCCGCAAGGGCTGCCCTTCTCGGGTACGGTCTCGGCGCTCCTCAAGAATGCGGCCGGCGAAGTGCTGGCCGAGGTCGCCGGCGAGACGGCCGGCGAGAGCCTCACCCTCGAGATGGAAGGCCTGACAGGCCTCGCGCTCTGGCACATCGACGATCCGGTGCTGTACGAGATCGAAGCTGAGCTCCGGACGCATCAGGGCTCCGACCGCTTGGCCTCGCATTTCGGTTTCCGCACGGCGGAGTTCACGACGGAAGGCTTCCGGCTCAACGGCCGCCCGCTGAAGATCCGCGGGCTGAACCGTCACCAATCCTTCCCCTATGTCGGCTATGCCATGGGGCGCACCGCCCAGGAGCGCGACGCGGAGATCATGAAGCACAGGCTTCACTGCAATCTCGTGCGCACCTCGCATTACCCGCAGTCGAAATGGTTCCTTGACCATTGCGACCGCATCGGGCTCCTCGTCTTCGAGGAAATCCCCGGCTGGCAGCACATCGGCGGGGAGGAATGGAAACAGGAGGCGATCCGGAACGTCCGCCGCATGATCGAGCGCGACTGGAACCACCCGTCGATCGTCATCTGGGGTGTGCGCATCAACGAGTCGCAGGATTCGCACGACTTCTATGTCGAGACCAATCGCCTCGCCCGCGAGCTCGACCCGACACGGCAGACGGGCGGCGTGCGCTACATCACCGACAGCGAGTTTTTGGAAGACGTCTACACGATGAACGACTTCATCCTCGGCAACGAGGAACTGCCGGGCTCGAACCGGCCGCGCACGGCGCTTCGCCCGCAGCAGGAATGCACCGGGCTTTCGCGCAAGGTGCCTTACCTCATTACCGAATTCGGCGGGCACATGTATCCGACGAAGATATACGATCAGGAGCAGCGCCAGGCCGAACATGTTCGCCGGCATCTGGAAGTGCTGAACGCGGCCTATGGCGATCCCGGCATTTCCGGTGCGATCGGCTGGTGCATGTTCGACTACAACACTCACAAGGATTTCGGCTCCGGGGACCGGATCTGCTATCACGGCGTCATGGACATGTTCCGCGAGCCGAAATTCGCGGCCTATGTCTATGCCAGCCAGTGCGATCCCTCCGAGGAAATCGTGATGAAGCCGGTGACCTTCTGGGCGCGCGGCGAGCGCAATATCGGCGGCGTGCTGCCCCTGATCGTGCTGACGAATTGCGACGAGGTCGAATTGAAATACGGCTCGCTTACCAAGCGCGTCGGCCCCGACCGCGAGAATTTCCCGCATCTGCCGCATCCGCCGGTCGTCATCGACCACCGCCACTTCACCAAGGACGAGCTCGGAGTCTGGGGCATGAAGTGGGAAAGCGCGGAATTTACCGGCTTCGTGTCGGGCAAGCCGGTCGCCGATCTCCGCATGGCCGCCGACCCCGTGCCGACCATGCTTCAGGTCGAGGCCGACAGCAAGACGCTTCGTGCCGAAGGCCGCGACAGCGTTCGCGTCATCCTGCGCGCACTCGACCAGGCCGGCAACGTCCTGCCCTTCCTGAACGATGCGGTCGACATCGAGCTTCATGGACCGGCGCGGCTCGTCGGACCGGCTCGCCTCGTCCTTCAGGGCGGTTCCGCCGGTTTCTGGCTGGAGTCCACGGGCGCCGCCGGCGCCATCGTCGTCTCGGTCGCTTCGTCGCGGCTCGGCGCAGTGGAGCTCGACCTCATCGCCTTGGCGGAAGGAGCGGCGAGCGCATGAGCGAACTCCAACTCAGCGAAGTCCGTAAATCCTATGGCGGCCTCGAGGTCATCAAGGGCGTCGACCTCGACATAAAATCCGGCGAGTTCGTCGTCTTCGTCGGACCTTCCGGCTGCGGCAAGTCGACCCTGCTGCGGATGATCGCCGGGCTCGAAGAGATCACCTCCGGCGACCTG
The DNA here is from genome assembly GCA_000421085.1 of Ensifer sp. USDA 6670. Classification (GTDB taxonomy): domain Bacteria; phylum Pseudomonadota; class Alphaproteobacteria; order Rhizobiales; family Rhizobiaceae; genus Sinorhizobium. Next base: position 21,165 of record ATWE01000014.1, read on the forward strand.
ACGATCGACGATGTTCGGATGAACGACGTCGATCCGTCCAAGCGCGGGATCGCCATGGTGTTCCAGTCCTATGCGCTCTATCCGCATATGACGGTGCGCGAGAATATGGGTTTCGCCCTCCGCTTCGCCGGCGTTGCCAAGACCGAGATCGAGAAGCGGGTGAACGAGGCCGCCCATATCCTGGAACTCGGGGCGCTGCTCGACCGCAAGCCGAAGCAGCTTTCGGGCGGCCAGCGCCAGCGCGTGGCGATCGGCCGGGCGATCGTCCGCCATCCGAAGATCTTCCTGTTCGACGAGCCGCTTTCCAACCTCGATGCGGAGCTCCGGGTGCATATGCGCATCGAGATCGCGCGGTTGCACAAGCAGCTCGCCACCACCATCGTCTACGTGACCCATGATCAGGTCGAGGCGATGACGCTCGCCGACAAGATCGTCGTCATGCGTGCCGGCGTGGTCGAACAGGTGGGCTCGCCGCTCGACCTCTATGACGATCCGGCCAACCTCTTCGTCGCCGGCTTTATCGGGTCGCCGAAGATGAATTTCCTGAAGGGCGTGATCGAAGTCGACCACGACCGTGCCTATGCGCGCCTGCCGGACCATGGAGACGCGAAGATTCCCGTCAGCCCGCAGGCGGCGGCGGGAACTGCGGTGACGATCGGCATCCGCCCCGAGCATTTCAATGAAGCCGGTCCTGCAGCGCTCGATCTGACGGTCGACATGCTGGAGCATCTCGGCGGCGAGACCTTCGCCTATGCCCGCCACGGCAATGGCGAGCTCATCGTCGTCGAAACGAAGAACGGCCGCGGCCTTAGGGCCGGCGACCACCTGACAGCCCGCTTCGATCCGGTTTCGGCCCTGGTGTTCGACGGCGACGGAAAACGGCTGCGTTAGTGACGCAGTTTCCCGCAGCTGGTCTAATGTCGCCGGTACGAATCAAGGGAGTGAACAGCGATGCGTATTGGCTTCATCGGCACCGGCGCCATCACCGAAGCGATGGTGACGGGCATCGTCGGCTCCGGGCTCGACGTCGCCGGCATCCTCGTCTCCCCGCGCAACCGGGAGATTGCTGCCCGGCTTGCCGGCCGCTTCCCGCTCGTTCGGATCGTCGAGGATAATCAGGAGGCGGTGGACGCGGCCGACGTGCTGTTCCTCGCCGTTCGTCCGCAGATCGCCGGGGACGTGATCCCCAAGCTCCAATTCCGCAAGGGGCAGAAGGTCGTCAGCGTCATCGCCGCGACCGACCGTTCCGCCCTCCTCGGCTGGATCGGCGAGGAGGTGGAGCTCACCCAGGCAATCCCCCTGCCCTTCGTCGCCGAACGCCAGGGCGTGACTGCGATCTATCCGCCGAACAGCGCCGTTGCTGCAATCTTTGCAGCGCTCGGAACAGCGGTCGAATGCGAAACCAGGGAGGAATACGACCTGCTTGCCGTCGGAAGCGCCCTGATGGCGACCTATCTCGGCATTCTTGATCGAACGAGCGGCTGGTTCGCCGAGAAGGGTCTCGACCGCGACAAGGCACGCGCCTATATCGCGCCGCTCTTTGCCAGTCTCGCGCAGAGGACGGTCAGGGACGAGGGGACGCCGCTCGAAGAACTCGCCCGCGAATTTTCGACCGCGGGCGGATTGAACGAGCAGGTTCTGACGGACTTCGACCGCGGCGGCGGCCACCGGGCACTGACGGATGCGCTCGAACGCGTGCTGCTGCGGGTGCGCGGCGGCGACCGGTAGAGGTCTTCAAAGCTCGGTGCCAAGACCCGCGTGGCGGCGAAAACGCACGGCGGCGAAATCCACGAAGGCGCGCACCCTTGCCGAGACCATGCGGCCTTCCGCATGCACGATGTGGATCGGCACCGGCTCGCGCTCGTAGTCGGCAAGGACGACCTTGAGCCTGCCGGCCCTGACGTCGGCTGCCACCTGGTAGGACTGAAACCGGGATAATCCCCAGCCCGCCACAGCGGCGGCAAGGACCGCATCATTGGTGTTGCAGATGAGACGAGGGCTGATCGGAACGCGGATGCTGTTGTCGCGTCCGAAGAGCCATTCGGAGTGGCCGAAGAGGCCCTCGCGCCCGATGATACGATGACGGGCAAGCTCCTGGGGGCTGCCGGGCTCGCCGAAGCGGGCGAAGTAATCCGGCGAGCCGCAAAGCACCTGCCGGACCGAGCCGATCCGGCGCGCAACGAGGCCGGAGGCCGGGAGCGAAGCAATGCGGATCGCCACATCCAGACCCTCGTCGACCAGGTTGGTCACGCGGTCGACGAAGATGGTCTTGACCTGCATCGCCGGATAGTGATCGAGAAAATCGAGAATGACGGGGAGCACGTGGATGCGTCCGAAGAGCGCGGGCGCCGTTACCGTAAGCAACCCTGCCGGGGCGGTGAAGCTGCCCGCCGCATTGGCTTCCGCCTCGGCGATTTCCGCGAGGATGCGCCGGCAGTCGGCCACATAGCCGTCGCCGGCCGCCGTCAGCTTCAGCGAGCGGGTGGTGCGCACCAGAAGCCGCGTGCCGATCAGCTCCTCCAGCTTCGCCACCGCCCGGGTGACCGATGGCGGGCTCATATGCAGCACCCTGGCGGCCGGCGCGAAGCCGCCGCTTTCGACCACCTGCACGAAGATTCGCATCGCCTGCCAGCGATCCATCGATTGCCCCTCGATTATTTCACCGAGTGAAATGGTCTAGTGTTTTCACCAGAGCTTATCAACTCTGCGGATAACAATCATCTTGGGGTCGTTCCATCGATTCAACGAGGTCGACATGAAGCTCTATCACCATCCCCTCTCCGGCCACGCGCACCGCGCCCGCCTGTTCCTCTCGCTGCTCGGTATCGAGCATGAGCTGGTGGTCGTCGATTTCGCCAGGAGAGAGCACAAGCAGGCGGATTTCCTGAAGCTCAATTCCTTCGGTCAGGTTCCGGTGCTCGACGACGCCGGCACGATCGTTTCGGATTCCAACGCCATTCTCGTCTATCTGGCAAAGAAGACCGGCAGCACGGACTGGCTGCCGGAAGACGCCGCCGGGGCGGCTGCCGTTCAGCGCTGGCTTTCGGTGGCTGCCGGCCAGATCGCCCATGGTCCGGCCCAGGCGCGGCTCATCAACGTGTTCAAGGCGCCCTACCGACCGGAAGAGGTGATCCCCCGCTCGCATGCGATCCTGGCGCTGATCGAGCAGGAGCTCAAGGGCAGAGGCTGGATTGCCGCCGACCGGCCGACGATCGCCGATGTCGCACTCTACAGCTACGTGGCGCGCGCCCCCGAAGGCGACGTCGATCTCCAGCCCTATCCGGAGATCCGCGCCTGGCTCGCCCGCATCGAAGCGTTGCCGGGCTTCGTCGAATTCGAAAAGACGCCGGTGGGGCTGGCGGCTTAGCGAGGCGCCATGACGACGTCCGCTTGGGCGTCTGCGAACGAGCTCACAGATGCCCAACATTCACGCAACCAAGGGAACAATCGTCATGGACGCTCCCATCCTTGCACATTCGCCCTGGCACGAGGGCGAAATCGCCCTGCAGAAGAGGCTGGGTGTGGAAACGCGCATGGACGAGGTCGGGCGCCGCGTCATGCGCGACCACCTGATCGACCAGCACCGGGAATTCTATCCGCTTCTGCCGATGGTCGTGCTGGGCTCGGTCGACCCCGACGGTGACGCCTGGGCGACGCTCAGGGCAGGCGAACCCGGTTTCCTCCATGCGCCGGACGCAAAAAGGCTTGCCATCGAGCTCGCGCGGGAACCAACGGACCCTGCCGAGGCCGGCATGGAGGACGGCGCTCCCCTCGCCCTCCTCGGAATCGATCTCGGCACCCGCCGGCGCAACCGATTGAACGGCACGCTTAAGCGGCATGCCCGCGGTTTCGACCTCGGCGTCGACCAGAGCTTCGGCAATTGTCCGAAATACATCCAGCTCCGGCAGGTTCATTTCGTGCGCGACCCGTCCGAACCGCCTGCCGCACCGCCCGTTTCGAGCTCCGAGCTCGACGCCGCCGCGCATGTTCTGGTGGCGCAGGCGGACACGTTCTTCGTCGCGACCTATGCCGATCTCGCCGGAGGCCGGCAGCTCGACGTCTCCCATCGCGGCGGCCGCGCGGGATTCGTGCATGTCGGCGAAGACGGCTGGCTGACGATCCCGGATTTCGTCGGCAACCGCTTCTTCAACACGCTCGGCAACATCGCGGTCAATCCGCGCGCCGGGCTCACTTTCCCGGACTTCTCCACGGGCGGCCTCCTGCAGATGACCGGCGAGGCCGAGCTCCTGTCCGAAGCTCCTAACGGCGTGCCTCCCGACGGCGCCGAGGGCTATTGGCGTTTCCGTCCGCGCCGAATCGTTTGGCGCGCCGACGCGCTACCAATCCGCTACGACCTGAAATCATCGTGATCTGGTGGTCGCCCTCGCCGCGGCGACGGTCAGATTGAGCCGTGTAAATTTCGCGTAGAAAGGAACCAACCTCCCTCGCCAAGGTTTCGTGCCCATCCGCCCTCGACCAAGGAGTGCTGCCATGGCCAAGAGACCCTCTGCGCCGAGCAATACGAAACCGGCCACCATTCATGACCAGAAAGCGACACGCGGCAATGGTGGAGAGCTTCACCAGATCGCCGAAGGCGACACGCCCGTCCTGACGACCGCTCAGGGCGGCCCCGTCGCCGACGACCAGAACAGCCTGCGCGCCGGCGAACGCGGCCCGACGCTCATCGAGGATTTCCACTTCCGCGAGAAGATCTTCCACTTCGATCACGAGCGCATTCCGGAGCGTGTCGTCCACGCCCGCGGCTACGGAGTGCATGGCTTCTTCGAGACCTACGAATCTCTTGCAGCTTACACCCGGGCGGATCTGTTCCAGCGCCCGGGCGAGCGAACTCCCGCCTTCGTGCGGTTCTCGACGGTCGCCGGAAGCAAGGGCTCCTTCGACCTCGCCCGCGACGTTCGCGGTTTCGCGGTCAAGATCTACACAAAGGAGGGCAATTGGGACCTCGTCGGCAACAACATCCCGGTCTTCTTCATTCAGGACGCAATCAAGTTTCCCGACGTCATACACTCGGTAAAGCCCGAACCGGACCGGGAGTTTCCCCAGGCGCAGTCCGCCCATGACAATTTCTGGGACTTCATCAGCCTGACGCCGGAAAGCATGCACATGATCATGTGGGTCATGTCGGACCGGGCGATCCCGCGTTCCTTCCGGTTCATGGAAGGCTTCGGCGTCCACACCTTCCGTTTCGTCAATGCCAAGGACGAGTCCACCTTCGTCAAATTCCATTGGAAACCAAAGCTCGGGCTGCAGTCGGTCGTCTGGAACGAGGCCGTGAAGATCAACGGTGCCGATCCTGACTTCCACCGGCGCGATATGTGGCAAGCCATCCAGTCCGGCAACTTCCCGGAATGGGACCTGCATGTCCAGCTCTTCGATCAGGACTTCGCCGACAAGTTCGATTTCGACATCCTCGACCCGACCAAGATCATTCCGGAGGAAGTACTGCCGACGAAGCCTGTCGGCCGGCTGGTGCTCGATCGCATGCCGGAGAATTTCTTCGCCGAAACCGAGCAGGTCGCCTTCATGACGCAGAACGTGCCGCCCGGCATCGACTTCAGCGACGATCCGTTGCTGCAGGGGCGCAACTTCTCCTATCTAGACACGCAGCTGAAGCGGCTCGGCAGCCCGAACTTCACCCATCTGCCGATCAACGCGCCGAAATGTCCCTTCCAGCACTTTCAGCAGGACGGCCACATGGCCATGCGCAACCCGGTCGGGCGCGTGAACTACCAGCCCAATTCCTGGGGCGAGGGCCCGCGCGAGTCGCCCATGAAAGGCTTCCGCCATTTCCCTTCCGAGGAGCAGGGCCCGAAGCTGCGCATCCGCGCCGAGAGCTTTGCCGACCATTACAGCCAGGCCCGGCAGTTCTTCATCAGCCAGACGCCGCCCGAGCAGCGCCACATCGCCGACGCCCTGACCTTCGAATTGAGCAAGGTGGAGACGCCGGTGATCCGCGAGCGGATGGTCGCGCATCTTCTCAACATAGATGAAACCTTGGGGAAAAAGGTCGGCCATGCGCTCGGCCTGGAGACGATGCCAAAACCGGCGGATGCTGCCGTTGCCACCCGCCAGGACCTCGACCCGTCGCCGGCCCTCAGCATCATCCAGCGTGGGCCGAAGCGTTTCGAGGGCCGCAAGCTCGGGATATTGGCGACGGACGGCGCGGACGCCGCGCTTCTCGACGCCTTGATAGCGGCGGTCGAGAAGGAGAAGGCGGCCTTCGAGCTGATCGCGCCGAAAGTCGGCGGCTTCACGGCCTCCGACGGAAAACGCATCGCCGCCCACCAGATGCTCGATGGCGGCCCGTCGGTCCTTTACGACGCGGTGGTCCTGCTTCCTTCCGCAGAGGCCGTCACGGAGCTGATCGACGTCGCCACTGCGCGCGATTTCGTGGCCGACGCCTTCGCCCATTGCAAATATATCGGCTATGTCGGCGCCGCGGTTCCCCTTCTCGAGAGGGCCGGCATAGCGGAACTGCTCGATGAGGGAACGATCGAACTCACCGACGCTGCGAGTGCGCCCGCCTTCCTCAAGGAACTCGGCAAGTTGCGCGTCTGGGGAAGAGAGCCCTCGGTCAAGCTGAAATAGGCCGACGGCTTAGACGGAGTGGACGATGGCGTCGCCCGCACGTGGAAAACCGACGAAAAAGGCCGCTCCGTCAAGCGCGGCGAATAAGGCGGGCGGCTTTCCCCTGCCCGTCAGCACGGCGCCCATGGAGGCCCGCTCCGCGACCGAGCTTCCGGGCGGCGACGCATGGCAGTACGAGCCGAAGTGGGACGGCTTTCGCTGCCTTGCGTTCAAGTCCGGCAACGAAGTCGATATAAGGGCGAAATCCGGCAAGCCGCTCGGACGCTTCTTTCCCGAGGTCGTCGCCCTGCTGCGCCGGATCGAGCCGGACATGTTCGTCCTCGACGGCGAACTGGTGATCGAGGTCGACGGGCGCCTCTCCTTCGACGCCTTGCAGATGCGCCTGCATCCGGCTGCAAGCCGCGTGCAGAAGCTCTCGCAGGAGACGCCAGCCAAGCTCATCCTGTTCGACATGCTGGCCGGCACGGACGGAACGGTCCTGACCGGCGAAGCGCTCCAAATCCGCCGCACCTGCCTCGAAACCTTCGCCAAGAAGAATGCCGTTTCAGGGATGCTGGAGTCTTCGCCCTTCACGCTGGACATCGAGGAAGCCGAGCGGTGGCTCACCTCATGGGAGGCAGGCGCGACCGACGGGGTCGTCGCAAAGCGGCGCGACGGCGCCTACGAATGCGGCGAAAGGGCAATGGTGAAGGTCAAACGGCTGAAGACGGCCGATTGCGTCGTCGGCGGCTTCCGTTACGAGAGCGACAGTTCACTCGTCGGCTCGCTTCTGCTCGGCCTTTACGACACCGAGGGACTGCTGAACCATGTGGGCTTTACCGCGACGATCTCGGACAAGGAGCGGCCTGCCTTGACGCGCCAGCTCGAGGCTTTACGGGAGCCGCCGGGCTTCACCGGCAAGGCGCCGGGCGGGCCCAGCCGCTGGAGCAGCGAGCGCAGCGGCGAATGGGAGCCGGTTCGCCCGGAACTGGTCGTCGAAGTCCGGTTCGACCATGTTGGCAACCGGCGCTTCCGTCACGGTACGAAACTCATGCGCTGGCGGCCGGACAAGGACCCGCGCCAATGTACCTATCAGCAGATCATGCCGTCTTGAGCTTGTTTGCCCCAATCCGGTTCTCTTCGCCGGTACCTGCTTCCAAGCTGTGGTTGAACACGCCGAGCACCGTGTCGACAATCAAGGGACGCGGACGGCGCCGCGCTATCGCAGCAACAGGCAAGGCGGGCAGTTGCAGACCTTCGATGGGAGCGAAGCGGACGCCCTTGAACGATATGCGCTCTGTAGAGCGTGGTAGAAGAGCAGCACCCACCCCAGCGGCAACGAGAGAAAGCATGGTCAGCGCACGCGTCGCCGGCTGCTGAATCAAAACGTCGTGCCCGGCTTCCGCGAAGGCGTTGAGAATGCGCGCGTGCAAGGAAGGGCCCTGGGCGGCGGGAAAGAGCACCAATCCCATTCGGGCAAGCTCGGCGATGGTGACCGGACCAGTACGCCCGTCGTCCGGTATGGCGGCGATAAGCGTCTCGTCGGCGACTGGAATGATATCCAGTCGCTCCAAACTGGCGAGCGGCGGATGGCATATGCCGAAATCGATCGTTCCCTCCGCAAGCGCGGCCACCTGCTCATTCGTCGCCATTTCAGTGAGCACGGGCCTGATCATCGGAAATTCCTGCCGCAGCGAGACCACCAGCGACGGCAGCAGCTCGTACAGCGCAGCGGAGACGAAGCCGATCCGGATGTCGCCGGCGGTCCCGTTACCCGCGCCGCGGGCAACCGCCCGTGCCGTTTCCGCATCTTGAAGCGTCCGTCGCGCCTCGGGAAGCAGCGACGCGCCCGCCCGGGTCAGTGCAAGCCGGCGGTGTGTGCGCTCGAAAAGCTTCACGCCGAGCTCCCTTTCCAGCCGGGCGATGGACTGGCTCAAGGGCGGCTGCGCCATGCCGAGCCGCTGGGCGGCGCGCCCCATATGCAGGGTTTCGGCCACGGCGACGAAATGACGTAGGTGACGAAGTTCCATATGCAGATGATATCAAAGTTTCCCATATTCATCATCGATTTGAATGCGAAGGCGGGTAATCTTTGACGGCGCTCAGATTGTCGGGAGTATTGACATGACAAGACTCAACGCGATGTTCCTCGCCCTCATCTCAACTGTGTTCGCTGCGCCGCTTTTTGCAGGTGACAATGGACTGGTGCGCACCGACCGCTTCGTGACGCTTGCCGGGGGCGACAAGCTTTTCGTGCGCGAAGTGCGACCGGCCGAACGGCAGCAAGAAGTGTCCGCCGTTCTGCTGATCCATGGCGCGCGCGTGCCATCGGTCGCCTCGTTCGATCTCGCGGTCCCGGGCGGCTCGATTGCGGCCGAGCTGGCCGCGGAGGGCCATTCGGTCTACCTCGTCGATCTCCGCGGCTATGGCGCCTCGAGCCGGCCGAACGAAATGGATGCGCCGCCGCCCGGTAGTGGCACGCCTCTTATGCGAACCGATGAAGCGGTCTCCGACATCGCCGCCGCCGTCGAGGCGGTTGCGGAATGGAGCGGCGACGGCAAGGTCAGCATTCTTGGCTGGGCGACGGGAGGACAATGGGCCGCCGCCTTTGCCGCCCGCTATCCGGATCGCGTGGAACGACTCATCCTCTACAACAGCCTTTACGGCGCCTCCGACCGGCATCCGACGCTCGGGCGAGGCTCGCCGCTCGAGGCTCCCGATCGTCCGGGCAGTTTAAACATGGCTGCGCTCGGCGCCTATCGGCTCAACACCGCGGAAAGTCTGTTTGCGGCCTGGGACAAGAGCATCCCCGTTCTCGATAAATCCGAGTGGCGTGAACCCGCTGTCGCCCGCGCCTATGCCGACATGGCGCTGTCCTCCGATCCCACCTTTGCGGAGAGAACGCCGCCGAGCTTCCGCTCTCCGAGCGGCGCGATGGCCGACAGTTTTGAACTGGCGTTCGGCCGCAAGCAGTGGAATGCGGCGGCATTGACGATGCCGGTGCTCGTCCTCCGCTCACAACGCGACTTCTGGAGCCGTCCGGAGGATGCAGCCGCGATTGCGCGGGAGGCGCCGCAAGCAAGCCTCGTCGAGCTTCCACACGCTACCCATTTCGTGCATCTCGACCGCAACGAAGCGGGGCGTTCAGCTTTCCTGTCCGCGGTCATTCAGTTCCTGAATCAGGCGACGCGATAGAGCGTTTAACTGTTTTATAGAGACAGCTAAGCACTTCCGCACGGCCCCCGCGGAACTTTTGGCCAGGGGGCCGGTTGGAGCTCTCGCAAGGAGCGCGGTCCACGCGGAGACCACATCTGCCTTTCGGGACTGCGCGTGTGTCCCTTGCTCCTGGCGCCGCCTCCGGCATGCAATCACAAGGGGTACTTGCGCATTCCCCCGCTGATGACCACCCTGGGCAGCGATGAATAATGATCTCCTGATCATCCTGGGAATTGCCGCGGCGGCGGCCGTCGCATCGCCCTTGGGCGGCCTGGTGGCGACCTCGCTCCGGCCGTCGAGCCTCGTGCTCTCGATCGCCGTCGGCTTCGCGGCCGGCGTCCTCATGGGCACCTTCGCTTTCGAGATGATGCCCGCCTCGATGGAGCTTGCAGGTCTTCCGCTTGCCGTTGCCGGCTTTCTGACGGGCCTGGGACTCGTCTATATTCTCGACCTCTACGTCAACCGCTGGAAAATGGCCGGACCGGAAGCGGACCAGAAGGACGAGGTCGATCGCCTGCATCGGCGGCGCAGGCCGCGCGGAAGCAACGTCGCGGTGCTCGCCGGCGGCACGAGTGCGGAGGAGCTGATCGAAGGCATGACGATCGGTGTCGGTGCGACCTTCGAGCCGAAGGTGGCGCTGATCGTGGGTCTCGCAATCTGCATCGATAATTTCAGCGAAGGAATGAGCATCGGCGAACTGACCCTCGACGAAGAGCGGAAGAACGCGAAGCGCCGGACACTCGGATGGACCTCCCTCATCGGCCTCTCCCTTTTCGTGTCCGCCGTGGCAGGGTGGTTTTTGCTGAAGGGCCTGGCGCAGCCGGTCACCGGTTTTCTTTTCGCGACGGGAGCGGGCGGGATGTTCTACCTGACCATTACCGACCTCGTGCCGGAGGCGGAGTCGCACCAGTTCCAGCAATCCTCGGCGATCGCCAACGCCTTCGGCTTCCTGCTCGTGATGGTGCTTGCGCAGATGAGCTGACGAAATCGTGCATTGAGGAGTGCCGTCCGTTCAGACGATCGCCCGGTCCCAGCCGCCATAATGTTCTTCGCTGCGCGTCCCGCGCGGAAGGCTGAGTGCGATCAAGGCCAGGCCGATCGCGAGATTGGCGAAGGTGGCGACCGTGCTGCCGCCGGCAAGCAGGAAGGGCGAAGCCGCCACCCAGGCGCCGAGCAGCACATTCAGGAAGCGCACCGGACGGACGACCTCAGCCATGGCGGTGACGGCAACCAGGATCACGACGCAGCCGAGAATGTGGTCGCTGTGATAAAGCGGCGGGACGCTGCCGAAAACCAAGGGCGTCGTCATCAGGAACGCGCCCAGCAATGTGCTCGCGACCAGCGTCCAGGGGAAGTTGACGCCGCCGACGATGAATTCCTTCAACAGCTCGAAGGCCGGGCGGTTGAGGTCGGGCGCCGGCGTCTGGTCCTCCGAAATGGCCGGGCCGCCCATCCAGAACGTCCGCCAGAACGGCTCGCCCGCCTTCCTTACGCGCCAGAGATACTGGATGGTGGCGAGCACCTCGTCGATCGAATAGGGAATGAGCACGACGGTGACGGCCGCCTGAATGATACAGAGCGTACAAAGTGCGCCGATGAGCGGCGGCTGGATGATGATGAAGGAGACGCTGACGGCGCCCAGGGGCACGATCAGCAGGCCGAAGAGGAGCACCATCCAGGGCATGGTGCGCCAGCGGCGGCTGTCTCCGATCGCGCCGGCCAGAATATCCAGCCCGTAGGCGAAGGCTCCAAGACCGGCATCGGCTATCGGAAAGCCCTTGGAAACCCAGGACGTCACGACCGCCTCGCTGCCGTTGCGGACCGAAGCCTCGCCCGGCCCGAAGAACGGGTCCCAGAGGCCGTCGACATGGCCCATCTGATAGGCGGCGAGATAGCGCGAGACGAAGAGGCCGACAAAGGCGAGCGCGACGATTGGCATGCGCTGGGTGAAGGACGACGGCGAATAGCTCCAGCCGAGCGGCCGGTCGTCGTCGGCCGCGAGCGCCCGCAGCCTTATTCCCGGCGTCGGCGGGATCATCACCGCGAAGGCCACGATCAGCATGCCGGCAAGCGTATCGATGGCGTAGGCCGCAGCACTCGTCGTCCAGAACACAAGCGGGGCCAGCATGACCCAGACCCCGAGCGCGGCTGTGATCCATTGCGCATGGGACCAGCGCCGGTACATGCCGACAAGCGCGAATGCCGCCACGAGCAATCCGGACAGGATCTCGCTCATCCCGAGACGGGCATTGCGTATGGCGGGTTCGGCGATCTCGTGGCCGAGCGCCGGCGGCAGCGGCGCGCCGACGGGGTCGAAAAGGCCGAGCGTCGCCGGCGAGGAGACGAGCCAAAGGCCGAGAGCGACGTTTGCCAGCGGCGCCCAGAGCGTGCGCAGCCGGTGCTCTTCCACCGCAACCTCGACTTCGGCGTCGCTGCGCTCCAGCGGTTCCGCCAGCCTTTTCTCCGCCTGCTCGATCTCCGGATTCGAGGCGGCGACCACGGAGGGCTCCAGTTTGTTCTTCGCGTACCAGTCGGTCGGGTCTTGCTTGAGCCGCCGGATCATTTCCGGCAACGTCGCAGCTAGGCCGTGTCTCGGCTCCCAGCCGAGCTTGCTGCGGGCACGGGAGATGTCGATCTCGTAATGATCGTCCGAGTTCTCGATCATCCACGGCTTGATCTCCGACTCCTCGTCGAGCACCTCGGTCTGAAGCCACGCCCCCGGCTTGGCAAGGCTCTTCGGCAGGGCGAGCGTGCGCCAGTCCTCGCCATGGATCAGCCGGCCGATACGCTTCTGCAAGTCGCCATAGGAGAGCGTTTCCTCCTCGCCGATCAGGAACACGCAATCATCGGGCAATTCGTTGCGGTGGTCGACCGTGCGCGCGAAAGCCTCGACCAGATCGTCCTTGTGCAGATAGGGCTGGCCCGCGTCCAGATCGCCGCTGAACAGATAGGCGGTCGGAAGCCGCTCGAAGATGCGGGCGATCTGCTGGGCGATGAAAGCCGCTCGGCAGTCCTCGTCATAGACGCCGGCGAGGCGAAGAGTCACGGTCCTGATCGCGCCGCGATGTCTGGCGATTACCGCCTCGGTCTCGGCCTTCGACTTGGGGTAGGCCCAGGCCGGGTCCAGCGGACCATCCTCGTTGATCCGCGCACCCTTGCCCGGACTGGGCGCCTGCACCAACAGCGTGCTTGCATAGATGAACTGTTCGCTGGGAAGGCCCTGCAGCGCCTCCAGCAGCCGGCGCGTGCCCTCGACATTGACGGCATCGTATTTGGGATTGTCCTTGCCGGTGGTGTCGTAATAGGCGGCGAGATGAATGACGGAAGCAAGGCGCCCGCCGCTGCGCTTGCCCGCCGTCTCGATCGCCTCTCTCACGCTTTCGTCGGAGGTGATGTCGAGTTTGATCGTCTCTTCGGTCTCAGACTTGCCCTTCGGAGGGGACAGGTCGAGTCCGATGACGCGATACCGATCCCTCAGGCGATGCGCGATCGCCTGGCCCAGGAAGCCGCTCGAGCCGGTGATGAGAACGGTCGGCTGATTTGCATCTTTCGGCATGCCGAAGCAAACCGCGCTCCGGCAGGAAGGTTCCCGACTGGTTGAGGCGAAAGAACTACGCCCCCACGCGCGCCACGACGGGAATATAGTTTTCGAGCTCCGGTGCGGGGAAATGCAGCGTCGCGCCGATCTCGGCGGAGCGGTAGAGGCCCATCAGGATTTCGACGACCGCCATGCCGTCCTCGAAGGTTTCGAGCGGCTTTATCCCCTTGCGGAAGCATTCGACCATGTGGCGGTTTTCGTCCGTATAGCCGTAGACGCCGGCCTCGTCCTCCAGCACCGGCATCAGGCCGTGCTCGGCATTCTGCTTTTCGACGAGATCCTCACCCTCGCTGCCCTGCACGGCCCGCGACAGAAAGATCTTCAAACCGGTGCCGAGCGAGTTGTACTCCAGCGCATATTCAGGCCCGAGAAGCTCGAGCTGGATGCGCAGGCCGGCGCCGACATAGGCCCAGGAGGTCGTCGCCTCGATCATCAGTTCGTTGCCCTCCTCGTCCTCCAGCGTCACGGTCGCCCGGGCGAAATCCTCCGATGGGCGCCGGCGGTAGTCGACATCCTCACCGAAGCGGCGGCGCAGCTCATCGGCATAGCCCGCCCGCGTCCATTTGAGGTTCGCCACCGTGCCGTTCACCGACTTGACCTTCAGCGAATTGCGGGGCGCGCCGGGCGCCGTGAGCAGATGGCGCGCCACCTCGACGCTGTGGCACATCATATCGGAAAGCACTCCACCGCCCTGCTTGTCGCCCTGCCAGAACCAGGGTTCGTGCGGACCGGCATGTTCCTCCGCGGCGCGCGCGAGGTAGGGCCTGCCGGTGGTCGAGGCGGCGCGCCGCCAGATGATCTCCTTGCCGCGCAGCACCGGCGTGCAGAAGACCTGGTTTTCGAGATAGCCATGGTTGAGACCGGCATCCTCAGCCAGGCGCAGCATCTCACGCGCCTCCGCCACGGTGCGCGCAAGCGGCTTCTCGCAGGCGACGGCGAAGATCTTGCTGCGTCCCGCCTTGATCTCCCGGTGGAGCGTCCGCATGACGTCGAGCCGCGTATAGTTCGGCGACAGAATCCAGACCGCGTCGACGTCGCCGGCGGACAGCAGCGATTCGAGACTCTCATGCGCGCGGCACTCGCCGATATCGAGCGCCTCGACTTCGCTCACGAAGCGCGCGCGGTTTTCGGGATTGCGGCTGTAAACGCCGGTCACCTCGACATTGCGTACGCCGATGAGCGATTTCAGGTGGAAATGGGCGATGAAGCCGGTGCCGACGAAGCCGACGCGCAAGGTCCGTTTCGGTAATGTGGTCATTCTTTTCTCCCTCCCCGTTATCCAGCGGCGATTGCCTCCTGCCGCCCCGCATGGGCATTCAGGTACGCGGCGGCGCCGTGCTGCCTCGCACCCTCAGAACCGTGGGCAGCACGATCGGTTCGGCCGCCTCCGATCCGCCCGACAGAATTCCAAGAAGCACCGCCATGGCGGTGCGGCCGATCTCGGAGCGCGGCTGGCCGACGGTCGTCAGCGGCGGATAGAAGGCCTTGCTCAGATAAAGATCGTCGAAGCCGACGACCGACACGTCGCCCGGCACGGCGCGTCCGATCCGTCTCAGTTCGTGGACGGCGCCATAGGCCATTTCGTCATTGGCGACGAAGAGCGCCGTCGGCGGATCTGAACGCGAAAAGAGGGAGCGGCAGCATTCCATGCCGCTTTCGATCAGGAAGTCGCCCCGCACCTCGTAGCCGGCTGGAATCGTCAGCCCGGCATCTCGCATCGCCAGGCGAAACCCCTCCCGCCGATAGACGCTCATCGGCTCGGGAACGGGACCGGAGATATGAGCGATCCTCCGATGGCCGAGGGAAATCAGGTGCTCGACTGCACCGCGGGCCGCGGCGACATTGTCGATCTGCACATGCGGCAGGCCCGAGCCCTCGATCATTTCCAGCGCCACCACCACGGGTAGATGGTTCCAGCCGCCGGCGGGCGGCGGTTTGCCGGTCATCAGGATCATGCCGTCGGCATGTCCGTCGCGCAGCATGTTGAAATATTCGGTCTCGCGGGCCGGGTCGTTTTCGGTATTGCCCATCAGCACGGCATAGCCGGCTTCGCGCGCCGTCGCCTCGACGCCCTTGAGGATGTCGAGGTAGAAGGGATTGCCGACGTCGCGCACGACCATCAGCACCGTCATGGACCTGCGGGTGCGCAGATTTCGGGCGCTGACATTCGGGCGGTAATCGAGCTCGCGCGCCAGGTCGAGCACGCGCTGGCGCGTCTCGGCGGTCACCAGCGTCGAAGCGGCAAGGGCGCGCGAGACGGTGGCCACCGACACGCCCGCCTTCTCGGCGATGTCCTTGATCTTCGGCCGGTCCCTCATGCGCGCATCGCCCGGCCGCGTCCGTAGAACATCATGAGCAGGAGCAGCGTCGCGCCGAACACCATCTGGCGTCCGGACTCCTCGATGTTGATCGTCGTCAGGATGCTCTGCAGAATGACCAGCAGGACCGCGCCCGCCATGGTGCCGGTGTAGCCGCCCTTGCCCCCGGCAAGCGATGTGCCGCCGAAGACGACCGCGATGATCGAGGGGAGCATATACTGTTCGCCGACATTGGCGAAGGACGTGCCTGAATAGCCGAGCAGGCAGAGTCCGGCGGTCGCTGCGAACATGCCGGAGGTCATGAACAGCGCGATGCGGACGAGCTTGACCGGCACGCCCGCCATGTAGGCCGCGTGCTCGTTCGAGCCGATCGCATAGATGCGGTGGCCGAAGACGGTGCGGTTGAGCATGAGCGCCAGCAGGATGCCGATAACGATCCAGAGCCAGATAATGCCGGGGATACCGTAGGCGAGCGGTTGCGTGACGAAGCGCGAGAGCGCCGGCGCGGCCTGGCCGGAGGGAATTCCCATTCGGATGACGACGAGAAGCCCCTGCAGCACGCCCAGCATTCCGAGCGTCATCACCAGCGGCGGAATTCTGAGAAGCGTGACGCCGAGCCCGTTCAGGAGACCGAAGAAGGCGCCGGCAGCGAGGCAGGCGGCGACGGCCGGCAAGATGCCGCCATCGGCGCCGTTCATGACATTGCCCGCGATGATGGCCGAGAGCGAGACGACGCCGCCGACCGAGAGGTCGATGCCTTCGCGCCCGCCGAGGATGACGACGTTCTGGCCGGCCGCGACGATGCCGAGCAGCGAGGCGACGATCAGGAGCCGCAGGATCTGACCGCCGGTCGCAAAGCCCGGTGACAACGCCTCGCCGAGATAGAGGAGAAGCACGATGAGCACGAGCGCGACGACGATCGGCTGACGGACGAAGGACACCACTCGGCTCATGAACGCGCCCTCCTGCCGGCAAGCACGCCCGCCATCAGGACGAGGAGGATCGCAAGGCCCTGCACGAAGTTCTGCCACTCGGACGGCGTGCCCATGAAGAAGACGACCGAGTTGATGAGCCCGATCGTCAGCGCCCCGAGCAGCGAGCCGACGACGGTGCCCCAGCCGCCGGAAAGCGCGCTGCCCCCGAGCACGACCGCCGCGACGCTGTAGAGCGTCATCTTGCCGCCGACCAGCGGATCGCCGCTTGCGGTATCGCCGGTGATGCAGAAGGCTGCGAGCGCGGAGAAGAGGCCGCACAGCACATAGCCCTTGATCCGTGTCGTTATGACTGGCAGCCCGGTCTGATAGGCCGCCTGCTGGTCGTCGCCCACGGCAAGCAGTTGCGTGACCAGCCTGGTGCGGCTCATCACCGCGACGAGGATGACGAGGGCCGCCAGGATGTAGAAGACGAAGGGAACGCCGAAAAGCCGGCCGCCATAGGTGCGCCAGAAGAGCGCCGGCGCCGGCGTGCCGGCAACGGGCAGGACGTAGAGCGCAAAGCCCGTGAAGAAGATGCTGGTTGCGAAGGTCGCGACGATCGCCTGCAGCCGCAGAGCCGCGACGACGAGGCCGTTCACGAGCCCGCAGGCGAGCCCGAGCAGGAGACCGATGGCGAGTGCCAGGAACACCGCGCCGGCACCCCCTCCCCAGCGCTCCATCAGAACCACGATCGCGACATTGACCAGCGAGAGGATCGCGCCGGCAGAGAGGTCGATATCGCCGGCGTAGACGACATAGGTCTGCGCGATCGCGAGCAGGATCAGCGCCATATAGGTGCTGAGCAGCCCGGTCAGAGCCCGGAGTGTCAGGCTGTTCGGCGAAAAGAAGCCGTTGAGGAGAAGGAGTGCGGCGACGATCACGAGCGCGGGCAGGAAAGGATAGCGCTCCAGCAGTCTGCCGATGCCGCCGGTGCGTCGGTATGTCGGGACGGTTGCGGTCTCTGCCATCACGCGGCCTCGTAAGCGGCTTGGTATAGATTGTAGCGGGTGCGGTCCGCCCCCGTGAGCTCCCGGCTGACCGATCCGCCGTTGAAGACGAGAATGCGGTTGGCGTTGCCGAGCAGCTCGGCATCCTCCGAAGAATAGAGGACGATGCCGAGCCCCTCCGCCGCCAGTTGCCGGATCAGCGCGAAGAGGTCCGCCTTGGCCGACAGGTCGATGCCCTTCGTCGGATCGTCGAGCAGCAGCACGTCGGGGCGGTCGATCAGCCAGCGGGCGATGATCACCTTCTGCTGGTTACCGCCCGAAAGCGAACCGATCGGGTGGAAGAGGCTCGCGAACTTGGTGTGCATGCTTTCCAGCGCCGGCGCCACCCTGTCGCGCAGCTTGCCCGGCCGAGCGATCAACAGCCGGTCGCGCAGATAGTGGATCGGCGTGACGTTCTCGATGATCGGCCTCCCGCTGATGACGCCGTCGCGGCTGCGGTCGCCGGAGACATAGGCGCAGCCGCGCCGGATCGCATCACGCGGGTTCGCAGCGTCGAAGCGGCTGTCGCCGATCAGGATTTCGCCCGAGGCGATGGAACCGGCGCCGAAGATGGCTCTGAGCACCGCCGATTGGCCCTGGCCGTGCAGCCCGCCGAAGCCGAGAATCTCGCCGCGGCCAACCTCGAAACTCACATTGCGGAAACCGCGGCCGGAAAGATCGCGCACAGTCAGCGCGGCGCCTCCCTTCCCCTCCACCACCGCCGGCACTGACGATTGCGATGCCGGCATGTCGCCGGCACCGCCGACCATCAGCCGGATCACGGCCGCGGGGTCTGTGTCGTCCAGGTTGAGCGTGGTGATGGTCTCGCCGTCGCGAATGATGGTGACGCGGTCGCCGATCGCCTTGATCTCGTCCATGCGGTGCGAAATGAAGATGATGCCGCGCCCGCGACGTTTGAGATCGCGCAGGATTTCGAAGAAGCGCTCCACCTGGGCTCGGTCGAGCGCCGAGGTCGGCTCGTCGAAGATGAGGAGCGGCGCCTCGCTGGCCAGCGCCTTCATGATCTCGACGAGCTGACGCTGGTCGGGGCGCAGGTTGCCGACGAGTGTGTCGGCGGAAAACCCTTCGCCGCAGACGCCGTCGAAAAGGCCGATATAGCGAGCCGCGCGCTGCCGAAGCTCCGAGCGATCGATGAAGACCCGCGATTTGACCGGCAGCTTGCCAAGCGAGATGTTCTCCTCGACCGAACGGCGCGCGGCGAGGCTGAGTTCCTGATAGAAGATGCCGATGCCGTGGGCTCGCGCCGAGCGCGGGCCGCTTATCGTCACCGGCTGGTCGTCGACGAGGATCTTGCCGCCATCGGGCCGCACGCTGCCCGCAATGATCTTGCAGAGGGTGCTTTTTCCCGAGCCGTTGGAACCCATCAGGACATGGACCTCGCCGGCCATGAGCTCAAGGTCGCCGCGGCGGAGCGCCAGGGTCGCGCCGTAAGCCTTGCTCACGCCGCTCAGTTTCAACTTCGACATGGAAACTCGTCCGTTCGCTTCGGTTTGGCGGGCGCCGGCCGGAATCGGCTACTGTATGTTTCCTCAAATCCTGGCGGATTTAGGGATAGAACATGCAGCAAGAAAAAGTGCTGCCGGGAGAATGCGCGCCCAAAGGGACGCGCAATGCCTTAGCGCGCTGCCGAAAGGCTCACTTGAACAGCGCTTCCGCCTCTTCGATCGAAAGCGAGCTCGTATAGGAATAATAGCCGGGCTTGCCCTCGAGCTGCTTTGCGGCTTCCGCCACGTTCTTCGAGTCGATGAAGGGGATCGGCAGGTAGAGCGCGTTGCCGTATTGTCCGGCCTTTGCCGGCTCCTTCAGTTCCTTGCCCTGCAGCATCAGGACGGCGACGTTGAGGGCACTCGCCATGACGCCGGGCGGATTCACGGTCGCTCCCGAGTTCAGTTTTTCCTTGATCCAGAGGTCGATGAAGTCCTTGCGGATTTCGCCGGTCGCCGCGATCTGGCCCGCCTTGCCGGCGTCCATGATCGATTTCCAGGCGCCGGCCGCCATGCCGTCCTGCACCAGCACGCCGTTGATGTCGGGATAGGTGGCAAGGATGTTCTGCATCGCCTGTTGGCCCTGCGCCTGGTCCCAGTTGGCGTTGACCTCGTTGACGACCTGGATGTCCGGATGATCCTTGAAGACGCTCTTGTAGCCGGCGACGCGCATCTCGTTTGCGGGATGGCCGGCGACGCCGTTGATCGCAACCACCTTGCCCTTGCCGCCGAGCGTTTCGGCGAGCCACTTGGCGCCCGCGGCACCCCAGGCGGTCTGGTCGATGCCGACATAGATGGCATCGGGCGAAGAGACTTCCGCATCGGTGGCGATCACCAGGATGCCGGCTTCCTTCGCCTGGGCGAAGATCGGATCGAAGGCGGTCGGGCTGTTGGGGTTGACGATGATGGCGTTCACCCCCTCCGCGATGAAGTTGCGGATATGCGCGATCTGCCCGGGCACGTCGACATTGGCGCTCTGCACGGAGACCTCGACGTCGACGCCTTTTTCCTTCCATTCCGCAGCCGCGGCCTTCGCCTCGTCGATCATCTGGGTACGCCACTCGCTGCCGACCCAACCGTTGGAGAGACCGATTTTAAAGGTCTCGGCGTGCGCGGATGCCGACAGGACGATGGACGCGACCGTGCCCAGCGCAAATGCGATAAATTTCTTCATAAGATCCTCCCAAATCTTGCCGGCACATGAAGCCAGAAAATGTAATCGATTTCAATGACAGTTTCGGTGATGGCGCGGGAGGAGGTTCACTACAGGGCCGCGCCTCTATCAGACACGCAAAGGCCGCTGTAGCGCTTTAATCTGCTGCATGTTTTTGCCAGGTCTCGATCACGCGGACGAAATGCGTCAGCCATGCATTCGTCTGGTGGCCGTCCAGCGCACGATGGTCGATCGTCAGCGACACATAGGCCATCGGGCGTATCTGGATCGTGTCGGCGCCGTCCACCTCGCGGACGATTACCCGCTTGTCGAGCTTGCCCACGCCGAGGATCGCCGATTGCGGCTGATTGATGATAATCGGCGCCGCGAGCAGCGATCCGGAGACGCCATGATTGGAAATGGTGAAGGTGCCGCCCGTCACGTCCGCGCGCGAGAGCGCGTTCGAACGCGCACGCGTCGTCAGGTCCTGCAGCCGGGCCGCAATCTCGCCAAGCGACAGGTCCTGCGCCCGATGGAGAACCGGCACGACCAGGCCCTTGTCCCCGAGAGAAATACCTATGCCGATATTGATGTCGTCGAATGTTTCGAGCGCATCCTCGTGCCAGCGGCTGTTGACCTCGGGGACCGCGCGCATCGCCGCCACGCAGGCCGAAACCACATAGGCCGTATAGGAGAGCTTTGTGCCGTCGGCCGCAAGCTTCTTCCCATGCTCGTCCCGATGGCGCATCACCGCCGAGAAATCGGCCTCGAACACCGCCGTCACATGCGGCGCCGTCGTGACGGAGTTGAGCATATGTTCGGCGATCGCGGCGCGCATGCCGCTATGCGGTATCCTGCGCGACTTGGGTGCGGATCCCCTGTCGCCAGCCTCGGCCGCGACCGAAGCAGGGCCTTCCTGCCGCGCCGTAAACGCCCTGTCCATGTCGGCGCGCGTGACGCGGCCACCCCGGCCGGTGCCGGTGACGGTGGCCGGATCCAGGCCATATTCTTCCGCTGCATGCCGCACGGCCGGCGAGTAGTGCGGCGCATGTCCCGCCTCGGCAGCCTCGCTGCCGATCCGGCCGAGAACGGCGCCGGGCGTGGCATCGTCGCCATTTCGCATCAGGATTTCCGCGAGCACCCCGTCGGCAGGCGCCGACACCTCCTGGGTCACCTTGTCGGTCTCGAGCTCGACCAGCGGATCGCCCGATTTGACCGGGTCGCCGATCTTCCTTAGCCAGTTGCGGACGACCGCTTTGGTCCCTTCCTGCTCCAGAGGAGCCTGGATGTCGATGAGGTCGCCCATTCTCAGAACTCCAGAAGGTCTGTGATCTTCCGGCGTATGCGTTCCGTCGAAGGAACCGCCCAGTCGAGCAGGACGGGATTATGGGGGCTTGGAATATCCGGCATGGTGAGGCGTGAGATCGGCGCGTCGAGATCGATAAAGGCTTCGTCGGCGACGGCTGCGGCAATCTCCGCGCCGAAACCCGCCGTTGCGAGGTCCTCGTGGACGATGAGGCACCGGCGGGTGCGGCGCACGGAGGCGATGACCGCTTTCCTGTCCCAGGGCATCAGGGTTCTGAGGTCGATCACGTCGGCGGAGATTCCCTCTGCCGCCTCTTCGCAACGCGGCACCATGGCGCCCCAGGTGACGATGGTGATGTCGCGGCCTTCGCGTGTGAATTTCGCCTTGCCGAAAGAAAGGGCGAAGGCATCGCCGGGATAGGGCCGCCGCGCCCAGGAATGGTCGAGCATGGCACGGTGCTCGAAGAAGATCACCGGATCGTTGCCGCGCAAGGCGGTGCGCAGGAGCCCGACGGCGTCCTCGGCATTGGAGGGAACGGCGATCTTCCAGCCGGGCTGGTGGACGAAGGCGACCTCGTTCGTCTGGCTGTGCCACGGATCGCCGCATTTGAAGAATCCCCCGGCCATCCGCACGACGATCGGCGCGGCGAAACGGTTGCTGGTCCGCCAGCGGATCGTGCCGCAATCGTTGAGCTGCTCGATCGCGGGTTCGGCATATTTGCGAAACTGGATTTCCGGCACCGGCACGAGGCCCGCGAGCGCCATGCCGACCGCCCGGCCGATAATGCCCTCCTCCGAGAGCGACGTGTCGAAGACGCGGGCAGTACCGTATTTCTCCTGCAGCCCGAGGGTCACGGCATGAACTCCGCCCTTCGGGCCGATATCCTCGCCGAAGAGGACGACCCGCTCGTTCACCGACATCTCGTGATCGAGCGTGCGGCGGATCGCCGTCACCATGTTGATCCTCTGGCCGTCGTCCGTCGCGGTCTCCGTCGTTTCCGGCGGACGGTAGCCGGCAGGGTGCTGTCCGCCCATGACCTGCATCTGGCCTTCGAAGAAGACATGGCTGGTGACGGTTTCAGGGTCGGCGACCGGCCGGGATTCGGCCTCGACGCGCGCCCGTTCGGCGGCAGCCTTCGCGTCTCGCGCAGCTTCGTTCCATTCCTCGGCGCTCAACAGGGCGGGGACGAGATAGTCCCTCAGCCGCGGCAGCGGATCATGTGCCCATTCGCTCCTGACGAGCTCCTCGCTCTTGTAGGCTTGAGTATCCTGGAAGCTGTGCCCTTCGAGGCGGGGCACCTCGAGCCTGAGCAGCACCGGCATCCGTCCTTCGCGCACCAGTTCCACGGCGCCTTTCGTCAGCCGGGCGGCCTCTTCCGGATCAGAGCCATCGCCGTCGAGGACGGTCAAGTTTTTCCAGCCGGCGAGATTGCCGGCAATATTGCCTTCGGGTGTCTGGAAGCTCGAGGGAACGGAGATGCCGAAGCCGTTGTCTTCGATATAGAAGAGCAGCGGCAGGCCCTGCGTCGTCGCGATCGTCAGAGCGGACCAGAAGCCGTTGGAGGCAACGGAACCGTCACCGCCCAGCACAACGGCAATATCCTTCTGATATTCCTCTTTTCCGAGAACTTCGCTGAAATAGGTGATCGCCTGCGCCCAGCCGGCCGTCGGCGTGTACTGGGTGCCGACCCCTCCGCACATCGGCAGGGCCGAGGCGCCGTGCGTGTTGGGATAGTTGAAGACGACACCGATGTCCCGGCCGTCGGAATATCCGCCAGCGCGCCCCATCGCCGAGCCGAGCGCATCCGCCGGATCGACACCGAGCGCGAGCAGCAGCGGGCGCGAGCGATAATAGCCGCATGCCGCGTCGTGCCTGCCAGTGAGGTGAAGCCCGAGGAGAATCTGTGCCATGTCATGGCCGCGTGCCGAGAACTGGTAGAGAACCTTCTTCTCAGGGACGAGGCGCTGCTCCTCCATCTCGTCGAGCGCGCGCGACAGGAGCAGAAGTTGCACGACCTTCTTCCAGTCGATGCTCTCGTCCGGTGCGTTGCGCCGGTCCTTTTTGAGTGCGGCCTGAGCCATCAGAGTCTCCTCCAGTCCTCCGAGATCAAGACTACGCCGCTCGACGCGCAAAACGGTTTCAATCTGATCCTTTTTTGGCTAGGGTTTGATGAAACCGTTTCGGTTTCGAGGGATTTATGATGAATTCATTCAATCTCGATGCGATCGACCGAAAGATTCTAGGAATCCTCCAGGACCGGGGCGACATCAGCCATGCAGCCTTAGCGGAGGCGGTCGGCGCCTCGCCGGCGTCCTGCTGGCGGCGCATCAAGGCGCTCGAGACGGCGGGGGTGCTGGTTAAGACCGTGAGCTTGGTCAATCCCGACCTGGTCGGACGCGGTTTGAACGTCTTCTGCCAGGTGCGAATGAAGTCCCATGATCCGGTTGCGCGCCGAAATTTCGAACGCTTCGTGGAAAGCCACGAGGAAGTTCTCGAATGCTATTCCATGTCGGGCGACTGGGATTACCTGCTACGGGTTCTCGTTGCCGATGTCGCCGACTACGAGCGCTTGCTGATGCGCGGCATCCTCACCCACGAGGCAGTGGCGAACTCGTCGTCTCACTTCGCCTTGAAGAGTGTCAAATACTCCACCGCCGTTCCCGTCTAGATCTTTGAAGCTACGCACTTTTCCTGGAATTGCCCTAGGACCTTAGTCCGATGCTTCCGGCCATAGGTCCTAAGACCGTTGCGTGCCAGGTTCCCGTCACCTATGCCGGTGGTTGCGCGTTCACGGGATAACGGAAAAGCCCCAACTGCCGCCCGGGCGCGCGAGGGTCGCAGAGCGACGCCGCCCCAGCCCCATCTGCATCGCTCTGCGACCCTCGCCTTGAGCATTCCCGCTCTTCTCCCATCTACGGCGCCGAACGTCCCCTCACACGTCGCGATTTTCTCGGAACCATCCGCCGGGCGAGACGTTAGACGCGGTCGCTTTTGCCCGAAGCGACTGAAAGCGTAAGAGGGTCGACTCGTCATTCCCTCCCCCTCACCGAAGAGTCGACCGACAGGCGGCGCCCTTTCTCCTCCCTCGGGGGCGCCGCCATCGCTTCTTCGAAAAACGGGTCATGGATGCACCCGTTGCCGTCGCCGGCTCCTCGTGCTCAAGTGCATCCTTCGACTATTACCCAGGGAGCCCTGCCATGACGACAGTGATCCTCTTCCATTCGGTCTACGGCCTGCGCCCGTTCGAGCGTGGCGTCGCCGAGCGCCTGACCGTGGCAGGCCACGAGGTGTTCACGCCCGACCTCTACGAAGGCCGGGTCGCTTCCTCGATCGAGGAGGGCTTTGCCCTGAAGGAAGAGATCGGCTGGAGCACACTTTGCGAGCGCGCCGAGCGAGCGGTCACGGATCTGCCTGCCGATGCGGTTCTCGGCGGGTTTTCGATGGGCGCTGCTGTCGCCGCCAGCCTCTGGCCGAAGCGGCCCGAGACGGCCGGGATTCTCTTTTTGCACAGCATCGCCGGAATTCCGGCAAATGCACGACGCGGGCTGCCGGTGCAGGTCCATCTCGCCGATCCGGATATCTTCGAGCCTGCAGACGAGGTCGCCGCCTGGCGTGCTGATGCCGAACGGACACCGGTGGCACTGGAAGTCTTCACCTATCCCGGCGCCGGGCATCTCTATACCGACGCCACACTTTCCGACTACGACTCCGAAGCCGCCCGGCTCACCTGGGGCCGCGTCGAACGTTGCCTCGCCGCGCTTTGAGCGAACGCTCGATGTCTGTCCCTCATCCCGCTGCCGCGACCTTCTCCCCGCAGGCGGAGAGAAGGGGCAATCCGTGAAGCTTGACGTTACGAGACCTCCCCATAACCGCCACCCGTCGGCGTCACGACGGTGAAGGTCTCGCCCGCCTCGAGCACGGTATGGGCCGAGCCCGGCAGTTCTTCGATACGGCCGTCATTGCGGCCGACAAAGTTGCGGCCGGGTTCGCCCGGCTCGCCGCCCTTCAGGCCGAAGGGCCGGACGCGGCGGTGGCCGGAGAGAATCGCGAAGTCCAGCCGCTCGCGCGCGCGGATCGTCCTCTGCGTGCCGTCGCCCGCCGACCACTTGCCGCGCCCGCCCGAGTCCTTGCGAATGTGGAAGTCCTCGAGCACCACCGGGAAACGCGTCTCCAGGATTTCCGGGTCCGTGAGGCGCGAATTGGTCATATGCGTGTGGACCGCATCGGCGCCGTCATAGCCGGGGCCGGCCGGCGCCCCGGAGCAGATCGTCTCGTAATACTGGTAGGCGGCGTTGCCGAAAGTCAGGTTGTTCATCGTTCCCTGCGCCGCGGCCTGCGCCTCGACCGCGCCGAAGAGGCAGTTGGTGACGGCCTGGCTCACCTCGACATTGCCGGCGACGACCGCCGCCGGGTAGCGTGGCGAAAGCATGGTGCCTTGCGGGATGACGATGCGGATAGGCCTCAGGCAACCGGCATTCATCGGGATGTCGGCCTCGACCAGCACCCGGAAGACATAGAGCACGGCGGCACGAGTCACCGGCTCCGGTGCGTTGAAATTATCCGAGCGCTGTTGCGACGTTCCGGTGAAATCGACCGTTGCTTCCCGGCGCTCGCGGTCGATGGAGATCTTCACCACGATCCGGCAGCCCTGGTCCATCTCGTAGGAAAATTCGCCGTCCGGCAATCGGTCTAGCACGCGGCGCACGCTTTCGGCCGCATTGTCCTGGACGTGCCCCATATAGGCCTCGACCACATCCTCCCCGAATTGCGCGATCATCTTCCTGAGTT
This sequence comes from Ensifer sp. USDA 6670, assembly GCA_000421085.1. GTDB lineage: Bacteria > Pseudomonadota > Alphaproteobacteria > Rhizobiales > Rhizobiaceae > Sinorhizobium. The sequence goes on from ATWE01000014.1 coordinate 47,597, forward strand.
CCGCCACGCCCTTCTCGTTGGCGGCGACCTGCGCCTTGAGGTCGTTGACGTTCTGGAGAATGTTGCGCACCGGATAACGCGCTCCGTTCAAGAGCCTCTCCAGTTCATCCTCGCGGAAGCGGCCGCGGTCGATGAGCTTGAAGTTGTCGATATAGACGCCTTCCTCCTCGATATTGGTGGCCAGCGGCGACATCGAGCCCGGCGAGATCCCGCCGATATCGGCATGGTGACCGCGGCTTGCGACCCAGAAGCGGATCTCGCGGCCCTCATCGTCGAAGACCGGCGTGCAGACCGTCAGGTCCGGCAGATGCGTGCCGCCGTTGTAGGGCGCATTGATCAGGAAAACATCGCCCGGATGGATGACCGGGTTCTCACGGATCGCGGTGGCGACCGAAGCGTCCATGGAGCCCAGATGCACCGGCATGTGCGGTGCATTGGCAACCAGATTTCCCCTGTTGTCGAAGACTGCGCAGGAAAAATCGAGCCGCTCTTTGATATTGACCGAATAGGCGGTGTTCTGCAGCGTCACGCCCATCTGCTCGGCGATCGACATGAAGAGATTGTTGAAGATCTCCAGCATGACGGGATCGGCCTTCGTGCCGATCGCAGTGCGCTCGGGCAGCGCCTTGATGCGCCTCAGGACGATATGGTCTTTCGCCGTCAGCTCCGCCTGCCAGCCGTCCTCGACGACGATCGTCTGGTTGGCTTCGATGATGATTGCCGGACCGGTGAGCTTCTGGCCTGGATTGATTTCCGAACGCAGCGCCACCGGGGCGTCGTGAAACGCGCCCTGCGAGTAAAAGCGGGTTCGCCGGTTCGGGACGACATCTCCGGCCGTCACGGCAAGGCCTTCCGCTTCCATTTCCGCAGCCCCGCCGCCGACCGTTTCAACCTCGACCGCATCGATCACCAGCGCCTTGTTTTCGGCGACGAATCCGAAGCGGCGCCTGTGCAGATGTTCGAACTCGCGGCGGAGCCGCGCCTGGTCGTCCTCATCCGGGAAGGTCGCTTCCACCGGCAGGACCGTGTCGGTTCCGGCATAGCGGATATGCGCGCGCAGATGCGTGCGTATCCGCTGACGGGCGATCCCCTGCGCCTCCAGTTCAGCCAGGCATTCCGATTGCAGTTCGTGGCCAAGCGCGGCGAGCGCCTCGGTTGCGGTATCGTCGAGACCGGCTCCGAGCGCCTTCTGCCGCGTGGCGCGAATGTCGGCAAGGCCCATACCATAAGCCGAGAGCAGCCCGGACATCGGATGCAGGAGAATACTCTTCATTCCGAGCGCATCGGCGACCAGGCAGGCATGTTGCCCGCCGGCGCCGCCGAAGCAGTTGAGCGCATAGCGCGTCACGTCATAGCCGCGGCTTACGGAAATCTTCTTGATCGCCTCGACCATGTTGGCGACCGCGATGCGGATGAAGCCGTCGGCGACGTCCTCGGGGCTCCGCCCGTCGCCGATCTCGGCCGCCAGCGCGGCGAAACGCTGGCGCACGGTCTCCACGTCGAGCGGCAGGTTCCGCTCCGGCCCGAAGATCGCCGGAAAATGTTCCGGCAACAGCTTGCCGAGCATGACATTGGCATCGGTGACGGCAAGCGGTCCGCCGTTGCGGTAACAGGCGGGACCGGGATTGGCGCCTGCCGAATCCGGACCGACACGGAAGCGCTCGCCGTCGAAACGGAGGACCGAGCCGCCGCCGGCGGCGACCGTATGGATCAGCATCATCGGTGCTCGCACCCGCACGCCGGCAACCTCGGTCTCGAAGGCGCGCTCGTACTCGCCGTCGAAATGAGCAACGTCGGTCGAGGTTCCGCCCATGTCGAAGCCGATCACGCGGCCGAATCCGGCCGCCTCGCCCGTCCGCGCCAGACCGACGACGCCTCCCGCCGGCCCGGAGAGGATCGCATCCTTGCCCTGGAACATCTCCGCCGCCGTGAGCCCTCCGGACGACATCATGAACATGAGGCGGGCGCCGGATCGGGCGACGTCCAGCTCTTGCGAAACCTGCGCCACATAGCGGCCGAGCACGGGCGAGAGATAGGCATCGATCACGGTCGTGTCACCACGGCCGACATATTTGACGAGCGGCGAGACCTCGTGGCTGACGGATACCTGCTCGAACCCGATCGAGCGCGCAATGCGGGCGACGCTCGCCTCGTGGGCGGGATATTTGTAAGCATGCATCAGGACGATGGCGACCGCCCCGTAGCCATCGGCTTTCAGGCCTTCGAGTGCCCGGCGCGCCGCCGCCTCATCGAGCGGCCGCTCGATCGTGCCGTCGGCGAGCACCCGCTCGTCAAGCTCGACGATATCCGAATAGAGTGCCTCGGGCTTGACGATCTCGGTAGCGAAGATTTTCTTGCGTTCCTGATAGCCGATCCTAAGCGCATCGCGGAACCCGCGCGTCGTGACGAGCGCCAGACGCTCGCCCTTGCGCTCCAGCAACGCATTGGTGGCGACCGTGGTGCCCATCCTGACCTCGCCGACCAGGCCCGCCGGGACCGGCTCGCCCGAGCCAAGTCCGAGATGCTGCCGGATGCCATGGACCGCCGCATCGCGATAGGCGCCGGGATTTTCCGAAAGGACCTTCAGCGCGTGCAAGGCGCCCGCCGGATCGCGGCCTACCACGTCGGTGAAGGTACCGCCGCGATCCACCCAGAAATCCCAAGCTCCCGTCACGCTCATACAGAGTTCCTCCACAATTCTGCCCACCGCTGCCATGGGCGCTTTTTATGGGCCGGCGACGACCGGCAGGCAAGGAAGAAGAGGCGCGCCACCGGCGAAAAGGAAGCCGATGCCTGTGCCGGATCTCTGGCCTCGCACCGCCATTTATGTCAGAGGAAGCATGGTCCAAGGAGCGCGGAGACGGAAACGGTGAAACAGCGCCGCCCTACGGCGAAAAGGCGGGTCGGAGAAGCGCAAGCCGGCGAACTGCCCGGTAAGCGGGTGACGCTCGCCCGGGCGCTCTCCAAGCTCGGCTACTGCTCGAGGACGCAGGCCGAAAAGCTGATCGCCGAAGGGCGTGTCAGCGTCGCCGGCCGGAAGATCACCGATCTCTCTCAATGGGTCGATATCGAAGCGGACAGGATCGCCGTCGACGGAACCGTCATTGCCGCGCAAGCCAGGGTCTATCTCATGCTGAACAAGCCGCGCGGCCTCGTGACCACCCGCGACGATCCCGAGGGCCGGCCGACGGTCTTCAGCTGTCTCGACCATGTCGACGTTCCGTCCCTCTCGCCGGTCGGCAGGCTCGACAAGGCGAGCGAGGGGCTTCTGCTCTTCACCAATGACACGGTGCTGGCGCAGCGCCTGCTCGATCCGGAAACCCATCTCGGCAAGGTATACCATGTTCAGGTGCGCGGCATTTTCAGCGAGGCCATGGCCGCACGGATGCTGGAAGGCGTCACGGAGGGTGGCGAACTGCTGCGCGCCGTGCGGGTCGAACTCCTGAAAAGCGGAGACCGGAACAGCTGGATCGGGGTGGAGCTTGACGAAGGACGCAACCGCCAGATCCGCCGCATGCTCGACGCGCTTGGCTTCGAGTGCCTGCGTCTCCTGCGCGTCTCGATCGGCGACATAAGCCTTGGCGATCTGCCGAAGGGGGCAAGCCGGCCGCTGACGGAGGCGGAGATAGTTTATCTCAGGCGCCGCACAGGGCTTTGACGATTCCCAGCCGGACGTCGGGGCCTTGCAGCAAGAAACCGCCCATCGCAAATATGCCCCGCCCCCTTGTGGGATGGCTCCTCGTTGCTCGATGTCCGGAAATCCACCCATCGACAGGCTCTTTTGTTCCCGAATCCACCCATTCGCGGCGCTTATGCGCGGTAAATGCATGAAACGGCGTCCGGCAGCGGTTGTCTGTGCTAAAATCCGGCCTGCTAATGGGTGAACCCAGAACCGGCGGGAGGAACCATGCCGGCTGGTCGATGATTTCATCCGGGAGGAAAAGATGAAAATTCTGAACGCGCTTCTGAGCGCAGCCGCCGCCGTTTCCCTTTTTGCCGCCTCGGCGAGCGCCCAAACCTATCCGGAGCGCACGATCACCATGGTGGTGCCGTTCTCGGCCGGGGGCCCGACCGATACGGTGGCCCGCCTCGTCGCCGAGTCCATGTCGAAGGATCTCGGCCAGCAGATCATCGTCGAGAATGTCGGCGGCGCCGGCGGGACGCTCGGCGCCGGCCGCGTCGCGCAGGCCGATCCGGACGGCTACACGCTGCTTCTGCACCACATCGGCATGGCCACCAGCGCGACGCTCTATCGCAAGCTCGCCTATGACACGCTGAACGCCTTCGAATATGTCGGCCTCGTCACCGAAGTTCCTATGACCATCGTTGCCCGCAAGGATTTCGAGCCGACCGACCTCAAGGGTCTGATTGAACACGTCAAGGCGAACAAGGACACCGTGACGGTCGCCAATGCCGGCATCGGCGCGGCGTCGCATCTTTGCGGCATGATGTTCATGAGCGCGATCGAAACGCCGCTGACGACCGTGCCCTACAAAGGCACCGGCCCGGCGATGACCGACCTGCTCGGCGGCCAGGTCGACATCATGTGCGACCAGACGACGAACACGACGAAGCAGATCCAGGGCGGCACGATCAAGGCATACGCGGTGACCTCGCCGCAGCGCCTCAAGATCTTCCCCGATCTCCCGACCGCCGAGGAAGCAGGCCTTTCCGGCTTCCAGGTCGGCATCTGGCACGGCATCTATGCGCCGAAGGGCACGCCCGCCGAAGTCAGCGACCGCCTGTCGAAGTCGCTGCAGAAAGCACTCAAGGACGAGAACGTCGTTGCCCGCTTCGGCGAGCTCGGCACCGAGCCGTCGAGCGACGCCGACGCAACGCCGGCGGCGCTGAAGGCCAAGCTCGAAAGCGAGATCGCCCGCTGGAAGCCGGTGATCGAGGCGGCCGGCCAGTACGCCGACTGATCGCGCGCTGGCATTCAATCCGTGCGGGCGCGTGTCGAGGATGCGCCCGCACGGGCGTTGACAGCTGTCAACGGGCGATGCCTCGGCTTCCCACTTTCGGGCGACATGCATCAGCCAGCAGAACATGCGAAGATATTCGCCAAAAACCGGCGCGGCACGTTTCCTCGGAAAGGGGATCGGCACTCGCAGAAATAATGGGGAAACGATGAAATCCATCTCCTTCGACACGACCAATGCGCTGTGCGGGGGCATTCTGACGGCCGTCGGGCTGTTCTTCGCCTGGCAAGCGCTCGGGCTCGAGCTCGGCACCGCCTTCCGCATGGGCCCGGGCTATTTCCCGCTGGTTCTCTCCGCCGTGCTGATCCTGCTCGGCTTGATCATCCTGGTGCAATCGGCGCGCGTTCACGGCGAGCCGATGGGGCCGATCGCCATCCGCGGCATCTTCTTCATCCTGCCGGCGCCGATCTTCTTCGGGCTGACGGTGCGCGGCCTCGGCTTCGTCCCTTCCCTCTTCTTCACGGCGCTGATCGCCTGTTTTGCTTCCAGCCGGATGAAGCCGCTCTGGGCGATCGCTCTCTCGCTTGCCTTGACCATCTTTTCGGTCGGCGTCTTCAGCTACGGTCTCAACCTGCCATTCGAGCGGTTCGGCCCGTGGACCCGGTTCTAGGAGTCCGCGACGATGGAACTTTTCAGCAATCTTGCCCTCGGCTTCGCCACGGCCGCCTCGCCGGCGAACCTGCTTTTCTGTCTGATAGGCGTACTCCTCGGAACCCTGATCGGCGTGCTGCCCGGCATCGGCGCCACGGCGACCATCGCCATGCTGCTGCCGATCACATTTCAGCTTGAGCCGGTCTCCTCGCTGATCATGCTCGCCGGCATCTATTATGGCGCCCAATATGGCGGATCGACCACCGCGATCCTGATCAACATGCCCGGCGAATCCTCTTCTGCCGTCACCGCCATCGACGGCTATCAGATGGCGCGCAAGGGCCGCGCCGGCACGGCGCTCGCGATCGCGGCGCTCGGGTCGTTCTTCGCCGGCACTGTCTCGACATTCCTGGTCGCGCTCTTCGCTCCGCCTTTGACGGAGATCGCGCTCGAATTCGGCGCGGCGGAATATTTCTCGCTGATGATTGTCGGCCTCGTCTCCTCGGTCGCGCTTGCGCACGGATCGGTCATCAAGGCGCTTGCCATGGTGGCGCTCGGCCTGCTTCTCGGCCTGGTAGGCACCGACATCTATACCGGCACGCCGCGCTTCACCCTCGGCATCCGGGAATATTCCGACGGCCTCAATTTCGTGGCGCTGGCGGTGGGCGTCTTCGGTATCGCCGAAATCCTCCGCAATCTCGAAAGCGAGAAAACCCGCGAAGTGCTGATGGCGAAGGTCACCGATCTGATGCCGACGCGCGAGGACTTCAGGCAGATGGTCGCGCCGGTCCTGCGCGGCACCGCCATCGGCTCGGCGCTCGGCGTACTGCCCGGCGGCGGCGCTATCCTCGCCGCTTTCGCCTCCTACACGGTGGAGAAGCGCCTCTCCGACCGGCCGGAGGAATTCGGCCGCGGCGCCGTCGCGGGCGTCGCCGGACCGGAAAGCGCCAACAATGCCGGCGCGCAAACCTCGTTCATCCCATTGCTCACCCTCGGCATTCCGGCAAACCCAGTGATGGCGCTGATGATCGGTGCGATGATCATCCAGGGCATCGTGCCCGGCCCGAACGTGGCGGTGGAGCAGCCTGCGCTCTTCTGGGGCATCATCGCCTCGATGTGGATCGGCAACCTGATGCTGGTGGTCCTGAACCTGCCTTTGATCGGCCTCTGGGTGAAGCTCCTGAAGATCCCCTATTTCGTGCTCTTCCCGATCATCATGGCCTTCTGCTCGATCGGGGTCTACAGCGTCAACTCCAACGTCTACGACCTCTACGCCGTCGCCTTCTTCGGCCTTGTCGGCTACCTGCTCCTGAAGCTGCGCTGCGAACCGGCGCCGCTGCTCCTCGGCTTCGTGCTCGGCCCCCTGCTCGAGGAAAACCTCAGGCGCGCCATGATCCTCTCGCGCGGCGACCCGACGACCTTCTTCACCCGGCCGATCAGCGCGACCCTGCTCCTCATCGCCCTTGCCGTGCTCGTCGTCGTCTTCCTGCCGAGCGTCAAGAAAAAGCGCGAGCAGGTCTTCGTCGAGGAGGATTGAACCGGATCAGTCTGGTTACACAAGGCGCATGTGCCGGCTTACTCACCGGGAAACCGGTGGGTAAAGTCGTGCGTGTATTCGCCTATCTGGAAATCCTCGAAACGCTGAGACCAGCGTTTCCCCGGCCAGATGTAATCTACTCTGCCTTTTGCAGGTCGATAGACGGCTGTGTAGAGGGTGGGATGGGGGCCGCTCACGGAATAAAGCGGCGGCCGAAGGTAGCCATCCGTCAGCTTCTCCAGCGACATGGAAGGATCCTCCAGCGCTCGCAGAATAAATTGCTGCCGAGCGACCGAGAACGATGACGGTCGTGCCGCCCGCTGATGATTTGTGCATGCCCTCAGGCGCGTAATGATCGGGCGCTGACCCGGTGCGAGGAATAGAGTGGCATAATTGCCGGCACGATCCAGTACGGTGACGTTCTGCGCGAGTGCCACAGGTATTCGGCATAGAGCTTTGACAGCCTGCTCGACCTTGTGACAGGTTTCCAGCACGTAGCGGATCACGAGAATGATCGAGAACCCTCTGCCCTGAGCACGTCCGCCCCCAAGAGTAACGCTTGCGGCCAGTCCTTCCTCATTCATCCCATCCACGCAGCCTCCCCAAGGGCGTTGCGCCTTCGCGATCACCTTTAACCCGGACCACTCGGTCATTTCGAAACGATCGGAGACAACGCTCGGCGGATAGTCGAAATTGCGGATCAGTGCCGGGCCCTCTTCCCCGAGCCAGACAGATTGACTGCAGCCATAATCATCCGGCGCGGGTCGAAAGTGACTGAGCATCCGATGAGCAACCTCATCATCTCCAACGAGAGCGCAGGCGTGCTCATAGTGAGGAACGAGTTCCGGCATGTACTGCCACAGGGCCTCGCGACATTCTTTGGCGCTCGGACCCGATGCTCGTTGGGCCCGCCCGAAATACCAGCTCTCCGCCTCACTTCGACCGGCAGCAAACCGCGAAAGCCAAGCTTCCCCAGGCCGTTCCTCTCGCGCCGCGACGAAGGTCTTCTCCATAGCGCGAGGAGTATAAGGACGGAATGAGTGGCTTGGCAACGCAACCGTGATGCCTGCGCGTGTCCCTCTGCCATCACGAACCGCCACTGGGGCGCGGCCGATCACCACCGGCAGCGGGGCCGCCAGATGGATCCTCCCAGCCTGGCCCCCGTACGAAAGAAGCGGGGTCAGACCCTGACCAAACCTCGAATTTCTCGGCTCGCCGACGCGGGATGTCGATCTCTGAGTGGCTATCTCCTCGACACGGACGTCATATCGAGGTGAATTTCCGCTCCACGCGTCAACAAAAATTTCGCACCGATGTCACACTGGCGGACGCTGTCTCGTCATGGTGTCGGAACCAACAAAAGGAGACCGACCATGACTGCCAGACTTGATCCCTTTGCCGCCGCCCCTTCGCTGATGAAGAGCTGGTTCAGCATCTCGACCGCCGTCGCTTCGAGCCTCGAGTCGAGCCTCATCGAACTCGTGAAAATCCGGGCTTCGCAGATCAACGCTTGCGCCAACTGCATCAACATGCACACGGCGGAGGCCCGGGCAAAGGGCGAGAGCGAGCAGCGGATCTACCTGCTCTCGGCATGGCGCGAGGCGCCGTGCTATACCGACCGCGAGCGCGCGGCGCTCGCCTGGACGGAAGCTCTGACGCGGCTGTCGGAGGGCCATGCTCACGCCGCCGCCTATGAGGCGCTGAAGGCCGAGTTCACGGAGGAGGAGCAGGTGAAGCTCACGCTCATGATCAATGTCATCAACGGATGGAACCGCCTCGCCGTGGGCTTCGGCCTGTGGGTCGAACCGGCAGCCGCGAAGGCAATCGCCGAGAAGGCGGTCGCCTGATGACACAGGCTGCGCAAGCGGATGCGGCAGCGAGTTTCGACCCGCTGCGTCCGAAGCTGATGCGCGTCGCCTATCGCATGCTCGGCTCGGTGGCCGACGCAGAGGATATGGTGCAGGAGGCCTTCATCCGCTGGATGGGGGCCGACCGCGCCGCGGTGCGCGAACCGGAGGCCTTTCTGCGCCGTACCGTCACCCGGCTCTGCCTCGATCAGCTGAAATCAGCTCGGCGCCAGCGCGAGACCTATGTGGGGCCTTGGCTTCCCGATCCAGTCGTCGAGGAGGAGGATGAGGAAGACGTCACCTTGCCGCTGATGCTGGCGCTGGAGCGGCTGTCCCCTCTCGAGCGGGCAGCGTTCCTGTTGCACGACGTGTTCGGGCTCGGTTTCGAGGAGGTTGCTGCGACCATCCAGCGCGACGCCGGCGCCTGCCGGCAGCTTGCCGCACGAGCACGCAGGCATGTCCGGGAGGCAAGGCCTCGCTTTCACGTCGAGAAGGAGCGGGGCCTCGCACTCGCCGAGGCATTCTTCACGGCCTCGCGCAGCGGCGACATGAACGCGTTCGGCGCCATGCTCGCGGCCGATGTCAGCATCCATGCGGACGGCGGCGGCAAGCGCTCGGCAGCAACCATGCCGATCATCGGCTTTGATGCCGTGATGAAGGTCCATGAGAAGCTGGCGGCCCTTTTCCGCGCGAACGGCTCGAAACTTCTGCGCATCGGATTTCTCAACGGGCTGCCCGGCTTCATCACGATGGAAGCGGACGGCGAAATCCAGACCACCGCCCTCGAGGTCGAGGGCGGCAAGATCGCTGCGATCTATGTCGTGAGGAACCCCGACAAGCTGAGGCACCTGCACTGAGCCTACCTTGAAAGCGCGCTCTAAATCAGAGCGGGATCAGGAAAAGTGCGTGCGGTTTTCCGCCCGCATCCCGCTCTAACTTATCGGAATCGATCAAGGTCATGTTTTTAGGTCGACCCGACCTAAAAACATCCTGATCTAGTGCGAGGCGCCGGAACCGCCGACGGCGACGATCGCAAAGGGTTGGCCTTCGATGGGGATCGTACGGGTCTCCTTGAGAGTCTCTGCATCGACTACCCGGAGGAGCGAGTGTCGCGGGTCGGTGATCACGATCTGGCCGTCGGCTGCCGCCAGGCGCGGGCGCGGATCGCGCCAATGGCCGTCCTTGCTGTATGGCTCGGTGACCCTGCCCTTGCGGAGGATTTCTCCCTTGATCACGTCCAGCACATGAAGGTCGCCGTCTTCCGTCAGGATGTAGGCCTTGGCCGGCATTGCCGGATCCAGGAGGAAGTCGACACGCCGGGTCGGCAGCGTGATTAGCCGATACGGTTCGCTGCTGTCGGGATCGATGAGCACGACTTTATCCTCGCCGTAATTGCCGAGGAAGAACTGCATCGCCTTGCCTCCAAGCAGCGTGCCGGTGTGACCCTTCGGGAAATCCGAGGGGTAGGGAAGCATTGTGAGCTTGGGCCCGTCGATACCGCCGGGACGGGCGACGAGCACCCCTTCCTTGCAGCCGAAGGCAACGAGACGGGCTGATGTGGCCTCGCCATGCAGGTCGGTGCATTTGCTGATCTCGCCGATCTGTCCGCCCTTTTCGTCGATCACACGCAAGCCGACGCGCGGCGGCAGTTCGCCGGGCTTCGGCGCGTTTTCCGTGTCCGGCACTGAAACGAGGACGTGGCGCCCCATGCTCACGGCGACACCATGGTGCGGTCTGGTCGCATCGATGGTCCTGACCTGCGCCTTGCCTTCGAGAAGTGCGGCTTCATCGACAATGTCCGCCTTGCCGCCGCGATCGTAGAAAATAATCGCGTGATCGTCATGCGGCACCACATGGACGGGGCGCTTGCCCTCGATCGCCGCCGGAAGAAGCGCGGCATCGGAGACTTCCACATCACGATGCTCGCCGTGATCCGAAAACCCGATCCCGGTCTTGATGACGTGTACGATGTCCTGCTCCGACTGCGCGGCAAAGACCGTCTGCCCAGATGCGCTGACTGTCAGGGCCGCATATCCCTTGACGTCATAGCGACCCAATTCCTTGCCGTCCGCAAAGTCGATGGCGCGCACGACCGGCTGCGTGTGATCGGCGACGAACAGGCGCCAGGCCTCCTTCGTCTCATGATCGTCCGCGCGTGCGCCGGGTGCGGCCAAGACGGAAGCGGCCGCCACTGCTGCCATCAGGCGGGCCCGGGTGAGAGACAATATCATCGGGGGGTCCTTTCTTTGTTTTGAAACAGTTCTCCTCCGGGCAGTCGGTCGGCGCGGCTCGGCCTATCGAAAGTCGTCGCGCAGCGCGGAGCTTCCCGGAATCGCTATGTTATTACATTACTCATGCGGACGTAATAACATTACCAAAGCGATACGTGTCAATCCCCGAGAGCGCTGCGAGCGGAAGCTTTTCGCCCTCGTTTCCTTGCTTGTCGCAGAAATGAAATAGGAGAGGATCTACCGACGCGCCGCGCTGGGCTCGTCGCTCTTCAGATAGCTCACCACCGCATCGGCGATCATCGTGCGATGCCGCGCGATCGTCTCGGGCTCCGACAGGTCGCGGCGGAAGATCGTGCCGAAGGTGTAGCGGTTCGAGACGCGGAAGAAGCAGAAGGCGCTTATCAGCATGTGCACGTCGATCGGGTCGGCCTTGCGGCGGAAGGTCCCGTCACCAAGGCCACGCTCGATGATCGCCTCGATCATCTGGATCACCGAGACGTTGAGGTCACGGATCGCGTCGGAGCGCAGCATGTGGGCGGCGTGATGGATGTTTTCGATGCTGACCAGGCGAACGAAGTCCGGATTGGCCTCGTCATGGTCGAAGGTGGTCGCGATCAGCGTGCGAAGTGCCTCTTCGGGGGGCAGGCTCGCAAGCTCCAGATCGGCCTCCAGCGTGCGGATCTTGCGATAGGACCGCTCGAGCACGGCGAGATACAGCGCTTCCTTGCTGCCGAAGTAATAATAGATCATCCGCTTCGAGGTGCGGGTGCGCTCTGCGATCTGATCGACGCGCGCGCCTGCGAGGCCATGGGTGGAGAATTCCTCCGTTGCGATTTCAAGGATGTCGTCCTGCGTCCGCTGCGGATCGTTCTTCCTGCCGTTTGCCTGCCGCTCCGCCATTTTCACCGCGCTGCCCCCGCTCTCCCTCAAGCCGTTTACCGATCCACTTGCCGAAGCGAGGCGGCGGTCGAACCACGGACCTCCCGAACGATGGATCAAGACATACCACCTTGCCTCGCCCTTTCAACCTCGCGGGATTGATTTTCCGAACTAGTTAGTACATTTTGCAAGGAGACATGCCGAACGCCACGGAGGAGCGAGGTGGACGGCTCCGGGCGACCGCCTGGCTGGGGAAGAGAAGCCTGCGACAGGTCTGCGCCTTGCGCTGTTGCTCGCTTGTCGCTTGGGAGGAGCGGATGAGCCGCATCATCGATTTCTATTTCTTCGCGTTGAAGGTGACGATCGCGCTGCTGCTTGCCGGCATGGTCGTTCTCGTCTTCGGCAATGTCGTGCTGCGCTATGCCTTCAACCAGGGAATAACGGTGTCGGAGGAGCTGTCGCGGATGTTCTTCGTCTGGCTCACCTTTCTCGGCGCCGTGGTGGCCATGCGCGAGCATGGCCATCTCGGGGTCGATTCGCTCATCAAACGCCTGCCGCCGCGCTCCGCGAAGGCGGCCGTGCTCTGCGGCCACGCGCTGATGCTCTATGCGACCTGGCTGGTGATCAGCGGCAGCTGGACCCAGACGCTGATCAACCTCCATGTCGGCGCGCCGGCGACCGGCATCTCCATGGCCTTCTTCTACGGAGCGGGCCTCGCCTTCGGCATTCCGGCCTTTCTGATCCTGCTCGCCGATGCCGTCGCGATTGCGACGGGCCGCATCGACGTGACCACGACCGATCTCGTACGCGAGAGCGAGGACGAAGCAGCACTCGACGATCTCCCTGCCCCCGCGCTCGGTCCGCTTTCGGCGAAGCATTGAGGAGGCGACGATGACCGTATCCATCTTCCTCGGCGCCCTTCTCGGACCCATGGCGCTCGGCGTGCCGATCGCCTTCGCCCTCATCTTGAGCGGCGTGGCGTTGATGCTCTATCTCGGCCTGTTCGATGCCCAGATCGTGGCGCAGAACGTGCTGAACGGCGCCGACAGTTTCCCGCTGATGGCCGTTCCCTTCTTCCTGCTTGCCGGCGAGGTCATGAACACGGGCGGCCTCTCGCGCCGCATCGTCGCACTGGCCATGGCCATGGTCGGCCATATCCGCGGCGGGCTCGGCTTCGTCGCGATCTTCGCGGCCTGCATTCTCTCCAGTCTTTCCGGCTCGGCGGTCGCCGATGCAGCCGCACTCGGCGCGCTGCTTCTGCCGATGATGCTAAAAAGCGGCCACGACCCGGCGCGCGCCGGCGGACTCATCGCCTCCGCCTCGATCATCGGCCCGATCATCCCGCCCTCGATCGGCTTCATCCTCTTCGGCGTGGTCGGCGGCGTCTCCATCACCAAGCTCTTCCTCGCCGGGATATTCCCGGGACTGATGATCGCCGCGGCGCTTTCGATCACCTGGCTGATCGTCGCCCGCAAGGAGCAGTTCGAACTGCCGCCGCGGCAGAGCGGCAGGCTGCGGCTCAGGGCCTTCGTCGACAGCCTCTGGGCGCTTTTCCTGCCCGTCATCATCATCGTCGGACTGAAGTTCGGCGTCTTCACGCCCACGGAGGCGGGTGTCATCGCCGCCGTCTATTCGCTCTTCGTTTCGATGGTCGTCTATCGGGAGCTGGCGCCGGCGCAACTCTTCCACGTCTTCGTCTCGGCCGCGAAGATCAGCGCCGTCGTGATGTTCCTCGTCGCCTGCGCGGCGGTTTCGGCCTGGCTGATCACCGTTGCCGACGTTCCCGGCGCGCTCGCCTCACTCCTCGCGCCCTTGATGGGCAACCAGACGGCTCTGCTTATCGCGATCATGGTGCTGATCGTGATCGTCGGCACCGCGATGGACATGACGCCGACGATCCTGATCATGACGCCCGTGCTGATGCCGGTCATCAAGCAGGCGGGCATCGATCCGGTCTATTTCGGCGTACTCTTCATCATCAACAACTCGATCGGGCTGATCACCCCGCCCGTCGGCACCGTTCTGAACGTCATCTGCGGCGTGTCGAAGCTTTCGATGGAGGATCTGATGAAGGGCGTGATGCCCTTCCTCTTCGCGGAACTGATCGTTCTTTTCCTGCTCGTCCTGTTCCCTGAACTGGTGACCGTTCCGGTCTCCTGGTTCGGACGCTGACGCGCGGTTTTCGACTGTCAACGCGGCCGGCATGACACCGGTCCAACCTGGGAGGAAAACATGTTCGACAGACTGACCAAACTGGCATTGGGCCTGGCCGTGCCACTGGCACTCATGACGGCGGGGCCGGCACTCGCAGAGATTCGCGATCAGACGGTCAAGTTCGCCTCGGCGAACAACAAGGGTCATCCGCAGGTGACCGGCATGGAGAAATTCGCCGAGCTCGTGAAGGAGAAGAGCGGCGGCAAGATCGAGGTGAAGCTCTTCCCGGGCGGGACGCTCGGCGGCGACGTCCAGACCGTTTCGGCGCTGCAGGGAGGCGTCATCGAGATGACGGTGCTGAACGCCGGCATTCTGGCGAGCAACGTCAAGGAGTTCGGCGCGGTCGACCTCCCCTTCCTGTTCGACAGCGGCGAGGAGGCGGACAAGGTGATGGACGGTCCCTTCGGCACCGGCCTGATGGAACGCCTGCCCGACACCGGGCTCGTGGGCCTCGCCTATTGGGAGCTCGGTTTCCGCAACCTGACCAACAACCGGCATCCGGTGACCAAGCTCGAAGACATCAAGGGCCTGAAGATCCGCACCATCCAGTCGCCGATCCCGGTCGAGCTTTTCAACGCGCTCGGCGCCAATGCGGTGCCGCTCCCCTATACCGAGCTCTACACCGCGCTGGAGACGGGAACAGTCGACGGCCAGGAAAACCCCTCCGCCAACATCATCAACGCGAAATTCTACGAGGTGCAGAAGTACATGACGCTCACCCGTCATCAGTACAATCCGCAGATCGTGCTCGTCAGCAAGAAGTTCTGGGACGGCCTCAATGACGAGGAAAAGACCGTTCTGCAGCAGGCTGCTGCCGAGGCGCGCGACTTCCAGCGCGAGGTCTCGCGCGAGCAGGATGCCGCAGCACTCGAGGAGATCCGCAAGACGGGAATGGAAGTCAGCGAATTGAGCCCCGAGGAAACGCAGAAGCTGCGCGATGCCGTCAAGCCGATGATCGAGAAGTTCAGTGCC
This sequence comes from Ensifer sp. USDA 6670, assembly GCA_000421085.1. Taxonomy (GTDB): domain Bacteria; phylum Pseudomonadota; class Alphaproteobacteria; order Rhizobiales; family Rhizobiaceae; genus Sinorhizobium. The sequence goes on from ATWE01000014.1 coordinate 62,847, forward strand.
GATATCGGCCAGGAGACGGTCGACGCGCTCTTCAAGGAAATCGGCACCGCCCGCGGCCAGTGACCCGACCTCATGCCGGTCCGCCCGCGTGTCGACGGGCCGGCGCGACGCGGCCGCTGCCGGAAACCGAAACAACCGGAACCGACGCATGACCGAAACGCTTGTAAGATCCTTGAAGGCGGGCCTGATCGGAACGGGCATCCAGTCTTCGCTGACGCCAGCGATGCACATGGCGGAAGGCGCGGCGCACGGCATTCGCTACGACTACGAGCTGATCGATCTCACCCTGCTCGGGGCGAGCGAGAGGGACCTGCCGCGCTTGCTCGCCGACGCCGAGCGGCGGGGGTTTGCCGGGCTCAACATCACCCATCCGTGCAAGCAGGCGATCATTCCCTATCTCGACGAGCTCGCCCCCGAGGCGCGGCAACTCGGCGCCGTCAACACGGTCGTCCTCAGAAGCGGACGGCGCTGCGGCCACAATACGGACTGGTGGGGCTTTGCCGAAGGCTTCCGGCGCGGCCTGCCGGATGCCGACCTCTCCTCCGCCGTGCAGCTCGGCGCCGGCGGAGCGGGGGTCGCCACGGCCTATGCCGCGCTCTCACTCGGCTTGCAGCGGCTCGCCGTGTTCGACCGCGAGGCCGGGCGGGCGCAGGCGCTCGCCCGGATGCTCTCCCCTCTCTTTCCGAAAGCCGAGGTGGCGGCCGGCATCGATCTTCGCTCGGAAATGGAAAATGCCGCCGGCCTCATTCACGCGACGCCTACCGGCATGGCGAAATATCCCGGATTGCCGCTCGACGCCGAGCTCCTTTCGCGGCGCCATTGGGTCGCTGAGATCGTCTATTTTCCGCTGGAAACGGCACTTCTCAGGGAGGCACGGCGGCGTGGCTGCAAAACGCTCGACGGCGGCGGCATGGCGGTGTTCCAGGCGGTCGGCGCCTTTCGGCTGTTCACCGGGCTCGAACCCGACGCGGCGCGGATGCTCGGCCACTTCATGGCGATGACCGGCTGACGGCGCCCGGTCACAGAGGTTTCACTTGACGACCGGCTTGTATAGCGTGTCATTCAAGGAGGCACGGGGCAGCGGGCGGTTGTGATGGGGCTTACATTCTGGTTATCGGCGGCGGCGTTCGCCGTCAAATTCAGCATAGACGAGCATTTTCTGAGCCGCCTCCGCAGGGGAGACCAGAAGGCGACGAGTGAGCTGATCGCACGGCACCACGGTGCGTTGGTCAGGCTTGCGGACAGCATCGTCAGAGATCGCGCCGTCGCGGAGGAAGTCGCCCGGCTCACGAGCCTGACCACGCGTTTCTGACAGGGGCCCGCAACCCCGCCTCGGCGCCGCCCTGATGCCCGTACGGCTTCTGGCGCCGGTGGCGGGCTGGAACGGGCCGGAATGATCGTGATCTACCCAGCGGCCACGAGCGCTGCAAGCTCCGGGAAAAGCCGCTCGTCTTCCGACTGGGCGACATTGAAGCGCAAGAAACCGCTGGCAGTCTGCGCATGACTGAAGACATTGCCCGGCGCGAGCACGATGCCTCTGGCGAGCGCTTGCCTTGCGAGCCTTGCGGCATCGATGCCATCCGGAAGCCGGCACCAGAGGAACATGCCCGCCTGCGGCTCGATCCAGGGCTTGATCCCGATCCGTTCCAGTCTTCGGGCAGTCTCGGCCATCGCCCCTGCCAGGCGCTGGCGCACCGTCTCCATGTGCTTGCGATAGCTGCCGTCTTTCAGGAGCATCAGCACCAGTTCGGAGGAGAAGCCGGCGGCGCCGAAACACGTCGCGATCTTGAGGTCGGTCAACGCCTCCACCCAGTCGCGAGGCGCCACGATGAAGCCGCAGCGCACCGCCGCCGAAAGCGTTTTCGAAAAGCTGCCTATGTGCACCACCCGTTCGAGCCCGTCGAAAGCCGCAAGGCGCGGGGCCGGCGTCTCTTCGAAATCGGCGAAGATATCATCCTCGATGATCGTCAGCCCGGCTTGCTCCGCAAGCTTGAGCAGACGATGGCCGACGAGCGGCGATAGCGTTGCGCCGGTCGGATTGTGAAGGGCGGAATTGGTGATGTAGAGCCGCGGCTTGTGCTCTGCGAGCGCTTCGGCGAAGCCGCCGATGTCCGGCCCGCCGGGCGTATAGGGAATACCGACGATTCTTGCCTGATGCGCCCTGAGGAGTGCGTGGAAATTGAAATAGCACGGATCGTCGACGAGCACCGCATCCCCCGGCTTCAGCAGGAAGCGGCAAAGCAGATCGATCGCCTGCGTGCCGGATTCGGTGAGCAATATCTGATCCGGCGACGCCTCGATGCCGTGCTGCGCCACGCGCCGTGCCAGAAGCTGACGCAGCGGCAGCAATCCGAGCGGCGCACCATAGTCGACGAGTGTGGCGGCGCCGCCGCGGGCGATGCCCCGCAACGCCCGCCGCAATCCTTCCTCCGGCATCCAGGATGGCGGCAGCCACCCGCAGCCGGGCCTCAGTACCCCCTCCCCCGGCTCCAGGGCCTGGCGTGAGATCCACAGGGGATCGACGGCCCGGTCCACGCGCGGGCCGATCTCGGCAAGCGTGAGCGGCGCAAGCGGCGCCGCCACGAAGAAGCCGGAGCCCGGCCGCGAGCGGATCACACCTTCGGCCTGAAGGCGCTCATAGGCCTCTACCACCGTAGATTTGGAGACTTTCATGGCCAAAGCGAAGGAACGGATGGACGGGAGCCTCGCGCCGGGCGTCAAACTCCGCGCGGCTATCCGGTGCTTCACCGTGCCCATCACCCTGGCGATCAGGCTTTCGCCCGCGGCACTCGTCCCCCTCAGCTGCATCCGTACTGGCTCTTTCTCCATGACAGTTCTTCTCAACTGTACTCTATTGTCTCTGGAACGGCCAGCGATCCAGCCCGATACCGGAGAAAAAGGAGCATCGGTATGAACAAGGCAGCGAGCGGCTGGATGAGCGGTTTGATCGGCGTCGTGATCTTCAGCGGCTCGTTGCCGGCGACCCGCGTCGCGGTGATGGACTTCGACCCCATCTTCCTGACCGTAGCACGGGCGACGATCGCAGGAATTCTCGCCTTGTGTCTGCTCTTCGCCTTCCGCGAAAGACGGCCTGCCCGGGGAGACGTCGCATCGCTCGCCGTGATCTCGCTCGGGGTGGTCGTCGGTTTCCCGCTTCTGACTGCGCTTGCGCTGCGTCACGTGACCTCCGCCCATTCCATCGTCTTCATCGGCCTTCTGCCGCTTGCGACCGCGATTTTCGGCGTGATTCGCGGCGGCGAGCATCCACGCCCGATCTTCTGGGTGTTCTCGGGCCTTGGCAGCGCGATCGTCGTCGGCTTCGCGGCACGGCAGGGCTTTTCCGCCTCGCCGATCGGGGATCTCCTGATGCTCGCTGCCGTGGTCGCGTGCGGGCTGGGTTACGCGGAAGGCGCGAAGCTGTCGCGCAGGCTTGGCGGCTGGCAGGTCATTTCCTGGGCCCTCGTCCTCTCCCTTCCGGTCATGACGGCCTTGATGCTGGCCACCATGCCTTCCAGCCTTGCGGGCCTGAGCGCGGCTTCCTGGCTCGGCTTCGGATACGTCTCCGTCTTCAGCATGCTCATCGGCTTCATCTTCTGGTATCGCGGCCTGGCGCTGGGTGGGATAGTGGCGGTCGGCCAGTTGCAATTGCTGCAGCCCTTCTTCGGTCTGGCGCTGGCTTCGACATTGCTCGGCGAAACCGTGAGCTGGAGCATGCTTGCCGCGACGGTCGCAGTCGTCGCCTGCGTCGCCGGCGCCAAAAAATTTGCCTGACCTCCGGCGACCGTTCCGGAAGTCAGCCGGCGTCTGCCCGCAACGATCGATCGGTGATACTGTTCGGATAACGGCGCGCCGGAACCTTGGTAGCGATCCGCCGTTTCATGCGAACCGGTCGCGCCACGAGCGTCTGCGGAAGACCACGTGCCTTCCACATTCCGCTCCAGAAAGGGAGGCCTATGACGATGATGCGGCGGCAGATATCCCGATTCGTGCTTACGGGCCTCATGCTCGTTGGTGGAATACTTCCCTTGGAGACGAGCGCTGCGCCTGCCGACGAGGCGGCCTTTCTCAATTCGCTCGAGGGCCGATGGACCGGCGGCGGTACGGTGCTGCTTCGCATCGACCGAGGACCGATCAATGTTTCATGCAATTTCAACTCGGATGCGACCGGCACCGCCCTCGCCTTGAGAGGAACCTGCCGCGGCCTGCTCGTGGTATCGCGCTCGATCAGCGCGGATCTGAGATCCGACGGCGCCCGCTATACCGGCGTCTATGTCGGCCCGAGAGGCGGTCGATCCGCCTTGTCCGGGGGCCGCCGCGGCAACGCCATCAATCTCACCGTCACCTGGGCAAGGGAAGTCAATGGCGATCGCAAGGCGACGCTCATCGTGCAGAAACGCGGCGAGAACGGAATGCGCATCAGTACGGTCGACGTGGATCCTGCGACCGGGAAGCGTGTGGTGACGAGCGAGCTCAATCTGCGGCGGAGCTGAAGCGGCCGTTTCCCCTCGCTCTTTCAGAGCACGCCCCAGCCACGGTAGCGCCCCCTGCCCGTCATTTCGCGCACCCCGAGTTCGCGCACGAGATTGAGGGCGCCGCGCGGGGTGACACCGAGATGACGCGCGATCAGAGGGGCGGAGACGATCGGCCGCGACAGGACAAGATCGATCAGGCCGGGGAGATTGCTGTTCGATCGGCGGTCTCTGACCCGCATCTCCATCTGTGTCCTGGCGAGCGACAGACGATCGAGTTCGTTCATGCCGAGTTCGGCCGCCGCGGACATCGCCTCCAGGAAACCGGTGAGACGCGTCAGCCGGTCCTTTGAGCGTCGACGCTCGTGGCGGATCGTCTTCAAGCCCGTATTATAGGCGAGAACGTGCGAACCGACCTTGCCGCGAAACCGGAGATAGGCGCCGACGAGAAGCGAGCCGAGCCAGTGCTGCCGGCGCAGCGGCTCGATGCGCTCCCAGGCATCGAAAAGAACGGCAGCCCCAAGCGCGGCGGGCAGTTGGTCGGCAACCGGCAGAACGCCGCGCCACGCATCGAGCCGGGCGGTCTCATCCCAGTCGTCATCGAAGAGCAGGCCGAGTTGGCCCGTCGGCTCGACTGTCGACGACTGCGTTTCGATTGCAGGCTGTTCTGTCATGACCGCGCTTCCAGAATGAATTTCCAGCAGCCGCGCGGACCGGGCGATCGCCGCATCGAGCTCGGCGAAGGCGTCGGAAAGGGCGCTGTCCATCGGACCGTCCGCCGCGTCGGGCGCATCCGTTTCGTCCCGGAGAGCCGAAGGGTCGAGCGAGTCATGCCTGACGGCCGCTCCCCCCTCACCGCGCAAAGCGCTCAGCCCAGGGGGCGACAAGGCCCAGTCGGCATCGGCCGAATCCAATCGCCGCCGCGCCCTGAGAACCGCGTGCGCAATGGTCAGCTCGTGCGACGGAGCGCGCGCGTCCATATGCGAGTCATGTAAAACCAGGTCCTCGACATGCACGAGTTCGCCGGCGACCCAAAGGGCCGCCGCCGCGTCGAAAAACTGGCCGCGCTCCCGAAAGCCCTCGGCGACGGCATGACGACCGGCCCGCTCATCGAGCCGGGCGAGGGCGTCTTCGGCGGCAATCAGGACCGGCAGCAGCGCCGGATCGAGCGGATCAGGAATCTCATATCTCATTTTGAAAGCAACGTGTTGGCGGCGAAACGGAAGGTACCACGCGCTTTCGTTAAGGCACAGCTATTCGAAGGTTTTCCACCCCTATCGTGCTCCGCTCACATCTGTTCCCCGCATAGTGTCCACAACGACGCTTGCGCGCCGGTGGTGTTAATCTTAAGACGCGCCTAAGACCGAACGACTTCGCAGAGTTGACAGCTGTCAACTCCGGGGGAGGCGTTCCGGGCCGGATCAAATCCGCCTCAGCAAGGCTCAGCCGTACGGATGCGCCATTAAGCACAAGGAAAATGCAAGCGCCATGGTATCCGATACTCTCGCCGCTTCCGGCGGCGTCAAGCAGGTAATCTGCATAAATTGGGGAACGAAATACGGCGCGCCTTTCGTGAATCGCCTCTTCGCGATGGTTGCCCGGAACATCACGCCGCCGTTCACCTTCACTTGTTTTACCGACAATCGGGAAGGCCTGCGATCGGAAATACTCTGCGAGGACCTGCCGCCGCTTGATGTCGAGGCGATGCCGGTGAATACCAAGGGGATTTGGCCCAAGGCGCGCCTGTGGGGACCGGAACTCGGCAGCCTCAAGGGGCCGGTGCTTTTTCTCGACCTCGATCTGGTGATCGTCGGATCGCTCGACGCCTTTTTCGCGATCGGCGGTCCCGACGATGTCGTAATGACCCGCAACCAGACTACGCCGTTTGAGCGTCTTGGGCAGACGTCTCTGTTCCGCTTCCCTGTCGGCAAGCTGGTCCCCTTACAGGAGAAGTTCCGTGCCGACCCGCAAAAGGTGGCGGACGAATATGAATTCGAGCAGCGCTTCGTGACGCGCAACGCGCCAGGAGGGCCGAAATTCTTCCCGCGGCGTTTCGTTCTACATTTTCGCCAGGACTGTCGGCGGCCATTCCCCCTGAACTACTTCCTGCCGCCGCGGCTGCCGGCGGATGCGCGCGTGGTTATTTTTCCGCGCGGTCTGCTGCCGCAACATGCGATAGACGGGCAGTTCGGCTACAAGGGGCGGGTGGCAACGCCGCGCGGTCATATTCGCGGGCTCTTCTCTCCAGACAGAAGAGAAAAGAACCCATTCCGCTACCTGCGGCACTACATTCTCCCGAGCCCTTGGGTCGCAGAACACTGGCGCGAGTGAGCGGCAAGGATCGCATTGTTGACAGCTGTCAACTGCGGAAACGACAGCAGGGATCGACACCTGGACATCGTCGGTAGGATTGTTTGGCCGCCCACACGGGTTCAGGTCGACTGGAGAATAGGGTAGGTCGTTGCTAGCATCGTTGCTGTCACCAATCCTCGCAGGGAGGTCGTCCGCGTGACGGAACGTATTGGCGATTTAGCTTCCGGAATGACGGATTATTGTCTTTTTGCCAATACGTTACGATAGACGCAAAATTGTTAAGAAACAGACACCAAGGCAAATCAAAACAAGTGCGAATCCGCGGCCGAAGCGAGTTTCCCCTATCTGAAGCGTCAAGGCAACCGCGAACGGTCCGCGTCGCAAGCCTGACGCGCCTTGCGACCGACAAATCCTGCAGTACGCTCGAATTCCTTGTCTTATAAGGACCGCAGCGAGCGACATCAACTCGCAAGCGGCATGCTTGGCCTTCGCGCACGCCTCAGTGCAGCGACCATCGGTGCAACCGAGAAAGCCTGGCGCCGTGCTCTCGCGGTAAGAACCCGAAGATAGCCGCCGGGAGAACTTATGCGATCGGCTCTCTCCAGGATGCATGCAATGACGGCCGCAGCATTTTCCTGGCCGAGGACCGTGCATGCATCGTCATAGGCATGCGTGCTCACGTTCAGCATGGTCCTGACGACGACAGCAGCGGTCAGCAGATCCTTCCAGGTCGCTATGCGGCCCTGTGGTCCGTAATCGGCGATCTGCGGGCAAGCCGATAGGAGGACGGGCAGGGGAATTTCCAGGGCAAGGCGGGAGATTGGCAGAGATAGAGGCAGCGGGCCGACCGGTGTCTGCGCGTCGAGGCGGGTCGAAACCTGCGAGAGCTTCGCCTCCGGTGTCACAGGGTCCGCGTTGCAGCTTTGGGCGCTTGCCGAAAATTTCCCCAAACCTTTTCGCAAGCCGGATTCAGATTCAAATTGAGAGTCTGGATGTGAATTCTGTATGTGCTGCCCATTATGGCGATCATTGGCGTCCATTTTTTCGGAATTCAGTAGTTTTTCCAATTGATTGGACAGATCGGCACGAAGTTCCGCCATAGCATCGTGAAGGGTCTCGACGTCGCTGACCGATGCCTTGCGTGAGAGCGGCGCAGACAATTCCTCATATCGCCGTTGCTGCTGCTCCCAACCGCCTGGCAGGTCAGATTCGCGAAGGAGTTCGAGGAGCTTGGCGATGTCGCGCCGGCAAAGGCTCAGTCTTTCGCGCATCAAACGGAGATACTGTTTCGCTGCGGCAAGTTCGGCAGCGGCGGTTTTGAACTCTTCGGCCCGGGCGACGAGTGGGGAGAGGTCGAATCCGAAGGCTTCGTCTACGGCGCCATTGCGGCTCCTTCGAGCATAACGTTTACCATTCGGGCTGTCGCGCCGCAGGATCAAACCCGATTCAACGAGGCATGCAAGATGCCGGCGGAGCGTCGTGCCCGCCATTCCGTGGGTACGGAGCGAGAGCTGCGCATTGGAGGGGAAAACGACGAGTCCGTTTTCGCGCGAGAGCTCGGCTCCTGGATAGAAGCTCAAAAGGGCGTTCAACACCGCAAGCGAACGATCGGACACGCCGATCACTGTCTTCGCTTCACAGAGAGAACGAAACAATTTCCATTTATCTACCGACCGGTCCGGCGGGACGTTACCGGCGGCGATCTGACTTGCGAGCATGCCAAGCGTCATTGCCCGCCGCCCAAAGGGCGTCGTCACACTTCCACGTTCCATTTTCTTCACCTTTTCCAAGGCAAAAGAAATCCGTTCGCCGAAACGACGTCAAAAATGCTTGACACTGATTCGCGGAAGTGGGATTCTCTAGTTGCTACACGAGAGAAGGGTTTCCGCAGCGCTAGTCGTTCGGAAGCCTTTTTCTTTTGCTCTGTTTAGTCTCCTGTTTCCCGTTGATATTCGAGGTAGAGCGCTTCAAGCCTCTGCCTCACGAATTCTGCAAAGCCCGGTGCCGCCTTCTTGCTGAAGGCCAGCGTCGTTTCCGCATCCGTTTCACGGATACGCACGGCGCGGCTCCTGTCCGGAGCAATCCAGGTTTCCGCCTTTGAGGGCTTCCTGGCGAGGCTCAGCAAGGCAAAGAGCTTTTCGAAACGTTGATCGCTCTCCAGCGCCTTGAACGCCGCCGCATGGATGAAATCCAATGCCTGCAGCCGCCGCTCATCGCGGTCGATGAGATCGGCAAGTTCCACCCATCGCCTCCTGCCGAAACCCGGCGCGGCACCGATGGATTCGATGATGTCCAAAGGCAATCGGCGCACGACGGCGATCATCTTGGAGAGCGCCGCCTTGTCGACTCCAAGGGCAGACATGATCGTGTCCCGCGAGAAGCCGCGATCTTCAAGACGCGTGGCGAATAAGGCTCGCTCTATGAAGGAGAGGTCGGTGCGGGCGTTGTTTTCCTGCCCCTGGGAAATGACGAGCTGCTCGTCGTTCAAGTTCCGGATGACCGCCTTGACCTTGGTGCCGATCTCGCGCAATGCGGCAAGCCGCCTGTGGCCGTAGGCGACCTGGTATCGGCCGCTCTCCGCCGGATGCGGCCGCACAAGTATCGGAACCTGTTGTCCGTGATCCCGGATCTGCTGAACCAGCATGGCCTGAACCTCGGGGGCGACACCCAGCCTATCGATGATGAAAGAGGAATCGATCAGCTCCGGGTCCAGTTCGACGATTGCGTGCCCCTCGGCAAGCTGGCGCTCCAATTCCTCCGCTCGCTCGACCTTCTGGGTGATGTTCGAGAGGGATCTGGTGATGCCGCCGACAAGGCCATTGGAGCGCTGGGTGGGCGCAAGGCCCGCGATCGGACGACCGACGGCCGGACGCTCCCCGTCTTCGGAGGCGAGGGGACTGTCGGAAATGCCGATCAGGTTCTTGCGCGCCATCGGTTACTTCCTCCCCCAGACCCTGCGGATCATCTCTTCGACCTCCGTATTGACGAGCGAGAGCGAATCCATGGCCCGGTCGTAGGTGCCGCGTATGAATTGCGAGCGCTCCACCTCATAGAGCGTCTGCTTGGTCACGCCGGCGTCGGAAATCGCGGTCGATTTTACCATAGCGTTCTGGAGCATGCGGTTGCCGAAGATCGCGCGCATAAAACCGGTCATTTGGCTCTGCGGTCCGTCGTTGGGCTCGAAGCGCGTGACCAGATAGCGCATCCAGTCATAGCTGGTGCGTCCGCCGGCATTCTCGACAACGGCCATGAGCTCGCTCGTCATCGACAGGAACTGGGACATCGACATGACGTCGAGCATCTGCGGGTGCACGGTGATGAGCACGGAGGTCGCGGCGCAGAGCGCCGACATGGTCAGAAAACCGAGCTGCGGCGGGCAATCGATGACGACGATGTCGTAGAAGCTCTCGATCTCGGAAAGCACCTCGCCGATCCGCGCGAAGAACATGGTCTCGGTGGAGCCCGCGATCATCGCCTTCGGAGTCTCGTGCTCGAATTCCATGAGCTCGAGATTGCCCGGAATGAGGTGAAGATTGGCGGTATAGGTCGATCGCACCACTTCCGCGACCGGCCGGGGCGCCTCGTAGCGTATGGCGCCGTAGAGTGTTTCCCCTTCGCCGACGTCCAGCTCCGGCTGATGGCCGAAGAGGGCGGAGAGGGAGGCCTGCGGATCGAGATCGATCGCCAGCACCCTGTAGCCGCGCAAGGCGAGATACTGCGCGAGGTGAGCGGATGTCGTCGTCTTGCCGGAACCGCCTTTGAAATTCATCACCGAGATGACCTGCAGCTTTTCGCCCGGTCGGCGATGCGGAATATATTTGCCGGTCTTGCTGCCTTCGTCGAGAACCCGGCGGATACGGTCGATGTCCTCCATCGCATACATGCGGCGGCCGTTTGACAGCGGTTGCGGTCCATGGCCTTCTGAGGCGATCTGGCGCAGATAGCCCTCGCCGATTCCGATGAAGGCCGCTGCCTCTGCCGGACTGAAGAGCCGCATCGTCTTTTGGGCCGACGGAGAAAAGATCTTCTTTTGATGTTCCTGCAACTGGTGTGCGAGTTCCTGAGCGTCGGCAGACAAGAGCGACGGCAAGTGCTCCTGCTCCTCAAGACTCTGGATTCTCTGCTGCAACATTCCTACTCTCCAAAAACTGCGCAAAATTCACCGATGGGAGGTGATCTGCGCAGTTATACTATGCGCCGATTCGTTGCCCTTTTACAAACGCTTAACAAAAAGCCCGGTTGCGCCGCAGGGGCGCAGCAGTTTGTCACCCGGCTGCTCATTGGTTGTCCGCGGACAACTCGCCGGCAGTCCAGCCGGGCCGATCCGACCGACACTCGCGTTGGCCGAGCGACGCGCATCCGAGCGGACGCGCAAATCTCCTCCAGGCGTTGCAACAGAGACGGTGCCCGCAGTAGATCATAATTTTAGTAGACTATTGACAGCGGACCGGATTGTGACAGGATCGAGCCCGGCAGGTCGGATAAGAGAAGGATAAGGCATGTTCTATCTCGGCGGAATGACCCTCGGCTACCTCGTCCCACCCCCGCGCGCCGGCGCGGCCCGCAAACCTGCGGCGAGCAAGGAGCCGGCGAACGACCGGCCCGACCGGGAGAACGCCCCGGGTGACGGCGAACGGGATCAGGAGTGGGCGCGCGCCTTCCTGGCGCCGTGGCATCTCTTCTATTGAAACGCATCCGCCGCAAGTTCTTCTCTTGAAGAGGCGACGCGTCAGGAAACATGCGGGAGGGCTGTCGTCTTGGCGCGAAATGGGTAAGGTACGGGGTCGTTTACGAGCGAGGGCCCCGCCATTTCCAGCAATCGTGCCTACACCGAAGAAAAACGCCAGGAACAGCCCCTGTCGCTGCATCAGAGAATTCTGAGCGAGGTCGAGGGCCACATTCTTTCCGGCGACTGGCCGCCAGGCTACCGCATTCCTTTCGAGCACGAACTCACGGAGCAATACGGCTGTTCGCGTATGACCGTGAACAAGGCCCTGAGCGAACTCGTGAAGCGGGGACTGATCGAGCGGCGGCGCAAGTCCGGAAGCTATGTCAGCTTTCCGCAGGTCCAATCCGCGGTGATGGAGATTCACGACGTCAAGCGGGAGGTGCAGTCCCTCGGGCTCGACTACGCCTACCGTCTCGACGCCCGAGCGGTGCGCAAGATGCGTGCCGGCGATGAGGGGCGCATCGATCTGCCTGTATCGTCGCGGCTTCTCGACGTCACCTGCCGCCATATTGCCGGCGGGCGCGTTTTCTGCCTCGAGGAGCGGTTGATCAATCTTTCGGCGGTACCGGAAGCCGAAACCGAGACGTTCGAGACCGCCGCCCCGGGCTCGTGGCTGCTCGGCAAGGTGCCCTGGAGCACCGCGGAACATCGCATCAGGGCTGTCGCGGCAAGCCGACCGACGGCGCAGGCGCTCGAAGTTGCGGTCGGTGCGGCCTGTCTCGTCATCGAGCGCCGGACCTGGAGCGGCGGCGTACCAGTTACTAGCGTGCTGCTCACCTATCCGGGAGATCGCCACGAGCTCATCGCGGAGTTCGCGCCGAGCGCGCCCGCATAGACCGCATCAACTCCTGCCAACGCGCAATTTTTGCAAGAAAAAGCACCAATCTCTGGCGCTTTGGCTCGTCGAGGGGCATCCTGTCGGCAGTGTCATCCTGGCAGAGGGAGGAACGCCGATGCGCTGCTTTACTGTACTCGGTCCTTCGCAGATCGGAAAATCCACGCTCGTGGAAAGGGTGGGCTCGCTGGGAGGCGAGCCGAAAAAATCAGTTACGCCATATGGACTGGGCCTCACCGAATTCGAAATCGGCGGCGAGGCCTGGTGCGCGCTCGACGTCCCCGGCAATAACGAGGCCCTGGCGCATGCGCAGCATGCGTTGCTCGCGAGCGACGCATGTGTTCTCTGCGTTTCGCCGATACTGGACGAGGCGGTTCTCGCCGCCCCTTACTTGCGCATGATCGAGGCGTCCGGCACGCCCTGCATCCTCTTCATCAACCGCATGGACGAACCGCGAGGGCGCATAAGGGACATCGTCGCCGCCCTGCAGGATTTCTGCAGCCGCCCGCTCATCCTGCGGCAGATTCCCATCCGCGACGGCGAGAGGATCATCGGCAGCTGCGATCTGATTTCGGAGCGGGCCTGGCGCTATCGAGAGGGACAGCCTTCCTCTCTCTTCGAGATCCCCGAAAGTTCGGTCCAGCGCGAACACGAGGCACGCGCGGAGCTTCTCGAGCATCTTTCGGAATTCGACGATTGGCTGCTGGAAGAACTCATCGAGGACCGCGAGCCGGCCAGCGACGCGATATATTCGATCTCGACACGGGTTCTGAACGAAAACAAGATCATTCCGGTGCTCCTCGGCTCCGCCAGCCACGGAAACGGCCTGATGCGGCTGATGAAGGCGCTCCGCCACGAGGCGCCGCGCGCCGAAGCGCTGAGAAAGCGTCTCGCCGCGGGTGCCGGCGTCGACGAGGCGACGCTCCTCGCTGTCAGTTTCCATGCCCACTATCGCCAGAGCGTCGGCAAGACGGTTCTTGCCCGCGCTCTCCAGAACGGCGTGAAGCAGGGGGCGGCGCTCGGCGGGGCCAGCCTCGGTGCTCTGCAAGATCCCGCAAGCGGCCGGCCCATCGGCACGGGCGTGACCGAGGCGGGCCAGCTCTTCGGAGCGGTCAAATCCGACCACCTGTCTGTCCCGTCGCTGTTGACGGCCGGTGTAGCCCTCGCTCCGCCCGACTGGACGACCCCGCCGAACCCCATGCTGGAACGGATACTGGTGCCGGCGAGCGAACGCGACGAGACCAAGCTCTCCGAGACCCTTGCGAAACTCGCCGAGACGGATCGCGGCCTGAAGGTGATGCAGGAGGAGGGGACAGGCGCGCAGCTCGTTTGCGCCCAGGGCCCGGTACATCTGCGCGAAGTCTGCAGGACGTTGTCCGACGTCTTCCATGTCGAGGTGAGCGACCGGCCCCCGAGCCCGATCTACCGGGAGACCGTTTCGAAATCCTCGGACGTTCACTACCGCCACCGCAAGCAGACCGGCGGGGCCGGGCAATTCGCGGATGTGAAGCTCAGCGTCCATCCGAACGGGCGAGGCGACGGATTTTCCTTTGCCGAGACGGTCAAGGGCGGTGCGGTGCCGCGCAACTACATTCCCGCGGTCGAGGCGGGCGCACGCGAGGCGATGGAGAAGGGACCCCTCGGCTTCAAGGTCATCGATGTCGGCGTGCTGCTCACCGATGGCCAACACCATTCGGTCGACAGTTCGGAATATGCGTTCCGTACGGCCGGCAAGCTTGGCGTCCGCCAGGCGCTGTCGCAGGCAGCCTCCGTCCTCATGCAGCCCGTCTTTCGCGTCGAAATCCACGTCCCATCGGTCTATTCGGGCAGTCTGGTGCCGATCGTCGCGGCATTGAAGGGCCAGGTCCTCGGCTTCGACCGGGACGAGGCGGCAAAGGGTTGGGACATCTTCCGCGCCCTTCTACCGGGCAGCGCGCTCGACGACCTGGCGCGCTCGCTCAGATCCGCCACCCAGGGCATCGGCTATTTTTCCAAGAGCTTCGATCATTTCGAGGAACTCTACGGCAAGGAAGCCCAGGCGATCGTCACGGCACACGGAGCGCCGGCCAACGAGCATTGACCGACAGCACGAAACGCGCCGTATCGATACGGCGCGTTTCTGATCGCGGAAAACCGCACACACTTTCCTCATCCTCTAGCCCGCACCGGCAGCGGCAAGGCCGCCTGTCGCGAGCCGATGACTGCGGCTGCGCCGAGCGCCATGCTTGCCGCCAGCAAAAGGGCCTGCGCGACGACGAAGGGAGCCTCGGTTTGCGTCGGCGCGAGCGATTGCAGTGCCGGAACCTTAAGGAAGCTCTGCACGACAAGAACGAAAAGGTTGAGATAGAGCGCGAAAGTCGCGCTAGCGGCATAGGCCGGCCTCGCCCAGCCGCGGAGCGTCAAGGCATAGAGTGCGGCAAAGGCGATGGCGAGGGTGAGGACGGAAATCCCTCCGACTACCAGTGCGGGCGTGATCCCGCTGAAAGGGAAGAGGAAACCGGTGATGCTGGTGGCCGCGGTGGTCACGAGAAAGACGGCGTGCCAATGGCCGAGCCAGCGGCCGGCGCCGAGCGCCGGGAGGGCGACGAGGCCGCTCGCAATGCCAATCAGACTAACGACGACGTGCAGGGCGAGGAGGGTCTCGATGGAAGATCCGGGGATCATGGTGCATCTCCTGTGGGGGGAAGGAGCCGGGAGGGCGGCGGCGCAGCCGCTGCGCCTCGACGGGCTTACTGATGGTCCGAGGCGCTGCCGGCGATCAGGTTTCGATGAACTCGAGCAGATCTGCGTTGAACCGGTCCTGATGGGTCTGCGTCAAACCATGATCGGCGCCCTCGTAGACCTTCAGAACGGCTTGTCTGACGATCTTGACGGTGGCACGTGCCGAGGCGCCGATCGGCACGATCTGGTCGTCGTCTCCGTGGAGCACCAGGGTTGGCTTGTCGAACTTCGCCAGGTCGGCGTTGAAGTCGCTTTCGGAGAAGGCGCGGATGCTGTCGAGCTGGCCCTTGAGGCCGCCCATCATGCCCTGCAGCCAGAAGCTCTCGCGGATTCCCTCGGAGATGGCGGCACCCTCGCGGTTGTAGCCGTAGAAGGGGATCGTCAGATCCCTGAAGAATTGCGAGCGGTCGTCGTATGTGCCCTTGCGAATTCCGTCGAAGACGTCGATCGGCAGCCCGCCGGGGTTGGCCTCGGTTTTCAGCATAAGCGGCGGCACCGCGCCGATCAGTGCCACCTTCGCCACGCGCCCGGTGCCGTGCCGGCCGACGTAACGGGTAACCTCGCCGCCGCCTGTCGAATGCCCGACAAGGATCACGTTTCGCAAGTCCAACGCCTCGATCAATTCGGCAAGGTCGTCGGCGTACTGGTCCATGGTGTTGCTGTCCCACACCTGGTCCGAGCGGCCGTGGCTGCGGCGGTCGTGAGCGATGACGCGGTAGCCCTTGTTTGCAAAGAAGACCATCTGCGCATCCCATACGTCGGCCGTGAGCGGCCAGCCATGGGAGAAGAGGATGGGTTGAGCATTGCGCGCGCCCCAGTCCTTGTGGAAGATGCGGGTGCCGTCCTTAGTGGTGATCGTAGCCATTTTCTTCATCCTTTCAGCGGGTTGGAAGCTTGCCGGGTGGCGTGCTGTACTTGCCGCGCCCCGTGCTTGAAGAATTAGGACGATTGCGAAATGATCGGGATTGGCGGATCGGACATTAGGCGGGCCGAAACCGACAAAGAGGGGCGACATGGCGAAGGGACGAGCACTGCCATCGAGAGCCGAGATCGGCCTCATGCTTTATCCGGGTTGCCAGATGGCAATGGTCCACGGCATGACGGATCTCATCGGCATAGCCTGTCAGTTCTCCGCCGAGCGCGGCGGACCGGTGGCGCGGGTCAGTCACTGGAGGCTTCAGGACGACGGCTGTCTTGCGCGATGTTTCGACACCCATCCCGAACTCGGGTCGAGGCAAGCGCCGGAGATCCTGCTTGTCCCCGGCCGGCTGACGGGACCTATGGAGGCAGAGGAGGCAGCGCCCTATGCGCGCTGGCTGCTCGACCGGCATGCCCATGGCGCGACGTTGGCATCGACTTGCGGCGGGACCTTCGTGCTTGCGACGACTGGCCTGCTCAAGGGTCGCCCGGCGACGACGCACTGGCTGTTCGCGAACGCCTTCCGCGACCGTTTCCCCGATGTCCGGCTCGATCCGGACAAGATCGTCATCGAGGACGGCGATATCATCACTGCCGGCGGCCTCATGGCGTGGACCGACCTCGGCATGCGCCTCGTGGACCGTCTGTTCGGTCCGACGGTCACGGTTGAGACCGGGCGCTTCCTGCTCATCGATCCGGCCGGCCGCGAGCAGCGGCACTATTCCAGCTTTTCGCCGCGTCTCAATCACGGTGACGAGGCGATTCTCAAGGTGCAGCATTGGCTGCAGGCGCGCGAGGCCCGCGCCGTCAGCGTCGCGGAGATGGCCAAAGTGGTGGCGATGGAGGAGCGCACGTTCCTGCGCCGTTTCAAGGCGGCGACCGGAATGAAGCCGATCGAATATGCGCAGCATCTGCGCGTCGGCAAGGCGCGTGAGCTCCTGGAGTTCACCAAGCGCTCGGTCGAACAGATCGCCTGGTCCGTCGGTTACGAGGATGCGGCAGCCTTCCGCAAGCTGTTCCACCGCATCGTCGGGCTGTCGCCGGGCGACTACCGGCACCGTTTCGCCGTAGCGGCTGCCGGATAGCTTGCCCGGTGGGCGGGGGCCGGCCGGCGTCGTTTTTTGCGCCCGCGGCTGCGGAACAAATTTTCGTCTGAAGAATTAACAGGTGTCGCTTCTGTCCCCCAGCGACATTCAGGACCCCAACCTGTTGCAGTGCCCGCGTCATCCCCTGCGCGGGCACTCGCATGTCTGCGGAACGAATCCCCGCCGGCCCGCGGTGGCGACGCAAGCGAGACCCCGCCAAAGCGGCGAGGCCCCGCCTCAAGTGTCGCTGAAAAGGTCTAGGTCCTTGTATAGGTGGGAAGCCAGGAAGCTAGAGTGTCACCCGCGTCCATCTATAGGACCTTGGTCCGACCCCGTAAGGGCAAAGGTCTTAGGGCCGTTGCCAGCTGTGTCTCAGGGTCCATATTGCAGCATTCGCGCCGCTGGAGCCTGGAGCGGAACGTGTACGGTCTGAAGCCGGCATTCCGCTCCAGGCTCCTTGCACGATCACGTTCCATGATTTTGGGTCGACGGGGCCTAAAGTCATCGTGATCTCGGCAGGGGAACAACTCAACCGGATGGATCTCTCCCATGGCATTGTCGGACTACGGACGGAACAACACTGTTTCTGAAACGTGTCTCAGGACGCTCGCCCACCCGTTGACGAACCTGATGTGCATTATCGCGGCCGTGTCGATCGCCGCTTTCGCGAGCGTACCGACGGGCATTCCCCCATATGTGCTCGCGCCGATCGGTTTCATGCTGGTGATCCTGATCGACCCTGCAGAAATTGCATCTAGATTGAAGGCGCGCTCTCCAAGCCGGGGCGCCACGGCCGGCCGCTCGGAATCGGCGGCCGACGGCTGGCAGGCCAGCGGAAACGGTTGGAGCCTTACATTCCAACGCAAACGCGGCCTGACGAGAGGAGCGGCTCGGTCGAATATCGCCGCCGCTGCAAGGGACCGCGCGGCCGATAGCTGCCGCCGCTGAAATCAAACCTTCGGCAGCGCGTCGCCGAAAGGCCGGCGTTGACGCAGGATTTCGTCTCGAGGGCAGCCGGTTGGCGAATTCTTGCCGCCACCCGTCCCGCAATCAGGCAGGATTCCGCTTGCTATGGCGGAGTTGTCGGCTGTACCTCCACAGAATCCATCATTTAGAGTTGGCCTATCTCTTGCTAGAGTAGCGTCGCGGCCCGTTTCCGGAGTGACGGTCTTCCGCACAAGGTTTGAATGATTGGGAGGAATTTCTGTGAATCCAATAGTGAAACGCGCCGCCATCGCGGCGATCGCAAGCACGTCCATGGCCCTTTCCGCGGCGTCGGCAGGCGCAGCCGAGTTCATCAACATCCTGACTGGCGGCACTTCCGGGGTCTACTACCCGCTCGGCGTCGCGCTTTCGAAGATCTATGGCGACAAGATCGAAGGCGTACGCACACAGGTGCAGGCGACCAAGGCTTCGGTCGAGAATCTAAACCTCCTGCAACAGGGACGCGGCGAGATCGCCTTCTCGCTCGGCGATTCGGTCAAGCTTGCCTGGGAAGGCAACGCGGATGCCGGCTTCAAGGCACCGCTCGACAAGCTGCGCGGCATCGCCGCCATCTATCCGAATTATATCCAGATCATGGCGTCGAAGGAATCGGGCATCAAGACCGTCGCCGATCTCAAGGGCAAGAGCCTTTCCGTCGGCGCACCGAAGTCGGGCACGGAATTGAACGCGCGGGCGATCCTCGGCGCCGCAGGCATGAGCTATGACGATCTCGGCAAGACCGAGTACCTGCCCTTCGCCGAATCCGTCGAGCTGATGAAGAATCGGCAGCTCGACGCGACGCTGCAGTCGGCCGGCCTTGGCGTCTCTTCGTTCAAGGACCTGGCAACCTCGCTCGACGTACAGATGGTCGCCGTCCCCGAAGAGATCGCCACCAAGCTCGGCGCGCCCTACATCGCCGCGACCGTTCCCGCCGGCACCTATCAGGGCCAGGATAGCGACGTGCAGACGGTCGCGGTCGTCAACTTTCTCGTTACCCATTCGGAGGTTTCCGACGAAGCCGCCTATCAGATGACGAAGCAGCTCTTCGAGAACATCCCCGCGTTGACCGCGGCTCACAAGGCCGCGGAGAATATCCGCCTCGAGGAGGCACTCAAGGGCATGCCTATTCCTCTCCACCCCGGTGCCGAGCGTTACTACAAGGAAAAAGGGCTGCTCTGACGCCCGCCGCCCGAAACCGCAATGCGGTTTCAAAACGAAGGGCAGGCAACACCCTGAAGCGCGTCGCGGAATTCGGCCAAACGCGGCGGGCTTCAGGAATTCGGGGGAGGAATCATGATCGACCATACCAATGAACAAAGCAGAGCTGCGTCAGCGGAACTGCACCGGCACGACGCCTTGACCCGGGCGTTTCCAGCGACATGGGACGGCCGCGTCCTGTTCGCGATCGCATTTGCCTTTTCAGTGTTCCAGATCGCCACCGCGGCGCACATGCTCGACTTGCCGAGCCAGATCGTGCGGGCGGTTCACGTCGGATTTGTCACGGTCCTCGTATTTCCCTTGCTGGCGGCGATGGGCGGCGGAGGGGTAGCAAAGATCGTCGCCTGGGGTCTTGCTTTTCTTGGCGCAGCGGTCGCCTTTTACCAATGCTTCGAATATGCGGAGCTGCTGGTGCGTGCAGGCGACCCACTGCCGCGCGACATCGTTTTCGGGGTCGTCGCGCTCGCCGTCGTCTTTGCCGCCGCCTGGGCGCTGATGGGGCCGGCCCTGCCGATCATTTCCGGCGTGTTCCTGGCCTATAGCCTGTTGGGCGAATATCTGCCGCCGCCGTTCGACCACCGCGGTTACGACTTTTCGCAGGTGATCGACCATATGGCCTATGGCACGGAGGGCATCTACGGCATCCCGACTTTCGTCTCCTCGACCTATATTTTCCTTTTCATCCTGTTCGGCGCCTTCCTCGAGAAGGCCGGCATGATCCGGCTCTTCAACGATGTCTCGTTGAGCTTCGTCGGGCACAAGCGCGGCGGAGCCGCGAAGGTAGCGATCATTTCCTCCGGCCTGATGGGCACCATTTCTGGTTCCGGCGTCGCGAATGTGGTGACGACCGGGCAATTCACCATCCCCCTGATGAAAAAGTTCGGCTATCGGGCGGCCTTTGCAGGCGGCGTCGAGGCAACGGCCTCGATGGGCGGGCAGATCATGCCGCCTGTAATGGGCGCGGTCGCCTTCATTATGGCCGAGACGCTCGGCGTCGAATATTACGAGATCGTCAAGGCCGCGGTCATACCGGCGATCCTCTATTTCGCTTCCGCCTTCTGGATGGTCCATCTCGAAGCCGGCAAGCACGGGCTGCTCGGCCTGCCCAAGGACCAGCTGCCTTCGGCCAAGGCGGCAATCCTCGAACAGTGGCATCTGATCCTGCCGCTCGCCGCGCTCGTCTGGCTGCTTTTCTCCGGCTATACGCCGCTTTTCGCCGGTACGGTCGGCCTCGCCTTCACCGGCCTTCTGATCCTCGGCAGTTCGCTCGCGCTCGGCCTTCCCGCCGGTGTCATACGCATCATCTTCTGGGTCGGCCTCGGCCTCGTGGCGGCCGCCTTCTTCCAGTTCGGCATCGGCGTGATCGTCGCAGCGCTGGCGCTGCTGATTGCCGGCAACGCCTTCCTGAAGGGCGGCCGGGAAACCCTGTTGATATGCCGCGACGCGCTTGCCGAAGGGGCGAAGACGGCCCTTCCGGTGGCGATCGCCTGCGCGCTCGTCGGCGTGATCATCGGTACGATGACGCTGACCGGAGCGGCCAATACCTTCGGCCAGTTCATCGTCTCGGTCGGCGGCAAGAGTCTCTTCCTGTCGCTGCTCCTGACTATGGTAACCTGCCTCGTGCTGGGCATGGGCATTCCGACCATCCCGAACTACATCATCACCTCGTCGATCGCCGGACCCGCGCTTCTGGAACTCGGCGTGCCGCTTATCGTCAGTCACATGTTCGTCTTCTATTTCGGCATTCTTGCCGATTTGACCCCGCCGGTGGCGCTTGCCTGTTTCGCGGCGGCACCGATTGCGCGGGAGAGCGGGCTGAAGATCTCGATCCAGGCGATCAAGGTGGCGGCGGCCGGCTTCGTCATTCCCTTCATGGCCGTCTATTCGCCGGCGCTGATGCTGCAGGATGGCGGTGCGATGGCCGCATCCATCGGCTTTCCGGCTGCCGTCGCCTATATCGTCGTCAAGACCGGCCTGGCGATCGCGCTCTGGGGTGCTGCCGTGGTGGGCTTCGCCGCCGTTCGGCTCGGGGTTTTCGAGCGGGTCCTCGCGGCGGCGGCCGCATTCACGCTGCTGGCGGCGCTGCCGATCACCGATGAGGTCGGCTTTGCACTCTCCGCGGCCTTCGCCTTCTTGATCTGGCGGCGCGTCCGTCAGGCCGCTGGAAGGCAGAAGGCAGAACCGGCATGAGTGCTCTTGCCTGCATCGTCGGCGGCAAGGCTGTCGCCGTTGCTGCGGGTGTCTTCACCCTCGGCTGGACCCATTCGGTCGAGAAGACCGAATGGCAGGAGCGTTGGGCCGTCACCGCCGAGGGTTTCGTTCTCGAGGAGGCGCGCGTGCAGGGCTCGGGTGCGGGAATGGAGCCGGGAGAGAATGCCCGCCGCCAGGGTCGCTGGTGGGTCTGGACGCCCGACCTGCCGCCGCTTCCCGAACTCGTTCTGGCCGCCTCCGGGGCGACCGTCTCCGGCTGGATGCTTTGCGATGCCGCCGGCTGCCGCGAACTCGCGGCGCAAAGCCAGGAACCCATCGTCCTGCGGCCATGCGGCAGCCCGAAGCCATAGGGCCGTCGCCTAGGAGAAAAACGGTCAGGAGGAATGACGCCACGGCAATGATGCGCAACATCGGCAAAATGACGGCCCTGATGCTGGTCTTGACCGGCATCGCGCCCTTCGTGGCCTATCATCTGGCGCTCGGTGCGGCGATCTCCTCCTTGGAGGGGCAGTTGCAGCGAAGCCTCGTCGTGACGAACCGCGCGATCGAGACGGAGATCGAGCGCTTCCGCTATCTGCCGCTGGTTCTCGGAGAGGATGCCCGTATACGCGCCCTTGCCCAAAGTGAACGGAGTCCTGAGGTCCTTGAAGCGGCAAATCGCTACCTCGAGAGAGTGGTGGCACAGGCGGGTGCGGCAGAGCTCTACGTACTCGACGAACGAGGCATCGCGCTGGCCGCCAGCAACTTCGCGACACCCGAGACTTTCGTCGGTCACGACTACAGCTTCAGGCCCTATTTCCAAGATGCGCTTCGCGCCGGCGAAGGCCGCTATTATGCGATCGGCGTCACCACGCGCAAACCGGGATATTTCCTGACCTCGAGGCTCGACGTGCCCGGCCGGCCGCCGATCATCGTCGTCGTGAAGGCGGATCTCCTGCCCTTCGAGGCGACCTGGAAGGCCGCAGGCATCCGAACAGCGATAGCCGATCGATGGGGCATTGTCTTTCTTTCCGGCAACCCGGACTGGAAATACCGCCCGCTCGTGCAGCTCTCGCCGGAGGCTTTGGCGCAGGTCGCGGAAGAAAGGAAATATGACGGAGCGGATGTGGCTGCGACGAGGCCGATCCTCCCTTCAAGCGTTGTGCGATTGCCATCCGCAGAAGCGGAAGCTTCGGCGATCCACGTGGAGGAGGGTCAGCTTCTGGCGAAATTCTCGATCCTCCACCCTGACGGTTGGCTGGTGCTGGCCGCGACGAGCACCGGCGACACCGGGAAGATTGCCGGCTTCTGGGCACTTGCCGCGCTGATCGCCGGTCTCCTCGCCACCGGCGCGCTGTACTTCGTCCAGCAGCGCGCGCTCATGATCCGGACACGCTTACGTCAGGGCGAGATTCTGGAGCGGAAGGTGGCGAAGCGAACCCGGGAACTCGCCCGGGAGATCGAAATGCGCAAGCAGACCGAAGACGAACTGCGCCACGCGCAGGAGGGGCTGGTTCATTCGGAGAAGATGGCCGCTCTCGGGCGGATGTCGACGGCGATCGTACACGAGGTCAGTCAGCCGCTTGCCGCTCTCGAAGCAACGCTTGCAACGGCCGGCGTTCTCCTCGAGAGAGGCGGCGCGGAAAAAGTCGGCGAACGGCTCCTCGGCGCCCGTGCGCTGGTCAAGCGGATGCAGCGGACCGTCAAACATCTGAAGACCTTCGCCCGCAAGGGCGTCTCCGACCTGGAGCCGGTCGATATCGACCTCGCCGTTAGAAATGCGCTCGATCTCGCCGCACCCAGGGCCAAGGCGCTCGGCGTCGTCCCGTCCTATGATGCGTCCGGGCCGGCTACGTTCGTCACGGCCGTCGCGGTGAAGCTCGAACAGGTAATGCTCAATCTCATCCTGAATGCGCTCGATGCCATCGATGGCCGAAAGGATGCCTCGGTCCTCATTCGCCGAACGGTGGAGGCGGGGCAGGTGAGCATCGCCGTCGTCGACAACGGGACAGGTATCGCGCCTGAGCACCGCGACCGCGTCGCCGAGCCCTTTTTCACGACAAAGCTGACGGGCGAGGGACTTGGCCTCGGTCTCGCCATCTCGACCGCGATCCTGCGCGAGTCCGGCGGCGAGATCACCTTTGCGGAAGCTCTCGGCGGCGGCACGGTGGTCACCGTTTCGATGCCGATCGTCGACCGCGCAGGACTTTCAGAGGCAGCCCAATGAGCCGTGGACACATCCTTCTCGTAGATGACGACCGCGATCTTCTGAAGGCCGCCACCGAGTGGCTGGAGATCAGCGGATTTTCGGTCTCGGCCTTCGACCGGCCGGAAGAAGCCTACCGACAGCTCCGGTGCGAAGAGCCCGACGTCGTGGTGACCGACATCCGCATGCCCGGCATAGACGGCATGACGCTCTTGAATTCGATCGTGAGGACGCATGGTGAGGTGCCTGTCGTTCTCATGACGGGCCATGGCGACGTGACGTTGGCAGTCAGGGCGATGAAGCAGGGGGCGGAGGATTTCGTCGAAAAGCCCTATGACGCCGACTATCTTCTCTCGGTTCTCGACAAGGCGGTCGAAAAGCGCCGACTGAAACAGGAACTCGCACGGCTGCAGGGGCTGGTCCAGGAGGGCGTCCGCCCAGAGGTCGTCGGCGACAGCCCGGCCATGCGTCACCTTCGCGGCCGCATCGCGATGCTGGCGGATGTCGACATCGACGTATTGATTATCGGCGAGACCGGCACCGGCAAGGAACTCGTCGCCCAGGCCCTGCACCGGCAAAGCCAGCGATCGGCCGGCCCTTTCGCGGCAATCAATTGCGCTGCACTGCCGGAAAGCATTTTCGAAAGCGAAGTCTTCGGCCATGTGAAGGGCGCCTTCACCGGTGCACTTTCCGACAGGCAGGGCAAGTTCGAGCACGCTGACGGCGGGACCATCTTCCTGGATGAGATCGAATCCATGCCGCTTGGCCTGCAGGCGAAAATCCTGCGCGTCCTTCAGGAGCGGGTTATCGAGCGGCTCGGCGAAAATCGCCTGCGGCCAGTGGATGTCCGTATCCTCGCCGCAGCCAAGAGCGACCTTTCTCGCGAGATTGCCGCCGGGCGTTTCCGCGAGGACCTTTTCTACCGGCTCGCCACGGTCGACATACGCATTCCGCCTCTTAGGCAGCGCAAGGAGGATGTAGGCCTGCTGTTCGGACATTTCGTCTCCCTTGCCGCGCATCGCTACGGCCGCCCCGAGCGGCAGGTGCCGGCCGGTCTCATGGCGAAATTGGGCGAGGAGGCATGGCGCGGCAATGTCCGCGAACTCAAGGCGCGCGCGGAACGGTTCGCCCTCGGCCTTGATGAACCGGCGGACCATTGCGAAGAGGTCCCGGCGCCCGTCGATGCCACACTGCCGGAGCGGCTCGCAGTCTACGAGGCGTATCTGATCCGCGAAGCCCTGGAGCGTTACGACGGAAGTACGGCGAAGGCCGCTATACACCTCGGGATTCCCCATCGCACTCTGAATGAGAAGATCGCCCGTTTCGGGCTGCGCACGTCTGCCGAGAAGCGTTCGGCGCCATGACCGCGCTCCGGTGAACTCCCACGCCCTGTAAACCTGTCGCCGACACGGCGCAGAGCATCTGCTGTTGACGAATGTAATGGTATAACATAATAGACTCGCGATAATGAAATATCGCCGCAGCATTTGCCGGGACATAACCGTTGCCTTCCACCTTGACCGGCGGCTGCGTTCCACATTAACTGGGACTGACGGTTCCCCTACCCGTGAGGTGGAGGGGATTAATAGGGAACACGGTGCGGACGACCCAAGAGGGACCAAAACCGTGGCTGCCCCCGCAACTGTAAGCGGATCGTCGTTCATCCTTGTGGCGCCAAGGCGCCAGCCACTGCGCGCGCTGCGCGGGAAGGCAGATGAGCGACTTCTGTCCGTGAGCCAGGAGACCTGCCGTCAAATTGGATCCAACGTCACGGGCGGGGATGCCCGGAACAGGAGCAAGCCATGACCATCTTTCGCGCCTTGCGGCGCACGCTTTCATCAATTTCCCCGAGATCCTGCCGTCACTCATCCGATCGAAACCGATCGGCAGGCTGACGATCACGGCCGCATAGCGGCTTCACATTCGGGGACTATTCATGAACAGCTTTCTGAAACGACCGCTCATTGCGGGTCTCATCACTTTTTCCATCGGCGCAACGGCTCTTGGCCATCCCGCCTTCGCTGCCGAGACGACCTATCCGCTGACACTCGAGAATTGCGGACGGCAGATCACCTTCGACAAGACGCCGACGCGCACCGTCTCGATCGGCCAGAGCAGCACCGAGATCCTCTATCTGCTCGGCCTTGCGGACAAGGTCGCCGGCACCGCCCTTTGGGTCGGCCCCGTCCTCGAAGGTTACGAGAAGGTCAATGCCGGGGTCGAGCGCCTGGCAGACAACGATCCGAGCTTCGAAAGCGTGCTTGCCAAGAAGCCGGACATGGTGGCGGTCCAATTTCAGTGGCAGGTCGGCCCGGAAGGCGTGGTCGCGAGGCCGGAGCAGTTCGAGGAGCTCGGCATTCCGGTCTACACATCGCCTTCGGATTGCACCGGCAAGGAGAATTCGGCGGCGAGCGACGGCGTGCGCCGGCAGGTCTTCACCATGGACCTCGTCTATCGGGAAATTCGCGAGCTGGCGCAGATCTACAATGTTCAGGACAAAGGCGAGAAGGTCGTCGCCGAGCTTAAAAGCCGAGAAGAGGCGGCGCGCGCCAAGGTCGCCTCGACCGGGGAAAAGCTCTCGGCGGTCTTCTGGTTCTCCAGCGCTGCCGATGCCGACCCCTATGTCGCCGGCAGGAATGGCGCACCCGGCTACATTATGGCGGCGCTCGGGATCGAAAACATCATCGACACGGAAGACGAATGGCCGACGGTCGGCTGGGAAACCATTGCCAAGGCCGGGCCGACAATGATCGTTGCCGGCTCAATGGAACGTCGACGCTACCCGCTCGACAGCCTCGAGGCCAAACTCGAATTCCTGAAGACGGATCCCGTGGCGAGCCTCATGCCGGCAGTTGCCCAAGGCTATGTGTTCGCCATGGATGCGCAGGCGATGAACCCGACGATCCGCACGATCGAAGGCATCGAAGCGCTGGCGGATGCCATCGCCGAGGCCGGACTTGCCTCCAAGGCTGGGCTGGCCTCCAAGGGTGGATTGGGCAAGTGAGCCGCGTGCTGACCCAGGCCGGGCGAACGGGCACGGGCCGCGTCGGCGCAGCTCTCGCCGCGCTCGTCATCCTGTTCGCGGCACTCTGGATGGGCGCTGCGATCGGCGAAACGGCGATCCCGTTCAAGACCGTTGCGCAGACAGTCGCGAACCGGTTGTGGAACGCCGGCTATCCGCTGGCGCCGATCGACGAGGGCATCATCTGGAGCTACCGGCTGAGCCGGGCAGTCGTGGCCGCTTCGTGCGGGGCGGCACTCGCGCTCTCCGGCGCCGTGCTGCAATCGCTGCTGCGCAACCCGCTGGCCGATCCTTACATTCTCGGCATCTCCGCCGGCGCCTCGACGGGCGCGGTCAGCGTCGCTATCCTCGGTGTGGGGGCCGGGATGCTGACCCTGCCGCTCGGCGCCTTCATCGGCGCGCTGGTCGCTTTCGTCCTGGTGAGCCTGCTGGCGGTGAAGGCCGGCCGCGGCACCGCGGCGATCATCCTGGCAGGTGTGGCGGGGTCACAGCTCTTCAACGCGCTGACCTCCTTCATCGTCACCAAGGCGGCGACGGCTGAGCAGGCGCGCGGCATCATGTTCTGGCTGCTCGGCAACCTTTCGGGCGTGCGCTGGCCGGATGCCTGGCTCGCCGTGCCGGCGACGCTTCTCGGTCTCGTCGTCTGCCTCTGGCATGCCCGTCCTCTCGACGCGTTTACCTTCGGGTCGGAATCGGCTGCCTCGCTCGGCATCTCGGTCAGGCGAACCTATTTCGCGCTCGTCGGCGTTTCGGCGATGATGACGGCGGTGATGGTATCAATCGTCGGGTCGATCGGTTTCGTCGGCCTGGTCATCCCCCATGCGGCGCGCATGCTCGTCGGCGTCCGCCACGGTGTCCTGCTGCCGGCAGCAGCGCTCATCGGGGCCGTCTTCATGATCCTCGCGGACATACTGTCGCGCGTTCTCATTCCCGGCCAGGTCCTGCCGATCGGCGTGATCACAGCGCTCGTCGGCGCTCCGGCCTTCGCGTTGATACTCGGACAAAGGAGGGACCGCGCATGACGCTTTCGGCGAGCCGGGTTTCATGGTCGGCCGGCGGGGTGGATATCCTGAAGGAGGTTTCCCTCACGGTTGAAACGGGAGAGTTCCTCGGCATCATCGGCCCGAACGGTTCCGGCAAGACGAGCCTGATGTCGCTCATATCCGGCATACGCAAGCCGAAGCGGGGGGAGGTGCTTCTGGACGGTTTTCCGATCGGGACGCTCGGCCGCCGCACGGTCGCGCAAAGGCTCGCTCTGGTCGAGCAGCAGGCCGAGACCGGCGAGAGGATCACCGCGCGCCAGGCGGTCGAGCTCGGCCGCACACCTTATCTCGGGACGCTTTCGCCCTGGTCGCCGGAGGACGATGAGATCGTCGAGGCGGCGCTCGAAAATGTGGACATGGCGCATCTTGCCGATCGCCTCTGGCACACGCTCTCCGGCGGCGAGCGGCAAAGGCTGCACATTGCTCGGGCGCTGGCGCAGCAATCGAAGATACTGCTCCTTGACGAGCCGACCAACCATCTCGACATCGGCCACCAGATCAGCCTGCTGGACCTCGTTCGCCGCCAGGACCTGACAGTGGTCGCAGCGCTCCATGATCTCAACCACGCCGCCATGTTCTGCGACCGGATCGCGGTGATGCAGGCCGGCCGGCTGGTGGCACTCGGGCGCCCGCGGGAGGTACTGACGGTCGAGCGCATCCGCACGGTGTTCGGAATCGAGGTCGAGGTGGAGCACGACTTCGACGGAAGCTGCTCCATCCGCTATCGCGCAAGACGCCCGCGTCCGCTTGCCGCAATCGCCGCAGCCGGAGTCTGAACCCATGGACATGCGCAACCACCACCTGAAGGAAGATATCCGCGAATACTGGTCAAAGCGGTCGGAAACGTTCGACCTCGCCTTCGGCCATCGGGCGCGAGGCCGCTGAAGATTCTCGAACTCGCCTGCGGGACGGGGGAGGTGACCAACGTGCTCCTTTCGCTCGGCCACGAAGTGACGGCGCTCGATTTCTCCGAGGCCATGCTCGCCGTCGCGCGGCGCAAGCACGCAGGCAACGGCAGTGTCCGTTTCATTCTGGCCGATGCCGAGCGCACGATGGAGCCGGACGAGACCTATGATGCCGTGGTCTGCCGGCATCTCGTCTGGACGCTGACAGAGCCGGAGCAGGCTTTTGCCGAATGGTTCCGCCTGCTGAAGCCGGGCGGCAGGCTGCTCGTCTTCGACGGAGACTGGTCGAAACCCACGCCGCTCGGCCGTCTGGCGTCGGTCGCTGTGGCTGCTCTCGAGCGGATCATCGGCCATGACCCGCATTACGACGGGGCCATGAGCGAACGCCACGGGGCGATCATGGAGCGTTTGCCCTTCGGCGACGGCCTCACCGTCGAAAGACTTCTCCCTTTGATCGAAGACGCGGGGTTCGAGAACATAGAGTTGCCATCCCGCCGCCCGATCGCGGCGGCCCAGCGCAGGAATGCCGATCTCAGAAACAGGCTGAGGACGTTCTTCTATCGCAGGTTCTTTCTCGTCTGCTCGCGGCCTTCGGGAAATGCGGCGCAGGTAGATCATTTCCCAACGCACTAGGTCACGATGCTTCCGGTCGGGTCGACCTAAAGGCCGTCATCGGATCCAAATTCAACCTCAAAAGGAACTCCGGGCCCCCGGCCGCCGTTTCCGGGTTGCTGTCTCCAACAAGTTGGGACCCAGATACGGAGGATGAGCATATGGCACAGGAAAAGCGACTCGGATCCACCATACCGCGCGGCGTGGTCGATACGAAGAACGGATCGGTGGGCGTTCCGGAGCAGGCAAGCATGGAAGAGGAAGTCAGGTCGTTGCGCGAGCAGGTCAATGCGCTGACCGAAAAGCTCTCCGATCTCGGCATCTATTCCGGCAGGGCCATCGCGGACACCGGCCGAAGGGCCGGGGAGATGGCGAGGGAACATCCCGCCTGGACGGCACTCGCCGTGATCGGTCTTCTGGGGCTGATCATTGCAGGGACCAACCGGCCCTATTGGCATTCGCGAAGCTCCTCGCGCATTGAGGACCTGATCGCCGATATCGAGGACCGGCTGAGCGATCTGAAGGGCCGTTACTGGTCAAGCAGCTGGCGGCCCTGGTGAAATTGCGGCCCGTCCTGCCGGAAACAAAGTGCGATCCATGGGAGAGTCCTGCCGCAATCGGGAGATCGGCGGCATGCTTTGCGGGGAACCGATGGGTTTCTCGCTTGTTCGGCCGTCGTGTCGAAGGTCGCCGGCGCGTGCCGGCCAGAAACAAGGAATGGAGCGCCGAGATGGAACACAAATCGGACCGTGCAAAGACCAAGGGCGAAAGCGGCACCGCCAAGAAGAACCAACCGGGTCACGTAGGCGGCGACGAGGCCCGCAAGGCGCAGGAATGGCATGGCGGTTCCAAGGCTTCGAAAGGCGACGTCAACCGGGAAGACAAGCGCAACCCGAATTCGAGCGCGAAGAGCTGAGCCTCATTCAGAGTCCAGCTCGATGAGCGCTATCCCGAGTTCCAGTCGCTTGCGCCGGCGCAATCCGGTCGGGCTTTCGCGGATGATGACCTCCAAGGTCGGACGGACGTGACCCTCGAGAAGGTGGCCGCCTCGGGTCGATCCGTCTTCCAATCCCAGAACCGCATGCAAATGCAGGCTCGGGCGGCCGGCTTCGTCGCGGGCAATGTCGCCGATCGCGCTCAGAACTTCCGATTGCTCTGATACGGGGATCTTCCGGTAATCTCTGCTTTCGAAACGGAAGAAGCCCACCGTGGCACTGCTGAAGGCGCCGATCGCCGTTACCGACGCGCCCGCGATGTCCGCCTGCGCTGCGAAGGCCGAAATGGCCGAGAATGCTTCGTCGCCCTCCTCGAGTACGAGAATGAAGGTGCGTTCGCTCGCGTCTTGCGCCAAAAGTTTCTGTTTCATCAATTCGCCCTCGTCTCCGCCCGAACTTTTACCGTGCCGATCTGTTCCGGATTGAGCGAAGCGCCGGATCGTTCATCCAGTGCCGGGCAGCGCACGCCGATTTTCCTCGAACGCTGGCGGTTCGCGCCGAACGGGGGCATGATCGTCCCTGGCGGCGGATCGCGCCGCCGTCTCTTGCCGCGCCAACAAGGAGACCCGGCGAGCCTGGGATCAAACCAGAACCCTTCAGGAGGAAACCGTGAGCGAGCACGTCTACAAGAAGATCGAGCTGATCGGCAGTTCGCCGAACTCGATAGACGAGGCAATCGAAGGCGCGATTTCGCGTGCTTCGAAAACCACCCGGAATCTCGACTGGTTCGAAGTCGACCAGATTCGCGGCCAGATCGTGAATGGCAAGGTCGCGCATTACCAGGTGGTGATGAAGGTGGGCTTCCGCATCGACGATTGAGGCGCCGAGAGCGCGATGCGACATTCCGCGCCGACTTGTTCTGCGGGTTGTGGCCCGTCGCGAAGGGCCGGCTGACAACTGAATGTTCATGTATGTTCGCGCGCCAAGTACTGACAGTTTCGTACCGGGCGCGCCGCTTTCCCATGCCGATCTGCCGCCCACCATCAATTTCATAAATAGAAGCATTCGAACTATGAAATTCACCAAAGGCGACTTCTATGTATGATCGCGGCTCCCAAGCCGGCCGGCATGTACCCATCGCGCCTGACGAATCGGCTGCATCGGCACCGCCTGCGTGTTCGCAGTGGGAGGCCACAGAAGTCATTCTCGATCGGAATGAGTCGAGGTGTCTGTGGCCGATGAACAAGCCGGCTTGCAATATTCGCACGTGAAGTTAGTCAGGCCGCAGGCGTGGGCAGACTCGCGGAAGACATGGCACCAGGAAGGAAAGCAGTTCGTGGAGGCACTCAACCAATTCTTTAACTGGCTCAACGGCATCGTTTGGGGCGTGCCAATGATCGTGCTGATCATTGGCACCGGTCTTTATCTTCAGCTTCGCCTGGGCTTCATGCCGATCCGCAAAGTGGCCTACGGCTTCCGCATGATCTTGAAAAGCCGCAGGCCGGGTGGGGCCGCCGAAGGCGAGATTACGCCCTACGCCGCGCTGATGACGGCGCTGTCGGCCACCATCGGCACGGGCAACATCGCCGGCGTCGCTACCGCCATCGCGGTGGGCGGACCAGGTGCGCTGTTCTGGATGTGGGTTACCGCCTTCGTCGGAATGGCGACGAAATACGCCGAGGTCGTCGTAGCAGTGAAATATCGCGAGGTTGACGACAAAGGCGAACACGCCGGCGGACCGATGTTCGCCATCAAGAACGGACTCGGGAAGCACTGGCAGTGGCTGGGCACCGCCTTTGCCATCTTCGGCGGACTGGCGGGTTTCGGTATCGGCAACATGGTCCAGGCCAACGGTATCGCCAGTGCGGTCCAGAACGCTTTCGGCATCGAGACCTGGATCAGCGGCATCGTGATGACCGTCTTGACGGGTGCGGTGATCCTGGGCGGCATCAAGCGAATCGGCGCCGTGGCCGAGAAGGTCGTGCCCTTCATGGCGATCTTTTATCTCGTCTGCGTGGCTGCCGTCCTTGTCGTCTTTGCCGGTAACATTCCGCAGGCCATCGCCACCATCTTCACCCAGGCATTCAGCCCGACGGCGGCCACCGGCGGCTTCCTCGGCTCCACTGTGCTGATGGCGATTCGCATGGGTGTGGCGCGCGGCATCTTCTCGAACGAGGCGGGCCTCGGTACCGCCGGTATCGCACAGGCTGCCGGCTCGACCGCCAATCCCGTTTACTCCGGCGTCATCGGCATGATGGGCACGTTCATCGACACGATCATCGTCTGCACCCTGACGGGTTTGGCGATCATGGTATCGGGCGTCTGGGCCTCGGGTGAAACCGGAGCGGTGCTGAGTTCTGCGGCGTTCGAGGCGGCGCTGCCCGGCTATGGGAATTATCTCGTGACCATCTCACTGGCACTGTTCGCTTTCACGACGATCCTCGGCTGGGCCTATTATGCCGAGAAGTGCTGGGAATACCTGATCGGAACCGTCAGCGCGATACCGTTCCGCATCGTGTGGACCGTCGCAGTGTTCTTCGGCGCCACGCTCAGCCTCGACTTTGCCTGGCTGGTGGCTGACACCTTGAACGCACTGATGGCTATTCCCAACCTGATCTCGTTGCTGCTCCTGTCTCCGGTCATCGCCCAAATGACGCGCGACTACTTTGCGGAAGAACGGGCCGGCGCGGGAGTGGCCTCGCACAGGAGGGGCCAGAGCGCTTCCAGGAAAAGTGTGTAACGGCTTTCGCCCGTAGCCGGCTCCAACTGTAGGAGTCGATCACGTTCATGATTTTAGGTCGACGGACCTGAAATCATCCTGATCCGGAGCGTTTCAGTGAACACTGGAACGCTCTACAGGCTTGTCAGCTCCGCATCGCCGAAGGCAGCGGTAACCATGATCTCTACCCGCATGTCCGGGTCGCCCAGCTCTACGGCGCAGCAGCAACGGGTCGGTGGATTTCCCGGTGCTACCCACTCTTTCCAGACTGCATCCATCGCCGCAAAATCAGCCATGCTGGTGATCCAGACTTCCGCGGTCAGCAGACGTGATCTGTCGGTGCCTGCGCGTGCAAGCAACTCATCGATCTTCGCCAGCGTTTCCCGGGTCTGGGTGGCTACGTCACCGGCATTGTCCGAAAACTGACCGGAGAGGTAACAGACGCCGTTACATTTCACGAGGCGGCTCCTACGTGCATTTACGTCGAAGCGTTCTACTTTCATGATCGGTTCTCCCCTTGGATTAGAGTCCAGGAAAAGTGTGTGACGTGTTCCGGCCGGAAGTGCGTCGTTTCAAACGCTCTAGGCTTCCAGACCGGCTTTTCGGCTTTCGATCGCCGAGACTATCTGGAAGCCAATGCTGCGGAACGGTTCGGGGGCGATCAGGCTGGCGGTTCCCATCGCGCCGCTGATCTTTGCTGGATCGCCAGTACCAAGCATCAGCTCGGCCAGATGCCGTCCCAGCATCGTGCCTTTTGCTATTCCGCTGCCATTGCAGCCGGCGGAGGCAAAAAGGCCGTCCTCGAGCCTGCCCCACCACGGCGCGCCATTCATCGTGAAGGCTGTGGCGCCGCCCCAGACATATTCCAGTTCCACGTGATGCAAGCCCGGCCACCGCCGCATAAAGCGGTTGTGCAGCTTCGCGGACGCCTCGCCGACGGGCACTTCGTGCTCGTGGGCATAGAGTGAGCGCACCATGAGACGGTCGCGCCCGATACGTCGCAAGGTCGTGCCAAGCCGATGAGACGGCAGGAGACCCCATGCCGGCGACTGGCCGAGATGACCCAAATCGGCCTCGGAAACAGGGCGCGTCACCGCGGCATAGGTGAAGATCGTGGTCATGCGGTGCTTGAGATAACCGAGACGCCGGATGAACCCGTTGTTTGCGAGAGCAACGCATCGCGCGCGCACCACGCCGCCGTCGGTCAGGAGTTCCCAGCCCTTGCCGTTCCGCTTCAATCGTCGGACCGCTGTATTTTCATGAAGGGCGATAGCGTCGGGGAGAGCATCGGCCAGACCGCGAATGAGCGCTGCCGGTTGCAGCAGATAAGTATCGTTCAGGTAAATGCCGAACCGATAATATTCCGATCCGATGCGCTCGGCTATTTCATCCCTGCCCAGCACCGTGTGGCTGATTCCGTTGGCCTTTGCGACTTCGACGACCTGCCTGAGCGAGGCCTCGCCGGCTTCGGTCGCAGCAGCGCGAATCGATCCGACCTTCTGCAGATCGCATTCGATGCCGGCACTTGCGATCGTGCCTTTGAGCCAGTCGAAGGATTCCCTCATCAAAGCCGTTTGACGGCGCGCCTTCTCGGCGCCGGCCAGGGTGGCGGTGCGTGGCAGCACTTCAGACCCGGTGAAACCGGAGTTGCGGGCGGAAGATCCTTCGCCGACGGACGATGCCTCAAACATCGCAATCCTCGCTTGCGGATCGAGCTCGTGGAGCCGGCGCGCGACCGCCAGGCCGGTGTAGCCGGCGCCGACGATCGCATAATCGACGGTGAGATCATTCTGCAGCGGGAAGCTGGGTGTGCGCTTCGGCAGCATTGCGGTCCAGCCGCATGGGCTGGAATAGCTCGGGAAAATGTCTTTGGACATAATTGGCTCATATGAAATGGGCTGCGGTCGCCCGCAGCCCGTGGATCGTCATTCCGTGAAGTGGGTGAGTTCGGTCACCAGCGGCCCGAGCGACATCGAACCCTGGAAGTCAAATCCCCAATCCAGCGTTTTCCGCCGCGCCCAAACGCCTGAGGTCTCGGTCACCGGAATTCCGCAGACGGCCTCCAGAATGAGCCGCTGTGCCTC
Source organism: Ensifer sp. USDA 6670 (assembly GCA_000421085.1). Lineage (GTDB taxonomy): Bacteria > Pseudomonadota > Alphaproteobacteria > Rhizobiales > Rhizobiaceae > Sinorhizobium. Next base: position 97,835 of record ATWE01000014.1, read on the forward strand.
CTGCCACAGCTGGAGCTGCTTTTCAGGATCGGTTTCGACACGAGCTGCCTCGATCTGCTTGTCAGCCACGTCGCAATGGCTGAAGTTCGTTACCGCAGCAGGCGAGCCGATTGCACTGTTCGAATGGAAGAACTGGCTGAGGTAGACATCCGCGACGGGGAAGCGGGCGGCGCCATAGGTGACGAGCGGGCTCAGGTCCTGGCGGATCATCTGGTGCCATGTGGCGTGTTCAACCGGCTGCAGTTCCAGCTTGAAGCCCGCCTCTTGAAGCTGAGCCTGAAGAATCTGATTCGAGGATTCATAGCTCGGCAGCTGGCTCGAGATCATTTTGACCGTGATGCCGTCCGGATAGCCTGCTTCGGCAAGTAGCGCCTTTGCCTTCTCCGCATCGAACTCCACATGGCCGTTGTCTTCGGTGTAGCCGAGATTGTTCGAGGGAATGACCGACTTTCCGACGCGGGTGAATTCGGTTCCGCGATATGTGGCGATACGGCTCGGATCCACGGCGTAGGCCAGGGCACGACGTACTTTGATGTCGTCGAACGGCGCTTTCTTGGTGTTGATGTGCAGCACGGTCAGTTCGGCCGGGTCGAAGATGTCCACGGTGGTGCCATCGGCCGCCAGGGTGCGCTTCAGCCAATTCGGGTCGGCAAGCCCGGTGGCCGCGTCGACTTCGCCGGCAAGAAAGGCCAGATCGCGAGCAGCCGCAGCATTGAGGAAGCGATAAGTTACCTTCGTCAGTTTCGGCGTGCCGCGGAAATAATCCTTATGCGCCGTGAAATGCACGGCCACGCCGGGCTCGATCGAGTCGAGTTGAAAGGGGCCGAATCCTACCGGACGGCGCGAGAAGGTCTCGGCCCGTTCTTCATACGCCTTTTTGCTGATGATGAATCCGCCGGCATAGTTCGCCAATGGACCCAGCACGCTTGGAATGGCGTTCTTCAGCGTGACGCGCACGGTATAGGGATCGACGGCCTCGATCTTGTCGAAGGACGCGTAGTCAGTGGCGAATGCCGAACGCTCGGGATCCGCCGCTTTCTGCAGGCTGAAGACGACGTCCTCGGCGGTCACTTCACCATAGCCGTGATGGAATTGTACCCCCTTGCGCAGCTTGAAGGTCCAGACCAGCTTGTCCGGGCTGGATTCCCAGCTTTCGGCCAGGTCAGGTTCGATCCTGGCAGGGTCGGTCGTGCCGGGGGCGAAGCGGACCAGGCCGCCGAAGATCCAGGCGACCAGCGTGCGGTCGGTGGTGCTCGCCGAATAATGCGGATCGAGATTGCCGATGTCGGCCGCTGCCGCGCCGAGAGTGAGCTCCGTCTTTGCGGCCATCGCCGGCAGGGTAGCGAGCGCGCTGCCAGCCAAAATCGCCGCCAGAGCCAAGGCCCTCGGGAACTTGAAATGCATCATTGCGCTACCTCCTTGATTAGCATGATGTTGCGTTTATTCAGATTGTACTGGCGAGGGTTCAGCGCGGAGAAAAGCGCCCCGAAACCATGGTCCAGAATCCCGTCGAGTGCCGGGAGGATGTCGTTCAGCCAAACCGTATCGACGCTTGCTGCGCCGATCGTCCGGAATTTCTCCGTCACTTGGTCGCGGGACATCGGGTTGGCAACGTCGCCCAGCGGATGGAGCACGGTGGCAGTCTGCGGACCTTCGCCCTGATCGATGATCACGCGGCCGGGCGTGCCCCCGGGGAAAGACCCGGCAAAATCCTCATGCGCGACAAGTTCGATGCGCCCAGCGAGATCAAGCACGTCCGGATCGGTCAGTCGGGCCGGATCCACAGGCTGGAGGGCTGATGGACCATACAAAGCGGCCAGAGCGCAGCTGAAGTAGAAGCTGTATTGCCCGGCCTCGAGCGTCTTCGGCGTCCGAGCGTTCGAGAGTTTCAACCCCTGTGGGAACGTTTCAATTCGAAGACTGTGGATTGTCTTGCCGGGCTGGCGCAATTGCAGAACAGCGTCGATGGCAGCGTGCATGTATCGGCAGCAAGCGTATGGCTTGAGGTAGCACTGCTGCAGCCACCAGGTTTGCCCAAGTCCCCCGATCAGGATCTCGCGGTCGAAACGCGAGGAATTGTCCAGAAGGTCGAGCGGCCCGGTCGCTCCCGCGCGAGCGCGATAGGCGCCTGTCAGACCCGCCGTGACGGCGGCGGGGATTGCTTCCTTTACGGTGGTGCCCTGGTACTTCGAGCTGCCCGTCGGAAAACTTATTGGCCCTTCGGCACCTGCAATGGCCAATGCGTTTGCAAGCTGCTCGGCAGTCAAGCCTAGCAGGCGTCCGGCAGCGGCAGCAGCTCCGTAACCCACCCAGCGGCCGCTGCTGTAGGTGTCGATGGTCGAGGTGGGACGAGACGAGGCCACTCGCAGCGCGACATCATAGCCGAGTACGATCGCGTTTATGATCTGCTCGTCGCTTGAGCCAAGCGCCTGTCCCACGGCCAGAGCCGCGGGAATGACGCCGGCTCCGGCGTGACCCGCAGCACCGCGGTGGCCGTCGTCGATATCAAGTGCACTGGCCGCCGCGGCATTGGCCATGGCCGCTCCGGCAGGCGAAAGGCTGATGTCGGTCAGCCATACTGTTGCCGGCCCGATTCCGTATAGATCGACCGCGGCAGCACGTGCAGCCGACGCGAGAGGCGAATGCAGACCAGCCGCCGTCGCAGCCATCAGGTCAGCCAAGAGAAGGGATGCAGCTTCACGCGCTTGTCCCCGTATGTCTGCCGCTGAACAGCCGGTGACAAAGGCTGCAAGCTTTTCGATCGTGTGCACGTCGATGGTCCTTCTGCGTTGGGGTCAGGTTGCGCTGCGGATGAAGTGCCCTTCGGAGGCCATGGACCAGCGGGGCGCCGGGGCCTGGTATGCGAGAGGCTTGATGGGACTACGCGGCTGGGTGACGTCCACGCCCGGTGGCGGGCGCCGGCCGCGCTGGTCGGGGTGGGTGATCGGGATAGCCGACAGCAAGCGCCTGGTATATTCATGGCCCGGTCGGCCTATGACGTCCTCGGTCTTGCCGATCTCGACGATCTCGCCGAAGTACATGACAGCCACGCGATCGCAGATACGCTCCACCGCGGCCATATCGTGGCTGATGAACAGGTACGAGACGCCGAATTCCTTTTGCAGATCGATCATCAAGTCGATGATCTGAGCTTTGATCGCGACATCGAGCGCCGAGACCGCTTCGTCGGCTATGATGAGCTTCGGCGACATTGCCAAGGCGCGCGCGATGCAGATCCGCTGACGTTGGCCGCCCGAAAATTCGTGCGGCAGGCTCGAGGCGCGGGATGGGTCGAGGCCAACCCGCTCCATCAGCCATTGCATCTTCTCGAAGGCTTCTGCACCCTTGGCGAGCCCATGGACTTGCATCGGCTCTAGGATTGCGGAGCCGATCGTCTGTCGTGCATCAAGCGACCCATAGGGATCCTGGAATATCATCTGCACGTCGCGCCGCATTCGAGCAAGGCTCCGCGGGTCGCCATAGTCCACACGCTGCCCGGAAACCTGGACATTGCCGGAATCGATCGGGGCGAGGCTTATGATGGCCTTGCCGATCGTCGATTTGCCTGAGCCCGACTCGCCGACCAGACCCAGCGTTTCACCTTTCGTTATGGCAAGGGATGCGCGTTCGACCGCATGCACCATGCCCGTCAGACGACCGAAGAACCCGCTATGTACCGGAAAGCGCACGGTGAGGTCGCTCACATCGAGCACAGGCACCTCGCCGGTGAAAGAGGCCGGCACGCCTTGCACCGGCTGAGCAGGAACGCTGATCTCGCCAAGTTTTCCCACGAGGCTGGGAGCGGCTTCTATCAGGCTGCGGGTATAGGCGTCCTTCGGATTGGAGAAGACCTCATGGACGGTGCCGCTCTCGATTTCGCGTCCTCTGCGCAGGACCAGCACTTCGTCGGCAAGCTCCGCGACGACACCCATGTCGTGCGTGATGAACAGGACCGCAGCGCCGGTCTCGCGCTGGAGGTCTTTCAGCAAGGCCAGTGTCTGAGCCTGAACCGTCACGTCGAGTGCGGTCGTCGGTTCGTCGGCGATGATCAGCGCGGGATCGCAGGCCAGAGCCATGGCGATCATCACGCGCTGCCGCATTCCGCCGGAGAAAGTGTGCGGATATTGGTGCATGCGCGCTTCCGGGTCGGGGATGCGTACCTTCCGCAGCATTTCCAGCACGGCTTCCTTCAGCGCGGGGCCTCTAAGCCCCTTGTGGATGCGGATCACCTCGGCCAACTGGTCGCCCACGCGCTGGACCGGGTTCAGCGACGTCATCGGCTCCTGAAAGATCATGCTGATCCGTCCGCCGCGCACCTGCCGCATTTCCGGTTCGGTCAGCGTCAGAAGGTCACGGCCATCAAGTGTGATCGACCCTCCGGCTCGTGCGACGCGTTCGGGCAGAAGCCGCATTATCGCGAGCGACGTTACCGATTTTCCGGAACCGGATTCCCCCACCAGAGCCAGAGTGCTCCCTGCAGCGATCTCGAAGTTGAGATCATGAACGACCCTAGTGCTGCCGAAGGCAACGCTGAGATCGCGTACCGAAATGACAGGGTTCTTTTCCATCACGAGGCATCCTTCAGGCGGGGGTCGATAGCGTCGCGCAGGCCGTCGCCGATCAGGTTGAAGGCAAGCACCAGAAGCAGGATCGCCAGACTGGGAACGAGTGCGAGATGGAATGAACTCAGTATGTTGTCGAAACCGTCGCGCACCATCCCGCCCCAGGTCGGCGTCGGCGGCGCCAGCCCCAGACCGATGAACGCCAGCGACGCTTCCGTACGCACGGCGGTGGCCATCCACAGCGAGGCCATGACCATCACCTCCGGCAGGATCGCCGGCATGATGTGCCTGAACAGGATCCTCGGTCCTGAGAAACCCATCGCCTGGCATGCCTGCACATATTCGCGGTCACGCTGTGTGATGACGCCGGCACGAGCGATGCGAGCGAAGGCCGGCGTTGCCGTAAAAGCGATTGCGATGACGATGTTGCTCAGCGTGGCACCCATCAACGCCACGAGTGCGAGGCCGAGAATGAGCGAGGGGAAGGCCAGCACCACATCCATGACCTGCATGAAGATGATGTCGATGCGGCCGCCGACATAACCGGCGATCATGCCGATCAATGTGCCGACCACCAGCGCGGTCAGAATGGCGAAGAAGCCGATAGTGAGCGAATAACGGGCGCCGTAGACGATCCGCGACCAGATGTCTCGGCCGTACTGGTCCGCGCCCAGCCAGAATTTTGAGCCTGGCTCGGCCAGTTGATCCATGATGTTCTGGTGCGCAGGGTCATGCGTCGCCAATTGCGGTGCGAAGAACGCGGCGAGGACCAGCGATACGACGATGACTATGCCGATCCATGTCGAGGCGTTCAGCTGTGCGAGAAAATAGCGAAAGGCGCTTCGGCGATTGATCGGTTGCGAGGGTGTGATGGTGGCGTCGGTCATTTGTACTGCACCCTCGGGTCAAGAAAGCCATAGGTCAGGTCGGTCAGCAGGTTCACCACGACGACCATCAGCGTGTAGACGACGATCATGCCCTGGAGCAGAGTGTAGTCCCGCTGCGTGAGTGCGGTCAGGATCAGCTTGCCCAGCCCGGGGCGCGAAAACACGATCTCGGTCAGCACTGAATTGCCGATCAAGATGCCGAGATAGAGCCCAACCACCGTGGTGATGGGGATCATGCAGTTGCCGAGAGCATGCTTCCAGACCACGGCGGCGGGGCTGGCGCCCTTGGCGCGCGCTGTACGCACGAAATCCTGATTGAGCACCTCCAGCATGGCCGAGCGGGTCACGCGCGTGATGTAAGCCATCATGATCAGTGCAAGCGCCAGCGTCGGCAGCGCCATTTGCCGAAGTCGGTCGGCTATCGTTTCACCGGTGCCTGCGCTGATGACGGGAAACCAGCGAAACTGGATCGCAAAGACCATCAGCAGCACGATCGCCGCGACGAACGCCGGCAGCGAAAGGCCGAGCAGCGAGATAAAGCGTAGAAAATAGTCGGGAAGGCGATTGCGCTTTACGGCAGCCCAGACGCCAGCGGGAACGCCTAGCAACACGCCGAGCGCGAGCGCTGCGATCGTCAGTTCCATGGTATATGGCAAGACCGCGAGAATTTCTTCCGAAACCGGGCGACCGGTCACCATCGACTTGCCGAGATTGCCTTGGACCGCCTGCAGGAGAAACTGGCCGTATTGCACGAGTACGGGCTGGTCGAGGCCAAGCCGCGCATGCAGCGCTGCGATGCTGGCCGGGCTTGCCTGATCTCCCAGAATGACCAGAGCCGGGTCGCCGGGCAGGACCCTCACGATCAGAAAGACCAAGGTAAGCACGCTGAACAGGGTCAGGACAGCAAACCCGAGGCGCTTGATCAGAAATGGCAGCATTCACTCGCCTTTTGTCAGACTCCGGACAGGATGGAGGCGCCTGACAAAAGCATATCCAGCCGACGCCTGCGCCGCATGGTCGGGCGCAGGAAACCGGTGAACGACAGCCTCCTCTCCTGTCCGGAAAACTCCGTTTCCTTGAGGGCAAGATGCTGCCTTTCGCCAATCGTGTCAACGAATTCCTTTAATCGATACATATTTGGTATTATTGTTCCGATTATCGGAACGAATCGAAAGGTAGACACCATGTCGGGCAACGTAGCTTCCTCTCTCAACGCCGAGAGGGCCTTGGAGATACTGATCGTCCTTGGAGATGCGGGGCCGGAAGGACTGAGTTTGGCGGAAATCGCGCGGAGATCGGGCAGCGCGAAGTCGGCCGCGCACCGGAGTGTCGCCGCGCTGCTGCAAAAGGGCTTTGCGGAGGCCGCGGGGCGGTACGGGTACTACCGCTTGGGTCCGGCAATTCACATGCTGGCCAAACGGCAGGAGCGGCTGGAATCGCAGATCCAACTGATTCGACCCGGCATGACCGAATTCGCCCGGCGAACCGGTTTCACGGTTTATCTGATGGTGCAGGCGGGTGTGGATGCTGTTTGCGCCGAAATGATCAGCCGTTCGACACGGAGGCAATTCACGATGGGCGTGGGCGCGCGAGTGCCCATGGGCGTCGCCGCGGGGAGTGTAGCCTTGCTCTCCATGCTGCCGGAGGAGAATGCGGCTCAGATCATCGGCGCCAATTCGGAGCGTTACGCGACGCACCCTTCGCTGCGACATGTCGATGCCGGCGTCGTGACGGAACTGGTAAGCAATGCGCGCCGTCGCGGTTATGCGGTAAATATGGGATATTACTTGCCCGGCGAGGGTGGCATCGGCTTACCAGTCCCGCGACGTGGCCAATACGAAGTGAATGTTGCGGTTTCATTCAACGCGCCGCTGGAGCTGATGAACGATTCCTGGATCGCGGAGATAGTAGAGAACCTGCGGGAGTGTCTCGGCAGTACGCTGCTGTAGTCGCGAGCCGTAGGGGTACCCTTCGGTATAATTCGTCTGACTGCAATCGAAAAAGTGCCAGGCGGCCTGCTCGCCGGCACGGCAACCCTATCCCGGACGAGATTCCCGGGTTGAGCGGACTCAACCCGGGGTCTCATGAATTCAATGTGTTGCGGTGAGCGCCGCGCCTTCGCTCTTGTCGTGCACGGCGAAGCGGTCGAGCATATGAGCGCTTGCCTCGTTGAGGCCGATCACCTCGACGGTGACGCCATGGCGGCGATATTTGAGCACCACCTTGTCCAGTGCGCCGACTGCGGTGATGTCCCATAGATGCGCCTCGCCGACGTCGATGACGACCTTTTCCAGAGGTTCGGCGAAGTCGAAGGCGCCAATGAAACCCTCGGTCGAGGCGAAGAAGATCTGGCCGTCGACATGATAGGTGCGCATCTTGCCGCTCTCGTCGAGCATCGAGCGGACATGGAAGAGGCGGGCGACCTTTCCGGCGAAGAACACCCCCGACAGAAGCACCCCGACCAGGACGCCCTTTGCGAGATCCTGGGTGCCGACCGTGGTGACGACCGTTGCCAGCATCACGACGGAGGAGGGCAGGGGATTGCGGCGCAGGTCGAGGATGGAGCGCCAGGAGAAGGTGCCCACCGAGACCATGATCATGACAGCCACGAGTGCGGCCATCGGAATGATGCGGACAAGGTCGTCCAGGACGAGGATGAGGAAGAGAAGGAAGGCGCCGGCGATGAAGGTCGAGAGCCGCCCGCGCCCGCCGGAGGTCACGTTGATCACCGACTGGCCGATCATGGCGCAGCCGCCCATCCCGCCGATGAGGCCGGAAGCGATGTTGCTGGCGCCTTGGCCGATGCATTCCCGGCTCTTGTTGCTCGTCGTGTCCGTCATGTCGTCGACGATCTGAGCGGTCAAAAGGGATTCGAGCAGCCCTACGGCGGCAAGCGCCACCGAGTAGGGGAAGATGATCTGCAGCGTCTCGAAGGTGAGCGGCACCTGCGGCAGCGCGAAGATCGGCAGGCTGGACGGCAATGCGCCGAGGTCGCCGACGGTGCGGACGTCCATTCCGGTCCAGAAGGCGACCGCCGTCAGCACGGCGATGGCGACGAGCGGCGAGGGAACCGCCTTCGTGACATAGGGAAAGAGGTAGATGATTCCGAGCCCTGCCGCGATCATCGCATAGGTCACGTGCGGTACACCGATGAGTTCCGGAAGCTGCGCCATGAAGATCAGGATCGCAAGCGCATTGACGAAGCCGGTGATGACCGAACGGGAGACGAAGCGCATCACCCGGCCGAGCTTCAGAAAGCCTGCGGCGATCTGGATGAGCCCCATCAGCAGGGTGGCGGCAAAGAGATATTCGAGGCCGTGTTCCTTGACGAGCGTGACCATCAGGACGGCGGTGGCGGCGGTCGCCGCCGAGATCATGCCCGGGCGGCCGCCGGCCAAGGCGGAAACGCAGGCGATGGCGAAGGAGGCGAACAGGCCGACCTTCGGATCAACGCCGGCAATGACCGAGAAGCCGATCGCCTCGGGTATCAGCGCAAGCGCCACGACGATGCCCGAAAGGACGTCGCCGCGGATGTTGGAGAACCATTCGCGTCTATAGCTGGTAATCGTCGTTTTCATGATGTTCTTCGCAAGAGTAGCACACCAGGCCGGCGGGAGCCGGGTCGTCGAGGTTTGATGCTGTTGCGTTGTCTGGCGGATCGGCGGCCAGAAAAGCCACCCGGAGTTTCACCGGGTCCGGGGTGAGTTCCGGTTTTATACGGATCGGCTGTTGCCGATGCAATGATGGATTGGGCGCTGCCGCAATGCCGGCGGCAGCGCCCGTCTGCTGCAAATTTCAGCCTGTGGCAGTGGCGGGCTCGCCGGATACCGCGCCGCGCCGGTCGAGAGCGCCGCTCCAAAGCGTGAGCAAAAGCGCGCCGGAGACGAGGATGGCGCCCACCCATGGGGTGGCGGCAAGTCCGAGGGGAGAGTCGACCACCGTGCCGCCGAGCCAGGCGCCGAGCGCGATCCCGAGATTGAAGGCGGCGATGTTGAGCGCCGAGGCGACGTCGACGGCGCCGGGGCGGTGCTCCATCGCAAGCTGCACCACATAGAGCTGCAGGCCCGGCACGTTGGCGAAGGAAAGAAAACCGAGAGCGGCGAGCGTCACGAGCGTCAGCACCGGCGAAACTGCGGTGAACGAGAAGATCACCAGCACGAGCGCCTGCAGGAGGAAGAGACCGATCAGCGCCTTGACGGGATTGGTGTTGGCGATCCTCCCGCCCGCGATGTTGCCGATGGCGATGGCGACGCCGTACAGCACGAGGATCAGACTGACGCTCCGTTCGGAGAAACCGGTGACCTCCTGCAGGATCGGCGCCAGAAAGGTGAAGGCGACGAAGGTGCCGCCGTAGCCGAGCGCGGTCATGGCGAAGACGATCAACAGGCGGCCGGAGCCGAGCACCCGCACCTGATCGAGAAGACTCGCGGGGGCGGCCTTGTCGAGCGTGCCCGGGAGCAGGGCAGCGATCCCGGCAAAGGCGACGACGCCGAGGCCGGAGACGCCCCAGAAGGTCGCTCGCCAGCCGAAGACCTGGCCGATATAGGTGCCGATCGGTACGCCGGTGACGATCGCGACCGTGAGCCCCATGAACATCATGGCGATCGCGGAAGCGCGGCGGTTCTCCGGTACGAGATCGGCGGCGATCGTCGAGCCGACCGAGAAGAAGACGCCGTGGGCGAAGGCCGAAAGCACCCGTGCGACGAGCAGCACTTCGTAGTTCGGCGACAGTGCCGCCGCCGTGTTGCCGCCGATGAAGAGCGCCATCAGGCCGAGAAGCAGGGGCTTGCGTTCGATCCGCCCGGTCAGCGCCGTCAGGACCGGCGCGCCGAAGGTGACGCCGAGTGCGTAGACGCTGACGATGAGGCCGGCAAGCGGCAGCGTGATTGCGAGGTCGGTGGCGACCGTCGGCAGGAGACCGACGATCACGAATTCGGTGGTTCCGATCGCATAGGCCGCGATCGTCAATGCGAAGATGGCCAAAGGCATGGCAAATCCTTTCCGCCCGCTATTCGCGGAAGCGACAGGGGGCTAGAAGACGTTGGCGAGGGGTGATGTTTCGCAGTGCAATATGCTGCAACCGGGCGGCTGCGATAAGCACCTCGCCAGTCGTAATGCCTGTGAATGAAATTCACGAATGATAGGTTGTGTTGCCTAGAGGAGGGGCGTCAGCGGGCAGCAATGGTCGAACTCATGCGCACTTTCGGAATCAGTGAGGGCTGCGGGAGTGTGGCGCGGCGTCTCCCTGCCCAAAAGTGCCGGCATCTCGCTCAAAGGAAAGGCTTGCCGCCGGTCACGGCAATCGTTGCCCCCGACACGTAGCTCGACATCGGATCCGCCAGCATGACATAAGCCGAGGCGAGTTCCACGGGCTGGCCCGGTCGCTTCATCGGCACCTGTTTGCCGAAATCGGCGACGGAATCCTCCGGCATGGTAGAAGGGATCAGCGGCGTCCAGATCGGGCCCGGGGCCACGACATTCACTCTTATCCCGCGTTCGGCCAGCATCTGCGCGAGACCGGCGCTGAAATTGTGGATCGCGCCCTTGGTGGTCGCATAGGCGAGAAGAATCGGATTGGGAACGTCGGCATTGATGGAAGCGGTGTTGATGATGGCGCTGCCCTTCTTCATGTGCGGCACCGCTGCCTTGGTCAGGTAGAACATCGCGTGCATGTTGACGCGGAACGTCAGCTCCCATTCCTCGTCGCTGATGTCCTCGATGTTCTCAAAGGTCGCCTGATGGGCCGCATTGTTGACGAGAATGTCGATGCCGCCGAGTTCACGAACGGCCGTTTCGACGATCCTGCGGCAATGGTCGGACGACTGGATGTCGCCGGCGGCAAGCACGGCCTTGCGGCCTGCTTCCTCCACCAGAGCCTTGGTGGCCATCGCGTCGTCATGCTCGCTCAGATAGCTGATGAGAACGTCCGCTCCCTCGCGCGCATAGGCGATCGCCACGGCCCTGCCGATGCCGCTGTCCCCGCCGGTGATGATGGCTCTCTTGTCTTTCAGGCGTCCGGAACCCTGGTAGGAATTTTCCCCATGATCCGGCAGCGGCTGCATCTGATCGGTGGTGCCGGGCATTTCCTGGGTTTGGCGGGGAAAGGGAGGGTGCGGAAAATTTTCCATGGTCACGAACTCCTTCGCAAGGCTCCTTCTGAAATGGCGATCGGCATCGCTGGGCTGCCCCGGCGAGTACGCGGCCCCTAACTCGGGCAGACTGGCTTTGTTCCGGGCCACGGGAGCCTTGAGAAGGCCGCCGATGGAACTTCGCCGACGGCTTCACGTTGCCCTCCTGACCCAATGAAACAGCAGGAGAGTAAGATGGAGAGAGCCAAGCGCCCATCGGCCGCCCCCCTGGATGTGAAGACCGCAGAACGGTCTGTCGAGAAGGACAGCGACCTGCGCCCGGAGGCCGACAAACCCCCGATCGAACCGGACGAGATCCCGAACGCCAAGGCCGCGCGGGAGGCGGCGCGCTTGAAGCGGGATGAATACATCGTCAAGTCCGACCTGGAGGATGCCGATCAACGCAATCCCCTGCCCGACATGAAAGACCAGGAATGAGTGCGATCCGGATGCCCAATGGCCGGTTCGCCTTGCAGCTTGATGGAGAATGACGATGAAAACGCCAAAGGAAGGCGCCCCCGGCACCACCGAGCAGTCGCCGCGGTGGGAAGGACCGAAGGAGACGCGCCCGAGAGGATACCTTCCCGCCAAGGATGATCCGGAACACGACCGGGACGCCGTCGGCGAGAACCTGAAGGATCCGCATCGCGGCAAGGTTTCGGACGCTGGCAAGACGAAGCGTTAGCGGACCGGCGCGGGCGGGGCCGGAACATCTTTGATCGCTCGCTGTTCCATACGCGGCGGGTGGGGAGATACTTGTGATGCGGTTGCGGCCGACGTGCGGACTGTCGATGGAGGAGCGATATGTTGAATTCTCTCGAAGATGCAGTGGTCGTCATCACCGGGGCTTCGTCGGGGGTTGGACAGGCCACGGCCGAAGCCTTTGCCCGGCGCGGGTCGAAACTTGTGCTTGCGGCCCGCGATGCGGCCGCGCTTCACGGGGTAGCCAGAACCTGCCGTAAACTCGGGGCGGAGGTCCTCGTCGCCCCGACCGACGTGACGGACGCCGATGCGGTCAAGGACCTGGCAAGGAAGGCAATGAGCTTCGGCAAGATAGACGTCTGGTTCAGCAATGTCGGCGTCGGCGCCGTCGGCCGCTTCGAGGAAACGCCGATCGAAGCGCATGAACAGGTCATCCGCACCAACCTGATCGGCCATTTCAATGACGCGCATGCGGCGGTCCCGATCTTCCGCAAGCAGGGGCACGGCATTTTCATCAACATGATCTCGCTCGGCGGCTTCGCCTCTGCACCCTTTGCCGCGGCCTACAGCGCCAGCAAATTTGGCCTCAGGGGCTTTTCCGAAGCACTTCGGGCGGAGCTTGCGGACGAGCGCGACATTCACATCTGCGACGTCTATCCGACCTTCATGGACACACCAGGAGTCAGGCACGGCGCCAACTACACCGGTCGCAGGCTCAGTGTTCCCCCGCCCGTCTACAATGCGCGCCGTGCTGCCCGGGCGATCGTGCGACTGGCGGAACGCCCGCGCAATTCGCTGACCGTCGGCCTCGTCGCCGACCTGACGCGGTTTGCGCATTTCCTCGCGCCGAACCTGACCCCCCGGCTTATGGCGAAGCTGACATCGCGCTATCTGAGCCGGGCGCCGCGCGTAGCGAGGAGCCACGGCAATCTGTTCAGGGCACCGGCCGAGCCCGGCGGCATAGGCGGCGGGCTACGCTCGTCCCGCCGGGTCCCGGTCGCAACGACGGCCGCTGTCTGCGTGCTGGGCATTGCCGTCGCCGCGCTGGTCCTCGGCAAGCCGCGCGTGCCCGTCGGCAGAGGCCGCTCCAGCGTCGCGCGTCTCTTCAGGCGCGCTTAGGGGAACGGATTCTTGACTTTCGCCTCATTCGCAGTGAAGATCGCGGCATACTAATATAAATTTTCACTTCCGCGATCGCGCGAAGGTAGAGTTGCGCATGGCGATCACGCAGCCGACCCGGAAAGACGCGCCTGCGCGCGCTCACCGTCCCGCCAAGGAATTTGCCGGGCTGGCGCGCGAGTGGCTGCTGCGCACCGATCCGGAACGTCTGATCTGCCTCGGCCGCGTGATAACGGCAGTCTTCGCTATCCTGGCGATCTATCTCGATCCCACCCGGCCGAACTCGATGCTCTATGAATCGCGCGTCGTTCTCTGCCTCTACCTTCTGCTCTCGGTAGCCTTGGTCATCTTTCCGCTGCGCTACTCGTTTATCAGTCCGGTGCACCTGCTCATTCACGGTGTCGATGCGGCGGTCGTCGGCTGGCTGACCTTTCTGACAAACGAACTGGCGAGTCCGTTCTTCTCGATCCTCCCCTTCGTCATCCTCGCGATGACGATGCGCTGGGGGCTGAAGGGAGCCGCGCTTGGAGCCTTGGTTGCTCTCCTCGTCCAGCTCGTAGTGGGCCTTCCCGCTCTTCTCGACGGCGAGACCGGACTCAACCTGCTCATCATGCGCTCTACCTATTTCGTGCTCATCGCCGCGACGCTTGGCTATTTCGGAGCCTACAGGGAGCGAAGCCGCCAGCGCCTGGCGCATCTGGCGCAGTGGCCCCAGGGTGCGATCGGGGAGGACCGGGTCTCCTGGTTGAGCATTCTGCTGGAGCACGCTTCCGGCGTTCTCGGTGACGCACACCTGCTCGTCATCTGGCGCGAGCAGGAATTCGAATCCGGATGCGCCGCATACTGGACAAGCGGAACGCTCCAACTCGCCGACCTCAAGGAGCCCGAATTCTGGCGGCGGCACGATCCCGATCGTTACGACGGGCGCTACTCCAAGAATGGCGAGACCTTGAACGGCCTTTTCGCCGACCTGCCCCAGATCCGCGCAAGCTCCGATCAACCTGATGGCAAGGTATTTTCGGCCGCTTTTTCGAGCCTGCGCTATCGCGGCGCAGTTTTCGTCATCAGCTTCGGGAATGCAGCCGACGGCACCAAGGACCTGACTCGGATCATGGCTACGCGGGTCGGGGCGGAGTTGGAACGCGTCGCCCTCATCCAGGCGGCCCGCGCCGAAGGACGCATGCGCCTTGCCCGGGACCTGCATGACAGCGTGCTCCAGAACCTCACCGCTGCCCGTCTCAAACTGAAACTGATCGGCGAAGGGATCCCGGAAGGCGCAAAGGCCCAGCTGAAGGAGGTGGGTTCGCTCATCCTGGAACAGCAGCAATGCGTCCGCAAGTTCGTAGACGAGAATCGGCCGGGAGAGGAGGGTAACCTTGCCAGGCTCGACCAGGAACTGCCGGAGTTTCTCGACCTTCTGAAAGCGCAATGGAATTGCGCGATCGAGGTTTCGCTCGGACCTGCGGAACTGATGATCCCGAAGTGGATGCTTTACGAGATCATGCAGCTGATCTCCGAGGCCGCCGCCAACGCGGTGCGCCACGGGCGAGCCACTGAGTTGCGAATAGCTTTCGCCAGGACCGCGGAGCTCTTGAACCTGGAGATCACCGACAACGGCACTGGAATGCCGGATAAACTCAAATTCAAACTTAAGGAACCCTTCTCGCTGTCGCAGCGGGTCGCAGAGCTTGGCGGCAAGCTCGCGGTTTGCCGGAATGCGCCGGGCCTCGGTCTCCAGATCACCCTGCCGCTGAAGCTGGAGTTCAGGTGATGCATTCAGTGCTGCTCGTGGACGATCACCCGCTGCTCCTGAGAGGGCTTCAGGACATTATCGCCGCGGCGCCGGACTTCAAGATCGTCGCGGCAACGGCGAGCGGCGTCGAGGCGGTGTCACTCATATCCCGCCTTCAGCCCGATATCGCGGTCCTCGACGTGGCCATACCCGGCATGGGCGGATTGGAAATTCTGCGGGCCATGCGTGGCACCCGTCGTCTGACGAGGGTCATTTTTCTGACCGCGACGATCAGCGGCCCGCAGGTCGCGGAAGCGCTGAAGATGGGGCTTTCCGGCCTTCTCCTGAAGGAATATGCCCCCGAAGCGCTGCTGGACTGCATGCGGCAGGTCGCCATGGGCGGGAAGTGGCTTCCGGCGGATCTGATGGAAAAGGCGTCTCAAGTCAGCGAAGACGCGACGCTGGAGAGGTTCAGTCTGCTTACACCGCGCGAACGCGAGATCGCAGCGCTGATTTGCGGCGGTCTCTCCAACCGTATGATCGCGTCGAGACTCGGCACCTCCGAAGGTACGGTCGGTATCCACCTCCACAACATATTCCGCAAATTGGACATCAGCAATCGTGCGACGCTTGCCGCGCTTCACGTCCAGTACACCAATCCCCTGAGATCGTGAGCCATTCGAAGGCAAAAAAACGGAGGCATTTGAGCCTCCGAGCTGAAATGGAGCTTGCGACACGCGAGTGCCGATAAGCTTGCGGCACGCAAGCGTCGGTAAGTTGTTGCACGGGGTGTGATCAATCTCCCGTGTTGACCGTGCCGCTGTCCTGTTTGCCTTTGTCGCCCTTCTTGTGGCCGATATCCCGGCTGTCCGCAAAGGCCTTGTCGGAAGATCCGTCAAATACGGTAATTGAGACCAGCGGAAGCACCATCAGGAAAGATACTCCCAGCGCGCATACGGAAACAATTCTCCTACGTGTAAGCATAGGTGGCCCCTTCCTCTAAAAGGTTAAGATTTGTTGCTGCGATGCTCTTGGCGTGAAGTCGACACGACTCCACCGAGCGCATGATCGCACCAGATAATCAGAGACGAAATATAGGAAACGCTATAGGGACGGTTCCGCGCGGCATGCGTCCGCTTCTACTATAAGGTTTTCTATATATTCAGTCCCGACCGGTAGTGGCAGTATTCCCAAGGACAGTCGCGCGAGTGGACGAAGGGAAATTGAACTATGAAATTCAAGGAACCGAGAAACCCAGCCGCGAACAGCGAAGAGGATCGCCGCGAATTTCTAAGAAGCTGCGGCCGCTTCGCGGTTTCGACGCCGCCGCTCGTACCGATGCTTCTGTCTACGAGCCTCACCTCCAACGCGATTGCCAAGTCGGGAGCGGGCGGCGGCAGGATCAGAGACCGCAACCAGGCCGCACCCTGGCAGGACGGGACGAAGCCGCGACGCGTGCGTGATGGGCACGAGCTATAGTGGCCCGCTTCGCTCGACATCGCGGTGAGGGAGATCCGAACGTCATGTAACCACGAGGAGCCCCTCTGGCCGACCGGCCAGGGGTATTTCACATGCGCGCGTTGACCTTAGCTGGGTCTCGTCGGGAGCCTTCAGGGGGGAATTTCCATGGCAGTCATCAACGGCACAGCCGGAAACAACATTCTCATAGGCACGGACCTAGACGACGTGATCAGCGGGTTCGGCGGTGACGATTTCATTCAGGGACGTGGTGGCGCCGACGTGATCAACGGCGGCGCGGGCGTTGACACGGTCGACTATAGCGAGAAGACGACCTCCGTCGTAGTCACCTTGACCGGTGCGACCGCCGCGACGGTCTTCGTCAACGGCGTCGCGGAGGACACTCTCAGCAACGTCGAGAATGTTTACGGGGGCTCCGGCAACGACACTATTACGGGCGATGCCCAAAACAACCTGTTCCGAGGTGGCGGCGGAAACGACGTCCTCGACGGCGGCGCCGGGAACGATACGGCCGACTATACCGACAAGACCCAGTCCGTCGTGGTCACCCTGGCGGGGGTGACACCCGCAACGGTGTTCGTCAACGGTGTCGCCGAGGACACCATCAGCAACTTCGAAAATGTCTATGGCGGCTCGGGCAACGACATCCTGACCGGTGACGACCGGAACAATATCCTCCGCGGCGAAGCAGGGAACGATATTCTCAACGGCGGTGCCGGCGACGACGCGCTCTTTGGCGGGGCCGGCAAAGACACGGCCGACGGCGGCGAGGGGGCCGATACCTTCGACCTCCGCGAAAAGACGTCCTCCGTCGTCGTGCAGTTGAACGGCGAGAACGCAGCGACGGTCTTCGTCGGCGGCGTCGCCGAGGATACGATCCGCAGTATCGAGAGCATCGTCGGCGGGTCGTCGGACGACACGCTCATAGGCGACGTGGAGGCAAACAAGCTATCGGGCGCGCGCGGCAACGACTGGCTCAAGGGAGGCGGTGGCGCCGATACCCTGGACGGCGGCGAAGACAGCGACACCGCCGATTACAGCGACAAGACGGCTGCGATTGCCGTGGCATTGAACGGAAGCAAGCCGATCATCGTGACGGTTGGTGGCGTTGCCGAGGATCTGATCGCGAAGATCGAGAACATCGTCGGCGGCTCGGGAGATGACACGATCATCGGCGATGCGGCCGCCAATACGTTTCGCGGAGGCCTCGGTGCCGACGTGCTGGACGGCGGCGCCGGCAGCGACACGGCCGATTTCAGTGACAAGACCCAATCCGTCGTTCTTGCCCTTAATGGTGCGACCGACGTTGTCGCGACCGTCGGCGCGATGGTCGAGGATACCGTTCGCAATATCGAGAACGTTATCGGCGGGTCCGGCAACGACCAGCTTACCGGTGACGCCGCCGCCAATACGTTCCGGGGCGGGCTTGGCGGCGACCTTCTGGATGGACGCACGGGCAGCGACACGGCTGACTATAGCGACAAGACGGCGTCGCTGGTCGTGACCCTGGCCGGCGCAAACGCGGCGACGGTCTTCGTCGGCGGCGTCGCGGAGGATACGCTGCGCAACATCGAGAACGTCATCGGCGGCTCGGGCGACGACGTGTTCGCCGGCGATGCGTTCCAGAACGTCTTCGACGGCGGGGCGGGCAACGACACGGTCGACTATTCGGCTTCCGCCAAGGGCATCGCGGTGACGCTCAACGGCGCTAACGATGCGAAGGTGATCGTTGGTAACGCCGTTGAGGACACGCTGCGCAATATCGAGGACATCATCGGCAGCGCGGTCGCGGACGTAATCTCCGGCGACTCGCAGGCCAACCTCCTCTTCGGAGGCGGGGGTGGGGACCTCCTCAAAGGCGGTGGCGGCCAGGATATTATCGACGGCGGCGCCGGGTCTGATACGGTCGACTTCAGCGACAAAACGGCAGGCGTCGTTCTGGCGCTGGCCGGCGCCGCGAACGCGATCGCGACGGTAGGCGGACTGGCCGAGGACACGATCCGCAATATCGAAAACATCTTTGGCGGTACCGGTGCAGATGTGCTGACCGGCGACGGCGGCAGCAATGCGATACGCGGCGGCGCGGGCGCCGACACGCTGGACGGCGGCGCCGGCGTCGACACGGTCGATTTCCGGGACAAGACGACATCCGTGGTCGTCACGCTCGACGGAGCCAACTTCGTGAGCGTCAAGGTTGGCGGCGTGGTGGAGGACATGATCCGCAATTTCGAGAGCATCGCCGGGGGCTCGGCCGCAGATACGCTCATCGGGGACAGCCTGGCTAATGTGCTTATCGGCAATGATGGCGGCGATACGTTCAATGGGGGCCTCGGCAACGACGTGCTGGACGGCGGAAACGGTGTCGACACCGCGGATTATCTCGAGAAGACCGATGCGATCACCGTCACACTGAACGGCACGACGAACGCGACCGTTTTCGTCGGCGGCGTCGCCGAAGACATCATCCGCGGTGTGGAAAACATTCTGTCGGGTTCGGGTGACGACACGCTTGTCGGCGACGCCGCGAGCAACATGTTCCGGGGAGGCCTCGGCGCCGATTTCATAGATGGTGGCGCAGGTGTGGACACTGCCGATTACCGTGAGAAGACGGCGTCTGTCGATGTGACCCTCTTTGGCGCCGGCGACAGCTTCGTCTTCGTCGGCGGCGTCGCCGAAGACACCATCCGCAACATCGAGAATGTGTTCGGCGGCAAGGGCAACGATACGCTCACGGGCGATGGCCTCGCCAACACCCTCAGCGGCAATGACGGCAAGGACGTCCTCACGGGCGGCGGCGGAGCGGACATTCTCGACGGCGGAGCGGCCTCCGATACGGCGAGCTACCGGGACAAGACCGCATCGGTCTCCGTCGCACTCGACGGCGCCGCCTATGCGACCGTCACGGTCGGGGGCGTGGCCGAGGACACGATCCGCAACGTCGAGAACATCTGGGGCGGGACCGGCAATGACAGCCTGAGCGGCGACGCGAACGCGAACCTTCTTTCGGGCGGCGGCGGAAGCGACATCCTCTTCGGTGGTGCGGGTGCGGACATTTTCCAGTTCGACTTCGCTCTCGGATCCACGAATGTCGACACGGTTCTGGATTTCACCGCCGGAGACAGGCTCTTCCTGTCGAAGAGCGTCTTCACCACGCTGAGTGGCGGGACGCTGGCGGCGACACAGTTCTACGCGGCGGCCGATGCGACCGCGGCGCAGAACGCGAACCAGAAGATCATCTACGACACGACGAGCGGTGCGCTCTACTATGACGCCGACGGTAGCCTTTCCGGTCACACGGCCGTGCAGTTCGCGGTGCTTTCGACGCATCCGAGCCTGACTTCGGGAGATTTCGTGCTCGTCGTGTGATCGCCCGGCTTCAGGGAACACCTGCCAAGGCTCCGTGTTTGGAGGAACGTGAAAGGACGAGCAGCACGCCCCGTCCTTTTCTTTTCCTTTCAGCGATCGACAAGGAGCTCCGACGTGAAAGCCCTGACATGGCACGGCAAAGGCGATATCCGTTGCGAGAGCGTGCCGGATCCGAAGATCGAAGATGATCGCGACGCCGTCATCAAGGTCACCGCCTGTGCGATTTGCGGATCGGACGTTCATATTTTTCACGGCCTCATTCCATCCATGGAGAATGGCGATATCCTCGGCCATGAGACCATGGGCGAGGTCGTGGAGGTCGGAAAGGGCGCCACCGGACTGCAGGTCGGCGACCGGGTGGTCGTTCCGTTCACCATCGCCTGCGGCGAGTGCTTCTTCTGCCGGGAAGGCTTCTATTCGGCCTGCGAGCGAACCAATCCCGACCGGGAAAAGGCGGCGAAGCTCTGGGGCAATTCGCCCGCGGGCCTCTTTGGCTACTCCCATCTCCTCGGCGGCTATAGCGGCGGACAGGCGGAGTATCTGCGCGTGCCGCACGCCGATGTCGGGCCGATCAAAGTTCCCGACGAACTCACGGACGAGCAGGCGCTCTTCCTCTCCGATATTTTCCCAACGGGCTACATGGCGGCGGAGTTCTGCAACATCGAACCCGGGCAGACGATTGCGGTCTGGGGCTGCGGCCCGGTCGGACAGATGGCGATCCGCTCGGCATTCCTGCTCGGCGCCGAACGGGTCATCGCCGTCGATACGATTGCGGAGCGCCTGAGGCTTGCCGAGACCGCCGGCGCCATGACGCTCGACTACATGGTGGAGGACATCTACGACCGGATCATGGAGATCACCCACGGTCGGGGCGCGGATGCCTGCATCGACGCCGTGGGCACGGAGGCCGACAGCCGGGCGAGCCTGGATTCGCTCGTCGACCGCGTGAAGGTGGCGACCTTCATGGGGACGGACCGCCCGCATGTCTTGCGGCAGGCGATCCATTGCTGCAGGAATTTCGGAACGGTGTCCGTCGTCGGCGTCTATGGCGGCTATCTCGACAAGGTACCGCTCGGTTCGGCGATCAACCGCGGCCTGACGCTGCGGATGGCCCAGACCCCCGTTCAGCGTTATTTGCCTTCGCTCCTGGACCGCATCCGGAAAGGCGAGATCGATCCGTCCTTCGTGGTGACCCACCGCGGCGGGCTCGACGACGGCCCCGAACTCTACAAGACTTTCGCGGAGAGAAAGGACGGCTGCATCAAGGTGGTCCTGAGGCCGTGACAGGACCCCTTTGAAGCTGCGTACTTGCGGACGAAAACCGCTATCCCTTTTTCTGGAAGTGCTCCCGAAGTGCCTCAGAGCTCGAGTATGGCGTAGGGTCTGCCCGTAGGTTTCTCCACATGGGCGGCGACGTTGAAGACGGGGGCGCCGCCGGGCGTCTGCCCCTGATAGGCGCCCCGGTGCGCATGGCCGTGGACGACCGCGCTTACCTTGAAGCGGTCGATCGTCTCCGCGAGCCGCGACGAGCCGAGAAACGGATAGATCTCCTTCGGTTCTCCGGCAACGGTTTCAGGGATCGGGGCGTAATGCAGCACGACGAGCGCGCGCTCCGCCCTGGTAGCCCTCAAGGCGTTTTCCAGCCGCATGGCTTCGTCGACGCTTGTGCCGACCATGGTCTTTATCGCCGCTTCGCCGAAGGCGCCCAGCATATGCCGGCCGAAGCCGCCGATGAAACCCTTGGTTCCGCAGAAGCCGACGCCCGAAATTTCGACACTCTGACCGTCGAGAAGATGCACACCCGCCCTGACGAGGATCGACGAAACCTCCTCCACGGCATCGCATTGATGATCATGGTTTCCGAGCACGGCGACGACCGGGATCGTGCAGGACTTCAGATCGGCGGCGAGAAGCTCCGCCTCCGCAGGCTTGCCGAGATCCGTCAGGTCACCAGCAATTACCAGCACGTCCGCGGCGCGCGAGATTTCCGCAAAGAGGTCGTTATAGGAGACCGATCGGTCCTCCTTCACATGCAGGTCCGCCACGGCGGCCACCTTCAACTTGCTCATGACTCCGTATCCTCAGTTTCTGCGCTGACATCGGCGTCGCCTCCGACATCGGCGAAACCCCATTCCTTCACATCGATTTCGTAGTCGGGGCGCGAGTACATCCGGCCGCGACAGATCTTCGTCAGGGGCAGTGGAAGGTCTCTCTGCGCCGCCAGCCGGCTCAAGAGCTCGTCCATCAGCCATAGCGGGACCTTGTCGCGCTCGGAGGGATAGATCCATCGGAAGTTCAGGAGGTGGATGAGCAGGACCTCCCAGTGCGCTTCCATGTATCCGAGCAATCTTGCCCAATCGATTCGGTCATGTGCCTTCAGGATCAGGTGCGCGACGTCGGCGCCGTCGTAGCGGTGGCGAAGCTGGATGAAGGCCTTGGACCAGACGAGTTCCGTGGGCGCGACGATCGCACAGGTGGAGGCACCGATCTCGATCAACAGAGCATTGGCGAACCAGGCGTCGGTGACCATCATGGTTCCGTTCGGCGAGGAGAAGATGACGTCGAAGAAGGATTTCCCTTTGAAGACCTTGCCCAGCCATCGATCGTCCTCGATTTCGACGGCGTATCCGAGCGACTTGAAATGATTGAGGATGCGGGTGTAATCGCCCGGCTTGCAGAAGACGTCGAGATCCTTGGTCGGCCTCGAAATGCCGGTATGAGCGCTGACGGCGAAGGTGCCCCCGATCAGGAACGGAATTTGCGATCGGCCCAGCTCGGCAATCGCCTCGGCTACGAATGCTTCGGCCTCCTCGTCGACGAGACGCGGCAGCGCGAGCGGCTCGGACGGGTGTTCCGAAGGGGAGCGCGGGGGCATTGACGTCATGCTGGTCATCCAAATGAACGAGACTTCCCTGACAACACGCCAGTCTTTCGGAAGTTCCGCTTGCCCGATGGTGGGGGAATGCATCCCCTCAAGCCCCCGGACTTTGCCTCCGCTGCTTTAGCTGGGATGCACCAGGACGCGAACGTGATGGAACCGCCGGCCACGTCATGGCGTTTGTCTGGCAGCTACCGCATGAGTGCCCGGAGCGGAAGCGAAGGGCAGAATAATTAGGTAAATCAAAGCGCTACAGCGACTGCGCGCGTCTGTTGATGCGCCGCTGAGGGAGGAGCATATGCCTGTCATCAGCCCCACGATCCACACCCAGCAAAACAGCCGGGACCTTGAGTGTCAGCGCGCCATGGAGGACGAGTTCCTGGTCCTTACGGCGCTGGCCGAGGAAGCGGGCTGGTCATGGCAGGAAATCGCGCTCGCCATGTTGGAGTTGACCGAGCAATATGTTGCAGCCATGCGGCCGAGTTCGGCGATGGAGGCGAGATCACTCTTGCGCAGCCACTCCAAGAGCTTGCACTGACTTGAGGAGTGTCGCGTTCGCCCAAGGCGTTTCGCTGTTTCATTGAAGCAGTGAGACGCTTTTATTTTGAGACTACTCAGATGGGAAATCGTTACACACTTTTCCTGGAGGCGCTAGGTCACGGCACCTCCGACGGCCAGTGCCAGTACGACGAAAACGAGGAAGATTATAACCGCAATGTAGAAGAGTATCTTCGCGATCCCCGCCGTCGCGGCCGAGACGCCGGAAAACCCGAGGAACCCGGCTATCAGTGAAATAACGAAGAATATCAGTGCCCACTTCAGCATAGTTACTCCTTCCGTTCAGTTCCTGCGTCGCGGTTGTCGTGGCGCAGCCGCTCAGCGGCTACCCCGGTTTGGATCCTTGCCGGCCGCCTGGCTGCTTTTCTTGACGTCGTCCTTCTTCGCCTGATCGCCTGCACGGTTTCCGCCATGCGTCCCTTTCGAGCTCTTGGCGGTCTTGCCGTCCTTTACGTTCGTAGCCATCTCGCATCCTCCAACGCTGCTGTACGATACCGGCAGCAGAACGGATGCAACCGGGGAAGGGCGATAAAGTTCCGTCCGGCCTTCAAAGCCGGGGCGCGCCGGCGCGCTTGCCTTTCATCATGCCGGCGACTGCCGGCGGAACCAAATCTGGCCCGGACGGTTTGGTTGGCCGAATGTGGCTCCCGAGAGAGGAATGGCCATGAGGAACATCGTCTTTGGCGTCGCGGTACTGTTGAGCGCTGCCGCAGTGCCGGCCTTCGCGCAGACGGCCGGCAACACCCCGGCCATCGCCACTCCCGACACGCAGAACCCGACGGCACCTGTCCCCGGCAAGAACAGCTTCACCGAAGACCAGGCACGGGAACGGATGCAGGAGGCGGGCTACACGGACGTCAAGGAGCTGAAGCTCGATGACAAGGGTATCTGGCGGGCAACCGCGATGAAGGACGGAAAGCCCGTTTCCGTCGCTCTCGATTTTCAGGGCAACGTAGTCGCGCTTTAGAGATCAAAGGAAGAAAACGATGAGAACCGTGGCAGGGCTGTTTGACGACTACGGCGAAGCCCGAGGTGCCGTGAGCGATCTGGAAGCGGCAGGGTTTCCTTCCGAAAATATAAGCATCGTCGCCAACAATGCGGGCGACCGCTATTCGGGCGACGGCTCCGGTGCGGCAAGCGGTGCCGGTGCCGGTGCGAGTCTGGGCGCCGTGGGCGGCGGCACGCTGGGGCTTTTGACCGGCCTCGGCCTGATGGCCATACCTGGGGTCGGACCCGTGGTCGCGGCTGGGTGGCTGGCGTCGACCGCCGCAGGCGCGGCGGCCGGCGCTCTCGCCGGAGGTGCGGCCGGCGGCATCATCGGTTCGCTCACCGATTCCGGGATTGAGGAGGAGGATGCGCATCTTTACGCTGAGGGCGTGCGTCGAGGCGGTACGCTGGTGGTGGTCAGGACCGAGGAGCCCCTGGTCGCACAGGCGGACGGGATTTTGAGAAACCGCGATGCCGTCGACATATCGGTCCGGCGCCGCGCCTATACGGAGGATGGCTGGACCCGGTTCGACACCGCCTCCCGTCCCTATAGCCTCGACGAGATCGAACGCGAACGCGAACGCCTGAGCCGCCCGGCGCTGTAGCGACGGGGCAGGTGCCGCTGCCGCGGCACGGCTGAACGCCGCGTTCGGGTCCGCAAAGCCAACCGGTCGTCCGAAGGAGGCAGATCACTGCGCCCCTTCGCGAAACAATGAGGCGATCTGGCGGGGCGGTTGCGACGAGACGCAAGGAAGGCTTCCCCATGATTGATTTTTCCCGTGCCCGCGAACGGATGATCACGTCGCATCTCTCGCGACGGGGGATAAGGGACAGACATGTCGTGGAGGCGATGGGTGTCGTCCCGCGGGAGGCATTCGTCGACCCGGGCTTCGAGGAGTTCGCCTATGAGGATTCGGCCCTTTCGATCAGCCATGGCCAGACCATCTCGCAGCCCTATATCGTCGCGCTGATGATCGAACGCGCCGAAGTCCAGCCGGGCGATACGGTGCTCGAAATCGGGACCGGATCCGGTTACGCGGCGGCGGTGCTCAGCCGGATCGCGACACATGTCTATACGATCGAGCGCCATGCCGGCCTCGCCGAGGTTGCCGAGAGACGATTTGCCGAGCTCCATTACGGGAATATAGATGTGCGTGTCGGCGACGGCACGGCCGGCTGGCCCGAGGCGGGACCCTTCGACGCCATACTGGTCGCCGCCGGAGGCCCCGAGGTACCGCACGCGCTCAAGGAACAGCTCGACCTTGGCGGCCATCTCGTCATACCCGTCGGCCCCCCTGAGGAGCAGCGCCTGATGAAGGTCACGCGCGTCAACGCCACGACATTCGAGGAGCAGGACCTCGGCGGGGTCAGATTCGTGCCGCTCGTCGGCGAATACGGCTGGGATGAGGAGGGGGCTCGGTCCCGAGCAAGGCTCAGACCAGCGCCGACGCTGCCCGAGATGGTCGCAGAGGCGGCCGAGCCGCTGCCCGGTCTCGACGATCCGGCATTCGGGCGGCTTTTCGATCGCTTCGCCGGGCGGCGGGTCGTGCTGCTCGGAGAGGCGAGCCACGGCACGTCGGAATTCTACCGCGCCCGCGCAGCCATCACGCGCCGCCTGATCGAGGAGCATGGGTTCACGATCGTGGCGGTCGAGGCGGATTGGCCGGATGCGGCGGCAGTAGACCGCTATGTCCGACATCGAACTCAAGGCATGCGTCTCGACGCGCCGTTCCAGCGGTTCCCGACCTGGATGTGGCGCAACCGCGAAGTGATGGATTTCGTCGATTGGATGCGCGAACATAACGGCCGCAGGGGCCTTTCCGACCGGGCCGGCTTTTACGGCCTGGACATTTATAATATGCGCGGCTCCATTGCGGCGGTTCTCCGGTATCTCGATGAGTCCGACCCCGATGCCGCCGCGGTCGCCCGCGAGCGCTACGGTTGCCTGACCCCCTGGCAGAACGAGCCGTCGACCTATGGCCGTGCGGCCATGACCAAGGGCTTCCGCAAATGCGAAGAGGCCGTCGTCAAGCAATGCCGCGAACTCCTGGAGAGGCAGCTCGCAGCCGGGCGCGACAGCGGCGACGAGCTTCTCGACGCGGTGCAGAACGCGCGCCTCGTCGCCTCGGCCGAGCGGTATTACCGTATCATGTATTATGCCGGGGCCGACTCCTGGAACATGCGCGACACCCATATGTTCGAGACGCTCGAGCATCTGTTGAATGCACGCGGCGCTCGCTCGAAGGCGGTCGTGTGGGCGCACAATTCCCATATCGGCGATGCCCGCCATACTGACATGGGCACGGCCCGCGAGGAGCTGAACATCGGTCAGCTCTGCCGCGAGCGGTTTGGCGATCAGGCAGCGCTGATCGGTTTCGGCACGCATGGCGGCCATGTGGCTGCCGCAAGCGATTGGGATGGCGATATGGAGGTGAAGCCGATCCGGCCTTCGCTCGAAGGAAGCTACGAGCGCGTGATGCACGACTCAGGGGTCGAACGCTTCCTCATCGACTTCGCGCGCCACGCGCGTTTGCGCGACGGTCTCCTCAAACCGATGCTCGAGCGCTTCATCGGGGTGATCTACCGGCCGGACACGGAACGCTTCAGCCATTATGCCCATGCTTCCCTGCCTCGGCAGTTCGACGCCTTCGTCTGGTTCGATCAGACGACGCCGGTCGAACCGCTCGGCGCGCAACACATAAAAGCGGGCGTGCCGGACACGTTCCCGTTCGGCCTGTGAGGCTCGTTAATCCTTGAGCTACAGCTGTGTCGAGATGATGTTGTCGACGCTCACCTCGCCGCGGAGCACGCCGCGTTTCGTGCCGTCCGGGGCCGGCCCTTCCTCGACCACGGTGTAGAGCTTATCACTGCGGAAGGCGCTGGCCATGTCGGTCGTCACCCCTTCCGCCGGCTTTGCGTCGATCTCGAGGAAATCGAGTTCCGCCTCGCTCGCGACGATGCGGGCATCGCCGCTCGATCTTGCCGCCACCACGACCTCGCCCTGGTAGCTGGCATTCTGCCAGTTCGGATCGTCGGGCTCGGCGAGCGGCGACAGACGGTATATCTTGAGCTCTTCCTGCATGTGCTACTCCGACTGGTCGATCGCATGCGGCGGCGGTTGCCCCGATTCGGCCGACTGGTCGAGAGGAAACATCATCCAGAGCGCCGCAATCACCACCAGAACGACGATCGCTGCTGCAGCCAGGATCTTGGACATGTGAGCCTTCCGACGATTGTCGAGACCGAACCGCGAAACCTGCGGTCTTCGGGTCTCCAATCACCAAGGCGTCGAATTGTTCCGAACCCCGCGGGTGACGCGACCACGCGCCGTTCTGCAGGAACATTTCGGGAAACCGCCGGTTTGAGGACGCGCGAAAAGAAAGGAATATCCGATGGCTACTGCGAACGAACACCTTGTGGCTTGGCTGAGGGATGCACATGCGATGGAAGAGCAGGCGATCACGATGCTCACCAGCCAGTCGAGCCGGCTAGAAAACTATCCCGAACTCAAGACCAGGATCGACCGCCACCTGCAGGAGACGAAGGACCAGGCGGCCATGCTCGAGCGCTGCCTCGAACGGCTCGACGGCGGAACCTCGAGCATCAAGGATATCAGCGGCAAGATCGTTGCCTTCGGGCAAGGCCTGAGCGGCCTCTTCGTCAGTGATGAAGTCGTCAAGGGCACGCTGGCCAGCTATACATTCGAGCATATGGAAATCGCCAGCTACAGGATTCTCATCGCCGCAGCCGAACAGGCGGGCGATCAGGAGACGAAGCGGGTCTGCGAGAGCATCCTGCAGCAGGAAATCGCGATGGCCGAGTGGCTGGCTCAGAACGCCGGTGAGATCACGCGCAGATTCCTGGAGCGAGACCAGCGCGACGTGACGGCCAAGCACTGACCGCTTCGGGCGAGACGAACCTGCGGAACCTGCCGACCGCGCCGCGCCTCCGACAAGATGCGCGGCGCTGTCGTTCTCAGGCCGGTTCCTGCTCTTCGTCTCGCATCACGACGTCCAGTTCCGCAAGCAGCGGAAGATGATCCGAAGCGCTTCGCGCCAGGGTGCTGGCGTGCACCCCGCAGGAAGCCACTTCTATGCCTTTGCCGATCAGCACATGATCGATGCGCAGCAGCGGCAACCGCGATGGAAAGGTCGGCCGCGGCTTGGCGCCGGTCAGCAGTTGCGCGTCGCTGAGCCGTCGGGCCAGGACCCTGTAGGCGGTCGAACGCCCCGTGGCGTTGAGATCGCCTGCCAGGACCACGTGCGCGTCTCCCCGGGCCATTCCTCCGAGCCAGCCGGGGCCAAGAAG
The DNA here is from genome assembly GCA_000421085.1 of Ensifer sp. USDA 6670. Taxonomy (GTDB): domain Bacteria; phylum Pseudomonadota; class Alphaproteobacteria; order Rhizobiales; family Rhizobiaceae; genus Sinorhizobium. The sequence goes on from ATWE01000014.1 coordinate 126,541, forward strand.
GGCGGTCGCCTGGCGCAGGCGCTCGGCGCCGCGCAAGCCGAGATGCGTCACGATGACCTGAAGCTTGACGTCGGCAACGTCGATCTCCACCCATAGCGCGCCTCGCGGCTCTCCGGACGAGGGGAGGGGTGCTGCCTTGATCAGCCGCATAGGCAAGGCCGTCAGAACGGCGTCTCCGTATTTCTCATCCTCCAGGTGGAGAGCCGGATGGAACTCAGCTTCCATGTCGAGATGCGTGGCAATCATATGGGCCTGGTCTATTCCGCCGGTACGGGCGCGGCCGACGTCGACCTCCTGCAATGCGATGACATCGGGCTGGCATTCAGCGATGACGGCGGCGATGCGCGCGGGATCGAGCCTGCGGTCGGTGCCGAAGCAGCTGTGAACGTTGTAGGTGAGGAAACGTATCCGCTGTCGCATCGCCTTCGGAACACGCAGCACCTGCTTTTCGTTCCGGTGGGTGCGCAAGGGAGGGCCGATGTCCAGAAGAATTCTAGCAAGACTGTTCATCGCTGCCGGTATCTGCGTGGCGGGCTGGTTGATCTATCGCACCCTCAGTCAACATAGCTTTCATGAAATCGCCGGTTCGATCATGCGAATTCCGGCCCGCAATCTTTTTGTGGGCGTCGGTTTCGTCTTTCTGTCCTACTTCTGCCTGACCCTCTTCGACACCCTCGCGATCCGCTATGTCGGGCGGAAGCTTGCCTATCCGCAAATCGCCATAGCCTCCTTCACCAGCCTTTCGATCGGCCACAATGTCGGCGGCGCGGCCTTGAGCAGCGGCGCCGTACGCTACCGGTTCTACTCGCGCTGGGGGTTGAGCGCCGAAGAGGTGGCGAAGGTCATTCTTTTCTGCGGTATCACCGTCGGCCTCGGCCTTGTCGCTTTGGCCGGGCTTTGTTTTCTGATCGTGCCGACCGGTGCCGCGCGGCTTACCGGATTTTCTACGACCGGCGCTTTCCTGCTGGGCACCGCCTGCATCGCGGCCGCGGCCGGTTACGTCCTGCTCGCTTATTTTCTGCGGGGCTCGGTTCGGATCTTTCGCTGGACTTTCGAAATGCCCTCGGTGGGGATTGCCGCCTTGCAGGTCGTCGTGGGAGTCGCCAACTTCCTCTGCGTCAGCGCAGCGTTGCATCAGTTGCTCAGCGCCTTCGAGGAGGTGAGTTTCATCGATACGGCCATGGCCTATGTCGGGGCCGGTGTGACCGCGATCGTCAGCCATGTCCCCGGCGGTATCGGCGTACTCGAGGCGACCATCGCATTTCTGCTTGGCAGTTCGGCGAGCCTGGGCGCTCTGATCGCCTTTCGGGCGATCTATTTCTTCCTGCCGCTGCCGCTCGGCTTGATATCGCTTTCGGTTGCGGAGTTCGTTGCCCGTCGGGATGAGGAAAAAAGCCTGGCGAGCAAGGCGAAAAGCTGACCAATCCAGCGCCTCACGAGTTTGTGCGTGCGGTAAAAGGGTCGGATCGGCCTTTGCGGGTCAACGATCTCCGTGCCCCAGACGAGACTGGTCGCGCCGTCGTCATCGATTCCATCGAAGGCGCGTATGCCGCGCCGGCGCGTGTTCAGCCTGTCCAAGGTGGCAACCAGAGAGTTCGTTTCCCTCAATGCCTTCTCAACGGCGTCCGCTTCGATGTCGAGATGTTCTGCGATCAGGCCGTTGCGGACTCTCGCAATGGCGGCGCGCTGCCCTTCGTCGGCGGCTTCTACGGCGACGTCGCATTCGGTGTCGAGGCTTGCCGAGCGGTGGTTGAAGTTCGACGAGCCGACGCGGAAAAAACGATCGTCGATCGCGACCACCTTGGAATGAATAATCACCTCCTGCTCGGATCCGTCGGCGGCGGGAACGACCGGGTAGGCGACCCTGAGCCTGCCGTAGCGGTCGGCCCGCTTGAGCCGCCGAACGAGACGGTCGCGGTTTCCTCCCATCACGATCCGCTCCAGAAGCCCATGCGAGCTGCGGGTGGTGATGACCACCACTTCCGGGCCATCAGGCTCCTGCAGCCGGTCGCAGAGCAACTGCCCAATTCTTCCCGATGCGAAATACTGGTTTTCGATGTAGATGTGACTTCGCGCACTGCGCAAGGCATCGAGCGTCAGCCGCAACGCCTCCTGCCGGCCGCGCGTTTTTCCGGAGCCCGGCTCCGTGCGGGCGATGGCGACCGGGCAATCTTCGAGCACCGGCACCGGGCCCTTGGGCCATGCAAGCGCCCGCGCCGGCGGCGCCTCGATTTCCTCGCCCGTAGAGGCTTTCCAGCGAGATCTGCAGAGATCGCCGATGGCGCGGCTCGCCTCGCCTTCGAGCATCACCTGGATGTCATGCACCGGATCATAGGGTTTTCCGTCCGGATCGCGCCGCAACTCGTTCTCGGCCGCGTGCTCCGGTGTGTCCCAGCGGCGCGCCGTCAGGTCGACGCCCCCGGCAAAGGCGATGCTGTCGTCGATGCAGACGAGCTTTTGGTGATGCGATCCGCGCAGCGCCCGGTGGCTCGCGAAGCGAAGTTCGATCTGCGGATGGACCGCCCACTGCTGCTTGCGAAAGAGCCTGAGCGACTTTCCCGAATAAATTGGTCCCATCGCCCAGACGAGAATGCGGATCTTCAGTTTCGGCTTTTGTGCAGCCAGGCGCTCGAGCCTGCTGCCGAGCGACTCCGCTTGGGGGTCGTCCGGTCTGAGCTTGATCCGCGGATCGAAGTCCCATCCGGTGATCCAGATCTGCTCTTCCGCCTGATCGAACGTACTGTCGAGACAAGCATAATAGGCGGCTGCGTCCACCAGGAAGGACAGATGCCGTGCGGGCGCGCTGCGCCAGACATTCTCCGCCTCCTTGATTATCGGCCGGCTTGTCCGACGCCATCGGCCGGCCGGATTTCCGGTGATCGCGCTTTTCCAGTCCAAGCTTCCTATCCCGTGCGTGGCGACTGGGAATGAATCCCTTTCAACCGTGATTTGTTCCCGGAGCAGCATTGTTGTCGAACCAAGCCTTCGCGGCCGACCCGATCGGCGGCGCTTTGCCATGGCGGAACATTTCCCGGCAGGACGAGATTAGAAGACTCCCAGCTTCAGTCGAACCCGCCAATCACCCTTACGCTGACCGGAGGAGGGGCAAATATGCCGAACGCTTCCGAAATCCTTATCGACACGCTTATCGAATGGAAGGTCGATGTCGTCTTCGGCCTACCCGGAGACGGCATCAACGGGATCATGGAGGCGCTCAGGAGGCGGCAGGATCGCATCCGGTTCGTTTCCGTGCGCCACGAGCAATCGGCCGCCTTCATGGCATGCGCCTATGCCAAATTCACCGGCAGTCTCGGCGTCTGCCTCGCTACATCGGGGCCGGGCGGCACAAATCTGCTGACCGGCCTTTACGATGCGAAGCTGGACCAGATGCCGGTGCTCGCGATCACCGGCATGCAGTATCATGACCTGATCGAGACGTTCTCCCAGCAGGACGTCGATCTCACCCGCGTCTTCGAAAACGTCGCCGTCTACAACGCGCAGGTGAACGACGCAGCCCACATGGAAAATCTCGCGAACCTTGCCTGCCGGTCGGCGCTCTCCAAGCGCGGCGTGGCGCATCTTTCGATCGCCAACGACGTGCAGGAACGCATGGCAGATGGCGGGCGGTCCCGCCGCAACCGGCCGGGCCACATGCCGAGCCGATATTTCGCCGGCAAGCTCGTACCGCTCGAAAGCGATCTTTCACGAGCGGCGGATCTCCTGAATGCGGGCTGGAAGGTGGCAATTCTTGCGGGGCGCGGCGCGCTCGAGGCGAAGGAGGCCCTGCGCGAGACGGCGGAGCTGCTGGGCGCGCCCGTGGCAAAGGCTCTTCTCGGCAAGGCGGTGCTGCCCGACGACGACCCGCTGACCACCGGCGGCATCGGCATACTCGGCACCGCGCCGTCGCAGGAGATCATGCAGCAATGCGACACGCTGCTCATCGTCGGCTCGACCTTCCCCTATATCGAATATTATCCGAGGCCGAACACGGCAGCCGGAATCCAGATCGATCATGACCCGCAGCGCATCGGTCTGCGCTACCCCGTCGAGGTCGGGCTGGTCGGCGAGGCAGGCGAGACCCTCCGTATGCTGAACAAGCGGCTCGAACGCAAGCAGGACAGGTCTTTCCTCGAGCGGGCGCAAGAGCAGATGCGAAACTGGCGCCGGGAACTGCGGGCGATGGAAGGCGACAGGAGTTCTCCCCTGAAACCGCAGGCTGCCGTCGCTGCTTTCGGCCGGCGCATCGCGAAGAACGGCATCGTCGTCACCGACTCCGGACAGAACACCGAGCTTGCCGCACGTCATGTCGATCTCGGTGCGGACCACATGTTCGCGGTCTCCGGCGCCCTCGCCTCGATGGCCTCGGGGCTGCCTTATGCTATTGCTGCGGGCATCTCCATGCCGGACCGCCCGGTCTATGCGGTCGTCGGCGACGGCGGCCTGGCGATGCAGCTCGGCGAATTTGCGACAGCCGTCGGCTACCGGATTCCTTTGAAGCTCCTGGTGATCCGGAACGACATGCTGAACCAGATCGCCTGGGAGCAGATGATGTTTCTCGGCAATCCGCAATTCGCCTGCGAATTACCGCCGATCGATTTCGCCGCGGCGGCGGAAGCCATGGGCGGGCGGGGCTTCACCGTCCAGTCCTTTGGCGAGCTGGACGGGGTCATGGATCAGGCCTTCGCCGCGGATGGGCCGGTGGTCATCCAGGCGCTGGTCGATCGCTACGAGCCGCTGATGCCGCCAAAAATGCCGGAGGACTACGCCCGCAACTTCCGTGCCGCGCTTGCGGAAACGCCGGGGCACGAAAAGATCGAAGAAAACCTCAAGCATTCCTCCGTCGGCAGGAAGGTAACCGACGAGGAGCCGCAGCCGCCGCATGAGGCGGCGCCGGACGAGAACGCCGGCGAATTGCCGGGAATTCCTTAGAGCGCATTCCCCTCGGCGGGAACAAAGCATGCCTTCTTCGGTTCGAACCGGAGGTATCGGTTTCGAGGATCCGAGAATGACGCATGCTATCGGCAGCAGGCGATGGGCGATCGCCGACGGCTACATCCCTTCTTCGAGCGCGAGCGACGATCACGCGCTCGTCTCCCCCGCGCTCGTCTCCCATGAAAGCGCCTGTATCCTCAATACCGGTGACGTGCCGGCCAAGGTCGAGATCACGCTGTTCTTTTCCGACCGGGAGCCCGCAGGCCCGTACCGCCTTACCGTTGCGGCCTGCCGGACGGTGCACCTGCGTTTCAACGATCTCGACGATCCGGAGCGCGTGCCGCGGGACACGCCCTATGCCTCGCTGATCGAATCCGACACGCCGATTGTCGTACAGCAGACGCGGCTCGATTCCCGGCAGCCGCCCCACGCTCTCTTGAGCACAATCGCCTATTGCCAGGAGTAGCATGCCGAACACACCGTGGAGTGCTACCTCTGAGAACCTCGGCCAGGATTTTCACAACTGGTCGGGCGGCCTGCGCTTTCGCCCGTCGCGTCTGGAGGTGCCTGAGGACGAGGAAATGGTGGCAGCGCTCGTGCGTACCGCCGCGCGGCAGGGCCGCAGCATACGGCCGGTCGGCTCGGCCCATTCGTCGAGCGAGATTTACGTGACCGACGATATCCTGGTCTCGCTGGCCGATATCTGCGGCTTGCGCGAGCATGATGCGCAACGCCATCGCGCCACGGTCGGCGCCGGCTCGCAGCTGACCGAGCTCAGCAAGGAGCTGCAGGCGGCGGGCATGACGCTCTCCAATTTCGGCGATGTGGCCACCCAGACCGTCGGCGGTGCGATCGGAACCGGGACGCATGGGTCCGGGCGGAATTTCCCCAACCTGTCGATGATGCTCGTGGGCGGACGCTTGGTCACCGCCGGGGGTGAGGTAAGGACCTTCGACGAGGAAGACGAGCCGGACTTCGTGCGGGCCCTGCGCGTCTCCTTCGGAACGCTCGGCATTCTCACCTGGACCATTCTGAAGCTCGAGCCGTTGCACGATCTGCACCGCCAGGAATGGTGCCTTGGCTTCGAGACCTGCATGGAGCTGCTCGATGAGCTCTCCCGCGAAAACCGGAATTTCGATTTCTACTGGTACCCCCGTTCCGACGAGGTGAAGATCCGTTGCCTCAACCCGCCCGGCGAAGCGAAGGATTACGGCGCCTTCGCACGGCTGGCAAAGGACGAAACCGGGCCGCCGCACGAGGTCATTCCCCAGCACAGCGACCTTCCCCACCGTTTCGAGGAGATGGAATATTCCATGCCTGCCGAAGCGGGGCCGGAATGCCTCGGAAAGTTGCGCGCGCGGATCAGGGAAAGATGGCGCCGCTCGGTCGGCTGGCGTCTGCTTTATCGCTACATCAAGGCCGACGACAGCTGGCTCAGCGAGGCCTGTGGGCGCGATTCGGTGAGCATATCGCTTCATCAGAATGCGACGCTGCCCTATTGGGACTTCTTTCTCGACCTCGAGCCGATCATGCGCGATCACGGCGGGCGGCCGCACTGGGCGAAGAAGCACAGCCTTCGCGCAGCCGAGCTGGGACCCCTTTACCCGATGTGGGATCGATTTCTCGCGCTCCGGCAGGAAATGGACCCGGACGGGCGTTTTCTCACACCTTATCTGCGCGGGCTTTTCGGGTGCTAGGAGGGCGCATGCGAGCGATCGGCAAGAGGCGATGGACGATAGCCGGGGGGCACATTCCCCTTGAAAGCAACGGTCCGGAACCCGAATTCACGAGCCGCGACGAGATCGCGGTGCTCAACTGTTCCGACAGCCCGGCCAGGCTGCGCATTCACATCCATTATGCGGATCGTCCGGCTGTCGGACCTTATGAGCTGGAGGTCGCCGCGAGGCGGGTCCGTCGCGTCCGCTTCAACGACCTGATCTTTCCCGAGGCGCTGCCGCTGGACGAGGATTTCGGCGCTGTCATCGACGCGGATGTTCCCGTGGTCGTGCAATTCATGCGCCTCGACAGCTCAACACAATCGCGCGGCGCGGTCACGACCGTGGCCTATGCGGAGCGGAACCTTCATGGGAGCGGACGATGAAAGAGGCGCCGTGGTTCTCGAGCTCGGTCATCTATGGAATCGACGTGCGCAGATTTTCGGACGGAAACGGCGACGGGGTCGGCGACTTCATAGGTCTCAAGGAGCGCGTGCCTTATCTGCACTATCTCGGCATCGACTGCGTCTGGCTCTCGCCCTTCTTCAGGTCCCCCTTCGCCGATAACGGCTACGACGTCAGCGACTATTACTCCATCGATCCCGTTCTCGGAACGCTGGATGACTTCCTGGGTTTCCTGCACGCCGCCGGCGAACAGGGCATTCGCGTCGTCATCGATCTCGTCGCCAACCACACATCCAGCGAGCATCCATGGTTCCAGGCGGCGCGGCGCGACGCGAGGTGCCGCTTCCGCGACTATTACGTCTGGTCGGAAAGCCCGCCGCCGGTCGCTCCGGACAACGAGACTGCGTTTCCCGGGGAGGAAAGCAGCGTCTGGACCTTTGACGATGTCGCCCAGGCCTATTACTTCCACAAGTTCCGCCATTTCCAGCCGGACCTGAACATCGCCAACCCGGCGGTGCGCGACGAGTTGCTGAGGGTGGTGGACTACTGGCTGACATTGGGCGTCGACGGATTTCGGGTGGATGCCGCGCCATTCGTGATAGGCGAGACCGGCATAGAACACGCGGACCCCAGGGACCCCCAGGGCTTTCTCAGGGAAATGCGCGCGCTGGTCGACGGCAGGCGCCGGGACGGTCTTCTGCTCGGCGAAGCCGACCTCGCGCCGGAAAAGCTGCGCTTCTATTTCGGCGAGGGAAAGCTCGACCTCCTGTTCAACTTCGTGTTGTGCGGGGCTTTCGCCGCGAGCCTCGCACGGCAGAAGGCCGACGTCATCAGCCAAGCGCTTTCGATCATGCCGGAGCCGCCTCCGCATTGCGGCTGGGCGAACTTCCTGCGCAATCTCGACGAACTGAACCTCGATCGCCTGCCGGGAGACATTCGAGAGGAAACCTTTGCGGCCTTCGCCCCGGATGAGGAGATGCGGATCTACGGACGCGGCATCAGGCGCCGCCTTGCGCCGATGCTGGATGGAAACCGGGCGAGAATAGAACTTGCCTTCAGTCTGCTTCTGTCTTCGCCGGGCGTGCCGCTCGTTCTCTACGGCGACGAGATCGGCCTTGGCGAGGACCTTTCCCGTCCCGGCCGCGAGCCGGTCCGCGTGCCCATGCAGTGGAATGCGGGTACAAATGCCGGCTTCTCCACGGCCCAGCGGGCCGAACTCGTCCAGCCGCCGGTGACAGATGGCCCATTCTCCTTCAAACGGGTCAATGTCGAGGCCCAGCGTGAGGACCCGGGATCGCTTCTGAACCGCGTGCGGGCGATGATCCTGGCGCGGCGCCGGCACGAGCTCTTCAACAGGGGACGCCCGGTCATGCTGCACACCGGAGACCCGGCGCTGTTCGCGCTGGCCTATTCCGATGGCACCGAGCTGTTCGTCGTGCTGCACAATCTTTCGGACGGCAAGCGGCGGGCGGAGCTCGAACTGCCCGGCGCAATCGACGCCAGGCTCAATGATATTCTCGGCGAGCGTGAGGTTGAGCTTTCCGGGCAGCGTCTGGCGCTAGGGCTCGGTCCGTTCGGCTATGTCTGGCTTCATTCGGGAAAGAAGGATTGAGATGGCGAGGATCGGCTATCACGCATCGCATGAGCAGTTCACCCCGTTCGACTTGCTGAACTGGGCCGGGGCGGCGGAAAAGGCCGGCTTCGATTGCACCATGTCGTCCGACCATCTGGCGCCCTGGAGCGAACGCCAGGGGCAAAGCGGCTTTGCCTGGGCCTGGCTCGGCGCCGCCCTCCAGGCAACTGAGCTAACCTTCGGCCTCGTCACGGTTCCTTGCGGCTGGCGCTATCACCCGGCGATAACGGCCCAGGCCGCCGCAACCCTTGCGCAGATGTTTCCGCGGCGCCTTGCCTGGCTTGCGCTCGGCACGGGCGAGGCACTGAACGAACATGTCGTCGGCGGGGCCTGGCCCGGAAAGGCGGAACGAAACGCCAGGCTGCGCGAGGCGGTCGACGTCATCCGCGAGCTTTTTGCCGGCCGGACGGTAACGAGGGACGCGCCGATTGCCGTCTCCGAGGCCCGGCTATATACGCTTCCCGAACATCCGCCTGCGCTGATTGCCGCGGCTTTGACGCCCGAAACGGCGGAGGGTGCCGGCGAATGGGCCGACGGCCTCATCACGGTCAATCAGTCGCCGGAAAAGCTCGCGGCGATCGCCGACGCATTCAAGCGCGGCGGCGGCGAAGGCAAGCCGCTCTGTCTCCAGGTTCATGTGTCCTATGCCCGAAGCGACGAGGAGGCGCGGCGGAACGCCTTCGACCAGTGGCGGAGCAATGCGCTCAGCGCCTTTCAGTCGGAAACCCTGAGAACGCCGGGCGACATAGAAACCGCGACGAGCGGCGTCCGCCCGCAGGACCTCGACGCCTATGTGAGGATTTCTTCCGATCCGGGGCGGCACCTCGCCTGGATCGAAGAGGATATCGCGGCAGGCTTCGATGAGATCTATCTTCACAATGTCGGGCGCAATCAGCTCGAATTCATCGATGTCTTCGGGCGCACGGTGCTGCCGCGCGTTCGCGCTCCCTGATCGGCAGCCGAGTAAGCTGACGCCAGCCGTCTGGCCGGTTTTCCACCTTGACGTCCGGTGCATTATGTTCCCCCAATGCCGGGAGGATCGGGCGAGAGGGGTTGCGGCTTGTACGACTATTGCATCATCGGAGGCGGCATCGTCGGCCTCGCGACCGCTATGGCGCTGCAGGAAAGAATGGGGGGCGCCAGCATCGTGCTTCTGGAAAAGGAGCGGGAGCTTGCGCGACATCAGACGGGCCACAATAGCGGTGTGATCCATGCCGGGATCTATTATGCACCGGGATCCCTGAAAGCGAAGCTGTGCCGCGAGGGAGCGGAGGCCACGAAAGAATTCTGCACCGGGAACGGCATATTGTTCGAAACCTGCGGCAAATTGCTGGTGGCGACGAACGATGCCGAGATCGAGCGCATGGAGAGCCTGGAACAAAGAGCGCAGCAGAATGGGATCGAATACACTCGACTGTCGAGGTCGCAACTGCGATCGGACGAGCCGAACATCGCCGGACTCGGTGCGCTTCTCGTCCATGCGACGGGGATCGTCGATTATTCTGCCGTTTGCCGGGCGATGGCCGAGCGCATCGAAGCCCGCGGCGGAGAGATCCGGCGCGGGATCGAGGTCACGGCCATTGCCGAAGAGGAGCGCGGCGTGCGGGTGGCAAGTGCATCCGGCAGTATCGGCGCGCGCAGGCTGATCGCCTGCGCCGGCCTGCAATCCGACCGCATCGCGCTTATGGCCGGGCTGAGGATCGATCATCGCATCGTTCCGTTCCGGGGCGAATATTACGTGTTGCCGGCATCGAAGGCCGGTGTGACCCGTCGCCTCATCTACCCCATTCCCGACCCGGACCTACCGTTCCTCGGAATTCACCTGACCCGGACGATCGACGGAGGGATGACCGTAGGCCCCAATGCGGTGCTGGGGTTTGCCCGCGAGGGCTACCCGAAAGGCAGCTTCAAAGCGGCCGATGTGGCGAATATGGCGGCGTTTTCCGGCTTCTGGAGAATGGCGGCGAAGAACTGGCGTTCGGCGATCACGGAATTCGCCAATTCGGCATCGCGGTTCCGCTATCTGCGGGAGTGCCGGAAATACTGCCCGTCGCTCACGATAGACGACCTGGCGGTTGCGCAGGCCGGCATCCGGGCGCAGGCCGTCATGGCCGACGGCAGCCTCGTCCACGACTTCCTCTTCAAACAGACCGAACGGATGCTCCACGTCTGCAACGCGCCGTCGCCGGCTGCGACCTCCGCGATTCCGATCGGCCGCATGATTGTCGACCGTCTGCTCGAGGGGGCTCCTCCCACGGCGGAACCATCCCATTCGCTTCATGGGACTCAGGCGCAACCGCATCGGTAGTGCATCGAGCCGCCGCTTCCTTTACTTTCCGCCCTGCCATGCGCACACTCTGCCGGAGGAGCAAGCGCGGTCCGTTGGGAGGCGGTGATGGTTTCACATTCCGAGCATATCCGCGAAATCGAACGCGTCAGCCGTGGTCTTCCGGTGCGCCGCGACGAGATGGTCGTGAAATCGTGGCTGCGCTGTCTGGAGCATCACCGGCTCGATCCGGCGCAGAGTTGTGAAGCCTACATCGTTCCGGAAACGCAACTTAGGAAACACCGTCAGCAATCGGAGGATCTGATCGCCATCGCCCGTTCGGGGCTCGAAAACCTGTTCCGACAGGTGGCGGGACAGAACTACGTCCTGCTGCTTTCCGACCGCGAAGGCGTGACGGTCGAGTTCCTCGGCGATCCCCTCTTCGGCAACAGCCTGCGCAAGGCGGGGCTCTATTTGGGTTCGGAGTGGTCCGAATGGCGCGCCGGGACCTGTGCAGTGGGCGCGTGCCTGGAAACGGGAGAGGCACTGACGATCCACCAGTCCGACCATTTCGACAACACCCACACGCCACTCTCCTGCACGGCCGCGCCGATCTACGACATCCGGGGCGAACTTTCCGCCGTCCTCGACATCTCGCTTCTGAGTTCGCCGATTCTCAAGGCGAGCCAGAACCTGGCATTGCATCTGGTGGCCGCGACCGTGAGGCGCATCGAGCTTGCCAATCTCATGGCGCAAGCGCGTAACCAATGGGTGCTGCGCTTCTCGCGCTCACCCGAATTCCTCGATGTCGATCCGGAGGCGGCGATCTCGATCGACGGTCTTGGCCGGATCGCCGGCATGACGCATGGGGGCGCGAAAATCCTGGCGCGCTCGACGGGCCTCGACTGGCGCGATCCACGGCAACTGATCGGCGAGCCGGTGTCGCGCTTCTTCGACATCCAGATCGACGATCTGTCCGACCTGACCCGCCGGCGCCCGACCCAGGAGCGGCTCGTCTTCTCCCGCGACGGAAACGCGCTCTTCGCCCATGCGATCGAGCCGCACTCGAAGGTCCGCGCACCGCCCGTTTCGCGCGAGCAGATTCCACCGGCCTTGCGGCGGCTCGGCGGCGACGCGCCGCTGATCGCGGCGCTGCAGGCCAAGGCGGCAAAGCTTGCGCGGACGCGACTGCCGATCCTCATTCAGGGCGAGACCGGGACGGGCAAGGAACATCTCGCGCGCGCCATCCACGAGGGCAGCGGTCTCAGGGGCCAGTTCGTCGCCATCAATTGTGCGGCGATTCCGGAGCAGCTGATCGAAAGCGAGCTTTTCGGCTACTTGCCGGGGGCTTTCACCGGTGCTTCGGCCAAGGGCCGCAAGGGCCTGATCGAGCTGGCGGACGACGGAACGCTCTTCCTCGACGAAATCGGCGACATGCCGCTTTCCCTGCAAAGCCGGCTGTTGCGCGTGCTTGCCGAAGGCGAGGTGCTGCCGGTGGGCGGGACGGCGCCGCGGAAGGTTCGGATTCGGGTCGTCTCGGCATCGCACCGGCCGCTGCAGACGCTCGTCGCGCAAGGGGCGTTCCGTGAGGACCTCTATTACCGGCTCAATGCCGCGACGCTCACCCTTCCGGCGCTCCGGGACAGGCCGGACTTCGACTGGGTGCTGGAGCAGCTTCTGAAGCGGCACGGCGACGGCGAATTGATATTGTCCGCGGCCGCGCTTTCTACGCTCAAGGCCCATGATTGGCCGGGAAACATCCGCGAGCTCGACAACGCCGTCGCCGTGGCCGCTGCGCTCGCCGAGAACGGCGTCGTCGAGCTCGGCGATCTGCCCGACCACCTCCTCGTGAATGCGGACACTGTCGGCGGAACCGAGGCGAGCGCCGCCTTGAGCCTGACGCTCGCCGCTTGCGACTGGAACATTTCCGAGGCTGCCCGCCGGCTGGGGCTCGATCGCTCGACGGTGCACCGGCAGATCAAGCGCCACCGCCTCAAGCGCTGAGCACGGTTCGCCCGCGCAACAGGTCGAATGCCACAGCTGTGGCGTTCGAATGGCTGAGTGCAACAAGTCCAGCCATCACGAGCATTGATTACATTGCATTTTTCTCATCCCGACAATTTGGCACGGCCATTGCAGCTGCCCGGGTACCACAGCCATCGGGAGGAAACATGCGAGCGCTCAGATTTCATGCGGCAAGGGATCTCAGGATCGAGAACATCCCGGCGCCCGGCAAACCCGCAGCAGGACAGGTGCTGGTCCGCAACCGCTTCGTCGGCATCTGCGGAACGGACCTGCACGAATACGCCTATGGCCCGATTTTCATTCCAAAGGAGCCGCATCCGTTCACGGGCGCCCATGGGCCACAGGTCCTTGGCCACGAGTTCGGCGGTGTGGTGGAGGCCGTCGGCGAGGGGGTGAGTTCGGTTCGCGCCGGAGACCGCGTCTCCGTGCAGCCGTTGATCATGCCGCGTGGCGGTGACTACTTCGCCGACCGCGGTCTCTTCCACCTAAGTACCGATCTGGCGCTCGCGGGTTTGAGTTGGGCGTGGGGAGGCATGGCGGAATATGCGCTCCTCAACGAATACAATGTAGAGACGATCCCCGACGAGATGACCGACGAGGAGGCGGCACTCGTCGAGCCGAGCGCAGTTGCAGTCTATGCCTGTGATCGGGGCGGGGTAACGGCAGGCAGCAGCGTACTCGTGACCGGTGCGGGGCCGATCGGCGTATTGACGCTTTTTGCCGCGCGCGCGGCCGGTGCTGCGCAGCTCTTCGTCTCCGACATCAACGACGCTCGCCTCGACTTCGTGTCATCCATCCTTCCGGACTCCGTCCCGATCAATCCCAGCCGGAGCAACCCAGGGGAAGTGGTGCGCGCAGCTACGGAGGGCAACGTCGGGTGCGACGTGGCCGTCGAATGCGTCGGAAACGAGCAGGCGCTCAAGGCCTGCGTCGATGCCGTGCGCAAGCAAGGGGTGGTGGTGCAAACCGGGCTGCATCCGCACGAGAACCCGATCGACTGGTTCCAAGTCACCTTCAAGGACATCGATCTGCGTGGTTCCTGGGCCTATCCGACCCATTATTGGCCGCGCGTGATCCGCCTGATCTCCTCCGGGCTTTTGCCCGCGAAGCGGGTCGTCACCGGACGCATTACTCTCGATCAGGCGGTGGCGGACGGCTTCGACGCGCTTCTCGACCGGGCCGGCGGGCACCTGAAGATCCTGATCGATCTCACGAATTGAACACGTACGTCTGACGCGGGCGGATGAGGAGCCGCCCGTGTGCCATCCAAGCGAAGAGGAGGATACCCATGCTTGAAGAAAGTCCCGGCACCCGCATCGATACCGCGCTCGCCAAACTCGGAAGGGCGCTTGAACGGGGCGACATCGACGTGGCCGTCAACCTGTTTCAGGCCGACTGCTATTGGCGCGACCTCGTCGCCTTCACCTGGAATCTCAAGACGATGGAGGGGCAGGACCAGATCCGCGACATGCTGACGGCGCAGCTCGCCGCGATCAAGCCGGCGCGGCTGCGCCAGGACGAGAAGGAACCGGCAAGCGCCGGCGACGGCGTCACCGAAGGGTGGTTCGAGTTCGAGACCGAGGCGGCGCGCGGCCACGGCCATATTCGCCTCAAGAACGGGCTGATCTGGACGCTCCTGACGACGATGACGGAGCTCAAAGGGCATGAGGAGCCGAAGGGGTTAAGACGCCCGCTCGGCGCCGAACACGGTCATGACCCGGACCGTAAGACCTGGAAAGAAAAGCGCGAAGCGGAAGCAGCCGAACTCGGCTACACGACGCAGCCCTATGCCGTCATCATCGGCGGCGGCCAGGGCGGGATCGCGCTTGGCGCGCGCTTGCTGCAGCTCGGCGTGCCGACGATCATCATCGAGAAGAACGAACGGCCGGGCGACAGCTGGCGCAAGCGCTACAAGTCGCTCTGCCTGCACGATCCGGTCTGGTACGATCATCTGCCCTATATCCCTTTCCCGGAAAACTGGCCGGTCTTTGCGCCGAAGGACAAGATCGGCGACTGGCTGGAGATGTATACGAGGGTGATGGAGCTCAATTATTGGAGCTCCACAACCTGCAAGTCGGCCCGATACGACGAGGCGGCCAAGGAATGGACGGTGATCGTCGAACGGAACGGCGAGGAGGTCGTCCTCAGGCCGAAGCAGCTCGTTCTCGCAACGGGTATGTCCGGCAAGCCGAACGTGCCGCAGCTCGAAGGCCAGGACGTATTCAAGGGCGAGCAGCAGCATTCGTCGCAGCATCCCGGTCCCGATGCCTATCGCGGCAAGAAGGTGGTCGTCATCGGCTCCAACAATTCCGCGCATGATATCTGCGCGGCACTTTGGGAAGGCGGCGCGGATGTGACCATGGTGCAGCGATCGTCGACCCACATCGTCCGATCGGACACGCTGATGGAGATCGGGCTCGGCGATCTTTATTCCGAGCGGGCGCTTGCCGCCGGCGTGACGACGCGCAAGGCCGACCTGATCTTCGCCTCGCTCCCCTACCGCATCATGCACGAGTTCCAGATCCCGCTTTACGAGAAAATGCGCGAGCGGGACGCCAAGTTCTATGCCGATCTCGAAAAGGCGGGCTTCATGCTCGACTGGGGCGCCGACGGCTCCGGCCTGTTCATGAAATATCTGCGCCGCGGCTCCGGCTACTATATCGACGTCGGCGCCTGCGAGCTCGTCATCGATGGCAGCATCAAGCTGAAGTCCGGTTCCGACGTCAGCCACCTGACCGAGGATGCCGTGGTGCTGAAGGACGGCACGGTGCTTCCGGCCGATCTCGTCGTCTACGCCACGGGCTACGGTTCGATGAACGGCTGGGCAGCCGACCTCATCTCGAAGGAGGTTGCCGACAAGGTCGGCAAGGTCTGGGGCCTCGGTTCCGATACGCCGAAAGACCCGGGCCCATGGGAAGGCGAGCAGCGCAACATGTGGAAGCCGACGCAGCAGGAGGCGCTCTGGTTCCACGGCGGCAACCTGCATCAGTCGCGGCATTATTCGCAATATCTGTCGCTGCAGTTGAAAGCGCGTTGCGAAGGCATACCGACGCCCGTCTATGGCCTCCAGGAACGCCACCATCTTTCCTGATCGGCAGTGCCAGCCGGAGAAGTCCGGCTGGCACCGGCGGGCGCGCCAGATCCCGAGTGGAACCCAAGCGCACTCGATGGGCGGATCAAGTGCTCCCCGGAAAAATCCGCAGGAGCGTCTCTCTTTGCTCCCAAATCATGACCGCTCCGCTCAGCGCCATGAAGCCGACCACGATTGCGCGGAAATTCAGCTCGCTCATGTTCGTCAGCACTCGCCTGGCGAGCCAGTTGGAGAGAAGCGCTCCCAGCCCGGCGGCGATGCCGAACAGCAGCAGTTTGCCTGTCAGCGCTCCGAATGCCGTATATGTGCCGATCTTGGCGAGATGCATGGGTAAGGAGATCGCGGTCTTGGTGCCTACCATCTTTTCCTTGGTGATGCCGGCATTGAGATAGAGCGTGTTCAGGATCGGCCCCATGGCTCCGATCAGGCCGGAAAGAAAGCCGACGACGAATTGTGCCGGGAAAAACCACCAGGTCGCAACCGCGAAGGTCCTTTTCCGCCGGCCGAAGCCGTACTGGAATATAGTTGAGATCAGGAACAGGCCGACGACGATCTGAAGCCATTCCGCCGAGGTGTTGGAGAAGGCGGCGGCGCCGAGGACGCCGCCGAGGGCCGCGCCGGGGAGACCCCAGGCGACGACGCGCCATTCGATATTCCGGAAAAACACCAGAATGCGCCCGCCTCCCGCAATGAGGGTGGCGACCGCGGCCACGGGAGCCACGGCCTGGGCGCCGGCGACGAAGCCGATGAGCGGCACGAGAAGCATGGCTCCACCTCCGCCGCCGATCGTCGAAACGATCCAGGCGATGAAACCCGAGGCGGCGAGGAGCAGATAATCCATCATGTCGAACTTGCCCTCAGGCGAGCCGGCGCGAATGCCGTCCGCGATCTATCGATGAGGTGTCCGCGCGCAGTTCCCGGGCCTGTTACCCGAGTTCTATATAATCCGGGTAACGCGCGGCGATGTCGTCGATCATCGACAGCGTGCCGGAGAGGTGGGTCTTCATCGCCTGCGCTGCCTCGACCGGCGCACCCTTTTCGATCCCTTCGATGATCATGTCGTGGGTGTCCACCACACGTTTGGTGCCGACATTGACGAGATTGAGGCGCCGGAGGCGATCGATATGGCCGCTGTGGCGGCGGATGATCGGCCAGATGTGCTCCAGCCCCGCTTCCTCGAAGATGATGAAGTGGAACGCACGGTCGGCCGCGAGAAACTCCGCATGTTCCTTCGAAGCGAGGGCTTTCAGCTTGGTGTTCGCCGCTCGCAGCCGATCTGCGATCTGCCGTCTGCCGGGCTTTTCCGCCAGGTTGAAGACGGCTTCCTGCTCGACCGCGCGGCGCATGAGGTGGGTCTGGCGTGCCAGATTGATATCGATTTTGGAGACCAGCGTCGCATATTGCGGGTAGACGGTGACGAGGCCTTCCTCCTCCAGGCGCATCAGCGCGTCACGCACCGGCGTCTGGCTGAGACCGAACTGTTTCTGCAGCTCGACACGGGAGAGCGCCGTACCGGGGGCGAGGTCGAGCGCGAGGATCTTCTCGCGAAGATATTCCACGATTTGCGGCGCGATCTGCCGTGTGCGGTCTAGGCCGCTGCGATGTTTGGCAGCCGGAGCTTCCGATATCAAAAATCCAATCCTCCAGGACGGTTCCCGATCCTGTAATAATGCATTAATGTGTTAGTGTGAAGTGGATCTCGCCGGCCGGCCCCGGCAGGACAGGAAGGATCGCCGTGCCCGCGAAGTCGCCCATCCTCGAAAGCCTAGCCGAAACCCGCCCATCTAGCTATGCCGATCAGGTCTATGGGCGCATCCTGCACGACATATTGAACGGCATCTTTCAACCGGGTGCGCGGCTGCCGACGGAGAACGAACTCGCCGAACGCTTTGGCGTCTCGCGCCCGGTCGTCCGCGAGGCGCTTGCGCGCCTGCGGGTCGACGGCCTCGTGGAAGCGCGGCGCGGCAGCGGCACCTACGTCTTGAGCAGGCCCTCGCAAGATCTGCCGAACCTGGCCGACCTGGAGGATATTTCGCGCTTCCTGCGCTATCAGGAGCTTCGCTTCTACGTGGAAGGCCAGGCGGCAGCACTGGCCGCGGAGCGGCGCACGGAAAAGCAGCTTGCGGCCATTCTCGAGGCCCATGAGGCTTTCGCCCATGAGGTCGGCCGCGGCCATTTCCTGCCGGAAAGCGACCGGCGTTTCCATCTTGCGATCTGCGAGGGGACAGGAAATGAGTTTTTCGCCAAGGCGTTGGAGGGCCCGGAGGTTTCGCTGACCAGCTTCATGAATGTCTCGCTTGCGCTCACCCGGTCCGGTTCGCAGGCACGCGCTCGCCGGGTCATTGCCGAACATGCCGAGATCGTCGAAGCGATTCGCACGAAAGATGCCGTATGGGCGCGGGTGGCGATGGAAACGCACATCATCAAGGCGCGCCGCAGGATGACCGATGGAACAATCGACTCCTGATAGGTAATTATATTTTACAAATATCCGGACATGTTGTAATGAAAACCGACCTATGGAGGAGGTTCTCATGCAAACTCGACTTGATGCCCGTGATTACGCAGCTTCGGTGGTGGCGGTCCCGCCCATCGCGCTGAATGCGGACCTGACGGTGAACGCCGACGCCAACGCCGCTATCATCCGCCATATCGAGGCAGGCGGGGTGCGCATTCTTCTCTATGGCGGAAATGCCAATCTCTATCATTTCGGCCTGGACGACTATCGCGCGGGTATGGAGGCGGTGATCGCGGCTGCTGCGCCGCAGACCGGTCTCATAACGTCGATCGGTCCGGATTTCGGCAAGGCCGTGGCGCAGGCGCCGATCGCCCGCGACCTGGGTTTCAGGAACGTGATGCTGCTCCCGATGCAGTTTCCGGCAGATCCCGCCGGTGTCGCCAATGGCGTGCGCCACCTTGCAGCGGTCCTCGGCCATGGCCTCGTGCTCTACCTGAAGCGGGAGAATTATGTCGACCCGGACGAGCTTGCCCGCCTCGTCTCGGAAGGCGCCGTCGATTTCGTCAAATATGCGGTGGAGCGTGCCGATCCGGCGCAGGACGCCTATCTCGACGCCGTCGTGGCGGCGATCGGCAAAGACCGGATGGCGAGCGGCATGGGTGAAACGCCGATCCACGATCACCTCGGCCGCCGCGCACTGACGACCTATACTTCGGGCGCGGTCTGCATTGCCCCTTCGGCCGCGATGGAACTCCTTACGCTGTACAAGGCCGGGCGCGGCGGCGAGGCATTGGAGCTAAGCCGGCCGTTTCTGGAGTTCGAGAGAGTTCGCACGGATCTTGGCGGCTTGCAGGTGCTTCATGATGGCATGCGTCTGGCAGGGATCGCGGACGCGGGCCCGCTAATGCCGATGATCTCCAATCTGAGTGCAGCGAAACTTGGCCCCGTCGGCGTCGCGGTGCAAGCCCTGAAGGCGGCGGAAGCTGCCTGCCTGAGGCGCTCCGGAAAGGCAGCAGCGACCGCTTCAGCCTGAGTTGACACTGTTGTGTGAGCCTACTAATACATTAGTGCGCTAGTGCGGATGCGGTGCCGGAGGACTACGAGGCCGAACAAGGCCCGCCGCAACGTCCTGGTCTTTATCGAGGAGGAGAAAGAAATGACCATCCGCTGTTGTACCCGCGCCGTGGCGCTCCTGACCGCGACGCTTTTTTCCGGCGCCGCGATGGCGGCCGAAGGCGAGGTGAAGATCGTGCTGCCGGAGCAGCCGGCCAATCTCGATCCCTGTCGTTCCATCAGGTCGGATATAGGCCGCATCATCAATTCCAACATTACCGAGACCCTGACCGTCATCGATACGGAGAAGGGTACCGTCGGCCCCTGGCTTGCGGAAAAATGGGAGCAGGTGGACGATCTGACCTGGCGTGTGCATCTCAAGAGCGGCGTCAAGTTTCAGGACGGCGCGGCGTTCGATGCCGAAGCGGTGGTCAAGTCCATCAATCGCCTGATGAACCCCAGCCTCACCTGCGACAGCCGCTCGAAATTCGGTGACGTCAAGCTGACGCCGAAGGCGGTCGATGCGCAGACGGTGGAGATCTCCTCCGACAGCCCGGTGCCGATCATGCCGACGCTGCTCGGAACCGTGCAGATCGTCTCCCCCAACATGCCTTTCGACAAGGAAAGCAACGATCCCGTGGGCACGGGACCCTATGTGGTCGAAAGCAAGTCCAACGAGCAGATCGTCCTGAAGCGTCACGATGCTTACTGGGGCGGCAAGCCGGACGTCACGCGCGCAACCTATGTCTGGCGCAGCGAGTCGGCCATCCGGGCGGCCATGGTCGAATCCGGCGAAGCGGACATGACGCCGTCCATCGCCGTGCAGGACGCGACCAATTCCGAGTCTGACTTTGCCTATCTGAACTCCGAGACGACGCGCATGCGGATCGATGCGCAGATTCCGCCGCTCGACGATGTCCGCGTCCGCAAGGCGCTGAACATGGCGATCGACTGGGACGGCATGGGCGAAGCGCTGTTCGGAAAGGACGTTCTGCGGGCCTCGCAAATGGTCGTGCAGGGCGTGCGCGGCCACAACCCCGATATCAAGCCATGGACCTACAATCCCGAAGAGGCGATGAAGCTGGTCGAGGAAGCCAAGGCCGAGGGGGCTCCGGTCGACAAGGAGATTGTGCTGATCGGGCGCAACGGCTTCTTCCCCAACTCGGCCGAAAGCCTCGAAGCGATGCGGTCCATGTGGCAGGAGATCGGGCTCAACGTCTCCATACGCCAGCTCGAAGCGGCCGACTGGGTGCGCTATCTCGACAAGCCCTTCCCGGAGGGACGCGGTCCGACGCTCTTCCAACAGCAGCACGACAACAATACGGGCGACGCCGGGTTTACCGCTCCGGTCATGTATCTGAGCGAGGGACAATATTCGACGATCGCCGATCCTGGCCTCGACGTCGTGCTGAAGAAGGCGATGGCCGCGACCGGCGACGAGCGTGAAAAGCTGTTTCAGGAGGTCTTCGCGAAGGTGCACGACGAGATCGTCGCTGACGTGCCGATGTACCACATGATCGGCTATGTCCGCGTCGGCTCGCGCCTCGACTGGAAGCCGGATCTCAAGACGAACAGCGAGATCGCGCTCTCCGAGATCCATTTCAAGGACTGACGAACCCGACCTGCCGCCGCGGCGTGTCTCACGTCGCGGCGCCCTCCTTGATTGCGGTGGAAAGGAAACGCCGTGTTCGCTTTCATTCTCAGACGCGCCGGCCAGAGCCTGATCGCGGTGATCGGACTTCTGGTGCTCGTCTTTTTCCTCTCGAGGCTTACCGGCGATCCGGCCTATCTCTATCTGCCGCTCGATTCTTCCGAAGCGCAGCGTCAGGCCTTTTCGGAGGCGCACGGCTTCAACGATCCCCTGGTCGTGCAATTCGGCCGCTACCTGATCGACCTCACACGCTTCGATTTCGGGGACGCGCTGAGCCGCAACCGGCCGGCCATGGAAGTCGCACTCGAGGCCTTTCCGCAAACGCTGAAGCTCGCCGTGATCGCGATCGTTCTTTCTCTCTGTCTCGCCGTCGTCGTCGGGTCGCTTGCCGCGGCACGCCCGAACAGCCTGTTCGACAAGATCGCGAGCACCGCGTCGCTTGCGGGCGCCAGCGCCCCGGATTTCTGGGTTGCGATCGTGGCGATCCTTGTTTTCTCCGTCGGACTGGGCCTGCTTCCGACCTCCGGGACAGGAACGGCGCTGCATTGGATCATGCCGATCTTCGTGCTGACCCTCAGACCCTTCGGCCTGCTGGTCCAGGTCGTTCGCGGCACGATGATGGGTGCGCTTGCCTCGCCCTATGTGAAGACGGCGCGGGCCAAGGGCGTAAACCGGTCCCGGATCGTCTTCCGCCACGCCCTGCGCAACTCGCTGCTCCCGGTCATCACCGTCGCCGGCGACCTTGCCGCGAGCCTCGTCAACGGCGCCGTCGTCGTGGAAACCATCTTCGGCTGGCCGGGGATCGGCAAGCTCATGATCGACGCGATCGTGCGGCGCGACTTCGCGCTCATCCAGGCGACGGTGCTGGTGACGGCGATTGCCATCTTCGTCCTGAACATCGCGATAGACCTCGTCTATGCGCGGCTCGACCCACGCATAAGGTTTGAAACGAGATGAGCGCGACGACCATGACGACATCCGCCGATACCCCCGAGACCAAAGTCTCGCGTTTTCAGATACTGCGCCTCATCAGCCGGGACTGGCTGGCGCTCGCCGCCGTAATCTTCCTGCTGGTCGTGGTCGCATGCGCCGTCTTCGGTCCGTGGCTCATGGGCGAGCTCATCGACAAACCCAATTTCCGCGCCCGCAACATGGCGCCGTTCAGCCTGTCCCAGGGTTGGACCTATGTGCTCGGCGCCGACACGCTCGGCCGCAGCCTGCTCGCGCGGCTCGTGGTGGGTGCGCAGAACACGATCGGCATCGCGTTCTTTGCGGTGCTCTGCTCGGTCGTGATCGGCGGCATGCTCGGCTTGATCTCCGGATATTCGCGCGGCGCTGCCGGCACGATGATCATGCGCGGTGCTGATATCGTGATGAGCTTTCCCTCGCTGCTTTTGGCGCTGATCGTCCTCTTCAGCCTGGGTCCTTCCGTCACCAATCTCATTCTGGTGCTCGCGATCACCCGCGTGCCGATCTATCTGCGCACCACGCGTGCGGAAGTGCTCGAAGTGAGAGAGCGGATGTTCGTCAGCGCCGCCGTCGCGCTCGGCGCCAACCACACGCGCATCCTTTTCCGCCATATCGCGCCGATCGTGCTGCCGACGCTGGTGACCATCGGAGCCATCGACTTCGCAACCGTCGTTCTTGCCGAGTCGTCGCTGAGCTTCCTCGGCCTCGGCATCCAGGCGCCTGAATTCACCTGGGGCGCCATGGTCGCCACCGGCCGCGGCTATCTTTCGACCGCTTGGTGGATCGCCTTCTGGCCCGGACTCGCGATTCTCTTGACGACGCTTTCGCTCAATATCCTGTCGAGCTGGTGGCGCACCTATGCCGATCCGCAGCAGCGGTGGCGGATCGAACTCGCCCGCTCCAAGAAGGGCATTCCGGAGAAACGCAAATGACCGGCCCACACCTCCTCGAGGTCAAGGATCTGACTGTGGATTTCCTGTCGCTCGGCGGTGCCTTCCGTGCGACGAGCGGGGTTGGCTTTCATGTCGACGCCGGCGAGACGCTCGTGATCCTGGGCGAGTCCGGCTCCGGCAAGTCGGTCAGCGCCAGTGCGATCATGGGGCTCATCGACACGCCTCCGGGCGATATCTGCGCCGGGTCGGTTACTTATCGCGGGCGCGATCTCTCCTCGCTTTCCGAGGGGGAGCGGCGGGACCTCAACGGCCGCCGGCTCGCAATGATCTTCCAGGATCCGCTGTCGCATCTGAACCCCGTCTATACGATCGGCTGGCAGCTGGAGGAGGTGTTCAGCGTCCACGGTGTGGCGAGTGGAGCCGAGGCTCGGCAGAAGGCGATCGAGATATTGGGGCGTGTGGGCATTCCGGAGCCGGAGAAGCGCATCGATCAATATCCGCACCAGTTTTCCGGCGGCCAGCGCCAGCGCATCATGATCGGCATGGCGATCGCGCTCAGGCCGGAAATCCTGATTGCCGACGAGCCGACGACGGCACTCGACGTGAGCGTGCAGGCGCAGATCCTCGAGCT
The DNA here is from genome assembly GCA_000421085.1 of Ensifer sp. USDA 6670. Taxonomy (GTDB): domain Bacteria; phylum Pseudomonadota; class Alphaproteobacteria; order Rhizobiales; family Rhizobiaceae; genus Sinorhizobium. The sequence continues at coordinate 150,263 of ATWE01000014.1, forward strand.
TTTGAAGAAGCTGCAGGCCGAAGACGGCCTTGCCATCATCATGATCACCCATGACCTCGAGGTGGCCGCGAATATGGCCGACCGGGTGATCGTCATGAAGTCCGGCCGCATCGTGGAGGAGGGCGAAGCCCGCGCCGTTTTCGAAAATCCCGCCCACAGCTACACTCGGACGCTGATCACTGCCCTCCCGCATGCCGATGATGGAGCGGCGGCGAGGCCGGCCAGGCCGGCCGGGAAACCGATCCTGGAAGTGAGGAACATCGACAAGTTCTACACGCTCTCGTCCGGGTTTTTTGCGAAGCCGGCGCGATTGCATGCGGTCAAGAATCTGAGCTTCGACGTCGCAGCCGGCGAGACGATCGGGATCGTCGGCGAGAGCGGCTCCGGCAAGTCGACGGTCGCACGCGTGCTTCTCGGCCTCAACGAGGCCTCCGGCGGCGAGGCGCTGTTTCACGGACGCGACGTCCTGAAGATGGACCGCAGGCAACTGCTGGCCTTCCGCCGCAAGGTACAGATGGTGTTCCAGGATCCCTATAGTTCGATGAACCCGCGCATGACGGTGTTCGACATCATCTCGGAGCCGTGGCGCATCCACAAGGACATTCTGGAGAAGGCGCGCTGGCGCGACCGCGTCACCGAATTGCTGGGGCTCGTCGGCCTGAACCCCGAGCACGCCAAACGCTATCCGCACCAGTTCTCAGGGGGCCAGCGGCAGCGCATCGCCATTGCCCGAGCGCTTGCCTGCGATCCGGAGCTCGTCGTCTGCGACGAGGCCGTCTCGGCGCTCGACGTCTCGGTACAGGTGCAGGTCATCGACCTTCTGGCGGAGCTGCGCGACCGGCTGGGCCTCGCCTACATCTTCATAACCCATGATCTGCCGATCGTTCGTCACTTTGCCGATCGCGTCATCGTCATGAAGAGCGGCGAGATCGTCGAGCACGCGACGACGGAAGAGATCTTCCGCAATCCGCGACATGCCTATACGCGCCAGCTCATCAATGCGACTCCGAAACCGAAGTGGCAGACAGCCGCCGACGCGGCATGAAGAAGATCGCCCTGCCTGCGGTCGTCGCAGGAGCCCTGTTGATGGCGGCAAATTCCCTGGTCGCGGCGATGGACGGCGTCATCGTGCGCTTCGTGGCCGGGGAGGTCCACCCGATCGGGATCGTCTTCTTCCGTAACCTTGCCAGCCTGATCGCGCTCTATCTGCTGCTGTGCCGCCGCGGGTTTCCGCTCGGCATCGCGCAACCCAGCGGCCGGGCGATGCATTTCTCCGTCCATGCGATCAGGGCCGTCATCAAGCTTCTGGCGCTCGTCGCGGCCTTCATTGCCGTCACCGAGATACCTTTGGCCTCCGCGACCGCGATTGCCTTCACCATGCCTCTCTTCGTCGCGCTCGGGTCGGTACTTTTCCTCGGGGAGCGGATCTCGGTCGCTCGGGTCCTCGGCCTCGTTGCCGGCTTCGCCGGTATTCTGATCGTCGTCAGGCCGGGCGCCGCAACCTTCCAGTCAGGCGCGGCCTGGGCGCTGGCGTCAGCGGTCGGTCTCGCCATGGTCGCGCTGTTGATGAAGGTTTCGGCCGAGCGTGAGGACCCGCTCAGCATCGCCTGGCTGAACCTGCTCGTGACGGTCCCCGTGGCTTTCGTCATGGCTCTGCCTTTCTGGCAGACGCCTTCGCTATTCAGCCTCGCCCTGATGACGCTGCAGGGCATCGGCGGCCTGTTCGCCCAGCTCTCCTTCGCGAGGGCAATGAAGCTCGCCGACGCTTCGCTACTGGTTATCGTGGATTTTATCCGGCTGCCGATCGCCCTGATCCTCGGCCTCATGCTCTTCGGCGAGCCGATCCGGCTGGAGGTGGTGATCGGCGGGGCGATCATCCTCGGGGCGATCGCGCTGCTCTTTCACCGCGAGGGGAGGAGGCGCGGGTAGGGGCGGGGCCGCAAGCGCGCAGCAATGGAAGGAACGAATGCCCCTCCCCAACCCCTCCCCACAAGGGGGAGGGGCTAATCCGGCCGCGCCCTCGTCGCCTCTCTGACCGTCGCGACAGTCTGGAGGTTTTGGGGAATGGCAGTCGGGTGCAACGGGGGCCAGAGCCCCTCCCACCGGGGGGTGGGGAGGGGGTCTTGCGAACGATCACGCGCTTCGGCTCTCGAAATGCTCCACCAGGGCGGAAACCATGCTGTCGCCCATCTGTTGCCGCGTCTCGCGCGTACCGCTGCCCATGTGCGGCGACAGGACGACGCGCGGATCGGAGCGTAGCGCTTCCGGCACGAAGGGTTCCTTCTCGAAAACGTCGAGGGCCGCGCCGGCGATCCCGTTTCCGGCGAGCGCCGTGATGAGCGCCTGTTCGTCGACAATCGTGCCGCGCGAGACGTTCACCAGATAGCCTTCCGGGCCAAGGCTCGCGAGCACGGCGCCGTTGACGAGGCCGATCGTCTCGGGACTCGCGGGACAGGTGACGATCAGAAGATCGGCCCAGGCCGCGAGCGCCTCGATGCCGTCAAAATAAGGAAGGTCGACAGGCTTGCGTCTCGGGCCGTAATAGGCGGTCGGCGCTCCCATCACGCTCAGCCGGGCGGCGACCGCCGAGCCGATGTGTCCAAGCCCGACGATCCCTGTCTTCATCGATCTCAGCGAGCGGCCGAGCGGGAAGGCGCTCTCGCCCCACTTGCCCTCGCGCACGAAAGCGTGGCCGCGCATGAGTCCGCGCGTGGCCGAAATGCTGAGCGCAACCGCAAGATCGGCGACATCCTCGGCAAGGATCTTCGATGTGTTGCGGACGACGACGCCACGAGCATGCGCGGTCTCGACATCGATGCCGTCGAGACCGGCGCTGTAGCTGGAGATGATCTCCAGCGCCGGCAGGCGGTCAAGCATGGCCGCATCGATATGGGCGTGCCTGACGGCAATGCCGCGAATCCGCGCTCCGTATTCGGAAAGAAACGGCCCGATTGCCGAGGGATCCTTCGGCAGCCGGACGGTATTGAAGGTTTCCTTCAGTTCGAAATCGGTCTTTTCCGGCAGTTCGGCGGCCTGAAGGATGGTTATGTCCCGGAGCATCGCCTAGCGTCCTTTGGTCCGGCGCCAGGCCGCAAATTCCGTCTTCGTCTCATCCTTGGTCGCGGGATAGAGACCGATGATGGAGCGGCCCTTCAGGACTTCCTCGGTGACGAAGTCTTCGAAGGCAGTCATCTCGACGGCCTCGGCGGCGACCTCGTCGGCGAGATGCGCGGGGACGATCACCACGCCTTCGCGATCCCCGACGACAACGTCTCCCGGCCAGACGGCAACGTCGCCGCAGCCGATTGGAACGTTGATGTCGAGCGCCTGGTGCAGCGTCAGGTTCGTCGGCGCGGAAGGGCGGCTGTGATAGGCGGGGATGTCGAGCTCGCCGATTTCCGGGCTGTCCCGGAAGCCGCCGTCGGTGACGACGCCCGCGACGCCGCGCACCATCAGCCGCGAAACCAGGATCGAGCCCGCGGAAGCCGCCCGCGGATCCTTCCGGCTATCCATCACCATGACGAAACCGGGTGGGCACTTCTCCACGGCCGCGCGCTGCGGGTGCTCGGGATTTTGAAAGACGGAAAGCTGGTTCAGATCCTCGCGGGCCGGGATGTATCGAAGGGTAAAGGCCTGGCCGACCATGTTCTTCGCCTTCGGCGAGACCGGACGAACGTCCTGGATGAACTGGTTGCGCAGGCCGCGCTTGAAGAGGGCGGTGCACAAGGTGGCGCAGCTTACGCCTTCGAATTTCCTGCGTGTCTCGTCGGACAGAACATAGGTGGTCATGGTTCCTCCCTGGGAAGTTCGTGAAATCAGAAAATGTCGGGCTCGCCCACGGCTGTTCCGAAGGCGGTTTCGAGAAAGTCGAAGTCGCAGCCTTCATTGGCCTGCTTGATGTGCTTCAAGAACATCCAGCCATAGCCTCGTTCGTATTTGTCGGCGGGGCGCGTCCATGCGGCCCGCCGCATCGCCAATATCTCTTCATCGACCAGCATGTCGATCGTCCGGTTCGGCACGTCGACGCGGATGATGTCTCCGGTCCTGACGAGCGAAAGGGGGCCACCGACATGGGACTCCGGCGCCACATGCAGGATGCAGGCGCCGTAGCTCGTCCCGCTCATGCGGGCGTCGGAGATGCGCAGCATATCGCGATAGCCCTGCTTCAGGATTTTTTTAGGGATCGGCAGCATACCCCATTCCGGCATGCCGGGCCCGCCCTTGGGTCCCGCATTTCTGAGTATGAGCACGTGGTCGGGCGTGACGTCGAGATCCTCGTCGTCGACGGCGGCCTTCATCTCCGGATAGCCGTCGAAGACGAGCGCCGGTCCCTCATGGACCCGCAGCCGCTCCTCGCAGGCAGACGGCTTCACGACGCAGCCATCCGGCGCCAGATTGCCCTTCAGGACGGCCAGCGAGCCTTCATGATAGATCGGGTTGGAAAGCGGCCGGATGACGTCGGAATTATGCACCTCCGCCCCTTCGAGTGTCGCCCCCAACGGAAATCCGCTCACCGTCATCGCGTCGAGATGCAACAGCTCCCTCATCTCCGCCATCAGCGCGCGCAGGCCGCCGGCATAATAGAAATCCTCCATGAGGTACTGCTTGCCGGAGGGCCTAATATTGGCGATGACGGGCGTCGTGCGGCTGATCCTGTCGAGATCTTCCAGCGTCAGCGGCACCCCGGCCCGTCGCGCCATGGCGATGAGATGCACCACGGCGTTGGTCGAACAGCCGGTCGCCATCGCCACGGCACTCGCATTTGCAACCGATTTTTCGGTGATGATCTTCTCAGGTCCGAGCTTCTCGTGAACCATCTCGACGATCCGCCTGCCGCATCGCGTGCTCATGCGGATATGGTTGGCGTCGGCTGCGGGGATCGAGCTCGCGCCGGGAAGCGTCAAACCGAGCGACTCGGCGATTGCCGTCATCGTGCTTGCCGTTCCGAAGGTCATGCAATGGCCGTAGGAGCGGGCGATCCCCTCCTCCACGCCGATCCATTGCTCATCGGTTATCGTTCCCGCTCGGCGCTCGTCCCAGTATTTCCATGCATCCGAGCCGGAGCCGAGATGCTCGCCCTTGTAGTGCCCGCGCAGCATCGGGCCGGCCGGCAGGAAGATCATCGGGAGGCCGGCACTGATGGCTCCCATGACGAGGGCAGGCGTGGTCTTGTCGCACCCGCCCATCAGCACGGCGCCGTCGATCGGGTGGCCGCGCAGCAATTCCTCGGCCTCCATCGCCAGGAAGTTTCGATAGAGCATCGTCGTCGGCTTGAGCGAGCTTTCCGAGAGCGATTGCACCGGCAGTTCGACGGGAAACCCGCCGGCCTGCAGCACGCCGCGTTTCACGTCCTCGATCCGGTGCTTGAAATGGGCGTGGCACGGATTGAGATCCGACCATGTGTTCAGGATGGCGATGATCGGCTTCTCACCCCAGTCCTTCGCGTCGTAGCCCATCTGCATCAGGCGGGAGCGGTGACCGGAAGAGCGCAGGTCATCAGGGGCAAACCACCGTGCGCTGCGAAGTGTGGATGTCATTGGCTTGGATATTCCCGACAGGTGGATCTTCCACGCGGATGTAGCATGGCGGGAAAAACGGCGCAATATACTAATGCATTAGTGTAGATCGGGCGGACCGGGAGGAGCCGGCAGTGCTCCGGCGACGTCCGAACTCAATGCGTCGTCAACACCTTCACTCCGCCCCTCCGCTCCAGGACGTCGACCACCACCTGGGATCTCGACCGTCTCAGGGCTATGTCGACCATTCCCGAGCCGACCCGCAGCCGTTTCAGCACGACCTCGTCCAGGAAGGGCGGGAGCGTCGGCTCGTTCAAGGTCACATGCATCTTCCCGGCATCGAAGCCGAGACCGATCATCGACTGGAGCAGATAGAGGGGTGCCGCCGCCGCCCAGGCCTGCGGCACGCAGGAAACCGGATAAAAGGTCGGCCCGCGGGCGCGCTGGCGCGCGAAACCGCAGAAGAGCTCCGGCAAACGTCTGAGGTCGGTGTAGGTGGAGGCCGCGAACAGCCCTTCGAAGATGCTGGCCGCCTCGGCTTGAAAGCCGTAGCGCACGAAGCCTGCCGCGATCAGCGCGTTGTCGTGTGGCCAGACGGAGCCGTTGTGGTAGCTCATCGGATTGTAGCGCGCCTCGGAGGCGGCGATCGTGCGCACGCCCCAGCCGCAGAAGGAGGATTGCGCCATCAGCGTCGACACTACCCTGCCGGCGCGCTCCGGCAGGGCGATGCCGGTGAAGAGCGCATGACCCGCATTGGACGAGCGGACGCGGCAGGGGTTCTTTTCCCCGTCGAGGGCCAGCGAATAGGTTCCAAGCTCATCATCGTAGAAGGCCGCGTCGAACCGGATGCGCAGGTCCTCGGCCCGCCTTTCGAGCCTCAGCGCATCCTCGACATGGCCGAGCTTCCGCGACAGTCGGGCGGCGGCCTGCCAGGCGCCGAAGACATAGGCCTGTACCTCGGCGGTCGCGATCGGCCCCGAGGCCAGATTGCCCCCGGCATGGAAGATCGAGTCGTGGCTGTCCTTCCAGCACTGGTTCACCAGACCCTTTGCGGTGCGGCTTCCATATTCGACGAAGCCGTCGCCGTCGCGGTCGCCGAAACGATCGATCCAGTCAAGCGCCGCCACCACGTTCGGCCAGAGGCTCCGCACGGTATCGAGGTCGCCGGTGCGATCGAGATAGGCGCCGGCAAGCATGATGAAGAGAGGGGTCGAGTCGATGCTGCCGTAATAGCGTCGGAAGGGCACCTCGCCGAGTTCCGCCATTTCGCCGTAGCGCATCTCGTGCAGGATCTTGCCCGGCTCCGCATCGGCGGCGGGGTCGAAATCGTGCGCCTGGTTGGCGGAGAGATGCCTGAGCACGCCCTTCGCGATTTCCGGGTCCAGCCACAGTGTTTCGAGCGCCGTGATGAGCGCGTCGCGGCCGAAGACGGTGCTGAACCAAGGGATGCCGGCGTAAGGGTAGGGACCTTCGGGTGTTTCCGTGAGCAGCATGTAGAGGTCGGTGACGCTGCGTCTCACGGCCTCGTTGAACACGGCGTTGGAGGTCACGACGGCGGCGGCGCGCGAGGCGGAATAACGCAACGCCCTCCTGGCATCGCGCAACGCCAGAAAGAAAGTGAAGGCCGGAGGGTGCGGATTGTCCTCGAGACTGTTGCAGACGATTTCGATGAAGATCGATTGCGCCTGATGCGGTGCGAGCTCGACGACAAAGCTCGCCTCCTGTCCGGTGAGCCTCTGCGGTTCCGGATCGAAGCGGAGCGTCGTGCTGCGGGTCTGGCCGTCGAGGCCGTCATAGGCCAGGACGACCCGGGCGTTGCCGACCAGCGCGCTGTGATGGGTGCCGCGGCGGCGCCTGGGGGTGCCCCGCACCTCGAAAAGGTCGGCGAAGTCGGCGGCGAAGGACAATTCGACCTGCAGCTTTCTCGGCACTTCATCGAAGTTGCGGAGCACCAGGCGTTCGTAGCAGGCCTCCTGCCAGAGGAACCGGGTACGCCGCACGTGAATGAGGTCATGCTTCAACACCTCGCCACCGGGATCGAGCACGAGAGCCGGATTGGTGAGATCGCAGTCGAGCGTGGCATTGTCGTCCCTGAGCGTGGAACTCAGCAACAGCGATCGGGCGCCGTTCAATTTCAGCACGAATTGCGACAGATGGCGGGTGTCGCGGTGGAAGATCCCCTCCGGATTGGAAGGAGAGGAAAACGCATCGCCGTTGTGGTCGAACACGGCGAAGGTATCGCCGTGTTTCAGGGATCTGGAGCTTCGCTCGTAACGCGAAACCGCTGCAGGTCCCAAGTCGTCCGCAGATGTCACGTCGGGAGCGGCTTCGGCCGGCCCCCCGGAGAGATTGGTTCCCATCGGATCGGTCTCCGTTGCATCGGAGCAGGATGAAGAGATGCGTGCCGTTTTCCGCCCGCATCCCGCTCTCGCTCCTCGAGTAGATCACGATGCGCTCGGATCGATCCGAACTCATCCGTGATCCGGTATCAGGCGACCCTGGTAGAGCCGGGGCCGGCACCGCTTTCGTTCGCCGCATGGATCGGCATGACCCGTTGAGCGCCGCCTGTCAGGCCGCGATAGATATCCAGATAGTCCTCTGCCATACGTCGGGCGGTGAAGCGTCTGTCGAAGGTCGCCCGGACCGTGTGGCGATCGAGCCGGCCGAGATCGTGGACTGCCTTCACTGCCTCCTCCATGCTGTCGACGATGAAACCCGACACGCCGTGGTCGATCACCTCCGGCACCGCGCCGCAGCGGAAGGCGACGACCGGTGTGCCGCAGGCCATCGCCTCGATCATCACCAGTCCGAACGGTTCGGGCCAATCAATCGGGAAGAGAAGGGCGCGTGCATTTCCGAGGAATTCGCCCTTCTGACATTCGTCGATTTCGCCGATGAATTCTGCGTTCGGATAGCGCCGGACAAGCGGCTCGATCTCGTTCAGCCAATAGGCCTCGTCCGCTTTGTCGACCTTGGCGGCGATTCTCAGCGGCATGCCGACCCGCGCAGCGATTTCGATCGCTCGGTCGGGCCGCTTTTCGGGCGAAATGCGGCCAAGGAAGGCGAGATAATCGCCCCTCGGCTGGCTGCTGAAGGGAAGGACGTCAGGAGCCAGACCATGATGGACCGTCGCGACCCAATTGACTGGCGGCATCGGTTTTCGCTGGTCGTCGGAGATCGAAATCAGGGGAACATCCGGGAATGCGGCGTAGAAGGGCTGGAGGTCGGGCAGATCGAGGCGGCCGTGCAGCGTCGTTACCGTCTTTCCTGCGAGGCTGCGGACGAGGGGAAAATGCAGGAGATCGACGTGGAAGTGCAGGATGTCGAAGCCGTTCGCCCGCCGGCGCACTTCCTCCAGCATCAGCATATGATAGGGGATCGGATCCTGAACCGCAGGGTTCAGTCTCAGCGCCATATCCGAGCAGGGAATGAGCTTTGCCGAGGTCATCGAGTCGCCGCTCGCGAAGAGGGTGACCTCATGACCCTGCCGGACGAGCTCTTCCGTCAGGTGGTGAACGACGCGCTCGGTCCCGCCGTAGAGCTTCGGCGGTACGCGTTCGAACAGCGGTGCGATCTGGGCTATCTTCATGAACGACGCTCCTTTGGATCGGGATGTCATGAAGCGTTGTGAGCCTCCGTCGTGAACCTCCGGGGCCGACAACATCTATGATCTAGTCGATGCGCCGGGCTCTTCAAGAGCAACGGCGAACCGACGCGACCGGATAACCACGGAACTGTTCTTAACGGACGTGGGGCTCAGGTCGGCGCGGGGCCGGGCGCGCGATGCCGACGATGGAGGAGGCCTTCGCCTTGCTCCGGTCGGCGGATGATCTCACATTTCGAAATCACGCGGTCACGAACCTGGACGTGCCCTAAATCACGAGACCTTGCGGCTCGCTCCCATGAGAAATTCCTTCATTTTCGCCGCCGCCGGCGAGAGCATCGGTTGGCGGTATTGCAGAATGGAGATGTTGCGGCTGATGACCGGATCGACCAGCTCGACGATCCGAACGTCCACATTGGTCGTGAGCTGGCGGGAGTTTTCCGGAAGGATCGCTATACCCAGGCCCTCCGCCACCATGCTGATCGCCGTCGTCGAGAACCGGACCTCGTATCTCGTCTTGACCTCTACACCGGAGGCGATCAGCGCGCGATCGACGAGCCCGCGCAGGGGATTGTCCTTTGCCAGCCCGATCAGGCCTTCGCCTGCGAGGCTTGCCCAGCTCACCTGCCGCGCCTTCGCGAACCTGTGATCGGAGCGGCAAATCAAGGTGAGCTGGTCACGCATCAGTACGCTGGCCTGGATCTCCGGATCGTCGGCGGAAACGGTGCCGATGCCGAGATCCGCCTCGTTCCGCTTCAATGCGGAGCGGATCTCCTCCTCCGGCATGTCCCGCACCTGTACCGATATGTCGGGATAGCGTTTGACGAAGCGCGCGATGACCGGCGGCAGCAGGGTCGCAGCCAGCACGATCGCCGCCGCGATCGTGACCCGGCCGCGTTGCAGGCTCGCCAGTTCGTGCACATTCGCTACCGCGATCTCGAGATCCGACATGACCTTGCGGGCCTGCGGCAAAAATTCCGCTCCGGCCGTCGTAAGGCTGACCATGCGCGTGTGCCGGTCGAACAGCCGATGCTTGAGGGCAACCTCCAGGTCCTTGATCAGAATGCTGATCGCCGACTGCGTAAGTCCGAGGTGATCGGCCGCCAGATGGAAACGCCCGAGTTCGGCCACGGCAATGAAGGCCTGCAACTGGCGAAGTGTCACATTCATCGGTACTTCTCTGTCTCGCGCCAGGCAGCAATGCTGCCCGCTCCCGTTCCGCTTGAGCCAAGTTCCCCTTTTTCGGGCGCAAAAACAATGGATGTACCCGCGATCGCCTTCGACCGGCTCCTCAAGCTGCCGACAGCGGAGATTTGCCGGCCATCAGCAGCCCGATCTCCTCCAGACGGCTGCGGTCGGGCGGAATTTCACCGACGAGGCGGCCTTCATACATGACGAGGATGCGGTCGGAGAGCGTGAACAGTTCCTCGAGCTCCGTGGATATCAGCAGAATGGCCTTGCCGGCGCCGCGCTGCTCGAGAATCTTGTGCATCACCAGCTCGGTCGCGCCGATGTCGATGCCGCGCGTAAGCTGATTGATCAACAGGAAGTCGAACCTGCGGTCCAACTCCCGCCCGACCACGAGCTTCTGCTGATTGCCGCCGGACAAATTCCGGATGCGGTCGCCCGGTCCCGATGCCTTGACCTTGAAGCGCCGCATGAGATCACGGGTCTGCTTCGTGATTTCGTTCAGGTCGAGCAATCCACGAGACGAGAAGGGCGGCTTGTCGAACCGCTGGAGGATCACGTTTTCCGTCAGGGGGAGCGGCAGCACAATGCCCATCCTGTGGCGGTCCTCGGGGATATGCGCCATAGGCACTTGATTGATCTCGTAGGACGACAGGCCCGCCAGCTGGGTCCCGTCGAGCGTGACGTTGCCGGACGCAACCGGAAGAAGCCCCGTCAAAGCGAGCGCGAGTTCGCTCTGGCCATTGCCGGAGACGCCTGCGATCCCGACAATTTCATTGGCCCTGACCTCGAAAGATACGTCACGCAGTGCCGGAAGCCCGGCTTCGCTGTCGCAGCTGAGATGCTCCACCGACAGCACGACACGGCCGGGCTCGAGAGGTGCCCGCGGCAGATCCATTAGAACGTCTCTGCCGACCATCATGCGCGCCAGTTCGCGCGCGTTCGTCTCGGACGTTTTCACCGTACGGACAACCTTGGCATCGCGCATGACGCTGACGCGATCACTGACGCGCATCACCTCGTCCAGTTTATGCGAAATGAAGATGACCGTCTTTCCGTCTGCGACGAGTTGCCGAAGCAGATGCAGCAGACGGTCGGTTTCCTGAGGCGTCAGGACCGCGGTTGGCTCGTCCAGGATCAACAGTTCGATGCCGTGGTAGAGTACCTTCAGGATCTCGACGCGCTGCTGTTCGCCGACCGACAGGCTGGAGACGAGCGCGTCGGGTTCGACGTCGAGACCGTAGCGGTCGCTGAGCTCCAGGATCCGCGCATGTACCGCCCTCATGTCGCGGATCATGCTGAAAGGCGAGCCCTGTCCCAGCACGTAGTTTTCGGCGACCGTGAGGTTGGGGACCAGCATGAAGTGCTGGTGAACCATGCCGATGCGGTGCTTGATGGCTTCGCGGGGGGAGCCCAGCTTGAGCGGCCGGCCCTTGAAGACAATCTGCCCTTCATTGGGCGAAAGAACACCGCAAAGAATGCTCATCAGAACGGTCTTGCCGGCACCGTTTTCGCCAAGCAGCGCGTGAATCTCGTTCTCCTCGACGTCGAGGGTCACGCCGGCGCTGACGATGAGCGGTCCGAAACGTTTATGGATGCCATCCATCAAAAGCAGTTGTTTGCCCGCCATTTCGCCCCCCTTAGCTTTTCTTGTAGGCGACGCCGAGCATGCTCGGCGTGTCGACCCGGTTTCGAACAAGTATCAGCGCCGCGATCGTCATGACGTAGGGCAGAGCCTGGAAGAGCTGATAGGGGAGGAAGAGCACCGGCTGCGCCTGCAATTGCAGTTGCAGCGCATAGAACACTCCAAAGAGCAGCGAGACGATGAAGGCGCCGATGGGCGACCATCTCGCAAAGACGACCACTGCAAGGGCGATGAAGCCGCGGCCCGAGGAAATGCCTTCGACGAACTGGTTTGAGTGGGCGAGCGTCAGGAAGGCGCCGCCGAGCGCCGCAAGCGCCGAGCAGATGAGCACCGCGCCGTAGCGGTAGAGCGCTACGCTGCGGCCCGAAACGTCGACAGCCTTGGGATGCTCGCCGACGGCGCGAAGCGTCAGGCCGAACGACGTCCTGTAGAGCACGAAGACGGCAAGCGCGGCCACCGGAAGCGTGCTGTAGACAAAGGCGTTCTGCCGGAAGAACGCTTCGCCGAAGAACGGCAGATCGCTCAGCCATGGCAGATCGACAGGCTTGGCGATCTCGATGCCCTTGCCGGCCGAGGAAAAATAGGCGCGGAACAGAAAGGCCGTCAGGCCGAGGCCGAGCAGGTTGATGGCAGCGCCCACCACGATCTGGTCCGCCTTGATCGTGATGGTGAAGAACGCAAACAACAGGCCGACGAGAACACCTGCCGTGATCGCCGCGGCGACTCCGAGCAGGATGCTTCCGCTGGTGAAGGCGGCGGCGAAACCCGCAAAGGCACCCGCCAGCATCACGCCTTCGAGGCCGATATTGAGGACGCCGGCGCGTTCGGAGAACACTTCGCCGATCGAGGCGAATATAAGCGGCGCTGCCAGCCGCCATGAGGCTGCAATGGTCGCGGCGAGAAAGCTCAGGCTTGCTACATCTTCCATGGGTCCACCTATTCGGAAGGGCGCATCGACGGAATCCGCAATACTGCAAATCCCACGACCGAGAGAATGACGATGCCCTGAATCACGAGCACGAGAACCTGAGGCACCTGCGCCGTGATCTGCATGAGCTCGGAACCGCTTCGCAGGATTGCAAACAAGAGACCGGAGAAGACCGCTCCGATCGGATTGTTGTTTGCGAGAAGAGCGACGGCGATGCCTTCGAAGCCATAGCCCGGAGAGATCGACTGAAAGAGCCGCCGGGTGACGCCGGCGATCTCGAATGCCCCTGCGAGCCCGGCCATGCTGCCGCTCAGGCAAATCGACAGCATGATGTTCCTGGGAACGCTGATCCCGGCATAGCGCGCGGCATCCGGGCTGATGCCGACCACCCTCAGCGCATAGCCCCGGGTGCTGCGGAACAGAAAGACATACATCACGACGGCAAGCGCCAGGGCGACGAGGATGCCGATGTGGAGGCGGGTCGGCGGCAGGATGCGCGGCATCCACGCCTCCTGGACCAGCCGGGCGGATTGCGGATAGGCCGCAGGCGCATCCCGCAGCGGACCGGTTACGAGATAGCTCGTCATGATGATGGCGATGTAATTCAGCATGATCGTCGTCACGATCTCGCTCGCCCGGAAATAGACCTTCAGAAGTCCGGCGATCGCCGCCCATGCCGCACCGGCAAGAGCGCCTGCAAGCATGACCAGCGGGACATAGATCCACGCGGTCAACCCGTCGAAGGAAACGCCGACGGCGGTTGCGGCGATGGCGCCGGCGTAGAATTGCCCCTCGGCGCCAATGTTCCAGATGCTGCAGCGGAAGGCGACGCAAAGGCCGACTCCGATCAGGATCAGCGGCGTTGCTTTCAGGAGAATTTCGGCGATCGAGCGGGTGTCCTGGAACACGCCAAGCACCATCACGTCGATCACGGCGCGTGCTTCGTAACCGTTGAAGGCAAGAAGCCCCGCGCCGCATGCGAGAGCCACAATGACAGCGGCGGCCGGCTGGATAATCGTGCGTAAGGGACCGAGCAGGCCTCGCCAAAGGGCGCCATAGACCTGGGGGACAACCGCCAGCGGCTGTCCGCTTTCACTGTTTGCCATGAGTTTGCTGCCTTCGGATTAGGAAAAGCCTGAAGCTTTCCATCGAACAATCGATCGAAGCGGTTATCGTGGCAGGATGGGGCACATGCCGACGGCGCCGGACCGGCCCGATCTGTCGGGCAGTGCCCCATCCTTCTTGCACCAGCGGGCGTTATTTCTGCCGGGTCTTGATCTCTCCGGCTGCGATCTTGCCCTTCACCTCATCGACGTATTTGCGCACGTCCTCCGTCACCGGATTTGCAGCCTGATCATTGTAGGTGAACTTCATGACGTCGGCATCTTTCAGGCCGAACTCGACATTGGTCGCCGGCTTTTTGCCGTTCTTGATGTCTCCGACGATGCGGATGACGCCCCGTGCATAGTCGGCGACGTAAAGCCCGAGGATGTTCTTGGGAGCGACCGAGGTGTAGTCGCTGAAGATGCTGAAGGTCTTGACGTCGGCACCGGATTCCGCGGCGGCCTGGAAACCGCCCACCGTCGCCCCTGAAGCATTCGGCAGCACGAAGTCGGCCCCTTGGGAGATCAGGCTAAGGCTTGCCTCCTTGGTTGCGGTCGCGTCGGTGAAGTTGCCGATATAGACCTCGCTGACGGGGAAGTCCGGCGCGACGCTTCGCACGCCGTTGGTGAAGCCCTCGAAGGCCTCCTTGATCGGCGGGATCTCCATCCCTCCGACGAGACCCGCCTTCCTGCCCGTCTTGGCCGCGATCACGCCCATCAGGTAGAAGGGCTGGCTCGTATCCGTGTTGAGACCGATGACATTTCCCTCGGATATGTAGCTCGAGGAAATGAGAAAGACCGTATCGGGATATTCCGGCGCGACCTCGAGAGCGGCATCCTGAAACTCGAAGCCGTGCCCGAGAATGACGTTGTAGCCCTGGCTGGCGAAGTCACGGAAGGCCTTCTCGAAGGATGCCGGGTTCTGCTGCAGCTCGACATAGCTGACCTCGGCACCAAGTTCCTTCTCCACGCCCTTGAGTGCGTTGAAGCCTATCCTGTTCCATCCTTCTTCCGAAATACTGCCGGGAACCAGCAGCCCCATCTTGAACGGTGCGCCTTCGGCGAAAGCCGGCCCCGCGGCAATGAGCGCGGCCATTGCGACCGCCGACCCCAAACAGCCTCTTCTGGTAATCATCATGATGCTCCTCCCTTCCTCTCCTCATCATGCCCGTCCGACGGCTTGTTGCCGTTCAGGGGACATTTTCCAATGCGCGTATGGCCTCCATGGCAGGCGATGCGGGTGCTGCGACCGGCCAGCCTTTCGCAAGGACCTGCATGCAGTCGGCACCCGCGCCGACGAGTGCGCTGACATCCTCGCAATCGCTGATGACGAGGTCCGCCCAGGCGCCCTCGCGGATGCCGTAATCGGTGCCCAGATTCATCATGCGTGCCGGTATTGCGGTGATCATGTCATAGGCGGTGGCGAGCTCGTCGCCCCGCAGATGCCCGGCAAGCAGCGTCCAGCGCGCGATCTCGAGCATGTCGCCCGAGCCGGTCGGCACGAACGGGTCCTGGATATTGTCGGATGCGGTCGCGATGGCCACGCCCGAGCGGATCAATTCGGCGACGCGCGTCAGACCGCGGGGCGGCAGCATGTCGTGGCTTCGGCCCTGCAGGTAGAGATTGGCCGCAGGCAGTGTCACGACCGCGATGTCGAGATCGATCATCTGGTCGCGGATGCGCTCGAATTCCGTCCTCGGGAGCGCGCTCAGGACGGATGCGTGCCCGAGGACGGTGCGCCCCTGCAGGCCAAATCTCCGGACCCGCTCGAACACGGCGTCGAAAAGCGGCCGTTCGGGGTTCAGGTGTTCGTCAAGGTGCAGATCGATGGGCCGGCCATGCCGCTCGGCGGCGGCGAAGAGGATGTCGAGATACCGCATCGGGTCCTCGGCGACCGCCGGGGTGCCGCCGACCGCGTCGGCCTGTTCGACCGCGGCATCGATGTTCTTCTCCAGCCATTCGATATCCTGGTTGGGATGCGGCGTCATGAACGCGACGAGCTGCAGCGTCAACCGGTCCGCCCATTCCGATCTCAGCCGGGCCAAGGCGTTGATGCCGTTGAAGCCGGCATCCTTGTCGACATTGATGTGGCTGCGGATCGCCATGGTGCCGCGGGCAAGGCAGCGCTCCATGGTCCGTGCCGCACGTCGCGTCACGTCGTATTCCGGCGCCTGGCGGGCATATCTGGCAAATGCCTCCCGCGCTCCCTGCAAGGTTCCCGAGGGATTGGGCGTGAATTTGAGAACGCCCGTCTTGTCCAGATGCTGGTGGACGTCGACGAAGCCCGGCGAGACGAGGGCGCCGCCGAGATCGACGCCGATCACATCCGGGCCCACTTCCAGGCGATGGCCTATGCTGGCGATGCGCCCGTCCTCCCCGACGAGGATATCGCGTTCGCCGCCTGCCGCCGCTTCACCGGCAATCCGGCAGCCACGCAGGAGAAGTGCACGGCGGGCGCCGCCATGCCGGGTTCCAAGAACCGTATGCATCGAGTGACTCCATTCGATCCGTCTGGCCCATTCCATTTGGCCCATTCATCTGGATGGAGACTAAGAAGCGGCGATTATTGAGGCAATTTCATAATAGATATATATTGTTTCGGTTTGCTTATGAATATTTCCGCAGCACCGCATCCGTCAGGGCAGCGCCCGACATCGCAAGAAAAAATAAAATATATTATCACCATATCCGTGGATTCATCCGCCAAACGAAAGGTATTGATGGCACAGGATAGGTTTTTCCGCCTGCCGGCGATCCGCTGGAATTACGGGATAAATTTCATAATGGCAGATTACTCCACGGTAAAACGCTCGAAAACCGCGGTAAATCTCTGAAATCGACAAAGAATCCACTGAAGTGCGAATTATTAATTAAAACCGCGAAATAATACATAACGTTGACATCCGGTCATTCAAGTATAGATTGTTGACAATTCAATCTGGAGTGTTTCGGATGGCCGCGTCGCCCTTTCTCAGGAGTGCAAGATACCGTCCCCCTGCCGGGGCCGCGATGAGCGGGCCGGAGGCCGAGCAACGTGTCGTCCAGGTCATCGTCGAGGCGATAATGCATCATCGGGTGGCCCCCGGCGCCAGACTGATCGAGCGCGAGCTGGCCATCGCCTCGGGCGCCAGCAGGTCGGCCATACGCAACGGGCTCATGCGCCTGGCGCATGCCGGCCTGGTGGAACTCAGTCCCAACAAGGGAGCGTCCATCGCCATGTGCTCCCCCGACGAAGCTCGGCAGATACTCGACGCACGCATCGTGATCGAGACAGCGACGGTCGAGAAGCTCGCCGGCACGATCGGCGAGGCGGAGCGGGCGCGCCTGCGGTCGTTCGTGGAGGACGAACGCAACGCCTATGAAGAGGGCCGCATGGAAGAAGCCCGGCATCTGTCCCGGCGGTTCCATCTGCTTCTGGCGGAAATGGCCGGCAACGACGTGCTGACCGGGGTGATACGCGATCTGATCAACCGCCAGCCGCTGCTCTCCTGGTCGAGGCCGGATACCGGGCCGCGCTTCTGCGGCAATCATGCGCATTCCGAGATCGTCGAAGCGATCGCGAGCGGAGACGGCGAAAGGGCCGCCCGCCTCAACATGGAGCACCTGCGGGCCCTGGAACGTGAACTGGTGGCCGATCGCGCCGCTGCCATGCAGGCGTTTCGCCCCGTTCAGGCCAGCGCCGGGTCCGGCGAAAGCGCACAAAGGGAGGATGGCGACCCCGGTTTCGATTGACGAGGTGCGGCACGCGGCGGCGGACCGCTGTTTTTTGGGAGGAGGAATGCATGAAACCGTTCGAATATTACGAGCCGGCGAGCCTGGCGGAGGCCAGCGATCTGCTGAGGCGGCTGGGCAAGGACGCCAGCATCATTGCGGGCGGCACCGATCTGCTCGTCGAGATGAAGGAGGAGCTTCGCAGCGTCCTTCACGTCGTCAACATCAAGAAGATCCCGAATCTGAGGAATTTTACCTATGATCCGGCCGCCGGGCTCCGCTTTGGCGCGCTGGTGACGGTCCGGGAGGTAGAGACCTCGCCGCACGTCATCGGCAACTACCCGAACCTCGCCAAGGCGGTAAGCCTCCTCGGCTCGGTACAGGTGCGCAACCGGGCAACCATTGTCGGCAACATCTGTCGCGCCTCCCCTTCGGCCGACACTATCCCACCCCTGATCGCCGACGGCGCCAGCCTGTCCGTCTATGATGGAGGCGCCGATCGGACCATTCTGCTCGAGGACTTCTTCACCGGTCCCGGCCGGACGGTTCTTTCACCCGGAGATATCGTCACTGGCATATCGCTGCCGGCGCCCGGCCCGACGAGCGGCCGCGCCTACATCAAGCACGGCCGCCGCAAGGCGATGGAACTCGCGACCGTCGGCGTTGCCGTCAGCATCGAGCATGTCGCCGGACAATGTTCGGACGTCCGCATCGCGCTCGGCGCCGTAGCGCCGACCGTGATCCGCGCCCGCAGGACCGAGGACCTGCTCAGGGGACGCAGGATCGATGCGGCATTGCTGGCCGAGGCTGCGGAAAGCGCAATGCAGGAAGCCACTCCCATCGGCAATGTGCGGGCGAGTGCGGCCTACCGCCGCGACATGGTCGGTGTGCTCACGCGCCGGGCGATCGGTTACGCCATGGGAGGTGCACGATGAACAGGCTCGTTTCGATGACGGTCAACGGCGAGGCCCGTGAACTCGCGGTCGCTCCCAACCGCACGCTGCTCGATGCGCTGCGCAACGAAGGCAGTCTTACGGGAACCAAGAAAGGCTGCGACGTCGGCGACTGCGGTGCCTGCACGGTCATCATGGATGGAAGGCCGGTCAATGCCTGTCTGGTGCTCGCGATCGAGGCCGAAGGTGCGACGATCGAGACCATCGAAGGCCTGCAGCCGTCCTATGACCAGCCGCACCTCCTGCAACAGAAATTCATGGAGCACGGCGGTGCGCAGTGCGGCTTCTGCACGCCGGGCATCATCATGATGGCCAAGGCGCTGCTCGACGAAAACCCGGACCCGAGCGAGGACGAAATCCGCTTCGCTCTGGCCGGCAATATCTGCCGATGCACCGGCTACACCAAGATCATCGATGCTGTTCGGGCCACGGCCGAGGAACTGAGAAAGGCGGGGACGCTATGAACACGTATGAAAGGATCGACAGAGACCTGTCCGACCGGGACTTCACCGTCGTGGGCAAGAGCGTCAAGCGGTCCGACACTCTGGAGAAGGTCACGGGAACGGCCAGATATGCAGGCGACGTCGCCTTGCCCGGCATGCTCCATGCCAAGATGAAGCGCAGCAACGTCGCGCATGCGCGCATCAGGAGCATCGACACGAGCAAGGCGCTGGCGCTCAAGGGGGTAAAGGCGGTGCTGACGCATCAGGACGTACCGCGCGTTTTGCATGCGGGCTCACCGCATCCACGCTCGGCATCCGTTACCAGGGATCAGTACATTCTCGATGACAGGGTGCGGTATTGGGGGGAGGGCGTCGCCGCCGTCGCCGCCGTCAGTGAGGAAATCGCGGAGCGCGCGGTCGCGCTCATCGAGGTCGAGTACGAGCCCTTGCCCGGCCTCTTCACCATCGAAGCCGCATCGGAGCCCGGCGCTCCGCCGATCCATGAGAATGGTCTCGACCGGAACCATGTGTTGCCGCCGGTCTTCGTCACCCGCGGCGACGTCGACAAGGGTTTCGCCGAGGCGGATCTGATCCTCGAGCGCGAATACGATCTCGGCCGCCCGACACCGGCCTATATGGAGCCCAATGTCTGCGTCAGTCAGTGGGACGGCAACGGCAAGCTGACCATGTGGACCTCGACCCAGAGCGCCTTCATGGTCCGCGGCACGCTTGCCGAAGTGCTCGGCGTGCCGCTGAACAAGGTACGCGTTGTCGTCGATCACATGGGTGGCGGCTTCGGCGCGAAGCAGGATCTGTTTCAGAACGAATTCCTCTGCGCCCTGCTTGCGCGGCAGACGGGGCGTCCGGTCAGGATGGAGTTCAGCCGCAAGGAAACTTTCCTCGGGGGCCGCTCGCGTCATCCCGGCAAGATTTGGCTGAAGCAGGGCTTCACCAAAGACGGCCGCATCGTCGCACGCGAAGCCAGGGTCACCTTCAACTCCGGCGCCTACGGCTCGCACGGTCCGGGCGTCACCAATGTCGGCACTGCAGCGCTGACCTCGCTCTATCGCTGCGAGAATGTGCGGCTGGAAGGCCGCTGCATCTATACCAATTCGCCGATTGCCGGCGCCTTTCGCGGCTATGGCGTCGTTCAGACATATTATGCGCTCGACCTCATGATGGACGAGGCGGCCGAGAAGCTCGGCTTCGACCCTGCCGAGTTCAAGCTGATGAACGCCGTGCGCGAGGGCGACATTGCACCTTCCGGGCACCCGATCGTCGGGCATGGGCTTGGCGATTGCATCCGCCGCGTCATGGAGGAGACGAACTGGCACGAATTGCGAAGGCGGGAGAAGCCGGAAAGCGTCAAGCGCCGCGGGATCGGGATCGGCTGCGAAATGCACGGATCCAGTGCCTATCCGGGCATCAAGGAACAGGGCAACGCAATCGTGAAGATGAACGAGGACGGAACGGTGACGCTGATCACCGGCACCGCCGGCCTCGGCACCGGCGCGCATACGGCGCTGTCGCAGATCGTCGCCGAGGAACTCGGTGTGCCCTTCGAAGCCGTCTCGGTCGTTCAAGGGGACACCGATATCGTCCCCTGGGATATAGGCGCCTTCGCCAGCCACACGACCTATCTCGGCGGACGGGCGGCTCAGCTCGCGGCCGCCGACGTGCGCAGGCAAGTGCTCGAACACGCCGCGCCCCTGCTCCAGGCCGAGCCCGCGGATCTCGCGATCCGCGACGGTTTCGTGGTCGTCACCAGCGGCTCGAACCGCAGCATCCGGCTTTCCGAAGCGGTCGGGCCGAAACGGGGTATGCCGGCGATGCAACTGGTCGGCGTCGGCACCTACATGCCGACGAAGTCCTACTCCTTCGCCGCCCATTTCGCCGAAGTCGAGGTGGATACCGAGACCGGCGAGGTCGCCGTTCTCGAGGTCGTGCCGGTACACGAGATCGGCAGGGTCATTCATCCGATCGCCGCGGCCGGACAGATCGAGGGCGGCATTCAGCAGGGCATCGGCCACACGCTGAGCGAGGATTATGTCATCGACCTTACCGATGGCCGTTCCCTCAATCCGAGCTTCGTCGATTACAAGATGCCCCTGTCGATGGATATGCCGTCGATCCGCACCATCATCCTCGAGACGGCGCCGGATCCCGGCGGCCCCTACGGTGCCAAGGGCGTCGGCGAAGATCCGATCATCGCGATCGGGCCGGCCATCGCCAACGCCATCTACGACGCCATCGGCGTCCGCTTCCACCATTACCCGATAACGCCCGAGCAGGTGTTGAACGCTCTCAAGTCCAAAGCCAACGAAACGAGGCAGTGATGCAGACCAACCATCTTCAGGACAGCAAAATTCCCGTTACCATCCTGACCGGCTTCCTCGGCGCCGGAAAGACAACGCTTCTCAACCACATCTTGACGGAAAGGCACGGTCACCGAATCGCGGTGATCGAGAACGAGTTCGGCGAGGTGGATGTCGACTCGGATCTCGTACTCGCCTCCGAGGAAGAGATCTATCAGATGAAGAACGGCTGCATCTGCTGCTTCGTCGATGTGCGCAACGATTTGATAGAGGTGCTGCAGAAGCTGCTTGCCCGGAAGGACAAGTTCGACCACATCCTGGTCGAGACCAGCGGCCTTGCCGATCCGACCCCCGTCGCGACGGCTTTCTTCATCGATGATGAAATCGGCAAGCACGTAACGCTGGACGGCATCGTGACGCTGGTCGATGCCAAACACATAGGCCAGCATATCGACGATCCCGTGCTCGATGGGCGCGACAACCAGGCCGTAGACCAGATCGTCGCCGCCGACCGCATCATCATCAACAAGATCGACCTCGTGTCGGAAGGAGAGATCGCTCCCCTCGAGCGCGGCATGCGCAAGCTCAACCAGACGGCCGAAATCGTACGCTCGAGCTACGGCAGGGTGGATCTGTCGAGCATTCTCGGCATTTCCGGCTTCGCGCCGTCCTACGTGGCCGAGCGCGCCAAGCTGCTCGACCTCGATCATCATCACCACCACGATCATCATCATAACCATCACCTGCACGACGCGACGGTCAGCTCGGAATCCTTCGTCTTCGACCGGCCTTTCGACCAGGGCCGCCTGACGGACTATCTCTCGGGCCTTCTTCGGGAGGAAGGCGACGACATCTTCCGGACCAAAGGCATCATAGCGATTGCCGGCGATCCTCGTTTCTTCGTGCTGCAGGCGGTGCACAAGCTGATGGACTTCCGTCCGGACCATGTCTGGGGGAAGGACATGCCTTATACGAAGCTGGTCTTCATCGGCCGCAACCTCGACCGGGCGGCGCTGGAAAAAGGACTGGAGCGTTGCCTTGCCTCGGCGGTCGATACGGATAATTGATCCGGGGGAATGACGACAATCCGCCGAGGCCGGGAGGCTTCGGCGGATTAGTTTTATGTTTGAGGGGGATTAGCGGATCCCACCGGACGCAGCCCGCCTTTAATGGACCTCGCATAAAACCGCACCGCCCCCGGCCATGGCCGGGGGCGGTGCATGTCGTGCATTCGCTTCCGGGTGCGCCTAGCCGGGATGCCGCATGGCTCCCTCACCGAGCAAATCCGGCTGCGCCTCCTCGCGCGGAGGAACGCCGTTGAAGAGCAGGTTGAGCAGCACCGCCGAGAAGGTTCCGACGAGAACGCCGCTGTGGAAGAACCGATCGATGAACTCCGGCAGCTGGGCAAAGATCTTGTCGGCGACCACCGGGATCATCGCGAGGCCCACGCTGACGGCGACGATGTAGAGATTGCGGCGGTTTTCCACGAAGTCGACGCGGGCGAGAATCTTGACGCCCGTCGCCGAGACCATGCCGAACATCACGATCGCGGCGCCCCCGACGACATAGCTCGGTATCGACGCGGTGATGAATGCGATCTTCGGCAGGCAGCCCAGAAGGATCAGCACTACGCCCCCCGCAGCAACCGCCCAGCGGCTCATCACGCCGGTGATCTGGAGCAGGCCCACATTCTGGGCATATGTGGTGTATGTGAAGGTGTTGAATATCCCGCCGATAATGTTGCCGAGGCCATCCGTGCGCAGCCCGCGCGCCAGGTCGGCTTCGCTGATCGTGCGGCCCGCCATGTCGCCGACGGCCAGGATCTGGCCGGTCGCTTCGATCATCATAACGATCATGACCGTGCAGAGCGCAGCCGTCGCCCACAGGTCGAATATCGGCATGCCGAAGGCGAACGGCGTCACGACAGTGATCCAGCTCGCATCGGCGACCCCATGGAAATCCACCTTTCCGAAAGCGACAGCGATCGCAAATCCGATCCCTATGCCGAACAGGACGGCCAGGTTGGCGAGAAATCCCTTGAGAAAGCGGGTCATCAGGAGAATGGAAACCAGCACGATCGCAGCGACCGCAAGAGCGAAGGGCTGACCGTAGGCCGGATTGGGAATGAGCCCGTCCGGGCCTTTTATCATGGGCTGTCCACCCGCCGCCCAGTTTACTCCGACCCGCATCAGCGACAGGCCGATGACCAGCATCACCGTTCCGGTCACCACCGCCGGAAAGAAGCGGACCCAGCGGCTGAAATAAGGAGCGGCCAGAAGCGTGAACACGCCGGATGCGATCACCGCACCAAGAACGCCGGGCATTCCGAGGTCCGGATCCGTGCCCGTGGCGATGATCGGGGGAACCGCGGTAAAGCCGATGCCCATCATGATCGGCAGGCGCGCGCCGACGTTCCAGATGCCGAGACACTGGATCAGGGTGACGATGCCGCAGCAGAAAAGATCCGCGCTGATCAGCATGGCGATCTGATCCTTGGAGAGATTCAGCGCGCTGCCGATGATCAGCGGAACCGCGATCGCACCGGCATACATCACCAGGACATGCTGCAGGCCGAGCGCCGCCAGTTTCGGCGCGGGAAACATTTCTTCGATAGCATCGCACTTCGAGTCCGTATTCATTTCGCTCCTCCCATTATTTTTCCAAGAGCCTTCCGCCGAACCCCGACCCTCCTCCGGCCGCCGAACGCGGTATTCCTCACCTCATCTTCACCTCGACATCGTCGCGTCGGCCGGCAGAGACGGCAGCGCGCCGCCCGCTCCAGCGATGTGCGAGCCCGGTATCGATATCGAACAGATCGAGGACCCGGGCCACGGTATGATTGACCATCTCGTCCAGCGTCTGCGGACGGGCATAGAAAGCCGGGACGGGGGGACAGATGATCGCCCCCGCCTCCGTCGCCTGGGCCATCGAACGAATATGGCCGATGTGCAATGGCGTCTCGCGCAGCATGAGAACCAGCCGGCGGCGTTCCTTCAGTGTTACATCCGCCGCCCGGGACAGTAAGCCGGAGGTTACGCCGGTCGCGATTTCCGACAGGGTCTTGATCGAGCAGGGTGCAACGATCATGCCGAGCGTGCGGAAAGAACCGCTGGAGCACGAGGCGCCGATGTCCTTGTTGGAATGGACGCAGCAGGCGAGGGCCTCGACGTCGGCGACCTTGAAGTCCGTTTCCATCGCCAGCGTGATCTGGGCGGCACGGCTCATCACCAGATGCGTCTCGATGTCCAGATCCCGCAGGATCTCCAGGAGCCGGATGCCGTATATCACGCCGGAGGCGCCGCTGATGCCGACGATGATCCGCTTTCTCTGTTCCCGGTCCGCCTTCATCGCTCTCACCTCCAAGCGCCGCTATTGTCGTTAAGTCTAAGGACGGCCGAGTTTCGCGAGAATCGCCGAAGCACGGTCGAAGGCGGCCTCGTCGATCCTGGCGAGCACGCCGTGAAAATCAGGCCCGCGGGTCGCGTCGAGGCCCATGCGGGACGTCGTACCGATACCGGATGCCGAAGGATCGAGCGCGTTGCCGGGCAGCCCTTCGATGATGACGACATCCTTGTGCGGCTGGAAATGGGCGGACATGGCCCAAAGCACATCGGAGTCACGCGTTATGTCGACGTCGGCATCGACGGCGATCACGGTCTTCAGATAGGCATCCCAGCCGAGCAGCCCGAGCATGATCTGGCGGGCCTCGCCGGGTCTCGTTTGGTTGAGTGCGACATAGGCGTGAAAATGCGTGCCGGATGCCGGATAGTGGACCGCCGTCACGCTCGGGAAGCGTTGCTTCAGCTTTTCCACCATCTCCGCCTCGCGCGGAACACGGCCGAGATTGAGATGTTCGGACGAGTTGCCGCCGGCAACGCTGACGAGGATGGCGTCGTTGCGGCGCAGAAACGTCTCGACGCGAAACAGATTGTTCGTCGAGCGGTCGGACGAGTAGCCCGTGAACTCTCCGAAAGGTCCCTCGGCAACCTGCGCTTCGGGCTCGATCACCCCTTCCAGTACGACTTCGGCATAGGCCGGCACCCGGATGCCGTATTTCGGCGTCCTTACCACTTCGAGCGGCTCGCCGATGAGGCCGCCGGCGACGTCGCGCTCGTCCTCACCGAATGCCAGGCGCGCCGAGGCTGCGATCATGAAGAGGGGATGCGCGCCGATGACCATGGCGATCTTCAGCTTCTCGCCTCGGTCCTTGGCCATGTTGAGCAGCCGCCACAGGTGTCCGCGCGAATGCAGGCTCGTCGCCAACTCGTTCTTCGAATGGATCATGGCGCGGTGATAGCTGAGATTGCCGGCGCCGGTTTCAGGGTGTTCGGCGATGATTATGCCGCTGGTTATGTATTTCGCCCTGTCGGTCGCGAAGTGCTTCAGCATCGGCAGGGTGCCGAGGTCGATGTCGTGCTCGTCCACGCATTCGGTGACCGGCCCGCTGTCGACCAGCCGCGGCGGCAGGGCCTGCCGCGAGCGTGCCTGATAGGCTTCGTGCAGCCGGTCCTGGGAGGTCCCGAACATCCGGGCGATCCGCTCGCGCGATCCGAAGGTGTTGGCAATCACTTCGCTGCCGACGCCCTCGACGTTGCGGAAGTGCAGGAGCGGCGCCCTGCCTTGCTGGTTGAGCTTCCAGATGAACGCCGATGCGTCCTGGTCGTCCGTGATACGGTCTTCGATGGTGAGTACGTCTTCGGGATACGCCTTCTGGTATTCCCGGAGAAAGTAGCGGACGTCCTGACTGCCGAACTCCATAATACTGCCCTTCGCGGTGTCGTTACTTCACATGAACGGGCAGCGGCCTTGGAGGGAGCCGCTGCCCTGGAGCGGGATGAGGAAAATGCGAGCGGTGTTCCGCCCGAATCCCGCTCTGACTTTTAGATCGACCAGGGTCGATCAGGCAGGAGTAGGCTGGCGCTCCTCACGTCTCAGACCCGCATAGGTATCGGTCAGGCGCGCCTGAGCTTCCTCGATATTGCGTGGCGGAGGGGTGGGGTCGATGCCGACGAGCTTGGCGATGTTGTTGCCGAGATAGCCCTCGAGATCGTCCTCGGAAAGCCCGAGGCCGTGGGGCGGTTCGTGGCAGAGAACCTCGAGCTCGCGCAGCCACATGCCGGGTTCGTTCGGTGGCGAGTCCGTACCGAAGACGATCTTGTGTTTCGGCAGCTCTTTCGCGAATTCGACGATGCGGGATTGGAAGCACCAGCCGGACTCGCAGTAGACGTTTGGTGTATCCATCGCCATCCAGAAGGATTCGAACGAGTAGTTGCCCCCGGTCTGGATGCCGAAATGCCCGATGATGAAATTGACCATCGGGAACTCGCGAATGATCGGATAGAACATCGTCGGAATGGTGTAGGGCCCGTCACCGGTGTGGATGAGCACGACCACTCCGAGTTCCGCGCACTTCTTCATCGCCGGGCGCAGCCAGTCGAGGGCCCGGTCGGGCCGGTAACCATGCATGTTGGCATGCAGCTTCAGCATCTTGAAGCCGTATTCCTTGACATGAAATTCGAGCTCGGCCGCGCCGTTTTCCGGTCCCCAGCGCGGATTGTAGTTGAAGTTGCCGATGAAGCGGTCCGGGTATTTCTGGCAAAGTTCGGCGATATACGCCATGTAGTCGCGGATGCCTTCGCGGCCCATGCGGTTGCCGTCGCGATAGCCGGTGTTACCGGGCGGCGGCTGGATGAAGCCCATATCGATCCGGCGAGGCTTGCCGTTGATCATGTAGGGTCCGTCCATCAGTTTCAGCATGCGCTCGCCATTGAAGGGGGTGCCGGTGTGGCGCCATGCCTCGTCGACCAGATTGGTCGGGTGGAGGTGGGTATCGATGATCATGCTATTTCTCCGATTTCATGAAACGCGCGTGCGGAAGGCTCATGCCGGCTGAAGGCTGGCATGAGTTCCCTTGAGGCGCGCCTGCGCCTCCTCCACGCTGCGTGGCGGCGGCGTCGGATCGAGACCGATCATCCGGGCGATGTTGTTGCCGAGGTAGTCCTCGAGCGTATCCTCGTCGAGGTTCAGCCCCTGGGGCGGCTCGTGGCACAGCACCTCGAGGAGGCGCAGCCACATTCCCGGCTCGTTCGGGGGCGTGTCGGTGCCGAACAGGATCTTGTGCTTCGGCAGTTCCTTGGCGAATTCGACGATGCGCGACTGCAGGCACCAGCCGGATTCGACATAGATGTTCGGCGCATCCATCGCCATCTGGAACGGCTCGAAGACATAGACGCCGCCCGTTTGCACGCCGAAATGCCCGAGGACGAAATTGACCGACGGAAACTCTCGGATGATCGGATAGAATTCGGTCGGGATGCTGTAGGGGCCGTCGCCGGTATGCACCTTCACGATGAGGCCGAGGTCGGCGCATTTCCGCATCGCGGGCCGCAGCCAGTCGAGCGCCCGGTCGGGACGGTAGGCATGCATGTTCGCCTGAAGCTGCACCATCTTGAAGCCATATTCCTTGGCGTGGTGCTCGATTTCTTCGGCGCCGTTCTGCGTCCCGTAGCGGGGATTGTAGACGAAGCAGCCGAGGAAGCGGTCCGGATATTTCTGAACGAGCTCGACGGTGTAGGACATATAGTCCCGGATCGCCGCCTTGCCGGTCAGATCGCCGTAGCCGTCGGTGTAAATCGTATTGCCCTGCGGGGGCTGGATGAAAGCTTTGTCGATGCGGCGCGGCTTTCCGTTCACATAATAAGGGCCATCCATCATCTTGAGGAGGCGCTCACCTGTAAAAGGCTCGCCATCGTGCCGCCAGGCCAGATCCACAATCTTGGTCGGGTAGCAGCTAATGTCGATAATCATCAGTCTCTCCAGAGTTGCCGTCAATCCAATTCACGGATTGTCCATGAGCGAAGCGCCCCGGAGTTCGACGTCAACTTTGCTGAAGGCGAGGTCAGAAAGATCCGTCGGGCTGCGGTCTGCGCGATCGCATGTCAGCAATTCCCGACCGGATGTTGTATCGTGAGATACTAACGCGGCTGACCGCTTCTACTGACGTGGAGAACATTAAGACAGCTTAGAGGGAATGAAAAGTACATTTCATCAAACTGATCAATTAATAAACAATTCGAAAGAATTCATTCTGTGAGTGGTTGCTCAGCGGAGTACAGGCATTGGACGACACCGCAAAAGAAAACGCAGGATTTCCCGCTGCAGCCGGAATCCTCCTCGGCCTCGGTCTCGGGGGCTTCTTCGACGGCATCGTTCTGCATCAGGTGCTGCAGTGGCATCACATGCTGAGCAGCGCAGGCTTTCCACCGGACAGCCTGGAAAATCTGAGACTGAATACGTTCTTCGACGGCCTCTTCCATATGGGCACATATGTTTTCGTCGTGCTGGGCCTGATCGTTCTGTGGCGCAGGGGGCGGCGGAGATCCCTGCTTTGGTCGGCAAAGCTTATTGCCGGTACCTTCCTCATCGGGTTCGGCGCCTTCAACCTGATCGAGGGTACCGTCAATCACCAGATTCTCGGCCTGCATCACGTCAACGAGACCGTGCCGCGCGATCAGTGGGTCTACTGGGACACAGGCTTTCTTCTCTGGGGAGCCTTGATGCTGATTGCCGGGTGGGTCCTGTACCGGTCCGGTAAACGAGAGCTTTCGAGATGAACGGGTATAGGGCGAACAGCTCTTACAGCAGCCGGTGCCGCACCAGGATCTCCCGGATTCTTGCGTCCTGCTCCTCGCTCGGAAGCAGTGCCGGCTGGCGGGAGGCGCCGACGGAGGGATCCTGCAGGTAGAGCGAGCGCTTGACCAGGGCCGGCGGGAAGCCGAGGCCGTAAAGCTCGGTGCGGAAGGCCGTATAGATTGCCTGCTGGCGTTCCGCCTCCGCAATGTTGCCGTTGTTGAACGCGCTGAGAATGCCGGCGAGCACCTCCGGCATGGCATTGCCGAGGCCGGAAATGCAGCCGGCCGCGCCGTTCTGCAGCGACCAGAGAACCAGATGGTCGGGGCCGGAATAGACTTCGAAACCCGGCACGTCGCGCGCCACCTGCAGATAGGCCTCGAGCGTATCCTGCGCACCGCCGGAATCCTTGATCCCGGCGATATTGCCGTGCGAGGCAAGCTCCAGCGCCGTCTGCGGCTCGATATGGTTCTGGGTGCGGGAGGGAATGTCATAGAGATAGACCGGGGTCTCTACGGCATCGGCGACCGTCGAGAAGTGCCGGACCAGGCCGTCCTGCGTACAGGCGATGAAGAAGGGGGTGATGACGGCGATGCCGCTGACGCCGATGCGGTCGAACGCGCGCGCGAGCTGCAGGGTCTCGAAGGTCGCGGGCATGCCGGCATTGACTATGACATCGACGCGGCCGCCGACCTCGTCGACCACTTCCTCGGTGAGGCGGATCTTCTCCTCATGCGTGAGCGCGGTGAAATCGCCATTGGTGCCGGCGCACATGATATTGTTGCCGGCGGCGACCTGACGGCGCACCTGGGCGCGGGTCGCCTCGTAATTGATCGTCTCGTCCTCGTTGAAGCAGGTGACGAGGGCGACGAAGGCTTTCTTGGACATCAGTGACTCCGCTTGGGCATGAGAGTGTCGGCAGCCCCGGCCGGCACCGATGCGAGGTGCCCGGCCTTTGCATCGGGATCGGGACTGAGGCTGGCCGCGAGAAGGGCGCGGGTATAGGCCTGCCGCGGCGTATCGAAGACCTCGCGGACGGTGCCGAGCTCGACGACTTCTCCCTGCTGCATGACCATGACGTAATCGGCGAAATCGCGAACGACCGGCAGGTCATGGGCGATGAAGATGAAGGCTATGCCCATCTCGCGGCGCAGCCTGTCGAGAAGCTCGATCACCTGCGCCTGGACGGAAACGTCGAGCGCGGAAACGGCCTCGTCACAGATGATCAGTTGCGGCTCGAGCGCAAGCGCCCGGGCAATGGCGATGCGCTGGCGCTGGCCGCCTGAAAACTGGTGCGGATAGCGGCTCATGTGTTCGGCCGAAAGGCCGACCTGCACCAGGAGCTCCGCCACGCGTTGCCGCCATTTTGCCTTGGGCAGGATGTCCGGATGGATGACCCAGGCCTCG
The DNA here is from genome assembly GCA_000421085.1 of Ensifer sp. USDA 6670. GTDB lineage: Bacteria > Pseudomonadota > Alphaproteobacteria > Rhizobiales > Rhizobiaceae > Sinorhizobium. The sequence continues at coordinate 180,705 of ATWE01000014.1, forward strand.
GAGATCAGCTGGTAGACCGTCATGCGCGGGTTGAGCGACTGGGTCGGATCCTGGAACACCATCTGGAGGTCGCGCCGGAGCTTGTAAAGTTCAGCCGGCGAAAGCGCGAACAGGTCGCGGCCCTTCCAGAGCGCCGTGCCGCCATCCGGCTCGTCGAGACGCAAGAGGGCACGGGCAAGCGTCGATTTGCCGGAGCCGCTTTCTCCGACGACAGCCATGGTCTCGCCGGGCATCAGGTCGAAGGAGATGCCCTTCAGCGCTTCGAAGGCGCCGTAGGTCTTGCGCACGTCGCGCACGCTGAGCAGGGGTTCGGCGCGCGCGCCGGGTTCGTGCATCGCGCCCTTGCCAGGGGCGGCGGCGATGAGCTTCTGCGTATAGGGATGCTGCGGGTTCTTGTAGATCTCGCGCACGGTTCCCGCTTCGACGATGGCGCCCTTTTCCATCACGACGACCCGGTCGGCGATCTCGGAGACGACGCCGAGATCGTGGGTGATGATCAGCACCGCCATGCCCGTTTCGCGCTGCAGCTCCTTCAGAAGCTTCAGCACTTCCGCCTGCACCGTCACGTCGAGCGCGGTCGTCGGTTCGTCGGCGATCAGGAGGTCCGGCCGGAGCGCCAGCGCCATGGCGATCATGACGCGCTGGCGCTGACCGCCGGAGAATTCGTGCGGATATTTGCGCATTGCCCGCTCGGGCTCGGGGATTCCGACGCGGCGAAGGAGCCGCAGCGCCTCTTCGCGCGCCTTGCTGCCGGCGAGCCCGTGAGTGGTCATGGCTTCCGAGATCTGCCAGCCGACGCTGTAGACCGGATTGAGATGACTGAGCGGATCCTGAAAGATCATGGCGACGCGGCGGCCGTTGATCTCGCGCCGCGCCTCGGCGGGCATCGTCAGCAGGTCCCTGCCGTCCAGCAGGATTTCGCCGGCACTGATGCGGCCCGGCGGCAAGTCGATGAGGTTCATGATCGCCGACGAGGAGACGGACTTGCCGGATCCGCTTTCGCCGAGGATCGCCAGCGTCTCGCCCTTGTCGAGGTGATAGGAGATAGACTTGACGGCATGGACCACGCCGGTCGCGGTGTGGAACTCGACGGAGAGGTTACGGACCTCGAGCAGATGTTCAGCCATTTTTGCCGCCCTTCGTTTCGAGACGCCAGCGCTGTACCGGATCGAGCGCGATCCGCATCCAGTTGGACAGCAGGTTCAGCGACATGGTGGTGAGAATGATGGCAAGGCCGGGCCAGAAGGAGAGCCACCAGGCATTGGTGAGATATTGCCGACCCTGCGAGATCATCAAGCCCCAGGTGATTTCCGGCGGCTGGATGCCGATGCCGAGGAAGGACAGCGCGCTCTCCGCCAGCATGACATAGGCGAAATCGAGCGTGGCGAGCGTCGTCAGCGTGGGCAGCACGACCGGCAGGATGTGGCGGAAGAGGATGCGCTTGCTGGAGGCGCCCATGACCCGGGCAGCCTGCACGAACATGCGCTCGCGGATCTCGAGCACTTCGGCGCGGGTGGTGCGCAGATAGACCGGAATGCGGGTGATGGCGAGCACCAGCATGAGGTTGAGGATCGAGGAACCGAGCACATAGAGTACGATCACCGCGATCAGCAGAGACGGGAAGGACATGATCACGTCGGCGAGACGCATGATGGTTTGACTCACGCGCGGCAAGGAAAAGCCGGCAATGAGGCCGAGAACGGTGCCGATCACCGAGGAAAGGATCACGGCGCCGGCGGCGACCATCAGGGTGTTTTGGGCGGCAACGATGATGCGGGCGAAGAGCGGACGGCCGAGCGCGTCGGCCCCCATCCACCAGACCCAGCTGCGGGTCCAGTCGAATGGCGGCAGGTTGCGGCCGCGCAGGTTCTGCTTCGTCGCGAGTTCGCCCAGCCAGGCCGGGCCGACGAGGGCTATGGCGAGGACGATGAGAAGGAAGATCGCCGCGCACAGCGCGAACTTGTCCGCCAGCAGCATGCGCATCATGCGGACCGGGAGGGACGGCTCTGCGGCGATGATATTGTCGGTGGTTGCCAGGGTCATGGTCCGTTGCCTCCTCAGTGCCGGATGCGCGGATCGAGCAGCGCATAGGCGATGTCGATCAGCACGTTCATGAGGAAGATCGCAATGGCTGTGACGAGGATCGCCGCCAGCACCACGTTGAAATCGCGTTGCAGGATGGAATCGATCATGAGCTTGCCGACGCCGGGAAAGCCGAAGATCGTCTCGACCACGACCGCGCCGTTCAGCAGGCTCGCTGCCTGATCGCCGACCACGGTAATGACGGGCAGCATCGCATTGCGCAGAGCGTGGATGAAGATGATCGGCCCGGACTTCACGCCCTTGGCCCGCGCGGTCTTCACATAGGCCGAGGACAGCGCGCTGACCATGGAGCCGCGCACCACCTGGACGATGATGCCGAAGGGGCGGACGAAGAGAACCGCGATCGGCAGGATCCAGTGCACGACCGATCCGGTGCCGGATGTCGGCAGGATCGCGAAGTTGATCGAGAAGATGACGATGGCGACGATCGCCAGCCAGAAATCAGGAACGGACGCACCGATGAGCGAGACCATCGAGGACAGCCGGTCGAAGAAACCGCCGGAGCGGAAGGCGCCCAGCGAGCCGACCACTATCGCCGCTCCCGTGACCAGCGTCATCGTGATGACGGCAAGCCAGAGAGTCCAGGTGAAGGCTTCGAGGACGACATCGAGGGCAGGGCGGGCCTTGCGCAGGGATTCGCCGAGGTCCCCGGTGACGACATCGCCCACATAGCGGGCGAACTGGACGAGGACCGGATCGTTCAGTCCGTGCAGCTCGCGGAACTGCTCCTTCATCTCGGCGGAGGCTTCGACGGGCAGAAACAGGGCGGCCGGGTCGCCGGTCATCCGGGACAGGAAGAATACCATGACGACCAGGCCGATGAGCGAGATCAGGCTTGCGAGCGCACGTTGGCGGATGAATCTGAGCATGGCAGCCCTCGATTTTGCATGAGGCGGCGGGGGTCCCGCCGCCAGAAGGTCTTCTTTTCGAATGGCCGCTCGTCCGCGGTTCAGATCATTTGATCTTGATCTCGGAGAGCTGCAGCATGGAATTCGTCGCCATCGTCGGCTTGAAGTCCAGTCGCTCGGACACCCGCGAGAAACCGACCATGTGGAACAGCAGCACGTCTGCCACCACCTCGTCATGGACATAGGCGATGACCTCGGACCAGAGCTTGGCGCGTTCGTCGCCGACGGCTGCCGAGGCACGGGCGATCAGGTCGTCGACCTTCGGATCGGAGAAGCCCGACTGTGTGCCTTCGGAGTCGTATTTGAAGAACATCGAGAAGGAGGGATCACCCTTCGAGTTGTCGTGCATCGCGGCAACCAGCTGGGGACCGCGCCCTTCCTTGAAGGGCTTCGAATAATAGACTTCGTGCTCGGCGACTTCTACGAATTTGAGCTCGACCTTGAGCCCGACCTCCTGCAGCTGCGCCTGGATGGCCTCCATGATCTCGGTCACGTTCGGGAAGTTCGCGGTGCGCGCGATGATGGTGATCGGCGTCTCTACCTTGACGCCATCGGCCTTGGCCTCCTCGATGAGCTTCTTGGCCTGCTCGGGATCGTAGGGGAAGACCTTAACGTCGGGGTTCCAGCCGAGCGTCGGCGGCGGAACGATCGCGGTGGCGAGGACGGCGCTGTCGGGCACCAGCGTGCCGAGGAACGCTTCGCGGTCGATCGCGAGGTTCAAAGCGCGACGGATGCGGACGTCGTTCAACGGCTCGATATTGTGGTCGATGCGCAGATAGACGGTTTCGCTGTCGAGATAGGAGAAGTCGGTGGCCGGGTTGGTCGCTTCGGTCTGCGAGATGGACGGCGACAGATCGGCTTCGCCCGTCTGGACCATTGCGGCGCGAACCGCAGGATCGGCGCGGAACAGATAGGTGGCCTCGGTGACCTCGGGCTTTTCGCCCCAGTAGTCGTCACGGGCGGAGAGTACGATCTGCTGTCCGGGCGTCCAGTCGGTCAGCTTGTAGGGGCCGGTGCCGACGGGCTCGCGCACGAATTCCATCGGCGTCTCTTCCGGCACGATCGTCAGCAACGACAGGAGCAGCGGCAGGATCGGCTGGACCGGATCGACCGTGAAATCGACCGTCGTGTCGTCGACGACGTCGATCTTGACGTTCATGCCGCCGAAATAGCGGCGCGACTCGCAGGCATTCTTGTCGCTCATCACGCGGTCGAAGCTGTACTTGACGTCCTTCGCGTTGAAGTCGGTGCCGTCGGAGAACTTCACGCCCTTGCGCAGGTGAAAGCGCCAGCTGCCATCCTCCTTCTGCTCCCAACTCTCGGCAAGGCGTGGCATCAGGCCCTTGCCCTCGCGAACGTCGAGCTCGGTCAGAGTCTCGCTGACGTTTTGCATGATGATGCGGCCGATGTTCGAGCGCGTGGCCATGCAGGGTTCGAGCAGGTCCGCCTCTTCCGGCAGAACGATCTTGACCGGCCCGGATGCCGCGAAGGCCGGGGCAAGCGCGGAGCCCAGCATCAGGGCTCCCATAATCAGTGTTCTTTTCATTTGCATTCTCCTCCCTCTAGGATCTCGTCTGTGGCGCGGCGACTTCGGTGCGCCTCTCTCCATGCAGGCATTAGCGGCAGTCAGCCTCCTCGCCGCTAAGCGCCCTTCTGCCGGCCGAATTGCCCAGACCATCCGATTTCTTGGTAAGTTTGTCAAATTGTTTTCGCCTAAATTCTAGGGCGAGAAATTTTGAAATAGAAAATACACTTTAAAATCAGCCATTTAGTGCCAAATATACTCGAGGTTCTGCGCGCCATCGACAAATAGAAAACTTGACAACTTGAGAAATTCCGCGATTGTCCGATGCATGAGGAGGCTTTCATGACGCCTGACGAAATCGCAAACGCAATGACCGGCAAGCTAGAGGCCGGGGGAGGGCGACTGGAATCGCTTCTGCCTTCGCCCATGGTGCAGAACCACGCAGCCTTTTTGCACAGGCTCGAGGACGGAAGTCTCGTCTGTGCCTGGTTTGGCGGGACGCTCGAGGGAAAATCCGACATTTCGATCTTCGCGTCGGTGCTCTCTCCCGGCGCCGCGCAATGGGGCGAGCCGCAGCGGTTGAGCTTCGATGCCGATCACTCCGAGCAGAACCCGGTGCTGTTCACGGCGCCCGACGGGCGGCTCTGGCTTTTCCACACGTCGCAGCCTTCGGGCAACCAGGACGAATGCCGCATCCGTATGGCCGCAATCGAGAGGGATGCCGCTGATCCGACGAGGCTTGCCGCTTCCCAGGGGCGCTATCTCGACCTGCCGCGCGGCTGCTTCATCCGCGCGCCGCTCGTCATCAGGGATGACGGGGCCTGGCTTCTGCCGATCTTTCGCTGCATCCAGCGCCCCGGCCAGAAGTGGAACGGCAGCCACGACAATGCGGCCGTCGGCATCTCGACCGATGGCGGCCGAAGCTGGCAGCTCGCCGACCTCGCCGACTCGATCGGTTGCGTGCACATGAGCCCAGTGGCCGTGGGCGATAGCGGCTACGCGGCATTCTTCCGCCGCCGCCAGGCAGACCAGGTCTATCGCGTCGAGAGCGTCGACGGCGGGCGGACGTGGAGCCTGCCGGCGCCGACCGACGTGCCGAACAACAATTCCTCCATCGCCGTCGTCAGGCTCAGGGATGGCCGGCTGGCGATGGTCTGCAATCCGGTGAATGCGGCCCTTTCGGCCGACCGGCGCGCATCGCTTTACGACGAGCTCGGAGACGACGACGGCCGGCCCGATGCCGATCCTTCAGGAGGCTGCGTGCCGATCTGGGGCGTGCCGCGGGCGCCGGTGAGCGTCTGCCTGTCGGCCGACGGCGGCCGGACCTTCCCCGATCGTATCGTGATCGAGGACGGACCGGGGACCTGCCTTTCCAACAATTCGACCGATGGACACAACAAGGAAATGTCCTATCCGTGGCTCCTCGAAGGGGACGACGGCAGCCTGCACGTCGCCTACACCTACCATCGGCGTGCAATCAAATATGTCCGTCTGCCGCCCGGGTGGGCCGACAAGGGGAGAAACTGATGAGCAAGATTATCGGCATCACCATGGGCGATCCCTGTGGCGTCGGACCGGAGATCACGGTCCGGTCCCTTGCTGAAATGTCGGCTGCGGACCGGGAGGCGACCCGCATTTACGGCAACCTCGCGACGCTCGAGGCTGCAAGGGAGGCGCTTGGCCTCTCGGTCGATCTTCAGCCCTATGTCGTCGACCTTCCGGTCGAGGGCGCGCCGCTCGCCTGGGGGAGCCTTTCGGCAGTGGCAGGCGACGCAGCCTTTCGGTTCATCGAGCGCGCGGTACGCGATGCCCAGGCAGGCAGCATCGGCTGCATCGTCACGGCACCGATCAACAAGGAAGCACTCAACATGGCAGGCCATCATTACGACGGCCATACCGGCATGCTGCGCAGCCTGACCGGATCGAGCGCCGCCTATATGCTGCTTGCCTCCGAGCGCCTCAAGGTCATTCACGTCTCCACCCATGTGTCGCTCAAGGAGGCGATCGGCCGCGCCACCACCGAGCGGGTCCTTGCAACGATCCGCGCCGGCAACGCGCACCTGAAGCGCATCGGCTACGAGCACCCGCGCATTGCGGTCGCCGGCATCAATCCGCATTGCGGCGAGAACGGCCTGTTCGGCACGGAAGACGATGATCAGATCGGGCCTGCGGTGGCGGCCGCGCGTGAAGAAGGCATCGATGTGCAGGGGCCGATCTCTGCCGATACCGTGTTCCATCGCGCCTATTCGGGAGGCTTCGATCTGGTCGTCGCGCAATATCACGACCAGGGTCATATCCCGATCAAGCTGGTCGCTTTCGATACGGCGGTCAATGTTTCCGTCGATCTTCCGATCGACCGCACCTCCGTCGATCACGGCACTGCCTTCGATATCGCCGGCAAGGGTATCGCCAATCACGGCAACCTGAATTCCGCGATCGCCTATGCGCGCAAGCTCGTGGCCGGCCAGGCAAGCAGAAAGGCAGCGTCATGATCACGATCCATCAGCCGCGCCGGCTCGTCGTCGGCGCCGGAAGCATCGGCGAAGTCGGCGCCTGGGCCGGTCAGGTCGGCTCCACCCTGGTCATCGCGACGCCGGTCACGTCCCGATTTGCCGACAGCCTGAAGCTCTCGGGCAAGGTCGCCTTATTCGACGCGATCCCCGGCGAACCGGATATCGCGACACTCGATGCGGCGCTTGAAGCCGCGCGGAACGCTCGCCCGGATCTGGTCGTCGGTCTTGGCGGCGGCTCGGTGATGGATGTCGCCAAGCTGGTCGCGGCGCTCTGGGACTCTGGGCAAGCACTCGCCGATGTCGCCGGACCCAATCGCGTGGCCGGCCGCAATACGCGCCTTGCGCAGGTCGCGACGACCGCCGGGACGGGCTCGGAGGCCGGAATACGTTCGCTGATCACCGATCCTACCAGGGGCAGCAAGATAGCGGTCGAGAGTCCGCACATGATCGCCGATCTTGCCGTGCTCGATCCGGAACTCACCTACAGCGTGCCGCCTGCGGTCACCGCAGCGACCGGGGTCGATGCCATGGCCCATTGCGTCGAGGCCTTCACCAACCGCAAAGCCCATAGGATGATCGACGGCTTTGCCCGCATGGGGTTCAACCTCGTCGGCAAATATCTCGCGCGCGCCGTGCGCGACGGCGAAGATACCGAGGCGCGCGAGGGCATGATGCTGGCTTCCTATTACGGCGGCATATGCCTCGGTCCCGTCAACACGGCAGCCGGGCACGCCATATCCTATCCGCTCGGCACGCTGCTGCATCTGCCGCACGGCCTCGCCAATGCGATCATCTTTCCGCATGTGCTCGCCTTCAACCAGCCGGCCGTTGTGGCAAAGACGGCGGAAGTCGCGGATGCCCTTGGGCTTGGGAAGGATCTCTCGCAACGTGATCTGCTGTCGGCCGCGAAAGATTTCTGCGCCGGCCTCGGCATAGAGATGTCTCTGGCCGCCAATGGGGCGAAGGCGGGCGACCTGCCGCGCTTTGCCGCCGATGCGCACGCGATCCGGCGGCTGATGGACAACAATCCGGTCGACATGAGCGAAGCGGATGTGCTGGAGATCTATCGGGCGGCGCTCTAGTCCAAGCAGCGCGGGGCGGGGGGGTATTTCTTCGCCTCCCGCCCGGTCCTGCCTCTACTGCGACGCGAGGAACAGGCGGTCGCGCGATCCGGTCAAGTGCTTCAGCATCAGCATGCGGGCCTCTTCGGCGCTGCCCGCCGCAATGGCGTCGGCGATCGCCTCGTGTTCGGCGAAAACCCTGGAAAGACCGCTTGCCTCGCGCTTCACCGAGATGCCATGGAACTTCATGCCTACGGCAATGTGCTCCTTCAGCGCCTCCATGGCGGTCGAGAAGTAGCTGTTCTGGGCCGCTCGGGCGATCGCAAGATGGAACTGGAAGTCGGCATCCTCCCGGTGCGACTGCCGGTTGGTAGCGTCGCGCAGCAGTTCGAGCGCCCGGCGGATCGATGCGAGGCTTGCCTCGTCGTGCCGGAGCGCCGCCGCGGCGGCGGCGGCGGGTTCCAACGTCAGCCGGAATTCATAGCAGTTCAGGAGATCGGCGACGTTTTCGAGCTGGCCGAAACCGAGCGGCTCGCGAAGGCCCACGGCTCTGACGAAACTGCCCGCGCCGCGCCGGGAATAGATGAGCCCCTGGTCCCGCAGGCGCTTCAACGCCTCCCGAACGATCGGCCGGGATACCTCGAACTCCGTCGCCAGCTCATGTTCGGTCGGCAGACGCTCGTCTGGCTTGTAGGCGCCGGACTTGATCGCGCGGTGCATTCTCTCGAACACGATGTCGGGCAGGCCCTTGCGGGGGGTCCCTTCCTGCAGTCCCATCGTCTATCTCGCCTCCCCCATGATTTGCCTTGCGACGTCGCTAAGCGTCTCCGGCCCGCCGAAGCCGCCGGACTTCGTGATGATATAGCGGCCATCGGCAAAGGCCAGCGCCATGCCCGGCATGCACTCGCCAAGGAGGCGGAAGCGGGAAACGCCCATCCTTGCCAGCACCGTCTCGGCTGTCGCCCCGCCGGTAAGAAGCAGGGTCGCGGCTCCGCCGGTGAAAGCCGGAACGACGCTATCGGCCAGGTTGGCGGAGACTTCGGTTGAGCTGAGCGGCGTTTTGCCTTCGATCGCCTGAACGATGGTCACCGTTCCGGTTGCGGCGGCGCTTGGCCGCTGCACCGTGCCTCCGGCGGCGGGAACATATTCGGTGAGGTGGTTCTCTCGCAGCACATCAACCTGCTCGACGGTGATCGGGTCGCGCGATCCGACGACGATCAGTATGGGGTGCCGGGGCAGCGGTATCAGCGGCAGCGTTTCACGACCCGTCATCTTATGGGCAAGTGCATCGGCAAGCCCTCTCGCGCCGATCATCAGGTCGCAGCCGGCCGTCTCGGCGGTTGCCAATGCGGCGAGCATGTCTTTGCCTGACATGGTATCGGGGATCAATGCCCGAGCCGCATACCGGCCGAGCCTTTCGGCGATCGGGATCGGCGCCTCCACGCCGAACCCCCGGACATGGCCAGCGACCACGATACGGCCGAAAGCGGGGATAGCCGGCGCGACAAGCGCGCGGGCAAAAGGAATAGCGTCGAGTTCAGACTCGATATTGCCCTTCAGCCGTGAGTCTACCTTCTTGAAAATCCGCGCGTTCTCAGGGATGTGCTTCAGGACGTCCGATGTCGCCTCGCGCGCCTCATCGGCGCAAACCTCGCGAGACTTCATGTTGACGACGAGAATGTCCGGTCCGTCCGCCAGTGCAGCATCCACGGCGTCCGGAGCGAGAGCGACTTCCGCACGAAGGCCGCGCCCCGCAAGCGGCGCAGCTGAATCAAGAGCGCCCGTCAGATCATCGGCGAGAATCACAAGCATGGAGAGGCGCTGTAAATCCGATTGTTGTTATCTTACGTGTCGTATTTTCTACATGTATCGCAAGGATTTGCAAATTTAAATTTACAAATGTGTCGAGCAGGGTTCTCCGCGACGGAATGCATTCGCTATGGGTTGGCATCCTTTGCCGATTCGGCGCCAACTTCTTGCGGCATTGGCTCTGTTCAGGGGCTTGAACGTGTTGAACGCGTGTGCAATATTGCGCGCGTGTGCAATGAAGTGGAAGCGCCAGTGAGTCGACAGCCTTATTCCGATGACCTCAATGGTCGAGCAGAACTGTGTCGCGAGGTCATTCGCTCTGCCGGCGCATTGATCCTGAAAGGTTTTCATGGCGAGGCGAGGCAGACCGTTTCCATGAAGGGGCCCCAGGACTTCCTGACCGACGTCGATGCCGCCTCCGAGGCCTATATCCGCCGGGCGCTTGCCGCCCATTTTCCGGACGACAGCTTCTTTGGCGAAGAGGGTGGAGGAGCGATAAGCGACCGGGTCTGGGTCGTCGATCCCATCGACGGCACGGCTAATTTCGCGCGGGGCATCCCGCACTTCTGCATCTCGATCGCCTTTGTCCAAAGCGGGTCGACCGAGATCGCCGCGATCTACAATCCCGCGCTGGACGAGCTCTACTTCGCGCGCAAAGGCGCGGGCGCGACGCGGAACGGTGTTCCCATCCGGGTCGCCCAAACCGTCCGCTTCGACGCTGCGTCGCTGGAAATGGGTTGGTCGATGCGCGTGCCGAACACAGCCTATCTCGGCGTCATGGAAGCGCTGCTCGGCATGGGCGCAAATGTTCGCCGCGCCGGTTCCGGCGCATTGGCGCTCGCTTACGTCGCTGATGGCCGCTCGGACGGTTATATTGAACTGCACATGAATTCCTGGGATTGCCTTGCCGGCCTTCTGCTCGTGAGCGAGGCGGGCGGAGTCGTCTGCCCGTACCTCGAGATCGGCAGCCTGGATGCCGGCGGCCCGGCCCTTGCCGTGGCGCCCGGCCTTGCATCGGACACGAGCAGGGCCTCGAACATACCGCTGGCCGCATATGCGATGCCGGCGGACCGGCAGACGGCTCCGGCTTGACCAGTGCGTGCCGGCCGACTGGCTTATTGGAGGCGGCGTGGCCGCGACGAGGAGATTGCATGGATGCACCTGTCCATACCCGGCCGGCCATCAGCCTGATTGCCGAAGGGCTGGGGCCGCACGGCTCCGCTCTCTATATCGGCGGCAGCGAAGGCGCGCGCGACCTGGGGCTTCTGCGACGAAACGGCATCACGGCCGTCGTCAATTGTGCCATCAACCTCGACATCAACTATGTCGAGGTGCCTTCCGACGAGGGGAATGGCGAGCGCAGAGCGTCCGGGTTCGCGGCAATACGCTACTACAAGATCGGCATGATCGATGACGAGGGCAGCCCCGACACCATGATGCTGGGAGCCTATTACATACTCGACGGTGCGCTTCGCCAGTCGATGCCGAAGCGACCCACCTATCCGTTCCGGGACGGCGGAAACATCCTCGTCAACTGCCGCGGCGGACGGAGCCGTTCCGTCTCGCTCGTCGCGCTCTTCCTGCACAAGCAGCAACCGAATCATTTCCCGACGCTTGAAGATGCCGTGGCGGCGATCCGCGCGCGCAGGCAATTGATGCCGGACGAATGGTTCGAAACGCCGAAGCCGATGCTCTACGAGGCAGCAAGGAGGGCCTCCGGCTGGATCGACATGATCGAGCGCGAGCGGCAGAAGGAGCGGCCATGTTGAAGCGCACCCCGCCGGCGGTCGCCGTAATCGCCGATGCGCATTTCCACGATCTCGACGCGGATTTCGGCTTTGCGAGAGTGGCTATCGAGGGGCGGGAAATCACCATGCGCAGCTGGGCGGATACCCGGCAATCCACACGCGTCTTCAACGAAAGTGCTGAGGCGTTTCTGGCGGCCCTTGCCGAGGTACGCCGGCGGGGTATTCGTCACATCGTGCTGCTCGGAGACTATACGGACGACGGCCAACGCGCCACCACGAGCGCTCTGCGGGACATTCTCCGTGAGCATGCCGATGCGTTCGGCATCTCATTCTATGCGCTTCCCGGCAATCACGACATTTTCGGGCCGCGGGGCAGGCATCACACGAAGCAATTCCTCGGCCGCGATGGCCGGGGCATTCTCGTCACCAGCGATGCGAACAGCGTGGGCAGCGGTGGTGCCGTCAGCGACCGCATGTATTGCGAAGGCTACCCGGCTGGCCTCGATCCGATGGCGGCCTTCGGCTATTTCCGCAGGCCGGAATATCTCCACTGGGAGAGCCCGTTCGGCACCTCCGATGCGGTTGAGGACCGCCGATACGGGGTGGCCTCACCGGACGGCAGCAATTGCTACGAGCTGATGGACGCGTCCTATCTGGTCGAACCCGAGCCCGGCCTCTGGCTGCTGATGATCGATGCCAATGTCTTCGAGCCCGTGAACGGGACGTTTGAATGGGGCGAGGAAGCGGCTTTCATCGACAGCACTGCGGGCGGCTGGAACGCTATGATCCGCTGCAAGCCTTTTGTCGTCTCCTGGATCGCCGACGTCTGCGCACGGGCACAGAGGCTCGGGAAAACTCTGCTGGCTTTTTCGCACTATCCGATGCTCGACCCCTTCGACGGTGCGACCGGCGCCGAGGCAGCGCTGTTCGGCGAGACCAACATCGCCCGGCGCACACCGCGAAAGGATGTCGAGCGGGCGCTGCTTGCAGCCGGACTGTCGCTCCATTTCAGCGGACATCTTCATGTGGAAGGGGTCACGCGCCGCGGCAGCGGCGACCGGTCACTGACCAACATCGCGGTCCCGTCGCTCGTCGCCTTTCCGCCGGCCTTCAAGATCGCGCATCCGGGAGAGGGGAACGTCGTCGTGGAGACGGTGGAGCTGTCCGGACTGCCTGCCTGCCAGCGGCTCCGCAGCGCCTATGAACGAGAAGTCGCGCTGCTCGGCGAAGAGCCGGAGACCGCCTTTTCAGCCTCCACTTACGGAGCCTTTCTCAGGGCACACAAGCGGGCACTGGTCAGCCACCGCTATTTTCCCGAGGAATGGCCGCCGGCAGTCGTCGAACGCGTGGCGGACCTCACGCTCGAGGAGATCGCGTGCCTCTTCACCGAAGAGACCGCCGGCCGCGCGCCGATGCTTTCCGCTTTGGTGCACGCTTCGGCGATCGAAATCGCCGAGCTGAGAAGCCTGCCGATGATCGAGCTCGTCGCCGATTGGTACTGTCTTCGGCAGGGGGCATCGCTCGCTTTGCCGCATATCGAAAAATCGCGGCTGCCCGTCTATCGCTTTCTGGCCGAACGGTTCGGATGCGAGCCGAGGACCCGACACGGCAGTCCGGTGAAAGGCTTCGTCGCAATATTCCTGGGAGCGTTGGGCCTGTTTCTGGACCGGGCGGAAAATGGTGAGGCGCAGATCGTCGTTGCCGCGAGTCCCGTACGGCAGGACGCCCCGGCGTGAGTGGCAGTCGGATGGGCTATGCCGCGCGGGAAGAGAGGCGCACCGTCGCGTCAACCGCGTTGGCAGGCAGGTAAGGTGGGCTCATGGAATCGGCCATTGTCGGGATCAATCTTTTCGGCGCGGTCGCGCTGCTGCTCTACGGACTGGCACAGGTCAAGGACGGCATGTCGAGGGCCTGGGGCGCGCGGCTGAGAACCGGCCTCGCCGCCGGCACGCGCGGCGGGCTGCGTTCGTTAGCCGCAGGATTCGTCGCCACAGTGGCCCTTCAGAGTTCGACTGCGACCGCACTCATGGTCGCCTCCTTCGTGGAAAAGGAGCTGATCGCGCCGGCGATGGCACAGGTCGTGTTGCTGGGCGCCAATGTCGGGACGGCCGCCACGGCCTGGATCGTGGCGCTCGGCCTCGGCTGGCTGTCGCCGCTGCTTATTCTGGCCGGAGTTGCCCTCGCCCGAACGCAGTCCAGCGCGCGCAGTGGTGCCGGCAGCGCTGTCGTAGGCATCGGCCTCATGCTGTTGTCATTGCATCTGCTCGCAAACGCGACCGGTCCGCTTCTGCAGTCGCCGGCACTCGGCGCCTTCCTCGCGATGCTCGACAATGCCTGGCCGGTGGCTATGTTCTTCGCCGCCGCACTTGCGATTCTCGCCTCTTCCAGTCTCGCCATCGTGGTGCTCATCCTGTCGCTGGCCTCTGCGGGCGGCATTTCGAGCGCGCTCGTCGTCGTTCTTGTCCTCGGCGCCAACCTCGGCGGGGCCGTGCCGCCGGTGCTCGCGACGCTCGGCGCTTCCGCAGGCGCGCGGCGCGTAACGGTCGGCAACCTCATCGTCAGGGCAACCGGCTGCGCCATCGCCCTGCCGCTGGCCGGCTATTGTGCGGAATTCATGGAACTGGCACGGCTTTCGCCGCAAAAGCTTGCCGTCGATGCCCATCTTCTATTCAACCTCGCCGTGGCGCTGATCGCCTTTCCAGTGTCGCCCCTCCTTTATCGGCTGACGGCCAGCCTCATCCCGCAGGAGGCCGAGAGCGACGACGGGCCACGCTATCTGGACATGGAGGCTCTCGCGAGGCCCGTCGCCGCACTTGCCGGTGCCGGGCGCGAGGTCATGGCGGTGGGCGACCTGATCGAGGGCATGCTGGTGCGGGCGTCGGACGCACTCAAGGACGACGACCTATCGAGGCTTGCAGATATCAGCATGCTCGAAGGGCGGGTGGACCGGATCCAGCATGAAATCAAGCTCTACGTGTCGAAGGTCGGCAAGGACGATATGACGGACGACGACCACCGCCGCGCCCGGCAGATCGTCGATTATGCCATCAACCTCGAGCATATCGGCGACATCATCGAGAAGGGACTGCATCCCGAGATCGCCAAGAAGATCAGCCTCGGCCTGCGCTTTTCCGAGGACGGTCAGGGCGAACTCGCAAGGCTCTTCGCGATCACGCTCGACAACCTGCGCATGGCTCAGGCGGTCTTCGCGACCGGCGACGCGGAGCTGGCGCGGCGTCTCGTGGAGGTGAAAGAGGAGGTGCGCCGGCTCGAGAAGCAATCGGCGGAATGCCATCTGCAACGCCTGCGCGAAGGGCGGCTGGACAGCATGCAGACGAGTTCGCTGCATCTCGACATGCTGCGCGACCTGAAGCGGATCAACGCCCATGTCGCCTCGGTTGCCCACCCGATCCTCGCAGGCAGCGGCCTCCTGATCGAGAGCCGCATCCGCCAGGCCGTCTGCCGCTGAAGCACTTCCAGGAAAAGTGCGCAGCGGTTTTCCGTCCGGAATGCGTTCCGATCTCTAGCGCGCCGTCTCCCGCTCCACCAGGGTTACCGGCACGACCTGCATCCGCGTTTCCGGTTCGTCGCTGTCCAGCGCTGAAAGCACCTTTTCCGTCAGGGCCTGGAAGGATTGGGCAACCGTCGTGAGCCCGTAGCTTCTCCAGCCGGCCTGGGGAATGTCGTCGAAGCCGACGATCGAGACGTCCTGCGGTACCCGCCGGTTCATTTCCAGCCGCGCTGCATCGAGGAAGCCGAGCGCCAGAAGGTCGGTCACGCAGAAGGCGCCGTCGATCGCCTTATCGACCAGGAGCTCACGCCCCGCCTGCAGCCCGGACTCGTAGCTCGTCGGACCGCCCGACCAGGCGACGACGTCCACCCCCTCGGCCTGCATTCGCTGCATGAATGCCTTCGCCCGCCGCAACTGAGCCGGGGTCTGGCTGCCGCTCGTGACAACGGCGACTTTTTTGCACTTCGCCTCTATCAGCCGCAGTGCCGCGAGGTCGGCGCCGTGGGAGTCGTCGCTCAGCACCATGTTCGTATCCGTGCGGTCGAGACGCTGGTTGATGAGGATGAGACGCACGCCATTGGCGATGCATTCATCGACGATCGAGGCGGGCGGCTCGCCGGAGAGCACGACGATCGCCTGGGCGCGGAACTCGAACAGAAGCTCGATCAAAGGGGCTATGTCCTGGCGGGCGTCCGCGGCATTCAGAAGCAGACATTGCTTGCCCTGGCGCAAGAGCCCGATGCTCAGCAGGTCCAACTGCTTGGAAATGAAGGGCGACGAGAGATTGGCGCCGACGACGCCGATCAGGTTGGAGCGGTCGTTGTTCAAGACCTGGGCGAGCCGATTGACGCGATAGCCCAGCTCGCGGGCAGCCTTCAGGACCTTGCGCCGGACCGTTTTCGAGACGCTGGCACCGGGGGTGAAGGTACGCGATACTGCCGAGCGCGAGACGCCCGCACGCTTTGCGACCTCCTCGGCCGTCACAAAAGTCCTCGCCATCCGTCCTCCTTTCGGCATCGATCAGCCCTCTATCAGAGGCCATGAACCACGAAAAGTTCCAAGCGGAAAATTGTGCGGGCCGCGGCCGGCCTGCTTTCATTTCCAGCTTCTTTCCTGGACCCCGGCAGCCACACCGGGCCTGTTCCGAGGCGGTAATATAAATGAACACGTGTGCGCGTCAAAAATAAGTAATAAATTCAACCTGATGTACGATTGCTCACGTGTGCATTTTTCTATTGACAAACGGACGGGCTGAATCGATCATACGTTCCATAAAGACGCGGATTTTGGAATTTTCATTCCGCCAGCGGGCGGGACGAGATCGCGGTTTGTCTCAGTGGGAGGAGACGCCGCGAAGCTGTTGGCGGCGACGTCGCAGCAGCGGCATGGCCCGGGAGGAACGGAGGCGGGCTGCCGGTGCCATACAACAGGCGAGAGCTTTCCGAAAACGACTTCAGCGCGAGGCGACGGACATCGATGCCCGCGAATAAGCATAAGCGGCCATAGGAGGAATAATGGCTCTTCTAAGTGAACCGGCAAAGGCGGCGGCGGCCCCAACCCGGCCTGCCGCGCCTTCGGCCTGGCAGGCATGGCGCTATCGGCTGAAGGTTGCCCTGCGTGAACCCACGACCCTGATCGGTGTTCTGACGGCGCTGCTGTTCACGTACCTGATCGTCGTTCCGATCATTTCCATCGTGCTCGACGCCGTTCGCGTGCAGTTCGGGCACGAGCGGCGCCTGAGCAAGGATGTCGGCGATCTCACGCTCTACTATCTCGACAGAGCGCTGTTCTCGCCGGTGTCGGCGGACCTGTTCTGGCGCCCGCTTTTCAACACGCTCTCCGTTGCAGTGGGCGCGATATCGCTTTCGCTGCTGGTCGGCACTGTGCTTGCCTGGCTCATCAGCCGAACGGACATGTTCGGGCGCCGCTGGTTTGCGACCGCGCTGATCGTGCCCTACATGCTGCCGGCCTGGACCTTCGCCCTCGCCTGGACGACGCTCTTCAAAAACCGCACGGTCGGCGGCCAGCCCGGATGGCTGGAAGCGGTGGGGCTGACGCCGCCCGACTGGCTTGCCTATGGCCGGTTTCCGATCACCATCATCCTCGCGCTGCACTACACGCCCTTCGTCATTCTCCTGTTCGGCTCGGCGCTCAGGCGCTTCGATTCCCAGCTCGAGGATTCGGCACGCATCCTGGGTGCCAGGCGGCACCAGGTGGCACTGCAGATCATCCTGCCCCTGATGCGGCCGGCATTGCTCTCATCGATGGTGCTCATCTTCGCCAAGTGCCTGGGCGAATTCGGCGTGCCCTATGTGCTCGGATTGCCGGTCAAGTTCGAAGTTCTCTCGACGTCGCTCTTCCGCAGCATCGCCTCGCGCCAGACGGGCGTCGCCGGGGTGATCGCCGGCTCGATCATGCTGATAGGCATCATCACTCTGTGGATCGATGCACGGCTGGTGCGGGAGGCACGCCGGTTCGTCACGATCGGTTCGAAGGGGTCGATGAACCGGCAGAGCCGCCTTGGCCGCATGCGCCTGCCGGCGGCAGGATTCGCCGCCACGGTCTTTCTGTTGAGCGTGGGCTTGCCGCTCCTCACCTTGTTGCTGTCGACGATCATGAAGATGCCTGCCAGGTTCACGCTCGACAACTTCACGCTGGACTATTGGATCGGGCGTGATCTCGACACGATTGCCCTGAAGACCGGAATCCTCTTGAGCCCCGACCTCTGGGACGCTGCAAAGAACACGCTGACGATCGTCGGTCTCGCCTCGGTGACCTCCGGCATTCTCGGCCTGCTGGTCGGCTATGTGGTCATCCGCACACCGGTGCGCCTCCTGTCGGTCTATCTTCGGCAGGTGACCTTCCTGCCCTATCTGGTGCCCGGCATCGCCTTTGCCGCAGCCTATCTGTCGCTGTTCGCGGTTCCCCGCGGCCCATTGCCTGCGCTCTATGGCACGGTCATCATCCTCGTCCTCGCACTCATTGCCGACCAGATGCCCTACGCCTCGCGCGCCGGCATCTCGGCCATGACGCAGCTCGGCAAGGACCCGGAGGAGGCGGCCCAGGTCGCCGGGGCCGGCTGGATCAGGCGGATGATCTCGATCGTCATTCCAATACAGAAGGGCTCGCTCGTGACTGGCGTGCTGCTGCCGTTCATCTCCGGGATCAAGGGGCTCAGCCTTTTCGTCATCCTGGCAGTGCCGAGCACGGATGTGCTGACCACCTATTCGTTGCGGCTGGTCGACTACCACTACACGCAGGCCGCGAATGCCGTGGTGCTCATCATCGCCGCCATCGCCTATGGCGGCACGCTCATCGCCCAGAAGCTGACCCGCACAAATCTTGCAGAAGGACTTGGAAGCTGATGCCAACGATCAACCTGCGCGGTGCGCAGAAGAACTACGGCGTGAATTCCGCAAACGCCGTGTCCAACCTCGACCTCGAGATCCGCGACGGCGAATTCATGTGCCTCCTTGGCCCATCGGGCTGTGGGAAAACCACGACGCTCCGAATGATTGCCGGACTCGAGAACCTGTCGGGCGGCGAAATCAGGATCGGCGATCGTGTGGTCGACTGCGTGGCCGGCGGGGTCTTCGTACCACCGGAGAAGCGGGAGATGGGCCTCGTCTTCCAAAGCTATGCCTTGTGGCCGCATCTGACGATCGAGCGCAACACGGATTTCGGCCTCAGATTGCGGAAGCTCCCCAAAGTGGAAAGGGAGGAGCGCGTCGAGCGCATCATGCAGGCGCTCGATATCGCCAAATATCGCGACCGCTATCCATCGCAATTGTCCGGCGGTCAGCAGCAGCGAGTGGCCCTTGCCCGCATGCTGGCGATCAACCCAGGTGTGCTGCTCCTTGACGAGCCGCTCTCCAATCTGGACGCGCGGTTGCGCCTGGAAATGCGCGCGGAGCTCAAGCGGCTGCATAAGGAATTCAAGACCACCATCGTCTTCGTCACCCATGATCAATGGGAGGCGATGACGCTCGCGACGACGATCGCCGTCATGAATGAGGGCACTCTGCAGCAGATGGGCACGCCGAACGACATCTACGATCGCCCGGCAAACCGCTTCGTCGCAGAGTTCGTCGGCAGTCCCCCGATCAACATATTGACCTTTGGCGAGCCCGGCACGTCCGACGTGGCCGACAATGCGGAGGCCTATCTTGCCGCGCGCTATCCGCACCTCACGGGGGTGGGCTCCGTCGGAATCCGCCCGGAGGCGATCGGCTATGCAACGCGGAACGAGGACGTGCCGAAGGGCAGCTTTTCCGGCGAGACAACCGTAACCGGCGTTCTGCCGACGGGAGGCAACTGGATCCTGGAGCTCAGGAGCGAGAGCCACACCCTGTTCCTGACGACCCATGTTCTGCCGCGGATCGAGCAGGGCGCCAGAGTGTTTTTCTTCGCGCCGCCGGAGGCCTTGCATGTGTTCGATACGGATGGCCGCCGGATCGCGGAGGCGGACGCGCGACTGAGAAACCGCGCCTACAACTGACAACGTCAACATCGGGAATGAACCTGCGGAGGGAGAAACACTATGAAGCGGAGTGTGAGAAGCGGCAGATTTTTGCTTTGCGCGACTGCGATGCTGACCGTGCTTGGCACCGGAGCACAGGCGGAGGAGCCTTTCGATATCGACGCCCTTGTTGAGGCGGCCCGCAAGGAAAAGCCGATCACCGTCTATGACAGCACCGGCAAAATCGTCGAGATGGCGAAGAACTTCGCCGACAAATACGATGTCGGCGCGGAGGGCTCGAAGGTCAAGGCATCAGCCCAGCTCGAGATGATCATCCGCGAGGCCCGGGCCAACAACATCCAGGGCGACGTCTCCATCATCAGCGACGCTCCGGCCGCCATGGCGCAGCTCATCCCTCAGGGGTTTGCCGAGAGCTGGCTGCCCCCGGATCTCGCAGCGAACATCCCGGCGGAGTATCAGGACCCGTTGACGGTGGTCACCAGCGCCAATGTCTGGGCCTACAACACCGAGCTCTTCGACAAATGCCCGGTCACGAATATCTGGCAGCTGACCGAGCCCAAATGGAAGGGCAAGGTCGCCATGCAGGATCCGCTCGGGAAGGCATCCTATGTCGACTGGTTCAACCAGATGGCGAAGCACGGCGACGAAGAGCTCGCTGCCGCCTACAAGGCGCTCTACGGCAAGGATATCCAGACCGAGGAAGCAAGCGCGACCGCGGCCTGGGTCAAGGCGCTTGCCGCCAACGCGCCGCTCCTGACCGATGCGGACGCGGCCGCGGCCGATGCGGTCGGTGCGCCCGGGCAATCGGAACCCTTCATGGGACTGATGAGCTCCGCGAAGTTCCGCGACAATTCGGAAAAGGGCATGAAGCTCGGAATATGCAAGGACCTGAAGCCATGGGTCGGCTGGCTCTATCCGGGCGTCGGGCTGATCACCAAGGGCACGGACAGCCCAAATGCTGCGCGCCTCTTCATCCACTACGTCATGACAGCCGAAGGGATCGCTCCGCAGGCCGTGGACGGCAAGATGTCGACCAACAGGGAAGTGGCTCCGCCGGCGGACGAACCCTCGGGAATCGCGACCGTTCTCGATCAGCTTCTGCCCTACAGCATGGCGACCAGCCTCGACGACTGGGACGCGCGGGAGACGTGGCAGGATTTCTGGCGCGTGCACTATCAAAAATAGAGGCCAGAAACGGGAGGAAACGATGAAAGCGCACATTCGCAGAATAGGCCGGACGGCGGTGGCCGCACTCGGCCTCGTAGCCGGAGTGACTTCGGCAACGGCTGTTGCAGCAGACGGTTTCGACCTCGATCGCCTGATCGCGGCGGCAAAGAACGAAAAACCGATCACCATCTATGACAGCACCGGCAAGATCGTCGAGATGGCGGAGAATTTCGGCGCCAAGTACGGGCTGAAGGCGACCGGCATGAAGGTGTCGGCGAACAGCCAGCTCGAAATGATCATCCGCGAGGCGCAGGCGGGCAATGTACAGGGCGACGTGGTCCTGATCACCGATGCTCCGGCGGCCCTGGCGCAGCTTCTGCCGGAGGAATTCGTGCAGAGCTATCTGCCGGATGACATGACTGCCAAAATACCGGCTGAGTTTCGAAATCCGCTGGCGATTTCGACCAATGCCAATGTCTGGGCCTACAACACCGAAGCCTATGACAAATGTCCGGTTTCCAACATATGGGAACTGACGGAGCCGAAGTGGAAGGGCAAGGTCGCGCTTGTCGACCCGCTGACGAAGAGCACCTATACCGACTGGTTCAACCAGATGGAGGCGCATGGCGACGATAAGGTCGCCGCCGCCTACAAGGCGCATTTCGGCAAGGATTTGCAGACGGAGGAGAAAAGCGCATCCGCCGCCTGGATCAAGGCGCTGGCTGAAAATGCGCCGCTTGCGACGGACGGCGACGACCCGGTGGCCGAGGCGGTGGGCGCGCCGGGGCAGAAGGCGCCGTTCTTCGGTCTCCTGAGCTCGGCCAAGTTCCGCGACAACGAAGCCAAGGGCTATAAGCTCGGCATCTGCAAGGATCTCGACCCCTGGGTCGGCTGGACCTACGTCAAGCTCGGGCTGATTGCCTCCAAGACCGCGAGCCCGAACGCCGCCAGGCTCTTCGTCCACTATATCCTCACCGAAGAAGGCATCGCGCCGCAGATGAAGGACGGCAAGCTGCCGACCAACACCGACATCAAGATGCCCGCCGACGAGCCGTCTGGATTGATGGCCGTCTCCGATCGGCTCTTCGGCTACGATTCATCCACCGGCCTCAGCGATTTCGACCGGCGCGAGGAGTGGCAGGATTTCTGGCGCACCAATTACAGCAAGTGATCGAGTTCCGGCGCGGGCGTCGCGCCGGGCTTTCCTCCAACAGACCGGATATCCAATGCAACCAAGCCCGCCCCCCGGACCGATTGTCGCCGATCGTAATGCCGTCGCTCTCTCCAGGCGACTTGCGGAGATTGCGCGGGGAGCGGCCCTTGCGGTCCGCGCGCCGCTTCTCGAGGCGTTCCGCTCGGAAATGGCGGTGGACTACAAGGCCGATCTGCACGACATCGTGACCGTCCACGATCGGCGGGCGGAGGCGATCATTCGCGCTCATATCCTCGAGCATGAGCCGAACTCGGCGATCATGGGCGAGGAGGGCGGCCAGACGGGCGGCGGCGAGTTCCAGTGGTATGTCGACCCGATCGACGGGACGGCGAATTTCGCTCGCGGAATTGCCTTCTGGTGCGTATCGGTCGCCGTGGTCAGGAATGGGGCGGTGCTCGCCGGGGCAGTCTACGACCCGGTGGCGGATCTCATGTTCTCGGCGGACCTTGAAAATGCGGAGCTGAACGGCAAGGCACTGGCTTCCCGCGCCGCCGGTGACGAGAATCGCGCCACTCTTATAACGGGCTACCCGGTTGCGCGTGATTTCCGGCTCGACGGCCGCGAGGCGGCGCTTGCCAATTTCGGAGCGCTGACGGAAACGTTCTCGACACTGCGGCGCCCCGGAAGCGCGGCACTCAGCATCGCCCATGTGGCGGCCGGATGGGCCGATGCCGCGGCCGGCTTCGGCGTCAATGCCTGGGACGTCGCCGCCGCAACGCTCATCCTCAAGAATGCCGGCGGACGGTACGAGCCGCTCACCCTCGGCAAGGTGGCGGTCGATGCCGCGGATTTCATGTGCCCAGGCTATATCGCCACCGGAAGGGGGGCGGACTATCCAACCCTCGAGCGGGTCGCCCGATCGATCTCGGCGTCCCGGATCGCAAAGGCCCGGCGGTAGCAGTCGTTTCGACGCAATCGGACACAGCGCGACGACCTGATGTCGGCGCCGGAGAAAAAGCATGCAGCAGTTGGAAACAGACCCGATCGACGCCGAACTTCCGAAGCTCAGCCTGGTCTACGAGAAGCATCCGCTCACCGGCGTCGATCTCTTCATCAGCGGTAAGGAAGGCGCGAGCGATCTCGATCTCCTGCGCCGGAACGGCGTTACCACCGTGGTCAATTGTGCGGTCAACCTGGACTTCAACTATGTGCGGCAGGCTGACGTGGTATCAGATCACGAAGGCAGCGCCTACGGTCCGGGGGAAATCCGCTATTACAAGATCGGCTTGATCGACGGCTCCGGCAACCCGGACACGCAGATGGTCGCGGCCTATTACATTCTGCGTGCTGCGCTGGAGCAGATCTTGCCGGAGAAGCCGTCCTATCCGAGGCGGGAACGTGGCAACGTCCTCGTCAATTGCCGGGGAGGACGATCGCGTTCGGTGATCGTCATGGCGCTGTTTCTACACCTGACGCTTCCTTCGGAATTCTCAACCCTCGCTGCCGCAATCGCGCACATTCGCGAGCGCCGCCAACTCACGCGCGCAGAGTGGTACAAGGCCCCGAAACCCGTTCTCATCGAGGCCGCAGGCCGTGCGGCGGAGTGGGTGCGGTTGATCGAGGGTGTCCGTTGATGGCTTTGCTGTCCGTCACGGCCGAGGAGGAAAAAGCCGATCGCAAGGGAATGAGCTGCCGATGCGGAAGAACGCCTCCCTCCAACCTTCGCGAACTCAAGGCGATGATCGCCAAGAAGCAGGTGGTCTTTCCCGGCGAACGCAAGCGCGTCATGCGCGCCATACTCGACCATCCCGAGACCATCGCCTTCGGTACGGCGACTTCGATAGCGGATGAGTGCGGAGTGTCCACGGCCACGGTCGTGCGTCTGGCGGGTCACCTCGGATTCAGGAAGTTCCGCGATTTCAAGAATCTGTTTCGCGACCATCTGAAAGAAACGCGCGTCTTGCCGCAACGGATGCTCTGCTGGCGTCCTTGATCACGATGATCCCCGGGTGCATGCCCATCGCTTTGGCCGGTGGCTGGCGCATTCGCGCTTTGATGGCTATATTAGCCCCTGCGTAAACTTCATCCGAAACGGGAGAAGTCATGGAGCCGGTGACGCTCGTACTGACCGTATGCCTTGCAACGGCACCCGAAAAGTGCCGGGAGGAAACGCTGCAGTTTCAGGACCTGAGGTCGTTGAATCAATGCATGTTCCAGTCTGCGGTGTACATCGCCGAATGGTCCGAGCAGCATCCGGCGCTTCGCGTCAAGGAGTGGCGATGCAGGGTTGCGGATGCGAGCCGCCCCGTCTGAGTACCTGGGCACCCCGGAACGCTTGAATCTCGTAGGCGTATCCCCGACGGTGTAGCGTCGCATGGCAAATCTCGGAATTGCCCGGGGTGGAAAACTGTGCGACAACGATTCGCGTCGTGCTGGGGAGAGTACGACGGCCTGGGAGAGAGATATTCTCGGTGAAATCGGAGTGGCTTTCAGTCGCTCTGTTGGCTTGGAAGTATCTCGGGAGGAGAGCCATGCCGCGGACAGCCTTGCCCGTTCATTCGCTTTCGATAAAGTCGGCCCTGGTGATCGATGATCATCCGCTCTATTGCGATGCTCTGGCCGCGACGATGGAAAGCACCTTCAATACGCGCCGGATCAGAACGGCGACGTCGTTGAGCGAAGCGTTGCAGCAGCTCAGGATGCGCTTCTCGCCCGATCTGATCATGCTGGATCTGAACCTGCCCGATGCGTCGGGCTTAAGCGGTTTTCTGAAAATCAAGGAAAAGATGCCGGATATTCCGGTCATCGTGATCTCCGCCTTCACGTCGAAGGACGTGGTTCAATCGGTCATCGCCGCCGGTGCCGCGGGGTTCATCCCCAAGGACATAGACCGTCATAATTTCCAGGAAGCGATGCAGGATATCTGGAACGGCAAGACCTATGTGCCGCCGGGCTATGCGGTGCCGGCGCGCGCGACGGCCACAGACCAGTCGGTGGAGACGATCTCGCGCAAGATCGCCCATCTGTCTCAGCAGCAGACCCGCATTCTGAGCCTGATCTGCGAAGGCATGCCGAACAAGCTGATCGCCTACGAGATGCAACTGGCCGAGGCGACCGTCAAGGCGCATATCACAGCGCTTCTGCGCCGGCTGGGCGTCCATAATCGCACCCAGGCGGCGATGCTGGTACGCGAAGTATCGATCCGCCACAGCCTGCAGTGAGGTGTGCCCGGCTGGCCGGGATGGGAATTGGAAGGTGACGGTGCATGACGGCTGCCGACGATCTTGACCGCAAACCCGCCGAGGCGGTGCGGCTTGCGACATCACGCGCCGACGATGCGTTCACTGCCCTCGCCGAAATCCGACGGCAGCTCGCCACGGCGCGACCGAGCTTCATCTTTCTGTTCGTGCCGAACCGGCTGCAGCCGGACGACCTTGCCGCTGCGCTCAGAAAGTCGCTGCCGAACACAGTCGTCTTCGGCTGCACGACAGCCGGCCAGATCACGCCGCGGGGCTATGAAAACGATACTCTCCTGGCGGTCGCCTTCCAGCGGCATCATTTTCGGGTGGCCTCAATTCTGTTCCAACCGATTTCCCCGGTCTCGATTGCCGATGTCGTCTCGCAGACGGAGCGGCTCGCCACGCAGTTCCGCGTGACGCCGGGCCGGAAGCGGCTGGCGCTGATCTTTGCCGACGGACTATCCAAGCAGGAGGATATTCTGGTGGCGGCCCTGGAGGTGGGGCTGAAGGACATTCCCGTCTTTGGCGGTTCGGCCGGCGACGGGCTGCGGTTCCAGCGCACGCAGGTGCTTCGCAACGGTGAATTCCATAGCAATGCCGCACTCCTCCTGCTGCTCGAAACCGATCTGGAGTTCAGCGGTCTCGGCTTCGACCATTTTCAGCCCACCGACAAGCGAATGGTGGTTACCCGCGCTGTCCCGGAGGAACGGCTGGTCCTGGAGATAAACGGCTCGCCGGCGGCGGAGGAATATGCCCGGCTGGTCAAGGTGCCGGTCGGCGAATTGTCGCCGATGGTCTTCGCCGAGAATCCGGTACTGGTGCGCAACGGCAATCTCTATCACGTGCGGGCGATCCAGCAGATTCAAGGCGAGCACGGGCTCACCTTCCTGTCGGCGATCGACGATGGTTTGCTGTTGCGCCTCGGCCGCGGCAAGGAAATCATCCGCACGCTCGAGACGGGGCTGGCGGTCAGCGGCCATGACGGTGAGGCCCCGGATTTCATCCTCGGTTTCGATTGCTATCTGCGCAAGCTCGAGATCGAGCGGAAGGGTCTGGACAGCGAGGTTTCCGAGCAGTTGCGGCAGCGCCGGGTCGTCGGCTTCAACACCTATGGAGAACAGCATCTCGGCGTGCACGTGAACCAGACCTTTGTCGGCGTCGCCTTTTTCCGGCCGAAGGCGGGCGCGCCGCTATGATCGATCCGAACGAACCCTACGAGCTTCAGATCGCCAAGCAGGCAAGGATCATCGAGGCGCTGGTCAACCGGGCCGAGCGCGGCCACGAAGTCGGTGGCTCCGCCTATTCGCTCTTCGAATCCGCCATCGCCCTTCAGGCGGAGGTCTGGGAAAAGACCAAGGATCTCGAAAAGGCCCTCGATACGCTCGACCGGGCCTCGAGCGAGCTCGAGGTCGCCTACCAGGCACAGGAGCGGATACAGAGAAACCTCGCCGATGCCATGGTGGCGATGGAGGACGGCTTCGCGCTTTTTTTCGAAGAGCGACTGCAGGCCTGCAATGCTCAATTTCGCAATTTGCTGCCCGACGTGGAGCCGCTGATCAAGCCCGGCCTCGGTTTCGACGACTATCTCGCGGCGGTCAACGCAAGCAAGTATCTGAACCGGGAGGAGAACGGCTTTGCAGGCCGGCCTCAACCGGTGGCGAAGGAGCAGGGATCCGGCCAGCGCTTTTCGTCCTTCGTGATGGTGCTGCGGAACGATCGCTGGTTCCAGATATCCTACCGGCAGACCAGTTCCGGCAACATCACGGTCCTGCAGACCGAAATCACCGACATCGTGCGGGAGAACCGGCGCGAGAAGAACCGCCTGATCGACCAGCAGTCCCATCTGCTGCAGGCGGCCTTCGATCACATGTCGCTCGGCATCTGCACGTTTTCGTCAGGCGGCGAATTGCTGGTTCGCAACGAGCGCTTCGGTGAGCTTCTCGGCGTGCCGCTTTCGCTTCTGAAAAAGAGAAGTCCCTTCCAGCGCATCGTCGAACATGTCGAGCGCCACGAGATTCTCGACCGCGAAGGGCGCCGGTCCAGGGTCGCCGGCTGGTTCAAGGCGGTGCGCCGCGGCGAGGCGGTACAGGAGCGCTTCCGCCGGCGCGACGGCATGAGCCTCGACATCCGCATCCATTCCCTGCCCGACGACGGTTTCATCGTCTCGATCATGGATGTGACGGCAGAGACGCAGGCGTCGGCGCTGCTGGAGCAACGGGTGCAGGAGCGCACGGCCGAATTGACCGAGGCCAATCGCCTGCTGCAGATACACGCCGACGAGCAAACCAAAATCGAGGCGGCGCTTCGGCACGCCAAGGAGGCTGCGGAGGCAGCCCACACATCCAAGACCCGCTTTCTGGCGGCGGCCAGTCATGATCTTCTTCAGCCGATCAACGCCGCGAAACTCTATCTGTCGATGCTGACGGACCAGGGGGGGCAGCCGGGCACCGAGGAAGTAGTCAGGCGCCTGAAGCGATCCTTCACCTCGATTGAATCGCTCCTGCAGGCACTTCTCGACATTTCGCGCCTCGACAGTTCGGGAGCCGAGTTCAACGTCACCTCGTTCAATCTCGGGAACCTGCTGCAGGGCGTGGCCGAGGATCTGGCGCCCCTGGCCACGGAAAGGGGGATCGACCTTCGGATCGTACCTTCCTCACGATGGGTCAGCAGCGATCAGCGCTACCTGATGCGCTGCGTCCAGAACCTTGTCGTGAACGCCATTCAATATACGGAGCGCGGTCGTGTGCTGGTCGGTGGCCGGCTGACAGGCGATGCCGTGCGGATAGAAGTGTGGGATACCGGCGTCGGAATATCCGAAGAAGATCGGACACGTATATTCAAGGAGTTCACCCGGGCAAGTGGCGCGGCGAAAGGCCCGGGCATGGGACTTGGCCTATCGATCGTCGAGCGGGCATGCCGGCATCTCGATCACCCCATCCGGCTGACATCGCAGCCGGGCCGGGGATCCGTTTTCTCGATCGAAGTGCCGCTGGCCTCGCCCGGCCATGCCAGCGTCGGCGAGGACCCGAGGATGGAGCCGATGCTCGACGGCAGCCTCGATCTGATCGTGATGATCGTCGAGAACGATGCCGACGAGTTGCACGCGATGACGCAGGTTCTGGAAGGCTGGGGAGCCAGCGTTCTGGCAGCGGACTCGACTGCAGATGCGGCGGCGCTGATGCAGGAAATCGGCACGGCCCCCGACATCTTGCTGGTCGACTATCAGCTGGACGATGAGGACAACGGCATAGAAACCATCCATACGCTGCGCGCGCTCGCAGGAGCCGAAATACCGGCGATCATCATTTCCGCCAACCGGCAGCGGCAATTCCTGCAGCTCTGTAACGAAATGTCCTTCGCCGTGCTCACCAAGCCGGTGCAGCTGGTGCGGCTCAGGGCGCTGATCGACTGGAAGACCCGGGCCCGCGTCGCGTGAGACAAACACAGACAAAGGTCTCCGATGACATTGCCGGAGCCGCTGCTAGGTTCGAAGCCGGTAAACGGAGCCTCGGAAAGGGCCACAATCGGACGGTGGATCTGCGATGCGTATTTTTCTCCTGATCGCTCTATTCCTGCTGGGGCCGGGGCACGGACCCGTGGCCGCTGCGGAGACCTACGAGCTCCTCTTCCATTCGGCGGCGTTGAAAGGGCTGGACGCGGCGAAGGACGGGTCCGTAGAGGAGCAGAGTTCGATCCTCTACGAGAAGGTCGTGTCGGGAGCCGATGCCGGGCAGAGAGCCGGCAGCTTCACGGTCGGCCTCAAGGTTGGCGACAATGTCGCGATGACGCTCTATCAGGGCAGCCAGTCCCGGGGGCTCGGCAACTATCCAACCTCCGTCGGCAATCCGCTCATCATGTATTTTCTCGAAAGCGTGCTTTCCGATCTTGCGGCACAATCCGGCGGTAGTCCCTTCTACATGCGCAACCGCGTCAAGGAAGCCCTGCTGCGGGATGCGCAGATCGAGCCGGTATCGCTCCGCTACCAGAACCGGAAGATCGCCGCGCGCGAGGTGACGATCCGGCCGTTCGAACACGACAAGGCGCGCTCGCAAATGGGGCGGATCTCGCAATTGTCGCTCGCCGTCACCGTGTCGGAAGAGATTCCCGGCTGGTATTATTCGCTGGTGGCCACCGTTCCTCCTGTGGCGGGCGAGGCCGAGTCCGGCTATTCCCACGCGATCACCTTGAAGGAAGCTGCGGAGGGCCGGCCATGATGCGCGCCGCCCTGGCGGCGCTCGCAATCGCGATGGCGGCAATCCCCGCAAGCGGGCAGAGCATGTCCGAGCGCCTCAACGATTATCCCACTGAGGTCCGGGCCGACTATGTGTTCGGTTGCATGGCCGCCAACGGCCAAAGTCGGGAAGTATTGGGCAAATGCGCCTGCTCGATCGATGTGATCGCATCCATCCTGCCCTATGACAAGTATGTCCAGGCTGAAACGGTGCTGTCTCTCCAGCAGGGGAGCGGCGAGCAACTGGCCATGTTCAAGTCGGCGGTCGTGCCACGCACCATGGTCGCGGATCTGAGACGCGCCCAGGCCGAGGCGGAGATGCTGTGCTTCTAAAAGCACTTTCAGGAAAAGTGTGTAGCGGTTTTTCGTCCGGAAGTGCGTAACCTCAGGCCAACTCCCATTCAGGCGGGCGGCGTCTTCGGCAGGACGCGGTCGAACACATTGCCGTCCGTATCGACCGCATGGACCGTGAAATCCTGGGCACCATTGTCGGTATAGCTGAAGCGGAACACGGGATTTTCACTGATCGATATCCCGCCGTCGAGCGCGAACAGAAGCTCGTCTCCCTGCTTCACGACCAGTTCGGTGATGAATTTCGCACTGACGAAGAGCTGGGTGATCTGGTCCCGCTGGAGACCGGAATAGTTGGGATGGCGGATCATGATCTGGGCCTCGCGGCGGGCTTTCTGCACGTCCCCCTTGCCGTCGAAGAGCTTCAGCCGCATCTCTCCCATATCTTTCAGCGCCGCGACCGGGTCCTTTGTGGCGGGCGCCGAGCAGCCGCCGGATGCCTTGACGAAGCGGCCATTCATGAAAATGCCCCGTGGCGTTTGGGCTATCGCCCGGATGTTCGAATATTGGTTGACGCGCACGCGGGTTTCGAATTTCAGCGGTGCCATCGCGGGGCCGAAGCGGATTTCGGCGGCCACCGGCGCCGGGTTCTCGTCGATCACCAGCTTGAGGGACTCGATCGCGTCCGCCGCGGCGTCCGTCTGCTCGATGGTGACCGGCACCGTCGCGGCGTCGTTGGCGCGGTAGGGCGCGGTGACGGAGAACAGGGCGGCGCCGTCGAGAATGGCCGCGTCCCCGACGACGTCGCCCTTCAAATCGCGCCAGGTCGTGCCGTCTGCCAGCGGGTTGTCCGGCTTCTCCGGCTCGGCAAGTGCGAGGCTTGCCGTCAGCATGGCGGGAATAAGCGCGAGAATGAGCTTCATGGTTCAAAGCCCCCTTTTTGGACAGGCTGCGTATCTTACAGCATAGAACGAGATGCCCGGGAGCAGAAGCGAGCCTTTCGGATATGTTGTCTGGCGCGACCGGCGGCCGCAATCTTGCAGATCGCCGAGCTTGTGTATCGCCCACTTTTTCGAAAAACGCCGGGGGCTCGAGGTGTTCGAAGCATTCGTGACGATGTGCATCTTTTCTGCAGCCGTTCCTGACGCGCCGCCGAGCGAAATCTGCCGGGTGGCACTGCTGCCCGGCTTTGCGGCGGAGACGAAAGCGCGTTGCGAGCATGCGCTGCATTCCGTCACACGCAAGCCGGAAGACTGGACCGAGAGGCCGCCATTTTGTGCCCCGAAACCCAAGTCGGCTCTCTCCTTCAGCGAGGCGGCCCCAGGGGTTTTCTTGCATCGCGGCCGGGTGGCGGAGCCGGATGCGGAAAACGGCGGTGACGTGTCCAATTTCGGCTTCGTCGTGGGGTCGCGCAGCATCGCCGTGATCGATTCCGGCGGCGCGCGCAAGCTTGGAGAAGAGATCTATCTGGCGATCCGCGAACGAAGTCGCCTGCCGATCAGTCATCTGATCCTGACGCACATGCATCCGGATCATGTCTTTGGCGCCGAGCCGCTCCGCGAGGCAGGCGCGGCCGTGCTCGGCCAAGCCAATTTGCCGCGTGCGCTCGCCGACCGCGCCGAAAACTATCGCGCAAGTTACGCCCGGCGGATCGGCGAGGCGGCCTTCCTGGGCAGCCGCATAGTCGTTCCGGATCGGGCGATAGCGCAGCAGGAGGCGATCGATCTCGGCGGCAGGGTGTTGGAGCTGCGCACCTGGCCAACGGCGCACACCTCCACCGACCTCACCGTCTTCGACCGGACGTCCGGTATCCTTTTCGCCGGCGATTTGCTGTTCGACAGGCACACGCCGGCCCTCGACGGATCGTTGCGCGGCTGGCTCGCCGTTCTTTCCGAAATGAAGGAACTCGGCGCGCCAAAGGTCGTGCCCGGCCATGGAGGGCCGCTGCTCGACTGGCCGCAGGCAGCCGCGCCGCTCGAACGCTACCTCCATGTTCTGGAGTCCGATACGAAGAAAGCGCTCGACGACGGCCTGGCGCTCGGCGAAGCAAGCGAGGTCATCGGTCAAAGCGAGTCGGGCCGATGGCGCCTGTTCGATCTCCTGAACCCGCAAAACGCCACGGCCGCCTATACGGAGATGGAGTGGGATCCTTAGAGCACTTCCAGGAATTGAGACGGTTTTGTGCCGAAGTACGCAGTTTCAAAGCGTGGGCGGGATGACAAAAGCGGAATTGATTCTCTTGGAGGCACGATACGCAGATCCGATGCGTTCAGGCGTCAATCAGGCACATGCTTCAGCAGCATCTGTGCGATGGCATAGGCGCGCTTTTCCAGAAGCACCGGTGTTTCGCAGACATAGGTGAGCGCCTGCGAGCGATCGCGATAGATGCGCTCGTCCCAGTCGATCTGTTCTTCCAGCTTGTCGATACGGTCGAAGTCGGGGTTTTTCTCCCGAGAGAGCTTCGCCATCTCGACGCGCGCGCCCTCGATGCGGGACGAGAGCGCGATCTGGCTGCGGGAATAGCGGCCTATCCCGGCGATCAGCCGCTGGCGGGTCGCGGCGATATTGTCGAACACGCCGTAGAAGATGTTGCCGAGCAGTTGACCGTCGACCTGCTTGCTCCGCTCCACGAAAGCCCTGACATGCGCGTCGGCCTCTTCCAGGCTGACCCGGCGAAGCGACAATGCTTCCACGAGATCGCTTGCTTCGGGCGAAAGCGGCGTGCGCGTCACCGGCGCGGGCCACATCAGGCTTGCCGACAGGTTCTCGACCTTGCGCTGGATACAGGGCCAGTCGGGATCGGAAAAATCCACTGCTCCTGCGATGCCGGGGGCTTGCGTCAGGCAAAGCGCCAGACCGATCGCCAGGTTGAGCGGCAAACCGCGCATCCGGCGAAGCGCGTGACGGGCGGCTCTCATTCTTGATATCTCCGTGTTCTCACGGGTGTCAGTATAGGGTGACCGGGGGAGAAGCCAAAGGTCGCATTTTACACACTAAGGTCGCAATTGTCTTTGTGCTTTGGCCCGTCTGTAATCTGTGCACAGGGCCCGATAAGGCCCCCTGGAAAACGTAGTAACCGGAGGCATCCATGCGCACTCGCGCTGCTCTGGCCGTTCAGGCCGGAAAACCCCTTGTCGTGACCGAAGTCGAGCTCGAAGGCCCGCGGGCCGGCGAGGTGCTGGTCGAGGTGAAGGCGACCGGCATCTGCCATACCGACGATTTCACGCTGTCGGGGGCCGATCCGGAGGGGCTGTTCCCGGCGATCCTCGGCCATGAGGGCGCCGGCATCGTCGTCGATGTCGGCCCCGGCGTCACTTCGGTGAAGAAGGGCGACCACGTCATCCCGCTCTATACGCCGGAATGCCGCTCCTGCCCCTCCTGCCTCAGCCGCAAGACCAATCTGTGCACCGCCATCCGCGCCACCCAGGGGCAAGGGCTGATGCCGGACGGCAGCTCGCGGTTTTCGATCAA
>ATWE01000015.1 GCA_000421085.1 Ensifer sp. USDA 6670
GCCCCCGACAGCGTGAAATCGTCGGTATGGCAGATGCCGGTCGCCTTCACCTCGACCAGCACCTCGCCGGCCCGCGGGCCTTCGAGCTGCACGGTCATGACCTCCAGCGGCTTGCCGGCTTCCAAGGCCACGGCGGCGCGTACGTCCATTTCTCTACTCCATCAAACTAAGGAACAACGAGGCGGGGCGACCGTCATATCGCGCCGGTCGCCGCCGGCAAGAGGAAAAATCCTATCCGATCACCGAACGTCCTGGTCCAGGCGTTCGAATTCCATTTCGAGTGCCGCAATGGCCTCGGCGGTTTGCTCGTGCAGCTTCTTTATGAGATCCAGCTGCTTGCGAAGTTCATTCCCCGAAGCATCTTCAGCGTTATCATCCGGTGCGCGTCCGATCCCGGCCATCAGCCAGGCGGGCGTCACGCCAAGCACGCCGGCCAGCATGAACAGGCGATTGGCCCGCGGTTCGGCACGATCGCGCTCCCAGGAGGAAATGGTGTCGTTGCGGACACCGAGCTTGCTGGCCAGCTCTTTCGTAGAGAGCCCCGTCGCGTCACGCGCTCTCCAGATTCGACCGCCCAGCGTATCGCCGTCTCCTGTCTCACGCAGACGTGCAATCGCATTCTCGGTTGATAACAGCATGGTAGCTCCTTTCGCCTGTTGTCGTTGTCGGATGCCGAGGCACCCTGACTGCCCGCGGTGGGGCGAAGGTGAAGGGAGCTTATAGGCTTTTCCTTGCGGATGGGGCAATGTGAAGCGGCAAAAAGACGGCTAAAAGCGGCTTTGCCGCCATTTCCAAACGGAGCGACGTGCCGCAGAACCCTGCTATTCGTTCTCGGCGCGCGTCGGGCCAAAGACCCTTTCGAAGGCTTCCCTCAGCCTGATATCGACGTCGGCCATCATGACCGGCAGACCGAGATCGACGAGGCTGGTGACACCATAGCCGCGAATTCCGCAAGGCACGATGCCCCCGAAATGCTCGAGGTCGGGATCGACGTTCAACGACAATCCGTGAAAGCTCACCCATTTGCGCAAGCGAATGCCGATTGCCGCTATCTTGTCCTCCGCCATCGAGCCGTCCATGAGAGGCGGCTTCTCCGGGCGGCGCACCCAGACGCCGACACGATCTTCGCGGCGTTCGCCCTTGACGTTCATGGAATCGAGCGTGGCGATGATGACGCTCTCGAGTGCGGCGACAAATCCGCGGACGTCCTGGCGTCTGCGCTTCAAGTCGAGCATGACGTAGACGACCCGCTGCCCGGGACCGTGATAGGTGTATTCGCCGCCTCTTCCGGTTGCAAATACCGGGAGCAGATCCGGCATCACGAGATCGGCGGCGTTGGCGCTGGTTCCCGCGGTGTAAAGCGGCGGGTGCTCGACTAGCCAGACCAGCTCGTCGGCGGTGCCGTCCGCGATCGCAGCCGCCTCGCGCTCCATCGTCTCGACGGCCTCTGGATAATCGACAAGGGAAGGCGCAATGCGCCACCGCACCGGCGGTGCATCCGGCGGAGCGAACATGCTCTGGATAAGGTCTTCGCGTTGCATGGGAACCTTGCGAATGCTGATTTTTTCCGGCCTGTACATGGGGACGCCGGCGGCAAGAGTCCAGCGTTTCCAGTGGCTCGCGGGGAGCCGATCGAAATAGTTTTGTTTCTCGTCAAATTTCTGTGGTCATGCACTTGTGCACCCGGAATCCTTTTGCTACATGCAGCCCCGCCGACGCAATCGGCACCTACCACGATGCGGTCGTGGCGGAATTGGTAGACGCGCAGCGTTGAGGTCGCTGTGGGGCAACCCGTGGAAGTTCGAGTCTTCTCGACCGCACCATCTTAGATGAAGAAGCCCCCGTAACCAGATGGTTCCGTGGGTTTTTTTATTTTTAATCCTCTTTCACGACGTTGTTGCTGGACGCGGTTGGACGCGAGGACTATCCTTTGAATTACGGCGCACAACGGCTCGGCGTCATGCCTCGGGCCACAGCGTCGTCCAGGTCTCTGCTCCGTGCCGATGCGGAGCGCCCGCCAAGACATCGACATGGGGGTGCCCGATCACGAAATCACCGTCCTGCATGACGTTGTTGATGGCTAAATTCGTGGAATCGCAAAAAAAAAGTCGGCGAATGGGCAGGGACAAGTTATGATTCGCTTGTCATGACGGATTCGCGAGAAGCGCCGGCATGATGGGGTGACAGAGCGACGAGTCTTGCGGAGTGTGCGCCTCACAACTTTCACGAGGCGCCGATCGGTCGGTCCCGAACTGATAAGCGGATGTTCGTCGCTCGCTGCTGCTTCGGTATCCGTTTCAGTGTCGGTTATGAAGGAACTTTGAAGCTAGGAAAGCCGTTCACCTGAAGCAGATGCCGAAA
The DNA here is from genome assembly GCA_000421085.1 of Ensifer sp. USDA 6670. Lineage (GTDB taxonomy): Bacteria > Pseudomonadota > Alphaproteobacteria > Rhizobiales > Rhizobiaceae > Sinorhizobium. Next base: position 2,362 of record ATWE01000015.1, read on the forward strand.
GGCAGCGAGCCCGTTTCAACCAAGCGGCTTGCCGCGGGAGAGCACGATGCAAAGGAGTGAATCTGACGTCTTCGATCTCTTTTCGGAGATTTATACGAGTGCAGCGCAAGAAGAGATAAGTCTACAGGAATATCTCCTCGCATGTCGCGACGACAAAAGCATGTACGCCACCGCTCAGGAAAGAATGGTGGACGCAATTGGAGACCCGATTCTCGTCGATACCAGCGCTGACGAGCGTCTAGGTCGGATCTTCGCAAACCGAACCATCAAAATTTACCCGGCCTTCTCCGACTTCTTCGGCATGGAAGACACGATCGAGCGGATCGTCGGCTACTTCCGCTATGCCGCCCAGGGTCTCGAGGAGCGCAAGCAGATCCTCTATCTCCTGGGGCCGGTCGGCGGCGGCAAGTCCTCGCTCGCAGAAAGATTGAAGAAGCTGATGGAACTGCGGCCGATCTACACGCTGATGGTCGACGGCAAGATCAGCCCGGTTTTCGAATCGCCGCTCGGCCTGTTCCATCCCGAACGCATGGCCGATCTCCTGGAAGATAAATACGGCATCGCCCGGAGGAGGCTGACAGGCCTGATCTCTCCCTGGGCCGCCAAGCGGCTGGACGAGGTCGGTGGCGACATATCCAAGTTCAGCGTCGTCAAGCTGATGCCGTCGCGCCTGCGTCAGATCGGCATCGCCAAGACCGAGCCGGGCGACGAGAACAATCAGGATGTCTCCTCGCTTGTCGGCAAGGTCGATATCCGTCAGCTCGAGAACTACAGCCAGGCCGACCCGGATGCCTACTCCTACAGCGGCGGCCTGAACCGCACGACGCAGGGGCTGCTCGAATTCGTCGAGATGTTCAAGGCGCCGATCAAGGTCCTGCATCCTCTTCTGACGGCTACCCAGGAAGGCAGCTACAATGGTACCGAAAACTTCGGCGCATTCCCGTTTCAGGGCACCATTCTGGCCCACTCCAACGAATCGGAATGGCTGCAGTTCAAGAACAACCGCAACAACGAGGCGTTCCTGGACCGCATCCTGGTGGTCAAGGTGCCCTATTGCCTGCGCGTCACCGAGGAAAAGCAGATTTACGAAAAGCTTCTTCGCGAGAGCGAGCTGGTGAGCAATCCCTGCGCACCCGAGGTGTTGGAGATACTGAGCCGTTTCACCGTATCCACCCGGCTCGTTCCTCACGAGAATTCGTCTCTCTACACCAAGATGCGCGTCTATGACGGCGAGAACCTCAAGGATGTCGACCCGAAGGCACGATCGGTGCAGGAATATCGGGACGCTGCCGGCGTCGACGAGGGCATGACGGGCGTCAGCACCCGCTTCGCCTTCAAGGTCCTTTCCGAGGCCTTCAATTACGACACCAAGGAGGTCGCGGCCGATCCCGTACATCTGATGTACATCCTGGAGCAGGCCATCAAGCGCGAGCAGTTTGCGAAGGAGACGGAGGCAGCCTATCTCGACTTCATCAAGTCGGAACTCGCGACCCGTTATGCGGAATTCATCGGCCACGAGATCCAGAAGGCCTATCTCGAGTCCTACAGCGAATACGGCCAGAATCTGTTCGACCGCTATATCGCCTATGCCGATGCCTGGCTCGAGGACCAGGACTTCAAGGATCCCGATACGGGGCAGATCCTCAACCGCAAGATCCTCGACAGCGAGCTGTCTCAGATCGAAAAACCGGCTGGCATCGCCAACCCGAAGGACTTCCGCAACGAGGTCGTCAAGTTCACCTTGCGGGCTCGGGCCAAGAACCATGGCAAGAACCCGTCCTGGACGAGCTATGAGAAACTCCGCGAAGTCATCGAGAAACGCATGTTCGGCCAGGTCGAGGACCTGTTGCCGGTCATCAGCTTCGGGTCGAAGAAGGACAGCTCCACAGAGAAGCAGCATGTCGAATTCGTACAGCGCATGAAGGAGCGTGGGTACACCGAACGGCAGGTGCGACGTCTGGTCGACTGGTACATGCGTGTAAACAAGGCGGGTTGAGGCTGCGGATGCGGGGGTTAGCTAATGCCGAATTTCATCGACCGTCGCCTCAATCCGAAGGATAAGAGTCTCGGTAACAGGCAACGCTTCCTGAAACGGGCACGAGAGGAACTGAAGCGAACCATCAAAGAGCGGGTCAAGTCGGGCAAGATCGCGGATGTCGATGCCGAACAGAACGTGTCCATGCCCGCACGCGGCGTCAACGAGCCGGCTTTCCAACCGGACGCCAACAGCGGTGAGCGACGCCACGTCCTACCGGGCAACCGGGAGTTCGCGGCGGGAGACCGCATTCCCAAAAGGGGGTCGGGTGGCGGTGCGGGCAGCGCGGGTGCCGGCACCGGCCAAAGCGAAGACGAGTTTCAGTTCGTCCTTTCGCGCGAGGAGGTGCTCGATCTCTTCTTCGAGGACCTCGAGCTCCCCGACATGGTGAAGCTCAATCTGAAGGAATCGGTTACCTTCAAGCGACGGCGCGCCGGTTTCAGCGCGAGCGGCTCGCCGACGAACATCAATGTCGGCCGCACCATGCGCAACAGCTACGGCCGCCGCATCGCATTGCGGCGGCCGTCGCGCCGGGAAATCGAGGCGTTAGCCGACGAGATTGCGGGGCTGGAGACGGAGCCGCGCGGACGCATCAAGCACCGGCAGCGCCTGGAGGAACTGCGCCAGAAGCTCGACAGTCTCGAGCGTCGGCGCCGGCGCATTCCCTACGTCGATCCCGTGGACATTCGCTTCAATCGTTTCGAGCCGCAGCCGCTGCCGAATGCGAGTGCGGTCATGTTCTGCCTCATGGATGTCTCGGCTTCGATGGGGGAGCGGGAGAAGGACCTTGCCAAGCGCTTTTTCGTGCTGCTGCACCTCTTCCTCAAGCGGCGCTACGAGCGGATCGACATCGTATTCATCCGGCACACCGACGAGGCCGGCGAGGTCGACGAGAATACCTTCTTCTATAGCAAGCAGAGCGGCGGCACGGTCGTTTCCACCGCGCTGGAAGAGATGCTGCGCGTCATCCGGGAGCGCTACCCTGCCCACGAATGGAACATCTATGCCGCGCAGGCGTCGGACGGCGAGAATATCTCAGGCGACTCCGAACGCTGCGCTTCCCTTCTTCACGACGAACTGATGGGACTTTGCCAATATTACGCCTATGTCGAGATTATCGATGAGCGAGAGACGGAGATTTTCGGCACAACCGATAACGGGACTTCGCTTTGGCGGGCCTATCGCACCGTCGACGGCGAATGGCCGAATTTCCAGATGACCCGCATCGCGAAACCGGCGGATATCTACCCCGTTTTCCGAAAACTCTTCGGCAAGCAGCCGGAAATGCAATTGCGCAAGTGAAAAGGGACCGGGATGTCAAAAGGCGCCGCCTCAAACCTTCTGTTCCAAAGTTCCGACTGGAATTTCGAGACGCTGGCGCGCACCTACGATGCCATCGAGGAGATCGCGCTCGACGATCTCGGTCTCGACGTATATCCCAATCAGCTCGAGATCATCTCCTCCGAGCAGATGCTGGATGCCTATTCGTCGGTGGGCATGCCGCTCATGTACCAGCATTGGTCCTTCGGGAAGCGCTTCGTTTTCGAGGATCATCTCTATCGCAGGGGCCGGCGCGGCCTCGCTTATGAGCTGGTGATCAACTCCAATCCCTGCATCACCTACTTGATGGAGGAGAATACCATGGCCATGCAGGCCCTGGTGACCGCACATGCAGCCTTCGGCCACAATCATTTTTTCAAGAACAACTACCTCTTCCGACAGTGGACCGACGCCAGCGCAATCCTCAGCTATATGGACTTCGCGAAAAAATACATCAGCAAATGCGAAGAACGGCACGGAACGCCGGCAGTCGAGGCGATTCTCGACTCTGCCCATGCACTCATGGAGCAGGGCGTCTTCCGCTACAGACGGCCACCGCGCCTGTCGACCGAAAAAGAGCAGGAGCGGATGCGCGAGAGGCTGGAATATGAAGAGCAGACCTTTAGCGACCTGTGGAGAACGCTTCCGCCCGCAGGGGAGAACAACGATCCGACGCAATTGGAAAGGGAGCTCTCCGAGCGGAAAAAATCACTGAACCTCCCGGAAGAGAACCTGCTTTATTTCCTGGAGAAGACCAGCCTGATCCTCGAGCCCTGGCAGCGGGAGATACTGCGAATCGTTCGCGTGATCGCTCAATACTTCTATCCGCAGCGACAGACGAAGGTGATGAACGAGGGATGCGCCACCTTCGTCCACTACACCATCATGAACACCCTCTTCGACCAGGACAAAATAAGCGAAGGCGCGATGCTGGAGATTCTCCAGAGTCATACCAACGTCGTTTTTCAGCCGGGCTTCGACGATCCCCGCTTTCCCGGGATCAACCCCTATGCGCTGGGATTTGCCATGATGCAGGACATCGAGCGCATCTGCGTCGAGCCGACGGCGGAGGATCGCGATTGGTTTCCCGAAATCGCCGGGACCGGACTTTGGCGCGAGACGCTTCTCGATGCCTGGGCGAACCATCGCGACGAGTCCTTCATCCTGCAGTTCCTGAGCCCTGCGCTGATCCGCAAGTTTCGGCTGTTTCTGCTGACGGACGAGGCGGACGACAATTTCTGCGAGGTGGCATCCATCCATAACGAGCGCGGCTATGAAACGATACGCGGCGCTCTCGCCCGCAGCTACGACATCGGAAGCAGTCAGCCGGATATCCAGGTGATGGACGTCGATTTGCTGGGCGACCGGCACCTGCGATTGCAACACAATGTGAAGAATGGAGTGCTCCTGGAGGAGAACAGCCGCGATGCCACTCTGCGCCACGTTCGCCGCCTGTGGGGTTACGAGGTGAGCCTCGCCGGCGTCGACATGGAGACCGGCGAGACGCTCTACGAGTGCTCGACTGAGGAACTGTCGGACTAGCTAAGGCCACCCCCTGTGCTCGTCACAGGGATTCAGCCAGACCAAGTCCTTGGGCTTACCGCGCCGCAGACGCGGCGCTGCTGGATCTTCGTGACAAGCACAGAGAGGAGATGGAGGAAAGTTTGCAGTCCTCCAGAATGCGCTTTTAAGCGGGATGAGTGTGAGCGGTGTTCCGCCCGCGTCCCGGGTCTCATGATTTCAGGTCGACCCGGCAATTATTTCTCGGTTCCCTCCGGGGAAACCTGCTGCGACTCGCCGCCGGTGCCGGTTTGTGCCGTGGGATCCCGGTCGGTCGGGACGGGCTGTCCGGTGCCGACGCTGCCTGTCTGCTCCGGAGAAGGCGCTGGCTGAACCTGTTCCGTTTCCGTGAGGCGGTCGTCGTCGGTGCTTTCGCCCCAGATTTCGACGGCGCCCCAGGCGAGGAGGGCTAGGAACAGTCCGCCGACGAGGACCCCAAGCACCGGAACGCCTGTGCGACCCTGCTTGGCTTCCTCACCGGTGAAATTCTCCCGATCCGCTCCGTGCGTTGCCGAGGCCGGATCGCCGCGTTCGTCAAGATATTTGGCCATCGCTTTGACTCCACTGGCTATCTACAGCGCCGCGCCTCAAGGGAGGCGAGAGGTCGTTGTAGCACCTTGAATTGCTGCATCTTTCGTCCTTGGACCGGCTAGGATCCGAGGATGCATTCAGTAGGGAACGGAGCGGAGGCCGACAATGTTCCGTGATCAGTCGCCGGGCGGCCAGGAGTCGGCGACGCTGCGGCGAACGAGCTTATATGTATGGTCGGGTTGAACCTCATAGGTCTCGAAGACCATGGTGCCCTCATGGAGGAACCGGTTCTGGATCCTGGTTCCCGGGGCGGCGCGGGTCTTCCGAGAGGAGGCAGTTTCTCCATAGGTGAGGCTTCCGGGAAGCGGCTCCAGGTCGGGAGGGGTCGCGGTGCAGGCTGCAAGCGCAACCACACAGAGAAGCATGAGGGCTATTTTCTTCATCAATTGTCCTTCGCCTTACTATTTAGGAGCCGAGGGCCGACCGGAAAACGGTTTACGGCAGATTGAAGGGGTGCCGCAATCATTGCGTGCCGGGAAAAGCTTCGGCTCGGTTAAATTTATCGAACCGCTTGACGGCGCGTTCGCGCTTTAGCCTTGAAAGTCGCCGAATCCAGAAGATACCGTTGAGCTGGTCGATCTCATGCTGCAGGCAGACCGCCATCAATCCCTCGGCTTCTTCTTCGCGTGTCTCGCCGTCCAGAGTTTGAAAGCTGACGCGCACGCGCGCCGGCCGCTCCACTTCTTCTGTGACACCCGGCATCGAGACGCTGCCTTCGCTGTGGCGCGCCGTCTCGCTCGACTGCCAGACGATTTCCGGGTTGACGAAGCTGCGCGGTCCCATTTGCGGGTCGACTTCGATGACCGTCAGACGCTGCAGGATGCCGATGTGAGGCGCGGTGATGCCTATGCCGGGGGCCGCGCGCATCGTGTCGACGAGATCGTCCGATAGCTGGCGAAGGGCGCCATCGAACCGGCTGATCTGCTCGGCTGACGTCGTCAGCAGCGGGCTTGGAAAGCGGATGATCGGTCGGACAGCCATGAGAAATGTCTCTGCTCGGGTCAGTGGCCGGGTCGGCGCCCGGTAGGATCGTCACATTCGTTTCATCATTTCATATGTTTTTGCAACAGCTTGGATAAATGTTCCGAGGCGGATCGCCGATCTCGTCTCGACTGTGGACGCAGGCGGAGCTTTGCGCTAGCAGGGCAGAGGAGCCGTTTCCGGCGCGGGCCGGGACGGCGGTAATCTCTGGAGGGGCGGGTCCATGAGCAGCACCGGCGACGACGATCGCGGTTCCGACGAAATCGCTGTCCATGACGACTCGGATATCTACGCCGAAGACGGCTCGGTACGCTCCGATTTCCTGATGCATGTCGGCGCCGCGATCGCGGATCGCGATATCATTTACCTTCGCCAGCATGTCGCCGGCCTTCATGCCTCGGAACTGGGCGACCTTATCGAGGCGATCCAGCCGGAGCAGCGTATCGCACTGGTTCTGCTGCTCGGCAAGGACTTCGACCTGGCCGCGCTGACCGAGGTCGACGAGGGAATCCGTCTCGACATCGTCGAACATTTGCCGAACGAGCAGATTGCCGAGGCGATCGGCGAGATGGATTCCGATGACGCGGTCTACATTCTCGAGGATCTTGACGAGGAGGATCAGGAAGAGATCCTCGCCAAGCTTCCCTTTACCGAGCGCGTCCGCCTGCGCCGCTCGCTCGACTATCCGGAGAGCACCGCCGGGCGGCGCATGCAGACCGAGTTCGTCGCGGTGCCGCCTTTCTGGACCGTCGGCCAGACGATCGATTACATGCGCGAGGACGACGACCTTCCCGAAAGTTTCACGCAGATTTTCGTCATCGATCCGACTTTCAAGCTGCTCGGGGCAGTCGATCTGGACCGGGTGCTGCGCGCAAAGCGCTCGGTAAAGATCGATGCGATCATGCGTGACACAAGCCATTCCGTGCCGGCGGAAATGGACCAGGAGGAGGCGGCGCAGCTTTTTGAACAGTATGACCTCCTCTCGGCCGCCGTCGTCGATGAAAACGGCAGGCTCGTCGGCGTGCTGACGATCGACGACGTGGTCGACGTGATCCAGGAAGAGGCGGAAGAGGATTTCCTGCGCCTGAGCGGCGTCGGTGATGAAGAACTGTCGGACTCGGTCGCGGAAGCCGCGCGCTCACGCGTTCCCTGGCTTTTCATCAACTCGATGACGGCTTGCGTTTCTGCCTCGGTCATCGGCCTGTTCGATGCCACGATACAGCAGATCGTCGCGCTTGCCGTCCTGATGCCGATCGTCGCAGGGATGGGCGGCAATGCCGGATCGCAAACCATGACCGTGACGGTGCGAGCGCTCGCGACCCGAGGGCTCGATATTCACAACGCGCCGAGAATCATCCGCCGCGAGGCGGGCGTCGGACTCCTGAATGGCGTGATCTTCGGTGCGTTCATCGGTCTTGTTGCGGGCCTTTGGTTCCAGAATCCCGACCTCGGCGGCATTATCGCGACAGCGATGCTGATCAACATGATGGCCGCCGCACTCGCCGGCATCCTGATCCCGATTCTGCTCGAAAGATACGGTGCCGACCCGGCGGTCTCTTCCGCCGTCTTCGTAACGACGGTCACCGACATAACCGGCTTCTTCAGCTTTCTCGGCATCGCGACATGGTGGTTCAGTCTTGGCTGAAGTGCGACGCATGCTCGGCGCGCCGTGTTTGACTTTTACGTCAAAGTCAACAATAGTTGGGGCGCGTCTTTGATGGAATGGCTGCGTGAACAAATATTATAGCATTACCGAGCTGACCCGGGAATTCGGGATCTCGACCCGGACACTGCGCTTCTATGAGGATGAGGGCCTTATTCATCCGGAGCGTCGTGGCCGCACGCGTCTGTTCCGCCCCGCCGACAGGCACCTCATAAAGGAGATTCTGCGTGGCCGGCGCATTGGCTTCACCATCGCCGAAATTCGCGAGATCATTCAGGTCTACAAGGATCCGCCGGGTGAGATGGGCCAGCTGCAGCTCTTGATCAAGCGCGTCGAGGAGAAGCGCGAGGACTTGCGGCAGAAGCGCAAGGACATCGAAGACACACTTAGCGAACTCGACAATGTCGAAGAGGCCTGCCTCACGCGCCTTGCCGAAATCGGCGTCGGCACCTGACGGTCCGCTTGAGTTTTTGCGCATTTCAGCCGGTCCAAGCCCTTGCGCTGAGGGGACTCTTCCGCGCCGCAGACGCGGCGCTGCTGGATCCCTGTGACGGGCACAGGAGATGAGGAAGAGGCAGACTCTTCCATGTCCGCTCAAATCCAACGGCTAGTGTGCCGGCAATATCGCTCGAACTCGAAACCGAAGCGCGACAGCAGGTGCCGCTCCTCCTTGCGGATGGCCAAAAGGGTCGTCAATCCGACCGCCGCAATTGCCGTGATGAAGAACCAGGGGTTGATCGTCGCCAATCCGAGGCCGGTCATAGCCAGCGTGTAGCTGAAATAGATCGGGTTGCGGGTGAAACGAAATGGGCCGCAGGTGACGAGGCAGGTGGCGCACCGGTTCGGAAGAACGGCTGTATGGCGGTCAAGGAGAGTCTTGACGGCCCAGAGATCGATCGTGATCGCCAGAACGACAAGGCCGTAGCCCACCAGCGAGAGGATCCAACTGCGCTCGTGCGCTACCGGAATCGGAAAAAGGTGCTCCAGGGCCAGCGCGATCAGAGCGGCCGCGCCATAGAGCAGAGGCGGCCATGGAAACTTCAGCGGCCTGGCACGAAAGGCATTCATGTCCTAAGTATTTAGTCCCCTGACTGCGCCTCTCCTGATTGTGCATCCATTGTGCACTGACCGGCGATTCGCGCAATGCGTTCATCTGTGTTCACGTCGATCTTGCCCAGATTCAGATCGTCGAACAGGCTCTGTTCCTTCAGGCCGGCGAGTGTGCAACCGCAAAACGCGCTGCAGGAGATCGCGGAATTTTCGTTGCTGCAGGCGCGTTCGCAATTGAGCAGATAGACCTGTGCCGGATCCGGCGCCGGGGCGGGAACAGCGAGAGAGAAGAGATAGACTGCCGCGATAAGCAGCGGCTGGTGGATGAGATATATAAAAAGACTGTGACGGCCACCAAAGGCGAGAGGCGTCATCCACGGGAGCTTACGGGTCCCGGCGCTTCGGTTATGCCGGGCGGAAAATAACGGGTGGAGCAGCTTCGCGGTTCCGAGGCCGAGGAGGAAAGGGGCAACCCAGGGAAGCAGAGGAACGTAGTCGTTCGAGCGCGGAATTGTCTCCGAGAGGCCGACCCACCAGAGCGCCGGCATGTCGAAAAACGACGAGCGGAGATAATGGGGAGCAGCGAAGGCCGCGGCAGCCGCAAGAAAGGAAACGGCGGCCGGCAATTTCAGGAACAGGAGGCCGACGAGGCTTGCCGCCGCAATGGCGTGGAGAATGCCGAAGAAGATGAACGACTGAGGAATGGCGAACCATGTACCGATGCTGATCAGCGCGGCTGCGCCGGCGATCTTCGCGAAACGCAAGGCGAAGGCGCGCGGGCGGAGTTTCGGTAACTGGCCGAGCACGAGACTGTAACCGGCAAGAAACAAAAAGCTGCTGGCAATCATGCGTGCAAACATCCGCCAGCCGCCCGTCCCGGCGGTGCCGGCCGCGACATAGCCGAAGAATTCGAGGTCCCAGACAAAGTGATAGAGCGCCATGGCGACGAGAGCCAGGCCGCGCAGAGCGTCCAGGAGGACCATCCGGTTGGTTCCGGTCACCTCCGTGCGCATTTGCGCTTCAGGGGTCGTCGTCGCGCTGTGTTCGGACATCGAAAGGTCGCTCTGCTGCTGGAGGTGGGTCTACGAGGGCGCCTCATTTCAGTCGCGTCGCGAATATGTTGAAATGAGGGCCGGCAGTCATTCGATCGGTTACAGCAAACCGCGGACCGGGTGCAATCGGTTGCTGCAGCCTATTGCGCATTCTCGATCAGCGCGGCGCGCGCTTCGGAGAAGAACTGCCGGCGCGCGAGGACGAAGATGACGAAGGCGGTCAGCACCATGAACACATAGGGGCTGATGAACCAGCCGAGATAGCCGATCGACAGGAAGATCGCCCGAAGCCCGGCATTGAAGTGCTTGGCCGCAAGTATGTTCATGCGGATCGCGCGCTCCGCGGCACGCTCGGCCGCCTTCTGGTCGCGCTGCATGTCCGCCGTCATCGGAATGCCGCCCATCAGAATCGAGCAATAGTTGAACAGCCGGTAGGACCAACCGAACTTGAAGAAGGAATAGCCGAAGAGGCAGGTCAGGCCGCCCACTTTCAGTTCGAAGGCCGTCCGCCCGCTTCGGAATATTTGCGGCAGATCGCTAAAGATCATCTGCACTTGGTCTGTCGCGCCGAGCAATGCGAAACAACCGCCGAGCGCGAAGATCGTCGTGGAGGCGAAGAAAGCGGTACCCGCCTGCAGCCCGGCGATGATCTGTGTGTCGATCATCTTCAGGTCGCGGTTGAGCGAATTGCGGATCCAGCGCGCCCTATGCTCGTTCATCAGACGCGTCAGGCTGACGCGGTCGAAGCCGCGCCCCGCGTCGGAAGCCCAGCTGAAGCCGGCCCAGAGGAGGACGAAGATGGCGAGCGCGACGTAATCTTCAGAGGTCATAGCGGTGTTTTGGCACGGCCGTCCGAAAATGCAAGATGGGCGATCTTGGTCTGCCTTAAGACTCACGGCGAAATCGAGGCGTCAGCACCGAGCCGGGCGCTCCGCGATTCCGCGGCTTGCACACGGCTTTGTGTCCGCGTTCAAGGCGTCCCGCGTCGCTCTGACACTATTTCGCCATATTTCACCATTGCGCGTTAACAAAATCTTCGCTATTGGACTGGCCACGCGACTTAATGGTTACCGGGCTTCGGTATTCGGAGACATCATGGACAAAACAGTAGAGAAGTCGTGCTGGGGCGTGACGGTTCGCGCCGTGGCGGGTTTCGGGGGTGTTCTCGTTCTCGCCTACCTCTTCGGCGGCTTCTGAAGATAGATTGAAATGTCAGGCGATGCAGTCCGCGGGCTGCATCGCTTTTTTTGACTGTTTCCGATCGTCCATCACATGCGCCGTTCTTCAACGGCATGTCGCACGAACAGAATTCAATGTCGGTCGGTCGCCTGATGGATCGCCATAGGATCGCTTAGGGTCAGATCCTATATTAGGAACGATCGACACCTCCCGAGCAGAAAACGGGCGGCTTCGGTCCTATCATCGACGCGAACGTGGAGCTCATCGGCAGCAACGTTGCGTCAGGCTCTGGGCAGGCAATTCATGTTTCTTTCCGTCTTCGACGTTTTCAAGATCGGTATCGGTCCATCGAGCTCACACACGATGGGGCCGATGTCGGCGGCCAACAGGTTTCTCGATCTCATCCTGTCGGACGAATGGCCGCGACCATCTCACGCGTCTGTCGGCGCCATCAAGGTAAGCCTCCATGGCTCGCTTGCGCATACAGGCATCGGTCATGGAACGGGCAGGGCGGTCATTCTCGGCCTTATGGGCGAGCGCCCGGATCTCGTCGAGCCGGACAGGATGGACGCGATCATCGAGCAGGTGGAGCGTACGGGCCGCATCACCCCGCCGGGTCACCCGGGCTATATGTTCCAGCCGAAAGCCGATCTTGTCTTCGACAAGAAGACGCCGCTGCCGGGCCATGCGAATGGCATGTCCTTCTCCGCCTTCGACCGGGACGGCCGGCTGCTTCTGAAACGCATCTACTATTCGATCGGCGGCGGCTTCGTGGTGACCGATACGGAACTGGACGCGATGAGGGCCCAGAAGAACAAGCCCGCAGGCGTAAAGGTGCCCTATCCCTTTGCCACGGCTCAGCAGATGCTCGACATGGCCGCGCGCTCCGGGCTGACGATCGCCCAGATGAAGCGCGCGAACGAGGAATGCAGCATGTCGAGGGACGAACTCGACGCCGGGCTCGACCGCATCTGGACGGCGATGAGCAGTTGCATCGATCGCGGCCTCAGCCAGGACGGCATCATGCCGGGCGGTCTGAACGTACGCCGGCGCGCCCGGGCGATCCACGACAAGCTGCAGGAGGAATGGCGCTCCAACAAGACCAATCCTCTCCTCGCAAATGATTGGTTGAGCGTCTATGCAATGGCGGTCAATGAGGAGAACGCTGCGGGCGGCCGGGTGGTGACTTCGCCGACCAACGGCGCGGCCGGCGTCGTTCCGGCGACGATCCGCTACTATCTGCATTTTCACGACGATGCCGATCAGGAAGGCATCCGGGATTACCTGCTGACCGCGGCGGCGATCGGCGGTATCATCAAGCACAACGCCTCGATTTCCGGCGCGGAGGTGGGCTGTCAGGGCGAAGTCGGATCGGCGTCGGCGATGGCCGCGGCGGGTCTTGCTGCCGTCATGGGCGGAACGCCCGAGCAGATCGAGAATGCGGCCGAGATCGCGCTCGAGCACCATCTCGGAATGACCTGCGATCCGGTCGCAGGTCTCGTTCAGGTGCCGTGCATCGAACGCAATGCCCTCGGCGCCGTCAAAGCGGTAACCGCCGCCTCGCTCGCACTCAAGGGCGACGGCAAGCATTTCGTGCCGCTCGATGCCTGTATAGAGACGATGCGCCAGACCGGCGCTGATATGAACGAGAAGTACAAGGAAACATCGACCGGGGGTCTCGCCGTCAACGTGGTCGAGTGCTGAGCTGGATCTGAAGTCGTTGGGCCTGTGGATGAATGCGCCCGGACGGCTTGACCGCAGCCGCCGGCCGGGTGTTCAAGATTTGCCATGGCTTTAAATCTCATCAAACTCTGTGTCGGTGCCGAATCGATCGAGGATCTGCGCGAATGGGTCGCGCGCAAGGCCCTGGCGGCGATCGCAGCCGGGCAGCAGCCGCACTCCTTCCACACGACGCGGATGGTCCCGAAACGTACGGAAGAGCTTCTCGCCGGCGGTTCGCTCTATTGGGTGATCAAGGGATACGTTCAGGCGCGCCAGCCGCTGATCGGCATCGAGACCTTCACCGACGGCGAGGGCATCGGCCGCTGCAATCTCCTTCTCGGTCCGGAAGTCATGGAGACGGAACCGCAGCCGCGTCGGGCTTTTCAGGGCTGGCGCTACCTCGAGGACAAGGAAGCTCCGCGGGATCTTGCCTCGCTCGCCGATGGCGGGGAGATGCCGCTCGATTTGCGGCGTGAGCTTGCTGAACTCGGGCTGTTATAGCGGGCGGACACGCAGCGGCGGCGATTCCCGCATTCCGCCTGTCAACTTACCAAAATCGATCAGGTCATGATTTCAGGTCGCCCGACCTGAAATCATCGCCCTAAGCGCCTCGAAGCTAAGCACTTCCGGACTGAAAATCGCTACACACTGGAAGTGCTTCAGTGCAGGCGCATTCTGAGAGGGTGACTACGACCCGGTGCCGCGACGTGCAGATGGATGTCCGCCCGTGGCTGGGTCGAACGCCACGCGCGCGCGCCATGTGTAAGGAGCATGCCCACCAGGTCACGCGTCTTTGCCTTGGACCGGTTCAGGCCGATGTCGGCGATGCGCATGGCCGCCTCGTGCAATGGATGCAGCCGGATGCGCGAAGACCTTGCCTTCCGGTCGGAAATCAGGGTGTCGCCGGGGACGTTCTCGTTCATTGCCATGCTGACCTCGTTACGCTGTACTAACCCGAGGAGGACAGCCGGAAAACGCCCGGCTGCCGCTGCAGCGCCGCGCGTCTTGATCAGCCGCGCAAAGGTCGCTGTAGCACTTTTGTTTGCCGCATGCTTTTGTCCTTGGATCGGATCAAGGAAACATGCAGTAGATGGCGTCTCTTACTGCTGGCTCGCCCAGCAAGAGAAACCCTTCTTCTTCAATGCCTTGCATGCGTTGACGGCCTTGTCCTGATCGTCGAAGCCGCCGAAGCGGGCCCGGTAGAGCTGAGCTCCGCCATTGCTGAAGGCGACCGTGAAGGGGGTGGCGTTACGCAGTGCCTTGCCGCCCTTTTCCTTGGCATTATCGAGCAGCGTCATCGCCTGCGTCCTGTCGGGCGTGGCGCCGATCTGGATGACCCAGCCCTGCATGCCGACATTCGCTTCGGTGCGGGCTTCGGCCGCGGCAGGTGCGGTTTCAGCGGTAGCTACCGAATTGGTGATCTGCGTATCGACGTCGCCAGCGGCTTCCGGCTCCTGGGCAAGTCTGGCGCTTTGCGAATCGAGCGTGTTCGGCGCGATCTTGGCTGCAAGCACGGGGTTGTCCGAGGCCGGTTTCGTCGATGCATAGGCCATTGCGACGCCGCCGTCGTTTTCGTCGGTGTAGCGGAAATCCGGGACCGGGCCGGTATTCGGGAGGTCCATTGCCGCCGACGCGACAGCCGCGGCGGTTGCCGGCCGTATTTCGGCTTCGGCCACCGTCGTCACGGGTTCGGCCGGGACTTCGGCGATCAGATTGCCGCTGCCGCGGCGCGATGCAGCAGGCATGTACTTGGCCACCAGTTTGCGCATCTGGGCGTCGCGGGCACCGCCGGACGTGCCGCCCATGACGACTGCCACGATGCTGCGCCCGTCGAGCTGGGCCGAGGTCACGAGATTGAAGCCGGAAGCGCGTGTATAGCCGGTCTTGATACCGTCCACCCCGCGGACATTGCCGAGCAGCCGGTTATGGTTGCCGATCGCCTGCTTGCCGAAACGGAAGCTGCGCGTGGAGAAGTAGTCGTAATATTGCGGAAAATGCTGCCGGAGCGCGATGCCGAGGCGGGCCTGGTCGCGGGCGGTGGTCCGTTGTTCGGAATTGGGCAGGCCATGGGCGTTGCGATAGGTGGTGCGCGTCATGCCGAGCGCACGGGCCTTGTTGGTCATCATCCGGGCGAAGCGCTGTTCCGAACCACCCAGGAGCTCGCCAAGCGCCGTCGCCGCATCATTGGCCGAGCGCGTCACCAGCGAGAGGATCGCCTGCTCGACGGTGATCGTTCGCCCGGCGCGCACACCGAGCTTCGACGGCGGCTCTGCCGATGCCTTCTTGGAAAAGGGGACAGGCGTGCTTTTGCTGATCCGACCGGCTTCAAGCGCTTCGAACGTCAGATACAGCGTCATCATCTTCGTCAGCGAGGCTGGATAGCGTAATTGATCAGCGTCTTCGCCGTAAAGAACCTTGCCGGTTTTCGCGTCGACGACGATGCCGGCATATTTGGAATTCGCGAAGGCGGGCGCCGAAAAGGTCAGCACGGCGATCAGGCCGGCGAGAAAAATCCGCCCCACAACTTCTGAAAAGACGCCGAACGGGCGTTTCGCGAGATCAAAAAAAACGGATTGAGACACTGTATTGCTCTTCATTCTCATATCAGGGGTGCCGTCCGGACGCCTTCTCCGGATACGACCTTTCCCGAGACAGTATCGGGATAGCGTTACCAATCGGTTTATGATGAATGATTGGTTGCCCGCCACGGGTCGTTTTGTTCAGGATCGGCACCTTCAGTCCGTACCAGATCATGACGTTTTGGTAGGCTCGGCCGAAACCCCGCACATTCTCCCCATCCCGATCCAGCCGGCGCATTGGCTGCATCACGACTCTTCGTCAAAATCACGGCACGAGATGTGCGCTGATGTAAGTTTCCATCGAATCTTCGATGGTACGCCACTGCGGCAGCAACCTGCTGGAGAAGCGGTAAAGAACGATGAGGTCCTTGCCCATGTGAACGTCGCGCTGGCAATCGGCGCTGGTCGAAACCGCAGTGGTCTCGGGAAGCACGCAGCGCAGCACATAGGGAGGGCCGCCATCCCTCTCGGCGGTGAAGAAGACTTCGCCGGCATAGCTGGAATCCGGCTTTGCGTCGTACCTCGTCAGGCCCTCGGGGCCGGCCTGTGTCGCGTCCTGCAGAATATGGCGGTAGACGGGGGCGAGACGCCCCGACATGTCGCGAGACATCGTACTCTGCGCGACCTGCAGGAAGATCAGGTTTTCCGGCTGGCTGACATCGTCGAACAAGGGCCGCGTCTCCTCGCTGTAGCCTTCGAGGCCCGGCCAGGTGAGATAGAGATCCACGCGCTCGACAATGCTCGTGTTCCGTTGGTTTTCGAAGCGAATGACATTCGCCGGCAGGCGCAAATGGTCCTGGCCGATAAAGATGTCGTAGGTTTCGCGGCTTGCCGTGTGGCCGGCCTGAGCAAGGTGTCGGCCGAACCAGCGCCCGGAAAAGGAAAGGATGGTTGTCAGCGCAATCACTATCGCGACGGCTGCGGCAGCTTTGTATGCGAAGCGGGATGAAAGGAGCGGCTGTGGTTCCGGTTCGGAAATGTGGGGCGGGTTCATGGCAGCGCCGTAGGATACCTGATCAGGGGGCGCGTTCTATCCGCTCGAGGGCCACTGAATGATCTCGCCGCGCGGAATTCGCTCGCGGCCAAGGCTCGTCCACTTTGGTTAATATTGGGTGAAGCGCGGCAGGCCTGCACCGCCCTGAGAAAATCGACCCGGGTCCGGACGGAGTAGTGCCGACCGGGGCCGATCAGAAGCGCAGGCCATTGCCGCGCCTGCTCATCGTTACTGCGCGCTGACACTGCCGACGGCGAGAGCGCGGCCGTCCTGCAGTTTTACCCAGCGCCCGGCATGCTCCGAGGACTGCCGCTTAAGGTAGGTATATTCCGTGTCCGACCAGAGAAGCACCTTGCTGCGCATGTTGTCGAGAATGAAGTCGCCGCGGTCGGTGCGCACCGTCAGGACGGCATGACCGTCGCCATTGGGCTGCAGGACGACGGTGATCAGAAGATCGGCGGGGGAGAATCCGCTTTCAATCAGCCTGCGGCGCTTCAGCAGCACGTAATCCTCGCAGTCGCCGACGGCGTCCGGGTAGGACCAGTTTTCTTCGACGCCATGGATTTCCATGTCGGTCATCGGAGCGATCGCCTGATTCACCTCGTAGTTGATTTCGAGGATCTTCCGCCAGCTGTCGCGCGTCAGCACGGCTGGGCCAGAATCCGCGGCAGTGGCCGCACATTCGGAGGGATTGGCCTTGCAGAACTCGTAATGACCGATCGGCGGGTTGGTCGCGCCGCCGACCGTCATGTTCGCCGACACCGCGTATGCCGGTCCGCCAATGAGGCCGGTGGCAAGGGCTGCGGCAGCGATCGCCATGGTGATGATTGTGCGCATGTTTGTCTCCCCGTTGTGGTTCGACATTGGCACAGAGTTTTTTACCGGCGGCGAAGATCGGAAGTAAAAACAAGAACAAACTCGAATAGCATAAGAATAAAAATTGAGAGTAACTGTAATAAAATTCGATTCAAATTTTATCGATTTTTATGCCGCATGTCGGCGGTCACCGCGAGCGGCTACGCTGAATGTCCTTGTAAGGCATTGATATAATGGATAAAACTATTTGCGGCGAGCGCGGCATGGCCGCGATTGCGCGTCCCGCCAGCCATCCAGCCGGTGGCGGTGGGACCATCGGACCCAGCAGGAAATACTGTCGGATCGCTGGGAAGTGTAACGTCCGGTTTACCAGAAGCTATTTCTGTCGCGCCCGCCGCGGAAGAATTGATTTTGGTCTAGGCGGGGGCAGAGGCTTGCTCCAGGCGGCCGCCGACGCAAGCGCCGCCTGTGCGGACGTCACCCTCGGACTTCGTCGGGTGCGCTTACAGAAACTCGGTCAGTGCCTCGCGGGACTGAATCCCGGAGAATTCGATCGCGACGCCTTCCTGGAAATGACGGACGATCCTGCCCTTCATATTGCCCAGCCTGACCGGCGATCCTACGGCGGGCCGTGTGTCGATGTCGACCGCCGCGCCGGAAAGCGAGAGGTCGATGATCCGACAGCTGTATCTCTCGCCGGTATCGACGGTGAGTTCCGTCAATGTCTTGCGCGGTGCAAGCCGGTCATGGCGCCGGTCTTCCGGCAGGCCGAGTTCGTGTTTGTTGGCGATCCAGGTCAGCTGTGCCGCAAGCTTCTCGCGCTTGCGCTCCGTGGCGTTGAGCTGGATCACGAACGCATCGTCCGCAACACGCGACACCGTGCCTTCGAGGCGACCCACATGGTCGACATAGGCAATGATACGCTCCCCGCCGCGCGGACGCGCGGGGGAGGTCAAGAGAACGTCGCCCGGCGACATCTCCAAGGCGGTACAGTCATATTCCTCGTGACTGGCAAGCATCAGTCGTCCCGAAAGATTGACCGAAACGCGCTGAAACGCGCTTTCCTGATGTGGTTTCGGGGCGCTGTTCTGCGCATGCTGGAAGGAGAACATGATCACTCTACGATGGATATATTTTGCAGGCGAAAGTATAGACCACACCGATTAACAGAAGGTTCGCTCAGTTTCGCCTTCCACCCTCGAAGACGCGCAGGTGCTGCGCCATGCGGAAAGGGCGATCGCCGGCGTCGATGCGGCTCCCGGTCAGACCGGCAGTTGTGGAGCATTCGGGGGCAGGGAATGCGGCACACCGGCTGTCCAGGACAAGGTGCTGCAACGGCTTCATGTGCAGCCATATCGGACGGGACAGCGGCGACAGTGCGCCGAGTATGCGGTCGCCCGCGCCATCGGGAGAGGCGAGGGGGGTAAGCAGAACTTCCACGTCCAGGCAATCCCCGGTTGCGGTGGCGCCGGACGCGGCCAGAAGCATCGGCGTGCATCGCTTCATGACCTGACCGGCGATACGGGCGGCCTCCTCCTGCTGTCTGCCGAGCCACAAGGCGGAGAATTGACGGTGGCGGAGTTCGTCACCGAACAAGCCGCAGATGTGGGTGCCCGCGAGACGAAAGTGTATTCCGCCGTCCGCCAGCGCCTGGAGGATGAAGACGTTCGGGAGGAGTGAACGAATGTCGGCGGGCTGGATTTCGTCACGGCGCGGGAGATCGCGGTCGCCGCGAACTTCGTTCCAGTATTGAAACAGTTCCATTGTCGTTCTGCTGCGCATCTTGCCCGATCGGTCGTTGTTGCGGCGCGGACCGTCCCAGATCGGGAGTGTCGGCGGCATATTGCGTGGTCCTTGAGTGCATGGAGCGAATTTCGTGCCAGGGCGAAATTAAGGTTAATGGCCGGTTTCGATTGCGCTCGACGTCGGCGGCTGCCATTTCATTCGGCAGCACTTCACGAAGGATTGCCTTCAGCACATCGACTGACGCGCGCTGAACGGCGCGTGACGCCGTTCAGTTTTCACTGGACGGCGTTTTTTTGTTTGCTTATCCCTTGCGCGCTACTGCGGGCGGTTCGCCGCCATCTGAGCGCAACCGCAGCGACCGGAGGGAAGAGGCAGCTATGGAACGGGATCAGGCGGCAACATCACCGGAAACCGATGTCGGGAGTACCGACGTCCGCAATCGTGAGCCCGCCTTCAATCTTCCGCCGGGGCTGACCGGCATCCTTTCGTTCCTGACCGCGGTCCATGTCTTGAGGACCTATGTTCTGCCGGCCGAGATCGACCAGGAGCTGATCCTCAACTTCGCCTTTCTGCCGGTGCGCTACACGCTACCCCTCGGCGAGCAGGGGTTGGTCTGGCTCTGGACGCCGGTGACCTATTCCTTCCTGCACGGCAGTTGGGAGCATCTCATCTTCAATGTCTTCTGGATGGTCGCGTTCGGCGCCCCCGTCGTCAGACGGATCGGGATGACCCGGCTCGCCGTGTTCTGGTGCCTGTCGGCGGCTGCCGCCGTCGGCTTGCACATCATCTTTCATTGGGGCGAGATGGCCGTGGTGATCGGGGCTTCGGGCGTCGTTTCAGGCTTGATGGGGGCAGCGGCCCGTTTCGTATTTTCCCCGAGCGGTCGCATCAGCCGCCAGTTTGCCCATCTCAATCGACGGCTGTCGTTTGCGGAGACGCTCACCAACCGGTCCGTGCTCGTATTCACCGGGATATGGTTCCTGACCAATTTGCTGGTGGGCTTCGGCATTCTGTCGATCGGTGGGGCAGGAAGCGTGGCCTGGGAGGCGCATATCGGCGGCTTCCTCTTCGGCTTCCTTCTGTTCGCATTCTTCGATCCCCGAAGGTAGGTTCCGTGAGGCGCCGCCAGCCGGGAAGAAGCCTCGGCCGCCACGAGCGGGAGCGATAATCGATTGTATCAGCCGCGGAATTTTCGTGATGCCCGATTTCGCCGCGGAGGCGGACGGGTTTCCGCAGAAGCCTTGATTTCCTGAAGTCGCTGGCGCACCATTCATCACGGCCGCCGAATTGCTCGAGGCGACCGCGGAAAAGGCCGGGTGCCGGCGCAGCTTTGTGCTCGAGGAGCGGCAAGGAGCTGCGTGAGCACCGGAATGGGTACGGGTTTCCTGCGGCCATCTGCACTGTCATCGCGGTCTTCCTTCCACCGCAGGAAAGCGCAGTGACACGGACGGAAACTCTTCCCGTCGGCCCGGTTTTGTCGCAACGGGAGATGTGCGCATGTCGGTGAAAGCGATTCTCAATGAAAAAGGCAGCAACGTCATCACGGTCACAGCGCAGGTGACGGTTCAGCAGGCCGCGACTTTACTGCATGAAAATCATATCGGAGCCGTTGTCGTCGTCGATCCGGAGGAGCATATCGTGGGCATCATGACGGAGCGCGACATCGTCGCCTCGATTGCCCGATATGGTGCCGCCTGCCTCGACAAGCCGGTTTCTTCCGTCATGTGGCAGAACGTCTATTGCTGTCGCGAGGAAATGTCCGTCGACGCGCTGATGGAGATGATGAGTAAATTTCGCGCGCGTCATCTACCCGTCGAGCGGGAAGGCCGGCTGGCCGGCATTATCTCGATTGGAGACGTGGTCAAATATCACATCCGTGCCATCGAGAACGAGGCCGAGCAGATCAAGGCCTATATTGCCGGCTAGAGCATTTCAGGAAGAGTGAAACGGTTTCCGTCCGGAAGTGCGGATCAAAGGTTCAGGGCGTTTCACTGCATCATGAAACGGTGGAACGCCCTAAAGCACTTGAGCCGATCCGCAAGTTCTCACAGCATTTCAACGGGGCAGCGGTTCCTGCATGCGCCGGATTTCCGAAAGCTTGATCTTGGCCTCCTGATAACCGCGCTCGATCGCTTCGCCCGCGCGGTGGAATTCCGAAAGTCCGATATCGTTCAGCTTCGGGTGGAGAGACAAATCCGGCGGATCGCCAGCCAGCCGGGCGCGCGAAATGCGGTCCTGAATGATGTTGAAGGCCTGAACCATGACGCTGGTCATGCCGAGCCGTGCTGAAAAGCGGTTTGCATCCGTTGCCGGCGCATCGGGCGTTTCCATGCCGGCGCTGTGCTTGACGACCGCCGAGCGGCCGTAGACGTCGTAGTTCAGGTTGACGGCGACGACGTGCAACTGCTCATGTGCGCGGCAGACCGAAACGGGAACGGGGTTGACCAGCGCGCCGTCGATGAGAGTCCGACCATTGGCGTTGACGGGCTCGAAAATGCCAGGCAAGGCATAAGATGCGCGAATGGCGGTGATGAGGGATCCCTTCTCGATCCAGACCTCGTGGCCGCTGTAGACTTCCGTGGCGACGGCCACGAAGGGCCGGTCGAGATTCTCGATACTGAGGTTCTGCAGATGTTCCTGCATCCGCTTGGTGAGCCGCAGACCGCCAAAGAGGCCGCCGCCGCCGATCGCGAAATCGAGCAAGCCGGCAATGCGTCGCACGGTAAGCGAGCGGGCGAAAGCCTCCAATTCCTCGAGCTTGCCGGCGAGATAGCAGCCGCCGACCAGCGCGCCGATCGATGTGCCGGCGATCATTCCGACTTCGATGCCCTCCTCGTCGAGGGCTTTCAGGACACCGATGTGAGCCCAGCCCCGCGCAGCGCCGCCACCGAGCGCCAGCGCAATCCTGGGTTTCACGGGCTGAGAGATGGGTGGTGCTGGAGGAGTGGTCGTGATCGACGAGCCGTTCGCGCCGGAAAGATCGGCAATCTGACTGTTACGCGTGAATGTCCAGTTCAGCATCCGGCACCTCCGACACCGCCGAATAGATTAGCTTCCAACACACGGCCCTTCAGGAAAGCCCTGCCGAGCCCTACTACTGCATATTCCTTGAACCGAATCGATTCGGTCATCGAAACATGCCGGTGCCGGCCTCGCGTATGGTCGCTGAAAGACTGACACCATGATCGAGATATAGCACTGAACCGGCTACAAATGCGGCCCGTCCGATAAACATTGGATACAGCCTGCAACACATTTTGGTGCTCCGCCGTTACCGCGGGAACTACTTACAAGATTAATGATTAGATGCCCGTTTGGTTGCCAAAAGATGAATATATCACCAAGGCGGACCAGGAAAATGCAGATGCTCAGTTGTCGGCGTAGATCTGCGCCGGATCGAAATGCCTGTGATCGTCGATGATCGCCACTTTTGCTTCGCCTTCGGCGACGCCGACCGTCCGATAGAAGCACGAGCGGCGCCCGGTATGGCAGGTGGCATCCTGGCCGGCGACCGAGACTTTCAACCAGACGGCGTCCTGGTCGCAATCGGTTCTTATTTCCCGGACGGTCTGAAAATTGCCCGAGCTTTCGCCCTTCTTCCAGAGGCGGTCGCGTGAGCGGCTGTAGTAATGCGCGATTCCGGTCTCGAGCGTGAGGGACAGCGCCTCGGCGTTCATGTGCGCGACCATCAGCAATTCCCCATCGCGAGCATCGGTCACGACGGCCGTGATCAGCCCTTTGTCGTCGAAACGCGGGGTGAAGGCCGGGCCGCTTTCCAGCTCGGCCTTTTCTTGCGGGGGGGATGCAAAAGCGAGCGTCATCGTCTGAGCTCCACTACAGCGCCGCACGCCTTGATCAGACGCGCAAGGTCGCTGTAGCACTTGGGGGTTGGTGGACTCTTTTCAACATGCGGTGGCGGAGCTTACTTGAAGCCCCTGAGCATCGTCATGAAACGGACCTGTTCGGCCGGCTCGTTCTTGAACGCACCGGTGAAGGTGGTCGTCAGAGTCGTCGCGCCCTGCTTCTTGATGCCGCGCATCGCCATGCACAGATGCTCGGCCTCGATCATCACCGCCACACCTCGGGGCATGAGGGTCTCGTCGATGGCCTTGGCGATCTGCGCCGTCATCGCTTCCTGCGTCTGCAGACGACGGGCGTAGATATCGACAACCCGGGCGATCTTCGAAAGACCGAGCACGCGGCCACTCGGCAGATAGGCGACATGGGCCTTGCCGATGATCGGCACCATGTGGTGCTCGCAATGCGAATAGAAGGGGATGTCCTTTTCGAGCACGATATCGTCGTAGCCGGAGACTTCCTCGAAGGTTCGTCCGAGCACGTCTTCCGCTACGAGATCGTAGCCGCCGAAAATTTCCCGATACGCCTTGGCGACACGCGAAGGCGTGTCCTTCAGGCCTTCTCGTGCCGGATCTTCACCTGCCCAGCGCAACAAGACGCGCACGGCTTCTTCGGCTTCCTTCTGCGTCGGACGACCTGTGTCGTCGAGCACAGGAAAATTCTTCACTATGGCGTCCATATGGCCCCTTCAAGCAATACGAAATTGCTGACGTTTTATCTTTTCGGACAACTCGCCACTGGCCATACGCCTAACCCTGCAGGCTTGGGTTCCGTTGGCGGGTTCCGGGGCTTTCGGGTCTCGGCTTAGCAGTGCACTGGACCGTCCGGCACGGTTTCCCAAACAACAGGCGACATTTGCTCCCCTTGCGGAACTGTCACCCCAACACGACATAGCATATAGTATGGTGCCACATGGATAAAAGAGCCCGAATGCGCCACGCCTTGCTTTTTTCCCGCCGCCTGGGGAAAATCATGCGCCGAACGCCCGAAACCGCGAAAAATCCACCGGATTCCTAAATGATCGACGACATTTACAACAGCAGAATTCTCGAATTCGCAGGCAATATTCCGCGCCTCGGAATGTTGGCCGACGCCGACGCCGAAGCCGCCGCGCATTCCAAGCTTTGCGGCTCGAAGGTGAGAATCTGGCTGAAGATGGACGGCGACGTCGTCACCGACTTCGCCCATGACGTCAAGGCCTGTGCGCTCGGCCAGGCGTCCTCATCCATCATGGCGCGGCATGTCGTAGGTGCCCATGCGAACGAGATCCGGCAGGCCCGCGAGGACATGCTGGCCATGTTGAAGGCCGACGGGGAGGGCCCATCGGATCGTTTCGAGGACATGCGCTTTCTGAAGCCCGTCAGGGACTACAAGGCGCGCCATGCCTCGACGATGCTGACTTTCGATGCCGTCGTCGATGCGATCGGCCAGATTGAGGCGAGGCGCCTCGCTGCGGCCGTCTGAACCATGTGCACTCAGCCCCATGCCGATCATGCAATTGCCCGCGGCGAGACCGGCGCCGCCGGAGGCCGGAATTGGTCCGGGCCGTTCCGCAAGACGCCGGGGCGGCTCGTCGGCATGACCCTGATCCGCGCCTATCAACTGACGCTGTCGAGTTTCATCGGCAATTCCTGCCGGCACCTGCCGACCTGTTCGGAATACGGCTTCGAGGCGATCGCCCGATACGGCCTATGGGCCGGCGGATGGCTGACCTTCTTCCGGGTCATCCGCTGCGGCCCGGGCGGAACCCACGGGTTCGATCCGGTGCCGGAAAGCCTGGCACCGCGCCAGCGCTGGTACACGCCATGGCGCTACTGGCAGCCACGCCGAAAGGACGCATGAGAGCCGTGACCATTCCGATGGAGTACCGGCAGGCCTCTGCGGATTTCGACCGGTTTATCGTCGACGCGCGCGATATCGCTGCTCTTCAGACAACCAATCAGGCCTATACGGTGGTGCAGGCGGTGCTTTACACTTTCCGTCGCCGCCTTGAAATTTCCGACGCTCTGCTATTCGCCAATGCGCTGCCGCCGGTCCTTCGAGCGATCTTCGTCGCCGATTGGGACCTGGAGGAGCCGACCGTGCCCTTCTCCGAGCGCCGGGCGATGACGCGCGAGGTGCAGGCCTTCCGCGGCAATCACAACTTCTCTCCGGAGACGGCGATCGCAAATGTAGCCGCGGCGTTGCGGCGCAATATAGACGAAACGCTGCTCGATCGCGTGCTCGCGCGCCTGCCCGCGGGCGCTGTCGATTTCTGGCGGGCTTGAAGCGAATGAAGGCTTACGTCGCCTTGCTGCACAGCATCGTTATCGGCGACGGCCGGCGCGTCGTAATGGCCGACTTGAAGGCCATGGCCGAAGCGCTCGGCTACCGGGCGCCGCGCACGCTTGTCGCCACGGGCAATCTCCTGTTCGAGGCGCCAGAAAAGCCGCTCGCGGAATTGGAGGCGGAACTCGAAAAGGCTTTCAAGAAGGCATTCGGCCGTCACGTCGACATCATTGCCCGCTCCGCAGAGGACTGGTCGGGGCTTGCGGCAGGCAACCCATTTCTCGCGGAAGCCGAAAGGGATCCCGCGAGCGTCCACGTGCGGGTGATGCGCTCTCCTCTCGAAGTCGACATGCGGGAAAAACTGCTCTTCTATTGCTCCAGGGGCGAGCGCGTGGCCATAGTCGACGGCGATCTCTGGGTCGATTTTGCCGGCAGGGCGAGCGAATCGAAGTTGCTCGGGGCGTTAACGACCAAGCGGCTCGGCATCGGGACGGTGCGCAACTGGAACACGGTGAAGGGACTGCGTGGAATGGTCGCCGGTTGAGCGGCTGCGCCTTTACTCCACGGTGAAAAAGCTTTATCAGGCCCGCGAACCGGCCCGGCCGGCAAACCATACCACCCGCATTCGTTGGCGGGACTGGATAGGAGATCATGATGTCGCATTCCGTTTCCCTTACATTTCCTGATGGCTCCGTTCGAGAATTCGCTGCCGGCACGACCGGTCGCGACGTCGCGGAATCGATCTCGAAGTCGCTCGCCAAGAAGGCCGTCGCGATTGCTATCGATGGCGAGCTGCGCGATCTTTCGGATGCCGTGGCGGGAGGTAGGATCGAGATCGTCACGCGCGAAGACAAGCGCGCGCTCGAGCTCATCCGCCACGACGCCGCCCATGTCATGGCGGAAGCCGTGCAGGAATTGTGGCCGGGAACGCAGGTGACCATCGGCCCGGTCATCGACAACGGCTTCTACTACGACTTCGCCAAGAACGAGCCCTTCACTCCGGACGACCTGCCCGTCATCGAGAAGAAGATGCGGGAGATCATCGCCCGCAACAGGCCTTTCACCAAGGAGGTCTGGTCGCGCGACAGGGCCAAGGAGGTCTTTGCCGCCAAGGGCGAGAATTACAAGGTGGAACTCGTCGACGCCATCCCAGAGGGCCAGGACCTGAAGATCTATTACCAGGGCGACTGGTTTGATCTCTGCCGCGGACCGCACATGGCCTCGACAGGCCAGATCGGCACGGCCTTCAAGCTGATGAAGGTGGCGGGCGCCTATTGGCGCGGCGACAGCAACAATCCGATGCTGACGCGCATCTACGGCACCGCCTGGCATACGCAGGAGGAACTCGATCAATATCTGCACGTGCTCGCCGAAGCCGAGAAGCGCGACCATCGCCGCCTCGGCCGCGAGATGGACCTCTTCCACTTTCAGGAGGAAGGGCCTGGCGTGGTCTTCTGGCATGGAAAGGGCTGGCGGATCTTCCAGAGTCTCGTCGCCTATATGCGCCGCCGGCTCGAAGGCGATTACCAGGAGGTCAATGCTCCCCAGGTCCTCGACAAGTCGCTCTGGGAGACCTCCGGTCACTGGGGCTGGTATCGCGACAACATGTTCAAGGTGACTGTCGCTGGCGACGATACCGACGATGACCGCGTATTCGCGCTGAAGCCGATGAATTGCCCCGGGCATATCCAGATCTTCAAGCATGGTCTGAAGTCTTACCGCGAACTGCCTGTTCGGCTGGCAGAATTCGGCGCAGTCCACCGTTACGAACCCTCCGGCGCGCTGCATGGCCTCATGCGCGTCCGCGGCTTCACGCAGGACGATGCGCACATCTTCTGCACCGACGAGCAGATGGCGGCCGAATGCCTGAAGATCAACGATCTGATCCTTTCGGTCTATGAGGACTTCGGCTTCAAGGAGATCGTCGTGAAGCTGTCGACGCGGCCGGAAAAGCGCGTGGGCTCCGATGAGCTTTGGGATCGCGCCGAAGCCGTGATGACGGAAGTCCTGCAGACCATCGAGGAGCAGTCCGAAGGCCGCATAAAGACCGGCATCCTGCCGGGCGAGGGCGCATTCTACGGCCCGAAGTTCGAGTATACGCTGAAGGACGCGATCGGCCGCGAGTGGCAGTGCGGAACGACGCAGGTCGACTTCAACCTGCCGGAGCGTTTCGGCGCCTTCTACATCGACAGCGAGTCCGAGAAGCGTCAGCCGGTGATGATCCACCGTGCCATTTGCGGTTCGATGGAGCGTTTCCTTGGCATTCTGCTGGAGAACTATGCCGGCCACATGCCGCTGTGGATATCGCCGCTGCAGGTGGTAGTTGCCACGATCACCTCGGAAGCGGACGACTATGGCCGCGAAGTCGCCGAACGCTTGCGTGATGCGGGGCTGACGGTCGAGACCGATTTCCGCAACGAGAAGATCAACTACAAAGTCCGCGAGCATTCGGTGACGAAGGTTCCGGTGATCGTCGTCTGCGGCAAGCGCGAAGCGGAGGAGCGCTCGGTCAATATCCGTCGCCTGGGCTCTCAGGCGCAGACGGCAATGTCGCTGGACGAGGCGGTCGCTTCGCTCTCCGCCGAAGCCATGGCACCGGACCTCAAGCGCAAGAGCGCTTCCAGGAAGAGTGTCTGACGGCTTTCCGTGCGGACGCGCGTAGTTTCAAAGTGTTAGAGCGGAACGCCCGCAACTGGTGACGGGCGCTCTGTCGCTCGGCTGCCCCTCATTCGGCTGCCGCCACCTTCTCCCCATCTTGATGGGGAGAAGGGACCAAACGGCACGCTCTTCCCACTGCATCAACCGGCGTGAAAGATGATCGGGCGACCGCGCTTGCGGGGAGAAGGTTGCGGCAGGCGGATGAGGGGCGGGCCAGGGCTACGTCTTCAGTCCTGCGCGTCCGCGGCCTCGTCGGCTTCGCCGCTGCCGCTGAGCAGCACTTCCACATCAGTATTGACGCCGGCCTTCACGGCAAAATCGCGCTGGTAGATCTTGTCCTTGTTGCGCGCCACCGCCGTGTAGCTGCCCTCGGCAAGCACGAGGGTCGGGAAGGCGCCAACGCTCTCGCTGACGACGTCGCCGGAGGAGGTGAGAATCGACCAGGCCGTATCCGCGATGGCTTCGCCGCCGGCTTCCGAGACGAGCTTCAGGGTCAGCTTTGCGGCGCGGTGCT
This sequence comes from Ensifer sp. USDA 6670, assembly GCA_000421085.1. Classification (GTDB taxonomy): domain Bacteria; phylum Pseudomonadota; class Alphaproteobacteria; order Rhizobiales; family Rhizobiaceae; genus Sinorhizobium. The sequence goes on from ATWE01000015.1 coordinate 30,948, forward strand.
GGATCGTCGCTTCGGTCAGCTTGCCGGCTTCGACCTGGATGTCGGCACGGATGACGGCATTCACCGATCCGTAGTTCGACACGACGTGGTAGGTGTCGGCATTGAGCTGAACCACCGTACCGGGCTTCACGTCGGCGACCACGAGGCCGCGCTCGCCATCCTCCTTCACGTCGGAAGAGAAGATCGAAAAGTTGAGTTCGTTCGGCGGGATGCGGACATCGCTGCCGGAGACGGCGTTCAGCATGACGCCCCCGGCATCGAGCACGAGTACCTGTTTGTCGAGCGGGCCATCTTCGGGCACGCGAATCTTGCGGGTCGCGCCGGCCCGGCCAAAAGCGACATTGACGAAATACTCGCCGGGTACGAGATTGAAAGCGGTGGAGCCGCCCTCGGAGGTTGCGAGCAGCGGCAGCTTTCCGTCGCTGCCCGGAATGGGGCTGAAGACCCGCCAGGTAAGGCCAGATTGGACCGGCTTTCCCTCATCCGTCAGCAGCGCCTCGAGCTGGACGTCTTTCAGTTGGCCGCCCTGCATCGGATCGGTGATGAGCGGGCTGAAACCGGTAAGCTTCGGCATCTTGTGCGTGCCGGAGATCGAGGGAAAGCTCTTGAAGGCGTCTGTAGGATCCTCGGCAAGCGCGCGTCCCGCACCGGCGCCGGCGAGTGTCATCGCCAGAACGGTTCTCAGGAAAATACGAGGACGGAGACGCATGAGAGCAGTTGACTTCTTGACTGGGTGACTCCACTTGGGACGCCGGTATGGCATTTTCGTGGCTGCCGATCCGGCGGCAAACTAGTGGAATTCGCTCGATATGAAAACCGAAATAAAGCTTGTCGACTATCTTGCCTCCCGCAGGTCCATCCCGGCCTTTCAGATGGGTGAGCCAGGACCCAGCAAGGCGGAAGTCGCGGAAATGCTGAAGCTCGCCTCGCGCGTGCCGGATCATGGCAAATTGGCGCCGTGGCGCTTCATTGTCTATAGGGGCGAGGAGAGGGCGCGCATCAGCGCCGAACTGAAGAAGATGGCGCTTGCCGCCAAGCCGGACATGCCGGAAGAGATGATCAAGGTCGAGGAGGCGCGGCTGACGCGCGCGCCCGTCGTGGTCGCCGTGGTCAGCAAGGCGGCGCCGCATTTCAAGATTCCGGAATGGGAGCAGCAGATGTCGGCTGGTGCCGTCTGCCTCAATCTGCTGATGGCCGCAAATGCGCTCGGTTACGCCTCGAACTGGCTGACCGAGTGGTATGCCTTCGAGGAACGGGCCTATCCGCTGCTCGGCGTGGCGCCGGGCGAGAAGATCGCGGGCTTCATTCACATCGGCACTGCAACGGTGCCGCCGACGGAGCGCCCCAGGCCCGAACTCGAGGAGATCGTCACCTGGGTCGGGGAGGGTGACTGATGTTCTATGACACGGCCGGAAACGGGCACGGCCTGCCGCACGATCCCTTCAAGGCGATCGTGTCGCCGAGACCGATCGGTTGGATCGGCACGCGCGCGGCCGATGGGGCGCTGAACCTTGGGCCCTATTCCTTTTTCAACGCCATCAGCGACCGGCCGAAGCTCGTGATGTTCGCCTCGAGCGGCTACAAGGATTCGGTACGCAACATCGAGGCGACCGGAGAGTTCACGGCGAGCTTTGCCAGCCGCAACCTGAGCGAGGCGGTCAATCTCACCTCGGTGGCTGCCCCGCATGGTGAAAGCGAGTTCGAGATTGCCGGGTTGACGCCCGTCGAAGGAAGGCTCGTGAAGGCTCCCTTCGTGGGAGAGGCCTTCGCGGCGCTCGAATGCCGGATGACGGAAATCTTTCGTCCCAAGGGCGTCGATGGCGTGGTTTCCGACAACTATGTCGTCATCGGTGCAGTGGTCGGCATTCACATCCGCGAGGAGGCCATTCGCGATGGGCGGTTCGACGTGGCGACCGTCAAGCCGCTCGCCCGCCTCGGCTACATGGACTATTGCGATGGCGGCGACGTGTTCGAAATGATGCGGCCTGTTCGCTAGATCACGCGCTAGACTTCGGGCGCGACGCCTGCAGCGGCAAGAAGATCGATCTGTTGCGGCGAGCGGAGGGCAACGCTCGAGAAGCCGTTCTCCACGCTGTTTTTCCACAGGCGTCGCACGGTCGCCTCATCATCGGCGTCGACCGGCAGCATGTCGTAAGCCGCGATGCAGGCCTCGCGGGCTCTCAGGACTGCTGCAGCACGGCCTGCTCGAACGACAGCCGGCACATCGCCCGTTTCGGTCACGCGCCTGCAACCACACGCTTCGGCCAGGGCCGAGGCATCGAATACCAGTGCCGAGAGGCGCGATGAGGCACCAGCCAGCGAGTGAGGCGAAAGGACGCTTTCCGGCGTCGTCGCGTATTCGGCAAGAATAACCGTTCGGCCCTGGGGCTTGCCGGCCGCCGCCTCGGCGACCTTGAGCAGCACGTCGAGCCGCTGAAGGTCTGCGGGGCCGCGGCATCCGGCCAGAACGATGCCGTCGAAGCCGCTGCCGATCAAAGCGGCAAGCTCGTCTTCGCCGGGATCGCCGCTCGTTTCGATTCGGGCGAGCAACAGGCAGCCGGCGCCCTTTCGAGGGAGATCCAGAGAGGGCCGGCCAGTTTCGCTTCCGGCAATCACGACCGCTTGGATGCCGCTCAGGATCTCCCTGTGAGGCACCGGTTCGCCGGTCGGCAGGTACAGGATAGGTAGGGTGGTTTGCGCGCCGTTAACAGACATGGTGAACCAATCTTAAACCTTTGGCCGCTAGGCTTCGAGCAATGGGGCTGCTCGGGTGACTAGTGGGGCATAGGTGATCATACAAGCATTTCTTCGCTGGGTGGAAACGGCGAAAGCCAGCGAACGCGCCAATGCTGCCAGTGCGCTTGGTCGTGTCTATGCTGAGGCCGATGTGAACGGCATCGATCGGCAGGCGGTCGAAATGGCGATGACCTTTCTCCTCGACGATCCTTCGCCCAAGGTGCGGCGGTCTCTTGCCGAGGCGCTGGCCGATTGCCCGATTGTGCCGCGCTCGATCATCAAGGCGCTTGCGCAGGACCAGCCCGAGATCGCCTACATCGTCATTTCCCGCTCGCCGGTCTTGAACGACGACGATCTTGTCGACATGACGGCGGATGGCGGCGGGGAGATGCGGGCGCTGATCGCCTCCCGCAGCGCCGTCTCACGCGGGGTTGCGGCTGCTATCGCCGAGATTGGCGGCGAGGAAGAGGTGCTCATTCTGTTGGAAAATCCGGGGGCCAGGCTTTCTCCGGGCTCGTTGCGGCGAATAGCCGAACGCCTCGGCGATAGCGTGGCCGCCCGCGGCCTGTTGCTCGATCGTCATGATCTGCCGTGCGACACGCGCCAGACCCTCGCCGAAAAAGCCGGTGCGGCACTTGCGGCCTCCGACCTGGTGCGGGCCGCTCTCGGCGGGAACCGGGCGCAGCGAGTCGTGCGGGAGTGTTGCGACGCGGCAGCGCTGACGCTTTCCTCGGCTTGCGCGAGGGAGGATTTGCGGCGGATGGTTGCCGGCCTCCGCAAAGCCGGCCGCCTGACGCCGGCTCTGCTGTTGACGGCGCTTTGCAGCGGCAGGACGGAGTTTTTTTCTGCGTCGATCGTGGATCTGTCCGGAGTCCCGGAAAAGCGCGTCCGATCGATCCTTTCGGGCGGGCGATTCCACTCGATCAGGGCTCTCCTCGAAACTGCGGGCATTGGCCGTGAAGTGAGCGGAGTGTTTTCGGAGGCCGTATTGTTCTGCCAATGCGAGGGAGATGCGGATCACCATGGAGCCTCCCTTTCCGTCGCCGCCAGACTTTCGGATCGCCTGCGCCGCCGAAGCCTCGGCGCATATCACGCCGTCGCCGAACTCGCGGAGCGGCTGGCCTTTGCCGAGCAGCGGCAGAGGGCGCGCAACTACGCGTTGATGCTCTCTCGCCAGGCCGCGTAAGACGGCTTGACTACCTCAATTGCCGAATCGGCGCGCCACCCAGGAATAGCCGTCTTCGACGTAGTGGACCGGTGCGCTGACAATCGCCTTCAGTTTCTCGCGGTCGGGCACGGCGCCGCTGATCAATGCCAGGGCGCGCCTCGGCAAGGTCGGTTCTCCGCCTTCCGCCGTTGGCGTTGTGTTTTGCTGCACGCCCGGCTGCGTCGGAAGCGTTGCATTCATCTCCGGAAACGGCTCGGCTTCCGCCGTCATGCCCGGCCCTGAGCTCTCGCACACGGCCACCACGACCGGGTAGTTCCTGTCGGAGAACCGCGGCAGTTCCTTCTGCGATTCCGTGTCGCACTGCGCGATCGACGGCCAATCGCCGTTCACGGTCGAGATGTAATGGCATTGGGTCACGTTGTCGTCGCAACCGAGAATGGTCATGACGATCAGGGCGGCTTTCATGATCACTTCTTCCGTTCAGATGATGGCGACTCCCTTTTTATGGCCGTCCGATTCTTTCCAAAGAAGGGCAAAAGCCGGCGAGGCCCGAAACAAATTGTTTCTCCCCGTCACGCGGATTGATTGTGCCAGCTGCGAACTTGCGTCGTTTGGCGTATTGGTCCCGGCGATCTTCGGCGTTAGAGCGTTGAAACCAGCCGCTTCCGGGCAGGACCGAATGGAGAGACCAAATGACCGCCGTGATCATCGCCGAAGAGTCGCCGCGCCAGCCGGCCGTCATCCGCCTGCTCGAATTGTCCGACGCCTATGCGGCATCGCTCTATCCTGCCGAAAGCAATCATCTGGTCGATCTGTCTCAATTGGAGCAGCCCACCGTATCCTTTTTCGTCGCCCGACGTGACGGCGAAATCGTCGGCTGCTGCGGCCTCGTCGAAGCAGGCGACGGTACGGCCGAGATCAAGCGGATGTTCGTCGACCCGGAGGCTAGGGGGCTGAGGCTTGGCAAGCTGCTTCTATCGGCTCTCGAAAGCAAAGCGGCAAAGCTCGGTCTCACGGCGATCCGTCTGGAGACCGGCATCTATCAGCCGGAAGCGATCGGCCTGTACAGGGCATCCGGCTACGTGGAGCGCGCGCCCTTTGGCAGCTATCTACCGGATCCGCTGAGCCTATTCATGGAAAAACCGGTTCGGCAGGAGGCGTGAGGGGCGGTCACGAGTTTCAGATATCCAGGTTGTCCGCGAAGACGGCGCGCTCCTGGATGAAACGGAAGCGAGCCTCTGCCTTCGTCCCCATCAGGCTGTCGACGGCATCGCGGGTGCCCTCGAAGTCGACATCGTCGATTTCGACCTTGAGGAGCGTCCGCTTGGCCGGGTCCATCGTGGTTTCCTTGAGCTGCGCGGGCAGCATCTCGCCGAGGCCCTTGAACCGCCCGAGTTCGACTTTGCCACGACCATTGAACTCCGTCCGCATCAGTTCTTCGCGATGCGCGTCGTCGCGGGCATAAAGCGTTTTGGAGCCCTGGCTCAGGCGATAGAGCGGCGGCACGGCGAGATAGAGATGGCCGCCGCGGATAAGCTCCGGCATTTCCTGGTAGAAGAAGGTGATCAGCAGAGAGGCGATGTGCGCACCGTCGACGTCGGCGTCCGTCATGATGATGATGCGCTCGTAGCGCAGGTCCTCTTCGCGATATTTCGAGCGCGTGCCGCAGCCGAGCGCCTGGACGAGATCGCCGATCTGCTGATTGGCACCGAGCTTCTCCCGGCCGGCGCTGGCGACGTTGAGGATCTTGCCACGCAGCGGCAGGATCGCCTGGTTGGCGCGGTTGCGCGCCTGTTTGGCCGAGCCGCCGGCCGAGTCCCCTTCGACGATGAAGAGTTCGGCACCTTCCGCCGTATTCTGGGCGCAGTCCGCGAGCTTGCCCGGCAGGCGCAGCTTGCGGACCGCCGTCTTGCGGCTCACTTCCTTTTCCTTGCGCCGGCGTACACGCTCCTCTGCGCGCTCCACCACCCAGTCGAGAAGCTTGGCAGCCTCTGCCGGATTGTCGGCGAGATAATGGTCGAAGGGATCGCGAAGCGCGTTTTCGACGATGCGCTGCGCCTCCACCGTTGCCAGCTTGTCTTTCGTCTGACCGACGAATTCCGGCTCGCGAATGAAGACCGACAGCATGCCCGCCGCAGAGATCATGACATCGTCCGTGGTGACGATCGCTGCGCGCTTGTTCTGTGTGAGCTCGGCGTAGTTCTTGAGCCCCTTCGTCAGCGCAATGCGCAGACCCGCCTCGTGCGTTCCCCCTTCGGGCGTCGGGATGGTGTTGCAGTAGGAATGGATCTGCTGGTCGCCGCCATACCAGGTGACGGCCCATTCGAGCGAACCGTGGCCGCCCGATTTTTCCGATTTACCGGCGAAAATCTCGCGGGTGACCGTGAATTCCTTGCCGAGCGTGGCGGCGAGATAGTCCTTGAGGCCGCCGGGGAAATGAAACACGGCCCTGTCCGGGATTTCCGAACCTTCCGGCAGGAGCGCCGGATCGCAGGACCAGCGGATTTCGACGCCGCCGAAGAGATAGGCCTTAGAGCGGGCCATTCGGAAAAGCCGCGCCGGTTCGAAGCGGGCATGCGGTCCGAAGATCTGCGGGTCGGGGTGGAAGCGGACCCTGGTACCGCGCCGGTTGTGTACGTCGCCCAGGTCTTCGAGGCCGCCCTGCGCGATGCCGCGGGAGAAGCGCTGGCGATAGAGCCGGCGGTTGCGCGCAACCTCGACTTCAAGGTCGTCCGACAGTGCGTTGACCACGGATACGCCGACACCGTGCAGGCCGCCGGAGGTCTCATAGGCCTTGCCGTCGAACTTGCCGCCGGCATGCAGCACCGTCATCACCACCTCGAGCGTCGACTTGCCGGGAAATTTCGGGTGGTTCTCGACCGGTATGCCGCGGCCGTTGTCGGTCACCGTCAGGTAGCCGTCGGCGTCCAGGTTCACGTCGATGAAGTTGGCGTGTCCCGCAACCGCCTCGTCCATCGAGTTGTCGATGACTTCGGCGAACAGATGATGCAGGGCCTTTTCGTCCGTCCCGCCGATATACATGCCCGGACGGCGCCGGACCGGCTCCAGACCTTCGAGCACCTCGATTGCCGAAGCGTCGTAGTCGCTGCCGTCGCTCGTCTTGGGCGCAGGGCGCGGCGCTTCGTTACCGGCGGCGGGGGCCGCGGGCTTGCGTGGCGCGGCATCCGCCGGCTTCGGCTGTTGGGGCATAGCGGAAAAAAGGTCGCTGCTGTCGTCCATGAAGCGTTCAGATCGTTCCTGTCTAAGTGTCGGCTAGGCCATAGCAAGACCGCGGCGCGGCCGCCATCCTTTGTCGCGCGAATCACCGGAATTCTGCCAGAGTCTCGCCCGAAGAGCGAACAAAAGGCGAATTTCGATGCCCCGGAGGAAGAAATACCCTTTAATGAGCCAGATTTGCCGCGCCAGTGTTGCTTGGCCGAGGCGCCGGTGGCAAGGCATGCGCCGAACGAGGGAGCCGATCGGGTGTCCATGTCCACAATTCTTTTCTCCATACGGCATCTGATCGGCGCGCTTCTTTTCGCGAGCCTTGCCGTTTCCGCAAGGGCCGAACCCCTTGAGCCCTACAAGGATGCGCTGTTTCGCTATAGCAAACTGCTTCACGAGGCGGATAACGGCGGCTTCCGCGTGGTCGATTACCAGGAGCTACGCGACATCAACGAGCGCGACCAGATACCCGAGCGGCGGGTGAAGCGCGCTTACGTGTCGCTGGGCGTCAAGAGCGTGCAGGTGAACGAGACGCTCGGTCTCGGCGAGCGGGGGCTTGACGTCACCCGTGTCGGCCCCGCTCGCGGCGCCGCATTCACCGTGATCTTCATCCATGGTCGCGGCGGCGACCGCCGTCTCGGTGCCAATGATTTCTCCTTCGGAGGCAATTTCAACCGCCTCAAGAATCTGGCCGTCGTCAATGGGGGTACCTATTACGCTCCAAGCGTCAGGTCTTTCGACGATGCTGGCGTAGCGGACATTTCGGCACTGATCCGTTTCGCTGCGGAGCGTTCCGGCGGAAGGCCGGTGGTCCTTTCCTGTGCCTCCATGGGAAGCTTCATCTGTTGGGGGATAGCCCGCCAAGAGGCAGTCGTCTCGGCCCTTGGCGGCATGATGATCATGGGCGGCCCCGCCGACCCCGACTTTCGCAAGAGTGCCGCCTACGGCGCGCGGCTGCCGATATTCTTCAGCCACGGCAGCCGCGACAGCGTCTATCCGGCCGAGTCCCAGATCGCGCTCTACCGCAGCCTCAGATCGAAGGGCTATCCTGCCCGTTTCGACCTGTTCGAAACAGGTTCTCATGGGACTCCGATCAGGATGACGGACTGGCGAGAGGCGCTCAACTGGATTCTCGACCGCTAGACTGCGCGATCGGTTGGGGAGTTGACGGCGGTGATGAGGATGGACGTTTCCGAGAACGCGGGTGGGTTTGGAAACCGGTCTCGACCGACCGTTTCACCCGATGACTACGAGGACGGCATAAGCTCGGTGGTCTCCATGGCGTTTCTTCCCGTCGGCAATGGCCTGAGCCACGGCGATGTTTGCCGCAACGAACTTGGGACCCTTATCGAAAGCAGGAAGCATAACCGCATCCTTTCTTTCGATCCGGGGAGCGGGACAATTCGCTGTGAGGCAGGAATTATCCTTGCCGACCTGCTCGCGCGCGCCGTCCCGCATCGCTTCTTTCTTCCCGTGACGCCGGCGACGGGCCTCGTCACCGTCGGCGGCGCCGTCGCCAACGACATCCATGGCGGCAATCACCATGCGCGCGGCTCCTTCGGCAATCACGTCCGGGGGCTGACCTTGCTGCGCTCGACGGGCCAACGCCTGGTCTGCTCGCCCGAGGAGAATCCAGAGCTCTTCGCTGCGACGATCGGCGGCCTGGGACTGACCGGGCTGATCCTCGACGTCGAGCTTCGGCTGATGAAGGTGCCGTCGCCGCATGTCCAGCGGCACGTGCTTCGCTTCGATAGCCTCGATCGATATTTCACGCTAGCCGAAAGGGTCGAAGAGGAGCACGAGTATGCCGTAGCCTGGCTCGACCAGCTAGCGACGGGACGGCGCATGGGGCGGGGCGTCCTGTTCGCCGCGGATCACGCCGACGGCGCTTGCGAATATCCGGACATCCCGAAGGGGCCGAGGCTCGCCGTGCCTTTTTCGCCGCCCTTCAGTCTGTTCAACGGCGTAACGCTGAAAATGCTGAACGAATACCGCTTTCGCAAGCACGACCGGGGTGAGATCGTGTCGACGGAGACGTGGACTTCCTACTTTTACCCTCTCGACGCGGTCGGCGGGTGGCGCAGGCTCTATGGGCCGCGTGGCCTCTGCCAGCATCAAAGCGTCTATCCCGTCTCAACCGCGCCGGAGACCACGGCGCGGTTGCTCGAAACAGTCCGCCGTGCCGGCCATGCGTCCGTACGCACGAAGCTGCAGCGTTTCGGGGGTACAGCCTCCCCGGGGCTTCTTTCCTTTGCAAGGCCGGGCTTCACCCTGACCATGGATTTTGCCAATCAAGGCGAGGCCACCGTCAAGCTGCTCGACGCTCTCGACGAGATTGCCGTCGTGGCCGGAGGTGCGGTCAATCCGTGTCAGGACTTTCGCATGAGCCCAGTCATCTTCGAAGCATCATTTCCCGCATGGAAAAGGCTGGAGGCGCTGCGCGATCCGGCAATGGTCTCAGACTTCTGGCGGCGCACGGCCTTGGCGCGCGGGCAAATCTAGAGCCCTTCAGGGTTAAATGGAACCAGTTCTGTTGGCTCAAACGGAGTCGGATGGTCGACCGGCCGGCGCGCGGCGTAGCCAAAGCATACGTCCAAGCCGGCCGGCCGATCAGGCGGCCCGTTTCAGCCAACCCGCAGGGCCGGGCATCTTTCCGCCAGGATCAGGGGCGATCGTCTCGGACGTACATCCGGGTGCGCCCTTCGCCGGTCGCCTCTGCCCTGACGAAAACCTGCTCCGGCAGAACTGCTTCCATTTAACCCTGAAGGGCTCTAACGCTTCTGCCCCCTTATGTTCATGTCGAACTCCACGACATTGGAGTAAATGGGCGTCCCGACGGTCATGCCGTAGGGCGAGCGGCGGATGCTGCCGCGGATCGTGAAGGAAATCGAGCGCCTGCTCCAATCGGTGAGCCTCACGTCGAAGCGCTCCTTGCGGCTCTTGCCGCGGGCGGTGAGAATGCCCTCGATCGTTGCTGTGTCCGGGCCGGTCTGGCTGACGCCGGTAGAGCGGAAGGTCACGGTCTTGTGGTTGGCTGCATCGAACACGGCGCTGGAGCGCAGAAAGTCCTCGATCCGGCGCTCGGTGGATCTTACGCTCTCCGGAAAAAGCGTGAATTCCACGGAGGATCGCCCTATGTCATCGCCATCGATCCGGAATATGCCCGAGAACTTAGTGAAACTGCCGGCAATGCCGCCGCTGCCCCCCACTTGTCCGACGCTGAACTGAATATTCGAGGAGCTGGCGATACGGTAGTTCCCGGCAGCATCCGCGAGTGCCGGAGCTTTCGCGCCCGCCGCCGGCGTCCCTGCGAGGGCAAGGGCGAGGAGCGAAAGCGGCAGGGCCACTGCTATGAACTGGTTGCCTGGGCTGGTCATGTTCGTTTCCTCTCGACAACGGTGTCGTCCTTTCCCGAAGCGTCGACGGTGCCGCCGGTGCGCGGCATCGACCCGGGGCGAAGCATGCGGATGAGCACCAAGTCACGCCGCACGAGATGGTGATAGAATGCTGCCGCCGCGTGGACCGCGACCAGGCCAAGCGTCACATAGGCGAGCATTGCATGGGCGAGGGCCCAGAACGCTTCCGAAGTCCCGGATTTCGGGAGCGGCAGATGCGGAATGATGATCAGGTTAAAATAGAAGCTCGGGATCGCCAGCGTCGAGACGGACACGATCGCCCAGCCGGACAGCGGCACGAGGAGTGCGAGCGCGATGAGCGACAGATGCGTGGCCCGCGCGGCCATGTGCTCCATCGGGCCAAGGGTTGGAGAGGCTGCCGGGCTGGTTTCCACGAGCCGCCAGAGAATCCGAAACGCAGCCAGCCCCAAAACGGTGAAGCCGAACGACTTGTGCCACTGGTAAAGGGAGAACTGCAGAGCCGGGTCGATCTCGATGCGCCGCATGAAGAAGCCGGCGAGGATGAGCCCGAGGATCAGAACCGCGATCGTCCAGTGAAGGGCGATCGTCACCGTTCCGAACCCGTTGTCGCTGTTGCGCAGCATGGCAGACTCCGACGCCCGGCGCTTAGGTTTACGTCGCGTAGAACGTCTCCGCATTAGACGCCCGCGGCCTCGTTTTTATTCGCTATCGCCGGGACGATTCCCTCTGGATCGAGCGCCGGCAACGCTTAACGGGTGAGCGGATTCGCACACGCTCGTACCGTCGATGCCCGAATAATCCGCCTGGGTGCTTTTTTTTACGCGAGCGATTTGCTACGCCGCTTGCCGAGACGAAGAGACCTGATCTGGAGGAGATCCCATGACGCCCGATATCCGCCCGCTCGTCGCCGGCAACTGGAAGATGAATGGAACACGTGCGTCTCTGGACCAGATCAAGGCAATGGCCGAGGGCGTCAAAGGCGACCTTTCCGCGAAGGTGGACGCCCTGATCTGCCCGCCCGCCACATTGCTTTACGTTGCGACCGCGCTTTGCGACGACAGCCCTTTGATGATCGGGGCGCAGGATTGCCACCAGAAGCAGTCGGGAGCTCATACCGGCGAAGTCTCGGCTGAAATGGTCGCCGATTGCTTCGGCACTCATGTGATCGTCGGCCATTCCGAACGGCGCACCGATCATGGCGAGGGCGACGCGCTGGTGCGTGCAAAAACCGAGGCCGCGCATGGCGCCGATCTCGTCGCGATCGTCTGCGTCGGTGAGACGGAAGAGGAGCGCAAGGCCGGCCGGACGCTCGATATCCTGAAGCGCCAGCTCGCCGAGAGCCTGCCGGATCAGGCGACGGCCGAAAATACTGTGATCGCCTACGAACCCGTGTGGGCGATCGGCACCGGGCTGACGCCGACCGTGGCCGACGTCGAGGAGGCGCACGCCTTCATGCGCCGCGAGCTCGTCTCGCGCTTCGGCGCGGAAGGCGGCAAGATGCGCATCCTCTATGGAGGTTCCGTCAAGCCCTCGAATGCGAAGGAACTCATGGGCATTGCCAATGTCGACGGCGCCCTGATCGGCGGCGCGAGCTTGAAAGCGGATGATTTCCTCGCCATCTACAGGGCCTATGAAGAATTGACTGCCTGATTGCCACGGGACTTGGAATAGCTGGCGGCTTGGTATAAAGAGGCGCCAAATTTGACGCGGCCCCACGGTGAGGCCGGCGTCGTTCGATTCGCATGCCCCGCAGAGGGCAGGACTGGAAGCTGATGCAGACCGTACTACTCGTCATCTATCTCATGGTGGTCGTCGCCCTGATCGGCGTCGTTCTCATTCAGCGTTCCGAGGGCGGCGGTCTCGGAATCGGCGGCGGCTCGGGCTTCATGTCGGCGCGTGGCACGGCCAATGCGCTGACCCGAACAACCGCGGTTCTCGCCTTCCTTTTCTTCGCTCTGGCGCTGGCAATGGGCATCCTGTCGCGCTACGAGCCGCAGGCGACCGACATTCTCGACCGTATCCCGGGAACGAGCTCGAGCGGCGGGGTACTTGATTCGCTCGGTGGCGGTCAGCCCGCACCGGCCGGCGGAAACACCGAGGCTCCGGCCAACGGCAACGGCGCCAACAACGCCGCACCGGCAGGTGGTGCTGCCGCGCCCCAGGCCCCGGCGGCCGCTCCGGCCCCCGCAGCGCCGGCTGACGGCGCCAACGGCAATACGGGATCGCAGGTTCCGAGCGGTCAGTAAGGCCGCAAATCAGAAGATCTGCCGGCGGATGCCTTCATCCGCCGGTTTTGTTTTGTGTGAATTCCGCCGTTCCGCACGGAAAATTCTGAAAGACGAATTTTTCGGTGGCGGAATCGTTTGTGAAAAGGTATCCGGTGACTCCCATGGCGCGATATGTATTCATCACTGGCGGCGTGGTCTCCTCCCTCGGAAAAGGCATCGCTGCGGCCGCTCTTGGAGCGCTGCTGCAGGCGCGTGGCTACCGTGTGAGGCTGCGCAAGCTCGATCCCTACCTGAACGTCGATCCGGGCACCATGAGCCCCACCCAGCACGGCGAGGTGTTCGTCACCGACGACGGCGCGGAAACGGACCTCGATCTCGGGCACTACGAACGCTTCACGGGACGCTCGGCGACCAAGACCGACAACATCACCACGGGCCGGATCTACAAGAACATCATCGACAAGGAGCGGCGTGGCGACTATCTCGGCGCCACGGTCCAGGTGATCCCGCACGTCACGAATGAAATCAAGAACTTCGTCACCGAAGGCAATGAGGACTACGATTTCGTCATCTGCGAAATCGGCGGCACGGTCGGCGATATCGAGGCGATGCCCTTCATGGAGGCGATCCGCCAGCTCGGCAACGACCTGCCGCGCGGAACCGCCGTCTATGTCCATTTGACGCTGATGCCCTACATTCCGGCCGCGGGCGAGCTGAAGACAAAGCCGACCCAGCATTCCGTGAAAGAACTGCAGGCGCTGGGCATTCACCCCGACATCCTGCTCGTGCGCGCCGACCGCGAAATCCCGGAAGCGGAACGCCGCAAGCTGTCGCTCTTCTGCAATGTCCGCCAGTCCGCGGTCATCCAGGCGCTCGACGTCGCTTCGATCTATGACGTGCCGATCGCCTACCATAAGGAAGGGCTCGACAACGAAGTGCTTGCCGCCTTCGGCATCGAGCCGGCGCCGAAGCCGCGCATGGAAGCCTGGGAAGATGTGGCGCACCGGATCCGCACGCCGGAAGGCGAGGTGACGATCGCGATCGTCGGCAAATATACCGGCCTGAAGGATGCCTATAAGTCGCTGATCGAGGCGCTTTACCATGGCGGCATCGCCAATCGCGTCAAGGTCAAGCTCGAGTGGATCGAGTCGGAGGTCTTCGAAAAGGAGGATCCGGCACCCTATCTGGAAAAGGTCCACGGCATTCTCGTGCCGGGCGGCTTCGGCGAACGCGGCTCGGAAGGCAAGATCAATGCGGCGCGCTTTGCCCGCGAGCGCAAGGTGCCCTATTTCGGCATCTGCTTCGGCATGCAGATGGCCGTCGTCGAAGCGGCGCGCAATCTCGCCGGTATCGAAAAGGCTTCCTCGACGGAGTTCGGCCCGACCAAGGAGCCGGTCGTCGGCCTGATGACCGAGTGGGTGAAGGGCAATGAACTCGAGAAGCGGTCCGCCGCGGGCGATCTCGGCGGCACCATGCGCCTCGGCGCCTATCGCGCGGCCTTGAAGCCCGACACCAAGATTGCCGGGATCTATGGGGCGCCCGATATCTCCGAGCGTCATCGCCACCGCTACGAGGTCAATGTCGATTATAAGAGCCGGCTGGAATCCTGCGGCCTGGTCTTCTCCGGCATGTCCCCGGACGGCGTTCTGCCGGAGACGATCGAGTATCCCGACCATCCCTGGTTCATCGGCGTTCAGTACCATCCGGAACTGAAGTCGCGCCCGCTCGATCCGCACCCGCTCTTTTCGAGCTTTATCGAGGCAGCGCTCGAACAGTCCCGGCTTGTGTAGCCGGATTGCCGAAGGGGCAATCACTTCTGCGGCCGCCTGCAAGAGGCGGCCGTTCGCATTCCGGTCATGGTGCCGGGCGCCCGCCGCAGCGCTTGCAATCGGCGGTCAAAAGTTGCAAACAGCGGCAAACCGGTCATCAGGGAATCCGCCATGAGCCAATCCAAGCGAACCGCCCGCCCGCTCGATCATCTCGTGCTGCCGGTGGCCGATCTCGCGCGGACGAGGCAGCGCCTGGCGGCGCTCGGTTTCACGGTTGCCGACGAGGCGCGTCACCCCTTTGGCACCGCAAATGCCTGCGTCTTCTTCTCGGACGACACCTATCTGGAGCCGCTCGCGGTCGCTTCGCGGGAGGAATGCGAGGCAGCCGCGCTTGAAGGCAACGCCTTCGTGGCGCGTGACCAGGCTTTTCGCTTTCGCCAGGGGGCAGAGGGTCTGTCGGCCGTCGTGCTCGGGACGCCGGACGCTGCCGAAGATCACATCCGATTCCGCTCGCGCGGCATCTCCGGCGGCGAAATGCTGGAATTCTCGCGGCCTTTGCGGCTGCCCGACGGGCGCGAAGGGCTCGGCTCCTTCCGGCTTTCCTTTGCCGCGGACCTGCGTTCGCCGGACTTCTTCCTTTTTGCCTGCCAGCGCCTGCGTGCGCTGCCGGTGGACAGCAGCTCGCTTCACCGCCATGGAAACGGCGTGCTCGGCATTGCCGAGGTCGTGCTTTCGGAGCAGAATCCGACGGATTTCCAGTATCTTCTGCAGGAAGCGGTGGACGAGCGCGAGGTCTCGGCCCATTCCTTCGGCATGGACATCCAGGCAGGCAGTGCCAAAATCACCGTCCTGACCCCGGCCGGCGTGGAGGCATTCTTCGGTCGCTCGGTGGAGGGTGCAGAGCGCGGCTTGCGGGGTCGCGCCGTGGTCTTCCGCGTGAGCGATCTGGAGACGACACGGGCGCTGTTTGCGCAGAACGATATCGAATTCGCAGAAATGGGCGGACGCCTCATTGTTCCGGAAGCGCCGGGTCAGGGTGTAATCTTCGCCTTTGGAGGATGATGATGGAAACCAATTCAAGGGTCGTCGTCGGCGAAGGTGCCGGCCAGGTAGTGTTCTCGCAGAAGGAACGGCTGACGCTGATCGCCGGACCCTGCCAGATGGAGAGCCGCGAACACGCCTTCATGATTGCGGGTGAGCTCGTCGAGCTCTGCAAATCGCTCGGGCTCGGACTCGTCTATAAATCTTCGTTCGACAAGGCGAACCGGACCTCGCTCTCCGGCAAGCGCGGCATCGGGCTCGAAAAGGCGATGGAGGTCTTCGCCGACCTCAAGCGGGAGTTCGGTTTTCCGGTGCTGACGGATATCCATACGGAAGAGCAATGCGCTGCCGTGGCCGAGACCGTCGACATCCTGCAGATCCCGGCCTTTCTGTCACGGCAGACGGATCTGCTCGTCGCCGCCGCGAAGACGGGGCGGACGATCAACGTCAAGAAGGGCCAGTTCCTTGCCCCCTGGGACATGAAGAACGTCCTTGCCAAGTTCACCGAGAGCGGCAACCCGAACGTGCTTCTCTGCGAGCGCGGCGCTTCCTTCGGCTATAATACGCTGGTCTCCGACATGCGCTCGCTGCCGATCATGGCGGCACTCGGCGCTCCGGTGGTCTTCGATGCGACCCATTCCGTGCAGCAGCCGGGCGGCCAGGGCGGTTCGAGCGGCGGCCAGCGCGAGTTCGTCGAGACATTGGCGCGGGCGGCCGTCGCTGTCGGTGTCGCCGGTGTCTTCGTCGAGACCCACGAGGATCCCGACAACGCGCCTTCCGACGGTCCGAACATGGTGCCGCTGAAGGACATGCCGCGGCTGCTTGAAAAACTGCTGGCGTTTGACGCCGTTGCGAAAGCGTAAGCCTCGGTGCCCCCGCTTCGTGAATTTTTCATGAAGCGGGCCGGCGGCCGGATTTTGCGATCCCTGCGCCATTGTAATTTCGAGGCCGTGAATTAAGACAGGCCGACCATCATCATCGTCCACAAGGGAAGAGATCATGACTGCAATCATCGACATCATCGGCCGAGAGATCCTCGACAGCCGCGGCAACCCGACCGTCGAGGTCGATGTCCATCTCGAGGACGGCAGTTTCGGTCGCGCGGCGGTTCCCTCGGGCGCCTCCACCGGTGCGCATGAGGCGGTCGAACTGCGCGATGGCGGCACGCGTTATCTCGGCAAGGGCGTCGAACGCGCCGTCGATGCGGTGAACGGCGAGATCTTCGAAGCGATCGGCGGCCTTGACGCCGAAAACCAGATCCAGATCGACCGTACCATGATCGAGCTCGACGGCACGCCGAACAAGTCGCGCCTCGGCGCCAACGCCATTCTCGGCGTTTCGCTCGCCGTCGCGAAGGCCGCCGCGGAAGCTTCCGGCCTGCCGCTCTACCGCTATGTCGGCGGCCCGAACGCGCATCTCCTGCCCGTTCCGATGATGAATATCATCAATGGCGGCGCTCACGCCGACAATCCGATCGACTTCCAGGAATTCATGATCATGCCGGTCGGCGCCGAGACCCTGAAAGACGCCGTCCGCATGGGTTCGGAAGTCTTCCACACGCTGAAGAAGCAGCTCGCAGCGGATGGCCACAACACCAATGTCGGCGACGAAGGCGGCTTTGCGCCGGGCCTCGCTTCCGCGCCGGCAGCCCTCGACTTCATCATGAAGTCGATCGAGAAGGCCGGTTACAAGCCTGGCGAGGACATGTATGTCGCCCTCGACTGCGCTTCGACCGAATTCTTCAAGGACGGCAAATACGTGCTCGAGGGTGAGGGCCGTACGCTGGAGCCGGGCGCCATGGCCGAGTATCTCGCCGAGCTTGCGGGCAAATATCCGATCATCTCGATCGAGGACGGCATGGCTGAAGACGATTGGGACGGCTGGAAATCCCTGACCGATCTCGTCGGCAACAAGTGCCAGCTTGTCGGCGACGACCTGTTCGTCACCAATTCTGCGCGCCTGCGCGACGGCATCAAGATGGGCGTCGCGAACTCCATCCTCGTCAAGGTCAACCAGATCGGATCGCTTTCGGAAACGCTCGATGCGGTCGAGACCGCGCACAAGGCGCGTTACACCGCCGTCATGTCGCACCGCTCCGGCGAGACCGAGGATTCGACTATCGCCGACCTCGCGGTCGCCACCAACTGCGGTCAGATCAAGACCGGCTCGCTCGCACGTTCCGACCGGCTCGCCAAGTACAACCAGCTGATCCGTATCGAAGAGCAACTCGGCCCGCAGGCGCAATATGCCGGTCGTTCGGTGCTGCGCGGTTGATTAAGGCGGGGCGTGAGGCAGTTCGCGCCCCTCATCCGCCTGCCGGCACCTTGCATAAGAGATGATGTATAGGCTTGGGTATGCCTTTGGCCGGGCGGCCGCCCGGCCAAAGGCGCCGGCCGTCGGATCGCCGGCACTGCGTCCTCCGCGTTCGCTCTCCATTCGCAAATCATTCATGGTCAACCGTCGGTTAATCAATCGACGCTAGTCTTCATCTACGTACTGCGTATTGGAGCGGGCCGGGGACAATGGTTTGCAGTTTCTCCTGCCGCCCGCTCCAACTCAATTCAGGGCATGAGCGATGTGGACACGGCATCACAAGAAGCGAAGACTGGGGCGATTGGTGGTGCCGTTGCTGGCGGTCGCCTTCCTTTCCTATTTCAGCTATCATTCGATCCATGGCGGCTTTGGTCTGGAGGCGACGAAGGAGTTTGACCGCCAGATTGCCGAGCGGCAGGCACGGCTGGACGAACTCACTCAGACGCGAAAAGTCCTGGAAAAGGAAGTCGAGTTGATGAGCGACGGTTCGCTGGAGAGGGACATGCTGGATGAGAAGGCTCGCCTTGCGCTCAACATGTCGCGCAGCGATGAGATCGTTATCTTCCACCACTCTGGAGATTAACCTAAAATAGGTTAATCGTAGAATGCGATGCAATATCAATGCGTTGCTGCGAATAATAGCCATGCAAATATAGCATTGCTGCCGCGCTTTTCTTTCCCTATGGTAGCCGCCAAAGGCTAACCATTGGGAGGAACGAATGGCTCCGCGAAAATCCGCGTCCGTTTCCAGCCGCAAGACCGCTGCCAAGCCGGCCAAGAAGGATTTTGCCGACGGCACGATCGCCGAATTCTCCAAGGAAGACGATCTCAAGGCCTACCGAGAAATGCTGTTGATCCGGCGTTTCGAGGAAAAGGCGGGCCAGCTTTACGGCATGGGATTCATCGGTGGTTTCTGTCACCTCTATATCGGTCAAGAAGCTGTCGTCGTCGGGATGCAGCTGGCGCTGAAAGAGGGCGACCAGGTCATCACCGGCTATCGCGACCATGGCCACATGCTTGCCTGCGGCATGAGTGCGCGCGGCGTGATGGCGGAGCTCACCGGGCGCCGTGGCGGCCTTTCCAAGGGGAAGGGCGGCTCGATGCACATGTTCTCCAAGGAAAAGCATTTCTATGGCGGTCACGGCATCGTCGGTGCACAGGTCTCGCTCGGAACCGGCCTCGCTTTCGCCAACAGGTACCGCGGCAACGACAATGTAAGCCTCGCCTATTTCGGCGACGGTGCGGCAAACCAGGGTCAGGTCTATGAGAGCTTCAACATGGCGGCCCTCTGGAAGCTGCCGGTGATCTACATCGTCGAGAACAACCGCTATGCCATGGGTACCTCCGTGTCGCGGGCCTCGGCGCAGACCGATTTTTCCCAGCGCGGCGCTTCCTTCGGCATTCCCGGCTATCAGGTCGACGGCATGGATGTCCGCGCCGTCAAGGCCGCTGCCGACGAGGCGGTCGAACATTGCCGTTCCGGCAAGGGCCCGATCATCCTCGAGATGCTGACCTACCGCTATCGCGGCCATTCCATGTCCGATCCGGCGAAGTATCGCTCGAAGGATGAAGTGCAGAAGATGCGTTCGGAGCATGATCCGATCGAGCAGGTGAAGGCCCGTCTGACGGATAAAGGCTGGGCCACCGAGGACGAGCTGAAGCAGATCGACAAGGAGGTTCGCGACATCGTTGCGGACAGTGCCGATTTCGCCCAGTCTGATCCGGAGCCGGATATCTCCGAGCTCTACACCGATATCCTGCTTTGATCCGGGGAGGGACAAATATGCCTGTAGAAATCCTTATGCCTGCCCTTTCCCCGACCATGGAGGAAGGCACGCTCTCCAAGTGGCTGAAGAACGAGGGGGACAAGGTGTCCTCCGGCGATGTCATCGCGGAAATCGAAACCGACAAGGCCACGATGGAAGTGGAAGCGGTAGACGAAGGCACGATCGGCAAGCTGCTGATTGCAGCCGGCACTGAGGGTGTGAAGGTGAACACGCCCATCGCCGTGCTGTTGCAGGATGGCGAAGCCGCAAGCGACATCGATTCCATGAAGACCGAAGCCCCGAAAGCGGAAGCGCCGAAGCCGGCTGCGGCGGAAGCGCCGGCTGCTTCGCCGGCGCCCGTCGCGGCGCAGCCCAAGGCGGACGTTCCTTCCGACCCGGCAATTCCGGCCGGAACCGAAATGGCGACGATGACCGTCCGCGAAGCGCTTCGCGACGCGATGGCTGAAGAGATGCGCGCCAATGAGGACGTCTTCGTCATGGGCGAAGAGGTCGCCGAATACCAGGGCGCCTACAAGGTCACGCAGGGGCTGTTGCAGGAATTCGGTGCGCGACGCGTGGTCGACACGCCGATCACGGAACATGGCTTTGCCGGCGTCGGCGTCGGCGCGGCGATGACGGGTCTGCGCCCGATCGTCGAGTTCATGACCTTCAACTTCGCCATGCAGGCGATCGACCAGATCATCAACTCGGCCGCAAAGACGCTCTATATGTCCGGCGGCCAGATGGGCGCGCCGATCGTCTTCCGCGGGCCGAGCGGTGCTGCTGCCCGCGTCGCCGCGCAGCACTCCCAGTGCTATGCCGCCTGGTACAGCCACATTCCGGGCCTGAAGGTCGTCATGCCCTATACGGCGGCGGACGCGAAGGGGCTGCTCAAGGCCGCCATCCGCGATCCGAATCCGGTGATCTTCCTCGAAAACGAGATCCTCTACGGCCAGTCCTTCGAAGTGCCGAAGCTCGACGATTTCGTGCTGCCGATCGGCAAGGCACGCATCCATCGTACCGGCAAGGACGCGACGCTCGTCTCCTTCGGCATCGGCATGACCTATGCGATCAAGGCGGCGGCGGAACTCGAGGCGCAGGATATCGACGTCGAGATCATCGACCTTCGCACGATCCGACCGATGGACCTGCCGACCGTCATCGAGTCCGTCAAGAAGACCGGCCGCCTCGTCACCGTCGAGGAGGGCTACCCTCAGTCCTCCGTCGGCACCGAGATCGCCACCCGCGTCATGCAGCAGGCCTTCGACTATCTCGATGCGCCGATCCTGACGATCGCCGGCAAGGACGTGCCGATGCCTTACGCGGCCAACCTTGAAAAGCTTGCTCTGCCGAATGTCTCGGAAGTCGTCGATGCGGTGAAAGCCGTCTGCTACAAATAAGGGGGTCGTTCGATGCCAATCAACATCACCATGCCGGCCCTCTCTCCGACCATGGAAGAAGGCAATCTGGCCAAGTGGCTGGTCAAGGAAGGCGACAAGGTCAAATCCGGCGACGTGATCGCCGAGATCGAGACCGACAAGGCGACGATGGAAGTGGAAGCCGTCGACGAGGGCACGGTCGCCAAGATCGTCGTTCCCGCCGGCACTGAAGGCGTCAAGGTCAATGCGCTGATCGCGGTTCTCGCCGCCGAGGGCGAAGACGTCGCGACTGCCGCCAAGGGCGGCAACGGCGCAGCGGGAGCCGCCCCGGCAGCGAAGCCGCAGGAAACGGCCCAGGCGGCACCGGCCGCTGCTCCGGCACCCGCCGCAGCGCCGGCACCGCAAGTTGCTGCTCCGGCTTCCCCTGCAGCCGCCGATGGCGAAGGCAAGCGCATCTTTTCGTCGCCGCTGGCACGCCGCCTCGCGAAAGAGGCAGGCATCGACCTTTCGGCGATCGCCGGTTCCGGGCCGCATGGCCGCGTCGTCAAGAAGGACGTCGAGGCAGCCGCTTCCGGCGCAGCCAAGCCCACGGCGGCGCCGGCAGCAGCTCCCGCTCCGGCGACGCTCGCAAAGGGCATGTCGGAGGACGCCGTCCTCAAGCTCTTCGAGCCGGGCTCCTACGAACTCGTGCCGCATGACGGCATGCGCAAGACGATCGCCAAGCGCCTCGTCGAATCGAAGCAGACGATCCCGCATTTCTATGTTTCGGTCGATTGCGAGCTCGACGCGCTTCTGGCGCTGCGCGCCCAGCTGAATGCCGCTGCACCTGAAAAGGATGGTAAACCGGTCTACAAGCTTTCCGTGAACGACATGGTGATCAAGGCGCTTGCTCTGGCGCTGCGCGACGTTCCGGATGCGAATGTGTCCTGGACCGATCAGAATATGGTCAAGCACAAGCACGCGGACGTCGGCGTTGCCGTCTCCATTCCCGGCGGCCTGATCACGCCCATCGTCCGCCAGGCGGAGTTGAAGAGCCTCTCGGCGATCTCCAACGAGATGAAGGATCTCGGCAAGCGCGCGAAGGAACGCAAGCTGAAGCCGGAAGAATATCAGGGCGGCACCACGGCCGTCTCCAATATGGGCATGATGGGCGTCAAGGACTTCGCCGCGGTCGTCAATCCGCCGCACGCGACGATCCTCGCGGTCGGCGCCGGCGAGGACCGTGTCGTCGTCAAGAACAAGGAAATGGTCATCGCCAATGTGATGACCGTCACGCTTTCGACAGACCATCGCTGCGTCGATGGTGCCCTCGGCGCCGAACTGCTCGCCGCCTTCAAGCGCTACATCGAGAACCCGATGGGCATGCTCGTCTGATGCGATCCGGACCGGCTTCCCAGCCGGTCCTTTCCCCATGAAAAGCGAGTAGGCAGATGAAGACAGTCCTTTGCTACGGTGACAGTCTGACCTGGGGATACGATGCAAGCGGTTCCGGCCGGCATGCGCTGGAGGACCGCTGGCCGAGCGTGCTGCAAAAGGCGCTCGGTTCGAACGTGCATGTCATCGCCGAAGGGCTGAACGGGCGGACGACCGCCTATGACGACCATCTCGCCGATTGCGACCGGAACGGCGCGCGTGTTCTTCCGACGGTCCTGCACACCCACGCGCCACTCGATCTCATCGTGTTCATCCTCGGCTCGAACGACATGAAGCCGATCATCCACGGCACCGCTTTCGGTGCGGTGAAGGGCACCGAGCGCCTTGTCAATCTGGTGCGCAGGCACGACTGGCCGACAGAAGCGGAGGAGGAGCCCGAGATCCTCATCGTCTCGCCGCCGCCGCTCTGCGAGACGGCCAACAGCGCCTTTGCCGCCATGTTCGCGGGCGGGGTCGAGCAATCCGCAATGCTGGCGCCGCTTTATCGCGATCTCGCCGACGAGCTCGACTGCGGCTTCTTCGACGGCGGATCGGTGGCCAGGACGACGCCGATCGACGGTGTCCACCTCGACGCGGAGAACACCCGGGCGGTCGGCAGAGGACTGGAGCCTGTCGTGCGGATGATGCTCGGGCTCTGACGATGACGACTGGCGCGACCCTCAGGCCTGCGAAGCGAAGCGAGGCAGCGGAACTTGCGATCCTGATCGACATCGCCTCACACGGCTTTGCCTCATGGCTCTGGTACGGCAAATCGGCGGAAACCGCCTTCGAGCATGGCCGCAACGTGCTGCGTCGGGACACCGGGCCCGGTGCGTGGCGCGATGCGATGGTGGCCGAAATCGAAGACGAGATCGTCGGCGTGTCGGTTTCCTACGGCATCGATGCATCGATCCTCGAGATCGAACCGAAACATCCTGTGCTTGCGCCCTTGCTTTTCCTGCAGAAGCGGGTGGTCGGTCACTGGTTCATCGATAGCCTCGGCGTCTACCGCCATCACCGCGGTAAAGGCATAGGCCGCGCTCTGCTTGAGTACGAGTTTTCCCGCGCTGGGCAGGCGCCGGTGAGCCTGATCACCGAAAGCCACAATGAAACGGCGCAGGCGCTTTACAGGCTGAACGGCTTCGAGGAGGTGGCGCGCGCCGAGGCCGTGCCGCTCTTCGAAGACAGCAGAAAACACGACTGGGTGCTTTTCACCCGCAACGCCGCTTGACCAAAGGTAGGATAAACATGGCTGAGAATTACGACGTGATCGTTGTCGGTTCGGGTCCGGGCGGATATGTGACCGCCATTCGTTCGGCGCAGCTGGGATTGAAGACGGCCATCGTCGAGCGGGAGCATCTGGGCGGGATCTGCCTCAACTGGGGCTGTATTCCGACCAAGGCGCTGCTGCGCTCGGCCGAAATCCTCGATCATGCCAACCATGCCAAGAACTACGGCCTGACCCTCGAAGGCAAGATCACCGCCAATGTCAAGGATGTCGTTGCCCGCTCGCGCGGCGTTTCTGCGCGGCTGAACGGCGGCGTCGCCTTCCTGATGAAGAAGAACAAGGTGGATGTGATCTGGGGCGAGGCGAAGCTCACCAAAGCCGGCGAGATCGTCGTCGGCGCGCCGTCCAGGCCGGCCGTCCAGCCGCAGAACCCGGTTCCGAAGGGCGTCAAGGGAGAGGGCACCTATACGGCCAAGCACATCATCGTCGCAACCGGGGCGCGCCCGCGCGCGCTCCCCGGCATCGAGCCGGACGGCAAGCTGATCTGGACCTATTTCGAAGCGATGAAGCCGGAGGAGTTCCCGAAGTCGCTGCTCGTCATGGGCTCCGGCGCGATCGGCATCGAATTCGCGAGCTTCTACCGCTCGATGGGCGTCGACGTGACCGTCGTCGAACTGCTGCCGCAGATCATGCCGGTCGAGGATGCGGAAATCTCCGCCTTCGCCCGTAAGCAGCTCGAAAAGCGCGGCCTGAAGATCATCACCGATGCCAAGGTGACGAAGGTCGAGAAGGGCGCGAACGACGTCACGGCACATGTGGAGACGAAGGACGGCAAGGTCACGCCGATCAAGGCGGACCGTCTGATCTCCGCCGTCGGCGTTCAGGGCAACATCGAGAACCTCGGCCTCGAGGCTCTCGGCGTGAAGACCGACCGCGGCTGCATCGTCACAGATGGCTACGGCAAGACCAATGTCGCGGGCGTCTATGCGATCGGCGACGTCGCCGGGCCGCCGATGCTGGCGCACAAGGCCGAGCATGAGGGGGTCATCTGCGTCGAGAAGATTGCCGGGGTTCCCGGCGTGCACCCGCTCGACAAGGGCAAGATCCCGGGCTGCACCTATTGCGACCCGCAGGTCGCCTCCGTGGGCCTCACGGAAGCGAAGGCCAAGGAACTCGGCCGCGACATCCGCGTCGGCCGATACAGCTTCGGCGCAAACGGCAAGGCGATCGCGCTCGGCGAAGACCAGGGCCTGATCAAGACGATCTTCGACAAGAAGACCGGCGAACTCATCGGCGCGCATATGGTAGGGGCGGAAGTGACGGAACTCATCCAGGGCTTCGTCGTCGCCATGAACCTGGAGACGACCGAAGAGGAACTGATGCACACGGTGTTCCCGCACCCGACCCTTTCCGAGATGATGAAGGAAAGCGTGCTCGATGCCTACGGCAGAGTATTGAACGCCTGATGACGCGCGGCCGTCCGGAACTTTCGGCTTTTTCACGCATTGATTGCATGGCATCTACAATGCGGGGAGGTTCTCATGAGCTTGAATGGCGTAGGTATCCTGGCGGCGATCATCATCGGCGGGCTTGCCGGTTGGCTGGCGGAAAAATTCATGAACAGCCAGATGGGGCTGTTCGCAAACATCATCCTCGGCATCATCGGTGCCGTGGTATTGAATTTCATTCTCGCGGCCCTGGGGATGGCTTACACCGGCTGGGTCGCCTATCTCATCATCGGATTCATCGGCGCCTGCCTGTTGATTGCGGCGGGCCGCGCCGTCCGGGGATAGGGCCATTCACCATTCGTTTGCCGTCAGGCTGCCATGCAAATGGTGGCCTGACTTTTCATGTCCGGCTGTTTATATAAGGCGACAGGGTGCGGGCGGCCTTGCTGCCGCTCGCCCGTCACTATGAAGGAAGACACATGGTAACGGTTTTCGACGCCGTCTCGGATCGGGCGCAGCGTGTTCGCCACCCGGAAAAGGCCCACCGGCCCGACACCGAGGTCCTGCGCAAGCCGGACTGGATCCGTGTGAAGGCACCGACCTCGAAGGGGTACCAGGAGACACGTTCGATCGTGAAGAGCCACAAGCTCGTGACGGTCTGCGAGGAAGCCGGATGCCCGAACATCGGCGAGTGCTGGGACAAGAAGCACGCAACGTTCATGATCATGGGCGAGATCTGCACCCGTGCGTGTGCCTTCTGCAACGTCGCGACCGGCAAGCCCAATGCCCTTGATCTGGACGAGCCGGCAAATGTCGCCAAGGCGGTGAAGCAGATGGGCCTGAGCCACGTCGTCATCACCTCCGTCGACCGCGACGACCTCGAGGATGGCGGCGCCGAGCATTTCGAGAAGGTCATCTTCGCGATCCGGGATGCCTCGCCGGAAACCACGATCGAAATCCTGACGCCCGATTTCCTGCGCAAGCCCGGCGCGCTGGAGCGTGTCGTGGCCGCAAAGCCGGACGTCTTCAACCACAACCTGGAAACGGTTCCGTCCAACTACCTGACGGTCCGACCGGGCGCGCGCTACTTCCATTCGATCCGGCTTCTGCAGCGCGTGAAGGAACTCGACCCCACCATGTTCACCAAGTCGGGCATCATGGTCGGCCTCGGCGAGGAGCGCAACGAAGTGCTGCAACTCATGGACGACCTGCGTACCGCCGATGTGGATTTCCTGACAATCGGCCAATATCTGCAGCCGAGCCGCAAGCATCACAAGGTCGAGAAATTCGTCACTCCGGAAGAATTCAAATCCTACGAGACGGTCGCCTACACCAAGGGCTTCCTGATGGTCTCCTCAAGCCCGCTGACCCGCTCGTCGCACCATGCCGGCGATGATTTCGCAAGGCTGAAGGCGGCGCGGGAGAAGAAGCTGGCCGCGGCGGAGTAGTCCGCCTGCTTCCACCCCTCATCCGGCCTGCCGGCCACCTTCTCCCCGCAAGCGGGGCGAAGGAGACTCGTTGCAACACTCCGCGGCCACCAACAGGAAGCCGGGCACAAATGCGCCGCCTCCTTGATCTTCTGGCGTGGCAGCCTTAACTCAGATTCATGCCGCATTTCGAAACCAACCACGTCGTCAAGCACTCGGCCGAGCAGATGTTCGCTCTCGTCGCCGATGTCGAGCGCTATCCGGAGTTCCTGCCCCTTTGCGAAGCGCTGAGCGTACGCTCGCGCAAGGAGCGCGACGGCAAGGTGCTGCTGCTTGCCGACATGACCGTGGGTTACAAGGCGATCCGAGAAACATTCACGACGCAGGTCCTTCTCAAAAGTGAGGAGCGGATCATCGACGTCAACTATATCGAGGGTCCGTTCAAGTACCTCGACAATGTCTGGCGTTTCGAGCCCGTGAACGAAAGCCAATCGATCGTGCATTTCTGCATCGACTATGAATTCAAGAGCCGCCTTCTGGGCGCGCTCATGGGCTCGATGTTCGATCGCGCCTTCCGCATGTTTTCCGAAGCATTCGAAAAGCGGGCGGATGTGATCTACGGGGTGTGAGCCAGTTCTGCGACCAGATCGAGCGCCGTGTGAACCGTAGCAAGCCGCACCGCAGCCCGGCCGATGTCTCCGTAAAGCATCTCCCGATGAACCATCGCGCCGTCACGAGCGGCAACGGCGAGGTGAACGAGGCCGACGGGCTTCTCGGCGGAGCCGCCGCCCGGGCCGGCTATGCCCGTGACGGCTATGGCGATATCGGCGCCTGAGTGCGAAACCGCGCCGCGGGCCATCTCCATTGCCGTCTCACGCGAGACGGCGCCATGTGCTGCAAGCGTTGCGGGGTTCACGCCGAGCATCTCGACCTTCGCGTCGTTGGAATAGGTGACGAAGCCGCGGTCGACGACGGAAGACGAGCCTGCGATTTCCGTCAAGGCACCGGCGATCAGGCCGCCGGTGCAGGACTCCGCGGTCGCCAGTTTAAGTCCGCGGGAGGTGAAATCCTGGATTATGGCGCGCGCTTTGTCTTCAGTATCGGTCGTCCACATCGAGCTTGCTCCGTGATGTATAGACGACGGTTGCGGTGGCGATCGCCGCAATTCCTTCGTTCCGCCCGACAAAGCCGAGTTTCTCGTTGGTCGTCGCCTTGATCGAACAGCGGTCGAGCGAAACGCCGAGTATCGCTGCAAGGTTTTCGCGCATCTGCTGACGATGCGGCCCGACCTTGGGCGCCTCGGCAATCAGCGATATGTCGGCATTGGTGATAGTGCCGCCGCGCTCGCGCACGATCTGCGCAGCGTGCTCGAGAAAGATGCGCGAAGGCGCGCCCTTCCACTGCGGGTCGGATGGCGGGAAGTGGTCGCCGATATCGCCGGCACCGCAAGTGGCGAGCAGAGCGTCGGTCAAGGCATGCAGGGCTACGTCCGCGTCGGAATGGCCGGAGAGTTTGCGGTCGTGGGGGATGAAGACGCCACAGAGGGTGACGCCGTCGCCGTCCACGAGTTGATGCACGTCATAGCCGTTGCCCGTGCGCACATCGGGAATGGCCATGCGGGTCAGTTTCTCGTCTGCCATCGACAGGTCCCTCCGGAGTGTCAACTTGAAATTGTCCACGGATCCTTCCACCAGAAGGACGGGGATGCCGGCCCATTCGGCGATCGAGGCGTCGTCGGTAAAGTCGGACTTGCCGCTTGCCGCCGCTTGCCGGTGAGCGGAGAGGATCGACTCGAGGCGGAAGCACTGCGGCGTCTGTGCGGCGTAGAGATCGGTTCGCGGAACGGTCTCGGCGACGAAGCCGGCGGTCGTCGTACGCTTCAGCGTATCGGCGACCGCAATTGCCGGCAGGAGGGCCTCGGCGCCGTCACGAAGCGCCGCACCGCAGCGGTCGAGCAGTGCGTGATCGAAAAAGGGGCGCACCGCGTCGTGGATCATCACGTATTCCGTGCCCGTAGCGGCGACCGCTTCCAGCCCGGCGAGCACCGAAAGCTGGCGCGTCGCTCCGCCGTGGACCACCGTCAGTTCCACAGTCCCGGCCATCCGCTTGCGGGCCGCCGCGAACAGCTCTTCGTCATCGGGGTGGATCACGACGACGACAGGTCCCGCTCCGGGCCATGTCGCGAAAGTGTCAAGCGTATGGGCGATAACGGGGCGATCGCCGATCGTGCGGTATTGCTTCGGTCCCTCGGCCGACTGACCGGCGCGCTCGCCGCGGCCGGCCGCAACGATCACGACGCCGCAGGAGAACTGTTCTTCGCCTTGCATCTTCTGTATGTGGTCCCGCATTCGCCAATATTCGCCGTGATGTACCGCGAAGGTCATGCCATGGCCAGCCATGCCAGGAATTTTGTCCCGTGCGTCGAAAAGGCTTGGCAAGCAGAAGAACAATGTCTAAAAATAGTGCAAGATTTTCATGTGCCTGAAAGATATGCATTTGCCCTTGACGGCTTTTTCACCCTCGCTTCGGATCGGGAATGTCGAAATCCGCAATCGCGTAGCGCTCGCGCCTATGTCCGGCGTGACGGATCTGCCCTTTCGCATGCTTGCCTGGCGTTTCGGCGCGGGGTTCGTCGTGACCGAGATGGTGGCGAGCCGAGAACTGGTCGGTAATGCCGCCGAGTCCTGGGCGCGGCTGAAGAATTCAGGCATCGATCCGCACATGGTGCAACTCGCCGGGCGTGAATCGCACTGGATGGCCGAGGCGGCGAGGATCGTCGAGGCCAATGGCGCCGATATCATCGACATCAATATGGGCTGCCCTGCGAAGAAGGTAACCGGCGGCTATTCCGGATCTGCGCTGATGCGCGATCCGGATCATGCTCTTTCGCTGATCGAGGCGACGGTCAAAGCAGCCAAGGTCCCGGTAACGCTCAAGATGCGGCTCGGCTGGGATGAGAATTCGATCAATGCGCCGCTGATTGCCCGCAGGGCCGAGGAGGCAGGCGTGAAGGCGATCACCATTCACGGACGCACACGCATGCAGTTCTACAACGGCAAGGCCGACTGGGATGCGATCCGGGCCGTCCGCGAGGTTGTCTCCGTCCCGCTGATTGCCAATGGCGATGTGGACACGGTTGCGGATGCGCATGAGATCCTGCGCCGGTCGGGTGCGGACGCCGTCATGGTCGGTCGATCCTGCCAGGGTCGGCCGTGGCATGCCGGCGTTCTCGCCGGCGCTGCTGCTCACCCGGATGCGGCGGGCGTCGCCCGCATTTTCGCGGAGCATTACGAGATGATGCTCGAATTCTACGGCGTGGAGGTCGGGCTGCGCACCGCCCGTAAACATGCGGGCTGGTATCTCGATCGTTTCGCGCCGGAGCTTCCCGCTTCGGAGAAGGCAGCGATCCTGACATCGACCGATACGGGTTTCGTACGCGACAGCGTGGTTGCCGCCATTGCGCGCTCCTACGATGCGGCGGCGAGGGAGGAGATTGCGGCATGACCGAGAAGGCAACGGCACCGGTGGAAGGTGCCAACGATCTTTCCATGGCCGTGCTGAACGCGATCCAGAACCCGGTCATCCTTGTGGACGAGAACGGCTTCGTCGCCTTTGCGAACTGGGAGGCCGAATCCTTCTTCGGGGCCAGTGCCAACCATCTTGCGCGGCACGATATCAGCGCTTTCATTCCGTTCGGCAGCCCGCTCCTGACGCTGATAGAGCAGGTTCGCGAGCGGCGGGCGGCGGTCAACGAGTACCGGGTGGACCTCAGTTCTCCGCGCCTTGGAGCCGACAAGCTCGTCGACCTTTATGTGGCCCCGGTACTGTCGCAACCCGGATCGGTGGTGATCGTCTTTCAGGAGCGGTCCATGGCGGACAAGATCGACCGCCAGCTCACCCACCGTGCCGCAGCGCGGTCCGTCACCGGCCTTGCTTCGATGCTCGCCCACGAGATCAAGAATCCGCTTTCGGGCATTCGCGGCGCCGCGCAGCTCCTGGAAACCTCCGTCAATGACGAGGATCGCGCGCTGACGAGACTGATCTGCGACGAAACGGACCGAATCGTCTCGCTTGTAGACCGGATGGAGGTCTTCTCCGACGAGCGCCCGGTCGACCGTCTGCCGCTCAACATCCATGCGGTGCTCGACCACGTCAAGGCGATCGCTAAGGCCGGCTTTGCCCGGAGAATCAGGATTTCGGAACATTACGATCCGTCGCTTCCCCCGGTTTTCGCAAACCGCGACCAGTTGGTTCAGGTCTTCCTGAACCTGATCAAGAATGCGGCCGAGGCGATCGGCGACAGGGCGGACGGCGAGATTCTGCTGACGACGGCCTACCGGCCGGGCATTCGCCTCTCGGTCGCCGGAACGCGCGAAAAGATCTCGCTGCCTCTGGAATTCTGCGTGCATGACAACGGTCCGGGCGTCCCCTCCGATCTGCTGCCGCATCTTTTCGACCCGTTCATCACCACCAAGACGAACGGGTCCGGTCTCGGCCTGGCGCTTGTGGCCAAGATCATCGGCGGCCACGGCGGCATCGTCGAGTGTGACAGCCAGCATAGCCGCACGACCTTCCGCGTTCTCATGCCGGCATCCAAGGGGCTGGCGGCCGATGACGAAACTCCGATGACAAAAGGAACCAATGGATGACGGGCGCAACGATCCTCGTCGCGGATGACGACGCAGCCATTCGCACCGTGCTGAACCAGGCGCTCAGCCGTGCCGGATACGATGTGCGCATCACCTCCAATGCTGCGACCCTCTGGCGCTGGATAGCAGCCGGCGACGGCGACCTCGTCGTGACCGATGTCGTGATGCCGGATGAAAACGCCTTCGATCTCCTGCCGCGGATCAAGAAGGCGCGGCCGGATCTGCCGGTTCTCGTGATGAGCGCGCAAAATACCTTCATGACGGCCATCAAGGCTTCGGAGAAGGGCGCTTACGACTACCTGCCCAAGCCCTTCGATCTGACGGAGCTGATCGGCATTATCGGCCGGGCGCTCGCCGAACCGAAGCGGCGGCCCTCGAAGCTCGAGGACGATTCGCAGGACGGAATGCCGCTCGTCGGCCGTTCCGCCGCCATGCAGGAAATCTACCGCGTTCTTGCCCGGCTGATGCAGACCGACCTCACGCTGATGATCACCGGCGAGTCCGGCACCGGCAAGGAACTCGTTGCCCGTGCGTTGCACGACTATGGCAAGCGGAGAAATGGCCCCTTCGTCGCCATCAACATGGCAGCGATCCCGCGCGACCTCATCGAGTCGGAACTGTTCGGTCATGAGAAGGGGGCTTTCACCGGCGCCCAGACGCGCTCCACCGGCCGTTTCGAGCAGGCCGAAGGGGGGACGCTCTTCCTCGACGAAATCGGCGACATGCCGATGGATGCGCAGACGCGTCTCCTGCGCGTGCTGCAGCAGGGCGAGTATACGACCGTCGGCGGACGCACGCCGATCCGCTCGGATGTCCGCATCGTCGCTGCCACCAACAAGGACCTGAAACAATCGATCAATCAGGGTCTTTTCCGCGAGGACCTCTACTATCGCCTGAACGTCGTGCCGCTGCGCCTGCCGCCCCTGAGGGACCGAGCCGAAGACATTTCCGACCTTGTCCGGCATTTCGTCCAGCAGGCCGAAAAGGAAGGGCTCGACGTCAAGCGCTTCGATCAGGAGGCTCTCGAACTGATGAAGACGCATCCCTGGCCGGGCAATGTGCGCGAGCTCGAGAACCTCGTCCGCCGTCTGACGGCACTTTATCCACAGGATGTGATCACCCGGGAAATCATCGAGAACGAACTGCGTTCGGAGATCCCGGACAGCCCGATCGAGAAGGCCGCGGCGCGTTCGGGCTCGCTGTCGATATCGCAGGCGGTCGAGGAGAACATGCGGCAGTATTTCGCGAGCTTCGGCGATGCCTTACCGCCTTCCGGCCTTTACGATCGCGTCCTTGCGGAGATGGAGTATCCTCTGATTCTCGCCGCCTTGACGGCGACCCGCGGCAACCAGATCAAGGCGGCCGACCTCCTGGGTCTCAACCGCAATACACTGCGCAAGAAGATCCGCGAACTCGGTGTCTCGGTGTACCGCAGCTCGCGTAGCGCTTGACTGAGATGCAACACCGTTGCATTTTCGCCACAATGCGTTGCTTGAACCGCGCATAAGCGTCGATTCGCCGGCGCTCGGCCGCAGCCAGTCGATCAGACCGGTGCGGGCGGGAGCTTTGCGTATCCGAAAGGAGACGCGGCGCTGCAGGGTTCAATGTCTCGGTCCGGACGCAGGCGTGTGCCGGTGTCGTCGGTACGCCGGTTGGGGGTAGCACTTTTCATGGTGGATGGAATGGCCTTGCCATTGGGCACGGAGGACGGAGTCACTGCTGCCCAGGACCGGCGAGCCTCCTTCGCATTGCCGGGGCTTATGCTCGCCACCGGTGCCCTGATCTGCGCCACCTTGTCGCTGCTCGTTCTTCTCGGTCTGACCCCGATCCGGCCCGAGAGAAACATCGTGATCGCCTGCGCCGGCATCAACGGCCTGTTTGTCGTAGGCCTGATCTACCTCATTGCTCGCGAGATCTTCAGGCTGCTCAGGGCGCGCAGTAAGGGAAGAGCTGCAGCGCGCCTGCATGTGCGCATCGTCGCACTCTTCTCGATCGTCGCGATCACGCCGGCGATCCTCGTCGCGATCTTCGCCAGCATTACCCTCGACGTCGGCCTCGACCGCTGGTTCTCGCTCCGTACGCAGGCGATCGTCCGTTCCTCCCTGAACGTCGCGCAGGCCTATGTCCTCGAGAATGCCAGCTACCTTCAGGGTCAGACGGTGTCGATGGCCAACGACCTGGAGCGCAATCGCCAGCTCTATAGCCTCGACCGCACCGGCTTCGTCGAGCTGATGACACGGCAGGCGAGGGGGCGCGGCATGCTCGGCGCATTCCTCGTGCGTGCCGACGGCAGCGCCATACTCCAGGCCAATATTTCAACCGATCGTCCGCTGCCGGCGATCCCGCAGGACGCGCTGAAGAGCACCATCGCCGGTCAGCCGACGCTTATTCCGCCGGGCGTGACCAATCTGGTTGGAGCCGTCATTCCGCTCGAAAACATTCCGGGCACCTATCTCTACACCGTCAGAAACGTCGACCCTGAAGTCATGCGATCGATGCGGCTGATGGAAGAGAACACTGCGGAATACAAGACGCTCGAGGCCGGGCGTACCTCCCTGCAGATCGCCTTCGGCGTCCTTTACATCGGTTTTGCCCTGATCGTGCTGCTGGCGGCGATCTGGACGGCCATTGCAGTCGCCGACCGCATCGTCCGGCCGATCCGGCAGCTGATCGGCGCGGCCGACAGCGTCGCTTCAGGCAATCTCGACGTCGTCGTTCCGGTGCGCGCCGTCGACGGCGACGTCGGCAACCTGTCGCGCACGTTCAACAAGATGGTGAGCGAAATTCGCACCCAGCAGGATCAGATCCTGGTGGCGAAGGACGAGGTCGACCAACGCCGCCGCTTCATCGAGGCTGTGCTCTCCGGCGTGACGGCGGCAGTCATCGGCGTCGGCAGGGATCGCCGCATCACCATCTTCAATCCGTCTTCGGAAGGGATGCTCAAGAAGGCGGCGCCGGAGCTCATCGGCGCGAGTCTCAGCGACGTGGCCCCGGAAATCGAAGCGGTTCTGGTTGAGGCCGAGAGCCGCTACCGCAACGATTACCGCAAGCAGATCAACATCATGCGCGGCGGCACCGAGCGCACGATGAACGTTCAGGTGACGCGCGAGGAGGGCGACGAATCGCATGGTTCCTATGTCATCACCGTCGACGACATCACGGATCTCGTAATCGCGCAGCGCTCCACCGCCTGGGCGGACGTTGCCCGCCGAATTGCACACGAGATCAAGAACCCGCTGACGCCGATCCAGCTCTCGGCCGAGAGGCTGAAACGCCGCTACGGCAGGCAGATCGATCAGGAGGACCGCGCGGTCTTCGACCAGTGCACCGAAACGATCGTGCGACAGGTCGAGGACATCGGCCGGATGGTCGACGAATTCTCCGCCTTTGCGCGCATGCCGAAGCCGACGAAGGAGAAGTCCGACCTGCGGGCGATCCTGAAGGACGCCGTATTCCTGCGCGAGATGGGCAACAGCCACATCAACTTCGTCCGCGATTTCGGCGACGAACCGCTGGAGGGGCAGTTCGACGGCCGCATGCTCGGTCAGGCATTCGGCAATCTCGTCAAGAACGCGGTGGAGGCGATCGAAGCCGTGCCCGCGGGAACGTCACGAGGCGCGCCGACGGTCGTCGTCCGATCCCGTCGCGATGATACCACCGGCCGTTTCGTGGTCGACGTCATCGACAACGGCAAGGGGCTTCCGACCGAGAACCGGCACCGAATTCTGGAGCCGTACATGACGATGCGGGATAAGGGCACCGGTCTCGGCCTCGCTATCGTCAAGAAGATCATCGAGGACCACGGCGGGCAACTGGAACTGCACGACGCACCGTCGGACTTCGACGGCGGCGCCGGGGCGATGATCCGGGTGGTTCTGCCGCCCGCCGGCGAGACCGGGGGCGAAGATAATTTGAAGGATAAGGGTAATACCAATGGCGGCTGATATTCTGGTTGTGGATGACGAGGAGGATATTCGCGAGATCGTCTCGGGAATCCTGTCGGACGAGGGCCATGAAACGCGGACCGCTTTCGACAGCGAGAGCGCGCTCGCGGCGATCAACGACCGTGTACCGCGCCTGATCTTCCTGGACATCTGGATGCAGGGCAGCAAGCTCGACGGCTTGGCACTGCTCGACGAGATCAAGAACCGCCACCCCGACTTGCCGGTGGTGATGATCTCAGGTCACGGCAACATCGAAACCGCCGTTTCCGCGATCAAGCGCGGAGCCTATGATTTCATCGAGAAGCCGTTCAAGGCCGACCGGCTGATACTGATCGCCGAGCGGGCGCTCGAGAATTCCAAGCTCAAGCGCGAGGTCTATGAGCTGAAAAGGAAGTCGGGCGATCCGGTGGAGCTGATCGGAACCTCCGTAGCCGTGTCGCAGCTGCGCCAGATGATCGAGAAAGTGGCGCCGACCAACAGCCGCATCATGATCCAGGGACCGTCCGGCTCCGGCAAGGAACTCGTGGCGCGGATGATCCATCGCAAGTCCGCTCGTGCCAACGGTCCTTTCGTGGCTCTCAATGCGGCTGCGATCACGCCCGACAGAATGGAGATCGCGCTTTTCGGTACCGAAGGAACCACGGGGCAGCCGCGTCGGACCGGTGCGCTCGAGGAGGCGCACGGGGGCATCCTTTACCTGGACGAGGTCGGCGAAATGCCGCGCGAAACGCAGAACAAGATCCTGCGCGTCCTCGTCGATCAGCAGTTCGAGCGGGTCGGCGGCTCCAAGCGCGTCAAGGTCGATGTCCGCATCATCTCCTCGACCGCCTACAATCTCGAGAACATGATCACCGAGGGCCTGTTCCGCGAGGACCTTTATCACCGGCTCGCGGTCATTCCGGTGCGCGTTCCCGCTCTTGCGGAGCGGCGCGAGGACATCCCTTTCCTGGTCGACATGTTCATGCGACAGGTAAGCGAACAGGCCGGCATCCGTCCCCGCAAGATAGGCGAGGACGCGCTGGCCGTGCTGCAGGCGCATGATTGGCCCGGCAATATTCGCCAGTTGCGCAATAACATCGAGCGCCTGATGATCCTTGCGCGCAGCGACGGTCCCGATACGCCGATCACCGCCGACATGCTGCCGAACGAGGTGGGGGACACCCTGCCGAAGATCTCGGCGCAAAGCGATCAGCACATCATGACCTTACCGCTGCGGGAGGCTCGCGAGATGTTCGAACGCGATTATCTGATCGCCCAGATCAATCGCTTCGGCGGCAATATCTCGCGTACCGCCGAATTCGTGGGCATGGAGCGCTCCGCCCTTCATCGCAAGCTGAAGTCGTTGGGCGTGTAGTTAAAACGGAGGGGGCGCATTTCGCCCCATCTCGAGCCGTCGGCAGATCCGTCCCAGACGTAAGGAATAGCAATGAAGGTGATCATATGCGGGGCAGGGCAGGTCGGCTACGGCATCGCCGAGCGGCTGTCGCGCGAGAATAACGACGTTTCGGTGATCGATACGTCGGCCGCGCTGATTGCCTACATAACCGAAACGCTGGACGTGCGTGGTTACGTCGGCCACGGGGCGCATCCGGATGTACTGGCGAAGGCGGGCGCCGACCAGGCCGACATGCTCATTGCGGTAACGCTGTACGATGAGGTCAACATCGTCGCCTGCGAAGTAGCGCATGCGATTTTCAACGTACCGACCAAGGTCGCCCGCATCCGCGCGCAGAGTTATCTAGCGCCCGAATATTCCGACCTCTTTTCGCGCGAGAACGTTCCGATCGACGTGACGATCTCTCCGGAAATCGAGGTAGGGCGGCTCGTGCTTCGCCGCATTTCCTTTCCCGGCGCCACCGACGTGGTGCGCTTCGCGGAAGATCGGATCGCGATGGTTGCGATCGAATGCATGGAAGACTGCCCCGTCGTCGACACGCCGTTGCAGCAACTGAGCGAGCTCTTCCCCGATCTGCACGCGACCGTCACCGGTATCTTCCGCGACGGCAAGCTGATCGTTCCGCATTCCTCCGACCAGTTGAAGACCGGCGATCTCGCCTACGTGGTCTGCGACCGCGACCATGCCCGCCGCACGCTGGCGCTCTTCGGCCATGAAGAACAGGAGGCGCGGCGGATAATCATCCTCGGCGCCGGCAATATCGGCTATTTCGTCGCGCGAACGATCGAGGAACAGCAGCCGCGCATGCGGGTGAAACTCGTCGAAAACGATCGCGACCGCGCCGTGCTCGTCGCCGACAAGCTCAACAGCACGGTGGTCCTCCACGGCTCGGCCATGGATCAGCGGATCCTGGCGCAAGCGGATGTCCAGGAGGCGGATCTCGTCGTCGCGCTGACGAATAACGATCAGATCAACATCCTCGGGAGCATGCTTGCCAGGAGGCTGGGAGCGAAGTCGACCCTCGTGCTGATCAACGAACCCGCCTATCAGGACTTCGCCGGCGCCGCCGGTGTCGACGCCTATATCAATCCGCGCGCCGTCACCATCTCGCGTGTGCTGCAGCACGTGCGAAAAGGCCGCATCCGGTCGGTCTATGCCGTGCAGAACGGCATGGCGGAGGTGATCGAGGCTGAGGCGCTCGAAACCTCTCCGCTGGTCGGCAAGGCGCTGCGCGAGCTCGAATTGCCGGAAGGTATCCGCATCGGCGCGCTCTATCGCGACAAGGCCTATGTGCGCCCAGACGGCAACACCCGGATCAAGGCGAAGGACCGCGTGGTCCTCCTTGCGGCCGCCGAGACCGTCCGCGATGTCGAACAGCTCTTCCGCGTCAGCATTCAATATTTCTGAGGGCCTCAGCCATGCCGAGAATCGCCTATGTCAACGGCACTTACGTCCAGCACGCCGAAGCCGCCATTCACGTCGAGGACCGGGGTTACCAGTTTGCCGACGGAGTCTACGAGGTCTGCGAGGTGCGGCACGGCTTCATCATCGACCTGACCCGACACCTCGATCGCCTCGGGCGCTCCCTGGGCGAGCTCAGGATAGGTTGGCCGATGAGCCGTGCGGCGCTGATCCATGTCATCCGGGAGGTGCTGCGCCGAAACAGGGTCCGCAACGGGCTCTTCTATCTGCAGGTTACCCGCGGCGTCGCGCGGCGGGATCATGTTTTCCCGCAAGCTGATACGCCGCCGTCCATCGTCGTCACCGCCAAGCGCACGGACCCCGGGGCGATCGCCCGGAAGAATGCCGAGGGCATATCAGCGATAACGGTGCCGGAGAACCGGTGGGATCGAGTCGATATCAAGAGTGTCGGCCTTCTTCCGAATGTGCTTGCCCGCCAGCAGGCGAAGGAAGCCGGCGCGCAGGAGGCGATCTTCGTCGACGTGGACGGCATGGTCAAAGAGGGGGCCGCGACGAATGTATGGATCGTGGACCGCGAAGGGACGTTACGCACCCGCCCGGCGGACAGCGGCATTCTGCGCGGCGTGACCCGCACCACCCTGATGGACGTGGCCGGGCCGCTGGGCCTCACGATCGAGGAAACGGCCTTCTCCGTGGAAGAAATGCTCGCAGCGCGGGAGGTCTTCATCACCGCTGCTACCAGCATCTGCTTTCCCGTCGTTTCCATCGACGGAAAGACGATCGGCAACGGTCATCCAGGAAGCATAGCACAGAATATTCGCGAGGCCTTTTTCGACATTGCGGAAAAGACGGTGATTTGATACCAAACCCTGCGGAGGTGCCGGGATCGTACGTGACACCTTAAAAATTAACAAAATGCACCGGCGCAAGAATGCCGGCAAATAAGAAAGAAGCGGCGCGATGGCGGAACGTTCTCAAAACTTGCAGGATCTCTTTCTCAACACGGTCCGCAAGCAAAAAATTTCTTTGACCATATTCCTCATCAACGGCGTCAAGCTGACGGGTGTCGTAACATCGTTTGACAATTTCTGTGTGCTGTTGCGCCGCGACGGTCATTCTCAGCTCGTCTACAAGCACGCCATCTCGACGATCATGCCGGGCCAGCCGTTGCAGATGTTCGAGAATGAGGAAGCTGCCTCCTGACGGGATGTGAGGAACATTACCAAGCGTGATTCAAAATCGTCGTCGATCATTCCGGAGCTCGAGAGGCTCCGCGATGATTCGCGTGCCGTCGTCGTCGTTCCGATCCTGAAAAAGACGGGGAAGGCGTCTGCCGACATGGTTGCGCAGCCCGCCACGCGTTCGGACGAAAGCCGGCTGGAGGAGGCGACGGGGCTGGCGCTCGCCATCGATCTCGACGTCGTTCACGGCATGATCGTTCCCGTCGCCCAGCCAAAACCGGGCACGCTGCTCGGCACCGGCAAGATCGAGGAGATCGGTCACGTCCTGAGCGAGAAGGATGCGGGGCTCGTGATCGTCGATCACCCGCTGACGCCTGTCCAGCAGCGCAATCTCGAGAAGGAATGGAACGCCAAGGTCATCGACCGCACCGGCCTCATTCTGGAAATCTTCGGCCGGCGCGCCTCCACCAGGGAGGGTACGCTGCAGGTCGACCTCGCACATCTCAATTATCAGAAAGGCCGCCTGGTTCGCAGCTGGACGCACCTCGAACGGCAGCGTGGCGGCGCGGGTTTCATGGGCGGACCCGGCGAAACGCAGATCGAGGCCGACCGCCGGCTGCTGCAGGACAGGATCGTCAAACTGGAGCGCGAGTTGGAGCAGGTGCGGCGCACGCGCCAGCTTCACCGGTCGAAGCGCAAGAAGGTGCCGCATCCGATCGTCGCGCTCGTAGGCTATACAAACGCGGGCAAATCGACACTTTTCAACCGGATGACGGGGGCCGGCGTGCTCGCCGAGGACATGCTCTTCGCGACGCTGGACCCGACGCTGAGGCGGCTGAAACTGCCGCATGGGCGTATGGTCATCCTCTCCGACACCGTCGGCTTCATTTCCGATCTGCCGACGCATCTGGTCGCCGCCTTCAGGGCGACGCTGGAAGAGGTACTCGAGGCCGACCTGGTCCTGCATGTACGCGACCTTTCCGATCCGGATAATCAGGCGCAGGCAAGCGACGTGCTGCGCATCCTCGCCGATCTCGGTATCGACGAGAAGGAGGGGGCCGAGCGCATTGTCGAGGTCTGGAACAAGATCGACAAGGTCGAGCCGGAGGTGCGCGAAGCGCTGGTGAAGAAGGCAGCGGGCGCCGACAACACGGTCGCCGTTTCGGCCATGACCGGCGATGGTGTCGACGATCTTCTCGCTGAAATTGGCCGGCGTCTTTCGGGCGTCATGACCGAGTGCACCGTCGTTCTGGGTCTCGATCAGCTACAGTTGCTGCCTTGGGTCTACCAGCATGCGATCGTCGATGGCCGCGAAGACCTCGAAGATGGGCGCGTAAGCCTGGATCTGCGTCTGACGGAGGGAGAGGCCACTGAGCTCGAGAGGCGGCTGGGCAACGGCCCGAAGACCGTCGAAGAGGATTGGTAGCGGCCAGGAGTGTTGCGCCATTTCCTGGCTGTCCGCACAGGTTATAAGAGCGGGCGCGCCTTTCCGCCCTCATCCCCGTGTTCGTCACAGGAATCCGGCAGCGCTGCGTCTGCGGCGCGGAAGAGCCTTTTCAGTCCAATGACTTGGCCTGGCTGAATTCCCGTGACAGGCACAGGAATGAGGAGCAGCATCGACGCAGTGGGTAACGCCACAAGCCTACGTCAGCTGCCTTTCGATAGCCTTCGCCGCCTGCCAGAGTTCTTCCATGCGCTCCAGCGATGCCGCGTCGAGCGTTTCGCCTCCGGCTTCCAGTTCCTTCTCGATGTGGCCGAAACGGCGCCGGAACTTGGTATTGGTGCCGCGCAGAGCCATTTCCGGATCGCTGCCGACATGGCGGCCGATATTGACGAGCGCGAAGATCAGGTCGCCGAGCTCGTCTGCGACCTTCCTCCGGTCTCCGTCTTTCAGTGCTTGCCGCAGCTCGCCGATTTCCTCCTCGACCTTGTCGAGGATCGGCTCAGGCTCGGACCAGTCGAAGCCGACCTTTGCCGCCCGTTCCTGCAGCTTCAACGCTTCGACCAGCGCCGGAAAGCTGCGCTGGATCGAGCCGAGATGGCCCGCGTGCTCCTCTTGCGACACGCCGCGCCGCAGGCGCCGTTGCCGCCGGTCGGCCTTTTCGGCCTGTTTGATCTCGTCCCATTGCAGCTTCACCGCCTCGGCGGTGTCGGCGTCGGAGCGGGCGAAGACATGCGGATGGCGGCGGATCATCTTGCGCGTGATGGCTTCGACGACGTCTCCGAAGGAAAACGCGCCGGTCTCCTCGGCCATGCGTGCGTGAAAGACCACCTGCAGCAAAAGGTCCCCGAGTTCGTCGCACAGGTCGTCCATGTCATGACGCTCGATGGCGTCGGCGACCTCATAGGCCTCTTCGATCGTGTAAGGCCGGATCGTCTCGAACGTCTGCACGATATCCCAGGGGCAGCCCGTCTCCGGGTCGCGGAGCGCGGCCATGATATCGAGCAGGCGTTGAATGTCGCGGGAAGCTTCCATGGTCAATTCAGCGGTATGGCGTTGGTATCTTTGCTCGCCTGATAGGTATCGGACAGACGATCGTAGCGTGCCCGGATGCGGGCGTCCTGGCCGGTGAGCCGCTGCCGCGTTTCCGGATCGGCCTCCTGCATCAGTGCCGCGATGGACGCCGATTTCCAGAACGCATTCTGGCGGGCGTAGCCGCCCGGTTCGAGCCGAAAGACCTCCTTCAGGATTTTGAGGTCATGCGGGATGGCGAAGCTGTCGCGCGAATCCTCGTGGCTGAAGAAGTAGTAGAAGTTATCGAAACCTGCCCAGGTGATCGCCGAGAGACACATGGAGCAGGGCTCATGCGTCGACAGGAAGATCAGCTCGCGCGTGTCCGGCGTCTCGGCCATCTCGTAGAAGCGCTTGAGCGTGTGCACCTCGCCATGCCACAGCGGATTTTCGGTTTCGTTATTGGTTTCGGCCAGCACCAGCGACAGATCGGACTTGCGCAGGATAGCGGCCCCGAACACCTTGTTGCCGTCGGCTACGCCCTTTTCGGTGAGCGGCAGTATGTCCTCTTCGATGACGGTCAGGAGGCGCTCTGCCAGTTGGGTCTGTTTCATTGTCTCGGTCTCCTGCTTAGAGCCGGCATTTAACGGAGGACGGCCGATCGGCGCAATGGCTGAACCACCGGGCGGTTCAGAGGTCCGGAGATATTTGCTCAAAATGATTGGCTGTCGAGCAAAACAATACGTGACCCGAAAAGCATTGAAATTTCTGTTCCTTCAATTGTTCCGGCCTATAGGGGATATTTGCCGCAGCCTGCAAAAGGAGCCGTCCCCTCGTTATGTCGCAGAAATTGTCCGTCTTTCCGGCATTCTTTCGCGTCGCGCAGAAAAGCGTGGCGGTGTTCGGCAATGGGGACGAGGCCTTCGCCAAGGTACGGTTGCTGCTGAACACCGAGGCGCGCATCGTCGCCTATGCGGATCGGCCGGAACCGGCATTCGAGGCTTTTCTGGATGCCAACGATATCGAGACCGTGCGCGAACCCTTTGGGGCTCATCAGGTCGAAGGCGCCGTCCTCGTCTTTGCCGCAACCGGCGATGCGGCGCTTGATCGCGTTGTCGTGACTGCGGCGCGCGAGTGGAAAATTCCCGCAAATGCGGTGGATCAGCCGGATTATTGCGATTTCCTCACGCCGGCACTGGTCAACCGAGCGCCCGTCGCAGTCGCGATCGGCACAGAAGGGGCAGGGCCGGTTCTGGCGCAGATGATCCGCGCGCAGATCGATCAATTGCTGTCGCCGTCGCTGGGTATTGTTGCCTCTTTGGCAGCGAGCTATCGCGACGCCGTCGACCGCCTCGTGCCGCGCGGCGTCGCGCGGCGTGTCTTCTGGCGCCGCTTCTTCTCAGGCCCCGTGGCGGATCACGTCGCGCTCGGCGATCTCGCATCCGCACGCCGGGAGGCCTCGAAGCTTCTCGATGCCGCGGGCGGCGTAGCCGGGCATGTGTGGCTGGTCGGCGCCGGACCGGGCGCCGAAGACCTGCTGACGCTCCGTGCGCAGCGCGTGATGATGGAAGCGGACGCCATCGTTTATGATGCGCTGGTGCCGCAAGCGATCGTCGACATGGGTCGCCGCGACGCCGAGCGACTTTCGGTCGGCAAGCGCAAGGGCTGCCATACCAAATCGCAGGACGAGATCAATCAGTTGCTGGTGAAGCTTGCCGGCGAAGGCAAGCGGGTCGTCCGGCTGAAGTCCGGCGACCCTCTGGTCTACGGCCGGGCAGGCGAGGAAATGGCGGCACTGCGCGAGGCCGGCATCAGCTACGAGGTAGTGCCGGGGATCACATCGGCCTTTGCCGCGGCCGCCGATTTCGAACTGCCGCTGACGCTGCGCGGCGTGGCATCGTCGCTGGTTTTCACGACGGGGCACGATTTGACAGGCAGCGTTCTTCCCGATTGGGCGCGACTGGCGGTTTCCGGCGCGACGATTGCGGTCTACATGGGCCGCACCGTTGCGGCTTCCGTCGCCTCGCGGCTCATGCAGGCCGGTCTGCCGCAGGACACGACCGTCGCGGTGATCGAGAATGCGAGCCGTGCCGAGCGCCGTCTCCTGCACGGAACGCTCGGCGATCTGCCGGACCTCGAGGCCCGCACGGAACTGGACGGGC
This sequence comes from Ensifer sp. USDA 6670, assembly GCA_000421085.1. Classification (GTDB taxonomy): domain Bacteria; phylum Pseudomonadota; class Alphaproteobacteria; order Rhizobiales; family Rhizobiaceae; genus Sinorhizobium. Next base: position 74,672 of record ATWE01000015.1, read on the forward strand.
CGGTCATGGTGATCATCGGCGAAGCGGTTGCGGGCGCGAATTTCGAACGCTCCGAACCGCTGGCGGCTGGCCGCATCAAGTATAGCGGTGCCGCCAAAGCTTCAACGAAACGCACCGAACAGATCTGGAATTGAGGACGACGCGATGGTGGAAAAGGTTCTGACGGCAAACCGTTTGGCGGATGGCATTTCGGTCTGGCTCGACGCTTCCGGCAATTGGGTGGAGTCGTTGCAGGATGCCTTCGTCGCTCGCCATGCGGAGGCCGTCGCGGCCCTGGAGGCGACCGGCAAGCGCTCGTTCGACGAGAATAAAGTTGTAGACGTCAACGTTATCGACGTCGAGGAAGTCGACGGTACGCTGCGGCCGTTGCGCATGCGCGAGCGGATCCGTGCCGAAGGGCCGTCGATCCCCTACGCTCCCGGATATAATGGGCTTGCGGGCCCGAAGAATGTTGCTGCCTGAGGACCTGAGAAGCCATGTATCGTTACGACGAATTCGACCACGCCTTCGTTTCTGCACGCGTCGAGCAGTTCCGCGACCAGGTCCAGCGGCGGCTGTCCGGCGAACTTGCGGAGGATGCGTTCAAGCCGCTGCGCCTGATGAACGGCGTCTATCTGCAGCTCCATGCCTATATGCTCCGCGTCGCCATTCCCTATGGTACGCTCTCGAGCCGGCAGATGCGGATGCTTGCCCATATCGCCCGCGAATATGACCGCGGCTACGGACATTTCACCACCCGCCAGAACATCCAGTACAACTGGCCGCGCCTTTCCGACACGCCGGATATCCTCCAGGAACTGGCAAGCGTGGAGATGCACGCGCTGCAGACCTCCGGCAACTGCATTCGCAACGTGACGGCGGACCATTTCGCCGGTGCCGCGGCTGACGAAGTCGCCGACCCGCGCCCCTATGCCGAAATCCTCAGGCAATGGTCGAGCGTCCATCCGGAGTTTTCCTTCCTGCCGCGCAAGTTCAAGATCGCTGTGACCGGCGCCGAGCGCGACCGAGCCGCCATTCAGGTGCATGACATCGGCCTGCACCTCAAGAAGGACGAGAATGGCAAGCTTGGCTTTGCCGTCTATGTCGGCGGCGGACAGGGCCGCACGCCGCTGATCGCCAAGAAGATCCGCGACTTCCTGCCGGAAGAGGACCTGCTCTCCTACACCACCGCGATCATGCGCGTGTACAACCTCCATGGCCGCCGCGACAACAAGTACAAGGCCCGCATCAAGATCCTGGTTCATGAAACCGGTGCCGAGGAACTGGCCCGTCAGGTGGAGGTCGAATTCGCCAATCTGAAGGACACGGAACTGAAGCTGCCGGATACGGATATCCAGGCGATTGCTGCCTATTTTGCGCCTGCGATGCTGCCGAACCGGCCTGAGGGCTGGGGCAGTCTCGCCCGCTGGAAGAAGGCCGATCCGGAATTTGCCCGCTGGGTGCACCAGAACGTTCAGCCGCACAAGCATCCCGATTACGGCATGGTGACGATCTCGCTGAAGCCGATCGGCGGCATTCCGGGCGACGCGAGCCACGAACAGATGGATGCGGTCGCCGATATCGCCGAGGAGTATGCCTTCGACGAGATCCGCGTCAGCCATGAGCAGAACCTGATGCTGCCGCATGTGGCGCTGGCTGACCTCGAACCGGTCTATCGTTCTCTGGTCGCCGCCGGCCTCGCCACCGCCAATGCGGGGCTGATCACCGACATCATAGCCTGTCCGGGGCTCGACTACTGTGCACTTGCCAATGCACGCTCGATTCCGGTCGCGCAGGAGATTTCGAACCGTTTCGGCTCGCCCGAGCGGCAGGCCGAAATCGGCGAGCTCAAGATCAAGATCTCCGGCTGCATCAATGCCTGCGGGCATCATCACGTCGGCCATATCGGTCTTCTGGGCGTCGAGAAAAAGGGCGCGGAGCTCTATCAGATCACGCTCGGCGGCTCCGGCGACGAGCATACATCGATAGGCGAGATCATCGGCCGCGGCTTCGAGCCGGAAAAAGTGACCGACGCGGTGGAGACGATCGTCGACACCTATCTCGGCCTGCGCCGGGACAAGTCGGAGACCTTCCTCGAAGCCTATCGCCGGGTGGGGCCGCAGCCTTTCAAGGACGCGCTCTATGGCGGCGGTGCGCAGGCAGCCGCGTGATCCAAGGACAGCAAAGATGACGAAAATCTGGAAAGAAACCGGCTTCGTGAACGATGATCCCTGGGTGATCGAAACCGACGAGACCAAGGCCGGGTCGAATGAGAAGGCGATTCTGAGCATCGACGGCTTCCTGGCAGCGGTTGCGGAGAGCGAAGCCTCTGAGCTTGGCGTTCTGATCAACCCCGCGGACGACGTGACGCGTCTTCAGCCCCATCTCGAACGGATCGCGCTGGTGGCGGTGGCATTTCCGGCTTTCAGCGACGGCCGGTCCTTCAGCCATGCGTCGTTGCTGCGTTCGCGGCTCGGCTACCAGGGCGAAATCCGCGCCGTCGGCGACGTGCTGATCGATCAGATCCCGCTGATGCTGCGCTGCGGCGTCGACAGCTTCGCCGTAACCAACGCCACGGCGATCAAGCGGCTTTCGGAGGGCCGGTTGCCCGGCATTTCCAACCACTACCAGCCGACGGCAAAGCCGTCCGTCAACATCAATTCCTACAGCTGGCGCCGCGTCTCTTGAGAGACTCGGGCCGCGACAGTGTGAAGCAAGCCGAAATCCTCGAAAGCGACTATATTTGGAAGGGATTTCCTTCCAATTCGGCATGGGTTGGAATATCCGCTTGTAGTTGATAAACAGCGTCACCATTTACAGGACTGTGGTCACGATGAATGCTCCGGCAAAGAAAGAAGATTTCGCGGTACAGGCTCCGGCAGGCGTCTTCGCTGAAACGGTGACGAGCGTCGAACACTACACCGACCGGCTCTTCCGCTTCCGCATGACGCGCCCGCAGGAGTTCCGCTTCCGCTCGGGTGAATTTGCGATGATCGGCCTGATGGTTGGCGACAAGCCCGCTTATCGTGCCTATTCGATCGCGAGCCCGGCATGGGACGAGGAACTGGAATTCTTCTCGATCAAAGTGCCCGATGGGCCGCTGACGTCACATCTGCAGGGGATCAAGCCAGGCGACCAGGTGCTGATGCGCAAGAAGCCGACGGGCACGCTGGTGCTGGATGCGCTCGTGCCCGGCCGCAGGCTCTATATGTTCTCGACGGGCACGGGTATCGCGCCTTTTGCGAGCCTCATCCGCGACCCGGAGACCTTCGAGAAGTTCGAGGAGGTCATCCTCACCCATACGTGCCGCGATGTGGCGGAGCTGAAATACGGTTTCGATCTTGTCGATGAAATCCGCAATCACGAATTCCTGAACGAGATCGTCGGCGACAAACTTCGGCACTATGCCACGGTGACGCGCGAGGAATATCCTTTCAAGGGCCGGATCACCGACCTGATGACCAACGGCAAGTTCTTCGCCGACCTCGGCCTGCCGCCGCTCGATCCCGCGATCGACCGCGGCATGATCTGCGGCTCCACCGCCATGCTGAAGGACACCAAGCAAATCCTGGAAGCCGCAGGCTTGACGGAAGGCGCCAACAACAAGCCGGCAGAGTTCGTCATCGAACGCGCATTCGTCGGCTGATCCATGGCGGCGAGGGCGAAAGCGTCCTCTTAAAGAAACTTTACGCCGATTTGCGGCCGCCGCTCATCCGCCTGCCGGCACCTTCTCCCCGCAAGCGGGGCGAAGGGACTCGTGGCGGCCGTCTCGGCTGCCGTAGTCACCAGCAGTTCGTAGGGCAGGTACCCTCTCCCTGCGTGCGGGGAGAGGGTTAGTCCTCGGGTTAAACCCGAGGAGAGGGGAAGAGCCGAGGAGCGGACAAGCGCGCCGCTGTGCTCAGTGCAGGATCTGGCTGAGGAACAGCTTGGTCCGCTCGTGCTGCGGATTGTCGAAGAACTCGGCCGGCGAATTCTGTTCGACGATCTGGCCCTGGTCCATGAAGATCACGCGGTTGGCGACTTGGCGGGCGAAGCCCATTTCGTGGGTGACGCAGATCATGGTCATGCCTTCTTCGGCGAGTCCGACCATGGTGTCGAGCACTTCCTTGACCATTTCCGGGTCGAGCGCAGAGGTAGGCTCGTCGAAGAGAAGGATTTTCGGCCGCATGCAAAGCGAGCGGGCGATGGCGACGCGCTGCTGCTGACCGCCCGAAAGCTGGCCTGGATATTTGAGCGCCTGTTCCGGAATCTTGACGCGCTCCAGGAAGTGCATCGCGACTTGCTCGGCCTCCTTTTTCGGCATCTTGCGGACCCAGATCGGCGCCAGCGTGCAGTTTTCCAGGATGGTCAGATGCGGGAAGAGGTTGAAGTGCTGGAAGACCATGCCGACTTCCCGGCGCACTTCATCGATCTTCTTCAGGTCGTTGGTGAGTTCGATGCCGTCGACGACGATCTTGCCCTTCTGGTGCTCTTCGAGCCGATTGATGCAGCGAATCATCGTCGACTTGCCGGAGCCCGACGGGCCGGCGACGACGATGCGCTCGCCGCGCATAACCCTGAGATTGATGTCGCGCAGCACATGAAAGTCACCGTACCATTTGTTCATGTTGGTGATTTCGATCGCGACATCCGTCGTCGAGACGGCCAGTTTCGGTGCAGTGGCGGTATTTGCCATTTTCTTTTTCCCCTTTTTTACCGCTGGCTTCTGTCGAGCAGGCGTTCCATGAAGCCTGAATAGCGCGACATGCCGAAGCAGAAAAGCCAAAAGACGAAGCCCGCGAAGATAAGGCCGGTCAGCGGCGTGACGGCGCTGGCCCAGTTCGTATCGCTGAAGTTCAGGCGGACAATGCCGAGCAGGTCGAACATGCCGATGATCGACACGAGCGATGTGTCCTTGAACAGGCCTATGAATGTGTTGACGATTCCGGGAATGACCAGCTTCAGGGCCTGCGGCAGGACGATGAAGCCCATTTTCTGCCAAAAGCTGAGCCCCAGCGAATCGGCGCCCTCATACTGGCCCTTCGGAATTGCCTGCAGGCCGCCGCGCACCACTTCCGCCATGTAAGCGGAGGCAAAGAGCGACACCCCGATCAGGGCGCGCAGGAACTTATCGAAGGTGACGCCCTGCGGCAGGAACAGCGGCAGCATGACGCTGGCCATGAAAAGCACCGTGATCAATGGAACGCCGCGGATGACCTCGATGAAGACGGTGCAGAGCATCTTGATCACCGGCATGTTCGACCGGCGCCCGAGCGCCAGCAGGATGCCGAGCGGCAGCGAAACCGCGATTCCGACGAAGGACAGGACGAGGGTGACCATCAAGCCGCCCCAGAGCGGCGTTTCGACATAAGTGAGGCCGAACCAGCCGCCGGGGAGGAGGATCGCCGCAAGGATAGGCAGGGCGCCGAGCAGCAGGAGCGCGTTCAATCCCTTGTACGGGATTCTCGGTATCAGCATCGGCACCAGGAGCAACACGAAGAGGATGCCGACAAGCGCCGGACGCCAGCGCTCGTCGAGCGGATAGCGGCCAAAAAGGAACTGGGCGAATTTCGCATTGACGAAGGCCCAGCAGGCGCCGCTCCAGCCTTCCGGCTGCGAGCCGCCTTGCGAGAGCGTGGCGCAGACGCCGCGGCCGCCGCCGCTCCAGGCGGCGTCGATGAAGAGCCACTGAATTGCGGGCGGCACCAGCCATGCGAGGATGAGCAGGCTGATGATCGTCAGGACAGTGTCCTTGGGCGTGGCGAACAGATTTTTCCGCAGCCAGGAGGCGACACCGCTTTCCAGCGACGGGGCAGGCGAAGCTTCGATCATCGCAGCGCGAACGTAAGAGGCCTGATTCGTGCTCATGATCTCACCTCTCCACCAGCGCCATTCGGGCGTTGTACCAGTTCATGAACAGCGACGTCGCGAGGCTCAGGCTGAGATAGACGATGAGCCAGATGCTCACGATCTCGATCGACTGTCCGGTCTGGTTGAGGATGGTGCCTCCGACGGCAACGAGGTCGGCATAGCCAATGGCAACCGCCAGCGAGGAGTTCTTGGTGAGGTTGAGATACTGGCTGGTCAGCGGCGGAATGATGATGCGCATCGCCTGCGGCACGACTACGAGGCGCGTCGTCAGCGCCGGGCGTATGCCGAGCGCATGTGCCGCCTCGGTCTGGCCCTTGGAAACGCCGCGGATGCCCGCCCGGACGATTTCGGCGATGAAGGCTGCCGTGTAGAAGGAAAGCGCGAGGAACAGCGACATGAACTCCGGTCCGACGACCGAACCGCCCGTGAGGTTGAACTTGCCCGCCACGGGAATGTCGAAGGTGATCGGCGCGCCGGTCACGAGAAATGTGACCAGCGGCAGGCCGACGATCAGTCCGAGCACGGTCCACAGAACGGGAAGGCGCTCGCCGGTCGCCAGCTGCCGCTGGCGCGCGTAACGGGCAAAGAACACACTTGCGGCGATAGCGATAACAAACGCGATGAGGGTGTATTCTGCACCCTCTTCGGCAATCGGCCTCGGAAAGGCGACACCGCGGTTGCTCAGAAAGATATCAAAAGGCAGGGCAAGCGCATCTCGTGCCTGCGGTAATATCGACAGCACCCCGCTGTACCAGAAGAATATGACGAGCAGCGGCGGGATGTTGCGGAACACCTCGACATAGGCCAGCGAGAGCTTGGCGATGATCCAGTTGTGCGAAAGGCGTCCGATGCCGACGAGAAAACCGATGATCGTCGCCGTGATGATTCCGGTAATTGCGACGAGCAACGTATTGATGAAGCCGACCAGCAAGGCGCGGCCATAGGTGGAATCGCTGGTGAATGAAATCAGCGACTGTCCGACATCGAAGCCGGCGCGGCTTCTAACGAAATCGTAGCCGGATGCGATGTTCGCGCGTCTCAGGTTGTCGACGGTGTTGTCGACGATCCAGTAGATGAGCGCTGCGAGGATGATGATGGTGATTGCCTGATAGAATATCCCGCGCACCTGAGGATCGTTGATGATCGACCCCGAGGACTTGCTTCGTTCAGGCGCGTTGGTGACGCCGATGGCCATGCAATGCCTCTTTCCCCTTGTCCATCCTTTCGGATGTTCCCTTTATCGGGTTTTTATCGTTGATCGGGGGAACGGCCGCGGCCGTCCCCCCGATATCGCGTCCGATCAGCGGACCGGCGGCGCGTACTGGAGACCGCCCTTGTTCCAGAGGGCGTTGAGGCCGCGCTCGATCTTCAGCGGGCTGCCTGCGCCGATGTTGCGGTCGAACACTTCGCCGTAGTTTCCGACTGCCTTGACGATATTGACCGCCCATTCGTTGGTGAGACCGAGGTCCGTGCCGATCTTGCTGTCGGCCTCGACGCCCAGGAAGCGTTGAACGTCGGGGTTCGTCGACTTCTTCATTTCCTCGACATTGGCCTGGGTTACGCCGAACTCTTCGGCCTGGACCAGGGCGTAATGAACCCAGCTGACGATGTCGAACCACTGATCGTCACCCTGGCGGACTGCAGGTGCGAGCGGCTCTTTGGAGATGATCTCCGGCAGAACGATGTGGTCATCGGGCTTCGAGAGGGTGAGGCGCAGCGAATAGAGGCCGGACTGGTCGGTCGTATAGACATCGCAACGGCCGGCGTCGTAGGCAGCGTTCACTTCCTCGAGTTTCTCGAAGACGACCGGATTGTACTGCAGGTTGTTCGCCTTGAAGTAGTCGGCAAGGTTGAGCTCGGTCGTCGTGCCGGTCTGAACGCAGACGGCGGCGCCGGAAAGCTCGAGGGCGGACTTCACGTCGAGTTCCTTTCGAACCATGAAGCCCTGGCCGTCGTAATAGTTGACGGGACGGAAGTTGAAGCCAAGCGCCGTGTCGCGGTTGATCGACCAGGTCGTGTTGCGTGCGAGCACATCGACTTCGCCGGACTGCAGCGCCGGAAAGCGTTCCTTGGCGGAGAGCGGCGTATACTTGACCTTGCTGCCGTCGGCGAAGATCGCAGCCGCAATCGCCTTGCAGTAGTCGACGTCGAAACCGCTCCAATTGCCCGAGGCGTCAGGGGCTGCGAAACCGGCGAGGCCCGTATTCACGCCGCACTGGACGAAGCCCTTGGCCTTCACGTCGTCAAGCGTCGCGGCGGATGCCGCATGTGTGCCAATCCCCACGACAGCAGCGCCAACGAGAGCTGTCAGAATTCTTCTTGCCATTTTTTGAACCTTTTCGGTTGTCGTTTTTCGCGTCTGCACGATCGCGCTCTCTTGGCGCGTGCAGCCTCAGCCACCCTCCTGGCCTGAGTACAAACTATCTCATGCTCAAAATCTGGAAGGGTCAAGAGACGTTGCCGATTTTATGATCTTCCATGTGAAAAACGTGAAGCTCGCCAGAAGTTTAGGCAGGTCTCGCGGCAGAATTGCCCGTCATGAATAAAAAACTGCCAGTTGCGCCTCCTTCCTGATTCACAGGCCGCCAGCTTGAGTTTTTTCTTGACCCGGCCGGTAGCTCGTTCGATGAGTCGGCAGCGAAAATCAACAGCGGATGTTTCAATGGCAGACAACAAGAGCGGGCGAGCGGAGCAGGGTATCAATACCCGTCTCGCGCATACCGGCAACAACCCCTCCGACTTCCACGGCTTCGTCAATCCGCCGGTGGTTCACGCCTCCACCGTGTTGTTCCCGAATGCGAGGACGATGGAGACGCGGGCGCAGAAATATACCTACGGAACGCGGGGCACACCGACGACCGACGCGCTTTGCGAGGCCGTAAACGAGTTGGAGGGCGCAGCGGGCACGATCCTCGTTCCCTCCGGGCTCGCTGCGGTCACGGTGCCGTTCCTCGCCTATCTCTCCTCGGGCGACCATGTGCTCATCGTCGATTCGGTTTATTTCCCCACCCGCCACTTCTGCGACACGATGCTCTCCAGGCTCGGCGTCACGGTCGAATATTATGACCCGACGATCGGCGCCGGCATCGAAAGCCTGATCAGGCCGAACACGCGGCTGGTGCACACGGAAGCTCCGGGATCGAATACCTTCGAAATGCAGGATATTCCGGCGATCGCCGCCGCGGCGCACCGGCACGGCTGTATCGTGACCATGGACAACACCTGGGCGACGCCGGTCTACTTCCGGCCCCTAGACCACGGCGTCGACGTTTCGATCCATGCGGCGACCAAGTACCCTTCCGGTCACTCGGACGTTCTTCTCGGGACCGTCTCCGCCAATGCGGCCTATTGGCCGGCACTCAGCGAGGCGATGGTTACGCTGGGCGTCTGCGTTTCGCCGGACGACAGCTATCAAATCCTGCGCGGCCTGCGCACGATGGGCGTTCGCCTGGAGCGCCATCAGGCAAGCGCGCTCGCGATCGCTGAATGGCTCGAGGGCCGCGACGAGGTGGCGCGCGTGCTTCATCCGGCACTGGCGAGCTTTCCCGGACACGAATTGTGGAAGCGCGACTTCGCCGGCGCGAGCGGGATATTCTCCTTCGTGCTCAGGGCTGAACCGGAAAACGGCAAGGCAAAGGCGCATGCGTTCCTGGATGCGCTCTCGCTGTTCGGGCTCGGTTACTCCTGGGGCGGCTTCGAAAGCCTCGCCGTTCACGTGAACCTATCCGACCGCAAGGTTGCGAAGGCACCGTCCGAAGGGCCGGTCATTCGGCTGCAGATCGGACTCGAGGATGTACCGGACATCCGCCGGGATATTGAGGCGGGCCTCGCCGCGGCAAACGCCGTCTGAGGTCTGAACGAAGCGATAGGGAGGCGGCAATACGCTTCCCTCGTCCCTGTCCAACTAAACGCCGTAGCCGTAAAGCCAGTCGAAATCGGCTGCGAGCGCTTCGGGTTTTCTGCAAGAGAGAACAAAATCCCGCGCGATCCGCACCGGACCTGCTGCGTGGTAGGCGAAGCTGTTGAAGGCGGCGCGCTTGCGAACGCGGCCGATCCGCGCCCTGCGTGCGTCTTCATAGCGCGCGAAGGCCGAGGGAAGGTCCGGATGATCGGCAATGCACAGGGCGAGTTCGCGGGCGTCCTCGATGGCCATCGCCGCCCCCTGGGCTGCAAATGGCGTCATGGCGTGGGCAGCATCGCCGATGAGGATGGTATCGCGCCCATTGTGCCAGGCCCCGTCTTCAACCGTGCAGAGCGGCCAGTAGGTCGCCGAACCGGCATGACCGAGAAGCGAGCGCAGATCGGGATGCCAATCCCTGAAGGCCGCCTCGAACTCGCGCCGGCGATCGGCGGATTCGCGCCCCGCCCAGGTTTCGCCGGACGCCTTTCCGGCAACGATCGCGACGAGGTTGAAGCCGTCGATCTTCCGGATCGGATAGGCGACGAGATGGGCCTTCGGCGCGAGGAAGGCGGTGACGCGATCATGCGGCAGGCAGGCGGGCGCCCGGGTGCGTGGCAGCGTGAAGCGCCAAGCGACATTGCCCGAAAAACGGACGGTGCCGGCGCCGGGAACGGAGGAGCGTATCCGCGACCAGATACCGTCCGCGCCGATGATCGCTGCCGGCGATTGCTTGCTCGCCCCGGTGATGACTACTCGTGGATCGTCCCCGATCCGGCTCCCCAGATGAAGGCGGCAAAGCGGCTGCGCCCTGACGGCATCCAGAAGGATCGTTTGCAGGCTGGCGCGATGCAGGACGCCATAGGGCGCCCCCCAGCGCTCGCGGGCGCGGGCGCCGGCAGGCACGCTGGCAAGCTGCCGCAGCGAGCGGCCGTCGGTAAGCGAGATCGCTTCCGGTTCATTCCAGACGCTTTCGAGAGCGGACAGCAACCCGAGTTCGATGAGGATGCGCGATGCATTCGGCGAAAGCTGAAGCCCGGCACCGGCTTCCTCCAATGAATCGGCCTGCTCGAAAATATCCGTCCGGAACCCCTGCCGTGCAAGGCAGAGCGCGGCGGTCATCCCGGCGATGCCGGCACCGACGATCGCAACCGGGTCAGCCTTTTGCATGAATCTCGCGCCGTCGCCTGCGCAGGATCAGGCGGCTTTAGTCGTGAAAAGGCAACCCGGAGGGATCGTTTCCGTTGCTTTCAGCGAAGGATTGTAGCGGTAGAGGGTCGAGCAATAGGAACAGACTTTCTCGTTTTCGTCGCCCATGTCGACGAAGATGTGAGGGTGGTCGAACGGGACGGAAGCACCCGTGCACATGAATTCCTTGACGCCGATCTCGATGACCCGGTGCCCGCCGTCGTTCTGAAAATGGGGGATGCTGTGGCCGGCCATGTCGTACTCCGATATATGCAAGTCTTAGGTGTCGATTGGGGTGTCGATTTTGCCGGCACCATAGTGAGCTTTGGCGGAAATGTGTAGCGGCAAACATGCCGCGCCCTATGGTTTTTGGAGCGATTGGGGTTTCCGGCCGTTGCTTTACCAACTAACGTCCGCGCCGACAGGACAATACCAGGAAAACCAGATGGACTTGAACCCTCCGCCATTTTCCCGCTTCACGCATGACGGACTGGAAATCGCCTATTTCGACGACGGTGACCCCTCGGGCGACCCGATCCTGCTCATTCACGGCTTTGCATCGAGCGCCAATGTCAACTGGGTTTTTCCCGGATGGCTGAAGACGCTCGGCGACGCCGGATATCGTGTCATCGCGCTCGACAATCGCGGACACGGGCAAAGCAGCAAGCCCCATGATCCCTCGCTCTATCACCCGCCGCAGATGGCGGCGGATGCGGCGGCGCTTCTGGTGCATCTCGGCATCGGCGAAGCGACTGTCATGGGCTACTCGATGGGCGCGCGGATCTCGGCATTCCTGGCTTTGCAGCACCCGGATCGCGTCCGTTCGCTGGTGTTCGGCGGTCTCGGGATAGGCATGATCACGGGGGTGGGGGAGTGGGATCCGATCGCCGACGCGCTGCTTGCATCTTCTTTGGAGGACGTTACGCACGAGCGGGGCCGGACGTTCCGCGCCTTCGCGGACCAGACGAAAAGCGACCGTCAGGCGCTCGCCGCATGCATATCGACATCGCGGGACCTGCTTACCGCCGACGAGGTAGGCCGCATAGACGTGCCGGTGCTGATCGGCGTCGGGACCAAGGATGACATCGCCGGATCGGCTGAGGAGCTTGCCGCGTTGATGCAGCATGCCGTGGCACTCGACATTCCCGGGCGCGACCACATGCTGGCGGTCGGTGACCGCGTGTTCAAGAAGGCGGTCTTGGAGTTCCTTGCCGGGGTTCGGTGAGGCCAGTCCAGACGGAAAACCCTGCGCACTTTTCTCTCGAGTTGCCCTCGGCCGTGACACGAACGAGAGGTGAAATCCGGTCAGGCCATTTATGTCGGCCGGAAATTGGCCTATATATGCCCGAACAACGACCCGTCCTAAGATCGGCAAGCCAAAGACGAACCCGCTGAGGGACCGCCCAGGAAGGAGAGCGACCATGGTCGCCAAGACAGAACTTCGTCATACGGAATCGCTCGAAGCGATCGATCCGATCTGGGATAGCCTGCGCGAGGAGGCGCGTCTGGCGGCCGAGCGCGACCCGATGCTGGCGGCCTTTCTCTATTCGACGGTGGTCAATCAGCATTCCCTGGAAGATTGCGTCATCTACCGGATCTGCGAAAGGCTGGACCATCCCGATCTGCAGGCAAGTCTCCTGCACCAGACCTTTGCCGAAATGCTCGAGGATTGGCCCGAATGGGGCGCGGTCCTGCGCGTCGATATTCAGGCGGTCTACGACCGCGACCCGGCCTGCACGCGCTTCATGGAACCCGTGCTTTATTTCAAGGGTTTCCATGCCATACAGACGCACCGTCTGGCACACTGGCTGTGGAACCGCGGCCGGAGAGACTTTGCGCTCTATCTCCAGAGCCGCTCCTCCAGCGTCTTCCAAACAGACATCAATCCGGCCGCCCGCATCGGGCGCGGCATCTTCCTCGATCATGCAACGGGGCTCGTCGTCGGCGAAACCGCCGTCATCGGCGACAATGTTTCGATCCTACATGGCGTGACGCTTGGCGGCACCGGCAAGGAGGGCAGCGACCGTCATCCGAAGATTGGCAACGGCGTGCTGATCGGCGCCGGCGCAAAGATTCTCGGCAACATCCACATCGGCCACTGCTCGCGCGTGGCCGCCGGTTCCGTCGTGCTGAAGGCAGTCCCTCCCAAATCGACGGTTGCCGGGGTGCCGGCGAAGGTCGTCGGCGAGGCCGGCTGTTCCGAGCCCTCGCGTCAAATGGACCAGATTCTGGCGTCGTTCGATATCTGATCAAGGCGCTTGAAACGCGGCTGCGTCGGGCATCGACGTTGCGAAAAATCAGTGCAGCAATTCAAGGCGTTGCGAGCACTTCTTCGCCTTTCGGCGAACGCTTGGCGCTCTGATGGGTTTACACCTGGTAATAGCCCGTGCAACAAGCGCGGCAAATCAATCGGCTACGGAGAATAGTTTTGAAGCCCGAAGAAATCCGCAAGCTTGAGGCCTATCTTAAGCGCACGTTCAACCAGTCCATGGTCGTCAAGGCTCGCCCGAAGAAGGACGAATCCGCTGAAGTGTATCTCGGCGACGAATTTCTCGGCGTCGTCTTCCGTGACGAGGAGGATGGCGAGCTCTCCTACAACTTCTCGATGGCGATCCTCGACATCGATCTCTGAGAGCAGCACGAACCCACCCGGATCGGTGGTGGTCGCGCGTTGCAAGACCCGGTACTGAGCAATCAGGCCGGGTTTTCTGTTGTTAAGTCATACTTTTCTAAGAATTTGTCCGGAGGCGCCTGGTCTTCATCAAGTCGTTGCAAGAACTGTGTTTTATTGCAACGCACACTGAAACTTGACTTTTTGTGCAATGCACCTAGACTAAACCTAGTTCCTAGCCGAGCCGTCACAAGGAGACACCCGATGTTTAACTTCGACGATGCGAACAAGAAGAGCAAGGAAGCCCTCGACGTGGCCGTGAAGAGCTACTCCGCCATGACCAAAGGCTTCCAGGCTATTGCGACCGAAGCGGCCGACTATTCCAAGAAGTCCTTCGAGGATAGCGTTGCTCATCTCGAAAAGCTTACCAGTGCCAAAAGCCTCGAAGCAGCGTTCGAGCTTCAGACGAATTATCTGAAGGCAAGCTACGAGGGCTTCTTCACCGAGGCGACGAAGATCGGCGAAATGTATGCCGACCTCGCCAAGGACGCCTACAAGCCCTATGAGGCACCGGTTGCCAAGGCGACCGCCGCGGTCAAAACGGCCGCCGCCGCCTGACCATCAGCTTCATCGCTATTGCAGAACAGGCCGGTCGCGGATCCCGCGGCCGGCCTTCGTCTGTTCGTGCGCTGCGGCTCATTGATCCTGCCGCCCGTGAAAGTTGCCTCCGCCGCCGAAGAAATTTGATCAATCTTGTGTTTCGCCGTGCGAATATGTTTGCAGTGCGTGGGTTCGGTCTTAAAATCCAAGAACGAACCATTAGATAAAGGCAAGCACGTCGTGGCCGAATACGAATGGATCCGCGGCTGTAAAGGAATGAACAAGAATGATCGCCATGCCGGTCCGGATGCAGCAGGGAAGCGAAGGAGACGGAGGCGGCCCCAGTCGAGGCACGTCCGTCATCACGCGCACCAAGCCGAAGACCAAGAAGCCGAGTTTGTACCGCGTTCTGCTTTTGAATGACGATTACACACCAATGGAATTCGTCATTCACATCCTCGAACGCTTCTTTCAGAAGAACCGCGAAGAGGCGACCGTCATAATGCTACATGTCCACAACCACGGCGTTGGAGAATGCGGCGTCTTCACCTACGAGGTCGCCGAAACCAAGGTGACGCAGGTGATGGATTTCGCCAGGCAGCATCAACATCCGTTGCAATGCGTCATGGAAAAGAAATGAGGAACTAACGTGCCAACATTTTCGCCCAGCCTCGAAAAGGCGCTGCATCAGGCACTGACTTTTGCCAACGAGCGCCATCACGAATATGCGACGCTCGAGCACCTACTGCTGGCATTGATCGATGATGCCGATGCGGCGGCTGTGATGGGCGCGTGCAATGTCAATCTCGACACGCTTCGCAAGACTGTGACCGATTACGTCGACAACGAATTGTCGAACCTCGTTACCGGTTACGACGAGGACTCCAAGCCGACGGCCGGCTTTCAGCGCGTGATCCAGCGAGCCGTCATCCATGTGCAGTCTTCGGGCCGCGAGGAGGTGACGGGCGCCAACGTGCTGGTGGCGATCTTCGCCGAGCGCGAGAGCCATGCTGCCTATTTCCTGCAGGAGCAGGAGATGACACGGTATGATGCAGTCAATTTCATTTCGCACGGCATAGGCAAGCGGCCGGGGAGCTCCGAGGCGCGGCCGGTGCGCGGGGCGGAAGACCAGGACTCCGAGCAGAAGGCTTCGCGCGAGAGCGAGGAGGCAGGCCCGAAGAAGCAGCAGGATGCGCTCACGGCCTATTGCGTGAACCTCAACGAAAAGGCCAAGTCCGGCAAGATCGATCCCTTGATCGGGCGTCACGCCGAAGTCAACCGGACCATTCAGGTGCTTTGCCGCAGGTCCAAGAACAACCCGCTTTACGTGGGCGATCCTGGCGTGGGCAAGACGGCAATCGCCGAAGGCCTTGCCAAACGCATCATCGAGAAGAAGGTGCCCGAGGCGTTGCAGGACGCCACGATCTTCGCGCTCGACATGGGAACTCTGCTGGCCGGTACCCGCTATCGCGGCGACTTCGAGGAGCGCCTGAAGCAGGTGGTCAAGGAACTCGAAGACTATCCCGGTGCGGTGCTGTTCATCGACGAGATCCACACGGTCATCGGTGCGGGCGCCACGTCGGGCGGCGCCATGGACGCGTCGAACCTCCTGAAGCCTGCACTTTCTTCCGGCGCGATCCGCTGCATCGGCTCGACCACCTATAAGGAGTACCGACAGTTCTTCGAAAAGGACCGGGCCCTCGTTCGGCGCTTCCAGAAGATCGACGTCAACGAGCCGACGATCGCGGACACGATCGAGATCATGAAGGGCCTCAAGCCGTATTTCGAGGACTACCACCAGCTGAAATACACCAACGATGCCATCAAGGCGGCGGTGGAGCTTTCGGCACGCTACATCAACGACCGGAAGCTGCCGGACAAGGCAATCGACGTCATCGACGAGTCCGGTGCCGCGCAGATGCTTTTGCCCGTCAGCAAACGCCGCAAGCTGATCACCGAAAGGGAGATCGAAGCGACCGTCGCAACGATGGCACGCATCCCGCCGAAGACCGTGTCCAAGGACGACGAGGCGGTGCTCGCCAATCTCGAGCAGGAACTGCGTTCCGTCGTTTATGGCCAGGATCTGGCGATCGAGGCGCTCGCCTCGTCGATCAAGCTGGCGCGTGCAGGCCTTCGCGAGCCCAACAAGCCGATCGGCTGCTACGTCTTCTCCGGCCCGACCGGCGTCGGCAAGACGGAAGTGGCGAAGCAACTCGCCACTTCTCTCGGCGTCGAGCTGCTGCGCTTCGACATGTCGGAATATATGGAACGCCACACCGTCTCCCGACTGATCGGCGCGCCTCCGGGCTATGTCGGTTTCGATCAGGGCGGCCTCCTGACCGATGGCGTCGACCAGCATCCGCATTGCGTGCTGCTCCTCGACGAAATCGAAAAGGCGCATCCGGATCTCTTCAACATCCTCTTGCAGGTCATGGACCACGGTTCGTTGACCGACCATAACGGCAAGAAGATCGATTTCCGGAACGTCATCCTGATCATGACGACCAATGCCGGCGCGTCCGACATGGCTCGGGCGGCGATCGGCTTCGGTTCCTCCAAGCGAACCGGCGAGGACGTGGAGGCGCTGAATCGCCTCTTCACGCCGGAGTTCCGCAATCGTCTCGACTCCGTCATTCCGTTCAACTCGCTGCCGACCCCGGTCATCCACAAGGTCGTGCAGAAGTTCGTCATGCAGCTCGAAACGCAGCTTGCGGAGCGCAACGTCACCTTCGACCTTGCGCCTGATGCGATCGCCTGGCTTGCAGAGAGGGGCTATGATGAGAAGATGGGTGCACGGCCGCTGGCGCGCGTCATCCAGGAAAACATCAAGAAGCCGCTCGCGGACGAGATCCTCTTCGGCAAGCTCAAGAAGGGCGGTGTCGTCAAGGTGACGATCGGCACCAAGGAAGACGGCACGAAGGGGCTCATGCTCGAAGCCGTGCCGGAAACTGCTCCGATCAAACCCAAGGCCGAGGTCTCGCGTCCGGCCGGCAAGGGGGCGAAACTCAAGAAGGCAGGTGAAAAGGAAAGCGTAGCCGCAGCCGAAGACGGCGCGAAAGCCAAGTCGAAGAAGACGACCGCCAAGTCTTCGAACAAGAGCGGCGGCAGCTCCGGCGCGGCTCCCCTCAGGGGGCGGACGGTTCCGAAGGTGCCGCGCAAGAAATAACGCGATCGCGACTGGACGTGACGGTGCCGGGTGAGTTACCCGGCACTTTCTTGTGAGCGTGGAGCATAGCGGGTGGATTCCACAAACCGTATCGAAGAGGAGCGATCGCCTCTGGGCTGGTTTCTGGCGGGTGCGCGCGGGATATTCAGCCTTCCCGCCATAATCCTTATGCTTTCCTTCGTGGGCTTCTGCTCGCTGACGGTTCAGGCCGGAATCCCGCTGGCGCAAGTCGTGTTCATGACCGGTATCGTCTGGGCCCTGCCGGCAAAGGTCATTCTCGTGAGTTCGATCCTCAGCAGCGCCAGTCTTGCGACGGCGTTCTTGGCGGTCACGCTTTCGTCGGTGCGCTTGATGCCGATGGTCGCCGCGCTCGTTCCCGAACTCCGAACGCCGAAGACGCCGACATGGCTGCTTCTCGTGCTGTCGCATTTCATCGCCATCACGGCCTGGGTCTTCGCGATGGAGCGCGTGCCTGCGGTTCCGCGCCAGCACCGCGCGACTTTCTTCGCCGGCTTCGGCATCACGCTGGTCGCCGCGAACATGGCGCTGGTCGGGATCGTTTATCGCCTCGTCGCCGATTTCCCCCCGATCGTTGCCGGCTGTCTGTTCTTTCTGACGCCGGTCTATTTCCTTGCCTCGATCTGGAATTCTGCGCGCCATCCGGTCGTCTACGCGGCCCTCGCCATCGGGCTCGTCGCGGGGCCGCTCTGCTATTGGATCGCACCCGAGTTCGACATCCTGCTCGCCGGCCTTGGCGGCGGCACGCTCGCCTGGGCGGGCGAGCGCCTCTGGCGCTCGCGACGGGAGAAGAGCGCGTGAGCTGGATGGACGGATGGTGGGCCTACGCATTCATCGCGATCGCCGGCTGGCTCGCGACCGATATCTGGCGATGGCTCGGGGTACTCGCCGGCAATCGGCTGCGCGACGATTCGGAGGCGCTGAACTGGGTGAGGGCGGTGGCGACGGCGCTGGTCGCAGCCGTCATCGCAAAGCTTATTCTTTACCCGACCGGAGTTCTTGCGCAATCGCCGCTGTGGCTTCGGCTGGGCTCCGTCGTACTGGGCGCGATCGTGTTTTTCGCCGCCCGCCAGAAGCCCGCCGCCGGCATTGCGTCGGCAATCGCTGCCTTGGCCGCGGGCCTTTGGTGGCTGGGTTTCTGATTATTTAAATCACTACAACAGAAAAATTCCCTTATAGTCTGAAAACAAAACGTATCAGGACATAACCTAAAGCGCTTGACGGATTTTCTCCGCGTTCTCAGCCAGCACTTCTCCGTCTTCCATCTTGCCGGAATGCGGCTTCAGCGGAACGCCCTCCCGGCGGGGGATGACGTGGAAGTGGAGGTGGAAGACAGACTGTCCGGCAGGTGCTTCGTTGAATTGCATGATGGTGACCCCGTCGGCGTCGAAAGCGGCCCTGGCGGCGACGGCGATCTTCTGGACGGTGGTGATCAAGGCGGGCAGGGTGGTGGCATCCGCATCGAGAATATTGCGGGACGGTGCCTTCGGCAGCACGAGAACGTGGCCTTCCGCCTGCGGCATTACATCCATGAAGGCGACCGTGGCTTCGTCCTCGTAGACGCGATGCGAGGGTATTTCGCCGCGCAATATCTTGGCGAAGATATTGTTTGTGTCATATGCACTCATCTCGTTTCCTCTTCCTGGCGCGCGTTCGCGGTGTCTCAGTCGTCCTGGCGCTCACCTTTGCGGAAAGGCCCGCGCTCCGCAAGAAACTCCCCGGTTTCTTCCACATCCCGGCGCTCCCGTTCCAGATAATCGGCGACGGCGCGCGCAAGCCCCGGATGGCTGATGAAATGAGCGGAATGGGTGGTCACCGGCATGTAGCCCCGTGCAAGCTTGTGCTCGCCCTGCGCGCCGGCCTCGACGCGCTTCAATCCTTTCGCGATCGCGTAATCGATCGCCTGATGGTAACAGACTTCGAAATGCAGGAAGGGGTGGTCTTCGATACAGCCCCAGTGCCGGCCATACAGCGCATCGCCGCCGATGAAATTGATCGCTCCTGCGATGTAGCGCCCGCCGCGCTTGGCCATGACCAGCAAGATGTCGTCGGCCATCCGCTCGCCGATCAGGGAGTAGAAGGCGCGGGTCAGATATGGGCGGCCCCATTTGCGTCCGCCGGTGTCCATGTAGAAGGCAAAGAACTGGTCCCAGATCTCTTCCGTAAGGTCGCTGCCGGTCAGCCAGTCGATGGTTATGCCGTTTTCGACGGCTGCGCGGCGCTCTCTCTTCAGTGCCTTGCGCTTTCGCGACGCAAGCGTGGCGAGAAAGTCGTCATGCGATCCATAGCCCTGATTGATGAAATGGAACTGCTGGTCCATACGGTGCAGGAAACCCGACTGCTCCAAAGCCGCCATTTCGTCGGCCGGGACGAAGGTCACATGGGCCGAGGAAAGACCGTGGCGGCGCGTGAGTTCCTTGAGACCGGCCGCGAGCGCATTGCCGACCGTTTGCCGGTCGCTCCCTTCGGCCGCGAGCAGCCGCGGCCCTGTCGCCGGCGTGAAGGGCACGGAACATTGCAGCTTCGGGTAGTAGCGGCCGCCGGCACGCTCGAAGGCATCCGCCCATCCATGGTCGAAAACATACTCCCCTTGGCTGTGGCTCTTGACGTAACAGACAAGAGCGCCCCGCAGGAGACCGTCCGCGTCCTCCATCAGGAGATGCTGTCCGAGCCATCCCGTTTCCGCCGTTGCCGACCCGGATTCCTCCAGTGCGGAAAGGTAGGCATGTGAGACGAAGGGATTATAGGGCGTACCGGCATGTCCCTTCGAGGCGCCGGCAAGCCTGCCCCAGCTCGCCGGCGATATCGACGTGAACGAATGCTCTATGCGGATGGTGATCGCGTCTGTCATGCGCCTACGAAATCATGATCTCCCGCGGATCGAAACCCTCGAAGGTCATTTGGTCGGCATTGGCGAATGTGTGCTCCTGAGCCTGTCTGTCGCGCACCGTCCAGGTGATGAGCGTGCGGCCGAGCGCGCGCTCCTTTTCCGTGAAAGGATTTGGAAGGTGGCCGTAATGGTACGAAATGAAATCGAGCCCGAGATGCATGGCCTCCTCATGCACGAAGAAGGTCTCCGGATTGGAGCCTTCGGCAGTCAGGCCGAGGGGGTAGGGCGCGTCCAGCTCCTTCAGGTCCCTGAGCAGCCAATGGTCGAAGCTCATCAGCGCGACGTGGCCCTCATAGCCTTCCAGCGTCTCGAGCACGGCCGCGGCAAAACCCTCGTCGTCGCCCTTCCGCCCCTTGAGTTCGATGATGAGCGGGACTCGGCCCGCGACGAGGCGCAGCATCTGCTTGAGCGTCGGCACCTTGTCCCTGGTGCCGCCGATGGACAAAAGCCCGAGCTCGGCGGACGTTTTCGCCCGCACGTCGCCTCTGATCCCGCAGAGACGCTGCAGGTCGTGGTCGTGGAAAACGACCGGAACGCTGTCGGCCGCGAATTGAAGATCGCACTCGATCGCGAAACCCGCTTTGGCCGCGCGCGCGAAGGCCGAGAGCGTGTTCTCCCAGGCTTCGCGATTCATGTCATGGAAGCCGCGATGGGCGATCGGCTGGGCCTTGAGCCAGGAAAGATCGGTCATTGGACGTCCCTGATCACGCAATTTCGATCACGGCGTCGATCTCGACAGCCGCGTTGAAGGGAAGGGAAGCCATGCCGACAGCGGCACGAGCGTGCTTGCCGGCCTCGCCGAGCGCATTGGCAAGCAGGTTCGAGGCGCCGTTGATCACCAGGTGCTGTTCGACGAAATCCGGCGTGGAAGCGACGAAGCCGTTGATCTTGACGAGGCGGCGGATACGGCCGAGATCGCCAAGAGCCGATTTGGCCTGGGCCAGGATGTTGATTGCGCAGAGTTCGGCGGCTCTTTGCGCGCCGGCGATATCGACATCCTTGCCGACATGGCCGGTGACGGCGACCTTGCCGTTTTCCATCGGCAACTGCCCGGAAATGTAGAGCATCGACCCGGAGACGACGTAAGGCACGTAGTTCGCGACAGGCGCAACTGCCTGCGGAAGGACGATGCCGAGTTCGGCGAGGCGGGTTTCGATCTCTGCGGACATGGAAAGGCTCCGTTGTTGTCTTTTGTGCTAAAATCCGGCATGCAAAGCAGATCGTGACAGGCGTGGACCAGAACCGATCTGCCTTGTTTCTGCCGAAAGCTTGTTTATCGCATTGGCGGCGAGTCCAACAGGAGGAAACGGATGTTTCGTAAAGGCTTCGGTCTCGTCACTCTGGGAAGCGTCTGTGTCGTGGTCATGACGGCGGGCGCTGCACAGGCGACTGCTCTCGTTCCCCATCGCGCCGTTTACGATCTGGAGCTGAAGGACGCCTCCGAGCGGTCCGGCATCTCCGGCATGTATGGCCGCATGGTGTATGAGTTCAACGGCTCCTCCTGCGAAGGCTATACCGTCAGCTTCCGCTTCGTCACCCAAGTCGACACGGGTGAGGAGGTTCGCCTCACCGATCAGCAGACCACCACCTACGAGGACATGAAGAACGGCAATTTCCGCTTCCTCACCCGCTCCTTCACCGATGAGAAGCTGGACAAGGAGGTGCGCGGAAGCGCACATGATGATAAATCGGGCGTCAAGGTCGAGCTGACTGCGCCGGACAAGCGCCAGGTGGCGCTTGCGGCCAGCCGGTTTCCGACCGAACACATGCTCGAAGTGATCGAACGCGCAAAAAAGGGAGAGACCTTTTTCGAGGCGCGTATCTTCGATGGTTCCGATTCGGGCGACAAGACGCTGATCACCTCGACCTTCGTTGGCAAGCCGCGCAAGCCCGCTCCTGACGACGCGGATGTCGGCAAGGCCGGAAAGCTTGCGGGCGAGAACTATTGGCCGGTGACGATCACCTATTTCAACGACGAAGCGAACGGCGACGCGCTGCCCGTCTACCGCATGGCGTTCAAGCTCTACGAGAACGGGGTGACTCGGGATCTCACCATGGACTACGGAGACTTCGTCCTAAGCGGAAAACTCGCCAAGCTCGAGGTCTTCAACACCGAAGAGTGCAAGTAAGCGCCGGCAAACGACCTCAAAACGACATCAAGGCTTGATTTCTCGGGCGGTTGCCGCTAAGGGGCTGGCCATTCCACACGTAAGGCATGGGATTTTCCGGGAGAAATCCGGATCGTTCCGCCGGTGGGCGCATTGCGGTGCGCTCGACGCCTTGCGGAGGTTCAACCGGAAAAGGAGACAAAGGCATGGCATTGCCTGATTTCACTATGCGTCAGCTTCTCGAGGCGGGCGTGCACTTCGGCCACCAGACACACCGCTGGAATCCGAAGATGAAGCCGTACATCTTCGGCGACCGCAACAACGTTCACATCATCGATCTCGCCCAGACCGTACCGATGCTGTCGCGCGCCCTCCAGGTCGTCAGCGACACCGTCGCCAGTGGCGGCCGCGTGCTTTTCGTCGGCACCAAGCGCCAGGCTTCCGAGATCATCGCGGACGCAGCGAAGCGTTCTGCCCAGTACTACGTCAATGCCCGCTGGCTCGGCGGAATGATGACGAACTGGAAGACGATCTCCAACTCGATCCAGCGCCTGCGCAAGCTCGATGAAATCCTGGCTTCGGAAGCTTCCGGCTTCACGAAGAAGGAGCGCCTGAACCTCGAGCGCGAGCGCGAGAAGCTCAACCGCGCACTCGGCGGCATCCGCGATATGGGCGGTACCCCGGACCTGATGTTCATCATCGACACCAACAAGGAATCGATCGCGATCGACGAAGCCAAGCGTCTTGGCATTCCGGTCGTTGCCGTCATCGACTCCAATTGCGATCCGGACCAGATCGACTATGCGATCCCGGGCAACGACGACGCATCGCGCGCTATCGCCCTTTACTGCGATCTCATCGCCCGCGCTGCCATTGACGGTATTGCCCGTCAGCAGGGCGCCTCTGGCCGCGATCTCGGCGCATCCGAAGAGGTTCCGGTCGAGCCGGCTCTCGAGGAAGCGTCCGAAGCCTGATCGGCCCGACCGGCAGACGAAGCGCTGCCGTACGCATGAAATATCGGGACGAGGCCGTTTGTGATGTAGAATCTGAACGGCCTTGTTCTTTATCAGCCGGAAATGGCCCGGCCGATCGCGCGCGGTGAGCCCGCGAACATCGCTAAAGTGGCTTCATCACGATGTCACATAGAACGGCCATTTCCTGCCAAACCTTCTGGCACTGCGCCAATCCCGGTCGGCGCGCCAGCAAACAGACAAGAGGCACAAAGATGACTGTTACCGCCGCAATGGTGAAGGAGCTGCGCGAAAAGACCGGCGCAGGCATGATGGACTGCAAGAAGGCGCTTGCCGAAACCAATGGCGACATGGAAGCCGCCATCGACTGGCTGCGCGCCAAGGGTATCGCCAAGGCTGACAAGAAGTCGGGCCGCACTGCCGCCGAAGGCCTCATCGGCATTGCCAGCTCCGGCACCAAGGCCGTCGTCGTCGAAATCAACTCCGAGACCGACTTCGTTGCCCGCAACGACGCCTTTCAGGAACTCGTCCGCGGCGTCGCCAATGTCGCCCTCGGCACCGACGGCAGCGTTGCAGCCGTCTCCAAGGCGGCCTATCCGGCGACCGGCAAGTCCGTTGAAGACACGATCAAGGACGCCATTGCCACGATCGGCGAGAATATGACGCTGCGCCGCTCCGCGTTGCTCGAGGTTGAGGACGGCGTCGTCGCGACCTATGTGCACAATGCCGCAGGCGAAGGCATCGGCAAGCTCGGCGTGCTCGTCGCGTTGAAGTCGACCGGTGACAAGGAAGCTCTGAACGCGATCGGCCGGCAGGTTGCCATGCACGTCGCCGCGACCAACCCGCTCGCCGTCCGTTCGAGCGAAATCGACCCGGCGGTCGCCGAGCGTGAGCGCAACGTCTTCATCGAGCAGTCGCGCGCTTCCGGCAAGCCGGACAACATCATCGAGAAGATGGTCGATGGCCGCATGCGCAAGTTCTTCGAGGAAGTCGCCCTTCTGTCGCAGGCTTTCGTCATGAACCCTGACCAGACGGTGGAAACCGCGGTCAAGGAAGCGGAAAAAACCGTCGGCGCGCCGATCGAAGTTGCCGGCATTGCTCGTCTCCTGCTCGGCGAAGGCGTCGAAAAGGAAGAGAGCGATTTCGCGGCAGAAGTGGCAGCCGCCGCGAAGGGTTGATTTCTTCACCTCGAATGGGAAAACGTGGGGGCATCGCGTGACAACGCGGTGCCCTTCGTGTATCCGGCTCCAGTCGATGCGTAGGACCCGCCGAGCGGTTGATACCACGCAGCGGAATTTGCCTTTACGCGGGTGTGCGCCAGATGCCTGCACACGTGCGCCGATCTATTTCAGGAGTGACGATGTCGGCCAAGCCAATCTACAAGCGCGTTCTTCTCAAAGCCTCCGGTGAAGCGCTTATGGGAAGCCAGGGGTTCGGCATCGATGTTGCCGTAGCCGACCGCATTGCCTCCGATATCGCGGAAGCGAGAGCGATGGGTGTCGAAGTCGGCGTCGTCGTCGGCGGCGGCAACATCTTCCGCGGCGTCGCTGTCGCGTCCAAGGGCGGCGACCGTGTAACCGGCGACCACATGGGAATGCTGGCGACGGTCATCAACGCGCTTGCACTGGCGACGTCGCTGCGCAAGCTCGATATCGACACCGTGGTCCTGTCGGCCATCGCCATGCCGGAAATCTGCGAGAGCTTCTCGCAGCGCGCGACGCTTTATCATCTTTCGCTCGGGCGTGTCGTGATCTTCGCCGGCGGCACGGGCAATCCGTTCTTCACGACGGATTCGGCGGCGGCGCTTCGTGCGGCGGAGATGGGCGCCGAGGCGATCTTCAAGGGAACACAGGTCGACGGCATCTATTCCGCGGATCCGAAGAAGGACCCGTCGGCAACCCGCTTCGACCGCCTGACCCATAGCGAGATCCTCGAAAAGGGCCTCGCGGTCATGGATGTTGCAGCCGTGGCGCTTGCGCGGGAGAATGCCATTCCGATCGTCGTCTTCTCCATCCACGAGAAGGGCGGCTTCGCGGAGATATTGACGGGTGGCGGCCGTGCCACCATCGTGACCGATAGTTGACAAGCTGCTGGGGCCCGCAAGGTCCGCTGATAAGAACGGGAGTCTTGAACCATGAGTGAAGGTGTGGATCTGAAGGAACTCAAGCGTCGGATGGACGGGGCGATCGCTGCTTTCAAGCACGACATCGCGTCGCTGCGGACCGGTCGCGCTTCGGCGAACGTACTCGATCCGGTGACCGTCGAAGCCTACGGTTCGCGCATGCCGCTGAACCAGGTGGCAAACATCACGGTCCCGGAATCGCGGATGCTTTCGGTTTCGGTGTGGGACAAGTCCATGGTCGGTGCCGTGGAGCGGGCGATCCGGGAGTCCAATCTGGGTCTCAACCCGATCGTCGACGGGCAAAACCTGCGCATTCCGCTGCCGGAGCTGAACGAGGAGCGCCGCAAGTCGCTGGTCAAGGTCGCGCACGACTATGCCGAAAAAAGCAAGGTCGCTGTCCGCCACGTTCGCCGTGATGGTATGGACGACCTGAAAAAAGCCGAAAAGGACGGCGAGATCGGCCAGGACGAGAGCCGTGCTCAGTCCGAGCGCGTCCAAAAAATGACCGATGACGTAATTTCCGAAATCGACCGCTTGCTCGCGGAGAAGGAAAAGGAAATCATGCAGGTCTGACCTGCGGATAGGTGAGTCTCTTTGTCCGGACAACCCATGCAAGAATTCAACCCCGCAAACGTGCCGGCTCACGTCGCCATCATAATGGACGGCAACGGTCGTTGGGCGAATGCGCGTGGACTGCCCCGTACCATGGGCCACCGCAAGGGCGTAGAGGCGGTACGCGGGGCGGTACGGACGGCTGCGGAGATCGGCATCCGTTACCTGACCCTGTTCGCATTCTCGTCGGAGAACTGGAACCGGCCGGAAAACGAGGTCAGCGACCTCATGGGCCTGCTAAAGGCTTTCATCCGACGGGATCTCGCCGATCTCCACCGTGAGAATGTCCGCATCCGGGTGATCGGCGACCGTTCGAACCTGAGCGGCGATATCCTGCCTCTGCTCATCGAAGCGGAGGAGACGACGATCGCGAACACCGGTATCACGGTGGTCATCGCGTTCAATTACGGCGCCAGAGACGAGCTGGCGAGAGCCATGCGCCGCCTGGCGGGGGACGTGGCCGCCGGTCGCCTTCGACCGGAAGAGATTACCGCGGAACGGATATCTTCGACGATCGATACGGCCGGCATTCCCGATCCCGATCTCATCATCCGGACGAGCGGTGAGGAGCGTCTCTCCAACTTTCTCCTTTGGCAGGGGGCCTACGCCGAATTGCTGTTCATTCCGGACCTCTGGCCGGATTTCACGCGCGAGACATTCTTTGCGGCGATCGAACAATACGCCTGCCGCGAGCGCCGCTTCGGCGGACTGACCCAACCGACTCTGGCGGTCGGCTCCTGATGCAGGCCGAACTCAAACTTCGTATCGCCTCCGGGGTGGTTCTGGCTGCGGTGGTTCTTGCTGCGACCTGGATCGGCGGCTTCGCCTTCCAGCTTCTCTCCGTCGCGATCGGCCTCCTCGTCTATTACGAGTGGTCCACCATCTCGAAGCTCCCCGAGCGGGACTTTCAGGGCAATGCCCTCGGCTGGCTGGCGCAGGTGGTGATCGCCGGTCTCGTCCTACTCGATTATATGCATATCAGCCTCCCGGGACTTGCCCTCTGTGTGCTCGCGGCAGCGCTTTGGGTGCTGATAAAGGGAACCAGCTGGTGGCTGCCCGGCGGGATCGTCTATGCGGGCCTGACGAGCATTTCGCTCGCGGCGATCCGCGGAGCGGATTATCTCGGGCTGATGGCGATGCTGTTCGTGTTCGCCGTCGTGTGGGCAACGGATATCTTCGCCTACTTCACGGGGCGGGCGATCGGCGGGCCAAAGCTGGCGCCGGCCATCTCGCCGGGGAAGACCTGGTCGGGCGCGATCGGCGGGGCGATGTTCGGCGTTCTTGCGGGTGTCGCCGTTTTCATGGCGCACTTTTCACTCGAGGACCTGCGCATCCCCGTCATCGCGCTGGTCTTGTCCGTCGCAAGCCAGATAGGTGATCTGTTCGAGTCCTTCGTCAAGCGCCGCTTCGGCGTCAAAGACTCGAGCAAGCTGATCCCGGGCCACGGCGGCGTCATGGACCGGGTGGACGGGCTGATATTCGCCTGCATTGCCGCACTGGCTCTGGTGCTTGGACAGTTCTTGCTGGCGGGCGGCCGCGAAGTCGCCTTCGGCTCGATTCTGCTCGGTCTTTGAAGACTGCCGGTGTAGTCCTTATATCGGGCTCGAAGCGGGACTATCATGCGGCAGTGCGGACCATGGCGGCACGGCCCGACCTTGCAATTTGAACTGGCGGACGTGGCAGCGGACGCGTTAGGAATGACTATGAGCCTACTGCTTGACAATCTCCAGTACACGATCCCCACCTTCCTGTTTCTCCTGACGTTGCTGGTCTTCGTTCACGAGATGGGACATTACCTGGTTGGGCGCTGGTCGGGCATCCGAATCCTGGCCTTTTCCGTCGGCTTCGGACCCGAGCTCTTCGGCTGGACCGATCGCCACGGCACCCGCTGGAAATTCTGCGCGGTCCCGCTTGGCGGCTACGTGAAGTTCTTCGGCGACGAGGATGCGGCGAGCACGCCCGACTACCGGCGGCTGGAGACGATTACGCCGGAAGAACGGGGCCGTACATTCCTGGGCGCAAAGCTGTGGAAGCGCGCGGCGACGGTCGCGGCCGGTCCCATCGCGAATTTTCTTCTGGCGATTGCGATCTTCGCCGTCCTTTTTTCCATTTACGGCCGTGCCGTCGCCGATCCCGTCGTCGCTTTCGTGGCGCCGGACAGTGCCGCGGAAAAGGCGGGTGTTCTGCCGGGAGACCGGCTGCTTTCGATCGACGGCAAGCCGATCGCCACCTTCGACGACGTGCGCCGCTATGTGAGCGTCCGTCCCGAGCTGCCGATCACCGTTCGGATCGAGCGCGAGGGCGCTGCGATCGACCTGCCGATGGTGCCCCAACGCACCGAATCCGTCGACCCGCTCGGCAACAAGATGGAAGAGGGCAAGATCGGCATCGGAACAAACCAGGAGGCCGGCAATTTCCGGGTCGAGACCTACGGACCTCTCGAAGCGGTGGGGCAAGGGGCACTGCAGAGCTGGCGGATCGTAACGGGCACGCTCGACTATCTCTCGAATCTCTTTGTCGGCCGAATGAGCGCCGATCAGGTCGGCGGGCCGATCCGCATCGCCCAGATGTCCGGTCAGATGGCGAAGCTCGGCATTGCCGAGGTGCTGAATTTCGCGGCCGTGCTCTCGGTTTCCATTGGATTGCTCAACCTAATGCCCGTGCCGGTGCTTGATGGCGGCCATCTGATGTTCTATGCGGTCGAAGCGTTGCGCGGCAAGCCGGTCGGTCCTGCCGCACAGGATCTCGCATTCCGCATCGGCTTTGCCATGGTGCTCATGCTGACGGTTTTTGCGGCCTGGAACGATATCAACTGGCTCTTCGGATAGGGGCGGAGCCTTGGGCGGGAGTGGACATCGTTAAGGATTCGAGGCGCGGGTGCATTTCGCCGGCTGCTCGGAAACGGTTTGTTTACGATAATAAGAGGCCGTAGTGGCTGTTAAGCCACGGTTGGAATTGAAGTAAACAGAAATTAACGAGCTGACTTGCTTGTATGGGAAAAGCGGTTAAAACGGCAACCGTGACCGGAGTCGGCACGAAACTGCCGCGGGACGTTGGGAAAAGGTAAGATTTTGACATGAAAGCTGGTTCAAGGTTTTTGAACGCGGTGTCGGCGTTTGCTCTGTCAGCAAGCATGGTCGCCACGGGTACCGGGGTAGGACTTGTTGCTGGTACCTCAGTCGCGCAAGCCGCGGTCATCAATCGGGTTGAAGTGCGTGGGGCGACGCGCGTCAGCGCGGAAACCGTTCGCGCCAATATCACGATCGTTCCCGGCAAGAGCTTCAGCAATGCCGATATCGACGCTTCCGTGAAGCGGCTCTACGCCACCGGCTATTTCTCCGATGTCAGCATCACGGTTTCCGGCGGATCGCTTGTCGTTTCCGTCAGCGAGAATCAGCTCGTCAACCAGGTGGTCTTCAACGGCAACCGCAAGATCAAGGATGACAAGCTCCAGGGTGTCGTTCGCACCCAGCCGCTCGGTCCCTATAGCGAGGCGACCGTCGAAACCGACATTCAGGCCATCAAGGACGCCTATTCCGCCATCGGCCGCAGCGACGTGACCGTGACGACCCAGGTCGTTCCGATTGCCGAAGGTCGTGTCAACCTGGCCTTCGTCATCAATGAAGGCGAGCGCACGAAGATCACGCAGATCAACTTCGTAGGCAACGAGGCCTATAGCGACGGCCGTCTGCAGTCGGTGATTGCGACCAAGGAATCGGGCATCTTCTCGTTCCTCACGCGCAAGGACGTCTACAATCCCGATAAGCTGCGGGCTGACGAGGAACTGCTTCGGCAGTTCTATTACAACCGCGGCTATGCCGATTTTCAGGTGGTCTCGTCCGAAGCGGCCCTCAATGAGGCGACCAACGAATACACGGTGACGATCACGGTCGAGGAAGGTCCTCGATACGACTTCGGTTCGGTCAACATCGAATCGACCGTCGAAGGCATCGACGCCGAGGAGCTGAGGGGTCTCGTTCAGAGCCGCGAAGGCACGGTGTACAAGGCCAAGGACATTCAGAACACGATGAGCGAGATTTCGAAGCGCGTCGCGTCGGAGGGCTATCCCTTTGCGCGCGTCACGCCGCGCGGCAATCGCGATCTCGCCAATCACACGATCGCTGTCGACTATCTCGTGGACCAGGGCGAGCGCGCCTATGTCGAGCGCATCGAGATTCGCGGCAACACCCGGACGCGTGACTACGTGATTCGTCGCGAGTTCGATGTCGGCGAGGGCGATGCCTTCAATCAGGAAATGGTTGCGCGCGCCAAGCGCCGCCTGGAGGCGCTCGGCTATTTCTCGTCGGTCAACATCTCGACGCAGCCGGGCAGCGCGGCTGACCGCGTGGTCATCGTCGTAGACGTTCAGGACCAGTCGACCGGTTCGTTCGGCATCGGCGCCGGCTATTCCGCCGGCGACGGCGGCGGCTTCCTCGTCGAGGCCTCGATCGAGGAAAAGAACTTCCTGGGCCGCGGCCAGTATATTCGTCTGGCCGCCGGTAAGGGCGAAGACAGCCAGACCTACAATGTTTCGTTCACCGAGCCCTATTTCCTCGGCTACCGTCTCGCTGCCGGCTTCGACCTCTTCAAGAACGAAAACGACTTCGATGACGACAACTACAGCTACAACGACCAGGGCTTCAGCCTGCGCGTGACTGCGCCGATCACGGAAAACCTGTCGACGACGCTGCGCTACAATTATACGGAGCTTGAGTATTTCGGCGACAAGGACGAACTCTCGTCACCCTACGATCGTGTAATCGACGGCAGCCCCTGGACGCGTTCGTCCATCTCGCAGTCCATTACCTACAATACCCTGGACGATGCACAGTTGCCGCACGAGGGCATTCTCGCCTCGGTGACGCAGGAGTTCGCGGGCCTCGGCGGTACGTCGGACTTCTACAAGCTGACCGGTAAGGCGAAGTGGTATTACACGCTTCACGACGAAGCCGACATCATCGGTTCGCTCGCCGGCAGTGCCGGCCACCTGTTCGAGACGTCGGGTTCGCTGGAGGTCTTCGATCAGTTCCAGCTGAACAGCAACGACATCCGCGGTTTCGAGCGCAACGGCGTCGGCCCGCGCATGAACAATGGCGATGCCCTCGGCGGTACGACCTATTTCACGGCGTCTGCCGAAGCGACGTTCCCGCTGCCGGGGCTTCCGCGTGACAGCGGCTTCCGTGGCGCTCTCTTCGTCGATGCGGGCACGCTGTTCGGCAACGACGTCAAGATCAACTCCGGGGAATCCGTCCGCGGAGATGATGCCTCGCTGCGTGCCTCCGTCGGCGTCAGCTTGATCTGGGCTTCGCCTTTCGGCCCGCTGCGTGTGGACTACGCCGTGCCGGTTGCGAAGGAAGACTTCGACGAGGTCCAGAACTTCAAGTTCGGTATCAACTCGTCGTTCTGATAGAAGAGCAGTCCAGAACTGCCAGAGAATCGTTCTGGAGTGTCCATGGAACAGAATTGGTTTTTTCCGCCCCATCAGGGGATTCGTCTGGGCGACCTCGCGAATCAGATTGGGGCGGAGTTGCTGGATGTTTCCGCCGCCGACCGCACCGTGCGTGCGGTCGCGCCGGTCTATCGCGCCAAGCCGGGCGAGATCTGTTACATGCTGTCGCGCAAGAATCGCGAAGAGTTGCAGAGCTGTCGCGCCGCCGCGATCATCTGCGACAAGGCAATTTCATCGCTCGTCCCCGACACTATTCCCGTGCTGCTGACATCAAAGCCGCACACGGCCTTCGCGCTTGCTGGCACCTTGCTTCATGAAAGGGCCATGCGGCCCTCGTATAATACGAGCGAGAGGGGCGTAGCGCCGGGAGCATTCGTCGACCCGACGGCGCGCCTGGAGGCGGGCGTAGAGGTCGAGCCGATGGCTGTAATCGGTGCCGACGTCGAGATTGGGAGCGGAACGCGCATCGCAGCGGGAGCAATGATTGGACAGGGCGTACGGATCGGCCGCGATTGCACCATTTCCGCCGGTGCAAGCATCCTTTGTGCGCTGATCGGCAACAACGTCATCATTCATCCGGGTGCACGCATCGGTCAGGACGGATTCGGCTACGCACCGGGCCCCAAGGGCGGAATGATCAAGATCGTCCAGGTCGGGCGGGTGATCATCCAGGATCACGTGGAGGTCGGTGCGAACACGACGATCGACCGCGGCACCATGGATGACACCGTGATCGGCGAGGGGACGAAAATCGACAATCTCGTGCAGATCGGCCACAACGTCCGCATCGGTCGCTACTGCGGCATCGTCAGCCAGGTCGGCATCGCCGGCAGCGCGCAGATTGGTGACGGGGTCATGATCGGCGGAGGCGTCGGGGTCAACGGGCATATCACCATTGGAGCCGGTGCGCAGATCGCGGCGATGAGTGGCGTGGCGAGCGATGTGCCGGCCGGCGAGCGCTATGGCGGAATTCCGGCGCGACCGATGCGCGATTTCCTGCGCGATGTCGCCGAAATGGCCCTGCGGTCGAGCGAGAGGCAGAAGAAGAAGGGTGGCAAGGATGAATGAGGCTGCAACGGTCCTCGGCACGGCGGACATACAGGAAATCCTGAGGCTTCTTCCCCATCGTTACCCCTTCCTGCTCGTGGACCGCATCATCGAGATCGATGACGACAATTCGGCCATCGGGATCAAGAACGTGACGGCCAACGAGCCGCATTTCACCGGGCACTTTCCCGAGAAGCCGATCATGCCGGGCGTTCTTCTGATCGAAGGCATGGCTCAGACGGCCGGCGCGATCTGTGCGCGCAAGACGGGGATCGGAAGCAATCTCGTATATTTCATGACGATCGACAATGCCCGCTTTCGCAAGCCCGTCGTGCCGGGCGACCGGGTGGAGTTCCATGTGGTGAAGCAGAAGCAGCGCGGCAATATCTGGAAATTTCACTGTGATGCAAAAGTTGACGGGCAACTCGTCGCGGAAGCTGATATCGGCGCGATGATTGTCAGCAAGGAAGACGCCTGAGAATGATAGCATCAAGTGCGAAGATCCACCCGTCCTCGGCCATCGAGAACGGTGCGGTAATCGGCGAAAACGTGAAGATCGGCCCGTTTTGCCATATCGGGCCGAATGTCGTTCTTGCCGATGACGTCGAAATTCTCAGTCACGTCGCGGTGATCGGCCATACGAGCGTCGGCAAGGGCACAAAGATCTTTCCGGGTGCCGTCATCGGCGGCGATTCGCAGAGCGTGCACCATAGCGCCTTGAATACGAAACTGGTGATTGGCGAAAACTGTACCATCCGCGAAGGCGTGACCATGAATACGGGTACGGTGGAGCATGGCGGCGCGACCATCGTCGGCAACAACAACCTGTTCCTAGCCTATTCGCACGTGGCGCATGACTGCCGCCTCGGCAACAATATCATCCTTTCCAACAATGTCATGCTTGCGGGGCACGTGACCGTCGAGGATCGAGCCATACTCGGGGGTGGCTCGGCGGTTCACCAGTTTACCCGCATCGGACGTCAGGCCTTCATCGGGGGCCTGTCGGCGGTGAGCTATGACGTCATTCCCTACGGGATGCTCAACGGCAACCCCGGCGTTTTGAGCGGACTGAACGTGGTCGGGATGACCCGGGCCGGGATCGATCGTCCCGCGATTCATCGCGTTCGCCGGTGCTATAAGCAGATATTCGAGGGAGACGGCTCGATCCGCGCGAACGCAGCCGCTATCCGCAACGAATATCTCGATTGCGCACCGGCAATCGAGATATTGGATTTCATTGCCGCGGAGAGCGACCGCGCGCTGTCGTCGCCGAATCGCGGCGCCAAGGGCTGATGGCGGTGGCGATTCATCGCCTGCCGCAGTCGAAAGGCAGGCTCGCCATCATCGCCGGCGCTGGAACGCTTCCCCATCACGTGGCCGAGGCCGCGCGCCTTCAGGGTGAAGACCCGTTCATCATTGCGCTTTCGCGGGAGGCCGATACCGATTGGACCGGCTTCGACCACGCCGTTTGCGCAATCGGAGACTTTGCCGCGATCAGCCGCACTTTCGCGACCGAGGGAATCGACCGGGTCGTCCTATCGGGCGCGGTGCGGCGACGGCCGGAGTGGCGCGATATCCGTCCTACGCTGAAGACGCTGGCCAAGGTGCCGCGGGTTTTTCGCACCTTGATATCCGGCGGGGACGATGCCGTGCTGCGCATGGTGATCGAATTGATCGAGGCGAGCGGTGCCCATGTGATCGGCGCGCACGAGGTCGTTCCGGGGCTTCTCGCCGATACCGGTCCGCTCGGCGCCCATGCCCCGACCGACGAAGATCGGCGTGACATCGAAGCCGGCATCGCCGCAGCCAAGGCGCTGGGGGCGCTCGATGTTGGCCAGGGCGCCGTTGCAGTTGGCGGCAGGGTGGTGGCGCTGGAGGGGGCGGAAGGGACGGACGCCATGTTGGCGAGAGTGGCCGACCTCAGGAAAGACGGACGAATTTCAATTCGTCGTCGCGGCGTTCTCGTAAAGCTCTGCAAGCCGCAACAGGACGAGCGGGCGGATCTGCCCTCGATCGGACCGTCGACGGTCGCAGGAGCGCATGCAGCCGGCCTCGCGGGCATCGCCGTCGAGGCGGGACGCGCACTGGTTCTCGAGCGCGCGCGTCTCGTGGAGGAGGCCGACAGGAGCGGGCTGTTCATTCTCGGTGTCGAGCGTGATGGCCACAGGGACCGGAGATGACGGGCAGGGCCTACAGGCTGGCGGTTATCGCCGGAGAGGTTTCCGGAGACCTGCTCGGCGCCGACCTGGTACGGGCATTGCGTGACCGTCTAGGCGGTCCGTTAGAACTTGTAGGTGTTGGTGGCGAAGGGCTGGAAGCCGAAGGGCTCCGGTCGCTTTTCGACTATTCCGAACTGTCGATCATGGGTTTTTCGCAGGTTCTGGCGAACCTGCCGAAGCTTCTGCTGCGGATTGGGCAGACCGCCCGCGCGATCGCCGCTGCGAGACCGGATGCTTTGTTGATCATCGATAGCCCGGACTTCACACATCGCGTGGCCCAACGCGTCCGCGCCGAATTGCCCGACTTGCCGGTGATCGACTACGTCTGCCCGAGCGTCTGGGCGTGGAAACCGGAGCGGGCGCCGCGCATGCGGGCTTATGTGGATCACGTGCTCGCGGTGCTACCCTTCGAGCCGGAAGCGATGGCGAAGCTCGGCGGTCCGCCGACCACGTATGTCGGGCACCGGCTCGCATCTGACCGCAATGTGCTCGCGGTCCGGGAGCGCCAACTGCTGAGACAGCGGATGCAGGATCGGCGCGAGGCGAAGGTCTGTCTCCTGCTGCCGGGATCGCGCGGGAGCGAGATCAGCCGCTTGCTACCGATCTTCCGCGAAGCAGCCGAAGAGCTAGCGGATCGGCACGAAGGCATTCGTTTCCTCTTGCCGACCGTGCCGCGCCAGGAAGAACGTGTGAGGGCGTTGACGGCATCCTGGAAGATCCAGCCCGAGATAAGCGTGACCGCGGACAGGAAATGGGAGGCTTTCGCCCAAGCCGACGCAGCCATTGCCGCCTCGGGTACGGTGATCCTCGAACTGGCGCTTGCCGGGGTTCCGGTCGTGTCCACCTACTCTGCCGACTGGATCGTCAGTCTCCTGCATTCCCGCATTCGGATATGGACCGCGGCGCTTCCGAACCTCATCGCGGATTTTCCGGTCGTCCCCGAATATTTCAACAAGTCGCTCCGGCCGGCCGTTCTTGCGCGTTGGTTCGAACGGCTTTCGAGCGATACGGCGCAACGTCGTGCGATGCTCGACGGCTTCGCCCTCGTTCAACAGCGAATGGAAACCAACCGTCCGCCCGGCGAAAAGGCGGCGGATATCGTTCTCGCTTGCCTTCGAGCGGGATGAGGAGAGGCGAGTGCATCCTCGGGTCGCGCCTGTGACCCTTAACCTTAGCCTTCGCAAAGCCGATCAGCCGGTTCGTGCAAGAACCTCGCCTAGTTTTTACGAACCCTACCATATGGATCCTCGGGCTTGATGTTTAGCCCGAGGATGAGAGGTGGTGGGGCGGGCTCTTTGTCGAGTTCGTCCGCCGTTTACCGCTTTGAGATCGGCACATAGTCGCGCAGAGGTGCGCCGACATAGAGCTGGCGCGGCCGGCCGATGCGCTGTTCCGGATCCTCGATCATCTCGTTCCACTGGGCGATCCAGCCGACCGTGCGGGCAAGCGCGAAGAGCACCGTGAACATCGTGGTGGGGAAGCCCAGCGCCTTCAGCGTGATGCCGGAGTAGAAGTCGATGTTCGGATAGAGCTTCTTCTCGATGAAGTACTCGTCCGTCAGGGCGATGCGTTCGAGTTCCATCGCGACTTCCAGGAGCGGGTCGTCCTTGTGGCCGAGCTCGGCGAGAACTTCGTGCGTGGTCTTCTGCATGATCTTCGCGCGCGGATCGTAGTTCTTGTAGACCCGGTGACCGAAGCCCATCAGACGGAACGGATCGTTCTTGTCCTTGGCCTTGGCGATATATTCCGGAATGCGGTCGACCGTGCCGATTTCGGCGAGCATGTTGAGTGCCGCCTCGTTGGCGCCGCCATGGGCAGGACCCCAAAGGCAGGCGATACCTGCAGCGATACAGGCGAAGGGGTTGGCGCCGGACGAGCCGGCGAGACGAACGGTCGAGGTCGACGCGTTCTGCTCATGGTCGGCGTGCAGGATGAAGATCCGGTCCATGGCGCGCGCCAGAACAGGGTTGACGACATACTCCTCGCACGGCACGGCGAAACACATACGCAGGAAGTTCGATGCGTAGTCGAGATCGTTCTTCGGGTAAACGAAGGGCTGGCCGATATGGTATTTGTAGGCCATCGCCGCGATCGTCGGCATCTTGGCAATCATGCGCAGCGATGCGACCATCCGCTGATGCGGATCAGTGATGTCGGTCGAGTCGTGATAGAAGGCGGAAAGAGCTCCGACGCAGCCGCACATGACGGCCATCGGATGGGCATCGCGGCGGAAGCCGGTGAAAAACCGCGACATCTGCTCGTGGACCATGGTGTGATGCGTGACGCGATAGTCGAAATCGGCCTTCTGGGCCTTTGTCGGCAGCTCGCCGTAGAGAAGCAGGTAACAGACTTCGAGAAAATCGCCGTGCTCGGCGAGTTGCTCGATCGGAAATCCGCGGTGAAGCAGGACGCCCTCGTCGCCATCGATATAGGTGATCTTCGATTCACACGATGCCGTGGAGGTAAAGCCCGGATCGTAGGTGAACATCGTCGTCTGCTTGTAGAGCGAGCCGATATCCACGACATCCGGACCGATTGATCCCGATCGCACCGGCAGGTCCGCGGATTTTCCGCCGAATGTTACTGTCGCGCTTTTCTCTGACATGGGACCCTCCGTTTTGTGACATCGTGGCATAGTTCTGTGCCGCGAATTTGAGCGTTGCGAATTTGCTATATGATTTATTTTCGACTGCCAAGCAGTACCAAAGGCAAACTTGTGCGATGCGAAAACGCATATGGCAACGCAACAAACGCATGTTACGGCAATTCGTTCGATGAGATCAATGATCGCTAAGCTGATAATGCGGGACCATTCTATTTATCTGCCTATTTTTTGAGCATCGGCGTCGAGTTGCAAGATTGCTGCGTTGGCTGCAGGATTGCGGAAACGGGCGCGGGCGGAGCGGAATGGGGGAGAGCGGGGCACAGGCGGTCGTGCGCGAAGGGGAGCGCAGCGCGTGGCCCCGTGGCGAGGATACGCGCGTTCTCACTGGCGATTTGCCCGCTATCGGCTCCGGCCGCCGGGTGCCTGCCGGCTGGCGTGCGGCAAACATTCGCCATCGGATACGCTCGGCGGCCACGGCGGTTTCCCTCGGCATCGGCGCTGCAGTTGCGGAAGAGCAGGAATACGGCCACGGCTTCGTCCTGATCCCGGTCGTGCTTGCGCTTGGCTCGCTTGCATGGCTCGCAGTGCCCGAAACCGTCGGAACTGTCAAACTTGCAGCGCTGCTTTGCGTTTTCGGCATATCTGCGGCGCTTTGCCGGGGAGACCTGCGAAACTGGCGGCCGCTGCTTATCGCGCCTGCTCTCTTTACGGCCGGCATGCTGCTTGCCGCGGTCGAAACAGCGAGGCTCGACACAGTCATTCTCGACACTCCCGTTACAACGACCGTTCGCGGAACGGTCCTGTCCCGGGATCCCGACGACAGGGGACGCTGGCGTTATCTCGTTCGCATTCAGGAAACATCCGGCCCGCGGTTGCGCAGGGCTCCGGAAAGGGCGACGCTCCTGGCGCGGAGCCGCCACGAACCGTTTCCGGTCGGGGCGATGATCGAAGGCAAGGCGCGTTTGTCGCCGCCCTCCGGGCCGGCTTTGCCCGGTCTCAACGACTTCGCGTTCGGCGCCTACTTCAAAGGCGTAGGCGCGGTCGGGTATTTCTATGGCGCGCCGCGAGCGCCGGTGGATGCCGGCGCTGTCACGGATCGGTCCCATGCCTCGCTGCCGGCGAAGGCGGCCGGATATCTGGCACTGGTCCGGGAGGCGATCGGCAATCGTATCCGGAAAGCGATCGGCGGCGACACCGGTGCGATCGCTGCGGCGCTCGTGACCGGCGAGGAGCGCGCGATCAGCCGCGAGATGGTGGAGACGCTGCGCGCCGCCGGGCTGTCACATGTCCTAGCGATCTCGGGCCTCAACATGGTGCTCGCGGCGGGCACGTTCCTCATCGGTGCCCGGACCTTGCTGAGCTTCGTTCCGGGGCTGGCCGAAAGATATTCCGTCAAGAAGATCGCCGCCGTCGGCGCTCTTCTCATGGTCTTCTTCTATATCCTGATTTCCGGCGGCGCGGTCTCGGCGGTCAGGTCCTGGATCATGATCTCGATCATGCTCGTCGCAGTATTCTTCGACCGCGTTTCGATCAGCCTGCGCAACGTGGCACTTGCCGCACTCGTCATCCTTGCCTGGACGCCATCGGCGGCAGCCGGACCCGGATTTCAAATGTCCTTTGCGGCGACGCTGGCCCTCGTTGCAGGTTATTCCCGCTGGCGCGACCACAGGCGAAAGGATCGCGAATCCTCGGGGAATCGGGCGGGCGCGGGGGCCGTGTCCGGCCTCGTCATCGGTACTGTCGCCACCTCCGTCATCGGCGGCCTGGCGACGGCGGTTTATGCGGCTGCCCATTTCAACCGGCTCCCCGGTTACGGGCTGGCCGCAAACGTTCTCACGACGCCTTTGATCAGCGTGCTGATCATGCCTTTCGCGCTGTTCGCCATGCTGCTTATGCCCTTCGGGCTTGAGCACTATCCTCTTGTGGTGATGGGGCAGGGGCTCGATTGGATGCTGGCGGTCGCGAGATATGTCGCCTCGCTCGACGGTGAGTGGACGACTGGCCGCATGGGCGGCCTGCCGTTCTTCCTTATCGCGTTCGGTGGCATCCTGCTCTGCGTGCTGAGAACCCGGCTGGCGCTCGCAGGCGCGGGGCTGATCACTCTGGGTGCATGCGCGATCGCGCTCGAGCCGCAGAAGGAGCGCCCATCGATCGCGATATCGGAGGATGCTCAATTGATCGGCCTCATCACCGCTGATGCAATCGCGACCAATCGAAGCCGTCCGCCGGAGTTCATCTTCTCGCAATGGCAGCGCGCACTTGCTGTCGCAGAACATAAGGCACCGCTCGACCTTGCAGGGGAGCCGGACACCGCCGACGAGACAGCAGCTTTCCTGGCCTCGGCCCGACCCGGCGCCTTCGCCTGCAGAAAAGGAGTGGGGTGCGCCGGGCGCAGCCGCGAGGGATGGACGGTGGCCGTAATCGAAAAGGCCGAAACCCTCTCCTTTCTGTGCGGTCGCGCCGATCTGGTCGTCGTCGCCAGCCGCCGGCCGTCTGCAGCCTGCCCATCCGGCGGATCGCTGGTCATAAGCACCGAGACGCTGCGCCGGACGGGGGCGGTCGAGATCCATGGCGAGCAGGAACAACCGGGCGCGCCGCTACGCATGCGCGTCGTCGCGTCGTTCTCCTCCACCGAGCGCCCGTGGCAGCGTCATCGCCGCTACGACTGGCGGACCGGGGATTTTGTGCCGCAAGGTTCACCGCCCTGACGGCCTGCGCGTTCCCTCATCCTCCCATCTGCTGCCATATTCTTGATTATTGTACTCCACAATCTTGTCATCCCGCCATTGTTTGTCGTAAAGAGCGTTGCGAAAGCGCTTCACCGGGAAAACGAGGAACGAGATGTCTGATCGGATGCGGCCGAAATTGAACATGTTGCTGGCGGCAACGCTGACGGTTTTCCTTGCCGGACCGGTCGCGCCCGGCCTCGCGCAGGCCGTACAACAGCCCTCGTCCGTTTCGGTCGATGCGCAGCCGCCGGCGGCAGACGTTCCGGGCGCCGATGATCCGGTCACGCAACCGGCGCCGGTCGAGGCAGCGGGGGGCGACGCAACGGCGGGGGAAGCAAATCCCGTACTTCCGCATGATCTTTCGCCGGTCGGTATGTTCCTCGCTGCCGATATCGTCGTAAAGGCGGTGATGGTCGCTCTGGCGCTCGCCTCCGTCGCCACCTGGGCGATCTTCCTCGTGAAGACGCTGGAACTCATATATGCCAAGTCGCGCCTCAAGCGCGCCGTGGCCGCCCTCGT
Organism: Ensifer sp. USDA 6670; assembly: GCA_000421085.1. Lineage (GTDB taxonomy): Bacteria > Pseudomonadota > Alphaproteobacteria > Rhizobiales > Rhizobiaceae > Sinorhizobium. The sequence goes on from ATWE01000015.1 coordinate 115,253, forward strand.
TTCCGCAAATGGTCTCGCCGACGTGCAGCCAAAGCTCGAGCGCCGCGCTGGCGTGGCTGGGGAGATGATCGCCGCAGCGATCGACGAGATGACACGCTCGGAAGCCGTTCTGGACCTTGCGCCGGCAGTAGGTGTCAAGGAACGCGTCTCTTCTCTGCTCACGCGTATCGAAGTTCGCGCCGGCAAGAGGATGGGCGCCGGTACGGGAATCCTGGCGTCCATCGGGTCCGTTGGTCCATTCGTCGGCCTTTTTGGTACCGTTTGGGGAATCATGAATTCCTTCATCGGCATCAGCAAGGCGCAGACGACCAACCTCGCCATCGTTGCGCCGGGCATCGCCGAGGCGCTGCTGGCGACCGCTATCGGCCTCGTCGCGGCAATCCCGGCGGTGGTGATCTACAACTATTTTGCCCGCTCCGTCGGAGGCTACAAGCTCATCCTGGCGGATGCGGCGGCAGCCGTCGAAAGACTGGTAAGCCGCGACCTCGATCATCGCCACGCCCGCAGAGCGCCGCCGCGCCGGCAGGACGGCTTCGCTCACGGCTCCGACTCGATCGCCAGAATCGGATAAGGGAAAATGGCTGGAAGAATTTCCGAGAGCGGCGGCGATCTCGACGAGAACAGCGAGATCAACGTCACCCCCTTCATCGACGTCATGCTCGTGCTGCTCATCATCTTCATGGTGGCTGCACCGCTTGCGACGGTCGACATGAAGGTCGATCTGCCACAATCCGTCGCAAAGCCGACGCCGCGCGACGACAAGCCGGTCTTCGTGACATTGAAGGCCGATCTCACGCTTGCCATCGGCAACGAAGAGGCGCCTCGCGAAGCCTTCGTTTCCGAGCTGAACCGGATAACCGGCGGCAACACGGAAACGCGCGTGCTCCTGCGCGCCGATCGGCTGGTCGACTACGGCGAACTGATGACGGTGATGAACCTCATCCAGAATGCCGGCTACGGCAAGATCGCGCTTGTTGGCCTGGAGGCCGCACCCGCCCGTTAGTAGAGTGCGATGAGAAAAAGTGTGTGCGGTTTCCGCCCGCATCCTCGTCTCGTCAGGTTCCTCATGGTTCGACCGCCAGTCCGATGGGGGTGGCGGTACCTTTTTGCGTGCACGGATACGCAGTCGCTTGAAACCGGCCGTGCGGCGATCTATGAGCTTTATGCATGCGTCCGAAAGCGCGGAGCGGTTTTGGGCCAACGACATGCACAGAGACAACAACCTAGGGCGCGCGCATGAATTCGATCGATGCGTCGCGCTCCAGGCAACAGTTGGCAGCCGCCGGACGCAAGATCGCTCGGTCTTCCCGGCGCCGCGCCCATTCCGACACGAGGCAATATCATGAACTTCGAAGCAGCCCGCATAAAGATGGTGGACAATCAGATCCGGACGACGGATGTGACCTCCCATTCAGTTCTGTCTGCTTTCCTGTCGGTCCCGCGTGAGGAGTTCGTGCCTGCCAAGATGCGGGAGCTGGCCTATATCGACACCGATGTCGAGCTCGTCGGCGGTCCCCAGCCGCGTTACCTGATGGAGCCGTCGCCGTTGGCGAAGCTCCTCCAGCTGGCAGAGATCTCCAAGTCGGATCTGGTCCTCGAAATCGGCTGCGGGACAGGTTACGCCTCAGCCTTGCTATCGCTCCTCGCCGGTTCCGTCGTGGCGCTGGAGAGCGACGAAGCCCTGGCCGCCAAAGCCACGGACACGCTGGCACGCCTCGGTTACGACAATATCGCCGTGGTGAGCGGCGATCTGACCAAGGGCTATGCGGCGGAAGCGCCCTATGACGTCATCTTCATCAACGGCGCCGTCGAGATGATCCCTGCCGAGCTTTTCGAGCAGCTTCGCGACGGCGGCCGGCTCGTGGTCGTGGAAGGTTTTGGTAACGCATCCCGTGCGAAACTTTACGTGCGCGAATCGGGCATGACGTCGGAGCGCGCTGACTTCAACACCGCCGTGAAGCCGCTTCCCGGCTTCCGCCGCGACCGTTCTTTTGTTTTTTGATGTGCCTCTTATTGAGGTAGCTCAACATATGAGTGCTGAAGCTAAAACTGCAATGTTGCCAATCGGCAACGTATTATTTGTTTCTTTTTGAAATGGCCGTGTAGAGGGTCGGTGCGCAGTTGTCGTGGAACCGAATCCGGAGTTCAAAAGAGCTTGGAAGCGGTGATTTGCCCGCCATGGGTGGCGCGGGCTTCACTGCAGTGTTTGCGCAGGCCGCCAAACGGTTTGCTGAAAAATGCGGGGTGGCGGCGCTGCCCCGATTGATCGGAGGGAAGATGGTGTCGATTGTCCGCAAAGCAGCCTTGTGGGCGGCTGTCTCGACCAGTGTGCTGCTCGCGCCCCACGCCGTTCTCGCGGAGACGATTTTCGGGGCAATGGCCAAGGCCTATGCGAACAACCCGGATCTCAACGCCGCTCGCGCCGGTCTGCGCGCGACCGATGAAGGGGTGCCGATTGCGAAGGCCGGCTACCGGCCGCAGATTTCCGCGTCCGCCACGGGGACGCTCTCACGGGTCGACGCCGAACAGACCGGCACCCGCGACTTCCACGCGGGACAGGTCGGGATTTCCATCACGCAAACGATCTTTGATGGATTTCAGACGCTGAACAATGTCAGGGCGGCCGAAGCGGACGTGTTTTCGAGCCGCGAGACGCTGAAGGCCAATGAGATCCAGATTCTCCTTTCGGCAGCGCAGTCCTATGCGAACATAGCCCGCGATCAGCAGGTCGTTTCCATTCGCCGGCAGAACCTGGCCTTCCTTCGCGAACAGTTGAGCGCCGCACAGGCCCGCCTCGAAGTGGGCGAAGGCACGCGGACGGATGTGAGCCAGGCCGAAGCCGAGCTCGCCAACGCCCAGTCGCTGCTCGTCGCTGCAATCGCGCAGCTGAAGCAGAGCGAAGCGGTTTATGTGCAGATCGTCGGCGCAGCACCGACCGGCATCAGACAGCCGGGACCGGCCACGAAGGCGATGCCGAGGTCCCTCGACCAGGCCGTCGCGACCGGACTGCGGGAGAACCCGCAAATTCTGGCGGCGCAATATGCCGTCGATTCGGCCGGATATCAGGTGAAGTCGGCGGAAGGCACGATGCTGCCGGGCGTGGTTCTCCAGGGCGCCGTGACCCGCAACACCGGCAACGCCGGTCAGGGCCTCGACGATACGACCGCCAGCGTCACGGCCCGGCTCGAAGTTCCGATCTATCAGGGCGGCGCGGAATACGGCCAGATTCGCCAGGCGAAGGAAATCCTGGGACAACAGCGAATCCTCGTCGACTCGGCGCGCGCCTCGGTGCAGCAGACCGTCGTTTCGGCCCATGCGCAGCTCGAATCGGCACTTGCCCGAATCAAGGCCAGCCGGTCGCAGATCTCCGCAGCGAACCTCGCGCTCGAAGGCGTGATAGAAGAGCGCAAGGTCGGTCAGCGCACCACGCTGGACGTGCTCGACGCGCAGCAGGACGTGCTGGACGCGCAGGAGTCGCTGGCGGGTGCGCAACGCGATGCGGTGGTTGCAAGCTATGCCTTGCTCGCCGCAATGGGTCACCTGACCGTCAGGAGCCAAGGCCTGCAGGTAGCCGAATACCGGGCCGAGGAACATTACGAGGCCGTCAAGGACAAGTGGTTCGGCCTGCGCACCGTCGACGGGCGCTAAGCGGCCCAAGGCCCAGCCACTCCGACACGAAACGCCGCGTGCCCAAAGGGCCGCGGCGCTTTGCGTTCGAGCGCAAGTGCCATTGCCTCTGCCGAAAAAAACAAATCTGTGCAACAATTTAACGAGCTGATTCGCGGCGTTTGTTTCGTCGGCGAACTCACTTAAGGTTTGTTCGAATCGGCACACGGAGGGCTTCTTCCGTGTTGGTCCGCAGCAAACGGGGATTGAAATGGCGCAGCTGAACGTCGCACGTGAACCTTCGATGGATGAGATTCTGGCATCCATTCGCAAGATCATCGAGAGTAACGAGCCTGGTCCGGCCGGAACCTCCGCGCGGCAGAGCTTCGAAGACGACGCCGGCGACGATATCGAGCTGTCGATAGATTCGGAGATCGAAGCGGACGCGTTCGGCTCCGTCGAGGACCAGTTTTCCTCGGTCAGGACGTCACCATCTGCGGTCGACACCCGTACCAACGCGCCTGTACCCTTATCCGCGCCGCTTTCGCTCGCCGATGTCGCGGCACGGGTGAGGGCGGCTTCGGAGCGGCAGGCGGTGCATACGGTTCCGAGGAATCAGGCAGGAGCCGAGGAGGCGCGGTCGCCAGCGGATAGCCCGGCGATGATGTCCCGCATCGCTGCGTTCCCCTCTTCGGCCATCCCGGCGAGTGCCGACGCCGAGCCGGCTCCGGTGGGGGGGGATGTGTCGGCGGCGGTGCGTGCGACGGCTTCGGACGAGGCAACGGCGCCGGAAAGCACGCCTGGAACGATCGTCTCCCCGGCCGTCAGCCGTCAGGTCGCGCGCGCCTTCGACGAATTGGCGCATGCCGTCGAGAACGGACCCCGGCGTTCCTTTGACGAGATAGCCGAGGCGATGCTGCGCCCGATGCTGCAGGAATGGCTGGACGACAATTTGCCGACATTGGTCGAAAGACTGGTGCGCGAAGAGATCGAGCGCGTTGCGCGCGGTCCCCGGCGCTGACGTAAACTGCAGAAGGGCAAGAATTGCGTCTGCCGTCGCGGCAACTCCGGGATAATCGCTGCACTTTCCTGAAAGCGCATTTGGACTGCGCACTTCACGACGGAAGACGCTACACACTTTTTCTGGAAGTGCTCTGAGCTTTGAACCTGCGCACTCCCGGACGGAAAACCGTGACGCACTTTTCCTGGAAGTGCTCTAAGATGGAAGCCGCATGCACGATGGCCGCGGCTTTTTCCCCGTTCAGGTTGACTTGCCCCGGGCCTTCCGGTTTACAAACGCTCACATCAATCTCCAGAAATCGGCCAAAGAATGCTTGATAAAACCTACGATTCCGCAGCGGTAGAACCGAAGATCGCCAAGGCCTGGGACGAAGCGGATGCCTTTCGCGCCGGTGTCAACGCGAAGCCCGACGCGGAGACCTTCACGATCGTGATCCCCCCGCCGAACGTGACGGGATCGCTGCACATGGGCCATGCGCTCAACAACACGCTGCAGGACATCATGGTCCGCTTCGAGCGCATGCGCGGCAAGGATGTGCTCTGGCAGCCGGGTATGGACCATGCGGGTATCGCGACCCAGATGGTCGTCGAGCGCCAGCTTATGGAACGTCAGCTTCCTGGCCGCCGCGACATGGGCCGCGAGGCCTTCGTAGAGAAGGTCTGGGAATGGAAGGCCGAATCCGGCGGCCTGATCTTCAACCAATTGAAGCGGCTCGGTGCCTCCTGCGACTGGTCGCGCGAGCGCTTCACGATGGACGAGGGCTTGTCCGAGGCGGTCATCGAGGTCTTCGTCAGCCTTTACAAGGAGGGCCTCATCTATCGCGACACCCGCTTGGTCAACTGGGACCCTAAGCTGCAAACCGCGATTTCCGACATCGAGGTCGAGCCGGTCGAGGTCAACGGCCATCTCTGGCATCTGCGCTACCCGCTCGAAGAGGGCGTGACCTATCAGCATCCTGTCGCCTTCGACGAGGACGGCAATGCGACGGAATGGGAGACGCGCGACTATCTCGTCGTCGCGACCACGCGTCCGGAAACCATGCTCGGCGACACCGGCGTTGCCGTGCACCCCGACGACGTCCGCTACCAGGGCATTGTCGGCAAGCATGTCATCCTGCCGATCGTCGGGCGCCGCATCCCGATCGTCGCCGACGAGTATCCGGACCCGACGACCGGCACCGGCGCGGTAAAGATGACGCCTGCGCATGACTTCAACGATTTCGACGTCGGCAAGCGCAGAGGGCTGAGGCAGGTCAACGTCCTCACGGCAGACGGCCGGATAACGATAAAGAACAATGAGGATTTCCTCGAAGGCCTCGACCATCCGGCGGCACTCCATGGCGCCTGGGACCAGCTGGAAGGCAAGGATCGCTTCGAAGCCCGCAAGCTGATCGTCGAGATGCTCGAAGAGGCCGGCCTCGTCGATCATATCGAGCCCCACAAGCACATGGTGCCTCATGGCGACCGCGGCGGCGTGCCGATCGAGCCGCGCCTGACCGAGCAATGGTATGTCGACGCCAAGACTTTGGCCAAGCCGGCGATTGCGGCGGTCAAGGAAGGCAGGACGAACTTCGTTCCGAAGAACTGGGAAAAGACCTATTTCGAATGGATGGAGAACATTCAGCCCTGGTGCATTTCGCGCCAGCTCTGGTGGGGCCATCAGATTCCCGCCTGGTACGGTCCCGATGGGCAGATCTTCGTTGAGCGAAACGAGGAGGAAGCGCTGCACGCGGCGATTCAGCACTACATCGCCCATGAAGGACCGATGAAGGCCTATGTCGAAGACCTACTCGAAAACTTCAAGCCGGGTGAAATCCTGACGCGCGACGAGGATGTCCTCGACACCTGGTTCTCCTCGGCGCTCTGGCCCTTCTCGACGCTCGGTTGGCCGAAGGAGACGCCGGAACTCGACAAATACTATCAGACCGATGTGCTGGTAACCGGTTTCGACATCATTTTCTTCTGGGTGGCCCGGATGATGATGATGGGCCTTCATTTCATGAAGGATGCGGACGGGACACCCGTCGAGCCTTTCCACACGGTTTACGTTCATGCGCTCGTCCGTGACAAGAACGGGCAGAAGATGTCGAAGTCCAAGGGCAACGTCATCGACCCGCTGGAGCTCATCGAAGAATACGGCGCCGACGCACTGCGCTTCACGCTGGCGATCATGGCGGCTCAGGGGCGCGACGTGAAGCTCGACCCGGCCCGGATAGCAGGCTACCGCAACTTCGGAACCAAGCTGTGGAATGCCACCCGCTTTGCCGAGATGAACGGGGCGATAAGCAGCGAAGACTTCATCCCCGAGGCCGCGTCGCTGACGATCAACCGTTGGATCCTGACGGAACTGTCGCGCACCATTCGCGACGTGAGCGAGGCGATCGAGGATTACCGCTTCAACGAGGCGGCCGGAACCCTTTACCGCTTCGTCTGGAACCAGTTCTGCGACTGGTATCTCGAACTCCTGAAGCCTGTCTTCAACGGCGACGACGAAGCGGCCAAGCGCGAGTCCCAGGCCTGCACGGCCTATGGCCTGGATGAGATCTATAAGCTGCTGCATCCGTTCATGCCCTTCATGACGGAAGAGCTTTGGGAAAAGACGACCGGCCCCGGGCGAGAGCGTACGACGCTCCTTTGTCATGCCGAATGGCCTGCCGCCTTCTATGCGGATGACGCGGCTGCTGACGAAATCAACTGGCTCATCGACCTCGTCTCCGGCATTCGTTCGGTTCGCGCCGAAATGAACGTCCCTCCAGCGGCGATGGCACCGCTGGTCATCGTCGGGTCGAAGGCGCTGACGAGCGAGCGGCTCGACCGGCACGCCTCTGCGATCAAGCGTCTGGCGAGGGTGGAGAACATCGAGCACGCGTCAGCGGCGCCCCGCGGCAGCGCTCAAATCGTGGTCGGCGAAGCGACGGCTTGCCTTCCGCTCGGCAGCCTCATCGATCTCGCGGCCGAAAGGTTGCGCCTGGAAAAGGCCATCGCAAAGGTCGACGTCGAGCGGGAGCGGATCCTCGGCAAGCTCGCCAACGAAAAATTCGTCGCCAATGCCAAGCCTGAACTTGTCGAGGCCGAGCGCGAGCGGCTGGTCGAACTCGACCTGCAAAGAGACTCGCTCGGCGTTGCTTTGTCCCGGGTTTCCGAAGCGGGCTAAAGCCTCACCCTGAAGCGAAACGTAATCCGCGGCAGCAATGCCGCGGATTTTCTGTGTCCTGCCTTCCGCCTGATTCGGCCGGCCGGTAGGGATGGGACCGCAATACACGCATGGGTTTTGCCGAGGCGGATTTCAACGGTGTTCGGAAGGCCGCGCTTGCAAAAAGCAGCATTGTTGTTCCAGCGTCACAGTTCGGTGTGTTCGTAGAAATAAATTCCCCACGTCCCGGTGTTTATCCTGATTTTGGAAATCAGAATCCGGAAATCGGTGAAATGCGGCCGAAAGATGGAGTTCTTACGTAAATTTGGTGGCGGTCCCAACCGGGGCGGTCCAGGGGACGGCGGTTTGCCATTTCACGCAATCGTGAGGATACTTCCCGTAAGCGCGGCACGAGGTGAATGGTCGCATCATTTGGAATGCAGGGGAGGAGCTTTATGGCTCGAAGTGGATTGAAACAGGGTATTCTGGCTGCGGTTGCCGGAATGCTCGTGGCCTCGGCTGCGCAGGCGGGAGGGCTTGAACGCAGCGGCTATAATATCGATCTCTTGTTCGACCCGTCGGACTATGCGGCCGAAGCGACCGCGACCTATGTCAATCCGCAGCGTGAGTTGAAGAATGTTCGGGACACGAATCCCGCTAATACGAATCCCCTTACAGATGAGTATGGCGGTGGCGATTTGAATGATCGCCCGAACAGCGTGGACGACACGGAGAGTTATTGGGCGCCCCGCATCGGCGTTAAGGCTGCTTTGGGTGACAGTATTGACTGTATGGCGGACTACTCGCAGCCTTGGGGCGCCCACACCAAACCCGGCCAGAATTGGGCCGGTGCCAACAACAACATCGAGACTAAGGTTGAAAGCGACAACTATGCGGCCACCTGCTCGTACAAGTGGGAAATGGGCCCTGGTTACTTTCGGGTCATAGGCGGCGGCTTCTACCAGGAAGTCAACGGCTTTAAGGAGCGGCTCGTCCAGGACTACACGGGTACGGGTTTAGACGGTGTATTCTCGGGCGTTGGAAGGCTCGAGTTGGAAGGCAGTGGATGGGGCTGGCGTACGGGCGTGGCCTATGAAATCCCCGAGTATGCGCTGCGCGCCAGCCTCGTTTACAACAGCGCGGTTGATTACGACGACCTTTCTGGATTCATCGATCTGCGGCAACTGGGCTTTGTAATCCCCCCACCTGGACCTGGCCTGATTACTGGGACCAAGTATGACGTCAACGGCGCGGCGTCATTGCCGGATTCGCTGGAACTCAAGGTACAAACGGGTATTGCTCCCGGATGGCTAGCGTTCGGCTCCGTCAAATGGACCGACTGGAGCCAGTTGCAGGTCCTTCAGTTTTGCCCTGCAACTGTATCGCCGCTTACGCCCTGCACCAGCCTCGACCTCGTTTATCGTGACGGTTGGACGGTTAGCGGCGGTATAGGCCACAAATTCAACGACCAGTGGAGCGGGGCGGTCAGTCTGACCTGGGATCGCGGTACAAGCCAGGGCTATGGCAGTCAGACCGACACCTGGCTGCTCGGCACCGGCGTCTCCTATACGCCTACGGAAAATGTCGAGGTGCGGCTCGCAGGTAGCGTGGGTATTTTAACGAGCGGCAGCTCGGGTGAGGTCACATACCAAGGGCAGGTAATCGGCGATGACGTCTCCTACGACTTCGACAACGACTTCGTCGGGGCGATCTCGACATCGCTGAAGGTCAGGTTCTGATCTGCCGCGATAAACTGCCAAAGGCCCGGTTATCCGGGCCTTTTTCTTATCTGGTAACCACGCTTATAAGCTGATGCGAATGTGACGATTCAGCAACACATTTCCTGCTACGGTTTGCTACTATCGAAGCCGGGTCGATTATGTCCATTTCCCGCCACAAAATGAGAGCAGCGATATAGGGACGAAGGCTAGTCGAGTTCCATGCCCGCGTCGAGGTGAAGTGAGTTTGTGTGCCGTCATGATATCCCGCAGCAATTGGCCTCAGGCACGCAGCCGGAGCACCGGTGGGCGCAGGAGCCAGTGCGTGCAGCATCTTCGCGACGGTGATGGGGTCGGCGTGGCCGGCTCGAACGAAAGAAACTGATTGTTATGCGCGCGGGTGAATTGAAGTCGCTTAGGGTTGCGGTGCTTGGCATGTCGCTGGCGGTTGGCGCAACCGCGGCCGGGCCGGCACGGGCTTTCGATCCCGGAGCCGGCGTGACCAAGGAGTCGGGACCCTTCGCGCTCTTCAAGTTCGGTTTTTCCGCCTATAAGAGCGGCCGGAAAGACGAAGCGGTCGAGGCCTATCGGTATGCTGCCGAAAAGGGGCACACGGGCTCTCGCTGGGCGCTTGCCAATATGTACGCCTATGGCGATGGTGTCGCGGAGAACGATCTCGAAGCATTCAAGATCTACAGCGAAATCGCACAACAGGGTGTCGAGCCCGGCTCGGAAGATACGGGCTATTTCGTCAATGCATTGATTTCGCTCGCCGGCTACTACCGGCGCGGTATTCCCGACACCCCGGTAAGGTCCGACCTGTCGCAGGCCAGGCAGCTGTATTTCCAGGCGGCCTCCACCTTCGGCGTGGCGGAAGCGCAATTCCAGCTCGCGCGCATGTTGCTTTCGGGCGAGGGCGGAAGCGTCAATGTCCAGCAGGCCAAGAAATGGCTGAACCGGGCGCGCAAGAATGGTCATGCCGGCGCCATGGGCGTTTTCGGCAACGTCATTTTCCAGGAAGGTCAGACCGCTCGCGGCCTCGCATACATGACGGCGGCGCTCGGCCAATGTTCCCCCAAGGATCGGCCCTGGCTCCAGGCGATGCAGGAACAGGCGTTCTCGCTCGCAACCGAAGACGACCGCCGGGTAGCGATAACGATGTCCCAGAACATGCATCTGCAGAACGACGACGATTGAGGTCCTGTGTGGCCTGACTCGACGATGCCGACTAGGCCAGGGGAGGTCGACTCGCCTCAGGTCGTCTCGAACGCGAATTCAGCCGTTACAGGCACATGGTCGGACGGCTTTTCCCAGGACCGGACGTGCTTTTCGATAGAGGTCGACACGAGCTTGTCGGCCGCCTCCGGCGACAGCATCAGGTGATCGATGCGGATGCCGAAATTCTTCTGCCAGCAGCCGGCCTGATAATCCCAGAATGAATAGAGCGGCGCCTCGTCGGAGGTCGCGCGCACCGCGTCGGTGAAGCCAAGATTGCGCAGCCGCCGAAAGGCAGCACGGGTCTCCGGCAGGTAGAGAGCGTCGTTCCGCCAGACCTTGACGTCCCAGCAGTCATGCGCCTCCGGAATGACATTGTAGTCGCCGGCCAGGATAAGCGGTTCCTCGAGGACGAGCCTCTGTTCCGCAAAAGCGGCCAGGCGCCGCATCCATGCGAGCTTGTAGGGGTACTTTTCCGTCTCTACCGGATTTCCGTTCGGCAGATAGAGGCAGCAGACCCGAAGGGCTCCGCCATTGACGGAGAACACGCCTTCGATGAAGCGCGACTGTTCGTCGGCCGGGTCTCCCGGCAATCCGCGATTGATCTCGTCCGGTCTCACCTTGGAGAGCAGGGCAACGCCATTGAAGCCTTTCTGTCCATGGGTCTCCACATGGTAGCCAAGCGCCTCGATCTCGCCTCTCGGAAATGTTTCGTCGACGGATTTGATCTCCTGCAGGCAGGCGATGTCGGGGTTCGACTCCCTAAGCCAGCCAACGAGGCCGTCGAGCCGCGCTTTGACGCCATTGATGTTCCATGTGGCAATTTTCATTGGGCAGCCTTGCCTCTCACGACATTGAGTCCGTTCGGTCGGTTCGTTCTAGCCGCTGGAAATTCTTTTGACAAATCCGGCATCTGCCACTTGGGTCCGGGATAAGGCGGCCGCCGGTCCGGCGCATTTTCCGCTTCTTCCCCCAGACGAGGTTTCACCCTTAAGTAGCCGAATTGATTCCGCTCCGCGTCCGTCTATAGTCCCGCGCATGATCGCGTTCATAGAGAGTTACTGGCCGCATTTCCTGGCGCTGCTTTCGGTCGCCCTTGGCGTCCCGGCGATCATTCATGCGGCGATGACGAAAGATGATGTGCGTGCGGCCGCCGGCTGGGTCGGGGTCGTGCTGCTCTCACCGGTCATCGGAGCAGTCATCTACGCGGTCGCCGGCATCAACCGGATGCGCCGCTCGTCCATCGGCTTGCAGCGCTCGCTGCTGCGCTCGACCGAACGGGACCCGTTCGGCCGCTTCGATGTCACGCATGATCAGGTGGTGGCGCGTTTCGGGCAGCGTTTCGCGGCAATGAAGATGCTTGGGGACCGCGTTGCGCGTTTCACGATGTCGGCGGGAAACCACATCACCACGCTCGAGGGCGGCGACGCGGTCTATGCGGCGATGCTCGACGAGATCTCGTCCGCCCGTCGCAGCATTCTCATCGAAAGCTATATTTTCGATCGCGATCCCATCGGCATGCGTTTCGCCAATGCCCTGATTGCCGCAGTGAAACGCGGCGTTGCCGTGCGCGTCCTGATCGACGCCGTAGGTGCGCGCTACTCCGTGCCGTCCATTGTGGGCTATCTGAAGGAAGGAGGCGTGCCGACCGCCGTCTTCAACGGCAATATCATCATGGGCCTGAGGCTGCCCTATGCCAATCTCAGGACACACCGCAAGATCATGGTTGTCGACGGCGCGGCCGCTTTCGCCGGCGGCATGAACATCCGCGCGGGCTTTACCGCTGAAATCGCAGGAAAGGCTGCTTCTTTTGACACGCATTTCCGCGTGACCGGACCGGTGGTCGCCGATATCTTTCAGGTTGCCGCGGAAGATTGGCAGTTCTCGAGCAAGGAGATACTGGCGGGCGACGCCTGGCGGCTCGCCGACCTTCCCACGGAGCCGGACGGGCGATCGGTTCTGATGCGAGCCGTTCCCTCAGGTCCCGACAACACCAACGAGACGAACCACAAGATGCTGATGGGCGCCTTTTCGATGGCGCGGAAGCATATCCGGTTGATGTCGCCCTATTTCCTGCCCGACAAGGAATTGATCAGCGCGCTCGTGACGGCGGCGAGGAAGGGCGTCGAGGTCGACATCGTCGTGCCCTCCGTCAATAATCTGACACTCGTCGACCGCGCGATGACGGCACAGTTCGATCAGGTGCTGAAAGGTCATTGCCGCGTCTGGCGGGCAAAGGGCGTCTTCAACCATTCCAAGCTGATGGTCATCGACGACCGCTGGGTCTATGTCGGCTCGACCAATCTCGATCCTCGCTCCCTGCGCCTCAATTTCGAGTTCGACCTCGAAATACTCGACGAAGCCTTCGCACGCGCAATCGGCGAAAAGGTCTGCGCCATACGCGCGAACGCTGATGAAGTGACGCTTGCAGGGCTCCGCGCGCAGCCGCTCGTAAACCGGCTGGCAAACCGATTGCTATGGCTCGGATCGCCCTACCTTTAGCTCCGGCGTCATGCAGCGCGAGTCGTCAGATCGAAAAGCTTGTTCCGCACCCACAGCTTGCGACGGCGTTCGGATTGTTGATCTGAAAGGACTGCCCGAGGAGGTTGTCGACGAAATCGATCTCCGAGCCGCCCATATAGACCAGCGACAGGCTGTCGATCAGGACTTTGGCGTCGTCCTTTTCGAGGATGAGATCGTCGGCATTTGCCGCGTCCACCAAATCGAACTTGTAGGAGAAGCCCGAGCACCCGCCGCCTTCGACGGAGACGCGCATCGCGCTCTTGTCCTTCTCCGCCTGGAGAATTGCGGCAATGCGTCTGGCCGCCGCATCCGAAAGCGTAACTGTTTCCTGCATCGTATTTGCCTCCTGCCGGGGTCAAGAACCGGAGAGATTCGTCTTCGCTCTGACGCTATAATCGCATGCCATGACAGGCGACCTTCAGGCTTGCCGCAAGCCGCTGTTCCGCCCCGAGGGACGGAGTCACCGGCCGGCATCGCTTTCCTGTAGCGCTTTCTATAGGTATGAAGGCTTGAATGTCCCGTCAATGGGATGACGTGCGCAGGTGTGAAATGACAGTCGACAGGCAGGCCCTTGGCTTCGGTTACGGTGAACACGCAGCTTATGCATCGAACCCCTGGGCCTCCCGCGGCAGACTTTATCCCGAGGCGTCGAGCCCGACGCGTTCCGATTTCCAGCGCGACCGCGACCGCATCGTTCATACCACGGCCTTCCGGCGGCTGAAGCACAAGACGCAGGTCTTCATTGCCGCCGACGGAGACCATTACCGCACGCGGCTCACGCATACAATCGAAGTCGCCCAGATCGCTCGCGCCCTCGCCAGGGCCCTGAAACTGGACGAGGATCTCGCCGAGGGGGTGGCGCTCGTCCACGACTTCGGCCATACGCCGTTCGGGCACACCGGCGAGGACGCACTGCACGAGGTGCTGGAGCCCTATGGCGGCTTCGATCACAACGCCCAGTCGCTGCGCATCGTTACCAAGCTGGAGCGGCGCTATGCGGAGTTCGACGGCCTCAATCTCACCTGGGAGAGCCTCGAGGGGCTCGTCAAACATAACGGCCCGCTGATGACGCCCGAGGGGCTGGGCCTCCGCGGCCCGGTTCCGCAGCCGATTCTCGATTATTGCGCGCTTCACGACCTCGAGCTTGCGAGCTTTGCGAGCCTCGAGGCGCAAGTGGCGGCAATTGCCGACGATATCGCCTATAATACCCACGATATCGACGATGGTCTGCGTGCCGGCTATCTCACTTTCGAAATGCTGGAGGAGATACCGTTTCTCGCCCGGTTGATGCGCGAGGTTCACGACCGCTATCCGGGCCTTGAAAGCAGCCGGTTCACGCATGAGATCATGCGGCGGCAGATCACCGCCATGGTGGAGGACGTCATCGCCGTGGCGCAGAAAAGGCTTGGTGAAGTCCGGCCCAAAAGCGCGAAAGACGTGCGATGCGCGGGCAGGGTCATGGCCACCTTCTCGGAGGAGATGAGCGAGACGGACCGCCAGATCAAGAATTTGCTGATGACGCGCATCTATCGGCATCCGGAGGTCATGCGGGTACGGCAGGGAGCGGCATCGATCGTAACGGACCTCTACCGGGCCTTCATGGACGATCCGTCGCTGATGAAGGAGCATTACTGGATCGACCAAATCGCCGGTATGGCGGAGCCGGCCCGGGCGCGCCACGTCGGGGATTATCTCGCCGGGATGACCGATACTTTCGCGATAAGCGTGCATAGGCGCTTGTTTGACCATACGCCCGATTTGCGCTAGTGACGCCCCCGCGTGGAGGCTGCAGGTTCTCGATGGACCCGGCCTCCTTTGAATTTGCGCCATTCTCCAGTGCGGCTGGAAAAAGCGGACGGATTAGATGAACCTTTTCACAGACTTCGAAGCAAGAATTAACAGAATTCTGGAATCGATTGAGATCATTCGTGAAAAGCGATCCGAGCTGGACTTCGGGCGCATCAATGTAGAGCCGCCGCGTGATGCAAGTCACGGCGATGTGGCAACCAATGCCGCAATGGTGCTCGCCAAGCCCCTGGGCATGAACCCGCGCGCGCTTGCGGACCTTATCGTCGACAAGCTCGGGCAGGATCCGGAGGTTGCCGGCGTTTCCGTTGCCGGGCCCGGTTTCATCAATGTCCGCCTGTCGGTTTCCTATTGGCAGAAGCTTCTGGCGGCCATCACGCGTGCCGGCGTCGATTACGGACGCAGCACGTTCGGCGCCGGACGCAAGATCAACGTGGAGTATGTCTCGGCCAACCCGACGGGTCCGATGCATGTCGGCCATTGCCGCGGCGCGGTCGTCGGTGACGCGCTCGCCAACCTGCTGGCCTTCGCGGGCTATGACGTGACCAAGGAATACTACATCAACGACGCGGGCTCGCAGATCGAGGTGCTCGCCCGCTCCGCATTCCTGCGCTACCGTCAGGCGCTCGGCGAGGATATCGCCGAAATTCCGTCGGGGCTCTACCCGGGTGACTATCTCGTGCCTGTGGGCGAGGCGCTCGCTGACGAGTACGGCACGAGCCTCAGGATCATGCCGGAGGACAAATGGGTGCCGCTCGTCAAGGAGCGTGTCATCGACGCGATGATGGCGATGATCCGTGAGGATCTGGCTGCACTCAACGTCAACCATGACGTGTTCTTTTCCGAGAGGGCCCTGCACGACAACGGTGCAGCGCGGATCCGCACGGCCATCAACGATTTGACCTTCAAGGGTCACGTCTACAAGGGCACGCTGCCGCCGCCGAAGGGGCAGCTGCCCGAAGACTGGGAAGACAGGGAGCAGACGCTCTTCCGCTCGACCGAGGTCGGCGACGACATCGATCGCCCGCTGATCAAGTCCGATGGCAGCTATACTTACTTCGCGGCCGATGTTGCTTACTTCAAAGACAAGTTCGACCGTGGTTTCCACGAGATGATCTATGTGCTCGGCGCCGACCATGGGGGCTACGTCAAGCGGCTGGAGGCCCTGGCGCGCGCGATCTCCGGCGGAACTGCGAAGCTGACGGTGCTGCTCTGCCAGCTCGTGAAGCTCTACCGCAACGGCGAGCCGGTGAAGATGTCCAAGCGTTCGGGCGATTTCGTGACGCTGCGCGACGTCGTCGACGAAGTCGGGCGCGATCCCGTGCGGTTCATGATGCTTTACCGCAAGAGCTCCGAGCCGCTCGACTTCGACTTCGCAAAGGTGACGGAACAGTCGAAGGACAACCCGGTCTTCTACGTGCAATACGCCCATGCGCGCTGCCGTTCCGTTTTCCGCCAGGCTGCGGAAGCATTCCCTGATCTTGATCTGTCCGCCGTCGATCTCGCGGGCGCGGCCGCTGCGATTGTCGATCCCACGGAAATGCAGCTCGTCGCCAAGCTTGCAGAATATCCCCGTGTGGTGGAGGCGGCAGCACTCTCGCACGAGCCTCACCGGATCGCTTTTTACCTGTATGATCTTGCCGCGGTCTTCCACGGGCACTGGAACAAAGGTAAGGAAAACCCGGAATTACGTTTTGTTAACGATAAGAATAGAGAATTAAGCATTGCCAGACTCGGGCTGGTGCATGCTGTCGCCTCGGTATTGAAGTCAGGCCTGTCGATCACAGGCACTTCGGCACCGGATGAGATGCGGTAAGTCGTGTCACCAATTCCCCACAATGCACTGGCAATTCAACGCAGGCAGTTGTGAGTGGAGAGTATGGCAGACAAACAATTCGCACGAAGCGGGCCGGCAGAATTCGAACCATTGGCCGATGATGATCCGTTGAGCGAACTTGCCCGCATTGTCGGTTACGATGCTCGGCCAGCCGTTCAGCAACTGCAGGAACTTCAGCGCCATCAGGAGGCGATGCGGCGCGAGCCGGCTTTCGATCTCGAGGAGGAGCTCCTCCGCGCGTTCGATAGCTACGATACGCCCCACGCAGCGCCTGTTCGGCCCGATAGCGGCCTTGTCGAACATCCGTCTGCCGCAGTGTCGACCGATGGCCCGCACTCTGTCTTCGACGAACAGGTCGCTCGGAATGCAGTCGTCGCCGATGTCGCTCCGGCCCCCGAGGAGGTCGCCGAGGTTGTCGCGTTGCCTTCGATCGAGACCCCGGTGGAACGGACGCCGAACGACGATTCGGCTGCGGTCGCCGCGGCGCCGCATGATGAACCGGCCGTCGACCTGGAGCGCGAGCTCGAATTGTCGCTTGGCTACGATGCGTCGCCGGATGCGTCCGACCGTGGCCAGCCGGGTTCCGTACCTGCCGACGTAAGCGATGTTCCTATCTTCTCCGACTGGCAGGAGCCGCTGTCAGCCAAGCTGGCCGTAGCCGGCAGGCTCGCCGAGCAGGCCGGCCTTGCAGAGCCCGTCTATGTCGACATGGCCGGCGATCTCGCCGGTGCGGTCGAGAGCAACGAGCTGGCGGACATTGCCGTCGCACCCCCAGAAATGCCGTCGCAACCGCCGGCTTTCACCGACGCCGACCGGCTCCTGACCGATGTCGAGCGTTTTCCGGTGCCTGCCGCCGCAGAAGTTGCTGCCCCGGCCGTGGGCGAAACTCAGGACCGGCCCGCTCCGGCGGCCGTGAAGAAGAACAATTATCCCTTTACTCCGACGTTCAGCCGCGCGACTCCGGTGGCCTCGTCAGGCGGCGTCTCGCAGCAGCGGGCTTTTGCGACGCCGACCGTCGAGACAGCTGCCACAAGCGCGGTTGCCACAAGCCCGGCGGTCGTCGTGCAGAGCGTGTCGCCGGAACGCGCGCCCGACATGCGCGCGGAACCAGCGCCTCAGGTGTTCGAAAACAGGATGCCGGAAGCGGAAGTTGAGCCGAGCTTCGACATCGAGGACTTCGAACTCGAATTGGCCGACATAGCGCTCGACCTCGATCTTGCCGACAGCCCGGTTGCCGATGCGCCGGCGAGCGTTGTCACTAAGCAAGCCGCCGTAGCGCACCCGGCGCTCGTGGAAACGCCTGCGCAGCCGTATCTGCAGGCTATGGTCGCGCCACGCGAGCCGGAGACATTCGTCCGTCAGGCGCCGGTTTCGACGCGCGACATGTCTGTGCCGGTGGAGCCCGAAAAGCCATCCGCCGACGTAGCCTTGCCTTTCGACCCGGCGATGATCGGCGAGACCGAAAGCGGCGTCGCACCGATCGGCGAACTGGACGTTCCACAGCTCCCACCGGTCGAGGCCGAGGAAAAAGCGGCGGCCTATCCCGCCGATTACGATCTGGATATCGACGCCGAGATGGCGCAGCTTTTCAGCGCGCCGACGCCTGCCGCCAAGAGCGGCGCAGACCTCGAACCCTTGGCTGTATCAACGGACAAGGCGGGTCCTGCACTCGCACCGGCCGATGATTTCGACGAGTTCGAGAAGGCGATGGAGGAAGACTTCCAGCGCTCGATGGCGGAGCGCCGGAGCGCAACGCAGGAATCCGAGCGCATGTCGGCGATGCCCCATGCTCAGGCCAACGAGTATCGTGAAGAGGGTTATGGCCGGCGGTCCCAACGCTCGATGCTGCTGGCCGCCAGCGTTGCCGGCATCATCATCGTCGGCGGCGCCGCCGTCTACGCTTGGATGGGCGGCAGCAACGCGGTGCTTTCTGGCGACGGTCCGAAGATCATCCTGGCGGACAAGGCGCCAGTGAAGGTTGTGCCCGAGGAGAAGGGCGGCAAGACCGTGCCGAACCAGGACAAGGCGGTTTACGACCGCGTTGCCGGCGTCTCGGGCAAGGCCCCCCTCCAGCAAAGCCTGGTTTCCTCGACGGAGGAGCCGATGGACGTGGTGCAGCGGACGCTGACGCCGGAGACTCTGCCGCTCGAGGGACGTGGAGACGTTGAGATGTTGCGGGGTGCTTCGCCCGCCGGCGACGACGAGGTCGCCCGCTTGCTGCCGGGGGCTGATGCCGGCAATGCGACTGATGAGGAGGAAGCGGTTCCCGCCGTTGCACCGCGCAAGGTCCGCACCATGATCGTCAAGCCGGACGGTACGCTCGTCCCCCGTGAGGAACCGGCTCCGCAAGCGGAAAGCGCGGCGGCAACAGCCGGCGGTGCGGCGCCGATCCCGGCCCGTGCGTCCGGTGAAGCCGTTGCCGCCGGTTCACAAGCCGAAGCAACCGCTGCCGCGCAGCCGGATCAGCTCGCTGCAGCGGCCGAAGGGGCCACTCCCGTTCGAAGCGTAAAGACGACCGCGCTGCCGCAGGCACGCCCGGCCGCTCAGCAGCAGGCGGCTGCTCCCGCCGCGGCTCCCGCGGAAAGCCAGCCCGCAACCGAAACGGAAGCCGCACCGCTGGCGACAGCTTCGGTTCCCCCCGGCAGCTACGTGATCCAGATTGCCTCTCTGCCTTCGGAGGCCGAGGCGCAAAAAAGCTACAACAATCTCTCCTCGAAGTTCGCGAACGTGATCGGCGGTCGCGGGGTTGATATCCGCAAGGCAGAGATCGCCGGCAAGGGCACGTATTACCGGGTCAGGATCCCCGTCGGTTCGCGCGATGAGGCGAATTCGCTTTGCTCTCGCTATAAAAGCGCCGGCGGAAGCTGCCTGGTAACGAAATAATCCCGAGAAGAGAAAACAAGAAATGGGCGCGGCTGGGATGCCGCGCCCATTTTCGTTGCGGGACTGCCGCACGTTTATGCCCAAGTCGCCTACGCTTTAGATCACGATGTTTTTAGGTCGGGTCGACCTAAAGACATGACCGTGATCGATTCCAAGAAGTCGAGACGCGGGATGCGGGCGGAAAACCGCACGCACTTTTCCACATCCCGCTCTAGGGAAACATGCAGTATGCTTTTCGTATGAGCGAATCAAAAGCATTCATATCCGGCTGCAAGGGCCTTACGCTGACGCAGGAAGAACGCGATTTCTTTGCGGGCGAGCGCCCGTGGGGGTTCATTCTCTTCGGACGCAATATCGGCGAGGAAGAGCAGATCTGTGACCTGGTGGCGAGCCTGCGTGACAGCATCGGCAAGCCCCGGGCGCCGGTCTTGATCGATCAGGAGGGCGGTCGCGTTCAGCGCATACGCCCGCCGCTCGTGCAGCAATATCCGAACGGCGCGGCGATCGGCGAAATCTATCGGCGGGACAGGGAAATCGGCTTGCGTGCCGCATGGCTCATGGGCCGTCTGCATGCCTTCGACCTGATGCGCTTCGGCATTACGGTCGATTGCCTGCCGGTACTCGATGTGCCGGTACCCGGCAGCCATGACGTGATCGGAAATCGTGCCTACGGGCATGACCCGGCGACGGTAACTGCGATCGGTCGCGCGATGAGCGAAGGTTTGAAGGCCGGCGGCATGTTGCCGGTGATGAAGCACATGCCCGGTCACGGCCGGACCTTCGTCGACTCGCATCACAACCTGCCGGTGGTCAGCGCCGGTCTCGATGAGTTGAAGAGCAGCGATTTTCTGCCCTTCGCGGCAATGAACGACGAAGCGATGGCCATGTCGGCGCACATGGTCTTCACTGCCATCGATCCGGACAACCCGGCGACGACCTCTGCGAAGGTCGTGCGCGAGATCATTCGGGGCCACATCGGCTTCGACGGTCTGCTGATGTCCGATGACGTTTCGATGAATGCACTTGCCGGCGACATGACTGCACGTGCCGGCGCAATAATCGCCGCCGGTCTTGATCTCGTCTTGCATTGTCATGGCATTATGGAAGAAATGAAGGCCGTGGCAGATGTCGTTCCGGTTCTCTCCGGGGAGAGGCTCCGCCGGGCGAGGGCTGCCGAGGCCGCTTTCCGGGAACCGGACGGGGCAGTCGAAGCTGCGCTGCGCGCGGAGTTCAACGCAATGTTCGCGCTCGCCTAGGCTATTGAGCCTGGCGGGCCGGTTCGTTGCTGAAAGGGCAGGGTCGTGAGTAAATCGGAGGAAAGGCAGGAAACGCCTTCCGCGAAGGCGCCGATGGAGCCTTTGTGGCATGACGAGTCTGCCCGTCGCGGATTGCACGAGGACGAGCTCGTCGTCGACATCGCCGGCTTCGAAGGTCCGCTGGACCTCTTGCTGCACCTCGCGCGCAGCCAGCGCGTCGATCTTTCCCGCATCTCGGTGCTGGCGCTCGCGGAACAATATATCGCCTTCGTCGAGCGGGCACGGTCTATCCGTATCGAGCTTGCAGCCGACTATCTCGTCATGGCGGCGTGGCTTGCCTACCTAAAGTCGCGCCTGCTCATCCCCCAGCCGGCAAAGGATGAAGGCCCATCGGGCGAGGAGATGGCCTCGGCGCTTGCATTCCGGCTGAAACGTCTGGAGGCGATGCGCGACGCCGCGACGAAACTCGTGAACAGGAACCGCCTCGGCCGGGACATTTTCGTGCGCGGCGCGCCCGAGCACATCGTCACGGAGAGGAGGTCCGATTATGACGCCTCGCTCTACGACCTGCTGACAGCCTATGCGGCGCTCAGGCAGCGTCAGGCGATAACCCAGGTGACGATCGAGAAGCGGCATGTCTGGTCGCTCGGCGATGCGCGTTTGATCCTGGCGAGAATGGTCGGCAGCCTTGACGACTGGACGGCGCTCGACCATTTCCTGATCCGCTACATGACGAGCCCGAAGGAGCGCGCGACGGCGATTGCGAGCTCCTTTGCGGCGTCACTCGAAATGGTGCGCGAGGGGCGGCTGGAGATCCGTCAGGAGGGGGCTTTCACGCCGATCTATCTGCGGCGCGGGCCAAATCCGATCGATGCGGCAACCTTGGCGGAGATGGAGGCGGCGCGTGGCTGAAGCCCAGAAATTCGTGCCGGGTGACGAGGATTACGAGGAAGAATTCTCTTTCGATCCGAGGCTCGAGCAGGAAGCCGAGCGGATCGCCGAAGCCCTCGTATTTGCCTCCGCCCAACCGATTTCAGAAGCCTATATTGCCGGGCGCCTGCCGCGCGGCGTCGACGTCGGAAGCGTTATGGCGCGGCTCAAGAACCGTTATGCCGGCTGCGGCGTCAACCTTGTTCAGGTCGCCGACCATTGGGCCTTCCGCACTGCCGCGGATCTGTCCTTCGTCGTCAACACGGATGAGCAGGAGGTCCGCAAACTGTCGCGCGCGGCGCTGGAGGTGCTGGCGATCATCGCCTATCACCAGCCGGTGACGCGGGCAGAGATCGAGGATATTCGCGGCGTCCAGACCTCAAAGGGAACCCTCGACGTGCTCATGGAGGCAGGATGGGTGCGGTTCCGGGGTCGCAGGCGTACCCCCGGCCGTCCGGTGACGTTCGGCACGACGAGAGACTTCCTCGATCATTTCGGCCTCGAAGAGATCCGCGATCTTCCCGGCATCGAGGAGCTGAAGGGGGCCGGCCTGCTGTCCGGGCGTGTGCCCTCCAATCTGAACATTCCGGTTCCGATCGGCGACGATGAGTTTGCCGAAAACGAGGATCCCATCACCCAGATGGACCTCGAAGAACTAGGCCTCTTGACACCGAAGGCTGAAGAAGACGATTAAAATCCTGAGTATGGCTATCGGCTTTAGATCTGGAGCGGGATGAGGAAAAGTGCGTGCGGTTTTCCGCCCGCATCCCGCTCTAACCTATAGTACGCGATAACGTTCATGGTTTCAGGTCGCACCGACGCCATGGCGTCTTCGGGTCGAGGAATGCAAGCATGGTTTCAGATGCGCGTAACGGCGCCGCCACGATGACGAGACGCTCGGGTGTGTCGTTCGCAGCGAACCTTGCATTCGAGAATATCAGCCACCGGTATCATTCCAAGGATACGATCAGGGGGGTTACGCTCAAGGCCGAGGCCGGCGAAGTGCTCTGCTTGCTCGGACCTTCCGGCTCCGGCAAGACAACGCTGTTACGCATCGCCGCGGGCATCGAGAAGCAGACGGGCGGGCGTCTTCTGTTGAATGGGCAGGAAATATCCGGCCCTTCCATCTTTGTTCCGCCGGAACAACGCGGCGTCGGCCTGATGTTCCAGGATTTCGCTCTTTTCCCCCATATGACCATCCGTGAGAACGTCTGTTTCGGCTTGACCGAATTGCCGAAAAAGAAGGCATTGCTGCAGGCCGATGCCGCGCTGGATCGGGTCGGCCTTCTGCATTATGCCGCGCGGTATCCGCATGTGCTCTCCGGCGGCGAGCAGCAGCGCGTGGCGTTGGCCCGTGCGCTTGCCCCGCGGCCGGCGGTGCTTCTGATGGACGAGCCTTTTTCCGGCCTCGATTCCCGCCTGAAGGATTCCATCCGCGCCGACACGCTGGCCATATTGCGCGAGACGCGCGCGACCGCCATCGTCGTAACCCACGACGCGGAGGAGGCGATGCGTATGGCTGACCGGATCGCACTGCTGAAAGACGGGCGGCTGGTGCAGGTCGGCACGGCGGACGAACTCTATCGCCGGCCCTGCGATCTCTTCACTGCCGGGTTCTTCTCCGAAATAAACGTCTTTGACGCGCGCGTGCGGGACGGTCATGTCGAAACGCCGCTGGGGGTTGTGCCAACAGGGCAATATGCGGAGGGGCAACCACTGAGCGTAGCCGTGCGTCTATCCGGCATCCGGCTCGACGAGACGGGTGGAGAAATTCCGGCGCGCATCGTGTCCCGGCGCTTCCTGGGCGTCGTGGAGCTTCTGGAACTCGCCGTGCCGCAATCCGAACGCACGGTTCGCGCCCGCATCCGCGCCGATTTGCTGCCGCAAGGATTGCGTGACGTCACGCTTTCCGTTAACGAGCGCGACATATTGGTGTTTGAAAAAGACGCATCAACACCTTAGGGTCCGCCAAGAGGAAGGCGTGCCCAGAGCGGTGCGCCTGAAAAATGACAACGTGCTGGGCTCTAATCTGTTTAGGGTCTCGAGGGAGTAAGTGGATGGGTTCCTTTAGTATCTGGCATTGGCTGATCGTTCTGGCGGTGGTTCTGCTGCTCTTCGGCCGCGGCAAGATTCCCGAGTTGATGGGCGATGTTGCCAAGGGCATCAAGAACTTCAAGAAGGGCATGGGCGACGACGAGGTCGCTTCGGCCGACAAATCGATCGACGGCAAGACCGTCGACCACAAATCTGACGAAGTCCGCTGACGGTCGGAAGCTGACGGGGCTGGGTGCGACAGGCACCCGGTAGCCCGCATCACGGGTTTTTAGGGCGCGTCGGATGCTTGATATCGGCTGGACCGAGCTTGTTGTTATCGCAATCGTCTTAATCATCGTCGTCGGTCCGAAGGACCTGCCGCCGATGCTGCGCGCATTTGGACGGATGACGTCCAAGATGCGCGGGATGGCGTCTGATTTTCGGCGGCAGTTCGACGAGGCGCTGCGCGAAGCCGATCTCGACGATGTGCGCAAGACGATCAGCGATGCGCAAAGCCTCAATCCGACCGCGGCATTGCGGGATGCGATGAATCCGCTGCGGCAGCTCGGAAACGAGATCAAATCCGATCTGCAAAAGGCGACTACGCCCGACAGACCGCCAGCCTCCGCAACGCCCGAATCGCTGGTCGAACCGGTCAATACCGACGCCGCCGGCGAAACGGCGGCAAAAGCCACGGATAAGGTGGCGGCGGCAGCGGTGAGCTCGGCATCGAGACAGATGGACCGTGCCGCCGACGCGCCGAAGACGAGCGAAGCAAAATCTGCGGCCAAGCCCAAAGCGCAGTCGAAGAAGCCAAGCGCTCCCGTGACGAAGAAGGCCGCCGGCGAAACGGCGCCGAAGAAGTCGCCGGCGCGCAAGGCGCCGGGCGAAGCGCCGGCTGCGAGCAAGTCGAAGACGCGCGCGGCTTCGCGCAAGAAAGGTGATGCATGAGCCGCGATATAGAGGACCGGCCGCAGCCGCTTATGGAGCATCTGATCGAACTGCGCACGCGGTTGATGTGGGCCGTGGGCGCCTTCTTCGCGGCGTTCCTCGTCTGCTTCTATTTTGCCAAGCAGCTGTTCAACCTCCTTGTTCTGCCGTTCAAGTGGGCAGTGAGCTGGGCCGGGCTCAGCCACCGCAATGTCGAGCTCATCTATACGGCGCCGCAGGAGTTTTTCTTCACGCAGATCAAAGTCGCGATGTTCGGAGCGCTGGTGATCGCATTTCCGGTCATCGCCTCGCAGGTGTACAGGTTCGTTGCACCCGGCCTTTACAAGAACGAGCGTGCTGCCTTCCTGCCGTTCCTGGTCGCTTCGCCACTCCTGTTCCTGCTTGGCGGGGCGCTGGTCTATTTCTTCTTCACGCCGATGGTCATGTGGTTCTTCCTCGCCATGGAACAGGGCGGCGGCGAAGGGCAGGTCGCGATCCAGCTCCTGCCAAAGGTATCCGAGTATCTCAGCCTCATCATGTCTCTGGTCTTCGCCTTCGGCCTGGTGTTCCAGTTGCCGGTCATCACGACGCTTCTCGCGCGTGTCGGCTTCGTCACCTCCCAGGGGCTCGCCGAAAAGCGCAAATATGCGATCGTGATCGCCTTCGTCGTCGCAGCTGTTCTGACGCCGCCGGATCCGGTTTCCCAGATCGGCCTTGCGCTGCCAGCCATCCTTCTCTACGAAATTTCAATCTACACGGCGCGAATCGTCGAAAGGCGAAGGGCTGCCGAGGCCCTCGAGCGCGAGGCTGCCTCCGAGCAGGAAAGTTCGTCCGAGACGGCTGACCCCGCCAAGGGCTGACCGCGGACGTCTTGCGCCGTTCACAGCGCCCTCGCTGTTCGTACGCGCAAGGGGCGCTGTGGCATCCTGAACCGCTGCAGGATTTCGTCGTAAACGGCTCCGATGTCATGCAGCAACCAACGCGTGGAACGACTATGCTCGATATCAAATGGATCCGTGAGAATGCAGACGCGCTCGATGACGCCCTGGCGAAACGGGGTGCGGAGCCATTGTCGGCATCCCTGATCGCACTTGACGAACGCCGCCGCGCAGTCCTCCAGTCGCTGCAGGACATGCAGTCGCGGCGCAATGCTGCGTCGAAGGAGATCGGCGCGGCGATGGCCCAGAAGAACAGCGAGCTGGCCGACAGGCTCAAGGCCGAAGTCGCCGACCTCAAGAATGCGTTGCCGGCGGCCGAAGAGGAAAGCCGCCGGATCGAGGCCGAACTCTCGGATGCGCTGTCGATCATCCCCAACACGCCGCTCGACGACGTGCCCGTCGGTGCGGACGAAAGCGCGAATGTCGTGACGCGCGTCGTGGGCGCCAAGCCCGGCTGGAACCACAAGCCTCTCGAGCATTTCGAGATCGGCGAGGCGTTGGGACTGATGGACTTCGAGGGAGCGGCCCGGATTGCCGGATCGCGCTTCACCATCCTGAAGGGCCAGCTTGCGCGGCTCGAGCGGGCACTTGGCCAGTTCATGCTCGATCTGCACACCGGGGAGCATGGTTACATCGAGGTTCAGCCTCCTTTGCTCGTCCGCGACGATGCGATGTACGGCACCGGACAGTTGCCGAAATTCTCCGACGATCTCTTCCGTACGACCGACGGGCGGTGGCTGATCCCGACCGCGGAAGTCCCGCTGACGAACATGGTGCGGGAGCAGATTCTCGACGGTGAAAAACTTCCGTTGCGCTTCACTGCGCTGACCCCGTGCTTCCGCTCCGAGGCCGGTTCTGCCGGTCGTGACACCCGCGGCATGTTGCGCCAGCATCAGTTCAACAAGGTCGAACTGGTGTCGATCACCGACGCCGAAAGTTCGCTCGACGAGCACGAGCGCATGACCGCTTGTGCCGAGGAGGTGCTCAAGCGCCTCGGCCTGCACTACCGCGTCATGACACTCTGCACCGGCGATATGGGGTTCGGCGCGCGCAAGACCTATGATCTCGAGGTCTGGCTGCCGGGCCAGGACGCCTATCGCGAAATTTCCTCCTGCTCCGTCTGCGGTGATTTCCAGGCCCGTCGGATGAACGCACGTTACCGCGGGAAAGAAGAGAAGGGGACGAAGTTCGTCCACACGCTCAACGGATCCGGCGTCGCCCTCGGCCGGGCGCTGATTGCCGTTATCGAGAATTACCTGAATGATGACGGCTCGATCACGGTGCCGGACGTCCTTGTGCCCTATATGGGCGGCCTGCGGCGAATCGAGAAATCGGCCTGAGCCCAACAGCAAGCGGAAGAAGACCGGCAATGCGCATCCTGCTGACGAATGACGATGGCATTCACGCCGAGGGCCTCTCCGTGCTGGAACGGATCGCCCGGACGATATCGGACGACGTTTGGGTGGTGGCGCCGGAAGTGGACCAGAGCGGGCTTGCCCATTCGCTGACGCTTTCGGAGCCGCTGCGTCTGCGCCCCGTTTCCGAACGGCGGTTCGCGCTCCGGGGTACGCCGACCGATTGCGTGATCATGGCGGTCAAGAAGATCCTTGATCGCAAGCCCGACCTCGTCCTTTCCGGCGTCAATGTCGGCGCCAATCTTGCGGACGATGTCACCTATTCCGGAACGGTGGCCGGCGCCATCGAGGGAACGCTGCAGGGCATTCGCTCGATCGCACTCAGCCAGGCCTATCAATATTCCGTCGGCCGCGACGTTCCCTGGGATGTAGCAGAGACGCACGCACCGGCGCTCATCCGCACATTGATGGGTGTCGACCTGCCGGACGGAACGCTCATCAATCTTAATTTTCCGAACTGCGCCGTCGATGCCGTTGCGGGCGTTGAAGTCACGTCGCAGGGCAAGCTCGAATTCGGTCTCAGCATCGACGAGCGGACGGACGGACGCGGCTTTCCCTATTTCTGGCTCCGATTCGGCGAGCGTGCCGGCGATTTCCGTTCCGGCACCGACATCAGGGCCCTCCGCGACAACAGAATTTCGGTAACCCCGCTTAAACTGGACATGACCGATCATGCCGCTCAGGAGCGCATCGCGCGGGCATTGCGGGAAGGAACTGTCGCTTGAGCGGACGAATTTCGCAGCAGGAGGGGTTTGCAGCGATGGCGCTGCGGCTTCGCTCGGGCGGCATCGTCAATCACGAGCTGCTGAAGGCTGTGGAGCAGACGCCGCGGACGCTCTTCGCTCCGCCGCAATATCAGGACGATGTCTACTCCAAACGGCTGATTCCGCTCGATTGCGGCTCGTTCATGGAGGGTTGCGACATGGCCGTCCGGCTCCTGCATTGTCTCAATCTGAAGCCCGGCCAGCGCATACTCGAGGTCGGAACCGGCAGCGGCTTTACCGCGGCCGTGATGGGGCGGATCGCCGAGCGCGTGCTGACGATCGAGCGGTATCAGACACTCGTCGCGTCGGCGCAGAAAAACCTCGAAAAGGCGGGGCTGCGCAACGTCGTCGTCCGCCAGGCTGATGGCAGCGCAGGAGTGCCGGGTGAGGGCACCTTCGACCGGATCCTCGTCACTGCAGCGTTCAACAGCCTTCCCCGGACATTCTCCGATCATCTTGTGTCCGGCGGCACCCTGCTGGTGCCTATCATGATGAGCGAAACGCATTGCCGCATCGTTCGCGTCAACCGCACCGGTAGCCGCTTCGACCGGGAAGATCTGTTCGACGCGCCTTACCTCCCGATCGTCCCACAGGTAGCGTCGTTCCTTTAAAGCGAGTGCGTTAATACAATTTTAACCCTCCAGCCCCGCGCAAGCTTCCCGCTTTAGGTACCCGAGCTGAAATCATCGTGATCCAGGCCGGGACAGCATGAGCATGGCGCGGAGTGTGCATTTGCTCCGCATCGCGGTCGTCCTGCGACAGACGGAGACGGCATATGCAGATCGAGAACAGGTTGAACGCTGCTGCCGCGTCAGGTGATGGCTTGGGCAATCTTGCCGGGCGTTCGGCCGACCAGGCCGGTGCCGCAGACAAGGGCGAGGCCGGGGTGCTGGTTCCGCCCGCGGGCTTCGTCGACCCGACACCGCGCATTTCGCTTTCCGCCGACGCGCTGCTCTATCTCGGCCGGGCCAAAAAGACGCCTGAGAAATTGCCGCCTCTCACGAAAGACGAGTGGAACAATCGTCTTTCGCCGCAACTTGCGGCACGCGAACATCAGGCGTTCGGCAAGCTCGCCGAAACCGGTGATTACAGGGCATATTATCGGGCCTTCATCGACTATTATGACGGGCTTCGCCCGGAGGATCAGAACAGCCTGCGCTATTTCGGGACGCGCGAAGCGGCGGTCGCGGGTCTGCGGTCGCTCGATTATGATGCCGACAGCGGCCTCGACTTAGATGCCAAATTCGAGAACCTTGTCAGCGTCTTTCTCGAGGAAGACAAGATTGCCCCTTCGCCGGCTTCGACCACGATGTCGCCGGGAGAGCGCGCCTTTTTCGCCTGGGATGCGTCCAACATCAGCTATGAGGTAGATGCCCCCGAGCCGAGACCGATGACCGAAATCGAACGGCTCTATTCCGAGCTGCTATAGGGCCTGTTGACATTCGGGATACCCGCCGCGGCTCGTTTGATCTCTTCATCCCCGTGCTCGTCAAAGGGATCGAGCCGGACCAAGTCCTTGGGCTGAAGAACGCCTCCCGCGCCGCAGACGCGGCGCTGCCCTCATCTCTGTGACAAGCACAGGAGAGATTGCAGTCCTCCGATATATCACCAGGAAACGCCCACTTCGGCGCGGCTATGGTTAGCATTTCGCCAAATTGGTGCCGCCTTTAACCGGGCGGTAACTCTAATGCGCTTTAATCATTCTACAGCGAGTTGCGTTCGGAGTGGGTAAAGCGTCATGCGTAAATTTGAATCTCCCCAGGCAGGCAAGTCCATGATCCGCCTCTGTGCGGCGATCCTGCTTGCGGGTGTAGCGACCGGTTGCAGTTCTGACGCGAGCCGCTTCGGCGGGCTCTTTTCACGGTCCGACGACATAATGACGGGATCGATCCCGCAGGGCTCGAGTACGGTTCCGAGAGGCGATGTCGCGAGCGGCGGTGCGGCGCCCTCCTACGGGAACGGCGCAGCGCTCGGTCAATCCTATCCACCCGGAGGCGGCAGCGGAGGCTACAATACGGCGGCCGCGCCGGTATCCAGCGCCCGTGTCGCATCGACGCCGATGAGCGTCCAGCGAACGAGCCTCGACGAACCGTCCGCCGCAACTCGGCAGCCGCAGGTTCAGACCGCTTCCCTCGCGTCGCAGGCCGCTGCCCTCCCGAGGGCGGAGCCGCTGGCGGGGGCTGCCAAGGATATGTCGAGCAAGGGTGGCTGGAGCGCCTCCAACGCGCCGACGATCATGGTCCGTCAAGGCGACACGGTTACTGTTCTCGCCAGACGGTTCGGTGTCCCCGAGAAGGAGATACTGAAGGCGAATGGCCTGAAATCGGCAAGTCAGGTAGAACCGGGCCAACGCCTCGTCATTCCGACGTTCGGTACTGCGGGCAGCGCCGCAAAGGCGGCTGCATCGGGTTCGATCGCCGACGTGGAAGGTGGCAAGAAGCGTCCGTCTCCGCTGCCGACCGATCAGCGCGAGGTGGCGATCCTCCCCGGCCAGTCCCAATCGCGTGAAAAGAGCGAAAGCCGCAGCGATGTCGCGGCGGGCAAGCTCAACAGCGCTGGCGAGGGCGGCGGAAATGGTGCCTATACGGTCAAGCCGGGCGACTCGCTCAACCGTATCGCCAAGGCGAACGGCGTTTCGGTCGCTGCCCTGAAGCAGGCAAACGGGCTTTCGACAGAAGCCATCCGCATCGGGCAGAAACTCAACATCCCGAGTGCCTCCGCGAAAACACCGGCGACCGATGCGGTGGTGACGGCTTCTGTTTCGGCCAAGAAGAGCGAGGCCCAGGCGGCTTCGACAGAGCCGGGCAAGCTGACCGAAGCCAAGGCGCCCGCCGCCAAGGAAAGCGTGTCGGAGGTCGCCATCCGGTCGGATGGTGATGAGGATCTTCCGAAATCGACCGGCATCGGAAAGTACCGTTGGCCGGTGCGTGGCGCGGTCGTCGCCCCCTATGGCGCCAATGTCGACGGAAACCGAAACGATGGCATCAACATTTCGGTGCCGGAGGGGACGCCCATCAAGGCAGCCGAGAACGGCGTCGTGATCTATTCGGGCAGCAGCCTGAAAGAACTCGGCAATGCCGTTCTGGTGCGGCACGACGACGGTACGGTAACGGTTTACGGCAACGCTGCCGAACTCAAGGTTCAACGCGGCCAGAAAGTCCAGCGCGGCCAGACGCTCGCATCCTCCGGGATGACAGGCAGAGCGACCCGGCCACAGGTTCACTTCGAGGTGCGCAAGAATGCGACCCCGGTCAACCCTGCGACCTATCTGGAATAAGCCGTGGCACCCTGCCGCGACCGGCTCGCGCCGCGTGTCTGGCAAGACGCGCGGCGCTTTTGCGTTCACGCCACCCGACGCCAGGTGTGATTACGCAGGAGTGTCGAGCTGCCTGCGCAGACGACCGGCAAGATCCTGAATGAATTGCCAGGCGACGCGGCCGGACCTCGAACCTCGCGTCGTCGCCCATTCAAGAGCTTCGGCATGCAGCGCTTCGGGCTCGAGAGGCAATTTGAAATACTGCGCATAGCCGTCGACCATGGCCAGATAGTCGTCCTGGCTGCATTTGTAGAAACCCAGCCAAAGCCCGAAGCGGTCGGATAGCGACACTTTTTCCTCGACGGCTTCCGAGGGGTTTATGGCGGTGGATTGCTCGTTTTCCATCATGTTGCGGGGAAGCAGGTGTCTGCGGTTGGACGTCGCATAGAGCAGAACGTTCGCCGGGCGCCCCTCGACGCCTCCATCGAGAACCGCCTTCAGCGACTTGTAGGAGGTATCGTCGTGATCGAAGGAGAGATCGTCGCAGAAGACGATTACGGGCATTGGCGCCGCCTTCAGGATTTCCATCAGCACGGGCAGCGTGGCGATATCCTCCCGGTGTACTTCGACGAGTTTGAGTGCGCTGCCGGTGTCCTGGGCGACCTTTGCGTGCACGGCCTTGACCAGCGACGATTTGCCCATCCCGCGGGCGCCCCACAGGAGCACATTATTTGCCGGATAGCCGTCAGCGAAGCGAAGCGTGTTGTCGAAGAGAATGTCGCGGACGTGGTCGACGCCGGTTATGAGTGTGAGATCGATGCGATTCGGGTTCGGGACGGGCTGCAGGTGGCGCGTGGCCGGCGCCCAGACGAAACACTCCGCCTCATGCCAGTCGTTGACGGCGTATGCCGGTCCAGCGATGCGCTCCATCGCAGCCGAAAGCTTCTGTATTTCGTTGAGCAGGACGTCGATCTTGCTTTCGGGCATTTCATGTATCTCCGGCAGGCTGAATTTCGAACATGGGCGGCCGACCCGCGCGACAACGGGCGTGCGCCAGCCTACACAAATCCTTGAATCGCCGCGACGTTCATCCTCCGGTCGAATCCGTCGACGCTGCCGCCGGCGGCGTTTTTCTCGGTAGCACGGCGGTTTGCGCTGGAAAAGACCGGCAGCCTGCAACCAGGGGGTTCTCCTGCTGCGGAATTTGTGCCAGAGGCAGGAGAAACGGGGAAGTGTACCGACGATTTGTGTTACGGGACGGCTTGCCTATATTCCGGCAGGTTTGCCGCGGGGGCAAGCGCGCAATTTGAACTCAAGGAGTGATCGATGTTTATTACCGAAGCTTTCGCGCAGACGGCGGCCCCTGGGGGCGGCGGAGCCGATATTCTGATGTCCATCCTGCCATTCCTGCTGATCTTCGTGGTGATGTATTTCCTGATCATCCGGCCGCAGCGTGCGCAGATGAAGCGCCGCGAAGAGCTCCTGAAGAACATCCGGCGCGGCGATCAGGTCGTCACCGGCGGCGGCATCGTCGGCAAGGTGACCAAGGTCGTCGACGATACGGAGCTCGAGGTGGAGATCGCCGAAGGCACCAAGGTCCGCGTCGTGCGCAGCGGCGTATCCGAAGTTCGCGTGAAGGGCGAGCCGGTCAAGGAATAACCCTGCGCGGACGTGAAGAAGCGTGCGCGGTTTTCGCCCGCATACCGCGCTTGCTATCGGCATCGATCACGGTTTGATTTTGGAACGACGCGAGACCAAAATCACCGTGGTTAGGGCAAGGGCCGCGACCGGCAGAGACCGGCGGACGGAGCATTTCGAAATATGCCCAGGTTTTCGCCGTTCAAGAACATCCTCATCTGGCTGGTGGTCCTTGCGGGATTCGCCTTTGCACTGCCGAATCTCCTTTCCAGAGAGCAGCTTGCCGACTGGCCGACTTGGCTGCCGCACCGGCAGGTGCCGCTCGGGCTCGATCTCAGGGGCGGTTCCCACATCGTTCTCAAGGTCAGCCGCGAAGACATCGTCGCGGAGCGCCTGCAA
This sequence comes from Ensifer sp. USDA 6670, assembly GCA_000421085.1. GTDB lineage: Bacteria > Pseudomonadota > Alphaproteobacteria > Rhizobiales > Rhizobiaceae > Sinorhizobium. The sequence continues at coordinate 148,554 of ATWE01000015.1, forward strand.
TCGACCATCGACACGATCGCCGATTCGCTGAGACAGGCGGATATCCGCTATACGGGGCTGTCCGGCAGTGGGCAGAGCCTGCAGTTTCGTCTACGCGATGCGACGAAGGCGCCTGCCGCGCGTGAAGCGCTGAAGCCTTTGTCCGCCCCCGTTCGACAGGGCGGCTTCTTCGGGAATTCCATCCAGGAACTGGTTTACGAGGAAAGTGCGACCAGCGATACGCTTCGGCTTCGCCTGACGGACGACGGCATAAATCTCAGGGTCTCAAATGCCGTCGCCCAGTCCATCGAGGTCGTACGCCGACGTGTCGGCGAAGTCATCGCGGTGGTGCCGATCATCGAGCGCCGCGGTGACGACCGACTGAGCGTGCAGGTCCCCGGTCTGGACGAACCGCAAAGATTGAAGGATCTCCTCGGGCAGCGAGGCGATGTCGCCCTGAAGTGGCTGGATTCCTCGATGCCTGCGCAACAGGCCGTCGATACGAGGCCGCCTGAGGGCGCAGAGGTCCTCTATTCGCTCGACGATCCGCCGATACCCTACCTCGTCGAGAGACGCGCCTTTGCTGCGGCGCCGGACTTCGTCGAGGCGCAGCCGGGCTTTGATCCGGGAACGAGCGAACCTGTCGTCGACGCAAGGATTGCAGACGGGGCGGCCGCACGGATCGCGCCTTTACTGCAGTCGGATCCACGGAAGCAGTTCGCGATCGTGCTCGACGGGCAGGTTATCTCGACGTCCGTTCTAGACGGCGCGATTTCCGGTGATTCCGTCCGGATTTCCGGAAATCTTTCCGAGGACGGGGCGAACGATCTTGCCGCCCTGATGCGGGCTGGCCCGCTTCCCGTTTCGCTGACCGTCATCGAGGAGCGCACCGTCGGCCCTGAGGACGGAGCTGACGCCGTGGCAAACGGCCTCACGGCGGGCCTGATCGCGGCCATTGCCGTCGCAGCCTGTATGATCGGCTTCTACGGCTTCTTCGGTGTCGTCGCCGTCATAGCCGTCATCGTCAACGTCGTCCTGATTGTCGCGGTCCTGTCCGTCACCGGCGCCACGCTGACGCTGCCCGGAATTGCCGGGATCATCCTCACGATCGGAATTGCGGTCGACTCGAACGTTCTCATCTACGAGCGGCTCAGGGAAGAAGCGCGCAGCAGCGGCAAACCCTTGCGGAGGGCGCTGGACGACGGATTCGAGCGCGTCTTGAGGAGCATCGTCGATGCGAATCTGACGATATTCATTGCCGGCGCCATCCTCCTCTATCTTGGCTCGGGCGCTATTCGAGGTTTTGCGGTTACGCTTGCCATCGGCAGCGTTACCACCATTCTGACTGCGCACAGCCTGACACGCCGGCTCATTCGCGGTTGGTATCGCCGCCGCCGGCCGCAGCGGCTGCCGCGCGGCATCCGGACGGGATTCTTCAGTCGGGCGGATTTCCGTTTCATGACGATCCGCAATCCGGTGTTCATTCTGATGACGGCGTTGTCGCTCGCTTCGCTGGTTCTCTTGACGAGCCTCGGGCTCAACATGGGGGCAGATTTCCGGGGCGGCTCAGTTATCGAATTGAGAGCACGAACCGGCGTCGCCGATAGTGCCGACATCCGTGCCCGTCTCGAAGAATTGAACCTCGGAGACGTTCAGGTCGAGGAACTTGGATCGGCGCGAGACGTTCTCGTCCGTATCCCGTCGCAGGAAGCCGGCGACAATGCCGAGCAGACGGCCGTCGGGCTCGTTCGCTCCGAACTCGAGGATCAGTATGTCTTCCGGCGTGTCGAGGTGATTGGCCCCGGTGTTTCCGGAGAGTTGACGAGGGCAGGGTCGCTCGCCGTTGCCGCAGCCGTGCTGGCCGTGCTGCTTTACGTGTGGCTTCGGTTCGGCCGGCGATTTGCCGTCGGAGCCATTGTCGCGACGTTGCATGATGTGCTGCTGACGCTCGGGTTCCTCGTCGTGACGGGTATCGAATTCAATCTCGCCAGCATCGCAGCGCTGCTGACGATCCTATGCTACTCGCTGAGCGACACCATGGTGATTTATGATCGAGTCCGGGAGAATCTGGTGCGCTATCGAAGGATGCCGCTTTCGGTCCTGATCGACACATCGATCAACCAGACCCTGTCGCGGACCGTCCTGACCGCCCTGACGACGCTTCTCGCTCTCGTGGCGCTTTATCTGTTCGGAGGCAGTGGTCTCGTCCAATCCTTCAGCGCGACACTCATATTCGGTGTGCTTGTGGGCACCGTGTCCTCGATCTATGTCGCGGGACCGCTGCTCATCCTCTTCAATCGCCGAAACAATCGTCTTGGAGGCACGGAGGACCCGGCGGACCGGGATGACTCGTCCGAGACGGAAGCAAAGGGTGCGGCGTGATCATGGCAAAAGGGATCGAAATGCGCGAAGCGCACTTTCCGGGACGCGCACCTGTCGACGCCTACGGCAATGGCGGCTTCCGCTTCGCCGATATGTCGCATCGCGGCTCGGTCCTGATGCTGCCTTCCGGCATCTACGCCTGGGACGTTGCCGAAGGCGACGTGCTCGCGGTCGCGAAATTCCAGCGCATCTTCGATGAGGCGCGCGACGTCGAGGTGCTGCTCGTTGGCACCGGGCGGGAAATCCGTCCCTTGCCGGGAGACCTGAAGGAAGCGCTCAGGGCCGCCAACATATCATCCGATCCGATGAGCACCGGGGCGGCGGTGCGGACCTATAACGTGATGCTGGCGGAATCGCGCGCCGTCGCCGCGGCATTGATCGCGGTGTGAGGCTTTCGAAGGAAACTCGGCGTGCAACAGTCCGATGATCAGATTCTCGCTACCTTGCGGGACACCGACCGCGATCGCTACCTGGCCTGTCTGCTTTCTCCGGCAGAGAAGCGCCACTCGCTCGCGGCGCTTTATGCCTTCTACGCGGAAATCGCCCGTGTCCGCGAAATGGTCAAAGAGCCGCTCCCCGGCGAGATCCGGCTGCAATGGTGGCGTGACATGCTCGAAAACGAGCAGTCGGACGGCGCGGGACATCCGCTGGCCGAAGCGCTGCTGCGTTGCATTCGCGAGCATCACCTTCCCGTTCGCGTCCTGCAGGACATGATCGATGCGCGCATTTTCGATCTTTACGACGACCCGATGCAGGATAGGGCGGCGCTGGAGGGCTATGCCGGCGAAACCGCATCGGCGCTCATTCAGCTTTCATCTCTCATCCTGGATCCCGACAACGCAGCGAAATCCGCAGACGCAGCCGGCCATGCCGGGGTTGCTCAGACGGTTGCCGGTCTCCTGCTGCTTTTGCCGGTTCATGTCGGGCGTGGCCAGGTCTATCTTCCTGCCGAGCTTTTGAGCGCAACGGGCCTCGACAGGGAAACGCTTCTGGCCGGAACCGACGAGAGTGCGATCGAACGGGCTGTTCGCGCCTTCTGCGGTCTCGGCCGCGATCATCTCGCCAGGGCACGTGAAGGCGCAGGCGCGATCTCGGCGCGGAATTTCGCAGCGTTCATTCCCGTTGCCCTCGCCGAACCGGTGTTCGATCGGGCGGAGGCCGCTGGAGCGCGAATCCTTCGTCAACCACTGCAGCCGCCGCAATGGCAGCGGCAATGGCGGATGTGGCGGGCGAGCCGGCGTCGGCAGTTTTAGCGGAAAGACGCAACGGCTCGAGGATACATTCGCCAGAACGGGATGAGGAAGGGTGTGCGGTTTTCGCCGCATCCCGCGTCTCAACTTCTTGGATCACGTTCATATCTAGGTCGACTCGGTCTCGAAACATCGTGATCCAGCCGCTCGGCCGTCACGCTGGCGCAAGTCTCGCGGTATATGACGCTCCTCAATCGGAATCCCGTCGCTATCAAGGGACCCACGCAATGCTTTGGTTACTGCTCCTGGTGGCGATCGCCGCCGTCTGCGTGTTTTATATTCGGATGAACGCACGTGCCGAGCGTGACGCCGACAATCCGGATGCTGGGTCGGCGATCGTCGAATTCGGCCGGGCATTCCCGGACGAAGCGATCCGGGAGTTGCATTCGACCGTCGACCGAACGGCGATCTTCCTGCGGCTGCACGATGGCAAGGCCGGATTCATACAGTCGCACGGCACGCATTATGTCTGCCACGTCATCCAGCCCGGCAAGGTCCGGGTCAACACGTCCGAGAGTGGGCGCGGGCTGATCGTCCACTTCCCGGATTTCGCCTATCTGGACAATGCTTTCGAGTTTCGGACGGCCACCGAGGCAGCCGAGGTTTCGCTCTGGCTGCTCGGCACCTTCAGCCCGAAACCGCAGTTGGAAGCACCGGGTGAGGCGGCGCGGGGTCTGGATTGACCGTTGAACCCGGAGTTCTCATCTCTCGTCAGACGGCTTTGTCGAGCCAGCTCGCGCAATCGCTCAGCGCCCGTGATGCCATCGCCTGCTTCTTGGCGAGTGCCTTCTCCTTGCCACGGAAGCGTTTGGCACCCTCAGGCCTTGTCAGGGCGCCGGGATCGAGCGGCGGAAACAATCCGAAATTGACATTCATCGGCTGAAACGAGCGCTTGCCCGGTTCGTCGTCGGAGACGATGTGGCCGCCGGTAATGTGATTGAGGAGAGCGCCGAAGGCCGTGGTCACGGGAGGCAGGACGGGAGACGCGCCTTTGCGTTCCGCCGCGGCGAATCGGCCCGCCAGGAGACCGATGCTCGCGCTTTCCACATAGCCCTCGCAGCCGGTTATCTGGCCGGCGAAGCGCAATCCCGGACGCGACTTGAGCATCAGCGAATGATCGAGGAGCGTCGGTGAATTGATATAGGTGTTGCGGTGCAGACCGCCGAGCCTCGCAAACTCGGCGTTTTGGAGCCCCGGGATCATCCGGAAGACTTCTCCTTGCGCGCCGTACTTCAGCTTCGTCTGGAAGCCGACCATATTGTAGAGCGTGCCGAGCGCGTTGTCCTGCCGAAGCTGAACCACGGCATAGGGCTTTACCGAAGGATTATGAGCGTTGGTGAGGCCCATCGGCTTCATCGGCCCGTGACGCAGGGTCTCGCGGCCGCGCTCCGCCATCACTTCGATCGGAAGGCATCCGTCGAAATAGGGTGTGCCTTCCCATTCCTTGAATCCGGCCTTGTCGCCGGCAATGAGCGCATCGACGAAGGCGTCATACCGCTCTTGTGTGAGCGGGCAGTTGATATAATCCTTGCCCGTGCCGCCCGGGCCGACCTTGTCGTAGCGCGACTGATGCCAGCAAATATCCATGTCGATCGTGTCGGCATGGACGATCGGTGCGATGGCGTCGAAGAAGGCGAGGGCATCGGCGCCGGTCTCCGCGCGGATCGCCTCGGCAAGGTCCGGTGCGGTAAGCGGGCCCGTCGCAATGATGGCGAGATCCCAGTCCTTCGGCGGCAGGCCCCGTATCTCTTCCCGCAGAACCGTGATCAGCGGATGGTTTGCGATCGCTGCGCTAACGGCCTCGGCAAAGCCTTCGCGATCGACGGCGAGCGCACCGCCTGCAGGCACCTGGTTGAGATCGGCGCATCGCATGATGAGCGAGCCCGCAAGACGCATTTCCGCATGGAGCACGCCGACGGCATTGCTGGTCGCATCGTCGGATCGGAAAGAGTTCGAGCAGACGAGTTCGGCGAGGCTCTCGGTCTTGTGCGCATCCGTGCCGCGCACCCCGCGCATTTCATGCAGGATGACCGGCACGCCCGCTTCCGCGATCTGCCAGGCGGCTTCCGACCCGGCGAGGCCGCCGCCGATGACGTGGATGGGCGAATGGGAGGACGTCGTTTTGTTCATGGGCGGCTTCCTACCACAGGCATCCGCCGCTTCCAAGAAACGAAAACGGCGCCCGAGGGCGCCGTCTTCGAACTAAGTGCTGCTCGATCCGATTAGCGGAAGGAGCGAGCCGCAATGTTGCGGATGTCGTAGCGGGTAATGCCGATATCGTTCAGAGCGTGGTTGGAAAGGCTGCCCAGCTCGGCAACGGTACGGCGGTAGTTGATCCAGCTTTTTGCAATGCGAATCGGGTTCATGGTCGTTTCCTCAAGAAGATCGCTCGCGACAGTGATTGTCTGCGTCGTTGAGGTTCTTATACGCTTGTCTAACTGGGAGATGGAGTGCAAAGTAGATGCATCTGCTATGCATTTGTGCAGTGCATCGATCATTTCGTGAGCATGCATTTCGCTCAGCTCGAAAATGAGCCATCGATTAAGTATTGGTTAAGTTGCTTTCTCAAGGGATTGCTGCACGAGATCAGAACGGCCCAGCCGAACAAAAAAACGCCCACCGGCGGAGCCGGAAGGCGTTTGAAAGGCCATAATCTGGCGAAAGCTTTAATGCTTACTTGATTGCCTGACGAGCAACGTAGGGAATGTCTGCGCGGCCGATGCCGAGGTCAGTCAGTTCACGGTCGCTCATGCGGCCGAGTTCGTTGCAGGTCTGACGATACTTGCGCCAGTTGTTGAAAGAACGTGCGAGGTTCATGATCCTATTCCTTTCTAGGTCGTTCGCCAGCGCTCTATCTCTCTTGCTGGCCATCATCTTATGAACCGGAATATAATCGGTTTGAGCCGGGATTACAGAGATAATGCTGCATCGCACCCATGCACAACGTGCAAAGCTTTTCGATGGCGTTAACCGAGGCTTAAGCTTTTGGTGCCGGTGCAGGCTTCTTGCCCATTCCCAGCAAAGGCCCTGGCGTCTTTCGGACGCGCGGCGCCATAGTGCGGCTCTCGGTGTAACTGCGACGGGAGTAGGCGGAAATAAACAACGCCCGCTGGGGGAGGAGGTCCAGCGGGCGTTGCTTGTTCTGATTGGCAACCGGGAGGAGGAGTGTCGCCAATCCGTATCGGGTGCGCTGGGAGGAGGAGTGCGCTGCCCGATCGATGATTGGAATATAGGCCGAACCCCCGGATTTTGCTAGGGGCTGGCCGGAATGGCACCTATGCGGTCAATGCATAGCTCAGGCGTCGGGTTCCGCAAAATGCCAAAATAATGGGCATATGACTCGTTCTACAAAGTGCGATGCGGAATATCTAGGGAAAATAACGCCCGCCGGGGGAGGAGGACCGGCGGGCGTCATAAAGGCGATTGGCAACCGGGAGGAGGAGTGTTGCCAATCCATCGAAGCGGCGATGGGAGGAGGAGTGCGCTGCTTCGAATTCTGTCGAGCCCAAGCTCGGATCTTTTCGGGCTTTCCCGCTGCGGGCGATCAATCCCGCCGGCGTCCATTCGGCTATCACCGCGGCGCCTCGATGACTTGGAATATAGTGGGCTTAAATCGATTTGTGCAGTGCAATGTCCACATGGAAGATATGCGGATTGCGCAACGCGGATCGCCGTTCGCCGTTCCTGCCAATGGATGGAGAGGATCCGACGGCTATTGCGCGTCGGAGCGCAGCACCACGTTTCTGCCGGCATCCTCTGCTAAGGAGCCTCAAGCTGGCCGTTCGAAGCCGGGCTGCCGGCGGGCAGCGGGCGCGAGCATTTTCCCTTTGATCCGATGAAAACGAGTGTTATAGAGACGCCGCGCTCGGGAGCCCTGAACCTTTCGCATGGCCCAAGAATATCCGCGGCATTCCGCTGATGAGATCTTGTGAGGAATGCGATCGGGCGGTGCGATCGTCTGAACGCGGGTATGGTGAAATTGGTAGACACGCCAGATTTAGGTTCTGGTGCCGCAAGGCGTGGGAGTTCAAGTCTCTCTACCCGCACCAGGACGATATAGCAGTCACGCGTCGGTATTCGGCGCTGCGGAGGGCTGGCAAGGCGCCATTTTGCTTGCAAAGCGGTGGGAATTGCGTAAAGCCACTCCCGGCAAATGGATCGGCTCACGTGCTCGCCTAGCCTTTCAAGGGAAGAGCACTGTCAACGTGAAGTGAAGGTTTTAACATGCAGGTTATCGAAACGCTCGCTCAAGGGCTGAAGCGCGAACTCAAGGTCGTTATCCCGGCCGACGAAATGCAAGCTCGGATGAACGAGCGCCTCGTCGAGGTGAAGGATCGTGTCCGCATCAATGGCTTCCGTCCGGGCAAGGTGCCGGTTGCGCACCTGAAGAAGGTTTACGGCAAGTCGATCATGGCCGATCTCGTCAACGAGATCGTTCGTGAGAAGCCGACGGAAATCCTCACGAGCCGCGGCGAGAAGTCGGCAACCCAGCCCGAAATCGCGATGACCGAGGACGAGGCAGAGGCCGACAAGATCCTGAACGCCCAAGCCGATTTCGAATTCACGGTCGCCTACGAAATCATTCCGCCGATCGAACTCAAGGATGCAAGCGGCATCAAGGTCACCCGTGAGGTCGTCGACGTCAGCGAGGATGAGGTCAACGAGCAGATCCAGCGCATCGCCGAGAGCGCCCGCACCTACGAATCGAAGAAGGGCAAGGCTGCCAATGGCGACCGCGTCACGGTCGACTATCTCGGCAAGGTCGACGGCGAAGCCTTTGACGGCGGCAAGGACGAAGATGCGGAGCTCGTGCTCGGATCCAACCGCTTCATCCCGGGCTTCGAGGAACAGCTTGTCGGCGTAAAGGCCGGCGATGAAAAGACGATCACGGTCACGTTCCCGGCCGACTATCCGGCAGCCAACCTCGCCGGCAAGGAAGCAACCTTCGACATCACCGTCAAGGACGTCGCTGCCGCTGCCCCGATCGAGATCAACGACGAGCTGGCAACGAAGCTCGGCCTCGAATCCGTCGACAAGCTGAAGGAAATCGTCCGCGGTCAGATCGAAAGCCAGTTCGGCTCGATCACCCGCCAGAAGGTCAAGCGCCAGCTTCTCGATCAGCTCGACGAACTCTATCAGTTCGATACGCCGGAGCGCCTCGTCGATGCCGAGTTCGAGAACATCTGGCGACAGATCAACACCGACCTGCAGCAGGCCGGCAAGACCTTCGCCGATGAAGACACGACGGAAGAGGAAGCGCGCAGCGAATATCGCAAGCTCGCCGAGCGTCGCGTCCGCCTCGGTCTGGTTCTCTCCGAAATCGGCGAGAAGGCCGGCGTCCAGGTCAGCGATGACGAGATGCAGCGTTCGCTGTTCGAGCAGCTGCGCCAGTTCCCCGGCCAGGAAAAGGAAATCCTCGAATACTTCCGCAACACACCCGGTGCTGCCGCCTCGCTGCGCGCACCGCTTTTCGAGGAGAAGGTTGTCGACCACCTGCTCACCGAGGTTTCGGTGACCGATAGGAAGGTCTCGAAGGAAGAGCTGACGGCTGACGACGAAGCCGACGAAAAGCCGGCCAAGAAGACGGCCTCCAAGAAGAAGGCAGCCGCCAAGGCTGAAGCCGGCGAGGGCGAAGAAGCCGCCGCGCCGAAGAAGAAGGCCCCGGCCAAGAAGAAGGCTGCGGACGAGAGCGCCGAGTAGTCGCATCTCTCAGGACGCGAAGAAGCCGCCTTCGGGCGGCTTTTTCTTTTCTGCAGAGGGCTTCACTGTTCGTGAAGCCCTCTAGCACTTTGAAATTACCCACTTCCCGACCGGAAACCGCTACACACATCTCCCGAGTACTTAACTCAGGTCAACAAAAAGCCCGGCTTAGGAAAAGCCGGGCTTTTGCTTTCAGGACGTGGCAGGCGGGCGCGGCGCTTGACCGCGCCCGATCGGATCACATCATCATTCCGCTGCTTCCGCGTAGCTCTCGATCGGCGGGCACGTGCAGACGAGATTGCGGTCGCCATAGACATTGTCGACGCGGTTGACCGGCGACCAGTACTTGTCCACGCGGAAGGCGCCCGGTGGGAAGCAGGCCTGCTCGCGCGAATATGGCCGGTCCCAGTCGCCGACGAGGTCTTCCACCGTATGCGGCGCATTCTTCAGCGGGTTGTTGACCCTGTCCATCCGGCCGTCCTCGATGGCGCGGGCCTCTTCGCGGATTGCCAGCATGGCGTCGCAGAAGCGGTCGAGCTCGGCCTTCGTTTCCGATTCCGTGGGTTCGATCATCAGCGTGCCCGCGACCGGCCAGCTCATCGTCGGCGCATGGAAGCCGCAGTCGATCAGGCGCTTGGCGACGTCGTCGACTGTGACGCCGGCGCTTTCGGCGAGCGGACGGGTATCGATGATGCATTCATGCGCGACCCGGCCTTTTGCCGACTTGTAGAGCACGTCATAAGCACCCTTCAGCCGGGCGGCGACGTAATTGGCGTTGAGAATCGCCACCTTGGTCGCTTGCGTCAGACCTTCGCCGCCCATCATCAGGCAGTAGCTCCAGGAGATCGGCAGGATCGAGGCCGACCCGAACGGTGCGGCGGATACGGCGCCCTCCTGCCCGTCCGTCTGCGGGTGTCCCGGAAGGAAGGGGGCGAGATGCGACTTGACGCCGATCGGGCCCATGCCGGGCCCGCCGCCACCATGCGGAATGCAGAAGGTCTTGTGCAGGTTCAAATGACTGACATCCGAGCCGATGTCGCCAGGGCGGGAAAGGCCAACCATCGCATTCATGTTGGCGCCGTCCAGATAGACTTGGCCGCCGTGCTTATGCACGACCTCGCAGACTTCGCGGACGTTCTCCTCGAACACGCCGTGCGTCGAGGGATAGGTGATCATGCAGCAGGAGAGGGTGTCGGCATACTGCTCCGCTTTGGCGCGGAAGTCGTCCATGTCGATCTCGCCGGCGTCGCTCACCTTGACGACCACCACCTTCATGCCGGCCATCTGCGCTGAAGCCGGGTTCGTGCCGTGCGCCGATGTCGGGATCAGGCAGACGTCGCGATGCCCGTTGCCGTTGGCGATATGGTAGGCGCGGATCGCGAGCAGACCGGCATATTCACCTTGGGCACCCGAGTTCGGCTGCATCGAGATCGCATCGTAGCCGGTGATGGCGCAGAGCTTTTGCGACAGGTCTTCGATCAGATGCTGATAGCCGAGTGCCTGGTCGGCCGGCACGAAAGGATGGATTTCCGAAAACTCCGGCCAGGTGATCGGCAGCATTTCCGCTGTCGCATTGAGCTTCATCGTGCAGGAGCCGAGCGGGATCATTGCACGGTCTAGCGCGAGATCGCGATCGGCGAGGCGGCGCATGTAACGCGTCATCTCGCTCTCGGCACGGTTCATGTGGAAGATCGGATGGGTGAGATAGTCGCTGGTGCGCAGCAGTTCCTGAGGCAGGCGGTAATCCGGCTCGAACTCCTCGACCTTGAAATCGCCGCCGAAGGCGCGCCAGACGGCCTCGAGCGTGACCGGCCGCGAACGCTCGTCGAGGCTGATGCCGATCCTGGTCGTTCCGATCTTGCGAAGGTTTACCTCCTCGGCCACGGCGGCCTTGAGGATGATGCCTTGCAGCTTGCCGACTTCGACGGTGATCGTATCGAAGAAGACATCAGGCTCGACGGTATAGCCGAGCTTTTCCAGCCCCATGGCGAGCCGGACCGTCTTCTGGTGCACGCTCTGGGCAATGGCCTTTATGCCGTCCGGACCGTGGAAGACCGCATACATGGAGGCCATGACGGCAAGCAGCACCTGAGCGGTGCAGATGTTCGATGTCGCCTTTTCGCGCCGGATATGCTGTTCACGGGTCTGGAGCGACAGCCGGTAGGCGCGGTTGCCGCGCGCATCGACCGACACGCCCACGAGGCGGCCGGGCATGGAGCGCTTGTAGGCATCCTTGACCGCCATGTAGGCGGCGTGCGGTCCACCGTAGCCGACCGGAACGCCGAAGCGCTGGGTCGAGCCGATCGCGATGTCGGCTCCCATTTCACCCGGAGACTTCAGAAGCGCCAGCGCCAGCGGATCGGCTGCGACGGCGGCGATTGCCCCCTGTTCGTGGAGTTTGGCAATCAGACCCGAGAAGTCGCGGACATGGCCGTAAGTGCCGGGGTACTGGAAAATTGCGCCGAAGACGCCGGCAGCGTCCAGATCCTCGAAGGGATCGCCGATGACGATCTGCCAGCCGAGCGGCTCCGCCCGGGTCTTCAGGAGCGCGATCGTCTGGGGATGGCAGTTCTCATCGATGAAAAACGCCTTCGCCTTGGACTTTGCGACACGCTCCGCAATGGCCATGGCTTCGGCTGCCGCCGTCGCCTCGTCGAGCAGCGAGGCGTTCGCGACGTCGAGACCGGTCAAGTCGCAAACCATGGTCTGATAGTTGAGTAGGGCTTCCAGCCGTCCCTGGCTGATTTCCGGCTGATAGGGCGTGTAGGCGGTGTACCAGGCCGGATTCTCGAGGATGTTGCGCTGGATGACCGGCGGGGTGATGGTCCCGTAATAGCCCTGACCGATCAGGGACACGAGCTTGCGATTGCGGTTCGCCGTCTCGCGCAGCTTGTCGAGTGCCTCGCGCTCGGTCATCGGCGCCCCCCAGGAAAGCGGCGCCTTCTGACGGATCGACGGCGGCACGGTGTCGTCGATGAGGGCATCGAGGCTCGGATAGCCGACAACCTTCAGCATCTCGTCCATCTCGGCCGGCGAAGGGCCGATGTGACGTCGATTGGCGAAGTCGTAAGGCTTGTAATCGGTAAAGGTAAAGTCCTTGGGCATGCTCATCAGGCGACGAACTCCTTGTAGGCCGCTTCGTCCAGGAGCGCATTGGCAGCGTCCGGATCGGCGAGCTTCAGCTTGAAGAACCAGGCCGCGCCTTGCGGATCGCTGTTGACGAGCGACGGATCGTCGACGATCGCCTGATTGACCTCGACGATTTCGCCATCAAGCGGACAATAGACGTCCGATGCCGCCTTGACGGACTCGACGGTCGCGGCCGAGTCGCCCTTGGAGAAGCTGGCACCCGCTTCCGGCAGTTCCACGAAGACAAGATCGCCGAGCTGGCCCGCGGCATGCTCCGTGATGCCAACGGTCGCGACGTCGCCCTCGATCTTCAGCCATTCGTGTTCCTCGGTGAATTTCAGCATAGGCAGGTTCTCCTGATCAGCGTTTGTAGGTTTGTTTGATGAAGGGCAGGGCAGTGACGGCGATGGGCAGGTACTTGCCGCGCACCTCTGCGAACAGTCTGGTGCCGATTTCGGCGTGCTCGGCGTCGACATAGCCCATGGCGACCGGTCCATCCACGCTCGGACCAAAGCCGCCGGAGGTGACGGTTCCTGCCGCCGTCCTGCCCTCCGCGTCGGCATAGAGATTGGCACCGCCGCGGACGGGCGCCCGGCCTTCGGGCCTCAGGCCGACACGCCGAGTGGAAACTCCGTCGGTGAGCTCGGCCAGGATCCGGCCGGCGCCCGGGAAGCCGCCGGCGCGCTCACCGCCGGCGCGGCGGCTTTTCTGGATTGCCCATTCGAGGCCCGCTTCGATAGGCGTCGTATTCGTGTCGATATCGTTGCCATAGAGACAAAGGCCCGCTTCGAGGCGGAGCGAGTCGCGCGCGCCGAGCCCGATGGGCAGGACGTCGGGATGTTCGAGGAGACGCTGTGTCACATCCACAGCCGCGTCGGCGGGAATGGAAATCTCGAAGCCATCCTCGCCGGTGTAGCCGGAACGGGAGATGATGCAGCTCACGTCGTGAAGCTCGGCTTCGGCGACATCCATGAAGCGCATCGACGCGACGTCGGCCCAGAGTTCGCAGAGAACCGCTCCGGCCCGAGGCCCCTGAAGGGCGATCAGGGCACGGTCGGTCAGCATGGTCACATCGCAGACGCTGCCGAGACTATCCTTGAGATGCTTGAGATCGGCATCCTTGCAGGCCGCGTTGACGACCAGGAAAAGATGATCGCCGCGATTGACGATCATCAGGTCGTCGAGAATACCGCCTGCGGCATTGGTGAAGAGGCCGTAGCGCTGTCGGCCTTCCCCGAGGCCGACCACATCCGCCGGAACGAGCTGTTCGAGCGCCAGGGCCGCGTCCTCGACCTTTCCCGATTTCGGCCGCACGACGATCTGTCCCATGTGGGACACGTCGAAGAGGCCGGCGGCGGCGCGGGTATGCAGGTGCTCCTTCAACACGCCTTCCGGGTATTGGACCGGCATGTCGTAACCGGCGAAGGGCACCATGCGCGCACCGAGCGAAAGGTGCAGCGCGTGCAGCGGCGTGTGTTTCAAGGTGGAAACGTCTTCCAAGTCCGGCCTCCAGGTCTGGCGCGTTTCCGCGCCGGCTCACAATACCGGCGTCATGCGCCGACAAATTCGAGCCCCCTCTGTCCCTTTGCCTGAGATTGTTATCCCTTCGGCGAGCGCGAACGCTTCTCTCCAGAGTCCTACCGGCACCTTGCTGGTCCTTTGGCCTGAGAGTTTCCGGGGCGGTTGCTCCTTCGGCACCGGATCGAACCGGTTTCTCCCAACGAGGTCGAATCCAGATAACGGCGAAGGCCGGATTTTGGCAAGGGCCTATGTCGCGACCAAACATATTTTTGTCGCCCTGGCTTCATCCTCCGCGACAAGTGCGGCAAAACGGCCTTTGCAATTTCCTCGGGCAGCGGATAGGGAAGACCTAAGAGAGGTGACCATGACAGGGCGCGAGCGGAGATGGGGAATTGCGATGCGGCTGCTCGCAGCCTTCGCGCTCCTATTCCTGTCGTTCGCTCACAAGCCAGCTCTTGCGAAAGCCACCGGCCCGGCGCTTTCCGCCGAATATCTTCTCCCCGACGGCACCTTCGCCGATATCTGCTTCGGCACGGGCGGCGTCGACCATGACGCCGGTCACGGCAAGTCATCGTCAACTGCTCCCGTTTGCGAAGCCTGCCGGCTTGCCGCCTCCGTGCTCCTGCCGGCGGCGCCCGATGAAAGCCTGCCGGCCGAAAACGGCAACTGGACTGCCGGAACGCCGATCGTCGCCGCCGAGGCGGTGCTTCTGCCTCTGCGCCTGCTGCCGCCACCGCGCGGCCCGCCGGCCCTGCCGTAAATCTCCTCGAATCCAACCCAGAATTTCTTGCGCCGCTATGCGGCATTGACCCACGAAGCCGCGTCCCGGCACGTGGTTCGGAGATTACGACATGAACAGGATCAGACCTTCTTTGCTCGCCACCGGCCTCACATTCGCCGTTGCCGGTTTCGCCCATGCGCATGCGACATTCGAGACCGACAGCGCGCCGGCCGAAACGACCGTCAACGCCACCCTTCAGGTGCCGCATGGCTGCGATGGCAAGGCGACGACCGAAGTGCGGGTGCAACTGCCGGAGGGATTCGTCTTTGCCAAGCCCCAGCCGAAGCCCGGCTGGGAGCTGGAGATCATCAAGGGCGATTACCGGAAAACCTATGACAATCACGGCACCAGAGTTTCATCCGGTCCCGTGGAAATCCGCTGGAAAGGCGGCAGCCTTCCCGACGAGCAGTACGACACCTTCGTCGTGCGCGGGAAACTCGCGGGCTTCGACAAGGAGACCGTGCTCGCCTTTCCGACGACGCAGCTTTGCGGCGCCGACGGCAAGGTGGTCTGGGATCAGGTGGCGGCGGCGGGCCAGGACGCCCATTCCCTCGAGCATCCCGCACCCACGATTACAGTTACCATGGCGGCGGGCGGCGATGAGCATTCCCGTCACGCAGGGCATCATCAGTCCGTGGCCGAAACGGTCAAGCTCGGTGATCTCGAGATCTCGGGCGGAGCCGTGAAGGCCATGCTGCCTGGCGCAAAGGTCGGCGGCGGTGGCTTGGTAGTCAGGAACGGCGGCAGTGCCGACGATCGCCTGCTTGCCGTCGAGAGTCCGGCCGCGGACCGGGTCGAACTTCACGAAATGAAGATGGAGAACGATGTCATGAAAATGCGCAAGCTCGAGAACGGCATTGCCGTTCCCGCTGGTGAAACAGTCGAGCTGAAGAGCGGCGGCCTGCACCTCATGTTCATGGAGGTGAAGAAGCCCTTTGCCGAAGGCGATGCCGTGCCCGTGACCCTCACCTTCGAGAGGGCGGGCGAGGTCGACTATGTCCTGCCGGTCGGCACCGCCGCGGGCAATGCTCACTCCGGGCACAGCCATCAATAGAGCAACTACCAGAAAAAGCGCGTCGACCGGCTCAGGATCCCTGAACGAGCCGGTCGAGCATTTCGGTGATTTCGTCCAGCTCCTGTTCATCGCCGGCAGGCTTGCCTTCCCGCCGGCGATCGCCTCCGCCCCCGTTCTCGTCCTCGCTCTCCGCGTTTTCCAGATAGCGGCGCAGCGTTTCGGCCTGCGTCTGCTGCGGCAGACGGCCCTCTGCACCGATCAGCATGAGGTGCAGCGGCAGCGCGCTCCTGATCGTCGGGACCGCCGCCTGCTCTCGGCCGCGCGCGGAAAGCACTGAGATTGCCTCGTCGACAGGTCCATCGCCGCGCAAGCGCGTGGGCGGCTTCAATGCATCCGCCGCATAGGCCGCCGTCGTCGCGGAGATGGTAACGACCTGGGTCATCCTGTCAGTCCTCGGGCACGATAATCCTTTCCTGTGCCAGACTGCGCTTGCGAGCAGGTGAAATCGGGTGATCGAATTTTAGGAAATTCGTAATGATTCGAGGCCTGCGGGGCCGGACGTTGCGCATTTTTGTGTACCGTCGGTTGAACGGCATGTACACTCGCAGCCGCAATCGGGAACGCGGCGCGGTTTCTGCGCCGGCAAAAATCTAGTTCATAAAAGTCATATTGAAGAAGTTCACTCACGAAAGGACGTAAGTTTATGCGCGCGATCGTATTTTTGTTGGCGATCTTTGCTCTCAGCGCGTGCTCGCAAACGGGAAGGCCAAGCGCCGAACGCTACTATGCGGGGGAAGGGCAATACTATAGCGGCGTCGTACCCCCGACACCCTTCTGAAGCATGTCGCCCAGGCCTATAGCGGCTTAAGAACGACACGCATAAACAGAAGCCCCGAATGCGGCGCATGAAACCGTTTCAGTCGCGTCGCAAGAGGGATGTCGCTGTGCGCCTCACAAGAGGCGCCCGCGTACGCATGTCCCACTCCGGCCGGGAACTGGTCTCAGAAGTTGCAGATAGGGAGGTTTGGAATTGATCCTGCGCGAAGGGCAGAATATCAATGGCCGTCAAACTGTTAGGAAAGGTACGGGGGCCTATGCGCAAGATCGTGTTGTTGCTCGCACTCGCCACGCTGGCGGCGTGCTCGCACACTGGGGACCGGGTGGTCGGCGGTGACGGGGATTACTATCATGGTCTCGTTCCGCCGAGATGATCGTCACCTCCGAGGCGATCGCCGCCTCCGAGGTGATTGTCACCTCCGAGGTGAACGTCACCTCCGCGCGGCGACATGCGATGCGAGCCAAGCGGCGGCTCGCATCGCAAAAGCGGAGGCGCTGCGACTGCGCCGCCTCCGTCAGGGGAACCGGTTCACCCACACCTTGAAGAACATCGGCCGCTGCGGAGTTCCGCGAGCTTCCTTATCCGGTTCGGGTGCTTAATAGCCTACGCGCACACCGCCGGGGCTTGCGGCGCTGAAATTGGGAACGGGATTCGGTCCGTACCACTGAGCATAGGTCGTGTTGTTTCCGCCGGTGCTGGTGCACCCCGACAGGACGGCAAGCGCCAATAGGGCGGTCAGATATTTGAGGGGCATGAACTCTCCGATTCTGCTTCGTCAGACGCGCATAAATTGCGGCATCCTGGGCCGCCCGTCCATCGCTTTCACATTGACTCTTTTGCTTTTTCCTCTCGGAGTGACAACCGGCTGCTGCATCCGCACATTGATGCCTGAAAGTGGGGCTACATCATCAGGTCGAAATCTTCGGGCAACGGGGAGGCTGTAATGAGCGAAAGACCGCGCCTGTTCGGAGCGGAGTACAGCGTTTACGTGCGGATCGTGCGGCTGGCGCTGGCCGAGAAGGGAACGGATTACGAACTCATCCCAGTAGACATCTTTGCAAACGATGGCCCACCACAGGGCTATATCGAGCGGCACCCCTTCGGTCGCATCCCTGCCTTCGAATTTCAGGGCCTCAGACTTTACGAGACCGGCGCGATAACGCGCTACGTCGATGATGTGTTCGACGGGAGGAGGCTTCAACCTCTCGATCCCCGGGAGCGTGCCCGCTGCAATCAGCTGATGAGTATCGCCGACAACTACGCCTATCCCACTCTGGTCTGGGGAATCTACGTGGAGCGCGTCTCAAAGCCGGCGAGCGGCGCGGCGGCCGACGAGGACGCTATCGCCGCTGCGCTGCCGAAAGCAACGACCTGCCTCAAGGCGATTTCCGAAATAATGGGAACGGCGCCATGGCTCGCAGGCGAGAC
This sequence comes from Ensifer sp. USDA 6670, assembly GCA_000421085.1. GTDB lineage: Bacteria > Pseudomonadota > Alphaproteobacteria > Rhizobiales > Rhizobiaceae > Sinorhizobium. The sequence goes on from ATWE01000015.1 coordinate 166,577, forward strand.
CATGTCGCTCGCCGATCTTTATGCCGCCCCGATATTCGATTATTTCCTCAGGGCGCCGGAAGGGCAGGAAATGCTCCGGAAGCACGAGACGCTGGCGGCATGGTGGGCGCGGATGTCGGTGAGACGCTCGATGTTGGAGACGCGGCCCAGATAAGCCGCTCTCAGTCGGCATACAGGAGAGCGGTCGATCGCCCGTCGCCGGAGGCAAGCGCCACGCAATAAGTAATACTTAGTTTATTTCTTGCTTAATTAGACTTTAGTATCATAGTCTGTCCTCCTTCGCTTTGGGAGGAGCAAGATGGTAGAACGCGTTGAAGCCGATAAGCTTTCTAAGCAAACTTCTACTAAGGTGTGGAATATTCACATTTTCTGCCAGCGGCAGCGCTTGCCTCAAGAGGAGGAGAAGCGCTTGACCAGCCTTTTTGGCGATTTCGCTGAGGCTTCGGAGCTGCTTCACAATGTCAAGCGCGCGCCGAGGTGGCGGTATTGAAGAGTTGGGGCATGCTTTCCCGGATCAAGTATATGCCCTCGCAAAAAGACGTCGCGTGCATTGCTGACCGGGCCACGCGTCGACAACTGTCGAGGTAATTCTGCGAGGAGCCTCGACGCCGCTTGCCATGGTAGCCCAGGTTTGCTTTGTTGTGGCAGTTCAACTCGGATCATTATCAATGACGGTACAGCGGCGGCGGCGCATCATTCAGCGCCAGCGAAGTTCTGTTGGTCTGTCGCTTGTCGCTGCCATATCGTTCCTCGCCGGTATGACCGACGCCATAGGGCTCATATCCATCGGAGACTTCGTCTCCTTTATGAGCGGCAATACGACGCGCGCTTCCGTTGCGCTCATGCAAGGCGATGCGGCTCGAGGGCTGCTTCTTGTTGGCGGGCTGATCACCTTCGTGATTGGGAATGCCGTAGGTGCAATAATTTCGATCCGGTTCCGGCCGCATGCCGTGCTGTTGTTCGTATCACTTGTGTTGACATTCGCAGCCTTGTCGGCCGACCACCGGGAGTTCCGTTTCCTTTTGCTCATCTTGTCGATGGGCGCCATCAATGCTTCCATCGAACAGATTGAAGGTCTGCCGGTCGGCTTAACATACGTTACGGGGGCACTGTCACGCTTCGGGCGAGGACTGGGACGTTGGGCCATGGGCGTGCGCAACACGTGCTGGTCGTTACAGCTCGTGCCGTGGTTCGGTATGTTCGCCGGCGCCATCGCGGGGGCCGCTCTGACGCAAAAATCGGGAGCGCTCTCCCTGTGGATACCGCCGCTTGCGGCTCTGTCGCTGGCAATGGTAGCTATCCGGATACCCCGGCGGTGGCAAAATCGCTTCATTCAGCATCGCTAGATCATTCGCCGCTTTCCGCCCGACTTGCGCTCCCGGCGCTCGGCCTCTCTCGGCCGAGCCGGTTTTATTCCCAACCGCGCCGTCAGGGTCGCATGCGGAGAGGGAGGTTTGCGTCACGAAAACACCGGCGATCTGTAAGGCAACAGTGCTTCCGATCCTCCTGGAGCATTTCGAGAAGAGAACTCATTTCCCCAAGAGCGATGGTTTGAGACATTACGATGTCCAGCGCCGCATCTCGCCATGGGGGTCGCTTAAAGGCGTCCATTCGGTGCATTCCCTTTGATGTTGCCGATTGGGCTTCAGTCACAGATATCGGGGCCGGCGCAACTGGTGCTGTTGGCAACCTCTTGCACCACGTCGTTTGCCAACCGAAGCTGACGCGATTGCCTCAACAGACTCGAACCCAGCTCTGCGGCTGCGGCGATGTCGCCGAAGAGCAGGCCGGCTTCAGCGATCATGCCGTCGTCCAGCGGCGCCGATTCGTTCGGGCCGAAATCACCAAGCAGCACGAGCAGCGCCTCGATCCTTCGCCGCTGCTCATCGGCAGCGGTCAGCAGGCGCCGAATGATCCGGTTGCGTTCAAGCTTTTCCAAGTCGCGCAGCACCACGTCGACTCGGTCGCGGCATTCACAATCGATGGCGCTGCTTAGAACCGCGCCACGCATGCGCCCGACTGCGCGACTGATCTCCTCATTGGCCTGCGCGAAGGTCGATGCGATCGCGGATGAGGACGCGTTCGCTCTCATGCATTTGCTCCGTGTGCAAGGTTGCGTGCGCGGGCAATCCAGGCGGCGCCTTCTTGTCCGTGGTGAAACCCGTTGGAGAACGGGGCGTCGGGATAGATCTGCCGTAGTCGGGCAAGGCCGTCTTCAGCATCCACGCGGCCGTCCAGGACCTCGTCATAGAGGCGGGCGACCGCCACCATGTCGCAATCCTGTGGCGAAAGGCGAAAGCGGCTCACTCCGGAACCAACAAGATCCGACAGGTCGGCAAGGAGCGCCTGACAGGTGAAGGAAACCGTCTGCACGCCGTTTAGCGCCAGGAACGACTGCCGGTCGAGCGTTTTCACGGGCAGCCCGTCAGGATCGTCCTTGCAGACAAACTGGCAGTTGTCCTTGATGTGCCCCTTGGCGCGGGCATGGGCGCAGCGGGCGGAAATTGCAAGTGGCATGCGGCCGAAGGCCAGCACTTCGAAGCCGATGCCGGGCGTTTGCGAAACGATCTCGGTGATCGAGCTTGCCGGCAGTTCGGGCGGCAAACATATGCTCGACGCTCCCCGCCTCGCGAGCAGCCGGGCCGTTGCCGCGTTGTAGACGTTGACGAACGGCCCGATCCAGTGCGGCTCGCCTTTAAGCAGCGCCAGAGCGGAGAGGTCGTTTGCTTCGACGGGGTAGGGGCTGTCGGCAGCCAGGCTGCGAACATACTGGCTCTCGCGCTCGAGCGTCACGAGGGCGAGGGTGGAAAAGACGATCCGCTTTCCGGCCGCCACCAGTCGCTCGATCACCGGCGGGAGATAGGGGTCGGTGAAGTGCAGCCTTTTCGAACAGACGGTCTCGCCTATGACGACGTGGGTCACCGGCGCCTCGTCGGCGATGCGAAAGTAGAAGTCCCGCCATTTCTCGCCCTCCCAGAGATAGAGAACGGGACCGAGCGTCAGCATGGGTTTGCCGGCATTCATGCCTGTCACCTCCAGCGCTTTTCGTAGGCGCCGGACGTCGTCCGCTGCCCCTCGCTCAACAGCCTGAGGCGAGCCAGCAGCGCACGGCGCTCTTCCGGGCGCGCATCGAGTGCCTTGCGCAGGGTCGCGACGACTTCGGCGACATAGGCCTTGCCCCGCTGCCGCCCCTCGATCTTGAGTGCGCTGACGCCCGCCTCCCGGAGGGCGTCGATCTGGTCCATCACGTCGAGCGATACGGGATCCTCGAAGGCGTAGCCGTGGGCATCCGCAATGTCGAACCTCCCCTTGCAGAGCGTCGGATAACCAGCCGCCTCGTCGCGGGGAAAGCGGTTGATGGTATACGCGCCCAGCTCGGAGACGAGATCACTGCCATCCTGCCGATAGCGCACATGGCTTGCCGGGGAGCACACGCCGTTCATGTTGGGCGACTTGCCGGTGGCGTAGGATGACAGCGAGCAGCGACCCTCCGCCATCACGCAGAGCCCGCCGAAGACGAAGACCTCGATCTCGCAGCGTATCCGGCGGGCAAGCCGGGCGATATCCGGGATCGTTAGCGTGCGCGGCAGGACGACCCGCCTGGCACCGAATGTTTCGACGAGGAAGTTCACCGCATCCGGATTGGACGCGGATGCCTGCACCGACACGTGCAGCCGCTGCTCGGGATAGGTCTCCGCGACATGGGCCATCAGGCCGAAGTCGGCAAGGATGAGCGCGTCCACGCCGAGTTGGACGGCATCCGCAGCAGCCTCGTACCACAGGCTCTCATGACCGGCGCGCATGAAGGTGTTGAGCGCGACGAAGGTCTGCGTGCCTTTCCGCCGAGCATAGGCGATGGCCTCGCCGAGTTCCTCGCGCGAGAAGTTGAGGCCGGGGAAATTCCGCGCATTGGTCTCGTCGCGGAAGCCGCAATAGACGGCATCGGCACCGGCATCGACGGCCTCCCGGAAAGCGGCCGGCGTCCCCGCCGGGCAGATCAGTTCCATGCGGCAGTCTCCCCGGCAAGTGCGCGGCGGCGGAGTGCTGCCGCGGTGCGGCTGACGAATGGTGCAAGCGGCCCCGCGGAGGCGCCAAGGTCGCGCGGCAGGTCGATTTCGCAGCCGTCGAGCGCATTGCGGAGGGCCAGCGTCGCCTCCATGTCTCCGCCGACGGTAAGCGCCCGCGAGAAGAACAGGCCGTCTGCGTCGCAGCGGCCCTCAAGAAGCGCCAGTAGCAGGAACAGGGGGCCCTCCACGACAGCATCTGCAGCGCAGTCGGCCGGCTTGCGCGTTACCGATACCGCCGCGCGTGACGGTTCCACCACGAAGACGAGCGGCAGGTCGACGGGGCGAAAGACATAGCGCTTCGCCTTATGCTCCCCGAGGCGGTCGAACAGAGCCGGATGCCGCTTGAGCAGGCTTTCGAACATGAGCTTCACCGTCCCCTCGATCAGAGGCATCGGCACGACGGCAAGCGGTGCGGCCAGCGGACGCGGGAATTCCATTTCTTTTTGCCTTTGCAAATGACGACTCAGCGGCTTCGGTCGGGACCCTAGCGGCAACCTCCGTGGAGCAATTTGCGCTGGAGCAAAGACAGGAGGGTTTTCGCGGGCGAGACACTTCGCATGTATCGCAGCAATCAAGTCACCCGCCGTTTTTCTGACCTTCAGGACTTCGCCGCCATGCTCGAGCGGCGCGGCCGCTTGCATCGCATCTCGCGGCCCATTTCGCTCGTGCATGAAATCACCGAGATCCACCGGCGCGTGCTCCACGCGGGCGGGCCAGCCCTGCTGTTCGAGAAGCCGGTCGACGCCTCCGGCCGCGTAAGCGGGATCCCGCTGCTCGCCAATCTGTTCGGCACGCTGGAGCGGATAGAGTGGGGTTTCGGACTGCCCGCAGGCGGTCTTGCGGACCTTGCGGAAATGATGGCGGAACTGCGCGAACCGAGATCGCCGCGATCGCTGTCGGACGCCTGGGGCAAGCTGCCGCTGCTGAAGGCCGCACTTGCGATGCGGCCGCGAAGCGTCGCGCGACCGCCGGTGCAGGAGACGGTCTGGCGCGGCTCGGAGGCCGACTTGTCGCGTCTGCCGATTCAATGGTGCTGGCCGGGAGAACCGGCGCCGCTCGTCACCTGGCCGCTGGTGATCACCCGAGCGCCGGACGATCCGACCGACATCAATGTCGGCATCTATCGCATGCAGGTGCTCGGACCGAACCGCCTCATCCTGCGCTGGCTCGCGCACCGCGGCGGCGCTCGGCACCATCGCATGTGGCAACAGCGCGGCGAAGACATGCCGGTGGCGGTCGCCATCGGCGCCGACCCGGCAACGATCCTCGCCGCGGTGATGCCGCTGCCGGAAGGCATAAGCGAGCTTGCCTTCGCCGGGCTGCTGAAGGCGGAGCGGCCAGCGGTCGCGGCAGCGGTTACGGTACCGCTGTCTATTCCGGCCAATGCCGAGATCGTCCTCGAGGGGGTCGTCTCGGCAGACGACACCGCCGAGGAGGGGCCCTATGGCGATCACACGGGATACTACAACTCCGTCGAACGTTTTCCGCTTATGTCGCTATCGGCGATCACAATGCGCCGCAGGCCATTCTATCTCTCGACCTTTACCGGCCGGCCGCCCGACGAGCCGTCGAAGCTCGGCGAGGCTATGATGGAGCTTTTCCTGCCGCTGGTGAAGCGGCAGTTCCCGGAGATCGTCGATCTCTACCTGCCTCCGGAGGCCTGCTCGTATCGTGCGATGGTCGTCTCCATCGACAAGCGCTACCCCGGTCAGGCGAAGCGTATCATGATGGGGCTCTGGTCGATGCTGCCGCAGTTCAACTATACGAAGCTCATCGTCGCGGTCGACCCCGATATCCACGTCAGGAACTGGAGCGACGTCATCTGGGCGCTATCGACCAGATTCGACGCCAGTCGGGACGTGACCATCCTCAACGACACTCCCATCGACTACCTCGATTTCGCGTCTCCGAAGCCGGGGCTCGGCGGCAAGCTCGGGCTCGACGCGACGCGCAAGCTCGAGCCGGAGACAACCCGCGAATGGGGACGCGTGCTTGAGATGCCGCCGGAAGTTGTCGCGAAGGTCGATCAAGTTTGGACTGAACTGGGTCTGGGAGCAACGCCATGAGCAAGAAACGGATAGTGGTGGGCGTCTCCGGGGCGTCGGGTGCCGCGCTGGCGCTCCGGGTGGTCCAGCGCCTTGCGGAAATCCCTTCCGTCGAGACGCATCTGATCGTCTCGGATTCCGCAAGGCGCACGCTGCTCCACGAGGTCGGCCCGCACGCGCTGCATCAATTGCTGACGATCGCGGATCGCAGCTACCAGGTGAGGGATATCGGAGCGGCAACGGCTAGCGGCTCGTTCAGGACTGCCGGTATGATTGTCGTTCCCTGTTCGATGCGGACTCTGGCGGCGATCGCTGCCGGTCTTGCGGACAATCTCATCGTGCGAGCGGCGGACGTGCACCTCAAGGAGCGGCGAAGGCTCGTGCTGATGACGCGCGAGACGCCGCTGCATCTCGGTCATCTGCGCAACATGACGGCAGTGACCGAAATGGGCGCGGTCGTGATGCCGCCGGTACCGGCCTTCTATCAGCGGTCGCAAAGCGTCGAAGAGATCATCGATCATCTTGCAGCGCGCGCGATCGATCTGGTTGGCCTGCCGGGGGAGCCGCTTGCAACCGAATGGGACCCGCAGTCCCACCGTCAGCACGCTGCAGGGAGATAGGGTGCAATAGACAAGCGCGGCATTACCGCTGGCGGCGAGCGGCACGTACCCAAGGGAGGCGGTTGAATCCGCTACGTCCGCGTTCGGGCCGGGGGGACACTGGCATGAGTTATGAGGCATGGCCAACTATCGTGCCGTCGCCAAAAGGAGAGGGTCGGCATAAAACAGCGCGGCATGGCCTCCGGCTAGCAGCCAGAGGGTCAATACTGCCGTTGCCGCGGCAGCGATGGCGATCGGCGTGTCGCCGGACAAAAGGGTGCGTCCGGTGAACAGGGCGGCGAACGGCAGAATGGAGGTCTTCGCAGACTGGCGCTGCCATTGCTCTCCAAGTCGGCGCCGGGCGCGCTTTTCGATCATAGGTATGGTGCCGAGAGCAAAAAGCGCAAAGCCGCCGAAGAGGATCAGCGAGCGCACGTCGCCGTTGGCGACGAGATGGCCGAGCGCCCAGATGGCGAAACCCCAGAGAACCGGGTGGCGAGTAACAGAGACAATCGAGCCCGGTCTCTGCCCTTGGCGGATCGAGACCGATAGCGGATTGACACTGAAGAGACCGGCAAGCACGAGAAACACCCCGACTGGAGCGGCAATCAAGGTCACCCAGGCCTGCCAGGCCGCAGGCTGCCAAAGCGGGATGTAGTCGACATCAAGCGCCGCGTAGAGCACCCAGGCTAGCGCGAGGATGGAAGCGAGCGAATAGAGCGAGAAATAGCCCGCCCTGCCGAGCAGGAATAACAGACGCTCGCGGATGGCGGAAATCGCCGGAATCGAATGAAGGATGAGAAAGACAAACAGCGCCAGGAGGAACTCAGCCATAATCGGCTTCCTCAGTGCGTTGTATTCGACCGCTTTATGGCGGCGATTATTACCTGTTCAGCTGCAACATGGTGGCGGAGCCCCTCGAGGAATGCGCGCAGCATCAAGGCCACTGTCTCCCAAGAAACCGCGCATCGCTCGGATGCTGCCGATCGGAGCGTATCTGCGACGTGGCTGACGTCGAAGGCGAATGCTGGATGGGTCGTACGAACACTTAGCGAAAGCTGCGGCTCATTGGAGGGTTCTCCAAGGCTCAATGTCCGGATCTTTGCCGCCGTCGCTATGCAGAGGTTCCGGTCCATGGTGCCTCCGAGCGAATCTATGACGGACTCGACCGCATCGCAAAGCGCGAGCAACTCGCCATACTTCGCCTCAAGACGATGGAGCGGATTTGAAACAGCCACTTTGTTTCTCCCGCATTCAGCGTTCAATGAACAATACGGCGGCGCAGGCGAGCGACGCCAGCACGGCGGCGGCCGTTCCAGTCCGCTGCAGGACACCCATGCGATAGAGCACGAGCGCGAAGATGATGATGATCGGGGTGGCGACCGAGAGGCCGATCTGCGCGTCAGACATGGTGATCTCCTTTTCGCCGGAACATAGCGGGTCGGCAGGAACGGTCTTTGATCGAGAGCAAAGAACCGGACGCTCCTTTCTCCTATTCCGCTTCGGCAACCGATGCGGAGATGCAGAATGGAAAACGCGATGAGGGCCGGCGCTGTCGACGAAGAGGAAGCGGATACATTCATCCTCTGGGTCCTGATTTGGAGCGAACTCGCCGCTTTCGGAATCCTTATCGCCGCCTTTCTGGTCGCCTCGCTGCTTGCGGCCGACGATTTCGCCGTGGCACGGCTGCACCTCAAACCGGCAATAGCCGCTTTCAACACGCTCGTCTTGCTGACGAGCGGCTGGCAGGCGGCGGTTGCGGCAGGAAAGGGCGCGTCAGTCGCCAGGCGGCGGCGGGCACTTGTGCTGGCGGCGCTTCTCGGCTTCGCCTTCGTTGCCATCAAGATCTACGAGTACGGCACGGAAATCCGTTTTGCCGGCGAGGTCGCGTTTCACTCCTTCTTTGAACTCTATTTCCTCCTGACCGGCTTTCATCTCGTCCATGTCGGCTTCGTCGCCATCGTGCTGCTCGTCGTCGCCTGGAAGCCGCGCCGTGCCAATGTCGACCTCGTCACCACCCTCTGGCATGTGATCGATCTCGTCTGGATCGTCATGTTCCCGATCCTTTATCTGGTTTGAGCACCATGAACGACCGCGACCCCCGACAGTTGCAGAAGACCTGGATAGTCCTTGTCCTGATGGTTCTCGCCGGCATGCTGCTCTCCCTCAAGCTCCAGGATCCCGCAGCTCCCCTGGTGTTCACGCTCGCCTTGCTGACGCTCGCCGTGTTGAAAGCCCGTCTCGTCGTGCTCGACTTTCTGGGCTTGCGTTCGGGACCGCAGGTCTTGCGGGTCGGCCTTATCGCCTGGCCGCTCTTCTTCACGCTTGCGGCTGCGGCAAAAGCGCTCATCGCGGCCGTGTCGCGCGTCGGTTGAAGGGCTCTTCGTCACTTGTTTGCCGAAACGCAAAGAGCGCCGGCGCGCAGGCCCTAGAAGAGATGGCGTTTACCGGTGGGCGGGGGGATACCGCGGCCGACCGGCGGGAATTGCTCAAGCCGGCCCGCGCAATGCGGCCTGCGGGAATTGAAAGGACCACGGGATGGCAGAACGCCTTACCAAGACAGGGGCACGCAACGTCTTCTACGGCGGCTCCATCTTCTTCTTCGCGATCTTTGTCGGCCTGACGGCCCACAGCCATTATTACATGAGGACCGAATCCACAGACGAGTCGACGCTGACGGACTCCGTCGCGCGCGGCAAGCACGTCTGGGAGAAGAACTCCTGTATCAACTGCCACACGCTGCTCGGCGAAGGCGCCTATTTCGCGCCGGAGCTCGGGAATGTGTGGAAGCGCTGGGGCGGAGAGTCCGACCCGGAAGGCGCGCGCGAGACGCTCAAATCCTGGATGGCGGCGCAGCCCTCCGGCGCCGAGGGGCGGCGGCAGATGCCGCAGTTCAATCTCACCGAGCAGGAACTGAACGACCTTGCGGATTTCCTAGAATGGACGAGCCGCATCAAGACGCAGAACTGGCCTCCGAACGAGGCGGGCTGAGACGGCGGGACAAGGAGAAAAGACATGAAATATCAAACACAGAAGGTCGCGATGCTGTACTTCTACGGTGCGCTCGGCCTGTTTCTCGCCCAAGTCCTGTTCGGCGTGCTCGCCGGCACCATCTACGTGCTGCCCAACACCCTCTCCGAACTGCTGCCCTTCAACATCGTTCGCATGGTGCATACCAACGCGCTGATCGTCTGGCTGCTGATGGGCTTCATGGGCGCCACCTATTACCTCTTGCCGGAAGAGGCCGAGACGGAACTCTACAGCCCGAAGATCGCCGTCGCCCAGTTCTGGATCTTCCTGGTGGCCGCGGCCGTTGCAGTCGTCGGGTATCTCCTCCACATCCACGAAGGCCGCGAATTTCTCGAGCAGCCCTTCGCGATCAAGGTCGGCATCGTCGTCGTGGCGCTGATGTTTCTCTTCAACATCACCCTGACGGTCCTGAAGGGCCGCAAGACCACGGTGACGAACATCCTGATCTTCGGCCTCTGGGGCGTCGCGATCTTCTTCCTCTTCGCCTTCTACAACCCGGTCAATCTCGCCCTGGACAAGATGTACTGGTGGTACGTCGTCCATCTGTGGGTCGAAGGCGTCTGGGAGCTGATCATGGCCTCGGTTCTGGCCTTCCTGATGATCAAGCTCAACGGCATCGACCGCGAGGTCGTCGAAAAGTGGCTCTATGTCATCGTCGGCCTGGCGCTCTTCTCCGGCATCCTCGGCACCGGCCACCACTACTACTGGATCGGCGCGCCCGGCTACTGGCAGTGGATCGGCTCGCTCTTCTCCACGCTCGAGGTCGCGCCCTTCTTCACCATGGTGGTCTTCACCTTCGTCATGACCTGGAAGGCCGGGCGCAAGCATCCGAACAAGGCCGCGCTCCTGTGGTCGATCGGCTGCTCGGTGATGGCCTTCTTCGGCGCCGGCGTCTGGGGCTTCCTCCACACACTGTCGTCGGTCAACTACTACACCCATGGCACCCAGGTCACCGCTGCGCACGGGCATCTCGCCTTCTTCGGCGCCTATGTGATGCTCAACCTCGCCGTGATGGCCTATGCCATTCCGGAGATCAAGGGACGGGCGCCCTATAACCAGTGGCTGTCGATCGCGAGCTTCTGGGCCATGTGCAGTGCCATGTCCGTCATGACTTTCGCGCTCACCTTCGCCGGTGTCGTTCAGGTCCACCTGCAGCGCGTCCTCGGCGAGAGCTTCATGGCCGTGCAGGAGCAACTCGCTCTCTTCTACTGGATCCGCCTCGGCTCGGGCGTCGTCGTACTTATCTCGGCGCTGATGTTCTTCTGGGCAATCCTTGTTCCCGGCAGGAGCGCCAGCCCGGCCCTCAACCGAGCCGTTCAACCGGCCGAATGACGCGAAGCGGCCGGCCCACGTGGCCGGCCGCCCCGCTCGAAGTTCGAACTCGGAGATTATTCATGAACATCGCCCTCAAGACTCCGCTCAATCCGGACTCGGCCATCCCGGCCTATTCCCCTTCAGGCCGGGAATGCGAGCTCTTTGAAAGCGCCTGGACGCGCCAGCTTCCGCTTCTGCTGAAGGGACCGACCGGCTGCGGAAAGACGCGCTTCGTCGCCCATATGGCGGCGAAGCTCGGCCTCCCGCTGTCGACCGTCTCCTGCCACGACGATCTCGCCGCTGCAGATCTCACCGGCCGCTATCTCCTCAAGGGCGGCGACACGATCTGGGTAGACGGGCCGCTGACCCGCGCGGTGCGCGAGGGAGGCATCTGCTACCTCGACGAGATCGTCGAGGCCCGCAAGGATGTTGCCGTGGTGCTGCATCCGCTCACCGACGACCGGCGCATCCTGCCGCTCGAACGCACCGGCGAGCTTCTGGAGGCGCCGCCCGGCTTCATGCTGGTGGTCTCCTACAATCCCGGCTACCAGAACCTGCTCAAGACCCTCAAGCCGAGCACACGCCAGCGCTTCGTCGCCATCGAGTTCGACTTCCTGCCGAGGGCGAGCGAGATTGCCGTCGTTTCCGAGGAGAGCGGGCTCGACGAGAACCGGGTCGCGCCGCTTGTCGATCTCGCGCATCGGTTACGGAGTCTCAAGGGGCATGATCTCGAAGAGGGTGTCTCGACGCGCCTGCTCGTCTATTGCGCCAGCCTTGTCGACAACGGAGTTTCGGTGCGCGACGCCGTCCTGGCGACGATGATCGAACCGCTCACCGACGAGCCGGACGTCAAGGCCGCGCTGATCGAGATCGCGGACGCGGTCGTCCGCCAGGGATAAGAAAATGCTGGACTTCCTCGAACTCGAAGAAACGGTTGGGCGCGCCTGGCACCGCTTGATCGGCAATACGCGTACCTGGCCGCGCTTTCCGGACGAGGCGGTCCGGCTCGACGACGTCCAAGCCGTGCTCGCCGTGTACTTCCGCGGTCTTGGCGGCGAGCGGGCGGTACAGATCGCGCCCGCCCGCGGCCGGACCTCCGCGCACCGGCTGCGCTTGCGCCAGCGCATGGGCCTTGGCGAGGAGAAGCTCGTCCAGCCGGCGCGCGACCATGCGACGCTGATGCTGCCGGGAGAGGTCGATCTCTTTCCCCTGCGGCGTCTCAACCGCGACCTGTATTTCTGGCTTGCTGCGATGATGGCTGTCATGCCGCTTAAGCCCGTCCGCGCCGCCGACCCGCTATCGCGCGATCTGGCACTCCTTTCACGTGCCGGTGAGACGGTAACGTCGGTGCTCGCCACCTATCCCGCAATGCGCCAACGCTATCGTCGTCTCTGCAGGGCGGTGCTCAAGGTTCGGCAGCGGCGCTCGCTTCCTTCGGTCGAGCAGCACGTCGAGAACAGGATCCTCTACATGCTGAGAGACGGCGCCGGCCTGAACGACGACGTGGCGCCGGCAATCTTTCCCAGGCATGCGCCACCTGGTTACCTGCCGATGCTCCCGGTGCCACTCTGGCCCGACGCGCTCCTGCGTGAAGAGACGGAGCGGCGAAACGGCGAAGACGAGCCCGCTCGCGGTGGCGACAGAGCGGAAGGGTCGGAGACGACGCGCCATGTGGCGACACGCGAGGCACAGCGTCAGTCCGAGCGGAGCCCGTTCATCCTCAACCGCTTCGAAAAGATCCTCGCCATGGCCGAAATGGTCAATGTCGACCGTCCGGCGGACGACAGCGATGACCACGACGCAAGCGCCGCCGACGAGCTCGACGACATGACCCTCGGCGAACGCAAGGGACGCCCGGCCGCGCGTTTTCGCTTCGACCTCGACCTCCCGCCGGAAGCGCTGGACCGCACGCCGCTCATGGCGGAACTCACCTATCCCGAATGGGACTATCGCAGCGGCGGCTACCTCAAGGACCATTGCCGGGTGCTTGCCGCGCCCGCCTCCGCAGAAGGCCTGCCGGGAGAAGCGGATTCGACGACGAAAAGCCTGATTCGGCGGGTGCGCCGTCAGTTCGAGGTGCTGCGGCCGCATCACGAGATGCTGCGGGCACAGATCGACGGGGCCGATCTCGATCTCGACGCGGTTGTACGGGCCCGCACCGATCTCAGGGCCGGGGGGCAGGGCAGCGACCGCATCCACATGATGAGCCGTCCCCAAGCGCACGACCTTGCGGTGACGATCCTCGTGGACGTGTCGCTTTCCACCGACGCCTGGTTCGACGATCTTCGCGTCCTCGATGTCGAGAAGCAAGCTCTTCAGGTGCTGGCGCATGGGCTTTCCGCCTGTGGCGACGCCCATGAAATCCTCACCTTCACGTCCCGGCGGCGGGATTGGGTACGGATCGAAACCGTGAAGGCTTTCGACGAGGCGATGAGCGCGACGGTCGAGGCGCGCATTGCGGCGCTGAAACCCGGCTACTACACCCGCATGGGCGCGGCCATCCGCCACGCTGCAGCGCGTCTTGCCGAACGACCGAACCGTCGCAAGCTCCTCATCGTGCTGACCGACGGCAAACCGAACGACGTCGACCACTACGAGGGGCGTTTCGCGCTCGAGGACAGCCGCCGCGCCGTCGGCGAAGCGCGCCGCTCGGGCAATAGCGTCTTCGGGGTGACAGTGGATCGCGAGGCGAGATCCTACCTGCCGGTCATATTCGGTCAGAACGGCTACGCCGTCGTCAGCCACATCGGCAGGCTGCCTGCAGCCCTGCCGGCGATCTATCGCGGCCTTGTAAGATAGGCGGGGGCAGGCCGCGAGACGGAAGGCCCGGCATGCGCGTACATGCCGGGCCTCCCTGTCCTCAGCTTTGAGGCGGCCTTCACGCCGCCTTGCTATGCGTCCGTCCCGATTGATCGATATAGGCGTCGAAGGCTGCAGCGGCGGCACGGATAAGGAAGCGTCCCCCTTCGCGCAGCCGTATGACGCCGTCGGCGATATCAAGGATGCCGTCACTTTGCAGCATTGCGAGCCTGGTATTGCCGCGGAGCAGCATCTCCGGATCGAAGCCGTGCGCGGTGGCAAGAGCGGGAACATCGACCCCGAAGTCGCACATCAGCCGCTCGATGATGCTTGCCCGCAACCTATCCTCCGGCGTCATCCGGTAGCCTTTCACCGTTGCAAGCCGACCCGAGGCTATGTGTTGCGCGTACAGGCCCGGCGGCACCTCGTTCTGCACATAGCCGTGGTCCGTCCGCCCGATCGCCGAGGCACCGAAGCCGATGAGAGTTTCGCAGGCATCGGTCGTGTAGCCCTGGAAATTTCGGTGCAATCGACCGCTCGCCTGCGCGATCGCCAGGCTGTCGTCCGGGAGGGCGAAATGATCGAGTCCGATGCGGCGGTAGCCGGCGGCGGCGAGTGTCGCCGCTATGGCCTCGGCCTGGGCGACACGGCCCTCCGCATCAGCAAGCGCCTGCTCGTCGATCAGCTTCTGGTGCTTCTTGAACGAGGGGATGTGGGCGTATCCGAAGACTGCGAAGCGCTCGGGTCCCATCCGGATCGCCGCCTCGGCGGTCGCGATGCAGGATTCGACAGTCTGGTGCGGCAGGCCGTAGATGAGATCGAAATTGATGCTGTCGACGCCGGACTGACGCAGGCGCGAAACGGCCTCCATCGTCTGCTCCTCGCTCTGGATCCGGTTGATCGCCTTCTGCACCACCGGATCGAAGCTCTGCACCCCGAGGCTCGCCCTACGGACACCGGCTTCGCCGAGGGCCGTCGCCATTTCGGGCTCGAGCGTTCGCGGGTCGATTTCCACAGCGATTTCAGCGGTGCTCGAGAACTCGAAATGCTCGCGCAGCAGTGTTATCAGCGCACGAAATTCCTCCGGCTGCACGATAGTCGGCGTGCCCCCGCCGAAATGCACGTGGCCGATGGTGAGCGGCGCACACGTGCTTGCCGAGACTAGACGGACCTCCTCTCGAAGCATGTCGAGGTAGTCGAGGATAGGCTGATCGCGCTGCGTGATCGTCGTATGGCAGCCGCAATACCAGCACATCGATCGACAGAAGGGGATGTGCAGGTAGAGCGACATCGGCTTTCCCGGCGCGATGGCTGCGAGCCAGTCGCCATAGGTACCGGCGTCGACGGCGGGCGAAAAACGGGGCGCCGTCGGGTAGCTCGTGTAACGGGGCAGGCGTGCCTCGCCATATTTTGCGACAAGAGCCGGTTGCATGGAGAGTCCTTCTGGTGAGAGTGGAACCTTGATCGGGTGCCATTCTAGCGAAGGACCGGGGCTGCCTCTTTGAGCAATGTCAAAGGATGTCGACTGCATCTTAGGAAGCCGCAACCAGCGCGGCAGCGAGTGTCGTCATCACCCAGGCGGCGACCATACCAGCCGTAGGGTCAGCGGAGCCAACCGTGTCTGCCGGCCATCATATCCGGGTTCCAGGCCGGCACGTAGGTCAGCCGGACTTCTGCATACTCAACACCCGGCACATACCAGACGCAGTTGCGCACTGCCTCCTTCAGATATTCGCTGGCCGGACAGCCCTTCGTTGTCGTGGTCATCGTCACATGGGCGATGCCGCCATCCTCGACGGATACATCGTAGATAAGCCCGAGATCGACTATATTGCGGCCAAGCTCAGGGTCGATGATCGTGCGCAGTGCATCGCGGATTGAATCGCAGATAGTCGCGTTCTCCGGTTCGCTCATGGCTTCAGCCCTTATCACCGACGCGGACAAAGATGCGGAAGGTGGTTCGTGTTTCGTCGAAATTGCCCGCCCACTGGTGACCGCGCTTGGAGAGCTCCGGGAAGAGGAAGATCGGTTCGCGGGAAAGTAGCGCGAACAGCACCTCGCCCGGCCGCAGCCGCTCGGCAGCCGCGAGAATGCGGACCATGGGTTCCGGGGGTTCGAGCTCGGTCAGGTCGAGGTTTTCGACGGGATCGGGCCAGGAGTCCGGATCGTCGGCATCTGCAGAGACCTCGACGGGGGCTCCCGCCGCCCTCGGCGTGAACAAGACCTCCCAGTCGCCGCCTTGTATCTCCTGTGCCTCGTGGCTGAAGCCGCGGCCCTCCATCACTTTGAACAGCGGCTGCGGACGAAAGGGAGCAAAGAGCCGCAACGCTTGGCCCGTTCTCAACCCGTTCACCGCCTCCATGATCGCCTGGAACGGCTCGCCGCCGCTCCTCAATATAGGTCGGACGTCGAATTCTCTTGGTGCTGGGTTCTGGGTCTCGATAGTCATCGATTACTCCTGTGGTCGAGAGATCGGGAGGAAGAGATGCGGCCTCAGCGCGCCCGCGGGAAGGCGCAGCGGCGCCGCGACGGAGGAAAGCAGACGGGCGCGGACGAGTTCCACCATCAGGCCGATCGTCGCGCAGAGTTGCGCTAGCGCGGCGACGCGGAAAGCCGCCGGACTTTCGGCAAAAAGCGAAAGCGTTGCCGCAATCACGGCCAAGTAGTAGACCAAAAACCAGAGACTTGCGCGCTTCTCCTCGACCAAGTCCTGAACACGCGGCACTGCGGCCCGCCCGAGAACGGGGCCATAGCATTCGAGCCATGTCAAAAACGGAACGATCTTGTAGAGCTGCGCGAGGCCGAGGCCGGTCAACCAGCCAAAGACGAAGAGGTAGACGAGCGCCGCGGCGCCTTCGCCTGCCGCAGCCCGTGTGGTTGGCACGGCGAACATGACCACGGAAGCGAAAAGAAAAGCAAAGGCCGCATAGCTCGCGCGGATGTTGAGTTCCACGGTTTTGCGGCGGCGCTCGCGAAGCAGGCGCAAGACGTCGGCCGAGTAGAGAACGGTGGCAAAGAAGGCGAGAAAAACCGCGGTGCTCCTCGCCCCTTCGACGCCTTCGCTATTCACTGCAATCGAGACGATGCTGGCCACGACGATCGCCAGGGCAGCGGCGCCCGTCCACCAGACGGCCCTGCCTGTGGCCCGCGTGTCATCCGGCGCAAGCATGAACATCGGCAGCAGCCGGTAGCTGACGCCGATCGCGGTGAAGGTCAGCCAGCCTGCAAGGCCAAGCGCCGCGTGAAGCGGCACTCCCTTGAGGAGAAGCGCGATCGCCGCAGCGCTCGTGACGGCGCCAGTTAAGACGAGCGTGAAGGCGCCGCCGGCAAGAACCGCGACGATCAGCGCGCCGAGACCCACAGCGACGAAGCGAGCGGGAAGCGGCAGCGGTCGCGCCGAAAGGAGCGTCGCCGCGAGCATGATGATGACGAGACCGAAGCCAATCGCCAGTAGGAGCGCGCCGGACGGCAACATGGCTGGCGATACCCCTTTCGCGCCGCCAAGTGCAGCAAAGCCGCCGAGGAGAAGAAGAAGTCCGGGAATAAGGAGCATCAGAGCGGGGAGAGCCAGCCGCCTCCCGCGAAGCGGCGCCGCAACCAGCACCGGCACGAACTGGAGCAGAGCCCCCGTCATCAGCAGGCCCAGCCAGCCGATGACGACGACGTGCACAAGCGCCAAAGTCGCGGGTGCTTCGACGGCGGCGAACGGATGGCCATAGCCCGCTGCCATCACGCCCTGTCCGACCATCAGAAAGAGGCAGGCAGCGGCGAAATAGGACATCGTCCATGGGGAAAGCGTGGCTGCTGGCATTTAAATCACCATGCTCGGTACTTGATTACCAGCGGGGCCGGATCAATGATCCGAGCCGCAGCAGCATTCGCAGCCGGAGCCATTTTCAAGACGGGCGATCTCGACGCGCCAGACTGCCGGCCCTTCTTCCAGATAATCCCAGCCGAATTCGCCTGGGAAATTCGTTTCCAACTGGTAGTGGAGCGGCCGCGGATCGTGGTCGCTGGTGATCAACATAGAGCTGCCGGCCGGAAGCGTTTCGAGCATTCCGAAGATGCGCGGATGACGCTCGCGAGGCGGAACGGTGCGGACGTCGATGGATGGTTTCGCTGGTGTTTGCGTCATTGTCCTGGACTTCTCTGTTGGCCGCCCCTCGTGCATTCCGATGCGGCAGCGGCTGGAACCGGATCGGAAGTTGGCCGACCCTATTCCTGAGAGCGCCGTCACACTTTGACGGCGAGCAAACAAAAGGAGAAATGGTCTCGGTTCGACAGGCTGATCCTGTACCGGACAGGGATCGCGGACGAGGCAGCCCACCTCGCGGACCAAGTCGCCAACAGACGCGGCTCGACGTGCGGCCTGGCAGAGCGCCCGGGGGTCCTTAACCAGCCGGACGCACCAATTGATGAAACGCCGTTGCTTTCGATTGACGCGACGTTCCGGCGGGCCGCTAATGATTGGCGTCATCATCCGCGCTGGAGGGAGGACGCCGTGCTGCTCAAAGGCGATCGCACGTTTATTGTGCGCGACATGGGGGGATTTGTCGTTCGCGTCAATATGCCCGGATGGCTCAAACCGAGGCCAACCGATCATGGTCACGGCCCGCTTGCCATGATCGTGGAATCGAGCCTTGATCCCGGACGGCTCATCGCCATGCACGAGCACCGGAACGACGAAATCATTTCGTGGGTGCCTGACGGCGTCATGCGCCACGACGACAAGACAGCCGGCCGACTGGTAACGGACAGCAAGCATTTGATGGTGATGAATGCCGGACGCGGTTTCTGGCATTCTGAAGAAACGTTGTCATCCGATCCGCCCCTGCGCATGCTGCAGATCTTCGTGCGGCCGCGTGCAGTCGATCTCAGTCCCAGGATTCAGCACGGGCCGATCCCGCTGCGGAGGCCGAACACCTGGCGACACCTGGTCGGCCCTGAGGGAGGCGACGCCCCATTCCACGTCCGTAATACAATCGATCTGTTTGACATCGGGCTCGAGCCAGGTGCGCGGCTAGCATTCCCGCATAGGCGAGGTCGCGACCTCTACTTCTATGTTTTCAGCGGCGTGCTGCTCGCGGCGGGCCAGACGTTTGCCGAGGGCGAGCAAGGTCTGCTGCTCTCCGATCGGGCGCTATTGCTTGAATCGAGGACCCGGAGCCTGGTCCTCGCATTCTTGATTGACCCTGACGCACCGATCACCCGGAAGGGGACGGTGGGCGACCACCGAAAAATTCCACCAGTCATCCTCATCCGAGTGCTGAGGAAGTGGAGACAACTGCGGAAGTGGTGGCGGACTTCCTAACTGGTGTGAGGGCGCTCTACCGCAACGCACGGCGCTTGCGCACGAGAATTGGCCCGTACTCGACGCAGAACAGCGCAAAGGCCACGATCCACGCGCTTCCGGAGACAGCATAGAGACCCGCTGCGACGACGGGAAGTATTTCCGCCAGCGGGCGCAACAGTGCCGAAACGACGATCGCGGCATATGAGGCGGCCGTCAATCGCGACGCGGTAAGCGGATAGCCCGTGTGGCCGCGGCTCGCGCGGGTCATGACTGCTAGCATCATCGCGGCGATTGCGCCAACCGTGAGCACATGCATGACCGAACGCTCTTCGATGAAGCCGAGCGCGCCGATGCCGATTGCGGCGAAGCCCAGGGGAACGAAGGCATAGGCCACGTGCAGTATGACGAGCAGCATTTCCGGCCAGGTGCGCCAGCCGCGCCAGCGGGCGAGCCGGACGATGTGCAGCAGTGCAGCGGTAAGAGCCGCCACCGCAGTGAGCGGATGGTCGGGAATAAGCGTCCATGCGCCAAGCGCTGCGATGCCTGCGAGAATGGCGACTGTGTCGAAGTGGTTGTAGGAAACCGGAAATTCGGTCCGGCCGGCACGATTCAGCCAGTTGCGGGTGAAACTCGGTAAGATCCGACCGCCGATGATTGTGACGAGTACCACATAGGCGGAAATGCCGAGGCGCATCGCGATATGGATATGGTCTCCCGTGACCACGGCGAAATGAAAGCAGGCATTGGCAAGCGACAACGCGAGAAGACCGCCCAACACCTTCAGATCCTTCCACTTGCGGCCGGCGATTACCTCGCGGGCGCAGATCAACAGCAGTGCGGGGAGGAAGAGGCAGTCTATCGCCGCTGCGGGCGGGATGCCGATCACATCCGGGGACAGCAGCGCCGCGCGTCCCGCCAGCCACAGCGCGAACAGCCCGGCGAGCGGCCAGCCGGAGACGGGGAGGCGGCCCGTCCAGTTCGGTACCGCGGTCAGCAAAAAGCCGGCAAGGACAGCCGGGGCGAAGCCGAACAGCATCTCGTGCGCATGCCAGGCGTGAGCCCCATAGCTGCCGGCGATTTCGAGATGACCTGCCAGGGCCGCGATCCAGAGGGTCATGCCGACGACCGCCCAAACAGCGGCGCCGAGAAAGAAGGGTCTGAATCCGTATGAAAAGAGCACCGGGCCCGTGCGGGCGAGGCCCCGCGGCACGTAGCCTTCCCGCTTGGCCACCTTTGATCCATTCATGATTCAACTCCTGATGTCTGGGTCGCCTCTGACTACCGGAGTTGAGCAAGGTCTTCTTTGACAATTGGCAAAGACATGGCTGTTGGGTACCGGCGGCAACGCCGTACGGAATTGTCGCCCCTGCTGGCCAAAATGTCGCACCAGGGCAATTTGCCTGTTTGCTCCACCTCAAAGAGCCTGCCCGCCACCACCCTAGAATGAGCATGACCGGGCGATATTCGCTCCGTCTTCTCAAGGAGAGGTTCCATGTCTGAGCAATTCCAGATGACACGTCGCAGCATGCTGGCCGGCGCCGCGATCGCGGGCGCACTGACGCCGCTGGTCGGCGCCGTATCCGCCCATGCGGAAGAGGCGGTAGCCAAGGTGGCTTCCGTCGACGTCGCGTCGCTGCCGCGCGTCAAGGTCGATCTCGTCAAACCGCCCTTTGTCCACGCCCATACGCAGAAGGCTGAAGGCGGCCCGAAGGTCGTCGAGTTCACGCTGACGATCGAGGAGAAGAAGATCGTCATCGACGAGCAGGGTACTGAGCTCCATGCCATGACCTTCAACGGTTCGGTCCCCGGTCCAATGATGGTCGTGCACCAGGACGACTATGTCGAGCTGACGCTCATCAACCCCGATACGAACACGCTGCAGCACAATATCGACTTCCATTCGGCAACCGGCGCGCTGGGCGGCGGCGCACTGACGGTCGTCAATCCGGGCGAGACCACGGTGCTGCGCTTCAAGGCGACCAAGGCGGGCGTCTTCGTCTACCACTGCGCACCTCCCGGAATGGTTCCGTGGCACGTCACTTCGGGGATGAACGGCGCGATCATGGTGCTGCCGCGCGAAGGACTGACCGACGGCAAAGGCAAGCCGATTACCTATGATAAGGTCTACTATGTCGGTGAGCAGGACTTCTACGTGCCGCGCGACGCAAACGGCAAGTTCAAGAAGTATGAAAGCGTCGGGGAAGCCTATGCCGATACGCTCGAAGTGATGCGCACGCTTACCCCGTCCCACATCGTCTTCAATGGCGCAGTCGGGGCGCTCACGGGCGACAACGCGCTCAAGGCCGCCGTCGGCGAGAAAGTCTTGATCCTCCATTCGCAGGCAAATCGCGACACGCGCCCGCACCTGATCGGCGGCCATGGCGATTATGTCTGGGCGACCGGCAAGTTCCGCAATCCTCCCGAGGTCGATCAGGAGACCTGGTTCATACCCGGCGGCACGGCGGGCGCTGCCTTCTACACCTTTGAGCAGCCCGGCATCTACGCCTACGTCAACCACAACCTGATCGAGGCGTTCGAGCTCGGCGCTGCCGCTCATTTCGCCGTCACCGGCGATTGGAACGACGACCTGATGACCTCGCTCCTTGCTCCATCGGGTACCTGACTGAAGCGGGTCGCTCCGATGGCCGGCGTCGGAGCGACCGGCAGACTCGCCGCCGGATACTCGGCGAGACCGGCAAGGAACGATCGTCGCAAGGAGGCCGCCATGGACGCACTTTCCAAAAGCAGAGAAGTCGCTCCCGTCTCGCTTGCAATACCCTGCGCGCTCTTTCTGATACTCGCGGGAATCCTCGCGATTGAGACAGGGCTGCTGGGCAGCGCACCGTCCGAGAGCGCCGTCCATGAGCCGCCCGTCGTAACCGTAGCCTCGAGGGATTTCCGGTATCGCGTAGCCGGGGAGTTCTTCAAGAACGGCTATGCCGTCGACGCGCCGGTGGAGACGGTGCGCATGAGCGCGCCGCTCACCGTTATGAAATATCAGGTTACGGCCGCCGACTACGCGCGCTGCGTCGCGGAACAGGCGTGCCCGCCCGCCGAACCCGAGCACGTACCCGCAGATCCTGGAAGCACGCCGGCAACGGGCGTCAGCTTCGACGATGCGCAAGCCTATGCCGCCTGGCTCAGCCGGCGAACCGGCGCAATCTGGAGGCTGCCGACCGACGAGCAGCTTGCCTTTGCGGCCGGCAGCCGTTTTCCCGACGACGCGCTCGGCGTCCAGGACGACGGCTCCAATCCGGCTTTGCGGTGGCTTGCCGATTACTACCGCGAGACGGCGCGCAAGGCGTCCCGCGAGCCGGAGCCGCAGCGGCTCGGACACTTCGGCGAGGGCGAGACTGGCCTCTCCGACTTCGGCGGTAATGTCTGGGAATGGACGACGACCTGCGTTAGGCGTGTCACCCTCGACCGTACAGGAAACATTACAAGCGACGCCTCATCCTGCGGCATCTATATAGCCACGGGCAAGCATCGCGCCGCGCTCAGTTCCTTTGTCCGCAAGCCCAAGGGGGGCGGCTGCGCCGTCGGCGCGCCCCCGGACAACGTCGGCTTCCGCCTAGTGAAGGATACCCGTTGGTATGCACCTCTGCTGCAGACGCTTCGTGAGAAGGGCCGCGACGTCTGAGGTGCATCGCAGTGGTTGAAGGGTGCTTTCCAACCACTCACGACAACCGCGTTCTGACGCGCCGCGGATACTCTGCTTTTTTCCCTCCTTCCGTCATGATAGTGAGATCACGGTCGCGTTGGTTCCGATTGAAGGAATCCTGCAGTAGGAAAATCGAATGAAGATCGACCGGAGTGTCGTACGGTCGCTTGCCCTGTTCGACAGGATGAGCGACGCGGATCTGGACAGGATGCTCGCCCATGCGACGGCAAGGCGCCTGCCGCAAGGCGACGCTGTTTTCGAGCAAGGCCAGAGAGCCACAAGCTTTTTCCTGCTCCTGCATGGGAGGCTGAAGGTGACCCAGGTCACCGAGGACGGTCAGCAGATCATCGTGCGCGTCGTCCATCCGGGCGACCTCTTCGGATTTGCAAAGGCGCTGCAGCGTTCGGATTATCCCGGTACTGCGACGGCCGTTACGGAAAGTCTTGCTCTTTCCTGGCCTACGGATCTCTGGCCGCAATTCGTCGAGCAGAATCCGCATCTAGCCGTCAGCACCATGCAGACGATCGGCCAGCGCCTCGAAGAGGCACACACGCGGATTCGCGAGATGTCGACCCAGGAGGTGGAGAGGCGCGTCGCCCATGCGGTGCTGCGCCTTTCGCGGCAGGCGGGCAAGCAGGAAAAAGGCGGCGTCCGCATAGACTTTCCAATTTCCCGCCAGGACATAGCTGAAATGACGGGAACCACACTGCATACGGTGTCGCGCATTCTCAGCGCCTGGGAGCAGAAGGGGCTGGTCGAGGGCGGGCGGCAGAAGCTCATCGTCTGCGACCTGCCAGGCTTGGCGGCGCTCGCAGACGGCGGGCGCGACTAGACGGATTTCCAGCGGCTGTTTGACAAGCATCAAAGAGCAGGCGCTCGATCCATTCTATCTCCTTGTCGCAAGAACCGAACAGGGTTCTGAAACCAAGGAGAATTTCAAGTGCGCATAATAGCAAAGGGCATGGCAGTCGCCGCAGTTCTTGCCGTCTTCACCGGCACAGCATTCGCCGCCGATTTCGAGGTCCGCATGCTTAACAAGGGCTCCGAGGGAGCAATGGTCTTCGAGCCGGCATTCGTCAAGGTCAATCCGGGTGACAGCGTCACGTTTGTTCCTACCGACAAGGGACATAACGTCGAGACGATCAAGGACATGATTCCCGACGGGGCTTCGGCCTTCAAGAGCAAGATGAACGAGAGCTATAAGGTGACCTTCGACGTGCCAGGAGTCTACGGCGTGAAGTGCACGCCGCACGTCGGCATGGGCATGGTTGCGGCAGTCGTCGTCGGCGATGCGCCCGCCAATGTCGAAAAGGTAAAGGCAGTGAAGCTGCCCAAGAAGGCGCGGGAGCGCCTCGACGCGGCGCTCGCCCTTGCCCTCCAATAGAGTCGGCAGCATGCCATTTAATAGCCCGGCGCAGTACAATCCCGTCTGCGTCGGGTCTGTTTAGTGCTGTCATTGTTAGTTTTAGTGGTATTGAATATAAATATATCTTCACCGTTTCGGTCAAGTAATTGACAGAAATCAATTTCTCAAAGTATTCGGAGCTTGACCTTAAGAATTATCGAGGCTCTCCCTTTATTTTTTTTATCGAGGCACTAGACTTCCGTTAAGCCTATCCGTTTAGCGAGGAGACGCTTGAATGCCGGATACCGACCAATCAGCGGCGAGCCTTCCACCCTCGCGGCGGCGAAACGAAATCGTTACGTTTCTTGTGCTGGCGTTCGGCATCTGGCCGATCGTCGCGGTGGGCGTCGTCGGTGCCTACGGCTTTCTCGTCTGGATGTTCCAGATCATCTTCGGGCCACCCGGCCCGCCAGCACATTGAGGGCGCCGTGGACAAGGGCGTCGACATGTCACGGCGGAATTTTCTCCGCGGTCGTCAAAAGCGGGGGAGTGGGCGTGTCTCTCCGCCGGGAGCAAGCCCGGAAGGCCTCGAGGACTGCACCGGCTGCGGACGATGCGTCGACGCCTGTCCGACGCACATCATCCGGTTGATCTCGGATCGCCCCGCGCTCGATTTCTCCGTCGCCGGGTGCACGTTCTGCGGTCAATGCGCGGAACTCTGTCCCGAGCCGGTCTTCACCGGCCGGCTGAGACACTTTCCCCACGTCGCGACAATCGGCGAGAGCTGTCTTGCCAGGAACCGCACCGATTGTCAGGCCTGTCGCGACGTCTGTCCGACGGATGCGATCCGCTTCCGTCCGCGTGCCGGTGGACCCTTCTTGCCCGAGCTTAGCGAAGAGGCCTGTACCGGCTGCGGCGCGTGTCTTTCCGTCTGTCCGGTGGCGGCGATAGGCATTCGTGAGGTCGAGTGGGAGCGCGCCCATGTCTGATCGGAGCGCATCCTATCATATCTCCAGCGCCGTCATCGTGACGATGCCGAACATGCGGGAGCGTGTCGTCGAAAGTCTCGCCGAAATGCCGAACGTCGAGGTTTACGCCCACGAGGCGGGAAAGATCGTCGTCGTGATCGAGGGGACGAGCACCGGAATGCTCGGCGAAAGTCTTTCGCGTATCGCGGTGCTCGAGGGCGTGGTGGCAGCCAACATGGTGTTTGAGCATGTTGAAACTCAAGGGGAGATCGGCCATGACCGGCGAACTGACGCGGCGTGAAATGTTGAAGGCGCATGCGGCCGGCATTGCCGCAGCTACAGCGGGGATCGCGCTTCCGGCGGCGGCACAGCCCGTGCCGGGCGGCGTCGAAGCACTTCAGATAAAGTGGTCGAAAGCGCCCTGCCGTTTCTGCGGTACCGGCTGCGGCGTCATGGTCGGCGTCAAGGAGGGACAGGTCGTCGCCACACATGGCGACATGCAGGCCGAGGTCAACCGCGGTCTCAACTGCATCAAGGGCTACTTCCTGTCGAAGATCATGTACGGCGCCGACCGTCTGAAGACGCCACTTCTGCGCAAGCGCAACGGCGCCTTTGCCAAGGACGGCGAGTTCGAGCCGGTGAGCTGGGACGAAGCCTTCGACGTCATGGCCGAGCAGGCGAAGCGGGTGCTGAAGGAGAAGGGACCGACCGCCGTCGGCATGTTCGGCTCGGGACAGTGGACCATCTTCGAGGGCTATGTGGCCACCAAGCTGATGCGTGCCGGTTTCCGCTCCAACAATCTCGATCCGAACGCCCGCCACTGCATGGCCTCGGCAGCTTACGCCTTCATGCGCACCTTCGGCATGGACGAACCGATGGGCTGCTACGACGACTTCGAGCACGCGGACGCCTTCGTGCTCTGGGGCTCGAACATGGCCGAGATGCACCCGATCCTGTGGACGCGCCTCGCCGATCGAAGGCTCGGGCACGAGCATGTGAAGGTGGCGGTGCTCTCGACCTTCACCCATCGCAGCATGGATCTTGCGGATATTCCGATCGTCTTCAAACCGGGGACCGATCTGGCGATCCTCAACTACATCGCCAATCACATCATTCAGACCGGCCGAGTGAACGAGGATTTCGTTACGAAACATACGACGTTCATGGTCGGCGCGATTGACATTGGATATGGCCTGAGGCCCGACAATCCGCTCGAGGTCAAGGCTGTGAACGCCAAGGATGCGGCGAAAATGACGCCGAGCGACTTCGAGAGCTTCAAATCCTTCGTCTCGTTGTACACGCTCGACAAGGTGGTCGAACTCACAGGGGTCGAAGCCGGGTTTCTCGAACAATTGGCCGACCTTTATGCCGATCCGAAGCGCAAGGTCATGTCGCTCTGGACCATGGGGTTCAACCAGCATGTACGCGGCGTCTGGGCCAACCAGATGGTCTACAATCTCCATCTCCTGACCGGGAAGATCTCCGAGCCAGGCAACAGCCCGTTCTCGCTGACCGGACAGCCTTCGGCCTGCGGGACGGCGCGCGAGGTCGGCACCTTCGCCCATCGGCTGCCAGCCGACATGACCGTTACAAACCCGGAGCACCGCAAGCATGCCGAGGAGATCTGGCGTGTGCCTCACGGCATCATTCCCGAGAAACCGGGCTACCACGCGGTCGAGCAGGACCGGATGCTGAAGGACGGCAAGCTCAATTTCTATTGGGTGCAGGTCAACAACAACGTCCAGGCGGCTCCTAATACGCAGAACGAGACTTATCAGGGCTATCGCAACCCGGAGAACTTCATCGTCGTTTCCGATGTCTACCCGACCATCACGGCGATGAGCGCCGACCTCATCCTGCCGGCCGCCATGTGGGTGGAGAAGGAAGGCGCCTACGGCAATGCGGAGCGCCGCACCCATGTCTGGCACCAGCTCGTCGATGCGCCCGGCGAGGCACGTTCGGACCTCTGGCAGATGGTGGAATTCTCGAAGCGCTTCACCACCGACGAGGTCTGGCCGACCGACATCCTCGATGCAAGTCCCGGCTATCGCGGCAAGACCCTCTACGACGTGCTGTTCAAGAACGGCAATGTCGACAGTTTCCCGGCAAGCGAGATCAACAAGGAATACGCCAACCGGGAAGCCGAGGCCTTCGGCTTCTACATCCAGAAAGGCCTATTCGAGGAATATGCCTCCTTCGGGCGCGGACACGGGCATGATCTGGCGCCCTATGACCGCTACCATGAGGAGCGGGGGCTCCGCTGGCCAGTCGTCGACGGCAAGGAGACGCTGTGGCGCTATCGGGAGGGTTACGATCCCTACGTGAAGCCTGGGGAGGGCGTGAAGTTCTACGGCCGCCCGGACGGCAAGGCGGTCATTCTTGCTGTTCCCTATGAACCGCCGGCCGAATCTCCCGACGACGAATACAATGTCTGGCTGGTGACGGGCCGCGTCCTCGAGCACTGGCACTCCGGCTCGATGACGATGCGGGTGCCGGAACTCTACAAGGCGTTCCCCGGTGCCGTCTGCTTCATGAATGCCGGTGACGCCCGCGATCGCGGCATCAATCAGGGGGCCGAGGTCAGGATCGTTTCCCGCCGCGGCGAGATTCGCGCCCGCATCGAGACGCGCGGCCGCAACCGCATGCCGCCGGGCGTCATCTTCGTACCCTGGTTCGACGCCAGCAGGCTGATCAACAAGGTCACGCTCGACGCAACCGATCCCATCTCAAAACAGACGGATTTCAAAAAATGCGCGGTCAAAATCGTCTCTGTCGCATGATGAGAAGCCCCGGATCGTGGCTCGGAGGCCTGTGGGCGATCCTGTTCGTCGCAACGGGGGCGATCGCCCAGATGGCGGGCGAAAGGGTGCCGGAGCTTTCCGGACCGCCGCAGGAGATGGGCGAGGTGGAGGCGCACCCGATACCCAAATGGGTCGTCGACGACGCCCGCAAGGAGCGCGCCTATCCCGACCAGCCGCCGGTCATCCCGCATTCGATCGAGGGCTACCAGCTTTCGGTCAACACCAACCGATGCCTTTCCTGCCACAAGCGCGAACTGACGCAAGAGTCCGGCGCGCCGATGATCAGCGTCACCCACTACATGACGCGGGAGGGGCAGATGCTCGCCGACGTTTCACCGCGGCGCTATTTCTGCACAGCCTGCCATGTGCCGCAGGCCGACGTGCGACCGCTCGTCGGCAACACCTTCCGGGACATGAGCGAGATGGGCGTCAAGCAGGCGGGGAGCGAGTAGATCATGGCTCGGATAAAGCGCCTCCTGCTCTGGGTGTGGAAGATTCTGACCACGCCGGCCGCAACGCTTAGCCTCGCCTTTTTGACACTCGGCGGCTTCGTCGGCGGCGTGATCTTCTGGGGCGCCTTCAACACCGCCTTGGAGCTCACCAACACGGAGGAGTTTTGCGTTTCCTGTCATGAGATGCGGGCCAACGTATATGAGGAGCTTACGCGCACGGTTCATTTCTCCAACCGCTCGGGCGTCCGGGCGTCCTGTCCCGACTGCCACGTGCCGCATGAATGGACGGACAAGATCGCCCGCAAGATGCAGGCCTCCAAGGAAGTGTGGGGCAAGATTTTCGGGACCATCAACACGCGCGAGAAGTTCCTCGACCACCGCCTGGAACTCGCCAAACACGAATGGGCTCGGCTCAAGGCAAACGACAGCCTCGAGTGCCGCAACTGTCACTCGTCGGCAGCGATGGACCTTTCCAAGCAGACGCAGCGCGCCGCAGAAATCCATACGCGCTATCTGCTGCCGGGGAGGGCGACCTGTATCGACTGCCATAAGGGTATCGCCCACGAGTTGCCGAACATGCAGGGCATCGAGCCCGGCTGGAAGCTGCCGCCCGAACTCGAAGGAGAGACGCTGCCTTCTGCTTCCGCGATCGATGAGCTGAAGCGGGTCATGGACAAGGCTCACAGCGTGGCGCTCGCGAATTGAGAGCGCCGGACGCCCGAGGCTTGGGGGCCGCTTCTGAAGCCTCCCGGCACGGGGAGAACAAAAGATTATCGAACCATCAAGACCGGCAGGATCGGTGCGTCAATCATCGTCTTGGTTACGCCGCCGAATATCCTCTCGCGGATGCGCGAGTGCCCGTAGGCGCCGATCACGATCAGGTCGGCCGAAGTGTCACGTGCGTACTGGGCGAGTACCTCTTCGACCGGGCGGCCGGCACTCGGAAGCCGGACGACTGTCACTTTGACCCCGTGGCGTGCAAGATAGGTGGCGATATCGGCGCCGGGTTCTTCTCCGTTCTTGGTCTTTGGATCGACGAGCACCAGGTTCACTCCCTCGGCATTTCTCATCATGTCCAGCGCTTCGCGGGCGGCCCGTGCGGACTCGATGGTCGAGTTCCACGCAAGGAGGACGTTCTTCGGTTGCAAGGTGGCTGATCGGAGATTCGCAGCGAGCAGGACCGGCCGTGCCGAAAAGAAGAGAGCACCTTCTATGACTCCTCGCCGGAGGAGGTCATCTGCCCTTAGACTTGTGCCGATCAAGGTGATATCCGCATACCGGGCACGCTCTCCGACGTCTTGCCCGAGCCGCATCGTTTCTGAGTATCGCCCAGCCACATCGAATGAAATCCCGGTATTTCCGAGGATCTCTTTAGCTTCTCTAACCGATTGGCGCAGTTGCTCCATGTCACTGTCTCGGCTGTCAATCCAGGCGCTGGAGATGGCTGAGAGGTCTCCCATCGGAGGGAGAGTGGCTATCTTGCTAGCGAGAACCGAGAGGTGCGCACCCTCCGATGCACAAAGATCTGCCGCTGCCCTCAGGTCATCTTCGAATTGGCTTACACCGACCACGAGCAGGATCGTCTTGTACGTCATTGATCTGGTCTCCCGAAAATCGATTTGGATGCAGGAGCAATCCTACTCTACGTCTCCGCCGCTACATTGATCACGGTCAAGGGCGTCGTGACGGGCTCCCGCCCTGGGGGTGATTTGATGCAAGCGGCGGCTTGGCTGTTTACGGCTGTAGTGGCGGGCCTCCCCAACAAGTCGATCGCCTATGACGTGGACATCAGTCCTCGCACAGTCGAGGTGCATCGGGCGAACGTCATGGCAAAAATGAAGGCGAAGAGCCTTCCCCACCTCGTGCGAATGGCTCTCGCTGCAGGTTTCGGTCCTTCCTGATTTTCTGCTGATTTGATCTCGCGCAATGCGGCGGGTAGCCGCAAGAGTTCCAATGCTGGCTTACGGCGGGCAGACGCACGCCAGATTGAGCGGAACTTCA
>ATWE01000016.1 GCA_000421085.1 Ensifer sp. USDA 6670
GTCTGCCAGCCGTCGGCGCTGTTGGACACTTTCAGTCTGCCGCTCACCGGGTAGGTGGCGACGTCAAGCCATATCTTGCCGGTATCGATACCGGCCGCTTTCATGCTAATCTCGTTCATCCTTGTCGTCCCTGCCTTGCATACGAACCAGGTTGTTCCAGCAACCATTCGGGCCACGATGAGGAACCGACCGCGATCCTGCTTCTCCGTAACCCTCAAAGGTTCTGGTGCCGGCGATCCGACGGTCGGCGCCTTTGGCCGGGCGGACACCCGGCCAAAGGCATACCGAAGCCTATACAACATCTCTTATGCAAGGTGCCGGCAGGCGGATGAGGGGCATTTGAAGGACCGGCGTCCAATCTGGAAGTGCCTTACGCCCGCAGGCGGCTCAGGAACTGGGCGAAGACCATCGATCCTTCCGGCCAGGGGCCGTGGCCGGATTCCGTGTTGATATGGCCGGCGTCGCCGGCATCGACTAGCAGCGATCCCCAGGCGTTGGCGATATCGCCGGCGTGCTCGTAGGAGCCGAAGGAATCGTTGCGGCTGGCCACCATGATCGACGGGAAGGGCAGGGGATCGCGCGGATAGGGACCGAAGGTCATCAGGTGCTTCGGCCGGATCTTCGGATTGGCGACGTCCGGCGGGGCAACCAGGAATGCGCCGGCAATCTGCCGCGTGCAGTGAGGCAGTGCGTGGATCGCCGTGGCAACGCCGAGCGAATGTGCGACGATGACGACCGGCTTCTCAGCGGCGTTGACCTCCTCGATCATGCGCGCCACCCAATCCTCCCGCACCGGCTTCGACCATTCTGCCTGCTCGACGCGGTGCGCGGTCGACAGTTTGCGCTCCCATCGGGTCTGCCAATGGTTCGGGCCCGAGTTGGTATAGCCGGGAACGATGAGGATGTGCGTTTCGGAAACCTTCATGATCGTCGCGATTTGAAGTCGAAAAAGGCCGAAGTCAAGGCGGAGGCGACAGAGGCCGCATTTTCTGTATAATCGCACTCACAGCCGCGGTTCGACAACGGCCCATCTTTTAGCACCGCTGTCGCGGGTCCGTGGCTGCTCTGGTTCGTTGAGGAGTGTGAGCCATGACAACCTTCCATGTTCTGTCGGGGGCAGATCCGACCGTCACGCATCCCGGCATACGAAAGATTGGCATTGCGGATGTGTTCGACGCGTTGCGTCTCGGGCTGGATGACTTCCGGGAAAAGCCGTCGCATTATGTTTTTCTGTGCCTCATATATCCAATCGCCGGCGTCGTGCTGATGACGTGGAGTGCGGGAGCGAACATGCTGCCGCTGCTCTATCCGCTCGCTTCCGGCTTTGCCCTCATCGGGCCTGTTGCTGCCATCGCCCTCTACGAGGTCAGCAGGCGTCGCGAACTCGGCATGGACGCGCGATGGCCGCACGCAATGCGGCTGCATCGCCATCCGGCAATCCCGTCGATCCTCGCGGTTGCCGCTGTCCTCTTCGTGATCTTCGTCGTCTGGCTGCTGGTCGCTCAGGGTCTTTATATAACCATGTTCGGTCCGACGCCTCCGGCTTCTATCTCAGAGTTCTGGAGCAGTGTGACCACGACCGAGCAGGGGTGGAACCTGATTCTCGTCGGCAATCTCGTCGGTTTCGTCTTTGCCGTGGTCGTGCTGTCGATCAGCGTCGTGACCTTCCCGCTGCTGCTCGATCGCGACGTCGGTGCGCTGACGGCGATGGAAACCTCCGTCAGGGCAACGCTCGCCAACCCGGTGCCGGTGGCCCTGTGGGGCTTGATCATCGCAGCCGGACTGGTGATCGGCTCTATCCCCATCTTCGTCGGTCTTGCCGTCATCATGCCGATCTTCGGCCATGCGACGTGGCATCTCTACCGCAAGCTGGTGGAACCTGTCGGGGCGGAGCGATAACGTCTCCCGCTCGAGCGGGGCGTTGGACGGCAGCAGCCTTCAACGTCCCGTGCGTCGATCCGGTCATCCACCGCGAATCAGCGAAAGAACTTGTAATAGGACGAGATCTGGGCTGCCGTGTTCGAGGACAGGTTCAGCTTGATGCCGATCCTGTCGCCGCGAACCCAGCGCACCATGCCGGAGAGATAACCGAGCTCCTCGCTCCGGATCGTCACTTCCTGGCCGGTCCGAGCGCCGATATCGAAGATCAGCCTGAAGCAGATGCCTTCATCGGAAAGATCCACCACAATCCCGTTGGTCGAGCCCGTCTTGCAGGTGACGGTTCCGGTTATCTTGGTCTCTTCGCGCGAAGAGGCACGCTGGACACTGTCCTTGTAAACCATGGTTTCCTCGAAACCTGATTGCGACAGCTGCAAGCTTCACATGCACCACCTAAGGGACCGCTAAAGACTTGGTCCGCATTTGAGCGAAGGACGTCAAATGCGGACCATGGAATGAGGTGCGCCATCCCAGGATCAGCGGTTTCTGTTCTCGTTAGACGGAACCGAAAACCCGCCGGAAGATGGTATCGACATGTTTGGTATGATAGCCGAGGTCGAATTTCTCCCGGATGTCCTCCTCGGAAAGAGCCGCACGGACTTCCGTGTCGGCGAGCAGTTCTTCGAGGAAGTCCTTGCCCTGTTCCCAGACCTTCATGGCGTTTCGCTGCACGAGGCGGTAGGCATCCTCGCGCGACACACCGGCCTGGGTGAGGGCGAGAAGAACACGCTGCGAATGAACCAGCCCGCGGAACTTGTTCATGTTCTTCAGCATGTTGTCCGGGTAGACGAGAAGCTTGTCGATGACGCCGGTCATGCGGCCCAGGGCGAAATCGAGCGTAACCGTCGCATCCGGACCGATCATCCGCTCGACCGACGAGTGCGAGATATCGCGTTCGTGCCACAGGGCGACGTTTTCCATGGCCGGAACGACGAAGGCGCGGACCATGCGGGAGAGGCCCGTCAGGTTTTCCGTCAGTACCGGGTTGCGCTTGTGCGGCATGGCGGAAGAGCCCTTCTGGCCCGGAGAGAAATATTCCTCCGCCTCCAGAACTTCGGTGCGCTGCAAATGCCGGATCTCGGTTGCAAGACGTTCGATCGAGGAGGCGATGACGCCGAGCGTCGCGAAATACATCGCGTGGCGATCGCGCGGGATCACCTGGGTCGAGACGGGTTCAGCCTTGAGGCCGAGCGCCTTTGCCACGTGTTCCTCGACGCGGGGATCGATATTGGCGAAGGTGCCGACCGCTCCGGAAATGGCGCAGGTCGCAATCTCCTCGCGTGCAGCGAGAAGGCGTTGCTTGCAGCGGTCGAATTCCGCATAGGCGAGCGCGAGCTTGACGCCGAACGTCGTCGGCTCGGCGTGTATGCCGTGCGAACGGCCGATGGTCACCGTGTCCTTGTGTTCGAAGGCACGCCGCTTCAGCGCCTCGAGCAGCTTGTCGAGATCGGCAAGCAGAAGATCGGTCGCGCGGACGAGCTGGACATTAAAGCAGGTGTCCAGCACGTCGGAAGAGGTCATGCCCTGATGGATGAAACGGCTGTCGGGGCCGACGAATTCCGCAAGATGGGTGAGGAAGGCGATCACATCGTGCTTGGTGACGGCTTCGATCTCATCGATGCGGGCCACGTCGAAGGTTGCCGCGCCGCCCTTTTCCCATATGGTCTTTGCAGCTTCCTTGGGGATCACGCCGATTTCGGCCAAGGCGTCGCAGGCATGCGCCTCGATCTCGAACCAGATGCGGAACTTGGTTTCCGGCGACCAGATGGCCACCATTTCCGGTCGGGAGTAACGGGAGATCATGGGCTTCAAGCTTTCGTCGAGAGTGGAGGATGGCTGTGCCTCTATCAAAGATGGCGGTGAAGCTCAACGCCGTTGCCGCGCGTCCGATCGCGCGAGCAGCAGACTAGTCCCTACGAGCACGACGGCACCGAGCGGCAGATAGAGGCGAACGCCGAGGACCAGAAACTGGTAGAAGGCGGCAAGCGACGTGAACGCGAACTGGAACAGCCAGGTGCGTGTTCCTGTCATCGCATGCCACTGCGCATAGAAAGTGCGGTAGTCGAGCGCGAACAGGAATGCCGTCGTTCCGATCGTGCCGGCGGTCAGGCACAGGAAAAAGGCCGAAAAGCGTGTCTCGGCCGGTCGGTTCCGCGACAAGCAACGGGCGGCAAACAGCGAAAGCGGCCATGCGACGAAGCCGCCGCATGCGTAAAGCGCGAGGATGCTTTTCAGGTGGAACGTGGCGTCATTTTCCCGCCACCAAAGTGCAAGCCACGCCGAGAGCGCCATCGCGAAGCCCCAGCAGAGCCCGCCCAGGACCGTTTCCCGCAGGCTCGGAAGCGAATGCGCGAGACGGAAGCGCTTCGGCCGGTCCGGGTCGGCGATGAGCACCTTTGCCCGGACCGCGGCCTTCCCCTCCATCAACCGGGAATCCGCACCGGTACCGCGATCCAGCGGCCGTCGGTGGTGCCCTCGAAGCCGAGCGACTTGACCAGGATCATCACTGCATGGACCTCGGAGCCATCGGCCTTGACATGGGTCACGACGCCGCCGATGCGGTAGGCCGTCGGGCAACGTCGGCTCAGTGGGATGCGCTGATCGTCTTCGAGTATTTCCGCTACGGGTTTTCCGGCCTTCTCGGTCATCGTCAGACGGAAGCCTTTGACCTCTTTCAGAAAGCCCTCGCAGATTCCTTCCGGCTCGAAGACCTTCTCTTCGAGCTTCAGCGCATAGACCTTGCGGAAGGATGCATCGGCGGGAAATGAGGAATAGGTCAGTGTGCGCGGCTCTGCATCGAGCTCGGTCACAGGATTATAGGCGGCGAGCACTCCCGGCGTGTCGTGGAGACGATAGGCATCGATGAGCGGCGCAGAGCGCCTGTGGGCTTCACCGCGCGCCGTGTGCAGATCGGCTCCGTCCTCTTCCGCAACGGCGCGAACGGGAGCGCCGGGCAGGAAGCCGTCGGTATTCGTGTCGAGAACGTAGATCGTCGAATAGGGAAAGCCGGAGCCGTCCTGGATACCGTATTCCTCGAAGGCGAAGACATCGCCGTCCGATGAAAAGCCGATCGGTTGGAAGGCGGCATAGTCACCGGCCGCGGCACCCGATGCGGCAAGCATCGCCAGAATGATGCCCGCAATCGCTGCGCGCGCCTTCATCCGCGTGCCTTTTCCGCCTGCGTGCGGAGCACTTCGATGGCGCTTCGATACGCATCGACGGAATCGCCTTTGAAAATGGCGGAGCCGGCGACCAGCACATTGGCCCCTGCTTTCGCCGCGACGCCGGCCGTATCCGGTGCGATACCGCCATCCACCTCGATCTCGATCGGGCGACTGCCGATCATCGCCTTGATCCGCCGGATCTTCTCCTCCGTCGAGCCGATGAACTTCTGTCCGCCGAAGCCAGGATTGACCGTCATCACGAGAACGAGATCGACGGTGTCGAGGACATATTCGATGGCGCTTTCCGGCGTCGCCGGATTGATCGAGACGCCGGCCTTTTTTCCGAGCGACTTCACCGTCTGCAGCGAGCGGTGCAAATGCGGGCCTGCTTCGGCATGAACGGTTATGATGTCGCATCCCGCCTTCGCAAAGGCTTCGAGGAAGGGATCGGCGGGCGCGATCATCAGATGGCAGTCGAAGGTTGCCCGGGTGTGCGGGCGCAGCGACTTGATGACGTCGGGCCCGAAGGTGATGTTCGGTACGAAATGTCCGTCCATGACATCGAGATGGATCCAGTCGGCGCCGGCCTCGGCGACGTCGCGAACCTCCTGGCCGAGTTTGGAGAAGTCGGCCGCCAGGATCGACGGGGCAATGCGAATGGGGTGGGTCATCATCAGGCTCCGGCTCTTTCCCGCGCCATAGCATTCCCGGGCCTCCCGAACAACCGGCGCGAAGATCAGGAGTGCGAGGACCAGGCAGGTATCAGATCGTCTCCGGCATCTCGTGCATCGTAGACGCCGCGTGCGATCGCTCGGGCCATGGTGGCGGCCGCCGCGGCGCTGAGATCGATGAAATCTTCAAGCAGTGGCGTCTTTCCGCTCGTGCCCGTCGAAAGCGCGAAGACCAGATCGCCGTCGAGCGGCGTATGAGAGGGCCAAAGGGCACGCGAAAAGCCGTCATGGGCCGCGATCGCCAGACGCTTAGCCTCCGCCTTGGTAAGCAGCGCATCGGTGGCGATGACTGCGATGGTCGTGTTCGTCGCCGACGCTTGCCGCTCCCGAAACTTGAAGCGAGGGGTAGCGGCGTCCTGCGGCCAGGGCGTGGGCTGGCCCAGCCCGCCGAACTCATCGTCCACCTCGAAGGGGGCTGCCCAGAAATGACGTGTGTCGCCGATGGTCGCCGAGCCGACGGCATTCACTGCCACGAGGGCGCCGACAGTGATCCCATTGGCCAGCACCGTCGACGCGGAGCCGAGACCGCCCTTGAAGGTCGCTGTAAGCGCGCCCGTGCCTGCGCCGGTGCTGCCGGTCCCGAAATCCGCCGATACCGCACGCGCCGCTTGGTAGCCGAGATCGCGATACGGAGCGTAGCGTCCCCAATCCTTGTCGCCGCCATTTGCCAGATCGAAGAGGATCGCCGCGGGCACGATCGGCACACGGTGCGGGCCGACGGCGAAACCGCGCCCCATCTCGCGGAGCGCCGCCTGAACGCCCGACGCGGCATCGAGGCCGAAGGCCGAGCCACCGGAGAGCACGATCGCGTCGACCGCCTGGACCGTATTGT
This sequence comes from Ensifer sp. USDA 6670, assembly GCA_000421085.1. Taxonomy (GTDB): domain Bacteria; phylum Pseudomonadota; class Alphaproteobacteria; order Rhizobiales; family Rhizobiaceae; genus Sinorhizobium. The sequence continues at coordinate 6,666 of ATWE01000016.1, forward strand.
GGGGAGCGAGCAGGTCGGTCTCACGCGTGCCGGGAGCGCCGCCCAGAACCTGCACAGCGGCCGTTGCCGGCGGCTCGCAAAGCACGGCCGTAACCCCCGATTTCAGCCTGACATCCTCAGCATTGCCGACCAGCAATCCGGGCACGTCCGTGATGAGATTTCTTGCCTCTTTCCGGATCATTCCGTATTGCCTGTAGCGGTTGTTGCATCGACGAAACGCCCGTCCTGCCATCGCATAAGCCTGTAAGGGGTTTCGGCCAACTCGTGCGCACTATTGAACTCGACCGGCCCGAGCACTGTCGAATAGGGTCCTTTCGTCAGGGCATCGGTGAGCGAGCTGCCGTCTTTTGCCGCCTGGTCCTTTGCCTGCTCGAGGAGCGACACTGCGGCAAAGGCGGGGAGAACATATCCCTCGGGCTCGATCTTGGCGGCGCGCATGGTCTTTGCCACCGCCGCAGCCTCCGGCGACCGTGCGGGGTCCGGTATCGTCATGGCAAGGACGCCGTTTTCAAGCGGGACGTCGAGATCGGCAGCGTTCAGTGTGTCGCCGCCAAAAAGGGTTATCGGGACGTTTTCCGCTTTCGCGTCACGCGCGATGACGGCCGTATCGTTGCGGTCGCCTCCGGTGAAGACATGCGTCGCGCCGCTCTTCGCCAGTCGCCGCACGAGGCTCACCTGCTGCTCCTGCGAGGGGCGGTAGGTGTCGGTGAAAACCGGAGTTATACCGATCTCGGCCAGCCCGTTGCGCACGCTTTCGACGAGCTCGCGGCTGTGGATCGTCCCGTCGTCTATCAGAGCAAGCGGCCTGCCTTTCCAGTTGGTGACGATGGCATCGGTGATCTCCGCCGCTTCGGCCTTGCCGCTTGGAGCCAGGCGATAGAACGGCCACTCTTTCTTGAGTGCGTCCTCCATGAGGATGTCGGAACGCACGCTGACGGTGATCGCCGGAATGCCGGCTTCGGCGAGCGCCGGCAGTGCCGCTTCGAGGCTCTCGGTGCACAGAAAACCGATCGCCGCTTCCGCACCGCTTGCAAGCAGGGCTTTGGTCAGCGCCTCGCCGCCGGCAGGATCGCAGTTTTCGTTGATCGGGATCACCTGGCTTCCGCGGTCGCCGGCCTGGAATGCTGCCCCGGCAGAAATCTGTCTGCCGAGAGAGGCGAAGGGCCCTTCCTCGGGAGCCACGACCGCGACCTTCACGCCGGCAGCGAAAGCAGGACCGGTCAGCGCAAGCGCAGCGACGAAGAGGCTGGTGACGATTGATTTAGGCATGTTTTTTCCCGCTGTCGACCGCCATGTTTTAAGGATGTGGCCGCGCCCGTCAAAGGAAAAGATCGAGGCATAACGAGGCTTTGTCGCCGCATCGATTGCAAGCGCCGCTGATCCGCAAGATTCTCGCATCGCCGGGTTTCATATTTTCCGCGAGAGTCTATGTATGTGCGAGATATCGTTCCGGAGCGAGATGTGTTGGAGAAGACCCGGCTGGACCCGATAACCTACCGTGATGCGATGAGCCGCATGTCGTCGCATGTGCAGCTGATCACGGCGGCCGATGGCAAGGAGCGGCGCGGCGTCACGATCACCGCGTCCTGCTCGGTATCGGACGATCCGCCGACCGTGCTCGCTTGCCTCAACGCAGCCAACCGGCGCAACGACATCTTTTCGCGTGGCGGCAACTTCGCCCTGAACCTGCTTGGCGCCCAGCATCACGCCCTGGCTCACGCCTTTTCCGGCCGCGACCAGCTCGACATGGAACGACGGTTTGCCCTCGGCCGGTGGACGCAGCGCACGACCGGTGCGCCCATCCTCGTCGAGGCGATCGCTGCCTTCGACTGCCGCCTGATCGAAGTGAAGGAAGTGGCCACGCATCTGATCCTTATCGGCGAAGTCGTGGACGTCCAGCTCGGCCCGAAGCAGCCACCGCTCATTTATGTGGACCGCGGATATCGCACACTATAGGTTTTCGTCCACGCGGGAGGAAGCATGGCGAGACAGGTGACAGGAAAGCTGCCCCAGTCCATCGACGAGACGAGGGCGATGCTGGAGGCGCAGGATTATCTCGCCGGAACCGCTCTTGCGACCGTTCTCTTCCTAGCCCTCAGGATGAAGCGCCCGCTGTTCCTCGAAGGCGAGGCCGGCGTCGGCAAGACCGAGATCGCCAAGGTACTGGCGCGCGCCCTCGACCGCCCCCTTATCCGGCTTCAATGTTACGAGGGTCTTGATGTCGCCTCGGCCGTTTATGAATGGAACTATCCCGCCCAAATGCTGGAAATCCGCCTATCGGAAGCGGCGGGGACCGTCGACCGCCAGAGAGTGGAAAGCGACATCTTCTCCGAGCGGTTCCTCATAAGACGGCCGGTGCTGCAGGCGATATCGACGACGGCCGGGCGCGCGCCGGTGTTCCTGATCGACGAGCTCGACCGCACCGACGAAGCCTTCGAGGCCTTTCTCCTGGAGGTACTTTCCGATTTCCAGGTCACAATCCCCGAACTCGGGACGATCAAGGCCGACGAGCCGCCGGTCGTCATCATCACCACCAACCGGACCCGCGAAATCCACGACGCCTTGAAAAGGCGCTGTCTCTATCACTGGGTCGACTACCCCAGGGCGGCGCAGGAACTGGAGATCATCCGCCGCAAGGTTCCCGGCTGCAACGCGGCGCTTTCACGCGAGATCGTTGCCTATGTTCAGAGGTTGAGGGCGCTCGACCTCTTCAAGAATCCCGGCGTCGCGGAAACCATCGACTGGGCCACGGCACTCACCGAGCTCGACGCGCTGGCGCTCGATCCCGAAACGGTGGCCGACACGCTCGGGACGCTTCTCAAATATCAGGACGACATCGCCCGAATCGAAGGTGCCGAAGGCCGCCGCCTGCTTGCCGAAGTGAAGGCCGAATTGCTGGCGCAGGGCTAAGCAGGATGACCGGCGGAGCCCATGGGAATGAAGGAAGGCTTGCCGACAATATCGTCTTCTTCGCCCGCGCCCTCAGGCGTGCGGGACTGCGGATCGGTCCGGCCGCCATCGCCGATGCCATAGGTGCCGTAAAGCTGATCGGCATCGGCTCCCGCGGCGAATTCTACGCAGCGCTCCAATGCATCTTCGTCAAGCGCCATGAAGACCAGGCCGTCTTCGACGAGGCGTTCCGGCTGTTCTGGCGCTCGCCGGATCTGGTGAACAAGATGATCGCGCTCATGTCGCCCATTGCCATGCCTCGCTCCGGAGAGGATCGGCGCCGGCGCGCCGGCGAAGAACGCGTTCGTGATGCGCTTCTTGCCGCGCGGAAAGGCGCGCAGCAGCCGAGCGAAGCGCCGGAAGTGGAGGTCGATGCACGCTACACCGTCTCGGGCCGGGAACTCTTCCGCAAGGCGGATTTCGGCCAGATGACGGCCGCGGAGATCGCGGAGGCCAGAAAGGCATTGTCCGCAATCCTGCTGCCGCTCGACCGGGTACGAACGCGCCGCTATCGAAGGTCCCATCGCCCGGTGCGGATCGATCCGCGCTCCACCATGCGAGATGCCATGCGGTTTGGCGGGGATTTCATCCTGCCGCGCTTTCGCGAGCCTCGGCTCGTCCATCCGCCATTGGTCGTGCTTGCGGACATTTCCGGATCGATGAGCAGATATACCCGGATATTCCTGCACTTTCTGCATGCGCTGACCGAACAGCGGCATCGCGTCCATACGTTCCTTTTCGGGACGCGGTTGACCAATGTCACCAGGCAGATGCGCAACCGCGACCCCGACGAGGCGCTGGACGACTGTATCGCGGCGGTCAAGGACTGGTCCGGCGGCACGCGTATCGGGGAGACGCTGCACGATTTCAACCGCCGCTGGTCGCGCCGGGTGCTCGGGCAGGGGGCGGTCGTCCTCCTGATGACCGATGGGCTCGAGCGCGACGATACGGCCGAGTTGGGGACCGAGATCGATCGGCTGCATCGTTCCTGTCGCCGTCTCGTCTGGCTCAATCCGCTGCTGCGTTTCGACGGTTTCGAGGCGCGCGCCCGAGGCGTTAGGGCCATGCTTCCGCATGTCGACGAGTTCCGCCCGATCCACAATCTCGAATCCGTCGCCGATCTGGTGAAATCGCTGTCCGGGCGCGCAGCGCGCGATGCCGATCCGCGGCGTTTCCTGAGCCATGGACGGCTTGCCGTTGACCGCGCGCCGGCGGATGCGTCACAGTGATGTGACTTGATCCGATGCAGGATCATTGCCTGAGTGCAGTTTTCGGAGTTGCAGCATGCAGAACGAGCCGAACATCCTCGATCCTTTGGCGGTCGCCGAAAGCTGGCACAGGAAAGGTCGCTCCGTGGCGCTCGCGACCGTGATCGAAACCTGGGGCTCGGCGCCACGTCCGGTCGGCAGCCACCTGGTGATCGACAGCGATGGTAACTTCCAAGGCTCCGTTTCCGGCGGCTGCGTCGAGGGCGCGGTCATCACGGAGGCTGCCGACGTGATTGCATCCGGTACCCCGCGGGTTCTCGAATTCGGCGTGGCCGACGAGACGGCTTGGCGCGTCGGCCTTTCCTGCGGTGGCCGGATCCGCGTCTATGTCGAACGAATTGACGGCTGAACGATGGAACTGAGCACACTCCAGATACTCAATGACGCCCGCGCGTCACGCCGCGCGGCCGTCGTCGTCAGCGATCTTTCGGACGGCAGCAGTCAGGCTTTTGTCGAGGGCGATGGCATTCCCCCTGAATGGGCCGCGCCCGTCTCCGAAGTGCTGCACTCGGGCCGGGCCCGCCTTCTGAACGTCGAGGAAAAGGCGCTTTTCTTCAACGTTCATCTGCCGCCCCCTCGTATCGTCGCGATCGGAGCGGTTCACATTTCGCAGGCATTGGCGCGTCTGGCGCCGGTTGCAGGCTTCGACATGGCGGTCGTCGACCCGCGCACCGCCTTTGCAACGGCCGAGCGTTTCCATGGCGTCGAGCTTCTTGCCGACTGGCCGGAAGACGTTCTGCCCGCTCGCCCGCTCGACCGCTACACGGCACTCGCCGCCCTCACGCACGATCCGAAGATCGATGACTATCCGATCAGGGCGGCACTGGAGGCGGGATGCTTCTATGTCGGCGCGCTTGGCAGCCGCAAAACCCACGCAGCTCGGACCGAACGCCTGCAGACGCAAGGGGTGTCGGGGGAGGCGATCGCGCGTATCAAGGCGCCTATCGGCCTGGATATAGGTGCCGCGAGCCCGGCGGAGATTGCGGTTGCCGTGCTGGCAGAGATCATCGGGGCGCTGCGGCATCGCGACGTGAACCTGCCGCAGGAGGGGGCCAAGTGAGGTTCGGGCCCGTACGGCTTGCCGATGCCGAAGGCGCTCTCCTGGGCCATTCGGTAAAGATCGGCACAATGAAACTGCCAAAGGGGCATCGCCTCAGCGCCGACGATGTCGCGGCACTCGCCGAAGCGGATGTCACGGAGGTCATTGTCGCGAGGCTCGAGCCGGACGACCTGCCGGAGGACGAAGCCGCGGCGCGCATAGCGGCGGCGATCGCTCCGGATCACCTGCGGTTCTCGCGGGCCACGACCGGCCGGGTCAACGTTTATGCTACCGCTGCCGGTCTTTTCGTTGCCAATCGCGCGGTTGTCGATCTGCTGAACCGCATAGATCCGGCGATCACGCTCGCCTGCCTTGCCGATCATGTTGCCGTCGACGCCGGAGACATGGTGGCGACGATCAAGATCATCCCCCTTGCCGTGCCGCAAGCGCTCGTGGAGCGAGCGCAGGCACTGCTTCGGGCGGATCTGGCCTTCGAGGTCAAGCCGTTCACGCCGCGGCGCGCGGCCCTGGTGGCGACCGAACTGCCTTCGTTGAAGAGCCAGGTGATGGACAAGACGCGCGCCGTTCTCACGGCAAGGCTCCTGCAATCGGGCAGCCGCCTCGATAGCGAGCAACGCGTAGCTCATACCATCGAAGCGGTCGCCGCCGCGATCTCGGACGCTGCCGCTTCGCACAACCTGATCATCGTCTTCGGAGCTTCGGCCGTGGCTGATCCGGACGATGTGATCCCTGCCGCCATCCGGCGCGCGGGCGGCGTCGTGGAACACGTCGGAATGCCGGTCGATCCGGGCAATCTGCTCGTGCTCGGGCGATTAGGGGAAATCCCGGTCGTGGGTGCCCCCGGATGCGCACGCAGCCCGCGAGAAAACGGCTTCGACTGGATCCTCGACCGGTTGATCGCGGGCGAGTGGCCGAGCAACGCCGACATTACCGGGCTCGGCGTCGGGGGCCTGCTCAAGGAAATCCCGACGCGTCCGCAGCCGCGGGAAGAGACCGCCGGCAAGCGGCCGGGTCCGGTCGGGGTCGTGGTGCTCGCAGCCGGCCAGGCGATCCGGATGGGGCCGGATGGCCGCCACAAGCTGCTCGCGGAGTTCGAAGGCATGCCGCTGGTGCGCCGGTCGGTGGAGACCGCCATAGCGGCTGCTCCGGGCAGAGTGATCGTGGTAACCGGGCACCGGGAAGCGGAGATCCGGGCGGCACTCGCCGGGCTGCAGACCACATTCGTCTCGAACCCCGACTACCGGAGCGGGATGGCCTCTTCGCTGATTGCCGGTCTCTCCGCCCTGGATGCCGGCGCCGGCGGGATGCTCGTCATGCTTGCCGACATGCCGGGCATTACTTCTGCACATCTGGCAAAATTGATCGCTGCCTTCGAAGCCGAATCCGGCCGTGCTGTGGTGCGTGCCGTCGCCGGCGGTCAGCGCGGCAATCCGGTCATTCTGCCGAAGGAGACTTTCCATGCCGTCCGGCAACTCGTCGGCGACGTGGGGGCGAGGCACATCGTCGAGCGCTGCGGCTTGCCGGTGATCGATGTCGAACTCGGCGCTGCGGCGCGTCTTGATCTCGACACGCCGGAGGCGATAGTGGCTGCCGGCGGGCTATTGAGGGATTGAGCGATGGACAATGCGGCGATCGAGGAGATCTTCGAAACACTCGGCCCGGTCAAGATTCGCCGCATGTTCGGCGGCAAGGGCATCTATTTCGACGGCATCATTCTTGCGTTGGAAGTGAACGGCGAAATTCTTCTGAAGGGCGATGCCGAATCGGCGCCGGCTCTCGAGGAAGCAGGCGCCCGGCAGTGGGCCTATGAAGGCAAGGGCAAGCCGGTGAAAATGCCCTATTGGAGCATCCCTGAGCCGGCTTGGGACGATCCGGACGAAATGGCGCGCTGGGTTGGACTTGCCTACGAGGCCGCGCTCAGGTCGAAAAAGTAGAGATGATTGTCCCGTGTTTCAGGCGAGCGCCCGCACCGCATCTGCCGCAAAGCGGGATAGAGGCTGGGGCAGGGCGGTCAGGTCGAACCAGCGGATATCGGAGAGCTTGTCCGGCTCGGTGAGACGCGGCTCGCCGGAAAAATTCTCCGTCACATAGATCAGCGAGATCCAATGTTGCCGATCGGCTTCGATCATCTGCTCGCTGACGCATAAAAAGCGGGTCGAATGGATGGAAAGGCCGCTTTCCTCCTCCGCCTCGCGTCGGGCTGCATCCTGCGCGAGTTCCATATGATCGACTTTGCCGCCGACGATGCTCCAGTGACCGGCTTCCGGCGCCTTCAGGCGTCGGCAAAGGAGGATCTTTCCATCCCGCAGGATTGCCAGACCGCAGCCGAGACCGGGGAAATCGATGCCGGGCAGTGCCATGAACGAAGAATCAGGCCTTGCCCACGATCAGCATGAAGGCCGGAATGTCGTCGCCGAAACCAACCGGCGTCGGGCCGTCGTCGTGATCGCGGCGGTTGCGCTGGCGACGGTCGCGATTGTCGTCATTGGCTGCATTCTGCGCGCGGCCGGGACGGTCGCTGCGGCCGTTATGACGATCCTTGCTGTCGGCATTGCGTTCGATCTTCACCGCATCGACCCTTTCCGGGACTGTTTCGAGTTCTTCTGTATTATTGCCTGAGGCCGTGACAGTTTTGCGATCGGCGTGAACCTTGCCGGGACGCTCCCTCTTCCGGTCCTTGCGCCCGTCGCTGCCGCGGTCGCGACGGCTGTCGTGGCTCTCCATCGGCTCGGGCAATTCCGAAAGGTCGCCGTTGAACCATTCGACCTTCTGCCCGATCAGCTTCTCGATGGCATCGGAAAACTTCGTCTCGCGCTTTGTGACGATCGTGAAAGCGGCGCCGGAGCGGCCAGCACGGCCGGTTCGGCCGATGCGGTGGACATAGTCTTCGGCGTGGATCGGCACGTCGAAATTGAAGACATGGCTGACGTCGGGAATGTCGAGTCCTCGCGCCGCGACGTCGGAGGCGACCAGCAGCTTGATGTTGCCGTCCTTGAAGTTGGCAAGCATGGCCATGCGTGAACGCTGATCCATGTCGCCGTGCAGCGCGCCGACCGAAAAGCCATGGCGATCGAGCGAGCGGAAGAGCTCGGCGACATCTTTCTTGCGATTGCAGAAGATGATCGCGTTCTTCAGGTCTTCCTGGGACCGAATGAGCTCACGAAGCACGGCGCGCTTCTCGTAATCCTTGCCGTGTGCGGCTACAAAACGCTGCGTAACGGTTATGGCCGTCGAGGACCGGCGTGCCACCTCGAGCCGCTCCGGATTCTGCAGGAAGCGATCCGCAAGCTTCTGGATTTCGGGCGGCATCGTCGCGGAGAAGAACAAGGTCTGCCGCGTGAAGGGAATGAGCTTCGCGATTCGCTCGATGTCGGGAATGAAGCCCATGTCGAGCATGCGGTCGGCCTCGTCGATGACGAGGATCTCGACCCCTGTCATCAGGAGCTTGCCGCGCTCGCAATGGTCGAGCAGGCGACCTGGCGTGCAGATCAGCACATCGGCGCCGCGCTCGAGCTTGCGGTCCTGCTCATCGAAGGAAACCCCACCGATGAGAAGCGCGATGTTGAGCTTGTGATTCTTGCCGTATTTGTCGAAGTTTTCGGCAACCTGCGCGGCGAGTTCGCGCGTCGGCTCGAGGATCAGCGTACGCGGCATGCGTGCGCGTGCGCGCCCCTTTTCCAGAAGGGTCAGCATCGGCAAGACGAAGGATGCGGTCTTGCCGGTTCCGGTCTGGGCGATGCCGAGAATGTCGCGGCGCTGAAGCGCCGGCGGGATGGCACCAACCTGGATCGGTGTCGGTATCGTGTAGCCCGCATCGGTAACTGCGGAGAGAACTTTCTGGCTCAGGCCAAGGTCAGCGAAATTGGTCAAAGGGGAAACTGTTTCCGTTCCGGTTCTGATGAACTCTGATCGATCGTTGGAAAATGCAGCAGCATGTGGCGGCGCTCATACGACCAAAGGCGCCGAAAGTCAAGAAATCCAGCACGTTGAAACACTGGAAGTTGAATCCGCCCGATTCTCATGCTTTTCGCGTCAGGCGCGCGAGAGGTAGCTGCCCGCACGCCCATTGTCAATCGAGATAGCCGGCGAGCTCCGTTCCGGCCCTCAGGAAGCGCGCCGGATCGACGGCGTGCCCATTCAGGCGAACCTCGTAATGAAGATGCGGTCCCGTCGACCGTCCGGTGCTTCCGGACTTGGCAATGACCGCGTCCGCCTCTACCTCATCGCCCACATCAACCAGGATGGCGGACAGATGTGCATAGCGGGTCGAGATGCCGTTGCCGTGATCGATCTCGATCATATTTCCATAGCCGCCCGCCGAACCCGCGGCCGTGACGGTGCCACCTGCGGTCGCGCGGACTCGCGTGCCGGTCGGTGCGCGAAAGTCCGTCCCGGCGTGCAGCGCCGGACGGCCGAGAAATGGATCCAGCCGATTTCCGAAGCCGCTGGAGACATCGGCTGCCGGCGCCGGGCTGGCGAGAGGAAGTCTCTTTGCTGCGTCACGGGTCTGCTCGAGCTCCAGGAGGGCACTGTCGAGACCGACCAGCGATCGATCGAACACGTCTCCGTCCTGCGGTGCGACGAAGGGGCCGCCAATTCCCGCTACCGCCGCACGTTCGGTATCGAGCACTTCCTCAGCTGCCGGGAGCGTGAAGCCGGTATTGTTCACGATCGCCCTGATCGTCTCGGACGTCCTTAGCGCGCTGTCCGTCATCTGCCGGAGATGCGCCATTTGTTCGCGCTCCACGCCCTTGAGCGAAAGCGTGACATTGGAAAAAATCCGGTCGGCCCGGTCGGAAGCGCTTTCGCCGCCAAAATTCCGGGAGGAGACGGGTGCATAGCCGAGTACGGCGGGGCGGGAAGGCCGGTCGTCCTCCTTGCCGGCAATGCCCATGATCGCCTCGATGGCCTTGACGCCGCTCCGAGCTTCTGCGCGCCCGTCATAGGCCAGCGGTTCCGTTGCCGGCAAAGTGTCTTGCCGTCCGGTATGATTCGCGGCCGTACCGTCTTCCGGGAGTGCGCCGAACCGGCCGCTTCTGGAGGCCAGCGCCAGCTGCCGCTGCAGAAGCTTCTCGACCTTCTGCTCGACAACCTGTTGATCCAGCAATTGCCGGCTCGTGACACGGTCCACCTGCGCTCGCAGTGCAGTGATCCGGTCCTCGTATTCATGCTGCATGCGAGCCTGCCGCGCGATCGTTCCGCCGATCAGGTCGTCGCGAAGCACCAGATATGTGGTTGCGGCAAGATATCCTATGCCGAACATGCCGACCAAACAGATGGCCAGCGTCGCCATCCACGGGCGGACGGTCATGTGCCGGACCGTGTCGCCGCTCGCCAGGATAAGGACGTGACATTGCCTTCGCTTCCCGAAGGCCCTTACCGAACCGCCAGACACCACATCACCCCCGCCGATGCGCCCCAGATTGCGCGTCCGTAGACGCGCTGCGCTGTAGTTCGCGTTGCTCGAAGGCAATTACACTTTGTTAGGGTTAATAAAGCGTGTGTGCGAGGCGCTTTCTCAGATGTTGGTGGAGGCGGTCATCGATCGGTAGAAAGAGGGGGTCAATCCCGCCTCCGCCCGGGCAATGTCGTTGAACGGGGGTTTCAGCGGTCCGCGGAAATTCGCCCGCACGAGCGTTTGAAAGGTTGCGGCGGGGTCCTTCTTCTGGCGGGCGCAGAGAAAGCGGAACCATTTCGCTCCAACCGCGACGTGACCCTTCTCGTCCTCGTAGATGACGTCGAGGATGGTAGCGCTCTCATTGTCGCCGGTCTCCCGCATCTTTGCGCGCAATGCCGGAGTCACATCAAGTCCACGGGCCTCGAGAATCAGCGGCACGACGGCCAGGCGGGCGGTCAGGTCGTTGCGCGTGTCGTGCGCCGCCTGCCAGAGGCCGTCATGAGCGGGAAGATCGCCATAGTCGGCCCCGAGATCGTTCAGCCTTTGCCTTACCATGCGAAAATGCTTGGCTTCTTCGAAGGCAACCTGCATCCAACCGTCAAAGAAGGAATTCGGCACCGGCTCGGATGCAAAGCGTGCGACGATGTCGAGGGCCAGATCGACGGCGTTCAGTTCTATATGAGCGATAGCGTGCAGCAGAGCGATGCGCCCTTTCAGCGAACCGAGCGAGCGCCGCTTGACCTGGGTCGGCGGCGTCAGAACGGGCTTGTCCGGGCGGCCGGGCCGCTCGGGCACGGTGCGGTCCAAAGGCGAGCGCAAGGACAGCGTTCGCGCCTGCCAGCGCCGCGCCGCCTCCTGCGCAAGCTCCGTCTTGACGGCAAGATCGGCGGCACGGATCGCTTCGACGGCCGCCCCGCGCAAGCTATGGAATTGCGGAAGTCGCGTCATGGTCTTGCCGTATCTGCTCAAAGCGCCTTTGCGGCGGCCAGAACCTCGCCGGCGTGGCCGGGGACTTTGACCTTTTCCCAGACTCGGCTGATCACGCCCTGCCGATCGATCAGGAAGGTGGTCCGCTCGACCCCCATATATTTGCGGCCGTACATGCTCTTCTCCACCCAGACGCCGTAGGCGTTTGCCGCAGCCTTATCCTCGTCCGCGCCAAGGGCGACCGTGAGGCCGTGTTTTTTTGTGAAACGATCGTGGCTCTTGGCCGAATCAGGCGATATGCCGACGAGCGCAATTCCCGCTTCCTGGAATTCCTTGGCCAGAGTCGAGAAGGAGATAGCCTCCTCGGTGCAGGCTTTCGTATCGTCCTTCGGGTAGAAGAAAAGAACTATCGGCTTTCCGCGCAGTGCAGCGAGCGAGATCGAACCGCCGCCATCACGAGGAAGTTCGAACTCCGGGGCGATATCGCCTTGTCCCAATCCTGCCATGATCAAACCTTTCTTACGTCACCTTTTGTGGGCATTGCGCGGTTAATGCATGTCCCCAAAATCTGCAGCGTCTTCGGGATCGAATGCAATGCGCTTGACGGCATATCGGAGATCGCCGAAGCCCGTCCAGCAGAGTTGTGATAGATTTGACAGGTGCCGGACGGCTTCGTAGCAACTGTATGATCCTTTAACTCGGGTTCGAGTGGAGGTGATATCGTGCAGGCTCAATGCCGTAAGCGGTTTTGCGCAAAGGGGAAATGGCGAGTCTTCTCGCTCCCGCGAGAGGCGAAGCATGGTGATTTGGTTAGACGAGTATCGATCTAAATGGGGCGAATGAAAGATCCGGCCATCGTGTACGTGGCGGCGGCCCGACGGGAAACATGCGATGGGGCAATCAGGTCGGACGCTCGCGCCGATGACTGAAATCCGCGGCGAAAAAGTCGACTTTCGCAGGGAAGACATAGTCGCGCTGCATGCGTTGCCCTCGGCTCAAGCGCATGATCCGGTCATCGTGCACACGCCGCGTCCGGGTGGTGCCTGGCGCTTATGCGCACGGCTCTTCCTGTGCTGCTCGCTCCTTGTCTTCATTGCCGTTGCTTCGCTCGTCGCCATTATAGAAAGCGGGATCGTCGACGGACCGCTGAACGCCCGCGCACGTACGGCACTCAATGCGGCGCTGGGGCAGGGGTACAGCGCCGATGTCGAAAGCACGGTCATCCGCTTGACAGGCGGCGGCGCTCTTGCGCTCAAGGCGCGCGGCGTCACACTGAAGGAGAGCGGTTCGGGCCGGCACCTCGCCAAGCTGGGTGCGATCTCGATCGCGCTCGATCCATTCGCGCTGGCGACCGGTCGCATCGACGTCTCGAGGCTGGAAGCGGAAGGAGGCGAACTCGACACCGGCCTCTTGCCGCGCGGCGAGCCGATCGATCTCACCGCCATCCGCATCGCCGATGTGGGCAACGCGCTTGAAGAATTGTTCGCGCAGGGCGATCGGATGTCACGGTTGACCGCCGGGCGAGCGACGCAGACGGTCGTGCTCTCGGATTTCAGCCTGAAAGTCAGCGGCGTCCGGGGGCGCGTTGTTCCCGTCGAAATCAAGACGCTGGAGTTCAGCCACGATCCGGACAGTTCGATGCGCGTTGACGGCACGATCGCAGTCGACGGGACCGAATCGCTGCTGACGGCAAAGGCCCTCGGCAACAATGGGCGCATTGCTGCCTTCGAGGCCCGCCTCGACGCGCTCTCGCTCTCACCGTTCCTCTATCACGGCAAATCGGCCAAGGAGGAGGCCTTCGGCATCGAGGCCGCCGCCGATGTGACGCTCAACGCGGCTCGCGCGACGGACGGCAAGAAGCCGGCACTCACGGCAACGGTCAAGACTTCCAAGGGCGCCTTCCACGCCGGCGGACTCGTCTCGACACTCAATTCCTCTGACCTCAACCTCTCTTACGATTTCGAGCGGGCCTCTGTCGAAATTTTGTCGTCGATGGTCAGGATCGGCCGTTCGAGTTTCCCCTTTACCGGTGCCCTGATCGACCTCGACAAGGTCGCCGGCGCGGACCGGAAGGGCTTTGCGGTCGATCTCCTGCTCAAGAACGCCAGTTCCGATCCCGAGGACTTGCAGGAGCGCCCGCTTGCCTTCGATGCCAAGGCGAGCGGCCGTTTCGAGTCGGACAGCCACCGGCTGATTTTCGATCAGCTGGCAATTTCGAGCCCGCTCGGTTCCATGGCGGGGTCCCTCTCGGTCGCTTTCGGCAAGACATCGCCGCAGATCAGTTTCGCCGCACTCAGCGACCGGATGCATTCCAGGGCGGTCAAGCAGTTGTGGCCGTGGTGGCTTGCGAAGGGGGCTCGCCGTTGGGCTCTTGCCAACCTCTACGGCGGCACGGTCACCGATGCCCGCATCGAGGTCTCCATCCCCGAAGGGCGCATCGCCAGCAGCGGCGGTGAGTTACGGCTGAACGAGCGGGAGCTCAACATCAACTTCGCCATCGACGATACGCGTATCAACATCGCGGGCGAGATTCCACCGTTGCGCGACACGGCCGGGCATTTCAGCCTCAGCGGTGAACGGATGTCCGTCGCGGTCAAGAAGGGTGCCGCGTTTTTCCCCTCCGGCCACTCCGTCGCCTTGAACGGCGGCGATTTCGTCATTGCCGACGTCTACAGCAAGCCGCTCATGGCGGAGATGAAGATCGAGGTCGCGGGGCAGGCGGATGCGATAGCGGAGCTCGTCCGCTACAAGCCCATCCAGGCGCTTCAGAAGACGCCCTTCACTCCGGAGGATTTCACCGGTCCGATGAAGGCGCTGGTCGGTGCGCGGTTTGGCCTGATATCCGACCAGAAGCCGCCACCGCCGCTTTGGCAGGTGGAAATGCAGCTCGAGGACGTCACGATAAAGCGGCCCATCGCCGGACGTTCGATCGCCAATCTCGACGGTACGATGCGGATCGACAATGAGCGTGCCGTGCTTCAGGCGAACGCCCTGATCGACGGCGCGAAGATGCGCGTCGCCCTCACCGAGCCGGTGGATCCCTCCGCCAATGTGAAGAGAACGCGGGAAATCTCCGGAACGCTCGACGAGGCGGCACGGGCGAAGATCGCTCCGGCTCTCTCCGGAATCGTCAGCGGGCCGGTCGGCATCGACGTGTCGCTTGCGGAAGATGGCAGCCAGTCGGTGAAGGCCGATCTCGGCAAAGCCGTCCTGTCGCTGCCCTGGATCGGCTGGAGCAAGGGATCCGGGATCGCCGCAGATGCGCGTTTCACCATTCGGACTAACGGCGGCATCACGGAAATAAACGACTTTCATCTCACCGGTGAAGGTTTTGGCGGCAACGGCGAATTACGCGTCGACGAGTCGGGCCTCGCATCGGCCCGCCTGAGCGGCGTACGCCTGGCCAGCGGCGACGATTTCGCCGTCACGGTGGATCGCAGCAAGGGGGGCTATTCGGTAGACCTCACAGGCATGGCGGCAGACATCCGACCGGCGCTCGCCCGCGTGAAGGGCGGATCCGGTTCGAAGGATGGCGGCAATGTGAAGCTCAATGCGCGGCTCGATCGGGTCACCGGTTTCAACGGCGAGGTTCTCTCAAATGTGAACCTGGCCTATTCGAGCCGCGGTCAGCAGATCGACGATGTCGACCTTTCGGCGGTGACGGCAAGCGGTCAGGCCGTCGTTGCCAGGCTGGTGAAAGCCGGAGCGGACAATACGCTGGAGCTGACGACGAGCGACGCCGGGGCATTTGCGCGCTTCATCGACATCTACCGCAACATGCGCGGCGGCCTCCTCAATCTGCGTCTGCGTGATCGGGGCGCCAATTCCTGGCGCGGAACCGTGGACATCCGCAAATTCTCGCTCGTCGGCGAACAAAGGCTGCAATCGATGGTCTCGACGCCCGCGGGGCAGGACGGGCGCAGCCTCAATCAGGCTGTTCGGCGCGATATCGATGTGAGTACGGCTCAGTTCGAGCGTGGCTTCGCGCAGCTCCTGCTGGATCAGGGCGCGATCCGCGTCGGCAGCGGCGTCGTCCGCGGCGTCGACGTCGGCGCGACCTTCCAGGGCACCGTCCGCGACTCCAATGGCCGCATGGACATGACCGGAACGTTCATGCCGGCTTACGGATTGAACCGGCTCTTCGGCGAGCTGCCGCTGATCGGCGTCCTGCTCGGAAACGGCCGCGACCGCGGGCTGCTCGGCATCACGTTCAAACTCAGCGGTCCGTTCAGCCAGCCGAATCTGACGATCAACCCGCTGTCGATCATAGCGCCGGGCGTCTTCCGCAATATTTTCGAGTTTCAATGAAAAGGCCGGCGCTAAGGCCGGCCTCTGGTTCGAATGTCTTGCTCCCTCACATGGGCCGAACGAGCAGGTGCTTCTTCTTGCCGAGCGAGAGCTTGATGACGCCGTCGTCGGTCACGTCGCCGCTTCCAATGACGCGGCGCTCGTCGCTGACCTGATCGTCATTGATCCGGACGGCGCCGCCCTGGACATGGCGGCGCGCCTCGCCGTTCGAAGCGGCAAGGCCGGCGCGGACCAGGAGCGTCAGCAGGCCAAGCCCCGATTCAAGTTCGGAAGCCGGGACCTCGACCGAGGGCAGGTTCTCGGAAAGCGCACCTTCCTCGAAGGTCTTGCGCGCCGTTTCGGCGGCCTGTTCCGCCGCCGCCCGCCCGTGCAGCATGGCGGTGACCTCTGTTGCCAGAACCTTCTTGACCTCGTTGATCTCGGAACCACCGAGCTTCGACAGCCGGTCGATTTCAGCCATAGGCAGCGTGGTGTAGAGCTTGAGGAAGCGTGCGACGTCGGCGTCCTCGGTGTTTCGCCAATACTGCCAGAACTCGTAGGGGCCGAGCATATCCGGATTGAGCCAGACGGCACCGCTCAAGGATTTGCCCATCTTCGCGCCGGAGGCGGTGGTCAGCAGCGGCGAGGTGAGGGCGTAGAGCTGAGGCGTTCCCATCCGGTGGCCGAGATCGATGCCGTTGACGATGTTGCCCCACTGATCCGAACCGCCCATCTGGAGCCGGCATCCGGTACGCTCGTAAAGCTCGACGAAATCGTAGGCCTGCAGGATCATGTAGTTGAACTCGAGGAAGGACAGCGACTGCTCACGCTCGAGCCGCATCTTCACGCTGTCGAAAGACAGCATGCGGTTCACCGAGAAGTGCCGGCCGACGTCGCGCAGGAATTCGAGATAGTTGATGCCGAGCAGCCAGTCGGCATTGTTGATCATCAGCGCGTCCTTGGGGCCGTCGCCGTATCTCAGGTAGTTCGAAAAGACCGTCTTGATGCTCGCTATGTTGGCGGCGATCGTTTCGGGCGTCATCAGTTGCCGCGCCTCGTCCTTGAAGGACGGGTCACCGACCATGCCCGTGCCGCCGCCCATCAACGAAATAGGACGGTGTCCGGTCGCCTGCAGCCAGTGCAGCATCATGATCTGAATGAGCCCGCCGGCGTGCAGGCTCGCAGCCGTGGGGTCGAAGCCGATATAGGCAGTCACGGTTTCCGTACGGAACAGCTGGTCGAGGCCGGCATCATCCGATGTCTGATGGATGAAACCGCGTTCGCTGAGAGTATGAAGGAAATCGGACTTGAACTCGGACATGACCTGTCTCTTTCGGCTGGGTAGAACGTGTGCGCCGCGCCTTTATCATTGTTTCTTCGAAAGTGCACGTATTTGCTTGGCGGGTGTTTTGCTATGAACGCGGATGCGGACCGGAGGCGGCGCGCATTCGGCGGAGGATAATGCATGGGCAAAGAATTGACGGCGATCGGACTGATGAGCGGCACGAGCATGGACGGTATCGATATCGCAGTCGTGCGAACGGACGGCGACACCATCATCGAACGCGGCCCGTCCGCTGGATATGCCTATGATCCGCGATTCCGGGAGCGCCTGAAACAGGGCCTGGAAGACGCAAGGTCGATTGTCAAACGAGAGGAGCGGCCGGGGATTCTCGCAGACCTCGAGCGCGACCTGACGCTGCGGCACGCACTCGCCGTCCGGACGTTTCTTGAGGAAAACAATATCTTACCCGATAATGTTGATGTAATGGGTTTTCATGGGCAAACCGTACTGCATCGCCCCGATCAAGCGTTGACGGTACAGCTTGGCGATGGCGATCTGCTGGCGCGGGAAACCGCAATCGACGTGGTCTACGACATGCGGGCCAATGACATGGCCCACGGAGGCCAGGGGGCGCCACTCATTCCCGCCTATCACGCCGCACTGGCGCGCGGTCTCTCCAAAATCGGGGAGATCGCTGCCCCCGTTGTCTTCGTCAATATCGGTGGCATTTCCAATCTCACCTACATAGGCGCAGGCGAAGAAATCGTCGCCTATGACAGCGGACCCGGCAATACGCTGATGGATCAGTGGGTGGAGGCTCACGCCGGCATTCCCTACGATCAGGGCGGCATGATCGCGAGCGAGGGCGGCGTCCTGCGGGAACTCGCCGACCGTTATCTTTCTCACCCGTTCTTCAGCGCTGAGAAACGCCGCTCGCTCGACCGTAACGACTTCGCGCCGCCGGCGGCAGCCGATGCCAGCCTCGAGGATGGAGCGCGTACCCTCGCGCATGTAACGGCCGCCGGCATCGTCCGGTCCGCGCGCCATCTTCCGGCAAGTCCGGCAACCTACGTTGTCTGCGGCGGCGGCCGCCTGAATTCCGTAATCATGAGCGACCTTCGCGCGCTTGCGGAAGCGGAGGGAGCGCGCGTGCTTGCCGCAGAAGCGATGGATCTGAACGGCGATTCGATGGAGGCCGAGGCCTGGGCCTATCTCGCCGTGAGATCGCGATACGGCCTGCCTTTGACCTATCCCGGAACGACGGGAGTCAGCCGTCCGGTAAGCGGGGGGCGGGCGGCCGCAAAGCCGGCGAGAGCGGAGATCACTTAATGATTTCTTCGTGCGCCGTCGTTAAAACAGCTTCACGACCGCGGAGAACCGGGGGTTCGTTGACCGTGTGAGGACTTTCGGAAACTTTCGATGGGTGGTGCAATTTCACTACTGGCGGTGAATTTCGTCATTGCCCAAATATTCGTGGCGACCTTTCTTGTCGTCGCGGCAAAAAGCAGGCCCGGACGGGCTGCCGCCTGGTGCGCTGCCGGCTTCGCCGTAGCCTCTCTGGCTGCGATTTGCGAAGCCGTCGTGCCGTTTACGCCTGTGCCCAGGCTTTTTGCCGTCGGAGCCTTCGCGAGTGTTCTTGCCGGCTTCTGTCTGCTCCGTTTCGGCCTCGGGCTTTTTTACGGCGTACCGGCCAAGCCCTCGGCGCTTTCAGCTTTCTTCATCGCTTCCGTGGCCCTCGATCTGGCGATCTACGATCTTCCACGCGGAACGCTGCAGCACGCCTTTTTCTACCAGACACCGTTCTTCCTCATTCAGGCCTGGACCGCTCTCGCGATCATCCGTTCCCCGCGCCGTTCCTATGCGGACAGGATACTCATCGGCTTCCTGGTCCTGAATGCGCTCCACTTCCTCGTGAAGATCTATGCCGCAATGGCTGCGGGGGCGGGCGCCACTGCATCCGACTATCTCCAGAGCCCGTTCGCCCTGATCTCGCAGGCGCTCGGCGCCGCGCTGATCGTCGGTACCGGCGTGGCGATACTCGGCGTCATGGTCAAGGATATCGTCGACAAGGCCCGCGCCAGTTCCGAGATCGACGCCCTCTCGGGTCTTTGGAACCGGCGCGGCTTCATCGAGCGCGTCACGCCCCTGTTGCAGAGCCGCAGCGCCAACGGTCCCGGTGCGCTGATCCTTACGGACCTCGATCGGTTCAAGGGCGTCAACGACACCTATGGTCACCATGCGGGCGACGAGGTTATCCGGCAATTCGCGCGTGTGCTTCTCGACCTGATGCCCAGTCGCGCCGCGGCGGCACGGCTGGGCGGTGAGGAGTTTGCAGTGTTCCTTTCGGGCGTCGACCTGGCCGATGCGCGTGTTGTTGCTCAAGGAATGCGTGCCGCAATCGCCGCCACACCCATCGTCGGCCTTCCGGAGACGGCGACGATCACCGCGAGCTTCGGTGTCGCGGCGATCGCTCCGGGGGAATCGCTGGAAATGGCGCTGCAAAGGGCGGACAAGGCACTGTATGTGGCTAAGGCTGCGGGGCGCAACCGTGTAGAATGCGCCGAGCCTTCAGCGCGTGTCGTCACACCGGCTGTTTCACAGTGGATCAGGCATTAAACGGCAGTTTTCAGCGACAGCCCGGAATTCGCGAATTCCCAGGCTGCGTTATGGAATGGACGCCCGCCGTTCAGCGAATGCGCTTCGCCGCCGGCTCAGGTACCAGCTCGCCGTTGAGACGGCGGTCGAGATAGTCTTCGCATTCGGCCATGAGGGTTTCGACCTGGCCATTGAAGAAGTGGTTGGCGCCCGATACCGTCTTATGGGTGATCAGGATGCCCTTCTGCGCCTTGAGCTTCTCGACGAGGCCGTTGACGTCCTTCTCCGGGGCGACCTTGTCGGAATCGCCGTTGATGATCAGACCGGAGGAGGGGCAGGGCGCCAGGAACGAGAAATCGTAGATGTTCGGCTGCGGTGCCACTGCCATGAAGCCTTCGATTTCCGGACGCCGCATCAGCAACTGCATGCCGATCCAGGCGCCGAACGAGTAGCCGGCGACCCAGCAGCTCTTGGAATCCGGGTGCAGACTCTGCACCCAGTCCAGCGCGGACGCCGCGTCGGAAAGCTCGCCGGCACCATGGTCGAATTCGCCCTGGCTGCGCCCGATGCCCCGGAAATTGAAGCGCAAGGTGGTAAAGCCGCGCTTCTGAAACATGTAGAAGAGCTGGTATACGATCTGGTTGTTCATCGTGCCGCCGAACTGCGGGTGCGGATGCAGGATGATCGCAATCGGTGCGCTCTTCTGCTTCGAAGGCTGATAGCGGCCCTCAAGGCGACCGGCCGGTCCGTTGAAGATGATTTCGGGCATTGGCTCTCCGGGAGTGCTTTGGTTCAATTCCGTCGTTCTTGGTGCCGATCTGTCTTGACTAAACCAGTCAGCTTTTCTAGAACCTACTTTAGAACCGTTCAAAACTTTGGTGCGGACGTCCGCATGAGCTTCGTCTCTTAAGGCAAGCGGCGCGGAAAATTCAAGGAAAATGCAACGGGCCGCTCGAAGCGGTCGCAGCAGGCCTAGCGAAGGAATCGATGTCGGGATCGCGCATCTACATGGACTGGAACGCCACGGCGCCGCTTCTGCCGGAAGCGCGCGAGGCGCTCCTGTTCGCGCTCGATCAGCTCGGCAATCCCTCTTCGGTTCACGGCGAAGGGCGTGCGGTGCGCGCCCTCGTGGAAAGCGCCCGACGCGATGTTGCCACTCTCTGCGGCGCGCAACCCGCAGCGGTCGTCTTTACCAGCGGCGCGACGGAAGCCGCGAACCTGGTGCTGACGCCGCAGTTCCGCATGGGGCGCACGCCGCTGAAGGCAGGCAAGCTCTATGTTTCGGCGATCGAGCATCCGGCAGTGCGCGAGGGCGGGCGTTTCGCGCGCGAGGATGTTTGCGAGATAGCGGTGACAAGCGCCGGGATCGTCGACTGCGAGGCGCTCGAAGATCTGCTTAAGGCCCATGACCGAGAGACCGGTCTGCCGATGGTGGCCGTGATGCTTGCCAATAATGAAACGGGCATCATTCAGCCGGTCGACGAGGTTGCGGCGATCGTGCGCGCACATGGCGGTATCCTGGTCGTCGATGCGGT
Organism: Ensifer sp. USDA 6670; assembly: GCA_000421085.1. Classification (GTDB taxonomy): domain Bacteria; phylum Pseudomonadota; class Alphaproteobacteria; order Rhizobiales; family Rhizobiaceae; genus Sinorhizobium. The sequence continues at coordinate 27,970 of ATWE01000016.1, forward strand.
CCAGGCGGCCGGCCGTCTGCCGTTTTCGATCGAGTCGCTCGGTGCCGATTTTGTGATCCTGTCGTCGCACAAGATCGGCGGCCCGAAGGGAGCGGGCGCACTCGTCGCCCGCGGCGAGATCATGATGCCGTCTCCACTGATCCGCGGCGGCGGACAGGAGAAGGGACACCGTTCGGGGACCGAGAATGCAGCGGCGCTTGCAGGTTTTGCGGCCGCGGCCCGCGCCGCCGCCGGGAATATCGACGGACGCATGGCCGCGATAGCAGCGCTGCGCGACGGCCTCGAGGCGGAAATGCAGTCCTGCGCCCCCGATGTGGTGATCCACGGGCGCGACGAGTGCCGCATGGCAAATACATGCTTTTTCACGCTTCCGGGGCTGAAAGCCGAGACCGGACAGATCGCTTTCGATCTCGAGGGCGTCGCCTTGTCGGCGGGCTCGGCCTGTTCGTCCGGGAAGGTCGGGCAAAGTCACGTCCTGACGGCTATGGGCTACGATCCGCGCCAGGGTGCGCTGAGGATTTCGATCGGCGAGACGACGACGCCAGCGGAAATCGAGCGCTGCGCGGCAGTATTCGCGAAAGTGGCGGCGCGGCGACGCTCGGCCGGACAGGCGGCGTGAAGCGGAGAGCCTTGAATGAAATTGCGGAAAAGCAATTTTCCGCTTGGCAAATGGGGTGAAAAACGCCTTTTAGCCATTACATAAGCGGTGCGCGAACACTTGCATCGTATTGACAAGCTGCCGGACCTTGGATCCGGCGAGATTGGAGAACGACATGCCTGCCGTGCAGGAAACCATTGATCAGGTCCGCCAGATCGACGTGGACCAGTATAAATACGGCTTCGAGACGACGATCGAGATGGACCTGGCTCCGAAGGGGCTGTCCGAGGATATTATCCGCCTGATCTCGTCCAAGAAGAACGAACCGGAATGGATGCTCGAATGGCGCCTCGAGGCTTATCGCCGCTGGCAGACCATGGAGGAGCCGACCTGGGCGCGCGTCCGCTATCCGAAGATCGACTTCAACGACATTCATTATTACGCGGCGCCGAAGGGCACGACCGGGCCGAAGTCGCTCGACGAGGTCGACCCGGAGCTCCTCAAGGTCTACGAGAAGCTCGGCATTCCGCTGAAGGAACAGGAGATTCTCGCCGGCGTCGAGAAGTCGAAGATCGCCGTCGATGCGGTGTTCGATTCGGTCTCCGTCGTCACCACCTTCAAGGAAGAGCTGAAGAAGGCCGGCGTCATCTTCATGTCGATCTCCGAGGCGATGCGGGAGCATCCCGACCTCGTGCGGAAGTATCTCGGTACGGTCGTACCGCAGTCGGACAACTTCTATGCGACGCTGAACTCAGCGGTCTTTACCGACGGTTCCTTCGTCTATGTGCCGAAGGGCGTTCGGTGCCCGATGGAGCTTTCGACCTATTTCCGCATCAACGAGAAGAACACGGGCCAGTTCGAGCGTACGCTGATCATCGCCGACGAAGGCGCCTATGTCTCCTATCTCGAAGGCTGCACGGCGCCGCAACGCGACGAGAACCAGCTTCATGCGGCAGTGGTCGAACTGATTGCGCTCGACGATGCCGAAATCAAGTATTCGACGGTGCAGAACTGGTATCCTGGCGACAAGCAGGGCAAGGGCGGCATCTATAATTTCGTGACCAAGCGTGGCGATTGCCGCGGCAAGAACTCGAAGATCTCCTGGACTCAGGTCGAGACCGGTTCGGCGATCACCTGGAAGTATCCGTCCTGCATCCTGCGCGGCGACGGTTCGCGCGGCGAGTTCTACTCGATCGCGGTTTCCAATGGTCACCAGCAGATCGACTCGGGCACGAAGATGATCCACCTCGGCAAGAACACGTCGAGCCGCATCATCTCCAAGGGCATTGCGGCCGGTGTTTCGGAAAACACCTATCGCGGTCAGGTCTCGGCGCACCGCAAGGCCGAGAACGCCCGCAACTTCACGCAGTGCGATTCGCTTCTGATCGGCGACCGGTGCGGTGCGCACACGGTGCCCTATATCGAGGCGAAGAATTCGACGGCGCAGTTCGAGCACGAGGCGACGACGTCCAAGATTTCCGAGGACCAGCTTTTCTACTGCCTGCAGCGCGGCATTCCGGAAGAGGCTGCGATCGCTCTGATCGTCAACGGCTTCGTCAAGGAAGTCATTCAGGAATTGCCGATGGAATTCGCCGTCGAGGCGCAGAAGCTGATCGGCATCTCGCTCGAAGGATCCGTGGGCTGAGGCCCGTCCGAATACCGAACCGGCGCACGTTGTGCGCGATAGAAGATTTCGTTTCCCAAGAGGACGAACACACATGCTTGAAATCAAGAACCTGCACGCACGCATCGCCGAGGACGGCACCGAGATCATCCGCGGCCTGAACCTGACGGTGAAGGCTGGCGAAGTCGCGGCCATCATGGGGCCGAACGGCTCCGGCAAATCGACGCTCTCCTATATCCTGTCCGGGCGCGAAGATTATGAAGTGACCGAAGGCGACATCCTTTATAACGGCGAAAGCATCCTGGAGCTCGACGCTTCGGAGCGTGCTGCAAAGGGCATCTTCCTCGCGTTCCAGTATCCGGTCGAGATCCCGGGCGTCGCCACCATGCAGTTCCTGAAGGTGGCGATGAACGAACAGCGCAAGTATCGCGGCGAAGAGGAATTGACGACGCCGGAATTCATGCGCCGCGTCAAGGAAGCTGCCGCCGAGCTGAAGATCGCGCCCGATATGCTGCGCCGTCCGCTCAATGTCGGCTTCTCGGGCGGCGAGAAGAAGCGCGCGGAAATCCTGCAGATGGCTCTGCTCGAGCCGAAGCTCTGCGTTCTCGACGAGACCGACTCCGGACTCGACATCGATGCGCTGAAGATCGTTGCCGATGGCGTCAACGCACTGCGCTCGCCGGATCGTGCTGTCGTCGTCATCACGCACTACCAGCGCCTGCTCAACTACATCGTTCCCGACACCGTCCACGTCCTTTACAAGGGCCAGGTCATCAAGTCCGGCGACAAGACGCTGGCGCACGAACTCGAGGCCAACGGCTACGCGGATATCATCGAGGCGGCAGCCTGACGCCTGTCGAAGGAGTGTTCGAATGAATATGCAACAGGCCATAAAAATGACGGCGGCCGAAACGGCGCTCGTCGATGCCTATACGGCGCAGATCGGTGATCTGCCGGGCGACGGCGCCGTGCTGTCGCTGCGCGACACGCTGGTTCACGAGTTGAAGACGGCAGGTCTGCCGACGCGCCGCGTCGAAGCCTGGCATTATACCGACCTGCGCACGCTGCTGCGAGCGGTGCCGGCGGCCGATCCGACCGCCTTTGCCGAGCGCGTGGAGCCGGTTGTTCCGGGGTCGTCTGTTCTGTCCGTGCGCAACGGCCAAGCGGATATCAAGAACGTTCCCGAGCATTTGACGGCGCGTTCCTATACCGAGAGCCTGCTCGATGGTTCGGCGGTAGCCGGGCTTTCCGTGCTCGGCTCGGACGATGCGATCGGCCGGATCAATGGCGGCCTCGTTCGCGGCGGACTGGAAATTGCCGTCGCCGCCGGCGCGCAGATCGAAGCTCCGATCGAAATCCAGGTGGTTCAGAGTCATGGTCAGGCGCATACGCGCTTTCCGGTTTCCTTCGGCGCCGGCGCGAAAGCGACGGTGATCGAGCGCCATCTTTGCACAAATGCCGAGCCGAGCTTCGTTTCCTCGGTAAGCGACGTGACGCTTGCAGACGGCGCCGACGTGATCTGGATCATCCTGCAGCAGCAGGGTCCGGCCGATACGCATCTCGGTCAGATCCGCTTCGATCTCGGCAAGGACGCGAAGCTGCACCTCTTCGTCATCAATGCCGGCGGGAAGCTGGTCCGTCAGGAGTTGCATGGCCGTGCGAGCGGCGAGGGCTCCGACCTCACGCTGCGCGGGATCAACCTGCTCGGCGGCGACAGCCACACGGATCTGACGTTCACGTTGAGCCATGACGTGCCGCACACGACATCGAGCGAGATCATCCGCAACGTCGTCTTCGATCGGGCGAAGGGCGTGTTTCAGGGCAAGATCCTGGTCGCACAGGATGCGCAGAAGACCGACGCGAAAATGTCCTGCAACACGCTGCTCCTGTCCGACGACGCCGATTTTTCGGCGAAGCCGGAACTCGAAATCTTTGCAGATGACGTGCAGTGCGGTCACGGTGCAACGGTCATCGATATCGATCACACGCAGCTCTTCTACCTTCTCGCTCGCGGCATTCCGGAAAACAAGGCGCGTGCGATGCTCGTCAATGCTTTCGTCGCCGAGATCGTCGAGGAATTGGAAGACGACGAGGCGCTGGTCGAGGCGCTGGAAGACATCGTCGCGGCCTGGCTCGAAAAGCACGCCTGATTGGATAAAGACATGGAACATCCTGCGCCGCCGGTAGCGGCATACGACGTCGAAGCGGTCAGGAAGGATTTCCCGATCCTTTCACGGACGGTCTATGGAAAGCCGCTCGTCTATCTGGACAACGGCGCGTCGGCGCAGAAGCCGCAGCTCGTCATCGACGCCGTTGCCCATGCCTATTCCAACGAATATGCCAACGTCCACCGCGGCCTGCATTTCCTGTCGAATGCCGCGACGGAGGCCTACGAACAGGCGCGCGAAAAGGTTCGCCGCTTCCTGAATGCCCCGTCGGTTGACAACATCATCTTCACCAAGTCCTCGACCGAGGCGATCAACACGGTCGCTTACGGCTATGGAATGCCGAAACTTGGCGAGGCGGATGAGATCGTCATCTCGATCATGGAGCATCACTCCAACATCGTTCCCTGGCACTTTATTCGTGAGCGGCAGGGCGCGAAGCTCGTCTGGGCGCCGATCGACGACGACGGCGCATTCCACATCGAGGACTTCGTCAAATGCCTGACGGAGCGGACGAAGCTCATCGCCATCACGCACATGTCGAACGCGCTGGGCACGGTGGTTCCGGTCAAGGAGATCTGCCGCATTGCCCGCGAGCGCGGCATTCCGGTGCTTGTCGACGGCAGCCAGGGTGCGGTGCATATGCCGGTCGACGTCCAGGACATCGATTGCGACTGGTATGTGATGACCGGTCACAAGCTCTACGGTCCTTCCGGCATCGGCGTGCTCTATGGCAAGACCGAACGGCTGAAGGAAATGCGCCCCTTCATGGGTGGTGGCGAGATGATCGAGGAAGTGACCGAGGACCGCGTCACCTACAACGATCCGCCGCATCGCTTCGAGGCCGGTACGCCGCCGATCGTCCAGGCGATCGGGCTCGGCTATGCGCTCGATTACATGGAGAAGGTCGGCCGCGAGGCGATCAGGGCACATGAGGCGAGCTTGACGGCCTATGCCCGCGAACGCCTGTCCTCGATCAATTCGCTTCGGGTCTTCGGCGACGCACCCGGCAAGGGGAGTATCTTTTCCTTCGAGATCGCCGGCATCCATGCTCATGACGTGTCGATGGTCATCGACCGTGCCGGCATTGCCGTGCGCGCCGGAACACATTGTGCGCAGCCACTCTTGAAACGGTTCGGCGTCACCTCCACATGCCGGGCGTCCTTCGGTCTTTACAACACCCGGGCCGAGGTCGATGCGCTGGCGGACGCGCTGGAACACGCACGCAAGTTTTTCGCTTAGGGAGACGGACATGAGTCTCGAGCAAACACAAGAAAAAGTCGACGTCCGCGAAGGTATCGTTCATTCGGCCATTCCGCCGGAGGAACTGGCGCGCCTCAGCGACGACATCATCGCGGCGCTCAAAACCGTCTACGATCCGGAAATACCGGCGGACATCTTCGAACTCGGTCTCATCTACAAGATCGACATTGAAGACGACCGGATGGTGAAGATCGACATGACGCTGACCGCACCGGGCTGCCCCGTTGCCGGTGAGATGCCGGGCTGGGTCGAAAATGCCGTCGGCGCAGTCGAGGGCGTTTCGGGCGTCGAAGTATCGATGACCTTCGATCCGCCGTGGACGCCTGACCGGATGTCGGAAGAGGCGCAGGTTGCGCTCGGCTGGTATTGAGCACCTGCCGATATTGATCCGTTGGCGCACGGGCATTACATTCAGTCTGGAAAGCGCCGGGCCTTTAACCCGGCGATACGAAGGAGATGGAGCCTATGGGCTTTGCCGTAATGAGCCTGACCGATGCCGCCGCCGGGCGCGTTCGGTCGATCGTGGAAAATGCCGGAGGCGGGGCCAAGGGCATCCGTGTCAGCATCAAGAAGGGCGGTTGCGCCGGCATGGAATATGCCATCGATCTCGTGAGCGAACCCAATTCGAAGGACGACCTGATCGAGCACCAGGATGCCAAGGTCTGGGTGGCCCCGGAGGCCGTCCTTTACCTTCTGGGCACGCAGATGGATTTCGAGACCACCACGCTGCGCTCGGGCTTCACCTTCAACAACCCTAATCAAACTTCGGCCTGCGGCTGCGGCGAGTCGGTGGAACTGAAGCCGGCCGATCTGGCAGCACTTGCCGAGCGCGGCGACGCGGTGGTCCGCGCCAACTGATTCCGCAGCGTATCCGCCCCTCATCCGGCCTGCCGGCCACCTTCGCCCCGGCGGGGAGGTCCCGGCGGGGGGGTGAAGGGCTATCCCGGCTCCCGTCTCACTCCGCCTTGATCTCTCCCATGCGGTTCCACGCGTCCAGGCCGGCGATTTTGTAGGCTTCGGCGAGGGTAGGGTAGTTGAAAGTATTCTCGACGAAATATTCGACGGTGCCCTTCAGGTTGAGGACGGCTTGTCCGATATGGACGAGTTCGGTCGCACCTTCGCCGATGATATGGACGCCGAGCAGCCGCCGCGTCCTAAGCGAGAAGATCATCTTCAAGAGTCCCGAATCCAGGCCCATGATGTGCCCGCGCGAAGTCTCGCGGAACCGCGCGATGCCGCATTCGTAGGGAATCCCGCGCTCTTTGACCTCTTCCTCCGATAGGCCGCAGGTGGAGATTTCCGGCACGGCATAGATGCCGTAGGGGAAATATTTCTGCGGCTCCTTGGCGATCGCGCCGACCGCAACGCGCGCCGCGACGCGGCCCTGTTCCATCGACGTCGAGGCGAGGCTCGGAAAGCCGACGACATCTCCCGCGGCGTAGATATTCGGAACCGTCGTCTGGAACGTTTCCGGATTGACCTTCAGCCGACCGCGGGCATCGGCCTCGAGACCTGCCGCGGGGAGATTGAGCGCATCCGTCGCGCCCATCCGACCGGCGGCGAAAAGCACCATTTCCGTCGTGATCTTGCGGCCGTTGTCGAGGGTAAGCAGCACCTTGCCGTTGTCGAGACGCTCCACTTTCTCCGCCTTCTGGCCCAGGTTCAGTTTCATCGCGCGGTCACGCAACTGATAGGTGAAGTCCTCGACGATCTCCCGGTCGATGAAATCGAGCATGGTGGTCTTCGGGTCGATGACCGTCACCTGGATGTCGAGGGCGCTGAAGATGGTGGCGTATTCGATGCCGATGACGCCGGCGCCGATCACTACAAGCGAGCGGGGCAGTTCACGAATATCGAGCAGTTCGTCACTGTCGACGACCGTCCTGCCGTCGAAAGGCATGTAGTCGGGCCGAAAGGGCTTCGTTCCCACGGCAAGCAGGATGCTGGTTCCGGAAACGAGCATGCTTTCGTCGTCATCTTTCGAGATCTCAAGCGTCGTGGGCCCGACGAAGCTCGCCCTGCCACGGATGTGCTGTACGCGGTTTCGCGCGAACTGGTGTTCGAGCACCTCCACCTCGTGATTGAGCGTGATGATGAGACGACGGCGCAGATCCTCGGCGCTGATTTCCTGCTTGACCCGATAGGAACGTCCGTAGAAGCCGCGCTCGCGCCAGCCGGTCAGGTTGAGCGCCGTTTCACGCAGCGTTTTCGACGGAATGGTACCGGTGTGGACGGAAACGCCACCGACCCGCTTTCCCTGTTCGATGACGAGCACCTTCTTGCCAAGCTTCGCGGCCTGGATGGCGCCCCTGCGCCCGGCCGGACCACTGCCGACGACGATGAGATCGTACTGGTTCATGAACGCTTCCCCTGCTCGGGTGAGAATCGTTGTGCGATGCGGCATTTTTCGCGCAGGCACAGCTATATCGTCAATCGCACCGTTTGATGACGTGCAATGCCGCAGCACCCTGTTCTGGATGCGTCTGCTGCATATTTTTCATCAGAACAATCGAAGCCCTTTGAGGCTGACGTGGCCGTCCTTGCCGATGATGACGTGATCGTGAAGCGTAATGCCGAGCGGCTTGGCGGCCTCGGCGATGAGCTTGGTCATGTCGATGTCGGCGCGTGACGGCGTCGGGTCTCCGGAGGGATGGTTGTGCACTAGAATCAAGGCGGTAGCGGAAAGCTCTAAAGCGCGCTTGACCACCTCGCGGGGATATACGGGCGTGTGGTCGATCGTTCCTTGCTGCTGCACCTCGTCGGCGATCAGCGCGTTGCGCTTGTCGAGGAAAAGGATCCGGAACTGCTCCTTCGTCTCATGCGCCATCGCTGCATGGCAATAGTCGATCACGGCGCTCCAGGAGGACAGAACCTGCCTGTTGCGCAATTCGCTCCTGAGCATGCGGTGGCTGGCGGTCGCGACGAGCTTGAGATCGAGCGCAACGGACTCTCCGACGCCTTTGACTTCCTGAAGGAGGTGCAAGGGAGCGCCGAAGACGGCTGCCAGCGTGCCGAAGCGGTCGAGCAGCGCCTTGGCGATCGGCTTGGTATCGCGGCGGGGGATGAGGCGAAAGAGGATGAGCTCGAGGAGTTCGTAATCCGCCAGCGCCGCATCCCCGTGTTCGCGGTAGCGGGCTCTCAGGCGATCCCGATGGCCGTGATAGTGCGTGTTGCTTGCCGGCGCCGGCGCGGTTGCGACGCTGTTGCGGGTCCGCTTCTGCGGGAAAAACCGACTTTCGTCGGCGGCGTCGAAAAGGTCGTCGGGTTCGGCGGGCGGGGTTTTCGTCACGCGTCGCCCACAACGTGAATGCCGGGCTTGAAGAGACCGGCCGGTGAGAGCGTGAATATTTCACAGCCGTCCGCCGTGACGCCCACCGTGTGTTCGTATTGTGCCGACAGCGATCGATCGCGCGTAACCGCCGTCCAACCGTCCGAGAGGACCTTCACATGCGGGCGGCCAAGATTGATCATCGGTTCGATCGTGAAGATCATGCCTTCCTTGAGCTCCGGCCCGTCATTGGCGCTGCCATAGTGAAGGATATTGGGCGCGTCGTGAAAGAGCCGGCCGACGCCGTGGCCGCAGAAGTCGCGAACCACCGAGCAACGCTCGGCTTCCGCATAGGCCTGGATCGCCTCGCCGATTGCCCCCGTGCGCGCGCCGGGGCGAACCGCTGCTATGCCGCGCATCAGGCATTCATGTGTCACGTCCAGGAGGCGCTCGGCGGCACGCTTTATCTCTCCGACGGGATACATCCGGCTTGAATCACCGTGCCAGCCATCGACCACATAGGTCACGTCGATGTTGACGATGTCTCCTTCGCGCAGTGGCTTGTCGTTGGGGATGCCGTGACAGACCACGTGATTGATCGAGGTGCACGAAGATTTCGTGTAGCCGCGATAATTGAGGGTTGCAGGGAGTGCGCCGTGGTCCATGCCGAACTCGAAGACGAAGCGGTCGATCTCGTCCGTCGTCACGCCCGGGCTCACGCGCGCCACGAGCTCGTCAAGGCAGCGTGCGGTCACCTGACAGGCCTTGCGCATGCCTTCAAATCCCTCCGGCCCGTAAAGTCGAATGACACCGGTGTTCTTGTAGGGAGCCGCGTCGGCCTCGATGTAAGTTACCATTCCAGATTTCCGTTGTTTCAGGCGATTTTCATAAAACAGCAGGGACCGGTTCGTCCACTACGATCGGTCCTGCCGCCACGATTTGCGCCGGCAACACCGCGCATTTGACCGCATAGGCCTCGACCCCGCGTGCGCTCGCCCTTTCGAAAGCACGAGCATAGACCGGGTCGAGCTCACGGCATATGCGGAAGCGACTGCAATCGCCTCTCTGGATAAGATAGAGCATGATCGCGCGGTGTCCCGCCTCGACCATATCGCCCAGTTCCTCGAGATGTTTCGCGCCGCGCTGGGTCGGGCTGTCGGGGAATTCGGCCAGACCGCGGACGCGGCTGAAATGGACGTTCTTCACCTCGACATAGGCGAGGCCCTTTTCCGTATCACTGAGCAGAATGTCTATCCTGGAGTTGCGGCCGTATCGCTGCTCGCGCCGGAGCGTGCCGTAGGTGTGAAGATTGCCCACCTGTCCGGCCCTGATCGCCTCTTCGGCGATCCGGTTCGGCAAGCCGGTGTTGATGCCGACCAGCGTGCCGTCGGCCTCGACGATCTCCAGCATGTGGCGATACTTGCGTGTCGGACTGTCGTGTTCCGAGAGCCAGACCGGTGAGCCCGGTGTGGTCAGGCCACGCATCGAACCGGTATTCGGGCATGAACCGGTAATTGCCGTTCCATCGGCCAGAATAGCGTCGAACAGGAAGCGCTTGTAACGCTGCACAAGCGTCGCAGGGACGAGCGGGCGAGAGAAATTCAAGGGGATTGCACTCTCTGCGGTCAGTCGTTTCGGGTTAGGCGCGCACGCGCACGTAGGAGCCGGGCGCCTCCTCGATGGAATTGAGCGGACCTCCGGCCTTGCGCGCCGGAACCCTGCGTTTGTCGAGCCGTTCGACCCAACCCTGCCAATGCGGCCACCAGGATCCGGCCGTCTCCTTCGCCTTGCCCAGCCAGGTCTCGAAGTCGCCCTTCGGCGCGCCTCCCGTCCAGTATTGATACTTGCTTCGCGCCGGAGGGTTGACGACACCGGCGATGTGCCCGGAGCCGGAGAGCACGAAGGTCACCTTGCCGCCGAAGCTGCTGCTGCCGAGGAAAACCGACTTTGCCGGCGCGATGTGATCCTCCTTCGTCGCGAGATTGTAGATGGGGATCTTGACGTCGCCGAGGGATACGCGGCGGCCGGCAAGCACCATCTCGCCCCTGGAGAGCCTGTTTTCCAGATAGCAGTTGCGCAGATAGAAAGAGTGGTTTGCCGCGGGCATTCGCGTCGAATCGGAGTTCCAGTAAAGCAGGTCGAAGGGCAGGGGATCTTGGCCCTTGAGGTAATTGTTGACGAAATAGGGCCAGATCAGTTCCGAGGCCCGGAGCATGTTGAAGGCCGACGCCATTTTCGAGCCTTCGAGGTAGCCGGTGGCGCTCATATTGGCTTCGAGGTGGCGGATCTGGTCGTCGTCCACGAAGACCTTGAGGTCGCCGGCGTGAGTGAAATCCACCTGCGTGGTGAAGAGCGTCGCGGACCGAATGCGCTCGTCCCCTTCCGCGGCATGGAGCGCCAGGGTGGCAGCCAGCAGCGTCCCGCCGACGCAATAGCCGATGGAATTGACTTCGCGCTCGCCGGTTGCCTGCTCGATGATATCGAGCGCGAAGCCTATGCCTTCGCGTGCATAGGCCTCCCAGTCCTTGGAGGCATGGCGTTCGTCAGGGTTCACCCAGGAAATGACGAAGACCGTCTGGCCCTGATCGACCGCCCATTTGATGAAGGATTTCTCCGGGTTGAGGTCCAGCACGTAGAATTTGTTGATCCAGGGTGGGCAAATAAGCAACGGCCGCTTCAGCACGGTCTCGGTGCTCGCCTCGTATTGCAGCACCTGGCAAACATCGTTCTGTGCGATCACCTTGCCCGGAGTGATCGCAATGTTCTCTCCGATGGCGAACTTGCTGGTGTCCGTCTGGCGGAGCCTAAGCTCGCCGCGCCCGGCGGCGATGTCTTCCGCAAGCATCTGCATGCCTTTCACGAGATTGGCGCCGTTCGACGCCACGGTCTCGCGATAGAGCTGCGGATTGGTCGTGATGAAGTTGGTCGGAGAAAGAGCGCTGGCAATCTGGCGAACGTAGAAGGCCGCCTTGTGGCGGGTATGATCGTCAAGGCCCTCGGCGTCCTTCACCATGCGCTCCGCCCAGTCGGAGGTGACGAAATATGCCTGGCGGATGAAGTCGAAAAACGGATTCTTCACCCAGTCTTCGTCGGCGAAGCTCTTGTCGTTGCGCTGTAGGTTGGCCGGATCCTCCACGGCGTCGCCCGCCATGCGATGGAGCGTCCGCGACCACATATCGAAGAAGCTGCCGAGAAGATGGGTCTGGGCTTCGAGTGTGCGCCGGGGATCGGAGAGCCAGTATTCCGAGACCTTGGAGAGCGTCTTGACCATATCGGAGACCGGCTCGGCGAAGCTATCCGTCTTCTCGCCCGTTTCGCGGGGGGCGAGCCATGCAGAAGCGGCTTTTCCGAGCTGCTCTGCCGCGCGAGCCATGTTGATGGCCAGGCTTTCGGGATCCTTGACGATGTAAGGCTCGACCGATTTCGGGTCGAAGCCGGCAAAGCCCGTAGCGCCCTCGGCCTTCTCTGCTGTCACCCGGCGTCCTCCACAGCATCTTGTTTGTTTTGTATTTTTACATTCTGCCCGAAAATGATTACAAGGGCTACTGCATGTTCCCTTGATCGTAGCCGATCGGAGGACAAAAACATGCAGCAGATCAAAGTGCTACGGCGATCTTTGCGCGTCTCATAAGACACGCACGGGGCTGTAGCGCATCGTCGCGCCGCAGAAACAGAGGTCATCGCCAGCATGCTTGCCGTCGGAAAACAGCGTTCGCTCTCTTGGATGTCCGCACTGATTCTCGCTGGCGTGCTCGCGGGCTGCAATTCGACGGCGGACCTTGCCACCTATCCTTCGGTTTACGGCCAGAGGCCTGCCGCCATGCAGCAGATGACCAGTGAGGAGGCCCTGAACATGCAGGGGCAGTTGACCGCACTTGCCGGGCAGCGCCGGTCCGGCGCGATCTCCGAAGCCGAGTATCAGCTTCGCCTGAAGGAATTGCAGCTTCTGGCCGAGCAGCACGGTGCCGACACGCTGAAACAGATCGAGAATTAGCGCTTGCCTTTCTCGTGATTTGGCCGCAAAGCGGTGAATGGCCGCGATGGCGGCCGTTCACCCCGCGCATGTCGAGCGAAGAGCCCAAGGGCTGGCAAAGACGCGCGCCAAATGAGGTCTGGAGATGGAAGAGTTTCATAAAGTCCGGCGTTTGCCGCCCTATGTTTTCGAACAGGTCAACCGTTTGAAAGCTAGCGCGCGAGCGGCCGGTGCTGACATCATCGACCTCGGCATGGGCAATCCGGATCTTCCGACTCCGCAGTCCATCGTGGACAAGCTGTGCGAAGTCGTCCAGGACCCACGGACGCATCGCTATTCGTCATCGAAGGGCATTCCCGGGCTGCGCCGTGCGCAGGCCGCCTATTATGCACGCCGCTTCGGCGTCAAGCTCAATCCCGAGACGCAGGTCGTCGCGACCCTCGGCTCCAAGGAAGGCTTCGCCAACATGGCGCAAGCCATCACTGCACCGGGCGACGTCGTCCTCTGCCCGAATCCGACCTATCCGATCCACGCCTTCGGCTTCCTGATGGCAGGCGGCGTCATCCGCTCGATTTCGGTCGAGCCGGACGAGAGCTTTTTCCCGCCGCTCGAGCGTGCGGTCCGGCACTCGATCCCGAAGCCGCTGGCGCTGATCCTCAATTATCCGTCCAATCCGACGGCGCAGGTCGCCACGCTCGATTTCTATAAGGATGTGATCGCCTTTGCGAAGAAGCACGACATCATCGTGCTGTCGGATCTCGCCTATTCGGAAATCTACTTCGACGACGCACCGCCGCCTTCGGTTCTGGAAGTGCCGGGTGCGGCCGATGTAACGGTCGAATTCACGTCGATGTCGAAGACCTTCTCCATGCCCGGCTGGCGCATGGGCTTCGCCGTCGGCAACGAACGACTGATCGCGGCGCTGACGCGCGTGAAGTCCTATCTGGACTATGGCGCATTCACCCCGATCCAGGTGGCGGCGACGCAGGCACTGAACGGTGACGGCAGCGACATCGCCGAGGTGCGCGCCATCTACAAGCGGCGCCGCGACGTCATGGTGGAAAGCTTCGGCAAGGCTGGTTTCGAGGTGCCGCCGCCCCCGGCGACGATGTTCGCCTGGGCAAAGATTCCCGAGAAGTTCCGCCATCTCGGTTCGCTCGAATTTTCCAAGCTTCTCGTCGAGAAAGCGGATGTCGCCGTTGCTCCGGGCATCGGCTTCGGCGAGCAGGGGGACGATTATGTTCGTCTCGCGCTGGTGGAGAACGAACACCGGATCCGCCAGGCCGCGCGCAACATCAAGCGCTTCCTTTCTTCGGCGGACGAGACGATGCACAACGTCATCTCGCTCAACGCACATCGGTAAGGAGCCGGGCAGGCCCCGTTTCCGCACCCAAATTGCCCCGCCCGGTCTGGCGGGGCGCCTCTACGTGTTAGGAACATGCTATGGCAGATGCCCTCAAAATCGGCATTGCGGGCTTGGGAACCGTCGGTGCCTCGCTCGTGCGGATTCTCCAGGATCGTCATGAGACGCTGGCGACCACATGCGGCAGGGCGATCGAGATTTCGGCCGTGGCGGCAAGGGACCGGTCGAAGGATCGGGGGCTAAAGCTTGCGGGAATCGCCTGGTTTGAGAACGCCGTTTCCCTGGCGTCGGAAGCAGACATCGACGTCTTCGTCGAATTGATGGGGGGCGCCGGAGATCCGGCCTATTCTTGCGTGAAGGCGGCGCTCACGCGCGGCATCCATGTGGTGACCGCCAATAAGGCACTTCTGGCAGCACATGGTATCGAACTGGCGGAAATTGCCGAGCAGCATGGCGCGCTTCTGAATTACGAAGCTGCGGTCGCCGGCGGCATTCCCGTCATCAAGGCGCTTCGTGAGTCGATGACCGGCAACACGATCTCGCGCGTCTACGGGATCATGAACGGCACGTGCAATTACATCCTGACGAAGATGGAGAAGGAGGGGCTCTCCTTCGAGGAGTGCCTCAAGGAGGCTCAGCGTCTCGGCTACGCCGAGGCCGATCCGGCCTTTGACATTGAGGGCAACGATACAGCGCACAAGCTCTCGATCCTGACGAGCCTTGCCTTCGGCACCGCGATTGCTGCGGACGACATCTATCTCGAGGGCATCACCAACATCTCGATCGAAGATATTCAGGCGGCTTCCGACCTCGGCTACCGGATCAAGCTTCTCGGAGTCGCCCAGCGAACCGATAGCGGCATAGAGCAGCGCGTCCATCCGACCATGGTGCCTCACGACACCGTCATCGCGCAGGTCGACGGGGTGACCAATGCGGTTGCGATCGAATCCGATATTCTTGGCGAGCTCCTGATGGTCGGCCCGGGCGCAGGTGGGGACGCGACCGCATCGGCCGTGCTTGGCGATATCGCCGACATCGCCAAGAGCCGCCCGGGCGCGCAGCACGTTCCGGCATTCGGCCGTCCGGCGAAGGCGCTGCTGCCTTATAAGCGGGCCCGGATGCAGAGCCATGAGGGCGGCTACTTCATCCGGGTGAAAGTGGTCGACCGCACGGGCGTCTTTGCCAATGTGGCGAAGCACATGGCGGAGAACGACATCTCGCTGGAATCGATCATGCAGCATTCCAAGCACTATGCCGATCCGGCCGAGCCGAAGACGATCATCCTCGTCACGCATGCGACCTCAGAGGCTTCCGTACGCAAGGCCATCGTCTCGATCAAGGGCGAGGGCTATCTCGTCGGCGAGCCGCAGGTTATCAGGATCGAGCGTCCGAAGGCCTGGTGACCGCGCGTCCTCATCAAATCTGTTGAGAAGCCGCTTCGACTGGCGACTTGCGGGCCGAACTGCGTCCCCGCCGGTTTTTCAGTGCCGAAATCTTCGTTAAGAACGGAGGGACTTCGGGCGGGTAGACAGATGGACGTTTTGGCGGATCCGATCCAGCGGGCATTTCTCGGCGTTGAACGCTCGGTCAGCGGTCAGCGCTGGGTGTCGCGCCTCGATCAGGCGGGCCAGAACCGTGCGCTGGCCATCAGTCAGGTCCACGGCTATTCCGAACTGATCGCGCGCGTGCTTGCCGGGCGCGGCGTCGGACTGGACGACGCGTCGGCATTCCTCGAGCCCACGTTGCGCGCACTGATGCCTGACCCCGACACCCTGACCGACGGCCGCAAGGCGGCCGAGCGGCTGGCGGATGCCATTCGTCGCCGTGAGAAAGTGGTGATCTTCGGGGACTACGATGTCGATGGTGCGGCCTCGTCCGCGCTCATGGCGCGTTTCCTGCGGCATTTCGATATCGCCGCCGAGATCTATATTCCCGACCGCATTTTCGAGGGCTACGGTCCGAACCCGCAGGCGATCGATCAATTGATCGACCGGGGCGCCGAACTGATCGTCACGGTCGACTGCGGCTCGACGAGCCATGAAGCGCTGACGGTGGCGGCAGAGCGCAGGACCGATGTCGTGGTTATCGACCACCATCAGGTCGGCTCGGTACTGCCGCCGTGTCACGCGCTGGTCAATCCCAACCGGGAGGACGATCTGTCGGGGCAGGGGCATCTCTGCGCTGCGGGCGTGGTCTATCTGGTGCTCGTCAATACGCTGCGCGTGCTCCGCCTCAGGGGCGACCCGCGCGCGGCATCCTTCGACCTCCTGTCGCTGCTCGATCTGGTGGCGCTTGCGACCGTCTGCGACGTGGTGCCGCTCAAGGGCCTCAACCGGGCCTATGTCGTCAAGGGACTGCTAGCCGCACGGCACATGGGCAATGCGGGCCTCGCCGCACTCTTGCGCAAGGCGGCGATCGGCGGACCCGTGACACCCTATCATCTCGGCTTCCTGCTTGGCCCGCGGATCAATGCCGGTGGGCGCATCGGCGACGCTGCGCTCGGCAGCCGTCTGCTGACCCTAGACGATGCCGCGGCGGCGGAAGTCATTGCCAGCCAGCTCGATGAACTCAATCGCGATCGCCAGGCGATGGAGGCCGCGATGCTTGCGGAGGCGGAAGCCGAGGTGCTGGCGGAATACGGAACGGGCGAGGGCGCGTCGGTGATCGTCACTGCCCGGCAGAACTGGCACCCCGGGATCGTCGGCCTCATTGCGGCACGCATAAAGGAGAAATTCCGCCGGCCGGCTTTTGCCATTGCGTTCGATCCGAACGGCCGTGGAACCGGATCCGGCCGTTCCATCAACGGTTTCGACATGGGGCGGCTCGTCCGTGCCGCCGTCGACAACGGCCTGCTGGTCAAAGGCGGCGGGCACGCAATGGCTGCCGGGCTGACGGTCGAGCGGGGCAAGCTCGGCCAGCTTCGGCAATTCTTCGAAGAGCGCGCCGAAACTGCCATTCGCGATCTCGTCGCCGTCCAAACGCTCAAGGTCGATGGCGCGCTGGCCGCCGCCGGGGCGACGCTCGACCTCGTCGATCTTCTCGACCAGGCCGGTCCCTATGGATCCGGCCATCCGCAACCGCTCTTCGCCTTTCCGCAGCATCGATTGCGCGACAGCCGCCAGGTCGGGGCCAACCACGTGAAGGTGACGCTCGAGGGGCAGGACGGCAGCCGCATGGAAGGCATTGCCTTCCGCGCGACGGAGACGCCGCTCGGCGATTTCCTGCTCGGCAACCGCGGCGCCACCGTTCATGTCGCGGGTTCCGTATCAGCCGATCTGTGGCAGGGGACACGCAAGGTTCAATTGCGTGTGACGGACGCGGCGAGAGCAAATTAAGTTCCCAGGCGGCGCGAAACGGCGCAGCCGAATCAGCGGCTTACGAAATTTTCTTAAAGACTTTGAAGAGGAATGGCACGCCCAACGGGAATCGAACCCGTGTTTCCGCCGTGAAAGGGCGGCGTCCTAGACCGCTAGACGATGGGCGCCTGCTGCAGCGATTTTGTTCGCTGTAAGACAAGGCGGCTTATAGAGAGCGCTTCGGATTCTAGCAAGAGACCGCGAGCGGTATATTTCCATTTTTCCTCGGAAAAGATGGGGAGCAAACGTGGACGCTATTCGGAGGCGAAGCGATGCGCTTGCAGGGTGAGAAAATGGTACGCCCAACGGGAATCGAACCCGTGTTACCGCCGTGAGAGGGCTTGGTTTGCGAAGGCTGCCCGTTCGTGGGCGTTCGCATAAGTACTGCATAACCAATAACTTATTCATTCTTGTGCGTTGGCGTACGCTGGCATATATTTGATAGATATTTGACGATTGTTGAATCTCAAGGCGGAAAACGAATGGCGAAGACTCTGAAAGAGGCGCCGATCACCACGCGCAACGCTCGCTCCAAGCTGATGTCAGGCACGGTACATTGGAAAGGTATCGATCCCGATGTTCACATTGGTTATCGAAAGGGCACACGAGGCGGAGGCGGGTGGCTCGTCCGCTGGCGGAACGGGGTCGGCTATCGGCAAAAGCCAATTGGTACCGCCGATGATGAGTTAACCGAGGGGACGCTAGATTATAACGCCGCTGTCCGGGCTGCTAAGAAGTGCGTCGAGCAAGCAAGGGCGGAAGCCAGAGCCGTTGCAGAGGGACCACCGCTCACGATACGGCTTGCGGTCGAAGCCTACATTGCCGAGCGAGATGCCCGCGACAGCAGGCGCAAGGGCAGGCAGGTTCGATCCGATGCCGGCCAGCGGCTCCAGCGCTACGTCCTAGGCCAAGAAACGCGGGGAAAGCAGAAGGCCGCTCCCGCATCGCCCTTGGCGGCCGTGTTAATGCACGCGCTAACGGAATACGATCTCCAAAAATGGCACAGCGGCCTACCTGACAGTCTGAAGGCCACAAGCAAGCAACGCCTCGTCAATGATTTCAAGGCGGCGCTGAATAGTGCCCACGCGGCGCATCGTACCCGGCTCCCATCGGACCTGCCGGCCATCATCAAGCACGGGCTCAAGGCTGCGATGCAACATGATGACGACACCGTGCCACTCGCACGCGACAACCAGATACTTTCTGACGCACAAATCGGACGGCTGATCCGTGCAGCCCGAGAAATCGATTCCGAGCAGGAGTGGGAGGGCGACCTCTATCGCTTCGTGGTCATTCTGGCCTCTACCGGCGCGCGGTTCAGCCAAATCGCACGGATGAAGGTCGGTGACGTGCAGCGGGCGCAAGGACGCCTCATGGTGCCGGTCTCCCGCAAGGGCAGGGGAGGCAAGAGCGGAAGCACACCTGTCCCGGTTGGAAAGGACGTGCTCGACGCCCTTTTGCCGGTGACGACCAAGCGGGCCGACGTGGCACCATTGCTGGAACGCTGGCGATGGAAACAGGCCCCGGGCGGCATCCAATGGGAAAGGGCAGGGCGCGCGCCGTGGTATTCGGCGAGCGAAATTATGCGGCCGTGGCATGCGATTCGCGAGCGCGCTGAAATCCCCGACGTGATCCCGTATGCCTTGCGGCACTCCAGCATCGTCCGTGGCATTCGCGCTAATCTCCCGATCCGGCTGGTCGCCGCTTTGCACGATACAAGCGTGGCCATGATTGAACGCCATTATGGGCGCTGGATTGCCGACGGACTCGACGAGCTAGCAGCGCGCGCGGTTGTGCCGCTGGTGCCTCCGGATGATGACGGGAGCGTGGTGCCGATGCTGGAGCGGGCCTGACACCATGGGTGGCTCAGCGAGGGAGTTTCGCTACACTGAGGATGAGCGTCAGGCTCTTGCAGCAGCAGTTCCGGACCCGAACTGGCCCAGTGAGTTCAACGATTGGCAAAGGCTGGTCACGTTTGCACATTATCAGGACTTCCGCTTGGACAAGGTCGGCTTCATTGCGCGCACGTTGGAGCGGATGGCGCGGGAATGCCTCGCTGAGGAAAAGAGACTTCGAACTGCGAAAAAGGACGCCGAGCAAGTTCGTGTGATTGCCCGCGCCGCAAGCAAGCTACGTGAACAACTAATGAAGCCGACCCCTTACGGGACGAATTTTGCACTCGCCTTTTTGCCAGATCGGCACAAAGATTTTCTTGATCTGCTCGACGAGCTGATCCTCCACGAAGAGTGGGTCGATGAGATAGTCGCGAGCTGGCACGCTGACAACGTCTTTACCGGACGGCATCACCCTGCCTTTACGCGGTTTGTGGATGCGGCGATCACCCTTTGGCGCGTCTGGACTGACACGCCACCCGGCGCCAGCAAAGAGGGCGGGCCGGCGGCTCGTTTCCTGTGCGCGGCGGTCAACCCGGTGATTGCTTTTGAGAAACGACGGCGGGTGACGCTACGTCGTGGCGGTCTCCTGACGTTGGAGGCGGCCGGCCAACTAATCGAGGAAGTCCGGCGGATCGATTAAGTCGCTACGACGGCGACTAGGGTAAATTCTCGGAAAGAAAACTCGGGTTTTTACCCTAAACATCTCCTGCGCTCCCGCGCATCCTTCAGCGAACACCCACGTTCGGCTTGAAGGAGCACAACGAAATGGACATCCAGAAGATCGGACTACACATCGATGAAGCGGTCAAAGTGTCCGGTATCGGCAGGACCAATCTTTATGCCGCGATCCGAGAAGGTCGTCTCAAAGCGCGAAAGCATGGGAGGCGGACGGTCATTCTCAGCGATGATCTTAAGGCGTTTCTGCTGGCGCTGCCCGCCCGTACCGGAGGCGGGGGCGCGTCATGAGGGGATTCGCCGCCTGGAAGCTGGACTTGCTCGACCGCATGGCGGCAGATCGCCGCTTGTCGGCGACTGATTTCCGGGTGGCCTATCGCCTATTTTCATACATGGACTCGGGAACCGGCGATTGCTTTCCGAAGCAAGGAACCATCGCCGCCGATCTTGGTGTGACGGATCGCACGGTGCGGAATGCGCTTTGCAATCTCCGCGCTTGCGGCTGGCTTGAAATTGAAGAGCGACCGCTGGCAAAGGGCCGGGGCAAATCGAATTTGTATCGTTTTCAGGACGTGACCACCGGAAGCGCGGTTCCGGCAAACGAGACGAGCAGCGGAAACAGGCTTCCCGTAAACGATGCGACCACCGGAAATTCTGAGCAGGACTTCCGGAAGAAAGTTTCCGGTGCCTCTAATAAGGAACTCGTTGAAAAAAACACGTTGAACCGAGAGAGCGCTCTGCGCGCTCACGCAATGGCCCTTCCCGACGATTTCTTACCGGATCTTGGGGTCGCCTTCACCGCTGGGCTTGATTTGGCCGAGGCCGAGCGGCAGGCCGCGATGTTCCTCGACTATTACCGCGCCAAGGGAAAGACGATGCGAGACTGGAATGCCGCATGGCGCAACTGGATTCGCCGCGTGCCGGATTTCGCGCGCCGTAACGGAGACCACCGTCACCAGCAACAGCACAGAACCCACATTGCCGAACAAGCTCTAGAGGCCACTTTCGAGGCCCTCGGGAGCGAACAGTCAGGAGGATTGTTCAATGACAGCGGCGAATTTTCCGACGAAAGCACCGGATACCTCCCGCCTCGCTTCCGACACTGACAAGCTTGGCGTGCTTACCCGCTTGTTGGCGGCTTACCCGTCCCGAACGCCGAAAGATTTTAGGCTGGTGAAGCCCGCCTACCTTCAGGCGCTTGAAGGGGTCAGCCAATGGGCGCTGTTCGAGGCTGAACGGCGGATCAACCAGAATGCCTTGGGCCACGGCTTCATGCCGTCGCCGTCCGAATTGCGTGGCGAGATCGACAGGGTGATGAAACCGGTTCTCGAACGACAGCGACGCGCTGCCGAAGAAGCGCGTCGCTACGAGTGGCCTGACGATGACGCGCCGCGGCCAGATGAGGCCGCGATGGCGCGTATGCGAGAACGCTATCGCCAACATTGCCGCTGGAGGGAGGCAAATATTCCCGAATCGCCAAAAGCGAATCCGCGGCCGCCGAGGCCCCCAAGGCAGATACCGGATTATTCGCGGGAGCGGATCGAAATCACGGACGCCCTGCGCCGAACACTGAAGGCAAAGCAACCGTGAGCAATGAGCAATCCCTACTCAACCAAAATGAAGGAGGCCACTATGGAACAGCCAAGAACCCCCGCTGAAGCGGTGCAGAGAGTACTGTGTGACCGGCTGATCGAATCTTGTGCCGTCACCATGTTCCAGAAACTGGACGCCCCCGTGGAGGTCATTATTGACCGGTTGACGGCCTATACAATCGGGGCATTGACGCAGGTCGAGGGAAAGGACGGCGCGGCCCGTACGCTCCGGGATATTGCCCAGCAGATAGAGGACGGCACGCTTAGCGCGTGCGAACGGGGTAAGGCAAATTGACCGCACAGGAAAATTTGCCTATCTTGGGTTTGGCTCGACTGTGTGAACTTCGCCAGCAGGGAAGGACGAACCACCGGCCACTCTTCAGGAAACGGCTGCCCCTTCGTGGCGAGCGTCCGAAGCGCGAAAAGAGAAATGGCTGTTGCGACCATCGCAACGGCGGCGCTTTGCGACTGGGTTGAGCCGATGCTGAAATTTACCCCCGAAACAAGATTCGCTGCACCCATCGACCTCGAATTGAAGAGCGAGGCGAACGGCACTGTGCAAGGCTTTGCTGCTACCTTTGACGGCGAGCCGGATCGGCAAGGTGACATCATCCGCAAGGGCGCCTTCGCCAGAACGCTGAGGGAGATCGCGGCGGAAGGCGTCACTGTGCCAATGCTCTGGGCGCATCGCCAAGAGCAGCCGGTGGGGCGCTGGACCCGGCTTGTTGAAACCGAGAAGGGATTATGGGCCACTGGCCATCTTTCTCTCCAAACCGACGCCGGGCAACAAGCGCGCGAACATCTCGTTGCCGGCGATATCGACGGTCTCTCGATTGGCTTCGTTTTGGCCGGTGACGGGCGCCGGTATCTCGGAAACGGGACCTTCGAAATCCGAGAGTTGGAGTTATGCGAGATATCTCTCGTTGCGGTGCCAGCGCAGCGGCGCGCGCGCATCTCAAACGTCAAAAGCTTCGAAACGAAGGCCGATCTGGTCGATGCCCTGCACAAGGGCGAACCGCTGCCGCGCCGTCTTGCTGCCAAAGTAGCGGCGGGCGGTTGGAACGCCCTCACGGAAGCTAACCACGACAAAGCAAACGCGCTGATGGCCACTATCGACGCGGCTACGGCGCGCATCAGGAGTGAATTGCCATGACTATTCATAACATTCCGCTGACGCGCTCGGCCGCCGCCCAATTGACCGCCGGCGAACCTATCCACCGCAAGGACGCGGGCAGCGACCCCTTCGAGGTTCTCAGCGAAAAGTTTGGCGAGCATGCAGCTGAAGTGCTGCGGAAGCTTAGCGACGCCGATCAAAAGATGGCGGGGTTCGCTGCGCACCTAGCCGACCTTGAGCAGCGAGCGGCTCGTGCTGATTTCTACGGGGGCGGCAGCAGCGGCCATGTCGAGTCCTGGGGCAGGCAGGTTGCTGACGCGCCCGAAATCAAGGCGCTCGCCGATATGGGTGAGCGTGCAAAGGCGCGAATTCTGGTCAAGGACTTGACCTCGGATGTGGCATCGGCTGGCGCGCTCGTCCCGCCGGACCGGCAAACCGATATCACGCTCTTACCCAAGCGCCGCCTGACCATCCGCGATCTTCTCGGTAAAGGTCAGACAAGCTCGAACTCCGTTGAGTTCATGCGCCAAACCGGGTTCACGAATTCTGCGGCACCTGTCGCTGAGGGAGCGCTCAAGCCAAAATCGGACATCACCTTCGAACTAGTGGACTCGAAGGTACGAACCGTCGCGCACTGGGTAAAGGCAAGTCGACAGATCCTTGCGGATGCGCCGCTGCTACGCTCAACTATCGACGGCGAGCTGGCATACGGACTGAGTTTCGTAGAAGAGGGTCAGTTGCTTCATGGCGACGGCACCGGACAGAACCTTCACGGGATCATCCCGCAGGCAACCTCATATGAGGCCACTCGGAACCAGACGGGCGACACGCGCTTCGACGTGATTCTGCACGCTCTGGAGCAGGCCGAAATCGCCGATCTTCCTGCCTCTGGCATTATCCTTTCTACATCGGACTGGTATCCGATGGTCGGCACTAAAGGGGATGACGGCCACTACTTGTCCGGCCTCGGGCCGCTCGCGAATGTCGCGCCTAGGCTCTGGCAATTGCCAGTTGTCTGGACCAACGCACTCGCCGCCGGGACGTTCGTCGTTGGTGCATTCCAGAGTGCCGTTACCTTGTTCGACCGACAGCAAACGACGATAGAAGTCGGACACGTTGACGACGATTTCATTCGCAACTTGGTCACGATCTTGGCGGAAGAGCGCGTCGCGCTTGCGGTTCGTCGGCCGGAGGCGGTGATCACGGGATCGTTCCCATTGGCATGACGGGTAACGCAACCATGAGCTTTCGTGCCGCCGCGAGCGGCACGAAAGCCACATGGCCGCCTTTAGGGCGTTACTATGTTGAACCAGAACTCGAACTGGTCGAGCATGGATACAAGTTGCCCGAGCTTGGCGTTGTCCCCGGTCACCTTGACGCTGCCGTCAGCGATTGCCTTGTCTAGCGTCGTCTCGCCGAGAGCGATCCCGTTCAAGCTGTCGCGCGTGAGGGTAATCGTGGCGTCGGCATTGTCGGCCTGCTGGCCTGCCGTGTTGTTGAGCACCCCGTTCTCTAGCTGGAGCAGGTATTTTCCGTCCTTCTCGCCAAAATCGAAATTGAACGTCAGTTTGGTGTCGCCGGCTTTCTCGCTGTTGAGCCGCACGCCGAGGTAGTCGAAGAATAGATCGAGCGACATGGCACGAACCGTATCTGGGCTCGCCGTGTTCGGTGTCGGTAGCTCGGTCACGCCTTCGCGCAGTTCCTTGGCGCCGGTGAGATAAAAGTTCCGCCAAGGCCCAGACTCAGCTTGGTAGCCCAGCTGTTCCAAGGCATCGGCCGTGAGGTTCTTGGCGTCCTGGTTATTCGGATCGGCGAACACAACATGGTTCACGACCTGTGCCACCCAGCGATAATCGCCTTGCTCGTAGGACTTTTTCGCCTTCTCCAGCACTGCTTCCGCGCCGCCCATGAACTCAACGTACTTCTTGCTGGCCTCCGCCGGCGGCAACTCGTGCAACGTCGACGGATTGCCGTCGAACCAGCCGAGATAGAGCACATAGGTCGCTGCCACGTCGTGATAGACCGAACCGTAATAACCGCGATTTGCCCAGAACTTGGCGAGGCTGTCGGGCAATTTGAACGCTTCGGCGATCTCCCGCATCGTCATGCCCTGATTCACCATGTGCAGGGTCTGGTCGTTGATGTAGCGGTAGAGGTCACGCTGTTTGGAGAGCAGTTCCTTGACGTTGCCGTTGCCCCATGTCGGCCAGTGGTGCTGCGCGAATATGATCTCAGCCTTGTCGCCCCACATCGTCAGCGCCTGGTTCAGGTACTTCGACCACGGCAACGGCTCGCGTATCTTCGCACCGCGAAGCGAATAGGTGTTGTGCAGCGTATGTGTTGCATCTTCAGCGGTCTGGATGGCCTTCTTTTCCTCGATATACCAGAGCATCTCGGACGGAGCCTCTGAACCCGGCGCCATCAGGAATTCATAGGTCAGGCCGTCGATGGTCTCCTTCTGGCCGGTTTCGGTGATAATATTGGTCGGTGGAATCAGGGTCACCGTTCCGGCCGATGTGGTCGTGCCGAGACCGGCACCAACTTGGCCCTTCGGATCGGCCTTGAGGAGATTGCCATACATGTAGCTCGCGCGCCGGCTCATCGCCGTGCCCGCCATGACGTTTTCGGCGACCGCCGCCTCAAGGAAACCTTCGGGAGCGTAAATCTTGACGGCGCCTGAGGTGACATCGGCCTCGTCCACGATGCCACGAACGCCGCCGTAGTGATCGACGTGACTGTGCGTGTAGATCACCGCTTTCACGGGCTTGTCACCACGATGCTTGCGATACAAGTCAAGAGCGGCCTTGGCCGTCTCAGACGAGACCAACGGATCAACGATGGTGATGCCCTCGGTGCCCTCGATGATGGTCATGTTCGAGAGATCGAAATTGCGAACCTGATAAAGCCCCTCCGTCACCTCAAACAGACCGCTGATATTAATGAGCTGCGATTGCCGCCAAAGGCTGGGATTTACGGTCGCGGGTGTTTCGGCACCCTCGGTTATGAAGCCGTACTGCTGCGGATTCCAGATAGCGTTGCCACCCTGACCTTGGATCATTTCGGTCGGTAGGGGAGCAACAAGGCCACGCTTTGCATCATCAAAGTCGGATGTGTCGTCAAACGGCAACTGGGAGCGCAAGGCGTCGTTTGCGGCGCGCGTTGCTTCCGTCGCGTCCTTTTGGGTCGCCGCGTCCTGCGCATAGGCGGGGATTGTCCCGGCGGCGACGATAGCGATGACCGACAGGCTGGATAAGTATCTTCCTATATGCATCTCAATACTCCCTGTGTGTGTTCAGGTGCCGCTGAGATTTCTTTGTTGGTAACTCCGCGTTGGGCACCTTCGGGGCTATAATCTAGGGAGCGGCGGTGCAGTGGGTATTGGACTTTGGGGCACCTTTTCGCCGAAGGCGTCTCGGGTAGAAGGGGGGGAGGGTGAAAACTTGCCGTGGCACACAGCTGCGGGCCGGCGCCCCCCGCACGGAGAAATTTTTTCTTCGGGGCGAAAAAACAAGCGCGGCGCCAAGCGTTCTCCCAAAAGAAGCATTATTTTTCTACCGCTATGGAAAACGCGACACGATCAAAGGGACGGCCGGCGCATGAGCCGTCAGCTATGACGCGGCTCTTTGTGCAAGCGATGGCTGGCGCGGGCGTGCCGCAAAGCGAGATCGCCGCCGTGCTTTCTGTCACCGCGCCGACGGTGCGAAAGCACTACCATGATGAATTGCGGCGCGGCGCCGCTATACTCGAGGCGCGGCTCGTCAGTCAGTTGATGCGCATTGCCGGAGGCAAGGACGGCGCCGCATTGAAGGCGATCACATTCGCGTTGCAATGCCGGTTTGGTTGGTCGCGATATGCGCCGCCACCTTAGAAGACTTGTGCGACTTCGGCTGGCGGGAAGTTATCCCTGGGTTCCTGGGTATAACGGGTGCGCATGAGATTGTTGTTCGGTGAGTGTTGGTTTTCTCGAGCGATTGCCAGTATCTAGGAGGAGGCAGAGCGCGAATCAGCCGCCTCCACAGTTAGTTCAAATAATTGTGAAGTCGTCACTTGCGCGGAAAGGTAGAAATGCCGAGATACTGCCAGATTTGACTGTCGCGTCAGATCGAAAGCAGCAGCCCGGCGGTGCGCCAACACCGGCCGGGCTAAATATCCACCTTACGGCGGGCTTTTGTGATCACGAGGCTTAAATGGATTTCCAAGATTCCATTGTCAAGTGATTTCTTGAAGGCACGCCCGCGAAGAATTCAAGGAATTCACTAAAATGAGCCTGAAAATCAATATATTAGCCCAGAGAAGTTCCTCAAAGGAAATCACCCCGTCTCAGGGCGCGCTGGCGATTGGAATCGAGCGTGACGCCGAAGTACAGGGCATCGGAATGGGGATCCTCTCAGACGGGACGCCTTATCTAAATCAACGCGGCTTGGCGGCACTTTGCGGCGTGCAGAACGCCCACATCGGGACAATCAGTTCGCAATGGTTTGACGCCGAACAGAAGCCCAGAATCGCTGCTGTCAAATCCATCCTGTCTAAGTCGGGTGTTACCGTCGCTGCGCCTCATATTGAGGTCAGCCATAAAGGGGTTGTCCACTACTGCTACCCGGCTGACGTGTGTCTTGCCATACTAGAATATTATGCCTTCGACGCGGGAGCGAACGTATCTCCTTCAGCTAGAGATAATTTTCGCCGGCTGGCGGGATCGAAGCTCAGAGACCTAATCTATAGCCAGCTTGGTTACGACCCGAGTGGGAAGGCGGCCGACAGATTCAAAAAGTGGCATGAACGCCTTGCATTAAACTATCAATCCGCACCCAAA
Source organism: Ensifer sp. USDA 6670 (assembly GCA_000421085.1). Taxonomy (GTDB): domain Bacteria; phylum Pseudomonadota; class Alphaproteobacteria; order Rhizobiales; family Rhizobiaceae; genus Sinorhizobium. Next base: position 55,669 of record ATWE01000016.1, read on the forward strand.
GGGTACTTCCATGTGTTCAATGAGGCGCACACCATCTTTTATGAACTGATTGTTGCAGGCGCCAATATCGATGAGCGATTCGTCGTCGATATCTCAATTGGGCAGCACTGGTCACGGTTTTGGGATGAGAATGGGCTGTCGGAAACATATGACGTCCGAAGGAAATATCCGCACCGCTACCCAGAGGATCATCCTCAAGCAAAGTCGAACCCGCAGGAGTCGTGGTGCTACCCGATTTCGGCACTCGGCGAGTTCCGTCGCTGGTTGCAGGAGGATTACTTAGAAGGGGGCAAATTTAAGAACTATCTCAACGGAAAAGTGAGTGCTGGGACACTTGCTCCTTCGTTTGCCGAACTTGCCATTGAGGCCCTTACTCCGAAGGGAATCGGCGGCCCCCTCTAACATCGTTCGATTAGCATAAAAGCAGTGTCTGCCCGGCAGGCACTGCTTAGCAAAGGCCACTTGTGCGTTGCGGCTACGTCTCCGCGCGATCCCCGTTACGACCACGCACGCGGGAAATAGAACATCCTATGCGGACGTACTGGCGTCCGCATAGGACCGCCGACTGGCACCGCAACGCTTCCAGCGTTCGCCAAGATACGCTGACATTTATTTGATGAATATTCGACGCTTTAGCCGCCGATGAATGTAAGCGATTGATTTTATTGGTACGCCCAACGGGACTCGAACCCGTGTTACCGCCGTGAGAGGGCGGCGTCCTGACCGCTAGACGATGGGCGCCTGCTGGTGACGATCAGCACCATACTATGAAAAACATGAAATGGAAAAGAGGGGTAAGTGGCACGCCCAACGGGAATCGAACCCGTGTTTCCGCCGTGAAAGGGCGGCGTCCTAGACCGCTAGACGATGGGCGCCTGCTGCAGCGACTTGGTGCATCTGAAAGGCGCAAGCCGCTGTAAGACAAGGCGGCTTATAGAGAGGGCATCGGGTTCATGCAAGTGATGAGAAGCGATTATTTTGGTTTTTCGGCAAGAGATTCGCGCAGGTCACCTCGTTCCTATGGTGACGGAAAACATAGGTGTCTCATTCGCACGCAAGGCGAAGTATCCACAAGTATAAGAGGGGGGAAGTGGCACGCCCAACGGGAATCGAACCCGTGTTTCCGCCGTGAAAGGGCGGCGTCCTAGACCGCTAGACGATGGGCGCCTGCTGCAGCAACCTTTGTGCCTCTGATAAGACGCAAGTCGCTGTAAGACGAGGCGGCTTATAGAGAGGGCTTCGGATTCCCGCAAGTGGCAGTTTTCATTTTTTTTCGGAAAAATCACGGCCCGGGCAGCGATCGCCGATCAGCCTTTGCGACGGCGACAGCGCCAGTTCCAGTCCCGCTGGGGGCCGATGTCGATATGGACGGAGTTGGTATGGCAGTAGGTGCCAACGCCGCCGCGGCCGGGAACGTTGCGCAGGAAATCAGCGAGCTCCCACTTGCTGACGCCCGCCACCTGGATATCCGCCGCCGCGCAGCGGGTATGAAGGGACTGGCGCTTGCGGCTGACTTTGACGGCGCGCAGGCCCGAGGTGACCATGACTTTGCGGCCGTAGTGCCGTTCCACCGTCTTCAGGATGTCGAGAAGCTCCGGTTTGAAACAGCCTGTTTCCACCTTCTCCGTTTGCAGGATGAGGCCGCTCGGCGTGAGTCGGGCAAGGCCGGAGAGGTTCGCCACTTCCACAGGTGCGTCGTCCTCGTCAGCCTCATGCGCTTCGTGTTCCATGCTGAAGAGCGGGTTCATGTTGACGCCAGGCAGTGACGTATAGGCGAGAGAAGCGACCTGCGGCTGCCCCGCATTGCTTGCGGTAATCGTCTTCTTTTCGACTGCCGCGACAGCGCGTGTCGGGGCGGCTCGCGGCTTTTCCCTGCGCTTCGGCGCAAAGAGGCTTGCGAGGGTCCAGGTCTTCTTCGTCTCTTGAGTCTCTTTCTCGCCCTGGCTGGAGCCCTCCGGCTGGGTGGCATCCGCCGGCGTCCCCGAGGCGACTTCGATCGGCTGCAGGGCCGCCGCCGTCGCGCCTGATAATGCGGCCTGCGCGCTCAAAGGCAACGGTACGGCCGCGGGTGTCTCGCTTTCGCCGGTGGCAGCCGGAGTTGCAGCGGTAATCGATTCGTTTACCGCGGGAACGTCGCCTGCGGCGCCCTGTTGCTGTTCAATCACCGGTTGGGCCTCGGGTTGCCCGTTGCTGAAGAGGCTATTGGCCTTGGCATTCATCGTCGGTGATGCACCGGCAGGCGGCGTTGCTGTCGGCTGCTTGCTTGGGTCCGGCTGCGCCGCCCCGGACGGTCCTGCTGGAGATTGCCCGTAGATACTCGATGATGTCGCGCGCAGCGCAGTGCCCTGCATGGCCAGTCCGGGCTGCATGGCGGCGCTGTTCTGGTCCGGTGCGCCGTCGGGTGCCTGCGCCGTCGTGCCGGCATCAGGTGCAGCCTCTTGTCCGTCCTGCATCGTCTCCTGGGATGCGGCCGGCGGTGCTTCCGCCATTTGTTGGGATTTGAGCGGGCTGATCGTCTCGTTCTCGGCGACCGCCGACACACAGCCAGCCAGTGCCAGCAACGATACGGATAGTGCTGCGGCGCGTCCGATCGTCAGGAGGCTGTATCCTGGTTTCAGATGTTGCAACGCCTTTTCCCCGCTCTCCGTGCATGCGGGTGCCTTTGCACCGCGCACACAACACGTTCCGCTTCCGAATACTGTCCGGAACGGCACAACAATTTCACGCGGAGGGCGCTAGGCTCCCCACGGGAAAGGTCAGGCAAGTATAGGGCTATCCCCGCAAGTGACGACGAAGCAGAGCCCCGTTTCAACGTCTGCGCGGCAAGGTAATGAACGCCGCGTGTTTTGTAAACCTGCACCAACCTATTTCAGCTTCGCAAAATATAAGCGAAGGCCCGGCAATAGCCGGGCCTGAAGATCGTCCGCTGTTCTATTGATCCTCTTGCGCCGGCCAGTGCCGCGCCGCTCGGCAGGGCCGGCGACGGATGACGATTAGCCGGCGGCAATTGTGCGAGGCTTACCAGGCCCCCGTATTGGCCATGGAAACCCAGGGTTCCTGAGCCGGCAGGTGGTCGCCTTTCTGCAGGATCTCGATCGAGATGCCGTCCGGCGAGCGGACGAAGGCCATGTGGCCGTCGCGCGGCGGACGGTTGATCGTAACGCCGCTGTCCATCAGATGCTTGCAGAATGCGTAGATATCGTCGACCTCATAGGCGAGGTGGCCGAAATTCCGGCCGCCGGCATATTCCTCGGGATCCCAATTATAGGTGAGTTCCAGGCACGGCGCCGCTTCGTCCTTGGCGCGGCTGACATCGCCGGGGGCAGCGAGAAAGACGAGCGTGAAGCGGCCTTTCTCGTTCTCGTATCGGCGAATCTCTTGGAGCCCGAAAAGCTTGCAATAAAAATGAAGAGCCTGGTCGAGGTCTTTGACGCGAACCATCGTATGCAGATACCGCATTGGAGAATGTCCCTGTTTCGTGGAAGATGGCGTATAGTGAGGCGACGGCAAGCCAGACGCAAGGCTGCGTGCCTATAAACGTCTCAGGCCAAAATATGTCGAGGGGCTTGCACACGCGCAGCGGGACGATGTTATTCTGGCCCATAAGAATCAGTTAACCGTATCGAAGTGTTGCGCGTAACGAGGGGCTGCGAGAATGGCTGACAGGACATCTTCGAAAGACGTCATCCATAATGGCGAATTTGGCAACGACGCCCTTGATCTCATCGAAATTACCGGCGTCATCAAGTGGTTCGACGTTGCCAAGGGCTTCGGCTTCATCGTTCCGGACAACGGCATGCAGGACGTTTTGCTGCATGTGACTTGCCTCAGACGCGACGGATATCAGACCGTTCTGGAAGGTGCCCGGGTCGTTGCTCTCATTCAGAAGCGGGACCGTGGCTACCAGGCCTTCCGCATCCTCTCGATGGATCAATCGACGGCCGTTCACCCCTCCCAGCTGCCACCGGTCAGAACGCATGTTCAAGTCACGCCGACGAGCGGCCTTGAGCGGGTGCTCGTGAAGTGGTTCAACCGAACCAAGGGCTTCGGCTTCCTGACGCGCGGGGAGGGCACTGAAGACATTTTCGTTCATATGGAAACGCTGCGCCGCTTCGGCCTGACGGAGCTGAGGCCCGGCCAAGTGGTGCTCTGCCGCTTCGGGGACGGAGAGAAGGGCCTGATGGCTGCGGAGATCCATCCCGACGGACCGACGCCTACCACGCGGTCGCACTGATGTCCGGAGTCGTCGGCATGGCTGCAAGAAGCGCCCTGACGGCGCTTTTTTTGTTCTCGCTGCTCGTTGCCGGAGCCATGGCCGAGGTTTCCTTTGCGAAGGAGCGGGTGCGGCTGATAACGGCGAGCGGACGCACGCATGATCTAACTGTCGAGCTCGCGACCCAGCCGGATCAGCGGGAGCAGGGGCTTATGTATCGCCGGCAGATGGCGCCAGATCACGGCATGCTGTTTGATTTCGGCGAGACGCGGCCAGTGATGATGTGGATGAAGAACACCTATCTGCCGCTCGACATGCTCTTCATCGCAAGTGACGGCACGATCCGCACCATCCACGAGAACGCAGTTCCGCATTCCGAAGCGATTATCGATTCCAGGGAACCGGTGGCCTATGTGCTCGAGCTTAGCGCGGGAACCGTGAAGCGGCTCGGCATTAGCCCCGGGGACAGGCTCGAAGGCGCAGGGCTTCCGGCAACGGAGCGGGCGAACTGAAGCATCCGCCGGCTCCGCGCCAGCCTCGAAATTTGCTGTTGCAGCCGCCGGGCGAAGCGTGTATCTCCGCCTTCGTGGTGCGGAGTGTAGCGCAGTCTGGTAGCGCATCTGGTTTGGGACCAGAGGGTCGGGAGTTCGAATCTCTCCACTCCGACCATCCAATCACGTGAAAATATTGATCTCTTGGTCAACGGGAGCCGTTCGAAACAATGTCCGCGAAGATCTATCGTCCCGCAAAGACAGCAATGCAGTCCGGCAAGGCCAAGACGCATCTGTGGGTGCTGGAGTTCGATCAGGAAAGACCGCGCACGATCGACCCGATCATGGGCTACACGAGTTCCGCCGACACGCGGCAGCAGGTTCGCCTGACCTTCGAGAGCGCTGAGCAGGCGATCGCCTATGCCGAACGAAACGGCATCGAGTATCGCGTGATCGCGCCCAAGGATGCGGCTCGCAAGAATGTTTCCTATTCGGACAATTTCCGTTTCAACCGGATGCAGCCCTGGACCCATTGAGGCTCACGTGCTGAGACGGCCCCTTAGCTCAGCTGGATAGAGCACCTGCCTTCTAAGCAGGTTGTCGCAGGTTCGAGTCCTGCAGGGGTCGCCAAAATTTTCAATCACTTAGTAGACGTTTGCGCCTGCTGTTTTGACCCCGTTTACAGCTTTTTCGGCGCCGTTTACAGAATCCATTCCCTAGATGTTCTTTTCCATCCGCAAAATGACCGCATCGCTGGTCTGCTGGTCAGTCGCCAGATAGTGCTTCTCGAGCACTCTTCCCACCTCAGCAATCGAGTGCCCAGTGATCGAGGCGATCTGCTCCGTCGTAGATCCTTCCCGCCGCCTGTCAGTGATGAACGTCCCGCGCAAGTCGTGGAACGTCACGCCCTCGATCTTCAGCCTAGCGCACTCTTTTCCCCACGACGTTTTGAATCCGTCCTTCGTCCACGGCCGGCCGCGCGAATTGGTCAGGATCCGCATCTTGTCTTTCGTGAGCGCGTCCAGCATCGCTTTTAGCTTGCTGTGGACTCGCACCTTGACCCGCTTCTTTGTCTTCCCCTGCTCGAATGACAGGTGCGTTCCGTCGTATTGCTTCCAGGTCAGCGACAGGAGATCGCCTTGGCGCTGTCCGGTGTTGATAGCCATTTCGAAGGCGAGGAGCATGTGAGGCTTGGCCTTCGACCGGAATAGAGCGATCAGATCTGGCGTCCAGACGCTCTCCTTGCGCGATCCGGCATAGAGCCTGTCAATTCCTGTGCAGGGGTTTTTCTCGATCGTTTCCTCATCGATCCCGAAAGTGAAGACGCGGGAGAGCGAGAACAGCATCTGGTCGGCCGTCCGCGGATTGGCGGCAAAGGTGTGATGCCACTTGCGGATCATCGCCTTCATGCCGCGCTGCTGTGTTAGCTTCAGCGGCAGTTTCGGCCATTCCTTGCGGATTTCCTTGAAAGAGTGTTTGTGGCTGTCCTGGGTCTTCTCGGCAAGAGCCGCAAATGCAGGACTCTTTTCGAAAGCGTCAATCAGGTCGTCTAGCGTCTTCACCTCTGCCGGCGCGCTCTCAGCGCGATGATTCAGCAGTTCTGCGGCGAAGGCTTCGGTATTCGGCGCAGCCTCCATCTTCGGGCCGCCGCGCCAGGCGTAATAGTGGATGCGAACCTCTCCGTTCGCCAGCCTGCGCTTGACCTTATGAATTCCTTTGAGCTTCACGAGCACGTTCCCGATCTCTCCACGCCTGCCATTCGGCTAATGACGTGAAGTCTTCTGGTTTCATGTCAACTGGTTTTTCGCTGGCTGCGCTTTGTGCATCGGGAGAAACACCGACGCGCCGGCCGTTGATTTCGATCCAGACGGTAACACCTTTGGCTTTGGCGACGTCGGCCATGCGTTTTAGGTCGGCGGCTTTTACGAGGGCTGGCGTCGTCATCCTTCACCTCCCTTTGAAGCTTCCCCCGATAGAATCGCCCTTTCGATCTGCTCGGGTTCGTCTTCGTTCATGTCGCAGCCGGCGATGTCTTCGAGGTAGGCGCGAGCAACCGCCGCGGACCGCTTCCTTTCACCAGCAATTGCCATCCCGATCGCCAGCAGTGTTTCGATGTGCGTCATGGGCCGAAGTGGACCGGCAAGTTCCTCTGCTGCCGTGCGGATGTCCTTGGAGAGGGCGTACCATTCGCGCGTGGCGGGGCTGGCGGTGGTGAGGTCTGGTGTAACTGTCATGGCGCAAAATACGATTTAGGTTGGATGTCGGCAGTGAGGTACAGCGGATGGCCTGGCTGGCCGTCTGCTGTCACTTTCAGCGCGACGAGGTCGAAGAATTCGAGCCGCTCGGCGACCTCGCGACCGCGGTCATGAAGAGATCCGTGTGTCCCCCAGGCGCAAACGATCTTACGGGCGCTCTTGGCGATCGCAAGGATATGCTGATCGTTGTCGGGCCCGATGGGGTCCGGATGGTCGTAAAGGGCCTTCGGATCGGTGGAGCGAAGGGCAAAGAGGTTCCCAACGATCAAACCGCCGAAGCCCCAAGTCTTGGCGAAACCGACGCACCGCCGAATAGTCGGATCATCCTGGCCGGCGTCAGCTGTGGACGGGTTCAGCATGAGAAAGGCGACCTTGGCCTTATCAGTGTCCCATTGGCGATCGAGGCGGTACCGGTAGGCGCCGCAGTCTGAAATGACAGCTGAGGACCTCCTCTCAGTTGCGAACATGTCGAGCGTGTGGGTGCTCATACCTCGTCCCTCGACCGGAGCGCGCCGGCGTCCGCCAGCGTCTGATTAATAATAGCAGTTGCGAATGGCGCCGCATCCTCGCCCATGTCCGACCAGAGGCCGTGAATGGTAAGGGCGAGCACGTGTGGGTTGATGCGGGCGGCGCGCCAGAAGCGCTCTTCGCTCATCCCATGTTGGCGGCGGTGCTCGTCCGGGTGAAGAGGCAAAACCCAGCGGTCGGAAACCTTGCTGCCCTTGCCGCGGCCGTAGTGGCCGTACCGAGGAGCCGCGAAGGACAGGTGCGCGGCCTCGACGCCATAACGACCGGAGACGCAGCACGGCAGCTCGTGGATGAAGGCCAGGTAATCTTTGTTCTTCGTCGGCTTCCGCTTTGGTGTCGGATCCGGCCGAACTGAGTTGGCGATGCGATAGGCCATCATGCCACCTCCCAGTGGGTCGGCTTATTTGAGAGTTCGAGCAGAACATTGAGGTGGTACGGCGCGCAGGGCTTACACACGCACCAACGCCTTTCGAATAGCGGGCCATTGGACCTTTGTTGCGGCTCCACCTTCGGCAGTTCCTTCTTGAACCAGTAGGTGCTTAGTTGTAGGTGCCCCTTTGGATGACCAACCCTTGTTACGGCGAATGATTTCGGAAATGGCGTATGACAGAATTTAGCTGCTGGTTTTGCAAAGAAGCCATTGAAGAAAGCGATGTAAGAGCCCTGCAAATTGAGGTTTCCAACCTTTGGTTTGTTGAGGAAAACCAACCTGTTCAGACATTCTGGGCACATTCCGAATGTGCAAAAAGAAATCTGAGCATTAGCTATGAGTTCGACCCCGATGATCTTATAAACCGGCAGTAGTGGCGCGCTCGCGGCTCGAATTTTCTCACGATAGTCGCCGGGCATCGGCAGGAGCGGCGGGGCGCGGTTCGACAGTCGTTTGAGGATGCGGAGGTTCATCAGGCTGCAGCTCCCGCGTGTCGTGTCGTGGTGCCGCGCTCGACGCCGATCAGATCGTCGAGTAAGTCGAGAACGGCCGTCTTGCTCTCCTGAAATTCCTGCTTGCCCATGGCCTTCAAGGACTGGCTCTTCGCCACATACCGGGTGACGGTCGCCTCCTTCACGTCGACGACGGAGAAGGCGTCGATCGGCCGGATAAAGGCGGCGAGGCGCATTGCCTGGGCCTTCGTGCTGCAGACGATTGTGTGCGCGTCGCAGTAGCCGGTCCGGATCAGGGCATATGCGCGAAGGTGCTCGGCGGATTCGGCGAAGGGCAAGCCGGAATACTGTTCCGGCAGGTTTCGCCAGGCATCGTTCACCGCAGCAAAAAAATGCCGGTGAGAATTCATGCTCCGGTCGTTGTGCTCGGCGAGGGTATAGAACTCGCCGACCACGAAACGCTTATCGCATTCGCGGGCCCAGTGCCGGTTTGCCGGCTGGAAGGCCTCGCCATTCCACTCCAGGAGGACCGGGCCGCTCATGTCAGCCCGCCATCATCGGGTGATTGCGGAGCTCGGCATCGGACGGGCCCATCGCCGGCCGGCTCGGCTTGCGAGCGATTGCCGCCTCGATCTCCTTCTTGAGCGCAAGCGCGTCGCCCGGCTGCAGAGCCCAGAAGCGTTTCAGCGGCTCACGGTTCGCGTCCCGCCACTTGGCGACGGCCTCCGGGGGCGATTCCTTGATGAACCGCATAACCTCGTCGGCGAACTTGCCGACTGGCACATTTTCAAGAGCCCAGTTATCGCCCCAGGTGACGGTGATGGAATTGGCGGCGCCGGCTGCCTTGAGGCGGTGCTCTTCGCGATCATGCTCGACGATCTCGGAGGCGGTGAGATCCAGCACCTTGACACGGTCCATTTCGGCTTCGTCGTAGAGGCCGGTAAACTGTTCCGGCCAGCCGGCGCGCAACGCCTGCATTTCGGCGCACTTCGCGATCATGAGGCGCGGCATGCGGCACCAATTGCCAGAATCGTCCAGCGTCTGCTTACCGGTCTTGTAATTCTTGCCGGTCTTCTCGTTTTCCGCCCACTCGTCCTTGATTGGGGCAAACTCCTCCCAGAACGATTGACCGGCAACCTCGTACCATTCACCAGACTTCGGGTCCTGCTTCCACAGAAATACGGTCGCGGCCACTATGCCGTGAGGGTTCAGCGGACCTTTGAGGCTCGCGTCAAACTCATAGGTCGGCGGCTTGCTCGCCGGCCGGTAATCGCCGCAGCGCTGCGCAATGACGCGCTGGCCGTCGCGGCTGATGATGATGGTCATCTTCCGCTTGGCGGCGTTGTTCTTGGAGAAGACCATCGGAATGATCTGGCCGAGGAACGGGTCAAGGCCCTTTGCGCGGGCAACCTCCATGAAGAGGTTAAACTCTTCGGCGTTGCAGTCTTTGGCGACAGTCTGCTGAACCAGTGCGATCTGGCGCGGCGACATATCGAATTTCGTGATGGCGTTCATGGTCACTTCCTCCGGACCGTGAGAGAGAACGAGCCGTTGTCGAGCGTGGCGCCGGGAATGGCGGCCTTCGCTTCGCGCAGATCGGCGGTGAGGGCTTTCTTGTCGAGCTTCGGGGCGGGGCGCGGCTGCTCGACCCAGTACTTCGCCGGAATGTCGGCCCCGTCGGTGACGATCAGGGCGGCCGCGCGTTTCGTGAGCGACAGCGTTGCCGTCGGCAGCTTCATCGAAAGCTGATCGGTCGTCAGCATCGCCTGTTCGATCTGGGCGCGTATGCGCTCGGCGCGCTTCTCGACAGCCTTTCGGCGCGCCTCGAACTCGGCTTCCTTGGCTTTGAGCCCAGTCACGAGAACATCGCACTCGTCGAGCTCTGCGATAGCCTCCTCGATAGCCTCCATGAGGTTCGTTTCGCCCTCGATGGTGTCGGCGACCAGTTCGGCGTCATCATCGGCGCCCTGGTTGCGAAGATCGACGAGGAGAGCCTTTGCGGCTTCGGTCTGTCGGCGGATGCTGTGTTCGATCGCTGGTGCGGTCATGTCAGACGCTCCTGGCTTTTACGATTTGACGGTGGACCTGCTCAGTCTTCCAAGCGCCGGCGGCGTAGATGGCGAGGACGAAAGCAAGGAGAATGAAGAAGGTCGCGGTTGCGGTAGTGGCGCGGTTCAGGTTCGCGACCGCGTCCAGATCGATGTTGCGCGCAGGCGGCAGGTTGCAGTGCCTGCACTCGCAGTAGCGCTGCGCGGGTTCGCAGGCGTAGGCGACGGGGCGGCTCATCAGAGCGCGCTCCCGAACTGCTGGCGGTGATTGAGCGTCGAGTAAGGCTGGCGGGCTGCCGGCGCTTCGAATTCCTTCTCGCGGTTGATCGCGAAATAGGCGTCATCGACGAGTTCGGATGCCGGAACGGCTTCGCGCTGGAAGACGTCGCCATCGGCGCCGAGATGCCAAGCAAGCGAAGCGAGGTCGGAATAGGTGCGCTGCAGGAATTCCTTTAGCGCTGCCTGAGCCGCGGCGTCGGACGGATCGCACTTCATTGCGAAGGCCAGAGATCCGGCATTTCTTTTGATGCTCTCGGCGACGTTATGGATGCTCATCGTCCTGCTCCTCATCTCCCGGCGTGGCCGTGTGTTGATGAGAGAAACGTATACGTACAAAGCGTAAATTGCAACACTGATTTACGAAGTCTGCGTAAATAAACCAGAGCCAGTGCGTATGAATGGTAATGACGGGTGTGAATCGGAGATGCGAAACGTGAGCGCGCCATTTGGGTGCGAGGGCGCCGGCGCCGCCCAACGGCAAAAAGCAACACCGCCCAGAAAACTGCGGCCTCGCCACGAAATTTTACCGATTATTTCCGGTGGATTGTCACAGAACTGTCATACGGCTCGCCGCCAACGGGAGGGACGCCGCGCTTGTGTGGCGCTTTCGTGAAGTTTCCCCGTAATCCTCGCGTGGCAATTACCGGTGTCGCCCAGAGCAATCGGCGGGTTAACGTCCGCTGCACTCTGATGCCGGGGGTGTGACGGTTTTACAGGGGACTGAAATGTATGACTTGTCCTTTCCGGTGGTGGCGCCGGAGAAGACCTGATTTGGCTTTGCAGGTAAGCGCGCTCTAAGAGAGTTCAGGGAACAGAATGACAATTACGAAGATTGATTTCGCAGAAATGCTTCAATCAAAACTGAAGCAAACAAGCGATATAGCGACTATCGCCAAGTGGGCTTACAACATATACCTCGCCAATATTCAGGAGCTTGAACCTGGCCTCAAGGACGTCCTGCTTGATTTGGCGAGAATGGAAGATTCGACTGAGTTTGAATACTCGGGCGATGAATTGATGAAACTAGCTGTATCGTTAGGGCGATCTTAAGTTCTGACCTTCTTACCGCGACAGCTGGCCTCATTCCTCGGGGATGGTCGCGTTCGTGGCCACGAGTTCGAGGCCCTGTCTGTAGGATCAAGCGACTACGCGCTTCTGGCGCCGGTCACACCTTAACAGGGGGAAGGGATTTACCTCGTCGATGTTGGAGGCAGTCTCGATCTATTCCGCGTCAGCAACACGTTTGACGGGGAAGGGGATTGCTTCTGTCCCAGGAGAAGCGGGGCGGTATGCACCGGCTCAGCCGGGAGCAATTCCAGGCGCTCGTGGTCGGGATAGTGGTCGCGGATATCAGGACGCGCGACGAGCGGTTCCTCAGGTCGCGCAGGTAGCGCTCACTTGCGGGCGATGTGTCCGCAGATCCTGCCAATGATGGTCAACCGGTCGAGCTCAACCGTGAACGTCTCAAGATTTGGGTTGTCCGATATGATCCTGACCTCGACCGGATTGGAGAAGGGCACCCGCTGCAGCCGCTTAATCTGCGGTTCTGCAGTTCCGTCGCTGATGGCGTACACAGTATCGGAGGCCATGCGGTTCTGAGACAGGTCGACGAGGACGCGGTCGCCGGGCGCGTAAGTCGGATGCATCGAATCGCCGACGACCTCCATCACGAGCGTGTGATTTGGCGAGGCCTTCGCTTCGCTCCTCAAATAGTCCTTGGGGATAAGCCACTCCGCGACGACGCGGTGACCGGAAATGTTCGCGCCGCCGACGGGCAGGTTGATGACTTCGCCAATCGCTCCTTCGCCGGCACCCAATTTCACGTCGATCTCCGGGACGGCCCCGTCGATATGAGCGCGCCAATGCTCCCGTGAGAATGCGCCTTCCCCTTCCGGTTCTTCTTCGTGTGAGTCTGGATCGAAAGTGGTCAACAAGCTGCCATTGGCCGGCCGCGTCAGCGCCCATACTTCCTTTGCTTCGATAGGTGGGACGCCTTTGCCTGACACTACCTTCAGAAGCTTGGCCGCGATGTCGGGGCTGATGAATTCCTTCTTGTATTCGTCGGGGTTCTCGTAGCGCTGAATGCTCGATGCGCCTTTGTAGCCCATCCCCTTCGCCAACTCGTCCATAGACAAGCCCGCGCGCTCACGCAGCTGGCGGAATTTCTCAGTCACAGAATCGTGCGGCTTTGTCATGCGCTTTCATACGTGAAATGCGTTTACGTTTTCCACGTTGACAGATTTACGCAAAGAACGTACAAGTGCGTAAATCGAACAGCGAGAAATCGACGTGACAGCGAAAACCCCAGCAGAGCACATCATCAACGAACTTGGCGGTCTGACGAAAACAGCCCGGCTCCTTTCGACGGATGATCGCCGCGTTCCGGTTTCGACCGTCCAAGGTTGGAAGGACCGCGGGAAGATCCCCCAGGAATACTGGATACCGATCATCGATGCTGCGAAGTCCATCGGTAAGGCGATCGATCTGTCGGAGTTCCTGGCTGTACCGGAGCAGGCGGCATGATGACCTCACTCCTCCAATCCCCGCAGATCTCGGCAGAACTGCCAAGCCATGTTCTTCGGCATCCTGATCCGAACAGCGATCATGGCCTTGATCTGCCCGTCGCCGTTCTTGGACATGGCGCCGAGCGAGATGCGGAAGATGTCGTTCTCGTCGGCCTCGAGCTCGGTGATCAGATCGACGTAAAGGGCAGGAGCGCCTTCGTCGAAGATGAAGACTGGCTCTTCCGGGGTTCCGAGCTTTCCGACACTGGGCATGCGGCCTCCTACGTTGCTGGGAGAGTTGATTGGCGCGTCCGTCGGGCTTCGATCCTCGAATTCATCCATATGGTGGAGGGCGGAAGATGAGCGACGCCCACTTCATCCCCGACGAACTCGCGACCCGCACGGCTCGCCTCATCAACGAGGCCGAGGACATGCGCGCCCAGGCCGTTGATGACCTCAAGACGATCTATGGCGACCTGCGCGAGGAGCTGAAGGCACTCGGCTGGGTCGGCCAGAACATTTCGAAGGAGGTTGCCGCCTTCAAGGCCGCGATCTCCGAAATGCGCCTCGACGAAGAGCAGAAGGCGAAGCGCGAGGAGAAGGGCGATCGCATCGACGATTACGTCGCTCTCCTCAGCAGGTCTCGCGCAGGTGCACGTGCGCGTACACGTGAGGGCAATGCCTACGCTGACGCAAAGCTCGTCGAGACCGTCGCCGCTGGGGTGCAGAACGAGATCGGTCGCGCGGCTCTGATCGCCGCCGTCGACATCATGATCGAACGTGAAGAACAAGAATTTGCCACGGCCTCTCAAGGCGAAGCCGCGGTCCCCAGCGACGAGCGCAAGACCGACCGCGAGGCGGCGGCACCTGGCGCCGGCGCCAACGCAGGAGGCGACGATGTAGACCGCAGCGCGGAGCGCGCCAACATAAACGCCGTCGCAAGCGCGTCTGGCCCGGACGAAAAACGGGCAACCAATTCCATCGCCAAGCCGAAATACGTCCTCCGGCCCAACTGCCGGAACCCCGAAGCGTGTGGCGGCTATGGCGCGAACCATTGTCATCCTTGCCAGAAGGCTATGCGCGAGCAAGCGGAGGAAGTCGCATGAGCGAATACCTCCAGCCGTCCAAATCAGAAGACGCGGCAGCTCAAAGAACCATTGAGGGCAGGGTGGATTTCCATCGCGCCCAGGTGAGCCGCGCCGCTCCGTCCCATCCAAGTTCAGATCAGAAGAGGGCTGCATGATGATGAATGCCTTGCTTGTAGTTGGTGCTTCCATCGGCCTCGCCACTCTCGGCGTCGGCATTGCTGGCAAGGGCTGCCGGATAATCGGGCGGCTGCTTGCCGAGCGCCGCGACCTGATAGCTGAAAACAAATTCCTGAAAATGACTGATGACGAACTGGCAGCCGTGATCCTGGCGGACGTCGCGACGGTCGTTTCTGAACACGAACTGGCCGGTTTCCTCCCCCGGCTAGCGCGAGCCTCCGTCGTCCTCCTCCCAGTCGGAGGCTCGCACAACTTTCAACCTGATGCGCTTGTTCGCCAGTCGAAGCACGACGGCGTTGACGAGCTCACCAAGGGGAATTGCCGGTGACGACGAGGGCGCGTCACCGGCGGCAGGACCGGACGTTGCGGCGGTGGTCCTGCGAAACGGAAAGACTCGGGAGGGACCGGCAGCCGTTGGCGCGGCGCCGTCCTTTCCATCGGTGAGGAAGTTCCTTGGCATCGGTGTCTCCTAAGCAAAGAGACACTCGCACGGGGACCCCGAAATGTACGGCAATAGAGTTTCCAAATCCGGAAAACGTGTTTCCGAGGCAAAGATGACAAGTGTGGCACTGAGTGAGGCAAAAGGTTGGTACGCCGCCCTAATGAACGCTGAGTTCAAGGGCCGAGGCGACCGCGAGAAGGCCGTTCGGGGAAGGCTGGCAGATAAGACCGGCATTCCCGAAAGCTACCTCTATCGACTGCAGTACAAGACACGTGAAATGAAGGATGTTGCCGGGTCAGCTTATCGGGCGTTGATGCTGGCATATATGGCCTATGAAGAAGTTTGCCTGAAAAACGAGGAAGCGGCGGCCAAGCATCGGACCGAACGCCACGCACTGAGGAAAGCCCATGCGACTGCTGACAAGCGCTCTGATCAGAGCGTGGGAATGGGGGAGGCTTCAAAGTGAGAAGTTCCTCCACTGGATGCGCCGGAAGCGGCCGAGGGAATGAAAAGCTCAAGGTTCTCGACCTCTTCAGCGCTGCCGCTGGCGGATGGTCGCTCGGTATGCACCGTGCCGGGTTCGAAACCATGGCCGCGTGCGAGGTGATTGATTGGCGTCGCGCGCTTTACCAGGAGAACAACCCGCATGTTCGAATCTACGACGACGTCTGCACGCTCACGGCAGATCGACTTCTTCGAGATTTCGGATTCCTTCCAGACGTCGTCGTCGGAAGCCCCCCTTGCCAAGATATCTCCAGCGCCAATACCAAAGGTAAAGGCGTCGAAGGCGAAAGGAGTGGTCTCTACTTCGAAGCAACACGTATCATCGGAGAGTGCCGCCCTCGTTGGTTCGCTCTTGAGAACAGCGCTAATCTCCGAACTCGGGGAGCTGATGCCGTGCTCGATGCGGTGGAGTCTATCGGCTACGCCTGCTGGCCGGCCGTGGTACGTGCTCGAGACGTCGGAGCCAATCACGAAAGATCCCGGTCGTGGCTCATCGGGTTCAATGCTCTCGACGCCGATGGCGACGGACGGACAGCGCAACGGCGCGGGCGATGGAGCGGGCTCAACCTACGACATGCGCATGATCCTGAGCGGACGGGAGCCGATGATGGCGACACCGCGCAAGACGGATGCGGACCGGGGCGGCCGGGGCGATGTGCTCTCGCAACTCAGGGGCTATCCGTCGAAGCATGCGGGGATGCCGAAAGAGTTCCTGCCTACACCGAGAGCATCGGAGGCGCACCACGGCCCGGATTTGACGTCACACAGTCCGAACCTGAAGGCGCGCTTGGCACTCACACCGACGAAGACAGCCAACTTGACCGCTCCTTCGATGCAGAAATGGGCCGGGGCGAGGGCGTTGTCGGCGCTTCTCCAGAGCCATGGGCTGACTGGAACGGCGGCCTTGCCGGTCACCTACGGGTGGATGATGGGATTTCCGCCTGGGTGGCTGGCACGCGCATTGCAGTCGGCGGTCCTCGCGGGGCGTCTGCAGCAAATCTCATCGTCGAAGCCTTCGGCGATGCAGTCCTCCCGCAAATCCCGGAAGCGATAGGCAGAGCCATTCTGCGTACAGAAGCGGCCCTGCACGCGATCTGGGGGAAGGCTGCAGCATGAGCGACCCCACCGAAATGATCGCATGGCTCGACCGACGCATCGCCAGCGCCATGACGTGGCTCGATGACCACGGCCATGGATCGAAGAAGCCACGTCCCGAAAACGAAATCGCAACCAAGGAATACGACATCGCCCGGTTTGAAGAGATCCGCGGCGCGTACCTGAAGGCGCTTGATCGCAGAGATCAAGCAGGGAGCGCGGCATGACCCCAGTTGCTCATTCTCTGCGGGACCTCCTCGCCGGGCACCGGACTGATGTCGGGTGTGTCCGGGCCAACGTCGGGCTCTGGCTCTTCGATCGGTGGCTCCGGCAGATCTGGCGGCACATCGGGCGGCATGTCGGGCGGGAATTCGGGGTCATTGGGCTTCGGGATCAGCGTGGTAGGCATTCAGACCTCCTCTTTGATCGCGCAACCGATGCTGGGCTGTGTTTGTTCCACGAGCCGGGGGGTGTGGCGTGACCGGTTGGTTCTTCGACCCGCTTCTCCCGCTCCACTACGAGATGATCGTTATCGATCCGCCGTGGGGCTTCGACCTCTACAGCAAAGAGGGCGCGAAGAAATCTGCCCTGGCTAAGTACGAACTGATGAAGGATGCGGAAGTCCGCACGCTCCCCGTCGGTAAGCTGGCTTCCATGGATTGCCTCCTCTATTGCTGGGCCACGGCTCCGCAACTTCCCTTGGCGATCGAGTGCGTCAAGGCCTGGGGCTTCCAATACAAGTCGATCCTGGTTTGGCGTAAGACGACGCCTTCCGGCAAGATCCGAATGGGCACAGGCTACCGCGTCCGCACCACCGGCGAGGTCGTTGTGGTCGCTACACTTGGAAACCCGAAGCAAGAAGCCATCCCGCAAACTATCTTTGATGGCATCGCACGCGAGCACAGCCGGAAGCCAGACGAGCTCTATGCCCTTTGTGACCGGGTGATGCCGCACGCCCGCCGCGCCGACGTTTTCGCTCGTGAGCAGCGGGAGGGCTGGCATGCCTTCGGCAACGAGGTCACCAAGTTCAATGAGGTGGCGGCATGATCAAGCTCCACCTCTCACACCGTCCCTCTGGTTGGGACCTCTACGAAGGCGGCATGACACCGTCAGTTCGGCAAGGTGTAACGGAATGCAGTTGCGGTGAGGCCGTCTTCTTCAATTCGCCAGGGATTGTGGGCCTCAACCGTGCCACCGTTCGCAACTTCTCCAGTCAGCGTAATCCCGTGAACAATCAGCAGCACATTGTTTGGGAACGATTGCTGGTGCAGATCGACCTCGTTTCTCGTCAGCAGGATGACGCCAGGACCCCCCGTAGTTCCCTTAACCTCCACAACCTTTGCAGCGCCGCCAAGGACGGCCCTGTAGTCGCATGGCTCGCGAAGATGGACGTCTCGAATTCCGGTAAAGCCGTTTGCCTCCAACCATTGTCTCGCAACAGCCATAGCTCTCTCGTCTACGGCTCGTCTCTGAGGCGCCGTCAGTCCATAGCCCTGACCTCGCCGCGGTTGGCGGTTGGGATTGATAAGCCCATTTATCTGTGCCGCGGCGTCCAAAACATCACGCGCGAGAGCGCCAGGCTGCCTACCGTTCACGGCAGCATCGTACAGAATTTGAAGAAGCTGCAGTGCATTGGCGAGGTCCGCGACCAGAATTCCCTCATCCGGAATTTGTCCCACTGTGTAGGTCTTGGAAAAGGCGGTGGTGCGCTCGTATGCCTGCGGGAGCTGAGCATCACTTCCGAGCGTAACGCCTTCTGCGAACCCTCTTTCCGCCGCCGCCGCCCCAATCTCACCCCGAGACCAATTCATCAGGGCAAGTGCTTCCGCCGCTGGTCGCGGATGGAACGCCATTCCGTCCCAGGTTGTGGATCCGTGACTAATGCACAAAGACACCGCCTGACCGTCTGGCCGGAAGAGGTACACCGCATACCATCCATCTTGAGGGTTTGGCGACTGGTTCTCGGCGAAGACTCGGACCCACGGAACAAGGGTCTTGCGCCCAGTTCCGTCTCTGCCAGTCACATCGAACTCGTTTGCGAAGTCTCCGAGATTTGGCGCCAACTGGTTTTGTCGCGCTCTAATCCATCTCGGGATGCGCTGACGCACAATGATCCCGCGCGTCGCCATCGCGTCCGTGTTCTCAGGCGAATACTCGAGCTGGAGCTCCAGCACCTCACTCAACATCTCGCGCATCAGCTCGTTCCTCTATCACTTGGGGAAGAGATAAGGCACCGAAAAGGCTTAATGAATTGTGCTGAGGCGGTGGCATGACCTTCCTAGAAGCCTACGCCAGGTTGGGCCTCCACACGATGGCAATCGCCGAGGTCAAGGAACACGAGGCCGACACCCTCATCAATGCGCGATTGAACTGCAGCTACGCAGAGCGCCTGCACGCCCGCCGGGTCAAGAAGATCGCCTACGCCGGCAAAGAGCCGTTCATGGTGGAGTGGGCGAGATGACTTCTGACCGCATGTCAGCAGCCGAGTTCCGCGCGACCCAGATGGCCAACGATGCCGATCGGCCGTCGAAGTATCGGAACCGCAAGACGACCGTCGACGGGATCCGCTTCGATAGCAAGCGTGAGGCCCAGTACTATTCCTCGCTCAAGCAGTTGGAGCGCGCTGGACAGGTCTTCGAGGTCGAACTCCAGAAGCCCTACGCCCTCACGGTCAACGGGCAGCTTGTCTGCACCTATCGCTGCGACTTCGCCTTCTACGATGCGATCCAGAAGCGCAATCGCGTCGTCGACATCAAGGGCGTTGCCACCAAGGACTTCAACATCAAGCGAAAACTGATGTGGGCCATCTACGGCATCGACGTGGAGGTCATCCGCTGATGAGCATTAGTGCCGCCATCCGCCGCATGTTGGAAGCCGGTCTCACGATCGAGCAAGCCCTTGTCGCTGCTGAAGCCTTCGAGGCGGAAAGCGCTTTACCGGAGCCGGTGCTCTCCAAGCGGCAGGCGCGCAACAAGCGGTATTACGAACGTCTTAAAGCGTCTGAAAAGCGTCTTAAATCGTCTGAAACGTCTTATTCAGACGGTGGTGACGGCCTTTCTTCCCCGGAAGGTTCTTCCCCCACACCCCCTTCTCCTAAACCCCTTCAATCCATACCCCCTTCGCCCCCTAAAGGGGGCTCTTCCCCCACGGCGGTCGACCAAGTCGTCACCGCGTTTTCGGACATGGCCCGCCAATCCGGGCTTTCCGTGCCCAGGGCCATCACGGCATCCCGCCGTCGTTCGCTGCTGCTCCGGATCGAGGAACACGGCCTGCCTGCCGTCCTCGACGCCATCGAGCGCATCGGTCGCAGCCGGTTCTGCCGTGGCGAGAACGACCGCGGTTGGCGGGCCGACCTCGATTTCCTCTGTCAGCCGAAGAGCTTCGTCTCGATCCTGGAGGGCAAATACGACGATCGGCAGTCGCATCAGCAGCAGGGCCCGCCGCGCCCGCAAAGCCCATCCCTGCAACGCCACCACGAAATCCACGCAAGGCTGAAACGAGAACTCTACGGTGAACCAGATGACCAATTTGCCGGCCCAACTGTCGACATTGCAGCAGGAGATTTCCGTTCTCACTGAACAGCTCGCGCCGGCCAATCCCGACGATATCGCCCAGTGCATCGAGGGGCTGATGAGCGGCGGCATGCGGATCTCCGAATCCATCAGGGCTGAGAACCCGGTCGAGGAATATCGCCTCGCACTCCGCAATGTGCCGGTCTACGGGTTGCGCCGGGCCTACGTGAAGCTCAAGCGCGGCGAATACGAGAACATCAACAAGGCTTTCATTCCCCTTCCGGCGGAGCTTTCGGCAATGGCCAACGCCGAGTGCCGTCTCATCCGTGAGGATCGGATTCGCAAGCAGGAGACGCTGCGAGCCGTGCAGGATAGCGTCAGCAGGACGCTTCCGAACGCTCACGGCCTCATGGACCTGCGGGTCACCCAGCGCAAGCGCGCCGAAGAGCTGGCGGCTAAGGGGTTCTCCCTCGTCGCGCAAGGCGTCGACCATCTGGAATTCGCCCAGCTTGCCAAGTCTCGGGAGCTGCCGGCCGGGACAATCCATCTCTGGGCGATCGACGAGGTTTGGTCGCCGATAGCAGTCCGCGTCAACCGCAGCAGGATCCAGACCAAGCTGAACGTCCAGCCCGCACCGATATCCCCGGAACGCGCCGACGAGCTGGCCCGCATGCTGGCGCTCCCCGATGCCAGCCAGGTCACCGGCGAGCAGATGGCTTATCGCGGCAAAGTGAAGTCCGAGCTCGAGGCAGCCCAGCCGGCGGAAGAGGAGCGCGCGGCATGACCATCCAGCACCGCACCGTCGACATAGAGGCGGCATCGAAGCTCTGGAAGGACGACTTGTCGGCTTCGCAGATCGCAAAGCGGTTCGGTGTGAGCCGAAATGTAATCGTCGGGATCGCATTTCGAAATCGCGCGTTTTTCCCGGAGAAACAACGTTCTAGGAGCAACCGGCCACAAAAGGCCGCACCAGCTCCGAGGAAGGTGGAAACGCGCAAACCGTACACTCCGCACGAAAGAGAACCGGTCCCGGTCAACGATTACGATGTGAGGCGTTTGCCCTTTGCAAAACACCTAGAGGATTTGCTCCCCGGCGAATGCAAATGGCCCCTCAACAACGGCAGCCCATATCTTTTTTGTGCAGCGAAGGCTGCCGGCAAATACTGCCAACACCATCAATCCAGAGAATTAGCAAGCCAGCGCATTAGGAAGAGGGGACAAGCATGAAGGGATCACGTTGGTACGCAATTCGCGTTGTCCCCGGCTATCAGCGTATGGCGGCCGTCGACGAGCGCCTCCCAGAAAGCCGGCGCATGGAATCCATCATCGAGCGGAACTGCCGCAAGGACGGCTTCGACATCTTCATGCCGTCGTTCTACACCGAGTTGAGGCATCACCGGACGAAACAGACCCTCCAGAAGCGGTTCCCGTTCCTGGTCGGCTACGCCTTCGTCAACCTGCCGAGGCTGAATTTCGAGGAGCTCCGTCGCGTCGACGGCGTCGTGTGCTTCCTGCGCGGCGCCAACTATGGACCGCTCGAGTTTCCCGATGGAACCATAGAGGCCCTGTACTTTGCCGAGCACGAGCGCCGGCAGGCCTTCCTCTACGAGCAGCATTGCCGGAAGGAGAACGAGCGCCACGAGCAAATCCAGCACCTCCGCGGCCAGCTCCGCAAGATCCTGCCGAAGGGCAGGAAAGCTCGCGTCTCCATGGTCGACCAGGCGGAGAAGGCTATAGATTCTCTAAGCCCGCAGATCAAAGAGCGGGTTCAGAAAATTATCCGTGAATTGAACATCCTCACTGCAGACGTGGAGGTTGAAAATCTGCGCAAAGCTGTATAGTTTTCCTGCAGTGATTTGCGGTTGTTCAGTTGCGGACCTCAAGAGGGAACACTCGCCGGACCGCTGCCGAAGGTTCACACTCGGCGCATAGGAGAAATGCGCCTTTTCAACAGGTCGCCCTCTGATAGAAATCGTCACCCGGCTTTTCGCGTCTCGCGCCATTTGCTAGCTTGCGCACATGGATCGGCGAGCGACACTTTCTGCACTGATTAAGTTCGACAAACCGCTGGAGGAGCTTCGCGCTGCTCTGGCGGGGTTTGACTGGGATTCAGAGCCGGTCGTAACCCTTAGCCGACTGGATATTGCCGCGACGCTGCGACGCTTCACATCCGGCGAAATCGATGCCCGGACCGTGGAAGCGTGGGCGGATGCGATCGAGTGCAGAGACGATATTCAGTTCGAGCCAGGCCATGAGGATGTCATTGCGTCGGCCATCCATGACCTGGCGAACCCAACGCTCGAAGGGCAACTGAATATCATAGCGCCAAACGTACTCGCCGCTTTAAGTCAGCGTTCGTTTGGGGGACAGATGACGAGAGCCTATAAAACTCATCTCGATGTTGAATATAATCAAGTTGCCGTATTCGCGCGTGGGCTAACAAACCCATTCAACAATTGGGAAGAGAGGCACGTCAGGCAAGGGTTTGCCTGGCGTTCTGGATCTGTGTCATTCCGGACATTGGACAATGGCCCACACTTAGTTGACGTGTTCACAACGGAGTTTGCCGGCCCGCTGGGCCATGGTGTAATTCGGGCGGTCGAAGTCCCGTTCGATGTTCCAGGCGGTGGAAAATTAGAAATAGCGAGTATATCGGAAGCGGTTGAGTTGAGTTTGTCGCCAGGAAAGTACCTGTTACGAAGCGAGATGTTCGGACGATCGGGTGACATCGAGTTGATCCGATTGGTTTTTGCTCGCATGGAGATACCGAGATTTTCTATCCTCGTTGCCGATAGTGAGATCTCGTGCGATGGACCGTTGCTTAAAGAAGCCAGGGCAGCACGCTGAAGTCATTCAAACCAATGACTTCGTATCGCCTCTTCCCGCAATTGAATAAGCTTGGATCGTTTGCGAAAGCGTCACTCGTAGCTCGCAGCGGCTTGCATCAGTTTGGCTGCGTGGGTCCAAGGATTTGTGTCCGCAGGCCACTGCCAATCGTCTACCCAAGCCGACATCGCCTCCAAAAAATCGTCAACTCTTTTGTTTTCCCAGCCTTCGGCACCCGTCCTCAATTCTTCACGCATCAGCGCCAAGAGTTTGATAAACCCTTCTTTGTCGTGGACTTCGTCTGCGGTCATCGTAATCCTCTTGAGAGACAAGGTTAGGCAGGACGTGAACATCTTTTCAGCAAAGGTGGAAAACGCGCCAGGGCAAATGGTAAGCCGGGTGCCGTGCTCGGCTCAATTCGGGAAGCCAGCCACGAAGTCGAGCCGTTCTAGGCCGAAGCCCCTGCAAGCGGCCGCTATTATGAGTGAGGCGTCCGGATCGGTATCCGTTCGCAGCCCAAGAGGATCCTTGAGCTTTCCGCGAAGTCCGAGGATGTTAACAAGCGCGTGCCGCGCCGCGCTTCGGTTGCGATTTTGAAAATCGCAGAAGGTCACAAGCAGCGTCTTTTCGACATCTTTGTCTCTGAAATTCAACAGATATTCGGGGGCGAGATGCAGGGCGGCCATTTTGCTTCCCACAAAATCGATGTCGCTGTCGTCCAAGATATACTTTCGAACCAAAGGCCGATAGCGATTGATCTGGCCGAGATACCGACAAAGAACCTTCAACGCGAGCTCGCCATGAACGGCGCCGCCGAGATATGGTTCGATTAATCTGGCGTCATGCCCAGTGCCGCAAAGCCCGACGACATACATAGCGGCACCCACATCTCCTTTGCTGGAGCGCAATATCTGCCGAGCAAACTCAACTTCCTCACCGGAGACAGTGCCTTCGGCCACTCCCTGGGCGCGATCGCGTATGCTGCTGATGTCCATTGTTGTCACTCGCTGGCGTTGTGAGGATGGTTAGCCCAGATTCAGTCCGGTAGCCTCATGAGCTTGAAGTCGCAAGTTCGAATCTTGCCTCCGCAACCAGTTCGGGAAGAGGTGACATCTATCCGCCCATGCTACTGCATGGCTTCCCGAGCCGCCCAGCCCCGCCGCCGTAACAGGTAACGGGGCTTTCTCTTTGAGGAGATGAGGATGCCCGAATACCTCGTCGAGCACTTCGACACCGGCCCAGCCGGCTACCCCGGCATGCAAGCCTTCATCAACGAGAAGGCGGCAGAGGGATATGCCCTCCTGCAGGCGGTAGAGCGCAGCACGTATCATTGGGTGCTGTTCTTCAAGCGCGAGCCCGATCGGGATATCGGCGTGTGAGGCCGCAGCCGCCGTCCTCTCTCTTCGAGGACATCAACTCCCCGGCCTTCATCCCAGCCGAAGACATGCCGGAATGGGTAGAGGCGACGTTCCTCGATTCTTCGTCCCCGCTCCACAATGAGGAGCACGCCCATCTGGCACACGCCGAGATCGGCTTCCTCTGGACCGTCGTCGAGAACAGCCGTAAGGGCCGCCGCATCATCGGCCAGTGCGAAGAGGGGAAACCGCAGGGCGCCATGGGCAAGTGGGCCCGCGCCCGTGCAGAGATGCAAGTCAAGCAGTGGTTCGGCTTCGTCCCGGACTTCATCATCACGCTTGACGCCGAATACTGCAGGGCGTGCGGAGACGCAGAATTCATGGCGCTGGTCGAGCACGAGCTCTACCACGCCGCCCAAGAGACGGATGCATTCGGCGCCCCGAAGTTCAGCAGGTCCACCGGGCGGCCGATCTTCACCATCCGCGGACATGATGTCGAAGAGTTCGTCGGCGTCGTTCGTCGCTATGGGGCAGATGCAGCCGGTGTCCGCGCAATCGTCGATGCCGCCAACCGTCCGCCCGAGATTGCCCGGGCCCAAATCGCCCATACTTGCGGCACCTGCCAGCTCAGGGTCGCCTGAATAACTGGAATGCTATTCGGCCAATGTGAAGTTGAACCGGACTTGAGGCAGCCACTGAGGCTTTATCTCTTTCTCCAGTGTCAGAGACGCGATGTCCATCCTGGTCTGACTGGCATCTCCGGCGCCGCTGTAGATCACCGATTGCCCGGCTAGTGAAGCCCATGACGGAACAGCCCCATGAATTCCTCCGTCTTCATCAACGAGCCAAAGCTCCCAACCCAATACCTCTATTCGGTCCGCCTCGCAGGCCCGGAGAAATGCTTCTGTGTCGTAGGACGAAACCCCGAGCTCTCCATTCGGGGTATGGAACGAACGTTCGAGCACTTCGGCGGATAGCGACGGTGGGAACAGCATCCTGGGGAAATCTCCTACTCTGCACGTCAATGTGACGCAGACGACGTAGGTGCCGCAATTCCCAGATGAGCGCAACGGATAGCCTGACCGGAGCCTGACCGAGACGATGGCAAAAGGAAAACTCAAAGACGACGTGAAAACCTTCATCGTGCAAAGCCTCGCTTGCTTCGACACGCCTTCGATCGTCGTCGAGGCGGTCAGGAAGGAATTCGGCGCCACGATCACGCGCCAGTCGGTGGAAGGCTACGATCCGACGAAGAAGGCCGGCAGCAATCTCGCAGAGAAGTGGAAGCTGCTGTTCGAAGAGACCCGCAAGACCTTCCTCGAGGATACGGCGACCATCGCGATCAGCCATCGTGCAGTTCGGCTGCGAGCTCTCCAGCGCATGGCGGACAAAGCAGAGACCCAGGGCAACATGGTGCTGGCCGCATCGTTGATGAAGCAAGCAGCCGAGGAAGTGGGCAATGCCTATACCAACCGGCGCGAGCTGACGGGAAAGGATGGAAAGGACTTGCCGGTACCTGTATCGCCGGTAACGATCTTCCAGTTGCCCGACAATGGCAGGAGCTGAGCAAGGGCAGGGCGCCCAAACGATCATCCGGCCGCAGCCGGGCCCGCAGACAGCATTCCTCGCGTCTCCGGCCGACATCGCCATCTACGGCGGATCGGCAGGCGGCGGCAAGACGTGGGCGCTCCTCATGGAGCCGCTGCGCCACATTGCAAACCCACAGTTCGGCGCCGTGTTCTTCCGCCGATCGACCGTGCAGGTTCGGAACGAAGGCGGTCTCTGGGATGAGAGCGAGAAGCTCTATCCTGCCATCGGCGCTGCGCCCAAAGAGCATGTGCTGCAGTGGAGCTTTCCATCTGGGGCTTCAGTATCGTTTGCTCACCTCGAGCATGACAAGACCGTCCTGAACTGGCAGGGCTCGCAGATCCCGCTCATCTGCTTCGACGAGCTGACGCATTTCAGCGCGAAGCAGTTCTGGTACATGGTTTCGCGTAACCGCTCCATGAGCGGAGTGCGGCCTTACATCCGAGCAACCTGCAACCCTGATGCAGATAGCTGGGTAGCAGACTTCATCAGCTGGTGGATCGACCAGGATACCGGATTGCCGATCCCAGAGCGGGCAGGCGTCCTTCGCTGGTTCGTCCGCATCGGTGACGCGATCCTCTGGGCCGATAGCCCGCAAGACCTGGCGCACTACACGGCGCCGAACGAAGACGGCATAGAAGCGCCGATCCCGCCGAAGTCGGTGACGTTCGTTCCGGCGAAGCTCAGCGACAATCGCGCGCTGATGGCGGCGGATCCGAGCTATCTGGCAAGCCTTATGGCCTTGCCGACGGTAGAGCGGGAGCGGCTCCTCGGCGGTAACTGGAAGATCAGACCAGCGGCTGGGCTGTTGTTCCAGCGCGGCTGGTGTGAGGTCGTCGATGCTATCCCGGCTGGCGTCGTCAAATGGATGCGCGGTTGGGATATGGCGGCGACGCCGAAGACAGAAGGAACAGACCCAGACGCCACTGCCGGTACGAAGATCGGCAAGCTCGCAGATGGGCGCTACATCGTCGCGCACCACTGCAACGACTTCCTGTCACCGTCAGGCGTCGAGCGATTGATCAGAAACACGGCGGAAGCCGATGGCAAGGACGTGCACATATCGCTGCCGCAGGATCCCGGCCAAGCGGGCAAATCGCAGGTCACCAATCTGACGAAGCTGCTCGCAGGCTTCACGGTACGGGCTACACCCGAATCCGGTGACAAGGTCACACGGTTCAGCCCGTTCTCTGCTCAGGCGGAAGCGGGCAACGTTCTGGTCCTCCGGGCCCCTTGGAATGCAGCATGGTTTTCGTCGCTCGAAGGCTTTCCTGAGGCGACGCACGATGACGACGCCGACAGCACGAGCCGGGCGTTCAACGCGCTCCTCAGTGCAAGTACGTACACGCTGGCGAACGTCTAAGGTTCAAATGCACTAGGCCGATGGGCTCAACAATGTCTCGTCGTACCAGACGTCTTCGTAGCCGTTAGCGATCAAGAACCGCCAGCCAGGAGGCAAGGCAAGATAGGGTAGAGCCGCAGGACAACGCTCGGAAAGGTGCTCAACATGCATAGGCTTGAAAAAGTCAGCCTCGGTTGAGAGCTCTTCCCCTGCCCAGATAAACCAACCGCATGTCCCACTTTCGGGTGGGTGTCGCAGTCCATTGAGCGGCAATTCTCCGCGCAGGGCGCTGTCAGATATCCCAAGCTTGTCACGATTATCGGGTGGCGTGCTGTTGGCGCTGTAGCGTCCGCAGATATCCATTTGGCGGTCTCCATCCACGAAGCTCGCGACTATCACAACTTCCAGAAATAGTCGCCACTGCGCGTCGAACAATCTTGTGGGAGCGGACATGGCCAATATCATCGCGTTTGTCCGCGACAGCCTGACAAACATGGTCGCCAGCCTGGGCACCAGCCGGGACAAGGCCGCGGCTAACGTCTATTCGATGCCGATGCTCACCGACGAGGAGCTGCTCAACGCCTATCGCGGCGCGTGGCTTCCTCGGAAGATTGTCGATATCCCCGCCTTCGACAGCATCCGCGCCTGGCGCGACTGGCAGGCGAAGAAGCCGCAGATTGAGGCCATTGAGGCCGAAGAGAAGCGCCTGAACGTCATGGGCAAGCTGCTGGAGACCCGCATCAAGGCGCGCCTCTGGGGCGGCGCTGCCATGGTCATCGGTACCGGCGACCAAGATCTGACGGCGCCGCTCGACGTAGAGCGGATGGGGAAGGGCGGCCTGAAATACCTCACGGTCATGACGCGCCGGCATCTCACGGCCGGCGAGATCGATCGTGATCCGGCCTCAGAATGGTACGGCAAGCCGAAGATCTACCAGTTGAACTCCGCCGATGGCGCGCAGGTCGAGATCCATCCATCGCGCCTTGTCATCTTCAACGGGAGCCAGCAACCGGACGGAGACATCGTCACCACGACCTATGCCGGCTGGGGCGACAGCGTGCTCTTGTCGGTCGTCGATGCGATCAAGCAGGCGGACGGTACCGCGGCGAACATCGCCAGCCTCGTTTTCGAGGCGAAGGTCAATGTGATCCGCATTCCGGATTTCATGCAGAACCTCGGCGATGAGAGGTACCGGGCGAAGATCCTCGAGCGCTACACGCTGGCGGCCACGGCAAAGGGCATCAATGGCGACTTGCTCCTCGACAAAGAGGAAGAATACGAGCAGAAGACGGCGAGCTTCGCCACGCTGCCCGACGTACTTATGTCGTTCCTGCAGATCGTGTCCGGCGCGGCCGACATCCCGGCCACCAGGTTGCTCGGGCAATCTCCAGCCGGCATGAACGCGACGGGCGAAAGCGATCTGCGTAACTACTATGACCGCCTGCAGGCAATGCAGACCGTCGAGATGACGCCGGCGATGGCGCGCCTCGACGAATGCTTGATTCGTAGCGCGCTCGGCTCACGAGACCCTGACATCTATTACGAGTGGGCGCCGCTCTGGGGCATGTCGGAGAAGGAGAAGGCTGACGTCTTTAAGACGAAGGCCGATGCTGCCCGCCAATTAGTCGGAAGCGGTACGGGGCAAGAGATCATCCCCCGCGATGCGGTCTCGGATGCTCTGGTCAATACGTTCATCGAGGATGGTTCGCTGCCTGGTCTCGATGCTGCGATTGAGGAGTATGGCAAGCTCTCCGAGCAAGAGCCGAGTGAGGAAGAAGCTCGAGCGGCCGCCGGGGATGAACCTGCGGCCGTCGGGCGCTAGTCTTGTTCCCGCGGCACGAATTCAATTGCATTTACGCTGGGGCCACCTTCGATGATCTCGACGGCCTTGATCGCGATTGCTGCTTGTTGACCCTGATGCTTCAGGATCGTCGGGTGTATCTCGATGGTCAACTTTTGGGTTTCCGGGTCGTAGCCCGTGATCTGAAAGCCCTCGATTGGGTCCTTGGGTGCTTTTGGCATAGTATTCCTCACGGTCTGTCAAGCAATTTGCCGATGAGGCCGATCTTGCCATCACCACTATATTGAGCGTGTTTGGCTTCAACAACGAGGCTGTTTTTACCTGCCGCCGCCGCTCTTACAGCTTCGTTGACATCATCAATCCCCTTTTCGGTGTGGAGCGCGATGATGTTCGGCATTT
This sequence comes from Ensifer sp. USDA 6670, assembly GCA_000421085.1. Taxonomy (GTDB): domain Bacteria; phylum Pseudomonadota; class Alphaproteobacteria; order Rhizobiales; family Rhizobiaceae; genus Sinorhizobium. The sequence goes on from ATWE01000016.1 coordinate 84,997, forward strand.
CAGCCGCAACCTCGCCGAGCGGTTTGACGGCATTGAATACCTCAGGGAAACGATCTGGCGAGTAAATCACATAGCTGGGCATAAATCCTCCTAGAGTCGCTACACCCCTCAGTACCAGAAGGCGGTAGATCCATGCAATTCATCGACACTGCACCGATCGCGGGTACGCGACGGACCGCCGACGGCTATCTTATTGCGGACGTTCGCACGGCCCGCACTGGTATCCAGCTCTATGCGGGCCACGAGGTCGGCAAGCCAGAAATGCGGGTCGTGAAGGTCTACCGGCCCGAAGACCAGGTCTTCGACAAGGCCAGCCTCGGCAGCTACGCGCACAAGCCGGTGACTAACGACCATCCAGACGAGGCGGTGACGGCGGACAATTGGAAGACGCTGTCGGTCGGCCAGATTGGTGACGAGGTCGCCCGCGACGGCGAATTCGTCCGCGTCCCGCTCATCGTCATGGACGGGGCCACCATCGGCGAAATCGAGGGCGGCAAGCGTGAGCTGTCGGCCGGCTACACCTGCGATCTCGCCTGGGAAGCGGGAACCACGCCCGAGGGCGAGAAGTACGACGCCATCCAGAAGGATATCCGGATCAACCACGTCGCCATCGTGCAGCGCGGTCGCGCCGGATCAGAAGCTCGCATCGGCGACGGTGTGAGGTCGTGGGGCGCTGCCCCGTTCACCAGTGATCAGAAACCGAAAGAGGACAAGATCATGACCCTGAAGACGGTTACCGTCGATGGCATCCCGGTTGAAGTAACCGACCAGGGTGCCACGGTGATCGGCACGCTCCAGCAGCGCCTTGCCGACGCCAACACCAAGTTCGCCGACGCCGAGAAGGCACATCAGACGGCTCTGGCCGCCAAGGATGCCGAACTGGCGAAGAAGGATGCCGAGATTGACGCTCTGAAAGGCAAGATCCTTTCCGACGTCGACCTCGACAAGCGCGTCCAGGCCCGCGCCGATCTCATCACCAAGGCGACCGCGATCGCCAAGGACGTGAAGACCGAAGGTCTCTCGGATGCGGCCATCCGCAAGGCTGTCGTCGTCGCCAAGCTCGGCGATGCTGCCATCGCCGACAAGTCGGAAGCCTACATGGACGCTCGCTTCGACATGCTCGTCGAGGATGCCAGCAAGAACGGCGCCGATCCCTTCCGCACTGTCGTGCAGCAGGGCCTTTCGCAGGTCAACGACGCCGACAAGGTGGTCGTAGATGCCTATTCGCAGATGGTCGCCGACATGAAGGCCGGCAAGACGTCTGCAGCGGCCAACTAACGAGGAGACGCTGAGATGGCGACTTACCAGACCACCTACACGAATGCTCCTCCGAAGGGCCTGCACGGTCAGATCGCTTCCGAGGAGAAGTGCAACAAAATCAGCCGCACGGTCGAGAACCTGGGCGGCGTGCGCTTCGGCCAGCCGGTCCAGCGTGGGGCCGCGGACCACGGCGTTGTGCCCTTTGCGGCCGGCGGCGAATTCATCGGCATCGCTGTTCTGAACCCGGCCGTTCCCGCGGACGTGCTCGTTCCCGACTCGTATCCCCGGTACTTCACCGGCGCATTCATGACGATGGGCACGATGTACGTCACGGCCGGCGCCGCCGTCGGTCAGGGCGATGCTGTCTACTACAACACTCTGACCCACCGTTTCGTCAACGCCGCGGGTGCGAACATCGTCGGCCCCATCCCCGATGCTGTCTTCGACACCTCCGGGGCGGATGGCGCAATCGTCGAAATCGCGCTTCGCCTGCGCGCTTCGGCTCCGGCAGTCTGATCAGGAAAGGACCTGAGCAATGAATCAGATCATCCGTCAGGCCTTCGCTGATGCGCAGGCCGCGTTCCCCTTCGTTATCGCGCAGGGGCGCAACATCGAGACCCGCATCTACCAGCGGCGTTATCCGACCTTCAACTACGGCGCACACGTGCCCGTCGTGACGGAAGGGAACGCATGGGCGATCGGGACGACCTTCTTCACCGTCGATACCGCCGGCGAGGCGAAGTTCCTCTCCGGCGCCGGTACCGACATGCCCTTCAACCAGGCCACGAAGGACATGGCCAGCCATGACTTCGCGATGATCGGCTCCGGCTGGGAGTGGAACCTCGAGGAAGTCAACCAGGCTGCCCTTTACGGCATCGACCTGAACGGCACCAAGGCCATGTCGGCTTCCGACAAGGTCGAGCGCCTGCTCAACTCGGTTGCCATGGTCGGCACTACCGAGAAGAACTGGACCGGCTTCGTCAACGACCCGCAGGTCTCGCGTGTCGACGTTGCCGCGGATGGCACGGGCTCTTCGACCTTCTGGTCGGCGAAGTCCAACGACCAGATTCTCCGGGACATCAACGACCTGATCTCCAGCGTGCGCGAGAACACGTCCGAGGTCGAATGGGTCGACACGCTGCGGCTGCCGCCGGAAGCGTTCCGCCTCATCGCCACCCGCCGCCTCGGCGAGGGCGACGGCATGCTGACGTTGCTGGAATACATCCGCCGCAACAACGTCTACACGGCGGAAACCGGCCAGCCGCTCGACATCCAGCCGCTCCGAGAGCTCGCCACGGCATCGCAGGACGGAGGCGGCCGCATGGTCGTGTATCGCCGGGATTCGGAAGTTCTCCGCTTCCACCTGCCGATGCCGCGCCGTGTCCTCCAGCCGCGCCAGAAGTCCATCATGAGCTTTGAAACCGGCATCATCGCCCGTACCGGCGGTACCGAATGGCGTCTGCCCGGTGCTGCCGCCTACGGCGACGAAATCACCGCACCGTAAACCGAAGGATCACTCATGAAGGTCACCAACAACAGCAAGGCGCTGCAGGGCGTCCGCTCCAAGGGCCGGGCGGTCTACATCCCACCGGGTGAGACCCGCGACGTCGATCTCGAAGGCGTCGATCTCGAAAAGGCCAAGCGCCTTCGCTTCCTCAAGATCGAAGGCGTCTCCAAGGCTGCGAGCAACCAGGACGGCGACGGTCCGAAGACGGCACTCGAAGTGCTCGAAATGGCGAAGGACCAGAACGTGCAGTTCATGTCCTTCAAGTCTGCCGCCAAGAAGCTGCTCGGTGATAAGACACCGGCAACCAAGGAAGAGATCGTCGCTGCGCTCGAAGAGCTGGCCACGCAGCCGTGATTTCTAAAGCCCGCCTAAAGGGGCGGGCTTTTAACCACAACTCTCCTCATTTCCATTGCAGGTACCTGCAGGGCAAGGGTACTTCTCCGCCAATGCGTACCGCACAACAGCTTGTGCGTTCACCTTGTCGAACTCCGGATGATCTCTGCCATAGGAGACCACTGCTTCGATTAATGGCTGAAGCTGCTCATCATCCGGAATGCACGCTTCTGGCAGCCACCCACCCGTGAGTGCATCCTTGTGAAGACCGAGAATGTCGGCAGTGGCCCCGACGGTGCCACTGCATTTCCCTGCGTCAAAGAAGTATTCCGCTAGCTGATCTTTATTCGGGTTGGCGCTTATGTCGAGGTAAGCATCGCACGCGGCGAGGAGCGTCTTTCCGCTCAGGAAGTACCAAGTGTACTCCTCGGGTCCCGGATCAGCGAATGAGAGTGTGGGGTACAGCATCACCGCGCAGGCGGCCGCTCTTTTGATCCCATGTATTCTAAACATCGGCGTGGAAACCTGGCGAGTTGATGTAGCAGCCGGTTACATCGTTGTTGATCAGATGACAACTGGAGATTGGTCATGGCTGGATACGGCGACAATGCAGGCTTCACGTCTTACGCTGAGGCGGCCGGCTATGTCTTTCCCGATGGCACGACCGATGACCAGAAGACGGCGGCACGGCAGCGCGGTTCTCTGGTGATCGATCGGTATGAGCCGCGGTTCAGCGGCCGGCGGACCGATGGGTATGCTCAGGAGCGCGCATGGCCGCGCACCGGCGCCACTACCTATTACGGGGAGGCGATCTCCTCGACCGAGACCCCGGTCCCCATCATTAACGCCTCGTATGAGGCGGCTTTCCTCGAACTGACGAACCCGGGCAGCCTTTCGCCCGTGGTCAACGGCGCCGAGGCGGTTAAACGGGAGAAGATCGGCAAAATCGAAACGGAATATGCGGTTTCGGCTTCGACGTCGGTGGATGACCTCGTGGAGCTTTCTACGCCCGTTGTCACCGCGATCGAGGGAATGCTCTGGCCATTCCTTGTACCCATTCTCCCTGGGGCGCTTGTGGTCTGATGGCGACGTTCAATTATGCCCGCCCGCAAGCCACGGCCGACCGGCTCATAAAGCGCTACGGCCAGACAGGAAGTGTGAAGCGCATCGCGCCTCCCGATCCAGTGAACGGTGGCGATCCGGTCGAAGCCTCTTATCCCGCCAAACTCGTGCCGATGGAATACGAGGCCCGCGAGATCGACGGAACAGTGATCCTATCGGGAGATATGGAAATTTATATCTCGTCGGTTGGACTCGGGGTTGTCCCGACCGTGGGTGACCTTGTCACCGCCAGCGGCAAGACGTTTCGCATCATCAATGCCGACCCGAACAACTACGACGGCGTGACAAACGTCGTCTTCATCGTGCAAGGAAGGATCGCATCATGAAAATCCGCTTCGTGAAGGACTACCAGCGCTTTTCCGTCGGCGATGTCGTTGATGATGCCGAACTGTCCGGCGGCCTCGCTCAGGGGCTGATCAATCTCGGCATCGCTGAGAAGATGCCGGAAGAGAAGGCCGCCAAGAAGGGCGAGAAGGGAGCGCAGGAATGAACCGGCGCTCGTTCCTCGGCTTTGCCGTCGGCGGCGTCGTTGCTGCTCCTGCCGCGATCCTCGTCGGTGAGAAGGCCGCCATCCAGCCTCTTCAAACGGTTACTGTCGATCTCAGCAACGTGGTCACGGCGGAACAGGCGCACCGGATCGTTGCCGTTGCGATGCGCCAGGCGGAGGAAATTCGCCGCCGCGGCGGCTTCGCAGAAATACAGCGCAATAGCTCGCGTTTGGCCTGACCATGGCATCTCTCCGCCAGCAGCTCGACGCCCTCATAGACGAGCTTTCCCCATCCATGGAGAAGGCCTTCCGCGAGGCGATCGAGGACATCAAATCCGAAATCGTCCTTCGCGAGGTCGTCGAGCGGCTTGAACGCCGTGACATCGAGGGCGCCGTTGCGGCGCTTCATATCGACCCGGCAGCATTCCGCCCGCTGTCGGAAGCGGTCCGGACGGCATTCAACGCCGGCGGCCTCCTGGTAGCAAAGAACATGCCGCGCTTGTTCGATCCCATGGGCGGCCGGGTCGTGTTTCGGTGGGACGTCCAGAACCAGCGCGCCGAGCAGATCATCCGCGAGGCGTCGTCGACACTGATCACGCATGTCACCGAAGACACGAAGCAGATGGCCAGGGAGCGCATCGAAGCAGGGTATGCCAAGGGGCAGGGGCCGAACACGATCGCTCTCGACATCGCCGGCCGCGTGAACCGGGTAACCGGACGCCGAGAGGGCGGTTTGCTCGGCATGACAGCCCAGCTTGCTCGCACAGTCGAGAATGCGCGCACAGCGCTCCTCTCGGGCGATGTCGAGGGAATGAAGCACTACCTGACACTGACGCGCCGCGATAAGCGCTTCGATCGGCAGGTCGCCAAAGCGATCCGAGAAGGCAAGGCACTTCCCGCTGACGCCGTCCAGAAGATCACAGGCCGGCTCTCTGATCGGTATGTCCAGCTCCGGGCCCAGACGATCGCACGCACGGAAACGCAGTCATCGGTGCACGCTGCGAAGCACGAGGCCTATCAGCAGGGGCTTGACCGCGCCGGCCGGGATGCAAGTCTCGTCACTCGTCGTTGGCGCTCTGTTGGCGACGGCCGCGTCCGCCACACGCACCAGGTCCTGAACGCAGAGGAAGTGACGGGCATGGACCTGCCGTTTCAGTCGCCCTCCGGTGCGCTGATGCGGTTCCCGGGCGATACGAGCCTCGGCGCCGGTGCATCTGAGATTATCGGCTGCCGTTGTCACGTCGAATACAACTTCGACTTCGGCGAGGAATACGCCAGATCACGGGGCCGCTGATGGCTGAGAACAACCTGAGCTTCGCCGCGCAGGTCTCCGAATGGGTGAAGGCGGAGCAAGAGCGCGAGGCGGCCGTCCTACGCACCGCCGCGCAGATGGTCGCCAATAACGTCCGGACCTCTATTGCTCAGGGAGGCCGCATCCCAGTCGACACTGGCAACCTGAAGAACTCGCTCATGGCTTCGACCTCTGCCATGCCGCAGGTCGACGAGGGCGAGAAGGAATATCCGGATCAGAGCGGAGAAATCGAACTGATCATCGCCAATCTCGATATCGGCGAGACGCTCTATCTCGGGTTTCAGGCGGCATACGGGCCACGCATGAATTACGGCTTCGTGGGACAGGACAGCCTCGGCCGCCTCTACAATCAGGCTGGATACGGCTTCGTCGATGCTGAGGCGCAGGATTGGCCACAAACAGTCAAGCGCGCGGAAGAGATGGTTCGCGGTCGCTTTGAAGCGGGTCCGTCCCCTCGGACATGATGATCAGCGCCTTTTGAAGCACGTCGAGATCTCGGATGGCCGCGGAAAGCACCTGCCGGCCGTTCTCAGTCTTCACTGTCTTGTTGAGCAGCAGCGATTGCGCCTCGTGCAGGAGGTCATGCACCTCGGTATCGCTGAGTGCTTTGTCGGCCATGGGCCAGAGGTAGCAGATGGCTGACACCGTTGAAATGAAAATCTATCAGGCGCTGCTGTCGAGAGCGCAGGCGTTTGTGCCTCCGGCCGGCGTCACTGTCGTGCTTCCGGGTATCGCATACAGCCCGACCGCGACAAGCAAGTTCGTCGCCTGCGAGGTTCATTTCAACCGCTCGATCGAGACGGATCTCTCTCTTGAGATGGACCCGATCCGGCAAGGCTTCATGCGCACCAACGTCATGTGGCCGAAGGGGCAGGCCATCGTAAACGGATACGACCTCGCCGGGCAGCTTCGCGCGCATTTCCGCCGCGGTACCAAGCTGCTCCGGACGGACACACAGGTTCGCATCGACGAGGATCCGGAGATCGGCATTCTCGTGACCGGCGACACGCATCACAACATCCCGGTGACGACGCGCTGGCGTTGCTACCCGCAAGTTCCGGCCTGATTGGCCTGCCGATCAAGCCCCTTCGGCAAGGGCAATCAGACAGAAAGGAATGAGCTATGGCTCAGCTTTACCCGGTCGCCGGTGCCAAGATCTATATCGGCCCGGCCGTCAATGACGTTCCCGACGATGCAGACATCACCGCATCCCTCTTCACTTCGGTGAGCTTCACCGAAATCAAGGGGTGGCAAACGATGGGTGCCATCGGCGATGCAGCGGCGCTCATCACCGAATCCATCATCTCCTCGGGTCGCGACCTGAAGGCAAAGGGCACGCGCAATGCGGGCTCAATGCAGAACAACTTCATCATCCTGCCGAATGACGCCGGCCAGATCGCGATGATCGCTGCCGAGGCGACCGACTACAACTATCCATTCAAGCTCGCATTCGACGATGCACCGCCGGCGAAGACGGGAACCGTCACCGTCACCATCGCTGCGCCTAGCGTATTCACCTGGAATGCCCATGGGCTGGCTGCGGGCACACCTATCAAGTTCTCGACCACCGGCGCGCTTCCGACCGGCATCACTGCCGGAACGACCTATTACGTCGTCAGCCCGACCGCGAACGATTTCAGTGTGGCGGCAACCCCGGGCGGCGCCGCGATCACCACGACGGGCACGCAATCCGGCGTCCACACCGCGACCACCGTTCCCACCGGTACCGTTAAGTACTTCTACGGGATCGTTATGACGGCCCAGGAGAACGGCGGGGGCGCCAATACCGCTCGGCTGCTGCAGGGCAACGTCGAAATCAACAGTGCCGTTCTCACGGTCTCTCCGGTCGGTGGTGCATAATGGCCGAAGAGTTTGTCGACCTTTCCGGCCTTGAAGCCCTCGTCCAGTCTCAGGAAGAGGGCATCGAGGTCGAAATTCTGAGTGAGCAGAACAAGGCGATCGGGCTTAAGATCCGGATCGTCGGTCCGGACAGTGACCGGATGCAGAAGGCGATGCGCGATGTGGCGGCTGAGTTCGCAAAGGCGGCTGCGGAGCGCGAAACCCTCGGAGAAGCGCCTTCGGACGACAGCGACGCCCGCATGGTCGCCATCCTCGCGAAGGCGACGGTGAGCTGGTCGCCGAATCCGAAGATCGGCGGCAGCGTTGTCCCGTTCTCGGAGGAGAACGTCCGCAACCTCTATTCAAAGTTCCGGATCATCCGTGAACAGATCGAGGTGAGGGCGGTCCGCCGCTCGTCTTTTACGCCAAGCTCATCGGCCGGCTCTGCCAGCTGATCGAGGATCAGCAAAACGGCAAGAAGATTGTCGTGCCGGCGGCCGGTGAGCAGGTCTGGTATTGGTTCCGGGAACTGGACAGCCAGCGCACCGGCAACGGCTATGGGCCCAATGCTCTTGGGTTTCAGGCAATTGGAGAATGGGCGAGGCTTCGCGGCCTCGTCCTCAAGCAATGGCAACTGGACGCCATCCTGGCGATGGACCTGAAGCGCCGCGAAGTTATGGCGCAGAAGGATGAGCCGGAAGCCGAAAAGCCCCAGATTTCCGAGCGCCCGCTCACGTCGCGCCTGTTCGATGCGCTTTTCCCATCGAAGCGAAGGTGAGACGAGTGCGTTAGGTCGCTGCATCCATGGGGGCGAGTTTGACTGCTGTGCCGGTCGCCGCAACGAAAACGATGCCACCAGAAGAACTCGTCGAAAGCTCGTTGTAATCGAGATCTACGGCAATCACTGCATCAGCACCGCACTTTGCTGCCTCCCTTCGAAGCCCATCGAGGCATGCAGTCCTCGCTTCTTTCAAAGTTGTTTGTGACGAGGTTGACCGACCGCCAAGGACATCTCGCCAGTTATTCGCAATGTCCTTGAAGATGTTCATTCCAAGAGCTGCTTCAGAGGCAACGATCCCGATGATCTCCGTTGTCCTTCGGTCAGGGACGTCAAACCCGGTCGTCAAAATAATGGCTCTGATCCGCTCCCGCTCCGCCTGTTCTGCCAGGCGTTCGGCGCATGTGTCGCAGATGCCAGCAGCGTTCAGAAAATACTTCTCTTGTCGGCAGCTAACACACTGCTTCATCCCACACCCCTAATTAAACCGAACCTTCGGCAGGAAGGCTGACCATGACGGAAGCTACCCTTGGTTTCAAGATCGATAGCGCGCCGGCCGTCAAAGGTGCGGCTGACCTCGATCAGTTGACCGCAGCCGCCGGCCGCACTCAACACGCTGTTGGAAAGCTCGAGAACGAGGTCGAGCAGCTTGGTGGCGCGCTCGGGACAGCAGGGCAGGGCGCTGGGAAGCTCAAGCCGCCGATTGACGATCTCGGCCGGTCGTTCGGCTCGCAGGACGAGCATGTGCGCGCTTTCCGGATGGAAGTCGAGCGGCTCACGCTGAAGTTTCAGCCGTTGGCGAAAGCCACGCGCGATTATGAGGCGTCGATCGGTGAAATCCAGAGAGCCCACAAGCTCGGTGCGATAACGGCCCAGGAGATGACGCAGGCGCTCGATCGTGAGCGCCAGGCCTATGAACGGCTGAAGACGTCGGCGACGGCCGCCGGCGCTGCGGTGAAGGCTGCGAACACCAATCGCCCAGGTGCGCAGGGCTTCAACTCTGCCAACGTGGGATACCAATTTCAGGACATCGCCGTAACCGCGGCAATGGGCATGAACCCGCTGATGATCGGCCTACAGCAGGGAACGCAGCTTGCGTCAGTGGTTGGTTCTATGGAGAGGCCTGTTGCTGGCCTTGCGACTGCCTTTGCGTCGCTTATCAGCCCGGTCGCTCTGGTCACCATCGGTCTGACGGCGGGGACGGCCGCGCTGATCCAGTATTTCACGACGGCCGAAAGCGGTACCGACAAGACGAGTAAGCTATTTGAAGAGCAGAACGATCTGATTCGACGCGCGGCCATTCTTTGGGGCGACGCTGCGCCGCAACTTAAGGCTTACGTTGACGAGCTCGATCGCGCCGATAAGATCACGCAGGGCCGGGAGGCTTCGGAGATCATCGCCGGGCGCGAGCTGGAGGGGCTTTCCGAAAATCTCGATACGATCCAGCGGCAGGGCCAAGCGGCATTCCGCGCCCTCCGCGGTGATGAGGCCAATGCAGTCATTATTCGCGACCTGCGGGAAGCCTGGGGCGATCTGCGAGACAGATTGGACGATGGTACCGCATCCATGGCGGACCTTAACCGTGTGCAGCGGGAACTATCGTCTGCTGTCGCACAGTATGGTGTCCCTGAAGTTCTCGCTTTTCGGGATGCCTTCGACAAGGTCACCGAGGCGATCTATCGCGGCGTGGAAGCTGCGCAGAAGGCTCGCTCAGAGTGGATTGCTGCCATTGCCGGCGGCACGAACGTGCAGGACATCATCTCGGGTTCGTTCTTCACCGAGAACGGCCGGACAATGCGGACCGCGGACTTCATGCCGCGCAACCCGGGTGTTCCGACCAGCCGGCCGAACATCGAACTGAGCGGCGATCCGGACGCCACGACCATTCTCAACTCTGATGGTCGGCTGACATCCGTCCCTGTACCGGGCCAGAAGCCGAACTTCTTCGAGCTCGAATCCCAGAAGGAGAAGGTCGACGACGTCACCAAAGCGTACCGGCAGGCGGCAGAGGCAAAGGCTGACTTCTGGCTCGACATCTCGTTTCAGGAGCGCCAGGCCGAGCGCAGCGCCATGGACCGGCAGGTTGCGAGCACGCTTAGCCGCTACGGCTTCAACGAGGATCTGAACTCGCCTGAGGCTAATGCCATTCGCCAAGGCCTCCGGCAGGAGGAGGCTAAGGACCTGTTCAAGGGCTTCTTCCAAGGCGTCCACCAGGAGGCATGGGAGAATGGCGGGAAGATCGGCGATGCCATCGTCAAGTCGGCTTTGAGTGCCGCCCAGAAAGCCAGCGAGAAGGCTTGGGATGCGATCTTTGATCAACTGGCAACCGCCGCAGCCAATTGGTTGACCGGCGGAAGCGGGAAGTCTTCCGGGGCCGGAGGCGTCGTGACGAACCTCCTCGGCGGGGCTGCAAACGATAACGCCTCCTTTGCCGCTCCAGTGGGCACCGTGGCCCGTTCGTCGCTCGGTCCCGTTTCCGGATCCGGTGCCCAACTGGCATGGAACTTCTGGAAGTCAAAGGGGCTCGCCGACCATCAGGTCGCCGGCGTCCTCGGCAATATCAAGGCTGAAAGCGCCTTCAACCCGCTTGCGGTCGGCGACGGTGGCGACGCCTTCGGCCTCTACCAGCACAACGATCGCAGGAACAACCTGTTCAACGCGATCGGCGGCAAGGGGAACCTCAGCAACGCGCTGGCGCAGCACGAATTTGCTTATAGTGAGCTCATGGGGCCAGAAAGCCGGGCATGGCAGGCGCTCACGAGCGCTAAGGATATCCGGGGCGCGACCGCGGCTTTCGCCGGCTTCGAGCGGCCGACGGGCTTCTCCTGGGCCAACCCCGAAGGCGCTCATAACTTCGTCGGCCGTCTCGACGGTGCGGAAGCGGCGTTGGCGAAGTTCGGCGGGACGGCGCAGCAGGCTACCCAAGGTCTCGGCCAATTCGGCAACGGGCTGAGCCAGGTGGGTTCGTCTTTAGCCACAGGCGGGGCAGGTGGGGGTTCGGGATGGCTCTCGTTCCTGTCCGGCTCGATCTTCTCCGGGTCGGGTCAGCTGGCGAGAAGCGGGGGCATTGGCCTCTTCGCCAACGGCACGAACTATGCGCCGGGTGGCCTGTCGGTCGTCGGGGAGCGTGGTCCGGAGTTGGTCAACCTGCCGCAGGGGTCGGGCGTCATGAGCAATCACAAGCTCATGCAGTCCTTGAACGACAACAATAGCCAGCGGTCCAACGCGCCGGCAAACCTCAACGTCAACGTGATCGGGGCCAATGGCGATGATCATGTCCGCGCCCTTGTAAGGCAAGGCGTTGGACAGGCGCTGTCTCAGTATAACGAACAGCAGCGTCGCGTCGGCTTCGGGGAAACGCAGAAGCGATTTGTAGCGCAGAAAGGCTGATGGATGGCAGTCTACATCAACCAGCCGACTGTGCCGATCATGTATCTTCGGCCGACCCGGGCGAGCTTCGACAATCCCGGGTCGGCGATTGACGGCGGCGTCAACGGTCTCGGGGAGTCGACCAGCATCAAGACCAGCGGCGGAGGTATCGTCACCGCCACCTATGAGCGGTGCGTGCTACAGGCTGACGACACCGAGCGGCACGAGGTCATCAATTGGCTTGGGGCGCGCGGGAACGGCGGCTATCGCTTCTTCAATGTGCCGATCGTCAACGACCTCATCGGCCCGTTCCCGGTGATAAATGGCAAGAAGCGCCCCATCATCAGGGGCATTCCCCATTCCGACGGATCGTTCTTCTCGGACGGCTCTGGATATAGCCAGGCGACTGTCTACGGCGAAATCACCGAAGCGGCCGGTCTCGGAGCCGGAATTCTGAAAATGCGTGTCTACGGCGCCGCACGGCCGCTGCGTTGGTCGGATTGGTTCTCGATCTATCATCCTACCAAGGGATGGCGGGCTTACCGGTACTGGGAGGTCATCTCGAAGACGAACGGGACGAACCCGCTCTATACGCTGGCCATCGCTCCGCCCCTGCGGGAGGCGGTGACGGCTGGCACCCGCGTCGAGCTCGCGCGGCCGATGTGCGTCATGAAATTCCCGCGCGGCTTCACGCTGCCTTGGGACTATGAAGGCTGGTACCAGTCCCGTCCGACCCTTCAGTTTACGGAGGCGTTCTGATGGAGTTCGTCCCCTCAAGCATCGTCGAGGAGATGCGCGGCAGCCATCAGCTCGGCATCTTCCTCAGGGTCGACACCGATCCTGCCTTGCATCTCTGGTTCGGGATCAACGACATCCCGGCAAATTTCGACAGCATAGACCCGACCGGGACCGTCTACCTCGGCGGCGGTCGCCTTATCGGCGTGCCGACTCTCGAGGTGCTGGTCAACGGTACCGCAGACAGCGTCGAGTTCACCCTCTCGGGTCTCGACCCTTCGACGTCGGCGAAGATGCTCGACAGCCTGCCTCCGGTACGTGGGGCGGCGGTCCAGATTGGGCTGACAACGCTCGATCGGTATTTCCAGCCGATGAGCAGCATCATCCCAATTTGGACCGGGACGGCCTCGCACACCGGCGAGGTCAGTCCTCCGGTCGAAGAGGGGGATAGCGCGAGCATCACGCTGTCGCTCGCCGTTGTGACCGGCGAGGCGACCCGTTCTCGTGGCGCGCGCTCGGTCTGGTCGTCTCCGCATCAGAAGGCGATCTCGCCTACCGACAAGTTCTGCGACGGCGTCAGCCGTCTCGCCAGGGGCGTTCAGCCAGTCTGGCCGAATTTCTAAGGACTACCATGACCTTGCAAGAATTTCTTGCCCTGCCACACCAGTTCCGGTGGGGCGGGGTGGCTGGCGACGACTGCACGACCTTCTGCGGAACGTGGCTGCGCGAGAGCATCGGCGTGGATCCTGCGGAGACCTATCGCGGCACATACGGCACGGACGAGGGCGCTCACGACATCCTTGCCAAGGCAGGCGGCCTCGTCGCCTTCGCCGCGGCGTCCCTGGAGCCGCTCGGTTTTACTCGCACTGACGATCCGCAAGACGGCGACGTCGGCGTTGTGCTCGCTCCTTCCGGCATGGCTGGAGTCAAGGAAGTCTGCGCCGTTCGCTTCGGGCCCCTCTGGGCCCTGCTGGCGCCGTCCGGTGTCATCGCCAAGAAACTTGATCACGTTGCAGCCTGGCGCGCGCCCGATGGAGATCGAAACGAATGAGTTTCCATCACCGCATGATGCTGCAGCGCTATGGGCTGGGCTGCACGACGTCGCTTTACAGCGAAGTTCTGTTCGATCCGATTTTTACGCCGATCTTTACCGCGGTTCTCGGAACCGGTGCCTTCAATATCGGGGTCGCATCGATTTCGTACGCGTCGATCGCTTCGGCGATCGCGACGACAGCCATCTCGATCGGTCTGCAGGCGCTGCTGGCACAAGCACCGAAGCCACCAAAGCCGGAGGACGGTCGGGCGCCGCTCAACCAGGCGATCCCGTTCCGCGTCTATGCCGTCGGTCGCACCAGACTGGCCGGCGCGCGTATGATGTGGGAGGCCAAGGGCTCGAACCTCTATTCGGTGCAGGCCATCGCCGGTCACAAGATCAAATCATTCAACCGGTTCTTTCTCAACGACGATGAGGTGACGGTTGTCGACAACGTCGTGACGCCGCTCACCACAGGCGGCCGATACGGTGCAGGCTCCGCGAACGTCAAACTCTATACCCGCCTCGGCGCAAACCCGGAGACGCCTTATGCCGAGCTCGTCTTGGCATTGGGCGCGGACGGCATCTGGACGAACGATCATCGAGGAGACGGGCAGGCGTCCCTCGCCATGCAGGCGCACAATGCCGATGCACAGGATCAGCAGACGGCATTCCCATACGGGGCACCATCGCCTTCGGTTGAGATCGACGGTGCCTATTGCTGGGATTTCCGCGATCCAGCACAAAGCCCAACCGATCCGGCCACTTGGACGTGGACCCGCAATTCGGCGGTCATTCTGGCTTGGCATCTTTGCTTCAACGAGTTCGGCTTCGGTCTGGATTACACGAAGGCGCTGCTGCCGGTCATCGACCTCTGGAAGGAGGAAGCCGACATCTGCGACGAGGACGTTCCTCTCGCCGGCGGCGGCACGGAAAAGCGCTACCAGTGCAACGGCTGGGACACGACAGAGAACGGGCCGAAGTCCGGACTGAACGCGATCCTCGCCACGTGCGACGGTCACCTTGTCGCCCGCGGCGACGGCGCGCGCATCCTCACGGTTGGCAAGTTCCGGGAAAGCAGGACAGCAACGCTGACCGACGCCGATATCGTCGGTCACAACGTTCAATATGGTGTGCTTTTCGAGGACGAGTGCAACCGCCTCGTGCCCAAATTCACCTATCCGGCGACGAACTACACGAGCTGCGATACCGACTTCTTCGAGGATACGGACGCTCAGATCGCCGCCGGCCGCGTCCTCACCATGGAGGGGAGCTACGAATGGTGCCACCAGTGGCGGCAAGCCCGGCGTCTCGGCAAGCGTGATTGGCTGCGCCAGCGCCAGGAGGTCAAGGGCAGCCTTGATGTCCGACTTTCCGGTATCAACGCCGTCTATGCGCGGTGGGTTCGGCTGGAGACGCCGAAACGGCTCTCCAAGCTGAACGGGAAACTGATCGAGAACCGCCGCTCCATCGTCGCCCTCACGAAGGGCGGCTTCACGATGGATTTCATCGAGCATCCCGAAGGGATCGACGATTGGAACCCGGCGACGGAAGAGGGGCAGCAGCCGCCGGTATCGCCAGCCGTGAACGCTTCGGATATCCCAACGCCGGTTATCAACCTTATCCAGGCCAAGGCAAACGGGGGCAGTGTTTATATCCGTGTCGTGATCATCGATCCCGAGGACGGCAGCTTCACACCGGTCGTTCGCTACAGGGTAGCCGATGCAGACGGGCTGGGGACGCCGGGTGCCTGGGTTGAACAACAGAACCCAAGTGCCGAGCCATCCGGCGGATACATCGACCTTTCGACTGGGAACGTCCCGGCAGACAAGGTTCTGGACGTTCAGGCTGCGTTTATTGCCTCTAACAGGCGGTATTCGAACTGGTCTGTAACCGAAACCGTCACGTCTACATCCGATCCCACGCCGCCGGCCGCGCTCACAGCGTTCACGCTGACCGGATCGGCGCCGCGGCTCGGCAATGCGGCGTTCAGCTTCTCGACCGGTAACGACTCTCACGTCCGGTCGGTCGAGATATATCGGGTGCCCTCTGGTTCTGCGTTCGAACCAGATACTGCAACCCTGGTCGGCACGCGCGCAGTGGCGCCGTCAGCAAGCTATTCGTTCACGGACGGCGACGATACGAGGATCAACCTGTTCGCCAACAGTGGTTTTGACACTGATACGGTGTGGTCGAAGGGCGCCGGCTGGACTATCGCCAGCGGCAAGGCAACACACGCGGCTGGGAGCGCCAATTCGCTTCTCCAGACGGTGACGCTGACCCCGCCGGGAACCGTCTTCCGATATCAGTTCGACGTCCTCGACCTGACGGCAGGGAGCGTCTTCACCAGGTTTAATGGCGGAACGGTCGTCAACGGTGTCGCGCGGACCGCAAACGGCACGTATCGCGGATCGATGACATCGCTGGCGGGTAACGTCTCTGCCGGTTTCAATGAAAGCTCGACGTTCGCGGGTTCGGTGGACAATGTCATCCTCTACCCAGAAACCCCGAGCTGCGCACCACAAGGCGTCTGGGACTACTATGCGGTCCCGCTCAACGGCTCGGACGTCGAAGGCCCTTATTCGGGCCCCGTCACTGTGACGATCGTCTGATCAAACCAAAAATCTAAAGTCTTATCGACCTCGGCCGCGCGCCGGGTCGATCCTTCATGGAGTTGCTTCATGGCAGATGAAATCAGGGATGCTTTCGCAGTTGCTTGGCCGGACGGACCAGCGTCAGATCCAGTTGAACCAGACAAGAGAACGATCCGGTGTATTGGTCCAGTGATCGATACGAAGATCGCCAACACGGCGGCCGACCTGCAGACGCAGATAAATGAGGTTGAACTGATCGCCGAGGCGGCTTCGGCAGGCCTGGTGCAGAAGGGAACATGGACCGCGCTGGCGGCGATCGCCGGAACGACGAACGGTCAAGCAGGGCGCGTCGCGGGACCGGACGCCGGCACTCATACAGACCCAGTCGTCGGCGGCTCGGTCGCGAACGAGGGCGAATATGCCTGGAGTACGTCGCCCGCCGGCTGGCAGCGCGTCGGCGATCTACTGGTCGCCAAGGTGGCGCAGGTTGCAGCGAGCTTTCATGACGATCGTGGTTTTGTCGGAATGCAGCTCCAGACCGATGGTTCCTTGCGCCAGAACCCGCCGGCGCGCAGCTATGAACTCGGCGACACGCGCAGCCCCGATGAGGTTCTTGCCGTGCAGGATGAGCGCGGCTTCAAAGCGCTATCTCTGACGCCGACGGAATTCCGCGCCCCGGGCGTTTCCGGTGGCGAGGATGATGGGTTCAATTTCGGCTTCGACGCTTCGCCGCTCATTGGCGGCCATCTCGTCGCCTTCGACGGTGCGGAGACGCATCTCTATGCCCGCAACATCCTGCCGGAGCGCAGCGACATTTCCCGCGTGCGGGCATCGCTCTACAGCGAGGCGGCGACGGATGGATCTCGCCCGTCATACAGCAGGCTCGGTGATGACGAGCTCGTGGTCGACCTCACGGAATGCGGCGGCACGGTCTACCTGCAAACGCGGCTAGATGAAGTCAACCCGGACATACGGCATCAGGCGACACTCTCCGTCGTGACCCCTCCTGTGGCACCGGGTTCGCTCAACACTGCGAGGGTGCTGATGATCGGCGACAGCATCACCAACCGCCAGATGGCGGCGCGCATGAACGCTGCGGCCGCTGCAAAGGGGTACACGCTGACTTTCATCGGGACGCTGAACGGGGCAGGGATCGGTCAGATTTCATCGGACGTCACGGGGCCGCTCGGCGAAGGCCGTGAGGGCTGGGAGTTCGGTGACTTCACCTATGCTGTGACCGATCGGGTTTCCATCGTCGCGCCTGGTGACGAGGCAACCTATCTCGCCTCCGATAAAGCAACGAAGCAAACGAAAAAC
Organism: Ensifer sp. USDA 6670; assembly: GCA_000421085.1. Lineage (GTDB taxonomy): Bacteria > Pseudomonadota > Alphaproteobacteria > Rhizobiales > Rhizobiaceae > Sinorhizobium. The sequence goes on from ATWE01000016.1 coordinate 102,683, forward strand.
CCTTTCCTCCGGGTAGCGACCGGCGGCGACGATCCTTCGGTCGTCCGGAACGGGAATGTCTTCGATTTCGACTTCTACCTCGATCGCTTCACGCTCGCCGATCCCCATGTCGTATTCATCGGCCTCGGCACCAATGACATCCGCGACTTGAATTCGCCGGATCTCGGGCCGGCTATCAGCGACGGCCTTACGATCATGTGCGGGCAAATCCAGGCGGCGCGGCCGGGAACGAAGATCGTTCTCTGGTTTCCGCCTGTATCACGCTCCAGTGATCGCGATACGGTTTGGGGAGAATACCTCGAGGTGTTGTCGCGCCAGATTAAATTCGTCCGCGACCAGGCGGACGTCGATATCCGCCTGCTGCCCATCTGGGCGATGGCTTCGCAGGAAGTCGGCTTTGCGCTGGACGCAGGATCGACCTCTGATCTCGGCATTCAGACGGCAAGCCTCTCCGACACGGTGCACCTGTCGTCCTTCAATATTGCGCGCGTCTCCGAAGTGCTCGCGGCGGCTGCCGCGGCCGTGGCGCAAGGCGCTCTCTAATCTCTCATTGCCCCAAGGAGAAAATTACATGGGTACCAATATTCTCGTACCCGGCGCCGATTTCTCGGCGTCGGCAGTTGGCTTCAACGCGGCCGTCGAAAGCGGCCTGAAAGGGCTGTGGTTCTTCAATCGCGGCGTCCGCGCCTCGGCCAGAAACCTGGCGCTCGGAGGAGTTGACGCCGAGGTTTTCGGCACGCCATCGGACCAAGGTGCGTTTTTGCGTTTCAAGGGCGGGCAAAGCTTCTTTCAAACCAAAATCGAGGACACTGAAGCGCTCACGCACATTGTTGCGCTCAAATCAACGGATACGATGGCAGACCAAGCGCATTCGCCGATGTTTGTCAGCAATTTCGGATCAGGCTCAAGAGCAGGTTATGTTGCAAGTAGTCTTTCCGGGGCGAGCATCTACAGCAATTCGAGCCCCTCGCTCGCGACGATGAGCGGCTCCCGCTACACTGACGGGACAAACACAGCCGTAACATCCTCTGGCACGAGTATAGCGACGACGCTTACCGGCTGGAGTCTCGTCGCCTCCCGCGTTCGCACAGATCGGGCGCAACGGGACAACCTTACAACAGCCACGACGGCGGCTGCTACATTCGCTGCTCAGGCGCGTGTCCTCGCCGCCGGCGACTTCCGCATCGGCAGCTCATATAGCCTTTCATGGCAAGGGCAGTGCGATGTTGCGGCGGTTGCCATGTACGACCGCTATGTCACCGACGCAGAGCTGTCGACGATGGCGACCCAGATCCGCAATGTGCTCGCGCATCTGGGCATCGCTGTGTGATCTCATAAAGGAGAGCTAGTCGGCGGTAGTTCGGCGGTCGTAGAGTTCATCGATCTTCTTTACGATTTCTTGCACCTCGTCGCGGCCGCCGCTTTCCTCCGAGGGGTCATCGAAGAATGCGTTCTGGTGGTTTAGCGCGGTTATGAGTTCGATAATCAGCTCGCCCAGCGACGGCCGGCTCTCGATTGAGCTTTCAGACATTGTCAATCCCCAGTTGCCTCGCTGAGGACTAACCGCCGCGACGCAAACTCGCAAGTAGCCACCTACAAATAAGGTGGTGCGCGGATGACGGAAATTAGCCCAACTAAAGGGGGTCTTTTCGCTTGCCGAAATTGCCGACAGCCTTTCGCTGAACAACTTGGCTCAAGCCTGATTTTGAAGCGCCTGGGCGATCGCTTTTGCGAGCAAGGTCACAACATCGGAGGTCTCCTCTGAGTTCTGGTCTTCTCGTATCGGCATAAGTCCTCGCATATGAGACAAAATATCGAGGGCTCTTTCGGCCTCTATGTGTTCTCTGGCGATGGGGTCGAAATATTTCGGATAGAGTATATACGCTGCAGCAAAGATTTGATCGACGCTCAGCGTCCTTCCGCGGCGCGGGTTAGGTTGCCGGTCGTCGGTCAGGCCCCATCCCGAGTAAAAAGGGCAACCGAACGTCGTGACCTTTATGCCTCGGAGTAGCGCTTCAAAGCCAGCGAGCGATGTGATTGTGTAAACGTGGTCGATGGTGTCGAGTGCATCGGACAGGCTAACGTCTTGGTCAAGTACCATCGCTGCGCCGCTGACAGCGTACGGATCGGACTCGGCCTCCGCCGTACCCTGCAAGACCTCTGGATGCGGTTTGTAGATGACCTGCGCGTCTGGGTTCTCTCGCACGGCGAGCCAAACCAGATCGTTGTTATTGTACTTTTTTTGGGAGCCATACGCGATTGAAGCATCCCTCTCCACCTGACCTATAACAAGAACGCGCTTTCGGAGTTTGGCACCGAACGCCTGCTCAGGGTCAAAGGCCTCACCGGAATTGTATTTGCTAACACGGGAGTCGAGTAGCCGCTGCTTCAGCGCCACGGCACGCTCCATCAGAGCCGAATCGCCGTCGAAGTCGTACTTACGGAGAATGTCTTCTAAATCCGTCGGCTCGTTGGCATTGAAATACATATCCTGCCTGTCGAACACCATTGACATTGGAGGAGTGTGCAGGGCGCCGATACCAATCGATCGGATGAAACCGTCCTCGACGTAGTGGAATGGAATTTTGTGACGGCGGCAAAAGCTTTTGACCTGCGGAGGCGCTTTGTATTGCCAGGCGAGAACCTCGGCTCTCGGATCGCTCCATATGCGCCATTTCCAGTTTATCTCGAAGTCGACAGGCCACATGTTCATCGGCGTGAAAATGACCTCTCGATCTGGAAACCAGTCGTGCATGAAGGTCTTCCAGTCGTTGAAGCCGAAGAGAAATAGAGGGGGCTTGCCTTGCTTTGCACGGTATCGGCGCAAAACGCCGCTCGTGACGCGAAGGGGAGTCTTCGCCGCTTCCGCAAGAATGACTGACGTCTTTACCAATTGAGCCTCCTACATGCCCAAGTCTGAGCGGCGTGGACACTATGTTTCCTGTTCCCACAGCGCAAGGCTGAATTGTAATTGATTGGGTTCACTGATTTCCTCTAAAGGTCGCTCCGACCATGGAGGAACGCGGTGATACTGAAAGCTGCACTGTCCCGACTGCGCGTGGGCCGAAAGCCTGAGCCAAAACCAAAGACCAAGCCCTTCGCAGATGGACTAGGGGAGGGGAACCTCTTCCGCGATGAAGGGTCAGTTCTCGTCAAAGGAGCCCTTTCTGTCCCAACTGGGTCCGGTAATGTTGTGGTTATCGGTAAGGGGAGCCGCTTCTCAGGAACAATAACGATCCGCGGCAGCAACAACAAAGTGTTGATTGGAGAGAACTGTGATTTCCGCGGCGAGATATTGGTAAAGGGGAAAAGCCAAACCGTTTCGTTCGGCGATAACTCTACGACGGTTGGCGCCTACATACTTTGCCAAGAGAACTGCGACGTCCACATCGGCAAATGGTGCATGTTCTCCCGCGACATTGAGATCCGGACGACAGACGCTCATTCGGTGATAGATCGGGCAACCGGAATGCGACTAAATCATCCAGCTCCGGTCACCATTGGAGATCACGTGTGGGTCGGCGTTGGGGCAATCATAAACAAAGGATCAATTGTTCCTTCCGACAGCATCGTCGGCGCCATGTCATTCGTGAACGGCAGTTTCGACGAAGGGGGCGTTATTCTTGCCGGAACCCCAGCGAAAGTCGTCAAGAGCGGCATCACATGGCATCGGTCTCGGAAGGTGAAGTTTTCTTTTGAGGAAATGGAGCACTGGAAGGGCTAATTGGTGCTGTTCCTCTCAATGATATTTGTCGGATCCGTGTTGCGGATGAGCTTCGAGTTCCCTCCAATGAAGCGGTTTCCAGTAACCGTGTTCTTTTGAGCAAGATCCATTGGACTAGCACTGCTGCCGAACCGTGCCCTTGGGTCGGAGAAGCAGAACTTTTGTTTCCCGCCGCGCGATCCCAGCCATACAGCAGGCTTTGCTGCTCCGGTATCTCCAGCGTACTCGAAGGTATTATTAGAGATCACGTTAAAGTTTGGGCGCTGGTGACGGATGACGCCGCCTTCGCCGCAGTTGCGATAGAGAAAAATGCCTCCATTGACGGGATTTTTGAATATGTTCCCAATGATTTCGTTTCGGGTTGAGCCGTCTACAGCAATTAGTTCCCGGCTCTTCGTGCTGATGGAAAATAGGTTATTTGTAATAGAATTTCTGCCGGACTCAGCATCAAGATAGACGGCGGTGCCGGTGGTGTACCCGCTCAGTTTTGACTGGGCGAGCGTTGTCCAAGTGACGCCGGGTCCGATGTACAGCGGAGCGCCGCCAGGTGCGACGATTGAAAGGTTTAGGAAACTGGTGCGTTTTGGCGCCGATGCCTGGGCGAATTCTGTATGAGTGGCATTGAAGGATGACGCCCGCATATTGGAGCCGTTAGCATTTTCATCCAACCCATACACACGCATGAAGCCCTTAATCGTGCAGTTCTTGACAGTGACGGCCAATGGGGCATCCCAGTGACCGTCGGTGCGCTTTCTTGACCGAACAATGATGGCTGTCTTTTCCATCCTGCTTTGCCCAGCGGAGGTGTCGATCACGCTTCCGTTGCAGTCGAGCGTTGCTCTCGAAGCAGCTGACCCCTCGAAAATAATGCTCTTGTAAAGCGTCGTATTCTTTGGAAGCGTCACACTGCAGGTCAGGTGAATTGGCCCTTTGTCCCTCTCGTCCAAGATTCGAGACATAACCGCCGCGTCGCAGGTGCTCGCCTGCTTTTGGTTAGCATGGCCCTCGGTCGGCCATCCTAGAACCGATAGCGATAGTGCCGCCATCAGGAGAGTAAACGAATTGAACTGAAGCATGGGTTTCCACTGTGTCTTAGTGAGAGTCGGCCTTCTTAACGGCCATCGATACCGCTCATCAAACGCATTCACAATCGCAAATCAGGAGACCACATGGCTCGGGATACTGTTCCCGTCGCCCTCGAACTCGTGTTCGGGGATGAGGCTGCTCAGAGGTCAGAAGACGTTGCTTCAGCCTGATCGGACCCGGCAGACATCGGCGCAGTCTCAATCGGCCTCGCGGCCAACGCCTTGAGTTCTTCGGCGAGGCCTGAGAGCTGCGCGGCGAAGTCTAGGAGATCCGAAGCGACGCACTGTTGTGCGGCAGCTTCCAAGAGGTCCGGTCCTGTCTCGCCGGCGCTTTCGTATTCGCGATCGCTCATGTCCATCTCTCATCGTTGGCGCGCTGTCAAATTTAGACCGATGCCGCCGGCGTGAAAATTGGGCCAAAAGGCTGAGGTCCGTCGCCTCTGCGGAAGCGGCGGACCTCTAACCGTCTACCTACGAAAGAGACGGCTCCAAACAGCAAAACACGGCGCACAGCCTCTGACCATTCGCCTTTCAGGCTTAATCCTCGTCGCCCTTTCTGGGCCCAGCCAAATCATTCCCAACCAATCAGGAGAAGCCGATGAGCGCTATCACCGCTCAGCATGTTCGCGCTGCCGCAAAGGGCAGAGTGAACGAGAGCAATCTAGCGTCCGTGCTGGTTGCTTTGGACCGATACGGAGACCGATTCGGAATGGATCGGCCGCATCGCCTCGCCCAGTATTTCGCCCAGCTCATGCATGAAAGCGGCGACTTCCGGTACGATCGCGAAATCTGGGGCCCGACGCCGGCGCAGCAGCGCTACGACACCCGTACCGATCTTGGCAACACACCGGAGAAGGACGGTGACGGCTATCGCTACCGCGGTCGCACCGGCATGCAACTCACCGGCAAGCACAACTACCGTCAATTCCGTGACTGGTGCCGAGCGGCCGACCTGGCCTGCCCGGACTTTGTTGATAACCCCGATGCGGTGAACACCGATCCATGGGAGGGCCTGGTGCCGCTGTTCTATTGGGACACGCGCGGCCTTAACCGCTGGGCCGACGAAGGCGACGCCGAGACCATTACGAAGAAGATCAATGGCGGCAAGAACGGCCTGGCCGACCGGTTCGACCGGCTGGCGCGGATCTCGCTCGTCTTGCTCGGCTACCGCGCCGACAACGTCCTTCAGTTCCAGGCTGACCAACGGCTGCAGGTCGACGGCGATGTCGGTCCGAAGACCCGCGCCGCGATGCACAAGGCGCTTGTGGCGCTCACCCCCGGCGAAGCTGCACGGCCGGAAGTCAGGGCCGCTCCGGTGACTGAAGAGAAACCGGTCCCGGTACCGGTCACGCCTCCCAGCCTCGATGCGCCGTGGTGGAAATCGAAAGAGGTCATCACCCCGTCTGTTATCGGGGGAGGCGCTTCGCTGCTCACGGCGATCGGCGGCATACCCTGGCAAAATCTCCTGCTGATCCTTGTCGCGTTCGTGGGCATCGCCGGCTTTCTCTGCTGGCGCAAGAACGCCGATCGGAAGGCCGTGGCGAAGCAGGTGAAGGGGATGGCGTGATGTTCACCACTCCTCGCCTGATCGCGGGTGCTGCCGTTCTCGCAACCGTCGTCGCCGTTGTCGCCTGGATCTACCGGCAGGGCGGCGATGATGTTCGTCAAATCATAGAAAGGCAGAACAATGAAGCTGGCCGCACTGCGGATGATGTCCGCTCTCGCTTTGACATTTGCCCTCCAGGGATGTGGGACTTCGGCGCCGGGAAGTGTCGACGGTCTCCGCCGGGTGGTGGGCACTGATCTGATCGGCGCGCGCGGCGCGACGCCGGCGGATCAGCGGAAAATAGACCGGACTGTCGTTGGCATCTGTGCAGCGGCCGTTTGGACAAAAGCGGAATGCGCCCGCCACGGCGACCCGCAGCAGTAAACCATCCAGCATCGCATACGAGGGGCAGGGCATTGGCTGAAACACAGGAAACCGAAAAAATGGTCGCAACTCCGAAATGGAGGTTTGAATATAACCTCAACACACTGGTGATCCTGTTCGGCTTTGCCGGCGGCCTCATAGCGTGGGGCGCGACCTGGGAGAGGGTGAACGCCAACCAGGATTCGCAAGCCAATTCCATTGACCGCCTCGACAAGCGGCTGACGGCTGCCGAAGTCTCCCTCCGTCAGATCGACAATCACGAGCTCCGGATATCGGCGGTGGAGAAGCAGGCGGCCGAAGCGGCAACGTCAATGAAGGCCGTAGAGAACACCCTCAACAGCCTTTCCATCGATACTCGTGTGATGCGCGAGATCCTGCAAAGGATCGAAGCCGGCCAGCGTGACGGAGCGCAGTTGCGGCGCTGAGACGGCATGGTCGCGCATGCCTAATGATTAGCTCTTGACGCCAGACTGTTTCGCTGAGGGCAACCAGCGACCGAGTTGCACTCTGAGTTCATCGCCCTCGTAAATTCCGGTGAATCGATCCAATCCGCCGACGCGCTCCAAAACGTGGTGCAAATACGAGCCCACTGGGGGAGCGAACTCTTTGTTGTACCCGGCCAATTCGAACCTTTTATGCCAGAGATGGAGCAACTTTGACTCCCGCACAGCCTCTTCGACGCTTTCTCGACCTTCTGGCAATATGAATTTCCAGAAATCAGCCGGGGGAACCGGGTAATAATCAGCGATTGCACTGGCAAACTCTGATAAGCCGGCCTCATTGAATTTTGACGTTATTAGCCGGGGCCCGATGGCACCCCAACGCTCGTCCAAATCCACAACATCACGCGCATGACGAATCAGGTCCGCCAATACAGGGTGTTCACGAGGGAGCTTTAGAACTGCTCCGTTGATTGCTTGCGGATAGTCCTTACGAGACTGATATCCGAAAACCATTTCGTCATGTTGAAATTCAGGAGGTCTCAGGCAAATGAGGTCGGCGTCGACCCAACAGCAGCCGGTTTGCTTCAGTAACAAGTAGCGAAACAGATTCGAGAATTTCGCGAACTCCACTTTCCCATCGGCGATATATCGCCCGATCAAGCTCGTATCTGGGCAAATTTCACGCGCATCAGCCAAATCAATGCCAGGAGGAACTTGGATTTTGTCGTCGTAAGAGTATAGCCGAAGGCGGGCGCCGTGATACGGGAAAGAGGCAAGGCAACCATATGTTACTCCATCGATGGGGCCGTGCCAAAAGGATACAAAGTCCGGAGTTTTCGGGCGTCGGACTATACCGGCGAGCCGGGCTAGAAAACTCATTCTGACGCCCATCCCATCGCTTGTGGATTGCATTAGCCACCCTTTAGATTTCTCAAGGGTGTGATTGTCAAGCTTCGGCCATGTCTCGCAAGCTGTCTTTCAGAGTTAGGCCGCTTGACGTTGCATAATCATGCAATTGCGCTCCGCGAGTTGGCCTGATCTGATGTCGACATGAGCACGAAACTTGAAGACTTGAAGCTTAAGCCATACCTCCTCGTCGAGCTTAACCAGTTCGGATATGAGGTAGTCGAGGATATGCAGCACCTGTCCGCAGTCGAGATGCTGCGGATACCCGGGATGGGCGGACGCGACTATCGGAAGATCGCGCGGGCATTGGGGCGAGAGCCATTCCCTGATCAGAAGAGACGTTGAGCGTCAGCGCCGACGGCGGTTAGCTTGCCGTGTTCCGGTTGTCCGCAAACTCGGAGACAAACAACGGCAGCACCCTGAAGCTATAAGGGCGCTGCCCTGCAGTTCGTCACACCTCGTCAGCAGCCCGCCTTGGTTAGCGGTGCCCTCTAACCAGAGGGGTGGCGATGGTTCCAAAGAAAACTACCCGGCTGCAAAATGTGAGTACCCGCGAGGCGAGGCGCGGGCACCTGCTAACAGGTTGGGGGACCTGAATGCCCGAGAGCCTACGCTCTGGTGCGCATCCATTCCTCGTTGTCGAGCATGCACTGCAAATCCTCGGGCACCATGCCGGGCCATTTGCACCTCAGGACGGCTTCGTAGCACGCCTCGGCTTCAAGAGCTGCCGCCCTCGCGGAGTCTGCCTGGCCGTTGGGACGCTTCCATCTGCTCGCGTTCTTAGCCCAATGCCAGCACATGAACCAGTTCCACCACCCCATATGGTACCAGTGGATGTGTGCGAATTTCCGTTCGCCGTCGAAGCCAGTAAAGTGCTTCGGGTGTTCCGGCCAGGTCTGCCGCCATTTGTATTTCGGCTTCGGTAGCTCGGACACGGATGATCCTCCTCGTTTGAGGTTTCAACATTTGCCCCATGTCGTGGAAGCGCCCGCAACGCGCTAGTGTTCCTCATATGTTCTCTCAGCCGAAAGAGTCAATTCGGCTTTTCGCGGGCCTGTGCGTTAATGGTCTATGGCCAGAGCATCGTAAGCGTGGCGTGATGACCGCCTACCGGCGCTGCCGTGGAGTGGGATAGTGTCCACCAAGTGCTAAGTGGACACTATGGCGGTGATTGATGTCGGGAATGAGCGAAGCGGCGAAGCGCGGTCGACGAAACTGGTCGCTGGAAGACAAATGGCGAATTGTTGAAGAAGCGCAGCTTCCCGGAAACTCGGTAGCGGAGGTGGCGCGCCGGCGCGGGGTCAACAGCAACCTGCTTTTCCGCTGGATACGGGCAGCCGAGGCCGGACAGCTCGGTCACAGGCCGGATTCCCTTGTGCTTCTGCCGCAACCCGCCTTGGACTTCATTCCTATCGGTGTGTTTGGACGAGGCGATGACGAAGGGCCTGCGATGACGATACCGGTCGCCCCCTCTGCGGCGGCTCCCCCGGAGGCGAGTTCGGCGCGGCCCAAATCGGTGTTGCCGGCCAAAGGGCCGACATTGGACGAGCGCCCCGGCGTCATCGAAATCGATCTTGCCAATGGTGTTCGCGTTCGCGTTGACGCCTTCGTTAATGAGAAGGCATTGCGGCGTGTTCTTGCAGCGCTGGGTGAGGCGTCGTGATCCAGATTGCCGCGGGGACGAAAGTGTACCTGGCCTGCCGACCGGTCGATATGCGGCGTGGGTTCGATGGTCTGTCGGCGGAGGTCGTCAACACGTTGAATGCCGATCCCTATAGTGGCCATCTCTTCCTCTTTCGGGGGAAAAGAGGCGGCTATTTGAAAGCTCTTTATTGGGACGGAACCGGGATGTGCCTTTTTGCCAAGCGACTGGAGCATGGCAAGTTCGTCTGGCCGTCGATCGTCGATGGTGTTCTGCAGATGTCGGCAGCCCAACTTGCTCTCCTGGTGGAAGGGATGGATTGGCGGCGAACGCGGATGCCTGACCCTCTGCCGAAGCCGGCGATGGCGTAATAACGCATTGCTTTTGCGGGTAAAACCGTAGCGGGATAAGGCCCCTTGTGCTACAGAGACGCATGTCTCTTGTTGCTTCCGATCCGCTTGCCGAACTGGAGGAATTGCGTGCGTTGACCGCGCAGTTGCAGGCGGAGCTTTATGCCAAGAACCTCTATATCGAGAAGCTGAAGGCCCAGCTTGCGACCTTAAAGCGAGCCCGTTTTGGTCGCTCATCAGAGAAACTCGATCGTCTGATCGAGCAACTCGAATTGACG
>ATWE01000017.1 GCA_000421085.1 Ensifer sp. USDA 6670
CGCCTTGCCGGCTTCCTTCAGCCGCAGCGCCTCTTCGACCGAGATCTCGTCGAAGGGGTTCATCGACATCTTCACATTGGCAAGCTCGACGCCCGATCCATCCGCCTTGACCCGGATCTTGACGTTGTAGTCGACGACTCGTTTCACCGTTACCAAGATTTTCATGGAGCTAATCCCTTGATTGCTCGAGGCCCATTCCTTTGAACTTTAGGTTGCTGGTGGCTTATGCGCTGCGACCGAGATAAGCGATATCAGCCGCATCGCGCAGAACCCCAGCCAAGGCGGATGCCACTCGCCCTTTTTCGACTGGTCGCCGTGCCTTTCCGTCAGCGGACAACGTTGCGCAGCACGCCGACGTGCTGAAGTTCCACCTCGACTGTGTCGCCCGGCTTCAACCACAATGGAGGTTGCCTTTTGGCTCCTATGCCCTGGGGCGTGCCCGTGGTGATGATGTCGCCTGGCGAGAGTGTCAGAAAGTACGAGATGTAAGTTATCAACTCTCGCACCGGGAAGATCATATAACGCGTGTTCGAGGACTGGACCTGGACTCCGTTCACGCGGGTCACAATATCGAGATTTTGCACGTCTCCCACCTCATCCAGTGTGACGAGCGCTGGACCGCACGGCGTGGAAGCATCGACAGCCTTTCCTGGCAGCCATTGTGTTCCGCGATACTGAAGATCGCGTGCCGTGACGTCATTCAAAACCGTCACGCCAGCAACGAAATCGAGCGCGTTTTCGACAGCGACAGCGCGACATTCCCGGCCAATAACGATTGCAAGCTCACCTTCAAAATCCAAATTTTGGGTGATGTTGGAGCAACGGACCTCGTCATACGGACCAATCAATGTGCTGGCGAACTTGGCGAATACATCCGGATGGGAAGGGAGTGCCCGCCCGGTCTCGGCAACATGGTCGTTGTAGTTGAGACCGATGCAGAGCACTTTAGCCGGGTCTATGACGGGTGGGCCAAGCCGTAAGGTATCAAGTGACCCTATATGAGCCTGGGGTTTCTCGCGGGCGGCCGCTGTGAGGCGCTCCGACAGCTTGGGAAGCGCTGCCCCGTGTTCGCGCACTAGGTCACGCACAGAGGAGATTCGATGCGTGTCTGCGCTGCTGCCTTTGAGGAGCGTCTCCACGTCAAACACTGCCGAACCCAGCACCACACCTGGCCGCCAAGAGCCGGCTGAATCAAAGGAAACGAGTTTCATTGGTTCTCCTCCACCTGGACAGATGCTTTCGGTTCAAGAACAAGCGGAACAACATCTGAATGCTCAAAGGCCACGGCGCAAAACGTTCTACGCACGCCGATGCGGACAGGGGTCGGGAGGCGCACAGCGGGTCCTCAAATCCCATTCCCTTTGAGAAAATCGGCAGCGCGCTCCCCGATCATGATTGCAGGTGCATTCAGATTGCCGGACGTGACGAACGGCATGACGGAAGTATCGGCGATCCGCAGACCGTCGATGCCATGGACCCGCAATTGCGGATCCACCACTGCCATCTTGTCGGTTCCGATTTTGCAGGCGCCGCTTAGATGATAGGCTCCCTGCGTGTACTTTCTGACAAAGGCTTCAAATTCTGCACGCGTCTTGAGCGGTTTTTCGGGAAGATGCGCCTCGCTGACGAACTTCCGCATCGATGGCTGCGCCATAATCTCCTGACCGAACCGGATGCCGTCAACGAGGCGGTCTACGTCGTGTGAATGACTGAGGTAATTAGGATCCACGAGTGGAGGAACGGTTGGGTCTGACGATCGAAGCGCAACCCTCCCCCGAGACTTTGGGCGGCAGGCATATACATTCAGTGTGCATCCACTTCCGCTGGCCGTGGTCTCAACGCCTTCCTCAATACCGGCACCAGCTAGGAAGTGATACTGCAGATCGGGAATGGGATCCGTTCGATCTCCCCACCAGAAGGCGCCGCCTTCGCAGATGTTCGACGTGATCGGGCCGCTCCCGAACATCGCATATTGCGCGGCGGCAGCCAACTGCCACCGCAGCTTTTTGTACTTGTCATAGCTCGTGTTCGACTTGAGATTGTAAATCAGGAAGCAGTCGGTATGGTCTTGCAGGTTCTGACCGACACCTGGAAGGTCGTGTACGACATCGACGCCGATGCGTTGAAGATCGGATGCCGGCCCGATGCCAGAAAGCAGCAGAAGACGGGGCGATCCGATGGCTCCTGAAGAAATGACGACCTCGCGTTCGGCACGCATTGTCATCAGACGGCCATTCTCCACGTACTGAACACCGACGGCGCGACCGCCTTCCACAACGATCTTTGTGACCTGCTTGTTCGTGACAATGTTCAGGTTGCGGCGCTTTCGCGCCGTGTGAAGATAGGCGTCCGCCGAACTGCATCGACGACCGTTCTTGGTGGTTAACTGATACAAACCCGCGCCCTGCAGCTGTCCAGAATTGAAGTCTGGATTGTAGGGCATTCCTGCCTCTTGGCAGGCTTTCACCCAGGCCTTGGTCAGCTGAAGGGTGTGCTGCTGGTTAGAGACGCTTAAAGGCCCCTCCTGCCCATGTGCATCGTTTGAATATACTTCGTTGTTTTCCGCCTTGCGGAAATACGGAAGAACATCCTTGTAACCCCAGCCTTCTGCCCCGTGCGTCGCCCAACGGTCGTAATCTTCAGGCGCTCCCCTAATATAGATCATCGCGTTGAGCGAACTACCGCCGCCCAAAACCCGCGCTTGCCCGACTTGTGTTTCAAGATCGTTCTGATGCTTCAGCTTTTCGACCTTGTACCAGTGAAGCAAAGAGCTCTTGAAGGATTTGTAGAACGTCACAGGGAAACGGATCCAGATACTACTGTCCCTTGGTCCCGCCTCGAACAACGTCACGGACACGTCCGGATCCTCACTCAGGCGGCCCGCTATCGCACATCCTGCGGATCCTCCACCTACTACGATAAAGTCGGGCATGGCTCTTCCCCCAATCTTAAGTCTGCCCGCACCGCCGAGAGAGTGTCGCCCTCGGGTCCGTGCGCCATACCGGATCACGAGAATCCAGCGGCTTATCACAGCCCCTCTTTCAATGTGACGCTGGTCACAGAGGCTGTTAAGAAGCTCGACCTCGCGAAACCGACGATCAACGACCGATGATCGCCTGCGTCTGACCTCTACCGAACATCAGCGAAGAAGTGGTCGACTTCCGCCTGGCGCATGTCGCAGAACCAGCATTCCACGATCTTCTCATTCTCGAAACGATAGGCCGCAAGGCGGTCGGTGCGGACCTGCTTGTCACCACGCGCCCAAATCTCATGAACCATGATTAGAATCGCGTCATCCGACTCCGCGATTACCTCGTCATGGCCAGCCTCGCCGCCCACGATCCACTTGTCGGTGTAAGCGGCGACCTTGTTCACCCAGCCTTCGACAAAGCCATTGGCCCCATGGAAGTCACCGGAAAGAACAGGATGTGTGCCGCCCATGTGAACGACCAGATTATCAGCATAGAAGCTGCAACCAGCCTCGACATCTCCGCTCGACCAGGCGTCATGATACTCACGAAGAATATCCATCGCGCGCTTTTTGCTCATTTTAACTCCCCTTGCCTTTGTACGGCGGACATGCGTCCGCCCGGTGCATCACCGGTTTTCCGACTTACATTTGGGATCCGCAAACGATCGTCTGGAAGTTCAAAACGACGCTCAGTGGACATAAGGCTGAATGCCTGACGCCTGTCGTCTCGCTTCGGTCGACCGAACGGATTTCCCATCTTCCGAGACCTCAACACCATATGTCTGTAGCGCTGCATGCCGAGACACGACGCCATCGCGGACGTCGCGCAAAACAGCCTCGGAGTCGCGCTCGTGCGGATGTCCCCAACCGCCGCCGGCTGAAGCCTCGATCACAAGGTGGAACGGTTCGACCTCCTCGACCCCATATGGGGGGCAGGCAAGCTCTTCGCCGGTCGCTAGATCGAAGGCTTTTATCGATCCCTTCGCACCCCATTGACCGCCATTGACGCCAGCGCCGGTCTGTTTGCGAGCGCCTTCTCCTCGCAGCAGATGCTCACCGCCGACCAGCACATCGACCACGTAGTCGACGCCGGTTCCACCGCGGTACTGGCCAGCCCCGCCGGTATCGCAGCGCATCTCGTAGCGATGCACGCGGATCGGATAAGATTGCTCATACGTTTCCACGTTCGGAATGAACATTCCGCCGAGCGTCATCTGGTGGCTGGAAGTGGGAAAGCCATCCCGCCCTTTCACTGCGCCACCACCGGAACTGCCATGCCAGTGATAAAGAACAAAGACGCCGCCGGAGGCCTTCTTGCCGGACGAAATGCCGAATACCGACTTGCCCCAGCCCGCGCAGGCGCGATCGGGATCGGCTTGCGCCAGCGCCCCCCAACACGCGTTCATAATGTCGATCGCCGGATACACCGTGTTCATCGTCATCGGGGCCGGCGGCAACGCGTTCACGACCGTACCCTCTGGCGCGATGATCTTCACGCAACGATATGCGCCCTCATTATGCGGAATCGCGGGATCCAGAAACGCGGAAAGAGCGCAATAGACAGCCGAATGCGTGTTAGCGATACCACTATTCTTGAAGCCTTTGATCTGCGGCGACGTCCCGGTGAAATCAAATGTGATCATGTCCTCGTCGACAATCAGCTTCACGCGAGTTTCGATGTCTACGAGCTCGAAGCAGTCGGTGTCGCTGATATCCGATGCTTCCCAAGTGCCGTTTGGAAGTTCCAAAATGGCCTGGCGCATCCGCCGCTCGCCATAGTCAAGAACAGCTTCTAGGTAGGCATTCCCCTTTTTGACGCCATGCTGGGCGATGATATCGGCCAGACGCTCCGCTCCGATGCGCGTCGAGCCGATCATCGCGCCGAGATCGCCTTCTAAAAGATCCGGGCAACGCGAGTTCAGGAGCAGCATGCGCCAAAGGTCGTCCCGTAGCTGTCCCTTTTCGATCAACTTGAGAACGGGCAATCGAATCCCCTCATGGAAGATTTCGGTTGCCTTCGCATTGTAGGTGCCCGCGGCGCCACCACCGATATCGGACTGGTGGGCGCGGTTGCTGCAGAATCCCATCAGTTCGCCATCAACGAAGACGGGGCGGATAAGGGTCCAATCAGGCAGATGATTCCCGCCTGCGGCATAGGGATCGCTTAGAATGAAAACGTCTTCCGGCTCGATGCGGTCCGCGAAATCCCTCAAGACTGCGCGGACGGCGAATCCGCCACTGCCGGAATGAATCGGCAGTCCGTCGGCCTGCGCGACCGTTTCACCTCTTGCATTGCTCAGAAAGCATGAGAAATCATGGCTCTGGCTAAATATTGGGCTTCGCGCGGTGCGGATCATGATCATTCCCATCTGCAGGCTGATGTGATCAAGCTGCCGCTGCAGGATGGCGATGAGAACCGGATCGTATTCGGTGGACAAAGTGGTACTCATGGTTTGGCCTTATCACCCCCCTGCATAAAGCGGCTTGTCCGGCCCGACATTTGACTGCCATCGCGGTACCGGTGCCGCCTTTCCAAAGAACTCCAAAGAATGGCTCGCACCTTCATGCTGCCTCGCCTTGCGCAATGTCGATATGATAGTTGCCAGCATCGGTCATCGTCAGCTTGTCGCGCACGCCGATAACAAGTGTCGTGGTCGCTTCTTCGATAATGGCCGGGCCGATCAACTGCTGACGTGGAGTAAGGACTGTCCCGTCGTAGACGGGAGTATCGACAAAACCCACTTCTTTGTTGATCCAAACCGGGCGCCGCGACTGAGCAACAGGCTCTCTCACGTCGCCGGGAATCTTCGAGACCTCCAAAGCATCCAGCCTGCCGATCGCGGCCAGTCGCAGATTGACGACCTCGATAGCGCCCGAGGGCTGTACGTAACCAAAAAGACGTTGATAGGCCTGCTCGAATGCCGCCCGTATCGACGCTGGGTTGGTCGAAGAACTTTCGACAGCGACGGTCCATTGCTGGCCGAAATAACGCAGGTCGTAAGCCCGCTTTAGAAGCGCCTTGCTCCCGGTGAACCCTTCGCGGGCCAGAACTTCAATCGCTTCCACCTGCATCTCTTCGAACGCGCCTTCGAGCCGATCTGGTCTCGAGTCCGCCTGATTGTCGAGATCTTTGAGCCAGCTTCGTACGTAGTCATGGCGAAGGTCAGAATTGCACATGCCGAATGCGCAGAACACGCCCGCAAGTCGCGGAACATAAAGGCTCGCGCTACCAAGCAGCCGAGCCGTCGAAGGGCCGTGCAGCGGGCCGGCTCCGCCGGCGGCAACGAGCGTGAACATCCTCGGATTGTAGCCTTTTTCCAGGGAGGCCCGCTCCACAGCATGAAGGATGTTCTGCTCGACGAGCTGAATGATGCCAGCAGCCGCGTCAGTGACACTGAGACCGAGTGGTTTTGCAACGTGGGCCTCGATCGCCTCGACGGCTCTTTCCAAGCTCAATGTGATCACGCCGCCCGCGTAAGGACCCGGCTTGAGGCGGCCGAGCACCAGCTGCGCGTCGGTTACCGTCGGTCGCTCGCCGCCGCGTCCGTAGCATGCAGGTCCGGGCGTGGAGCCCGCGCCTTCCGGCCCGGCAGCCAGAAGGCCCGCACGATCTACCGATGCAATGGTCCCGCCGCCCGCCCCAACCGTGTGGATGTCGACGGCCGGAATATTGAGGTGGTAACCGTCAACCACAATCTGGTCGGTCATGGAGACCATGCCGTGCTGCATCAGTGTGACGTCGCAACTCGTTCCGCCAACCTCGATCGAGATCAGGTGATCCGATCCGGTATCCTGGCCAAAGAACTTCAGCGAACCGACGCCGGCCGCGGGCCCCGAGAGAACGAGGCTCGCGGGCGCATGGCCGATTTCGTCAATCGAGATTGCTCCGCCGTTTGATTGGATCATCAAGAGCTTGCGCGGCAGTCCTAACGTTGCGAGCCGCCAGGCCAGGCGCTCGAGATAGGGAACGACCCGTCGCGAGACATAGGCGTTGGCAACTGTCGTGGACGTTCTCTCATATTCGCCGATTGTCGGCGCGATGTCCGACGAAGCGGTGACCCAGATATCGGGAAGATGTCTCTTAAGCTCGGCCTTCGCTGCGCTCTCGTGTGCTGGGTTGGCATAGGAATGCAGTAGGCAGATCGCGACGGCCTCGACACCTTCCTCTGCAAAAACGCGCGCCGCCGCGGCAACGGAATCCGGATTGAAAGGGATCCGCACTGTGCCATCGTGCTCGATCCGCTCAGTCACCGGTAGGCGCAAGTAACGGGGAACCAGAACCTCCGGAAACGGCCGTCGATGATCCCACACATTCTCGCGGATGGATCTCCTAATCTCCAGCGAGTCTCGGAAGCCTTCCGTGACGAGAAGCCCGACCTTCGCGCCCTTCTTTTCGAGCAGCGTGTTCGTAGCAATGGTCGAACCGTGCACAAATAGTTCGGTATCGGAGAGGAACGACTGAACGTCAATTCCCAACGAGTCGGCCGCCAGTCGTACCGCAGAAAGCACACCCTCTGTCGGATCTGACGGCACGGAAGGTGCTTTGAACGCGCGTACGGCTCCTCTGGCGTCGACCATGACCAGGTCGGTGAACGTACCGCCGATATCAACTCCCACTCGGTAAGGTGCAACTAACATTCGCCGTCCACTCATCCTTGCGTTGTCTTTGCCAAATGCGTCAAAGTTCTAGCGACACTCTTCACCCCTAGTCTACGACGCCCTTTCGAGCGCCAAGCTCCTTTTCGACGACGTGTATGAGTTTATCCGCAATCGAAAGAACATCAGCTTCGGTCATGGGCGTCGAAAGTGCCCCTGAGCAGTTGGGCGTAAGGAGAATGCTTTCATCCAACATTGCCAAGTGGATCCGGCGAGTTAGCTTCGCCCTCTCGGCATTTGCAAATGCGCTTCGGTAGCCCGTCACTTCATTTGGACCCACGTGAAGCCGGAACAATGATCCCATGCCCGTCACGGTCGCAGCCACACCGGCCTTGGCGAATCCGCTGCGAACCTCCTGCCGGAGTCTGTCGCCGAGTCCGTTCAATCGATCCACAGCCGATTGGGAATAGTATGCAAGCGAAGCCAAACCCGCCGCCATGCTGAGCGGATTGGCGCTGAATGTCCCGCCCATTGACACCTTGGGTTTCCCGATAGAATGGTCGAAGATCGACATGCGATCGGCTGGTCCGGAAACCGCGCCGATGGGCAATCCTCCGCCAATGATCTTGGCCGTTGTCACCAGATCCGGTTCGAGGCCAAAAAGCGGGGACGCACCCTCAAACGAGAGCCGGAAGCTGATCACCTCGTCGGCGATCAGCATGATTCCGTACCGACGGCATGCCTCCTGCACAACAGCGGCAGTTTCCTTCGACATCGGCACAGTGCCGGCCCGCGAGGCGTGAGGATCGACGATGACCGCGGCCAGTGAGCGACCTTCGCGTCGCAGGATGTCGGCGCAACGCTGAGGATCGTCGTACGGAAGAACGACCGTCTCGCGCAGCACGGAGTCCGGTGTTCCGGCATTGCAGCGAACCGATGCGGGGTTACCGTTCTGATCGTCCCAATTGGCAGGTACCGGATCGAGGCTGACTTCAACCCAATCATAGGCGCCGTGATAACAGCCCTCGAATTTCGCTATCCTATGCCGACCAGTTAATCCGCGCGCACCCTTCACTGCCGCCAACACCGCCTCGGTCCCGGAATTGCAGAAACGTGTCTGCTCCATTCGCGGGTTCCGGGCAGCCAACGCTTCGGCTAGCAGGATCTCGCTCTCGGTCGGCATGCCAAACGCGGTTCCTCTGGTCATCGCCTCACGAACGGCATCGAGAACGGGACCAAAAGCATGACCGTGAATTAGCGAGAAGAAGTTGTTCGCGCAATCAAGAAGGCGCCGTCCATCAATGTCGACGACCCAACACCCTTCTCCACGTGCAGCATAGGGCGGATGCGGCTGGAACCAAGAGGCAGCGCGCATTGACCCGCCTGGCACAACCTTCCGCTCCCGCAGGAACGCCGCCTCGGATCGTTTGCCGGTACTTGCCCCGGCTACATCGCTGTCTTGCGCTAGACCCAGCGTCATCTCGCCCCCCAAAAACCGCTTAAGACGAGACCAATAGACACATGATCCCAATAATTGTCAATTGGATCATGTGATCCAGGCGAGATTTGTGCCGTGTTCATGTTGGTGGAGGGTTACCTAGATTCCATGAATAAGCTCACGCAGAAGGTTTCACCTGCGGAATGGTCTCGCCTAAAGCAACGGCCTGTGTTTGGGTTAGGACCCCGCTTTGTGTGGCAAGCGACGGTATCGGCGCGACCTGGAACTCGATACCGTCTCTGTCAAGCGTCCAACTGGCCGTGATGTGGAGCGATGGCCCACAAACAAGACCCATTGCTGTGAAGCGGCTGAGACTGAACGAAGCCAGTCCAGCATGCGTCAGTGCCTCGCATAGCGCACCGCACAGTGCCTTTGACACCGTTAACGGTCTCGGCCCCGCCCGGACTCGGCTACCACGCGTTGGGCCACGCCAGCTTCGTCTGGCGCTCCGATGGCTGGCCTGTCTGGTGAGGGTTGCGAAAGCACCCTCTGAGTATAGGGATGTCTAGACAGATTCGGGACTATCCGGGACGTCCACGTAAACCGGTCCTCTTGATTGCACCCGCTCGATCGTTTCCATTATCTCGTCGTAATCCGGTGTCTCGTGAAGAGCTTCCTGCCCCGGATAGCGTAATTTTCGGTTGATTTCCTCGTCCAAGAAATAGGCGCCCGCGATCAGGAAGGAAATCGTGTGGAAGTCATCGGCGCCCAACGCGCAGATCGCGTCCATGGGATCTTCTGGTTGGGTTTCGGGCAGGCGCGACAATGCCCTGAAAAAAGACGGTGCCAAATCATCACGCTCTTTCAAGGCACGAGGCAGCAGACGTTCGGGCACGCCGGCCTCTGTAGCGGAGGGCATTCCGGATTTGGCGTCTGAAGGGATTAGGGCGTCCGCGACCCACGCGATCCTGGTTTGAAAGTCGTCGATGTTGTAAGTCATGGGCTTAGAGTCCAACTTTTAGCGCTTCAGCAGCCGTACTGACCGGCTGTAAGCGCCTGTTTTCAATGATCGCCTCTGAATTGCGCAGCGCCAGGGCGGTAACGGTGCCGGTTGGATTAACCGCGCCGGAGGTTGGCATCACGCTTCCATCCATGATGAAGAGGTTTGATACGTCGTGCGACCGGCCAAAAGAGTCAACGACGGAAGTGCGTGGATCGTTGCCCATACGCACCGTCCCCAGGATATGCCAACCGGTTTCCCGCATCAGTGGCGTCCCCGAGACTTCATATGCGCCTGCTTCCTTCATGGACTCAGCAGCGCGCGCCAAGTTGAAGTCCAAGAGATCCATTGTGTTTTGAGATGCTTTGTATGTGATCTTCACAGCGGACATACCTTCCGCATCGGTCACGGCAGGGTCAAGAGAGACCATGTTATCTTCGCTCGGAAGGTCCTCTGCCATGATCCCCCAATATGCGGAACGACCGAACCGCTTTTGCACTGTTGCATGGAAGTTCTCACCCCACACATCACCGTTGCTGCCCCATGGCCAGGTGCCCACAGATGCGAGCGGACCTCCCATCCCCATGAGTTGCCATTTTGCGCCGCGGTAGAAATTTGTTTCCTTCCGCGTTTCAGCGAATTCCAAGGAGTAAGCTCGCTGACCGTAGGGTCCCTGCCAATTTTCAAAGAAGTCGTCGAACAGGCCGCTCACAGTCCCATACGGGTGCATCATCAGCCGCTTGCCGACCAGGCCGGAGGAGTTAGCCAACCCGTTGGGATGGTCGTTCGAAGCGGAATTCAAAAGCAGCCTGGGCGTGCCTAGGCCGTTCGCCGAAACTATAACGATCCGCCCGGGCTGAAAATGTGTCAGGCCCGTTTCGCGATCCACATAAGTGACGCCGGTGGCCAGACCATCGGACCCTGTCTCGACACGTAAAACTCGCGCATTCTGAACGAGTTTCACGCCAAGCTTGAGACATGTCGGCCAATGGGTGCGGTCGACTGAAGCCTTCGCACCATCGAAGCAACCCCATACACATGCACCACGTCGCACGCAGGGCAAGAGCCCGTTGTGCTTGACAGTCGCAATCGAATTGCTGCCTGGCCACCAATGCCAGCCAAGACGATCATGGGCCGTCGCGAATTTCCGTTCCATCGCCCCTAAAGGAAACGGTGGCAGCGGGATGTCGAAGCCTGGCGGATAGGCTGGATCGCCCCCTACCCCGGAAACCGCGAAATCGTTCTCGACCCGCGCATAAAAAGGCTCAAGCTCCGCATAATTCAGAGGCCAGTCGTCTGCGATCCCGTCAACAGTCCGCACTCTGAAATCACTCGGCTTCAGCCGATGCCACGCTGCAGCATAGAGGACCGAACTCCCGCCGACACCATTCCACATCAATGGCTCAATATCTGAATCGCTGACGTTGATCGGATAGTCTGCGGGCGCCCTGCGCCGGTTTGGATTTGCAGCAAAATACTGCTGCTTCGTGAGCTCGAACTCAAGACCAGAGTGTCGAAGCTTCGTGTAGTCGGGGTAGCCGCCTTGCTCAAGACAGATGACGGACATTCCTTCTTCTGCCAATCGTTTGGCGGCCACCGCCCCGGATGGGCCGGCACCGACGATCACGACGTCGTACACGGTCGGTCGGCTTTCATTCGTCATCTATTCGAACCTTATGTTTTCCGGAGTGTGTTCCCTGCGGCGACTTCCGTTATGGAGTCTCGTAACAATGCAGGCCTCGCAGCTTCTGACTTGGAGGCACTGCACGGCCATGTTTCATTGTGATGACCCGATGTGTCTGTGCGGAGCTGCAGCATAGCGTCCGTCAACCAGTCACGAGATCCGGAAGCGCTTCGCCCGTCAGAGCACGCCGCGCCCTTTCAACGGCTTGCTCTTGCAAAGCGTCCAGAGAAGTGTTGGAGCGCCAAGCAACGTGAGGCGTGAAAACTGTATTGGGTGCGTCGCGAAGCGGATGCGTGGCGGGCAAGGGTTCTTGCGCGAACGTGTCGAGCCCTGCGCCTGCGATGTTTCCGGAGCGTAGGGCGGAAGCCAACGCTTCCTCGTCGATCAGTCCACCACGCGACACGTTCACTATGACCGCGTTGCGCCGCATCCGCTTCAGCACCTCGGCCGAAATGAGGTGGTGCGTCTTCTCAGTGAGGGGAACATGAAGGGAGAGAACATCCGACTCCTCCAGAACTTGTTTCAATGTCGCTGTGGGGACATCGGGGAATGTTGCCAAAGGGTCGAATGCATGGACCTTCGCACCAATAGCATCCCACCACTTCGCGACCAGTCGTCCAATGCGGCCCATTCCGACTACACCAACTTGGAGGCGTGACAGCTTGGGCGCATCCAGACCAATGACACCTGCCCACTCGCCCGAACGGATAGCCGACTGGCCCTGAGGAATCCGCCTCGCTAGGCACAATCCCATTGCCAAGGCGTGCGATGCCACTTCTTCGGATGCCGTATCGGGAACGATCGTCACGGGCACCCCTACCCGAGATGCCGCTGCAACATCAATGTTATCGTAGCCAACGCCATAACGCACAACTGCCTTGCAGCGTCGCAACAGCCCAAACTCGTCGGCAGTCATCTTGGCGTAGGGCGTGACCATCACAATTTCGGCCTCTGCCATCCGACTGCGAAATGAGGCCTGATCTTCCGCCGCTACCATCTCGCGGCCGAAGCTTTCAGCCAATGCCCGCTCCCTATTGAGGTTTGGGAAGCGGTGGGGGGCGATCAAGATAATCCCCGCCTCGTTTGCAACCGTCATCTTCAACTCTCCGTGTTTGACAAGACTTATTTCGACGCGATCACGTTCGAGCGTCCGGATGCGCGAGGCGTCTCTGTTTTGCTCGCCGCAGCCTGTATCTGATCGCGAGAACTCCTGATTTGCCGGACGAACGTCAGCTCATTGTATCGAGGTCGATGAGCTCTATCTTGTATCCGTCGGGGTCCTCCACGAATGCGATCACGGTGGTACCATGCTTCATAGGCCCGGGCGGACGCACAATCCGAGCACCGCTCGCTTCCAGCTCCTCACAGATGCTATAGATATTCCTCACGCCGAGGGCGATGTGGCCATAGCCTGTACCAAGGTCGTAAGGGGTTTCTTGATCCCAGTTGTGGGTCAACTCTACGACCGCTTGGGAGTCTTCCGGTCCATAGCCGACAAAAGCGAGCGTGAACTTGCCTTCGGGGAAGTCGATCTTGCGCAACAATTCCATACCCAGGAGACGCGTGTAAAAATCGATGGACCTGTTAAGGTCTTTTACTCGCACCATCGTGTGCATAACGCGAAACTTCGGCTCACTCATCTTCTTCTTCCTTTCAACTATACCGTGCGCACGTCCCGTTTGAACGCGGGGACAGCATTCACCACGTCGCCACCCATGACTATTTCGCCCATGTCCGGCCTTTCGAAGCCGGCGACGGTTCTCAGGATCGTAGTTTTGCCTGATCCACTTGGCCCAAGTATCGAAACAAACTCTCCAGGCTTCACCGAGAAAGATACCTTGTCGAGCGCCGGCTTTTCTGCGCCCTCGTAAGTTTTCGACACCCCTCTAAGCGAAAGTACCGGGCCGGTTTTGAGTGTTCCCATGGCCAGTCTCCAGAGCTAATTTTGAGCCGATATCAAAGTGTGCCGGCTAAGAAATCATTCCAGATCTGGATTCGACGCTCCACATCCTCCGGCTCCTTGAAGAAAACGAGGTTTTCCTTGAGAGCCGGGCTATCCGCATCAAGGATGTTGGTGGTTTGAAGAAATTCCTCGGAAAGTCCGGCTTTGCGAGCTCCCTCCGACGTCAGAATGCCATTGCTCCCTGAGAACTCCATGAATCTCGCCTGCCATTCCAACGACATGGTGTCGTTGAGGAATTTGTAGACGATGTCGCGCTGACCCTGGGGGGTTACGTATGTACCTTCGATCCAGGACGGCGTGCCTTCCTTGGGCAAGGTGTATGCGAAATTGAGTTTCTTCCTTTTGAGCGAATTGACAACCGAGACAAGATGGCAATAACCGATGACCGCCTCGCCCGACGCGTAGAGGTTGGTAGCGTCATCGAAGCCGCGCGTGATCACCCGCACCTGCGTGCGAAGCTCCCGCAACGCGTCGGTGACGCGGGTGAACTCCTCCTCGGTCAGATTGAACGGATCTTTCGCACCCACGTATAACGCGACCATCGGGATGTTAACGGTGGCGTCGTCGAAGGTGCTGACCTTGCCCTGATAGGATTTATCCCAAAGCGCCGCCCAGGTCATCGGGGGCTCCTTGAGCGTATCGGCGTTATACATCAGCGGCTGCGTGCCCCAGTGCAGGGGGATGCCCATCAGAACCCCATCCACGCTCAGCGGATCCTTCCAGTTCAGCGCCGGGAGGACGTTCGAGATGTGCGGAACTTTTGCGATATCGAAAGCCTCGATTTGGCCGGCTTTCTTGAGGCGTCCGGCTGTGGAAGCCTCTGAATAAATAACGTCCGGCTTTATGGCCCCGGATTGGAGTTGTGCAAATACTTCGTCAAGGGAAGAAATGATTACCGGTTTAAGCTTGACGCCTTCATTAGCTGCTTCCCACTCCTTCACCCATTCTGGTTCCTGATAGGTCTCCCAAGTAAGGAGAGTGATCGTCTCCGCCGCCGCCGCTCGACCTATAATAGATGGGGCAAATAGCGTACTTGCGGCGAAAGCACTGCCAGCCTTAAGGAAGGAGCGACGCTTGATGGACTGTGAAACTTTCTTTGTCATCCTTTAGTTCCCCTTTGATTATGGTTCAACAACACAAATTGGCCGTACTCGGCCGACCTCTGACAGGCCGTCTTTGCTTCGTAGTCTTCTTGTAATTGTGTATTCGACGCAGTCTGGACGGCCCTTCCAAGCGCGCCAGCATTTGCCGAGGATCGCTTAGTCTGCGTCAGCCGACGCGGCGTCGAGAACGGGGGTCAAGGGCATGGCCGTGTATGAGCCAGGAGTAGTTGTCGGTGCAGTCCGGGAGCAGCCGTCCATCCCTATCGACGACCCAGCAGCCTTTTCCACGCGTGACATTGAGCATGCGGTTGGAACCAGAAGGTCGCGCTCATTGACCCGCCCCCCTGCGGCAGCCTTGGTGCGCTTGCCAATTTTACTGGTCCCGCAACATTGCTGTTATGGCCCGGACCGAGCTTCATCTCCCCCCTAGTCCGCTCTTGACTAGTGGCAGTAAACACCATGATCCCAACGCATGTCAATTGGATCATGTGATCCAAGGTGAAAATTCAGACGCTTTACCTGCGTCACGACGAACGCTTCCTCTATGCGGCGCCGGATCTGAGGTGCGTCACGGAAGGACCGCGATGGTCGGCAGACTCCCTAGCCTTTTGCTGCCCGGCCTTCGCTATACGGAAGCCGACTATCTGATCAGTTTGGTCGAGTGCGGTGGCCATCCGCCCGACATCCGACCTGAGAGATAGGTGACCTTTCGTACCGGAGACATGGGTAACAGTTATCGCTTTTGCGGGAGGTGTTGATGCCGTGGAAAGAGGCTTCGGTAATGTTGTCCAAACTCTCGTTCGCCCGTCACTCGGCGGAGATTTCCCCGCCAAGTGCGTGACACTTCCTCAAATAGCTAACTCTCCACCGTCTATCCGAAACGTGGCGCCGGTTACAAACGAGGCCTCGTCAGATGCAAGGTATGTGAAGAGTCCTGCTACCTCTGCCGGCACGCCCATTCGGCGCAGCGGAACTGTGGTTTGAAGAAATTCGTCGCGGAAGTCGTGTGCATCGCGACCGAAACGTGCGCTCATGACTTCGAGATCGGAGAAATTAAGCGCCGTGTCGATTTGGCCGGGGGCCACGGCGTTGGCGGTGATACCATACTGCGCCAGCTCCATACTAATGGCCCTGATAAGAGCCATTACTGCGCCCTTGCTAGCGGCATACGCTGTCGACGGCGCGTGTGCCTCACCTCTTAGACCCGCAATCGATGACGTTGCGAGCAGTCGTCCTCCCCTGCCCGCCTCCACCATAACACTTGCGGCTGCACGGAGCGTCATCATCACCCCAATAAGATTGACGTCGATAACCTGCATCCAGGATTCGCGAGACCCGCGGATGAAATCTTCGATTTTACCAATCCCGGCATTGGCGACGCAAATATCCAGCCCGTTGAACGCGCGTGCGGCCTCAATTGCGCGATCGATATCTGCCGGAACGGTTACGTCACCTTGCACCCACGTGAGCCGAGGATCGCGCGAGCTGGCTTCCACTGCGCGATCAAATGCAACAATCTTCGCGCCCTCGCGCAAAAATCTCTCAACGGTGGCCCTGCCGATACCATTTCCAGCACCGGTCACGATGGCAACTTTGTCTTGAAGAACGCCCACTTGGAAATTTCCTTTCTACATTAACTGATGCTGGTGTTCAGCTCGCTTTCGGCGGTTCGTCAGGCGAACTAATTTGTTGGGGATCATCGGTATCCTCGACGAACAGGACGTCGTCCGGACTCCAGGTCAGCACGACAGCTAGACCTTTACCCGCAACATCAAACACGCCGGCGGCTGCAGATACATTGAGAAGCGCACCACTCTCCGACCGAACAACCAGCTCGTGGTTTAGCCCGGTGAACACGGCGCGTTCCACCGTTCCCTTGATCTCGTTTGTGGCCCCTGCGGGAGCACCCGATGAAAGTCGCGCTCGACCGCGCGGCAACACTGCTGCCAAGCGCGAATGCTGCGGAATGCCCGGCTGCACTCGTCCTTCCAAGACAATCCCCGAAGCCTCCAGGCGGGCATGAACTCCATCACGGCGGGTGGATCCCTTGACGATCGTCCCCAGATTGATGAAGCGAGCCACGTGGGTCGAGCGGGGGCTGCGGTAGAGCATTTGCGGAGTGTCAATCTGTGCGATCTGCCCGCGATCCATAATTGCGATCCGATCGGCCATTGCGCAGGCTTCTTCCTGATCGTGCGTGACATGTATGAATGTCGTGTTCGTCTCCCTTTTCAAGGTGACGAGTTCCTCCTGCATTTGGCGACGAAGGGTTAGGTCCAGGGCGCCGAGCGGTTCATCCAAGAGCAACACAGACGGCCCATTGGCGAGCGCGCGGGCCAGCGCCGCCCGTTGCTGCTGTCCGCCCGACAGTTCAGAGATTTTCCGATTTTCAAGCCCTCCGAGGCCTACCATCCTGAGCGCCTGAGACGACCGGTGATCTTGTTCAGAGCGCCGAGCGCCAGTCATTTTCAACCCAAAGGCGACATTGGCACCCAACCTCAGGTGGGGAAACAGTGCATAGCTTTGGAAGACGGTGTTCGTCGGACGCCTATATGGCGGCGCAAAAGTCACATCTTTTCCGTCGATGAACACAGTTCCGGCATCAGGCTCGACAAATCCGCCGATAATGCGAAGAGTGGTGGTCTTGCCGCAACCGCTTGGCCCAAGCAAAGCAAAGAGTTCCCCTCGCTCGACCTCGAAGGAGATGCCGTTGCTCCCTTCCCCGAGGGCTGGGCCTTGCTGTCCGGCGTAGCGTTTTGACAGGTTCGAGCATTGCAATGCAACGGACATTGTCTCAGTCCTTGTGTGGTTGGAAATCACTGGGAACCGTTTTGGATGGCATTAGGCGCAGACACCGACGGACCACCTTTACCCCGCGTCGCAAGCACCGCGCCCATTACCAAAAGGGCGAACGACACAAGGAGAAGGGAAACCGATAACGCCACCACCGCAGGCGTTACGTTGAAACGCAACTGCCCGAATATATAAAGCGGGAGGGTGCTATCGGCGCCAGTTACGAGCGCTGTCAGGATGAACTCATCCATGGATAAGGCGAAGGAAATCAATGCGGCGGCCACTATACCTGGCAAGGCTTGCGGTACCGAAACCCGAACTAGTGCCGTCACCGGGGGCGCTCCGAGGTCCATGGCCGCCAGTTCAAGGTTTGGATCGAGTCCTTCGAGACGGATCAGCACAAGTAAGGTGACGACCGGCAACCAGAGAATGGTGTGGCCGGTGATAATCGTCCAGAGCCCACGTTCGATTCCGAGAGCATTGAGGCCGATAATGATCGCAAGTCCAAGCAGCATCGGCGGAAGAAAGAGCGGCACAGAGATAATCGCCAAACTTGCCTGGCGCCATTGGCCGTGACTTCTCGCGAGTTGCACCGCCGCAACCGTGCCGAGAACGGCGCTGATGCTGACGGACGCGAACGCTACGACCAAACTGTTGCGCAGGCTTTCCAGGAGAAGTGGATCGTCGAGGATCGCCGCGAACCAGTGGAATGTGACGCCGTTAAAAGGGAAGCCGATCGACGTGCTGTCGTTGAGGGCAAACACGACGAGAAGCCCAATCGGTGTGTAGAGGAATGCGAGGAATGCGATCGCGTACGCCTTGAGAACGGGCGATCTGGATGGATTGAATTGGCGTGAGAACGCTCCAACCTGGGCTGCTCCGCCTGTCACCTGACGGAGCACGAGCAGAAGCACAAAAACGATGACGAGGAGAATTAACGCCAACGCTGATCCAAAACCCCATTGAACCGAGGAACCAAACTGACGCTGGATGATGTTTGAGTAGAGGTATCCATCGGTCCCGCCGATCAATTGCGGCGTCACATAGTCGCCCAGGATTGTGATGGTGCTGAAAACGAAACCACCGATAATACCCGTTCGAGCCACAGGCAGAGTCACATAAAAGAGTCCCTGCCAAGGGCGTGCGCCCAGATCCGCTGCCGCCTCCAGAATGGTTGGATTCGTGCGTTCCAGCGCAATAAAAGCCGTAAGGAAAGCCAGGGGAAAAAGCAGATAGATGA
Source organism: Ensifer sp. USDA 6670 (assembly GCA_000421085.1). Lineage (GTDB taxonomy): Bacteria > Pseudomonadota > Alphaproteobacteria > Rhizobiales > Rhizobiaceae > Sinorhizobium. The sequence continues at coordinate 18,789 of ATWE01000017.1, forward strand.
AAGTAAGAACAATTCCCGAACTGTTCAGACCCAGTATCCAAAGCGGGTCCTTAATGAGCCCAACGTACATGAGGCCCTGATTGAGAAGGCCTATGTCGCCTAAAAGGTTCATCCAGGCGAAGACTCTAATCAGGTAACTTGTGAAAAACGGTACGACCGCGACCAGAACCCAGATCAGCCGCCTTTCCGGCTGCACTTTCAGCGCGACGAAATAGGCAAAAGGGAAGGTCAAAATGACCGTAAGGGCCGAGGCGAGGGAAGCGAAGAGCAAGCTTCGAAGCAACGTTCCCCAATACACCTCGCTTTCGAAAAAGCGGAGGTAATTGGTGAATGTCCACTCCCGTACGACCTCCTGATCCACGGTTGGCCACAGCGAGTAAACAATGAGGACAGCCATCGGTACGAACACGCCAATAACGATGACGGCCAAGGCAGGGAGACTAAAGATCGGGTTCTCAAGATCCGCAGCCAGTTTTTTGCGCCTTTTCGGCGACTTGGGTGATTGGTTTGGTCGCTCGTCGGCTATTATCTTCATGGGCAAGGTATCGACGCTGGATCGCATCCTAGCCCCCTACAACCTGGTCGTATGCTTTCGCCCACGCCGCCGGATCGTCCGGCGGTCCCTGGAACAGAATTTTTTTTGCCATAGCGGGATCGTCCGCTCCGCGGTCGAGCAGATTGGCAGCGCCATCACCGCCCTTTGCCAGGACCCGCTCTGTTTCAGTTTTGCTGCACAGTGGGAATGAATAGGTATTGTAAAGAAACGATTGCACCTCCGGGCCATTCCAGATTTCCATGAACTTTATTGCATTAGCCCGGTTTTTGGCGCCTTTCACAAGCTGAGGGCCATCTACCCACCCCAGGCTTCCCTCAATCGGGATTACACTTTCAGAAGTCTCTTTGCCCGCAACTTTGTTCACTCTCGCGGAGGCTGCAAGGTTCGACGACTGACCGACCCACGCCTTGCCAGTCCGGATTGCATCTTCAAAGGAGGAATCGCTTGGTGCGATCTGGAAGGGCTTCAGTTTGGCCAGCGCCGCGGCTGCCGATTGCAGTTCGTCTCCGACCATCGCAAAAATTCGGTCGCGGGGTATTCCCAGGCTTAGGCCGGCTATTGTAAGGAATTCCTCCGGACCGCCCTTCATGATTACTTTGCCCGCCGGCACACGAGGATCCCAAAGAGCCTTCCACGAGTAAGGCTCGGTCAAAGGCAGGTGCTCTTTATTCCATATTAGACCAAATGAGTCCCACATATTGGGAAAGAGCATGAGTCTGTTGGGTTCGACCACATATGGGAAGGTCGTGTCCTCACGGAAGATCGGCCAAAGCCGGTCCCAGCCAGGTATTTCCTTTACATCGAAGGCTTCGATCAGCCCCGCTTTGTAATAGGTCGGCGACCAGCCACAGTTTGCGAAAACAATGTCATAAGACCCCGCTCCCCCCGCTTTAAGCTTCGTGAACATATCCTGATCGGTTTCCGCCGGGACGCCACGCATATTCAATCCGGCAGTTTTCATGAAGGCGGCGATTTCAGGCGCGACATAGCTCGACCACCCAAGGACCACCACCTCGTTTTCGGATGACGAGCATCCAGACAGGGCGCCAATCGGACCTGTGGCTAAAGCGAGACCAACTGTTCCTTTCAGAAAAGCACGACGTGTTGGGTGCATGGCACCGCTGATACGATTTTCCATGAAGTTCCCTCTTTTTTGGTTGATGGAACGTTCCACCGATTGTGCTGTTCTGTCAAGCAGAATTCTTCTGCTGGCGAATTATCGCCAGCGTAGACCAATTCTCGCTCTGGATCGCGTTCCGCTTTCAGGCGGGGCGAGAACCGCGAAAACTTGTCGGCGTTGTCAGCTATCGCTCTTTCGCGAAGATGTTGTACGGCGTTTCACCAAGCGCGATGCGAGGAGCACGCTTTCTGCGCCTTTGCCATTATTGTGCGCAAGGCCAATAGCTAAATCGACCGCACTCTTCGCGAGTTCATCCATTGGCTGGGCGATTGTAGTCAGCGCAATCCGGCTATGTCCAGAAATTCCGACATCGTCGAAACCCACCAAGGAAAGGTCGTCAGGGATTGCAATATTCAAAAGATCGGCAGCCGAAATTATCTCTAGCGCGATACGATCAAGGGCAGCAACAACTGCTGTCGGCCGATCCTGCTGGCTTAGAAGTCCAATAATTTGGTTCTCGTACTCCTGGAGTGAGGATGAGGAACCACCTTGTTCGCGCAAGAGCAGCGAAGGGGAAATCGGAAGCCCCGCCTTCATCATCCCATCGACATAGCCTTGAAACCGGTTAGCCTCAATACGGGGTTCATCTGCAAGCATCAAACTAACGAATGCAATTTGGCGGTGCCCGAGTCCGATCAAATGTTCAACTGCTTGCCTGGTCCCATCGCGCTCATCAACTGAAATCGACAACTCACCAGGCATTGTCACGCTGACGAAAACTCTCGGGATGTCCTCGCCTAACGATTTGAGGGTACTGCTATCTGGTGATGAGAGAAACAGCACCGCTGCGACCCGCTGTTCGATCAGCGTCCGAAGCCGCTCGCTTTCTCGCTCAGGAAAGCCGCCGGTCGAGACCAACAAAATGCTGTGTTGCTGCTCGGCGGCGAATTGTTCAATAAAAGCAGCCAATTCAGCATGGAACGGGTTTTTCAGGTCGCCAACGACCACCCCCAATACCTTCGAACGCTGTCGCATCGAACGAGCACCCGCGTTCGGCCGATAACCGATCTTCGCGATTGTTCTTTGTACTCGGTCACGGATTTCAGGAGCAACGGTCCCTTTCCCTTGAAGGACGTTGGACACCGTAGACTTCGAGACGCCTGCGTGTAAGGCGACATCGATGATTGTCGGAGGCCTGCGCATCCTATAGATCCTTGCCCTATTCCGGTGCACTTTTCATCGGGCGGTACATAAGACCCGCAAGGCGAATAGTAAATGGCAGCCTGACTTACCAGGTCTGCACCGGACTCGAATAGGACTTCCAGGTCGTTATTAGCGGGGTGTTATCACCGCATCTAGGCGACATACTCATTGGTCTATACGAAGTGTGGCTATCCACTGTGGGGCAGCTCCGCCGCTCGGACCCTTCCGCTTGCAATCTGACCCGAAACGGTAGCGGCTTTGCTTCCTCTATGGTCACCAGTGCGCTTTGGCGAACTTCGGAAACGTCACGCGGCGTCGCCACATGTTTCCCCACCCTCAACTCGTCGAAATCCGAGAAATTCGTCGTTCCCAGCATCGATGAGCATGTGGCATCACAAACATGGTCACTTCTTCAGTTTGTCGCCCGAATGCGCGTATTAAATCCGCCCATGCTCAACACACGTGGCAACGTCATCGTCAGAAAGAGCTAGTCTAGCCGACTGCTGGCAGCAACTGGTCGATGCTCTTCTTTGCGTCGCCGTAGAACATCCGCGTGTTCTCCTTATAGAAGAGCGGGTTCTCGATGCCGGAGTAGCCGGTGCCCTGGCCACGCTTGGAGACGAACACCTGCTTGGCCTTCCACACTTCAAGAACTGGCATGCCGGCGATCGGCGAGTTGGGGTCTTCCTGGGCGGCCGGATTGACAATGTCATTGGAGCCGATGACGATGACGACTTCCGTTTCGTGGAAGTCTTCGTTGATCTCGTCCATCTCCAGCACGATGTCGTACGGCACCTTCGCCTCGGCGAGCAGCACGTTCATGTGGCCCGGCAGACGACCGGCGACCGGGTGAATGGCGAAGCGCACGTTCTTGCCGGCGGCACGCAGCTTGCGCGTGAGTTCGGAGACCGACTGCTGCGCCTGCGCCACTGCCATGCCGTAGCCCGGCACGATGATGACGCTGTCGGCGTCGTTGAGGGCGGCGGCCACACCTTCGGCATCGATGGCGATCTGCTCGCCTGATATCTGCATCTGTGGTCCGGTCGTGGAACCAAAGCCGCCGAGGATGACCGACACAAAGGAACGGTTCATCGCCTTGCACATGATGTAGGACAGGATCGCCCCCGAGGAGCCGACCAGGGCACCGGTGACGATCAGCAGGTCATTGCCGAGCGTGAAGCCGATGGCGGCGGCCGCCCACCCAGAATAGCTGTTAAGCATCGACACGACCACGGGCATGTCGGCGCCGCCGATGCCCATGATCACATGGTAGCCGATGAAGAAGGCGGCAAGCGTCATGAGGACAAGCGTCCAGGTGCCGGCCCCATTGACGTAGAGCACCAGGAGCACGAGCGAAAGCAGGGCTGCCCCCGCATTGAGCACATGACCGCCCGGCAGCTTCTTCGCCTTGCCGTCGACCTTGCCGGCGAGCTTGCCGAAGGCGATGACGGAACCGGTGAAGGTGACGGCGCCGATGAAGACGCCGAGGAAGACCTCGACCTTCATGATTGCCAGCTCCACCGGCTCCTTGTGGGCAAGGATCGCGGCAAAGCCGGTCAGTGCGACGCGGGCCGCAGCATCGAGGCCGGCGACGTCTGCCGCTTCAATATGAGCGTTGAAGCCGATGAACACCGCGGCAAGCCCGACGAATGAATGCAGCGCAGCAACAAGCTGCGGCATCTCGGTCATCTGGACGCGAGAAGCGACGAAGTGGCCGAGCACAGCGCCGCCCGCAATCATCAGCACGATGACGAGCCAGTTGCCAACATCAGGTCCGAAGACCGTGGCGACAACGGCCAGTGCCATGCCTGTCATGCCGTACCAGACGGCACGCTTGGCGCTTTCCTGTCCGGAAAGCCCGCCGAGCGAGAGGATGAAGAGAACGGCCGCCGCGATGTAGGCGGCCGATACGATACCGATCATCATAGTGTTTACCCCTGCCCGATCAGGATTTCTGGAACATGGCGAGCATGCGCCGGGTGACGAGGAAGCCGCCGACGATATTGATCGTGGCGATCAGCACCGAGAGCGCCGCAAGCAGGACCACCAGCCAGTTTCCCGAGCCGATCTGCAACAGCGCCCCAAGAATGACGATGCCGGAGACCGCATTGGTGACAGCCATCAGCGGCGTGTGCAGCGAATGCGAGACGCTCCAGATGACCTGGAAGCCGACGAAGCAGGCGAGCACGAAGACGACGAAGTGGCCCATGAAGGCGGGCGGTGCAGAAGCACCGACGACAAGCAGCAACGCCGTGCCGATGGCGAGCAGTGCCAGTTGGTTCTTCGTCTGGGCCTTGAAGGCTGCGGCTTCGGCGGCGCGCTTTTCCTCCGGCGTCGGCTCCTTCACCTTCTCCTTTGGTTTCTGGGCGGCGATCGCGGCAATCTTCAGGGGCGGCGGGGGATAGGTGATTTGACCCTCGAACGCGACTGTCGCACCGCGGATGACATCGTCCTCCATGTTGTGGACGAGCTTGCCGTCCTTGCCCGGCGTCAGGTCGCTCAGCATATGACGGATGTTGGTGGCATAGAGCGTGGACGCTTGCGCGGCCATACGGCTCGGAAAGTCGGTGTAGCCGATGACGATGACGCCGTTGTCGGAGACGATCTTCTGATCGGCCACGGTCAGCTCACAATTGCCGCCGCGCTCGGCGGCAAGGTCGACCACCACGGAGCCCGGCTTCATCGCGGCCACCATGTCGGCAAGCCAGAGCTTTGGCGCATCGCGGCCGGGGATCAGCGCCGTGGTGATGACGATGTCGATCTGAGGCGCGAGCTCGCGGAACTTGGCAAGCTGCTTCTCGCGGAACTCCGGCGAGGAGGGCGCAGCGTAGCCGCCGGTCGCCCCGCCATCCTGCACGCCGCCGTCGAAGTCAAGATAGACGAACTCCGCGCCCAGCGATTCGATCTGCTCGGCGACCTCGGGACGCACGTCGAAGGCATAGGTCTGGGCGCCGAGCGAGGTGGCCACCCCGATCGCCGCAAGGCCAGCGACGCCCGCACCGATCACCAGAACCTTGGCCGGCGGCACCTTGCCGGCGGCGGTGATCTGACCGGTGAAGAACCGGCCGAAATTGTTGCTCGCCTCGATCACCGCGCGGTAGCCGGCAATATTGGCCATCGACGACAGCGCATCCATCTTCTGCGCCCGCGAGATGCGCGGCACCATGTCCATGGCGATGACGTTCACGCCGTTTGCCCGGGCAAGCTCAAGCAGCTCGGTATTTTGGCCGGGGTAAAAGAACGAGATCAGCGTCTGGCCCGCCGACAGCCGGCCGATCTCATCCACCGTGGGTGGGCGGACCTTGACGATCACATCCGTCTCGTCAAACAGCGCCGCGGCCCCCTCGACCACCGCCACGCCGACCGCCCGATAGGCGTCGTCCGAAACTCTCGCCCCCGCGCCCGCACCAGCCTCAACGACACACGCATGCCCAAGCTGTTGTAGCTGCAACGCGCTTTCCGGAGTTATCGCTACGCGCGCTTCGCCGGAGGCTTCTTTCGGAGTACCTATTCTCATGCGTGCCCTTTCAAGACCACAAATCTGACGGGGAGAATGTCTTCGCACGGCAAATGGCTCGGTGCAAAAACTCCGCGAAAAGCCACTGTTGGGCAAAAGGTTAGCGCGGAGCAGGCAGTTGAAATCTGAGACCTCACACCCGCTCCGCGCTCTCCGGGAGGAACATTTTGCGGACTCAGACGCGAAAACGCGCCTGGACCAATGGATCTAGCCTCAAGAATAGTTGATCTCTATACGCCGCTTCCCCGCTAAAGATTGACGCGCTGCATCAAGAATCACCGCGGCATCATATGCATCTTCAAGGGTCGAAAGCGGCGCAAGCTGGCCCGTCAGGCAGTCATTGAGAAAATAACTTTGAACCTGGACGAAGCTGTCCCAATAGGTGCCGTCGTCCCAGAACGGTATTGGGGCACCATCGAATTTGGTGACATCCCACGGGATGACACCGGTACCCTTCATACCCATAACCTTGAAATAACAAGACCAGGGCTCACGGCTTCGATCATCAGCAGAGAAGCTGCCCCAGAGATTCGCGATCTTGCCGTCTGGATATTCCGCTGTAATCATCAACTGGTCGTCGGCAGTCTGGTCGGTGAAATGCACGTTGGTGCCAGTTGCGTATACGTGAGAAGGGCGCCCCAAGAAGTACAGCATGCAGTAAGCATGATGCACCATGAGTTCACGCATCGTGAGATCGGGTCCACCAATCGACGCGTCATGTCGTTTATTGTAGATTGCCCAAAAGTTTACGATTTGCCCAAGCCTTCCAGACTTGATATGCGCGTTCAACCGTCTCATGCTCTCTGCGTAGACATAGTTATGCGACGGCATACAAATGCGATTATTCGCGTTTGCAATCTTGGCAAGCTCTCGAATTTGCGAGGCGATCGGCGAAAGTGGCTTTTCAAGAAGAACATGTTTCCCCGCCGTCAGCGAACGCTTTGCATATTCAAAGTGCGAGTCCGAGCCGGTGGCCACCAGCACGGCGTCGATTTTTTCATCGTCGAGGAGTCCTTCCAATGTGGGGTAGGCAGTTCCACCAAACCGTTCGCAGAAACCCGCGGCTTTAGCGACAGATCGCGACCATCCACCAACGAAACTGTGTTGGCCAAGTTCCCGAATAGCCTCGACGTGAAGCTCGGCTACTTTACCCAGTCCTATAATCGCAATTTTCATGGCGTGACCTGTTCGTAATGCTGAATCTAACGACGGAGGGCTAGTCCTCTATTTTAATAGGGCGACCTTCACGCCACGACTGGGTCGCTGCATCGGCGATGAGCTGCGCGCGAAGGCCATCCTGCGCATCTGGCTGGGGCTTCCGACCACTGGAAACAGCCTCGACAAAGTGCCGCATCTCAGCAAGGTACGCCGCTTCAAAGCGCTCTAAGAAGAAAGCTTGGGCGACGGCACTTTCAAATCCGGCGCTGGTCGCACGCTCAACCATGTTTTCCGGGATATTGGAAACACGCAGCATGCCCTTGGAGCCGTGCACCTCAAGACGCTTGTCGTAGCCGTAGGTGGCTCGACGTGAGTTGGTGATTTGGCAGATTTTCCCAGATGCGGTAGTCAAGATCACCGCTGCGGTATCCACATCACCCGCGCCCTTGATCGCTGGATCAATGAGGTTCGATCCGACTGCGAACACCTGAACCGGCTCCTCGCCCAGGATGAAGCGCGCCATATCAAGATCATGGATCATCATGTCTCGGTATAAACCGCCCGAACCCTTTACGTAATCGGCCGGTGGAGGCGATGGGTCACGAGAAGTAATGGACACTGTTTCCACATCCCCGATATCTCCCGCAGCGACGCGCTGCCTCAGAGCACCAAAGTGGGGATCAAAGCGTTGATTGAACGCAGTCATGAAAGGTATTCCCGCCCGGTCGATTGCCTCAATGCACCTACGAACCCTGTCGGACGAAAGGTCGATCGGCTTCTCACAGAAGATGGCTTTCGCCTCTGCCGTAGCCGCATGGATCATGTCGCAATGAGTAGGAGTGGATGCTGCGATCACCACGGCATCAATATCCTTGGAAGCTAGAATCGCCGAGGGTTCACGAACCTCCGCTCCAAAGCGCCGAGCACATGCACCAGCCGCAGCCGGATTGGCATCACCCACGGCGACGAGCTTAGCCTCCGACACGCGCGCAATCGAGAGCGCGTGAACCTGGCCAATTCTTCCACAGCCCAAAATGCCGATTCGTATGCCCATTATCCTCTCCAAGTATTTCGGTCATGGCCCGCAGTCGGCAAGCCGACCTCAGATAAGCAGTGAAGGTCTCTCGGATGTTAACGTATACAAACGGGGAATTGCTCCGATGTCAACGATTACATGAGAAACTTCCTTCAATTCAATACACCTTTCAGCCATCGGTCAACCCAGCAGCCAATCCCGAATTAGTGAATTTATGAAGCCAACTTAGGTGGCGGAACATATCCCCTGCTGCCGTCCAGCAATGTCCGTGTGTAGGGATGCTGAACACTGCCTCGCAGAAGCTGCTCGCGGCTGGCCACCTCGACGAACTGGCCGTCCAACATCACCGCGACTCGGTTGCACAGATGAGCGATAACTGCCATGTCATGACTAACGAGAACATATGTCAGCTTATCCCTTTCCCGCAGATCCTTCAGGAGGTTCAGGATTTCGGCCTGGATCGATACGTCGAGCGCCGAAGTCGGTTCATCGAGGAGCAGAATACCCGGGTTGAGAATCAAAGCCCGGGCGATTGCGACGCGCTGGCGCTGACCGCCAGAAAGCTGGTGCGGAAACCGGTGTCGAAAGCCAGGCGGCAAGCCAACGTCGCGCAGCACCCGCTCTACGCGCTCCTGCCTCTGGTCGAAGCCATGGATCTCCAGCGGTTCTAAGAGCGTTCGGCCTATCGTATGGCGGGGATGCAACGATCCAAACGGATCTTGGAACACCATCTGCTGTTTGGCGAGTTGCGAGCGAGATCGTTTCGGTCCCACTGCCTCGCCGTCAATCGAAATGGAACCGCTCCAGCCCTTGATGCGACCAGCGAGAGCGCCGAGAACCGTCGACTTGCCACAGCCGCTCTCACCGACTAGACCAAAGGTTTCGCCAGGTTCAACATCGAAGGCGACATTTTTGACCACTTGCTTGAAATCGCTGCCGCTGCCAAAAGACACGACAAGATCGTTGACCGATATGATGGACACTTCTTACGCCTCCGCCCAGCTTGCCTGTCGTTTCAGAGTTTCCAGCCGATCTCGCGGACGATCTAGACTGGGCAACGCCTCCAGAAGTCCACAGGTGTAGGGATGCGTCGCTTGATCGAGTTTCGAGGCCTCGATAGTTTCGACGATCCTCCCCGCATACATGATAATGACCCGGTCGCAGAAGCTTTTCACCAGGTTGAGATCATGCGAAATGAAGATCAGCCCGATGTTTCGCTCTCTAATCAAATCGTCGAGGATTGACAGCACCTGCTGGCGCACCGTTACGTCGAGCGCCGACGTCGGCTCATCGGCTATGATGAGGGAGGGCGAAGAGATCAACATCATCGAGATCATGATGCGTTGACCCATTCCGCCCGAAACCTCGTGCGGGTAGAGATTGAAGACGCGCTGTGGATCACGGATGTTGACGCGCTCGAGCATGGCAAGCGTGCGTTCACGCGCTGCCCGCCTTCCAAGCCGCTCATGAAGGATGACTGTCTCGGCGATCTGCTCGCCCACGGTCATGACAGGGTTGAGCGAATATTTCGGATCCTGCAGGATCATGGAGATCCGGCGGCCGCGGATTGCCCGCATCTCAGACTCGCTCGCGGTCAGGAGGTCCACATCCTCAAACCGCATCTCATCTGCGATGACATGGGCCGTTGCTGGCTGCAGGCGCATGATCGCGCGCCCGGTCGTGCTTTTGCCAGAGCCGGATTCGCCGATGATGCCCACCTTTTCGCGGCCAACATCGAAGCTGACATTGTTGACAGCAGTGACGACGCCGGACAGCGTCGGAAACTGCACCGACATGTTCTTGACGGAAAGAATCGGTTTTGACTGTTCAGGCATTGCGGGGATCCATGATGTCGCGCAGTCCGTCGCCGAGCAGGTTGAAGGCTAGACTGACCAGAAGGATGGCGATGCCGGGAACCGTCGTCAGCCACCAGGCATCGAGAAGATATTGCCGGCCGGAAGCTGCCATGGCGCCCCATTCTGGCATCGGTGGCTGCGCGCCGAGACCGAGGAAGCCGAGGCCGGCGGCCGTCAGGATGACGCTCGACATGTTGAGCGTCAGGCGAATGATGATTGAGGGCGCGCAGAGCGGAACGATGTGGCGAAAGAGAATGCGTCCCATCCCCGCCCCCTGCAGCTCGGCGGCAACGACGAAATCGGCTGCACGAAAAGTCAGCGTTTCGGCGCGAGCCAGGCGCGCGATCGGCGGCCAGACCGTAAGCGCGATAGCGATGACCGCATTTTCGATCCCCGGGCCGAGAGCGGCGGAGAAAGCAAGCGCCAGCACGAGACTAGGAAACGACAAGAAGATATCGGTAATGCGCATCAGCACAACATCGACCCAGCCACCGAGATATCCGGCCGTCGCCCCGATGGCAAAGCCGATCGGCGCAACGATGACCGTCACCAACACGCTGATATAGAGCGTCGTGCGGGCGCCGTAGACGAGGCGCGAATAGACGTCGCGGCCGAATTCGTCGGTCCCGAACCAGTTGATCGGCGATGGCGGCTTCAGCGCCATGGTGAGATCCTGCAGGATCGGATCGTGGTTGGCGAGCAACGGCGCCAAGGTCGCGATCAGTACAAGCGCCAGCACCACCAAGAAGCCCGCGAGGGCCAGCGGATTCGCGATCAGGTTTAGCCACAGAACATAGGCTTTGTGGAGGCGTGCCTGACGCAACGAGGAGAATTCCTCGTTGATCAGCCAATTGTGGAGATCATTGAAATAACGTGTCGCCATGATGTTACCGGGTACGCGGATCAAGGAACCGATAGGTCAGATCCGACAAAAGATTGATGGCAATCGAGATGATACCGATGAGCAGGACACTGCCCAGCACGGCATTCATGTCAGCGAAGAACAAGGCCGAGGTGAGATACTGTCCGAGACCCGGCCAGGCGAAAACCGTCTCGATCAGCACGGTGCCGTCCAGCAGACCGCAGTATGCAAGCGCAACAATCGTCAGAAGCTGCACCCGGATGTTGCGGAAGGCATGACGCCAGACGATCGCGCGCTGTCCAAGGCCCTTCGCTTTGGCAGTCAATACATATTCCTGGCGCAGCTGCTCTAGCATGAAGCTGCGGCTCATGCGGCTGAGATAGGCCATCGCGGCATAGCCGAGGATCAGGGCTGGGGCTGCGACATGCAGTAAAGCATCCCAGAAAACTTCCCATTCGCTGGCAAGGACCGCATCGATGAGGATGGAATTCGTTGGCCCCTCGACCAGCCCCTCATTGTAGATATCCAGGCGGCCGCTGCCGGGGATGAGGCTGAACTTGGCATAGAATACGAGAATAACGATCGTGCCCAGCCAGAAGATCGGCGTCGAATGGCCGAGTAGACCGACTACGCGGGCGAGATGATCGACCCATGTGCCCTTGCGAACCGCGGAGATGATGCCGAGAGGAATGCCAAAAACAGCACCGATGATCGTTGCCAGAGTGGCAAGCTCCAATGTTGCCGGGAAGACCCGGGCGAGATCACTGGCGACAGGGTTCTTTGTCACGTGCGACTGGCCGAAATTCAGTTGCGCGACATTGCCGAGATAGGTGGCGAACTGCACGTAGAGCGGCTGATCCAGCCCCATCTCCTTGTAGACGCGCTCGTAGGTGTCGTGATCGGCCTGATCGCCGATCACCGCAATGACCGGGTCGGCTGGCACCATGCGGCCGACGACGAAGGTGATGACGAGCAGGCCCAGCAGCGTCGTCAGGATGACGGCAAAGGATGCCGCCACCTTGCGGAGTCCACCTAGCGCCGCTTTGGCGCGTTTCGGGGCGATTGCGGATGTCTGTGAGATACTCACGATCATTCTCCTCGACAGGAAGGGCTTACTCGCCCTTCGAGACAGTGTCCCAACGCGTCAACCAGGTTGAATGACCGACATAGCCAGTGACTTCCTTGCGCACTGCTTTTGCGTCCGTGCGCTGAAAGGAAGTGACGAGTGCTGGAGACGCTTCGAGATACGCCTTATTGATCTTCGCATAGAGATCGGCCCGCTTCTGCTGGTCGGTCTCGTGTGCGGCGGCTGTCACCATGTCCTGGATGCTTTTCGGCACTTCCCAGGCGGAGCGCCAGGCGATGAGGCCAGCAAGCTTGGCATCGTCTGCATTGTTTGGATTGGTCGCGTAGGATGCAAGCACAGCATGGGGATCTGGCAGGCGTTCGCCTGTACGCGCCGAGAAGATCTCGAACTCACGGTTGCGGAACTTGCCGATGTGATCGCCGCCCTGAAGGTCGAGTTTGATGCCGACTTTGGCTGCGTTGGCCTGCAACGACTGCGCAACTTCATACTCCGGGGTAACCGGGGTGGCGTAATAAACCTTCGAGAAGCCGCTCGGATAACCGGCTTCTGCAAGCAACTGCTTGGCCTTGTCGATGTCCAGCTTGTAGGGGGTTTCGTTCAAAGCACCCGGCAGGCCGCCGGGAATGACCGTCTGCTGCTTGATACCGTAGTATTTCATCACGGTGTTGGCGAGACCGTCATAGTCGATCAGATAGCGGAAAGCTTCGCGTACCTTCGGATTGGAAAGGATCTCGTCTTTCTGGTTGAGTGCCAGATAGTAGAATCCAAAGCCCGGCGTCTTCTGGATCTCTGCCTTGCCGCCCGCTTCAATCGCAGCAAGATCAGTGGACGAAAGACGGGTTGCGACGTCAACATCGCCGGCTTCAAGCTGCAGTCGCTGACCGGACGACTCCGGCATATGACGGAGGATGACGCGACGCATCTTCGGCACACCTTGCCAGTAGTCCTTGAAGGCATCAGAAATCAAGAGGTCGTTGACGCGCCAGGTCTTGAGCGAATAGGGGCCCGAGCCCGCGTCGTTCGTCTGCAGGAATTCACGCCCCATGTCTCCATTCTTCTCGTTTTCGGCGAGAAGCTTGCTGTCGAGGATCGAAGTCGAGAAACTCGCAAGCGAAAACAGGATAAGGTTCGGGTTCCAGACTTCAGGTGTCTGCAGCGCGACCGTTGTGTCGTCCGTTGCCTTGATCAGTTCGTCGACATTCTTGTCGGTGAAGCCCCACTGGCGGAGATCGACCGAAGGTGCAAGGCCGAGCTTGACCAGCCGACGCAACGACCACTCGACATCCTTTGCCGTCAGTGGGTTTCCTGAATGGAAGGTGACGCCGGAACGGATCTTGAAGGTGAAGGTCTTGCCATCGTCCGATACCTTCCAGCTCTCGGCGATCCCTGGCTGCGGCTTGGTCATGTCGTCAGCGGACAGAACAATCAACCGCTCATAGAGATTGGCGACGATTTCGGCCGATTCCAGCTGGTTAAGCTCGTTGGGATCCAGGCCGCGCATCGAGGACATGTTGGTGGCGATGACCAACTGGTCATCAGGCGTTGCCGCCTGCCCGGCGACCGGGACGGCAAAAGTCGAGGCCATCAAAGCTGACGCCATCAAAAAACTGCGTCTTTTCATAGTCGTATCTCCTCCCTGGAGCGCCGGGCCTCTCCCTTGGCGCGAATTTTCCATATCGACATCGATCTGAAATCTGGTATATCAGATCTCACAAATTAATTTTGTCGTCAACGGGGGAATTTCGGGACATGCAAAACGAAGCATCGAAAGAGCCTGGCGAAGACCGCATCGAAAGGATCGACCCGCGGTTCCTGACGACGCTTCGCGATCATGTGCACCGGACGTTGAGAACAGCGATCCTTTCTGGCCGCTTTGCGCCAGACGAGCGGGTCAACGAGCGCCAGCTCGCCGAGCAGCTCGGCGTCAGCACCACACCCATCAAGGAAGCATTGCGTCAGCTCGAAACGGAGGGACTGGTGGAGACCTTGCCACGTCGTGGCGTGCTGATCCGCTTCAATGCGAGCTGGGCGGAGGAAATGATCCTAGCACGCGCCGCCCTGGAATCGATGATTGCTCATCTGGCCGCCAAGCGGATCGAGAAGGACGAGATCCAGAAACTCGAGGAGATCGTCACGAGGATGGCTAACGCCACCGAACACGGCATCGCCGACGATCTGATTTCGCTGAACGAGACTTTCCACGAGCAAATCCACATCGCCTCGCGATGCCAATATCTCTCGCGCATGATCGAGCGACAGCAGTTCTACGATGCCAGCATTCGCCGCGTTATCCATTCCGATCCGCTCGAACGCGGCAAGGCGCTGGCCGAGCACACATCGATTGCAGCCGCCATCATATCAAACGACAGCGACAAAGCGGAACGCGTGATGCGCGATCATGTCGTCCGTTCCGGTGAAACTTACCTCAACATCGTGTTCAAGAAGAAAGAGGATATTTGACGTGACCGAGGCAATGGAGAAGATCCGCAAGGCCCTTATGGGTATATCGGGCGTGCCGGTGACCCCCTATAAGACCGATGGGAGTGTCGATACCGCAAAGCTATCGGGCCTGATCGCCCGCCTGGCCAACGCGCGCGTTCACAATCTGATGGCGGCTGGCAATACCGGCGAGTTCTTTACCCTGACCATGGACGAAGTGCGCACGGTCCATGCCACAACCATCAAGGCTGCCGCTGGCAAGTCGCTCGTCAGCGCCGCTGTCGGCCGCTCGCTCACGGAGGCAAAGGCCCTCGCCCGCGACGCTATCGCCGAAGGTACCGACGCCATCATGGGACATCACCCGATGGACCCGTTCGCTGCCCCAAGCTTCCAAGCCAAATACTTCCTTGAACTTGCAGAAGCCAGTACGGTTCCGGTCATCGCCTATGTGCGAAGCGACACCTTTTCGGTTGCCGATTTCCAAAAGCTTGCGCTGCATCCGAACATCGCTGGCATCAAGTTCGCCTCCGGGAATTTGATGCTTCTTGCTGAAGTGATCCGCGCGACGAAGGATGCGCCGGCGATCTGGGTCTGCGGTCTCGCCGAAGGCTGGGCGCCCGCCTTCTACGCTATGGGAGCCCGCGGCTTCACCTCTGGTCTCGTCAACGTCTTCCCGGAACGTTCGCACGCCATCCACGACGCATTGGAAAAAGGCGACTACGTCGCAGCCCGCGCGCTCATCGATGATATTGCCGGCTTCGAAGCACTGCGCACCAAGTATCTGAACGGGGCGAACGTCACCGTCGTCAAGGAAGCGCTCGGCATGCTCGGAACCGATGTCGGACCGGTGCGCGTGCCCGGCGTCGAAACCCTGACCGAAGCCGAGCGAGCGGATTTACGCGCGATCGTCGACACTGTCGCCGAAAAGAGCTGTGCGGCCTAAGGAAGAACTTCATGCATATCACAGGTTTTAAGACATACATGCAGCGCGTGGACGACCGCCCGCGCCTGCTTTTGAAGATCGAGACCGACGAAGGCATTTCGGGCTGGGGCGAGTGCTACAATCACGGCCCGGACTGGGCGCTGCCGCCCCTCTTCGAGTACCTGTTTCATCAGATCGAAGGCGAGGACCCGCGTCGGGTCGAATTCCTCGTGCTCAAGCTAAACCAGCAATGCCGCTTCCCGCCCGGCGCGCTCGGGCTTGCCGCGATCTCGGCGATTGATCACGCACTCTGGGACATCGCCGGGAAGGCCGCCGGGTTGCCGGTTTACATGCTGCTCGGTGGCAATGTGCGCGACCGCGTGAAGGTCTATTGCGGCGTCTATACCGCACCGGATCCGGAAGCCGCACGAGAGCAGTCTCTCGAACTTAACGAGAAGTACGGCTACACCGCGTTCAAGCTCAGCCCCTATCGGCGTGATCTCCACACCGGACGCTGGGGTGAACTCGTCAAGGAAACCGGTGACTGGTTCGGCAAAATCCGTGAAATTACACCATCGCACTTCGAATACGCTTTCGATGCGCATGCAAAGATCTTCGAACCTTACCAGGCCGTGCAGCTTGCCAGCGCTATTGCGCCGAACGACCCACTCTTCTACGAGGAGCCAATCCGACCTGAGCATATCCCGGCCTGGACCGAATTGAAGTCGAAGGTGACAGTGCCGCTGGCTACAGGCGAATCGCTCTATTCCCGCTTCGAATTCCTTTCGCTGCTTTCTGCGCGCGGCGCCGACATTATTCAGCCCGATATCTGCGTGGTCGGCGGCGTCACCGAGATGCGTCGGATAGCAGCCATCGCCGAGGCCCATTATGTAACCGTGGCGCCGCACAATCCGATGGGCCCGCTTGCAACTGCAGTCAACATCCACTTCTGTGCGGCTCAGCCGAACTTCAAGGTGCTGGAGTTCAAGCCGCATTTTCACGCCCCCTGGGCGGCAGATCCGTATATGCCGGTGGACGGGCATATGGAGCTGCGACCTGGCAGGCCGGGCTGGGGTCTGGAAATAGATGAAAAGGCGCTGCAAACGGACGACTACATTCACTGGGAGCGGAAGGTCACGCGCAAACCCGACGGGGCAACCGCCTATCCCTGAGGATCGTCCATGCTCCAGCTGCGATGCAGCACATGGGCTTGCGAGAACTGGATCACCGTGGTTGTCGGTTTCTCGCCCTGGTACCGGCGTCCAGCGTGCCGGCTAGATCCACCCGATCCGACGAGAGGACGACATCCGCTGCGCGGATGACGGCCCGCGCGTCGGGCGCGGCATAGACTCCGGCGATCCGGCGTGCAGCGGGTGGTCGGCAGGGAAAGTAGCGCCTATCTTCAGGTCGGTCACCACGCGGGCACCCAGTGCTTCGGCTAAGGCAACGCGCCGCGCCTAGACATCCGGATTGCGCAACGGCGACCGGCGAGGATCACAGGGCGCGAAGCGCGACGCAGGATCGCGGCGGTACGCTCCAATTCGTCGGCGTTGGCACCAGCGGCCACCTGAGGCCGGAATCGCGAGGCATCCACCGGCGCGCGCAGACTGAGGGCAGCTCGGCTTCCTGTAGCCCGCGCACGAGATTCACGTAGACAGGTTCCATCGGCGCAGTATTGGCGATCCAGTCCGCATGCAAGATCGATTCCCGTGCGGCCGGGGCCGAGCCGGGTTGGTCATCCCATTTCACATAGTCGCGCACCAGAGCACCTTGATCGCGCACCGTGTGGATCCATTCGGGGCCGGCACTTCGCCGCATCCACGGGGCCTGTCGCCCTCAGAAGAACGGGACTGCGGAGTGTGTCGGGTCAAGCACGATGTTTCGGCGATCGGGTGCCTGGGCGCATTGCGAAACGGCCGCAGGACGCCCCGAAGTCACGACTAGTAGGTAGCGCCGTTCACACCCGCTCAAGTGCTACAGCGATGCCCTGCCCTACGCCGATGCACATCGTGGAAAGCGAGTAGCGCCCACCAGTCTTGACAAGCTCCAAGGCTGCCGTGCCCGTGATACGAGCCCCGGACATGCCAAGCGGGTGTCCAAGCGCAATCGCACCACCATTACGGTTCACACGTGCGTCGTCGTCGGCAATGCCAAGCTCACGAAGCACGGCCAGCCCTTGCGACGCGAATGCCTCGTTCAGCTCGATTACATCGAACTGTTCCTGCTTGAGGCCCGTCAGGCGCATCAACTTTCGCGATGCCGGGGCCGGCCCGATACCCATGACACGGGGTGCCACGCCCGCCGCCGCGCCGGCGATGATCCTTGCGATCGGCTTGAGACCGTACTTTCGAGCTGCCTCAGCTGACGCAATGATCAGCGCGGCCGCGCCATCGTTCACTCCCGACGCGTTTCCGGCCGTGACCGAACCGCCCTTGCGGAAAGGGGTGGGCAACTTCGCAAGCGCCTCGATGGTCGTCGCGCGGGGATGTTCGTCCTTTTGCACGACGATCGGTTCGCCCTTCCGCTGCGGGATCGTTACGGGCACGATCTCCGAGGCCAGACGGCCGTCTTCCTGGGCCCGTGCAGCCTTCGCCTGGCTGCGGACAGCAAACGCATCCTGGTCCTCGCGGCTGACCTTGTAGTCTTCCGCGACGTTTTCGCCGGTCTCCGGCATGGAATCGACGCCGTACTGGCTCTTCATCAACGCGTTGACGAAGCGCCATCCGATAGTCGTGTCGTAGATTTCCGCATTGCGCGAGAACGCCGCGTCAGCCTTCGGGATAACCATGGGAGCGCGGCTCATGCTCTCGACGCCGCCCGCGATCATCAATTCCGCTTCACCGGACTTGATGGCCCGGGCAGCGGCGATGACCGCGTCCATGCCGGAACCACAAAGGCGGTTGATCGTCGTGCCCGAGATCTGGATCGGAAGCCCCGCCAGCAGCAGCGACATGCGGGCTACGTTGCGGTTGTCTTCGCCAGCCTGGTTGGCGCATCCGAACGTGACGTCGTCGACCGCCTCCCAATCTACCGAGGGATTGCGCTCGACGAGCGCCTTGAGCGGAACGCTACCGAGGTCATCGGCCCGCACAGATGACAAGGCACCGCCGTAGCGGCCAATGGGAGTGCGCACGTAGTCGCAGATAAAAGCATCGCGCATTTCAGTGCTCCTTACACGGTTGGCACGATCAAATCGGCCACGGAGCCGTCGACGTGAAGTTTCGCCCCCGTCATCTTCTGCAGGGCTTCGAGGGAAAGGCCGGGAAGCTTCTCCTTCAACACGAATCGGCCATTCTTGATGTCCACGACCGCGTGGCTGGTGTAGACGCGGGTGATGCAGCCGACACCAGTAAGTGGGAATGTGCAGCGCTCAACAAGCTTGGGATCACCATCCTTTGTGACGTGTTCGGTTATCACGAACACCTGCTTTGCTCCGTGGACGAGGTCCATCGCTCCTCCGACAGCCGGAACGCCACGCGACCCAACGCGCCAGTTGGCAAGATCACCATTCTCGGCGACCTGGTATGCTCCAAGGATGGCCACATCCAAATGCCCCCCGCGGACCATGGCAAAGCTGTCAGCGTGATGGAAAAACGACGAGCCGTGCTTGAGAGTGACGGGTCGCTTTCCGGCGTTGATCAGGTCCCAGTCTTCATGCCCCTCCGGGGGTGCCTCGCCGAAGTCTAAGATGCCGTTTTCGGTATGGAATACCGCTTGACGGCCAGGCGGCTGGTAGCGGGCAACCATTTCCGGGAAACCGATACCCAGATTAACGTAGGCACCGTCCTCGATATCCTGCGCCGCGCGCCATGCGATCTGCGCGTTGGAAAGCTTCAGTTGGGTTTCGGCGCTCATGCGTAGCTCACTCCTGCTCGGACCAATTCTTCTTCTTGCTGCGGGAAGGTGACTTCGACGACCTTGTTCACAAAGATACCCGGAGTGATGACGTGCTCGGGATCGATAGCCCCGGCAGGCACGATTCTGGAGGCTTGGACGATGGTCGTCTTAGCCGCCATGCACATCAGCGGGTTGAAGTTGCGTGCAGCCTTGTTGAAGGTCAAGTTGCCATGCGTGTCGCCGACATGCGCTTTGACAATCGCAAAGTCAGCCTTGAGCCATCTTTCCTGCACGTAGGTACGACCGTCGAATTCCGCCGTTGGCTTGCCCGCAGCGAGTTCGGTTCCGAACGCAGTCGGAGTGTAAAACGCGGGGATACCAGCGCCGCCGGCGCGAATCCGCTCTGCAAGAGTCCCTTGGGGTACCAACTCAAGCTCGATACATCCTTCCACGTAACGCTCAGTGAACGCTCGCGGATCGGAGGAACGCGGGAATGAGCAAATCATCTTCCGCACCATCCCGGCGTCGATCATCGCGGCAATACCAATACGGCCGTTGCCTGCGTTGTTATTGATAATGGTTAGGTCGCTTGGACCGCGATCAATCAGGGCGTGGATGAGTTCTATAGGCGCTCCGGAACCACCGAAGCCGCCGATCATGACTGTTGCGCCATCGCCAATCTCTGCGACAGCCTCCGCGAGACTCTCTACTGTCTTGTCCATTTTTTCCCTTTCGCGTCTGTGACGCCGATGGCGAAACCTAACGCTAGCCGCGCTTTACCTCAATGATTTTGTGCGCTATCAAAACGAAGTTCGATTATCGCACGAAGGAAACGTCCAATGGCTGTTAAAGAGCGAGACCTTATGGGCGGCCTGGCCAAGGGCCTAAAAGTCATCGAAGCGTTCTCCGCGGAGAGACCTCGGCTGAGCATTGCGGAAACTGCTGATATTGTGAAACTGGATCGGGCGACTACCCGACGCTGCCTTCTCACCCTGTGGGAACTCGGCTACGCGGCATATGATGGAAAGTTCTTCACGGTCACGCCGCGTGTACTGCGACTGGGCATTGGCTGCCTCGCCTCACTGCCCATTCCTCGCATCGTGCAGCCCTATTTGGACGCGCTCTCGGAGCAGACTGGACAGAGCAGTTCCGTATCGATCCTCGACGAAACCGAGATAGTCTACATCGCCAGAGCTGCACAACGACGAGTTATGTCCATCTCTCTCATGCCAGGCTCCCGTTTGCCGGCCTATTGCACGTCTATGGGTCGCGTGCTCTTGGCGGTGCTAAGTGAGGACGAAGCTCGAAGCATCCTGGAGAAGTCGACGCTGGTGGCCCGCACCGAGCACACGGAAACGGATGTCAATCGCCTGCTTGCGGACATCAAGGAGACTAGAGAGCGTGGTTACGCCGCGATCGACCAGGAAGTCGAACTGGGCCTTGTTTCAGTTGCCGTTCCGCTGAAAGCCGCCGGTGGGCGGGTCGTGGCTGCAGCCAACATCGGCATGGCGGCGAGCGGACGATCCTTGGAGGAGGTCATTGACCACTATTTACCCCCGCTAATGGACTTGCAGGCCGAGCTTCGTCAGACACTAGTTTAGGCTATAGTTCCGCGTGACCCGAGAAGGAGGTGCTTTTGTGGGTGTCTCAGCCCCGCTGCGCCCGCCGAAATGCCACTAATGAGCCCTGCGATTGATGTTCGGCGTCACGCCGCTCCCCAGTGACCACCAGTTTCTCCGAGTAGTTCGACATCAGTTAGATCATTTTTCACTCGGATGCTCCAGCCCGGGCACAGTTAAGGCGAGTTGTTAGACACCAAATTGGGAACAGGAAAATCCATATGGATAAAAGTCCCTATTTTTTCCGATTGAATTGTCGGCATCTCACGGGCGCCGTGGAGGGGGCTAAATCGGCACCCGCGCCACGGGCGTAAAGCTCGCGCTCGAGAATAGCCCGGGTATCGAACTCGTCGGCGAGCAACCTTCCGACGAGAATCCCGCCCGGTTGTCGAGAACCTTCCTGCGCACCCCGACGTCTCGGCCATCTCCTACAACGAGCACACGGCAACTGCGGTTCTGGACAGCTTTGAAGCACGCGGCCTGACCGGCATGATTTTCACCGCGGGCAGATGCTGCCCGCGAGATGTCGAGCCGAACCAAGGAAGACCCAGCGCGCTGGGAACGGTTTTCATCAACGCCGCTCATGATCGGCTGCACGTCGTCACACACTACGTTGCCTTCGAAGGGTTAATCTACGACCCGCTCGAGAGAATGCGTCTTTCGATTTTTTTCCTGGACTCTCCGGAGGCCGCCGAAAGGCCACAAGAGCACAGTGATGGAAATCATCTGCGGGCCAGCGTCCGATGCTAGTGCGGATGCCGCGCGCTCCGGTCGAACAGTGAGACCGAGGATGTCTTCCAGCTCACGAATGGTTTTCGTCACCGCCAGCTGGCTGACATGTAGGATTTCCGCGGCGCAACCTCCACGAAGATTTGCAGGTGACGGAACTGGATATGCTGGTCGGCCGCCGATCATATAACCAGTAGATTATGCTTTTAACCAATAATGTCATTTTACTTAACCTGAACCCCTTGCAATATCGTCCCCAGGAGGAGCACATCATGGATTTTCTGCGTTTCGGCGAGCACGTGATCCATTATCGCGCGCTTGGGTTGGGCAGCGGCAGGCCGGTCATCGCTTTCATCAATTCGCTCGGGACGGATTTCCGAATCTGGGATGCGGTAATCGAGGAGCTTGGCCACGAGTACGCTTTCATCCTGCACGACAAGCGCGGCCATGGGCTTTCCGATGTCGACCGCTCCCCCTATTCGATAGACGATCATGCCGGCGACCTGATCGCGCTTCTCGATCATCTCCGTGTGAAAAGCGCGATCGTCTGGGGATTGTCAGTCGGCGGCCTGATCGCCCAAGGTCTATATGCGCGCCGGCCCGATCTTGCCCGCGCGCTGGTGCTCAGCAACACCGCCCACAGGATCGGCGTCGCCGAGATGTGGAATGCGCGCATCGACAAGATCACCGCCGATGGCCTTGCCTCGCTGATTGATCCAGTGATGGAGCGCTGGTTCACGCCGGCCTTCCGCCAGCCCGACAATGCCGCCTGTGCCGGCGCGCGCAACATGCTCGCGCAACAGCCGGAAGCCGGCTACGCCGGCACCTGCGCCGCCATTCGCGATGCGGATTTCACCGAAGAGGCAGGCCGCATCACGGTGCCGGCGCTCTGCGTGGCGGGCGATCAAGATGGGTCGACGCCGCCCGCGCTGGTGCACTCGCTGGCCAACCTCATTCCCGCGAGCCGCTTCGTTATGATCCCGGATTGCGGCCATATTCCATGCCTTGAACAGCCGCGTGCCTATGCGCAGGCGGTCGGCGATTTTCTCAAGACCTTGCCGGAGCACTGACCGATGGCGGACAATATCGAAAAGAACGAAAGATTCGAGCAGGGCATGAAAATCCGCCGCTCCGTGCTGGGTGACGTCCATGTCGACCGGGCGCAGACGGTGACGACCGATTTCGACCAGCCTTTCCAGCAGCTCATCACCGAAGCCGCCTGGGGAACTGTCTGGTCCGGCAATCACTGGACGAAGCGTGAGCGTTCGATGGTCACCATCGCTTTGCTCGCCGCGCTCGGGCAGGAAGAGGAGCTTGCTATGCATGTGCGCGCCACCGCCAACACCGGCGCCACCGAAGCGGATATCCGCGAAGCTCTGCTGCATGTGGCAATCTATGCCGGCGTGCCCGCCGCAAATCACGCTTTCAAGGTCGCCAAGCTTGCCCTGGCCAGCATGAAGGCCGATAGTTCCCGCGAGGAAGAGACGAAATGAGTAACCGACAACCCGAAACCGGGCCGTTCTTCGCACGCGACCGCGATATTCACCCCCTGGCCTATGCGCCCTGGTACAAGACCTCGATCCTGCGTTCGCCGCTCCGCGCGCTGGTATCGCTAGAAGGCACCAAAAGCGAAATCACCGGGCCGGTCTTTGGGCATGGCATGCTGAACGAGCTCGATAACGATCTCATCCTCAATTACGCCCGCCCCGGCGAAATGCCGATCGGCCCGCGCATTCTGGTTCACGGCCGGGTGCTGGACGAACGCGGCCGCGGGGTGGACGGCGCGCTGGTGGAGTTCTGGCAGGCCAATGCCGGCGGGCGCTACCGCCACAAGAAGGAAAGCTACCTCGCCGCCATCGATCCGAATTTCGGCGGCGTTGGCCGCACGATAACGGATGAGAACGGCTATTACTGGTTCAAGACCATCCAGCCGGGCGCTTACCCCTGGCCGAATGGCGTCAATGACTGGCGGCCGGCCCATATCCATTTCTCGGTTTTCGGTAATGGCTTTGCCCAGCGGCTCATCACCCAGATGTATTTCGAGGGCGATCCGCTGATCTGGAAATGTCCGATCGTCAAAACCATTCCGGACGAGGATGCGATCAAGAGGCTGATCGCGCCGCTGGACATGCATGCGACACTGCCGATGGATATGCTGGCCTACAGGTTCGACATCGTTCTGCGAGGCCGCCGCTCGACCTTTTTCGAGAATCGTATGGAGGGCAACTGATCATGGTCCAGCCACTCAACTATCTCAAAGAAACCGCCTCGCAGACGGCGGGTCCCTATGTGCATATCGGCTGCACACCCAATTTCGTCGGCATCGAAGGCGTATTCGAGAAGGACCTGGGATCCGGCCCGCTTTATAACCAAAAGACCCGAGGCGAACGCATCAGCGTGCGCGGCACCGTATTTGACGGCGCGGGAATGCCGCTGAAGGACGCGCTGATCGAGATCTGGCAGGCCGATACGGACGGCTATTACAACAGCCCCAGCGAAACGCGCGGCAAGGCCGACCCCAATTTCACCGGCTGGGGCCGCTCGCCGGGCGATATGGATACCGGCGAATTCGTGTTCGAAACGATCAAGCCGGGCAAGGTGCCGTTCCGCGATGGCCGGCCGATGGCGCCGCACATCACATTTTGGATTGTGGCGCGCGGCATCAATATTGGCTTGCAGACTCGCATGTATTTCCCCGACGAAGAGAAGGCCAATGCCGCCGATCCGGTTCTCGCCCGCATCGAGCAGAAAAGCCGCGTCGCCACGCTCGTCGCCCAAAAGGAGGAAGGCAACGTCTATCGTTTCGATATCCGCCTTCAGGGCGAGGGCGAAACCGTGTTCTTCGATATCTGAGCGAAACGGAAGCCCGAGGTGAGCGTTTCCCCGTTCGGACATCCGCTTCTCTCCGGCCTTTTCGGCGACAGCAGATCGTTGAGCTGTTTTCGGCGAAAGCGGATGTCGATGCCATAGTCCGTTTTGAGCGGGCTGGCCGAGGCGGAAGCGCAAGCTCGCATCATCGCGGCAGAGGCAGCGGAAGCGATCATCTCTGGGTTTGCCGACTTGGCCGTGGATATCACCGGCCTTCGCCATGGCGTTTCGAAGAGCGGCGTGGTGGCGTCAGGACTGGTGCGGCAGATGCGATGCCATTACCCCCTGACGGGTTACCCGCATGCAGGCCGCCATCGGCATTACCTTCGCCGACCAGGTGGCAAGCTGGAACGACCCGCTCACGCGCCACCTGCTGCGGCTCGAACCATTCGCGCAGAACGGCGTCGCCATGCAATTCCGCGGGCGGCGGGTACGCTCGAAAAGCTCGGCGACAATGCATGTGCGGTGCACACCTGGGGAAATGTAAGAGGTACGCGGCGTTACAGGCTGTCCACAATGCCCCCTTCAACGCGCAGCGCGGCACCCGTGGTCGCCGAAGCCTGGCGAGAGCAGACATAAACCACCATGTTGGCTACTTCGTCCACGGTCGCCGCTCGCCTGATAATGGATGACGGCCTAGTCGACAGCACGAAATCGGCGGCCGCGGCCTTCAATTTTTCCCCTGACTCGTCGCCTTCGACGTGCAGCATCCTCGCGACGCCCTCGGACAGCGTTGGCCCTGGCAAGACCGAGTTTACAGTGACGCCCGTTCCGGCCATGCGCTTGGCCAGACCTCGACCGATTGCCAACTGCGCCGTCTTAGTGAAGGCATAGTGAATGGAGTCGGCCGGAATATTGAGCCCCGCCTCGGAGGAAATGAACACAACCCTGCCCCAGCCCCTATCCTCCATTACCGGCAGATAGGCCCGACATAGTCTAACGCCGGAGAGGATGTTGACTTTAAATAGCTCTTCCCAGCGCGCATCGTCGGTTTCGAAGAAATCCCGGGGTCCATAGATGCCGAGATTGTTGACGAGGATATCACAGTCCGGGTAGGCCGCGACGAGCTCGGTACAACCTTCGACGGTGCCGAGATCCCCTGCGAATCCCTGAACCAATGGTCCGGGCGCCGCCGCCTGGACGGCGGCTCTAGCCCGATTGACGGCGGATTGCGTTCGCCCATTGATCACGACATTCGCCCCGGCGCCGGCCAACCCTCGCGCGATCGCCAGCCCGATGCCTGACGTGGAACCGGTCACGATGGCTTTCTTGCCGGATAGATCGATCTTCATGCCAACACGCTCCTTGGCGGAATCCGCGCAACTATTCTGATGGTTGTTCTGCCTTGGCCAAATGCCGCACGGCGAAGTCACCCGGGCCGCATTCCAAAACGCGAATCTATTGGCTTCAGGTTGCGGTTCAATCGTCAATGCTCAGGCCGCATCCGACGAGAAGCCGAAATAGGCGGCATCCAGCGCCGACGTGTCTGTCAGCTCCTCGCGATCACCTTCGAGCACAACCTTGCCGTTGCGCAAAACATAGATCCGCGAGGCGAGTTCCATAATTCGCCCCGTCGACTGCTCCACGATCAGCAGTGTCAGGCCTGTCTCGTTCAGCTTTCTCAAGCTGTCATACACCTGATCGATCACCAGCGGTGCCAGGCCGAGCGACGGTTCGTCAATCATGAGGAGCGCCGGCCGCTGCAGAATCGAACGCGCGATCGCTAACTGCTGTTGCTCTCCTCCAGATAAGTTCCCCGCAACTCCCTTGAATCTCTCCCGCAGGATGGGGAACGTATCGAGCACCATCTCCATATCGGAGCGCACTTCTGCAGAATCCTTCCGGATCATCGCGCCGACTTGGAGGTTCTCCTGTACGGTCAGCGTCTTGAAGATATGCCGGCCTTCAGGGATTAGCGCTAGGCCGCGGCGACACAACGTCTCCGGGCCCCGCCCGTCGATGCGTTCGCCTTGAAAGCGGATTTCCCCCCCCGTAGGTGTCATCAGACCCGAAATCGTCTTCAGCAACGTCGATTTGCCGGCGCCATTCGGGCCTACAACGAACACCACTTCGCCCTTTTTCACTGTGATGTCGACGCCCTTGAGGGCGGTCAGTCGGCCATACCCGGCGACCATTTGCTTCACTTCGAGCATAACTCTCTCCACCTACCGAAACTTGCGTCAAACTCGTTTCGTCACCGATGACTGTCTGCGGAGTGCGCCAATCGAACTTGGCCGACGCCGACGACGGTTCCGTCGTCGCGAACAGACCACGGCCACCGGAGCTCTTTTCCGCCCATTATACCAGCCTTTCGGAATATCAGGATCAGCAGCATGATGCCGGCTAGGATCAACTCCTGAGAACCGGCCGGGATCGATATCTGCGTCGACCCCACCGAGAAGCCGACCTCCGCACGCCGAAATAGCTCAATGACGACGCTGATGAACGTGACGCCAACCACCGCGCCTGCGAGGCTTTGCATGCCGCCGATCACCAGCATAGCCACGATCAGGAATGTATGGTTCAAGAAGAAGTTCGCGATTGATACCGTCCCCATGAAGTGGGCGAACAGCACACCTGCCAACCCGGCGACAAAACCGGACAGCGTAAAGGCTATTAGGCGCGACCAATAGAGCGAAGTGCCGGAAGCCTGGGCCGCGACCTCATCTTCCCGCGCGGCGCGAAGCATCAAACCCCAACGCGACACTTGATATAGATATGCGATGACAATCACCAGAACGGCGCATCCAAGCGCTATCCAGATCGTGACATAGACAGGCAGTCCGACGATCGTGGAGCTTCCCATCGTCACCGTCGTCCAGTTCGAGTAGATAACGTTCAGGATGAACATCAGAGCCAAAGTTGAGATCGAGGCGCTAAGGCTCGAGAGGCGCATCAGAATCAGACCGGAGGTGAAGGCGACAACGCCTGCCAATGCGATTGAGGTGAGCGCCGCCGGCAATAGAGGAAACGTGTTATCCCGAATGAAGGCCGGCAGTCCGGACATGGTTATGGGCTTGAGCATTGCGCAGCACGTTTGCCAAGCCGTCGCATAGGCGGCGATCGCGCAGAACGTCATGTGCCCGAAGGAGACTATCCCGGAGTTTCCGGCGAAGATGTAGAGGCCGATGGCGAATACAAGACGTATCAGCGCTTCGGTGGCGACGCGTTCCACGCTGGCCGATCCGAACTGATCGATCGTCCAAACCACTCCGGCAAGCGGGATGACCAGCGCGAGGACTGGGAACAGGCGTTCAAAAATCCGCATTAGACTCTCTCCTTCGCAGCGCTGGTCACGATCAGCCCCTGCGGACGCACAAGCAGAATGAGAATGACAATGGTGAATACGCCGGCATCGCGGAACGGCCGCATCTCTTCAGGCAGATAGGCCTGCAGGAAAACGCTAAGGATCCCGACAATGTAACCGCCCAACACGGCTCCGGGCAGAGATCCGATGCCGCCGATGACGGTAGCAAAAAACGCATAGACCGTGGGCATAATACCCATCCGGATATCAAGCGTTCCAGTCTGAATTACGAACAGCAGGGAGATCACGCCACCGAGAATACCGCTGATCGCGAATGCGATAGCGATGACCCTGTTGGCTGCAACCCCGAGGAGACGCGCCATCGAAAAGTCTTCAGCGGCGGCGCGCAATTGAATCCCGATAGAGGTCCGCTTCAAAAACAACACCAGCGCGATCAGCAGCAGCAAGGCGACCGTCATGGTGAGGAATTGCACACCGCCCACCCGAAGTCCGAGAATATCAATGGGCCGAGTCAGGGCGGCGCCGATGCTGACCGACTTCGGACGGCCGCCGTGGAACATGATGATGAGGCTCTGCAGAAAGTAGCTAACCGCGAAGGATGAAATGAGAAGAGTGGTTGGATCGGTATTGCGCAGCGGCCGGAAAGCAACCCGTTCGGTGATAAGCGCGAGCACAGTAATGCTTAAGACGACGCAGAAAATCATCAGCGCCCAAGGCAAGCCGCCGAACATCATACTTGGGGTCGCGGCGGCGGTTGGGATCACCAGCGAGTAGGCTCCTACCGTAAGATAGTCCGCCTGCGCAAAATTGATCAGCTTCATCACACCGAACACTAGGCCGATGGCGAGGGCCACGAGCGCATAGAGGCTACCAAGCGCGACTGCGTCGATAAGAACCTGGATAAAGTAAGCCATGATGAACCTATATCACTGCATTTTTTCGGGAAGCGCGATCGCCCAGATAAGCGCGCAAGACGTTGGGGTCATTCCTGACCTCTTCCGGCGAGCCCTCAGCAAGGCTTCGGCCGCCATCGAGAACGTGAATCCGGTGACATACGCCCATGATGACCTGCATGTTATGCTCAATCAGCATGACGCCGCAGCCAAATTTCTTCGGTATGCCTGTGATCGTATCCATGAGGAGCTCACATTCCTGCTCGTTCATTCCGGATGCAGGCTCGTCCAGAAGGGTGAAGGACGGCTGCAACGCAAGCGCCCTAGCGATGCTGATGCGGCGCTCGTCGCTGTAGGGCAATGAATCGCATTGACGGTCGTGACCGTGCCGATAGCCGATCCAGTCGAGAATGTCCCGTGCCTGGGAGGTCGCGGCCTTACGGGACAGACCGATGCCAAGGCCAGCTACCGTCAGGTTCTCCAGGACCGTGAGCTTGCGAAAAAGCCGCGCCGCCTGGAAGCTTCGGCCGATTCCGGCCTGCGCCATCTTGCGGGGGCTCAGGTCGGACACGTCCCGGCCGTCCAACTCAATCGTTCCGGGCTTCGGCTTCTGAAATCCGCTGAGGACATTCACCAGCGTGGTTTTTCCGGCGCCATTTGGCCCGATCAGACCCAGGATGTCGCCGGCGTTCAGCGTCAGTGTTACGCCGGTAAGAGCCTTGATGCCCCCGAAAACGACATGGACGTTTTTCGCCTGGAGCTTTTGCTTAGGGGATTTCGCCATAACGATTCTTTGTTCTTCCTAATGACACGATGACCAAGCTTGTCGCAGTTGTCGCTACGGATGCAAGTCATTGGTGGAAATCCTGCAACCAGCCCGGGCTAATAAGCCCACGGGCAAGGCGAGGAGGTTCGCCGTTTCGGGAAGACAGGCGTTCGACGGAGCACGCGGCGGATGCCTGTCCGAACACCCGATCAAGTCACGGACAATGGACAGTTGGATTGCGCGACAAAAACCGCGCAATCTAATGAAGCACGAGGCGGCTTACTGGCTGACCCGGAAAAGCAGCTTGAAATCGGGAGCAAAGCTGTTGCGGAAGATTTCCACCGCCTCAAAGCTTCCGTCCACGACCTTCGACACCAGCAGCGGACGATCGACCTGAATGTGCATTTCAGGCGTATACGAGGTCGGTCCGCAGGTTGTAGGCTGATCTTTGAACTGGTTCATTACCGCAACGACAGCTTCCGTGTCGGTGGACTGAGCCTTCTCCACGGCGGCCGTCCACTGCTCGATTGTGCAGTATCCGAGAACCGAGAATTCGCTCACCGGCAGAGTACCCCACCGGGCCTTGTAGGCCGCTAGGAACTTCTGGATCTCTGGACGAGGATCTCCCTTGATGGACATGATCGCGGGAACATAGAAGTCCTTGAGACCTGGTACACCGCCCAGCCAGAAATCGCCTCCCATGCCGGTGTCGGCGAATATCGGCATGTCGATGTTCGCGGCGCGGAGCTGGCGAACAGCCGCGGGACCTTGGGGCATCGTAGCGCACAGGAACATCATGTCGGGCGGGGTCTCGAGCCCCTTGATCCGCGTGACCTGAGCGGCGATTGACGCATCCTCCTTCTGAAAGGTGTCACGTCCGAGGAGCTTGCCGCCCTTCTTTTCCCATGCCGCTATGAAGCCCGCGCATGCGGCCTTCGTTGCTTCAATGGAAACATCTTCCAACATGTAAGCTGTTCTCGCGCCCATCTTGTCATAGGCATATTCGGCAGAGGTGATGCCGGAGATCTGCGAAGCCGAATGGGCTGTAAACACGTTAGGTCCGACGCCTTGGGCCCCCATCTTGGGATCGCTAGCGCCCGTCGAAATGGCGATCAGGCCGGCGTTTTGGGCGACCAGCGCCGCAGGCGAGCCATAGTCATAGTCGGGTGGCACGACGAGCATGTTCGCGCCCCAGTCGACGAGCTCGGAGGCTACCGACCCCGTCAGCGTGAGGTCGGTCTTGGTGTCGAGGACCTTATATTCAATCTGGCGACCCAGAACTCCGCCAGCCTTGTTAATCTCCTCGATCTTCATCACCGCAGCCTTGTGAGGCTCCTCATCGTAAGCAGCCAGCCAGCCTGACAGGGCCGTGGCGAATCCTACCTTGATCGGCTCCTTGGCGTCCTGCGCGAGAGCGGACGAGTTCGAAAGTGCGAAAGCCAAGCCTGCACAAATAAGATGCCCGAAAGTCTTCATCGAAAGTCTCCCATTTTTTGCCTCATCTCATGCTTCGCTCAGGCATGGTGAAAGGCGCGTTCCCACAACTGTCGATGAACTGAAATCACATCCATCGACTTAGATGATCCCGCCGCGTTGGTTTCTTGGCGACTATTAGCGCACGGACATGTTAGTCATATCGTGGGAGCTGTTCTAAGAAAGGTCCAAAATCTTACAAAAGCATGGGTCCAGTTAAATTGGCGCGACCACCCACCGAATACAGGAACGATCCGTGGTGCCAAATGGCCGAGTGATGATGCCTCGAGGAGTCTTCTAATCGCCATTGTCAGGCGGGCTCGTCTTGATCGCTGGTCAGGCTCATGGTTCTCTTCGAGGTCGGCATTTCGACCGCCTCATCAAGGCTTGGATAGGCCCGGTCGACCACTGTGTGTCTCGGGGGTACCTGATAAGCCGGCACTCGATTCGGTCATGACTGCGCCACCCGAGGTCGTTGGCATCTTTCCCCACGGCGGTCCCATCATGCGCCTCGTCGGGGCGCTGCTGCTTGAGCAAATTGACGAGTGGGCTGCTCAGCGCTCCCGCTACTTGACCTTGAGATCATCGCAACGAAGAGTCGATGATTCACTCATCAGCCTACCGCCGCGGCAAGCTGATCCGTTCCCGGCCTCACTAGGGAAGTACGGACACCCCCGGCAAACCTGTCCGGAAGGTCGTGCGGGGCAGTAGACGTCGTTACGCTACGCTGGATTGCCGTCTGAAGGAGGAATATTCGCGCACTCGTAGAGGTCATATTCAGGCAGAAGCCAGAAGCTAACCTCCGCATCCCTCTTGGAGAGGGCGAAAACTATAATTTCTGGAATTCCGCGACCGTGGTTCGAAATGCGCGATTGACTGCCTCCCGCATAGGCATTTCGCGCACCGACGCGGATATGATCTCCACGCCCCATAGACGATCGTAGTTCAAAGCCTGCATGGTTCTGATGAAACCGCGCAGGTCGAAATCGCCTTCACCGCAGAATCGGCGATTGTTGGCGCTGTCTTCCGCAAGCGTCCCCGCCACTTCCGAAGCAGCGTCATTCAGTTCGACGGCAAATATCCTGTCGATTGGGATGTCTCGCAACGATTCAAGCGATGCGCCGCTACGCTCGACGTGCCAGATGTCGATGATCATGCCGCCGGCGTCGTGGCCGGCCGCATCGACAAGCCGGAAGGCATCGACCGGCGTCGAAAGCGGGGACATTGGCTGAGGTTCGAACGCGACCTTCGTATTTAGATCCGCCGCGTGATAACACAGCGTTCTGAATTCACCCACGATATCCTCGAACGGACGGCCCAGGGGGCTATAGTCACAGCGTGCTTTCACGTGAATGGCGTCGAGCGAAGCGGCGGCCATGAAAATCTCCTTGCAAGCCAGATCTGCCCTTTCGCGCGCCGATCCCTGCTCGTACCACCCCCGCAGCATCTCCAGTTCGATATGCCTGAGTCCGAACTGGTCCATGATCGCCTTCGCTTCCTGAAAGCCGATAGTATCCCTTACCGCGACCAGATCATCGTAATTCAAGCCAATACCTACAAAACCCGCGTCGGCGGCAGCCTTGACGCGATCGCTGAAAGCTTCCGGACTTCTTTTGTTGGTGGAGAGCGGTCCAACCGCGCCGGCCGTCGTCCAGCAAGAAGCGAGCAAGCTAGGTGATGACATCTCAGTCTCCCGATTTCGCAGCCCCCACGCACTCACCGCCCGGACTACACTGCTGCTTGTGGACGTTCTGGAAAGTCCACGGAATGCCTTGGAGATACTACACAACGCGGCCGGCGCCAGGTCCAAGAGACGCAAAAAGGGAAGGGCCAGTTAAGCGGCCGCATCTTGGCGACGGCCGACCATCCATTCCATTTTGGCCGATGCGGCACGACACGCCGATCGAGGAACCGGGCCGAACTGGCCGCGACGGGATTGTGCGAAAGCTTAAGCTGCCTGGCGAACGTCTTCCAGGATCATGTCCGAGCCCTTCTCGCCGATCGCCATCGAAATGGCGTTCAGGTTTGCACTGGGCACCTGTGGGATTATCGACGAATCGACGACCCTCAGATTATCGACTCCGATTACGCGAAGGCGAGGATCGACCACGGCTTCCGGGTCAATGCCCATTTTGCACGTGCCGCACGCGTGCGAGATGTGGCTGGCGTTTTCGCGGACGAACGCCGCCCACTCGTCGTCACTCTGCACGCCTCTGCCGGGGCTGTACTCATCCACGACATAGGGGGCAAACGCTTCGGCGTTCAAGACGCGACGCGCCAACTTCGCTCCGGCCACCAGGGTGTCGAGATCGTGATGATCGCTGAACAGGTTCATCGCGATGTTCGGGTGATCGAGCGGGTCGGCGGAGCGGAGGGTTACGTTGCCCCGGCTTCGGGAGCGATTTACATTGGGCTGCAGCATGACTGCTGGACGCCCCAGCATTTTCCAACCATCCGGCGTGTAGTCGAAACCGAAGGCGCAAAACTGGAACATGATGTCCGGATCGACGAGATCCGTTCGTGTCTTCACGAACGCCAGGGCCGAATGGACATAGCTTGCCGGTCCGCTGAAGGTTAGGGCGAAACGCAAGCCATGCTTAATCCGGCCGAGCAGATTGTCGTCCATGTTGGTGGTGCGCGTGTTCACGAAGACCTTGACACCTACTGCCGGATGGTCGTGAAGGTTGCGCCCAACTCCCGGGCTGTTCTGCAGTACCTCGATGCCGTTGTCGCGCAGGTGATCGCCTGGACCGATGCCGGAATGCATGAGAAGCTTAGGCGAGTTGAAGACGCTTGCGCTGATGATCACCTGGTTCGCCTTTTCAGTGACTAGGCGACCCTCGACTTCATACTCGACGCCGCGCGCCGCGCGGCCTTCAAACAAGACGCGCCTGACGAGCGCCCCGGTCATGATCTTGAGATTTTTCCGGTTGCGGATTGGATGAAGATAGCCCCGTGCGGCGCTGAACCGAAACCCCATTCTCTGGGTTGCGTGAACGATCGACGCGCCAATGGGATTTTCGCCATTATAGGCCTTGTTGCACGGGACCCCCATCTCCTCCATGGCCTTCACAAACACGTTCGAAAGGTGTGGGGGTCCCCTCAGTTCGCTGATGGCGACCTCTCCCGACCTGCCATATGTATCGGTTCCGGTGACATGGCTTTTTTCCAGTTTATGGAAATAAGGCAGCACGCTGTCATAGTCCCATCCCGTGTTGCCAAGTTTCGCCCAGTGGTCGTAGTCGCCGCGATTGCCGCGCACATAGATGGTACCGTTGATGGTGCTCGTGCCGCCGAGCACTTTTCCACGCGACGCCAACTCTGTCTTTCCGTAGCGCGTCGGATCGGCTTCGGTGTAGAACATCCAGTCTGAAACGGGATTGTTAATGCAGTTGACTAGCAGCGCTGGGACTTTGTAGCGCAGGTGCTGATCGCTTCCGCCCGCTTCCAGCAACAGCACACGATTGCGGCTATCGGCGCTCAGCCGGTTCGCTAACACACAGCCTGCCGATCCCGCACCGACGATGATGAAGTCCCACATTCCAGTCCCCTTTTTGCCAAAGCTAACGGCCGCGAGACGGCGCAAAAAGGTCCAAGATCGCGCAATGTGACTAGTCCAGTTTGCAGGCTGACTGGCGACCACATCAGCGCGAGGCCGCCTCACGGCGTCATTCAAACACGAAGGACGCCGAAGCCGACTTCTCGACCGCCTCCCAATGCAGGTCGCATCCCACCCCTGGCTGGTCGGTCAACTGGAAGTTACCGTTCTTGATCGTCGGGAAGTCCCGCAAAAGGCGGCGCACCGGGTCGGTGCCAGTGTGTTCGGGAATATATTCAACGCCCATGATAGTCGGATGCGCGCATGCGATATGCGCATGGAGATAGGGAAAGACGTGCGGCAACGCCTGGCGGCCGTGCGCAGAAGCGAGAGCCAGCGCATTCATTGCCGCCGTAATCCCCCCGCTAGCGGTGGCGTCCACCCGCAGAATATCGACGTTCTGAACCAGGTCCGCATATCCATAGGGGTCGAGTATGTCCTCACCGACTGCGATCTGAGTCCGCAATTTCGATCTCAGCTCCCCGACAAGGCGCCACTGCTGAGGCAGGAACGGGTCCTCGATGAATGCGAGGCCGCAATCATCGATCCGACGGCAGGTTTCCAGCGCTTCGGATATTGTCCTCCACGACCAATGAGCATCGACCGCGAACGACACCAGATCACCGAGGTTAGAGCTGAGCACTTGCAGATATTTGCTGTTTGCAACCGCATCCGTGCCTTTGATCATCACCTTGATCAGGCTTTCGCCTTCGTCCCGGTGCTGCCTGATCTCTTCCTCGATCTGCTCCAGAGGCCGATTGCTGTAGGAGAAGCCCAAGATCGGAATGGAGCGCACTTCTCGACGGAACCCGCCAAGCAGGACATAAAGCGGCAGCCCGGCCGTCTTGGCCGTGAGATCCCACAGAGCTATGTCGACCAGACTCGAGCTTCGCACGTAGGAAGCCTTGGCCGGAACGCGCAACGACTCGCTCTCGACGTTGAATTCTTGGCGCATCAGGGCATTTCGGCCAAGCAAGCGCGGAGCGAGCGCCTGCAGGCTCTCGAAGACCTGGCTGCCGCTCTTGTAGCCGATGGCAAATCCCTCCAGTCCCGATTCGGTCACCACCCGTAAGCAGACATAGTCGCGCGTCGTCACCGGAACTGTCCCCAAATAAACGGGCCGTTCCAGAGGCAGATTGCAGCTCGCAATCTCGACCCGCCTAACGATAGCGCCTCTATCCATCACGATTTGCACTCCACAACCTTGTATCTGGTTCAAAACAATTGGCGTGACATTGCTGCGGTAAAGACTGACAGAATGGCACGTTCGCTAAGTGGTCTATATTCCGCCCATGCAGATGTATTTTATGTCCAGATAATCCTCGAGCCCGTGGCGGGAGCCTTCGCGCCCGATGCCGGATTGTTTGATGCCGCCAAAGGGGGCCGCCTCGGAAGACATCCGGCCAGTATTGATGCCGACCATGCCGTATTCGAGCGCCTCCGCTACACGCCAGATCCGCTTGAGATTCGAGGCGTAGAAATACGCAGCAAGCCCATAGATCGTATCATTGGCTTCGCGCACGACCTGTTCGGCATCCTCGAAACGAATGATGGGCGCGACGGGGCCGAAGGTTTCCTCCTGCGCAATACGCATGGCGGCAGAGATGGCGGTGAGAACCGTCGGCACGAAGAATGTCCCCCCAATGCGAGACCTTCGGCCGCCGCACCGGATCGTGCCACCCTTTTCAACTGCATCGGCAATATGCGCTTCGATCTTAGCAAGCGCATGCGTGTCGATGAGCGGGCCGACAGCAACCTCCGGATTGAACCCGTCGCCAACGGAGAGGCCGCGCACGCGCTCGGTAAATTTCTCCGCGAATTCGTCGTGAACACCCGCCTGCACATAGAGCCGGTTCGCTGAAACACAGGTCTGGCCAGCATTGCGGAACTTTGCCTGGATGGCGCCGTCGACAGCCGCGTCGACATCAGCGTCATCAAACACGATGAAAGGCGCATTGCCACCCAGCTCCAAGCTTACCTTTTTCACCTGATCCGAACATTGCCGCATCAGGAGCCGTCCCACTTCCGTGGAGCCGGTGAAGCTAATCTTACGCACCTTCGGATTTGAGCAGAGCTCGCGGCCGACGGCACCGCTCTCCGATGCGTAGATCAAGTTCACAACGCCTTCAGGAAAACCTGCTTCTTGAGCAAGCGCAAACATCGCGCCGGCGACGAGCGGCGTCTGTTCTGCTGGCTTGAGGACGATCACGCAACCCGCGGCAAGCGCCGGCGATATCTTGCGTGCCACCATTGACGCCGGAAAGTTCCAGGGCGTGATTGCGCCGACAACACCGATCGGCTGCTTGATCACCAGCATTCGCCGATCTGTCGACGGGGCCGAAATGATTTCGCCGTAGTTTCGGTTGGCTTCCTCGGCGTACCATTGCAGATAAGCGGCGGCGTGAGACACTTCCGACCTCGCCTCGGCGAGGGGCTTGCCCATTTCCGCGGTAAGGATGGCCGCCAAGTCGTCTGTGTGCGCAACGATCAATCGGTGCCAGCGCCAAAGCATGTCGCTTCGGTCGCGTGCCGTCATGGCGCTCCACCCTGCTTGCGCCGCATACGCTCGGTCGATGGCCGACCGCGCCTCCGCAGGGCCCATATCTGGCAGCGTGGCGAGAAGCTCTCCCGTCGAAGGATTGAATATGTCAAAACT
The DNA here is from genome assembly GCA_000421085.1 of Ensifer sp. USDA 6670. GTDB lineage: Bacteria > Pseudomonadota > Alphaproteobacteria > Rhizobiales > Rhizobiaceae > Sinorhizobium. The sequence continues at coordinate 56,252 of ATWE01000017.1, forward strand.
GCGATCGGTAGAGAGATGTCCGAGATAGGAACACTTGTCCAGGCTCGCAAACCTCTCACGGGCCTTCAAGTGACGTTTAAGGGCATGCGTTATTGGCATGTTCGCTCCCCATTCGGTGCCCGTCGCATTAGAGCCGGACGAGTGGTCGTCAACTTCGGGGATTGCCGGCGTGCTGATCGCTTCCGCCCGCTTCCAGCAACAGCACACGATTGCGGCTATCGGCGCTCAGCCGGTTCGCTAACACACAGCCTGCCGATCCCGCACCGACGATGATGAAGTCCCACATTCCAGTCCCCTTTTTGCCAAAGCTAACGGCCGCGAGACGGCGCAAAAAGGTCCAAGATCGCGCAATGTGACTAGTCCAGTTTGCAGGCTGAGTGGCGACCACATCAGCGCGAGGCCGCCTCACGGCGTCATTCAAACACGAAGGACGCCGAAGCCGACTTCTCGACCGCCTCCCAATGCAGGTCGCATCACCCCTGGCTGGTCGGCCAACTGCAAGTTACCGTTCTTGATCGTCGGGAAATCCCGCAAAAGGCGGCGCACCGGGTCGGTGCCAGTGTGTTCGGGAATATATTCAACGCCCATGATAGTCGGATGCGCGCATGCGATATGCGCATGGAGATAGGGAAAGACGTGCGGCAACGCCTGGCGGCCGTGCGCAGAAGCGAGAGCCAGCGCATTCATTGCCGCCGTAATCCCTCCGCTAGCGGTGGCGTCCACCCGCAGAATATCGACGTTCTGAACCAGGTCCGCATATCCATAGGGGTCGAGTAGATCGGAATGGAGCGCACTTCTCGACGGAACCCGCCAAGCAGGACATCAAGCGGCAGCCCGGCCGTCTTGGCCGTGAGGTCCCACAGAGCTATGTCGACCAGACTCGAGCTTCGCACGTAGGAGCCTTTGCCGGAACACGCAACAACTCGCTCTCGACGGCGCTGACGACCGGCAGGCTGTGATGCGAATCCACGAAAGTCCGACCATGACCCGGCATGTGCTTGATCACCGGCTACATGCCGGCGGCCCTCAAACCAGCCCTAGCCGGCCACGGTCCATATGAAAGATCGCAGCTACGCCGGCTCGAGCATATAAGCCATATCATAGACAGCGACATCATCCGTCTTAAGGCTCCAGGCAAGCGCCTGGAGGATGTCCAGGACGCCTGGTCTTGCAGCTTCCAGTTCTCTGCGCCCGATGCCATCGACAAGAATCACTGCATCAAAGAGCCCATCGCTTGTCGTGCCACGCAACTCCGTCTCTCGGGTCTTTGCGCTCGTGATTTCCGGCCTGGCGCTTCCGATGTCAACGCTCGAAACGCCGTCCAGGGCCATAATCTGCTCGGTGATCGCTGCGCTGTCTACGACCAACTTCGCCTCACTGGTCCCGGTGAAGGAGAGCCGGATGGTGATCATCGCTCCACCGACGCCCCTTCCAGTGGTCGAGACTACCGCGCAGCCCGACCGGATGAAATTGTAGAAGGCGGGCTGCAGGCGCTTCGTACACGGAGTGGGATTATTCAGCCGCTGCAAATAGGCCGCCGAACAGAAGACCTCCAGTTGCTTGCCCTCATACAACGTCAGGTAACGATGCCTGGCGAGCGACCAGTCGACACCTCGTCGCCCCCGCAGGAAGCCCGGCACGCCCAGGCGCTCTGGCATATGTTCGCGTGTGTGCCACCGGTGATATTCCGGCTCGTCAGCTTCCCGAATATCGTGCCAGACGATCATAAATCCTTGTCCGATAAGCGCCACCCTCACCTCGCCGTCAGTCTTTTGTTCATAAACACGAACGTGATCCGGTATACGAATATGAGGTAGGCTATCGCGCCGAAGCTGTCAACCTGATTTGCTCGAGGCTGAAGTAGTCGACAACCGGTGAGTCCAGTCGTTCCTCGGACTTAGGGCGGCGACTTCAGAAGCCGCATCTGTCTCCGCACATCGTCGACGGCCTTCTGGAGAGAAGCAACGCATTGGTCGCGCTTTTCGTTAGTGTAGCGCGACACTGGAATGGCGCTATTTATCGACCCTAAAGGGAACCCGGCTTGGGTTAGGATGGGAACGGCGATGCCGTTGATCCCTGGTGTGAATTCCTCATAGACAAAAGCGATTCCGGTGCGCCGGACTTCCCGCAACTCCTCTTGCAGACGGGGCACCGACGTGACTGTGGCTCTCGTAAATTTTTCGAAAATCACCCGACCGCAATATTCATCGATCATATCATCGGGCAGATTGGCAAGGATCGCTTTTCCTCCTGAGGTGGCGTAAAGCGGCGCCTCGTCTCGCGGCCTCATTGTACAGGTCAGCCGGTGCGCTCCGATGACGGTCGCGGCAACTTCCGACTTGTCGCCCTTCATCACGTTCAGCGCGCTCGTCTCGCCGGTTTCCCTGGTGAGCCACTCTAGTACAGGCCCCGCCAGCGCTATCAATTCATTGGCTTCATTGATGCGCTTTGCCAATTTGGCGACTGAAGGCCCGAGCTGATAGCCCTTTGAAGCGGAATTATAGCTCAAATATCCTCGTTTCACGAGGGTCTTGAGCAACTGCGTCAGGCTGCTTTTGGGAATCCTAAGATCCTCGGCGATTTCGGCATGCATCTTCTCCGAATCCCACCGACTCAGAAACTCGAACAGATCCAAGACGCGCGTGGCCGATTTTACCACCCCGCTCTCGGCTTCCGGCACGATCCGCCCGTAATCCTCGCTTGGCTGTTGTCCTGACATATTCCGTTCCTAAAGGTCGGGCGACGCCGATAAGCCGACGCGCGGTTAAATGATTGCAACGCACTATTACACATCGCAATCGTCATAAAAACATGACTGCAGACCTGTTGTTAGGTTTACATACGGAACTCGTTCACATATAGAACCATCAATGGTGTTAATGAGGAGGCTCTTCGATGTCAACGGAGCAGAGTGAGCGGCTGGAGATTCGCGATCTCCTGGAAAATTGGGTTGTTTGGCGTGATGCCGCCTTGTGGGAGAAGTTTCGCGACGTCTGGCACGCCGACGGGAGAATGATGGCGACCTGGTTCCAGGGCAGCGCCGACGAATTCACCGCTGTGAGCCGCTCCGGTTTTGAGCGAGGCGTGCGAATCCTCCACTTCCTGGGCGGGTCCTCCATCGAGATCAATGGCACCCGCGCTGTCGCGCAAACGAAGATGACCATCAGCCAGCGCGCGCCCGTCGAGGGCGTGGAATGCGACGTCGTCTGCACAGGTCGCTTCTATGACTTCCTGGAGAAGAGACAGGGAAAGTGGGGCATCGTGCTGCGCCAGCCGATCTACGAGAAGGATCGTATCGATCCGGTCGACCCCCAACTCGCCCCCAAGCTCGATCACTCGGTGCTGGAAGGCTTCCCGATCGGTTACAGACATCTGGCCTATCTGCAAGCCGGTATCGGATATGACGTCAAGAAGGATATGCCCGGACTAGTCGGAGAGGCCGTGGAGAAACTCTACGCACGCGGTGAGAACTGGCTGGGCGGAGGTGCCGCCGACTAAGGGTTTGCGGAGGAGTTTCCGATGAGAGATCTCAACGAGACGACTATAACCGCGGAAGCTTTGGCGAGGGTTCAAGGCGCCGGGGATCCGCGGATAAAGGCGGTCAGCGAGGCGCTAATCCGCCATCTGCACGATTTTATTCGGGAGATCGAGCCTAGCCAGGAGGAATGGGAAGCCGGCATCCGCTTCCTCACCCGGGTTGGTCAGATGTGTACCGACAAGCGGCAGGAGTTCATTCTTCTGTCCGACGTTCTTGGCGCCTCGATGCTGGTTGACGCGATCAACCACCGGCTGCCCGAGGGAGCGACCGAAACGACAGTATTTGGCCCGTTCTTCGTGGAAGATCGAGAGGACTTCCCCCTCGGTGCCAACATCTCCGAGGGCGTTAACGGAACGCCGATGCTCGTCACCGGCAGCGCCGCCAGCACGGACGGGAAGGTGCTTTCCTTCGCCGGGATCGACGTCTGGCATTCCGACGACGAAGGCTTCTACGACGTCCAGCAAGGCGACGATCTCGCCATGAGGGGCCATTTGCTGGCGGATGCGGAGGGTAAGTTCAATTTCTGGTCAGTCCGGCCGAAATGCTACCCAGTACCCGACGACGGCCCGGTTGGAGACATGCTCAAGGCACAAGGACGACACCCCTATCGTCCGGAGCATGTCCACTTCATGGTTTCGGCCCCCGGCCACGATACCCTTGTCACGCATCTGTTCTCGCGGGGCGACCCCTATCTCGACAGTGACGTCGTGTTCGGCGTGAAAAACTCGCTAGTCACAGACTTCGTGGAACATGGCCCCGGCGTCGCGGCGGACGGTCGCATCATGAAACAGCCTTATGTTCACCTGCATTACGACTTCGTTCTGAAACCGAAATCCTGACGCGACTGCATCGCCGGTTCATATTTAGGACACGCCACCAGACATGAAGCTTTCGCTTGCTCACCTTACTGTGCTCGATGCCTCGCCGATTGAACTGATCGATGCGGCGGCGGCGGGGGGCTTCGACGCCGCCGGTCTTCGCATCATACCGCCTACGGCCACGGACAAGATCGCCGAGGTGATTGGCAACGAGCCGCTGATCAGGCAGATCATCGCCCGCATGGAAGCCACCGGGATTTCGATATGGGACATCGAGGCGGTCTGGCTGACCCCCGACGCCAACATAGCCACTCTGATTCCTGCGCTGGCGCTCGGCGAACGCCTCGGCGCCAAACATCTGCTCGTCGTCGGTCATGATCCCGATTTCTCGCGCCTGACGGAAAATTTCGCCACCCTTTGCGAAGCATGCGCCGGATTCGGCCTCGAAGTCGCGCTCGAAATCATGTCCTATGTCGAGCTGCGGACCCTGCGGCAGGCGACACGACTGCTCGAAACGGCGGGACAGGACAATGCCCATCTCCTAATCGACACGTTGCATTTCTTCAGGTCGGGGGCGCGGCTATCGGATTTGCAGGATGTGAATCCGTCCTTGCTCAAATACATACATCTGAGCGATGCGCCGCTGTCTTCACCTACCCCCGACTCGCTGCGCGCGGAAGGGCGCGGTGGACGGTGTTACCCAGGGGAAGGTGAGTTCCCGCTTGTCGAACTGCTCAACGCCCTCCCCGCAGCTTTTCCGATCGCCGTGGAAGCCCCGAACCAAAAGCTTACGCAACTGACCGTCCGGGAGCGGTCTCAGCTGGCTGCAGACGCAACGCGGCGTCTCATCGCGAAGGCCGCCGCCGCTCGTCGAGGCTGACCTTCCGCCGTTCAGAATAGATCCGAACGACTGGAGTTTCCGGAAGGCCGCTCGCGTCGCCTCGACACGGGCGACGCTGCGCGGGCGCCCGACGGCGGTTGTGGCCTCTTCCTACTTGATGAAATCCTTGCGGACCTTACAGACATAGGTCGTCTTCGGGTTCATTACCTGGGTGGCCCGGCCTTCAAGGATGGATGACAGCAAGGTATAGGCGTCAGGCTCGCTGAAGCCATACTCGTCTGCCATCCAGTAGATCAACTCGCGGCACGAGATGCGCATCGCCTCCTCGATGGTACGGCCCAGCCCTATCGTGCCGATATGCGTCTCGTCTTCGAAGCGAGGCCAGCCCATTCGCTTCGGGCGATCTTCGACTTCGACGGAAATCGTCACGCGCGCGCCAATGTCGACGGCCCCGACCCCGGACACTTCACCATCGCCCTGGCGGGCATGACAATCGCCAAGGTAGAGATAGCCGCCATCCACATTTACCGGCAGATAGACCGTTGCGCCCGGCCCGAGTTCCTGAACGTCGATATTGCCGCCGTGATCGCCATTGTCGATGCTGAGAATGCTACCGAAGGCCGGCGCCACGCCGATCACACCGACCATGGGCGCTGTCGGGATCTTGCGTTTCTCATCCCAGTGGATGAAGCCGTCGGAAACACGCACCGGCTTGAAGTTGCAGAATTCCGACTGCCGCTCGAAGATCCATTCCTGGAACAACCCGCTGTGCGGCATGAGGCCCGTCAGTCCGAAATCGTCCAGCTCGATCTCCTTGATTTTCACGCGAAGCATCTGGCCGGCCTTCGCGCCCTTGACCTCGATCGGTCCGGTCATCGGATTGAAATAGGGATATTTAAAATCGTTATTGGTCAACTTCACGTCGAACGAGGAGACGACACTGCCATTGTAGGCGATATCGCACTCGACGTTCACGTCCTCCCCGAGCTCGATCTGAGCGACAAAGTCGTCGCTCGCGCTCATGAGGTACTTCAAGTTTGCCTTCTTGATCGTCTTGGATGCCATTTATCTCTCCTATGGTGAGGGGTCGGAAGGCTTTTTGGACGGCCCGCTTCGGTAGCTGGGCCGCGCACGGTAATTCGTTACCGGAGGCTGAAAGGCTCGTGGGCGCTCCATATGTCCTGCGGGTCCAGACGTCTGTCCATCATGGAAAGAGCTGGCTTTGGGACCATGCTGCACGGGAAGAAGTGCGCTCGAACAGGAGACGCTCGTGCAGCCGGGACGGCTGGTTAATCCAAAATTCCATGTGCAGCGGGATAATCCGGTATCCGCCCCAATGGGGCGGACGAGGCAACTCCCGCGATGCATATCGGGATTCCAGCTCCGATATCGCGTTGATCAGGGTAGCACGATCTTGAAGTGGGCGCGATTGCCTGCTTGCCCATGCCGCAAGCTGGGACGCCCGCGGTCTGGACGCGAAATAGCTGTCGGCCCGGTCGTCCTCAACCGGTTCGACCGGACCCCGCAGGCGGACCTGCCGGCGCAAAGTCTTCCAGTGGAACACGGCTGCGGCCTTGGGCGCCAAGGCCAGTTCGGCACCCTTGGCGCTGTCCAAATGGCTGAAAAAGACAAGACCGTCTGCGCTGTAGGAGTTCAGTAGGATCATCCGCACGCCAGGCAGCCCGCGGGTACCGACGGTTGCCAGCGCCATCGCGTTAGCATCGCTCGGCTCCGTCTTCTTCGCCTCGGCGAGCCACGATCCAAAAAGAACGAACGGATCGGCACTTGATCGCAGCGCATCGAAGGAAGCACGCCAGCTGAGTCCCATCTCGGCTCCGTAGCTGTTCATGTCAGCGCCTGTTCAATCTGATATTTACTGCGCAAGTCGGCTTGCATGTCCACAGTCACTCTTCCAATGCAAGGTCTCTACGGGATAGGTTTCAAAGGCGATAATTCTGCCGCGTACCTGACGATCAGACTTAGGGAAACGGAAAAAAGAACTATCTGCACCAGCGAAAAGAAGAGCTTCGCCGGTATCGCGTCGAGGCTTCTGCGGCCAGCTATTGTTCCCAGGATTGCGATGGGCGCAAGATACGCGATCGCGGAAACGGTCATCGTCGGAAACTGCGAGAGACTCCAGTAAGGCACCACCTTTGCCGCATTGACGATAGCGAAGAGAATTGTCGCCGTTCCGGCGAATTTCAGTTTCTCGAGTCGCTGCGGAAGCACGTAAATCTGAAACGCCGCCGCTCCGGAGTGAGACACATAACTGGTAAGCCCCGAAACGGTGCCCCAGAAGACGCCGGCCACGCTGCTGCGGGGCTTGTCGGATGCGATCGGCCGAATCCACTGCGCAAGCCAGATGTTTAGGCAGAAGCATACTCCCACGAAGCCGATCATCATGCCGATGAACGGTCCGGACAAGCTGGCGCTCACCACCCACCCTATCGCCACCCCCACGAGAGCCGAGGGTATCAAGGTCTGAAGGTTCTCGGGGGAATAGTGGCGGCGATAGAGGTAGAGCCCCACCCAGTCGCTCAGTAGGTAGATGGGAAGCAGCAAGGCAGCTGCCGAAAGCGGTGGCATGACCCAAGCCAGCAACGGCACCGCCAAAGTACCAACGCCCGGCAGACCGCCTTTCGACAGCCCTACTGTGAAAGCTGCCAATGCCGCCACAATGAAACCGGTCGCGGTGAATTGTCCGTCCATGATCTGCTACATCCTTCCGAGCGGCGAGGGTGGATCGCGCCGGTATCGAACCTTTCGGCAATCAGGGAACATTTCCCTCGTAGGCGTGGGCCACGAGCTGGCGCAGGCCTTCCCTCTCGAGCGGACGCGGATTCCAGTAAGGGTTTTCCAAAGTCAGATCGACGGCCCTGTCGACGCCGTCGGCCGGCATCCCGAGATCCTTGAGGGCCATCTTCGCCCCAAGAGACCGACCGAGATCAAACAGTACCCGCGCTGGGTCCTGCTGGCCAACCGCCTCTCGAAGCGTCGTCAGCGCCTCCGGTGCCGCGTTTTCGTTGAAGCGCAGCGCATGCGGCAGAATAGCCGCATGGGTCTCCGCATGAGAAAGCCCGAAGGTACCGCCCAGGACATGACAGATCTTGTGGTGAAGGGCCATGCCGACGGAACCAAGACAAACGCCGCATAGCCAGGCGCCGTAAAGCGCCGCCGAACGCCCATTCCTACTCGACGGATCTTGAGCAATTGCCGGCAAGGCGTGGAAAAGCGATCGAATACCGGCTTCGGCGATCATTGAAATGATGGGATTCCGGTCCCTCGCATAAAGCGCCTCGACGGCGTGCGCGATGGCATTCATACCGCTCGACACCGAATGCGAAACCGGAAGGGTCACCGTCAGGTCGACGTCGTAAATAACCACCTCGGGGAGCACCTTAGGGCTAGACTGGGTTATCTTCCGGCCGTCCGTCGTCTCCCCCAAGACTGGCGTCATTTCCGACCCTGCATAGGTGGTGGGGATGACGATCTGCGGCAGGTCGGTTCTGAGCGCGATGGCTTTTCCCAGTCCCGTTGTCGATCCGCCACCGACCGCAATCAGACCGTCTATTTTTCTCTCTGACACGATCTCGAGCGCACGCTCTGTCACCGAAACGGGGGTGTGCATCGTCGCGCCGGCAAATATGCCGGCCGATTTGCTCCCTATCAGCGCCGCGAGCGAACTCACCTGCTCTTCTTGGTGGGGCGTCGACAGTATCAGAACAGACTGAAGCCCAAGACGCTCCACCTCCTGGGGAAGTTGATGCAAGGTTCCCGTACCGAACAGAACGCGGCCCGGCTGTGAATTGTAGACGAAGTTCTGCATCACGAATGGTTACCCTCAGGGACACTCCGGGAAAGACCTGTTCATCCCAGAGCCAGCTCAGCGGGATCGCGCCCCAGATACGAGCACAAAGCGGCCACGATTTCATCGTGGTCTTCGCGATCAGACAGGCCTGATACGGCGGCTACCCCGACCAGACCCGCATTCTCGACCCTAATTGGAAAACCGCCGCCGGCGAGGACGTAGTCCGAAACATCCAATCCCTCCGAGAGCCTGAACAGGCGATCTTCGGTTGCCCGCTCCAGCCTTAGGCTGTAGCTGCTTCGCAGATACCGCTTTACCACGTTGATCTTCCGCCTGGCCCATTCCCGGTTCGAAAAGTCGGAGCCAGGCAAGGCGGCATAGAAGAGCGGGCGGTTGAGAGACTGGATGTCGATCACGATTGGCAGAGCCTCCCCCAGCGCCTTCATCCGCAGCGCGGAACCGATCTCAAAGGCGACATGCTCATCGAAACGATCCAGCACGAGTGCGGATTCCTGCTGGCGGATCCTGGCGACTTGCGAGTTGCTTGTCATTTGGCTCGATCGAACTCCATCAAGAAGCTTAGCCTCCCCCGAGGCGCAGGTTCCCGCCGCACAGGCGGATCCGGATACGTGGTAGCGCGAGGGCGTCCTCAGGCTGCCTGGACAGGTTGCAGGATCTGGTTAGACGCGAAGCGGACTAGAGCACCGTCCTTGTCCGTCTCTGCCCAGACTTTCTGCCATTCCTCGTCCTTCAGGAAAGCTGTCCACTTCTGCTCGCGCTCCGCGAGGCTTTCCCACTCGAGCATGTAGATAAACTGGTCGTTCGCTTCTCCGATGGCCACCGTCCAGCTCCCGACCACCGTGATGCCCAGACGCTGATAGATCGGCGTGTTATGTTTTATAAAGCGCTGCGCAACCAGCCCTACCTTCTTGGGTGCTGCATGGTATACTCTCAGTTCATGGATCATCGTAAACTCCAGGTCCAACAACAGAAGCGCGCTTAACGACCTATGGAGGGCGTTCAGCCGGATGAATTCTTAGGCGCCGATGAAAGCATTCTCTCTATTGGCGGCTCTCATCTTGCGGAGGAAGGTCAAGACCAGTCCGTATACTTGGTGACTGGATATTCTTCATCCTTGCATCCTTGCATCGCACTCAGACGGATGCTAGAGAATAAATTGGATGCTCGAAAGGTCCACTTTGTTGCCAAATAATAAGGCCAATTCCCAAACCGTCCGTCTCCCGCTCGATGCGCTGGTAATCGATCGCTCGAGCCGTGAACCGATCCAACAGCAAATTTATCTTGCGTTGAGAGACCTGATCCTGAGACGCGTGCTGACGGCCGGACTCAAGCTCCCCTCGTCCCGGGAGCTGTCCAAATACCTGACTGTCTCGCGCAATACCGTGGTTCGCGCATATGAGCAGCTGAACAGCGAAGGATATGTCGAGACCAGGCAGGGATCCAACACCTACGTAGTTGATCTGCCGGCCGCCTCGCCGGCAGCTGCCGTGGTCGGCCAGAGAGAGGTGGTGCAGAACACGTCCCGCTTCCTGAACACCTTTGATGATGTGCAGCGGTTCGAGTTTTCGGAGAATTACATTTCACTCCGTCCCAGCACCCCCGATGTCTCGAGCTTTCCCTTCAAGACATGGAACCGCATTCTCGGACGATATCTGATACATCGAAGCGTGGATCTGTTCTATTACAACTACAATCTGGGTTACCCGCCGCTGCAGGAGGCAATAGCCAACTACCTACAGGCCTATCGTGGCGTCCGGTGCGAGCCAGACCAGGTTATCGTAACCAACGGCGCCCAAGCCGGGCTCGATCTGCTTGCACGCGCCCTGCTCAACGAAGGCGACGTCGTGTGGATGGAAGAGCCCGGCTATGTCAATGCGCGGATTGTTTTCCAGGCAGCGGGGGCCCGGCTAAAGCCCCTCAATGTAGCCTCGACCGGTTGGGACCTCAGTAATCCGCCCGAAGAAGTCGCAGTCATTTATACGACGCCCTCCTGTCAGCACCCGCTTGGCTTGACTATGCTGATGGAGCAGAGACTGCGCATGCTTGAGATCGCCGACCGCAAGGCCGCCTGGATCATCGAGGATGACTTCGATAGCGAGTATCGATCAACGGGACGATCGATTCCCGCGATGCAGGGTCACGACGATTATGGCCGGACTATCTATGTCGGCACCTTTGCCAAGACGCTGTTTCCTTCGATCCGAATTGGATTCCTGGTGCTTCCGCGGTCGCTTTGTCAAAGCATAAAGCGAGCAGCCCTATTTTGCGGGCACCAGGTCAGTCTGCCGCTTCAAGCGACGCTCACGGATTTCATTCTCGAAGGGCATTTCGCGCGGCATTTGCGCCGAATGCGTCGGCTCTATGCGCAACGCCGCGAAAATTTTTTGAAGATCAGCCGCGAACTCCTCGGGAAATGGCTGGAGCCCTACGATGCAGACGTCGGGATACAGATTGCGTTCCGTTTTCTGCGGGATGTCGATGACGCCGCGATTGCCCGCAAGGCGAATGAGGCTAATCTCAATGTCATTCCGCTCTCCCGATACTCGCAAAGCGACAAGCCACTGCGTGGATTTCTGCTCGGATATGTAGCGCTCGATGAACGCCGGATGCAGGCCTACCTCTCACAACTCGCGGATATAGTGGCCCGTTCTCTCGACCGGTCTCCGGAGCGTCAGGAGACAGAGACCGCCGTAATCGCGGATCAATTGTAACGCGCGATTGCAAGGTCGCGGGCGTCGGTCTCGGGCGTCCGCCCCGAAATGAGGTTGGCGATGACCCGTGCAGATCCTGAGCTCATCGTCCAGCCCAGGGTGCCGTGACCAGTGTTCAGATAAGGCCCCCTGATCCTCGTCTTGCCGATCACCGGCGTCCCGTCGGGCGTCATGGGTCTAAGACCGGACCAGAAGGATCCCTTGCTGGCATCGCCGCCGGGGAAGAGATCCATAACCGAATGTTCCAACGTGCGCCGGCGGGCGCCGCCGAGGTCATTGGTGTAGCCGGAAATCTCAGCCATACCGCCAACGCGGATACGGTCGCCCGAACGCGTGATGGCAATCTTGTAGGTTTCGTCCATGACCGTGGATTCCGGGGCCCGCGTCGGGTCTGTAATCGGAATAGTGAGCGAATAACCCTTCACCGGATAGACGGGCAGGCGAATACCGAACGGTCGCAAGAGCAGCGGCGTGTAGCTGCCGAGAGCCACAACCACGGCATCGCACGCAAGCGTCCCGTGGGAGGTGACGACACCGTTTACTTGGCCGACCTCTACATCGAGCGTCTTCACGGTAGTACCGTAGCGGAAGTCTACTCCCAGGGCGCGGGCCTTTTCCGCAAGCGCAACGGTGAACTTGTGACAGTCGCCCGTCTCATCCTGAGGCGTAAGAACGCCGCCCACGAACTTCTCCCGTACCTGCTCGAGCGCCGGCTCGACACGCGTACAGGCTTCCCGGTCGAGCACTTCGAAGGGAATGCCGTCGGGCGGCAAGCGCTTTGACATCTCTCGCCGAGGCGTCCAATTGCGAGGCCGTGCGAATAGCTGCAACGTGCCCTGCATGCGCTCGTCATAAACGATCCGGTCTCCTTCCGGAGCGCCGCCAGAGAAATGCGGCTGTACTCGGCAAGCCGCAGCATCTGTCCCTTGTTGATGGCGTACCGGCTCGCGGTGCAGTTGGACAGCATCCGCGCCGGCCATGACAGCATAGCTATATCCATTTTCGGCCGCAGAATCAAAGGCGCGTGCTCCATGACAAGCCACTTCATGGCTTTCAACGGAATGCCCCGCGCGGCCCAGGTTGAACAATAGCCGAATGAGACTTCCCCAGCATTGGCGAAGCTCGTCTCCCTGGCGGGACCGTTCTGGCGATCGATAACGATAACCTCGTGACCAGATTTCGCCAATTCATATGCGCAGAGCACCCCGATAATTCCGGCGCCCAAAACGATGACTTTCATAGTGGTTTGATCAACAATCTGATCGTCGATGCAGCCGGCGGGTTCACCAGCTAGTTCTGTTGGGGTGCGCCGCCCGATCCTCGACGCCCGCCGGAAACGGTGCCGGGGGACGCAACGGCAAGCCGGTATCGGTGAGACCAGGCGTACAACCTCGCGACCACCGTCCACCCGTTCCGGACTGCAGCTGTTTCAACTTCCGCGGTGGCTCGCCTGAGCGAGAGATCGCGGCTATTTCGCGGATTTTTCGCTCTCGTCCGTCAGCATCCGGACCATCTCGGCGACCGCGACTTCATATCCGCGAGCTCCCAGCCCGGCAATAACGACGGTCGCGACCTTCGAAACCAGCGAGTGATGATAGATCGGCTCCCGCCGATGGATGTTCGAAATATGTACCTCGATAATCGGACCGGGAAACATCTTCAAGGCGTCATAAAGGGATACTGCCTGAAAGCTCAGGCCGGCCGGATTGATCACGATACCGGCGCCTTCATCAATCGCCTCATGCACCCAATTGATTAGGGCTTCTTCTCCATTGGTCTGAAGGAAGCGAACCGGCCACTCGCCGGCCACCTCCCGGCAGGCTTGTTCAACTTCGGCGAGCGTGGTGGTCCCATATATTTCAGGCTCACGCTTTCCCAAGCGATTAAGGTTCGGGCCATTCAAAACAAAGATCGGCTTCATTCGACTCATCTTTCGTTAGGGATCTTAAGGGCGAAACGTCGAGATTCAACCCCTATCTTTAAGAACATTCCCAACTTACTTAAGTAATAAGCGACTTCTCCACTTTACATATATAGGTTATCTTAGAATTCACGACCTGCGTGGCGCGAGCCTCGGAAACCGACGACAGCAACATGTAGGCATCCTGCTCGGTGAAGCCGTATTCGTCGGTGAGCCAGCAGATCATCTCCTTGTAAGATGTCCGCATCGCGTCTTCCATGGCGCGAGCCAGTCCAATCGTGCCGATATGCGATTCCGTCTCGAAGCGCGGGAACAGCATCCGCGACGGACGTTCCTTGACATCGACAGATATTGTGACACGTGCCCCGACTTCCGTCGGCCCCATTCCTGCGACCTCTCCGTCGCCTTGGCGAGCATGACAGTCGCCGATGTAAAGATAAGCACCGTCCGCATTTATGGGGAAATAAGCCGTCGAACCAGGGCCGATCTCCTGCACGTCAATGTTTCCGCCATGCTCGCCATTGTCGATGCTGAGGCAGCTGCCGAAAGCTGGCGCGACGCCCAGGACCCCAACCATTGGCTTCACCGGGATCCTGCGCTTCTCATCCCAATATATCAAACCGTCAGCGATGCGCATCGGCTTGAAGCGGCTCGTCTCAGACGATTGCTCCCACATCCAGTTTTGGAAAAGACCGCTGTCCGAGCGAAAGCCGGTATAGCCGAGTTCGTCCAGCTCCATCGATCTAATTGTGACGCAAAGCATCTGGCCGGCTTTGGCGCCCTTCACCTCGATAGGGCCCGTCAGCGGATTGACAAACGGGAACGGCAGATCATCCAGGGACATCTTCGCATCAAGCGACGTGAGGATGCCGCTGTTGCAATTGATCTCACACTCGATGGTGACATCATTCCCCACCTCGATGTGATCGACAAAGTCGTCGGCCGTCGTCATCAGAAACTTCAGATTCTTTTTTGCTATCGTCCTTGATCCCACCATTTTTCTCCTGGCAAGCGCAGCTTTGAATTTAGATGAGAGTAGGAATGTTCCCACCGTCAATGCGAAGTGCGGCGCCATTGATCGCGCCGGCAAGCGGGCTCGACAGATACGTCACCAGCGCAGCGACTTCCTCGGGCTCGATCATGCGCTGGATGAGTGAAAGCGGCCTATGCTCCTTGAAGAATGCCTTCTCCCGCTCTTCAATGGTCATGTCGCGACCCCGCGTCGCCTCCCGCACGAAGGCTTCCGTCCCTTCGGCGCGCGTCGACGAAGGAAGAACCGAGTTCACGGTGACCCCGGAGCCTCTTGTCGTCTCTGCCAGTCCTCGCGAAATTGAGAGTTGGGCCGTCTTCGTCGCGCTATAGTGGATCAGGTCGGGGATCACCATCGCCGCGCAATCGCTCGCGATAAATATGATGCGGCCCCAGTTCCTGCCCATCATCTTCGGCAGGTAGTGCCGGGACAAACGCACACCGCTCATCACATTGACGTTGAACAGATTTTGCCAATCTTCATCGGCTATATTAGCGAATTCGGCAGTGTCGTAGATGCCCAGATTGTTGACCAGGATGTCTGCCTCAGGAGCGGCTTCGATGAGCTGCGCCGCGCCCTCTGCGGTCGTCGCGTCGCATCTCACCGCCCGAACCGGAAAGCCGATCGCGGCGGCAGCTGCGTCAAGCTTGTCTTCTGAGCGTCCAGAGATGAATACGGTTGCGCCTTCCGACGCTAGAGAGCGGGCAATGGCCAGGCCGATACCGGCCGTGGAGCCCGTTACAATCGCGGTCTTGTTACAAAGTTGAAGATCCAAACCGCCCTCCCGCCGAAAAAGCCTCGAAGAGGCTTCAGTTGAAAACGTCACCCGCGGCAGAAGCGATCATATCTCCTGCGGACGCCGTGTGTGATGAGAGGATATTGCGTCACATTATCCCTGAAGAAGGTCCAAAGTCGAACAAAACGACAGGACCAGTTACCTTCTTGAGTGAAGCTTGCTTTTCGTGACTTGAAAGGAGACGCCTCCTAGCTACGGGACGTCCCACTGTTCGTTTCGCCCAGCGCTGGTCGACCGAGACAAGTTCTATCGGTGCATGGGGCGCGGCTTTCAAGGTACATATAGTCCGCGCCATCATCGCCCGCGCACAAGCGACGACATCGTGACGATGGCCGCTTACATTTTGTTTTGGGAGGAGCCGCTTTTCCCACCTATGGGCTGCTGGCGGCAACGTTACTGGACCCTTCGTTTCATAGAAAATTGGACCTTCCATAACGCCACTCTCCAGCTATCTTCTAGCTCCAGTAGAGGAGGACGGACTTGCACTTACATCGAGTGGAGGCCAACGAGATGACAGTCAACAGTCAGGAATTTCATTCTTCCCTAAGTGCAGTATGGTTGCGAATTCCTATCGCAGCCACCCTCTTCCTGATTTCCTTCTACAACGGAATTGAGAGAGCTATAGTTTCCATGTCAATTTTGACTTAGAACTATACTATGTTGAACCTTATGATTTTTGGCATCTGGTTGAGCCGTATTCTCATGTTTAACGGTTTTACCAATGTGGAGGCGAAGCTATGGATACATACAGGCAGGAAAACATGTCGAACGTAGATCAAGAGACTAAGGCACCTAACTGGTCCGCAGGGGCAGGTTATATAGATGGCAAGTTCATGCCCATCGCCGAGGCGAAGATCCCAGTGACCGACTGGGCGTATCGCCGGTCGGACGTGGTCTACGATGTCGTCAGTGTGTGGGACGGGGTTTTCTTTCGGCTCGACGACCACATTGCCCGTTTCCGCAGATCGATGAACCGCTATAAGTTCAATATCAAGGAGACCGACGAGGAGATCCGCACCATTCTGCACAAGCTCATGGCGCTGTCGGGGCTGCGGAACGCCTATGTCGCAATGGACTGCCTGCGGGGACAGGCCGCGCCTGGCGTGCGCAGCCCGGTGAAGGCAAGAAATTACCTCTCGTGCCACGCAGTGCCGTTCTCGACCTTGGTGCCACAGGACAAGATCGAGCGCGGCATCCACATGATTGTGTCCTCGATCCCGCGCATACCGCACGCTTCCGTGGACGCGACGGCGAAGAACTTCCACTGGGGCGATCTGAACCTCTCCATGTTCGAAGCGGACGAGAAGGGCGCCGACTATCCGGTACTCCTCGATCTGGACGGCAACGTGACCGAGGGTCCCGGCTTCAACGTCTTCACCGTGACAGACGGCGTGGTCGCCACGCCGGACTACAACATGCTCGAAGGCGTGAGCCGCGCATCGGCAATGGACATATGCGCCGAGCTCAACATTCCGTTCGAGGTTCGCAAGGTCTCGGTCGCCGAACTGCGCGATGCAGATGAGATCTTCGTCTCGTCGACGGCGGGCGGCGTCATCGGCGTGAGCCGAATCGACGGTCGCATACTCAACAATGACCGGCCTGGCCCGATCAGTGAAAAGATCCGTGAAACCTATTGGCAAAAGCGTCTCGCCGGCTGGCATGGTGAGCCTGTCAACTACGAGCTGGTATAGCCCTCCGTCAGGCTTAGTTTCCTCAGTGAGGCAGGCCTGGTGGGGATCGCGAGGACCCTACCGGCTAACTACACGTTCCGATGCAGGAAGGCCTCCTCGCCCTGCCAAGAGCAGCGGTCCTCATTCGGATCTTCCCAATTCGAGCCGCCGGCGCAATACGGCAAGCTGCCGCTCTGAGTGCGGCAGCGCCACCTCTTTGAGACCGAGGCGGGGCAAGTGGCAGTACGACGTGGTGGAGCAGGAGATCCTGACTGCCGCGATCATAGATCCCGATCCGAGACATCCGCCTTGCGGGACTAGTGTCATCGAAATCACTACGGAAGAAGCCCACCACCCGTTTTCCATTTCCGCAAGTGATCCCGAAGAGTTCGGCTGGCCCGTGTCAAACAAACCACAAAGCTCTGCGGATTTTCAACCCAACTTAAGGTGAGGACTATGGCAGGCTTTCCTCTTGCTATTAATACAATCAGCGACGCTTGGACCACCCCGCTTGAACAATCGATCAGGCGACTATCGAAACTCGGCTACAGCCAATTCGACGTGACGGTAACCCCGACACATCTCGACACCGAGAACCTGACGCCACCCGATCTGCGCCGCTTGCGCCAGATCATGGCCGATGATGGCGTTCGTATCTGCTGTCTGACGCTCCAGAGCCTCGACCACAATCTCGCAAGCCCGCGCGCCGAAATCCGTGATATGACCCTGGGCTTCAAGAAAAAAATCCTGAACATCGCCGCGGATCTCGACATCCCCGGCATCGTCCTCGTCAGCGGTCGCTACAATCCACTCAACCCACCGCCGCGTGCTCAGCTAGAGGGCTGGTTCCGAGACAGTCTGGATCGGATCATCCCCTATGCGGAGCAGGTCGGGGTCAAGCTATATCTAGAAAATATTCCGATGGGAGTGTTGCCGACGGCCAAGCTGATGATGGAGTGGATTACCGAATTCAATAGCTCGGCGCTAACCGTCTGCTACGATGTATCGAACGCCCACTTCATCAAGGAAGATCCCGCCCAAGGTGTTCGCACCGTCGCGTCGAAGCTGGACCTTCTTCACCTGTCGGACACTCCGTTTGACAGCTGGAAGCACGACCCGATCGGCACCGGAACGATCGACCATGCCGCAGTCGCGCAGGCGCTCAGAGAGATCGGCTACAAGGGCATGAGTTCGCTTGAGATTCTTCTTCCCAATCCCGATCCGGTGGTCGTCGCGAACCACGGGATCCTGGCCGAAATGGGATGGGAGCCCCTGCGCCCCAGATTCTGACGAGAGTCTGCCTAAGGAGAGACGGGGCCCCGCGGCGCCCCCTTGCATGATTGCTTTGCGTCTCGGTTGTAGGCTTGGGCGTGATCCCTCGGGGAATGCAGCCCCCGAGGGATCTGGCGGTCGGGACCGTTCGCCCCTTGGCTTGAACCGTGGATGAGTTTGGTCCGTCCGTCTTCGCGTTTGTCCTGAACAGATGATGGGGAGCAAGTCCCGCATGCAAGGCAAGGTTTCGTCCAAACAAGACGCGGCGTCCTCAGTTTATGTCGGCGTGGACGTGTGTAAAGAGTGGCTGGATATCCATATCCATCCGCAGAGCCACAGCCGCCGGCTCAGCAATGACAAAAGCGGCATCCGTCAGCTGAAGCGGATTCTGGCGCAACTGGCACCGGCCTGCATCGTGAGGCAACCGGCAAGTTCCACCGTCCGGCCCATCGCTCGCTCAGTGCCGACGGCTTTGCTGTCGCCATCGTTGATCCGCTGCGAGCCCGAATGTTTGCCCGCTCCTGTGGCTATCTCGCCAAGACCGACCGCCTCGACGCCCGCCTGCTGGCGTTGCTGGCCCAGGCGCTGCGACCGGAAGCGACGCCAACGCCGACGCTGGCAATCGAGGCGCTGCAGGAACTGGTGAACGCGAGATCAGCGGCAATGGCGGAACTCACCGCCCTCAAGAACCGGTTGAAGGCAAGCGACACCGGCTTTTTGTGCGGCGAACTCGCTCGCCTCATCAAAGTCCTGCAGCGACATGTACAACGGCTTGACGACGAAATTGAACGTCGGATCGGCGAGGAACCGGAGCTACGCCGCAAGGCCGAGATCCTGACCTCCATTCCCGGCATTGGTCGCACCACCGCAGTCGCATTGATCTCCGGGATGGCGGAGTTGGGCACCTGCTCCGGCAAACAGGCGGCTATGCTGGCTGGAGTCGCGCCCGTCGCCAACGACAGCGGCGCCAGGGCCGGCCGCCGCTCCATTCGTGCCGGTCGGCCGGCGCCGCGGCGCGCGCTCTACATGGCGGCACTCACGGCCACCCGCTACAACCCGGCTCTCGCCCTCTTTGCCAAGGCGCTCGAAACCGCCGGCAAACCGCCCAAGGTCATCCTCGTCGCCGTCATGCGAAAACTCGTCGTCCTCGCCAACACCCTCGTCGCGCAGGATCGCCTCTGGCAGCCAACACCACCTTGACAACAAACACAGATGCTCATCTCGCCGCCTTCCGGCCAAATTAAGGCGCCGCCGTTACAGCCGTATCATGGCACATTCGCGCCCGCAGCCCTCACGATCCGACGCCAAGGGCGAGCCCCTCAGCGCCATGATCACCGGCTTCGTGGATCTTTAACCATCCGCGCGCGGTGCGCTCCGCAGATGCTCGACGGCGCGATAGGCGAAGGTGATGGCGGGCCCCAAGGTTATCCCGGGGCCTGGATAGGTTCCGCCCATAATGGAATTGGCCATGTTGCCGCACGCATAAAGCCCAGCTATCGGCACCCCCCGCTTGTCGACCACCCGTGCCCATTCGTCGGTCACCAAACCGGCCGCGGCGCCTATATCGGACGGATAGAGTTTGACGGCATAGAACGGCGGCTTCTCGATCAACCCAAGGGTGGGGTTAGGTCCCGAGGCGGCGGCATCCCCGTTGATCCGGTGATACTCGGTTTCGCCGCGCCCGAAATCCAGATCTCTGCCGGTGCGCCCGAACTCGTTCATGCGGGCAACCGTTGCTTCGAGCTGGCCAGAATTTATCGCGAGCTTGGCGCCAAGTTCAGCCAGCGAGGCGCCGGCCGTGAGATAGCCGTCGTTCAGGAACGGTCGCAGGTTCAGCGCCCCTGGCCGCACCATTCCAAGGCCATATTTTTTCAAGCCGATGGCATCTGTGACGATGTAACAAGGTATGGTGGGAGAGTGCCTGTGCGCCTCAATCATGGCACGGGCGAAGCGATGGTATGAGGTCGCCTCATTGACGAAGCGTTGCCCCAACTGGTTGACACACACGGTTCCCGGCTTGCTTCTGTCGAGGATGAAGTGAGGAAAAAGGGCCATCGAGCCATCCGCCCGTTTACGCCGCGACACCGGAGCCCAGAATGCACCGTCGAGATTCGAATGTCCGATCTGCGCTCCAACTGCAAGGGCAAGGTCGTGCAGCGCACCGTCATGTTGCGGTGTCGTGAGGCTAAGCGCCGAGGCGGCGTCACCTAGCAGCTGCTGTCGATGCTTAGGATGGTGATTGAACCCTCCTGCAGCCAGTATGACGGCATCGCGCGCGTGTACGGTGCGCTGGTGCGTGCCGTTCAAAAGCACGAGCCCCTCGACCTTCCCCCCCACAAGAAGCAAACGCTCCACCGTTGTCTCCAGAACGATGGCACAATTCAAGTTCTTCACACTTTGCAGAAGCCGTGCGACCAGCGCGTTGCCCATCACCAGGCGCGTACCCCTCGGGCCCCGGAGTCGGTCGACAGCGTAGCGCACGAACAGCGCGGTGGAATGCCGAAACGACTGCCATGACTTCGCAAGATTCAACAGGTGATTGATGTCCCTACGGTCGACCATCATTCCGCCGAACAGCGTGAATTCAGGCATTGGCGGCAGTAAGAGGCGCAGGTCCTTGCCCAGCCTTCTTCCATCGAAAGGAAGCGGCTCCAGAGCTCGGCCCCGAAGCACAGCACCGTCGACTTGCTGCTCATAGTCAGGATGGGTCGGATACGCCCTAAAAGCGACCTCAGTCCGACTCTCCAGCAACTCGACTGCGCCCGGTCCGCTGGCTAGGAACTGGTCGCGAAGCTTCCGCTCGGAATGCGTGCCGACGACCCCCGAGAGAAATGCAGACGCCATTTCCAGACTGTCCTGCGCGCCAACTGACCTAGCATGCAGCGAGTTCGGAATCCACACCGTCCCGGCCGACAGCGCCGTTGTGCCGCCGACATGTCTTGCACGTTCGACGACAAGAACGGATTTTCCCGCTAGCGCCGCAAAAACCGCTGCCGAAAGCCCGGCTCCGCCGGCACCGACGACAATGACATCGTAGCTCTCCGCGATACCGTCCAAGCTTGTAATCATCAGAACCACTCCCGCCTGAAGGCGGCCGCGCAAACGACAGCCTCTTCCTACGTCGACGTCGCGCACCCGCCATCACGCTCTGGAATATGCTAGTGGATCATTCCGGCCGAATGAAAAGCGCCAGTGCACCACAAGTGAAGCAGACCAATTCTCGATTTCCTCCTTCCGTCTTCATCCGCCGCTGCGGCAAAGCTGCGATGAACGGCTGGATTGAGAATCAACGCGGGTACTGTGCGTTCCAGTCTCGAGATTCCGCTTTCCACCACCCACGATGCTAGTGAAGGCGAATTCTCGACCTCCATGCCGATCGATCCGCCGATGACGGGGTCGAGCCGCGATTGGTGTCAACAGGCTGGGATACGACAACGCTGAAAGCAGTTGATGGAAATGCCGACCTGGGTTCTGCATTCAGCGACGTGCTTTCGGCCGCGTCGCAAGCACATTTCGGATTGAGAAGCTCGAGTGGATTCGAGACACGCCCGGCAGTTTCGACAGTATCTCTTTGTGAATGCGTTCGAACTCGCCAGCGTTGGCGACCTCGACGCGCAGAAGATAGTCCGAGCCACCGGTCATCAGGAAGCACTCGCGGATTTCCGGGTGCCTGCGTACCGCCGCCTCGAAGCGGTCCAGATGGTCTTCCGTCTGCCGTTCCAACGTGATGTTGATGATGACGGCTATGGTCGCCTCGACGTTCGATGTGTCCACCAGCGCCGTATAGCCGCGGATGACACCGGCCTGTTCCATCAGTCTGATGCGCCGCAAACAAGCGGACGGTGAAAGGCCAACTTCAGCCGCTAGGCTCGCATTGCTCGTGCGTGCATCCAGCCGCAGCAGCCGAAGGATGTTGCGATCAATCGCATCGAGTCCCGTCATTGCAGATTATTCCGAAACTTCGTCGTTCCTTTCAACAATCACGATCATGAACAACAATCAAGTGCTGTTTCGTCGGCAATTTCACGATCATTTCACTAGTCTCCGCCGGCAAGGAGGGATCGGAAATGGACAGCTCAACACAGGTAAAAAAGCAGGTCGGAGCGACCGTTACACACGGCGCGTCGGGCTACCTGACCATCGATCTTGCCGCCCTTGCCCGCAACTATGAGCGTTTGGCCGCGGAGGTTGCGCCGGCACGTGCAGCGGCTGTGGTCAAGGCAGATGCCTACGGGCTCGGTGCCGACCGGGTTGCTACGAAGCTCTATGCTCACGGCTGCCGCCACTTCTTCGTCGCCCAGTTCAAAGAAGCATTGCATTTGCGTCCCCTCCTTGCCGCCGATGCCATGATTTACGTGCTGAATGGCCTCCAGCCCGGCAACGAAGCCACCTGCGCCCAGGAAGGCATAGTGCCGGTTATTAACTCGCTGGAGCAATGGCAGCAATGGGCAAGGGCAGCGCACGCAGTCCATCACGCGCTCCCGGCGGTGCTGCAATTCGACACCGGCATGTCACGCCTCGGCGTGCCGCCGGAAGAACGGGCAGCCCTTGCAGACCTCGTGAGGGCGGAGAACGGAATCGGTGTCCTGTTCATAATGAGCCATCTCGCCTGCGCCGACGATGCTGACAGCAACCAGAACGGCGGCCAGCTCGCCGAGATGAGCCGAATTGGGGCGGAGTTTCCGCGACTTCCCGTCTGCTTCGCCAATTCGGGCGGCATCTTTCTAGGCAAGCCGTATCATGGTGTCATCGCTCGTCCCGGCATCGCACTTTATGGCGGCCCGCCGACCGCCTGCCGGGCGAACCCGATGGAGCCGGTCGTGCGCCTGGATGTCGCTGTGGTGCAGACCCGCATCGTGCCCGGCGGCACACGCGTCGGCTATGGCGGCGCGCATGTCACAACGTCAGAAACCCGCCTCGCAACCATTGCCGCCGGTTATGCGGATGGCCTTCCGCGCAGCCTGAGCGACCGCGGCGCCGTCTATTGCGACGATATCCGCCTGCCGATCGTCGGGCGCGTCTCGATGGACAGCATCACCATCGATATCTCCGCCCTGCCCGAGGGCCGCTTCAAGCTCGGCAGTCTCGTGGAAGTCCTCGGACCCAACCAGACGCTCGAGGACGTCGCACGCGACGCCGGCACCATTTGCTACGAGATCCTGACAAGTCTCGGCCATCGCTACGAGCGGCAATACCGCTGACCCTATCTCTTCCCCAGTGAGGACATCATGAAAGTCATCGTACTCGGCGCCGGCATCGTCGGCGTCACGTCGGCCTATCAACTTGCCAAGGCCGGACACGACGTCACCGTCGTCGACCGCCAGCCCGGCCCGGCGCTGGAGACGAGCTTTGCCAATGCCGGCGAAGTCTCCTTCGGCTACTGCTCGCCCTGGGCAGCCCCTGGCATCCCGATGAAGGCGATGAAGTGGTTGTTCATGGAGCACGCACCGCTGATTCTGCGTCCGAAGGTCGATTTCGCCATGCTGTGCTGGATGGCGAAGATGCTCTCGAACTGCACCTCGGGACGCTATGCCATCAACAAGAGCCGCATGTTGCGGCTCGCCGACTACAGCCGCGTCTCGCTCGCCGCTCTCCGTGCAGAGACCGACATCGCCTATGACGAGCGCATGCAGGGCACGCTGCAATTGTTCCGCACCCAGCAGCAGCTCGATGCTTCCGGCAAGGACGTCAAGGCGCTCGCCGCCGACGGCGTTCCCTATAAGGTACTCGACCGCGATGGCTGCATTCGCGTCGAGCCGGCTCTCAAACATGTGCGCGACAAGATCGTTGGCGGCCTGCTGACGCCCAAGGACGAGACCGGCGACTGCTTTAAGTTCGCCAACGGGCTTGCAAAAAAGGCGGAAAGCCTCGGCGTACGCTTCAACTATGACAGCATCATCCGCGGCCTCGACATTGAAGGCGGTCGTGTGCGCAGCGTCGTTACCGCGCACGGAACCCTTGAGGCCAACGCGGTTGTCGTGGCGCTCGGCAGCTTCTCGCCGCTCCTCGTCAGACCGCACGGCATCCGCCTGCCGGTCTATCCGGTCAAGGGCTATTCGCTGACGATCCCGATCACCGACGCGTCGCGCGCTCCGGAATCGACGGTTATGGACGAGACCTTCAAGATCGCCATTACAAGGCTCGGCGACCGCATCCGCGTCGGCGGCATGGCGGAAATCTCCGGCTACAGCAACGATCTCGGCGAGCCCCGCCGCCTCACGCTTCAACATTCCGTCACCGATCTCTTCCCGGGCGGCGACGTGTCGAAGGCCAGTTTCTGGTCGGGCCTTCGCCCGATGACGCCGGATGGTACGCCGGTCATAGGCCCGACGAAGATCGCCGGCCTGTACCTTAACACCGGTCACGGCACGCTCGGCTGGACGATGAGTTCCGGCTCGGCCCGGGTGATCGCGGATCTCGTCAGCGACCGCAAACCGGAGATCGACGCCACCGATCTCGCAATCGCCCGTTACGCGTGAACGCCTCGATTTGGCCACCTGTCGAGGAGGCAAGTCATGACATCCGCACAAGCCTCACAAGCACAAGACCAGTCGGAAGCACCATGATGCTCGCGTTCATCACCGGCGCGGAGAGAATTTGCACCGCGTCGTGTTCGCAAGCAACGCCGAGGCGGCTGGCGATACGAGCGATCCCAGCCGCACCGGCTTGTGCATTCCTTTGCCCAGGTTGGCCGCCCGTATTTCCTACAATTTCGCTGCCGAAACACTGCCGATAAGATCCGGTCTCCGATCTGAAGAGTGACCCTCGGATTACAGAGCAATGGCAGCAAACCGAAGCATTCTCCCCATAGTCGATCACCGTCGACTGTCCCTGTCGCTGATAACGCTGCAGGCGGCGAAGCATCTCGAGGATCTTCACCCTGCACTCGACAAACTTTGCGTGCGATATGGCTTGTCGCACATGACATTCCTTGTGGTTTGCAGCGGAGGTAGGTCGGGCGTGTACCCCTATTACTGTACGACCTATCCAGAAACGTGGACTGATATTTATGTCGACAGGGGCTTCTTCGACATTGACCCGGTGATTGACGTCGTTCGGTGGGGGTTCCTGCCGGTGGACTGGTCCTCTCTCGATCGACGGTCAGCGCAGGCCTCACGCTTATTCAGAGAAGCGTGTTCCTACGACGTCGGCCCCCATGGCCTCACGATCCCTACCCGGGGATCGAAAGGCGAGCGCTGCCTCTTCTCCGTGACCTCGAACCTACCTAGGCGCGATTGGTTGCGGCTGCGCGCTTCGAGCATTCACGAGTTGCAGATTCTTTCCCACTATCTTCATCAGACGGTGCTTTCTGCCAGCGGCCTTCGAGAGTTCGACCGTTATCGGAACCTCTCCAGGCGCGAAATGCAGTGCCTGCAGCTGCTTGCAGCGGGCCGGATTTCCAAACAGATAGCAGCGGACCTCGGAATCTCAGAAAACGCCGTGAAATTGTACCTGCGTTCGGCAAGGACCAAACTGGATGCTGCTACAAGCTATCAGGCCGTTGCCAAGGCGAGCTTCCTCGAGTTGATCACGATCTGAGTGCGCTCGGTCGCAGATTCGAGACCGATGTCCTCCATGGGCTTTCCCGACAACATCAATCTACCGAACTCGGTAGATTGGCTGCCCCCTCCCTATGGTCCACACATGGCACTGTCAAACTCAGCCACGGCAGATGCTGTCGCAACGAACATCTCGATGAAAGCTGAGATGAAGCGCGCCTCCGCCGGTGATATTTGGGAGATGGCTATGGTGGATCGACTAACGATTGAACATTGGCGAAACGCTCCCAGGCTTACATCATTCGCCACGTTCTTCGAACACACCGCAAGCGGACAAGGTGGAGCACCGGACCTTGCCCAGCCGCAGCTCGACATGAGTCTGCTCGACTTCGATCTTGAGGCCGCAGTTTTCGTGGATACCCACCGGCGTCTTTGGGGACACTTCGACAGCCATTACTTTGCTAGCATTCCCTATAGGCTCGAAGAGGAATGCCGCCTGGGTGCTGCGATACTTTCCTTCGCCTTGAGGACCTGGGCGCGCAACGCTTCCCCCACGACAATATACACGCTGGGCACGGGCACTGGTTGCCTTGCGCGCACTCTCGCCACGCTTGGTAATGGTCGCATCAAAACGCTCTGCTGCAGTCCAACGGCAGCCAATCGGGCATCGTTCTTTGCGAACCGGGGAAGCGAGCACGCGCACTTCTTCCACGGCCCGTTTTTTGAGCTGGACGACGACCGATACGCAACCGACGACGATCTCCTCCCATTTCGGGGCGGATTTGACGTGCTGTTGGAGGACACGACGTTTCAGATGTACGACCGTGATCGGATAAAGCAGCTGGAGTTCGTCGTTCCCCGCATACGGCACGGCGGTCTCCTCGTCCAAGTGCAGAAGCTCGCTCATGAAGACCGCGACATTTATGAGGAACGCGAGCGGCAGAAGGACGAGCTTTTTAAATCCCGGTTCTTCTCGACAGGTCACATCTCCGCCAAAAAGGATGAAGTCCTAAACACCATGACGGATCTTCAAGTCGATCTGGCGACAACGAGAGCCGCCCTGAGGGTGTTTTTCCGATACTCAGTGCTGACTTGGAATAGCGGGAACTTCTACACGATCGTGTCATCCAACTCCCGAGCTTCCGTTTTCGAACTGATTTCGCTGATGTTGAAGCCGGCTATTCCACCCGGCTATTGCTCCGAACGTTTGCCAGCCGCGATCGTCGATACCGAGATAGAGGCGTTGGCCCCTGATCTGACGTGGCGCAGCGCGAACACCATGATGGTGCTTGCGCCGAAGCTTGGCATCATGAAATGACGGTAATGCGAAAGACCGGCGAGCACTGCAGCGCAGCCGACGTGCGACGCGCGTTGTCTGCCTTGATGCCGCATCTTACCTCGTATTGGGAGCGTCCCCTTCGACACTACGCTTCGTTTGCCCACGACGTCGAGAAATTCCATTCAAAGTGTTGCGTGCGTCGTCATGCAATGGAGCTGCTCCGCGGTTGCATCGAACGAGCGGCGCGCAGGTCCGGTTACAAGCCTCAGGAAGCTCGAAGCGCCAGCCTTCAGTTGGTGGCGTCGCCGGTGCTGCAGACCGGTCCGCATTGCCTGCTGCTCATCGAACCGGATGCGTTCTATACGCATCTGTTCAGCCTGTTGGGCCTGAACGTCCATAACCGCGAATGGTACATCACGTATCACGCCTCGACGGTCAGTTTCGCGGAAAAGGCCAAGAAGGGTCCCGGCTGGCTCTGGCTTGAAGACGAGGCCCTCAACGTCTTTGGCTTACCCCGGAGCCGGATGGATTCATTCAGCATCTGCGCTCTGAATGGTCCCTATCGCTTCGCGCTCTCGAATGCCAAAGGCGATCCGGCACCCAATGCCACTGCCGCCGGTCTCCTTGGCGAACTGCCGTCGGAGGAATTTGCTTCTGCGGCCGACGCAATCAGGGCGGCCAATCAAACCCTCTGGCACGGGAAGCTCCCCTCGCCCATCAAGCTACTTCAGCTCGACGATTTCGACATCGCAGACCTGGTCGCCGATCATCTCGACGACGCGGGATCCTGGATGTCGGCTGGTTTCATCGAAGACGGAAAGGCTGCCGAGAGCATCCTGCACGCCATGGATCGCCTGAACGTTGGACCTTGGCAGGGTTGGGTACGCAGAACGACCGATCTGTTCTGGCGGATGGAAAAAGGTAGGATTGTTCCACTCCGCCTCCAGGACAACGCCCTCAGGGCTGCTGCCCCGTCCAGCTTTAAAGTGATGTTCCGGCCGAACAGTATCGCAGCGGCGCTTCGGCAACGAGCGATCGTGCCCAGCCTCTATACAGTGTTCCTGGTGACATCCATTCTGCCCGGCGTGAGGGCACTTGGGGGATGTCGCCAGACCATCTACTACCCGCTTATGCGCCATCTAACCGCGGTCGGCCTCGAGCAATCCGGTAATTTCGATCTCTTGACCGAGCTGCGTGGGGACGATCGACCCGGGCTCTGGGGGCATCGTATCTTGAAGCCTGCGGGCGGCTATCCCTTCCAGGAGCTTTTCGGCGATGCCCCGAGGCCCCTTTCAGAATACGCGGAGATGCATTTGGTGCAGTCGAGCGGTGATCTCGGAAGTTTCACCCGGGATCCGATCTGGGCAGAGTTGTGGGCGCACATCGCCGGCGGGGTCGCTACGTCGGGGTCGGTCGAGTGGCAGTTGTCGGGATTTTGAGCACGGGCGGATGCCGAGCGGTTTCGATGCTGGAGCGTCTACGTGCCACAGATCTGAGGGTGGCAGCATACGGCATTTCAGCCAGAACTAGGAACTTTGGTGGAGGTCGATGTGTCGATTGAACAAGGGGCGGTAATCAGACGCCTACCAGTCGAGGACGTCGACGTGTTTCGCCGCATACGTCTGGAGGCGCTTTCACATGAACCGTTTTCGTTTGCGAGTGTATTTAGCGATTGGGCCCATCTCTCCGACCATGAATGGTGCCAGCACCTGGATCAGCCGGTGTTTGTCGCGCTTCTGAGTGGGCAGCCTGTCGGCATGATGGGACTCAGGTTTGAGCGTGCGAGAAAAATGGCGCATCGCGCGAGGCTTGTCAGCGTCTATGTGCGGAAAGGCGTACGCGGGACCGGGATTGCCACAGACCTTTTGCACGGCGTTACAGAACATGCACGAAACCGCGGCGTCCTGCAGCTGGAGCTTGCCGTGAGTGCGGAGAATTCGGCAGCGATACACTTCTATTAACGCCATGGTTTCCTAGAGGTTGGCCGCATTCCAAACGGCTTCATTGGTCACGGCACTGAGGACGACGAGTTGATCATGGTACTGCGCTTGAAGTAATCGCCAATCTTGCACGGGAGCCGAAATACCGGTTTCGCCCTGAAGCGGATTGTCAATTCGCTGTGCGGAAATGGCAGGTTTGCGCCCAATCCTGGACGTAGGGGCGTCCCCCTGCGGCGTCCCGGAAGCCGACATCGTGATGGATCCATGTGGCGGCATGTTTGCGCCAACAGCGGACGCTTGTGCTGCGCGCATCCAAGGTCGCGAGGCGACCCATTGCGGACCACCATGCGCGTCGGACCGATGTCCCTAGTGTGGCGGCAAAGCGGTCTTAGCTAAATGAAAGACCCTTTTGCCTACGGCTGCATCGCCACTATTCTACTCCTGCCCTGCCCACGATTTTCAAGGCCTGGAGCCGACGTGACTGCCCGGCGGGGTAGATTCTTAGTAGTCCCGCAGCTGGACAATCACAAACCGATCAAGGTTGCGAGGCGAACCGTCCCCCAGCAAATTCCAAATTGAATACGCGCTTGCCACTGCGCTCTTCTTCGGCGCGCATGCTACTCGCCCTCGCTAGGGGCTCGCGCCGTCATGGAAGTTTTGGCACAACCGAGTTTTCCCAATGGAGCAGATAGAGCCCTTCGGCAGTTCATGATCAACGCCGTGCAAGATGCTTGCGTGAGGCAAGGGCCACTCAGGCGTTCAGCACCTTTCCGTAGGCGTCGAGTACGGTTTCCTTCATCATTTCCGAGAGCGTCGGGTGCGGGAAGATCGTGTGCATCAGCTCTTCCTCGGTCGTCTCAAGGTTCATTGCGACGACGAAGCCCTGGATGAGTTCGGTGACTTCCGCGCCGACCATGTGGGCACCGAGCAGCTCGCCCGTCTTCTTGTCGAAGATCGTCTTGATCAGGCCCTGGTCTTCACCGAGTGCGATCGCCTTGCCGTTGGCGCCGAAGCTGTAGCGGCCGACGCGAATGTCGCGGCCGAGCTCCTTGGCCTTCGCCTCGGTAAGGCCAACGGAGGCCACCTGCGGGTCGCAGTAGGTGCAGCCCGGGATCTTGCCGTTGTCGAGCGCATGCACGCCCGGGACGCCGGCGATCTTCTCGATGCAGATCACACCCTCGTGCTCGGCCTTGTGCGCCAGCATCGGCGGGCCGGCGACATCGCCGATCGCGTAGATGCCGGCAACATTGGTCTTGCCGTAGCCGTCGGTGACGATGCAGCCGCGGCTCGTCTCGATGCCGAGCGCCTCGAGGCCGAGGTTTTCGATGTTGCCTTGGACGCCGACGGCGGAGATCAGGCGGTCTGCCTTGATGGGCGTCACCTTGCCGTCCTTCGTCTCGACATGGGCGGTCACGTCGTTGAAACCCTTCTCGACCTTCGTCACCTTGGCGTCGGTGAAGATCTTCATCCCGCGCTTCTCAAGCTGCTTGCGGGCGAAGGCGGAGATTTCCGCATCTTCGACCGGCATGATCTGCGGCAGGAGCTCGACGACCGTGACGTCGACGCCCATCGAGCGGTAGAAGCTCGCGAATTCGATGCCGATGGCGCCGGAGCCCATGACGAGCATGGTCTTCGGCATCTCCTCGGGCTTCATCGCCTCGAAATAGGTCCAGATCAGCTTGCCGTCCGGCTCGATGCCGGGAAGCGCCCGCGGACGCGCGCCGGTTGCGATGATGATGTGCTTGGCGGTGTAGGCGCCCTCGTCCTTGACGCCCTTCGGAACCGGGTTCTGCGGCTGAACGGCCGGCTTCGACGGCGCACCGACGACGATCTCGCCGGGCTTGGTGATCTTCGCTTCACCCCAGATCACGTCGATCTTGTTCTTCTTCATGAGAAAGCCGACGCCACCATTCAGCCGTGCCGAGACGGCGCGAGAGCGGGCCACGACGTCCTTGACGTTGGCGGTCATCTTGCCTTCGAGCGTCAGCCCGTAATTCTTGGCATGATTGGCATGGTCGAGGATTTCCGCCGAACGCAAGAGCGCCTTGGTCGGGATGCAGCCCCAGTTGAGGCATATGCCACCTAAGTGTTCGCGCTCGACGATCGCCGTCTTCAAACCCAGTTGCACCGACCGGATGGCGGTCACATAGCCGCCCGGACCCGAACCGATAACGATGACGTCGTAGGACATGAGCATTCCTTAAAAAAAATTGGGGGACGCGCCTCGGCTCAACTGCGCCGCTGCAGCAATCCCCCAGAGTTGCGGGAGGAAACTAGACCAGCATGCTCAATGGATTCTCGATGAGCGCGCGGAACTTCGCGAGAAGCTCTGCGCCCAGCGCACCATCCACGGCACGATGGTCCGTGGACAGTGTCACGCTCATAACCGTCGCAACGCCCAACTCCCCTTCTGCGGTTACCACCGGCCGCTTCTCTCCGGCGCCGACCGCCAGAATCGTGGAGTGTGGGGGATTGATGATCGCGGCGAATTCCTTCACGCCGTACATTCCGAGGTTAGACACCGCTCCCGTACCGCCCTGGTATTCGTTCGGCTTCAGCTTTCCTGCCTTGGCACGCACGGCCAAGTCCTTCATCTCGTTCGAAATGGTCGAAAGGCTCTTTTGCTCCGCCTGGCGGATGATCGGGGTGATAAGTCCACCCGGGACGGAAACCGCGACTCCCACATCCGAATGGCTGTGGCGCACCAGATGCTCGTCCGTCCACGACACGTTAGAATCCGGAACACCCGCCAGGGCTAGTGCATAGGCCTTGATGACGAGGTCGTTCACCGAGAGCTTGTAGGCCGGTAAGCTCTCGACCAGCGGCGCCGCAGCATTAAGTTCCGCACGCAATTTCAGGAGCGCATCGAGACGGCAGTCTGCCGAAAGGTAGAAGTGCGGAACGGTGCCCTTGGCCTCGACGAGTCGCCGAGCGATTGTCCGACGCATGGAGCTGTGCACCTGAAGCTCGTAGGACCCATCGGGAAAGTGCCGAAGCACGTTCTCGCCTGCTAGGTTGTCCGTAGTCTCCGATGGGGCCGCTGTCCGGGTGGGTTCCGTCTGTACCCCGGCATCGGCAACACTGTTCGAGGTCGCCAGCACATCGGCGCTGACAACGCGGCCATGCGGGCCGCTGCCATTCAATGTGGCAAGATCCAGTCCCCGTTCCCGCGCGAGGCGCCTTGCAAGCGGCGTCACGCGGGGTGCGCTTCCCGCTTGCCGTTCAACAGCAGCGCCTGCGGCCGGCGCCTTTCCTTCGGACACCACCGGCGAGCTTTGGACGGAGGCCGATGCCGCAGGAGGGACGGCCGTCTCGTTGACGGCCTCTCCCTCGGCATAGATCCAGGCGACGGCGGACCCGACTGGGATATCCACGCCTTCCTTGCCGGTCACGTTACGCAGGATCCCGCTTGCCGGCGCGTCGATTTCCATAGCCGCTTTGTCAGTCTCGATCTCGAAAAGGACGTCACCCTCCTTCACGGCATCGCCCTCGCCGAAGAACCACTTCGAGATCTTGCCCGTGGCCATGTCCATGTCCACCTTCGGCAAAATGACTTCGGTCGCCATATCTATCGCACTCCCCTGACAAGGCCTCGGGCCGCATCGACTATCTCCGGCACCTGCGGGACGGCAGCCTTTTCCAGTTCGGGGTTGTAGGGGATCGGCGTCTCGGACCCGCCGAGACGCAATATCGGAGCATCGAGGTAGTCGAACGCCTCGCTTTCGGCGATCATCGCACTGATCTCCGCGCCGACACCAAGCGTTTTCACGCCTTCATAGACGCAGATCAGCCGGGAGGTCTTCTTGACGCTGGCGATCACCGTTTCTTGGTCAATCGGGCGGATCGAGCGAAGATCGATCACTTCCGCGCTGACGCCTTCGCCGGCAAGCACTTCCGCAGCCTCCAGGGCCTTGTGAACCATGATCGAGGTTGCGACGATCGAAACGTCGTGCCCTTCCCTGCGGACCTCCGCCTTGTTGAGCGGCACCGTGTAATGTCCCTCCGGAACTGGCCCCTTCATCTTGTATAGCAGCTTGTGCTCGAAGATCATCACCGGATCCGGATCCGCCACGGCAGCAAGGAGCATGCCTTTCACGTCATGCGGCGTCGCCGGCTGAATGACCTTCAGCCCCGGCACATGGCCTAGCCACGCTTCCAGGCTCTGGCTGTGCTGTGCGGCAGCCCCGGTTCCGGAGCCGGCGGGAAAACGCATGACGAGTGGAACGGACACCGCCCCGCCAAGCATGTAGCGCATCTTGGCCGCCTGGTTGACGATCTGCTCCATTGCGAGCGCTGCGAAATCGGAAAATTGGAACTCGAAGATCGGCCGCAAGCCGGTGACCGCAGCGCCGACGGCGACACCTGCGCCGCCAAGCTCGGAAATGGGGGTATCCATGACGCGGTCGGGACCGAAGCGGTCAATCAGATCGCCCGTCACCTGAAAGGCGCCGCCATAGACGCCGATGTCCTCGCCCATGAGGATTACGCGCTCATCCGATTCCATGGCGATCGCCATGGCTTCCTGGATGGCTTGTGAGTAGCTGATTTCTCTGACTGGCGCGTTCATGTCATGCCTCGAGCGTGTAGACGTTGTCGGCGAGGCCATCGATAGACGGCATCGGACTTGCTTTCGCGAATTCAATCCCAGCGTCGATTTCCTGCTGCACACTGTTGCGGATCGCCTCAAGCTCGTCCGACGTGGCGATGCCGAACTCGATCAACTGTGCTTCGTAGCGTTTGATCGGATCCCGGTTGGTCATCCAGTCGTCGATCTCGTCCTTCGTTCGGTAGCGATTGCGGTCGCTCTTGGAGTGTCCGCGATACCGGTAGGTCTTACATTCGATGAGCGTCGGTCCGTCGCCGCGGCGGGCCCGCTCAACCGCATCATGCGAAGCTTCCGCGACGTCCGACAATACGTTGCCGTCGACGATCACACCCGGCATGGAGTAGGCGGCTGCACGATCGGCGACGTTAGCGACCGCAGTCGAGCGGGCGGTCGAGGTCGACATGCCGTAACCGTTGTTTTCGCACACGAAAACGACCGGCAGCTTCCAAATGGCCGCCATGTTCAGCGCCTCATGGAAGGCACCCTCGTTGTTCGCGCCGTCACCGAAGAAGCAGACCACAACCTTGCCGGTGCGAAGCCGCTTTGCCGTGAGAGCCGCGCCGACTGCGATCGGAAGCCCGCCCCCGACGATCCCATTTGCGCCCAGGTTCCCGGTCGACACATCGGCAATGTGCATCGAGCCGCCGCGGCCCGCGCAATAACCGGTAGTCTTGCCAAAGAACTCTGCGAACATCCGCTTCACGTCGGCGCCCTTGGCGATGCAGTGGCCGTGGCCGCGATGGGTAGAGGTTATCTGGTCCTCGTTGACAAGAGGCATGCAGATCCCCATCGCGCTCGCTTCCTGGCCGATAGAAAGATGCATCGTCCCGTGAATGAGTCCGCGCATATAGCACTCTTCGGCACCTTCCTCGAACCGGCGAATAAGGTGCATCTTTCGGAGCGCATCGAGAAGCTGCTCGCGTTCGTATTGGCGGTAGATGAAGGGCAGATTGCTGGTCTCGGTTTCTACTTGCATCGCCCGGGCGCGTCCCGACATGATCAAGCCTCCTTTCCGTAAATAAGCGCATCCTGCCGCGCGCGGAGTTCCGCGATACGCGAGCCGGGCGCAACAGATGCGTTCTGATACGTAATAAGCTCTCCTTTACGGATCGGCTGCGTGACGGTACCGTTCTGAAGGAGGCCGCACGGGATTGCCGAGGAGGACCGAGCCTCCGGCGCCGTCATGATCCAAGCCCGATACGAGTACTCCCCGATAGCATCGAGCTTTTCGCCGGGCGCAAGGTCCTTCTTGGCGACTGCGCAGACTTCCGCAACCGGGGTCGAGAGCGGCACCATGTCCGGCTTGCCATAAAGCACGACACGCGCACAGGTGAGCGGGACCTCAAGCGAGGTGAGGTGATAGGGGCGATGGAAGGTGAAGTATGGCCCCTTGCCCATCTTGAGGTCTTCCATGCGCTCGGAAATGCGCGGATGCGACATGTCGGCGACAACGAAAACGCCCGGCGCCACGCCCTTGCCGATGGAGTAATCGACGACACCGGCCTTCGAGAGGACGCCACCATCCTTCTCCGGGATCAGGACCGAGGAGAGCTGGTCCAGCGTGGCCGCCGGACCGTGCATGCCCGGCTTGTCCGGGACCAGTCCCGTGGCGTTCGCGATCGCCGCCATCTCGACCATGGTCTTGGAGCCGTCGACGAACTCAACGAGCATCCGGACATTCATATTCCGGCGCGCGGCTTCCTCGGCATAATCGTCTGGAACCGCGTCGACGTTCAGAGGATTGTTCTTGCCCTTGCCGGCCGCGACGATCGGATGTCCCATGGCCGACACGAACTCGATGAGTTCGATGCATGAAGACGGTTCGTCACCCGCGCCGAGCGAGTAGGTCACCCCAAGACGCTCCGCTTCGCTCTTGAGATAGGCGCCGATCGTCACGTCGGCCTCAACGTTCATCATCACCAGGTGCTTGCCATGCTCCATGGCGGCGAGCCCGA
Organism: Ensifer sp. USDA 6670; assembly: GCA_000421085.1. Taxonomy (GTDB): domain Bacteria; phylum Pseudomonadota; class Alphaproteobacteria; order Rhizobiales; family Rhizobiaceae; genus Sinorhizobium. Next base: position 91,957 of record ATWE01000017.1, read on the forward strand.
TCTCGGCGCCGACCGCAGGTACGCCGGTCGCGTCAATTACCACGTCGATGAGACCGCTGTTGAGAATGTTGGCCGAATCGGCGGTGATCGCGATCTTTCCGCTTTCGATGGCGGCGTTCAGGTCCACCGAATTGGCCGCGTCGCGATGGTGGCCGTCGGATCGGTAGGCTATGTCCACCGCATCACGCGCGCGCGCGACGTTCAGATCGCAAATCGCACCGATTTCGATCCCTGACATGTGGGCGACACGGGTCACGATGTCGGTACCCATTTCTCCACTGCCTACAAGGCCTATACGGATGGGCCTTCCTTCTTCCTCGCGTCGCATGAGGTCCCGCGCAAGGCCTGTTGGCGCAACATTGATGGGCATTTCACTCCTCCCGATATCCGCTGTCAGCAATGTAGGTAATGTACATTTGTTATTTCGTCAATGTAGTTGTTCTTAATCAGAGGCAATGACCGCGCTTGGGCGAAGCGTCTTCGCCGCAAAAATCCGGATATCAAGGAGTTAAGCTGGAGCTCGGGAACCCTCGCGTGCTCCTTTTGTGGATGCCATCAAACTTGACCGACGCTGATATCGGCGTTCAGGCATTCGCGATGCCTGCAGCACAGCGGCAGGCGTGTCATTTGGTATCCCAGAGCGCGCGGGCTTCGCCTGGAAATGGCATTGCTTTGATCGCCCATCGCGACCCGAATTTTACGCTAAGCGATGGGCGCGCATGCAAGGACGCTAACGCCGGACCCGCGCGAACAGATCAGAACAAATAACCTAGTCACATAAAGAATGTTCCGCTGAATGCAGGCTAAGCGTTACGCCACGGTACGCCGCGCCTCCTCGGGGACCTCTATGGGTCGGTCCGCTCAGCCGCGGACAGCAACGCTTTTGCCGTTTGCTCATCGGTTACGAAAGTGGTCGGCTTTATGGTGGCGAGAGAGGCGAGCAGCGCGTGCAGTTTTTCCGGCCCGCCCGAGATCAGCACACGCTCCGGTGTGCGACGCAAGCGATCAAGATTCACCGAGATAACGCGGGAATTAACCTCGTGATCGATCAAGTTGCCCTGCTTGTCGATGAAGTTGTAAAGGACGTCGCCGACTGCGCCCGCCTCGATGAGGGAGCGGCGGTCAGCCTCGCTCAAATAGCCCGTGCGATAGCTCGTTGTAAGGGCCGAAATCCCGCCGACGGATAAAAGGGCAACGTCGAGCTTGTCCGCCATCTCGAAGATTGCCGCAAGCCCGCACCTCTCGAGCAGAGCGTGCTTGGTTTCCGGACTGTCGACCACCGCCGGCGCGGGCACCAGGAATCCCTCCCCCATGAATAATTCCGCGAACTGCCAGGCAAATTCGGCTGGATTGAAACGCCGCGCCGCAGAAATGCCCCCCAACAAGGAGACAACGCGGAAGTCTTCGAGGGTAGCGCCCGCAATGAAGGGCAGCGTATTGTAAAGGGTTCGACCCCAGCCCACTCCGACCACCATACCCGATTTCATCATCCCGGTTATGAGCGTTCCGGCGGCAGCGGCGATAACTTTCGTAGGGTCTCCGTCAGGGTCACTGAATGGCGCGACGATTGCCCGCGTGACCCCGAAGGCGATCTCAAGCTCCCTTTCGAGCGCCACCATGTCTGAGAGCGGGGACGAAATGGAAACGCGCACCTCATTGCGACGCCGCGCCTCCGCCAAGAGTCGGACGACCATCACGCGATTAATACCAAGCTGTTTGGCAATGTCGTTCTGCGTGTAGTTCTCCACGTGATACAGCCACACGACGCGAGCTCGCAACCTCTCAGACTCGCTCTGGGCCATCACAACTGGAGACGTGATCTGCATTTTGAGTTCCTCATTGGTTCTACAGGCGTAGCGGTCGATAGCACACTGCCGTCGCGATTTCACCTCCTCCTGGTGAACACGATGGCAAAGGTCCAAATACAGGCGGCCCTTCCGCCAAGACGGGGAGGCGCTCTCGTCCGACCTGCCGCCAGCGCCTCGCCTGCCATTACCCCACGGGGGCAATTTTTCGCACACATTTGCATCTGGGACCATCAATGTTCGCAGGCGGAACGTCGCAATGGCCGAAAAATTGGTTGACATCCAGTCAACGTGAACACATTGTATTTTGCTGTGGCAATTGTTCTTTCGCTGCGAAGCGAGGAACGCCGCCGCAAAGGCACGGAATGGAGGCCGCGCCAAAACAGTCTTGCCTCCATGGGCATTCAACTGATTAGCTAATATTCGGGAGGAACAGCTAATGACTATATTGAGTACGGGTGTGTCGCGTCGCAAGTTTCTGCGGCAGACTGCAGTGTTGGGCCTGGCCGCAGGTGCGGCCGCCAGCTTGAGGCTGCCGGCCTTCGCCCAGTCCGATCTTCCGGATATCCAGTCGATTCTCGACAAAATCTCGGTTAAGGACTACGTGCGGGAGGACTACCGCAAGCTTTACTCGATGTCGGACGAGCCGTTGTGGGATCCGGCAAAAGACTGGATCAGAACGGTCGATTGGGAACAGGTACGTTCGGAGCAAGCAGGTAAAACCGTCCGCTTCGCGGTTGGAGCAGCAGACCAGGAGTCCGCGGCTGAGGGTCTCAAGCCATTCGAACAGTTGTCCGGCATCAAGGTGGAGCTTGTTCCTATCCCGGACGACAGCTTCTACGACAAGGCCGTTTCCGAGTTCATCTCAGGCAACGCTTCCTTTGACGCGCTGCAGTTTTTCTCCCCGTGGTTAGGTGATTTCGCCGGTCCAGGCTTCCTGTATGAGCTCACCGAGTTCGCCGAAAAGTGGAAGCTCCCGCTGGACGACTTCTACGACACATATCGCCTCAACTACGGCTATTTCGGCGGAAAGCTCGTCGGCATTCCGTTCGATTGCGACATTCAGATGGTGCACCTTCGCAAATCGATCATGGAGAAAATCCTCGGCGGACCGATCGATCGTGCGAACTCCGTTCCGACTTATGACGAACTCATCCGCATTACCGCTGAAGCAAATAAACTCGGCGGCGGCGTATCGGGCGTCGGCCTGATGGCGGCGCGTGGCTTCTGGGCTACCTACACTTGGGAGCACATCGCCGCGCAGGCCGGGTTGAAGCTATTCGACGATCAGTGGAATCCCCAATTGGCGAGCGATGCCGGCATGAAGGCCATGGAAATCATCATGGCGCTCCAAAAAAATGCCATCGAGGGCGTGTCGGGCGCCGGCTGGGGTGAAAACCGAGCTGCCTGGCTCGGCGGTCAGCTTGCTGCCAATATCAGTTGGCAGGACAGCGGCACGCAGGCCATGCGTCCGGACCAATCGAAAATCGTTGATGATTTCGTGACGATCTATGAGCCGCGGATTTCGGGTGGTGTGTTCGCTCCGCCGAACATTGCAGGCTCGACATCTTGCGTTGCTGCAACCTCGCAGAACCCAGAAGGCGCATTCTTGATGCTCGCCTTCCTTACGACCTCCTCCATCATGGCCATGAACGAAGCCAATGCCAACGGCGTGGCGCCGGGCTATCGCTCAGTACTGGCCAATGAGCGGCTAAGAGCGGTCAGTCAACCGGCCAAGGTTTGGGCGGATAGCCTTGAACATGCTTGGTGCGCGCCCCGCCTACCGGGCATGTTCGAGATGGAGCAGGCCCTCGGTAACGAGATTAACCGCGCAGTGACTGGCCAGATCTCCGCCAAGGAAGCTCTTGAGAACGGCCAGGCGGCGTGGACGAGTATTATGGAGAAGAACGGCTTCTCAGGTGGCAACGGCCCCGTCGCTTATGCAGATGTGGCACCGGGCACGTATGTTGGTGGCGGTAAGGCTTTGCCGTTCTAAGTCCATGGCACATCTATCTCAAAGACTTGAAAAGGGGGCGGCAAAAGCCGCTCCCGCTGCGGCGGCAATCTCGGTCCGCCGTCCTCGCTCGGCGACCGCCAAGAAGATGTTTCCCTATCTTCTTGTCGGACCCGCGGTCCTGTACTTGCTTGCGATCACGCTCTACCCTGGTCTGTTTGCGATTTATCAGAGCCTTTTCGTCGTCAAGTTCGTGAACTGGTCGTGGGCCGGCCTCGGGAACTACATGCGCATCATCCAAGATCGAGAATTTTGGGCGGCGCTGGGCAATACCGCAATTATCGGCGGCCTGTCGTTGGGCCTCCAGACAACCATAGCAATGACAGTTGCGTTCTTTTGCTACCGCGATTCATTTGTACGCGGCTGGCGCATCGTCTTCCTGATGCCGATGCTGTTCATGCCGTCGGCGGTCGCATTCATTTGGAAGCTCGCCTTCAATGACGGCCGCGTGATTTCCGATCTGTTGATGTCGGTCGGACTGGTGTCGAACAATGTCGACTGGCTGTCGTCCATATGGCTGGCGCGTCTGACCCTTATCGTTGCCGATGTCTGGCAGTGGACCCCGTTCCTCTTCATCATCTTTGTCGGCGCCCTCCAGGGACAGGACGAGGAAATTGAAGAAGCCGCCCGGCTCGACGGGGCAAGCTGGTCGAGCATCTTCTGGAACATCTCGCTTCCGATGATGCGACCGATAATCGTCGTCGCGGTAACGCTGCGAGGCATCGATATCACGACAATGTTCACCAATGTCTACATTATGACCCAGGGCACTCCCGGCGGCGCGACGGAGACAATGAGCTACTTCATCTATCGCCAGGGCTTCCGGATGTTCAACTTCGGTTATGCGTCCGCCGCCTCTGTCCTGATGCTATTCATCACGATTGTCGTCGCCCAAACGATCGTCAAGCGTGCATTCAAGTCAGGAAAGTCGTGACATGGCCAGCGTTCGCAAATCCGGTGGTGAGAACCTTCTCGTCCGCTACATCATCCTCGTCAGTTGGGCGTTGGTCTGCGTGGTGCCAATCCTGTGGTTTCTGACCATCGGCTTCCGCCCGCGCACCGAGATCATCGTTCCCGAACCCATCTATTGGCCGACCTGGAGCCTGGATGCGTGGCGCCTCCTCGTAAGCGATTGGCCCATTGCGCTCTACCTGCGAAACTCCATTCTGGCCGTAGCGGGGTCTGTCGTCATCGACCTTGTCCTGGCAATTCCAGCAGCCTTTGCGCTTGCCCGATACGAGTTCAAGGGGCGCGAAGATATCGGCTTCTACATCCTTTCCACACGGATGATGGCCCCGGCGATCGTCGCTGTACCGATCTTCTTCCTGTTCAAGAACATCGGCCTGCTCGACTCCGTCTGGGCGCTCATGCTCATCTACGCTGCCATCAATCTCAGCCTCGTGACTTGGATCATCCGCAGCTACATGCTGGATATTCCGAAGGAGTTGGAGGACGCGGCGCGGACCGACGGTGCAAGCGACCTGACCATTCTCCGGGAGATCATGATCCCGGCCTGTCTGCCCGGCATCATCACCGCGGCGGTAATCGCGGCCATTTTCGCTATCAACGAGTTTCTCTTCACACTCCTCATCGCCTCGACGTCGAAAGCCTACACGATGTCGGTTGCCCTCGCCAACTTTACCGGCGGCTCCGATGGGGTGATCTACAACGCAATCGCACTCGTCTCATTCATCGCCTTCGCTCCGATCCTGATCCTCGTGATCCTGATCCAAAAGCATCTTTCGCGCGGGCTGACGATGGGTGCCGTGAAAGGATAAGCCATGGCTTCCATTCTACTCAAGAACATCGTCAAGAGCTTCGGATCGTTCGTCGGCGTACAGGACATGAACCTCGACATTGTCGACGAAGAATTCCTGGTTCTCCTGGGCCCATCTGGTTGCGGAAAAACGACGACGATGCGGATGATTGCTGGCCTTGAACACCCAACGGAAGGCGAGATCCGCATCGGCGGCGAGTTGATGAACGACATCGACGCCCGGGATCGGGACGTGGCCATGGTCTTTCAGGGCTATGCGCTCTATCCGAATATGTCGATCTACGAGAACATCCGCTTCCCGTTGAGGATGCGTCAGGTGCCGAAGGCACAGCACGATGAGCGCATCCGGCGTGCGGCTGAAATGGTCGAATTGGGTCCCTTCCTGGAACGTAAGCCCGGCGCGCTCTCGGGGGGACAACGGCAGCGCGCGGCGCTCGCGCGGGCAATCGTGCGCCAGCCGCAGGTATTCCTCATGGACGAGCCCTTGTCCAATCTGGACGCGAAGCTGCGTGCCAGCATGCGCGTGCAGATCAAGCATATGCAGCGGGAACTGAAGGTGACCACTGTGTATGTCACCCACGACCAGATCGAGGCGATGACGCTGGCTGATCGCATCGTGATCATGAACAAAGGCGTCATTCAGCAGATCGGGACCCCGGACGACATCTATTCGAACCCGGCCAACACCTTCGTGGCGGGCTTTATCGGTTCACCGCCGATGAATCTCATCGCCGGCACGGCACAGAACGGCACCTTCTCAGCCGCGGGCGCCAGGGTTCCTTGCCCTGCAAATCTCTCCGGAAACATCACGCTCGGTATACGTCCGGAGGACTGCCTAGTTGGCGGAGACAACCTCCAGGGGCTGGTTTACGGCGTGGAGCCAACAGGCGACATCACCTACCTCACGGTACGCACGGCGAACAAGACCGTCGAGATCAAGGCGGGGCGTGAATTCCGCGCCCCGATCGACAGCGCCATTGCGGTGGGTTTCGATACAAGTCGCCTCTACTTCTTCGGCGAAGACGGCGCTCGCGTGGGGGGGAACTGATGTCGACGACATTCGATCTTAGCTGCGTCGGTTTCTACACCTTCGACGCTCTCTGCCGCCCAGTTACGGCGATACCGCCTGGAGGCCAGACATATTTCGTGGAGGACTATACGCTCGCGGTCTCGGGCGCGGCGGGATCTGCCGCCATCGTCGCCGCCAAATACGGCCTGCGCGTCCAGGCGGTCGGAGGTGTCGGGTACGACGACATGGGCGATTGGGTCCGCATGAAGCTCAGCTCATACGGGGTGGACATCCGTATGATGCAGCGCTGCGAGGGATTCTCGACCTCTTCCTCGATCGTGACCACGCGTCCGGACGGCACGCGTCCGGCCCTTCACAAACGGGGCGCCACGGACGCATTCTACGTATCAGATTCAGACATTGATGGATTGCTGGACACAAAAATCCTGCATATCGGCGGCGTTGGCCTCATGAATCGCATGGATGACACTGGCAGGACGGCGGAACTGATGTCAGAGGCGCGCCGCCGGGGTGTGATCACCACTCTTGACGTATTCGCTTCGACGCCGGAAGACCTGCCGAAGGTCGAGGCTCTTCTTCCCTACACGGACTATTTCCTTCCATCCGAAGAGGAGGCCAAGGCGCTATCCGGATTGACGGAGAACCGCGACCTTGCCCACTTCCTGCTGAGCAGGGGCGCCGGGTGCGTTATCCTGACACTTGGTGCCGATGGCGCCTATTATCTCGACCAGACGGGCCTGGAGTTCCATTCTCCAGCCTTCAAGGTTGAGGTAAAATGTACGTGCGGATGTGGAGATTGCTTCAATGGCGGATTTGCCGCCGGCCTTGTCAAGGGCCTTTCTCCCTACGATGCCGTCGAGGTCGGCCAAGCGTCTTCGGCGCTGAACGCGACTGGTCTCGGCAGTCAGGCGGGCGTTGCAAGTTACGAGGCGACTCGGCGATTTATAGAGTCCACTCCGAGACGCGGAGGAGCTATGTTGGCGGCAGCCGGCGCAGCGAAAGCGGTGCAATAAGGTCATGGGGGTAGGTCATGGGCATTGGGCCACAATTCGCTCCAGACGCAACGCAACTAAAGGACGCGTTGCGCGGATTGCGTTATGCGCTGAGGAGGGGATGTGACGCCGTGCAGGAGACGGCGCCGACCAATCTTCCTCCCCCTGCCTCCAGGATAGCGTTGACAGCGCTTCGGGAAATGGGGCTGCTCGCCCGCAGCGTCGACCAAATGGTAAGCAGCGTCGTGCATACGGTTTTCGGCGAGGCGACGCTGGGATCTCACAAGCTCCAGGACGTGATGGTCCCCGGCGGGCAAGAGGAATTCTCCGCTGTATTCTACGAGACGATGAAAATTGTTCTGAGCCACCTGGGCGCCAGTAGGGCGCTTGTCAGCCAGAGCGCCGGGAGAAAAGCCTTTATCCAGGTCACGTCGCGCGGCGCGCCCGAGCAGTTCGCCGCGCAACTAGCCCTCCAGCTTCTCAGGGAAGAGCCTGTCCGGATCGATTATCTGGACGCCCATTCCCCCGTCTCAAAGGAAACGGTCGCGCAGGTCGCTGTCTTTTCCGTTCTGCTGTACTTGCTCTCGGACCGCGAGAGTGGAGAATACGCGAAGATGATCCAAGCCGCGACCGCTCTGGCAACCGCGCTGCAAGATGACATCTTGCAGGCCCTCCCGACGCAGAACGGAGATGTGCTGTCTTCCCTCTTTGCGAGGTACGCGGCCCATGTTTGATCTTCGCCAGTTAATCTCAAATCTGCCACCGACTAACAAGCCCCTGCGGATCGCCGCCAGACAGCTCCACTGGTTCAGAACGGCGTTCGAGGCGCACGCTCAACTGTGCGGCGAGCTTATGGGATGTCGCTTTCAGATCGACGAGTTGAAACTTGCGCGTGCCTTTGTCCGTTGGCTGAAAAACATAGAGCAACAAAGGCCGGCTCAGAAAACCGAACGCCGCGAGTTCTTCGATTTTGCTCCGTCGCTCATGCTGAGCGAACTCATTGCCGAGATGCCCATTATAGCGACCGCGCCTCGGCAGCACCTCAGTCCCGGACCTGCCGCCGAGTTTTGGCCCGAAGGCTATGTCGCCACGACGTTCTGCCTCACTGTCTACGCGGCGACAATCGATCAGGAATTCCACGCGGAGATCAAGATAGACCAGGTAATCGATGACCTGCGAAGCTGGTGGTCTTTCCGGGAGAATGCCAACGAGGATACAAGCTATGCGGCTGGTTTCTTCCAGAAGGTGCTTGGCAACGAGCCAAACTGGGCGATGCCGGCAAACTTTGCGGCCCGCCGCCGCAATCCGGTGTGAAGAGGGGCGGATCGCAGAGCAGATCTTTTTTGAAGGAGACTGGTTGCAGAGTAGTCTTGCTGTTGGCATACGGTCTGAGTCGGCGACCGAACTCATCGTGATCACCGACCGTGCCGGAAGGCCCACGTCCCGAAAACTTCGATGGCTCAGGTCCAAGGTCCGCTCGTTGGCGCAGGTCGGTCGGTCCGGCTGACCGCATCAAGCGACCGCTTTACTGAAGGTTTTTCGATGCGGGCCGCAGCGCGACATTTGCCGCTGGTGTTGGCGGCCCGCGTTGACAAACCTTGGAAGGAGGAAGCCGCGTAGGCTGGGTGGGACCTATGGGGAAAGCGCGATGCCGCGGACGTCTGTTGTGGACTTCGGCGCTGGCGGCAGAGGCAAAACGGCCGGCCTGAGGGCGTGGGATTGACATGATCGGAAGCAGATCTGACGGTCTCGTTTCTATCGCTTTCGACGATTTTGCGGTGCTCAGGGTTATTGGGCGCAAAGCGATGCGATCTCGGAACGCAGAGTGTTTCCGGGTCGGCTTTGGCCAATGTGACGGGCACCTTGTCATGCTGCCTGCTTCCTCGGTGGCGCACGGGATCTGGGGGTCTGGCCGCGTCGGAAGATCTCGATGATGCGCATCGGGCCGCCGCAGTCGGGGCATGGCTCCCTCAGAGTGAGCGGGATGCTCTCAGCGCTTGGCGGATCATCTCGTTTGGCCGTTTCCGCTCCGAGCAGAGCGCGGATCTTTGTGACATTGGCGTTGCGGCCCGCACTGGCCAGAAGACCGTAATGGCGGATGCGGTGGAAACCGTCGGGCAGGACATGGAGCAGGAAGCGGCGGATGAACTCGTCGGTGGCCAGTCGCATGACCTTCTGACGGTCGCCGTTCTTGATCCGGTAGTCCTTCCAGCGAAAGGTGACCGTCTCGGCATCGGCGCTGATCAGACGGCTGTTGGAAATGGCGACGCGGTGCGTATAGCGGCTGAGATAGGCCAGCACGGCCTCGGGGCCGCCGAACGGGGGCTTGGCGTAGACCACCCATTCGGATTTGCGCAGCGGTGCCAGCCAGGCGGCGAAGGCGTCAGCCTCTGCGAGCGCTGCCAGATCACCGTAGAACATCAGATCGCCAGCGCAATGGAGTGCCAGCAGCCCTGCGATAAACAACCGCCGGAACACTCGGGATAGAACCCGCACGGGCAGGAAGAACCCGAGGCGGCAGCCGATCCACCGCGTGCCATCCGGCGACAGCCCACCGCCGGGCACGATGATGTGCACATGCGGGTGATGGGTCAGCGCCGATCCCCAGGTGTGAAGCACGCTGGTCATGCCGATCTGTGCACCAAGGTGGCGGGGATCGGCGGCGATCGTGCTCAACGTCTCCGCCGATGCCCGAAACAGCAGGTCATAGAGCGCCTTCTTGTTCCAGTAGGCGATCTGCGCGATCTCGGCCGGCAGGGTGAAGACCACGTGGAAATATTCGACCGGCAGCAAATCCGCAGAACGGGCGGCCATCCAGTCCCGCGCCGCGGGTCCCTGGCACTTCGGGCAGTGCCGGTTCTTGCAGGAATTATAGGCGATGTGGTTATGCCCGCACTTGGTGCAAGCCGCCACATGCCCGCCGAGCGCCTCGGTTCGGCAGGCTTCGATCGCCGCCATGACCTTGAGCTGGTTCAGGCTGACATGCCCGGCATTGGCTCGCCGCCACGCAGGACCATGGGCCTGGAAGATGTCAGCAATCTCCAGCTTTTGCCGGGACACCCCCGGCGGACGCTTCACTCCAGCCCGCGCCTCAGGGTCAGATCCTCCAGTTGCTTCAGGCGCTCGAACGGGCTGATGGTGTCGCGGATCATCTTTGTGGCGACGTGGGTGTAGCGGGCAGTGGTGCTCAGTTTGGCATGGCCGAGCAGAACCTGGATCACCCGCACATCGGTGTTCGCCTCCAGCAGATGCGTGGCGAAGCTGTGGCGCAAGGTGTGCAGCGTCGCGGGCTTGGCGATGCCCGCCATGTGCTTGGCCGAGGTGAAGGCCCGGTTGAGCTGGCGCGGCGTCAGCGGATTGATCTTCGGCTTGCCGGGAAACAGCCATCCCCGCGGACGCGTCTCCCGCCAGTAATCGCGCAGCAGATCCAGCAAGCCCGGCGACAGCATGGCCTTGCGATCCTTGCCGCCCTTGCCTTCCTCGACGTGGATCAACATGCGCTCGCTGTCGATGTCAGTGACCTTGAGGTGGCAGACCTCCGAGGCCCGCAGCCCGGCGCCATAGCTGATGCTGAGCGCCGCACGATACTTCAGGCCGGGCCCCGGAGCGGCGGCCAGCAGATCGGCGACCTCCTCGACGCTCAAGACGACCGGCAGCCTCTGCGGCTTGCGCTGGAACTGCATGTACCGCTTCATCTCGTCGCGCCCGCAGGTGATCCCGAAAAAGAACCTGAGCGCGATGATCCGGGCATTGAATGAGGAGGGCGTTACCCCGGCATTGGTCATGTGTAGCTGATAGGCCCGCAACTCCTCCGGCGTCGCCGTGTCGGGGGAGCGCCCGAGAAAGGCCGCGAAATCCTTGATCGCCCGGATATGGCCTTTCTGCGCCTTGTCGCCCATCCCGCGGATGCGCATGTCCTCGATCATCCGCTCACGCAGCGGGGTGGTCTTCTCCTCTGTCATCGGAACCTCCTGTCGATCAGATTGAGAAGCCTCAATGGTCGGGCCAGGAGCCCGAGACACAAAGAACCGCCGTCGATCAGGAAACGCACCGCCAGCCACAAGCGCCATTGCCGCGCGAGCGGCTTAGTCCTTCCAC
>ATWE01000018.1 GCA_000421085.1 Ensifer sp. USDA 6670
AACCGAGAAAACTGGTGTTTGTCTCTTGTCAAAACGTGACCGCCAAAGTCTCTTTCCAGAACCCAAATCTCTTCAGGTCCCGCAAGCTCCGCCGCCCACGTTTCTCTTTCTCTATATTCAATTGTCAAAAAACAGACGAGAAAAACATCCCGTCAACATTCCAACAAGACCAAAACCTCAAAGGCCCAGCCCCGCCAATCAGCATCCGCCAATCTTGGAAACCCTAGAGCGAAGGACATCGTCGCCAGCAGCGCCGCCGCCCTCGTCAGTGATCGGGCTTATAGACCCCCTCACTCCGACACGTCAACAACGATTTTCAAAAAATCAGCAGAAAATCGTAACTGACTGGTTTTAAAGGGGTTTTTTCTTTCGTCCGCAAATCGAGCCGGAAACCGAGCCGGCTCGGCAGCCTTTTCGGGACGCTCGCGCCCTCAAAGGCCCTGCGTTTGCCTCGCCTATATGGTTAACGACCTATTGACGTTCAAGGACCCGCCGCGAACCGGTCAATGCGAACGGTGTCTCACGCAGGAAGCAGCCTCGGTTTTCGGCGGCGGCATCGACCAGGAAATCCCGAACCGCCCTAACCCGGGGCATCGCGATCAGATCACGGTGGCAGATCAGCCAATAGGTCCGTTTCAGCTCGATTTCATCCGGCAGGACTATCTCGAGGTTGGGTTCATCCTTCGCCATGAAGTGCGGGAGCACGCAAAGGCCTAATCCCTGGCGCACCGCCTTCAACTGGGTGAGGATGCTCGAGCTTTGAAAATGGGCGCGCAGCCCCGGCTGTATCTCGCCGAGATAATCGAGCCCCGGCGTGAAGATCATGTCGTCGATATAGCCGACGAACCGGTGGGAGCCGAGATCGCTGCGTGTGCGGATCGGCGGCTGACCGGCAAGATAGCTGCGCGCCCCGTAGACATGCAGCGTATAGGGCGTCAGCACTTCGGCGTGGTAAGCTCCGGCTTTCGGTGCGGCGAGCGCTACCGCGATATCGGCCTCCTTGCGCGACAGGGACATGATCTGTTGGATCGCCACGAGCTCAAGCGAGATGTTCGGATAGCGCTCGGCGAACTCCCCAAGCCGGTCCGCTAGGAAGAAGTTGCCGAAGCCCTCGAGCGTACTAAGCCGTACGACACCGCGTTGCGCCGTCATGCCGTCGCTGATGTCGAGCTGCAATTGCTCCGTCTCCCGCTCCATGCGCTCGGCCGTTTCGACGAAGCGTTGGCCCATGGTCGTCAGCACGTAGCCGCGGGGGTTGCGCTCGAAGAGCTTGACCTTCAGTGCGAATTCCAGCCGGTCGATGCGGCGCGAGACGGTCGCGTGGCTCGTCCGCAGGCGTCGCGCTGCCGTCGAGAGCTGGCCCGTTCGCGCGACCGCGAGGAAGAACTGCAGATCGTCCCAGGTAAAATTCGGATTCATGTTCCTCCCCTTCTGTTCAAAAATGAACAGATGCTGTTTGCAATTTACGGGTCGACCGGCTTGCTTCCAAGCAGAATTTTCTGGATGGTGAACATCGCGGCCGACATTTGAGGAGCATGTCTGGTCAAATTTGAACAGAGCGATGTGGGGGGACGGCCGAGGCCTCGAAAGGACACGGCCGAGCCCTATGTGTTTCCGCACGACGGCTTCGCATCGCGCTTTAGAACATAGACCTTTGGGAGGAGGACAAATGCACAAGAAACTGATCGCCACGCTCGCAATGGTGCTCGCCGGCAGCACCGCCGCCCTTGCCGACGCATCCGACGGCAAGGTCAAGATCGGCATTCTCAACGACCAATCCGGCGTCTATGCCGATTTCGGCGGCAAATCCTCCTACGAGGCGGCGCTGATGGCCGTCGAAGACTTCGGCGGCAAGGTGCTCGGCGTCCCGGTCGAGGTGGTGACGGCCGACCATCAGAACAAGCCCGATATCGCCTCCAACATTGCGCGGCAATGGTACGACACCGAGCAGGTCGACAGCATCATGGAGCTGACCACCTCCTCCGTTGCGCTTGCCGTGCAGGCGATCTCGAAGGAAAAGAAGAAGATCGACATCGTCACCGGGGCCGCAACGACGGAGCTCACCGGCAAACAGTGCAGCCCCTACGGCTTCCATTGGGCCTATGACACGCATTCGCTGGCGGTCGGCACAGGCGGTGCGCTGGTCAAGCAGGGCGGCGACAGCTGGTTCTTCCTGACCGCCGACTATGCCTTCGGCTATTCGCTGGAAGAGAACACCGGCAACTATGTCAAGGAGAACGGCGGCACCGTCGTCGGAGCCGTCCGCCATCCGCTTGCAACCACCGACTTTTCATCCTTCCTGTTGCAGGCCCAGTCCTCGGGAGCCAAGGTGATCGGTCTTGCCAATGCCGGTCTCGACACCTCGAACGCCATCAAGCAGGCGGCCGAGTTCGGCATCGTCCAGGGCGGGCAACGCCTGGCGGCCCTGCTCTTCACGCTGGCCGAGGTCCACGGTCTCGGCCTCGATGCGGCGCAGGGGCTGACGCTTACCGAAGGCTTCTACTGGAACCGCGACGAGGAGAGCGCCAAGTTCGGCAAGCGCTTCATGGAGCGCACCGGCAAGATGCCGAATATGGTTCATGCCGGCACCTACTCGGCCGTACTGCAATATCTGAAAGCAATCGAGAAGGCCGGAACCGACGAGACGGAAGCTGTCGCCAAAGAGCTGCACGCTCTTCCGGTCGACGACGTCTTTGCAAAGAACGGGACAGTCGCGCCGAACGGGCGGATGATCCACGACATGTATCTGCTCGAGGTCAAGAAGCCGGACGAGAGCAAGGAGCCCTGGGACTACTTCAAGGTTCTCGCGACCATTCCCGGCAAGGAAGCCTTCATCGACCCGGCCCAGAGCGGCTGCGAGCTCGTGAAGTCCTGACCGGCAAGACGATGACCGTCGCCATGCCTTTGGAGAATGGAGCGCCGCGGGTGGTTCTGTCCGCCCGCGGGCTCCGCCGCGACTTCGGCGGCTTCACCGCCGTCAAGGACGTCGACCTCGATGTTCATCATGCCCGCGTGCATGCGCTGATCGGCCCGAACGGGGCCGGCAAGACCACCGTCTTCAATCTCTTGACGAAGTTCCTGCAGCCGACCCATGGCACGATCACCCTGCTCGGCGAGGACATCACCAGGACCGCGCCCGACAAGGTCGCCCGCATGGGTCTCGTACGCTCGTTCCAGATCTCGGCGGTGTTCCCGCACCTGACCGTGCTCGACAATGTACGCGTCGCGCTGCAGCGGCCGAACCGCCTCGCCACGCAGTTCTGGAAATCCTTGTCGTCGCTCGACACTCTCAACGGCAAGGCCGAGCAGCTGATCCGTTCCGTCGGTCTCGACAAGGAGGCGAACGCCGTCGCCGCGGACCTTTCCTACGGTCGCAAGCGCGTGCTCGAAATCGCCACGACGCTGGCGCTCGAGCCGAAGGTGCTGCTCCTCGACGAGCCTATGGCCGGCATGGGGCACGAGGACGTCGGCATGGTCGCCGAGATCATCCGCGAGGTGGCGCGCGAACGCGCAGTGCTGATGGTCGAGCATAATCTCTCGGTCGTCGCGACGCTCTGCCACCACGTCACCGTCCTGCAGCGCGGCGAAATCCTCGCGGAAGGAGACTATGCGACAGTCTCGGAGGATCCGCGCGTCCGCACAGCCTATATGGGCACGGAGGAGGCCTCCAGATGAAACCGCTTCTCAAGGTGGCCGGCCTTAACGCCTGGTATGGCGAGAGCCACGTTCTGCATGGCGTCGACATGACCGTCGGCGAAGGCGAAATGGTCACGCTGCTCGGCCGCAACGGCGTCGGCAAGACGACGACCCTGCGCGCGATCATGGGGATCGTGCGCGAGCGCAGAGGCGAAATCAGCTTCGCCGGCGAGGATCTGATACGCGTGCCCCTCCACCGCGTCGCCCATCGCGGCCTGGGTTTCGTCCCCGAGGAGCGCGGCATCTTCTCGACGCTTACCGTCTATGAAAATCTCTTGCTGCCGCCGGCGGTCGCAAAGGGAGGAATGACGATCGACGAGATTTTCGAGCTCTTTCCCAATCTGCACGAGCGCCGCAACAGCGCCGGGACCAAGCTTTCCGGCGGCGAGCAGCAGATGCTGGCGATCGCCCGCATCCTGCGGACCGGAGTGCGGATGATGCTGCTCGACGAGCCGACGGAGGGACTTGCCCCGGTGATCGTCCAGCGCATCGGCGAGGTGCTGAAGAAGCTGAAGGAACGCGGCATGACCGTTCTCCTGGTGGAACAGAACTTCCGTTTCGCGAGCAAGGTCGCGGACCGCTTCTACCTGATGGATCATGGGCGTGTGGCCGGCGAGTTTCCGGTTTCGGAACTTTCCGGGCGCATGGATATGCTGCATGATGTGCTCGGGGTGTAGGCCATGACGATGATTTTCGGAATTCCCCTCCAGGCCTTTCTCGGGCAGCTGCTGATCGGGCTCATCAACGGCTCCTTCTATGCGCTCCTGAGCCTCGGCCTCGCCATCATTTTCGGGCTCCTGCGCGTCATCAACTTCGCCCACGGCGCGCAGTATATGCTCGGCGCCTTCATGGCCTGGCTGCTGCTCTCACATTTCGGCATCGGCTATTGGCCGGCGCTTATTCTCGCGCCCCTTCTCGTCGGCCTCATCGGCGCCGTTGTCGAACGCACGATGCTGAGACGGCTCTACACGCTCGATCCGCTCTACGGCCTCCTCTTCACCTTCGGTCTGGCGCTCACCATCGAAGGCACCTTCCGCTATCTCTACGGCGCGTCCGGCCAGCCCTATGCGACGCCGGCGCTGCTGATGGGCGGGGCCAATCTCGGCTTCATGTTCCTGCCTATCTATCGCGGCTGGGTCATCGTCTTTTCGCTGGTGATCTGCCTCGGCACCTGGCTCATGATCGAGAAGACCAAGCTCGGCTCCTACCTGCGCGCCGCGACGGAGAATCCGGTCCTGGTGCAATCCTTCGGCATCAACGTGCCCTTTCTGCTGACGCTGACCTACGGGCTCGGCGCGGCGCTCGCCGCAATTGCCGGTGTTCTCGCGGCGCCGATCTACCAGGTCTCGCCGCTGATGGGATCGAACATCATCATCGTCGTCTTCGCAGTGGTCGTCGTCGGCGGCATGGGCTCGATCATGGGCGCGATCGTCACCGGTTATCTGCTGGGGATCGCCGAAGGACTGACCAAGGTCTTCTATCCGGAGGCCTCCAACATCGTGATCTTCGTGATCATGGCCATTGTTCTCCTGCTGAGGCCTGCGGGTCTCTTCGGCCGGGATGCTTGATATGACGCTGACACTCGAACTCGCGAAGCAGAAGGAACGCTCGCCGGCCATCGTTCAGACGGTGTTTCTCGGCGTCGGCCTTGCCTGCCTGCTGCTCGCACCCCTGTTCTTCTATCCCGTCTTCCTCATGAAGATTCTATGCTTCGCGCTCTTTGCCTGCGCCTTCAATCTGCTGCTCGGCTATACGGGACTGCTCTCCTTCGGCCATGCCGCCTTCTTCGGCGGAGCGGCCTATTTCACCGCGCATGCGGTCAAGGAATGGGGCGTGCCGCCTGAACTCGGCATCCTCGTCGGCGTCTTCGGCGCTGCACTTCTCGGCACCGTCGTCGGCTTCTTCGCGATCCGCCGGCAGGGCATCTATTTCGCGATGATCACGCTGGCGCTGGCCCAGATGTTCTATTTCTTCTGTCTCCAGGCCGGGTTCACCCGCGGCGAGGACGGCATCCAGTCGGTGCCCCGCGGCCATCTCCTCGGTTTCATCGATCTCTCGCAGCCGACGAACATGTATTATTTCGTGCTTGCCGTCTTCGTCATCGGCATTGCCATGATCTGGCGGATCATAAATTCGCCCTTCGGAATGATCCTGAAGTCGATCCGCGAGAACGAGACGCGCGCGATCTCGCTCGGCTACTCGGTCAGGAACTACAAACTCGCAGCCTTCGTGATGTCGGCGTCGCTTACCGGGCTTGCCGGCGGTCTGAAGGCACTCGTCTTCCAGTTCGCGACGCTGACCGACGTCAGCTGGCAGATGTCCGGCGAGGTCATCCTGATGACGCTTCTCGGCGGCATCGGAACGCTGATCGGGCCGCTCTTCGGCGCGGGTCTCGTCGTGACGCTGCAGAACTATCTGGCGACGTCTGAATTTCCGGTCACGATCATAACCGGCATCGTCTTCATGGTCTGCGTGCTTTTGTTCCGCCGCGGGATCGTCGGCGAGTTCTACAACTCCCGGCTCGGCCGCAGGCTCGGCTTCGAGCATCGACACAAGCATTGACCATGCATCGGTCCGAACCACGTCGGGCCTCGACATAGAGAAAGCCATGGACACGTTCGACTACATCATCGTCGGAGCGGGCAGCGCCGGCTGCGTGCTCGCCAACCGCCTGTCGGAAAGCCCGGAACGCCGCGTGCTGTTGCTCGAGGCCGGCGGCAGCGACAACTATCACTGGATCCACATTCCGGTCGGTTATCTCTATTGCATCAACAACCCACGCACCGACTGGTGCTTCACCACCGCGGCGGAGGAAGGCCTCAACGGCCGGTCCCTCGGTTACCCGCGCGGCAAGGTGCTCGGCGGCTGCTCCTCGATCAACGGAATGATCTACATGCGCGGGCAGGCGCGAGATTACGATCTCTGGCGCCAGCTCGGCTGCCCCGGCTGGAGTTGGAACGACGTGCTGCCGTTCTTCAGAAAGTCCGAGGACCATTACCGCGGCGCCGACGACATGCACGGCGCAGGCGGCGAATGGAGGGTCGAGAAAGCGCGCGTCCGTTGGGCGGTGCTCGATGCCTTCCAGAAGGCCGCAACCGAAGCGGGCATTCCGGAGACCGACGATTTCAACCGCGGAAACAATGAGGGCTCCGGTTATTTCGATGTCAACCAGCGGTCCGGCATCCGCTGGAATACGGCCAAGGCCTTTCTGAAACCTGCCAGAAATCGGCGGAACCTTACGATCCTGACGAAAGCCCATGTCCGCCGGCTCATTCTCGAGGACGGCCGCATCGCCGGCGTCGAGTTCCAGCATGACGGCATCACCAAAAGCGCCCGGGCGCGCCGCGAAACCGTGCTTTCGGCCGGAGCGATCGGCTCGCCGCATATCCTCGAACTCTCCGGAATCGGCCGGCCTGACGTGCTGCGCGAAAACGGCATCGAGGTCCGCCACGAGCTGGCCGCTGTCGGCGAAAACCTTCAGGACCATCTGCAATTGCGCCTGGCCTACAAGGTGACCGGCGTCCCGACGCTCAATGAAAAGGCGACTTCACTTTTCGGCAAGGCCGCGATCGGCCTCGAATATCTCGTCCGCCGCTCCGGCCCGATGGCCATGGCGCCAAGCCAGCTCGGCATCTTCACGCGCTCGGGCCCGGAGAAGGAAACGCCGGACCTGCAGTATCACGTACAGCCGGTGACGCTCGAAAAATTCGGCGAGCCGGTGCACCCCTTTCCCGCCATCACCGCGAGCGTGTGCAATCTGCGGCCGGAAAGCCGCGGTTCCGTACATCTGAAAGGACCGGACTTCGCAGCGGCGCCCGACATCCGCCCGCGCTACCTGACGGCCGAGGCCGACCGGGACGTGGCCATGAAGTCTATCCGGCTCACCCGCCGCATCGTCGCGCAGCCCGCTTTTGCCCGCTACAATCCGGTCGAGTTCAAGCCCGGGCCGAACTGCGAGACGGACGAGGAGCTGAAACGCGCGGCGGGCGACATCGGCACGACGATCTTCCACCCCGTTGGTACCTGCCGTATGGGTGGCGACCCCGATAGCGTCGTCGATCCCGAGTTGCGACTGCGCGGCATTGCCGGCCTGCGCATCGCCGACGCCTCTATCATGCCGACGATCACCTCCGGCAACACCAATTCTCCGACGATCATGATCGCTGAGAAGGCGGCTCAGATGATCCTGGCGGGGGGCCGCTAGAGGCACCAATCGACCTCCCCCACCCGAGGCCACCGTCGGCGGCACGAGGGTACACCTGAAGACTACGAGCCCGGCAGAGCTGATTCCATTTAACCCTGAAGGGCTCTAACCCGCCCCAGGGTTCCAGCCGCGCCCTCTGTCGCCGAACATTTCGTATCCGTCTTCCGTGACGGTGAGCGTATCCTCGAGCTTGATGAAACCGCGTTGCGGGTGAAGCATCGTCGTTTCGACGGAAATGACCATGCCTGCCTCCAGGGACCGATCCGCATCCACGCCTTCATAGGCGACGGGGTGGTTGGTCATCAGGAACGGTGCTTCGTGGGTGATGAGCCCCATGCCGTGGCAGAAGAAGTCGGTAAAGGCGGCCGAAGGCGAGCTTTTCAAAACCTCTTCCGCCGAAGCAATCATTTCACTGCCTGTTGCCCCGGCCTTGATCCTGGCAAAGGCCGCCTGCTGGATCGAATCGACCTCAGCTAGCAGGTCCTCGAGCTCCGCATCGGGCTCGCCGAGCACGCCCATCCGGCAAAGGTCACCGATATAGCCCTGATAGTTGCCGCCGGAATCAATCGAAAGCACCTCACCCTTCGCCCATGCCTGCGGCGATGCCGCACGGTTGTGACTAGCACCCAGCGTCAGCAGGCAATACTCGAAATGCAGCCCGCGATTGGTCTCTTCTCGCCTGAGGCGTTCAATGATCTCGCCCTTGGTGGATCCCTCTCGTGCAGCCGCGATCGTGGCGAGCATTGAATCGGTGATCAGTTCGGAGGCAACCTTGAGCTTCTCCAGCTCTCGCGGTGTCTTGATCGAGCGCAGTCGCTCGAGCGTGTGCGTCGCGTCCACGAACCGCGCATCTTCAAGGCGAGAAGCCAGGAGATCCCGCGCATCAGCGGGCAGGAAGGGCGGTTCGATGCCGACGCGAGCACCCGCCTTACCGATCTTCCTCAGGTGCTCGACTGCAAGCGCTGCTGCGTCGAGTGTACCCCATGTCGCCGTATGAACGGCGGGTGTCCAGAAGGGGTTGTTCTGGTGTTCTCCCCCTTCCATGCGGTTGCCAATATACGCCGAGTGATCGGGGGAGCCCTTCTCATAAACGACGATCGGCAGATAACGGCTGTGGCCGATCGCATCCATTGCGGCGAAGAAGATGAATTTGTAACCGCCCAGCAGGTACTGTGTGTTGTGCTTGGATGTGGCGAGCAGAACGTCGATGCCCGCCTCCTCCATGAGCTTGTCGAGTTTCGCCGCATCGAAGGGCGGCCCCGCCGGCGTTTGTCTTGAGCTGATGTCCACGGAATTTCTCCTACAAAGCCGTTGTCGTGCGCCTTCAGGTACCGGGCGGGATTAGACGGAAATCCGGCAGATCCCGAAGCGCACGCTCGGGGCCAGCCGGGGAATAGACCACGAAAAGCTGCATCGGGCCGGGACCCGTGTTCCTCGTCGAGTGGAACCGGCTTTCCGGTACATAGATAGTGCAACCGGGCCCAACCCTCTGCGTCACCGGATCGCCGTTCTCGTCCTCCACCATCTGCTCGCCCTCTCCCGAGATGACGAAAATAATCTCTTCGGCGCCCGGATGATTGTGACGTGCATGCCCCTCCCCGCTCGGCAAATCGACCACACCACCCGAGAAACGCTCGGCCCCGTTCACCTCCGGCGCGACCGTCAGCGCAAGCCGGCCCCAGTCGAAGCCGAAGCTGTCCACATCAATCGGGTAGAGAAAATATTTGTCCTTTGCCATGCCGCGGCCTCCTCCGCATCTTGCTCGCTTCAGACCACCGTACTGATGGCGAGCGCCTTGAACTCTTCCGTCTGCTTACGGATCGCCACCTCGGCAGGCAGGCGTTCCATGGAACTTGCGCCATAAAAACCATTGCAGCCTGGGCAACGATCCAGGATGTAGCGTGCGTCCTCCGGCATCGAAATCGGCCCCCCGTGGCAGAGCACAATAACGTCCTTGCGTATCGAGCGCGCGGCCGCCGCTATTGCGTCGATTTCGCTCACGCAGTCGTCGAGCGAGATCGCGGAAGTGGCGCCGATCGCGCCTCCCGTGGTAACGCCCATATGAGCGACGACGATGTCTGCACCCGCCTTTGTCATCGCGATCGCTTCTTCCACGCTGAAGACATAGGGTGTCGTCAGCAGGTCGAGCCGGTGGGCCTCGGCGACCATGTCCACCTCGAGACCATAGCCCATCCCGGTCTCCTCGAAGCTCCGCCGCATCCGTCCGTCGAAGAGGCCGATGGTGGGGAAATTCTGTACGCCGGAAAAGCCCATGGCCTTCAGTTCCGCGAGAAACTGGGGCATGAAAACGAACGGGTCGGTGCCATTGACGCCGGCGAGTACCGGTGTCGCCTTCACGACCGGCAGCACCTCCAAGGCCATTTCCTTCACGATCTCATTGGCATTTCCATAGGCGAGCAGACCGGCCGCCGAGCCGCGGCCCGCCATACGGTAACGGCCGGAATTATAGATGATAATGAGGTCGATGCCCCCCGCCTCCTCGGCCTTGGCCGAAATCCCCGTGCCGGCCCCACCTCCGATGATCGGCTTGCCGGCGGCGATCATGGCCTGGAACTTTTCAAGAATGGTCTTGCGGGGGATTAGTGGCATCGGTGTCTCTTTCAGGGTTGGCAATGTCTCGGTAGGCGGCGACTGCGGCCTCGGCGAACTGCGGATCGTTGATGTGGAGCGGAAGGCGTTCGATGCGGCGCCGGTCATTTCTGTCGACGGTGGCTTCCAATGCCTCGAAGAGCGCCGCATCCGCAGCAGGATCGAAGAAGGCGCCGCCCTCGATATCGAGCGCCGACACGCCCCGCTCCGGGATCAGGAACCGGAGAGGTCCTCTGCAGAGGTTCAGCTTTGCGCCAATCCACCTTCCGATCGCAGCGCATTCCTCCGCAGTCGTGCGCATGAGCGTGACGTTTGGGTTGTGGCGGTACAAGAGCCGGGCGGAATATCGCTCCGGTACCGTCTCTGGCGCCCAGAAATTGACCATGTCCAAAGCCCCGACGGAGCCGACATAGGGCAAACCGGTGCGCGCAATTGCGCCGAAACGATCCTCGGTCGCCGGCAGCACACCGCCGAAGAGAAGATCGCACACCTCCGTCGTCGTGATATCGAGCACACCCGATAGAAGTCCGCTGTCTGCGAGCTTCTCCATTGCCCGTCCGCCGGTGCCTGTGGCGTGGAAAACCAAACAGTCATGGTCGGCCTTCAGTCGTTCGACGATGGCAGTCACACAGGGCGTCGTGACGCCGAACATGGTCAGGCCGAGAGCGGGCTTCGAGGCCGTTTCCTGCGCCGGCCTGTTCGCCATGGCGGTAATCGCCTCGGCCGCGTTTTTTAAGATCACGCGGCTCACGTGGTTGAGCCCGGCCATGTCGGTAACCGACGGCATCATGATGATGTCTGAGACGTCGACATAAGGTGCCACGTCGCCGGACGCGAGCGTCGAGACCATGACCTTCGGCAGCCCGAGCGGCAGCCTGCGCATGCCGGCGGTGATGATCGACGTCCCGCCGCCACCACCCAGGCCCACGACGCCGGCGACGTCGTCCCGGGCGGGAAGGAACCTCGCAAATGCCTCGCCCATTGCAGCGATCGCCGTTCCCCGGTCGTCGCCGGAAAGCACCGCGGCGGCACCGCCCGGATGCGCCGCGGCGACGGTTTCGGCGGAGATGTCAACCTTAACCGTGGGGCGGCGCGTGCCGACATCAACCAGAACAGGCCGGCCGCCGGCTGCCTCGACGCAGGACGCAAGATAAACGAGTTCCTCCCCCTTCGTGTCGGCCGTGCCGACGACGTAGATGTGCTTCATCTCTCCTCCCCGGCGACCCTGGCCCTCCTCTGCCTTTAAAAGCCGCCTCATACCGGCTTGCCGGCACTTGCAAAATTATGAGATGCGCGTATCGTAAAGATATGGATGTCTCACGTCAACAGAGCGAATCCTCCTCACGCGCCGAACGCGGTCCCCGAGCCCGCACACGCAAACTCATGGTGAATACCGCCACGCGCTTGATGCAGTCCGGTATCACCCCCTCGGTGAGTGAGGTCGCGGAAGCCGCCGAAGTTTCGCGCGCCACTGCCTACCGATACTTTCCGAGTCAGGCGGCGCTGGTTCATGCGGTGGTGCACGAGGCGCTCGGCCCGATCCTCGACTGGAGATCCGAAGCACCCGATGCGCTCACCCGCGTTGGCGATCTGCTCGCGACCGCCATGCCGCGCATCGACGAGTTCGAGGCGACGTTCAAGGCTGCGCTGAAGCTCTCGCTCGACCAGTGGGCGCAGCGCCAGGCGGGCACGCTCGGCAACGAACCACAGCTCACGCGAGGGCACCGCGTCGAACTCCTTCGACAAGTCACCGTTCCACTCGAGGGCAAGATGTCGGCCGAGGCCCGCGAGCAGCTGGCTCAGGCGCTCTCGCTTGTTTTCGGTGTCGAGGTGCTGGTCGTGCTTAAGGATATTTGGGGCCTCTCGGCCGAACGCGCGCAAGCCGTTGCGGAATGGGCGGCGGCAGCCTTGGTCGAGGCGGCGGTCCGGGATGCGCAAACCGCGGCATGATCTTGCGCACTCCCGCCCGCATAGAAAACTGGTTTGACCAATTTAGATGATGCGCGTGCATAACGACTTAGGGACAGCTCTTTCCCGGTTGAACTGAGGGTAAAGCATGCAGCTTAATTTCGGCGACAAGAGCGGCATTGCGGCCGGCGATCTGCGGCAGATGGCGACGAAACAGTAACCTTGACGCTCGTTAGGTTTGGTACTACCAGATTGGTGCTGCGTTCGTTTGGGCTCGATATCTGTCCCAAGCCGCAAGGGGTCGGAGGAGGACCCCGCCGCAGAAGCGCCAATCAGGAGGATTTGACAGACGGACCGCCGTGGTAAGGCGGGCGGGATGCACAAAAGGGGAGGAAACATTATGCGCAAGACAGTGGCCGGCCTGTTGGCTGGTATCAGCTTTATGTTCGCCTGCGGAACGTCCGCGCAATCACAGGAACTGACGATTTTCTGGGCCGAATGGGACCCGGCAAACTATCTCCAGGAGCTTGTTAACGAATACGAGGCCGAGACCGGCGTGAAGGTCACGGTCGAAACGACCCCATGGGCGGACTTCCAAACGAAGGCCTTTACCGAATTCAACGCCAAGGGCTCGGCCTATGACATGGTCGTCGGCGACTCACAGTGGATCGGCGCCGCATCCGAGGCCGGCCACTACGTCGATCTCACCGAGTTCTTCAACCAGCACAAGCTAAACGAGGTGATGGCTCCCGCCACGGTGAAGTACTACTCGGAGTATCCTGCGAACTCCGGCAAGTACTGGTCGATCCCCGCCGAGGGTGACGCTGTCGGGTGGTCATACCGCAAGGATTGGTTCGAGGACCCGAAGGAGATGGAAGCCTTCAAGGCGAAGTATGGCTATGACCTCGCTCCGCCCAAGGACTGGAAGCAGTTGCGCGACATCGCCGAGTTCTTCCATCGTCCGGACCAGAAGCGCTACGGCATCGCGATCTACACCGACAACTCCTATGACGGCCTCGTTATGGGCGTGGAGAACGCCATCTTCTCTTTCGGAGGAGAACTCGGAGACTACAGCACTTACAAGGTCGACGGGATCATCAATTCGGAGAAGAACGTCAAGGCTCTGGAAGCCTACCGCGAGCTTTACGGTTTTACGCCCCCGGGCTGGGCAAAGTCCTTCTTCGTCGAGAACAACCAGGCGATCACCGAAAATCTGGCGGCGATGAGCATGAACTATTTCGCCTTCTTCCCGGCCCTGGTCAATGAAGCATCAAACCCGAACGCGAAGGTCACTGGCTTCTTTGCCAACCCGGCCGGCCCGCAGGGCGACCAGTACGCTGCGCTCGGCGGCCAGGGCATCTCCATCGTCTCCTATTCGGAAAACAAGGAAGAGGCGATGAAATTCCTTGAGTGGTTCGTCAAGGACGAGACACAGAAGCGCTGGGCCGAGCTCGGCGGTTACACGGCAAGCGCCAAGGTGTTGGAGTCCGAAGAGTTCCAAAACGCGACGCCCTACAACAAGGCCTTCTACGAGACCATGTTCAGAGTGAAGGACTTCTGGGCAACGCCGGAATATGCCGAGCTGCTGATCCAGATGAACCAACGCATTTATCCCTATGTGACGGCGGGCCAGGGTACAGCAAAGGAGGCGCTCGACGCTCTCGCCAAGGACTGGAACGCGACCTTCAAGAAGTACGGCCGCCAATAAGTAAGACACTGCGGGAGGGTGCCCGGCTCCCTCCCGTTCTGCAACTTGGCACCGGACGCGGCGACGCGCTCAGGCAATACGCGACAGATGGAACAAGTGCGCCCGGCGTCGGGCTCTGGGAGGAGGAGCACATTGGCCACCGTGGTTATGACATCGCTGGATTCGAAGTCGCGCGCGGCTTCGCGCGGCCTGAGCGACATCAAAATTCGCAATCTTTTCATTATTCCGACGATCCTGTTCCTGATCGTCTTCAACATCTTCCCGTTGATCTATTCGCTCGGCTATTCTTTCACCGACTTTCGTGCTTCGACGAACGCGCCGGCCACCTTCGTCGGCCTGCAGAACTACCGGGAACTGTTAAACGACCCCTTCATCTGGGCGAACTTCGCCATTACGGCGAAATACGTGATCGTGT
Source organism: Ensifer sp. USDA 6670 (assembly GCA_000421085.1). Taxonomy (GTDB): domain Bacteria; phylum Pseudomonadota; class Alphaproteobacteria; order Rhizobiales; family Rhizobiaceae; genus Sinorhizobium. The sequence goes on from ATWE01000018.1 coordinate 14,542, forward strand.
CGGTTACCGGTCAGGTTGTCGTCGGTTTCGGCACGGCGATGCTGCTCAACCGTGAAATTCCGTTCAAAGGTTTCATCACGACACTGCTTCTGCTGCCGATGATGCTGTCGATGGCGGTGGTCGGGCTCTTCTGGAAGCTGCTTTACGATCCGTCCTTCGGCATCATCAACTACGCGCTCGGCCTCGGCTCTTTCGAGTGGCTGGCGAATCCCGAGATGGCACTCTACGCTGTCGCCATCACCGACATCTGGATGTGGTCACCCTTCGTGATGCTGCTCTCGCTCGCAGGCCTCTCGGCCGTACCGAGGCACCTTTACGAGGCGGCTGCCATTGACCGGGCGGGACCGTTCTACACGTTCTTCCGTATCACTCTGCCGCTCGTTGCGCCGATACTCATGATCGCGATCATCTTTCGCACCATGGAGGCCTTCAAGACTTTCGATCTCGCCTACATTCTCACCAGCCAGCCGACCACGGAGGTGATCTCCATCCGCCTCTACAAGATGGCGTTTCAGGAATGGCAGACCGGGCGGTCCTGCGCACTCGCCTACATAGTGCTGATCATGGTGCTCGCGATCACCAACATTTACGTCAAATATCTCAACAGGGTGAAGGAGCGCTGAGATGGCGGCCGTCCAAACTCGCTCCGAGCGCGCGCTGAACCGGCTAGCGATCGCCGCCGTGCTCGTGATCACGCTGCTGTTCCTCGCACCGATCTATTGGATCACCTCCACGGCCTTCAAACCGCGCAACCTCGCGACGACCATCCCCCCGACGGTCGTCTTCCAGCCGGAGATTTCGCCCTTCGTCAAGCTCTTCACGAAGCGCTCTCAGTTGAGGTCAGCACCGGAGCCCGAAGTCTATGCCGCCGCTCCCTGGTGGGAGCGGCTGGTCTTCGACGGAGGGGAAAAGGTCGTGCGTTCGGGACGCGGTGAGGTGCAGTTATCCGGCTACCCCAACCGCTTCATGAACTCGCTCATCGTGGCGATCACGTCTACCGTGCTCGCCGTTGGCATGGGCACCTTCACGGCCTACGGCTTCTCGCGCTTCAAAGTGAAGGGCGAAGCGGACCTGTTGTTCTTCATTTTATCGACACGCATGCTGCCGCCCGTGGTCGTGGCAATCCCCATGTTCCTGATGTACCGGGCTGTCGGGCTGAACGACACTCACTGGGGTCTTATTATCCTCTACACCGCCTTCAATCTGTCCTTCTCGGTCTGGCTGATGAAGGGCTTCATCGACGAGATTCCGAAGGAATATGAGGAAGCGGCGCTCGTCGACGGCTACACGCGCCTGGAAGCCTTCTTCAAGATTGTGCTGCCAGAGGCCGCCACAGGGATCGCCGCGACCGCCGTCTTTTGCTTCATCACAGCGTGGAATGAATATGCTTTCGCGTTGATTATGACGAACCGGCGCGCGCAAACGGCACCGCCCTTCATCCCAAGCCAGGTCGGCTCTGGCCTTCCGGATTGGACCGTCATTGCCGCAGGTACCTTCCTGTTCCTGCTACCGGTCGCAATCTTCACCTTCCTGCTCAGGAACCATCTCCTGCGCGGCATGAGCTTCGGAGCGATCCGCAAATGACGTTTCGTGCCATAAACCAGAAGTATCTCGCGCCTGGCGCGCAGCTCCTGATGATATTCGGGATCATCGCGCTGTGCCAGCCATGGAACCTGTTCCTTCATCGCTATGGACTGACGATGACGCTAGTTGGGCTGATTGCCTTCATGATCACGTCGAAGGTCCCGCCGGAACAGAAAGCTGACGAGAGCAGGCCATGACGCAGATTGAATTACGCGGGATTGAGAAACACTTTGGTGCCGTTCAGGTCATCAAGGACCTCAATCTCACCATCGCCGACAACGAGTTCATCGTTCTGCTTGGCCAGTCCGGCTGCGGCAAGACGACCACTCTACGCGCGATCGCCGGGCTCGAAACTATCGATGAAGGCGACATCCTCATAGACGGCCAGCCGGTGCAGCACATAAAGGCGGCGCACCGAGACATCGCCTTTGTGTTCCAGTCCTTCTCGCTCTACCCGCACATGACGGTCTTCGAGAATATCGCCTTCCCGCTCCGCGCCACGCGCGGCAACCGTACGGATATTGAGCGCGAGGTTCAGGCGGTTGCAAAAACGCTCCAGATCACCCACCTCCTCGTCAAAAAGCCCTCCGCTCTTTCCGGCGGCGACATGCAGCGCGTGGCGATCGGTCGGGCACTCGTCCGGCGCCCCAAGGCGATGCTTATGGATGAGCCGATCGGCGCGCTTGACGCCAAGCTCCGCGAAGAGATGCGCGCTGAGATCAAGCGACTTCACATCAAACAGGGCTCGACAACGATCTACGTAACCCATGACCAGGTCGAAGCGATGTCCCTCGCCGATCGCATTGTCGTCATGCACGAAGGTGTGCTGCAGCAAGTCGGCAGCCCTCACGAGGTCTACGCTCGTCCTGCCAACATGTTCGTTGCACAGTTTGTCGGGAGTCCGGTCATGAACATGTCTGACGTGACGGTTTCCGAGGACGACGGGCATGCGCGCGTCGTGGTCCGAGGTGCTCCAACTTCCTTCGATTTTCCGTCGAATCTCACGGCCCAGCTCGCTGCCGCTGGGGCTCAAAGCGGTAATCTCACCCTCGGCGTACGACCTGAAGGGGTTCTCGTGTCGAGGCAAGCACGTGAGGGCTATGTGCCTGTCGAGGCCCATATCATCGAACCGCTCGGCTCGCATGACATCATAGACCTGCAGGTTGGCGACCAGATGCTGCGCGCACGGACAAAAAGTGGTTTCGTACCCCGGCCCGGCGAGGCCGTCTGGGCTCGCATAGATCCGGCTCAGGCGCATTTCTTCGACAGCTCGACTGGCACATCTTTCGGGATCAGGCTCTGATGGCGCATATCGAACTCAAAGGCATCACCAAAACCTTCGGAACCCACACCGCCTTGAGGGATCTCAGTTTCGAAATCGCGGACGGAGAGTTTTTCGTGCTGCTCGGCGAGACGGGCGCCGGCAAGACGACGACCCTCAGGCTGATTGCCGGGCTCGAAAAGCCGACGGGCGGACAGATCTTCATCGACGGTGAGGATGTCGCCGATTGGGGCGCCGCCGAGCGCGACGTGGCGCTTGTGCTGCAGCAGTATTCGCTCTATCCCCGCTATACCGTCCGCGAGAATCTCGAATTTCCGCTGAAATCCCGCATCCGGCGTGTCGAACCGGCGGAGATCAAGGAGCGTGTCGCCCGTGTCGCGAGGACGCTCCGCATTGAGCATCTGCTCGACCGCAAGACGGACCGCCTGTCGGGTGGCGAGATGCAGCGCGTGTCTATCGGCCGAGCCATCGTGCGCAAGCCGCGCGTCTTTCTGATGGACGAGCCCCTTTCCGCCCTCGACGCCAAACTGCGCGAGGCGCTGCGCACTGAACTCAAGAACCTTCAGATGAATCTCGGCGCGACCTTCCTCTTCGTCACCCACGATCAGATCGAAGCCATGTCGATGGGCGACAAGATCGGCGTACTCAACAACGGCCACCTCGTTCAGACAGGCACGCCACAGGAGATCTATCGCAATCCCGTCAACACTTTCGTTGCGCGTGCAGTCGGATCGCCGCCGATGAACCTGATCTCCGGCAAGCTCGCGGCCAGCGAGGCTATCGCGGACGAAGGCTACCGCTTGCCGTTTGCCGCCGCGCTCAGCGCTGGGCTCGACGGACGGCCCCTCACCTTCGGCATCCGCCCTGAGGATCTCTTCCTCGAAAGCGGCGCACCCGGCGAGGCCCGCGTGCACGACGTCGAGAACCATGGCGTCGAGAAGATCGTCACGCTTCGTACAGGCAACCGTTTCTTGCAGGCGACGGTGCCGGCTCAGACCGACCTCGAGATAGAGGAGTCTGTTCGCTTCTCCTGGAATCCGGAAAAAGTCGTGCTCTTCGACGGCGGAAGCGGGATGAGCCTGCGCCATGCCCGCTGAGGCGTCATTGACGGTAAAAAATCGATCCTTCTGGTCGTGACTTCCAGCCCATTTGCCCGTCACTCACATGGGCCACCGGGACGCATCCATCCGGAATGGGCGAAGTCCTATGCCGGGAACCGCCGCCTGTAGTGTTCCACGACCTCAGGGTTGCGCAGATTAACGGGCAATCCCCCTTCCATGACGCGGATCGCTTCGGCTGCCGCTCCTGTTCCCATGCGCATCATGCTTTCGCCGGTGATGCCGGCTAGATGAGGCGTCACGATCACATTGTCCTGCCGGAAGTAGGGATGCTCGGGCGGCAGAGGCTGTGTGGAGAACACGTCAAGGGCAGCGCCGCCGATACGCCCCGTCTCTAGCGCCTCGATCAACGCATCATCATCCACGACCGGACCGCGCGACACGTTGACGAGGATCGCGCCCGGCTTCATGCGCGCAATTCGCTCGCGGCTTAAAAGTCCGATGGTCTTGGGCGTGAGCGGGCAACAGAGAACGACTATATCCGCCGTCGAAACCAGGTCGTCGACTGAGAGAAACCGGACACCGTCCGGCAGGCTCTCCGGCGAGCGGCTGTTCGCAACGATCTCCAGCTGGAACCCGTACTTCGCAATCCTGAAGACCGCCTTTCCCACATTGCCCATGCCGATGACGCCCATGATTCGGCCGGCGAGATCAAGTGCTCGGTCGGAGTGGGCTCGCCCAGCACTCCAACCCATGTTTCTGAGATCGCGGTCCATAGGACGGAACTGCCGCAGCAACGCAAGCGTCACCATGAAGACGTGCTCCGCAACGGTCGGTGCGTTGACGGCCGGCACGTTGGCGATAAGGACACCGGCGGCCGTGGCCGCGTCATAGGGAATCATGTCGAGCCCCGCACCATGCCGGACTAAGGCGCGCAGGGCCGGTACATTTCCGAAGAAGGCCGTCGGTATCGGCGCGCGCACGATGACAATCTCCGCACCCTCACCTTCACGAAGCAACGTCTCGGGATCGGGGGCGGACGCGACGCGGAGATCACCCGCCGCCTTCAGCATAGCTTCGGCGTCGGGGTGCAGGCGGTGGGTCGAGAAAATGAAACTCATCGGCCTCCTCATTGCCGACGGGACTACTCCGCGGCGGTCGCAGGCCCGCCGATGAGCCCCTTCCAGTAGCTTTCCGCGCCCTGAAGATGCGCGTTCATCAAAGCTTGGGCGAGATTGCCGTCGCGGGCGAGCAACGCCTCGTAGATACGGATATGTTCTTCATGCGAGCGGCGGCTGCGGGCGATATCAGCGAAGTAGATAGGCAGTCGCTGTTCGCCCATCGTGTAATAGACGCTGCAGATCCGGTGGAAGACACTGTTCTTCGTCGCCCGTACGATCTCCAGATGAAAGTCCCTGTCTTCGCGCGCGAGGCCCTCGCCTGCCGCGATCTTCGCCTCGGAAGCGGCGAGAATTTCGCGCAGCCGTTCGTAGTTCTCCTCCGTCGCCCGGGCGCAGGCGAGCTCCGCAGCCTTGATTTCGTGGATCTTGCGGAGTTCCACCGTTTCGTAGATCACGATCGGGTCCAGTGGCACGCCAGCGCGCGCGAAGAGTGCTATGGCCTCGACACTCGCCTCCGTCGTCGTCAGATAGATGCCCGACTTCGGCCGGCGCTCCACAATGCGCATGGCTTCGAGGATTGCCAGAGCCTCCCGGATCTGTCCCCGGCTAACGGCGAAGTGCTCGGCGAGCTCCCGCTCCGAGGGTGTTCGTCCGTTGCCGCTCGAAGTCGAGAATAGATGGGCCGCCAGATCCGAAAGCAGATTGTTATCTTTCATGATTACAGTCTTTGCGCATGAGTCTCCAGGACGCGCTCATTTATCGTAAACCCCAAGCCGGGTTTATCGGGAATCTCTAGCATCCCGTCTGTCACGGCGACAGTCTCCTCTACGAGGTCGTGGATCATCGGGTTCGCGCCGACCGAATATTCGATGACGAAGCTCGCCGGGGAGGCCGCGCAGATGTGCAGGCCAGAGAAGAAGCACGGCGCACCGGCCCACAAATGCGGAGCAAGACGCAGGTTGAAGGCACTGGCGATCGCACCGATGCGCATGGCCTCCGTAATGCCGCCGCAGAACGCCGGATCGGGCTGGAAAATATCGGCTGAGCGCTGTACCGCAAGGTCGCGGAAAGCGAAGCGAGTGGCCTCGCTCTCGCCGGCTGCGACCGGCACGTTTCCAGCGGCGCGCACTTCCGCCATGCCGGCCTTATCGTCTGCGATCACCGGCTCCTCGAACCAGGCAAGATCGCAATCCCGGACGAGCTGGATGAAACGTTTCGCGTCGGCAACCGTGTAGGTGCCATGCGCATCGACCATGATATCCACGGAGGGGCCCAGCGCCTTGCGGGCAGCACGCACACGGGCCGCCGACACATGCGGTGCGCGGTCCATCGCGCCGACCCTCATCTTGACCGCCTTGAAACCGCCACTCGCAAGGTAGGACTGCAGCTGGGCGCCGATCTTTTCGGCACTCTCCCACCCGCCGGAAGCATAAGCAGGCAGCCGATCCGCCTTACGCCCCCCGAGCAGCTTCCATACCGGCACGCCCAGTGATTTGCCGAGGATGTCCCACAATGCGATATCGACCGCACTGATCGCGGCAACCGAGAGGCCCCGCCGTGAGAGTTCCGGCATCGCATGACCCGACATCGCCGCCGTTTCGTGGCGCACGCCGTTGTAGAGCATCTCCCAGATGGCGGAGATATCGGCGGGGTCGCGACCGACGAGCCTCGGCCCCACCTCATAGTTGAGCATGTGCACGAGCGTGCCGTAAGTACCCGCGCTGCCCGCAGCATTCTTGCCTTCGCCCCACCCCACGATCCCGTCATCTGTTTCTATCCGCAGGATCGCCGCGTCGAAGGTTGTCAGGCGCCCGAAATCGCTGCGATGCTGCCGATTGGCTTCGATAGGTATGCGAACCCACCAGGCTTGGACGGTCTTGATACGCATTTCGCCTCCCAACCTCGCAGCACGCCGGCCGCAGGGCATGCTCGGGACCCGTCCTCACTTGATCAGCGGCAGGATGGTCTCTGCGGTGATCCGCATCTGGTCATCGTAGAACTTCTCGGTCAGCAGGCTCGATCCGTGGTCCTGGATGAATTTGAGCTGCTCCGGCGGTATATCGACCGGGTTGCGCTCGACCATGTCGCGGTATTTCGCCGCCGGCGTGCGGTCTACCGGAGCCACGAACTCATTGGTGAGCGCGCCGTCGTATCCGATCTCTTTCAAAGTGGCGACGATCTTCGGCCAGTCGAGATGACCGAGGCCCGCCGCAAAGCGGTTGTTGTCCGCCACATGGAAATCGAAAAGCCGGTTTCCGGCGAGCCTGATCGCGTCGTATATGTCCTCCTCCTCGATGTTGAGGTGAAAGGCGTCGAGGCAAACGCCGCAATCGGGATCAACCGCCTCGGCTAGCGCGAGCGCTTGGGCAGCACGGTTGAAGAAATAGGTCTCGAACCGGTTGAGCGGTTCAATCGCCAGCCGAACGCCCTTTTGCCTGGCGTGGGCGAAGCACTCCTTCGTCGCATCCACGACCCACTGCCACTCCTCCTCCTCGGTGCCATCCGGAACAACCTTGCCGACGGTCGCAGGTACAAGGGTGACGATCTCGCCCTCGAGCTCGCTCACCATCGTGATGACACTCTTCACGTAATCCACTGACTTTGCTCGCTGGCCCTCCTCCTTGGCTGCGAGGTTGCGCTCACCGAGCGTTAGCGTCACCGCGCCCCAGCAGCGAATGCCGTGTTCTTTGAGCAGTGCGCGCGTGTCCTTGATGTCGTACTGGGCCGGCTCGCCTGAAATCTCGATGCTCTCGTAGCCGTACTTCTTGATGCGTTTCAGCGTGACGGCGAGAGGCTCCGCCCGCATCCAGTTGTGCGTCGAAAGGTGCATAAACGTCCTCCCAAACTATCGCTACTGCCGCGGCCCTCGAAGGGTGCCGGGGCATTTCCTCCGCTCCGATCGAACCTATTCTGGTTCGGCCAATTCTATTTCATCAAAGGTCTATCCCAAATTGCCTCCGCCGGCAAGACGCTTACGAAGCCTCGCATTTACAGGCTTTTGTCCGCGTAACGCGGCGCTTCGATCCGAAATCATTGCCGGTGCCAGCTTGACCAGATCGCCGCATTTGGTATTACCAGATGGCGGCCAGCGTGGGGAGGCATTACCGCGGCAGCGAGAAACGGGAGGAACCAACCATGAAGATCGGTATGTGCATGTTTCTTTGGACGACGAGCGTCGGCCGGAAACATGAAACGCTCCTCCGGGACATCAGAGCGACCGGCTTCGACGGGGTTGAAATTCCGATCTTCGAGGGCACTCCGGACGACTATCGCCGCCTCGGCGCATTGCTCGATGGCATAGGTCTGGAGCGCACTGCTGTGTCTGCGATGAGCGACCCATCCATGAACCTGATTTCGCCTGACACTGCGACACGCAAGCGCGGCATCGCCTACATGCAATGGGCTATCGACTGCGCGGCCGCCCTCGGCGCGCACACGTTAAGCGGTCCACTGCATTCTACGCTCGGCCAGTTTTCCGGTACCGGGCCTACCGCCGCAGAACTGAGGCGGTCCATCACCTCGCAGCGCACGATCGGCGATCATGCCGGTCAGCGCGGTGTCACCGTTGCGCTCGAGGCGCTGAACCGCTTCGAGTGTTATCTCGTCAACACAATGGACGACCTTGCTTCTCATATTGATGCAATCGGGCATCCGAATATTCGCGCCATGTACGACACCTTCCACAGCAATATTGAGGAAGCCGATCCCGTGGGGGCCTTCACCCGCAATGCCGACCGCATTGTTCATGTTCACATCTCGGAAAACGACCGCGGGGTACCGGGCCGTGGCAACATTCCATGGCCGGAGACCTTCAAGGCAATCCGTGCGAGCGGCTATGATGGCTGGCTGACAATCGAGGCCTTCGGCCGCGCATTGAAAGACCTCGCGGCCGCAACGAAGGTCTGGCGCGATTTCTCCGAGACGCCGGAAGTGGTCTACCGGGATGGATACCGTCACATCCGGAACGGATGGGAGGCAGCGGCATGACGGGCCGGGCCTCCCGGACGAAATCATAGAAGCTCCCGTTGAAATAGCCTGTGCGGCGCCGCTCTCACCGACGCCGGGTTTTCCTAGACTGGCCAACACCTGGAAACCATGCACTTCCGGACGGATGAACTCTGCGGCCTACTCCGCCGCTTCCGTCTCCGGCATCGGCACGTAATTGAGGATCGGCGAAAGCCAGCGTTCGACCTCGCGGACGCTCATGCGCTTGCGATCGGCATAGTCCTCCACCTGATCACGCTCGATCTTTGCTACGCCGAAGTAATAGGAATCGGGGTGGCCGACATAGAGGCCCGATACCGAAGAGCCGGGCCACATCGCAAAACTCTCGGTGAGCTTGACGCCGATAGCGGCTTGCGCATCCAGGAGCCGGAATAGCGTCTCCTTCTCCGTGTGGTCGGGCTGCGCCGGGTAGCCGGGCGCAGGGCGGATGCCGGCATAGGGTTCGGCGATCAATTCCTGCGGCGAGAAGGCTTCGTCGGGAGCATAGCCCCAAAGTTCCTTGCGGACGTATTCATGCATGCGCTCGGCAAAGGCCTCTGCGAAGCGGTCCGCGAGCGCCTTGACCATGATCGAGGAATAGTCGTCGTTCGCCCGCTCGAAACGTTCGGCGATCGCCACTTCCTCGATGCCGGCCGTCACCACGAAACCGCCGACATAGTCCCGCTTGCCGCTCGCCGCCGGGGCGACGAAGTCGGCAAGAGCGACATTCGGCCGGCCGTCACGCTTCACCATCTGCTGGCGCAGCGTGAAGAAGGTGGCAAGCTCAGCTTCGCGCACCTCGTCGGTAAACAGGCGGACGTCGTCGCCTATGCTGGCGGCCGGCCAGAAGCCGATCACGGCCTTCGGGGCGAACCATGCCTCGGCCACGATCTTTTCGACCATCGCCTGCGCATCCTCGAAGAGCTGGCGAGCGGCTGCCCCCTGGCGTTCGTCATCGAGGATCTTCGGGAACACCCCCTTCAACTCCCAGGTCTGGAAGAACGGCGTCCAGTCGATATAGCGGGCCAATTCGGCGAGGTCCCAGCCCTCGAAAATACGCGTGCCGAGGAAGGACGGCACCTTCGGCTGATAGGCGTCCCAGTCTACCCTGGGGGCGTTCGCCCGCGCCTGCGAAAGCGGCAGACGGCGCTTCTCGGCTTCGTTGCGGGCATGTGCGTCGGCGACCTTCAGATACTCCGCGCGGACCGTTTTCTTGTAGGAGTCGCGGACTTCCGGCGAGAGCAGGCTCGATACGACGCCGACCGCGCGGCTGGCGTCGGTGACATAGACCGTCTGGCCGCGGCTGTAACGAGGATTGATCTTCACCGCCGTGTGCACGCGGCTGGTCGTCGCCCCGCCGATCAGCAGCGGGACATCGAAGCCCTCCCGTTCCAGCTCGGAAGCGACGTGCGCCATCTCGTCCAGCGATGGCGTGATGAGGCCGGAAAGGCCGACGATGTCGACCTTCTGTTCGCGCGCCACTTCGAGGATCTTAGCCGAGGACACCATGACGCCGAGGTCGATGATCTCGTAATTGTTGCAGGCGAGCACGACGCCGACGATGTTCTTGCCGATGTCGTGCACGTCGCCCTTGACGGTCGCCATCAGGATCTTGCCGGCACTCTCGCGCGCCTCGCCGCCGCCATTGGCGCGCTTCTCTTCCTCCATATGCGGGAGCAGCACCGCAACGGCCTGCTTCATCACCCGGGCGGACTTGACCACCTGCGGCAGGAACATCTTGCCGGAACCGAAGAGATCGCCCACGACGTTCATCCCGGCCATCAGCGGCCCTTCGATGACATGCAGCGGCCGCTCGGCGGCCAGCCGGGCCTCTTCCGTATCGGCTTCGATGAATTCGGTAATTCCATTGACGAGCGCATGTTCGAGCCGCTTCTCCACCGGCCATTCGCGCCAGGCAAGGTCCTTCTCCCTGCCCTGGCTCCCGCCCTTCCCGCGATAGCCCTCGGCGATCTCCAGGAGGCGCTCGGTCGCATCGGCCCGGCGATTGAGCACCACGTCCTCGCAGGCTTCGCGCAGCTCCGGGCCGATCGCGTCATAGACGGCGAGCTGTCCGGCATTGACGATGCCCATGTCCATGCCGGCCTGGATCGCGTGGTAAAGGAAGATCGCGTGCATCGCCTCGCGCACCGGCTCGTTGCCGCGGAAGGAGAAGGAGAGGTTGGACACCCCGCCGGAGACGTGGACATGCGGCAGTGCCGCGATGATCTCATGCGTCGCCTCGATGAAGTCGACGCCGTAGTTGTTATGCTCCTCGATGCCGGTCGCGACCGCGAAGATATTCGGGTCGAAGATGATGTCCTCCGGGGGGAAACCCACCTCTTCCGTCAGCAGCCGATAGGCCCGCCGGCAGATTTCCACCTTGCGGGTCTTGGTATCGGCCTGGCCCTTCTCGTCGAACGCCATGACTACGACGGCGGCGCCATAGGCACGCACGAGGCGCGCATGGTGCAGGAACGCCGCCTCGCCTTCCTTGAGCGAAATGGAGTTCACCAGCGCCTTGCCCTGGACGCATTTGAGTCCGGCTTCGATCACCTCCCATTTCGACGAATCGATCATCACCGGGACGCGGGCGATATCCGGCTCGGAGGCGACGAGGTTCAGGAAATCGACCATCACCTGCTTCGAATCGATCAGGCCTTCGTCCATGTTGACGTCGATGATCTGGGCGCCGTTCGCCACCTGATCCCGCGCTACATCGAGTGCGGCGGCGTAGTCCCCGGCCGTGATCAGCTTGCGGAACTTCGCCGAGCCGGTGACGTTGGTGCGTTCGCCGACATTGACGAAGGGAATTTCGTCGGTAAGCGTGAAGGGTTCGAGGCCGGAAAGCCGCATGCGGCGCTCGATCTCGGGCACCCGCCGCGGCGGATATTTGGCAACCGCTTCGGCGATGGCGCGGATATGGGCCGGCGTGGAACCGCAGCAGCCACCGACGATGTTGACGAGTCCATCGCGGGCAAAGCCCTCGACCTGCGCCGCCATCTGCTCGGGGCTTTCGTCATAACGGCCGAACTCGTTCGGCAGACCGGCATTCGGATAGGCGCAGACGAGCGTGTCGGCGACCGCCGAGAGCTCGTCTATATGGGCGCGCATCGCATTGGCGCCGAGCGCGCAGTTGAGCCCGATCGTAAACGGCTCCGCATGGCGCACCGAATACCAGAAGGCGGTGGGCGTCTGGCCGGAGAGGGTGCGGCCGGAGAGATCGGTGATCGTTCCGGAGATCATCACCGGCAGGCGGATGCCTTTTTCGGCAAAGACTTCCTGCGTCGCGAAGATCGCCGCCTTGGCATTCAGCGTATCGAAGATCGTCTCGATCAGGATGATGTCGGCACCGCCGTCGATGAGGCCTCGCACCTGCTCGGCATAGGCGAGCCTGAGGTCGTCGAAGCTGACGGCGCGATAGCCGGGATTGTTGACGTCGGGCGAAATCGAAGCGGTTCGGTTGGTGGGGCCGAGCGCGCCTGCCACGAAACGCCGCCGGCCATCCTCAGCCTCGGCCCTCTTCGCCGCCCGCCGCGCCAGCCGCGCGCCGTCGCGATTGAGATCGTAGACCATGTCCTCCATGCCGTAATCGGCCTGGGCGATCCGCGTCGAGGAGAAGGTGTTGGTTTCGAGGATGTCGGCGCCGGCGATAGCGTAGTGGTAATGAATATCCTCGATCGCCTTCGGCTGAGTGAGCGTCAGGAGGTCGTTGTTGCCCTGCTGATGGCAGGCGCAGCCGCCGAAGCGCTCGCCGCGGAAGTGATCCTCCACGAAACCGAGCTGCTGGATCTCCGTTCCCATGGCGCCATCCATGATGAGGATGCGTTCAGCCGCCGCCTGGGCGAGCTGCCGGAAGACTTCCGAACCATCCGGCTTGGGCGAGACGTTTCCAAAGAGGGCGTCGGCGGCGGACATGGGAGATCTCCCGTTCTGAAAACGACAAAGAATTATCGATTTAGTCACATAAAGATATCTTTATGTCAACATACGTGCCGGTCACAATTGCAGATTGGCAATAAAAACGGCCCGCCGCGGATGCGGCGGGCCGAATAATGGCGCTCTCAACGAGGACGGAAGGTCTGGCGACGCCGGTCACATCCGCTTAAGGCAATCCTCCAGTTCATAGATCGCGCATAGAATATGATAGAAGGTGCTTGCTGGCGCGGGCTCTTCGACGAAGCTGCCATCCGCCTTCAGCTTGTCGCGCCAGAGGCCGCGGACAGGCACGTCCAGGAAGCGCTGCAGCGCCGCTGCGGCGCGCCCAGCCGAAGCCAGATAGCGCTCTCGCTCAACACCTTCCGTCAAAGCCGCAAAGCGGATCGCCGCCTTCAGCCACTCCGTCTGCGGCCAAAGCCGCGCTGTCGGATCGGCAACGGAGAAATCGTCGAGGAGCGTCATGACGACCACGTCCCGCTCGGGGCATGTCCCATATTTCTCGCCGATATCGAAAAGCCGCCGCGCCTCGACGATCGCCTGCGCATTGCCGCGCCGTTCCGCCCAGCGCAGGAGGAGCCATGCCCATTCGAAATGGTGCCCCGGCTCGACGATACGGCCCTTTTCTCCGGGGAACGGCGCCCAGTCGTGATCGAAGAATTCGCGCAGCGCCCCGCTCTCGGCGTCGATGAACCGGTCCAAGGCCAGATGCGCGATCTCGTCGGCGAGATTGGCCCAGCCGACGCGGTCGAATCCTTCCGCCTCCTCGCTCGCAAGACAGGCCTCGAAGAGGTGCATATGCGGATTGGAGCCGAGCGGCAGGCGCGGCGGTTCGTCCTCCTCGAAGCCGGCGAGCGGATGCTTGAAATGGGCTTCGAGTTGTCGCCTGAGTTTGTCGCTGCGTCCCGCCATCTCGGCGCCTCGCTCTGGCAGGACTTCCGCCAAATGGGCGAAGGCAAGAAAGGCGAAAGCCTGGTTGTAGAGGTCGAAGGAAGCATCGATGAGCTTGCCGTCGGCATTCGCCAGCGCCCCGTAAAAGCCGCCCGGCTGCCCGTAGACGCGATCGAAATAGAGAAGGCCGCCTTCGGCGGCGGTGCGCCAGTCTCCATTCCAGCCGCGCCGGCCCGCCGCGGCGAAGCAGTAGACCTGTCGGGGCTGCACGCGGGAGCGGCGGTCGGCGCGCGTGGGTTCGCCATTCATGTCGATCGTCTCGACGAAGCCGCCACCCTCCCCGTCGAAGCCTTTCTGCCGCCAGAGCGGCAAGGCAGCATCGTTCAGCCAGCCCGCGAGTTCGCCTGCCTGGAGATGAATATCCATGCCCATCCGCTTTCCGTCAGCTTTCCAGCTTCAGCGGGTCGTGATCCGCGCCGAGAAGTTCTGCCAGCGCCTCGACCACGAGATTGTGGTCCTCACGTTGCGGCAGGCCGGAAACCGTGACCGCGCCGATGCAGCCCGTTCCCTTGACGACGATCGGGAAGCTGCCGCCATGGGCGGCAAACTCAGCATCCGGCAGGCCGAGCTTCGCCTGCAAATTGGTTTGCTGCTTGAGGAGGCTGAGCCCCGTGGCGTAGCTGCTCTTGAACAGCCGGAACACCGTGTTGCGCTTGCGGCGCACCCAGTTCGGATTGTCCGGCGTCGCCCCATCGAGGGCCGCATAAAAGACCTGCATGGAGAAGAGCGTGATGTCGATGACGCAGCCGAGCTTGCGTTCCGCGGCCATCCGGCGAAGCGTTGCGCCTAGCTTCCAGGCCGTACCGAGATCGAAGCGATCGAACTGCAATTGCTGCTCCTGCAGCGCAATCCGGCGCAGATCATTGTCTATGTTCATGATGCCTCCGCTTGGTCAGTGGTCGAACTGGACGAGTGCGATACGCGGTCGTGCAAAATTCCCCCGCCTGGCCGGTTATCCCTTCCAAAGCCATGCGGCGCCGCGCACGCCGGAACTGTCGCCGTGCACCGCCTTGCGAATCGGCGTCTCGAAACTGTCGCCGAAGAGATATCTGGTGATCGATGCCGGCAACTCGCCGTAAATCTCGTCGACATTGGACATGCCTCCGCCGAGCACGAAGACGTCGGGATCGACGATGTTGGTCAACAGCGCGAGACTGCGGGCCAGCCGGTCGACGAAGCGCTCGTAGACACCGATTGCCGCCGGATCGCCGGCGCGCTTCGCCTCGATGATGTCCCGCCCGCGCCGGTCCGTCCCGGTCGTCATGCGGTAGTCGAGTTCCAGCCCGGTGCCACAGGCATACATGTCGAGGCAACCGAGCTTGCCGCACCAGCACCTGTGCCCCGGATATTCATCCTTCGTCATCCAGGGCAGCGGGTAATGGCCGATCTCGGCCGCGACGCCCTGATAGCCGGCGTGAACCTTCTTGCCGATCGCCAGACCGCCGCCATGGCCCGTACCCACGATCACGCCGAAGACGACGGCCGCGTCCTTGCCCGCCCCGTCGACGGCTTCGGAGACCGCAAGGCAATTGGCGTCGTTGGCCAGGCGCACCTCGCGTCCGAGCGCAGCCGCAAGATCCCGCCCGAGCGGCTTGCCGTTGATGAGCACTGCATTGGAATTGCGCACGATGCCGGTGCGCGGATTGGGACTGCCGGGTATGCCGATGCCGATCGAGCCGCGCTCGCCGGCCGTGCTTTCCGCCGATGCGACGAGCTCTACGACGGCACGGATGCAATCCTCATAGCCGCTGGTGGGTGTTGGGACGCGATGGCGGGCACGCGTCTCGCCATCGCGATCAAGCGCGATGACCTCCATTTTCGTGCCGCCCCAGTCAATTCCGATGAACATCTATCTGGTCTTTGGGATAAAGATCGTTGGCGAGGAACGCGGCAGCCTCTCCTCCGGCGCCGCGGGCCTTGCTTAGCATCCACCGCATCGGAGATGCTAGCCCCCACTCTCGGGAGCGCCTGCAAATCGGCTGCGATCGCCGAAAAACACTTGGCGAAAGAGCCTCGCTTTTGTATGGGTCTATTCCGAGTGGTCCCGTAGCTCAGCAGGATAGAGCACCAGATTCCTAATCTGGGGGTCGCGCGTTCGAATCGCGCCGGGATCACCATTAATCGTCAAGCAAAGACACGCCAAACCTTTCGCCGAAGCGTTCCCGGATTTGACCGAAAGCATCAAGCGTGCCCGTGGCCGGCCGTCCGTTGAGAACCCAGCCTTCCTTCTGGAGGGCGAGGCCGGCGACGACGTCCTTAATGGTGGCCTCGGCAACGACCACGTCATTGCCGGAGACGGAAACGACACGCTTCGCGGTGACGCGGGGAGAACCTGGGGAATCAAGCAATATTCGAGCTCCGGCACGGCCGGTAGGATTTTTATACCCTCGCTGCCTCGCACTTCAGCAGCGCCGATTTCCTCTTCGCCTGATCGAAGCGGATGAAACGTCAGGGCGCCGTGCGTATCGCGCGGCGCCTTCTCTTAAGACTTCAGTCTGACAGGCCCCTCGAACTCCGCGGCTACCCCGCTTCCCTGCACGCTGTCCCCGGATCCTCCTCGCCCTTCATCGTATCGAAGAGCGTCGCCTCGCCGCCCTTCGTCCACCAGACATATCGGCCGCCGACATACCTGGCACCCGATCCGGAAATCACGTTCGATGCCACGATGAATGTGCCCTCGATTGTGAAGGTCGCGAGCGACACGGACCCGGCGTCGATGTATTCGGCCTCGATCGTTTTGTCGCCGCAGGCATAGCGGACCGTCCGCCGATCGACCGCGCCTGCGCCGGGAATGTCGATCGTCAGTTCTGCCCGGCCGCCGTTCCGCGGCTGCATCGAGGCTAGCTGCAGCAAGCTCTTCCCGTTCCGCCCGCCGAGGACGAGCTTGGATCCTTCTATTCGCCAGGCAAGCTCCGTCTTCAGAGCTTCGAAGAACTTCCGCTCCTGGTCCATGATCGCCAGTACGCACATCTTGCGGGTAGCGGCAGCCGGCCCGAAGGTGATCGCCGCGCCGGAGAGGCTGAACGTTCCGGTGAAATGATTGCAGCCGGCCATGCCGCCATAGGTGCCGTCTTCGCGGATCTCGAGCGTCGTCTGCAGATCGTCGATCACGCCCCGGCCGCCGATGTCCTCGGCAAGCCACGAACCGACGAGCGCCTCCGGCACCTTTTCGGCAGCCACCGTCTGCACGGAGGCAAGCTCGATCAGCACGCAGGCGCAAGATGCGGCGGTCAGGGCTTGCATCATCCGAGAACTCCTCAGGCAAATCATCGTTCGACAGCGTCAACGATTCTTACCCGAGCACTGTCTCTTGGAGAAGGGCGATGACTCCACCCTTGTTGCCGGCAGCTTTCGGCTGTAGAGCCTAGTTAAATCGTTAAAACGAGAAGAATACGGGATTTGGCAATGGCATCCGGCGATGACTCGAAGCGCCGTCTGACGATATTGGGATCCACAGGATCCATCGGTACCAGCACGCTCGACGTGGTCGAACGGCTCGGCGGACGCGATCGTTTCGAGATCGCCGCCCTGACGGGCAACGGCAACATACCGCTTCTGGCCGAGCAGGCGCGCCGCATCGGCGCCGAACTCGCGGTAACCGCCGACGAGGATCGCTATGGCGAGCTCAAGGACGCGCTGAGCGGCAGCGGGATCGAAGTCGCCGCCGGACGCAGCGGGCTCGTCGAAGCAGCCGAGCGGGATGCCGGCTGGGTTATGGCCGCGATCGTCGGCAATGCCGGCCTCGGCCCCACCCTTGCGGCTGCCCGTCGGGGCGCCGACATCGCGCTCGCCAACAAGGAATGCCTCGTTTCCGCCGGCAGCCTCTTCATCGACGCCGTGGCCGAGGGCGGCGGCCGGTTGCTGCCCGTCGACAGCGAACACAATGCGATTTTTCAGGTGCTGGAAAACGATCAGCGCCATGCCGTGGAACGCATTGTCCTCACCGCCTCCGGCGGCCCCTTCCGCACCAAGACGCTCGACGAAATGCGGGACGTGACCGCGGATGTGGCCCGCGCCCATCCGAACTGGTCGATGGGCCTCAAGATATCGATCGACAGCGCCTCGATGTTCAACAAGGCGCTCGAGATGATCGAGGCGCGCCACCTTTTCCGTCTCAGGCCGGAGCAGATCGAGGTCATCGTCCATCCGCAATCGGTGATCCATTCGATGGTCGGCTACACGGACGGCTCCGTCCTCGCACAACTCGGCTGTCCCGACATGCGCACCGCAATCGGCTATGCCCTGTCCTACCCGAAACGCTGCGACCTGCCGGTCGAGCGCCTCGACTTCGCCAGGCTCGCCCGTCTCGATTTCGAGGCGCCCGACGAGGTCCGCTTCCCGGCCATCAAACTCGCGCGCCGGGCAATGGAGGAAGGCGGCGTGCAGGGCGCGGTGCTGAACGGCGCCAAGGAGACCGCCCTCGACGCCTTCATCAAAGGCCGCATCGGCTTCCTCGCCATGGCGGACATCGTCGAAAAGGTGATGGACGGGCTTGCCGGCCTGCCGGCCGCCACGAGCATGGACGACGTCTTTGCAGCGGATGAAAGTGCCCGGCGGGCGGCTGCCAAGATGATCAGGTAGAGAGTTGTCGGGGGCAAGTCTGCCCCTCAGCCGGCCTGCCGGCAACCTTCTCCCCGCAGGCGGGGCGAAGAGGGCAAGTGGCAGCGCCTTACATCACGCGAGCGCTGCTTCGAAACAGGGGTGCGGGCGAGGAGGCCCCCTCTCCCCGTCAGAGCTCGCCGGAGCTTACGCGACCGCCCTTGCCAGCGCACAGCGCGACCACAGCGAATGCAGCGCGCCCACCAGATGGTCGATATCGGCATCCGAATGCATGGGCGTCGGTGTGATGCGCAGGCGCTCGGTCTTCTTCGGCACCGTCGGATAGTTGATCGGCTGGACGTAGATGCCGAAATTGTCGAGCAGCAGGTCGGAGATCCACTTGCACTTGGCGGCGTCGCCGACGATGACCGGCACGATATGGCTCGGATTGACCATATGGGGAATACCGCGCTGGTCGAGCAGCGAACGAAGCCGGCGCACGCGCTCCTGGTGCGCGAAACGTTCGACCTGGCTTTCCTTCAGGTGGCGAATGGAGGCGAGCGCGCCGGCGGCAAGTGCCGGCGGCAGCGCCGTCGTGAAGATGAAACCGGAAGCGAAGGACCGGATGAAGTCGCAGAGCGCCGCCGATCCGGTGATGTAGCCGCCCATGACGCCGAAGGCCTTGCCGAGCGTGCCTTCGATGACCGTCAGCCGGTGCATCAGCCCCTCGCGCTCGGCAATGCCGCCGCCGCGCGGACCATACATGCCGACCGCGTGCACCTCGTCCAGATAGGTCATCGCGCCGTATTTGTCGGCGAGGTCGCAGAATTCCTTGATCGGCGCGATGTCGCCATCCATCGAATAGACGGATTCAAAGGCGATGATCTTTGGCGCGCGCGGATCGGCGGCTGCAAGCTTGGCCTCGAGGTCCGCCACCGAATTGTGCTTGAAGATGACCCGCTCGCATTTCGAGTGGCGGATGCCCTCGATCATCGAAGCGTGGTTGCCGGCATCCGAAAAGACGATAACGCCTGGAATCTTGGAACAGAGCGTCCCGAGTGCGGCCCAGTTCGAAACGTAACCGGAGGTGAACAGAAGAGCCGATTCCTTGCCGTGCAGATCGGCGAGTTCGCGCTCGAGCAGCACATGGTAATGGTTGGTGCCGGAGATGTTGCGGGTACCGCCGGCGCCGGCGCCGCATTCGTCGATCGCCTTCTTCATCGCCTCGGTGACGATGGGACACTGGCCCATGCCGAGATAGTCGTTCGAGCACCATACGGTCACTTCCTGGGCGCCATCGGCCGTGTAGCGCGTCGCCTTGGGGAAGCTGCCGCGATGGCGGGCGAGATCGGCGAAAACCCGGTAACGGCCTTCCTGATGCAGCCCATCCAGCTCGTTTTTGAAGAAACTCTCGAAATCCATCATCATCTCCAGTGCCCTGTCGCCTTTCTTCCTTCAAAGCGATCAGGGGTCAACCCCGGACAGGCTCCGACGCGCGGGCTGCGGCAAAAGGCCCCTCGGCCCCCAGACCCTGGTCATTCTGCGCGGCACGTGTCGTGCCTGGCAAGCGGGAAAGGCGATGGAAAATGGCGACACATTTTCAAGCCTTTCCGCCGTAATCAGGCTCCACATCAGCACCGGTTCGGTGGCCCAGTTTTGAACTATTCCAAAATAGCTAGCAAAACTTCATTCCCCCGAACATTGATCCAAGTCAAGCAATTGCGAAAAAAGGACGGCCGCTGCCGCCCTTTTTCGATACCAAAGTTGGCCTGTCAGGCGGCCGCCACGGCGCGTTTCGTCATCACCTTGACGAGATTGGCGCGATAGGCCGCGCTTGCATGAATATCGGAAAGCAGGTCGGAATCGTCCACCTTCACATTGGTGACGGCCCCCGGCGACCAGTTGGCGGCAAGCGCCGCCTCGAGGTCCCGATGGCGGAAGACGCCGTCCGACCCGGCGCCGGTCACCGCAACGCGCACGCCGCCATCGGCACGGCGGACGACGAAGACGCCGGTCATCGCATAGCGCGAGGCCGGGTTGGGGAACTTCTGATAGGCAGCTTTCGCCGGCGCTTCGAAGCGGACGGCGGTGACGATCTCACCGTCTTCGAGCGCCGTTTCGAAGAGACCGGTGAAGAAGTCTTCGGCCTTGACCTCGCGCCTGTCGGTGACGATCACCGCGTCGAGCGCCAGCATTGCGGCCGGATAATCGGCAGCCGGATCGTTGTTGGCGATGGAGCCGCCGATCGTACCCATGTGGCGGACATGCGGATCACCGATGTGGCTGGCAAGCCCGCAAATCGCCGGACAGACCGAGGCGAGTGCGGCGGAGGTCGCGACCTCCTCATGCGTCGTCGCCGCGCCGATCCTTACCGACCGGCCGTCGACGGCAATGCCCTTCATCTCGGCAATGTGCCTGAGATCGACAAGGTCGCTCGGGGCGGCGAGCCGCTGCTTCATCGTCGGAATGAGCGTCATGCCGCCGGAGAGATATTTGCCTTCCGCGGCGGTTCCCATCAGGTTCGCTGCCTCGGCGACCGAGGAGGCCCGGTGATAAATGGTCTCATACATCTTATGTCCTCCCGATCAATGTGCGCTGTGCACCGCGGCCCAGACCTTCTGCGGAGTCGCCGGCATGGTGAGCTCGTTGTTACCGATCGCGTCGGTGATGGCGTTGATCAGCGCCGGTGGCGAGCCGATCGCGCCCGCCTCGCCGCAGCCCTTGACGCCGAGCGGGTTGCTCGGGCACGGAGTGTTCGAGGTCGTCACCGTGAACGAAGGCAGGTCGTCGGCGCGCGGCATGGCGTAGTCCATGTAGCTGGCCGTCAGCAGCTGACCGCTCTGGTCGTAATGCACGCCTTCGAGCAGCGCCTGGCCTATGCCCTGCGCCAGCCCGCCGTGCACCTGGCCCTCGACGATCAGCGGGTTGATGATGTTGCCGAAATCGTCCGCCGCGACGAATTGCACGATCTTCGTCTGGCCGGTTTCCGGATCCACCTCCACTTCGCAGATATAACAACCGGCCGGGAAGGTGAAGTTGCTCGGATCGTAGAAGGCGCCCTCCTTAAGGCCCGGCTCCATGCCGGGCGGCAGGTTATGGGCCGTATAGGAAGCCAGCGCCACCTGCGACCACGGGACCGACCTGTCGGTGCCGGCCACCTTGAGCGCGCCGTCCTCGATGACGATGTCGCCCTCGTCCGCCTCCATCAGGTGGGCCGCAATCTTTTTCGCCTTGGCCTCGACCTTGTCGAGCGCCTTGAAGACGGCCGACATTCCGACGGCGCCGGAGCGGGAGCCATAGGTTCCCATGCCCATCTGCACCTTGTCCGTATCGCCATGGACGATATTGACGCTGTCGATCGGCACGCCGAAACGCTCCGCAACCACCTGGGCGAAGGTCGTTTCGTGCCCCTGGCCGTGGCTGTGCGAGCCGGTCATCACCTCGATCGTGCCCACCGCGTTGACCCTGACCTCGGCCGATTCCCACAGGCCGACGCCCGCGCCGAGCGAGCCGACGGCGGCGGAAGGCGCCAGCCCGCAGGCTTCGATATAGCAGCTCATGCCGATGCCGCGCTTCATTCCCCGCCGCTCGGCCTCCGCCTTGCGCGCGGCGAAACCGTCCCAGTCGGCCGCCTCCATCGCCCCCTTGAGCGACGCTTCGTAATCGCCCGCATCGTAGTTCATGATCACCGGCGTCTGATGGGGGAAGGTGCGGATGAAGTTGATGCGCCTGAGTTCCGCGGGGGAAACGCCGAGCTCGCGGGCAGCCGTCTCGATCGTGCGCTCCAGAAGGTAGGTGGCTTCCGGACGCCCGGCGCCGCGATAGGCGTCGACCGGCGCGGTATTGGTATAGACGGTGCGGACATTGGCGTGAATCGCCGGGATCGCATATTGCCCGGAGAGGAGCGTCGCATAGAGATAGGTCGGCACGCAGGAGGAGAAGAGAGACATATAGGCGCCGAGATTGGCGATGGTGTCGACCTTGAGCGCGGTGATCCGGTTGTTGCTGTCGAAGGCCATCTTCACCGTCGACACATGGTCGCGGCCGTGCGCGTCCGTCAGGAAGGCCTCGGTGCGGTCCGCGGTCCATTTCACCGGCACGCCGGTGCGCTTCGAGGCCCAGAGACAGACGATCTCTTCCGGATAAATGAAGATCTTCGACCCGAAGCCACCACCGACGTCTGGAGCGATCACCCTGAGCTTGTTCTCCGGCGCGACATTGTAGAAGGCACTCATCACCAGCCGGGCAAGATGAGGGTTCTGGCTGGTGGTATAGCAGGTGAAATGGTCGTCGCCGGCATCATAGATCCCGAGCGTCGCGCGCGGCTCCATGGCATTCGGCGACAGACGGTTGTTGATGATCTTCAGTTCCGTGACGTGCGCCGCCGCAGCGATCGCCTGGTCGGCCGCGCCCGCGTCGCCAAGCTCCCAATCGAAGATCAGATTGCCCGGCGCTTCCGGATGGATCTGCGGCTCGCCCTCGCTGAGTGCCTGGAGCGTATCGGTGACGACCGGCAGGGTTTCGTAATCCACGACCACCGCCTCCGCCGCGTCGCGGGCTTGCGCAACACTGTCGGCGACGACGATCGCCACCGCGTCGCCGACATAGCGCACGGTCTCGTGGGCAAGCGGCCGCCAGGCGCCCATGCGCATCGGGGAGCCGTCCTTCGAGTGGATCATCCAGCCACAGATGAGATTGCCGATCCCATCCGCCAGCAGTTGCTTGCCGTCGAGCACGTCGATCACGCCGGGCATGGACTTGGCCGACGTTGCGTCGATGCTCCTGATGGTCGCATGCGCATGCGGGCTGCGCACGAAAACCGCATATTTCATGCCGGGCACGACCATATCGTCCGTATAGCGCCCCTTGCCGGTCAGGAAGCGCTTGTCTTCCTTGCGCGCCACCCGCGCGCCGATGCCTTCAACGCCCATTGCCTATCTCCTCCCGAAGTCCTGCAACGCATTTCCGCTTGAGCGGAACGACGAAAATCGCGTGCGATGCTCCGTCAGCATCGCGCTCCCTTTGGGTTTCCTCATTCTGCCGCCTGGCGAACGCCGCCCGTCTCGGCCGCGGCGGCCAGGATCGCCTGGACGATGTTGTGATAGCCGGTGCAGCGACAGATGTTGCCTTCCAGTTCGGCGCGTACCGTCGCCTCGTCAAGATTGCCGCCATGTCGACGGATCATGTCGACGGCGGTCATGACCATTCCGGGCGTGCAGAAGCCGCATTGCAGTCCGTGATGCGTCTTGAAAGCTGCCTGGACCGGGTGAAGCTCGCCGTTCGACGCCAGGCCCTCGATCGTCGTGATCGACGAACCGGCCGCCTGGGCGGCAAGGATGGAACAGCTTTTCACCGATTGCCCGTCCATGTGAACGACGCAAGCGCCGCACTGCGTCGTGTCGCAGCCGACATGCGTCCCGGTCAGGCCGAGATTTTCGCGGATAAAGTGCACCAGCAGCGTTCGGTCGTCGCAGGTACCACTTACCTGGCGGCCGTTGACCGTCATCGTTAGTTTCGCCATTTCGCTCCTCCGGGTCGGTCCAGAGTCGAGCGTGGCTTCAAATCGGGTGAGATGCGTTCACGCGACTCGAAGTACGCGCCGACCGATATCGATTGCCCTTCCGCCAGCGGTCCGCTCCTCCCGAGCCCGCGTGGCGACGTTGTAACATTTGTCTTTTTTTCGGGCTGCCGCAACCGTTTCGCGCCACAAGCAGCAAAAAAATGCGGGCGCGTATGTAACGCCGGAAACCGCGCCTTCATGTTCCGTTCAGGAAAGATCGCATTATGTTGCATAAGAACGATCTCGCCGTATCCGTGCATTTTCCTCGGGGGCGGGTTATGTTCCGAATGCAAGTTCAAGTGGAGGGCCGCGGTTCGCACCCTCCCATCACAATGGGACGGGCGAGGCGGCACGCTGAGAACCGTCGAAATCGGAGAGGACATCATGAAGAAAGCCATCGCGCTTGTGTTGGTCGCCCTGTCGGTCGCGAGCTGCACGCAAACCGAGAAGGGTGCCGGCATCGGCGCCGTATCGGGGGCAATCATCGGGGGCGCGGTCACCGGTGACGTACGCGGCGCAGCCGTCGGCGCGGCGATTGGCGGCGTATCCGGCGCCGTTATCGGCCACGTAACCGACCAGCCGGGCCAGTGCTACTACCGCGACCGCTACGGCCGCCGCTACATCGACCGCTGCTGATTGCCGCAACGGCCGGATCGACGGCCCCGGAACGATCCGGGGCCTTCATGTCCGTCAGAATGTTCCCGAAGGGCCGCTATTGCGCTGCGATTTCGTTCGCCGATCCGCCCTTCGCTCCCGCTTTGACAAGCCCGTCGCTGAGGTGTTGCAGGTCGGATTCCTGGACATAATGCTGCGTGGCGCGAAAGGCGTCGAGGTCGAAATCCGGGGCGAGCGCCCGGACCTTCTCCATATGCGCATGAGCCGCGATGTCATCCCCGAGCCAGCCGTAGCAGGCCGCGACGAATGCATGCTGAACGTGGTCCAGCACCGAGAGGTGCATGAAGGCCTCGATCGCCTCTCCATACTGCCGGGCGGCGAAATGGGCCTTGCCGAGATGGCTCCAGAAGCGCTCTGGATGATGGGGGTTGAGCTGCATGGCCTTGCGAATCCACTCCACCCCCTCTTCCGGTCGTCCCAGCCAGGTCAGCAGTTCGCCCTGCTGGACCACCACCAGGTCGTAATTGGGATTGAGGGAAAGGGCACGCTCCTGATGGTAGCGCGCTGTCGTCAGCGCATTGTTGTTCACGTTCACCGCCGCGAGGATGCGATGCACGTCGGCGTCGTTGTCGTCGAGCGCCAGCGCCCGGTCCAGCTCCGCAACGATCTCGGCCCAGACCGCATCCTTGTCTTCGCACCAGCCGTGGACCCAGGCTTGCCCGAGGATGCAGGCCCGCCAGGCATGGGCATGCGCATAGCCGGGATCGAGCGCGACAGCCCTGTCGATGAGGGCCTGGGCCTGCTCGTTGTCCGCCACCGTGCTCCGGTGATGCAGCACCTTTGCGGCAAGGGCACATTCGTATGCGGCCATATTCGCCGGCTTCGTGCGGGCGAGCAGGTCCCGTTGCGCGGCCTCGACGCGCCCCGGAAGCGTTGCCGCTATCGCCGCCGTCACCTCGTCCTGGATGGCGAAGATGTCGTCCAGTCTCCGGTCGTATTTGTCGGCCCAGATATGGGCATCGTTGACCGCGTCGATGAGCTGGACCGTCACGCGCACCCGGTCGCCGATCTTGCGCACGCTGCCCTCCACCAGATATTGCGCTCCAAGCTTCTCGGCCGCCTCACGCACGTTTACCGGCTGGTTCTTGTAGACGAAGCTGGAGTTGCGCGAGATGACGAACAATTCGTGCCGGCGGGACAGCTCGGTGATGATGTCCTCCGTCAGGCCGTCCGCGAAAAACTCCTGATCGGGATCGCCGCTCATATTGTCGAACGGCAGCACCACGATCGAGGGTTTGGAAATGGCGCGCGGCGCATCCGTGGCCTCCGGGAAGGCCGGCAGGACAGGCGCCTCGATCCCGACTCGGAAGAGATGGATCGGGCGGCTGATATTCTTCAGCATCTTCTCGCCCAGATCCTCGATGGGGACATCGATCCGGTCGGCGACCTGCGTCGCCACCGCAGCCGTCACGCAGATGCCGCCCACATCGGCCAGCTGCTCGATACGGGCGGCGATGTTCACGCCGTCGCCGAAGATGTCGTCCTCCTCGAAGATGATGTCGCCGAGATTGATGCCGATCCTGAATTCGATCCGCCGATCCTGCGCCACGTCGGCATTGCGCCGCTTCATGCGACTCTGGATCTCGACGGCGCATTTTACCGCGTCGGTCACGCTCTGGAATTCGACCAGCATGCCGTCGCCCGTGGTCTTGATGAGGTGGCCCTTGTTCTTTGCTATTGCGGGATCGATCAGCTCTATCCGGTGAGTCCTGAGGCGGGCGACCGTGCCCGCTTCATCGGCCTCCATCAGGCGGCTATAGCCTGCCATATCGGCTGCCAGTACTGCGGCTAGTCTCTGTTCCATCGGTTTGCCAACAAATATTCGCGGGAGCACCTTCTTCCGGACTGCCGGGTCAAGCGGTCCGGAGCGATTCTATCGCACCCCGATGTGATCGCCTATCTAATTTAGCATGCACTTGAAAAGAAGCTGCCGGAGTGGCCACCGACAGGCATGGAACCATCGCATGCGCTCATTGTTCGGCACCGGTCAGCGCATGAAAGGTGCTCCTATGATCAATTCGCCGGATTTCGTGAAACACCGCTTCCTCGATCTGGACGGCCTCCGGGTCTTCTATCGGGAAGCCGGACCGCCGGACGCGCCGATCGTGCTCCTTCCCCACGGCTACCCGTGCTCATCCTACGAGTTTCGCAATTTCATGCCGCGGCTGGCCGACCGGTGGAGGCTTGTCGCTCCGGACTTCCCTGGATCCGGATACAGCGACACGCCGGACGACTTTGCCTATGGCTTCGACGGCTTCGCAGATTTTCTCGAGGCCTTCATCCGGCGCCTGGGCCTCGATCGTTTCGCACTTTACCTACATGACTTCGGCTCTCAGATCGGCCTTCGGCTGGCCATTCGCCGGCCGGAGCGGATTTCCGCACTGATCATCCAAAATGGCGACATCTACGAGGATGAGCTCGGACCTAAATACGCACCATTGCAGGAGTATTTCCGCAATCCCACGCCGGAGGGCCGGACCAAACTCGGCGAAGCCGTAAGCGAGGAAGGATACCGCGACGAGTTCCTCAACGACGTCCGGCCAGAGCTTGCCGAGCTGATTTCTCCCGACCTCTGGAAGCTCCATTGGTCACTGACGACGGCCAAGCGGCGTGAGATCGCCATAGACGTGATCGCGGGGCTGCGGGAGAATCTCGCCTGGTTCGATCGCTACCAGAGTTACTTGCGCGAACATCGGCCGCCGACGCTGATCGTCTGGGGCCCGCAGGACGGCTACATGCCCGAAGGCTCCGCCCGAGCCTATCTCCGCGACCTGCCGGATGCCGAGCTGCATCTCATCGACGGAGGCCATTGGTTGCTGGAGACCAACCTTTCCGAGGTCGTCTCCCTTTGCCGAGATTTCCTCTCGCGCGCGTCGGCGAAATGAGACCCTCGCTTCCACCGGTCGTTACTTGAGCTGACCGTCGATACGGGCTCGCTTTGTGGCAGAAGCCGCTTACGCCGTATAGGTGAAAGCATATTCGTTGTGCCTGAAGCACCACAGGCGGAGTCCTTTCTGCCAAAAAATCGTCTTCGAATCGCCGCTTCGGGGTGGATGCGGCGAGCGGTCATCGTTAACAGATGGAAAACTATGTCCTGCTAGCGTGGCCGACGCCGCGTATGCAGGCAGTTGGTACAGAGTCGCCTGAAACGGGATGCGGAGAGGAATGTCTCCACCACGATCGAGTATTGCGCACTGGAAGACAGCGACCGCGCTCACAATCGTGGCATCGGCGGTGCTCGGCCCGGTTTCCGTTGAGCAGGCACACGCGTTCAAGATCTTCGGCATGCGCTTCTTCGAAAGCGCCGAAGAGGAAGTGCAGGTCATAGATCCCGTCCGTTATACGCTGACTTTCGAGCCCGGAACGGATGACGAGGAGCTCCGGGAGGCTCTCGAAAACGGCTCGCGGCTCGTTCAGGATCAGGAAGAACCGGTGTCGGGCGATCTTGGCCTGGCGATCAAGGCGCGCGACGACCGCGATCGGCTCCTGGCCGTTCTCTATGAAAAGGCGCGTTACGGCGGCACCGTCAGCATTCTGGTCAACGGCCAGGACATAGACAGCCTACCCCCGGACCCGGCTTTCCCCGACGGCCAGCCCGTACCGGTCGTGGTTCGCGTTGCTCCCGGGCCGGCGTTCACGCTGGGCACGGTCAGGCTCGAGGGAGACGCGGCACGGCTCGATCCCGCCGCCTACGACCTCGAGCGCGGCGCCCGAGCCGACTCGACCTTGATCATCAAGGCGGGCGAGCAGATCGTGAACGATCTCAAGGAACAGAGCAGGCCGCTGGCCAAGCTCGCCGAGCGCAGCGTCGTTGCCGATCACGCGACGTCCACGGTCGACGTAACGATCCGCGCCGATGGCGGGCCGGTTGCGCCCGTCGGCGAGTTGACCGTCAGCGGCGCCAGAACGGTCGATCCGGATTTCGTCAAGGACTATTCCCGTCTGAACCACGGCCGTCCTTACTCGCCGGAGAATATTCGCAAGGCCGCCGAGCGCCTGCGGCAGCTGAACGTCTTTTCCAGCGTCACCATCAACGAGGCCGACGGGCTCGCGCCCGACGGCACGATTCCGATGAACATCCAGGTATCCGAAGGCAAGCACCGCTATTTCGGTTTCGGCGGACAGGTCTCGACCACGGACGGCCTTGGCCTCCAGGGCTATTGGGGACATCGCAATCTCTTCGGACGCGCAGAATCGCTTCGGATCGAAGGCTCGGTCGATCGCCTCGGCGAGACCACCGATGTCGCCGGGCTCGATTATTCGGCCGGCATTCTCTTTGCGAAACCCGGCGCCTTCGGACCGGCGTCGACCTTCACCGCAAGCGTCAAGGCGGCGATCGTCGATCCGGATGCCTATAGTGCCAAAACGGTTACCGCCGCGGCCGGCGCCGCTTTCGAGCTTTCGCCCGAAGACACGTTCTCCGTCGGCGCGGAAGTGGGCTGGGCGGATGTCGACGACGCTTTCGGCTCGAAGTCCTATATCACCGCAGCCCTCCCGTTCGAATATGTCCGCGACGCACGCGACGACAAGCTGAACCCGACGGAGGGCTACCGGGCGCTGATCAATGCCAAGCCGAGCTACGAGATCGAGGGACAGACCTTTTTCAGCTCCTTCGAAGCTTCCGCGTCCGGCTATTACGCCTTTGGGACCGAAAAGCGCTTCGTACTGGCCGGCAAGCTCGGCGCCGGCGTGCTCGTCGGTGGCGACGAACTCTCCGATATTCCAGCGACCCGGCGGTTCTTCCTCGGCGGCGGCGGGTCGGTGCGCGGCTATTCCTACCAGGAGATCAGCCCCCGCGACGCCGATGACGAACTGACCGGCGGACGCTCCTATGTGAGCGGCTCCCTCGAAGCCCGCATCGCCGTCACCGATACGATCGGCGTCGTGCCTTTCATCGATGCCGGCACGGTTTCGGATAGCACGGCGCCGGATTTCTCCGACATCCGGGCCGGCGCGGGCATCGGTCTGCGCTATGCGACTCCCTTCGGGCCGATCCGACTCGACTTCGCCGTGCCGCTCAACAAATATCCGGGGGGCACGGATTACGGAATCTATGCCGGTATCGGCCAGTCCTTCTGATGCCCGGACTATTTGCTGCATGCGCGCGACACCGTGGTAAGATGAGCGAAGTCCCGCCTGCCGGGCGATGTGCCGGCACTCTACCGATTCCAGAGCGGCGCAACATGGACTATGGATAGGACATGAATCAGGTCACCCTTTTCCTTCGATCTGCGCTGCGGTATTTCTTCGCCGCCCTCGGCACTTTCGTGGTCGTGCTCCTCCTGCTCGTCGGCTTTCTGGGCTTCACGGTTCCCGGCGCCCGCGTTGTCGCCTGGGCGATCGAGAAATATGCGGCGACCCCCGACCAGATCGTACGCATTGCCGACCCGGGCGCGCTTCTGACCGGCGACTTCACGGCCGGCACCATTACGCTCTTCGATGGGGAAGGCATTTATGCCGAGGTCCGCGACCTTTCGGTGGACTGGTCGCCCGCCGAACTATTCTCGCTCCGCTTCGACTCCAGCAGGATTTCGGCCGGCTCGGTCCGCGTCGAACGGTTGCCGGTCCCCTCGACCGAAACCCAGGAAGTGCGCTCCACCTTCGCCCTTCCGGTGGACGTGAAGATCGATGCCTTCGATCTCAAGGAAATCGTGCTCGGCAAACAGATCGCTGGCGAGGATCATTTCCTCACCGCCAAAGGCAAGGTCGACGCGACCAATTCCAGCATCGCTCTCGTGCTCGATGCCGCCGAACGGGACCGCCCGGATGCGCGCGCGACCGCCGACCTCGTCTTCAACCCGGCCGGCAACCAGCTGAAGCTTGAAGCCGAGCTCGCGGAGCCGAAGGGCGGCCTTCTGGCGAGACTGCTCCGCCTGCCGGGAGAACCTGCCGTCAACATGACCGTGACCGGACAGGGACCGCTTTCCGATTGGGCGGGCTCGGGTACGGTTACGCTCGACGGAAGCGAGATCCTTCGGCTCGACGGGCAGCACGTGCTGGCGGCCGAGGGAATGCACATGCTTACCGTATCCGGCGGCGGCGCTTTCGCCACGCTGATGCCGCCGGCCTTCAGGCCGCTCTTCGAAGGGGAGAGCCGGATCGACCTGACGGCTGCCTTTGACGGCAAGAGCAAGGTCCGCATCGATGCAGGCAAGGTTTCGACCGGCGCCATGACGCTCGATGTCTCCGGCACGGTCGACAGCCGCGGCGAGAACAACCTCCAGGCACGGCTCGCCGGTACGAGCGGGCCTTTCGATTTCCGCTGGCCGCTGAAAGACGGCGAGCTGCAGGCGCTTGTCGATACCGCAAACCTGTCGCTGATCGGCGACGGGCAGTCGGCAATCCTCGATATCGCCGCCAATGTCCCGTCCGTGAACCTGCCGCAGGGACGGCTCGGTGGCCTCCGGCTGTCGGCACGGAGCGACGCCTTCAACCTGGAGAGCCGGTCGGGTCCCCTGAAGACGACCGTCGAAGTCGCCGAGAGCCGTTTGGCAAATGCCGAGCTCGATCGGGCGGTGCAGGCGCCCCTGAAGCTCGACGGCGCCATCGCCGTTACTCCGGAAGAAATCCGTTTCGACCCGCTGGAGATCGAAAGCGCGAGCATCGGCGGCACGGTCACCGGCAGCTTCGATCGCGTCGAAACGACGCTCGAGGCGGCATTCAAGGTCTTTGCCGTGCGAGAGGTCCTGCCGCCGGGGCTTGCCGACAAATTCGACAGGACGATCGCCCTTGCGGGCAATGCGGTCGTGGAACAGGACGGCAGCGTCCGGCTGAGCGAACTCGACGTCAAGTCCGGTGCGATCGACGCCTCCGGCTCCGTTGCGCTTGCCGGAAGCACTGTGACTGCGGACATCCAGGGAACGCTGCCTGAACTCGGACGGCTGCTAGCCGATGCGAAGGGCTCGGCCGCCTTCCACGCGGTCGCCTCCGGCCCACTGAACAAGCTCGGCATCGAAGCAGAGATAACCTCAAGCGGAGCGACGCTTGCCGGCCGCACACTGGACGATCTCGTCGTCAATGCCGACGCCACCGTGACGCCGGGGAGCCCCGAAGCGAAGCTGACGGCAACCGGCACCCTCGACGGTCAGGCGATCGACGTCCGCGCCGACGTCGTCACCAAGGATGGCCGCACCTCGATCCCCGCCCTCGAGGCAAAGATCGGCGACAACCGGCTGACCGGCGCCATTGAGCTTACAGCCGATTTCAAGCCGAACGGAACGATCGACTTCAACTTGCCCGATCTCGGCCTCCTTGCCGCCATGGCCGGACAGCAGGCATCCGGCGATCTTGCCGGCTCCGCGACGATCCGGACAGCCGGGGGCGTCACATCGCTCGCGCTGACGGCCCGCGGCGAAAGCATCAGGCGTGACGCATTGACCGTTGCCAAGCCGGTGGTCGACGTCACCGTCGCCGATCTTGCCAGACTGGCGATCAAGGGCGGTGTCAGGGCCGAAAGCGTCGTTCAAGGCGAAAACCGCCTGACGGATATCGATATCGCCTTCGAGCAAGAGGCGGAAAGAACGGGTTTCTCGGTCGGTGCCGAATATGAAGGCGCTCCGCTCGCGGCGACCGGCGATCTCGCGAACCGTGACGGCCGGACCGAGATAAGCCTTGCATCGGCCTCGGCGACAGCCAGGCGCATCCCCCTGCAGCTTGCCCGGCCGAGCGTCATCGCCATCGAAAACGGCGTCGTGCATATCGTTGGGCTGACGATCCAGGCATCGACGGGCACGGTGGCCGTCACCGGTACGGCAGGCAAGACCCTCGATATTTCGGCGGATATCAGCGACCTGCCCGCCACCTTGATCCATACCGTCGCGCCGACACTCGGGGCCGAGGGGAAGATTACGGGCAAGGTGGACATCGCCGGGGATGGCGCGGCACCCGTCGTCCGCTACGACCTCACCTGGAGCGGCGCCTCGATCGCCTCCGTGCGGTCGGCCGGCATAACGGCAGAGGATCTGTCGGCGAAGGGAACCCTGACCGTCGCTGAGGACAGCATCCGTCTCGACCCCTTGGCCATCGAACGCGCGGGCTTTCGCGGCGACGTGACGGCCAGTCTCGACCGCGCCGACAACACGGGCCAGGCGAATTTCCAGTTCATTGCCGAACCCGCCGTGCTGCCGCCCGGCATCGGCGCAAAATTCGATGCGCCGATCACCGTCTCCGGCAAGATCGAGACAGGCGCCGGCGGCACCGTCGAACTGAGCGCGCTCGAAGTCAAATCCGGTACGGTCAACGCCACCGGTTCGGCCGCACTTGCCGAGGGCGCGTTGACGGCCGAGATAGAGGGCGCATTGCCGGATCTCGGCAAGCTGCTCGCCGAGGCCGAAGGCAAGGCTGCCTTCAGCGCCGACCTGTCCGGGCCGCTCGACGCGCTCGGCGTCAAGGCGGAAGTGACCTCCAGCGGCGCGGTCCTTGCGGGACGCACGCTTTCGGATTTCGTGATCACCGCCGATGCGACGGCGAAACCCGGCAGTCCGCAGGCGAAGCTGACGGCGACTGGGGCTCTGGACGGCCAGGCGATCGACGTGAAGGCCGAGGTGCTCTCGAAGGACGGCCGCACCTCGATCCCGACCCTGGAGGCGAAGGTCGGCGACAACAGGTTGACCGGTGCGATCGATCTGACGGCAGACTTCAAGCCCGAGGGCACGATCGACTTCAATCTCCCGGATCTCGGCCTCCTTGCCGCCATGGCCGGCGAGAAGGTCTCCGGAGACCTCTCCGGATCGGCAGCAATCAGAACGGCGAATGGGGTGACCTCCCTTTCGCTGAGAGCGAATGGCAGCGGCATCAAGCGCGGCGATCTGACGATCGCAAAGCCGGTCGCCGATATCAGCATCGCCGATGTGGCGGCACTCGCGATCAGGGGAAGCGTCAAGGCGGAAAACGTCGCTCAGGGTCAAAACCGTGTCACCGGCCTCAATCTCACCTTCGATCAGCAGGGCGGCAGGACCGGCTTTACCGTGGACGGCAGATATGACGGCGGTCCTCTTTCGGCGAAAGGCGACATGGTCGCAAGCGGCGGCCGCACCGAAGTCCGCCTCGCCTCTTTCGCGGCAACGCCCAAGCGGATACCGCTGAAGCTTGCACGCCCGACCGTCGTCGCGATCGAGAACGGCACGGTGCTTCTCGATGCCCTGACCATCGAGGCTTCGAGGGGCACGATCACGGTCGCCGGCTCTGCCGGACCGACGCTTGATATTTCGGCAAGGCTCAATGCGCTGCCTGCCGCACTGATCAACACCTTCGCCCCGACGCTCGGGGCGGAAGGCACGATCGCCGGAACGGTGGACGTGGACGGAACGGCGGCGGCTCCGGTAGTCGTCTACGACCTCAGATGGAGCGGCGCCTCGGTCGCAGCGGCGCGCGGCGCCGGCGTATCGTCGCTGGAGATTGCTGCAAAGGGGCGCTTCGCCGACAATCGCGTGACCGTCGATGCCACGGTCTCCGGGCCGGGAAACCTTTCCTTCCGGGGCGGCGGCAATGTCGAGCTTGGCGGCAACATGCCGATCTCGATGAAATTCGCCGGCGACGTACCCTTCGCGCTGCTCGCCAATATCATGGCGGAACAGGGCTTCACCCTGACCGGATCGGCCAAGGTCGACCTTTCGCTCTCCGGCTCGGCAAGGGCGCCGC
Organism: Ensifer sp. USDA 6670; assembly: GCA_000421085.1. Lineage (GTDB taxonomy): Bacteria > Pseudomonadota > Alphaproteobacteria > Rhizobiales > Rhizobiaceae > Sinorhizobium. Next base: position 48,868 of record ATWE01000018.1, read on the forward strand.
AGATTGCCGGCACGGTCTCGACTGCCGGCGCCCGGCTGGTGGACGTTCGCCGCAATCTCGCGCTCAACGACCTCACCGCCAATGTCGCACTCGACGGCAGGCAGGCGACGATCTCTCGCCTCTCGGGCAATCTCGCCAGCGGCGGATCGATCGAGGCGAGCGGAACCGTGGGCATCGTCCCCGGCTCCGGTTTCCCGGCGAATCTCAGGATCCGGCTCAACAATGCGACCTATGTCGACGGCACGCTGTTTACCGCCAACCTTGCAGGCGACCTGACGCTCAACGGCCCCCTCGTCTCGACCCCCGTGCTTGGCGGAAGGCTGACGATCCGCAGGGCCGCGATCACCATACCGGAGAGGCTGCCGGCTTCGCTCTCGCAGATCGACATCAAACACCGCAACGCTCCGCCCCGGGTGCGCCAGATGACCAGGGACCTGCGCCGGGATAGGTCCGCCGGCACCGAGGCAAGCGGTGCGATCGCCTTCGATCTCGCCGTCAGTTCACCGGGCCAGTTCTTCGTGCGCGGACGCGGCATCGATGCCGAACTCGGCGGCGATCTGACCATCCGCGGCACCGCCGTCCAGCCGATCGTTTCCGGTGGGTTCGACATGCGCCGCGGGCGCCTGGAGATCCTCGGCAAGCGGCTGACCTTCACCGACGGTCACATCGGCTTCGGCGGCGACCTCATTCCGACGCTCGATCTCGACGCGACCTCGAGCGCCGGATCGACGACGATCACCGTCAACGTCGCCGGCCCGGCCAACAACCCGACGGTGACCTTCTCCTCGTCACCGGCCCTGCCGCAGGACGAGATCCTGGCGCAGCTCATCTTCAACCGGTCGCTGAACAATCTTTCCGCCTTCCAGATCGCGCAGCTCGCCTCGGCCGTGGGCCAGCTTGCCGGCGGCGGATCGACCTCGCTGCTCGACGGCCTGCGCAACAAGCTCGGCGTCGACGATCTGGACATCACGACCGACGAGAGCGGCGGCGCCCAGGTGCGCGCCGGCAAATATCTCAACGACCGAACCTATCTCGAACTGCAGCAGGGCTCGGACTCGGCTTCCAGCAAAGCGGTCATCAATCTCGACATCGGCCGCGGCGTGAAGCTGAAGGGCGAAGCGGCCGGCGACGGTTCGGCCGCCGGAGGCATCTTCTTCGAGAGGGAATATTGATTCGGAGACACTGAGCGATCGAAAAAGGTTTTATTCAGCCCAAGGACTTGGGCTGGCTGGATTCCTGTGACAGGCACAGGAATGAGGCGGTCGGGGAGGCGCGTGTTGCGACAGCTTCCGTTTGCGGGTTTGCGAACCATCTCTCTCTGAGAGCACGGCCTGTCGAACGTATTGAGGGGGCCGCGCCAGTTCCTCCCTCACGCCGCGTTGCGGTCGACCCCGAATGCATCCAGTGATTCGCTCTCGTTGGTTGCCGTGAACAGCGCCCAGATATGACCGAACGGGTCGATGAGGGCGCCGACCCGGTCGCCGGTCGGCAGCGTTTCGGCGACATTGCGCAGACTGGCGCCGGAGCCCATCGCCCTTTCGAGCACGCGGTCCACATCATCGACGTGCAGTTCGAGGATCGCCGCGGTCGTGCCGAGCGCGTGCGGCGATCGCGGTCCGCCAAGCCTCGGTTCGGCATCCCGGCGCGGATTAGCGCCGGCCACCCGGAAAACCGAGTCACCGATGCAGAGATCGGCACTCGTCAAAATGCCGCTCCACTCGTGCCGCTGCAGCAGTTCGGCGCCGAAGACATCGCGGTAGAACGCAATCGCCCGCTCCTCGTCACCATGCCTGACGAAGAGCTTTATGCAGATCTGCCGTACCGACGGACCGCCGGAGTAACTGGCCATGGCAACCTCCCTGGATCGCAATGATGTCGCGCGGGTGGAACCCGGGATCAGAAACGCCATCGTTCAAAATGAGACCGAATGCCGCGGAGACCGCGCCCGTGCTCATGCCTCTCTTGTTTGCTGAGAGGAACATCTTATCGGAAGATAAGAACAAATCAAGAACAAAAGCAGCCGTGAGTTGCCGATTTGCGCCGAGGCGTCGCCTCACGAAGACCCGGTCAACTTGCTGGTCTTCAGCAGAATGTTCGTTTCGGTCACGGTGATGCCGTCGATCAAACGGATGCGCCGCAAGGTCTCGTCGAAGCTCGCAAGGTCCCGGTCCTCGAGTTCGGCAATGAAGTCCCACCTGCCGTTGGTGCTGTGCAGCGCCCGGACCTGCGGCAGCCCGCGCAATTGCTCGGCAACGCGGTCTGCCATCTTTCCGTGAACCTCGATCATCACCACGGCCCTGACGCCGGAGGCGGGGATTTCCGCGCCGGTGCGGATGGTGAAAGCGGCAATCGTCCCATTCGCGACGAGGCGGTCGATGCGCGCTGCGACCGTCGCACGCGAGACGCCGGTCATTGCCGAAAGCGTGGAGACGGGCATGCGCGAATTTTGCCGGAGAGCGCTGATGAGCGCCTGATCGAGATCATCCATCTGGTCACTTCGTCAAAAGAGACTTGACACTTTGCGCATCTTATCTTTCCAATCGACAGTTTTCCATCTTTTTGCCGCCACGCTTTTTGAGGATAATCCGCCGGACTTCACGGGAACAGGACGAAGGGACGAGGCGGACATGAAAACCATCACATTGATCGGCGCACCCATCGAGGAAGGCTCGGGCCGCCGCGGCGCAGCCATGGGGCCGACGGCGCTCAGGATCGCCGGCATAGATACGGTCCTCGCGGAACTCGGCCATACGGTCAATGACGAGGGGGATCTGAGGCCGCTGCCCGCACGCGATCTCGCCAACCATCCGGGTGCCAACAATCTGCAGTCCGTCGCAGCTTTCGCGCGCGCGCTCGACGAAGCCGTGCACGAAACCGCGCGCAAGGGGCATTTCCCCATTATTCTCGGGGGCGACCACGCCCTGTCGATGGGCAGCGTCTCCGGCATGGCACGTCACGCCCAGGATGTCGGCCGGCCCCTCTTCGTCCTTTGGCTCGACGCGCATGCCGATTTCAACTCGCCTGCGACCTCGCCGTCCGGAAACATGCACGGCATGCCGGTCGCCTTCTTCTGCGGCGAAGCGGAGTTCGCTCCGATCCTCCCGAAGGATCGGCCGCTGGTCGACCCGAAGAAGGTCTACCAGGTCGGAATCCGCTCGGTCGATGCGCGTGAGCGCGAGGAAATTGCCGAGCACGGCGTCAATGTCTTCGATATGCGGGCCATCGACGAGATGGGCATGGCCCACATCATCCGCCAGATCGTCGATGAGGTTCGCGCCGCCAACGGCCTGCTGCATGTGAGCCTCGACGTCGACTTCATGGATCCGGAACTAGCCCCTGGCGTGGGCACGACGGTCCCGGGCGGCGCGACCTTCCGCGAGGCTCACCTCATCATGGAAGTGCTGTGCGACAGCGGCCTCGTTTCGTCCCTCGACGTGGTCGAGCTCAACCCCTTCCTCGACGACCGGGGCAAGAGCGCGCGCATTCTGGTCGAACTGACGGCAAGCCTCTTCGGCCGCCGTATCCTCGACCGCCCGACCCGCGCGGCCTGAATCCACGCCCCACCTCACTCTCCTGCGGGAGCAAACATTCAGCAAAGGCTTAACGAATCCGCGCCTAGTATAGGCATACGGAGCGCAAGGCGGATTTTTCCGTGCATGAAGCAGCTTGCGCCTCGCCGGATGTCATCGGCGGACCACCACGACCGGAAAGCTGGAAGGACCTTCGATGACAAGCACGCAGAGAGCGGCCGGATTTGACGGCGAGACGCTCGAAATCATAGCGTTTCGCCTCCACGATCAGGAATTTTGCGTCAAGACCACGACGATCCGCGAGATACGCGGCTGGGCCCCCTCGACGCCCATCCCGCATGCCCCGCCGGAAGTGATCGGCGTGATGAACCTGCGCGGCACGGTGATCCCGATCATCGATCTCGCCCATAAGCTCGGCATGAAATCGACAGTCACCAACGAACGCAGCGCGATCGTCGTCGCCGAAGTCCACAGCATGGTCATCGGTCTCGTCGTCGACCGCGTTTCCGACATTCTGACCGTTCAGGGCAGTCAGGTACAGCCTGTGCCGGAAGTCACCGCGTCCTTCGACAAGAGCTTTGCGGAAGGCATCATCGCCAATGAATCGGGCATGATCTGCTTCCTCAATCTCGCCCGCATGTTCAAGGAGCGGGAAACGGAAGAGCTGGCGGCCTGAGCCTGCGCATCAAGCGAACCGGAGCGATTCACTGTTTCCTGCAGTGAGTCGCTCTAGTGACGATGAATGCATCTTTTTACGAGTAGATAAGCAGCAATTACTAGTTTAACGAGAAATTAAGTTCGCTTTACTAATTTAGATTGCACAGCGGCATGAAGCCTTCCGTGATTTCGAAATCTCCCCAGCAACCGGCAGCCGCCCTTTCCTGAAGGACGGGCAGCACATCACAACCGTCCGCTCCGCGGCCGTTTCTTCGCGAGAATTTCAGAGGGGATCATGTTTTCTTTCACCAGGAGCCGTGACGCACGGCAGATCATCGACGCCTTGTCCAAATCGCAGGCAATCGTTCAATTCGATCTCGCCGGCAACGTCCTCGACGCCAATGAGAATTTCTGCAAGGTGCTCGGCTACGGTCTGCAGGAGATCGTCGGAAAGCACCATAGCATCTTCTGCGCCCCGGAATTGGTGGCGACCGAGGAGTATCGTGACTTCTGGGCGCGTCTCGGCCGCGGCGAATTCGACAGCAACAGCTACCGACGCCTCGCCAAGGGCGGACGGGAGATCTGGATCCAGGCGAGCTACAATCCGGTCTTCCGAAACGGCAGGCCTTGCAAGGTCGTCAAATTCGCAACCGACATCACCGCAGCCACGATGAGGGCCACGGAGAGTGCCGGCAAGCTCGATGCCATTTCCCGCTCGCAGGCGATGATCGAGTTCACGCCTGCCGGCGAGGTGCTGACAGCCAACGAGAACTTCTGCAACACGCTCGGCTATCAGCTCTCCGAAATCCAGGGCCGGCACCACAGCATGTTCTGCGAGCCCGGTTATACCGGCACGGCCGAATATGCCGATTTCTGGAAGCGCCTGGCCCAGGGAGAGTTCATCGCCAACGAATTCGTCCGCTACGGCAAGGGTGGCAAGGAGGTCTGGATCCAGGCGGCCTACAACCCCATTCGCGATCCGAACGGCCGGGTTTACAAGGTGGTCAAATTCGCGACCGACGTTACCGAACGCATGGCCGCGATCAATTCGCTCGGAGCCGGCTTGCGTGCGCTTGCCGACGGCGATCTCGCACAATCGCTCGACACGCCTTTCGTTCCCAGCATGGAAATGGTGCGCAAGGACTTCAACGAAGCGCTTGTCCGCCTCTGTCGGGCCATGCAGACGGTGGGCGAAAATGCCAGCGCGATCGCCGGGGGCGCACGCGAGATCCGGTCTGCCGCCGACGATCTGTCGAAACGCACCGAACGGCAGGCGGCCTCCGTCGAAGAAACGGCCGCAGCGCTGGACGAAATCACCACGACTGTCGCGGATTCGAGCCGCCGCGCCGAGGAAGCGGGCAATCTGGTCGCAAAGACGAAGGAAGGCGCCGAGCGCTCCGGACTTGTCGTCAAAAGCGCGATCGGCGCCATGGGCCAGATCGAGCAATCCTCGCGGGAAATCAGCAACATCATCGGCGTCATCGACGACATCGCCTTCCAGACGAACCTACTGGCCCTCAATGCCGGTGTCGAGGCGGCGCGTGCCGGAGAAGCCGGCAAGGGCTTTGCCGTCGTGGCGCAGGAGGTCCGCGAACTGGCGCAACGATCGGCCAGCGCCGCAAAGGACATCAAGGCCCTGATCACCGCTTCAGGCGAGCATGTGAGAAACGGCGTAACGCTGGTAGGCCAGACCGGCACCGCCCTGGAAACCATCCTGGCGCAGGTGCAGGAGATAAATCACAACGTCTCGGCGATCGTGGAAGCCGCCCGCGAACAGTCGACCGGGCTCAAGGAGATCAACCAGGCGGTCAATGCGATGGATCAGACGACGCAGCAGAACGCCGCCATGGTGGAGGAAAGCACGGCCGCGAGCCATCGGATGTCGCAGGAAGCGGACGCGTTGCACGCCCTGCTGCGTCAGTTCCGCATCGGACAGGACGCTTCGCGCGCAAGCGACAACAGGATGGAAGCGCCCCCTGCGACTACGCGTCTGCACGCAACTGCAAAGACGCTGCGCAGCGGCACGAGGCCCAATCTCGCGCTCGCTCCCGCCGCGGACGACTGGGAGCATTTCTGACCGCACGTCCACCCGCGCTCATTCTTCGAACGTAACGGCTTCCCGTCAGGAAGCGCATAAGCTTCTCCCCATACCTTTGCCTGTCACAGGGATGAGGGCAGTGCCGGGTCTGTGGCACGGAAAGGGTTTTTTCCAGCCCAAGGACTTGGGCTGGCTGGATTCCTGTGACAGGCACAGGAATGAGGGTCGAAGGACAAGCTTTCTGTAAGCGTCTAAACCGCCTCCGGACGGCGGATCTTCTCGGCTGCCTCGATCACCAGCGGGTTCAACCCTTCCCCGCCATGCGCGATATGCTCGAAGAGCTTGCGGCGCATGCGCGGCTCCCAATATTTGTTGATATGCGTGGCCACGCCCTCGGCCGCTCCCGCCGCCGGCTGGGTCTGGAAGAAGGTGGCAATCTGGTTCGCCATATAGACGAGCTTGGCGTTGGGGTTTTCAGACATGGACGATTGCCTCCGGATTCAGAATAGCGGCACGCGGGCGGATAAGGACGCAGGCTCCTCGTCATTCCGGATGATGCGCTCCGCATGGGTGAAGATTTCAAACTCGTCACCGCGGACAAGTGCGATGAGGGTCATGCCCGCCCCTTCCGCCGTGCGGATGGCGAGTGCCGTCGGTGCGGAAATGGCGATGATCACCGGGCTCCCGACGATCGCGGTTTTCTGCACCATCTCGACCGACACCCGCGACGTGACGACAACCGCGCCCTGAGCGCCCCTGAACCCGGCGCGGGCGGCCGCTCCGGTGAGCTTGTCCAGCGCATTGTGGCGACCGACGTCCTCGCGAACCGCGATCAGCCCGCGTCCCGGCACGTAGAAGGCCGCACCGTGCACCGCGCGTGTCTCGAAATGCAGCGGCTGCTGGCCATTGAGAAGCGCGACGGCGTCAACCACGTCCTGCTCGCAGAGGCGAAGCAGCGAGGCGGAAACGTCCGGAGTCGGGCGAACGGCCTCATCGATCGACTCTATTCCGCAGAGACCGCAACCGACCGGTCCGGCCATGTGGCGACGTCTGAGGCGCAGAGCATCGTTCTGCTCGTCCTCGAGCCTGATCTGCAGGTCGATGCCCTTTTCCTCGACGACGATGTCTATGTCGTCGATCTGTTCGGGACCGGTGATGATCCCTTCGGTCAGGCTGAAGCCTATGGCGAAGTCCTCAAGATCGGCAGGTGTCGCCATCATCACCGCATGCGTGGAACCGCCATAGGTAAAGGCGACAGGCGTTTCCTCGGGCACCACGCGCGACTGCGCGACGAGGATGCCGCCGCGCCGCGCTGCCTCCGGGACCGTCGCCGTCGTTCCGGATGGAGAGGACGAAACTCGCTTGCCCGCCATTCTCGCTCCTATTCCGCTGCCTCCAGCTTGCCGGCAATGCGACGCGACTGGCGAGCCTGCTCGTCATAGTCGCGCTGCCAGTCGGAGGGACCGTTCGACGGCGAGACCTGCACCGCGGTCACCTTGTATTCCGGGCAGTTGGTCGCCCAGTCGGTAAAGTCCGTGGTGATGACGTTCGCCTGCGTCGACGGGTGATGGAAGGTCGTATAGACGACGCCCGGTGCGACGCGGTCGGTGATCAGTGCGCGCAGCGTCGTGTCGCCCGAGCGGCTGGCGAGCCTGACCCAGTCTCCGTCGCGGATGCCGCGCTGCTCCGCATCGTGCGGGTGGATTTCCAGCCGGTCTTCCGCATGCCAGACGACATTCTCCGTGCGCCGCGTCTGGGCGCCGACATTGTACTGGCTGAGGATGCGGCCGGTCGTCAGAAGCAGCGGGAAGCGCGGGCCGGTCCTCTCGTCGGTCGCCACATATTCGGTGCGGATGAACTTGCCCTTGCCGCGCACGAAACCGTCGACATGCATGATGGGGGAGCCGAGCGGCGCCTTTTCATTGCACGGCCACTGCACCGATCCCATTTGGTCCAGATAGTCGTAGGAGACCTTGGCAAAGCTCGGCGTCGTCGCCGCAATCTCGTCCATGATCTCGGACGGATGGCGGTAGTTCCAGGCAAGCCCCATGGCTTGCGCCATCTTCTGCGTCACCTCCCAATCGGCATAGCCGTTCTTCGGCCGCATGACGCGCCGGACGCGGTTGATGCGGCGCTCGGCATTGGTGAAGGTTCCGTCCTTTTCGAGGAAGGTCGACCCCGGCAGGAACACATGAGCGTAGTTGGCCGTCTCGTTGAGGAAGAGATCGTGCACCACGACGCATTCCATCGCCGCAAGGCCGGCGGCGACGTGTTTCGTGTCCGGATCCGACTGCAGTATGTCCTCGCCCTGCACATAGAGGCCCTTGAAGGTGCCCTCGACGGCGGCGTCGAGCATATTGGGGATGCGCAGGCCCGGCTCATGATTGAGCGTCACGCCCCAGAGCTTCTCGAAGATCTCTCGCGTGGCATCGTCCGAAATATGCCGGTAGCCGGGAAGCTCGTGCGGGAAGGAGCCCATGTCGCAGGAGCCCTGGACGTTGTTCTGGCCGCGCAGCGGATTGACGCCGACGCCCGGCCGGCCGATGTTGCCTGTGAGCATGGCGAGGTTGGCGATCGCCATCACTGTCGTCGAGCCCTGGCTGTGCTCGGTGACGCCAAGGCCGTAATAGATCGCGCCATTGCCGCCGTTGGCGTAAAGCCGCGCCGCCCCGCGCACCAGCTCCGGTGGAACGCCGGTATAGGCTTCGGTCGCTTCCGGGCTGTGATGGGGCTCGGCGACGAAGGCCGCCCAGTCCTCGAATTCCGACCAGTCGCAGCGCTCGCGGATGAAGGCTTCGTTGGCGAGGCCTTCCGTGACGATGACATGCGCAATCGCCGTCAGGATGGCCACGTTGGTGCCGGGCTTCAGCGGCAGGTGGTACGACGCTTCGACATGCGCGGAGCGAACGAGGTCGATCCGGCGCGGATCGATGACGATCAGCTTGGCGCCCTGGCGCAGCCGCTTCTTCAGCCGCGAGGCGAAGACCGGATGGCCGTCGGTCGGGTTGGCACCGATGATGATCGCAACATCCGTGTGCTCCACACTGTCGAAATCCTGCGTACCGGCGGAGGTGCCGAAGGTCTGGTTGAGGCCGTAGCCGGTCGGCGAATGGCAGACGCGGGCGCAGGTATCGACGTTGTTGTTGCCGAAACCGGCGCGCACCAGCTTCTGCACCAGATAGGTTTCCTCATTGGTGCAGCGCGAAGACGTGATGCCGCCGACGGAATCGCGGCCGTACTGGTACTGGATGCGGCGGAACTCGGAGGCGACATGCGCGAAAGCCTCCTCCCAGGTGACCTCGCGCCAGGGATCGGTGACCTTCTCGCGGACCATCGGATTGAGGATACGGTCCCTGTGGTTGGAGTAACCATAGGCGAAGCGGCCCTTGACGCAGGAATGGCCGCGATTCGCCTGGCCGTCCTTCCATGGCACCATGCGCACCAGTTCCTCGCCGCGCATTTCCGCCTTGAACGAGCAGCCCACGCCGCAATAGGCGCAGGTGGTGACGACCGAATGCTCCGGCTGGCCGATCTCGATCACCGATTTTTCCGTCAGCGTCGCCGTCGGGCAAGCCTGCACGCAGGCGCCGCAGGAGACGCATTCGGAGGAAACGAAATCCTCGTTCATGCCGGCGGAGACGCGCGAATCGAAGCCGCGGCCGCTGATCGTCAGCGCGAAGGTGCCCTGCACTTCCTCGCAGGCCCGCACGCAACGCGAGCAGACGATGCACTTGGCCGGGTCATAGGTGAAATAGGGGTTCGACTCGTCCTTGGGCGCCCATTTGGCGTTGATCTCGCCATTGTTGCGCGCCGTCACATGGTTTTCGCCGTCATAGCCGTAGCGAACGTCGCGCAGGCCCACGGCACCGGCCATGTCCTGCAGCTCGCAATCGCCATTGGCTGCGCAGGTGAGACAGTCGAGCGGATGGTCGGAAATATAGAGTTCCATGACGCCGCGGCGGACATCCTTCAGCCGCTGCGTCTGCGTCGAAACGCTGATGCCTGCCGCCACCGGCGTCGTGCAGGAGGCCGGCATGCCGGCGCGCCCGTCGATCTCTACGAGACAGAGCCGGCAGGAACCGAAGGCATCCATCATGTCGGATGCGCAAAGCTTCGGCACCTCGATGCCCGCTTCCATTGCCGCACGCATGATCGACGTGCCTTCCGGCACCGTGATCTCGCGTCCGTCGATCGTCAGCGTCACCAGCTTTTCCGATTTGGAAGCAGGAGTGCCGTAGTCGATTTCATGAATGAGAGACATCAGCGGGCCTCCTGAGAAATTGCGTTCATCATTCTGCAGCCTCCACCACCGGCACTGGTGAAAAATCCTCCGGGAAGTGCGTCATGGCGCTCATCACCGGGTAAGGCGTGAAACCGCCAAGGGCGCAGAGGGAACCGAACTTCATCGTGTTGCAGAGATCGGCGAGCAGTTCGCGGTTCTTCTCCGGCTCGATGCCGGCGGCGATCCTGTCGGCCACTTCGACGCCGCGGGTCGAACCGATGCGGCAGGGGGTGCATTTGCCGCAGCTTTCGACCGCACAGAACTCCATGGCGAAACGCGCCTGCTTCAACATGTCGGCCGTGTCGTCGAAGATGACGATGCCGGCATGACCGATGAGCCCGTCTCTGGCGGCAAATGCCTCGTAGTCGAAGGGCGTATCGAACAGCGCCCGCGGGAAATAGGCGCCCAGCGGCCCGCCGACCTGCACCGCTTTCACCGGCCGGCCGCTCGCCGTACCGCCGCCGATCTCGTCGACGATCTCGCCGAGCGTCAGGCCGAATGCGGTCTCGAAGAGCCCTCCATGCTTGACGTTGCCGGCGATCTGCAGCGGGATCGTTCCGCGCGACCGGCCCATGCCGAAATCGCGATAGTAACCGGCGCCCTTGTCGAGGATCACCGGCACGGAAGCGAGCGAGATGACGTTGTTGATGACGGTCGGGCGGTCGAAAAGGCCCTTGTGCGCCGGCAGCGGCGGCTTGGCGCGCACGAGCCCGCGCTTGCCTTCGAGGCTGTTGAGGAGCGAGGTCTCCTCGCCGCAGACATAGGCGCCGGCGCCGGTGCGCACTTCCATGTCGAAGGCGTGCGCCGAGCCTAGCACCGAAGCTCCGAGCACACCGGCGGCCCGGGCAATCTCGATCGCCGCGCTCATCACCGCGATCGCATGCGGATATTCCGAACGTGTATAGATGTAGCCCTTGGTCGCACCGGTCGCGATACCGGCGATCGCCATACCCTCGATCAGCACGAAGGGATCGCCTTCCATGATCATCCGGTCGGCGAATGTGCCGCTGTCGCCCTCGTCGGCATTGCAGACGATGTATTTCCGCGGCCCTCGCGCCTCCAGGACGGTCTTCCATTTGATGCCGGTCGGGAAGCCGGCGCCGCCGCGGCCGCGAAGGCCGCTTTCCGTGACCTCGGCAACAATCGCCGCCGGTTCAGTTGCGATCGCCCGCTCGAGACCGAGCAAGCCCCGATGAGCGCGATAATCTTCGAGCGAGAGAGGATCGATGACGCCGCAGCGGGCAAAGGTAAGCCGCGTCTGTCGCTTGAGGAACGGAATTTCCTCGGTCTTGCCGAGGCAGAGAGGATGCGCGCCACCCGAAATCAGCCCGGCATCGAGAAGCGAGGCGACGTCGCGCGCCTTGACCGGGCCGTAGGCGACGCGCCCTCCGGCCGTTTCGACTTCGACCAGCGGCTCCAGCCAGTGCATGCCGCGCGAGCCATTGCGGACGATCGTGGCGTCGAGCCCGCGTGCGGCGATCTCGCCGGCCATCGCCTCCACCACCTTTTCGGCGCCAAGCGCAAGGGCCGCCGCATCCCGGGGAATGTAGATCCTGACCGTCATCGGCGCGCCTCCGCAACCAGCGCCTCGAGCACTGTTTCGTCGAGTCGCGCATGCACCTCGCCGTCGAGCATCGCCGACGGCGAGCAGGAACAGAGCCCGAGACAGTAGACCGGCTCCAGCGTCACGGCGCCGTCCGGCGTCGTCTCATGGAAATCGATCCCGAGAAGCGCCTTGGCGCGCTCCGCAAGCCGGTCGCCGCCCATCGACTGGCAGGCTTCGGCGCGACAGAGCTTCAGCACATGGCGCCCGGCCGGGTGCTCGCGAAAATCATGATAGAAGGTAACCACGCCATAGACTTCGGCGCGCGACAGATTGAGCTCCCGCGCGATCACCGGCAGGCTCTCCTCCGGCACATAGCCGAACTCGTCCTGGATTTCATGCAGGATAGGAATAAGCGGGCCTTCGAGCCCCTTGAGTTCGCCGACGATCGCCAGCGTTCGTTCGGTCACGTCTGCGCGCGGCAGATGGATATTCACTGAAAGAGCCCTCCCGGCTCGCGGCCGCACCGCCAAGATCTCCCCGACCGTCGTCGCGCCGCTGTCTCAACCACTTGGGAAAGATCGGAGATTTCACGCTCTTTGCCCATGAAACAAGCTTCGCGCTTATGCTTCCATGGGTCAATAAGGCTGTTCCGTCGATCGATAGAAAACTTCTATTGAACCTGGTTGCGCTCACCGAGAATACGGGCCTCGTGCAACAGCGCGGAGACGAGCGGCGTGAACGGCTCACGATAGGTGGCGACCAGACCCACCGTATGGCGGACGTCCGGATCGACGATCGGGATCATCCGTATGTCCTCGTGAAAACCGAACGATTTCGCGACGTTATAAGGCATGATGCTCGCCCACCGCCCGGTCCGGACATGGGAGAAGAGCACGATCATCGAATTCGATTCGAGGGTCGGCTTCGGGATCGCGCCCGCCTCGGCAAAGTGCTGATTGATGATGCGCCGGTTCTGCATGTCGGCCGTCAATAGACAAAGCCGAATGTCGCTCACTTCCTTCCAGGTCACGCTTTCGCGATCCGAAAGCGCCGTGCCAGCGGCCGTAACCAGATGATATTGCTCGACCTGCAGGGGCACGCTTGTCACCCGGCCGAGCGGCTCGTTCTCCAGATAGGTCAGCCCGGCATCGATCTCGAGGTTTTCGAGAAGCGCGAGAATCTGCAACGATGTCGTCGAAAGCACCGAGAAGGTGACGTCCGGGTGCTTCTCCTGGAAGGGCGCAGTGATCAGCGGCACCATGGAAAGCGTCGTCGGCACCGCGGCGAGGCGCATATGCCCCGAGAGACCTTTTCGCGCTGCACGCATCTCCTCGCGCATCGTACGGCTGTCACTGACGATCCGCCGTGCCCATTCCAGCACCCGCTGTCCTTCGGGCGTCAGTCCCTGGAAACGTGATCCGCGATTGACCAGAATGACGCCGAGCTGTTCTTCGAGCTGCCGGATCGCTGCCGAAAGCGTCGGCTGCGTCACCCCGCACTCCTCCGCCGCCCGGCCGAAATGCCGTTCGCGGGCCAGTGCGAGAAAGAATTCCAGCTTGTCGATCATTCGTGGCCTTTAGATCTGCCCCTCACCCTAGCCCTCTCCCCGCACCGCGGGGAGAGGGGACTAAAGACGCCGCCGCGAGTCTCTTCTCCCCGCAGGCGGGGAGAAGGTGCCGGCAGGCGGATGCGGGGCATTGCATCCTAACAGATCAATTGTCCACCATTCACCTCCAGGACCTGGCCGGTGATGTAGCCGGACAGCGCGTGCGAGGCCAGGAAGAGATAGGCCGGCGCGCAATCCTCCGCCGTCCCGAGCCGGCCGAGCGGGATGGTCTTGCGCGTCGCCTCCAGCTTCTCCGGCGTCGAATAGCGCTCGTGGAAATCCGTCGTGATCGTGCCGGGCGAGACGCAGTTGACACGGATGCCGTCCGGCGCAAGTTCACGCGCCAGCGCTTTCGAATAGGTTGCGACGAAAGCTTTGGTGGCAGAGTAGATCGAAGAGCCCGGACTGCCGCCCATGCGCGCCGAGATCGAAACCGTGTTGACGATCGCAGGACGCGTGCCCTTGCGCAGGAGCGGCAGCATCGTCCGGGTCATCTCCACGACCGAGGTCTGGTTGAGCTGCACGACCGTGCGGTATTGCTCATCGGTGAGATCGGCCGCCGGAAAGCGGCCGACCATCGTGCCGGCATTGTTGACGAGGACATCGACACTGTCAAAGCGGCTCCTCGCCACATCGGCGAGCCTCTCGACGCCCCCGTCGGCAACGAAATCCGCCGCCGCGAGGAACGCCCTGCCCTCGGCCGCTGCAAGATCGAGAAACTCCGGGCGGTCGGCGGCGATCGTCCGCCCCATATGCACCAGCACGCGCGCACCGCAGTCGAGGAACTGCCGCGCGACCTCGAGGCCGATGCCCCTCCCGCCGCCGGTAACCACCACGTTCATGCCCTTGAACAAGGCCGGATGATACATGCGCTTTCTTCCTCCCGATTACGTCGGACTGGCGTGCCCCTCCGCCGATTACAGCGCAGATCGGGCGCGCGCCGCAACGAAAATCGAACGCGCTGGATATTTCTAATCTGAAATTGCACCGCTTTCGTTTTCGCATATTATGAAAGAAAACGAAACGCGAGGGGCGGATGTATCTGACCGGACGACAGGCGGAGATTTTGGAACTGGCGAAAACGGAAGGCCGCGTGCTGGTCGAGGATCTCGCCCAGCGCTTTTCCGTTACGCCGCAGACGATCCGCAAGGACCTGAACGATCTCTGCGACGCCAGGGTTTTGAACCGCATTCACGGCGGCGCCATTTTTCCGAGCGGCAAGGAAAACGTCAGATACGAATCCCGCCGCCAGATCGCCGCGGCGGAAAAGCAGGCGATCGGCCGTGCCGCGGCCGCGCTCATCCCGGACAATTCTTCGCTCTTCATCAATATCGGCACCACGACGGAAGCGGTGGGAGAGGCGCTCCTCGACCACCGGGAGCTGATGATCATCACCAACAACATCAACGTAGCCAACAGGTTGCGGGTCTTCCCCTCGATCGAGGTGGTGATCGCCGGCGGGGTCGTTCGCGGCTCCGACGGCGGCATCGTCGGAGAGGCCGCCGTCGACTTCATCAAGCAGTTCAAGGTGGATTTCGCGGTAATCGGCGCCTCGGCGATCGACCCCGACGGAGCCCTGCTCGATTTCGATTATCGCGAAGTGAAAGTTGCGCAGGCGATCATCGCCAATGCGCGCCATGTCATCCTCGTTTCGGATTCGACGAAATTCGAACGCACCGCGCCGGTGCGTATCGGTCATATCTCGCAGGTGCAGACCTTCATCACCGACCGCTGCATCGTTGAAAACGTTAGAAAAATCTGCGCCGACCAGGATGTGAGGCTGGTCGAGACCGAGGTCTGATCCGGTCTCCGATTCCCTGGCGGAAAGCCCGGAAACATTCGTTTGACATTCGAAATATTTTCGCTTTAACTGCATTCACTTTCGCGATTGCACAAATTGTGCGTCGCGAATTGCGGAGGGGAAAACAAGAGTGTCAGAGCAGACGATCTTCGACGTCTTCGTCATAGGCGGCGGCATCAACGGATGCGGCATCGCGCGTGATGCGGCCGGCCGTGGATATTCCGTCGCCCTTGCGGAGATGAGCGATTTCGCCTCCGGGACATCCTCCGGCTCGACCAAGCTCATCCACGGCGGCTTGCGTTACCTCGAACATTATGAATTCCGCCTCGTGCGCGAAGCCCTGATGGAGCGCGAAGTCCTCTGGGCGATGGCGCCGCACGTGATCTGGCCGATGCGCTTCGTGCTGCCCTTCCACAAGGGTGGTCCGCGCCCGGCCTGGCTGATCCGCCTCGGCCTCTTTCTTTACGATCACATCGGCGGCCGTAAGCTTCTGCCGGCGACGAAGACGCTCGACATGACGCACGATCCCGCAGGCGCACCGCTGAAGCGTCTCTTCACCAAAGCATTCGAATATTCGGACGGCTGGGTCGACGATGCTCGCCTCGTGGTGCTGAACGCGCGCGACGCCGCCGACCGCGGCGCGAGGATCATGGCGCGCACCCGGGTTGTCTCGGCGCGCCGCGAGGGCGGCCGTTGGGCGATCGAAACCGAGAGCACGGAGACAGGCGCGCGCGAGACGATTCGCGCCCGCATGCTCGTCAATGCCGCGGGCCCCTGGGTGGACCGGGTTCTCTCCGAAGCGGTCGGCAACAATGACGTCCGCAATGTCCGCCTGGTCCAGGGCAGTCATATCGTCGTGAAGAAGAAGTTCGACGATCCGCGCGCCTATTTCTTCCAGAACCCGGACGGGCGGATCATGTTCGCCATTCCTTACCAGGACGAGTTCACGCTGATCGGTACCACCGATCGCGATTTCACCGGCAATCCGGCTGACGTGCGCATCAGCGATGCAGAGACCGATTATCTCTGCAGGGCGGCGAGCGAATATTTCAGCGACCCGGTCGGCAGAGAGGATATCGTGTGGACCTATTCCGCCGTGCGCCCTCTTTTCGATGACGGTGCGAGCAAGGCGCAGGAGGCGACCCGCGACTATGTGCTGCGGGTCGAGAACGGCGATGCACCGCTGCTCAACGTCTTCGGCGGCAAGCTCACCACCTACAGGCGGCTTGCGGAATCGGCACTCGATAAGATCGGCGAGACCATCGGGGAAAAGGGCAGGAAGTGGACGGCCGGATCGCATCTTCCGGGCGGCGATTTTCCGGCCGCCGGCTATGACGACGAGGTCGCGAAGCTCAGAACGCGCTATCCTTTCCTGGCCGCTTCCCACGCCCGCCGGCTGGTACGGCTCTACGGCACGCGGGCGGCAGAGCTTCTCGGCAATGCCGTGAGCGAGGCCGACCTCGGAAAGCACTTCGGGGCGGATCTCTATGCGGCGGAAGTGGATTGGCTCATCGGGCAGGAATGGGCATTGCGCGCGGAGGACGTGCTTTGGCGCCGCACGAAACTGGGACTGAAGTTTTCGCGGGCGCAAACCGCGGAACTGGAGGAATATATGCGGGGCGCGGTCAACGCGGCCGCCTGAGGTACCACGGCTGAACTGCCGTTGGGGTGGAGAATTCAATGCTTGAAATGAAGAAGATATCCAAGGTCGTGGGTGGAGAGACGCACATCCACCCGACCGACCTTGTGCTGGAGAGGGGGTCGCTCAACGTGCTGCTCGGCCCGACGCTCTCCGGCAAGACGTCGCTGATGCGGCTGATGGCAGGTCTCGACAAGCCCGCCTCCGGTTCGATCTTTTTCGACGGTGCCGACGTTACCGGCGTTCCGGTTCAGAAGCGCTCGGTTGCCATGGTCTATCAGCAGTTCATCAACTATCCGGCGATGACGGTGTATGAGAACATCGCCTCGCCGATGCGGATCAAGCGCGCCGACGGCGCCACCGTCGACCGCGAAGTGCGCAAGGCGGCGGAACTCCTGAAGCTCACGCCCTATCTCGACCGCACGCCGCTTAGCCTTTCCGGCGGTCAGCAGCAGCGCACCGCGCTCGCCCGCGCCATCGTCAAGAATGCCGATCTGGTGCTGCTCGACGAGCCGCTTGCCAATCTCGACTACAAGCTGCGGGAGGAATTGCGCGAGGAACTGCCGAAGATCTTCGCCGCATCCGGCGCGATCTTCGTCTACGCGACGACAGAGCCGTCGGAAGCGCTCCTGCTCGGCGGCAACACCGCCACCCTGAGCGAGGGAAGGATCACCCAGTTCGGCCGCACCATCGACGTCTATCGCCGCCCGGTCGATATCGTCACGGCCCGCACATTCGCCGATCCGCCGCTGAACACGATCGGCCTGCTGAAGACGGGGCCACATTTCGTGCTCGAAGGTAAGCCGGTGCTTGCCGTTCCTGCCCATCTCCGCTCCCTCGCCGACGGTCCGTGCACGGTGGCGTTCCAGCCGCATCATCTTTCTTTCGACCAGCCGGACGGCAGCGACGAGCCGCTGACCGTCAAAACGGCGATCTCGGAGATCACCGGCTCCGAGAGTTTCATTCACGTCGCCTTCGCGGGCGCCCGCTGGGTCATGCTCGCACCCGGCATTCACGAGATCGAACCGGACGCAATGCTCAAGGTCTTCGTCGATACCCGCCACCTCATGGCTTTCGAGCCGGACGGCAGGGCGGTCGGCGGGATTGCCTGAGAACGGCGTCGGGGAGGAAACCATGGCACGCATCAATCTCGAACATATCCGCCACGCCTACGGCGCCAGGCCGAAGTCGGAGTCCGACTACGCCCTGAGAGAGGTCCATCACGAATGGAACGACGGAGGCGCCTATGCGCTGCTCGGCCCTTCCGGCTGCGGCAAGACCACGCTGCTCAACATCATTTCGGGGCTGATCAACCCTTCCGAGGGTCGCATCCTTTTCGATGGAACCGACGTCACGCATCTGACGACGCAGCAGCGCAACATCGCGCAGGTGTTCCAGTTCCCGGTCATCTACGATACGATGACCGTCTACGACAATCTCGCCTTTCCGCTGCGCAACCGGCATGTGCCGGAAACCGAGGTCGACCGCCGCGTCAAGGAAATCCTCGAGATGACCGGGCTCGGCAGCTGGGCCAAGAAGACTGCTCGCGGGCTGACCGCCGACCAGAAGCAGAAGATTTCGCTCGGCCGCGGCCTCGTGCGCTCGGACGTCAGCGCCATCCTCTTCGACGAGCCGCTGACCGTCATCGATCCGGAAATGAAATGGGTCCTGCGATCCCAGATCAAGCGGCTGCACAAGCAGTTCGGCTTCACCATGGTCTATGTGACGCACGACCAGACCGAGGCGCTCACCTTCGCCGACAAGGTCGTCGTCATGTATGACGGCCAGATCGTCCAGATCGGCACGCCGGCCGAGCTTTTCGAGCGGCCGCGCCACACCTTCGTCGGTTATTTCATCGGCTCTCCCGGCATGAACGTGCTGCCGGCCGAGATCGCCGGCAACACGGCAGCCGTCGGAGACCAGAGGATCGCGCTCAATTTCCAGCCGCAGATCAAGCCCGGCGCCAGAACCGAACTCGGCATCCGTCCGGAATTCATTTCGCTCGGCCGCGAAGGCATGCCGGTCGCCGTCACGAAGGTCGAGGATATCGGCCGCCACAAGGTCGTGCGCGCGCGCTTCGCCGACCGGCCGATCTCGATCATCGTCGACGAGGACGGTGAAATCCCCGCCGAGCCGCACGTCACCTTCGATCCGAAGGCAATCAACATCTACGCCGATTCCTGGCGCGTCGGCGGGGAGGCCTGACATGGAAAAGACCTGGAACAACAAGGCCTGGTTCATGGTCCTGCCGGTACTGGTGCTCGTCGCTTTCTCGGCGGTGATCCCGCTGATGACCGTCGTCAACTATTCGGTACAGGACACATTCGGCAATAACGAGTTCTTCTGGGCCGGCACCGACTGGTTCCTGGACGTGCTCGAATCCGACCGCTTCTGGGATGCGCTCACCCGCAATCTGATCTTCTCGGCGATCATTCTGGCGATCGAGATCCCGCTCGGCATCGTCATCGCGCTCAACATGCCGAAGAGAGGCATCGGCGTGCCGATCTGCCTCGTTCTGATGGCGCTGCCGCTGCTCATTCCGTGGAACGTCGTCGGCACCATCTGGCAGGTCTTCGGCCGCGTTGACATCGGCCTGCTCGGACGCACGCTCGCCTCGCTCGGCATCAACTATAATTATGTGCAGAATCCGCTCGACGCCTGGGTCACGCTGATCGTCATGGATGTCTGGCACTGGACGAGCCTCGTCGTGCTGCTCTGCTATGCAGGCCTCGTCTCGATCCCGGACGCCTACTACCAGGCCGCCAAGATCGACGGCGCCTCGCGCTGGTCGGTCTTCCGCTACATCCAGCTTCCGAAAATGAAGCGCGTGCTCCTGATCGCCTTCCTGCTGCGCTTCATGGACAGCTTCATGATCTATACGGAACCCTTCGTCGTGACCGGCGGCGGCCCGGGCAATTCGACGACCTTCCTGTCGATCGATCTCGTCAAGACGGCGATCGGCCAGTTCGACCTCGGCCCGGCCGCAGCCCTCTCGATCATCTACTTCCTCATCATCCTGCTCCTGTCGTGGATCTTCTACACGGTGATGACCACGAGCGACGCGCAAGGCTGAGAAAGGAGGGAGGAGACATCATGATGACCAACAAGCAACCACTTTCGCAGCGCCTCTCCTGGCTGGTTCCGACGATCTACATCGTCTTCCTGCTCCTGCCGATCTACTGGCTCGTCAATATGAGCTTCAAGGAGACGAGCGAGATCCTCAGCACCTTCTCGCTGTGGCCGCAGAATCCGACGCTTCGGAACTATGCGGTGATCTTTACCGATCCCTCCTGGTACAACGGCTACATCAATTCGATCACCTATGTCGTCCTGAACACGCTGATCTCGGTGACGGTGGCGCTGCCGGCGGCCTACGCCTTTTCACGCTACCGCTTCCTCGGCGACAAGCACCTGTTCTTCTGGCTGCTCACCAACCGGATGGCGCCGCCGGCGGTTTTCGCGCTGCCCTTCTTCCAGCTCTATTCCGCCTTCGGTCTCATCGACACCCACATCGCGGTGGCGATCGCGCATTGCCTGTTCAACGTGCCGCTCGCCGTCTGGATCCTGGAAGGCTTCATGTCCGGCGTGCCGAAGGAGATCGACGAGACCGCCTATATCGACGGCTACTCCTTCCCGCGTTTCTTCGTGAAGATCTTCGTACCCCTGATCGCGTCCGGCATCGGCGTGGCCGCGTTCTTCTGCTTCATGTTCTCGTGGGTCGAACTGCTGATCGCCCGCACCCTGACGACGACCGACGCCAAGCCGATCGCCGCAACGATGACGCGCACGGTCTCCGCCTCCGGTCTCGACTGGGGCGTGCTCGCCGCTGCCGGCGTGCTGACGATCATCCCCGGCGCGCTCGTCATCTACTTCGTTCGCAATTACATCGCCAAGGGCTTCGCCCTGGGGAGGGTCTGATGGCAACCATCGCCACTCGCAAGAACCGCTGGCCCGTAGCGCTTGCTGCCGTGCTCGTCGTCTTTCTCGCCGCTGCCGGCCTGCTCTTTTCCGTTCTGCCGGCCAAGGACGGCAAGACCGACTGGTTCGCCCCGCTGGTCCCCGGCGGCTGGATGGCCTGGTCTTTCCCGACCGCCATGTTCTTTCTGACGATCTTCGCGCTCCTGTCGCTGATGGCCGTCTGGGAATATGCCCGGCCGGGCGGAAACCCGCGCGTCGGCATCCTGCGCTTCGAGACGACCCGGGGCGACCGGCTCTTCGTGTCGCTCCTCGGAAGCGCATTCATTCACCTCGCCTGGCTGGGGCTGGTCGGCGCAAATCTCTGGTGGGCGGTCGCCCTGTCGGTGATCTATGCGGTCGGCGTCTTCCGCTACGTCTGAGGAACCAAACGAAGGGCGCTCATCGCGGGCGCCCTTTGAAACTGCAAGTGAAAGCAATCGCAAAACCCAAGGGAGGATTTAATGCGAAGGCACCTTTTGACAACGACGGCGGCCATGCTGCTGGCATTTACCGGCTCGGCATTTGCCGGAATGGACGAGGCAAAGCAGTTCCTGGACAAGGAAGTCGGCGACATGTCCTCGCTCGACCGCGCCGCCCAGGAAGCGGAAATGCAATGGTTCGTCGATGCGGCAAAACCTTTTGCCGGCATGGAGATCAAGGTCGTTTCCGAGACGATCACCACTCATGAATATGAATCCAAGGTGCTGGCACCGGCTTTCACCGCGATCACCGGCATCAAGATCACCCATGACCTGATCGGCGAAGGCGACGTCGTCGAAAAACTGCAGACGCAGATGCAGTCGGGCGAGAACGTCTATGACGCCTATATCAACGACTCTGACCTGATCGGCACGCACTGGCGCTACCAGCAGGCGCGCAGCCTGACCGACTTCATGGCAAACGAGGGCAAGGACGTCACCAACCCCAACCTCGACATAGACGACTTCATCGGCAAATCCTTCACCACCGCTCCGGACGGCAAGCTCTACCAGCTTCCCGACCAGCAGTTCGCGAACCTCTACTGGTTCCGCTACGACTGGTTCAACGACGAGAAGAACAAGGCGGACTTCAAGGCGAAGTACGGCTACGAACTCGGCGTTCCGGTCAACTGGTCGGCCTATGAGGACATCGCCGAGTTCTTCACCGGCCGCGAGATCGACGGCAAGAAGGTCTATGGCCACATGGACTACGGCAAGAAGGACCCGTCGCTCGGCTGGCGCTTCACCGATGCCTGGCTGTCGATGGCCGGCAACGGCGACAAGGGGATCCCGAACGGCAAGCCGGTAGACGAGTGGGGCATCAAGGTCGACGAGAACTCGCGCCCCGTCGGGTCCTGCGTCGCACGCGGCGGCGACACCAACGGCCCGGCCTCGGTCTACGCCATCCAGAAATATCTCGACTGGATGAAGGCCTATGCGCCGGCTGCTGCCCAGGGCATGACCTTCTCGGAATCCGGACCGGTGCCATCGCAGGGCGAGGTCGCCCAGCAGATGTTCACCTATACCGCCTTCACCGCCGATTTCGTGAAGGAAGGCCTGCCGGTCGTGAACGAGGACGGCACGCCGAAGTGGCGTTTCGCCCCGAGCCCGCACGGCGTCTACTGGAAGGACGGCATGAAGCTCGGCTATCAGGACGCCGGCTCCTGGACGCTTCTCAAGTCGACGCCGGACGATAGGGCCAAGGCTGCGTGGCTCTACGCGCAGTTCGTGACCTCCAAGACGGTGGACGTGAAGAAGAGCCATGTTGGCCTCACCTTCATCCGCCAGTCGACGCTCGATCATCAGAGCTTCACCGATCGCGCCCCGAAGCTCGGCGGCCTGATCGAGTTCTACCGCTCACCGGCCCGTCTGCAGTGGTCGCCGACCGGAACGAACGTGCCCGACTATCCGAAGCTGGCACAGCTCTGGTGGCAGGCGATCGGCGATGCTTCCTCCGGCGCGAAGACCGCCCAGGAAGCGATGGACTCGCTCTGCGCCGAGCAGGAAAAGGTGCTGCAGCGCCTGGAACGTGCCGGCGTCCAGGGCGACATCGGTCCGAAGCTCGCCGAAGAGCATGACCTCGAATACTGGAACGCGGAAGCCGTGAAGGCGGGCAACCTCGCACCGCAGCTCAAGGTCGAGAACGAGAAGGAAAAGCCGACCACCGTCAACTACGACGAGCTGGTCAAGAGCTGGCAGACGAACTGATCAATAGACGCTGCCCGATCCCTGGGCGGCGTTCTTCAGGGGAGATGCGGCACCGGGGCTGGAAACGGCCCCGGTTTTTTCGTTTCGAATCGAGGGCGCCGCCCCCGCGCTCGCCGCTGCGATCAGCGCAGCATTACCGCCCGCCAGGCGAAAACTGTTTCCCCTATTTCGGTAAGGCAGCGCCCCATCGCCGCTGACATTATTTGCCACCTTCTTCGTAGGAAGTGGATGACATGCAAAGGTATTGGAGGAGATTACCTTGGCAAACAGTGCAGAGGAAACCCTATCACCAACGCGCCCCGAGGATGAGAAGCTCGGCATCGGCGCCAATCTGGCCTATGGCCTGCAGCACGTACTGACGATGTATGGAGGCATCGTCGCCGTGCCCCTGATACTGGGCCAGGCCGCAGGCCTCGCCCCCGGCGACATCGGCCTGCTCATCACGGCATCCCTGTTTGCCGGCGGCCTCGCCACCATATTGCAGACCGTCGGCCTACCCTTCTTCGGAAGCCAGTTGCCGCTGGTCCAGGGCGTTTCCTTTTCCGGCGTGGCGACGATGATCGCCATTTCCGGCAATGGGGGGCTTCAGTCGGTGCTCGGCGCCGTCATTGCCGCCTCGCTGATCGGCCTGCTGATAACGCCCGTATTCTCGCGGATCACCCGCTTTTTTCCGCCGCTCGTCACCGGCATCGTGATCACCACCATAGGACTGACGCTGATGCCGGTGGCCGCGCGCTGGGCCATGGGCGGCAACAGCAATGCGCCCGATTTCGGCAGTCCAGCGAATATCCAGCTTGCAGCGGTCACGCTCGTCGTCGTGCTCCTGCTCAGCAAGCTCGGAAGCGCCGCGATCTCGCGGCTCTCGATCCTGCTCGCCCTGATCATCGGTACAGTGATAGCCCATTTCGCCGGCATGGCTGATTTCTCGCAGGTTACCGAAGGGCCTTTCTTCGCGCTTCCGCTGGTTTTCCACTTCGGTTATCCGACCTTCGAAGTCGCGGCGATCGCTTCGATGTTCATCGTCATCATGGTGACGCTGGTCGAGACTTCGGCCGACATTCTGGCGGTCGGCGAAATCATCGAGACGAAAGTGGATTCGCGCCGGCTCGGCGACGGCCTCAGGGCCGACATGCTGTCGAGCCTGCTCGCACCGATCTTCGGTTCCTTCACCCAGAGCGCCTTTGCCCAGAATGTCGGGCTGGTGGCGGTCACCGGGGTCAAGAGCCGCTATGTCGTTGCAACCGGCGGCCTGTTTCTCGTCACGCTCGGTCTTCTGCCGGTCATGGGCCGCATCGTTGCGGCGGTTCCGAGTTCCGTGCTCGGCGGCGCCGGCATCGTGCTCTTCGGCACGGTCGCGGCGAGCGGCATCCGCACCCTGTCGAAGGTGGACTACGCCAACAACATGAACCTGGTCATCGTTGCGACCTCGATCGGCTTCGGCATGATCCCGATCGCCTCGCCGACCTTCTACGAGCATTTCCCGGCCTGGGTCGAGACGATCTTCCATTCCGGCATCAGTTCCGCCGCGCTGATGGCGATCAGCCTCAACCTGATCTTCAACCATCTGACCGCCGGGAATTCGGACCAGCAATCGGTGTTCGTCGCCGGCACCGAGCGGACGCTGCGCTACCAGGACATCGCGCGGCTGCACGACGGAGACTATTTCCTCAACGGCAAGCTCTATGACGCCAGCGGCGCGGAAGTGCCCGTGCTTGCGGCGGAAGCGCATTGACCGCCGGCAAGCCGTTCCGCTGAACCGGCGGAAACGCGATCCGGGCGCATTCTCGTCCGGATCGCGCCCGATGATTACCCTGGAAAACCCGAAAGTGTTTTCACCTCCTGCACCCTTGCGGCATGCTCCCGCAGCACGAAAAGTTCCCCTCCCGTTGGAGGACGGGAACGGACGGTCGCGGCGATGGAGGAGGAACCATGAACGACGCATCAAGCATACATCCCGTGGACGAGCGCCTGCCGATCGGCAGGCTTGCGACCCTCGGGATGCAGCATGTTCTTGTCATGTATGGCGGCGCCGTCGCAGTGCCCCTGATCGTCGGCCGGGCGCTGCAGCTGAGCCCCGAAGACGTCGCCTTCCTGATCTCGGCGGACCTGTTCGTCTGCGGCATCGTGACCATCATCCAGTCGCTCGGGCTGACCAGGGGCATCGGCATCCGCCTTCCCGTGATGATGGGCGTCACGTTTGCCGCCGTCGGCCCCATGGTCTCCATGGCCGCCATGACGCCCGGAATCGACGGAGCACGGACGATCTTCGGCGCGATCATCGGCGCCGGCCTCGTCGCGCTTCTCATCGCGCCCATCATGGGACGCCTGTTGAAGTTCTTCCCGCCGGTCGTCACCGGCACCATCATTCTCGTCATCGGGGTGACCCTGATGCGCGTCGGCGTCAACTGGATATTCGGCAACCCCTTCGGTCCGACGGCGCCGAAACTCGTCGATCCGGCCCACGCTCAATGGCTGGCTGACCTGAAACAGCTCGCCGCAACCGGCGGTCCGGCCGTGCCGGATGGGCTGGTCCTCGGCGCGACGGTGCCGAACCCGATCTATGCCGAACCGGGCCATGTGGCGCTTGCCGCCTTCGTGCTGGTCTCCATTCTCGTGGTGGCCCGTTTCGGCAAGGGGCTCATCAGCAACATCGCGGTTCTGATCGGCATCGTGATCGGATGCGTCGCGGCAGCCCTGCTCGGCATGATGCATTTCGACCGTGTGGCGAGCGCCGGCTGGTTCGCCGTCGTGACGCCCTTGCGCTTCGGCATGCCGATCTTCGATCCGGTGCTGGTCGCCACCATGTCGCTCGTCATGATCGTCGTGATGATCGAATCGACCGGCATGTTCCTGGCACTGGGCGAGATGACGAACCGCGAGGTCAAGCAACAGCAATTGACCGCCGGACTTCGGGTGGACGGTCTCGGCACCATCATCGGCGGGCTCTTCAACACATTTCCCTATACGAGCTTCTCGCAGAATGTCGGCCTCGTCGGCGTCACCGGCGTCAAGAGCCGCTACGTGTGCGTGATGGGCGGCGGCATCATGATCCTGCTCGGCGTTATCCCGAAGATGGCCGCGCTGGTCGAGGCGGTTCCGACCTTCGTTCTCGGCGGCGCGGGGCTTGTGATGTTCGGCATGGTGGCGGCAACCGGCGTCAGGATTCTCTCGACGGTCGATTTCAAGTCCTCGCGGAACAACCTGTTCGTGGTCGCCGTCTCCCTCGGATTCGGCCTCATTCCGATGATCGCACCCAACTTCCTGATGTGGATGCCGCATGCGATCCATCCCATCATCGAGTCCGGCATCGTGTTGGCCGCGGTATCGGCCGTCGTGCTCAATGCCTTCTTCAACGGCCTAAGCCTCGAGCGTTCCGCATGCGTCGAGGCCGCGCGGCTGGCAGACGGCCATTGAACCGCAATACCCCGTGGGAAAAAGCCCGCGGGGTATTGCTCCACACTTCGATCGGAACCGAAGCATCGCGGCGGCTCCGGACGCTAGGAATGGTCCGATGAACAACGATTCACAAGGACCGCATTCATGGACAGGCCACGTCTCGCTCTCGAACTGCTTCTGCTTGTCGCCCTGGCAACGCTCTGGGGCGCCTCCTACACCTTCATCAAGATCGGCGTCGAAACCATTCCCCCGGTGACGCTGATTGCCGCGCGAACGCTGCTTGCCGGCACGGTTCTTCTGGCGCTGATCGCATGGCGCGGCCTGACCTTGCCGCGCGACGCGGCGATGTGGCGGCGGTTCCTGTTCCAGGCCTGCCTAAACAGCGTCGTTCCCTTCACCCTGATTGCCTGGTCGGAGCGCACGATCGATGCCGGCGTCGCGGCCATCCTCAACTCCACGACGCCGATCTTCGCCTTTCTCCTGACGGCGCTGATCACCCGGCACGAGCCCGTTACTGCCCGCAAGTTCCTGGGCGTCATTGCAGGCCTCGCCGGAATCGGGCTGATCATCGGTCTCGAGGCCTTCCGCGGCATCGGAGATCAGCTCATCCCGCAGCTGGCGGTCGTTCTTGCGACGGTTTGCTATGCCGGCGCGGCGATATTCGGGAAGGGCTTCAGGGGCCTCGATCCGATGATGCCCGCTTGCGGATCGCTTCTCGCGGGTGCGGCCCTGCTCATTCCGGCGAGCCTCGTCGTCGATCGACCCTGGACGCTCGATCCCTCGCCGGAATCGCTGATTGCGCTCCTCTGCTTGTCCGTCTTCTCGACCGCGCTCGCCTTCGTCATCTATTTCCGCCTGATCCACACGCTCGGTTCCGTCGGCGCGACGGCACAGGCCTATGTGCGCGTTCCGATCGGCGTTGCGATCGGGGTGATGTTTCTCGGGGAAACGCTTTCGACCACCGCATGGCTCGGCCTAGGATGCGTCATCGCCGGCGTCGCCGCCATGACCATGCCTACGCGGCCAAAGGTTGCCGCTGTCGGAGGGTAATTCCGCTCAGTCCTTGCGCTTCCGGCAATAGAGCTCCAGCCGGTGGCGCACCAGGTCATAGCCGAGTTCCGCAGCTATCTCCGCCTGCAACTGCTCGATCTTGTCGGAGCGGAACTCGATCACCGCACCCGTTTCGATATCGATCAGGTGATCGTGGTGGGGCGCATCCGCCGTCTCGAAGCGGGCGGTCGCATTCTCGAAGGCATGCCGCTGCACCACCCCTTGCTGCTCCAGCGCGGAAAGCGTCCGGTAGACGGTCGAGAGCGACACGGTCGCGTCGATTTCCTTCGCGCGCCGGTGAAGTTCGCTGGCATCCGGGTGGTCTTCGGCCTCGGCCAGGATCTTCAGGATCGCGGCGCGTTGGCGCGTCACACGGACACCGCCTTCCCGCAGGATTCCTTCCAGTTCCTCGATCCGATTCTTGCTCTGGCTCATCCCGCGACACTAGCCAAGGGGACACCTTTTGGAAATAGCTAGTTGCAAATGCTTCTCATTTGCATTGACTTATGCAGGCCATTCGCCTACCCATGTTATGGTTGGCAAAGAGGAGAGCCGGATGATCCACCAAACGAGGCGCATAATCGTGGCGGCAGCAGCGGCGATGGCTGTTCTATCGCTCACGCCGGCGGCGGCCGGGGCGGCGGAAAAGCTCAAGGCCGTCACCACCTTCACGGTCATCGCCGATATGGCGCAGAACGTCGCGGGCGACGCCGCGGTGGTCGAATCGATCACCAAGCCGGGCGCCGAGATCCACAATTACCAGCCGACGCCCCGCGATATCCTCAAGGCGCATGATGCCGACCTCATTCTGTGGAACGGGCTGAACCTCGAGCTCTGGTTCGAGAGGTTCTTCCAGAACTTCGACGGCGTTCCCGGCGTCGTCGTCTCTGAAGGAGTCGAGCCGATGGGCATCGCCGAGGGTCCCTATACCGGCAAACCCAACCCGCATGCCTGGATGTCGCCGTCGGCCGCGCTGATCTATGTCGACAATATCCGCGACGCCTTCGTACAACACGATCCTGAGAATGCCGAGGTCTACAAGGCCAATGCCGAGGCCTACAAGAAGAGGATCGAGGCGGCGGTCGCACCCATCCGCACCGAGCTCGAGAGGATTCCGGCGGAAAGGCGATGGCTCGTTTCGAGCGAGGGCGCATTCAGCTATCTCGCCCGCGATTTCGGCATGAAGGAGCTTTATCTCTGGCCGATCAATGCCGACCAGCAAGGCACGCCGCAGCAGGTGCGCAAGGTGATCGACGTGGTTCGCGCCAATCGGATACCCGTGGTCTTTTCCGAAAGCACCATTTCGCCCGATCCCGCCGAGCAGGTCGCGCGGGAGACGGGTGCAAAATACGGAGGCGTGCTCTATGTCGACTCCTTGAGCGAGGCCGACGGCCCCGTTCCGACCTATATCGATCTGCTGCGCGTTACCTCGGAAACGATCGCGAAAGGCTTGTCGCAATGAACCTTCAGGAAAAGGCCCGCGCCTATCCGGGAGCAGCTACGCATGAGGAGGATGGCGGCATTCGCGTCAGCGGCGCCACGGTGACCTACCGCAACGGCCACCGGGCGTTGCGCGACGCCTCCTTCGAAATCCCGACGGGCACCATTGCGGCCCTTGTCGGCGTCAACGGCAGCGGCAAGTCGACGCTGTTCAAAGCGATCATGGGCTTCGTCCGGCTGGCCAAGGGAGACATCTCGATCCTGGGCCTCACCGTGTCGCAGGCACTGAGACAGAACCTCGTCGCCTATGTCCCGCAGGCCGAAGAGGTCGACTGGAACTTTCCCGTCCTCGTCGAAGACGTGGTGATGATGGGCCGTTACGGCCATATGAACATGCTGCGCATCCCGAGAAAGGCCGATCACGAGGCGGTCGAGACGGCGCTGGCACGGGTCGGCATGAGCGAGTTCCGCAAGCGCCAGATCGGCGAGCTTTCCGGAGGCCAGAAGAAGCGGGTCTTCCTGGCCCGGGCGCTTGCCCAGAACGGCCGCGTCATCCTGCTCGACGAGCCTTTCACCGGGGTCGACGTGAAAACGGAGGACGCGATCATCCGCCTGCTCGTCGCGCTTCGGGAAGAGGGGCGTGTCATGCTCGTCTCCACCCATAATCTCGGAAGCGTGCCGGAATTCTGCGACCGCACCATCCTTCTGAAAAATACGGTGCTCGCCTACGGTCCCACGGAAACCACCTTCACCCGCGAAAACCTGGAGCTGGCCTTCGGGGGCGTCCTGCGTCACTTCGTGCTCGGCGGCGAGAACCTCCACGACGATGCCGATCCACGCCAGCTCTCGGTCATCAGCGATGACGAGCGTCCGCTCGTCATGTATGGCGCCCGCGACCGCATGGTTGCGCAGCCGGCCAAGCCGGAATCAGAAGCCGAGGCAGACTCCGAATGATCGCCACGCTGATCGAGCCGTTCGCCTATAGCTACATGGTGAATGCCATGTGGGTAAGCGCCCTCGTGGGCGCGGTCTGCGCGTTTCTTTCGGCCTATCTCATGTTGAAGGGGTGGTCGCTGATCGGCGATGCGCTCTCCCACTCGATCGTGCCGGGCGTCGCCGGCGCCTATATGCTCGGGCTTCCCTTCTCGCTCGGCGCCTTCTTTTCCGGTGCGCTTGCCGCCGGTGCCATGCTGTTCCTCAACCAGCGCACGCGGCTGAAGGAGGACACGATCATCGGCCTGATCTTCACCTCCTTCTTCGGCCTCGGCCTGTTCATGGTCTCTCTGTCGCCGACCTCGGTGAACATCCAGACGATCGTGCTCGGCAATATCCTCGCCATCACCCCGGCCGACACGTTGCAGCTCGCCATCATCGGCATCGTCTCGCTCATGATCCTGTCCGCCAGGTGGAAGGACCTGATGGTGACCTTCTTCGACGAAAGCCACGCCCGCTCGATCGGCATCAACACCACCTTCCTGAAGGTGCTCTTCTTCAGCCTGCTCTCGGCCTCGACGGTGGCGGCGCTGCAGACGGTCGGGGCCTTCCTGGTCGTCGCCATGGTCGTGACCCCCGGCGCGACCGCCTATCTGCTGACTGACCGTTTTCCGCGGCTGATCGTGATCAGCATCGCGATCGGGGCTCTGACGAGCTTCGTCGGCGCCTATGCGAGCTACTTCCTCGACGGCGCAACCGGCGGCATCATCATCGTCCTGCAGACTGCGATCTTTCTGTTCGCCTTCGTATTTGCCCCGAAACACGGGCTGCTCGCCGCCCGCCGCCGCGCATCCGAAGCCCTGGAGAGCGCATGATGCCCTCGCTCGACATGCTCCTTGCCGTTTTCGAGTTCGAGTTCATGCGCAATGCACTCCTGATCTCGGTTCTGGTCGCGATTCCGACGGCGATGCTCTCCTGCTTCCTGGTCCTCAAGGGCTGGTCGCTGATGGGCGACGCGATCTCGCATGCGGTGTTCCCCGGCGTGGTCGTCTCGTACATTGTCGGCCTGCCGCTCGCCGTCGGCGCCTTTACGGCCGGCATGTGCTGCGCGCTTTTGACCGGCTATCTGAAGGAAAACAGCCGCATCAAGCAGGACACCGTGATGGGCGTCGTCTTTTCCGGCATGTTCGGCCTTGGCCTTGTGCTCTACACCAAGATCCAGAGCGACGTGCATCTCGATCACATCCTCTTCGGCGACATGCTCGGCATCGGCTGGGGCGACATTCTGGAGACGGGCCTCATCGCGCTTTTCGCCGCCGGCATTCTCGGCCTGAAATGGCGCGACCTGCTGCTCCACGCCTTCGATCCGGCTCAGGCACGCGCGATCGGTCTCAGGGTCGCCTGGCTGCACTACGGACTGCTCGCGATCCTTTCGTTGACGATCGTCGGCGCCCTCAAGGCGGTTGGCCTGATCCTGGCCATCGCGATGCTGATTGCCCCCGGCGCGATCGCCTATCTCGTCACGCGGACATTCGGCGCCATGCTGGCGGTCGCGGTGATCGTCGCCGTCGCCGCCTCCTTCTGCGGCGTTTATCTCTCCTTCTTCATCGATAGCGCACCGGCACCCACCATCGTCCTTCTTATGACG
The DNA here is from genome assembly GCA_000421085.1 of Ensifer sp. USDA 6670. Lineage (GTDB taxonomy): Bacteria > Pseudomonadota > Alphaproteobacteria > Rhizobiales > Rhizobiaceae > Sinorhizobium. The sequence continues at coordinate 80,577 of ATWE01000018.1, forward strand.
GCGATATTCCTGCTCGCCTTCGCCTATTCCACCTGGAAGGTAACCCGCGCCGAAGCGCAGCGGACAAGCGTGGAATAGAAGAAAACCCCTCCCCAACCCCTCCCCACAATGGCTACACAAGGGAGGGGTTGGGGAGGGGCCTCGCACAGGAGTTTGCACGCCGGCGCCATGATCCCTTATGGTGCGCCACGACTGAAGGTTTGGGGCGGTCCGGTCTAATGCCGTGATCTTTCCGTGGCGGAGCAACGACGCAAGATGGAGAGGAAACAGCAAGGCCGTTCCGGCATCGCTTTCTTCTTCGTCGCCGTGGCGCTCATCTTTACGGCGATCGCCGCGACCGTTCTCCTGGCGAACGAGCAGCGCCACCTCAAGCAGCTGCTTGCGGGCCTGGGTTTCGCATTGCCGCCGCCGCAAGCGGAGCGGCTGCCGGAGGCTGCCCGCGGTCCACGCAAAAGGCCCGAACCGCCAAAGGCACTCCTGCCCGCCCACATCTTCGCGGATCTTGCCACGCCGGAACAGCAATTCATCCGTCAGATCCGCAGCGACCCGCGGGCACTTTGCGAGGGACTGAGGGAGGCCGGCTTCCGCGACCTCGAATGGAAATCTGCCGAGAGCGGCCGCTGGGAATGCTCATCGCTCGTTCCCTTTGCCCGCCCCGGCCAGGAGCCGAGCTCGTCCATCTTCATCCTGGTCAAAGGCCGTGGCGAAGAGGAGATCACCTCCTTTCGCGTAAAACTGAATATCGAGCACAGCGGGGACACGCCGGTCGTCACCAGCGCTGCTGCCAAGGCGGCATCCGTCTTCTTGAGCGAGGTCCGTTGGGCGGGCGGCGCAAGCATCGCTCTCAAGATCCAGGCCCTGCAGGAATTCGATCTCCAGCGCTTCGGCAGTCGTATTCAGTTCAAACGGGAGATGGGAGACACGCCCCGCTACAACTTCCTTGCCAATCAGGCCGCACGCACGCGGCCGAAGAGCATCGCCGAGCTCTATTTCGACCGCGAAAAATGGCTGCCCCCGGGCGACGGAGCGGGCGTTTCCTTTATCCGGGGCCCGAGCGCCTGGGCGCGGCCAGCCCCGTCGATGGAACCGCAGAGCGCAGCGCGGCAGCCTGCAGACCGCAGCGCAACTCCCGAGCGTTGATCCGAACCTGACTATCAGCGGTCGATGCGCGTCGACAGAATGATCGACGAAAGGGTCTTCTCGACACCCTCGATTTCGCCGATGCGATCGATCAACAAGTCCAGCTCGCTGATCGAAGCCGCAGCGACGACCGCGATCAGGTCGAAGCTGCCGCTGACGGAGTGCAGCATGCGGATTTCGCGAATGGCGGCAAGCTCGGGCGTGACCCGGCTCAGCGCCCGCGGTGCGATCGTGATCAGAACATGCGCTCGAACGAGGCCCTTCTCATAGTTTTCCGAGAGGCGCACGCCATAGCCCGCGATCACCCCCTCGCGCTCCAGCCGCTCGATGCGCGCCTGCACCGTGGTGCGGGACAGGCCGAGCCGGCGGGCGATCGTCGCCGTCGGCATGCGGGCGTTCTCGCTCAGTATGGCGAGGAGTTCGCGATCCTTGTCCGTCACATGCATATCGTCGACCTGCATTGGCATATTGCCGAATATAGACCGACGATTTAGCCAGATCGACGCTTCAAATCAATATGCGGCCGCGGGACAATAGTGGGGAAAGAGGCTCATACCCCCGGGGATATAAAATGAAAGACATCGTCGTCATCGGCGCCGGAAAGATCGGCTCCACCATCGCGCGCATGCTGGCACATAGCGGCGATTACCGCGTCTGCGTTGCCGATCGCAGCGCCGAGCAGTTGCAGCAGGTCGAAAAGCACGACGCCGTCTCGACCGCCGTCGTCGACATCGCCGACAGAAAGGCCCTGGTCGCCCTGCTCTCCGGCAAATTCGCCGTGCTAAGCGCCGCGCCGTTCCATCTGACGGTCGCGATCGCCGAAGCCGCAGCCGAGGCGGAAATCCACTATCTCGACCTGACGGAAGACGTCGAATCCACCCGCCAGGTCAAGGCGATCGCGGCTGAGGCTAAGTCCGCCTTCATTCCGCAATGCGGCCTCGCACCGGGCTTCATTTCGATCGTCGCCAACGATCTCAGCCGGCATTTCGATACGCTCGAAAGCGTGCGCATGCGCGTCGGCGCCCTGCCGCAGTACCCGTCGAACGCATTGAACTATAATCTCACCTGGAGCACCGACGGCGTCATCAACGAATATATCGAGCCCTGCGAGGCGATCGTCGAAGGTTCGCTGATCGAAGTTCCCGCCATGGAAGAGCGCGAGGAGTTCTCGCTCGACGGCGTCACCTACGAGGCCTTCAACACCTCCGGCGGCCTCGGCACGCTTTGCGAGACGCTGAAGGGCAAGGTCCGTACGCTCAATTACAAGACGATCCGTTATCCCGGCCATGCCGCGATCTTCAAGGCGCTCCTGAACGACCTCGGTCTGCGTCATCGCCGCGAAGTGCTGAAGGACATCCTCGAAAACGCCCTGCCGACGACCACCCAGGACGTGGTCGTGATCTTCGTCACCGTTTCGGGCTTCCGCGAAGGCCGCCTGGTGCAGGAGACCTACGCCAACAAGGTCTATAGCGGCGTCGTTGCAGGACGCATGCAAAGCGGCATCCAGATCACCACCGCCGGCAGCATCTGCGCCGTTCTCGACATGCTCGCGGAAGGCAAGATCCCCACCAAGGGCTTCGTCCGCCAGGAAGACATCGCGCTCGATACCTTCCTCGCCAACCGCTTCGGCCACTACTACGCCCAGAAGCACGAGACGGAACGGGCGGCGAGCTGAGCCCGAGTTCAGTTGTTTATCGAAATGCCCGGACCTGGTCCGGGCATTTTTCATTTCTGCTTGAAGCGCCCCCTCATCCGCCTGGCGGCACCTCCTCCCCGCAAGCGGGGCGGAGGGGACTCGCGGCGCCGTCCCATCGAAGCGAGCAGCGGCCAGCGGGGTAAGGCTGGGAGTTCGCGGCTTGCCCCTTCTCCCCGCCTGCGGGGAGAAGGTCGCGGCAGCGGGATGAGGGGGCGGCAACGGACGGAGAGAGGGATATTCAGCTCAAACAGACCGTTGTCCGCAGACGAAAAACCCCGCTCGAGGCGGGGTTCGATAGGCATTATCCCTTATCGGGATGTCCCTTTCAGGCCGGGATCACGATCTCCCCGAGCTTCGTAAGTTCGGCGATGAATTGCTCAAGACGCGTCTTCTTCTCGTCGCCGGCGCCTTCGAGTTCGGCGCGCGCCGCTTCGATGCGGTTTTCGAGAACCGTGCTGTCCAGTTCGTCGACGTGGACGGCCGATTCTGCCAAAAGCGTGCAGCCGGAAGGCAGGATGTCGGCAAAGCCGCCGAAGACGGCGTAACGTTCGGTCTTGCCAGCGGCGGTCTTGACCGCGACGACGCCCGGCTTGACGGTCGTCATGGTCGGCGCGTGATTGGCCATCACGGTCATCTCGCCCTCGGTCGCCGGAATGACGACTTCGGTCACCTTCTCCGAGACAAGCAGACGCTCGGGGGAAACAAGCTCAAAATTGAAACTTTCGGCCATGACCATTCACTTCTGGTGAGCGCGCCGCTGGTCGGCGGGCTGTGCACGTTCTCCGCCATCATTTGTCACGGCGGGATGAAAGCCGTGGCGCGAGAGAAGTCCGCGCCACGGTTCCTGATGCAGATCAGGCGGCTTCGGCAGCCAGCTTCTTGGCCTTCTCGACGGCTTCCTCGATGGAACCTACCATGTAGAAGGCAGCTTCCGGCAGGTGGTCGTACTCGCCGTTGACGAGGCCCTTGAAGCCCTTGATCGTGTCTTCGAGCGCAACCAACTTGCCCGGCGAGCCGGTGAAGACTTCGGCGACGAAGAACGGCTGCGACAGGAAACGCTCGATCTTGCGGGCGCGGGCGACGGCGATCTTGTCCTCTTCGGAAAGCTCGTCCATGCCCAGGATCGCGATGATGTCCTGGAGGGCCTTGTAGCGCTGCAGGGTCGACTGCACTTTGCGCGACACTTCGTAATGCTCTTCGCCGACGATCATCGGGTCCAGCATGCGCGAGGTCGAGTCGAGCGGGTCCACGGCCGGGTAGATGCCCTTTTCGGCGATCGAGCGCGACAGAACCGTCGTCGCGTCGAGGTGCGCGAACGAGGTTGCCGGCGCCGGGTCGGTCAAGTCGTCGGCGGGAACGTAAATCGCCTGAACCGAGGTGATCGAGCCCTTGGTCGTGGTGGTGATGCGCTCCTGCATCTGGCCCATGTCGGTTGCCAGCGTCGGCTGATAGCCCACGGCCGAAGGAATACGGCCGAGCAGAGCCGACACTTCCGAGCCTGCCTGGGTGAAGCGGAAGATGTTGTCGACGAAGAAGAGAACGTCCTGGCCTTCGTCACGGAACTGTTCGGCGACCGTCAGGCCGGTCAGCGCGACGCGTGCACGGGCGCCCGGCGGCTCGTTCATCTGACCATAGACGAGCGCGGCCTTGGAACCTTCTCCGCCGCCATGCTTGTTCACGCCGGACTCGATCATCTCGTGATAGAGGTCGTTGCCTTCGCGGGTCCGCTCACCGACGCCTGCGAAGACGGAGTACCCGCCGTGCGCCTTGGCGACGTTGTTGATCAGTTCCATGATCAGAACGGTCTTGCCGACGCCCGCGCCGCCGAAGAGGCCGATCTTGCCGCCCTTCGCATAGGGAGCGAGCAGGTCGACGACCTTGATTCCGGTGACGAGAATCTGCGCTTCCGTCGACTGTTCCACATAGGCCGGCGCTTCCTGGTGAATGGCGCGACGGGCGGAAGTCTTCAGCGGTCCGGCTTCGTCGACCGGTTCACCGATAACGTTCATGATGCGGCCGAGCGTTTCCTTGCCGACCGGAACCGCGATCGGGCCGCCCGTGTCGGCGACCTTCTGGCCGCGAACGAGACCTTCGGTCGAGTCCATGGCGATCGTACGGACGGAGTTTTCGCCGAGATGCTGCGCGACTTCGAGAACGAGGCGGTTGCCGTTGTTGTCGGTTTCCAGCGCGTTCAGGATCTGCGGGAGCTGGCCTTCTTCGAATGCGACGTCGACGACGGCGCCGATGACCTGCGTCACGCGGCCGACAGCACCCGTAGCCGCAACGACTGTCTTGGCGGAAGCTGCCTTCTTCGGAGCAGCCGGCTTCCTCGCCGCTGCGGTTTCTTTCGGGGTAGCTGCCTTAGCCATAATTCTTACCCTCTTCTCGTAACCTTAGAGCGCTTCCGCGCCAGAGATGATTTCAATGAGTTCCTTGGTGATCTGCGCCTGCCGCTGACGGTTGTAGCTGAGCGTCAGCTTGTCGATCATCTCACCCGCATTGCGCGTCGCATTGTCCATGGCACTCATCTTCGCGCCCATTTCACCCGCGACGTTCTCGAGCAAGGCCCGGAATATCTGCACGGATATGTTGCGCGGAATGAGATCGCTCAGGATCGCTCCGGCTTCCGGCTCGTATTCGTAGATCGCCGATGCGCCTTCGCCTTCGGCGGCCACTTCGCCAGCCGATGCCGGGATAAGCTGCTGCGCTGTCGGGATCTGGGAAATGACCGACTTGAACTCGGAATAGAACAGGGTGCAGATGTCGAACTCGCCGTTGTCGAAGAGCTCGATGACCTTGTGGCCGATCCGGTCCGCGTTCTCGAAACCGATCTTCTTGACTTCGCGCAGGTCGACTCGGTCGATGATCAGCGACGCGAAGTCGCGCCGAAGCATATCGAAGCCCTTCTTCCCGACGCAGATAATCTTGACCGTCTTGCCCTGGGCCAGAAGCTTGCGCACATGGTCGCGGGCAAAGCGCGCGATCTGCGAATTGAAGCCGCCGCAAAGGCCGCGCTCGGCCGTGCACACGATCACCAGATGCGTATCGTCCCTGCCGGTCCCCGTCATCAGGCGCGGCGCGCTGTCGTCCGCGCCGACCGCCTGGGCGATATTGGCGAGAACGGCAGCCATGCGCTGCGAATAGGGCCGGGCGGCCTCGGCCGCCTCCTGCGCACGCCGAAGCTTCGCCGCGGCGACCATCTTCATCGCCTTGGTGATCTTCTGCGTCGCCTTGACGGAGGCGATCCGGTTCTTCAGATCCTTAAGTGAAGGCATCCGTTGTCCGTCCTAGTTGAGGTCCGCTCAGGCGAAAGACTTGGCGAAGCTGTCGATTGCGCCCTTCAGCTTGGCCTTGGTGTCGTCCGAGATAGCCTTTTCCGTACGGATGGTATCCAGAACGGCCTTGCCTTCCGAACGCAGGTAGGAAAGGAGACCGTGCTCGAACTTGCCGACGTCGCTGACCGGCAGCTTGTCGAGATAGCCGTTGACGCCGGCGAAGATGACCGCGACCTGCTCTTCCGTCTTCAGCGGCGAGAACTGCGGCTGCTTCAGGAGTTCGGTCAGGCGGGCACCGCGGTTGAGCAGACGCTGCGTCGCGGCATCGAGGTCCGAGCCGAACTGTGCGAAGGCCGCCATTTCGCGGTACTGGGCGAGCTCGCCCTTGATCGAGCCGGCGACCTGCTTCATCGCCTTGATCTGGGCGGATGAGCCGACGCGCGAAACCGACAGACCGACATTAACGGCCGGACGGATACCCTGGTAGAACAGGTCGGTTTCGAGGAAGATCTGGCCGTCGGTGATCGAGATCACGTTGGTCGGAATGAACGCGGACACGTCGTTGCCCTGCGTCTCGATAACCGGCAGAGCCGTCAGCGAGCCGGCGCCACGCTCGTCGGAGAGCTTGGCGGCGCGTTCCAGGAGGCGCGAGTGCAGGTAGAAGACGTCGCCCGGATAGGCTTCACGGCCCGGCGGGCGGCGCAGCAGCAGCGACATCTGACGGTAGGCGACGGCCTGCTTGGAAAGGTCGTCATAGCCGATCAGGGCGTGCTTGCCGTTGTCACGGAAATATTCGCCCATAGCGCAGCCGGCGAAGGGAGCCAGATACTGCATCGGCGCCGGGTCGGAAGCGGTGGCAGCGACGATGATCGAGTACTGCAGGGCGCCGCGCTCTTCGAGCACCTTGACGAACTGGGCAACCGTCGAGCGCTTCTGGCCGATAGCGACATAGACGCAATAGAGCTTATCCCCTTCCGGGCCATTGTCGTGAATGGCTTTCTGGTTGAGGATCGTATCGAGAATGATCGCGGTCTTGCCGGTCTGGCGGTCGCCGATGACGAGCTCGCGCTGGCCGCGGCCGACCGGGATGAGGGCGTCGATAGCCTTGAGACCGGTCGACATCGGCTCATGGACCGACTTGCGCGGAATGATGCCGGGCGCCTTGACGTCGACGCGGGCGCGCTGCTTGGCATTGATCGGGCCCTTGCCGTCGATCGGATTGCCGAGCGCGTCCACGACGCGGCCGAGCAGCTCCGGACCTACGGGAACGTCCACGATGGCGCCGGTCCGCTTGACCGTGTCGCCTTCCTTGATGTCCCGGTCCGAGCCGAAGATAACCACGCCGACATTGTCGGCTTCGAGGTTCAGCGCCATGCCGCGAATTCCGCCCGGGAATTCGACCATCTCGCCTGCCTGGACGTTGTCGAGGCCGTAGACGCGGGCAATACCGTCACCGACGGAAAGCACCTGGCCGACTTCGGAAACCTCCGCTTCCTGGCCGAAATTTTTGATCTGATCTTTAAGAATTGCGGAAATTTCCGCGGCGCGGATATCCATCAGCCGACCTCTTTCAGTGCAAGCTTAAGGGTAGAGAGTTTGGTGCGAAGGGAGGTGTCAATCTGGCGGGACCCGACCTTGACGATCAGACCTCCAAGAATAGACGGGTCGACGGTGACGTTTACCGCCACGTCTTTGCCGGTGACGCCTTTCAGCGCCGCCTTCAATTCGATTTCCTGCGCCAGCGTCAGCGCATGTGCCGACGTGACGTCGGCGGTGATTTCGCCCTTGTGGCGGGCAGCGAGCAGACGGAACGCCTTGATGATGCCCGGCAGCACGAAGAGGCGGCGATTGCGCGCGACGACCTTCAGGAAGTTGCCGACCAACCCGGAGAAGCCGAACTTCTCGACGAGGGCGGAAATCGCCTTGAACTGGTCGTCGGCGGAAAAGACCGGGCTTACGATCAGCCGCTTCAGATCGTCGCTGCCGTCGATCAACGCCTGGATGCGCGTCAGATCGGCACCGACCGCTTCGATCGATCCGGCATCAAGGGCAAGCTCGAAAAGCGAGGAGGCATATCTTTCTGCAACACCGGAAATGAGCTGGGATGTGTCTGCCACGGGCACAAGCTTCTCTCAAAATCATCCAGGAATGTCAGGACCGGCGAACCGTCGATCTAACATCTTGAATTTGCTGCAATAACTCGCAGGATATCGAGGCCGGTCGACCCACTTCCCCCGCAGTTCGCGGTTCGTCTAGCATAGGATGTTTGGACTCGCAACACGCCAACGGCAGGAATGCGGCATTACCCGGCCGGTTCGGCCGAATTTTGCCGTAAATAGTGTCGCAGGCCCTTGTCGGCGATCAGATCAGCCCGAAAACATAGGCAAGCGGCAGGATCGCGAGTGCCGCCTGGATCAGGAGCGCGAGCCAGTTGAAGAGGGTCGCGCCGTTGTCGCTCATGATCGACAGGATGCGACCGAACGCCGCGAGCGCGAAAGCCGCGCCGACGGCGAGATAGACCATCGGCTGGGCAAGCAGGATGGCGCCGAGGCCCAGGCCCAGATGCATGCCGCCCATGGTGGAGCGGGCCTCCGCCAGTCCTCCCCGCCGCCCCTCGGCGATGCCGATCCCGGCGGCACGAAAGGTCAGGCGCGGCGCAAAGAGCATGACGAGCCCGATCAGCGCCGCGAGCGCGGCGGCACAAAAGGCCAGCAGCTCTCCGGTTTCCGTCGGTATGTAGAACTCCATCTGCGTCCCCGCCCGTTGCTGTGGACCCTCCGCCTCGCGCCGAGCCGACGCAGTGCGTGGAAAAGGTCTAGCCTATGTCCTTCCGGATGTGAATCGGTCGAAGGACGAAGATCGATAGTGATCACAAAAAACTCTGCGGATCGATGTCGAGCTGGACGCTGATCGATCCGCGCTCCTTGGGGCCGGCGGCGATCATCGCCCGGAGGAAGGACTGCATGTCGCTGTTGCGCCGCCCGTGGACGAGAAGCCGGAAGCGATGCCGGCCGCGGATGAGCGCGAGCGGCGCTTCCGCCGGTCCGAGGATCGCGATGCCGTCGACGCGCGGCGCGGCGTTGCGCAGTCCGCGGGCGTGGCCCTCGGCATCGCCACGCGTATCGGCCGATACGATGATCGAGGCGAGCCGGCCGAAAGGGGGCAGCACCGCCCTTTCCCGCTCATGGATCTCGCGTTCGTAGAAAGCGTCGGAATCGCCGGACACGATCGCCTGCATGACCGGATGCTGCGGCTGATAGGTCTGCAGAAGGCCGAGGCTCTTGAGGCCAGTTCGGCCGGCACGCCCCGTCACCTGGGAAAGGAGCTGGAACGTCCGTTCCGCAGCGCGCGGGTCGCCATTGGCGAGCCCCAGATCCGCATCGACGATGCCGACCAGCGTCATGTTCGGGAAGTTGTGGCCCTTGGCGACGAGTTGCGTGCCGATGACAATGTCCGCCTCCCCGCGGGCAATCGCCTCGAGCTCCAGCCGCAGCCGCTTGACCCCCATCAGGTCGGAGGAGAGCACGATGGTGCGCGCGTCGGGGAAATGCCGCTCGACCTCTTCGGCGATGCGCTCGACCCCAGGGCCGCAGGCAACGAGATGATCGAACGTGCCGCATTCCGGGCAGGCTTCCGGCGTCCTCTCCGAATAGCCGCAATGATGGCACTGGATCTGGCCGCGGAAGCGGTGCTCGACCAGCCAGCTCGAGCAGTCCGGGCACTGGAAGCGGTGGCCGCAGACGCGGCAGAGCGTCAGCGGTGCGTAGCCGCGCCGGTTCAGGAACAGGAGCGCCTGCTCGCGCCGGCCGATCGTCTTGCCGATCTGGTTCACGAGCACCGGCGAGAGAAAGCCGCCGCGTTCCGGCGGATGGCGGCGCATGTCGACTATGCCGAGATCGGGGAGCGCCGCGTCGCCGAAGCGGGTGGGAAGATGGATCGGCCGGTAACGCCCCACCTCGCCGTTCACCCGGCTCTCGACCGAAGGCGTGGCGGAGACGAGCACGACCGGAAAGTTGCCGATCCGCCCGCGCACCACGGCCATATCGCGCGCATTATAGAAGACACGATCCTCCTGCTTGTAGGCGGGGTCGTGCTCCTCGTCGACGACGATGAGGCCGAGATCCTCGAAGGGAAGGAACAGCGCCGAGCGGGCGCCGGCGACGACGCGCACCTGGCCCGTCGTCACCTGCCGCCAGACCTTTTCCCGCATGCGCGGCGCCAGATCGGAATGCCACTCCGCGGGCTTCGCGCCGAAGCGGTCCTGGAAGCGTTCGAGGAAGCTTGCGGTCAGCGCGATCTCCGGCAGCAGGATCAGGACCTGCTTGCCGGCGCGCACCGTCGCCGCTATCGCCTCGAAATAGACCTCCGTCTTGCCGGAACCGGTGATGCCGTCGATCAGCGACACCGAGAATTTCCGCTCCTCGACGGCCGCCAGGAGATCCGCAGCCGCCTGCTTCTGCGGGCCTTCGAGGCGCGGCGCAGCAAAAGCGGGATCCGGCGCGGCGACGACGGGCGGCGGCGCCATGAAGACGGTTTCGAACACGCCCTGCGACGTCAGGCCGTCGATGACGCTGGACGAGACCCCCGCGGCATGGGCAAGCCCCGAGCGGGTCCAGGAAAGCCCGTCGCTCGCCGTGGCGAGAACGCGCTCGCGCGCCGCGGTCATCCGTTCCGGCCGCATCTCGGTCAGGCGCAGCGCTTCCACCATCGGCTCCGGATCGAACGCGGTCGGCGCCCGGAGCGCCATCCGGGCGACGAGGCCCGGCGGCGTCAGCGTGTAGGCAGCCACCCAATCGAGAAAGGCGCGCATGTCCGGGCCGAGCGGCGGGCAGTCGAAGACCTTCTCGATCTGCTTCAGCTTCTTCGGATCGACGCCGCCATCTTCTTCGCCGTCCCAGACGACGCCGACGACGAAACGGGGGCCGAGCGGCACCTGCACGATCGACCCCGGCTCGACTGCCATGCCGTCGGGCACCGCGTAGGAATAGGCCCTCGGCGCCGGCATGGGCACCAGGACGGGCACCACCCGGCGGTCGAGTACGGGGCCGAATAAATCGGTTGAATCAAGAGTCATTTTGCCGTGACCTTGCCACCGCTTTCAGTTAAAGAAAACTCGCAGCGAACCGCTGCCTTGCAGAAAGCAGGGTTTGTCACGGTTCCAACCGAGTTTCAACGCGCGCGATATCCGCCATGAATTTCCTGATGCGGAGATGCGCCCGAAACGGCTGAGTGCCAAAGGAAGACTCCGATGAAATTTTTCGTTGATACCGCCGATGTGAAGGACATCCGGGAACTGAACGATCTCGGCCTGCTCGACGGCGTCACCACCAATCCGTCATTGATCCTGAAGGCCGGCCGCGACATCGTCGAGGTTACCAAGGAAATCTGCTCGATCGTCGAGGGACCCGTTTCGGCCGAAGTGACCGCGACCGAATACAGCGCGATGATGAAGGAAGCGGCCGCACTTTCGAAGATCGCCGACAACATCTGCATCAAGCTGCCGCTGACGCTCGACGGCCTCAAGGCCTGCAAGGCTCTGACTTCGGACGGTCACCAGACCAACGTGACGCTGTGCTTCTCGGCAAACCAGGCGCTGCTCGCCGCCAAGGCCGGCGCGACCTTCGTCTCGCCCTTCATCGGCCGCCTCGACGACATCGCCTTCGACGGCATGGACCTGATCCGCGAGATCCGCCAGATATTCGACAATTACGGCTACGAGACGGAGATCCTCGCAGCCTCGGTACGCACGGTCAACCACGTCAAGGAAGCCGCCCTCATCGGCGCCGACGTCGTCACCGCGCCGCCGGCAACGCTGAAGGCGCTGGTCAAGCACCCGCTGACCGACAAGGGCCTCGAAATGTTTCTCGCCGATTGGGCCAAGACCGGCCAGAAGATCGCCTGATCCTACTGCATGTTTCCTTTGATCGTAGCCGATCAAAGGACAAAAACATGCAGCAGATCAAAGTGCTACAGTGACCTTAGCGCGTCTGATAAGACGCGCGGCGCTGCAGGGCATCGAGTTGGACAAGGCCTCGCAGCGATGCGGGGCCTTTTCATTTCGCCCGCTTGCCTGCTGTAACGGTCGCTCACCCCAGAGCGTCTCAGTGTTTCATCGAAACGAAACGGTGAGACGCTCGGACGAATAGCGGCTGTCATGAATCGCCTTCGCCCCGCCTGCGGGTGACCAGCGGGCCAGATGAGCGACTGTTTATTCGTCTTCCTCGTCGATCATGCCGGTAAGCCGCATACCCTCGATCCAGGTGGCCCCGTCCCTGCGGATCACCCGGCGAGGCCGGACGCCGCACCGCTCCTGAACGAGTGTCGCCAGCCGTTCCGAATGGGTGACGATCCAGATCTGGCTTTCGCGCGCGGCGCTGGCGACCATGGCGGCCAGGGCCGGCAGCATATCGGGATGAAGGCTCGTCTCCGGTTCGTTCAGCGCGATGAATCGGGGACGGCGATAGGATAAAAGCGCAGCCGCCAGCGCCAGGAAGCGCATCTGCCCGTCCGAAAGCTCGCGGGGCGAAAACAGCCGGTGCGGAAAGTCGGGAAAGACCAGCGAGAAATCGGCGTATTGACCAGGCTCAGGAACCGTGAGACGGGCGCCTGCAAAGGCGTCGGCAACCGCGCGGTCGAGATCGGCCGTATCCTGTCTCGTGTGCCGAAGCGTCGCGAAGACGGCGGCCATGTTGAAGCCTGTCTCGTCCAGCAACGGCGCGGTGATCGCAAGGCAGGGCATTCGCAGCGGCGATTCGCGGTCGGTGCGAAAGCCGTGAAAGAACCGCCATTGGTCGACCGCCCGGCGGAAGACCCCGATCTCCGGATAGTGGCCGGCGTCGCCGAGCAGCGAAATGGCCGTCTCCGACGTCATCGCCTGTTCCGGATAGTCCACCATCCGGCCGCCCTCGCCGCGCACGAAGATACCGGGGCCGATACGCTTCATCACCGGAACCGGGCGCCGGCCCGTCTCGATCGTGAGCTCCTCCTCCTTGACCTGCGGCTCATAGGCGAAACCCGCCGCCGCCTCCGGCGGGCGGAACCCTGCCTCGATCCGGTAGCGGAAGGTGATCGCTCGCTCCTCGTCGGTCAGTTCGGCGTCCAGGCGAATACGCGCCGGCTTGCCGACGCGTTGCGGGCCGCTCCAGATGGCCGACGCCATGCCGCCCTCTTCGGCGATCTCGCGCGCGAGATGGCCTCGCACGGCAGCCTGAACCAGCTGCAGGGCACGATAGAGGTTGGACTTTCCAACGCCGTTCTCTCCGATGAAGAGATTGACGCCGGCCAGATCCATACGGATCGAGCGCAGCGACCGGTAGTTCTCAGCGAACATGGAGCGAAGCATCATGGTGACGGCTTAGCCCGCTGCAATCGCCCTTGCAGACAGCTCGAATGCCGCGTCGCTGTCGGCAGCCAGTGCGTGTACCGTATGACGCTCCAGCGCACGTGTCACTTCCATCGGATCGCCGTCGAGCGCGTCCGCCGGAATGAGGTTGCCGATGCGGAAGTCGAAGCGGTCGCCCTTCTTGTTCAGGAGTTCGTGGAACACCGTCATGTCGCGCAGTTCCGTCGACCATTTGGCGAACCAGTAGAAAAGGCCGGAATTGCGCGCGCTCATATGCACCGGCAGGATCGGCAGGCCGTATTTGCGTGCGAAGCCGACCGCCGAGCTCTTCCAGGGGCGCTCGTTGAGCCGTCCCTCGGCCCAATAGGCGATGCGGCCGGAGGGAAAGAGCACGGTCGCCTTGCCCTCCTCGATCGCCCTGTTCGTGACCTGCAGCGTTTCGCGCGCCTTCAGCTTCGACTTGTACTCCTCCCGCCATTCGACCGGAATGACCATCTCGACGAAACGCGGATTGACACGGATCGCGTCGCGGTTCGCAAAGAACATCATGTCCGGCCGCCGGCTCTTCAGGAGGTCGAAGACGGCGATGCCGTCGGCGATCCCCGTCGGGTGGTTGCTGACGAGCAGGAACCCGCTCTTCTCGGGAATACGCTCCGGCTTGTCGGCGCGGATTTCGAGAGCAAGAAGCGAACTCAGATGCTCGAAGGCCTGGAAGCCCGGCATATTGGCGACGGCATTGGCGAACTCGATCGCCTTGCGGTAGTTGAGCAGCGTATAGAGAAAGGGCCGCATGACAGGCCACAGCGGATGGCGGACGATCTTCTGGCCGCGCTCCGCGATCAGCGTATCGACGATATGGCCGGGACGCCCTTGCGAGACCAGCGCAACCGCCTCTGCAAAATGCGCCAGAGCGCTCGCCGAATCACGTCTCGACATTGTCCCATCCGCTGTTGCTGGCCGAACATTGCAGTTCAATATGATCGAACAATGACAAATTCCAAGAGGCCGCCGCAGCAAACGTCAGCACGTTAGCAAAAACATAACACGCCCGATGCGATGCTCAGAGCCTGGATCAGCGAGCTCACCGCGCTGATGAACCCGCCGGGCCCGATGATGAACGAACTTCTTGCGATAGGCCATCCGGAAGTGATGGCGGAACGAAGGCGCTGGCTTGCGAGCCTCGCCGAGGAACGCCGGTTGTCCGAAAAGACGGTCGACGCCTATGAGCGCGACACGCGGCAGTTCCTGACCTTCCTGACCGGGCACCTCGCCGGGCCGCCGCGGCTCTCCGATATTCGCACCCTGCGCCCCGCGGATCTGCGCGGCTTCCTGGCGCAGCGCCGCAAAGGCGGCGCCGGCGCGCGCACGCTCGGCCGCGGGCTGGCAGGTCTGCGTTCCTTTCTGCGCTATCTCGAGAGAAACGGGCTCGCCAATGCGGCGGGCGCAGGGGCGGTGCGGTCCCCGAAGCAGCCGAAGTCTCTCCCCAAGGCGTTGACCGACCGGGAGGCCCTGAAGGTCGTCACCGCGGACGCGCAACTGGCCGAGGAACCCTGGATCGCGGCGCGCAATGCCGCGGTGCTGACGCTTCTCTATGGCTGCGGCCTGCGGATAGCGGAGGCGC
The DNA here is from genome assembly GCA_000421085.1 of Ensifer sp. USDA 6670. Classification (GTDB taxonomy): domain Bacteria; phylum Pseudomonadota; class Alphaproteobacteria; order Rhizobiales; family Rhizobiaceae; genus Sinorhizobium. The sequence goes on from ATWE01000018.1 coordinate 95,651, forward strand.
TGGACCTGACCCCTGCCGATTTCTCGGGACCGGTCACGTCGCTCAGGGTCACCGGAAAGGGCGGCAAGACACGGATCGTGCCGATGATCGCGGCCGCCGCCGAAGCGGTCGAGACCTATCGGAAGCTCTGCCCCTACCATATCGCGCCCGGAGAGCCGATTTTCCGCGGCGCTCGCGGCGCGAAGCTCCAGCCGGCGATCATCCAGCGCGAGATGCAGAAGCTGCGCGCCGCACTCGGCCTGCCTGATTCGGCGACGCCGCACGCGCTGCGCCATTCTTTCGCGACGCATCTTCTGGCGGGCGGAGGTGATCTCCGCACCATCCAGGAACTGCTCGGCCATGCCAGCCTGTCGACGACGCAGGTCTATACCGGCGTCGATTCGGCGCGGCTCCTGGAAATCTACGACCGCGCCCACCCGCGCGCCTGAAATCCGACCCGCCTGAAATCCGACGCGCCTAAAATCCGACGTGCCCAAAATCCGACGTGCCCAAAATCCGACGTGCTTGACGGTTAACCAAGCGCGTTAAGGAACCCGTGACCGTGGGGGAGTAGGGTTCCGCCAGAGCACTTTCAGGAAAAATCTGCAGCGGTTTTCCGTCCGGAAATGCGCAGCTTCAAAGAGTTAGAGCGCATCTGCGTTTCAATGAAACACCGACGCGCTTTAAATGCCGGGGGCACCCATGAACACTTTCACCGGACCGGTCCGCGATCGCGCGGCCAAGGCGGCAGACGGCCTGCTGTGGCTGATCGCGCTGTTGAATGCACTGACGGCAGCGAGCCTCCTTGCCGCCCTGCTCTATGTGGCGGATGCGCGCGCGGAAGAAATCGATTGCGCCGGCAGCAACATCTTGACCGGCCTCGAACATTCGGACCCGGCCCGCCTGGCGGCGCTGCGCGCGGAAGCGGCGGCGGTGCCCAACGGAAAGGGCCTGCTTTGGAAGATCGAAGGCCACGGACAGGCGCCCTCCTTCCTGCTCGGTACCATGCATGTCACCGATCCTCGCGTGCTGGCGATGCCCGGCGGCGCAACGGAAGCCTTCGCAAAGGCTGAGACCGTGATCGTTGAATCCGATGAGATCGTCGACCAGAACAGGGCAACCGCCGCGATCATGATGCAGCCTGAACTGACCATGTTCACCGGCGACAAGACGATCAACGATTTCCTGAAGCCGGAGGACCGCGCACTTCTCGAAAGCGGCCTCAAGGCGCGCGGCATCCCCCTGCCGCTCGTCACCAAGATGAAGCCCTGGATGATCGCCAGTTTCGTGGCCCTGCCGGCCTGCGAATTCTCACGCAAGGCGGCCGGTGCCTCCTTCCTCGACAAGAAGCTCGCCGAGGACGCGGTGAGGGAGGGCAAGACGCTCAAGGGCCTCGAAACGCTGGTCGAGCAGCTATTGGCGATGGATTCGCTGCCGGTCGAAATGCATCTTAAGGCACTGATAGAAACGCTTGCTCTCGGCAAGACGATCGACGACGTGATGACGACGACCACCGATCTCTACCTCTCCGGCGAGACGGGCGCGATCATGCCGATGATGAAACTCGTCTCCGCCGGGATTTCGTCCGACGACGCCGGCTACGCCGAATTCGAGCAGCGCATCATCATCGATCGCAACAGGATCATGGCAGAGCGCGCCGCACCCCTTCTGAAGACCGGCGGCGCCTTCATGGCCGTCGGCGCGCTGCACCTTCCCGGCAGGGAAGGCCTCGTCGAACTCCTGCGTCAGCAGGGGTTCACGGTGACGCGGGTGGAATGATCGGCCGGTCAATGCGGTGAGAATGCCCCTCATCCGCCTGCCGGCACCTTGCATAAGAGATGTTGTATAGGCTTCGGTATGCCTTTGGCCGGGTGTCCGCCCGGCCAAAGGCGCCGACCGTCGGATCGCCGGCACCAGAACCTTTGAGGGTTACGGAGAAGCAGGATCGCGGTCGGTTCCTCATCGTGGCCCGAATGGTTGCTGGAACAACCTGGTTCGTATGCAAGGCAGGGACGACAAGGATGAACGAGATTAGCATGAAAGCGGCCGGTATCGATACCGGCAAGATATGGCTTGACGTCGCCACCTACCCGGTGAGCGGCAGACTGAAAGTGTCCAACAGCGCCGACGGCTGGCAGAC
>ATWE01000019.1 GCA_000421085.1 Ensifer sp. USDA 6670
CTTGGCTACGATGGCCCGATTTTCGCGACACCCGCGACGACCGACCTCTGCTCCGTCATGCTGCCGGATTCTGCTCACATCCAGGAGAGTGAAGTCGACCAGCTCAATCGCCGCAACCTGCACCGGGGCCGCCAGACCGTGACGCCGATTTACACCGCGCGCGACGCCGCTGTCGCGATCACACTGTTTCGGCAGGTGCGCCTCGGCTCGTGGGAAAAGGCCGGCGGGGGAATTCGCTTTCGGTTCTGGAATGCGGGACATCTGCTCGGATCCGCCTCGGTTGAAATGGAGATTGGTCCCGGCCCCTCGCCGCTGCGCCTGCTGTTTTCCGGCGACATCGGGCCGCGGCACAAGCTCCTGCAGTTCGATGCGACAGCACCGAGTGGCTGGGACTACGTCATATGCGAGAGCACCTACGGCAATGTCGAGCGCGAGGAAGCGGACGATGCTGCGCGACGTCACGTCCTGCGCTCCGAGGTGCTGACTGCAGCGCATCCGAATGGCGCTCTTCTCATCCCCTCTTTCGCCGTGGAACGCACGCAGGAACTGCTCACGGATCTTGTTTACCTGATGGAGACGGGTGCCGTCCCGAAATGCCCGATCATTATTGATTCACCCCTTGCGACTCGTGCGAGCGAGATTTTCCGCCGGCACGCTCGCGAGCTTGAGAACGGCGATGCTCTCGTTCGGGGGATCGAGTCGAAGAATGTTCGCTTTACCGAAACGGCGGAGCAATCCAAGGCGGTCGATCTCATCAGGGGTTTCCATATTGTTATCGCTGCGAGCGGAATGTGCGAGGCAGGGCGCATTCGGCATCGCTTGAAAAACTGGCTGTGGCGAGACGAGGCGACAGTGCTGCTGGTTGGCTACCAGGCGAACGGCACACTGGGACGCCTTCTTGAAGAAGGAGCCACCGTCGTGCGCATTCAGGGCGACGATATCCGGGTCCGAGCCCGTATCAGGAAGCTGGATATCTATAGCGGCCATGCCGATGGCGGCGAGCTTACCGACTGGGTGCGAGCCCGGCAGCCGATCAGCGCGGGTGTCTTCCTCGTCCACGGAGAGGACGAGGCACTTGAAGGGCTCCGGGAAAGTCTCTCCACCTTCCTGCCGCAAGATCACCTCATCCGGCCGAGACTGGACAGCGCATTCCGCCTCGGCTCGCATAGTCCAGTTGAGATTTCCGAAGCAGTCGCCCCGCCTCGCATCGATCCCGTACGGGTAGGAAGGACGGATTGGCACAACGATTTCCAGTCGCTCGTCCTCGATCTGCAGGACGAACTGGCCAAGGCTGCGGACGATAAGGCGCGTGGGGTCGTAATCCGCCGGCTGCGCCGTGCCTTGCAGGAAGAAGCATGAGATGCCAAAGCGACAGTCAGCGAAAGCGTGAGAGCACAGGAGTCGGACGTCATGCCGGCGCCTGACCGGTGCGCCTGCTCCTGATCCGCATCGATCACAATGCACGCCGGCGAGGATGTCGGGAATTGATGCGCGTCAATGCAGCGGCGGGGAAATCCGGCTGAAATCCGGCATCAATCCAGGGAGCGCGACGATGCTCAAGATTTCGAGACTGCTGCTTCTAGCTGCCCTTTTCGACCCCTTCGGAGGGGCCGCCGAAGCGACCGGCATCGACGCGGGCGTGTCCGCAATGCTGGAGCGCGTGCAGCCGGCGGTCGTCAGTATCCGCACCGTCAGCAGCGGGATCGTTCGAAGCGAAATGCTCGAGGATCCGAATGTACGGAAAGTCCTCGGTCTTCCCGATGAGGTATTCATCGTCCAGGCGGGGGCGACCGCGACAGGGTCTGGGGTGATCATCGATCGGGAGGGAGGCTACATCATCACCAGCCGTCATCTGGTCGCCGATGCCGATGATGTTTCCGTGACACTTGCGGACGGACGGGTTTTCCACGCCGACAGGGTAGGGGAGGATGCACCGACAGACCTCGCGGTCATCAAGATCGATGCCTCAAAACTTGCTGCGCTCCAGTGGGGAAATTCATCCGAACTTAAGGTTGGCGAGTTTGTGGCCGCGATAGGCAGCCCTTTCGGCTTGGCCCAGACGGCGACGTTCGGCATCGTCAGCGGCTTGGGTCGCTCGGGCCTGGGTGCCGATGAATACCAGGATTACATCCAGACCGACGCGGCCATCAATCCAGGGAATTCCGGCGGAGCGCTCGTCAATGTCTCTGGCGAATTGATCGGCATTGCGCGCGGGATCGCCGCGCCGGATCAGACGAGTACCGGCATCGGCTTTGCGATTCCTTCGAATATCGTGGCGCAGATCGTCCGGGAATTGATATCCCACGGAGAATACAAGCGAGGCTGGCTCGGCCTCTCGGTGACGGCCGCAGCGGATGCGCAAGATGGTAGTGCCCCTCAACCGCCAGGGCTTATTGTGAACGAACTCGCCTGCGACTCGCCGGCGGAACGGCAAGGCGTACGCCTTGGAGATGTGATCATCGGCCTGGACGACCGCGCCTTCTCGACGGAGCCGGCCTTCAGGAATGCGATCAGCCTGCTTCCGGCGAACGCCCGGATCACTCTCGATGTTCGCAGGGGAGAAACGTCGCAGAAGCTGAATGTGACGCTTTCCAACTCGGCCGATCGTCCCGACGTCTCGGACCAGGGCTCAGTAATCGTCAAGTTTACATCGGCGAGCGGCTCACCAGCATGCGTGCCGGCGGGAACTGTCCTCGTCGATGTTGCGCCGGGTAGCGCCGCTTACTCTATCGGGCTGAGAACGGGCGACTACCTGACGGCAATCAACGGCAAACCGCCCGTCACTGCCGATCAAATTGGAAGCGTTCTGGAGAGTGTGGAAGGCAGCGCTTCTGTCGATATCCTGCGGGCAGGAACCGCATACCGCATCGATGTTCAATAGGGGCAAGCGGGCGTTCACGTCCGGCAAGTTGCCTTGGCTAGGAGTGGAATGCCATGGGATGGTCGCTGAAGCTCGGAACAATTGCCGGGACCGAAATCCGGATACACATGACCTTTGTCTTGCTGCTCGTCTGGATCTGGTTCACGCACTACCAGATCGGCGGAGCGCCTGCTGCTTGGGAAGGGGTAGCCTTTATCCTCAGCGTGTTCGCTTGCGTGGTCCTGCATGAGTTCGGGCACATTGCCGCAGCGCGCCGTTTTGGGATCAAGACGCCCGACATCACGCTTCTGCCGATTGGCGGCGTCGCCCGGCTCGAGCGAAACCCGAGCAAACCAACGGAAGAACTGCTGATTGCGGTTGCGGGACCTCTGGTCAACATCGTCATCGCCGCCCTGCTTCTCGCCGTTATCGGCGGTGTCGCCGGCCTCGAGCAATTCGCCAGACCGCAGGATCCGCAAATCGACTTCTTGGTCAGGCTGGCCGGCGTCAACATCTTCCTCGTTCTGTTCAATATGATACCGGCCTTTCCGATGGATGGCGGTCGGGTCTTGCGAGCGATCTTGGCTTGGCGCTGGTCCTGGGAACGCGCCACGCGCGTCGCCGCGACGATAGGGCAGGGCGCGGCCTTCGTCATGGGTGTGGCGGGTTTGTTCTACAGTCCTCTGCTCATCCTCATCGCGATCTTTGTTTATCTCGCTGCTGAAGCAGAAGCGCAAAGCAGCGAGTTGCAAGCGATTTCCGGGGGCGTCACTGTGGGCGACGTCATGGTGACGGAGTTCGGGGTGCTTCAATCCGATGCTCGCCTAAGCGAAGCTGCCGAGCTTCTGCTCGCTACGAGTCAGAACGAATTTCCCGTGGTCGATGGGGAGGGGCAGTTCGCTGGATTGCTGACGCGCGACGGGATCATTGGCGCCATGAAGGAAGGCGGGCCGAATGCGTTGGTTCGGGCAGTGATGCGCACCGACGTTCCCTGGGTTTATGAGGAAACCGCGCTGGGGGACAGTCTGAGGGTTATGCAGACAACAGGTGCACCGGCCGCAGCAGTGGTCAGCCGTAGCCAGCATCCGATCGGGATCATGAACTATGAAACAATCGGCGAGATGCTGATGCTGCACGCCGCCGTTCATGACTTCCGTTTCGGCATGCTGCGGCGTTCGAGAGTGGGATCGCACGGCTAAGAGCGACAGGCGTCAGCGGCTAACGTTCAACAATAGCCGCCCCGTCCTTGATCCGGTCGCTCGGGTAGAGAATGACTCGTTGTCCGCGTACAAGCCCTTCTCGGACTTCGACCGCAAGGCTGTTCCGCTGACCGACGGCGACCGGACGCAAACGCGCCCGTCCCTCTGCGGCGACAAAGACGGCCCATTCTTCGCCTTGCCGGAACAAAGCGCCAAGCGGCATCTTGAGGACCTCACCCTCGAACAGGATGACTTGCACGTCGACTCGGTAACCATGCCCGAGCGAGCGCCAACGTTCCGGTGGATCGGCGAAATCGAGGATGACGTCGACCCGCTGCTCCTCGATTCCGAGCGCCGATACCTGGGTCTGCCCGAAGGGCTCGATTCGACGAACGACTGCGTTGAGGTCTTCGCCGCCCCAGCCGGTGATGATCGCTCGTTGATCCGGCAGTATCCGAACGGCGTCCTCCGAGAGGAAATTGACGACGATCTCCAGATCCGCAGGATCACCAATGTCGAGCAGCGGCGTTCCAGCTTCGACCACGCCTTCGCTGCGGCGCATGACCTGCAGCACGACGCCGCTCACCGGGGCGGTCACCGGCATGCATTCGCAGTCTTCACGCAGGCTCCGGATCTCCTGCCGCGACAGGAGCCTTGACCGGGCTTGGTGAAGCTCGTGTTCCCTTACCTTTAAGGCAGCCTCGGCTGTAGCGAGATTGGCTTGCGCGACGTTGTAGGAACGCTCGGCGTCTTCCAGAGTGCGCTGCGAGATTGTCCTGCGCTCGATCAATTGCCGGGCGCGAGCGCGCTCTCCCTCTGCAAAGGTCAAGTCGGCTTTGGCCTTATTGAGTTCGGCAGCGGCGAGCTTGTGGGCCGCGCGTGCCGCCTCGACTGCCGCCTGCAGCTCCGCCTCGGTCCTGACGTCCAGGAAGGCCGGCGGCGCGGGTTCGATTTGCGCGACCTGGGTCTCCCCCGCCTTCACGACGTCGCCGACCTCGGCTGTGATACGCTGCAACTGGCCATGCAACGGTGCATGAAGCGTGTAGACGTCGCGCACCCGCGTTTCCCCCTCCTCATCGAGGGTGACGCGCAGCAAGCCGATCTCGGCCGCGGCCAAATCGACCTGAATCGGCTGCGGCCGCAATGCATAGGCGATCCCCGCCGCGAGCAGGGCGAGCAGACTGCCCCAGATTGCCAACCTGCGCTTGACGACACCCACATGCTACTCCCTTGTCTTAAGCACTGCGATTAGGTCCAGACGATCAAGCCGCCGGCGCACGAGCGCGGCGCAAACCAGCGTCGCCGCAAGCGCGATCAGCGCCGCCTTGCCATAGGTTGCATCCCGCAGGACGAGCGGCACGCGGTAGAGCTCTGTTTCGAAGGCGCTCGTCATGTACCACGCGAGGCCATAGCCGATCGCCGCGCCAAGCGGGATGGCAATCCAGGTCAGAATGCCGACCTCACCGAGCAGGATGTAGGAAATCTCCCAGCGGCTGAAGCCGAGGACGCGCAGCGTCGCTAGTTCGCGCGCCCGCTCGGAAAGCGCGATACGGATCGAGTTGTAGGTGACGCCGACTGAAAGCGTCATAGAGAAGGCGACGAAGAAGCCGACGAAGATGAAGATGGTTTCGCCCATGGTTTCGTAGAAGGTGTCGATCGCTGCCTGCCGGAAGAGTATGGCGGCGACGTTGGGAATGTCCTTGAGTTTTGCCAATAAGCTCGTGCGGCTCCGGGCGTCGACGAGGAAATGCAATCCGCTCACGACGCGCCCGTCGCCGGATATCCGGTTCAGCGCCTCCATATCCATGTAGGCGGGCGTTCCAAGATAGGTTTCGAAAACCTGAGCCACGGGAAGGCTCAATCGGGCCTGGCGCCCCTCCAGGAGTTCGACGCCCACGGTATCGCCGGTGCTTACGTGGAGCAACTCTGCGAGCTTGCGCGAAAGCACGAGCCCGCCTGGAGGGACGTCGATGCGCCCGCCCTCGACGTCAAACACGGGACTGAGGATTGCGCCGGGCGGGACGCCGATTATGCCTTGTTTCTCGACAAGGTGTCCGTGGCTGATGCGCGCTGATGCGTGGCGGTAAGGTTCCACCGCCAGCACGCCGGGTAGATGCTCGTAATCCCCGGCCGTATGAATGGGTAGCAGGTCGTTGAACGCCACGGTCGCGTCCTGATGCTGCCCGCGCTCGAAAGCGGTCTCGGCCAGCGCGTCGATCGCATCGACCCACTGCAACGCCATGATCAGCACGGCGATCGACATTGCGAGACCGAGACTGGCCAGGAAAGCCCTAACCGGCCATCGGATGATGCGTCTTACGATCATGCGCGACGGTTCGTCCAACGCGCCGGCAAGCGCCGTTCGAGAAGCCCAGCTACGCCGATAGATGGGCGGGGAAGGTGGGAGCATCGCCTCCGCCGGCGGAAGCCGGACCGCGCGACGCACCGCAGCGAGGCTGCCAGCGAGCGCCGCGCCGAGACTGATCGCGCCGGCAATGACGAAGCCGGCAGGGCCGGGGCGATAGAGCAGGAAAGGAAAGCGGTAAAATTTCGTATAGAGTTCCGTGTTCCAGTGACCGAGCCAGGCGCCGAGCAGCGAGCCGATCAGGATGCCGATCGTGCCGATGACAAGGACCATCTTGGCATAGTGCCAGCCGATCGCCAGATTGCTGTAACCGAAGGCCTTCAGAAGGCCGATCTCGTGGCGCTCGGTTTCGATCAGCCGTGCGATTACCATGTTGGTCAAAAAGGCGGCGACCGCCAGAAAGATGGTCGGCATGATCTGCGACATGTTCTTTTGCTGGGCGATCTCGCTTTCCAGAAACCAGTTCGAGGTCTGGTCGGCACGACCGTAGGCACCGATGCCGCCGAAGGGAGCGAGCAGGCCGTCAAGCCGGCGGATAATGTCTTTTTCGTCAGCGCCGGGCAGGAGACCGAGCGTGACGCTGTTGAAGGAAGCCTCCAGGTCGAAGGCGGCTGCCAGCGGATCGTGCCCCATCCACAGGACGCCGAAACGCTCATCGTCCGGCATGAGACCCCCAGGTGCGATCGCGTAGACGAATTCGGGGCTGAGCGCCGTGCCCACGACATGGAGCGTGCGTTTGCGCCCCATTAAGACGGCACTGAAACTGTCGCCGGGCTTCAATTCGTGAGCCTCGGCGAAAGGCTCGCTGACGACCACCTCATCGGGCCGGGTCGGGTCGGTCAAGCGTCCGGATCTGATTACCAGTGCGTTGAGAAGCTCAGGGCCCCGTTCGGGCAGCGACAGCAATTGGGCAACGACCGGCTCGGCAAAGCCCGGGATGTCAAGAATGGCGCCTTCGACGATGCGCGTGTCGGCCAAGCGTACACCCGGGATATCGGCGATGTCACGGCTAAGATGTTCGGGCGCTCGCTTTGCCTGGGCAAACACATCGGCAAAGCGCGTCCGCTCGTAATAGGCCGCGGTTGTCTCCTCGAGCGCCTCGATCGTCGTCAGCGCCATGATGAGCAGGGCGGTACCGGACGCGATCACCAGCGCGATCGCAAGAACCTGAGCCTTCAGCCTCCAGAGTTCACGAACGAGCTTTCGATCGAGGCTGCTCATCATGCTCACCAGGCGAGCTCGCCGGGGGCGCGCTGAACGGCGTTTTGCCGAGTTTCGACGATGCGCCCATCGGCAAAATAGAGCACGCGATTGGCAATCTCGGCAATGACCGCGTTGTGGGTGATGAGCGCAGTGGTGGTCCCAAGTTCGCGATTGATCTTGAGGATCGCCTCGAGCACCAGGATCCCCGTCTTGCTGTCGAGTGCGCCCGTTGGCTCATCGCAGAGGAGCAGGTCGGGGCGCTTGGCGATCGCGCGGGCAATAGCGACGCGCTGCTGTTCGCCGCCGGAAAGTTGCGCCGGGAAGTGATCGACCCTGTCACCGAGACCGACGATCGAAAGCGCTTCAACCGGCGACATCGGATTTCTGGCGATCTCCGTCACGAGGGAGACGTTTTCGCGCGCCGTCAGGCTAGGAATAAGGTTGTAGAACTGGAAAACGAAACCGACGTGATTGCGACGGTAGAGATTGAGGGCGCGTTCGCTATCCATCGTGAGGGGTTGGCCACGAAACACGACGATCCCCCCAGTGGGTGTATCGAGCCCGCCAAGGATATTGAGCAATGTCGATTTACCGCTCCCCGATGGCCCCAACAGAACGATCAGTTCGCCCTCACGAAAGTCGACGTCCACCCCGCGCAGCGCGTGAACTTCCACCGCGCCCATCCGATAGATCTTGGTGAGCTCGCGTGCCTCAAGAGCAATGGCCGATGCCTCGTTCTCCACTACAAGCCTCCCGGAATGCCGACGTGCCGTTGACTGACGCCGTTGAGGTTGACCCCAAGTACACCGCGCGATCTCAGGAATGTGAATTTTAGCAGATCGTTTCAAATTCGGCGGTGGCTAGCGCACTGTGGCCAAGAACGTCGGCAGCAGCGCGCCAGTCTGGTGTACACGCTTCCCGTCCGCAAAGGTGTGCGGACGGGAAGACGGGCGACAGTCAATTGGCCTTGATCTGAATCTTGCGCTCGTTCCGCTGCGCTTCCGGGGTCTTCGGCAGGGTTATCGACAGAACGCCCTTCGAGAAATTCGCAGCAATCTTTTCTGCATCGACCCCATCTGGCATCCGGAACGTGCGCTGGAACGAGCCGTAGCGGCGCTCAGAGAGGACATATTCCTGCTTCTTCTCCTCTTTCTCCTCCTGTTTCTCGCCTCGGATCGTCAGGATGCCGTTGGAGATGGCTACCTCTATGTCCTTTTCTTCCATCCCCGGCAGTTCACAGCTGATCTCGTAGCTCTTGTCTGTCTCCGCCAAATCAACGGCCGGCGCCACGTCCAGCTCTGACAGCCGCGGCACCCGAGGCATGAGGGCGGAAGCCAAGGGGCGATGCCACAGGTTTGGAGCGACATCGTCGAACAGCCGGTCAATTTCGGATCTGAGGCTTTCAAAGGGGAGCCACGACTCTGCACGATGTTCGACGGCTTTTTCTTTCGACTTGATGGGCAGTTTGGTTGCAGGTTCAGCCATGGCTGGTGTCCTCCTTCAAAGCGTTGGTTCCAGGCTCATCTCGCCGCGGGTTGCTTATGGGCGCGGCCGCAAGCCAGTCTGGCCGACTTCTACCGGGCGCTTCTCCGCCGGCCACGCCAGATGATGGTCATTAGAACTCGACGAAGCAGCAGTCTCATTGATGCGCGTCAAACACGAGCTGCAGGAGCCGACTGTCGCGACCTCTTTGACGCGGAACAAAGCATGCCCTTTGGATGTGTGATGTCTTGTACCTGTCCGCCATTGTTCTGGGTGGTGGGAGGAGGCCGGCCATGACCAGGCGCAATCTGTTCAATACTATCCAGGCAGCCGTCCTGAACAGGCTGCTGTTCATCGTCATCCTGCTCATGATTGCATCATTGTTCAGTGTGCTGCCAATCAAGAGCTGCACGACCCCCGGCGGGCGGGCGGGTTCAGAGGCGATTGAAACTTCGGCCCTCGGCCCGCTCGTCAATTAAGCGATGGCGCTGCAATCCATGAGGGCGCTCGCGCGTCAGCGCATCTCTTGAATGACTGCCTTTGCTGCTCCGCGCAGGACGGCGTCTTCGCTTCTGATCAATAAAACGGGTATTTGCGACAACCAGCCCGACCGTCTCCCTTTCGCCCCGAATGCGAGGCGAAAGGCACCATCACGGAGGAGACTTTCCATCTTCCGCAGGAGCGGGCCCCAAAGATAGATGCCGCCACCCGCGTTATAGAGGAGCGCCATGTCGCCCGCAAATCTGCCGAGCCACGCAGCGAAATAATTTAGTGCCGTTGTCGCGCATCGATCGTTCCCCTGCAAGCCGGCGGTGACAATATGTGCGGGCGCAAGGGCGCGCACCGGCTGCCCCGAGCTCTCAAGCAAGATCTTGTAAAGGCGCGCAAGTCCCGGGCCTGACAACAGATGCTCGATCGAGACATGGTCGCTGTCGCAGCGAACACGCTCAAAGACGTCAAGTTCTTCCTGCGTTTGAGGTGCAAAGGATATGCCACCGGCTTGAGCATGGAACTGAATCCAGGAGCCGTTGACTTGAGTGAGCACCCCGACTTCGAGCGCGTTGCCAATGCTTGCGACAGCTTTCGCAGCGCCGGGATCGGCCTCTCCCCCTCCGAGGTATACCAAGTCATGCGGAGCGAGATCGGGCAAGATGAGCGAAAGCGCGTCGATGGAATCGAGGATTTGGACGTGGCGCCACGCGCCGGCATGTGCATCGGCGAACTGGCGTTCCAGTTCCTCGTGAGGCGGCAACGCGCCGTTTGCCTTTGCAATCGCCAAGACAGGGGGCGAAGCGGGTAGGGAGCGCAGGTAAGCGGCCAACGCCTGCTCCGGGGAGGCAAACGTTGCGCTAGCAAACTGCACATAGTGATCGACTGTCAGCCTATCCGTGTCGGCGACGGCAAAACGCAAATGCGTCTCGCTGATGTCAGCAACTACAGCATCGTGTTTGAATTTACTCACCTCGGCCTCCAACAATTTGTTCCCTGCCGGCAGTATGCGGGACGCTTGCCTCTCCCGCTTTGACCGGCGTCAAGGTCCCCGATGCCGGGCGAGAATATGGTTGCGGTCTCAGGTAAACGGACGCCTCGCGCGGGAGGCAGAGCATCTAGAGCGTCTCGTCACGTGCCGCTCTCAACGACGGGAGGAGGAAATGCCTTCAATCATCTGGTTCGAGGATGTGACGCGGCGCGATATCGCCAGTGTGGGAGGCAAGAATGCATCGCTTGGCGAAATGATCACGAGGCTTTCCGCGCATGGCGTGAAGGTGCCGAGTGGTTTCGCGACGACAGCGGAGGCCTACTGGCACTTCATTGACGCCCATGGCTTGCGGGCACCGATTGCTGTCCTGATTGCGAAATGGAAGGCCGGTGGAGCGACCCTCGCTGAGACGGGTGCAGCGATACGCGAGAACATTCTCGGGGGCAGTTGGCCCGCCGAGATCGAAGCGGAAATAATTGCCGCCTATCGTATGCTGTCGCGCTCGCTTGGCACAGACGCCGCCTCGGTGGCCGTTCGCTCCAGCGCAACCGCGGAGGATCTCCCCACTGCGAGCTTTGCCGGGCAGCAGGAAAGCTTTCTCAATGTCGTTGGCGAGCGGGAACTGATGAGTGCCTGTCGCCGCTGCTATGCCTCCCTCTTCACCGATCGAGCAATCAGCTACCGCGAGGTGAATGGCTTCGATCACATGAAGGTGGCCTTGTCCGTGGGTGTCCAGGAAATGGTTCGTTCCGATCTCGGCGGAGCGGGCGTCATGTTCTCCATCGAAACCGAAACAGGCTTCGACAAGGTCGTTCTGATCAATGCTGCATGGGGACTGGGCGAGTATGTCGTCAAAGGTACCGTCGATCCCGACGAATACCGGGTCTTCAAGCCGCTGCTCGGTGAGACTGCCCTTGTGCCGATCATTCAGAAGAGATGCGGCACGAAGCTGAGGAAACTCACCTATGGCAAAAGTTTCGAGCCAACCCGGGGTGTCTCGACTTCTCAAGACGAGCAGACCACGCTCGTGCTCGCCGATGAGGAGGTTCTGAAACTCGCGCGCTGGGCGGTAGCGATTGAGGAGCATTACGGCTGTCCCATGGACATCGAATGGGCAAAAGACGGTCGGGACGGCCAAATTCACATAGTGCAGGCACGGCCCGAAACCGTGCAGGCGAGAGCGGCCCCCGATCAATTTTCAACCTTTCAGATCGGCAAGAAGGGGCGCCTCCTGTCAAAGGGCCTCGCGATAGGCAACGCCGTCGCGGCAGGTCCCGTCTGTCTTATCGAGCATCCCGACGACATCGGCAAATTCACCGACGGCTCCATTCTGGTTACCAGAACCACAGACCCGGATTGGGTGCCGCTCATGAAGCGCGCCTCCGCCATCGTCACCGATCATGGGGGACGCACCTCACATGCAGCTATTGTCAGTCGCGAGCTTGGCCTTCCTGCGATCGTCGGCGCAGAGAACGCGACAAGGCTCTTGCACACGGGCGCGATCGTCACCGTGTCCTGCGCCGAAGGCGACGAGGGCCGCATCTACGAAGGGGCGGCCGGGTTCAAGGCGGAGACGATCAGCCTCGTCGATATTCCGGAGACGCGGACGAAGGTCATGTTGAACCTAGCCGATCCGCAATCCGCTTCCCGCTGGTGGAGGCTCCCGACCGACGGTATTGGGCTTGCGCGCATGGAATTCGTGATCAGCAATGCGATACAGATCCATCCCATGGCCCTCGCGCACTTCGATCGGCTGCGCGATCAATCGGCAAAGCAGAAAATCGCTGCAATGACATCGGGCTACACGGAGCGGACCCACTATTTCGTCGACGAACTTGCGCGCGGCCTGGCCCGTCTCGCCGCAGTTGCCTATCCCGAGTCGATCATCGTGCGCATGAGCGATTTCAAGACGAATGAATATGCGGGCCTTTGCGGTGGCGCCGAATTCGAGCCGCAAGAAGAAAACCCGATGATCGGCTTGCGTGGCGCATCTCGCTACTACTCGCCGATATATCGCGACGGCTTTGCGCTTGAGTGTCGGGCTATCAAGCGGTTGCGCGAGGGGATGGGCTTCAAGAACGTTATCGTGATGATACCGTTCTGCCGATCGGTTCATGAGGCTGAGAAGGTGCTTCAGGTCATGGCTGAAAACGGCCTTCAGCGCGGGGTCAACGGGTTACAGGTCTATGTCATGTGCGAAATACCGTCGAACGTTATTCTTGCGGCGGACTTCGCGCGGCTTTTCGATGGCTTTTCGATCGGCTCGAATGACCTCACCCAGCTGACGCTCGGGGTCGACAGGGATTCGGAGGAACTCGCTTCCTTGTTCGACGAGCAGGACCAAGCCGTGAAGTGGATGATCGCCAAGGTCATCACGGAAGCTCGGCGTGCCGGCGCCAAGATTGGCCTTTGCGGTCAGGCACCAAGCGATCACCCCGATTTCGCGGCGTTTCTTGTCGAATGTGGCATCGACTCGATTTCGGTCACGCCTGACAGCTTTGTTGCGGTGAAGCGGGCCGTGGCGGCGGCGGAAAAGGGTGGGAAGATGAGATAGGGAAGGCAGATTTACCGCTTCGCCTCTTTGCCTTTGGCGTCCAGTTGTTCGGCGGCGACAAACAACAGCGCCCGCATCTTTTGCTGTAGCTGTTCCCTGGTCGCAGGGATTCCGGCACTCTCGAAGTCCCGGAGAACCTTGCGCAGTACGTCGTCGTCGCCAGCTTCGGCCCGTCCGGCGTGAGCAATCTCGTCCGCGTAGGCGGTCGCGTCGGCTCTATCGAGCGCGTGGGCCGCCCATCCGGCAAGCAGGCGGTCTCGGCGTTCGCGAACTCTCAAGGCACGCTCGAAATCGAGGATGTACTTTTCTTCGAGCGCTTTTTGTCGCTTCGTCAGTTCCATGATTTCTGCTCCGATCGTCTGTAAGCTCAAGCGGGGTTGCAACTATGGCCGCATCGCGGCTTCGGCCATCGCCTCCTTCGGCGTCTCGGGAAGTTCCGTCATCGTGGCTTCGGTCAACAACAGCACGCTTGCGACGGAAACCGCATTTTCGAGCGCGACGCGGATCACTTTGGTGGGGTCGATGATACCGTCCGAAACCAGGTCGACATAGACTTTTCGGCCGGCGTCGTACCCGAAACTGCCCTTTCCCTCGAGCATTTTCGCGACTACGACGCCGCCATCGGTTGCAGAGTTTTCCGCGATCTGTCGTGCTGGGATTTCCAGTGCCCGCTTGAGGATCTGAACGCCGGTGCGCTCATCGCCTTCGCAGGCTTCCTCCTCCTCCGCGACGGCAGTGATGCACCGCAGGAGAGCCAGTCCGCCACCCGGCAGAATTCCTTCGGCCACGGCCGCCTTAGTCGCACTGATGGCATCATCAAGCGCTTCCTTCTTGGATTTGAGTTCCGCTTCCGTGGCTGCACCCACCTTGATCACCGCTACGCCGCCGGAAAGCTTCGCCAACCGCTCCTGGAGCCTTTCACGGTCATAGTCGCTGGTAGTGGTCGAGATTTCCTTTCGGATCTGTTCGGCCCGGCCAATGATGGCCTTCTTGTCTCCCGCTCCACCGATGATGGTGGTGGTATCTTTCGTAATGACGATCCGCTCGGCGCGGCCAAGTTGTTCGGGTGTAACCGTTTCGAGCTTGATGCCCAGCTCGTCGGAAATGAGCTGTCCACCCGTGAGTATGGCGATGTCCTGCAACAGGGCCTTGCGTCGGTCTCCGAACCCCGGCGCCTTGACGGCGCAGTTGTGCAGTGTTCCGCGCATCTGGTTAACGATCAAAGTTGCGAGGGCCTCGGTTTCCACATCTTCAGCAATGATGAGCAGCGGTGTCCCGGCTTTCGCGGCGGCCTCCAGGAGTTCCACGCAATCCTTGAGAGAATTGATCTTGCGGTCGAACAGGAGGATCGCGGCGCTTTCGAGAACGACCTCCATTCGCTCGGCATCGGTGGCGAAATAGGGAGAAAGGTAGCCACGATCGAATTGCATGCCCTCGACGACTTCGAGGACCGTCTCGGTCGTTTTGGATTCCTCGACGCTGATGACTCCTTCGTCGCCCACTATTTCCATGGCGTCTCCGATCAGTGTGCCGATCTGTGCGTCGTTGTGGGCCGAAATTGTCGCCACCTGTTCTTTTTCACGCTTCTCGGAGACGGGCCGTGAGTTCTTCTTGAGCTCCGCGACGGCACGTTTGACGCCGCGGTCAAGCCCGTGCTTGATGTCGATCGCGCTTGCGCCCGCAACGACATTGCGCAGGCCATCCGCGAAAATCGCATGGGCAAGAATCGTCGACGTGGTCGTCCCGTCGCCGACGATTTCCCCTGTCTTCTCCGCCGCCTGGCGCAGCATGCGCGCGCCGAGATTTTCTTCGGGATCTTTGAGATCGAACTCCTTGGCGATCGTGACCCCGTCATTGCAGACAATCGGCGCACCCCATTTTTTTTCGATCAGAACGGCTTTCGACCGGGGTCCTAGCGTGACCCGAACGGCGTCGGCCAACTGCGAGGCGCCCTTCAAGATCTTCTCTCGGGCTGCCGAATGGAAAAGGACCTGCTTGTGGGCCATGGCTTCATCCTCCGTCCTTGCTTTTGTAGCACAGGGCGGAAGGGACGCTTTGACGCGCATCAAACGGGCGCCCAAGCGTCACGCGATCATCTTTGACGCCGGTCAAGGTGAAGACGGTCGAGCGATGGTTAAGTTCTCTGAACGAGAGGCCACACCGAGGTCGCGACCATGATTTACAATACGATACTGGTGCACTTGGACATAAACGATGCCGCAGCATCGCAGCTAAGTTTTGCGCGCGACCTCGCCGCACGCTTTGAGGCAAACCTGATCGGCTTCGCCGCCGGCGACATACACCCGATTGCAACGCCTCCCCTCGGAGTAGTCGTGGACGCCGAGTTCATGCGGCTTGAGGCGAGGGAGATCGAACGCCGCCTGGAAGCGTTCAGAAGCGATCTCGATGCAAGCGGCGAGATGGGAGGGGCCGAATCGCTGCGCACTAATGTTGGCGATCCAACCAAAGGGTTGACGATAGCCGCGAGGGCGGCAGACCTTGTAGTCGCGGGATCATGTGGAGAGGAGGGCGGACGCGACATCCACAACGCCATCGACCTGGGCGCGCTGATACATGCGGCGGGCCGTCCGGTCCTCATACCGCGAGATGATCTCGCACCTCTCAAGGCGAGTAGCGTGGTCGTTGCCTGGAAGGATGCCCGTGAGGCAAGACGGGCGGTCGCAGACGCGATGCCCTTCCTTGCCCATGCGCGCGAAGTCCTAGTAGCGACAGTTGCGGAGCACGAACCGGATCGGGCCATGGCCAGTGCCACCGACGTTGTCCGCTATCTTATCAACCATGGTGCAAGAGCCCGCGCAGAGATCGTGGACCATCGTGAAGGTGAGGCTGGGGAGGCGCTAATTGGCATCGCCAGACAGATCGGAGCAGATCTGATCGTCTCTGGTGGCTATGGCCATGGCCGCCTTCGTGAATGGCTGCTTGGCGGCGTCACCCGATCGCTGATGCGCGAAGGGTCGCTCCACCGCCTAATGTCGGCCTGATGATTACCGACAATCGCCCCTCCCCGGGATTGCTCGACTGGAAAGCAGCACGACGAGACTCCTGGCGATTTCAGTGCAGCACTTGCTCAGAAGGTGCGGTTCCTTTCCAGTCCCGCCTCCTACCCACAGCCACCGGACAACATTGAGGCCAGGAGACCAATGCGTCCTGGGTGTTCGTCGCCGACGATTGGGTGTTGAAGCTCAAGAAACCGGTCTCGCGATCCCACCTCGATTTCGTTACCGTCGAGGCACGGAAATTCTTCTGCGAGGAGGAGGTTCGCCTAAACCGCCGCCCGGGAGGCCAGACCTCTCGCGCCGTCAAGCCGCTCTTATGACGGCGGGGCAAATTTGACCTTCGAGAAGACCGCACAGGTCGTCGATTTGGCTCGTCGAGATGCGGCGGCTGCCGGCGGACGAGATGCTGGATGCGTGCTCACATCGCTGCCAACCGGGTAGGCCCGGCCGACGTGGCCGAGATTGCGGACCGGCTTTCCCGGTTCTGTAGCACCTGCCCGCCGGAGATCGCCGATGGCTCAGCATATATCCGGCACCTTCTCGAGGAGCACGAAATAAACCGCGCCCTGCTGACGCGCCCCGAATTCGAGCTCTCGGGCGTGGCCGCCATGCTCGAGGGTGTCGGCGTCGGTCTGGACGAAATGCGCGGAGTCATCGAATCCCGCATCGCACGCGGAAGGATCGTCGAGGGTCACGGCGACCTGCGGCCGGAGCATGTCTGCCTGGTTACGCCACCGCAGATTATTGATTGTCTCGAATTCAACCGCTCGATGCGGATCATCGATCCCTACGACGAAATCAACCACCTTGCGCTCGAATGCGAGGTGCTGGGCGCCAGCTGGATCGCGCCGCTCCTCCTCTCTGCCCCGGAGAGGCCGCACGGTGATCGCCCAAATGACCGCTTGCTTGCCCTTTACAGCGCCTTTGGAGCCTCGCTGCGGGCAAGGCTCTGTCTCGTTCACTTCCCTTGAGCATCCGGTGCGTGAAGCGCAAAATGGCGCCCGCTGGCGCTCAACTTTATCATGGTCGCTTCGGCAAGAAGCGACGCACTGGGCACCACGTCGACGCAGGACTGCAAGGGATCTTGAGGCAATCGGAAGGGCGCGATGGAGTCCGTCACGATCGTCCCGTGGATCGCAGGGTTGCGAGCATCGCTTCGGCACCTTTATTGAAGAGGCCGTGGGTCGCCATCGCATAGACCGCCTTCGCGCCCCGCTGCTTGCAGGCTTCCGCCGCTCTCAGCATGGTGCCGCCGGTGCTGATCATGTCGTCGATGATAGACCGTGGCGTCGTCCACGTCTCCTGCGAAGACTTGGCCGGAGACGACGCCGCGGCTGCGGCGCTTTTGCATGAAGCCGAGCCGCGCCGTGTCGCGGGAGAGGCGTTCATAAACCTCCTTCAGGAGCTGGGCTCGCTTAACGCCTCCTCGTCCGGGGGAGAATATCGCGACGGGCCCGCCGGCAGCTTTTCGGGCGATCACTTCGGCGGATAGCTGCCTTGCACTCAGGTGAATCGTGCGGCAACGGAAGGCATTCTGAAAGGCGGCAATGTTGTGCACATCGAGCGTCATCACCCGATCTGTGTTGCCCGCCTCGAAGAGCTGCGCCACGTATCGCGTCGTTACAGGATCCCGCTCCTTGGTTTGCTGGTCCTTGCGTGCGTATGCGAGATAAGGAACGACGGCTGTCACGCGACGCGCCGTTTTCGCGGCAGTCGGCGATGAACAACGGCAACTTGCAAAGCTTATCATTGGCATTGCCCTGGGTATTTCCGTTCAAGTTTTGCAAAGCGGAGACATTTCCCCCGCGCACACTGACAAGGGGACGGGTCTTGTGCTCGCCGTCCTTGAAGTCACGTTCCCCGTGTTCATCGATCGGAACGCCGAAGGCGAGAGAGACCTTCTTACTGGTCCCGCGATGCATTCAGTGCAAAGACACGCATTGGCGCATCTTACCTGGAATTCTCATTTGTTCCTTGATACCGATGAATACCTCTTCTGTGGCGCGAACTTGGACTGTAGTCTCCGCTCATTTTATTGACCGACGTCAATCTGCTCGGTGGACATGCGAGCTATATTCGAATGCTACAGTTCCATGAGGAGCCGCAGATGCAAGCCGCGGATATCATGACCAGGAAGGTCATAACGTTAAGTCCCGACCATAGCGTCAAGCATGACGCCTGCCCGATGTTAGAGAACCATATCAGCGGCCTGCCCGTGCGAGACGACAATGGAAACCTGGTCGGCATCATCTCCGAAGGAGATCTGTTGCGGCGCGCCGAGTTGGGACCTGGCGCGTGGCGTGGCATCGGCAGCAGGCGCGGAGAAGACGCGGAAAACCACATCAAGGGGCATAGCTGGCGTGTCGGCGACGTGATGACATCAGGCGTCGTGACGGTCGCCGAAGACACCTCGGTGGACGGCATCGCTGCGATCATGATGGCCCATGAGATTAAACGTGTGCCTGTCATGGGTGTTGGTGCGATGGTGGGCATCGCCAGCCGGAGCGATATTTTGCAGGCGATCGCCACCGCAATCCCCGACGTGGCGGCCGCGGGCGACCAGGTCACGCGACGCGTTGTCCTGGCGCGGCTCTGTTCCGGCGTCTGGCTCGACAGGGGCGCGATCGACGTGACAGTCGAGGCTGGCACCGGCACCGTCTCGCTGTGGGGCGAGGTCGATAGTGACGCCAAGTGCGAGGCGGCCCGCGTTGCCGCGGAAGCCGTCAGCGGCGTTGGGCGCGTCAGAAACAAGCTGCGTATTGGCACCGGCTCGAGCTTATCGGAGCGACCTTGAAAGCCCTCTAGGTGGAGCGAACCATGTCTATCCTCGCAGTGGCCCTCAATCCGACCATTGACGTTACCAGCCAGGTCGAGCGAGTGCGTCCGACCATCAAGATCCGCACCCATGACGAACGGCAGCGACCGGGCGGCGGCGGGGTCAACGTCGCACGCGTCATTGCCGAGCTCGGCGGCGAGCCGGAGTTGCTCATCCTCGCCGGCGGCGCGACTGGCGCGATGCTCAAAGATGCCCTTGCAACATCTCCGATCCGGCTTCATATCGTGCCGGTAGCAGGACTGACGCGTATTGCTTTCATGGTGCGGGAAGAGGAAACCGGGCTGGAATATCGCTTTGTTCCCGAGGGTCCGGAAGTCACGCCGAGCGAGGTCGCGAAGGCTCTCGAGGTCGTCGAAAGGTTCAGAGGCGGCTTCGTCGTAGCCAGCGGGAGCCTGCCGCGCAATGCCCCCGAGGACACCTATGCTGAAATAGCTCGTATAACCAAGAGAACCGGTGCCAAGTTCATCCTTGATGGCCCTGGGGCGACATTGCGCAGTACCCTGGGCAATGCACCGGTGTTCCTCGTCAAGCCGAGCATCGAGGAGCTGGAAACACTGGCCGGACAGCCTCTAGATGAGAATGGGGTTGCACAAGCCGCATCGGCTTTGGTGAAGAACGCTGCGGCCGAGTTTGTAGCGGTCACGATGGGCCGCGAGGGCGCACTCCTCGCTGGAGCTTTCGGAATTTTGCGCCTCCCGTCGAAGCATGTCGTGGCCAAGACAACCGTGGGGGCCGGCGACAGCTTCGTCGGCGCACTCACTTGGTTCTTGGCAGAAGGCAGATCCATCGAAGAGGCGTTCCGGTTTGGTGTCGCGGCGGGAGCAGCTGCCGTTATGGCACTCGGAACCGAGCTATGCCGACGCGAGGACGTGTTCACGATTTTCAGGGAGGCGAAACTGTCGCCGAGCGTGCCATCAGGCAGGTCCGTCGGATGATCGAATTTTGGTCCATAGCACGGCGACTCTTCGCGATCGGGTTTGCGGCGGAACTATGGGCACTTGGAACGACCGCCGTCTGGGCGCAGGATCTTACGATACGGATCGGCCATTTCCCCAATGTGACGCACGCGCAGGCGCTGGTTGCCAGGAACTTCGAACGGCAGGGTCGGAGTTGGTTCGCTAATCGGCTCGGTCCGAAGATCAGAGTCGAGTGGTACGCCTACAATGCCGGTCCGAGTGCCATGGAAGCGATCTTCGCCGAGAGCATTGACCTGACCTACGTCGGACCGAATCCGGCGATCAATGCCTATGCGCGTTCGGCAGGAAAAGAGGTTCGTATCATCGCCGGCGCGGTTAACGGCGGCTCTGCGCTCGTCGTGCAGCCCGATGAGAACCTTGCCACGGCGGCGGACTTTCGCGGCAAGCGGATCGGCACACCGCAATTCGGAAATACTCAGGACATCGCGGCGCGCGCTTGGCTTGCAGCGGGCGGATTGAGGATCACCCAGGCCGGCGGCGACGCCTATGTCGTTCCGACCGCCAACCCGGAGCAATTGTCACTCTTCAAGACCAGACAGCTCGATGCCGTCTGGACCGTTGAGCCCTGGGTTTCTCGGCTCGAAATGGAGGCAAGCGGTGAGATACTCGTCGAGGAAAAGGAAGCAGTTACGACGGTGCTCGTCGCGCGCGCAGCCTTCCTGGCGGGGCACCGCGATCTCGTTCGACGCTTCGTCGAGGCTCATCGCGAGCTCAGTGACTGGATGAAGCAGCACCCGCAGGAGGCGCAGTGGATGATCCGCGACGAACTGAAGGCATCGTTTCGTGTTAACATGACGGCGAAGCTCATCGCCCTGACATGGACGCGCATGTCGATCACCACTGAGGTTTCGATCACCGCCTTACGGACCTTCGTGGCGAACGCTCAGCAAGTTGGCTTCCTGCGGGCAATGCCGGAACTGTCGAGCCTCATTGAGGTGCCCTGATGCTTGATCAAGTCCACGACTACGACGACTCGAAGTCGCTTACGGTCACCGCGGCAACAAGCAAGCTCGTCGTCGAGGGCGTGTCGAAGTGGTTCCGCACGCCGCGAGCAACCGTGCATGCGCTCGACAACGTCTCGATGCAGGTTTCGGACGGCGAGGTCGTCTGCGTCGTTGGCCCGAGCGGCTGCGGGAAGTCGACCCTTCTCGACATCATAGCCGGATTGACCAAGCCCGATGCCGGCCGTGTCCTTGCCGACGGTCATCCGGTGACCGGTCCCGGTCGGCAGCGACTGGTCGTGTTCCAGGAGCCGTCGCTGTTTCCCTGGCTGGACGTTTTCGGCAATGTCATGTTCGGCCTGGGGCTTTGCCCCGAACTCAGCAGCGTCGAGCGGCGCGAGATCGCCCACCGATATCTCGCCTTGGTGGGCCTCGAGAAATTTGAGCGGGCGCACGTGCACGAATTGTCGGGTGGAATGAAGCAGCGCGTAGCCTTGGCGCGGGCGCTTGCCCCCGATCCGCAGGTGCTGCTGATGGACGAGCCATTCGGGGCACTCGACGCGATGACGCGCGAGCACCTCTACGACGATATTCAGCGCATCTGGAGCGACAGCTGCAAGACGATCGTGTTCGTCACGCACAATATGCGCGAGGCGGCCTGCCTGGTAGATCGCGTCCTGCTGATGTCGAAGGCGCCCGGAAAGATCATCCAGGGCTTCGACATTCCCCTGCCACGTCCACGTAGCATCTACGATGTGGAACTCGTCAGCCACGCTGGGCGCATCGCCGACTCGCTTCGTGGCACAGTCGGAGGTGGGGTGCCAGAATGAAGCGTTTTGTCATTGTATCGGCCTTCTTCACCATGCTGCTGGTCGTCTGGGAGTTGGCGTCGGAAAGCGGGCGCTGGTCACCGGTGCTATTTCCCTCTGTCGTGAGCGTCGCCCAATATCTTTGGGGCGCCATGATGGACGGCACGCTTTTCGAAGCGATCAGGGTCACCCTGCAACGGCTTCTGGTCGGCTATATGATCGGCGTTGCGATCGGCTTGCCTCTCGGCGTGCTCGCGAGCTCCTCGCAGATTTCGGAGGACACGCTTGGCGCGCTCGCACTTGGCTTGCAAACATTGCCGAGTGTCTGTTGGGTGCCCTTCGCCGTACTTTGGTTCGGGCAAACCGAAGGCGCGATGCTCTTCGTTGTCGTAATGGGAACCGTATGGTCGGTGATCATCGCGACCAATCATGGTGCCCGCACGATCCCGCCGATATACGCCCGGGCGGCGCGAACGATGGGATCGGAGGGGCTACATCTTTGGACCATGGTGATGCTGCCAGCTTCGTTACCGTTCCTGGTCAGCGGCATGAAGCAGGGTTGGGCATTTGCGTGGCGATCGCTTATGGCGGCGGAAATTTTTGTCACGATTCTGACAGGTTTTGGCCTCGGCCAATTGCTCCATTACGGACGCGAGTTGAATGCGATGGACCAGGTGATCGGGGCAATGGTGGTCATCGTGCTGATTGGACTGCTGGCGGATCGAATTCTCTTTGCGCCCTGGGAGCGCTTCCTGCATCGACGCTGGGGAACGAACGTGAGGGCAAGGATGCTTCGACCTGCCTGCACGCGAACTCGGTGCGATTTTCACTCCTAATGGCAATGGTATCTCGTCGATTGATCTCATTGGTCTGATTGGGCCACGTAAGCGCCATCGACGGGTACAATTGCGCCCGTCACGAATGAGGCAAGTGGCGAGCAGAGCCAGACGATCAGCTCCGCTAACTCTTCTGGTTTGCCGATACGCCCTATTGGATGTAGCGGATCCATGAGTTTCCGCGTCGTCCTGGCTCCGCCGCTGGTTTGAGCCACAACCGAGTCGAGCATTCGTGTATCGATGCCGCCGGGACATACCGCATTCACGCGAATGCCTTGCTTGCCGTACTCCAAAGCAGCGTTTTTCGCCAGCCCGTTGATCGCATGCTTGGATGCTACGTAAGGCGACAGGCGGCCGGGAAAACCTATAATCCCTGCGACCGAGGCGACATTGACGATCGCCCCTCCACCAGTGTTGAGCATCTGACCGATCTCAGCCTTAAGGCAGAGAAACACGCCTCTGGCGTTTACCGACATTACGGTGTCATAATTCTCCAGCGCTTGCTCCGAGAGAGGCGCAACGCGACCTTCGACACCGGCATTGTTGCACGCACAATCGAGACTTCCATACACCTCACGTGCCCTGTTGATGAGCAGCTTGACGTCCCCAGGCTGGGAAATGTCGGCCTTTACAAAAACGGCTTCACCACCTGACTCCCGTATAAGAGTGGCCGTCTCGTCTCCACCATCTGTGTTGACGTCGGACACAACGACGCGGGCGCTGCGCGGTCATCCCCGACATGTTCAGGACATGCGAGCAGTCGACAGCGCAGACTTGTACGCGACGGTTTCGGAAGGGCAACGGCTGGATTTCTCCATGTGACTCTTTACGCGCGCCCGCGCGAGCGGGTTCAATCAGCATCACTTTGACCCTCATCAATGACCCAATCAGGCACGGGCGTAATCTCCATAGCTGTTGCGCAAGCTCTGGTGGAATCCCCATGAACATCGTTTCACGAAAGGTGGCGCTGGTTACTGGCGCGGCCGCTGGTATCGGGAGAGCGACCGCGATCAAATTCTCGAAGGAGGGCACTGCACCAGCTGTTGCGTATTACCGCGAAGCGGGCCCCCTGTACCTCTGTCTTCCAGATCCGTTCGACGAGGTAACGCGCGATTGAGGTATTCAAGCACGGGCACTGCGTGTCTACGGCCGTAGTGTATCCACTCGCTTCCGACGTTATATTCCGCTCAGCCGGTGCTGGCTTGGACCGATCCGGTCACGGGCGAGGTAACCGGCGCATTTCTTCTGCCCAGGTCGACGGGATGCTATCACTGGATCGTCAATAGATAGCCCGCTGGAGTGTGGGATCAGGGAGTTCTACAAGGCATTCCCATCGTCGTCATCGACGAAGATTATGAAGGCGAGAACGCGGCGGGGCGGGGAATGCGAAGCCGCCTCGCGCAGGCGAGCGAAGGGGAAGGGGCAGGTCACCTACAAGGATGCTCGCCGCCTCGTCAATGTCTTCAATACTGAGTCTTGCTGGGTGATCTCAGTCGACGGCGTGGAAGACAGTACAACCCCGATGGCAGGTTCTCGCCGAGGTGCTCGCCGCAAAAAGATCGAGGAACGACCAGTTGCCGATTTTCCTTTGCGGTGACGGGACGACAGCTGAGATGGTGCCCGCGAAGGTATTGCACCACCAATGCCTTCATGCCGCATGGAAGACGGGGTTGGGTCATCGGAGATGCGTTGTCACGCCCTCGGGTCGGGCGCTTATCCCGCGCCTGTCGAACCTTTCCTGTCCCCCACATCGAGACGGTTGGCAAAGAGCACAACCAATAAGCGGTTCTAGGCGCTCGAGCCATCGCTTCCTCCAAATAGTCCGCCACAAGCGGCGTACCGAGCAGGTATGAAGTGGTCCGGTCGTTTTGGGCCTCGGCGGCTTAGGCGCGAATGCTCTCCCAATCTTCGACACTGCCATCTCCACGCCCGAGCCAGGACAACGCAACGAGGTCGATCTGCTCATCCTCGTTCAATCGGATTTCAGGCTTTCAAGTAAGCTTTCGACCGGATCGCCCGGCTGGTCTTCCAGCACCGACACATCATGTCGGTCACTGGCATTGGATGCCGCACCGACTCCGTCACCACATTCTCGGCATCGAATTCGCGTGCCTTGATGATGAGGTAAGGCACCTTTTCCGGCGAGATCGACAGGTTCGAGGCCTCACTCATCTCCAAGTCTCCAATTCTGAAAAACCGGACTTCGATGTCTGATCCGCGCACGTTTGGTTAATCGCGAGAGCAGCCGGGTAAACACTCATCTTACGTTCATCGCACCCCCCATTCATTGATTCGCATCATTGAAGGGGTACCTGATGGGATTCATGATGATCTAAAATTCGGTAGAGAACTGGGGCAGTCGAAGTGGCAGCAATTGGAGTTCGCGAGGCAATGTCCCCACGCCAAGAACGATGAGGCGAAAACATGCTTGCCGAAGATCAATCGGAGGTCATCAAGTTTCTTCACGAACTTCGCGGTGCTACTGCGGTCGAGAGGATCGAGACGCACATCTCCTATGTTTTCCTGGTCGGTGACCGTGCATTTAAGATGAAGCGCGCGGTCAAGCTGCCCTATGTGGATTTCTCGACTCCGGGGCTGAGGCTCGCGGCCTGCGAGAAGGAGGTCGCGCTGAACGCGGTCACTGCACCTGGTCTTTACCTCGGGGTTCGGAAAATCATGCGCGGAAAAAACGGGCGGCTCGGTTTCGATGACGGAGACGAGCTTATCGATGCCGCTGTGGAAATGGTTCGTTTCAATCAGGATGTCCTGTTCGACCGGATGGCCGTTGACGGTCGGCTTACCGCCGAGCTCATGACCCGGGCAGCCCGCACGATCGCCCGTTTTCATCGTGGTTCTCCGACCGTTCACCAGGGCTCCGGTTCTGTGAACATTGCCGGCGTACTTCGCATCAACGCTGCCGGTTTTGCAACCAGCCGGGTCTTCGGAGCCGACGAGCTTGAGGATTTCAACCGTGCGTTCGAGAATAGGCTCACGGCTCACGCATCACTGCTCGATGCTCGCGAGGTTGCCGGCAAGGTCAGGAGGTGCCATGGCGATCTGCATCTGCGAAACATTTGCATGATCAACCACGAGCCCCGGCTCTTCGATTGCATCGAGTTCAACGATCAGATCGCCACCGTCGATACGCTTTACGACCTTGCCTTTCTTCTAATGGACCTGTGGCACCGTGGCTTCCCCGAGTTCGCGAATCTGGTTGCCAACCGATATCTTGATGAAACGGATGACGACGAGGGCTTCGTGCTGTTGCCCTATTTTATGGCCATACGCGCGGCGGTAAGGGCCCACGTCATCGCCACGCAGGTCGAGGAAAGCAGCGCCGCGGCCACGGACAAACTCGTCGCCGAGGCGCGCTCCTATTTCGACCTCGCTCGTTCTCTGATCGTGATGAAGCCGGCGCGTTTGATCGTGATCGGCGGCCTCAGCGGCTCAGGCAAAACGACGGTGGCAGAGATCTTGGCACCACAGTTTGGGTCGCCACCAGGAGCGCGGATCGTCGAAAGCGACCGCATTCGCAAGGCAATGCACGGCGTTCAAGCCGAGGAAAGGCTTGGACCAGCCGCCTATCGCCCGGAAGTCTCGGAGAAAGTTTATGGCGAGATGGCGCGCCGCACCCTCGCGATCCTGCGCGTCGGCGGCTCAGTCGTCGCCGATGCGGTGTTCGACAGAGAGGCAAACCGGGCGCGCATAGCCGTTGCGCGCGAGGCCGGCGTGCCATGCACGGCCGTCTGGCTCGACGCGAAAGCGTCACTACTGCGCCGGCGCGTGGCTTCAAGGACTGTCAGTCCCTCCGATGCCGACTTGGAGGTGCTCGCGCGACAGCTAGTCGCCGACACAAATGGCATCACATGGCAACGCGTCGATGCTGATCGAGATGCGCATGAGATTGCCCGCGTGATACTTGAGCTGCAGTGTGGTTCATAGAGACAGGAGGTCTGACTCATTGGGTTGTGGTTCGGATGGGCGGACGGCGCCGTCGCGGCGTTCGGCCCGAATAGCGCGTGGCGCTCGTTCGCATCGTCACCCCGGACAGTTCCCGCACTGCCTGATCTGCCGCCGAACGCTGGAAATGCCGGTCGATCATGCCGCTCAAAGTGACCAGGCCCTTTCGCACCTTGAGCTGGATCTCGTTCGGCTCTGTGATAGATGCTCGCCAGGCCAGCATTTTCAGGACGCGGCTCGCGATCTCGTCGTCGGCAGTCTTCTTGTGTTCCGGCAGCCGTACCTCGATACCGTCCGCGATAGCGCGAACGCCCCTTATCCTTTGGACTGCCTGGACCGGCTTGTTTTTCCGTATGGCTGAGCACGTGACCCGTTAAGGTCACGATGCCATCCTCGTCGTTCATCGTCTCACCCTTGACACAAAGGCGCCCTTCGAAAAACCGCAAGTTTATTATTGGCGATCTTCCGGACGTCAGTCATTGAGGAATATCAAACCGAAGGGGCGTCAAGACGGAGGTCGGCGTGCTCATCCGAGAGACCGAAAGTAGCCGCGAGTTCCTCGGCAGTATGGGGTTTCTGCAATTCATCTTCCGCATCCGTGGTTCCTTGTCAGCGTTTCGGCACGCCTCAGTCGGCGTTTCCTGGAAGAACGGTCACGCTCTTTCTTCCATGCCCTGCACGTTGGCCGCCCCTGGCGGTGACAGTGGTGAATGATCCTGTCGGGCAAGGAAGGTCAATTCATCGATTTTGCTATCGCTTCCGATTGAGCCGCATCAATTTCTCAGTCGATCCACGTGATACACGATACAATCGTTTCGAAAATAGATGTGCTCAACATAGACAGACCGTGAGCCCGGGAGGACGCGTTGCTTTGGTCGAGCCGCAAGTTGGACGAGCAGCCGCAGTCAACCTCTGTCTCCTCAATGCGCAGCTTTTGGGGACTGATGTTTGCCTATTGGCTATCCGAGCGGTGGCAGGAGGCTTGGGGGCTGGCGGCGATCATTGTCGTGTTGACTGCCCTGTCGGCGATGGCCAGCATCTGGTTCGCCGAAGCGTCAGGCGAACTTGTGAGCGCGATCGCCTTTCTTCACCATCCGGAGAACCCGACGACGCTCACGACCATTCTGGAGAGCGCGGCAAGCCTGGCGACGATCGTGGTGCGCTAAACGCGGCCGGCCTCGCCAGTTTCGTCAGCGACCTCGCCGAGGAGGGGCGGGACTATCAGAGCTGGGATCAGCTTCTTTCTGGCGGTCAGAAGCAAAGGCTCGTCCTGGCACGCATCCTTCTGCTGCGGCCTGGGCTTCTTTTTATGGACGAGCCGACCAGCGCTCTCGACCGCGAGGCGACGGTCGCGTTTCACCAAGTCATCCTAGACCATTGTCGCGACGCCACAGTGATCAGTGTCATGCACGATGCTACGCCTCCGAAATCCGCAAGCGGCGAAGAGTTCTACGATAGCGTACTCGTTATTGCAGACGGCGTTGTTACAAAAACTCCTTTGGCAAGTCTGCCAACTCAGCCCGTCGGTCCCGCGCGTGTGAAGCCGCGCCCATGAAGTGAGGCAGGCCCACAGAAGCGATCCTGTTGCCAACTCGCATGGTGGCACGAGAACCGGAATTTGCCAACGACTCCAGGTCTCCCGCGGCAGTTTGTGAGCGGTGCCTCTGACAACCGAACTGAGCTACAAGGCCGGCGCACCAACCGATTGCTGCCTCTGTCGAGTGCTTACCCAGGCTCTTCAGTTCGCCGCGCGGGCAAATCCTCATGTCATCGATGGTTCGGCCGCACGACGCATCTGCCTCGCCGATGCAATGAAGGGCGCCACCGTCTGGTCCGAACATTACGATCTTCAGGTGGCCGAGGTATTTGCGGTGCAGGACGCCATCGCCGAGCGGATCGCCGCAGCAATCGAGCCCGAGCTCCTGTTGCGCCATGGACTCCAGGTGGCGCCGCACACCGGCAACGTGACCGCCTGGGACCTTGTACGGCAAGGCACATTCAATTTCTCACGAGGTAACGCAGCCAACTCACCTTCTCGCGCGGCAGTTCTTCCGACGGGCCGCCGAGCTCGATCCCATGCTTCCCGAGGCGCAGATCTGGCGGGCGCGGGTCAGCGCAGGCCTCATCGCCTATAGCTGGTCTGAAAATCCCCACGCGGACGGGAGGGAAGGACTTGATGCGGCCCTGCGGGCGATATATCTCGATGCCTGGAATCCGTATGCGCACTATGCGCTGGCGATTGTGTCGGCCTACACAGGCAGGGCTGATCAGGCGATCCTCGCAGCGGAACGGTCGATCGAACTCGGTCCGAGCTTCGCCTTGGGCTACCTTGTCCTTGGCATGGCCCGTCTGTTCACGGGCGATGCGGTCGGCGCGCTCAAGCCGCTGGCTCGCGGCCTCGAGCTCAACCCGCACGATCCACAGAATGCGGTCTGGTTCAGCCTCTTGACGCTTGCGCTGTTCTTTACGGGCGACGTCGAAGGCGCGCTCGACACGGGGCATGTGGCGCTGAAGGCGCGGCCGGACTGGCCGGCGATGCTCCGCATTCATGCGTGCTGCCACATGGCCTTGGGGCATAGGCAGGAGGCTCGCCGCTTCGCCGCCGCTGCAAGCGATCTGCTTGAGCCTGCTGGCGATGCGCTCGGTCCGTTAAGAGTTGGCAACAAGGATTGGGCGACCCGTCTCGACCGCCTGCTGCGTGAGGCGGAACATCAAACGATCGCTTCTGGGCGCAACGCCAACGTTCCCGAGGACTAGGCGAAGGATCGCTTCTCACCCTAGCGCGAGGTAGAACGCTCTGTACGGCAGAGCCGAATCCCTTGGCCCGCTCCACCATGCTTTTTTTCGGATGTTGAAAGTATATAACAGGCAGGAGTTTGGCCGGCCGCCTTCGGACAGCGGATCAGGTTGATGAAGTGCGGATTCGGGTCAGCAGGAATGGTCGGCGCAAAGGTCCGCTTTCCGGAAGCCAATTGTGCTTGTGAAAGGCTGCTTTGGGTGGGCAGCTGTAATTCGTCCCAGGCGGCGGTCGGCTATAGACAGACATTCGATCTTGCACTTGGCCAAGGCGGGTTTTTGAGCTTAGCCTCCTTGCCGTCGGCTGCGACAGTCTGCAACTGGACTTGACGCGGAAACAGGCTAACATGAGGTCATGGACAGGCTTGCCCGCATCTTCGCGATTGTCCTACTCGTGGTATTCGCTGCGGGCACCGTTGCACATGCGGCGAGTGTAACAAGCATGTCACTTGCGATGTCCTCCGGTGCGATAGCTGACGGAGACATGGGCGACTGTGATGGCTGTCCGCCTGCCGACGACGGCAAGGCCTCTCTCTGCATGCAGTTCTGTCTTGCTCCGCTCGTCGGAATTCCGGCGGCCGCCGGATTTGAGCTTCCCATTCTTTTAGATGTCGACGTTGCGACGCCGCCAACAGAAGACATGGCAGGCCAAACCGGCCGGCCCGATCTTCCTCCCCCTCGAACCATCCTCCTTTAGCCCAGGCTGCCGGCAGTTCCGGCACACGGCAGGTTCGTTTGCCGCTGTGAGCACGATTCGCATGAGTCATTTAGGCCTCATGCGAGCCCCATTGGCTTTAGGATGGTTCAACCATGTTCAGATACATCGCTCCGACGCTGACGCGTCGAGCTTTTCTCGCATCGGCGGCTGCAACAACCGCCGCGATGCTTCCCTTGTCGCCTGCCTTGCCGAGCACTGCCGCCACGCGCGAAATTGCGTTGCGGGCTGCCCCTGGGCGCGTCCGCCTCGTGCCCTCCGGCGAGACAACTGCCTGGCTATACAATGACACCGTTCCGGGACCGGAGATCCGCATTCGCCAGGGCGACCGGCTGCGGGTGGCGGTCGACAACGCACTTCCCGAGGAGACCACGATCCACTGGCACGGGGTGCGCGTGCCGAATGCAATGGACGGCGTGCCGCATCTCACGCAGAAGCCGGTCGGGGCTGGCGAGCGCTTCGTCTACGAGTTCGAGGCAGTCGACGCCGGCACCTTCTGGTATCACCCGCACCAGAGGAGCTTCGAGCAGGTTGCGCGCGGCCTTTATGGTCCGCTTATCGTGGAGGAACAGGCACCAGTGCGCGTCGATCGCGATGTCACCTGGGTACTCGGCGACTGGCGGCTGACCAAGTCGGGCGCGCTCAGCGAAGATTTCGGCAACCGCCACGACATCCAGCACAATGGGCGCGTCGGCAACGCGGTGACCATCAACGGCCGCGTTCCCGATGATTTTGCCGTCAGGAAGGGGGAACGCGTCCGCCTGCGGCTGATCAATGCCGCCAACGCCCGCATTTTCAGCCTCGACTTCGCGGCACACGAGCCAGTCGTCATCGCACTCGACGGGCAGCCGGTCACCCCGCACGCGCCGAAAAAAGGGTTGGTAACACTGGGCCCGGCAATGCGCGTCGACGTGATCATCGACATGAACGGCAATGCCGGCAGCCGGGCCACGGTTACGGATCGGTTCTATCAGGGGCTGGAATTCGGCCTCGTCGATCTCGTCTTTGACGCGACGCCGCTCAGGGAGCGCGCGCCGGAGTGGCCGATCGCCCTTCCTGCGAATCCTATACCGGAACCCGATCTTAGGACTGCGTCCCGCAACGAGGTTGTCTTCAACGGCGGCATGATGGGCGAAATGGTGGCGCAGCAGATGGGTGAAAGCATGGGTCGAGGCGCGACGGGCGGCATGATGGGCCACAGGGACATGATGACGGGAGGGATGATGCAGATGGTCAACGCCAGTCCCGCCTGGTTCATCAATGGTGTCGCCGCCGACGAGGCCAGCCACGCCATGAAGCCGATCCTGACACTCGCAAAGGACAGGAGCCACGTCATCGCCATGACTAACGCCACCGCGTGGCATCATCCGATCCATCTGCATGGTCATGCGTTCCGGGTGATCTCCCGCAACGGCCAGCCGACCCGGCATCGCGAGTGGCAGGACACCGTGCTCCTTTCGCCGCGAGAGAAGGTCGAGATCGCCTTTGTCGCCGACAATCCCGGCGATTGGATGTTCCACTGCCACGTACTCGAACACCAGGCCGGCGGCATGATGGCCGTCTTCCGCGTCGCTTGACCAGCGAAAATCGAAAGGAAAAGCTCATGTCCAAAATTCTCAGAGCCCTTGTCCTCACCTCCATCCTGTTTGGAACCACTCCTGCGTTCGCTGGCGGGAAGGACGTCACGCTCTACAAGAACCCCGAATGTGGCTGCTGCGAGGGCTATGCCGACTATCTGCGCGAAAACGGGTTCAACGTGACTGTCAAACCGACGCATAACCTCGCGGAGATGGGCCGGGAAGCGGGCATTCCGGATGACGTCCAGGGTTGCCACCTCTCCATGATCGACGGCTATGTGGTGAGCGGCCACGTGCCGATCGGCACGGTCAACAAGCTGTTGACCGAGCGGCCTGACATCAAGGGCGTGACGCTGCCCGGCATGCCGATGGGCTCGCCCGGCATGAGCGGCACCAAGGAAGGCCCGTTCGAGATGCTGGAGATCCGGAAATCTGGGGGGGTCGGTGGCGTCTACACCAAGGAATAGGAGAGTCCGATGATGGAAGGCATGGGCGGCATGATGATGTCCGGCATGGGCCTGGTTTGGCTGCTCGTCATCCTACTGCTCGTCCTTGGGGCTGCGGCGCTCGTCAAATACCTGTTCTTCGGCGGCGGAAAATGAGTAGGGCCGCAGTTCTTTTCTCAACGCTCGGGATTGTCGCGGCGGGACTGGGGCTCGCATGGGCATGGCCCTGGCTCGCCGCCCTGGTAAAGGGCGGCGATGCCTCGGCCGCCACCGTCGCGCTGGGGAAGACGCTCTATGCCATGCACTGCGCCACCTGCCACGGCGCTGACCTTGAAGGTCAGCGGGACTGGAAAAGCCCGCTGCCCTCCGGACGTATGCCGGCGCCGCCGCACGACGCATCCGGCCACACCTGGCATCATGCGGACGACGTGCTCTTCCGCATCACCAAAGTAGGACCGGCGGCGGTCGTCGACGGAGGCTATAAGAGCGATATGCCGGGCTTCGGCAGCGTCATGAGCGACGAAGAGATCCGTGCCGTGCTCGCGTTCATCAAGAGCACCTGGCCGGAACAGGAGCGAGAGTACCAGGCGGAAATGAGCCGCCGGGAGCGGGAAACGACACAAGGAGAGTGATCGTGCGTTTCGCAGCTCGCTCAGCCAGAAAGGTTCATTCTATGAAAGCCAATCTATTTCTTCTGACGCCTTTTCTTTTGTTGGCTCTCGCCTTGCCTGTTCTGGCTCACCACCCGGATGCTGATCTCGACAAGCTCATGGGCAACGAGGAGAAGTTCTTCCAGGTGATCGACGAGCCGACCGCGCCTCCCTTCGAACTGGTCGACGCAGATGGGAAGGTGGTTCGTCTTTCCAACTTTTCCGAAAAGATCGTGGTGCTCTATTTCATCTTCGCGAGCTGCACCGATATATGCCCGGTCCATACCGAGGTGATCGCCGACATTCAGAAAAAGATCAACGCTACGCCGATGAAGGACCGGGTGCAGTTCCTCGCCGTCACCACTGATCCTGCCAAGGACACGCCGGAAGTGATGAAGGCTTACGGTCCGGCGCATGGACTGGATTCACGCAACTGGTTGTTCCTGACCGCACGCCCAGACGCGCCGAAGGACGCGACGCGAAAACTTGCGGAAGGGTACCGACTCCGTTTCGAGCCGACTGAAGACGGACAGCAGATGCACGGCATCGTCACCCACGTCATCGCTCAAGGCGGACGCTTCGCCGCCAAGTTCCACGGCCTGCGGTTCGACCCGGAGAACATGGTTTTCTACATCAACGCTCTCGCCGACCCCTCAAAGGCAACCGGACCTGGCTTATGGGACAGGTTCAAGTCGATGTTCCAATAGGCGGAGAGCGCGTGGCGAATGTCCGGATTGGAGACAGCTCCTGTGACTCCTTTCCCCTGAAGAGCATCCGCAATGAGCCAGCACGGGACACTCGGCGACCGGCAGCTTTGGGTCGATTTTTCTGGTTCCCGTCCGTCGCACTCGGGTGGAACCATGCCATCCAACCAAGCACCGCGGAACCTCGGGATTGTATGCCCACTCGGCTCCAATGCTACTCGCATGGGCAGGCGGAGCGGCATCGCGATCTCTTTTCCGGCTTACGGCTTGGCGCAGAGAGAAAACCGGCCATGCGCATGGTTTTGATCAGACGCCTCCCGCCATCCGAATCATTTCTCAAACATGCCTAAATATTGTGAACGGAGCCGTTTTGGACATGCTCCCTCAGCTTCCAAAAATGCGGTAGTCGGAAATACTCGCGCCCAGCAGTCGAGGGGGAGCGCATGGATATGCGCGCGGGTCAGGTGTTTGCCATCAGCGGCTGTCATTGCCGTTCGTCACTTCTCCACGTCTTGACAGTGCGAGACCGAAGAGCGGCGACCCACGGTCGCCTGCTTGTAGAACGGCATCGCACCCACCTTCGGGCGACTACCAACGAAGCATAAAGAGGAGGACCAACCATGAAGCGGCGATCCCTCA
Source organism: Ensifer sp. USDA 6670 (assembly GCA_000421085.1). Classification (GTDB taxonomy): domain Bacteria; phylum Pseudomonadota; class Alphaproteobacteria; order Rhizobiales; family Rhizobiaceae; genus Sinorhizobium. The sequence continues at coordinate 34,047 of ATWE01000019.1, forward strand.
GCGTACGCCAAATCAGCGTGCTTATGTTTTCCCTATCTGCTTTCGGGCTGATGACATCAGCCACATTGTCCGAAGAAAGCAAGTTCTTCGTCAAGCCGGTGGTCGAAAAGAAGGTGGCAGAGCTGCCGCCTGCGCCGTTGTACTGGCGGCTGGAGAATTTCCCAACGCTGAAGCAGGCCAAGGACGCCGAAGGTCCGACCTCGCTCGCGGCAGAAGTTGGGGACAACGCCTGGCTGTTCACCCTCGGACTCAAGGGTGGATCCACAGCAGGCGGAACCAAGGTCGTCGAGATCGGCCCCCTTCCGCCGATCAGCGCGAGCGAGTATTTGCTGCGCGTCAATCGCGCCGGGGGAGCGCCCGGCACCAAGTCATCAGTTCATACGCATCCGGGATCTGAGGTATTCTCATGTGCTGGCCGGCAAGCTCGGTCAGAAAACGCCCCACGGCGTGACCTATACTGAAGCCGGCATGACCATGATCGGACACGGGCGCGACACGCCGATGGAGGTGTTCAACGCCGGCACAACCGATCTCGATGAGCTGGCGATCTTCGTGGTTGACGCCGATCGGCCGTTCTCGTCGACGGCCAGCCTCGACTGAACGACGTGACCATGGCTGCGTTCGCCGCGGCCGGAAGCAGATTGTTCTGTATCGTATAAGGGCTTTGGCAGAGACTTTGCAGCAGGCGTCTTTCCGAGCTTAGGCGAAAATCTTGGAAGAGGTGCTTGCCCGACAGGTCCTTCCATGCGGGAACCTCATCTAAAAGTCAGCGACTTTACCCCAGGCGGATTTGCGGAAGCGGTTCGGATGGTAGGGGCGGGGATCGACGATCGGCTCGTTACCGGTCACGATGTCTGCGATCAAGTGGCCGGCGCCTGGACCGATACCGAAGCCGTGCCCGCTGAAACCGGCGGCGAGGATGAAACCCGGTACGGCGGCGATTTCGCCGATGCCCGGGACCCCGTCCGGCGTGCTGTCGATATAACCCGCCCATGCGGCGGCGATGCTGGTGTTCTTCAGGGGAGGCAGGAGGTCGAACGCTCGTGAATGGGTGAGGCGCATGATGGCCTTATCGACCGCGGGATCAAGGATGCGCATGCGTTCCATCGGAGTGGGGGCGTCCAGTCGCCAGCGGGCCAGGGTCTCATGGCCGGAGCGGAAGCCCTCAAGCCCACCTGGCGCCAGGCTGCGCCAGCGTTTGACGAACATCGGCAGAAATTGCGGCGAGAACCTGAGTTGCTGCGGCGTCGGGTCGACGCGGCCGCGGCCGCTGATGGCGAGTGTATAGCCGCCGTCGGCGCGGCGCGTCACCGAAACAGCGGCCGTATGCAGCGCATCCGGAAGGCCGATGGCGCCCGGCGAGACGGCAAGGATCGACGAGCGGACAGCGGCCTGCGGAAAGCGGATGCCGAGCTGGCGGCAGAAGGAAGAGGCCCAGGCGCCGCCGGCGAGGACGGCCGTTTTCGTGCGGATGGTGCCATGCTCGGTGACGACACCGGTTAGGCGACCGCCTTCTGTCTCTATGCCGCGGGCGGCGCAGGACTGGTGCACGGTGCCGCCGAGCTTCAGGATCGCACGCGCGACCGCGGGTGCCGCGCTCGCCGGGTCGGCGGTGCCGTCGGTCGGCGAAAAGACGCCGCCCTTCCACGGCTTGCCGGTTGCGCGGCCGCGCTCGGTCGCCTGAGCGCTGTCGAGCATATGGGTGGTGACGCCGACGGTCCGGGCGAAATCGCGCCAGCGTGCCCACCCGGCCAATTCCTCTTCACTATTGCTAAGGTAGAGCAGCCCGCAGCGGCGGAAACCGGTGTCCTCGCCGCTCTCGGCGGCGAAACGCTCCCAAAGATCGAGGCTCTTCGTCGCCATCGGCAATTCGCGGGCGTCCCGGTTCTGCTGGCGGCACCAACCCCAGTTACGACTCGACTGTTCCGCGCCGATCCGTCCCTTCTCAACGAGGGTGACCTTCATTCCGCGGCGGGCAAGGTAATAGGCCGCAAACACGCCGACAATGCCGCCGCCGATCACCACGGCATCGGCGGCCTCGGGCAGTTCCGGTGATGTATCGACGAGTTTCAGCGGTGCGGGCATGGGTCGGTCTCCGTTATGAGTGCAGTCTACAGATTCCATTGCCTCGTCGCTGCCGGAGATCGGCGACACGGCAGCAGAAGATTCTGTCTTGCCGGGGATCACAGTCCTTCCTGCTTGGGGCGAACGCGAAACGGAATCGACACGTGACGGCAATCTGTTAGGGTCATCATCGGGAACATCGCGGCATAATCTGCTGCGGCTCGGACCTCACAATTGCGGGGAGGCGCGTGCGATGAAACTCGACCGGATCGACATCAAGATTTTGTACGAACTGCAGAAGAATGGCCGTATTACCAATGTGGAGCTTGCTGAGCTGGTCAATCTTTCGCCGAGTCCCTGCCTGATGCGGGTGAAGAAGCTGCAGTCGGAGGGCTATATCGACGGCTATTCCGCGCAGATCAACGTGGGCAAGCTCGGGCAGACCCTGACGGTCTTCACCGAGATCACTTTGAAGAACCACCGGCAGATCGACTTCGCGCGGTTCCTTGCTGCAATCGAGAAGGTCGACCAGGTGATCGAATGCCATCTGGTGTCCGGCGGCTACGATTATCTGTTGAAGTTCGTCACGGCCGGCATCAACGATTACCAGACGATCATGGAGCGCCTCACCGACATGGACGTGGGCATCGACAAATATTTCAGCTTCGTCGTGCTGAAGTCGCCGATCGTCAAGGCGCACATGCCGCTGACCAGCCTGTTTCGGGTTTGATTCGGCCGAGGTCTGCGATGCCGCCCCGGGGTGAAGCCCGATCTGCCGGGTAGGGGAGAAGGGTGTGGCTCCCTTTCCCGTTCTCGCCGGTGCGATCAGACGGGAACCCTCTACCTCCGGCAATAGGCCCTGACCAATTCCGGATCCTGCTCGAGATTATCGAGCCAGGCGGGATCGAGCTTCGGCACCGACGAGAAGAGCAGCTGCGAATAGGGGTGGTGCGGCGCATTGATCTTGGCCGGAGTGATGTCCTCAACCTTTTTGCCGCCATACATCACGACGATCTCGTCGCAGATCGCCTCCACCACGGACAGGTCGTGGCTGATGAAAATGTAAGAGAGGCCGAGCTCGCGCTGCAATTCCTTCAGCAGCTCGATGACCGCGGCGGCGACGACCGTGTCAAGCGCCGATGTGATCTCGTCGCAAAGGATCAACTTCGGATCGGCGGCGAGCGCCCGGGCGAAGTTGACGCGCTGCTTCTGGCCGCCGGAAAGCTCGCCCGGCCGGCGATGACGCAAGTTGCGAGGCAGGCGCACCATGTCGAGCAGCTCGTCTATTCGGAGGCTGCGGGCCCTCGCATTCATCCCATGATAGAAGACGAGCGGCCGCTCGAGGATGTCCTCGACCGATTTCGCCGGGTTGAGGGCGGTGTCGGCATATTGAAAGACGATCTGCATTTCGCGCAGCTGGTCGCGCGTACGCTCGCGGGCGCTGCGGCCGAGTTCCTCCCCGTCGAAGACGATCTCGCCGACGGCGGCCGGCAAGATGCCGGCAATGGCGCGGGCGAGCGTCGACTTACCGCAACCCGACTCGCCGATGATGCCAAGGTTGCGACCCTTTTCCACCCTGAGGCTCACATCTTCGACGGCGCGCACGAGCGGCAAGCCATCGGTTTTGGACGCACCGTATCCCGCGACTAGATTTTCGATCTTGAGCAGGGGAGCCGGTGCGCTCTCGGCTGGGTCGGATGCCTCCCGGGGCTTTGGTTCGAAGGCGGAAAGGAGTTCGCGCGTATAGGGGTGCCTGGCGTTCGAGAGGATTTCCTCGGTGGTGCCGACCTCCTGAATTTCGCCGCCCTTTAACACGACGATATGGTCGGCGATCTGAGCGACGACGGCGAGGTCATGCGAGACGTAGACGCCAGCGATGCCGCCCTTCCTCATCACGGACTTGAAGGCGCGTAGCACCTCGATCTGCGTCGTGACGTCAAGCGCTGTTGTCGGCTCGTCGAAGATGACGAGCTTAGGATCACCGATAAGCGCCATGGCCGCGGAAAGACGCTGCAGTTGCCCGCCGGAGACCTGGTGCGGATAGCGGCTTCCGATCGTCTCGGGCTCTGGTAACGACAGCGCCCGGAATAGGTCGACGGCGCGGGTGCGCGCCGCGTCAGCCCCCATAAGCCCGTGGATGCGGGTGACCTCGATCACCTGGTCCATGATTGTAGCGGCCGGGTTGAATGCGGCAGCAGCGGATTGCGGAACATAGGTGACTTCGGTGCCACGCACCCTCGCGCGCTGTTTTTCGCTGAGGGTTGTCATGTCCTTTCCGGCCACCGAGACACTGCCACCGGAGATGCGGCAGCCCGGACGGGCATATCCCATCAGCGTCAGCGCTATCGTTGTCTTGCCAGATCCGCTTTCGCCGATCAGCGCGACGATCTCGCCCTCGGCGAGATCGAGGCTTATGCCCTTGATAATCTCAACGCGGCGGCCGGAATCGGTGGTAGCTTCGACCTTCAGGTCACGGATTTCTACGAGATTGGCCATCATTCGCTCCGATCGCGGATCTTCTGCGGCAGGTTGTCGATCAGCAGGTTGACGCTAATCGTGAGGCTGGCAATGGCGAGCGACGGGAACATGACCGCCGGTGCGCCGAAGGGCAGGCCGCCGATGTTCTCGCGCACCAAGGCACCCCAGTCGGCGTAGGGCGGCTGGACGCCGAGGCCGAGGAAAGAGAGGCCCGAAAGCAGCAGGACGATAAAGACGAAGCGGATCCCGAGGTCGGCGAGCACCGGGCCGATGATGTTCGGCAGGATCTCTGAGCGGATGAGATAAAGAGTGCTTTCGCCGCGGATACGAGCCACGGTGATGAAATCCATCGCATTGATGTTGACGGCAAGCGCGCGGGCGAAACGGTAGGCGCCGGGGATGTAAATGACCGACAGCGTCAGGATCAGCACGGGAATGGAGGAGCCGACGGCGGCAACCACCACGAGACCGAAGAGCTTGCTCGGTATCGAGTTGAGGGCGTCGAGGAAGCGGCTCAAGAGTGTGTCGAGCCAGCCGCCGGCGACCGCTGCGATCATACCGAGGACCACGCCGCTGAAGCAGGCAATCGTGACTGCCGCAAGCGAGATGCCGACTGTGTAGCGGGCGCCCATCAGAATCCGCGAAAGCATGTCGCGGCCGAGATAGTCGGAGCCGAGCCAGAAGTCGCCGCTCATCGGGCCGAAGTAATCGAGATCGACGATCTCCCCCACCGGATAGGGGATGATCAGCGGCGCGAAGATCGCCACGAGCGCCCAGCAAAGGATGATGGAAAGGCCGACCATCCCGACGATATTGAAGCGATAGCCGAGCGGGGTTCCGGAAATCCGGGCAGACTTGGTCTCAGAATGGGTCATTTTCATCGTAGCCTCGGATTGGAAAGGATGGCGATGATATCGGCTGTCGTGATCAGGAGCAGGTAGCCGAGGCAGAAGACCATCGCGCAGCTCTGGATCAGCGGCAGATCGCGGGTGGAGACGGCATCGACCATCAGCTTGGCAATACCGGGATAATTGAAGATCGTTTCGACGATGATGACGCCGCCGAGCAGATAGGAGAGCGAAAGTGCGACCGCGTTGACAATCGGCCCGAGCGCGTTGGGGAGCGCATGGCGAAACACCATGCGCGACCTCGAGGCACCCTTGAGCAGCGCCATCTCCACATAGGGGGTATTGAGGGTCTCGATCACTGCTGCCCGGGTCATGCGGATCATCTGGGCCGAGATGACGAAGGTGAGCGTGATGACCGGCATTGCATAGACACGCAGGAGATCGGTCATCGACGTCACCTCATTGGCAAAGGAGAGTGCCGGCAGCCATTTCAGATAGACGGCGAAGACCAGCACGGCGGAAGTCGCGATCATGAATTCCGGTACGGAGATGACGCCGATGGTGAGCACCGTTACGATTCGGTCGTAAGGCGAACCGCGCAGCATCGCCGACGTAATTCCGAGGGTGAGTGCGATCGGCACGGAGAAGAGGGCGGTAACGCCGGCGAGCTGCAGTGTGTTGACGAAGCGCCCGCCAATCAGATCTGCGACCGGCATCTCGTTAGCATAGGATGTGCCGAGGTCGCCTTGCAGCAGACCGACGATCCAGCGCAGGAAACGGAAGATCGCCGGCTCGTCGAGGTGCATCGCCTTGCGCAGGCCTTCGACGGCCTCCGGCGTGGCTGCCTGGCCGAGCAGGATCGACGCGGTGTCCCCCGGCAGGAGCGTCGTCGCGAAGAAGACGGCGACGGAGACGATCACCAAGGTGATTACGGCGATGAGCAATCTGCTCAGCACAAGGGACAGGACCCGGTTGTTCACGGCGCTCCCTTTCGGCTTTCAGGACAGGTTTCGGATCGATGGTGCCGGGGGCGCAGCGATGCGGCTGCAGCCCCCGAGCCCAGTTGCTCGGTCAGGCCTCGAGCCAGACATATTCCGCAAAAGCATAACCCATCTGCCCGCCAAGCGGATTGGCTTCCAGGCCCTTGAGCTTGGCGGTGATCGCATCGACATTGGAGATATAGGCCGGAATGATGGTGCCGGCTTCACTGGCGACCATCAGCTGCATCTCATTGTAGATCGCCTTGCGCTTCTCCTGGTCGAGTGAGCCACGCGCCTCGATCAGCATCTTATCGAATTTCTCCGACTTGTATTGGCTCTCGTTCCACGGAGCCTCCGAGGCGTAGAGCAGCGAGAACAGTATATCCGGCGTCGGACGCGGGTTGATATTGCCGAAGTGGACCGGCGCCTTCAGCCAGTAATTATCCCAGTAACCGTCTGCGGGAACGCGCTGGACATCGAGCTTCAAGCCGATTTCGGCAGCGGAGGCCTGTATGATCATCGCCATATCGATCGCGGAGTTCGCTGCATCGGAGGCAATCACCGGTATCGGCTGGCCGAGCACGCCGGCCTTCTCGAAGTGGAACTTGGCCTTCTCGGGATCAAAGGCGCGCGGCTTCAGCTCGGTATTATGATAGAAGTTGGCGGGAGAAACCGGTTGGTCATTGCCGACTTCACCCAAGCCCCGCAGCGCCGACTTGACGATCTGCTCGCGGTTGACGAGGTACTTCATGCCTTCGACGAAGTCCCGCTTGCTCCCGGGTTCCATATCCAACCGCATGTTCAAATTGGTGTAGTTACCGGAGGTGGTCTTCGAGAGCACGAAGCCGTCGCCCTGGCTCTCGACCAGGCGCATGGAGCGTGGATTAATCGTGGCGGCGAGGTGGATGTCGCCGGACAAGAGCGCATTCACCCGGGAACTGTCGTCGCTGATGGCGAAGTACTCGAAGGAATCGACGTTTGGTCCGGACTTCCAGTAGTTCTTGTTCTTGATGCCGACGGAGCGCACGCCGGGCTCGAAGACTTCCCTCACGAAAGCGCCGGTGCCGTTGCCTTTCGAGAAGTCTGTGGTGCCGTCGGCGACGATCATGAAGTGGTGCATCGAGAGGATCGTCGGCAGGTCGGCGTTCGGGCTCGCAAGCGTGATCTCGACCGTCTGCTTGTCGACCGCCTTGAAGCCCGTCATCTGCGCGGCGATCTTGGCGACCTTTGAACCCACAGACGGGTCGAGGTGGCGCTTGAGCGAGAAGATCACGTCATCGGCTGTCAGCGGCTTGCCATCATGGAAGGTGACGCCCTTCCTCAGCTTGACAGTCCAGGTTTTCGCATCCTTGGTTTCGATGGCTTCGGCCAGCTCCATCTGCGGCGTGCCGCCTTTATCGAGGAAGGTGAGGCGGTTGTAGAAGGAGCAGCAGCGGACATAGTCGGTGGAGAGCGATGCCTTGGCCGGGTCGAGCGTGTCGGCGGTGGAAGCCGACCAGCCGGCCGCTCTGAGCGTACCGCCTGCCACCGGCGTTGCGGCAACCGCATCGCCGGCTCGGCCGAACACCAGAGTGCCGGCAGAGAGGGCAGCACCGCCGGCCAACATCATCTGCAGGAGTTCGCGGCGCGTCGCTCCGCGACGAATGGCGGCTTCGACCATCGCGTCGTCGGATCTGGTCCAATTGGTGATCTTGTCGTTCATGTCATTCCCCTTTTCGTTTTGTGGCGGGCTGCCCGTCTTGCGCGGTTTGGACCCGATACGGTGAACTGGTCAGCCGCGTGCGACGGCCACGGCATCGGCAAGGCCTGCCATGGAGGTGAAATGGTAATCGGGCGCGGTGAATTCGGCGGGCTCGATCGTGCCGCCATAGCCCTTCTGTGCGTGGCGACGCTCGATCCAACAGTTGGCCAACCCGAGCTTTCGGGAAATGCCGATATCGTGATACTGGCTCTGGGCGACATGCAGAATGTCGTCCTTTGAGTTTCCTTCCGAGCGGACGAAATCGAAAACCTTCTCGAAGAAGGCGGGGTCCGGTTTCTCAGTCCCGGTATCGTCGGCCGTAAAGGCTGCGTGAAACGGATTGCCCAGCTGCTGGGCGAAGAGATCGAAGGCCCAGCGACGGGCATTGGTCATCGCGATGAGCCGGCAACCTTTGGCCAGGCGCGCTAGCGCCTCGGCGCTGTCGGCGAAACCCTTCCAGTTCTTCGTGGAATCCCTGAAACGTTCTCCGTATTTCGGTTGGGCTGGCAGGCCAAGCTTTGGTGCGATTTCAAGATAGACCCGTACGAGATCGTCCGGGAAGAGGTCGGGGTCCTTGCAATAGCGTGCCGCGCGGTAAAGGCTGAGCGCTTCCTCGCCATCGATCGTGACACCTGCCTCGGCGGCAATGCCGGCGAGACAGTCCTTGAGCCCACCTTCGAAGTCGATCAGCGTGCCGACGACGTCGAAAGTCATGTATTTGAATTCTGGAAGGCTCTTGCGCACGTCGATTCCCCAGTTTTTCGGGCGCCCGCTCGGAGCACCGGCTTGGTGAAGAAGATTACACTGTTCCCGGCGGATGCTTCCCGCTCTTGGTGAAAAGGGCGAATTTGCTGGAATCCGCTCCTTTTCCTCGATTGAGTTTGGCACTTGTGCCGCACGGAAGTGGCCGAAAAGACATTCTGTAGCGGCACAAAATTGCGAATATAACGTTTTCGCGATATATCGCGCCCCGTCATGCGTCAGCTGTTCAGAGCCTGGCGAACATCCGGGTCCTCCAGGGTCTCATCGAGTGTTTGGCGGGTGCGCTCGATAATCGCTTCGATTTCCGTTTCGCTGCAGCAGAGAGGCGGCGCATAGCCGAGCACGCCATTGGCGAAGGCGCGGATGACGAGACCGTTTTCCCAGGCACGGTCGAAGATGCGGCGGGCGGGTTGCGCGGCTGCCGGCAAAGGGGTCTTCTTCGCCTTGTCGACCACGAGCTCGATGGCGGCGAGCATGCCGCGGCCGCGCACATCGCCGACGAGCGGGTGATCCCTCAGGCTTTCGAGACCTTCCATGAGTCGGGCACCGGCCATCACGCCGTTCTCCAGGAGACCGTTCTCGTAGAGCTTCAGCACCTCGAGGCCGACGGCGGCGCTGACCGGGTGGGCCGAATAGGTGTAGCCGTGGCCGACGGCGGAAGCGCCGGCACTATCGGCGATCGTCTGATAGATGTGGTCGGCCATGAAGACGGCACCCATCGGCACATAGCCGGAAGTGAGACCTTTGGCCGTGGTGATGAAATCCGGCACGATCTCGTCTTCGGTCGAGGCAAAGAGCGGCCCCGTGCGCCCGAAGCCGGTGATCACCTCGTCTGCAACGAAGAGGATGCCGAGTTCGCGGCAGAGTTCGCGCATCGCCTTCATCCAGCCCCTGGGCGGCACAAGCACGCCGCCCGATCCCTGGATAGGCTCAGCATAGAAGGCGGCAACGCGCTCCGGGCCGATTTCCCCGACCTTGCGCCTGAGAGCTGTGAGCGAGGCCGCGATGATCGCCTGCGGATCGTTACCCACCGGATTGCGGTAAGCGTAGTGCGACGGAATTTTGTGCTGCCAGTCGAAGGGTATGCCGAAGCCGGTGTGGAAGGCGGGCAGCGCTGTCAAGCCGGCCCCGGCCGTCGAGGAGCCGTGGTAACCTTGCTCGACCGAGATGAACTGGTCGCGCTGCGGCTCGCCGCGGCCGATCCAATAGTAGCGGATGAAGCGGATCGTGCTGTCGACGGCATCGGAGCCGCCGAGCGTGAAATAGACGTGGTTTAGATCGCCCGGCGCGCGCTCAGCGAGCTCTGAGGCGAGGCGGATCGCCGGTTCCGAACCGAGGCCGAAATAGGCCGTCGCGTAGGGCAGTTCGCGCATCTGCTTTGCCGCCGCTTCGACGATTGTCTCGTGGCCATAGCCGGCATTGACGCACCAGAGACCGGCAAAGCCGTCGATCAGTTGCCTGCCGGAAGTGTCGGTGACCGTCGCGCCCTTGGCCGAGGCAAGCACGCGCACGCCGAGCTTTTCGTGGCCGCGATAGGAGGCGACCGGATGGATGAGGTGGGCGCGATCGAGTTCGATGAGGGAGTTGCTGTACATCAAGAGCCTCCGGATCAGCCGAGCGCCTGGTTGGCGAGGGCAAAGGTGTTAGCGATGGAATCGGCGGGTCGGCGGATCGGCGGCTTCATCATGGCGATGCCGCCGCCGACATGGGCCAGTCCTTGTTCGGCAAGCCAGGGTGCGAGGCCGTTTGCGGCCGTCGTGTCCACTCTGAGGAACCGGCCGGGCCGGGTGGCGATGAAATGGACGACGAGTGCCTTGGCATCATCGAGGTCGCCGGCGACCACGGGACCGATGACTTCGCCACGACCGAAGGCACGCAACGCGGCGAACCCGGAGACGCGGCCGTCGCGGCGAAGGACGGCGAACTCGCCCACCTTGGCGAGATAGGCGAACAACCCCCCACGGTCGGCGCCGAAGGCAAGTCGGTCGAGCTTGGCGATCGCTTCGACATCGGCAGTGCTCGCGGCCTCCGTTTCGGCCGGTGCGGCGATTTCTCCGACTACACCCTGATGCTGCAGGACGACGTCGCTCTCGCAAAAACCGAGCTTTTCATAGAGCGGCAGGCCCTCGGCCGTCGCCACCAGCCGGAGCGGGCGGTCGCCAGCGATCCGGAATGCGGCATCCATCAGCTTGCGACCGAGGCCGCGACCGCGCACCGCCTCGTCGACGATGACCATGTTGATGGTCGCGCAGTCCGCCTTATAAGGCGTGACAAGCACGGTGCCGACAACGCGGGCGTCCTCAATAGCCACTACGCCTTCACTCAAGGCGAGCGCCATCTGCCAATCTTCCAGGCGATGCGGCCAGCCGGCCTGCCGCGAGAGCCTGACGGCGGCTTCCAGATACTCGGGACCGAAGGCGGTGAGTTCGATCTGATTTGTCTGCATGGGGATGTCCTTCATTTCTGCCTGAAGTCTGAAGGAGTGCCGGCCGGCAGTTCGTCTGAAGGCTGCGGCCAACGCGAAATCTTATAGCTTTGCTCTCACGAACCGCCGCATCTTATGCTGGCAGGCAGGAACGGAACCGAAAATGCGGGGCGGCAGGAAGCAGAGCGGCAGGCAAAGCTCGCAACCTTCTGCCAAAGCCGGCTCGGGATACGATAGATTCTGCTTCGATCCTTGCGAAATCAGGTGAGCCGAGGAATGAGCTGGCGCCTATGATCTTACACGTAAACCCTGGCCCGCTATTTCAAGGATAGTACAGATGACGAGCTTCCGTCCGAAATACATCACCTTTGACTGCTACGGCACGCTGACCAACTTCCAGATGGCGGAAGCGGCGCGCGACCTTTACAGCGAGCAACTCGACGAGGCGCGCATGGCTGAATTCATCAAGAATTTCGCCGCCTATCGTCTCGACGAGATCCTCGGCGATTGGAAGCCCTACGCGGAGGTGGTGCACAATTCGCTCGAGCGGACCTGCAGGCGCAATGGCATAAAATTCCACGAGGAGGCCGGTCGGATGGTGTATGAGCGGGTGCCGACCTGGGGTCCGCACGCCGACGTGCCTGCCGGTCTTGCCAAGGTCGCCAAGGAGATCCCGCTTGTCATCCTGTCCAACGCGATGAACTCGCAGATCATGTCGAATGTCGAGAAGCTCGGCGCTCCTTTCCACGCCGTCTACACCGCCGAACAGGCGCAGGCCTATAAGCCGCACTTCCAGGCGTTCGAATACATGTTCGACATGCTGGGCTGCGGTCCGGAGGATATCCTCCATTGTTCATCCTCCTTCCGCTACGATCTGATGTCGGCGCATGACCTCGGCATCAAGAACAAGGTCTGGGTCAATCGCGGTCACGAGCCGGCCAATCCCTATTACGGCTACGTGGAGATCTCCGACATTTCGGGGCTTCCTGGCGTCGTCGGTCTTTAGAGAGAAGGCGTATGGCCATGAAATTCCTGTCCTACTGGCACGACACCGCCCCGGCCTTTGCCGGGGCTGCTCAGGGTCCGGTCGAAGGCCGTTTCGACGTCGCCGTGATCGGCGGCGGCTTCACCGGCCTCGGCGCCGCCCTGCAGCTCGCCAAGGCGGGTGCGAAGGTCGTCGTGCTGGAGGCGGAGAAGGTCGGCTGGGGGGCCTCCGGCCGCAATGGTGGACACCTCAACAACGGCCTTGCGCACAGCTATCTCGCGGCAAAGGTGGAGCTCGGGAGGGAGCGCGCGATTGCGCTCTACAAGGCCCTCGACGACTCGATCGACACGCTCGAGGCGCTGATCGCGGAGGAGGGCATCGATTGCAACTTCCGCCGCGCCGGAAAGCTGAAGCTTGCTTCCAAGCCCCAGCATTTTGACGCCATCGCCCGCAACTTCGAAGCCGTGCACGCGGAGGTCGACCCAGATACCGCGCTTCTCAGCGCCTACGACCTGAAGCAGGAAGTCGGCGCGCCTTTCTTCGGCGCCATGCTCTCGAAGAAAAGCGCGGTGATGCATATGGGCCGCTACGTCGTCGGCCTCGCCGAAGCGGCCCAACGCCACGGCGCTATGATTTTCGAGCAGGCAGCCGTAACGGAGCATCGACAGGCGGGCCGCCGTCATCACCTGAAAACACCGCGCGGCGGCGTCACTGCGGATGCAGTGCTTGTCGCCACCGGCGCCTATACGCCGTCGATCTTCGGTTATTTCCGCCGCCGCATCATCGCGGTCGGCAGCTTCATCATCGCGACGCGGCCGCTGGCGGAAGCGGAGATCGCAGCAACGATGCCTGGCAACCGCACCTGCGTCACGTCGATGAACATCGGCAACTACTTCAGGCTCTCACCCGACAACCGGCTGATCTTCGGTGGCCGCGCCCGCTTCTCGGCGACGTCCGACCAACGCTCGGACGCGAAAAGCGGTGCGATCCTCCAGGCGAGCCTTGCCGAGATCTTCCCGCAGCTTGCCAATGTCGAGATCGACTATTGCTGGGGCGGTCTCGTCGACATGACTAAAGACCGCTTCCCCCGCGCCGGCTATCACGACGGCGTCTGGTATGCCATGGGCTATTCCGGCCATGGGGCGCAGCTTTCAACACATCTCGGCATGATCATGGCGGACGCGATCCTCGACCGGTCTGACCGTAATCCGCTGAAGGGTCTCGAATGGCCGGCGGTGCCAGGCCATTTCGGCAAGCCCTGGTTCCTGCCCTTTGTCGGCATGTATTACAAGATGCTGGACAGGATCCAGTAGGCTAGGCGCCCCGGGCGCATCTTCAAGTCTTCCGGATTGCCCCTGAATGGCGCCCACCCGAGGCGCTAAGACTCCTCAATGAGTTTAAAACCATCACCGTTCCTTTAACGTGCCGCACCGGCGCTGCGCCGACAAACGAATGCCGGGCGGTGACGAACCGCCCGGCAGGATGATCAAAGGCGATGCGCCGAGAACCGACGGGCTATCCAAGCCCGCCGATGTGAAAGCTCTTCATCTCGAGATACTCCTCGATGCCGACCTGGGCGCCCTCGCGGCCAAGGCCGGATTGCTTGACGCCGCCGAAGGGAGCGACTTCGGTGGAGACGGCGCCCGTGTTAAGTCCGATCATGCCGAACTCCAGAGCTTCCCCGACGCGCCAGGATCGCTTGAGGCTTTCCGTGAAGAAATAGGCAGCTAGGCCGAACGGCGTGCCGTTGGCGATCGTGATCGCCTCTTCTTCTTTCTCGAAACGGAAGAGCGGGGCAACGGGGCCGAAAGTCTCTTCGCTGGCGAGCAGCATGTCGGTCGTGGCACCGGTCAGCACGATCGGCGCGGTGTATTGCCTGCCCTCCGGCAGCAATTTTCCTCGCGCCGCAACCTTCGCCCCTTTAGCAAGCGCGTCCTCGACATGGCGGTTGATCTTCTCGATCGCCCCCTCGTTGATCATCGGGCCAATCGCTACGCCGGGCTCCATGCCTGGACCGACCTTCATCGCGTTGACGCGAGCAGCGAGCTTCTCCGCGAAGGCGTCGTAGACGCCGGCCTGCACCAGGATGCGGTTGGCGCAGACGCAGGTCTGACCGCCGTTGCGGAACTTCGAGGCGATCGCGCCTTCGACCGCGAGATCGAGATCGGCATCGTCGAAGACGATGAAGGGGGCATTGCCGCCGAGTTCGAGGGAGAGGCGCTTGACGCTGTCTGCGGCACCACGCATCAGAAGCGAGCCGACGCGCGTCGAGCCGGTGAAGGAGATCTTGCGCACCGTCTCGTTCGCCATGAACTCGTTGCCGATCGCCGTCGGCATGCCGGTCACGATGTTGATGACGCCGGCCGGAACGCCGGCGCGCTCGGCAAGCACGCCAAGGGCGAGCGCCGAAAAGGGCGTGAATTCCGAAGGCTTGATGACCACCGTACAGCCGGCTGCCAACGCGGGTGCCACTTTGCGGGTGATCATCGCGTTCGGGAAATTCCAAGGCGTAACGATGGCGCAGACGCCGACCGCTTCCTTCAGCACGACGATGCGGCGGTCCGGGGTCGGCGAGGGGATGGTGTGGCCGCCGATGCGCCGCGCTTCCTCCGCGAACCATTTGACGAAGGAAGCGCCGTAGCGGATCTCGACGCGGGCTTCGTCGAGCGGCTTGCCCTGCTCCATCGTCAGCAGCAGGGCCAGATCCTCAAGATTTTCGATCATCAGCGCATACCAGCGCTCGAGCAGGACCGCCCGTTCGGCATGCGTCTTCTTCTTCCAGGGCCCAAAAGCCGTGTTGGCGGCCTCGATGGCCCTACGGGTCTCGGCAGTTTCCATATCCGGCACGGTCCCGAGAACCGCCTGGCTGGCCGGATCGACGACCTCCACGACCTTGCAAGAGTCGGCATTGATCCATTCACTGCCGATCAGGGTAGATTGCCGGAAAAGTTCCTTGTCCTTCAATTTCATGTGCTGTCCTCCTGGAATCAGTCGAGCGCGGCCACAACCGCCGCGGTAATGGTTTCGGTTCTCTCTTTTCCCGGCACCGTGCCGACGCCGCGACTGGTTGTTCTTTCAAGCGCGTCCATGACCCTCCGCCCTGCCTCTCTTTCCCCGAGATGCTCGAGCAGCATGGCGCCGGACCAGATGGAGGCGATGGGGTTTGCGATGCCGAGATGCGCAATGTCGGGAGCGGAGCCGTGTACCGGCTCGAACATGGAAGGGGCGCTCCCGTCTGGATTGACGTTGGCCGACGCGGCAAAACCGAGCCCGCCCTGAATGGCCGCGCCGAGATCGGTGAGAATGTCGCCGAAGAGGTTGGAGGCGACGACCACGTCGAGGCTTTCAGGCGCCATCACCATGCGCGCGGCCATGGCATCGATGTGGTAGCTCGTCATCTCCACCTCAGCGTATTCGGCAGCGAGCTCTCGCGTGATCTCGTCCCAGAACACCATCGAGTATTTCTGGGCATTGGATTTGGTCACCGAGGCGAGCTTGCCGCGACGCTGACGTGCCTGCTCGAAGCCGAAGCGCAGGATCCGCTCGACGCCCGTGCGGGTGAAGATCGAGGTTTCGATCGCAACCTCGTCCGCCGTTCCCTGATGCACGCGGCCGCCGGCACCGGAATATTCCCCCTCGGTATTCTCGCGAATGCAGAGAATGTCGAACGCTCCAGCTTTCAACGGCCCCTGCACGCCCGGTAATAGTCGGTGCGGGCGAATGTTGGCGTATTGCACGAAGGCCTTGCGGATTGGCAGCAGCAGGCCGTGCAGCGAGATGGAATCCGGCACCTCCGCCGGCCAACCGACGGCGCCCAGAAGAATGGCATCGAACCGATGCAGGATCTCGATGCCGTCTGCCGGCATCATCGCGCCCGTTTCCTTATAGAAGGCGCAGGACCATGGGAACGGCGTACCGGTGAGCGTAAAGCCCGAGTGCCTGGCGACGGTCGAAAGAACTTGCCAAGCGGCATCGGTTACGTCCTGACCGATGCCGTCGCCCGGAATCAGTGCGATCGAATAGGATTTCATTGAAGCTCCCTAGAGGCTGATGAGCACGCTCTTGCTCTTGCGGTTGGCGTGGTACGCCTCGCGGCCGAGATCCTTGCCGATGCCGGAGCGCTTGTAGCCTCCGGTCGGCAGGATGTGGTCGCGCGATCGGCTGTAACGGTTGACCCAAACGGTACCGGCCCGGAGCCTGCGTGTCAGCCTCAGGGCGCGTGACAGGTCGCGGGTGAAGAGGCCAGCGGCAAGGCCGTAGGTCGGGTGATCGGCGAGCGCCAATGCCTCCTCTTCGTCGGCGAAAGTCTGCATTGTCAGGACCGGACCGAAGATTTCTTCGGCTATCGCTGGCGAGGAGCTTTCGCGCACGGCCATCAGCGTCGGCTGATAGAAATATCCCGGCACATCCATTGGGGCGCCTCCGAACAGGCATTCGCCGCCCGCCGCAACGGCCGTCTCGACGAGGCCGTGGATGCGGTTCAGCTGGCGCTTCGAAATGATCGGCGAGTATTCACTCGTCTCATCCCAGGTCGGACCCGGCACCGCAGCCTTCATGCGCGTGACGATCGCCTCGGCAAGGGGGGCGGCGATGCTTTCCTCCACGATCAGTCGGGAGCCGGCGACGCAGGCCTGACCGGCATTCGAAAGCACGCTCTGAGCGATCGCCGCTGCGGCCTTTTCGAGATCGGCGTCGGCAAAGACCAGTTGCGGGCTCTTGCCGCCGAGCTCCAGCGTCATCGGCTTGATACCAGTGCGCGCAATGTTGGCCATGATGGCAGAGCCGGCGCCGGTCGAGCCGGTGAAGCTCACCTTGGCGATGTCCGGGTGACCCGTGATCGCATTGCCGGTTACCGGCCCATCGCCAAGCACAATGTTGATGAGGCCGGCAGGCAGGCCGGCGCGGATCGCTAGCTCCGCAAGATAGACTGTCGAGAACGGCGTCATTTCGGAGGGTTTCAGCACCACCGCATTGCCGGCGGCGAGCGCCGGTCCTAGCTTCCAGGCGGCCATGGAAATGGGAAAATTCCAGGGCGTTATTGCACCGATGACGCCCGAGGGCTCGGTCATGATCATGCCAAGGCTGGCGTCGTCGGTCGGCACCAGATCACTGCCCTCCTTGTCGGCGAATTCGGCGAAGAAGCGGATCTGTTCGGCGCTGACCGCAATGTCGCCGGCGACGAGGTGTCCGACGGGGCGGGTCGAGGAAAGCGCTTCGAGCTTGGCGAGGGTTCCTGCTTCCTTTTCGATCAGGTCGGCCCAGCGTTGCAGCACGACTGTACGCTCGCGCGGCCGCACGCCGCCCCAGTTGCTCGATTTCAGTGCCGCTTTGGCCGTCTCGACTGCGCGGTCAACGAGAGCTTCGTCCGCAAGAGGGCAGCCCGCATAAGGCTTGCCATCGGACGGGCGACGCATGCCGATGACACCCTCGGCCGAAACCAGTCGGTCGCCGATGAAATGCCCGATGGGCAGGGGAAGTGTGTCCGGATCAAAGCTGAGTGTCATCGCGCATCCTCGACATGGGCTTAAAGCCAAGGCTAACGGACGAAGCCGAGCAGCATGCATCGAGTGAAGGAACAACGACGGCGGAAAATTACGTTTTCGGCGACGGGACAGTGAAATGTTTGGAGGCCGGGATGGACGCGACGGTGACGCGTCGGCGATGCGCCTGAGCAAACCGAAAGGGGCGGGAGGGAGCGATTGACGGGTTGGAAAGCGACGATACGCCGGAAAGCCGCGAACGTGCGGTTTTCGGCGAGGCTGCCGGTCTGCGGCAAGTTTCCGCCGAACCCGTTCGAGCGGATCCGCGGGGATAGCCTGTATGAGGGCCCCCGATCGGATCACGCGTCGCGTACTACTTCACGGTCACGTAGATCTTGCGCACCTTCTCGATCGTCTTCCAGACGCCGACGAAACCCGGCTTCATGACGAAACTGTCGCCGCTCCTGTAGACGACCGGCTCGCCGCCTTTCGGCGTGAGTTCGACGACGCCCGATAGGATATGGCAGAACTCGAAGGTCTCGCCCTTGATCGAGCGCGTCTCGCCGGGGGTCGCTTCCCAGACGCCGGTATGGATCATCTCGCCGCGGGCGACGTCTTGAGCCCAGGTCTTGAAGGAGGGATTGCCGGAGACCAGACGCTCGGGGAGCGGGCTAGACTCGCGCGGCGCGAAAGAGGGGTTGGTCTCGATGGTTTTCAAGAGCGACATGGTTTTCCTTTCCTGCAGTTAGATCTTGATGCATATCGCCGAACCTGTGCAGCGGTCTCGGGACAACAACATTCATGAAAAAAAGACGTTAAGCGTTTCACATGGTTGCGCCTTCAACTCGACGCGCGTTAATAGCCGCGGCGACGGTCGACCAGCCCAAACGGCTTGAGACCTGACCGATGCCGTTTGATGTTCTCGATCACGGCGTTCGCGGCGGTTTCCGGCTGGGTGACGCTCGCGATGTGCGGCGTCAGCAGGATCTTTGGGTGGCCCCAGAAGGGATGACCCGGCGGCAGCGGTTCGGGGTCGGTGACATCGATCACGGCCCCGGAGAGATGGCCGCTGTCGAGCGCCTGGAGGAGTGCCTGATGGTCGAGTTGCGGTCCGCGCCCGACATGGACGAGCGCCGCACCGGCCGGGAGCCTGGCGAAGAGCTGGGCATTCAGCAGACTACGCGTCTCGTCGGTCAGCGGTAGCAGGCAGATAAGAATGTCGGTCGAGACCAGCAAAGCATCAAGGCCGTTCCGGCCGGTCAGACATCTCACGCCTTCGATTTCGTGCGGGCTGCGGCTCCAGCCGGAGAGTGGAAAGCCGAAAGGCATCAGCCGATCAAGTACCGCAGTTCCGAGCATACCGAGACCGAGCACGCCGACGCGGCGTTCGGCTGCCTGGACCGGCGCAATGGCCTGCCAATTCTCGCATCGCTGCCGCTCGAGATAGGCCGGCAGGTTGCGGTGAAGCGCGAGCACGGCAAGCGTCACATATTCCTGCATCATCCGGGTGATGCCGTCCTCGACCATGCGCACCACCTGCGCATGCGGCGGCACTGCATCGATGCGGAACTGGTCGACGCCGGCGCCGACCGAGAAGAGAATTTCAAGATTGTTATAGCGCGAGAGATCTTCGGGAAGTGTCCAGGTGATCAGGTAGCGCACCGTTTCCGGATCGACCGCCGCCGGGTCCGTGGCGAAAGGAATCTCCGGCAGTTCACGCGAAAAGGCCTTGGCGAAGATTGCGCCACGTTTTGCGTCGGAATTGAAGAGGAAGGTCATGGCGCGTCTCCTTCTCGAAGCCTCAGGCGCGACAATTCTCGCCGAGCCGCTCGATCATCGCCTGACAGGCGAGGAGCTCATCGACGTGAATGAATTCGTCGGGCTTGTGGGCGCGATTGATGTCGCCGGGGCCGCAGATGACCGCGTCGATGCCGGCCCGTTGGAAAAGCCCCGCTTCGGTGCCATAGCTGACGGCCGGGAGAGGCTCGAGACTGGTCAATTTTTCAAGCAGCCGCGCAAGTGGCGCATCGAGGCTGAGCGAAAGTGCAGGATAGGAGCTTAGTTCTTGCCAGTTTACTTCGAAGCCTCGTTCCGACAGTGCCTCGGCGGCGTGTCGCACCGGCGCGAGCAGTTCCGCCGGATCGACGCCGGAAATCGCCCGTGCCTCGAACTCGGCCTCGCAAGTGTCCGGAATGATGTTGATCGCCTGGCCGCCTTTTACCGTGCCGATCTGTAGGGAGGAGTAGGGCGGCTCGAAGGCATGCTCGAACGGACCATAGGTCAGTCGGTCGGCTTCTGCGACCGCGCGGGCAAGGACACCCGTGACAGCATGGAGGGCGTTCAGCCCTTGGTCGGGACGTGAAGAATGGCCAGAACGACCCTTGACGGTCAGTCTGGCGGCAGCCTTGCCCTTGTGGGCGCGGACTGCGCGCAAACCGCTCGGCTCGCCGACGATCGCACCGAGCGGTCTCGCGCAGAGTTCCGGCAAGCGCGCGATCATATGCGGCACGCCGCGGCAGCCCGCCTCTTCGTCGTAAGAGAAGGCGAGATGCAGCGGCTGGCGAAGCGGCTTGGCCACGAGCGTGGGAACGGCGGCGAGAACGGCCGCGAGGAAGCCCTTCATGTCGGTGGCGCCGCGCCCATGGAGCCGGCCCGCTTCGGCGCGCAGGCGGAAGGGATCACTCGTCCAGCCGGCTTCAGCCGCCGGAACGACGTCCATGTGACCCGAGAGAATATAGCCACGCGCCTCTTTCGGCCCGATGGTGGCGAAGATGTTCGACCGATCGCCCTCTGGACCGGGAAGGACCGTGACTGCGATGCCGTGGCTTTCCAGAAACCCGCGGATCCAAGCCACTATATCTTCATTGGGCAGGCCCACGACAGTGCGAAAGCCAACGAGCTTCTCCAGGATTTCCTTTGCCTGCATCGGTGCCCTCATAGTATGCCCGGCTTTCGAGATCGATGCTGCCGATCATGCGTTCACAACGAAAGGTTTGATATCGACGCGTCACCGCATGAGGTGAGAGCCAGCGACCCGCGCCTCGCTTTTCGACAGGTACCTTAGAAGCCGGTGAACGATTTATATGCTGAAAGCGCGTCGAATTCGGAGGATTGTTGTGCGCGCGATGGGCTCTCAAGCGAATCGTATCGTGCGTCAGGTCCTATTGTGAGGAAGAAAAGCTTTCGCCGCCGCCTGGCTGAAACTCTATTAGCGAAGATTAGACGAAAGCAAAAACAATGGCGTGGAGGCAAAAGGGGTGGGCGCACCGGCAGCCGAATCTAAATTGATCGACAGCTTCAAAATGCATGCGGCCACAATCGAGAGCGCCAATCTCGAACAGTTGCATGCCTTGTCCGTTTCCGTCGGATGGCCTCTGCGTTCGGAGGATTTGCAGTTTCTGCGCGAGTGCGGCCACGGCTATGTCGCGCGCGATGATATTGGCAGGCTAACAGGTTCGGCCATGTGGTTCCCGCATGGTGACGATTTCGCGACCATAGGAATGGTGATCACTTCCCCGCGACTGCAGACAAACGGGACCGCACGTTGGCTTATGGATCACGTACTTTCGGATTGCCGGGGGCGCAATCTCAGGCTCAATGCGACGAGGGCCGCCCGCCGTCTTTATAATTCGCTCGGTTTTCAGCCCTTGCGGACCATCTATCAATGCCAAGGCATCGCCCGCCTCTCGACCGAGAGGTCTTCGCCGGAGGAGCAGTCAGCGGTTCGGCGGCTGGAAGGGGAGGACCTTGCCGCCGTCGCTGAACTGGATGCATCGGCTTTCGGTATTTCGCGGGCCGCCCTAATTGGCAAACTCTTCGCACAAGCCGAAGGTTACGGGTTGTTTCGCGACGGTCGGCCGCACGCTTTCGCGCTTTGCCGTCCTTTTGGCAGAGGTCATGTTATCGGCCCAGTCGTTGCGGACTCTGATGCCGATGCCATCGCAGTTATCCGACAGCATGTTGCCGCTCACCAGAATCAGTTTTTGAGGCTCGACACACCGGTCGAGACAGGCGCTTTCGCCACATTCCTCTTACAGTCGGGCCTGACCGTCTTCGACACAGTGATCGCAATGTCTCGTCAGGGCAAAGGCTCCGCGGATGTGATGCCCGGAACAAACCTCTACGGCCTGGCAAGCCACGCTCTTGGCTGAGCCCTTACCGCTTCTGCAACGGCAAGATCATACCCGGGAGCCTCACAGCAACTTTGGTCCTCGAACGGATATCTCTATGTCAGTCGAGCGCGGGCGTGGGCTCGAGGGCGCGGGCCAGGTTCGCCGAACAGCGCCGAAGCGGCGGCCCTCGGAAAGAAGACCGGATGGTATTGAAGTATTGAAGTTCACGGACACAGTTCATTACGGCAGGCGCAATCTGAGCATCGTTACAAGCTGCCTAGCAGTAATAGGCAGCCATGCGAATTCCGGCTTCGATATGTCCGGTGCGACGTGCTTTAGCTTCCTCGATTGGGAACTCAGACGCGTGAAGGTCCTGTTTTTGGGGCCAGTACCGACATCCCCAGAGCTTTCGGCGAATGGCGGCATTGGGTGGAAACAAGAAGTCCGACGCGAACGGGTGGAACGGCCCCTTTGCGGCCTGAAGCGGTCGTCCAGCAGCTCCGAGTCCCGGCGAAAACAGGCTAGCCGACAGGGAGGTACGCTCCCTGCGCTACAGCCAGCGGCGGACGCGGGTCCTGTAGGCGCGGTAGACGTCGCCGAACTTGCGCTCGAGATAGGCTTCCTCGCGGGCGACCACACCGTACCGAATAACGAAGTAGAACGGCACCAGCATGATAAGGAGCCACAGGCTGTCGAAGCCGATGGCGAGGCCGATCAGGCCGAGAAACATTCCGACATAGATCGGGTTCCGGGTGTAGCGGTAAGGGCCCTCGTCGACGATCGTCGTCGTCGGCTGGACGGTCTGGATATGCGTGCCCGCCCGGCGAAAGGTCGTCGCCGCCCAGACGAGCAGTCCCAGGCCGGCGAGGAACACGATAGCGCCTATCCAACCGGCCGGCATGGCCGCCGACAGGAAGGGCAACGGATAGAGAGCATCCAGCACGAACCCAGCCAAGGCCGCAACTGCCCAGGCGATCGGTGGCCGCACCACCGCGCCGGAACTGTCGCGAAAACTGCCGCCCACGTCATTCATCCAATTCCCTTCCGCGTGCCCGTGCTGGAAGCATAGCAAGAATTCGGATCGCGTAGCAGCCTGGATGGGAGGAAGGAGCGCACAGGCTGATCGAGCCGTGAGGCGTGAGTCCGGCAGCATCAAGCGTCAAATGCCGCCATCGATCTAAATCAAGGCATTTGCTCCGACTGTCCAAACAAGCCCGGCGACGGCGCAGGCGAGCAGCGTCGCGATGATCGAAGCCTGATAGCGGAAGATTGCGACCGCGGCCGCCGCTGTCAGCAGGAGTGATGGCAATACCAGTGAGGATGGATTGGGAACGTCGAGGGCGAACCATCCGAGCTTCCACATCACCACCTCAGAAAACAGTGTGTGCAGGCCGAACCAGACGGCAAGGTTGAGGATTACGCCGACGACGGCGGCGGTGATCGCAGACATCGCGCCCGTCAGCGCTACGTTGTTGCGAAGGCGCTCGATGAAGGGCGCTCCGAGGAAAATCCAGAGGAAGCACGGCACGAAGGTCACCCAGGTCGTCAGGATCGCCGCGAGCGTCGCCGCCGTCATCGGGTTCAGCGATCCCGGATCACGGTAGGCTCCCATGAATCCGACGAACTGGACGACCATGATCAGAGGGCCCGGTGTCGTCTCGGCCATGCCAAGGCCGTCGAGCATCTCGCCGGGCTTCAGCCAGCCGTAATGCTGAACCGCCTCCTGGGCGACATAGGCGAGCACGGCGTAGGCTCCGCCGAAGGTGACTACGGCCATCTGGCTGAAGAACAGCCCGATCTGGGTAAAGACATTGTCCACGCCAAGAAAGGCGGTGAGCAGCGCCAGTGGGACGAGCCAGATCGCGAAGAACACCGCCGAAACCCGAAGCGACCAGGAAAGGTTCGGACGGGCATGCGCCGGGGTTTCCTCGCCGAGCAGCGAATCCTCGTCCTTGAGCACCGGGCCAGTCCCCGCCTTGTGACCGCCGCCGATCCGGAAGAGCGGCGAACCGGAGCGGCCGCCGATGTAGCCGATGATGCCCGCCGCCAGAATGATCAGCGGGAATGGGACGCGGAAGAAGAAGATGGCGATGAAAGCGGCTGCGGCGATGCCGAGCATCAGCCGGTTCTTGAGCGCCCTGCTACCGATGCGGAAGACGGCATGGACGACGACGGCGAGCACCGCGGCCTTCAGGCCGAAGAACAGCCCTTCAACAACGGTGACATTGCCAAAGGCGGCGTAGATGTAGCTTAAGCCCAGGATGGCGAGGAAGCCCGGCAGTACGAACAGCGTCCCGGCGACGAGGCCGCCGGCGGTGCGGTGCAGCAGCCAGCCGAGATAGACGGCAAGCTGCTGCGCCTCGGGTCCGGGCAGCAACATGCAGTAGTTCAAGGCATGCAGGAAACGGTGCTCGCCGATCCAGCGCTTCTCGTCGACGAGGATGCGGTGCATCACCGCGATCTGTCCGGCCGGACCGCCGAAGCTCAGGGCCGCGATCCTCGCCCACACCCGGACGGCTTCACCGAAGGCAATGCCGTGAGCGTATTCTTGCCGCGCCGCAGCCGGCGCGGCCCTGTTTGCAGTCTCGGTCATTCACGAATCCTTCTTCGGCGACGGCCAGTTATGCGTTTCGTCGGTAGCATCCCGGCACCAGCGGTAAAAGGCGTCGTAGAGCAGCATCCCCGCCTCCAATTGCTCGATGTCGTCGGCATACATGCGCGACAGGCCGAGAGATGCCGCAAGCAGGCCGGGCGCTTGTGGCGCAAGATCGAGGCGGGACGTATCCGCCCCGCGCACGATGGTCGCGAGCCGTAGCAGCGGTTCGGTCGCAAGGCCGAACTCTTCGACCATGACGTCGAAGGTGCAAAGCTCGCCCCGGTGGCTCCAGCGGATCGGCGCATCAATGTCGAATGGGGTCGCGGCGAAGCGCTCGGCAACCGTCTCGACCTCGGGCGGCGACACGTACAGGAAGACGGCCTGTGGATCGACAAAGCGGCGAATCAGCCAAGGGCAAGCGATGCGGTCGATCTTCGGCCGCGCCCTTGTCACCCAGACGGTGCGGCCGCTGGCGTCCCGCTCCGGAACTGCAGAAGCTGGCACCGCCGCATAGCCTACCTCGGCCCAGGCCTCGAAGCCGCCTTCGAGAACGTCGGCGGCAATGCCATAGTTGCGAAGCCAGGCAGCAACGCCGCAGCTGAGCTTCTTGCCGCGATGGCAGATCACGACTGCGGAGTCTGAATCGAGCTCCGCCGCCCATTCCCGCACGTTGCGATAGTCGCGCCGGACCGAACCGGGTAGCAAGCGCGGATCCTCGTCAAAATCCTGGTCGATGCGGACATCGATGAGCGCGGGGCATTTCGGGGTGCCAATAAGGCGGACGAGCTTCTCGGGGGAGATTTCAAGAAGTGACGACATATGACGCGTCCTCCGTGTGAGCGGTTGAATGGACGCGATGCTTCGGCTGTCGCCTCGTGGGGTGATCGCGACCCCATACCGGATGTTTTCCGCTCATTGTCCGGCGCTGTCAAGCGGCTCGGTTTATACGTCGATGGACTGATCTTAGTCGCCGATTCGCCAAGCTCGACAAGCGCGCGGGAGTGGCCGAAATTCTCCACCGGCCATTGGCAACCGACACCGCGTTCCGGCATCTTTGTCGGCTTCAGGTGGGGCGCGGCAAACGCCACGCCGTTCATGCATCTATCAACGACCGAGAGACGAGAACGGTGCTGCGGATACACCCTGCGACTTTCCTCTTCGCGGCGCGCGCCCTGCGGGACATCGGCGACGGCTTCGTGGCCGTGCTGTTGCCGATCTATCTGCTCGCCCTCGGATGTACGCCGCTAGAAGTCGGTGTCATCGCGACCGCATCGCTCCTCGGTTCCGCGCTGCTGACGATATGTGTCGGCTTCCTCGGGGCCTGGCACGATCACCGCCAACTTCTGCTGGCTGGCGCGAGCTTGATGATTGCAACAGGTGTGGCCTTTGCCGTTGTCCACGATTACGCGCTGCTGCTGGTCATCGCATTTGCCGGCACGATCAATCCCTCGGCCGGCAGTGTCAGCGTGTTCGTGCCATTGGAGCATGCCGTGCTCACCCGCGAAGTGATGGAGCGTGAGCGAACCAGGATGTTCGCGCGCTATAGCCTCGTAGGCGCGTTCGCCGGAGCGATAGGTGGCCTCGCAGCAGCGGTACCCGAACTCCTTGGCCCGATTGGCCTTGATCGTCTTGGCGGCATCAGGGCGATGTTCGTCGTTTACGGGCTTCTCGGGCTGCTCGGCGGCTTGCTTTACGCGCGCATCCCGAGCCGCCCGGCAGCCGACGCGGGCGCTGCGGCCGCGCTCGGCCCTTCGCGCCATGTTGTTTTCAAACTCGCGGCGCTGTTCAGTCTCGATGCCTTCGCCGGCGGCTTCGTCGTCCAATCACTGCTCGCCCTTTGGCTGTTCGAGCGATTTGGCCTGTCGCTTTCAGAGGCGGGTGTTTTCTTCTTCTGGTCGGGCGTGTTGTCGGCGCTGTCGTTCCCTGTGGCCGCATGGCTGTCGCGACGCATCGGCCTGATCAACACGATGGTGTTCACGCACATACCGTCGAGCATCGCTCTGATGCTGGCGGCATTTGCGCCCACATTACCCCTCGCGCTTGCCTTTCTGCTTGTCCGGGCTGCATTGTCGCAGATGGACGTGCCGACGCGCTCGTCCTACGTGATGGCCGTTGTCACCGAGGCGGAGCGGGCCGCCGCTGCAAGCTTCACGTCGGTGCCGCGCAGTCTTGCAGCCTCGGCCAGCCCTGTCCTGGCCGGCGCCCTCTTCGCCGCCTCGTCCCAAGCATGGCCTCTGCTTATCTGCGGGGCATTGAAGATTGTCTACGATCTGCTGTTGCTGATGCAGTTCCGGCGGCTGAAGCCGCCGGAGGAATGCTGACGCAACCGGCGGCGAACCCTCTTCAACGAATGAGGATCTCCCGCAATGCGATGATCACCAGGATCTGACCGGTGAGGGCCTCGACAACCTTCGATATCTTGGCCAGCAGAGCGTGCCGGGTCGCGAGCACCTTCTCGATCCGCATCCGGAAGAAGACGGTCGCGAGTGCCACGCTGGAGAGGGTGAGTGCCACCCCCGTCATCATGACGAACGCGACATGATCCCGGCTTCGGGCACGCCGCGCGAAATGGCGAAGGTCATGACGAACAGCGTCAACGGACAAGAGATCAGGCCGGCCATGAAGCCGACGGCGACACCTTCCCTTTCGCCGTGCACATGCGGCGGGCAGAAGAAGGCAATCCACAGCATTCAGGCTCCGATGAGGCCGAGCAGACCGCGGCTCAGGTCCTCGAGCAGCGGCGCCGATCCGGCGCTCCCGAGCATGACGGACACCAGTGGCAGCGAGAACGGTGCGATGAGCACGGCCATGGTGACGTGGGTGGTGGAAAGTGCGATGGAGACGAGCAGTCCACGTTTCATACCCGCCGACGATCCTGTGAGATATGTAGCAAGCACGGCCTTGCTGTGGCCGGGCGTCATTGCGTGCACCGCGCCGAAGACGATCCCCATAGGCAGGAAGGCCGTCCACCCGTCGCCATTCGCGAAGGTTTTGATATGCTCGGCGAAGGCGAGATAGATGTCTCGCTGTATGTCTACGATCGATTCGAGCAATGCGCTTATGCCCAGTTCAAGGTAACGGCCGCCACGGCCAGATAACGCACCACCTTGGCGCCCGCCAATGGCAACCGTTTCATATGCGGCCTGAACAGGGACTGAACGTCGCAAGGCAGATTTCAGCCGCGGTCTACTTTGGGAGCACAATTGAGCCATTCAACCTGACGGTCTCCGATGACAGCAATGGGTCGATTGCAGAAGTTCGGCACCCGCTCGGCTCAGGGCCGGTCCGCGCGCCACAAGCGGCCATTGCCACAAGCAAGCGCAGATTTATGAGAAAATAACATTCATCCACAAACGAGCGAGCACGAGATCGTGGTCACGCGGAGCCCATCCCTGAGCTTTGGGACCATTACCGGCCATGGCTGAAGCTATCGTCGAGCGGGAAACGGGTCGATTGTCTCCAAAGAAACCAGCGAGCTGCTTTAAAGCCCGGCAGTCGATGCGGATAAATCAAACCCCTGAATCGCGCAGCAGTTGGCTTAAGCGTGAAGCTCATCGATGAGGCGCGCCATCATCCGGTCGCACTGTTTCAGTTGATCCGCGCTGACGAACTCGTCCGCCTTGTGGCCTTGATCCATGAAGCCGGGGCCGCAGATCGCGGTGGAGATGCCCAGGCCTTCGTTGAAGACTCCTCCTTCGGTGCCGAAGGCGACCTTCAGTGTCGGGTCGCCGTGGCCGAGGATTCGCCGCAACAGTCTTACGGCTGGTGCATCGCAAGCGGCACTCAGGCCGGGATAGCCGGAGACCTCGTCTATCTCGATGCCGGCCGCCGGAAATCGGTTGCGATGGAGCGAGGCGATCGCGTTTGCGTCGGCCTTGATGCGGGCGAGGATGTCCTGCGGGTCGTCATCAGCAATGTTGCGGATCTCGAAATCGATCTCGCAACGCTTCGGCACGATGTTGAGCGCGGTTCCGCCGCGCATCATGCCGGCGTGAATGGTGGAGTAGGGGACGTCGTAGTCGGGATCACGAGCACCCTTAATCGACAATTCCTCCTGACGCGCTTGCAGTGCGTTGATGAAAGCGGCTCCGAGATGCAGGGCATTCAGGGCGTTGGGGGCAAGCGCCGAGTGTCCCTCCTGTCCATGGCAGCAAGCCCTGAGCGCGAGCTTTCCCTTATGGCCGGTGGCAATGCGCATGCCCGTCGGCTCGCCGACAATGCAGAGCGCCGGTCGCGCCGGCCGCCTGGCTAGGGCATCTATCAGACCGCGCACACCGATGCAGCCGATCTCCTCATCGTAAGACAAGGCAAGATGCAGCGGTACCTTCAGGGGGCTCGAGGCAGCAATGAGGGCCGCCCGCAATGCAGCAGCCACGAAGCCCTTCATGTCCGCGGTGCCGCGCCCGTAATAGCGCCCGTCGCGTTCGGTCAGCGTGAAAGGGTCGTAGCGCCATTCCTGTCCTTCGACTGGGACCACATCCGTGTGGCCCGACAGCACCACGCCGCCGGGCTCGTCCGGTCCGACTGTGGCCCAGAGATTGGCGCGGCTTCCGTCGATATGTGCAAAGCGCTCGATCCGTGCGCCGACGGGGCGAAGCAGCGCTTCAGCATAGTCGAGCAGCGCGAGATTCGAGGTGCGCGACACCGTCGGTTCGGCAACGAGGCGAGCGAGGATATCCGCGGTGGAAGGGATCATGCGTCCATCAGTCCTCAAAGATCCCCCGGCACCCCATAGCTCGGAGCTTCGGTCGGGTTTAGCGCGCGCGTAACGTAGGCGTCCATTTCCTTGCGCCAGCGCTGCCACAGGCCGGCGCATTCCTCGATCGGGTCACCCTCGGTCCAGTCGACGCGCAGATCCGCGACGTTCCAGGAAACCCGGTCGGCCATTATCAAGCCCATCGAATGAACCGGTCCTTCCTCGCCGCCCGCGGCGACTGCCGCGCGCATTGCGGCAATCAGGCGGTCGCCGAGATGCCGCCCCTTCGTCGCCGCGAAAGCCTCGACCATCTTTTTCGGGATTTCCGCTGTGATCAGCATGTTGCCGGCCGCCACCACATTGTCGCCCCGCGCGGTCGCATGGGTGCCGAGCGTCCTGCAACCCGAATAGCTCGCGGTTCGGCCGTGCGCATCGACGAGTGCCAGCTGGCGGTATTCGATATGCGGCGCTTCCGCCACGAGGCGTTCCAGCGCCGCTTCGGCCGAAAGGCCCTGCGCCATCAGCTCGAGCCCCTTCGGCCCGAGACGGGGATCAGTGATGTTCTGAGTCGAAACCGCACCCACATTGGCCCGCACATGGGCGCACCGCGCCGCAACGCTCGGCGAAGAGGAGGATACGGCAATGCCGAACATGCCGGTGTCAGCGCAGCGGCCCGAGACGGAAAAGGTCATGCCGCCCTCCTTTAAGCTTGTTCGGGAATAACGGCGGTCGCTTCGATTTCGACCAGCCATTCGGGTCGCGCAAGCGCCGAGACGACCAGGCCGGTCGAGACAGGAAACACGCCTTGAAGATATTTGCCCATTTCCCGATAGACTGCCTCGCGGTAGCGGACATCGATCAGATAGACGACGACGCGGCAGATATGGCTGAGATCAGAGCCGGCTTCTTCCAGCAGCATCTTGATGTTTTCCATTGCCTGGCGGGCTTGGGCCGCGGCATCGCCGATATACAGGCTTTCGCGGGTGTCGAGGTCCTGCGAAATCTGGCCGCGCACGAAAACCGTCGTGCCGCGGGCCACCACCGCCTGGCAGAGGTCGTTGTTTAGGCTCTGCTCGGGATAGGTGTCCTTGGTGTTGAACGGACGGATGCGGGTATGGACAGGCATCAGTTTCTCCATGGTGGCGCAAAGCGCGGATGAAAGCGCCCCCGCCTGTTGTTAGCGGAGGCGTTGAGGTCAGGCCTGCGATCAGTTCGGCTTGTAGTCGGTCCAAGCACCGTCGCGCACGGTCTTCAGCTCAATCTTGACCGGAGTTTCGGTCTGACCGTTCTCATCGAAAGTAATTGTGCCGGTCGCGCCGTCGTGCTTGATCGCGCGGATTGCGGCGGAGAGCGCCGGCTTATCCTCGGTGCCGGCCTCGTTGATAGCTTGGATGATCACGTTGGTCGCGTCGAACGCGTATTTTGTGTAGGGGCTTGCCGCCTCGGCAAAACCGCGCGTGGCATAATCGGTATCGAGCTTCTTCAGCTTCTCGGTCACCGCCGCCGCGGGATAGGAAACAATGGCATTCTGCGCCGCGTCGCCCGCCACCGAAATGAATTCCGGGTCATACATGCCAGACGTGCCGAGCATCGGCTTGTCGAGACCCACTTCCTTCATCTGCTTGGCCAGAATGCCGGCTTCGGTAATGACCCCGCCGAAATAGATTGCGTCGATATTCTTGGGTTTGAGTGCCGTCAGGATGGTGCGGAAATCCGTCGAGCCGACCGGCAGGAGATCGGTGGAGACGATCTCGCCGCCCGCGTCCGGCACGAAAGTGCTGACTGCTTCCGCATTGGCTTTACCGAAGTCGGATGTATCCGCAACGATCGCGATGCGTTTGGCACCCAGCGTCTTCACGACCCATTCCGAGAGCGGCTTGTTTTCCGTGAGAAGGGTGGGGGTGACACGGGTTACCTCCGGGAGGTTCTGCTGTGTGATGGCAGGAGAAATCGCGCCCCAGATCACCAGCGGCGTCTGAAACCGGGCAAAGACCGGCATGGTCGCAAGCGCCACCGGCGAGTTCCAGTGACCCGTCGCAGCAACCACGTCGGGATCGTTGACCAGCTTCATCGCTGCGGAGACGCCGGTCTGCGGATCGGACGCGTCGTCCAGTACGACGCCTTCGAATTCGTATGGGGAATCGGGCTTCGCATTCGCCTGTTCGATGGCTAACAGAAAGCCGTTCTTGGCACCCAGACCCTGCTGTGCGTTACCGCCCGAAAGCGGCCCGAGGAAACCCAGCTTGACGCGAACCTTGTCGGCATGGGCTGGCGCTGCGAAGGCAAGTGTGGAAAGCAAAATCCCCGCGATCGCGGCACGTCGGCTGATGTGGAAATGTGCCATTGAAACCTCTCCATTATGAGCTGCCGCGCGACGCGCGGGTGATCTGTCCCCGGTGGAAGATACTGATTTGGTTTAACAGCGTATCTTCCGCACTTGCTGTGCTGTGGTTGTTTTGCGGGCGAGCTTAGCGTCGGGTGGTTCGTTGATTAAGTCGTTTTTGCTGACCCTGTGCTTCGGAAAAAGCTACGCCGGAGAGGCGTGTTTTCAATTTACGCACCGTCGCAGTTCTTGCATCCTTCGGCCCAAAAACGGGAACAGATTTCAAGGGGAGAGGCCGACATGGACAGCCTTCTCGTCCAGTACCTCATGAATTGGATGGTGCTGGGCAGCATCTACACTTTGGTCGCGATCGGGTTCAGCCTGCTCTTCGGCCTCCTGAACGTAATCCATTTTTCCCATGGCGACGTCTCCATGGTAGCGCCCTTCGTGGCGCTGGCGGTCCTGCAGGCGCTTCTCGGCGCTCTTGCGGGGAACGGCGCGACCGCGATGGTGGTAGCCCTGCTGATCGCGATTGTCGTGACCGGTTTGGTCGGCATCGGCGTCGACAGGCTCGTGATTCGCCGCTTCCGCCGCTCGCCCGCCATGATGGCGCTGGTCGCAACCGTCGCCCTTGGCACCGTCGTGCGCGAGCTGATCCGCGCGATCTATCCGAACGGCTCGAACCCGAAGGCATTTCCGGCCATCGTCGAGGGCACGTTTTCGATGGGCGCGGCGCAAATCCCCTTGCAGCCGGTCGCAATCATCGTGAGCTCGATTGGGGCCGTGGCGCTGATGTATGTCCTCCTGCAGAAATCATCGATCGGCACTCGCATCCGCGCCGTCGCGGAAGACCGGGAGACCGCTCGGTTGATGGGCATCTTCCCGGAGCGGATCTTCGCCTTCACTTTCTTCCTCGCCTCCGCGGTCGGCGCCCTCGGTGCGCTTTTCTTCGCCAGCCATGCAGGCGTCGTGCGCTTCGATTTCGGTGTGCAACTCGGGCTCATCGGCTTTTCGGCTGCCGTGATCGGCGGTTTGGGCTCGATGAACGGCGCGATCCTCGGCTCGCTCGCCATTGCCGGGATCGAGGCGCTGGTTCAGGCCAACATGGCCGATGGGGCCTCCTACCGGCTCGTCTTCGTTTTCCTGCTGGTGATCCTGATGCTTTGGGTGCGTCCTTCGGGCCTGCTCGGCAAACCCGTCGTTGAAAAGGTCTAGGCGCATGTCCATCCCGCTCACCGATACGGCGGCACGCTCTGCCTTGTCGCCCACGCTCATCGTCGTCTTTGCCGAAACATTTGGCGCGACCTTGCTCTGGGCGCTGCTGATGGCGGAGTCGACGCCGCTCGTGCTTGCGCTTGTCGCGGTCATGGGGGCCGGTTTCGCCCTGATGCAGCTCCGCCCGCGGATCGAGGAGGCGATCGTCGCGGCCTTCCGGTCGTGCCGCCAGACCGCGGCCGTCCTCGGCATCGCTGTCGTGCTGATCTATCCGTTCTTTCTCGGCGCCAATACCTATGCACTGCATCTGGTCATCCTCGCGCTGCTTTACTCGGTGCTGGCGCTGGCACTGAATTTCCAGTTAGGCTCGGCCAACATCCCAAATTTTGCGACCGGCGCCAGCTACGGCATCGGTGCCTATACATCGGCACTGCTGGCGATCAATTTCGGCCTGTCGCTCTGGGCTACACTGCCGGCGGCGGCGCTGGTCGCCACGGCCTTCGGCTTTCTCCTCGGTGTTCCGTCCATGCGCACGCGCGACAGCTATCTGGCGTTGGTCACGATCGCCTTCGGTATCGTCATCCATCAGATGCTGAACAACCTGAGCTGGACCGGTGGCCCGAATGGCCTTGTCGGAATTCCCGCGCCGACGCTCTTCGGCCATTCCTTCATGCAGCCGATCGTGATCCTCGGATTCCGTCTGCCCTCGCAAGCCAACTTCTACTACCTTGTGGTGTCGCTGCTCGGAGTGGCGGTCCTCTCGGCCAAGCGCCTGCACGAAAGCCGTATCGGGCTTGCCTGGAACGCAATCCGCGCCGACGAGCTGGCGGCGCGGTGCCAGGGAATCAACGTCGCCTGGTACAAGATTCTCGCCTTTGCGGTGGACGCTTTCCTCGCCGCCTTCGCGGGCACCATCTACGCCTTCTATGTCTCCTACATCTCGCCCGACAATTTCACCTTCCTCGTCTCGGTGACGATCATGACGATGGTGATCGTCGGCGGCATGGACAACACGTTCGGGGTGATCGTCGGCGCCTTTCTGCTGACGCTGCTGCCGGAAAAACTCCGGATATTTTCGGATTACCGCCTGCTCTTCGTCTCGGTCGTCGTGATCCTGTTCTTGGTACTTCGTCCCAAGGGCCTGTTCCCGCAGCGCCAGCGCCACTACGGAGCCCACGCATGACGCAACCGCTCCTGTCGCTTCGTAGTTTGAGCATCCGTTTTGGCGGGCTCGTTGCCGTCGACGACGTCAATTTCGATCTGACGCCGTCCCATATCACCTGCATCATCGGCCCGAACGGAGCCGGAAAGTCGACGCTCTTCAACCTGATCACCGGCATCTATAGACCGACCGCTGGCAGTGTCGTGCTCAACGGCGAGGATATAACCGGTCTTCCCGCCCATCAGGTGGCGGCAAAGGGGATTGCGCGAACGTTCCAGTCTTCGCGCCTGTTTGACGACCTGTCGATTCTCGACAATGTGATGATCGGAATGCATGCGCGCACGAAAACCGGCGTGCTCGCCGCATTGCTTAGGCCCCGCCGTTCCCGCCGCGAGCTGGACAGCTGCGCGGAAGAAGCCGGCCACATCCTGCAGGGTTTGTCGAATGAGCTTTATGTGCGCCGCTACCAACCCGCCGGCATCCTGCCACAGGCCGATCGGCGACGCCTGGAAGTCGCTCGCGCCTTGGCGTCGAAGCCGAAGCTGATCCTCCTGGACGAGCCGTCCTCCGGCATGGACGATCGCGACACGGCCGACTTGGTAGCGGACATCCGGCGTGTCATGGCGGAAAATCCGGGACTCTCCTTCCTGATCATCGAACACGACATGCGGCTGGTGGCCGAACTGCCACAGGACGTCATCGTCATCGACTACGGAAAGAAGATCGCGCAGGGCAAATTTGCCGAAGTGCGCCTGCTCCCGCGTGTCCAGCAGGCCTATTTGGGACAGAAGGCGGTGGAAGATGCTTGAACTGAGGAATGTCAGCACCTCCTACGGGCAGGTCTCAATGCTCCGCAACGTCTCGCTCAACTTGCGCAAGGGGGAGCTCGTCTGCTTGCTCGGTCCGAATGGCGCGGGAAAGTCCACCACCTTCAAGGCTCTGTCGGGACAGTTGCCGCTCGACGGCGGCGAGGTGCAACTGATGGGGCAGGAGGTCGCCCGCATCGGAACTGAAAACATTGGGGCGCTAGGCGTTGGCTTCGTGCCCGAGGGAAGGCGGCTGTTTCCGTCGCTGACCGTGCGCGAGAACCTGAAGCTCGCCTATGACGCCTCGCGGTCCAAGGCGCGCTTCGACGAGCGGCTCGAGACGACCTACAGCCTTTTTCCCCGCGTGCAAGAGCGTATGGCCCAGCAGGTGCGCACCATGTCTGGCGGCGAGCAGGCGATGGTAGCACTTGCCCGC
The DNA here is from genome assembly GCA_000421085.1 of Ensifer sp. USDA 6670. Lineage (GTDB taxonomy): Bacteria > Pseudomonadota > Alphaproteobacteria > Rhizobiales > Rhizobiaceae > Sinorhizobium. Next base: position 69,156 of record ATWE01000019.1, read on the forward strand.
GCGCTGATCGGCGATCCTGAACTCCTGATCATGGACGAGCCGTCGCTCGGCCTTTCGCCAAAACTGATCGACGAGTACTTCGAAACGGTCGCGCGCATCCATGCCGAAGGCAAGACCATTCTGCTCATTGAACAGAATGCAGAAAAGGCGCTGTCCATTGCGGATCGCGGCTATCTGCTTGTGCGCGGTCAGATTGCCGTCGAGGGATCTCGCGAGAGCATGTTGAGCGACGACACGATCCGGCACATGTATCTCTGAAAGCGAGGACCTCGGCCTCCGCGGCCTCGGTTTCTTATGGCGTCACCTCGGCCTTGCTCCGAGATACTCCTCCTTCTCCAGCCGCCGCACTTCGCATTGCTCGGGCGCATTTTTCACCGATCATCATCGAAGGCGCGTTCGTGTTCCCGCCGATCAGCGTCGGCATCACCGAGGCGTCGGCGACGCGCAGACCGTCGAAGCCGTGAACCTTCATCGAAACCGGATTGACGACGGACGCTTTATCGCGTCCCATTTTCGCCGTGCCAACCGGATGATAGACGGTCAAGGCCTCGGCCCGGAGATAAGCGAGGATTTCGTCATCCGTCTGCACATCCGGTCCGGGCAGAATTTCCCGCCCGTTGAGGCTGCGCATCGGCGATGCGGCGAAGATCGACCGGGCGAGCTTGATCCCCTCGACCAGCACGCGGGCATCCTGCGGATCGCTGAAGAATCGGTGGTCGATGTCCGGCGTGATGCCGTCGCCCTGCCGGGTAATCCGGACCTCCCCGATCGACTTCGGGCGGAGCACGCAAGTATGGATGGCGAAGCCGTGACCCCATTCGACCAGGCGCCCGCGATGGCTTCGGTAGCCTGGCACGAAGTGGAACTGCACGTCCGGCAGTCCATCTGCATAACGGGTGCGGGCAAAGCCGCCCGCAACGACATAATTGGTGGAGAGCAAGCCCTTGCGGTTCGCCGCGAAACGGAAGGGCGCCGCAAGGAGACTGCCTGCATTGCGCCAGGATATCCCGAGCGTGCGCGACGAGTCGCTGCGCACGGTAATCATGCCGTCGATATGGTCGCGCAGATTCTGGCCGACCCCGGCCATGTCGCGCGCGACCGCGATGCCCTGCTTTTGCAAAGCCGCGCCCGGTCCGATCCCGGAGGCCAACAGGATCACCGGTGTACCGATGGCGCCGGCCGATAAAACGACGTCGCCACGGCAGGCAACGACAACGCGCTGCCCCTGGCGTAATACCTCGATCCCGGTCACGCGCGCGCCCTGCAGGGTCAGACGCCGGACTTCGGCACCGGTCCAGATGGTGAGGTTCGGGCGATTGCGCACCGGCTCGAGGAAAGCGTTGTAGGCGGAAAAGCGGATGCCGTTGTTCTGCGTCACGTCATAGATGCCGAGGCCAAACTGGCTCGGGCCATTGAAGTCGGCGTTGTGCGGCAGGCCGAGCGCTTCGCCGGCCGCGATGAAATCCTCGCAAACCGGGTTCGGGTCCTTCGGGCGATCGACGAAAAGCTCGCCATTGGTGCCGTGCAATGCCGGGTCCTGGCCGATGCGGTTGCGTTCGAGATCCTTAAACACGGGAAGCACGTCCTCCCAACTCCAGCCATCGCAACCGAGGCTGCGCCATTCGTCATAGTCCTGGGCTGCGCCGCGAATGTAGAGCATGGAGTTCAGCGAGGACGAGCCGCCGAGCATCCGCCCTCGATTCACCGGAATGCGGCGGTTGTTGAGTTTCGGCTGCGACGTGCCGACGAAGCCGTAATCGAAACGCGGGCGGCCATACATGGCGAGGATGCCCGCCGGCACCTTTACGCGGACATCGCGGTCGCTGCCGCCGTTCTCGACCACGAGCACGCGTTTGGAGAAATCAGCCGAGAGGCGGTTGGCGAGCACGCAGCCGGCTGAACCTGCGCCGATGACGATATAGTCGAAGGTTTCCATCACAGCGTCCTGTCAAAGGTAATGCTTCCGCCGCAAACCGTCAGCGCGACCCTCGCTGCATCCTCGGTTTCGGCAAGGCCGTCCAGCGAGCCTTCGATCAGCACCAGATCGGCGTCGAGACCGGGTTCGAGCCGGCCGCGACGGTCCTCGGCGAAGCCGGCATAGGCGCCGCCGGTGGTATAGGCGAGGAGGCATTCGTCCAGGCTGATCCGCTGGTCGGGCATGTCGGCGGACCAAGGTTGACGTGTGAGTGCGCAGTGGATCGCGTAGAGCGGAGAGATGGGTGAAACCGGCCAGTCGGTCCCAAAGGCAAGCGGCACGCCGCGCTCGCGGATCATCCGCCAGGCGAAGGCGGTCGGCCAGCGGTGGCGGCCCATGATCGTGGTGGTAGGCTCCAGCGGCAGCCCCGCTGAACCGGGTGGATGGACGGGCTGCATCGAGGCAACGATGCCGAGCGGTGCGAGACGCTCGAGATCCTCACGCGCGATCGTGTCGATATGTTCGATGCGGTGGCGGGAGTCGCGCCAGCCATTGGCGTGCCGCGCGGCCTCGTAACCGTCAATCGTCGCGCGTACCGCACCGTCGCCGACGGCATGGGTCGCAATCTGAAGGCCGCGACGATCGGCCTCGATGCACATCGCATTGAAGATGGCGGGCGCGATCAGCGGCTCGGAGCGGAAGCCGGGCCGGGCGGGATAGTCAGTGGCGGTCAGCGCCGTCCAGGTGTCGTAGACCCCGTCCATGAACAGCTTGATGCGACCGAAATGGAGTCGGCCCGGCACTTCGGGGCCAAAATCGTCGATGAGCGCGATGCCCTCCGGACCGTGGCGCTGCTCCAGCCGCAGCGGCAGGCTCACCCGCATGGGCATGTCGCCGGCCAGCGCCAGATCGCGCATCAGACCGGCCTGATAGGCGTTGCCATCCATGTTGACAGCAGTGGTGATGCCATGGCGTGCGCAATAGTCGCCCGCCATGCGGATCAGCGCCTTGTCATGGGTGCGGTCCTCGTCCGAGACGATATCGCGGCCCTCGTAGCCCAGGCCGTCGCGATCCTTGAGACGAGAGAGCATTCTTACGCGTCTCATGGCGCCGAACTCGCGCAACTCACCGTTAGCGAGACCGTCGTCGCCCATGACAACCTCAGCGCCCGGTCCCAAATCCGCGCCGTTGAGGATGCCCGCCAGTTTAAGCGCGCGGGTATTGGCCCAGGCGCAGTGCAGGTCTGTTGCCAGCAAGCAGAGCGGGCGGTCGGCGAGGATCGCGTCGAGCAGGTGACGGTCGGGCCGGCGGTCTTCGCCGAAGATCACATAGTTGACGGCGTAGCCGTAAAGGATCTCGTCGCCTGGGTTGGTGGCGGCGAAATCGAGAAGTGCGGCACGCGCCGCCTCGAAGCCGAAGACCGAGCCGAGATTCAGCATCGCGAGCGTCGCTCCGCCCATGAAAAGATGCACGTGGCTTTCGATGAAACCCGGCATCAGTTCACGTCCGTTCGCGTCGATAATGCGGGTTTCGGGACCCGCATGGCGGCGGATCGCTTCATCCGAGCCGAGTTCAAGCAGTAGCCCCTCCGACACGGCGATCGCTGTGGTGCCGGGGGGCGCGAAAATAGGCCGTACATGGGCATTCAAGATGATGAGATCGGCAGGCATCGTTGACTCCGTTCCGCAAGAAGCGGCGGGGGCTTTTCGCCCCCGCAGCGGGACTACTGCAGGAGCTGCGTCCACACGCGGGTCACCAGATCCTGTGCGGCGGGTGAGCAGGTGCGCGAGAAGACGATCGGCACTTCCGGATAGAGTTCCGGTGCCTTTTCCTTCGTGTAGACGACCTTTTCCTGCACGAGCTTCATGGGCGAGGAGTGGGCATAGAAGTTCATTTGCTCGGTAGCGTTTTCCGGCTCGGACATGAACTCGATGAACTTGATCGCGTTGTCGCGGTTCGGTGCTCCCTTCGGGATCACCATGCTGTCAATCCAGCCGACAAGGCCTTCCTTGGTCATGGCAAGCGCAAACGGGGAGCCATTGGTGCGCGCCTTCAGTTCCTCCCCGTCCCACCAGAAATGCGCGGAGACTTCGCCTGAGGCGAGCCGGCTCGCGATGTTATCGGAGGAATAGACGGCGACCGAGGGTTTTTGGGCCATCAGGAGGTCCAGCACCTTCTTCATTTGCGCCGGATCCTCGGTGCAGAAGGGCACGTCGAGATAGAGCTGGGCGGCACCGATAACCTCGTCGGGATAGGAGAGCATGGCGATCTTGCCGCTGAGCTCGCCCTCCGGCTCGAAGAAATACTTGAAGCTGTCGGTCGGGCCTTTGTACTGCGCGGTGTTCACGACGAAACCGGCGGTCCCGTAAGCGATCGGGATCGAATATTCTTGGTTTTCGTCCCACCACTGGTTACGCCAGCGTGCATCGATGTTTTCGTAGGCCTTCAGCTCGTTGGCCCCATAGTTCTCGATCAGTCCTTCATCTATCATCACGCGCAGAAAATGCTGGGAGGGCGTGGCGATGTCATAGCCGGAGGAGCCTGCCTGCAACTTAGTCAGCAAGTCCTCGTTCGAGGTATAGCCATCGACACTGACCTTGACGTTGTTCTCCTTGGAGAATTTATCGATCAGGGCCGGTGAGATCGACTCGGCCCAGACATAGAGGTTGAGCTGGCCTTCGGCCTGTGCGGCAGTGGCGAAGCAAAGTGCGAGGGCTGTGGCCGCCAGGTATTTTTTCATCGTCTGTTCCTCTCTTTGATTATGGTTTCAGGCATTGTCACGGGCGCCCCGCGCCGCAGCCAGAAGGGCGGCGGTGGCAAGGACCAGCGAGGCAAGTATCAGCAGCGTGGCGATCGCGTTCAGTTCCGGCGAAGTGCCGCTGCGGATGAGCGAGAAGATGTAGACGGGCAGCGTCGTCGTGCCGCCGGTCGACAGCATGTTCGAAGTTATGAAGTCGTCCATCGAGATTAGGAAGGCGAGCATCGCCCCGGAGAACACGCCCGGGAAGATCAGCGGCAGCGTCACGCGTCGGAAGGTCGTCCACCGATCGGCGTAGAGGTCGGCGCTCGCTTCTTCCAGATCGAGTGACATGCCCTGGAGGCGCGCGCGGATCGGGAGGAAGGCGAAGGGCGTGCAGAAGGCCGAATGAGCGATGATCAACTTCAGCATGCCGTTCTGCATGCCGACCAGCGAAAAGAGGATCAGCGTCGCCACCGCCAGCACGATTTCCGGCAGAAGCAAAGGCAGGTTGACGATCGTTTCAGATAATTTCCGGAAGCGGAGATTCTTGCCGCGAACAATCGCGAGCGCGGCCGCAAGTGCGACCATGCTCGAGACCGTCGTCGCCGCGGCGGCGACCGTCAGCGAAGTCTTGAGGGCGTTCATCAGTGCTGCATTGTTGAGCGCCGAGGCGTACCATTGCAGCGAAAAATGTGTCCAGACGCCGGCGATCCGATTGGCGTTGAAGGAATAGATCACCACCACGGCGAGCGGCGCATAGAGATAGGCGAAGAACAGGACCGTCAAAGGTCCGAGGCCGGGATAGCGTTTGACGTCATGCCGTGTGCTCATAATGCGGTTCCCCTTCGGGCGGTGCGCAGCCCGGTGAAGATCAGGAAAATCATCACCAGAGCCATGAGCGTCATCGCGATTGCCGCGCCGAAAGGCCAGTTGCGGCCACCGCCGAACTGGAGCTGGACCAGCGAGCCCATCATCATCTGCTTGCCGCCCCCCATCAGCGTCGGCTCGAGCACTGCGCCGAGCGAGGGCACGAAGACGAGGATGGCGCCGGCGATGATGCCGGGTGCGGTAAGCGGCAGGATCACGCGGCGCAGCGTCACCCAACGGTCGCCATAAAGGTCGTGAGAGGCCTCGATCAGCGTGCCGTCGAGCTTTTCAAGTGATGCGAAAACCGGCAGCACCATCAAAGGCATATAGGTGTAGACCATTGCCGTCAGCGTCGCGCCGTCGTTGAACATAAAGCTCAATCCCGCCGGGGCTCCGAAATACTCGAGGAAGCGCGGCAGCGTACCTTCCTTGCCCAGAATGATCATCCAGGCATAAACGCGGAGGATCATCGACACCCAGAAGGGCAGGGTCACCAGATAGACGAGGGCTGCCTTACGGCCAGGCGGCTGGCGGCATATGAAATAGGCGACCGGCACGGCGAAGAGGAGACAGATCAGCGTCGTCGCGCCTGCCAGCACGAACGTACGCAGGATGATCAGCAGATATTGTGGGGTGAATTCAAGCTCGCCCGTCCAGCCCTCGTTGAACAGGATGTGGCGATAGCCGGCGAGATTGAAATCCCATGTGAAGCCGCCATGGGCGCCGCGCGTGGCGACGGACACGGCAGCGATGATCGCGATCGGGAGGATCAGAGCGAGGCCCATCAGGACCCAGGATGGGAGAAGCCCCCAGAAGGAGAGGCCGTGCCAAAATCGGATGCGGGGGGTGCGCTCCGGTTCGGCGGTGGCGTGCAGCGCGCTGTCCGTCATGCCGCCAGCACCCGTGCGGAGCCTGGGACGAATCCCACGGGAACGGTCGCACCGAGCGTGATCGTATCCCCTTCACGTGAGGCATTGCGGCGCGAGGCGCGCAGTTCCGTTCCCATCACATCCAACGTGTAATGGGTGTAGCCGCCCATGTAGTTCTTGTTCGTGATCCGGCCCTCGAAGGCGATGCCTTGGGCCTGGTCCCCCAGATTGATCTTTTCCGGCCGGATGGAGAGCGTTGCGCGACCTCCCGCAGTGCGGCCGGTCGCGGGCACCGTCAGCACGACGCCGAAGGGCGTGCGGATGGTCGCCTGACCGGACGCGGTTTCAAGAACGTCGACGTTAAGGAAATTTGTCTCGCCGACGAAGTCGGCGACGAAGCGGTTGACGGGCTCTTCATAGATCTGCGTCGGCGTTCCTATCTGCTGAACCTCGCCGCCGCCCAGAACCGCAATGCGGTCCGACATGTCGAGCGCTTCTTCCTGATCGTGTGTGACGAAGACGAAGGTGATGCCGGTGTCGCGCTGCAGGGTGCGCAGTTCGTCGCGCATTGCCTGCCTGAGCTTCAGGTCCAGAGCGGAGAGAGGCTCGTCCAAAAGCAGCACTTCCGGTTCCGGCGCCAGTGCACGGGCGAGCGCGATGCGCTGGCGTTGGCCGCCGGAAAGCTGCGCGGGCTTGCGTTTCGCCATTTGCGACATATGCACGCGTTCTAGCATCTCACCGACGCGGCCGCGGATGCGTGCGGCGTTCCAGCCAAGGTTCTCCAGCCCATACGCGACGTTTTGCTCCAATGTCATGTGCGGAAACAGCGCGTAGCTCTGGAACACCGTGTTGACGCGCCGCTTGTGGGGCGGGATGTCGACGACTTCCCGGCCGCCCAGGAGGATCGAGCCGCTGTCAGGGCTTTCGAATCCCGCCAACATACGGAGCAGCGTTGTCTTGCCGCAGCCAGACGGACCGAGCATCGTGAAGAACTCGTTACTGCCGATCGCGAAACTGACCGAATTCAGCGCCTGATAGGTGCCGAAACTCTTCGAGACCGACTTCACTTCGATGGCCTTGTTCTGGTTCATCGCGCGCTCCTCACGCCGGCTCGAGTTGGGTGATTTCGCGGCGGAACGGCAGGGCATCGCCGATGTCAGGCGTGTCGAGTTCCCGCGCGTACCGATGGCCGGCATAAGTCGCCCAGGCGATCGGCGCAGGCGCGGCGGCATCGCCGATGATTTTCACGCTTTTTATGCCGGCATCGGCCCAGTCGGCCTGCCGGGCGATCAGGTCGTTGTAGAGCGTATCCTCCGAAAGGCGCGACGCGACCATGACGACGGCGTCGCAGCCGACCGCGCTGCGGCGGCCGGTATAGGTACAATTGGTCTCGACCTCGCCCGCGCGGACGGCGGTAGTCCCGCGGTTCAGCCGGATGTCGACGCCGAGCTCTGCGAGACGGACATGAATCGCGCCCTGTTCCAGCGTGTTGCGCGTCCAGTCGGCGACATAGGCGGACGGGGTCACGAGAATGACCTTTGCGCCGGCCCTCGCCATCACCTCCGCCATGACACCGCCCATGTAGTAGTGGTCGTCGTCGTAGACGACGACGGTCTTGCCGGAGAGGTTCTCCGGATGGCGGCGCGCCATGACGTCGTCGGGTGTCCAGAGCGTCATCTCGGGATCGATTGGCATGGGAACGACATGCTGGCGGGCGACCCCGTCTCTCCGCCAGCGGGACCCGGTGGCGATCGCGACATGTTCGGAGCCGAAGGCAAGGATGTCGTCCAGTCCAAGGCGGCTGTCGAGATAGGTCTCGACGTTGGTGCGCTGGCTGATCTGGTACTGGCGGTAGTCGACCACGCGGCCCCAGGCCGAAAGGCCGGGAAGCAGGCGCTCACGGGCGACGCGGCCGCCGAGCGTCGTCGTTGCCTCCGCCAGCGTCACGTCATAGCCGCGAAGCGAAAGCGCGCGCGTAGCCTCCAGCCCGGCCGGCCCGGCGCCGACGACCAGAACCGTCTGGCTTTCGCCCTTTGCGTTCATACGTTCCGGGTGCCAGCCCTTGCGCCATTCCTCCATGAAGGTCGGATTCTGCGTGCAGCGGCTGATCGACATGGTCATGTCGCCCGTGATGCAAATGTTGCAGCCGATGCATTCGCGAATGTCCTCGATCCGCCCTTCCTCGATCTTCTTCGGCAGGAACGGGTCGGCTATGGAGGGGCGGGCGCAGCCAATGAAATCGAGTATGCCCTGGCGTACCATGCGCGCCATCACGTCCGGCGAGGTGAAACGGCCGACGCCGACGACGGGCTTGGAGGAGAGTTCGCGTATGCCCTTGACGAGCAGTTCCTGTGCGCCTTCCTCCTTGAAGCGTGAGGCCCCCGAACAGTCCTCCCAGCTGCCATGCGCGAGGTCCCACAAATCGGGAAGGTCGGCATTCAGCTCGATAAATTCCCGTACCTCGGCATTGGAGAAGCCGAGTTCGCCGATCGACTCGTCGAGGCTCACCCGCATGGTGATGGCCGTCGAGTCGCCGACGGCCTCGCGGATATCAGCCACCACCTCGCGGGCGAAGCGCGAGCGGTTCTCGAGGTTCCCGCCATATTCATCGGTCCGCTGGTTCGTGGCGCGCGACAGAAAGTGCTGAAAGATGCCGAACCCGTGCGCGCCATAAAGACAGATCAGGTCGAAGCCGGCGATCTTTGAGCGTTTCGCCGCGTTGACGAACCAGCGGCGAAGATTTTTTATGTCGGTGCGGTCAAGGGCGCGTGCCTGTACCGGGTCATTGGTGAAGGTGCGGATCGGCAGGGCGGAAGGCGCGAGCGGCACTTCCTTGGTATAAAAATTCGGGCCGTTGATGCCGGAATAGGCAAGCTGAATGCCGGCGAGAGCGCCATGCACCTTCATGGCGTCGGACATGCGGCGAAGGCCCGGAACATCTTTGTCCTCCCACAGTCTCAGCTCAATGAACGGCGTGATTTCCGAGGTGTGGTGCATCTCGGTCTGCTCGGTGAAGATGACGCCCCAGCCGCCCTCGGACTTGATACCGCGCATGGCTGCGGCCGCAGACGGATCGCGATAGCCGCCGCCATTGCAATGCGGCACCTGGTAGAACCGGTTCTTCGCGAGGTGTGGACCGATCGCGAGGGGTTCGAACAGGATATCGTATCTGCTATCACGCATGATGTTCCTCACTTTTGACCATTATTGGGTTTGCTGAAACAGCGCTGTAAATGACACGTTCTGGAAGCACAGATTAGGTTCAAACTAATCGAGGTATCTCCAGATGTTTTGGGGCCGCTCGTTGCTTACACAAGAAAAGCACCCGCCACTTTCGCAATGGCGGAATGTCTAGACTAATCAGGTGTTTATATGGTGACAGAATGATCCACGGATCCGATGAGATGAAGGCGGCGCCAATCTCCGGCTTCTTCTGCTGAAAATAGCGGCGCTGGAAGGAGGCAGTCGCCTAATATTTGACCCACACAGTTTTGAGCGCGCAGTACTTGTCAAAGCTGTGAATCGACAGGTCGCGACCGAAACCGGACTGCTTCATGCCACCGAAGGGGGTCATGGCGGAGAGCGCATCGACTGTGTTTACCGAAATCGTCCCGGCATGAAGCCGGTCGGAAACCGAGAGCGCGCGCGACAGATCCCGGGTCCAGACTGAGGCTGCCAGCCCAAATTCGCTGTCGTTGGCGATACGCAGCGCTTCGTCTTCGTTGTCAAAGGGTGTGATGGCGAGCACGGGGCCGAAAATCTCCTCTCGCGCGATGCGGGCATCCGGCGGCACCTCGTTGAAGATGGTGGGCTGGATATAGCAGTCCGAACCGTCGCGCGTCTCACGTTCGCCGCCGTGGGCGAGCCGCGCTTCCTTCTGGCCCGCGACAATATAGTCCGCGACCCGGTCGGCATGGCTCTTGTCGACGAGCGGGCCCATGCGCGTGGCGGGGTCCAGCGGGTCGCCGAGCGGCCAGGCGGCCGCCGCGGTGATCAGCTTCTGCGTGAATTCCTCCTGCACCGAGCGGTGCACTAGAAGGCGCGAATTCGCCGAGCACACCTCGCCGGAATTGAAGAGGATACCAAAGGCCGCCATCTCCGCCGCCTTGTCGAGATCGGCATCGGCGAAGATGAGGTTCGGCGATTTGCCGCCGGTCTCCGGCCACACCTGCTTCATGTTGCTCTGGCCCGCATAGGTCATGAAGAGTTTGCCGACCTTGGTCGAGCCGGTGAAGACCAGCGCATCGACATCCGGGTGCAGACCAAGCGCGCGGCCGGCATCCTCGCCGAACCCGGGGACGACGTTGAGTACCCCGTCCGGCAGGCCGGCCTCCGAGGCGAGTTCGGCCAGCATGAGCGCCGAGAGCGGCGACTGTTCGGCGGGCTTCAGCACGACCGAGTTGCCGGTGGCGAGCGCTGGGGCGAGCTTCCAAGTCGCCATGTCGAGCGGGAAGTTCCACGGCACGACGGCGCCGATGACGCCGAGCGGCACGCGACGGATCATGGCGAGGTCGCCGCGCCCGGTAGGCGCGATCTCGTCGTAGAGCTTGTCGATCGCTTCCGCATGCCACTGGAAGAAATGGGCGGAGCCGGGCGCGTCGATCGTCGAGCTGTCGCTGATCGGCTTGCCGATGTCGAGCGTTTCGAGCAGGGCAAGTTCCGGCACGTTTTCGCGGATGAGCGCGGCAAGGCGCAACAGCACTTCCTTGCGCTCGTCCGGCGACTTGCTGGACCAGCGGCCGTCGTTAAACGCGCTCCGGGCCGACGCGACGGCCGCGTCGATGTCTTCCGCGGTGCCGCGGGCGACGTCCGTGAGGATTTGTGCGTTGGCCGGGTTCACGGTTTCGAACCGCCCGCCCTTCGCCGCCGCGCGAAAACCCCCGTCGATATAAAGGTCGTTGCGGAATTTCAGGCTCGCGGCGCGGACGCGCCAGTCGATGGTCGTGGTCATGAACTGCCTTTCCGTTCCTCTGAATTGGGTGGTAACTTCATACCGCTCATCGTGCGAAGTTTTTCGCTGCAAAAATCAATGAACCGGCGCACTACAAGTGGCGAGCTCAGTCCGCGCATGGCAAGAATTCCCATCCGCATGGGTCGCAAATTGCCGGTCAAAGGAACAAACGCCAGTTTCGTTCCGCTCGGAACATGAGACGAAACTGGTCGGATATTGGCGATGGAGTAGCCAAATCCGTTCGCGACCATCGCGCGCATGACCGACATGTCGCGGGTGCGCTCGATTATGCGCGGTGAGGAGCCATCGTCCTGGAAAAGTGAAAGAAAGTAAGCCGAACTATGCGGCAGGTCGAGGAGGATCATTGGGTGGGGCGCCAGATCGCGAACTGTCACCCCTCCGCGGCCCGCGAGGGGATGATCTTCCGGCAAGACCGCATATGGCGGCAACACCGCGAGCTCGTGAAATTCCATATCGCTTGGAATGTCGAGATCATAGCTGAGGGCGATGTCGAAGTGGGCCATGCGCAAGCCTTCCAGTATGAGAGCATGGTCGCGCTCGTATTGGAAGAACTCGACGTCTGGATAGGCGTCGGAAAAGCCACGGCGAAGGGTGGGAATGACCGTCTGCGCAAATGTCACGAGACATGCAACGTGAAGCGGTCCTCGCACCTGACCAGTGAGCTCGTTAGAAAGCGCATTGAGCTTGTGGGCTTCGCGCAGGATTTGACGCGCCTGAGCGACAAAGCTGTGTCCGGCCTGGGTCAATGATAAACCGTGAGCGTGGCGGCGCACAAACAGTGTAATGCCGAACTCTCGTTCGAGTTGTGAAATTGCAGCGGAGATTGACGGCGCCGAGACGTTGACGCGTTCCGCTGCTTCTGTCACTGAGCCGAATTCGCCGACGGCTACGAGATACTCCAATTGTCGAATAGTGAACCGCAAGATCATGTCTGTATTCCTGTTTCCTCTCCGTCAGGATACAGAGATGGCAGCTGGAACGAAATGTGCGGGGTCCTGATGCCCGGGGAAAAACCGTTTGTTTTCCGTCCCTTCGCCGAGCCCGATCAACTCCACAGCCCAGACGTCTCGCACTGCCGTATCTAAACCCTTCGTTGGAACAGGAATGTTCGATGGCGGGAGACGCAGTTTTGATCGGCCATCGCTGCGAAGCCCCGCGCGCCGCCGTCCAGGAGAGCGCCCCTAACCTCTCAAGGATGATGACCCGAAAGCCATGCCCAATCCTGCCGATCGCTGATCTTCGGACGCGATCTGTTCCGCCAGATAGGCCGCATCATGCCAAACGCCCCAAATGAAGGATGATGCTCGACGCGAAAGCCAGGGAAGCCCAAGGAAGAACAGCCCCGGAACTCTCGAAACGCCTCGCTCGTGGATCGGGCGCCCCTTGGCGTCAAACGCATCAAGATGAATCCAGCTAAAGTCGAATGAGTAGCCAGTCGCCCAGATGATCGACGTGATCCCTTCTTTGTTCAAATCAAGCTCGAGGACCGGATTGATCACGCACTCCGGATCCTTCGCGAGATTCCGTGCGTCAGGCTCCTCCGGGAAATCCAGTCCATTCTGCCGGATATATTCGTCCGCTTGGTCGAGGAGATTGAGGTAGTTGGCATCTCCAAGAGCGATATTGTCCTTGAGGTCGCTTGCAAACTGCAGGGAACCATTCGCGTATGACTTGGCCATTCCAAGCAAGGTCATTCCACGCTCGGCGAGCCGTCGGAAGTCGACGGTCTTGCCGCCATACGCGCCGCTGACGGCGATCGTAACGTGTTCCGTGTTCGGGGCCGGTGCTCTGAGATCCCAAATCCCCAGAACGCCAAGCCACCACACGAAGTCCTTGCCGCGGTAACGACGAGGCGGACGGTGGTGCGGTCCTACCGAAAGGTATACCCTCCGCCCTGAGCCGAGCAGTTCTTCGGCAATCTGCGTCCCCGAGGAACCCGCGCCGATAACTAGCACTGCGCCTTCCGGAATCTGCTCTGGGTTGCGGTAAGCGTGCGAGTGGATTTGATGGATGCCTTCGCCTTCGGGCACTATTTGCGGAAACACGGGCTTTTGAAACGGGCCGGTTGCAGCGACAATATTGTCGGCCTCGTAGACGCCATCTGAGGTTTCTATGCGAAATCTCGGCCCCTCGGAGTTCCTTTTGACCGCCGCTACCTCGATGCCACAGCGAATGGGCGCCGAAATCTGTTTCGCATAGTCGGCAAAATAGTCGGCAACCCGGTCCTTCGGTGCGAAGGCGTCGTCATCTACGCCCGAGAACGTCAGACCTGGGAACCGGTCATGCCAAGCTGGGCCGTTGGCTACCAGAGAGTCCCAGCGAGCGGTCCGCCAGCTCTCGGCAACACGGTTCCGTTCCAAGACCACGTGGGAGATGCCTTTTCTGCCGAGATGCTCGCTCATCGCAACTCCAGCCTGGCCGGCGCCAACCACAAGCGTATCCACCTTCTCAATCGACATACTGGGTCCCTCTCAAGGTTGCATTCATACTCTGGGCTGTGGGCCAGACGTTTGACTCGATGTAACGGAAACCGGGGATTGCCGACATAAGTGTTTGGTTCAGCGTTGGTTAGGAAAATCCCACATCACCCGAGATTTTCTCTGGTCGCCAGATGATTAGGCGGCGCCTAACCTGCGAGGAAGAAAAGTATTGTTTCCCTCCATCCCCGATACAGACACATTTGGCGTCAGATCTAGCGATCGACGAGTGCGACGCAACGGCAGGTGGCGTTTTGCGAGCGGCTCAAGTTGTTGAAGGTGCAGACGGACACGTGCCAATGCCGAGTCCGGGGTAGGAGGGAACGAGCCGATGCACGCGTACTGATCGAAATCAGTACTCCAATCTCAGCAACTGGGGAGCACCTGAAGATATCGGTCCGGAGACAAAGTCTGGCTCTTATCCCTTTCCGGCAAAAATCGATCTCGGATCGAATTGCGGTCTCTGGCGGGGAACAGCTGGCTCATTCGAAAGGGACCGCGTTCGCTAGGGGATCAGGGCGACCATGCCCTCAAGAGTTTTCTTGTAACACCCACTTGCAATCTGGATGCACATCATGAGCGTTGAATACAGGATGGAACATGATTTTCTGGGCGAGATGGCGCTCCCCGAGAATGTCTTCTATGGCATCCAAACCGCGAGAGCCGTCGGTAACTTTCCGATCACCGACGTACGGATCAGAGACTTCCCGGAACTTGTCGTTGCACTGGCGATGGTTAAGAAGGCTTGTGCCCTCGCAAACGCGGACTGCGGTGTCCTTTCGACATATATCCAGAACGCGATCGTCGCCGCCTGTGACAGTATCATTGCCGGTCAACATCATGAACACTTTGTCGTCGACATGATACAGGGTGGGGCTGGCACTTCCACTAACATGAACGCCAATGAAGTAATCGCTAATCTTGCGCTCGTTCGCCTTGGGTATAAGCCAGGAAACTATCAGCATCTCCATCCCAATGATCATGTAAACCTGTCGCAGTCCACTAATGACGTCTACCCTACCGCAATCCGCCTGGCGGTTGTCAGTCAGTGTGGCGGTCTCATCGACGCGTTGGACTTGCTCCGGCAGAGCTTCGCCCATAAAGCGAACGAGTTTGCACATATTGGCAAGGTGGGCCGTACCCAATTGCAGGACGCCGTGCCGATGACGCTCGGCATGGAGTTTAGAGGCTTCGCGGCAACCGTCGAGGAGGATATCGATCGGATAAAGCAGCTCGGCGAGCTGCTCAAAGAGGTCAATTTAGGAGCCACTGCGATTGGCACTGGAATCAATGCGCCCGCCGCGTACGGCCAAAAGGCAATTGACCATCTATGCCAAGTATCCGGTTATTCGTTCATCAAAGCCAAAGACTTGATTGAAGCGACATCCGACGTAGGCGCGTTCGTGACGTTTTCCGGCGTTCTGAAGCGAATTGCAGTGAAGTTGTCAAAAATCTGCAATGACTTGAGACTTCTGAGCAGCGGTCCGCGGGCTGGCATTGGGGAGATTCGTCTCCCGCCAGTGCAGCCGGGCTCTTCGATCATGCCCGGCAAGGTAAACCCGGTGATCCCAGAAATGGTGAACCAGGTTGCCTACCAGGTCATAGGGAACGATCTCACTGTTACATTCGCTGCCGAGGCGGGCCAGCTCCAGCTGAATGCAATGGAGCCGGTCATAATTCTCAATGTTCTCCAGTCGATACGCATCCTTACGCGCTCAATAAAGGGGCTGGCCAAGCGATGCGTCGACGGCATAGAGGCAGATGTTGAACGCTGCGCCGCTCATGTGAACAGCAGCCTTGTTGTCGTCACGGCGCTGGCACCGATCGTCGGTTACGAGAGCGCGGCACGAATTGCAGCCGACGTCTTAAAGAGCGGCAGCACCGTAGAGGATGCGATTGCTGCATCTGGTCTTATGCCGCCGGCCGATTTCCAGCAAGTGGTCAGGGATGCTTGGACATTCGAGAGTGCGGGATGAGGTCTTTTGCGAAAGTCCCAATGAATGTTCTAACTACAGTCGATGCAGGTTTTCCGAAGGGAGCAGAAATTGAAAATACTTGTGACGGTCAAACGGGTCGTCGACTACAACGTTAAGATCCGGGTCAAGGCGGATGGATCGGGCGTCGAGCTTGCCAATGTGAAGATGTCGATGAACCCCTTCGACGAGATCTCGGTCGAAGAGGCGCTGCGGCTGAAGGAAGCCGGCAAGGCG
>ATWE01000020.1 GCA_000421085.1 Ensifer sp. USDA 6670
CGAAGTGGATGAGCTTGGAATTGAGTCGGGCGGCAAGTGCCTCGGCGAGGTCGAGCTCCCGGTCGGTCTGGCGCTCGTTGCAAATCAATCCCCCTAGCCGCACGCCGCCGGCATGGGCATACTTCAGGATACCCTTGGCGATGTTGTTGGCGGCATAGAGCGCCATCATCTCACCGGACATGACGATGTAGATTTCCTGAGCCTTGTTTTCGCGAATAGGCATCGCGAAGCCGCCGCATACCACGTCCCCGAGCACGTCGTATGAGACGTAGTCGACATCGTTGTAAGCGCCGTTCTCTTCCAGGAAGTTGATCGAGGTGATGACGCCGCGTCCGGCGCAGCCGACGCCCGGCTCTGGGCCACCGGACTCCACGCACTTGATGCCTCTGTAACCTACTTTGAGCACGTCCTCGAGTTCGAGGTCTTCGACCGAACCTTCCTCTGCCGCAAGATGCAGAACCGTGTTCTGCGCTTTGGAGTTCAGGATGAGGCGGGTGGAGTCGGCTTTGGGATCGCAGCCGACAATAAGGATCTTTTGCCCCAGGTCGACAAGCGCGGCGAGTGTATTTTGGGAGGTGGTGGACTTGCCGATGCCCCCCTTGCCGTAGAATGCGATTTGACGCAAATCTGCCATGTTGCCTTCCTTCCTTCATTCCATCCATCGCGCAATGGCGGTCGGCAGCTCGCGCCGCCTCGCAATGAAGAGCTTCAAAACTCGTGCCAAATCTGTCTGATCGAGCCGAAGGAGAATCTTTTGATTGTTTTTCAGCTAGTTACACGAAGCCGAAAACGAGAAATTGGCTAGGCAAGTCTGTGTCGCTGATCCGACAAAGCCGACGGACGCTGTCGGATGCTGTGCCTTGGCGACCGTTTTAGATCTGACCCCGGTTACTAATGACGACAGCAGAATCAACGTGCTTCGAAATGGAGGCGAACGAACATCCCTGCTCCCAGATGGAGAGTGGGTATGGTTCCCAATATGTAGTACCGGAACCCCCTGAGGAAAGGCGCGAAGATCACGACCTCGGCTCCGCAGCGGAAAGCGCGGAAAAATCGGACGAAGGTTGCGTCGCGAGAATCCGAGCTGAGGCCCATTGCGCGTTCAGCATAGGCAGAACCAAAGCGATATTTACCACTGTCCTCCCACAGGCAGAAATGCGACGGCTCTGGATACACGCGTGCAGGAAGCGGGAGCGAGAGTTCGCGGCGAGGGCTCGGACCCTCACTGAACCGGGTTTTCGACGGCCGGCCACGCCGCTTGTGCCGAATTGCGGCGGCGCCATGCGCCACCAACCGGTGCTCGTTCCGGACGAGATATGATGAGATTTTTGCTGCGCAGCAGTGTCCTCAGAGCTCGACCGGGCAAGCATCCTGCACCCATTGCTGATTTGCGGAGTCCGCGACGGGGTAGTGGTGGCTGGCTCCCTACCGTGCCCATACTTAGGTTATTTTTGAGCTTCCTCTGCACGGTTGGCACGACTTTTGTACTCCAGTTCGCGACGCGGCAGGAGTTGCCGATCCGTGTCGTGGGTGGCAGCACGATCGATGGTATCACCAAGATGCATTGGCAGAAGCGACCGCTTATAGAGCTCAGGTTGCTGGGGAACCTCGACCTGCACTGGCCGGCATATGTGTTCATCACCGTCGGCCAGCGCGGATCGACTAGCGTTGTGCTCGCCTCCGACTGCTCCGTCTTCGACGGTCACCCACGAGCAAGGAGATCGGCTTGTCCGACTGGATCACCGTAACACAAAAGACCATCGATAACTTCGGCGGGGCGACGGGCGGCTTCCAGTTCATCAACACGGACCCGGTGCGCGCAGCAGTGTGGGGGTCTTCCGACACCTACGTTGCAATTGTCGTGAATATTGCACTGCAACATTATCGGTCTGTCCTACCCCAGTAGCTGCGAGTTCCCAAATGGATAGAAGGAGTTGCCCCATGGCGAATTCAAGGAGCAATGCAGGCGCATCCGTCACGAACCAAGGCCACGTGGATATCGGTGCCGCTGTTCGGCGATCTCGCCAAGCGGTGGGATATAGCGTAGAGGATCTTGCACGACCTGCGGACTCACCTGCGCAGAAATCACAAAGATTGAATTAGGTGCGGATATCGACCCGGGCAGGCTCAGGCGCATAGCGGCTGCGCTTCGAGTGCCAACCTCCACGTTCCTGAACCAGCGGAACGGGCGTGACGCTGCTTGCGATACCCAAGCCTCCTGCGTGCAAAGACCAGCCATCGGCCACGGAGGTAATTGGCAATAGCTGCAGCAAGATCGGCGTACATGTGCCACTGGAACGCGGGGGATGGCCACAACATCATGCGATGTGGGTATACCAGCGGGGATGGGGCTGGGTGTCTATCCTTTGGGCGAAGCGCGACACCTCAAGCGCGGCTACAGCGCCGACCTCCCCAGGGCAGACTTCCGCGTAGGGTTGGAGCTAGGGATATCGGTGAAGACTTACATCCTTGTTTTCCAGAGCCCGGGAGCTCTGGTGTCATACACGGCGGCATTCTTTGCGCGTCTTCCCATCGTTATGACCCCTCTAAGTCTGCTCATTCTCGTGGGGAGTTCAACGAACTCGTACGCGCAAGGGGGACTTGTCACGGGTGCATTTGCGTTGGGCAGAGTAATATCTGCACCGTTTTGGGGTTGTGCACTCGACACGGGATCGCATCGCCGTGTCGTCGCTGTATCAGCGACGACATCTGGAGCATTCCTCTTGTTAGGCTGGCTTGGGGTCCAGCTCCAGGTGAGCCTATTTCTGCTCGCCGGCTTGACACTGTGCGTGGGCCTTTCCGTTCCACCTATCGCACCTGCGATGCGCGTCGCTTGGCGGCGCCTCGTCCCAAACTCTCCCGCTGTCCTGGCGGCAGCCTATGCGGTTGATGCCGTTGCGGTCGAGGCTATGTTCATCATAGGCCCCTTGATTAGCGGCAGCTTGTATGCGTGTAGCCCGTCGCTGCCTGTAATTGCAACATGTTTATTCCTCGTACTCGGAGGACTGGGATATTCGTTATCTCCGGCTGGTAGGACTCGCGGTCAGAAAGTAACCGTCACGCAGTACGGGGATAGAAAGTACAGAATCCTGATGCGTCGAAGTCTGCTACTCGTTGGGTTCGTCACAATTGCAATGTCAATGGGACTCGGTCAAATGGACGTCGCCCTCACCTCTACGGCGCAGGCGACTTCGAACGGTGGGTTGGTTTTGGGGGTCCGTTCGCCGCGATTGCCATAGGGAGTACTGTAAGCGGGCTTTTCTTCGGCGCAAGACATTGGAACTGGTCCCCACATCACCTGCTGACTGCATCGTTGTCCGGACTCGCCCTTGGGCTAACAGGAGCCGGGATTGGAGTGTGGTCAGGGATCTCACTGGTACTCCTCCTGCCAATCCTCATGCTCTCTGGATTATTCATTTCGCCAAGCGTACTTCTGATACAGCATATAATCGACAACGCACTTCCACCCGATCGAACATCGGAAGGTCAGGCATGGTTTTCCGGGGTGCTCACTGCGGGTGGAGCCATCGGAATGGCTTTGGGAGGTCTGTGGGCTGACATAGGGCGACCAATGGCACCGTTCTTTGCCGCAGCCGCAACGCTTGCAGTGGGATCGATCGCGGCAGCCTGGTCAGACGATCGGTTTGGATGATTGGAACAACATTTGCCCAGCCTGGTGACTATTGCAGCGCTCGCCAAAAGTCTCTCGGTCCGTCCGTCTCTGCGCCGTTGGGCTGATTATCCCACCAACACGACCCCTGCCGCCCAATTCGACGCGATTCAGAAGAACTCGGGTGGCCGTTCTCCACCACCACAGGTATTCTGCTTCTGTGGCCGCCACCTGCTCTGTGCCAAGCTGCGGCCATCCGACATCGACGCCGGCGCGGTCGAGGCGGCCGGTCGCATCGTCGCGCAGATCTGCAAGCGCTGGCCGAACGTGCGCATCATCCTGCGCGCCGATTCCGGCTTTGCCCGGACACCCTGATGGACTGGTGCGAGACCAACGACGTCGGCTATGTCTTCGGTCTTGTCCGCAACCAGCGGCTGGAGAGGGAGATCGCCCCGGCCAAGGAGGAAGCGCGCCTGTCATCCGGGGCAAGCGGCCGGGCGGCTCGTGTCTTCCGCGACTTCCGGTGGTCGACTAAGGACAACTGGACACGACGGCGGCGGGTCGTCGGAAATGCGGAGTGGACGCTGCTGGGCGCCTATCCGCGCGCGAGCTATCGGGTTTCGTCTGGTCCATAAGATTTCACCGCGTTGAACACCGCCCAAATCTAGCTCATGAGCTCCTCAAGGAGGAGAAAAGCCGATCAGAAACCCATGTGCTCCTGGGCAAGGCTGGGGGCACGGTCACGGCAGGCGAACCCTCGCTACCACTATTAGCCGATCACATTCCGACGCTGCCACCAAAACTGAGGACGCTCCGCGACGCATCAGGTCCGGCGGTAAACCAACCCGCGTTCAGAGCATGATCAACCGTCGTTCATTGATCGTGTGTCCTGCCTTCCCCGGACGCACTCATCCGAGACACGACGCCCGAGAAAATCAGGCGAAAGAATTTCTATTTCTGCTAATTGAAAAGGCGAACATGAGAGAGGTCACCCCGCCATCCCGGCCGCGTGACCAAGCGACTTGTTGACTGCTGGGATGATCTTTTCTCCCCAGAGCTCGATTTGCCGCAGCATCGTCTTCTGGTCGAAGTCGCCCAATTGGGTCTGAACCGCAATCTGAGCCGGTCTCAAGATACTGATTTCTTCCAGCAGGCGGTCGATCACCCGATTCACACTGCCGATCGGCAGGTTCTCGCGCATTGTCTCGAACGACAGGTCCTTTTCCGTCGGCATTTCCTGCAGCAGATAGCCGTCCTTGTTTTGCTGGCGGCGCTTGTACAGAGACTCCGATAGACGGCGTTGGAAGCGGGCATTATCGAGGTAGCTGTTGATTTCCGCCTCGTCGTCGCTAGCATAGCAGCAGCGCAACAGCGACACCTTGGCGTCCGAGACATTCTTACCCTCGAAGGAAGCTGCTTTTTCCAGGCTTTCCCGCAATGTGCTCAAGGCATCCAAGCCATCGTGAAATGCCGTGACCAAAACGTTATGTCCCTCTCGAAAAGCCCGGCCCATGCTGGGTGGCGACGCCGCGGCGACCCAGATTGGCGGCCTTGGCTTCTGAACGGGGCGTACCGAAATCGCCGTCGACGGTATCTTCAACTGATGGCCGTCGTGCTCGAAGATTTCTTGATCGAGGCCCTTGAGGAGGATGTCTAGATATTCGGAAAACACGGCCGGCGCCTGATCGATGTCGATGCCGAAGCGCTCGAACTCGAACTGCTGGTATCCGGAGCCGACGCCGAGCTCAAGGCGGCCCTTCGAAACGATATCGGCGAGGCCGATTTCGGAAAGCAGGCGCTGCGGTTGGTAGAGCGGTAGCACGCAGACTGCGGTACCGAGCCGAATGGTGCTCGTCACGCCGGCGCAATGCGCCACCATCATCAAGGGCGACGGAATCAGCGAGTAATTGTTAAAGTGGTGCTCGGCGAACCATACGGTGTTAAAGCCAGCCTGCTCCGAAAGAACTGCCTGTTCGATTGAGTTGCGAATGACGCTGTCGGATGATTGATGATAGCCGCGCTGGGCTGCGAGGATGAATGTCGCGAATTCCATGGGCGTTTTCCTCGGTTATAGGGGATGGGCCGCAGAGAGACTCGACAGGCGCGCGATTTCCGAAAGCTTGCCATCGCTTTAACCGGCCGCCGCACGTCGGCCGGCGGATGGTCGACAATCATTTCGCAAGCCTCCGTTAGTTCTTCTTGATCGAGGTTGCTTTCGGAACCCGGATCGCCAAAACAGCTCCAGCCGCCGTCCACGTGGAGGATGGAACCATTCACGTATGAGGCGTCGGACGAAGCCAGGGAGAACGCTGCGTCAGCAACGGTTTCCGGCTGTCCCATCCTGCCCATTTGGATGGACCGGCAAATCGCTTCTGGGTCGATACTGCCGTGATTTGCCGACTGAGCGATGCCAGGCGCGCGGTTGTAGACAGGAGCGACGGTGGCTGTCCGAATGCCAACCGGCCCGAGTTCGGCCGCCAGGCACCGGGTCAAAATCTCCAGCCCCGCCTTGGACGCGCCAGAGGCATGGTTTGGTGCGAAAGGCAGAAAGGTATCGATCGGTGCGACATTAAGGATCACGCCGCCGGGGCGCATCGTCTTGATGGCCTCACGCGCGCAGGCGAAGGCGCCGGTAAGATTGACATCCAGAGCGCGTTCGATCTGGGTCGGTGCTTGTTGAATCCCTGGCACAAAAGTATCGGTCGCATCAGCACAGTTGACGAGAACATCGAGCCCGCCGAAGCGCTCCCGTAGCTCCTCAAACAGCGCTACGACCTCGCTTTGGACAGCCACGTCCACGGGTTTCGCCATGTGCTTGCCACCGAGAGAACCAGCGAGCTCTGCCGCTGCAGCACCGTCCCTGTCGGCAATTGCGACAGTGTCGCCGCTTGCGGCAAATCGGCGAACGACGGCCGGGCCAATGCCGTTCGCCCCGCCCGTGACAAGCAGGATGCGCGCCCCGGTGTGCTCGGCCGGAGGGGAGAGTTCGGCTGGAGGCGCCGTATATACCGGCGGATGTGCATCGCCGGGCTGATTGAAGCACATCCAACCACCATCAACCGTTAGCACCGAACCGTTTATGTAACCCGCGTACGGGCTAGCCAGAAAACGCACTGTCCGGGCGATCTCGTCAGGACGCGCCATGCGCCCCATGGGCACGCGGCGGCGAACCGCCGTGAGGTCCATCTTGCCTGCATGCTCCAGTCGGGCAACCATTGGCGTGCGCACATACCCGGGCGCTACTGCCGTCACGCGGATGCCGCTCGAAGTCAACTCGCATGCCAGCGAATTCGTGATCGCGATCAGGCCCGTCTTCGAGGCGGCGTAGGCATCGCGTCTGGGATTGCCGAGCACGCCCGCCAGCGAGTCGACATTGAGGATGACAGCGCCGGGCTGCATCCGCCGCACTGCTTCGCGGGCCATGACGAAAGGCGCGATCAGGTTTATTTGCGACGTGCGTCGAAAATCATCGACGCTCGTGTCGACGGTCGCAGCCATTGTGGGCCCCACAGCCGCGTTGTTGACCAGTACGCCGACCTCAGCGAACTGTGCATCGATCCGATCGTAAAGGGCAAGGATGTCTTCCTCTCGCGAGACATCGAACTCCAGGCCGAGATGCGGCTGGCCGAGACTGCGGCCCAGTTCAATCACGCCGCTGCCAGGGAGGTCCAGCGCGACGACAATGTCTCCATCGGCGGCAAAGACATCGACCAGGGCACGGCCGATCCCGCCTGCAGCGCCTGTACTGGTGACAACGCGTTCTGGCGACTTCATAAAGGAAGCTCTCCGCCTCACTTTCGCGCCTGGGAAGGAATGCAGCGCTTCCCGAGCGCGTAGACCGGATCGTCCGGATGCGATGCTCCGATGGGCTGGCGAAGACCGAACCGCTTTGCCTCGGACGCTGCCGGCGGGGTCTGTTCCTCAAGCCAATCGTAGACCACAGTGCGCTCGGCAATTCGCCACTCCCCTTCCCTCTTCTGAAAAAGGTCGCAATAGCGACCGCAAAGGAGAACCTGACGTATTGTCCTGGCCCCGTCCGGTCCGTGTTGCCGAGCCGTGAAGTAACTTTCGACGGCGGCCTCTGCCGGGCCGATGAACTCGATCAGAACGTTGGTGATTTGATGGATGTTTCGCGGTTCGGTCTTGAAGACACCCAGCGCGAACTCAATGAACCCCTCGGCCGAGCCGGAATAGGCCCCGTGACTGTCATGCGCGTCGGGCCAGTAGGAGCTGCGTAGCGCCGCCTCATCCGCGCGGTCCACCCCGCGGCAGTACCGATAGAGGCAGTCGCGGATCGCCTCGCGGTCGAGGAGTTCGGCAATTTCTTCGTGGTCCATGGTTTTGTCGCAGATCTGAGAGTGGAAGAGACGTGTTCGCGCATCGGTTACCCAGCAACGATTTTGGACTGTTCGGCGGTTGAGGCAGCTCCGCTGTAGGCAAATGCTGGCCACCGATTGCGCATCGATGTGATACAGCCACTGCAGAGGGATTGGCACGGCCGGCTGAATGTCTGGACACGGGCGTTGCGGTCCTGTGGAAAGCTCTAATATAATTACTTGACGCCTCCACGTTCTTGGTTGAACAGAAACCGATCAAGCAATTCTTCCGGCGAGCGATCAATTTCCAGCGCATGATCGGGGCAGGATCGAGCGCCTCGTGACGCGAGGAGTTCGTCCCTCTCCGCAACCTCGATGTCACCAGGCAGGATATAGCCGTCGTCATCGAGCTTGAAGATGTGAGGCGCTTGCGACCAGCATCGCGCATGCCCTTGGCATTTGGCGTTGTGGACGATGATGCGCATGCGGTATCCCCATGTCTATGCCCCTGCGGCATTAATCAGGACCAGTCCAGAATCACATTCTCGATACCGAACACCTGGCCGCCATAGGTGATGGGCGACGTACCTTCCTTGATACGGAAGGCAGGGATGCGGGCCAACCACTCCTCGAGACCAACGACGATCTCCCGCCGGGCAAGGTGCGAGCCAAGACAACGGTGGGGACCACAGGCAAAGGCAGAGTGGCGATTGTCCTCTCGTGCGAGATCGATCGTGTTGGGGCGATCGAATTCCGCTGGGTCACGATTGGCAATCGTAGTGGAGCAGGAAATGTAGTCGCCCTTACGGATCGGCGCGCCTTCGAAATCGATATCTTTCCTTGCTACGCGGATCATCTGCACAGTCGAATAGGCCCGCAGCAATTCTTCCGCTGCAGGCACGATCCGTTCCGGTTCGTTCCGCAGCAATTTTTGATCTTCGGCGTGGCGCGCCAGATAGGCCAAGTCGAAGCCTATCGCCGTAGCGACCGTATCGAGTCCTGCGACCAACAAAAGCACGCCGATGCCACGAACCTCCTCGTCGGTTAGCGGACGGCCGTCGACCTCAGCTTCAACGACGAAGGTCATGAAATCGATGACCGGGTCTTTGCGGCGCAGGGCTGCAAGTTCGTCGATGAACTGCACAATCGCCCGAGCCGCCGCCGTTCGTTTGACAGCGTCTCCGTGGAGCAGATCCTTCCCCCAGCCGACAAATATGTCGAGCCGCTCATCAGATAGCCCCAGGAAGCCAAGAAAAATGCTGACCGCAAAGGGAAAGGCGAAATCCTTCATTACGTCACAACTTGTGCTCGATGCGGAGATCCTGTCGATCAGCGCGATCGCGCGCTCACGGACGACCGGCTCCAGCGCCATCACCCGCTTGGGCGAAAACAGGGGATTGAGTAACGAACGAAAGACTGCGTGGGCCGGCGGATCGAGCTCCAGCGGGATCATCGGCCAGTTTTCGCCGAGCGCCGAGGCGAAGATGCTGCGATGGCTGGAAAAGGTCTCGGGGTCCTGTAGCACTCGGCGTTGGTCCTCAGCGCGCGTGATGACCCAGGTCCCTCGGCCATCGCGCGTATTGTTGGGAGAAAAAAAGATTGGCGGCCCGGCATGGAGGCAAGCGACAGCTGCGTGCGGATCCCCGTTGGGCGTGCGCTGCATTCCGGGCGACGTGAACAGGCTGAAGTCCTTCACCATTGCGGGCGGGACGTGACCTGGGATCGGCTTGCTCACCACTTTGGTTTCTCCTACTGTCAAAAACCATTCCCCAATTGGTGTTTTCGCTGGGCGGCAAGGCGAGGGCGCCGCGTATGGCTGCTCGACCAAAGGGGCGAGCGAAGTCGTCGAGACATACGTTTCCAATCTCAGACAGCGCACCCCTTACGGTGAACTCAGTAGCGCGCCCCCGACTACGAGCCGGCAGCTGTCGCCGCCTCACAAGCACGATCTTCAAAACACGTGCCAGTTTGACGGACTAGGCCGAGGAAATAAGTTTGCGATGGCTTTTCAGTTATTTAGCTTGAGGCGTAAGAGGAGATCAGATTAATCCGCCTGTGTCGAGAATCGAACAAACCCACCACCTATTGTCGGACAGGCATTACTTGCGAACGTCGTCTTCCGCAGAACAGCGACCCTGCAGCGGAACGCTGTTGGTTGTGGTGCTCGTCACTTCGGCAAAGCACCGCAAACGACACAGTTGTCAAACGATAAACGCAGGTGAGTTCATTCCAGTATAGGCCTGCCGTTAACCAGGCCTTCTCCTTGGACAGAGGAATTGGTCACGCACCTCTCGCTACAAGGGAAAGATTGTTAGCCGTCGTGCGTTCATGTCTTGCACAATGCCTGAGCCTGCGCTCTGCTCTAAGCTCAGGTGGCTCATTAATGCAGACTCCGCCACTCCCGTGGCATTGCCAAGATGGGTCATCGCAACCGCCAGCTTGGCGAGACTTTTCCCAAACGATGGAGAAAGCTTGGATGCCGTTATTTCCATGCGTAAAGGATGAGTGCAAAAACAGAAATTCTCAAAGATTTTGCACATCTCGCAATTCGATCCCGCTTCGGCAATTTCCCTAAAGATCCTCTCCGCTCGAAGTGCGAGTTCTGCCGGGGCCAATTCGTTACAGGTGGCGGTGTGTAAGGGAGACTGATTCCGTGCGCGTCCTATTGCGAAGGTGAGAATTTCTCGTGCCACGGCATATGAGTCCAATAGAGCCCACTCGGTGAGTGGCCTCGTGAAGTAGCCCCTTTGAGGAAGGGATATGATCTTTCCTTCTGCCGCAAGTCGGATTAGCGCTTCACGTATGGGAGTTCGGCCGATGTTGAGTTTGGCCGCCAGTTCGTTGTCCCTGAGGTGCTGTCCCGGAACCAAGGCGTAGCTGTAGAGCAATTTGAGTACAGCATCGTAGGCTGTGTCGGCTTTCGCGCGCGCCCTTGGGATGTCTATTCCGCGGCACTGGGGGGTTTTCTCGCAGAACCACATCTTGCTCTCCTTTGTCGATTTCCATTTGAGTAAGTTCGCGGGGTCAAACAACATTCAGTACCGGTGCATGGGTTGACCAAGGCCAAGCACAATATAGCATCGGTTTAGCCATCGGCTTCAAGCGGCTGTTCCTTCCTGAACCCATATAGATGTATTTTTTCATATATCCCGAAATATATTATTTTATGTCTAAACGGCGCGTGATTACATTAAAATATACTTCATATGTCCATTGCCTTTTCGGCCAGGATTGCTCAACCTCCGTTTATAAAGGAGGAATGACAATGAATCAGCCATTTTTCATAGCCAAGCCGATCGGCCCCGTCGAGGACCCGACGAAGACGCTACGTGATCTCATTTGCTCCAGCGACCTGTCTTTCCTTATGGAAGCCCATGACGGACTCTCGGCGGCGATTGCGAAGCAGGTTGGCTTCAAGGGTCTTTGGGCCTCCGGACTTTCGATCTCTTCGGCACTCGGCTATCGCGACGCCAGCGAGGCGAGTTGGACCGAATTGGTCGATGTGGTGGAGCGCGTGGCCGACGCTAGCGGACTGCCAGTCCTGGTCGACGGCGACTCAGGGTTCGGCAACTTCAATAACGCCCGGCTGTTGGCAATGAAGCTCTTGAAGCACGGAGGCGCCGGCGTCTGCCTGGAGGACAAGAGCTTCCCGAAGATAAATAGCTTCGTCGGAGACCACCACCGCCTCGCCGATATCGTTGAGTTTTCCGGCCGTCTCAAAGCGGTCAAAGACACAACAGGGAACGACCTCGTGCTGGTCGCCAGGACCGAAGCGTTGATTGCCGGCTTCGGTCTGGGAGAGGCTCTGAAGCGCGCTGACGCCTATGCCGGCGCAGACGCGAACGGAGCGCATTCAGCGTCGTTGCGAAGAACTCTTGGACAGTGTACGCGCGCGTGGCGCAGCTATCAATTATCCAAGGCCAGACCCCGTGACCTTGCGCTCGTTCTCGTTGGGAGAGGTCGCCGAGATTCTCGGTGTGTCGGGCAGTTATCTGCGCCAGTTGTCAATCGATGGTCTGGGGCCAACACCGGAGCTAGGGACCGCCGGGCGACGCTCTATACGCTTCGACAAATCAACGAACTTCGTGCTTATCTCGCTTCGGCCCGTCCGAAAGACGCTTTAAAGTTTTACCCCCGGCGCCGCGAGGGTGAGAAACTACAGATCATCTCAGTAGCCTCCGGCCCCGCAAAAACCACTACAGCGTTCTATCTGGTTCAGGGCCTTGCACTTCAAGGATTTCGCGTTCTCGCTGTAGATCTCGATCCGCAGAGCTCATTGTCGGAAATGTTCGGTTACTTCTCGAGTTTCACTCCCTACCTTAATTCGAGTATCTATGCCGCGATACGCGATGATGAATACCGGGCCAGTATATCTACTGCAATCCAACCGACCCATTTTGATGGTCTTCATCTTTTGCCGGGCTCTTTCGAGCTCAGACAGTTCGAAAGGGACTGTTCGCGACGCTACCACAGCGAGGGCTTGAAGTACCCAGATGCTAGCGCAAGAATGGTGTCTGCGATCAAGGAAGTCGAGGCGGATTACGACATTGTCGTTATCCACTGTGCACCTGAATACTGCTTCTTGACCGTGGGTGCGTTTGAAGCAGCGACCGGCGTGCTGGTGACGGTCGGCCCGCAATTGGCTGATATTGCGTCGATGGCCATGTTCCTCAACATTTTCTCGGTTTCCGTCTCCAAGCTCGAAGAAGGTGGGAGGTCCATAAATTATGATTTCATCAAATTCTTGGTAACACGACACAATCCGCGCGACGTCTCAGAGCAGGATGCGGTCGCACTACTGCGGGACTCCTTGGGGGATGATCTATTGACTGCGACCGTCTGGGAATCGGACGCGATCCAGAAAGCGGGGCTCAAAAAGCGATCGTTGTATGATCTGTCAGCGGGAGAGGTAGGCCGATCGGCATACGAGCAAGCGATGGTAACGCTGAATTCCGCCAATGCGGAGGTGATGGATATCATATCCAAGGTTTGGGGCCGTCCCCCAATCTATGTCTCACAGGCATCGCGCTCGACGACTGCAGGTAAGGCGAAATCCCAATCCAGGAGGCTTAGCAAATGAGCCCGCGCACGCAGCGCATGCGCCCGATGTTGTACGAACGGCTGAGCTCTCGAAGGAGCCTACCGCCTTGGCGGACGCAGAATCGGCCATGGCTAGTGGATGCATTAAACTGCATACCATCAAGCACGGTCTGGCGGCTGTCGATGCTGCCTGCCAGGAGGCTTCGGATCACGGCGTCTGCTCGGCCTCGGTGATTATCGACATTCTGGCCCGCAGCCGTGATCCGGCTCCGGCCGCAACCCTGCAAACCCCGGATGCGCTGCGGCTGACCCATGAACCGGTCGCCGACTGCGCACGCTATGCCAGCCTCTGATGGAACGTACGCAAGTTCTCGAACTGATGAGCACGCTGAAGCTCTATGGAATGCGCAGCGCTTACGACGAGGTTATGGGCAACGGCATCAAACGGCAGCACGAACCGCCGCGCATCGTCGGCGATCTCTTGCAATCGGAGATCGCCGAGAAGCAGGCACGCTCCATTCGCTACCAGCTCAGCATCGCCAAGCTGCCGCTCGCCAAGGACATCGACGACTTCGACTTCGCCGATACGCCCGTCAATGAATCCCTGGTGCGGGAGCTGGCTACCGGCACCTTCGTCGCCGATCAGCGTAATGTCGTCCTCGTCGGCGGCACGGGAACCGGGAAGAGCCACCTCGCCGTCGCAATTGCCCGGGCGTTGATCCGCAACGGAACACGCGGGCGCTTCTTCAACGTCGTCGATTTAGTCAATCGGTTGGAAACGGAAACGCGCAGCGGCAAGCAAGGGCGGGCGGCCGACTATCTCAACCGCCTCCACTTCATCATCCTGGATGAACTCGGCTATCTACCATTTGCCCAGGCGGGCGGCCAACTCCTGTTCCCTCTGATCAGCAGGCTCTACGAGCGCACGTCGATCATGGTCACCACGAACCTGGCGTCGGTGAATGGCCACCAGTTTTCGGGGACGCCAAAATGACGACAGCACTTCTGGACCGTCGGACCCATCATTGCGAGATTGTCGAAACCGGAAACGAGTCCTGGCGCTTCAAGAACCGCTCTCAAAGCTCACAGGAGGATTTCGCCGTCAAGATCAATCAGTGGTTCGTAGTTTGCATCCTTCCGATTTCATATCGAACCCATGGTCTGAGCCAGATTGCATGACGCGGCGCGTTTTCCGTCGCCGGTTCAAACTCACATACGGTCGCCGTTGCGTTCGGCAGCACCACTATCCCGCTTACGTAGCGGCAAGGCTCAGGAGAACGGGACCATTCTAAAGCGCGGCATCTGAAGCCCGACTTTGAGGCGGTTCGCTCACCTGGATCCGCCAGGATTGATCAGTCCTGGAAGATTTCTGGAGTCCGCTCAATGTACCGCCGTCATGCAGTCTTCATAACGGCTCCCTCGATGACGACGCCTGCGGTAACGAACTTCCACAGCGCGATGAGGAGCTTGCGGGCCAGTGCCACGATCGCGGCTTTCTTCAATCGTCCACCATTCGATTGGACTCGATCCACAAACCAGCGGCTAAGTGCCGATGCTGGCTGGATGCGTAGCCACAGCCAGGACAGCTGGATCATTGCAGTACGCAATCGCGGATTACCTGCTTTCGAGACACCTTGTTCGTGGTCGATCGTTCCGCTCATCCAGGGGGTCGGTGTTAAACCTGCATAGGAGGCAATCTGTCGCCGGTTATCAAAATGCCGGCACAGCGCCTCGGTCCAAAGAACGGCGGCAAATTCAGCGCCAACACCCTTCAAGGACAGCAGCAGTGCTGCGGGCGCAGTTACCTCAACCGCTGGCTCCTCGTGTGCGGACAGGAGAGAATTGCGCTCGCTCTCTACTGCAGCAATCTGTTCTAGCAGCAACTCGAGCCGGTCGAGTTCGCGATTGATTTGCGCCTTGAGGTGCCTCGGCAGCTCGCGCCCGTCTCCGGTCTGGAGCTCCTCCAGCCGCTTGCGGCGATCCTTACGGAGCGGTTGATAGCCGCTGACACCTTGGGCGAAGAGTAGACCCTTGACGCGATTGACATGTCTGACCCGTTCCGCAATCAACACTTTGCGTTCTCGGCAAATGCGACGCCGATCTTCGTCCTCCGGATCTGGCGCTCTGACCATCGCACAAACACGTGGCTCGCCGCGCTTGAACGCGAGCAGTGCGCGTGTCAGAGCCTCCCGATCTTATCGGTCTTTGCACGCCGACGTCGACGGGAGGTCGCGATCGAAGCTGCGTCAACAACGTAACTCTCGATCCCGTTAGCCTCCAGCACGCGATGTATCCAGAAGCCGTCCAATCCTGCCTCTTGGATCTTCACGATGGGAAACGACTTTCCTGTTCGCAACCGCGCCTTCTGCTGTAGCTGCTCAAACCGATCCAGAAGCTCGGCGACATTGCCACCGTCCACTACATGCTTCGACATCTTCTCGCCGCTGCCCGGCGACAACGAAGTGACCAGCCAGGTCGACCGGCTCAGTTCCAATGACACAAAAATTGCGCCAAGATCAGTGCGGACAGCGGTTGGCTGAATGGATGTGGGTTCCATAACCTGCTCCTCCTGAGCGAGTGCTTTGATGCAGCCTCGCTCTGCCAGAGCGTCGGCCGCTGTTCACTCCTCATGGGATCTAAAGCCGAAGGGTGCCCTTCACCCCCCCGATCTTCCCTTGCAACCCGGATCAGCCGGTCAGATCGGGGCTGATTGTCGTGCCGCGTCGAAGCACAAAGTGACATTTCAACTTTGCCCAACGGCGGACAGTTCAACCTTGCCGCCACATTGGATGTAGCCGCAAAGTTAAAAGGCTGTGTCGCCTGCTCGAATGCCGGTCTCGACGGCTTGCTGCAATCCTGCTCGACTTCGGCGTGACCATGACGTCGGTGACCGGGCAGCGCTCGATTTACGAACTCGGCTCGGAGTTGCGCAGCCGGCTCAACGGCCTGTTCATGACTATCTTCTTTACCGGCGGCGCCATCGGTTCTGCCTTGGGTGCCTGGGCATTTGCCTCCGGCGGATGGCGGTTTGCCTCCATGATCGGCTTTGCACTGCCCGCCACAGCGGTCGCCATTTTCCTGACCGAGAAAGGTTGACGAATTCAAGGTCGCCTGCATCGCCGATCT
This sequence comes from Ensifer sp. USDA 6670, assembly GCA_000421085.1. Classification (GTDB taxonomy): domain Bacteria; phylum Pseudomonadota; class Alphaproteobacteria; order Rhizobiales; family Rhizobiaceae; genus Sinorhizobium. Next base: position 16,093 of record ATWE01000020.1, read on the forward strand.
GCCCCCTTGCGCCGCGGTCGATGCCGAGGGGGAGCGCTTTCTCGATGTTGCGTTCATGGTGATGAGCGCAGCCTTGAGCCTGCCACCGTGATGGCTCAACACGCCTAGTTCCGCCTGACACGGCGTGCCCCGAAAATCCCCGCACTGACTCCCTGTACAAAGAGAGTAAGGATAAACGGTGAGTTAAGATGAAATAAATCACTAATCGAGATTTAAGGATTTCTTACCTTCGGTCAGCCCAGCCGATATGGATAATCGTGATCGAAAATGCGCAAAGCGACCCACACCGCCATAATGCCCAAAACAGCGGCGGCAGATATAACCAGCAGCAATTGCAAATTGCTACCGTATTCCACTGCCTCGATCCCAACCGCAGCCAACGCCACTCCGATCGAATTGATAAAAACAGCAGCAATAATCTCAACGACGCCTCTAATCACCGAGCGCCCTTTCCGATAAAAAGTTACTGGTAAAATTTAGGGGTATTATCCACTAGAGGTAGCGAAGCGCTTGACGAAAGTCAACCGGCAGCTTTCCGTCACCGGTTCAGCGCAATGACTCTTTGCACCGGGAATCGGTCAGAGCGACGGGATTGGAAACCACGACAACCTTGCTCCAGGAGAGAGGATTTGTTTTCTGGACGCGCCAGGCTTTGCGGCATGCCCAAAGGATCGGTTGGGGACTTGTTTCGGGACGGGGTGACTCGGCTTTGCATTTAGGCTTTCTGAGGTCAGGATCAACGCCACCTCCTCGTCCTCTCTCCCGGCGTTGTTCCCACTGCACACGTTCCGTCCGACAGCGTACCGTGGCTCGCGTTTCTCCAGATGGGGCGTATACTATCTCCATCATCGGCTCATTTCCACGGGCACCGATGGCTGGGAGATCATCGCGCTTTCGCCCCAACGGTGGAGATTGCGCTATGCACTCCGATATAACTTTCCACGTCAATCCAATCAGTCCTTATGACCTGGACGTAATAGACTCTGTCTTTCGTGCTGAGTTACGCAACCGAAAGCTGTCCCGCTGCAGCGAAGAAGCAGAGCAACTCGCTGCGAGGCTGATCAGTCTCTATCAGGCAGGTCGACGGGATGCTCATGAGCTCTCGGCCGCTGTGGCAGACGCCAAGACGACGGGCATCTCTGTTAATAGGTCGTCACAGCAGGAAAAGTCACGCTCGCCCTGCTGAGAGGTGGAATGTTCCACCGCGTCTTCCAGATGCGTGCCGCAGCTTTCCGTCTCTGTCCAGGCGCGGTACTCGACGTCGCGACAACCTTCGGATCGTCGAAGACGCCGCCATTCCTATTTAGCGCGACGGCCGGCGCTTCGTCACCATCCCCTCGAGCAGCTTGCGCTGTCACGCGCCAGTGTGCGTTGATTAGCTGCTTGCCTGAAGTGTCGGAACCGTCACAGCCTGCCGGTGCAAGCCGCGCGACAGTCTGTATGGTGAGCTTCTTCGGGCTGCCAACTGCAAATGGACTGAGGATTGAGGCGGTAACGCAGAACGTGGTATACCCAAAAGGGCATAACCACGACTACACTCTGGACCTCCGAGAGACGGCTCAGGTCGGCCTTCATGACCGATTGATCTGCGGTCACGCTCTTGTTTCTCTATGTCGTCGCCGTGGAAAGCTTACGCGGTGCGTTCGTCCGCGGTCCGGACGGTCAGAAGATCGAAACAGTGACCTACTCCGCAAAATAGCCGCCAACGGAGGCCCATGCCGACCCTTCCTATACATTTCCGAAGGCCCCTCTACGCTGGGCCGCGCGACCGGCGGTGTGGAGCACTTGCCCGACCGACTCTTGAGCTCGGTCTTGCGGAGCGCAACCATGCCCGCCGCGCCGATAGGCTGGCGGCCTCTGAAGGACCCTGATCCCGAGACTGGCACCCTGAATGCGCGGGAAATTGCGGCCGTGATCGCTCAAGCTCGCCGACGCGGTGGAAGTGGTGCTTGCCGCCATCGAATCGGGGGGTGGAATGATTTCGGAATGAGGGGCGGCTTGCCTCGGAATCTGCAGCTTAGGACTTCCGCGTGGATTATCGCGAATTGTTCTTGACGCCCGGGACAAATTCAAGTCTGCGCTGAATCTCTCGCAAAGCACGGGCAAGAGGTCCATATACCGCACGTCCATTACCCGAAATATGCGCCGCAAACAGACCGTTTTCGCAAGGCCGTTCGTCATCCCAGCCGAGATGAGAGATAATCGGATAAAGGCATATGCCCTCTACGGGTACACCGGCGTCCATAGCAGCTCTGACCTCGGCGTAAACATAGGTTATCCAATCGGCGCGTCGGTCCGCTTCTATCCCCGTTTCCGCGAGAAAGAGCGGTTTACCATATCGCGCATATGTTTCGATCAGAATTGTCCTAAGTGGCTTGTAAAGCGGATGATCAATATCGATTGGCCGCCCGCCGTGGATCCATTGATTGTTATGGTAGTAGTTCACGCCAACGATATCGAGGAACTTATCCGCACCGCCAATCTGCGGCCAGAGCCTTCCCGCAAGCAGATCCCAGCCCTGAAACTGAGATTGATGGTGGCCCTCCGCGGCGCGCCGCTCCCAAGGGCGCGACGGATCGGTGATAACATTGATCACCGGATCGCAGTGGACGAAGCGCGCTCTCGGATCCACTGCAAGAATGGCTTCCATCGCCTCGATAGAAGCGCGCGCCAGTTGAACCTTCAATTCGAAGCCGCGCCCATGGGCAAAAGGATTGAGGTAGCCGGCGTCGCCGCCGCCCCACGAGAAGAACGAGATTTCGTTGACGGGCGAGTAAAATGGTACGGCGTCGCTTTCCTGCCGTACGACACTTGCCGCAGCACCCGCAAAGCGCGCGAAACGTGTCACAAAATCCGGAGACCAGATATCGATGTCGTCAGGCCAGCCATAATGCAACAGATCCCAGACGACCTGCGTCCTGGTCTCCTTCGCTGCCCTGAGCATCGGCAGGAAACTTGACCAGTCGTACTTCCGGGGGACCGTCTCGATCCGGTGCCAGCGCAATCCGTCGCGCACGGTGCGGATCGCATGGCGAGCGAGCTGCGCATAGTCGTCCGCGGCATAGACATCATGCCCGGTCGCGGCGATCACATCCAGGCGTTTTCCGGTAATTTCGCCATCGTGTGGACGCAAGCGATGCGTGGAACACTCGAAACCGCCCTGAAGAAAGGACTGGAATATGCCCGTGGGCCCCGACTTCCGCCTCTCGTCGACGACCTTCTGGATGACCCTTTCCCACTGGGGTACTACGGCCGCCACACTATAGTGGGTTTCCACCTTTGAACGCAGAGCCTGTCCGAGCTTTCTGCGCAAATCGGCGGACGCCATCAGCTTCTTCATCGCCGCCGCGACCGCGGCCGGGTCGCTATAGGGCACGAATATGCCAGACACCCCATCATCGATCTGCTGCAAGGCGCCGTTGTCAGGCGTTGCGATAACAGGCAAGCAGGCCGCGCCCGCCTCCGCTATCACATGCGGCATACCTTCGCCCTTCGACAGCCAAGTGAAAATGTCGAAGGCCGACAGAAGCGCCTGAATATCCTTCCGGTCCCCAAGAAAAGTCAGCACATCGCCCAGCCCGCACGAAGCGACCAGCGACTGCAGCTGCACGGCATAATCCGGCATAAACGCGTCCGGACCACCGACAATCACGAAACGCGCAGATTCATTTTCCGCATGCACGATCGCCGCTGCTTCGATGAAATCCTCGACATTTTTCTTTGGATCGAGCCGCCCCACCCAGCCGATAAGAACTGTATTTTCCGCCACACCAAGCGAGGCACGCATTGCTGCGCGCTGGGTAGCGTCGAACTCCGTCAGATCGACCATCGAGGGGATTTCGATCGCATCTTCTCCGCGCCCCGGCATGACCGAGGCAGCGGCGTCGCGTATAGATCGGCAGACGCCGACATAGCGGCTGGTGAAATGCTTCGGCCCTGCCAGCGCTTCGGACACAAGTCCACCATGCTCGATCAGCGGCGGTCGCAGATGGACACGCTCCAACGCCGGGTAAATATCTGCAACATTCTGACACGCGACCACGACGTCATATCTCGGGATCTTATCTGCAAGATAGGAAACCGTGTCGTCGAAGGACAGATCGTAAGGCGTCGTATCCACGTCGACGCCCAGGGCCGTCAATTGTTCATGCGTCTGGCTGGGCATGTTGGGCTTGTGGAAACAGGCGACAACATCTATCCGGTAGCGAACTCGATTGAGACTACGAGCCAGAAGGCGGACTTCCGTCTCCTCGCCCCCGACCACCAGCCATGCGAAGACGAACAGAACACGGAGTGGTGGCTCAAGCGGTCTCATCCGCTGACCTTGAAGACGATCTGCAGGAATTCCCGCCGGTTCTCCACCAGATCAGCGAGGAATTTTGGCCCATCGTCGAATGGAACGACATGCGTGATCATATGCTCCCGAATGAGAGCTCCGTGGATTTTTACGAGCTGGACCGTTTCCTCGGCAAGCCGGCGCCTGTTCCACAGCGGCGCCAGCCCTCTGGGTACGCGGTTAATCTGTGCGCAGCGGATGTTGAGGCCATTGTGATGAAACTCTTCGCCTAACCGCAGCCGCTCGGCGCCCCCCTGATAGAATGCGAGATCAATGACCGTGCCCTGCGGGCGGAGTGCCTTCAGCGCGACGTGGAGGCTCCACGGGTGCGCCCGTGTCTGAAACACGACATCGGCGCCGCGATCACGTCCGCCATTATGCCATCGCGTTTTCGCGTGCTGCCAGACCTCATCCTCGGTCATCGCAATCAGACCCATGCCCCGCGCCTTGTTCCGCCGAAACGCCGAAGGATCGGCAACGACGATTTCCAAGGCCCCCGCTTTGTGCGCAAAAAGCGCCGTCATCAATCCAACCGTGCCTCCTCCGAGCACGACCACGTGACGCCCCGCAACGCCAACTCCGAGACAGGATACGTTGCTCCCCAGAGCGTCCGCATCCGCATGTAGAATTCCGTTGGCCGCGATGGGGCCCATCTGCGCTACGAAGACGCCGAGAAGGGGATCGATTTCGGCTGGCAAGGGCACTAGCAAGTCGAGGAATGGATCGGCAGTATGGCCGCTTTTGTGTGCGTAGGTCGCGGCAACGACATCCCCTTCCTTGAAGCCTACCGCCTTCGACTCCGAGACGCGCGCCACTTCCATGTATCCCAGAAAAGGCACCGGGTAGTGAAGATCCGGCTCCTTCTCGACAAACACGCCGCGCTCGCTATCGAAACGGGAGTGGAAGTAAGGATTGGTGTTCTTCATGAAGGTAAGTTCGGTGCCGGCGGAAAAGCCGGTAAAGAGCGTTTCCAACCGGACATGGCCGTCAGCGGGCGGGCCCTCTTCATAGTCGAAGAAGAATGCTTTTCCAGGCCCTTCGATGCCAAGAGAGCGAATGGCACGATGGCCTGGGGATAATCCCTGAGAGGCCTCGGACGACGGTGGATACTGCAGCGCCGTCACGGCGTTCCGGACTATGACAGGCGGATCGAGCTTTATCGGCTCGCCGCTGCGCGCCGAGGATGCGACCGCGAGCGCGAGCCGGTGCGTCGCCAGCGCATCCGCGTAGGCACAGCGAATGTTATTATTTCCCCCGCGCACCGCGTCAACAAAATCGCGATCTTCACGCCAGACGGGATCGCCCTCGGCATGACGCACTGGTCGACCAGCACCCACATCGATCATGATGTCATGGTCAGTCAGCTCGATCGCAAGTCGGTCGGCAAAGATGTTGAGTCCGACCCTGTGGCTCCAACCGAGAAGACACGTCGAGGAGATGTTGCCGATAACGCCCGACTGAAAGGTAAGGCTCGCAGTGGTCACCGCCGGCACATCGAGGCCTGGAAATTCGGGGCGGTCTTTGAAGCCGACACGGCCATAAACGTCCGTGACTTCACCAACGAGGTATCGCGCCAGATCGATGATGTGGGTCGCCTGCTCAACCATCTGGCCGCCGGAGCGGTCGTTCTTCCACCACCATTGCGGCGGTGGCGTCTGGTCCAGCCAATAGCCCGAGAGAAGCTGCGCGGGATTTTCGGCCAGAAGCCGGCGCGCCTCCTCTACTGTATCGAGATTGCGCCAATGATAACCGACAGCCGTGATCAGCTTTGCGGCTTCGATCGCGGCAGACAGTTCCTCCGCCAGCCCGATATCGAGCGTGATGGGCTTCTCGACAAAGAACGGGATACCACGCGCGATCAGATCCCGTTCGGCATCGCCATGGGCAAAGGGGGGAATGCAGATATAGACCGCATCCAGCGCCTCTTTCTCCAGCATCGCACCGTGGCTCTCGAACGCCTTAGCACCGAACCGCGACGCCGCATGCTCGGCACGTCCGAAGTCCGGGTCTGCAAAAGCAACGAGCGCCACGTCCTCGAAACCGGCGAAAATATCGAGATGCCGGTGGGCGATGCCCCCGACGCCAATGAAGCCGACACGTGTCTTGTCCATGAAATGATGTCCTTGTTTATTCTCCGTCTGCTCGGAAAGAAATCGCCGATAAACAGCCGCCGTTTCGTCCGCCATTCGCTGTGCTGAAAATTCAGCGTGAAATCTGTCCCGACCGGCCCTGCCGATCGTTTTCGCCCGTTCCGGGTCTCTTAGAGCTTCGATCAGCACGCGGGCCAATGAGGATGGATTTTCGCGTTCAGCCAGGAACGGATGTTTCGATCCAAGCGCCTCGACGGTGCCGCCGATCCGGGTTGCGACGACAGGCAGTCCGATCGACATTGCTTCGAGTACTGCTAAGGGAAGTCCTTCAAATCGCGACGGCAGGACGAACAGGTCGGCGCTGCCCATCAACTGGTCGACCTCGACGCGGTGCCCCAGAAACTGGACATGCGGGCCAAGCGACAGGTCTTCGACCAGTGCCCGAACAGCATCCATCTCCTCGCCTTTGCCCACAAGAAGCAAAACGACTGATGGGTCCGCCGCTAATACTGCCGGCATTGCCCTGATCAGAGTGGCGTGGTCCTTCTGTTTAGAAAAGCGCGCCACCGTAATGAGGACGTTTTTTCCGTCGAGCCCAAGTGCGGCTTTGCTGCGATCGGCAGTGTTCCGTGTGCCTAGCGAGAAGATCCCATTGCGGACGACCGTCATTCGGTTGGCACTGACCCCGTTGCTCTCGAAGCTGAGCTTCGATGCTTCCGAAACGACGATATGATGCGCAAGAGCATCACTTTCACTGGCATAGCGCTCCTTCTGCTCGGTATCGGTGAGCAGGTAGGGAAGATGCTCCGTACGGATAACCGGGATGCCGCAGGCGACCCCTGCGCGCGCTATCTCATGGCCCTCCCAACCGATACCAGCGTGGACGTGGAGCAAGGAAATGCCCGAAAACCCCAGCCAATGTTCGAAAGACGCGTTATCATCGATACCTTTGACCGCAAGGCCGCAATGCGCAGCCCTTGTCAGCAGGGCGGCTTCGATCCCATCGATCGCGGCAAGCGTCACATCGAACTGGCCCTGGAGCGCCCGACCGAGCGTGAGCATGTGTTCGCCCATTCCGGATGGATCGACGCTGTCGGTCGCAAGCACTATGCGCAAACCTGTGTTCATTTCGCGCTGGCAGCCTCGTCGCTCAGGACTGTCTTCGCCATCCGCCGATAGGTTGCTAACGCCTGACCAACAACCTGGTCCATATTGAAGTATTTGTAGGTTCCCAGTCGTCCGACGAACGTCACGCCCGCGCGCGCTCGTGCCAAGGCCTCGTACTGCTTGTAGAGTGCCTGGTTTTCCGGTCGCGGAATCGGATAGTAGGGGTCTCCGTCGGCACAGGCGAATTCGTAGGAAATGCTGGTTTTCGGGTGGATCTGCCCAGTGAGATGCTTGTACTCAGTAACGCGGGTATAGGGCACGGCCTCAGACGGATAGTTTACGACGGCTACAGGTTGCACGCGACTGATATCATGCGTTTCGTGCTGGAACTTCAGGCTGCGATACGGCAGTCGCCCAAAGCAGTAACCGAAATATTCGTCGATTGGCCCTGTAAAGATCGTATGCGCTACCAGGCTGTCCCGGTGGATGTCGGCATACTCGGTGCCGGTCATGACAGTGATGTTCTCGTGATCCAGCATATTTTTGAACATTTCGGTATACCCATGAAGCGGCATCGCCTGATAAGTGTCGAGAAAATACCGGTCGTCCGTATTTGTGCGCGTTGGCACCCGCGCCGTTACCGACTTGTCGAGCTGCGCGGGATCAAGCCCCCATTGCTTTCGGGTGTAACCCTCAAAGAATGCACTGTACAAATCACTGCCGATCTGAGACACGACCACATCCTTCGACGTCACGATCGCACCGCACGGCTCGGCGCGGCTGGCCAGAAACAGTGCGGCTTCTGCCTCGTTCTTGAGGTCAAGACCGTATAGGACGTTCAGCGTCGTTCTGTTGATGGGAACAGGCAATAGATGATCGCCGACGTGTGCAAGTACCCGATGCTCGTAGGGTCTCCAAGCTGTAAACCGCGACAGGTAGTTCAGGATGACCTCGCTGTTGGTGTGGAAGATATGAGGTCCGTATCGATGAACCAGGATGCCGTCTTCATTGTGAAAATCATAGGCATTCCCAGCGATATGCGGTCGTCGGTCGCAAAGAAGCACGCGTTTATTGCCATCGGATGCAAGTCTCTCTGCCAAAACCGAACCGGCAAACCCTGCACCGACAATCAGATAATCGTAAATTAAAGAAAACGCGGCGCCTGACCTTCGAGGATGGCTTCTTTTGGGAGGCAGCTCGGGCACGGTCCGCCGTGTCACAGCTTCATTCATCAGAGTATTCATCGCGAGGAATGTATCGTCCCACGATGACCCCGCAAGCATTGCATCGACTGATGCCAGCCAATCCGTGCCAGACCTTTTCAAGATAAGCGCACTTTCGCATGCCGTAGCAAATTCATTGGCGTCTCGAGCCAGAAATACGCCACCCACATCACCGTAATGACGCACCACATCCGTAACCGGCGTGCTGACAACCGGCCGTCCGGCTGCCAGATATTCCGGCGTCTTCGTGGGGCTGATGAACTTCGTTGCCTCGTTGAGGGCAAACGGCATCAATGCCACATCCCATCCCGAAAGATAGGCCGGCAGTTCAGCGTAACTCTTCTGTCCGAGATAGTGGATGTTTGGAGCCTTCGGCAGATCATCAGGCGAAATTTTGGAGATCGGACCGATAAAGATGAAGGAGAGGTTTGGCCTCGCTTTCGCCACTGCACCGATCAGCGCCAGATCGAGGCGCTCGTCGATGACGCCATAATATCCGAGTTTCGAGCCGGAAATTGTCCGTTGATCGGACGGCTCCTCACAGTTCAGCCGTGCGGTCTGAAAATGGCTTGTGTCGACACTCGACGGAAAAGGATGAATGTTGGCATGCAGATGGCGCTTCGCCTCGTAAAGGCTATGTCCTCCCGTGAATACCGCATCGGCCCGAACGATGAGCGCAGCCTCCGTTTCCTTCAATCGGGGCGGTGCAAATTTGAAATTCGCCAGTTCGTCCATACAGTCATAAATGACCGCCGACGCATCCACATGGCTGGCGAAATCATACATCATCGGAGTGTAAAACCACAAAATTGGTCGTGTCGCACCGCAAAGCCCGAGAAGATCATCAAGCAGTCTTCTCAACGCCTGTTCCCGGTCGCCTTCACTCCAGCCATCCGGAATCCGGGGACGAACGGCCTTGACCGCCGTTCCGTCGAATGAATGAATTTCGAGATAGGCGAGATGATGGTCTGTCGGAATAAATTCCTCAAAGAAGAATACCTGCCGATTTTTGGCAAAGCGGTCCATCAGGTGTTGCGGGCGCTGCAACACAAAATCCCACCGCAAGTGAGAGAAACAAATAAGAGGCGCGTTGTAGGCGGACACGGAATGTGCCGCTTGAGAAAACGAACTGGAGAGATTCATCGCACATCCGCGTTAGAGAGACAGGTGCAAACTACGATCCCATTGGTTTGTTCCGTGCGTTTATTCATGCATCTCTAATATTCAGGAAAATTCATCAGTGTTCTCGGTTTGTGCACCGAGTGCGGCCACGTCCGGTTGTCTGCCTGGGTGAAAAAAGCGGGAAGCGTCGAGAGCATCTCAAGAATGCCTTCGTGAAAGGCTCCAGCTGTTGCGGCGCGCCCAGTTTGCTCCGTAATATGTTGAAGTCGCACCGAAGCGCGCTGTTGGCAAGAACGGGCAATCCCGCAAGTACGTGTTCGGTCAGGGTCGCTGGCGCCCATCATCGACGCCACTCCCGAACACCGTCGCTGATCCGATTGTTCGAGGGCCGGCCAATCGCCTTGTGCCGGATCGATGCTGCACCATCCGTCCGCATCCGCTCCAAGAGCCGGCGAACCTGACGCGTGCTTAAGCCCAGAACATGCGCCGCCGAAACCAATGTCATGCGGCCGGCGATCACTTTCGACAAAACCTCAATCCGCTGCAGATCACGCTCGCTCATCGCAATCAATCCCATCCGCAATCTCCCAGGGACGCCTCGATCTCGCATCTCATGCGAGACCACGAAAGCCCCTCCCGTGATTTTAGATCGGGTACAGGTTTGCAGCTATTTTATGCTGCTATAGCTGCTACAAGCTAAGGAAAGCACATACTATTTTCATTGAGCGCGGCTAATGATCATGCAAGATTCAAGATCGTGAGGAAAGTTTTCAGCCCTCCAGTCAGTCAGTCAGTCCGTTCGATCCGAACCGTCCGTTGTGCTAAGACCCAAGTATAAGGGAAGCGCCTACGCCATGCGGGCGCGAAACTAACCACCTCGTGACCTCTGAAAGCGCGGCCGAGGCCGGTCGCGCCCTCAAGAAAATGGAGTTACGATGAAAGTTATTGTCATCGGGGGCGGCATCATGGGTGCCGGAACCGCATATCACCTTGCGCGCAAAGGCGCAAAGGTATTGGTCATAGAACGTGCTGATAAGGGGCGCGCGACATCCGCCGGTGCAGGAATTATCTGCCCGTGGCTTGATCGGGAATGCTCCGACGCCTTCTATCAACTCGCCTATCGAGCAGCTGCCTATTACAACGAGCTGGTGCCCGCGCTAGCGGAGGATGGCGAACTGGATATCAGTTACCGAAAGACCGGCGCCATGCTGCTTTCGAGCGACGCTGACACGCTGGACAAAGCAGAAGTCCTGTTGCGCAGCCGCGCGGGAGCGGCTCCGGACGTCGGCACGATTTCGCGTTTGACTCCCAAGCAGGCGCAGGGATTGTTTCCAGCACTGAACAACGAAATGTCGGCTTTGCACGTTAGCGGCGGTGCGCGCCTGAACGGCCGGCTTCTTGCCGAATCGTTTGAGCGCGCATCGATACGTCACGGCGCGGCGTGGCAACGCGGCCACGCCGATCTCATCCGCGAGGGCGAGCGCATCACCGCTGTTTCCGTCGATGGTGAGACGATATCTTGCGACGCGGTCGTCGTCGCGGCCGGAGCTTGGGCGCCAGAATTGCTGCAGCCTCTCGGCGTCCCACTTGCCGTGCAGCCGCAGCGCGGACAGATCGTTCATCTAAGTCTTCCGGGTGTCCAGACGAGTTCGTGGCCCGTACTGTTACCGGCTGAGAACGACAACTACCTGCTGGCCTTCGATGACTCGCGCGTGGTCGTCGGTGCAACGCGTGAAACCGGCTCCGGCTTTGATTACCGCATAACGGCCGACGGTATCCGCGACGTCCTGACCGAAGCGCTGCGGGTCGCGCCCGGACTTGCAGGTGCCACCCTCCTCGAAACGCGCGTTGGCTTCAGACCGATGAGTAGCACGTCAGGACCGCTTCTTGGTCCAGCTCCCAATCTTGGCGGACTTTTCATCGCTAACGGCATGGGCGCCACAGGCCTCACACTTGGAGCATTCTCGACGAAGCTGCTCGCGGCTCAAATTCTCGGCGAACCGGCATCGCCGCTAATCGAACCGTTCAAAATCTAAAACCCGAGACAAAGGAACAATCCATCATGTCGATCGAACGAATTGGCCCATCGCAGATCATGCATAATGTGGTCGTCAAAGGCGACACGCTCTACCTTGGCGGCATCACCGCCGAAGATCCCGCAGGCGATATGTATGCTCAGACCAAGGACCTGTTGAAACGCGCCGACGAAATCCTGGCCAGCGCCGGTTCGAATAAGCACAAACTACTCTCCGCAACGATCTTCATCACGGACTTTTTGCAGAAGCCGCAGATGAACAAAGCCTGGAGTGAGTGGCTGGACACGGCTGACATGCCGGCGCGTGCGACGATCGGCGTTGCAAATCTCGGCACCGGACTGTTGATCGAAATCTCCTTCACTGCGACCCGTTAAGACCCCTACCCGGATATCTAAAATCGTCAACATAACCGGTCACTCACCGGAGTATTTTCGGCTGTGCCCCGGCCGGAAATGCTCCTGTTCTCCCGTTCCGGCTGTTCAAACGGCAATCATGACCCCCGACGAACGAAAAAGAGCGTGTCATCTGGCTGCATATCGTTCTTGATGGACTTCTTGATAGCAATGGGAATGGTGGCGTCATCGACGTCAAAGCTACCGAGCATTCGCAGCGCCGCGCGCACGTCGATGTTCCGACCGAGATATTCCATTACCAGTCGCGATGCACCGATGGGGCGATCCCAATTGTGCCCAAGGCCGATCACCATACCGTCGAGACGCTCCAGCATGCGCCTCTTTGGATATATCATGGTCATCGAGACTTCGCGTCCTGACTTGGGGTGGAAATCAACTGTGAAAATACGGTCACCAAGACTTCCGACTACGCCCTTGAACGTCAAATAGCGCTTCAGTTGAGTACCTGCTTCGTCCTCTCCCATATAGCGCTGCTTGACCGAGGAAATCATCACGTCCTTGTCGTATCGCCAATAGACGAGCTCGCGCTTTATCCGGGGCACGCCAAGGAATGTATAGAAATACTTAAAGTAAAATCCGCCATATTCCTCCAGAGCCGCGCTGTTGCGCCCTGAAATCAACTGGATTAGCCCGTTCAGCCGCTCGATGGCGATAGGCGAAGCACTTACCGCCGTTCTGCGTTTGAAAGACGCGACGAAAGCCTCGTGCGGCGTAAACAGTTCGTCCTCCTCCAGGCCGAAGAAGTCGCTGATCTTCTTGTGATTGTGTCTAGACGGCGTCGTGAGCCCTGCTAGGTAACGGTTAAACTGCTGGCGATTGATTTTGAGACGCCGGCAAATCTCTGAAACCGACCGATAGTGATCGCAACAAAACTGCAGATTTGCGCAGTAATTGCCCATTCTCTCGGGTGACATTAAGCGCAGTTTTGCCGGAATATCATCCATCGCTGACCTGAAGCTAGTTTATGCGCAGAAGCAACAAGATAGCGTCAACTAGCACACACTATTTCAGTTGAGTCAACTAATATGGCATGCAAACATGATAGTTGTCAGGTTGGCGGCAGAGGGCAACAAACACTCTTACAGGATCGATCAGGGCCGCACGGCAGATTGTAGTATCGCTCAAATCCGTCCGGGCGCTGATGATTATACATCTGAATGTTAACGTTGACATCGCCAGTCAGAAACATTCGCGTTCTGCGTCCGCGACAGTGCAGTGAATAGGGTGTGATATCCCTGCCGGAGACACGCCCGAAATCGAGCTCGAGGGAGAAGTTCGCGCGTGGTGATACAAACCGTTTCGGCAGCCCCGATTTCAAATGCTGCGCGAGTGTCGACAGCCGGATTGGCAAGAATGCTCCTCATCGCTCCGTATGTCGCGCTCATGACGGTCTTCTTTCTGGCGCCGATCGCTATCGTCGTTTTCCGCAGTTTTGAAGTCGACAGCCAGATGCACATGGCAGCGACGATGTCTTTTGCCAATTATGCGGAAGTATTCTCAAGCGATGTGTTGCGGCGGGTCATGGCAAGGACGTTGCTGATTGCGACTTATACGACCGTGCTCTGCTTCGTCTTCGGCTTTCCCACCGCCTATCTTCTCTCCCGCCTGTCGAAAACGCCTGCCACGGTCTTGATGACCCTCATCCTTCTTCCGTTCTGGGTCTCCGTTCTCGTGCGCCTCTTCGCGCTGACGACAGTGCTGGGGCGCAACGGGCTGATCAATTCTGGCCTGAGCTGGCTCGGTCTGGGGCGCCTTGACCTGCTCTTCAACACGACCGCCACAGTCGTTGGTATGACGAACTACCTTCTGCCCTACATGATCATCATCCTGTACTCGGGGATGATGCGGGTGGACGGCACTCTGCTGGTCGCAGCACGAAGCCTCGGCGCCACATCGTGGGAGGCCTTTAGGCTCGTCTTCCTGCCTCAGATCGGTGCCGTGATGTTCAGCGCCGCGACGCTGGTCTTCGTCCTGTCGCTCGGCTTCTTTCTTACGCCCGCGGTGCTGGGCGGCAGCGATGATCTGACGGTCGCGCTCTATATTCAGCAGCAGATCGGCAATTATCGTTGGGGCGTGGCAAGCGCGATCGGCGTGCTCCTTCTTGCCGTCTCGCTTTTCGGTTACTTCCTTGTCATTCATCTGGTCGGCCCGTCGCAGCTTGTCGGGGCATCCTCTGGCGGAACAAAGGGCGTCAGCGGCATCGAGCGCCTGAGGTTTTCGGCGGTCACCGTCATGCTGTGGATCCTTGCCGCTGCTTCCGTGATCATTCTTCTGGTGCCTTTGGCTGTTACGGTGCTCACCTCGTTCGGTGAGGCGCGCGTCATCCAGTTTCCCCCAAAGGGCTGGACCTTTAAGTGGTACGAGGAAATCTTCACCGATCCGCTGTGGATGCGGGCGATCGCTAAGAGCCTGATCGTAGCGATCATGACAGGACTAGTTTCGACGCTGATCGGGCTTGGGCTCGCGCGCTTTACCAGCACCGTGCGTTCGATCGGTGCAAGGGCGATCATCCAGACACTCGTCTATTCGCCGCTCGTGGTGCCGGTCATTCTGCTCGCAATCGGCATGTACGATATCGAAAGTCGCTTAGGATTGCAGGGCACAAAAGTCGGCCTCATCCTGCTTCACGCGGTAATCGCGACGCCACTCGCCTACGCGATTTTGTCGGCAGCCCTCGAGGGGCTCGATCCGGAGCTGGAGGCCGCCGCCAGGGCACTGGGATCATCCCCGGCGCGGGCATTCTGGACCGTCACCGTTCCTGCAATCAAGGGTGCGGTGGTCGGATCCCTGATCATTAGTTTCGTAACGTCGTGGGACGAAGCTGTCATCGCACTTTTTCAGTCGGATTTCGATAAGACCCTGCCCGTGATGATTTTTTCCTACATTCAAAGCGGCGTGAAGCCCGTGGTCCCGGCGCTGGCCTCGCTTCTGATCGCGCTAGTGGTCTTAGGCGTCGGCGCGCGGCTTTGGCATTCATACTCGAGACATTTTCGGAAGAGGGTCTGATGAACGTGAAACCAACTCAATTTCCAAACTCCGCCACCGGAAACAGGACGACAAAACCAGCCTTGACGGTGCGCGCAGTTCGGAAAGCTTTCGGGCAATACGAAGCGTTGAGTGACATTGACCTCTCGATCGAGGAAGGCGAATTCGTGACTCTTTTGGGATCGAGCGGGTCCGGGAAGACGACGCTTCTTCGTATTATCGCGGGGCTGACAGAACCTACAGCGGGCACTATTTCAATTCGCGGCAGCGACGTCACACATCTCCCCATCGAAAAGCGTGACATCGGTTTCGTATTCCAGAATTACGCGCTGTTTCCCCATCTTACGGTTCGCGAGAATATTGGCTTCGGCCTGAAATTGAGAAAATATCCGCAAGCGGAATTGAAGGCTCGAACCGAGGAGATGATGGATCTCGTCCATCTCTCCGCCCTCGGCGAGCGCTATCCTTCGCAATTGAGCGGTGGACAGCAGCAGCGCGTCGCAATCGCGAGAGCTCTTGCTCCGGCGCCAAAGCTTCTGCTGCTGGACGAGCCGCTCGGCGCGCTTGATCGCCGTCTCCGCCAGCAGCTTGGCGAGGAGCTAAAGCGCATCCAGCGCGACACCGATGTTACTGCGATCTACGTGACGCACGATCAAGAAGAAGCCTTTCTGCTGTCTGACAGGATTGCTGTCATGGAATCGGGCCGGATCCGACAGCTCGACACGCCACGTGCCATCTACCGGAATCCCGCAAGCCTATTCGTTGCCGATTTCGTCGGCGAGACCTGCCAGGTGCAGGGTGTGGTCCGCAACCGGTCCGGTGATACGGCAAGCGTCGAAATCGGCAGCATCGCCATTCAAGCCATAATGACTGAGCCTGCCCCTGACGGCACCCCTGTAACAGTCGTTCTGAGACCGGAACAGGTAAGAATTTTGGAGAGGAATGCCGCGTCAGTTGGTACCGGCAGAAACGGATCCGCGCTGCTGTGCGGCACCATCCGCTCTTGCGTCTTCCTAGGCAATCGTCTGCGATTGAAAATCGACGCCGCCGGTCTTGAGCTGAACGCTGAACTCGATGGTGGACACAACCGCCAACCGGCCGAAGGCGACACTGTCGAAATTACTTGGGAGGCCGGGGCACCCCTCGCCTATCCGGCGATTTGAAATTCCACTAATCAACAAGAGGAGAACAGCAATGCACTTTCGCAAATCCCTGACTTCAGCCGCCCTTGTCGCGGTCTTGCAATGGGCAGCGCATTCGCCGGCTGCAGCGCAAAGCCGCAATGACGAGGAATTTCCCGTCTCCGCTTTCCCCGCGAAGACCTTCGATAATCTCAGCGGAACACTCGATATTTACGACACCAGCGGCGGCGCGCATTCGGAAGCGCGCGGCGAAACCATCTTCAAGCGGTTCACCGACATGACATCGGTCGCGGTGCGGCCGGATTTTAGCTCGGATGCGACGAAGTTTTTCGCCGCAATGCAATCGGGCAATTCCCCGCCTTGGTCGCTGATCGACCTCTCTGGACCTGCTGATTTCAACCGCGCGAAAAATGCCGGCTACTTGGAGAAACTCGACCGGTCCCTCGTTCCACTCGACAAGCTGGAAGCCGATGCAGTCGATGATTATGGCATCAAGGCCATGAACTATGGCATCCTGATGATCTGGAACAAGGACACCTTCCCAGATTCCGGTCCGCATCCGCAGTCTTGGGCCGATTTCTACGACGTCAAGAAATTTCCTGGACATCGCTGCATGTTCAGGTTTCCGCAAACCGGAGCGACGCTCGAATCGGCGCTGCTTGCCGATGGCGTGCCGGCAGACAAGCTCTATCCGCTGGATGTCGATCGGGCGTTGAAGAAGATCGAAACGATCAAAGACCATATCGTCTGGTGGACCAGCGGGTCGCAGGCCATCCAATTCATGACCAATGGGGAATGCGATATCGGCATCAACTGGTCTGCTCGCATCGCTAACGCCATCAATTACGATGAGGCTCCGCTCGGCGTGACTTGGAACCAGGGCCTCTTTAACACCGCTTACTGGGCGATCCCCAAAGGGGCGGCGAACGTAAAAGCCGGCCAGGCCGCCATCGCCATGTGGATTCTCGATAGGAAGGGACAGATCGACTACGTGACCCGCTGGCCCCAACCCACGGATATCAAGGGGCTTTCGTTAGACGACTACCCAGAAAAGGTGAAGCCGTACCTGCCGGTGGGCGATAACCTCAAGACGGCGATTAGGGAGGATGCCGCTTATTACGAGCAAAATCTTCCGGCGTTGATCGAACGGTTCAACGCCTGGCTCCAGCAGTAGGAGAGATGCGCAGCTGAATCAGGCCAACCGTCTGCATGTCGGCGGCGCGAATACCAGAAATTGACGCTGGCCAGGTGCGGAGGGCCAGCGTCATTTATTTGCGAGTGGAACGATGGTTTGGACACCTTCCACTTCAAGTTCAGCCAAAGCCCGCGGGGCGCGTGTTAAAGCCTGCTCGCGGTCGCGGCCAGTCACGATGACCTTGCCCACGAGAGAGTCATAGTAGGGTGGGATTGTATCGCCCTCGGCATAATCAAAAATCGACACGAACGCCTGGACCACCTGGAAGCTGAAGGCGCTTCAGCTTGCCCGGGACCGGGCGAAAGTCGGCCCAAGGATCTTCCGCGTTGATACGAAACTAAATGGAATGGCCACGCACCGCAGGATCCGTAAAAGTCAAGGCCTTGCCTTCGGCGATGTTGAACATCTCGCGAATGATATCGATGCCGGTGATCTCTTCGGTGACGGGGTGTCAACCTGGACGCGGGTATTGACTTCGAGGAAGTAGATATCGCCGC
This sequence comes from Ensifer sp. USDA 6670, assembly GCA_000421085.1. Classification (GTDB taxonomy): domain Bacteria; phylum Pseudomonadota; class Alphaproteobacteria; order Rhizobiales; family Rhizobiaceae; genus Sinorhizobium. Next base: position 34,239 of record ATWE01000020.1, read on the forward strand.
TGGCTGTCACGAGAAATTCGCAGGTTGCCGCGCCGCGATAGCCAACCTCTTTGAGAATACCAACCGATGCGCCCTTCAACTAGGGACACAACAGCAAATCTCGGTCGATATCACTCAGCACCCGACAGCCGCTCATATCCATCGTTAGACCGAGTTCATCGCGAAGAACTTTCATCATTTGCATCGCCCCGGCAGCACCTCCGACGGCGGTACCGTACAGCATGCTTCGACCGACGAGCACGGCTTTCGCACCGCATGCTAGGAGCTTGAAAACGTCACTTCCACGCTGAATTGAACTGTCAGCCAATACTGTTATTGACGAACCAACAGAATTGGCTATTTCGGATAAGACCTCGATCGGCGATACTGCGCTATCCAAGTTCCGTCCGCCGTGATTTGAGACAACGATTCCGTCCGCTCCAAGTTGCTTAGCAAGGATGGCATCTTCCTGGCGTAGGATGCCTTTGATGATCAGATTGCCTTTCCAATGATCACGCAGGCGGCGCATATGTTCCCAGCTGAGATCCGGCATGAGATCGAGTGAAGGTCCAGTTCCACGTTTGAGCAGGTTTTTCCTGTAGCGCTCGGGATAGTTGGCGAAATTAGGTATCCCTGAGCTTAAAACATATCGGCCAAGCACGCTGAGTGCCCACCGGGCGTGTAGCGCTACGTCAACAATATTTCGTACCGATAGTTGGAAGGGAACATCGAAGCCGTTTCTATAATTGAACTCCCGCTTGGGCATCACGGGGGTGTCGACGGTGACAAGAATTGTTCGCGCACCTGCATTCCATGCCCTGTCTATAAGGTTGTAAGAAATCTCCTCCTTGTTCCATAGATATAGCTGAAACCATAAGGGAGCTGTAGTCGCCCGGGCAATTTCTTCGACGGATGTGATTGCCTCCGTTGCTGCACAGAACGGAATCCCAAATTCGGCAGCGGCTCGCGCGAGCTCGACCTCACCACGGTACCACACGAGACCGGCGAAAGCCGTTGGCGACACGACGAGAGGTGCTGCATAGTCGTGCCCGAACAAGTTCACAGTGGTCGAACGCGTCGTTGCTGTTTTCAGGATGTGGGGCTTTATCTTTACGCGCTCGAAAGCTCGTCGATTGTCCTTGAGAGCCCACTCATCTTCAGTGCCACGATCAATATATTCGAAGATTCCGCGCGGAAGACGATTTTTCGCGAGCGCTCGAGCTTCTGCAAAGTTCAGAAATTTATGTTCCCTCACCAACAAGATGGCTCCTGCACTCGAACAATAACTCTTGCGCACCACGGGAAGACTACGTGATTGCACTGAAATTGTTGTACCTGACTAACGCAGATGCAACCTTTGAAACCGCTGAGGCGCTGCTCTCATTTTCCGACGGAAATACCCTGATAGAACGATCGCGGATTTCGTTACATTCTGAGCTTGAAGGCGAGCCCGTCGTCAATCTCAGGATTATCCTCTGCGAACTTTCCATGAACCAGCAAAAACTCCATGCCGGATCGAATATCCTTTGAAATTGCTTCAGCCGCGGCCGCTGCATCTCTCTTGATAAGCGCGTTTATTGCGTCGTCGCAAAAGGATGCGGGAGGAGATTTCTTTGGATCCACGCTGAGATGCCGCAGAAATGGGCCGGCTTGCAGCCAGAGCAATTCGATGTGCGATCGGAGCGTCTCGGAGCTGCAGTACTTATATATGCTGAACTTCAGCTTCTGATTATAGTCAAGGTACGAGGCGAGGTCATTTGCCCTAAACGCCTGGGTGAGGCGCATACCCGAGGCGCGTATCTCGTCAAGGCCGGGACCGTCGATGTGGCTGCATGCGTCGAAAGTAGCATGCCCCTCCAAAAGGGCTCGAAGCTCCATGACTTCCTGGAAGCGTTGGCGGGTTGCCACTGGAACCGCAAAGGTTCCGTTTGGCTTCTGTATCAGTGCTCGTTCAGCCAACAGTCGACCCAGGGCGGCCCGGGCCGGCATTTCACTTATGCCCAATGCTTTCGCGACCATACGGCCACTTAGTTTCTGGCCAGGCTCGAATCCACCACGCATCAAGACTGTGCGAAGCTGATCATATACCTTGTCCTGCATCGATTGGAAATCGACCGGTTCCAGCGCGATTGGTGTCTTCATTGTCATTCTCTGTTTCAGGTCGCTGCCCGATAATTGATTACATGAGTGGCAGGGTGCTTGCCAGCTCAGCCTTTCAGCTGAAGCACAATTCCTCCGCATGGGTTCGTCGACTCCGCCTTCAAACCAGGTTGCGCGATGGCCACTCAGGCGATGCCGGCAGGATCTTGCCGGGGTTCATGACATTGTTGGGATCCAAGGCGTTCTTTACGATCGCCATTATTCCCAAGGCATTCTTGTGCTCCCAGTGCATATATTTCGCTTTCCCATAGCCGATGCCGTGCTCACCGCTACAGGTTCCGCCTAGAGTAAGAGTGCGTTCTATCAGTCGATCATGAATCTCTTCAGCAAGCTCCCACTCGTTCACATCGTCGGGATCTATAACCATGCCGAGGTGGAAATTTCCGTCGCCGACATGACCGATCACACTCACAAAGAAGGGCACCCTCTCGAGGTCTTCTCTGGTCAACCTGATGCATTCGGCCAAACGAGAGATGGGTACGCACGCGTCAGTGCCGTAAACGCGCGCGTTCGGGCGCATTGCCAAGAGCGCATAGTGGGCCTCATGTCGCGCATGCCAGAGTCGATTCCGCTCCTCGTGATCGATAGAGTGCATGAATTTGGAGCCTGAGTGGGCCTCGATCAGTTCAGAAACTTGCTTAACCTGATCAGTGACCGAAGCCGCCGAGCCGTGAAATTCAAAAAATAGAGTGGGCGCCACGGGTAGGTCGAGCTTCGAGTAGCGATTGACCGCAACAATCGTCTGCTCATCTAGGAGTTCGACACGCGCCACCGGAATGCCGAGCTGCACCATCTCGGTGACCAAAGCAACGGCCGATTCCACGTCCTGAAAATGGGAGACACCCGAGACAATGCTCTCTGGCACGCCATAAAGCTTCACAGTAACTTCGGTTATGAGCCCAAGGGTACCTTCGCTCCCCACGAAGAGACTCGTCAGGTCGTATCCTGCAGCGGATTTCCGGGCGCGTGAGCCGGTTCGTATAACCTCGCCGCTCGGCAGCACGACCTCGAGCGCGAGGACGTTCGCTTTCATGGTGCCATAGCGTACAGCGTTCGTTCCCGATGCGCGAGTTGCCGCCATTCCCCCGATCGTGGCGTCGGCTCCGGGGTCCACCGGAAAGAACAGGCCTGTGTCCCGCAAGAAGAGATTTAATTGTTTGCGGGTGACACCAGGACCGACAGTCGCATCCAGATCGGCGGCATTGACCACGCGGATGTCATTCATACGGCTCAGATCAATGCAGATCCCGCCACTCAGTGCGGAAACGTTCCCTTCCAGGGAGGTCCCTGCCCCCCAGGGGACGATAGGAATGCGCGCACCATTGCAGATTTTCACAATGGCGCTTACCTCGGCTGTGGAAACGGGAAAGCAGACGGCCTCCGGCGGCGCGGCAGGCAGATGACCCTCCCCCCGTGCGTGCTGGTCGATCAACACCGCATTCTGCGTGAAGCGGTCCCCCAGAATTCTCACGAGTTCCTGTTTGCTGGTCTCATCGATTTTCATGCGAGTTGGCTCTCATTGGACGCGACGCCTTGTTCGGTTACGGTCAATCGACATTCACCGCCCTTTGGCGGCACTTTCAGTTCCAGCGTCCGATCCGGTTCAGCGGCGATGCCGAACCGCTATCGCCGAGACAGGTTGCGCAGGAAACTATCCTTTCGAACGCTCGCGTTGGCCTCGAAAAACACGGACGGCGGGGAGTCTTCGACGATGAGACCGCCATCGAGAAAAATGATGCGGTCCGCGACCTCGCGCGCGAAGTTCATCTCGTGCGTGGCGATGATCATTGTCATCCCGTCATCGCGTAGTTCGCGCATGACAGACAATACTTCGTGGACGAGTTCAGGATCGAGCGCGGACGTCGGTTCGTCAAAAAGCATCGCTTCGGGCTTCATGGCGAGCGCGCGCGCTATCGCGACGCGCTGCTTCTGGCCACCGGAGAGTTCGTCGGGGTAGTGATCCGATCGTTCGGCCAGCCCCACACGCTGCAGTAGCGCTAGAGCCCTTGCCCTGGCCTCGTCCTTCTTCACACCAAGGACCTGCACCGGTCCTTCCATCACGTTCTGCAAGGCGGTCATGTGAGGAAACAGGTTGAAGTCTTGAAACACCATTCCAAGTCGTGCCCGGATTTGGGCGATCCGAGAGGCGCTGTGACGTTTCAGGCCGTGCGGAGACCAATCGTAGTACACCCTTTCTCCCTCAAGGAGGATCTCGCCCCCACTCAAGGCCTCCAGGTTGTTGATGCAGCGCAGCAATGTCGACTTGCCACTTCCTGAAGGACCAACGAGGCAAACAACTTCTCCCTTGCGGATTTCCAGCGATACGCCTTTCACGACTGGAAGCGAGCCATAGAACTTCTCTATGTTTCTCAAAGTAATCATCGCATTGTTCCTTCAGTGACTAGACGTGGGCGACCTGGCCGGCGGCGCGGAGCCTTGCTCTGGGAGCGTTTTTCGAGATACCGGACGAGGAGAGAGGCTGGGAAACCGGCGATGAAATAGAGTATTCCGGTTACGGTATAGACCGTGAAGTACTGATAGGTGGAAGACGACACCAGATTGCCGGTGTACAGGAGTTCGTTGACCGTCACGACGGACGCAAGGGCAGTGTCCTTGAAGAGAGCGATAAAATAATTTCCCAGGGTCGGGGTCACAATCTTGAAGGCTTGGGGCAGCACGATCCTCCGGAAGGCTTTGCTAGGCGTCATGCCCAGGGCGGCCGCCGCATTTCGCTGGCCTTCCGGAACCGCCTTGATGCCTCCGCGATAGACCTCGCTCAGATAAGCGGTGTAGTTCATCGTGAGCGCGACGACAGCAGCTGTGAACGGCTCGAGCTGAAGCCCGGCCGAGGGCAAGACGTAATATACGTAGAAAAGCTGCAGTATCAGCGGCGTTCCCCGGATGACCTCAACGAAAGTCTCGAAAGGCAACCGCACGGCCCAAAGCCGGGAGGTCCGCACCAGCGCAAGGGGAATGGCGAGCAAGCCGGCAAGAACGATAACAATCAACGTCAGCAAAACGGTGTTGCCGAGGCCTTGCAAAAGCACAAGTCCATAGGACCGGACCACATCAAAGTTCAGGAGTTCCATCGTATCTCAAAGTCAGCAATATCGGCCGCGTGAACGCGCCGATATTGCCGGCTCCCTTGCTGTTATTTCACGGAGAGAGGGAAAACGAAAAGGTTTCTGTCCGAGAGACCCGCCTTCGCCAGAATTTCGCTCATCCGTCCCGACGCCCTGACTTCTGCAAGAGCTTGGTTGTAAGCTGCACGCAGGCTGCAATCCTCTTTTCGAAGCCCGAAGCGGGCATAGCCATAGCCGTTCTTCAGAAGATCATCGGGCATCGTGAAGTTAGAAATCGACTCGACCTTGGCGTCTGGGTTCGCCTTCTTGAACTCAGCTACAAGAAGGTCATATTCGACGACAGCGTCGACTTTATTTTGCTGGATGGCGGCAAACTCCTCGGCGTAGTTTTGAAAACGAGTTGCCTCGACGCCCACCTTCCGCAGATACTCATCTGTTCCAGTGCCTAGCAGTACACCGAGACGAACCTTCGACAAATCTTCGAAATTGGTAATGTTTTTTGGGTTGCCTTCCTGAACGACGATGGCAGGTCCGTACCACCAAACCGGACCGGTAAATGCGATTGTTTTGGCTCGCTCCGGGGTCACATGTAGGTCCGTGATGACCATGTCTATCCGCTTGGACACCATCGACGGGATTAGGGAATTGAACGGCCCCGCCTCATAGGTAACTTTCGTGATGCCCATGTGCTCGAGCACTGCATCATTGATCTCTACATCGATGCCAATTGCCTTGCCGTCGGCAGGGTTTATACCGGTCCAAGGCATGGTAGCCGCGATGCCGAATTTCAGACCGTTAGCGACCGCCCGTTCATAAGAATCGTCGGTGCAGGTGGGATAGGCGCCGGGAAGCTCATAGTAGGGCTCGGCTGCCAGCGCGGAAAAGTCCGCCATGGCAAAAAGGCCGGCAGCCACGACAACGCTTTTGATCGATCTTGAATTTTGCGACATATTACTCTCCAGGTTCACTTTCGTTCCCATTTGACGCCTGCTTGCAGACATCATTCCTTTTGTCTTCGTTCTTTCGGGGCTTGCCGGGCCAGCGCGGCTTCATAGGCGAGTAGATCGCGCAGCTGCCAACGCATGGTCTCGATCAGTGCCGGATCGGGCGATCTGTTGGGAGTCCTGACAGGCCCCACATCGAAACCTGCGAGCGCTTGGGCGGCCTTGAGTGGCCCGGGATTGGGCTCGGCATAGGCACTGACGAGAAATTCCCGCAGGCGCGAAATCTGTTCCTGTGCTCTTTCAAGTTCTCCGGCCTTGGCCGTCTCGAAAATTTCGACCCAGGTTCTCGGCAAGACGTTGCATGAGGCAAGGACGCCACCAACGGCGCCACGAGCGATTTCCGCCACGAAGAGATCCTCGTCTCCCGCCATGACGGCAATGGCATCGCCGGCGAGCCGGACCAACTCGCCGAAGGTGGCCTGATCGGGATTGGACGCCTTAATGGCAAAGATCGAACCGTCCTCGGCGATCTTGCAGACAGTCTCCGGCTGTGCCGCCACCGCGGTAAGGTACGGAATATCGTAGAGCATCACCCGCTGCCCTAGGAAATCGGTCACAGCCTTATAGTAGTCCCTAATTCCTTCTTGGCTCGGCGCTGTGCCATAGGGGGTAATGACCATTAGCGAGTCGGCGCCAGCATCGAGGCAGCCTTTGCCCAATTTGAGTGTATCTGCAAGGCCTGGCGTGGTGATCCCAGCAAGAACTGGTACCCGTCCCTTCACCGCTTCGACGGTTGCACGAACGACCTCAAAGCGCTCGTCATTCGACAGCGCGGACGCTTCGCCCGTCCCACCGATCGCTACAATTCCTGTGATGCCGGCTTGAAGCAGCTGCTCGATCTGTGGCCCGATGATTGCAGTGTGCAGTTCACCGTCAGGCGTTAGCGGCGTGGTTGTTGCGGCGTAAACACCTCCCATCGAATTTCTGTCGATCACCATGTTGTTCCAGATCCTCCTCCGAATTCGGCCGCGACCGCGGATCGGATGTAACTGGAGTTTCCGAGCACGTCAAGATCTGCGATCTGCGATCGCACTTTTTTTCTTGAACCGCTGAGCCTGTTGAGGTCCGCTTTTCTCTTCTCCAGATACCCCTATTGCTCCTGTGGCGAGGCTGAACAGTTGTGCGCTCCCAGCGAACCATCTCGTCGCTTGACCGGACAACCGTCCATGTCGCTCTGAAAGCGGCACATAGTCGATCGACCTTGTCACGATCGCGAGGGCACTCCATGCGGAACTCGATCGCGTGTCCATTCTTGGCTGTTCATTCATGTGGCGCACTCCCCCATCTCACTGCACGCGCTAGTCCGCGGTCGGAAGATCATTTCTCCCACCTGCTCTCTCGTAACGGATCTGCGCTATCTGCCTGCCCTGCTCCCCATGACGTTGCAGGACAGCGAGATGCTACGTTTGCTTTTTCAAACACGTGATACAATTGTTCGGACAGCCGCCGACGACTAAAAGCTGCTCGTGAGAAGGCATGTGGAACCCTCCACTTAGCCACCTCCGCTCCCTATGTCTTGCACCTTAAACGGACGCCCGCTTCAAAATATCTCAGTGCAATATTTGAAAACTGCGCGAATGAGCGTTCGCTGGATCGCTTAGCGGTAGCGCTCATTTCGTCAACGCGGAACGCCGTAGAACGTCGTAAATGAAAGGGTTGTGTCTAGTTACCCGAGCTCTGACGCTACAGATGCAATAATAACAACCGTTCATTAACACGCATCATCTAGCTTCCAACGCTACGTCGTGTATGAATAACGGGAGAGTGGAAATGCCCGCAAAACGGTCGCTCGCATTCAAGTTGATCGCCATAACGGTCGCTTCGATAACCATGGTTTTGCTGTTGTCGAATGCAGTACTTGTTGTCGCCACCGGCGACCGAATGGAGGACCTTACTCTTGAGCAAGCCCGGCTCGAGGCATCGAAACTCGCAAATGAGATATCTGCCGATCTTGCGGCACTCTCCGGGCCGACTGCCGCAATGGCAGGGATAATCGGCCGCAGCAGGGAAAAGAATTATCTCGACCGGCCCTCTGTAATAGACATGCTTCGGGTAAATGCCCAATCGAAAATAGTGCTCAGCAGTTGGTTTATGGAAGAGCCGAATGCGTTCGACGGCAAGGCATTGGAATTCAAAGGTAACGCCGCACTCGGTACCGCAGATGATGGTGCCTTCGCTCCGACATGGACGAAAAATGACGGGCGGCTGTCGATGGCGCCAGTCTCACTTGACTATTCCGCCGAATACTATCGCGTTGCTGCGCAAACGCGACAAGGACATCTGACTGAACCATATGTGTGGACCGACGCGCAAGGCACCTTCTTGCTTGCCACCATTTCCTATCCCGTGACAGACGGTCAGCGGCTTATTGGTGTGACCGGGACAGACATAGATTTGACAGCGCTCTCGGCAAAGCTTTCAGCGTTGCGGCCGTTTGGTTCTGGACGCATGCGTTTGATTTCACAGGCCGGGCGATGGATTGTCGCTCCTCAACCCGATTTGATCGCGAAGGAGTACGAAGGTGTGGGACAAGAGGCCCTGGCAAAGACTCTATCCGACCGGAAGCCTGCGATTGTGACCGGAGTAAAGCTGGATCAGGTCACCTATAGCCGAATTCTGCTGCCGTTTGAGGTGAAGGGGCTCAATGTGCAGTGGGTTGTTTGCATCGATATCCCTACTGCCGTCATCAGTTCTGCCGTGGATGAGCAGATCACATTGATGAGCACTGCTGCCCTCATGGTAGTCGTCGCGATCGCACTCACCCTCTTCCTGACAACAAAAATAATCGTCCAGCGACCGATCGCACGCCTTGTCGCGGCGGTAGAGGCTTTGGCGATTGAAGACTACAGTACTCCTCCTACCGACCTCCGGCGCTCTGACGAAATCGGCGTAGTCGCAGCCGCACTTGAGAAGCTGCGTGGCGCACTGATCCAAGCGAAGCATGCCGAGGAAGATGCCGAGGCAGCAAGGCAGGCGAACTCGCGCGAGCGCGCCGAGGCGGAAGCAACTCGTGCTGCGTCAGTCGAAATCCAGCGTCATATTGTCAGGGTTGTCGGCGAGGCGCTGAACGAACTGGCGACGGGGAATCTAACCTGCCGCATCAGTGAGGATTTCCCTGGGGAATATCAAAAGTTGCAGGTCGATTTCAATTCAGCATTGGACAGCCTGGAGCAAACGATCGGGCTCGTCGGCAGAGGTGTCTGCCAAATCAGCGCCGGCATCGAGGAGATCAGCACAGGTGCTAGCGACTTGGCGCGTAGGACAGAGCTGCAGGCCGCAGGTCTGGAAGAAACGGCCGCAGCGATGGCGGAATTGACAGAGCAGGTTCAGGCAAGTGCGACCAAGGCTCGCGCGGCGTCGTCGAGCGTTGCGGTAGCAACCGAGGATACTCTGGCCACAGGCGAGATCGTCGGCAGGGCAATTCTGTCGATGAAAAGTATCAACCGGTCGTCCCAAGAGATCACCCGAATTACCGGCGTTATCGACGAGATCGCTTTCCAGACAAATCTTCTTGCCCTGAATGCGGGCGTCGAAGCGGCCCGCGCAGGTGAGGCTGGAAAGGGATTCGCGGTCGTCGCCCAAGAAGTTCGAGAGCTTGCACAGCGCTCAGCTGTCGCCGCCAAGGACATCAAGGGGCTCATCAACTCCTCCGCAACACAGGTCCGGGAAGGAGTTGAGCTCGTCGGAGAGGCCGGAAACGCACTGAGCCGGATTACAGCGCAGATTACGGCGATCAATGAAAATGTTCAGCAGATCTCGACATTTGCCGGCGAGCAATCCTTGGGATTGAGAGGCGTCAGCGCTTCGGTAAATCAGATGGACCAAGTCACGCAGCAGAATGCGGCTATGGTCGAGGAGACAACCGCCGCTAGTATATCTTTAAGAGATGAGGCACGCCTGTTAAACGAGTCAGTGGGTCGCTTCCGTATTTCTGAAAGGGCTCATGACGACTTAACGTTCCGCCTCCAACGAGCGGCCTAAGTATGACTCATTAGCCAGCCACCGTCCGGCATTACAGTAGCTGGACCGAGGAATGCCAGCACCAAGGCCGGGCACTGCCCGGCCATCTTCTGTACAGCTCCAACTTTGCAGCTCGCTGCAAAGTTGAGAGCGCCGTCATCAAAGGCGCTACTTCCTCAAGGGCGATGGCCCTGACGGCGATACGCATGTAAGTTGCACTTCCTATTTGCAGGAAACAGGAGCGGCGGCGGCTTTCCCCTGCCCTGGTCGACGGGGTGCGTTATCAGACGTGAAGAAATGTCCCTTCTGATCTTCTTCAGTTCAGCATTCAGCATGCCATCTCACACGATTATTCGCGCCTCCGTTGCTCCTCGGAGATCATACTCTGTCGTCCCTAGCGCCAATTCCACGATCTTCAGCCCGCCCGGCATTACATCGAGCACACCAAGGTTAGTTATGATCCGGTTCACCACGCCTTTCCCGGTTAGCGGCAGCGTGCATCTCGTCAGGATCTTCGACTCCCCCGCCTTATTCGTGTGATCCATGAGAACCACCACGCGCCCCACGCCGGCGACCAGGTCCATGGCCCCGCCCATGCCCTTGACGAGCTTGCCCGGAATCATCCAGTTGGCGAGATCCCCTTCTTCAGAAACCTCCATCGCGCCAAGGATCGCCATGGCTATTTTGCCGCCACGGATCATGCCAAATGACGTTGCGCTGTCGGAATAGGCGGTCTGCGGAAGTTCCGTGATCGTCTGTTTACCTGCGTTAATAAGGTCGGGGTCCTCCTCCCCATTGCAAGGGAAAGGACCCATACCCAGCATTCCGTTCTCCGACTGCAAGGTCACCTTTATGCCCTCGGGAATATAGTTCGAAACCAGGGTCGGAATGCCGATACCTAGGTTTACATACCAGCCGTCCTGAAATTCCTGAGCAGCACGAGCGGCCATTTGATTGCGGTTTCAAGCCATGTCTTACGCCTCGCGGTGGCGAACTGTTCGCTGCTCTATACGTTTCAGGTGCTGCCCTGAGATAAGGCGGTGGACATAGATCCCCGGCAGGTGAATGTGGTCAGGATCGAGCGAGCCCAAGGGCACAATCTCCTCTACCTCTGCGACGCAGATCTTGCCGCAGGTGGCAGCAGGCGGATTGAAGTTGCGTGCCGTTTTTCGGAACACAAGGTTGCCGGTGGGATCGGCCTTCCAGGCTTTGACGATGGAGACGTCGGCAACGATCGCGCGTTCGAGAATATAAATCCTACCATCGAACACTTTATGCTCCTTGCCTTCGGCAATGACAGTCCCCACACCGGTAGGAGTGTAGAAGGCGGGAATGCCGGCGCCGCCAGCGCGCATGCGTTCGGCAAGTGTGCCTTGGGGATTGAACTCCAGTTCCAGTTCCTAACTAAGATATTGTCGCATGAACTCGGCGTTCTCTCCTACGTAGGATGAGATCATCTTCTTGATCTGCTGCGTCTTGAGAAGGATGCCGAGCCCGAAGTCATCGACGCCGCAATTGTTGGAGGCGATGGTAATCTCCTTCGTTCCGGCGTCCCTTACCCCGGAAATCAGAAGTTCGGGGATTCCGCACAGCCCGAAGCCGCCCGACGCAATCGTCATTCGGTCGAAAAGGAGGCCCTCAAGTGCGGCCTCGGCGGACGAATAGATCTTGTTCATCCCTATCCCCTTGAATTCTGTGCTCGACGCACTTGCGTGTGGCAGGGGTGACGTTTTCGCGTTCCCCGCCTCCGGGGTTCTCGGACCGGGCACATCGCTGCCATTGGCTCGCGCGAGTTTTAGAAAAACGAACGCAGCGACTTGTTGATCCCGTCGTCGTTAATGACCACTGAGGACTGGCGCTGCGCGTTTAAAAATTGGTGGTCACAATGCCGTCCGCGAAAGTCCCCGCTTCTGCGGCGAGACGCAGGAAGTGGTCGAGGCCTTTCTGGTAGGGAATTGCCTCGACGCCGTTGGCTCCCGCTGGAACGCCGCCCTCAAGAAGCGACAGTGCCGCGGCCGCCATGCCGAGACCCGTTCCCCGGCTCATGTCTCCCGCATCCGTAATGGACTTCATGACTACGGGAACGTTCTCTTTTGTCCCGATGACGTTTACCTGAGTCGCCGAAATCCGTTGTGCGCTTGGCTTCAGCTCGTGCCGTTTCCACAGCAACTTCCAAAGCACTTCGATCGGGTGCACCTCCTTGCCGTCGACTTCGACCGTTATCTCCGAGTGGCCGAAACCGATGCGTCCTAGCGTCGAGAAGGCAGCATTTGCCCAGTTGGGGAAAAGTGAACCCTTGCACTGGACAAGCGCGAGATCGGGTCGAAAGCGCCCGAGCGTGACCGGCTCCGGATGGGCCGTGTCATAGGCCTCGATTCGGTTGAAAGGAGGCGGCACGTCAAAGCTTTCTGCGGTCTCTGGCACAAAACCCTTGGTGAACTCCATCTTGCCGTTGCGCCAGGTAGGGCAAGGCGCCACTGCCATGTGCAGCATGTGGCGCAGCACAGCGAGGCCACCCGGATCCGGTTCACGTGTGATCCAGACAATCTTGATACCATCGAGCTCCGGGTGGCTCTCAAGCAGGCTGCAGGCCAGCCAATTCGAAACGCCCGGTGAAAGGCCGCCACCTGTAATCACCGGCACGCCCTTGGATTTCGCAGCGTTGTCGAGCTCGAGGATCGTCTTCGTACCTTCCGCGTCGTCGCCGACGTCGATGTAAGCCGCACCGGCGGCGATTGCGGCGCGGGCCGCCCCATCCGAGCCCAGGAAGAATGGACCGGCGAAGTTCACAACCAAGTCCATGCCAGCCGCATCGAGGCCGTCGCACGCGATATCAGTTTGATGGGTCCTTATACGGTCGGGCGCGACGGCCTCACCACGTCTCAGGCTTTCGTCGGAACGATCAACAAGAATGAATTTGGCGGCGGGCAGCGCGCGAGTCAGAATCGACAGAGCGCTCCTGCCCATCTGCCCCACCCCCACCATCATGATTGTCGGGCTCATCGGCCTCTCCATAATGAACGTTAATTCATACAACGCCAAATGTTTGTCGTCGTCAAGTGCTCTAGGCCTATCGAATGCGGGATAAGAGCCAGTCCTTCCCCAGACCCGACGTCTTTACAGATATGTGCATATGCATTAACGTTCATTCATATCAGTAACTAGGGAGGTGCCCATGGCGCGCAAACCAAACACCGTGAACTGGGAGCAGGTGAACAAATGGGTTTCCCGCGAGGGGGCTCAGGCGAACTGGAAGGTATTCGGTTTTCCGTCGATCATGTCGATCGACCGGACAGCGTTTTCGAACGCCGAGCCGATGCCGAGGTGGGAAGCCCCGCCGAAGCTGATCCTGTCGACCGCGATTAACGGGGCTTTCTATACGAAGAACGAAAACCCGCACCAGGCGATCACGCCCGACGAGATCATCCAATCCGCTGAGGAATGCATCGCTGCCGGGGCGCAGATCATCCATATCCACGCGAGAGACGAACGCGGCTATAATGTGCTCGACACCGGCTTGTTCCGCGAGACGCTGACACACCTACGCACAAACCATCCACATGTTGCACTGGACGCGTGTTTGGTGGCCGTGAACGCAGACGAAGAGCGTATGATGTCCGAAATGATGCAGCTCGGCGTGATGGAGGGCGTGCCGGTCAACACGACGGCCCTGATTCTGGGCGACAATCACTTCGTCAAATCGCCCGCCGCCATTATCGAGAAGACCAAGCGTGCAATCGACGCCGGGCTGACCCCACAAATAGCAGTCTACACCGATGCTGACATCGACAATGCCCGACGTTACCTGATCGACAGCGGCCTCATTCAGGGCCCGCTCAATTGGCTCGTCCTACCTGGACTGCCTGGGTGCAGCCCAATGTACTCCCCTGAAACGATGGTGGACGGATTCCTCCGGCTCGTTCGACTTATCCGGCACATCGATGCAGACTCGACAATCATCGCTTGCACGGGTGGTCGTACCAGCAGCTATCTGGCGACTCTGGCCATTCTGCTCGGCGTGCATGTTCGGGTCGGCATGGAGGACACGGTTTGGAAGTGGCCTCATCGCGACGATAAAATTCAGTCGAATGTCGAGGTCTTTCAGCAGATCTCGGGCATTGCAGCCGCGCTCGGGCGCGAGTTGATGACAGCGGACGAATACCGCAATCTAATGACGCTGAAGATCTGATCCACGTTTAGGCGGCACACGGTGCCGCCTAAACGTCCTCGCATGTGACTGGGTGGAGAAATGACGTTGAACGCGGTGGTGACGGGGGGCTCAAAAGGCATAGGATACGGCATTGCAGCCTGTCTCCTGCGCAGGGGATATGACGTGACTATTACTGGTCGCAACCCTGAGCATCTTGCGCAGGCGGCGTCCGAGCTTGGCTCTCTTGGTCCGGTCCATGCGGTTGTGGCAGATTCCACTGCCGAGGACGACGTCGAGCGGGTGATGACCCGGTTTGAAGATACAGCAAGTCCGCTTTCACTTCTGGTAAACAATGCCGGAGTCGCGGACTACAAGTCGATCCTGAAGATGGATATTGCGCGCTGGCGCTCGGTCATCGAAGTCAATCTGACTGGAGCCTTTCTCGTCACACAGCGTGCAGCGCGAAGAATGCGGGCAACAGGTGGCGGCGCGATCGTCAACATCGCTTCGATCGACGCGCGCGGGATGGATGGTCGTCAGTCAGCCTACGGAGCCGCTAAGGCTGGTCTCGTCAATCTTACAAAAACGGCCGCTGTCGAGCTGGCTCCCTATCGCATCCGCGTCAATTCGGTTAGTCCAGGCTGGACGATGACCGCGATGGTTGGTGATCACCTTCCTGACGCGGCCTTGCAGGCCATCAAGGATGGGTTCGCGCGCGTGCCTATGGGCCGCTTGGTCGAGATCGACGAGATCGCCCGAGCCGTCGCCTTCCTCGGCAGCAACGAGGCAAGCGGAATTACCGGGATAGACTTGCCCGTGGATTGCGGCGTGCTCGCCAACCTCTACATCGCAGAATCGCTTCCTCGCGAGTGACGGAAAACGCCAATGGCAAACAAGGAAGTGACGTTGATCAGCGGGGGTGGCTCAGGCATCGGACGGGCGGTCGCCCGCCGGAGGGCACCCGAGAGGCATTCGAGGCAGCGGTGCCGATGGGCCGTTTCGCAAGACCCAAGGAAGTGGCGAACGTGGTCGCCCACCTTACTTCGGCTGAGGCCAGTTACACCGATGGAAACGTCTACCTGATCGATGGCGGCAGTTCTGCCGGGCATATGAACGGGCGGGGGCTGACGGGGCGAACAGGAAAAATGCGGCCTCGTGATAGGAGAAGCCAGTGACTTACCGCAACTATCCAACGATCATTCATGCCTTGGCAGATTGGAGTGAGCGCACGCCCGATGCAATCGCGCTGACCGACTGCGATGTGGAAATATCGTACGGCCGGCTGGCCTCAGAGGTGGAAGCTGCCTCTCGGCAACTTGTTGCGCTTGGCGTCGGCAGGCAGGATCGGGTGATCGTTGTCGGGAACAACACCTGGCAATGGGTTGTGTGTTATCTGGCAACGATGCGGATTGGCGCCATTTCCGTGCCCATGAACAATCGGCTGGCGCCGGCGCAGGTGGGGGAGCTCGTCCAGCTTCTGGGGGCCAGGGTGGCCTTGGCTGACGACAGCCATACGGCAATGTTCAATGATTGCCGCGGCATCGAGGTGTACTCGATTACTGGCAATGCCGCGAGATCATTTTTCGGTATCCATGGAGTTCGGCAACCGGCGGACATGCCAGTTCCCGCCGAGGACGCCCTGATCAGTTTTACGTCGGGGACGACTGGCATTCCAAAGGGGGCGGTGATCACGCACAATGCCCTAAGGAAAGCGGTGCAGGTGTATGCCGAATTGCTCGGCGAAGAGGCGTCGCAATCAACTCTGATCGTTGCGCCCCTGTTTCATAATACCGGTTTCGTCGACCAGCTTTGCACGATGATTCTTCGCGGTGGTCGTTCCGATCTGCTGCTGCGCTATCGAACGCAAGCTGCCGTGGATGCGTGCCGCCGGCGACCGGTGACCTTCGTCACCGCAGTTCCGAGCGTCCTGAGGATGATGATGACGGCCGAAGGCGCTGACGCGATCTATGGTCCGGCGCAATTGGTCCTATTCGGCGGGTCGCCGATGCCTGCCCCATGGTCGCTAGAGATGCACCAACGCTGGCCGGCCCTTCGTTTGGTGCACGGATATGGGCTGACGGAGTTTACGTCCTGCTGCACCCTTCTTCCCGCTGAGAAGATCCTCACCCATGGGGACTCAATCGGCTACCCGGCAAAGGGAGTTGACCTGCGCCTTGTTGGCGAAGACGGTAAGGACGTTCCCGATGGCGTCGCGGGCGAGATTTGGGTTAAGGGCGAGACCAGGATGCGCGAATACTGGCGTCGGCCCGATGTCACCGCTGAAAAGATCGAGGGTGATTGGCTTCGGACGGGCGACCTTGCCGAGCGTCGTGAGCTTGGCCTGCTCTACCATGTCGGCCGCCGAGACGATGTCATTAATCGCGGGGGCGAGAAGATCCTCCCCTCATTCATCGAGGGCGTGATGGCCAATGTCCCGGACGTTGCGCAGGCCGTGGTCTTCGCCGTTCCTCACCCGGTTTTGCAAAACAGCGTCCTCGCAGCGCTGGAGCCACGCCCTGGTAGAACGGTAGACGTAGCAGCTGTCCTGGACTTCTTGCGCACTCAGCTTCCCGGCTACGCCGTCCCCGAGGCGATCATCGTCAGCAATGATCTTCCGCGAACAGCGTCGGGAAAACTCGACCGGCGGGCGGTTAGAGCCGCATATCTCTCCCAACGAGATCAATAGTCAAAGGGGCCATGAGAACGGCCAGGGTGCTCTTGACAAGGATGTCTTCCGGCGCAAGGATGAATGAACGTTAATTAGACAAACGAACGTTCATAAAGGGGAACGAAGGCATGAATCGGAAGAAAACCAGTTTCTTTTCAAATGCCCAAAGGTTCGCGCGACGTGGCTCGATCGCGTCTGTCATGGGTTCCTTTCTGGTTGCCTCGACGTTTTCTGCAGCCTGGGCCGATCAGGTAACGATCGGATTTGCCACTGCGCAGTCCGGATTCATGGTGGGATTCGACGGAGATGCGCAAAAGATGGCGCAGCTCTGGATCAAGGACCGCAACGCAGCAGGCGGTCTTCTGGGCAAACCGATCGATTTTGCGATCTCTGACACGAAATCCGATCGCGTAGAGGGAGCCCGTGCCGGGCAGACGGTCGTCGACGCAGGCGCCGATCTGGTCATTGTGTCATGTGACTATGATTTCGGTTCTCCCGCCGCCGGCGCGGCCGAGCGGGCAGGCAAAATATCTGTGTTTCTCTGTGCCGAAGACCCGAAGGCCGGCGTGCAGGGCGTGGGCCCCCTATCCTACACAACCTCAGTTGCTGCCCACGTCCAGGGAGCCGTCATGGCCCAGTGGGCCAATGAGAAGCTTGGCGTGAAGCGGCCTTACGTACTCCTCGATACCATGACGGAATACGACAAGTCGCTCTGCGCGGGCTTCCGCTGGGCCGTATCTGAGACAAAGGGAATGCAGATCGCCGGCGAGGACACGTTCTTGAACGATGATCCTTCGATCCAGTCACAAATTACCCGTCTCGCGACCGCCACCGAAAAGCCTGACGCGATCATGCTCTGCAGCTACGTTCCGGGTGGTGCGAGCGCGCTGCGCCAAATTCGCGCCGCAGGCGTCGAACTGCCAATTCTCGGTGGCAGTGCGATGGACGGGTCGTACTGGATCGACGCCGTCCCCGGACTTAAGGACTTCTACCTTCCCGTCGCCGCCTCAGTGCACGGCGATGATCCGCGCGCAGAAATCAATTCCCTGAATGAGCGCTACAAAGCGGCTTACGGGAGCTTGCCGGCGACTACCTATGGCTATCCTATCTACGCTTTCCTGGATCTATGGGCCAGAGCGGTCGAACAAACCGGTGGCACAGACGGCTCCCAAGTTGCAGCCGCCCTGGACGCAATGAAAGATGAGAAGACTTTCATCGGTCTACGCAGCTTCTCTCCACAGCTGCACATCCAAACGAACGCCGAAATGCTTATCCTGAGCCACGACGCTGGCAAGGTTCACGTGGCGGATCGCTACAGCTTGCCGAATCCCCTTCCGCAGGACGTGTTGTTCGGCCGCAACTGATCCGCTTGGCAAAAAGATTGATCCCGGCGTCGAAGCGCTGGGGTCGCTGGAGCGACCAGTTAGGTGGAAAAGAGCAAGCATGTCTTACGTCATCTCGATTGACACTGGCGGCACCTTCACGGACGTAGTGATTAGGGGGCCCGACGGGAAACCAGCCATCGGCAAGGCGCTGACAACACATGAACGGGTCTTTTCCGGTATGCGCGAAGCTGTTGCCGCCGCTGCCGCGGAGAAGAAAATGACTCTCGACGAGCTGCTGGCTAATACCGAGCTGCTTGTTTATGGGACGACCCGCGCTACCAACGCCATCGTCACCAAGCGCGTTGCAAAAACTGCTTTCGTAACCACCGCCGGGTTCCCTGACACCCTCGTCTTGAGAGAAGCGGGCAAATTCGATCCACACGATTTCCGCACTCCCTATCCTGACCCCTACATACCGCGGCGCTGCACATTCGAGATTGTGGAACGCATGTCCTCGGAAGGCACCGTTTCGGTGCCGTTCGATGAAGCACAAGCGCGCAGGTCGGTAGCCCAGATTGTCGAACGAGGCTTCGAAGCAGTTGCAGTCTGTTTTCTCTGGTCTGTGGCAAATGGTGCTCATGAACTGGCTTTCGCACGATTGCTCGACGAAATGGCCCCCGGCACTCCCTATACTCTGTCCCATCAATTGATCCCGATCGTACGCGAATACCGCCGCGCCTCAGCCACGGCAATCGACGCTTCGCTGAAACCTTTAATGCAGGAGCACTTCCGTCAGCTCGAGACCGACCTTCGCGGGGCCGGCTACAAAGGCGAAATCCTCGTCTCAATTACCTCGGGCGGCTGTACCAACATAGAAGCGGTCGTGGCCAAACCGATCTATACGATTGGCTCCGGACCGGCGATGGCCCCGATCTCCTCGCGTGCCTACGCCAAACAGGAAAGCTACGGTGACAACGTCATCGTGTGCGATGCCGGCGGCACTACTTTCGACGTGGGCCTGGTTCGAGACGGTCGCCTTACCTTCACGCGCGACACCTGGCTCGGTCCTCACTATGTGGGCGACCTTATGGCGATTTCGGCCGTGGACATGCGCTCCGTTGGGGCTGGCGGCGGCTCTATTGCGTGGATCGACGAAGGAGGGTTGATGCATGTGGGGCCGCAATCGGCTGGTTCGGAGCCTGGGCCGGCTTGCTACGGTCGTGGAGGAGAGCTGCCAACGGTTTCAGACGCTGCGGCGGTTTTGGGTTACTTCGACCCAAGCTTCTTCCTGGGCGGCAGAATGACACTCGACGTTGCTGCTGCACGCCGAGCGATCGAGACCGTGTCCTCCAAGATCGGCCTGGGCGCTGAGGAGTGCGCCTATCGTATCCTGACCCTAGCATCCGAGCTGATGATCAGGGCAATCGGTGACATCACCATCAACGAAGGCCTCAACCCACGCGAAAGCTCCATCGTAGCCGGCGGCGGGGCGGCCGGTTTGAACATAATGCTGATTGCAAAGGAACTCGGCTGTAATCGCGTCATCCTGCCTAAGACCGCCTCGGCACTGTCGGCGGCTGGCATGCAGTACGCGAACATCGTCTCGGAAGAAGCGGCGAGCCTCGTGACATCAACCCAAGCTTTCAACTTTGAAGGGGTTCACGCGGTCCTTTGTCGCCTCAAAGCCAAACTTGATGCCTTCGCAATCCAGCTGGATCAAAGCGTAAACCATCGGATTGAATTCATAACTGAAGCTCGCTACGCCGGCCAGATCTGGGAACTCGACACACCGGTTCCCGCCTCGGGTCTTGAGACATTGGCTGACGTCGAAGCACTGAAGGAGGAGTTCCACCGCGTACATGAGCGGCTTTTTGCTGTGCGAGACGAGGGCAGTCCGGTTGAATTCATAAACTGGAAGGCCCGCCTGAGCATTCCCCTGGGCAGCGATCCCGCCTCCTCTCCCGAAGTCGAAATTTGCAGTGCGGACCCCGAATTTTGCGCTGGACTTGCAAAGCGCGACTGTTTCTTCGGTGGGGCGTCGCCAGTCGCAACTCCGATCCTCAAGCCCCGCGACATGTTTCCAGGCCTCCGCATCCAAGGTCCTGCGATCATCGAAGAGCCGACGACCACGCTGGTCGTTTATCCGGGAATGTCGGCAACGATCAGCGGCGCCGGCAACTACCTGCTAGAAATCTGAAGGAGGACCAGATGGAACAGCCCGTAAGGTCGAGCTTCGATCCCTTCCTGACTGCAATCATTGCTAACCGCATCGACAGCATCATCCGCGAAATGACGAACGCGATGTTGAGGTCGGCGCGCTCCGCCGTGATCAATAGTGCTCGAGATTTCAGCTGTTCGATCGTGACCTCTGACAATCGACTGCTCGCATCCGCCGAAGGGCTACCGATCCACATCTTCGGATCGGATCTGCTGACATTAGCAATGCAGAAGTTCCACGGCCATGACCTGCGCGAGGGGGACTGCTACCTCCATAACGATCCCTATAACGGCAACAGCCATCCCGCAGACCACGCGTTTCTCGTGCCTGTGTTTATCGACGGCGAACATATGTTCACAGCAGTGGCCAAAGCGCATCAGGCCGACATCGGTAACGCGCTTCCGACCACCTACATGGCAGGCGCGCGCGACCAGTATGCGGAGGGCGCACTGATTTTTCCGGCAGTGAGAGTCCAGCGAGACTACAAGATGAACGAGGATATCGTGCGCATGTGCCGCGCGCGGATCCGCGTTCCCAACCAATGGTATGGTGATTTTCTGGCAGGAATCGGATCGGCCAGAATCGCCGAACGGCGGTTGAAAGAGCTCTGCGGCAAGTACGGCAAGGAGCAGATACGGGCGTTCCTCAACGATTGGCTCGACTATTCTGAAGAGCTGATGGTTAAGGCGCTTCAGCAGATGCCTCGGACTCGACTGTCGAATTCAGGCCGTCACGATGCACTGCCTGGGCTGCTTCCGGACGGTGTACCTCTGCGGGTATCACTGGAGATCGATCCGGAAGCCGCCATGATCGAGATTGATCTGACCGACAACGTCGACAGCCTTCCGGTTGGCTTGAATCTGAGCCTAGCCTCTGCTTCTGCGGCAGCTGTGGCGGGTGTGTTCAACTCGATGAGCATTCGTGTGCCGCGCAATGATGGCTCCTTCCGCCGCATCCGTCTGCGGTTCCGCGAGGGCTCGATCCTCGGAAAACCGCGTTTTCCACACAGTTGCTCAGTCTCAACCACGAACATCGCAGATCGCGTGGTGAATGTCGTGCAGTCGGCATTTGCCCGCGTCAGCGCCGAATGGGGACTCGCAGAAGGCGGTGTGGGTGTCGGGCTCGGTTTTGCGGTTGTTTCTGGCGACGACCATCGCTACGGAGGGGCATCCTACGTGAATCAGATCTGCATTGGATCGGCAGGAGGTCCTGGCAGTCCATCGGCTGACGGCTGGCCAACCTACTCCATCCCTGTTGTTGCCGGTCTGATGTATCGCGACTCGATCGAGATCGACGAACTAAAGCATCCTTTCGAGGTTGAGTACTGCAGGCTTAAATCGGGAACTGGCGGCGCAGGTGAATTCCGGGGGGGCCCGGCGCTCGAGATGTCGATCACGCCGAAGGACAGCCCAATCGAGTTTATCTGGAACTGTGACGGGCTTGAGACCGCGCCGAAGGGCGTGCGGGGCGGCAGGGACGGCATAACGTCCCAGCACTGGCTCGTCAGCGCAGATGGTGCCGCCGAGGAACTCCCGAGCATGGTCGTCAGGACATTACAAGAGGGTGAGCGGCTTCTGGGTTGGCACACGTCCGGGGGCGGCTACGGTAATCCGCTGGCGCGCGACGTCGAGCTTGTTCGCAAGGATGTCTTGGAGGGTTACGAAACAATCGAGCGCGCCCGCGATCTCTATGGCGTGGTGTTCACAGGATCCATTGCCAACGATTCGCTGGCGGTGGACGAGATTGGGACTGCGTTAATGCGGGGTATTGGCTGATGCCTTTCCCGCAATCCATCCGCAGGCAAATCATGGTTCGTCTTGCTCTCGATGACCGCTATCGGAGGCACAGATGAACGCGGCTGTTCCTCCCAGCTTGGCCGCCGAGGCGGTTTCGGTGACGTTCGACGGTTTGCGAGCGATCTCAGGTGTGTCGCTCACTCTCGAAAAGGGTGAGATCCTCGGGCTGATCGGGCCGAACGGCGCTGGCAAAACTACACTTGTCAACTGCCTCTCAGGTTTTCAACTGCCTACCGAGGGACGTGTTAGGCTCGGCGGGCAAGATACGGTCCGTTGGGACGCGGCGGCCTTCCGGAAGGCGGGGGTGGCACGAACATTTCAGGGCGGCCGATTGTTCCGTGACATGTCGGTACTCGATAATGTCGAAGTCACCGGCGTGGCGCTCGGCCTGTCGCGACGGGCGGCGCAGCGGAAGGCCTCTGAATTGTTGGACTGGATGGGGATCGCGCAATTTGCCCATCAGCTTGCCGGCACCCTGCCCTATACCGATGAGCGCCGTGTTGGGATCGCGAGAGCACTCCTGATGAAGCCGGACTTCTTGCTTCTGGATGAGCCGGCAGCAGGAATGTCGGACCACGAATGCGAGCAGCTGACGGCGCTGATCCGCATAATCCGGCTGGAGCAAGGCTGCGGTATCCTGCTGATCGAGCACAACATGGCAGTGGTGCTCGGGCTTTGCGACCGCGTCCACGTCCTCGATGGGGGACGCACATTGGCCCAAGGACGAGCCGCCGAAGTCCGCAATGATCGGGCAGTTATTGACGCCTACCTGGGTGCAGAGGGATGAGCCATGATGGTCAATGATATCCTTCAGGTTCGGGGGCTGCGTCTCGGCTACGGCAGAGCGATGGTACTGAACGGCGTGTCTTTCGAAGTCCCGGCAAAGGGCCTGATAGCTATCGTTGGACCTAATGGCGCCGGCAAGTCGTCTACGCTCGGCGCAATTGCTGGCGGAAACACAGTAAGCTCTGGAACGATCATCTTCGAAGGCAAAGACATTACCGGCGCCGCTCCGGAGGTGATCGCCGCGGCCGGCCTGTCGTTTGTGCCCGAGGGGAGACATGTTTTTTCCAGTCTAACTGTCGAAGAGAACCTGAGGGTAGGAACATTCAGACGAAAGGACCGGAACGCGGTCGAGATCGATCTTGAGCGGGTGTTCGATTACTTCCCGCGCCTGAAGGAGCGACTTCGCCAGCCCGGAGGAAAAATGTCGGGTGGAGAGCAGCAGATGCTTGTAATTGGTCGCGCATTGATGTGTCGCCCTCGGCTGGTGCTGATCGATGAGCCAAGCCTCGGTTTGGCTCCCCGAATAGTCGACGAAGTCTATGACATCCTGCAGCGGTTGCGTACCGAGGAGGGGTTAAGCCTCCTCGTGAACGAGCAGAGCTCGCGTCGCGTCATGAAGTACGCCGACGAGATCATCGTTCTACGTGAGGGCGCCGTGCAACTTCGAGGGGAGCCGTCTGCGCTCGGCGCGGAGACCCTGCACGACGCGTATTTCGGTGCTGGCACATTTGACCATGACAGCGCGGGGGGAACGGTATGATTCACTTTCTGCAGACACTGATCGATGCTTTGAGTCTTGGCAGCCTCTATGCCCTCGCGGCGCTCGGAATAGGGCTGTTGTTCGGAATCATGCGTCTGATCAACTTCGCGCATGGCGATTTCGTAGCGCTTTCGGCTTACGCTCTGATTCTGCCTTCCACTGACGTGGTCTCAACACTGTTCATCGGCAGCCTGAGCTGGCCGCTCCTCATTGCGGCAATCCTGACGTTCGGCGTCGTTGTAGCGCTGCTGTCCAATTTCGCGGTGTTCAGACGAATGCGCACCGCGAGCCCCCAGAACCTGATGGTCGTTTCCTTTGCACTTGGCTATGTCATTCAGAACCTCATCATGACCGTCTACGGGGCCCGCCCCAAGGCCTTGGGCCTGTGGTCTTCATTGACGCAGGTGATCGATGTCGGCGGTTTGCGAGTACCGCTCCTACAACTCGTCACGATCGGGGTCACGGCCGGACTCCTTTTAGGCCTGCTGTTGTTCATGCGCAAAACACCATTCGGCATCCAGATGCGCGCTGCGGCAGACGACTTCCGCATGGCACGGTTTCTAGGCGTCCGGGCGGATTTCGTGATCGCGTTGTCCTTCGCGATCAGCGGGTTGCTGGCGGGCGTCGTATCGCTGCTTTTCGTTGTGCAGACCGGCGTCCTTGCGCCCACTATGGCTAGCGACATCGTCATATTCGCATTCATCGCGACGGTCGTGGGCGGCATGGGCAGCCTCCCCGGCGCTGTGTTGGGCGGACTACTGGTGGGTGCGGCGTCATCGCTTTTGCAGGCCTATTTGCCCGACGGCATTCGCGCCTTTCGCGACGTTTTCGTATTCCTGTTCGTAATCGCGCTGCTGTTGGTACGCCCCTCCGGCATCATCCGGCTGAAGCAATTCGAAGAAAGGGTCTGACCGGTGAAGGAGCAAATCGCCCCAACTACTTGCATAGCTGTGCCGCTATCCAGCTCCAGCCATTCGATAAAACGGTTCGAAACTCCATTCATCTTATGCCTGGTGCTTCTGGGATTGCTGGCGTCAAGCCTTCCCTTCTCAAGTTTGGCCCAGACCATGACAGAGATGACGATCCGAGTCGTACTTGTCGTCGGTCTCTACGTGTTCATTGGCAATTCCGGAATCCTCTCTTTCGGACATGTCAGCTTCATGTCGATCGGGGCCTACGCCTTCGTCTGGATCAGCTGCTGTACGCTGCCGGCTTTGAAGCCTCTGTACCTTCCCGGATTGCCAATCGTGTTACAGGAGACGGCGCTGCCATCGCCCGCGGGAATTGCAGCCGCTGCGGCGCTGGCCGGCGGCAGTGCTCTGGTAATCGGCAGCATTCTGATGCGACTTTCGGGAACGGCCGCGTCGATCGCAACCTTTTCACTGCTGGCCGGTCAATATGCTCTTTTCCGGAACTGGACCGGCGTCACGGGCGGCACCTCTTCTCTGGCGAACGTCCCTGTTTTCATGAATTCTGCGATCGGCACCCTGCTGGCTATCGGCGCCGTTCTCATTGCGTGGCTCCATCACCAAAGCCGCTATGGACTTATGTTGCGCGCTGCGCGTGATGAGCAAACCGCGTCGAAGGCCTCCGGTGTCAATGTGTGGCTGGTTCGCACGATAGCCTTTGGACTCTCAGGCCTTATCATGGGAGTCGGCGGAGCAATGCAGGCCGGATTTCTGGGAATTGTAACCGTCGACGCGTTTTATCTCGACGTAACGTTCCTGACCCTCGCCATGCTGATTGTGGGGGGCTCGGGTAGCCTGTCGGGGGCCGTCGTCGGGGTGATCGCGTTAACGGCAGTAACCGAGATGCTCCGACGCTTCGAAGTTGGTATCCACCTCGGCGATGCTTTGCTCGCGCTTCCCCGCGGGTTTCAGGAGGTAGGGCTCGGCATCGTTATGATTCTGGTAATGATTTTCCGCCCCGCCGGTATCATGAATGGGCGAGAATTGACCGTCGGACACTTTCGTCTGAAACGCTGATCACGTGCGGCATCAATCGCCAGAACGTGCAAGAGTCTATGATGGATTCGCTTGCTGGAAGCGGAACAGATTGCCGGCGACAAGCTTCTTCGGCAACGAAGGCTCCTGTCCGCGTGCAAACTTGCGACGTGGACCTCACCGTTCGAGGCCCCCGTGGCCCGGTTGACAGGACTTACGATGAATATAAATGAATGATCATTCATTTGGCGAAGCCTCATCAGAAAGACGGATGGCGCTTGCCGGTGATGATCGCGACGGCGCGAGCAGGAGCATAGCGATGTACATCGAACCGACGGTATTCCGGCAGGGCTTAACGGCGTTCGCAGCTTACGGCGAAGGCCCCGGCGAAGCGTCAATAGCGCGGCTCGTCGGGCCGCAGGACAGCTCGACAATGGGTGCCTATCTCGCTCGTTTTCACGGGCGTTCCGTGCCCTGGACTGTGCGGTACGATGAGGTAATTGTTTGCATCGAGGGCGAGTTTCACCTCCGCACTGGAGAAACACTGCACACGTTGAATCCAGGCGACGTGGTCTGGATCCCCAAGGACACCGAACTCGCATACAATGGCGTTGAGAGTCTGGTATTTATCGCGATTGCTCCAGTTGATTGGCGCATCAGGCTCCAACGCGAAGCGGAGCAGGTGTGAACGCTCGGCACCCAACAAAGGCGCCGAAATCGATGCCGTCGATGGGGCCACGGGCAGAAGGGGCCCGCTTCTCAACTCTCCGAAGCACGCTCTGGTCCAAGCAGCATACTATGGACAAGGCGATAGAAGTGCTTGCAGATCTTCTCGGGGGTGTAGGACCCGCTGGGCCGATACCAATTCAGGACATTATCACACATCGTTATGATTGCGAGCGCCGTTAGCCGGGCCTCGGGATGAGAGCTCGTCGCGGGCGATGGTATAGCTTCAATGATCTTGGTGAGTCGGTCGAGATGTTCCCTCATCATGCCTTTCACCCGATGTCTGACCGCAGGATCCAACCTGTTCAGAATGCCGGACTCGAGAAGACGATCGTTCGCTTGAGCTATCCGGGAGTGATTGATCTGGTACATAATGTGAGCGGTTATGGCGCTCTGAAGCCTTTCAAGTGGAGAGCTTCCCTCCGCATCGGCTGCTGCGATCGCCTCGTTGAACGCGCTCAACGCCTCCGTCACGGCCTCGCCTAGCAGTTCCTCCTTGGACTTGTAATGGTTGTAGACTGCAGGTGCCTTGATTCCGACCTCGGTGGCGATGTCCCGCATCGAGGTGGCATCAAAGCCGCGGGAACCGAAAAGCTCAATTGCAGCGTCGAGCAACCTCTCGCGGGTGTCGGAGCGGCTCGTTGATACCTTGCCGCCTTGGCCGGTTCGACGCCGTGTCCGTTCGACCTCCTGAGAAGCGGCTTGCTGATAGCTGCGGGCGAGTTCGTTCACAATTTTCCGTCCTTATGAATGCCTATTCACATAATGCGTCAGCTGCGGCGGTCTGTCAAAGGAGCGAACAGAAAATCGCCGGGCTGTCCAATATCGTCAGAGCGGAGACGACGCGAGTTTTTTCAACTGGCTGAGCAGGCCCATTCGCCCCTTCGCGTCCGGACCATGACTTGACATATTAGCGGCAGAGGATGAATATTAATGATCGTTCATTCATCTTAGACTCGCTTCGAGAAGTCGACGCATGGGGAACGAGCACTGCGGCGCTGTTAAGGCAGCCCAATATTGTGAGAGCCGGCAATAGGCCGAACGTCCAGAAAAGGGAACAAACAATGTCAGTCGAATTGGAACGGGTTTATCCACCCGACACCCGCGAGCGGTTTGAGGCGGCGCTGGATGCGGAGCTCTCCAGGCGTATTCAATCCCTGGGAGAGTCTCCGCACACAGCTTCGGAGTGCTGTGCCCCCACCCGCGCCTGCTTTGTCGAAGCCGCAAGCTGGGGCGTTCTCGGGGTGGTTATCTGGGTCGCCACCTTGATGTATCTCGGCTGAGGAGGAAGACCAATGAGCAGCGATATCAAACTCACTCAGTCTCGAGTAATGGAAGAGGCGCTTTCCGGGCGCCTACCTCTACGCAGCAGCGAACGTGTCTACAAAGGCTACGGCTCGTTCCTTTGGACCTGCACGGCCTTTAGTGCCGCGACTTGGGCGTTCCTCATCGGCGGCTTTCTGCCCTATGTGGGTGACGTGCGAATAGGGGTACTGGGTTACCTCGCGGGCATGCTGATCGGCATGGCTGTCGTTGTCTTGGCGTCTGGCATGCCATCCTTCAAATACGGCGTCGAGCCGATCGATGCCGCCAAGGCCTCCTTTGGCCCTTATGGCATCGTGCTGCCACTGTTTGGACTCCTTGCGACTTGCATCGGTTGGACATACGTGGTCGTCGCACTTACCGCTCGAGGAGCGGCAAACGTCCTACAAACAGTCGAGCGATCTGATGTGCCGACTGCCGAACCGATCGTTATCGGTCTTGCGCTGTTTACAATGTTCGCAGTGTGGCTCGTAGCAAGCAAGGGGCCTTGGCTGTTTGAACGGATCAGCAATTATATCGCGCCAGGCCATATCCTAGTAACCGTGCTGATGCTTGGCATCCTGCTCCACCATTACGGCGCCGATCTCTGGACCCTGCAGGTTCCCGCCGATCAGCGCCTCGCTTCGACACCGGGCCAGGGGTTTGCTCTCGCTGTTGAATTCGGCATCTCCAATTCGCTGACATGGTGGCCGATAATGGGCGGACTGACACGGCTGGTGGAGCGTCGCTCGCACATAGTCGGCCCATCTGTTGTCGGGGTCGGCGTGCTTGGCGCTGCATTCATATCCATGGTGGCCGCGTTCGCGGCCCTGTCCGCCGGAACACCCGATCCGACGATCTGGATGATCACGCTTGCGGGACCCGTGCTTGGTTCCATTATCATGACCTTCGTTCTTGCCGCCAATATCGCGACGATGGTCATCATGCTCTATCTCGCCGGCGTTTCGATCCAGCAAATCAAGCCATTGACGCGCGTCCGGTGGGATATTTTGATCGCTTTGATGCTGCTACCGGGCGCCTATGTGGCGTTTAGAACGGAATGGACTCTCTCTATCGTCATGAGCTGGCTCTCCTATAATGGCGTCATGTTCGTCGGCATCACGGGCGTCACCTTTGTCGACTATTTCATTCTTCGGAAAGAGACGCTTGCACCGGCGCATCTTTTCACGCGCGATCCTGCTAGCCGGTATTGGTTCTGGGGAGGCGTCAATTGGGTAGCCGTCGTCATATCGGTGCTGTCGATTGCCTTGTACCTCTTTCTGTACAATCCCGTAACGGCGACTATGCATCCGTTAGCTCATGTGTTGGGAGCCGGCATACCGACGGTGATTGTTGCGGGCGTGACGTACTATCTGGTTATGAGGATGTTTGTCATTCCTGCCGGCAAGGGCGGATACCGGCACACTACGGCTGTCGCTTCGTCACATGAAGTCGTACCCACCCTTTAACAGGACAAGTGGATGTGCAGATGCGCCTGCACGCATTCTAAGAGCGTGACGAGTACGCGCGGCGTCGGTGGGCACGCTCACCGGCGCCGTAAACATGCGCTGAGACGGGGTCAAAGTTCAGGGCGGGGAGTTCATTGATTTTATGAATAGGCGGCAAAGGACATTGACTCGGGTCGTGATAAGTGAATTAATGAGCGTTAATTAATATTGGAGCAGCCTCCGAAGTGAGGTCTGGATGCGAGCGCGACGAAAGGCCTGCCAGGAGGCGCGCCAATCGAGGAGGATCAAATGAAAATCGGGGAACGTCGGCCGCTCATCGGAGAGGCTTTCTGGTCAAAGGGAAACGACTTTGATGTTTTCGAACCGGCGACTGGGGAAGTGATCGCTCGCGTCCCGGACGTCGGAGCGGAGGGAGTGAACGCGGCCGTGTCAGCCGCCAAGCAAGCCTTCGGCAATTGGGCGTCTACTCCTCCGAAGGATCGAGCCGCCGCCTTGCTTGCGTTCACCGACGAAATCATGGCTCGCGTCGATGAGTTTGCCGAACTTGAGGCGCGCGACGTTGGAAAACCGCTCGAGAAAGCTCGCGCGGAAATGGCATCCGCTGCAGACAAATATCGCTTCTTTGCCGGCGCGTGCCGAACAATGATGGTTCCGGCTATGGGCGAGTACAAACCCGGCATAACGAGCATGGTACGGCGCGAGCCAATCGGCGTTGTCGCCGCAATTTCCCCGTGGAATTACCCCATGGGAATGACCGCCTGGCGCATTGGTCCGGCCCTAGCGGCTGGCAACACCGTCGTTCTGAAGCCAACTCAGGTGACGCCGCTAACCGCACTCCTCCTGGGCGAAGTCGCACAGAAGTTCTTCCCGCCAGGCGTCGTCAACATCGTCACAGGTTTCGGCAGCACGACTGGTACGCACCTGGTGCGTCATCCGGACGTCGCGATGGTTTCGCTCACAGGGGGCACGGAGACGGGACGCGCCGTTATGCGTGACGCGGCTGAGAGCATCAAAGTCGTTCATCTCGAACTCGGCGGAAAGGCGCCGGTTCTTGTCTTTGACGACGCAGATATCGATCGTTTGGCAACAACGCTCAGAAGCGCAGCATTCGGCAATTCCGGGCAGGACTGCACAGCAGCCTGCCGGGTGTATGTTTCCAAGAAGCGCGAAAAGGACGTTGTCGAGGCGTTGGCATCGATGGCCAGTGGGATCAAGGTCGGAAATGGCTATGCCGAGCGTGGGATCGACATGGGACCGGTCGTCTCTGCAAAACACCATGAATTCGTGTCGAGCTTCGTCAACAGAGCCGTCAAGAATTCCTCTGGTCGCGTCGTCGTTGGTGGACCTATCGATGGCCCAGGATACTTTTACGCGCCGACTGTTGTCGATGGTGTCGAGCACAGCGCCGAAATCATCCAGAAGGAGATTTTCGGGCCCGTCGTAGCCGTCACCACGTTCGACGACGAGGCCGACGCCGTCGCCAAGGCAAACGATCTGGAGGTCGGGCTGGCCGCTTCGATCTGGACGTCCGATATCGAACGGGCGATTGTCGCGGCGGGGCGTGTGAAGGCGGGTAGCGTCTGGATCAACGATCACGGACCGACGGCCGCCGAAATGCCCTTCGGAGGCTACAAGCAGTCTGGCATTGGCCGCGATCTCTCGATCTATGCGATCGAAGCTCACACCGAGCTGAAACACATCGCCATCACGCACCGGGAGCGAATCTGATGATCTCGGTAACGACGTCAACCCACTCGGAAACCGTTAACCAACAGCCTCGATGCTTGTTTGAGGAAGGTGTGCCTGTCCGGGTACGCGACACCGCCCTTGACCTCTTGGACCAATGGCGATTCCTTCCGGGCGAGCACGGCCTTCGCCTCTCGATTCTTCCCGGCGGCGCAAACAATATCAACCTCATTCTGGAACACGGCGACAAAAAATGGGCCTTGAAAATCCGGGAGCCGGATGCGTCGTTTGCCGGCACATCGGTTACAGCTGCGATCGAGGCCCAGACCGTGGCGGCGAGCATCGGCCTGGCACCAGCGGTCATAGCTACATGTCTGCCCGAAGGGCACTTCATGTCAGAATTCGTCGAAGGGGAGACGCTGCGGCCGCAGCACATCCGAGAGCCTTCCCTGGCCCGCGGGATAGTGGATGCTCTGAAGCGACTGCACGCGCATCACTTTCCGCCTCGAAAGTTCGATATCTTCGATGACCTTCGCGGTTTCATTGCGGGGGCTGCGAAGCTGGGCGGGTCTTATCCACCCTCCTTTGGCGCCCTTTGGGAAATTGCTCAACGTTTCGAAACCACTCTGGTTGCAGCCGATGCACCCGTCGGCTTCGGCCACAATGATCTCGTGCCGCAGAACTTCATTGCCTGTTTGGACGGCGTGAAAATGGTCGATTTCGACTACGCCGGCGAAGCCTTGCTCGCAATAGATCTGGCCAGCGTTACCTCTCAAGCAGAGATGTCCGACGACGAGACAAGGGCCTTCCTGCGCCTGTACGATCCGCAACTCGATGAGAGCCAGATTGCCCGCGTGCAGGTGCTTCGCTTCGTGAACGCGTTGCGCGAGGTTGCGTGGGCAGCCATGGCGGAACCGTTCATGGCCGCCAAGACGACCCTTCTGGATGGTTGGAGCTACAGGTCACACGCCGACGTGAACATTCGCCTGGCCGAGGTGCTTATTCGGGAGAATCCAGCCGATCAGCTTGCCTCCAAGGCAGGCCTTGTAAGGGCCGGTGCTCTGTTCTGATGGAGGGATTCAATGACCGAACCAACTTTCCAAACGGCTGCCGCCTCGCCATGGGCGCAAGCCCCCCTTGGGGGATTGGTCTAATGGCCCCCGATCGGCCCTCCTCATCGAGGTAGACGCTCAAGCAGCTGCAACGGGAGTATTCGATCACCGGGCCGCCCGAACGGCTTGTCTCGAAGTAGTGAGAACCAAGGAGTGGCTCTAATGGCCCGTCAATGGAAGACAATTGTAATCGGTGCAGGCGGATCGCAAGCACAAGCAATGTTGCGCGGAATTGCGAGGGCGGACGCGACTGAGGGCTGGCTTGCGATCGACCGTGCCTGGCGGCCACAGGCACGTGCTGCGACGGAAGAGATGGGCTTCGCAGTCCAGGAATTAAACCCGCTTGCACAGCCCGAGACCTTGCGCAAGCTGTTGGAATCGACATCCCTCGTCGTGAACATGGCCGGCCCTTACTACAAGACCGGCTTCACCATCCTCGATGCAGCGATCGAAACGAAGACGGACTATCTTGATATCTGCGACGACGCGGACATCACCCTTCCGATGCTCGAGCGCGATGCTCGCGCTAAAGAGGCCGGTATTTCCGCACTCATCGGAATGGGCTCCTCCCCCGGAACAACAAACATACTGATCCGAAGTGCGGTCGACCATCTCGGTCCCGTTGACGACGTGGACATCTATTGGACCGTCGATGTGGCCGATCTGACCGAAGCGGCTATCCGACACTTTTGGCATTGCTTCAATCTGGTTGATGCGGACGGTACGGTACATGAGGTAACAGGTTGGGACGGCTTGGAGCGTCGACAGGTCGACTTTCCGGCGCCGGTCGGCATTCAGTCGGTCGTACGACTCGCCCATCCCGAGCCGCTGACGGTGCCTCGTTTTCTTCCGGTGAAGCGCGCTTCCAACTTCGGTGGACTAAATCCGGAGGAAGCACTGATTACGGCTTGGGCTCTCGCGCATATCGCTGACGAGCAGCGCTCCGGCGGAGAATTCACCGACCCGGCGGCCAGCCTTTTCCGTCATTACAGGGAGAGGCGCATTGGAGCGCCCCGTATCGGGAGCGGTATGATCATTGACGTGCATACGGGCGGTTCCGGCTTGAGGTTTGCGGCCGGTAGCGATGGTGGAATGGACGATTCCACTGGCATCCCGGCTGCGGCCGGAGCGTTGTTGATGTTGGAAGGAAAGATCGAACGCCGAGGGGCCTTCGCACCGGAAGTGGTCCGCCCCGCAGACTTCTTTGAGACCCTGCGGCGCGTCAGCACCGGTGGCGGCGGCTTGTCCCTGTTCCGGCTTGAAGACGGCGTGGCAACGGAGCGGCTGAGAATTCGCGACCTGGTCGCAGGAGAACTGAGCCAAAGGGAGGTGGCATGATGCGGGAACTTGAAGGGAAGGTGGCGCTCGTCACCGGCGGCGGCCGGGGGATCGGTGCTGGTATCGCCGAGGGCCTGGCCCAGGCTGGCGCGACGGTGGCACTCATGGGCCGGAGCAGTGCTCCACTTGAAGAAGTGGCTGCGCGGATGGCGGCCGGCGGAGGCAAGGCAACGGTCCATACCGGTAGTGTCAGTGATCCGGACGAAGTCGAGCGGGTGCTGGACGCAATATGGGCGGAACATGGCAGTCTCCAGATTGTCGTCAACAATGCAGGCATCGTCGACGAGGCTGAATTCCTCGATATTTCGCTCGAAGGTTGGAACAAGACCGTCGGCACGGATCTCACAGGTGCATTCCTGGTAACGCAGCGAGCAGCGCGCAGGATGCGCGACGGTAGCGGCGGGTCGGTGATCAATATCGCCTCGATTGACGCCAACGGCTATGATGGCCCGCAAGGCTCCTATGTCGCCGCCAAGGCCGGTCTCGTCGGTCTCACGAAGAATGCGGCGGTCGAACTCGCGAAATACAATATCCGCGTAAATTCCGTCAGCCCCGGCTGGACGCGCACCCAGATGGTGGAGGAGTTCGTCTCCGAGGAGGCGCTTCGGCACATGATGACGGACTTCCAGCGCGTGCCGATGAAGCGCCTTGTCGAAATACCCGAACTCGCCAACGCCGTGGTCTTTCTCGCCTCCGACAAGGCTTCCGCCATTACCGGAGTGGACTTGCCGGTCGACTGCGGGACACTGGCGACGCTCTACGTCTACGAAACCATTCGCCCCTTGTTCTGAAGGAAGACGGCCATGACCCCACGTATCGCCATTATCGGAGCAGGCGTCGCAGGCTGCGGCGCGGCACGCAGGGCGGCGCAATTGCATGCAAAGGAGGTTGTCGTTCTGGAAAAAGGCACGCCGGCATGCGGCTCGTCCGGGCGATCGGCCGGGGTATACAACACCCAGACGCTCGACCCGTTGCAGATCGAGATCCGCGTCCGGTCACGCGAAATACTGTTCGAACTCGAACGCAAGCGCAGTCTGCCCCTTGCCCGCATCGGCAACATCCGCATCGCTACGACCGAAGCGGACATTCCAAAACTTGAAACCGCGCTCGCCACGATCAAAAGCTTCGGAGCAGACGATACGCGGATACTGTCGCAGAAGGAGTTGCAGGCTCTCGTTCCCGATTTGCAATGCGACGACGTCGTCGCTGGTCTTTACGGCGTCAACGACGGACATCTGGACGGACACCTCCTTTGCTCCGCCCTGATCGACGAAGCACGCGATCTTGGCGCGAAGGTCATGAACAACACCGAAGTGCTCGCTTATGAAAAACGCGGGTCAACGCACGTGCTTTCAACGACTCGCGGCGAGATCGAATGTGACGTGGTGATCAACGCCGGCGGCGCATGGGCGGGGCGCGTTGGCGATATTCTGGGGCACGCGGCACCGATCAAACCCGAGGTACACGAGGTGATCATCGTCAAGCTGCCCCGCAAGCTCGATTACGTCGTTCCAATGTGCAATTTCTATATGCCGGGGCAGAACGGCGCCGGCATCTATTTCAGGCAGGATGGCGAGGATTCGCTGATCGCCGGACTCCACACCTATTACTCGGTCGAAGGCCACGAAGTCAGTAACCCCGACGCCTATAGCCCGCCGGACGGGGACGACTATTTTCTCGAGGTCGCACAGCTCGTCAGCGATCGGCTGCGAATTGACGATCTCGGCTTCAAGAACGGTTGGCACGGCCTCTACCCGTTGAGCCTGGACGGGGAGTTCCAGATCGGCCCCTATGCCGCGGATCCTTCCGTAATTGTCGTCGCAGGCATGGGTGGCACGGGCGTTACCAGCGGCGCCCTGACGGGAGCCCTTGCTGCGGAGTGGGCTATCCTCGGCAAGCCGGTCGCAGTCCCCAATGCCGCGAAGCTCGTGCCGGATAGGCTCTCGCTCGCGGCTTGAACATAGCATCCAGAAAGGCGACCCGAAGTGAAAGTCTTGCTCACAAATGACGATGGCTACCAGTCTCCCGGCGTTGCGGCGGCTCGCGATGCGCTGATCGCAAGCGGAGTCCAGGTGCTCACGGTTGCGCCCGACGGACCGAGAAGCGGCACATCGCGTTCCGCCTCGTTTCGCAAGGCGATTACGCTTACTAGGGCGGGCGGTGACGAAGTAAACCCGGTCTATGCCACGAATGGCACGCCAACGGATTGTGTTCGCGTCGCCGTCCTCTCCGGCCTTGCCTCTGAAATCGAAGCCGTTGTCTCCGGCATCAACGAAGGAGCCAATCTTGGCGATGACGCAACCTATTCAAGCACGCTCGGATCGGCAATCGAAGGTGCGTTGTTGGGTTTTCCGGCACTCGCCGCATCTCAGCAGTCGCGAGATGGAAGGTTTCGACTGGTCGATCTGACGGACTATGATTTCAGCTGGGGCGCCAAAATTATGGCAGAGCTCACCAAGCTGATGATCAGGGATCGGTCCAAACTTCCTGCCCGGTCTGTTTTGAACCTCAATGCACCCGCGCGCCCCGCTCGCGAGGTCAAGATTGCGAGCCTCGATCGCCGCGTCTGGGATCCATCCCGCATTCCGTCTGTCGAAACTGAAAATGGTCCTGGATGGCTGCTCTTCGGTACGCATCCAGAACTCGATCCCATTTTCGAGCACCGGCCCGGTTCTGATTCCTGGGTCCTCTCGCGAGGCGACGCGGCTGTCACGCCCCTCAACTTCGAATGGACTTTGCCCGGTGCGCGAAGCCGATTTGCCCGGTGGACGCGCTCTGCGGTCGTTGAACTCAACAAAGCGCTTGATTTGGAGCAATCACTGAAGGAGCGCGGACGATGAGCGATTTTCCCTGCGTGGTGATCAGCGGCGCCGGTGGCGAGATGGGCAGGGCGCTCGCGGCCCGATTTGCACGCGACGGCCGAGATATCGTCCTGTTGGATCGTGATGTTGCCAACCTCGGCGGGGTTGAAGAGGAACTGCGTCGCGACGGCGCCCGAAAGGTGCTCGCCCTTCCTGCTGACCAGACCGATCCGGACGCTCTCAACAGGGCTATTGACGAAATCGGTCGCCAATTTGGTTCGATCGGGACCTTTGTCGCCAATGCTGGATTCGCAAGATTTGGTGGTTTTCTCGAGACATCGAAAAAGGTCTGGGACCTGCACGTCGATATCAATTTGAACGGCACCTTTCATCTCTGCCAGGCAGTCGCGCGCAACATGGTTGCAGGTGGCCAGGGAGGCAGCATAACCCTCATTTCCTCCTGCCTCGCTCTGTTCCACGCCGACCAGACGGGTGCATACAGCGCTACCAAGGCAGCGCTGCTGATGCTCACGAGGACCATGGCAGCAGAGCTTGGTATTTACGGTATCCGCACGAACTCTGTTCTTCCTGGTGTTGTGGAGACCGCAATGACCCGGCCAATGCTTGAAGTTCCTGGCTGCAGGGAAGCATTGCTCCAGGAAACACCCGTCGGGCGCCTCGGTAAGGCGGAAGATGTCGCAGAGGCGGTCGCGTTTCTGGCGGGCCCCGCCGCTGGCTTCATAACAGGGGCATCCCTGCTCGTCGACGGCGGGCAGTCTATATACGGCCAACCGCAATGGGTTCGTCAGGATCGCTCGAAACGAGGCGAGCCGCGTTGGCTGTCCCCAGCAAACGGACTTCCGGTATGAGCAGTCAGCAAGACATGGGATTGCCGGCGGCGCGCGAAAACGCCGTCATTACAGGGGCTGCTTCGGGCATTGGTGCTGCCGTTGCGCGTCGCCTTTTGGATCGTGGCGCAAATGTCTTCTTGATCGACCGGGACATCGATCGTCTTCGAAGCGTTTTCGCGAACGTGGATGCCCCGGGCGAAACGGTCAAGCTTTTCCAAGCTGATGTCACCGATAACGCGAAGCTCAAGGCCCTCTTCGCTGAGGTTGACGCGCATGGTGGCGTTGACAACGTCGTCCATTGTGCAGGCGTGGCGCGCCTAGGAACAGTCATTGAAATCGACGAGGCGAGCTTTGATTTTGTGCTGGACGTCAACCTCAAGGGAACATTTCTGCTTGCCAAGAACGCCATGCCTTCCCTGATGAAAAGAAGGGGATGCTTCACCGCCATCGCATCCGATGCGGGCACACAGGGGGCGTCGGGTTACGCTGCCTACTGCGCAAGCAAACACGGGGTCGTAGGTCTGATCAAATCGATGGCCTTGGATCACGGTCCACAGGGAGTTCGGTGCAACGCGATTTGTCCAGGATTCGTCGAAACGCCGATGTTGGACCAGCTCTTTGCTGATAACCCTTCCGATCGCGGCTTCTACGAGAAAACGGTGC
Source organism: Ensifer sp. USDA 6670 (assembly GCA_000421085.1). Taxonomy (GTDB): domain Bacteria; phylum Pseudomonadota; class Alphaproteobacteria; order Rhizobiales; family Rhizobiaceae; genus Sinorhizobium. The sequence continues at coordinate 72,019 of ATWE01000020.1, forward strand.
CCCTCGGGCGATTTGCGCGTCCGAACGATGTTGCTGAGCTCGCTGCATTCATATCCTCCCCGGCAGGATCTTACCTGAACGGCGCAATAATCGCGCTCGATGGTGGCTCCACGGCTGGATATTTCAGCTCCGCAAGTGCTGCGGACTAGACGGCGCGCGGATCAGTGCACGTGTAGACCCCTGCTTTGCAGACTGAACACGCGCCACTCCTTTTCGAACTGACCATAATGGAGGCTGAAAAGTTGAAAATCCTAGTGACGGTGAAGCGGGTCGTCGACTTCAACGTGAAAATCCGCGTGAAGGCGGACGGCACGGGCGTCGAGCTTGCCAATGTGAAGATGTCGATGAACCCCTTCGACGAGATCTCGGTCGAAGAGGCGCTGCGGCTGAAGGAAGCCGGCAAGGCGAGTGAAGTGGTGGTCGTGTCGATCGGCCCGGCCAAGGCGGAGGAGACGCTCAGGACCGCGCTCGCCATGGGCGCCGACCGGGCGATCCTGGTCGAGACGGAAGACCAGGTCGAGCCGCTCGCTGTGGCCAAGATCGTCAAGGGCGTGGCCGAGGCCGAACAGCCGGGGCTGATCATCGTCGGCAAGCAGGCGATCGACGACGA
>ATWE01000021.1 GCA_000421085.1 Ensifer sp. USDA 6670
ATCATCATCTCCGGCGGCCGGGCGCTCGGCTCCTCGGAGAAGTTCAAGGAAGTCATCCTGCCGGTTGCCGACAAGCTCGGCGCCGCCGTCGGCGCCTCCCGCGCCGCCGTCGATGCCGGCTATGCACCGAACGACTGGCAGGTCGGCCAGACCGGCAAGGTGGTTGCCCCCGACCTCTACATCGCCTGCGGCATTTCCGGTGCGATCCAGCACCTCGCCGGCATGAAGGACAGCAAGGTGATCGTCGCCATCAACAAGGACGAGGAAGCGCCGATCTTCCAGGTCGCCGACTACGGCCTCGTCGCCGATCTCTTCGAAGTCCTGCCGGAACTCGAAAAGGCGCTTTGAGGCACCGGCTACCGGCACGAAAAAGCTGGAAAAAGCGCCGGCATGGCATTAACAATCATACCGGGCCGGCCCTGCCGGCCCGGTAATTTTGCATCTGCGGCAGCGTCGTTGCCGCAACCTGTTGAACATGGGTGTTCGCTTCAATGATCAAGACGGTGGGAATTATCGGCGCAGGACAGATGGGCTGCGGCATTGCCCATGTTTCGGCAGCCGCCGGATATAAGGTTCAGCTCTACGATATCGCTGCGGACCGCATCGAGGCGGGGCTTGCCACCATCAACGGCAATCTCGCTCGGCAGGTCTCATCCGGCAAGATGAGCGACGAGGACCGCAAGCGGGCGCTTTCCCTGATCAAGGGCTCAGGCGATATCAACGACCTTGCGCAGGCCGATCTCGTCATCGAGGCGGTCACCGAAGACGAAACCGTCAAGCGCAAGATCTACGGTCAGGTCTGCCCGGTCATGAGGCCGGATGCTATCCTGGCGACCAACACATCGTCCCTGTCCATCACCCGACTCGCATCTGCGACCGATCGTCCCGAACGGTTCATGGGCATCCACTTCATGAACCCGGTCCCCGTCATGAAACTGGTGGAGCTCGTACGCGGTATCGCCACGGAGGAAGAGACCTTCAAGGCGGCAAAGGAATTCGTCGCGCATCTCGACAAGACCGTTACCGTCGCCGAAGATTTCCCCGCTTTCATCGTCAACCGCATCCTGTTGCCGATGATCAACGAGGCGATCTACACGCTCTATGAAGGCGTCGGCACTGTCGATGCCATCGACACGGCCATGAAGCTCGGCGCCAATCATCCGATGGGCCCTTTGCAGCTCGCCGATTTCATCGGCCTCGACACATGCCTGTCGATCATGCAGGTGCTGCATGACGGCCTGGCTGATTCGAAGTATCGCCCCTGTCCGCTGCTCGTAAAATATGTCGAGGCCGGTTGGCTCGGCCGCAAGTCCGGCCGCGGCTTCTACGACTACAGGGGCGAGGTGCCCGTACCGACGCGCTGACCTTTCAGGTAAGCCGGAAGGTTCCCGCAGCGATCCCTCAGCTTCCCGCAGGCGGTGTCAAAGCCGCCTCGATCAGGTTCTTCGCATCATCGCTGTCCCATACGGCCGGTCCGTTCATCGACCCCAGAAGGCAGCCCTTTTCGTCCAGAAGCAAGGTAGCGGGAAGGCCGAAGGCGAGCCCCTCCTTCTTGAGTGTGTTGAAAACCCCCATCGAGGCATCGCGGTAGTAGCCAAGCGCATGAACGCCGACCTCGTCGAGGAACGCCTTCGGTTTGTCGTCGGCACCGGTGTCGATGTTGATTGCGACCACCTCGAAACGGTCGCCGCCGAGCGCCTGCTGCAGGGCGTTGAGCGCCGGCATCTCCTCCCGGCAAGGTACGCACCAGGTGGCCCAGAGGTTGACCAGAATTGTCTTGCCGGCAAAGGCGGCAAGCGTCAGCGGCTTGCCGTCGGGACCTGCGAAATTAAGGCCGCCGACCGGGCGCGCGTTGTCCGCCGGCGTCATCGCCGCCACCTGGCCGCGCATCAGCGGGGTGAGCGAAGCCACCTTTTGACCGGCAAGCGGGCAGCTCGCATCCGCCGTCGGCGTGACGCCGCCATTGCCAGACCCCGTCTCCTTCACGTATACCGCAGCCGCACCGGCGATCACGCCCAGAAGGGCGGCGAGCGCGAACAATTTAAGGGCCGGAGGGCGTTTCTTCTGGTCTGGCATTTCATTCTCCAAGGCGGGCATCCTGATGGCTGACGGCAGTTCCGAGACGAAATCCTCCAACCAGATGTGGGGCGGTCGCTTCGCCTCGGGCCCGGACGCGATCATGGAGGAGATAAATGCCTCGATCGGCTTCGACAAGAAGCTCTATGCCCAGGACATCCGCGGCTCAATAGCGCATGCGACGATGCTGGCGCATCAAGGCATCATTTCCGTCGAAGACAAAGACAAGATCGTTCACGGCCTCGACACGATCCTGTCAGAGATCGACAGCGGCGCATTCGAATTCTCGCGCCGGCTGGAAGACATCCACATGAACATCGAGGCGCGGCTGGCGACGCTGATCGGCCCGGCCGCAGGCCGCCTCCACACGGCGCGCTCGCGCAACGACCAGGTCGCGCTCGATTTCCGCCTCTGGGTGAAAGAGGAGCTGCAGAAGACCGAGAAGGCGCTGACCGGCCTCATCGCCGCCTTTCTCGACCGCGCCGAGGAGCATGCCGAAACGGTGATGCCCGGCTTCACCCATTTGCAAACGGCGCAGCCGGTCACCTTCGGGCATCACTGCATGGCCTATGTGGAAATGTTCGGCCGCGACCGCGCGCGCGTTCGCCACGCGATCGAGCACATGGACGAAAGCCCGATCGGCGCAGCCGCGCTTGCCGGCACCGGCTTCCCCATCGACCGGCACATGACCGCCAAGGCGCTCGGCTTCCGAGAGCCGACGCGCAATTCCATCGATACCGTGTCCGACCGCGACTTCGCGCTTGAATTCCTGTCGATCGCCGCGATCGCGGCGACCCACCTGTCGCGGCTCGCGGAAGAAATCGTCATCTGGTCGACGCCGCAATTCGGTTTCATCCGTCTGTCGGACGCCTTTTCGACCGGTTCGTCGATCATGCCGCAGAAGAAGAACCCCGATGCGGCCGAGCTCGTGCGCGCCAAGACCGGCCGGGTCAACGGCTCGCTGGTTGCGCTGCTGACGGTGATGAAGGGCCTGCCCCTCGCCTATTCCAAGGACATGCAGGAAGACAAGGAACAAGTCTTCGATGCGGCCGAGAGCCTCGAACTCGCAATCGCGGCCATGACCGGCATGATCCGCGACGTGACGATACGCGCCGACCGGATGAAGGCCGCAGCAGGCTCCGGCTACTCGACGGCCACAGATCTCGCCGATTGGCTGGTGCGCGAGGCCGGTCTTCCCTTCCGCGACGCCCACCATGTGACAGGCCGCGTCGTCGCGCTTGCGGAACAGAAGGGATGCGATCTCGCCGACCTCCCGCTTGCCGAGCTGCAGGCGATCAATTCCGCGATAACCGACAAGGTCTACGGCGTCCTGACGGTCGAGGCCTCCGTGGCAAGCCGCACCAGTTTCGGCGGTACTGCGCCCTCCGAGGTCCGCAAGCAGATCGCCTGGTGGCGGGCGCGCAACTAGAGCACTCCAGGAAAAATGTGTAGCGGTTTTCCGTGGGGAAGTCCGTGGGCTCCAATGCTCCTCTTCCCTGCGCAGAAACAGGGTGCACAAGGCGCCGAAAAATCGGTAAGACATCGCACCGGAGTGGCGCAGGGAAATTTTCCTGCCGCCGCCGCGCTCCCAAGATCAATCGGCTCTCAGCTTCGGCAAAGGGAAATGACGATGACATTCAGGAAGGCCGCCCGAATCGCGCTTCTTCTGGCAATCCCCGGGCTGGTTCTCGCCGGCTGCGGGCGTAAGGGCGACCTCGACCGGCCAGGGGCCACCACACCGATCAACACGAAAACGCCCGCCGGTACTGTCGCGCCGAAGCAAACCGTCGACGACCGCCCATTCCTGCTTGACCCACTCCTCTGAGCCGAGGAAAGATCGTGAACCATTTCCAATACCGCGACGGAATTCTTTACGCAGAAGACGTGCCCCTGACGGAGATCGCGCGCGCCGTCGGCACGCCGTTCTACTGTTATTCGACCGCTACGCTGGAGCGCCATTACAGGGTCTTTTCGCAAGCCTTTGCCGATGTGGACTCCATGGTCTGCTATGCGATGAAGGCCAATTCGAACCAGGCGGTGCTGAAAACGCTCGGCCGTCTCGGCGCGGGCCTGGACGTCGTGTCCGAGGGTGAACTGCGCCGCGCGCTTGCAGCGGGCATTCCGGCAAGCCGGATCATGTTCTCGGGCGTCGGCAAGACCGCGCGCGAGATGGATTTTGCTCTCGAGGCAGGCATCTATTGCTTCAACGTCGAATCCGAGCCGGAGTTGGAGGTCCTGAACCAGCGGGCCGTACGCGCCGGCCGACGGGCGCCGGTTTCCTTCCGCATCAATCCCGACGTCGATGCCCGCACCCATGCGAAGATCTCGACCGGGAAGAAGGAAAACAAGTTCGGCATTTCCTGGGACCGGGCACGTAGCGTCTACGCTCACGCCGCCGAGCTTCCCGGCATCGAGGTGACCGGGATCGACATGCATATCGGCAGCCAGATCACCGAGCTGCAGCCTTTCGATGACGCCTTCAAGCTGTTGCGCGAACTGGTCGATACGCTGCGTTCCGACGGGCATGTCATTGAGCACGTGGATATCGGCGGCGGTCTCGGCATTCCCTACCGTGAAGACAACAATCCACCGCCGTTGCCGGACGCCTATGCCGATATCGTCAAGAACCAGCTCAAGGGCCTCGACTGCAAGATCGTGACCGAACCCGGCCGGCTGATCGTCGGCAATGCCGGCATTCTCGTCACCGAAGTGGTCTACGTGAAGGACGGCGGCGACAAGACCTTTGTCATCGTCGATGGAGCGATGAACGATCTCATCCGCCCGACGCTCTACGAGGCCTATCACGAGATACGCCCGGTGAGGATTTCGGCCGCCAGCGCGCCGCGCATCAAGGCCGATGTCGTCGGGCCGGTCTGCGAGACCGGCGACTATCTGGCACTCGACCGGGAGATGGCGATGCCGAAGCCCGGCGATCTGTTCGCGATCGGCTCGGCGGGCGCCTACGGTGCCGTACAGGCGGGAACCTATAATAGCCGCCTGCTGGTGCCCGAAGTGCTCGTCAACGGCGATCGTTTCCACGTGATCCGCCCGCGCCGCGACTACGACGAGCTGATCGGCCTCGACTCCGTGCCGGACTGGCTCGACTGAGCTCCAGCAACGCTTTCACGATTGGGGTTGCGGGCGGCGATCACGCATTGTTTTACGGGCCGCCCTCGTCTTCGCCACAAACAATGTTATCCTGACCATTGACCGCCTGCGGTCGAAGGATCGAAAGGAAGTTTCGGCGGATGACGCAATTCCGGCAGGATGAAACGCCAAAACCGCAGTCGTTCGCCAGGATGCTGGCGGCGAAGCGATTCCTCGCCCGTTTTGTTCTTTTGGCCGAAGAGCTGCTGCCACGCATGCTCGTTCCCGCCTCGCTCGTTCTCCTGTTTCTCTCCGCCGGCTGGGTCGGCCTCTTTCGGGCCGCGCCGTTCTGGCTGCATGCCGCCCTTCTTCTCGCTTTCGTCGTAGGGCTGTTCATCTCCCTGTTGCCGCTGACCCGTATTCGCTGGCCCGAAACGCCCGAGGCGGACCGGATGCTGGAAGAGCGCAACCGGCTGCCCCATCAGGCGATCCGCGTCCAGGACGATGCGCCCGCAACGGAGGGCGCGTTCGGCGCCGCACTCTGGCGCGAACATCAGGCGCGTATGGCGCGTATGGTCAGGGAACTCGATACGGGTCTGCCTCGCCCCGATATCGCACGGCATGACCCTTGGGCGCTGAGGGCCATCCCCGTCCTCCTTGCATGCGTCGCCTTCGCCTATTCCTATTCGAACCGCGCCGGACTGGTTTCGGATGCCTTCCGCCTGCCCGCGCAGGAGGCAGTGACGACCGACATCCGTATCGATGCATGGGTGACACCGCCCGCCTATACCGGCCGCGCGCCGATCTTTCTTACGGGGCGTCAGGACGCGACGGTGCCGGACGGCGACGAGGGGCAGGATCCGCAGGAGAAGGCTCAAATCACGATACCCCAGTTCAGCGACCTTACGGTGCGAATAACCGGCGCCGGGACCGAGGACGCGGTCAGCTACGCCGAGGCGGGCAACGAGCCGGTGGCAATCCCTCCGTCGGACGCCAAGGCGGAGGCGAAATCCGGGCCGGAAACGGCCAAACCCGAAACGCCCCCCGAAACGCCCCAGGCATCTCCGAATGCGGCCCGCAATCATGTTTACAAGATCGCCAAGGACGGAACGCTCTCCGTCGGCGGCCAGAGCTGGAGCTTCAGGATCACGCCCGACAGCGTGCCCGGCATCGCTTTCGACGGCGCACCGCGTCCAACCGTCAATGCAGCGCTCGATATCAGCTACCTGGCCCATGACGACTATGGCATCGCGCAGGCCTGGGCCGAGATAACGCCCGTCGAGGAGCCCGCAAAGGATGCCCATCCGCTCTACGCGCCTCCCGAATATCGCCTCGATCTGCCGCGCCGCAATGCCCGTGAAGCGAAGGGAACCACGAGCCGCAATCTGAGTGAGCATCCGCTTGCCGGAAAGCGCGTGAGCATCACGCTCGTAGCTCGTGATGCAGCCGGCCAGGAGGGGCGAAGCGTGCCGCAGGAGATCGTTCTGCCGGCGCGCCGGTTCTTCGAACCCCTCGCCGCTGCCGTCGCAGAACAGCGCCAGGTCTTCGCGCTCGACGCCAACCAATTGCCGCGCGCAATCGATCTCAATGATGCGCTGACGCTTTATCCCGAGGAGACGATTCCCAATGCCACCCACTTCCTGCTGCTGAAGTCGGCACGCACGCGCATGCAGCTCGCCCGAAACGACGACATGCTGCGCGATGCCGCCGACCACCTGTGGGAAATCGCGCTGGGCATCGAGGACGGTGACCTGTCGCTCGCTGATCGGCGGCTGCGTGACGCGCAGCAGGCGCTGTCGGACGCGCTCGAACGCAACGCCTCGGACGAGGAAATCGCTCGGCTGATGGACGAGCTTCGCCAGGCGATGCAGGAATATATGCGGGCGCTCGCCGAGCAGGCCGCTAAGAACCCCGCCGTCGCTGCCAATCCCGAGATGAACAACGTGTTGCGCCAGCAGGACCTGCAGAAGATGATGGACCAGATCGAAAATCTGGCCCGCTCCGGCGCGCGCGATCAGGCGCGGCAGATGCTCTCCGAACTGCAGAGGATGATGAACAATCTCCAGGCCGGACGCATGCAGCAGCAGATGGGCGAGCAGAACAACGCCATGCGGCAGCAGATGGACAAGCTCGGCGAGCTGATGCAGCAGCAGCAGCAGCTGATGGACGAAACCTTCAAGCTGGACCAGGCACTGCGCGACCGGATGCAGCGTGGCGATCCGCTCGAAGGCGAGGACGAGGAACTCTTCGGCCAGGACATGCCCCAGGAACCCGGACAGCGGGGTGACCCCAGCGGGCAGCCCAACCCGATGGACGACATGACCGCCGAGCAATTGAAGGAGGCTCTCAAGCAATTGAGAGAGCAGCAGGAATCGCTCGGCAAGCAACTCGGCGACCTGCAGAAGGGGCTCGAGAACCTGGGTATCAAGCCTGGCAAGGGTTTCGGTCAGGCGCAGCGCGAGATGGAAGGTGCGGCCGGCGCTCTCGGGAAGGGCCAGGGCGAGCAGGCGGTCGGCAGCCAGGGCCGGGCCCTGCAGGCGCTGCGCGAGGGCGCGCAGGACATGATGAACCAGATGCAGGCCCAGGGTCAGGGGCAAGGTCCCGGACAAGGCGTTCCACAATATGGTCAGAACGGGCGTGACCCGCTCGGCCGCCGACAGCAGAACGCCGGTCCGGATTTCGGCGATCAGGTGAAGGTGCCCGACGAAATCGACACCCAGCGCGCCCGCCAGATCCTCGAAGAGATCCGTCGCAAGTTGGGTGACAGCCTGTCGCCCGAACTGGAGCGGCAGTATCTCGAGCGGCTGCTCGACATGCGGTGATGACCTATGGCCTTCGGCGCTTGCGCGCGTCGCGGCCCCTCATCCGGCCTGCCGGCCACTTTCTCCCCGTGGTGACGCTAGGGCATATACACATCTGATCCTCTCGCGGGCCCTTGCCTTGAGGCAGACGATTAGCGGTCGCTTGCCCAACCGATGCCACGGGCAGACCGCAAAAGTGGAAGCGAGGGGTCGCCGCAGGTAGTCTCCCCCACAAGGGGGGAGACGACAAGGGGCGACGTCACGCGGCCAGCGCCAGAGCGACAGCCTTGCGAATGTCGGGCAGTGAAAAAGGCTTCTCGATGACATCTACGACCTTGCCGGAGAGGTCGTCGGCACGCTCGCGTTGTTCGGCGTAGCCGGTCATCAACAGGATTTTCAATGCCGGAAAGGCGGCGGCCGCCTGATGTGCAAGTTCGATGCCGTCCATGACCGGCATCCGGATATCGGATAGCAACAGGTCGAACGGCTGATCGCGAAGGCAGGCGAGCCCATCGGCTCCGTCCCCGGCTTCAACGGTTTCGTGCCCGTCAAGCCGCAAAGCGCGCGCGACGAACGAGCGCAAGCCATCTTCATCCTCGGTGATCAGGATTTTCGCCATCATGGCCTCCCGTATTTTTTCTGCGGGGAGCGACGCGGCGACTGAATGCCATGAACGCTCCGTTGGGTCTCCGTATCGTCCGCCGCCTCATGCGACCGCGATACGTCTCCCAAACAAACAGCTTTTCGTTTGATTCCGGTAAACGCGATAGGAGGCATTTTAATCATTCAGCGGCGCCGGAACGATCCCAGTGATGGGGCCACGGCAAAAACGGTGCACCCGGTTACGTTGCGTCGCCGGTCACGACCCCGACGAACGGCAGTTCGCGGAACGCGTAGGCGACATCCATGCCGTAGCCGACCACGAAATGATCCGGGCATTCGAAGCCGACATAATCCGCTTCGAGATCGACGCGCCGCTTCACCCGCTTGTCGAGCAATACCGCGATCGTGACGTTTCGTGCGCCGCGCTCCAGGAGCAGTTCCTTGGCGAAACTCAGGGTGCGGCCGGACTCCAGAATGTCGTCTATGAGGAGCACGTCACGGTCACGCACGTCGCTGTCGATATCCTTGGTGATCTTGACGCCCTTGGATTCGGTCCCGGTTCCGTAGCTCGAAAGCGTGATGAACTCGACCTCCGGAGCAAGGCCTGCCGCATGCATAGCGCGGATCAGATCGGCCGCGAAGATGAAGGAGCCCTTCAGGATCGAGATGACCAGAAGATCCTTGTGCGGCCCCCGAACGATGTCGCCAGCCATTTCCTGATTTCTCGCCGCAATGGTTTCGGCGCTGTAGAGGACTTCGATATTCTTGCCGCGGACGACGGGCATGCGGGTTTCTCCAGTTCGTAAGGAAGAACACCAGCCTTCCCTCTGGATCACGTAGACCGACATAAGGTCGACTCAAATCATCGTGATCGAATTTCAGCGTCTGCATGTCTTTGCCGTCGTAGCGGCTACGATGCAACGACACATGCAAGTAGGCGCCGATTAGCACATTCAGCGGTCGGAAGCACTGTTTTCGGCAAAGGAAACCGTCACGTCCGGCTCTTTTCCACCCGTATAGGGGAGCCGGGTCACGAAGCGGCGGCTCTCGCCGGGCGCCATCGGCATTCCATCGAGCATCAGGCGCGTCGTGGTCACCCTCCGGCCGCCGTTCGTGACCTCCACGAAAACCGGCGGCAAGCGCTGCTGGCCAGCCGAGTGGTTTTCGACGCTGCCATAGACGGCAAGCACGCGCATCCCGCCGGAATCCTCCAGCGAGGCGGATATGCCTTCAACCGAAAGAGGATGCGTGTCGGCCTGCCCATCGCGGCTCGATCCGGTGATCAGCACGAAGGCCGCCAGCCCAAGGGCGGCGACAAGGCTGGCAAAACGCCGGCGCGGCATGGCGCTGAGCCTTGCCTCGACCGCGGCGAGGATCCGCCAGGCCCCGCTCTCATTTTCACGAACCGTGGTCGTTGCAGGGGCCGGTCTGCCGCCCGCCCTGAGCTTATCGTTGAAGGTAGGGTAAGGGCTACGCCGTGCGCTCGCAGCAACCGTTTCGAACTCGACATCGATATAGTCAAGCCGCCTCGGCTGAGCAGCACCGGAACGCGAGGCGCGCTCCGGCGAAATCAGGTCGATGCCCGCGGTCTTTGCGCGAAATGCCTGCATGGGCGCTCCCCGAACGCGGCGCCCGAACGTCTTGCCTGCAGCGCCGTACGTCTTCGCTCGATGCACATGCATCTACAAAGGATACAAGGCATTGCTTCGAATCCTGACGAGACGTAAACCGAAATGGTTAATGTTTTGGAAAGAAGGCCGCGAAAGCGGCGTCTTTTCATGGAACGCTAACCCTTGCTTAACCATAGCGGCACGCGCGGTTTTGCCTTGGCAGGAGCGTTGTCCTACTGCATGTTCCTGAATTCGAAGTCGGTGCAAGCAGACATGCGGTGCTTCAAGTGCTTCACCGGCCGTGGCGCATCTGATAGACGGGTGGAGCTGCGATAATCCGGCCTTCGGCACATATGGCGAGGGTCGTGACGAGAGACTGGGCTGTCCCATTGATTCACTTTGAAAACGTCGGCTTGCGCTATGGCATGGGACCGGAGATCCTCCGGGACCTGACATTCGATATTCCGCGCCGTTCCTTCCAATTCCTGACCGGTCCGTCAGGCGCCGGCAAGACGACGCTGCTCCGGCTCCTCTTCCTGTCGCTCAAGCCGACGCGCGGCCTCATCCGCATGTTCGACCGCAACATCTCCTCCATTCCCCGTGAGGAGTTTCCGATGCTGCGCCGCCGGGTCGGCATCGTCTTCCAGGACTTTCGGCTGCTCGACCACCTGACGACTTATGAAAACGTCGCCCTGCCCCTCAGGGTCCGCGGCAAGGAGGAGTCGAGCTATCGCTCCGACGTGCTCGAGCTCCTTAAATGGGTGGGCCTCGGCGAGCGCCTCAACGTGCTGCCGCCGGTGCTGTCCGGCGGAGAGAAGCAGCGAGCCGCGATCGCTCGGGCTCTGATTGACCGGCCGGAGATTCTGCTTGCCGACGAGCCGACCGGCAACGTCGATCCGCCGATGGCGCGGCGATTGCTCAATCTCTTCATGGAACTCAATCGGCTCGGGACCGCGGTGGTGATCGCCACGCACGACCTGTCCTTGATGGATCAGGTCGAGGCCCGGCGGATGATCCTGTCACAGGGACGGCTCGACATCTATGAATGAGAACCGTGTTCCCCGCCGCGAGCCCGCCCCTCCACCGCAACAGCAGCAGCGTCGCAGCGAGATGCGCGTGCGCCCGACGGGACCAATCGTGCCGTCGGCCAACGTTTCCGGCAACGCGCTCATGTGCGTCATCGCCATCATGTCGTTTCTGGCCTGCCTGACCCTCGGCGGCGTCAGCATGGTGCGCGCCACCGCACAGAGCTGGCAATCGCAGATCTCCCGTGAGATCACCATCCAGATCAAGCCGGACGACAACCTGGACATGGAGAGGGCGCTCGCCGATGCCCGTGACCTGGCGCTGACCTTCAGCGGCACGACGGGCGGCACGATCATCGACCGCGCGGCGACGGCGCGCCTCCTGGAACCGTGGCTCGGTGGTGGACTCGACCTGAACGAACTGCCCGTGCCGCGGCTCGTCGTCGTCACGATCGACGAGAGCAATCCCCCCGATTTCGCGGCGATGCGAAAGGCCCTCACCGAAACCATCCCGCAGGCCTTCCTCGATGATCACCGCACCTGGGTCGATCGCCTGGTAGCGATGGCGAGTACGACCACGATGATCGGCACCGGCGTCCTGGTACTGGTCTTCTCCGCAATGGTGCTCACGGTGGTTTTCGCCACCCGCGGCGCCCTGTCCGGCAACCGCCATATCGTCGAGGTCCTCCATTTCGTCGGGGCGGAAGCGAGTTTCGTCGCCGCCGAATTCCAGAAGCACTTTCTCCGAATCAGTCTGAAGGGCGCCGGCGCCGGCGGCCTTCTCGCTGCGCTGTCCTTTGCGCTGGCGAGCTTCTGGCAGTCGCAGACGCTTGCAACCCCTGAAACGGATCAGGCGACTGCCCTGTTCGGTACCTTCGCCATCGGCTACACCGGCTATCTCGGCATCTTCGCCATTATCGTCGTCATCGCCCTGCTGACGACCTTGACGGCGCGCCTTACCGTGATGCGGACGATCTACGAAATCGACCTTATCCGATCCGATCCGGGCCGGACCGACACCTTTCAGGGTTGAAATCGGCCGGAAGGCCATGAATTGCCCGCAATCGATCTATTCCCTGCCGCAATCTGCGGCTATGTGATGAGAATCATGAAGGCGGGAGAACTACGCGGGAGCGGGATGGCCGAAAGGGGCAAATGGCTGGAGAGGGCCGCGCGCCGTCGCCAGTCCCGCAGCCTGCTGCGCAAAGTGCTGCGCCGCGGCTTCTTCGTGCTGCTCGCCTTTCTCACCATATTCATCGCCGGTTTCCTGCAATTCGCAGACACCGTCGCATCGCTGCAGCCGCCCGCCACTCCGAAAGCGGATGCGATCGTCGTGCTGACCGGCGGCTTCCAGCGAATAGACCAGGCGGTCGATCTCCTGAAACTCGGTGCCGGAAAGCGGCTCCTGATTTCCGGTGTTCATCCGTCGACGACACGAAGCCAGATCCGGCGCAACACCCAGAGCTCGGCCGACCTGTTCAAATGCTGCGTCGACATCGGTCATGCAGCTATCGATACGATCGGCAATGCGACCGAGACCTCGCTGTGGATCAGAAACCGAGGTTATCGGACGATCCTCGTGGTGACGAACAATTACCACATGCCGCGCAGCCTACTCGAACTGCGCCGCGCCAGGCCCGAAACCGAGTTCATCGCCTATCCGGTCGTCAATTCGGATCTCAAGACGACCAACTGGCTGCGCAATCCGCTGGTGCTGAAGGCCATTCTGCTCGAATACGGCAAATACTCGGTCGCCTCGCTGCGCGATGTGATGGGCGCCCGCTGGACGAACGGCCTCAGGACGGGGCCCTCTCATGTTGCGCCGGCGGGGGAGTAGGACCGGCATGGAAAGGTGCTCCCGTCGCGAGACTGTTTTCCTTCGCCGCATATTCGTGTAGGCAGCGGGGCGCCCTCGCACCCGCACCCGAAAGTCTGCCTGATGATCATCCTCCGTTCGATCCTCTTCAATCTGGTTTTCTACGCGAACCTGATCGTGCAGATGATCGTGCTGACCCCGTTCTATTTCCTTGTGCCGCGCAAGACGGCCTGGTTCGTGCCTAAGAACTGGGCGCGCAGCAACCACTGGCTGCTCGCGAAGATCGTCGGCACGACCTTCGAGATCGAGGGCCTCGAGAACATTCCGAAGGGGGCCTACATCTTCGCGCCGAAGCATCAGTCCTTCTGGGATGCCTATGCGCTTCTCCCTTGGCTCGACGATCCCTTCTATATCCTCAAACGGGAGCTCACCTGGATACCGCTGTTCGGCTGGTACATCGTCAAGCAGCGCATGGTTCCGGTGAACCGCGGCGCGCGCGGCAAGGCGATGACAGAGGTGATGGATCGCACGAAAAACGAGATGGCGACGGGGCGTCAGTTGATCATCTACCCCGAGGGGACGCGCCGCCCGCCCGGCGCACCGCCGGAGTACAAATACGGCATCGCCCGGCTCTATCGGGATCTCCAGGTGCCGGTGGTTCCCGTCGCGATGCATCCGGGGCTGTTCTGGCCGCGGCGCAAGTTCCTCCGTTTCCCTGGCCACTTCAAGGTGCGTGTCCTCCCGCCGATCGAGGCCGGGCTGGATCCGGACGCATTTCTGGCGAAGCTGGTGGAAGTCACGGAGGCTGCGAGCGACGACCTCCTCATCGAAACCGTGCGTGCCAATCCGCACCTGCCGTTGCCGCCCACCGCCGAACAGCGGCTGCGCGAACTCGGGGCCCAGTAGCCCTCAGGCCCGGACCGACGCAGCTCCGCCGGCCGTCAATTTCGCGGCAACGTCCTCCAGCCAATGGTCGCGGATACCCATTTCGCGAAGATGTTCGATCGTATTGAGAACGTATTCGCTGTTCGGCCCGGACTTGCCGGTGGCGACTGCGACCGTGGCGGCCGCCTCCTCCGCGCTCAGCGCACCGGCATACTGGACATGAGAGCGGTCGATCACATAGGTCAGCGCGGGCACGCGGTGTCCGCTGTAAAGTTGCACCGGCATGATTCGTTCCTTGTAGACGTGCGTGACCAGCTCGCGTTCGCGCAGGTAGTCGATCACCTCCGCCTTTTGCGCAGGCGCCACGCGGAATGCCGTTCCGATGCAGGAGCCGCCGTAGTCGAGCCCGAGTACCAGGCCGGGGTGCCGTTCAGTGCCGCGGTGAACCCAGGAGCGCACGCACAGCGAGCGGCGGTAGCCGAAAGCGCGCGCCGTCAGCTTCTCCTCAAAGCGAAAGCCCGGATTCCACATCAACGACCCGTAGCCAAAGACCCAAAATTCGTCCATATCCGCTGCCATTCAAACATGCCGCCGTCACGCCACCGAATCAGTGTTCGACGCTACTGCGGGCTACCGGAATTTTTACTGCATAATTCCTGGGACCGTATCGGTCGAAGGACAAAATTGTGCAGCAATTCTCTTGCAATCGAACAGGTCGTGCCGATTGGCCCTGTCGCGGTTGCGGATGAAGATTTAATTCGCCGCATGGGAATCGGCCACCCGAAAGGTCGCTTCCGGCGGCAAGAGCGAGATGAGGAAAAGCGTGTGCCGGTTTCCGCCCGCATCTTGTTCTGACCTATTGGAATCGCTCACGTTCAGATTTCAGGTCGACCCGAGCTGAAATCATCGTGATCTAGTGTGGAGTACCCGACAACATGACTGTGACCGCCGTCGCCAAGCCATCGCCTACCGGCAGGAAATTCTTGTGGCTGGCAGCAGGTATCGTGTTCGTGATCGGCCTTTATTCCGCCGGTTGGTTTCTCGCCGCGGACCAGATCCAGAAGCGGCTGACCGCCTATCTGACGAAAGGGCAGGCGATCGGCTTCAGCGGCGAATGCGTCGAGATGGAAGTGCGGGGCTTTCCCTTCCGCCTCGGCTTGTTCTGCGACAAGGTGCGCCTGGACGATAGCCGCCGCGGCGCCGCCGCGTCCTTCGGCGCCCTGCGGACGGCGGCGCAGGTTTACCAACCGGGGCGTGCGGTCCTCGAACTCGACGGCCCCGCCGAGATCCGCGTTTCCCCCGGCGTCACCATTTCCGCCGACTGGACGCTGCTCCGCGCAAGTGTCGCGGCGACTCTCTCCGGCATCGACCGCACCTCGGTGGCCTATGACAATCTGACCGGCACCGCACGCTCCCCCCTGACGCGCAAGGGCCTCGGCTTCGGCGCCAGCCATGGCGAGCTCCATCTGCGCCAGAACGACGGTGACCTAGACGCGGCACTCAGCATCGAAAAGCTCGACCTGCGTCCGGACCAAGGACCCAGTCTGGCCGCACCGGCCGATGTCGCAATGGACCTGACCGTTGCGGACAAGGCAGAATGGCTTCAGGCGGGCACTTTGCCGCCCCATATACTACGCGGCACCAGAGGCGAATTGCGGCAATTGACGCTAGATGCGGGCTCCGGAATGAGCGCGAAGCTCACCGGGCCCTTTTCGGTGAATGATCAGGGGCTGATTTCGGGGGAATTCTCTCTCACGCTTGCGAACATCGATGCCTGGCGGGAAAACCTCGTAAAGATTGCTCCGGACGAAACCGACCTGATCGACAACGTCGCCAACATGTTGAAGGCGCTTGCGGGCGGCAAGAACGAAGCGACGGTCAAGCTGAACGTCCGCGACGGGACCGCCTTCCTCGCCTTCGTTCCGATCGGTATGCTGCCGGCGCTGTGAGCGCCGGTCTTCGCAGCCGACCTGCCGCAGCCTACTTCTGGTCCATCGCATGCCGGCCGAAGTCAGGCATCGCGGTGTCTTGACCGGCCTGAACGATCGAGCGGCGTATCGCCCGCGTGCGGGTGAAGAGATCGAAGAGCTTGTCGCCGTCGCCCCAACGAATCGCGCGTTGCAGTGAGGCGAGATCCTCGGAGAAGCGGGCGAGCATTTCCAGGATCGCGTCCTTGTTGTGAAGGCAGACGTCGCGCCACATGGTCGGGTCGGAAGCGGCAAGGCGGGTGAAGTCACGAAAGCCCGAAGCCGAGTATTTGATCACTTCGGACTCGGTCACCGTTTCCAGGTCGTCGGCGGTGCCGACAATGTTGTAGGCTATGATATGCGGGAGATGCGAGACGATCGCCAGCACCTTGTCGTGATGCTCCGGATCCATCTCGTCGACCATCGAGCCAAGCGTTTCCCAGAACAGCCTGAGCCTGGCGACGGCCTCCTCGTCCGTGCCCGCCGGCGGCGTTAGAATGCACCAGCGCCCGCGGAAGAGGCCCGCAAAGCCTGCATCCGGGCCGGAATGCTCGGTACCTGCGATCGGGTGACCGGGCACGAAATGGACGTTTTTTGGCAGGTGCGGCGCCATCTGGGCGATGACCGACCCCTTGGTCGAACCGACATCGGTGACGATCGCACCCGGTTTCAGATGGGCTGCGATTTCGGCGGCTACCGCGCCGGATGCACCGACAGGCACCGACACGATGACGAGATCCGCGCCCTCGACAGCCTCCGCCGCCGAAAGCGTGTAGCGGTCGCCGAGGCCAAGCTCGCCGGCGCGCTTCAGCGTCGCCTCGCTGCGCGTCGTAACCACGATCGTACCGGCGAGCTGCTTCTCGCGAATGTCCCGCGCGATCGACGATCCGATCAGGCCGATGCCGATGAGGGCGATGGTTTCGAACTGCTGAGCCATCATTTGCGTCCCATGAATTCAGTCAGCGCCGCGACGACGCCCTCATTCGCTTCTTCCGAGCCGATCGTCATCCTCAGCGCATTGGGAAAACCGTAGGCCCCGACGGCGCGCAGGATGAAGCCGCGGCTCGTCAGATAGGCATCCGCGTCGCTTGCCGACATGCCCGCCTCCTCCGGGAAGTGGATCAGCACGAAATTGGTGACCGAGGGGGTGACGCGCAGACCGATATCCGTCAGCGCGTGACCGACCTTTGCCAGCCAGGTGTTATTGTGGTCGGCCGCCGCGGCAACGAAGGCCTGGTCGCCGATCGCCGCGGCACCGGCGGCGATCGCGGGCGCGTTGAGATTAAAGGGACCGCGGACGCGGTCCAACGCCTCCACCACGTCGCGCGGCGCGTACATCCAGCCGATGCGCAAACCCGCAAGACCGTAGATCTTCGAAAAGGTTCGGGTCATCACCACATTGCGGTTGGACGAAACGAGCTCCAGCCCCGCCTCGTAGTCGTTGCGCCGGACATATTCCGCATAGGCGGCATCGAGCACCAGGAGGACGCCGGTGGGCAGGCCCGCATGCAGACGCCGGACCTCCTCGACGGGGACATAGGTACCGGTCGGATTTGCCGGATTTGCGATGAAGACGATCTTCGTCCGCTCGGTTACGGCCGCAAGTATCGCATCGACATCGACGCGCTCTTCCCTCTCCTTGACCGTGACGGGCGTCCCCCCGGATGCAGTGATCTGGATCCTGTAGACGAGAAATCCGTGTTCGGTGACGATCCCCTCGTCGCCGGGGCCGAGATAGGTATGGCAGAGAAGACCGAGCAGTTCGTCCGACCCGTTGCCGCAAAGGATGTTGGCGGGGTTCAGCCCGTGAACCGCCGCGATCGCTTCCTTGAGTGCATTCGCCTGACCGTCGGGGTAGCGCTCGAGATTGAAAGCCGCCTTCTGGAAAGCCTCGATCGCGCGGGGACTCGCCCCGAGCGGCGTTTCGTTCGACGACAGCTTGTGAACCTTGGCGACCCCGGGCGCATGTTCCTTGCCCGGCACATAGGCGGCGATGTCCAGGATGCCGGAACGCGGCGCAGGGCTTTTCAGGGCAAGATTCATCGGACCAGCTTTCACGGGAAGAATGCGGTCCAGCCAATACCGGGGACGGTGATATTTGTCGAGTGCGACGTGACCGCAGCCGGTGCGGGAGGAAGCAACCGCGCGACGGGCAGCAGACCGCGGCCTACGGCGCTTTCGTTGCTCGATTGCGCGTGCTGGGCACGCCCCGCGGAGCCAGCACCGGGACGAAGACGCGGCGCGAGGCGCGTGCGGCCACCGGCAGGCCCTGATAAAGCCGCTTCTGCGCCTCGACGATGATCACCCCGGAAAAGACCGGCCAAAGCGATCGGCCGAACCGTTCCAGCCCGTGGCGCAGCCGAAGGGCAAGCTTGCGCTTCGAGGGCGGAAAGAAGAGCGCCTCCGTCGTGGAACCGGGCGTGAAGTTGGTCTCGCGCAAGAGCGCCGTCAGCTGCCCGCGGGAATAGGGCCGCCCCGAGCCGAAGGGCGTGTGCTCCATCTGCGCCCAGACCCCGCGGCGGTTCGGCACCACGATGATCAGGCGTCCGCCGGGCGCCAGCACGCGCCAGATCTCCTTCATCGTCTCGCGCGGGCTTTCGGCGAATTCCAGGGAATGGACCATCAATACGCGATCGATCGAGGCATCCGGCAGCGGCAATTCCTCATCGAAAACCAGCGCCGTCGAAGACAGGTCGGCGACCGGCCAGTTCACCGCACCCTGCCCCGCCGGCATGAAGGCGAAGGTCCGCTCCGTATCGGCACGGAAGCGCTCGAGATAGGGCACCGCATAGCCGAGCCCCAGGAGCCTTTCCTCGGGCAGGCGTGCCCAGATGGAAGCAAGCGCCGAGCTGACCGACTGTTCCGCCATGCGGCCGAGCTCGGAGTGATAGAATTGGCGAAGATCGACGATATCGGTGTGCATGGGCAACATGTTAGAGCAATTCCAGGAAAAGTGTGAAACGGTATTCCGTCCGGAATTGCGACGAAACAAAGAGCTCGACAAGCCGTAGACTTCAGGGCGAGCCTCGCTACATTCGAACGGAGCGGGATCGCCGCTTTCCGATAACCCACACCGATCGGAGGACCGAAACATGGCCGCGCTCGAACTCGACCTCTTCCTCTGCCGCACCGATAATTACGGTGTGCTCCTCCACGACCGGCTTAGCGGCGCCACCGCATCGATCGACGCACCGGAGGAACGGCCGATCCTCGACGCGCTCGAACGGCGCGGCTGGCAACTGACGCATATCCTCACCACGCATCACCACGGCGATCATGTGGCTGCGAATACCAGTCTGAAAGAACGCTTCGGCCTGACCATCATCGGCCCGAGGAACGAGGCGTCGAAGATCCCCGGCATAGACAGGACCGTCGGACATGGCGACCGCTTCGACTTCGCCGGTCATCCGGTCGATGTCATCGAAACGCCGGGGCACACGTCCGGCCACGTCTGCTACCATCTGCCTGAGGACAGGCTGCTTTTCGCCGCCGACACGCTTTTCGCCCTCGGATGCGGCCGCCTCTTCGAGGGAACGGCCGAAACGATGTGGCAGTCGCTGAGCCGGCTGATGGCGCTTCCCGACGACACGGCCATCTATTTCGGCCATGAATACACCCTTGCCAATGCCCATTTCGCCGTCACGGTCGATCCGGAAAATGCGGCACTGAAGGAGCGTGCGGCCGAGATCGAGGAAACCCGCTCGGATGGCGGCTTCACCGCGCCGACGACGATGGGCCTGGAAAAGCGGACGAACCCGTTCCTGCGCGCCGGCGATCCGAAGATCCGCGCGCTGCTCGGCATGGAAGAGGCGAGCGATGCCGCGGTCTTCGCGGAAATACGAAAGCGCAAGGACAATTTCTAATGGCGGCTCGGGAAATGAGGGCGGCGGCTATCATTGAAACGCTGGGTCTCGCCCGGCATCCGGAAGGCGGCTGGTACGGGGAGACGTTCCGCGATGCCAATGGTGGCGCGCGTGGCCACTCGACGGCCATCTACTACCTTCTCGAACGGGGCGACCGTTCGCATTGGCACCGGGTGCACGATGCCGCCGAGGTCTGGCACTACTACGCCGGCGCGCCGCTCGAGCTCAGCATCGCCGAGCCGGGCAGGTCCGCTTCGCAGACCCGGCTGGGTCCCGACCTGCTCGGCGGAGAAAGGCCGCAACAGATCGTTCCCGCCGGCTGGTGGCAATCCGCCACTTCGCTTGGGGAGTGGACGCTTGTCGGTTGCACCGTCGCACCCGGCTTCGACTTCGCCGCCTTCGAAATGGCGCACCCCGATTGGCGGCCGCCTGAAGGGCTCTAAGGTCTACTCCGCCGGTTGCGCGGCCCTGCCCTTGCGGAAGATCATGTCCTTCGCCGCAAGCACGGCGCCGCCCGTCACCAGCAGGCAGGCAGCAAGGATCCGCCAGGACGGCTCGGCAAAGCCGAACAGAATGAGGATCAGGGTCGAAAGCACCGGCGCCGCATAGCTCGCAACGCCCAGGAACTGGATGTCGCCGTTCTTCACGCCGTAGTCCCAGGCATAGAAGGCGGCACCGACCGGGAGCAGGCCGAGCCCGGCCACGGCGAGCCACTCGAAGGCGGCTTCAGGCCAGACCGTCGTTTCGAGTCCGAGATGGCAGAGGAAGGACAGAGCTGACGTCGCAAGACAGAAACCGGTCACGACATCAGTGGATACCGCGTCGAAGCGGCGCGTGATCAGCGAATAGCCGGACCACGTGAAGGCGCAGAGGAATGCCGCGCCGTAGCCGAGCGCATAGGCGTCGTCGAAGGCGATGCCGTTGCGCGCAACGATCAGGATCGTTCCGACCAGGCCCGCAAGGGCGCCTGCGACATGGTGCCAGCGGAGCCTCTCGCCCGGCAGCAGCGCCGAGCCGACGACGATGAAGAGCGGCCAGAGATAGGCGATGAGCCCCGCCTCCACGGCCGGCGCATTGCGAAGCGCAGTGAAATAAAGAAAGTGGTAGCCGAAAAGACCGGCAATGCCGATGATCCACACCTTTGCCGGCTGCTTCAGAAGCGCGAGGCGCTCGGGCTTCGACGCCAGGACGGCGATGCCGGGCAGACTGCCTATGAGAAAGCAGACGGCCGAAAGCTGGAACGGCGGCATCTTGCCGGATGCGGCAGTAAAGAGCGCCAGCAGCGACCACATGAGGATCGCGGTGAAACCGATCAGCGTTGCCCTGAACTTCATTCCCGCCTCCGCGCGGCCTGCATGTTTCCTTTGATCGTGGCCGATTAAAGGACAAAAACATGCAGCAGATCAAACTGCTAAAGCGACCTTTGCGCGTCTGATAAGACGCGCGCCGCTGTAGATTTCGGCGGACGCTGCCAGCAACCCACCCGAATCCTGATCTATCGCGCTTATGTGATTCCGGAAAGAGGGGCGATTCTTGGGGGCGCGTAACGATTGAGCCCACCGGCGGGCTCAGTCGCCGAAGCGCGTCGCCGAAACCGTGACCGCTCCGATCTTCGTCGGTATGCGGGCGTAGACCGGAGCATAGACGTCCACGCCGTTCGCCTTCGCGTACCAGATCTCCATCGTCCCCAGGCGGCGCAGATATTCGACGTCCTCGCGGCCCTTCCGGTATCCCGCCTTCGGTACGAAGCGGATGCCGCAGACGATCACCTCGCCCTCGAATCCCCTGGTTTTGAAGTTTCGCGTTCCCTTCGGAGACAGTCTTATGTCGAGCCGCGATTCCCCGTCGAAGATCGGCAGCGTGTTGGGGCAGACCCGGGCCCTGGCCGGAATGAGCAGACCGGAAAGCGGGTCCAGCACATTGCGCATGTCCCGGCTCGTGACCGGCACCCAGTTCTTCGGCAGCGGATTGCGCTTCGGAACCATGCTCGCCCGGACGACATTGCCGTTTCGGAAGCTCACATTGATGGCCCGGCCCTTGCGGCCGCTGCGGTAGGACATGGAATATTCGCTTGCCCGGAGATGGTCGCGGTCGATTACTCCGGAGACACGCGTCTGCCCCGTGGTGCGGCTGATGATATCCACGAGTCCCGCCGAATTCAGGGTTCCCGAGATCGTGTAGCGATTCTTTTCGACCTCGGTGTGGAACGATGCGCGCGCCAAAGGCAGGCCGGCGAGCGCGATGCTGTAATCCGTCTGGTGCGAGACTTCCGCAGCGAGAGGGGCTGTGGAAAACATCATGGCGGCCGCGAGTGCCGGCGCGCGAAAACCAATGCACAACTTCATGCCCGAAAGCCCCGTTCTCTCCTGCATGATCCTTGATACCGGAACGACTCAAAACGGAACCATGCAGCGTTTATAGTGTTGCAACGCCTTGCCGACGCCGACGAAAGTCGGCGCATTATGTCGCAATCCCCCGGAATGCAGGCGGTTTGCGGCATTTCTGCGCCCGTTGGAACTCTGGCGCAGTCCTCACGAAAAGGATAGCGCATCGGCCGCTGTCTTGGAATGCGTCTTGCGCGCCGGAACGGCCGTGCTAATGAGTGCAGAACAGGCGAAATCGCCCCGTTCGCTGGGGAATGCAAAGGTTTGACTTGACTGGCGGGCCACCTGTGACTATAGAACCGCGACTTTCCAATAATGGCCAACAGGAACGCGGCCTGGGCTCTAGGCCCGCTACCGCATTGTCCGGCGGCGATAAGAGAATAGGTGTACCATGTCCCGTAGTTGCGAATTGACCGGCAAGGGCGTCCAGTCGGGCAACAATGTCAGCCATGCCAACAACAAGACCAAGCGCAAGTTCCTGCCGAACCTGTGCAGTGTCACGCTGATTTCCGATGCTCTCGGCCAGCGCTTCCGCCTGCGCGTTTCCGCTGCGGCTCTTCGCTCGGTCGAACACCGCGGCGGTCTCGACGCCTTCCTGCTGAAGGCCGACGAAAACGAGCTCAGCATGCGCGCCCGCCTGCTGCGTCGTCAGATCGTCAAGAAGGCTGCCGAAGCCGCCTGATAGCGACGGTACGTCTGCCGAGACCTTGAAGAGGCTTGCGGGTTCGCCCGGCAAGCCTTTTTCTCGTGTCGTCCATCGCCGCGCAAGCACCCTGACTGCGCATCCGTCAACTGGTGGCATAACCCAGGATAAAAAAATGCTGATGAACCGTACGTTCTTCCTCTATGTGGCGCTGATGACCTTCGTGGTCGTGGCGTCGAATTTCCTCGTCCAGTATCCGCTCCCCGGTTCGATCGCCGGGATGCAACTGGGCGACCTCCTGACCTGGGGCGCCTTCAGCTATCCCTTCGCCTTCCTCGTCACAGACCTGACCAATCGCCAGTTCGGGCCGCGAATCGCGCGCCGCGTCGTCGTTGCCGGCTTCGCGGTCGCCGTCATGCTCTCCGTTCTCGCCGCGACGCCGCGCATCGCGATCGCTTCCGGTTCAGCCTTCCTGCTCGGCCAGCTTCTGGATATCTCCGTCTTCAACCGGCTGAGACGCCAGACCTGGTGGCGGGCGCCGCTCGCGGGCTCGCTGATCGGTTCGGCCCTCGATACGGCGATGTTCTTCTCTTTCGCGTTTGCCCCGTTCTTCGTGTTCTTAGGTGCGAATGACGGCTTTGCGCTGGAGACCGCGCCCGTTCTCGGCCTGCTCAGCGTCGATGCACCGCGCTGGATTTCCTGGGCGCTCGGCGATCTCGCGGTGAAGATACTCTGCGGTATCGTCCTGCTGCTTCCCTATGGCGCGCTGATGAGCGTCGTCAGACCCATGCCGGCGGTAAAAGCAACAACCTGAAAACCTCAGAGCACTTCCGCATGCGGAAGTGTGTGGTTTTCAACGCATTGGAGCGGCGGGGCATTCGGCCCCGT
The DNA here is from genome assembly GCA_000421085.1 of Ensifer sp. USDA 6670. Lineage (GTDB taxonomy): Bacteria > Pseudomonadota > Alphaproteobacteria > Rhizobiales > Rhizobiaceae > Sinorhizobium. The sequence goes on from ATWE01000021.1 coordinate 23,649, forward strand.
TTCACTTGATCAGCCGGAATTCGAGCATCAGGTTTCGCTCTAGAATCGAGTGGTTGTCGTCCGAAACCAGGATCACCCGGATCTCGCCGTCAGGCCGCGAGATGACGTCGAGCGCCTCCATATTGTCGATCTGGTAGCTCATGTCCGCTTCGAGCATGACGTCGCCGTCGACCACGGCGCCAGGTCGGATGTCCCCCGCGGCGATACGGCGAATACGCATGCCGAGACCGGAGGCGAAATTGAATCGCCGCTCGAGGAGAAGCAGGTCGCCATCGGGCAGGAAGGCGCCGTCGGTCACCGAATAGGGATCGGCGCGCACGACCGTGAAGGCGCCTTTCATCGGCCCCTCCAATATCCCCGCAAAAAGATTGTCCGCCTTGTCGACGCTGCGCTCGGAGACGACCACGGCCGCGCCGCGAAGCGGGCCGTTCTTGGGCGCGATCGCGATCGCCTCGATGCCGCCATTGCTGCGCAATTCTTCGACGGAGAACGGCAAGGCGATCTGCCCCTGGGGACGCGCCTCGGCGAATCCCGGAAAAGGATAGATTTCGATGCGCGGCGACTGCTCGAAGCTGACGATCGTCTGACCTTCGCGAAGGGCCAGCCCTTCGGAATCAACCCGCCATTTCTCGAGCTGAGCTTCGCCCTTCGCATCGGTCATCGGCGTAACCGTCAGATCGGTCAGCCCCTCGAGCCCGCCGGCATCGTCGCGGATGACGGCCCCCTCGACCCAATGGCCCGTGTCCATCACCGCGACGAAGGACTGGCCGTCCGGCAGAAACCGGATCGCCGACAGCGCACCGAACAAAGGGTTGGCCGACGTCATCTCGATGCCGCCGACGAACGCGAGCGCGCCGAAGACCGTTTTGTCGGAGCCGACCTTGAACTGGGATATCTGCCGGCTCTTGACCGGCACGATCTCGCGCGCCGGCTCCGCACGCGCGGCAGCAGCCGAAATCAGCAGGAAAAGCACGGCGAAGTTTCGGCAGAACATCTGAGGAATGACCTTAAGGGGTGGCCGCGACCGGAAACCCGTCAACCGGCGCGACGCGCCCCGCCCGGGCGGCGGCGCATACTCTCGTCCTCGAAGAGCGCCGCAAGCTGATCCGTCATCGCCCCTGCCAGTTCGTCCGCATCGACGATGGTCACCGCGCGGCGATAATAGCGGGTGACGTCATGTCCGATGCCGATCGCAAGCAGTTCGACCGGCGAGCGGGTCTCGATCTGCTCGATAACGGCGCGCAGATGCCGTTCGAGGTAATTTCCGGGGTTCACCGACAGAGTGGAATCGTCGACCGGCGCACCGTCCGAGATCATCATCAGGATGCGTCGCTGCTCGGACCGCGCCAGGAGACGATCATGCGCCCACATCAGCGCCTCGCCGTCGATGTTCTCCTTGAGCAGTCCCTCGCGCATCATCAGGCCGAGATTGCGGCGCGCGCGCCGCCAGGGCGCGTCGGCAGACTTGTAGATGATGTGCCGCAGATCGTTGAGGCGGCCCGGTGACTGGGGCTTGCCGCCGGCAAGCCACTTCTCGCGCGATTGCCCGCCCTTCCACGCCTTGGTCGTAAAACCCAGGATTTCGACCTTTACGCCGCAGCGCTCCAGTGTGCGCGCAAGAATGTCGGCGCAGGTCGCGGCGACGGTGATCGGCCGGCCGCGCATCGAACCGGAATTGTCGATCAGGAGCGTGACGACCGTGTCGCGGAAATTCGTATCCTTCTCGCGTTTGAAGGAGAGCGGCTGCATCGGATCGATGATGATGCGCTGCAGGCGGGCGGAGTCGAGATAGCCCTCTTCGAGATCGAACTCCCAGGACCGGTTCTGCTGTGCCATCAGGCGGCGCTGCAGGCGGTTTGCAAGGCGCCCGACCGCGCCCTGGAGATGGGCGAGTTGCTTGTCGAGAAAGGCGCGCAACCGGTCGAATTCCGCCTCGTCGCAGAGCTCCTCGGAGGCGATGGTTTCGTCGAACTCCCGGGTATAGACCGAATAATCGACCTTCTCGTTGAAATCCGCGAAGGGATGGTTCGGCCGCTTCACCTCGCCGGGCGTTTCGCTGTCCTCGTCGCCCTCGTCCTGGAGATCGTCGTCGGAAATTTCCGCGCCGTCCATCTCGCCTTCTTCCATCTGCTCCTCGGCAGACTGGTTTTCGTCGGCGGGCGCGGCGTCGGAGCCTTCTTCCTCGTCGCTGGCGTTTTCGTCCTGCTCCTGGCTGCGCGGCTGGTCCTCGTCGGTCTCGCTCTCCTGCTCGTCCGGCTCGTTATCGTCCTCGCCGTATTTCTCGGCGACATCCATCGAAGACAGCATGTCGCGCACGACGCGGGCGAAAGCCTGCTGATCGTTGATCGTACCGGCCAGATTGCGCATGTCGGGACCGGCCTTCTGCTCGATGAAGTCGCGCCAGAGGTCGAGGACCTGACCAGCCGACTCCGGCGGCTTCTCCCCGGTCAATTTCTCGCGCACGAGCAGTGCCACGGCCTCTTCGAGCGGCGCGTCCGATTGGGCGTCGATCGCAGCGAAATTCGCCTTGGTGTATTTTTCCTCGAGCATGGAGGAGAGGTTGCCCGCCACGCCCGGCATCCTGAGTGCGCCGATCGCCTCGACGCGCGCCTGCTCGACCGCATCGAAGATCGCCCGGGCATCCGCCCCTTGCGGCGACATCGTCGCATGGACCCGAGCATCGTGGCAGGCCTTGCGCAGCGCCATGGAATCGCCAAGGCCGCGCGCCACTGCCAGCTCCTGACGGGTCGGGCGCTTGGAGAGCTCCGGCAGCCGGATGCGTTCGGCTGTCATTCCCGGCCGCTCATTGGCGAAAGCGACCTCCAGCTCCGCATCGCCGGCGATCGACCGGATGCAGCCGGAAAGCGCCCGCTTGAACGGTTCGGCGGCGTTTTCCCTCGTAGTCGGTTTCGCCTTGGAATTCGAACTCACGACAATTCCTTCTTCAACCGGATCGGCCGTTATGCGAGCACATCGATTTTCAGGCGGTCGCTTCCAGCACGATGTTGGCAGCGCTCTCCTTGAGTTCGACGCCGAAGGCGCGCTGGTAATGCTCGGCGACCAGCGCCCGCTCCAGTTCGTCGCACTTGTTGAGGAAAGTCACTCGGAACGCAAAGGCGATATCGCCGAAGATATAGGCGTTCTCGGCCCAGGTGATGACTGTGCGCGGGCTCATGACGGTCGACAGGTCGCCGTTGATGAAGGCGGCACGGGTCAGGTCGGCGACGCGAACCATCTTGGAGACCGTCTCGCGGCCCTTGTCGGCGACGAAGCCCTTGACCTTGGCGGAAACGATATCGACTTCCTTGTCGTGCGGCAGGTAATTGAGCGCCGTTACGATCGACCAGCGGTCCATCTGGGCCTGGTTGATCTGCTGCGTACCGTGATAGAGGCCGGTCGTGTCGCCGAGACCGACGGTGTTCGCCGTAGCAAACAGCCGGAAGGCCGGATGCGGGCGGATGACGCGGCTCTGGTCGAGCAGCGTCAGGCGGCCGGAGGACTCCAGCACGCGCTGAATCACGAACATCACGTCGGGCCGGCCGGCATCGTATTCGTCGAAGACGAGCGCGACATTGTGCTGATAGGCCCAGGGCAGGATGCCATCCTTGAACTCGGTCACCTGAAGCCCGTCCTTGACGACGATCGCGTCCTTGCCGACAAGATCGATACGGCTGACATGGCTGTCGAGGTTGACACGCACGCATGGCCAGTTGAGCCGCGCCGCGACCTGCTCGATATGGGTCGACTTGCCGGTGCCGTGATAACCGGAAACCATCACGCGCCGGTTGTGGGCGAAGCCGGCGAGAATCGCGAGCGTCGTCTCGCGATCGAAGAGGTAGTCCGGGTCGATTTCAGGCACATAGGCATCGCCCTTCGAATAGGCCGGAACGCGCAAATCCGTATCGATGCCGAAAGCCTCCCGGACAGAGACCGTCGTGTCGGGGAGGTTGGAAATGTCGAGGTCAATCTTGCTCATCATAACTCCAGAGCGGACGCCCGCCGGCACCCGCGCATTCGCCTGCAGATAGTGCTTCTGTCATAATCCGGGTTGTTAGCAGAAACCAGCCTGTTTTAACAATTGGTAGGCTTGAATAACCGCCCGAAAGCGGTCTTCCGACCCCCTGTCTCCGCCATTTGCGTCGGGGTGGTGCTTCTTGACGAGCTCCTTGTATGCCGCCTTGATGTCGGCGGTCGTCGCCGAGGCCGCAAGCCCCAGCGTCTCGAAGGCCTTGGCCTCGAGCGTCTTCAGCTTGCGCAGGCGCGGCTCGTGCCGCGCCTGGCGGGCGCGCGCTTCGTTGAAAAATCCGAAAGGATCTCGCATGCGCGCCTGTGCGCCGGCGGTGCCTGAGCGCATCTGCGACTGTGTCGGGCCGTTGCGGGCGCTCTTATTGACGCCGACCGTCCAGGTCGGACGATGGCCGGTCACCGCTTCCTTCTGGTAACGGGCGATCTCGGTGTCGGAGAGGCCGGAAAAATAATTGTAGCCCTTGTTGTACTCCTTCACATGCTCGAAGCAGAACATGAAATATTCGCCCTCGGCATTGCGCCCGACGGGTGCCCGATGGACTGCGGTCTTGTCGCAGCCATCCCATTGGCACACCGGCGCGGACGGCTCCACGCGCGCTTGACCCCGGGGGCGCGTTCGGATGCGGTCGAAATATTTTGAATCGAGCTTCATGGCGCACATTATGGGGTTTGCAGGGGGCCACAACAAGAATTGACAAAACGGAATGTTACTGGCTTTGTGCGGGCATTTTGCATTGCGTGGGAGACGCTGCCGCCTGGCTCCACCCCGTGCGGCAAAACAGGGAAATAGGACTGATGACATGTCACTGCAACGCCGCATCGAAGAGAAGCTGACGCAAGCCTTCCATCCCGAGCGGCTGATGGTGATCGATGAGAGTCATCAGCATGCCGGTCACCAGCCGGAATTCGACGGAGGCGGCGAAACGCATATGCGCGTCCGCATCGTTTCGAGCGCCTTTACCGGCATGAGCCGTGTGGCACGCCACCGCGCGATCAACGACCTGTTGAAACCGGAGCTCGATGCCGGCCTCCATGCTTTGGCGGTTGAACCCGCAGCGCCAGGAGAAGCGACGCGCTGGTGAAGTGCCCTAACCCACCTGCCCCTCGTCCTCGGCCGCGCGGATGCGCAGCTTGGTGATCCGGTTCTTCACCCGCTTCATCACGGTGAAACGCTTGCCGTAGAACGTGAAGGCCTGCCGTTCCTCCGGAATGCTCTTCGATTCATGGATCACGAGGCCGGCAACTGTCGTCGCCTCCTCGTCCGGCAACGACCAGTCCAGCGCCCGGTTGAGGTCGCGGATCGGCACGGAACCATCGACGACGATCGAACCATCGGCCTCCTGACGTACGCCCTGGATGTCGATGTCATGCTCGTCGGCAATGTCGCCGACGATCTCTTCGAGAATGTCCTCCAGCGTGACGAGCCCCTGCACCTGGCCGTATTCGTCGACGACGATCGCAAGATGCAGCTTGCGGCGCAGGAAGGCGTTGAGCTGGTCTTTGAGATTGGTCGAATCCGGAACGAACCAGGGTTTCTGCGCAATCTTGACGATATCGAGCGTCTCGGGCTCCACATTCGGCTCGGCGAGCGCCCGGAGCAGGTCCTTGGAATGGACCACGCCGATGATGTTGTCGGCCGAGCCGCGCCACAAGGGCAGGCGTGTAAACGGACTTTCGAGGATCTCGCGCACGCAGATCTGGGGCGGATCATCCGCATTGATCGCCCGCATGCCGGTCCGGTGGATCATGACGTCGGAAACTTCGAGCTCGCCGAGATCGAGCACCCCGCCGAGCCGGTCGCGATCCGCCTTGATGACCGACCCTTCGCGGTGGAGCAGATTGACGGCGCCGCGCAGTTCCTCATGCGCGGTGAGCATCGGCAAGTCGGAAGAAAGATTGATGCCGAAGAGGTGCAGGATGCGCCTGACGATTGCGTTGACGAGGGCGGATACAGGCCCCACGACGGCAACGAAGGGGCGAACCCAAGGCGCAACCGCCAGCGCAAACCGGTCCGGCGACGCGATCGCCCAGCTCTTCGGCAGGACCTCGGAGAAGATGACGAGCAGTACCGTCATGGCGACGGTGGCGATCGCCACGCCCGAATCGCCGAAGAGGCCGATCAGGAGGCTCGTCGTCAGCGACGAGGCCAGGATGTTGACGAGGTTGTTGCCGATGAGCAGCGTCCCGATCAGACGGTCGCGCCGCTCGATCAGCCGGGTGACCATGCCGGCCCGCTCCTCGCCGTTGTTCTCCAGCGTATGCATCCGCGAGCGCGAGGCCGCGGTCAGCGCCGTCTCCGAGCCGGAGAAAAAGGCAGAAATAACGAGAAGGCAGATAACGGAAAGCAGCGAAAGCCAGTATTCCGTCAAGAAGCTCAGTAGCACATCGGTCATCGCGGGTGCTTTTCCGTAAGAAAGCTCAACACCTCCGAGGAGGGGACGTCGTCCGCCACAAATGACTGGCCTATGCCCCTCGTAAGGATGAAGGTGAGCTTGCCTCCCTTCACCTTCTTGTCCTGGGCGATCGCCTCCATCAGCCGATCGGCCGGCGGCAATGCACCGGGAATGTCGGCGAGGCGCGTCGGCAGACCGACGGTCTTCAGATGGGCCTCCACGCGCCGCGCATCATCAGGGCTCGCAAGATTCATCCGGGCTGAAAACTCATGCGCAAGGACCATGCCGATCGCAACGCCCTCCCCATGCACCAGCCGCTTGCTGTCGTAATCTGTGGCGGCCTCCAGCGCATGGCCGAAGGTATGGCCGAGATTGAGGAGCGCACGACGTCCGTTTTCGCGCTCGTCCGCGGCAACGACGTCAGCCTTTGCCTGGCAGCTGACGGCAATCGCCTCGATCCGGGCGGGCCCGCCGGCAAACACCGCCTGCCAGTTCTTCTCGAGCCATTCGAAGAACTCCGGTTTGTCGATCAGACCGTATTTCGCGACCTCGGCATAGCCTGCGCGGAATTCGCGCGGGCTCAGCGTGTCGAGCGCGGCGGTATCGGCAAGGACGAGGTCCGGCTGATGGAAGACGCCGATCAGGTTCTTGCCGTGCGGCGAATTGATCCCGGTCTTGCCGCCGACCGAGGAATCGACCTGCGCCAGCAGCGATGTCGGGATCTGGATGAAGCGCGAACCGCGGCGGACTATACCGGCAGCAAACCCGGTAAGATCGCCGATCACGCCCCCGCCGAGCGCGATCACCGCGTCGTTACGCTCGATTCTGGCGCCGAGGATGGCCTCGCAAACCGGGATCAGGTGCTCGAAGCTCTTGGTCTTCTCGCCTGCCGGCAGGATCAGGGAGACGGCATCGATACCGCTTTCCCCGAGGCTCGCCATCAGCGCTTCGAGATAGCGCGGCGCGACGTTCTCGTCGGTGATGACCGCCATCTTCCGGCCCTTGAGCCGGGCAGCGATCTCCCTGCCTGCCGCGGCGATCAGACCGGGGCCGATGAGGATATCGTAGGAACGCTCTGCGAGATCGACGCGGACCTTGCGCTCGGCGGTTGGCATCACATGGCTGGTCATGGGTTCAGGCTTTCTGATGATCGGCGATGGCGGCGAGAACCTCCTCGACCATCGCTTCCTTTTTCACATCGCGCGAGAGAACGGTCAGGTCCGCCTCGGCATAGATCGGGTAGCGCGCGCGCATGAGGTTCTCGAGCGTCTGCTTCGGATTCTCGGTCTTCAGAAGCGGCCGGGTGTCTCGTTTGTTCACCCGCTCCCATAGCACATCAAGCTCGGCATTGAGCCAGATGGTCAGGCCGCCCTTCTTGATATGCCGCCGCGAGCGCTCGTTGATATAGGCGCCGCCGCCGGTCGACACCACCCGCGGGCCGGACCTGAGCAGGCGCTTCAGCACCCGGGCTTCCAGCGCCCGGAACTCTTCCTCGCCATAGGCCGCGAAGAGATCGCTGACCGTCATGCGCGAGACCCGCTCGATCTCGTGGTCGGAATCGACGAAAGGAACGCCAAGCGCCTGGGCGGTCAGCCGACCGATTGCCGATTTACCCGCCCCCATCAGGCCGATGAAAACGAGATTACGCTTACCGAGAGTGCGCTTCGCTCTTTCGGCCAGCGTCGCGGAAACCGGTTCGGTCACATCGTTCATTGCGCTTCAAATTCCCCATTCCTCTCCGGTATCGACAAATCGGGGGGGAGCGTCAAGCCGTCGCTTGGTGTCGCGCCGGCTTCTTGAACTTCAGTGCGGGCCCGTTCATATAGATCGCGCATCCGCGCCAGCGAAACGCCCCCTCGGCTGCAGCGATCGTGGGAACGCTTCGAACAGATTGCATGATCCGATGCCGTACCGTTCGTTTCCGGCGCCATGGAGAGGAGACTTGAATGCCCACCCTCTTCCGCTTCCTGTTCATCTGCGCCGTCGCGGCCGGCATGGTCTATGGCACGATGGTGGCGCTCGTCACTTTCGTCGACCCGGTTGAGCGGGACGTGACGGTGCGCATTCCTTCGGAACGGGTCAACAAGCCGCAATGACGGATATGTCCGCAGCCTACGTCGAAGCCTTCCTGGAAATGATGAGCGCGGAACGTGGAGCGGCGGCGAACACGCTGCAATCCTACGAGCGCGACCTCGAGGACGCGCGTTCCTTCCTGCGCTCGCGCGGCACCGGGCTCACCGACGCCTCGACTGACGATCTCAGAAGCTATCTCTCCCATCTCGCAGGCCAGGGCTTCAAATCGTCGTCGCAAGCGCGGCGGCTCTCGGCTCTCCGGCAATTTTACAAGTTCCTCTATGCGGAGGGGCTGCGCACGGACGACCCGACAGGCATCCTCGACGCGCCGAAGAAAGCCCGCACACTCCCCAAGACCCTCAGCATCGAAGACGTCACCCGGCTGATCGGCCAGGCGGAAGCGGAGGCGAAATCCGGCAACGGCGACGCGATGGCGAAATTACGCATGCACGCGCTGATCGAGCTCCTTTATGCGACGGGCATGCGCGTCAGCGAGCTCGTGTCGCTGCCGGCGAGCGTGCTTGCGCAGAACGGGCGTTTTCTCATAATTCGCGGCAAGGGTAACAAGGAAAGGCTCGTACCGCTGTCGCAGGCGGCGATCCGGGCCATGCGAGCCTATGGCGAAGCTCTGCAGGAAGAGGCCGACGGTGCGGACAGCCCCTGGTTGTTCCCGTCCTATGGCAAGACCGGCCATCTGCCGCGGCAGGTCTTCGCCCGCGACCTCAAGGGTCTCGCCGCACGGGCGGGCATCCGGGTGGCGGCGATTTCGCCGCACGTGCTGCGCCATGCCTTCGCCAGTCATCTGCTCGCCAATGGCGCCGACCTTCGGGCCGTGCAGGAACTGCTCGGCCATTCAGACATTTCCACGACACAAATCTATACGCATGTGCTGGAAGAACGGCTTCACGACCTCGTGCAGAACCATCACCCCCTTGCCAAACAGGCGAAAAAACAGGATTAGGTCCGCCTGATGGAATGGCTTGGCAGGGCGGCCCTTGTCGAAAAACGATCGGAAACGCGTCTGATGCACAATTATCTCGACTTCGAAAAACCCATCTCTGATCTCGAAGGCAAGATTCTCGAACTGAAGAAGCTCGCCAGCGAAGACGAGAGCGTTAACACATCAGACGAGATCGCCCGGTTGGAAGGGCGCGTGCGCGATGCGATGGTCGAGATCTATTCCAAATTGTCTCCCTGGCAGAAGACCCAGGTCGCTCGCCACCCCTCGCGTCCGCATTTCCTGGACTATGCCTCGCGCCTCTTCACCGAGTTCACGCCGCTTGCCGGCGACCGGAATTTCGCCAATGACGACGCGATCCAGGCGGGGCTTGCCCGCTTTCACGGCACGCCCGTCGCCGTCATCGGCCAGGAGAAGGGCAACGACACGAAGTCGCGCATCAAGCACAATTTCGGCAGCCCCCGTCCCGAGGGCTATCGCAAGGCGACGCGCATAATGGAGATGGCCGACCGCTTCGGCCTGCCGCTGATAACGCTGGTCGACACGGCAGGCGCCTATCCGGGCGTCAACGCCGAGGAGCGGGGCCAGGCCGAGGCGATCGCCCGCTCGACCGAAATGTGCCTCAACGTCAAGGTGCCGATCGTCACGGTGGTTATCGGCGAAGGCGGCTCGGGCGGCGCGATCGCGATTGCGACCGGCAACCGCGTCTACATGCTGGAGCACGCAGTCTACAGCGTGATCTCCCCGGAAGGTGCGGCCTCAATCCTCTGGCGCGACTCGACGCGCGCCAAGGAAGCCGCCAGCAACATGAAGATCACCGCCGAAGACCTGAAGGCGCTCGGCGTCATCGACGGAATAATTCCGGAGCCTGTCGGTGGAGCCCACCGTGACCCGGACGCGGTCATCAGCCGCACGGAAACCGTGATCGGCGACGCTCTCAAAGAGCTTTCCGCACGCAATGGCGACGAATTGCGGTCCGACCGGCGGCAGAAATATCTGAGTATCGGCCGTAACCTCTGATTGCGGCTCCGCCCCCAGCCGTTCCAATCCGAACCATTGCGATTATTCCTGGCAGTCGGCAACCGGAAATCGGACTGTGGCCAAATCTTGGCCATATTCATCAGGTCATGAGAGATGGCCATTCGCAGGGGGCGCCTGCACGGTTAAGATTTCGTGAAGAATAATGACGTACTGATTCGTTGACGGCTGTCCCTCGTGGAACAGGCGTGCACGGATAGAATGTGGCTAGAACGGGCTTTTGCCGATGCGTTTCAGGAACCTTGTCCTCACCGCCGCTGTCGCAGCCGCTCTTGCGGGCTGCACCAACGAGACGCTCGATTCGGTCAACCTGTCGTCCGTCAAGAACAAGACCGAGTATCAGCTTTCCAGCAAGATGGTCGGCAAGATGCGCGAGCTGGGGATGCAGAAGACGTCCCCGATCCTGTTGCGCATCTTCAAGGAAGAAGGGACGCTCGAGGTCTGGAAGGCGAACACGGCGAACCGGTTCCAGCTTCTGAAGAGCTACAAGATCTGCGCATGGTCGGGCAAGCTCGGGCCCAAGATGAAGGAGGGAGACCGGCAGGCGCCGGAGGGATTCTATCCGCTCTATCCGCACCAGATGAACCCGAATTCGAGCTACTATCTGGCCATCAATACGGGCTATCCGAACACCTATGACAAGGTCAACGGCCGCACCGGCACGCATCTGATGATCCACGGTGCCTGCTCTTCGGCCGGCTGCTATTCGATGACGAACGAGCAGATCATCGAGATCTTCGCGCTCGCCCGCGACGCGTTCAAGGGCGGCCAGGAAAGCGTGCAGCTTCAAGCCTTTCCCTTCCGCATGACAGCGGAAAACATGGCGCGCCACCGCGACAATCCGAACATCGAGTTCTGGAAGATGCTGAAGGCTGGCTACGACCAGTTCGAAGTGACCAAGCGCCCGCCGGCAGTGAATGTCTGCGAGAGGAAATACGTCTTCAATCAGCAGGCTGAGGGACAGTTCAATGCGGCCGGCCAGTGCCCTGCCATGACGACGCCGCCGGCGCTGCAGATGGCGATGGCGAGCTACGACAAAGACTATCGGCGCGACTACGAGAAGGCATTGAAGAAATTCGACGGCATGGTCTGGTATGAGCCGACCGAGGCCGAACGCAAGGCGGTCGTCGCCGATCAGCGCAAGGGCCGCGAGCTTGCCTATGCGCCGACCGGCACCTCGCTCGATGCGGGCAAGCTGCTCAAGGTAAGCGATCTCGAGAAGAAACTTGCCGAACAGAGAGAGGCCGAGGAAGCTAAGCAGGCAACCTTGATCCAGAAGGAAGCGCTGGAAAATGCGGCCCGCCAAGGCAAGGGCCTGCCGGTACCGCAGGCCAACCCGCTCGAGCGCCCCGTGGAACAGGCAGCGGTGCAAGCCGAGCCCGCGAGGAAGTCGCTCTGGGGCCTTTTCTCTCGCAGTGAGCCGGCGGCCGCGCCAGCCGCACCCGCCGCCGAGGCTCCCGCGCAGCAGGGCGCAGGCCAGCCGGCAACTCAACAGCCCGCACCGGGCCAGCCGCAATCCGCCGCCAGCGGGCAACAGGCAGCACCGCCGGCGCAAGACGATGCTCAAGTTGCCGCCGCTGCCGCCGGGAATGCGCAAGCGCCGGCACCCGAACAGCAGGCCGCCGAGCAGCCGAAGAAGCGCCCGTTCTGGAAACTCTGGGGCAATTGATGCCCGAGGAACCGAGGCTACGCTACGATCTGAGGGGGCTGAAATGCCCCCTTCCCGTTTTGAAGACGCGCAAGCGAATGGAAAACCTGACGCCCGGCGCGCTCATCGAAATCGAAACGACCGATCCGCTGGCCGTGATCGACATTCCGCATTTCTGCAACGAGGACGGGCATCGGCTGGAACAGGCTGAGCCGATCGCAGGCGGACATCGATTCGTTATCCGCAAGCGGTAGCTAACTAAATTAAGGCCTGTTGAGATTCGGCATAGGCCGGGGCTTTGATCTCCTCATCCCTGTGCCGTCACAGGGATCCAGCCAGACCAAGTCCTTGGGCTGAAAGAACTCTTTCCGCGCCGCAGACGCGGCGCTGCTGGATCTCTGTGACAAGCGCAGAGATGAGGACGAGGAGAAACGCCATCAACCATCTCGCCGCGACCGTCAAAGGCCCCAGATGAATCTCAACAGGGCCTTAGAGCATTCCCAAGAAAAAGTGCGTGGCAGCCCGCGGCGAAGCGGGGAGCCCTTGGCGGCGGCGCCCGGCGCATCGCGCCTTCGGGGTCTGAAAATCAAGCCCCCCGGCTGCGGGGATGATGAAGAAGGCCCGGCCGGACCCCTCAGAACTTCATCCCCGGCACCGCCAGCGGGTTGTCCGCGAGCGCCTGCGCATCCGGTCGGTCGACGCGCGGCTTGCCGGTGAAGGCGTCGAAGAGGTCACGCACGAATGCTTCCTCCAGGCCCTTGGTGATCAGCACCATTCGCGTCCGGCGATCGGCCGGATCCGGCCAGGCGGCAAGCCGTTCCGGCGCGTGAAAGACCGTCTGCACGCCGTGGAGCACCACCGGCCGCTCCGGATTGTCGGCGACGGAAACGATCGCCTTCATGCGCAGGAGCTTTTCCCCATAGGCCGAGCGCAGGAGGTCGATGAACATCTCCAGCGCCATTGGTTCGATCGGCCGGTCATGCACGACGCTGAACGAGCGGATGTCCGAACCATGACGATTGACGTCGTGATGGTGATGGTGGTGCCCATGGCCGTGATCATCTTCGTGATGGTGGTGGCCATGGTCGTGGTCGTGGCCGTCCGCATGAGCCTCGTCCTGAAGCCAGCGGCCCACATCGGCGACCTTGGTCGAGGCGTCGTAAAGCCCGCAGACGAAGAGATCGGCCCGGCCCGCCTCCTCCGTGTCTCCGTCGATGATCGGCGCACGCGGGTTGAGGTTCCTGAGCCGCGCCTCGAGCCTGCCCATTCCATCACCCTTCGCGAGCCCGGTCTTGCTGACCACCAGCCGGTCGGCCACCGCGACCTGCTTCATGGCTTCCACATGATTGGCGATCGTCTGCTCGCCATTGACCGCATCGACGACGGTGACGACACCGTCCAGCCGGAAATTCTGGGCAATCACGGGGTTCCCCAGGACCGATTGAAGCACCGGTGCCGGATCGGCAAGACCGGTTGTTTCGATGACGACGCGCTTCAGCGGCTTGATGCGGCCGGTCTGCATCCGGTCCATGAGATCGGCCAGCGTATCGACGAGCTCGCCGCGCACGGTGCAGCACAGGCAGCCGTCGGAAAGCTCGATGACGCCGTCACTCGACGCCTCGACCAGGAGGTGGTCGATGGAGACGTCGCCGAATTCGTTGATGATGACGGCCGTGTCGGCAAGCGCCGGATCCTTGAGCACCCGGTTCAGAAGGGTCGTCTTGCCCGCGCCGAGAAAGCCGGTGAGGATCGAGACCGGCACCACCGGAATTGGACGGTTCATGAAAAGACTCCGTTCAGAAGCTCGGGCGCGGGATCGGAATCGGCACATTGGCGATCTCGACCGCGTCACCCTGTGCCGTGGCATCGTTGCCGGCTTTCGCCGTCTTGTCGTCGCTGCCGGGTATCAGGCCGGCGAAGGCAAGTTTCAGCGGACGGTCGATCTCGTGGATATAGGGTGAAAGCAGCTTCTGCCGGCCGGCCTCGTCGCGCCCCTCGCTGCGCACCTTCGCCGCCTGCTTCGAGCAGATTTCCTTGCTGATATCGGCAACCACCCCGCGGGTTTCGCCATAAGGGACGATCTCCGCAAGCGAGGGCTTGCCCGTGCTCACCGTGGTGAAAGCCATCTGCAGGAGCCTGGCCGACTCGTCGGCACGCGCTGCAAGGCTGTCTTCACCGAGCACGACCGATACCACCCTGCGGCCGCCGCGGCTCGCCGAGGAGACCTGGTTGAAGCCCGAGGCGCAAATGAACCCCGTCTTCATGCCGTCCGCGCCATCGAAGCGGCCGATCAGCATGTTGTAATTGGGATAGTCCTTCTTGCCGGTAGTGAAGCCTTCCAACGCGAAATAGGAAGCATATTGCGGGAATTCGCGCTTCAGCGTGACCGCGAGCACCGCAAGATCCCGGGCGGTCGTATATTGCCCCTGGCCGGGCAGGCCGTTGGCATTGATGAAATGCGACGAGGTCATGCCGATGCGGCGTGCCTCGGCATTCATCTTCTCGATAAAGGCCTGTTCGGATCCGCCGACAGTCTCGGCAATCGCGACGGCGACGTCGTTCGCCGACTTGATCAGCATCATCTTCAACGCGCTGTCGAGCGTCATCTTCTGGCCGGGCTTGTAGAACATCTTGCTCGGCGGCTCCGAAGCGGCGTTCTTCGTCATGACCACCGGGCTTTGCAGCGTCAGCTGTCCCGCCTGGATCGCCCGGAACGTGGTATAGGCCGTCATGAGCTTGGTCAGCGACGCCGGATACCATTTCTGGAAGATGTCCTGATGCTCGTAGACCTTGAGCGTATCGACGTCGATTACCAGCCGCGGATTGGCCGATGCAGGCAGCACCGCAGCCAAGAAGACCGCGCAAGCCCCCGCGAGCATGCCTATCCTGCCCAACCTGTCGCCCAACGGGAATCGTGCTATTGCCACAATCCAAACCTCGAAATTCCGGAGTTGCCTCGTATCGTCGCGCTATTTAGCCTATATGGCAAGGAGATGGCAAAGCCCATTCATCTGGCTGCCGCGCCAATCCACCGCCCGGACACTCCAGCGGCGAGACTCAGCCGGACGCCGAAGCGTCGGGCTTCGCATGCCGAACCAAAGTGAACGAACAGACCGACAGGAACGAACAATGCCGATTCTAAACCGTGCCGCCGAGCTCAAGAACGAAGTGACCGAATGGCGGCGCCATCTGCACCAGAACCCGGAGCTCCTGTTCGCGGTGGAAAATACGGCGGCCTTCGTCGAAAGAAAACTGAGGGAATTCGGCGTTGACGAAATCGTGACCGGCCTCGGCCGGACCGGGGTCGTCGGCCTCATCCGCGGCAATCGCGGGCCGGGCCGCACCGTCGGCCTCAGGGCCGACATGGACGCCCTGCCGATCACCGAGGCAAGCGGCAGGGCCTGGTCCTCGACGGCCCCCGGCAAGATGCATGCCTGCGGCCATGACGGCCATACGGCCATGCTGCTCGGCGCGGCGAAGTACCTCGCCGAAACGCGTAACTTCGCGGGCAATGTCGCGGTGATCTTCCAGCCGGCCGAGGAAGGCGGCGGCGGCGGCAACGAGATGGTGAAGGACGGCATGATGGAGCGCTTCGCGATCGAAGAGGTCTACGGCATGCACAATATGCCGGGGATGCCGGTCGGCCACTTCGGCAGCCGCGCCGGCCCGATCATGGCCTCGACGGACGAGTTCACAATCACCGTCAAGGGCCGCGGCGGCCACGCCGCTCAGCCGCACAAGACGATCGACCCGATCGCCATCGGCGCCCAGATCGTCAACGCGCTGCAGACGATTGCGTCGCGCACCGTCGATCCGCTTGCCTCCATTGTCGTCTCCGTCACCAAGTTCAATGCCGGCTTCGCGCACAACGTCATCCCCGAACAGGCCGTACTCGCCGGCACCGTGCGCGCGCTGACGCCGGAAGTGCGCGACACCGGCGAAGCCCGGATCCGCCAGATCGCCGAGAACGTCGCCGCCGCCTACGGGGCCACGGTCGACGTCTGGTACGGCCGCAACTATCCCGTGACGGTAAACCACGCCGCCGAGGCCGGTCACGCGCTTGCCGTCGCCGCCGCGATCGCCGGCGAAGGCAACGTAAACGCAGCGCTCGACCCGATGATGGGCGGCGAGGACTTTTCCTATATGCTGCTGGCCCGGCCGGGCGCCTTTGTCTTCATCGGCAATGGCGATACGGCGGGACTGCATCACCCGGCTTACGACTTCAACGACGAAGCCATTCCGCACGGAATTTCCTATTGGGTGAAGCTCGCCGAAACACGGCTTGCCGCCTGAGGCAGGGAAAGCGGAGGCGGCCATGCACCAGATCGACAAGACGGACCGGAGAATCCTCAATATCCTGCAGGCGGACGGGCGGATTACCAATCTGGAGCTGGCGGACCGGATCGGGCTCTCCCCGACGGCGACCAGCGAACGCCTGAGGCGGCTGCTGAAGGAAGGTTACGTCTCCGGCTTCGGCGCGCGCCTCGACCCGCACAAGCTCGGCTTCGGGCTGTTGGTCTTCATCGAAGTGATGCTCGACAAGACGACGCCGGAAGTCTTCGACCAGTTCGCGGTCGCCATAAAGCAGGCGCCCGCGGTGCTCGAATGCCACATGGTAGCCGGCGGCTTCGACTATCTCGTCAAGACCCGCTTCGAGGACATGGCCGCTTACCGCAATTTCCTCGGCCAGGTGCTTTGGACGCTCCCGGGCGTCAAGGAGACCCGGACCTATGCGGTCATGGAAGAGATCAAGAATGACGGGCCGCTGCCGCTGCTTTGAGTAGCGGCAGCGGCCCGCCCAAGCTCAAGCCTTGATCGATTCCATGTCGATCACGAAGCGGTAGCGCACGTCGCTTCTCACCACCCGCTCATAGGCCTCGTTGATCTGCTCCATGCGGATCGTCTCGATCTCCGAAACGATTCCGTGCTCGCCGCAGAAATCGAGCATTTCCTGCGTCTCCTTGATAGAACCGATCATTGAGCCGGAAATGCTGCGCCGTGCCGGCACCAGCGAGAAGGCATGGACCGGCACCGGATTCTCCGGAATCCCGACGAGCACCAGATCGCCGTCGACCTTCAGGAGGTTGAGATAGGCGTTCCAGTCGATCTCGGCCGCGACCGTGCAGATGATCAGGTCGAAGCTGCCGGCGAGCTTTGTGAATGTCTCCGGGTCCTTCGTCGCGTAGTAGTGGTCGGCACCGAGCTTAAGCCCGTCCTCCTTCTTCGAAAGCGTCTGGCTGAGCACCGTGACCTCCGCGCCCATCGCATGGGCGAGCTTCACGCCCATATGGCCAAGACCGCCCATGCCGACGATCGCCACCTTCTTGCCGGGGCCGGCCTTCCAGTGACGCAGCGGCGAGTAAAGCGTGATGCCGGCGCAAAGCAGCGGTGCGGCAGCGTCGAGCGGCAGGTTCTCGGGAATGGAGAGCACATAGCCTTCCTTGACGACGATATGGTCGGAATAGCCGCCCTGCGTCGGGGTCTTTCCATCCGCCTCGACGCCGTTGTAGGTCACCACCAGGCCGGGCAGATACTGCTCCAGATCGAGATCGCGCTTGGCGCAGGTCGTGCAGGAGTCGACGAAGCAGCCGACGCCCACCCGATCGCCGATCTTGAACCTGGTGACCTTGGAGCCGACCGCCCTGACGATGCCGACGATTTCGTGGCCCGGTACCATGGGGAAGGTCGAATTGCCCCATTCGTTGCGCGCCTGGTGAATATCGGAATGGCAGACGCCGCAATATTTGATGTCGATCACCACGTCGTCGTCGCGCGGTTCGCGACGCTCGAAGGTGAAGGGTGCGAGCGGCTTCGACGCGTCCGTCGCCGCATATCCTCTTGCAATGGCCATGGGTCTGTCCTTCATGTCTCGGAGTGGCATGTCTGGGAGTGGCGCGTCCAGCGGTCTATGGACCGCGGGCGGCAGGGCGGACTATGCTGTCTCACAAGGCCATTGCGTTAGTGCGATCCTGCAAAACTTTTGCACGATTCTGCGAGAATCGTCGAAGCCAGGTGGCGGGACAGCGCCTGCAACCTATCTTCTCCCCGTCTCCGCACGGATCTAAGGTATTGGAAAGACCATCGAATATGAAAGAATTACAGCGCATGCCGCGTCAGGAAATGATCGACATCATTGCCCGGATCGCCGGAGAGGACGGCGACTATCCGACGATCATACCAGGGCTGAGCGTTCACCGGCATTCCGTTTCCGCGAAGCCGAATTGCGCCGCCTACAAGCCGAGCCTGGCGATCATCGTCCAGGGAGCCAAACGTGTCGTGCTCGGTGAGGACACCCTCGTCTACGGCGCCTCGGACTACCTTTTGACCTCCATCGACCTGCCGGTTCTTTCACAGATATCTCTCGCCTCGCCCGAAGAGCCCTATCTCAGCATGACCTTTCAGATCGATACGACGAGACTTCCGGCGCTGCTCGACGCAATCGGCCACGAGGCTGCGAAAGCTCCGGGTTCGCCGCGCGGCATGACGGTCAGCAAGCTCACTCCCGATCTTGAGGACACGGCGCTTCGGCTGCTGCGGCTCCTCGACAAACCGGATGACATAGCGGTGCTGCTGCCGCTGATCGAGCAGGAACTGCTTTATCGCCTGCTGCTCGGACCGCACGGCGCCAGGCTCCGCCAGATGGCGACCACGGAGAGCCAGCCGCACCAGATCGGCCGCGCGGTGTCCTGGCTGAAGGAACATTATTCCCGGCCCCTGCGCATCGACGACCTTGCAAGCCGCGTCAGCATGAGCGTCTCCTCGCTTCATCACCATTTCAAGGCGATCACGGCGATGAGCCCGCTGCAGTACCAGAAGCAACTGCGCCTGCAGGAGGCACGGCGGCTGATGCTCGAGGAGCGTCTCGATGCCGGCGATGCCGGTCACAAGGTCGGCTATGAGAGCCAGTCCCAGTTCAGCCGCGAATATGCCCGCCATTTCGGCGAGCCGCCGATGCGCGACGTCGGCCGCGTCCGACGCAACCTCATCGGCCGTTCGGGGGGCGAGGTTGAGATGCTGAGCGAGGGTTAGAGCACTTCCAGGAAAGGTGTGACGGCTTTCCGCCCGCAAGAGCGAGCTGCTCAGCTTCGTTCGATATCGCGGCGCAGCACGATCGACGTCGTCAGATCCTCGACATTGTCGAGCTGCGCAACCTCGTTGCGCAGTTCGTTCAGCGCGTTGATCGACGCGACCTTCACTTCCACCACGAGATCGAGCTGGCCGCTGACTGAAAAGACCCGCCTGACGGAGGAAAACCCGGCCAGCCGGTCGAGCACGCCGAGCGAGGGCGTGCGCTTCAGCGTCACCAGCAGGAAAGCCTCGATCTGCCCCTCCTCCAACTGGCCGATGTCGGCGCGATAGCCGCGGATGACGCCGGCCTTCTCCAGCCGCGCGACGCGCTCGGCCGTCGCACTGCGAGACAACCCGATACGCCCGGCAAGCGACTTCATGGGAATACGCGCCTCGCGGCTCAAGATGCTGAGGATCGTTCGGTCTGTCGCGTCGATTTCCTGCCTCCTGCGGCCGGCCAGAGGGACTGCCGGGCGGCTGTCGAGCGGCGCCGGCAAGATGACGGTTATTATAAACAAAGTGCCGGTGCAACCGGCGATATACCGGATGCACATGCCCGACGGGCGTGCAACTCTCGTGGACCAAGAGCGGGGGTCTCCATGAACGACGTGCTGAAAACGACGCCGGATTTCACGACCGAGGAAGCGCAAGCCCTCCTTGAGCAGCACTTCGGCCTGAATGGCTCACTTCAGCCGCTGGACAGCGAGCGGGACCAGAACTTCAAGGTCAATACCGGCGAGGGCCGCTGCTACATTCTGAAGATCATCAACGGCGCCGAGCCGGAAATCGAAAGCGACTTCCAGACAGCGCTGCTGAAGCATGCCGGCGAAAATGCAGTAGACCTGCCGGTTCCGCATTTGCAGTCGACACTATCCGGCGCAAACCTCGCCACGACCACGCGGCGCGAGATCGTCCATCGATTGCGGTTGGTCACCTGGGTTCCGGGAACTCCGCTCGCACAATCCGATCGGAGTGATGGAGCACTTCACTCCCTCGGCCGGATGCTCGGCCGCTTCGATGCCTCGCTCAAGGGCTTCATGCATCCGGGCGCACTGCGGGATCTCGACTGGGACATCCGCAATGCCGGACGTTCTGCCGAACGGCTCGCACATGTGGCCGATCCCCAGGATCGCGCTCTTCTCCAGCGCTTTCTCGACCGCTTCGACGAGCGGATCGCCCCGCGGCTCCCGATGCTGCGCTCCGCCGTCATCCATAATGACGCAAACGACTGGAACGTCCTCATCGACGAGAACGACCGAGACCGCATTTCCGGTATCATCGATTTCGGCGACGCCCTCTACGCGCCCGTCATTGCCGAAGTCGCGATCGCCGCCGCCTATGCCGGCCTCGGCCATCCCGATCCGATCGGCGCTGCGGCTGCGATCGCCAATGGATACCATGCCGAATATCCGCTCCTCGAAGAAGAAGTCGATCTCCTCTTCGACCTGATTGCCATGCGGCTGGTCACCTCGGTGACGATCTCCGCATCACGCCAGGCGCATACCGCCGACAATCCCTATCTCGCGATCAGCGAAAGACCGGCCTGGGCGCTGCTGCGCAAACTCGATGCGATGAACCCGCGTTTCGCGACGGCCATCCTGAGAAAGGCCTGCAGTTTCGAGACAGTAGCCGGAGCCCACGCCGTCGCCTCCTGGATCGGCGCAAATCGCAAAAGCCTCCTGCCGCTTCTCGCTCGTCCAGCCGCTGCCTATCCCGCCGCTCTCGTTCCCTTTGGCGATCCGACGCATCCGATGACCGTCAGTTCGGCGGCCGGACGACCGGATGAGGCCCAATCGGTCTGGGAAGAGCAATGCCGCAGCGCCGGCGTCGAGCTCGGCATCGGCCCCTGGGGTGAAGCCCGCACCGTCTATTCGGGCGCGATGTTCGTCTCCCGGCTGATCGAAGAGACGCGCCGCACGCGCCATCTCGGTCTTGACCTCTTCATGGCTGCCGGCACCAGGGTCCATACGCCGCTTGCAGCCACCGTCGAGAGCGTGGAGATCGAGAAGGACCCGCTCGGATACGGTTGCCTTATCGCGCTACGCCATGAACCGGACGGTTGCCCGCCTTTCCTGACGCTCTGGGGCCATCTTGCCCATGAGGCCGTCGATCGGCTGAAGGCTGGCGACAGGCTGGAAGCGGGTGCGCTTGTCGGTGAAATGGGCGCTCCGGAAGAGAACGGCGGCTGGGCGCCACATCTGCATCTGCAGATCTCCACCGACACAAGTCTCGCAGCGACGGACATCCTCGGCGTCGGCGAGGAGCGCTATCTCGACGTCTGGGCGGAGCTCTTCCCCGACGCGAGCGCATTTGCCGGCATTGCGCGGGAATTCTACGACCGGAGCGGCCGCCCCCACGAGGACATCATCAGGCTGCGGAAAGAGCTGCTGCTGCCGAACCTGTCGATCTCCTACGAGAAACCGATCAAGTTCGTGCGCGGCGAAGGCGTCTGGCTGATCGACGATCGCGGCCGAGCCTATCTCGACTGCTTCAATAATGTCTGCCACATCGGTCACGCCCATCCCGCCGTGGTGGACGCATTGGCCCGGCAAGCAGGGACGCTCAACACCAACACGCGCTACCTGCACGACAACATCGTCGCCTATGCCGAGCGGCTGACGGCCACGATGCCGAAGGAACTCGCCGTCGCCGCCTTCGTCAATAGCGGCTCCGAAGCCAACAGCCTCGCCCTGCGCCTCATGCGCGCGCACACGGCCGAAGAAAACGCCATCGTGCTCGACTGGGCCTATCACGGCACGACGCAGGAGCTGATCGATCTCAGCGCATACAAATTCCGCCGCAAGGGCGGAAAGGGCCGGAAGCCGCATGTTCACGTGGCGGCCGTTCCGGACAGTTACCACGCGCCAGCCGCCTGGCCGCTGGAGGAACACGGCAAGCGCTTCGCCGAAAATGTGGCCGAGCTGATCGCGGCGATGCGCGCCCGAGGCGAAGCGCCGGGTTTCTTCCTCGCCGAATCCATTCCGAGCGTCGCAGGCCAGGTGTTTCTGCCGGATGGCTACCTCAAGGAGGTCTACCGCATGGTTCGGGAGGCCGGCGGCGTCTGCATCGCCGACGAGGTGCAGGTTGGTTTCGGTCGGGTCGGCAGCCATTGGTGGGCCTTCGAGACGCAGGGCGTCGTCCCTGACATCGTCACCATGGGCAAGCCGATCGGCGACGGCCATCCACTCGCCGCGGTCGTCACCACGCGTGAGATCGCGGCGTCGTTCGACAATGGCATGGAGTATTTCAACACCTTCGGCGGCAACCCGGTGTCCTGCGCCGTCGGTCTCGCCGTGCTCGACGTCATCGAAGGCGAGGACCTGCGCCGCAATGCGCTCGTTGTCGGCAATCATCTTCTCGCCGCCTTCCGGGCCATGCAGGAGCGCTACGAGGTCATCGGCGACGTTCGCGGCCTCGGACTGTTCCTCGGCATCGAGCTCGTCAGCGACCGCAGGACCAGAGCGCCGGCGACGGAGATCGCCCGGGCCGTCGCGAACGGAGCCCGCCAGCGCGGCGTGCTGATGGGCACGGAGGGCCCACATGACAACGTCCTGAAGATGCGGCCGCCGATGATCTTTTCGAAGCGCGATGCGGATCACCTGATCGCCGTGCTCGAGGAAACGTTCGAGGCCGTGCTGGCGCGAGCCGGATAATCACGAGTTAGAGGCATTACCGAAGAACCAGACCACTCCGGGGCGCGACGCGTTCCGGAATCCAATAGTTGCGTCTCAAAACGGAGGAGAACGGGACAATGAAAACCGCAATTTCGACACTACTTTTGACGGCGTTTCTTGCCGGCACCACGGCACAGGCCGCAACCCTTGACGTCGTCAAGCAGCGCGGCGAGCTGCGTTGCGGCGTGAGCCAGGGCGTGCTCGGCTTCTCTGCCCCGAACGACAAGGGCGAGTGGTCAGGCTTCGATATCGATTTCTGCCGTGCGGTCGCGGCCGCCACTCTCGGCAGTCCGGACAAGGTGAAATATGTGCCGCTTTCGACCAAGGAGCGCTTCACCGCGCTGCAGTCCGGCGAGGTCGACCTGCTTTCGCGCCAGACCACCTGGACGCTTTCGCGCGACACGGATCTGGGCATGAGCTTCGTCGGCGTGAACTATTATGACGGCCAGGCCTTCATGGTGCGCAGCGATATCGGCGTGAAAAGCGTCAAGGAGCTCTCGGGCGCCTCCGTCTGCACGGAGACCGGCACCACGACCGAACAGAACATGGCGGACTATTTCAGCGCCAACAAGATCGAGTATCAGGTGATCGCCTTCGAAAAGGCGGACCAGACGATCCAAGCCTTCAATTCCGGCCGCTGCGACGTCTATTCCACTGATGCCTCCGCGCTCTATTCGCAGCGGCTGACGCTCAACGAGCCTGACCGCTTCGTCGTCCTGCCGGAAGTCATTTCCAAGGAGCCGCTCGGCCCTGCCGTCCGCCAGGGCGACGATCAATGGTTCAAGGTCGTTCGCTGGACGCTCTTCGCGATGATAGAGGCAGAGGAACTGGGCATCACCCGGGAAAATGCCGCTTCGCTCCTCGAAAGCGGAACCGCCGCGCAAAAGCGCTTCCTCGGCATCGACAACGAAGCCGGCAAGGCGCTCGGGCTCGATCCGAAATGGGCCTACCAGACGGTGGCCGCGGTCGGCAATTACGGCGAGGTCTTCGAGCGTCACCTCGGCAAGGAGAGCGCCCTCAGGATCGATCGCGGTCTCAACAGGCTCTGGAACCACGGCGGCCTGATCTACGCGCCGCCGGTCCGCTGACCTGCCGCATGTTTCCTTCGATCGTTGCCGATTGAAGGACAAATACATGCAACGGATCAAAGCAGGCGCCGCAGGGAGTTCCGGCGGCGCCTTTTTCCTACCATCCCTCTTCGAGCACCCTGGCCAGCATATCGGCGAAGAAATCGGCGCTCTCCCGGGCTAGGCAAAGCGGCGGTTTGATCTTCAGGACGTTCAGATGGTCTCCGGTCGGCTGCATTATGATGCCGAGATCGAGAAGGCGGTCGCAGATCGCCGCGGTTTCCTCGGTGGCTGGTTCGAGGGTTTCGCGGTCACGGACGAATTCGACGCCCAGGTAAAGCCCCATGCCGTGAACGGCGCCGACGAGAGGAAACCGGTTCCCAAGCGCCTCGAGCCGGGTCTTGAGATGGGAGCCCACCGCGCGGGCATTTTCCTGCAGGGCGTCGTCGTGAAGAATGTCGAGGACGGTCATGCCGACGACGGAACTCACGGGGCTGCCGCCGGCGGAAGAAAAGAAATAGCCTTCCTTCTCCAGCGCATCGGCAATCTCGCGCCGGGTGATGACGGCGCCCAACGGATGGCCGTTGCCCATGCCTTTGGCGACGGTGACGATATCGGGCACAACGCCCTGTTGCTCGAACCCCCAGAAATGGTGGCCGAGCCGGCCGTAACCTACCTGCACCTCATCGGCGATGCAGACGCCGCTCCTCTCCCGGACCATGGCGTAGACCGCTTCCAGATAGCCGGAAGGCAACGGAATGCCGCCGGCATTGCCGTAGACCGGTTCCGCGATGAAGCCCGCGAGCTTCTCCCCCTTTTCGTCCAATTCCGCAAGCTTTCGAGACACGGCGTCCACATAGTCGCCCGTCGAATGCTCGCCGCGGAACGGGCCGCGATAGGTGTTCGGCGAGACGACGGGATGGACCCAGTCCGGACGGGTCGTCAGCGCCTGCGGGTTGTCGGCGATCGAGGTGGAAACGGCGTCGCTCGCGACCGTCCAGCCGTGATAGGCCTCGAGCAGCGAGATCATATTGCGCGCTCCGGAATAGGCCCAGGCGAGCCGGATGGCGAGATCGTTCGCCTCCGATCCGCTGTTGACGAGAAAGACAGTGTCGAGCCCTTCCGGCGCAAGCGCCGCAAGCCGCTCCGAAAACTCCGTCACGGCCGCATAGTGGAACCGCGAATTGGTGTTGAGCAGCGACCATTGCCGCCCGACGGCAGCCGACAGGCGCGGATGCCCGTGGCCCAAGAGGGTGACGTTGTTGACCATATCGAGATAGGCGCGCCCCTCGACGTCGAAAAGATGCTCCTTCCAGCCGCGCTCGATCTGCGGCGGCGTGCGGTAATAGTTCTTCTGCGGCCGGGCATAGTGCCGGCGGCGGCGCTCGAGAAGACCGGCGGCGTCCGGCAGGGCCGCGTCGCAATCGAAACCCAGGATCGGCGCGGGCGACGGGCAGAGCCGGCGCCATGCCTCCGACTGATGCGGCGCGGCGAAGGCGGGCGGGTCCACCTCCGGCGTAGTGCAAAGCTGGACGCGCATGAAGCCCAGGGCCGACGGATCGCCGGGCACCACGCCGATCCTTGCACCCGCCTCGAACGCGTCTTCGGTGAGGTCGGCTGCCTCGACGCCGTAAAGATGGAGATGGAGACCTTCGCCCGAGAAGATCAGCTTGCCGCCGCGCTGGTGGAGCCGGCCGGCAAAAGGCGCGTGCACGGCAGTCTGCCCATGCAGGCATAAATCCACGTGCAGGGCGAATGTCCGGGGGGAGCTCGCCTGCAGGAGCCTCGTTTCCGTCAGCCGGTACTCGCCATAGCGCGTGGCCGCGGCACCGGCCGCACGCGCCGCCGATTGCAGGAGCAGGGCTTCGGTGTCTTCGTAATGCCAGCGGTCGGCAGGAAGGTGCGGACCGAGCGAGGAGAGATCGACGATGCCGATTTCCGAAGGGTCGAGCTCGGGCAGCAGCCTGCCGACCATCTCCGTCGGAGAAGGCTGTGGTGCCCTCTCCACAGCCTCTGCGATCGCATGCTCCATGAGATCGAGAGGCACGGAAACGGCAACGTCGAAGATTTCCCGCTCATGCGCGGCATTGCCTTCGACATAAGTATTTTCGGGGTCGACCTCGAGTTGCTGCGCCGTGCTTGCCACGAGAACGCAGGCGCGCGCGACGATCAGCGGCCAGAGCGCCTTCAATTCCGCATCCGTCAAGGGGCAGACGGCATGGAACGCCTTCACCGCCGGCAGGATACGGAAGGGATCTCCGTCCGCATGATGCAGCAGCGATGCGCAGGTAACGGCAAGATCGGCAACCACCCACCCTTTCAGCACGTCGCCGAAATCGATGACGCCGTCGGGGATGAGGCGCCCGCTCCTGTCCGCGCGGCTCACGACATTGTCGTCGGTGACGTCCTGATGGATCGCCTGCAGGCGCAGCTCCGGCATCAGCGGCTGAACCCTGCGCATGGCGCCGACCATCGCCTCGGCAATGCGCTTGCGCAGATCGACCTCGCTCATGGCCGAAAGCAGGTGAAGCGCAACCGGCCCCGCCCTTCTAAGGTCCCATTGCAGCTCCCGCTCCAGCCCCGGGTGATCGAAATCCCTGAGTGCGGCGGCCAATCGGCCTGCGACATCGCCGAGTGCCGCCACGCTTTCCACGGCCAGGTGCCTGCGGCGCGTCAGAGGCGTGCCGTCGAGATAGGTGAGCAAGCGGAAGTGATAGGTTTCCTCGCGAACGGCCGCGGCAACGATTTCCTCGCCGCTCAAGGCGGACACCACTTCGGGCACCTTCGGAGCATCGGGCTTGGTGACGACATGCCGCAATGCGGCATTCTGGGCTTCGATCTCGACCCGCGCATATTCGGCACGCGCGATCTTCAGGACAAAGCGCCCCTCGCTTGTGTCGACGCGGTAGTTGCGATCCTGCTGGCTGCCGAGTTCGGTGAGATCGCCGGAAAGACCGTAATGTTGGGCCAGGATTGCCTGCGCCTCTTCGATCGACACGTCCGGTCTCGCAAGCTGCGTGCGGCGCTTCAGCAATTCGTCTTCCATCATTTCATTCCCGTCTCTGCGATGGTGTCGTTCTTACTGCGAAACACCTTCCAGACGATAGCGCGTGCCCGGATAGGTGAGCCATGCGACCGTCACATTCGCAGCTTCCGACCAGGTCCGTCGACGGATCATCAGGCACGGTTCGCCGCGGCCGATCGAAAGGAGCTTGCATTCCCACGGCTTCGGCAGAACGGCTTCGACGATCTGCTCCGTCCGCGTGATCGGCGCCACCAACGTCAGATAGACGTTCGGGGTCATGCTGGTAAAATCCTGTTCCAGGTAATCGGGGCAGATTGCGGGATTGACGAAACGGTCCTCGATCTGGATGGGAACGTCGTTCTCCGCGTGGACGATGACCGAGTGAAAGATCCGCGCTTTCGTCGCAAGCCCGAGCGCCTCTGCGACCTCGGTGCTTGCCTGCTCCTCCTCAAGGAGCGTGATCCGCGAGGTATGCCTGTGGCCGCGCTCGCGAATCTCGTCGGCGATATTGCGCACCTCGAGAAGGGCCGTGCTGCCCTTATGGGCAGCCACGAAGGACCCTACCCCCTGGACCCGGGTGATCGCTCCCTCGCTCGCCAGTTCGCGAAGTGCGCGATTGGCGGTCATCCGGCTGACGCCGAGATCGGCGACGATCTCGTTTTCGGATGGTATGCGATGCTGCGGCGGCCATTCGCCGCTCTCGATGCGGCTGCGGATGAACTGCTTGACCGCTTCATAGCGCGGCACCGGCCCGTCGTCGAAAACCGCCCTGTCGCTCTTGCGCCCCAATACCGCCATGCGATGCTCCGTTGCGGCCGGGCGCCGCCGGCCCGGCAAATCAGCGATTGTTTTCCTTTATTTCCAACTTGCGCGCCACAAGAAAATATCTATAGTTCCATATACAACCACGTACAGGAACGGCTCTCATGACAGCTTCGTCCGCTCATCGACTGTTTGCCGAACAGGCGCTGCTGCCGACCGGTTGGTCCGAGAACGTCGCGATCTCCGTCGACGCGGCGGGACGCATTCTCGCGGTGGAAGCAGAGCAATCGAAGGCGCCGGGCGACGAGCATCTATCCGGACCCGTCGTGCCGGCGATGGCCAACCTGCATTCCCACGCCTTCCAGCGTGCGATGGCCGGCCTGGCGGAAGTGGCCGGAACAGGCAACGACAGCTTCTGGACCTGGCGGGAGGAGATGTATCGCACCGTCGGTCTGGTCGACCCGGACGATCTCGAGGCAATCGCCGCCAAGCTCTATGTCGAAATGCTGAAGGGCGGCTTCGGCCGTGTGGTCGAGTTCCACTACCTTCATCATCAGCTCGACGGCACGCCCTATGCGGACCCGGCAGAAATGTCGCTGCGGATACTGAAGGCCGCGCAGACGAGCGGCATCTGCCTCACCCATCTGCCGGTCTTCTACGCCCATGCCAATTTCGGCGGAGCTACGCCGAGCGCGGGGCAGCGCCCCTTTCTTCACGATCCGGACCGCTTTCTCGCACTGCTCGAGCGGCTCTCGCCCGCTTGCAATGCGACAGGCGCGAGGCTTGGCTATGCCATCCATTCGCTGCGGGCGGCGACGCCGGAGGAAATGCGCGTGATTCTGCAATCGTCGCCCCTCACCGGCCCCATCCACATCCATGTCGCCGAGCAACCCCGCGAAGTGGAGGATTGCCTGGCCTGGAGCGGTCGGCGCCCGGTCGAATGGCTCCTCGACAACATGCCGGTGGACGAGCGCTGGTGCGCGATCCACGCGACGCACATGACGCCCGACGAGACGAGACGGCTCGGCCATTCGGGAGCGGTCGCCGGTCTTTGCCCCGCGACCGAAGCCAATCTCGGCGACGGAATTTTTCCCGCGGTCGATTTTCTTGCGGCAGGCGGTCGCTTCGGCATCGGCACCGACAGCCATGTCGCGACAAGCGTCGCGGAAGAGCTGCGGCTCCTCGAATACGGCCAGCGCCTGCGCGACCGCAGGCGCAACCGGCTCGCGGCGCCGGGCGCCTCCGTCGGCAGGACGATCTTCGATGCGGCGCTTGCAGGCGGCGCCCGAGCGGCCGGACAGGCCGCCGGATCGGAAGAGCCGGGCATTCGCGTCGGCGCCATTGCGGACCTCGTCGTTCTCGACGGCTCCAACCCCTTTATCGCCGCAGCAAGCGGCAACCAGATTCTCGACCGCTGGCTCTTCGCGCTCGGCGGGGATACCGTTCGCGACGTCATGATCGCGGGCGAATGGAAGATCCGTAACGGACGACATGACCGGGAGGAAGACATCGACCGCGCCTTCGCGCGCGTTCTGAACAAGCTCAAATAGCAATCGAATCGCGATTTAAAAAAGGGGAATGCGCATGTCGATCAGCACAATGAGACTCACCTTCGCTGCAGCCGGCCTGATGCTGGCGGCTTCCGCGAGCGGCGCCAATGCTTCCTATTGCGGCGACGGCAAGACCGTGACCTTCGCCGGCATCGACTGGGAAAGCGGCGCCTTCATCACCGAGGTCATGAAGACTATCCTTTCCAAGGGATACGACTGCCAGGTCGATTCGATCCCCGGCAATTCGGTGACTCTCGAACAGGCAACCGCCAACAACGACGTGCAGATTTTCGCCGAGGAATGGCTCGGCCGTTCGGACGTCTGGAACAAGGCGGTGGAAGAAAAGAAGGTGGTGGCCGTCGGCAAGACCTTCGTAGGTGCCAGCGAAGGCTGGTTCGTGCCGGACTACGTCGTCCACGGCGATCCCGCTCGCAATATCGAAGCCAAGGCGCCGGATCTGAAAAGCGTATCACAGCTTACCGATCCGAAGATCGCCGGGATCTTCGCCGATCCGGAGGAGCCATCCAAAGGCCGCTTCCTCAACTGCCCCTCCGGCTGGACCTGCGAGGGCGTGAGCACTGCCAAGCTCGAGGCCTACAAGCTGGGTGAGACCTATGTCAACTTCCGCCCCGGAACGGGGACGGCGCTCGACGCGGCGATTACCTCTGCCTATCTCCAGGGCGAGCCGATCCTCTTCTATTACTGGTCGCCGACCGCGATCATGGGGAAATTCAAGCTGATCCAGCTCGAAGAGCCGGCCTATAACGAAGCCTGCTGGAAAGAACTGAGCAGCGCCAACGGCAAACGTGACGAAGGCTGCGCCTTTCCCTCCGTTGACGTGGCCTATGGCGTGAACAGCACCTTCGCTTCCGAAGCTCCGGAAATCGTCGAGATCCTGGAAAAGGCAACATTCCCGCTCGATGAGGTCAACGCCAGCCTCGCCTATATGGCCGACAACAAGGTCGACGCCACGGCGGCCGCCGCCGAATTCCTGAAAACCAAAGGCGACATCTGGAGCAAGTGGGTCTCGGACGAGGCGCGCGGCAAGATCGAAGCCGGTCTCAAGTAACGGCGGCCCCTTTCCGGCCGGCAATCGCCAGCGCCCCCCTATCAGGCGGGGCGCTGCGATCGTAGGCAAAAGGCTGCTTCCCCGGGCCAGGAGGGTCTCGGCGTCCCGCCGCCCGCCTGAACAAGGAACGATATCCGATGTTTCCGGACTCTCTCAATCTCTCGATCCGCGCGCCGGTGAACGACTTCATCCAGGCCCTCGTCACCAATTACGGCTGGGTCTTCAAGGCGATCAGCGGCGTCATCCTGAAGGCCGTTCTGTTCATCGAATGGATCCTGCGCGGCCTGCCCTGGTGGCTCGTCATTCTCGCCTTCATGGCGCTTGCTTGGCGGAGTTCGCGGCGCTGGTCGCTGACGCTGGCCGTGGGCGCGCTGCTGGTTGCCGTCGGCGTCCTCGGACTCTGGGATCTGACGATGCAGACGCTCGCCCTGATGCTGATGGCGACCATCGTCTCGGTGGTGATCGGCGTGCCTATGGGGATTCTCGTTGCGAAGAGCCGCGTCGTCCGCAACATCACCCTGCCGGTGCTCGATGTCATGCAGACCATGCCGAGCTTCGTCTATCTCATCCCGGCGCTGATGCTGTTCGGGCTCGGCAAGGTCCCGGCAATCCTGGCCACCATCATCTACGCCGTCCCGCCGCTGATCCGGCTCACCGACCTCGGCATCCGCCAGGTCGACGCGGAAGTCGTCGAAGCTGCGACGGCGTTCGGCGGCAGCCCGGGACAGATTCTCTTCGGCGTCGAACTGCCCCTTGCGACGCCGACGATCATGGCCGGCCTCAACCAGACGATCATGATGGCGCTGTCGATGGTCGTCGTCGCCTCGATGATCGGCGCGCGCGGCCTGGGCGAACAGGTGCTGAACGGCATTCAGACGCTCGACGTCGGCAAGGGCCTCGAAGCCGGCATCGGCATCGTCATTCTCGCGGTCGTGCTCGACCGCATCACGCAAGGCTTCGGCAAGCCCCGGACGGAGGACGCCCGCAATGGCTGATATAGAGATCCGGAACGTCTACAAGATATTCGGGCATGACGCCAAGAAGGCGCTCGCCATGGTCAAGGACGGCCTCGATAAAGCCGACATCCTCTCCAGGTCCGGCTGCAGCGTGGGCCTCAACGATGTCAGCCTGAAGATCGGCGCCGGAAAGATCTTCGTGATCATGGGGCTTTCCGGATCGGGCAAGTCGACGCTGGTGCGCCACATCAACCGGCTTATCGAACCGACGAGCGGCGAGGTCCTCTTCGACGGCAACAATATCCTCGACCTCGGTGCGAAGGCGCTGCGTGCATTTCGCATGCGACGCGTCAGCATGGTCTTCCAGAGCTTTGCCCTGATGCCGCACCGGACCGTGCTTCAGAATGTCGTCTACGGCCAGCGCGTGCGCGGCGTGTCGAAGGACGATGCCCGCGAAATCGGCATGAAATGGATCGAAACGGTGGGCCTCTCCGGTTACGACGCGAAATTTCCCCATCAGCTCTCGGGCGGCATGAAGCAGCGCGTCGGCCTTGCACGAGCGCTCGCTGCCGACACGGATGTGATCCTGATGGACGAGGCTTTCAGTGCCCTTGACCCGCTGATCCGCGGCGACATGCAGGACCAATTGCTGCAACTTCAGCGGAATCTTGCAAAGACCATCGTCTTCATCACCCATGATCTCGACGAGGCCCTGCGCATCGGGTCGGAGATCGCGATCCTGAGGGACGGTCAGGTCGTTCAGGTCGGCACACCGAACGATATTCTCGATAACCCTGCCAACGACTATGTTGCCCGGTTCGTCCAGCGCCGGCACGAAAGGCCGGAGACCCATGGGTGAGATGATTTCGATCGATGGACCGCTTACCTGGCGCGAGGTCGCTTCGATCGCCGAGGGCGCCCCCCTGGAGCTATCCGGACCGGCGCGCCGGCGCATCGCCCATGCCCGCCGGATCGTCGACGCATTGGTGGAGCGCGGCATCCGCGGCTACGGCATCAACACCGGGGTTGGCGCGCTATGCGATGTCATCATCAGCCGTGAGAACCAGCAGTCGCTCTCGCGCAACATCATCCTGAGCCACGCTTGCGGCGTCGGAGATCCGCTCGGCCGGGTGGAAGCGCGGGCCGTCATGGCGGCACAGATAGCCAACTTCGCCCACGGCTATTCCGGCGTGCGGGTCGAGACGGTCGAAATGCTCCTGGCGCTGCTCAACGCCGACATAATCCCTCTCATTCCGTCGCGGGGCTCGGTCGGATATCTAACCCACGCCGCCGCAATCGGCCTCGTGCTGATCGGTCACGGCTCGGCCATGCAGGGGACGGAAAGACTGAGCGGCGCCGACGCACTCGCCCGTCTGGGGCTTGCGCCGTTGCGGCTCGAAGCGAAAGAAGGTCTGAGCCTGGTCAACGGAACCCCATGCGCCACCGGTCTGGCGGCGCTGGCGCTCGCACGCACGGAAAGGCTCTTCGCCTGGGCGGATGCAGCCGCGGCGATGACTTACGAAAACCTCGGCAGCCAGGCCAATGCCTTTGCCGAGTTGCCCTTGGCACTTCGGCAATCCCCTGGCCTGAGTGAAGTCGGCGAGGGCCTGCGCGACTGGCTGGCGGATAGCCCGATGCTTGCAGATACGGCCGGCACCCGCACCCAGGATCCGCTCAGTCTCAGGGCCGTACCGCATGTGCATGGCGCCGCACGCGACGCTTTCGGTCAAGTGGCCGAAACCGTCGACCGCGAACTTGCAAGCGTTACCGACAACCCGGCCGTTGCGGGTTCGCCGGAGGCACCCGAGGTGCATTCGCAGGCCCATGCCGTCGGTGCCGCGCTTGGCCTTGCAATGGACAGCCTCGCCGTTGCAGTGGCAGAAGTCGCAGCAATTTCCGAGCGCCGCATCGACCGGCTGGTGAACCCGCTGGTGAGCGGTCTTCCTGCCTTCCTCGCCGGCGATAGCGGCGTTTCCTCGGGTTACATGATTGCGCAGTACACGGCTGCCGCACTCGTCGCCGAGAACCGGCGGCTCGCGGCGCCCGCCAGTCTCGACGGCGGCATCACCTCCGCGCTTCAGGAAGACATGCTCACCCACGCGACACCTGCCGCCTGGAAAGCGCTCTCGATCGTCGACAATCTCGAGCGAATCCTGGCGATCGAGCTGCTTGCGGCCGCTCAGGCCTATGAGCTGCAGCCGCAAGTGCAGGGCAAGGCGCAACGCACTGCTGCCCTCTACGGGCGCATACGCTCGGCAATCCCCGCCTATCGCGACGATCGCCCGATGAACGAAGACTTTGATCGGATGCGGCGGCTGATGCGAGCCGCGTCGGCAACGGGGCAGCCGTAATCCGCTCTGAACAAGAAAGGGAGGAGACTACATGACGCATATCACCACCGAGGCAGGGGGCTCGCGCGGAGGCGCCGCATTGCGGCTCATCCTTTTCAGCCTCATCGGCATATTCCTGTTCTTCGTGCCGGTCGAAATCAACGGCAAGTCGACGATCCTCCTCGACCATGCGGCAACCGCCATATCGACCCATGCGCGGCCGGTGGCGATCGGCTTCGTATTGCTGCTGATGGCTTACGGCGCCTTCGGCCCTATCGCGAAGGGCACCTGGCGCAAAACGGCGACCGATGCCGTGTTTTCGGTCCTGCGCGTCCTCGGACTGGTCCTTGCCGGCCTTTATCTCGCCGGCATCGGGCCCGAGGTCTTCTTCGCCCCCGACATGCTGCCCTTCCTCTTCGACAAGCTGGTGCTGTCGGTCGGGCTGATCGTACCCATCGGCGCCTTGGCACTCGCCTTCCTCATCGGCTACGGCCTTCTCGAATTCACCGGCGTGCTCGTCCAGCCCGTGATGCGGCCGATCTGGCGTACGCCGGGCTGGTCCGCCATCGACGCCGTCGCTTCCTTCGTCGGCAGCTACTCGCTTGCGCTCCTGATCACCGACCGCGTGTTCCGCGAAGGCAAGTACACGGTACGCGAAGCGGCAATCATCGCGACGGGCTTTTCCACCGTGTCGGCTACGTTCATGATCATCGTGGCGAAGACGCTGGGGCTCATGGATATCTGGAATTTCTACTTCTGGACGACGCTTGTCGTGACATTCATCGTTTCTGCGATCACCGCCCGGATCTGGCCGCTTTCCAGGCTCGCGCACGAAGGTGATCGGGACCAGCCGCTTCCCCCCGGCCGCAGCCGCCTGAGCGTCGCCGTGGAGACGGGCCTCGAACAGGCGGCAATCGCGAAGAGCCTGCCGACGTTGCTGCGCGAAAGCTTCCTTGACGGGCTGCGCATGGCCGCGATGATCCTGCCGAGCATCATGGCCGTCGGGCTCATCGGGCTTCTCGCCGCCAAGTACACGCCAATCTTCGACATTCTCGGCCTGACGCTCTACCCCTTCACCTGGCTCGCCCAGTTCGGCGAGCCGATGCAGGCGGCAAAGGCGCTCGCCTCCGGGCTCGCCGAGATGTTCCTGCCCGCCATCCTGCTCAAGGAGGCCGTGCCGGAGGTGAAGTTCCTGGCCGCGGTGGTATCGGTCAGTCAGGTTCTGTTCCTGTCTGCCTCGGTCCCTTGCATGCTGGCGACCTCGATCCCGCTCAGCTTTCGCGATCTTCTGGTGATCTGGTATATTCGCGTCGTATTGAGCATACTGGTGACGGCGCCGATCATATGGGTCGGAACGTCAATGGGATGGCTCGGCTGACGATGATGCGAATTCTGCGCTCGAGCGAGTACAGGCATATGCCGTGGAAGAACGGCGGCGGAGAGACGGTGGAAATCGCCGTCTCTCCGGACCGTGCCACCATTGCCGATTTCGACTGGCGCATAAGCATGGCGACGGTCGCGACGAGCGGCGCCTTCTCGATCTTTCCCGGCGTCGACCGCACGCTGTCGATCCTGGAGGGTGGCGGGATGACGCTTGCGATCGAGGGACGGCAACCGAAACTACTGACGGCCTCGGACACCCCCCTCACCTTTCCCGCCGATCTACCGACATCCGCGACACTCGCGGATGGCCCGGTCACCGATCTGAATGTGATGACACGCCGCCAGGTTTTGAAACACCGCGTGCGCAGGATTCATGTCGAGGGCTCGCAACCGGTGGCTACGAGCGCCCGCGATCTCGTTCTCTTCTGCCATCGCGGCAGCGTTGCGCTCGTGACCGAAGGCGTCTCCGCAACCCTGCACGGGCTCGACGCGGCGGTGCTCTTCCAGCCGCGCACGCTCACGCTCTCGGCCGACATCGCATCGGACGTTTTCCTGATAGAAATCGGCCCCGCCTGAACGCCGCGCCGTCAGCCGCTTTGGCTCGTCCGAAATATGGGCACCCGCTTCAGCGCATGCCGAAGAGCAGGAGAATGCCGCCGACCAACATGAGCGCGACGCCCAGCCAGTTGCGCAGCGGGCTTAGAAAACGCATGCCTTGCCCGCGCGGCTCAAGCGTCTGCTTGGGATTGACTTGCGAGGGCTGCGGCGGCTCGCTCAGTCGCCGCCGTCCGAGCGCCTCCCATGCCATGTAGAGAAGCCCGCTGATGAAAAGAACTGCACCGGCCAGAGTTGCCCACACGTGCGCCTCCTGCGGCTGCATTCGCTGTTTCAACGGAACAGCGAATGATTCGACGGCGATGGGGACGCGGAGATGTCAGCGGATGCGCGTCTGAGGACGCACGATATTCATCTGAAGCTCGTGGCTGGATGCAAAGCGCCCGAGAACCCTGATCAGGCGGCGTTCCTCGGCCTTGTTGATTCCGGTGCGCCTGCAATACTCCGCCACGTCCCAGACATGCCTGGCCCGGGATTTGTCGAGCTTTCCAATTTCCGCGTGTCTCATCCTGCGCCTCCCAACTGCGTTGGTTCTAACGCCGAACGGGCGCAAATGGTTCCGCCGTGCCGTCAAGTCCGGCAGCCTCTCCCGCGGGTCGGAACCTTTGCGCGCGGCTGCGGTTTCGACCATGACCGACCGGAGGTGATGTCATGACCGGAACCTGGGAGCGACTGGCGCTGATCGGCGCCGCAGTCATCATAATCGCCAGCGCGATTTTCTACGTCTATGTCGACCGCTTCTCCTCGACCAATTCAACCAGGATCGAGGACACCAAAGTCAATGCCGACGGCATCAACACGATCGACGAAAATCCGCCGAGCGCCACGGGCGACAAGGACAATCCTTCCTGAGCCCTTACCGTCACCCGGGCTCGCATGGCGCGCGCTCGCGCAGGCCCGAAACGGACCGGCTCGGCACAAGAGCATAGGGCCGCAAGGAAGAGCGGAAGCGCCTCAAGGGCCTCCTGCCATCGACCCCACGACCACCATCACCACCGCATCGACGTCGATCTCTCCGTTGACCGCGAGCTTGTCTCCCGCCTTGCGGACTTGAAGCTTCGAAGGGTTTTCTGCCGCCTGTCGCTGAAGTTCTTCGATAACGGCAGCGATGGCCTTCGCCTCCAGATTGCCTTCGTTCAGATGGCTGGTACCCATTTCCAGAAGACCCCTTCCTTTCGCTCAGGATAATATTTGAATTCGCACTCGAACCGCCGCCCGTATGCGGCTGCCTCGGTTAAAGCCGTTTCCGAGGGCGGGTTCATTCCCGTTCCCGGGGCGAACCAGTCCTCCAGGAGATCGTCGGGGACATAGGCCCCGATTCTCAAGGGCAGACTGGTCAATGCGGAATCCATCTCTTTCGGCGCCGGCATGCGATCCTCCTTCTTGCCGCAACTCCGGACGGAAAACCGCTGCGCACTTTCCCGGAATTGCTCTAACTTGGCCGGCCCCGGGAAGTTCCGTCGCCCGACCCGTTCATACAACCAGGGCAGCCGCCTGCCCGACCGCTGCCGTTTGTAGCAGCATGCCATAGGGCGCCGTGCGTCCGGAAACGCGCGGCGCCCTATGATGGCGGCCGTTCGGGCTATACTACTGCATGTTTCCTTTAATCGTAGCCGATTAAAGGACAAAAACATGCAGCAGATCGAAGTGCTACAGCGACCTTTGCGCGTCTGATAAGACGCGCGGCGCTGTAGCAGACCAGGCTCAACCTATGCGAGGGCATCCCGGCCGATTTGCGAAATAGACGGTCGTGAGCCGGCCGCGCCGGCCGACACCGTCGACCGCGACCTCGCGCCGCGTGATCGACCGGATATCCGGGTCGCGGATGCCAAGCCGATAGGCGCGACGGATGGCCTGACGCTCGCTGCAGCCGCGAGACGGACGATAATAATCGTAATCGTCATCGTCGTATCTGCGATCACGCAGCTGCGGACCGTCCGGACCGATGTACAGGTCGAATGACTGGGCTGACGAAGCAGAAGGTACAGCAGCCGCCGCGCCGCCCAAAATCAACCCGGCCGCGAAAAGCCTGCCGATGTTCATGACTTCTCCTCCATGCTCTCATTTGAGAGTTTGCTTAAACTCATATCTGAACGGCAGGGGAGCGGATTGGTTCCGCCGTTCCGCGTCTTTGAGCCGGGAAGGACGGATCAAGCGGCAGCGGCATCTCCCGAATCCGCGTGCTTTCGCGCCGAACCACAGATCGCTCCCGCTGCCGTTCCTGATTCCGCTCTTCAGAAGCTAGAAGAAAGCATGGTCATTCGGCGTGGAACAAGTCTGTCCGATACCATCCGTGGCTTCCTCGGCGACGATGAAATCTGGGGCTCTACAATCTGTCAAAACTATCCGTGTGGTGGCTGAGGCTTGGCATCCCGTTCGAGCGTGTCGTCACCAATCGTGGTCGCATCTGCATCTATCGCAAGAAGATCAACATCTCGACCGTGCTGGCAGGACAGAGATTGGGAATCGAGGAAGTCGACGACGGCATTTGGCTCGTCAGCTTCATGCATTATGATCTGGGATATATCGACCTGGAGCAGAGAACTTTGCAAACCATCGACAACCCGTTCGGCACGAGGTTGTCACCCATGTCTTAGGTACGCTCTGTTACCTATGTCTCCGGTATGGACAGGGTCCGATTGGTAGCGGAGGAGGGATTCGAACCCCCGACACAAGGATTATGATTCCTCTGCTCTAACCTACTGAGCTACTCCGCCGCCGGTGCCGTGAATGCTTCTGAACGAAGCCGGTCTTGGCTGGTCGGGCGGCTTATAAGGCGCTGTTCCGGCTAGTGTCAAGCAATGTCTTCGGGAAAAGCGATGTTTTCCCGTCACGCCGGAATCCGCCGCTTTACGCTGCCGCCGGCGCCTGCAAGAGCGCCTTCAGCGCCGCTTCCGCGGCCGGCTCGCGCTCGGACCTGCGGATGAAGCCGCCGCCATAGACGCGCGCATCCTCACCGGTGCCGGAATAGAGCGCGCAGGCCTGACCGGGCGCGACACCCGCCTCGCCTTCGACGAGCTCGACATAAAGCCCTTCGGCATCGCTCTTGAGGACCGCCGGCGCGGGGCGGCGGGTGGAGCGCACCTTGGCAAAGCATTCGAAGCCCTCCCCAGCTGCCGCGTCCAATTCCTCGTCGCCCAGCCAGTTGACGTCGCGCAGGTAGACGCGGCGCGTCTCCAGTGCTTCTTTCGGGCCGACGATGACGCGGCGCGAGCGGGCGTCGAGATAGACGACATAGAGTGGCTCGCCGGTCGCAACACCGATGCCGCGGCGCTGACCGATCGTGTAATGCAGGATGCCTTCGTGCGCGCCCAGCACGCGACCGTCGAGATGGACGATTTCGCCGGCAAGCGCCGCATTCGGCTTCAGTTTCGAGACGATGTCGCTGTATTTGCCCTGGGGCACGAAACAGATGTCCTGGCTGTCGGCCTTCTTGGCGACGACAAGGCCCATCTCCTCGGCGAGCGCCCGGGTCTCGCTCTTCGGGAGACCGCCGAGCGGGAAGCGCAGATAATCGATCTGCTCCTGCGTTGTCGCAAAGAGGAAATAGCTCTGGTCGCGCTCGGCGTCGGCCGGTCGGTAGAGCGCCCGCTGGCCCGCATAACGCGGCTTCGGGCTCGGCCGCGAACGGATGTAGTGACCGGTGGCGAGCGCATCGGCGCCGAGTTCCTTGGCGGTCGCGAGCAGGTCGGCGAACTTGACCGTCTGGTTGCAGGCCACACACGGGATCGGCGTCTCGCCGGCGATATAGCTTTCGGCGAAGGGGTTGATCACCGTCTCGCGGAAACGCGCCTCGTAATCGAGGACATAATGCGGAATGCCGATCGTCTCGCAGACCCGGCGGGCGTCGTCGATATCCTGACCGGCGCAGCAGGAGCCGGCCCTGTGAACCGCCGCGCCATGGTCGTAAAGCTGCAGCGTGATGCCGAGAACGTCGTAGCCCTCGCGTTTGAGAAGCCCCGCCACGACGGAAGAATCGACGCCGCCGGACATGGCGACGACGACGCGCGTATCTTCGGGCTTGCGGTCAAAATCGAGACTGTTCACGGGATCCAATCCGGCATCCGGGCGCGGCTCCTGTACCGGCACCCTGTTTCACGCTTGAGACCGCACGGCGGCACATGAGAGCGGCGCGGCATTTTCTGAAGGGTCTCCGCCCTTGTGGTATTTTCTTCGTGCATGTCACCATCCGAGAACCGCTGCGCGGTGTCGGGCGGCATGCATCAGACTTTCCGTGCCGCGACATATAGAAACTTGCGCCCGTCACGGCAAGAGTGGACGGCAGAACGTCGGCCGAGCGCTCGACCCGTCAGATCAGCTTCATCCGCATCGCCCGGGCGATCGCCTGCATGCGGTTGACGGCGTCGAGCTTACGGGTCGCGCTCTTGAAATAGCTGCTCACGGTATAGGCCGATATGCCGAGAATGATGGCGATCTCATCGCTGCTCTTTCCGGCCGCCGCCCAGCGCAGACATTCGACCTCCCGGCTCGAGAGCTTCTCGCGGGCGCCGCTGCCGGCATCGAAGGTACGCTCGAGGCATTCGAAAAGCTGCACGAGCGCCAGATAGAGCGTCGCACGCTCCGCGCCGGCTGGCTCGTCCCGCGTACCGGAGAGCACTGCCACAAAAGGCTCGCCATAGGTCGTGTGCAGCAGTACCGCGAAGTGACCCATACCGGCATGGGGCGGGAGGCGGAAGACCGCCGTCTTGCCGGCGCCCTTGCCCGCGGGTTCCATGAGTTCAGGGCCGCCGGTGACGGGCAGCTTCGTCTGGCGCAGGCGCTCGACCAGCCCGCTCGTCTGGAACGTCTCGCCGGCATCATACTGCTGCACCAACTCCGCGGGCCAATTGCTCAGCACGAGACGCTCGGAAAAGCGCTGCTCGTCGGCGAGAGGCAGACGCGCAATCATGAAATGCGCGAAGCCGTAGCGCGAGATCAGCCGCCGCATCAGATGCAGGAGCTCGTACTCCGTGCGTACCGATGCGGGGTCGATCTCGAAAGGCATGTTCGCGTCGGCCTCGCGCCGCGGGGCCGGTTCATTCGAATCCTTCATTCGGTCACCGTGCTGCCGGCGTTGCCGCCGCTATGGAGACTAAAGCGGTCTGGGCCCGGTGGCTGAAAGTGCCGCCCGTCCCGCGCCGCAGACATGAGCCGCGCCGCCCGCAAGCTTCGTGACGCCCGGGTTTATTCCGTGAGCGTACACATGGACGCCCGTTTGATCCGGCGCCGCGTTACCGCGAATTCCAGTCGAAGCGAAATGTGGTGATTGCATGGCCCGCGCGGCGAAAATCCGTGGAAGGCCTGCCGTTCCGTTCGTCACGAACAGCCGCACTCGCGAACCATCCGTGGCCGAGGCCGTTCAAATGATGATCAAATGGTTATCAAGGGTTTAGGCAATTATTAAATGTGGCAAGCTAAGGTCACAGCCATATGGTCTTGAGTTTGTGTAGAGAGTCCCATGACCGAAATGATGCGTCCACGCGTGAAATATGTCATCGGCCCCGATGGCAGCCCCTTGACGATCGCGGACCTGCCGCCGGCCAATACCCGGCGCTGGGTCATCCGCAGGAAGGCTGAAGTCGTCGCCGCCGTGCGTGGTGGCCTTTTGAGCCTCGAAGAGGCATGTGAGCGTTACACGCTGACCGTAGAGGAATTCCTCTCCTGGCAATCCTCGATAAATGACCATGGTCTGGCCGGCCTGCGCACGACGCGCATCCAGCAATATCGCCACTGATCAATCCCCTGCAGGGCCATAATTCGAACCGGCGGCTTGGGTGCTCCTGAGCCGCCGGTTTCGTTTCAGCCGATTTGACGATAAAACCATCCGGCAGATCATGCTGCAGCTATCGTATCGCCAGCAACGCATGGGAACAAAGGACGCCCGATGGACATCGCCCAGGAAGAAACGAATACAAAGGGCCGCTACACGGCGACGCTCGACGGCCACACCGGGGAGATGACCTATTCCAGGTCGTCGCCGCATCTCGTAATCGTGGACCACACCTTCGTTCCGGACGCATTGCGCGGCAAGGGCGTCGGCCAGGCGCTGGCGCTTCACGCGATCGAAGAGGCCCGCAAGGGCAGCTGGAAGATCATCCCGCTTTGCCCGTTCATGCGCGCTCAGGTCATGCGCCATCCGGAGTGGCGGGATGTGATCCAGGGCTGATAGCGCAAGGGACCCCTTGTCCCACCGCATCGGCCCGAAAATCGGAATCGATTTTCGGAAAGCACGATCCGTCGATTCAACAAGTTAGAACATCCTTTGTGCGTCCATTCGGACGCACGGCGCTCTAAGGTGCCGCGCGTCTCATCAGACACGCGGCGCCGTAGCTCTCTCAGGCGCGCAGCCGCGCGCCCGTATCGCGCTCCTCGAGCGCTGCTGCCCTCGCATATTCCGCCTGCACCTCCTCGAGCGCGAGCTCGGCCGCATCCTGCTGCATCTTCAGCTCGCGAATGGAAACCTGGAGATTATCGGCCCTCTGGCGGGCAGCCTTGGCGAAGGTGGGATAGGCGAAATGCGATGGGTCGGAAATTCCCGACTTCTTCTCCTCGAAGACGATCTGGTTTTCCAGATCCTTGGTCATGCGCTCGAACTCGGCCATCATCATCTGAAGCTGACTGAGCTGGCGCTGCTTTTCCCGAACCTGAAATTCCTTCAGTCGGACTAGGCTCTCACGTGCTTTCATACGCAATACTCCCGTGGATACCGAGACCCCGGTTACTGTTCCCGAGCGGAATAAGGGAAAGGTGTGAAGGAGATCTCCGCCCACATCCCGCTCTAACTCCTTCTAGTCGACCACATTTAGAATCCCGGGTTCTCCGGGAATCGTCATGATCTGCGGCCCGTTGTGCCGGCCCAATCGAGCCGGAAACAAAAATCGACCGCGGCCTTAACAAATGCCTACCGCTGGTAACCTTTCGTTTACGGGCATCGTTAATCATAGGTGCGATGATTTAAGGCTCCGTAAATGCTGATGCATGAAATGTGGACTTTCGAGCATTTACGAGTCGGAAGAGTCAGTTAACGGCATTTCCTTATGTATCGCATGAGGAACGCAATTTCAGATTTACGTTTTGAATCAGGGGACTGCTAAAAATATTTAACATTTTCGATACACCTTGCCAGAGTGAATCAGAATTTGTTAACCATTTGGTGGCAGCCTCCAAATCAGGCAACGACTGGATCCGTATCGCGTAAGGATGCCACGACAACCTTGGGCGGCGGAAAAGGGGAAGACTATGCGGGTTCTACTGATCGAAGACGACAGCGCGACGGCTCAAAGCATCGAGCTCATGCTCAAGTCCGAAAGTTTCAACGTCTACACCACCGACCTTGGGGAAGAAGGCGTCGATCTCGGCAAGCTTTACGATTACGACATCATTCTCCTCGACCTGAACCTGCCGGACATGTCCGGTTACGAAGTTCTCCGAACGCTGCGTCTGTCGAAGGTCAAAACACCGATTCTCATCCTTTCAGGCATGGCGGGCATCGAGGACAAGGTCCGCGGTCTCGGCTTCGGCGCCGATGACTATATGACCAAGCCTTTCCACAAGGACGAGCTGGTAGCCCGTATCCACGCGATCGTGCGCCGCTCCAAGGGCCATGCCCAGTCGGTCATCTCGACGGGCGAGCTGATCGTCAATCTGGACGCCAAGACCGTGGAGGTCGGCGGCCAGCGCGTGCATCTGACGGGCAAGGAATACCAGATGCTGGAGCTGCTCTCGCTGCGCAAGGGCACGACGCTCACCAAGGAAATGTTCCTGAACCACCTTTATGGCGGCATGGACGAGCCGGAGCTGAAGATCATCGACGTCTTCATCTGTAAGCTGCGC
This sequence comes from Ensifer sp. USDA 6670, assembly GCA_000421085.1. Lineage (GTDB taxonomy): Bacteria > Pseudomonadota > Alphaproteobacteria > Rhizobiales > Rhizobiaceae > Sinorhizobium. The sequence continues at coordinate 67,117 of ATWE01000021.1, forward strand.
AAGAAGCTCGCCAATGCCGCCGGCGGCGCCAATTACATCGAGACCGTCTGGGGCCGCGGCTATGTGCTGCGCGAGCCGGAAGGCAGCGACTATCTGGAGACCGCCTGATTTCCGGCGTCCGTAGGCGACATACCCGCATCCGCCGCCTCGCCCAACCGCAACCGAACCCGCCTCCCCTGGGCGGGTTTTTTGTTGCCGACGCATATTGACCCGTCACAGCAAGTACGTGACACCGCATAGCAGCGATTAGGGGCGGATACATTTTTCTCTCTACCTCATTCCTGTGCGTGTCACAGGAATCCAGCAGCGCTGCGTCTGCGGCGCGGGAGAGTCTTTTTCAGCCCAAGGACTTGGCCTGGCTGGATTCCTGTGACGAGCACGGAATGAGGAATCTAGAGAGAAAGCCTATCCCTATCGAAAGATAGGGCAGGTGAGCGCTTGGGTAAGCGCGCGTGGCCCCATAGGACCGCTCTGCATCAGGCCGCCATCGACTGACCGGCGAAAACACTCGTCAGGATCTTGCGGTCGAACGGCTTCAGCAGGAAGTCGTCGGCACCGGCTCGCTTGCCGGCCATCATCTTCTTGAGATCCGCTTGGACGACACAGTAATAGATCCGCACCGAAGCGCCCTCGGGCAGGCGACGGATATTGCCGATCAGGTCGAGCGCACCGTCCAGGCCCGCGTCGACGATCAGGATGTTCGGCAATTCGGCCTCGCATCGCACCAGCGCTTCAAGGCTGCTCGGCGCCTCGGAAACCAGGAATCCCATTCCCGACAGGATGCGCTTCCCGACCTTACGCACAACATCCGATCCGTCAGCAATCATCAAGCGCCGCACGTCCATCTCCTTCCCGCTTCGCACACGCGAAACCATCTCTATCAAGCAATCCTATACGGATTTGGCAAAGAAACAGTTACCGCGGTGACGCGGCATCACCCGCCGCGCTGAAATCCGGCGCGCTTCCCGTCGGTTGGAGGGATGCGGTCGTGAAGCATACGGGAGGTCGCCTGCGTCCTCCCGCCGCCAGAGCAATGAGACGATGGAATTGGACGGTTTGCCGAAGGCCGCGCTCGGTTCCGCCTCAGGCGGTGACCGTTTCGGGCGCTACGACGCGAGCGGTGAAGACGATCGCTTCGCCGGTCGATACGACGTCGATCGCCATGCCGGCCTCTTCGGCCAGGAGCACCGTGTAATAGGGCTGGATCGAATGTGCGTCGACCGCCTCCTCCGGCGTGCCGGAGATGAGCTCCACCAGCTTGGGCGGCACGCGCATCATCCGCCCCTTGGCATTGAGGGTGAATATCGCGTCGAACTCAGGATTTTCCAGAGTGATGTCGATGACGCCGCCACGCGGGATCGAGCCGTAAGCGATCAGGAACAGGTTCAGGAGCAGCTTGACGCGGTTCTTGGCGATGATCGCGCGCGGGCCGTTCCAGTTGACCTCGGTCTTCTTCTCCGAAGCGGCAAAATCCTTGGCGGCCTTCTCGGCCTCGCCGGTGTCGATCGAAGCACCGACCGAGCCCGAGGCCCCGAAGGCAAGGCGCGCGAATTTCAGCCGTACCGAGGCATTGAGCGCGCTGGTGCGAATCAGGTCCATCGCATCCGCATCGGCGCCACCCTCGTCGAGGAGCTCGAGACCGTTGTTGATGGCGCCGACCGGCGAGATGATGTCGTGGCAGACGCGGCTGCACAGCAGCGCGGCCAGATCGTGTCCCGTCAACGTCAGATTCGGATTCTTTGCCATCATTCTTCCTTGCTCGCTTCAAACCGGATCACGGGCTGTCGCGGCGCCGGGCGCGCATAAGCCCAACGCAGCTCCCGCACGGTCGTGAGTAAGATCATGAGGCGGGCGGTCGTGCCATATGTCGATAAGCCATAATGACATCACATTTGGTAAACCGATTGTTAAGATGATCCGTTCAAATTGTCGGAGCACCCCGATTTCAGGTGGGTTCCTGGAAGCCGATAAGGTGCATTCGTTCCAAATGCTAGTGCGTCCCGCGCGCATGCTTGTGAAAAATGGCCCGTGCCGGCACCGACGGCGCAGCCGATGGAAGAGCCGGTCATGACGGCCGGCGCGCGAGCCGCTTTCGCGCCCCGACGGAGGAAACGATGCAGCCGATGATGAAGACCACCCTGATGGCTGTCCGCGCTATTGTGACCATGATGGCCCTGGTGGCCAGCACCCTGATCGCCGGCACCTCTGGCGCACAGGCGCAATCCCAAAACTCTAGCCAATACACGATGCAGGAGATCGTCGACGCCGGCCACGGTTTCTTCGGCGAAACGTCCGGCGGCCTTGCCAAGGTCGTCGAGCGCGCCTTCGAGCGCTATGGTCTGCCGAACGGCTATATCCTCGGCCAGGAAGGATCCGGTGCCTTCATCGCCGGCGTCACCTATGGCGAGGGCGAGCTCCATACCAAGAATGTGGGGCAGCACAGCGTCTTCTGGCAGGGCCCGTCACTCGGACTCGACTGGGGTGGCCAGGGCAGCCGCGCCATGATGCTCGTCTACAATCTGCCGAGCGTCCCGGCTCTCTACAAGCGCTTCGGCGGCGTCTCCGGTTCGGCTTACGTGGTCGCCGGCGTCGGTATGACGGTGCTGACGGACGAACATGTCGTGGTGGTGCCGATCCGCACCGGGATTGGCGCGAGGCTCGGCATCAATGTCGGCTATCTCAAGCTGACGCAGCAGCCGACCTGGAACCCCTTCTGAGGCCTCCGCGGCACGGCGCCGATGAACCCTGCCCGAAAAGACGTGCAGGCTTGCGGTAATTGTTGCAGCATTTCCTGCATCATGCTTACTGCATGAACGCGAATGACTGCCTGCTGCAGACCCGGTCCACACTGAAACGGCCAGCACGTGATTGAATATGCGCTCCTCTTTGCCCTGGGCTTCCTGACGGCGGTCGTCATCGGCCTTCTCGTGGCGCCTGCCATCCAACGACGCATCGTGCGCTTTGCGGAGGACAGGCTGAAGGCAACGATGCCTCTGAGCCCGCAGGAAGTTCGCGCGCAAAGGGATGCGGCGCGCGCGACGTATGCCGTCGAAAACGCCAAGACGCTTCAGGCGCTGCGCCGCGAGCGCGACAAGGCTGTCGCGCTGATGGTGCAGCATGAAAGGACCTTGAGGGACACACGCCATCTGGTGAGCGAAAACACCGAACTTCAGGCGCAGCTGGCGGATATGAACGTCGAGGCGGCCACGATGCGCTCTACCATCCGTCAGCTGGAACAACGCCTGGAAAGCATGGAGGCGGCTGCCAAAAGATCGGCACGAGAGAACGGTGCGAATTCCGAGACCGTGCGCTCGCTGCAGAGCCGGATCGACAAGCAGAGCGCAGACCTCGACGGTCTAAAGATAGACCTTGCGGCGCGCGACACCGAAATCGAGCACCTGAAGAGCCGGATGAGAGCGATGCACGACGAGCGCGAGACTTTGCGCGCCAACCTGAAGGCGGAAACCGCTCGCTCCGGCGAAATGGAGCTGCGCCTCACCGGAGACAAGGCACGCATGCACCAACTCGAAAACCGGCTCGCCCGCGAAACGGCGGCCAACGCCGACCGCGAGAGCGCCCTCGAACAGCGCGCGGCAGAGATCGCCCATTTGAGGTCGCAGCTCAAAACACGCGGTGCGAAGCGTTCGAAGCATGCGGACGGGCACGACGCCGCGACGGAAGGCCTCGACACGACTGCGCTTTCCGACGATCTCAGAAACCGGGCGACAGCTCTCTCCGAACGCCTTGTCGGCTCCAAATCGACTGCACACGATGAGGCGCTCCGCGAGGAGATGGCCGAAATCGCAGCTGGCATGGTCGCCATGACGGCGACGCGCGAGGGCGACAACTCGCCCATCCACGGCCTTCTTGCCGGCGAAGAGGCCGAAGGGCAGGCAGGCCGAAGGAGCCTGGCGCGGCGGGTGAAGGAGATGCTGGAGCCTGAATGAGATCAGGGCGCCTGGCGAAGGCGGCGCCCCTCATCCGCCTGCCGGCACCTTGCATAAGAGATGTTGTATAGGCTTCGGTATGCCTTTGGCCGGGTGTCCGCCCGGCCAAAGGCGCCGACCGTCGGATCGCCGGCACCAGAACCTTTGAGGGTTACGGAGAAGCAGGATCGCGGTCGGTTCCTCATCGTGGCCCGAATGGTTGCTGGAACAACCTGGTTCGTATGCAAGGCAGGGACGACAAGGATGAACGAGATTAGCATGAAAGCGGCCGGTATCGATACCGGCAAGATATGGCTTGACGTCGCCACCTACCCGGTG
>ATWE01000022.1 GCA_000421085.1 Ensifer sp. USDA 6670
CAATCGGCCACATCGTCATCAGTTCGGCCGGGAAGGGCTTCATTAGCTCAAAGGGGTCCGGTTCCGTCGAAAGCCACCGTTCATAGTCCTCCCGGTGCAAAACGACTGGCATTCGGTCATGGATCGTCGCCATCATCTCGTTTGGCGGGCAGGTGACGACGCAGAAGGTGCGGATATCCTCCCCCGTCTGCGGATTTCGCCATTTCTCCCAAATGCCCGCCAGCGCGAACGGCTCGCCCGATTTCATGGCGATCGCGTAAGGCTGCTTGTTCTTGCCAGTGCCGTGAATGTCCTTCCACTCGAAAAAGCCATCGATCGGGATCAAGCAACGCCGGCTCGCGTAGGCTTTCTTGAACATGCCGTTGGTAGCGATGTCCTCGCGTCGGGCGTTCACCGGTGGCGGCCGGCCGGGCTTCTGCTCCTTGGCCCAGCCCGGAATCAGGCCCCAGCGTGCGCTGACGAAGGTAGGGCCGAAGACATCCGGATCGCGGACGACATCGCGGATGATGATCGGGTAGTAGAGAGAGGGCGCACCGTTGTAGCGCGGGAACTGGTTGGCCATCCCCAGTACCGCCTCCCGTTCAGCCATGGAGAATTCGCGCAACAGATCGTCAAGCGTACTCTTGATGTAAACGCGTCCGCACATGTGCTCACCTCCTCGCGGGGAAAACGTATCGTGGTTGGTCGTCACGTCAACTCGCTGGTTATCGGCTGACTTTTCCAATCCTAATCAGATTGCCGTCCTTGTTCCCGCACTTGGCGCAGCGGAGCTTCCTTGCCAAGGGCAGGATCGACTGCGATGCGCCGAACTTCTTCATCAAGGCGAGGCGGTCCAACCTGCTTTCGCGCCCGCATGCGCGACATTGACAGAATAGCTCGTACCAATCGGGCAGATTTGCAAAGGTGATTTCATCTGGAGAGCCGGCTGGGGCCGCATCACCAGCCGGTTCCTTCGGGAGACGGGCGGCTCTCCCGATGGCATGTCATATGTGAGCCTGCACCGGTCGCGCTGGATATTGCCGCTCTTGGGGCAACCGAGCGCCTTTGAAAATTCTGAAAGCAGCCCCGGCATGCTCCGGTCGCCGATCCGATCGAAAAGCTCTCGTGCGTCGTATTGCCTCTTTGCCCCGCACTCGCATTGATCCGGATCTTCGTCCAGGCGAGAAACTCCGACAGCCAACAGGCTCCGCCTCTAGGCATGCTTCAGCTTCCACTCGGGCTGATGCTCGGCGCAGAACCACTGAGACTCCTCCCTTCCCAAAGCAAAGCCAAGGCTGCCCCACTTCTTGCAACCGGGATGCTCGCAGTAGTGGACGTAGACGCTGGTGTCCTTTTGGCGAACTGCCCCTTGCTCATCGCTCATGGTTGCTCTGCCTCGCTTCCGCCGATGCAAGCGGGTCTCCAGCCTCGTGTGTAGCCGATGCTCATGGCGATCTCGGCAAGAGCGAGCTGTTCGCGCAGGTGTTTGCAGTCGGCCAGCAGGGTGCGGATGGTCGCCTCAGCATCACCGTTGTGCCATTCCAAGGCTGCGGCAACCTCGTCGATCTCCTGATCGGTTTGATCAATTTCGCATGCGTTCTTCGCGCCGGGCATAGTTCCTCCTTCCCGCGCAAGCACGGGCATCTGCTTCAACATTTCTAGATGGCGGCCGCATCGCCGATGGCTGTTCTTATTATGTTCTCATTGCCGCTGGAGTCAATGCGGCGATTATCGCGCGCCTGCCACGGCTTGCAATTGCTTGGATACAAGCGTCATTTCTGTCGCAACAGGAGAGTGCGATGGATCGATTCGCGACACATTTACGGCGAATGCTTTTTTCGTTCGGACCAATGTGCCGATTGGATTATCTCGTCAGCAAACTTGCTTTGACCGCAGCAACGGGCGCTACTCTTTGCAGCTTGCAACAGGATGAGGAAAGCCTGCCTGGGGTTGTCTGTCTCATTGCGCTTGGCGTCTGCGCGCTGTCGTTCAGCCTTCGGAGGCTTAAGGATATAGGCGTTGCGAATGTCAACGCCGCCTTCATGTTTCTGTTTGGGGCGATTATCGCGAGCAACGCGCTTGCGCAGTTAAGCCCAGCATCCGGGATTGCTGGCGGGGTGCTCATATTGGCGTTCTTGCTCCTGACTCCAACGGCAACCAAATCTTAGGTGCTGATTTCTCTCAGAATCCGCTCGGGCAAAAAATGATAAAGACTGCGATCTGCCTCTTTCTCCTCTTCACGACTTCTGCGATGGCCGACTCTTTTTCAGATGAGAATTATGCGGGTCAGAAAGGCCCCATAGCTCAAACGTTTTTGCCGAACGACGATTTCCAATTGGGAATGAGCGCCGAGTACGTCGAGGCGATCATCAGGCAAAAATACAGAAATTGGACACGAACTGAGGGACGAAAGACAATTCGATTAACTCGGAATATTAATGCCGGCAACTCTGACGAAGACTCCTACCAGAATTCAATAAAGCTGGAGATCAAAAGGGAATTGAACGGATGGACTCTGTCTGAGATCTACAAACTTCACTTCACCTCTCCCTTGTCAGGAGGAGTGGTCTATGCGGTAAGCCGTGATCTGACATTTCCCGATTTAAATGCTGAAGATGGTCTTGCCTACTCGGGGTGGTTAGAAGCTCTTCAGTCCACCTGGGGCGAGCCTCACTTTGCCAACCGCTCGGGGAAGAGCGGAAATCTGAGTGCATTTTATTTTTACGATTCCGGCGGCAAGACTCCCCCCACCGCGGGAGAGCGCCGTTGCACTTCTATTTTTGAGATGATCTCAGCGGTTAACGATAACGCTTCCGGGGATGCCGATGCGCTTGTGGCGCTTATCGAAAGCGAGGGGTGCCACTTCCTTATTCAGTCAACTGTAGCAGTTAGCGAGAAAGGCTTCATCGACGAGGTTCTGACGCGTCAAAGCGACATGTACTCGTACGCTCAAGATCTAAGAAAACGAGTGGCGGCGGGCGCACATTAAGCGTGAGCGGTGTTCGGTTCCCACGTTGACCTCGCCGCCTTGATCGTTGATCGGCTTTCATGGGCAACCGAACGGATTGATAAGCTTGCGCGTCATTTCGGGTAACCTTGTAAATAAAGACGGGCACGGCCGTCGCTATCGCGACTTGGCCCCATATCTTGCCCATCAGGCAGCCAGAGCAAGACTCAAATGTCCAGAAGAAAGCAATTTAAAGGAATTTGCCACGACATCCTCGGTACATTTGTTAGCCGATACAATGATCTCGATGGTTATTGGGCTTTGGGCCAGTACGTCGCTTTGCTCGACAAGATCGGTGAACATCAACTTCGCTTGACGTTGGGGAATACGTCTGCGGTACCTGACAGTCCTGGCGTCGCCGTCGCTGCAAGATATTATCGGGGTGCAGTTCTTCGAATGATGGAGGCGAATGCGATGCCGCAGACGTGGTTCGCGGATGGAACCGTGGAGGTTTCCATCGTTGCCCCGTCAAAGGTGATTTGCGAAATTGAAATCGTTTCTGATCTCGGCAGGACTTACGGGAGCCAACGCACCATAAATGTTCGGCCGCATGATCCCGCCATAGAGCGGCGGAGAACAGCCAGATTCGGCCCTTCAAACCAAAAAGGGCGCTAAATGTGAGCTGCTTTGCTCATCAAATTCCACGCCAATGTTTCTCAGGCCGTACACGATGGCGGTGAGGTTACTGGTCGAATATGCAAACGGAACAAGCTCATTGATCTTGCAAGTCTCGATTAGCGAGGCGACGGCAGCCCAATGCTCTGCTCCAGCGTCGTGCCCCGCAAACAGAGCGTTCTTGCGTTTAGCGCTATCGAGGGTGATAAACGGCGAGGGGCCGCATGATACTCAGGCGTGTTAGCCCTTTTGTGCAGCTATTGCCGACATGCTCGCAGCACTACTATCGTCTGTCGTGGCAAGAAGAACATCGAAGAAGAAGCCTCCAGATCTCCCCCCGCTGGACCCTATGCCAGCGCGCGTCGATCCCTGCCTTGCGACGCTCGTCGACAAGCCGCCGAAGGGGCCGGACTGGGCTTACGAGGTGAAATGGGACGGCTTACCGGCTGGCCGTGCACATCGAGCCCGGAAGGGTGAGGGTGCTCACGCGCGGTGGTTATGACTGGACCGAGCGTTTCCCGACGATCGCAGACGACGCGCGGCGCCTCGCGGTGAAAACCGCTATCATCGACGGCGAGGCGGTTGTGCTCGACGACCAGGGCCGATCGGATATCGGCATGCTGCAACGGGCGCTTGGCCGCTTACCATCGCCCTATGAAGCCGGCGCCATCGTCTTCTATGCCTTCGATCTTCTCTATCTCGACGGCCGCGATCTTCGCCGTCTACCGTTCGGCGAACGCCGGCGGCTGCTTGAGCCGCTTATCGCCGGCCGGGAAGGGGCGATACGGTTATCGGAGGAGGTGCAGGCGGATGGTGACGAGTTCCTTCGCGTCGCCTGCGCGCACGGCCTCGAAGGCATCATCGCCAAGCATATCGATAAGCCCTATCGCAGCGGTCGCGGAGAATGGTGGCAGAAGATCACCTGCAAGCGCCGGGATAGTTTCGTGATCGTAGGCTTCGAGCCGTCGACCGTACCCGGTCATCTCGGCCGGCTGTTGCTCGCTGCACGGAAGGGCGATGAGCTCGTCTATGTCGGCGGCTGCGGTACCGGCTGGTCAAATGAGCTTTCGCGTGAGCTGCGGAAGCTGCTCGAAGGCCTAGCGACGAAAACGCCCTCCATTACCCTGAAGAGGAAAGGCGCCGTCTTCGTCGAGCCGGTGCTGGTGGCGGAGGTCGAATATCGCGCGTGGACGGATGACGGAAAGCTGAGACATGCGGCCTTGAAAGGAGTGAGGGATCGAGCAGATGGCGTAACAGTCCTCCAGCTCGCCTGATCGTGGGTTGTTGAGCTGCCAGAAATCGCCCTCCTTGAGGTGCCGACGGGCCCGAGAGAAGAGATTTTTTCAGCTGGCCTTGTGGATCACGCCAGTCGAGTAACCCATACGGGTAGTTATCTCGGCTTTGGGCCTGATGTAAATTGAGGAAGGGGCTGCCTATAATCTATTTGCCGTAGTGGAGGAATGACCATGACGAGAATTCCATCCTCGCCGATGACTATTGCGATAGTGCTCACCGTTTTGGGCGGAATATCTGTGGCTGCGCAAGACAAGTATACTGTGCAGGTGCCGAATGGCCTCGCGTTTTCTGACTTCAAGGGATACGAAAGTTGGGAGGTCGTGTCTGTAGCTATGGTCGACCCTACCGAACCAGCTATGTCCGGTGAAGGCGGTTCGATTCTAAACGTAATCATGGCCAATCCGGTGATGATCGAGGCGTATCGAAAAGGCGTCCCTGGCAACGGCACGAAATTCCCCGATGGCTCGAAGATTGCAAAGATCCAGTGGACGACAAAAAAGGATTCCGATTCACCCTTTTCGGTGAATGTGCCGGACGCTCTGAGGAATGTTGCTTTCATCGCGAAGGACAGTAAGAGCTTTCCAGAAAGCGGCGGATGGGGATATGCCAACTTCAACTATGACGCTGCGTCTAGTGCGTTCACGCCCGATGGATCAGGCACCGATTGCGGACATGCTTGTCATTCAGCCGTAGAGGCAAAGGATTTCATTTTTCACTCGTATCAGAAGCGGTGAAAGGGCAAATGCCCGTCAGTAGGTGGTGACGGGCTCAGCTGCCGCATCTGGTGCGTTTTGTCCTGCATCGCGGAAGTCGAGTATCGCGCCTGGACGGATGACGGGAAGCTACGCCACGCGTCGTTCAAGGGAATCAGAGAGCGCGAGGATGATGGGACGGGTTTTGAAACTGGCGCAACGTGAAGAATGCCGTAGCGCCGCTGATAAAGGGGGTGATCGCGCCAAAATAAGTCCAAGGCCTGGCAGCTTCCCAGTCACCATCAAAATAAGAGGTTGCGAGCTCGATAGCGGCGGCGGTGGTCAGCACGGACAGCGCCAACTCTAGCAGGTAAACCCCTGTAAGAACCGCGAACCTCACCCCGAATCCCGTTCTGGGAGCTATCGCGGCGACAACAATGGCGGCGAAGGTTGCCCTTACCCACGGCGCGATCGGACGTCCGCCTACTGGTATCTCGTGGTGGTAGGCGACTTCAGAGGTGGCAACCATCCCAATCCCCGCAGCCAGGACCAGCGCGAGAATATTGAATGCGAATGCCTTTATCCAACTCATTCCCACTCCACAAAATGGCAGATCTATTCCCAGCCGGAACGGCTATAGACGCAACGACTGACGATTGCAACTACCGGTACACACTTACGCCCGGACGAAACGAGATCGGCCGATTAGATTCTGCATCCTCCAAGGGCATTAGGCCGCGAGAGGATGAGGCGGCGATTTACGAGCTACGGTCGCACTGAGATGCTGAATTCCTCGCTACCGGTCTTCGGAACTTATTTCGTTTTCCGAATGACTGTTTCGGCTACGAAGGAGAAGAAGTTCTCCGCCTCCGTTTCGAATGTTGGTCCGCCCATGTCGAGACAAAAAACCGCTTCCCCTAGCGAAGGGCAAAGGCAATATCGCCAGGAGGCGCCGCTATCCCCAATGGCAACTGCATCGTCAGGGATCAGGTCCCCTTCAGGTCGTCGCCCATACACACTTCGGTAGGCGTCTGACTGATAAATCCTGAACGATGGGTGCTGTTCAACGAGGCGTGCACGCTCCGGCTCGTAGATTGTGAAGTCCCGTGTTGTTGATCCCGTCCCGACGTTGCGAATGAACTCCAGGTACTGTTCGGAAATATTGGGGAAAAGTTCGGCAATGCTTAGTACATCGCGATGGGATACCGGCTGCAGCGATGACAACTCGTTCTTGTCATCAAGATCGAGCAGGTCGACGAGGTTGTTGATCATGAGCTTTGAGCTTTCCTCCACGCTTTGCGGGCGGAATGAAGCAAAGCTCGGCTAGGTTGTCGAGAGAAAAATCGACGCCAGCATCAAAGCCCCAGTGAATCAAAAGCCTGCCATTCTCGGAACCCAATTTCTGAGGAAAGGCTTCATATTATCGGCTTTCCTGTAGCCCAGAATTCATGGATCTTAGTCCACCATTCCAGAGTTTCCGGCTGCAGCCATGGAAGAAAATCATCAGAGCGAGTTTTGCGATGCAAATGCCCATTCTGCAAATCTTCCAGGAGACCTACTGTAGCCGCCTCTTTAACATACGGGTCGCCCTTCATGTGCCAGCGTTCGACAACATCAAAGATGGCGTCAAATCGATGCGTGTTACCTGTCTCCAAATCCTTAATCAGATGACGCGCAAGCTCTGATAGTGCCAAGTAAAGTGGCAACTCGCCGTCGGATCGATATTCCTCTTGGAATGTCTTCCACTTTTCACGAAACGACGGGTCAGCCTGCAAAAGCGGTTCAAACATATTCGAGCGGTCGAACTCGAACGGAAGCGCATTGACGTTTTTCTCGAACATAACGCTTTTTGCTCTTCTGATGCCCACGTTGCAAGGCTTAGTCTAAAAAGCGAATTGATGAGTTCACGCTCTAGAGCTCTTCGAAGAGGAGCGTTGCTTCTCGAGCTCGCGCTTCGCCATCAACGCTACGCCTTCAATAAGCATCCGCGACGTTGCGGCGCGCTCGACATCGTGCCGGCGCTTCTGCAGCTCTTCGACCTTCTTCATCTCTGAGGTGAGGTTGTCTCGGAAGCCGTCTATCCAGTCCATACCTTCCTCTCCTTTCGACGCGGCGACTTCGACTATCAACCGCTGGAGCATCATAAAGGTGGCTTGGACGGTGGCGCGCATTTCCGAGTCTGTCATTCCGGTCTCCTGTTGTGGGATTGCTCTCAAGCAAAAATACAACCTGAAGTCCAGTAAAATGCGGTCACGACCGTGTGCGTTGGCCGAAAACGGCAAATGCAAATCCGAGTCACCGAGTCCCGAAATAAAAGCGAACTGGTCTTCTGCACCAGTTAAGTAAGCGGCCTTTCCGTTTACATCGAGCCCGGATTTCTCAATGATTCTCGGGCCACCGTTTACAGTTTTTCCGGAGGAAAGCCTGCAAATGCGGGGTTAGCTTTCTGCCTTCTAAGCAGGTTGTCGCAGGTTCGAGTCCTGCAGGGGTCGCCAAACCACCATCTAAGCTGTTGATCTTATTTAAGGTGCGACCGAGCACGGATTTTGGTGCGACCTATATTCTGTTCGCGCGGCGTTCCGAAGCCGTCTTTGCAAGGCTTATCGGCTGCCTTCGCGTACATCTCGGCCATCGCGAGCCGAGTCCAGCCGTACATCGCCATCAACTCATGAGCCGTAGCGCCTGCGTCGGCAGCTATGGTGGCGCCTGCCTTGCGGAGCCCAGGCGCTAAAACTCCGACGCGCCGGAAGATCCTGCAAGCGTCGTGACAGCAGTTTTCAAGCTGACCCTAGGCCGTGCAAAGCGTGTTTGCACTGAACCGGCGACGGAAAGCTGCCGGTTGACTTTCGTTAAGCGCTTCGCTACCTCTGGTGGATTAATACCCCTAAATTTTACCAGTAACTTTTTATCGGAAAGGGCGCTCGATGATCAGAAGCGTCGTTGAGATTATTGTCGCTGTTTTTATCAAGTCGATCGGAGTGGCGTTGGCTGCGGTTGGGATCGAGGCGGTGGAATACGGTAGCCCTTTGCAATTACTGCTCGTCATATCTGCCGCCGCTGTTTTGTGCACGATGGCGGTATGGGCCGCTTTGCGCATTTTCGACCATGATTATCATATCGGCTGAGCTGACCGAAGGCAGGAAATGTTCAAATCTCGATCAGCGAGCCTGTTTCATCTTAGTATTGCGGTGATCATGCGATCTGCTCTGTCGGCGATCCTTCGCGTCTCCGCTCGGTGATGAACGTACCGCGCAAGTCGTGCAGTCGTGCGGCAGGGTGGTCGCCTTCGAACCGTCATTGCCCAGAGGGTACTGGGCAGGAAAGATCTCCCTCCTGGCAATTGAGGTAGGCCTTAAGTGCCTTCGTTCTATCGGCCGTCAATTCGGTTCTGCAGGCGGTGACGAGCATAGGATAGGCGCTACCGTCGGCACTGGCTGATGTCTGAAATGCGCACTCATTGTCGCGAAAGGAAATCCAGGCCTTTTGGGCGGAGATCAGAAGCCTTTTCGTGTCGGCGTCATCGCCAATGCGCGCCTCAATTTCCTTGAACGTCGAATTCAGTTCCTTGTCAGCCGTAGCGAACGCTTCGTCGCCTTCGGCTGCAACTGCAACAGTTCCAGACAAGCTGACGAGCATAGCGGCGGGGATCAATAGGGTGCGCATCTGTAAGCTCCTCGGGTTCGACAGTGTTGTGCAGCCATCGATGGTGACTGGGACGCGAGGCTCGCGCATGGGCTTAGTCAAAGCAAGTGGTCAAATCTGTCCCCTAACGCTTAAGGGGGGTGGATGCATCCGGCAACAATCCGGCAGGGGCAGGGCAACTGGTAAGCCGCGTGGCTCATAAGCTGGAGCTCGCAAGTTCGAACCTTGCCGCCGCAACTGTCCATCCCGGAGAGACAGGTAGCAGAGCGTACCTCAGACACGGGCTAGCGACCCCGATTGCAAAGGCGCGTGGCCTGTCAGGCAACACGCTCGGCCCGGATCATGAGCAGGAATGCGGCCAGATCGCGCCATCTGACGAAACGAGGTGCGAGTTCGCATGCCTCCGCCGTCGGCTGCGGCTCGCGCACTTCGACGATGCGGAACCCGGCATCAGCGATGCCGTTGAGATATTCGCTGATAGTGCGGGGAAAGCGTGGCACCTCAAACAGCACGACGTCCTCCTCACTCGGGCGGTCGCCAAAGCGCCATCTTTCAACGAAATTGGTTCGATCGAAGTAGCGTGACACCACCAGCCCCGTCGCCCTACCATCACCCTCCTTCTGCCATCGCAATCCGGGAGTGATGAAACAGGGGTGCAGGATGCTGAACGCGATAAACCCGCCGGGGCGCAGCAACCTGAATGCCTCTCGCATCGCGGCTGGGAAGTCTGGCCCATCCATCAATGCCATGGTTGAGACGACCGCATCGAAGGAGGCATCCTCGAAACCGGTGTTCTGGTTATAAGATTTAATCCCGTAGTGGATGCCGAGCGGCTGCTGCTCTTCAACAGCGCGAGCATGGCGGATCATCTGCTCCGAAAGATCGATGCCGGTCATTCGAGCGCCCATTGCGGCGAACCGTCTCGTATTGAAACCTTCGCCGCAGCCGAAGTCGATCACGTCCAAGCCGCTGATTGGGGGAAGGAAGGCCAGGAATGCCGGGAGCGTGAATAGGTCTCGATAAGTGTCGTAACCGTGTCGAACATCATGCGCCCATTGATCGGCATTGTCGTTCCATCGGGCCGCAACTTCCGCCTCTGACACCTGGGTCACGCCATGCTCCTTTTCGGGATACGATTTGTCATGTTTTTGTTTCGAGCGAACCAGCAACATTATGCTATTACGTCCGCCGCTGAGGAGAGGACCGCATGAGCGACGATAAGATCATTAAATTTGAGCGACGCAAATCGAAGCCGCAGCCGAGGGCGGCCACTCCAGTGCGGCGGAAGACGCTTACCTGGCTTGCCGTGATAGCGGGGTTGGTCCTGGTGTGGGCGTACTACCAATTCATCGCGCCGCCGAACATGCCATGAGAGGCGCTTCGTGGAGCAGGCTTCCACGTCCGCTGGTGACAAAGGAAGCCGACGGCCTTTCGGGGTTGGCAACCCATGTTTTTGAGAGACAGGCAGACGGCAGCTTGAAACTCAAAGCGCACACCTTCAACTGAGAGATCCACGCCTCCCGGGAAGCCAAGAGGGATAGTGTACTTAGTGTACTATCTTGCAAATGGCCTTCGGCTTCTTTGGGGCCGCCGGCAGCCATGACGGGTTCTGACGGCCGGGGCGATGATCGACCCGGTGGGCGGCGCCTCCGGTTCCCGCTCGACCGCAAGTATGCTCATCACGATAGAGATGAGCACGAGTATGAGTACCAGAAAGGCTATTCCCGCTTTATCCATCCCCCATCATGGCGAGGTGAATGCGAGCAAACCGGGGCAAAACTCGACGAAGAAGGTCACCGACGCCTGTTACGGTTAATTTTATCTGAATCAAGCCTGCTCCTGACGCAACCGGGCATCTCGACACCGGATCGCACACAGTTTTCCCGCGAATGCTCTCGCTCATTTGCGCAATCGGCGACGCCTCGGCGGTTGCAAAGGGTGAACAAGGCCGAGCCGCGCAATTTAAATCCCTATCCTTAAGCTGCCGCGCTCCGCGCCTCGGTCACTGCCGCACGAACATGGACGTGGTGGCGCAAAATAAGCGCATAGATCGCCGCGTAAATGCCGATCACGATCACGCCTACCCATTCGATTCTGAACGGCGTGAACTGGTAGGCCATGACCAGACCCAGCTGAAGAAAGAAGTGCAGCGGATAGTATGCTCCCGCTCCGAGCCGCGACTTCGTCCAGCCGAGATTGAGGCCGTAGAGACGGATCAGGGAGTCGAGCGAATTCACGACGAAGATGATGCCGACCGTGACCATGAACCAGTTCAGCCACGTCGGTATAACGATCTGCTGCTGGAAATAGATGTAAAGCACCGCGAACCACACTGCCAAGGGGATCGAAGGCAGGAGGATCATCGCGACCGCCAGCCGCCATGTCCTCAGCCCTCCGACGAACATGGAAACGAACTGGCCGATCATGATGCTCCAGGAGAACCACCAGAACAGGTAGAACTCGTGATATTCCGTGATCGGACCGACGAAGCGGTGCAGGTTGGCAAAATAGTCCGACAGCAAGCCCACGTTAGACACGAGGCCGCTGAGGCCAATATTGCTGTAGAAATACGCAGCTGCCAGAAGCGCCACGAGAGCCAGGGTCACGAACATCCATGTCGAGGTGACGGCCAGCCATTTCATGAAATTGACGTTGCTGCTGGAATAGACTGATGCCGCGATGACGGCGACGACGATAGCCCAGCGCGCCGGCATCGAGATTCCCTCGATATAGCTCGGCAAGGCCGTGAGGAAGAGATAGCAGGTGAACGCGCATGTCGCGATGACCGTGAGATTGTAGACCCATTTGACGGCGGCGATCTCGAAGATCTTGAGCCGGGGTTCGAGGACAACGAAGTAGAAGGCCGAGAGGAAGTACATCATCCAGACCAATGGTCCCCACATGCCGAACTCGATTGCGAGAGGATTAGTGAAGCCGTAGGCGCTATCGGCCGCATAGGCCGGAAACTCGGTCAAGGGGAGCATGACCAGCCCCATATCCAGGCCAGCGGTGAAGAGCAGCGCCACGAATGTGTATATGCCGACGGGAGTTAGCCCGCGACAGTGGACGTTGCCCCAGCGGACGATGACGAAGACGGCGCTGAGAAGGACCGCCGCATAGGCGGTGCTGATGATGTAGCTCACGGCAGATCTCCCCCTCTTGTCGTCCCGCCGCATCCGATCGGACGGGAGCGGCATGAGGCCACAAGCATGGCGATTTCAAACGTCCATCAGCGACGCGGCGCTAATCGTGAACGACGCGCACTGCGGCCGTTTCGAGCCGTACGCGATCGACAATGGCCTTGAAACTACGCAAATCGAGAGGCTCACCGGAGACGCGTCAAATCCACAGGACGGTTGTTGATGATCGCTTCCATCGAAAAGAAGCCGGTCACGGTGGCGAGGTCGAAATTTGTGATGAGCTTCTGATAAAAGGCGTCATAGCCGGACATGCCCCTGGTGACGACCTTGATCAGGTAGTCCCATTCGCCGCCGATGCGGTAAAAATCGATGACTTCGGGAAGTTTCTCGACATGCGCCCTGAAGGCGTCGCTCCACTCCTTGGAATGATGGCGCGTGCGAATCATCACGAATACGATGAGATCGAGGCCCAACGCGCCGATATCTATATCGCTGTGGGATCCGCGGATCATTCCGATCGCGTGAAGCCGCTGGAGGCGGCGCCAGCAGGCGTTTTGCGACAGCCCTACCTTCTCGGCCAGTTCGCGCTGCGACAGGTTCGAATCCTTCTGCAGCGCCACCAGGATCTTCAGATCGAACCCGTCGACTTTAGCTTGAGATTCGATCATGTGACACAAAATCCGAGAGGAATTGCAGAAAATAGGTGAACATTTCGACGGTGCGGCAGAATACAATCGATGTCAACATTCAAGCCTCGGGAGGTGATTGTGCAAGCTGTCCGCTATGAGCCGAAAGAGAACGTCACGCCTCTGGAGCGCTTTCGCCGAGGGCTGGACCGCAGCGGTCTTATAGACTTCCTGCGGGATGATCTCGTCGGCGCCACTTCTCAGATCGAGGGCCCCTACGGCATCAAGAACCTGGTCTATGCCGACTATGTTGCATCCGGCCGGGCGCTTGGAACGGTTGAACGCTTCATCCTGGAAGAGGTCCTGCCATTTTACGCCAATAGCCATACCGAGGCTTCCTACTGCGGCGGCTTCATAACCCGCATGCGGCGGGAGGCGCGGGCGTTGATCGCCGAGTGCTGCGGAGCGGACGAAAGACATGCGGTCATCTTTACCGGATCCGGCGCGACTTCAGGGCTGAACCGCCTCGTCAAACTGTTCGGCGTCGCGGAAGCAATCGCGGCAGGCAAGACCGTACGGGTCATCATCGGTCCGTACGAGCACCACTCCAACATACTTCCCTGGCGCGAAAGCGGGGCGGAAATCGTAGAGCTGACCGAGTCGCCGGGGGGCGGCCCGGACCTTTTCATTCTGGATCAGGCACTGCGAGCCGGATCTTGCGACCTGACCATCTGTACATTGTCCGCGGCCTCGAACATTACGGGAATCACCAGCGACGTCGCCGCGATTACCGACCTGGTGAAATCGGCCGGGGCCAAGATGATCTGGGATTATGCAGGGGCCGGTCCCTATGTACCGATTTCGATGTCGCCGAGCGGCTCTGCGGAGATCGACGCCATCGTTCTCTCGCCACACAAGTTCATTGGCGGCCCGGGCGCTTCCGGCATTTTGATCGTCCGGCGCGACGGCCTGGCAACGAGCAAACCTTCCTGGCCGGGTGGCGGGACGGTGAAATTCGTCTCGCCGGAGACGCATGATTACAGCGACAGCCTCGAAGCCCGCGAAGAGGCGGGGACACCAAACGTCGTCGGGGACATCCGGGCGGCTCTCGCCTTTGCCGTCAAGCACGCAATCGGATTGAAGGAAATGGCGAAGCGCAATCGCCAGCTTACCGTTCGTGCCTTTTCCGCATGGAAGGATGTCCCGCAATTGGAGATACTTGGACTTCCCGCGCTGGACCGGCTACCAATTTTTTCCTTCCGCATCCGCAACGGCAAGGGGGGATTTATGCACCAGCAACTCGTTACTCGCATGCTGAGCGACCGGTTCGGCATTCAGGCCCGTGGCGGTTGCGCCTGCGCCGGGCCCTATGTTCACAGGCTGCTGTCAATCGATGCACAGCAGTCAGAGCAGATGCGCCGAGCCATCCTCGCCGGCGACGAAATAAAGAAGCCCGGCTTCACGCGGTTGAATTTCAGCGTTCTGCTCTCGGACGAAAAGGTGAAATTCATCCTCGATTCCGTAGCGAAACTGGCCGCCGACGCTCCGGCGTTCGAGCAGGATTACGACTTCGATCCGGCACATGCGATCTTCTTCCCTCGTGTAGCGGCCGAGAAAGGCACCGCACATGCACGGGCCTGATGTAGCTGCCTTTTACGACGCGGCCACTGGCAGCATTCAGTATGTCGTGGCCGACCCGGAAACGGGCAAATGCGCGGTCATCGATCCGGTGCTCGACTTCGATCAGAAATCGGGCTCCACCGCGACGACGAACGCCGACGCCATCCTCGATCATGTGGCCAAGCAGGGGTTGAGTGTCGAATGGATACTTGACACCCATCCGCATGCGGATCATTTCTCGGCGGCACGCTATCTCAGAGGTCGAACGGGGGCGCCAACGGCCATCGGCGAGCACGTGAAAAGCGTGCAGCAGATCTGGAAACAGATCTACAATTGGCCGGATTTCATCTGTGACGGTTCACAGTGGGATCGGCTGTTTCGCGATGGCGATATCTTCAATATCGGGAACCTCGAGGCCCGTGTATTGCACTCGCCGGGGCATACACTTGCGTCGATCAGCTACATTGTCGGCGATGCGGCTTTCATTCACGACACGCTGTTCATGCCTGACAGCGGGTCCGCCCGCGCCGACTTTCCCGGCGGCAGCGCCGAGAGCCTGTGGAATTCGATTCAGGCCATTCTCACCCTTCCGGGTGAGACCCGCCTCTTCACCGGACATGACTACCGGCCAGGCGGCCGTGAAGCTCTGTGGGAAAGTACGGTGGCGGATCAGAAAGCCAACAATGCGCATGTCGCCGGAAAAACAGGGACGGATTTCGTCAATCTGCGCGAGGCGCGCGACAGGACCTTACCGATGCCCAAGCTGATTCTGCATGCGCTGCAGGTCAATATTCGCGGCGGAGAACTGCCTGTCGCCGAGGGGAATGGCCGCCGATACCTCAAGATACCGCTGGACGCCTTCCCCGGTGCCGTCTGGGAATGACGGGGCAGCGATGACCTAGCGAAGACCGGGTTCACCGTCCCGGGCGAGACGCAGCCGGCAGCCGAACTTTTCGAGAAGGGCGCGTGCCGATTGGTCGAACTTCGTCCCTTCCGTCCTTATCCAATCGGTAAAGAGGCGGACCGGGCGGCGGTTGATGTGGCGGCTCGGACAGACGATCCAGTAGGCGGGAAACTCGACGACCTCGAACGCAGTGGACAGCGGCACGAGGCTGCCGCGCTCCAGTTCCTCTTGCGCCAGCGTTGCCGAATCCAGCACGATCCCGGCGCCGTCGCGCGCAAGCTGGATCGCCATCGAGGAACGATCGAAGCGTAACGGGGCCTGTTCTGTCGGTGGGTCGATGTCGTGAACGACAAGCCAGACGTCCCATTGGTAAAGTGCCTTCACCGAATGGATGAGCCGCGCCTGGGCAAACTGCAGCGCCGGATCGTCGCTGACCGAACGCAGCCGGTCGCGATAGTCGGGGCTGCACATCGGCAGGACGAAATCGCTGATGATACACTCGGTACGCAGCCCCTCCCAGGCGCCGGAACCGTAACGCAAGTCGAGGTCGATCACCTCGGTCTCGAAATCGGAAAAATCCGGCGTTGCATCGACACGCACGCCCCAGTCCGGATTGGCGTCGAGGAAGCTCTTGAGCCGCGGCGTTAGCCAGCGCACCGCGAAACTGGGGCTGGAACGCATCGTCAGCTGGCGGCTGTTGCGCTGGCGCAGAACTGCCGAGCGGGCGTCGCGGATCATCCGGAAAGCACTCGTCGTCGTCTGGAACAGCAGCTCGCCGTCGATCGTCAGGCTGAGCCGCCGGTCCTTTCGACGGAACAGCCGTACGCCCCATTGCTCTTCCAGTTGCTTCAGCTGCTGGCTGACGGCCGCTGCCGAGACCCCCAGTTCGGCCGCCGCAAGGGATACTCGTCCCGTACGGGCGACTGCCTCGAAATAGGCGAGCGAGTTGAGGTTGGGGTTGATCGGCAAGCTTGCCTCCGGGGCGCAGTTCCGCCGCGCTGACGGAAGGATGACGCGCAGCCATCCGTCAATTGCTGCACGCGCCCCGTTTATGTCAAGTGATGCCGTTCAGGCGGCGATAGGCGGCAATCACCTGGCTGTCGTCCTCCAGACCATTCCCGCTGCCGCTTTCGGCCAGGAACATCTGATGGGCGGCCGCCGCAAGCGGGAGCGCCATGCTGACCGACCGCCCTGTTGCCAGTGCGATGCCGAGATCCTTGACGAAAATATCAACGGCACTGGTTACGGGCGGCGTTTCCGTGATCATGCGAGGTCCACGGTCCTTCAGCATCCAGCTCGAGGCAGCGGAGTTGGAGACGATTTCGAGCAGGGTCGCGGCGTCGACACCTGCCTTTTCGCCGAGCGCCAGGGCCTCAGCCGCAGTGGCGAGGTGCACGCCACAGAGGAGTTGGTTGATCGCCTTGACGACGGCGCCCTGGCCCTGCTCCGGTCCGCAATGGAAGACTTTGTCGCCCATTGCCCGAAGCACTGGCACAACCGCGTGGTACGCCGCTTCCGGAGCTCCCACCATGATGGTGAGAGTGCCCGCCTTTGCCCCGACCACGCCGCCGGAGACCGGGCAATCCACAAGCACCCTGCCGCTGGCTTCCACTTCGTCAGCCAGTCGCCTGACCTCATCGGGAGGGCAGGTTGCCATGAGGCAGATATGAGCACCTCGGGGCAGGGCCGAAAGAGCGCCGGATTCGAGGAGCACCGAACGTGCCTGTTCCGCATTCACGACCATCAGTACCAGAACTTCTGCTCCCCTGCAGGCTTCTGCGGGGTTTGCAGACCTTATCCCGCCAGTGGCAGCGAGTGTCGCCATAGCCTCGGCCCGCAGGTCGAAGCCGTGCACCGTATTGCCCGCCCTGATCAGATTCTCGGCCATCGGCAAACCCATGGAGCCGAGGCCAACGAACGCGATTGTCTTCTTATCCTTCATGATCGGTCCTCAGTAGATCGTCAGAGCGGGAACATAGGACATCAGCACTAGGACGGCTGCGGCAACGATGTAGAAGGGCCACAACTCCCTGACCACGGCCCCGATCGGTACGCGGGCGATCACGGCGCCGATGAAAAGCGTTGTTCCGATCGGCGGCGTAAACAGTCCGATCGAAAGATTGATGCAGATCATCACGCCGAGCTGGATCGGGTCCATGCCGATTGCATGACCGATGGCGACGAAGGTGGGCCCGAGCAGCAGGATCGCTGCGGGCAGGTCGAGAAACATCCCCACGACCAGCATGATGAGATTCATCATGAGGATGATCAGGATGGCGCTTCCGAGCGTTTCCAGTGCCCAGTTGGCTACGATGGTGGGCACACGCTCGGTGATGAGGACGTGGCCGACGAGGCTAGATGCGGCGATGACCAGCATGACGACGCCGGTGGTGATCACGGTTCCGACGAGGGCCGCGTGGATCCGCCCCCACGTCAGGTCCCGATAGAGCAGCAGACTGACCAGCAGCGCGTAGAAGACGGCGATTACGCTGACTTCGGTCGGCGTTGCGATCCCCGCCCGCAGCAACAGGATGATGAAGAACGGCATGGCGAGTGCAGGCAGTGCCGACAGCGTAGATCGACCGAAGGACTTCAATTGCCCGGCATCCGTCAGGCGGGGAAAATTCCGAATGCGCCCCGACAGATAGCAAACGATCATCATTCCGCCGGCGAGCATCAATCCCGGCAGGACTGCAGCCGAAAACAGCGACGCGATAGAGGAATTTGCCACCGTCGAAAAGAGGATCAGGGGAATGGAAGGCGGGATCAGGCCGGCGATGGTCGAGGAAGAGGCGGTAACGGCCGCCGCAAAGCCTGCCGGATATCCTTCTTTCTTCTGCCAGGGGATGAGCATCGATCCGAGCGCCGATGCTTCGGCGACTGCCGAGCCGGAGACACCGCCGAAGATCGTGGATCCGACGACCGTGACCTGACCCATTCCGCCATGGAAACGCCCGACGAGTGCTGCCGCGAACTGCACGAGTTTCTGGCCAAGCGTGCCTGACATCATGAGTGAGCCGGACAGGATGAAAAAGGGTATGGCCAGCAGCGGAAAGCTCTGGGTCGGCTGGAACAGCTTCACCACCGCAAGCACGGTCGGCGTTCCGCCCTGCCATAGGATCGCTGCGCCCGCAGCGATGATCAGCGCGTAACCGACTGGAACCGAAATGGCCAGCAATGCGGCGAAGAGGCCGGTCATGATCGCGGTCATGTCATATGCTCCGTTTCCGGTTTATCCAGCGTCTTCGGGTCGTCGCAGAATGCGACGCGTACGAGGTTGACCAGGGAGGCGAGCGCGATGCCGCCGAAGCCGAACAGCAGGGAACTATAGGCCCAGGCCTGCCCCAGTCCGGTCATCGGAAAGACCTGCGCCCTGGTGATCGAGATCACCTGAAGCGACAGGTAACCGAGATAGGCAAAGGCCACGGCGACCAGAAGATGGATCAGCATCAGCAGGATGCGCAGCTGCTCGGTGGTGAGCAGGCTTCGGAACGCTTCGGCGGCGATATGAGATCCCCGATGCGCGCCCACTACGATGCCGCCCATGATGAGCCATGGGAACAGCAGGTTCGGCACTTCGTTGGGCCACCCGAGGCTCGCATGGGTGAGATAGCGCACGACGACCTCTGTCATGAGGGCGAGGAAGATTGCGACTATCGAGGCGACGGCAACAACGATCGCCGCCGTGTCCAGAACGAGGCCGACCCGATTGGCGGTGCGCAAGGCGGGCAGGTCCGCACTTGCGCCGCTGTTGCGGACGTTGTCCATCGCCATCACTGGACTGCCGCTGCCTTGGCGGCCCCGACGAGTTCGTCGACGAGCTCGGGGTACTGCGCCCGCCATTTGTCATAGACCGACTGCGTCGCCTGGACGAACGGCGCCGGGTCGACGTCGTTGATCTTGACGCCGGCGGATTCCAGTTCGCTGCGCAGTCGGGTGCTTTGTTCGCCGACCATCTGCCGGTTCAGTTGACCGGCTTCCCGGGCGGCATCGCGGATGATCTGCTGATCTTCCGGCGGCAGCGCGTCGAAAACGATCTTCGAGGCCAGGAACGGCGTCGATTCGTATTTGTGGTTGGTCATGGAGATATAGGGCTGCACCTCGTGCAGCTTCGACGAATGTATGTTGATCAGCGGGTTTTCCTGGCCGTCGACGACACCCTGCTGCAATGCGATGTAGAGCTCGGAGAAGGCCATCGGCGTCGGCGATGCGCCGAGCGCGGTGAAGATGTCGACGGTCATCTGATCCGGCGGCGTGCGGATCTTCATACCGGCGAGATCCGACGGTGCGGTGATCTGCCTCTTCGAGTTGGAGGTTTCGCGAATGCCGTTGTTCCACCAGGCAAGCACGACTAGGCCCTGCTGTTCGGCCGCGGCGGCGATCTTGTCGCCGACGGGTCCGTCCATCACGGCCTCGGCCTGTTTCAGATCCTGGAACAGGAACGGGAGGCCAAGGAGCGCGATTTCCGGCACCACGGCCGATGTCGTCCCCTGGGAGTTGGCGGAAAAGGCAATGGTGCCGAGCCGCATGTTGGTAATGGTCTCGGCGTCGTCGCCGAACTGAGCGCTGCCGCCGACGTCGATCTTCAGACGCCCGTCCGATTTCTGCTCGACGAGTTCGGCAAATTTCAGCGACGCAACGTCCTTGGGATTGCCTGCGGCGGCGTTGTGCGAAAGCTGGTAGGTCTGCGCGCCGACGGGGCCGGCGCAGAGCGACAGCACGGCGGCGGCCAACAGATGACGAAGGTTCATTTTTCTCCTCCCTGAGAATGTCCTGTCCCGATCGGCGAAGAGAATCGTCCGCTCGAAGCCGTCCCTGTGTTCGACATCCTGGGAAATCGTTCAGAGGCAACTCGCTTTCGCGGCGTACTGCATGCAGTCGAGCGTCCTCCTCGCTCCGCCTTGGCTTGACCATCGCCGATCTTCATCGGAGCGTCACCTAAGTTTTGCTTAACAACTTGTTCGATTTCCTTAATTGCCGGCAGCCCTTGCCGAGTCCAGTAATGACCGAGCGGACGTCTTTTGCGCCGACAGGTGAAGGGAGGAACCATGACCAGCCAAAGCCCGGCAGTTCAGCTGTCGAACACGAGTCTTGCGCGTCGCGCCTGGGAAATCCGGCGCAAGGCCGTTCGGATGGGCGAGGTTCAGGGGCAAGGATATGTGGGCCAGGCGCTCGGCATCGCCGATGTCCTCGCGGTATCGTATTTTCATGCGTTGACCTATCGGCGGCAGGTCCCGGAATGGGAGGGGCGCGACCGATTTCTGCTGTCGATCGGACACTACGCCATCGCTCTTTACGCAGCGCTTATCGAGGCGGGAATCCTTCCTGAACAGGAACTCGAGACCTATGGCACCGACGACAGCCGCCTGCCGATGTCCGGCATGGCCTCCTACACGCCGGGAATGGAAATCACCGGCGGATCGCTGGGGCAGGGGCTTGGCATCGGCGTCGGCATGGCGTTGGGGCTGAAGGCCAAGAAAAACCCGGCCTTCGTCTATAACCTGATGTCGGATGGAGAACTGGGCGAAGGTTCGACCTGGGAAGCGGCGATGTCGGCCGCTCATCACAAACTCGGGAATCTGATCTGTCTCGTCGACTTCAACGATCAGCAGGCGGACGGCAAGTCGACCGAGATGCTGTGTTCGGAGCCGCTTGGCGCAAAGTGGACCGCTTTCGGCTGGCATGTGCAACGGGTCGACGGCAATGACATTCCCGCCCTCGTAGCCGCCTTCGATGCGGCCCGTGCGCTGGAAGAGGCCATGCCTCGCGTCATCATATGCGACACCTTGATGTGCAAGGGCGTGCCGTTCCTCGAACAACGCGATGTGACGCATTTCGTCCGCGTCGAAGCAGATGAATGGCAGAAGGCGCTGGCCGCCCTCGACGCGAACCGGCCGGATTGAGGAGAAGCAGACCATGAGCGTCAACCGCACCTACGACCCGCACCACAAATGGGAACCGCGCCTGCCGCCGAAGAGCGGCGAGGGAGGACGCACCTCCGCGATGATCGCCTCACTGGCGGCGGAAGGCTATGAGACGGTTTCTGCCCCGTTCGGCCATGCCCTGGTCGCGGAAGCTCGCCGCAATCACAGGATCGTGGGCCTCACGGCCGATCTCGCGAAATACACCGACCTGCATGTCTTCGCGGAGGCCTTTCCGGATCGTTTCTATCAGATGGGCATGGCCGAGCAGGTGATGATCTCGGCGGCGGCCGGTCTGGCGCGCGAGGGATTCATGCCCTTTGCAACCACCTATGCCGTCTTCGCCTCGCGCCGTGCCTATGACTTCATCGCCATGGCGATTGCCGAAGAATACCTGCCCGTCAAGATCGTCTGTGCCCTGCCGGGCCTGACCACCGGCTATGGGCCGAGCCATCAGGCGACCGAGGACATGGCGATCTTCCGCGGCCTGCCCAACCTGACCATCATCGATCCATGCGATGCCGTCGACGTGGCCGAGGCGGTACCCGCCATCGCAGCCCATGAGGGGCCGGTCTATATGCGGCTCTTGCGTGGCAAGGTGCCGTCGGTGATCCGCCGGCATTGCCCCGATTACAAATTCGAACTGGGCAAGGCGAAGCTTCTGCGCGACGGCACGGATGCGCTGATCATCGCCTCGGGCTTCATGACGATGCGGGCGCTCGATGCGGCGGTCGAACTCGAGGGGCAGGGAATCTCGGCTGCGGTCCTCCATTGCCCGACGATCAAGCCGCTCGATACCGGGACGATCATCGCCGAGGCTCGGCGGGCCGGCCGGCTGGTCGTCACTGCGGAGAACCACACATGCGTTGGCGGACTGGGCGAGGCCGTGGCGGCGACGCTCCTTTCGAACGGCGCGACGCCGACATTCCGAATGATCAGTCTGCCGGACCAGTTCTTGGACGCGGGAGCGCTGCCGACGCTTCATGAGCGCTACGGAATCTCGACCAAGTCGATGGTGCAGAAGATCCGCAGCTGGCTCTGACGCGCCGTTTCAAACACATCCACCTCTTCGCTCCGGCGCCCGCGCCGGACCTTCCGGAAACAGGAGAATTCAATGGGAGCCGCTCTACTTAAGGGCAATTTTGCCGTGATCACGGGTGCTGCATCCAAGCGCGGTCTGGGCAAGGCCACGGCCAGGCTTTTTGCCGAACATGGCGCCACGGTCGCCATTCTCGACCTTGACGAGGCCGCGGCCAGAGAGGCGGCCGCCAGCCTTGGTCCGGAGCACGTCGGCATGGCATGCAATGTGACCGACCTCGCGAGCGTTCGCGCCGTCATGGATGCCTTGATTTCGAAATGGGGCCGGATCGACATCCTCGTAAACAATGCCGGGATCACCCAGCCGCTGAAGATCATGGAGATCGGGCCGGAGAACTACGATGCCGTGCTCGATGTGAACCTGCGCGGCACGCTTTACTGCAGCCAGGCGGTGATCCCTCATATGCGTTCGCGCAAGCAGGGCAAGATCGTCAACCTATCCTCGGTCTCGGCCCAGCGCGGCGGCGGTATATTCGGCGGGCCGCACTATTCCGCGGCAAAGGCGGGCGTTCTCGGCCTGACCAAAGCAATGGCCCGCGAGTTGGCACCCGACAATGTGAGGGTCAACGCGATCTGCCCCGGCTTCATCGCGACCGACATCACGGGCGGCCTGCTGACGCCGGAGAAACTGGAGGAAATCAAAGCGGGCATCCCCATGGGGCGCCCGGGAACCGCGGATGATGTGGCCGGTTGCGCGCTCTTCCTCGCTTCCGACCTCTCGGCTTACGTCACCGGCTCTGAAGTCGACGTGAACGGCGGCTCGCTGATCCATTGATCGGGAAGCGGCGCCTCAGCAGGCACCGCTCAAACTTTGGAGGAGCCCATGAAGCTCGGACTGGGGAGTTATGCCTTCCGCTGGTCGATAGGCATCAAGGATCTGCAACCTGTCCGGCCGATGACCGCGATGGAGGTGCTGGAGATCGCCCACGCTCACGACCTGAGCGTGGTCCAGTATGCCGACAATCTGCCGCTCGACCGCCTGACGACCGCCCAGCAGATGGCGCTCAGGGAGCGCGCCGACAGCTACGGCATCGCGCTGGAGCTTGGCACGCAGAGCTTCGACGCGGAGGAACTCGGGCGCTACATCCCTATCGGCGAGCGGATCGGCTCCAGAATCCTGCGCGTCGCGCTTGATGCCGCCGATGCGCAGATTCCCGTGTCCGAACTGGCTGCTCAGATCCGGGAGATACTTCCGGACGGGAAACGGTCCGGCCTGCGCTTCGCCATAGAAAACCACTTCAACTATCCCTCTCCGCGAATGGTGGAGCTGCTGGAGTCTGTGGCGGACGACTCACTCGGGGTCTGCCTCGATGTGGCAAATTCGATCTGCGCCGGCGAGTGGCCCATGACGACGATCCGAATGCTGGCTCCCTATACGATCAACCTGCATCTGAAGGACTACCGGATTACCCCCGATCCCTATGGCGTCGGCTTCCGTATCCATGGCACGCCACTTGGCGAGGGCAGGGCGGAGATCGAGGAAATCCTCGCTTGCCTGTCGCATTGCCCTGACGACATGAGTTGCATCCTCGAGCACTGGCTGCCGCAGACGGAGGACATGGAGGCAACCTGCAGGCTGGAGCACGAGTGGCTCGGCCGCACCGTGGCTGCGGCGAGGCGATTCGTGCCAGGCGACCACGGGCCCCAGGCTTGTGGCGCGACAAAGCCAACGTAAGCCATGGTCCACATTATGGATCCATTTAAAAACTGAATGTAGCGGCATTTCAATTGCTTAGCATCGCATATTGCGTGCTCTTTTCACATCGCCTACAACGTGGACCGGATCGAACAGTGCTGTGGAGGGCAACAGACGATCTGGAATGTCGATCCGATGCAGCCATTTGTTTCGGTCGACGCCTCTGGGGAGGAGCTTTGACGCCGTTCAATCCGCAGTGATGCGCACGACTTGTGCGCGGAACGCGATCGGACGGTTCGTAAGGGAGGAAAGCCGATGACCACCACGACGGAGGGCGTTTCCGAATTCGCCGTGCTCGCAGAGACGATGGAGGCCCGGCCGGGTTCGCGGCTGATGCGCCCCGTCGAAGCGCTGTCCGCCGTTCTGCTAGTGGCGATCATCGCCATGCTGCTCTCCGGCGTAGCCTTTCGCTACGGCCTGTCGAGACCGATCGTCTGGATCGATGAAGCGGCGTCCATCGCCTTCCTGTGGCTGGCGATGCTCGGTTCGGCCATCGCGATCGACCGTTGCGAACATCTGCGGCTGACCATTCTTCTCAATGCGCTCGGCGAAAGGGCCCGCCAGTTCACCGAAACGCTCGGCATGGTCGCCATCATGGCGTTCCTTCTCGTCCTGCTGCCGGCAGCTTACACCTATGCCGCCGGCGAAATGGACATCACCTCGTCGGCATTGAACATCCCAGCGGGTTATCGCGCCGCGGCAATTGCTGTCGGCATGGTGCTGATGGTGCTGCTGGCCGTCGCTCAATTGCTCAGAACCGCCAAGCCGCTCGACGTGGTGGCTTCAGTGGCGTTCGTGCTCGTGGTTGCTCTGGTGCTCTGGTTGCTGATGCCTGCGCTCAGCTCGTTCGGCAACGGCAACATTCTGATCTTTCTCGTCGGCGGTGCCGCCATCTGCCTCGCGATGGGCGTTCCGATCGCCTTCTGCTTCGGCATTGCGACGCTTCTGTTTCTCGCTTTCACGACATCGATGCCGCTGGTCGTCATGATCGGCCGCATGGACGAGGGCATGTCCAGCCTCATTCTGCTGTCGGTCCCGGTCTTCGTGCTTCTCGGCTGCATTCTGGACGCGACCGGGATGGGCAAGGCGATCGTCGATTTCCTCGCCTCCATGCTCGGCCACGTCAAGGCCGGCATGTCCTACGTTCTGTTGGGCTCGCTCTTTCTCGTGTCCGGCATCTCCGGGTCGAAAGTCTCGGACATGGCAACGGTTGCCCCGGCGCTGTTTCCGGAAATGAAGCGCCGTGGTCACAAGCCGAAGGAGATGATAGCGCTCCTGGCGACCGGGGCCGCCATGGCCGACACCGTACCGCCGAGCATCGTGCTGATCGTTCTCGGCTCGGTGGCTGGCGTCTCGATCGCCGCCCTGTTCACCAGCGGTTTTGCCATCGCTCTCGTGTTGCTGGTCGCGCTTGCCGCGCTTGCACGCATCAAGGCAGCCCGCGAAAATGTCGACGGCGTCGTGCGCCCGTCGATGAAGCGCATCGGCGCCACGGCCCTTATCGCGGCGCCGGCCCTGGTGCTGCCGTTCATCATCCGCAGTGCGGTCGCGAGCGGTGCGGCGACCGCGACCGAGGTCTCGACCATCGCGGTCGTCTACGCCTTCATCATCGGCACTGTCCTTTATGGCGGCATCGGCATGCGGCGAACCTACAGGATGCTGGTCGAGACCGCCGCGATGAGCGGTGCGATCCTCCTGATCCTCGGTACCGCCGCAGCGATGGCCTGGGCGCTCACCCAGACCGGATTCGCCTTCGAGCTCACCGACATGATGAGCGGCCTGCCGGGTGGATGGTTCACCTTCATGCTGGTCTCGATCGCTCTGTTCATGCTGCTCGGCTGCGTGCTCGAAGGCCTCCCTGCGATCGTGCTCCTTGCGCCGATCATGTTTCCGATCGCGCGTGCGATGGGGATCCATGACGTCCACTATTCGATGGTCATCGTCACCGCGATGAACGTCGGACTGATGGCACCGCCGATCGGCATCGGCTTCTACATCGCCTGCAAGATCGGCAACGTTTCGCCCGACGAAGCCATGGGAGCGATCTGGCCCTATATCGGCGCGATGGTGCTTGGCCTTTTGCTGATCGCTGCCGTGCCCTGGTTCTCGCTCGCATTGCTGTGAACCCGCCATCCCACATTCATCATCGACGATCAGGAGGAGAACAGAGCGATGAAAATAACCCGTAGAACGATGCTACTCGGCACTGGAGCAGTTGCGCTTGGGGCTTCGATCCGCACCAAGGCCCATGCCGCGGACTTCACCTATAAGCTGGCAAACAACCTGCCGGTCACCCATCCGCTCAACATTCGCCTGAAGGAAGCCGCCGACAAGATTCTTGAGGAGACGGGCGGTCGCTTGAAGATCAACATCTTCCCGAGCAGCCAACTCGGCAACGACACCGAAACGCTTTCGCAGCTTCGCAACGGCGCTACCGAGTTCTTCTCACTCTCGCCGCTGATCCTGTCGACCCTGGTGCCCAACGCCGCCATCAGTGGCATCGGCTTTGCCTTCCCCGACTACGACACCGTCTGGAAGGCGATGGACGGAGAGTTGGGCGCCTATGCCCGCGGCGAGATCGAGAAGAAGGGCCTCGTGCCCATGGAGAAGATCTGGGACAACGGCTTTCGCCAGATCACCAGTTCGAACAAGCCGATCAACACGCCGGAGGACCTCAAGGGGTTCAAGATCCGCGTTCCGCCGAGCCCGCTCTGGCAATCCATGTTCACCGCCTTCGGCGCTGCACCGACCACGATCAATTTCGCGGAAGTCTACACGGCGCTCAGCACCGGCACCGTCGACGGCCAGGAAAACCCGCTGGCAATCGCCTCGACCGCCAAGCTCTACGAGGTGCAGAAGCATTGCGCCATGACCAATCATATGTGGGACGGGTTCTGGATGCTGGCGAACAAGCAGGCCTGGGAAACCCTGCCGGAAGACATAAGGGAGATTGCGGCCAAGCATCTCAACGAGTCTGCCATCGCCCAGCGCACCGATACCGCCAAGGTGAACGACACGGTGCGCGAGCAGCTCACCCAGAGCGGCATGGCGTTCACCGACCCGGACAAGGCAGCTTTCCGAGAGATGCTGAGATCCGCGGGTTTCTACTCCGAATGGAAGGGCAAATTCGGCGACGAGGCCTGGGCCATTCTCGAAAAGGCCGTGGGTACCAGCCTCGGCTGACCAACTGAGCATGATGAGGCAGGCGGCCGTATCACCCGGCCGTTCGCCGCCCGATGCAGCGACGCGGCGCGTTCTTCCATTAGCGCGTGGCGCCTACCGAGGTTTCGAAGTGGCAGACCGTCTCAAGGGAAAATCGGCAATCGTCTTCGGTGCAGGTTCCTCAGGCCCCGGCTGGGGCAACGGCAAGGCTGCCGCCGTGCTTTATGCGCGTGAGGGCGCCAGGGTTGCCTGTGTCGACGTTGATATGGCGGCAGCCGAGGAAACGGCGGCAATCATCGCGGCGGAAGGCGGGCAAGCCGTAGCCATCGCCGCAGACGTCACCGCTCTCGCTTCTATCGACGCGGCCGTTGCAGCCGCACGGCAGGCGTTAGGCACCATTTCCATCCTGCACAACAATGTGGGCGTCACGCATATGGGCGGACCGGTCGAGTTGTCGGAAGCGCAGTTCCAACAATCCGTCGATCTCAATCTCGGCTCGGTGTTCCGCACCGCCAAGTCTGTCATCCCGCATATGATCGAAGCCGGCGGAGGCGCCGTCGTCAACATCTCGTCGCTCGCGGGCATCCGCTGGACCGGCTATCCCTATTTCGCCTATTACGCGACGAAGGCGGCGGTCAACCAGGCGACGGTCGCGATCGCGGCTCAATATGCGCCGCAGGGGATCCGCGCGAACTGTGTCGTCCCCGGTCTCATCGACACGCCTCTGATCTACAAGCAGATCTCCTCGCAATACGCCTCTGCCGAGGAAATGGTGGCAGCCCGCAACGCGGCCCTTCCGGGCGGACGCATGGGCGATGCCTGGGACGTCGCCAATGCAGCGCTTTTCCTTGCTTCCGACGAAGCGAAATTCATTACCGGCGTTTGTCTGCCGGTCGATGGCGGCCAGAGCTGCACGATCATGGGGGTACACTGAAACATGCGCGATCCGGCCGACAGGGACTTGACCGGTTCGCAAAGCGTCGATCGTGCGGCGAAGCTCCTGTCGCTGGTCGGCCGCAAGATGGAAGGCATGTCTCTGAGCGCAGTCGTCGAGCAGAGCGGGCTCAACAAGCCCACGGTTCGTCGCCTCCTGCTCGCCCTGATCAGGGCCGGCCTGCTGGAGCAGGACGACCGCGACCGGCGCTATTATATCGGCGAAGAAGCCTACGTGCTCGGCACCCTCGCATCGAGCCGGCACGGGCTCCTGCGCCTGTCGACCGAAAGCCTGCATCGCCTTGCGCAGAAGACCGGCGACTCCTGCTTTCTCTCCGTACGCCGCGGAACGTCGTCCGTCTGTCTGCACCGCGAGGAGGGAAGCTTTCCGATCCGCACCCACGCGCTCCAGGCGGGCTTCGTGCACCCGCTGGGCGTCGGTGCCGGCTCACTGGCCATGCTGGCGGCCCTGCCGGACGAGGAGGTTTCCTCCGTTCTGGAGCAGAATGCCGCCGTGCTCGAGGAGCTGTATCCGATGCTTGCGCCGGACGAACTGCGCCGGCGCGTCGAACTTACCCGTGCTCAGGGCTATGCGGTCAATCCCGGCCTTATCCTCACCAACTCCTGGGGTGTGGGCGTTGCAATACGTTATCCCGATAGCGGCGTCGCCGGGGCCATCAGCATTGCCGCCATCGACAGCCGCATGCAGGAACCGCGGCAGAGCGAGCTGGCAGCTCTTCTCAGGCAGGAAGCGTCGCGCATCGAGAGCAAGCTAGCCGAGCAGTTCCGTGATCGCGGGACGCGACACACAGCCTCCATTGCAAGACCTCTCAAAAGGAGATTGTCCAGATGACCAAGGCGCAGATCGTAGGCTGGGCCCACTCCCAGTTCGGCAAGACCGATTACGCGGACACGGAGGCGCTGATGGCCGCGGTTGCCGCGCCGGCACTTGCGCATGCCGGCCTTGCCGCCTCGGATGTCGACGGCATCTTTGTCGGGGTCATGAATGGTGGCTTCTCCAAGCAGGAGTTTCAGGCCGCACTTGTCGGCATGACCGACGAGGCGCTCGCTCATGTTCCGTCCGTACGGCTGGAAAACGCGTGCGCGACAGGCTCGGCGGCGATCTATACGGCGATGGATTTCATCGAGGCCGGCCGCGGCCGCATCGCGCTCGTCATCGGCGCCGAAAAAATGACCGCCGTTCCGACGGCAGAGGTCGGCGACATCCTTCTTGGCGGCAGCTACCGGAAAGAGGAAGCCGATGTCGAAGGCGGTTTTGCGGGCGTCTTCGGCCGCATTGCACAGCATTACTTCCAGCGTTATGGCGATCGTTCCGAGGAACTTGCGATGATCGCGGCCAAGAACCACGCGAACGGCGTGGCCAACCCTTACGCCCATATGCGCAGGGATTTCGGTTTTGCGTTCTGCAACACCGTTTCCGAAAAGAATCCGATCGTCGCGCCCCCCTTGCGCCGCACCGACTGCTCGCTCGTATCGGACGGGGCGGCGGCCCTCGTGCTTGCCGACGCGGAGACGGCTGCGACGCTGCAGCGGGCAATCGCCTTCCGGGCCCGCAGCCACGTCAACGACGTGTTTGCGCTCAGCCGCCGGAACATGCTGGAATTCGACGGGCCACGGCGGGCCTGGAAGGCGGCACTTTCCATGACCGGCGCCACGCTGGACGATCTCTCCTTCGTCGAGACGCATGACTGCTTCACCATAGCCGAGATGATCGAATACGAGGCGATGGGCCTGACCGCACCCGGCGAAGGCTACCGTGCGATCCGCGACGGAATCACTACCAGGAGCGGAAGCTTGCCGGTCAACCCCTCCGGCGGCTTGAAATCGAAGGGGCATCCGATCGGTGCGACAGGGGTCTCGATGCATGTCATCTCCGCCATGCAACTCATGGGGGAGGCGGGTGAGATGCAGATCCCCGGCGCCGGTCTCGCCGGCATCTTCAACATGGGCGGCGCAGCCGTCGCAAACTATGTCTCCATCCTGGAACGGGCGAAATGACGAACAGCGAACCCAAGGGCGGCGTCAGCCCCGTTTCGACGCGGGTCATGAACCTCGCCAATTTCCTTTCGCAGGCAGCGAGACGCGATCCGGACGAAATCGCCCTCGTTCACGGCGACCGCCAGTGGCGCTGGAGCGAGGTGGAGGCGCGGGTCGACGCCATGGCACATGCGCTCGTCCACGAGTTCGGCGTGCGCAAAGGAGATCGGATTCTCGTCCACTCCGCCAACTGCAACCAGATGTTCGAGTCCATGTTCGCGGCTTTCAGAGCAGGTGCGGTCTGGGTTCCCACGAATTTCCGGCAGCTGCCGGAGGAGGTTGCCTATCTGGCTCGATCGAGCGGTGCCAGGCTGATGATATTCCAGGCCGCCTTCGAGGCCCATGCCGAAGCATGTCGGGCCGCGGGCGAGCAGCTCGGATCATGCATCCCGATCGGCTCGTCACAGGTCGGCGAAGACTATGACGCGATCGTTGCGCGCAATCTTGGGAGGTCGGTTTCGCCCGTTGCCGTCGATCGCGATGATCCATGCTGGTATTTCTATACGTCCGGTACCACCGGCCGACCCAAGGCTGCCGTGCTGACGCACGGGCAAATGGCCTTCGTCATCAACAACCATATCGGCGATCTCTTTCCGGCTACGACCCATGGCGACCGGTCGATCGTCGTTGCGCCGCTGTCGCACGGCGCTGGGATCCATCAGCTGTGCCAGGTCGCAAGGGGCGCAACCACGATCCTCTTGCCATCCGAGAAGCTGGATATACCGCAGTTCTGGGCTCTCGTCGAAGAATGGAGGGTCAACAACCTCTTCGCCGTACCGACTATCGTAAAGCTGCTCATCGAGGACCCGTCGGTCGATCGATACGACCACTCGTCGCTGCGCTATGTCATCTATGCCGGTGCGCCGATGTACCGTGCCGACCAGAAAAAGGCGCTGGAAAAGCTCGGCGCCGTGCTGGTGCAGTATTTCGGTCTCGGCGAAGTGACAGGAGCGATCACCGTCCTGCCGCCCGCCTTCCACAGTGCGGAGGACGGCCCGGATGCGCGTATCGGCACATGCGGCTTCGAACGGACGGGCATGCAGCTGCAGATCCAGGACGAAAAGGGCAACGAAGTCCCGGCGGGAGCAACCGGCGAGATCTGCGTGATCGGCCCGGCGGTGTTTGCCGGCTATTACGAGAACCCGGAGGCCAATGCGAAAGCGTTCCGCAACGGCTGGTTTCGTACCGGCGACCTTGGCCATGTCGATGCACAGGGCTTCCTCTACATCACCGGCCGCGCCTCCGACATGTTTATCTCCGGCGGGTCCAACGTCTATCCCCGCGAGATCGAGGAGAAGCTCCTGATGCATCCGGATATCAGTGAGGCTGCAATCGTCGGCGTTCCCGATGCGGTCTGGGGAGAGGTCGGCATCGCGGTTTGCGTCGCACATGGCGGTGCGACGGTCGACGCGCTGGCTCTGAGGGAATGGCTGGACGGGAAGATTGCCCGCTACAAGCTTCCGAAGAAGATCGTGTTCTGGTCCGAAATGCCAAAATCGGCCTATGGCAAGATCACCAAGAAGTTGATCCGCGAGGAGCTCGAACGGCGCGGCGAACTGGATGTCGGTTCCGCCGGCATTGGAGAGCCCAGGAGTGTTGCCCCGTGAGCGATGCAATGAAATCCGTACTGATCACGGGAGGCGCCTCCGGTATCGGCCTCGAAATAGCGAGGCTTCTGAACGAGCGCGGCTGGAGGGTCTACCTGGTAGATCGCAATGCCGATGCGCTGGCGGACGTATGCCGCGCGATCCCCATCGATCCGGCGCAGGCAATCGCCTGCAGCGTGACGGATGAAAAGGAGGTCGCATCGGCCGTCGCAACAGCTGCGGCGAGCGCGCCGTTGCGGGCGGTCATCAATTCGGCCGGCATAGCGATGGACAGGCCTGCCGTCGAAACCAGCGTCGATGACTTCCGCCGCATTCTTGACGTCAACCTGACGGGTACCTTCATCGTCTGCCGTGAGGCGGCGCGTCATTGGCTGGCGACGGCCACGCCCGGTGCAATCGTCAATATCTCCTCCGTATCGGGCCTTGTCGGCAACAAGGGACGCGTCGCCTACGGCGCCTCCAAAGGCGCGGTGAACCTGCTCACTTACATTCTCGCGACCGAGCTCGGAAAGGATGAAATTCGCGTCAATGCCATCGCTCCCGGTGCCATCGACACGCCTTTGTCGCGTGCCGTCCATACGGATGACGTGCGTGCGCAATGGCACGAGCGCATCCCCCAGCGCCGCTACGGTTCGTCGCGTGAAATCGCGGCCAGCGTGGCGTTCCTGATCTCGGAGGAGGCGAGCTATATCAACGGCCAGGTGCTGGCGGTCGATGGAGGATTCGTCAACGCCGGTCTGGCTTTGGAAGGACGATGATGCGGAGTCTCCGCCAACCTGGCGCGCCGTTCACGCCGAGGGTGATCTCTCTCGGGTGCCACGCCGAGAAGACGCGATTGATCTTCGAACCGGGCCGGAGCGTGCTCGAAGCCGTCCATGAGGCGCTTGCGGAAAAAGGCTGCGACAGCGCGATGATAAAGGTCAGGAGCGGTGCATTTGCGCCGCTTGCCTATGTCACACCGACTCTCTCGGATGACGGTCTTCATGCCGCCTGGTACAGCGACATACATGCGCCCGATGGCCGCACATCCATCGAAGATCTGGTCATGACCTTCGGCCGGCGCGACGGGGAGCCGTTCCTGCACGGCCATGGTGTCTGGCGGCACGAGGACGGGTTCCGCGCAGCCGGGCACGTAATGCCGAAGGACTCGCGGTTCGCCGAACCGGTGGAGGCGGAAGCCTGGATCATGTCGGGCGCCATCATGGATCAGTTGGAGGACAGCGAGACCGGGTTCCGACTGTTCACGCCTGTGCCCCATACCGCCGCACCCGCCACCGCTCCGCGGCGCGCCGTTCTGTGCCGGTTGAAGCCGAATGAACCGGTCCATCTGGCGATCGAGCGCACGGCAGCCGAGCACGGAATCGAGCGGGCGACTTTGCACGGCATCGGCAGCCTCGTCGGCTGCACTTTCGCCGACGGCCAGGTCATGGAATCGGCCGCTTCGGAATTGCTTGTTCGCAAGGGGACGCTTTCACCCGATCGAAGCGGACAGGCCAAAGCGAAACTCGATATCGCGATCGTCGATACGGAATGCGCCATATTCGAGGGTGAGATAGCCTATGGCGTTGACGCCGTTTGCATAACGTTCGAGGTACTGATCGTCGAAGAGTGACGGTCGATGGCAAGCCTCACTCCTTCTTTGCGGTGTTTCGCCGCTCAAGCAACTGCTGGAAAATATCGGCCTGCCGGTCTGCCGCCGAGCGGATGGCGGCAAGGTGGTCGAGCATCGCGCCGAAGGCGACGAGGAGGAGGCCGCCGGCAATCGCCGGAAAGGCCCAGGGGAGGACAGCGACAAGGGCTTTCAGGTCGGGAGAGGGAACCAGTGTCATCGCCAGCAAAGCCAGCGTTCCGATGACGATCGCACCGCCCAAGAACTCCAGAAATCTTCCCATCCTTCCTCCCCGTAGTGTTTAACCGTGCAGCGGTTACATCCCGTCCCGCTTCCGCAACCCGTCTCCTGAGCTGCTTTCCCATGTCGGAGCCGACATAGCCTTCAGAAAAAACCCGGCGATTGCCGGGTCTTTGATCGAAACTCCTGCGGCGATCAGAATTTCACGCCGACGCCGACGGTAAACTGGTGTTGGTCGAGGTCGACATCGACGCCGCCCACATCCTTGTCTCCGAAATCATTGTAACGATATTCCGCGCGTCCAAAGACGCTGTCGGTGAAGCCGTAGTCGACGCCTGCGCCGATGGTCCAGCCGTTGAACGTTTCCTTCTCCTTTGGCGCGCCGGCGACGTCGACGAAGCCGCGCGTCACTGCCCAACCGCCTGTGGCGTAAATTAGGGTCCGGTCGTTTACGGTGTAGCCGAGGCGGGCGCGCACGGATCCGGAAACATCCGTCCCGGTTTCGGTGTCGGATCCGAAGACGGTGACGGTTTCATCGTTCCAGTTGTAGCTGACATCGCCTTCGACGCCGACAACCCAGTCGCCATGTTGATAATTGTAGCCGGCGAAGGCGCCGAAGAGGCCACCGCTGAATTTTTCGGAGGCGCTGCCACCCGGAACGCTGAGGTCGCTGTTCAGCCAGCCACCCCCGCCTTGCAAGCCAAGATAGCCGCCCGTCCATACGAAGCTGGATATCGCCTCGACCGTCGGCGCCGGCTCCGGTGCCTGTGCCAAATCGGCTGCATGGGCCGCTCCCCCGAGCAGCGAAGCGCCGAAGACTGCAACAAGCACATTTCTGATCATCACAGATGCCTCCTGTTGTTGCGGCAGAGATTAGCAACATATCGGGAGCGAGTCTGCGAAAAACAACGCCTTCGAACCGCCCGTTCCCAAGGGAAAGAAAGAGGGCCGGCGGTTCGATCCGGTCGGCCCTTCCGAAAGTAGCGGAAAAAGGGGAACATCATCTCCGAACGGGCCTGCAAATGCCCGCGACGGAGACCGATTGCCGGTCGATAATGCCCTAACGCTCGTTTGCAATTTGACATACAGCGCATAAAATTTGACGTTATGCGCATGATTGCGAACCGTTCTGCACAATCGTCGATTGAGGTCGTGGTGGTCGTCCTGCCCGAATCATCGATCATGTCCTTTGCCTCGGTCCTCGATCCGATGCGCGCGGCAAATCGAGTGGCCGGGCACGAGGTCTTCCGCTGGCGGCTGCTGTCTGCCGACGGCCAGGCGGTGATGCTGACCTGCGGTGTGCCGATTGCCGTGGACGGAAGTTTCACCTTGCCTGTCGTGGGAGATCTTCTCCTCATCATCGGCGGGTTCAATCTTCACAGGCACGCCGGCAAGCGCTTTCTCGCGACCCTGCAGGAATGTGCGCGACATTTCGACATCGTTGCAGGCGTCGAATCAGGGTGCTGGCTGCTCGGCCGTTCGGGGCTCATCAATGGCCGCAAGGCTACCGCCCATTGGGAGGAGCTCGAAGACTTCAGCCGGGCTTTTCCGGAATTGGAGGTGATCGGCGACCGTTTCGTGATCGACGGCAAATACTGGACCTCAGGCGGCGCGTCGCCGACCTTCGACATGATGCTGCATCTCGTCGCCGAGAGGCTGGGGCCTGCACTGGCGCTGGATGTTGCGAGCATATTCGTCTACGACCAGATGCACGGCCCGACGGATGTCCAGCCTTTCGTCTCGCTCGGCCGCATCGAGGCACGCGACCCGGAGCTTGCCGCGGCGATCAGGCTCATGGAGCGCACGCTCGAGCGTCCGATGACCGTCGCGGCGCTGGCGCGCCGGCTTTCCGTCTCCCAGCGCAAGCTCGAAACGCTCTTCGCCAAAGGCCTCTCGACAAGCCCCGGCGCCTACTATCTGCGCCTCAGGCTGCAGGTCGCCCACCGGCTCGTGCGTGATACCGGAATTCCGATGCGTGACATCGCCCTGCGTTGCGGATTCGACAGTCTCTCGGCCTTTTCCCGCGCCTATCGGCGCGAATACCGGACGAGCGCCTTGAAAATGCGCAGCGCACGTGGCGCAGGCGTTACATTGGACGCGTCGGACAAAGGGTAATCGGGCTGCGTCTTCGATGACCCTGCAAAAGCGGGAGCAACGTGCCGCAGCGACTTGCGCTAACGGTCACCTTCGTGCGTGTCCGGCCGACCCGGCGCAGGCCTCTTCGAATTCCTTGACCGTCTCCGGCTCGTTATCCTCCGGCAGGACGGCGTCAGCCATGTCGGCGCGGTCAGCCGACGCGGCCGCATCGCCTTCATAGACATAGGACTGGATGTAATAGGCCAGTTCGCCCTTCCATACGTTCCTGCCGTCTATCTGCCTGCAGGCTACTGCAGTTTCGAAATCGGACTGGAGATCATCGACCGTAGCGGTGGCCGAAACGAGACTCGAAGGCGCCGCGAGTGAGGCTATCAACAAGGCGGTAAACATGGTGGCAGCCCTCCGGAAGCGAACCTGTGGGGAAACGGCGGGATGGTTCCTTGGTTCCCCTCGATAGAAGGTGATTCCGATTCGGAAGGAAGCGGCAATTTTACATGAATCAGTTTTTGCTGAAAAGCGATGCGTATGTGCCACACCATCCGGAATGCGCGGAAGCGAAGGGCTTGAGCATTTCCGCGATTCGGAGAAGGGCGGAAATGCTCTCGATCACGATGGTCTCAGGTCGGATCGACGAGAATCATGAACATGACCTATAAGTTGGAGCGGGATGCGGTCGGAAAAGTGCATAGACTTTTCCACATCCCGCTCCAATGCCTCTTACTGAACGACCTGGACGACCGTGTAGGTTCTTGGGTCGACGATCACGCGTTGGTTGTTCACCACGGCGAACGCGTAGGAGGGATTCTCGGGAACGGGCGTCAGAGCCACGGTCCGCGGCAGCGGACGACCGACGGCGATCCGCTCCTGCAACACAACCGTGTCGGCGGGAACCGGCTGCTGTCGCACATAGGTTATGACCTGCTGCGGCGGAGGAGCGATAACCGCACCGGCAACGAGCCCGACCGCGCCGCCGATCGCAGCGCCGACGGGACCGCCAACGATAGCGCCGGTAACGGCCCCACCCGCGGCACCCGTCACCGCACCTTGGTTGGTGTCGTTTGCAGTAGCGGGCGCGGCAAAGATGCCCGTTGCGATCGCAGTAACAATGAAGATCTTGGCGTTCATCTGTCGTGCTCCCTTGATATACGATGGAGGAACGATGTATTTCGTGATTTGTTCCTGTTTTTACTGTAGGAATCTCAATCGATATACAGTAACTTTGCGTTACCTGAGTGAAATATACCGTGACGGCAGGCGAGTTGCCGGCGCGACCCAGCGGTTGAGTGAGCCCCAGAGCGGCGCTGCCTGAAGGGACTACTGCGACGCCGTTCTGGGGCCACTCGCGGGGTCCGCCGTCCAGCGGCGGCTGGCTTCGGGCCTCGCGATCTCTTTGCAACAATCGCTTATGGTTCTGTTGCAAGCTACTTGGGAACCATATCTCACCCGGCAGCGCAGCGTATCGGACCTTTGGCCAGCCAAGAGCCTTAGGACACCGGGACCAAAGTCCGGCAGATCAGTGATATGTCTGCGTTGACCCGCATCCGAAGCAAACCGTGCATGCATCAAAGCCGCGGCGGGACGAGGAGCTATGGCGATAAAAAAGCCCCGCTCGATGGCGGGGCAGGCACGCATCCGCTTGGCAAACGAAATGCGGGGAAAGATGTAGCTCCAGCGGAACTACGGCGCGGACGCTATCTCTGAGCCGAACCGGTGGGAAGGTCTGAATCTCGGTTTCCGGTACGCCGCTGCGAATAATCCGCGGCGTGCGTGAGGAAAGCTGCGGAAAAGCCGGGTCGGCTTCGCCGCGCCATGCGCCGATCCTCTCGATTCAGCTCAAGCCGAAGAACGACAGGATGGCTATCACGATTACAACGAGGCCGACGAGGTAGATAATCTGGTTCATCGCTCAACTCCTTTCTTCACGAGTGAACGGGCACGCCGCGGGTAAGTTCCAGGCCGGCGATCGACGCGGGGCCGGCCTGGCGCCTTGTGCTGAGCCTGGGATGGCCGCTCTGACCATGTGAGGTCAGTTGATGACCTGAACGACCGTGCGCGACTTCGGCTCCACGATGATACGCTGCTCATTGACTACCGCGTATGCATAGGACGGATTCTCCGGGACTGGCGTCAGCATAACCGTTTCGGGAACAGGCTTGCCGACCGCAATCGGCTGCTGAATGACCACCGATGGCGGTGCCGGCTGCTGCTGAACGTAAGTGACCACTTCGGGGGGAGGTGGCGTGAGTGCGCCGCCGAGCGTGGCGCCTACCACCGCGCCTACCCCGGCTCCGATCGGGCCGCCAATAATGGCGCCGGTCGCGGCGCCGCCGACCATGCCTGTTGCCGCGTTGGTACCATCGGTTTGCTGCGCGACAGCGCCGCTGGCGATGAGCGCGACAGTCGCGGTAATAAATACGAGCTTCTTCATAGCATTTCCTCTCGTTGAACTCGTCACTCAACGGGGAAGTAAGCAAGCGGTTCCACTCTTTGGACTTTAGTCCGACTCAGTCTCGGACGATCGCCCGATTAATCGCGCGAACTTCGAGGATATATTTCATTGATAGTCGATTCTTCCTTGGGTAACGGGCCGTTCGAGGGCGTTTCGTTGTTCATCGGCGGTTCAGGCATGATGGCTCAAGCTGATAGGTAGCGAGAAGGAGCAGGCCATGAAAAAGCTCTTGTCCGCCCTCACAGCCGCAGTCCTGGCTGCCTCTTTTTCTCTTCCGGTGAACGCCGCACCGATGTTCGTGCCTATGCCGGAGCAAGTGAAGACCGACGCTGTCGAGCAGGTCAATCACTGGCGCCATCGCCATCGCAATTGGCGCGCGGAGCGCCACTGGAACAGACGGTACGCTTCGCGTTCCTGCCGCTATTACGGCAGGTGCTATCCTCGCCACTACAGGCACTACAGCTATCGTGACTATCACCGCTACTATCGGCGGCCGGGCGTGACGATCTATTTCAACTTCTAGCGGCGGCTGATGCGGACGCCAGTCCCGCCTCGAAGCGCATTCGGGGAGGGGCTTCTTTTGCGGCGATGTCACGGGTGCCAACGCGTACCACGAGCATTCCTGTGAAACTTTGCGAGTGATCGTCTGAGTTTCGTCATGTTCTGAGCGACTTGCTCGATCGTGAGCAAGTGCTTTTCGTTCTCCAGCACGATGGCCGTCCCACATCTTCTGCAGGGGAGTTCGTCGTTTGCTTTCACCCAAGCGACAGGCTTGCTGGTCTCATGGCCGCATTCGGGGCAGGGGATGCCGATCTCTTCGTTATCGAACATGGCGGCACTCCGGTTGAGCGCGAATTGCAGCACAACCTGATTCGAGGCGCAATGCTTACTCTCTGACTAAAAGGGGCTACAATCGGTCGTCGCAACCGCATCCTTTTGAGCATGCGTGAGCAAACGGGCCGTGCTCGGGTGTCTCGAACTGGCTGCCCAAGCAGTTCCACTGGCCACGAAAAAGCCCCGCACGATGGCGGGGCAAGCCCTCATCCAGTTGCCTTCATTGGATTCGGGGACGCAGCAGGAATGCAGCTGCGCAGAGACGCTATCTGCGGTTTCATCAGCGAGAAAGGTCTGATTCCGCGATTCCGGTACGCCTCTTCAAAATACATGGGCAGGTAAAGCGCTTTTGCACATTTACATCAAGCGCGATTTTCCACGTCCTGATCACATCAGCGGCATTGGACCAAAATACCAATCATTGAGTATCCACGCGGGCGGAAACGGGCCTGCGATCGTGAAGGCGACGGGCGCAGGTCAGCAGCGTCAATGGACGGTGCGGATCGACTGATCGAGGAAACTGCGTATTCCGTCGCGATGGACAGTCGCCAGAAATTCCTGGAAAGCATCGCGGTCGGTAGCGAACCGATCATCCCAGACGGTCGAATATCCCTCTTGATCGACGACCTCGAGCGTCCAGTCTGCGTTGGTGCCGGCCGGGCGGTATATGCCGATAGTGACCATGATGTCATCGTCGACAAATTCGCCGGAGAACTCGGAAAACTCGTACTGCTGTTCGTTTTCGGTCATCGATCTCTTATAGCATGTGGGAGTGCCGAGGGGCAGCCTTCATGACGTCACCCCTGTATGTACGCAGCTGTATCTATTCGGGTCCCAGGTGCCGTCCTGACAGGGGACGTCGGCAATGCCGGATACGAGCAGGAACAACAGCAGCGCTGCGATCAGAATGGCCGCCAGGGCGAGTAGTCTCATGGCGCGCACGTTACGCAAACGCGGCTGAGGCCCCGGCAAGAACCGGTGGTACACCGCCGGCGCCAAACATGACTATTTGATCGATATCGGCCATTTGTCGCAGGTTCGACCGTGTTACTTCGTCGGCTTCACAAGCGAGATGACCCGTGGCGTAGACGGCGCGTCCAGCCACTCGATCCACGTGTCACGTTCCTCGATCGTGTCGAAAAACCGCCAGAGCTTGTACTCTTCTTCGGTGGTGTCCAGCATCTCGCCAACGGTCACGAGTTCAAGGGGTAATGTCACCTCGTTGCCGTCGAACCGAACGAAATAGAGCCCCTCGGCAGCAAGACGGATCACTTGACCAGTGGAGTAACTCCCATCGGGGGCGTCCATCGTAAAG
Source organism: Ensifer sp. USDA 6670 (assembly GCA_000421085.1). Taxonomy (GTDB): domain Bacteria; phylum Pseudomonadota; class Alphaproteobacteria; order Rhizobiales; family Rhizobiaceae; genus Sinorhizobium. Next base: position 40,541 of record ATWE01000022.1, read on the forward strand.
TACATGCCGGTCAAGGTCTCAAAAATTTTGCTGCTCATCGGTTTCACATGCCAGTTCAAGAAATAGGAATCAGAGATTCGCCCAGGCCGCCGGCAAACGCAAGAGATCACTATGATCGGTGAGAGCAGACAGGCTACAACGAGCATTCCGGTCTCATCGTCCGCACTCGTCTGGATGAACATCTTTGAAACCAACACGGCTTCGACTGGCTGAGTTACGCGTCCTGGCGGCGCGACGAGTTTTAGGCCGCCAAGGCTACGGAGAGTTTGACTGTTACCAACGGCCGGCGCGATCACCACCTGCGCCCACATCAGCAGCGCGCCGGCCGACGTTACTGCTTTTGCGTGGCGCGGCTTTTACCGCCAGTAACTCCGCCCGTTGCCGACTGACGATCGGCCCATAACGTAGCCGATCGCGAAGGCGAGGGCGCCAACCGTGAGCGCCAACCCGGTTGCGGTGTATGGGTGATCGGTGGCCCCGACCACCACAGCGTTTGCTTCGCGGCTCACTGCGTCTGTGGCTGTCTTCGCTACCTTTCGGACGCCGGTGGGCGGTTCGGTCGGCGTCCCGGTGAAGCCGGCGCTCAGTTCGTCGTTAGCCATGTTTGTTTCTCCTGCTGCGGAAAGAGGAACCGACGACGGGCGGGGAGGTTCCGGATATCAGTGCACCGGCCCGAACGACGCATTGCTCTCAGCAGGTCAAGATCAACGGCAGACGTTCATCATCAGTTCAGCCTGAATCGTGCAACCTCCCCGGTACCGAGGAGGATTCCGCGATGGAAAGGCTCTTGTTCTCCCTCCCAGGCGTAGTCCTGGCTGCGTCTTTCGCCTTGCCGCTCAACGCAGCGCCGATCTTCGTGCCGAAACTCGAGCAAGTGCAGGAGGGCGCGGTTGAGCAGACCAATCACCGGCGCAATTGGAGGGACAGCCACTGGAACAGGCGGCACGCTTGGCGCTCCTGTCGCTACTACGGCAGGTGCTACCCGCGCTACGATTATAGCCAGGAATACGGCTACCGTGACTATCGTCGACCGAGCGTCAATATCTATTTGAATTTCTAGGCTCGCCGGACGTGGGGGTGACGCGCGACGGGCCGAGGCGAGGGTGGCTGGGCGAAAGCCAAGGAACTGACGGACGCAGATCCTCAATGCACCGATCCTGACCGGCGCTTGATGTACAGCAAATTCCCACAAGGCCATCCGCCAACTCATGTGCCCATGTGTCAATCATGTGCCATAAAAGCCGAAAATGTCCCGTAAATCGTAATTCACGCAAGCAATGTAGCGGCGGAAAATCCAGAAAAATCCATGGAATCACCTAGTTGAGTGGTGAGCGCGCAGGGATTCGAACCCTGGACCTACTGATTAAAAGTCAGTTGCTCTACCGGCTGAGCTACGCGCTCCCAGGCCGGGCCTGCAGGCCCGGCGGAGTGGCCGGACATATGCACGCAGGCTTTGCGCCGGTCAACCCAAAAATTGCACTAGACCATGATTATGGATCCGAAGCGAGCGGCTGCGCGGCGGACCGCTCGTCCTCGGCGCGGCAATGGCTCCATGCGTCAAAATGATCGCCAAAAGGTGATTGGTTTCACTCGATACATGCGGGTAAGAAGGCGGCAAGTCGAGTGCCGGAGTTCTGATACCTTGTCGATTGCAGATATTTCCATCTGGACCGCCGTTCTTGCAGGTGCTCTGTCCTTTCTCTCGCCCTGCGTCCTGCCCCTGGTGCCGCCTTACCTGTGCTACATGGCAGGCGTTTCCGTCGACCAGTTCCGGGACGGAAATGCCGTGGCAACCGCAAGCACGCGCAGGGCCGTCCTGCCGGCGGCGTTGTTCTTCACGCTCGGCTTTGCGACGGTCTTCGTGGCGCTCGGGGCAGGCGCCTCTTCGATCGGTCTTTTGCTCAGACAGCATCTCGATCTTCTTTCGCGCCTGGGCGGGATCATCATCATCGTCATGGGACTGCATTTCCTCGGGGTCTTCCGGATCGGACTGCTTGCCCGCGAGGCACGTTTCCAGGGCGGCAAGCCGGCGACCCTGTCTGGAGCCTATGTCATGGGTCTGGCCTTCGCCTTCGGCTGGACACCGTGTATCGGCCCGGTACTGGGCACCATCCTGGGTGTTGCCGCCGCGCGCGATACGGTCGCCGACGGCGCTGCTCTGCTGGCGATCTATTCGCTCGGGCTCGCAGTTCCGTTCTGGATCGCGGCGGGCTTTTCCAGTGCCTTCATGCGTTTTCTTTCGCGTTTCCGCCGCCATCTGGGGCTCATCGAAAAGCTGATGGGCGCTCTGCTCGTCGCCGCCGGCCTCGCTTTCCTCTTCGGTTTCGTCAGTTCCGTGGCGATCTGGTTCCAGCAGACCTTCCCAATTCTCTCCCAAATCGGCTAAGCACGCCTGGCTACAGCTTCCGGGCGGGAAAAGGTTACCCGCTTTCCCGGGAACGCTGAGTCTTTGAACAACGCACTTCCGGACGGAAAACCGCTACGCACTTTTCCTGGAAGCGCTTCTGCGGCGGCGAGGGAGATCATGGCGGAAATCACGGGTCTGGTGCTGCCGTTCTTCGGCCTCATCTTTCTCGGCTACGTGACGGCGCGCCTCGTCGACCATCCGGGCGAGGCGATGGGCTGGCTGAACACGTTCATCGTCTACCTGGCGCTGCCGGCGCTCTTCTTCAAGCTGGTATCGCGCACGCCGGTAGCGGAGCTTACCCGTGCCGATTTCATCCTGACCAGCGTGGGCACGACCTATGTCGTCTTTGCGCTGATCTTCGCCATAGGGCTGTTCCTTCGCCGCAATACGGTTGCCGAGGCTACGATGCAGGGCTTTGCCGGTGCTTATGGCAATATCGGCTACATGGGCCCCGGTCTGGCGCTGCTGGCTCTAGGGGAGACGGCGGCCGTTCCGGTGGCGTTGATCTTCTGCTTCGAGAATGCAGCGCATTTCACCGTCGCTCCGGCGATGATGGCGGCTGCCGGCGGCAGCAAGCAGAAGCCTGTAGTCCTCGCGCTCGGCATTGCGCGTCGAATAGCGTTTCATCCATTCATCCTGTCGACCTTTGCAGGTGTCGCCGCGGCTTTTCTCTCTTTCGAGCCCCCGCTGCCTCTGCAGCGGCTGATCGATTATCTGGCGCAAGCGGCGGCGCCTTGCGCCCTGTTCGCGATGGGGGTCACGCTTGCGCTGCGCCCGCTCAAGCGTATCCCCGCAGAGATCGGCTACATCGTTCCGGCGAAGCTCGTACTTCATCCGGTGCTCATCTACCTGGCGCTCAGCCTTGGCGGTGCCTACGATCCCATCTGGGTACAGACGGCCGTGCTGCTCGCCTCCTTGCCGACCGCAACCAATGTCTTCGTGATCGGTCAGCAATACGGCGTCTGGCAGGAGCGGGCATCGGCGACGATCCTCATCACGACGCTGCTCTCGGTCGCGACCGTAACCGGCCTGCTTTACCTCATACGCTCAGGCGCTCTTCCGGCGGATCTGTTCCCGTAACCCCTCCTTGAACGCCTGCAGCGCGCTGCCGGGATGAATTCCCTCGCGCATCAAAAGTCCGCGCAACGGGCCCGCAGAGGAGAGGAGATGCAGGCCGGCCGCACGCAAGGCCTGCACCGGCAGGAAGTTCGAGAGCAGAGAACGGTTGAGCAGGTCGACACTCGCCGTTCGGCTGAGAATGTCGGCGCGCCGCCGGCCATCGAAGCGGTCGCCGGTGTCTGCCGGCAGGCGGCTGCCGGTTGGCCGGCCGATGAGGTCGGCAAGGGTCATGATGTCGCGAAGGCTGAGGTTCAGCCCTTGGGCCCCGATCGGTGGAAAGGCATGGGCGGCTTCGCCGACGAGCAGGATGCGGCCCTTGCCGAAACGACGGGCAGAAAGGCCGGAAAGCGGAAATGATTGCGGCACTCCCTCGGTCGTGACTTTGCCGAGAATCGACTGCATTCGGTCCTCGATGGTGCGCGAGAGGACATCCGGTGCAAGCGTCAGCGTCTCCTCGGCGTCACGGGGCTTCCGAACCCAGACGAGGCTCGAGCGATTGCCGGGAAGAGGCACCTGCGTGAACGGACCGCTTTCCGTATGGAACTCGGTCGAAACGTCCTGGTGCGGCAGTTCATGGCTGAAATTCAGAACGATTGCGGCCTGCGGGTAGGACCAGGTGCGAACGCCGATCCCGGCGGCGTCCCGCACGGCCGAGCGACGCCCGTCGGCGCCGACCACCAGATCGGCAGTGATCGAGCGGCCATCGCCAAGGCCGATCCGAACCTCTGCGCCGTCAACGTCGAATCTCGTTGCCGCGGCGGTCGCACGCTCAAGCGTCGTCAGTCCCGCTTCGTGCCTTTCCAGAATCTCGAGGAAGGGCGCGTTCGGAATGTTGTAGCCGAAAGCATCGAGGCCCACTTCGGAGGCGCGGAAATTGACCGGGGGCGCCCGAAAAAGCCGCGTGGTCCCGTCCAGGATGCGAATTGCGACGAGCGGTGCCGTCAGCGGCTCGACCTCACCCCAAAGACCGAGCTTCTTCAAATATTCGATCGACTGGTCCATGAGCGCGGTGGTGCGGCCGTCTGCGATGGCAGGCCGTGGGCCGACGAGCGCAATGCGGTGACCTTCGCGGGCAAGAGCGATCGCCGTCAGAGAGCCGGCAAGCCCCGCGCCGATAATTGCGATGTCATAGTGATCCATGGCCGACGGGACCTCCCATGCGGTTGCCCGCTTTCGTCTCGATATCACAGCTGAAGTGCCCGCATTCATGCGAAGCCTTCAGCGTGTTGCTTCGTGCCCGCAACTTCGGGCGACATGCATTAGTTCTAGCCGCTTAGCCCATTGAAATAAATGGGCAGAATCAGCGCAGGGGCACGCGCCGCATGTCCACAGGACAATGCCGCTCCAAGGCGACGAACGGTTGGAATTTGCTGGCGATGCTCGGCAAACGGTGCATATTACGGCCAAAGCGGTGCCGGTGCTGAAATAGCGGCTGACTGGCGGCGCCGAGGGACGGGACAAGGGATAGGGCGGCTTCGCACATGAAGTTCTTCAATTACAGACGCGTTCCTTACGCGGAAATCCGCGCCTTTTCCGTGCATATCCTCACAGCGTCCGGGTCGTTTCTTGCCTTTCTCGGTGTCGTCGCTGCGGCAGAACACCGCTTCGTAGACATGTTCTGGTGGCTCGGTCTGGCCTTGCTCGTCGACGGCATCGACGGGCCGATCGCCCGCAAGGTCCAGGTCAAGGAGGTGCTGCCCAACTGGTCCGGCGATACGCTCGACAACGTCATCGACTACGTGACCTATGTGCTGCTGCCGGCCTTCGCGCTCTACCAGAGCGGCATGATCGGCGAACCCTGGTCGTTCGTGGCCGCCGGCGCCATCGTGGTTTCGAGCGCTATCTACTATGCGGATATGGGGATGAAGACGGATGAGTATTTCTTTTCCGGATTTCCGGTCGTCTGGAATATGGTCGTCTTCACCCTTTTTGTGATCCAGGCGAGCGAAGTCACTGCGTCAATTGTCGTTTTCCTCTCCGTGATTTTGACATTCCTGCCGATCAACTTTCTGCATCCGGTGCGTGTGAAAAGGCTGAGGCCGCTCAATCTCGGCATTTTTCTGGTCTGGTCGGTGCTCGGAATGTATGCGTTGCTGCTGCACTTCGAGACCCCGCCCTGGGTGGTGATGGGCGTCGTGGCAACCGGACTCTACCTCTACGTTATCGGTTTCATACTGCAGATCTTCCCGAAACTCGGGCATGCCTGAGCGCGACCGGGCAGGCTCGGCGCGAATTCATCGTAATGGATTAGGAGTTGGACATGGCACAGGCGATCGTCGTTCACGAACTTGGCGGACCGGAAGTTCTGAAGATGGAGGGCGTTACGCTTGCGGCGCCTGGACCCGGGGAAGTGCAGATCCGGCAGGTGGCGATCGGCCTCAATTTCATCGACGTCTACTTTCGTACCGGCCTTTACAAGTCGGCGACAGGGCTTCCGTTCATTCCGGGCAAGGAAGGCGCCGGAGTAGTGACTGCCGTGGGTGACGGGGTGAGCATGTTTTCGGTCGGCGACCGCGTCGCCTACGCATCCGCTGATGGCGCCTATGCCAGCGAGCGCAACGTAGACGCCTCGCAACTCTTGAAGGTGCCGGACGGAATCAGTCTGGAGACGGCGGCTGCGATGATGCTCAAGGGCATGACCGCGCAATACCTTCTCAACCAAACCTTCAAGGTAGGCCCTGAGACGACCCTGCTCTTTCACGCCGCCGCCGGCGGCGTCGGGCTCATTGCCGGGCAGTGGGCCAAGGCACTTGGTGCGACGGTGATCGGAACAGCCGGATCGCAGGAGAAGATCGATCTGGCTCTTGCCCATGGCTACGATCACGTCATCAACTACCGCACGGACAACTTCGTCGAGCGCGTCAAGGACTTGACCGGAGGGCGCGGCGTCGATGTCGTCTATGATTCCGTTGGGCGCGACACCTATCCGGCCTCGCTCGACTGCCTGAAGCCGCGCGGCCTCTGGGCCAGCTTCGGCAATTCCTCCGGACCGGTGGATGCTTTCAACATCGGTATCCTGGCGCAGAAGGGCGCGCTCTACGCGACGCGCCCGACGCTCTTCACTTATGTCGCCACCCGGCCGGCCCTGGAGGCATGTGCAAATTCCCTGTTTGATGTTGTGCAAAGCAACAAAGTGCGTATCAATATCAATCAGACCTATCCGCTCGCCGAAGCCGGTCGGGCGCATACGGATCTCGAAACAAGAAAAACAAGTGGAGCGACATTGCTGATTCCCTGACCGAAGCCTTTCAGCGCCGGCGTCCTATCGGACGCGAAGGTCGCTGTAGTCTTCACGTTGCTGCAGGTTCTCGTCGATTGATCGGGTAAGATCAAAGGAAACGTGCAGCAAGGCGGGCGGGGATCGAAGAGGGGAAAGAGGGCAGCGTGCCTGAAAAGGGACAGACCGCGAGCGGCCCGCTGCTGGCCGTTCGCAACCTTACGAAATTGTTCGGCTCGTTCGCGGCCTGCAATGCAATCGATCTGCAGATAGAACCCGGAGAAATCCACGCGCTGCTCGGCGAGAACGGCGCGGGAAAGTCGACGTTGGTGAAGATGCTGTTCGGCGTGCTCGCGCCGAGCGCCGGCGAGATCATGTGGCAGGGGGCGAATGTTCGCATCGCCAGCCCGAGCGACGCCCGCCGGCTCGGGATCGGCATGGTCTTCCAGCATTTTTCCCTGTTCGAGGCTCTGACGGTCGCCGAGAACATCGCCCTTTCCATGGACAGGGCCGTTTCGCTCACTGACGTCGCCGAGGAGGCGTCACGGCTGTCGCGCATCTATGGCCTGCCGCTCGATCCGAAGGCGCATGTCGCCGATCTCTCGGTCGGCGAAAGGCAGCGGATCGAAATCGTCCGGGCTCTCCTCCAGAACCCGCAACTCATCATTCTCGACGAACCGACTTCGGTGCTGACGCCCCAGGAAGCGGACCGCCTTTTCGAGACGCTGCAGAAACTGCGGTCGGAGGGCCGTTCCGTCCTTTATATCAGCCATCGTCTCGAGGAAGTGCAGCGCATCTGCGACCGCGCGACGGTGCTGAGACACGGTAATGTAACCGGCGCCTGCGATCCGCGCGTGGAAACGCCGGCCTCTCTGGCAAGAATGATGGTCGGCAGCGATGTCGCGGTGGTGACGCCGGAGGGAACGAGCACCAGAGGCGACGTGCAATTGGAGACGCGGCATCTTACTGTCCCGGCGCGCACGCCCTTTGCGATCTCGCTGAAGGACGTCTGCCTGAAGGTCAGAGCGGGCGAGGTACTCGCGATCGCAGGAGTGGCAGGCAACGGGCAGAGCGAGCTTTTTGACGCGATTTCTGGCGAATATCCGGTCGCGGACGACAATGCCATCCAGATCCGCCAGCGGCCGGTCGGGACCAGGAACATCAATGCGCGCCGTCTGATGGGCGCCGGTTTCGTTCCGGAGGAGCGCCACGGGCACGCCGCGGTCTCGGCGCTGTCGCTCTCCGACAACCTCATGCTCGCGCGCAGCCAATCGGACCGCCGGGCTTTCCTCGGCGGCGGCGCACTGAAGATCATCCGCCACGGCGCCGTCCAGGCGGCGACGAAGCGGATTGCCGAGGCGATGGACGTGCGCAAGAGCGGCGAGGACCCGCCGGCCGGGTCGCTATCGGGCGGCAATCTGCAGAAATTCATCGTCGGACGGGAGCTCGACCGGCAGCCGGCCGTGCTCGTCGTCAACCAGCCGACCTGGGGCGTCGATGCCGGGGCGGCGAGCCGCATACGCCGGGCGCTCGTGGATCTCGCAAAGGCGGGCTCCGCCGTGCTGGTGATCAGCCAGGACCTCGACGAGATATTCGAAGTGGCAACGGAGATCGCAGTGATCAGCGACGGGCGTCTCTCCGACCCCTATCCTGCCCACGAACTTTCGCGCGAAAAGATCGGCCTCCTGATGGGCGGCATACATGGCCAAGCGGAAGGCGAGGCGGAAGGCACGGGAGCGGCGCATGCGCATTGAACTCGAAAAGCGCGCGAAGGCCTCGACGCTGTTCTCTATCCTTTCGCCGTTCATCGCATTCGCGCTGACAATCGTATTCGGCGGCGTGATGTTCGCACTGCTCGGCAAGAATCCGGTGACCGCGCTCTACAGCTTTTTCGTGGAGCCGCTGAGCGAGGTCTGGTCGCTGCACGAGCTCGCGATCAAGGCGGCGCCTTTGATCGTGATCGGCGTCGGGCTCTCCGTCTGCTTCCGCTCCAACAACTGGAACATCGGCGCAGAGGGTCAGTTCATCATAGGCGCAATCGCCGGCTCTGCCCTGCCGGTAATCTTCTACGATTGGCAGTCGCCGTTGATATTGCCGCTGATGATGCTTCTCGGCATGCTTGGCGGAGCGCTCTTCGCGGCGATACCGGCCTTCCTGAAGGCGCATATGAATACGAACGAGATATTGACGAGTCTGATGCTGGTCTATGTGGCCCAGCTCTTTCTCGACTGGCTCGTGCGTGGCCCTTGGCGCAACCCACAGGGTATGAACTTCCCGGAAACGCGAACGTTCGGCCCGGACGCGATCCTTCCCGAAATGCTCGCCTCGGGGCGTACGCATTGGGGTTTTGCCTTCGCGATCATCGCCGCGGTGCTGGTGTGGTTCATGATGCGCTATACGTTGAAGGGCTTCGAAATAACCGTTCTCGGCCAATCCGAGCGGGCAGGGCGCTTTGCCGGCTTTTCCTCGCGCAGGATGATCTGGTTTTCGATGCTGTTTTCCGGCGCACTGGCGGGGCTCGCCGGCATTTCGGAAGTAAGCGGAGCCATGCAGCAGTTGCGTCCGGTGATCTCGCCCGGTTACGGCTTCACCGCCATCATCGTCGCGTTCCTCGGCCGGCTCAATCCGCTCGGGATCGTCGCCGCCGGTCTCGTCCTCGCATTGACCTATCTCGGCGGCGAGGCCGCGCAGCTTTCAATCGGCGTATCCGACAAGGTCACGCGCGTCTTCCAGGGCCTCCTGCTGTTCTTCGTGCTGTCGTGCGACGCGCTCATTCATTACCGCATCCGGCTGGTGTGGGATCGCTTCGCAGCGGTCAAGACGGAGGAGGCGCACTGATGGGCATAGTCGAAGCAATCCTCTTCAGCGTCATCACGGCCGCGACGCCGCTGGTCCTCGCCGCCCTGGGCGAACTCGTCGCCGAGCGGTCCGGCGTGCTCAATCTCGGCGTCGAAGGCATGATGATCATGGGAGCTGTGTGCGCCTTCGCCGCGACACAGCTCAGCGGCTCGCCCTATGTCGGAATTCTTGCCGGCATCGCTGCCGGCGCCGTGTTTTCGCTGCTGTTCGGCTTCCTGACGCTCACACTTGTTGCCAACCAGGTGGCGACCGGCCTGGCACTCACTCTCCTCGGGCTCGGCGTTTCCGGAATGCTCGGCGAGAGTTTTCTCGGCATGCAGGGGATCAAGCTGCAGCCGATCGCGATACCGCTTCTGTCGAAGATACCCGTCGTCGGACCGCTTTTGTTTCGGCAGGATGCCATATTCTATGCGTCGGTCGCGATCGTGGTGGGCGTCCATCTGTTTCTGTTCAGGAGCCGTGCGGGATTGAAGTTGCGGGCGGTGGGCGACAGCCACGCCTCGGCCCACGCCCTCGGCGTGAACGTCATTCGCACCCGCTACCTGGCCGTTCTGTTCGGCGGCGCATGCGCCGGACTTGCCGGCGCCCAGTTGTCGCTCGTCTACACGCCCCAGTGGGTGGAGAACATGTCGGCCGGCCGGGGCTGGATCGCGCTGGCCCTGGTGGTTTTCGCCTCGTGGCGACCCTGGCGCGTCGTCGCGGGAGGCTATCTCTTCGGAGCCGTCTCGATCAGCCAGCTTCACGCGCAGGCCTTCGGCATCGGTATCCCCTCGCAGTTCCTGACTGCGCTTCCCTATCTCGCGACGATTGTCGTACTCATTCTCATATCGCATAACCGGCGCATGACCCTGATCAATACGCCGGCATCGCTCGGCAAGCCGTTTGTGCCGGACCGGTGAAGAACAACAGCCAGACGAACATTTCTCAAACCGACAGAGGTCAAAAATGAAAAAACTACTCGTCGCCCTCGCAACCACCGTCGCCGTGCTCGGTATCGCGCCGGCTGCAAGCGCTCAGGAGAAGGCAAAGATCTGCTTCATCTATGTCGGCTCGAAGACAGACGGCGGCTGGACCCAGGCCCACGACATCGGCCGCCAGGAGCTCGAAAAGGAACTCGCCGACAAGATCGAAACGCAGTTCCTGGAAAACGTGCCGGAAGGTCCGGACGCCGAACGCGCGATAGAGCGCCTGGCGCGGTCCGGCTGTGGTCTGATCTTCACCACGTCCTTCGGGTTCATGGATGCAACGATCAAGATCGCGGGCAAATTCCCGGATGTGAAATTCGAGCACGCGACCGGCTACAAGACCGCGCCGAACGTCGCCACCTATAACAGCCGTTTCTACGAAGGCCGTTATATCCAGGGCCAGATCGCCGCGAAAATGTCGGAGAAGGGGGTTGCCGGCTACATCGCCTCCTTCCCGATTCCCGAGGTGGTGATGGGCATCAATGCCTTCGTCATCGGAGCCCGGGCAATCAATCCGGATTTCAAGATCAAGGTCGTATGGGCGAACACCTGGTTCGATCCGGGCAAGGAAGCGGACGCCGCCAAGGCGCTCATCGACCAGGGCGTCGATATCATCACTCAGCATACCGACACGACCGCGCCGATGCAGGTCGCGGCCGAGCGCGGCATCAAGGCCTTCGGTCAGGCATCCGACATGATTGCCGCCGGCCCGCAGACGCAATTGACTGCGATCGTCGATACCTGGGGCGCCTATTATGTGAAGCGCACCAAGGCCTTCTTCGACGGAACGTGGTCGACGACTTCGAGCTGGGATGGTCTGAAGGACGGCATCCTGACCATGGCGCCTTACACCAACATGCCCGATGACGTGAAGGCGATGGCGGAAGCGACGGAGGCGAAAATCAAATCCGGCGAGCTGAAGCCTTTCACCGGTCCGCTCAACAAGCAGGATGGCAGCCCGTGGCTGAAAGAGGGCGAAACGGCCGACGACGCGACGCTGCTCGGCATGAACTTCTACGTCGAAGGCGTAGACGACAAGCTGCCGCAATAGTCGAACGTCAGAAACATGCAATTGCAACCCCGCGCCTTGAGCGCGGGGTTTCCTTTGGACCCGCTTACCTGCGACTCTCTGCAGGCCTTTCAGGAATCGTCTATTCCATCTAGTGTTGATCGTCGCCGGCAAGAATTGCGCTGCTGACGATGAGGAGTTTCCCTGGGGAGGATTGGTTGAAGAGCGTGCTTGAGACCGTGATATCCGGCACGCCGAAGCGGACGAGCCATGCACAGGTCGTGGATCAGCTCGGCAAGGCGATCGTTTCGGGCGAGTTCCCGGTCGGCAGCATTCTCCCCGGAGATCCTGAATTGGCGCTGCGTTTCCGCGTCTCGCGGACGGTACTGCGCGAAGCGATGAAGACGCTTGCCGCCAAGGGCATGATCGTACCGCGCGCCCGGATCGGCACGCGCGTCACGCCCCGAAAGGAATGGAACCTCTTCGACAGCGACATTCTGACCTGGCATTTCGCTTGCGGCGTCGACGAGGATTTTCTCTATCATCTGAGCGAGGTACGGCTGGCCTTCGAGACGCATGCCGCGGCGCTGGCGGCAAGAAATGCATCGGACGCGGAAATCGCGGGGATGATGCGGCTCGCCGTCGCCATGGGCGAGGCTAACCACACCCCCGAGAGTCTCGCCGTAGCGGACCTCAAGTTCCATCTCTCCGTCATCGAAGCATCCGGCAATCCCTTTCTTCGTACCGTCGGCGGCTTGATCGAGGCAGCCCTTGTGGGCGTCTTCAAGCTCAGTTCGCCGACAGCCGAAAAAGGCGGTATCGACGAAGTTGCGCGCAACCATATCCGCATCGTCGAGGCGATCGGCAAACGGGACGAGGCGGCTGCACGCCTGGCGATGGAACACGTGATCAAGGTAGGGCGTGCGCGCATCCGTCAGGCGCTAAGCGGCGGCGAGGCGAAGGCTTGACCTGAACCTCGTTGCGGACCTGAGCTCCTGCCGTGAAATCCTGAAGGTGACCTTGCCCGGGATTGCGGCTTAGCCTATCTGGGAAGGGCGCAGTCGCGAGGCCGCCCTTCCTCAACGGTGAACCGGAGACTATGTTCGAGCTTCTTGTCATTTTCCTTCTGCTCTTAATCAACGCTTTCTTCGCGTTGTCGGAAATGGCAATCGTCTCGGCAAGCAAACCGCTGCTTCGTCAGATGGTGAAGCAGGGTAACCGGCGCGCGGAGGCCGCGCTCAAGCTCGCCGAGGACCCGGGAAAATTCCTGTCGACGGTACAGGTCGGCATCACCCTTGTCGGCATCCTCGCGGGCGCCTATGGCGGCGCGACGATCGCTGCCAGGATTGCGCCGTTTTTGAACGACATCGGCTGGATCAGCCCTTACGGGAACACGATCGCGGTCGCACTGGTCGTCACGCTGATTACATTTCTGTCGGTGGTCATCGGCGAGCTCATTCCCAAGCAGCTGGCGCTCCGAAACCCCGAAGGGCTGGCTATGTTCGTCGCCGGTCCGATGGCGCTGCTTTCGCGTATCGCAGCGCCGGTCGTCTATATTTTCGAAACGGCGGCCTCTATTGCGATGCGGCTCATGGGTATGAGGCCGGAGGATGCCGATCGCGTCACCGAAGAGGAAGTGCAGGCGATCATGGCGGAAGGCGTCGAAAGCGGCGCCATCGAGAAGACCGAGCATGAGATGCTGCGGCGGATCATCCGGCTCGGCGACCGCAACGTCAAATCGATCATGACACACCGCACAGAGGTCAGTTTCATCGACGTTCACGACAGCCTGGAGACGATCGGGCAGAAGATCAGGCAATTCGGCCACTCGCGCTATCCGGTGATCGACGGCCCATCGGGTGATGTCATCGGCGCGGTCCTTGCCAAGGAGATATTGAATGTTGCGCCGGCCGCGCCCTTCAGCATCCGCGATTATGTCCGCGAAATTCTTACCCTCCCGGAGACAGCCTCCTGTCTGAAGGCTCTCGAAGCCTTCAAGTCGTCCAATATCAATATGGCGATGATCGTCGATGAGTACGGGAGCACGGAGGGGATCATCACCACCGCCGACATCCTTGAGGCCATCGTCGGCGTCATCCCTTCGAATTATGACAATTCCGAGCACGCCCTCATCCGCCTGCGCGACGACGGCAGCTATCTCGTAGACGGACGGACGCCGATCGATGAAATCCACCTCCAGATCGGCATCGATGGAATCGACGCGGACGGCGATTTCGAAACCATAGCCGGCTTCCTGGTGCAGCAGTTGCGCAAGACTCCGGAGGAGGGCGACACCGCCGAGGCGCACGGCTATCGCTTCGAGGTGATCGACATGGACGGCCGTCGCATCGACAAGATCCTCGTCAGCCGGGCCGGTGAGGCGCTCTCCTGACGCAATCGCCGCGTCGCGCCGGTTCGCTGGGTCAGGCGGGGTCTCTGAGCCTGAAAACCTTGCATGCCTCTCCGATCGCGGCTTCGGGAGCACCCGGTCGCCGTACGATCAGCCCGTCGGACTGCGCGAAAATGCTGACCATGGACGAATCCTGGCGCGGGAAGGGATGCGCCACGAGCGAACCGTCCGCCTCGAGCGTGAGGCGGGCACGTATATAATCCTGGCGCCGGTCATTGGCCGGCAGCGTTGCGGCAAGCCGTGCATCGACCAGTCTCGAACGGGGCGGCAGATGCGCAAGCTTGCGCGTCAGAGGCTCGAGGAAGAGCAGGGCGCAGACGAGGCTCGAAACGGGGTTTCCGGGAAGGCCGAGCACCGTGACGCCGTCGAGATCGCCGACCATCAGCGGTTTTCCCGGTCGCATGGCGATACGCCAGAAGTCCAGGGTCATGCCGCAGCCGAGAAGCGTCGACTGGACGAGATCGTGATCGCCGACCGAGGCTCCTCCGAGGGTGACGAGCACGTCCACTTGGGCTGCCTGCGCCTTGGCAACGGCGCTGGCGATCGCTGTCCGATCGTCGCCGACAATGCCGAGATCGAGAACTTCGGCCCCATTGTCGCGGGCAACCGCAGCAATCCCGAAACTGTTCGAAGCGATGATCTGATCGGGACCAAGGGAACTGCCGGGTGGCAACAACTCATCGCCCGTGGCGATGAGTGCGATTTTCGGTCGCGCGAAAACCGGCAGGTCCTGATGATTCATGCTGGCCGCGAGCGTCAGGCGGCCGGCGTCGAGCGCGCTACCGGCGGAAAGCCCGACGTCACCCGCCAGGAAATCCTGGCCCGCCGAACGGATATGGCGGCCCTTTGCCGGCGCAAACAGGGTGCGAATGCGTCCGTCCGGCAGTTTTTCCGTGTCTTCCTGAATGATGACGGTATCGGCGCCTGTGGGTACCGGCGCGCCGGTAAAGATGCGTACGGCCTCCCCACCTTTGACGTCGCCTGGAAAACGGCGTCCTGCGGCGGACTGGCCGATAGCGGAGAGCTCCGCTCCGACTTCTGCGATATCCTCGTGGCGGACGGCATAACCGTCCATCGCGGAATTGTCGAAAGGGGGGTGGGTGAGCTTGGCCGCTACGTTTTCGGCGAGCACCCGTCCGAGGCACTCATGCAGCGCAACGCGCTCCGTCCGTCGCAGCGGATTGGCCCTGGCCAGAATTCTCTGCAGTGCTTCCTCGACCGAAAGAAGCGACATCAGCGCGTCTCTCCAGCGCGGTGATAATCGCCGGAGCGCCCGCCCGATTTGCTGACCAGCCGTACGCCGCCGATTTCCATTTCCCGGTCGGCGGCCTTGGCCATGTCGTATATCGTCAGGCAGGCGACGCTGACGGCAGTCAACGCCTCCATTTCGACACCCGTCCGTCCGGTCAGCTTCGCCATTGCTTCTACGCGCAAACCGGGGAGGGCGTCATCCGGCACGATATCGACGGACACTTTCGTCAGCATCAAAGGATGGCAGAGCGGAATGAGGCTGGATGTCTGCTTGGCCGCCATGATGCCCGCAAGCCGGGCGGTGGCGATAACGTCGCCCTTCTTGGCATTGCCCTGGCGAATCAGTGCCAGCGTCTCCGGCTTCATCCTGACGAAGCCCTCCGCGACAGCGACACGGACCGTGTCGGCCTTGTCGCCGACATCGACCATGCTGGCTTCGCCGGTGCTGTCGATATGGGTGAGGGCCGGCCCGCTCATCACTCTGCCGCCAGGATGCTTGCCGAGCCGGTCAGCAGCGCACGCGTCGCCGCCTCTACGTCGTCCTTCCTCATCAGGCTTTCACCGACCAGGAAGGTGGTAATCCCGCTCTTCTCGAGGCGCCGGCAGTCTTCGTGGGTGAAAACGCCACTTTCGGCGACCAGGAGACGATCCGAGGAAACCATTGCCGCGAGCCTTTCGGAGACGGCGAGATCGACCTCGAACGTCCTGAGATTGCGGTTGTTGATCCCGACGAGCGGAGATGACAGGCGAAGTGCTCGTTCCATTTCCTCCGCATCGTGTACTTCGACGAGGACATCCATGCCGAGTGCAAATGCGGCTTCTTCCAACCGGCGCGCATCGTCGTCGCCAAGCGAAGCCATTATCAGCAGAATGCAATCGGCACCCCAGGCGCGCGCTTCGAAAACCTGATAGGTGTCGAACATGAAGTCCTTGCGCAGTGCCGGGAGCGAGCAGGCCCCGCGCGCCTTCGTCAGGAACTCCGGCGCCCCCTGGAAACTCGGTGCGTCGGTAAGGACGGAGAGACAGGCAGCGCCGCCCGCGGCATAGGCCTTCGCCAGTTCCGGAGGATCGAAATCGGGCCGGATCAAACCCTTCGAGGGGCTCGCCTTCTTGATTTCGGCGATCAGCCCGAACCCGCCCTTGTCCCGTCGGGCCGCAAGCGCGGCGTGGAAACCGCGCGGCGCCGACTGATCGGCAGCCCGTGCCTTCAACTCTTCGAGCGGAACGCGCGCTTTCGCGGCGGCGATCTCTTCTCGCTTATAGGCTTCGATGCGGCGCAGGATATCCGTCATGTCTTCTCCTCAAGCCGCGTTCGAGACGGTGATCAACCGCTGCAAGGCGACCTTGGCGGCGCCGCTCGAAAGCGAGTGCCGAGCCAGAGCCATGCCTTCGGACAGGTCATTGGCGCGCCCTGCTATCATCAACGAAGCGGCGGCATTCGCAAGGGAAATGTCCCGGTAGGCATTTTCCGCACCGTCGAGAACGGCCTGCAACGCAGCGGCATTGTGGGCTCCGTCTCCGCCCTTCAAGGCATCGAGCGACACCCGTTCGAGGCCGAAATCGGCCGGCGTCAGCTCGAAGTTGGTGATCGTGCCGTCCTTGAGCGCGGCCACTTTGGTTACGCCGGTCGTGGTGATCTCGTCGAGCCCTTCGCCATGGACGACCCAGACGCTTTCCGAACCGAGATCGCGGAGCACTTCCGCGAGCGGGTCGACCCATTGCGGCGCGTAGACACCGACGAGCTGCTGCCTGACGCCCGCAGGGTTGGCGAGGGGGCCGAGCAGATTGAAAATAGTCCTCGTTCCGAGTTCGACCCGCGTCGGACCGACGTGGCGCATCGCCGAATGGTGCTGCTGGGCGAACATGAAGCCGAGACCGGCCTCGGCAATACAACGCGAGATCGCCGCAGGCCCGATATCGAGATTCACCCCGAGGCACGAGAGTGCATCGGCTGTTCCGGACTTCGAGCTGAGCGCGCGGTTGCCATGCTTGGCGACCGGTACACCGGCACCCGCGACGATCAGCGCGGCCAGCGTCGAAATGTTGTAGGTACCGGCACCGTCGCCGCCGGTGCCGACGATGTCGATCGCCCCGTCGGGCGCTTCCACGGGCAACATGCGTGCGCGCATCGCGCCGACCGCACCCACGATCTCGTCGACCGTTTCGCCGCGCACCCGGAGCGCCATCAGAAAACCGCCGATCTGCGATGGCGTGGCGGCTCCGGACATGATGATCTCGAAGGCCGCGCGCGCATCTTCGCGACTCAGTGCCTCGCGCGCTGCGACTTTGGCGACGAACGGCTTCAAATCACTCATGAGTTCGCTTCTCCGTCGTCACCGCTGCGCCAGTGCCGTTTCGGCAAGCGACTGGTTGATTGAAACGCCGTAGGCGGTTTGCAATGTGGAGACCATCTGATCCAGGATGTCGTCACCGCTCGCGCGCGCAATCGCTTCGATCTGGCTGCTGTCGTTGTCGAGGGCATCGGCAGGCGCTTTCTCTTCGACCGCCGTAACCTGCATGAGCACTTGTCCGTCGCCGCCGATCCCGGGAGCATTGGCGACATGGCCGTTCGGACCGCCGAAGGCAGCGATCACCGCGGCAGGGCTCAGGGTCGCATCGTTGGTCGCGCGGGTCAGCCCGGTCTTGGTTTCGACGACAAGGCCAAGTTCACTTGCGATATCGGCGAGCTTGGCGCCCTTCTCGATACGTTCCTTGAGTTCCTTCGCCTTGGCGGCCAGCGCCGCGCGCTGCTGTTCCGCAGTCCAGTCGGCGGCCACTTCGTCGCGAACTTCGTCAAGCGTCCGGTCCCGGGCCGGAATGATTTCCTCGACGTCGAACCATGCGGAGCCGTCGCGGCCTATATTGACGGCAAGCGTATCTGTTCCGACATCGGCCTTGAAGACTTCCTGGAGAAGGGCGCGCGGTTCCGGAAGATCTTTCACTTCGTCGCCGTTTTGATCCTTGCCGGAAGCGTCGACGGCGTCGACCGTGACGAGCTTGAGCTTAAGCTGTTCGGCGATCTCCTTGACGGTCACGCCGCCGGCACGTTCATCTTCGATCTTGTCGTGAAGACCGACGAGCTGCTCGCGCGCGGCGTCGAGGGCGATTTCCTTGCGCAATTCTTCCTTGACTTCGTCAAAGCTGCGAACGGCATCGGGCCGGATGTTGGATACGCGAAGGATGACCGGGCCGAATGCGCCTTCGACGACGGGCGTGGTGGCGCCGTCCTGAGCAACGGCAAAGGCTGCGTCGGCAATCTTTGCGTCTGGCATGCGCTCCTTGGTGAAATCGCCGAGGAGTACATCTGCCGACGTCTTGCCCTCGGCCTTGATCAGATCGTCGAAGGACGTGCCGGCGGCAAGCTTGGCGGCCGCGGCGTCGGCGGCCTCGCGCGACGGGAAGGTAAGCTGCTCGACCGTTCTCGTTGCCGGCGTGCGGTAGCTCTCCTTGCGCTTCTCATAATCGGCGCGAAGCTCTTCCTCGGTCACGGCGTCGGGTGCGACCAGGTCCTCGGGCTCCAGCTTGATGTAGCTGATCCTGCGGTATTCCGGAGCGCGATAGTTCGCCTTTCGGCTTTCGAACCAAGGCGTGAGCACGTCGTCGCCCGGCGTTTTGACCGCGTCGATATTTGCGTTGGAAAGCAGAAGATAGTCGATCGTGCGATTTTCATGGCGATAATTGCCGATCGCCTCGAGGAGCACTTTGGGCGCCGTGTAACCGTCCGTGAGCGCATCGACGATCTGCGATCGAACCGCGACCTGGCTGCGGTTGTTGATGTAGTCCTGTTCGGTCAGCCCGGCATTGCGCAGCACGCTCGAAAATGTCAGCCGGTCGAACTGCCCGTTGACGCCATGGAAGGCCGGGTCTTCGCCGATCAGCCGCGCAAGCCTGTCTTCCGAAAGACCGAGATTCATGTCGGTAGCGAGCTGGTCGAGGGCGGCACCTGCCACGAGTTGGGCGTAGACCTGGTTTTCGACGCCGAAGGCTTGTGCCTGCTGGCGCGACAAAGGCGTACCGAGCTGGCGCGAGAGCAGGGCGACCTGCCGTTCGTAAGCCAGGCGAAAGTCGCTCGCCGACACCTTGACGTCGCCGACGGTGACCACCGCGTTGGGCGTGCTTGGCACCATCAACGTCTGACCGCCCCACACCATGAATGAGAGGATGAGAAGGGCCAGCAGGCCTTTGACGACCCGCGTCTGGGCAGCGTTTCTCAGGGAGTCGAGCATGGGGGCAGAAAACCTCGTTGGGATGCGCTGGCATTACGCCGAATGAATTCGTTCCTTAGAACAAACCAGCGAGGAATTGAAGGCCGGTTCGACGCAAATTGCGGCCGGCGGAGGTGAACTTGCCGACCCATCGCGATGGCCGCGCGCTTCAGGGCTCCGGGGGCATTCAAGAGCAAAGGCTGCAAAAGGCGCTAACGACGAAGGCAATGTCGGATTTTGTTAGCCGGCAACTTAAAGCGGGCTGCAAAATTATGCGTTGGATGCGCGTCCCGCTGTGGCAAACTGGCGGGAATCGTTTCTTCGATACTCGAGCGGAACTATCGATCCGTCGGCCATTACGGGAAATCACCTCCATGCAGTCCACGATCGTGATGGTCAATCTCTTCGGTGCTGTTGCACTGCTGCTCTTCGGCCTGTCGCTGGTCAAGGACGGGGTGACGCGTGCCTTCGGGGCGCGGCTGCGGGCAGCTCTTGCGCGCGGAACGAACGGTCCTTTCCGGGCCTTTGCGACGGGGCTCGTCGCAACGCTCGGGCTCCAAAGTTCGACGGCCACGGCACTCATGACGGCCTCTTTCGTCGAAAAGGGGCTGATCCGTTCGCAGATGGCGCAGATCGTGCTGCTGGGCGCCAATGTCGGCACCGCGATGACGGCCTGGATCGTTGCACTCGGCATCGGATGGCTTTCGCCGCTGCTCATCCTCGCAGGCGTGGCCACGCACCGCCTGAGCCGATCGAGCGCGCGCCAGGGCGCCGGCTATGCGCTCGTTGGCATCGGTCTGATGCTTCTGTCGCTCGAGCTGCTCGGCACGGCGACCGAGCCGATGCGCCAATCCCAGGCTCTCGGAGCATTTCTCGGAATGCTCGACAACGCCTTGCCCGTGGCGATGATCATTGCGGCCGGTCTTGCCTTTGCGTCATCCTCCAGCCTCGCCGTCGTCATGCTGGTCCTGTCGCTTTCATCGGCGGGCGTGCTTTCTCCCGTATTGACGGTCGCTCTGGTGCTCGGTGCCAATCTCGGGGGCGCAATACCGCCGGTCATCACCACGCTCGGCTCGCCTCCCGCCGCCCGCCGGGTCACGCTTGGCAACCTCGTGGTGCGCGGCATCGGCTGTCTCATCGCCCTTCCGGCGGTTGGCGCCAGCGCCGACTTCCTGCAGAGCCTGCCACTGCCGCGCCAGAACCTGCCCGTCGACGTTCACCTGCTTTTCAATCTGGTGCTGGCGATGGTGGCCTGGCCGTTCGCGGGGTTGCTCGCCCGCACCATGAACCGGTTCTTCCCCGACGACGAAGCGGCGGAGACGGGGCCGCGATACCTGGATGAGGCGGCGCTCGATACGCCGGTCATGGCCCTTTCCGGGGCCACGCGAGAGGTCCTCAGGGTGGGCGATCTGATCGAGGTCATGCTGATGCGGGCCTCCGAAGCGTTCAGCAAGAATGACGTCAACGAACTGGGAGATATCGACAATATCGAGCGGCAGGTCGACCTCCTGCAGCAGGAGGTGAAAATCTTCCTTTCGCGGCTGGGGCGCGATGGCCTGAACGAGGAGGACGGGCGCCGCTCGATCGTGATCATCGACTATGCCATCAATCTCGAGCACATGGGCGACATCATCGAAAAGGGTCTCTGCGAACAGATCGCCAAGAAGGTGAGGGGCGGTTTGCGATTCTCGGAAGATGGCTATCAGGAGCTGAAGGGTCTTTTCAACCTCACCATCGACAATCTGCGCATCGCACAGACCATCTTCGTCACGCGCAACGCCGACCTGGCGCGCCATCTCATCGAGGTCAAGGTCGACGTGCGCCATATGGAAAAGCGCTCCGCCGAGCGCCATCTGGAGCGCCTGCGGGACGGCCTTCTCGAAAGCCTGCAGACCAGTTCGCTGCACCTCGACATGCTGCGGGACCTGAAGCGCATCAACGCGCACATCGCCTCCGTCGCCTATCCCATTCTGGAGGAGAGCGGCCTGCTCACCGAAAGCCGCCTGCGGCCGCCGGGCTGATATCATAAGGTTTGAACCGGATTAACGCGACGTGATTGTGCGAGTTATGGTTCTCGCAATATGTTGCTGATAGGAACGCGCAAAAATGCGCGCGGGCAGAGGCGCGAGACGCCGCGTCGGAGAAATGTCCCGAGAGGGTATCAAGGAGATCAGAGTATGGAACGGACTTGCCTGGCGATCATCCTGGCAGCTGGCGAGAGCACGCGGATGAAATCGGCCACATCGAAGGTGCTGCATCCGGTCGCGGGGCGGCCGATGATCTCCCATGTCGTCGACGCCCTGGCAAGTGCATCGATCTCGGATGTAGCGCTGGTTGTTGGGCGCGATGCGGATGCCGTATCTGCCGCCGCGACAACCGACGAAGTGGCCGTCACCTCCTTTCTGCAGAAGGAGAGGCTCGGGACCGCCCACGCCGTGCTTGCTGCACGCGAAGCGATCGCGGGAGGTTATGACGACGTGCTCGTCGTTTTCGGAGACACACCGCTTATCACCGCCGCGCCCCTAAAGGCCGCGCGTGACGGCCTCGCCGCCGGCAACGATGTCGTGGTGATTGGCTTCCAGACCGCGGACCCGACCGGATACGGGCGTCTCATCGTCAAGGATGGAGCGCTGGTCGCAATCCGTGAACACAGGGACGCCTCCGCCGAGGAGCTAAGCATCACCTATTGCAATGGCGGGCTGATGGCGATCGACGGCCGCAAGGCACTCGATCTCCTCGACCGGATCGGCAACGCCAATGCGAAAGGCGAATACTACCTGACCGATCTCGTCGAGATCGTACGCTCCCTCGGTGGCCGTGCAATTGCTGTCGAAGCGCCCGAAGAAGAACTCACCGGCTGCAACACCCGCGCCGAACTTGCGTATATCGAGCGCCTTTGGCAGCAGCGCCGTCGTCACGAACTGATGCTGTCGGGCGTGTCGATGATCGCACCCGAGACCGTCTTTCTCTCTTGGGACACCGCACTTGCCCAGGACGTTCTTCTGGAGCCGAACATCGTCTTCGGACCTGGCGTACGCGTGGAAAGCGGTGCGGTCATCCACGCCTTCTCGCATCTGGAAGGCGCTCACGTCCGTGCCGGCGCTACGGTCGGACCTTTCGCGCGCCTGCGCCCGGGGGCCGACCTCGGAGCGAAGTCGAAGGTCGGCAATTTCTGCGAGGTGAAAAACGCGGAGATCGGTGCCGGAGCCAAGGTCAATCACCTCACCTATATCGGCGACGCCTTTGTCGGCGCCGGATCCAATATCGGGGCCGGAACCATCACCTGCAACTATGATGGCGTGAACAAGCATGTCACCCACATCGGCGCGAATGCCTTCGTAGGCTCCAATTCATCGCTCGTCGCTCCGGTTTCGATAGGCGACGGGGCGCTCGTCGCGTCCGGAAGCGTGGTCACGGAAGATGTGCCGGCGGATGCGGTCGCTTTCGGCCGTGCGCGCCAGGAGGTGAAGCCCGGGAGGGCGCCGATATTGCGCGAGCGCTACGAGGCGGAAAAGGCAGCCAGGAAGCGGGCCAGGTCCGCGGAGTAGACGCATTAAATATTGAAACTGAAAGTGAAATCGAAACGGATTGCGTCGCGACGCAATTTCGCTACCAAGGCTTTCAACAGGCACCTGTGGCGCCGCGTGTTTGCCAGACGCGCAATGATCGCTGCAGCATTTTAGAGTTACCGCATATTCTTGAGCCGGTACGGTTCGAGGAAACATGCAGTGGTCGTTACATTTGAGCTGATACGCCGCAGGGCGTGAAGAGACGCGGAGAGGGATATGTGCGGGATTGTTGGCATCGTCGGGAATCAGCCGGTATCGGAGCGGCTGGTCGAAGCATTGAAGCGCCTGGAGTATCGCGGCTATGATTCGGCCGGCGTCGCGACGATCGACGCGGGAACGCTGCAGCGCCGGCGGGCCGAGGGCAAGCTGGTCAACCTCGAGAGCAGGTTGAGAGAGGAGCCTCTGGCCGGTACCATCGGCATCGCCCACACGCGCTGGGCAACCCATGGAGCTCCGACGGAACGCAACGCCCACCCGCATTTCACAGAAGGCGTCGCCCTGGTTCACAACGGCATCATCGAGAATTTCGCCGAGCTCAAGGATGAGCTGGCGGCTGCAGGAGCGGAATTCCAGACGGAGACGGACACCGAGGTCGTCGCGCATCTTCTGGCGAAATACCGGCGCGATGGACTGGGGCGGCGCGAGGCGATGCATGCTATGCTGAAGCGCGTCAAGGGCGCCTACGCACTGGCCGTTCTCTTCGAGGACGATCCGTCGACCATCATGGCGGCACGCAACGGACCGCCGCTGGCGATCGGCCACGGCAAAGGCGAAATGTTCCTGGGTTCGGACGCGATCGCGCTTGCTCCCTTCACCAATGAAATCACCTATCTCATCGATGATGACTGGGCCGTCATCGGCAAGACCGGCGTCCATATCTTCGATTTCGACGGCAATGTCGTCGAGCGTCCGCGCCAGATTTCGACGGCTGCTGCCTTTCCGGTGGACAAGGGCAACCATCGCCATTTCATGGAGAAGGAGATCTATGAGCAGCCGGAGGTCATCGCCCATGCCCTCGGCCACTATGTCAATTTCATAGAAAATCGTGTCGTTCCGATTTCCGACGCCATCGATTTCGGCAAGGTCCCGAGCCTGGCGATCTCTGCCTGCGGCACCGCTTATCTCGCCGGCCTGATCGGCAAATACTGGTTCGAGCGCTATGCCCGCCTGCCCGTCGAAATCGACGTCGCGTCCGAATTCCGCTACCGCGAGATACCGCTGTCGCCGCAGTCGGCGGCTCTTTTCATCTCGCAGTCGGGCGAAACCGCAGACACTCTGGCCTCGCTGAGATATTGCAAGGACCACGGCCTCAGGATCGGCGCGGTCGTCAATGCCCGCGAGTCGAGCATCGCGCGGGAATCCGACGCGGTCTTTCCGATTCTTGCGGGCCCTGAGATCGGCGTCGCCTCGACCAAGGCTTTCACCTGCCAGCTTGCAGTTTTGGCCGCACTTGCCGTCGGCGCGGGCAAGGCCCGCGGGACGATCAGCGACGAAGAGGAGCAAGCGCTCGTAAAGAGCCTTGCCGAAATGCCGCGCATAATGGGTCAGGTACTGAACAGCATCCAGCCGAAGATCGAGAGTCTGT
>ATWE01000023.1 GCA_000421085.1 Ensifer sp. USDA 6670
TTCCTGATTTTGTGCTGATTTGATCTCGCGCAATGCGGCGGGTAGCCGCAAGAGTTCCAATGCTGGCTTACGGCGGGCAGACGCACGCCAGATTGAGCGGAACTTCAACTTGTCTGGAAGAAGCATCGTCGTTGTCGCAGCGGACCACGGCCTCCGGCGGTCCGTGGCATTCGCGCTTGAGGTCGAAGGATATTCCACCGAATCCTACGACACCGTGCAGACGGCTGAAGCCTCTTGCCGGGAAGCGCTCTGCACAATTCTCGACGATGACATACTGAGATCAGAGTCACAGGCCGCCACGCGCTTGCTTCAATATCTCGGAGCCCGAGCCGTCGTGCTGGTGGATGGCCTGTCGGCCCTTCAAGCGCATGTCGACAACACGATTTTGACGAAGCCGTTCAGCGGTCCCGACCTGCTCGGCGTGATCAACAGCCTGATCGAGGCAGCTCAGTAGTCGCCCGGACTTTCTAGCTATTGACCAAGATCAACTTACCGAAACCGGCATGGCGCTAGACTGATGGCACGTTTATTGGGACATGCGCAATGAAGACACTTCAAATGACTTCGAGCGATAGGACGACCTTCTTGACTTCGCGCTTCTTCGGACGGCTGCCGTGCTCCACCGTCGACGCCATTCTTGAGGACGCGAGGCTATCCACCTTCAAGGAGCACGATATCCTCTTCCACCAGGGCGACAGCATCGTCGACGTGTTCTTTGTACTTTCAGGTCTGATCCGCCTCTACCGTGTCGGAAAAGACGGGCGCCAGGCTGATGTCGCGGTGTTTTCCAAAGGCGAAATGTTTGCCGACAACACCATGTACCTGGGGCGTGCCACCGCCAGCGCCGAGGCTGCCGAAGCATCCGTAATTGCGCGCTTTGACAGTGCCAAGCTTCGCCAACTCGCCGCTGCAGACCCCGATGTTGCGCAGGCTTTCATCGAGCATCTCTGCCATCGAGGCAAGATGACGGAAGACCTGCTCGCACAAGATCGCCTGCTCACCGCTACGCAGCGGGTTGCAAGCTACATCCTCAGCCATTGTCCAAACGGCACCGCCACAAGCTTCTCGTTCCGCTTGCCGTTCCAGAAGAGCGTGCTTGCGGGGAAACTTGGCCTCGCGCCAGAAGCCCTGTCACGCGCGTTTTCGACGCTGCGCCGGTCCGGAGTCATTGTAAAAGGCCGGATTATCGAAATTCACGACAGGCTTGCGCTGGAGCGGTTCTGACGCGGCGCTACACGAGGGACTAGAGCACCCAAGGCGATCTTCTTTGCTCGTCGGGCACGCCGCGGATCTACCCGTCACAGCTCGTGCCTGAGATCGGCTCTTGAAGTCGCAAGTCGAGCGTGTTGTGAGCAGCCTGCATCATGTCCATGTCATGGACGTGACTGATGACCGCCAACTCGTTCATCAGATCGCCGATGACCAGGTCGACACGGCGAGGGGCGCCCGTGGCATCCTCAATGATGACTGCCTCAAGTTGTTCGAACGATCCCCCAAGGGCACGGTAGAGCTCCAGGGCTGCCGCCAGGAAATTCCTCTGGCGCTCCACGAGATCCCTCGCGGAAGCTTCTCCAGCTCGGGCCGCCAAAAGCCGGACAGCTTTGTTTTGGAACGCGCTCATCTTTACAGATTTTCTTCACAATAAGCTTTGTTGCAGTTGAGTTCTATTACACGCAGAGCGTTTAATTTTTCACTAATTCGGGAATTGACAAAATACATCTTCCGGTAAACTTCACGGGAGGGCCGTTATTTGCTCCAGCGCAAAGACCCCTCGGCTCGACACATTAAAGATGTGCGGACCATCTTCTGCGCAAGGCATGTCGAGTTCAGGGGCGCGTCTTCGGCGCGACACCGGCTTCAGCCAGCGGGAGCCAAGCACATAACTGGCAAGCATCACGGCAAAGGAAGAGATCATGACGGGAATAAGCCTCGACAACACAGTCACAGCGATCGCAGCAGAGTTGCCAGGCGCCGCGGAACTCTTCCGGAGCCATGACATCAGCTTCTGTTGCGGCGGCAACGTCCCGCTTGCAGAAGCCGCCGTCAATGCGGGTCTCGCGCCGTCGGCGCTGCTTGCTGAGTTGGAGGCCCTGGTGGTGGCTGCAAGACGAGATGCACCCGAAGAAACATCGGAGCTTATCGGACACATCATCGAGAGATACCACCAGACGCACCGTGCGGAGCTCGCCTGGCTCATCCCGCTCGCCCAGAAGGTGGAGCGGGTGCACGGAGACCACCCCTCGGCGCCGATTGGCCTTTCCCAGCTACTGGAGCGCCTGCGGCATGAACTCGAGGGACATATGACGCGAGAGGAACAGGTCCTTTTCCCGATGATGCAGCGCGGCGGCAGCGCGGTGATCGTCCGCCCGATCGAACAGATGCGGCATGAACACGACGAGGAGGTCGAGCACCTGCGAGCGATCGAACATGTGACCCGTGGGCTTTCGCTGCCGCGTGGCGCCTGCGGCTCGTGGACCGCACTCTATACGGGATTGCGCAAGTTCACCGACGACCTGGTGACGCACATGCCTCTCGAGAACGCAGTGCTGTTTCCGCGCTTCGAAGCCCGGTCCCAGGCGGCCGTTTGAAGCACGCGTCGGCCGATTGGGATTCCCTCTGGCGGGCGCCATACCGACCCCTGTTCCTTCTCGCGGGACTATGGGCGCTTGTCGTTCCCATGGCCTG
Organism: Ensifer sp. USDA 6670; assembly: GCA_000421085.1. Lineage (GTDB taxonomy): Bacteria > Pseudomonadota > Alphaproteobacteria > Rhizobiales > Rhizobiaceae > Sinorhizobium. The sequence goes on from ATWE01000023.1 coordinate 2,686, forward strand.
GCTCCTCCCGGAACAACTTGCACCGAACAGGGTCGAGTGGCACAGCCGCGAGCTTGTGTTCGGCATGGGGGGAGCTGCGGCAGGGGGCTATCTCCTGACAGCCCTGCCGGCCTGGACGAAGAGGAGGGCCGTCCCGCGGGCCGCCACAATGATCGCTACCTGCCTCTGGTGCGCCGCCCGTCTAACCGGCGCGCTCTCGGAGCATCTGCCCTTTATCGCTGCCGCGACCGGGGTATCCGCCTATTTCGCGTTCCTGACTGCGATGCTGACGTGTGGCATCGTGGCCTCCGGCGCGTGGGATCGGTGCTGGGCGCCACTTGGGACAGGGGCGCTTGGCATACATGCCTTGGCTAGCATCGGCGATGGCCCGATTCCCACGCCGCTACTTTATGTCGTGCTCGTTGTTCTGATAGGCGGACGCGCCGTGCCCGCCTTCACCCGGTCCTGGCTGGACCGGACCGGGGGAGGGAAGCCCCTCTGCAGTCGGCGGGGGCTTTCGCATCTCGTGATCGCGGGCATTCTCGTCGCGACCTGTCCTCATGGCGCTTGGCCGCCCACGCTGCCAGGTCTCCTGCTGTTGTTTTCGGGCGCTATGTTGCTGTGGCAGATGATCGAATGGCGGAGCCTCGCGACCCGCCGCTATCCAGCCTTGTTCATCCTGCATGTCGCCTTCGCCTGGACGCCGACGGCGCTCATTCTGGCCGGTCTTTCAGCTGTTATACCCGGCCAGGTTCCAGCAGATGTCGCCCGGCACGCGCTGACGATGGGCGCGATGGGTACAATGATCGCCGCCTTCATGATGCGGCCGGCCATGGTCCGCGACGGCGAGTTCCTGATCCTCGGTCGGACCATGGCTGGCGCGTTCTCGCTCGTGTCGCTCTCGGCGCTGTTGCGGATTTCCGGCGGCTGGCTGAATGACAACTATTTCGATCCCGTCGCTGCTGCCGCAATCTGCTGGATGGCGGGGTGGACGCTATTCCTGGTCGCATATTTTCCGGCCATGAGCGGTCCAGTTCCCAGACCCGCGTTCAGCGCCGCACTCGGCAATCAGGTCGAGCGCGGCAACGGCACCACGACCATGGAAGGCGGGGTGCCTATGTCCGTAGAGCATTGTGGCGCCGACGCTCGAGAATGCCCCACCGAATAGACGTATCTCGCAAGGAAGAGGTCAGGCGCGTTCAACGAGATCAAAATGGAGACTTCACATTCGACCCCGCAGTGCTCGCCGATCATTTCCGGCTCTCAAGCGAAGACTTTCGGAACATCCGCAGGGGACTGGTGGCCAGCATGGTCGAGCGCGGCGAGGGCGAAGACGCCGGCACGTGCCGCTTGCGCATGAAGATCGGAAACCGAGTATGGACCACAAGCGCGAGCATGCGTGCCGGTCTCCTTTCAACGTTCTTTTTAAGCGGCTCCATGACGATTGACCAGTAGAACTCGGCCGCACCCTCCTGGGCCAACTTCTCTTCATTCCCATGTTTCATTCGCAAGCTCATTCCCATGCTCTTGAGGAACAGGGCCTGATCATCGAAATTGACGCGAAGCATGTCATTGTATGAATTGCTCGCAGTCGTCTCACCCTGCGTGAACGCGATCCCGTTATCGAAGCCGTGGTCGCTGCCCATAAACACCCTACACCGGCTCGCCGCCTTTCCATTCCGATAAGCGGACGCGGTAAACCGGTTGGCATCGACCCTTCGGAAATCGCCTTCGATGCCATGGTTTTTCTTCGTAAGCTCGTTGATCGCCCTGCCGTTTCAAGATGGACAATTGCCTTTCAAGCTGAACGCGAAGCGCTTCGTACGCGTGAGAGTATGAGAAGAACACAGTTGCCAATCGTATACTCGTGATACGCTGCGATCTTTCCCTACAAGATCCCGATCATTCTGATCATGCGCCCCGGTCGGTGAGAGCTTCCGGGCGTCAGAACGCCCGGAAGCTGGTTACATGTGTTATGGCGCAAGGTGTGTGAAAACGTGGGCCCAGTGACTTTTGTGAGGGACCCACGCAGTTGTCGTTCGCCTGTCTCAGCTGCATCCGCTCGTGGCACCGCATGTGTCGCACTTCTCGCAGGTGCCATTCCTAACCATCGTGAAGTTCTGGCACTCGGAGCACATGTTGCCGGTATAGCCCTGCATGATCGAGCGGGCGCGGCGTTCGGCTTCGACTTTCTTTGCCTCGGACTTCGCCGCAGCCGCCTCTGCCGCGGCCTTGTCGGAGAAGAGGGCAGTCACCTCCTGTTCCGCTTCTTCCGCAATCTCCTCGGCAAGCTCGACGGCCCGTTCCTCGTAGTCGCGCTTGAAGGCGACGACTTCGGAGGTGGCGGCGGCGATTGCCGGCTCCAGCTTGCGCACGGCATTGCCGGAGATCGAGGTGACGGAAGCGCCGGCCGAGGCGCGGGCCGGGGCGGCCGTCGAAGCACCCTTCGGTTCGGAGCGCTCGCCCGTGCCGCCGACGATTGACGGCTTGTAGCCGCGGGTCCAGCCGGTGGAGACGAGGTTGGTCTTGCCTTCCTGAATGCCGCGGCCGAGCGCGGTATTGCTGAAGTCGGAGGTGTCGACATGAGCAAGGTCGTGGCGGCCGAGATAGGAAACGGCAAGCTCGCGGAAGACATAGTCGAGGATCGACGTCGCGTTCTTGATCGCGTCGTTGCCCTGGACCATGCCGGCCGGCTCGAACTTGGTGAAGGTGAAGGCCTCCACATATTCCTCGAGCGGCACGCCATATTGCAGGCCAAGCGATATGGCGATGGCGAAGTTGTTCATCATCGCCCGGAAGGCCGCACCTTCCTTGTGCATGTCGATGAAGATCTCGCCGAGGCGTCCATCGCCGAATTCACCGGTGCGCAGATACACCTTGTGGCCGCCGACGATCGCCTTCTGGGTATAGCCCTGCCGGCGGTTCGGCAGTTTCTCGCGAGCGCGCACCACCTTCTCGATGACGCGCTCGATGATCTTTTCGGTGACGGCAACCGCCTGGGCGGCTGCCGGTGCCTGCATCAGCTCCTCGATCGCGTCCTCGTCTTCCTCGTCCTCGATCAGCGAGGCATTCAGCGGCTGCGAGAGCTTGGAGCCGTCGCGGTAGAGCGCATTCGCCTTCAGCGCGAGCTTCCAGGAGAGCATGTAGGCGTTCTTGCAATCCTCGACGGTCGCCTCGTTCGGCATGTTGATCGTCTTCGAGATTGCACCCGAAATGAAGGGCTGGGCGGCCGCCATCATGCGGATATGGCTTTCGACCGAGAGGTAGCGCTTGCCGATCTTGCCGCAGGGATTGGCGCAATCGAAGACCGGCAGGTGCTCTGCTTTCAGGAACGGTGCCCCTTCGAGCGTCATCGCGCCGCAGACATGGATGTTGGCGGCTTCGATGTCCTTCCTGGAGAAGCCCAGATGCTCCAGCAGATTGAAGTCGACAGAGGCGAGCTGCGCATCGCTGACCTTCAGCGTCTCCTTGAGGAAGTCGGCGCCGAGCGTCCACTGGTTGAAGACGAACTTGATGTCGAAGGCGGCCTTCAGCGCCGCATTGACGGCTTCGATCTTCTCGTCGGTGAAGCCCTTGGCCTTGAGCGTCGCGGGATTGATGGCCGGGGCCTGATTGAGGTTACCGTGGCCGACGGCATAAGCCTCCATCTCGGCGATCTGGCTTTCCGAGTAGCCGAGCGTGCGCAACGCCTCGGGAACCGCACGGTTGATGATCTTGAAATAGCCGCCGCCGGCGAGCTTCTTGAATTTCACCAGGGCGAAATCGGGCTCGATGCCGGTCGTGTCGCAATCCATGACGAGCCCGATCGTACCGGTTGGCGCGATCACGGTGGCCTGGGCGTTGCGGTAGCCGTGCTTCTCGCCGAGCTCGACGGCCTTGTCCCAGGCGCTCTTGGCATGGGCGATCAGGTCCTGGTCCGGGCAATCGCCGTGGACGAGCGCGACCGGGTTGACGGACAGGCCCTCATAGCCGGCGCTCTCGCCGTGAGCCGCGCGGCGGTGATTGCGCATGACGCGCAGCATGTTGTCGCGGTTCGGCGCAAAGCCGGGGAAGGGGCCGAGCTTTGCGGAGATCTCGGCCGAGGTGGCATAGGCGACGCCGGTCATGATCGCGGTCAGCGCGCCGGCGATGGCGCGGCCCTCGGGCGAGTCATAGGGAATGCCTGACGACATCAGCAGGCCGCCGATATTCGCATAGCCGAGGCCGAGCGTGCGGTATTCGTAGGAGAGCTCGGCGATCTCGCGGGACGGGAACTGCGCCATCATCACCGAGACTTCGAGAACGACGGTCCAGAGGCGGACGGCATGCTCGTAGTCGCCGATATTGATCCGCTTGGTCGCGACATCCTTGAACTGCATCAGGTTGAGCGAGGCGAGATTGCACGCCGTGTCGTCGAGGAACATGTATTCCGAGCACGGGTTGGAGGCACGGATCGGGCCTGCAGCCGGGCAGGTGTGCCAGTCGTTCATCGTCGTGTTGAAGTGCAGGCCCGGATCGGCCGAGGCCCAGGCAGCGTGGGAGATCGACTCCCAGAGGTCGCGCGCCTTCAGGGTCTTCATGACGCGGCCGTCCTTGCGGGCGGTCAGGTGCCAATCGCCATCCGCCTCAACGGCGCGCAGGAAGTCGTCCTTGATCGAGACCGAGTTGTTGGAGTTCTGGCCGGAGACCGTGAGATAGGCCTCCGAATCCCAATCCGTGTCATAGGTCTTGAACTGGATGTCCTTATAGCCCTGCCGCGCGAACTGAATGACGCGCTTGACATAGTTTTCGGGAACCAGCGCCTGCTTGGCGGCGCGGATCTCGCGCTTCAGCGCCGGGTTCTGCTTGGGATCGAAGCAGGCATCATCGCTGCCGTCGCAGTTGATGCAGGCCTTCATGATCGCCTTCAGGTGCTTGGCGACGATCTTCGAGCCGGTGACGAGGGCGGCGACCTTCTGCTCTTCCTTGACCTTCCAGTTGATGTATTCCTCGATGTCGGGATGGTCGATATCGACGACGACCATCTTGGCGGCGCGGCGCGTCGTGCCGCCCGACTTGATGGCACCCGCGGCGCGGTCGCCGATCTTCAGGAAGCTCATGAGGCCGGAGGACTTGCCGCCGCCCGAGAGCCTTTCGCCTTCGGCGCGCAGGTGCGAGAAGTTCGAGCCGGTGCCGGAGCCGTATTTGAAGAGGCGCGCCTCGCGCACCCAGAGATCCATGATGCCGCCTTCGTTGACGAGGTCGTCCGCGACCGACTGGATGAAGCAGGCGTGCGGCTGCGGGTGTTCGTAAGCGGACTTCGACTTCGTCAGCTTGCCGGTGAAGGGATCGACATAGAAGTGGCCCTGGCCGGGACCGTCGATGCCATAGGCCCAATGAAGGCCGGTGTTGAACCATTGCGGCGAGTTCGGAGCAACGCGCTGGGTGGCGAGCATGTAGGCGAGCTCGTCACGGAAGGCGCTGGCGTCCTCTTCCGTATCGAAATAGCCGCCCTTCCAGCCCCAATAGGCCCAGGTGCCGGCCAGGCGATCGAAAACCTGGCGGGCATCTGTTTCGGAGCCGTACTGCTCGTCCTTCGGCAGCGCCTTCAGTGCATCGGTGTCCGGAACCGAGCGCCAGAGGAAGCTCGGCACGTCGTTTTCCTCGACACGCTTCAGCTTTGCCGGCACGCCGGCCTTACGGAAATATTTCTGAGCGAGAATATCGGCGGCGACCTGCGAGAACTGCGCCGGCACGTCAATATCCGCAAGGCGGAAGACCACGGACCCGTCCGGATTCTTGATCTCACTCGTCGCCTTGCGGAACTCAATCTCGGCATAGGCGGATTGCCCTGCCTTCGTAAAACGACGCTCGATCTTCATTGTCCCGTCCTTTGTTGCCATGCGCTAAAGCGCAGTTAACCCCGCCCGGCCGCGATGGATCTCGCAGCCAGCCTGAAAATTTCTGTCGATGTGAGGAAACCCAGCTCCTGGGTAACCCTGTATCTTGTGATGATGCTGGCTGCAAACACTAAATATAGTATTAACAGGCTCTTTACGCCAGCTCGAAATGCCGCTTGGACGACCCAAATTTCGCGCAAAATTCCGCCACTGCAGCCGCTCGGGGTCATCCGCCCGGGCCGCATGTCGGAACCGACGATTTGGGGGTGTGAACCGGCCTCTAAACTTCCCGGTCCGCCGCCGTCGCAACGTGAAATCCATTAACCGTGAATCGCCTCGGGGCGTCAAGGGGTGGTTTGTGACGGAAGTTTGGGCGCTATATCTTGTGTGGCCTGACTGTGGAAAACGGGGACAGCGAGCAATCCGTTGAAAATCAGGGACTTCCACCGCTTGCCTGCGAAGATGAGATAGCGGCAGGCCGAAATTCAAATTTTTATGGATGAAAAAGCGGGTACAAGACGTGCCCCAGCGCTACTCGCGATTGCGAATCAGGTGGGCGTGTGAAGCGGCCCATTTTGGTGATTCGGATGCGGCGATCTTGTTGCCCCTCTAGCCTGCCAGAGGGGGTCTCAAGAAGAAGACCTGGCGGTGGCCACGCCTTCAGTCCACGCGTTTCTGCAGTTCCCTAGCGCCGTTCGGCGCGTTGACCTTGCCTGAGGTGATGAAGAAGGCAAAGACGTCGCGGGGTGCCATTTCGGGCTTGCGCTCCGGCGCAGCTTTTTCCAGGTCGTCCGGCTCACCGCCGGTGGCAAAGGTCTTCAGCCGCTCGGCCCAACGATCGAGATCCTTCGGCGGATAGCAGGTCTTCACCTCGTCGCTGCCCTTCTGCAGCCGTGCATAGACGAAATCACTCGTGACATCGGCGATCATCGGGTAATCCGCATGCTCGGCGAGAACGACGGCCACCTCGTATTTATCAAGGAGCTTGACGAAGTCCGGCACCTGGAAGCTGGGATTGCGGACCTCGACCACGTGGCGGAGCTTCAGGCCGTCCTGCTTTTCCGGCAGGAGCGCCAGGAATCCCTCGAAATCCTCCGGATCGAATTTCTTGGTCGGAGCGAACTGCCAGAGAATGGGACCGAGGCGGTCGCCAAGTTCCGTCAGTCCTTGCGTCAGGAACCGCTCCATGGATTCTCCGGCTTCGGAGAGGACCCTGCGGTTGGTCACGAAGCGGCTGGCCTTCAGCGAAAAAATGAAGCCGTCGGGAACCTCGGCCGCCCACTTGGCAAAAGTCGCCGGCTTCTGCGAGCTGTAATAGGTGCCGTTGACCTCGATCGTCCTCAATTCCTTGCCGGCGAATTCGAGCTGCCGCTTCTTCGCAAGATCGTCCGGATAGAACGTGCCTTCCCAGGGCTCGAAGTTCCATCCGCCGATGCCGATACGGATCTGTCCCGAATTTGCCATCCTCTTCCTCCTCGATGCGCAAAACCGCTATAGGCGGAGCGAATCACAGACGCCACCCGCTTTCAGGAGGCGTCCGGCCACGCATCACTCCGCCGCAACCACCTTCTTCACGGGCCGGCGCTCCAGAAGCTCCTTCAGGAACTGGCCGGTATAGGAGCGCGGCTCCTTCACGACCTCTTCCGGCGTCCCCTGCGCAATGACCTCGCCGCCGCCGTCGCCGCCTTCCGGGCCGAAGTCGATGATCCAGTCGGCCGTCTTGATGACTTCGAGATTGTGCTCGATGACCACCACGGAGTTACCCTGATTGACCAGCTCATGCAGTACTTCAAGAAGCTTGGCTACGTCGTGGAAATGCAAGCCTGTTGTCGGCTCGTCCAGAATATAGAGCGTGCGCCCGGTCGAGCGTTTCGACAGCTCCTTGGCGAGCTTGACGCGCTGGGCTTCGCCGCCCGAGAGCGTGTTCGCCTGCTGGCCGATCTTGATATAGCCGAGGCCGACCTGATTCAGTGTCACCAGCTTGTCGCGCACCGCCGGAACGGCCGCGAAGAACTCCACGCCTTCCTCCACCGTCATGTCGAGCACATCGGCGATCGACTTGCCCTTGAAGTGAACGTCCAGCGTCTCGCGATTGTAGCGCTTGCCGTGACAGACGTCGCAGGTGACGTAGACATCCGGCAGGAAGTGCATCTCGATCTTGATGACGCCGTCGCCCTGGCAGGCCTCGCAGCGGCCGCCCTTGACGTTGAAGGAGAAGCGGCCCGGCTGGTAGCCGCGCGCCTTTGCTTCCGGCAGCCCGGCAAACCAGTCGCGAATGGGCGTGAAGGCTCCGGTATAGGTCGCCGGGTTGGAGCGCGGCGTGCGGCCGATCGGCGACTGGTCGATGTCGATCACCTTGTCGATATGCTCGAAGCCGTCGATCCGGTCGTGTTCGGCCGGATTTTCGCGCGCGCCCATGACGCGGCGGGCGGCAGCCTTGTAGAGCGTCTCGATCAGGAAGGTGGACTTGCCCCCGCCCGATACGCCGGTGACGGCGGTGAAGACACCGAGCGGGATCGATGCGGTCACGTTCTTCAGATTGTTGGCACGCGCACCGACGACGGTGACTTCCTTTTTCTTCTTCGGTTTGCGCCGTTCGCCGGGCACGGCAACGGAAAGCTCGCCGGAGAGATATTTCCCCGTCAGCGATTTCGGATTGGACATGATATCGGAAGGGGTCCCTTCCGCAATCACCTCGCCACCGTGAATGCCGGCCGCCGGGCCGATGTCGACGACATAATCGGCCGTCAGGATCGCATCCTCGTCATGCTCCACGACGATAACCGTGTTGCCGATGTCGCGCAGATGCCTCAGCGTGTCCAGGAGGCGGGCATTGTCGCGCTGGTGCAGGCCGATCGACGGCTCGTCGAGAACATAGAGAACGCCCGTCAAGCCGGAGCCGATCTGCGACGCGAGCCGGATGCGCTGGCTTTCGCCGCCCGAAAGCGTGCCGGAATTGCGCGAAAGGCTCAGATATTCGAGGCCGACGTCGTTCAGGAAGCGCAGGCGCTCGCGGATCTCCTTGAGGATGCGCACCGCGATCTCGTTCTGTTTCGTGCTGAGATGCTCGGGCAAGACCTCGAACCAGTCGCGAGCGGCACGGATCGACATTTCGGAGACCTCGCCGATATGGAGCGCGTGGATCTTGACGGCAAGCGCTTCCGGCTTCAGCCGGTAACCGGCACAGGCGGGGCAGGGCGCCGCCGACATGTAGCGCTCGATCTCCTCGCGCGCCCAGGCGCTGTCGGTCTCCTTCCAGCGGCGTTCCAGATTCGGCACGATGCCCTCGAACGTCTTCGTCGTGTTGTAGGATCGGGCGCCGTCCTTATAGTGGAAGGTGATCTTGTCCTTCGTACCGTGGAGAATAGCTTCCTGTGCTTCCTCGGAAAGTTCGCTCCAGCGGCTGCCGAGCTTGAAGCCGAAAACCGTGCCGAGGGCCTCGAGCGTCTGGTTGTAGTAGGGCGACGTGGATTTCGCCCAGGGTGCAATGGCGCCGTCCCTGAGGGTGCGGTTCGGCTCCGGAACGATCAGCGCCTCGTCGATCTTCTGCTGGCTGCCGAGGCCGTCGCAGGTCGTGCAGGCTCCGAAGGGATTGTTGAAGGAGAAAAGCCGCGGCTCGATCTCGGAAATGGTGAAGCCCGAGACGGGACAGGCGAACTTCTCGGAAAACAGCACCCGCTCATGCGTTTCGTTCAGCGACTTGTTGGCCGAGCCGCCGGCGGAGGTCTCTTCCGGAGGCAGGGGGCGGTCGGCGAATTCGGCGATCGCCAGGCCGTCGGCGAGCGTAAGGCAGGTCTCGATACTATCGGCGAGACGCGTTCCGATATCGGGCCGCACCACGACACGATCGACGACCACGTCGATGTCGTGCTTGTATTTCTTGTCGAGCGCCGGCACGTCGGCAATCTCGTAAAATTGCCCGTCTACCTTTACGCGCTGGAAGCCCTTCTTCATCAACTCGGCGAGTTCTTTCCTGTACTCGCCCTTGCGTCCGCGCACGAGCGGGGCCAGGATGTAGAGGCGCGTGCCTTCGCCGAACTCCAGCACCCGGTCGACCATCTGGCTGACGGTCTGGCTTTCGATCGGCAGGCCAGTGGCGGGAGAATAGGGCACGCCGACGCGCGCGAAGAGCAGGCGCAGATAGTCGTAGATCTCGGTAACGGTTCCGACAGTCGAGCGCGGGTTGCGTGACGTGGTCTTCTGTTCGATCGAGATCGCCGGCGAGAGCCCGTCGATCTGATCGACGTCGGGCTTCTGCATCATTTCGAGGAACTGGCGCGCATAGGCCGAGAGGCTCTCGACATAGCGCCGCTGGCCCTCGGCGTAGATCGTGTCGAAGGCAAGCGACGATTTCCCGGAGCCCGAAAGGCCGGTCATCACGATCAGCTTGTTGCGCGGCAGATCAAGGTCGATGCCCTTGAGATTGTGCTCGCGAGCGCCGCGAATGGAGATGGTCTTGAGTTCGCTCATCGGAAGGCCAGCTTTTGCATGTCGGGTTGAAGCCCCCTATGTAATGACGGCCGCGCCCATGTCGAGGCGCAATCGGCAAAAGAGGCGGCTCAATTGCGATTCGGTTGACAGGATCATAGAGGAATACTAGAACAAAAAAAGAACAAACTCCGCCATATCTACGCCAAATCAGCTGTGGATTATGCGCGATACGGGGCGTATCGGCAGCGGCGGGCCGCTAAGATGTTCGCTCATGAGACTTGGAGAGCCGGGCGAGCCGTCCGGCGGCAGAAACGGGAAAAGCGATATGGCTGGTAGCGTCAACAAGGTGATCTTGATCGGAAACGTCGGGGCCGACCCGGAAATCCGGCGCACGCAGGACGGCCGGCCGATTGCCAACCTCAGAATTGCCACGTCCGAGACCTGGCGCGACCGCAATTCGGGCGAGCGCCGCGAGAAGACGGAGTGGCACACGGTCGTCGTCTTCAACGAAGGCCTCTGCAAGGTCGTCGAACAATATGTGAAGAAAGGCGCCAAGCTCTACATCGAAGGCCAGCTGCAGACGCGCAAGTGGCAGGATCAGACCGGCAATGACCGCTATTCGACCGAGATCGTCCTTCAGGGCTTCAACTCGTCTCTGACGATGCTCGACGGTCGCGGCGGCGAGGGCGGCGGCGCAGGTCGCGGCGGCAGCGACTACGGCGGTGGCGGCTATGAGGAATACGATCAGTCGCGGCCCTCCTCGGGCGGCGCCCGGTCCGGCGGTCAATCGAACCAGCCGAACCAGGGCGGCAACTTCTCGCGCGATCTCGACGACGACATTCCGTTCTGATCGGCGGCGGCAGCAACTCCGCGATCATCGGCCCGCTTCGTTGCGGGCCGATGACGTCCTTCGAGCAAGCCGCTTATCTGCGCTGTCGAACTGCATCCTGTAATTGCCTGACGAGGTCTGCGGTCCGCGGGTCATTCGGCCGAAGCCGGGCGAGCGCTTCGGCAAACTCGAGCGTCTCGGCATAGCGTCCAAGTTTGAGCCCGATTTGAATGGCAGTGCCGAGCAGATCGGCATCTGTCGCACCACCCGCATCGGCCGGATCGAACAGTTCGAAAGCGTCCTCCGTTCGGCCGGCCGCATCGAGCGCGATCGCCGCCGTCATCCTGTATCGAGTATTGGCCGGTTCCAGACGCACTGCCGCTCCAAACTCCTCGATCGCTTCCCGCATGGCCTTTTGACGAACAAGCGATAGACCATGTCCATAGCGGAGATCTGCCAGATCCGGATTGGCCGCGACTGCTTCGGCGTACGCCTGTTCCGATTTCTCGTTGTCACCGCTGGCGCGATAGAGCTCGGCAAGGTTGATGCGCGCGCCCGAAAACGTCGGATCAAGGGTGATCGCCTGCCGGAATGCCTTTTCCGCCTCATCCGTGCGCCTCTGTTCGAACAGGAAAGACCCATAGGTGCTTTGCGCCTCGGCGCTGTCTGCGTTGGCCTGGACAAAGCCGCGCAAGTCGTCGACGGCGGCCTCGAAGGCCCGCCGTCGATCGCCGAGAAGCTCCAGTGACGGAGTGCCGCCAAGGATCCTGATGGCAGCCACCCGGACAGCTCGGGTTGCGTCGCCAAGCAATTCGCCGATCACGTCTGGCCGCAGCTCGGGCGGCAGGTGGGCAGCCGCCTCGGCTGCTCCGAGCCGGACGAGCGGATCGGGGTCCCCCGCGGCCGCTCTGACGTCCGCGGCCGCGGCTGCCCCATCGAGCCTCGTCATTTCTCCGATTGCGCTGCCCCTGACGATGCCCGGTTGCTCGCGGTCGGCCAGAAAGCCGCGCAGATTCTCTATTGCAGCAACATCATTCCGCGCCGCTCCTGCGAAGGCATGGGCAATTGTCGGGCGTTCACGCCATCCCTTTCCATACCATCCGTCCATACTCTCGGACGCCCACGCATTCGTCTTGCCGACGTGGCACGCGATGCATGCATTCGGGGTGTCGTAGATCGCGGAAAGATCGGGGCGAGGGATCACGAAAGAGTGGTCGCGCCGGGGGTCCACCTTCATATAGGTACGTTCCGGCATGTGGCAGTTGGCGCAAAGAGCGCCAGCGGAGCCTTGGGGGTGATGCGTGTGTGCCGGCGTGTCGAACGCGCCGCTCGGATCGTTGCTTGTGAACCGTTCCGGGGCGGTCTCGGCATGACATTGGGTGCACAGGGCGTTGCCGGGCGCCTTTACGGTACCTTCGTGTGCCCTGTGGCAGTCGAAACAGGTGACGCCGGCCTTTGCCATCTTGCTCTGCTGGAAGGAGCCGTATTCGAAAACCTCGTCGAGGATCTGCCCGTCCGGGAAATATAGGTCGCTGCGAAGCAACGCGGGGGAAAAATGGTCGAGAAAGGCTGCTCCCGGTCGGTAGCCGTCGACAAGTCTGGTGCGCCGCGCGTGGCAGGCGAAGCAGGTGTTCGCGTCGACCTTCGTGAGGCCTGCCTCTGCCATCTCCGCCGAGACACCTCCCGCTTTGGTCGTAGCCCATTCGACGTGCTTTGCGCCGCCGCCATGACAGGATTGGCAGCCGATGCCGGTCGCCACATAGGAAGACTTGTACTCGTTCGCCTGCGGTTGGAAATTGGCCCGAGGGTCGGTGGAATGACAGTCGATGCAGGTGCGGTTCCAGCGGTAGAACGGCCCCGTCCAATGAAATGTGGAGCCCGGTTTTGCCCCGCTGCCTTCGCCTAGCCAGAACCAGGTCTGCTTTCGCGTGTCCCAGGCGATGTCGAGAGCCTGCAGCCTGCCGCCGCCGAGATCGACCAGGTACTGCTGTAGAGGCTCATAGGCGAATGTATATTTGACTTCGTAATCTGATTGCCTGCCATCCGGTCCTTCGGTGCGGACGAAGAAGCGGTCATCTCGGCGAAAGAAGTCCGCTGCGACTCCGGCGTCCTCGAACCGGGTGCCGTTGAAGTCTGCCCGCACCGACTGTTCATCGGCGACAGCCATCGCCCTGGCGTGATGCGACGTGGCGAAAGCGACCGCCTGTTCGGCATGACACGACGAGCAGGTTTTCTCGTCCGCGAAGCCGTCATGAATTGCGATCAGCGGGTCGGCCGGAGTCTTCCTCGCTTCTGCCGCAGCCGCAGTTCCGAGCGGCGCAAGCACGCAACAGAGTGCCAACGCTATCCAACGAACCGCTGCCCACCGAACGTACAAATGCGGGCGGAGGACTCGGAGTCCGAGTTTTGGCAAATAGCGGATAGCGCCCGAAAAGACACGACGGAAAACCTCGGCCAGAGATGTGGCCGAGACCCGCGGCGGTTTCGTCGAACCTGCGCTCACCAATGATGCTCCCTTCGTGAAAGCGCTGAGCCTTTGGCATGCGGGCTTATTTGTCTGGAAAGACCTGCTTCCAGTCCGCCTTCATGTCGACAACGGTCCATTTGTTTATCGCCGCCGCATCGAGCGCCTTGTCCAGACGTCCGAACTCGGTGTCGCGGTCGTAAGCGTATTCGCGATCTGCGTCGGTGTGGTGAATGATCATGCCGAAGCGGGCGGTTTCGCCTGCCAACGTCGTCCATTGCAGCATTTCGAGGTCGCCGTCGGAATTGCCGAAGGCGGCGATCGGGCGGCGGCCGATATGCGCGTTGATGCCGACCGGCTTGCCCGCCTTGTCGTCGATGAAGTTCACTTGAGGCAGGCGGAACAGGGTCGGGGTGCCGTCACGCATCTCGAACTGCGTCTTTATGGATGAGCCCACCACCTGCTCGGGGGGCACGCCGTAGACCTGTTCGACCCACGGGCGCATGAACTCGATGCCCCCTCCGGACACGATATAGGTCTTGAAGCCGTTGGCGCGCAGATAGGTGAGCAGTTCAAGCATCGGCTGGTAGACGAGCTCGGTATAGGGCTTCTCGAATCTGGGGTCGCGCGCGGTTGCGATCCAGTCGGAAACGACCTTCTGGAACTCGTCGCTGGTCATACCCGCATGGGTCGCCATGATAAGCTCGACAAGGCCCTTCTCGCCCGCTGCAGCAAGCGCTTTCATGTCGCCTTCGAGTGCCGCCTTGAAGGGCTGAGTGTCTTTCCACTCCGGATGCGCTGGTGCCTCGGCCTTGACACGGTCGAGCGCGAAGGCGAACTGTGTGTAAGCCGGATGCTCGACCCACAGCGTGCCGTCATTGTCGAAGACGGCGATGCGCTCCGGTTCCGGAACGAAGTCGGGCGAGCCTTCCATGGTCACCTTTTCGACGAATGCGACAATCGCCGCCTTCGGAGCGGTGTCGTTCCACGAGGGCAGGGGGTCCGACTGTGCCTGCAAAGGCGCAACGGCAAAAAGGTAGACCGCTGCGCCGGCCGCGGCACGGCGAGCCAGTTGAACGAAGTTATACGCCGAAAACATTGCGGGCACCTCCATTGGGGATCGGCGCGGTCTTGCAACCGTCGGCCGGACGACGAAACGGCCCCGGCTTCTCGCCGGGGCCGCGGTTGGACGAATCAGTTGCCTGTGGGTAGCGGGATGTTCACGCCTTCCTTCCCAAGTTGCTGGCGCGCCCACTCAAAGCGCTGGTAACTGGTGATCGTAAGCGGTCCGCTGTAAGATTCGCTCTGCAGCTTGCGCGGCGGATGCTGCACATAGGTCTTCATCAACTCCTCGATGGAGCTGCTGATGCTCACCATCGTCCAGGTGTGCTCCGTATAGTTGTTCATGAAAATGTCGTAGCGTTCCTGCGGATCCTGCCAGAGATCAAAGACCTGCGGGACTGTCGCCACATAGCTCTCCGCTCCCTTCCAGCCGAGATTGGAATCGACCGCCAATCCACCGGTCGATTGCCCGTTGTCACCACGCAG
Organism: Ensifer sp. USDA 6670; assembly: GCA_000421085.1. Taxonomy (GTDB): domain Bacteria; phylum Pseudomonadota; class Alphaproteobacteria; order Rhizobiales; family Rhizobiaceae; genus Sinorhizobium. The sequence continues at coordinate 17,795 of ATWE01000023.1, forward strand.
GTTGAACACCGCCTTGTAGTTGCCGACGCGGGCGGCACCCGGCGTCAACTCGTTCTCGGTGAAGTAGAACCAGGACTTGCGCGCCGACTTGCCGGTGCCGAGAAGAACCGGCGACATGTCGTAGCTGTCGAAGACGATGGGCTTGTCTTCGCGGTCCTTGTCAGGAAGCGGGACGCCGCCGGCTGCCGCAAAGGTAGCCATCAGGTCAAGGCCGCCGACGATGTCGTGATTCTTCGAACTCGGCTTGATCTTGCCGGGCCAGACCGCGATGGCGGGAACGCGATTGCCACCCTCGCGCACGGTACCCTTGGTGCCGCGGAAGGGCGTATAGCCGGCGTCGGGATAGACGTCCTGCCAGGCCCCGTTGTCGGTCGTGTAGAAAACCAGGGTGTTCCTGTCCATGCCGGTTTCACGCAGCTTGTCCAGGATCCTGCCGATGCGCGTGTCGAGCTCCACGACGGAGTCCGCATATTTGGTCTTTGACAGGGACTTGTGCTGGAACTCCGGGGCAGGAAGATTCGGCTGGTGCACCTTCATGAAGTTCACGTTGATGTAGAACGGCTGATCCGGCTTTTTGGCGGCGGCATCGAGGAATTCGATTGCCGCCTTTTCGACATAGCCGTCGAAGAACGGGATCCCGACGACACCGGGCTTGCCGTCGATCACGGGAGTGTCGACGTATTGTCCGTTGATTTTGAAGTCCTCCGTCACCTCCCCGCCGGCTTTGCCGGAGAGCGAGCCTTTCGTCACTTTCTGGAACATGGCCCTGAGTTCCGGGTCCATGTCCGGGAACCAGGTCGCGTCCGCATAAGTGTAGGCATTGAGATGATAGAGGCCGACATGTTTCATTTCATCGTAGCCCTGTGCGATCGGCAGCGCGTAGTCTGCCTCGCCGAGATGCCACTTGCCGGTGAAATAGGTCTGGTACCCGCCGCGTTTCAGCACAGACGCCAACGTCCATTCGGCTGCCGGCAGCCCACCGCCCTCGCCCTGAAAGGCGACCGTGGTCATGCCGCTGCGGTTCGGAATGCGGCCCGTCTGCATGGCAGCGCGGCCGGGCGTGCAACTTGGTTGGGCGTAGAAGGAAAAGAAGGTCATACCTTCATCCGCCAGCTTGTCGATGTTCGGCGTCGGCATGCCGCGGCCCTCGCCGCCGCCGTAAGGGCCGAGATCGCCGTAGCCGGTATCGTCGGACACGATGAACAGGATGTTGGGCTTTCTCGTCTCCTGAGCCTGGACTGGGGCAAGCGCACCCCAAAGGACGGTGGAAGCAGCCAATGCTCCAACGCCGCAGATAATTCTACGATTCATTTCTGAGTCCTCCGTTGAGATCTCCGGCCGAACGGTGATTCACTCAGGCGCACGGCGGAATTCAAACGGGCGCCGGTCGCGTATCCACTCTGAAATCAAGCAAAACAACTGAAGCGATAATGATGCAATGCGAAACCTTTCGGTCGGCAATGGCGTCCAGAGCGTCGGTCGTGGATTGCGAACGGCACTCATGGCGAGCACTCTACCGGATGGCGATCCACAGCGATATTGCACCTTGGGGCAACTGTCGCACAGGTGGTTCTCTGTTCGTCATCATGTGTTTGGAGGGACGCCGCAGCTTTTCCATCTGTCGACGAGCTTCTCGGGGCATCGTTACCGACTGCTGCATCGGGGGGCGTGAATAGCGGCGCTTCGCTCAGATCTGAAACGCCGAGCGCACGCCGTCCACGACGAACTGGACGGCCAGCGCCGCAAGAATGACGCCGAGGAGGCGGGTGAGGATCGCCCGACCGGTGACGCCCAGGAACCGGTCGATGCGCTCGGCGATCACCAGCGCAAGGAACAGTATGGCCATCGATGCGGCGATGACGACGATGAGCTGCACCCGCTCCAATGCCGAGGGAAAGGAGCTGCCGAGAAGGATGGTTGCCGAGATCGCTCCCGGCCCGGCAATCAGGGGCAGTGCGAGAGGGAAGACCGCGATATTGTGAAGGTGATCCTTCGTGATCGCCGTTTCCCCGGCCTTTTCCTTTCGCTCCTGGCGTTTCTCGAAAATCATCTCGAAAGCGATCCAGAAGAGCAGCATGCCGCCGGCGATCCGGAAGGCGCCGATCGAGATGCCGAGCAGACCGAGTATGCCGTCGCCGAAAAGTGCAAAGGCTGCAAGGATAAAGAAAGCGATGAGCGAGCCGCGGGTCGCGACCTGGAACCGCTGCTGCCGGCTCAAGCCGACGGTCAGGCTCAGGAAGATCGGCGCGAGGCCGGGCGGATCAAGAGTGACGAGCAACGTCGTCAGCGCATTGATCAAGAGATCGACATCGAACATCCGTGTCCCCTTCCGGATTTCTACCCCGGTTATTCCCGGTGGTGTGGCCCGCATTGTTAGGCAAGCGATGAGAGCTTGGAAAGAGCGGGTAGCCAAGTGCAACGCAATGGCTTAAACCAGCGCCATCCCCGAGGCGCGCAGCTTTCCTTGCGAGCTCCTTTCCTTGCCCTAGAAAAGCCTGTTCCTGCGGCAAAAGACTGTTCAAAACACCGGCCGAAAATTGGCGCTCCGAGCCGCATTCGGCTATAAAAAACCGATTGATTCTGAACAAAGATCGTGATCGCCATTGACTGAGCAAAGCACCCCCGGCGGCGGAAAAAATCCGCCAGGCATCGAGCCGATTTCCATCATCGAGGAAATGCAGCGGTCGTATCTCGATTACGCCATGAGCGTGATCGTGTCGCGCGCGCTTCCCGATGTGCGCGACGGTCTCAAACCCGTTCACCGCCGCATCCTCTACGGGATGAGCGAGCTGGGCATCGACTGGAACAAGAAATACGTAAAATGCGCCCGCGTCACCGGTGACGTGATGGGTAAGTACCATCCGCACGGCAACATGGCGATTTACGATGCGCTCGCACGCATGGCGCAGGATTGGTCTCTGCGGCTGCCGCTGATCGACGGCCAGGGCAACTTCGGCTCCGTGGACGGCGACCCGCCGGCGGCAGAGCGTTATACCGAGTGCCGGCTGCAGAAGGCGGCGCATTCGCTGCTGGACGATCTCGACAAGGACACGGTCGATTTCCGCGACAACTACGACGGCACCTTGCACGAGCCCGTCGTCGTCCCGGCAAAATTCCCGAACCTGCTCGTCAACGGCGCAGGCGGCATCGCCGTCGGCATGGCGACCAATATCCCGCCCCATAACCTCGTAGAGGTGATCGACGGCTGCATCGCCCTGATCGACAATCCCGCGATCGAACTGCCGGAGCTGATGCAGATCATCCCGGGGCCGGATTTTCCGACCGGGGCACTGATCCTCGGCCGTTCGGGCATCCGTCAGGCCTACGAGACCGGCCGCGGCTCCGTCATCATGCGCGGGCGTGCCCATATCGAGCCGATGCGCGGCGATCGCGAGCAGATCATCATCACCGAGATCCCCTATCAGGTGAACAAGGCGACGATGATCGAGAAAATGGCCGAACTCGTCCGCGAGAAGCGGATCGAGGGCATCTCCGATCTTCGCGACGAATCCGACCGCCAGGGTTATCGCGTCGTCATCGAACTGAAGCGCGACGCAAACGCCGAAGTCATTCTCAACCAGCTTTACCGCTACACGCCGCTGCAGACCTCCTTCGGCTGCAACATGGTGGCGCTGAACGGCGGCAAGCCGGAGCAGATGACACTGCTCGACATGCTGCGCGCCTTCGTCTCCTTCCGCGAGGATGTCGTCAGCCGGCGCACGAAATACCTGCTGCGCAAGGCGCGCGAGCGGGCGCATGTGCTGGTCGGTCTCGCGATCGCGGTCGCGAATATCGACGAGGTGATCAAGCTCATCCGCCAGGCGCCGGATCCGCAGACCGCGCGCGAACAGTTGATGGAGCGCCGCTGGCCGGCGCACGACGTCGATGCGCTCATCCGGCTGATCGACGATCCGCGCCACCGGATCAATGACGACGCTACGTATAACCTGTCCGAAGAACAGGCCCGCGCGATCCTCGACCTGCGCCTGCAGCGTCTGACCGCGCTCGGCCGCGACGAGATCGGCGACGAACTCAACAAGATCGGCGAGGAGATCAAGGATTACCTCGACATCCTGTCGTCGCGGCTCCGCATCATGCAGATCGTCAAGAACGAGCTTACCGCAGTCCGTGACGAGTTCGGCACGCCGCGCCGCACCGAGATCGCCGAAGGCGGTCCGGATATGGACGACGAGGACCTGATCGCGCAGGAGGACATGGTGGTCACCGTGTCCCATCTCGGCTACATCAAGCGTGTGCCGCTGACGACCTATCGGGCTCAGCGCCGCGGCGGCAAGGGCCGCTCGGGCATGGCCACGCGCGACGAGGATTTCGTTACCAGGCTGTTCGTCGCCAATACGCACACGCCGGTCCTGTTCTTCTCCTCTCGCGGCATCGTCTATAAGGAGAAGGTCTGGCGCCTTCCGATCGGCACGCCGCAGTCGCGCGGAAAGGCGCTGATCAACATGCTGCCGCTGGAACCCGGCGAGCGCATCACCACGATCATGCCGCTGCCAGAGGACGAGACGACCTGGGAAAACCTCGACGTCATGTTCTCGACGACCCGCGGCACGGTCCGTCGCAACAAGCTCTCCGATTTCGTCCAGGTCAACCGCAACGGCAAGATTGCGATGAAGCTGGAAGAGGAGGGCGACGAGATCCTCTCGGTCGACACCTGCACCGAGTTCGACGACGTGGTGCTCACGACGGCACTCGGCCAGTGCATCCGCTTCCCCGTCGCCGATGTCCGCGTCTTTGCGGGCCGCAACTCGATTGGCGTTCGCGGCATTTCGCTCGGTGACGGCGACCGGATCATCTCCATGGCCATCGTCGCTCACGTCGATGCTGAGCCGTGGGAGCGTGCCGCCTATTTGAAGCGATCGGCTGCGGAGCGTCGCGCCTTGACCGGCGAAGAAGAGGAAATCGTGCTTGTCGGCGAGGAGGTCATCAACGGCGGCGAACTCACCAATGAGCGCTATGAGGAACTGAAGGCACGCGAGCAGTTCATCCTAACCGTCTCGGTGAAAGGCTTCGGCAAGCGTTCCTCGTCCTACGACTTCCGTACTTCAGGCCGCGGCGGCAAGGGCATTCGCGCCACCGATACCTCGAAGACGGCGGAAATCGGCGAACTCGTCGCCGCTTTCCCGATCGAGCACAACGACCAGATCATGCTCGTTTCCGATGGAGGTCAGCTCATCCGGGTGCCGGTGGAGGGCATTCGCCTGGCGAGCCGCGCCACCAAGGGCGTGACCATTTTCTCGACCGCCAAGGACGAGAAGGTCGTTTCGGTCGAGCGGATCAGCGAGCCGGATGGCGACGAGGAGATCGAAGCCGTAGGTGCCGAAGGCGTCATGGCCGAACCGGAGTTGCCGCCGGACATCACGTCGACACCGGACGAGTGATCGAAGCGCAGGAATGATTTTGGGCCCGCCGCTTTCCAGCGGCGGGCCTTTTTTGTGGAATTGATTTATTGGCGCAGGTAGTCGAGAAGCCCGCGGGCAAGGGCATCGAAAACCACGCGGCAACGTGGCGTCGCACGGAGATTTTCGTGCATTACGAGCCATGTCTCGAGTTTCAGTTCAAAGGCATCCGTCAGCACGTGCATGAGATCCGGGTCACGGGCGGCAATCGCGTTTTGGCAAATGCCGATGCCGAAGCCGGCGCGGATCGCCGCGAGTTGAGCAAGGTTGCTATCGGCTTTGAAAGCGAAGCGCCCGATCGGCAAGTCCGGTGCCCTTCCTATGATGGAGCGGATCGCTGGCGTTTCCCGGTCATAGCCAATCACGCTGTGGCGGGAGAGATCTTCGAGGTTCCGCGGTATCCCACGGCGCTCCAGATAGGAGCGATGCGCATGGAAGCCGAGCGGAACCGCACCGATATGGCGCGCAACCAGCGCCTCCTGTACCGGCGCCACCATGCGCACAGCGATATCCGCCTCCTGGCGGAGCAAGTCTTCGACGACATCCGATGCGGAAAGTTCGACGGAGAGCTCCGGGTGCTCCCTGTGCAATTCGGCGAGGATCGGGGGCAGGACTTCAACGCCGATGACCTCGCTGGCGCTGATACGGACCGTTCCGCCGATCGCACCGTGTTGTCCGGATGCGGCACGCAACAGGGCTGCAGCTGTCGCTGCCAAGGTCTCGGCATAGGGCCGCAGCTCCAGCGCGGCGTCGGTCGGCATCAATCCGTGCGGCGAACGCGTGAAGAGCGGAAACCCCACCGACGTCTCCAAGGCATCTATGTGCCGGCCAACGGTCGGCTGGGTCAGGCCGAGTTGGCGCGCCGCGGCCGATAGCGAGCGCTCGCGCAACACCATGAGAAAGGTGCGGTAGAAATCCCAACTCGGCTCAACGCGGTTCATGCATTTTAGTATAGCGGCAAGACCTATTTAGACAATTCCGTTTAACCGAATTGCGGCCGATGCTCCGTTCGTCAAGCGATGGAGAGAATGATGAGCGCGACAAAGGAGAATACAGGAACGGTCCTGGTGCTGGGTGCGACAGGCGGAATCGGTGGAGCCGTGGCGCGAAGCCTGAATGCGCGTGGGTGGAAAGTCCGGGCACTGAACCGCAATGCTGCGAAGGTATCCGCAGAAGTGCCGGCCTTCGAGTGGATTCAAGGCGATGCGATGAACGCAGCGGATGTTCGTGCCGCGGCGGAGGGAGTGGGGTTCATCGTTCATGCGGTCAATCCGCCCGGTTACCGCGATTGGGAACGCCTGGCGCTGCCGATGCTCGACAACACCATAGCTGCAGCCAGACAGGTTGCCGCCCGCATCGCGTTGCCGGGCACGATATATAACTTCGGTCCCGACGCTTTCCCAGTTCCTCGTGAGGATTCACCGCAGCGGCCACTGACGAAGAAGGGGGCGATTCGCAAGGAAATGGAGGCCCGTCTGAAAGCCGCCTCTGAGGAAGGCACCGGCGTGGTCATCCTCAGGGCGGGGGATTTCTTCGGGCCGAATGCCGGGAATAACTGGTTCTCTCAGGGGCTGGTGAAGCCTGGAAAGCCGCTGACGACGGTAACGTATCCCGGCGCGAAAGGGGTCGGGCACCAATGGGCCTATTTGCCGGACGTGGCGGAGACGATGACACGCCTGATCGAGCGTGCGGAAACTCTCCCGCCTTTCGCCGTCTACCATATGCGCGGGTTCTTCGACGCTGAAGGCACCGGGATGATCGCCGCGATCAGACGCGCGGCGGACAGGCCGCACCTAAGGGTCCGGACCTTTCCTTGGTGGCTCGTCAGACTGGCGTCTCCCTTCGTCCCGTTTTTTCGGGAACTTAAGGAGATGCGCTATCTGTGGCGGAAGCCGCTTGAAATGCGCAACGATCGCCTGATCGCGCTGCTGGGTGAGGAGCCGCATACGCCGTTCGACCAAGCCGTTGCAACGACGCTTGCGTCCCTTGGTTGCCTGCGCAGTGAAACGAGCAACAATTTCCCCGCCGAGCCACGCGGCAATGCGCTGGGAAGTGAATTCGTCAGTTCTTGAAAACGACACAGGCGCCGCCGCTCTTTCGTATGGCGGCGCAAAGCTGCTCGGCTTCGGCGCGCGTCTGCCGGCCGATGCGGGCCGCGTAGCGGCGCCTGGATCCGAAGCTGGCATTGCGCTCGCGGACCAGAACTGCCTTTTCGCTGTTGATCGGAGCGGGCAATCTTTTCACGGCATTCAGGAACAGCCGCTGTGCCATGGATTTCTGATAATGGGCCGAAAGCTGAACGCCCCACGGCGCCCAGACGGCTTCATCGGCGATAACCAGCTCGCGCAAGCGCCGCGTATTGGCGAGCGCGACGCAGCCATCGAGGAAGCTTTTGTCCTTGTCGAGTTCGATGCTGAGCGACTTCGGTGGATTGTCGCGCCAGTCCTCGACGGAATAGGCGGTGATCGCCAGCACGTAATCCCGCGTTTCATAGGGTAAGCGGTCCTTTTCCAGGAAGCGCTCCAGGCCTGCTTCGCCGGCATTGTAGGCCGCTGCCGCAAAACCGAGATTGCCATAACGGGACTTGAGCTCGCTCAGATATTCGGCGGATTTGCCCAGCGCCGCCACCGCGTTGAAGCTGTCCGACAGGCCGCGCAGCTTTGCCGTCGCGGGCATGAACTGGGCAATTCCTTCTGCGCCTTTCGGGCTGATGGCGTCCGGCTGGAAAAGGCTTTCACGCCAGATCAGACGGGCGAAGAAAGCGGCGGGCAGGTCGTTCGCCTTGGCATAATGTTCGATGATGCCGCAGACGTCCCGGGCGAAATTGTCGGAGCTGATGCAGAGACGGAGGAACGGGTTTTCTGTGGACACCCCAGAGTAGAGGCATTTCCGCGGCGGAGCCGGCGCGTCGGTGCGTGCCTCCGCCGGGCCGGCGTGGGCGGAGACAAAACACATGGCAACGGACAATACCGCCGCAGCGAAGCGCGCCGGACGGTCCTTTAGGGTGCTCCGGATGCGGCTTGTGCCTGCCTTTTCGTATTCGACCATGCGGCCCTCGGCGACCAACGAGTGCATATTGATAGCATCTTCGTTGCGGACGAGAAATCGGGCTGCAAGGCTTTCAGTCGGGAGAACCGGTGCGCAGGATCAGTTGCATGAAGGTGAGGTCGAGCCAGCGGCCGAATTTTGTGCCGACCTCCTTCATTTGGCCGGTCTCACGAAAACCGAGTTGCTCATGGAGACGGATCGACGGCAGGTTTCCCGACTCTATCCCCGCGATCATCACGTGCTTGCCAAGTGCTTCGGCCCGATCGATGAGCTCGAGCATCAGCGCCCGGCCTATGCCGCCGCCGCGCTTGTCGGCCCGCACATAGACCGAGTGCTCGACCGTGTGCCGGTATCCGTCGAAGGCGCGCCACTCGCCAAAGGAGGCGTAGCCGACGACCTCGCCGTCAAGGGAAAGGGCGGCAAGCACCGGGAAACCCGCAGCGTTCTGTGCTTTCAGCCAGGATTTCCGATTGGCGACGTCGACAAGGGTTTCGTTCCAGATCGCCGTCGTGTTCGCCACGGCGTCATTGTAGATCGCGCATATCGCCGGAAGATCGGTTTCGGCGGCGTCTCTGATTTCCATACTCTTCCTCCGGGTCCAGCGGACTCGTCAGCTCAACAGCCCGAAATCTCTTTTGTCCATTAACCGCTCAGCTCCGTGGCGGCAATCGCGGCCACTGCCAAAGAGCTTTCCGGACTTTCTCCATCGCCAAGGAACCAGGCCGCCGACAGGCCGGCATAGGCGATGATCCACTGAAGAAGCCTCTTCGGGTCCAGCCGCGCCTCACGGGCGACGATTGCAAGCTGTCTGGACAGGCGCCCAGGCGCGGTTACCACGGGAAGCTCCGGATTGCAGAAGAGATTGGCATAATCGAAACCGCGATCGCCACAGAGGCCCTTGGGATCTATGGCCAGCCAGCCCCGGGCATCGAAGTCGAGAATGTTGCCGTGGTGAATGTCTCCATGCAGGACGGTCGAGACATCAGGCGTGGATAGGAGATGTTGGGCAGCATCTGCGCAGGTCCTGAGAATACCGCCATGGATGCGGGCTGCAGGGGCCAGCGCCTGGAACCAGCGCTCGAGCGGCGCGAGACCCGCCGGCGGTGAGGGCCGTTGTGCATGCAGCATGGCAACGGTGCGGCAGGCGATCCGGGTGGCATCGTCGTCGCTGCCGGTCATCGCCATATGAAAAAGCGACCGGCGGCTATCCGACCGTTCGAGGAGGATGGCGCTATCGGTTGCGGCATAAACCTTGGCGACGCCGTGACCATCCCACCATCGCATCAACTGCCCACCAAATTTTTCCTCCGGCTCGTCTGCCACCTTGAGCATCGCCGGCAGGCCGCGCCAGCGAACTGGCAGCAGCCGGCTCGTCCGCGTGAGGATAGGGTCGCCCGCGGGCTCGAGAGACCATTTATCGATGAAGGACGTGAACATCCGGGCAGCATAATCGATTCGCTGCGCGAGGAGCCCCGCGCATTGGGCGGGGCTCCTTCCTCTTATCGACTTCAGGCGACGTTTTCGAGCGACGGATAATCCGTATAGCCCTTGGCGCCGCCGCCATAGAAGGTCGCCTGATCCGGCGCATTTAGAGGCACGTTGTCTCTCAAACGACGAACGAGATCCGGATTGGAGATGAAGGGTTTGCCGAAGGCAACCAGATCGGCTTCGCCGCTTTCGACCGCCTTCAGCGCCAGATCGCGATCGTAACCGTTGTTCGTCATCCAGGCCGCCCTACCGCCGGCGGCTGCGTAGGCGGCACGGAGGCTTTTGTAATCGAAGCGCCGGTCACCCTGCTGATGGTCGCGCGCCCCACCGGTAGCGCCCTCGATCACGTGCACATAGGCGAGCGGATGGCGGGCCAGGCCCTCGGCGACATAGGTGAAAAGCGGCTGCGGGTCCGGGTCGAAGGCGTCGTTGGCGGGGGTCACGGGAGAGATGCGGATCCCGACCCGGCCAGCGCCGATCTCCTTGGTAACGGCATCGACTACCTCAAAGAGAAAGAGGGCGCGGTTCTCGATCGAGCCGCCGTAGGCGTCCGTGCGTTCATTGGAGCCGGAGCGCAGGAACTGGTCGATCAGATAGCCGTTGGCAGCATGGATCTCAACGCCGTCGAAGCCGGCTTCGATCGCGGCCCGAGAGGCTTTGCGATAATCCTCGACGATGCCGGCGATCTCCGCCAGTTCGAGCGCCCTCGGTTCGGAGGTTTCGGCAAAGCTGCCTGTCCCGTCGGGATTGACGAGGTAGGTCTTCGATTTGGCGCGGATCGCGGAAGGGGCGACCGGCTTGCCGCCCTGCGGCTGGAGCGAGTCGTGGGATATCCGTCCGACATGCCACATCTGCACGACGATCTTGCCACCGGCTTTGTGAACCGAGTCCGTGACCTTGCGCCAGCCGGCGATGGCCTCCGGTTTGTAAAGCCCCGGCACGTCGGCATAGCCCTGGCCCTGGTGACTTATTGCCGTCGCTTCGGTGATCAGCAGCCCGGCGGATGCGCGCTGCTCGTAATAGGCGACGTTAAGATCATTGGGCACCGCCTGGGGCGAGCGGTTCCGGGTCAGGGGTGCCATCACCACGCGGTTGCTGAGGCTGATATCGCCGACCGCGATCGGATCGAAGAGAGACGCCATGAATTGTCCTTTCCATTGCGGTTGAGACTTGGGAGGAAGTGGAGGGTAATCACAGATCGCCGATGGTCTTCAGAAACGCTGCTATGGTTTCCTCATTGCGCCGGTAGAAGACCCATTGTCCCACGCGGCGGGTCGTCACCAGACCGGCGCGTTGCAGCACGGCGAGATGAGATGAAACCGTCGACTGCGAGAGGCCGCATCTTTCGAACTGCCCTGCACAGACGCCCATGTCGAGCGGATGCTCCTGGCTGGAGAAATGCGCCTGCGGCTCCTTCAGCCAAGTCAGGATTTCCATGCGCATCGGGTGCGCCAGTGCTTTCAGAATTTCGTCTCTATCCATCGTATTTCGGCGTATTTAGTTTCTTCGATATATATATCGCTAAAATTCGATACAGAAAGTCACAACGTCGTGAATGCTTTGGGCCACAAATGAAGTGGGCCATAAATGCAGAGCAAACCTCGGACAAAAAAAGAGGGCCACAAGAAACTTGGGCCCTTTCAGTTGTGAAGGTTTCAAACCTCCAGAGGGGAACAGCTGCTGCAGCGGCTGGGGAGGAGAAAGCCGCTAGATGCACCAGCTGAAAAAGATATGGGCAAGGCCGTAGCCGCTTTCAATAGCCGTTCCCAAGATTTTCGCAACTGAGGGCTGTGGGGCTCCAACAGGCAAAAAAAGAGGGCCACAAGAAAAACTTGGGCCCTTGTAGTTGTGAAGGTAATTAAAACCTCCAGAGGGGAACAGCTGCTGCGGTGGCACTGGGAGGAGAAGCCACCAAAGATGCATCAGCTGGGTGTGGTATGCTGCTTTTTTGGGCTGTCGGCAATCATTTAATATGCATGACAGCCATGCCGTTTGCGCATCCCTGCCCATTTTTGCGGCGCACAAGAATGCGGTCTCCCAGGGGGTTCGCCCTCTGGGCGAAAAGAACCAATTAATAACAGCAACTTACGCGGAATTTTGGCAATTGCTCACTAATCGGGCAATTGAACGGATCGTCAAAAGTTCCAGTTTCTCGCTTTGGCGACGATGTAATCGCGGAAGACTTTCAGCTTCGCCGCGTTCTTCAGTTCGTCCGGATAGCAGAAATAGGTATCGAACGAGGGGATATCGGCGCTTATCGGCAGTTGAATGAGGCCGGGATCGCGGCCGACGATATAGTCCGGAAGCATGGCGATGCCGATGCCGAGCAGGCAGGCGCGCTTGATCGATGTCTGGCTGTTGATCTGCAGATGCGAAATGCGCGGATTGTCGGAATCGCGTCCGGCAATCTCCAGCCAGTTCACGTCGAGCAGATAGTTGGGGGCGGGCTCGCCGAAGGTGATGATCCGGTGATTGTCGAGGTCGTCAAGCGACTGCGGCTCGCCATATTTGTTGATGTATGACGGCGCGGCATAGACATGCATGTGCACGGTGAAGAGCTTGCGCTGGATCAGATCCGACTGCTGCGGCTGCCGCAGCCTGATGGCGCAGTCCGCATGACGCATGTTCACGTCCAGTTCCTCGTTGTCGAGGATGAGCTGTACCTGGATTTCCGGATACAACGACATGAATTCCTGGATCTTGTCGGTCAGCCACCCCTGGCCGAGGCCGACCGTCGTCGTGATCCGCAGCTTGCCGCTTGGCTTGTCCGTCGTCTCACTAAGCTGGGCCTTGACGCTTTCGAGCTTCATCAGCACGTCGTGCGCCGTGCGATAGAGCATTTCGCCCTGTTCGGTCAGGATAAGGCCACGGGCGTGCCGGTGGAAGAGCTTGATACCGACGTCCTGCTCGAGGGAACTGACCTGCCGGCTGATCGCCGACTGCGAAAGGTGGAGTTTGTCTGCCGCGTGCGTGAACGAGCCAGCCTCGGCCGCCGCATGGAAAATGCGCAGTTTGTCCCAGTCCAGCGACATAGAATCCCCCATAAAGGCTCAGCCGGAGAAGCTTGCCACTTTCTCCGGAGACGACCGATGCATCTGTTCCCACTCAGAGCCGCGCCCCCGATCCCGGCGCGCGCCCCGTTTAGCAGCTTCTATTCGGCTGCAATTGCGACGGGCATATGACCCGCAAGGTATTTCTCCGCTTCGAGCGCAGCCATGCAACCCATGCCGGCGGCGGTAACCGCCTGACGATAGATGTCGTCGGTCACGTCGCCGGCGGCGAAGACGCCCGGGACGTCGGTCGCGGTGGAATCCGGCGCAGTCCAAAGATACCCGTTCGGCTTCTGGCGAAGTTTGCCCTTGAAGAGCTCGACCGCGGGCGCATGACCGATCGCGACGAAAACACCGTCGATGGCCATGTCGGATGTTTCCCCGGTCTTGGTGTTGCGAAGCTTCACGCCGTTGACCGAGGCCGGCATCGGCGGCTTTGCAGGCGTCCCAAGATACTCCAGAACCTCGTGGTCCCAGATCACCTTGACGTTCGGCTTTGCGAAAAGGCGCTCCTGCAGGATCTTTTCTGCGCGAAAAGCATCCCGGCGGTGAACGACGGTGACGGTCTTCGCCAGATTGGAGAGATACAGCGCTTCCTCCACCGCGGAGTTGCCGCCGCCGACGACGATGACATCCTTGTTGCGGTAAAAGAACCCGTCGCAGGTAGCACAGGCGGAAACGCCGAATCCCATGAAGGTCGGCTCGGTTTCGATGCCGAGCCATTTCGCCTTGGCGCCGGTGGCTATGATCAACGCGTCCGCCGTCCAATCCGTGCCGCTATCCGTCTTGATACGGAAGGGGCGAACGGACAGGTCGACATCGGTTACGAGGTCGTTGACGATTTCAGTGCCGACGTGGATCGCCTGATTCAACATCTGCTCCATCATCCAGGGCCCCTGGACCGGATCGGCATAGCCCGGATAATTCTCCACATCGGTGGTGATCATCAGCTGGCCGCCCTGTTCCATGCCGGCGATGAGGACCGGAGAAAGCATGGCCCGCGCGGTATAGATGGCAGCGGTATAACCGGCAGGGCCGGAACCGATAATCAGCACTTTCGTGTGGCGCGCAGTCATGCTTGTGTCCTTCGTCCGCCGGAGAGCCGGGAGCGTCCTCCGGTGCAATCCGATAATGCAAATATTGTCTTACTCTAGGTATTCACAGCGCGCACTTTCAAGGGCGCGCCCTCTGATACACACAAGTGGTTGCGTAGTCAGCGTCGTTTTGACACCAGATCGGGCATATTTGCATCGGTTTTGATCCGCAGTACGGCATAAGACGCTCCAGCGTCCAGGCGCACAAGGTTTTTGTGCATGCAACTGCAAGCGCTCTCGTATCGGCATTCGGTTACGTGCTACCCAAGCACGGTGCCAGCGCCGGCAAAGCCGCCGCCGCCGGGGTGCGGACGGATCGGCGCTGCGGTTTCGACCTGTCGTGCAGTTGATCGATGGATAAACAGGGCCTTCCCCGCAAGGCCGACAGGATTGGGGATTTGGGCAATGGTCGTACGCGTCGAGCTCGATGCCATCGATATGAAGATACTGCGCGAACTGCAGGACGATGGCCGGATCACGAATGTGGAATTGGCCGAGAGAGTGGGAATCTCGGCTCCTCCGTGCCTGCGCCGCGTGCGCAAGCTCGAGGAGGCCGGCGTCATCAGAGGCTATCGTGCGCTTCTGAATGCGTCGGCGCTGGGATACGACCTCGTCGCCTTCTGCATGGTCGGCCTCAAGCACCAGTCCGATGCCAATCTGAAGGCGTTTGCCGCCCGCACCGCCTCCTGGCCGCTTGTTCGCGAGGCCTGGATGGTGTCGGGGGAATCGGACTTTCTGCTGCAGTGCGTGGCCGAAAACCTTGCGAGCTTTCAGGATTTCGTTATTGAGGAACTGACCGCCACCGAGAATGTCGACACGGTGCGGACGATGCTGACGATCCGTCAAGTGAAGGACGCATGTCAGGTAGAAATCTGATGTGCAGGCCGGCCTGGCCGCCGCGCATCGCAACCAAACGCCTCGCGGACTGAATGAATTGAGCAATATCCAGGACGAAAGCGAGGGAGCCCTGCCGATCCCGGCGAAACCGAACGGCCATATGACCCCCAAGCTTCCTCTTTCAGCCTTCATCATCTGCTTGAATGAGGAGGCCTATCTCGGCAAGTGCATCGAGAGCCTCGAACTTTGCGCGGAAATCGTGATCGTCGATTCCGGATCGACGGACGGCACCGCCGCTTTGGTGCAATCCTATATCGACGCGGGCTGGCCCATCCGTTTCATGTACGAGCCGTGGCGCGGCTATGCCGGGCAGAAGCAGTTCGCGCTCGAGCAGTGCAGCCAGCCCTGGTGCTTCAACATCGACGCGGACGAGAGATTGGACAAGGCGCTGCGGGAACTGCTGCCTGAACTGCTCGCAGCATCGGCCGAAATCGTCGGCTGGCGGGTGGCGCGTCGCCCCTATCTGATCGGCTATGGCTACACCCCCGAAAATGTCCGCGAGCGGCGGAACTTGCGCCTGATCCGGCGCGGCAAGGGACGTTACGATCTCAGCCAGAAAGTCCATGAAGGCATCGTGCCCGAGGGAAACGTCGGCAATGCCCGGACCGGCAGTCTCCTTCATTTCCGCCCGCTGGTCATGGACCAGCAGATCTTGAAGGAAAACAAATATTCGACCCTGAAAGCGGACCAGCAGGTCGAATCCGGAAAACGGCCGCGCTTTTACAAGCTCATCTTCACCCCGCCGATCTATTTTCTCAGGCTCTATTTCCGCAACGGTCTCTGGCGCTGCGGCCTGTCGGGCTTCATCGAAGCCATGACCGGGGCGGTCTATGCCTTCCTGACGGCGGCGAAGATCTACCAGCGGCACGCTCTGAAGGCGCGTCCGAATGTGGATGATGCGCTTTCGCACTGATCGATCAAGGGGTTCGGCATGAAGGTCATGCATATTCACTTCGGCACGGAGGGCGGTGCGGAGCGGTTCTTTGTCAATCTCGTCAATGCGCTGCATGAAAGGGGCGTCGAACAACGGGCACTGATCCGACCGGGCCGCAGCTGGCGCAAGGACCTGGAGAACAGTGCTACGATCTATGAAGGGGTTTTTCGGCGCATTTCGCTTTCCCGCTTCCTCCTGAAATGGCGGATGAACCGGGTCCTTCGCGAGTTCGAGCCGGACGTCATAATGGCCTGGCAATTGCGGGCAAGCCGCTTCATGCCGGCTCATGCCAAGGCATTTCGCATTTCCCGGCTGGGGGATTATCCCGAACATCTCGGCTACTATACCAATGTCGAGACACTCGTCTGCATCACACCGGACATGGCCGCCAAGGTTCGTGAACTTGGCTGGAAGCGCGACATCGAGGTGATCGCGAACTTCACCCGCGCAAGGCCTGCACCGCCCGTAGCGCGGGCCGACCTGCAGACGCCGGCGGACGCCTTTGTCGTGGTCGGCATGGGCCGCTTCGTCAAGCGTAAAGGTTTCGCAGGGCTCATCCGCGCCGTGAAGGAGGTCGAGAACACCTATCTCTGGCTTGTCGGGGATGGTCCTGAACGAGAACAGCTCGAGCAGCTGACCGACGAACTCGGGCTTCGCGGTCGCGTCCGCTTCACCGGATGGCAGACGAACGCCTATGGTTTTCTCTCCGCCGGCGACGCCTTCGTCATCAACTCGTCGCACGAGCCTCTCGGCAATGTCTGCTTCGAAGGCTGGGGCGCCGGGAAGCCCACGATAGCCTCTCGCGCTGAGGGGCCATCCTGGGTGATGACGGATGAGAGCGACGCGCTCATGGTCGATTGCGGCGATGATGTGGGTCTTGCGGAGGCCATTTGCCGGCTGCGCGACGATCCGGCGCTTCGCGAGAGGCTGAGCGCCGGCGGCCACGAAACCTTGCGCACGCGCTTCTCCGAAAAAGCGATCACCGACGCGTATCTCGATCTGTTCGACAGAGGTGTCGCAAAGCGATGAAAGTCACTCACTTTCATTTCGGCAAGGACGGCGGCGCCGAGCGCTTCTTCGTACACCTGGTCACTGCGCTTGCGGAACGAGGCGTCGAGCAGACGGCGATCATCCGCCCCGGACGCGGCTGGCGGCGAGACATCGAAGGCGCTGCGAAGATCCGGGAAAGCCATTTCCGCAACCTCTCGCTTGATCGGATCCTGCTGCCGTTGAAGGTGAAGCACATGGCCCGGCGCGAGAAGCCGGATGTCCTGATGGCTTGGGCGCCTCGGGCAAGCGAGTTGATGCCGAACTACAAAGGCGCATTCAAGATCTCGCGCCTCGGCGATTATCCGACACGCCTCAGCTATTTCAGAAACACCGACTGCATTGTGTGCAATACGCCGGGTATTGCCGAGCGCGTTCGCGACCTCGGCTGGAAACGGGAAATAAGGGTCATCTCCAATTTCACCGGGACCGGGCGTGTCGCGGCGGTCAACCGGGCAATGCTCGACACGCCCCCCGATGCGCCCGTCGTGATGTCCATGGGCCGCTTCGTCGAGCGTAAAGGGTTTCATACGCTCATCGAAGCGGTCGCCGGACTGCCAGGGGTCTATCTTTGGCTCCTTGGCGATGGAGAGGAGCACGACAATCTGCACAAGCTCGCGACGGACCTCGGCGTTTCCGGCCGCGTTCGCTTTGGCGGCTGGCAGGAAGACACGAGGCCTTTCCTCGCTGCGGCCGATGTCTTCGTGATGTCGTCCAGCCACGAACCGCTCGGCAACGTCATTCTCGAGTCCTGGGCCCAGGGAACGCCAGTCGTATCGACCCGTTCCGAAGGGCCGCAATGGTTCATGCGCCACGGCGAAAACGGCCTGATGGTCGATATCGGCGATGCCGAAGGTTTCGCCCGCGCCATCGAGCAGGTCGTTGCCGACAATTCCCTAAGCGCGCGCCTGGCTGAGCGCGGACACGAGACGCTTGTCGGTCAGTTCTCAAGGGAAGCGATCACTGACGCCTATCTGCAGCTGTTTGCCTCGAAGCAGTAGCCAAGATCAGCGCATGAGGCTTTCGTAAACCGCTCCGATGGCGCGGGCTTCCTGCTCGATGGCGAAGTTTTTGGAGGTCCGTGCCAGACCATTGGCGCCGGCGGCGGTAAGCCGCGGCAGGTCGTCCATGAAGGCGGCTGCCGCATCGACCATCGCCTTGAGATCGTCGGCCGCAATGATGAGGCCCGTCTCCTCGGAGCCGCCGATTACCAGTTCCGAAAACGCTCCGACATCGGTTGCTACGACGGGGACCCCGGTCGCCATTGCTTCGAGCGGTGTCAGGCCGAAGCCTTCCCAGCGTTGCGGGGCGATGAAAAGATCGAGAGCGCGATACCAGTCGGGAATATTCGTGTGTTCGCCTACGAACAGGATACGGTCGGCGAGCCCGGCCTTCGCGACGCGCTCCTTCAGCTCCGACTCGAAGGCCAGGTGAGGGCCGGTGGCCCTCCCGGCAACGATAGCGCCCCAGTCCGGGCGGCAGGGCAGGAGGGCGATCATGCTGTCGACGAAGAGGTCGGTCCCTTTCTGAAGGCGTACGCGCCCGAAGCATCCGACGAATTTCTTCGCGGGATCGAGGCCGAGCGCCTTCTTCGCTTCCGTCTTGTCGAAGGATGGCTGAAAGCGCTTGGTGTCGATCCCATGAAGGATGACGGTGTTCGGTACATCCAGATAGGCGGCCGTCCTGCCGCTGGTGGCGATAACCGCGTCCATCCGGCGGATGAGGAACTTGCTCCATCCGGTATGCCGGCGCTGCGAAGCGGAGGTAAAGACGATCCGCATCTTCATGCGCAGCAGGTCGCGCAGCAGGATGGCCGGGAGCATTTCGACGTTTCGACGCGCGTGCCAGACGCGGCAGGGCCGACCTTTGGGCCTCTTCCAGAGATGAATGAGATCGCGAAAGCGGACCGATGGAAGGCTCTTGGGAAGGCCCGGTCCGAGAACTGCGATCTTCTGTCCAAGGGCACGCTGCACAGGCACCAGCTGGATGATTGTCGAGGTAACGCCGGACAGACGCTGCTTGAAATTGGGCGCGATCACTTCGACGTCGCGGATATCGACCACCTGTGCGCTCTCCTTGCGCCTGCGACAATCAATTCATGGGAGGAGGGGCGGCACGAGACCGCGCGCGCGCGCCGAAAGGCAGGTCAGCCCCATTGAACGGCGAGAATCTCATACGCCTTGGATCCGCCGGGCGCATTGACTTCGATCGAGTCGCCGACTTCCTTGCCGATCAGCGCGCGGGCGATCGGAGAGGAGATGGAAATGCGTCCCTGTTTGACGTCGGCCTCCTGATCGCCGACGATCTGATAGGTCTTTTCTTCTTCCGTATCCTCGTCCACGAGCTTTACCCGTGCGCCGAACTTGATCTTCGATCCGGACATTTTCGAAAGATCGATGACTTCGGCGCGCGCGATCAGGTCTTCGAGTTCGGAAATCCTTCCCTCGTTATGGCTCTGCGCTTCCTTTGCCGCATGATATTCGGCGTTCTCCGACAAGTCGCCATGGGCGCGGGCCTCGGCGATCGCTTCGATGATGCGCGGCCGTTCTTCCTGCTGGCGCCAGCGCAGTTCCTCCTGCAGATTGACGAATCCACCCTGCGTCATGGGCACCTTGTCGACCATTTCATCATCCTTCATCAAGCACGCGGCGCCGCCTTTCGGCAGCGCCAGCGCAAAAGAAAACGGCCTCCGGAGCGCAAGCACCGGAACCGTCCGAACAAACCGAACCGATCTTATAACAGAATCGGAAGTCCGAAAGCCAGATTTTTCGCGATCCTCGCGCGGCGGCTTCATGTCGATCCGCGGCTTCCGGCGGGTTGGGTAAGGTGAAATTCTCTAGGAAAACCTCTTTACCTCAACCGCGATTGAGGTCGTATCAGTGCCGGCTTCATGCCAACACACGGGGCCGAATCATGAGTTTAATCGAAGAGGAATCACACGTGGCCGATCCGGCACGGCAGACGGAGGTCCGCGCGGAGGAGGGGAGCTGGAGCGAGCTCCTGCGCCCGCGCCACCTCGCAGCAACCGTGACGCTGTGCCTTGGCGTCGCGCTTTTTGCCTTCAATGAGTTCTTCGTCTCGACGGCGCTGCCGACTGCCGTCGTGGAGTTTGGCGGAGCCGCCCTTTTGTCCTGGGCCTTCACGCTTTACCTCGTTTTCGCAATCGTCGGTGGCGCCTTGGCGGCAAGCCTGAAAGTCCGCTTCGGCGCGCGCAACACGCTGATCGTTGCCGCGCTCATCTTCGCAACGGGCACGGCCATCGCGACGATGGCGCTGAGCATGCCGCAGGTTCTGGCCGGGAGAGTGCTCCAGGGATTCGGTGAGGGTATCATTGCCGCCCTGTGCTACGCGCTGATACCGGAGCTCTTTCCGCAGCGGCTGGTGCCCAAGATCTTCGGCGCAGAAGCGATCGTGTGGGCTGCCGCCGCATTCGGCGGGCCGCTCATATCCGGCCTGCTGACGGAATATTGGTCCTGGCGCGCCGCCTTCTTCGTCAACATACCGGCAGCCGCAATCTTCATAGCGCTCGTCGTCGCAATCCTTCGTCAGCCAAAGCAAAGCCCAAGGGCGGCCGGATCGGTCCCCTTGCTGCGACTGGCGGCGTTCGGCTTCGGCATAATGCTGATCTCGCTCTCGAATACGGCCGCCGACGGCTACAGGATGTCGGCGCTGCTGGCGGCGGCGCTCGCGGTCTTCGTCGCGACCGTTCACTTCGACCGCCGATCGCCGCAGTCCATCCTCCCCTTCGGCGCGTTTTCGCTCCACCGCCCGCTCGGAACCGGCCTTTGGGTCGTGTTGTTGATGCCTCTGGCACAAGCCTCGGGCTCCGTCTATCTCGTCTACACGCTGCAACATCTTTGGGGTTTCGGCCCGACTGCTGCCGGCTTTTCGAACGCCTTGATGGCTATATCCTGGAGCCTGACGGCAATCATCGTCGCGAGCCTTCGCTCTCACGAGACGCGCGTGCGGCTGGTCTGGACCGGGCCGTTGTTCCTTTGCCTCGGCCTCGGCGGATTAACCCTCGCCATCGGCTCCGGCCAATCCGGCCTCGTCTTCGCCGGCCAGTGCGCTATCGGAGCCGGCTTCGGCCTTTGCTGGGGAACGCTGAGCCAGCTGCTGATGAACGTCTCGACCATCGAAGAACGCGACAAGACCTCGGCGCTGCTGCCGACGTTGCAATCCGCCGGCTATGCGATCGGCGCGGCCGTTTTCGGAGCGGTGGCCAATGCAGGAGGGTTCGACGAAGGTGCCACCGCTGGGGTGATTTCGGCTGCGATGCTGGGCGTTTTCGCGCTGGGCTGCGTTCTCGCCGCCGCGTCGCTCTTCTTCGGGGTCAGGACCCTGCGGCTCGCGCGATGCGAGGGCAGCGGAAACATGTAGTCGCATTCACCGAACCGCTGCCGCCTCACGACCGGCTTTGACCGCATACGGGATTAGGCCGGCGCGGCGGCCGAGCAGGGCATCCTGTTCGGCGACGCGGCCCCGCGAAGGCGTGACAGTTGCGAGGAGCGCGCCTGCCTGCGAGCGTATCCTGACCTTCAGGGAACCATAATCCGCGTCGCGGCCGATCCTGTCGGCGATACGCTGGGCGTAATAGAGCGCCGATCCGTCATCGAAGTGAAGGATACCCTCATCATCGGCGAAACAATCGTCATCCCAATGAAGATCGAAGAAATACAGCTGCATGTCGTTGCCCCAACCATGCGCGTCACGGGTGATCCGTTTCCGCATCTTGGGACATGGAACCATGTCGCAATGGAACGCAGCCTGAATCGGACATTCAGGCTGCGTTCACAAGCGTAAATCCGCAATGTTCAGGCTTCGAAGTAGCTCTGCAGCGGGCGCACCTCGAGATTGCCTGCCTTCAGCGCCTTGATGGCGAGCGCCGCGGCCTCGGCGCCTGCCATCGTCGTGTAATAGGGCACCTTCTGCATCAGCGTCGCACGGCGAAGCGACTTCGAGTCGGAGATCGCCTTGTTGCCATCGGTCGTGTTGATCACGAGCTGGACCTGCCGGTTGCGGATCGCGTCCTCGACATGAGGCCGGCCTTCCAGAACCTTGTTGATCTTGGTTGCCACGATCCCGTGTTCGCCGAGGAACCGCGCCGTGCCGCCGGTCGCCATCACCTTGAAGCCGATATCGGCGAGAATGCGGATTGCGGGCAGCACCCGTTCCTTGTCCTCGTCGCGAACCGAGACGAACACCGTTCCGTCGCGCGGCAGGTCGACGCCGGCACCGAGCTGCGACTTGGCAAAGGCCAGCGCATAATCGGTGTCGAGCCCGATGACCTCGCCGGTCGAACGCATTTCCGGGCCAAGCAGCGTATCCACGCCCGGGAACCGGGCGAAGGGGAAGACGGCCTCTTTGACGGCGATGTGTTTCAAGTTGCGCGGATCGGGCTTCTTGCCATAGGCGGCGATCGCCTCGTCGAGCATTTCGCCGGCCATGACGCGCGCAGCAATCTTGGCAATCGGCGCGCCGATCGTCTTGGCGACGAACGGGACGGTGCGCGACGCACGCGGATTGACTTCGAGCACATAGATGGTGCCGTCCTTGATGGCGAACTGCACGTTCATCAGGCCGCCGACGTTCAACGCTCTGGCGAGCGCCCCCGTCTGACGCTCCAGTTCGTCGACCATGTCCGTGCCGAGCGAATGCACCGGCAGCGAGCAGGCGGAGTCGCCCGAGTGGATGCCGGCTTCCTCGATATGCTCCATGATGCCCGAAACGAAGACATCCTTGCCGTCGCAAAGGCAATCGACGTCCACCTCGATCGCATTCGTCAGATAGCTGTCGAAGAGGAGCGGGTTCTTGCCGAGCAAGGTGTTGATCTGGCCAGTCTTGTCGTTTGGGTAGCGCTGCTTGATATCTTCCGGAACCAGCCCCGGAACGGTATCGAGCAGATAGCTTTGCAGCATGCTTTCCGAATGGATGATCTGCATGGCGCGGCCGCCGAGAACATAGGACGGGCGCACGACCAAGGGGAAACCGATTTCGCCGGCGACGAGGCGGGCCTGCTCGACGGAGTAGGCAATGCCGTTGTTCGGCTGGTTGAGGTCGAGCTTCATCAGGAGCTTCTGGAACCGGTCGCGGTCTTCGGCGAGGTCGATCGCGTCGGGCGCGGTGCCTAGGATCGGGATGCCGTTCTTTTCCAGCGCTTCGGCAAGCTTCAGCGGCGTCTGGCCGCCGAACTGGACGATGACACCGTGCAACGTGCCGTTCTCCTGTTCGGCACGCATGATCTCGATTACATCCTCCGCCGTCAGTGGCTCGAAATAGAGCCGGTCGGAGGTGTCGTAGTCGGTCGAAACCGTCTCCGGGTTGCAGTTGATCATGATCGCTTCGTAGCCGGCGTCCTTCAGTGCGAAGGCGGCATGGCAGCAGCAGTAGTCGAATTCGATGCCCTGGCCGATCCGGTTCGGGCCGCCGCCGAGGATGACGACCTTCTTCCGGTCGGAAACCTGCGCCTCCGAGCGGGCGGTACCGACGAAAGGAGTCTCGTAGGTCGAATACATGTAGGCGGTCGGCGATGCGAACTCGGCCGCGCAGGTGTCGATGCGCTTGTAGACGGGGCGCACGTTCAGGGCGTTGCGAAGCTCGGCCACCTCTTTCGGACGCTTGCCGGTAAGCGTCGCAAGCCGGGCGTCGGAAAAGCCCATTGCCTTCAGCATGCGCAGGTTCTCGGCGTCAGCGGGCAGGCCGTGCTCGCGGATGCGTGCCTCCATGTCGACGATGGCCTTGAACTGGGCAATGAACCAGGGGTCGATCTTGCAGGCTTCATGCACTTCGGCTTCGCTCATGCCGAGGCGAAGCGCCTGGGCGACCATGCGCAGGCGGTCCGGCGTCGGCGTGCCGAGCGCGGCGCGGATGGCATTGCGGCCGTCGCCGTTGTCGTCGAAATCGGGCACCTCGATCTCGTCGAGTCCGGTCAGCCCGGTCTCGAGGCCGCGCAGTGCCTTCTGCAGCGATTCGGCGAAGGTGCGGCCGATCGCCATGACTTCGCCGACCGACTTCATTGCGGTCGTCAGCGTCGGCTCGGCTCCCGGGAATTTCTCGAAGGCGAAGCGCGGGATCTTGGTGACGACGTAGTCGATCGACGGCTCGAAGGATGCAGGCGTGGCGCCGCCGGTGATATCGTTCTCGAGTTCATCGAGCGTATAGCCGACCGCGAGCTTGGCGGCGATCTTGGCGATCGGGAAGCCGGTGGCCTTCGATGCGAGGGCGGAGGAGCGCGAGACGCGCGGATTCATCTCGATGACGACGAGGCGGCCATTCTCGGGATTGACGGCGAACTGGACGTTCGAGCCGCCGGTCTCGACGCCGATCTCGCGCAGCACCGCGATCGAGGCGTTGCGCATGATCTGATATTCCTTGTCGGTCAAGGTCAGCGCCGGCGCAACCGTGATCGAATCGCCCGTATGGACGCCCATCGGATCGATGTTCTCGATCGAGCAGATGATGATGCAGTTGTCCGCCTTGTCGCGGACGACCTCCATTTCATATTCCTTCCAGCCGAGGACCGATTCTTCGATCAGGACTTCCGTCGTCGGCGAGGCGTCGAGACCGCTGCCGACGATCTCGAAGAACTCCGAACGGTTATAGGCGATGCCGCCGCCGGTGCCGCCGAGCGTGAAGGACGGCCGGATGATTGCAGGGAGGCCGACATCGTCGAGCGCCTGTGCGGCGATCGCCATGGCGTGGTTCACATAGCGCTGCTTGCGGTCGCCCTCGCCGAGGTTCCACCGGTTTTCGAGTTCGTCCAGCGCCTTGTCGAGTTCGTCACCGGAAAGCTTCGCCTTCAGGGCTGAGCGCTCAGCCTCGTGTGACTTGCGGTCATGGTCCTTGATGTCCGTGGCGTTCGCCAGCCGCGACTTGGGCGTCTCAAGGCCGATATGGGCCATGGCCTCGCGAAACAGGGCGCGGTCTTCCGCCTTGTCGATCGCCTCGGGCTTCGCACCGATCATCTCGACATTGTAGCGGTCGAGCACGCCCATGCGGCGCAGCGACAGGGCCGTGTTGAGCGCCGTCTGTCCGCCCATGGTCGGCAGGAGAGCGTCGGGGCGTTCCTTGGCGATAATCTTGGCGACGACCTCGGGCGTGATCGGCTCGACATAGGTCGCGTCAGCCAGACCCGGATCGGTCATGATCGTCGCCGGATTGGAGTTGACGAGGATGACGCGGTAGCCTTCCTCCTTCAGCGCCTTGCACGCCTGAGTGCCGGAATAGTCGAATTCGCATGCCTGACCGATGACGATCGGCCCCGCGCCGATGATGAGGATCGATTTGATGTCTTGGCGCTTCGGCATGGGCAATCATCCGTTTCTAGCTGCGCGAAAAACCGGCAGGTTGGGAGGTCACCGGCCGGGTCGCGCATTGATGGTCTTTTCAGGCTAGAAGCGGCTTATAGGCAAATGTTTTGGCCAGCGGAACCCCGAAAATTCGGGAATCGACAAGAAAGCAAAGATATTTGTTCCGCCTCTCGAACCACCGGTTCACCGATAGAATAGCTACTGTTGCGCCACCCGCTCGGCGGACGGGATCACCAATACCTTCACCTCGCCGGCAGCGGCGGGATTTGAAATGACACCGGGCGCTTCATCGAGCGATATGCGGCGTGAAATCAACCGGTCGATCTCGATCGCGCCTGTCGCAACCAGGTCGGCCGCGCGGCGGTGGACGAAGGGATTGATGAAGGAACCAAGCACCCGTAGCTCGCGGAAGAGAATGTCGAACGGTTCGATTTCGACCTTTTCTCCCTGCGGCAGCACACCGAGGATCACGACCGTTCCGCCCGCTTTCGCGAGGCGCGTCGACTGCTTCACCGTTTCCGCAACTCCGGCGCACTCGATGACGACATCGACGCCTCCGGGGACGAGACCTGCCGGACCCGCGATCGCCTCGACCACGTCGCCGGCCGACGAGTCGACCGTTGCGGTGGCGCCGACCTCCTCCGCCAGACGACGCTTCGCTGCCTGGCGTGTCGAGAGAATGACCGTCGTGGCGCCGGCAAGCCTTGCGAGCTGCACCGTCAGCAGACCGATCACGCCGCCGCCCAGGATCGCCACCGTCGAGCCCGCCTTGATTCCCGAAAGATCGACACCGTGCAGGCAGCAGGCGAGAGGCTCGCAGAAAGCGCCGTGCACGGGATCGAGAGTAAGCGGAATTTCGAACGCCTGCTTCCGCGGCACCAGGACGTATTCGGCGAAGCCGCCGTCGCGGTGGATGCCGATCGCACGCAGATTCCGGCAGAGATTGACCCGGCCCGCCTGACACTGCGGGCAGCGGCCGCAGGAGATATTGGGATCTCCGGTGATCCTCGCACCGGTTGCGATATCTCGAACGGCGCTTCCGGTTTCAACGACGATGCCGCAGAATTCGTGGCCGAGCGTGACCGGTGGCGTCGACGGAAACTCTCCATGAAAGAGATGACGATCGGTCCCGCAGATGCCGCAGGCTTCCACTTTGACGAGCAGATCGTCAGGCCCGGGCTCAGGAATTCCAACGTTCCGAACGGAGATATTGCCGACCGACTCCAGACGCACTGCCTTCATCTGTTCCTCCCGCCGCTTGCTTTCCATTGGAGCCGAACACGGCGCGAGCGTCAATCCTGCCGCCTTGCCCTTCGAGCCGGCAGCTCCGCTCGACAAAACGATGCGTCGGATGCAACCGGGTGACGGCGATTGCGTTTTACAAGGATCGCCGCACCGGCTTATAAAATCACTCAGCGCGCTAAAGTAGAGGCGACGCCTTCTGGAGGACAGATCATGGAATGGAAGGGCCGCCGCCAGTCCGGAAACATCGAGGATCAGCGCGGGGCCGGCCCCCGGGGAGGCGGCCCTTTCGGTCGTGGCGGTGGATTCCGCCTGCCCGGTGGCGGTGGCGGAATGCGTCGCGCCGGCGGTGGCATGAGCTTTGGCACGCTCATCTTCCTCGTCATTCTCTATTTCGTCCTGAGGGCAATGGGCATCGACATGCTTCAGGTGCTCGAAGGTGGTGGTCCCGCGAACATGCCGGGCTTCGAGCAGAGCGACGGCTCGGGGGCGCCGCAGGGCACCGCCGAAGAAGAAGAGATGAAGGCCTTCATGGCCACGGTTCTTGCCGAAACGGAAGACACCTGGAACGGCATCTTCCAGGCGAGTGGCGAGCAATATGAAGAACCGAGGCTGGTGCTGTTCAGCGGCTCGGTCCGCTCCGCCTGCGGCTTTGCCTCTTCCGCCTCGGGTCCCTTCTATTGCCCCGGCGACCGCAAGGTCTATCTCGATATGAGTTTCTTCGACGAGCTGGCCCAGAAATTCGAGGCCTCCGGCGACTTTGCGCAGGCCTATGTGCTTGCGCATGAGGTTGGTCATCACGTCCAGAACCTGATAGGCGTACTGCCTAAATTCAATGAGATGCGGCAGCGTATGAGCGAGGCCGAGGCGAACCAGATGTCGGTCCGGGTCGAGCTGCAGGCGGACTGTTTCGCCGGGATCTGGGGCAAATACACCGAACAGAAGGGGCTCCTGGAACGTGGCGACCTGGAGGAGGCGCTGAACGCCGCGACCCAGATCGGCGACGACACATTGCAGAAGCGCATGCAGGGGTATGTGGTCCCGGAAAGTTTCAATCACGGCACGTCGGAGCAACGGATGCGGTGGTTCCAGCGAGGCTTCGGCAGCGGCAAGATGTCGGATTGCGACACCTTCTCCGGCGCCGTCTGATCACATCGCCGGACCGGGCTGCCCGGTCCGGCGATTCTCCCTCATTTCGGCCGCTCACTATCCATGTGCACGAGCTGCGCTTCCGGATAACGCGCACCAGCGGCGGCGCCTTTCGGAACGGCACTTTCGATCGCAGATATGTCGTCAGCGTCCAGTTGGACCGCCTGCGCGCCGAGTGCTTCGGCGAGACGGTCCCGCCTGCGCGCACCGACGAGCGGCACGATGTCGTCACCTTGAGCGGCGACCCAGGCGATGGCGATCTGGGCGACTGTAACGCCCCTGGCCTCTGCGATGCGTCTGAGCGCCTCGACCAAGGCGAGGTTTCGCTCGACATTTCCTTCCTGAAAACGGGGGCTCATCGCCCGGAAGTCGCCGCCCCTTGCGGCATCTTTCTGCCAGTGGCCGCTGATCAGGCCGCGCGACAGCACACCGTAGGCTGTGACGGCGATGCCGAGCTCGCGGCACACCGGCAGGATCTCATCCTCCACGCCGCGCGAAATCAGCGAATACTCGATCTGGAGGTCTGAGATCGGGTGGACTGCGGCCGCCCGCCTTATCGTCTCTGAGCCGACTTCGGAGAGACCGATATGCCGCACATAGCCTGCCTTCACCATGTCGGCGATGGCACCGATCGTCTCCTCTATAGGCACGTCCGGATCGAGGCGGGAGGGGCGGTAGACGTCGATATATTCGACGCCGAGGCGCTGCAGCGTATAGGCGAGAAAGTTGCGTACAGCCTTCGGACTTGCGTCGTAACCGAGCCATGCGCCGGCCGGATCGCGCACTGCGCCGAACTTGACGCTCAACTGCACCTGATCCCGGTTGCGCCCTTTCAGCGCCTCGCCGATCAGCATCTCGTTGTGTCCCATGCCGTAGAAGTCGCCGCTGTCGAGCAGGGTGATGCCGGCATCCAGGGCCGCATGAATGGTGGCGATGCTTTCGGCGCGATCGGACGGACCGTACATGCCCGACATTCCCATGCAGCCAAGCCCGATTGCCGAGACCTTCGGACCAGATTTCCCAAGCGAAACCATATGCATCTCGTTCTCCTTTGATGAGGCCGTCCCGCGGCCGATTGCGTCGATGCGATGTTTACTTCAGACAACAGTGTGCGATAATCACCCGCAAGCCACACGACTTGTTCTGAATTTTGTACAATGCATGACCTGCCGCTCGCCGATCTCGACGCCTTTGCCGCGGTTGCACGCGAGCGCAGCTTTAGGACGGCCGCCCGCAAGCGCGGGGTTTCCGCTTCGGCGCTCAGCGAAGCCTTGCGGCGGCTGGAGGCGAGACTTGGCGTCAGATTACTCAACCGCACGACGCGCAGTGTCACGCCAACAGAAGCGGGCAAACGCTTGCTCGAGCGGTTGTCGCCGGCCCTCGGCGAGATCGCCGGCGCGCTCGATCAAGTCGCGAGCGAGCGCGACAGTCCGGCAGGTACATTGCGGTTGAACGTTCCGACAATCGTTGCAAGGATCATCCTGCCGCCGCTCGTCGGCCGGTTCATGAAAGCGCATCCGGCGATCATTCTGGAAGTCACCGCCGAGGATGGCTTCATCGATGTGCTTGCCGCCGGGTTCGATGCCGGGGTGCGCTATGAGGAGCGCGTCGAGAAGGACATGATTGCAATTCCCATCGGTCCGCGTGTGCAGCACTACATCACCGCGGCCGCCCCGGACTATCTCGCCCGGCACGGCGAACCGCGCCATCCGCGCGACCTTCTCGACCACGCAACCATCCGCCACCGATTCCAGAACGGCGTTTCACTGCCGTGGGAATTCGGCGAGGGAGACGCGGCGATGAATATCGCGCCGCCGCCGGCCGTGCTCGCCAATTCGATCGACCTTGAGATCGGCGCGGCCGTCGACGGCTTGGGAGTGATCCGTACCTTCGAGGAGTTCCTGATGCCGGAGATCGAGGCCGGGAGACTGGTTCGCATTCTCGAAGCATGGGAAACCAGCTTTTCCGGGCCGTTCCTCTACTATGCGGGTCGCCGGCACCTGCCGGCGCCCTTGCGCGCCTTCGTGGACTTCCTGAAATCGGAGCAGCGGCATGCGGGGCAATGAGCACGCGGAGGCAAATACGAGCTATAAGCACAACCGATCGCTATGATCAGAAACTTTGACATGTTCACGTATTGTTTCGGAGCAGGCAAGCCGTTACACCTAATCTGGTAACGTCGTTCACGTTCTGTCTCCGCTCCGGCGGAAGCGGGGAGGGAGCTTCATGCTCGACAAGGCATTCGTGAGACGCGGCCTGTTCCTCGTCTTCCTCATTCTCTTCCTCGACATCATGGGCATCGCCATCATCGTGCCGGTGTTGCCGACCTATCTCGAGGAACTGACGGGTGCGGATGTCGGCGAGGCCGCCATCGACGGCGGGTGGCTGTTGCTCGTCTATTCGGCGATGCAGTTTCTCTTTGCACCGCTGATCGGGAACCTGAGCGATCGATTCGGGCGCCGGCCGGTCCTCCTTGCCTCCGTGCTGACCTTTGCGCTCGACAACCTGATCTGCGCGCTTGCGACCAGCTATTGGATGCTCTTCATCGGGCGCAGCCTTGCAGGCATCAGCGGCGCGAACTTCGGCACGGCATCCGCCTACATTGCCGATGTCAGCGACGATGAGAACCGCGCCAAGAATTTCGGGCTGATCGGCATAGCCTTCGGCACCGGTTTTGCGCTCGGCCCGGTCATCGGAGGCTTTCTTGGCGAGCTGGGCCCAAGAGTGCCGTTTTATGGCGCGGCAGCGCTTTCGTTCGTCAATTTCATCATGGGAGTCTTTCTGCTGCCTGAGACGCTTGCCCCGGCTAACCGGCGGCGCTTCGAATGGCACCGGGCAAACCCGCTCGGCGCGCTCAAGCAGATGCGCCATTATCCGGGCATAGGCTGGGTAGGCCTCGTCTTCTTCCTCTACTGGCTGGCTCACGCCGTCTACCCGGCCGTCTGGTCCTTCGTTGCTTCCTATCGCTACGGGTGGAGCGAAGGGCAGATCGGGCTTTCACTGGGGATCTTCGGCGTCGGTGGCGCAATCGTGATGGCGCTGGTGCTCCCGCGTGTCGTGCCGGCACTGGGGGAAAGGCGAACGGCAGCACTCGGGCTCACCTTCACGGCCCTCGGGATGGCGGGCTATGCGGGCGCCTGGGAAGGCTGGATGGTCTACGCGGTGATCGTCGCGACCGCGCTCGAAAGCCTCGCCGACCCGCCGCTCCGCAGCATAGCCTCCGTCCATGTCCCGCCGTCGGCACAAGGCGAGCTGCAAGGTGCGCTCACCAGCATATCGAGCATCACCACGATCCTCGGCCCCCTGATGTTTACGCAGATTTTCGCCTTTTTCACCGACCCTGCAGCCGCCTATAGCTTTTCCGGCGCTCCCTATGCCCTGGCAGGCTGCTTGATCGTCGCCGCGCTGGCGATCTTCCTTGCCAAGGTCCGCGCCGGCCGGGGAGGCGCCATCCGGGATGCCGTACCGAGCGTGACGGAGGCATAGCGGCGCGTGGTTGCGATGCCTGCCGATTGATCAATTTTCTTGATCTGTCGATGAAAAATTGAGCAGTTCGGCCTTTACTGCTGGCGCAAGCCCTGGTGGTGCACTAATTCGTTCTCTCTTCTTCATTTTTCCTTTGCCCATTGCCGGGGCAGAGCCAGGATTCTTCATGCTGACCGCGACCAAAGACCTCGTGCTTGCGCAGAGCGACAATTCATGGTCGACGCATTTTCGCGCGAGCCTCTATCTTGGCGTGCCGTTCATCGGCGCTCAGCTCGCCCAGTTGGCAATCAATACGACGGACGTGCTCATGGTCGGCCAGCTGGGCGCAACCCAGCTGGCGTCGATCATCCTCGCGACGCAGGTCTTCTTCACGATCTTCATCTTCGGCAGCGGATTTGCCAATGCGGTGGTTCCCATGGTCGCTCAGGCCCAGGGCCGGGGCGACCACGTCTCCGTGCGGCGCTCGGTACGAATGGGCATGTGGGTGGTGCTGCTTTACGGCGTGCTGACTGCGCCGGTCCTCTGGATGGCCGAGCCGATCCTGCTTTTTGCCGGACAGAAACCCGAAGTCGCGGCGCTCGCGGGAGAATATCTGCATATCGCCCAATGGGCGATTTTCCCCAGCCTCATTTTCATGGTCCTCAGGGCATTTTTGAGCGGCCTCGAGCGGGCAGGGGTGATCCTCTACGTAACGCTCGTGACTTTGGTTCTGAACGCCGCGCTTTGCTATGTCCTGATTTTCGGCCATTTCGGTTTTCCGGAGTTGGGCATCTTCGGCGCCGCCGTCGCCGCTCTCGGTGTGGCGCTACTCGGTGCGGCCCTGACGATCGGCTATATCCGCCGGCAACCGGAACTGCATCGCTTCGAGCTGTTCGTCCGCTTCTGGCGGCCGGATTGGCCGGCGTTCGGAGAGGTGGTCTATCTCGGCATTCCGATCTCGGTGACGATTCTCGCGGAAGTCAGCCTGTTTACCGTGGCTTCGCTGCTCATGGGCACGATCGGAACCATCGAACTGGCTGCCCACGGCATAGCACTCCAGTTCGCGTCCATCGCTTTCATGATCCCGCTTGGGCTGGCGCAGGCCGGAACGGTACGCATAGGATTGGCCTATGGCAGCGGCGACATGGTGGGCGTGAAGCGTGCCGCGATCGCCGTGCTGGCGCTCGGCGTCGGCTTTGCTGCCGTCGGCAGCACGATTTTCGCCCTGTTTCCGCATGAGCTTGCGGGCCTCTACCTCGATACGAGGCGGCCCGATGCAGCCGAAGTTCTCGCCTTTGCAGGACCGCTGATCGTCATCGCCGGCGCCTTTCAACTCGTCGACGGCCTCCAGGCCATTGCCGCCGGCATGCTGCGCGGCCTCAAGGATACGACCATACCGATGATCCTGGCGATGATCGCCTACTGGCCGGTCGGCTTCTTCTGTGCATGGCTCTTCGCCTTTCCGCTAAACTTCGGCGGCATCGGCGTCTGGTTCGGCTTCGTCCTTGGCCTTGCGTCGGCGGCGCTGTTGCTCAACTGGCGCTTCTTCCGTCTCCTCCGCACCATGCAAACGGCGCCGCTCACGTCTTAACGTCTTCGGCGGGCGGCGGTGTTCCATAGATAGCTGAGCAAAAGAAAAAGCCGGACGGGCAGGGGAGACCGTCCGGCTTGTAGAAGCGATCGCATCAGGGGAAGAATGGGATCGCTTGTGAAACTTCCGGCGAGAAGTTTCCTGGAGGCATTGGTTTCAGCTGTGGCAAGCGACGACACTCGAACTCGTCATTTCCGCCTGCGTCTATCGGCCAGCGGCAACAGAACGGCCGCACGGTCACGGTCCTCATCTCTCAGCGCATGGATCGTCGCAACGACCATCGCGAAGAACATCGCCATCGAAAATAGAGCAAGTCCCATGGCCGTCTCCTTTCGTCGCTTTTTAACGGCATGTACTCAAAAAAGTTCCCGTCAACTTGGTTCCACACTACAGCTTGCAGCGTGAAGCCCTCTTGAACGTTGCATTCATCTAGCATTCAGCCTTTTGTAGCCGCTGTTTCCCAAGGAACAGGAAGCAAGGATCGTACAACCCTTGCGGTCCGCGGCCGTCCGTGACAAAAGGCTTCACCAAACGGAAACAGGCGCGATGACCACGGCTTTCTATCCCGGCTCCTTCGATCCGATCACCAACGGGCATCTCGATGTACTCGTGCAGGCATTGAACGTCGCAGCCAAAGTCATCGTCGCGATCGGCGTTCATCCCGGCAAGGCACCGCTTTTCTCCTTCGACGAAAGGGCGAATCTCATCCGTGCCGCTCTTGGGGAAACCTTGCCGGAGAGAGCAGCCGATATCTCCGTCGTCTCTTTCGACAATCTGGTGGTCGATGCCGCCCGCAAGCACGGCGCAAGGCTGCTGGTCCGGGGACTCCGCGATGGAACGGACCTCGACTACGAGATGCAGATGGCGGGCATGAACCGGCAGATGGCCCCCGACATTCAGACCCTGTTCCTGCCGGCAGGTACCGCCTCCCGGCCCATTACGGCCACATTGGTTCGGCAGATCGCGGCTATGGGCGGTGACGTGAGCGCTTTCGTCCCCGGGGCGGTTCACCAGGCGCTGCAGGCGAAGCGCAAATAAGCTTTACATTACGCAAGGAGTCCCAATGAAGATTCTCCAATTCGCTGTTGCCGGAGCCCTGGCGCTCGCCACCTTCACGGGAGGTGCGCTGGCGCAGTCCGACGAAAATATCCTGACGGTTCAACTCGAGGACGGCCCCGTCGTCATCGAGTTGCGCCCGGACATCGCCCCGAAGCACGTCCAGCAGATCAAGGAACTGGCCGCGGCAGGCGAATATGACAATGTCGCCTTTCATCGCGTCATCAAGGGCTTCATGGCCCAGACCGGCGACGTCGAATTCGGCGACATGAAGGACGGTTTCCAGGGCGACCGCGCCGGAACCGGCGGCTCGTCCAAGCCCAACCTTCCGGCCGAGTTCTCCGACGTACCCTTCGAGCGTGGCACCGTCGGAATGGCCCGCGCGCAGGATCCCGACAGCGCCAATTCGCAGTTCTTCATCATGCTTGCGCCCGGTGATTTCCTCAACGGCCAATACACGGTCGTCGGCAAGGTCGTCGAAGGCATGGAGAATGTCGACAAGATTAAGCTCGGCGATGACGCCAATAATGGTGCCGTCGCCGATCCAGACCGCATGATCAGCGTTAAGGTCGGCAGGTAAGACTGAAAACAGAAGGAGAAGAATCATGGCCGAGATCAAGGATCCGGAAAACACGATCATCATGGAAACCACAAAGGGCAGGGTGGTGATCGAGCTGCGGCCGGATGTGGCTCCGGGCCATGTCGCCCGCATCAAGGAACTGACGCGTGAAGGCGCCTATGACGGGGTGGTCTTTCACCGCGTGATCGAAGATTTCATGGCCCAGACCGGCGACGTGCAATACGGCAAGACCGGCGGCGAGCAGTTCAACCCGTCCCGTGCCGGTATGGGCGGCTCCTCCAAGCCGGACCTGAAGGCCGAATTCTCCGATGTTTCACATGTGCGCGGAACGTGCTCCATGGCGCGCAGCCAGATGCCGAACTCGGCCAATTCCCAGTTCTTCATCTGCTTCACCGACGCTCCC
The DNA here is from genome assembly GCA_000421085.1 of Ensifer sp. USDA 6670. Taxonomy (GTDB): domain Bacteria; phylum Pseudomonadota; class Alphaproteobacteria; order Rhizobiales; family Rhizobiaceae; genus Sinorhizobium. Next base: position 52,565 of record ATWE01000023.1, read on the forward strand.
TGGCTCAACAAGCAGTATTCCGTCTGGGGCCAGGTCGTCGAAGGAATGGAGAATATCGACAATATCAAGCGCGGCGAACCGGTCCGCGATCCGGATACCATCGTTTCGATGCGGGTTGCCGCCGACGCCTGATCTGCGCTACTGCATGTTTCCTTAGATCGTCCCCGATCCAGGGACGGAACATGCAGCGGTTCGAAGTGCTACGGCGATCTTTGCGCGTCCTGTCAGACGCGCGGCGCTGTAGCGCAATGACCTGCCCGCCCCGATCGCGCGAGCCGCCGGGGCGGGTTTGCTTTTAGTTGATACCTTAGATGCGCGTAGACCTGTTCGATTTCCACCTGCCGGAAAATTCCATTGCGCTGAGGCCCGCAAGCCCGCGCGACAGCGCCCGCATGCTCATCGTCCGCCCCGACGGCGAACCGGTTCTCGAAGATCGCGGCGTCCTCGATCTGCCGTCATTCCTGCGGCCGGGCGATGCGCTGGTCTTCAACGACACCAAGGTGATACCGGCGCAGCTCGAAGGCGTTCGCTACCGGGGTGCGGATATAAGCACGCCCGTGTCGCTGACGCTGCATATGCGGGTTGCGCCCAGTCGCTGGAAAGCCTTCGCCCGTCCGGCCCGCCGATTGAAGCCCGGGGACCGGATCAGCTTCGGGCATGGCGGCAATGCCTGCCTGCTCGGCTCGCTTGAGGCCGTGGTGGAGGAAAAAGGCGATGCCGGCGAGGTGACGCTTCGCTTCGATCTTTCAGGCCCCTCGCTCGACGAGGCGATCATGGCCGTCGGACACATTCCTTTGCCGCCTTACATCGCTTCCAAACGTGCCGAGGATGAGCGGGACCGGGCCGATTACCAGACGGTCTATGCGCGCGAGGAGGGGGCGGTGGCCGCGCCGACTGCGGGACTGCATTTCACCGACCGCCTTTTCGCCAAGCTCGACGAAGGCGGGATTGAACGGCATTTCGTCACGCTGCATGTAGGTGCGGGAACCTTCCTCCCGGTCAAGGCAGACGATACCGCCGACCACGTGATGCACGAGGAAATCGGCCACGTCGATCGGGTGACCGCTGCGAAGCTCAATGCCGTGCGCGAACGCGGCGGCCGCATTGTCTGTGTCGGCACGACATCGCTTCGGCTGATCGAGAGCGCAGCCGCCGAAGACGGGAACATTCGTCCCTGGTCGGGTGCAACCGGGATATTCATCACTCCGGGCTATCGCTTCCGGGCGGTCGATATGCTGATGACCAATTTCCACCTGCCGAAATCGACCCTGTTCATGCTGGTCTCGGCCTTTGCAGGGCTCGAAACGATGCACGCCGCCTATGCCCATGCGATCGCAACGGGTTACCGCTTCTATTCCTATGGCGATTCGAGCCTGCTCTTCCGGAAAGATTAAATGACCGAAGCGTTTCAATTCAAACTGCTTGCGAACGACGGCAATGCGCGCCGTGGCGAAGTCGTGACGCCACGCGGGACGATCCGTACACCCGCCTTCATGCCGGTCGGAACCGTCGGCACGGTCAAGGCGATGTATCTCGACCAGGTGCGCGAACTGGGCGCCGATATCATTCTCGGCAATACCTATCACCTGATGCTGCGCCCGGGCGCCGAACGGGTCGCCAGGCTCGGCGGACTGCACAAGTTCATCCGCTGGGAGCGGCCGATCCTGACCGACAGCGGCGGCTTCCAGGTCATGTCGCTGTCAAGCCTGCGCAAGCTCAACGAACAGGGCGTGACCTTCAAGAGCCATATCGACGGCGCGCTCTATCACATGTCGCCGGAACGCTCGATCGAGATCCAGGGCCTGCTCGGCAGCGACATTCAGATGCAGCTCGACGAATGCGTGGCGCTGCCGGCGGAACCGGACGAAATCGAGCGCGCGATGGAAATGTCACTGCGCTGGGCGGAGCGCTGCAAGGTCGCTTTCGGCGATCAGCCGGGCAAGGCGATGTTCGGCATCGTACAGGGCGGGGACATTCCCAGGCTGCGCGAGCGCTCGGCCCTGGCACTCAGGGATCTCGACCTCAAGGGCTATGCCGTCGGGGGGCTCGCCGTCGGTGAGCCGCAGGAGGTCATGCTCCGCATGCTCGACGTGACCTGCCCCGTCCTGCCGGCCGACAAGCCGCGCTATCTGATGGGCGTCGGGACGCCGGACGATATTCTGAAGTCCGTCGCGCACGGGATCGACATGTTCGACTGCGTCATGCCGACCCGCTCCGGACGTCATGGCCTCGCCTTCACGCGCTACGGCCGCATCAATCTGCGCAATGCCCGGCATGCGGAAGACACGCGCCCGCTCGACGAACAGTCTTCCTGTCCGGCGACTCGCGACTATTCGCGCGCCTACCTGCACCACCTGATTCGTTCAAACGAATCGCTCGGAGGCATGCTGCTCAGCTGGAACAATCTGGCCTATTATCAGGAGTTGATGGCCGGCATCCGCAAGGCCATCGAGGAGGGTCGCTATGCCGATTTCATGGCAGAGACCATGGAAGGCTGGCAGCGCGGCGATCTGCCGCCGGTGTGACCTTCCGAGCCATCATAATTCCGGCCCGGGCGGTCTGCACAACATGACGCCGCTGACCGGTAATTGTTATCTGCGCCGCGAATCAACCTGTACGTAGGCGGCTTCCGCATCGTCTTCCGTCCTTGGATAGTCCTGTCGATTCTTCTCTAGGAATGATATCGACTTGGGCGCGCGCGTCTGGGAGCTAGATAAGAACGTATAACTGTGTTATTTTAAGATGATACGAACATTTTCTTATGTAAAACTTCATCAGCGAGGCCGGTGTTTCACGCCCGCCCGTCCTGCGGCAACGCTTCGCTATCAGCTTCGCACCGAAATGTCGGGAGAATTGCCGCTGGCACCGCAGCAGGTCGTGAAGCTTTTGCCGGAGCCGCAGGGGCAGGGATCCTTGCTCCTGCGCTGCAAACGGCCGATCAGGGGCAGCATGATCGCAGAGGGCACCAGCGCCGCCAAAAGGATCGTCAGCTTGGCCGAGAGGCCGGGTATAACGAGGCGGCGGCCCGCTTTGAAGCCGCGCCAGGCCTTTTCGGCGACATAGCCCGCCTCGAGCTTGGGCAAGATCTTGAACAGTGCCACGCGATTGGCGCCGGAGGTTGCCAGAAACTCCGTCGAGACGGGGCCGGGCGCCACGCAAGTGACGGTCACGCCGGTGCGACGCAGTTCCTGATGCAGCGCTTCCGAAAAGGAGCGGACGAAACCCTTGCTGGCATAGTAGAGCGCCATATACGGACCAGGCGTGAAGCTCGCGACCGAACCCAGATTGATGACGCCGCCGCGACCGCGCGCGACCATGCCTGGCAGGAGGCGCAAGGTGAGTTCGGTAAGCGCGCGGATGTTGAGGTCGACGAGGCTGAGCTGTTCATCGAGCGGCAGAACCGTCGCGCCTCCGCGCAGTCCATAACCGGCGCTGTTGACCAGTACGTCGCAGAACAGGCCGTTTGCGGACAGGAAGTCCTCGAGATCTAGCGCCGCATCATCAGCCAGGAAATCCAGCGTGACCGTGAACGCCTCGCCTCCAGCCTTGCGGATGTCGTCGGCGGCGGCCGCCAGTGCCTCGGCCGAACGCGCAACCATTATGACCGGCGCGCCATCCCTAGCGGCCACTTCGGCAATTGCCCTGCCAATTCCGCGCGATGCACCGACGACGACTACGGCGGGGCGACCTTGACCGCCCGAAGTCATCGCGCTGCCCCGGAACCTGCCGCAGCGGTCACGTCGCGCCCGGATGCAAGCCCCTCCAGCTCGGCGGTGACTTCGCCGTTCAATATCCTCTCGAACCGCTCGAGGGCACGCGCGACGTTGGCGCCATCCATGACCCGGTGGTCGTAGTGGATACGCACGGTCACGGAACCATCCTCGTCGATTGGACCGTAATTGAGGAGGGAGGTCAAAGGCGTGAGCGGATTGAGCGATTCTGCGCCGAGGCCCGAATAGACGGACAGCTGAAATGTACCGAAGCGGCGCGCCCTTTGCCGGCCGATATTCAATCCGAGCCACATGAGAAGCCATCTGACGGGGCCGGGGAACCGGGCGATCTTCAAGGCGCGCCGGAATTCCTTCACCTCCAGCACGGGGCTGGTTCGTGCCGTCTGCATCAAGGACCCCAGTTCCGCGATCGGACGGCGCTCCGGATTCTTGATCGTCGTCAGCAGCACGATTCGTTCGCCCTCGTACTCCCTTTCATGCGCGATGGAAGCGATGCTTCCCGGATACTCGTAGAGCTGCGGTCTGGGAAATTTGACGTAAGCGCGCCGCAACTCGGGCGTCTCCTGAGCGAGAAGGGCGTATCCTTTGAGGAAAAGCGCCGTCCAGGAGGGCCTGCTTTCAAGCGATGTTCTGACCTCGAGCAACGGCCCGAGATTCATCCGCCGCTGCACGCTCACCCGCGGCACCTTCATCGAAAATCGCATGAGATCCCCGACCAGGCGCCGAGACGCCGAAAGCTTGAGGGCTCGGCCTCGCATCATGCACCTCTAGTAAATGTAGGGAATGATCCGCTTGGTGTCCGCCATGTAGTCGCGATACTCGGAACCGAACATTTCCATCATCATGCGTTCCTCCTTGTCCACTCTCAGAAGAAAGAGGACCGCGAAACCGGCAAGACCCGCCAGCCCTGCGACCCAGTTCGGCAGAAGAAACGCCTGGCCTACGCCCATCAGCAGGAACGAAGTATACATGGGATGGCGGACCAGGGCGTAAGGACCGCGGCGAATCAGTTCGTGCTTGTCGCGAATCTCGAGCGTGATCGACCAGTTGCGGCCGAGTTCCTTGTGGGTTCTGCGAAAGACCCACATGGCCAGACAGAAAATCACGGCACCGAGCACGACGGCCCAGAGCCGGGCAGGGTGGTCGGCTCCTTCCGGGATGCCGGTAGCGACATAAAAAGCGGGAATGATCGCGAGGCCGAGCAGGGCCGCCGCCAGGCCCAGCTTCTCGGAGGTTGAGCGGCGGTGGCTGACGACACGCACGCGCTTCGCGCGGCGTTCATAAGGGCGGCGAATGAAGTACCAGGCGACGATTCCGAGCACCCAGGCGATCTCGCCGATGGAGGATACCGACATGTCTAGTTCCCCAAGTCCTTAGCATGCGCCTGGCGTCAACGATCGGGCGGGGACCTTCTTCAGCCGATGCTTCGCAGCGTGATTCTACTTTGAACGGTAACGTTGGATCGCGAGCTCTGGGCCCGTCGCCTCTCAACCTCCGTTCATCTCCCGAAGCCTTGTAATGAATTCCTGCGGCCTAAGCCAGATGCCGGGCGTCTTATAGCCCATGGAGCGGGCGATTTCGGCCACGAAGGCGTTGCAGTTGTAGAGCGACGCGTGCCAGACCTTCGACTTGGCTTTCAGTTTATCGATGAAAGCCACGACCTTGTTGTATTCCGCCTCCGTCAGCATGACGCGCCAGCTTGCCGAGCGGTATTCTTCCTCGAGGTCACCGTCGCTCGCGCCGGTTTCAGCCGGAACGGGCACGAAATGGCCAAGGACATACGGCGTCGGATCAAGCGTCGCTGGTGCAAGGCCGGCAACCTGGCGCTGGACGACCGCGCCAGACTTGTTCGTGCGTCCGTAGATGACGTAGGTGTGGCCATAGCTCAGCGCGTAGCGGGAGCGAAATTCGATGAAATAACCCTGCTCCCTCGCTTGAGATTCGAGTTTCGCCGGCCCATTCAGGCTGCTGGAAACGTAGCGGGGTTCGGGATTTTTGTCTTGTGTCTGGCATGCTGCTGCTGCCAGTGCGACCAAGATCACAAGGGATATGCGGCCTCTTGCAAGCGTCATCACACCACTTAGATTGTCTTCCGAGTTCTGACAATCCAGACCTCGGGCCGGCTCTCTGGAGTTCTTGACGCGTACTATGCCGTCAGACTCACAGCCGGTCTAGCCTGAATAACGCGCCGTGGGAGAGCGCTCGTTGAACTCTCCCACGGCGCAAAGTCACTGTTACTTGTATACCGGCGCCGGCTCTACCGTATCGACGGCAGCAGGCGGCGGGGCCTTACCCTTACCTTTGCCGATCGTATCACACGCGGTGAGGCCGGCGACAGAAAGCAACGCAATCATCACAACTAGAATTCGGCTCATCAAGTAGTCCTTTCCTCAATAGTCGGAATGGGTTATCGAAGGCAACACTTCAAGTAATAGTGGCGATTTGCGCCGGGGCCTAGTGCAGAAAGGACACAGTTGATAACCGCTTTATGGTTACCGGGTTATCAACCGCGTCGGAACACACGGGGCTTAGTCATTTATACCGAAATGTAACGGAAAACGCCATCAAATGATCAGCACGGTCGTACCTACCGGGGTACGGCTATAGAGATCGACGATGTCGTCGTTCGTCAAACGAATGCAACCGCTCGATACTGCCTGGCCGATCGTCCAGGGCTCGTTCGTCCCGTGCAGGCGGAACATGGTGTCATTTCCGCCCTGATAGAGATAGAGGGCGGCAGCCCCAAGCGGGTTATGCAGCCCTCCGCTCACTCCGCCGGCATATTGCGCCAGATGCGGCTTGCGGCGAATCATGTTTGCAGTCGGCGTCCAGGAGGGCCACTCCGCCTTGCGGCCGATTTTCGCCCGGCCTTTGAGGGTGCGGCCTTCCTCGCCTACGCCGATCCCGTAGCGAATCGCCGAACCGCCTCCCTGAACGTAATAGAGATAGCGCTCTTCCGTATTGACGACGATCGTTCCAGGCGCTTCGCCGCCATAATAGGCGACCTCCTGCCTGCGGTATCGTGGGTCTATACGGGTCCTGGCTGATTGCGGGCTGTCCGCCGAGCGCAACGAACTGCAGCCAGAGGCAAAGAGAGCCAGGCTACCCAGCACGAGTACCCGGCGCGTAATGCGATCCTTCTCCATTCTCACCTGCTGAGTAAATTGTGAGTCCCTACGATTTCGTGTTTAACACCCAAGCGCGTGTCGGCCAAGCCTTGCAACGGATACGACCGCAAGGATGAAACCTCTTGCGACCCGAACCGGCGTCTGATCGACTGGTTGGGGAAGAAGCGGAGACAAGGAGCGGCACGATGAAACTCGGCCTGGATGGAAAAATCGCAATCGTGACCGGCGCGGGTTCCGGCATCGGCGCCGCCGTCTCCAGGCAACTTGGCGGCGAGGGTGCGGAGGTGATCGTCGCCGACCGCGACGCCGATGCGGCGCGCAGCGTCGTGGCTGAGATTCGCTCTGCCGGGGGCAGGGCTCGAGATTTCACCGTCGACGTCGCCGATGCGGAGGCGGTGGAGCAATTGGTCGCCTTCACCGTCCGGGAATGCGGCGGTTTGCACCTGGCAGTCAACAATGCAGGCGTTGAGGGCCCGCGAAAAGCGACCGCGGACTATCCGCTCGAAGACTGGCGCAGACTGATCGAAGTCAATCTGAACGGCGTCTTCTACTGTATGAAATACGAGATCGCGGCCATGCTCGGAAACGGCGGCGGCGCCATCGTCAACATGTCCTCGATTCTCGGCGCGGTTGCCTTGCCCACCGCGTCCGCCTACACCGCCGCCAAGCATGGGGTCGTGGGGCTCACGAAGGCTGCCGGGATCGAATACGCAAGAATGGGGATTCGCATCAATGCGGTCGGCCCCGGCTGGATCGAAACGCCGCTTCTGTCGGGACACTCGGAATTGGCGAAGACACGACGCCTGGAGGCGCTGCAGCCGCTCGGCCGGCGGGGAAAACCGGAGGAAGTCGCGGCTCTCGTCTGTTTCCTGCTGTCGGAACAGGCGAGCTTCATTACCGGCAGCTATCATCCGGTCGACGGGGCCTTTACGGCGCATTAGAGCCCTTCCGGGAAGAGTGCATGACGGGTTTTCCGCCCGGAAGTGAAGTGTTAGGCCACGGCGCGACGCAGGTCCCGGTCAGGTCCTCCGTTTCTCTGCCACGAGAAATACCGCCAGCACGAAGCAAAGCATACCAAGGGACGCTGGCAGTCCCTGATGTCCGATCAGTTGGATGGCCAGTCCGGTCGCGGGCGAGCCCACGATGCCGCCGATGCCCCATACGAAGGCGAAGGCCGCGTTGCCGGCGATCAGCGCTTGGCCGCTGAAACGTTCGCCGAGCTGGATCAGCGACATTGTGTAGATTCCGAACGAGGCTCCGCCCCAGACGAAAAAGAGCGGCCAGATGAGCCATGTTTCGAAGATCGCCGGTAGCAGCAGGCAGCCGCCCAGTGAAGCCAAGGCGCAGAGAATCATGGTCCGCAGCGACCCCAACCGTTCGGCCACCCGCCCGAGCAAGATCTGCAGTACGGCATTACCTGCGATGAAACAGGTGATGAGCGAGGCGATGCGCCCTTCTGTGCTGCCAAGCGCCGCGCCATAGACCGCGAACAGGGAAAGCAGGGTCTGCTCCAGGGCGGCTGCGGCGAAAACCGCGAACAAGAGGAGCGGCGCCAGTGCGAAAAAGCCGCCGACCGATGTTGCCTCGCCTTGATGTGGCATCGTTGGCAGGTGCGGCGCGACCGCAAGCACGATCAGTCCGCAGAGAAGGAAGGCCACGATGCCGACCATGAAGGGCGGCCACCCTTGCGTGCCGACCAGACCGAGCGACAGCGGACCGATGGCGAAGCCGCCCGAAACGATCGACGAATAGAGGCCCATGATTCGGCCCCGCCGCCGCGCGGGCGTGATCGAGAGCAGCCAGGTCTCGCTGACAACGTAAAGCGGATTGGCGAAGAACCCGAGCAGGAAACGCAGCGGCATCCAGGCCCAGACCTCCTGCGTCCAGCCAATCGCGATGAGCGTGAGCGCGGCCAGGCCCGAACACAGGATCGCAAGGCGCGCCCCGCCCACGCGCCGCGCCAGTGTCGGAATGAAGAGGGCGGATAGGATGAAACCCAGCGGGGTCATCGCCGCCGACAAGCCGATCAGACCAGGCGTCGTTCCCTGCCGCTCCAGGATAAAGCTGAGCAGGGGATAGGTCAGCCCCTGTGCCACGGCGAAGACCGTGACGGTCGCGATGATGCCGGCCATAGCGGCCCATGGGATCTGGTCCTGTCGCGATAATGTCGTGCTTTCAGCCGTCATGCAGATTCGCCTTATACTTGCCAGAAGGGCTTGGCGATCTCCGCCTCGGCCTCGAGCCTCGTCAAACCGATATCGCAGATCAAATGCGGATCGTCCTTCAACCTTTGCTCAAGTTCGCAGCGAAAGCGCTTCCGCTCTTCCCACGTCGCGATAATGTTTCGAAGCGTCGCGAGGTGGTAGGGCCGACGCGGCATTTCCGTCAAAACGGAGCGGATATCGTTCACGGCAACCTCCAAACGGTTTGAGGGCAGAGCCCTCGACCTGAAAGAGGACGAATTCTGCGGGATGCGAACAGCGTGGTAATTAAGCTCTTCCAAAAAGTTCTCAAAAACTGCCAAACGGACTATAGATGCGCCCTATGCAGGGATCGCGTTTTGTCTTTGGTCCGTTCGTCCTTGATCCGGGTGCTGGAACGCTCGTTCGGAACGATGAGCCCGTTGCCGTGGGCTATCGCGGGCTGAAGCTGCTCGAGGCGCTCGTCGGGCGGCCTGGTGAGATCCTGGGAAAAGCCGAGTTGATGGATGCGGCGTGGCCGGGCAGGGCGGTCGAGGAAGGCAACCTCACCGTTCAGATCGCGCAACTGCGGAAGATGCTTGGTGCTCCCCCCGACGGAGGCGAATGGATCGCCACGGTTCCGCGGGTCGGCTACCGCTTCACGGGGCCTGTCGAAAAGGCCGGCGGCGCGAAGCGAAAACCATTGCCGCTGCCCAACGAACCATCGATAGCCGTGTTGCCTTTCGTTAATTTCAGCAGCGATCCGGAGCAGGAATCCTTCGCGGATGGATTGACCGAAGACCTGATCACCGACCTGTCCAGGATCTCCGGCCTCTTCGTCATCGCGCGCAACTCGGCCTTTGCCATCAAAGGAAAGGCGAGGGACGTGCGCGAGATCGCTGAGGATCTTGGCGTGCGCTATCTGCTGGAGGGTAGCGCACGACGCGCTGCGGGGCGCGTGCGCATCAACGCGCAGCTGGTCGATGCGGTGAGTGGCAATCATCTGTGGGCGGAACGCTTTGATCGCAGTCTCGAAGATATCTTTGCCGTTCAGGACGAGGTCACCGGCAAGATCGTGGAGGCGTTGCTCGGCCGGCTGCGCCCGCAGCCGCCGCGCAATCGCCCCAAAAATCTCGAGGCCTACGATCTCTGCGTGCGGGCGCGCAAGCTGATCGATGATTCGCCTCAGACGGCGCGGGAGGCGCATCTGATGCTCACCCGTGCGGTTTCGCTCGATCCGGAGTACGCCGAGGCCTGTCGCTGGCTTGCCATGAACCACTGGATGAGATGGGTGCATTGGGGCGAGCCGGTCGAGCCCAACCGTAGCGTTGCTTTGAAGCTGGCGCGCAAAGCCGTGACGATCGATCCCAACGATGCCGGTTGCCGCTGGGTGCTGGCCAATCTGCTTGCATATGAGCGCAGCTTTGCCGAGGCGGATATGGAATTCGCCAAGGCGATTGAGCTCGACCCGAACGAGGCCGACACCTGGGCGACTTTATCCGACATCGCGGTCTTGGCCGGGCGGGTAGAGGAGGGCCTTGAGCACATCCGCAAGGCGTTCCGGCTGAACCCGTTTCCGGCAAGCTGGTACTATCTGACGCTCGGCCAGGCGCAATATGCCGCCCGCGAATACGAAGCCGCCGTCGCGACACTGCGCAGGGACGAGACGTATCGCACCAGCTCGCGACGTTTCCTGGCGGCAAGCCTTGCCCAACTGGGCCGGCTCGACGAGGCGCGCGCGGAAGTCGAGCTGTTCCTCGTCGGCAACCCGCATTTTTCAACCCGCCACTGGGCGAGTACGGAGCCGTTCCGCGACGCTGCGACGCTTGCGCATTTCCTCGACGGCTACCGCAAGGCGGGCCTTCCGGAGTGACGCTCAACTATCGTCAGGTCGTGCGGCCTACTCCTCGAAGCGACTCGTTTCGTCACGATCTCGCTCGTATCGTCTCTTGAGGGGAAACTGCGGCAGCCAGGATTCGCGGCGGACGGTCCAGCTTTCGTAGGTCGGCATCAATTGATCAGTGGCGTCGAGGGATCCTAGGTTCAACTCGATTTCGTCTCCGGTGCGTGCGAAGACGGTCGAGCCGCAGCGGGGACAGAAATGCCGACCGGCGTAATCGCGGGTCTCGCCATCGATCGTCACAGACTTCTCGGGGAAAATGGCTGACGCGTGGAAAAGAGCCCCGTGATGCTTGCGGCAGTCGAGACAATGGCAGAGTCCGACCCGGTATGGTCGTCCCGACGCCATAAATCGCACGTTGCCGCACAGGCAACCGCCTGTGAATCGATCCATACTGCGTCTCCTCTAAATCAAGCGGTCCAGCGTTGAGGTTGTCCGGCATCCCGAGAGGTGTGCTTGTCGCATGCCCATCTGTCCCATGTAGAATGTGACGGGCTGCTGCGGGTTGCAAGGTCAGACGGGCCGGTGAGGGTCTGCCGTTCATCCATACCGATCTGGGAGTAGGTGCGTCTCATGAGCATTCCTTGCCCAGTGATAACCCATTGGTATCTATCGCAAGTCGCACTTCATCCTTGAACCCACCCGGCTACATCTTTTGTCAAAGCTGATTAGAGGCGCGACGTCGCCAGCCAGTTAGAAATGCGACACTCAGCATCTCCGCTGGCGCTGGCGGTCAGCCCCCGATCCGACCGGCTGGGCCGGGTTGCGAGGGAGGAGCGGGGGCGGGTGAGGGACAACCCCTTTGGCTTTAGCTTTGAGACTATGGGTGCCAGCGGTTCATTCCGCTGCCTCCATGCG
>ATWE01000024.1 GCA_000421085.1 Ensifer sp. USDA 6670
ATCTGAACGAGCTCACCGAAACAATCGCGCCGACCACGCGGCTGGAAGACACGCTGCTTGCGCTCGCGTCGCGATACCCAGATGCCGGCCTCGGTCATCCATTGGCGCAACGTCTCCTTGGCGACCGAGATGTGATGCAGTTCAATCAGCTTCTCGCGAGCCAGCGTCGGACCGAAATCCAGATAGCGTTCGCGGATCAGATCCAGCGCCGCGTTGCGAAAATCTTCGCTGTGGCGCCGATTGCTTGGCCGCGATCTCTTCTTCGAAACCAGACCGGCCGCACCGGAGTGCTCGTAGGCCTGCAGCAGCCTGTGCACCTGGCTTCGACTGAGGCCGAGCAGTTCCGCTGCCTGGACAACGCTTAGGCGTCGATCATTGATCTTCTGAATGACTTCGAGGCGAGGCAATTCTTTCTGCGACATGGTGATCAAACAGGACATCACGACTCCGAACGCTCATGGTCTCCACCAGGCTGAAAGTCGTCATCCTTGCTCCCAACGTTGACGTTGACCAGAGCGTCGAGAGGCGGAGTGTCGCATCTCTAACTGGCCCAACTGTCGCATTACTAAATAGCCCCTACATCTTTCAGTCGCATAAGATAGATTATGGAACTAACCATCGAGGGCTATGACCGATATAAGCCGCATCAATATCAGTGCCTTGAAGAAAATCCCTAATACAGGGCTTTATGCGTTTTCCGCCGTTGGCCGGTCGATATCGAACTCCAGGCGCATCATGTCGTAAGCCGGCTCGACGTGGTCCGGCGTCTCGCCGCAAACGGTTTCGTAATCCATCGGTACATGCATATGCGTCAGTACCGCGCGCTTCGGCTGCAGCCGGTTGATCCACACGAGCGACTGCACCAGGGACAAGTGACTTGGGTGAAATTTATACTGCAGCGTGTCGATGACGAGCAGATCGAGTCCGGCGAGCTTGCCGACCGTTTCCACCGGAAAGTCGCTGACGTCGCTGCAATAGGCAAAACCGCCGACGCGAAAGCCGAGCGAATGGACGTTGCCGTGAAACTGCATCAGCGGCTCGAACGAGATCGGCCCGCCGGCTCCATGGATGGTCAACGGCGGCAGGTCGTCGGGAATCACATAGGGCTCGACGATCGGCGGGTAGCCGCTGCCTGGCGGCGACTCCAGACAGTAGCGGAAGCCGTCGCGAATACGGGCCATCGTGAGCGCATCGGCCCAGATCGGCACGCGCCTGCGATTCTCGATGACGAAGCCGCGCAGATCGTCGATCCCGTGCAGATGGTCCGCATGGGCATGGGTGTAGAGCACGGCATCGATGTGACGTACATTCGCCGCGATCATCTGGGCGCGGAAATCCGGGCCGGTATCGATCACGACGGTCGTCTTGCCGCCGTCCGGTGCAAACTGTTCTACGAGCAAGGCCGCTCGCATGCGACGGTTGCGGGGGTTCGACGGATCGCAGGCGCCCCAATCACCGGTGATGCGCGGCACGCCCGGTGACGAGCCGCAGCCCAGAATGGTGAAGGCGCGCCGAAACGCCATTTCAAAGCCTCGGCATCTTCGAGAAGATCCTGAAGGCGTTTTCGGTCGTGATTTCGGCAATCTCCTCGCTGGAGACGCCGATGGCTTGCGCCAGCACCTCGGCCGTGTGCGCCACGTAGGCCGGTTCGTTGCGCTTGCCGCGGAACGGCTTCGGTGCCAAATAGGGTGCGTCCGTCTCGACGATCATCCGATCGCGCGGGACCGTCCTGGCGATATCCCTCAGTTCCTCGGATTTCGGGAAGGTCAGGATCCCCGAAAAGGACACGTAGCCGCCGAGCTCGACGCCGATCCGGGCGAGGTCCGGGCCGGCCGAGAAGCAATGGAGAAGGAAGGGAAAGGCGCCCTTCCCCGATTCCTCGGTTAGAATGGCGGCCATATCGTCGTCGGCCGACCTGCTATGGATGACGAGCGGCAGGCCGGTTGTTCGCGCTGCCGCGATATGCCGCCTTAAGCCCTCTGCCTGCGCGTCGCGCGGCGCGTTGTCGTAAAAATAATCGAGCCCGGCCTCGCCGATCGCGACGACCTTCGAATGGGCGGAAAGCCGAACGAGATCGTCGGCCGTCACGTCCAGTTCCTCATCGGCATTATGCGGATGGGTGCCGACGGAACAGAAGACGTTCGGATATTTCTCGGCGATCGCGAGAATCGTGTCGAACCGTTTAACCCGGGTCGAAATCGTCACCATCTGCGCCACGCCGGCCTCGCGCGCGCGCTCGACGACGGCGTCGCGTTCGGCCTCGAAATCCGGAAAATCCAGATGGCAATGGGTGTCGATCAGCATGCTTTCGTCTTCATTCAGGCTTCCGGCGCGACGTAGCGCGGGAAGACCGGCTTGGGTGCTTCGAGCGGCGTTCCGGAGATGAGGCGCCCGGGTTCGCCGAGATGCGCAAAATCGCGGCGGCCGGCCGGTACGGCGACCAGGTCCAGGAGTTTTCCCGCCGATTCCGGCATGAATGGCTGCAGCAGGATCGCGACCTGGCGAACGACCTCCGCCGTGACGTAGAGCACGGTTGCCATGCGGCTCGGATCGGTCTTCTTCAGCGCCCAGGGTTCCTGGCCTGCGAAGTAGCGGTCGGTTTCGGAAACGACGGCGATGATCGCCGCAAGTGCGCGATGAATGAGCTGTTTGCCCATTTCTTCGCGTGCTGTATCGATCAGCGAGTCGGCGGCGGCGAGCATCGCCTTGTCCTCGTCCGTCAGCGGACCACAGAGCGGGATCTGGCCGTCGCAATTCTTGACGATCATCGACAGGGAACGGCTGGCGAGATTGCCGATCCCGTTGGCGAGGTCGGAATTGATTCGGGTGGCGATCCCCTCCTCGCTGTAGCTGCCGTCCTGGCCGAACGAGACTTCGCGAAGGAAGAAATACCGGATCTGGTCGAGGCCGAAATGCTCGACCAGATTGAACGGATCGACCACGTTGCCGAGCGACTTCGACATCTTCTCGCCCTTGTTGAGCAGGAAGCCGTGGGCGAAAACGCGCTTCGGAAGCGGAAGACCGGCCGACATCAGAAAGGCCGGCCAATAGACGGCATGGAAACGAATGATGTCCTTGCCGATGACGTGGATATTCGCCGGCCAGAACTTCGCCCGCGGTCCCGTCGGGTCGGTCAGATAACCGGTGGCGGTTACGTAGTTGGTCAGCGCGTCGACCCACACATACATGACATGGGCGGGATCGTTCGGAACTTTGATCCCCCAGTCGAATGTGGTGCGCGAGACGGAGAGGTCCTTCAGGCCCGACTTGACGAAGGAGATGACCTCGTTGCGCCGTTCCGCCGGACCGATGAATTCGGGATTTTCTTCATAGTGCTTCAGGAGTTTGTCCTGGTAGGCGGACAGCCGGAAGAAATAGCTCTCTTCCTCCACCCATTCCACGGGCGTTCCCTGGGGTCCGTAACGTATGCCGTCGTCGCGCAGCTCCGTCTCGTTCTCCTGGTAATAGGCCTCGTCTCGAACGGAATACCAACCGGCGTAGGAATCCTTGTAGAGGTCGCCCGCCTCGCCCATGCGGCTCCAGATCGCCTGCGATGCCTCGTGGTGGCGCTGTTCGGTCGTGCGGATGAAATCGTCGTTGGAGGCGTTGAGCAGCCGCGCCATGTTCTGGAACTCGGCCGAATTGCGAGCGGCAAGCTCCTGCGGCGAAATTCCTTCCTTCTTCGCCGTCTGCTGCATCTTCTGTCCATGCTCGTCCGTCCCGGTCAGGAAGAAGACCTCGCGCCCGTCGAGCCGCTGAAAGCGTGCCATGGCGTCCGTCGCGATCAGCTCATAGGCATGACCGATATGCGGCTTGCCGTTCGGATAGGAAATCGCGGTGGTGATGTAGAACGGGGACGTATCTCTCATAGCGGGCTTCGATATCCTCGGATCGGAACTATGGGTGCTCTTAGCGCATAGCCTTCAGGTAGGAAACTGCCGGGGCAAGAAAAAGCCCTCCCCGTCGCGCGACTCTCCAGGAGACGGTCCTGATTGACACGAGCCGAAAACCGGAACAAAACAGAAACAACTAGATCATTTCACACTACGCACTTCGGGCCGGAAACCGTTACGCTTTTCCTGGAAGTGCTCCAGGGAGGCGTGCGTGCTCAGTGAACTCAAACGAAAATTCGAGGAAGCGTCTGCGATCTATGCGGCCAAGCACGCGATCAGGCGTGACCCGGACTGGTATATTCTGAAACTGCAGGAGGAGGTGGGAGAACTGACGCAGGCTTGGAACAATGCAACCGGCCGCGGCCGCAATCGGGAGATCGCGCCGGACACCCTACAGCAGTCGCTCGCCGACGAAACGGCGGATCTCCTCGGTCATGTGCTGCTCTTCGCTCACCATAACGATATCGATCTCGCTGCAGCGATAGAGCGGAAATGGAAGTTCGCGCCTTGTTAGGCCCGGATCGACCTAAAGTCATGAACGTGATCGACTCGGTTTAGTCGAGACGCGAGATGCGCGGAAAACGCGCGCACTTTTCCGCATTCCCTATTGCCTATAGAGCCTCTTTAAGCTCGTCGAGCAAGGAAAGGATCGTCTGCTTGCGATCCAGATTGTAGGCATTGCTCACCGCCAGGCGTTCGCCAACGCTGCTGGAAAGCCTCGCGAACCGCTCGGCCCTGCCCACGTCGCCCGCGATCGCCGCCTCGCGCGCTAGCTGCATGATGCGTGCCGACAGCAGCGACGAGAAGAAATCGAAGATCGTCTCGCTGTCCTTTCCCGAAAGAACGTCAGCGAGCTTATGCATGTTCTTGCGGGCGGCCGGTCCTTGCCCTGCCAGGATGTCGTCGAAAGTCCCGGCGATCTCCAGTCCGCCGTAGTTGATCAGCTTCAGCGCCTCCGAAACGCTGCCGCTCGCCGCGGCGAGGACCCGTTCGGCGTCAGGACCGGCAAGATCGAGCCCGAGATGCGCAAGTGCCTGGCGCAGGGCTCCCGTATCCAGAGGCTTCAGTCGCAATGGCAGACAACGCGAACGGATGGTCGCCAGGAGTTTTCCAGGCGCATGGGTGAGCACCAGAAACAGCGAACGGCGCGGCGGCTCCTCCAACATCTTCAAAATGGCATTGGCGGCGTTGCGGTTGAGATCGTCGGCCGGATCGATGATGACGATGCGCCAGTTTCCGGTGCCCGACGTCTGGCCGAAGAACTTGCCGGCGCGGCGAACCTCGTCGACCGTGATCGCGCCCTTCGTCCTGCCCGTCTTTTCGTCCACTGGGCGCGCGAGATGCAGGAGGTTGTGCGATGCGCCCGAACCAAGCTGTCTCGTGACGATTGAGGCGGGATCAGGGTCGGCAAGCCTTTCGGGGGCGTCTGCCGGATCCGGATGGCTTAGAATATGATTGGCGAAGCGAAAGGCGAGTGTTGCCTTGCCTATTCCCTCCGGCCCTTCGATCAGGATCGCGTGATGTCCCTTTCCGGACCTGTAACTCTGCGCGAGAAAGGCTTCCGCCTCCTGATGACCGAAGAGCTTGCTGTTCATCGCGGGAGCAAGCGCCCCCTCCAGCACACCTGGCTGTTCCGTGGTCACGACGTCGCTTCCGCATTCGAGGGTTGCGGCCTGCCTTCCAGGGGCAATAGCGCCTCCACGAGACTCAATACTTCGGCAGCGATCACGATCGGCGGACGGTTGGCGTCGACGACGCGGCAACGCTCCGGATCGGCCGCAGCAATATCGAGAAAGGCTTCGCGCCGCTTTTCATGCGTCTCCAGCTGTTCCTTTTCGAATCGGTCGGGACTGTCGTTTGCGGCGCGGCGGCGGGCGCGCTCCAGCCCGACCGAGGCGGGAAGATCGAAGATGATGGTGCAGTCGGGAATGACACCGTTCACCGCAACGCGTTCCAGGGTCTCGACGAAAGCCGGTTCCAGATTGCCCGTCACTCCCTGATAGACACGTGAGGAATCCATGAACCGATCGCAAAGGACGATCGTTCCCTGCTCAAGCGCCGGCCGGATCACCTCCTCGACATGATCGCTGCGGGCGGCCGCAAAGAGGATCGCCTCCATGCGGACTCCGAAGGACTCGGCCGCGCCGGAAAGAAGCACGTGGCGAACGGCCTCGGCGCCCACCGAGCCTCCCGGCTCGCGCGTGGTGAGCACGCGGTAGCCGCGCGCGCTCAGCGCTTCCGCAAGAAGGCGCATCTGGGTCGACTTTCCGGCCCCCTCTCCCCCCTCGAATGTTATGAAAAAACCCTTGGCCAGCGACACTTCAATTCCCGGATCGGCGTGCATTATCGTCCCTGTTTAGCCGATCGGTCCGGCGGAAGGAACCGTCGCGACGCGCATTTGTCACAGCCAGAAGAACAGCAGTTCCTGCAGCGCGTCGATCGCCCGGCTCGTGAGCGTTCCGGGCTCGACCGCCCTCGCCGTCTTCACGGGAACTTCCCGCAGCAGCTTGTCCCCGTTCCAGAGCTTGACGACCCCGACCTGCTGTCCGGCAGCGACGGGTGCGTTGAGCGGCCATTTGTAGACGATGCGTGCCGTCAGCCGCTCAGGATTTTTGACCGGGAGCAGAACGTCGACCGGGCTGCCCGCCACGAGCGCCACTCGGGAATCCGCACCGCCGTAGACGCTCGCCTCTCCAATGGTTTCACCATCTGCGAAGATGCGCCGTTTCTCGAAAGCGGTCATCGCCCAATCCAGGACCCTGCGGCTCTCCTCGATTCTCTCCTTGTCGCTCTCGAGGCCCCCCATCGCGAGATAGACGCGGCGGTCGCCGCGTTGCATCGAGACGGCGAGCGAGAAGCCGAAACCCTCCGCAAAGCCGGTCGCCAACCCATCGACGCCGACATTCGCGGCGATCAGAGGGTTCTTGTTGCGCTGAAGGATCTTGTTCCACTCGAATTCCGGCTGCGAATAGAGGCGGTAGTAATTCGGGTGCGCCTCGTATAGGTGCCGCGTAAGGGCGACGAGTTCGCGCATCGTGATCTTGTTTTCCGGATGCGGCAGCCCCGTGGCATTCTTGAAGGTGGCGACCGGCAGCCCCAGCTCGCGTGCGCGCTTGGTCATCAGTTCGGCAAAAGCAGCCTCGCTGCCAGTCATACCCTCAGCCAGCACAATGCATGCGTCGTTCGCGAGCTGCACCGTTGCGCCCTGGATAAGATCCGCAACGCGGATCCTGGATTTGATCGCGGCGAACATCGTTGCGGTGCCGGAGGGGGCGCCGCCCGTGCGCCAAGCATGTTCAGAGACCTCGAAACTCGTCTCGGGCGTCACTTCGCCCTTATCCAGGGCCTCGAAAACCACCTCCATCGCCATGAGCTTGGCGAGCGAGGCAGGCGGGACGGGTGCATCCTCGTCGCGTGAAAAGAGCACCGTGCCGGTCTCAGCGTCGACGAGATATATCTGCTTCGCTTTGGTGTCGAACGCGGGCGTCTGCGCGACCGCTTGCCCCGAAACGACGGCCGCTAGGAACCCTGCGACCGCAAGCCACTTCATGCGCATGAGAAACTCCGGTTCTTCATGGGCATATCAGCGCGAAAAGCCCTCTTCAACCGGCGTCAGCGGGCGTTGGCGTTTCGGTGCTGGCGCTTGGCATAGGCGACAATGGAATCGGGTGTCAGAGGATTGCGATCGACCATGATCGCCTCGAAGGGCGAAGGCTTGTCGCTGACGCGGACTTCGACATATGCGGCAGCATAGGCCATGCTGCCGTCCGGCAGCGGGATCAGTTGCGGGCGCGGCGTCGGCATCGGCCCCATCTGCGGCAGAACGACGAATTCGCCGAAGGCGCTTGGTGCCGCCGAGGCTTGCGCCGGTTTGGCGAGCGCGTTCACCGGCACGCCGGCATCGAGCATCGATTTATTCGGAACCGGCACAGCGCGGAGACTCGGGACCATGTCGCGCAGCGGCTCGTTGGAGGCCACCATAACGCCTGAGGCGATCTGCCCTTCCGGCATCACGCTCGGGCCACGGTCGCCCTTCCTGACGTAAGAAGCCATGAGGTAGGGCATGTCATTGCCTTCGAGCGGCGCACGGCCGACATATTGAACGCGGACATTGGCGCTGCCCTTGCGCTTGATGTCCAGCAGGTCGGCGGTCTTCGAAGAGACGTCGATGATCCGGCCGTATTCATAGGGGCCGCGATCATTGACACGCACGATGACGGACGTGCCGTTCTCCAGGTTGGTCACGCGCGCATAGCTCGGCAGCGGAAAGGTCGGGTGAGCGGCCGAGAGGTGATGCTTGTCGTAGACCTCGCCATTCGCCGTCAGCCGGCCATGGAAGGCAGACCCGTACCAGGAGGCCATCCCGCTCTTGTTGTAGCCGAAATCCTCCTTCGGCTGATACCACCTGCCCTTGACCTGATAGGGCTTGCCTACCTGGTAGCGGCCACCGCCCTTCGGAATGTTGTTTCCGGTGGCGACTCTGGGGCTGGCTTTGACGCCATAGACGGACTCGGCGAAGTATTCCTTGCTCCGCGACTTGGTCTTCTTGACGCTCGACGTCGATCCGCAGGCCGCAAGCACCGCGCAAAGCACCGGAACCGCTGCGAGACGGAGCCCCCTCACAAGATATGCCGCACCGTTACTGGATGTCATCTGTCCCACAAGATCATTCGCAAAGCCACACCCGAAATCCGCTCCTGCAGCGCTCACGCCTCCGCCCGGACGCGCAAGGATCGACGCAATCGTGCAGTAGTTCCCCCGCGAGAATTTCGCCGTCCCGAAACGGAACAGTCGAACAATCATGACAACAACAAGGCGAAATTGCGAACCGGAGGACGAAGTGGTGTCGAAAAACGCTCGCTATGGTTTACGGAACGTAAAAGAGCCGCCGGACCATAGTCGGAGAGAGCCTGGCAAAGGTCCTAAACCCGTTGCCGGGTATCCCTGCCGACACATATCGCAATAAGCACCCGCACGGCTCGTCAGCCGCGGGGTGCGGCGGCCTCAGAGCTGACCGAAGCTTCCCGTCGGTGCAACTCTGAGGCTCCGTTCCCGGTTTGCGTGCTGCCCGTGCTCCGGCCGGCGTCCGAGAGGATCTCGCAATGTACGATAAAGACGATTATGGCCCGCCGGAGCGACGGGCGGCAACCGGCCTGCCCCTCGGCGTAATGCTCCTGTCGGTGCTGGCGATTGCCGTTTATCTGCTTGCCGGGGCGGCGTTTCTGGACGGCAGAAGTCGGGACGTCGCGGCGTACGTACCGCGGGGAAGTCTGACTGCAGTATCTGACACTGGACAGCGCCCGTGAGGATGGCCCACAACCGTGTCAAGGGCGTGTGCGGTCCGGTGCGGCGCGCACCCTCGGAAGGACGCTCATGAACACCGAGAAGATGCGAATGCTCATAGAGGATTGTCGCAGAGACTTGTTCGCCTATTTGGCTCCCGGCAGCGGCATCAGCGACCGCGAGATGATCATCGCCCTGCTCCATCGCCTGGATGGACCGCAGGCTAGAGACGCGCTTGACGAAGACTTCGACTGGCCGCCACTTGCGCCCGAGGAATCACCGGATGAACAATCCGGGCACGTCCGGACCAACGCCCGTCTCAGGATAATTCTCAACCGCCGCATACAATGATCACCAGGGATGTACGCTGCACCCGATTATCTGCCGGCGCGGCACGCGCCTGGAATGCGAGCAAATGCTCCGGAGTAAGTTGACGCTGCGATCAAAGCTGCTAAAACGCCAGCCATTGGTGAGTGGGCAGCAAACCGGTGACGATCGCCGGTCTATCGGGAAGTCGGAAACGAATTTCACGAAGCTCCTCAATCCCTGGAAGAGTGGCCGAGCGGTTTAAGGCACCGGTCTTGAAAACCGGCGTGCGTGAAAGCGTACCGTGGGTTCGAATCCCACCTCTTCCGCCATTTCGGAATTGAACGGGCACGCCGCAATCCCCGGTTTCTCGCCACCGATCGCCGCGTTCCGCACCGGCAAAACCCCAAGGCTCGTGGTTGCCCTGCCCTTCCGGCTCCTTGCGTCACCGCGCCGGAGCGGAAGAATCCGGCTGTTGGGCTCCACCGCGAAGGGGCGATATTCGGGTGATGAATTTTAGCGTGCCCTATCGGGCTGCAACGTGAAAACCGGCATACGGAATGCACTGGCGCGCGCGGCCGAAAAATCTTATAAAATCGGTGACCAGTGGGGTCGTAGCTCAGTTGGGAGAGCGCCGCAATCGCACTGCGGAGGTCGAGGGTTCGACTCCCTTCGACTCCACCATTTCCCTCTTGTGTCCATACCGGAGACATAGGTAGCAGATCGTACCTAGGACATGGGTGACATCCACCGATGCCGGACGTCAGGCTGCCAGAGTCTCGGACGATGCCGCGGCTCGGCCGCGCTTGCCAAAAAAGCTGATTTGAGAGAAAGTTTCAGTCTGACCTGTTCGAGGTCTGGGCAGCTCCCGCGAGTGGAGAAAAACATGCCTGTGAAATCTTTGGTGGCAGCCATAATTTTTTCCCTCTTCGCCCTTTCGGGGTGCGCCAGCACGGGCTCGACCAACACGACTTATACCCAATGGTACGGGCCCTATCCCGAGCCTGAATTCGACGTTCTCACGCCGGGCGGACTGCGCCTTGCCTACTAGCATGCCATAGGCGCGGCCGACTGCCGGTGCCCGCCGCGTACGAAACATGCGCGAGCGTATCAGCCTCTGCACCGGAATGCGGAGCGATCGCATCGACACGCCGGATCGCAAGCGGATCGGCATTCGACAGCAAGCGAAATTCACGGAATTTTAGGCACTTGCGGAACACATATGGAACAGATAGGTTCTGTTCTTGATTTGTTTCGCGATTCTGGAGTGTCGTCATGCTGACCCGCAAGCAACAGGAATTGCTTCTGTTCATTCACGAGCGAATGAAGGAATCCGGGGTCCCGCCGTCCTTCGACGAGATGAAGGACGCCTTGGACCTTGCGTCCAAATCGGGTATCCACCGCTTGATCACTGCGCTCGAAGAACGCGGGTTCATTCGCCGGCTACCGAATCGCGCCCGGGCCCTCGAAGTCATCAAGCTACCGGAGGCCTATACCGGCACTTCGCAGGTCCGCCGCGGCTTTTCTCCGAGCGTGATCGAAGGCAGTCTGGGCAAGCCTGCAGCGCCGCCCGCCGCACCGAAACCGGCGCCGCCGGCCGAGACCGCATCGGTCGCCGTTCCGGTCATGGGCCGCATTGCCGCCGGTGTGCCGATTTCGGCAATCCAGAACAATATGCACGACATTTCCGTACCCGTCGAAATGATCGGCAGCGGCGAGCACTACGCTCTCGAGATCAAGGGCGATTCGATGATCGAGGCCGGCATCCTCGATGGCGATACGGTGATTATCCGGAACGGAAGCACTGCCAGCCCCGGGGATATCGTCGTCGCCCTGATCGACGACGAGGAAGCAACATTGAAGCGATTCCGCCGCAAGGGCGCCTCTATTGCGCTCGAGGCCGCCAATCCGGCTTACGAAACACGCATATTCGGTCCGGACCGGGTCAAGATCCAAGGCAGGCTCGTCGGACTCATTCGGCGGTACCATTAGAGCCTGCTGATCAGGTGGGTAGCCGCTTCCTGCGGAAGTACGCAGTTTCAAAATGTTGGATGTGGGAGTATTGCGCCTTGGGGCGCCATGGCCGCTCCCGTTCACAGAACCGAAGACGTATTTATACAGGATAAAAAATACCTATTCCAAATGTAACCTCTTGCGGATTGCGATCAATCATTCTAAATCCGCGCCACGATTTGAAAACGCAAATCGTAGAGGCCTCGTGGCGGAGTGGTGACGCAGAGGACTGCAAATCCTTGTACGCCGGTTCAATTCCGGCCGAGGCCTCCAATAGCCACCCCTGATCAGTTTTGTTGCCGACAAACTTTACCTTCGTCAGACGAAGGCGAAATCCGCATTCGCAAAGACGAAGTTGGCAGCGCTGAGGTCGGCAGCGTGGATGCCGACCAGGGTGACCTGATCCACCGTGCCATTCAATTGCAGGACAGCGTTCCCGTCAGCATCGTCGCCTATGTTGGGCAGAAAATCGGCGAAGTCGTCGTAGCCATAGCCAGCGATTTGGATGATGTCCTTGCCCAATTCGAAGTCGAAGACCTCATCCCGTCCACTGTTCCGCGCAAACAGGAACTGATCGGCACCGGTCTCGACCGCGAAGGATGCGGTAAGTCGGCCATCGCCCCAGAGCTGATCGTTACCGCCGCCGCCGATCAAGAGGTCGTTCCCACCCGCGGTGTCCACGCCGACCTCTGCATCGCCATACAGGACATCATTGCCTTTGCCTCCGTCGAGCAGGTCGTCGCCGCCACTACCGCCTCGTGAGAAAAGAACATCTCCAACGAGAAAGTCATTGCCCGAACCACCATAGAGGTGATCGTCGCCGCCGATGCCGGATTCCACGACGCCTTGGTCGAGGCCATCGCCGTAGAGCTTGTCATGGCCCTCTCCGCCCTGGAGCCGATCGTTCCCGCCAACGAAAAAATCGCCCAGGGAGAAAGCGTCGCCCGAGAGAATATCGTCTCCGCCGCCGCCGTCGAGCCAGTCGTCGCCACCACGCCCTCTGAGGCAATTGTAGCCATCGCCGAAGAGTGTATCGTTGCCTTTGCCGCCCGAGAGGCGATCATTGCCTCCGGCGACGATAGCGGGGTCACTCACATTGATCGAGAAGGCATCGCCGTACAGCGTGTCGTCGCCGGCGCCGCCATCGAGCTGGTCGTCGCCACCACGCCCCTGATTGGAGATCGCCCAAGCGTCGCCGAAGAGCGTGTCGTTGCCGCCACGGCCCTCGAGGCTGTCGCGGCCACCCTGCCCCGAAGACAGGAAGCCGCCGATTTCGGGGACTCCCAGGCTATTGTCGGTCGTGAATGGGTCTCCAAAGACAACGTCCGGATCATCCGTGCCGAAGATGTGATTGTCGAGCCCCAGCCAAGGGGCGATGCCACCGATCAGATGCGCCATTTTTCTCTCCACAGTGCTGCAAAGTAGGTGATGCTCATCTTGGTACCCGGACGGCCACTGGGGGCGTTGGCCTCGTCCGACCTCGTCTAAGTGACGAGCGGGCTAATGTTGCCGAACGCGATGTTCCTGTCCATTGACCACTTTGGATTAACTACAGGTTGTACTTTCCGTGAAGTGCCGCGTCCGGATACTGGAAGACGGACGAGCTTGCCCAAGTTCCGGACGACGTCGACGAAGAGCGAAACCTGGAGATCATGTGGTCTCCTGATCGGCGGTTGTGCTATAGCGTCCCGTCGGCCGGCCTCACCGGGAGGGCGGCACTCGAAGCGCGACGTGATGGATATTCCTTGGGGCTACATTCAGCGCCACTTCGACTGGCTCGGTCATGTGGTCGAGGGCTTCTGTATTGCAGCAGTCGTCGCCCTGCTGTTCATGGTGATTTCACCGAGAAGATTGGCGCTGATCATCGGCCTCGCCTTCGCCATCGGACACTTTCACGGCCGCGAGAAACGTGATTTCGAGATCAGCGCAAAGCTGCCGCCGCCTCACCTGAAGGGTTATGAAATGTGGAGGTGGAATTGGGATCAGGCGACCGACTTCTGGCCGGTCGCTTTGGTGCTCGCCTGCATCATTGTCGCCCTCCTGCCCAAACGACGTCGAAAGCCGAGCAGTTCCGACGACTGAAAAGCACTGATGCGCATTTCTGGCGGGACCCTTCGCAACGTCCACCTCTCAGGACTTGCCGGACGAGTTCGGCTTGCTGCGCCATCGGGCCCACCATATGGCCAGCTTGCGCCGCCGCCGGCGCATCGAGGGAATGTCGTGCGAAAGCACGAGCAGGCCCAGAGGAACCATCCAGAAGCCCAGGATCGGTAGAAATCCGAGCACACCGCCGAAGACGAGCAGAACGCCGATGAGGACGCGCAATGCCGGCGAATTGGGCAGGCTCATCCGCCATTTTCCGAGCACGATCTCACGCGTCTTGGGATCGATGCCAAAATGCTTCTTCTTGCCTTCGGTCGCCATCATTCTTCTTTCGTACCAATGACCCCACAGTTGGTGGCTTCTCCACAGGGCGGCAACCGCCTACCGTCATTTTTTTTGAAAAACCGCTTGGCAAATCGGAAAAGCATTTGTATTAGCAGCCTCACTTCTGCGGCGCAGATGATCCCTGGTAGCTCAGCGGTAGAGCACTCGACTGTTAATCGATAGGTCGCCGGTTCGAATCCGGCCCGGGGAGCCAGTTTCGAAAGAGCCATTCGCGGCAAAGCCCGAATGGCTCTTTTCATTTTTGTCGGGCTGATTTTCTCGTAGGTTTCCTCATGCGTCTTGCATGGCTCTTCCTGGTCCTCGCGATCGCGACCGAGGTCGTCGGCCTGACTGTAATGAAGGCGGCATCCGGCTCCGGCTCCTATGGGGGGCATATCGTCATGTATGCCTCGATCGCGCTCTCCTATGTCTTCCTGGCACGAGCGGTGAAGACTATTCCGGTCGGCGTCGCCTATGCCGTCTGGGAGGGATCCGGCGTCGCCGTGATCACGCTCGTCTCCGTTTTCGTTTTCGGCCATGCGCTCTCCGGTCGCGAGATGCTGGGCCTTGCGATGGCCGTCGCGGGAATTCTTCTCCTCAATGCCGGCAGGAGCGATGCAGAGGAAGCCGCCGCATGAGCGCGTCGGGTCTCTCCTTCGCATTAGCGGTCGCCGCCGGCGTGCTCGATGTGGCAGCGAATCTCGCCTCGACGAAGTCGAACGGATTTTCCCGCCGCGGCTGGGGTGCCCTTTCGATTGTCTTGGTGCTTGCGGCCTTCGCGCTGCTGGCGGAAGCGATCAAGGATATGGACCTGGCGGTCGCCTATGCCATTCTCGGCGCAACCGGGATCTTTGGCACGGCCATCTGCGGCCGCCTTTTCTTCGGTCAGAGGCTGAAACCGATCGGCTGGCTTGGACTGTCACTGATTTTCGGCGCGGTGCTGGTGCTTCACACCGCCTGAGCGCTTGTTCCTCAGGGCCGAGGCGACGGCTACCCTGGCAATGGCTTCTCGTGACATCTTATATGATCGCGTTAAGATCCAGGTGCTACACCGCCTGACGCGGCTGTCCGTCGGAGCCTGAGCGCTTGTTCGTTGGAGCCGCAGCGACCGCTGCCCTACCCGGTACCAGCCGGTCGAGAAGCGCGAAGTAAAGCCCATACGGCAGGATCCGCAGCAATTTGACCAAATACGTAAATCGTTTCGGGAAGGTGATCTCGAAACGCGAAGACTTCAGGCCGGCGCATATCCGATCTGCCGCCTCCTGCGTGCTCACCAGCGCCGGTCTCGGGAATCCGCCTTTCGGTGCAGCCTGCGTATCCACGAATCCGGGACAGATGACCTGCAGGCGGATGCCAATGCGGTCGAGGTCGAATTTCAGGCTCTCCGCCATGTTGATGAGTGCCGCCTTGCTCGCACCATAGGCGGCGCTCATCGGCAAACCTCCATAGCCGGCCACCGACGACATGATCGCGATCTGTCCATGCCCCTTGGCCTTCATATGCTCGACAAGCGGTACGAGACAGTTGACGACACCGTTGAGATTGACGGCGAAGCTCCTGTCGAAGGGCTCCCGACGCAGCTCGTCGCCACGGACCGGCAGGGCGACGCCGGCGTTGAGGACGGCGAGTGCCACCTGCCCGTGCTCGTATTCGATTTTGGCCAGCAGCCGCTCCATGTCCTTCGGATCGGTGACGTCTCCATCGAGAACGATCATCCGCCCCGGTCCGGCCGCCTCGTACTGAAGGGCTACCAGCTTCTCGTGACTTCGCGCCGTTACGACCACGGAATAGCCTTCCTCGGCCAATCGAATCGCCAGGGCGCGACCGATTCCGGAACTTGCGCCGGTGATCCATGCCAATCCATGTTCAGGGCGGGCGGTGAATACAGCTGTCATCTTTTCCTCGCTCGTCGACGGGGGTTCTCACCGGGGCCACCGCATAAGCGGTCGGTCCGCACACCTCTCCGGACGGCAAGCGCCTGCCCCGCAATCTCCGCTTCCCGCCCGTCGATTGACGGCAGAGACGTTTTTTGCCCGGGACAGGAAAGCCGCGAAACGCTATTCCTTGCCTGCAGGACAGACTGAGCCGAAAACACGCCAATATTTCGGCGATCCTGCCCATGAAACCAAATGTTTATCGGCTTGCCGTCGACTGAGGTTAGTGCTTGGCTAATGCCGGCATCCGTTCCGTCCAGCGCGAGGTTTTCAAAATGCCTGTTCTTCCGTCCGTGCTCGAAGCAATCGGCAATACGCCGCTGATCCGGCTCAAGGCCGTGTCCGAAGCGACCGGCTGCAACATTCTCGGCAAAGCGGAGTTCCTCAATCCCGGGCAGTCGGTGAAGGACCGGGCAGCGCTCTGGATCATCCGCCAGGCCGAGAAGGCCGGCCAGTTGCGACCGGGCGGCGTGATCGTCGAAGGTACGGCCGGCAATACGGGGATCGGCCTTGCCGTTGTCGGTAGCGCACTTGGATACCGCACCGTAATCGTCATCCCCGAAACCCAGAGTCAGGAAAAGAAGGACGCGCTGCGCCTGCTTGGGGCCGAACTGGTCGAAGTTCCGGCTGTGCCTTACAGGAATCCCAACAACTACGTGAAGATCTCCGGGCGGTTGGCGGCCCAGCTCGCCGAAACCGAGCCGAACGGCGCCATCTGGGCGAACCAGTTCGACAATGTCGCCAACCGGCAAGCGCATGTCGATACGACCGCGCCTGAAATCTGGCGCGACACCGATGGCAAGGTCGACGGCTTCATCTGCGCCGTCGGCTCCGGCGGCACGCTTGCCGGCGTGGCGGAAGGTCTGCGCGCCCGCAATGCGGCGATCAAGATCGGCATCGCCGATCCGGAAGGGGCGGCACTCTACAATTTTTATGCCCATGGCGAGCTCAAGTCGAGCGGCAGCTCGATCACCGAAGGCATCGGTCAGGGCCGAATCACCGCCAACCTCGAAGGCTTCGAGCCGGACTTCGCCTACCAGATTCCGGATGCTGAAGCGGTGCCCTACGTCTTCGATCTCATCGAAAAAGAAGGCATTTGCGTCGGCGGCTCGACCGGCATCAACATCGCCGGCGCCGTGCGGCTTGCCCGCGACCTCGGACCGGGACACACGGTCGTGACGATCCTGTGCGACTATGGTAACCGCTATCAGTCGAAGCTCTTCAATCCGGACTTTCTGACCTCCAAGGCTCTGCCGGTTCCGGACTGGCTTAAGGCGACGTCGAACATAGCAGTGCCATACGAACCCGCTGGATAGGATTGCCATGACTGGAACCGTCACCGCCCTCTTCCGAGACGATTTTTACCTCTCGACCTGCGAAGCACGGGTGACGGCAATCCTGGAAGGCGGTGGCATCGAGCTCGATCAGACCTGCTTCTATGCGACATCCGGCGGCCAGCCCGGAGACACGGGTTTCCTTGAGCGCGAAGACGGCAGCCGTATCGACATCGTCGAAACCCGGCATGGTGCGACCAAGGACGTCATCGTTCACATGCCCCCCGATGGCGCGCCAGTACCGGCGGTCGGCGAGAAGCTGGTGCTGCACATCGACTGGCCGCGCCGCTACCGGCTGATGCGCATGCACACGGCCTGCCATCTGTTGTCGGTCGTCTGCCCCTTCCCGATTACCGGCGCAGCCGTGGGAGAGGAGGAAAGCCGCGTGGACTTCGACATGAGCGAAACCATCGACAAGGACGAGGTCACCGCAGCGCTGATGAAGCTCGTCGAGGAGAACCATCCGGTCTACGTGCAGTGGATCACCGATGAGGAACTGGCCGCCAATCCGGGCATCGTCAAGTCGAAGAATGTCCGCCCGCCGATGGGGCTTGGCCGGGTCAGTCTCGTCTGCATCGGCGAGAATTCATCGATCGACAGCCAGCCCTGCGGCGGAACGCACGTTTCCGAGACGCAGGAAGTGGGTGCGATCCACATTGCCAAGATCGAGAAGAAGGGCAAGGAAAACAGGCGTTTCCGTATACGCTTCGCGATGCCCGAAGACAGGGTTGCGGTTTAGCGCGGGCAGCGAACTGTACTTTCACATGAGCAAGCCAGTGGAGTGACGACGATGGATGGTGAGAACGAAAACAAGAGCCGCTTTGTCGTTTCTGCGGATTGGCTTCAACAGCGCCTAGATGATCCTTCGGTCAAGATAATCGATGCTGCCTGGTATCTGCCGGCACAGAACCGAGACCCGAAAGCCGAGTACGACGCCGCGCACATTCCCGGGGCGGTCTACTTCGATCAGGACGCGATCGCCGATCGGACGAGCGCGCTGCCGCACACCCTGCCCTCTCCCGAGGCATTCGCCGGGGCCGTGGGCGCAATGGGAATCAGCGAAAACGACACGATCGTCGTCTACGACGGTCCGGGGATTTTCACCGCCCCGAGAGTCTGGTGGATGTTCCGGATCATGGGCGCCAAGAACGTCTTCGTTCTCGATGGCGGGATGGACGGCTGGAAAGCGGACGGACGCCCGACGACAGCTGAAGTCCCGAAACCCAGCCCGCAGGTTTTCAACGCGGTCTTCAACCCGAACGCGGTCACCTCGTTCGAGCGCATGAGGGATGTGGTCGAGCACCGGCTCTCCCAGATTGCCGATGCGCGCAGCGCCGGGCGTTTTGCCGGCGAGGAACCGGAGCCGCGGGCAGGCATGCGGTCGGGCCATATGCCAAGTGCAAGGAGCCTGCCCTCGGGCGTATTCTCCGACAAGGGCAAGTTCAAGGATCTCGATGCACTGCGGCGAACTTTTGCGGATGCCGGAATCGATCTGACGAAGCCGGTCGTGACGAGCTGCGGCTCCGGCATAACCGCCGCCATCATCACGCTTGCGCTTCAATCCTTGGGACATAAGGAAAATACGCTTTATGATGGCTCCTGGTCGGAATGGGGTAGCCGGCCGGATACCCCGGTTGCAATCGGTAAAGAGTGAGAGCCATGCCAAGGTCGAAGCCTGCCGCGATCACGGCGCACGTGACGGAATTGGAAATGACGTCGCCGCCGAAGCAAAGCCTACCGATGCCGATCAACATCCATACGGCGATCCTGCGCGTTTCGGACATTCCGCTCGCCTACTACCGCTTTCTCTATCTGCGTGTCGGAAAGCGCTGGCACTGGGCGGAGCGCCTGCGCATGAGCGACGACGATCTAACGGCTATCCTCCACGACAAGCGGACGACGGTCATGGTGCTTTATGTGGACGGTGCGCCGGCCGGATTCTTTGAATTCCAGCAACTGGACGATGACATCATCGACCTCACCCATTTCGGGCTCATGGAGCACGCGCTCGGCCTGGGACTTGGCAAGTGGTTCCTGCTGCAGACATTGTTTGCGGCCTGGGCCATGAACCCTCGCAAGGTGACGGTCACGACGAACAATCTCGATCACCCTCGGGCGCTGCAGCTTTACCAGCAGTTCGGCTTTTCTCCGGTTGCGACGCGGGAGACGGTGGTCGAGCCGCTGAGCGACGAGGAACTTCTCACCTTCGCGAAGAAGCTCTGAGCCGCTTTAGAATTTAGATCTAAGCTCGGCAAGTATCGGGTGTCGTTTCCTGACGCCAGTGCGCATCTTTCTCCAGAATTCCGCCAATCGGGAGAAGCGCCATGAAACTCAATTACGTTGCAATGCCCGTCGAAGAGGCGGAGCGTCTAAGGCAAGGCGGGCGGGACGCCTATGGCAACCAGCCCGAACGGCGCATTTCGGACGGCGACGGCGTGCCGTGCCGGCACTGTCTTCGTAATGTCGATGAGGGCCAGCCTTATTTCGTTCTCGCCTACCGGCCGTTTTCGTCGGTTCAGGCCTATGCCGAAACGGGACCGATCTTCATGCATGCGGAAAATTGCGCGATTCATGACGGAGCCTCCATTCCGCCGATTCTCGCGTCCAGCAACAGCTATCTTCTGCGCGGCTACGGGCGTGATGAGCGCATCGTATACGGCACCGGCGGCGCCGTTGATGCCGAGTACCTCGAGCAGCGGGCCGCGGAATTGCTGGCACGGCCGGACGTCGCCTTCCTGCATGTTCGCTCGGGAAAATACAGCTGCTACCAGTGCCGCATCGAAGCGGCCTGAGTGGGAGCCCGGCGCATGGCGCCGGGCGGTTCAGTGTCTCAGGCGACGTGGAGGACGGCCTCGGGAGCGTGGGCGTCGTAGCCGAGCGCTTCGGCCACGGCGGCATTGGTGACGCGACCCCGGTGGACATTGAGACCGGCGCGCAGATGCCGGTCTTCGGCAATCGCCTTGAGGCCGCGGTCGGCGAGCTGCAATCCGTATTGGAGCGTCGCATTGTTGAGCGCGTGCGCCGACGTGATCGGCACGGCCCCCGGCATGTTCGCGACGCAGTAATGGACGATGCCTTCGACCTCATAGGTAGGATCGGAGTGCGTCGTCGCATGCGACGTCTCGAAGCAACCGCCCTGGTCGATCGCGACATCGACGATGACGGCGCCTTTTTTCATGGCGGACAGCATTTCGCGCGTGACGAGCTTGGGCGCAGCAGCGCCGGGAATGAGTACGGCTCCGATCACCATGTCGGCGGAGAAGACCTCCTCTTCCAGGGCATCGATCGTCGAGTAGCGCGTGTGGACACGGCCGTTGAAGATATCGTCGAGCTGGCGCAGCCGCGGCAGGGAACGGTCCAGGATCGAAACATCGGCCCCGAGACCTGCAGCCATCTTGGCGGCATGCAGACCGACGACGCCGCCACCGATGATCGCGACCTTAGCCGGAAGAACGCCCGGTACGCCGCCGAGCAGAATTCCACGGCCGCCATTTGCCTTCTGGAGCGAGGTAGCGCCCGCCTGGATCGCCAGCCGTCCCGCGACCTCGGACATCGGCGCAAGCAGCGGCAGTCCGCCGCGCTCATCCGTCACGGTCTCATAGGCGACGGCCGTGACGCCGGATTTGAGAAGACCCTGGGTCTGTTCCGGGTCCGGTGCGAGGTGAAGATAGGTGTAAAGAATCTGGCCTTCGCGCAGTTGCGCCCATTCGGAGGGCTGCGGCTCCTTGACCTTGACGATCATGTCCGCCTTTTCGAAGACTTCCCTGGCTGTCGGTACAATCCTCGCACCGGCTGCGCGATAGGAGTCGTCATCCGCCCCGATGCCTGCCCCCGCCTTTGCTTCCACGATGACCTCGTGGCCGTGAGCTACATATTCCCGTACTGATCCGGGCGTAAGGCCAACACGGTATTCATGGTTTTTGATTTCCTTCGGGCAACCGACACGCATCTTTGCGTTCCTCTCCTATCTGTGGGCTTTTTGCCGCGCTGATGAGGCCTCCAGCAAAGCAGATGGCATCCAGAATGTCCTTGCAAAGAAGTGCTCATCCATGCATTGATTTCGGTAATTCTTGCACAAAACGGCGACTATTCGAAAGAAGATGCGAATGACGGGCTTGGATGCTATCGATCGTTCGATTCTGCGCATTCTGCAGCAGGATGGGCGGATATCGAACGCCGACCTCGCAGCAAGGGTCGGCCTCTCCCCGTCCGCCTGTTCGCGGCGGGTCGATATTCTTGAAAAGTCCGGGACGATCGCCGGTTACCATGCGCGCATCGCCCACAAGGCACTCGACTACAAAATCATGGTCATCGTGCATATCTCGCTCTCCGGGCAATTCGCCAAGACGCTTGCGGAGTTCGAAGCCGCCGTGAAGCTCTGCCCCAATGTACTCGTTTGTTATCTGATGTCCGGGGAATACGATTATATCCTGCGCGTGGCAGCGAAGGATCTGGAGGACTATGAGCGCATCCACCGCGACTGGCTTTCAGCGCTGCCGCATGTCGTAAAGATCAATTCGAGTTTTTCACTCCGCGAGGTCATCGACCGCCCCAATGTCGGCATCTGAGACCGTGATCGAACGAGACGCAGCGGCAACCGTGACTGCAAAAATCAACCGCTTTGCGTGGCGTGGCCATTCCGCCATAGTTGCGCTCGTCTGAACGCATCGAACGCGCTTTCGAGGGGAGATCACCGATGACCGACTTGCATCCCATTTCGCGCCGGACCCTGCTCGGCGGACTTGCCGCCACGTCGGCATTCGTCGTGCTGCATCCCTTCTCGACCCGCGCGGCTGCCAACCAGGCACATCTCAGGATCATGGAAACGACGGACCTGCACGTCCATGTCTTTCCCTACGATTACTATGCCGACAAGCCGAACGACACGCTCGGCCTCGCGCGCACCGCTTCGATCGTCGACGCCATCCGCGCCGAGGCGACGAACGCGATCCTCGTCGACAATGGCGATTTTCTTCAGGGCAATCCGATGGGCGATTACATCGCCTACAAGCGGGGCATGAAGGCGGGCGACATGCATCCGGTCATCGCCGCGATGAACGTGCTCGGCTACGACTGCGGAACGCTCGGCAATCACGAGTTCAATTACGGCCTGGACTTCATGTTCAATGTGATCAACGGCGCAAACTTTCCGATCGTCTGCGCCAATCTGACCAAAAGCGCCCTGGCCGCCGCCCCGCGCCAGGACGAGCTTTTCCTCAAGCCCTACGTCATCCTCGATCGAAAAGTGAAGGACGGCGCCGGTCAGGAACACCCGATCCGCATCGGCCTCATCGGGTTCGTACCGCCGCAGATCATGACCTGGGACGCCAAGAACCTCGAAGGCAAGGCGAATGCGCGCGACATCGTCAAGGCCGCGGAAGCCTGGGTGCCGCAGATGCGCGAGGAAGGCGCCGACATCGTCATCGCTCTCTCACATTCCGGTATAGGGCAGCAGGCCTATGGCGAAAATCTCGAAAACGCGTCCGTGCCCCTGGCGGCAATCGAGGGTATCGACGCAATCGTCACCGGCCACAGCCACCTCGATTTTCCGGGACCCAAATTCGACGGAACTCCGGGCGTCGACAATGCCAAAGGTTTGATCTCCGGAAAGCCCGGCGTCATGGGCGGCTTCTGGGGATCACATCTCGGCCTTATCGATCTCCTGCTCGAACGCGACGGCGGCCAGTGGCGTGTAATCGGTTCGACGAGCGAGGCGCGGCCGATCTTTCGCCGGGAAGAAAAGAAGGTGATCGCCCAGGTCGGTGACAAGCCGGAAGTGCTGGCAGCCGCGCAGAAGGACCACGAGGCGACGCTCGCCTATGTCCGCACCCCCGTCGGCAAAACCTCGGCACCGCTCTACTCCTATTTCGCGCTCGTCGCTGACGATCCGTCGGTGCAGATCGTGAGCCAGGCCCAGACCTGGTATATCCGCGACATGCTCAAGGACACCGAGCACAGGGACCTGCCGGTCCTCTCCGCCGCGGCGCCGTTCAAGGCCGGCGGGCGCGGTGGCGCCGAGTACTATACGGATGTTCCAGCGGGCGACATCGCCATCAAGAATGTCGCCGACCTCTATCTCTATCCGAATACGGTGCAGGCGGTCGTCATCACCGGCGACGAGGTGCGCAACTGGCTAGAAATGTCCGCCGGCATCTTCAACAGGATTGCACCGGGATCGGTCGATGCAAGCCTGATCAATACCGACTTCCCTTCTTATAATTTCGACGTGATCGACGGGGTCACCTACCAGATCGATCTCTCGCAGCCTGCGAAATACGACAAGGACGGCAATGTGGCGAACCCGGAGGCCAGCCGCATCCGCGACCTGAAATTCGATGGCAAGCCGATAGATCCCAAGCAGAGATTTGTTGTAGCTACCAATAACTATCGTGCCGGCGGCGGCGGCAATTTTCCGGGCATCGCCGGCGACAAGGTCGTCTTCGTCGCGCCGGACACCAACCGCGACGTCATCGTGCGCTACATCGTCGAACAGGGAACGATCAACCCCTCTGCCGACGCGAACTGGACATTCGCGCCGCAGAAGGACACGAGCGTGCTCTTCGACAGCGGCCCGAGGGCGCGCCAATTCCTGGCAGAGATCAAGGCGGTGAAAATCGAGGATGCCGGCGACGGCAGCGATGGTTTCGCCCGGTTCAGAATCAACCTCTGACGCGGGATGCGGGCGGAGAAACGCCCGTTGAGGTTCATCTGGAGCTTATGAAGGTTGCTGCGAGATGAATGATGGCGTTCTTCCTCTTCCTCATCTCTGTGCGTGTCACAGAGATCCAGCAGCGCCGCGTCTGCGGCGCGGGAAGCGTTCTTTCAGCCCAAGGACTTGATCTGGCTGGATTCCTGTGACGAGCACAGGAATGAGGAGATTAAACGGGTCTTAGTGCGGAATATGAGGAGTCACCCGTAGGATATTGTTTGAACCAGCGATATCGTCGTGGATGTCAGACTGACCGGGACTGGGCGTCGTCGGAAAAGAGGGCCGCGCGCTGCTCGTCGATGATCTGGCGTCCCTTGCGCAACGCCGAGTCGATGGCGTCCTGCTCGGAGGTGAAGAGATCTGCCCGGATGAAGCTGCGCACTTTCGTTGCACCGTCCGGCATCGACTTTTCGATGCTGCCGGCAAGCCGGTACTGCGACCCCTCGCGCTGAGGCGTCGCCCGAATCACGCAATCCGCATAGTTCTCGGTCTTGCCTGCCGCAGGTTGTGCCTGCGTTTCAGAGCCGCTGGAGCGACCGAATAATTTCGAAAAAAACGATGCCATGCCTCACAGTTAGCCGCGCTCGGCGGCCCTGTCAAAGCTAAAGTTGGTGAGCCCGGTGCCGGCCACTTAACGCCGAGTCAGATGACGAAGTTGGCCAGCATCTCGTTCTCGGTGATGTCCTGGTAGCGAAGACCCGCCGCATCGAAACGCTGCTTGAGAACGGGGAAATTCTCCGCGTGTTTCGTTTCGATGCCGATGAGCACGGAGCCGAAGTTTCGAGCCGACTTTTTCAGATATTCGAACCGGGCGATATCGTCCTCCTCTCCCAGGAGACCGAGGAAATCGCGAAGCGCGCCCGGACGCTGCGCCATGCGCAGGATGAAGTACTTCTTGAGCCCGGCATGGCGCATGGCCCGCTCCTTGACGTCCGGCAGGCGCTCGAAGTCGAAATTGCCTCCGGAAACCACCGCGACGACGGCCTTGCCCTCGAGACGATCGCGGCCAAGCGCCTCCAGTGCGGTGAGCGCAAGCGCGCCAGCGGGCTCGAGAACCACGCCCTCGACATTCAGCATTTCGGTGATCGTCAGGCAGATCGCATTCTCAGGCAGCAGCATCACCTGTTCCGGCGAAAATCTGCGGAGCGCAGCGAAGTTCAGGTCGCCGATCCGTGCAACCGCCGCGCCATCGACGAAATTGTCCACCTGGTCGAGCGTGACGACGCTGCCGAGTTCCAGGCTGCGCCTGAAGCTCGGCGCCCCCTCCGGTTCACAGAACAGAAAGCGATCGGCCGAGAGGCTGTCGCCCAGATACCCGGTCACGCCCGCGGCCAAGCCGCCGCCGCCGACGGGCAGGACGACGAGATCGGTGACGAGGCCGGGCGGCAATTGTTCGGCTATCTCCGCTGCAACCGTGGCCTGGCCTTCAATGATATCGTCATGGTCGAAGGGCGGCACCATGACGCCGCCGATAGCTTCCACATGCTCGCGCGCCGCCTTGTAGCACTGATCGAAAATATCGCCGACGAGGCGGATCGTGATGAATTCGGCCCCGAACATGCGCGTCTTGTCGATCTTCTGCTGAGGTGTCGTCACGGGCATGAAGACCACGCCGGGAACGCCGAAGTGGCGGCAGACAAAAGCAAAGCCCTGAGCGTGATTGCCCGCGGAAGCGCAAACGAAGGTCTTCCCGGCCGCTCCGGAGCCGAGCGACTTGCGGAAGAAATTGAAGGCGCCGCGGATCTTGTAGGAGCGCACCGGCGAAAGGTCCTCGCGCTTCAGGAAGACGGTCGCCCCATAGCGCGCGCTCAGGTGCTCGTTGAGCTGAAGCGGCGTCGGCGGAAAGATCTCGCGCATCGCCGCTGCCGCTATTTCAACATCCTGCTTCATCACGTGACCTTCACCCGTTGAGTTTGCCGATGGCAGTCGCTATTGCACATCGCCGCGCCGGAGACCATCGATTTGACACGAATCGGTCACGCACGGCACTATCGCGGCCGCTCCGGGCGATCGCCGGCCCACCGACAAACCGCTTGCAGGAAATCAAGAGCTTGAACGCGAATCTGATCCGGCATGCTGTCCATCTCGCGGCGATCCTGGGGCTCTACCTCTCCGGCGCGATGCTGATTCCGGCGCTGGTCGATCTCTATTATGGCCACGCGGACTGGCAGGTCTTCGCAGTGACGGCTTTTATGACGGGCGCAATCTCGTCGACGACGTTCATGGCGACACGGGCAGGTCCCCCACCCTTCTCGAAGAAATTCGGCTTCCTGGTGGTGAACGTCCTGTGGATCGTGTTTTCGATCGTCGGCGCCATTCCACTCTGGCTTTCCTCGGTAAAGCTGGATTTCGCCCAGGCCCTGTTCGAGTCCGTCTCGGCGGTAACGACGACCGGCTCGACCGTAATCGTCGGGCTCGATGACGCGCCGCCCGGCCTGCTGCTCTGGCGGTCGCTCCTGAGCTGGTTCGGCGGCATCGGCATCGTCGTTCTCGGCCTGTTCATCATCCCCTATCTGCGTGTCGGCGGCATGTCCTTCTTCAAGATGGAATCATCCGACACCAGCGACAAACCCTTTGCCCGGCTGGCAAGCTTCGGCCGCGCCTTCCTCGTCGTCTACGTATCGATAACTCTGCTGTGCGCGATCAGCTACGCCATGCTCGGGATGAACAGGTTCGACGCGATCAACCACGCAATGACGACCGTCGCCACGGGAGGTTTTTCCACTCACGATGCATCATTTGGCTACTTTTCCAGTATCCCTCTCTTCTGGGTAAGCACCTTCTTCATGGCGCTCTGCAGCCTGCCCTTCTCAATCCTGATCGTGCTCGTCGTTCGCGGACGGCTGGACGCACTTCGTGATCCTCAGATCATCGTGTTCCTAGGCTACCTCACAGCCTTCTCGGTTGCGGTCGCTACCTATAACAGACTTGCTAACGGTGTTGAGTTTCACCTGGCGCTCACCCACGCCTTCTTCAATGTCACATCGCTTCTGTCGACCACGGGCTACGCGAGCCAGGACTACAGCTTGTGGGGTCCGTTCGTATTCATGGTCGCGTTCATATGCACATTTATCGGTGGCTGCTCCGGCTCGACGGCCGGCGGTATGAAAGCATATCGGTTCGTCGTGCTCTTCAACGCCATTCGGTCGGCTCTGAACAAACTCGTCTATCCAAACGCGATCTATGCGGTGCGTTACGGCAAGAATACGGTCGACGCGGACGTGCAGCGCGCCATCCTGCTGTTCTTCATTACCTATATTCTCCTCTGGGTCTTCGGCAGCCTGATTATGGGCGCCCTCGGCTATGATTTCGTCACAGCGGTATCGGCCGTCATCACGTGCCTCTCCAATGTCGGCCCCGGCCTCGGAAGCATCATCGGCCCTGCGGGCAATTTCTCGACACTCCAGGATCCCGAGCTCTATCTTCTGTCGCTGATGATGCTGCTCGGGCGTCTGGAGGTCCTGACCGTTCTCGTCGTGCTCACTCCGATCTTCTGGAAGCAGTAACCGCCGCCCGGCTGCAGCCTTGACTTGGTGTGCCAAATGCCGAAAGCTCCAGAGTGATCGGGCATTCTGGAAAGCGCGATGCCGAAACACCTGCTCCTGCTGGCACTCACCTACGCCACTGTCATCCTCGCCGACACGCAGGCAGACGCGGGTCCGCTGGCCGACGCTGCGGCGAAGGCCGAACAGCAGGCGCGCGCCGGCGATGCCACTGGCGCGCAGGAAACCTTGCGCAAGGCCATGAGCGACTTTTCGCAGACCCTTCCCTTCGCCATCGGCAAGGCGGTTTTCGTCACAGCAGCACCGGCGGGCTTTGCAATGTACGAGCCCCGGCCCGACCCGGTATTCGACGCCGGCGAAACGCTCATATCCTATGTCGAGCCCGTGGGACTTACCTGGAAGGAGGCAAGCGACAAGGGTAAGCTCGAGACACGCTTCACGGTCGACTTCGATATCCTGAACCCGAAGGGAGAGGTTCTCGCCAGCCAAAAGGCGTTCGGCGACTTCACCTTCAAGGGCTATCAGCGCAATCAGGAAATCTATGCGACGCTGAGGATCGACGTCGCCGGGGCGCCGTCCGGGAACTATGTGCTGCGCTACCGTTTCAACGACACCAACAGCGGCAGGAGTGCAAGCGTCGATCAACCATTCGAGATCTCCGGCCCTTGAGAGATTGCCGATCTCAGCCAGCAGCACGCCGGGATCGGAAGGCGGTGCACCTGGCTGGAAGGAGAGTCTGGCGGCTCTGGTGCGGACGACGGGAATCGAACCCGTACGGTTTCCCGAGGGATTTTAAGTCCCTTGCGTCTACCAGTTTCGCCACGTCCGCCCACAGCCTAAATCAAATACTTAGTCGATTCAGTCAAGGAAATGTTTCCCGAACGGCGTTTTCCGGACTGTCCGGCGAGATCGCAGAGGCTATGCCAGTAACTCACGTCATGCGAAAGCGCCGTGCGTCTGAAATGACGCACGGCGCAAAGAGCGACACCAATTGATCGCGAGGCGTGAAGCGGACTGGCTTACCGACCTTGGCCGGTCTTCGAGCTTTCTTGTGATTGTCCTACGCCGCGGCCGCCTCGCGCCACGCCCTTGCCATGGGAGCTGCCGGGGTTCGTTGGATCTGTGCCGTTACCCCAGCCGTTGTTGCCTTTAACCTTCCCCCCACCGCCACCGCCGCCGCCGGACTTGGCGATTGCATTTGACGTCAGGCTGGTGGAAAGCAACATTGTTACGGCAGGAGGCGTCACAATGGCGAAACGACCGCAACTTTTCAGAAACTCTCGCCGATCTTCTTCGCTCTTTGATGGTGATTCGCGTGGTACATCGGGCATGAATGCCTCTCCTTCCCCTTGCATCGATTACACCCGTAGAGATTGCCATCGCAGCCCGGCGTTGAACATATGGGGTACCATATAGAACCATAGAGAGCTGCAGGGTGGGCTGGCTCAATCCTGAGTTCCTGATTTGGAGCGCATATACGGTCGCACCGGCACGCTCCAGACGGCACTTCGCGCAGCTTGCCGTTACAGTCGAGGCACGATCCTCGATCTCTGCGATCAGCAGAAGGCGATGAAAACCACGCCCTTCTCTTAGGGCTACAACCACCCCGCGCGGAACTAGGCGGAGCGAGCCCGACGGCTGCCAGCGTTAGTTTTGGCACCTCCGCCCGCAGCTTAGAGTCGAGCACATAGGGTATTCGGTCAGGATGTCTTGCGATCGTCCGGTTTCACCAATGTCAAGCCGGACCCCTCGTCGGGCGCCGCAAGCGCCGCACCGGGCAGATAGAGCGAAATCGGCCGAATCTCGTACACGGCGGTCGGGTTGACGCGGCGCAATTCGCGTGCCGTCTCGACGGCGGCCTCAATGCTCGGGCAATCGACCACGTAAAGGCCCAGCAACTGCTCCTTGGTCTCGGCAAAAGGGCCGTCGATGATCATGCCGGCACCATCGCCCCGCAATGTCACGGCGTCCTTAGTCGAGCCAAGCCGTGCGGCCGGGCCCAATCGCTTCTCCCGGACGAGGCGATCATTGACCTGCAGCAGATCGTCCATCAGCTTGGCATCTGCCTCCCTGGTCCAAGATTCGACCACCTCTTCCTCGTGATAGGCCAATATCGCGTAGAACATGGATCCCTCTCCAAAACCCCATACGGTGCCCAGGTCAGGCACAACGACATGCATGAAACAGCGGTTGCATGGTCATGCGAGCGATCCCGCGAAACCGCGCCTCGTGAATCGAGGCGATTAGATCGTTTCCGCAGCGCGCGGGCAAGCCCAGCTATTAGCGGGCGCGCACCAATGGCGCGCCTGATGTTGCGTCCGCCGCTCGACGTCCTCAAAGCTCGCCGTCGGTCACCTTTGGAGGAACGCGGCCGGTATGATGGGTCGGATTATCCGATCCCGCGCCTTCGGCCGGCTTTTCTTTCTTTGTGCTTTGGCCACTTCTGGCCGGCGGCTCGCTGGCCTCCTCGGTATCGGACTCCGTCGGCTGATCTGGAAGCGGCTGTGGCTCCATGTCCATTTCTTTCGGTTCCGGTTTCCAGGTGGGAGACGGCATCGGCTGGTCGGTCAGATCGTCATGTTTGGGATTGCTCATGGCTCGCTCCTTTCGGTCTCGCCAGATCAACCCCGGACATTTCTGAAGGTTCCTCATGGCCTTGCCGGCCCGTTCGAGGGGATGGCATCTCGCCCAAGAAATTTTGCAACCCCTGATTCGCCAGGGGTTCAATCGCGGCATGTCAATGGCAAGATGATGCAGGGCTCAACGGCATCCTTGATGACGACTACGGAGGGTGGGGCGTGCGTTCACTGCAAGCGTTCGGCGGCATAGCCTTGCTTCCCGAAGACCTCGACACGCTGCAGCGCGTGTTCGACAAGCTGTGCCGCGAATACCGATGGCCGCGCGAGAGCGCGCAGGCTCGGCGGTTCGGTCGGATGCTGATCCGGGAATATCAGGCCGGCACGAGAGATGAGGGACTTCTTCTGCGAGCTGGGCAAACCTTCGTCAGTCAGGCCAACGCACAAAAGAGGCTGGCCTGAACGGAAATCCCGGCCGTGCGGCGAGGAGCCGGCCAATGACCCGGCTCAATGATAGTAGAAACAGTCGCAGTCGGCTCTCGTGGCGTCCTCTCCTCTCCATACCCTGACGGCCAGCTTTGACGACTCGCCGGTCTCGTCGAGACGTAATCCCAACAGCGAAATCGCCGCCGCCTTTGGATTCGGCGCGTCTATTTCGATGACCGATCCGACCTGGTGAACGCCCAGGCGTGCAGTCCAGGTAAAGATCTGAACATTGTAATGCATGGAAATTCTCCATTTCAGTCGCCGGCTGCGCGGGTCGCTTAACCAAGGACAACTGCCTCGCCTCATTGCCCTCTAATCCAACGTCGTCAGCCATCCTCTACAGTCGCTTCCGGCCGATCTCCGCCGTCGGCATGTTCGAAATGCCAGTTTCCCTTCTCATCCTGGAAGCTGATCTCCTCGTCGTCGCCGCCGACCTGCTGTTCGGCTGCTGCAGCTTTGGCGGCCGCTAGCGCCATCTCGCGACTGGGAAAGGGTTCTGAATATGCATCGGCTGCCTTGTAGGCCCAGCCTCCATCGTGTGGAACGATGAAATAAGTGATCTGCACCATCCTTCACTCCCATGGATGTTCAAGGACAGCCCCTGCCCTCGACGGCCGCGCCGCGCGGCCCCTTGTGCTCCTCCTTGCTGCCGCATGCCTCCCTGAATCGGAGCCGGTCTGAGAAGAGCCGCAGCCAAAGTGCTGTAGCGACCGTGCCCACTAAAAAGCGCACGTCGCCGTCGGGCATTTCTGATGCCGAATGCTGCGATGTTAACACAAAATTGCCCCATTGGGCCACATTTGCGAATGCTTGCCGCCCGATGTTCGGCGGCCCGGCCGGGTGCGGGCTTTAATGCGAATCGCCCGCCAAAAAGCGCGCGGCTCGATCGGGAGCCGCGCACGAACGTTGAAGATCGTCAGTCCGCAAGCTTCGCGGCAATCCGCGCGACATGCGCACCCTGAAAGCGGGCCGCTTCGAGCTCGACCGTGGAGGGCTGGCGCGAACCGTCGCCGCCGGTAATCGTCGAGGCGCCGTAGGGCGATCCGCCCTTGACTTCCTCGACGCCCATCTGGCCCTGGAAGGCATAGGGAAGTCCGACGACCACCATGCCGTGATGCATCATCGTGGGAATGAGGCCGAGGATCGTCGATTCCTGGCCGCCGTGCTGGGTCGCCGACGAGGTGAACGCCGAGCCCACCTTGCCGACAAGCTTTCCCTTTGCCCAGAGGCCGCCGGTCTGGTCGATAAAGTTGCGCAATTGCGAAGCGACGGTTCCGTAGCGGGTGCCCGCGCCGAAGATGATTGCATCGTATTCCGCCAGCTCTTCGACGGTCGCGACCGGTGCCGGCTGGTCCAGCTTGAAATGCGAGGCTTTCGCCACCTCCTCCGGCACGAGTTCCGGGACGCGCTTGACGGCTACTTCGGCACCGGCCGATCTTGCACC
Source organism: Ensifer sp. USDA 6670 (assembly GCA_000421085.1). Classification (GTDB taxonomy): domain Bacteria; phylum Pseudomonadota; class Alphaproteobacteria; order Rhizobiales; family Rhizobiaceae; genus Sinorhizobium. The sequence goes on from ATWE01000024.1 coordinate 31,909, forward strand.
TTCCGCGACCGCATAGGCCATGGTTTCGATATGCCCATAGGCCGAATAGTAAAGAACCAGTACTCTAGCCAAAACAATACTCCTTGCTGTCCGGCAATTCCGCTTGATCGCCGCCGCCGGCAGGATTTATCAAAACGCATACCACTGCAAGTCTAGGGACGGTCGATAGACTGTTCAGCAATTTTCAACACTGACGAGATCGCGTTCGCGATCCGAATACGCCCGGAGCTCCAATGACCAGCCCCACGATCGTCACCGCCGCCATGCTCGCCATCGGCGACGAGCTTCTCTCCGGCCGGACCAAGGACAAGAACATCGGCCATCTTGCCGATATGCTGACGATGGTCGGCATCGATCTGCGCGAGGTACGCATCGTCGCCGACGACCAGGACGCGATCGTTGAGGCGCTCAATGCGCTGCGCAGCCGCTACCGCCACGTGTTTACTTCCGGCGGCATCGGTCCGACCCATGACGACATCACTGCCGATGCGATTTCGAAGGCCTTCGGCGTCGAGTGCATTCACGAGCCGAAGGCAATGGAGCTGCTTGCCGCAATGTACGAGCGCCGCGGCATGGAGTTCACCGAGGCGCGCAAGCGGATGGCCCGCATGCCCGACGGCGCGACCCATATTCCCAATCCGGTGTCGACCGCACCCGGCTTCGCCATCGAGAACGTCTATGTCATGGCCGGCGTGCCCCAGGTGTTCCAGGCAATGCTCGACGCGTTGCTGCCGACCCTTGAGACCGGCACGCCCGTGCTGTCCCGCACGGTTCGCTCCCCCTATGGCGAGGGCGATATCGGAGCGCCGCTGACCGAGGTGCAAAAGAACCACCCCGAGACGAGCATCGGCTCCTATCCGAAATTCGACGGCAAGAGCTTCTCGACGGATATCGTGATCCGGGCCCGCGATGCCGCGGTCCTTGGCGCCGCCGAAACCGAGGTGATCGCGATGATCGAGGCGATCCGCCGCTCGCGCGAGAAAGACCAGCCCTGAACTCCGCGTCGGCGAAATCATTGCAGATCGCGATACTCGCGGCTCGACTGGCTCTTGCACTTTCGGCTTTATTGCCGCTATTGCATCAGACATGAACAAGTGTCGGCGGCGTCGCCGTCGAACTGCAGCAACGCTTATCGCCGACAGCGCAGAGAGCCGGAGTCCGCCATGTCTCTTCCCGAGAAAGCCTTTCCTGTATCCTGGGATCAGTTCCACCGTGACGCCCGTGCCCTGGCCTGGCGGCTTGCGGACAACGGACAGGAATGGCGCGCGATGGTCTGCATTACGCGCGGCGGCCTTGTTCCGGCCGCTATTGTCAGCCGGGAACTCAACATCCGAATGATCGAAACGGTCTGCATCGCCTCCTACCATGACTACGACACGCAGGGCCAGATGAAGGTGCTCAAGAGCATCTCGCCTGAGATCGCGAAGGATGGAGGAGAAGGTGTTCTCATCGTCGACGATCTGACCGACACCGGCAAGACTGCCGCCGAGGTTCGCGCGATGCTGCCGAAGGCGCATTTCGCTGCGGTCTACGCAAAGCCGAAAGGTCGCCCCCTCGTCGATACTTTCGTGACCGAAGTCAGCCAGGATACCTGGATCTACTTCCCCTGGGACCTCGGTTTCACCTACCAGGAACCGATCGCCAAGGGCACGCGCGGCTAACGCAGAGCGTTCCACTGTTTCATTGACACAGTGAAACACTCTAACATTTCGAAAGCACGCACTTCCGGACGGAAAACCGTTACACACTTTTCCTGGAAGTGCTCTCCCGGCAGGGACGCTCGGGTGTTCTAAGCATTCTCGCGAAGCGGCGCTATGCTCCCGACAAGGCTCTCGGCCGTTGCCGAGCGGCCGGCCAGGGCACCGGCCTCGCCGTGGCGCCAGACTGCGGACGCTGCCGCCTCGAAGGCAGGCATTCCCTGTGCCAGATGGGCGCCGATGATTCCCGCAAGTACGTCGCCCGAACCCGCCGTCGCAAGCCAGGGCGGCGCATTGACATTGACAACGGCCCGGCCGGAGGGCGCAGCAACAACCGTATCCGGCCCCTTATAGACGATCACGGCATGGCTCAGCCTTGCTGCGGCCTGAGCCTTTTCGATCTTGGACAGCGCCGCATTCTCGGCGATATCCGGAAAGAGCCGGGCGAACTCCCCTTCATGCGGCGTCATCACCACCTCACCGCCCTCTGCCGCGATCCTGTCGAAGAGTTGCTCCCTGCCCTCTCGGAACGAACTTATCCCGTCGGCATCGAGCACCAGCGCCCGGCCGCAGAGCATGAGCACGAAGTCTCGCGCCTTCTTGCCGATGCCGAAGCCGGGTCCGAGAACGAAGGCATTCAGGCGTTTGTCCTTGAGCCAGGCGGCAAGACCGGAAGCGCTGTCAATTTCCTTGAGCATGACGGCGGTGAGGTGCGCCGCATTGACGGTGAGCGCTTCCGCCGGAGAGGCAAGCGTCACCAGCCCCGCACCGGCGCGAAGGCCCGCCGCCGCCGACAGCCGCGCCGCCCCGGTCGAAACCGGTCCGCCGCAAAGCACGGCGAGATGGCCGCGTTTGTATTTGTGGGTCGCGGGATCGAGCGCGCCGAGGCGTTGCTCCCATAGCGCCGGCGTGTTGACGTGGAGCTCGCCGGCTCTCCCTGCAACGAGCCTTGCCGGAATGCCGATATCGAAGATTTCAAGCGTGCCGCAGCGGGCGCGACCCGGCATCAGCAGATGGCCGGGTTTGGCCGCCATGAACGTTACCGTATGAGCCGCAACGAAGCTCACGCCCCGGATTCCGCCCGTCCGCCCGTCTATGCCGGATGGCAGGTCCACGGCGAGGACCGGTACTCCGCTCGCATTCACTTGCTCGATGACTTTTCTCGCCTCCTCCGGCACATCGCGCGCAAGCCCTGCCCCGAAAAGAGCGTCGATGACGACATCACCCGATTGCGGCTCGTAGGCCTCGAGAGATCGGGGTACAAGCGCACAGGCATCGCGCACCCGCGCGGCGTCGCCCTTCAGCATCGCCGCGTTGCCGAGCGCAAAGACGGCGACGCTTGCACCGGTTTCGGCGAGCGCAGCTGCGGCGACATAGCCATCGCCGCCGTTGTTGCCCGGGCCGCAAAGCGCGACAAAGCGCAGTGCTTCGGGGTAGAGCCGCAAGGCGGCGGCTGATACGGCCGTTCCCGCCGAGCGCATGAGCGAGAAGCTGTCGATCCCCGAACGCGCAGCATCCTTGTCGACCGCTGTCATTTCCGCCGGGGTCACGAGGATATTCGAAAGCGCATGATGCATGGAAGCGATCTAAGCGCTACCGAAAGCGCAACACAAGAGCAGTGTTGATGGAAAGTGAGACGACTAAGAAATGTGCATTTGCACACTAGAAGTGCTCAAATAACATGCTTCGAGCGCGAAACGTAGCAATTCTCCGTCGCGCGCCGGCGTCGAGCACTCACAACCTCATAAAAAATAGGCAGAATGCCATTGCAGAAGCCACTGCCCCCTCGGCACCTATCGCGTTACCACTGGAAATTTCGCAATCTGCGCGTCATTCCTCTACAAAAGTGGCACGCTACGTGCATAGTGTGGGGCCAAGCGGGCAGAACCTGCTTTAAAGGGAGAAGCGGAGAGACATTTTCTCATGAAAAAGATCGAAGCGATCATTAAGCCTTTCAAGCTCGACGAAGTGAAGGAAGCCCTTCAGGAGGTCGGCCTGCAGGGGATCACCGTCACGGAAGCCAAGGGCTTCGGACGGCAGAAGGGACATACGGAGCTCTACCGCGGCGCAGAATACGTCGTCGACTTCCTGCCGAAAGTGAAGGTCGAAGTGGTGCTGGCGGATGAAAATGCGGAGGCCGTGATCGAAGCCATCCGCAATGCCGCGCAAACCGGCCGCATCGGCGATGGCAAGATTTTCGTATCCAATGTGGAAGAAGTGATCCGCATCCGTACTGGCGAAACCGGCCTCGACGCCATCTGATCGCGTCTGGCGATCTCACCTATCCGGGGGCCGTCCGGCCCCGTCTTTCCAATCCTCGTCATCACACAGGGAATTGCAACAAATGACGACTGCGAATGAAGTTCTGAAGCAGATCAAGGAAAACGACGTCAAATTCGTAGACCTGCGCTTTACCGACCCCAAAGGCAAGCTGCAGCACGTGACGATGGATGTCGTCTGCGTCGACGAAGACATGTTCGCCGACGGCGTCATGTTCGACGGTTCCTCGATCGGCGGCTGGAAGGCTATCAACGAATCCGACATGGTGCTGATGCCCGATCCGGAAACGGCGCATATGGACCCGTTCTTCGCCCAGTCCACGATGGTCATCTTCTGCGACATTCTCGATCCGGTTTCGGGCGAAGCCTATAACCGCGACCCGCGCGGCACGGCCAAGAAGGCAGAAGCCTACCTCAAGGCCTCCGGTATCGGCGACACGGTCTTCGTAGGTCCGGAAGCGGAATTCTTCGTCTTCGACGACGTCAAGTACAAGGCCGATCCGTACAATACCGGCTTCAAGCTCGACAGCTCCGAACTGCCCTCCAACGACGACACGGACTACGAGACCGGCAACCTCGGTCACCGCCCCCGCGTCAAGGGTGGCTATTTCCCGGTTCCGCCGGTCGACAGCAGCCAGGACATGCGCTCCGAAATGCTGACGGTGCTGTCCGAAATGGGCGTGACGGTGGAAAAGCACCACCACGAAGTGGCAGCGGCTCAGCACGAGCTCGGCGTCAAGTTCGATGCCCTCGTGCGCAACGCCGACAAGATGCAGATCTACAAGTATGTCGTGCACCAGGTCGCCAATGCCTATGGCAAGACCGCGACCTTCATGCCAAAGCCGATCTTCGGCGACAACGGCTCGGGCATGCACGTGCATCTGTCGATATGGAAGGACGGCAAGCCGACCTTTGCCGGCGACGAATATGCCGGGCTTTCCGAATCCTGCCTCTACTTCATCGGTGGCATCATCAAGCATGCCAAGGCCCTGAACGCCTTCACCAACCCGTCGACGAACTCCTACAAGCGCCTCGTCCCGGGTTACGAAGCACCGGTTCTGCTCGCCTATTCGGCCCGTAACCGCTCGGCCTCCTGCCGCATCCCCTTCGGCACCAACCCGAAGGCGAAGCGCGTGGAAGTCCGCTTCCCCGATCCGACGGCGAACCCCTATCTCGCCTTCGCCGCCATGCTGATGGCCGGTCTCGACGGTATCAAGAACAAGCTCCACCCCGGCAAGGCCATGGACAAGGACCTCTACGATCTGCCGCCGAAGGAACTGAAGAAGATCCCGACTGTCTGCGGCAGCCTGCGCGAAGCACTCGAAAGCCTCGACAAGGACCGCAAGTTCCTGACCGCTGGCGGTGTATTCGACGACGACCAGATCGACTCCTTCATCGAACTGAAGATGCAGGAAGTCATGCGCTTCGAAATGACGCCGCACCCGGTCGAGTTCGACATGTACTATTCCGTCTGATGGCGGACCGGACGGCCCTCACAGGTTCTGTCCATGCAAGATGAAACGAGGAAGGCGGGTTTCATCCGGAACCCGCCTTTTCAATTCGACGCCAATGGATGGCTCGCGGCCGGAGGCGCGGGCCTCTTGATGTTCCATATGCGACAACCCAGATAACTGTCTGAAAGGATGTGTTGCGTCATGAAACAAAGAAACGCCAAATTTGAGATCGGACAGGTGGTTCGCCATCGGATGTTCCCGTTCCGCGGCGTCGTCTTCGACGTCGACCCCGAATATGCGAACACCGAAGAATGGTGGAATGCGATTCCGCAGGAGATACGTCCCGAAAAGGACCAGCCCTTCTATCACCTGTTTGCGGAGAACGACGAAAGCGAATACGTCGCCTATGTTTCGGAACAGAACCTCGTTTCCGATGACAGCGACAGGCCGATCCGGCACCCCCAGGTGGACGCTCTGTTCGAAAAGGCCGACGCCGGACACTACAAGCCCAAGGCCACTTATCAGCATTGATGCAAGGTCGCCTCAAAGCGATCTCGGGTTTATGCGCTCCGATCGTCATCCTCGGGCTTGAGCCGGGGGTGACGACGGTTCAAGCCCTGAATTCGCTCTACCGGCGAACACGAATCTGCAAATAAGGCGCCTCCGTCCCACTGGATCGGATGAACTCGCCCTGGACATTGAAGGTCGTTTCGACAAGACCGGTTGCGCTGAGCGCGGTCGGTGAGCCCTCGAACACCAGCTTCCCTCTGGACAGAAGTGCAATCCTGTCGGCAATCGCCATGGCGTGATTAAGGTCGTGGATTGCAATGACCACCGTAACGCCGCGTTCGCGGCTGAGCCGGGAAATCAGTTCCAGTATCTCCACCTGATGGCCGATGTCGAGAAACGACGTGGGTTCATCGAGAATGAGGATACCGCTTTCCTGGGCAAGTGCGGCAGCGATCCAGGCGCGCTGACGTTCACCTCCGGACAGCTCTTTCAGTCCGCGATCGGCAAGGTCCTCGAGCCCGGTGCTTTCGAGCGCCCATTCGACGACTGCGCGATCTTCGCTGCGAAAACTCTGGAACAGTCCGACATGGGCAAAGCGCCCTTGGCGAACCAGTTGCTCCACGCTCATGTCGTCCGGCGCGAAAGGCGCTTGCGGCAGGAAGGAAAGCCGCTTGGCGAGGCTCCGCCGTTTCCAGGACCTCATCTCCCGCCCGTCCAGCACGACTTCTCCCTCGTCGGGGCTCGTCAGGCCCGCGAGTGCATGCAGTGCCGTGCTCTTGCCCGATCCGTTCGGCCCTATCAGCGCCACGATCTCCCCCGGCGAGAAGCCAAGTGAAAAGGCGCCGAGCGCGCGGTGTGCACCGTATTTCACGCCGACATTTGTTGCTTTCAGGATCATCGGTTTGCCTCAGGAACGACGGCGCAGAAGGATGAGAAGCGCCGGGGCACCTGCCAAAGCGGTAATCACCCCGATCGGGATCTCCTCCGCCTGACCCAGCAAACGTCCGACCAGGTCGGCGCCGGTGACGAGAGATGCGCCCAGGACTACGGTGAGCGGCATGACCATGCCGAAGTGCCGTCCCGCAAGAAAATGCGCCAGATGCGGCACGACGAGGCCCACGAAGATCAGTGGGCCGACGGTTCCGACAGCGCTTGCGGCGAGGCCGCAGGCCGTGAAGAGAACCAGGCTGAAATGCAGCCGGTAGGAGAGGCCGAAGGAACGGGCGACGTCCTCTTCGAAGCGGAGCATGTCGATCGACCGGTGCAATAGCGGCAGGGCGATCGCCGCCGCGACCGTGAACGGCAGCAGAAAGATGACATGCTCCCAGCTGCGTGCATACAGGCTGCCGGACAGCCATTGCATGACGATCTCGAAGCGAGCGCTGCCCCACCCCGCGACAAGCCCCATCGCCAGTGCGTGCAACGTAGCGCCTATGGCGATCCCGGAGAGCGTCAGCCTCAGGACGCTCAACCGATTGCGCATTGCCAGGCTGAAGACGAGAAATCCGGTCGACATGCCACCGACACACGCCACGAGCGGCAGCCAGCGCAAGGGCAGGCTGTAAAGCGTGTGCGCATCGGCGCTCGCGCCATAGACCGTAAACAGCAGGAAGATCGCAACCGTCAGCGTCGCGCCCTGCGATATGCCCAGGATAGTCGGATCGGCTAGCGGATTGCGTGTTATCGCCTGCAGCAAGAGCCCGGCGACCGCGAAATGAGCTCCGGCAAGCATGCCGGTGACGATGCGGGGTATGCGGATGGTGCCGATGATGAGGTCTGCATCGTCCGAGCCGCCGCCGATCAGAACCGCGAGAATATCTTTGGCCGGCAGATCAACGACGCCGAGAAAAATAGCAGCCACAAGCAGCACTGCGGACAGCATCAACGGAACGACCAGGGCCCCCGCCGTTCGAGTTGATCTCGATGTTGTGATCCTCATCGCGCCGACCTCCCGCCAGGCAGAGGCTGACGCCGCTGTACGAGATAGAGAAAGACGGGCCCGCCGATCAGGGCGGTGAAGATGCTGACCGGAATCTCCCGCGGCGCCGCGACGGAGCGCGCGAGCGCGTCGGCCGCAAGCAGAATAGCGCCGCCGAACGACGCGTTGAGCAATATGGCTGAAACGGCATCCGCAGGGCGCAGGAGACGAACGAGGTGCGGGACGGTAAGGCCGATAAAGGCAATCGGCCCCGCGACCGGCGTGACGCCGGCCACCAGCGCTGCCGCACAGAGGAGGAGAAGGAGTTTCCACCGAGCGGTATTCAGTCCCATGCCGGCGGCCGCCTCGTCACCGAGCGCGAGCAGCCCTATCACGCGATGACTCGCAAGTGCCGCGCCTATGCCGATGGCGATCCATGGCAGCATGTAGCTCACCTGCGGCCATGACCGCCCCTGGAAGCCCCCGGACAACCAGAACAGTACGGAAGGCGACTGCGGCGCACCGCGAATGAGGATGTATGCGGTCATAGCATTGAGGAACAGCGAGACGGTGATTCCGCTAAGCGCCAGATGGAGCGGCGGCGCACGTCCGTTCCGGGCCGCCCAGATCGTCATCGCAACGGCGAACAGCCCCCCGGTCATCCCTATGAAGGGATAGAATACCGACGAGACTGCGGGGAAAACGATGAATGTGAAGACGATCAGCAACACGGCGCCGGCCGAAACCCCCGTCAGGTCCGGTGCAGCGAGGGGATTGCGGGTAATGACCTGGAGAAGCAGGCCGGCGACCGCCAGTGAGGCCCCGGCAAGGAAAGCCGCGATGCTGCGCGGGATCCGCAGCGTCCAGACGATAATGCCATCGACACCCTGATCGGGTGCGAAAAGAGCACGAATGGCCGCCTCCGCGCTCATGGGCTTGGCGCCGACAAGCAGCGCCGCAAAGCCGATGAGCGCGGCCCCCGAGACCGCCAGAAGGATGGCAGCGATACAACGGCCACGCGGTGTCATCGGCTTCCCCGAAACGGCCGCTATTCGACGGAAGCCGGAATGAGCTTGCGCGCTTCGGCCTTGACGTCCACAGAAGGGAACGTTTCGGGATAGAGCAGATGTGCCGCTTCACGCAGGACGATTTCCCGCGCGATCGGTCCGTGCGTTTCCACCCAGTGATCGCCGACATAGTGAACCCGGCCGTTTTTCACCGCGGAAAGCTGCTGCCAGATCGGGTTGTTTTCGTGTGGCCGGTCCGGACCGTAGTCGTAGACGAAGATGACTTCCGGGTCTCTTTCCAGCATGGTCTCGAGGCTCATTTCCATCCCCCAGTTGTCGGGCAGATAGGGCGTCGGGTTTTGTCCTGCGATGTTGTCGCCGCCCAGCGCGACGAGGATCGCCGCAGTCATGTTCTCGGAGCGGAACACCCAGGGAGTATCGCCGCCCCACATGACGACGAAGCGTGGATGCCGGTCCTTCGGGGCCTTGGCGGAAAACTCCTCCATCGCAGTCTTGAAGTGGGCGTTCAGTTCCTGTCCGCGCTTTGCCTGCCCGAGGATAGCGGCGAGCTGCTGTATGGTCCTGTCGCTATCCGCATAGAGCTCCAGATTGTAGGCGAGATACGGTGCCACTTTTGCAATCTGCTCGGCATTCCCCTCCGTATAGCGCCGGATCGCAACCGTCACATCCGGCTTCGCCTCGGCGAGCAGTTCGAGATTGGGAGTGGCTCGCTGGCCGATTTCCTTCACGTCCTGGAGATAGTCGGCAAGGAAATCGGGGTTGCGCCCCTGGACCATATAGGTGCTCGCGATCGGCTTTATGCCGAGAGCCAGAGCGACATCTGCCGCAAAATAAGAGACTGAGGCGATCCTTTTGGGCGAAGCAGGCACTTCGACCGTAACGCCGCGGTCGTCGATGATGCTCAGCGTCTTGGTTTCGTCTGCGCGGGCGGCGGCCGCGGAGAACGCGACGGCTGTGATGACGGCCGCGCAAGTGCGGAACGCCCACAGGAAAGAGTTGCGGTTGTGGCCGGAAATCATGAATAGCCTCCTGATGGTTTCCAGTAGATGCCGGCGCGGCTGCGCCGATAGCAAGCGTTGGCGCCTCAGCCGACAGGAACTCGCCCGCACGCCTGGACGTGGTCGCAGGCACGCTGCGTGAGGACGCCGCAAGCCGATCCGTTCCAAAAACGGATCATCACTGCGCTGACTGACCGTGGGTGCCTGCATCGATCCGGATCCCCTACCCCTGTGCGGATCCGCATTGCATACATGACATCTATATTCAAGTTTATTCTTGCAAATAAACTCAAGAAAGCCGAAAATTTCATGAAGCATACTCGGCCTTGAATATAGAAAATCGCTCGAAGGATTGTCGATCTTTCGAGTTCTATCGAGCAACTGGAGAAACTGTCGAGGACGTTATAGCTCCTCGGTTTCGGAATTTTCGAGCCTAATTTAGAATTATTCCAAACAGATCCCCGGGAGAGCGCTATATTCCTCAACCTTATTTTGACTTAAGAAGTCGATGGGCAACACCATTGCAATCGAAAGGTTTTCAAGCTGGCATGAGAAAAACTCAAACCAGAACCGCGCGCCTTCCCCCCGCTCGGCGCCCTGCCGGCTTTCGCCGCCGCGGCGAGGACGGGCAGCTTGACGCTTGCCGCTGCCGAGATGCATGTGACGCCGGGGGCCGTAAGCCGCCAGGTCAAATCGCTCGAAGAAGCTCTGGGTGTGACGCTGTTTAACCGCCGGCACAATTGCATTGCATTGACCGAGGCCGGCCGTCACTTTCTCGTCCATGTCAACAGCGCTCTTTCGATGCTCGAGACCGGGGCTCGGTCTATCCAGCCCGATCGCGGCCGGCTCGTCATCCAGGCACCCATAACCCTGGCGCGGCGTTGGCTCATTCCGCGTCTTGGCTCCTATCTTCAGGAAAATCCGGCCGTCGATATTTCCATTCACTCGCTGGCGCTGGGTACCGGAGAAGCGGCCGATGTGACGGTCACCTATCGCCGGGGTACGCAGGTACAGGCCTTTGCGCCAGGATCGCTGGTCGACAGGACCATTGCGGTTTGCTCGCCGCAACTGTTTTCCGGTCTCGACGGCGGCCGCGAAGCAGAACGGATTCTCGATCTTCCCCTACTTCTGGATACGGCAGATGCCTGGTCGTGGCATCGCTGGTGCGAACGGGCTGGCTTTGCGTTCGAGCCGCGCGGCGGGACACTTGTTTTCGACACCGACGAGGCTGCGATAGACGCCTGCATTTCCGGCCTGGGCGTTGGTCAGGCCAATCCCTCTTTCGTGGAGAGGGAATTGCGCAGCGGGCAGCTCCTGGCGCTCTCTCCTGCGGTTGCGCCGGTCGTCGGCGCCTATGAGATCGCAAAGGCACAGAGCGCCCGTCTGCCGCAGGGTTTTTTCGAATGGTTGACCCGGTGGGATTTGCAGGCGGCGGCCTGAGACCGCGCAAGGTCGCCGCACCGTCGTCGGCGGAGGCAGGTACGCAAAAACGCCCGGATCGACGAGCCGGGCGTTTTGTTTATTCAGAAAAGCTGATGATTACTGCTGCTTGGCAGCCTTCTGCGCCTCTTCCAGCTTCTTGCGGGCGTCTTCCGCCTTCTTCTGCATTTCTTCCTGCAGCAGGCGCTGACGCTCTTCAAGCTGGGACTGCTCGATCGGTTCGCCGTCGAAAACGCCGGTGAAGCCTTCGAGCGACATCTTGATGGGGTTCGGGGCGCGCTGGAAGTTGACGGAGGTGAAGACGACCTCGTTGCCCTTCTTCAGCTGCGCGATAAGCGCGTCGGAGAGCGGCGCTTCGGCAACGCACTTGTCGGGCATGCAGATCGCGTAGTCGAGCTTGACGCCCTTGCCACCGTCGATCTGCATTTGAACGCCGGGCGGGATCATGCGCGCGGACGGTACGGAAACCTGCATGACCTTGCGGTTGACCTTGCCGGAGACGGTAATGAGGCCGACGGCCGTCACGAGCTGGCCGTTATTGGCGGTAAGCAGGTTCTGGACGATGCAGACATCGTTATCTTCCTGCTTGGTGCAGACCTTGAACCAACCCTGCGGCGGCTTGCCTCCCGCCTGCTGCGCGGATGCGACGTTCGGCGCACCGGCTGCTGCGAAAGAAAGCGCCAGCGCTGCCAATCCCGCGCGTGTGGTGAAGTTCGACTTGAAGATCATTGTGATTCCGTCTCCTGAAATCCGGTCACGGAACAGAGTTCCGCAGAGTGAGTATCGTCAGCCGCCGTTGTCCTGTTGGCCAAATGAGGCATTTGAATGGCCCCGATTCCGGAAACACCTGTTACATTGGCTTGTGCGGTTTATCCAGTGTTTGTTGCGATTTTGTGCAATCATTTGCTTCGAGCGGCCCTTTCGAACCGGTGCGGGATGTGGCAGGAGCCAGCTTTGTTCTTTTCCCGACCCGACGCCGGTTGGAAATGCGCTCCCGCATTGCTACCTTGCGCGGAATCGGCCTGTTGAATCCCCACGGGAGGTGAAGTTGCGCGCAGTTGTTTCCGGCCTGGTGATGCTCCTGGCGGCCAGCATGTTTGCCAATGGTGCTCTGGCCGCGCCCGTGCATGCGATCGCCATGCATGGCGAACCCGCCTTGCCTGCCGATTTCAAGCACTTCCCTTACGTCAACCCGCAGGTGAAGAAGGGCGGGAAGGTCGCCTACGGGGTCGTCGGCACGTTCGACAGCCTCAATCCCTTCATTTTGAAGAGCATGCGCACGACCGCGCGTGGCATGTGGGACCCGGGCTTTGGCAACCTGGTCTACGAATCCCTCATGCAGCGCTCGCAGGACGAGCCATTCACGATGTACGGCCTGCTCGCCGAAACCGTCGAATGGGACGATGACCGCACTTTCATCCAGTTCAACCTCAATCCCAAGGCGCGCTGGGCCGACGGCCGGCCGGTGACCGCGGAAGACGTGATCTTCACCTTCGAATTGTTGCGCGACAAAGGGCGCGCACCCTTCAGCAACCGCCTCTCGAAGGTTGCGAAGATGGAGAAGGTCGGGGACCGCAGCGTGCGCTTCACCTTCACCGAGGAGGCCGACCGCGAGATTCCGCTGTTGCTGGGGCTATCGCCGGTGCTGCCGAAGCATGCGATCGACGTCGAGACGTTCGATCGGACGAGTCTGGAGCCGCCGCTCGGCTCCGGCCCCTACCGGGTCGCGGAAGTCAGGCCTGGCGAACGGATCGTCTATCGCCGCAACCCCGACTATTGGGCCAAGGATCTGCCCTCGAAGGTGGGCCTCGACAATTACGATGAGATCTCCGTCGAATATTTCCTGCAGGAGAACACCCTGTTCGAAGCCTTCAAGAAGGGTGTGGTGGGCATCTACGCCGAAGGCAGCGCAACGAAATGGGCCCGCGCCTACGATTTTCCCGCCGTTCGCAGCGGCGATGTGATCAAGGAAACGTTCAAGCCGAAGACACCGTCCGGCATGCTCGGCTTCGTCTTCAATACGCGCAGGCCGATGTTCGACAACATCAAGCTCAGGCAGGGGCTCGCTCTCGTTTTCGACTTCGAATGGGTCAACAAGAATCTCTTCGACGGCGCCTATACGCGCACGCAGAGTTACTGGCAGAATTCGTCGCTTTCCTTCCTCGGGGTGGCAGCCGACAATCGTGAGCTGGACCTTATGGGCGACGTGCGGGAGCGCATCAATCCGGCGATCCTCGACGGAAGCTATCGACTCCCCGTGACGGACGGCTCGGGCCGCGATCGAAATGTGCTCCGGGAAGCGGTGACCCTTCTTCGCGAAGCGGGCTACTCCATCAAGGACGGCAAGATGGTCGACGCCAAGGGTACGCCACTGGCCTTCGAGATCATGAGCCAAAATGCCGGCCAAGAGAAGGTTGCGCTTGCTTATCAGCGGTTTCTCGCGCCGCTCGGCATCGCAGCGAGGGTTCGGACCGTCGACGATTCACAATATCAGCTGCGCAGCCAGTCCTTCGATTACGATGTCATCATCAAGTCCTTCCCCTCGTCGCTCTCGCCAGGTCTCGAACAGATCAACCGCTGGAGTTCGCAAACTCGGGACAGGCAAGGCAGCGACAACTTCGCCGGCGTCGCCGACAAGGACGTCGACAAACTGATCAACAACATCCTGCAGGCGCGCAACCCCGAGGACTTCACCGCTGCCGTTCGCGCGCACGACCGGCTCCTCGTCAACAACTCCTATCTGGTTCCGCTCTACCATCTCGACGCGCAATGGATTGCCCGGTGGAAGCATATCGGCCGGCCGACGACGGTACCGCTTTACGGTTATCAATTGCCGAGCTGGTGGGACGAGCGTGTTCAGTAAGTGGGCACCCGGTCGCTAACGCATTGAAAGATGTTTACGGCCGGCCTATGTCGCAGTTTTGGTAAAGCGAAAGGCCGGCACCATGGAAACCGTCAATATCGATATCGTCTCGGACGTCGTATGCCCCTGGTGCTATCTCGGCAAGAATCGCCTCGATCAGGCGATCGCCAATGTCGCCGGCGAGATCAACGTTGCTATCCAGTGGCGTCCCTACCAGCTCAATCCCGATCTGCCGCCGGAAGGCGTCGACCATAAAGAGCACCTGGCGGCCAAGCTCGGCGGTCGAGCCGCCGTCGACGAAGCGCACCGGACGCTCGAAGGCCTCGGTGTGGAAGACGGCATCGCCTTCGATTTCGATGCCGTCAAGGTCAGCCCGAATACGCTCGATGCGCACCGGCTGATCCGCTGGGCCGCGACCGGCGGCGAAGCGGCGCAGGACGAGGTGGTGAGCCTGCTGTTCAAGGCGAATTTCGAAGAGGGTCGCAACCTCGGCGACCATGCCGTCCTCCTCCACATCGCCGAACAGGCCGGCCTCGAAAGACCGGTTATCGCGGCTCTCCTCGCCTCAGACGCCGATAAGGACGCCGTAAGGCAGGAAATCGGCATGGCCCGGGAAATCGGCGTGACCGGCGTTCCCTGCTTCATCATCGAGCAGCAGTATGCGGTGATGGGGGCGCAGTCGGTCGAGGTGCTGACCAGCGCTTTGCGCGAGATTGCGCAGATGAAGGCCGAGCATCCGGCTCACTGAGCTTGCGTAGAGAGCAAATTCCGCGTGGAACGGCGGCGTTTCACTGCATCGGGAGAACCTTCTTTTCCGCGGGGATAGCTACAGCCGGTCATTTCCGATCATTTCCGGAAGCGGGATGGCGCTACTCCCGTCCAGCGTTTGAACGCGCGCGTGAAATGCGCGGAATCACTGTAGCCCACCCTTAAGGCGATGTCGGTCATGCTATGAACACCTTCGCAGATCAGCCGGATTGCCTCACTGCGGCGCGTGTCATCAAGCAACTCCTCGAAATCGACGCCGCAAAACTTGAGGCGCCGCTGAAGGGACCGAGGCGACATGCCAAGGGTTCTCGCGACGGTCTCCAGTCCAAGCGCATGACCATCGGACAGCCTTTCGCTGAGCATCTTCGCCGCCTCTACCGCGGAAGCCAGGGCCTCTGTCGCCTTCGAAGGCCGATTTCCGGCGGTTTTGAGAGGGAGGTCGAGCAGCTCCCGATCGAACTCGATCATATCGTGGTCGCATCCCGTTTCGATGTTGGACCCCAAGCACTCCTCCAGCGCCCCGTCCCCGAGCATCCTCGAAGCTGTCAGCCGAACCCTTATTGCGGAGGGTTCGCCGGCCATAAGCGGCACTTTGCGAAGTACCGCGAGGCTGCCGAAGATGAACTGCCGGGGATCGAACTCGTAACGGTCCGCGAAGCGGAAGACGATTCGAGCGGTTTTGCCTTCCGTCATGAAGCGTACCTCCGATCCGCGGTGGATCGTAGGCACGTTGCCGGTCGCGAGCGCGCATGCGGCGGCTACGTCTCTCGCCGCGAGAACCGATTGTCCCCACACGCCGAGATCGCGGAGTTCAGTCATGAAGCCGACATGCGCGCCCGCGAACGGGTCCGCCGCAACCTTCGCCAACTCGTTGGCCATGTGAAAGCACTGGGCACGGGGAAGCCAGCCGTCTGCGTTCTGGAACACGTTCGGCGAGATGTCGAGGCGTTCGAAGAATTCGATTGCCGAGACACCGCGCCGGGCCAGATAGGGCGCAATGGGCAGGAAAGCCCTGATCCTGATCGAGGGTGCAGAATTCAACATTCGGGGACCAAACTTGGCATGAAAAGGCAAGACGAAATACACGCACTATAGCAGTATGCAACTTCGTTGGAAGTCTTTCGCGATTAAGTTGTCCGTAGCAGAATTCCTCCGGCGTTTTCGGGGTCTATTACCAACCTTATGGCGGCGTTACGCCGTGATCTGCATCGACTGATGCTTGAAGCATTTCGTCACATATCTATTTTTCGGAGGGTACAATGAATATTACGCGCCGTGAGTTGACGGTGGCCGGTCTCGGCCTGATGGCAGCGGGCTCCATAGGTTCGCCGGCGACCGCCCGCGATGGGCTGGTCGCGAATTTGCCGGAGGGTCTCGACGAGTTCGCTTCGGCCGTGGAGGCTTACATCTATGCCTATCCTCTTGTGACCATGGAGATCACCAGGCGTGTGATCACCAACGTCGCCGAGACCGAAGGAACCCGAGGCCCGATGGGGCATATCATCAAGCTGCGCCGATACCCGGACGCCAAGTTCCGGGACGTGACGGCGCCCAACGCCGATACGCTCTATACGACCGCATTCTTCGACGTCGGTGATGAACCGTGGGTGGTCAGCCTGCCCGACCTGAACGATCGCTATGCCCTGTTTCCGATGTTGGACGGCTGGACGACCGTGTTCGACGTTCCCGGAAAGCGGACCACGGGCACGGGGGCACAGACCTTCGTGGTTACCGGTCCCGGATGGGAAGGCGCGCTCCCGGAAGGGGTCAAGCAATACAAGTCTCCGACGAGCATCGTCTGGTTGCTCGGGCGCATCTACTGCACCGGAACCCCAGAAGACTACGCCGAAGTCCACAAGCTGCAGGATGAAGTGAAGCTCTACCCCTTGAGCGCCTGGGGGAAGGACTGGACTGCGCCCAATGGCAAGGTCGATCCCGCGATCGACATGAAGACCGCCGTTCGCGAGCAAGTCAACAAGATGGACGCCGTCGAATACTTCACGCTGTTCGCCGAACTCTTGAAACGGAATCCGCCCACCGACGCAGATGCGCCTATGGTGGCCAAGCTTGCTGAATTGGGCATCGTTCCCGGCCGGGATTTCGACAAGACCAAGTTCGATCCAGCCTTCGCAAAGCGCGTCCCCGAGGTGGGTTTTGCGCGCATCATGATGCACTTCAAATTCAGCGATGGCGACGTTCAGGACATCGACGGCTGGGGCTTCACCACGAAAACAGGCATCTACGGCACAAATTATCTCCAGCGTGCCTTGATCACCGCGATCGGGCTTGGGGCAAACCGGCCACAGGATGCGATCTACCCCACCTCGCTGAAGTCCGACAGCGGCGTGATCAAGCGGGCATACGATGGATCCGAAAAATACGTCCTGACTTTCAAGAAAGGGCTTACGCCGCCGGTTTCGGGTTTCTGGTCATTGACCATGTATGATGCGGAGTACTTCTTCGTCGACAATCCGCTCAATCGCTATTCGATCAGCGCTCGGCAACCGCTCAAGGCCAATGCGGATGGATCGATCGACCTGCTGATTCAGCATGAATCCCCCGGACCGGACATGGAATCAAACTGGCTGCCGGCCCCCCAGGGAAAATTTATCCTCATGATGCGCCTGTATTGGCCTGACGAGGGCAATCCCTCCATTATCGATGGTTCCTGGACGATACCGCCCGTGAAGAAGGTGAGTTGATGTCTGTATTGGACGCTGAGAACTGGGAGCGGCGAATTGTTCGATCGCCGTTCCTCTTCCTGCCGGCGTGAATACGGTTTTTTACAGGAGTAATCGATTTGGCTCGGCACCTTACCCGGAACGCCAGGGGCGGCGTACCATCATGGCGGTCTTTGCCGTGCGTCTTGTGCCTGATGCTGCTCTCCGCATGTGCGGGCCGCCCGACAGGGGTGCTCGAGCCGGTGGCGGCCAATCCGTCGGCCGCTCAAGTCGAGATGCTGGTCACCACCACCCGAGGCAGGGCGGAAAAACCGGGCGAGATGTTCAGCGGCGAGCGCGCGCTTAGCCCGACATTCGCAGACATCACCGTGTCTATTCCGTCCGACACAGTCCGCAAGGCCGGCGAAGTCGCCTGGCCGCGCAAGCTTCCACCGAATCCCGATACGGATTTCGCAACACTGAAGGCTGAGGAAATCGACCGCGGTGCGGCCGAAAAATGGTTGAACAGCCAGGTGCGCAAGAGCCCGGACGGCAGTGTCCTTGTCTTTATCCACGGGTTCAACAACCATTTCGAGGATGCGGTTTTCCGTTTCGCGCAGATCGTCCATGACTCGGGCGCGCGCAGTGTCCCGGTGCTCGCGACATGGCCGTCACGCGGGAGTCTGCTGGCCTATGGCTATGATCGCGAAAGCACCAACTATACTCGCAACGCAGTAGAACGGTTATTCCAATATCTCGCGCATGATCCCGAGGTGAAGGAAGTCTCGATCCTGGCACATTCGATGGGAAATTGGCTGGCGCTGGAGTCCTTGCGCCAGATGGCCATCCGCAACGACGGGCTGCCGGCAAAGTTCAGGAATGTCATGCTGGCAGCGCCCGACGTCGATGTCGACGTCTTCGGTTCGCAGATCGCCGACATGGGCAAGCAACGGCCGCGCTTCACCCTCTTCGTCTCGCGTGACGACCGTGCGCTCGCCGTTTCCAGTCGCGTATGGGGAAATGTCTCCCGGCTGGGAGCGATCGATCCGGAGCAGTCGCCCTACAAGGAGGAGCTGGCGGCGAATGGGATCACCGTCGTCGACCTCACCAAAATCAAGGCAGGCGACAATCTGCACCACACCAAGTTTGCGGAGTCGCCCGAAATCGTACGACTGATCGGCAGCCGCCTGTCCAGCGGCCAGACCTTGACCGACAGTCGCCTGGGGCTCGGGGACCATATCGTCGCGGCGACCGCCGGGGCCGCCCATTCCGTCGGAACGGCCGCGGGACTGGTCGTTGCCGCTCCCGCTGCCCTCGTCGATCAGAACACGCGGCGGAATTACGTCCATCACGTCGAGTCACTCGCCGGACCATCCGGCGGAGTGAGATGAAACGCGGCTGACATTGCGTGCTGGGGCTGCAACCCCATGAGGTGTGCCGCCAAACCAGCCGGATTACAGGAAAGCTTATGTGGCGCGGCGGCCGGTGGTTTGTAACTTTTCGGCTTTCCGTGCGTTCTGTCGGGCAAGCCGAGGAACGGAGGCAGTGATGTCGAAGCGCGAACTCATCGATACCGGGACCGACAAGCGCTACGTGCGGCGCGACGAAAGCGGGAAGTTCAAACAATCGGTGGATGTCGGCCGTTCCCTGTCGTCGGACAGGAAACAGAAGGCGAAACACGATGCCAAGCCCGGCCAGGGCGACAAGGGCGATCGCAAGAACTAGCTCCGTGAAGATCGCCACCTATAACGTCAACGGGGTGAATGGCCGTCTGCAAGTCCTGCTGCGGTGGCTGGAGGAGGCGTCACCCGACGTCGTCTGCCTTCAGGAACTGAAGGCACCAGACCCGAAGTTCCCCGTCAAAGCCATCGAGGCTGCCGGATACGGGGCGATTTGGCACGGCCAGAAGAGTTGGAACGGCGTGGCGATCCTCGCCAGAGACAGGGAGCCAATGCTGACGCGCAAGGGCCTTTCTGGTGATCCGGACGATACCCACAGCCGTTATATCGAGGCAGCGATCGATGGCATGGTGGTCGGCTGCCTCTATCTGCCCAACGGAAATCCCTATCCGGGACCGAAGTTCGAATACAAGCTGGCATGGTTCCACAGGCTGTCGGCTTACGCGGCAGAGCTGCTGGAACTCGACGTCCCGGTGATCCTCGCTGGCGACTACAACGTCATGCCGACGGAACTCGATGTCTACAAGCCGGAGCGTTGGGTGAACGACGCGCTGTTCCGCGTCGAGGTCAGAGACGCTTATCATCGCCTGCTTGGACAGGGCTGGACGGATGCCCTCCGGCAGCTTCATCCCGGCGAGCGCGTCTACACTTTTTGGGACTACTTCCGAAATGCCTTCGTGAGGGATGCCGGCCTCCGCATCGACCATTTCCTGCTCAGCCCGGATGTCGCCAAGAGGCTTTCGGCTGCGGGGGTCGACAAGCATGTCCGGGGATGGGAGCACACAAGCGATCACGCGCCGGCCTGGATTGAACTTTCAGATGGAGCTGAGGAGAGAGGTCGATGACGATGAATGATTGGCGTGCCGATCTGCGCCTCGAACTGGAGAAACTGGTCGACGCCGCCGTTGTGGTCGGCGCGCGCCAACAGGATGTCTACGCCGCCATTCTTGACGAGATTGGACAGCTTCGGCTCGCCTACGAGCGAGACCCGGATCCCGCCGACTCCGTCAGCGAACAGGTCATCGAAGAACCGTCCAACAATTGGCCCGCCGCGGACGAATGATCGCAGCACGGTGTCGCCGTCCGGAACGGGTATACGAAATTGGTGGTCGCGATCAACCGCGCACACCTTTCCTCATCCGGCTCTCGCGAGCGCTGCAAGCTGCGTCATCACCATCGCGGCGCCGGAAAGCCGTTTCTCCGGTGTTGCGAGGTCGCGCTGGAAGAAGATGCTCTGATCCGGGCGGATCTTGGCGATTGTTCCCTGTTTCGCGATGTAGCCCACGAGTGCCGCGGGATTGGGAAATTCCTTGTTGCGGAACTGGACCACGACGCCCTTCGGCCCCGCATCGAGCTTTTCGACATTCGCGGTGCGGCAGAGCGACTTGACGTAGACGATCTTCAGAAGGTGCTGTACCTCCGTCGGCAGCGGCCCGAAACGGTCGATCAGCTCCGCACCGAAGCCGTCGATCTCCTTGAGGTCGGTCAGCTCGCCCAGGCGCCGATAAAGGCCGAGCCGCAGATTGAGGTCCGGCACATACTCTTCCGGGATCATCACCGGGGTTCCGACCGATATCTGCGGCGACCAGCCGGTATCGTGGATCTCCTCCTCGCCCTTGAGTTCGGCAACCGCCTCCTCGAGCATCTGCTGGTAGAGCTCGAAGCCGACCTCCTTGATGTGACCCGACTGTTCCTCGCCGAGCAGGTTGCCCGCTCCGCGGATGTCGAGATCGTGGCTGGCGAGCTGGAAGCCGGCTCCAAGCGTATCAAGCGACTGGAGAACCTTGAGGCGCCGTTCCGCAGGCCCGGTCAACGTCTTGTTGACGGGAAGGGTGAAGAGCGCGAAGGCGCGGACCTTGGAGCGCCCTACCCGACCGCGCAGCTGATAGAGCTGGGCAAGTCCGAACATATCGGCACGATGCACGATCAGGGTATTGGCGGTCGGAACGTCGAGACCGGACTCGACGATCGTCGTCGAGAGGAGCACATCGTAGCGCCCTTCGTAAAAGGCGTTCATGATATCTTCGAGCTCGGTCGCCGGCATTTGCCCGTGCGCCACGGCAATCTTCAGTTCCGGCACGTCGGATTTCAGGAAATCGTGGATTTCCGGAAGATCGCTCACGCGCGGACAGACATAGAAGCTCTGGCCGCCGCGGTAGTGCTCGCGCATCAGCGTCTCTCGAATCACCAAAGCGTCGAAGGGCGAAATGAAGGTTCGCACCGCCATGCGGTCGACCGGAGGCGTCGTGATCAGCGACAGCTCGCGCACTCCCGTGAGGGCAAGCTGCAGCGTCCGCGGAATGGGCGTCGCCGAGAGCGTGAGGACGTGCACATCGGTCTTCAGCTCTTTCAGGCGTTCCTTATGCTTGACGCCGAAGTGCTGCTCCTCATCGATGATGAGCAGGCCGAGATTGGCGAAGTCGATCGACGAGCCGAGCAACGCGTGCGTGCCGACCACGATGTCCGTCTTGCCCTCCTTGACTTCCTTCTTTGTCAGGGCCAGTTCCTTCGAGCCGACCAGCCGCGAAGCCTGCTGTATCCGTATCGGCAAGCCGCGGAAACGCTCGGAGAAGGTCTTGAAGTGCTGGCGCGCAAGCAGGGTCGTCGGCACGACCACGGCGACCTGCACGCCGTTCATCGCCGCTATGAAAGCGGCACGCAGCGCAACCTCCGTCTTGCCGAAGCCGACATCGCCGCACACGAGACGGTCCATGGGCCGGCCGCGACCGAGATCGTCGCGCACGGCGTCGATCGAGTTCAGTTGGTCCTCGGTCTCGTCATAGGGGAAGCGGGCGGCGAATTCGTCGTAGACCCCGTCCTGCGCCGCAAGGACCGGCGCATGGCGCGTATGTCTTTCGGCAGCAATGCGGATGAGGCCGCCGGCCATGTCGAGCAGCCGCTTCTTGAGCTTGGCCTTGCGCGCCTGCCAGGCGACGCCGCCGAGCTTGTCGAGGACCGCATCGGTTCCTTCCGAACCGTAGCGCGACAGAAGCTCGATGTTTTCCACCGGCAGGAACAGCTTGGCATCGTCCGCATAAACGAGCTCGAGGCAGTCATGCGGCGCGCCGGCAGCCTCGATGGTCCTGAGGCCGACGAAGCGCCCGATACCGTGCTCGGCGTGAACGACATAACTGCCCTCGTCGAGGCCGGTCACCTCCGCGATGAAATCCGCGCCGCGCTTGCGGCGCTTGGAGCGGCGAACCAGACGGTCGCCGAGAATGTCCTGCTCGCCGATGACGACGAGGTCGCCGGTCTCGAAGCCCGCTTCGAGACTGAGAACCGCGGATGCGGCCTCCCCCGGCTTGAGCGAACCGATGTCCGAGAGCGCCTTGAGCGGCCGAATATTGGCGAGACCATGCTCGGCCAGAACCTGAAGCAGCCGGTCGAGCGAGCCTTCGGTCCAGCCGGACACGATGACCTTGGCGCCTTTTGCACGCTTCTCGGCGATATGCTTCACGGCCTGATCGAAAACATTGGTGCGTGTGCCATCGTTGTCGGCCTCGCCGGCCGGTTTGGCCCAACGCAGGCCCTGACGCGCTTCGATGTTCACGACCTGGCGGGCTTCGCCCTCGTGTTCGGTAAAGGGCGAAAGGCGGACCGCATTTCGGTCATTCAGGGCTTCGCCGAAGCCTTTCGCAGTGAGATAGAGCATGTCCGGCGGCACGGGCTTGTAGGGCGTGCTCTGGGTGACCTGAGACTTGCCCGGCGAAGCCGAAGCGAGTCGGGCGTCGTAATAGTCGAGAACGAGCTTTGAGCGCTCTGCCGCGGCCTCGCGCGCCAGATGGTCGGTGACGATGCGAAAGCCGTCGAGATAGTCGAAGACCGTTTCGAGCCGATCGTAGAAAAGCGGCAGCCAATGCTCCATGCCGGCATAGCGCCGTCCCTCCGACACCGCCTGGTAAAGCGCATCGTCGCGCGTCGCCGCTCCGAAGAGAGAAAGATACTGCTTTCGGAAGTGGCTGATCGTCTCGGGCGTCAGGGATACCTCGCTCATCGGATTGAGGTCGAGGGACCGGACCTGCCCGATCGTGCGCTGGCTTGCGGGGTCGAAGGAGCGGATCGCCTCGAGCGTATCGCCGAAGAAGTCGAGGCGAAGAGGCTCGCCGCTGCCGGGTACATAGACGTCGAGGATGCCTCCCCGTACGGCGAATTCGCCCATCTCGCGCACGGTCGGGACCCGCTCGAAGCCGTTTCGCTCCAGCCGGGCGGCAAGGTCGTCCATGCGGATCTGGTTGCCGGGCCGTGCCGTGAAGGCGAGGCTTTCGATCACATCCTGCGGTGAGATCCTTTGCAGCGCTGCATTGATGGTGACGAGCACGATCGCCGGATGCGGTTTCCTGCGGTGGGCGATCAACGCGCTCAGCGCGGCGAGCCGGCGCGCCGAGGTGTCGGCGCTCGGCGAGACGCGGTCATAAGGCAGGCAGTCCCAACCGGGCAGCGTCAGGACCGGGATGTCGGGAGCAACGAAACCGAGCACCTGTTCGAGGTCAGCGACCTTCTGGCCATCGGAGAGGATATAGGCGACGGGCGCCCCGGCCCGGGCCAGCTCGGCGAGAACGAGCGCCTCTGCGCCCGTGGGCACCGGGCCGATCGTAATTTCCCGCGTCGCCGCAAGAATCTTCTTAGAGTCGAGGCCAGGTATCATCGTCATGTCTACTTCGTTTCGTGGCGAACCGGGTCGAAATCCGGGCGATAGGCAGCGATCCGGAAGAAGAGTTCCGTCGCATAACGCTCGGGCAGCGGTTTTTCTCCGGTGATCCAGCGGACGAGGTCGTTATCCTCCTCCCCCATGATCGCTTCGAGTTCGTCGAGCTCCGCTTCGGACAAGGCGGCGAGCTCCGCCTCGGCGAACTGGCCGAGGATCAGGTCCATCTCCCGAATGCCGCGGTGCCACGCGCGGAAAAGAATCCTGCGCCGACGCGGGTCGAGATCGGCGCTCGTGCGCGAAATGCCGGTCATGGGATGTCCTTCCTGCTCACCGCCGCTCTGGCGGATCGAGATCATGGGCTCTATAAACGCTGGAAAGCGGGTTGTCAGCCTTGCCAAAGTCGGAATAATCGTCGCAATTTCATTGATATGCGCCCTGCCCTGCTCGATCCGCTGTTTTCGCCTCTCGACACCTTGCCCGGCATCGGCCCGAAGACCGGCGAACTTTACGCACGCCTGCTCGGGCGCGAGACGGTCGAAGACTGCCGCGTCGTCGATCTTCTGTTCCATATCCCTCATTCCCTGATCGATCGCCGCCGCCAGCCCGGAATCGCCTATGCTCCGGATGGATCGATCGTCACCATCACCGGACGTGTCGACAGGCACCAGCCGGCTCCCAGTGGCAGATCGAACGTACCCTATCGCGTCTTTCTCCATGACGAGACCGGCGAACTGGCGC
Organism: Ensifer sp. USDA 6670; assembly: GCA_000421085.1. Classification (GTDB taxonomy): domain Bacteria; phylum Pseudomonadota; class Alphaproteobacteria; order Rhizobiales; family Rhizobiaceae; genus Sinorhizobium. The sequence goes on from ATWE01000024.1 coordinate 56,589, forward strand.
TCACCTTCTTCCGCGTCAGAGGGAACTGGCTCGAGAAGGCCCTGCCCATCGATGAGACGGTGATCGTCAGCGGCAAGGTGGACTGGTTCAACGGGCGGGCTTCCATGGTCCACCCGGACTACATGGTCCGTGCGGACGAATCGGAGAACATGCCGCTCGTCGAGCCTGTCTACGGGCTGACGGCAGGCCTGACCTCGAGGCCCCTTCGCAAGGCGATCGAGGCGGCAGTGGCACGCGTCCCGGACCTGCCGGAGTGGCTGGATGAGGCACTCCTGCGCCAACAGGGCTTCAACAGCGCCAAAGAAAGCTTCCAACGCCTGCACGAACCGCGGGACGAAACCGATATCGACGCGCAGGCGCCCGCGCGCCGCCGGATCGCCTATGACGAGTTCCTGGCGGGGCAGCTTTCGCTCTCCCTCGTTCGCCAGCGATTGCGCAAAGTCTCCGGTACACCGATTCATCCGACCGGCCGGCTGAGCGGTCCGGTGATCGCCGCCCTGCCCTTCTCCTTGACGAACAGTCAGTCGGCGGCCGTTGACGAGATACTTGCCGACATGTCCGGAGCCGACCGCATGCTGCGGCTGCTGCAGGGGGATGTCGGCTCCGGCAAGACGGCCGTGGCCTTGATGGCGATGCTGGCGGCGGCCGAATCCGGCGGTCAGGCTGTGCTGATGGCGCCAACGGAAATTCTCGCGCGGCAGCACCACGCCACGCTTTCGAGGATGGCCGCGCCGGCGGGCATCACGATCGATATCCTGACCGGCAGGACGAAGGGCAAGGAACGGGACGCGATACTGGAACGCATTGCCTCCGGCGAGACGCAGATGGTCATCGGCACGCACGCACTCTTCCAGGACGCTGTGGTCTATCGCCAACTCGTCCTCGCCGTGGTCGACGAGCAGCATCGTTTCGGCGTGCATCAGAGGCTGCGGCTGACGGCCAAGGGTATCTCGCCGCACATGCTCGTCATGACCGCGACGCCGATCCCGAGAACGCTCGTGCTCGCCGCCTTCGGCGATATGGACGTATCGAAGCTGACGGAGAAGCCGGCGGGGCGAAAACCGATCCAGACCGTCACGATACCGAACGAACGTACCGACGAGATCGTGGAGAGGCTCGACGCAGCGCTCCGGCAGGGCAAGAAGGCCTATTGGATCTGCCCGCTTGTAGAGGAATCCGAGGAGACCGACGCCATGTCCGCCGATGAGCGCTACCAGGGCCTTGCTCGACGGTTCGGCAAGGATGTCGGCCTGGTGCACGGGCGCATGGCAGGGCCGGACAAGGACGCCGTCATGCTCGCCTTCAAGAACGGTGAAATTCGTTTGCTCGTGGCTACGACGGTCGTCGAGGTCGGCGTCGACGTGCCGGATGCCACGATCATGGTCATCGAGCACGCCGAACGCTTCGGCCTTGCGCAACTGCACCAGCTACGCGGCCGCGTGGGACGCGGCGACGAAGCCTCGACCTGCATCCTTTTGTACAAGAGCCCGCTCAGCGAAGCAGGGCGCGCGCGTCTTTCAGTCCTGCGTGAAAGCGAAGACGGCTTCCTGATCGCCGAGGAGGATCTGAAGCTGCGCGGCGAAGGCGAGCTTCTCGGCACGCGGCAGTCCGGCACGCCGGGTTTCCTCATCGCAAGCCTCGAGGCGCATGCCGACCTCCTGGAGATGGCGCGCAAGGACGCCGCCTATGTCATAGACAGGGATCCCGAACTGACGTCGGAACGCGGCCAGGCGCTCAGGACGCTGCTCTATCTCTTCCGGCGAGACGAGGCGATCCGGTTCCTGCGTGCCGGCTGATCATCCCCGGCGACCTCAAACGCTCTCTTGCTGTTTGATCGCACGCGGCGGCGCATTTGCCAGCGGGTTGTAATCCGGTGCGACGAGGCCTCCGGAGATCAGCAGCTTCGCAGCATCTTCGGCGCTCATCTGCAGGGGAATGATCTTATCGCGCGGCACGAAGAGCAGGAAGCCGGCGGTGGGGATCGGTGTCGGAGGCAGGAAGACCGTCACCATGTCCATGCCGCGCTCGCCAAACCTGGCAGCAATCTCGCCCTTCACATCGGTGGCGATAAAGACCAGCGACCACAACCCGGGGCTTGGGTATTCGATCAGCCCTGCCCTCTTGAACGAAGACGACTGGTCCTGAAGCACGGTCTGGAAGATCTGCTTCAGTGACTTGTAGATGGAGCGGACGAGCGGCGTCCGGTTGAGGAGCGACTCGCCGAAGCCGATGATCGAGCGTCCGACGAGGTTCGCAGTGAGGAAACCGACCAGAGTGATGACCACGACGGCGACGAGCAACCCGAAACCCGGGATCGCGATCGGCAGATAATTGTCGGGGTTATAGAAGCTCGGCAGATACGGTTTCACCCAACCGTCGGCCCACTCGATAAAGGAGCGGACCAGCCACACCGTGATCGCCAGGGGCGCACAGATGATAAGCCCGGTCAGAAAGTAGTTGCGCAGCCGGGCTGCGATGATGCCGCTTTTGGAACTTTCCGTCATGCCGTTGCCATCGATCCGTCAGTCCGCTCCGAAGGCGGGATGATAAGTGACGGTGCCGGAAACCAGCCCTCCCGACAAGGGTAAGGCCATGAAATATTGCGGCGCACAACCCGGAAAAACAAGAGCAGGCTCGTTGCGGAAACCGAATCTCTCATAGAAGGCCGGATCACCCGCCAGGACGCAGCCTGAAGCCCCCGCCTTGCGCAGCATATCGAGCCCGCGGCGCACGAGTGCGCTCCCCGTGCCGCGTCCTTGCCGATCCGGTCTCACCGACACGGGACCGAGCCCGTACCAGCCGACCGCGAACGGGGTGATCGTGACAGGCGAAAAAGCGATGTGGCCGATCACCTCACCCTCTTCCTCGGCAACGAGGGACAGCGTCATCGCGTCCTCGGAGCGCAGCCGGTCGATGATACCGGCCTCGGTCTGGTCGCTATAGGGCTGCCCAGCGAAGGCCGCCTCGGTAATCTGCCGGATGGTCTCGGCATCGCCCGCGGTTTCCGGCCGGATGATCATTCGACCGTCACCGATTTGGCGAGATTGCGCGGCTGGTCCACGTCGGTTCCCATGAAGACGGCAGTATGGTAGGCGAGAAGCTGGACCGGCAATGAGAAGATCATCGGCGCGATGATCTCGTCGACTTCCGGCAACACAATCGTGTGCATCGTATCGAGCTTCGACGCGGCCACACCTTTCTCGTCGGTTATCAGGATGATACGGCCGCCGCGCGCGGCAACCTCCTGCATGTTCGATACCGTCTTGTCGAAGAAGCGGTCATGCGGCGCGATGACTATGACGGGCATGTTTTCGTCAATCAAGGCGATCGGTCCGTGCTTCAGCTCGCCTGCGGCGTAGCCTTCGGCGTGGATATACGAAATCTCCTTGAGCTTCAGCGCCCCTTCCATTGCCAGCGGGAAGCTGGTGCCGCGGCCGAGATAAAGCACGTCGTGGCATTTGGACAGTTCGCGCGACAGACTCTCGATCTCCGGCTGGATGCTGTTCAGTACCTGACCCATTATGCGCGGCATTTCGGCAAGGCTCTTTACGAGCGCTTGCTCCTCTTCGTCGCTGATCGTCCCGCGGGCCTTGCCCGCGCCGACGGCAAGTGCGGCCAAAACTGCAAGCTGGCAGGTGAAAGCCTTGGTCGAGGCGACGCCGATCTCAGGGCCCGCAAGAATCGGAAAGACCGCGTCGGATTCCCGCGCGATGCTCGACTCGCGGGCATTGACGACCGCGCCGATCCTGAGG
>ATWE01000025.1 GCA_000421085.1 Ensifer sp. USDA 6670
CGACGAAGTAGATCCGGTCCGGCATCTGATTGGATCGGCACTTGGATGGGGTGGAAATCCGGACAAGGAAGCGCTCTATCTCAACGTGACACCGGAAAAGAATGACGGCAAGAGCATCTACCAACTGACGGTGAAGGACGTTCCCGTAAAAGACTTCTGGTCGGTCACGGTCTACAACAGGGAGGGCTTTTTTACTCCCAACCAGTTCAATGCCTACTCCCTGAATAACGTGACCGCTCACAAGAGCCAGGATAGCTCTGTCACGATCCAGTTCGGAGGCTGCGATGGCAAAGTCGCCAACTGCCTGCCGACACCCGAAGGGTGGAACTACATGGTCCGCCTATATCGGCCCCAGATGCGAGTCCTCGACGGAAGCTGGAAGTTCCCGGTCGCGGGGGAAGCGAAACGATGAAGCGCCGCTCCTTTTTGCAAGGCACCACTGGACTGATGCTGCTGCCGTCACTTTCGGCTCTTGCGCAGGATAACATCAGGGCTATCGCCCGTGAGGCGTACATCTACACCTATCCGATGGTGAAGAACTACCTCACGATGTATCAATACGCGCTAGAACCGAACGGCAGCCAATACAAGGGCCCATTCAACACTCTGGTCAGCATCGCCAGGGTCTACACGCCTGAAGATACGGCAATCATCACGCCGAACTCCGACACGCCCTATTCCTTCATCGTCTTCGATCTGAGGGCGGAGCCCGTCGTCGTAACGATGCCGCCGATCGAGAAGGACCGTTACTATTCGCTGCAACTCATCGACCTCTACACCAACAATGTTGACTATCTGGGAACGCGGGTGGACGGCAATGGCGGCGGTGATTTTCTGATCACCGGCCCTGGCTGGAAGGGCGATGTACCGAAGGGCATTAAGCGCATAATCGAAATGCCGACCACGCTCGCGTTGGGCATCATCAGGACGCAGCTCTTCTCGCGCGACGATCTCGAGAAGGTGAAGGTGATCCAGGCGGGCTACAAGGTGGCGCTGCTATCAGCCTATGCGGGAACTCCGGCTTCGGCTGCTCCTCCGTCCGTGAACTGGGCGCCTATCTCCGACGAGTTAATGGTTACGAACTACTGGTCGCTTGCCGCCTTCCTGCTGCAGTTCGCTCCACCTTATCCGGGTGATGAGGCGCAGCGGGAAAACCTCGCCAAGCTCAGTATCCGGGAAAGAGCAGCATGGCCGGGGACGGATCTTTCACCCGACACAGTGGCGGTGATGAAAGAGGTGGCGGTTGCGGCGGAAAAGGAGATTCGCGACGAGGCTGCCCGGCTGACGGATTCGTCCAAGATATTCGGTACGCCCGAATTCATGAAGGGTCGGTTCATGGTCCGCGCCGCGGCGGCGCAAGGCGGCATCTACGGCAACTCCGTGCAGGAGGCGCTGTATATCATCTATGCCTTCGACGCACAGAAGGCGCCACTTACCGGTAAGACAGGAAGATACACCCTGACCTTCACCCCCGAGACGCTTCCACCGGTTGATGCCTTTTGGTCGCTGACCATGTACGACAGGCCCAAACAGTTCCTTGTCGACAACCCCATCGACCGCTATCTGATCAACTCGCCGATGCTTGCCGGACTTGAGAAGGGCGACAAGGGTGAGATCGTCCTGTACCTGCAGCACGAAAACCCAGGACCTGAGCTGGAATCGAATTGGCTTCCGGCTCCCAGCGAAACCTTCTATGCGGTCATGAGGCTCTATCTGCCCAGGGCGGTGGCGTTGGACGGGCGTTGGATGCCGCCGACGATCGAAGCCCTTCCGTGATTTAGATGAAGGCAATCTTCGATCAACCCGAAACTGGGTTGACGAACCCCTTTCCAGGAACTGGTCCAGCTATAGTGTCCACGTCAAACCGTTGTAACACTATCCAATGCAGATGGCCCGCTCCCCTGCGCTCACCGCCCCACGATTAGTCATCGGCCCAGTCCGCCTGGAGCCAGGTGACAAACGCGATCAACTTCATCCGTGGAGGTTGTGATGACAACGCTAATGGAAAGGAAGAAGCGCAGGACTGGATGAATCTGATCCTGGCCGTCGCCCTTTTCGTCTGCTGACAGGACCGGGGTGACGGCTTGAAGCCCCGCCGTAGGATGGGCGCGAGGTCGGGCTTGTCCTCCCGCCGATCAATCACCCAAGTCCTCGGACCGCAGATTGGCCGGGTTCCACACGACCTCCCAAAGATGCCCGTCCGGATCGATGAAATATCCGGCATATCCTCCGTAGAACGTCATTTCAGCAGGCTTTACGATCCGCGCGCCGGCACCGGCTGCCTCTTCCATGATCTCGTCCACTTCGCTTCGCCGGGACACATTATGGCCGATCGAGAACGACGTCGCGCTGGCCGGGGCCTTCGGCAAGCCGCTGTCATGTGCAAGGTCGTCCTGCGCCCAGATTGCCAGTTTCATGCCGTTGGCGAGATCGAAGAACGCCACGGCGCCATGCTCGAATTCGCGGCCGACGATGCCTTGCGTCGGCAGCTTCAGACCGTCGCGATAAAACGCGAGCGACCGTTCCAGGTCAGCAACGCCAAGCGTCAGGACAGATATCCGCGCCTTCATGGGCAGTCCCCATCCGATCGAGCTATGTCGTGTCGCAGCATTGACATGACTGCAGGCCGAATACCTTTTAGACCTGATGCTCTTCGTTGATCTGCTCACGCATCCAAACAAGAAATTTCTGGAGGGGCAGTGACGGTGCTATGCTCTTGGGCCAGGTCAGGTAATAGCCTTCGCCACTGTAACAGGTCATGCTGAAAGGCGCTACGAAGCTGCCGGTCTGGAGATGCCGGTTGACGAAGACCTTCGTCGCAATAGCGACCCCGATGTCCAAAGACGCAGCCTCGTAGGCAAGCGCGGAGCTTTCGAAACGAACCCCGGGGCCGGGATCAACAGTTGATCCAACACGCTTCAGCCAGGCGGCCCAGTCGGTGGGGCGCGCCATGGAATGCAACAGCCTGACACGGCTTAGATCATCAGGGGTCTTCAACTTGTGCATTGCCTGAAACGCTGGCGAGCAGATGGGAATGAGCTCGACGTCGACCAGCTTCTCACTGTGGAGGTCCGGCCAGTTTCCCTTTCCTGCACGAATGGCGGCATCCAGATTCTGCGTTTCGAAATCGACCGGCGCGATGGAGGAGCTCAGCCGCACCTCGATACGAGGAAACGTTTCATGGAATTGCGTCAAGCGCGGAATGAGCCAGCGTTGCGAGAACGTCGTGTAGGACTGAATGGCCAGAATATCCCGCCTGCCGCGCCGGGAAACCCGTTTCGCGGCATTGCCTATCTCGACAAATGCGCGGGTTACACCCTCGTAGAGCTGCCTTCCCTCTTCTGTCAGCTCGATACCGCGGTGTAGCCGCTTGAATAGCACCACGCCCAGATAATCTTCCAGCACTTTGACTTGGCGGCTGACGGCAACCTGCGACACATTCAACTCTTGTGCTGCATGTGTGAGGCTCGACAGACGGGCAGCCGCCTCGAATGTCCGTAGCGGATTGAGAGGTGGAATGGGATTGTTCATGATTTACTCATAGGGCATTGTCTCCGGCGCGCAAATCGATCCGAACCGCGCAGCAAGCGCTTTTTGTCGCGACGATGATAAAGCAGGTATTTCGAAGCCGGGCCGACGAACTCCTGCCCGGGTGCTCTCATGCCCGCGCCATCGCGATCGCAATTCCCTGCCCAACGCCAATGCACATGGTCGCCGCAGCATATCGCCCCTTGGTCTTTACCAGCTCGAGAGCCGCCGTCCCGGCTATGCGCACGCCGGACATACCGAGCGGATGGCCAAGGGCGATAGCGCCTCCGTTCGGATTGACACGCGGGTCCTCGTCAGCGATGCCAAGTTCCCGCAAACAGGCGAGGCCCTGGCTTGCAAAGGCCTCGTTCAGTTCGATGACGTCGAAGATGTCAGGCTCCAGCTTCAGACGCGCCATCAGCTTCCTGCAGGCTGGCACCGGTCCGATGCCCATGATACGGGGCGCGACGCCCGCGGTAGCCCCGCCCAGAAGACGCGCGATCGGCGTCAGGCCGTGCTGTTTCACCGCCTGCTCACCAGCGAGGATCACTGCAGCCGCGCCGTCATTTACGCCGCTGGCATTGCCCGCCGTTACGCTGCCACCCTGCCGGAATGGAGCCTTCAAACCGGCCAAGGCATCGAGCGTTGTCAGGCGCGGATGTTCGTCCTGGCTGAACAGGACGGGGGTGCCTTTCCGCTGAGGAACCTCGATGGGGACGATCTCCTCTGAAAAGCGGCCATTGGCCTGCGCGGCCGCTGCCTTTTTCTGCGAGCGATACGCGAATGCGTCCTGATCCGCCCTCGAAACTCCGAAAGCCTCCGCCACGTTCTCGGCCGTCTCCGGCATGGAATCTACGCCGTATTGTGCCTTCATCAGCGGATTGATCAATCGCCAGCCGATGGTCGTGTCCTCGATCGACGCAGTGCGGCTGAAAGCGGATTCGGCCTTCGGTACGACAAAGGGGGCACGGCTCATGCTTTCGACGCCACCCGCGATGATCAGATCAGCCTCTCCGGCCCTGATAGCGCGTGCGCCGGCGATGATCGCGTCCATCCCGGAGCCACAGAGCCTGTTGATCGTCGTTCCCGGTACGTCCACCGGCAATCCGGCCAGAAGCAAGGACATGCGCGCGACATTGCGGTTGTCCTCGCCGGCCTGATTGGCACAACCGAAAACAACCTCATCCACTGCCTGCCAATCTGGAGAGGGGTGGCGGGCCATAAGCGCTTTCAACACCACCGCGCCGAGATCGTCAGCCCGGATGGAAGCGAGCGTTCCACCAAAACGGCCGATCGGGGTGCGGACATAGTCGCAGAGATAGACATTGGACATCGCTGAGCGCCTCCAAAATGACGGTGAGCGTTGAAAGTGGGCGCCACTGGCTCTACCCGGTCAGACCGGCGCCAGCGTCAGTACCGGAGCTACCGAAGCACCGCGAGGGCATCTCCGGCGCGGACGCCATCACCTTTCGGAAGGACGAAGATCGGATTGATTTCGGCTTCTTCCAACCGGCTGTCCAGGGCTGAGACCATATCGGCGAAAGAAAGCACCGCATCGATCAGAGCCTCCGTGTCGGCGACCGGACTGCTGCGAAACCCGTCCAGCAGTACCGAGCACTTCAGTTCGCCGATCATCTCCCTTACCTCGCCACGCGTCACGGGCAGGAGGCGCATCGCCACGTCCTGATAAAGCTCGGTCTGCACTCCGCCGGCGCCAAGCAAAATTGCGGGACCGAGCTGTGGATCGCGTTTGTAGCCGAGAATAAATTCGATGCCGCCCTTGACGAGTTCCTGAATCAGAAAGCCGTCGATACTTGCCGAGGTCGCGGCCTTCACCCTGATCAACATCCGCTCACAGGTCGCCTCGACGTCGCCCGAAGCGACACCGACGGAGACGCCACCGACTTCCGACTTGTGCAGGATTTCCTTCGAGAGGATCTTGATGACGACAGGTCCGCCGAACTCGACCGCCCTGCTTGCGGCCTCTGACGGCGTCGTTGCGGTCACTTCCCTTGTGATCGGCAAGCCGAATTGCGCGCAGAGACGTTTTGCATGCGCCTCGTTCAGCGCGCCCGTTGGCAGATCCGAAATATCGACCACCGGCTTTGCCCGATCTTCGAAGGCATGCGGATCTGGACGCTGCTGGAGCGCCTTCAGCGCCGCTGCGCAGCTTTCCGGCGCCGCATAGGCGGGTATACCGCTGGCGTTCAGATGTTGAACGATCCCTGGTGCCTCGGGGCTGACATACGCCATGACCGGCTTGTTGCTGATGTCCATCGAATCGAGCAGCGGACGCGCAACCACATCCGGCTGGCCTATGGAGGATGAGCCGACGACGACCACGATGGCATCGTAGCTCGGACTTTTGGCAAGAATCTTCAGGATGGCCCGGAACAGGTCAGGCCGCAGGCCAGCCAGCGTCACGTCGATTGGATTACGATCGAGGACCGCCTCCTTGAGGTCCAGTGCCAGCAGCTTCTGCGCCGTCTCCGGATCCGGGCTCGGCATTTCGAGGCCGGCAAGGCCGACATTGTCGGCGACGATGGTTGCAGCACCACCGGTCGAAGTGACGATGGCTACCCGCCGGCCGGCAAGTACACGTCCCTGTGCAAGCGCCGCCGGAATATCCAGAAGATCGGCAAAGGTCTGGGCACGAATGATCCCGAGTTGCTTGAACAGCGCGTCATAGACCTTGTCCGCGCCCGCCAGCGCACCCGTATGTGAAACAGCGGACTGCGCCCCCGTCTCCGATCGGCCGACCTTATAGGCGACGATCGGCTTTCCGGCTGCAATCACCCTTGTGGCCGCATGGCGGAATTTCTCGACGTTGCGCACGGTCTCGAGGTAAAGGGCGACGACCGTGGTGGCCGGATCGTCCGCCACGGCCTCGAGCAGGTCAGCGACTTCGATGTCGGCCTCGTTACCTGTTGCAATGAGCTTGGAAAAGCCGATGCCTCGGCCGACGCCGCGGGACAGGAGCGAACCCAGGATGCCGCCGCTCTGCGACAACAGCGCAATGCCGCCGGCCCGGAAATCCTTCATTTCCATGGCACCGCTGGCCGTCAGCATGATGCCGTCGCTCAGGTTTACCAGACCGATGGTGTTGGGGCCAAGAATGCGCATCGGCCCGGCAGCCTCGCGCAGCTGCGCCTGCAGGCGCTGCCCTTCTTCGCCGGCTTCGCCGAAGCCGCTGGCGAGAACGATTGCCACCTTCGTTCCTGCCGCGGCGAGCTCGCGAACGGACTCGATCACCCGGTTTGCGCCGACGAGCACGAGGCCGAGATCCGGTGCCTCCGGAAGAGTGCGCGCATCGGCGTAGCACTTCAGGTCACCGATCGCCTCGGAGCGCGGATTGATCGGATAGATCCGTCCCTGATATCCGTGCTGCTGAAGATAGGCGATCGGCCGGCCGGTCAGTTTCGTGGGATCGGACGATGCGCCAACGACGACGACGCTGGCGGGGTTCAGGAGCGCCTTTATGAATGTCATAGCGTCCACCTTACCCGTTCGTCTTGTTGAGGAATGCTTCAACCGATGCACGATGCTCGGCGGTCGTATAGCAGATCGCCTGCGCCTCGCGCCCAAGCGCAAAAATGGCCTCGTCCGAGCTTTCGAATGACCTGTCCAGGATGGACTTGGTCAGCGCCACGGCGGCCGGGGAGCCAAAGCTCAGCTGTTCCGCCCAGGTCTGTGCTTCATCGAGCAGCTTTTCCGGCGCAGCGACGCGATCAATCATGCCGATCTGGAGAGCTTCTCCGGTTTCGACGACCCTTGCGGTCAGGATCAGCTCCTTGGCACGGGAAAGACCGACCCGGCGCGGAAGGAAATACATGCCGCCACCGTCGGAAACGAGCCCGCGCTTGATGAAGCTCATCGACATCTTCGCGCCTTCCGCCGCAATGATGAAATCGCAGGCGAGCGCCATGTCGAGGCCAAGGCCAAATGCCGCTCCGTTGACGGCGGCGATCACCGGCTTCGTTATGCCATGGATAACCGCAACTCCCCTGTGCGTGCTTCGCTGACGGGTCCAGCCATTGAACGCAACATCGCCGGGTGCTGCATCCAGCCGCGCGCGCATCCCCGAAACGTCTCCGCCGGAGCAGAAGCCTTTACCCGCCCCGGTCAGAATGACCGCGCGCACGGAGCTGTCGGCAGCCAGGTGCTCGAACACGTCGATCAACTGCGAGCGCATCTGGTCGTTTACGGCGTTGCGAACATCCGGGCGATTCAATGTTACCGTCGCTATGCCGTTCTTGTGCGATAGCGCGATGAATTCGTGTTCACGAACACTGATTGTCATGGATCTCGTTCCTTCTGTCCCTTCGCAGGCCTTGCAGACGGCCAGCGCGATGTTTCACTTTGGCTTGACGCGTAAATGTCTTCGCGGGCAACCGACCGTTCGGCTGGTCTTGCCCACCTCGTTTCGGCGCCGCACCTAACGCGGCGCTGCTCCGGCTAATGTCAGTTTTCCCGGCAAGTCATCGCCGTAGAGAATTGCCGCGACGATGCTCTCCGCTTCCCGCTTTGCGATAATTCCGGCAGAGAGCTCGTGGAATTTCGCAACGAGTTCAGCATCGTCGAGCGGGTCTTGCGGATCCCCTCGCCGCGTCTTCTGAAGATGTTCGAGCATGCGGCCATCGCGCAGGTAAACACGCAGGCGCGCCTGACGGCGGCCGGGATAATCCATTGAAAGAGAGGGATCCTCGCAGAGCTCGATCCTCGCCATTAAACCGCGGATGTCCGGCCGTGCCATTGCTTCGGGCTCAAAGGCCGAAAGCCGGACTCCTCCCAAAATCAGGTGCGCAGCGAGGCAGTATTGAAGGCTGAAACGCCCGTCCTGGGCCGAGACGGGATCTGGCCGGTTGCACATCGTTTGTGTGGCGCGATAACCGAACACCGCGATCCGTTCGATGTCGGCGGGGCCAAATCCGTGTGCGTCGCGCATCAGGCCGATGGCGTCGAGCGCGGGGAAGATGTGACCGCAGCAGCCATGCGCCTTGACGGTCATGCGGGTGATCGGCGTCCACGTGCCGAGGCCGTCAAGGGCATTCGCCCAGTCGCCGGCCGTATCGCTCGTGGCAGCGGCAAAGCCATTTTCTGCATGCAGGCTGTCCGCGGACGCGGTCACCCCGGCCACGGCTGCCATTGCCGCCATGAGCCCAGCGTCGGCCGCATGCCCCGGATGGAGCGCCTTCGCCATGCCCTCGCCCTGGAGGTTCTGCTGGTGCCCGCCCGCGAAACTGGTGGCAAGCGCGATAGCGTTGCCGATGCCGCGTCGGTCACCGCCGAGCAGCATCGCTCCGGCGACCGTCGCGCCGATCGTCCCGACCGTCGAGGTCGTGTGCCAGAAGGCATAGTGGCTGGGTTGTATGGCGAGAGAAATGCGGCAACCGACTTCGTAACCGGCAATGATCGCCCGGTGCAGGTCATCGAGGGTCGAGCCGAGATGCTGGGCCAGGGCAAGGGCGGCCGCGATCGTCGGACTGCCGGGATGATAGCCGCCATCCTTGAAGATGTCGTCGAACTCGACCGTGTGGCTGGCGACCGCGTTGAGAAGCGCGGCCCGGCGCGGACTGCATGTCCGTGCATCCACATAGGACCAGGCACCGCCGCTCCCCTCCACCTCCTTCATCGCGGGCGCAAGCAGCGTCGCCGGCGGCCGGATGCAACCGGGCAGCGTCGTGGCAAACCAGTCCAGCACGGCGCGCCGCGCCGCCCAGCGGACCTCACCCTCCAGTGGGCGCTCGCGCCAGTCCTCGGCGGCCCCGGCCAATGTCGAAAGCGGGTTGATCATTCGACTGCCGCTTTCATTTGACTGTGGGCGAAGGAGGCGCCGTTCTCGGCGAAAAGCTTCTCGAGAGCAGCATCATCGAAACCGAGCTCCCGCAAAAGGTCCTCGGTCTGCGCCCCCACTTCCTGTGGCGGAAAGGTCAGGCCGGGCGCGCTCTCCGACATGGTGAAGCCGGCAACCGGCACCACAAGGCCATCCACGGGGCTGCCGGGCGCAACGTGCTTGTGCAGTACGCGCCTGGCCGCGATCTGCGGATCGGCAAGTGCCTCCTTCAGGTGACGCACGCGCGCCGCGGGAATGCGGCGCTCGCGGAAAAAACTCTCCCAATATTCGGCGGGCATGGTCACGATGATCTGCCGGAGCGCGCGTTGTTCCTCCGCATGGCCGTCAAGACGTTGGTCGTTATTGATCTTGATCAGGTCCTCCCGGCCAAGCGCGATCCACAAGCGGCGTTGCTGCTCCAGGTTGGAGGCGGCGATCATCAGGTCTGCGTCGGATGCTTGATAGAGGCCGATGGTGGCGAACGGAAAACGATTGCCTTTGGCCTTGGGATGGCTGCCATTCCAGAGATAGCCGGTAACAGAGGGGCTGCACAGCATCAGCGCCACGTCCAGCATCGAGACGTCGACGAACTGTCCCTTGCCGCCGTTGCGCTCGCGCTGCAAAAGCGCCGCCGTGATCGCGTAGGCTGCGGTTGTTCCCGTTGCATAGTCGACCACCGGTGCTCCGCACTTCAGCGGATCGCTGTCCTGATCGCCTGTCATCGCCATCATGCCGGAAAAGGCCTGCAGTACGGAATCGTAACCCGTCTGCTCGCGCCGGGGACCCGTGGATCCAAATGCGGAGATGGAACAATAGATGAGGCGGGGATTGAGCGCCCGCATGTCCTCATAGCCAAGTCCGAGCTTTTCAAATGCGCCGGGCCGGTAATTTTCCACGAAAACATCTGCCGTCTCGATCAACCGCTTCAGTGCCTCGCGCCCGCCTTCGACCTTCAGGTTGAGCGCCACGGCCTTCTTGTTGGAGGCCTGGGACATGAAGGCGGTTCCCATGCCTGCATTGCTCAGCGCCCGGTCGGATCCCTGAAGGCGGGCCTGATCCGGATCGGACGGGTCTTCGATCTTGATGACTTCTGCGCCGAGGACCGCCATCTGGTAACTGGCGAACGGTCCCGCGAGAACATGGGTGGTGTCGATGACACGCAATCCGGCAAGCGCTTTCGTCATGGGTCCTCCTTTGGCATTTTCGCATCGTCCCCTCCCGGCCGCCCCAAGGGCCACCCGGCTTTTTACGAACAGACGGCCCGTCCCGTTACTGCAGGAGGCCGGCCGCCTGGAGTTGCTTCACGGCCGTGCCGCTGACCTTGCGAACGAATGCATCATACTCTTTCGGCCCCATCCATGAGTCGACCACGCCGGTGTTGCGGGCATAGTCCTGATAGCTCTTTGCCTTCATTGCTTCATGGAAGGCATCGGCGATCTGTTGCTGCAGTTCGAGCGGCATGTCCTTCGGGCCGAAGAGGCCGCGAACCTGCACCCAGCTGGTATCGACCTCGAAGCCCTGTTCGCGGAAGGTCGGCAGGTCCGGAAGGCCCTCAAGCCGCGTCTCCCCCAGCACGCCCAAACCTATGATGCGTTTGGATTCGAAGAACGGCGCAGTCGGGCCGAGGTTGGAGACGCCGATATCGACATGGCCCCCAAGCAACGCCGTCATGATGTCGGGCGTGGAGTCGAAGCCGACCCAGTTGAGCTTGATGCCTGCTGCCTTTTCGAGCATCGACGTGCCCAGGTGCTGCATCGATCCGACGGGGCCAAAACCGCCGATGTTGATCTTACCGGAGTTCGCCTTAGCCTTGGCGACCAGATCGCCGATCGTCTTGATGTCCGAGTCCGCGCGAGCGAAGAAAATGATTGGATCTTCCTGCGTCGAAGCGACCCAGGAGAAATCGTCCACGGAAAACGTCCCCTTCAGATTTGTCAGCATGCTCGTAAAGTGGCTCATCGTGTTGATCCCGAGCGTCAGGCCATCGGGTTTGGCATGGGCAACACGCGCCATTTGCGTCGCGCCCCCGGCACCGGGTGCATTCACCACCACGATGGTTTGGCCAATCAGAGGCTCAAGCGACTGTGCGAGCGTGCGAATGAAGATATCCGCGGTTCCGCCGGGCTTGGTGTGCATCAGGACGTTGACCGGACCGGACGGCTTCCAGGCTGTCTCTGCGGCTGCGGGGGCGGCGACAAGCGCGGCTGTGATCGTCATACACACGGCAGCACTGTTCGCCCGTATCGTTTTGAGCAGATTGAGTGACATGCAATTCCTCCCAAAGGTTGAAGATGAAGACCCCGGCTCCTCTCCGATCGGTCTGTATTGTTCTCATTGCGCGAGCGGAATGAACTGAGATTTGGTCAGGTCAGATAGACCTAAACGTTGGTCTGGTACCGGCCAGCGGAGAGCCGGCCGACCGTCGGCTCTCCGCATCGGATTTCACCTGGAAGCCACCTCGCCCGCGGCTGGCCCGGGTCGCCGCCGGCGCCGGACAAAGCCGATGGCGGGCAGCACGAAGGCGAGTATTGCCATCAGCGACAGAACAACGGTGACAGGTGAGGTGTAGAAGATATCCAGGCTTCCCTGCGATGTGATCAGCGCCCGCCGGAAGTTGGTCTCCATCACTTCACCCAGCACCAGCGCGAGGATGACCGGCGCGAGCGGTATCTGCACCTTGCGCAGCAGGTAGCCGAGGATGCCGAAGGCCGTCATCACGAATACTGGGAACATCGTGCCCTCGGATGAATAGGCCCCCACAAGACAGATTGCCGAGACAATGGCGGCAATCGCCGGTCGTGGAATGTTGGCCACCTGTGCCCAGCCGCGTGCGCCGGCAAGGCCGATGAACACCATGATGGGCACGCCGATCCAGAGGGAGGCGAAAATCGTATAGGGAATTTCCGGGTTGCGGCTGAACAGCAACGGGCCGGGTTGAATGCCCTGGATCATCAGCGCGCCGATCATCACCGCTGTCGTTGGCGATCCTGGAATGCCGAGTGCAAGAAGTGGCGCCATGGCCCCGGATACGGCAGCGTTGTTTGCCGCCTCCGAAGCCGCGACGCCCTCTACCGAACCTTTGCCGAAGAGCTCCGGAGCCTTGGATGTCCTCTTGGCCGTCGCATAGGCGATGAAGGATGCTATCGAGGCGCCCGCGCCCGGGATGATGCCGATGACGTAGCCGAGCACCGAGCTTCTCATGATGACGCCGTTGAGCGGCCAAAATCCTTTCCAGTTCCATGACATGAATCCGCCGACAGGCGGGCTCTTGACCTTGGCGGCGGCGCCTTCCTCCACCATGAACAGGACTTCGGACAGCGCGTAGAGACCGAGCAGCACGGGTACAAGAGGAAGACCTTCGAACAGCTCCGTCGAGACTGCGAAGCGCGGCACGCCGGTCTGCGTGTCAAGGCCAACCGTCGCCAGAGCGAGGCCGATGCCCATGGCGACGGCGCCCTTCACGACCAGGCCCTCTGCAAGGCCGACGACCAGACTGAGACCGACGACCGCCAGCGCGAAATACTCACCGGGTCCGAAGCTAAGTGCGAGCTCCGACAGGGGAACGGCCGTGAACAAGAGGAACAGCGCGCTGACGAAGATGCCAATGCCCGAAGCGACGATTGACACCATCAGGGCTTCACCTGCTCGTCCCTGCTGCGTCAGCGGGTAGCCATCCCAGGCGGTGGCGACGGCCGCCGACGTTCCCGGGGAGTTGATCAAGATGGCCGTGATCGCGCCGCCATATTCGGCGGCTGCGTAAAGCGCGACCAGTCCCACGATCGAAACGACAGGGTCCAACCCGTAGGTGAAAGGGATGAGCAGCGCCACGCCAAGGCTTGGGCCGAGACCGGGAATTGCCCCGATGAGATAGCCGGCAAGGGCGCCGAAGACGAGACTGATCCACACCATGGGATCACCGAATGCTGACAAGCCTAGTAGCAGATTTTCAATCATTTCGGGTCCTCACGGAAAGACGACGTTCAGTGCTATCGCGAACACCACGTAGATGAAGGCGACCAAAGCCAAAGGGACACCGAGGACATGCAAAGGGCGGCGCTCTCCGGCGGCGAGCATGACTGCGGCGGAGAAAAGCGCCACGCAGAGGTAGACGCCGAGTGTCTCGAACCAGGCGGCCTGCGCGACGAAGATGAGACTTGTGGCCAGCACGTAGAAGGGACGACGCCAGCGGGTCACGTCCCTTTCCATCCTGCCCATCATGCCCGCAAGACCGAAGCCGATCATGAGCACGGTGGCAAGAATGGTGCCGGTGGCGATCAGTAGCGGAAATCCTCCCGCTCCGATATCCGTCGCGTTGAACGGCTCGGGCAGCGAACGCGCGTCGATGACGTACCAGATCAACGTTGCGAGAAGCATCAGCCCCGCGGCGACCTCGAGCAGGGGCAAAGGCAGGCGGATGCAATCGGCAACGCGCTGCTTACCCTCGTCGAAAGGTTGTTTTTCCATGATCTCCTCCTTGCTGCGGTGCGAGAACAATCTCTCCACGCTGCGCCCCTCCTTCAGTTATGGGCAATCACGACAGCGAGTGAAACTGATCATTGATTTGGACAGAACACTCGATTTCTTGGGTCAAAGACCCGTGGTTCACGACCAATCCGACGCTAATCACGCTGGTCATTCGCAGGCGGACGCCGCTTCTCGTAACGGTGGATCAGGCCGATGACCCACGGAATGTTCGGCATGAAGATGAAGATGCGGATCAGGTGGAACGCCGTGATGAGCGCCACGTCCTGCCCCAGGAATTTGGCCGTCAGCGCCGTTTCGGTGACGCCGCCGGGTGCGGCACCGAGAACCATCAGCTCGCAGTCCAGGCCCAATGTGACGGCGATTGCCACGGCGACGGCGGAGGTCATTGCCACAAGGACAAATGTCGCCAGGATGGACGTCGTGACCAGCCGTGCGGCTGACTGGAACAGCGATCTGCGGAATGTAGATCCCAGCCAGACCCCAAGCACGACCTGCGCACCGGACAGAATGACGCCGGGATGGAAGTACGGGCCAAAGCCGCTAGCCGCGAGGGCCGACGAGGCGGCGAGCGGTCCGAGAAAATAAGGGTTCGGAATGCGCAGCAGCCGGCACGCAAACGCGCCCGCTGCCCCGATGAGCAGTAAGATCGCGGTTCCCGGCGGATCGAACGGGGCGGACATGCGCACGGCCGCAGAGGCGGGCCAGCCGTCAACAGCATAGATGATGATCGGAACCAGCACGACGACTGCGGCTATGCGCATGGTCTGCGAAAGAATGACCGGACCCGGATTGCACCGGAACCGCTCTGCCATGATCGCCGCCTCGACGGGGCTGGTTGGAAGCGACGCGATGAAGGCGGCGGTGAGGCTGAGCCGCGCCGCGCGCGCCAGCAGGAGTGCAACAGTGAACGCGCAGACCGCCGTTGCCAGGGCCACCCCCACCAGAAGAGGCGCCAGCGATAGCATCATCGCGAATGCGGCTGGGGAGAAATAGACACCCACCTGGGATGCAACGACGATCTGGCCGGCAGGCCGGGTTTTCACGGGAATGACGATCTCCGCGAGGCCGGAGAGATAAAGCGCGGCCGTGACCAGCAGGGGGCCGATCATCCAGGGAAGCGGCGATCCGAGGCAGAGCGCGAGCGTGCCGCCGAGCGATCCGATCGAATAGATGAGCGCGAGGCGGCCAATGTGGCTGCTGTT
Source organism: Ensifer sp. USDA 6670 (assembly GCA_000421085.1). Classification (GTDB taxonomy): domain Bacteria; phylum Pseudomonadota; class Alphaproteobacteria; order Rhizobiales; family Rhizobiaceae; genus Sinorhizobium. The sequence goes on from ATWE01000025.1 coordinate 15,049, forward strand.
GCTCATCTCAAACGGGACCGCACGCAACTGCCCCCCGCCGGTAGCCAATCGGCCCAGGGGAACAATCATGTCGTGGAAGGGCGATACCTGTTCTCATCGCTGGGCCGAAAGGAACTGCGTCACCGCAGCATCAAATCCCTCCGGACATTCGATGTTGATGGAGTGCCCACCTTCCAGGTCCCGAATCTCGATATGCGGATGCGCTGCGGAGATCCATTTCCGCGTCGGTTGGAACTGCTTCTCGCAGAGCCCGTTGACCAGCAGGGTTGGCACACGCAGTTCGCCCAGCCTGTCTCGAACCGACAATCGCGGGATCGCCTCCGCCAGAAGCAAGGCGATGCCATCGATGTCCGTCGCGTCGGCATCCCGGCTCAATATCTCCCTCATGTCCGGTGGAAATCGCCTGGCGTGGCAAGGATGATAGGGCAGGCGGCGCATTGCGACGTGACCGTCGCGCCGAACGTCGTCTATCTGCATCTGACTGCGGCGCTGTTGCGATGGCTCCCAAGCCTCCCGCAGGGCGCCATTGGCATTGGTAAAGACCTGAGCAAGAACCCGATCGGGAAACGTCAGCGCATAACGCAGCGTCACAGCCGCTCCGAAGCTCTGCCCGCAAATATACCATTCGCTTATTTGCAACCGTCTGCGGACGGCTTCGATAGTGTCCACCAGGGCCTCGGGCGTGGCGGCGGTCCCGTCCCTTGGCGCTGGCGACAGGCCGTGCGCCGGCAGGTCGATCCGGATGACGCGGAAACGCTGCGACAGGCGCCGGTTCGGCAGCCAGTGATTTCGGCTCGACAGCATGCCGTGAACCAATAGCAACGGCGGTCGTCCCTGCTCGGGATCCGCTTCGACGTGTAGCTTCATGGGCTTCCTGCGTTCCTCACTCCAGGCGGTATCTATCCGAACGCGGTGCCGATTTTGAACCTACCTATCGGGAAGGGGTGCCCAAACCATTGGTTATGTTACCGCCAGGCCATTCGCGGCTATAGACAGCACAGATGCGGCATTTGAGTATTATTGAACCACTCGCTGGCTCCAAATGACCACACCGGCCACTGCACGGGAGGACGACATGGCGTCTCTGGTTAGCTGTGAATACCGCGATGGGATCGCGATCGTCACGATCGACAACCCCCCTGTGAACGCCATCAGCCAGGCTGTCCGCGCGGAGCTTCTCGCGCTCGTGCACGACCTCGACCGCAATACCGATATCAGAGCAGCCGTGCTCCGGTGCGCCGGACGCACATTCGTGGCCGGCGCGGATATCAGCGAACTCGGCAAGCCGCCCCTTGCCCCCGCCCTGCCGGCGGTGGTGGACGCGATCGAAGGCGCCCGCGTGCCCTGGGTCGCGGCCATTCACGGCGCCGCGTTGGGCGGCGGACTGGAACTGTCGCTGGCCTGCACGGCGCGGATCGCCGATGGCAAGGCAAGGCTTGGCTTGCCGGAGGTGACATTGGGCATCATACCCGGCGCGGGCGGAACCGTGCGCCTGCCACGCCTGATCCCGGTATCGAACGCCGTCGAGATGGTGACAGGCGGCAAGCCCGTCGCGGCGCCGGGAGCCCTCGCCATCGGCCTTGTCGACCGCCTGTGTGACAGGGATCTCCTTTCGGCGGCAATAGGCTTCGCCGACGACCTCGCAGCCCGGCCAGGACTGCCGCCCCTCATCGACCGCCCCTGCCGCAACGCGGCAGACATGGACTGGCAGGGCAAGGCAACGGCCATCAAGGCGAAGGCGCGCGGTGCCAAGGCGCCGATGGAGGCGCTGGAAGCTCTCAGAGACAGCGCGCATCTACCAGCGCACGAGGCCCTGAAGCGGGAAAGAGAGCGCTTCCTGCGTCTGGCCGCTTCCGATCAGGCCGCGGCGCTTCGCTACGCCTTTTTCTCTGAACGCAGCGCGGGGCGCAGCCTGGCATCGATTGACAGTGAGCCGGCCGATCTGGCGCGTGTCGGTGTCGTCGGCGGGGGCACGATGGGCGCCGGCATTGCGACGGCGCTGCTTCTGTGTGGCTGCGAGGTTCAGCTTCTGGAGCGCGATGCAGCTGCTGCAGAGGCGGCCCGCGGCCGGGTGGGCGAGATGCTGGATGCGAGCGTTGCACGCGGCACCGTTTCTCGCGAGGCCGCTGACCAGGTATACAACCGGTTCGCCGCAAGCCCTGACGATATGCCGCTCGTTTCCTGTGGCCTTATTGTCGAGGCGGTCTTCGAAGACATGGACGTCAAGCGCGACGTCTTCTCACGTCTTGACGCCATCATGCCACACGACGCCGTACTTGCGACCAACACGTCCTATCTCGACGTGAATCGGCTCGCCGAGATGACGGTCGACCCTACACGCGTGCTTGGACTTCATTTTTTTGCACCTGCCCATGTTATGAAGCTCCTGGAAATCGTGCGTGGCTGTCACACGGGAGACCGGGCGCTCGCAACAGGTGCAGCGCTCGCCAAGCGGCTGAAAAAGACCGCCGTCGTTTCCGGCGTCTGCCATGGCTTCATCGGCAATCGCATCATGGCGGCCTATCGGCGCGACTGCGAGTTCATGCTGCTCGAAGGGGCGTTGCCGGCGCACATTGATGCAGCAATGCGCGATTTCGGTTTCGCCATGGGAGTTTTCGAGGTGCAGGACCTGAGCGGGCTGGATATCGCCTGGGCACAGCGCAAAAGCACAGCATCGATCCGAGACCCTGCGCTGCCCTATTGCCACATTGCCGACAGGCTCTGCGAAGCCGGCCGTCTCGGACGCAAGACGAAGAGGGGCTGGTACGACTACGGCGACGGGGGGCAGAAGGTCGATCCCGAGGTGACCCGCATCATCGAGGAGGAGAGAGCAAAGGCCGGCGTAAACGCGCTTTCCTTTTCATCCGTGCAGATCATGCAGCGCATTCTGGGCGTCATGCAACGGGAAGGACATGCTCTGCTGGCCGAGGGAATTGCCGAAAGCGCCTCCGATATCGACGTGGTGATGCTGACGGGCTACGGGTTCCCGCGGCACCGCGGCGGCCCCATGTACTTGGCCGCGCACGAAAGCCAGCGAACCCCATGACCTGTACCTGCAGCAGCGATAGGGGCAGACAGCCCCTTCAAGGACTGGTGAATCAAGCCATGACGACACTCGTAACCATCCCAGGGATCATGTCCGATGCTCGTACTTGGAGCACTGTGGCCGAAGCCGTGAGCCTCGCGGAGGCCACGGTGCATGTCGCCGACATCAGCCGTGACGACACGATCGAAGACATGGCAGCCCGATCGCTGACCGAAACGGATGGCGATCTGATCGTTCTGGCGCATTCGATGGGTGGGCGCGTAGCTCTGGAAATGGGTCGCCAGGCACCAGACCGCATTCGTGCGATGGTTCTGGCCAATACGAATGCTGATGGTGTCGGTGAATGCGAGCCCGCGCACCGTGAAACCCGCATCGCAGAGGCAAATGCCGATATGATCGCCTATGCGCTTGGTTGGGTGCCGAAAGTCATTTCCAACGCAAGCAAGCACAAGCCGGATCTGATTGCCGCTATTTTGAAGATGGTTGCGGACTGCCCGCCCGCGGTTCACGAGCGCCAGAACCGCGCTTTGATGGCGCGGCCCGACGCGACGGCGTACTTGCCAGATCTCTGCTTCCCGGTACTGCTACTCACCGGTTCCGAAGATCACTTGGCCACTCGCGCTTCGAACGAGGCGCTCGCCAAGCTTCTGAAGGATGCCGAGGTTCAAGTCATCGAAGACGCAGCCCATCTCTTGCCCTTCGAACAGCCCGAAGAACTTGTTGCAACTATTCTCCGTTGGTTTCGCCGGAGGGAGATGAAGCTGATATAAGGCGTTCCATGTAGGAGCCGCCTCCCCGCTTGCATGGATGCCTTGACCGCATTGAATGCGATTGCAAGTCTTTGCTGCAGCACGACGATCAAGGTGAGATATGCATTGCCTCGTCGAAACAGTGCGTCTGCATGGGCGCTCTCGCGACCGCCTTCAACCGCCTGCCAGCCTCGGCAGCAAATAGATTTCCGCGCCCGTCGGCAGTTCCTTCGACCAGGTGTCCCGATAGATCGTTCCGTTAATTGCGACTGCGATCCCTCGTGCCATGAGCGGCTCGAGCCGAGGGAACCGTTCGCTCAACCTTTCGAACAGTTCCCTGATATTCTTTGCCTCGATCTCGATCTTGCTGTTGCCCTCAGCTGCCGCGGCGAGAGAGCCCCAGAGCGTGACCTCGACCATCGGTCCTCCTTACGCATCGAGCGCTGCCAGGATCCGCGGCGGCGACATGGGAATATGCAGCATCCGCACGCCGACCGCATTGGACACGGCATTGGCCACCGCTGCAAGCGGAGGGACGATGGACGTTTCCCCGACGCCCCGAACCCCATAGGGGTGGTTGGGATTCGGAATCTCCAGGATCTGCGTGTCTATCATGGGCAGATCCGAGCACACCGGGATGCGGTAGTCGAGGAAGCCCGCATTTTGCAGCCGGCCGTCTTTGCCGTAGATATATTCTTCGTTGAGTGCCCAGCCGATGCCCTGCGCGGCGCCGCCCTGGTACTGTCCTTCGACATAGGTCGGATGCACGGCTTTGCCGGCATCCTGCACCACGGTGTAGCGCAGCACCTTGGTGGCCCCGGTTTCGGGGTCGACCTCGATATCGCAGATATGGGTGGCGAAGGATACGCCGGCGCCGTCGGCGACGATCTCACTGTGCCCCGCAATCGGGCCGCCCGTGGTGCCCGATGCCGCGGCAATCTCCTTCAGAGACAGTTTGGGAAGGTTTCCGTGCGTCTCGCCCTTGGCGACGGCATGGCCCTTTTCCCAGGTCACGTCCTCGACCGGAATGTCCCACATCTGTGCCGCCCGCTCTCGGAGAATCTTGATAGCGTTGCGGGCGGCAGAAATGGTGGCCATCGACGACGAGAACGTTCCTCGGCTGCCATCGGTCATGTCATTGTAGCCGAGACTGGACGTGTCGGCGATCACCGTTCTGACCTGCGAATAGTCGATCCCGAGCTCCTCTGCGGCCACCAGCGACAGCGATGCGCGCGAACCGCCCACATCCACCGTGCCAACCGCGAGCGATACTGTGCCATCCTTCCCGATGTTGAGATCAGTACACGTCTGGCCCCCGAAGTTGAACCAGAACCCACATGCCATGCCGCGCCCCTGGTTCTTGCCAAGGGGTGCCTTCATGTGAGGATGGTTCTTCACGGCTTCCAGTGTCGGGCCGATGCCGATCGGGCCGTAGACTGGACCGTAGGATGCCTTGGTTCCCTCCTGTGCCGCGTTCCGGATCCGGAAATCGATCGGATTCATGCCGACCTTCTTGGCAAGTTCATCGATGGCGCTTTCCACTGCAAACGCAGCCATCGGCGCCGAAGGCGCGCGATATGCCGCGGTCTTCGGCCGGTTCACCAGCACCTCATAGCCGACCGTCCTGACATTCTCGAGCTTGTAGCAGGCGAATGCGGTCATGGCGCCAATCTCCGCCCATGCTCCGGCATAGGGGCCGCAGGAATAGCGTAGCGTCGCATCGGCGGCGATGATCGTTCCGTCCTTCAATGCGCCGATCTTCACGTCGATCGACGTGGCGCTTGTTGGGCCGGAGGCGCGAAACACTTCGTCGCGCGTCATCACCAGCTTGACCGGCCGGCCGACCTTGCGCGACAGTGCGAGCGCGACAGGCTCGGCCCAGACATGGGTCTTGCCGCCGAAGCCTCCGCCGATTTCCGACGACGTCACGCGCAGCTTGGAGGCATCCATGCCGAGCAGTTGTGCGCAATGCTGGCGATAGACAAAGTGACCCTGGGTGCAAACCCATAGGTCCGCTGTGCCGTCCGAACTGACGCTTGCGACGCAGGCGTGAGGTTCGATATAGCCCTGGTGCGTCTGTTCGGTCTTGAATGTCCGTTCGACGACGAAATCGGCGCTTGCCATCCCGGCATCGACGTCGCCATGCCCGAACTGGCTCCGCATCAAGACATTCGAAGGGCGATCCGGCTTGGGATCGACGCCCGTTGTGAAGATCGTGTCGTTGATGAGCGGAGCATCCGGCGCGAACGCCTGGTCAACATCGGTAACGTGCGGTAGGAGTTCGTACTCGACTTCGATGAGCTTGAGCGCCTGCTTGGCGGTTCGCGCATCGATTGCTGCCACGGCGGCCACGGCGTGACCGTCGTAGAGCGCTTTCTTGCGCGCCATGCAGTTGTCGAGAATGTCATACATCGCCGCGTCACCATCGGTGAGGTCGGGCAGGTCCGCCGCCGTCAAAACCGCCTTGACGCCTGGAAGTTGCGCGGCCTTCGACGTGTCGATCTTGCGAATGTTGGCATGAGCGTGCGGGCTGCGCAAAATCCGTCCGACCAACTGGCCGGGCATGTTGAAGTCCGCGCCGTAGCGCGCGCGGCCCGTCACCTTGTCCACTCCATCCGGCCGGATGGGTCGAGTGCCCACGGAGGAGAAGCTGCGTTTCGAGTGGCTGGGATCAAAATTCATGGTCAGCTCCTCTCATCACGCCTGCTGCGTCCTGAACGGCGCGCACGATCTTGTCGTAGCCGGTGCAACGACAGAGGTTTCCGGCAAGGCCAAAGCGTATTTCCTCTTCGGTCGGATCCGGATTCTTCGCCAGCAGATCCTTTGCCGCAATGAGGAAGCCGGGTGTGCAGATGCCACATTGCAAGGCGGCATGCTCGAGAAACTTCTGTTGCAGCGGATGAAGCTGGTCACCCTGAGCCATGCCCTCGACGGTTTCGATGCGCCCGCCTTCCGCCTCTGCCCCAAGCACGAGACAGGAGCAGACCAGCCGATCGTCGAGAATGATGCTGCAGGCGCCGCAGTCGCCCGTTCCGCAGCCTTCCTTCGCTCCCATGAGCCCCAGGCGATCACGCAACACGTCGAGCAGCGTCTCGTCGGCGTGACAGAGAAATTCGGCGTTGTCGCTATTGATGTTCGTTGAAACTGCTATGCCTGCCATCATTTCTGTCCTGCACGCTGATAGGCGGCCAGTGCGACCCGCTTGGCCAGCACTCCCGCGACTTTCCTTCGGAATTCCACAGTGCCTCGCTTGTCGTCTATGGGACGACAGGCGCCTGAACAGACCGCGGCCAGGCGGTCAAGCGTCTTGTCGTCGACGCGCGAACCAGTGAGGATTTCGGCCGCTTCCTCGACCAGAAGCACCGTCGGCGCCGCCGCGCCAAGCGCGACGCGCGCCGATTGGACGACACCCTGATCATCAAGAGTTAGCTTCACCGCGGCACTGACCACCGCAATATCCATCTCGGTGCGTGGCGTGAACCGTTGATAGGCGTCGCCGGAACGCGGCTGGCGCTTGTCGAGCAGAATGGCCTCAATGATCTCGCCGGGCGCAAGCGACGTCTTGCCCGGCCCGACCGGCACCATTTCGACAGCGATCGTGCGGGAGCCGGCCGGGCCCCTGATCCGAGCCTTTGCACCGGCCGCCAACAGCGCGGGCACGCTGTCGGCCGCAGGCGATGCGTTGCAGAGATTTCCGACGATGGTGCAACGCCCCTGCACTTGCTTGGAACCGATGAGATTGGCGCCTTCCACCACGCCGGGCCACGCCCGCCGGAGCGCTGCATTCTCGCCGAGGACCGCGCAAGGCACCGCAGCGCCGATGACGAAACCATCCTCGCTTTCAGTTATGTGTCTCAGGGCGTCTATAGCTTTGATGTCGATGATGAGCTCGGGTTCGATGAAGCCCCCCTTCATTCTCACCAGCAGATCACTTCCGCCGGCCAGAACGGCTGCCTTGCCTGACGCTTCCGCCAAGAGACCAACGGCATCTTCTATTGAACTAGGACGAATATAGCGCAAAAGAACCCTCCTCTTTATGCATCGGGGCGACACGCTAAACCCGCAGACCCAAGTGTGTCGAGCGATCTTCCTCATCACGCTATGAGCTGCGCTGTTTGGTTGCAAGCCGAGTTCTCCCTTCCAGTCCGATTAGCGGGGTCCCGACGCATACATCAGCGGTCCACTCCAGGTGTCTTAATTTTCTGAATCTCCCCAACGCTAGCCTGCCTGATAGGGTATGGCACTGCGCCGGGAAGCAACGGCCAGTACCAACAGCTGAACTAAATGAAATAGCATCAACGGGAGTGTAACAAGGGCCATTCCGGCGAAAAGAAAGGCAGACCGGTCGTGTGGCTCTTGGTTCCCGACGGCCCGGAAGGCAAAAGTGGGCCTGTTTGATGCGAGGCTGGGCGGCCTGCAATCAGCTCGCGGATGCGCCCCGCGTAAGTGCGCCGCGTCGTCGCCCCGACCTTGAGGCCGAAGCCGCTCAGGATGCCCCGGAGGCTCATCTCGATGTCGTGAAGCTTACCCTGAATGAGTTTGCGGGCGTCAGCAGCGCCAATAGGTCTTGACGTTGCCCTTGCAGGCCATCAGCGTGTCGGCGACCTCGTCGAGTATCTTCTTGTACTCGTCGAGGTTCGAAGAGGCAGCGAAGGGTTCCCTGCCGAGTGCGAACGCGGTGCAGATCAGGATCGTGCGCTTCAGCCGCATCTATGTCTGGCCCTGATACGTTGCGTCGCAAAGGTCGAGCCAGTCGCCGACGGCGGGTGCCTTGGTCTTCCCATGCGCCGCCTTTCAACCGTTAACGCGAATGCGGAAGCGGCTCATGAAGTCGCCCCCCCACCACATCGGGAAATTGGTGCCCCATTTGTTGTTGTGGAGATTGAACGCGAGCCCTGTTTCGTAGGCCGGCGGCCTGTCGGGGAACTGCATGAAGGGCTGTCCGAGCGGTCCCGCAAGCGGCGTGTCGAGCGGTTCGATCGTGATTTCCCTGCGGCCGCCAAGCGCTGCCCGCGCGGCGAAGATCGCCTGCAACGCTCCGCCACCACGCCGTACGGTCCGCGCCGCCTCTTGCCAGAGCCCGGTTTTCAAAAAATCCCAGCCTTGGGCGCCCTCCGGCGCAATCTCCAGAAATCCCGCTTCCGGCATGCGGTTGGCGGGCTTGCCGCGCAGGATCACGGCAAGTTCCACACCGTCGCCCGTCGGCCGCACCCTATAATCCACCCGGGCGGGGGCGCCTAGCTGCTCCTGCGCTGGGCCGGAAAACCGGCAGGCGATCACAAGCCCGCCGCCATCCCTTGCGACGCCGATCAATTTCGGCCTGAAGGTCGCGGACCGCGCCGTCTGCGCTTGGCGGAGCCCCGGCTTGCCATGATCGAGGATCGCCCATTCCGGCCGTTTCGTAAGGTAGCTGTCCATGAATCGGTCCAGATCGTCGGCGTCATAGCTCTCGTAACGGTAGCCGAACAGCCGTCCGTCTCCTTCGAGCCGCCACTTGCCCACGGCAAGCGCCAGGATTTCGCCGGTCTCAGGGTCGAGTTCCGCCTCCATGCCGTCGATCACGACCTTGCCCGTCGGCGGCAAAGGCCGGACGTCGATCGCCGCCGGCACCTCCGCCTCCCGAAGCGCCTCCTCCGCTCGTCTGCGGTCCTCTGCCGAAAGCGACTCGACAGCCTGGCCGAGATAGGCCCGCTGCTCGCCCCACGAGGCTTCCGTATAGTGGAAGCGGTAGTCATCTTTCCGCTTCACCTCGAAGGCCGGCCGGTCCCAGGCCGTTTCGTCGCGCAGGAACGTCTTGATGTCGACGCCGCAGGTGTGCTCTGCCACCAGAGTCAGCTTGCGCCCGAAATCACGCCGAGCCGGCGAAAGCCCCTCTGCCTCGAAAGTGTCGTAGAGCCGCTGCATGGCCCGAAACCGCGCGACCTTTACCGGGTCGGCGGCAGCGCCATGGATCCAGCTGTCGCCAACTTCCATGTCCACCACGGGGAACCGCTCCCGGTGCTCCCACAGAAACGCACCGTAGTCCTCAAGGGTGGCCGCGCGGATCTCTGCGTCCGAATGCTGGTGATCCATTTCCCGCAGGACCTCCACCACCTGGTGGATCTGCTGCGGGCCGATATTGTCGCTGGTGTGGGCAAAGCTCAGGCCCACCGAAAGCCCTTCCGGCAAATGGGTGGCGCCGTAGCTTTGCTGATACATGACGACGATCTCCTCGCCGCCGGGGGCTCGCCATCGGAAGATCTCTGGGACATCCGGAGGAGGACAGGCGGTGTTGACCCCGATATGCAGGAATTTCAATCCTGCCTCAGCCATCAAAGGCACGATGCCGCGCGTATGGCCGGGCACGTCCGTCATCTTGGCGGCGATTGTCTCCATTCCAAAGCGGCGGTCGAGCTCGGCCGCGTAGGAAAGCCCGGCCCGGAAGAGCGCAGGACTCATCAGTTCCGAATGAGTCGTGAACGGCAGGCCGTGCCAGCGGATCACCCCCTTCTCGATCGCCCGTTCGAGCCGCGCCACCTCTTCCGGCGAACGCGTGTTGAGGTGGTCCCAGATGAGCCAGGCGCCCGTCGTCCAGATGAACTTCGGGTTTTGCGGATCCTCGGCATGAAAATGCTCACCCGTCGCAATCGCCTGCGGAATGAAGCGTTCGTGGTAGAGCCGCCGGACGTTTTCCGCATGGTCCGTGAAACCGATATCGAGGTGGGTCTTGAAGACCAGGTGGATGCGTCGAGCGGTCATGCAATGCCTTTTGTTTAGCCCACCGTGCCGCGCACTACGAGCCGCGTGCGCACGGTTTCAGAAAGGGCTGGCGACGCCGGATCCTTGAGGCGACGCAGGATCAATCGGACGAGCGCACGGGTGCGCGCCTCGAGATCCACCTTCACGGTCGTCAGGTTGTAGCTGCGCCAGTGCGACTGGGAGATGTCGTCAAAGCCGACCACCTTCACATCCTCCGGCACGCGCCGCTTCAGTTCGTAGCGCAGCGCGTCGAGTGCGCCGAACGCGCTCTCGTCGTTAGCGGCGAAGATGGCGTCCGCCCCCTCGCCGACCCGGAAGAGATCGAGCGTGCCGGCATGGCCCGCGTCGTAGCTGAAATCACCAGAGATGATGGTCGGCGTGGGCAAGCCTCGCCGCGCCATCAGCCTTTCCAGCGTCATGCGGCGCGCCTGCTCGGCAAGAGAATCGCGCTTGCCGGAAAGATAGGCGATGCGCCGGCAGCCGTAGCCGGCAAGGAGCGCCACCGCTTGCTCCATGCCCTCCCACTGATCGACATCGATCCGGTCGTAGAGCGCCTCCGGTTCGGCCGCGCGCAACCCACCCACCGGCTGCTCGTCCATAAGGTAGTTCACGTAGATCGGCACGGCCCGGTCGAGGAAGCGGGTGAGGATATGCGGACGCACGTTCTCCGTGAAGGCGATCACGCTGTCCGGATTGAAGCCGCGCATGTAGGCGAGCAGCGTCTCGTCCATGCTGAAATCCGTGCGCGTCTTGAAGAGCAGCGTGGCGAAGCCTTCGGCCTGGAGAGCTGTGGTGAGCGCATCGATCTCCTGGCTTTCCCAAGGGCTGCATACATCGGGCACAATCACACCAACGAGGTGAGTGCGTCGGGTAACGAGAGCGCGCGCCGCACGATCGGGGACATAGCCGAGTTCCTCGGCGATCCTTAGGATGCTCGCCCGTTTTTCCGGCTTCAGCGGCGCGTCGGGATTGAAGGCACGCGAAACGGCGGCCCGGGAGACCTTGGCCACCTCGGCCACCGTCTCCGCCGTGATGCGTTGCGGCGTCTCCTTAAGTTTGTTGGTCAAGGGATCGGCTTGGTTCGCGTAAACTGAAATCGTGTTCACTCCTATCCTTCCGCAGCGAGCTTGGGCGGTCAAGCCCCTGTACAGGAAATTCCGCGAGAATGCCCCGGCTCTGAGGGAACTTCGATCGAATACCGCTCGCTCCGCGCCCGCCAGCAATGAATTCGGTTCGCTTCGGGTTGACGCCAAAGTGAAAACGTGTTCACTTTTTCCGGCAGAGATGACGGCCATGCAGCCGCCTCTCGTTGGCCGCGGGGAGCCGGCCGAACAATCGCGAAGGGAGGAAAATCGCGATGCGCATTCACTCGCATGCATTCTGGCTTAGCCTTGCCGCGGCGACGGCGTTCGCCTCACCGACACTTGCCGCCGATCTTTCGATCACCTGCCGCTGCGTCGAGGGCGGCGTGAACTCCGAGCTCGCCGCTTGGATCAAAAAAAGCGTCATTCCCGGCTTTACCAAGATCAAGGGTGACGGGGTCAAGGTCACCCTTACCGAATTCGCCGGTTCAGACGAGCAGTTGACGCAGCAGCTCGCGCTGGACTTTTCCACCGGCGCCGGCCCGGACGTCGCCGGGTTCGACGGCTTCCTGATCCCCAGCTTCGTCGAGGGCGGACTTTTGAAGCCGCTCGAGGAACTCGCCGGCGATGCCGTGACGAAGTGGGACGGCTGGAGCCACATTACCGAAGGTGCCCAGGCGCTGATGTCCTATCACGCCAAGCCCTATGGCCTTTCGCTCGGCACCGATGTGCGCGTGATCTTCGTGCGCGCCGATCTCTTGAAGGAGGTCGGCACCGACCCCGCAACCTGGCAGCCCACGTCCTGGGACGAGCTGCTCGATACGGCCCGCAAGCTCAAAGCCAAGAAGCCCGACTCCTTCCCGCTGCAGATCAACGCCGGCGTGCCTATGGGCGAGGCGACGACCATGCAAGGCTACTGGATGGCGCTGCTCGGCACCGGTGAGCAGGTCACCGACGACAAGGGCCGCTATATCGTCTCGAGTCAGGGCATTCTCGACACACTCAATCTCTATAAGACCATCTATGTGGACGAGAAGCTCGGCGACCAGCGGGCCCAATTGCTGGGAGACGGTCGCAATCGCACGTTTGCGAACTTCCGCGACGGCAAGACCGCGATGCTTCTCGAAAGCGACTGGTTCTATCGCTCGGTCACCGCTCCCGGCTCCGAATTTGCCGTCGAAAATCGCGACCAGGTGGTGACCTGGGCAAAGATGCCCGCCAAGGAGCCTGGCAAGGGCATCCGTGGCCAGGACTTCGTGACAATCTCCGGCGGCACGGGCTTCGTCCTCAATCCCCATACCGATGAAAAGGAACTGGCCTGGGAACTGCTCGCCTTCATGAACAGCAAGGAGCAGCTCGCCGAGTTCCAGAAGTACGAGCCGCGCATCCGCATTCGCGACGACGTAGAAATCGCGGACGCCCCCTTCCTTGCGGAAACGTCGCAGGCGTTGATGCCACTCACGACCGCGCGACCGAATGACGCCAAATACAATGCCGTTTCGGCCGAGATCCAGCGCATGACCGAGGCGGTCGTCTCGGGCGAGCTGTCGCCGCAAGATGCCATGAGCCGCTATCGAGATGCCGTGACCCGGATCGTGGGCAAGGAAAACACCGTGAGCCTGCTCTAACGCACTCGCTCCGCATCCGCACGGCAGGCATGACAATCCTCCGCGCATATGGGGTCGGCAGAGACGCCTCATATGCGCGGAAGCAGGAGGTCGGATGAAATCCTTTTCCCTTCTATCCCGCGGCACCGGGATCGTCTTCCTTGCCCCGGCAGGATTGCTGATCGGCGCCTTCGTCATCGCGCCGTTCTTCTGGGTCATCTATGTTTCCTTCACCAACCGCTCGCTGTTGGGCCGCACTGCGCTGGCCCCGGATTTCGTCGGGCTGGCAAATTATTTCTCGCTCTTCGACGCGGCGACCTTCTTTACGCGCGGCGAATTCGGGTCGTCGCTGATCCTTACGATCCAGTTCGTTCTCCTGTCGGCGGTCGTCGGCCAGGCCGCACTCGGCATGCTGCTGGCGTGGATGCTGCAGTCGGTGCCCAAATCGCTGAAGCATGTGACCGAGACGGTGGCGATCGGTGCGTGGATCCTTCCGGAGGTGGTGATCGCTTTCGCATGGTTCGCCTTTCTCGACTACGAGAACGGTACGCTCAACATGATCATGGAAGCGCTGGGCTTCCCGCCAGGTGACTGGCTTCTGTCCTTTCCGTTCTGGGCGATCGTCGTCTTCAACACCTGGCGCGGAACGGCCTTTTCCATGATGCTGTTCAACTCCGCCTTCTCCTCCATTCCGCCGAGCTATTTCCAGGCGGCGGACGTCGCCGGCGCTTCGAGCTGGCAGAAATTCCGCGATATCGGCCTGCCGCTCGTCCGCGGCCATGTGGTTACCGACCTGATCCTCATCACCATGTGGAGCTTCAATGTCTTCACGCCGTTCCTGCTGACGAGCGGGGGACCGTCCTATCGTACCGAGATCCTGCCGATCTACACTTATCGCATCGCCTTCCGCGATTTCGATTTCGGCAAAGGTGCGGCTGTCGGCGTGGTGGTCATGCTGATCAACCTCGTCTTCGCCCTCTTCTATCTCTGGGTGATGCGCCGTCGCGCCAAGGGAGTGGCTGCATGACGCGTTACCTCGGCCTCTACTTCACCCGCATCGGTTTTTCGGCGGCAACGGCGCTGATCGGGGTATTCTTCGCCCTGCCGCTGGTCTGGTTCATCTTCGCGCCCTTCAACCCACGCGCCGAGTTGGGGCTTTCCGTTCCGGAGCCGTTCTCGCTCACGAATTTTGAAGCCGTTTTCCAGAATGGCTTCGCCATGCGCGGCCTCTGGAACTCTCTCGTCCAGAGCGTCGGCGGCGTCATCCTCGTGGGCGCAGGAGCCACGCTTGCCTCCTATGCGCTGTCGCGCTCACCCATTCCCGGCAAGAGCGTCATTACCTACATCCTGCTGCTCTTCTCCTCCGTCGTGTCGGGATCGGCGGCGATGGTGCCGATCTTCCTGATCATCAACGGCGTCGGCCTCATCGACACACAGATCGCCGTGATTCTCGTATTCGCCGGCGGGCTTTTGCCGACCGCCATGTTCATCCTGCGCGATTTCATCGACAGCATCCCCAAGAGCTACGAGGAGAGCGCCATGGTGGCCGGAGCCTCGCCCGTCCAAGCCTTCTTCGACGTGGCGCTGCCGGTCATCCGACCGGGCATCGTGGTCGTGGTCGTGTGGGCGTTCGTGAGCATCTGGGGAAGCTTCCTCATCCCCTTCATCCTGCTGCGCTCCAGCGAGAAGATGCCCGCTTCGGTAGCGATCTATTCCTTCTATTCCGAAGCGGGCACGCCCATCGTCACGCTGCTCGCCGCCTATTCCCTGCTCTACTCGCTTCCCGTCGTCATTCTCTACCTGTTCGTGAGCTGGAAGTTCGGTTTCCGGTTCTTCGGCGGTATCAAGGCTTAAGATTCCATGGCTTCCATACGCTTTAAGGGCATCACCAAGAAATTCGGCGAGTTTGTCGCCGTCTCAGATCTCAATCTCGAAATGAAAGACGGCGAATTCGTATGCCTCCTTGGCCCCTCAGGCTGCGGCAAGACGACGACCCTGCGCATGATCGCCGGCCTGGAGACGCCGACCTCCGGCCAGCTGCTGATCGGCGACCGCGACGTCACCTTCCTGCATCCGAAGGCCCGCAAAATCTCCATGGTCTTCCAGGATTACGCGCTCTACCCGCACATGAACCTCGCCGACAACATCGCCTATCCGCTGAAGGTGCGCGGAGAAGCCGAAGCCAAGCGCCATGCACGGGCCCGCGAAGTGGCGGATGTACTGAAGATCGGTCACCTCATGGAGCGCATGCCCGCGCAGATTTCAGGCGGGCAGCAGCAGCGTACCTCGCTTGCGCGCGCGCTGGTCTATCCGTCCGAGGTCTGTCTCTTCGACGAGCCGCTCTCCAATCTCGACGCGAAGCTCAGGCTGGAGGCGCGCGGCTTCCTCAATCATCTGCAGCGCGACATGGGTATGACGGCGGTCTATGTCACCCACGACCAGGCCGAAGCGATGGCCCTTGCCACCCGGGTCGCGGTGATGGATGCGGGCGAGGTGGTGCAATACGCGCCGCCTATGGAGGTCTATCGCCGCCCCGCCACCACGTTCGTCGCCAATTTCGTCGGCAGCCCCCCGATGAACCTGCTGCCCGTCGAAGCGATGATTGCCGACGGTGCGCTCCACCTGAAGGCCGACAGGATTTCAGTCGCGCCACTGCCGGTCTCGCGCTCGGTTGCCGCGGCATTGAAAGGCAACGGCAAGCTGACCCTCGGCATTCGCCCCGAGCATCTGTCGATCGCGCGCGGCGCTGAAGCAAATGCAATCACCGGCCCGCTCTTCGCCAACGAAAATATGGGGCCAGAGAAGCTCGTTACGCTTGAGCGGGACGATGCCGCGCGCTTTACCGCTCGCATCTTTGCCGACGATGTGATCTCGCTCGGCAAGACCGTGACGCTCGGCTTTTCTTCCGAACACATCCACCTCTTCGATGTGGCCGGCGCTCGGCTTCCCATGAACGGGGAAGAGGTCTGACATGCAGTGTAACCTGCATCTGACGCCGGTCGACAAGGCCCGTTCGCCCTACTTCTATGTGCCGTTCGTCGTTCCGCCGGGCACGACCCGGCTTGATGTGACGATGCGCTACGAGCAGGCCAGCGACTGCATCATCGATCTCGGCTGCGCCGATCCGCGGCTTGGCGACTTCCCGGGTGAACAGGGCTTTCGCGGCTGGAGTGGCGGCGCGCGCGACGGCTTCTTTGTGGCGACCGATGACGCCACGCCCGGTTATGTGCATGGAGAGATGCCGACCGGCACATGGCGCGTGATACTGGGGCTCTACAGGGTTCCCGAACAAGGCGTCGACGTCCAATTGACCTTCGCATTCGACGACGCGCCGCGCCCGTACACGCCGCAGTCGCAACGCCCGCGCCCCGTTCGCAAGGGTGCCGGCTGGTACAAGGGCGACCTGCACTGCCACACCTTCCATTCGGATGCGCAAGGCAGTCCGGAAGTCCTGCATTCCGCGGCGAGGCAGGCGGGGCTCGATTTTCTCGCCGTATCCGATCACAACACCACCACTCAGCGGCGTTATTTCCACGCCCACTCCTCGCCGGCGCTCGTCTTCGTGCGCGCGATGGAAGTGACCACAGCCGCAGGCCACGCCAACGTCTTCGGCGTTGATGACTGGATCGACTTCCGCATGACCAGATGGGAGGACGCTCACAGGCTGTCGCAGATCGTGCACGACAAGGGCGGATTGCTATCGATAAACCACGACAAGCCGACCATCCCCTGGGAATATGCGTTGCCGCGGCTCGACTGCATGGAGGTCTGGCAGCAGGCGTGGTTTGCGCGCAACTGGATATCGCTTCGGCGCTATCAGGAGCGGCTCGCTTCGGGCTGCAAGTTGTCGGCCATCGGTGGCAGCGACTATCACCAGCCGGCCCGATTGCTGCCGGAGGGTCCGTTGGTGCTCGCCCGTCCAACAACGGTTCTGTGGCTGGCGGAACTCTCCGAAGATGCCGTGCTTGCCGCGATGAAGGCAGGGCACGGCTACGTCACTGAAAGCCCCCGCGGCCCGCATCTTGCGCTGACCGTCGACGGCGTACCGATGGGTGCGACCGTTTCCGGCGGACACGCGCAGGCGCATGTCACCGGTGCGGCGGGCGACCTCCTGGCCTGGTACGACGCGACCGGCGAGATCGCGCGCATGCCAATCGAGGCGGTCGACCAGACGTTCCTTCTCGAAGCCGCTCCGCAAAAATTTCTGCGTTGCGAAATTCTCGCCCATGCCAGCCACGCCGCACTCGTCGGGGAGTTTTTAGCCGCCCTCGGTGATGGCCCGCTTCCCTGGGGCCTGAGCCAGGCGGAACTCGAAGCCGAGCCGCTGCGCCGCGCAATTTCCAATCCCGTCTATTTCGCGCCATAGGAAAAGCCCCGATGCTCCTCTCCAACGCCCCCTGTTCCTGGGGCATCTTCTATCCCGACAGTCCGCGCGTGAGCGCTTTGCAATATCTCGACGAAGTCGCGGCAGCCGGCTACCAGGGCACCGAACTCGGCCCCTACGGTTTCTTGCCCACCGATCCGGCAGCTTTGCAGGATGCGCTTGCCGACCGGGCCCTTGCACTCGTCGGCGCGGTGCACGTGCATACATTTTCAGATCCTCTTAGCGGCCCGCAACTGCTTGCGGATGCCGAGAAGATCGGCAAGCTGCTTCATGCGCTCGGCGCGCGTTCGCTTACACTCATGGACGAGGGCAACGTCTATCCGTCACATTCGGTCGGCCGGCTCTCCGACGTGCAGTGGCGGACGATGACCTGTATGCTGCGGGACACCCAGGCGCTGCTCCTTGAAAGGTTCAACATCGCGCTGGCCTTCCATCCGCATGTGGCAACGGCGGTGGAGTTCGAGGAGCAGATCGACCGCCTGTTGCAGGATACGGAAATCGAACTCTGTTTCGATACCGGCCATCATGCCTTCTGGAATCAGGACCCCCTCGCCTACATGGGCAAGGTCCGGGACCGCATTGGCTCAATGCACCTGAAGAATGTCGACGCCAGCGTGCGCAGGCGCATGCTCGCCGGAGACCTGACCGTGCGCGAAGCGTTCGAGGCGGGCGCCATGTGCCCGCTCCCCGACGGCGTTGTCGACATCGCCGCGGTAGTGCGGACGCTCAAGGAGCGTCGCTTCGCCGGCCCCGTGGTTGTCGAGCAGGACTACTTCGAGGTCATGAGCGAGGGGCCTGCTGAGCTTGCAACGCGCAACGCCGAATTCCTGAAACCACTTATCTAGGAGCAGTCGCCGATGCAGATTTCTGTCGGCCTGATCGGCCTGGGCGAGGTCGCCCAGCTCATGCATCTTCCCCTCCTCGCGGACCACCCCGGCTTCCGGATCGCCGGCGTCTGCGACGTTTCGCCGATGCTGGTCGACGCGATGGGCGCGCGCTACGGCGCTCCTCTTCGCACCACCCGTGTCGAGGAAATGCTGGCGGCACCAGAAATCGATGCAGTGTTCATCCTGGCGCCGGACTACCTGCATTCGGAGCTTCTCGGTCAAGCGATCGAAGCGAACAAGCACGTCTTCATCGAAAAGCCGGTCTGCCTTACGCGGCGCGAGCTTCTGTCGCTCATAGAGCGCAACAGAAACAACCCGAAAACGGTCTTCGTCGGCTACATGCGTCGTTACGCCAGGCCGTTCCTGGAACTAAAAGAGCGCATGCCTCCAAGCGAGGAGATCCGCCACGTCCGTATCCGCGACCTAATCCGCGAGTCGCGCTTCTTTGTCGACCAGACGCGCCACATCGTGCGTGCGACCGATGTTTCCGCGGCAATCACCGCCAAAGGTCGCGCGCGGACACAGGCACTCCTGAGGGAAGTGATGGGCGAGGATCGCCCCGAGCATGCGGTGCGCGCCTATGAGGTGCTGACCGGACTGTCGTCACACAGCTTTTCCGCCATGCGCGAGCTCTTGGGCCGGCCGAACGAAGTGGCGGCCGCCCGGCAATCGCGCGGCGAATCACTGGTGGTGCTCTTCGACTACGGTCACTTCACCGCGGTTTATGAGGCGGTGATCCACGACGTCGCCCGCTTCGACTCCGGTATCGAAGTCCTGACGCAGAACCGGCAATACAAGATCAACTACGACACACCCTATATCCGCAACCTGCCGACCCAGCTCGAAATCACCAGCTCCACCGACACCGAGACCGGCACCGAGATTATAGGGCCATTCTACGAGGATGCCTTTCGTGTGGAACTCGGCGCCTTTCATGACTGCGTCGCGCAAGGGACACGCCCAAAAAGCAATCTCGAGGACTCACTTGCCGACCTTGACCTCTTCGCCGAGGTCGGGCGGCATTTCTGAACCTTCCCGCTGTACATGCGAGATCATGCCGCCTTGTACCCGAAACGTCGACTGGCACTTGGTGTCGTTTTGCAGTTACTGTGAGGATCGCCTCTCAATCAGACGCTATATCGGATTTCGGCCTTTAGAACTCACAAATCGCATTCGCCAGCCCTCGTGAGTGGCGCGACCTTTGGTTGATCGGCACGATCTAACAACCAACCTTCCGTTCGACACATTATGCGATCGTGAACGTACAAAACCAAATCAGACTAAAGAAATCGGTATAATTGGCTCGTATGCCCCGCCTACGCACGGGTGTTTTTGAGCCGGGCTTGCCTACCCTTGACGGCTGGGTCAATCGGAGCGATGCGCAGCTGACGTTGTCGGGACCGATGTTATCGAGCAAGGAGAGGCAATTCCTGCTGTTCGCCACCCTATTCTGGGCCTTAGCCGAGCTTCTCCATCAGCTCGGGATAATGGTCGAGAAGACGTTGCAATTGACGGCTCGGCTATTGCGATGCTGTTTCACGCTCATAGTTGAATGGCCGTCTCAACGATCGCCATTGTGGCTTCAACGTGATGTCGAGCAGCCCGCTTTGCCCCGTCCTCGTCACGCTTCTCCAAAGCTTCGAGGATTCTGCGATGCTGGATTCGCACTTGGCAGGTTCGGAA
This sequence comes from Ensifer sp. USDA 6670, assembly GCA_000421085.1. GTDB lineage: Bacteria > Pseudomonadota > Alphaproteobacteria > Rhizobiales > Rhizobiaceae > Sinorhizobium. The sequence goes on from ATWE01000025.1 coordinate 35,225, forward strand.
ACTTCTTAGGCTCGCTTTCGTCGGCCATATTGTCGCGATACCAGCTTGGTGCCATTATCTCCCCACGCCAACCGTAAATGGCAAACATGGGTTGAGCGGCACTTCGTATCGCATGGCTGACATTGCTTTGATGCAGCACGACATCACCCTGCTGCTTGGCAACGAATGAAGAAGCCACGCCGGTCTGAAATTCCGCCTCCCCAGCGATGACGATATAAAACTCTTCCGCAGGATGGGCGTGCGCAGGATAGTAGGTATCGGGCCCAAGGATAAAGAGACCAAGGATCAAGTCATCGCTTAGGAACCGTCCGGTCGGCCCGATACACTCACCTGTCGCGAAGCGAGAGAGGAACGATTCAGTCCACGGCGTCTCCTTATAGAATTCGCTCCAACGAGCGTACGGGAACGCGTTCAGGGCTGCGTGAAAAATCGCTTGGCAGAGACTGCTATCAGGGTCAAACAGCATCGGCCCGTAGCGCAGCCCCCGAACATCTACCGAACGCATTCTCGAGAGCGTAGGGGGTCGTGAAGTTTCTGCTTCGAGGTCGTCAGCAAAACACCTTGCAAGGGTGCGCATCTCCGGATCCGATAACAGGTCTGCAGTTTTGCGCAGATATATTTGGGTTTCATGCACGAGTTGATAAATCTGCTTTTGTCCGCTCATCCGATGTTGCGCTCCACTCATCCATCCGATGACTCTCATAAAGCGGCGGGCGGATTTAGCGAGTTCCAAAAGTTGGAACATAAGATGAAAAATATTGTCGAAACTAGACTCTTAGCGGTTGAAAGGGATCAGAACCTGCCTTGCATGACATGTTGGACGGCCCTTTCAGCGACTGTGTCGCGAGAAAAAGCCATTTCCGAAATACCTGCGGTTTTGATGGTGTCCGATTTCCACGGCGCGGTCGGTAGGAATTGGTGCCCTTATGGTATGAATGGCGCGGTTCGCTTCCGTTCCCTCTCTGCGTCCGTTGAGGCGGGAGTGACGGCCTTACTGGACAAATTGGCCAGTCTGTCACGATCAGGGCAAGGGCCGGATTCCATGGTGATCGGCTTCAAGCCCGATTGAGCGCAAACCGCTACCGGACTGCTGCTCGCCGGCCTTGCCTCCTCGGCCGATATCGAGGAGCGCTACGTTCAAAAACATTTAGGCACGCTTCCGCTGAGTTGACGCGCAAACATCAGAGGCGGCGCGACCGCTTCCACAGCAATCTCACCAAGGGTCTGGGCGCTAAGGCCCCTTCCCCTACCTGGTGGCGCGAGACGCACTCCGCGCCTTCGCGAAGAAGAAGGGCATACTCGTGAAATCTCCCGCGGTTCTGCCGTGGATGATCAAAGCGAAGTCCGGTGGCGGTCGAATCTCGCCGTCCGCCTCCGCTTTCCGCTGAGGATGCTGGACTTTCACAGCTAATTCTTTCGACTGTGCACTCCAACGCAATCAGCACCGAAAAGGCCCGTCAGTTGGTTGAAGAAGCTGCTCGAAAGAGAGCCGCAAAGGCAAGGTACGAAACAATGACATCCATCTTGTCTCTAGCTAACTCTATTATCAGCCGCGCGGCAGGAATGACAGGCGGACGACCCGCGTCCGGTGGCACTACCAACTCAGCTCCCGTGACGCCGGAAGAGCAGAAAATCACCCGTGATTACGAACACATTCGAGATCACGATACGGTTATTCTGCGGCCCGGCAGTGGAGCAGCCGCCACTGAAGACACCTCCGATAATTAACTGGCCCACTCCTGATCCCTTGCCAGTGGGACGCGCGGGCTAGACGCATCCTCCCCCCCATCGAGGTTCTCTAAAAGCAAAGTCCTACGCCTTGATCGGAATAGAACCCTCGGCCCTAGCCAGTCTTAGGGCCGCGCGGCCGATTTTTGGTTGCATGCCGGTCGCCAAGCCGCGATCGCTTTAATGGGGCGCCCGCCCGCGGTGTGTCTGCGTTCCGGATTGTAACACCACGACGATCAATTGAGGCGTAGATTTCTTCACCAAATGGTGCTATCTGCAACACCAAAGTGAGAAACCAAACGATGCGATCGACTATCAACCTCGACGACACTCTCATGGAAAGGGCCAAGTCCCTAACCGGCACAAAGGAAACCGCCGCTCTGGTGCGCCAAGCATTAGAGACGCTTGTTCGGGTGGAGTCAGGAAAACGCCTCATCGCGCTCGGAGGAACGATGCCGGACGCGGAGGCCGCTCCACGCCGCCGGAGCGCAGCTGCCAAGTGATTCTTGCCGACACTTCAATCTGGATTGATCATTTCCGGCATACCAATGCCGAGCTGCGTACGATTATTGAAGAAGATCGTCTCCTCTGCCATCCGGCCGTGATCGGAGAGCTCGCACTTGGCAGCCTTCGCGACCGCACCAGCGTGATAGCATTCCTGACGGCTCAGCGCGAAGCGCTCGTCGCAACGCACGACGAAGTCATGATGATGATAGATCGCCACGCTATTTTTAGCATGGGCATTGGCTACACGGATGCCCATTTGCTGGCTTCGGTTCTCCTCGATCAGCGAGTGGTTTTGTGGACCAGAGACAAGCGTTTGCGGGCAGCGGCAGAAAAGGCTGCGGCGTCGCTGCACACCCCTGCTCATGCGCGGAACTAAGCACTGAATGGCCATGGCCGTTGCTCTGGCTGCTTGAGCGGTGGAGCCAACAGGGTGCAAAGTTCCGGACGATACATTCTGCGAGCTTTTTGGCCCGGAAGTTGAACATTTCGGCAACAAGCCGTCGACAGGCTAGATCTCCTTTCAACAAGATCGACACGTGAGGCTGACTTGCGGATCAGGAGGTCACGAAATTCTTTGTTCCCCCGCCTGGCTGAACTGCGTCGTGCAAAGGCTCAGATTAAGATCCGGCCCCCGACCAGAAGCGGAAACAAAAAGCGGAGAACAGCAATCAGAAGCGGCGACGATCGCGATTTCGAAAATCGGCTGAATCGGCACGCACGGCCAAGCGCGCATTCATCTGTTCAACGATGAGCGTCAAGCAGTCGGGCCCTTCCTCTTCTTGGCTCGCCAGAAGCGGGCCCGCGGCTACAGGCCACAATCGCTCTCTTGAGCTTCGAAGTCTCCAGGCATATTTCGGAGAATGCCGCATGGCTGTGCCGCCATTCGCACGAAATAGGGAGGTGAAGGGATCGACCGATGAGCCTGACAACCGAATTCATTGCAGAGCTGATCAGGGCGGCTAACGAGGTCGACCACTTGTCGCACTATGAAATATGCAGGCTGCTTGACCGATCCGTCGACGCCATTCGCGACATGCGCGATCAGGCCGGCATCGCAGCACTGCGTAGTGCTCGGGACGTTGTCATCGATCTCCGGATATCGTCGGAGCGAGTTCGTACCCTTTCCGCCGAGGAGATCCGGGACGTCCTCTCGATGCCGCCGATGTTATCAGAGCATTGAAAATCACATTGGAACGGTCCGTTTAGGCGGGGCGACTGCCCGCGCCCATGTTACCGGCGTGCCGCGCCGCCGTGCCTAGGTGGTGTCCTGATCGTTCCCAGTGACCGCGCTTTGCCCCACAGGGGACTTTCGTTAGATCAGCACTTCGTTGCAACCGTCCCCCAGCCCTCATATCGGATATTGAAACGCGTTTCGATTATCAACGCATCCATAGTCAGGCGATCAATTGTGGAAGGCAGGGCATCCGACTGCACCGATAAGTCAATGGCTGTTTCGCCGCCCGGCATTTGCACGACCTGGATGACAGTGAAGCCGAGGTGAGCAGATCTTGCAGAAAGCTCTGCTATTCCTGACGTAGAACCAACGAAGCGAAGGTCGATTGAGCGAACTGCAGAAGCGCAATCCCCGTTACGGTGCAAGCTAGAGAGCACATCAGCGTCAGCCGCTCGCTCGGCCTTCAGTCGAGCCTCATCCACCCCGACAAGGTCGAGAACTGTCGCCATCAATACACCGAACAGAATACCTTGAAGCATTCGTTTCAGTAGAGCGCTTTGAGTGTCGGTGCAACGCCGAGGTATCCAGCCGCCGGCTGGTCTCTTTGGAGAAGATCCACCCGTTTCCCTGTTCGCCGTTCCAAGGGCGCCAACGAGCCATCCGACGGACTAGGCCAATCGGGTTCTATACCGAAAGCCGCCCCTTGAAGCACGAGGTCAGGGTCCCCCACCGCTGCTGCAGACGGTGCTGAGATTCGAGAGATCCGCAAACAGCCGATCCTCGTGATCAGCAACATCCCGGGGTCCCACACCGCCACACATTACCCGTTAGTGGGGTTCGCGTCCGCCAAAGAGTATCCCACCCGGCACGGGTCGAACGTTCCAGCGGATTACATAGCCTTTATCAACCAAAGACGAGCTCATTCTGTCGGCACAGGGCGTCTGGCGCGTTTCGCCATCAGATATTGGCGGACGGAATCGCTCGCAAACTTGACAGTCGTCCTCGAAGCAAAATGTTGGTGGCGAACCCTCCGAACGAGTGACACCCTCTTCACTCGAGCTGAGTTACACGCCAGAATTGAGCTCTAATGGTTCGATCGAGGGATCTATGCCACGACGTGCCAGGCCTTCCACAGGCCGGGGAATTCCTGCAGAAATGCGCAAACGCATGCTCAAGCGCTCGATGGAGGAGCTGCAGCAGCTTGCGTCGAAACTGTTCGGTATCGTTTCGACGATGCCCCCCAGGACCTCTTGGGTTATACTCCCAGCGTACGCTGTCCGCGATGTTCGCATGCAGGATGCCGAAGGCGCCGCAGCGTGGTCCCAACGCATCGACAGTGACCATTTTCTACTCGAATACGTCCATGGAATCCTAGCGTGGTCTTCCGCTCCCCAGGATCCGGTGTTCGACGAGGCGAAGGCCGCGGCCGTGCAAGGCGAAGGCTCACCTTGGGCGACAACTTCGGCGTCAGCAACGCGTCGCGAGTGGCGATCGCCAGTAGTTCCTCCGATAGGCTGCTCCACCCATTACCGCTGTCTGTGACTGGCGTTCGCTCGGCAGCTACTCACCGGAACTATTGCTGGCGAGCTCGGGTTTTCTAGAGATCCAACTTCGAGCCTCTATCGCCACGGAAGGGCTGCCACTCCGCGGCGCCTAAACTGAAGGACGAGTCCTATGAGGTACAAACTGACCAGAGATTTCGTCGCCGCCCCATTACTTGCAATCGCCGCCCTGTTCACAACTTCAGCACTCTCCAACGACCCCGGAACTGGCGCGCAGAATGAGCGTTGCCGCGTCGCTCCGGGTGCGGGCGCCAATCGGGGGACACTCACAGAAAAGCTTGATGATTGCGACGGAGTTCTGAAGCCGCCAACAGTCGGCGACACCGAAATGGTCGAGCCCGCTCCTGACGTCGGTAGAACGCCCGTGATCCCTCCAGACGAGTTGCCAGAACAACAGTAACGGTCCGAAGCCCAGTAGGCTGTGGCCAACCTCATCTGCCGACTTGCTAGTGGTTTCGCTCGCCTGCATGCGCTGAGCAGCTCCAGCTTTGGTCCTCATCAATCTGCATAGAACAAATAGAAAAGGCTTTTGCTGCGTGTAGAAGCGCCACGCCTCCCACAAAGGTCTTCGCGAAGTTCAGGACAACGCCGCGATGTTTGATATGACCGTTCCGGCCGGAGGCTGTTGATCATCGCGATCGATCAAGGTCAGCATGATCAAGTCCGAAGTGGTCGAGCACCAGTTGGAGATTGCGGCGGTTGGACTTGAAATAGACGTCGAAGACGTCGCCGACCACCGGGACGCTCCCCGCGACGGTGTCGAACCCTACATTGATCAGCATCTTGAGAAGCTTGTCGTTCGGCACGCCGAGACGGCGCGCCTCGTTGACGATGAAGAGGCTGACCGCCGCAGCGCCGAAATCGCCGATGCCGGGGATCAAGCCGAGCACGGAGTCCGCGCCGAGCGAGACGCGGGTGCCGGGAATTCGGAGCGCCGTGTCCATAAGCCGGGCCAGGCCCCGTATACGCCGGAGGCGCGCGAGTTGCTCAATCGGTATTGTCTGCTTTTTCATACTTCTTATGTGGTCCCAACACGCCGCCGTTCAAATGTCATGCGGCCGACTTCTGCTTGCCGTGCCGCTTGATCGCCTGCTCAAGCGGACGCTGCCCATCGCAGTAATCCTCCCAAGCGGTCGTCTTTGCCAAAAGCGCCGGGGCCGTGCGGATGGTGAAGCGCTTCGGATCGAGGTCCGATTTGACCCGCGTCCAGGTGACCCGCATCGATACGGTAGCACCCGGTCGCGCCCGCGGCGAAAGCGGCGCCACGGGATCGTTGCGAAGATAGTCGAGGAAAATCCACCCTCCCCTCAGGCTCTTGGTCATCTTGGTGAGATAGAGGTCTGGATTGTCGCGGGCCATTTCCTGGCAGACGTCATGCGCAAAGCCCTTGGCCTCGGCCCAGGTCAGAGGCTTGCGCTTGTTGACGGCGAGCGGCGTCGCGACATGCAGTCCCTTGCCACCGGTGCTGAGGCCGAGTCGTCCAGTCGGTCGTGCATTTCGCGCCGCGGCCACCACCGCTGAGAACGGAACATCCGGTCCAGGCTCGAGGTCGAGCACGAGCCGGCCCGCACTTCCGGCTGACCGGGCTCGCAATTCCAGGGATGAAGTTCGATGCCGCCGATCTGTGCGATGGCGACGACGCCTTCGACGGCATCGACGTGCAGGTACGGTTTCTTGTCGCCGAAGACCTTGACAAGCTCGAGGAGGTTCGACGTTCCCGACGTGGCGTGCCGCTGGAAAACTGTTCGCCACCGATGCCGTTCGGCGCGCGGATGATCGAACACGGCCGGCCCTTTACATGGTCGATGAGCCAGGAACCGGCACCCTCGTGGTAGCGGGCGAGGTCTTCCTTTGTGACAGGGTCGCGATCGCCGGCTTCTGGCCATAGCGGCTTGTCCCTTCAGAGCCCGCCGACCGTCATTTCTGCGTTCACCCAGATTGCGATGCGGCAGAGAGGTTTTGCCGGTTCAAACAGCGCTCTTTCATAAGCGACACCTGGTCGACGCATGTCCGCACAAAAAAGTTGCCATCAAAGTCGCCTCCGCGGCTTCGAAGCCATTGGACTGACCGCCTTGAAGGGATTCGAACTTGCGGCCCTCTGTTTCGTGCTGAAAACCTCTGAGATGTAACGAAATTCAGAAGATGGTTTGCGACCGGCGCTGCTTTTCCGTAATGCGCTACTGCGATTTTTATCAGCCGGCGCTAGCCGTTCCTCGTCAAGCCTTGAAATCTGCGCCAAAGCGGAAATCCGATTCCGGTCCGCAAGGGGCCAGCGGTCGTTAAGACGGTCGACTACCAGTGAGCCTGACCGCCAACAATAGAGGCGCGACTGACAGCCGGAACGCTAGGATGCCATCTGCGCGCGCAGGCGGGGGCCGATCCAGTCAAGGAAGCACCGCACCTTCAGCGGCAGGGGATCGGCTGGTCCATGGACAACGTTCACCGGCAGCGGTTCCGGTGCGAATTCCGTCAGCAATTCCTGCAGCGCGCCGGAGCGCAACTGGTCGGAGATCTGGTAAGACAGCACGCGGATAATGCCGATGCCGGCCAGTGCAGCCTGAATGGCAGCCTCTGTCGTATTGACCGCGAGTTTGGGGCGCGGCTCGACGGCAAAGGCCGTCCCGTCCCGGCGGTAGCGCCATTCCGGCGCGGTCGCGAAGCCCTGGAAACTTATGCCGTCGTGTTGGGCGAGGTCATCCGGCTGACGCGGCACTCCTCGGCGGGCGAGATAGTCAGGATTCGCGCAGATCACCCGACGCACGGCGCCCACGCGCGTTGCGATAAGAGCGCTGTCCGCCAGATGCCCGATCCGCAAGGCCACATCGACGTGCTCATCCGTGAAACTTAACTGCCGATCGACCAGGGTCAGGCGCAGGTTGATATCCGGTTGCTCCTTCAGGAATTCCAGCGCAATTGGCAGCAGATGGCGCTCGCCGAAGACAATCGGTGCGGTCACGTGCAACCCGCCACGCAACGCACCATGATCGCCGCTGGCCTGCCGCTCTGCCGCGTCCAGCTCCTCCAGAATGCGACGTGACGCGGAGACGAAGGCGCGCCCCTCCTCCGTCAGGACGAGGCCCCGGCGAGTGCGCAGGACCAAGCGCACACCAAGGTGCTTTTCGAGATCGGCGACCTTGCGGCTGACCGTGGCGAGGGGTGCATTCAGCAGCCGCGCCCCGGCAGAGAGGCTGCCGGCGTCGACCACCGCTAACAGCACCGACATTGCTTCAAACCGATCCATCGAATCCTTCCGGAAATTGAGAGGAAAGTTCCTGAAATGGCAGGATATCCCATTGGTTGTGGATATCATAGCTTTCGTGTCGTCCAGGGGCGCTGCCCGGCTCCCCGCATTGCCGATGATCAGGAGGAAGATCTCATGCCTCAACTTTCACGTCGTGCCTTTGCAGCCGCTCTTCCACTCGGCCTCCTCGGGGGAAGCCTGCTGGGCGGAGCAACGATCGAAGGCGCGTCCGCCCTTGCCGCGACGCAAGTTACCGCCAAGTCGCCTGTCAGCGTTACGCCGCTCGCGCAGATCCGCATCGGTCGCTTCACGGTGACGGCCTTGACCGATGGCTATGCCGATATGCCTTACGACTATTTTCCGGGGCGCACCGGGGCCGAAGTCGAGCAGGCGGCAATTTCGCAGTTTACCGCCCGGCAGACTGGGGTGAGATTCCTCTTCAACCAGTATCTCGTCGAGGATGGCGAACGCCGGATCCTGATTGACGTAGGTGCAGCGGGCTCTATCGGCCAGACCGGGCAATTGCCGGACGCGCTCAATGCGCTCGGCCTGCGGCGTGACCAGATCGACGCGGTGATCGTGACGCATATGCATCAGGATCACATGGGCGGTCTGATTCTCGGAGGGAAGAACAACTTCCCCAAGGCGGAGCTCTACATCGATCGTCGCGACGTCACCCATTGGACCGATCCGGCCAAGCGCAGCGGCGCACCCGATTATCTGCAGACCAGCTTCAAGATGGCGGAAGAGGTCGTTCGCCTTTATCCGAAACTGCAAGCAATTGACGGAGAGCGCGAAATTGTGCCGGGCGTCTCGATTGTCGACCTCACCGGCCATACGCCCGGCCATATCGGCGTCCGGGTCGAAGATGGCGGACAGAGCCTCATCATGGTTTCCGATATGATCTTTCCCGTCGTCCATCCGGGGGCGACCGATGTTTTCTTCCTGTTCGAGCAGGATCCTACAGCGGCCAAAGCGATGCGCGACCGGTTTTTCCCTCGCGCCGCTTCGGAAGGCGCACTCATCGCCGCCACGCACATGCCCTTCCCAGGGCTCGGCCATATCGTCGCCGACCGTGGGCAGATGCGCTGGGAGGTGGCGGACTGGGCCTTGCAGGATTGAAGTTAGCTCCGGCGGTCTAGAAAGTTAGGAATGGTATCGCCACAACGCCCTCCCTAGCGGCCGCACAGGAGCACTATGGCAGCGCGGAGCAGTGGGCGCGGATCGGCGCGCGCGCGACGGTTTTATCTTGCCAGTGACTCGGAGACCGGCTGGCCCTACGTCCAGTGCCGTGGTGGGCCTGCAGGCTTTTCTCACCACGGTTGACGCATCGATGCTGGGCTTTGCGGATTTTCACGGTAACCGGCAATACATCACGACAGGCAATGTCAGCGCCAATGACCGCGTCTCACTGTTTCTGATGGACTACGCGCACCGGCGGCGCCTGAAAATCTATGGTCACATGCGCGTCATCGATGCAGAAGACGATCCGGTGCTGGCGAAAAAGCTGACCGTACCCGACTATCCCGCTCGGGTGGAGCGTCTCGTCCTTATCGCGGTGGAGGCGTTCGACTGGAACTGCCCGCAGCACATTACGCCGCGCTTCACTCTGGCTGAGCTGGAGCGTTGGCGATTGGAGTAACCAGATGTTGTTTTCCCTCGGTAAAGGCTTTCAGGCCATTGACCAGCCGGATGGTCATGCCCCCGGCTGGTCGCTATTCACCCATTTCCGATTGGAAACGGTCGTCATGCGCGACTGGCGGCTGATCTTCTGATTCAGCGCCTTGGAGGAGAGCCTTTCAGTTGGGGCGACGGTAGTCTAGCCGAGGTCGGTGAACTGCGCGCACGTTACGTGGCAGCACTACGCGCAGCGGACAATCATGACATCGGGCCGCTGCTGAAATTCGCGCGCAATTAAGTGCTGTTTCGCTGCGTCACGTGCTTTCGAATCGGAGCTGACCCGGCATGGTTGTACGAGGCGGTCGGCGCGGTCGGTATAGTCATGCTCATGCATGAGCATCAGTTCCGGAGTTCCGGACGATACATTATGCGATCTTCGCCCAAACGCGTCCGCTAAGCAGCGACGATGGGCTCATCTACATCCTGGCTTTGAAAATGGTCGACCAGGAATCGGGCCGCAGGCCCTGGGGGCGTGTCGGTGCGATACACTGCTTGGAGGCGATACGGGCCGCCTTTACAATCGGGAAGGTCGAGCTGCACGAGACGACCCGCCCCGATATCATCACGAACCATCGGTTCGGGCATGTTGCCCCAGCCAATGCCCTCTTTGAGAAGCATATGTTTTGCCCCCAGGTCGGCCAGACGCCACGTGTGATTCCCGACAACAGCGAACTCATGTCCCTGGGTGAGCGGAGACCTGTCGGTCAGGACCAACTGGATGTGTCTTCGTGCAGCCCCGGGCGGATGTGAACCGCCCGCCAGCGGATGGTCAGGGGAGGCAACCGGTATCAGTTTGACGAACCCCACGCCGATGCGTTCAAGCCCGGCGATTTCGACATCGAGTGGGCCGCTAATGCCGATCCCGGCGTTTCGGTTCAGCACCATCTGCGTGACCGCTCCCAGCGCCTCGACATACAAGCGAAGAGATACGCTCGGGAACTCCTTCCGAAAGGCCTTCAGTGCGTCCATGACGCGGGCGGCCGGCAGCATGACATCAAGTGCGAGGTGAACCTCCGGCTCCACGCCGCGGAGCATGCTCTTCACCTTGGCACGGAGATTATCGATACCATGAGCAACACTCTTCGCCTCAGCAAGGACGGTCCTGCCCTCTATGGTTAGCTGCGGCTTCTTCGTCGATAGCCGATCAAATAGCGTCACACCCAGTTGCGCTTCGAGATTGGCGATCGTGTAGCTGATGACCGAGGTAGCTCGGTTCAGCTTACGAGAGGCGGCCGCGAAACTCCCTGTCTCGACCACAGTGATGAAGACTTTAAGCTGATCCAGTGTCGGCTGGCCGGGATCTGACATTTCGAATTCCTCGATCGTTTTCGCCGAAATTATCTGAGTTTTCCGAAACGTCTAGCGGACTTATTTTTAGCTCATCGAAATGCAACCGCCGGAGCTGACATGTCCTATTTGTCGAACGCTGACATCGAGCTGGTTATTCTGCCCTCGAGCCGAGACCTCGGAGGTTTCGCCGTCCGCCGCGCACTTCCCGCCGCCATGCGCCAGATGGTCGGACCGTTCATATTTCTCGACAGCTTCGGACCGGTTCGCTTTGGAGCTGGCGAAGGGATCGATACCCGCCCTCATCCGCACATTGGACTATCGACCCTCACCTATCTTCTCGAAGGCGAACTGCTGCATCGTGACAGCGAGAGCTACGTGCAGTCGATCAGCCCAGGCGAAGTCAATCTGATGGTCGCCGGCTCCGGCATTGTTCACTCCGAACGGACGCCGGCGCACACTCGCAAGGACGGGGGGAAGCTCACAGGCTTACAGAGCTGGATCGCTCTTCCGAAACAATCTGAAGAGACAACACCACGTTTCCAGCACCTAAGCGCCAGCGAACTGCCGACGGTTAGTGGCGAGGGCATCAACATGAAGCTTCTCGCCGGCAACCTGCACGGCCGGCGCTCACCTGCCGCGACCTTCTCTGATCTGTTTTCCGCGGACATTCAGCTTCAGGCGGGGGCCCGGTACAGGATCGACGGCGAGCATATCGAGCGAGCGATCTTCGTCGTCAACGGTGCAATCGAGATCACCGGCCAGGACAGCACCCACGGCCCTGACCGTCTCATCGTTTTCAAGCCCGGCTCAGAAATCGTAGTGAAGGCGAGGGAGCCAGCCCGATTCCTCGCGTTTGGAGGAGAACCGCTTCCGGAAAAGCGTTTCATCCGCTGGAATTTCGTGGCCACCGATCAAGAGCGCATCCGCCATGCCGCCAATCTATGGCGCGAACGGCAATTCCCCGGCGTGCCGGGCGATGACGAGTTCATTCCCCTTCCCGACAACTTCAACTGAAAATCTCAGCAGGAGAACGACCATGACGAAATATGCAATCATTGGTTCTGGCGCGATCGGCTCTGCACTGGCAGAACGTTTCCACGCCGCAGGCGTCGATGCGGTTATCGCCAATACACGCGGTCCGGCTTCGCTTCAGGCGATCACCGACAAGTTCGGCAGCACGGTGAAGGCTGTGGAACTTGAGCATGCTCTGCAGTCCGACGTCGTTATTTTGGCAGTGCCGTATGACGCCTTACCGGAACTCGCCAAGAGAAAGTCAGCCTGGGATGGTCGCACCATCGTCGACGCGACGAACGCTATTGATTTCCCGGCGTTCAAGCCGCGCGATCTCGGCGGCCGCCTGTCTTCGGAAATCGTCGCCGAGCTGTTCCCCGGTGCGCAGCTGGTGAAGGCCTTCAACACGCTCCCGGCCGCTGTTCTGGCTGCGGATCCGGTCAAGCAAAGCGGTAGACGCGTGTTGTTCCTTTCCGGCAATTCTCCGGAAGCGAGCGAGAAGGTCGCTGACCTGATCGCTCGCCTGGGTTTTGCACCGTCCGATCTCGGCAGCTTCAAAGCTTCCGGCTCTCTGCAGCATTTCGGACAGCCGCTCGTCGCTCTGAACCTGCTGAAGGATTGACGAACGGAGCCGCCCGCCCGTCGGGCGGCATCCCTCTTAGGTCCACGAGGTCCCCATGCTGCTTGAATCTCCCATTCGAACAGTGCGATCGTCGGAAACCGCGATACCGATGGAGCCAGCGACTGAGTTCAGAATGACCTAACCAGGTTGTCGGCATCGAATGTCGCTAGTTTTCTGGCAAGCACCGCAATTCGAAACACAGATGATTGAGCGGCTGGCCAGCATGCCGGCAAACAACGCGACGGTCGATGGGGTAACCGAGACCGGAATTGCACGGTTGAACATTCTGCGTTCAATCACACCGACCGAACCGATCCCCATCCTTCATGAGCCAGCTGTTTGTTTCGTGGCCTCAGGGTCGCAAGCAGACGACGCTTGCGCACGAAGCTTACGTCTACGCGCCGATGAAGTTCCTCATTGTGAGCCTTGATCTGCCCACCGCCGGCCAGATCCTCAGCGCCTCCCGCGATCAACCCTAACTATGTCTGCGCCTTGTCCTTGAGCCCGCGGCCATCGCCGATGTGATGGGCGCAGCGGCATCCGCAACGAGGCGCCGCAGCGCGGCATCGCGGTCAGCGATGTGCCGACAGAGCTTCTTGGCGCAGGCATTCGCCCGACGGAACTGCTCGAGTCCGGCCGCGCCAGCGATCGAGCGGTCCTGGCACCTCTTGCCGAACGGGAAATTCTCTATCGCCTGCTTTTGGAAGACCAAGGCGACCGTCTTCATCAGATCGAAATGGCGGAGAGCAAGCTCAGTCCGGGCAATAGAGCATTACGAAACCGAAGCGACACTGTCAGCACCGCCCTCTATCGGATCCTATTCTTCCAGGTCAGCCGCAGATGTCCTGCGCAAGCGAGCCGCTTCGACGCGGAGCATCGCTTCAAAGGCGGTCGCGTAGTCCGCCCCGAATTCGCATTGATCGGTGTAGCCCGAAGATCTGGCAGCGCCTTCCGGCGGCACGCCGAGGGACATCAGCGCCGGGCCTCCTAAAGTCGCAGCATCCTTTTACAATTTTCGGGTGTGTATCCGGTTAGCCTGCAAATATTCGCCCGAAACGAACGAGTTGTCATTCCCGCGTGATCGGCCAGGCGGTGCAGCGGGCTTTCCTTGCGAAAACGACGGCGGAGATAATTCACCACTCTACAGTTCGGGCGCTTACTGAGTTCGAGATAGCCAATTGACGGAACGCAGGAGCATACAATGGTCGAGAACAATCACCCTTACGCAGGCATGTGGATTACCGCCGACGGCCGCCACAATCTTCTGCCCAACGGACGATACGACGAGGCCTGGACACCGTCTTCAGTCGTTCGGCACGGATGGGAAAAGCTCCAACATTTCGATTTTTTCGATCGTAAGCGACCATTTTATCCGGCTTTTCTGAAATGAACGAAACCCGCACTTTGGCTTCATCGAAACCAAGACTCGACGGAGACAAGCAAATGACCAAGGTTCTCGTTCTCTACTATTCGTCCTACGGCCATATCGAGACGATGGCTGCTTCGATCGCTGAAGGCGCTCGAAGCACCGGCGCAGAGGTCACGATCAAGCGGGTGCCGGAGACTGTGCCGCTCGAAATCGCTGACAAGGCTCACTTCAAGATCAATCAGGTAGCGCCAGTCGCGACCGTGGCTGAACTCGCCGACTACGATGCAATCATTGTCGGTACCGGAACCCGCTTCGGCCGCATGTCGTCGCAGATGGCAGCCTTTCTCGATCAGGCTGGCGGCCTTTGGGCGCGCGGTGCCCTGAACGGCAAGGTGGGCGCGGCTTTCACTTCCACCGGCACACAACATGGTGGCCAGGAAACCACCCTGTTTTCGATCATCACAAACCTAATGCATTTCGGCATGGTCATCGTCGGCTTGCCCTACAGCCACCAGGGACAGATGAGCGTGGAAGAGATTGTTGGCGGCGCTCCCTATGGCGCAACCACAATTGCCGGTGGCGACGGCTCCCGTCAGCCTTCACAGATCGATCTTCAAGGTGCCTTCCATCAGGGCGAGATCGTCGCCCGCACCGCAGCCGCACTCGTCGCGGCACGCGTCTAACCTACCCCAAAAATCCAGCTCGAACCAGATCAGCCCATCCGATCGGTTGGCAAGGAGAAGTCATGCCTTCGCTGTTCTCAAACAAGGTCGTCGCAGTCACCGGCGCAGGTTCCGGAATTGGTCGCGCCATCGCGCGCGGCCTGGCCCAGCAAGGGGCGACTGTGCATATCGCCGATCGCGATGCTAACGGACTGGCGGAAACCGCCGAGCTGATCCGCGCTGAAGATAGCCGGGCGTTCACCACCGAATTCGACGTATCTGACGAACGCCAGATGGTAGGCTGGATCGAGCAGATCCGCTCCACATCCGACCGACTGGATGCGGCCTTCAACAATGCCGGCATCACTGGTCCGGCAAAGGCGTGCAGGGCCTGACCCGTGTTGTCGCGATGGAAAATGCAGCGCATGGCATCCGTGTCAACGCGATTGCGCCCGGCTGGACCGAAACGCCAATGGTCGCGGCGAACAGTCAGCAGAACCCGGCGTTTGCGGCGCTCGCTCAGAACGCCATTCCTGCCAAACGCGGCGGCAAGCCGGAGGAAATCGCGGCCGCGGCAATCTGGCTCGCCTCCGACGCCGCCTCCTATGTCACCGGGCACATGCTGACCGTCGATGGCGGCATGACCATTGGTGGTTTTGAACTCTGGCACCGAATCTCGAAAGGAAAATCCCATGTCAGACGTACTTGACGCATTGAAAGCAGTCGTCCGCCGCAACACACTCGAAGTGCAGTCCGGCGGCAACTTCGAACTTTTCGACGAGCTTTTCGCCGACGACTTTCTGGACCACACGCCGCAGCCAGGCGGGACGCCAGACAAGGAAGGAGCGCGTCGCCTTTACCACGCGCTGCGCGAAGCCTTCCCGGACTTCCACGCCGAAATTCACTGGCAAGCGGTCGATGGCGACATTGTGACGACCTTCAAGACCTACCACGGCACGCACCAAGGCGTCGTTCTTGGAATTGAGCCAACGGGCCGGAAGATCAAGTTCGAGACCGTCGATGCCATGCGGATTCGCAACGGCAAGATCGCCGAACACTGGGGCGTGGCCAACCTCTACTACCTCCTGCAGCAACTCGACGCCCTGCCCTCCTCGGCCCCCAAAGTGCCGGAACATTAAGGATCGCTACAATGAGCAACAGTAACATTCTCGACGGCAAGGTCGTCATCGTAACCGGCGCATCGAGCGGCATTGGGCGTGCGATCGCCATCCGGGCTGCCGAACATGGCGCCAAAGCCGTTATCGTCTCGGACGTCGTGGAAGCACCGCGCGAAGGCGGTGAACCAACTGCCTCCGAGATCAGAAAGCTGGGAGCACAGTCCGTTTTCGTCAAAGCAGACGTCAGCCGCAAGGCTGACAACGACGCGCTGGTTCAGGCAGCAGAAGAATTCGGCGGCGTCGATGTCATGGTCGCGAATGCAGGCATCACACTGAAAACCGACGGGGCCGAGGTTCCCGAAGACGATTATCGCCGCCTGATGTCTGTCAATCTCGATGGCCCGCTGTTCGGCGCTCAGGCTGCTGCGCGTCAGATGAAGACCTTGAACAAACAGGGAAGTATCGTCCTCATGGCGAGCATGGGCGGCATCTCGGGCGCCGGGATCACCGTTGCCTATTCGACAAGCAAGGGCGGCGTTGTGCTGATGGCCAAATCTTTGGCTGATGCTCTTGGCCCCGACGGTATCCGCGTCAATGCAGTCGCACCCGGCACCATCGACACGGAGCTTCTTCGCACGAGCCCCGGTATCGCGCAGGCCTCCGAGGGCTTTCGCCAAAGGACACCGTTGCGGCGGCTGGGCAAACCGGCCGAAGTCGGAGATGCTGTCGCTTTCCTTGGCTCGGACCTGTCGAGCTATGTGTCAGGCACTGCGCTCCTGGTGGACGGAGGATTGCTCTCCGTCATCTGACTTCTCGACCCTCCGGTCGGACCCGCGCCCTCAAAAGCGCGGGTTTTTCTTTGCCCCCATCGTTCGATTTTATCGACGATAATCTGCGATTTTATCCAGCTTTTTCGTTCGCTCGGATGATGGCAATTTCTCCTCACGACGCAGCCACGGTGGCTACGCCCCAAACTTAAGGAGAACGTCCATGTCTTATTCCGATGCAATCGCTCAGCGCGTTGAAACTCTCTCCCATTCGGCCCTCATCAACGGCGTTACGCCTCTCACCGGCCGTGTCCTTCTGGCGGCAATCTTCCTTCTGTCCGGTATCAGCAAGATCTCTGATCCAGCTGGAACGATCGGCTATATCAATATGGTTGGCCTGCCCTTCCCGCCGCTGTCATACGGCGCAGCCGTCGTGACTGAAATCCTCGGCAGCATTGCCCTGATCCTCGGCTTCCAGACCCGCATCGTCGCTGTGATCCTTGCCCTGTTCAGCGTCGCCACGGCACTGACATTCCACAACAACCTCAGCGACCTGAACCAGTTCATCCACTTCTTCAAGAACATTGCAATGGCCGGTGGTCTGCTGCAGGTCGTGGCGTTCGGCGCGGGCCGATACAGCCTCGACGCCCGCCGCTAAGCGAAGCACTCGATCAAAGGAAAAGCCCGAACGTTGGTCCGGGCTTCTCGCGTTTTTACTTACCCCACTCCGGACCGCCATCCGTGCAGGTCTGGCCCCCATCGACCGGCAAGACAATCCCGGTTATCCAGGCAGCTTCATCACTGGCAAGGAAAGCGACCGCCGAGGCAATCTCTTCAGGTTGGCCTGCCCGCCTCAAGGGAATTCGGTCCCAGGCTTTCTCTAGAAGAGCATCATCGTCCATGATGGCATCCACCATACCCGTGACAGTAAGTCCCGGTGCAACTGTGTTGGCTCTGACGCCAAACTTGCCGAGGTCGCAGGCTGCTGAGCGGGTCAGATTTGCAACGCCACCCTTTGCAGCATTGTAGGCCGCATGGCTCCAGCCGCCACCAAGAGATGAGACGGAGCCGATGTTGACGATCGAACCCTTGGTCTCCTTGAGATGGGGCACCGCTGCACGGCTCATGTAGAAGACGCCGGAAAGGTCCGAGGCAATACACTCGTCCCAATCCTGATCGCTCGTCTCTTCGATGGTGCCGACGAGATTCATGCCGGCGGCATTGACGACAGTGTCGATGCGGCCGAAGCGTTCCACGGTCGCGGCCACTAGCGCGTCGCAGTCCGGCCGTGAGGAAACATTGGCGACAAAGGTGCCGCTGCGGTCAGCCAGCATCTTCGAGGCAAGGTCCGACAGCCGCTTCTCGGTTCTGCCGGAGATCATCACGGACGCTCCTTCCTCAAGAAGCCGGTTGGCAATGGCGGCGCCGATACCGGAACCACCGCCGGTCACAATAGCTACTCTTCCTTCAAATCGGTTTGACATGACACACTCCTTCAATCTCCGTGGTGACGGCCGCGGTAGTGTTGGTTTCGTGTTTGGGTTTGACTGGATTGGTTCAGTTTGCCGGGAAGTCGGCGGAACGAGACAAAACTTCCCAGGCAACAACGTTTGCCTTGAGATCCTCCGCCTTTTTCAGGGCTGCGTCTGCGGCATCATTGCCGAGCGGAAGATGGTACGGGGGCTCTGGCGCCAGAACGGCTTCTCGGATGGCTTTCGCCGCACGCGCCGGGTCACCAGCCTGCTTTCCGACCGATGCATGGTAAGCACGACGTGCCTCGCCCGCTGTCGCTTCGTAATCCTCGATGGACGCAGTGACCTCATTCGACGATCCGGCCCATTCCGTCCTGAAGGCGCTTGGCTCGACTGTGATGACGTTGATGCCCAGAGGAGCGACTTCTTTCCGAAGCGTATCCGACAGGCCTTCCACCGCAAATTTGGTGGCGCAGTAGTAGCCGACGCCCGTGTAGCCGACCAGGCCGCCGATCGATGTCAGATTGACGATCGTACCACTGCGGCGGGCTCGCATCTGCGGAAGGACCGCATGGATCGTGTTTGCAGTGCCAAAGAAATTGACGTCAAAGAGGCGACGGACATTTTGCTCATCAGTTTCCTCGACAGCACCGAAGAAGCCGATCCCGGCGTTGTTGATCAGGACGTCGACCCGACCGAAATGCGCTTCTGCAGCGTCCATGACCTGCTGGCACTGATCCCGGTCGATGATGTCGAGCGGAAGGATCAGGGCATCGCCCTTCTGTTCGAGATCCGCGATCTTGTCGGTCTTGCGGGCGGTGACGACAACCTTTTCGCCAGCCTCCAGCAGGTGTTCCGCTATGTAGCGACCGAAGCCCGTAGAGCATCCGGTTACGAGCCAGACTTTGGGGTTTTGCGTGCGCATTTCATATACTCCTTTCTCAATTCAAGCCCGCGGGGACAGTTGCTGATAGCCGCAGATTTCCACGTCTTCGACGCACAGGCCCGGGACCTTCGCCATGAAAGCCTGGACGTAATCCGTGCTCATATGCAGTTTGAAGTCCGAGACGTGCCGCCAGTCCTCGAGCACCATCCAAACGTCAGGAACGTCATTGGACTGGTGGATCTCGTAACGCAGGCAGCCTGCCTCTTTGCGGGACGGAGCGACGAGCTGAAGCAGTTCATCTCCGAGATCCTGTGAGCGGCCCGGCTTCGCGGTGAAGTAGGCCACGTTGGTGAGTTCAGCCATTTCCGGTCTCCTTGTACGTTAGGGCGACATCCGCATAGTCACGGCATTTCCGGAAACGATCTCTCGCGCCTTTGCGGGTGCTGTCGCGATCTTGCTCTTTTCAGACGCCGTTGATCGCAATGATGCGCGATGCGGCCGCAGCCTGCCGCTGTGCGGCTAGTGGCGCATATTCCGGTGATGCGAAGAGCTGACGGATGGCGTCCTTGTCCGGAAACTCGATGATCAGCATGTTGGTGGCTGTCCAGCCTTCCAGTTCGAGAGGAGTTTCATCGAGAGCGATAAGCCGACCGCCAGCTTTGGCGACGAGCGGCAATGCCTTGGAACGGTAGTCTTCGATCGAATTCGTATCGTGATTATCGAGGTCAACGACGAGATAGGCAGACATGGTGTTTCTCCTCTATTTTTGGTCTCGGGTGAAGCGGTCAGCGCCGCCCTCTCAGGGCAGATGGCGCCACTTGACCATGCGGTCCTTGAGGTCGAGCGTGCCGCCGTCGACGGTGAAGGTGCCGTCGCCCCGGTGGTGAAGCATCCGGCGCTCCTTGCGGATTTCGTTCACCCACAGGCGCTTGGCCTCAAGGATGAACAGGTTGTACGGCTCGACGTTGCGTCGATCGACAACCACACATTCAATGTTCGCCAGGCAGTCGGCGATGAGGGGAGCGGACACCTCCTTCGCCTTCTCGGTGTGCAGTCCAAATCGCTGAAATTTGTCGACGCTGTCGCCCGAGCAGTTCCCGACATCGACAATTGTTTCGGCGATATCGAGACCCGGAACGGCGATGACACATTCGCCCGTCGCCAGAAGTGTCCCGAAGCTATGGTCCCACGGACCGATGATGCAGCCGATCAGCGGCGGCGCGTGCTGGATCATCATATGAAAGCCCATCGTCATAACGTTCGGCTTCCCCCTATCGCTGGTCGTTACCATGACGATCGGTCCCGGCTCCAACACACGGTAGGTTTGTGATGCGGATATCTCCTTCATCGTACTCTCCCGTGAAGAGGGCCCCACCCTTGGGCAGGGCCCGTTAGAACCAGTCGCTTACCAGCCCTGCTCAACCGGCAGGACAAACAACTCTGCGACATCGACGTGCGCCGGAGCCTGGGCAGCAAAGACGATGGTGTCGCCAATGTCCTCGCCCTGGAGAAAGGTCATCTGACCGGCCAGCTCATCCATCTGCTTGCGGTAGCCCGGATCGGTGATGTGGTCGTAGAGCTCGGTGGCAACAGCGCCTGGCTGAATGCAGGTCACGCGGATGTTGTGTTTCTGGCCAACTTCCATGCGCAGTCCGTCGGAGAAGGCCGTGACCGCATGTTTCGTGGCGCAGTAGACCGAAAGACCCTTGAAGACCTTGCGGCCCGCAATCGAGGACATGTTGAAGATGTGGCCGGAATGCTGCTTAATCATCTGGGGCAGAACGGCAGCCGTAGTGTTGAGCAGGCCCTTTACGTTCACGTCCACCATCCGGTGCCACTCGTCGACCTTGAACTGGTCGATGTCCGAGAGTGGCATCAGGCCGGCGTTGTTGACGAGGATGTCGATTGAGCCGTAGGTTTCAACAAGCTTTTTGACGCCGGTTTCGATCGCGGTCGGATCAACGACATCCATCTCGATCACAAGAGCTTCGCCGCCCTTAGCCTTAATCCGCTTCTTCAGGTCTTCGAGTTTTTTGGTTCGGCGAGCCGCAATGCCGACTTTTGCGCCGGCTTCGGCGAGCTTCACGGCGGTAGCGGCGCCAATGCCACTCGACGCGCCAGTTACCAGTGCGATCTTCCCGTTGAGGTTGGCCATTGTCTTCACTCCTTGTCTTTGAAGCCCACCACCGCGGTGGGCGTTTCGTTTCGACAAGGAGGAACCTAAGCGTTTCACCCAGGCCCTTCTCACGGCGCCTTGCTCAACCTGTTGCGATCTTGCTCAAATCGCAACAGGACGAAAATTAGCCTCGGCGATAGTGGCTTGGCGGCAGACCTGTCTCGCGGCGGAAGATCTGTGCAAAGTGACTTGGGCTCGAATAGCCAACCGACAGGCCGATCTCGATGATGCTCGTGTTCGTTTCCTGCAGGAGCTGCTGTGCCTTCGCGATGCGCTGGCGGATGAAGTAGCGGGAGGGCGAAAGGCCTGTTGCCTTCTTGAACAGACGGCTAAAATGAAACTCGCTCACGCCCACTGTGACGGCGAGCTGCGCCAGATTGAACGGGTCGGCCAGGTGCTCATCGAGATAGGCGACGGCGCGCCGAAGCTTAAAGCCGGGCAGAGCCGTCTGCCGATTGTCTTGCGTATCGTTCGATGCGTAGTTGCGGATCAAGTGCACCGCCAGGCTCTGAGCTAGTCCTTGAACGAACAATTGGCTGCCTTTGCCTTCAGCGGTAAGTTCCTGATGGATCAAGGCCAGAAGATGCGAGAGCTGCTCGTCTTTCCCGCCGGAGACATCAAGCAGCCCGGGTGGCCCCTCGCCGCCAAGGACCTCTTTTGCGACGCGCTCAAACAGTGGAACTGACAAATACAGGTGCATCACCTGAAAAGGCGCAGTCCCAGTCGAACGCCAGCGCATTTCGTAGGGCGTCGGGGATCGGGTCAGGAAGAAGTCTCCGACCATCACGGTATTGGAGACCCAAGCGCCGCCGAGTTCGCGCTCTTCGACAATCGCCTCGCCGGACATGACCCAAACGATCAGAGGTTCGGCGACAGCGGGGACAAGGAAGGGTTCCTGCTTGTCGCGGCGGGAATAGACCTGGACGAACAGGTCGGCCCAGGCCGGGCCATCGCCGCTGACAAGCGTCCTGCCCGCGATGTATTGTTCGAGGCCGAGTGGCGAGGTCCGTTCAGGCGGAGGGGCCGCTTCTTCCAGGGCTTCTGCAGTCGGCAAGGTGCGGCCCTTCGATAACGGTCCTTTCGAACGTGCACCGTGGGACGTTTCTTCCGGCTCTTCCAAGTCTACGGCCTCCTGACGGGTTCGCTCGCGCGAGGCTAGGTTTAATCACATCCCGGCTGCTCCGTCGCCACCTCTTGATTACCCAATGCAAATTGCTCGCGAAGGGAAGCCGACCACTTCCGTTCTCGCACACTGGCAATTGCCACGGTAGATTGTTGCCCGGCCACTTCTAGCGGCGAAAGGTCGCTATCGACAGTGCTCGCTGGAGATGCCGACCTTTTCGATGCTTTCGCGCGGACGTTTGGTGGACGGCACGGTAACCACCGGCACCCAGTCATAATTGTCGTCGCGGCGAACATGTCCGATCCCCGGAAAAGCATGATGAGCACCGGCGACCAGATACCGCCCTTCTGCCGCCTGAGCACTGATCACGATGGCTAAATGCGGTGCGGGTGAGCGCACAGCATTTTTTTGGAGGAGCCCACCATCGACTGCGATAGCGCGGGCACATTCCATTCGATACATTATGCGATCTTCTGTAACGGGCTTTGCGTCAATCCCTTGTGCGCTTAATCCCTCGCCGAGTGCTTGCTTCTGTCCGCAGTCGGAGCTTTGCCGCTGCTCTATGGTGTCTGCTGAGGAGCGGTTGGCCAATCTTAGAAGCGCAGTCACCCTTGTGCTGCTGATCGCATAGCGGCCTAACCCATCCATCGTCCCGGCGAAGGGACCTTGCTGCGGAGGGCTGATGGCTGTGCCCGTCCGAAAGCCTGTCTCGTCGTCTCCTCCGATCAAGCCGCCAGGGCTGGCGCTCCCTTATGAGCAATGAAGTTGGTTCTATCCCTGAGCATGCAATGCA
>ATWE01000026.1 GCA_000421085.1 Ensifer sp. USDA 6670
TCAACGTCTATCGAACCATGCGGACGATCCGCCGGTTCGAGGAGCGGGTTATGGAGGAAATGGGCACGGGCGATATCCCCGGCAACACCCATCTTTATGCCGGCCAGGAGGCAAGCGCAGTCGGCGTCTGCCTGCAGCTTCGCGACGACGACTACATCTCCTCGACCCACCGCGGTCACGGTCACTCGATCGCCAAAGGGGTCGACATCGACAGCATGATGGCCGAGCTGTTCGGTCGCGCCAGCGGCACCTGCGGCGGCAAGGGCGGGTCTATGCACATTGCCGACCTGCGCAAGGGGATGCTGGGTGCGAACGGCATCGTGGCGGCAGGGGCGCCGATCACCTGCGGGGCGGCGCTGAGCGCCAAGCTGCGCGGCACCGGGCAGGTGGCAATCGCCTTTGCCGGCGACGGCGCCATGAACGAAGGGGTGATGTCGGAAAGCTTCAACCTCGCCAAGATCTGGATGCTGCCGATCATCTTCGTCATCGAGGATAACGGCTTCGGCGAGGCGACGGCGAATGCGCACGTGTCGGCCGGCAGCTTCACCCGCCGTGCCGAAAGCTATGACATCCCGACCATCGAGGTCGACGGCACCGATGTCTTCAGCGTCTATGCGGCGGCGGGCGAGGCGGTGGAGCGCGCCCGGGCGGGCGGTGGCCCGACCATGCTGCACGTGCACGTGCCGCGCTATTACGGCCACTACAGCGGGGACCCCGATACCTACCGCACCCCGGAAGAGAAAGCGGCGATGCGCCGCGAGCGCGATTGCCTCACCAATTTCCGCCAACGCGTCAAGGAGGTGTCGCTGGTCGAGATGGCAGAGCTCGATACCGTCGACGAGGCGGTCGAGGCCGAGATCGATCGTGCCGTCAGTGCGGCCAGGGCGGCGCCGTTCCCGCCGCTCGCTGCGCTCACCACGGATGTTTACGTCAAGTATTTGTAAGGAGCCGCGACGATGGCACAGAAGTCTTTCCGGCAGGCCCTGAACGAAGCCCTTCATTTTGAGATGGGCCGCGATCCGCGGGTGATCATGATGGGCGAGGATCTGACCGGCGGCGCCGGCGCCAACGGGGTGAAGGATGCCTGGGGCGGTCCGTTCGGCGTGACCCGCGGGCTGCTCGACGCCTTCGGGCCGGAGCGCATTCGCGACACGCCGATCAGCGAGGCGGCCTTTATCGGCGCGGCTGCAGGGGCAGCGCTGACCGGTCTGCGCCCGATCGCGGAAATCATGTTCGTCGACTTCGCCGGCGTCTGCCTCGACCAGATCATGAACCAGGCGGCGAAGTTCCGCTACATGTTCGGCGGCCGCGCCAAGACCCCGCTCGTCATTCGCGCCACCTATGGCGCCGGCAGCCGCTCCGGCTCTCAGCACACCCAGGCGCTTTATCCGATCTTCACCCACATTCCCGGTCTCAAGGTGGTCATCCCGTCGACCCCCTATGACGCCAAGGGCCTGCTGCTGCAGGCGATCCGCGACGACGATCCGGTGATCTTCCTCGAGCACAAGATGCTCTACGATACGGTCGGGGAAGTCCCGGACGGCGCCTACACGATCCCCTTCGGCGAGGCGCGGGTAGCGCGAGACGGCAAGGACGTGCTGATCGTCGCCATCGGCCGCATGGTCCAGATAGCCGAAGAGGCCGCCCGCAAGCTGGCGGCCGAGGGTATCTCCGCCTGCATCATCGACCCGCGCACTACCTCGCCGCTCGACGAGGATACGCTGCTGGAGTTCACAGAGACGATCGGTCGTGTCGTCATCGTCGACGAAGCCAATCCGCGCTGCAGCGTTGCCGCCGATATCTCGGCGCTCTTGGCCGACAAGTGCTTCGATGCACTGAAGGCGCCGATCAAGCTGGTGACGGCGCCGCATGCGCCGGTTCCCTACGCCCCCAATCTCGAGGACGCCTACATCCCCTCGGCCGATGCCGTGGCGAAGGCCGCGACCTCCATTATCAAGAGGTAGACCACGATGCCGTCAATCGAGGCAGTCACCGTTCCCAAATGGGGAATGACGATGACCGAAGGCAAGATCACCCAGTGGATGGTCGGCGAGGGTGACCTTGTCACGCGCGGCCAGGAAATCCTGGAGATCGAAACCACGAAGGTCACCAATGTCGTCGAAGCCGCCGCCAGCGGCACGCTGAGACGCATCGTCCTTACCGAGGGAACCACGGCGCCGGTCGGCGCGCTCGCCGGCGTGATCGCCGACGAAGTGGCGACGCCGGAAGAGATCGACGCCTTCATCGAAAGCTACGCCGACCGGCTTGGTGGGGGCGACGAAGGCGAAGGTGGCGCCGCCGTGCCGCGGACGATCGTAGTCGATGGCGGCGCGATCAACCTTCTCGAGGCGGGACCGCAGAGCGATGAGACGGTGGTGCTGCTGCACGGGTTTGGCGGCGACCTTTCGACCTGGCTGTTCAACCAGTCGGCGCTCGCCGAAAGCATGCGGGTGGTCGCCATCGATCTGCCCGGACACGGCGCGTCGTCGCCGATCGCGGGCGGCGATATCTTCCCCAAGATCGTCTCTGCCGTGGAAGCGGCGGTCGAAGCGGTCGCGCCCGGCAAGCTTCACCTCATTGCCCACTCCTTCGGCGGGGCGGTTGCCGCGGCAATCGCCGCCAATCGGCCCTCGCGCGTGGCTTCGCTGACGCTGATCGCGCCGATCGGGCTGAGCCGGCAGATCAGCCGGGAGTTCCTCGTCGACTTCGTTGCGGCCGAGCGTCGCCGTCCGCTGCACAGCGTGCTGGAGCGGCTATTCGCCGACCCGTCGAAGATTACCAGCGACATGGTCGAGGGAACGCTTCGCTTCAAGCGGCTCGAGGGTGTGCCGGAGGCACTCTCGGCCATCGCCGACACGATTGCCGACGACCATGGTGGTCAGGTGCAGTCGATCGGCGGTCAGCTTGCGGCATTGACCTGTCCGGTGACGATCCTGTGGGGCGAACGGGATGCGATCGTCCCCGTTCCGCAGCAAGCCGACCTGCCCGCCAACGCCCGGCTGCGCATCATCCCCGGCATCGGTCATATGCCGCAGATGGAGGCATCCTCAGCCGTCAACGAAGCCATTCTGGAGAACCTTCAGCGCGGGTGATCGCGCGCTGAATCGGTGCCCGGAGATTGAAGTGAACTGGTCGGTAATGATCTAATTGGGAGCAAATCCATGTCCGGACGTTTGTCAGGAAAGCGCGTTCTCTTGACGGGAGGCGTAGCGAATATAGGTCTTGCGATACTTGAGGCATTCGTCGCTGAAGGCGCGATCGTGTCCGTTGTCGACATCGATGCGACTAAGGGCAGCGAAGTCGAGAAGCGCTTTGGCGACCGGGTTCGCTTCTTCAAAGCGGATATCTCGCAGGAAGAGGAAATCAAAACCGCGATCGCTCAATCGGTCACCTGGATGAAGGGCATGGACACGCTGTGCCTGAATGCGGGCGTGCAGCTCTCCGGCAAAGTGGAAGACTTTAGTACCAACAATTGGGACAAGGTTTTCACGATCAATGTACGAGCCAATTTTATCTTTGCGCGCGAGTCCATCAAACATCTCCGCAAGGCCGGCAAATCCTCAATCGTCATGATGTCGTCACTGGCTGGCAAACGCGGCGCCCCGGGATTGCTAGCCTATTCGGCATCGAAGGCCGCCGTCATCGGGCTGACGACAACGCTCGCCCTTGAGCTCGCCCGCGACGGTATACGCGTAAACGCTGTGTGCCCCGGATGGATTGATACCCCGTTCAATCAGCCGGCCATCGACTACATAGGCGGGAGGGACAAGCAGGAAGCTCTGGTTCCGACAGTCATCCCACTGGGTCGGCAAGCCACGCCGCAAGAGGTCGCGCCGTTGTTCGTCTATCTCGCTTCGGATGAGGCTTCGTATGTCACTGCTCAGTCGATCAATGTCGACGGCGGAATCTATAACTAATGATCAATGGCGAGGATACGAAAATGGCGAAGATGATCACACATGGATCCGCACTCAAAGCCATTGAGGTCGGCGCGGCGAAAGCACGGGAGCTTGGGGAGCCGTCTTCTCTCGCGATCGTTGATGTGGGCGGGAACCTGATGGCGTTCTTGCGGGTCGACGACGCTGCGCTTTCCACAGTCGAGATCGCGCAAGGTAAGGCATATACCGCTCTGGCCCTGCGTTCACCTTCTGGGAACTGGCTCGAGATCGTGCAGCCAGGCGCAGCGCTCTATGGGCTGGATGCGCTCGGCGGACGCAGGCCTTTCGTCGTCTTCGGCGGCGGGCTGCCGGTCTACGACGGCAAGACCGTCATCGGAGGTGTTGGCGTCTCCGGCGGACCGGCAGATGCGGACGTAGCGATCGCTGAGGTTATGGTGTCCGCGCTGCAGCAGCACTAAACTCCCATTCTGTCCTCTCTCGCCTACGAGGTTCGCATGTCAATGGAGTCAGTTGCAACAAAGGGATCAATGTCAGCCTCCGAAGTTCGACAATTGATCCGCCAAGGGAGCCTTCGAGTTCCGACCACGGGATTTGCCGAGGGCTTCATGCAAGCCAATCTTGTGATCTTGCCCGAACGCCACGCCGCCGACTTCCGTCTGTTTTGCGATCGCAATCCCAAAAGCTGCCCCTTGCTCGGCATCGGCAAGCCAGGGGATCCGGGATTGCCTGAATTGGGCTCGATCGACATTCGCACAGATGTGGCACGATATCGGGTCTATCGATCAGGCGCTCACACGGAGACGGTAGAGAACCTCTCTGACATCTGGCGAGACGATCTTGTCACCTTTGCGCTTGGTTGCTCATTCTCGTTCGAGAGCGCGATCCTTCGCGCTGGGATCGATATCCGCCACATTAGTGCGAATCGCAACGTTCCGATGTATGCAACGAACCTTCCGACCAGCCCCGCCGGGCCGTTTGCCGGTTCGACGGTGGTGTCGATGCGGGCATTCCGGCCGGCCGACGCCATCCAGGCGATAGTCTTGTCCGAACGTTACCCGCTTGCCCACGGCGCTCCGGTTCACATAGGCGATCCCGCTGGGATTGGCATCAAGGACATCAACAAGCCGGATTTCGGAGATCCGCCGGTCATCGAACCGGGTGACATACTCGGTTTCTGGGCATGCGGGGTAACACCGCAGCTGGCGCTTCAGCAGGCGAAACTCGATCTGGCAATCACCCATGAGCCGGGTTTCATGCTCGTTACCGATCTTCCAGCGGATCTTCCGGCTACGCCCGGTAAGAAGCTTTGAGAGACTTATGCGAGGTCGGCGATAATGGCCCGCCATTTACGGAATCAACTGGAGACCACCTAATGTCTGATCACCGCATCCGCCTTGAATGGGCCGCGACCGAACATAGTAAGCAACCCGGTACATACAGTCGTGATCATAAGTCAATTATCAGTC
This sequence comes from Ensifer sp. USDA 6670, assembly GCA_000421085.1. Lineage (GTDB taxonomy): Bacteria > Pseudomonadota > Alphaproteobacteria > Rhizobiales > Rhizobiaceae > Sinorhizobium. The sequence continues at coordinate 5,366 of ATWE01000026.1, forward strand.
CCCAGGTGACAATTCCTGTCTCGGCCGCACCGGATTATCTTGGCAACAGTGAGTTGGCGGATCCGGAACAGTTGCTCGTTTCCGCACTTGCGAGTTGCCATATGCTGTACTTTCTCGCGATATGCGAAGGAAGCGGCTACGTCGTCAGCACTTATTTCGACGAAGCCATCGGCAAGGTGTCGAAAAGCCCCGAAGGTTTCTATTCGGTATCGTCGATCATACTGAGGCCGAAGGTTTCTTTCAGCTCTGAGAAACAGCCGGACCGGGAGACGTTGGAGCGGCTGCATAGGCGGGCGCACAAAGGGTGCTTCATAGCGAACTCCATTAAGAGCAGCGTCTCGATCGAACTGGACTGACGCAGTCTCGTGCATCTGACATCCAATTAGCCGTGTGAAATCTCGTGAAAGAAACAGGTGAATCATGAAGGAAAAACTTGTCGTTATTGCCACCGTCGTAGCCCATCCTGGTAAAGAGGAGCAGCTTCGAGAGGGACTGCTGGGCTTGGCTTCCTTTGCAAAGACGGAGCCGGGCTTCGTTCAGTACGACTTGCATGTATCGCTCGAGCGTCCCGGAGAGTTCGTATTCTATGAGATCTGGGACGATGAGCAGTCGCTTGAGCTGCATAACAATACGGAATCAATGAAGGCGTTCGGCGCAAAGGCGGGCCAATGGATCCAGTCTGTTACGCTCAATAAGTACAAGCGCATCTCTTAAGCCCGGATGCCTTCATCGGCTTTGATCGCGAATGCGAATGTGGTCTTGCCCCGCCGGACGGCCAAGATATCGGTGGACGATAGCAATCGTTTACCGCATGTGCCAGGTTAAAGGACTGTCGGATGACTTCGAACATGGATAAAGGGCATCAGAAGGTTCTCGATCTTTCGGTGCACTATCGCCCAATCGCCTTGAAGGCTGTTCTTGCCGCTTGCAGCATTGGTTCCGCAAAAGCAGAACCAATGCCGTTGCGACGGGAGTTCCACCGGCATCCAGATTTCCATGGGTACGAGGACACTAAACCGGGCTGACCTCCTCCCGATGCGAAGGCGAGAACTGGCCCCGGTGGCATATACGGAGCTTTAATTCTTCGGCAACCATCTTAGGACAGGAGCGGAGCGAGGCGGTCCTCAGTTCCCATCAGATCCATGCCGACTGTGGCAGCCATAGACGCGGCGGCGATCCGGCGCCTCCGGCAGCGCGTGCGCTTCATCAACGGATCTCGGCAATTGCTTCGATTTCCACGGCCATGCCCGAGGGGAGCGTGCGTCCCGGAGGCAATGCAGGCGTGACGGCCTGGCTCACCCAGAACAGCGCACATCAGATCTGAGGCTGCGTTGAGCACCTTTGCCTGGTCTTCAAAATCAGGAGTGCAAACGGACAAGCCCCGCGAGCCGGACGAGCCGTACGACCCGATCGAGGTCACCGCTGCAGGCGTAGCGCAACTGCCCCAGTGTAGACAATGCGCAAAGGCGGGCCGCTGCCTGGCCATCCGCGAGGGCCGCCAATGACGCCCTTATAGATCAGCCGACCACGTTTGCGAGGGCCCCGGCCGGCGACGAAGACCAGAGCACCGGACTGGACAAAGAGAAGATAGTTCCCTTGAGGAGGATTTCCTTCGGGAAGCTCCAGGCCGAGGCTGGCCAAGCGCGCCGCGGCAGATTGCGATGAGCCATTTGCTTCCTCCATTGAATTGGCCGCCTCATGATGAGCGAGGAGCACGGCGCGGACCATCCCATTAGTGGTGATGCCCGCAGCCCAGCGGAACGCTGTCGCGCATCTGATGAGCCAACATGGGACGACGAGGGCCGGCGGGTAAAGCCAGCGGCTTTTTCCGGATGACGATCCATTACGAGAGCAGGCGCGACGATGATCCTCGATACTTCGCTCTCCGGCCTGCGTGTTGCTCGTGAGCTGGATCGCTTCATGGAGGAGCGTAGCAAACCCGTTTCTCTGCTTGAAACTGAGAGACATCAATGGCAGACAGGCGAGTTGACTCCTTACAGAAACATTGTAATGTTTCTGTAAGCGGAGCGCCTTAACAGCTCCCAGGGAGCAAGCGGCAGGAGCGCGTCAAGCACTCCAACGTATGAATCAGCGGTCCAGATCCAGTCCTTTGAGGAAATGCGATAACGAGGTCGTTGCTCGTCTGCGATCGCTCGATTTGGAGGAGATTTATGCCCGAACAGCAAGGTTACGTTCGCTTCGAAAACGTAAGCAAGGCATATGATGCCGCGACCTTTGTCGTTGAGGACCTTAGCCTCTCCGTGGCCAAAGGTGAGTTTCTGACGATGCTCGGTCCCTCGGGCTCTGGAAAAACAACCTCTTTGATGATGCTCGCAGGTTTTGAACAGCCATCACTTGGTGAAATTTTCCTCGACGGACTGCCGATCTCACGTGTTCCGGCGCATCGCCGCGACATCGGCATGGTCTTCCAAAGTTATGCACTCTTCCCGCACATGACGGTGGGCGAGAACCTAGCATTTCCTTTACAGGTGCGAAAAGTATCAAAGGCTGAAACGAAACGCTTGGTCAGTAAAGCACTCGGCACGGTCAAGCTGGCTCACCTTATCGATCGCAAGCCATCGCAGCTGTCCGGAGGTCAACAGCAACGGGTGGCTTTAGCTCGCGCCTTGATTTTCGAGCCACGTATCGTGCTGATGGACGAGCCTCTCGGCGCTTTGGACAAGCAACTGCGCGAGCACATGCAGCATGAAATCCGCGCCCTCCATCGGCGACTGGGCATCACCATGGTCTATGTTACACACGACCAGGACGAAGCCCTAACGATGTCAGATCGCGTTGCTGTCTTTGGAAACGGACGGATACAGCAACTGGCGCCCCCTGAAGAGCTTTATGAATCACCGTCTAACGCCTTCGTCGCGTCCTTCATCGGGGAGAACAACTCGATCCGCGGGAAGGTTGTGTTTCGTGACGTGAACCTTTGCAAGATCGAACTAACAGACGCGACCCTACTTACTGCGCGGACAGGAGATGTTCAGCAATTTGGGGAGGACGCTACCGTATCCGTCCGCCCGGAAAGGGTCGTTCTCAACCCTCCGATGGACGGCAGCACCGTCCGCTTGGAGGGGAATTGCACGGACCTCGTTTATCACGGCGACCACATTCGCGTCTGCATCGACCACAAGTCCGCGGGTCCCTTGGTCGCCAAGATCCCAAACGCACGCGCCTATCAACTACCAAAAATTGGCGACGCAGTGCTCTTTGGCTGGGCGGCTGAAGATGCGATCGCACTGAAGCAAGTGTAACAACGCAAAGAAGGGGAATCGGAAAATGACAAGGAAATTATTGCTCATAAGCGCAGTCGCCGTGAGCTTGTCGGGGTTTGAAACTCATGCTGCTGACCTCACTGTTGTATCGTGGGGCGGTGCCTACCAAGATGCTCAAAGAAAGGTTTTTTTGGAGCCTTTCGCCAAGGCGACCAAGGTCAATCTGAAGGAAGAATCTTGGGATGGTGGCATCGGTGTCCTGCGCTCACGGGCCTCAGCTGCCGATCCCGGCTGGGACGTCGTTCAAGTCGAGACCAGTGATATTCTGCTGGGCTGCGAAGAGGGGCTTTTCGAGCCAATCGACTGGAGCAAGATCGGTGGCAAAGACGCCTATATCCCAGGTGCTACTGAGGAATGCGGGGTTGGTGCGATTCTCTATAACGAGGGCATCGCCTACGACCGTGATAAACTGAAGACGGCTCCGCGTGGCTGGGTAGACTTTTTTGATCTTGCAAAGTTTCCAGGCAAGCGAGCGCTGCGCTTGACACCTAACGTTGCTCTTCCAGGCGCTCTTCTTGCAGATGGCGTAAAGCCGGAAGATCTCTATACCGTCCTGGCAACCAAGGAGGGTGTCGATCGTGCATTCGCAAAACTCGAGACGATCAAGAACGACCTAGTTTTCTGGAAAGCAGGCGCGCAGCCAGCCCAGTTGCTTGCCTCCGGAGAGGTTGTGATGACGACTGCTTATAACGGGCGCATCGACGCCGCTAACCACCACGATCACCGGAACTTTGCTTTCGTTTGGAACGGAAGCATGCAGACGTTCGATTACTGGGTCGTCTTGAAGGGGTCGCCCAGGAAGGACACGGCTTACCAGTTCCTCGACTACATCAACCAACCCGAGAACCAGGCAAAGCTTCCAGGCGAGATCGCTTATGGGGTAGTGCGCAAGGAAGCAAGTGCGTCAATTGCGCCTGACAGGATTGTCGATATCCCATCAAATCCGAAGAACCTCGATATATCTATCCCGCCGAATAGCGCGTTTTGGTTGGAAAACAATGACAGGTTAACCGAGCGGCTCCAGGCCTGGTCGGCAAAATAACAGCAAGAGCGCGCATTCGGGCAGTTGTGGAAGCTGTCCGAATGCCTTTGGTCGCGATCGGAAAAGCCAGTGGTAGCAGCAACAACAAAATCCCGAGGAAGAAAGCGGGGTTCTGGTAACAAGGCGAAATCGCTGACTGCGATCCTGCTTGTTCTTCCTCTTCTCGTTTTTCTTTTGATCGTCTTTGCGATCCCTCTTGCAAAAATCCTGTCGTTGAGTGTTACGGACAACGAGGTCGCTGAGATTTGGCCTCAGGCATCAGATCAACTGCGTGCTTGGGATCGAACTCTGCCGCCGGAGGCGGTTTTCGCAGCTCTGGCGTTGGATATGAAGAAGTCCCAAGCAGAGCGAACCACTGCACTCGTCAGCAGGCGCCTGAACTATGCTTTGCCGGGAGGACGGACCCTGATTACCAATACCGCCCGAAAAATCGCGGCGATGGAAAAGCCTCCTGCAGGAGGTTGGAAGGAGGCATTCCTGGAAGTAGATCCTGCATGGAGCAATTTGGCGACTTGGCAGGCCCTCTATCAATCGACAGGCCCAGTCACGAGTTTCTACTTGCTTGCAGCCTTCGACCGCTCGGTGGATTCAGCTGGAAATATCGTGCATGCGCCTGAGGAAAACAGCGTCTATCTGGCGATACTTAAGCGAACCTTCGGCATTGCAACCATGGTAACGCTCATCTGTCTCGTCTTGGCTTTTCCCGTGGCATATTTTCTGGCAAATGGACCGGCACACGTGCGCGGTATTGTCATGGCTCTCGTCCTGCTACCCTTATGGACATCGCTATTGGTGCGCACTGCTGCGTGGGTCGTTCTCCTTCAGGATCAGGGTGTTATCAACCGGGCACTAGAGGCGCTGCATCTAATATCTGAACCGCTCCATTTGATCTTCCAAAGACCTGGTGTCATCATTGCAATGGTCCATGTTTCGCTGCCCTACATGGTGCTGCCGCTCTATGCCACTATGGCGACGATCAAGTCGGATTATATGCGCGCCGGGATTTCCTTGGGTGCGCGGCCAGTTACGGCGTTTCGACGGATCTACCTGCCGCTGACGGCGCCCGGCATCGCCGCCGGCTGCCTTCTCGTTTTTATCATGTCGCTCGGCTACTATATCACGCCGGCACTCGTCGGCGGCGCCAGCGATCAAATGGTTTCTTACTTCATCTCCTATTACACCACGGAAGCCGTGAACTGGGGTCTAGCAGGCGCGTTGGCAGTGGTGCTGCTCGCCGCGACCATCCTGTTGTATCTGGTTTACTCCAAGGTCGCCGGTGTCAAAGGAGCAAGCTTTGCCTAAAGTTTCGTTCACAGCCTCCGAACCTACTATGTGGCGCAGCCTGCTGTATCTTTCCACAGCGGTCGTCGTCATTTTTATGGTGCTTCCCATTTTGGCGATACTCCCGCTGTCCTTTAACGGAAGTCAGTTCCTCGCCTATCCTATGCGCGGAACGAGCACGCAATGGTACGCGGAACTGGTTACAATGCCGCGTTGGTCGCACGCCATATGGAACAGTTTAGTTATCGGAGTTGCGGCATCTGCATTCGCAACCTTTCTTGGTACACTGGCAGCACTCGGCCTCTGGTGGGCGAGTTTCCGGGGCAAAGCAGTCTTAACGGCCTTTCTTCTGAGCCCGATGATTGTTCCGGTAGTCGTTTTCGGCGTCGGACTGACCCTTCTCCTCGGTCCGCTTGGCCTCGTTCGGTCCTACACCTCTATCATAGCCGCGCATGCTGCCCTCGGCAGCCCATTTGTAGTGATAACTGTCGGCGCTGCGCTCGCCTCCTACGACCGCAATCTTACACGTGCCGCCTACAACCTTGGGGCCTCACCGACCTATGCATTTCGCCGAGTGATGTTGCCGTTGATTTTGCCTGGGGTCTTTTCGGGATGGGTGTTCGCCTTCGCGACGTCCTTCGATGAGGTTGTCATTGTCATGTTGATCGGCGGCCCTGAGCATAGGACCCTTCCGCGCGAAATGTTTTCGGCGATCCGAGAGAATCTCTCGCCCACGATCGCCGCCGCAGCGACCGTGATGACCCTGACGGCAATCGTTTTAGTCTGCGTAGTCGAAGTTTTGAAGCGCAGAGCGCCTCAGTGACGTGAGAATAGGGGGCAGACTTTCGAGACTTTCTGGTTAACCGCGCGCGAAATGACCTTGCGTCGTCGCTTCGTCAAATACTTGGTTAAAGGTCGAGATGCCTGGTGCACTATCGCCCAGTCGCCTTGAATGCTGTTCTTGGCGCTGCGACGGGAGTTCCACACGCCATCCAGATTTCCATGGGTATGAGGAAGACTAAACCGGCTTGGCCTCCTCCCGATGCGAAGGCGAGAACTGGCGCCGGTGCACATTCGCGGATCCTTCGGCAACCATCTTTAGGACAGGAGCGGAGCGAGGCGGTCCTCAGTTGCAGATTCAGGCCGGTTGCAGCTAAAGACGCGGCGGCGCTCCGGCAGCGCTTGCGCTTCACTAACGGATCTCGGCAACAGCTTCGATTTCTACGGCCATGCCCGAGGGGAGCGCGTGCGTCCCGGAGGCAACGCGGGCGTGACGGCCTGCCACACCCAGAACATCGCAGATCAGATCTGAGGCTGCGTTGAGCACCTTTGCCTGGTCTCCAAAATCAGGAGTGCAACGGACAAGCCCGCGAGTCGGACGAGCCGTACGACCCGATCGAGGTCACCGCTGCAGGCAAGTGTAACTGCCCCAATATATTCAATGCGCAAAGGCGGGCCGCTGTCTGGCCATCCGCGAGGGTCAAATTGCCGCCAATGACGCCCTCATAGATCAGCTGACCACTTTTGCGAGAGCCCTGGCCGGCGACGAGGACCAGAGCACCGGACTGGACAAAGGAAGATAGTTCCCCTGAGGAGGATTTCCATCGGGAAGCTCCGGTCGGAGGCTTGCCAAGCGCGTATCAACAACTCCCATACCTATCTCCATTCTCACTTCACTTGGCGCCAATCGCCGCTATCGCCCTTCCAACCCACGACCCTGCCGGCAAGGCGCTCGAGCGTGTTGCGCAACGTGGTCACAAGACCTGCCCATTCGCTGGCGGAAATGCCGTCCACTGCCGGCTCTGGCCCCATAAACATGCCATCGACGCCGCCGAAGGAAACGCATTGTTCTATGCATCGGCGCTCGAGCTCGCCGTCGTGGAAGATCGAGGGTTTCTCAAGCAGTGCCGAAAGGGCAGCGATAAGCCCGGTGGCACCCCAGTTCGAGACGCTCGAGACGATCAGGTGGTCGGCCGCCGTTGCCGCCGCCACACCGCCACGTGCTGGATGGCCACTGTCCTTGGCCTTCGGTGAAAAGGACTTGAGCTCTTCTGCGATTACGCCCATCCCTAATTCATTTCCTCCATCGCCGATAGCAACAAACGGAACGCCTTTGGACTTCGCGCGAAGGAAAAATTGATCGAGATCGGCAACAAGACCGTCGAGCGGCCGTCCACCGAGTCCATGATACAGGCCGCGATCATTTCTTCCAGGACGCTCAATCGAGATGACCAGGGACGGTCTGGTTACATCAAGCAGAGCGTCCGTAATCTCCCGGCAGCCTGCATCGTCCTTCGGCACGCTGCGAATATAGACCGGCCGGATGAACTCGACCGACTGGATCACGCCGGTTTCGGGGAAGGGAAGAGGGGAAAGGCCGGCTCCCCGACAAGTGCCGATCATCATCTCAACCCAGTCGTCATCCGTCAGGATAACCGTTTCAACACCCAGCCCCAGGAAGAATGCACGCGCCATGAGCGCCGCACCCACGGGCCCATCGGTCTCGGGAATGCCGGCCCCCTCGGGAAAGCCTGTGGCAATGACGATCGGGCCGCCATTGTCTCGCACCCGGTCGCAAATCAGTTTGGCAGCCATCATGCAAGCCGGACCGGGCTGGCGCCCTTGGAGCGCATCATAAATCTTGACGATCAGCCCGACGCCCGTGAGGTCGAGCGTCATGAAATTCTCGATAGTCCGGGCGATCTTCTCTCCCTTTGCACTTTGCAGATCAAGCATGGTCAGATTCCGGATGTGGGGACAGTGGTGATGCAGGTGGCGAACTTCTCAGCGTCGACGTTGCCGCCGCTGAGTAGGATCGCCGCGGTTTTTCCCGTGATGTCGATCGTGCCGGCCAAAAGCGCGGCCAATGCTACCGCCCCGCCGGGTTCGACCACGAGCTTCAATTCGCGATAGGCGAAGCGGATAGCCTCCTTCACCTCGTCGTCGACGACGGATAGCCCGCCGGCAAGATGCTTTCGGCATATTGGGAATGTCAGCTTGCCCGGCGCAGGAACAAGGAGTGCGTCACAGATCGACGTGCAAAGTGCGGGCGCTTTTCGTCGTTCACCGGTGGCAAGCGAAAGAGCCATCCCGTCAAAACCGGCGGGTTCAACGCTATAGATTGCCGCCCGCGGCATGAGTGTGTGGACGCCGCAAGCAGCGCCTGACACAAGCCCTCCGCCAGAACACGAAAACAGCGCAACATCAAGGGACATACCCATTTCAGCAGCTTGATGGGCGATTTCCGCACCCAGAGTTGCCTGGCCTGTAATGACGTACGGATCGTCATAGGGCGGGATGATGACAGCTCCGCTCTCGGCCGCGATTTGCGCGCCGATTTCTTCACGATCTTCCTTTGTCTTGTCGTAGAGACGGACGGTCGCGCCATTTAGCCGGACACCCTCGACCTTCGTTTTGGGAGCGTCGTAAGGCATCAAAACAGTCGCGCTGATTCCAAGATGTTTGGCTACAAAGGAGATTGCCAGGCCGTGGTTGCCTGAGGACCACGTAACGATGCCGCAATCCCGCTCAGCCGTGTTAAGTTGCAGGGCCCTGTTTAGGGCACCGCGAAGCTTGAAGGAGCCGGAACGTTGTAGGTTTTCCGGCTTGATAAGCACACGTGCTCCAAGCAAGCCGTTCAGTTCCTGGCTCTCCAGGATCGGTGTACGCACCGCATATTTCGCAATACGATCCCGCGCCGCTTGGATCGAATCTGCAGTTGGTTCGAAATGGTCAAGGGGAGGTTGAACTGTCACCTGAGGCTCCAAAGACGGTGTATGGTCGAAGACAAGCTCAGCGATGACTTAAAGTAAAATTATAATCCCTGATCGATGGGCATAAGGAAATCGAATGCGTCTTCACTCAGCGTGGGAGTCCTCACTGGCAACGCGCTGCGCAATCGCCGCCAGTTCCTCGAGCATTTCACTGCCGAAGCCCGATGGATAAAACGCGTAGAACCTCAAGGGAGGCAGGTCTATCTCGCTTGGGACAAGCTGAAGAATGTTGTCGACCTTTGCCGCGCCGAGTGTGCCCGCTGCAACAAGTGCAATCCCTATGCCATCGAGCGCTAGTTTCTCGATGGTCGAGATTGATGAGTTTGCGAAGATCCGAGGAGGGAGACCGGTTTTTTGAAACACCAGCTCGCGGAGATAGTCAAATGGGTAGGTATTACGAGGATAGGTCAAAATGGGGACAGTCGGGGCTTTCTGATATGTGAGCAGTTCGTCCGGAACGAGCCCGGGGATCGCATAGAACCGCAGAGGGTAGTCCTTGAGTTTTACGCAGGTGAAACCTTCGAGAACCGCCGGCCCCAACATCAGGGCGATGTCGATTTCACCGTTTTGCAAGGCAATGAGCATCGACGGCGTGACGTCCACCGTCATATCGAAGTCCATGTTTGGGAATCGGCGCGACGCCTGTTCGAGGAACCTCGAAAGCCATGTTTGAACAATAGTTTCGGAGACCCCAAGGCGTATCCTGCAGTGCAGGTGCCGATTGAGTTCAAGATCGCGCTCCATGGCCGCGACCTGCCGCAGAAGCAATTCTGCATGGCCGAAGAGAGTTCGTCCGACCCTCGTCAGGGCTATGGGCTTCGCCATTCGATCGAACAGCGGTTCGCCGACGGTTTCCTCCATGGCCGCAATCCGCTGTGAGATTGTCGGCTGCGTGGTGTTGAGCTTCTCTGCTGCCTTAGAGAAGCTGCGCAGGCGTCCCGCCCAATAGAAGACTTCCACGCTTCTTAGGTTGAACATTTCACCTCGCTTTTCTCCGCGGCCAGGACACGGCACGGACTGCCGAACGGCGTGATCAGAACCCGTTAGCCTGGATGCCCACCCGCTCGGTTGTGTTTTCCCTACTGTAAACCGCATGTTATCGTTGACATAAGCGAGAATTGTGTTCTGTATACGTTAACATTGTTGCGCAGAAACTGCTTTGGGCTCTAACGGCGTGAGTGCTGAAGGGAACCATCGTGCGAGCACGCCATCCGAACAGACACGCGTCAGGAGCGTCGTCCTCAATAAGGAGCGAGAGAGAAAAGGGATGACAACAAACATCGAAAATCCTGCTGCCCCAGCCATCCGGGTAGGTGGAAAATGAGTGTTGCGATTGGCGTAATCGGCACCGGGGTGATGGGCTCCGAACATGCCCGCATTCTTCGAGAGGAGACCAGCGGCGCGCATCTTGCCGCCGTCTGCGATGCTGATGAAGGTCGCGCCTGCGCCGCCGGTGCCGGAAGTAAGGTGTTCACGGATCCACTCGCCCTTATCAACTCGGATCAGGTCGACGCCGTCGTGATCGCCGCGCCGGATGCGGTGCATGGAGGCCTTGTGCTGGCTTGCATCGAGCAAGGCAAGCCGGTGCTGTGCGAAAAGCCGCTTGCACTCACTGCGGCCGAGGCGCTTCAGGTCGTCGAGGCAGAGGTCACCAAAGGGCGGAGACTGATTCAAGTTGGCTACATGCGGCGCTTCGATGGGCCCTATGTAGAGATGAAACGGCTGCGTGAAACGGGCGAAATTGGAAAGCCAGTCATCCTTCACAACGTCCATCGCAATCCCGTCGTGCCTACATGGTTCAGCGGACCGATGTCTGTGACGAATGCCTTTGTCCACGAGATTGACATGAGTCGATGGCTGCTCGGCTCGGAGATGGTGTCGGCACAGGTTTATTCGGGGCCGGGTGGTGACCCGCTGATGATAACAATGCAGACTGACCGGAACGAGATCGTTTCAACCGAGGTCTTCATGAACTGCGGCTATGGTTATCATGTGCATTCGCAACTCGTCGGCCGCAACGGAACGATCGAGACTGCCCTCCCAACCGCCACTATCAGGAATTTTTCGGGTCAGCACAGTGCGGCTTACCCAGACAATTGGATACCACGTTTCCGCGATGCCTATGCGACCCAGATGAACGCCTGGGTGAAGTCGGTGAGGAGCGGCGGGTCGAACGACGGCGCTAGCGCATGGGACGGTTATGTCACGACCTTGCTGGCGGAACAAATCGTCGCGGCTCTCGACACCGGTGCGTCAGCGCATTTCGTGGTTGGATCACGTCCCGCATTTTACGACCAGCATGAATAGCGTCAAAAGCAAGACTATCAGGTCTTTCACCCCCATAGGCATTGAGTCATAATGATCAGATACGCTGTTGTCGGAGCCGGCTGGATCGCTCAAGAGGCGTTCATGCCCGCGATTGGTCAAACCGGAAACTCTTGTCTGACGGCAATCGTCTCCGGAAATCTCGCAGCGGCGCAGAAGCTTGCTCATTTTTATGGGGTCGAGAAAGTAGTCGGATACGACCGGTTCGATGCGCTACTACAAAGCGACCTCATAGACGCTGTCTACATTTCAGTACCTAATCCCATGCACGCGGAATATGCCATCCGCGCCGCTAGTGCCGGGAAGCACGTGATGGTCGAAAAGCCGATCGCAACGTCAGTGGCGGACGCGGAGGCAATGATCGGTGCGGCCCGCGATGCGGGTGTACGGCTCATGACGAGCTACCGTTTACACCACGAACCGGGCACAATCGCGGCTTTGGAAGCGATCAGAGGGGGCAGGATCGGCGAGCCCCGCTATATCTCTGCCGTGTTCAGCTTTCAGTCTGAAAGAGGCAATCACCGTTTACAAGCCGGTAATTGGGGTGGTCCACTGCAGGACATCGGGATTTACTGCATCAACGCCGCCCGACATATCTTCGCTGCCGAACCCATCCAGGTGGTTGCGATGGCGAGCCGGCCCCCGAATGACCCCCGGTTCAACGAAATTGACGACGCGATCGCGGTCAGTTTGCGTTTCCCGGGAGAGCGGCTGGCCCAGTTCTACTGCAGCTTTGGCGCGTCTGAGATTGACATGTATCGGGTGGTGGGCACTCGGGGAGATATAGCCATGGAGCCGGGCTTCAGGTTCGACGCTCCGATGCGGATGCTGTTGAACACGAAAGAGGGATGCGAAACAATAAGGTTTCCCCATTACGATCACTTTGGTGGTCAAATCGCCTATTTCTCGCAGTGCATCCTTGATGGCACCGCGCCAGAGCCTGACGGAGAAGAAGGCCTTGCTGATCTGATTGTGCTGCTCGCCACTGAAGAGGCTGCCCGGACGGGCCAACCGCAAGCTATTTCATCCCCATCACGCCCGCGTCACCCGACGGCGGACATGGTCAGAACGATCCCCTTAGCGACACGAAAGCTGTTGCTTTAGAAGGCGCGCGGCTCAGCCCTCTACGTCAACCAGTATAGTTTCACAGCCAACCACCACGGGCAACGCAAGGTCGGTGGTCCCAGTTTCTCATTCTCAGCCGACCGGATCGCGAAACCCGCCTCCAGAGCCCGCGCATGGCAGTCTGCCTCAACCACGGGACTGCGCCGGAAAAGGCGACGCCATGTAATCGTTGACGGTAGACTTCTACTTGATCAAATGCCATGCGATGTATACAGCACTGATTGGCCTCGACGTGGCTTAGGCGAGGGATATTTCTCTTGAATTGCGCGAGTTTAAATGAGTAAGCCGCCGACCGTCCGAGATGTAGCACGGCTATCCGGCGTATCGACCGCCACTGTGTCCCGATATTTTACGGGGAAAACGGATGCGATTTCGCCCGAAACACTTGAAAGTGTGCGCAACGCCGCCGAGGCTCTTGGGTATACGCCATCAGAGATTGGTCGTTCGCTTCGACTGGCCCGCAGCCGCGTGGTCGTGATGATTGTCCCCGATGCAACAAACCCATTTACTGCGGACGTTGCGGCATCCGTCGAACAGGCACTTAAGGAATTCGGGTTATCGATGGTGTTGGCAAATGCTTCCGAAAGCGCGGAGCAGCAGGACCGGCTACTCTCCGACGCACAAGGTCTGCGGGCGCGGGCAATTGTGCTCCAAGGCGCAATAGACACGCCGCGGCTGCGGGATATGGCTTCGCGGCAGAACAACCTTATTTTTGTCAATCGTCGCCCCGCGCCGGGAATCATCGCTCCCTACGTAGGCGTCGACAACTTCGCGGCGGGTCACGCGGTCGGGCGCTATTTCGTGGAGCGCGGATATGAGAACTGCGTTGCGATTCACGGACCGCGCGATTACTCCGGCAGCACTGAGCGGCTTGATGGCTTTCTTGCCGGTCTCGGGCAGGTGCGCCCTGTTTTCCAATTTGAGAGCGCTTACACCATGGAGGCGGGTTACGGCCAAGGTCAGTTGCTGCTCGCTGATCACACTCGCCGATATGCGGTATTTTGCGGCAACGACATGATTGCCTACGGGGTTTATCGCGCCGCCATGGAGAAGAGCATGCGCGTGCCCGACGATCTCGTGATCTTCGGCTTCGACGACAATCGCCTGAATGAGTGGCTCGCCCCTTGGCTCTCCACTGTGAAGGTTCCAGCCTTCGATTTCGGGCCTGCTATAGCGAACCTGATCCATGAACCGATCGCCCCGGCTGATCAGAACATCAACGTTATTCTTCCGTTTACGCTGACGATCAGAAGGTCTGCTTAGAGTAGAGCAGCGGCCTTTAGTACAGGCGGGAAGCGCATAAGCGCAGCGCTTCGCCAGGAGCCGTAGCTTCGCAGACGGAAACCTTAGATGATTTGCGTGGGTTGCGAGAGCATAGGACCGTCGAAAACCCGATGTAATCGTTGACATCGCTGTTTCGCGTAGTGTACACGTTTACATAAAGAAAAATGACTGTTGTGAGCGGCAGCTGATGCCGCACTCGGGCTCGAGGCAGATCTGCATAGGCCGGCAGGTAACGATAACGAACGAGTACATCCTCGGATATCTGGACAATTTAAAATGGCCAAGCCGCCGACCATCCGCGATGTAGCACGCCTGTCGGGAGTTTCGACCGCCACAGTCTCGCGGTTTTTCACGGGAAAGACGAGCGCGATTGCTCCTGAGACGCTCGAGAGTGTGCGCAGCGCCGCAGAGGAGCTCGGTTACACTCCATCGGAGATCGGTCGCTCGTTACGCTTGGCGAACAGCCGGGTCGTGGTGATGCTGGTGCCCGATGCTACCAACCTCTTTACCGCCGACGTCGCAGCCTCGGTAGAGAATGCACTCAAAAGTATCGGTCTTTCGTTGGTGCTCGCGAACACGGCTGAGAATGCTGAAAAGCAGGATCGCCTGCTAGCCGATGCACAGGGCCTACGAGCAAGAGCCATCGTTTTGCAGGGGGCAATGGATACGCCGCGGTTGCGGGAGATGTCCGAACGGCAAAACAACTTGATATTCGTGAATCGTCGGCCCGCGCCCGGCATTGTCGCTCCTTATGTCGGAATCGACAACTTCGCCGCCGGCTTTGCAGTCGGTCGCTACTTCGTCGAGCATGGCTACGAAAATTGCGTAGCAATCCACGGGCCGCGACACTATCCGGGAAGCAGCCGACGCCTTGAGGGCTTTCTCGCGGGTATCGGCGATGTGCGGCAAGTCCTCCAGTTCGAGTGCGCTTTCACGATGGAGGCCGGCTATGAACGAGGATCGCTTCTCCTGGCCGACCGCAGCCGTCGGTATTCGATTTTCTGCGCTAACGACATGATCGCCTACGGCGTTTATCGGGCCGCCATGGAGAAGAGCATGCGGATTCCTGATGACCTGATCATCTTTGGCTTCGATGACAATCGCGTGAACGACTGGCTCGCTCCTTGGCTCACGACGGTCAAGGTTCCGGCGTTCGACTTCGGCCCTGCCATTGCGGAGCTGATCAACGGACCGCCCGTCACGAACCAGCACAACCGGACAATCATCCTGCCGTTTTCGCTGACGATCCGGCAGTCTGCTTAGAGAAACAGCGTGGAGGGGTCGTACTGGTCAACATGAAGGACACCGGGCGCCCAAATACAGAGGGGGAGGCAAAAATGAAAGCCAGTGAGTACATCACCACCTGCCGATTGGTCTTTAGCGGGTACCCACGTTTCAGTGCACCACTTCAATCAATTCCCGTGCCGAAGGGCGGAGCGTGAAAGGCTAACAGCATGCTGTCACCATCTACCATTAAGGTCGTCCGCGAAACCGGTGCGCTCCCGAATTCCGAGTATCTCTTGGAGGTCGAGAACGTGCGCAAGGAATTCGCCGGGGTCGTTGCGCTCGATAACGTCTCCTTCCGGGTCCGCCGCGGCAGTGTCCATGCGCTCATGGGGGAGAACGGAGCCGGCAAGTCGACATTAATGAAGATCATTGCCGGCATCTACACGCCCGATGCCGGAGAGTTTAAGTGGCGCGGCCAGCCAATCCGGCTGAACAGTCCGCTCGACGCGCTCGACAACGGAATCGCCATGATCCACCAAGAGCTGAACCTCATGGCGCCGATGACTGTCTCGGAGAACGTTTGGATTCGCCGGGAGCCGAAGAACCGCTTTAGGCTTATTGACCACGACGAGCTGCGCCGCCGGACGCTGGAGCTCTTTGAGCGGCTCGGTATCGATATAGACCCGGACGAGCAGGTCGGTAGTCTCTCCGTTGCCAGCCGGCAAATGGTCGAGATCGCAAAGGCGGTATCCTATGAATCAGACGTCCTCATCATGGATGAGCCAACCTCGACACTGACCGAGCGTGAAGTTGACCATCTTTTCCGGATTATCCGAACACTTCGGGAAGCCGGAAAGGGGATTATTTACATAACCCATAAGATGAACGAGCTTTTCGAAATCGCCGATGAGGTCTCGATCTTTCGTGACGGCAGGCACATCGCGACCAAAGCCGCCAACGAAGTCACCCGCGACGACGTTATTCGAATGATGGTTGGCCGCGAGCTCTCGCAGATGTTTCCCAAGACACCCGCCCCGATTGGCGACGTCGTCCTAAGAGTTAGTAATCTCGGGCTAGCCGGCGTCTTCGAGGACATATCTTTCGACTTGCGTGCCGGCGAGATCCTGGGCATCGCGGGCCTCGTTGGTTCGGGGCGCTCCAACATCGCCGAGACGATCTTTGGCGTCACCCCTGCGACCTCGGGCACCATCGAAATTAGTGGCAAGAAGGTGGTTGTGGACTCGCCTGCTGTTGCTATGGAACATGGCATGGCCTTCCTCACCGAGGAACGCAAGGAGTCCGGCTGTTTTCTTCTTCTCAACATCCAGGAGAACATGCAGATGGCGGCGCTGCGCAGCGGCTATGTTCGGCGCGGCTTCGTCGATCAAAAACGGCTGTCCCGCGATTGTGACGCTATGACAAGCGCGCTGCGCGTAAAGACCCCGAACATGGAAGAGTTGATCCTGAATCTTTCCGGAGGCAACCAGCAGAAAGTACTTATCGCCCGCTGGCTCTTGACGAAACCACGCATCCTCATTCTCGACGAACCTACCCGAGGTATCGATGTGGGCGCTAAGGCCGAAATTCACCGTATGATCTCAAATCTCGCCGGCGAAGGTTTGGCAGTGATCATGATTTCTTCGGAGATGCCCGAGATCCTCGGGATGAGCGACCGGGTGATGACGATACGGCAGGGTCGTTTGTCCGGTATCCTGGATCGCGCTGAAGCCGATCAGGTCAAAATCATGGAGCTCGCAGCACAATGATGAGCACGGTTGCGGCAGAGAAAACAGCGAAGCCGGTGAGGTGCAGTGAGTGGCGTGGCCCTCGCGCAAACGTGAACCAAATGGCAGCAACCCGCCATCAGCAGATTGTGCGCCCGGCCGAAAGCCGTAAACAATCAAACGCGTCACTGCAAGCACTCTATAGGCTCCGGCATGGCAAGCATCGACCTTAACAGCGATCTCGGCGAAAGCTTCGGCCCCTGGCCAATGGGTGACGATACCGCGATGCTCGCCATCGTCACCAGTGCCAACATCGCCTGCGGCTTTCATGCAGGCGATCCGGCGAGCATCCTTACGGCTCTACGCGAGGCGGCGCGACGGGGCGTCTCTGTCGGCGCTCATATCGGCTACCGAGACCTGGTCGGCTTCGGCCGGCGTAATATGGACCCGTCAAGCGCCGAGCTCGTGGGCGACACGATCTATCAGATCGGCGCGCTGCAGGGACTCGCAAAGGCTGCCGGCACTGCGGTCCGCTACGTCAAGCCGCACGGGGCGCTCTACAATACCATCGCCAGCGATACTCGCCAGGCGGACGACGTAATCGCCGGCATCAGGGCGGTTGATCCCTCGCTGATTCTCATGGCGCTCGCCGGAGCGCCGATTATGGAGCAGGCCCGCGCGGCCGGGTTGACGGTCGTGTGCGAAGCCTTTGCCGACCGCGCCTACAATGCTGACGGCAGCCTTGTTAATCGCCGGCTGCCGGGCGCGGTCATCCACGACGCTGAGGTCGTCGCGACCCGAATGCTTCGCATGGTTACTGAGCATCGGATCACTGCTGTCGACGGCACCGAGATCGAACTCGAAGCTCACTCTATCTGCATCCACGGCGACACGCCCTCTGCCGTGGCGCTCGCCCGCACGGTGCGCGCCAAGCTCGTCGCAAGTGGTGTCGTGCTGAAGCCTTTTGCCGAGGCGGTCCGGGATGAGGCTAATGTCTGAGCGTTTACGTTTTCTGCCTGCTGGGCATGAAGCTCTCTTGGTCGAGTTGGACGATCTGGAAACGACGTTAACGTTGCTCGACCGATTGCGGGCCGTCCGACCGGAGGGGTTAAAGGAACTTGTTCCCGCCGCACGCACCGTGATGATCCGCTTCGACCCGCTCGCCACCAACCGCTCCGCGATCGCGGCATTCGTTGCGCAATTAGATCTCTCGATGCGAAGCGCGCGCCACGGCGAGACGTTCGACATCCCCGTGGCCTATGACGGCGAGGATCTGGGCGAGGTTGCGGAGTTTCTGGGCTGGTCGGTGGAAGAACTCATCCGCCGCCACACCGAAGCGACCTATACAGTGGCCTTCACCGGGTTCGCTCCTGGTTTCGCTTACATGACCTGCGACGATGCCGCGCTCGATGTGCCGCGCCGCAAGACGCCGCGCGTGCGCATCCCTGCGGGTTCCGTGGCCGTCGCCGGCAAGTTCGGAGGTATTTATCCCACCGACAGCCCGGGTGGCTGGCAGATCCTCGGCACGACACCGCTTCGCATGTGGGACACCGCGCGCCCCCGGGCGGCGTTGCTTGCCCCCGGCGATCGCGTGCGCTTTCGCGATATGGCCAAGAGCGCTATCGCACCGGCCCCTGTGCGCGAGCGGCGGGGGGACACCGCGCCGGCGGCGGAGGGCCTCCGCGTCATCCGCGCCGACCGACCGGCGCTTTATCAGGATCTCGGCCGTCCAGGTCGGGCAGATCAGGGTGTTTCGGAGTCCGGCGCGCTCGATCGCGCCTCATTGCGCGACGCCAACCTCTGCGTTGGCAATCCGAGTGATGCCGCTGCGATCGAAATCACTTTTGGAGGCTTCGCGCTCAGGACCGACCGACCCGCGACGCTGGCGCTGACGGGTGCGCCGTGCCCGCTGGAGATCCGCACCTCGCAGGGCCGCTCAGTCTTCGCCCCCTTCGCTCGTCCGTTTGCGCTCGACGCCGGCGATGAGCTGACGCTCGGTGTGCCGAGCGAAGGGATGCGCAGTTACCTGGCCCTCCGCGGCGGCTTCGCTGACGAGCCTGTCCTCGGGTCGGCCTCGACCGACACGCTGGCGAAGATTGGGCCACCGCCTATTGCGACGGGCGATGTGCTCGTTCCGGCAGACCGTCCGGCAGCCGCCGTCGATCCCGACCGCCCCGAACCGAAGCAACTGCCGCGAACGGGCGTGACGGTGACCCTCGACGTGGTGCTCGGCCCGCGCACCGACTGGTTTACGGACAAAGGCGTGCAGACCTTTCTCTCGCAGGAGTGGGCGGTCACCGCCGAATCGAGCCGCGTAGGCGTGCGCCTCTCCGGGGTCGCGCCGCTCGAACGGCGCGACGCGGCGGAGCTTCCCTCCGAAGGCACGGCACTCGGCTCGATACAGGTGCCACATAGCGGCCAGCCCGTGCTCTTCCTCGCCGACCACCCCTTGACCGGCGGCTATCCGGTGATCGCCGTGGTGGCTTCCCATCACCTCGATCTCGCCGGCCAGATACCAATCGGCGCGCGCATCCGTTTCAACTCGATCGCCGCATTCGACCCGCATGTGAAGGAAATCGACCGATGAAAAAGCTGCTCATCGCCAATCGCGGTGAAATCGCCATCCGCATCGCCCGGGCCGCACGCGATTACGGCGCCGCCTCGGTCTCCATTTATTCGGATGCCGATGCGGGTTCGCTCCATGTGGAGCTTGCCGACGAGGCCTATGGCCTCGGTCCTGGCCGCCCGGCGGAAACCTATCTAAACATCGAAAAAATACTCGAAATTGCCCGCCGGGCCGGCGCCGATGCTATCCATCCCGGTTATGGTTTCCTGTCCGAACGCGCCGAATTTGCGCAAGCAGTGATCGACGTGGGCCTTACCTGGGTAGGCCCGTCCCCTGAGGTCATAAGAGCGCTCGGAGACAAGGTCGAGGCGAGGCGAATTGCGGCCAAGGTCGGGGCGCCTCTCGTCAAAGGTTCGGACGGCCCGCTCGCTTCGGCTGCCGAGGCAGTCGACTTCGCCAAGCAAGCGGGCCTGCCGCTCGCCATCAAGGCGGCCTTTGGAGGCGGTGGGCGCGGCATGAAGGTCGCACGGCGGCTGGACGAGGTCGGTGAGCTTTTCGATTCAGCCGTGCGCGAGGCGAAGGAAGCCTTCGGCCGCGGCGAATGCTATGCGGAGCAGTTCCTCGACCGGCCCCGCCACATAGAAGCGCAGGTCATCGCGGACAGCCACGGCAACATTGTCGTTCTGGGCACACGCGATTGCTCGCTGCAGCGCCGCAACCAGAAGCTCGTCGAAGAGGCTCCAGCCCCGTTCATCACCGCCGAACAGCGTGCGCGCATCCACGACTCCGCCCGCGCGATCTGCACGGAAGCTGGCTATACCGGGGCAGGGACCGTGGAGTTCCTGTTATCGCAGAACGGGGTCATCTCGTTCCTCGAGGTGAATACACGGCTTCAAGTCGAGCACCCGGTGACCGAAGAGACGACTGGCGTCGACATCGTCATCGAGCAATTGCGTATTGCCGACGGCCTTCCGCTCTCCGTCAGAGACACGCCCGAGCCGCGCGGGCATGCCTTCGAGTTCCGTATCAATGCCGAGGATCCGGGACGAGGGTTCCTCCCCACGCCGGGCCTTATCACCCGCTTCCGCGCCCCTGCAGGGCCTGGCGTGCGCATTGATGCCGGCGTCGAGGCCGGATCAGAGATTCCTGGCCTCTACGACTCCATGATGGCGAAGCTGATCGTCATAGGCGCCACCCGCGAGGAAGCGCTCCTCCGAGCTCGGAGGGCGCTGGCCGAGTTCCGCATCGAGGGGGTAGCCTCGGTGCTGCCTTTCCACCGAGCTGTGCTGGATGAGCGCGATTTCACCGGCGAGGAGGGCTTCCGCGTCTTCACCAACTGGATCGAAACGGAGTTCCGCGGTGTGGAGCCTTCTCCCCGCGTCGATCCAGCAGAAAGTGGGCTGATACGCAGCTTCATCGAGATCGACGGGAAGCGCCATGACATCGGCCTGCCGGCTGCGCTTTTTTCCGGTCTGGGCGCCGCCCCGCAGCTCGTGCAACAGGCTGCACCGTCTGTAAGCGACGGCGGCGTCACCGCGCCGATTCCTGGCACGTTGCAGCAATGGTTGGTCGATGACGGGGCGGAAGTCGCGGAAGGCGATGCTGTCGCCGTTATCGAAGCGATGAAGATGGAAACCCGCATCCTTGCACCGAAAGCTGGCCGGATCCGCATCAAGACCGAACCGGGCGCGGTCGTCAGCCTCGCAGCGGAACTGGCGACGATTAGCTGATGCTCCAGCAAACCCGCAGGCGCCGGATAAGCGACATTGCTTCAACAGTGCGGGCTAGATCGAGAGATGCCCATAGCCACGGATGGTAAACGCGTGTGAGGAGCCTATGACAGCGGTGGAAGAAGACGCTGAGCCGCTTAGCGCAAAAGTCGCGGCACGGATCAGGACAATGCTGGTTGAGGGTCGGTTTGCTCCGGGCGAGAAGCTCTACGAGCTGGAGATAGCCACCGAGCTCGAGATTTCGCGCAATACGCTTCGAGAGGTCTTCCGACTGTTGACCAGCCAAGGTCTACTCACGCACATTCCTAATCGCGGCGTTTTCGTCGCCGCTCCCGACGAAGCTATGGTCATGGACATCTATCGCGTGCGGGGCGTCATACAGAAGGCCGCAGTCAGTGCTGCAAGTCCGGGCCATCCAGTGCTGGCGCGCATGGGCGCGCTCGCGAATGAGGCCGACGCCGCCAGGAAGGCTGGTGACTGGAAGCGGGCGGGAGCCATCAATTGGGAATTCCATCGTGCGATGGTGGAGCTATGCGATAGCCCGAAGCTGAGCGTGTGTTTCGATCAGGTCCTGGCAGAACTCCGGCTGGTATTTCACCAATTGGAAGACACGGCCCATCTGCATCAACTCTCTATCGAGAGGAACACGTCCCTCATTGCCTTGCTTCAAGTGGGAAACATAGCGGAAGCGACGCATCAACTGGAGGCGGATCTTCTCAAATCGGAGAGAGCAGTTCTCGCGGCTTTACAGCGCAGAAAGAGCGGCAAAAGGAGTGAGAGAGCTTGCCTAGACTCCATAGGTTGTTCTTCCACGAGGACCGCACAATTATGACTGTTCTCCGACATAAAGCTCGTTGTAGGCCCGCGTTCATGGCGATGGCGCATACGACTGGGCGAAGACATCCCATCTCTCTCCTAAAGATCACGGGGCAGAAGCCATCATGTCAACCATAGCCATGCCCGAACCGGATGTTGGGATACTTGCGAGAGCGCCTCAAATCATAGCGGCGCTTGAGTCAGTGCTGTCGGCGGGGACTGTCATTTCTAGCCCGGAGGAAACACGGGCCTATGAATGCGACGCGCTGACCGCGTATCGCTGTCCGCCTCTTGCAGTTGTGCTGCCGCGCACAACCGAGGAAGTGGCGACTGCCATGCGCGTCTGCCATGAGTTGCGCGTACCCGTCGTACCCCGTGGAGCAGGGACATCGCTTGCCGGTGGCGCTTTGCCGACCGCGGACAGCGTGATCATCGGCACCATGCGTTTGCGCGAAATACTCGAGGTCGACACCGCCAACCGCTACATTCGTGTGCAGACGGGCATAACGAACCTCGCCGTCAGCGCCGAACTTGAAGCCGAGGGCTTCTTCTACGCGCCTGATCCCTCCTCTCAGCTTGCCTGCACCATTGCCGGCAACATCGCGATGAATTCGGGCGGAGCGCACTGCCTCAAATATGGAGTTACGACGAATAACCTGATGGGCGTCCGGATCGTCATGGCAACGGGCGACATCGTCGAGCTTGGCGGCCCGCTCCTGGGTACCTCGGGGCTTGACCTCATTGGTTTGATCTGCGGATCGGAGGGCCAGCTCGCCATTGTTACCGAAGCAACGCTCCGGATCGTGCCGAAGCCTGAAGGCGCGCGGCCTGTACTGATTGGGTTCGACAGCGCCGAAACGGCTGGTGAGTGCGTAGGAGGAATTATTCGATCGGGTCTGCTGCCTGTCGCGATCGAATATATGGACGACGTTTGCCTGCGTGCCGTCGAAGCCTTCGTCAAAACGGGCTATCCGAATTGCGCAGCCGTACTGATTGTAGAGGTTGAAGGCTCCGAGGCAGAAATCGACCATCAAATCGCGCGCATCCGTTTGATCGCCGAGGAGCTGAATCCGGTGGAGTTCCGCGCCAGCCGAACTGCCGAGGAAAGCCTGGCGATCTGGAAGGGGCGAAAATCGGCATTCGGGGCGATGGGCCGGCTCGGCGATTACCTGTGTCTCGACGGAACCGTGCCCGTCTCGAAGCTCCCCCATACGCTTAAGCGTATTGGCGAGCTGTCGAAAGCTTACGGCTTGGAGGTCGCCAATGTTTTCCATGCAGGCGATGGCAACATGCACCCGCTGATCCTGTTCAACGCGAACGCGCCCGGTGAGCTTGAGCGAGCCGAAGAATTCGGTGCCGACATTCTGCGGCTTTGCGTCGACGCAGGAGGCTGCCTGACCGGCGAGCATGGCGTCGGAATCGAGAAGCGCGACCTCATGACGAAACAATATACGGCCGATGACCTGGCCATTCAGATGGAAATCAAGAGCGTCTTCGATCCCGCCTGGTTGCTCAATCCAGCCAAGGTCTTCCCACTCGAAGTCAGTCAGCCGCATCGTGAAGCAGCGGCGAGATGCCCATGACATTCACTGACAAACAAACCAACAACGCGGCGGCAGCCGTTTCCCCGACCAGCGAAGCGGAACTGGCTGGTTTCATTGCCGAGCGCCATGCACGGGCCGCACCCATACGTGTCGTCGGCGGAAGCACCCGTTTCCAATCGGAGGCCATCGCGGCTGATCAGACCCTCACCTCACGACGTCTTAGCGGCATCGTGACCTATGAGCCCGGTGCCCTGACGCTGATTGCGCGCGCAGGAACGCCTATCGAGGAAATCGAGGCAGCAGTTGCGGCCGAGGGCCAGGCGTTCGCATTCGAACCGATGGACCATAGAAAGGTGCTCAACACGAAGGGATTTCCGACAGTTGGTGGCATGGTTTCCGCCAACATCTCCGGCCCGCGCCGAATACATGCGGGTGCTTGTAGGGACCATCTCCTTGGCGTGCGGTTCGTCGATGGCAGAGGGCGAGTCATCAAGAATGGTGGCAGGGTGATGAAGAACGTCACTGGGCTGGACCTTGGTAAACTGCTCTGCGGCTCTCACGGAACCCTTGGCGTGTTGACCGAGGTGGCGCTGAAAACGTTGCCTGTCGCGGAAAGCCAACAGACGCTGGCCTTTCATGACATTTCGGTGGAAGCGGCAATCGAAATCTTTGCGACGGCACTCGCCACGCCCTTCGAGGTGTCTGGCACCGCCTTTCGGTCCGGCACCGCCTGGCTCAGGATAGAGGGGCTTTCCCCGCAGGTCGACTATCGTCGCGAGCGGTTGTCCGCCCTCTTCCGCGATCGAGAGATCGACATAGTAAACGAGACTGACAGCCGGATGCTCTGGCGTGGATTGCGCGATCTGCACCACTTCGCCGGCTCGAATGTACCGCTTTGGCGGATTCTGGTTAAGGCGAGCGAAGCTCCGGCAGTTGTGGCCCGTTTGAATGCACTCGGCGGGGACGTGTCGCTGGATTGGGGTGGCGGATTGATTTGGTTTGAGAGTAGTGCCAATGGCTCTGCGGTCCGGAATGCAGCCGGTAGAGGGCAAGCTATGCTGCTGCGCCGTGGCACGCTGCCGAACAGTGACAGTTTTCCCCCCGAAGGAGCCTCTATAGCTCGGCTCTCAGCTGCATTGCGCCAGACTTTTGATCCCGCCGGAATTCTCAACCCCGGACTGATGGATAAATGAGATGCAGACAAACTTCACCGAGACACAGCTCGCTGATTCTGCCACGAGACGTTCGAACGCGATATTGCGATCTTGCGTCCATTGCGGCTTCTGCACAGCGACCTGCCCGACATACAAGGTGCTTGGGGACGAGCTCGATAGTCCGCGTGGTCGCATCTATTTGATCAAGGACATGTTGGAAAACAACAAGGTCCCTGACGAGCAAACAGTAACGCATATCGACCGCTGCCTCAGTTGTCTGAGCTGCATGACGACCTGCCCCTCGGGTGTTCATTACATGCATCTGATCGATCATGCGCGCGAGTATATCGAGAAGACCTACAAACGCCGGTGGGATGAACGAGCCCTGCGTTGGCTGTTGGCAAAAATTCTGCCGTATCCCGGCCGGTTTCGGCTGGCGCTGATCGGTGCCAAATTGGCCCGCCCCTTCAGGAAACTGCTCCCGGACCCTCGCCTGCGGGCCATGTTGGAGATGGCACCCGATCGTATTCCGCCGGCCAGTGAGAATGACAGACCTCAAAACTTTCCGGCGATCGGTTCGCGACGCAAGCGCGTTGCCCTGCTCATTGGCTGTGCGCAGCGTGCTCTGAACACGGATATCAACGATGCCACGATCAGGCTGCTACGCCGCCATGGCTGCGAGGTGGTAGTGCCGAAGGGCATCGGCTGCTGTGGTGCCCTGACGCACCACATGGGCAAGGTGGAAGAAAGCCATGCAATGGCCAGGGCGAACATTCGTGCGATTATCCGCGAACTCGATGGTGAAGGCCTGGATGCGGTGGTCGTCAACACGTCGGGGTGCGGGACCACGGTAAAGGATTATGCCCATATGTTGCGAGACGATCCGGTCGCCGACGACGCAGCTCGTGTGGCGACACTCGCAAAAGATATAACCGAAATCATGTCCGAACTCGGGTTGAACGACCCATTCCATGCTGCGCCGCTGCGCGTGGCTTATCATGCTGCTTGTTCGCTGCAGCACGGCCAGCAGATTCGTTCCGCCCCGAAAGACCTGCTTCGGGCGGCAGGCTTCGAAGTCGTGGAGCCTCGTGACAGTCATATCTGCTGTGGATCTGCTGGGACCTACAATCTCATGCAGCCGGCGATATCTTCTGAACTCAAGGCTCGGAAATTAGCGACGATCGAAGCTACCCACCCTGAGGTGATCAGTGCCGGCAACATTGGCTGTATGATGCAGATCGGCTCCGGGACCAAGATACCTCTTGTTCACACCGTCGAATTGCTCGACTGGGCCACAGGAGGGCCGAAACCTCGTAGCATCGCCACCGCTCTACGATGGAAACGCGAGGAGAAACAAGTTTTTGGTATTGAGGATTTCCGGCTAGGGCGCCCCTAAACGCCGCGAAACCTTCATCGCAGCATTCCTTACTCGTTCTCCGAGTTTCTGCACTTGTCTGTCGGGCATTCTATGGGTTGGGCCGGAAACGGAAATGCCCGCCACCGCTTCGCCGTGCACATTCAAAATAGGGGCTGCAACACAACGCATTCCCCTAGTTCGCTCCTCATCGTCGAACGCATAGCCTCGGTCTCTTGTGACGCGCAGTTCTTCCTCCAATTGAGCGATCGATCGAACCGTATTTTCGGTGAAGCTCTCCAAAGTGCTCTTCTTAAAAAGTGAAGTTAGGCGGCTGTCGTCATATGTGCTGAGCAACGCCTTTCCAATTCCCGAGGCATGCAGGGGAGACAGTGTCCCTGGCGGGAAGAATGCCCTGATCGATTCGTGCGTTTCGACTTGGCTGATGAATAGGACATGGCCGTCCTTCTCGATCCCGAGATTCGAGGTTTCTCCTGTCTCCAGCATCAACTCCCGCATGATCGGGCGGCTGCGTTCGACGACGTTGGTACGACGAAGAAACGCGGAGCCGAGCCGATAGGCCTCGGGGCCGATGTGCCAAACCTGCCGATCGGGGCTGATCTCGACGAATTCACGACGTTCCAGCGTCGAGAGTACCCGATGCATCGTGGCGGCCGACTGACCGAGATGGGCGGCAAGTTCCGATAACGTCAGTCCCTCGGGCGAGGCCAAAGCCTCCAGCACGTCCAAAGCGCGATCGAGGGACTGAATCACGCTCGGGGACTCCGGAGCATTAAATGCTTTCGGACGACCTCTTCGCCGCTTAACCACCTGCATTTTTGCACCTCACCAATGTCATCACCATCATTCAATGGCACTCGTGAAAAATCAATTCTCACAATGAAAAATTCTAAGGTCCTGATTTTTTTTCGTAAGTCAGTCTACATATCATTTTGAAAAACAGTTTCAAAAAAATTTACCCTAAACCGCCGCCGTGTTACCACTCTTTCCAGCTCTAGGAGGACGCCCCAATGTACCTGCAAAACCCGGTGTTCATTCCAGGTCCGACCAATATGCCCGAGGTGCTCCGTAAGGCGTCGGATATGCCGACCATCGACCATCGCTCGCCCTTGTTCGGAGAGATTTTGCGGCCCGCTCTCGCAGGCGTAAAAAAGGTCGTGAAGTCGCAATCAGCCTCGATTTTCGTTTTCCCTGCCACGGGCACCGGTGGATGGGAGACGGCGATCACAAACACCCTCAGTCCCGGCGACCGCGTTCTCGTGGCTCGCTATGGAATGTTCAGCCATCGCTGGATAGACATGTGCCAGAGGCATGGTCTCGACGTTAGTGTCATCGAGACACCGTGGGGCAGCGGCGCCCCGGTCGATCGTTATGAGGAAATGCTGACCGCGGACAAGGCGCACCAGATTAAGGCCGTCCTGGTCACGCACAACGAGACCGCAACGGGCGTCAAGTCGGATATCGCCGCGGTTCGCAGCGCCCTCGATGCAGCTCGCCACCCGGCCATGCTGTTCGTCGACGGCGTCAGCTCCATTGCTTCAATGGAGTTTCGCATGGACGATTGGGGCGTCGACGTTGCTGTGACCGGCTCGCAGAAAGGCTTCATGCTGCCTGCCGGGCTTGCGATCACCGCATTCTCTCCCAAGGCCTTGGCGGCGCTCGAAACGGCGAAGCTGCCGCGCACTTTCTTCGATGTTCGCGATATGTCGAAGAGCTATGAGAACAATGCCTACCCCTATACCCCGGCCGTCGGCCTGCTGAACGGCCTGAAGGTCTCGACGGAGATGCTGCTGGCGGAAGGCCTTGAGAACGTATTCGCACGCCACAACCGAATAGCAACGGGAATCCGTGCGGCCGTGCGTGCCTGGGGTCTTGAGCTCTGCGCGATGAGCGAGGACCTTTACTCGGACACGGTCAGCGCAATTCGAACCCCTGACGGCTTCGACGCTACGTCCGTCGTTACCCATGCGGCGAAGAAATATGATGTCGCCTTCGGTGTTGGGCTGGGAGAGGTCGCCGGCAAGGTGTTCCGCATCGGGCATCTCGGCAGCCTGACCGACGTGATGGCCCTTTCCGGCATAGCGACGGCCGAGATGGTCATGGCGGATCTCGGCCTCTCCATCAAGCTCGGTTCGGGGGTTGCCGCCGCCCAGGACTATTACCGCAACAACCAAGTTTCAGCGGGCAGGGGTGAGAGGCTATGACGATTTATATCCCGACGCTTTCCGACATGAATGCAGCACATGCGCGGATCAACCCGCACATTCATCGCACGCCGGTTCTCACCTCGCGCTTCATCAACTCCCTTGTTGGGGCGGAGCTCTTCTTTAAGTGTGAGAACCTGCAGAAGGCCGGTGCCTTCAAGGCTCGTGGCGCGGCGAACGCAGTTTTCGGGCTCAGCGACGAGCAGGCGGCAAAGGGTGTCGCCACCCATTCCTCGGGCAACCATGGGACCTGTCTCGCCTATGCGGCGGGACGGCGCGGAATACCTTGTACCGTCGTCATGCCCCGTACCGCGCCGCAAGCGAAGAAAGATGCTGTCCGCGGTTACGGCGCCAAAGTTGTCGAGTGTGAGCCGTCGACATCTTCCCGCGAAGCGGTCTTTGCCGAAGTCGTCGCTGCGACAGGTGCGGAATTCGTGCATCCCTATAACGATCCGCGCGTCATCGCTGGTCAGGCAACCTGTTCGAAAGAACTGATCGAACAGGTCACCGGACTCCAAGCGGTGATTGCTCCGATTGGCGGCGGCGGCATGGTTTCGGGGACCTGCCTCACGCTGTCGAACTTGGCGCCGCATATCAAAATCTATGCAGCCGAGCCGGAGCAGGCGGATGATGCCTACCGGAGCTTCAAAGCCGGGCACATCATCGCCGACGACGCACCAGTTACTGTGGCTGACGGCCTGAAGGTACCTCTCAAGGATTTGACGTGGCACTTCGTCCGGAACCACGTCACCGACGTCCTAACGGCCTCGGAGGAAGAGATCGTCGACGCGATGAAGCTCATCTGGAAGCGGATGAAGATCGTCATGGAGCCCTCCAGTGCCGTGCCGGTGGCGACCATCTTGAAGAACAAGGATCTGTTCGCCGGCAAGCGTATCGGCGTCATCATCACCGGCGGCAACGTCGACCTTGACAAGTTGCCTTGGCAATAAGGGAGAGAAAGAGAGATGAACATGGAAGCGAAGTTCGCAGGCATGGACGTCGGCTACGATGTACCGGCTCTTCCCGGAATGAGCGTCGATGAAATCCAGACGCCGTGCCTGATCCTCGATCTCGATGCCCTCGAACGCAACATCCGCAAGATGGGCGACTATGCCAAGGCCCACAAAATGCGCCACAGGGCACACGGCAAGATGCACAAGTCGGTCGATGTTCTGCGTCTCCAGCAGGAACTCGGTGGCGCAGTTGGTGTGTGCTGCCAGAAGGTGTCGGAGGCAGAGGTGTTCGTGCGCGGCGGAATCAAGGACGTGCTGGTGTCGAACCAAGTTCGCGATCCGCTGAAGATCGATCGTCTGGCCCGCCTCACCAAGCAGGATGCACGCATTATCGTTTGCGTCGACGATCTGGCCAATGTCGCAGAACTGTCGGCAGCGGCACAGAAGCACGGGACAACGCTGGAGTGCTTTGTCGAGATCGATTGCGGTGCTGGCCGATGCGGCGTGACCACGACCGCCGCGGTTGTGGCGCTTGCCAAAGCCATCGACGGCGCTCCGGGTCTCAGATTCACTGGCATTCAGGCCTATCAAGGCGCCATGCAACATATCGACAACTACCAAGACCGCCGGGCCAAGCTCGCTCTCGCGATTGCGCAAGTCAAGGAAGCGGTCGCGGCTTTGAAGGCCGAGGGCCTGGAGCCCGAACTGGTCAGCGGCGGCGGGACCGGAAGCTATTATTTCGAGAGCAATTCCGGTGTGTACAACGAACTGCAGTGCGGTAGCTATGCGTTCATGGATGCCGATTACGGTCGCATCCGTGATCAGGGTGGCAACAGGATTGATGAAGGCGAATGGGAAAACGCCCTGTTCATTCTTACCAGCGTGATGAGCCACGCGAAGTCGGACAAAGCGATTTGCGACGCCGGATTGAAGGCGCAGTCGGTCGATTCCGGACTCCCGTTCGTCTATGGCCGCACTGACGTCAAATACGTGAAATGCTCGGATGAGCATGGCGTCATCGAGGATCCAAACGGTGTGCTCAAGATCAATGAAAAGCTCCGTTTGGTTCCTGGCCACTGCGACCCGACCTGCAATGTTCACGATTGGTATGTCGGCGTGCGCAACGGCCGGGTTGAGACGCTGTGGCCGGTCTCGGCCCGTGGCAAGGCCTACTGACCATCAATTGGGCGTGGCCCCACAGGAAGTTACAATGATTATCGTACCGGAAAATCAGATCGCCGAGCTGATTACTCCCGCTGATTGCCTTGTGGCGGTCGAAGGGGTCTTCGCCTCCATGGCTAAAAGATCAGCCTATAATTTCCCAGTTATCCGCGAGGCGATCGGTCATGCGGATGCGCTCTATGGTTTCAAATCGGGCTTCGACCGAGAGAGTCTGGCACTCGGTCTCAAATCCGGTGGTTTCTGGCCGAACAATGTTCGGGAGGGGCTGGCGAACCATCAATCGACCGTCTTCCTGTTTGATGCCGATACCGGCAGGTGCCGCGCTATCGTTGGTGGCAACCTGCTCACCGCACTTCGAACGGCGGCAGCCTCGGCTGTCTCGATCAAGTATCTCGCCCGCAAGGACGCGAAGGTGCTTGGCATGATAGGCGCGGGGCATCAGTCGACGTACCAGTTGCGCGCTGCGGTGGAGCAGAGGCCTTTCGAGAAAGTCCTCGCGTGGAATCTGCATCCCGAGATGCTGAGCCGTCTGGAAGGAGTCGCCAGAGAACTGGAGCTTCCTTTCGAGACCGTCGATCTCGATCGTCTGGGTGCTGAAGCCGACGTCATCATTTCGATCACCTCGTCGTTTGCCCCGATCCTCGAGGCCTCTCAGGTTCGCCCCGGTACACATCTTGCCTGTATGGGGACGGATACAAAAGGCAAACAGGAGATGGACGCCGAACTTCTCGCTGCAGCAACAGTGTTCACCGATGAAGTCGCTCAGGCCGTCACCATCGGTGAATGCCAGCACGCGATTGAAAAAGGGCTGATCAGCAGGGACAATATTGTTGAGATTGGTGCTGTCATCACAGGATGCCACACGGGCCGTTCGTCACCAGAAGAGATCACATTGTTTGACGGGACGGGCGTGGGCCTCCAGGATCTAGCAGTGGCTTCAGCCGCGGTCGAGCTCGCGCTCTCCAAAGGGACAGCGATCGAGGTGGATTTCTGACACGCAATCTGGAGGCACACTCAGCCGGTCACCCGGCGCGGGTGACAGATGATTCACGAATTATCTCGCTACCCACATTGAGCTTGAGAAGCCGGTCGGATGACACTGAAGAGGGGACGAGATGTGGTTCGCTACCTGGAACGGCTGCGGATAGAGACGTCCCGGACCTGCGGCATCATGCAAGGGGTGCTGAGGGCAGCCCGTAGATTCCAGCGGAAGGTCGTCTTCGCGGAGGGAGAGGAACTGCGGGTTCTGCATGCCGTGCGAGCGGTTCTCGACGAAGGTTGCGCATTACCCGCTGTCGTGGGTAGGACCGAACGGATTGCAGAGATAATTCACGGCGCTGATCTTAAGTTGCTGCCTGGAACTGATTTCGAGATCGTAGAGCCTCAGGATAATTACGAGTTTCGGGATCAATGGTTGGCGCACCGCATCGCGCAAGAGAACGGCTGGGAGCCTCCTGATCGCCCCAGTTATTTAATGCAGGCTCGTTCCACGGCAGTAGCGGCTCGCCTTGTAAGTTCCGGCAAAGCTGACAGTATGATTTGTGGAATCTCCGGCCAATACAACTGGCATCTCGCTCAAGTGAAAGCCATTCTTGTTTCATCTCGTCGGCGTGTAATTGGCGCACTGTCGGTAATGATGCTGGATGGTGGCCCGCTTTTTCTTGCTGACGTGTTTGTTAATAGCGCTCCCACACCACACGAACTGGCCGAGATCGCCCTCGCTTCTGCGCGTCACGTTCGCCGTTTCGGGCTCGAACCGACGGTCGCGCTGTGCGCGAATACTCAGAATTGTGAGTCGGCCGGCAGCCCGCAAACTATAATGTCCGCTGCGCGCGAGATACTTGGTTCGCGGGCGACGTCATTCGCTACTTTGGGGCCGATGTGCATCGATGCCGCTTTGGCTGGCGGCTCAAAAATGGCCAACGTGATTATTTTTGCCAGTGCAGAGGCTGCGGCGGCAACTCGGGGTATCCTACTGAGAGTCTCGGGAGGGGTGGAGGTGGGTCCGATCTTGATGGGCATGGCCAATCAGGCGCACATCGTAACGCCATCAATTACATCAAGGGGTCTCCTTAACATCGCAGCGTTGGCGGGGGCCCCTGTTTCCAGCTGTGCATGAGGCTGGTATCAATTATGGGGCGGGAAAAATGCCTCTGATCGCTCCAGTGATCCCGGCTCGGCTGAGTGCCACGTACGATGAAGGAAAACACATGGTAACGGTTTTCGACGCCGTCTCGGATCGGGCGCAGCGTGTTCGCCACCCGGAAAAGGCCCACCGGCCCGACACCGAGGTCCTGCGCAAGCCGGACTGGATCCGTGTGAAGGCACCGACCTCGAAGGGGTACCAGGAGACCCGCTCGATCGTGAAGAGCCACAAGCTCGTGACGGTCTGCGAGGAAGCCGGATGCCCGAACATCGGCGAGTGCTGGGACAAGAAGCACGCAACGTTCATGATCATGGGCGAGATCTGCACGCGTGCGTGTGCCTTCTGCAACGTCGCGACCGGCAAGCCCAATGCCCTCAACAAAAAAGTCGCCAAGGCGGTGAAGCAGATGGGCCTGAGCCACGTCGTCATCACCTCCGTCGACCGCGACGACCTCGACGATGGCGGCGCCGAGCATTTCGAGAAGGTCATCTTCGCGATCCGGGACGCCTCGCCGGAAACCACGATCGAAATCCTGACACCCGATTTCCTGCGCAAGCCCGGCGCGCTGGAGCGTGTCGTGGCCGCAAAGCCGGACGTCTTCAACCACAACCTGGAAACGGTTCCGTCCAACTACCTGACGGTCCGACCGGGCGCGCGCTACTTCCATTCGATCCGGCTTCTGCAGCGCGTGAAGGAACTCGACCCCACCATGTTCACCAAGTCGGGCATCATGGTCGGCCTCGGCGAGGAGCGCAACGAAGTGCTGCAGCTGATGGACGACCTGCGTACCGCCGATGTGGATTTCCTGACGATCGGCCAATATCTGCAGCCGAGCCGCAAGCATCACAAGGTCGAGAAATTCGTCACTCCGGAAGAATTCAAATCCTACGAGACGGTCGCCTACACCAAGGGCTTCCTGATGGTTTCTTCAAGCCCGCTCACCCGCTCGTCGCACCATGCCGGCGATGATTTCGCAAGGCTGAAGGCGGCGCGGGAGAAGAAGCTCCTGGCCGCAGGATAGTTTGGCAGCCTCGACTGGGGCATCCCTGAGTGTGAGCGGGATGCATGCTGTCATTGCCATGGCAATGGTCGAGCAGAATCATCCCGTACCCGTAGGCGACGGCATCTCCTCAATCCGTCAGCGCGCACCGGCATGCGGCAATTCGCGCTGCGAGGCTGAAGACGAACTCCGCGTTTCAGATGCATCTATTCCTGCAGCAGGTAGCGGATCTCTCCAGTGCCGCCGAGCGCTACCGGGGCCGGTGACCGGAGGCGCCGAAAGCGTTCGGATTTGTCTGCAAGGATACCGCCTACGATCGCTGGGAGGCTGCTAGGACGCTTCAAGGCGTAGCCGATGGCACTCCTAAAACCGTTCTGATTTTTGAGGTCGAGAAAATGCCGCAATTCGTAACGGTCTCGAACATGGCGTTCGTGCCGACGCAACGCAGCCTCGGCGGCGCTGCCCAGCCGGGCTTCGGCAAGCATTGCCCGGTCAGCCTCGCATAGGCGCTTCAGATCGGTTGTACGATGGCTGCCGCTCAGCGAGTTGCCGCGCACGACGGCAGCGTATCCGCAGCTTCTGATGACCTTGTAGCGCGCGCCCTTTGCCAGCGCCCGGGCATAAAGATTGTAGTCTTCGCCGAGGCGCAGCGTCTCGTCGTAACGAAGCCCGTGCTCGTCGAGGAAGGCCCGTCGCATAATAGGCTTCAGGAAGCCAATTTCGCCGCGGCGGGCGCCGCGCCGCGAGATGTTCCCGTCCACAAAACCAGCAAGATCAATGAGGCGTGGACTCGGCGTGAACTGCTCAACCGCAGCAACCGCGCTCGCCGCTCGCCCGGCATCGATGAAGGCGATGTTGTCCGCGATAAAGTCCCAACCATCCTCCGAAAGCAGTTGCCGCAGCCGGCCGGGAAGGAAGAAATCGTCCGCATCCAATAGCGCGAGAAGGGGGGATTGTGAGATCGAAATTGCATGATTGCGAGCTGCAGACGGTCCGCGGTTCGCTTCGAAGCGAACGATAACCAGCCGCCCCGTCCCATCATCAGCAGCGCTCGCCACCGCCGCGGTATTGTCGCTTGAACCATCATCAACGACGACGATTTCCGATGCTTCGGGCTCTGCAAGTGCGGAGGCGATCGCTCTTGCGATCGTATCAGCGGCATTCTTTGCTGCAATGATAATGCAGACGC
Source organism: Ensifer sp. USDA 6670 (assembly GCA_000421085.1). Classification (GTDB taxonomy): domain Bacteria; phylum Pseudomonadota; class Alphaproteobacteria; order Rhizobiales; family Rhizobiaceae; genus Sinorhizobium. The sequence goes on from ATWE01000026.1 coordinate 40,290, forward strand.
CTTTTGGCTCGGCTGCGGTCATAAGGGGCTCCAGCTTCCAATCGAGTTGATCTGTCGCGAAGAGTTCGACCAGACGCCTCCGCAGGATTGCAACTAGCGAGGAGCGCAACGATGATCTAGGCACGTCTGGTCTCACGCGCGGAGGGACAATGACACTGGATCTTGTCGTAAACACGTCAAAGGCAACTACTTTGCGAGGTACTAAACCGACCGCTACTAATCGCCCAAGACCGGCTGATTTGGGGTCGTCCGGTAGTCATGACGGGCCTAAGGGGTGCCTCTAGGTTGGACCTGCCGTTTTTGAGGTCATTTGATTGACTTCTGCGCACACGCGTCGATCACCCACTTTACAAGTAAGCGCCTCGTCGACCCCCGCCGGCAAGCAGTACTCGGATCGCTCCGTGATGGGTAGACCGCCGTCAAGTCGTGAGCATTCTTTTCCCAAGTTCGAAGTAGCGCAGGTGTCCGCGCGCGTCGTCCCTCACGTCTCCATCGCCACGATCACCTTCGGCGAGCTTTACGCCAGCGCCCCAGACACGATCCCCCGCTAAAGTGAGCGAGATAAGCGCCCATTCCGAGCTGCCCTTCGGCCCAACCAGCCGCTCAAATACGGCGGGATTGAGCGTCCAATTTTCGGCACTGTCCTGGGGAAGCTCGGACTAGGCAGTCTTCCCCCGCGGCAGCAGATGAGGTTCGGAGGCAAGTGGCTAGTGTTGGAAAAATTATATTGAATGTAAAAAAAATTTGACATAGCATCCGTGTCGTTCGCATGGGGAAAACATATGAACAGCCACGCGAACGGAGAACAATCCAGCAAGCCGTTGAGGACGTTCCAAGCTTAGGCATGGACGAGGGTAGGCTTGTGTGCGAGGGAGAATGGCACATGCAAATACAAACTACGCTCGACGAAAAGGGGGGAAGAACGCAAAGTGCTCTTTCCATCGAAAGTCGCTCTATCGACTATGTTCCACTTTCTGAACGGCACGGCCGCCTATCCGACCAGGCGACAATTTGGTTTGCGGGAAGTGCGCAGCTGTTAAGCCTCGCGACAGGAGCTATCGGAATCTCTCTTGGGCTGAACTTGGTCTGGACACTGGTCGGGCTCCTTGTCGGTACCGTCCTGGGCACAATCCCAGTTGCTGCCCATGCGAGTCAAGGACCTCACCTCGGGCTCCCGCAGATGGTTCAGACACGACCACAGTTCGGGCGTTACGGGGCTATCTTTATCTGGTTGGTCGCTGTGATGGTCTATTGGGGCTATGTGGTCCTCAACGTGAACCTGATGGGTGCAACCGCCGAACAGCTTGGAATGAGTTCTTTCACCCTGTCAGGCGTCGTACTTGGGCTGTTGTCGATTGTTTTTGCAATCTTTGGTTACAATTGGCTGCATGTTGGTCAACGATACACCTCGATTATCCTGATTGCGGTACTTGCTGTATTTGTTTGGGGCATTTCCCGGCAAGTCGGCCTGGCACCTGAGCAGGTTACATTCTCCGGCAGCTTTCAGTTCACGCCCTTTTTGATGGTTGTTTCTGCATCTCTGGCTTACCAGCTTTCTTGGGCGTTCTTTGTATCGGACTATTCAAGGTACATGCCGCCAACGACAAGCCATCGCTCGATCATTCTCTATACGGCAGTCGGCGCGGGTGCAGGCGTTTTCGCAATGGAGGCAGTTGGCGCTATTGCTGCAGCCTTTTTCCCAAAGGACGGGTTGACCGTAGCGCTGCAGCAATCTGGCGACCTGATCATGCCGGGCTTCGGCGCGGTTCTTCTCGTCGCGGGCGGCATTGCGCTATTGATATTCAATGGCATGTGCGTCTACGGCGGCGCGCTCACGTTAATCACGGCCATGGACAGCGTTGTACCTACTTTCCCCACAAGGGGTCTGCGCGTGAAGACGATTGCCATGATCGGTATCACGGCAGCTACCGTTGGTGTACTGCTTCCCGCCGATTTCATAAACACAACATTCTACACGATTCTTGCCGTCCTCGCCTATCTCATGGCGCCGTGGACGGCGGTCAACCTTGTAGATTATTTCGTGGTTCGCAAAGGAAAATACTCGATAACTGAGATTTTTAATCCCAGGGGCATCTACGGCTATTGGAACTGGCGTGGGATACTGGCCTACACACTGTCGTTTGTGGCCATGATCCCGTTCATGTACCTCTCATTCTATCAAGGACCAGCCGCCGTCTACTTTGGAGGTGTCGACTACGCGTTCTTCGTTGGTATCCCGGTTGGAGCAGTTCTATACTGGCTATTCTGCTTGAATCTCGACCTGAAACACGAACTCGCAACTATCGACGTTGCTGACAGGCACCTCGATGCTATGGCGAAACCTGTCGTTTAGGTCCCAAGAAGACCTCAGCGGGCGGCCCTCATTTGGAATCCACTGTGTGAGCATGTGGCTCAATTGAGCCACATGCTTCGCGTTTTCAGCAGACCGTACCTACATGGCCGGTGGCAGTCTCATGGGTGAGATCAATGTCACCCTCCACCTGAGGGCGCACAGGATCTGCCGATAATCAAACATAATGGGCTAGTGAGTGCGGACGCTTCAGGTCATATCATTGGCGGCGTGACAGCACACGCTACAACAGCGGTCGTCGTTCCAATGTTCTTGAGCCGATACGGTTCAGGCCCGAGAAGTTGAAAGCCTCCGCCCGACTCGATTTTTCGAACGCCTTCGCTGGTTTCCAGCTCAACCGTTCCCTCAAGAATGATCGCGGCGGTCTCCCCGTCGTGAGTGATTGCCGTTTCCCCGGTGTCCGTGCCGGGGGCATAGTGTTCTATGAACATCTGAAGCTTTTTGTCTCGCCGTTCCCCGCCGAGGACGCGCATATCAACTTCTCCGCGTGATATCACGGCCAGATCTTCAGCGCTGTAGCAAAGGACATTCTGCTTCGACACCGGCAGGGCGAAAAAATCCGCCATTGAGATCGGGATTGCGTTGAGAATTTTGTGCAACGAAGCCAGCGATGGAGCGTGTGACTCCTGCTCAATCAACGAGACCGTCGAATTCGTGACCTTTGCCCGCTTGGCGAGCTCGCGCTGGGACAGACCGGCCTGCTCCCGAACCACCTTCAAACGCGCACCGACCGCAAGCTCGTTTGCCTCACTCTTTGGTTGCGGCTTGGCGGCCGTCGTTTCTTCGCTCTCCGAGCGACCTCTAGCGACCTTACGTGCCTTCACAAGTGTTCTCCGCTTCTATCTATTCACGAGAGTCCCTATATAAGGTTGCGACGGCGAAAAAAAGTTGAGTGTTCAAAAAATCGATCGTTGGGGGGTGCGATCAGAATTCCGCTCATCGTGATCACGCATCTTTCAAAGTCTCTTTCTGCGTGATCAGGCGGGCGCTGTGCTGACGCCGAAGAGAAACCCAAAGCCAGCTGAGCGCGACTGCAAAACGGTTGCGCACACCGATCAAGAAGAAGATGTGGGCGGTACCCCAGACCCACCAGGCCACGCTACCGCGGAGCTTAACCCAACCAAAATCCACGACTGCTGCGCCAGGACCAATAGTCGTAAGGTTTCCGAGATGCTTGTAGGCAAACGGTGGCGCCTTAGGTCGACCGTGCGGTCGACGGCGGATTACGTCCGCAACGTAAGCGCCCTGCTGTTTCGCAGCGGGCGCAATCCCAGGGACAGGTTTGCCATCTGCATCCAGCACCAGCGCGGTGTCCCCGATGACGAATATGTCTGCGTCGCCTTTAACGGTGAGGTCAGGCTCAACGATTACGCGGCCAGCTCGATCCGCATCAGAGGATAGCCAAATAGCCGCATCGGACGCCTTAACGCCGGCCGCCCATATTATCGTCCTGCAGGGGATAATCTCGCCGGCGACGACACCCCCATTACCGTCGCATTGGGTGACCGGGTCTCCGGTTCGAACTTCTACCCCAAGCTTGTTCAGCGCAGTTACGGTGTATTGCGAGAGCTCAGGGGCAAACGTTGCGAGTGGACGAGTACCTGCTTCAATCAAAATGATCTTCGCATTCCTCGGATCAATCGTGCGAAATTCTCGCTGGAGAGTTCGATGAGCAAGTTCGGCGATGATACCAGCAAGCTCAACTCCAGTTGGTCCTGCGCCGATGATACAAAAAGTTAACAATGCCCGCTGCCGTTCCTCATCGGATTCGAGCTCGGCCTGTTCGAAGGCCAAGAGTAGCCGACGGCGAATGGTCGTGGCATCCTCGAGCGTTTTTAGACCAGGTGCAAAGGATTCCCAGCCATCTTGCCCAAAATATGCATGGCGCGCTCCTGTCGCTACGACAAGGGTATCGTAGGTTACGGAGTGACCTGTCTTCAACCGAACGGATTTCTCGCTTCGATCGACCGACACTACCTCGCCTAAAAGTGTTCTAACGTTCCTGCTGGCAGCAAACAGTCGCCGAATTGGCCACGCAATCTCCGACGTGGCAAGGATTGTGGTGGCGACTTGATAGAGTAGTGGCTGGAACAGATGATGATTGCGACGGTCGATAAGAGTAATCTGCACGTTTACTTTGCGCAGTTTTTGTACGAGCTGAATGCCAGCGAAGCCGCCGCGGACAACAACGACGTGATGATTTGACATAAGACGACCACTTCTGTCTGACAGCCCGCGAAACGGCGTGCTGCAGAGATCTGAGACTAGTGCTTGCCAGAGCTCGAAAGCAGATTGAGCATAATCATTCCGGCTGAAATAAACGTGATACCGGCTAAGGCGTAGCTGTCGAGCCGTTGGCCGTGAACCAACCATCCAAGGCAAACGATCACCACAGTCCCAACGCCCGACCAAATCGCGTAGGCGACGCCGACGGGAATCGACCTCAACGTAATGGATAGGAGGTAGAAGGACAGCGAGTATCCTATAATGACGATCACCGAAGGCCAGACGTTCCTGAAGCCGTCGCTGGATTTGAGAGCAGTGGTTGCGGTGACTTCAGCGGCAATTGCAAAAAACAGAACGAGATACGGCGGCATTTTTTGACCTCGGACGCCCAGCAGACGTCGACGACTGTCATCGACGTCTGCGTCAATCAAGTTATCGGGGTGAATGGACGTCAGGCCAGTCGTCGTACAGACGGCCCATCAGGTACGGTGTGTAGTCGTTGCCGTCGTTCTCGAGCTCGACGACATCCTTGATGATGTAGGACGTTTCGCCGCCAAGATGGCCGCCATCGATGAACTCCCCAAGCGGGATGGTCGAAACGCCTGGGTCCCAGGGAGATCCACCCAACTTCAACTTTGCGTCGCTGATCTTGCTCGACCGCTTAGTCGCCGTCGAGTTTTCGAAAACGACCAGCTGAGGCCTGGTTACATCCGATGCGTTGACACCGAAATAACCACGCAGATCGAAGTAGTATTCTTTTTCGTCTTCCGGCGTCGTCGGCAGTTGATCACCCAAACTTGCTGTTAACTCGACCAGGCTGAAGTCCTTTCGGGACGCGAAGCCGTGAAACTCCTCACCATCATCAAAGAAGTCTACCGTGCCAAGTTTTTTTGGCATCCCCCAGAACTCGCGTCCCGTGATGATATTGACCTCCTCCGTCTCGAGAACCGTGAGATAGTAGCTGCCTTCAATAGCGCCATGTTTTGCGTTGACACCGATAATCATCGCGCGGTCACGTCCCGCGCGGTTCGACACACCTTCGATCCATTCCATGAAAGACATGAAGCCGATTGTCACTATGGATTCTTCGGCAGGTGCCAAGCACGGTGGCAGGACGCTTCCCACAAAGCGCTCTGTTGTCCGAAACCTGACATAGGTGTAGGTGTGATGTGTCCTGATGTCGTCATAGTACTTGCGGTACCGGTCGATCTGCTCAGGTGTCCAAACATAACCCATGCGATGGTTCCTTTACTGCTTATGCTTTCGGGAGCAGGTGAAAGCTTCGTTCATGTTGAAGACCATGTATCCGGCGATCGTAAGCGCGAGCATGATGTAGGGTAGCCATTTCATCACGCCCTCGGCCCCGGACATGAAGCTGTCGACGAACAAACAAAGGAAAACGATCATTCCGATCAAGACGACGGCGACCTGTGTTGGCGCCCGCGTCGTCTCCTTGAACACCTCCTTAAGGGCACCGATGCACAGGATGATGTAGGGACCTACCCAGAACAAGGAGTAGAGTGTCGACAGGTACGCGGTGGACTGTAGCGGGGGAGATGCCGCCAGGTATTGGAGGGCGACCGGAACGCCCGCCGCAGGTACTGCCATCAACACCGTCGCGCCCGTCGGAGAGCCGAACTTTGGATGGATCCTTGAGAAAATCTGCGGCAAGAACCCGTTCTGCGCAGCTGTCGCGAAAACTCGACTACCATAGTTAAGGAAAGCGACAAGGCTCGCGAAGGTTGCGCCGACCAGCAGGAGATCAATCGGTTTTTGAAGATAGGCCATCCCTGCGACCTGTGTAATGATTGCCGTTGGAGAGATACCTTCATTCAACTCGGCAACGTGTGCATTCATCATCGGCGTGCAGACGAACAAGATGCCGACATAGGCGACGCCAGTTATAAGCAGTACGCTGTTCAGGATGATGGGGACACTTTTCTTCGGATTTCTTGTTTCTGCGGCGAGCGATGCAAGCGCGTCGACGCCGACAAAATAGGCAAGCCCGACAATTGCGCCTCGCACGATGCTATGCCAATCCGTGTCGGCCAGCGCGAATTGCGAACCAAGGTCGAGACCTGTATTGGCGGCCGATGCAATGGTCGCGATCAGAACGAGCGGGAGGGACAGGAATGCGAGCCACGCAGTCAGCGAAATCGACGCGTCCAGGCCACGCCACGCGCAAGAACCCGCCAATGCAGCAATTGCGATTGCAGAAAGCGCCTGGAACCAGCCCTCATCAGCGTATTCGAGGCCAATGCTCTGAAGGAAGCTACTTGTGAACATGACCGTGCTTGCGGTGACGGCGGCGCATGCGACGAGAAACCCTATGAGGTATGAGGCTGCGACGAGCCTTTCCAGCCGACGGCCAAAAGCCAGGCCGACGTATGACATCATTGAGCCGGTCACGACGTAGCGGCGGGCGAAAATGTTGACAGCGGCCATTACGCAAAGTGTCGCGCACATGGCAAGGAGCATCGATAGCCAGGCTCCGTTTCCGCTTTCCAATGGCATGTAGGCGGCGCCAATGAGCGCCGACGGAATGATTTGTTGACCGGATAATCCGAGCAGCACGACACTAGCAACGCCGACTTTGCTCGCGGTGGCCGGCACTACAGTCTCTTGACGCAGCTCTTCAGCCAGTTCCGTAGAATTATTCATTGTCTTACCCCCCGTGATCGTACACGGCCAGCCGTTGACGACTGGCCGTGTGCGGCGATTACTTCGCCTTGGCGTGCTCGTATGCTTCTTCTTCACTGTAAGGGAACCACCAGAAATCCTGCGGCGCCGCAGCCGGATCGATCATCACGAACTTGGAGGTTTGGAATTGGGCAAGGCCCTCCGGGCCAAGCTGGCGACCGATACCGGAGAGCTTCCGACCGCCGAACGGCAGCGCGTCGTTATCGAGAACGGGAGCGTTGATCCAAAGAATTCCCGACTCAACCTCATTGACCGCGCGCATCATCTCGCTCATGTCGCGCGAGTAGAGGTTTGCACCGAGCCCAAATTCCGAGCGGTTAGCGAGTTCGAGAGCTTCATCAAAGCTCTTTACCCTGCAGATCGGGGCGACCGGACCAAAGGACTCGCCATTCAAGATCTCGGCATCCGGTGAAACATCTGTCAGAACAGCCGGTTCGATGAACCAGCCGTGATTGAGACCTGAAGGGCGAACGCCCCCCGTCGCAAACTTTGCCCCCTCTTGCCGCGCGCGCGAAAGAAGTGCCTCGAATCGATCCCTCTGGCGGAAGGTTGCCATTGGGCCGATGTCGACGTTCTCAAGGCCATTTCCAATGCGGAGCTTTTTCGTTTCGGAAACCAGGCGCTCGACAAATTCGTCGTGAATGCTGTCGTGCACGTAAAAACGTTCGGCGGAGGTGCACACCTGACCGCAGTTGAGATAGGCGGCGAAGGCAGCAGCACGAACGGCAACGTCGAGCGGTGCGGAGGGCATGACAATGAAGGGATCGTTGCCAGAAGCCTCGATCAGAGCGGGCTTGAAGGTCTCTGCACACACCTTCATGATTTCCTGCGCGATCGGAACCGAACCGGTGTAAGCGATGCAGTGCGTCTTTTTGCTTTTCACCAACTGTTGGGCAACGCGCGGGCCGCCGGTAACAACCTGGACCAATCCCTTGGGCAGGTCGGCGAACACCTCCATGAACTTGAGCGTTGTGATGCTGGTCTGCTCATGCGGCTTGATGATTACCGAATTTCCGGCGGCAAGAGCAGCGGCAAGTTCCCAGCACAGCAGGACGAGCGGGAAATTGAAGGGGAGAATAATGACGACCGTTCCGAGCGGTTCCTTGACCGAGAAATGAAATTGGCCAGGGACAGTAGCTCCCGCAATCCGACCAACTTCGTGACGGCCGAGTTCCGCGTAATAGTCGATTGCCGTCGCACACCACGACGTTTCGTCGACAGACTCCTTGAAAGGCTTACCTTCTTCGCGCGTCATAAAATAGCCGTAGATCGCCTTGTCGCGACGGATGCGAGCAGCCACTTCATGGAGCATCGTGGAGCGCGTGCGGGGGTCGATCGACAGCCACCGTTTGCGAGCGATGTTGGCTATGTCGATAACGTTCTCAACTTCGGTTTCGGCTGCGTTCGCGATCTCCGCAATCCGTTCTTCGGTTGCAGGATCGATGACCGAAATCCGTTCCGATGAGCGGCTCTTGAAATAGGCGCCATCGACGTAAAGCGTCCCGGAAAGACGGTCGAACTCCTGGTGAAGTGTCATGTATGCTCCTTTCGAAATCCAGCTTCCTGGATTTTTTCCTTTGGCTTGCGCCATTTTCTGTTTGGAAAGATGGTACTTACGCGATTGCGTGAGGCGTCTTGGTGTTTGCCGGCTTCACGTCTCTGGCAGCCGAAACAGCGGCAACGTTCAGAAGGATTAGTGATGCAGCCGCGGCGATAAACCCAACCGTGTAAAGCGAGGTGGCATCCTTCACATAACCCAGAACGAGAGGATAAACGACACCGCCGACAATGAAGCCAACGCCCATTATGAAGCCATTGGCGGTTGCGGCCAGGGCGACGCCGACGGAATCGGCCGCCAGGCAATAGGCTAATGGGAGGCCGCCATAGGCGAAGAGACCCGAAATGGGAAGCATGGTTGCGAGCAGCCAGTACTGATGCGACCAAAGTGCAAATGCTGCGCCAACAAAAGAGGCAGTCATCCCAATACCTGATATCAAGATCAGCGGCTTTCGGCGTCCCAGCCGGTCAGAGATCAGACCGAAGCCGACTGCGCAGATCATGCCGACCAGTGGGTAAAGTGAGCCCACGATACCGGACGCCTGCTCCGTCCAGCCGTTCTCTTCCATGAGGATCGTTGGCACCCAGTAAATAGCGATCGAATACGTTCCCCACACACCTGTCAGAAACAGTGCGGCAATGATAACGTTTCGATGGCTGACTACGCCGACATAATTAGCCAATGTCTCGCCGAGAGTAGCGGCTCGTGACGGGCCTGGCTGCTGGTAAGCCGGGGGCTCCTTCAGCATCGCAAAAGCGACGATGGTAGCAAATGCGAGGATCGCCGCGCCGATCAGTGATCCGTTACGCCAACCATAATCTTGCAGAATGATCGCATAACCATAAAGCGCGGCCACCGTGCCAATGCCGTCTGTAGCTAACATTGTCCCCATAAAAATACCGAGTCGATTGGAGCTTTCCGCCCAACGCATGGCAAGAGTGTAGGGGCCAAGAAACAGAAGAGGGATGCCGGCGCCCTGCAGAAGGCGGGCAAGGAGCATCGTTTCGTAAGTGGGGGCATAGGAAAATGCAATCTGTCCGACCACGTTAATTGCGAGGCCAAGGATCGTGACGTTCTTTGCTCCCCATCGGTCGACCAACACGCCGGCAAAGGCCACCACTATCCCGCCCGCCAGAGCGGAGGCGGACGCAAGGGTTCCAACCATCGTATAGGTCATGCTGAGATCCTGCATCATCGCAGGAATCTGGGTGGCGTACCCGACGTAAGGGATAAAAATCGCCAGGGTAACTGCGAAGCAGAGAGCAAGCGCGCGCCACTGATCTGCTGCAGCATTATGTTTGAGATTTCTCACTTTGGGACCTCCTCCGCGATATGGTCAGCAGTGCTGGTGCATTGAGCTACGTTTCGGCACGCCAGCGGCTCACGGCTAGCCAGAGGGAAAGCCGCTCGCCGAACTCAAATTTTGGGCAGTTGCCGAGGCTCGCTTACCTAAAGCGTGCAGCCTTCGGGAAGAGACGGAAGTCGTCGTATTTCTGGCCGTAGATAAACGGCTTGTAAGCGTCGGGATTTTCCAGTTCGTGCACGAAGGGCACGGTCCAGCAAGAGCCGCCTTCCGCATAGTAGGCCTTTCCGACAGAGACAATTGGGATCGTGTCGAGCGGGTCAAACTGGCTTCCAGCGAGCTTCAGGGTTGCGGTGCCTTCGCGCGTAACTCTGTAGTCTTCCTCGATTTCCAGGCACACGAGGTTCACGCCGTTCTGGAAACCTCGGCCAGACGGATGGGGCTGGGCTTTCAGTTCGAAGTCCAGGAGGCCATTGGATTTCGACGGACCAAGGTCCGGACCGAACTCCGCGTTGATCTCGATGAGCCGAACACCATTCCGCTCCGAGTAGCCGTATGCCTGTTGACCGTCGAAATAGAGCTGAGCGGTCCCCAGCTTCTTGCCCTCACCCCAGAGCTCCCGGCCAATCGTAACCGGCGAGTCCCCGCTGACGAAGAGCGTCAGCATGGTCGTCCCCTCATGCTCTCCATACTTGCACTTGAGGTAAATGATGCCGCAGTCGAATTCTCCACAAAGTGCGCTCTGCCAGCGGGATACGTTGGCATAGGCGATCGGTTCGTCGGCGGGCTCGAAGCAGGGGGCCAGGACCGAACGAACGAATTCCTTGGTAGTTGTGAACTCGACAGTCACCGATTCGGTCGTGAACTGGCCTCGCGCCATCAGGTCCTCTATCTCCCTGACCTGCTCAGCTGTTTTGACGAAGCTCATTGTATTTCTCCTCTAATTTACTGAGCCGCGCTGAGAAAAGCAGATAGCTTCGCCCCAGTTCGCACCGCGTGGTTCCGCGCTGCACACGGCAAATTCGCTCTAATTTGACTTTGCCCGGAGCCGTCTTCTCTTGTGATTTTTGTCATGCAGCAACCCAGCCTCATGACGCTATGTTAAAAATTTCGAACATTCAACCTGTTTTTTCGAACACGTGTTGAGAAAGTATTTTTTCCCAGATGCGGTGCCGGCCTGCACAACTCTTAATTCGATTTTGCGGAACTGCACAATTTCAGGGCACATGTGTTGACTCGTAGCGCAAACCTTATATGTTTTCTGTAATGTTGTGCTCGGTTGTTAAGCACTTCCTCCGCATGAATCAGGACCCGCGATGGCAGAAACGATTCTGGACAAGTCACTCTACCGCTTCGATGAGCGGGAACCTTCCTACTGGGAGGCCACTATTAGTCGGCCGAAAGAGCGCATACTCCAATCGACGGTCAACGCGGAGGTGGCGATCATCGGAGGAGGGTTTACCGGTACGTCCGCAGCATTACATCTCGCGAGAGACTACGGCATCAAGGCTGTTGTACTCGAAGCTGGCTCGATAGGGTGGGGCGCATCCGGGAGAAACGGCGGGTTTGTGAATATTCCGGCGAGCAAGCTCAGCGTGGCGCAACTCGTGCGTCGATTTGGACTTGAGGAAACAAAGCGCTTCTTCGCTGCCTCAGTCGAGGCCTCCAAGTTGCCGAAGACTTTGGCCGCAGAGGAAGGTTTTGATATCAAACCGCAAGGTCGAGGCTGGTATACAGTCGCGCATCATCCGAACCGCATGCCGAAGCTGCGAGACTACGCTGAAAACTTACGGAACCACTTCCAGATTCCGTGCCGGGTTCTCGATGCTGATGAGTTTCGCTCCACGGTTCACGATGGGCTTGAGGCATTCGGCGGACTTCACATGGATGTTGGACACGCCCTTCATCCGCTTTCTTACTGCCTGGGCATTGCCGGCGCGGCCGAGCGGCGCGGCGCGGAACTCTACTCCTCAAGCCCCGTCCTAGAATGGGGGCGCGATGGGCGACGGCATCGGCTGCTGACGCCTGGCGGAGCAGTGCTTGCGGATCGCGTGATTATCGCAACAAACGGGTATACCAGCGATCGTCTTCATCCCTCAACTGCAGGCCGGATACTCCCAGCGATTTCAAACATTCTCGTCACGCGTCCCCTCACAAGAGAGGAAATTTCCCAGCAGAAGTGGGTTTCGGAGTCGCCAGTCATAAACACGCGAACCTTGGTGTATTATTACAGATTGCTCCCTGATCAACGGATTCTGTTCGGCGCCCGCGGCGACGTGCGCGGGAGCGTTCCATCTATGGAGCAGATCCGCCAGCGAATGTCTTCGGAGTTTTATCGGATCTTCCCTCATTTGACGGATGTCACGTTCGACTATTTTTGGAGGGGGGTCGTCGCACTTTCACAGAAGCTGACGCCTTCGATAGGACAACTCGAAGACGACGAAACCGTATATTACGCACTGGGGTATCAGGCCAACGGCGTCGCCACTGCTCCCTATGCGGGCAAGCTCGTCGCGAACGCTATAGGTACAAGACGTCCCGTCTCGGCGCCCCTGCCTATGGCCGGCCTTCCAGCGAGGTTTCTCGTCCCAGGTGCACGTCCTATGGCGCTGGCCTCCGCGTACGCATGGTATCGCTTCAAGGACTGGTACCATGACCGCAAAGCCCTGAGTTGACCGACAGCCATAACTACTTCACCCATGGAGGAAACATGGAACGCTCGCCTCAGGTTGTCCCGCTGGAGTGGACTGGAGGCGGTATCGATGTTGTGCACCGCGCAACAAGAGGCTTTCGAGACCGCAGCCCAATAATAGAACGCCGTCATATCTCATTCGAAGATCGTGACGCTGGACTTCAAGTCGGCGTGTCTGCGATCCCAACCGCAGCAACCGAGATGAAGAGCGAATGGAAAGATGAGCTTCTCACGGTTCAACAGGGCCGCGCGACGATTCAGCTTGCCGATGGCGGAACGATTTCTCTCGAGGTGGGAGACACGGCATTCATTTCTGCTGGGACTGTTCACCGCTGGATTTATCATGAGCCTTTTGTAAAGGATTTCCTTTGCCTATTTGACGGAGAGTCAGGCCCTCCGACAGCACTAAAGGTCGATCCTTCGCTGGAACTTGCCCCCAGCCCTCCGCCAGGTAGGGATGTTTTGCTGACAGAAATACCTGAATGCAAAAACAAGCTCTTGTACCGCCGTCTCGACGGGCGCCTGACGCTGATGCTGTGGTCGACTACCCCCTACATTCGACTTCCGGCGAAGCACGTGAAGCATGAGCTCATGCGTTTCATTTCCGGCTCCGCGACACTAAAGGATGCGTGCGACGCGGCTATTTATCAAGGAATCCCACGATCTATATTTGTGCCCAAAGGAGCTGAGGTTGCCTGGGAAAACGACGAGGTCGTTCTGAAAATAGCGTGCTTCGTTTCCTAAAATAGGCGCGGCATCTTGTGGGGGCGAACGGCTGAGAACGCTGCCCACGAGCCCTCCGCTAGAAGGTCGTTGCCAAATGACATCCGTGTATCGCCTGGCAACGCATCCAGCAAGACCTACGACGGCGTAACGCCTAGGCATAGCTGCAGAGTGACGACCTGATTATATCCGGCGTCCTCCCAGGGCCGCCCGGTTGCGTCGGCTTGCCGCAGCCGGGCAAGACCGGACCGGAGAGTGGCGTGAAGAACCTTTTTGCAATTAGCGAAAGTCCTTGACTCACACAACAACATTACAGAAAATATGCAAGGTTTGCAGATTGTTCGTCGTTCAGTGATTAAGGTAAGACATGAAAATTCTCGTTCCCGTAAAACGAGTGATCCACTCTAACGTTAAGGTCCGGGTTCTTGCTGACGCGTCCGGAGTGGATCTTACCTCCGTCAAGATGTCGATGAACCCGTTCGACGAAGTCTCGGTGGAAGAGGCGCTGCGCCTGAAAGAGGCCGGAAAGGCCGAAGAGATTGTTGTTGTGTCGATCGGCCCGGCCAAGGCTGAAGAGACCCTTCGTACCGCGCTTGCCATGGGCGCCGACCGGGCGATCCTGGTCGAAACGGATGAAGCGGTCGAGCCGCTGGCCGTCGCCAAGATTCTCAGGCGTGTCGTTGATGCCGAACAGCCCGGCCTGATCATCGTCGGCAGGCAAGCGATTGATGACGACAGCAACCAGACCGGTCAGATGTTGGCTGCCCTCCTTGGTACGGCCCAGGCAACGTTCGCCTCGAAGATCGAGATCGGCGATGGCAAGGCGACCGTGAGCCGCGAAGTCGATGGCGGTCTGCAGACGATTGACGTCAAACTTCCGGCTGTGATCACCACTGATCTGCGTCTCAATGACCCGCGGTACGCCTCATTGCCGAACATCATGAAGGCGAAAAAGAAGCCGCTCGACAAGAAGACGCCGGCCGATTTGGGCGTGGACACGAGCCCGCGGCTAAAAGTTCTGAAGACGGAAGAACCGTCAGCACGCAAGGCCGGCGTCAAGGTCAATTCAGTCGCTGAGCTCATCGAGAAGCTCCAGACCGAAGCAGGCGTCCTCTGAAGTTCGAGAAAGGAATCACAACCATGGCCACTCTTCTTCTCGCTGATCACGACAATGCGACCCTTTCCGAACAGACTGCCAGGGCGGTGACGGCGGCAATACAGATCGGCGGCGATATCCATGTGCTGGTTGCCGGCAAGGGCGCAAGGGACGCAGCCGAACAAGCGACAAAGCTCTCTGGCGTCTCCAAGGTGCTATTGGCCGAAAGCGACGCACTCGCCAACGATCTTGCAGAGCCGTTGGCCGACCTGATCGTCTCGCTAGCGGGAAGCTATGACACGATCGTGGCTGCAGCGACCTCGACCGGTAAGAATGTCCTCCCGCGCGCTGCCGCTCTCCTCGATGTCGCACAGATCTCGGAGATCATCGAAGTCGTCTCATCAGACACCTTCAAGCGTCCAATCTATGCCGGCAATGCAATTCAGACGGTTCAGTCGACCTACGCCAAGAAGGTGATCACGATACGCACGGCCTCGTTTTCCCCGGCCCCTTGGGGCCCACCTGCTGCCGTGGAGAGTATCTCTACGGCAGCTCTTTCATCAGGACTGTCTGCATTCGTGTCGGACGCCATGTCGTCGAATGATCGTCCCGAGCTTACCTCTGCCAAGATCATCATCTCCGGCGGGCGGGCACTCGGTTCGTTGGAAAAGTTTCGCGAAATCATACTCCCCGTTGCTGACAAGCTTGGCGCAGCCGTCGGTGCCTCGCGTGCCGCCGTCGATGCGGGCTATGCCCCCAACGATTGGCAGGTCGGCCAAACGGGAAAGGTGGTTGCCCCACAACTCTACATCGCGTGCGGCATCTCCGGCGCCATCCAGCACTTGGCCGGAATGAAGGACTCGAAGATTATCGTCGCCATCAACAAGGATGCAGATGCGCCGATTTTCCAGGTGGCCAACTACGGGCTGGTCGGTGATCTCTTCGAGGTGCTGCCAGAGCTGGAAGCAGCTTTTTAACCGGGAACGCAAGCAAATCGACACAGGCAAGGAACCGAGGAATTCGGCGCTCTTGGCAGTTCTCTCATATGATGGAGCAGTACGTGACCACCAACAATGTCGTTCTAACCGTCTCCTGCAAGTCGACACGCGGCATCGTGGGGGCGATCTCGGGCTATCTTGCTGCGAAGGCATGCAATATCGTCGATAGCTCGCAATTCGACGATCTGGAGGGCGGCCGATTCTTCATGCGCATCAGCTTCGTTATCGAAGGCGAGGCGAGCGAGGTGGAGATCGCCGAAGGTTTCGCCGCTATCGCCAAGAGCTTTCAAATGCACTACCAGTTTCATCGAGGCAACAAGCGCACAAAGGTGCTCATAATGGTGTCCCGCTTCGGCCACTGCCTCAACGATCTGCTCTATCGGTGGAAGATCGGCGCCCTCCCGATCGACATCGTCGGGGTGGTTTCAAACCACTTCGACTACCAAAAGCTGGTGGTCAACAGCGACATCCCCTTCCACCATATCAAGGTGACAAAGGATAACAAGCAACAAGCCGAGGCCCACCTAATGGAGGTCGTCGAGACCAGCGGCGCCGAGCTCGTTGTACTGGCCCGCTACATGCAGATCCTCTCCGACCAGCTTTGCGCCCGCTTGTCGGGCAGGATCATCAATATCCATCATTCCTTCTTGCCAAGCTTCAAGGGTGCTAATCCCTACAAGCAGGCCTATCAGCGCGGCGTAAAGCTGATCGGTGCCACGGCGCATTACGTCACGGCCGACCTTGACGAGGGCCCAATCATTGAGCAGGACACGGTCCGCATCACGCACGCACAGTCTCCAGACGATTATGTTTCACTCGGCCGGGACGTTGAAAGCCAGGTGCTCGCCCGCGCTATTCATGCCCACATCCACCATCGCAGCTTCATAAATGGCAACCGCACTGTCGTCTTTCCGGCGAGTCCCGGCTCCTACGCCTCCGAGCGGATGGGTTGAAGAATGGCGAAGATGATCGATGGCAAGCGGGTCGCGGCAGCCGTGATTGACACGGTTAAGGCCGCAGCCTCCCGATTGGAACAGACGAAGGGGGTTAGGACCGGCCTTGCGGTCGTCATCGTTGGCGACGATCCGGCCAGTCACACTTATGTCGGCGCCAAGGGCCGCATGGCCAAGGAATGCGGCTTCAATTCCGTCCAGCATACGCTGCCGGCTGAGACGACGCAGGACGAGTTGGCAGAGCTCGTCCAATCGTTGAACGAGGATCCCTCCATCCACGGCATCCTGGTGCAACTGCCGCTGCCGAAACATCTGAATTCTGATGCGATCATCCAGTCGATTCGCCCTGACAAGGATGTTGATGGCCTGCATGTCGTCAATGCCGGCAAGCTGGCGATCGGTGATCTGACGACCGGGCTAATCTCCTGCACGCCGGCCGGCGCCATGCTGCTGGTCCGCTCCATTCATGGTGAGGACCTGTCGGGGCTCAATGCCGTGGTCATCGGTCGTTCAAACCTGTTCGGCAAGCCGATGGCGCAATTGCTGCTGAATGCCAATGCCACGGTTACAACGGCGCATTCGCGCACCAAGAATCTTTCGTCGGTGGCGCGAGGTGCGGATATTCTGGTTGCGGCCGTCGGCCGTCCGGAGATGGTGAAGGCGAACTGGATCAAGCTGGGTGCCACTGTCATCGACGTCGGCATCAGCCGGATCGCGGCGCCGGAGCGAGGCGAGGGCAAGAGTCGGCTGGTGGGCGATGTCGCCTATGGAGAGGTCTTACAGAACGCCGGTGCCATCACGCCGGTTCCGGGTGGCGTTGGTCCAATGACCATTGCCATGCTCATGGCCAATACAGTCGTCGCGGCCCATCGCACTTGCGGCATGATTCTGCCGGAGTTCTGATACTCCAAGGTTGTGAACTACATGATAATTGAACCTCCGGAACGCGAGTCGATGGAATTCGACGTGGTGATCGTGGGCGCAGGTCCCGCCGGGCTTGCCGCGGCGATCCGGCTGAAGCAGGTCAATCCGGAACTCTCGGTCGTGGTTCTGGAGAAGGGCGCCGAAGTCGGCGCGCATATCCTTTCCGGCGCAGTGGTCGACCCGATCGGCATCGACCGGCTCTTGCCCGGCTGGCGCGATGAACGGGACCACCCGTTCAAGACGGAAGTCACCGACGACCAGTTCCTCTTTCTCGGCCCCGCAGGCTCGGTCCGCCTTCCCAATTTCCTGATGCCGCCGCTGATGAACAATCACGGCAACTACGTCGTAGCGCTGGGCAATGTCTGTCGCTGGCTCGCCACCCAGG
>ATWE01000027.1 GCA_000421085.1 Ensifer sp. USDA 6670
CCGCGTCGGACCGGCCAGACGAACCATATGTTTGGCATTCGCGACGGCAGCCAGAGCAACGGCTACCAGAAGCGTGGCCGCAAGCCCGGCCGGCGGACGGACTTCATGAATGATCCGGAGGTCATTGCCAAAAGGCAGAAGGCGCTAGCGCGCATGGAGGCAGCGGAATGAACCGCTGGCACCCATAGTCTCAAAGCTAAAGCCAAAGGGGTTGTCCCTCACCCGCCCCCGCTCCTCCCTCGCAACCCGGCCCAGCCGGTCGGATCGGGGGCTGACCGCCAGCGCCAGCGGAGATGCTGAGTGTCGCATTTCTAACTGGCTGGCGACGTCGCGCCTCTAATCAGCTTTGACATGCGTGTAGCCAGGGTGGGTTCAAGGATGAAGTGCGACTTGCGATAGATTCCAGGGGGTTTCTCAAGCTCAAGGAATGGCTCATGAGACGCCCTACTTACAGTTCGATATGGATGAACGTCGCAGGTCCGCAAAGTTGGAATGTCACGCTCCCCGGGGTTTAGATGACCTGGGAGATTGCGGATGGGATTGATGGCGATAAGCGAGCGCGATCTGCAGCGGATCGAGGTTTTGTCGAAAGTGATCGCGCTTGATTCAAAGCAGGTTGAGTGGAAGGATGTCCGGGCCTCAACGTCGCTGGCACCGCTCGACGAGGCGTTCGTCATCTGGAAATTCGGAGCGAAACATGGCTGCTGAGTCCCACGGCATAGACCTGCTGCCGGTTATCGCACTGCTTGGAGCCGCCGTCGTCGCGGCTCCGCTTTTCAAGCGCATCGGGCTTGGCTCTGTTCTCGGTTATCTCGCCGCCGGGATTGCCATCGGCCCCTTCGGGCTTCGGCTGCTCCAGGAGCCGTCATCCATTCTTCACGTCGCTGAATTGGGCGTGGTGATGTTCCTCTTCATCATCGGACTGGAGATGCGGCCCTCTCGCCTCTGGGGACTTCGCCGCGAGATTTTCGGGCTCGGCATCGTACAGGTCGCCCTTTGCGCGATGCTTTTGACGAGCGTCGGCGTTCTGACCGGCTTTCCGGTGGCCCCATCTTTCGTCGCCGGCGCCGGCTTCGTGCTCACCTCGACTGCGATCGTTATGCAGTTGCTGGAGGAACGCCGGGAGATCGCGGCGCCGAAGGGGCAGCGCATCGTATCGATTCTCCTCGTGGAGGATATGGCCATCGTGCCCTTGCTCGCGTTGGTCGCGTTCCTCGCGCCGATCGTGCCCGGAAGCGTTGCCGCGTCCGGGGGGATCGACTGGCTTTCGATTGCGATCGGACTTGCTTCGATTGCAGGCCTGGTCGTCGCCGGGCGTTATCTGCTTAATCCGCTTTTCGGCCTCATTGCAAGCGTCGAGGCCAGGGAGGTAATGACGGCGGCAGCGCTGATGGTCGTGCTCGGGTCGGCCTATGTGATGCAACTCGGCGGTCTCTCCATGGCGATGGGCGCCTTCCTCGCCGGTGTCCTGCTGTCGGAGTCGACGTTCAGGCATCAGCTCGAGGCTGATGTCGAACCGTTCCGGGGCATTCTGCTCGGCCTTTTCTTTCTTGCGGTCGGGATGTCGCTCGATCTCGGCGTCATCGCAAGGAACTGGGCGATGATCCTCTTCTACGTGGCCGCCTACATGGTCGTAAAAGCCATCGTCATCTACCTTGTGGCGCGGCTCTTCAGGGCGTCCAATTGGGAGGCGATCGAGCGTGCGGTTTTCATGGCGCAGGGCGGCGAGTTCGCCTTCGTGCTTTATGCCGCGGCGCTCGGCACCGGCATCATCAGCGGCGAAGAGAACGCCATACTGACGGCGATCATCATCGTGTCGATGATGGTGACGCCGCTGCTGATCGCGGCGCTGCGTCTCGTTGAAAGGAATATTCCGCTCTCGACGGATGGCGTCGAGCGGCCCGAGAACCTCAGCGGCAATGTCCTGATCATCGGTTTCGGCCGTGTCGGCCAGATCGTGAGCCAGGTCCTTCTGACACGAGGTCACGTCATCTCCATCATCGATACCGACGTGGAGATGATCAACACCGCGCGCGAATTCGATTTCAAGGTCTATTACGGCGATGGCAAGCGCCTCGACATCCTCCATGCGGCGGGCGCCGAGCGTGCAAATGCGATCGTAGTCTGCGTGGACAAGGCGGACGACGCCACGAAAATCGTCGAGCTCATCAAGGCCGAGTTCCCCCTCATCCCGGTTCTCGCGCGTGCCTCTGACCGGCGGCACGCGCTGGATCTCATCACCGCGGGCGCCGATTTCCACATCCGTGAGACGTTCGAATCCTCGCTGGTCCTCGGGCAGAAGACACTGGAGGCGTTGGGGGCAGATCTGCCGGAGGTCGCCGAGATCATCGAGAAGGTTCGGCAGCGGGACCAGAAACGGCTCGAGCTCGAATTGGTCGGTGGCCTCTATGCCGGGCGGCCGCTCTTCAGCGGCAAATTGGAGCCGGTGGAAGCCGTGCCGCCCGGCGGTTCGGCGTGAAGGAAGCAAGAGGCCGCGTCCAAGCCGCGATCCTCATTCCTGTGACGCACACAGGAATGAGGAAAGGATAGTGGCTAAATTCTACAGCAGGTTCTCGATCATGATCGGCAGTTCATGCACCCGCCTTCCGGTTGCGTGATGAATGGCGTTCGAGACCGCCGCCGACATTCCCACAAGCGCGATTTCACCGAGCCCCTTTACCCCCAGCGGGTTGACGATCGTGTCTTCCTCATCGACGAAGTGGGCTTCGATGTGCGGCGTATCGAGGTTCACCGGCACGAGATAGTCGGCCATGTGCGCATTGATCGGACGTCCGTTGCGCCTGTCGAGCACCGTTCGTTCCATGATGGCCATGCCGATGCCGCCGATCATGCCGCCGATGCACTGGCTGGTCGCGAGCTTCGGGTTGACGACCCGGCCGACTCCGTAGGCGCCCAGGGCTCGCCTGACCTTGATCGTCTTCACGTCGGGATCGATGGCGACTTCGGCGAAGACCGCGCCGAATGAATGCATGGAATATTTCTGTCCAGTCTCGGCGTCACGGGCGGCAGTCCCCTCCCCGACGAGCGGGCTCTCCCCGCCATAAGACACGAGGTCGGCATAGGTGACGCCTCGATCGGACCGGCCTTTCACGAACAGCATGCCATCGCGCCATTCCAGCGCTTCCGGCGATTGCCCGGCGAGCCCCGCATTGCCGCCGCCTTTTGCGGCAAGCACGGCCGCCTTCGCCTGAAGATCGAGGCATGCGGCTCTGATGGCGGAGCCGACAGAAGCCATGGTCATCGACCCGCCATGGGGCGGCGTCGCCGGAAAATCGGAGCGGCCAAGAGAAAACCGGATTCTCTCGACGGGAATTCCCAGATATTCTGCGGCGACCTGCGACATCGAGGTATAGGTGCCCGGCCCCATGTCGCTTGCCGCCGCCTCCACCTCCACCGTCCCGTCGGGGAGCAGTCTTACTCGGGCGTTTGCCGGGGCAAACAGGCATGGATAAGAGGCGTTGGCCATTCCATAACCGATCAGAAGACGCCCGTCCCGCATCGAGCCGGGCTCGGGCGTCCGGCGGCTCCAGCCAAAGCGCTCGGCTCCGAGATCGTAGCATTTCAGCATCGATCGGCTGGAGAACGGCACCTGCCGTCCCTCGTCGATCTGCGGCTCGTTGATCCGCCGCAAGTCGATCGGGTCCATCTGAAGCTTGTAGGCCAGTTCGTCGACCGCACATTCGAGCGCGTGGATACCGCTCGCCTCGCCTGGGCCCCGCATATAGGTCGGGGTGCTGGCGTCCAGGGGAATGAGACGATAGCTCGTGCGCACGTTCGGGCAGGAATACATGAAGCTCGTCACGGACGTGAGAGCCTCCATGAACTCCTCGTAACGGCTCGTCTCCCCTGCCCCTTCGTGGGCGATACTGATCAGCTTGCCGTCGGGCTGCGCCCCCAGGGCGATGCGCTGCAGCGTGTAAGGCCGATGCCCGGTTGCGAAGAACATCTGTTTACGGGTGAGCACGAGCTTTACCGGACGGTTGACGTGCCGCGCGGCCAGAGCCGCCAGGGTGACATGCGGCCAGGTTCTCAGGCTGGTGCCGAACGCACCGCCGATGAACGGGCAGTTCACCTGCACGTTCTCCGGCGGAATCCCGAAAATGGCGGCGATCTCCGCCTGCTCGTTGGCGACAAACTGGCTTTTGCTCCAGAGCGTCAGGCGATCGCCATTCCAGGCGGCGATCGTCGCGTGCGGCTCCATCGGGTTGTGGTTCTCGCGCGCAATGACATATTCCGCCTCGACCTTCACGGCCGCGGTTTCGAGCGCCTTGTCGGCATCTCCGCGGGCGACATCGGCTTCGGCCCGGGCACCCGGCCGGCGGGCGACGGCCGGGATGACGCGCTCGCCGGCATGTGCATCGACCTGCGGCTGGCGGGCGGAGTAGGTGACCTTGAGGGCATTGGCCGCATGCTCCGCCTGATCGAGCGTTTCGGCGACGACGATGGCGACCGGTTCTCCGAAGAAGCGTATCTCGGTGCCCTGCAGCACGTGAAGCCGTTCTCCCGCTGGCGGATCGATAGGACCGCGGTGTTCGTTGTAGGCAAGCCGCTGCGCGTTGAGGTGGCTTATGACAGCCACGACGCCCGGCATTTTCTCAACTGCTGCGCTGTCAATCGCTTCTATTCGACCGAGCCCGACAGTACTGCCCACGATGACTGCGTGGGCTTGGCCTTCCTGGTTGAACTCGGCCGCGTATGTGGCCTGGCCAGTGACCTTCAGGCGGCCGTCGATGCGCGACAGGGATTTACCGATAGCCGTCGTCATGCCACATCTCCTGCCATTTCGAGTGCTCGTACGATCGTTGCGGGAAGGAGTTTCACCTTGAATCCGTTGTGGGAGAGAGGACGCGTCTCCTCGGTCGAAACTGCCGCCGCGATCTCGTAGCTGGCGCGAGCGGCGGGTTTTCCCACCAGCGCCTGCTCGACAGCGTTCATGCGCCACGGGCGGGTGCCCACGCCCCCCGCGGCGATGCGGACCTCTTTGATTATTCCGTTCTCCACGTGAAGAGCCGCTGCCGCCGATACGAGTGCAAACTCGTAGGAGGATCTGTCCCTGACCTTCAAATAGCGCGCCTTTCTCGCATAAGGGCCGTTTGGAACGTGGACCTCCACGATGAGTTCGCCTGGTTCCAGCGTGTGCTCGAGATGAGGCGTCGACTCCGGTAACCGGAAGAGCTCCTCTACCGGAATGGTTCGCTCGCCGCGCGGCCCCTTCAAGGAGAGCGTCGCGCCCAGGGCGACGAGAGAAACGGCCAGATCGGATGGATGTGTGGCGACGCAGTGCTCGCTGGACCCGAGAATTGCATGGCCAGCGTTCAGGCCGTCGATTGCCGAGCATCCCGAGCCCGGCACGCGCTTGTTGCAAGCCGCGTCCAGCATGCGGAAATAGGGACAGCGGACCCGCTGCAGCAGATTGCCGCCGATCGACGCCACGTTGCGGAGCTGCGGCGATGCACCTTCGGTCAACGTCTCCGGAATGAGCGGCTGCAATCTGCGCACATCCTGATTGGCGGCGACCTCGGACATGCGCGCCAGCGCGCCGATGACGATCGCCTCATCCGTGGCCCGGATGTAATTCAGCGGCAGGCGATTGATGTCCACGATCTTTTCCGGCGTCTCCACCTCCTCGCGCATCAAGTCGACGAGGGTCGTCCCGCCGGCAAGATATCTTGCTCCGGCAGCGGCTGCGGCGATCGCTTCGGACTCGCTGGCGGCCCGTTGAAATTCGAAGGGTCTCATGTACGATCCTCCTTGGCGGCCTGGGCGACGGCGGCAACAATTCCGGGATAGGCGCCGCAGCGACAGATGTTGCCGCTCATCCAGTAGCTGATCTCCTCGGCCGAGGACGCATGACCCTCGCTGATGCAGCCGAGCCCCGACATGATCTGTCCCGATGTGCAATAGCCGCATTGAAAGGCGTCATGCTCGATGAAGGCCACCTGCAGCGGATGCAGCGTCTCTCCTTCCGCGACGCCCTCGATGGTCGTGATCTTCGCGCCGTCATGCATGACGGCGAGCGCCAGGCACGCATTGACGCGCTGGCCGTCTATCAGCACCGTGCAGGCCCCGCACGCACCCTGGTTGCACCCCTTTTTGGTGCCGGTCAGAGAGAGCCTCTCCCTCAGCATATCCAGAACCGACAAGCGGGGATCGACAGCCAGCTGATGGACTCGACCATTCACGGTCACTTCCAACGGCAGCGTTTGAGTGGGAGGCACCGGCGTTGCGGCTGAATCCGCTGCCTGGGCTGGGAGCGGCAGCGCGGCGAATGCCACGGCCCCGGCGGTTGCCTGGAGCGCTTCCCGGCGCGACATGGTAAGACCTGGCGGATGCAATTCTGCTGTTTCGTCAGTCATGAAAGGTCCCCTTCAGCTCAGTAATGGCGAGAGAGAATAGGACGTGCGCCGCGAGTTCACTGTTCCGATCTTTCGGAATTGTTCGGATGTTGCTGTGACGATTAAGAACTGCGGCAAGAGTCAGCCGTCAGCCGCCAGCCAAGCTGCCGCAAACACAGACATCGCGGAAGCATTCCGCCGATGAGACCGGTGCAAGACGTCAGAGCCGACGGCGAAACTCGGTCGGCGTGATCCCCACCGCTTTCCGGAAGCTAGCGGCAAAAGCGGATTGCGTTTCATAGCCCACGGCAAGAGCGATATCGTTGACGCGCAGCTTCATATCTCTCAGCAGCGTCTTGGCGTAGGCGATGCGCTGGCGAGTCAACCATCCGTATGGCGTCTGTCCGGTGGCCATACGGAAGGCCGTACAGAAGTGGAATCGGCTCAAGTTTACCAGGTCAGCCAGTTCCTGAATCCGGATATCCTCCGCCATGTTTTCTCGCATATAGCCGGTGACACGCTTGACCTGCCAACCTGAAAGACCGCGCTGCGGTCCAGGCGAGATACGCATTGAAGTTGCGGAATGGGCCCTGAGGAGCTGAAGACAGACCAGATCGAGGAGCTGATCGATGTACAAGTGGGAGATCGCGTCTCCCGAATTTATCTCGTCGTTGATCAAGGCCATGATGGTGAACAGCTTGGGATCGTTGAAGTTGACGCGGTCAAGCAGCTCGGGCTCCCGGCCATTTCCCACCTGATCCGCGCTGGCCAGAAGGCGCTTGTGGCCGAGGAAAATGTTCGATACCTCGACATGGCCGTCGGCACGCCAAAAGCCGCCGTGACCTCTTGGTGCCAATGTGATCGTCCCCATCGCCGCGGGAGCGGAAATCGTCTGACCGCCGATCTTTACCGAGGCCATGCCCTGCCCGGCGTATTTCGCGGAAATCACATGATCCTTCAGCGGCGGCAAATCATACTCGAACGGTTTGTTCCACCACCGGCCGACCAGTCGCGTATCATCCGAAAACACCTCCGGAACAAGGGGTGGCGACAAACCGCGCTGCAAACGACGAATGTGGGCCGTCGTATCCGCAAGCGCTTTCCCGCCCATGGCTCTTCCCTCTTCTTCAATCTGCAGCTAGCCCAAGTTTCGCGGACGCTAGCATTGCTCGAATACTTGCAAAATATATAGTTTGATAAAGTGACTACTCGTGTGGGCGGCAGCGTGTACGTGCACGTAGCTGGATAAACGGCTCGGCGTGACACCACTTTGCACATAAGCGTACATCGCCACCTTGCCGCAGTCCTGCTGCCGCGTCGAGGTGCCCTGATCTCGCTCCAAATTTTGGACGCGGTGGTGCGCCTCGCGCTTAGAGCCCTCACCGGGTTGCTTTGCGGTGCACTGGCAGCGTCACGACGAAGCAGGCGCCGCCGTCCGGCGGAGATTCGTATCGGACGGCGCCACCGTGACGTTCGGCGATCTGGCGCACCAGCGCCAGACCCAAGCCCCAGCCGCCCGCGGCCTCGCTGCGTCCCGACGGGCGGTAGAATGGCTCGAAAACGCGGTCCCTCTCGCTAGCCGCTATGCCCGGCCCGTGATCGCGGACCTTAAGTACCGCAGCACCGTCCGCCTGCGCGACAGCGGCCGTGACAGGTGGACCGCCGTGGTGCAGCGCGTTCTGCAGGAGGTTGCGTACGAGCCTGCGAAGCAGGCGAGCATCGCCTGCGACGATCGCAGGCATTCCGGAAACCTCGACATCGTTGTGCGCCCCCTCTTCCGAGACGAGAGCCAGAAGGTCGACGGACTCCAGCGCATCGAGCTTGTCGACGTGGTCCAGCCTGCTTGCCAGCAGGATCTCCTCGATCAGCGTGTCCAGCTCGGAAAGGTTGCGGATGATTTCCTGTTTGCGATCGTCGTTCGGCGCCTGCTCGTAGAGGTCGATCGCCATACGCAGGCGCGCAAGCGGCGAGCGCAATTCATGGCTGGCATTGGCGAGCAAGGCCCGGTGCGACTTGATCAGCCGCTCGACATGATCGGCGGCCCTGTTGAAGCTCTTGGCCACCGCCGCCACCTCGTCGCTGCCGTCTTCCGGCGCGCGAGCTACGAAATCGCCCTTGCCCCAAGCATCCACGCCGACGCGCAGCCGCTCCAGCCGGCGCGTCAGGTGACGCACCACCGGATAGGCGGCCAGCCCTATGACACCGGCGATCAAAGCGATGTAGGCGAGCGGATTGCGGCCGGAGGGACGCAAGGGCCGCTCCATGCGCGCAGCCACGGTACGGCCGTCGGGCAGTTCGGTCACCATGGTGTGAAAATTGCCCGGGCCGTGGCGCCAAGGCTGGTCGAGAATGTCGCGCGGAAGCGGGCTACCGCCGCTTGCGATCAGCCTGCCGCGGGGGTCGTATACGGCAATGTCGGCATCGAAGGCGCGTGAAAACCGCTCGATGGTCGCCTCGACGGCCCGGCTGTCCATGTCTGGCGGAATGAGCGCGGCGACGAACCGGGCGCGCTGGCTTTGCCAACCGGATTCCTCCTCGCCCTGCCCGAGCCATACGAATGCGGCGCTGGCGACGGCAACCGCGGCAAGGCTTGCGAGCAGTGTCAGGTAGATTTTCAGGAACAGCCGGCTGCGCATCGCTCTATCTCATGTCGTCCTGATAGCGGGCGAAGACATAGCCGGCGCCGCGCACGGTAATGATGCGCCTCGGATGCTTGGGGTCGCTCTCGATGGCCGCCCTGATGCGCGAGATGTGTACGTCGATCGAGCGGTCGAAAGCATCCAGCTCCTCGCCCTTGACCGCATCCATCAACTGTTCGCGCGAGAGAGTCCGGCCAGGGTTTTCGGCGAGCGCCACAAGCAGGTCGAACTGGTAGCTCGTCAGCGTACATTCGCGGCCGTCGATCCTGACGGAGCGGGAACCGGGATCGATCTCCAGCCGCCCGAAGCGAAGGGTCCGTGCAACCGCGGCGCTGCCGTTTCGGCGGCGCAGGATCGCCTTCAGCCGCGCCAGCAGCTCGCGCGGATTGAAGGGCTTGGGCAGATAGTCGTCGGCCCCGAGCTCCAGCCCGACGATGCGATCCGTCTCCTCGCCTTTGGCCGTGAGCATCAAGACGGGGACGTCCGAGACCGCGCGTATGCGTCGGCAGGTCTCGAAGCCGTCGAAATCCGGCAGCATGATGTCGAGGATGACGACATCAGGGGTGCGGCGCCCGAGTTCCGCGATGCCCGCCGTGGCGGTCGCCGCGGTATGAACGGTGTAGCCGTTTCCGGAGAGATAGTCGGAGAGCATGGCGGACAGGCGCGTGTCGTCGTCAACAATCAAGACCCGTTCCGCCATCCCTGTGCTCCGCTCAATCTTCCGCCCGACTCATACTTACCACCGGCCGCGGCCCCTGCGCTCCTTCAAATGCTGGACGAGCTTGGCGCGCTGCTCCGGCGTCAGCACTTCGGCCGCATCGAGCAGAGCGGTCGTCATCTTGCGTGAGGCCTCGTCAATGGCTGCAATGCGTTCGCTGCGAAGCTTCTCGGCGGCGGCCCGGTCGATGCCCGGCGCGCCCAGGAGTTCGATAACCTCTTCGCGCGTCTCGCGGAAGTCCCGGAAAGTCGGCCTGATCTCGGCGCGGGCATTGTCGATGATGTCCCAAAGCTTGTCTTCCTGTTCGGGTGTCGCATCGAGCTCGTCGAGGATGCTGCCGATCCGGTGTTCCATAAAGCCGCCACCTCCCATATGCGCTTGCATCACATGGCCGCCCATGCCGAAACGGCCCATGCCGAAGCCGAAATCGTCGCTGCGCGCGGCTGCAAATCCGACTGCGCTGACAGCCGCGACGGCTGCGAGGCCGCCGATCGCCGCGTGCCGTCCCCATCCTTTCGAAACGGCTTTTCCGGCGCCCGCGCCCGGGCCCGACAGGTCCTTGTCTTCGTTTTCCATTGCCAGTCTCCTTTGCTCCGCAGCACCTGCTGCGATGGAGGAAAGCTAACCCGGCAACGTTTCGACCGTTCTGGACGAATGTAAAGAAGTGTAAAGCCGCCGCGGCGCTGCAGGCTGTGGACGTGAGCGCGAGCTACAGGGATCCGGCGCGCTCCGCCGCCGCCTTGCTGACCAGTCTCAACCGATCCAGTTCCAGACACGCGTCGGGGAGCGCTCTGTGGACGGGCGACGGCCCGGTTGCGCCGATGACGCCGAGGACCAGATCCGATATCTCCTTATCCGAAAACCTCTCGCCCATCTTGCGCCGTGCCGCATCGAGGAAGGCCTCGTCGGACCTTTTCAGCCGTAGAGCATGCCTTGGCAACCCGGCAGCTCTCAGCAGCACGCTCAGCCATTTGCCGTCCCAGGAGGGTGCGCTGGCATAAAGCCTGTGTCCGGTCAGCTCACGGATCATTTCTTCGGCGACGAACGCGACAGGGAGCCCCTCCGCGCGAAGCATATCCCTCGATATGCCATGGACTTCCTCGGCTTCGGCGGACCAGTCGGTCCAATCCGGAGCCGGCCGTATCAGATAGGAACGCGAGCGGCCGTCCTGGAAGACCCAGGCGACCTCTATCGGGAAGCTTTTCTTGCTCAGAGACGATGCTTCGAAGTCCAGGAATACGATCATTCGCGGTCACGTTCTTCCAATGCACCAACGTTAATCTAGGTCAGTCCCGCTCGATCGACATGTTCCAGGCGACCACCAGCGGCTCCAATGGAATGCCGCCACACTTGTTACTCCCATCATCGGCGTTCCGGTGCGAAACTACTTCAAGCCCGACAGCCAGGCCATGGCGCGATCGGGATCGCGCCTCCGGGAGGCGCCAATACGTACAGATTGCCAATGCGCACAAGCTGGAGGTGCCGAGCCATGACGAAACCGATGCACACGCCGCCCGTCGTCCCGCCGCAGGCCTGGGAGGCTGCTCGCGAGCAGCTGCTCGTCAAGGAAAAGGCCCTGACACGGGCGCGCGACGCGCTGGCCGCCGAGCGCCGGCGAATGCCGTGGATGGCGGTGGAGAAGGAATACGCATTCGAGGGCCCCGCGGGCAAGGTCAGCCTCGTCGACCTGTTCGAGGGGCGGCGTCAGCTGATCGTCTACCGCGCCTTCTTCGAACCGGGCGTTTTCGGCTGGCCTGACCACGCCTGCAGAGGCTGCTCCATGGTGGCCGATCAGGTGGCGCACCTCGCCCACCTGAACGCCCGTGACACAACCCTCGTCTTCGTCTCGCGGGCACCCCAGGCGGACATCGCCCGACTGAAGGCGCGCATGGGATGGCAGATCCCGTGGTTTACCGTGACAGACAGCTTCGACGCCGATTTTGGGGTGGACGAGTGGCACGGCACGAATGTGTTCTATCGCGACGGCGACCGCGTTTTCCGTACCTATTTCATCAACAATCGCGGCGACGAGCAGATGGGCAGCACGTGGAATTACCTCGACATCACGCCGCTCGGCCGGCAGGAAGTCTGGGAGGATTCGCCCGAGGGCTATCCGCAGACCCCGACCTACAAATGGTGGAACTGGCACGACAGTTACGTCAAAGACGCCGAGCCGGACAAGAAATGGGTCGAGGTGTCGGACGCCGGAGAGGCGGCGTTCCGGAACCAGGACTAGGTCGGGACGGTACTTGGTCGGATCGACCAGATTCGGGATACCGGCCGCGGCGTGTTTGATCTCTCATCCCCTGTGGTCGTCACACGGATGAGGGAAACTTCCGACCCTGGAGCGGTGACAGTCTAGCAAAGACTTAAGGAACATGCCCTCCGAAGGGAGGCCCGCCCCCCGAGGGCAGGGGCGGGCCGGATCGATCGCTTAAAAGTCCATGCCGCCGCCGGCCGGAAGCGCCGGTGCGGCTTCCTTCTTGGGCTTTTCGGCGATCATGGCTTCGGTCGTGACGAGAAGACCGGCAACCGACGCTGCGTCCTGAAGCGCGGTGCGGACAACCTTGGCCGGGTCGATGACGCCCATGGCATAGAGATCGCCATATTCGTTGGTCTGGGCATTCCAGCCATAGGAGAACTCCGTCTTCTCGCGCAGCTTGCCGACGATGATAGAGCCCTCGGCCCCGGCGTTTTCCGCAATCTGTCGGACGGGAGCTTCGATAGCGCGGCGCACGAGATCGACCCCGACGCGCTGATCGTTGTTGGCGGTCTCCAGGCCGTCGAGAGCCTTGACCGCCCGCAGCAACGCGACGCCGCCACCGGGCAGGATTCCTTCCTCGACTGCCGCCCGCGTCGCATGCAACGCGTCATCGACGCGGTCCTTCTTTTCCTTCACCTCGACTTCGGTAGAGCCGCCTACGCGGATGACCGCAACGCCGCCGGCGAGCTTGGCAAGGCGTTCCTGCAGCTTCTCGCGATCATAGTCGGAGGTCGTTTCCTCGATCTGGGCGCGGATCTGCGTGGTACGGCCCTCGATCTCGGCTTTCGAACCCGCACCGTCGATGATGGTGGTGTTCTCCTTCTCGATCGAGACTTTCTTCGCCCGGCCCAGCATGTCGAGCGTGACGCTTTCAAGCTTGATGCCGAGGTCTTCCGAGACGACGCTGCCGCCGGTCAGGATGGCGATGTCTTCCAGCATGGCCTTGCGGCGGTCGCCGAAGCCGGGAGCCTTGACGGCCGCAACCTTGAGGCCGCCACGCAGCTTGTTTACGACGAGGGTGGCGAGCGCCTCGCCTTCCACATCCTCGGCGATGATCAGGAGCGGCTTGCCGGACTGGACGACGGCTTCGAGCACCGGCAGCATGGCCTGCAGGTTCGAAAGCTTCTTTTCGTGGATGAGGATATAGGGATCCTCCAGTTCCACGCGCATCTTGTCCTGATTGGTGATGAAATAAGGCGAGAGATAGCCGCGGTCGAACTGCATGCCCTCGACGACCTCGAGTTCGGTCTCGGCCGTCTTGGCCTCCTCGACCGTGATCACCCCTTCATTGCCGACCTTCTCCATGGCCTCGGCGAGATAGCGTCCGATCTCGGTGTCGCCGTTGGCGGAAATGGTACCGACCTGAGCGATCTCGGAATTCTTGGAGATCTTCCTGGCGTTGTTCTTCAATTCCTTCACGACCGCATCGACTGCGAGATCGATGCCGCGCTTCAAGTCCATCGGGTTCATGCCCGAGGCGACGGCCTTGGCACCTTCCCGGACGATTGCCTGTGCGAGCACGGTAGCCGTCGTCGTTCCGTCCCCAGCAAGGTCGTTGGTCTTGGACGCGACTTCGCGCAGCATCTGCGCGCCCATATTCTCGAACTTGTCCTCGAGTTCGATTTCCTTGGCGACGGAGACGCCGTCCTTGGTGATCCGCGGCGCACCGAACGACTTGTCGATTACGACGTTACGGCCCTTCGGACCGAGAGTTACCTTCACGGCATTGGCCAGCACATCGACACCACGCAGCATGCGCTCGCGTGCGTCAGTCTGAAATTTGACTTCCTTTGCAGCCATTTCTTCACTCCTCAATAGGCAGCTTGTTGACTGTACCTTCGCGTTTTCAGGCGGCTATCTTATCGGCGGCCTGGGCCTCTATGATCCCCATGACATCGCCTTCCTTCATGATCAGCAGATCTTCGCCGTCGATCTTGATCTCGGTGCCGGACCACTTGCCGAACAGGATGCGGTCGCCCACCTTGACGTCGAGCGGCTGGATCTGACCCTGTTCGCTGCGCGCGCCGGGACCTACAGCGATGACTTCGCCTTCCTGGGGTTTCTCCTTGGCAGTGTCGGGGATGATGATGCCGCCTTTGGTCTTCTCTTCGGACTCGACGCGGCGGACGAGAATACGATCATGAAGCGGTCGAAACGCCATGTTTTCCTCCATGGACAAACATTGATGATCTTGTTCCCCATCCCGGACCGGATGACCAATCCGGACGGGTGCGAAGCCTCGTTCGAGCACTTCGCGCGGGTTGATCTGGTTGGGCAAAAAATGGATTTCAAGAGGTCCCGGCAAAAAAATTAGCAGCGCTTCGATGCCACTGCTAACAGATTGGAAAGGAACCCGATTTTCGCTGTGACGTTAAGGTCATGCCGGAGGCCCCGGAGGATCAAGCCGGGAGCCGGCGAACGATATATAACGGAGATGAAGCATGCGATTTTCATCGGATTTCGAGCGCCAGCTCAACGGTTACGGTCTCACGACCGCGCATATCCTCTACCGTATTCCCGATTTCGAATCCGTCCTGCAGACCTATGTCTGGCAGGATTACGACATCGCACCGGAATTTCCCCATATGCGAAAGTTCCTCGATTTCTGGCAGTCCAGTCTCGACGGGCCGCTCCACTCCGTGCGATTTACCCACAAACGGCTGATCGGCCCGAACGAGTGGCGGCAGGTGGATGGCGAATTCAACATTCACTGAGTTCCGGCGCTAAAAAACACTTGCGCCTTCGCGCTCTCGAGCCTGTTGAAATTCATCTGGAGTCATCACGGCCGCTGCGAGTTGGATGATGTCGCGCTTCTCCTCGCCCTCATCTCTGTGCTTGTCACAGAGATCCAGCAGCGCCGCGTCTGCGGCGCGGAGTTCTTCCAGCCCAATGACTTGGGCTGGCTGGATTCCTGTGACGAGCACAGGAATGAGGAGATCAATAAAGCGGCGGCGGGTATCCCGAATCTCAACAGGCCCTAAGACGGCTTCGCCAACAATGCCCAAAATGCCAGTAGCGGCGTGTCGACCGATCGCATTGCGTGCCTGATACCCGGCTCGTTGTAGAACGAGCCGCCGAGGCCCGGTGCAAACCATTCACCCTCCCCCTGGCGGAATTCTCCCTCCGACAGAACGAGATAGACCTCCTCAGGCGCGTGCTCATGGTCCGGATAGCGCACATGCGGCGCCATCAATGTGACTCCGAGCCAGACGTCGCTGCGCTCTTCGAGACCGCTAGGCCCGACGATCATCGCGTTCGCATGGCTCTCGAGGAAATTCGCGCTCTCGGAGCCGTCGCAACCGGTGCGCCGACGCCATGCTAGCAAGGGTTCGACTGCCCTGAACCGATCGATCAGACGTCGGAGCGGCTCGTGTTCCGTTTCGATGGAGAGCGCCGTCTCAAGGTGGGAACACACCGGCAGGCGGCTTCCGTGGCCCCGCTTTTCCACGCCCGGCACCTCGAGCGCAGAAGAAATCTGCAGG
Organism: Ensifer sp. USDA 6670; assembly: GCA_000421085.1. GTDB lineage: Bacteria > Pseudomonadota > Alphaproteobacteria > Rhizobiales > Rhizobiaceae > Sinorhizobium. Next base: position 15,459 of record ATWE01000027.1, read on the forward strand.
ATCGAGCCACGCGATTGCGGAGCCTGCGCGAAATGGCCGAACGCCTCAAAGGCACTGTCGATGAACAACTGAAGGGCATCGCCGCGACGTGACATTGATAGGTCCTTCGAGGAATGAAAGGTCTGCGTACCTGTTTGGCGTCAGATATCCTTGAGAAGGCGGAGGGCGTCGTAGATTGCGGCGTGGGTGTTGCGCGCCGCGACCGCATCGCCGATGCGGAAGAGCTGGAACTTGCCCTCGGGGTTACGGACGACCGATTGCGGTTCCCCGGCGATCAGCTGGTCGTGCGCGATCTCGCCCAGATTGCTGGAGAAGGGCTTCAGCCCGAAATAGAGTTCATCGAGCGGGATGGTCCCGTGATTGACGACCACCTGGTCGAAAGCCCGCTGTTTGGAGATGCCCCCGTAGTCGCTGCCGACATGGGCGACCAGTTGATTGCCGCTCTTCTCGACCGCTTCCAGACGGTAGGTGACGGTAAAGGTCACATCGAGCTTCTGCAGGGAACGCATGTAAGGCACGAGGTTCATCGCCATGACCTCCGGCGCGAAGGAGCGGTCGGGGGTCATGATCTCGACCCTGGCGCCGGCATTGGCGAGAAATTCGGCGGCCTGCAGGGCGGCGTGGTCGCCGGCGTCATCGAAGATCAGGACGTTGGTGCCTGGCTTCACATCGCCGGAAATAATGTCCCACGCTGACACGACCAGCTCGTTGCCCCTCGACAGCACCTCCGTATGCGGGAGGCCGCCGGTGGCGATGACGACGACGTCAGGATTTTCCGCCTGAATGGTTTCCGCTTCCGCCCATGTATTGAAATGGAAGGTGACGCCCAGCTTTTCGCACTGGCTCATGCGCCAGTCGATGATGCTGATCATCTCCCGCCGGCGCGGGCTCTGCGCAGTCAGGCGAACCTGGCCGCCCGGGTCGCTTGCCGCCTCGAACACAACCACCTCGTGGCCACGCTCCCCCGCCACGCGCGCCGCCTCGAGACCAGCCGGTCCGGTCCCGACGACGACCACTTTCCTGCGACAGCGTGCCTTCGCAATACTGTGCGGCATCGTCAGCTCGCGTCCGGTCGCAGCATTGTGGATGCAGTATGCGGCGCCGCCCTGGTAGATGCGGTCGAGACAGTAGTTCGCGCCCACGCAAGGGCGAATGTCCTCCTCCCGCTTCTCGACGATCTTGCGGACAATGTGCGGGTCGGTCATGTGGGCGCGGGTCATCCCGACCATATCGACCTTGCCGGACGCAATCGCGTGGCGCGCGGTCGCGACGTCAGGGATTTTCGCCGCATGGAAGGTCGGGAAGTTCGTCGCTGCGCGTATCTCGCCGGCGAAGTCGAGATGCGGGGAATTGGCCATGCCCTGGATAGGGATCACATCCGTCAGTCCAGGGTCGGTATCGATATGGCCGCGAATGATGTTCAGGTAGTCGATAAGTCCGCTTTCCTTGAGGCGTTTCGATATCTCAAGGCCTTCCGCCTTGTCCGTCCCCCCGGGAAGGCATTCATCGGCGGTGTATCGCACGCCCAGGATGAACTCGTCTCCGACACGTGCACGGATCGCCTTCAATACGTCGAAACAGAAGCGCATGCGGTTGTCGAGCGAGCCGCCGTAGGGACCATCGAGTTCGTTCGTCAACGGCGAGGCGAACTGGTCGATGAGGTGACCGTAGGCCTCGAGTTCGACTCCATCCATGCCGCCCGCCTTCATGCGCTCGGCCGCATCTGCAAAATCCTTGATGATCCTCTCGATATCCCAGTCTTCGATCTTCTTGGGGAAGGCGCGATGCGCCGCTTCGCGGTGATGCGAGGGAGCGACGACCGGAAGCCAGTCCCCCTTGTCCCACCGCGTCCGCCGGCCGAGATGGGTGAGCTGGATCATGATCGCCGCCCCCTCCTCGTGCACGGCGTCGGTCATCTCTCTGATCCACGGCACGATCTCGTCCTTGTAGGCGAGCAGATTGTTGAAGACCGGCGGGCTGTCCTTCGAGACGGCCGCCGAACCGGCGGTCATCGTCATCGCCACGCCGCCCCGCGCGCGCTCCACCGTATAGGCGCGATAGCGCTCCTTCGGCATGCCGTCCTCGGGATAGGCCGGCTCGTGTGCCGTCACGATGATGCGGTTGCGCAGCGTCAGGTGCTTCAGCTGGTACGGTTGAAGGAGGGGGTCGTTCGGCATCTGCGGGGCTCCGGCTTGGACGTTTCGGCAGCGTAAGTGGAAATGTACATATGTGTCAACAAATCAGCCATTGCAGTCAGGATCGGAGACACTAATGTACATTTTTCTTGCGGGGTATCCTTCGATCTGCTAAATAGCGACGATGGAGCAGATCACGAGCGACAGCGGCTGGCGCGGTTCCCCGGATGTCTGGCTTGGAGCGGCCTACGAATCCCTGCTCGATGCCGGCATCGATGCGGTGAAGATCCAGCCGCTTGCGAAGAAGCTCAACCTGTCGCGCACGAGCTTCTATTGGTTTTTCAAGGACCGCGAGGAACTGCTCGACAGGCTCGTCTCGCGCTGGCGGGAAAAGAATACCGGCAATCTGGTAAGACAGTCCGAGGCCTATGCCGAGACGATTGCCGAAGCGATGCTCAACGTTTTCGACTGCTGGCTTGATGGCAGCCTGTTCGATTCGCAGTTCGAGTTCGCGGTGCGAAGCTGGGCCCTCCAGTCGCCTGAAATTCTTGCGGAAGTCCAAAGTGCCGATCAGCAGCGACTCGACGCGCTCACGCGCATGTTCCTGCGGTTCGGGCATGACGAGGCGCGGGCCGATGTGCGTGCGCGCACGATCTATCTCGTGCAGATCGGCTATATCTCGATGCAGACGAAGGAAGACGTATCCGTGCGAATGAAGCGCATCCCAGAATATGTGGAGATCTTTACCGGTCAAGTGCCGGAGCAGAGGGAGCTTGACCGCTTTTTCGCCCGGCATGGCTACTCCGGATAGCGACAAGGGAGGATAAGGAACGAGCGAGGCAGGAGCGGGTATACGCGGCACCCTGCTCTTCCAATAAGACGCCGCAAAAAGAAGAGGGAACAGTGCAATGAAAAAACTGCTTGCGTCGACATGTCTGATGCTTGGCCTCATGGCAGGAGCCTCGGTATCAAATGCCGCCGAGTGCGGGAGCGTCACCATTGCCAGCATGAACTGGCAGAGTGCCGAGGTCCTCTCCAACCTCGACAAATTCATTCTCAACGAAGGCTACGGCTGCAGTGCCGAGATCACGATCGGCGACACCGTGCCGACGATCACCTCCATGGCGGAAAAGGGCCAGCCCGATATCGCGCCGGAAGCGTGGATCGACCTGCTGCCCGATGTCGTCAAGAAAGGCCAGGACGACGGTCGCATCATCACAGTCGGCTCTCCGCTGCCGGACGGCGGCGTCCAGGGGTGGTGGATCCCGCAATACCTCGCCGACGCCCATCCCGACATCAAGACGATCGGTGACGCGCTGAAGCACCCCGAGCTCTTTCCTGCCTCCGAGGACCCCAGCAAGGGCGCGATCCTGAACGGACCGCAGGGTTGGGGCGGCACGGTGGTGACGACGCAGCTTTTTAACGCGTTCGAGGGCGAGAAAGCGGGCTTCACCCTGGTCGACACCGGCTCCGCCGCCGGCCTGGACGGCGCCATTGCCAAGGCCTATGAACGCAAGGAGGGTCTTCTCACCTATTACTGGTCTCCTACCGCCCTCCTCGGCAAATACAAGATGGTCAAGCTGGACCCCGGCGTGCCTCACGATGCGGCCGAATGGAAGCGCTGCAACACCGTAGCGGATTGCCCCGACCCCAAGCCGAATGCATGGCCGGTCGACACGATCGTGACGCTGGTTGCCAAGCCCTTCTCCGAGCGGGTCGGTCCCGAGGTCATGGACTATCTGACCAAGCGCTCCTGGAGCAACGACACCGTCAGCCAACTCATGGCCTGGATGACCGACAATCAGGCCAGCGGTGAAGAAGGTGCGAAGCGCTTCCTCGAAGAGAACGAGGACCTTTGGATCAAGTGGGTATCGCCCGAAGCCGCCGAGAAGATCAAAGCGGCGCTCTGACGGCGTCGCGCCTGTGCGGCGTGCATCATGCACGCCGCATCCACTGCCGAGGGCCGGGAAAATCAACGCGCGGAACAAGTCGGACGGGCTGTACATTTGATGTTCATGAAGAACATCATTTTTGTCGCAGCCGCCCTGTCACTGGGCCTCCATTCCTCCGCCAGCGCTGAAGAACTTCAGCCGGAAGCCATCAACAATGCTCCGATTGCAACGATCGCACCGGAACGGCCTCCGAAGGAATCGCCTCACCCGGATCCCGCCATTGTTCATCTCCAGATTCTCTTGGATCGCGCGGGGTCTTCTCCCGGGGTGATCGACGGCTACTACGGCGAGAATCTCACCAAGGCCGTTGCGGGATTCGAGGCCATGCAGCGTCTTCCTGTCGATGGAAATCTGGACCCTGAGGTCGTCAGCCGGCTTTCGCAGGATCAGCCTGTCATCCAGTCCTATGCCATCACGGAAGACGACGCCAAGGATCTCGTGGATGAGATTCCCGACGACTATTCCAAGCAGGCCAAGATGGATCATCTCGGTTATACGAGCGTCGAGGAGAGATTGTCCGAGCGGTTTCACATGGACATCGACCTTCTGAAGGCGCTGAACCCAGGTTCGTCGTTTACCGTCGGAGAGACGGTTTGGGTCGCGAAGCCCGGCGTCGCGAAGGAAGGTGCGGTCAAAAGGATAGAAGTGCGCAAGCGAAAGGGGCAAGTGGTGGCATTCGCAGAAGATGGTTCGCCGCTCGCTGCGTATCCCGCCTCCATCGGCAGCGAAGCGTCCCCCTCCCCCAAGGGCACCCACAAGGTCAAGGGGGTCGCGCGAATGCCGCCTTACGAATACGACCCCGATGTCAACTTCAAGCAGGGCGGCAACGACAAGGCCCTGACGCTTCCCAAGGGCCCTAATAATCCGGTGGGAACCGTCTGGATCGATCTGACGGAGCCCACCTATGGAATCCACGGCACGCCCGAACCGTCCTTGATCGATAAAGCTCAGTCACACGGGTGCGTTCGCCTGACGAACTGGGACGCGGAGGAACTGGCGGCGATGGTCAAGCCGGGGGTGGTTGCCGAATTCACCGACTGAACCTTCGCATCCTCTGGCAACTCGATCGTGATGGCTACGGCGATTCAATGCCGCCATAACGCGCGATACGGAGAAGGAACCCTGCCTGTCAAAGAGGGACAGCATCCGGCCGACGTTTGGCAGCCGATGCTACCGCCACGAAGGCCCCCATACCGACCGCGCCGAGGCAGGCATTGGCCAGCAAGGCGACATCGGTGCCGAAACGTTCCATCACGACGGAGAAGACAAAGGGTGCCATCGCGCCTGCCGCCAGCCGTGCGGCGGCCATTCTTCCCGTTATCGCACCATAGCCGGCCGATCCGAACAGCCAGAGCGGAAGCGATCCCTGCGCAATGCTGTTGATGCCCGATCCGAGACCGAGACAGATCGCGAAGACCACAGCTCCGGGCAACCAGGTTCCGGAAAGACCGAGGACGGCGACACCCGCCACGATGAGCGTGGCTGACAGGGTCGCGAGCATGGGCGGCAGCAAGTTTGCGCCGAATGTCATGTTGATCAGCCTGCTCAGAACCTGCGACGGTCCGAAGAGCGAGCCGATCATCACGGCTGCCGCCCCGAAGCCGATCGTCCCCAGCATCGGAACCATATGCGTCAGTATCGCTGAAAGTGTGAACCCCTGTAGGGCAAAAGCCAGCGAGACAAGAAGCATGCCACGCCGCTTGGCCTGTGCCGGAAGCGCGCCGGCAATCGCTTCCCGGTTGAGGCCGGCAGCTTCGATCGCGGCAGGCGTCCGGCTTCGCATGATCCAGCCATGCAACGGGAGGCAGACGAGCAGGTTCAACGCTGCATAAGCGATGTAGATTTCGCGCCACGAGAGAAACTCTCCAAGGCTTGCGGCAATCGGCCAGAAGATCGTCGAAGCGAAGCCCCCGATCAACGTCAGATAGGTGATGCTGCGTGAAGCCGACTGGGGACGGATTTCCACAAGTGCCGCAAAGGCAGCCTGATATTGCACCATGCCGGAGGCCACTTCCAGGAGGACTATGGCGATGGCGAACACGGCCGTCGAGGGAGACCAGGCGCATAGCAAAAGAGCCAGAGCGGAGACGGCCGAGCCGGAAGTCATGATCGTCGCGGCGCCGAACCGATCCATCCAGCCCCCAACGAGAGGAGCCGAAAGGCCGCCCACCAGCAGCGAAGCGGAAAACACGCCGAACACTTGCTCGACGGTCAGGCCGAGGTCGCGTGCCATTCCGGGCGCAAGGATGCTGAAGCTGTAATACAGCGTGCCGTAGCCGATGATCTGGGTGAGGCCGAGTGCGGCGACGATGCCCGCCGGGATCCCGGACTTCATATCAGCCGTTCCCGCCTTCGGCCGGCGTGGAGGATGCCGCGCGACGCGGTTTTGGTCCGTTCAGCGATGCACGTATGCTGGCGTGTCCGACACAACAGTCCTCCATCAGGAACTTCACGAGATCGGCAAGCGCGTTGTAGCTGGCGCTGTAGACGATCGAGCGTGATTCGCGCCTCTGCGTGATCAATCCGGTCCGCTCCAGTTCCTTCAGGTGAAAAGAGACGTTCGAGGGCGAGACGCCCATCGTTTCTGCTATCGCACCCGCCGCCATGCCCCCCGGTCCCGCGACGACGAGCGTTCTCACAATTCCCAGGCGCGTCTCCTGCGACAGGGCGGCGAAGGACGAACGGGCTTGTCGCTCTTCCATATTTCAATCTTCCTACAATAATCAAATTAATGCGTAGCCGACCGAACGCAGATCGACAAGTCCGAAGTGAGATCGCGCTTCCCGATCTTCGAATCGCCGATCGGCGCAAACCATGGAACGATCGGCCTGCCGATTGGTTTTCACACATCTGGTTCGGAGATAAAGGAGACTACAATGAGGATACTCGTTACGATCCTTACAGCCATTTCGATTGCGGGTCTCGCATCCGGTACAGCCACGGCTGCCTGTAAAGATGGGACTTCCACGGACACGACCGCCTCCATCAATGCCGACAAGCCCGGCATAGCCAAGGACGGCACCAAGGCCCCGCTGGAAACCGAGAACAATGCTGCCAGCAAGGATGGTCAGACGATGCCTCTGGCTAACCAGCAGGGCGGAGGAGACAAGAACCTGGCTACGTCGCAGCAAGATGCCGAAGCTCAGCAGTCAGGCGAGCAAGCAGCCGCCGCGAAGTCTGACGATTGCGTCGTTGAATGAGGCCAAAGGACGCGGTTGGATGAATGCCGGCCAACTGGCTCTTGCATGGAGGGTGACGGCCGGCACCGGCGCTGAACTGCCGGTGAACGCGGCGCAGCGCTCGAAATAAATCCGAGCGCGCTCCCTTGACCCTGACATCGTTGGAAGATGCATGCTGTGGCTGTTTCGTAAAGCAAGGGTGTTTCCATGTACCATCTCAGCATATCCGATATGACCTGCAGTCATTGCGCCGGCACCGTCGAGAAGGCGGTAAAATCAGTCGATCCGAACGCCAAGATCACCGTCAGCCTCGGGGCGAAAACCGCATCGATCGAGTCCGGCCTTGGTCCCGCTGTCTTTGTCGCCGCCATTGAGGATGCCGGTTATAAGGCGTCCGTAAGCAACGCCTGCTGCAGCCAAGGGGTCTGAATGCCCCGCACACCCGTTAGAACAGCTCACGAAAACCTGTGACGACCTTCCGTCCAGGCAGAGCCTCGCTGAAAGGAGCGAGATCGCTACTGTTCCGCTCAACGGTGAAGCGATCTGACGCGCCGGAGCTTGGAGCGGTTCAGTGTTTCACTGAACCGCTCCAAATCTTTGAAGCTACGCGCTTCCGAACCGAAAACCGTGCGCACTTTCCCGCTACTGTTTGTCGTGGAGGGAAGAAAACACGCAAAGGCGCTTGACCTTCCCATTATTGGAAGGATTATGAAGGGTGCAGTTTGGAAAGGACGTTCCGATGACTGCACTGAAAAAGATCGAAAAATCCACACCGCTTCCGGTTTCCACCGACTTCGGCATCGAGGGAATGACATGTGCCTCCTGCGTCGGACGCGTCGAAAAGGCGATCACCGCGGTACCGGGCGTCTCCTCTGCGAATGTCAATCTGGCGACGGAACGGGCAACGGTTCAGTTCGATGGGCAGCCGGACACGCTCGCGGTGCTCCACGCGATCGAGAAAGCCGGCTACGCGCCGAGGATCGCCACTGAGGAACTCCAGATCGAAGGGATGACCTGCGCCTCCTGTGTTTCCCGCGTCGAGAAGGCGCTGAAGGCCGTCCCCGGCGTTGCGGATGCAGCCGTTAATCTGGCGACGGAGAAGGCGACCGTGCGCCTGATTTCCGGAACCGCCGATCTGTCAGCCCTCGAAGCCGCGATCCGGGGTGCCGGATACGAGGCTCGCAAGGCCAAGCCTGCCGAGGCTTCGGCAGGCGAGGAGGATCACCGCGCGAGCGAGCTCGGCTCTCTCAAGTCCGCGGTGACGATCTCGGCGCTGATGACCCTTCCGCTCTTCCTGCTCGAAATGGGGTCACACTTCATTCCCGGCGTCCATGAGTTGATCATGGCCACGGTCGGCATGCGAAACAATCTGTACCTTCAGTTTGCGCTCGCCACGCTCGTCCTCTTCGGACCGGGGCTGCGGTTCTTCCGCAAGGGCGTGCCGAACCTGATGCGCTGGACGCCTGACATGAACTCGCTTGTCGTCCTCGGGACCACGGCCGCATGGGGCTATTCGGTCGTGGCGACCTTCGTTCCACGAGTTCTGCCTTCGGGAACGGCGAATGTCTATTACGAGGCGGCCGCCGTCATCGTCACCCTCGTTCTCCTCGGCCGCTATCTCGAAGCACGGGCGAAGGGTCGCACGAGCCAGGCGATCAAGCGGCTCGTCGGCCTGCAGCCGAAGACGGCTTTCGTCCTGCGCGGCGGCGATTTCGTCGAGGTGCACATCAGCGAGGTCGTGGCCGGTGACGTCATCCGCATTCGGCCGGGTGAGAAGATCCCTGTGGACGGTACGGTCATCGACGGCAGCTCCTATGTCGATGAATCGATGATCACCGGTGAACCCCTTCCCGTCCAGAAGACGGCCGACAGCGCGGTCGTCGGCGGCACGATCAACAAGACCGGGTCCATCACCTTCAAGGCGACCAAGGTCGGCAGCGACACGCTGCTTGCGCAGATCATCAAATTGGTCGAGGCTGCCCAAGGCTCGAAGCTGCCGATCCAGGCCCTGGTCGACAGGGTTACGGGGTGGTTCGTCCCGGCCGTGATTCTCGCAGCAGTGCTGACTTTTGCCGCCTGGTACACTTTCGGCCCCTCGCCTGCGCTCTCATTCGCCCTCGTGAATGCCGTAGCGGTCCTGATCATCGCATGCCCCTGTGCGATGGGCCTGGCGACGCCGACCTCGATCATGGTCGGCACCGGCCGCGCCGCCGAACTCGGCATCCTGTTCCGCAAGGGAGAGGCTCTCCAGAGCCTGCGCGACGCCGATGTGGTCGCGCTCGACAAAACCGGGACCTTGACGAAGGGCCGCCCGGAACTGACAGACCTCGTCGCTGCAGAGGGCTTCGAGGCCGATGAAGTGCTCTTCCTCGTCGCGAGTGTCGAAACGCTTTCCGAGCACCCGATCGCGGAGGCGATCGTGTCGGCGGCAAAGTCCAAGGGGATCGCGACGGCCGCGGTCACCGGCTTCGAAGCGTCGCCCGGCTTTGGGGTAAGCGGATCGGTGTCCGGGCGGCAGGTGCTGGTCGGCGCGGACCGCGCGCTCGCCACGAACGGGATCGATGTTTCCGGTTTCTCAACCGAGGCCGAGCGGCTCGGCGCCAGCGGCAAGTCGCCGCTCTATGCGGCCATCGACGGACGGCTGGCGGCAATCATCGCGGTGTCGGATCCGGTCAAGGAAACGACGCCTCAGGCGATCGCGTCCCTGCACGAGCTCGGCCTCAAGGTCGCGATGATCACCGGGGACAACCGCCGCACCGCCGAGGCAATCGCCAGAAAGCTCGGCATTGACGAGGTCGTCGCCGAGGTCTTGCCGGAAGGCAAGGTCGAGGCGATCAGGAAGCTTCGACAGGGCGGCCGGTCGGTCGCGTTCATCGGCGACGGCATCAATGATGCGCCGGCTCTCGCCGAAGCGGATGTCGGCATCGCCGTCGGGACGGGAACCGACATCGCGATAGAAAGCGCCGACGTCGTGCTGATGTCCGGCGACTTGAACGGCGTTGCCAAGGCGATCGCGCTCAGCCAGGCGACGATCCTGAACATCAAGCAGAATCTTTTCTGGGCATTCGCCTATAACGTCAGTCTCATACCGGTCGCAGCCGGCGTCCTTTACCCGGTGAATGGCATCCTGCTTTCGCCGATTTTCGCCGCAGCGGCGATGGCGATGTCGAGCGTTTTCGTCCTCGGCAATGCGCTGCGGCTGAGATCCGTCAACCCGGCCTGAAACGCCCAACGCTCGCAGAAAGGAGAAACACATGAACATCGGCGAAGCCTCCAAAGCCAGCGGCGTCTCCTCCAAAATGATCCGCTACTACGAACAGATCGGGCTTATCAGTCCCGCCCTTCGAACTGCGTCCAGCTATCGGACTTACCGCGACAACGACGTCCATACGCTTCGCTTCGTGCGCCGGGCACGCGACCTGGGATTCTCGGTGGAGCAGATCAAGGAGCTCCTTGCCCTCTGGCGCGATCGGTCCAGGGCGAGTTCCGACGTGAAGGCGGTCGCCCTCGAACACATCGCGGAACTCGAACGCAAAATAGCCGCCATCCAGGAAATGACGCGGACGCTCAAGCACCTCGCGGGTCATTGTCACGGCGACGATCGGCCGGACTGCCCGATCATCGAAGAAATCGCGAACGGGCCCGCCCAGGTGAACACGGAGGTCAATCCCCGCTTCGGCGTCGCCTCGCTGAAATAGCGTCCAATTCGGAACGGAGACTTCGATGGAAGATCAAAAAGAGCACGGGGATCGACACCACCATCACCACCATAATCCGCAAGACGAGAACCAGGCCCGTACGCAAAAGCATGCGGTCGCCGCTCAGACAGAGGGAGCGATCTACACCTGCCCCATGCACCCGCAGGTGAGACAGGTCGGCCCTGGGAATTGCCCGATCTGCGGCATGGCGCTGGAGCCGGAAACCGTGACGGCCGAAACAGGTCCGAGTCCGGAACTCGCCGACATGCGTCGACGGTTCTGGATCAGCCTCGTCCTGGCGATGCCTGTGCTGATACTGGAGATGGGCGGCCACCTCTTCGATCTTCATATGCTGCTCACACCCCAAACGTCGAACTGGCTGCAGCTTGTCCTTTCCACGCCCGCGGTCCTGTGGGGAGGCTGGCCGTTCTTCGAAAGGGCATGGCGATCGCTCGTCACGCGACACCTCAACATGTTCACGCTCATCGCCATGGGCACGGGAGCGGCCTGGGTCTACAGCGTCGTCGCGACAGCAGCGCCCGGCCTGTTCCCGGCAACGTACCGTTCCGGCGGCGGAGCGGGTGCGGTCTATTTCGAAGCGGCTGCCGTGATTACCGTGCTGGTCCTGCTCGGTCAGGTTCTGGAGCTGCGCGCCCGGGAACAGACGGGCGGCGCCATCAGGGCGTTGCTCGACCTCGCACCGAAGACCGCCCGCCGCATCGATGGAGGGAACGAAGTGGACGTACCGCTGGAAGCCGTGGCCGTCGGCGATCGGCTGCGCGTACGACCGGGCGAGAAAGTGCCTGTCGACGGCACGCTCATCGAAGGCCGGAGTTCGGTGGATGAGTCGATGATCACAGGCGAATCCATGCCCGTCACCAAGGAAGCCGGCGCTCACCTCATAGGCGGTACGATGAACAAGACGGGTGGCTTCGTCATGGAAGCGGGCAAGGTGGGACGCGATACCATGCTGTCGCGGATCGTGCGGATGGTCGGGGAAGCGCAGCGCTCGCGCGCGCCTATCCAGCGTCTGGCCGACGAGGTTTCCGGTTGGTTCGTTCCAGCCGTCATCGCGATCGCCGTCGTCGCCTTCGCCACCTGGATGTGGCTCGGACCGGAGCCGCGGTTTACACACGGCCTTGTCGCCGCTGTCGCGGTGCTCATCATCGCCTGCCCCTGCGCCCTCGGTCTCGCCACGCCGATGTCGATCATGGTCGGCGTAGGGCGCGGAGCGCGGCTTGGCGTGCTCATCAAGAATGCGGAAGCACTGGAGCGGTTCGAGAAAGTGGACACGCTGGTGGTCGACAAGACGGGAACGCTCACCGAAGGCAAGCCAAGGGTGACATCGATCGTCGCAGGCGAAGGGCTGGCCGAGGGCGAGCTTCTCCGATTGGCCGCAAGCCTTGAAAGAGGGAGCGAGCATCCGCTCGCAGAAGCAATCGTCGACGCCGCGGCAGGGCGCGGACTATCCCTCGGCAAGGCGGAAGATTTCGACAGCCCCGTGGGCAAGGGCGTCACGGGTTCGGTCGACGGCCGTAAGCTTATCATCGGCAGTCACCGGATCATGGAAGAAGAAGCCGTCGATGTGTCGGCCCTTACGAGAGAAGCCGAACGTCTGCGCGGCGAAGGAGCAACCGTCATCTTCGTGGCCATCGACGGGCGCGTCGGCGGTCTCTTCGCGATTTCCGATCCCATCAAGGCGACGACTCCCGATGCCGTGCGAACGTTGAAGAATGAAGGCATCCGTGTCGTCATGCTCACCGGGGACAACAGGACCACCGCCAATGCCGTTGCACGCGAGCTCGGGATCGAAGAGGTCGAGGCCGAAGTTCTTCCGGATCACAAAAGCGAAATCGTTGCGCGCCTGCGTCAGCAGGGCCGTATCGTCGCCATGGCTGGAGACGGTGTCAACGACGCCCCCGCGCTCGCCGCTGCCGATGTCGGCATTGCCATGGGGACGGGGACGGACGTTGCCATCGAGAGCGCAGGCGTGACCCTGCTCAAAGGCGACCTCCAGGGAATCGCACGGGCACGGCAGTTGAGCCATGCGACGATGAAGAACATACGGCAGAACCTGTTTTTCGCGTTCATCTACAACGCTGCGGGAGTCCCGGTCGCCGCAGGCATTCTCTATCCTGCCTTCGGCCTCCTGCTATCGCCGATCATCGCGGCGGCTGCAATGGCGCTATCCTCGGTCAGCGTAATCGCCAATTCCCTGAGGCTGAGAGGCGTCCGGATATAGCTGATGCAAGCGCATCAGAAGCCCAGAACGGCTTTGGCGCCGAGGGTCGCCGCAGCAAGGAAGACGTATCGGCCCGTCTTGGCGATGGCGACGAGGATCAGGAAGGACCAGAGCGGTTCGCGCAACACGCCGGCAATCACGGTAAAGGCGTCGCCGAAAACGGGCATCCAGGATAAAAGCAGCGTCCAGCGGCCATAACGCCGGTACCATCCGCCTGCCCTTTCAAGCGACACCTCCTTCACCGGGAACCATGGTCTGTCGTGAAAACGGTCGATGAACCTCCCGAGGAACCAGTTGCATAGGGCTCCGAGGATATTGCCGACGCTCGCCACGGCGATAAGTGCCACGAGCGAGAATTCGCCTGAAGCAAGCAGCCCCACCAGCAACGGCTCGGACTGAAACGGCAGGACGGTGGCCGCCCCAAAAGCGACGAAGAAGAGGCCGAGGTAAGCTGCGGTCATGGGCGTTCAGGTCTCTTCACTTGTCGAAATCGCCATAAACTCTCGGTTATTCTCGTCACACCATCACCACCAGAAGTAGCATGCCCAGCTTCCCTGCGGCTGCATGGCGGCCGCCCATGCAGCCGCAGGTGCGTGCGCGCGGCCCAACTCCGCAAGCACAGCTGACACTGCGGAACAAGAGCGGCTCTCCGACAATTGTGCAGGGGTGAGAACATCCTTCTTATCGCCGATGGACGTCCTGCCGACGCCCCTCGATATCAGGAGTTGAGCGATGAAAATTGCGCAGATCGCACCCCTTGCAGAACGCGTCCCGCCGAAGCTATACGGCGGCACGGAGCGAATCGTCCATTGCCTTACCGAAGAACTCGTAAGACTGGGCCATGACGTGACCCTTTTTGCCAGCGGCGATTCGCTTACAAGTGCCGAGCTGGTGCCCTGTTGCGATGTCGCGCTCAGGCTCAATCCGAGAGTGCAGGACTTCCTTCCCCACCACATCGCGATGCTGGAAGAGGTCCGCCGCCGCGCGCCTCAATTCGACGTTCTGCATTTCCATATCGAATTCCTGCATTTCCCCCTGATCAGAGATTTCGCCGACAGGACGGTGACGACACTTCATACACGCCTCGATCTGCCCGATCTGCAGCCTTTCTATCTCGCCTTCCCGGATATCCCGCTGGTTTCGATATCACAGCATCAGCGAGCGCCTATGCCGCCTGTCAACTGGCGAGGCACTGTGCTGCACGGACTAGACCCGACGGTCCTGCCACTTCGGGAAGGACGATCGGGCGAGTATCTGGCATTCCTCGGGCGCATCGCGCCGGAGAAGGGTCCCGACCGCGCGATCGAAATCGCCGCACGGACCGGCATGCCTCTGAAGATCGCTGCGAAGATCGACGCCCAGGACCGCAGCTATTGGGAAGCGGTCGTCGAACCTCTCGTCGCAAGCCATTCCAACGTCGAATACATAGGCGAGATAGACGAAAGCCAGAAGGCGGACTTCCTCGGCAATGCGGCAGCACTCCTTTTCCCGATTAACTGGCCGGAACCTTTCGGCCTGGTGATGATCGAGGCGATGGCCTGCGGCACTCCGGTGCTGGCCTTCCGCTATGGCTCGGCGCCGGAGGTGATCGACGACGGCGTGTCGGGGATCCTGGTCGACACGGTCGAGCAAGCGGTCGAGAGCCTCGAACGCGTGCTGGAACTCGACAGGCGCAAGGTTCGCGAGAGCTTCGAGAGACGGTTCACCACCGAACGGATGACACGCGATTATCTCGACATTTACCAGAACCTTCCGGGTATCCTGAGGCAGACCGCCTCCACCACCCCGCAAGGCGAGCCCAAGAAAGTCGGCCTCGAGGCGGCATGAGAACGCATCGGACGACGCATGGGATTTTTCCGCCACGCCTTTGACGGACCACGTCTGACGCGAACAATGCGATCGCGTCAGACGTTATCGGGTAATGAAGGCTCGCCCCACCGATGTTGTTCGCTCAGGCGGCCGGCGCGACAGGAAGGATGCTCCATCGATCGGTGAGCTCGCCGATGCGCTCGTGCGCCGGGGCGGCCCGACGGCCGTCTTTGTCTCTGGGCGAATTGCTGCTCCTGATCGGCGATCGAAGCTTCGGCGCCGTTCTGGTCCTGGCGGCGGGCGCGAACCTGTCTCCGGCCGGGGTGATTCCGGCGGTGTCCACGCTGCTGGCGGCGGTCGTCGCCTTCGTTTCGCTGCAGATCGTCGCCGGCCTGAGGCATATCTGGATGCCGCGGTTTCTGCGCCGGAAGACCCTCTCTCGCCGGCTAGTCGAAGGTACGGGCAGGACGATGAAAAAGTGGTCGCGGTGGCTGGATCCATGGCTGACCCGCGGACTGCGCCCTTTGACTCAGCGGCCCTTCGACCGGCTCGCCGGCCTGATTTGCATCCTTCTGGCCGCACCCGTTCCTCTCCTCGAATTCGTGCCCTTCGTCACGAATGTTCCGATGACGATCGTTGCCATATTCGGGCTGGGACTGTTGGTCAGGAACGGGTTCCTCATGGCGCTCGGCTTTGCTGCAAGTCTCGCCGTCGCCTACCTCGCCTACCGGCTTCTGACGTCGTGAGACTGGTGGCTTAGTCATTGGTGTCAAAACGGATTTTCTTCCGGACCGGAAGAACCGGGAGCAGGATCAAAGTCGCAATGCACCGGGAACGTCCAGGAGCCCGGAGCGTTTCGAATATGTGGCAGCCGGCTGGCTTCCCGAAATCTCAAGACCTGGAGTACAGCCATGGAACTGACGAACGCACGTAGACTTGCGACCGAGTACCTGCGCCTCGGCGGCCATCGCCGGGTGGTGATCGACGATAATCAGACCTCGATCAGGAGTTGGGAGAACGAGCCCAAGGAAGCGGAGGACTTCTGGAAGAGGAACATCGAGACGCTGCCGCCGCAGATGCAGCGCGAAGTGGAACTCCTCCTTCCGACGATCAATCGTGCCTGAGGCGCTTGGAACCGAAATCGCGATCCGGAATTGTAAATCCGTGAACGCGCCTGCGGAAGCGACGGACATGAATCTTGCCTCAGAACTGTTGGTGGATCCGGCGCCACCCACCACATCCGCCTGGTGGACCCAGCACCGTGGCGATACACCCGTCGTCGCGACCGCCATCCACGACGGCCATGCCGCGCGCGCCGCGGTGCGGCGCATGTTCGCGATTTCCGAGGAAGAACGCCTGCGGGAGGAGGATCCCTTCACCGAGTTCCTGATCCGCGACTTCGCCAACCGGATCATCGTCCATCGCTCGCGGTTCGAAGTCGACGTCAACCGTCCCCGCGGCGGCGCAGTCTACTTGCGGCCGGAACAAGCCTGGGGTCTCGACGTATGGGCGGAAGAACCGCCGCAGGCCGTCGTCGATGCCTCCCTTTCCGTGCACGACGAGTATTATGAGATGCTGGCATCGTTCCTTGCCGGTATCGAACGCTGCCACGGATGCTTCGTCGTCCTCGACGTCCACAGCTACAATCATCGCCGTGCCGGACCTGAAGCGGAGCCGACGCTTTCGACCGATGCGCCGGACATCAATATCGGCACCATCTCGATGGACCGCAGAAAGTGGGCGCACGTGGTCGACGGCTTCATGGCGGCGCTTCGCTCCTTCGATTTTCCCGGAGGACCATTGGACGTTCGCGAAAACATCGCCTTCCAGGGGCGGGGCGAACAGACGCGCTTCATCCATGAGCACTTCCCCGACACGGGCTGCGCCATCGCCGTCGAATTCAAGAAGGTCTTCATGGAGGAATGGACGGGCGAGCCGCGCCCCGAGGTGCTCGTAGCCCTCAGAAAATTGCTCGCCTCGACGCTGCCGGCACTCATCGACGCTTTGGAGCGGGGTCGATGAAGCTTGCGCGCGTACCCATCGAGGCGGAGGTCGATCCTCCCGATTGGCTGGCGGAGGCGCTGACCGCAATCGAGGCAGGCAGGGCCGTGCGCAAGGAGTTCGAAGGCGGCGGACGCCTCCACATCGACCGGGCCCTGCCGTTTTTATGCGTGCACTTGTCCGGCAGCAACGATGCACCTGTTGCGCGCGAAGTGGTCCGCGCGAACGCCTCCCACCTGCTCGCACCGGATGCTGCCACGGCGAAACCTATCGTCGCCGCCGTCGGAAAGCTGCTCGAGCGTCGCTTCGGCGCCTTCATGGTGCTCGAAATGGACGAACTCGCCCAGGATGAGCTCCTGACCGACAATGCTCCCTTGCTGCCGCCCTTCAAGGTCGAAGTGACGGCCGGCGCCGAGGGAAATATCCGAGCCGCAGCAATGGCCTTCGTCGACGCCGTCGAAGCGATCCCCGCGAAGTTCCGCACGCCGCGGGTCGAGCTCCATGAATGGCCGCACGATCCGGCACAGGAGGGAGAGATTCTCGATCTGCCATTCCCTTCGATGCGGGTTCGTTTCGCGCCAGTCTATCGGCAGCGCAATTCCGGCCGGATCTTCCCGGAAGTGCGCGAGCGGTTGATCGCGAGCATCTTCGATGCCGCCCTGCACGCCTTCGCTGCCTTCGCCCGATCGACCCGCAGCCTCGAATTTCCGACCCATCGCGCGCTCGGCAGAAAGGCATTCATCGATGCCGTGGAGCGCACCGACCGCAGCATCGACGAAGTCGCCTCGAGCTTCGATTTTCTTCTCGCCGTCACGCCGATAAACGCGGAAGCCGCCTGGAACGAGTTCGCGGCGAGCAATTTCGCGCGCGCGCCGCGTTTCCTCTACCGGCCTTTGATCATCGAGATCGAAGCCGCAAAGAAGACGCTGTTCTCAATCCCCTTCGATCACCTCGAAGACCCGGTGCTCTACCAGCTCTACCGTGAAAAGCAGCAGGAACTCGATCTGCAGCTGACGATGCTCTCCGCCCGTGAAACGAGGAAGTTCATCGAGTTCGGCCGTGCACTGTACGGTCCCGTCGAGCCGAACCTCCTCAGCGCGGCCGAAGAGATCCTCGCCCGCAGCGAGAAGATCGCCGCGGACCCGCAAGCACCCGCCGAACGCTGTGCCGACAGCCATTTCGTCGAAATGCGGGCGAGCGAGATGATCGCCGCATATGCCCAGCGCTACGCGGGCTTCGAAGCGCTCGTGGAGGTGCGGGACGATCTTCCCGCCGGATTGCTCGTTTCAGGAAGGCGGCTGCTGATCGCGCGCAGCACGATCATGGAGCTTGGTCGCGTCGATCCGATCCTCAGCCACGAAATCGGCGTTCACCTCCTGACCTATTTCAACGGATCGGCGCAGGGGCTTCGCCTGTTTCGCTCCGGTCTGGCCGGATATGAAGGAATGCAGGAGGGCCTTGCGGTCTTCGCGGAATATCTTTCGGGGGGAATGACCAGCGAGCGGCTGCGTCTCCTCGCCGCCCGTGTGCTCGCCTGCGCCGCGATGATCGATGGCGCGTCCTTGCCGGAGGTCTACCGCCTGCTCGTCCACGAACACGGATTCCAGAGGGCGGACGCCTTCAACGTGGTTCTGCGCGTTTACCGCGGCGGTGGTCTCGTCAAGGACGCGATCTACCTGCGGGGACTTCTGGAACTGCTCGATCACCTCGCAGCAGGGGGCGCGCTCGAGCCCTTCTGGATGGGCAAGATCGCCGCTTCCCATTTTGCCGTCATGCAGGAACTGCATGCCCGCGGACTGCTCGGCGGTCCTTCGGTTCGACCCATGTTTCTGGATGGTCCGGAAGCGCCGTCGCGGCTTGCCAAAGCGCGCGGGCGGATGGCTCCACTCGATATGCTGCGGCAATAGGAGCGGCCCACATGCGCATCGCTTTTTTCGTCAACTCCATTGAAGGCGAAGCCCCCTATTATACGACGACGTGGCTCGCGCTCGCGGCGCTCGCACGCGGTCACGAGGTCTGCTACGTCACGCCGGGCGACTTCGTGCTGCGCCCTGACGACAGTCTGCTGATCCGCGCAACGACCCTGAAAGGCACGAAGCCGAAGAAGCCGGAGACGCTGCTCACAGCGCTCAAGGGCGAGCAGGCAAAGATCAGCACGCTCGATCTGCGTGAGGTACAGGTGCTCTTTCTGCGGAACGACCCCTCCGAAGACGCGGACAGACGACCATGGGCAGTCTATGTCGGCACGAATTTCGGGCGACTCGCCGCCGCGCGCGGCGTTCTGGTGGTCAACGACCCGGACGGTTTGTCGCTCGCGCAGAACAAGCTCTATTTTCAGGAATTCCCTGAGATCATCCGGCCAACCAGCCTGATCTCGAGAAGCATCGAGGAAATCCGCAGCTTCATCGAGGATCATCCGGGCGGAGCGATTCTGAAGCCCTTGCAAGGCTCCGGCGGCAAGAACGTCTTCAAGATCAACTCCAAGGACGAGGCCAATCTCAACCAGATCTTCGAGGTCGCCAGCGGCGGCGGCTACCTGATCGCGCAGAACTACATTCCCGACGCGGTCGCCGGCGATATTCGTCTGTTCCTTTTGAATGGCAGGCCGCTTGAGCGCGACGGCGTCTACGCCGCCTTCCGGCGCGTTCCTGCCGAGGGCGACGTACGCTCGAACATGCATGTGAGCGGCAAGCCCGAAGCCGCGACCGTTACGCCTGAGATCCTCGAGATCGCTGAACGGCTTCGCCCCAAGCTCATCGAAGACGGCATGTTCCTGGTCGGGCTCGATATAGTCGGTGACAAGGTGCTGGAAGCCAACGTCTTCACGCCGGGCGGTCTTCCCGAGATTGCAGCGCTCTACGGTGTGGACTTCAACGAAGAGATCATCATCGCGCTGGAAAACAAATTGCGCATCCACGAGCTCTACCGCGGGACGATGCCGAACCGCACATTGGCGGTCCTTTGAGCGCATCGGCATGCACTCGCGATCTCGCGCACCGCACGATCTGTGGGCGAATCCACCGGTGCGTCCCGTCGTCAGCAAAAGTGAGTTTACAAAAGTAATATAGTATGATTTTTTCTCGGTCAGCTGCATGGAAGAGCAGCTTTCTTTGGGAGGAAATCATGAAAATCGTTAAGGCACTTGCGAGTGCAACGATCCTTGCTGCCTGCACTTTCGGCAGCGCTTCGGCCGCCGAACTCGTCGTCGGCTTTTCTCAGATCGGATCAGAATCCGGCTGGCGTGCAGCCGAAACGACGCTGACGAAGCAGCAGGCGGAAGAGCGTGGCATCGACCTCAAATTCGCCGACGCGCAGCAGAAACAGGAAAACCAGATCAAAGCGATCCGTTCTTTCATCGCGCAAGGGGTGAATGCCATCCTTCTTGCTCCGGTCGTCGCGACCGGCTGGGATGAAGTCCTGGAGGAGGCCAAGGACGCTGAGATCCCGGTCATCCTGCTCGATCGCACCGTCGACGCCTCCGACAATCTCTATCTGACGGCGGTCACCTCCGATCTCGTCCACGAAGGCAGCGTGGCCGGCAAATGGCTTGTCGACACCGTTGCGGGCAAGCCATGCAACGTCGTCGAACTTCAGGGCACCACCGGCTCCTCGCCGGCGATCGACCGCAAGAAGGGATTCGAGCAGGCGCTTTCCGGCAACGACAATCTGAAGATCGTCCGCAGCCAGACCGGTGACTTCACCCGGACCAAGGGCAAGGAAGTGATGGAAAGCTTCCTGAAGGCGGAGGACGGTGGCAAGAACATCTGTGCGCTCTACGCCCATAACGACGACATGGCGGTGGGCGCGATTCAGGCGATCAAGGAAGCCGGTCTGAAGCCGGGCAAGGACATCCTCGTCGTCTCGATCGACGCTGTTCCGGATATCTTCCAGGCGATGGCTGCCGGCGAAGCCAATGCGACGGTCGAGCTCACGCCGAACATGGCAGGCCCCGCCTTCGATGCGCTTGCTGCCTTCCTGAAGGACGGCAAAGAGCCGCCGAAATGGATCCAGACGGAATCGAAGCTCTACACGCAGGCCGACGACCCGATGAAGGTCTACGAAGAAAAGAAGGGCCTCGGCTACTGATCCCCCCAGCGCTCGGCTCGAAAATCGGCACCGATTTTTCGGGTCGAGCGCAGTGAGCTAGAGCCCGCGGCGTCGCCGTGGGCTATTCCATCGAACGGACGCCCGCTCGTTCGTCGGGCGGCATTCCAGAGACGGCAGCCATGCAGACCAGCAGTGACAATATCCTTTCGGCCATAAGGATCGAAAAGGGCTTTCCCGGCACGAAGGCGCTAGACAAGGTGGATTTTCATCTGCGGCGCGGCGAGGTTCACGCGCTTCTCGGGGAGAACGGCGCCGGCAAATCGACGCTCATCAAATGCCTGACGGGCGCCTATCGCCGGGATGGCGGCAGCATGCTGCTCGACGGAACAGAGGCCGACCCGCGCGACACTTTCGATGCCCAGAGGCTGGGCATCGGGACCGTTTACCAGGAAGTCAACCTGCTGCCGAACCTCACCGTTGCCGAGAACCTCTTTCTCGGACGGCAACCCCGCCGCTTCGGCATGGTGGACACGCGCACCATGAATCGCAGGGCGCGGGAACTGCTTGCGGAATACGAACTCGATATCGACGTCACCCGTGATCTCGCGAGCTATTCCGTGGCGATCCAGCAGGTCGTGGCCATCGCCCGGGCCGTGGATCTTTCCGGCAAGGTTCTGATCCTGGACGAGCCGACCGCAAGCCTCGACGCGCACGAGGTGGAGATGCTCTTCCGAATCGTACGGCGCCTCAAGGGACGCGGGCTCGGCATCATCTTCATCACCCACTTCCTGGAACAGGTCTACGCCATCTCCGATCGCATCACCGTTCTGCGGAACGGGCAGTTGGTCGGCACGCGCAACGCGGCAGATCTCGACCGGCGCGAGCTGATCGCAATGATGATCGGTCGGGAACTTGCGACAGAGATCCATTCCGCCCATTCGGACGCGGTCGCGGGCGAACCACGCTACCGTTTCCGAAACTTTGGCCGCCGCGGAAAGATCGACCCCTTCGATCTCGATGTCCGCGCCGGCGAAGTCGTCGGCATGGCGGGCCTGCTCGGCTCGGGGCGGACGGAAACCGCGGAAATCCTCTTCGGCGCCCACCGCGCCGATAGCGGTACCGCCGAGATCGAAGGCCGGACCGTCGATCTTTCCTCGCCGCGTGCCGCAATCCGGCAGAGGTTCGGCTTCTGCCCGGAGGACCGCAAGACCGCCGGCATCGTCGGTGACCTGTCCGTGCGCGAGAATATCGTGCTCGCCCTTCAGGCAAGGCGCGGCTGGACCCGCCCGATCCCGCGCGCGGAGCAGAACCGGCTCGCGGACCACTACATCCGGGCACTCGATATCCGCACCCCGGATCGCGAGAAACCGATCAGGCTGCTTTCCGGCGGCAATCAGCAAAAGGCCATTCTGGCGCGCTGGCTCGCGACCGAGCCGGAGCTGCTCATCCTCGACGAGCCGACGCGGGGCATCGACGTCGGGGCGCATGCGGAAATCATCAGGCTCATCGAGAGCCTGCGCGAGAAGGGCATGTCGCTCATCGTCATCTCCTCGGAAATAGAAGAACTCGTCGCCTACAGCACGCGTGTGGTCGTCCTTCGCGACCGCGCCCACGTCGCCGAACTCGATGGCGCTCAATTGACTGCACATCGGATCGTCGAAGCGATCGCCGCGACCAACGGGAGGGAAGCGTCTTGATTCCGATCATGCGGGCCTATGCCGGCCGCCTGCTGCCGCAGCTCATTGCATTGACGGCAATTGTCATCGCGATTTCAATGGTCTTTCCCGGCTTTCTAAACCTGCAGATCCAGAATGGTCGTCTGTATGGAAGCATGATCGACATCCTCAACCGCGGCGCGCCCGTCGTTCTTCTGGCGATCGGTATGACCGTCGTCATCGCCACCAAGGGGATCGATCTTTCCGTCGGCGCGGTGATGGCGATCTGCGGCGCGGTTGCCGCCTCGCTGATCACGTCCGGGCATTCGCTTGCCGAAACCCTCCTCGCCACGCTCGCGGTCGGCATTATCTGCGGCCTTTGGAACGGGGTTCTGGTTGCCGTCCTCGACATCCAGCCGATCATCGCGACACTGGTGCTGATGGTGGCGGGGCGCGGCATTGCCCAACTGATCACCGAGGGGACCATTCTCACTTTCAACGATCCCGGACTGATCTTCATCGGCAGCGGTTCCTTTGCGGGTCTGCCCATGCCGATCGTGATCTGGCTGGTCTTTAGCCTGATTGTTGCGCTCCTCGTTCGACGGACCGCCCTCGGCATGCTTGTCGAGGCGATCGGCATCAATCGTCAGGCAAGCACGCTCTCGGGCGTGCTCACCCCCGTCCTCCTCGTGGCCGCTTACGTGCTCTCGGGCCTCTGCGCCGCGACCGCCGGCATCATCGCCGCCGCCGACATCCGGGGCGCCGATGCCAACAATGCCGGACTCTGGCTGGAACTCGACGCCATCCTTGCGGTGGTGGTCGGCGGCACATCGCTGCTCGGCGGCCGCTTCAGCATTGCGGCGTCGGTGCTGGGCGCCGTCATCATCCAGGCGATCAATACCGGCATTCTCCTGTCCGGCTTCCCGCCCGAGTTCAACCTCATCATCAAGGCGGCGATCATCATCTTCATCCTGGTGCTCCAGTCACCGCGCTTCCGCACGGGAGTCTCTTTTCTGAGTATCCCGAAGGCAGCCGGCAAGCCGACCGAGCGAGAAGCGAAATGAAGCAGAAATATCTTCCACTTACGGCGACGATCTTGATCTTTGGCTTAAGTTACGCGCTCTGCGTCGCGCAGTATCCGAACATGCTTTCCACCCGCGTGATCGGAAACCTTCTGACCGACAATGCCTTCCTCGGCATCGCCGCCGTCGGCATGACCTTCGTCATCCTTTCGGGCGGCATCGATCTGTCGATCGGCGCTGTGATCGCATTTGCCGGTGTCTTTCTGGCCGTCGTACTGGAGCACGGCGGCATGCATCCGCTCGTCGCCTTCGCGCTGCTGCTGGCCATCACGACGCTGTTCGGAGCGATAATGGGGGCGATCATCCACTACCTCGAAATGCCGGCTTTCATCGTCACGCTTGCCGGCATGTTCCTTACGCGCGGCATGGCCTTCGTACTGTCGATCGACTCCATTCCGATCAAGCATCCGTTCTACGCGACCTTGAAGAGCCTCTATTTCAAGTTGCCCGGTGGCGGACGCATCACCCTCATAGGCGGCCTGATGCTGTTCGTCTTCGCCGTCGGCATTCTCATCGCCCACCGGACCCGCTTCGGCACGAATATCTATGCGCTCGGCGGCGGCACGGCGACGGCAAAACTCATGGGCGTTCCGGTCGCTGCCACCACGATCCGTATCTACGCGCTGTCCGGATTGCTCGCCGGCCTGTCGGGCATCGTCTTCTCGCTCTATACCTCGGCCGGATACTCGCTGGCCGCCGTCGGCGTCGAGCTGGACGCAATCACTGCCGTCGTCATCGGCGGAACGCTGCTTACCGGGGGGTCCGGCTTCGTTGCCGGAACGCTGGTCGGCATCCTCATCCAGGGTCTGATCCAGACATACATCACCTTCGATGGCACGCTTTCGAGCTGGTGGACGAAGATCCTGATCGGGCTCCTGCTCTTTGCCTTCATCCTGCTGCAGAAGGGGATCATCCACCTGTCGCGCCCCGAACGGCAGCGGGCGTAGCCGCGGGGTCCGCGCGCCATGCCAGGAATCTTCGCAAGCCAACGGGGCAAACGCACGAGCCACAGGCTCGTCGTCGACGAACTCGGCCAGGCGGTGGTCAGTGGCGAGTTTTCCGTTGGCGACACGCTACCCGGCGACACCGATCTCGCTGCGCGCTTCAACGTATCGCGTACCGTACTGCGCGAAGCGATGAAGACACTCGCCGCGAAAGGCCTCGTCGTCGCCCGCGCCCGCATCGGCACCCGGGTGCTGCCCCGGACGCACTGGAATCTCTTCGACAGCGACGTGCTCACCTGGCATTTCGGTGCCGGTGTCGACGAGGATTTCCTGCGTCATGTGAGCGAAGTGCGCTTGGCCCTCGAACCCTATGCGGCGGCACTGGCAGCACGCCGCGCCAGCGACGCGGACATCGCCCGGATGATGCGGCTGGCCGTCGCCATGGGCGATGCCGGCCACAGCCCCCACACGCTGGCACTCGCCGATCTCGAATTCCACCTCCGCCTCCTGGAGGCCTCGCTCAATCCGTTCATGCGAACGGTCGGCAGCCTGATCGAGGCGGCTCTGATGGGCGTTTTTCAGCTTACCAGCCCGACAGCCGATGAAACGGAGATCGACCGCGTCGCGATCGCGCATATCCGCATCGTCGAGGAAATCCGGCGCCGCGACGAGGAAGGCGCGCGCAACGCGATGGAACACGTGATCCGCGTCGGTCAGGAGCGATTGATCATGGATCTGAAGGGGCGGGAGAGTTAGCGAGGCGATGGCCCTCATCCGGCCTGCCGGCCACCTTCTTCCCGCAGGGGGGGCGAAGGGGCAACCGGAACCCTCCGCCTCACTTACGCGCCGCTGAGAGGACTGTGGCATAACCGCTTGCCCCTTCTCCCCGTCAAGACGCGTCAAGACGGGGAGAAGGTCGCGGCAGCGGGATGAGGGGCGGCGCGAGACGTAATTTGGGCGTCCAATAGCGCTTTTTGGGGTTCGAGGCGCTTCCCCGTTTCCGCATCGAAGATGTGCAATTGCCTCGGGTCCATCGCCAGACCGATAAGCTCCCCGCCCGATGCAGCGGAGCGTCCGGTCTCCACGACCATGAGTTCCGGCTGGGTCGCGGAGGTTATGTAGGTGGCCGAACCGGTCGACTCCACGACGCCGACGGGAATGTTGAAGGCACCCTGCCCCGCGCCGACGATGCGGATGTGTTCCGGCCGAATGCCAACCGTGACCGATGCCCCCGGCGCAACCGGGGCGACAAGGGAGAGCCTCGCCTTCGTGGCGCCGAGGTCCAGAGCCAGGTGCGCACCGTCGTCCTCAACGACCGCGGGAATGAAGTTCATCGCCGGCGAGCCGATAAAGCCTGCAACGAAGCGGTTGGCCGGCCTGTCGTAGAGATCCAGCGGGCGGCCCTGCTGCTCGATGACACCATCGCGCATGACCACGACATGGTCCGCCATGGTCATTGCCTCGATTTGATCGTGCGTCACATAGACGGAGGTCGCCCCCAGCCGGTCATGCAGCGCCCGGATCTCCTTGCGCATATGCACGCGCAGCGCCGCATCGAGATTGGACAAGGGCTCGTCGAAGAGAAATGCCTTGGGATGACGAATGATGGCGCGGCTCATCGCGACCCGCTGGCGTTGCCCGCCGGAGAGTTCGCGCGGGTAGCGCTTCATGAGGTGGGAAAGACCGGTGGTCGTCGCCACTTCGGCCGCCGCCTTCAGCGCCTCCGCCTTTTTCACGCCGCGTATGCGCAGGCTGTAGGTAAGGTTCTCCTCCACCGTCATATGGGGGTAGAGCGCATAGGACTGAAAGACCATTGCGACATCGCGCTTGCGCGGTGGAACGTC
This sequence comes from Ensifer sp. USDA 6670, assembly GCA_000421085.1. Taxonomy (GTDB): domain Bacteria; phylum Pseudomonadota; class Alphaproteobacteria; order Rhizobiales; family Rhizobiaceae; genus Sinorhizobium. The sequence goes on from ATWE01000027.1 coordinate 42,047, forward strand.
GTTCATCCGCGCCCCCGCGATCTTCATCTCACCGGCCGAAATCTTCTCAAGCCCCGCCAATGACCGGAGGAGCGTGGACTTTCCGCAGCCGGAAGGCCCGACAAGGGCGACGAAGGTCCCCTCCTCTATCGCGAGATCGATGTTCTTGAGTGCGTGGTAGGAACCGTAGAACTTGTTGACGCCGTTGAGCTCGATCTGAAGGGTCATTTGAGGGCTCCTGAAGTGAGGCCGGAAACGATGCGGCGCTGCAAGAGGATGAAAGCGGCAAGGATGGGCGTCACATAGATCGTGGCATAGGCCATGATATTGTTCCATTCATTGGTGTTCGGCCCCATGAAGGTGTTGAGGCCAACGCTTGCGGGCTGCAGCTCGACGGCCTGGATCATCGATTTCGAATAGACGAATTCGCCGAAGGCCTGCATGAAGATCAGGATCGCGCTGACGAGAATGCCGTTGCGGGCGAGCGGCAGCACGATGTTGAAGAAGGCGCCGATGCGAGAATTGCCGTCGACGAGCGCTGCCTCTTCGAGCTCCATCGGCACGCTCATGAAGGTCGCACGGACAAGAACCACGAAGAAGGGCATGCTTTTGGCCGCGATCGCCAGGATCACGGCAAGACGGGGCGTATCGAGGAGACCGACTTGCGAGAAGCCGACGAAGATCGGCGTCACCATCAGCGAAGCGGGCAGCACCTGCAGCATCAGGATGAGAAACAGGCCGATGTCTACCCAGACGTTGCGATAGCGCGCGAGAACATAGGCGCAACCGACGCCGAGCACGGCGATCAGCGCCACCGAGCCGAAAGCGATGACGAGCGAATTCCAGAGATACCGCGCCATGTTGCGGCTCTCCCAGACGAAGGCGTAGATGCTCCATTGCGGCTCGCTCGGCCAGAACTTCGGCGGGGTCGCAAACATCGCCGACCCGGTCTTCAGGGCGGTGATGTACATCCAGTAGAGCGGGAAGAGATAGATGGCGGCGAGCACCAGCGCGACAGCGAGCATCAGACGGTTGCGGAAAGTGTCACTCATCCTCTGACCTCATGACGCGTTGAGCGGACATAGACGACGGAGGCGAACATCACGAAGACGATCATGATCACCGAGATCGTCGCGCCCTTGGCGAAATCATACTGACGGAAGGAAAGGTCCCAGGCCCAGTATTGCGTGACATTGGACGTGTTGTTCGGTCCTCCGGACGTGATGGCGGCGAAGAGATCGAACTGCTGCAAGGTGAAGATGAGCCCGAGCGCGACGATGGCTCCGATCGTCGAGCGCATCATCGGCAGAGTGATCGTCCAGAAGCGCTGGAACGCATTGGCACCGTCGAGCTCGGCCGCCTCGTAGAGGTCCTTCGGAATACCTGACAGGCCAACCGAAAGCAGGATCATGTTGAATGACGTGCCGAGCCAGATATTGGCGATGATCACGGCCCAGAGCGAATAGTTCGGGTCCGAACGCCAGAAGATGTTGCCGGAAATCACGCCGGTTTCCCGCAGCAGAAAATTGAGGACGCCGAAATCGCCCGAGAGAATCCAGTTCCAGATGGCGCCGACCACAAGGCCCGGCATGACCCAGGAGACGAGGAAGAGGCCGCGCAGCCACGACGCACCCGGGAAGTTGACCCAGAAGAACAGCGCGAGACCGAAGCCTATCAGGAACTGCCCGGCGATCGAGGCGGTCACGAAGATGGCCGTGTTGAGGAGAATGGGCCAGGTTTCGGGTTGAGCGAAGAGGTCGATATAATTCTTGAAGCCCACGAACGGCCGCGAAAAGCTGCCGAGGCTGAACATGTCGACTTCCTGGAAGCTCATCACGACATTGTAGACGAGCGGCAGTCCGGAGAGGACGAACAGGAATGCGAGCGGCAAGCTCACAAGGCCGATATCGAAGCCCCTGCCATCCGTTATGCTCGATAGAATTCTTTTCATTGGCGATCACCTGTCCCTTGGCCGAGTCTTGCGCGGCCTATGCAGCGGCGACCCCGGCCGAAGCCGGGGATCGCCTCTCTCGGGAGAAAATCCTGGGCGGATCGTCGCGACAATTGCCGTTTAGATCATTCCAGGAAAAGCGCGTGCGGGCTCAGCCGAGAACCGCCTTTATCTTCTCGGCCGCCTGGTCGAGCGCTTCCTTGGAACTCATCTGCCCGGTAAGGGCGGCCTGGATGGCGTCCTGAATGGCCTTGGAGATCTTTGGCCATGCGGGATGGGGGCCGCGGGGCTTCGCGTATTTCAGCTGTTCCACGAACACCTGGAGCGCCGCATCCTTTTTCGGTTCGCCGGTCGCCGGAATGGCGATGTCGGAGCGCGGCGGCAGTTGCCCGAAGTCCTTGAACATCCGGTCGTCCTGAGAAACGAAATATTCGAGGACCTTGAAGGCTTCTTCCGGATGCTCGGTGTTCGCGAAGACCGCCCAGTTGAAATCACCCATGGCCGAGGAGCGTTCAGCGCCTGCTTCCGGTACGGGCAGCAGCGCTACACCCCAATCGAATTTCGCTTCCGCGAGCATCCGGTCGATTTCCCAGGGGCCGGAGATCGCCATTGCCGCGTTGCCGGAATTGAAGGTACCGGTGGCGTCCCATTGGCTGCGTGTCAGCGTGTCCGGCGAGGCGAGCTTCTCGTCGATGATCGTTTTCCAGACGTCGAGCGCCTTGACCGCGCCCTCGGCGTTGATGTTGTCGTAACCGCCGCCGGCCATCTGCGCCCAGGGGAGGAACTGGAATGTCCCCTCCTCGTTGGCTTTGGCCGAGAAGGTGATGCCGTAGACGTTCTGAGCCGGATCGGTCAGCTTGCGCGCCGCCTCGACGAGCTCGTCCCAGGTTTGCGGAGGCTTGTTCGGGTCCAGGCCCTTCGCCTTGAACATGTCCTTGTTGTAGTAAAGGGCGATCGTGTTGGTGGCCTTGGGGATGCCGTAATATTTGCCGTCCCAGGTCACCGAGGCGAGAGGCCCCTTGAAGTAGTTCTCCGGCTTGACGACCGAGGACTTCGCGATCATCTCGCTCAGATCGAGAAATGCACCGCGCGACGCAAAGAGCGCGTGTTCGGGATTGTCAACAGCGATGATGTCCGGCGCCTGCCCCGTGGAATAGGCTCGCATCGCTTCGCTGACCACGTCATCGAACTGAATCTGCCGATATTCGACTTTAATACCGGTATTCATCTTGTTGAAATCTTTTATCAAATTCGGTGCCGGCTGGATGTCCCGGTCGAGCGACCAGACGCTGATCGTGACATCCTCGGCGCTTGCCGACAAGGCCGGCAAGGAAACACTGGCAAGGGCGAATGCGCCCAGCATTGCATATTTACGGATACTCATGGACTCCTCCTCTTTCGGGTTTTTCCGCGGCCGGCGCCCCCCGTCCGGCCGTCGGGCATGTCTCAGGCCGGATCGGCGACGAAGTCGCCGCCGCGGCAGCCTTTCAGGTAATTCAGAGCGTGCACCTGACCCGTCATTTCCAGCGCATCGCGATATACCGGGTCATGCCAGCCTTCGATGTCGATCGAACCGGACCAGCCCGCAAGCCGGAGTTCGGAGATGATGTCGGTCCAATTGCTGTCGCCGAACCCGGGCGTGCGCATGAACACGAACTTCTCCTTGCCGAAGATGCCGTGCTCGCGGATGACGTCCCAGCGGATCGTCGCGTCCTTTCCATGCACATGGAAGATCTTGTGCGCCCATTTGCGGATCTGCGGCAGCGGATCGATCAGATAGACCATCTGGTGGCAAGGCTCCCACTCCAGGCCGATGTTGTCGTCCGGGGTCTCGTTGAAGATGAGTTCCCAGGCGTCCGGATTGTGAGCGATGTTCCAGTCGCCGGTCGCCCAGTTGCCGTCCATGGCGCAGTTCTCGAAGGCGATCTTCACGCCCTTGTCGGCTGCGCGCTGGGCGAGCTCGCGCCAGATCTTGCGGTAGCGCGGCAGGCTGTCGGTCAGCGGCCGGTTGCGGATGCGTCCGGTAAAGCCGGCGACGCATGTCGCGCCGAAATGATGGGCGTTGTCGATGCAGTCCTTCCAGCCCTGCAGGCTCTGCAGGTCGATGTCGGTCTCCTCCAGCGGGTTGCCGAACATGCCGAGCGTCGAGATCGTGATGTCACGGTCGCCGATTGCGTCGCGGCAGCGCTTGCCGAGCTCGGCAAGGTCCTGGCCGTTGGTGGTCTGCCAGAAGAAGGGTTCGAAGCTTTCGAACCCCAGATCGGCGATCTCGCCTATGCGCTTCGCGGCTTCGCCCTTTGTAGCGCTGACCATTGTGCCGACGCGGATGGATTTGGCTGGATTGCTCATCAGATGCCTCATTTCAGATTGTCACGCGTTGCCGGGTGCGGGCGCTTTCGATCGCCGCAAAGACCATTGCAAGGCTGTTGATATTGTCGTCGCCCGCCGTTTCCGGCTTGGTGCCGGAGCGGACCGCCGCGACGAAATCGGCGATGACGCTGGCATGCCCGTGCGTCTCACGCGGATCGGCGGGTTCGGGAATTTCGACCGCAGCGAGCGGACGGAAGAAGCCCTCGCTGCCGGCGACACGGTTCGCGCTCAGCGCCTCGGCACCGTCCCAGAGCAGCGTGCCCTTGGTGCCGATGATCCGCCACTCGCTCTCCCAACTCGTATTGGCGCCTTCGGCACACCAGGAACCGCGATAGGTGAAGGTCACATCGTCGGAAAGTTCGAATATCGCGGTGGCGGCCGCACCGTGCGCGTACCAGGAGCCCCGCGGATTTTCTTCGTGGCAATACACGGCGAGCGGCGTCTTATCGGCGATGAACCGGGCGGCGTCGAAGGTGTGGATCGCCATATCGAGAAGCAGCACATGCTCCATCTCTTCGCGAAAACCACCGAAATGCGCGCCGATGAAGAAGTCGCAGTGGATCCCCGTCAGATCTCCTATCGCACCGCTTTCGATGAAGCGGCGGATGCGGCGAATGCCGGAGATGAAGCGGCGGTTCTGCACGATTGCATGGATCCTGCCCGCATTCCTGGCGAGTTCGATCAGCTCGCGGGCGCCCTCGAGCGAGGCCGCCATCGGCTTTTCGCTCAGCACGTGGCAGCCGTGCCTGAGTGCGGTGGCGACCACGTCGCGGCGCGCAGCAGGTACGACGATATCGAAAAGAATGTCGGGCGCCGTTTCGATCAGCACCGCATCGAGGTCTGAACCGATAACGGCGCCTTCGATCTCGAACTCCGCCGCGAGCGCACGAGCTGCTTCTGGGTTCACGTCGATGAGCCCGACGATCCTGATTGTCGACTGGAGTTCGCGGTCCGCGGCGATCGCCTTGAGCCAACCTTTGGCCATAGCTCCGCACCCGCACAGAACTGCGCGCAAAATCACCATTCTCCTCCCACAAACCTGCGTTTCCGGCTTGTTTCGGCCACCGTAAACGTTTACGGAACTATGCGGACTTTCCGAAACATGTCAATAGGAATTCGGACAGCTCGGTCGGCATCAGAGAAACTGCAGCCTGCTTATGGCCGCCAGCCCGGTTCGACTCCACCGTATATCGGGCGTGTTGATTGCGGGTCGCGGTGCCCGGCTTGGCGGGTGACGAGAGAGGAAAAGCGCTTCGCATGAAGGGAATTCGGCGCCTGGCGCAACATCTCGATATTTCGATCGGAACCGTTTCGCGTGCACTGAACGGCCGCCCCGACGTCAATGAGGAGACGCGCAGGCGTGTCCTAGAGGCGGCTGAAAGGCTCGGTTATGTGGCGAACCAGTCCGGCCGCAGCCTGAGGCAGGGCACAACCAACATCATCGGCTTCATGATGCAGACCGGAACGGAGATCACCGGTCAGGGAGACACGTTCTTCATGAGCGTCTTCGACGGCGTGCAGGCGGTTTTCGCCAGGCACAAGCTCGACCTTGTCGCCCTGCTCTGCTCGTCCGAGGAAGATCCGACCGATTACTTGCGCCGCGTCGTCGCGCGCGGTTTTGCCGACGGGCTGATCCTTTCGGCAACCCGGCGCCACGATCCCCGCATAGAGTTTCTGGCCGAACGCAATATCCCCTTCGTAACGCTCGGCCGAAGCTTGACGGATGCCGGCCGCCCCTGGCTCGACCTCGATTTCGAGGGGATGGCGCAGATCGCCATCGACCGTCTGGTTGCGCGCGGACATCGCCGCATCGCGGTCACCCGTCCGCACGACGATGCCAACCTCGGTTATGTCTTCGTCGACCGCTGCCGCGAAGCGCTTGCCGCGCATGGCCTTCCCCTGGAGGAAGAATTGATCTTCCGATCGACGCCGAACGAGACCGGCGGCTATCAGATCGCGCGCGAGCTCCTGGCCCTCAAGGACCGGCCGACGGCTGCACTGCTCGTCAATGAGACGATCGCCATCGGGTTCTACCAGGGCCTCTCCGAAGCGGGCGTCAGGCCGGGCCGCGACATTGCGGTGATCGGGCGCTACAGCCCGCATGCACACTTTCTCTCGCCGCCGCTCACCTGCTTCCGCCTGTCGCTTCGCGACCTCGGCATAGCGCTTGCGGAAACGCTGCTGTCGACGATGCCTGCTTTCAGGGACCATTATCCGCAAGCGCTGGTAAACGCAGTCTGGCCGATGGAGCTGGTCGAGGGCGAAAGCGACGGCTTTCTCGTCAATGGGGACGAAAGTCGCGGCTGACATAAGCCCCGCCGGGGTGGATCATTTTACCGATCCGCAGGTTTGAAGCTTGCTGCATGATTCCTTAAATCGGAGCCGATTGCGGGCCAATGTCATGGAGCACGCAAAGTGCTGGAGCGGGATGAGGAAAACTGTGTGCGGTTTTCCGCCCGCATCCCACTCCAACCTATGGATCGATCACGTCCATGATTTCAGGTCGGCCCGACCTGAAATCATCGTGATCTAGGCGGGTTCAGCGCCCGGACGCACGGCCGCCGTAGCGAACCTGCCGGCTGCAGTCTGGATTGGTGACTGCTCCTGAAAGGAGACCCCATGCGCGGATTTCTCTTCCTACTCGCCGGGCTGTCCACAACGACGGCCTTAGCCCACGACGCTCCAAGTGGTTGGCAGTATCCGAGCGCCTGCTGTTCAACAATGGATTGCCGTAAGGTCGCGCAGACCGCGATCAGCGAGCGTCCGCAAGGCTACATCGTCAGAGCCACTGGCGAAGTCCTCCCCTATGCCGACAGCAGGGTTCGAATGTCGCCGGACGGCGAGTACCACTGGTGCTCTGCGGCGGGCAAAGCCTATGGGAAGACGATCTGCCTGTTTGTACCCCCAAGAGCTTATTGAATAACCGAAGCGTTGAGGACCGCACTTCTCATCATGCGGGTCTAGAGTCCTTCAGGGTTAAATGGAAACAGTTCGTCGGCTCAAACGGTTTCGGATGGTCGACCGGCCGGCGCGCGGCGTAGCCAAAGCAATTAACCCTGAAGGGCTCTAGAACCGCGCCCCAATCGGAGCGCGGTTCGACGACGGCCGGCTTTCAGCGGGCGTCCGCCGATCCGGGATCGCTCTCAAGCGTCGACAGGATCCGGTATGCGGCTTTCACGCGGGCAGGAATCGGGTAGTTCCTGTTCGCCAGCATCACGATGCCGATGCGCTCGGCCGGGACGAAGGCTGCATAGGCGCCGAAACCGTTGGTCGAGCCGGTCTTGTTGATCCACACGTTTTCCTGGGGCGCCGCAGGCGGAACGAGCTTGGTGACCTTGTGCGGCTCGAGGGCCATCTGGCTGGAATTGCCGGCAAGCAGATCGTCGAGCTTCGTCGGATAGGAATACATCTCCCAACCGAGCCCCTGCGTCATGGCGCCGACCTTGAAATATCCGGTGTGCGTTGTGGCGATCGCGCGGCGGATCGTCTCGTCCAGGCTCGTGCCATCCATGTTCGCCTCAACGACGCGGAGCAGATCGGCAGCGGTCGTCTTCACGCCATATGCTTCCGAGTCGAGAACGCCGCGTGTGACGCGAATCGGCTTGCCGGCTTTCGAATAACCATAGGCATAGTTGTCCAGCCGGTCCTGCGGCACGGCTATGAAGGTGCTCGTCAGGGCGAATGCCGGGAATATCCTCTTCTCCATCAGATCGGCGAAGGGCTCGCCCATGCTCTTTGCGGCGAGATAGCCGAAGAGGCCGATGCTCGGGTTCGAGTAGAGCCTCTTGGTGCCGGCCGCATAGGTCGGGCGCCAACCTCTGTAGTAGTCGATCATGCTATCCTGATCGGTAACGGAATCGGGAAACTGCAGAGGCAGCCCGCCAGCGGTATACGTCCCGAGATCGAGAAGGCTGATCTCGTCGAAACGGGTCCCGGCGAGCGCGGGCAGATGTTTGCCGGCAGGATCGGACAGGGTCAGTTCCCCACGCACTTCGGCATAGGCTGCGAGGGTCGCCGTGAAGGTCTTGCTGATCGAGCCGATCTCGAACATCGTATCGCCGGTGACCTTCTGCCCGCTCTCCTTCGACGCGAGGCCGTAATTGAAGATGTACCTCTTTCCGCGGACGGTGACGGCAACCGCCATTCCCGGAACGCCATTCTCCTTCATCAGCGGCTGGATCGTCTCCTCCACCACGCGTGCAAGCTGTCCTTCATCGCTTCGGTCGGCAGCGTGTGCACCGGCTCCGCAACAGAGCAAAGCAGCCGCAGCCATTGCGAATTTCGTCGCGGAAATCTTTGTCATGACTGGTGACTAACCTCGTGTTCGTTTGGATCTCTGCCGCATGTCGAATGCGGCCGTCCATCGGCCCGGATGCGCCGAGCTGCGGCGCGTGCCCGGCGCATAGCAACCGGAAGAGGCAAACGGACGAGACATGCATATGATCTCCGTGCGCATTTCACAAACGACAAGAACTTGCGCGAGCCATTAGAAGAACTTGGGCATCGCATTGCCACCGCGATCCTAGGATGTCCGATCCCAGATTTTAAGCGCATCGACGGCCGACCCTCCGACCGGGCCGAAGGAGTCGAAGTCGATGGTTCTTTCGATGGAGGAATGGGCCGAGAGAGCAATTTCAAACAGCATCGCCTCCCCGTGGTGGCTCGCCACCGACAACGCTCGTGGCACGCAGGTTAAAATTGGTGAACCAAGGTGCTCTAAAATCGCGCTTACCCACCCTTCCCGAACAATGCCGGCGGATAACTGCTGTCGATGCAACGGTCGAGGGCAGCCTCGTTGACTTCCAGCCCCGCGGGCGATGCTATCCAACGAGCTCAGACCGAAAATACGGATCCACGTGAATGCGCGTCGTAAGAGCTCCGATGTGGCGCGCGTGCAGACGCGCCGCAACGAGCTGAACCAGGCTAGGGCCTGCCGTCGACTGCTCGTTCGTACCGCCGAGGTTATTGTCTGCCAGAAAGCGATAAGGCAGCTCCGCAGCGAGGAAACCGAGTTTCATCATTTCATAGGCCAATTCCTTGCGACGATCTTCAAGGTCCATTGATACCGAGCCCGGCACAAAAAAAGCGGAGGCCACCTTACCGACAAACTGTTTGTATTCTGGCAAATTGGCAGCCTGCTTCATGAAGCGGGCCGCGCGAGCCGCATCGTTCGCATCACGAAGAAGCAGCAAGACGCCGTCGAATTCTAGCAGGTCTTCCGGGCGCCCGAGTTCAGGGGGTTCGCGTTGACTTTTCTCCTGCTGGGCAACCGAATAAAGGCCTCTTAAAACCTTCGCGGTGACGACAGCTCCACCCTGGCCCGCCCCTTCCGCTGCCGACACGGCTACCGCACCCATGAACCTCGAGTTGGTGACTGAAAGAAGCAAAATACTCGCGGGCATTTGGTCGAACCTCCCTGGACTGATCAAGCTGAATTGGCTGTTAAGCACGTCGGCCGAAGCCGAACCCGTTGCGATCACACCGGGCCGCGTGCCGGGACACTTTCGCCGTCTCGCTACTTAAGTTTCGGGATGCGGTATCCGCCACAGCTTAGACGTGCATGGCCGAAAGCGTACGGAGATTGGCGGGGAATGTTCGAACAATGTTCCCCGAGGCCGAAGCGTGGGCTTGCGTCACCGCAGGACTTCAAATTCCGGGACATGTTGCCGTGCTGGCTGAAAACATACGTGATGAGTCTTAAATCGTACCATCAGTTCGATTTAAGACATTAGCGTTGCGTGTTTTAATCCCGTCATCATCTTTTCGGACAGGAGCAAACAATGACCATCCAATTGATCAACGTCTCTGACAGTTCGGCGCTGCCTCGGCGTTCGATCTCGCAACTTCCCATCAATCTGTTCGCCTCAGTTATGGGTGTCACCGGTTTAGGCCTTGCCTGGCGCGAGGCGGCGAAGTCAATTGATTTACCAAGTTTGCCTGGCGAACTGATCGGCGGGCTCGGCACCTTGATCTTTCTCGCACTCGCCATCGGCTATGTTAGCAAGTGGGCCCGACACCCTTCTTCGGTCTCCGCGGAGTTTGCGCATCCGGTCCAAAGCAATTTCTTCGCCACCATCGCCATTGGCCTCCTATTGCAGTCGGCCTTCCTGAACCGCTACAGCCCCGTTCTTTCTCAGGGTATATGGATCGTCGCTTCCGCACTGACCTTCGCTTTGGCCTATATCGTTGCCAGAGCTTTCCTCGGAAGCCAGCAGTCGCGCGAGACCACGCTGCCGCCGCTGCTCATTCCGGGCGTCGCCACGCTGGATATAGCAGTGACCGGCTATGCCATGCCGTTTTCCTGGGCGTATGAAGTAAGCATGTTCGCGTTTGCCATCGGTAGCGTCATGGCAGCAGTCTTGTCGCACTCATCTTCGCCCGATTGCGGCACGAGGACCCGCTTCCCGTGCCTGCCCGGCCTTCCTTAATGGTCCTGGTCGCTCCGTTTGCAGTTGGTTATCTCGCCTATACCAGCGTTACCGGTTCGGTAGACCTTTTCGCCACGGTTCTGTTCTACTTCGGGTTGTTCCTGATGCTCGTTCTCTCGCCGATGGTCTTCCGGAAGCACGTTCCCTTCAGCATCGCCTGGTGGGCCATCAGCTTCCCGCTTGCTGCTCTTTCTATCGCTTTCTTCCGATATGCTGAGGCGGCCCAAAGCAATATCCTCCTCGTACTGGCGGGTCTCTTGTTCGTGTTCCTTGCTGTCGCGATCATTGTCGTTTTTGTTCGCACCGCCCGGCTCGTTCTGACCGCAAAGCTGTTCGAGGTACGGTGATGTCCACACACAAAATTGCGATCGTAGCGATGCAGGGTGTGCAGCTTCTGGATGTGATTGGTCCCTCTGATGTCTTTGCGGAAGCAAACCGCCAAAGCGGGTCCTATTACTACTCGGTGGAGATCGTCAGCACCTCCGGCACTCCTGTACGGGGGTCATCCGGGTTGGCTCTCATTCCTGATCGCCTGATTGACGACGGGCCATCCGATTTTGATACACTGCTTGTCGCCGGTGATCCTCTCATTCAAGAACGGCCACTCGCGGCGGGTCTGCTGAGCTGGGTGAAGGACACTTCCGCACGTGCTACTCGCTTCGGCTCTGTCTGCTCAGGTGCGTTTGTGCTCGGCGAGGCGGGCCTGCTGAATGGCAGGCGAGCCACCACACATTGGTCCCAAGCGTCGGAGTTCGCCAGGCGTTTCCCGGAGGTGAACCTTGAGCCCAATCGCATTTTCACCAGAGATGGAAACGTTTGGACTTCTGCGGGAGTGACGGCCGGGATCGACCTTGCCCTCGCTATCGTTGAGCAGGATCTCGGCTTGGATATCGCACTCAAGGTTGCTCGTGAGCTCGTCGTTTTTCTAAAGCGCCCGGGTGGTCAAACGCAATTCAGCACGCTGCTCGCAGGGCAAGTGGCGCAGAAAACCCCCATCCGCGCGGCGCAGGACTTCATTGCTGACAACCTCTCAGCCGACCTCACCGTCGCCGCTATCGCGAGGCGCGTCGGCATGAGCGAGCGAAACTTCTCCAGGCAGTTCAAACAGGAGATCGGGATGACCCCCGCCGACTACGTCGAAAGCGTCCGACTGGAGGCAGGGCGTAGGTTGGCCGAGGACTCAACAATTCCACTCAAGAAGATCGCGACGGACATAGGTTTCAATGACGATGTCGCCTTCCGCCGATCATTCGTTCGCAAGTTTGGAACATCCCCGGCTGCTTACCGAAAGAGCTTCGGATCGTAACACATACGCAAATCATCAGCGATCCGGCGCTCAGACGCCGGCCGCGATCAGAGCCTTGATGTGCCGCATGTCCGAGCGCAACAGCCGCCGGCGACGCGCAGTCCGGGGAGCCCCACTCGATACGATTTTCGAATCGAAGCACAGAACGAGAACGCCTCCATCGCTTCGCGCCTCAAGGCTCGTGGAGGTAGGGCTGCAGGCCATTTGCGCCATAGGGACGACGGATAATTTCGTGTTGATTCCGGCATAGCCTTCCCTCCCGGCTTTATGATGCCATTTGTGCGCCTCGAGCGGAATCGAACCCGCGGCCGTGGCTGGAGCTGTGTTTCACTACTCCAACCCGTCTCCGTCGGAGAACCGCCGTAGCGCTTGCGGATTCGTGATAGTCACAGAACGATAGGTGTGGCTGACCCAACCAGCCCTTGCGAAACTTTGCAGTGCTGCGTTGACCTGCTGGCGCGAAGCATTTGCCATGACGCCAAGGTCGCTTTGAGACAACGGAATAGCCATGTCGCCGAGCCAACCCGCTCGCTGAAGCACCGACGCGATTCTGCGTTCCACATTGCGCTTTTGCAGATCATGTATGATGCGAACAAGTACATCGACGGTTAAGACTGTGTTCAAGCCTACCGCACGCCATACGCCAGGATCCCGTGCCGCCATCTGCTCCAAGGCGTCCAATGGCACATGCATCATCCAAGCTTCACCAAGAGCCTTCAACTCCACCCTGCGTGGTTGGCCGGTCAGGAAAGGACCTTCACCTGTCCATGTGCCCGCCATTCCGAGATGGATCAGACGAGGGATCGCGTCGGAGGGCGCTGAGTTGATGGTGAGAGAACCAGCGACAAGACCATACATTCCGCCAGGGGCGTCGCCATATCGATAGATGATTTGATCGGGTGCGAACTTCTGCAAATGCGCGTGGCGCAGCAGCTCAGTCCGAAACTGCTCGGTCATACTCGCGAGCCAAGGGCCATGGCTCATGACCTGTTCTGCCTGTTCTCGTGTCAACTCCAACATGGTCCCTCCACATGCTGCGATCCGGACAGAACGTCGTTCGCTGATCCAACATAAATTTCGTAAATTGTCTGGATCCGGACAATCTGTCGCCGCTGCATATGTAAAGTGGGCTCATCGCCAATGGCGGGCGACCTCGCAGTGGTCGTGCGCTTCTAAGATCCCTCGGCCAATCCGCACTTCCAATTTCAACTTTGGTGGGCTTCCATGTCTCTTGCAAGATTGAGCTTCTCGATGATTGTGGCAGCAGCAATGCTTGCTGCGCTGCCGGCTTCTGCCGACCCAATCCTCGTCAACAGCGACAACTTCGTGCGCGCTGAGAGCGACCTCTACTTCTCCGGCATCGCCGCGAACGGTGGCTTCGGGAAGTTCGACCACACGCGCGAAATGGCACCCCTCGACAAGCAGACAATCATCCGTCTGAACCGGGACACTCTTTATTCCTCCGCGGTGTTCGATCTCGATGCCGGGCCGGTGACAATTAAGGTGCCGGATACCGGCGGCCGGTTCGTGTCGCTTCTGGTGATTGACCAGGACCACTATGCCCATGGCGTGTATTACGGGGCTGGCTCGTACACGTTGACACGCGAAGACATAGGGACCCGCTACGTCGTGGCTGCCTTCCGCTTTTTTGCCGATCCCAATAGCGCCGACGACATGAAGAAGGTTCATGCGCTTCAAGATGCGGTAACGGTCAAGCAGGCAGCAGAGGGTAGCTTCGAAATCCCCGAATGGGATGGAAAAAGCCGTGACAGGACCCGCCGCGCGCTCCTCGATCTCGGCGCGCTGCTCCCGGACACCGCGAAGATGTTTGGGTCGCGCGACGAAGTAGATCCGGTCCGGCATCTGATTGGATCGGCACTTGGATGGGGTGGAAATCCGGACAAGGAAGCGCTCTATCTCAACGTGACACCGGAAAAGAATGACGGCAAGAGCATCTACCAACTGACGGTGAAGGACGTTCCCGTAAAAGACTTCTGGTCGGTCACGGTCTACAACAGGGAGGGCTTTTTTACTCCCAACCAGTTCAATGCCTACTCCCTGAATAACGTGACCGCCCACAAGAGCCAGGATAGCTCTGTCACGATCCAGTTCGGAGGCTGCGATGGCAAAGTCGCCAACTGCCTGCCGACACCCGAAGGGTGGAACTACATGGTCCGCCTATATCGGCCCCAGATGCGAGTCCTCGACGGAAGCTGGAAGTTCCCGGTCGCGG
>ATWE01000028.1 GCA_000421085.1 Ensifer sp. USDA 6670
CCCTTGAACGACGGCAGGAAGGAGTGGTGGATGTTGATGATCTTCCCCGACATCTTCTTGCACAGCGCATCCGAAAGCACCTGCATGTAGCGGGCAAGCACGATCAGCTCGGCGCCGGTCTGCTCGACGACGTCCATCAGCTGGGCTTCGGCCTTCGGCTTGTTCTCCTTCGTCACCTTGATGCAGTGGAAGGGGATGTCGTGGTTGACGACCACCTTCTGGTAGTCGAAGTGGTTGGAAACGACGCCGACGATGTCGATCGGCAAGGCGCCGATCTTCCAGCGGTAGAGAAGATCGTTCAGGCAATGGCCGAAACGCGACACCATGAGCAGCACCTTCATGCGCTCCTCGGAATCGCGGATCTCCATCGTCATCTCGAAGCGCTTGATCACCGGCTCGAAGCCTTCGCGCAGCTCTTCGAGCTTCGCGCCTTCCTGGCTGATGAAGGTGAGGCGCATGAAGAACAGTCCCGTCTGGAAATCGTCGAACTGCGAGCTGTCGCTGATATAGCAGCCCTTTTCGGCGAGATAGCCGGTAATGGCGGCGACGATGCCGCGAGTGGATTTGCAGCTGACGGTCAGCACATAGCTTTTCATCGATGAATCTCTCGTTTTTGAGGTGTTCCCACGCCCCCTTACACGGGCAGTCGCGCAAAACCTAGCTTGGCGATCTGCGGCCTGCCGATCCATTCGCGACATCGGCTTGGCGGAACGGGCCACACCGATGTGCGGAATGACGAAATCGCATCCGGACGGGCGTTCAAGGTCTTGCGCGGTCGGGATGCGCCCTCTGGAAGGCGTCGATGGCAGCGCAGCGGCTATCTATGGCGACGACCCGCGGGCAGGCCGATAGATCGACGTCCCAGCGCCGCGCATTGTAGACCTGGGGCACGAGGCAGAGATCCGCCATTGTCGGACGATCGCCATGGCAGAATGCACCGGTCGCGGGGTGGTCCAGCATACGCTCGAAGGCAGCGAGCCCCTCGCCGATGAACTTCTGCATCCACTCGCGCCGCGCGGCCTCGCCATCGTCGGCGCCCGCCATCACATGGGCGACGACGCCGAGATTGCAGACGGGATGGATATCCATCGCCACCGCATAGGAAAGCGCGCGGACGCGTTGCCGGTCGATGGGATGGGCCGGGAGGAAACCCGTCCCATCCCGCGTCTCCGCAAGATATTCTATGATCGCGAGCGACTGGGTGAGGCGCTCGCCGTCGATGTCGAGCACCGGCACCAGTCCCTGCGGATTCCGCGCGAGATGCTCCGGCGCGCGATGAGCCTTTGCGAGCAGGTCGACCGGAACGGAGCGATAGGCTTCGCCGCTCAGGTTGAGGGCGATCCGCACCCGGTAGCTCGCCGACGAGCGCCAATAGTCGTAAAGAACGGTTTCGTTCGCCACCCCGGCCTCCGCCTCGCCGAATCTCATCCGCGCTCGAACTTTCCGACCTTCTGCTCGATCGCGCCGAAAATCGAATGGCCGGTACGATCTTTCATCTCGATGCGGACGACATCGCCGAATTTCAGGAATTGGGTCTTCGGCGCACCGTCTTCGATCGTCTCGATCATGCGCAACTCGGCGATGCACGAATAACCGGCCCCACCCTTGGAGACCGGCTTGCCCGGCCCGCCGTCAAGCTTGTTCGAAACAGTACCCGAGCCGATAATCGTGCCGGCGGAAAGTGGCCTTGTGCGCGCGGCATGCATGATGAGCTGCGGGAAATCAAAGGTCATGTCGGTACCCGCATCGGCCCGACCGAAGGCGCCGCCGTTGAGATCGACGTGGAGCGGCAGATGCAGCTTCCCGCCATCCCAGGCATCGCCGAGTTCGCCGGGCGTCGCCGCGACCGGAGAGAAGGCGGAGGAGGGCTTCGATTGATAGAAGCCGAAGCCCTTGGCGAGTTCGCCCGGAATGAGGCCCCGCAGGGAGACGTCGTTGACGAGCATGACCAGGCGGATCGCTGCCTTCGCCTCCTCGAGCGTCGCGCCCATCGCGACGTCGTCGACGATCACTGCGACTTCGCCTTCCATATCGATGCCCCAGCCCTCGTCGGCCATCAAAATGGGGTCGCGCGGCCCGAGGAAACTGTCGGAGCCGCCCTGGTAGATCAGCGGATCTGTCCAGAAGCTTGCCGGCATCTCGGCATTGCGCGCCTTTCTGACGAGCTCGACGTGATTGACATAGGCCGAACCGTCCGCCCACTGAAAGGCACGCGGCAGCGGCGAGGCTGCGTCGTGCTCATGGAATCTCATGGTCGGCTGCGCCCCGGTCTCGATCCCCTCGGCGACGCGCTCCAGCCGCGGACCTGCATGCGCCCAGTCGTCAAGCGCTGCCTGCAGCGTGCGGGCGATATGACCCACCTCGGAGCAGCGGGTCAGGTCTTTCGAGACCACGACGAGCTTGCCGTCGCGGGTGGAATCTTTCAGCGTCGCGAGTTTCATGGAGTGGTGTTCCCGATGCGTTGTTGATCCTCGCCGGGCGGCGCGGATATTTGCAGCATGTCACGGTTCGGCCGCGGAAGTCACTTGATTCCAGGCGTGCCGTCGAATTTCCGTTCCAGGCCGGACCAGCAATCCACGTAGTCGTCCTGCAGCGTCTCGAGCTCTGCGGCAAACGTCGTCAGCTGCTGAGGGAAGCGGGTCTCGAACATGAACGCCATGGTGTTGTCGAGCTTCACCGGCTTCAGTTCGCCGTTCGACGCCTTCTCGAAACCGGAAAAGTCGGGCCCGTGCGCCAGCATCATGTTGTGCAGGCTCATGCCGCCCGGAACGAACCCCTCCTCCTTCGCATCGTAGCGCCCGTAGATCAGGCCCATGAACTCGCTCATGATGTTGCGGTGATACCAGGGCGGGCGGAACGTATGTTCGGCGACCAGCCAGCGCGGCGGGAATATGACCAAGTCGACATTGGCGGTCCCCTCCTCTCCCGAAGGCGCCGTCAGCACCGTGAATATGGACGGATCGGGATGGTCGAACAGGATCGCGCCGACGGGCGAGAAGGTCTTGAGGTCGTATTTGTAGGGCGCGTAATTGCCGTGCCAGGCGACGACGTCGAGCGGCGAATGGCCGATCTCGACCATATGGAAGGAGGCGCACCATTTCACCTGTACCCGGCACGGCGTTTCCTTGTCCTCGTAGGAGGCAACCGGCGTCTTGAAGTCGCGCGGATTGGCGAGGCAATTGGCGCCGATCGGGCCGCGATCCGGGAGCGTGAACTTCGCGCCGTAATTCTCGCAGATGTAGCCGCGCCAGACCTTCTCCTCTCCGAGGCGAGTGACCTTGAACATCATGCCGCGCGGTATGAGGCAGATTTCCGACGGCTCCACGTCCATCCTGCCGAGTTCGGTGAAGACCTGGATCGCACCCGTTTCCGGAACGATCAGCAACTCGCCGTCGGCGTTGAAGAAATAGTCGTCCACCATGTCGGCATTGAAGGCATAGACATGCGCGGCCATGCCGGCCTGCGTCAGCGCGTCGCCCGCCGTCGTCATCGTGCGGATGCCTTGAAGGAAGTCCAGCGCTTCCGCGGGCGCCGGCAAAGGACTCCAGCGCAACTGCCCGAGCGCCAGGGAATGCTCGGCCACATGCGGCGCCGTCTTCCAGTGCGGATAGTCGATCTTGCGGAAGCGTCCGGTGTGGCGGACGCTCGGTCGGATACGGTAGAGCCAGGAGCGCTCGTTGGTGCCGCGGGGTGCGGTAAAGGGTGAGCCGGACAGCTGTTCGGCATAAAGGCCGTAATTGCATTTCTGCGGGCTGTTCTGCCCCTGTGGCAGTGCTCCGGGCAGGCTTTCCGTCTCGAAGTCGTTGCCGAATCCAGGCATATAGCCGGCCGCGCGCTGCTGACCAGAACCTACGGGCCGCTGTTTTTCCACCTCCAACATGACTTGAGCCTCCTCTTTCCTTCATTGTATTAGTTACAATCGTAACTGTCGGTTTTGTAACTATCAAGGAAGGAAGGCCATGGCCGAGGAGCGGTTCGAACTGGAGACTTTCCTGCCTTATCGGCTGAACCGGGCGGCGGAATTCGTCGCCCTCCGCTTTGCCGCACAATACAAAGCGCGTTACCAGCTGACGCGGCCGGAATGGCGAACGCTTGCGGCACTCGGCAGCTCCCGCCGCAGCATGACGGCAACCGAAATCGGCGCGCACTCCACCATGCACAAGACGAAAGTAAGCCGCGCAGTCTTCAGCCTCGAGCAGCGCCGCTGGTTGAAGCGCGAGGAGGACGGGCGAGACCGACGTTTCGAGCATCTGGCGCTGACGCCGACGGGCCGGCAGGCTTATCAGGAGCTGACGGAGCTTGCGAGCGACTATCAGGCGGAGCTGCATTCCATGCTGGGGGCAGAGAATATGGAGGCGCTCTCGCAGGGCCTGGGCGCCGTGGAGCGGGCGATAAACAATCGCTAGGGCGACCGCTTCCCCCTTGCGTGGAGAGGCCGAGGAGAGGCTCTGCCGCCTACCCCTTCATCCGCGCCGGTATCGGCAGCCCCTCGAAACTCTTGAGCGTCTCCAGCACGATCGATGTCTTGACGTGCTGCACGCTGTCATGCGGCAGGAGGACTTCATTGACGAAGCGGGAGAGACCGGCAAGATCCGGCGTGACGACGCGCAGGTGGTAGTCCATTTCTCCGGTCAGAGCGTAGGCCTCCAGCACCTCCGGCAGAGCCGAGACAAGATTGGCGAAACGCTTGGCATTGTCGCGATTGTGCGTGGCCAGCGTGACCGAAATAACCACCATCAGATCGAGCCCCAGCTTCTGACGGTCGATTTGCGCCTGATAGCCGGTGATGAACCCCTCCGCCTCCAGGCGCGTACGCCGGCGCGAACATTGCGAAGGAGACAGCGCAACGCGCTCGGACAATTCATTGTTGGTCAGATGGCCATCGCGCTGCAGTTCGCTCAGGATCTTGAGGTCGAATCCGTCAAGCAGCTCCATTCATGCACCCTCACACGCTTCCCTGCACAATTCATGCGCCTTTCTTGCCGAATCGCGCGAGAATACAAGCACCATGCATCGGAACTGCGCCATAATCCAGCAAAGTTTGGAGGACTAGAGGAGACCGACGATGGGCCCGTTCCCACATGATGCACCGCCCCCGGCGATTTCGGCGGACAACCCCGCCGGGACCGACGGTTTCGAGTTTGTGGAGTTCGCCCACCCGGAGCCGGAGAAGCTTGCGGAGCTCTTCGGCCGCATGGGCTATACGCCGGTCGCCAGGCACAAGACCAAGGACATCACCGTCTGGCGCCAGGGCGATATCAACTATGTCCTGAACGCGGACGCCGGATCGCACGCCATGCGCTTCGTTGCCGAGCACGGGCCCTGCGCCCCGTCGATGGCCTGGCGCGTCGTCGACGCGAAGCATGCTTTCGAGCACGCCGTTGCCAGGGGCGCCGAAGCCTATACCGGCAGCGACAAGTGCCTGGACGTGCCGGCGATCGTCGGCATCGGCGGCTCGCTTCTCTATTTCGTGGAAGCCTATGGCGAAAAGGGATCAGCCTACGACGCCGAGTTCGAATGGCTGGGAGAGCGTGACCCGAAGCCGGCCGGTGTCGGCTTCTACTATCTCGACCACCTGACCCACAACGTCTATCGCGGCAACATGGACAAGTGGTGGGCCTTCTATCGCGAACTCTTCAATTTCAAGCAGATCCATTTCTTCGACATCGATGGCCGCATCACCGGCCTCGTCAGCCGGGCGATTACCTCGCCCTGCGGCAAGATCCGCATTCCCCTGAACGAGTCGAAGGACGACACGAGCCAGATCGAGGAATATCTGAAGAAGTACAAGGGCGAAGGCATCCAGCACATCGCCGTCGGTACCGAGGCGATCTACGATGCGACCGACAAGCTCGCCGCGAACGGCCTGAAGTTCATGCCGGGGCCGCCGGAAACCTATTACGAAATGTCCCATCAGCGCGTTCACGGACACGACGAGCCGATCGACCGGATGAAGACACACGGCATCCTGATCGACGGCGAGGGCGTGGTGAATGGCGGCATGACGAAGATCCTGCTGCAGATCTTCTCGCGCACGGTGATCGGTCCGATCTTCTTCGAATTCATTCAGCGCAAGGGCGACGAGGGCTTCGGCGAGGGCAATTTCCGCGCATTGTTCGAATCGATCGAAGCCGATCAGATCCGGCGCGGCGTCCTTGGCCACGAGGCCGCGGAATAGCGGCTGCGATGTCCAGTATAGCCGGAACATGTGGGCTGCGGCGCGGCGCCGTAGAGACGCCGCGCGGCAGCCCGCGTTAGCCTAGATCACGACGCTTTAGGTCGGGTCGACCTACAAGCATGAACGTGACCGATTCCAAGAATTCGAAACGCGGGATGCGGGCGGAAACCGCACACACCTTTCCTCATCCCGCTCTAGCTTTAGGGCTCGACGGTCAATTGCGCCAACGCGTCGGCGACGGCGTGCGGGAAGGGCCCACGCCTCCGTCGTTTCTGAAATAGCGGGAGGCCGCCTCGGTGCGATTGCGCACGTTCATCTTCTTGTAGATGTTGCGCACATGCACCTTGACGGTGTTTTCGGACAGTCCGAGGCGATCTGCGATGATCTTGTTCTGCGTGCCCATGCATATGAGATCGAGAATCTGGATCTCGCGTGTCGTGAGGACGACCTGGCCAAATCCTTTCCTGCGCTCCGGATCGACATTTTCAGAAGCCGTCTCGTTCCGGGTGGCGAGGTCCCGCTCTGCGGGATTCTTCGGCGCAAGGCGCCTGAGCAGTGCGGCGGGAAAATGTTCGCCGCCCTTCATCAGGAGGTCGATGGCGGTAAGGCAAACATCGAGGTGAAGATTCAGGGGCAACACGCCGTGGATCATCCCCTCTTCAACGAGGTGCGAAACCGACGCGTCGAGCCCTTCGGCGTTTTCGACCAGCAGGCCGATCGCTGCTTTCGGATGGAACTCATGGATCATCCTGATGATCGACGGAAAGTTCGCCGTGGGCACGCGATAAAGCATGACCAGCGTCACATCTACGAGGTTGCCGTCCAGAAGGTTGTCGGCGTCCGAAAGCCGCACCACTTCCTGGTCCTGAAAACGTGCGCCGATCGCCTGGGTCAGACACTCGGCGAAGAGGTCCGTCCTGGCGAGCATGACTATTTTGCTTTTCTTCGGTAATACACTTTTGCTGTCTTCGAACCCGCCCAACCCCGAACTCGCACGATACATTATCCCCTCCTCGGACTTCCCCTTGGTTCTTACGGGTTTTTTACCCATGTGGAGAAAGGCCCGCGTTGTGAAAATTTCTTGGTTTAAAAAGAATTTCTAGAAAAAAAGAATTTATGTTGGCTAATGTATCGTAAATATGGGGGATGTAAAACCGCCCAAAAGGATTAGATGTCGGCCACAATCCTGTCTAAATCGTTCAAGAACGAACCAATTTTGGGCGGATCTGCGAGATTCCTGCCGGAGCGGCAATGCCTCTCACGCCTTGCGGCGGACCCTCGGTTTTGAGGGGTGCAGCACCTTACGCAACGTCAGACCCGCGAAGTTCTCGTAGTAACTCGGACAAGTATTCGCCACTCCGTTTGATGGGGCCGATACTCACATCGGATTATCGCGAACCTAATGCGGTCCACGGCCAAAACGGTCAATCGGGCGCTGAGGCGAGCGGCCGACGCACTTTCCGCCACGGAATTCTGCAGCCGGCCTTCGCACCCGCGATCCGAGCGTGGCCCGGCAAGCGACCTGCACGACTCCGATCACGATTGTTATGTATTTCCAGGGCGTTAGCGGAGCGGCTGGATCAATGCATGTGCACAGGCATAGCCACAGGAGCGGGAGCTGCGCTCGAAACGAGCGCGTCTGTTGCGGCGGATCGAACATCGAGCAAAAAATCAGGGACGGCCGGCGCCGGGTCTCATAACCACAATAGGTAGCTTTCACTCAGCTGCGTTCCAGATCACACTCCAATGGTCGCACCGACGTTTTGTGCGTCTTCGGTCGTTGTTCCGCGTAGAAGATCGGAAGTATAGATATTTACGTTTATATGAAAAATCTTATGACTATGAATTACCATACGTATAAATTTAAGCGCTTTGTATCGCGCTAAAATCATTGCAAGCAGAGACGGAAGAATTCATTTCCGCCAAACCGCCAAAAGAGCCAGCGCCTCAAGAATCCTATAAAAGATGAAGGGTTTCGGCGCTGGCTCCCCCTCTCATGAGGAAGTGCTTATGCCCGATTCCTCACAGAAGAATCTTGGGCTCCACGACAACTTCAGTGCCGATGATGAGCTGAAGACGGGTGCGCTTGCCGATGGCGTCGCGACGAACACGTCCAGCAGGTCGGTTGCCGGTGGCAGCACCAGTTTCACCGAGACCGCCGGAGGCGACTTTGCCTTCTCCCTCGGCGACGGCTTTTCTTTTTCCCTAAACGTCGACAATGTTCTGGGCAATGGCGCCAGCATCTACGAAGCCGGGTTCAGCCTCGCCCAGGCCAACAGTCTGGCCGATCAGGACCGCGCTTATGACCTCAGCAAGAGCGGCAATGCCGATCCCGGCGCAGGCAGCGGAGAACCTGGCGGCGACGGCCTCGCCTCGGAGGGTTGGGATCTCAAGGGCGACGAGGTAGCGTCCCACCCCTCGACGGAGACGCCGCCAAGTCCGGCAAGTCCGGACTTCCACCACGAAATCGTCCAGGGCGCGAACCTTCTCAGCAACGTCGACGTCAGCACCACCGTTGGCGATCCGGGCGTGACCCCGGCGGGGTCGAATGGCGACGTCGAATGAATGACCGGATGCACCGGCCGTGCCGGATGCAATGGGGAAGACCGATCGCGGGCGAACGCCCGCACGTTTCCTTCACTCGTATCCGTTTGAAGAAAAAGAGAGGTCGAAGGCACCCTTTGCTGCGGAAGGGGGAAGGATCGGACGATGCAATCGGAGAAGATCAACGAGATCGTTGCGCACTTCATAGGGCTGTTCAACACGGCTATCGAAGACGCGCGTATAAGATTTGAATACCTGCAGGGATATGAAACCCCGAAGACCGGGCACAGGGAAAATTCCGACTGCGTACAATCGCCTGATTTCCGGTCTGACTTCGCGTTGAAAAGCTACGATCCCGAGATCTCCCACGAACTCCGTGCTTACGACATCGCCCGGCTCGACTCCGCCGATCATGCCGCCCCGGCACGGCATCACCTCGACCAATCGGCCGCCGCGGCGCAAGCCGGACAGGTGGATGTCCGGTCCGGGGAGGACCACGGCATCTCCACCAACGGCCCCGAAGCGTCGGATACGATGCCTCCTGCGGGTCCCGACCCGGTCTTCAGCCATATCTATCAGGCAAGCACCCTTCATGACGACGATGTCGTGAACCTGACCGGCATGCTCGTGGAGCCGCGCAACCTGACGCATGTCGACCAAACGCTCGAAGACTTTCTCGCGGAAGCACTTGAAGCCTCGCCCTTCGCGCAGATCGGCGCCGCCGATGCGCCCGCCTCTTTCGCCGCAGTGGCGGCGAAGCTTGAAGCACTTGCCTCCATGGCGGGCACCAGCCAGCAGGCCATCCCTGCCGCGCCCGCGACAGGCGGACCGGAGAGCCCTCCGGAAGCCGCCTCTCCGGACGAATTGGTGAAAAACGAGTCGGGCGATGCCGTTCTCATCGCAGAGCGCATTGAAGGCACCTATGTCAACGGCACCCGCGCCGACGCCGCGCCGGAACTGCGCGACAATCTCCCCGGGCGAGAGCACGCTGCGCAGCCCGCCGAGACGCCGCTCGACAACCCGCTTCAGAACGGCGGCCTCCACATCGACGCGGGGACCAATGTCGTCGCCAATGTTGCCAGTGTCGTCGGCACTGCCGCGGCCGCACCCGTGACCGCCGTGATGGGCGACTACCATCAAATCGATGTCATCTCGCAATCCTACGTCTATGCCGACAGGGACACGCTCGACGGCGCGATCTCCGGTACATGCGCGACGATGACCACGACCGTCGCACTGAACATAGCAAGCTTCGGTAGAGGAGAAACCGGGGCACGCCTCCCCGAGGAAGCGGAGACTCCGGCCGAATCTCCAACATTCCCGACAAGCTGGCACGTGAACGTCGTCGAAGGCGATCTTTCCATCGTCCGTTGGATCGAGCAGTACAACTTCGCCAGCGACAATGACAGCCTGACCGTCACCAGGACGGGTGCGGAGACGACCGTGCTCAGCGGCGGCAATACGGCAGTGAACGTCGCATCGTTTCTCGGTATTGCCGAGCATTACGATCTGGTCCTCGTCGGCGGGCGAATGGTCGATCTCAACGTCATCAGTCAGATCTCCATCCTCTACGACAATGACGAGATCGCAGGCGTATCCGCCGGCAAGGGCATAACGCTGGACACCGGCGGCAATCTCGTCTGGAACATGGCCTCGATCGAAAACGTGAGCTCCGGCGCCCGCTTCGAGGCGATGCCGGACTATTTTCATGAGGCCGCCGACCAGATGCGCGAGGGCGGCGGCACATTGCCGGACGAACTCCTGCGCGACCATAATTTCGAAGGCTATGCCGACCTGCACATCCTGTTCATCACCGGCAATCTCTATGACATCACGATCGTCCAACAGGTCAGCATTCTCGGCGACGCCGATGCCGTCTCGTATGCCGCGGGCAAGTTGCTCGAAGAGGGACCGGATGCCTCGGTCACGGTGCATACGGGAAACAATGCCGTCTTCAATGTCGCCGAGATCATCGACTCCGGCGGGACGACCTATGTCGGAGGCGAGACCTATTCCGACGCCGTGCTCATCCAATCGGGAATAGTCGATGGAATGCCGAACCTTCAGCGGGAAAATGGCGGTCTGACGACCGAACTCATCGCCTTTATCGGCGAGGATACGGCGCCGCAAGGCGAAGGCATGGACGGCGATGTCGGCACCGACCTGTCGGGCAGCCAGTGGAGCGACGTCATGCATACGATACTGGCTTGAAGCCGTTTCGCTTCGAGCTCTTGGGATTGCACAGCTTCGAACGGAAGACCCGTTGGACGGTCCTGACCGAAACGACTTCAGGCGCAAGCGCAGGGGAGCGAGCATGAACGACATGTCGAAGTGGTATGCCGGGCGAGGCAAGCCGCAGCGCCAGGATGTCGCACGGCTGGAGCTACCCGAGATAGCCGAAGCCGAGGCTGTCACACCCTTCGAAAGGCCGCCAGGGCCGAACGGAAAGGCAGCCGCGGCAAGGTTCTCGGAGCGAAAGCAAGCATCGGCATCGGCCGACGCGTGCCGCGACGAGGGCGACGTTCCCAAGGTGGAAAGACGACAGGCGCCGGGGCTGCCGCGAACGATCGAAAATGACCCGGGTCCGATAAAGCAAGACGACATTCGCCCGGTTGAACGCAGCGCAACAGGTGAAGGGCAAGCGAGCGAAAACGGCGGTGGCAGGAGCACGCTTCACAAGCGTATGGGACCAGCGAACTTCGCCGCCAGCCTGCACAACGGCATGGCCGCTGTCCGGCGCAACATGCTGATCGTCATCGCTTTCACCCTGGCCATCAACGTCCTCGTCCTGGCCATCCCGATCTATTTGTTCCAGATCTCCGACCGGGTCCTGACGAGCCGCTCGCAGGACACGCTGGTCATGCTGACGATCGCCGTGCTCGGCGCCGTGACGCTCCAGGTCGTTCTCGACGCGATCCGCCGCTTCATCCTGATGCGCACCGCCGTCGAAATCGAGGTCCAGCTCGGCACACCGATCCTCAGTGCGGCAGCCCGGGCCTCGCTGCACGGAAGCGGCCGGGACTACCAGATATTGGGCGACCTGCAGCAGCTTCGCGCCTTCATCACCTCCGGCACGCTGACCGCTTTCCTCGACGCTCCGCTGACACCGCTCTTCGTGATCGTGGTCTACCTCATACAGCCACAACTCGGCATGATCGTCATCCTGTGTTGTACGGTTCTCTTCATCATCGCCTATCTCAATCAGAAGGCGACGACAAAACCGTTCAGCGAAGCCAATGTCTCGCTCGGCCGGGCCAATATCCATCTCGATTCGATGGCGCGCAACGCCCAGATCATCAATGCGCTGGCGATGATTCCGGAAGCGGTGAGGATGTGGGGCCAGGAGACGGCGGCCTCGCTCAAGGCGCAGGTCTACGCTCAGGACCGCAACATAATGTTCACCGGCGCATCCAGGGCCGTGCGGATGTTCACCCAGGTGGCACTTCTTGGCTGGGGAGCGCATCTGGCGATGGAAGGGCAACTGACCGGCGGCATGGTGATCGCCGCCTCGATCATTGCCGGGCGTGCGCTCGCGCCCGTCGAAGGAGCCATCGAGGGCTGGAACCAGCTCAATCACTCCCGCGCCGCCTATCAGCGCATCAGGCAGCTCCTGCTCACCTCGCCCCTGAACTTCCCGCGGCTGCGCCTGCCGAAGCCGGAAGGCAGGCTCGACGTCGAGCGCATCCTCTTCGTTCCGCCGCCGCAGAAGCGGGTGATCCTGAACGGCATCTCCTTTTCGCTGGCAAAGGGGGAATCGCTTGCGGTCATCGGCAATTCCGGCTCCGGCAAGACCACCCTCGGCAAGATGCTGGTCGGCTCGATTCTGCCCACGTCCGGCAGTGTTCGCCTCGATCTCATGGATCTGCGCAACTGGGATCAGCGCCAGTTCGGCGAAAGCATCGGCTACCTTCCCCAGGACGTTCAGCTCTTTCCGGGAACGATCAAGGCCAATATCTGCCGCATGCGCGACGATGTGGACGACAGCATGGTTTATGCAGCGGCGGTGCTCGCCGACGTGCACGAACTGATCGCAACCTTTCCGCAAGGCTACGAGACCGTGGTCGCCGCTGACGGCGCCCCGCTGTCGGGCGGTCAGAAACAGCGCATAGCTCTGGCGCGCGCCTTCTTCGGCAATCCGAAATTCGTCGTCCTCGACGAGCCGAATTCGAACCTCGACAGCAATGGCGAGGCCGCACTTGCCCGCGCGCTGTTGCATGCGAGGAAGGAGGGCATCACCACCGTCACAATCACGCAGCGCCCTGCTCTCCTGCAATGTGTCGACAAGATCATGGTGCTGCACGAAGGCACCGTGGCGATGTTCGGCGCCCGAAACGAGGTGCTCGCCGCGCTTGGCGCAAAGGCCGAAGGCGACGGCGGGCAATCCCGCATTCACGGAGAGTAACGATGCAAAGCGACAAGCGGAGCGCCGAACCCCGAAATCCGGCTGAGTGGTATGCCGAGGTCCCGCGTTCGATCCGGCTCCACAGTCTGGTTGGCCTGGCGCTGATCGCGATCTCCTTCGGCGGCTTCGGCTACTGGGCTTTCGCGGCACCGCTTGCCGCGGCCATCATCGCCCAGGGAAGCTTCGTCGCCAACGGGAACAACAAGATTGTCCAGCATCTGGAAGGCGGCATCATCGAGGAACTGCTGGTCGCCGAGGGCGACAAGGTCAAGGCCGGCGACATTCTCGTGAAGCTCGACCAGACGGTCGCCCGGGCCAACGCACGTATGCTCAACCTCAAGCGCCTCCGCCTGGAGGCAGTCGTCGGGCGGTTGAGGGCGGAGGCGGTCGGCGAAGACGCCTTCAGCCTACCCCAAATTGTCGCCCGACAGGCCGACGATCCCGACGTTCGCGCCATCATGGAAAGCCAGAACGTCAATTTTCAAAGCAAGAAGATCAAGCTGCGGGACCAGCTGAACCTGATCGACCAGAACATCCGTTCGCTCGAATTCCGGGCCAGGGGATACGCTCTGCAGCAGGCATCGTTCAACCGGCAGCTGGAGATTCTCAACGAGGAGCGGGAGGCCAAAAGCAAGCTCGCCGACAAGGGCCTGATCCGGCGCCCGGAACTCATGGCGTTGGACCGCGCGATCGCCGACGCGATCGGCGAGATCGGCCGGCTCGAATCCGAGGTCAAGGAGAGCTACACGCAGATCGACCGCTACCGTCAGGAGGCGGTCATCGCCGTCAATACCAACAAGCAGGCGGCGCTCGATGGCCTCGAAGGAGCCGAGGCCGATCTCGACAGCGTACGCGAGCAGGTTCGGGAGGCGTCCGAAGTGCTCGGCCGCGCCACCATCCGTTCGCCAGTCGACGGCACCGTCGTACGCAGCTACTTTCATACCGCCGGCGGCGTCATCGCGAGCGGAAAGCCGATCATGGAGATCCTGCCGGCCAATGTGCCGCTGATCATCGAGGCGCAGCTGCTGCGCACCGCCATCGACCAGCTCAAGGTCGGCGAGGACGCGACGATCCGGCTTTCGGCACTCAATCGCCGCACGACGCCGGTGCTGAAAGGCAAGGTCTTCTACGTCTCGGCGGATTCGATCGAGGAGGAAGTAGCCGGCGGCCAGCAGCGCGATGTCTATATCGTGCGCGTCGAAGTGCCGGCGAGCGAGATCGGACGCATCCACGGCTTCCACCCCGTGCCCGGCATGCCGGCCGAAGTGCTGATCACCACCTCGGAGCGCACCTTCTTCGAATATCTGACGAAGCCCATCACAGACAGCATGTCGCGTGCGTTCAAGGAGACCTGAATGCAGGACACCTGTGGAAGCCGGTTTCGATCGGCGAAATATGCGCAAATCCGGTCCTGGCGCATCATTCTCGGGACCGCTTGGAGATCGCCATGGCGGCTGCACAGGATGTGCTTTTGCTCGTTGGTCGCCTGAACTACGTTTGGACCAACACCGAAAGTCTGCTGATCTACGTGATCGCCCACCTTCTGGGAGTGGAAAAGGACGCGGCCATCGTCGTTTTCCTGACGCTGAATACGACGCGCGCGCGAATCGATCTGACAGAGCGTCTGGCGAAGCTGCCGCGGACCTCGGTGGCGACCCGCGACGAGGTGCTCGCCATTACCGAGCGGCTAAAGCAGCAATCGAAGATGCGCAACAAGTACAATCATTGCATCTACTCCGTCGACGAGCAGGGCGAGATTTCGAGCACGCAGTTGATGCGGCTCGTGGAAGGCGAGAAGGACGTGCGCTACGGCAAGGTCGAGCTGCTCGATGCCCGCGAGATGGCGCGTCTCGACAACGCGGTCCGCGAGATCACCGACATCAGCAAACGTCTGTGGACGTTCATCCGATCGAGGCCGAACTTCGACGAGCGCTCGATATAGGGGAGCAGCCGAATACCGGCACTCGGTAGTTGTCCTGCGCAGTTGGAAGGTGTATACTGGATAGAAGCATTATTGTATTCCAATTTTACACTAACGTAACCATTTCGGCGAGTATCGAGTATACTGCCTCAAAGAGACGACAATGACAGTCCACGTTATCGACTGCATCGAAAAATTGAAAAAGAATCATAGAAACTGGAACAAGATATATCGTTCAGATCCGGAGGCGCACGCTTTTCTCTCCTGGCCCTGGCTGCAGGAATACCTTCCGCACCGCGAGAGGTGGCTCATTCTGGCCTGGAAGCAGCGAGCCGCCGGAAAACGGTACGACGCGTTCTTGCCGCTCGAGCTTGCGACCTCTCAGGACGAGGACACGGGACTCTTCGTCGACGAAATCCTGATGATCGGCAATCACGGAACCGGACGCACCGGTTTTCTCTGCGCACCCGGTCTTGAAAGCGAGGCGGCAGATGCATTCGCCGGCATCCTCGCATCCGAAAACTGGACAAGCATCCGGTTCGACCGTTGCGGTGCGGCCTCGGCTCGGCTCGACCGGTTGCTCGATGCCTTTCCCGAAGGAGAGTTTGCGCGCGTCGACACCGCCGACGAAGGAGAGAGGATCGACGCCTGCGGGCGTCGCCTCCACAGTATGCTTCTCAGAACCCTCACAGGCAGGAACCTGCGCGACTGCCTCAATCGCCGCAGCCTCGGCATCGTATTGGAGCGAGCGGTGGCGCTGCACGCCTTCGGCGACTTCGACGGAGCCGAAGCGGGATATCGGCAGCTGATCCGCACCGTTCCGGGACATATCGAGGCGCGCTGTCGCCTTGCCCATCTCTTGAGCGACGTGGGCGAATATGTGGAGGCGGAGCATCTTTATCGCACTTTGCTGCCGGCCGTGCCCAACGCGGACGACGTTCTCCACTGGCTCGGCGACACGCAAATGGCGCAGGCATCCTACCGCAAGGCGGGCAAGACGTTTCAAGAGCTGCTCGCCCGCTACCCGCATCGAGGCATCCTGCGCTACAAACTCGCGGTCGCGCGCTTGGCTTCAGGCCAAAGAGATGCCGCTATAGCCACCTTCCAGAGCTTCCACGACATCGTATCCGACGACGCGGATCACTTCCTCTGCAAGACAAGGGCCCAGGAGATCCTGATCCGCCTGAAGGGTGTCGCCGGCATGGAGGAGCAGGAGCCGGAACAGGAGACCCAACCGCGCGAGGATGCGATTCGGCTGACGGCCGCTGCGCAGCCGCTCCTGACACCTCTGCTGCCCGAGGGCTCATCGGCCCATCTGCATGCGACACCGTCGACATATGGCTGGAAGGCTTCGAAACTGAAACACTGAAACCGGTTCCTGTTTGCACCCCGCCACAGCGGCGAGTCTGCCCGGAACGCGCAGTCGCTGTGGCATCTCCATCAGGTTCATGATTTCAAGTCGGGTCGACCTAAAATCATGAACGTGACCGGGTCCTACAGTTTGGAGCGGGATGCGGGCGGAGAACCGCACATATTGTTCCGCATCCCGCTCTGCTTTACGAACGCTTCTGAATGATGCCGTAGACGACGTTGCGGTTCGCGCCGAGCTGCACGCGCGCCTCGATGGCTTCCCTGTCGGCGCTGGCATGGATGATCTGCCACATGTCGAACTCCGATCGAAGCAGCAGCGCCCAATTCATGAAGGTTTCCATGTAGCCGTCGACATGGATGTCGCGCGCGAAATTGGCAAAGAGGAAGACCCCGTTCGGCTTCAGCATTTCCAGGCATCTCCGGGTGAGCTTCACCGCCACCTTTTCGGTAAGATAGTCGTAAAGCCCGGCAGCATAGATGAAATCGAACTGGCCGAGCTCCTGGGACCTGGTGAGAAGACTCTTGACCGACCCGTCAACTGCCTCGATGCGAGTTCCCATGAAGTCGCGCGCGATCGAACCGACGCTCAGCGGATCCTGATCGAGGGCGACCCACCGTTTCAGGCTTCCTTCCCGCAAGGCCGCCGAGCGGTTGGCCTCGCGCAGGTGCCCGGCCGCGATCGTCAGGATCTCGGCTTCCCCTCCCCGTGTCGCCGCGATCTCGTCGACATGGCGCGTCAGCAGGTCGCGCCGCTCCCGCACGGCCACCGAAGATGAGGCGTCCTTGGTGTAATCGTAGAGCGCTCGCCCCAGCGGCGTTGCCTTTGCGACCTCCCCGGCAATGCTCGGATGTCCATAGATGAAATCGAGCAACTGGGCGTCGCCGGAATAACCTCGGGGCTTTTCGAACGACCAGCGCGTAAACGGGTCCTGCAGGAAGAAGTCCGAGACCGCGTGATTCTGGACCAGCGGTATCAGTTCCTGCCAGACACTCGGCTGGTACTTGTTGCGCGCCTCATGAAGAGATCCGGCAATCCTATGTATTATCTCCGCAGGATCTCGCAGTTGTTCGAACTGTTGCTGCGCTATGTTCAAAATCAGCGCAATCTCGGCCTTTCCTGTCGCCAGCTGTTCTTCGTAAAACTCGATTCTCTGGGAATTGAATTCGGTTGCGATGGCGGCGGGTGTAATAAGACTCTCGCCGTCTAATACGATCTGAAATTGGCTCACGCGTTACTCATCCGTTAACTGTTTGTTAACATTAAGCGCAGGACCCGGCTCCGCGCCAGCCGGGTTTCAAGTTTTCGAATAACATGGTTAATAAAAACAGCCATTGGATTGTTTCAATACACTATTGAGGGCTCTTCTGATCTTTGCCAATTCAGCAAAACTTAATTTGCCTCGACTATTGTGCCGGACGTTTCTGACTGTCTTCGTAGGGTGCTTGTTGAGATTGGATGGGGCGTGAAACTACAAGAGCGGGCTGAGGAAAAGTGTGTGCGGTTTTCCGCCCGCATCCCGCGTCTCAACTTTTTAGAATCGATCACGCTCATGGTTTCAGGTCGATCCGATCTAAATCATGGTGATCCAGAACGCGTCGGTCGCCGCAAGGAGTTTCAGCCTCGCGGCGGGCGGCGCAAAGCGATTGGGATCGGTGCATGAGGCACACGTTGGCCGAGGTAATTGAAATCGATCTGCAGGCGCAGCCGCCCAGACTGCAATCTGTAGAGCTGCAGACGCTCTATCGGAGAGAAGGCGAAGTCACGCGCCGGATGGCCAGCCGCCAGGGCCTCTGGGTGGCCGTGGCCGTCTATCTGCTGTTCGCGGCCACGGATATCCTGCTCGTTCCGGATGTCGCGTTTTATGCAATCCTGGCACGCCTTGCGGTGGGCGCTACGGCGATTGCCGCCATCGAGATTCTGTTTCGGCTGGATGCCGAGACGAAGTGGTTCGATCTCACCTGCGCCGGGGCACTCGTGGCGGGCTATTGGGGTTGGCTTTTCCCGTCGCTGATGACCAGCCAAACCGAGAGTATTTCCTATTACATGATTTTTGGCGCCATCTTCATGATGGGCGCCAATTTATTCTTCAGTTTTCACTTTCGCCTGTCGGTCGTAACGTCGGGCATCGTTCTCGCCACGTTCTTTCTGGCCTTGATTTTCTATATACCGAAGAGCGTTTCCTATCAGGTTGCCTTCGGAACCTTCTACGTCTCGTGCTTCGTCTTCACGTCCTATGTGAACTGGAAGCTCAACCGGGAGCGCTACAAGGTCTTTCTCAATGCCTTCGAGGCGAAGATCCAGCAGAAGGAAGCCTCGGAACGCGGAAAAGCGCTGCTTCGGCTGTCGCATACCGATTCGCTCACGGGCCTCGACAACCGCCGCGCGGTCGACCAGAAGCTCCGGGACTATTGGAGCGACTGGCAAAGAGGCGGTAAGAGCTTCGCGGCAATCCTTATCGACGTCGATTTCTTCAAGCGGTACAACGATTTTTACGGCCATCAGGAAGGAGATCGCTGCCTTGTTCTGGTTGCCAATGCGCTGAAGGAGTCGATCGCGCCCTATGATGGTTCGATCGGCCGTTATGGCGGCGAGGAATTCATCGTGCTCGCACGGCTGAAGACGCGGGAGCAGGCGGCGGACCTGGCGGAAGCCGTACGGCACAGCGTCGAGACCCTCGCGCTGCCGCACGAACAGCGCCGCGACGGCATGTCGATCGTGACGGTGAGCGTCGGCGCAGGTTTCACCCGAAACCAGATCGGTTCGAAGCTCGAGAGGCTGATCCATGAAGCGGATCGCGCACTCTACGGGGCAAAGGCGAGCGGCCGCAACTGTGCGCGCCTCTTCGATCCGAACGACCCGCAAAGCAGCGACGAAAGCGAGAACATCGCCGCGCTCCTGAAAATCGCGATAGACCAGGATCTCGTCTCACTCGTCTATCAGCCCATACGTGACGTCGCCACCGGCCGCGTGGACGCAGTCGAAGCACTGATGCGGCTCAAGATGCTGGACGGCACGTCCGTCCCTCCGAGCCTCTTCGTGCCGATTGCCGAGAGGACCGGGGCCATCCTCGATCTCGGCCGCTGGGTCATAGGCGTGGTGTGCCAGGAGCTCCTGGCAAGCGAGCATGTGCCCGTCGTCAGCGTGAACGTCTCGCCGATCCAGCTCAGATCGCCAGGCTTCGCGGCTTCGGTCGCGGCCATTCTCGGCGAAACAGGGGTGGCCGGCAGCAGGCTCGCCTTCGAAATCACCGAGGGGCTCGAGATGGAGATGCATTCCGATATCCTGCGTTGCATCGCCGATTTGAAGACGCTGGGCATCAGAATATGGCTCGACGATTTTGGAACCGGCTTCGCCGGCCTGTCATGGCTGCGCCTGATCGACTTCGATACGGTGAAGATCGACCGATCGTTCCTTCACGATTGCGACACACCCAAGGGCAAGGCAATGCTCAGGGACATTATCGGCCTGGTGCGGAACCGCGGGCACAAGATCCTGGTCGAGGGTGTCGAGACGGAGGAACAGCTCGCGCTGATGCGGCAATTCCGGATCGACCACGTCCAGGGCTTCCATGTGGGGCGGCCCGCGCCTGCGCGAAATTTCCAGCCCCCTCCGCCGACGGACAAGCGCCGAACCCGCGCGAGGCCGCATTGATCGTAGGCGCTCTGGCTGCGGCGCGACCGACGGCTGCTACTTCCGCGCGAGACTGAAGGAAAAGTGGCTGCCGCGGTGATAGTCGACGGCGTAGACGACCGGCACGCCGTTCGCGTTGAAGCAGGTTTCGCGGATCAGCAGCGCCGGCCCGAAATCCCGCAGATCGTTGCGCTCCACCACGTCCTCCGGCAGCATCACCGCCGTGACCGTAGCAGCGGACATGCGCGGCCGGTGCCTGTACTGGTCGAGCAGATCGAGCAGCGAGCCCCCCCATTCGATGTCATAAAGCCGGCTCGGAATGATGCCGCGCGGGATGTAGTCGAGACAATAGAGGATCGGCTCGTCCTTGTGCAGACGCAGCCGCTCGAGACGGATGACGCGTTCGCCATTTGCGAGCCGCAACTGCGCCGCCGTGACCGCGTCGGGCATTTCCTCGGCGATCGAGAGTACCTTGTTGACGGTCGCATAGCCATAATGGCGCGTCATGTCGGTGACGCTCTCGAAGACGGTTATCGGCCTTTCGACATGGACCGCAGACATCGCCGAAACGAACCGGCCGCGACCGTGTTCGACATAGATGACGCCATCCTGTTCCAGTAGCTTCAATGCCTCCCGCAGCGCCGGGCGGGAGATCCTGAAACGCTCCGTGAGCTGCGCCTCCGTCGGAAGCTTGTCGCCCGGAGCGAGCCCCTGCTCCCGGATCAGATCGGCGATGCGGTCGCGAAGCTGTATGACCAGGGTGCGCGTGTCGCGAAGGGGCTCGGGCAATTCCTCTCTCCAGATGACGGCAAGATATGATCCTTCTTGTCTGACAAATCCAGGAAGGTCAAGGGACAGATCTTCTACCTATCTCCTTGCGGGAGCTTGCTGGCAGAAGCTGCATTCGGCCGATTATCACCCTTGACATTTTTATTCGATGTTGTCAGTTGTCTTACAACATTGCCGACGCCAGTCGGCGATCGCCACCACCTGTCGAGAGAGAACCATGCTGAATTTTGACGAACACAGATTTCTACGCATCCAGTCGGGCGCCATTGCCCTGCGTCAACGCCTTGACGACGTCGTCGTCTCCTGCCTTGAAAAGGGTGCGGAGAATATCTTTTTCCTCGGGACCGGCGGTGCCGCCATTCTCATGCAGCCGGCCGCCCAGTTGCTCCAGCGCAGGTCACGCTTTCCGGCCTTCATCGACCTGCCGGCTGAGCTCTTCATTACCGGTTCGGTCAACCTGACGGAAAAGTCGATCGTCGTCATTCCATCGCTCTCCGGCACGACCAAGGAGAGCGTGGCTCTGCTCGCAAAGGCGAAGGAGGCCGGCGCGACGGTCCTGTCGCTGGTAGGTCACGAGGAAACGCCGCTCGGCAAGGGTGGCAACCATGCCTTTGTCAACTTCGCCGAAGACGACACGTCCTGCGAGTCCTTCTACCTGCAATCCCTGTTCATCGCGCTGTCGATCATGCGTTACCGCGGCGAGATCGAGAACTACGAGCAGATCGCCGGTGAACTGGAAAGACTTCCTGAGCTTCTCCTCGAGGTGAAGCGCGGTTACGAGGACAAGGCCGAGACCTTCGCCCGTGTTCTGGCCGGCTCCGACTACCACATCATCACCGGCGCCGGAAACGCCTGGCCCGAGGCCTTCTACTACGGCATGTGCATCCTCGAAGAGATGCAGTGGATCCGGACACGCCCGGTCCATGCCTCGGACTTCTTCCATGGAACGCTCGAGCTCGTGGAAAAGGGCGTCAGCGTCATCCTCTTTAAGGGCGAGGACGCGCTGCGGCCGCTTGCCGACCGGGTGCAGAATTTCGCGCCCAACTACACGGACAGGCTGACCGTGCTCGACACGGCGGACTTTGCGCTGCCCGGCATTTCGCAAGAGGTGCGCGGCCTCGTCTCTCCCATCCTTCTCGCAACCGTGCTCGAGCGCATCAGCGCCCACCTCGAAGTGATGCGCAACCACCCGCTGACGACGCGGCGCTACTACAAGCGCGTTGCCTATTGAGCATAGACGCCCAATGAATTAGCACGGCCGCGACCGCTCCGGCGTTCGCGGCCCTGCTGCTGAAACAAGAGAACTCCATGACCAAATTCCGATTTGCGGCCGTCGGCGACAATTGCATCGACCGCTATCGCGCGCCGCTTAGCCAATCCTATGTCGGCGGCAACGCAATCAATGTCGCCGTTCAACTTGCAAGGCTCGGCCACGGCTCCTTCTATTTCGGCGCCGTCGGCCGCGATTCCGACGGGGCCCAGGTTCGCCGCCTGCTGCTTGCAAACGGCGTCAATGTCGACCACCTGCTCGCGCGCGACACCAACACGGCCTACACAGATATCGACGTGACGCCTGCCGGCGACCGCATTTTCGTCCATGAAGACTTCGGGGCCTGTGCCGGATACCGCCCCGATGCCGGCGAGATCGAGCTGCTGAAGACCATGGATCATGTGCATATCGGCTGGCTGGACGACGGCGGCCTGTTGCGCCGTGCGCTATCTGCCGCAGGCGTCAGCGTCTCGCAGGACGTCTCGGTCAATGCCGCAGCCGCAGATCTCGACGTCGACGGCCTTTCGATCGCCTTCGGTTCGGCCGGCGAGGACGAAAGCAGTGCCGAGCGGCTGATCGGCGAATTTCTCGCGCGCGGAGCCCGCCTCGCGGTGGTCACGCGTGGTGCGCTCGGCTCGCTCGCGAGCGACGGCACCAAAAACGCGTCTGCAGGCATTCGTCCGGTCGAAGTCGTGGACACGACCGGCGCCGGCGACAGCTTCATCGCCGGCTTCATCGCCGCCCGCCTGGAAGGGCGCGCCCTTGCGGCATGCCTCGAAGCCGGCAGGGACCTGGCCGCGAAGACCTGCACGCATATCGGCGGCTTTCCGCAGGAACCGCAGCCGGTCTGAAGTCGGCCCTTTGAAACTAAGCACTTCCGGACGGAAAACCGTTACACATTTCCCCTGGAAGAGCTCTGAGATCATCATGATCTTGCCGGTAGGCTCAGGCTTGACCGTACCCATCCTCAATAGCGAAGAAACGGCGGCGAATGGGACGGATTACTCCTATGCCTTGTCCCCTCCCAACAAGGACTCCAGCAACGTATGGCGCGGAGACGCAAAGGGATTGACGACTGTTACGCCGCCCGATGTGAAGCCATCCTGAAGGTCTTCGGACAGCAGCAGCCGGCAACCGGCCTGCGAGGCGGCGGAAACGATCACCGCGTCCCAGATGCCGAAATGATGATCGGTTGCGAGGTCGGCCGCCGCGACCATGATTTCGGGCGAGGTCCCGACAATCGAAAAGGCGTCTCGCCAGCCTAGAATGGCCTCGCGGGCGTCGGCCCGTGACCTTCCTGCCTTTCGCACGAGAACATTGAACAGTTCTCCAAGCACCTGAACGGGAATGACGGCAGCCTCCTGAGGCAGATTGCGCACCAGTTCCAGAACGATATCCCGCTTCTCGATACCGTTGACGCCCTCCGCATAGGCGAGGACATTGGTGTCGAGCGCGACCCTCACCGCTCGTCCTCGTAAAGCTCGTCGCGGGTCCAGCGCCCGCCAATCACGGCGGGCTGACGTTCGAGGCGCGACAGCAGCGCTGTTCGCGCACCGGAAACCGCGTTATCGCTTTTGGCGGCGGGAACGATGCGCGCGACAGGCCGTCCGTGGCTCGTCACGACATAGCTGTTTCCCTCCCGCACGCCACGCAGGATAATAGAAAACTTGCGGTTGGCTTCCGCTGCCGAAACGGCTTCTTCCACGGCAATACCTCATCAGTAGTTATATTGCCTACAATAATGGAAGGCGACGCGCTCCGCAACTTCATATGATCGCTCTCGCCAGCCAGTGCGTGCCTCGGTCAAAGCTTGCCCGAGCACCGATGGGAGCGCACAAATCTTCCGATACGCATCAGTGCAGGAGCTGGCTGAGGAACAGGCTCGCCCGATCCGTCTTCGGATGCGCGAAGAACTCGTCCGGTTCGCCCTCTTCGACGATGCGGCCCTGATCCATGAAGATCACCCGATCGGCGACCTGGCGTGCGAAGCCCATTTCGTGGGTGACGCAGACCATCGTCATGCCGTCGTTTGCTAGCGTCACCATGGTGTCCAGCACTTCCTTGACCATCTCAGGGTCGAGCGCAGAGGTCGGCTCGTCGAAGAGCATGACCTTCGGATTCATGCAGAGGGCCCGCGCGATCGCCACGCGCTGCTGCTGTCCGCCCGAAAGCTGGCCCGGATACTTGTTGGCCTGCTCCGGAATACGCACGCGATTGAGATAGTCCATCGCGATTTCCGTCGCCTGGGCGCGCGGCATGCGCTTGACCCACATCGGCGCCAGAATGCAGTTTTCAAGGATGGTCAGGTGCGGAAAGAGATTGAACTGCTGAAAAACCATTCCCACTTCGCGCCTGATGGCATCCACCTTGCGCTCATCCTCGCCGACTTCGACGCCGCCGACGACGATGCGGCCCTGCTGATGGGCCTCGAGCCTGTTGACGCAGCGGATCAGCGTCGACTTGCCGGAACCGGAGGGGCCGCAGATGACGACCTTCTCCCGCGGCGCGATGGACAGGTTGATATCGTCAAGGGCATGATACTGGCCGTACCACTTGTGTACGCCGCTGAGCGTGATCTCCGGCGAAGCGATGTCGATCGATGTGGGCATTGTTGTCTCCAGGATTATTTCAGGACGAGCCAGCCGGAAAGCACGATGACGAGCGCGCCTGCGACCGTGTGCAGTTCGATGGGGGCGGCAAAGAACAGCGACCCGTAGAGGCAGCCCCAGACGATCTGGCTGTATTGGAAAGGCGCAACCACCGAGGCGTCGCCCATACGGAAGGCGCGCACCAGCAGCAGATGACCGCCGAGCATGAAGAGGCCGGCGAAGAAGGCGATCAGCAGATCGCCCGGCCCGACCGGTGCCAATCCGCCGCCGGTCGACGCAACAGCGAGCGCGACCGCAGCGAGCACGACGAGCAGCGTCGAGACGAGGGCAAGGTCGCTCTCCGTCGCCTTGGCACGGCGCAGCAGCACGAGCGAGAGCGCAAAGACGAGAGCCGACCCCGCCGCCGCGGCGTGACCGAGATTGAGCGGCGCGATCCC
Organism: Ensifer sp. USDA 6670; assembly: GCA_000421085.1. Classification (GTDB taxonomy): domain Bacteria; phylum Pseudomonadota; class Alphaproteobacteria; order Rhizobiales; family Rhizobiaceae; genus Sinorhizobium. Next base: position 25,153 of record ATWE01000028.1, read on the forward strand.
CGGCCTGAGCGCAACCGCAACCCCGAGGAAGCCGACGACCACGCCACACCAGGCAAGCACGGACAGGCGTTCAGCAAGCAGGGCAAAGGCCAGCACCGCCACAAGAACCGGAGTGAGGAAGGCGAGCAGATAGGCTTCCGACAGCGGCAGCACCGAAAATGCGTAGTGGATCAGAAGCGTATCGACGGCGAGCAGGAACGCCCTCAGGAGCGCGAGCCCCGGATGACGCGGCCTGAGCGACGCCGTAGTTCCGGTGACGCCGGCGTAGACGGCAAGCATCGCGAGCGCCGCAAGCGTCACCATGAAGGTCACCTGCGGCACCTCGAAGCGCTCTGCAAGAAGCTTCACCAGCACATCCGTGCCCGAAAAGACGGCGAAGGCCAGGAAACCCAGCGCGGCAGCGCGCAGGTTGCGCGGCATGCCGGCCGCGGCCGGCGCGACAGTCGCGTCAACGGACATTGAAGCGTCCGAACCGTGCTTCGATACGCGATTGCATATATTCGAGGCCGATCGAAAGGATCCAGTAGATCATGGAGGCTGTGATCAGCATTTCGATGTGGCGGAACTCGGTCTGACCCTGGGTGCGGGCGAGATACATCAGTTCCCAGACGCCGACGACGGAGATCAGCGAGGAATCCTTCAGCATCGCGATGAACTGGTTTCCGGTCGGCGGGATGATCACACGCATCGCCTGCGGCAGGATCACCAGGCCCATCGTCTGGCTCGGGCTCAAGCCGAGCGCGGTCGCACCTTCCGTCTGCCCACGCGGAATGCTCTCGATCCCCGCCCGGAAGATTTCGGTCATATAAGCGCCGTAGCAGAGCGAGAGCGCAAGGATGCCGGCCGGCACGGCGCTGATGACGTAACCCACCTGCGGCAGACCGAGATAGATGATGTAAATCTGCATCAGGAGCGGCAGGCCGCGAAAGAGCGACGTGTAGAAGGTGGCAAGGCCGTAGATCACACCATTCTTCGACAGTTTGGCAATCGCGCCCACAAGCGCGATGACGGTCGCGACAGCGATCGAGATCACCGAGATGTAGAGCGTGGTGACGACGCCCTGCGAAATCAGGAAGCTGATCTTCTTGGCGATGAAGGCAAAGGAAAGATTGAAGGAATAGAAGAAGAGCATCAGCAGCGCGAAGAGCTCCAGCCACACGCCGGCCACCTGCCAGGCGCGAGGCAGCTGCCGCAGGGCCTTCCAGTTCAGCGCCGCTATCACGGCGATCATCACCGCGCTGACCAGTCGCCCGAGCGCGGGATTGGCGGCCAGCCACTCCGAGCTCGTCGGCAGCACGAGGCCGATCCAGGCCGGGCTTACACCCAGGCTGTAGACCGTCAGGGTTATCAGCGCGAGCAGGAGAAACATCCCGGTGCGTCGCGCTGCGTCCGGATATGTCAGAATCATACGACCGATCATTTGGTTCTCTCCGGCATTCAGGCCGCGCGCTCGCGCCACCAGTCTTGAGCTTGCAGTTTCCAGTAGGTGAGCTGGGCTACCGCCAGTCCGGCATAGCCGCCGGCCCAGACGAGCCCGAAGGGCTTGAACAGCTTGTAGCGGTCGGACTGCCCCAGAATGCCTTCGGCCACGAGCTTCCCGCCGATGGCGGTCGTGTTGAGCCCGTGACCGCCAAAGGCCGTGCAATGCCATACGCCGGCTTGCATCTCGCCGATCTGTGGCATGAGATGGCGCGCGTAGGACATCAGTCCCGACCAGGCGAGCTCGGTCTTCAGATCCTTCAGCTGCGGATAGGTCCCGACCATTTCGCGCCGCAGTTCCCCGGCCAAGGCTGCCGGCGACGCCGCGCGGGTGGTGATGCGCCCACCCCAAAGCAGGCGTTTCCCGCCTTCGACCAGGCGGTAGTAGTCGCCGGCGCGGCGGTTGTCGCCGATCGCGTCCGTGGTGGCGATGGCGGCACGAATGAGTTCCGGCGCTTCCTCGCTCAACATGACATAGGTCGCGATCGGCAGGAACGAACGTTTCAGCCGGTCATTCAAAGAGCCCGTGTAGCCGCCGGTGGTGAACACGACATGACGCGCTCTGGCAATCCCACCCGACGTGGACACCGTCTTCTCGGCACCGTCGAGCATGCTCCCGGTCGCCGCCGAACCTTCATAGATTCGGCCGCCAAGGCGTTCGATCTCGCGCGCCAGTCCGCGAAGATAGTTGAGCGGGTGCATGTGGAAGGCTTTGGGGTCGCGCAAGGCGTGGAAATAGCGGTTCGACTTCAACACCGAACGGACCTCGTCGGTGGAGAGATAGTCGAGCTCATAGCCGTAGATGCGCCTCATCTCGTCGGCATGCGCTTTCAGGCTTCCGCCCTCGTCGTAGCGCAATACGCTCGTGATGCCGGCCTGCGGCCTCGCCTCCTCGAGCTTCAGCGTCTCGATCGTCTCGCGAACGAATTCGACGCCCTCAATCGAAAGCCGGTGTATCTGCCGTGCCGCTTCGGTCCCGGCCATACGGGCGATGTTGTCGCTGCCGGTGGCAAAACCCGGGCTGACGAAACCGCCATTGCGGCCGGAGGCCCCGAAGCCGACGCTTTCGGCCTCGAGAACGATAACCGACTGCCCGGCGCGCGCCAGCTGCAACGCCGTCGTCAGACCGGCGAGCCCGCCGCCGATGATCACGGTATCGCATTCGACCGTCCCGGAGAGGGCCGGTCTGACATTCGTTTCAGCTATTGTCTGCTTGTAATAGGTATTGGGATAGGACATTTTCTCTCGCCCGTCGACCGCGGTGGCAGGGCGGAGGGGCGGCGAACCGCCCCCCGCATGTATCGGTTCAGTCGGCGCTATAGTCCTTGCCGTACCACTTGGTGGTCAGCGTCGCGAGCGTGCCGTCTTTCTTCATCTCGTCGATGATGGAACCCACCTTCTTCGTCCAGTCCGGATCGACTTTTTCGGCGATGACCACCAGCGGCTCCCTGAAGGCATACTCACCCTCGAGGACGCGCAGCGGATAGCCGTTCTTCACCGCGTTGAGCGCAGTTTGCTCCGGCGCGATGACCGCATCGAGGCGCACACCGTCGCCAAGACGCAGATCGTCGAAGGGCAGCATGGAGTCGGCGAAGGTGCGGATCTCGCCCGGCTCGATCTTGTATTCGATCGGCGGCAGGCCCGGCGCATCGATCTCCAGCTGGCGGCGGATGAAATCTTCCGACGTGGTCGCCGTTTCAACCCCAATGATCTTGCCGTTCAGGTCCGCGACGGATTTCGCCTGGCTGTCCTTGTGCAGCACGTAAACATAGGGGCTGAAGTAGTAGATGCCGGCGAAATCGATGACTTGGGCACGCGCCTTGGTCGGGGTGACGGAGCCGACACCCAAATCGTAGCGCCCTTGCCAACGGCCGCCGGTCAAGGTCGCCCAGTCGGGCGTTTCGAAGCTCACTTCGACGCCGAGGCGCTTGGCGATCTCCTTGGAGACGTCGATATCGAAACCGACCAGCTCGTTGCTGTCGTCGAGATAGCTCTGGGGCGGCCAGCCGCTGTTTGTGGCGACCACCATGGCCTTCTTGCCCATGACCCGGTCGAGCGTCTCACCCGCCTGTGCGGCAGTTACGAACGCCAGCGCGGCAACGCCTATGGCAAGCTTTGCAAATAGTCCTTTCACGCAATCCTCCTCTTCGATCGGTCAGCCCTACAGCGTCGCGCGTCTTGCAAGGCGCGCAAAGGTCGCTGTAGCACTGCGACTTGCTGCATGGTCGAAAGGAACATGCAGCGTGCTCCCAGTTATAAGATGTCTGACAACTGAATTAGTAAATCCTGCTGACGCGGTGTCAAGGCCGCATGGCGCGCAGGTCCATGAAACGAAATGATGAGACTATGCGAATCGGTGATGGCCTCGGCCGGAGTGCGACGAAAACAGGCGGGGTTGAAAGCGACGGCGTGGAGCCAAGCCTACACACTATCCTGAAAGCGCGCCGAGGGGTGCACGCGGAGAGGCGGGGGCCGGCTTCCGCCTGAGCCCCGCCTCGCATGTAACGAGAACTTCAGATCGCGATCACTCGGCAGCCGTTGCGGTGCGGCCGCCATTGAGCAAGATCAGCCCTTGCGCACGCTTCAGGCATTCGGCCTGCTCGTTCCGGTAGCGCGGGCCGATCTCCATCATCAGCACTGTCTCGGGCAGGAAATCCAGTTCACCGAAAATATCCTCCCAGTCGATGTCGCCCCACCCGAGCGGCATGTGCAGGTCACCGATGCCGAGTGCCGTCGCCTCCTGCGGATAGAACGCCTGATAAAAGGCCTGCGGACGGCCGAAGGAATCGTGGACGTGGAGGTGCCCGGCAACGGGCGCCATGGCGCGGATCTGCTCGCGAAAATTCAAGCCGCGATAGGTGGACTCGATATAGGCATGACTGAAATCGATCAGCGCCACCAGATTGGAATGGTCGACGGCCCTCACCGTCTCGGCGATCTCGGCCGGTGTCTGGCGATACTGTCCCGGTGCCGTCGAAAAGATATTCTCGAGCGCTATGCGGACGCCGTAGGGGCGTGCAAATTCCGCGAGCTCGAACAAAGCGTCACGCTCGCGCCGGTCTGCCTCCGCCCGCTCGAAAAGCTGCTCGGCGCGCAGGTGACCGCCGTGCTGAACGATGATGCCGGCGCCGATACGATCGCAGATCTCGACAAGGGCCTTTGCCGCCTCCAGCTGATGGCCCGCCGTTGCCGGATCCATGAAGTTCGAGGAAACGAGGCCGTGAACCGTATAGCGAAAGGGAAACTGGCGGGTCAGCGCCACAAGCCGCTCCACGCGCTCCTTGATCAATCTTCCGCCGGCGATGAGGTCGATGCTGGTCAGGCCAAGTTCGACCGTGTCGACGCCGAGATCCCTCAGTCGGCGCAGGTCGGCCTCGAGGCTCTCCACTTCGCCGTCGACGGAACCCGAACTGAAGCCGGTTGCGATGATATTGCTCATTGATTGTCCCCTTTGAGATCACCGGCCACGACCGGACGAGAAAATACGCGTTTCCGTTCGGAAACCGCTACGACTTTTCCTCTAAGCGCTTTGATACGACTTCGGCGTCACGTAGACCGAGCGCCAGATCGGGACTGTCGGAGGTCAGATGCCCGATTCCCCTTTCGAGCCAGCGGCGGATGCCCGCTTCCTCGTTGAGGGTCCATACGCAAAGCCGCTCCATGGGCACCGAGCTGCGGATAAGTTCCCACTCATCCGCCATCAATTCGTGGTGGACCGCGACGATGTCCACGAGGTCGTCCGCGGCCGGAAGAAAGGCAGCGAGACCGCCTTGCCGTGCCGCCCAGTCGGCATTGACCGAGACGAGACGCGCGACATGCGGCGCATGGAGGCGGCAATCCTCAAGGACCGATATATCGAAGGACGTGAGATGGGAGCGGTGGTCGACGCCGAAGCGCCGCAGCTCCTCCGCTACTCGGCCGGCGATGCCAGGGTAAGGCGTTCCCGTTTCATCGGACTTGATCTCGACATGCAAGGGAAATCCGTTCCTGCCTGCAAATATGCCCAGCACGTCGCTCAATGTTGGAATGCTCTCGTCCGTATCGCGCAACCGCGTCGCCAGCCGCCCCTCGGGAGAGAGCCGGCGCACGGGTCCGGTCGCGTGTACGGTCCTGTCGAGCGTGGCGTCGTGGATGACGAGCAACTCTCCTGAATCGGTCAGGTGCACGTCGAACTCGATGGCATCGACGCCGAGCCGCAACGCGTTGCGGAAACCCGTGAGCGAATTTTCCGGCCAGAGATTGCGGGCGCCGCGGTGGCCGATGATTTTCGTCATGGATTGGTCCTCAACGCACGGTGGGATCGAGCTTGTCGCGAAGCCAGTCGCCGACAAGCGAAATGGAAAGGGTCGTGAGCATGATGACGGCAGCCGGAGCGAGCATGATCCAGGGAGCGCGGGTCAGATATTCGCGTCCGAAGCCGACCATGTTGCCGAGGCTCGTTTCCGGCGGCTGCACGCCGAGACCGAGGAATGACAGCCCGCTTTCCATCAGGATGATCTCCGGAAACGTCAGCGTCATCGAAACGATCAGCGTCGATGCGACATTGGGCAGGATATGGCGGAGATAGACCCGCGCCGGGGTGGCGCCGAGCTGCACCACCGCGGCAGCATAGCCCTGCGCCCCGGCCGAAATCGCCAGGCCGCGGGCGATGCGCGCGTAGCGTTCCCAGCCGTAGAAGCCCATGAGACAGACGAGCAGCACCATGGAGGAGCCGAAGAAGGCCAGCACCGCCAGCGACATGATGAGAAACGGCAGGGCCGCCTGGAAATCGGCAAGCGCGAGTACCAGATGCTCGGTCAGTCCCCGAAACCGCGCTGCCGCGAAACCGAGCGCCGTGCCGAACACCGCCGAAAGCACCGTCGCACCGAAGGCGATGATCAGCGAGACGCGGATCGACTGGATCAGCCGCGACAGCACGTCCCGGCCGAGCTCGTCGGTGCCGAGCAAGTGCTTGAGCGTTCCGGGCGCCGATAGCCGGCTCGTCAGGTCCATCGCCGTGATGTCATAGGGCCGCAGGTAGCCGGCAAAAAGCGCGATGACGATCATCGCTGCGAGCCAGAGGAAGCCGAACGCCACCGAAAGAGGCACTTTGCGGCGAAGGAACGAAATCGAGCCTCGCAGCCATCCTGCAAGAGGCGATCTCTCTGCCAGATCAACGGAAGCCATAATGCATCTCCTTGGATCTAATGCCCGGCATGCGAACGCAGCCGCGGGTCGAGCCAGCCATAGAGCAGGTCGACGACGAGGTTCGACATCACCATTGCCGCAGCGATGATCAGCAGGATGCACTGAACGACGGCGAGGTCGCGGTTGCTGACCGAAACGATCAGCAGCCGCCCGATGCCGGGCCAGGAGAAGATCGACTCCACCACCACCGCGCCGGCGATCAGCGACCCGACCATGAAGCCGACGATGGTGACGATCGGGACCGCGGCGTTGGGAAGCGCATGGCTCCAGATGACGTCGCGCCATTTCAGCCCCTTCGCCGAGGCGGTGCGGATGTAGGGCTGCCCAAGCACCTCGATCATGGCGCTGCGCGAGAAACGGGCAAGAATGCCGATCCCGCCGATGCTCATCGTGATCGTCGGCAGAATCCCATGCATCCAGGTATCCTGCCCGCCGGACGGCAGCACGCCGAGAAGAACCGAAAAGATCAGTACGAGCACGAGGCCCATGACGAAGGACGGAACGGTAAAACCGATGATCGCCAGCGTGATCACGCCGCGGTCGGCGAAGCTCTGGCGGTGGAGCGCGGCATAGACGCCGGCGGGGATACCGATCATCAGCTTCAGGATGAGCGCCGGAAGCGTCAATTGCAGCGTCGCCGGCACCCGCTCCAGAACCAGTCGGAGCGCCGAGGCCTTGTCGCGCATCGACACGCCGAAATCTCCGGTGAAGATCGACTTGATATAGGCGAGGTATTGTATCCAGATGGGTTGGTCGAGGCCCCAGGTTTTGCGGAACGCGTCGACGGCGTCCTGCGGCACATCGGGACCGAGCATCACCTGGGCCGGATCGCCCGACATGCGCAGCACGACGAAAGCGAAGGTCACGACGGCCAGGATCGTAATCACGGCGCGCATCAGACGCACGAAAACGAAGCGGATCATGCCCGTCTCCTCAGTGTCTCGACTGATGCCGTTTCGCCCGCCACGGCATGACAGGCCGCCGTCCGGCCGTTGCCGGTCCGGCGAAGCGCAGGCACGCTCGTGCGGCAAATGTCGCGCGCAACGGGACAGCGGGGATGGAAAGCGCAGCCCGAGGGACGATTGGCCGGGTTCGGCGGCTCGCCCTGCAGGATCACCCGGCCTTCGAGCGGCTTGCCCGGGATCGGGACGCTCGAGACGAGCGCCTTCGTATAGGGATGCTGCGGCAACCGGAAGATCACGTCGGAAGAAGCCTCCTCGACGACCCGGCCGAGATACATCACCGCGACGCGATCGGCGATGTTGCGTACGACCTTCAGATCGTGGCTGATGAAGACCATGGCGATGCCGTTCTTTTCCTGGAGGTCGCGCAGCATGTTGACGACCTGCGCCTGGATCGAAACATCGAGGGCGGAGACGGGCTCGTCGCAGACCAGGAGCTTCGGCCGCGAAGCAAGGGCGCGGGCGATCACGGCCCGCTGCCGCTGGCCGCCGGAAAGCTCATGCGGGAAGCGCCCGGCCTGGTCGGAGCGAAGCCCGACAGCCGCCATCAGCTCGGCAATGCGGGCGGCCTGGTGTTCCTTCGGGACGAGCCGGTGAATATCGAGCGGCTCGCTGATCTGCGCGGCAATCGTCAGGCGCCGGTCGAGCGCCGCAAGCGGATCCTGGTAGACGAGTTGCATCTTGGCGCGCAGCGCCCGCCATCCGGAGGTACCGTATTTCGGCATAGGGCTTCCCTCGAAGCGCACCTCGCCCGACTGCGCCGGATCGAGCCCCAGAAGCATCCGCCCCAATGTCGATTTGCCGGACCCCGATTCGCCGACGATTCCGAGCGTCTCGCCGGGCATGACCGCGAGGGAAATCCCGTCGACGGCGCGCACTGGGCTTGAACGGCCGAAGAGCCCGCGCCGGACCTCGTAGATGCGCACGAGTTCGTCCGCTTCGATCAGCGCAGTCATGACATCAGCCCTTCGGGAATTCTTCTCTCAGCGTCGCCGCGCGTAACCACTGGTACGGGGCGCGTGCAGGCAAGGCGGCGCCCGTCGCCTTGGGGCTCGAGATGTGGGTAATCGCTCCCGCAGGCGTCAACGGCGCGGGGGCAGCGGGGCGAGAAGGAACAGCCCGCAGGCAGATGTTTCGGGTTCGGTACAGTACCCGGGATAGGGATCAGCCGGTCGCGCGGCCCGTCGATCCGCGGAATGGCATCGAACAGTCCCCGCGTATAGGGATGCCGCGGCTCCGAGAAGAGTTGCGCCACGCTTCCCTCTTCGACGATCCGGCCGGCATACATGACGCATACGCGCTCGCAAACCTGCGAGACCGCGCCCAGATCATGGCTGATGAAGACGAGCGCCATGCCGGTCTCGGCCCGAAGCGTGTTCAGAAGATCGAGGATCTGCGCCTGGATGGTCGCGTCGAGCGCCGTGGTCGGCTCGTCGGCAATCAGCAGGTCCGGCTGGCCCGCGAGCGCCATTGCGATCATCAGGCGCTGGCACTGCCCGCCGGAAAATTCGTGCGGATAAAGATCGAAGCGCCGCGCCGCATCGGGAATGCCGACCATGTCCATCAGCCGCAGGGCCTCGACGCGCGCCGCATCTCCGCGAAGACCGCGGTGAATGTACAGCGCCTCGACGATCTGGCGGCCGATGCGCAATACGGGATTGAGAGAGCTCGAAGGGTCCTGGAAAATCATTGCGATCCGCCCGCCGCGGACCTCCTCGAGAGCCGCACGGCGTGCCCCGCACAGTTCCCGGCCGTCGACCCGGACAGAACCCGTGACAGCCGCCTTTCCCGGAAGCAGTCCGAGCGCCGCGAGCCAGGTCACGGACTTGCCGCATCCCGACTCGCCGACGAGGCCGAGAGCCTCTCCCTTGGCCACATTGAGATCGATGCCATGCAGAACCTGAACGCCATCGAAAGCGACCTTCAGGTCCCGCAATGCTACGAGATCCGGCTTGGCAGCGCTCATGTCTCATTCCCGGTGTTTCGACCGCGGCATCGCCGCTCGGCCCTCAAAGGATTCCGGGAGCCGCCAAGCTGCCGGAACACGGCTTGGTCGAATTCAGCTGGCCCAGTTGGCGGCGCGGAAGTCCATGGCGAAGGCGGGCGCCGCCTTCCACTTCAACGAAGACTTCATGCCTGTGAAGACCGCGTTCTGGTGAAGCACCTGGTAGACCGGGTCCTCGCGCTCGCAGATCTCGAGCATGCGGGCGAATGCCTTCTTGCGTTTCGCATGGTCGATTTCCGTTTCGAGGATCTGGGCCATCTGGTTGGCCTCGGCATTTGCCCAGTCCTTCTTCTGCTGAACCTCGCCGTTGGGCCCGAACTGGGCGACGATCGAGGAGACCGGATCGCTGAATGCGGCGCCGGCCGACCAGTCGCGCACGCCCTTCGTGCCGGACGGGTCGTGGATCTGACCCCAGTTTTCCTTCATCTGGATTTCGACATTGAGGCCGACCTGCTTCCACATTTCGACCATGATCTGACCGTTCGCAGTCTGGTTCGTGTAGTAATTGTTGAGAAGGCGGAACGGGATCGCATCGCCCTTGTAATTGGCCTGCTTCAGGAGGTCCTTGGCGAGCTGCGGATTATATTCCGGAACCGCCCAGCCTTCGACGAACATGTCACCGTAGAAGGGGAACTGCAGGCCGGCCGGCACGGTCGTCTGACCGGACCAGAGCGCATCGACGATCGCCTGGCGGTCGATCGAATGGGTCATCGCCCGGCGGACGAGCGGGTCCTGAAGGGTCGGGTTCTGGACATTGAAAACCGAAATGCGGTGGTTGTGGATCGTCGAGCCCTGGACCTCATATCCGGGCGCGGCCTGAACCGCGGCGATCTGGTCCGGCGGCAGGTCGCAGGCGAAGTCGTATTCGCCGGAGAGCAGGCCGTTGACGCGCGACGACACTTCCGGAACTTCGACGAAGCGAATCTGCTCCAGCGGCGGGCGGCCGCCCCAGTAGTCGTCGAAGGCGACGAGCGTCAAGGAAACGTCCGGCTTATGTTCGCCGACCATATAGGGGCCGGTGGTGATCGGCTTGCGTGCCCAGTCCATATAGGTCGCCGCCTCGTCCCAGGCGCGGCGGTTGGCAATCTGGCTTCCGAAGGCATAGAGGCGGCCTTCGATGGTGACGTCCGGCGTCGCGTTGTGAAAACGAACGGTATGCTTGTCGACCGCCTCGACGCCGGCAAGCGCCGGCCAGAGGCGGCGCCCGGTGCCCGGCACGACTGCCGGCAGTTCCTTGGCAGTGGTCGGCTTGTGCTCATCCTCGAAAACCGTCTTGCCGCCTGCAGGCTGGGTGTCTCCGAACACGCGCTGCGCGGAGAAGCTGAACACGACGTCGTCGGCCGTGAGCTCGTCTCCATTGTGGAACTTCACACCCTGGCGCAGCTTCAGCTCGAGGGTCCTGTCGTCGATACGCTTCCATTCCGTCGCTAGGCCGGGAACCGGACCCTGATTGCCCATCCAGTCGCGCAGGATCAGGCCCTCCCAGAGGTTGGGGAAGAACACGCGCTCACCGACGTTCGACTGCTCGTTCCAGACGTCGAGCGTATTGTTGATGGTGATCTTTTGCACCGCGATGGTGACGGATGGACGCTTGCCTTGGCTGAACGCGAAGCGCGGCAGGACCAGGCTGCCCGCAGTCGCACCCATGAGGCCCAGCGCAGCGCGCCGATTGATTGAAAGCATGAGACTCTCCTTTTGATGGAATCGAGCACCCGCGCGGGTGCTGTTCAGCGTCCGGTGTAGTCCGGCCGGACGTCGTCTTCCTGATGTTTGGGTGAAACTCTCGTGACAGGGGCTCGACGGCCAGACTCTGAACGGCTTTGCCGACAGAGGTCCCAAGGAGACATCGCTTGCGTGACTCCGCGCCCGGCCGGCGCGCAGTGCAAAGCGAGGATGAATGAAGCTGCAGCCATGGGAATAAGCGTCCAACCGAATGTCGTCAGACGCCAATTAATTCACATGTGTAACACTGATGTGACGTATGTAACTCTTCTATATCTCGCCTTGCCCGATTAAGGATGACATGCGGTCTGACCAGACGCGCAGCGTTGGAGGGGGGTGCATGGGGCAGCAGAAACTGATGGCCAAGGCCGCTTGGCTCTACCACGTGGAAGGACTGACGCAGGCCGAGATCGGCGAGCGCATGAATCTGACACGCCGGAGGGTGAACGAGCTTCTCGCAGCGGCGCTGGAGCAGGGAATCGTCCGGATCAGCTTCAGTTCGCCGCTCGTCGAGAATATCGAACTGGAATCGCGGCTGCGCGACCGTTTCGGATTGGATGATGCCGTGGTCATGCCGACCCCGGCCGATCCGCGCCTTGTCCACGCCGTCATCGGGCGCGGAGCCGCCGCCTATCTCGATCGGCTGATCCAGGCGCGGAAACCACACTCCATCGGCGTCGGCTGGGGAGCGACCTTGCGCGAGACGATGCAGCATATGACGCCCGCCAACGAATCCCGGATCGATGTCCGATCGATGATGGGCGGGCTGACGCATGGTTCGGAGATCAACACCTTCGAGATCGTCCGCGGCTTCGCAGAGGTGCTGAAGGCCCAATGCCACTATTTGGTCGCGCCTATCTATGCCGAAACTCCGCAATCGCGCGAGGCCCTGATTGCGCAGTCGGTGTTTCGCAAGACCTTCCGCCAGATCTGCGACGTCGACATTTCCTATCTCAGCGCCGGCGACATGTCGCAGCACTCCCTGCAGGTGCGCTATGGTCTTCCGGAAGGGACGAAGGTGAGCGACCTCATAGCCCGCGGTGCTATCGGCGATCTCCTCGGCCGGTATATCGACGGAGAAGGAAATCCCGTCGATCACCCGCTCAACCGTCAGGTGCTCTCGCCCGAGTTCGAAGATTACCGCCGTATCCCCTGCCGCATCGTCGCCTCGGGCGGCTCGCACAAGCACGACATTCTCCTGGCCCTCGCACGGGCAAGACTGCCGACGATCATGATCACCGATGCCGAGAGTGCCACGGCGATGCTGCAGAGCTGAAGATCCCGACTGGAATCGCGATTGCCCGTGTGGCGGAATTCGGTAAGGCCGTCAGTGCGATAGGCGCCGGAGGACGCCAACGAATGCCTTGGCGACGTGCGTTGCACACGTGGTCACCCATCATCCTTGTCATGAAAGCGTTACGTGCAAACTTTAGAACCCCGGGCAGCTCAGCAAGCGGGTGCACACGTGTGTAACGCGCTGAGCCGGCGCCGACTTTCGGTCTCTGCTTCGACCTAAGGCCGCGCCTTAAGACATTCGGCCCGCTGCCCGATTGGAGACAATGATGAAACGCCGTACTTTTATGATGTCTGCAGCCGGCGCCGCCGCCGGTCTCGCCCTCACCCCTCGCCTGAGTTTTGCCGCGAACGGTACGATCGACTGGTATACCGGCTCGGACAACAACGTTCTGGACTTCTGGACCAACACGGTCAAACCTGCTTTCGAAGCAGCGCATGCGGGCCTCAAGCTCAACCTGGTGGACGCCGGCGACAATGCCGGAATCATCGCCATCGGCGAGCGCGCTATTGCCGCCAAGCAGACCGATGCCGATCCGCAGGCTGATTATTTCGAATCTGCTGACGCGCTTTTGCCGGCCGGTGCCATCGAGGCCGGCGTTTACACCAACATCAAGGCAGCCGGCCTTTCCAATTACTCCAAGATCAACCCGCTCGCCATCGAAAGCGAGTACAGCCTGCCCTACCGCGGTTCGCAGGTTCTTCTCGCCTATGACACGACGAAGCTGAAGCCCGCCGATGCGCCAAAAACCTGGGACCAGCTTATCGCCTGGATCAAGGCCAATCCCGGCCAGTTCGTCTACAACCGACCCGACAAGGGAGGCTCGGGGGGAAACTTCGTTCGCCGCGCCATCCATCAGGCCAATGGTCTGGATCCGAAGGCTTTCACCGTCAGCAACTACACTGAGGAGTTCGGCGATGAAGCACTCGGCAGGGCCTGGGAGCTCCTCGCCGACATCGCTCCACACCTCTACGACAAGGGCGCCTATTCTTCAGGCAACACGCAGTCGCTCCAGCTCCTGAGCCAGGGCGTCGTCACGATGATCCCGGTTTGGTCCGACCAGGTGCTGCAGGCGATCGAACAGGGCGTTCTGCCCGCAGAGACAGGTCTGGTTCAGCTGCAGGATCTGGCGCTTTGCGGCGGCTTCACCCGGTCCGTCGTCATCGAAAATGGCGCCAATCGCGAGGCGTCGCTGAAGCTCGCGGACTTCATGCTGTCGGAAAAAATGCAGAGCGCCATCCTGACCCAACTTGGCGGTTTCCCGGGCGTGTCCTGGGACTATGTCCCGGAGCAGCTGCGGCAAAAATTTGCCGACATCATTCCCCAGTCGATCCCGACCTTCCCCGGCGGCAAGTGGGAAGCGGCCATCAATGACGGCTGGTACCGGCACGTCGCTCCGAACGTCGATCGCAAGGCGTGAGCGAGATCGTTGAAAGGGCGGCTTTGCCGCTCGCGCAAACAGCGACAAGCAGGAGGCCGATCGGTCTCCTGCTTGTCGCCATGCCTGTCTTGCTGGTGATCTGGCTCGTTATCTGGCCCGCCATCAACGCGATCAGCCGCACGGTCTGGCGCACCGACGTCAATGGCAATGCCGGGTTCGACCTGTCTAGCTACGCGTTCTTCTTCTCCGATACCTACAGCCTCGGCAATCTCGCAGTCACGCTCTGGACGACGCTGGTCTGCGCGGTCCTGCTGCTCGTGATCAGCTTGCCGATCGCGCTTTATCTACGCTTTTCCCGTGGCCGCCTGCCGGCCTATGTGCAGGCGCTCGCCATCCTGCCGATGTTCGTGCCGTCCATCATCCTGGCATTCGCCTTCATCCGCGTGCTTGGGCCCAATGGCATGTTGGATATCCTGCTCAATGCCTTGGGCCTGCCGAAGATCCGCACGCCCTATCTCACACCCTGGGGCCCGGTCATCGGCCTCGTGTGGGACAATACGCCACTGACGGTGCTGATCCTGCTTTCGGGTCTCGGCGGTGTCGCAAACCAGGCGATCGAGGCGGCGCGCGATGTCGGAGCCAATGCCATTCGGGTTTTCTGGCACATCATCCTGCCGCGCATTTCCAATTCGATCCTCGTGGCGCTTTCTTTCTCGGTGCTCGGTATCTTTTCGTCCTTCACGCTTCCCTATCTGCTCGGTCCGGCCTCGCCGGAAATGCTCGGCCCTTTCATGCAGCGCACCCTGCGCGACGTGCAGGATCCGATCGGAGCCATGACCCAGGCCGTTGTCGCCTTCGGCTTCTGCATCCTGTTCGGTCTGTTCTATGTGCGCTCGGTCGCGCGAAACCGGGGAAATAGATGACCACGCTTGCACCCGCGCATCCGCGAATCGACTGGTCCGGGATGGTCCTTGCGCTCCTTCTCACCCTTGTCATCGTCGGGCCGCTTCTTGTTGTCGCCACCTGGGCCTTCACCGAGGTCTGGCGGTACCCCAACATCATCCCTCAGCAGTTCGGCTTCCGCTTCTGGGGCCAGACGCTCGGAAGGCCCGATGTCTGGAATGCGCTGATCTTGAGCCTTCGGCTCTCCACGGTGGTGACGCTGCTGTCGGCGCTGATTTGCCTGCCGGCCGCCTATGCTTTCGCCCGCATGACGTTTCCCGGCCGTGACATTCTGTTCTTTTCCTTCCTTGCCGGCCACGCCTTCCCGAAGTTCGGGCTTCTGGTCGCGATTGCGGCAATCTTTCTGCAACTCGATCTTATTGGCACATTTTGGGGCGTCGTGCTGATTCAGCTCGTCGGGACGCTGATGTTCATGATCTGGATCCCGGTTGCGGCCTTCCAGGCCGTCGACCGGCGCATGGAAGAAGCCGCCCGCGATGTCGGCGCCGGTCCCTTGCGGGTCTTCTGGTCGATCACACTGCCACAGGCGGGACCGACGATCGCCGCCGCCCTGCTCTTGAGCTTTGTCGGCACCTTCTATGAAACCGAGGGCGCATGGCTTATCGGCGCTCCCGGCATCCGCACCATGCCCATCTTGATGATCAGCTATATCAACAACCAGATGGTCATCCAGTACGGCGCCGTTCTGTCGGTGCTTCTTTGGGTACCCTCGTTCATCGCCCTCATGTTTGCCCGCCGCATCATCGGCGGCGGCGCATTCGCCCGCGGTTTCGGCGGCTAGGAACTTCTCATGTCAGTGCTTAATATCGCTGAGGTCACCAAGACCTTCTCAGGCGGCACCAATGCCGTCGACCGCTTCTCGCTCGATGTCGCCGGCGGTGAGCTGGTCTGCCTTCTCGGACCGTCCGGTTCCGGCAAGTCCACACTGTTGCGCATGGTCGGCGGCTTCGAACAGCCGACGGGCGGACGCATCACCATCGACGGCGAAGACGTCACGCATCTGCCGCCCGAACGCCGTCCGACGGGGATGGTGTTCCAGAGCCACGCGCTCTGGACCCACATGAACGTCTTCAAGAACGTCGCCTTTGGTCTCCGGCTTCGTCGCATGCCTGCCAAACAGATCAGGGAAAAGGTCGAGGCGGTTCTCGAACTCGTCGGTCTCGCCGGCTATGGCGATCGCATGACCACGCAGCTTTCCGGCGGCCAGCAGCAGCGTGTGGCGTTGGCGCGTTCGCTGGTTCTGGAACCGAAGATCCTGCTTCTCGACGAGCCCTTTGCCAGCCTCGACCAGCATCTGCGCGAACGCCTGCGGGACGAAGTGCGCGACATCCAGCAACGTCTCGGCATAACCACCCTGTTCGTCACCCACGGCCAGGACGAGGCCCTCTCCATGGCCGATCGGATCGTCGTCATAGCGAACGGCAGGGCGGAACAGATCGGACGCCCCGATGCCGTCTACCGTGACCCGAAAACACCCTTCGTCGCCGGTTTCATCGGATTGATGAACCTGATCGAGGGCGAGGTGAAGAACGGACACTTCATCCGCTCCGAATTCACCACGCCGCTCCCGATCGCCGATGGCCCAGCCACGCTGGCCATCCGTCCAGAAGCGCTCGACCTCACCGCATCGAATGCCCCAACGGCAAGAGTGCATCGGGTCACGGATTACGGTTCGCATGGGCTTGTCGATCTCGATCTCGCCGATGGCACGCGCCTCAAATCTACGGTTGCCAATCTCGATCTGTTCCAGGCCGGACAAGGGGTGGGCCTCCTGCCCCGCGCCGTTGCAGCCTATCGCGAGAACCAGCAGATCTATCGGAGCTGAACGTGAGTGCACCCCTCTATCTCGACCGCGACGGTCACCGCACGTGGATCAAATGGCATCGTGGCCGTCGCCGTGTCACCGATCCGGTTTTCACGGCAGAGCGCATCTCCGAAGCCATGCGACATGGCGCCAGCGTCGAAGTAGACCTGGTCGTTCATGGCGACGATGGTTTTGCAGTGTTGCATGACCTGGACCTGGAACGGGAAACGACGGGCACCGGAAAGGTTCGGGATACGCCAGCCGCCGCCTTGCGCGAACTGCGGCTGCGCAGCAACGATGGCGAGCCCATCTCCGACAAGGTGCTGCTGCTCGAAGACCTCTCCACTCTTCTCGCAAAGGAAGGCGTGCATCCCGACGCTTTGCTGCAACTGGACTACAAGGAAGATCTCCAGGCGCTGAGCCCACAGGTGATTGCCAACTTCACCGAAGCCGCGGCTCCCATCGCCGGATCGCTCATTCTGTCGGGCGGCGACTTCGATGCCATCGCCACCCTGGCAAAGGCCGCTCCCGGTATCGCCACCGGCTATGACCCTTGTTGCAACGAAAGCCTGGCGTGGTTGGAGGCGACGGGCGACTATCGCGGCTTCATCGAACAGGCGCTCGCGACGGCGCCGGATGCACGTATGATCTATCTTTCCTACACCATGGTCCTGGCCGCCGAAGACGCCGGTATTGACCTCATTGCTCCGGTCCATGCAGCTGGCCGGCGCGTCGACGCCTGGACGATCAACCAAATCAGCCCGCAAACACTCCCTCAAGTCGAACGCCTCCTTAGGCTCAAGGTCGATCAGATCACCACAGACGACCCGCAAGGGTTAGCCAAGGCCTTCAGGTCATGACAATCGATTACAGCAAGATCCTCGAAGACATGGTGTCCGCCGCCCGCGAGGCCGGAGCTCTTACGCTTGACCACTTCCAGCGTTTCCGCGATATCGAGATCGGCATCAAGGGACCCGGCGACTTTGTTTCAGAGGCGGACAAGCAATCCGAAAGGTTGATCCGCGATCGCCTGTTGAGCCGGTACCCTTGGGGCCTTACAGGGGAGGAATTTGCGCCTGTCGAAGGAACGGACAGCGAGCACCGCTGGCTGGTGGACCCGATCGACGGCACCACCAATTTCATCTACGGCCAGCATTACACGATTACGATCTCGCTGCGCCGCGGCAACGTGACGGTGTGCGGCCTCGTCTACAATCCCGTTTCCGACGAAATGTTCACTGCGATCAGCGGTGAAGGCGCCTACCTCAACGGCACGCGCCTTAAGGTCAGCAGCAGCACGGATGTCGCCCTGATGTGCATTGGCACCGGCCTTCCGACGCCTAACCTGTCGCTGTATCCGGGCGCCTACGCGCGCCTTGACGAGATCCGGGCACCGATCGGTGCGGTGCGCATCGTCGGCAGCGCCGCCAACTCCTGCGCCTATGTCGCCTGCGGACGGCTCACCGGCTATTACGAGGAAACCGGCTTCGTAGATACGGCCGCCGGCATCCTCCTCGTCCAGGAAGCGGGCGGCATCGTGACCGACTGGTGGGGACGCGGACCGGAAGTTTTTGAGAAGACCGGGACGCTGATCGTCGCCAACCCGGCCACCCACGCCTATCTTCTCGAGCACCTGCGCAGCGCTTCGCCAAAGAACGCCTGATTTCCGTCTATGCTTGAGTTGTAAGCGTCCGCGAACCCTTCGATGATCGAGCGGGCGTCGGACTCTTATTCGCAGCGGCACGGTTCGGACATATCGCCGCAAGCCAGTGGTCAACGCGAAAGTACATGAACAGGACGCGCTCTACGCGGCCCATTATTTAACCCAAGGAGCCGTCGCCTGACCAAAAGTGCGAAAGCTTCTGGACACTACCGCCAGAACGCCAAAAGGCCCGCTGATGCGGGCCTTGTGGGTATGTCTGTGTATGTATGTTTGGTTGCGGGGGCAGGATTTGAACCTGCGGCCTTCAGGTTATGAGCCTGACGAGCTACCGGGCTGCTCCACCCCGCGTTATCCGAGTTTTGCG
>ATWE01000029.1 GCA_000421085.1 Ensifer sp. USDA 6670
CGAGCTCCCGGTCGGTCTGGCGCTCGTTGCAAATCAATCCCCCTAGCCGCACGCCGCCGGCATGGGCATACTTCAGGATACCCTTGGCGATGTTGTTGGCGGCATAGAGCGCCATCATCTCACCGGACATGACGATGTAGATTTCCTGAGCCTTGTTTTCGCGAATAGGCATCGCGAAGCCGCCGCATACCACGTCGCCGAGCACGTCGTATGAGACGTAGTCGACATCGTTGTAAGCGCCGTTCTCTTCCAGGAAGTTGATCGAGGTGATGACGCCGCGTCCGGCGCAGCCGACGCCCGGCTCGGGGCCACCGGACTCCACGCACTTGATGCCTCGGTAGCCGACCTTGAGCACGTCCTCGAGTTCGAGGTCTTCCACCGAACCTTCCTCTGCCGCAAGATGCAGAACCGTGTTCTGCGCTTTCGAGTTCAGGATAAGGCGGGTGGAGTCGGCTTTGGGATCGCAGCCGAGATCGACAAGGGCCGCGAGCGTATTTTGGGAGGTGGTGGACTTGCCGATGCCCCCCTTGCCGTAGAATGCGATTTGACGCAAATCTGCCATGTTGCCTTCCTTGTTGTTTAAACTATTTTCGATTGTTGACACATGAATGCGCAACAGCATGCGCGCCAAGCAGGGGTGATCGTGCAAAAGTCGTGCCAGGCCGCAGGAGTGTCTGAAATGAAGCTACTGCCTTACTTTCAAATAGTTAGATCTGGAAATTGACCATATGGTTTAACGAACAACTCGTGTCCCTAAGCCGACAAGGGCTACGGACAGTGTCGTATGGCGGTTGTCACGCGCGCCAGAAATCGATCAGCGAGTTTGCCGCCGCGCGTGGAAGCCCTTGTGACCGGGCGACGACACGCCGAGTGGCCCACTGGAGAGTCGATGATGCTGTACGGGCTGCTTTGGGTAGCGGCTCCTTTTTGCGCCATCCTCGTGATCGGGAACGACAGAATTTCTGCCGCATATGCTTAGCAGCTGTGAATGCGAGTGCATCCCCGCCGCGGGGAACAAAAGAGAGCGGCCCGGCAAAGCGGGCCGCGCCAACTGCGCTGATGTGCAATGTTGCCCCAGGGGGCGCCGGAACCGCGTGGAACTGCTCGAGCACTTGCGGGCTGCCGGCATCCCTTAGAGCCCCTTGGCCTTCGCCAGTGCACGCTTCTCGCGGCGGCGCCGGAAGGAGGATGGGATGTTCATCGCTTCGCGATATTTT
This sequence comes from Ensifer sp. USDA 6670, assembly GCA_000421085.1. Taxonomy (GTDB): domain Bacteria; phylum Pseudomonadota; class Alphaproteobacteria; order Rhizobiales; family Rhizobiaceae; genus Sinorhizobium. The sequence goes on from ATWE01000029.1 coordinate 1,218, forward strand.
GCGACCGTGCGCCTGGCGATGTCTACGCCTTCTTTCTTGAGGCGGTCGACGATTGCGTCATCCGAAATCACGGCCTCGACGCTTTCCTGATCGATCATTATGCGGATGCGATGGCGCACCGATTTGGCCGAATGGGCATCGCCGTCCTCGGCCGAACGGATCGAGGCCGTGAAGAGATCTTTCAGCGGGAACACCCCGCGCGGGGTGAGCATGTATTTGTTGGATGTGACCCGGCTCACGGTCGATTGGCTCATGTTGATCGCATCCGCGACGATCTTGAGGTTCAGCGGGCGCAGGTGGCTGACGCCGTGGATGAGGAAGGCTTCCTGCTGCCGGACGATTTCGGCTGTCACTTTTATGATCGTTTTGGTGCGCTCTTCGAGGCTGTCCGTCAGCCAGTCGGCACTTTGCAGGCATTCATTGAGGAATGTCTGCTCGCCGCTGTTCTTTCCGCAGGAGCGGGATAACTCTGCGTAATAGTCGTGCTTGACGAGAACCCGCGGCAGGTCGCCGGAACTGAGCTCCACGGACCAGCCGCCATCAGGCGCGACCCGCACCACGACATCGGGAGTAATGGTCTCGGAAACATTGGTTTCGAAGCAGGTGCCCGGCTTCGGGTCGAGCTTGCGGATCTCGGAGAGCATGTCGATGAGATCTTCCTCGTCGACGCCGCAGATCTTCTTGAGGCTTGCGAAATCGCGCCGTGCCAGGAGCTCGAGATTGGCCACGAGCGCTTCCATCGCCGGATCGAAACGGTTGCGGGCGCGCAGCTGAATGGTAAGACATTCGCCAAGCGTGCGCGCGAAGATGCCCGGCGGATCGAACTGCTGCAGAACATGGAGCACACGCTCCACCTCCTTGACTGCCACACCCAGTTGAGCCGCCGTCTCGGTGAGGTCGGCGTGGAGATAGCCGGCGTCGTCGAGCTGGCCTATCAGGTACTGGGCGATCAGCCGATCGGAGGCAGCACCAAGCGCGAAGGGAAGCTGCTCGATGAGCGTCTCCCTCGGTGTCTTGCGGTAGGCAACGAAATCTTCGAGATCGGATCGCTCGCCGCCGCCGGCACCCGGCCTTGATTTCCACTGCTCGAGGAGCTCGGGCGCATCCGCCCGCTGCGGTCTCGGAGCGTCCGGGAAGACGTTGGCAAAATCGGCATCGAGGCCATCACTGAGCCTCTCGCCGTACCTCGACATGGCGCTGTCGACGTCGTCGAATTCCCTGTCGGCCTTCCGATGCGGGGCCGCCATGAATGCGTCATCGGGCGGAGGGGCCTCCAGGAGCGGGTTCTGTTCGATCTCTTGCGCGATGAACTGGCTGAGTTCCAGATGGTTCATCGCAATCAGCCGCATCAACTTCATCAACTGCGGCGACATAGTCAGCGACTGCGACTGTTTTAACTGAAGGCTGAGGGAAGATGCCATGCTAACTCGACGCTCCCGTCAATATCGCCGAAGCGGTGTGTGCGATGTGCCCAGGTTAGGGCGAGTGCACTTTGGAGGTTGTAGACTTGCGTGTATCCCCTTGTCGCAGAACCCAATCTGGCGCAGAGCTGCCATGTGATTTCCTTCAGCGCCCGAAGACGGCCAGGTGTTGTTTCCGTGGATGGCTTCGGGAGATGAAAGGATACGACCAGCCGGCGCACGGCTCCGGTCGAAACCTGATAGCACTTGTCGTTCAGATCATCCTGGGCATAGATCTCGCGACCCGGCTTGTAGGTGGCGACCAGATGGGGCCCAGAAATAGGAGCCGGGCCAAGGTGTTCGGCGTCGTTGGACTGTGGTTTGGCTTGTGCAGCGGCGTACATGGATTATTCCCCGTTCGATGTGGGGACAGATTGGCAATTCGCATAACTTGGAAAAATTCGGTTAGATCACTAAGGGAAACTACCTAGCTGCTTCAGAAACGGGGTTCTCGTCACGGACCTGAGAATGCCTGACATGTCCGGTGTAGAGCTTCTGCGCAATTTCGGCGATCACAAGATCAATACCGTCGATCGTGATCACCGGGCACGGCGACGTGGCCCTGGCGGTGGAAGCCATGAAGGCGGGGGCGGATTTCGGGACTGTCAGGATTCTGTGCGTGAGGCCGCTGAGCGAGAGAGAACGCCAGGTGCTCTCCGCAGTCGCGGGACTTCCCAACAAATCGCCTATGATCTGGACATCAGCCCACGCACCGTCGAGGCGCACCGCGCCAATGTGACGGCCAAGATGAAGGCGAAGAGCCTTCCCCATCTCGTGCAGGGCTGTCCGGAAAAATTCATGCATAGCGGAAGACCATTTGGTTTGGGATGGTCCGGGGTTTTGGCCGGCTTGGATTGACCGGCGGCGGGACACGACCCGATACTGCTGGTTGATGGCCTGTCGGCCCTTCAGCAACGTGTGGACAACACGACATTGACGAAGCCGTTCACCGGTGCCTGCTTGGCGTGATCAACAGCCCGATCGAAGCAGGTAGGTAGTTTCCCTTAGTGATCTAACCGAATTTTTCCAAGTCACGCGAATTGCCAATCTGTCCCCACATCAAAGGGGGATAATCCATGTACGCCGCTGCACCAGCCAAACCACAGTCCATCGAGGCCGAACACCTTGGACCGAAATACGTCGATCGCATCAATGCTTTGTGATGACGTCAGTGGTTGGCACGGTTGATGCTGGAAGAGACAGAAACGCTGGCACACATAATATGATTGGAGCCTGGAGAAATAGCATGCACCTCGTAGTCTGTATCAAGCAGGTGCCGGATTTCTGCGCGAATAGGCATCCGGTGACGAACACGATCATGCACCAGGGCGTGCCGACCGCTACCAACCCCCACGCCTCGAGCGGCCTTCATCGCGCCCTGGCCGGCAGCTCGCGCGGTCAGCCGCCGGGCGAGTTAACATGCTCTGCCCTCTCCAAAGTGCCCACCATTGCCACTGCGGCATTCTCCGCTCCATCGCTTCAGCGCCCTAAGCGAAGAAGCTCCGGCGTCGAGCGGACGACTGCCGCGTCCATACGACATTGTCCGCCGCCTTGTCGGATTCTCGACACAGGTTATTCCTTCAACCATATCGTCAATTTCCCGATCTAACTCTCTGAAAAACAGCCAGTAGCTTTATTTCAGACACTCCTGCGGCCTGGCAGACTTTTGCCCGATCACCCCTGCTGGGCCCGCATGCTGTTGCGCATTCATGTGTCCGAACATCGAAATAGTTTAAACAACAAAGGAAGCAAGATGGCAGCTCTGCGTCAGATCGCGTTCTACGGCAAGGGTGGTGGTATCGGCAAGCCCAAGCGAAAGCCCAAGCAGAAGCCCAAGCAGAAACCCAAGCAGAAACCCAGCAGAAGCTGGTAGCCATCGAAATACAAACGCTACAAAGTGCCGTTTAAACTGCTAGTGGATTGTCCTGGTTTTCGTTCATGAAAGGGAGCACCCATAATATGAACGTCGATACGTCCACTTTCCTCGAAATCGGCCGAACCGGTCATCGTCAAATTCTCGAAACAAGGGTGCCGGCCGTGCGAGATGATGGCACCCTTCTTCGAAGAAATCGCCACCGAGCTTGCTGGCAAGGCCAAGGCCGTCAAGCTCGACATCCTCGAAAACCCGAGCTCGCGGCGCAGTATGGCATACGCGGGAGCCGGACGCTTGCGATATTCAAGGGTGGTGAAGTCGCCGACATCATAGTCGGAGCCCCACCGGTACTCCGCTCCTTGGATTTTGAAGATGGTTTAAACAACAAAGGCGCCACGGATGGACACCCCTCCCCATAAGCAGCTCACGGCTATTGTGAAAGTCGGTACTGCCAATTTCCCGGAAGAAGTTCTGAAGTCGGCCGAACCGGTCATCGCCATCTTCTCAACAGAAGGGTGCGGGCCGTGCGAGGGAATTGAAACCGACCTCGAACACATGGCCACTGAGCTTGCTGGCAAGGCCAAGGTCGTCAAGATCGACATCGTCGAAACCCCCGAACTTGCGAAGCAGTATGGCATACGCGGTAGCCTGACGCTTGCCATATTCAAGGATGGTGATCTCATCGACATCATGGTCGGAGCACAACCGGGACTCGATAGCTGGATTTTGCTGTTCAAACAACGAAGGACACAAGGTGACCACGACTCCAAAGGAGCACCACATTCCTAGCGGGAATTCGTTGGAGCACGATTGGCCGCATGACGGCTCACGAGAACTCGAAAACGTCGCGTCGTCAGGCGCGCGCATCGATCCTAGCGGCTTCCCATGTTCAAGGGTGGGGAAGTCGTCTGCGTCGGAGCCGGCCCACTCCCCTCCTGGATTTTTCGAACACAAAGGAATCACGATGGACACCAATCTCATGAGCACCCCATGTCTAATGTGAAAGTCGGTGCTGTCAATTTCTTGGAAGAAGTTCTGAAGTCGGCCGGACCGGTCGTCGTCATCTTCTCAACAGAAGGGTGCCCGCCGCGCAAGGCAATTGCACCCTTCCTCGAAGAAATCGCCACCGAGCTTGCTGGCAAGGTCAAGATCATCAAGCTCGACATCGTCGGCGGACCGCACGGCACACTCCGCTACTGGATTTCGGAGGCGCTGGCGAGTCTCCGGACTTGAACGCAGGAGTAGGAAAGCCCGGCTTGGCCGGGCTTCCGTTCGGCTAAACAGACGGGCAGCCGGCTAATTGCCTTAACCTTCCCTGGCGCTTGCCGCGGTCTCGTTCGCCACGCCGGACGGCCCTATTATAGGAAATCGTTGGTCCGGCTTTCGCCGGCGCCTTTTGCCCGCATCGCCGATGGCAGGCGTCCGAGCGCCCGCTGGACGAGCCGGAAACGCTGGCACACATGTGATTGGAGCCTGGAGAGACACTGTGCACTTCCTAGTCTGTATCAAGCAGGTGCCGGATTCTGCGCAAATACGCGTCCATCCGGTGACAAACACGATCCTGCACCCGGGCGTGAACCATTATCAAACCCCACGCCTCGAGGGGGCCTCATCGCTCCCTCGCCGTCAGGGTCGCAGCCAGCCGCCGGGCGCGTTGACAGGCTCTGCCCTCTCCAAAGTGCCCGCCATTGCCGCGGCATTCTCCGCCTCGTCACTTCAGCCTCCTGTAGGCGAAAGAGACCCCGCCGTCGAGCGGATCATTTCTGCAGCCCCACAACCGAACATACGACATTATCCGTCGGTTTGTCGGCTCCTCGACAAGGCTTGCCCCCTAACTCTGCCGTCATTTCCCGGCCTAACTATCTGAAAATTGTAGCACCTCTTCAGCCTGGCACGACTTTTGCACAATCACCCCTGGGTCCGCATGCTGTTGCAGCATTCATCCCGAACGACGGAAACGGTTCAATGAACGAAGGACACAAGATGGCAGCTCTGCGTCAAATCGCGTCCTTCGGTAAGGGGTATAGTCTACGACCTGCCAAAATACACTCGCCGCCCTTGGTCGACCTGGGGCAATCATCCCCGGCTGCGATCTCAAGGCGGACTCCCCGTCTGAACGCGAAGGCGCAGGAATTGAAATCCGTTCGGCGCGTGCGACTGGCCCAGTTGTTCTAATGAATGCCAGAGCTCGGTGAGAGACGCTGCTCGATGGGAATTCAAATCAGGACCGTAGGGTTGGGAATGCTGAGTTTGGAGAGAAACCTGATGCGAATGCTGTTTTTAGAGACCCAGACCTTCCACTCAACTCCACTTTCAAAGGAAGATCGTCATGGTTGAAGCCGATCGCTTTGTGTGGCAGAAACTTCGCCGCCATTTCAACACCGATGATTTGACAGCTCTCGAGAGCTCACGCCGGCAGTTTACCGCGCGGCTCCTCCCAGATCTTCAATCCCTTATTGAGGAGCTAGTCACGCCTCTGTCCCCTGAGCTCTTGGGCCTCTACCAGCAGTGGGAGGATAGCCCGATGAAGCTGTCAGACCTGACCGGTTCCGAGGGACTATACGTCGTGCGTCTGACGCCCGTGCAGCGTCAGGACATCGACATTGGCGAACATGAGCCATATTCGTCGCTCAACAACGGTCTTTGGCTGATAGAAATCGGCGACGACAAACCTGCAGCAATCATGCTGTCGAAGTTCCTTACCCGGTCTGGGCCAAAGGTCCAGGTCGAAATAGGTTATATGCCTGATGAGCTGGGTCGTGCCTTCGCTAAGCACTTTCTGCGCGCAATTGAGGCGCAGGGTAAGAGCTGCCGATATTATCGCAACAAGGCTGTCTCTTTCGAGTCCAGTGGAGAGTTTGGGGGGACGCAGGAAACAATGCGGGTGCACAAGCTTCCTGCTATAAGCCGGAACGACGTCGTGCTTTCCAAGGCAACTATGGCCCAGCTCGATACCCACATCTTCGATTTCGTTAAATGCCGGGAGGAGTTGAAGCGCCTCGGCCAATCGGGACGCAAGGGTATTCTGCTCCACGGACATCCTGGCACCGGCAAAACCCATGTCATCCACTATATTGTCGCCAACCTGCCCGAGCACACCACAGTTCTGGTCACGGCCGAGCAGATGCTGGATATGAAGGAATACTTCGCACTGGCTCGTGTCCTGCAGCCATGCATCATGGTGATTGAAGATATAGATCTGGTTGGCCGTTCGCGCGACGATATTTCTGGTCAAAAGGCAGAAACCCGCCTGAACCGCCTCTTGAACGAGATGGACGGACTTGGCGAAGATTTGGACATCCTCCTCATCATGACGACGAATCGGGTGAACTCGCTCGAGGGGGCGCTCGCCGCCCGTTCGGGCCGCGCAGATGTGGTCCTCGAGATTCCGCTCCCTGATGACGATTGCCGCGAGCGGCTGATCGAGCGGTACGGTCATGCGCTGAACTTCCAGGGCGAGGCGTTGGCCGAAGCCGTCGCCCGTTCAAAGGACATTAGCGCGGCTGATCTCAAGGAGATGGTGCGCCGTCTCGCCCAGCGAAGCGTCGCGCGAGGTGGCAACCCCGTCGTCTCACGCGAGGATGTGGAGGTGGTCTTCTCCGCTGCAGCGCGCAGCCCTCTCAAGAGTGCCGGGAAAACCGTAAAAAGACACGTCATGGAGCAAGACGACGAAGACGATTGCGGTTGCTGCTGACGTTTACCAGCAGCAGAAACGCTGGCACACATGTGATTGGAGCCTGGAGAGACACCATGCACTTCGTAGTCTGCATCAAGCAGGTGCCGGATTCTGCACAAATACGCGTCCATCCGGTGACGAACACGATCATGCGACAGGGCGTGCCGACCATTATCAACCCCCATGACCTGGCCGCCCTCGAAGAAGCACTGAAGTTGTGCGACACATATGGAGGCGAGGTTACCGTGGTGACCATGGGCCCTAAGATGGCCGAGGACGCGCTGCGCAAGGCACTCACGTTTGGCGCACACCGCGCCGTTCTCTTGACCGACCGCCATTTTGCAGGCTCGGATACGCTCGCGACCTCCTTCGCTCTTGCTCAAGCAATCGCGGAGATCGGCGACACCTTCGCCACGCCGGATGTTGTGTTCACCGGCAAGCAGACGATCGACGGCGACACTGCCCAAGTTGGACCTGGAATTGCCAAGCGCCTCGACCTACAGCAGCTCACTTACGTGGCCAAGATTCTCTCCATTGATGCCGCTTCGCGCGAGATCACTGTTGAGCGGCGCGCGGAAGGCGGCTCGCAGATCCTGAGAACCAGACTACCATGCCTTGTCACTATGCTGGACGGCGCCGACGCCATACGTCGCGGGCGTCTCGACGACGCCCTACGCGCCGCGCGCACCAAGGTCGTCAAGTGGAGTGCGGCGGACGCCGGCATTGCAGAACCGGCCAACTGTGGCTTGCGAGGATCCCCGACAGTCGTAAAGCGCGTGTTTGCCCCAACTTCCCGCGAACAAAAGGCAAGGCAGATCGACACTACAAATAAGCCACTGTGCGAGATCGCGGGCGATCTGATCGCGGCAATCTTTGCCGACCAGCCGGCCTTGAAACACGATCTCGGCTTCCTCGGCAGCACGGGACAGCAAGGAGCACCAGATGTCGACCGAGAATCGTGAAGCCTGTTCCCCACCCTCCGGACGCGCCGCCATGGAGAAGGAGCTACCCAAGCAATTCCAGGACTATCGGAACGTATGGGTCTTCATCGAACTAGAGCACGGTCAGGTCCATCCCGTCTCCATCGAACTACTCGGTGAAGGCCGCAAGCTCGCCGACAAGCTGGGTGTCCATCTTGCGGGCGTGGTCATTGGGCCGCCGGGAGGACAGGGCACGGCAAATGCCATTGCGGACGCCTTCGCTTACGGCGCCGACCTCAGCTACCTCGTCGAGTCGCCGCTACTCGCCCACTACAGGAACGAGCCTTTCACCAAAGCCCTGACGGATCTAGTCTTGGCAAACAAGCCGGAAATACTGCTTCTCGGTGCGACTACGCTCGGCCGCGACCTCGCCGGATCGGTGGCAACGACATTGAAGACGGGACTCACGGCCGATTGCACCGAACTAAATGTTGATTCAGATGGTTCGCTCGCTGCGACCAGGCCAACCTTCGGCGGTTCCTTGCTTTGCACGATCTACACACTCAAGTGTCGACCGCAGATGGCCACCGTACGGCCGAGCGTAATGGCCATGCCGCAACGCGTGAATAATCCAACCGGAAGCATTATCCGGCACGAGCTGAAGATGCGTGAGGAGGAGATCGCGACCAAAGTCCTTGCCTTTTTTTCTGATGGCGACTCGAACACGGCCAATCTCGCCTATGCCGACGTCGTGGTCGCCGGGGGGCTGGGTCTTGGGGCAGTGCAGAACCTTCAGCTCTTGAAGGATCTTGCACGGACGATCGGCGGGGATTTTGGGTGTTCGCGGCCGCTAGTCCAAAAAGGATGGATGCCGGTTGACCGGCAGATCGGCCAAACGGGCAACACTATCCGGCCAAAGCTCTATATAGCGGCTGGGATATCGGGCGCCGTTCAACACCGCGTTGGCGTCGAAGGAGCTGACCTCATTGTTGCTATCAACACCGATCCGAACGCGCCTATCTTCGATTTCGCCCACCTCGGCGTTGTGGCCGATGCGATCAGTTTTCTGCCTGCCTTGACGGAAGTCTTCACTAAACGGTTGGAGCGACGCAATTTTGAGAAGTTTGCGCAGTGAGACAAGGACCAATGACAAAAGAAAAATTTGACGCCATCGTCGTTGGTGCCGGTATGTCCGGGAATGCGGCGACTTACACGATGGCTAGCCGTGGGCTAAAGGTTCTGCAGTTGGAGCGCGGAGAGTATCCGGGCTCAAAGAACGTCCAAGGCGCTATAATGTACGCCAGCATGCTGGAGGAAATCATTCCGGATTTCCGGAATGACGCACCACTTGAGCGGCATCTCGTCGAACAGCGCTTCTGGATAATGGACGACACCTCTCACACCGGGATGCACTACCGGTCAGACGACTTCAATGAGGTGATGCCAAACCGCTACACGATTATTCGCGCTCAATTCGACAAATGGTTATCGGGCAAGGTGCGCGAGGCTGGCGGAACGGTTCTGTGTGAGACAACAGCTACAGAACTGGCCTGGGACGGCAGCGGGAAGGCCATAGGCGTCCGCACTGACCGCTCCGGCGACGCCGTTCTTGCAGATGTGGTCGTGCTCGCTGAAGGGGTCAATGGACTCCTTGGCACTCGCGCCGGCTTACGTGAGATGCCGAAGCCGCAAAATGTAGCGCTCGCGGTAAAGGAATTGCATTTCCTCCCCGAAGAAGTGATCGCACAGCGCTTCGGACTGACCGGCGATGAAGGGTGCGTGATTGAGGCGGGCGGGACAATCTCGCGCGGAATGGCGGGATTGGGCTTTGTCTATACCAATAAGGAGTCAATCTCACTCGGCATCGGCTGCCTCATCTCCAACTTCGCCGAGACCATGGAGAGACCTTACGCCCTTCTCGATGCCTTCAAGCGCCACCCTTCAATCCAGCCGCTAATAGCAGGGTCGGAAGTAAAAGAATATGCGGCCCATCTCATTCCGGAGGGCGGTTTCAACGCAATACCGCGGCTCTGCGGTAACGGCTGGGTCGTCGTTGGCGACGCGGCGCAACTTAATAATGCCGTGCACCGCGAAGGGTCTAACCTTGCCATGGCATCTGGCAGGATGGCCGGAGAGGCGATTTCTATCATAAAGAGCCGCGGGGGGCTGATGGATAAGGCGAGCCTCTCCCTCTACAAAACGATGCTAGACAAGTCCTTCGTTGTTGAGGACCTCAGCAAACACAAGGACATGCCTTCCCTGCTCCATACCAATTCCCCAAACTTCTTCACGACGTACCCGCAGCTGATATCGCATGCCGCGCAGAACTTCGTGCGCGTGGACGGCACGCCTAAGATTGAGAGGGAAATTGCGGCCACCGCCGCCTTCATCAAGGCACGATCCCGATGGGGTCTCGTCAGTGACGCGGTTCGCCTCGCCACCGCTTGGCGCTGAAGGAGAAATGAGATGAAGACGGCAATCGCGGAGCGTATCGAAGACAAGCTTTACCAGAACCGCTATCTGGTCGACTCAGGGCGTCCACATATCACCGTGCGGCCGCACCGGTCGCCAAGCTTAAACCTGCTCGCGCTAACGCGAGTCTGCCCGGCCAAATGCTATGAGTTGAATCAAACTGGGCAAGTCGAAGTCACTGCCGATGGCTGTATGGAATGCGGCACATGCAGAGTCTTGTGCGGCGCAAATGGTGACGTCGAGTGGAACTATCCGCGAGGTGGCTTCGGTGTCCTCTTCAAGTTCGGATGAGCAGCTCTAGGCTCGATCCACCAGCTAGAGCACGTCCAATTAATCTGGGTCATATCCTGCTGCTGCGAAGTAGTTCGCACACTCTTGCGGCTCGAAGAGTTTGACGATGTCGCCAACGGTGTTCCACAGGGCGTCGACGGAGCGTTCGGCCCTTGCCCGCAGAAGCGCCTTGAGCTTTGAGAGGCGTTTTCGATCGGGTTGAAGTCGGGGCTGTAGGGTGGGAGATAGGCAGCGTGCAGCCGGCGGTTTCTATGGCCTGTCGGATGCCATCTGCCTTGTGGGCCGGCAGGTTGTCCATGACGACGATGTCGCCGGGCGTGAGGGTCGGCACGAGAACCTGCTCGACATAGGCCCGGAAGGCCACTCCATTCATCGCCCCGTCAAGGACCATCGGCGCGGTCGTGCCGGAGAGCCTGAGCGCCCCGGTGAACGTCGTAGTTTTCCAATGACTATGCGGAACGCCCGATCGGCAACGCTCTCCGCACGGCGCGCGACCGCGAAGCCGGGACATCTTCGTGGAAAGACCCGTCTCGTCTATGAAGACGAGGCGGGCTGGATCGAGATCAAACTGTGCATCGAACCAGTCCTGACGCCGCTTCAGGAGGTCTGGCCGCTCCTGCTCCAATGCATGTGCGGTCTTTTTTTGAATGTGAAGCCGCGCTTGCGCAGCCAGACGTCGAGGGTGCTGCGGCCGATAGAGACGGATCGGTCCTCTTCCAGACGCAAAACCATCTCGTTCAGCGTGATGTCCTTCGACGCCTCGATCATGCCGATGATGAAAGCCTCATGATCGTCGAGACGGGAGCCTCCAGGTCGACCCCGCTTGGCAGCGCTACCTGACCCTGCCGGGCGCTCGCGATCCGGGCAATCGCCGTCAAAATCCCGATCCCGAACCGCGCGGACATCCCACCAGCCGACGCAGCCAGAACCCGGTGGCGAAGATCATCACTCAATGCTCGGGCCATATTCCCTCTGACAAATCGAAGACAGCAGGAGGGAATCACAGAACGCTCTCACGCCGATTCCAATTTGATCGGACGCGCTCTAGATCGCGACCACTAGGGGAACGAAGTGCCGTGGATCCTTACAAGGAAACCAACTTACTTTCCGTACCTTTATCGCTCTCCGACTGTCAATACGCATACCTCCTAATATTAAGTGGGCGAGAAAATGACTAAGGTGCTCGCATCGCAATTCGATCAGGAGAGTGAGTGCCCTGTCTGTACCGTCACAAAGAGACATGCGCAAACAGGACAAGTGGTCCGCCGAGATTTACAGCATATCAGAGGTTCTGTTTGCCCCCACTCGTCTTGAGATCACGCTTAACAATTTCATGTATGCCCTTTCTTTGATTCCGGGCATGCGCCGCGGCGGAATCGAGATTCCGGCATCGGAAGGAGAGACAAAGACAACAGCGACTACCCGCAATAGCGGGTCTCCTTCTGCCGCTGACTATACTGTACCAAAGGCCGCGATAGACCAAGTCATGACTGACGGGCGGCTGGTCGTACCGGACGTTTGCAACTCGGAGCTGTTCAAGGGTCAGATAAAATGGCACCGAATTGTTCCGACTGCCTTCATCGCCGCGGCGGTGAAGGTCGATCACGAAACGGTCGGAACGCTGTGGTTCGAGCGCACCGAAGAGTCCGGTTATGATTATGAGGAGGAGGTACACTTTCTTTCTATGGCCGCCAATCTTGCGGGCAAGGCCATTCGGCTTCATCGCACTATCAGTAGGCGTGAGCGGACATTTGCCGAAGAGCAGCAAGAACACCAGAATTCACGTAATGAGCACAGCCAGAGTTCCGGCCGCCAGCGGCTGCTCAAGAATGACGGGATCATCGGGGAAAGTCCCGCTCTCATGGCGGCAGTAGAAACCGCCAAAGTCGTGGCAGAGACCAATTCAACCGTTCTCCTCAGAGGCGAAAGCGGAACTGGTAAGGAATGCTTTGCGAAGCTAATCCACCAGCATTCGACTCGGAAAAAAAAGCCCTTTATCAAGTTCAATTGCCCCGCGCTGTCTGAGAGCCTTCTCGAATCAGAGCTGTTTGGACATGAGAAAGGTGCTTTCACCGGGGCTATTGCTCAACGAGTAGGCCGTTTCGAATCGGCGAATGGCGGAACGTTGCTGCTCGATGAAATCGGCGAGATTCCGCCGGCATTCCAAGCAAAACTCCTACGCGTAATACAGGAAGGTGAATTTGAGCGAGTCGGCGGCACAAAGACGCTGAAAGTCGACGTCCGGCTCATATTCGCCACAAATAAGGATCTCGAAATGGCGGTCCAGAATCGGGAGTTCAGAGAAGACCTTTACTACCGCATCAGTGGGATGCCCATCGTTTTGCCGCCACTTAGGCAACGCGAGGGTGACATTCCGCTCCTTGCAGGAACATTCCTTCAGCGGTTCAACGAAGAGTACGGTCGTGATCTCCATTTCGCGCCGTCTGCGATTGACCACTTGTCGAGGTGCAAGTTCCCTGGAAACGTTCGCGAGCTGGAAAACTGCGTGCGGAGGACTGCAACTCTCGCCAGGTCAAAGACGATCACTTCGTCAGATTTCGCCTGCCAAACGGACCAGTGCTTTTCTTCTCGCCTCTGGAAAGGCGTTCACTGTTCGCATGGCCACATTGAGATCGATGCGTCCGCGGGTACAACACCGTTGCTCGGAGCGCCAGCCAATGATGTTCCGCCGAAAGAGCCCGCATCCGCGGGAGTGTCATCCAATCTGATCGAGCGCGACCGGTTGATCAGTGCGCTGGAGGAGACCGGTTGGAATCAGGCAAAGGCAGCTCGCATCCTCAAAAAAACGCCCCGGCAGGTCGGGTATGCTCTACGTCGGCATGGTGTGGACGTGAGAAAGCTCTAAGCTGCCGGTGAGATAAAGGCGTCGCGAGTGTCGCCTCAGTCCTTTCGAAACACGACCGGATGCAATTCAACTTTGCCGTTGTCGCAAGTCCGACAAGCCTGTGAGCAAAGGGACAGGACCGAATCCAAAGACGCCAATCCATTGACGAAAAGAGTTTGGCATAGCTGTTGCTGGTTGAATTGCAAAATCACCCTCCAATGGAGTTGTTCATGTCCACACCCATGATTTTGCGTGAGAGCCGGACCAGCACCACATACTCTGACCAGTTGCTGGAGAACGCTAAATCGGTTGGCTGCTCACCTCCATCGACGGCGCCGGGCGACACAGATCCTGGAACTTGGGACAAGATTAAGAATCACCCCTGTTTTTCAGAGGAGGCGCATCACTATTTCGCGCGCATGCACGTGGCAGTCGCGCCTGCCTGCAACATCCAGTGTAACTACTGCAATCGCAAGTACGATTGCGCCAACGAAAGTCGGCCCGGCGTTGCCTCGGAAAAGCTAACGCCCGACCAAGCGACGCGAAAGGTGATTGCCGTTGCCAACGAAGTGCCTCAGCTGTCAGTGCTCGGCATCGCCGGGCCAGGCGATGCCTGTTACGACTGGAAGAAAACGAGGGCGACGATCGAACGAGTGGCTAGGGAAATTCCCGACATAAGACTATGCATCTCCACCAACGGGCTCGCGCTGCCGGACCATGTCGATGAGCTTGCCGAGATGAACGTCGATCACGTGACGATCACCATTAACATGGTCGATCCGAGTGTCGGCGCAAAGATCTACCCCTGGATTTACTATGGTCACCGCCGCCACACTGGTCTCGACGCTGCGAGAATCCTGCACGAAAGGCAGATGTTGGGCCTGGAGATGCTGGCCGAACGCGGCATCCTCACCAAGGTCAACTCGGTAATGATCCCCGGCGTCAATGATGAGCACCTGATCGAAGTCAACAGAGCGGTCAAAGGCCGAGGCGCGTTCCTGCACAACGTGATGCCGCTAATTTCAAACCGAATACACGGGACCTATTACGGACTCACAGGGCAGCGCGGCCCGAAGGCCTTCGAACTGCGGGCCCTTCAGGACCGTCTTGAAGGAACCAAAATGATGCGTCATTGTCGACAGTGCCGGGCCGATGCCATAGGCTTGCTCGGCGATGATCGTGGCCAGGAGTTCACGCTCGCTGAAATCCCCCACGAGATAACCTATGATGCCAGCAAGCGACGGGCCTATAGCCAGTTGGTTGCCCGCGAACGCGCGGATCAACTGGCGGCCAAGAACGAAGCGATCAGAACGGTGATGTCGGTGGAGTATGGCGGATCGGTTCTCATTGCCGTGGCGACCAAAGGCGGGGGCCGCATCAACGAACATTTCGGGCACGCGAAAGAATTCCAAGTTTACGCCGTCTCTCAGAGTGGGATCAAGCTGACAGGCCACCGCAGGGTTGAGCAGTATTGCCTCGGCGGCTGGGGCGAGGACGCCACCCTCGATCACATCGTCAATGCGCTTGAAGGAATAGACATCCTGCTCTGCGTCAAAATCGGAGATCGCCCAAGGAAACTGCTTATACAGGCCGGGGTTCGAGCGACGGACGCTTATGCCCATGAATACATCGAGACTGCACTCGGCGCGCTCTACACCGCCGAGTGTGGCATCGAACCACTGGCAGCGACGGCGACAGCTTGAGCTGCCCTCCGACTAAATGAGGAGTTCTGAAAATGGCCTTCAAGATTATTGCATCTCAATGCACTCAATGCGGCGCCTGCGAGTTTGAATGTCCGCGGGGGGCGGTCAATTTCAAAGGCGAGAAATACGTGATTGACCCGACTAAATGCAACGAATGCAAGGGAGGATTCGATACACAGCAATGCGCCTCGGTCTGTCCGGTGTCCAAGACCTGCGTCCCTGCCTGAGCGCCGAGCCGCCTTGCAACATTCTCCGACAAACTGAATGGAGAATAGGGGTCCCCACTCGCGGGATAACTGAAACTGCCACTGGTCTTACAGAACGGACGATAATGAAAGTCACAATTTGCATAAACGGTGACGTCTTGTCGGCGTATATTCCTAAGAAGGACCTGGAGGAGCCGATCATTTCGGTGGAGAATGAATACTTATGGAGCGGCTCAATATTGCTGAGGAACGGATGGCGCCTAGCCCTGCCCCACCTTCCGCAGGACACTCGCTTGCCGGTTACCGTCGAGGCAAGTATCCGGCGACACTGACCGGGTGTGAGCTGCGACATTGATGAGATTATTTGCCTGGCGCGGGATCGGGTCGTTCCTATCATCGAGGACCGCGCTCAGGCTCTTCAAGGCGGTTGCACTTTCCGATTTTCTCATGGTGACCTGCCACTGAACTTTCATCCAGCGGCGATTAGAGCCTCGGCGGTTTTCATTACGCCACTTGGCGCGGTGGGAGCAACCGGCGGAAACGCGTAGCCTTCATCTTGCGCAGCGTTGGAGCCGGTTGCGGCGATGGTTCCGGCATAGCGTGCCGGGGTCTGATATCCGAGCGATGAGTGCGGCCGGGAATGGTTATAATCGTCTGCCCATTCGGCGGGGGCGCTGCGGGCATGATCGAGACCGAAGAACAGGCTTTCGTTCAGCAGCTCGTCGTGCATCCGCCCGTTGAAGGACTCGATATAACCGTTCTGCATCGGCTTTCCTGGTGCGATGTAGTGCCACTCGACCTTGTGCTCCTTTGACCAGGCGAGGATCGCGTTCGACGTGAATTCCGTGCCATGGTCGGAGACAATCATGCCGGGCTTGCCGCGCCGCTCGAGGAGCGCCGTCAATTCGCGAGCAACACGACGGCCGGAGATCGAGGTGTCGGGGATCGCTGCCAGGCATTCGCGCGTCACGTCATCGACGATGTTGAGCACGCGAAATCTTCTTCCGCAGGCGAACTGATCATGGACGAAATCCAGCGACCAGCGGCATTGGCCTTCGCTTCGACCAGTATCGGCGCACGCGTGCCGACGGCACGCCCTCTGGCTTTCCGCTTGCGAACCGAAAGCCCTTCCTCGCGATACAGCCGATAGATTCGGTTGACGCCGGACGGCTCTCCCTCCCGCCTGAGCAGGACGAACAGTCGCCGATAACCGAAACGCCGTCGCTCGTTGGCGAGGTCGCGAAGCTTCTTCCGCAGTTCGGCCTCTGACGGTCGGCGTGACCGATAGCGCACCATCTTCCGGTCAGCGGAGATGATCTGGCAGGCCCGCCGCTCCGAGAGGCCCATGACGGCCTTCAGATGCGCGACGGCTTCACGCTTGGCGGCGGGCCCTACCATTTTTTTGCAAGAAGCTCGCGGAGTGCGGCGGCATCCAGCATCTGCTCGGCGAGCAGCTTCTTCAGCTTGGCGTTCTCCTCTTCGAGCGCCTTCAGACGCTTCGCCTCGAAAACCTCCATGCCGCCGTATTTGGCTTTCCAATTGTAAAATGTCGCGTCCGAAATCCCGTGCTTGCCGCAGAGGTCCGCCACCTTCGCGCCGGCCTCCTGCTCCTTCAGCACCGCAATAATCTGCTCTTCCGTAAATCTCTGCTTCTTCATGCGTCCGTCCTTCAATGGGCCGGACTATAATCCAAACTGGAGGAAATTACCCGTGGCAGGTCACTTCAACTTCCCACGGACTGCTATCGCCCGCCAGATGCCGTTCCCGACGCCAAGACGATCCGTCGAAATCGCCGGCGCCAATGTGCGGGGAAAATTGCGCTTACGAAGTTTCTGTCAGGCCGGCATATTCATGTCTGCTGGCTTTCTAAGAGGAAACCGCGCGCTCCTGGCGCACTATCCAAGGAGTCCATGTCAAATGCTATGATCAGTCTGAACAGCAACACCTGCCAAGGCCGCGTCGATATAGGTGTTGTTGTCAAGCAATCTCGCGACGCAATGGGATATAGTATCGATTCCCTAACCAGTGGTCTCACTGGAGCCGAGATTGTTAGAGTTGAACTCGGTGCAGATGTCGATCCCGCCATGCTCAGGCGCATCGCCGCTGCACTCCAAGTGCCAAGCGCTACATTCGGCCTGACTTAGCAAGTCTGATTGTCGTTTCCTTCAGGCACTCCGTCGAGACCCGACGGTCGACATCGAGGCAGCGCTGTCCTCGCGGGGCTATCCGCGAAGCTCGGGCTCAGCGGGTTCCCTTGCCCGACGCTAGTGATGCCATATCGCGTTCGGTATCAAATCGTTCGAGCATCTTCTTGAGCCAGATGTTCTGTGCACCAAGCAGATCAGCTAGCAACCTCTTGAGATGCTTGTTGTCTGCGTCTAGAGCGGCAAGCTCGTCGAGAGAGATCGGATCGCTGACCGTCGTGGTCTGCGCTTTTCGACCTTTGTGCCGGACCTTCAAGCTGTGCGTTCGGGCGGGCGGGCGTTTCGTGCGTTTTCGAAGAGCGCCGGTCGACGTCGATAGACGCTGCGATGCCGGGTGGCGCTCCTGTATTCGCACAGCCGCTTCGGGCGGATTATCGGCCACTCGGTACTGCGAGTGTTCAACCTTCGTGCCTTTGACAGGCTGTATCCCTGGGAGTGCAACCTCGACATCGGCGGCGCGGTCAAAGCCTTGAAATCTGTATCTCCCCAGATTGACTTCGTCTGTGCGTTTGGCTGTCGCCGCCTTGACTTCTTTTCGACAACAAATGTCCGTTGTGGCCTCTTCATCTACTTTCGATCCCAAGCAGCCGTAAAAAAATTATGTGACACTCATGGCGCCGCAGCATTCCTGCTGCGCACCAATATAGTCCTTCCTGGCGTATTTCAACTCCTTGGCAACGCGCAAGTGGGCTCTGGACCCGGCAAGAGTTGGAACAGCAGGCTTCGTCTGGGCGAAAATGCCCAACTGGGAGCCCGTGGCGCAGCGCGGAGAACGACAGAGCAACGTCGCCCCGGCCGTTCCCCGCCTCTTCAGTCCAAACCGAGCCTCCTGCGCAGTTCGGCATTTTCCGCTCGCAGCTTCTCCGCGAGTTGCTTGCGGAGCCTCTCGTTTTCCTCTTCAAGCTGGACCAGCTCAGCCAACTCATCGCCAGCCGAAAAGGCCCTAGTTCTTTCAATGTCCTTTTGCGCGGCAGGCTTAGCAGCACCTTTCCAATGATAGTAGGTTTGCTCTGATATACCGGCGCTCTTGATAGCCTCCTTGAGGGTATTGCCTTCGCTGACTTGTGTCTCAATCAGCCTGAGCTTCTCGCTCCTCTCTTGCTCGGTATATCGCCTGCGTTTAGCGGCCGGCATCTTTGATTGAGCTGGTTCGGGAGGCGCCTTCTGGGGCTGTGACGAGCTCCGCTTCTTGCCCGGTGGTGCTTTCACTTCTGCATCCGCCACTACAGACGGAGCAATTGGTCCTGCATTACTTTCGTCAACCATCAGAAATTCCCTCCTTTAGCATCCGAATGTTCTCGGCTGAGTGTTCCACAGAGTCAACCAATCATTAGAATCCTGCTTTACGGATAATTGATGTTTCTCGCACCGAGACGTTTGATCCAGTCTTTGATGATGCCTCATGATCGCCCCTTGGAGCAGAGGCACTATCGAACACGCCTACATGGCAGACGGCGCCGACAGAGGCAGTGCTTCGAGCGATACAAAGCAGTCAAGTCAGCCTGAGGCTCCTCGAAGCGCTGCGAGAGTAATCAGAAACGGTTGCCAAATGGTAGTTGCGTACGTGTGTTGCCGATCGTTCGACCGGCCCAAAAGGGCCAAAGTCGATCGTTCTGGGCGGTCAACGGCATGCCTTCTTGGTGGTTCAAAAGCACATACTGCTTCCACTCGATGATTGTCTCTGTGTGCTGCAGTCGATCGCGCCACCTCTGGCACGCTCATCACTGGTACGGCGCCGCATTTCGTCTGCAAAGCCTGACCGAAAGACCCGATCGTTTCATAGACCGGATTCTAGAAATGCCGGGACCGAACTGGAGATGGTCGGAAGACCTTCCAAGGCGAGCTGCAAACGGGAGCTTTGTTGCGCATTTCGCAAAAGCCGGACAGGGATTCCGCTAAGTCGCGGACACTTGTGGAATGCACCCTTACAGTGAGACAGAGAAACTGCTGGACAATTGCCGGCCTGTGAGTTCAGGTACGGCACTTGCGTGCGAGGACGATAAGGATTGTTCGTATTCCTCCGGGGTGAGGTAATCGAGCGCTGAATGCAACCGTTGCCGTTTGTGAACATCTTCAATGAAGCTGGCGATACGCCGCCGGGCACCAAAGGCATCTCGATAAGCCAACCCGGCCACCTCTTCCTGCTTCAAGGTTTTCATGAAGCTTTCCGCACGCGCATTGTCCTACGGATTGCCCACCCGGCTCATACTCGGCAGGATCCCATGCGCATGGAGGATATCGGAATAGCTGCTGCAAGCGTATTGAACTCCCCTGTCTGAGTGGTGAATCAAGCTGCCAGGGACTGGAGCACGCGCGGAGATCGTCATTTTCAGGGCGTCGACTGCAAGGCTGGCCCGCAAGTGGAGCTCCAGCGCCCACCCGATGACCTTGCGGCTGAAGGCATCGAGCACAACCGCCAAATAAGCGAACTGCTCGGCAAGGTGCAGATAGGTGATGGCTGCGACCCAAAGCTGGTTGATCCCTGTCAGTTCCATCCCCCGAGCCAGGTTTGGGACGACGCGCCAGCTATGCTTGGAATCGGTGGTCCGGGGTACGAACGGCCGATTGCGCAAACATAAGAGATTGTCTCTCCCATCAAACGCAACACACGTTTGTGGTTCGCCTGCCAGCCCTCCCGGCCCAGAAGAGCGCCAATCCGGCGATATCCATAATGCCGATTGGCCAAGGCCAGCCTTTGGATGACATCTCGTAGACCGGTTTCCTCCTGACGCGGCGCTGATTTCTGCCAGTGCCGGTAGTACCCCGCCCGGCTAACACGAGCCAGACGACACATCTGTTCGATTCCTGTTGAGCCTTGCGGCATGCGGGCCGTCATTTTCTGGATGACTTCGAAGACGCCGCCCCTCCAGGCGCGTCTTTCTGCTGTTGATTGCCCCTGACATGCCGCAAGGCTTCTTGAAAAAAATCGAGTTCAACCTGTTGCTGACCAATCTTGCGTTCACGTTCGACAATGCGGCGACGAGCTTTGGCCAAGGCATCCGCACGACGCTGTTCAGCCGATACTGCAAAGCTCGCCGCCAGAGTTTGGGGGTCCGGCGGTGCCTCGGCCGGCGGCTGTTTTTTTCGCCGTCCGAGCCGGGCCGGCATCAGATTGCCACACGTCCGTAGCTGCTCGCGCCAGGCATACAAGCGTTGGCGGTGAATACCCAGTTCGTCGGCCAGACGGCTGACGTTCTCCCCGTTGTGCATCCGCACGAGCATGGAGAGCTTTTCTCTTCGCCAAATCTCGGCATTCTTCCAACCATTTCCAGTTCCTGTATTCGAGAAACTGTCCGCTATTTAATATGTCTCAGTTGAGGGTGCATTCCATTGCTGTCCGCGACTTACTGAAATCGGTGTCCGGGACTTAACGAAACACGCAGCTTTGTCACGCAAATAGGAACAAGCAGAAGCGCTTGCGACCAAGCTGATCAACGCTTATCACCCGGGGGGTCGCGACGACATAGGCTTGAGTATTGCCGCTGGGCTGTCCTGAGGCACAGCGCGCATCGGCGAATACACACTAAGCCAAACAATGGCTGCCTGCTCAGAAGGCTCTCGCACCCTTTTCGAGTGGCCGCGAGGGTTTCAGCGCCCACGCGAGACGCCACAGGCGCGCTTACATGAGGCGCCGCGAAGCTCACGAATCTTCAAATCGTTCAAGCATCTTCTTCAGCTGAATGTTCTGCAGATGAAGCTTTTGATTGAGCTGGGTTGTCAGTATCTTAACTTCTTCGTCCAGCATTGCCACCTCACGGAGGAACAAGTTCCGTGAAGACGATGGTTGCCCACCTTGATGAACGCTGTGCACAGCCACGTGGGCGTTGCCGCTCTTGCGACGTTCTCGACGGTCGATCCGCGGTTTGCTTTGCGACTTTGTGCTTGCCGCGCTTTCCGGAGCCGGAGAATTCGCTTCAGCATCGATCGGCGGCTCTATAGCCAGTGCGATTTCGTCGTCGCCTCTCTCGTCACTCGATGCAACCTGATCAACCGAGTCGTCGCCATCTCCAGGTGGTCTGGCAGTCACCGTCAAACTGCGCGGAGGTTCTGGCATATGCGCAATTTCGTTCTCGAGAGCCTTGGGCACTGGGTCGTTCCCGGCCGAGGTCACTTGCGCTCTCGCTGATGGTCGCCGCGACGTTATACGGGCAAGAAATTTCCACGGCGTTTTCATAGTGTTCCCGTCTCGAGCAGGTCGAACCTTCCTTTGAGCATTTATTTCTGGCGCTGTCATCCTTCCAATAGATGCGAGAGGCGACATTCCAAGCACACACCGGGAACATTGCCAGTACGATGTGCTGGACCCTCACCAGCAATGTGCTCGTCGGCCGCTCAAATGCTGAGGCAGAGATACTTGGTTTCCACATAGTCATCGATACCGTATTTGGAGCCCTCGCGGCCTTGCCCCGACTGCTTGATACCGCCGAACGGTGCGACCTCCGTAGAGATCAGGCCTGTATTGATGCCTACCATGCCGTATTCTAGCGCTTCCGCCACGCGGAATATTTTGCTCACATCCTTGGAGTAGAAATAGGATGCTAGGCCGAACTCGGTCTTGTTGGCCATACCGACAACTTCTTTCTCGGTCTCGAACTTGAAGAGCGGCGCAACGGGGCCGAACGTCTCCTCGCGAGCAATCTTCATGTCCATGGTGACTCCGGTCAGGACGGTCGGCTCGAAAAACAATCCGCCCCGCGAATTGCCGCCCAGAACCAGATCGGCACCCTTCGTCACGGCGTCCCGGATATGTTCCTCGACCTTGGCGAGAGCCTTCTCCGAGATCAGCGGGCCAGCGTCGATCTCCGGCTCAAACCCGTCGCCGATCTTCATCTCCCGCACCTTGGCAGCCAGCTCCGCGGCAAAGGCGTCGTAAATTCCGGCTTGCACGAAGAGCCTGTTGGCGCAGACGCAGGTCTGCCCGTTGTTGCGGTATTTGGCGACCATGGCGCCTTCGACAGCGGCGTCGAGATCGGCGTCGTCAAAGACGATGAACGGCGCGTTGCCTCCGAGTTCCAGACCCAGCTTCATGATCTGGTCGGCGCCCTGGCGCATCAATATTTTACCGACGTTGGTAGAGCCGGTGAAGGTCAGCTTGCGAACCTTGTCGTTCGCACACATTTCCTTGCCAACTTCCGCGGAATCAGTCGACAGAATTACGTTGAAGACTCCGGCAGGCAGGCCGGCGCGCCCTGCGAGCAAGGCTAGCGCCAGCGCCGACAGCGGCGTCTCCGCGGCGGGCTTCGAAACCACTGCGCAGCCTGCGGCAGCGGCAGGCGCCAGTTTTCGGGCGAGCATCGCATTCGGAAAATTCCACGGCGTGATCGCCGCCACGACCCCGATCGGCTGCTTGAGAACGATGATGCGCTTGTCCGGCTGGTGGCCGGGAATCGTGTCTCCGTAGACGCGCTTCGCCTCCTCGCCAAACCACTCGACGTAAGACGCGCCGTAAAGAATCTCGCCCTTCGCCTCCGTAAGCGGCTTACCCATTTCCATCGTCAGGATGGTGGCGAGGTCGTCAGCATTGGCAACCACGAGGTCGTAGAGGTTGCGCAGCATCGCGGCGCGTTCCTTGCCCGTCTTCTCCGCCCACGCCCTTTGCGCCGCGTGGGCCGCATCGATCGCACGTGCGGTTTCGGACCGTCCCATGTCGGGCAAGATGGCGATGACCTCGCCGGTCGCCGGATTGCTGACCTCGAACGTCTTGCCGCTGTCGCTTCTGTCAAGCCATTCGGCGCCGATCAAACCCTTGTCGACAGCGAGACTGGGATCCTTCAGTTTGACGAGAAGTGTTTCAGAAATCGTCATGCGCAGGTCTCCTGGCGCGTCGCCTTGTTTCCGGGCGGCTCCTGTTCAATCGGCCGGTGTCTCACCGAAATAGCGGCTATTTCACTGACCGAAGACGTGCGCCGACCCGGCATCAAATCTCAGCCAAACCGCATCTCCCCGATTCAGTCCTGAGATCGCTTCATGACCGAAGGGAAGGCGGACGGACAGGACGTTGCCTTTGCGGGTCTTCGTGGCCACATGCACGTTGTTGCCAAGAAAGGTGATGTCGCTGACCGTGACCGGCAACCCGATGTCTGACTTCGTCTTTGACAACAATAGCCGCTCCGGCCTCAGCATAAGCGCTGCTTTGCTCCCCGAAGAAGCAGTCCCATGAAGCGGAATGTTCGAAACGGTCATGGAATCGCAAACAGCAATCTCGGCTCGGCCATTAACCGTAGAGACCACATCGCAAGGGAGAAAATCACTGTCGCCGATAAACTCGGCCACGAACCGAGTAGCCGGGTTGGCGTATAGTTCCGGCCCTGTGCCGATCTGATCGATCACGCCCTTTGAGAAAACGGCGATGCGATCGGAAAGACGAAGTGCCTCCTCCTGGTCATGCGTGACATAGAGGATTGTGACTTCCGTCTGCTGGTGGATCCGGCGGATTTCGTGCTGGATTTCCTCGCGCAGCTTTTTGTCGAGGGCAGAAAGCGGCTCATCCATCAGCAGCACTGGCGGGTCATAGGCGAGTGCGCGGGCCAAGGCCACGCGCTGTTGCTGGCCGCCGGACATCTGAGCGGGCTTACGGTCCTCAAAACCTTCCAACCGGACGAGCTTCAGCATCGCGCTCACCTTGGCGTCGATCTCCACCTTCGGAAGGCGCCTGACCTTTAGCGGAAAGGCGATGTTCTCGCCGACGGACAGATGCGGAAACAGCGTATAGCGCTGGAACACCATGCCGATGTTGCGTTTGTGCGAAGGCGTCGCCAGCAGCGTTTCGCCATTTAGCAGGATGTCGCCGCGCGTCGGGTTCTCAAAACCGGCCAGAATGTAAAGCGTCGTGCTTTTTCCGGATCCCGAAGGGCCAAGAAAGGTCAGGAATTCCCCCTGTGCAACATCGAGAGTGACATCTTGCACGGCCGTTACCGGGCCATACTCCTTGCGGATGCCGCGGATCTGCAGGAAGGATCTATTCATGATTTTAATCCTTTGCGTACGATGGCGACGAGCACCATCAGAAGCACTGTCAAGAGGATGAGAAGCGTAGAGGCGGCGGCAACGACCGGCGTTAAATCCTGTCGCAACGTCGACCAAACCTTAACGGGAAGCGTCTGAAGCGTCGGGCTCGCCATGAAAATTGCGACGACCACTTCGTCCCAAGAGGTGAGGAAGGAAAATATTGCCGCGGAGAAGACGCCGTGGCTGATGGCCGGCAGCGTCACACGGATTTTGGCTTCGAAAGGCGAAGCGCCGCACAGAACGGCGGCATCCTCAATCGATTTATCAAAGCCCTCGAGCGCATTGGTGATCGACAGGATTGAGAACGGCAGAGCCAGCACCAGATGGGAAATGACGAAGCCGGTGAGGGTTCCATTGAGACCGATCTGCAGGAAGAAGGCGTATAACGCCACTGCTAGCACGACGACGGGCAGGATCATCGGCGTCAGGAATAGCGCCTTCAACGCTTCCCGAAACAAGAACCGCCCGCGGTTCAGACCGAAAGAAGTGACTAGACCGAGAAGAACCGACAGCACCGTAACGATGATTGCAATGCGGAAGCTCGTCCAGGCGGAGTCCAGCCAACGGGGATCTTCGAGTAGCTCCTGGTACCATCTGAGCGTCCAAGCGGGCGGCGGGAATATCAGCCATTGCGACGAACCGAAGGAGAGTGCCGCTATGAATAGGATGGGGAGGAGCAAGAAGGCAGTTGTCAGCAACGTGATGCCGATGAGAACGAGCTTCCACCAGCCCAGACGGTCGAAATTCAGGAGCATGTCAGCGCCCTCCCATCCGGTTTGTGCCGAAGAAACGAAGCTGCACGGCGTACAGCGCCAGGGTCACGACCAGCAGCACCAGGGCCGCCGCGCCGCCCATGCCCCAGTTGACGAGAGACTGGACGAACTGTGCGATGAGCTCCGCGAGCATCATGTTCGAAGTACCGCCGAGCAGCGCCGGCGTAACGAAGTAGCCGAGCGACATCACGAAGACCATAAGCGCACCTGCCGCCATGCCCGGCATTGCGAGCGGCAGCAGCACGCGCACGAGCGACTGCCAGCGATTGGCGCCACAAAGAGCAGCCGCCTGCAGGATGGCAGGATCGATCTTCCGGATGACGCCATAGAGCGGCAGGATGATGAAGGGCAACATGATGTAGGTCATGCCGATCGTCACTCCCGTCAAGTTGTTGACGAGCGGAAGCGGCGTATCGATGAGCCCCATTCCAAGCAGCATCTTGTTGATGACACCTGTGCGCTGAAGCAACACCATCCACGCGTAGGTACGCGCAAGAAGGTTCGTCCACATGGACAGAAGCAGAATGGCGAACACAATGGATGCCGCGCGGTTGGGCATGATGGCCAGTGCCCAGGCGACAGGAAAGCCAATTAGCAACGAGACAAGTGTGACGAGGCCAGAAACGATGAAGGTGTTTGCGAATATTCGCAGGTAGGTTGAGGAGCCCAGCAATTCGGCATAGTTGCCGAGACCCGGCACCGGCTCTGTGACGCTGCGCGTTAACAGCATGGCGACCGGCAGGACGAAGAACAGGATCAGCAGTCCTAGGGCTGGCAATGTCAGATCAAAGTCGGTCAGCCGCCGGACCTGTGCAGGCGAATACGGTCTCCCACTCCCGGTTTCGGTCTGCGATACCATAGTTTCTCCTCCCTAAACGCAAGGCGCGCCGCTTTCCGGCTGCCGGAGCGACCGGAAGAACGCCACAACGTCCTTCCAGCCGTTCCCAATGATTACTTCGCCTGCCAGGCGTACCAGCGCTCGCCGATGGCATCGCGATTCTCGGCCCAATAGTTCATGTCCGCATTCACTTGGCTTGCAGTCTGCGCGTCCGGCAGGGTCTTCGCCAATTCCGGATCCATCATCTTAGGCGAATCCAAGTTGATCGGCGCGTATCCCGTGATCTTTGCAAGGTCGGCCTGAGCTTCTGCCGATGTGGCGAGCGCAATGAACTGCATCGCCGCTTCCTTGTTCTTCGCGCCCTTGGGGACTACGAGAGCGTCGGCGGCGGTGATGTTCTGTTCCCAGGAAGTCTCGACATTGATGCCGCTTTGCGCGAGCGCCGTCATTCGGCCGTTCCAAACGCTACCGAAGGGCGCTTCGGCGGAGGCGAGGAGCTGTTGCGACTGCGCGCCGCCTGACCACCAGATGATATCGGACTTAATCGTGTCGAGCTTCTTGAAAGCGCGATCCAGATCGAGCGGATATAGTTGGTCGGCCGATACACCGTCGGCAAGCAGGGCGGCCTCGATGACACCCGGCGCGGACCACTTATAGAAGGCACGCATTCCTGGGAATTTCTGGGTGTCGAAGAGGTCCGCCCAGGTCTTCGGGCAGGCATCGACCGCATCCTTGTTGCAGCCGATGACGAAGGAATAATAGAAGCTGCCCACCGAATAGTCGGTGACGAAGCGCGGATCGAGCTTGGACTTGTCGATGACAGAGAAGTCGAGTTTCTCGAGGAGGCCCTTCTTGCCGGCCTGAGCGGCGTAATCGCCCTCGACGTCGACGACGTCCCAGGTGACGGCATTCGCCTCGACCATAGCCTTCAGCTTGCCGTAATCGGTCGGGCCATCCTGCAGCACGTTAATGCCCGTCTTTTCGGTAAATTTCTCGGCCCAGGCGATCTTCTGCGCGTCCTGCGTGGTCCCTCCCCAACTCGTGAAAACGAGATCGGCAGCCGTCGCCGGCATCGCTGTAGCAATCGTCGCGGCAGTGGCCGCCAAAACTAATATCCTTTTCATGTTCCCTTGCTCCGTGTTCCGGTTTTGCTTGGTTGTTCTAAGACGCGACGGCACCTGTCGGCGAAAATCGCGCCGCCTTCATGATCTTATTTTCAGCGACTTCTATCAGGTCGCGTATCTTGGGAAGAAAATCCCGCCAGGCCGCATCGTTCATGAGTGCGGCTCGCCGACGCTCGCGCTCATCGAGGCTCGGATAAGCCCAGATGTGGACGACCTCGTTGATCGGCCCGATCTCGGAGAAGAAGTAGCCGACAAGTTCGCCGAGATGCTTCCTCTGGATAGCTATTCCTTCTTCCTCGACCACCTTCAGGTAGGTAGGGATCGAGCCATTCTTCAGCCGATAGGTGCGGATCTCGTAAAACATCACCGTCACCGCATCACGAAGGGATCAGGAATTGGATCGTCCGACGTCCTCAGCCAAACTGTCTTGGTCCGAGTATAGTCGAGCGCCGCCTCCAGGCCGCCTTCACGCCCGTGCCCCGAGAGCCCGAAGCCGCCGAAGGGCGCGACCGGGGAGACCGCCCGATAGGTATTGACCCAAACGATTCCCGCGCGAATTCCCTTCATGAGGCGGTGCGCTCGGGTGAGATTCTGGGTGAAGACCCCGGCTGCAAGGCCGAAGCGGGAGTCGTTGGCGAGATGGAGAGCTTCAGCTTCTGTCTCGAAAGACAGAACCGAGAGCACAGGACCGAAGAATTCGTTTTCGAGGGACGGCGATGCGCTGCCGTCGCAATCGAGAATGGTCGGGCGATAATAGAACCCGGCGCCCTCCGGCGCCATGCCTCCGGTCACCAGCTTCGCGCCAGCGGCCAGCGAGCGTGCGACAAGAGCCTTGACGTGGTTGGATTGGCGCTCCGTCGCGAGCGGACCCACCTCCGTCGACATCTCGAGCGGGCTGCCGATGCGAATCGTCTCTGCCTTGGCCTTAAGGATCTGCAAGAAGCGGTCCTTGACACTTTTCTCGACGATCAGCCGTGAGCCAGCCACGCAGCTCTGCCCGGTCGCGGCAAAGATCCCGGCGATCTGGGCATTGGCCGCACTTTCAAGATCAGCGTCGCCAAAGACGATGAAGGGCGATTTGCCGCCGAGCTCGAGCGAGATCGAGGCGAGATTTTCCGCTGAATTCCGTACTATGTTGCGCGCCGTTTCTGGCCCGCCAGTAAAGGCGATGTGATCGATCTGCGGATGGCGGCTGAGCGCCGCGCCGCATGACGGGCCAAAGCCCGCTATGATGTTGACGACGCCGGCAGGAAAGCCCGCCTGATGCACCAGCCGGGCGAACTCGAGAAGCGGCGCCGGCCCATCTTCCGAGGCCTTCACCACCATGGTGCACCCCGCCGCCAGTGCCGGACCGATCTTGACGGCCGAAAGGAAGAGCTGGCTGTTCCAGGGTACCACCATGGCCACGACGCCGATCGGCTCCCGGCGCAGCCAGACATCCATGTCCGGCTTGTCGATAGGCAGATGGGAGCCCTCGATCTTGTCGGCTAGTCCGGCATAGTAGCGATAGTAGTCGGCGACATAAGCGATCTGCGCCGATGTTTCGCGAATGATCTTGCCCGTGTCCCGGGTCTCCAACTCGGCAAGTCTTCCGGCATTCTCAACGACGAGATCGGCAAGCTTGTAGAGGAGCTTGCCTCTCTGCGTGGCGGTCAGTGTCGACCATGGCTGGTCGTGAAGGGCGATACGTGCAGCCTCGACGGCACGATTGACGTCCGCTTCCCGTGCCTCTGGCATCTCCGCCCAGACACGGCCGGTGGCGGGATCAATGCTTTCGAAGCGGGCTTCGCCGTCTGCGAATTCACCGTTGATGTAACACTGGAAGCGCTGCATGTGCCCTACTCCGCAAATGCTGGCATGACATCGGCGATGAAGCGTTCGAGCGAAGCCTTCTTGCGCTCGAAGGTCATGCCTGTGTCGATCCAGAAGGAATATTCGTCATACCCCATTGCCTCGTAGCTCTTGATGCGGGCGATGACCTCGTCGGCTGCGCCGACGACATTGTTTCGTCGCATTGCCTCGCCTGAGAGCATGGCATTGGCGGCAATTTCCTCTTCCGGAATCCGATCGATTAGGCCTTGTCTGACCGGTCTTTCGTTCTTGAACCAGGCGAAGAAGTAATTGTAGTATACGCTCATCTCATGAGCTGCCTTCGCAATATCCGCCTCGTCGGAGCCGACATAGGTGTGCCGCAGCAGCATGATCTTCGGTCGCGGGACCTCTGGATCCTTGGCGCAGGCGTCGTTGAACCGTGCCATCAGGCTCCGGACCTCCTCGTCGTCCTGCCAGAGCGGCGTCACCTGCACATTGCAGCCGTTCGCAACGGCAAACTCGTGCGAGTTGGGGTCGCGCGCAGCAATCCATATCGGCGGATGGGGCTTCTGCAGCGGCTTCGGTGACGAGGTCGTGGCCGGAAACTTGAAGAACTCGCCGTCGTGGGCGTAATCACCCGCCCAGATCCCCTTCACCGCCGGAATGAGTTCGCGCATGCGCTGCCCAGCGTTCCAGGCGTCGAGGCCCGGCAGCAGCCGCTCGTACTCGAAGGAATAGGCGCCGCGGGCAATTCCGATGTCAAGGCGACCGTCGCAGATCAGATCGGTCATTGCGGCTTCTCCCGCGAGCTTGATCGGATGCCAGAAGGGCGCGATCACCGTGCCGGTTCCAAGCCGCGCGGACTTAGTGCGGCGGGCAAGGTCGGCAATCGTTACGAAAGGATTCGGGGCAATAGTGAACTCCATTCCATGATGTTCACCGGTCCAGATCGCGTGCATGCCGCCTTTGTCGGCGATTTCGCAAAGCTTGATGAATTCTTCGTAAAGCGTCTTGTGGTCTTGCGAAGCATCCAGGCGCTCCATGTGAACGAAGAGTGAGAATTTCATGAGTGTGCGTCCTTCTTCGCGATCGGATGGACCGTGCCGCCGGTCTCGTCGCCGAAATACATGCCGAAATTGCCGATAGAGCTTTCGAGTACGAAACGATTGATGATATCGGCGGTCGCGCTGCTGCTGAACTTGGCCGCAGCGAGCTCCGCCGGCCTGAGAAACCGGCCTTGTCGTGGTGCACCGTCGCTGGCCAGCGCGTGGTAAACGATGTTTTGACGACCATCGCTCTTATCCTCGTAGACCGAGTAGAGAAATCCGATGGTGACGTTCAGCCCGGTCAGTTGTTCGAGATAGGCGGCAAGCGTGCGCGCAGGATCGCCGCCTTCGACGGTGCAATTCGGAAGCGACAGGGCTTCATTGCCCGCCAGAAATACCGCGCCGTGCTGTTCGAGCACCGCACCGAGACGAATTTCTCCCTCAACGGCAGCGGAAACCGCCTTTCCTGCCAACCTCGGCGTGAAGTAGCCGCCCCGGGCGTAACCCAGGCCATTGAGGCCGCTGTTTTCGAAGGCGGTAACGCGACCAATTAGGATGACATGATCACCCGCCTCGATGATGTCCTGCATCGAACACTCGAACCAGGCCGCCACATCTGAGAATATCGGGCAGCCGTCCCGGCCAAGCCGCCAGTCGACCGCTGCAAACCGATCCTCCACGGGGCGGGCAAATGTATTCGAGACGTCTTTTTGCGTTTCGGACAAGACGTTGATGGCGAAACGCCCTGCCGAAGTCATCGATTCATAATTGCGCGAGCTCTTGGCAAGGCAAACGAGCAGCAGCGGCGGATCCAATGAGACGGACGTAAAGGAATTGGCCGTAAAGCCGATTGGCTTGCCTGCCGCATCGCTCGCCGTCACCACCGTCACTCCGGTTGCGAATGCGCCGAACGCGTCTCGCAAGGCTCTCGGGTCGAAAACTTCCGCAGTCATCTCGGTTTCTCCCTGGAAGTCAGCCATTCGGACATCAGCGCGTTGACGATCTCGGGGGCGGTCAGATTGACCATATGTCTGTGACCATCGACAATGCGCGCCCACCCCTTTGGCGTCACAGACGCCATCTGTTTGGCCATTTCCGGTGTCGAATTCGGATCTCCCGAGCCCGTTAGGAAGAGAGCCGGGCATTCGACGGACGGCCAGCAGTCTGCATAGATCTCATCGCCCCCCGCAAAGGCGGCATAGGCAATCGCGTATCCTTCCGGATCGACCATCTCCAACCATGTTCGTGTTAGTTCTCGAGCACGTTGGCTCTCCGGATCCTCGCCGAACCACCGCTCCAAAGGCCCTTCCGCGTCGACCCCGTTTTCACGGATAGCTTCAGCGCGCGCCAGGACTGCAGCTTTCGCCGCGGCGTCGCGGCGATAAACGCCGTTGAGATAAGCGACACGAGTGATCCGGTCGGAAAATGTTGCAACCGCGCCTCCGGAAATAAGTGCACCCATCGAATGTCCGGCGATACTTGCCCGTGCGATGCTCAGGTCTTCCAGAAAGCAGCCAAACCAAGCAACGTAATCCCGCACCGTGCTGCCCGCCGGGATTTTTTCGCTTGCGCCATGCCCCGGCATGTCTAATGCGAAAACCCGGTGGGTTTTTGCGAAAGCCTCGATTTGTGGCGCCCAAGCCTCTAGGCGCATACCGACGCCGTGAATGAGGATTACCGTCTCGCCATCGCCGGCTTCGAAGTAGGCGGTGCCGCGCGCAGTGGTCTTGCGCGGAAGGGAGGCGCCGCCCTCCCCGGGTGTGTGTGATGTAACCGTTTGCATCGAGGTGTCCACCGCCGCTCAGACGCCGGCCGGATTGGTGACATCTTGCCCAAGCTCCTTCAAATCCTGGTAACGGTCGCCGATCCGGTGATGAGGACGTCCGCCAGTCGAGGCGCCGAGGGCCACCACAATTTCATCGGCGGCTGGGGCATCGGGTACTGCGGTCTGGATCGTCAGGTAGTGCGAACGGCGCCCCTCATCGTTCTTGTCCATCAGGGGGATCATGATGGGGGCATTGGCAGGGCCGCGCGTATTGCAGAAGGCCAGGTATGATTTGGCGCCAACCGCTTGGCGATAGTAATTGCCGAAACGCAAGGTATGGATGAGCGCCGAGGCGTGCTCGATTTCGCCATCGATCCCCACCACGGCGGCTTTTCCATAAGCTTCAACCGCCTCGGCGGATCCAACGGCATCAATGATCATCCTGGTTAGAAGCTCGCCCAGTACTGGTGCCGCCCTGTGAATCTCCGGCCTCAGATCTTCGACGAAGCCGCGCCCAGCCCACGGATTTTTCACCACCGCCACCGCCGAAAACAGCTTTAACGGCTGAGGGGCGGCTTTCCCGCCCTCGCTCAGGGTCGTTTCCATCTGGAGCAGAGTCTTGCGGATCTGAACGGGCATTGGACATCCTTCCTGTGAGCTACTTGGTGTTATGGTATTCCATCATATGAGACAGTCAAGTGGCTCTTCAACGCAAAGGCCGAATTCCGGCCAAGTGCCCGATTTTGGTAGGAAAAAATTTGCGATTGAGGGCGAACGCAAACCGAGCGCTTTGATCGCGGTCGGTTTTTTGCAGCGGGATGCGGGGAATGCGCATCGTGCGCAAACCCGAGCACGTCAGCAGCGGCCACGTTAAGGCGGCGATTCTGATGCGTTCAGGGGATGGTGTTCAGGCGGCGACACAACCCGAAGGATGTTCCATAGAGCAATAACTACCACATCATGCTGCACAAACGCTGCGGATTACCCAAAGAGTGCAATTAGAAGAAAGGAGCGCCAGTCGGCTGGCGGCCAACGAGCAGATCTGAGAACCAGTCTGAGGTGGGTAGAGTCAGCCTTCGTGCCGATCGTAGTCGTAACCTCGTCAGTCGCCCGTCTGCTGCGCCGAGAGTACCGCCTCCGCGATGACGGAAGCTCTGGCGACATGATCAATGGCAGCCTTGTAAGCCGCTTCGCCGTCGCCTTTTCGGATGGCCTCAACGATCTTTTCCATCTGTGCCGGTCCTTCGACGACACGATTCCTAGTCTTTATCGTCATGGAACGCAGATGGTTGATCCGGACGGTCAGCAGGCTGACGACGCCCCAGGCAACGTGGCGATCGACCTTGGTAAAAAGCGTCTGGTAGAACGCGGAGGTGTGATTGAGAACCGCGGGCATATCCTTGGCAGCATAGCTCTGGCGGATGCCTTCCAAGGACGCTTCAAGGGCTGCAACAATGGTCGAGTCGTTTCGCTCCGCACAAAGTCGGGCGGCCATCCCTTCGAGGGCGCCGCGTATTTCGTAGATCTGCTTCGCTTCATTCAGGTCTAGACGCGCGACGATCGGCCCTTTGTTAGGCAAGTTCGCGACGAGGCCCTCGGATTCGAGGTGCCGCAGCACCTCACGGACGATTGTACGACTGACACCGAGTTGCGCACAGAGATCGCGCTCAACGAGGCGATCACCCGGTCTGAAATAACCGTCTACAATAGCGTCCCGCACCTTGTCGAGTGCCAGTTCCCGCAATGTCTTTGTCGGACGCTCTACCCGAATGGCATTCCCTGCCAGTGCATCGTTCATCGGCTCACCTCGTCTAAATCCGCCAAACCAGGTATAAGTTCCGCAAGAGAACGAATCCGCCCTGCCGTATTATGGCGTACCAGTTTATAACCTGGATGCCGCGCTTAAAGCAACTGCCATGACCAGTTGCTCGCGATCACTATCAAGTCGATGTTTTCCGATGCGTAGCAACGGGGACTCGTGAAGTCCGAATTGCTGGGCCGTGGCCGCACCTATTATGATGCTTGATATCACCGCATCGAGCAGGCTCATGATGTCAAAGTTCCCGCCGCGGGGCGTGCTCACCATCTCGAGGTGCCGCATTTGACCCCTCGATCACTCCATGATCGCGTCATCGCGTGAGCCTTCGAGCGTACCAAAAAATTGAGAAAGCCGAGCTACCGGCATATTCCGCAATGCAGTGCGGGACCGCGACCGTCGTGCAGGTCTCAATTGGCGTGAAGGTGTTGCCTCGTGCCGCGCGTACATTGAACAATCCATCGGTGGTTGCGACTCAGTGAAGTGCTGCTCGTTCGTTCGGAACCACGTTTTATCGTCGGCTCACGACGTGTTCGAGAGGATAGTCGAGAGCCTTGATCCTTTGGCGGGCGGTCGTACATCGCAGCTTTGCCGAAGAGATAATGCCGAACGAGAGAACGAGACGCAAAGCGCGTCCGTTCCACCAGCACCGCGCTGTCCGGTCTGATCATTTCCGCCCCCGAGACCGCCGGTGGTCCATGCCGTCCCCTGCCCTCGGAGAACAAGGGCGAGTTTGTCGACGTCGACAGTTCCGCGGCTGAACGGACCGTGGCCATACAGACTTGGATCTAGCTTCTAAGGTAGCGTGTTCGTTCCTAAATAGCTGAAACGTGGCCAATTATCTCTTGATCGACTGACGCTAGTGACCTGGCCTGACTCTTCAACGTTTACTCGTAGGCGCGCAAGCTGCCCTAGGTTCGACAGCGCGGAGATTAGCTCTTTCGCAAGCTGAGAGAGAGCGATTGACCCTGCCCGCAAGTTTATCCAATTTTCGCTCCAGCCGTTTCGGGTGCGCATTCGTGGCAGCGAGTTGCGGTGCGGAGCCAATTCGGCTGCGCAGAAAAGTGTGCGGGCCGTGGGGACTAATGGGACGCCCGCTGAAGCGATGAGTCCTCCGATGCAGGCGAGTGATCAATGGGATGCGTCAAAGTCATGCATCGGCATTATAGCAACGTGGTCTGGGTCGGTAATGGGTGCGTACACTGCTGGATCGTCAGATTTACCCTGCATAGATCCTACTTCGGTCGGGGCAACCTCTGATACATTGCCACGGAACAGAGAAGCGTTTAGCCACTGAACCGAGTGTAGCGTGTAGTCCGTACCCGTCGTCACGCCCGGCTTTCTGATCGCGTAAAGAGCGGAATAATTGTCGACGTAATCCCTCGGAGACATAGTCTCGACATTTCTACCCGCAGAAATACGTGAGCCGTGGTCGCCATGAACGACTATCGTAGCGTCCTGAAATCTCTTATCACTGAGAACCGCATTAAAGAACTTATCTAGTTGCTTGGAGAGATACAGCGTTTGAGCGAAGTAGAATCCATATTCTTTCACGCGCGCTTCATCTAGCTCTTGACCTGCCAACCCGCGGACTGCCGAAAGATAGGATCTCTCAATCCAACGGTTCGTTGGTTTGCAATCTTTGTTGTAGACCGAGGGACTATGCGGAAATAGAAAATGCGCAAAAAAGGCGTTTCCACGACCTTTATCTAGAATCGTGTTCTGAAACTGTTCGAGCCAGTAAGGGAAGGCAAGTTGGTCGTAAGATCGCGGATGCCATTCTTGTAGTGCCGTTTCCTTCGTCTTCAGCAAGTTGGAGGCCACGAAACCAACGGCTGCCATTGCAAGGCTTTGCCTGTTTCCCTCGATCAGTGCCTTAACATCCGCCAGCGAAGCAGAAGCGGGTGGAACGTCCCGGTATGGGCCACAATAGAAAGGATAAGAAATCCCACAACACTCATAATTATCGGCATCGATATCCCCGCGCGTGTTAGTTGTTATTCAAGTTTTAACGGCGGTCAATTTCCTGCGCCCATCAGTGGCTGGCCTTGATTCTGTTGCGCCCCGAACGTCCGCATGGCAAACAGAGCGCCTCGAGAGCTCCAGCCATCTGGCAAGCGCGCCACCAAGGGGCCGAAGGTCAGCCCCTTACCCGAGCTGGGCTTCCCATTACTTTTGCGCCCGCAGGGACGTCGCGCGTGACTACGCTGCCAGCGCCAACGACCGCATGATCGCCAATGGTCACGCCCGGGAGGATGATCGCGCCACCGCCAATCCATACGTGCTTGCCAATGCGGACAGGTCGCCCGAGCTGCAGCCCCGCCTGCCGCTGCTCGGGGTCATCCGGATGATCGGCGGTATAGATCTGCACAGCAGGCCCAATTGCGGTTCCTTCGCCGATCGTCACCTTTGCCACGTCGAGGATGACGCAGTTGAAATTCATATAGGCGTGGGCTCCGATACTGATGTTGAAGCCGTAATCGCAGTGAAAGGGCGGACGGATAACCGCTCCAGGCCCAACCTCGCATAGCCGTTCGCGGAGGAACAAATGCCACTGCTCGGCGGAGTCGCCTAAAGTACTATTGTAGCGTTTCAGCCAAGCCCCAGCGGCCAGCAAGTCGGCTTGGATGTCTGGATCCGCTGCATTGTACATCTCGCCTGCGAGCATCTTCTCTTTTTGAGTGCGTGTCATCGTCTCTTCTCAGAACGTCTTTGATAGTTGATAGGGTGTTGCCCGATGTTGACTATTGCATCGCCGTGACCATGCCCGGCGTCTTTAGCGCACGGGGCCGCACTCACTTGAATTCTTTCGTCGTGTCTCCTATCGAGCACACTTGATGATTAGTAAAATCGATTGTTTGGATCACCATCATCCGCGCGGTGGATGACACCAGCTTAGCGCCCTCCCGCCTCCATCAGCCCCATGATCTCGGCGACGAAGGAGTCGCGCGCGTTTGCCGTTGCCCGGAGCACCAACGGGCCGGTAAGGTTGAGCGTGCCGGCCTCGACCGCGTCACCCGAGCTGACCGATATCGGCTCGCTCTCGCCGTTGACGACCGAGCGGTCCAGGTCACAGCTGCCGGATACCACGCAGCCGTCCAACGGTATGCGTTCGCCGGCAGCGATCATCAGTCGCTCGCCGGGTTCGATCTCATCGACGGCGCGATATTCCGGCGAACCGTCGGCATGCAGGACTGTCGCGCCGCGTGGCGATAGCCGCGCGAGGCCGCTGATCGCGGATCGTGCGCGGCCGCGCATCATATGGTCGAGCGTCCGGCCGATGAGAAGAAAGAACAGAAGTGTGACGGTCGCGTCGAACCAGGCATGCTCTCCATGGCCGATCGTCTCGTATAGCGACATGGCATAGGAGAGAGTGACGGCAAGGGCGATCGGCACGTCCATGTTCGTCCGCCCGTGGCGGAGCGCATTCCAGGCGGACTGATAGAAGAAGCGGCCGGCGTAGATCAGCGTCGGCCCTGCGATCATGGCCGAGACCCAGTGGAAGAGATCGCGTGTGGCCGCGTCCGCACCCGACCAGACCGATACCGAAAGCAGCATGATATTGGCCGCAGCAAAGCCCGAAACCGCGACCGCACGGATCAAATGCTTCAGAACGGCATCGCCTTCCCCCTCACCGGGCGTGAAGATATGGGTCTCGTAGCCGCGCTCGCCGACCGCGCGCACCAGTTCTCAGGGATCGCTGCGCTTTCCAGCGACCTCCTCTTTCCAGACGATCGAAACGCGGCGAGTGGAGAGATTGACGCGCGCCCGTTCGACTTCGGATCTTTCCCGCAACGCCGCCTCGATTGTGGTGATGCAAGCGCCGCAGTGAACGCCGGGCACGCTGAGGTCCGTCTGGCGCAACCCGCCTCCAAGTGCCCGGCTCGTTAGCCAAAGTTCTTCGGAAGAAGGGAGCCGCTGGCCCGTGGCGGCAGTGAACAACTTCACAGAGAGAAGTCGTTACGCCGGCCACACTGCTCTCGCGCGGCCGCCGGGATCTCGTATCCGCTACTCGCCGCCGCCCAGTGAATGAACGAAGACCGCAAGCTCTTTCACCACCGGATCGCCGATGCGCTGCAACCAGGCCGGCATGACGCCATGCTTCGGCGATCTCATCTGATCGATGATCGCCTGCTCCCCCTCGCCGTTCAGCCAGATCGCGTCGGCAAGATTGGGAGCACCGAATTCGCGGACGCCTTTCGCATCCGCTCCATGGCACGAGGCGCAGTTCTCGGCGAAGAGCTGCTTGCCGGGTTCCACGAGCGCCGCGTCGGAGGATGTTCCGGTGAGGCTGGCCACATAGGCCGCGGTCGCCCGTACCTCGCGGGGCGCCAGCATGTCGGTAAAGGCCGGCATTTCCGAGACGCGCGTCTCTCCGTCTCCGCTGTAGCGGATGCCATGCGCAATCGTCTGATAGATCTCCTCAGGCTTGCCGCCCCAGAGCCACTCGTCGTCGTTCAGGTTCGGGAAACCTTTCCCGCCGGCCGCACCCGACCCATGACATTGTGCGCAATTCACCTTGAAGGCAGATGCACCGGCCGCGATCGCGAACTGCTTCAGCTCCGGGTTGGCCATGATGTCCTCGACCGCACTCGAAGCGATGCGCTCAAGGTTGACCGCCTGCGCTGCCTTCGCTTCGGCCAGTTCCGCACTCACCTCGGCGCGGCTGGAATAGCCGAGCACGCCCTTGGTCGCTTCCGTCAGCATCGGCCATGATGGATAAGCGACGGCATATCCTATCGCCCAGATGATCGTCGCGTAGAAGCTGTAGACCCACCAGCGCGGCAGAGGATTGTTGAGCTCGCGGATGCCGTCCCATTCATGCCCGGTTGTCTCCACGCCGCTTATCTCGTCAATGTGCTTGTCCGTCATGGATCAATCCTCATTCAGCGGGATGGCAAAGGCCTGAGCAGCAGACCTTTTGGCGCCTGGCCGGAAGATGAAAAGGACGACGCCGAGGAAGAAGAGGGTCATGGCAAGCAGTCCCCAGCTATCGGCGAAATGGCGCATGGCCGTATAGGTTTCCATAGGCGATCCTCTCAGCGATAACCGGTGGTGTCGTCATAG
>ATWE01000030.1 GCA_000421085.1 Ensifer sp. USDA 6670
CTCACACCCATCTTCAATCAGTCCAAGCCTAAGCCCGAACCGAGAAAACTGGTGTTTGTCTCTTGTCAAAACGTGACCGCCAAAGTCTCTTTCCAGAACCCAAATCTCTTCAGGTCCCGCAAGCTCCGCCGCCCACGTTTCTCTTTCTCTATATTCAATTGTCAAAAAACAGACGAGAAAAACATCCCGTCAACATTCCAACAAGACCAAAACCTCAAAGGCCCAGCCCCGCCAATCAGCATCCGCCAATCTTGGAAACCCTAGAGCGAAGGACATCGTCGCCAGCAGCGCCGCCGCCCTCGTCAGTGATCGGGCTTATAGACCCCCTCACTCCGACACGTCAACAGGGTTCTTCAAAAAAAATGACAGTTTTCTGACAAAGCCCGGCAAAGCAGGGTTTTGCGGGTCGCAGATTCTTTTTCGAGCCGCTCCCTCGGCCTGTGGATACATAATTTCGCCCTCACTTCTTCACAATCGACCGATCTAACCCAGATCATCGCCGCTTCGTTCCGGAGGCGCGGCGTCGGGGGCTTCCCTGCGCTGCGATTTGACTTCGCTATATGGAAGATGCACATCTTCGCGCAACGTATCGACGATAAGCATACGGCAAGAGCATTTAGGGGGCCTCCAGCCTGCATGAGCAGCGATAAGAACATGCTTCGTTCGCTTGGCGACCACCCGCCGATCCTAGCGGACGGCCGTCGCGCACCGGACCGGCGCGAGATCTCGATGCGCTGGCTCTCGGGCACGTTCTTGACCGGCATTACCTCAAGTCTTCTGA
Organism: Ensifer sp. USDA 6670; assembly: GCA_000421085.1. Lineage (GTDB taxonomy): Bacteria > Pseudomonadota > Alphaproteobacteria > Rhizobiales > Rhizobiaceae > Sinorhizobium. The sequence goes on from ATWE01000030.1 coordinate 782, forward strand.
TGGGCGTCGCGCTCTTTGCGGCCCTCGACGGGCGGCAGCAGCTGGCGATTCCGGCGGAAGCCTTTGCCGCGCTCGATCCGTCGGCGCCGGTCGGCGCCGCCAAACGGGGAGATCGCGTTCTTTCCCCCAACATCGTCGCCAAGCCAGCCGACAAGACCGTGATGGAAGTCTCGACGATGATCCATGACGGCGAGAAGGAGGTGGTGCGTCGCCAACCGTTCGTCCATGTCAAGATGGCGCTTGCCGCCAACCACCAGACTTCCGAAGCCTATCCCGACTTCGACCCGCTGGCGATCTTCTCCACGGACGAGGCGGACGCCGAGGCGCCGCCGGTGAAGACCGGAACGATCTACGGCTCGGACGTCGAGTCCGAGGTGGCATTGAAGACTGTGGATTTTCCGCTGAACGGCGGCGGCTTCGCACTCGGGCCCTCGATGTCGCTCGACGAGGTCGAGGAGAACGTCCGCACCAATGGCTCTGTGCTGACCGAAGGCAATACCCAGGTCGCCTCGCTCTTCTATGTCGACCCGCAACGCTTCGCTTCCGACGCCGACAACCTCGACCTTATGCAGGGCCTTGCTGCGCGCGTCGTCGAGGAGAACATGAGCGTTTCCTCCTACGAGAACATCACGAAGCAGAGCATCGAATACGCCGACGACATCATACCGGTGCGCCGCGCCACGCCCATTGCGACGGCGATGATCAATGCGGGATATGCCAAGGCCCAGGCCGAGGATGCGGCCGGCTATCTCGAGCAAGCACTCGGCGCCAAGGAACTCGGCCCCGGCGACGTGCTGCGCATCGGCATCATTCAGAAGGGCGAAGAAGCAAAGATCGTCCGCGCCACGATCTACTCACGTGGCCGGCACGTGCTGACGATGGCAGTGGACGACCACGGCCGTTTTATCCCAGGCGCCGAACCGGCGAAGCTCGAAGCGGTGGCGGCTGCCTTCGACGATACCGGCAGGCCGGTGATCTCCAGCGGCCACGATCTGCCGAGGGTCTACGACGGCATCTACCGTGCAGCCCTTTCCTACGGCATGAATGCCGACATGATCGCGCTGGTCGTCAAGCTTTTGGCGAGCAATGTCGACTTCCAGGCTCAGCTGAAGCCGACGGATTCGCTCGAAGCGTTTTTCTCGGTCACCGATGAAAGCGGCCGGGCAACGGAAGATTCGGAACTGCTCTACGTCAACGCCAAATTCGGCGACGCGGAGACGCGGTTCTATCGCTTCCAGGATCCGGACGACAATTCGATCGATTATTTCGACAAGGACGGCAAGAGCATCCGCCAGTTCCTGCTGCGCAATCCCGTTCCGAACGGCCATTTCCGCTCCGGCTTCGGCATGCGCCGCCACCCGATCCTCGGCTTCTCGCGCATGCACACCGGCGTCGACTGGTCCGCTCCGCGCGGCACGCCGATCATCGCGGCCGGAAACGGCGTCGTGCAGAAGGCCGGCTGGGACTCCGGCGGCTACGGCAACCAGACGCTGATCCGCCACGCCAACGGCTATGTGTCGTCCTACAACCACCAAAGCGCGATAGCCAAAAGCGTGAAGCCGGGAACGAAGGTCGTCCAGGGTCAGGTGATCGGCTGGGTCGGAACGACCGGCCTCTCCACCGGCCCGCACCTCCACTACGAGCTGATCGTCAACGGCAACAAGGTGGATCCCTTGCGTATCCGGCTACCGGGAGGAAAATCGCTCGGCGGCGAGGCGCTGGCGAAGTTCGAGAAGGAACGCGAACGCATCGATGAGCTTCTCGGCGACGATGCCAACGAGGTCGCAAGCAAGTAGCCACACAACAACGGGATCGCGAACTCGTAGCAAAAAGGCCGCCCTGGGGCGGCCTTCGTGACTGTCGGAATGCGAGGCTTACGCGGCTTCCTTGTTCGCCCCTGCCCCGCGCTTGAAGTTCAGACGGTCGGAACCGGCAACGACCTTGATGACCGAGCCATCCGGGAACTCGCCCTGCAGCACTTTTTCGGCCAGCGGATCCTGAACGTATTTCTGGATCGCCCGCTTCAGGGGGCGGGCGCCGTAGGCCGGATCGTAGCCCCTGTCCGCCAGGAAAACGCGTGCATCGTCCTCGAGCTCGAGCGTGATCTTGCGATCCGAGAGGAGCTTGCGCAGCCTTTCGAGCTGGATGTCGACGATCGCGCCCATTTCCGAGCGGCGCAGCCGATGGAACAGGATGATCTCGTCGACGCGGTTCAGGAATTCCGGACGGAAAGCGGCTCTCACCACCTCCATGACCTGATCGCGAACCGCATCGCTGTCCTCGTTTTCGCCGAGTGCGGTCAGGTATTCCGCACCGAGGTTGGAGGTCATGATGATCATCGTGTTCTTGAAGTCGACCGTGCGCCCCTGACCATCGGTCAGGCGCCCATCGTCAAGCACCTGCAGAAGCACGTTGAAGACATCCGGATGCGCCTTCTCGATCTCGTCGAACAGCACGACCTGATAAGGCCGGCGGCGGACGGATTCCGTCAGCGCCCCACCCTCCTCGTAACCGACATAGCCGGGAGGCGCACCGATCAGGCGGGCGACCGAATGCTTCTCCATGTACTCGGACATGTCGATCCGCATCAGCGCGGTTTCGTCGTCGAAGAGGAAGCGGGCAAGCGCCTTGGTGAGCTCCGTCTTGCCGACGCCGGTCGGGCCGAGGAAGATGAAGGAGCCTATCGGCCGGTTCGGATCCTGAAGCCCTGCGCGCGAACGGCGAACCGCCCGTGAGACAGCCTGCACGGCATCACCCTGACCGACGACCCATTTCGCCAGCTCGTCTTCCATCCTGAGCAGCTTGTCCCGCTCGCCTTCCAGCATCTTGTCGACCGGAATGCCGGTCCAGCGTGACACGATGTGGGCGATGTTGTCGGGGGTCACGACCTCCTGCACCATCGGGTTGGCGCTGGCGCCATCCTGGCTTTCCGCTTCGGCCAGTTCCTTTTCGAGATTCGGGATCACGCCGTAGGCAAGCTCCCCTGCCCGCTGGAATTCACCCTTGCGCTGCGCGATCTGCAGCTCGTTGCGTGCCTCGTCGAGCTTCTTCTTGAGATCGGCGGCCTGCCCGAGCTTCTGCTTCTCGGCCTGCCAGCGCGCTGTCAACGCGGCTGCCTCTTCTTCGAGCGAAGACAGATCGAGTTCGAGCTTGGCTAGGCGATCCTTGGAAGAAACGTCGGTCTCCTTTTTCAAGGCTTCACGTTCGATCTTCAGCTGAATGACACGCCTGTCGAGTTCATCGAGTTCCTCCGGCTTCGAATCGACCTGCATCCTGAGGCGCGAGGCTGCCTCGTCCATGAGGTCGATCGCCTTGTCCGGAAGGAAACGATCGGTGATATAGCGATTGGAAAGTGCCGCAGCCGCGACCAGCGCGGAATCGGAAATCCGCACCTTGTGATGTTGCTCGTATTTTTCCTTCAGGCCGCGCAGGATCGAGATCGTATCCTCGACCGTCGGCTCCTCGACCATTACCGGCTGGAACCGGCGGGCAAGGGCCGCGTCCTTCTCGACATGCTTGCGGTATTCGTCAAGCGTCGTCGCGCCGACGCAGTGCAACTCGCCGCGGGCGAGCGCAGGCTTCAGGAGGTTCGAGGCATCCATAGCCCCGTCCGCCTTGCCTGCACCGACGAGCGTGTGCATTTCATCGATGAAGAGGATGATCTCGCCACCTTCCGAGCGCACTTCGTTCAGCACGGCCTTGAGCCGCTCTTCGAATTCACCGCGGAACTTCGCACCGGCGATCAGCGCGCCCATGTCGAGTGCCATCAGGCGCTTGTCCTTCAGGCTTTCAGGCACATCGCCGTTGACGATCCTGAGCGCCAGACCTTCCGCGATCGCGGTCTTGCCGACGCCCGGCTCGCCGATCAGCACGGGATTGTTCTTCGTCCGGCGCGAAAGCACCTGGATCGTTCGGCGGATCTCGTCGTCGCGGCCGATCACCGGATCGAGCTTGCCTTCCCTCGCCTCGGCGGTCAGATCTCGCGCATATTTCTTGAGCGAATCGAAGCCCTGTTCGGCATTGGCGCTGTCGGCCGTGCGGCCCTTGCGGATTTCGTTGATGACCTGGTTGAGCTTCGTCGGCGTGACGCCGGCCTTGGAGAGGATCGACGCCGTCGCGGCCGAGCTTTCGATCGCCAGCGCCAGGAGCAGGCGTTCGACGGTTACGAAGCTGTCACCGGCCTTCTTGGCCGCCTCTTCGGCTGCGGTGAACACCTTGGCGAGCGGCTGCGACAGATAGACCGAGCCGTTGCCGCCGGTCACCTTCGGAAGCTTCGCCAAAGCTGCGGCCGTACCGACCTTGGCTTCGCGCGCATTACCGCCGGCGCGCTCGATAAGGGAAGCCGCCATGCCCTGATCGTCGTCCAGCAGTATCTTGAGGACGTGCTCGGGCGTGAATTGCTGGTGACCTTCGGCCAGTGCATAGGTCTGCGCCGACTGCAGGAAGCCGCGGACTCGTTCCGAATATTTTTCGATATCCATTCTTTACCTCCATAGCCCGGCGAGCCCATCATCGTGGCACTGGCCGGTGTTTCAGGATCAGGCTCCCGCATTCGGCAAGCCCGTTTACTGCATCGCCGCGCGCCTCTTTGGACGCGCTGACAATTTGAGTCCCTGTCCCGTCCTCGCATTGCGAGATCAGGTCTTCGAAGCGAAATATGGGGCAGCGCTCTTCCGAATTAAAGAGCGGCAAATGGAGGCAGCAGAGACAATCGCATGCGAATGCGCTCGCGCGGTGGATGCGGCACGCGTCGAGATTTACCGCGAAAGCAAAAAGCCCAGCCATTGCGGGCTGGGCCTTATAAAAGAATCACTGTGGAAGGGCTACTCCGAGGTGGCGAGCGCCGGGGTATTGCCATCTGTTTCGGGCTGTGCGTCGCCCCCTGCCTCTTCCTGCGCGCCACGGCGCGGCTGCCGGCGGGGCCGGCTCGTGCTGCGGCGACGGGAGGCCGAACGACCGGCCGAGCCCTGCGCCTCCTCTTCCATAGCGACTTCGGCAGGCATGCCCTCGATTACGGGCTGAGGACCCGAACCGTCGATGATCGGCTGAGGCTCGTTGGCCGGAGCCGCTGCGGCCGACGGAGCGACCGGCGTTTCCTCTGCATAGCCCTGATCCAGATCGTCCTGATCGCGATCGGCAGAGTCACGATCCTGATAATCCTGGCGTTCGTCGCGCTGGAACCGGTCCTGCATCTGAGCCTGCGCAGCCGCGATGATGCGGTTGTAATGCTCGGCATGCTGCAGATAGTTCTCAGCGATCACGCGGTCGCCGGAGCTCTGCGCGTCGCGAGCAAGGGCCGCATATTTTTCGGCGATGTGCTGTGCGGTACCACGAATCTTCACATCCGGGCCGGAGCTGTCGTAGGTCCGCGTCAAGGGATTGGATCCCTTGCGGTTGTTGTTGTTGTTGTTTCCGCTGTTGTTGTTATTCCGCCCACGGCCGCGCTTGTTTTGCTGTCCTGGCCTCATAGTCCATTCACCTGAATTTTCTTGATAATGATGATCATGTGGTTCCGCTCTCGGTGCGGAAGTCCGCACCTGAGAAAACATGCGCCATGGCAGATCGCCTCTTAGCGATCTCGGCGCCGGTCGACGTTAAATTAACAGGTACCCGCACAAGGCACTGTCGAACCCTAGCAACTCTTTCTTGAGAGCAATCCCCGTGGCCAGGTCATACTGGAACGAATCTTTGGTCCATGACCTTCTGCCCAGTGCGCGGGGTGAAACTAGCCCGCTTCCTTCCGGATTCCAAGCCCTTTCTTTGCTCTTCCGGAAAAGAGAAGTGCGAGTGCAGCATTTTTTCAACGGTTATTGCTGCGCTCAATATCCTGCTGGAACACCAGGACCCGATCGTTGCCGCCGAGGTCCTTTGCGGCAGAGAGCAAACGGAAGCCCTGCGCTTCGAATAGCGCCGTTACCGCTCGTTTTTGATCGAAACCGATTTCCAGGCCTACAACGCCGTCTGTTTCAAGATGGCGACCAGCGTGAGAAGCAATAGCACGATAGGCATCAAGCCCATCCTCTCCGCCATCTAGTGCGGCGACCGGATCGTGATATCTCACTTCCGGTTCAAGCTCCTGTATTACACTGGACCGGATATAAGGCGGATTTGAGACGATGATATCGAACCGTCCATCCACCGCCTCGAACCACTTGCTTCGAACAGTTCCGAAGCGCTCCGCCAAGCCATTTCTGCGAGCATTTTCAAATGCCGTCGCCAAGGCGTCTTCCGATATATCGGTACCGAGAGCGCGCGCGTCAAGTACCGCTGCGAGAAGAGCGAGACAAATCGCGCCCGTGCCCGTTCCAAGGTCGACGATGCGACAACTCCCTTTACGTGAGGCGATCCGCCGCACATGGGGAAGCAGGCAGTCGACGAGGGTCTCGGTGTCCGGACGGGGTTCCAGCGTCTCTTTCGAAAGCTTGAGCTTCAGGCCGAAGAATTCCCGCTCGCCGAGAATCCGGTAGACCGGCTCGCGCGCCGCTCGGCGCTCGACCGCGGCACGAATGCGAGCCGCATCCTCGTCGCTGACGGGCTCCCTTCCCCGCGTCAGGAGCGTGGCAAGCGAAAGGTCGAGCAGTCCGGAGATCAGGTGCCGTGAATCGAGGCCCGCCGATTCGAGGCCGGCGGCTTTGAGCCTGTCGCGGCTCTCGGCCAGGAGGCTATCGAGGGTTTGAGCCATGAAACTCAGTTCTGCCTTTCGCCGAGCAGCGCGAGCTGGCTTGCCTGATAGTCGGCCAGAAGCGCATCCACCACGTCGTCGATCTCACCTTCCATCATTCGGTCGAGCTTGTAGAGCGTGAGATTGATACGGTGGTCGGTCAAGCGTCCCTGCGGGAAATTGTAGGTGCGTATGCGCTCGGAACGATCGCCGGAGCCTACCTGGCTCCTGCGGTCTGCCGATCGCTCGCTGTCGGCACGCTGCCGTTCCATGTCATACAGCCGGGAGCGCAGCACCTGCATCGCCTTGGCACGGTTCTGATGCTGCGACTTCTCCGAACTGGTGACGACGATGCCGGTCGGAATATGGGTTATGCGCACAGCCGAATCGGTCGTATTGACGTGCTGTCCGCCTGCTCCTGAGGAACGCATCGTGTCGACGCGGATATCCTCCGGGCGGACGTCGATGTCGATCTCTTCGGCCTCCGGCAACACCGCGACGGTGGCCGCCGAGGTATGGATCCGGCCGCTCGCTTCCGTCTCCGGCACCCTCTGAACCCGGTGGACGCCGGACTCGAATTTTAACCGCGAGAAGACACCACGTCCCGATACCGTTGCGATGATTTCCTTATAGCCGCCGGCCTCGCCCTCGCTCGCAGACAGCACTTCGACGCGCCAGCCCTTGCTTGCCGCGTAGCGCTCGTACATGCGGAAGAGATCGCCGGCAAAGAGGGCGGCTTCCGAGCCACCCGTACCAGCGCGGATTTCGAGGATCGCACTCTTTTCGTCGGCCGCATCCTTCGGCAGGAGCAGAATCTGGATTTCCTGCTCGAGCGCTTCGATCTTCTCTTCGACTTCGGGCTTTTCCATCTCAGCGAGGTCGCGCATCTCCTTGTCGGTCGCCCGGTCGGCAAGCATTGCCGCGATGTCGGCAAGCTCGGCAGTCGCCTTCTCATAGGAGCGGATCTTCGAGACGACCGGCTGCAGCTCGGAATATTCCGAGGCCAGCTTCACGTAAACGTCGGCCGACGGGCCGGCGGACATGCGCGCCTCGATTTCGCCGAACCGCCGCTCCAGTTCGCGCATCTTTTCAACGGGAAGCTTTGCCAAATCTCACTCCAAATGCCCTCGCCTCGCCCGGATCGCGTCCGGACGGAGATGAGAGCCCTCTTGTTCAATCTAAACCGGTATGCCGTTCGCCGCAGCGAAATCGACCAGGAGCTGGCGGATCGACGTGTTGGACTTGACGTCGTCGAGCGCTGTCTCGAGGAGTTCGTTGAGCCTGCCGGCATCGAGCGCCAGGAGCATTGCCTTGACCGGCCCGACAGCCGTCGGCGACATCGAAACCGACCGGAAGCCAAGCCCGAGCAGCGCCATGGCCGAGAGCGGTTTGCTTGCCATCTCGCCGCAAAGCGTCACCGGCGTATTGTTGCGCTCGCCGGCCCGCACGATCTCCCGGAGCATCCGCAGGAACGGCCGGCCGAGAATGTCGAAACGTTCGGAAACACGGGCATTTCCGCGGTCGACCGCCATGGCGAACTGGAAGAGATCGTTCGAGCCGACCGAAACGAAATCGACTTCGGCCATCAGTTCGTCGAGCTGCCAAAGCAGCGCCGGCACTTCCAGCATCGCCCCGAACTGCAGCTTGCGCGGCAATTGTTCGCCGAGCTTCGATTGGCGCTCGATCTCCTTCTGCAGGAGCTCTCGCGCGCTCTTCAGCTCCGCGGCTTCCGTCACCATCGGCAGCATCATCTTGAGCTCGGCGCCGGCCGTCGCCCTCAGCATTGCCCGGAACTGGGTACGCAGGAGACCCGGCCGATCCAGCGACAGCCTGATGGCGCGCCAGCCGAGGGCCGGGTTCTCCTCTTCCGCGGCACGGAAATAGGGAACGACCTTGTCGCCGCCAATATCCAGCGTCCGGAAGGTGACCGGCTTGCCTGCCGTCTGTTTCATGACGTTGCGATAGAAGGCTTCCTGCTCCTCGGCCTTGGGCATGGTTGAAGCGATCATGAATTGCAGTTCGGTCCGGAAGAGACCGATACCTTCGGCACCCGCCTCGTTCAGATGGGGCAAGTCGACCAGCAGACCGGCATTCATCTGCAACGTAATGCGCTTGCCGTCCTTCGTCAGCGGCTCGACATCCCGGAGAGCGCGGAACTGCGCCTGCCTGCGCGCACGGAAGCGCACTTTCTCCTCGTAGGCGCGCTGCAGATCGGCCATCGGCCGCAGATGCACCTTCGCGTCGTCGCCGTCGACGATGATCGCGTCGCGGTTTTCGGCGAGCGCCACTGCCCCTGCCGCCTGGCCGACGACCGGAATGCCCATGGCGCGGGCGACGATGACCACATGGCTGGTGACCGCCCCCTCCTCCAGCACGAGGCCGCGCACGTTCTCGCGCGGATAGTCGAGCAACTCCGCAGCGCCCATGGCGCGCGCCACGACGATCGCGTCAGTCGGGAAATCAGCAGCCGAAAGCTTGGCGCCATAACCTGAAAGCTGGCGCAACAGCCGGTTCGCAAGATCGTCGAAATCGTGCATCCGCTCGCGCAGATACGGATCGGTCAGCCGGATCATCCGCGCCTTGGTCTCGCTCTGCACCCGCTCCACCGCCGCTTCCGCCGTCAGGCCGTTGCGGATCGCCTCCTCGAGCTTTCTCACCCAGCCGCGGTCATGCGCGAACATGCGATAGGTCTCGAGCACCGCGCGGTGTTCGCCCTCCATCGATACGTCGCGGCGCGACAGCATGTCGTCGATGGAGATGCGCAGCGACCCAAGCGCTTCCGCAAGCCGCTGCAGTTCCTGCTCCGTATCTTCGTTGAGCAGATTGGTGACGACGATGCGCGGCTCGTGCAGGACGACGTAGCCGAGCCCGATGCCTTCGCCGTAGCTGTTGCCCTCGATCGTCACCGGGCGGGACAGATCGAGCTCGAGCCCGGGTTTGGTGATCTTCTTGAGTTCGCCGGTCGCAACCATCTCAGCGAGCACCATGGCGGTCGTTTCCAGCGCCTCGACCTCGTCCTCGCGATAGTTGCGCTGCGCCTTGTTCTGCACGACGAGGACGCCGAGCGCGCGGCCCGTGCGCAGGATCGGAACGCCAAGGAAAGAGTGATAGATCTCTTCGCCCGTCTCCGGCAGGTATGTGAAGGCCGGGTGCGACTGGGCATCGGAGAGATTGAGCGGCCGCGCCGAAGCGGCGATCGTGCCGACGAGACCCTGTCCCATCTTCAATTGCGCCAGGTGCACCGCCGTCTTGTTCAGACCTTCGGTCGCGTAAAGTTCGAGCACGCCATCGGAGCGCAGCACGTAAACCGAGCACACTTCCGCAACCATGTTCTGCGCTATCTGGCGCACGATCCGGTCAAGGCGCTCCTGCGGCTCGAGCGGTTCCGCCATGAGCTCGCGCAACCGCTTGAGGAGAACGCGTGGACCTGCGGAAAGGTCTCTCATCGCGTGGGGTCTCCTGAATAAGAATAAACGTCGGGCCCGTGCGGGACGCCGCGGCCTCTGCATGCATCCTCGAAGCGAAATCGATCCGAGGACAAGATCGAGCAGCAGTTCTAATCACTACAACGACGCTTCCGTGTCTTTTCAGACGCGCGGCGCCGGGTCGCGAATCCCAAATCAAAAGCCTGCCGTTTAACTCTTATCCAGACCGTAGACGGAATGCAAAGTGCGAACGGCCAATTCGGCGTAAGGTCCGTCGATCAGGATGGAGATCTTGATTTCGGAGGTAGTGATCGCCTTGATGTTGATCCCCTTGTCTGCAAGTGCCCGGAACGCGGAAGCGGCGACGCCCGCATGACTGCGCATGCCGATGCCGATGACCGAGACCTTGACGAGGCCCGACTCCGACTGAATGACGTCATAGCCGATCTTTTCCTTGTTATCGCCCAGAACCCTGAGGGCCTTGTCGACATCACCGGACGGCACGGTGAAGGTCATGTCGGTCTTCGAGCCGTCTTCCGAAATGTTCTGGACGATCATGTCGACATTGATATGGGCTTCCGCAAGCGGCCCGAAGATCGCGGCGGAAACGCCCGGCCGGTCGGCCAGGCGGCGCAGCGAGATCTGTGCTTCATCCTTGGCATAGGCGATGCCGGTTACGACTTCCTGTTCCACGATCTCATCCTCATCACAAATCAGCGTTCCGGGCGGGTTCATGAGATCACCCATGCCCGGCGCATCGGGGTCCTCGAAAGAAGAACGCACGAATGTGCGTACCTTGTGCACCATGGCGAGCTCGACCGAGCGTACCTGCAGCACCTTGGCGCCGAGAGACGCCATTTCGAGCATTTCCTCGAAGGCGATCTTCTTCAATCGCCGGGCCTTCGGCTCGATGCGCGGGTCTGTCGTGTAGACGCCGTCGACGTCGGTGTAGATGTCGCAGCGATCCGCCTTGACGGCGGCAGCGATTGCGACGGCGGAAGTGTCCGAGCCGCCGCGGCCGAGCGTCGCCAGGCGGTTGTCCGGACCGAGACCCTGGAAGCCGGCGACGACCGCCACCTGACCCTCGCCCATGCGTCGGATGACGTCGGCGCCGTCGATGTCGAGAATGCGGGCCGCACCATGGGCATTGTCGGTCTTGATCGGCAGCTGCCAGCCCTGCCACGAGCGGGCGTTTATGCCCATCGACTGCAGCGCGATCGCAAGCAGGCCGGAGGTCACCTGTTCGCCGGAGGCGACGACCGCGTCATATTCGCGCGCATCGTAGAAGGGGGCGTTCGAGCCCGCGACCTTCGGCATGTTCTCGACCCAGCCAACCAGCTCGTTGGTCTTGCCGGACATGGCGGAAACGACGACCGCAACCTCGTGGCCGGCATCGACTTCGCGTTTCACATGGCGGGCGACGTTGTGGATGCGGTTCAAATCTGCGACGGAAGTCCCGCCGAATTTCATCACGATGCGTGCCATTTCGCCTCTACCGTACCAACATATTTGCGCGCCCGATGCAGAGCCTTAGAACGTCCAAGAAGACGCGCGGCGCCGTAGACGCGACAGGAAAACGCCCCCGCCGGCGCCTGACGATCAAAAAGCTTGAGGAGACTTCTCGGACATCGGCCAGTCACCGCCTCGGGGAGCGGAAAGTCGCGGCGTCTCTTAGCGGATCAGAGGGCTGCGTGCAATGGCCGTCAGAGCGGCGGCCGCGCGATGACGCAGGCGACGTCGCTGTCCTCCAGCTGTAGCATCGGTGTCGCCTCGTCGGCCCAGCCGCTCCGGCGCAATCCTGCTGCACAGGGAACCGCTCTCAAATATAAACCACTTGCATATCGATATCAGTTCTGCCAGTCTCAATGCAGACGCAGGGCGGCGGCCGCCCAACGGGAGGAAGGACAATGCGCAAAGTCATCATGTGGGACATGGTCAGTGTCGACGGCTTCTTCGAAGCCCCCGGGCATGACATCGGCTGGTTCGTTTTTGACGACGAACTCGACGCCTATATCCAGGAGACGCAGTTCGAAGCCGGCACACTGCTCTTCGGCCGCACCACCTACGAACTCATGGCCGCCTATTGGCCCTCGTCCCGGGATCATATCGCCGCCTTCATGAACGGGGTCAAGAAATACGTCTTCTCCAGGACGCTCAGGAGCGCCGACTGGAACAACACGACCCTCGTTTCCGGCGATGCCGCCGATGAGGTCAGGCGCCTGAAAGAACGCGAAGGCGGCGCGATCTTCATCTTCGGCAGCGCCGATTTCGCTTCGACGCTGATCGCTCAAGGACTCGTCGATGAATACCGTCTCGGCATCAATCCGGTGCTGCTCGGCAAGGGCACGCCCCTCTTTCAGAACGTCCCCGAGCGGACCAAGCTCGAGCTGACGCATGTCCGCCCTCTGAAGTCCGGCGTGGTCATCCTGCATTACCGGCCGGGATCCCCGTGAGCGACCGAGACCCATGAACCGCCAGACGAACCTCAGGCCTTGACATCGCCCTTCGATCGTCCGACTTCAGCATCGGAATGAAGAGGTACAGCGAGCTTTGCGCGCCCGATCAGGACGCGCGGCGCTGAAGAGCGAGGCAAGGAGGCTCTGATGAGCGAGACGGCGCGCACGACGATCGACCAGAGCGAGGTGGACCGCTTCTCGGCCATGGCGGCCGAATGGTGGGATCCGACCGGCAAGTTCCGCCCGCTGCATAAATTCAATCCCGTGCGCCTCGCCTATATCCGCGACAAGGTCTCTGAGCATTTCGGCCGCGATCCGAAGAGCCGGCAGCCGCTCGAGGGGCTGCGAGTCCTCGATATCGGCTGCGGCGGCGGGCTCCTTTCCGAGCCGATGGCCCGGATGGGAGCGGACGTCGTCGGGGCCGACGCCTCGGAAAAGAACATCGGTATCGCCAAAACACATGCGGCCGGCAGCGGCGTCAGCGTCGATTATCGCGCCGTAACGGCGGAGGCCCTTGCAGAAGCCGGCGAGAGCTTCGACGTCGTTTTGAATATGGAGGTGGTCGAGCACGTCGCAGACGTCGAATTCTTCATGACAACCTGTGCGCATATGGTTCGCCCGGGCGGTCTGATGTTCGTCGCGACCATCAACCGTACATTGAAAGCCGCAGCACTCGCGATCTTCGCGGCCGAAAACGTGCTGCGCTGGCTGCCGCGCGGCACCCACCAATACGACAAACTGGTTCGGCCGGACGAACTGGAAAGACCGCTCGAGGCGAGCGGCCTGGAGATAACCGACCGCACCGGCGTCTTCTTCAATCCGCTGTCCAACCAGTGGAACCTGTCGAGGGATATGGACGTCAATTACATGATCGTGGCGAAACGGCCGATCTGAGTCCTGTCGTCGTCAGTTCGCGTCGTCCGGCAGCACCGGCAGCGGGGCGATCTCGATTCCCTCTTCGATGAGGGCAATCGCCTCCTCCGCGGTCGCCTTGCCGATCAGCCCGCGCTGGTCGGCTTCACCGTAATGGATCTTGCGCGCCTCGTCCGGGAAGCGCTCGCCGACGTCTTCCGCGTTCTCGCGGATCGATTTCACCAGCTCCTTGAGCTTGGCGACCGTTTCCTTCTGCGCCTGATCCATCACCAGTTCGCGGCGCGCCTCCTTCTTGCGTGCCGTGGAGACGGCAGGCGCCATCAGTTGCTTGCTGACGGAAACGGAACCGCAATCGGGACAGCTGACCAGGCGGCGGGCGACCTGCCGGTCGAAATCGTCGCTCGAAGAGAACCAGCCTTCGAAGTGGTGGCCCTTGTCACAGGCAAGATTGTAGTGGATCAAGCTGCAGCGCCTCCTTTTCCCGCCGGAACCACCTCATCCAGCACGAAGCTGCGCGCGTTCCTGAGGTTGGGAATCTTGGCGCGCGCCGCGTGCACTGCCGCCACATCGATCTCGGCGACGATGATCTCCTCGCCGGTCGGTCCGGCTTCGGCCAGCACCCTGCCCCAGGGATCGATGATCATCGAGTGGCCGAAGGTCTCCCGGCCATCCTCATGCGTGCCCGCTTGAGCGGCGGCAACGACGAAGAGCCCGTTTTCGATGGCGCGGGCGCGTAAGAGTATCTCCCAATGCGCTTCGCCGGTTTGGCGCGTGAATGCCGCCGGCACCGACATGATCTCGGCTCCGGCCACGGCCTGCTGACGAAACAGCTCGGGGAAGCGCACATCGTAGCAGATCGAAAAACCGAGCTTCCCGAAGGGCAGATCGGCAGTACGCGCGGTATTACCCGGATGATAGGCGGCGCTCTCGCGCCAGCTTTCGCCATTCTCCAGATCCACGTCGAACATGTGGATCTTGTCATAATCACAGATCTTCGCGCCGTCAGGCCCGAACAGGAAGCCACGATTGGCAATCTTTCCATCCGCGCGCGCGATCGGTGTCGAGCCGACATGCAGGTAGAGCCCGAGTTCGCGGGCGAGTCGGGATGCCTCGCGAACGACGACGTCGTTCTCCCCATCCTTCAACACCGACCGCAAACCCCTCCGGTCCCGCTGGACCGCTCCGGTCATCTCCGGCGTCTGGATGTAGGTTGCGCCCCGCGAAGCCGCTTCGCGCGCCAGTTTCGCCATCGTCTCCGCGTTTCTTGCCGGATCGACACCGGAGCACATCTGGACGGCAGCAGCCTTGAACTTCATCGCTTTCTTTCTCCCAAGCGGAACCTTGGATCAGAACGATCCGGCATTGCGGCATTCACCTCTTTCGGATGGGCAGGCCGGTGGCATTCGACTTCAGGCCGCGAGCATATCGTCGAGCTTGCCGGCGCGATCCAGCGCATGCAGATCGTCGCAGCCGCCGACGGGAACATCGTTGATGATGATTTGCGGGAAGGTCCTGCCGCCCCGGGATTTTTCGATCATCTCCTGGCGAAGTTCAGGTGCATAGGTGGCGTCAAACTCGGTGAAATCGACGCCTTTGCTTTCCAGAAGTCTCTTCGCTCGCGTGCAATAGCCGCAGAACTGACGCGTATAAATGACGACCGAGGCCATGGTCTCCAACTGCTCCTTCGCCGGCATCCATCGCCGGATATCTTCCTGTCATATAGGACCGGACATGGCCCTTGCAAAGGTCAAAACCGTGACGTCTCCGGCGCCTGCACGCTTTAGCGCCCGGGTTGCGGCGGCGACGGTCGCGCCCGTCGTATAGACGTCGTCGACGAGAACGATGCGCTTGCCCGCGAGCTCCCGCTTCGCGCCTTCGGGTACTGCGAAGGCGCCGCGGACATTCTCTTCGCGTGCCCTGGCACCAAGTCCGACCTGCCGGCTCGTGCGCTTGATGCGACGAAGGACATCCGGCCGATAGGCTCTTGCGGAACGCTCGGCAATCACGCGTGCAAGCTCCGCCGCCTGATTGAACTTCCGCCTCCAGAGGCGGAGCGCATGGAGCGGAACCGGCACGATCATGTCCGCCGCTGCCACGGCACCGTCGCCGGCGCGGATCATCCACTCGGCCATCATGGGTGCAAGGTCGGTGCGATCACGGTATTTCAGCCCATGCACCAGATCGCGGACAATCCCTTCGTGAATGGCCACCGAACGCAGCCTGTCGAAGACCGGAGGATTGGCGATGGCCTCGGGCGAAACCGCGCCCTCGCCCGGATCGTAGGCGAAGGGCAAGCCCAGGACCTCGCAATATGGACGCTCGATGAGCGGCATGCCTGCCCAGCAGGAGGCGCAGACGGCGTGGGCATATCCGGTCAGCCGGCCGCACCCCGAGCAGACTGGCGGAAAGACGAGATCGACCGCCCGGGCCGAAATCCGGCGGAGGATGCCCGCCCACTCCATCGCCCAGTTTTCCTGCCCACCCGGTTTCATGCGCTGACTTAATTCGTGTTGCTGTCTGTCGCGTTAGACCCTAACTGAGCAGAGGACGGAGGGTGCAGCAAGATTTAAAGCGCTGCAGCGGCCTCTGCGCGTCCGATAGGACGCGCAGCGCTGTAGGGTTTCCGTCGCACCCCGCGATTTCGGAGAGACTGTCGTGGAAATCATCTTTGACCAGAGCCTCGTCGAGGCGCACCGCCGGCGCGCGCTGCGCCAGGGCGACGAGAAGGCCGGCTTCCTGCTCGACATCGTCGCGCAGGAACTTGCCGAGCGCGTAAGCGTCGTCGAACGGCAGTTCGAAACGGCCATGGAGCTGCACGGCTATACCGGCGCCGCCGCGCGCAGTCTTTCCACGACCGGCAAGGTCGGCGCGATCGAGCGTGTGGAAACGGACCGCGCCTTCGGTTCGGCCGGAGAGCCGGTGACGGAGGCACCTCTGGAGCGTATCCCTGCCGACCCGGCTTCGCTCAATCTCCTCGTGTCGCCACTGTCGCTCCATCTCACCAATGATACGCCCGGCGTCTTCATCCAGGCGCGCCGCGTGCTCAAGCCCGACGGGCTGTTCCTTGCCGCGATACCAGGCAGCGGCACGCTGCAGGAGCTGCGCGAAGCACTTCTCGCAGCCGAGGCGGAACTGACGGGCGGAGCGAGCCCCCGGGTGATCCCCTTCGCCGACGTGCGCGACATGGGAGCCCTTCTGCAGCGGGCGGGCTTTGCCCTGCCGGTGGCGGATACCGAGACGTACACCGTCCGCTACGATTCGCTCTTCGGCCTCATCCGCGACTTGCGCGCAATGGGGATGACGAACCCGCTCGCTTCGCGCAATCGCAAGCCGATGCCGCGGCGCTTCTTTCTCAGAGCCGCAGAAATCTACGCGCAGCGCTTCTCCGATCCGGACGGGCGTATCCGCGCGACCTTCTCGATCATTTATCTTTCGGGCTGGGCACCGCACGAGAGTCAGCAGAAGCCGCTCAAACCCGGCTCGGCGAAGCAGAGATTGTCCGACGCGCTTGGCGCGAGCGAGCACAAGCTCAAGGATGAAGGCGAGCCGTGATCGGGACTCCTAGGTCCAGGCTGACTCGATCGTGTTGGTGACGAAGGTCAGCATGCCGAGCAGTGCGCCCGAGAAATTCTGTAGGCCGATGAGAAGGCCGACCGAGATCAGCGCGGCCAGGAGTCCGTATTCCACCGCCGTAGCCCCATTGTGGTCTCGAAGCAGGCGTCTCAGCGTCTCCATTGGCCCTCCAGCCGCTCAGGAAGTGCGCAGTTTCAAAAGGTTGAAGCCCAGCGTCGCCTTTCGGCTCTCCGCTGCGATCAGCATCCACTCCTGCCGCCATCGGCATCGATGATGCAGACAGCACCCGGCATCTCCTGAAGCACGCTGCGCCGAACGGTGTAGCGCTTGGCCGTACCGCCCGAGGGTATGGAGCCCGTCGAGATGTTGTCGTAGTCAATCGGCGTATTCGCAAGCATTCGCTTGTCGCTCTTGGACGACAGCATCGGCGTAAGGATGAGCGTCAGCGCAATTACCGCCGTGCCGAACAGCAGCGACAGATTGAGCACGCCTGTCCGGCGGGACTGGCTTGTCACCAGATCCTTGTCCTGAACCGTCCTCCAGAAATCCTCGTCCACCATCCCAGCCTCATGAAACACGTAAAGAGCGGCGGGCGAAGCACCCTTCCCAAAGCCTCGTCCTGACCACACCTGCCCGAAAACGGCGCCGTCGAGATGACGCGCGCCGGAACTGACCCCATCTTGCCGGAGGGTGATAAACGTTCGATTAACGAATTATCGAATTTAGCGGGATTGCGCGCCGAGAGCGAAGTTCTTCACGTCTCTGTCACGGCGTTTCACTGTTTCATTGAAACAGCCCTTCCGCACGATAGACCGTTACACCCTTTTCCTGAAAGTGCTCTTAAAGCAAATCCATCAGGAATGGGATCAGTGGCTCGTCGGCGGGCGGCATGGCGTAGTCGCGCAACGCCTTCGGGCGCACCCACTTGATAGCCTGGCCTTCGCGGCCTTCGGCAAACCCCTCGTAGCGACGGCAGATGTAAAGCGGCATCAGGAGGTGAAAGTCGTCGTAACCGTGGCTCGCGAATGTCAGCGGCGCGAGGCAGGCGACTTTGGTGCGGATGCCCAGCTCCTCTTCGAGCTCGCGGATCAACGTCTCCTCGGGGGTCTCGCCACTCTCGACCTTGCCGCCCGGGAACTCCCACAGGCCGGCGAGAGGCTTGCCTTCCGGACGTTGCGCCAGCAGAACGCGTCCATCGGAATCGACGAGCGCGCAGGCGGCAACGAGCACGATCTTCTTACCCTGCATGTCCGTCAGACCTTGGGCGTTCGATAGAGATAACGGTAGACCTCGGTGAAACCGGCCTTGCGATAAAGCTCGATCGCAGGCTCGTTGTCGGCCTCCACCTGTAACCAGGCCTTTTTCGCGCCCTTGAGACGTGCCCAACGGAGCGAGGCGTCGAGGAGCGCACTGCCGACGCCGCGCCGGCGCACCGCTTCGGCAACCGCGAACTGCATGATGCCGGCAAGATCATTGTCGTGGACGACGAGCGACACCGCCGTCGGCCCGATCTTTCGATCCTCGAACAGGAACAGACCGCACTCCGGCTTGATGGCGTTGATGATCCCGGTCAGCGCCTGCTTGGCTTCCGGAGGATCCCCGCCGATCAGAATGCGGGCATCCACGAAACGGCCGACATCCTTGATCGGAAGATGGTCGATGCCTTCGCTGAAATCGCGCTCCGCCAGGTCGAGCGCCAGGACCAGACTGTGCGCGAACGACGTCCAGCCCCCGCCATCCATATGGTCGATCATCTTCGGCGGCGTCAGCGGCGTCTGGCGAACCGTGAGCGTGCGGCCGGATTGCGCAAAAAGCCGGCGCGCCTTCTCCAACCGGATCGCTATGTCGCGATAGTCGGACGGATCGAGCGGGTTGACGGAATTCAGGCGCTTGGAAGGGTGCCCCGCCGTCAGACGGATAAGCCAGCTGCCGTCATACTGCACCGACGAGGCCGGCCAGGCGCGAAAACCCACCGCTTCCAGCCGCCGCACGCTCGGTAGGTCGACCGCGACCGTTTCCCCGTTCCCCGCCCCGTTGCCGGGCGGCTCTCTGCCGTTCGATGTCATGTCCATAGCCTTGAATGCTGCGGGGCCGGGAAGAACGCGCGCAGCTTTCCGGCCGCAACCCGCTCTCAATTCCCGACCGTGTCAGCTTCTGTAATCGCCGTTGATTTCGACATATTCCTTGGTCAGGTCGCAGGTATAGACCGTGGCGCGGCCCGAACCCAGACCGATATCGACGCGGATCGGAATGGTCTCGCCCTGCATGACCGCAGTCGCGGCCGCTTCCGAATAGGCCGGATCGCGCTCGCCCTCGACTGCGACGCGGATATCGCCGAACCAGATCGCCAGCCGGTCGCGCTCGGCCATCTCTCCCGACTTGCCGACGGCCATGACGACGCGCCCCCAATTGGCGTCCTCGCCCGCAACCGCCGTTTTGACGAGCGGCGAATTGGCTATCGAAAGCGCGATGCGTTTGGCGGCGGCATCGTTTTCCGCACCCTCGACCGTCACTTCGACCATCTTGCGCGCGCCCTCGCCATCGCGCACGACCTGCAAGGCGAGATCACGCAGCAGATCGTCGAGCGCGGCGCGGAACCCGTCGAGACGCGGGTCGGCCGCGTCCGCGACCTTCGCCTGGCCATCGTCTGCCGCCGCACCGGTCGCAAACAGCATCAGCGTGTCGGAGGTGGACGTGTCGCTGTCGACCGTCACCGAATTGAAAGTGGGTTCGACGCCTGCCTGAAGCAGTGCCTGAAGCGCGGCCGGGACAATGTCCGCATCGGTGACGACAAAGGAGAGCATGGTCGCCATGTCGGGCGCGATCATCCCGGCGCCCTTGGCGATCCCGTTAATCGCAACCTTGACGCCACCGATCTCGGCGCTGCGGGTGGCAACCTTCGGATAGGTATCGGTCGTCATGATCGCTTTGGCCGCTTCGAACCAGAAGTCCTGGGTGGCGGACGCGGCAAGCTCATCGAGAACACCGGCAAACTTGGTGGCGTCGAGCGGCTCGCCAATTACGCCCGTAGACGCCAAGAAGACCTCCGCCTCGCTGCAGCCGACGGCCTTTGCCGCGGCCTCGGCCGTGAGCCTGGTCGCCTCCCTGCCCTTCTTGCCGGTGAACGCGTTGGCATTGCCCGAGTTGACGACGACGGCGCGCGCAATTCCGCCCGGCAGGTTCTGCCGGCAATGGTCGACCGGAGCTGAGGGGCACTTCGACCGCGTGAACACGCCGGCCACGGATGCCGGCCGGTCGAAGAGCATCATCAGCACGTCGGTCCGGTTCTTGTACTTGATCCCTGCGGCAGCGGTCGCCATTCGTACGCCGCGAAGGGCCGGCATTTCGGCAAAGGTTTTCGGAGCAAGCGGAGAGACGGAACCGGACATGGATTGAACCTGCTTTTCAGAAGCCTCGGATGTTGTGCGAAATGCCCGAACGGCATTCAGCCGTCGGGCATCCGGATCTTTGAAGGCAGAGCGGAGCAAATGCGAGCGAACTCAGCTTCCGCTCGGGGCGTGCGCCTCCCGAAGGGGCGCCCGGCCGTAATTACTTGGTTTCCTGCGGCTTGCCGGCCTCGTCATAGGCCTTCTTGAGCACCGGATCGGAGATTTCGACCGCAGTGCTCTCCTTAGCCGAATTCAGAAGCTCGAGATACTTGTCACGCATGACGAGCTGGCGAACCTGCGGCTCTACCTGTTCGAGCGTCGGCGGAGCCTGGGGACGCTTGTCCTCGATGAGGATCACATGGAAGCCGAACTGGGTCTTGACCGGCGTCTTCGTATAGGCGCCCTTTTCGAGCGCGAAGGCGGCCGTCTCGAATTCAGGTACCATGCGGCCCTTGGTGAAGTAGCCGAGATCGCCACCCTCTTCCTTGTTCGGGTCGGTGGACTTGGCCTTGGCAAGATCGGCGAAGTTCTTGCCCGCGTCGAGTTCCTTGATGACGTCCTTCGCCTCGTCTTCGGTCTTGACGAGGATATGGCGGGCCTTGACCTCCTCCTGCGGCGGAATCGCTGCGACCTCCTTGTCGTAGCGCGCCTTCACTTCTTCCGCCGTTACGGCATCGATCACGTGCTTCTTGAAGAAGGCGTTGTGCAATTCGCGTTCGGTCAGGAAGGCGACGCGCTGCTTGAACGCCTCGTCGTTCTGAAGCCCTTCCTTCTCGGCGTCCTTCAAAAGAAGCTTGACGTCGATGACGGCCGAAAGTGCTGCCGCGCGCTTCTGCTCGTCGGGCATCCGCTGGAGCTGCGGATCGAGGCTCGTGATCGCGAGATCAAGTTCCGACTGGCGGATTTCCTGCTCCCCGACTTTCGCAATGACCGGGTCGGTCCCTTCGGCGCGGGCGACACCCGCCGCGATCATCGCGACCAGTGCCGCGGCCGCAAGGGTCTTGTATCTAGACATGTTCCTAACCTTTCACCATTGGCCGCCAGCGCGATTGCCTCGGGCCTCCGAGGAGGCTGCACAACAACCAGAATGTGGCGGTTCTGTAGCCGTCCGGCCGTGCAAGTGCGTTGACATAATCCGACCCCCCTCTTATCTGTCACGCAACCTCGCGTCCAGAACAGTTTCCGGGCGTTTCGCGGCGTGACGCGGTTTTTCGACCGCGCGCCTGAAACCCCAGGCGACAAATAAGGAAAGGACCATTTGCATGGTCAGTCTCGGCGGCTTTGCCCGCAAGTTGTTTGGTTCCGCCAACGATCGCCGCGTCCGCGGCTACAAGGGCCGGGTGGACGCCATCAATGCTCTCGAAGCCGAAATGAAGGCGCTGAGCGACGAGGCCTTGGCGGCCAAAACGGCGGAATTTCGCCGTGAGCTGGCCGATGGCAAGACCCTGGACGATATTCTCGTGCCGGCCTTTGCGGTCGTTCGCGAGGCTGCGCTCCGCGTCCTCGGGCTGCGCCCATTCGACGTCCAGCTGATCGGCGGCATGATCCTGCACGAGCGCGCCATCGCGGAAATGAAGACCGGTGAAGGCAAGACGCTCGTCGCCACCCTTCCCGTCTATCTCAATGCGCTCGCCGGCAAGGGCGTGCATGTGGTCACCGTCAACGACTACCTCGCACAGCGCGACGCCGGCATGATGGGCCGCATCTACGGCTTCCTCGGCATGACCACCGGCGTCATCGTCCACGGTCTGTCCGACGAGCAACGCCGCGACGCCTATGCCTGCGACGTTACCTATGCGACGAACAACGAACTCGGTTTCGACTATCTCCGCGACAACATGAAGTACGAGCGCTCCCAGATGGTGCAGCGCGGCCACTTCTTCGCCATCGTCGACGAAGTCGACTCGATCCTGGTGGACGAGGCGCGCACGCCGCTCATCATCTCCGGCCCGCTCGACGACCGCTCCGATCTCTATAACACCATCAACGAATTCATTCCGCTCCTGTCGCCGGAAGACTATGAAATCGACGAGAAGCAGCGCTCGGCCAACTTCTCGGAAGAAGGCACCGAGAAGCTCGAGAACATGCTGCGCGAGGCCGGCCTGTTGAAGGGCGAATCGCTCTACGACATCGAGAACGTGGCGATCGTTCACCACGTCAACAACGCGTTGAAGGCCCACAAGCTCTTCACGCGCGACAAGGACTATATCGTGCGCAACGGCGAGATCGTCATCATCGACGAGTTTACCGGCCGCATGATGCCCGGCCGCCGCTATTCCGAAGGCCAGCACCAGGCGCTCGAAGCCAAGGAAAAGGTGCAGATCCAGCCCGAGAACCAGACGCTTGCCTCGATCACCTTCCAGAACTATTTCCGCATGTACGACAAGCTTGCGGGCATGACCGGTACGGCAGCGACGGAAGCGGAGGAATTCGGCAACATCTACGGCCTCGAAGTTCTCGAGGTGCCGACCAACCTGCCGATCAAGCGCATCGACGAGGACGACGAGGTCTATCGCACCGTCGGCGAAAAATTCAAGGCGATCATCGACGAGATCAAGTCTGCACATGAGCGCGGCCAGCCGATGCTCGTCGGCACCACCTCCATCGAGAAGTCAGAGCTTCTCGCCGATATGCTGAAGAAAAGCGGCTTCTCCAAATTCCAGGTGCTGAACGCCCGCTATCACGAGCAGGAAGCCTATATCGTCGCGCAGGCCGGTGTCCCCGGCGCGGTCACGATCGCCACCAACATGGCCGGCCGCGGCACTGATATCCAGCTCGGCGGCAACCCCGACATGCGCATCCAGCAGGAGCTGGCCGATGTCGAGCCCGGCCCGGAGCGCGAGGCGCGCGAAAAGGCGATCCGCGAAGAGGTCCAGA
The DNA here is from genome assembly GCA_000421085.1 of Ensifer sp. USDA 6670. Lineage (GTDB taxonomy): Bacteria > Pseudomonadota > Alphaproteobacteria > Rhizobiales > Rhizobiaceae > Sinorhizobium. The sequence goes on from ATWE01000030.1 coordinate 24,036, forward strand.
AACTCAAGGAAAAGGCGCTTGCCGCCGGCGGGCTCTACGTCCTTGCCACCGAACGGCACGAAAGCCGCCGTATCGACAACCAGCTGCGTGGCCGGTCGGGCCGCCAGGGCGACCCGGGCCGCTCGAAGTTCTACCTGTCGCTTCAGGACGATCTGATGCGCATCTTCGGCTCCGACCGCATGGACGGAATGCTGCAGAAGCTCGGCCTGAAGGAAGGCGAGGCTATCGTCCATCCCTGGATCAACAAGGCGCTCGAACGCGCCCAGAAGAAGGTCGAGGCGCGCAACTTCGACATCCGCAAGAATCTCTTGAAATACGACGATGTGCTCAACGACCAGCGCAAGGTCATTTTCGAGCAGCGCATCGAACTGATGGACGCGGAGAGCGTCACCGATACGGTGACCGACATGCGCAACGAAGTGATCGAGGAAATCGTCGCCAAACGCATCCCGGAGCGGGCCTATGCCGAAAAATGGGATGCCGAGGGGCTGAAGGCAGACGTCCAGCAGTATTTCAATCTCGATCTGCCAATTGCCGAATGGGTCGCCGAAGAAGGCATCGCCGAGGACGATATCCGCGAGCGCATCGCTGCCGCAGTCGACAAGGCCGCTGCCGAGCGCGCCGAGCGTTTCGGCCCCGAAATCATGCAATATGTCGAGCGCTCGGTCGTTCTCCAGACGCTCGACCATCTCTGGCGCGAGCATATCGTCAACCTCGACCACCTGCGGTCGGTCATCGGCTTCCGCGGCTACGCCCAGCGCGATCCGCTGCAGGAGTACAAGTCCGAGGCTTTCGAGCTCTTCCAGGCCCTCCTCGGCAATCTGCGCCAGGCGGTCACGGCGCAGCTGATGCGCGTCGAGCTGGTCCGCGAGGCGCCCGAGGAACCGCAGCCGCTGCCACCGATGCAGGCGCACCATATCGATCCCCTGACAGGCGAGGACGACTTCGCGCAGGCGGGCGAGACGCTGCTGGCGGTCGCCCCTGCGAACCGCGATCCGGCGGACCCTTCCACCTGGGGCAAAGTTTCACGCAACGAAGCCTGCCCCTGCGGCTCGGGCAAGAAATACAAGCATTGCCACGGCATTTACGAAGCCTGACCGCACGGCGCTGCGCGTCCCGTCGGGCGCGCGGACGATTGTCTGCCTGCCACTGACATGGTAGGCAGCCTCACCTCAAGATGCATGGAGCCGTAGTATGGGAGCTCAAAAGTCGTCGGACAAGTAAGCCGCAACAACGCTTTTCCCTTGTTGTTGCGGCGTCTGTCGACCCCACCCCCGTGCCGAAGGCAGACCGCCGCCGAATGTTTCTCATTTGAGCGGATGTCTTTCCATGCCTACAAAGCCCCATGTCTGGCGCTATTCGCTATCGGCAGCGCTGCTTCTGATGGCGCCCTTCGATATCCTCGCCTCCCTGGCCATGGATATTTATCTCCCGATCGTTCCGGCGATGCCCGGTATGCTCGGGACAAGCCCTGCCGTGGTCCAGCTCACGCTGAGCCTCTATATGGTGATGCTCGGCCTCGGCCAGATCGTCTTCGGCCCCCTCTCCGATCGCATCGGACGACGGCCTGTCCTGATCGGCGGAGCGATGCTTTTCGCCGCGGCATCGTTCTGCCTCGCGGCATCCTCCAGCGCCATACCTTTCGTCGCCTTCCGCTTCCTGCAGGCGGTTGGCGCATCTGCGGCGCTGGTGGCCACCTTCGCAACGATCCGGGATGTATATGCCGACCGACCGGAGAGCGTAGTCATCTACAGCCTGTTCAGTTCCATTCTGGCACTCGTTCCCGCTCTGGGACCGATAGCCGGTGCCATGCTGGCGGAGAGGTTCGGATGGCGCTCGATCTTCGTTACGCTGGGTGCATTTGCCGTAATCGCGCTGCTGCAGGCGCTGCCCCGCTGGCATGAATCCCGCCCTTCGGCGGCAGCGCTGTCGCGGCACGCATTCGGGCCCCTTTTTCGCAGCCTCGCCTTCTGGACCTATACCCTCGGCTTCAGCGCCGCCATGGGCACGTTTTTCGTGTTCTTTTCCACCTCGCCGCGCGTACTGATCGACAAGGCAGGATATTCGCAGATGCAGTTCAGCCTCGGCTTTGCAACTGTAGCAATCGTGATGATCGTCACGGCGCGCTCTGCCAAGCGGTTCGTCGCCCGATGGGGTATTTCGGGCAGCCTTCTGCGGGGCATGTGCATGTTGCTTCTCGGGGCGGCGCTCCTGGCTGCCGGGCAAGCTTTCGGCGTCCCTTCGTTCTGGACCTTCGTCATGCCTATGTGGGTCATGGCGGTCGGCATCGTCTTCACCGTATCGGTGACCGCAAACGGCGCTCTCGAAGAGTTCGGGTTCATGGCGGGTTCGGCCGTCGCAGTCTATTTCTGCGTTCAAAGCCTCGTCGTCGGGACGGCGGGGACACTGCTCGTGATCGGACTGCCCGGCGACAGCGCATGGCCGCTTGTGGTCTATGCCTCGATAATGGCCGGTGTCGTGCTGATCGCGCGCCGGCAGTTGCATTCCAGAAGGCATGCGCAGGCATGATTGAAGAGGAAGTCGGGCACAAGTCCGGCTTCCTCGCTCTCAAACGAGGGCGCTGAACCCTTTGTTAACGCTGATCTGACAGAAGTGAAGCCCGGTATTGCGTAATGGTCAGGGTGTCCTCGTGTTCATGGCGGTATGTCAATCGGCCGGACGAATGCTGCCGTCGGCGCTGAGAGATCGCCTGCCTCTTCTCCTGCACGGCCTCGCCCCGCTTCTTGCGGGGGACGATCCCAGGAACCGTGCACAACGGGTGGCGCTCATCGCCTTTCTGATCCGCATCGTCAGCGCAGCCATCGCCTTCGTCTCGCAAATCGTCCTCGCGCGCCTCGTCGGCGAGTTCGAATACGGTATCTTCATTTTTGTCTGGGTGCTGGTCGTCCTCTTCGGAAACCTGTCCTGCCTCGGCTTCCATGCGACTGTGGTCCGCTTTCTGCCGGAATACCATACGGCCGCAGCACTTGCGAATATTCGCGGCCTGACCACGACTGCGCGCGTCTTTGCTATGCTTTCCGCGACTGTGCTCGCAACAGTCGGCGGAGCCGGGCTCTGGCTCTTCGGCTCCGCCATCGAAAGCTACTATGTGATCCCGCTTTATCTCGGCCTGTTCACGCTGCCGATGATCGCACTCGGCGACGTACTGGACGGCACCGCGCGGGCGCATAGCTGGCCGATCGTCGCGATGAGCCCGACCTATCTCGTGCGGCCGCTGCTGATCCTCGGTTTCATGGTCATCGCGATCGCTGCCGGGCTTCCACGCGATGCGACGACAGCCATGGGCGCTGCGCTGGCGGCGGCCTATGTCACCACGCTCGGACAATTTCTGACGATGGCATGGCGGCTCGGCCGGCAGTACGTGCGCGGGCCGATGAAGATCGAGCTCGGGCGGTGGCTCAGCGTCTCCCTTCCCATTTTTCTGGTCGACGGTTTCGGCTTTCTGCTCACCAATTCCGACGTTGTCATCGTGGGCCTCTATTTGAAACCGGACGATGTGGCAGTTTATTTTGCGGCGGCCAAGACCATGGCACTCGTCCATTTCGTCATGTTCGCCGTCAAGGCAGCGGCAGGTCCGCGTTTCTCCGCGGCAATGGCCGCTGGCGACCGCCGGGCGCTTGAGGAAATCGCCGTCGAAAGCGCGCGCTGGTCCTTCTGGCCGTCCCTGGTGATCGGCGGCTGCGTTCTTGCGGCCGGCAACATGCTGCTTTCGCTGTTTGGTCCGGCCTTTACGACCGGCGCCCCCTTGATGGCGATCCTGCTGACGGGAATTCTCGCCAAGGCCTTTGTCGGGCCCGCCGAAACGCTGCTCACGATGGCGGGGCGGCAAAAGCTCTGCGTCTTGCTCTATGCGGCTGCGCTCGGAGCCAACATCGCCTTCAACGTGACACTCATCCCGGCCTTCGGCCTGACGGGCGCAGCTGCCGCCACTGCCGGGGCGATGTTCGTGGAGGCAGCCATCCTGCATTTCGCCGTCAGGCGCACTTTCGGCTTTCCCCTGCTGGCCGTTGCCGGCGCGAGGAGCATGAACAACAAGAACGAGGCGATTTGAGCCATGATCGGCAATGTCCTTCCCGCAGACGTAAACGGCAGCGCCAATCGCCTTCTTGGCGGCCTCGCGCAATCCGGTTCCGATACGTTGCAGTCCGAGCGGACATTGACGGTCGGAAGGCCCGGGCGGCACCTCGCGGTCTATCCGGCGAGAGCGGGATACGACCTGCAGCGGGAGCTCGACTTTCTCTCCAATCGCGCAATCGAGCAGAACGTCTTCTTTACCGGGCGCTTTCTCGCGCCGGCCATGCCGCGCCTTGAGGACCGTGTGATCCGGCTTGCGGTCATCCGCGACCAAAGCGAGCAGAGAAGCCGCATCCGCTTTCTCATGCCGTTCTCGATAGAGAAGCCGGGTTTTTCGATCGGCGCGACCATTATTCGCGCCTGGTCCAATCCCTTCGGGCCGCTGGGCACGCCCCTCCTCGATGCGGAGGACGCGGCCGAAACGATCAGCAATCTTTACGAAGCGCTGGCAGCGCCCTCCGCCAGCCTGCCGCCCGTGCTCGTGCTTCCGGATATCAGGCTGAACGGCAAATTCGCGCAGCTTGCCCGTGCGGTTGCAATCGGCGAAAACCTGCCGCTGACAGTGACCGATACCTTCAGCCGCCCGATGCTCGAAAGCCTGCTGGACGGCCCAACCTATTTGCGCGAGGCGATGAGCCCCCAGCATCTGAGGGAGCTGAAACGGCAGTGGAGCAAACTCGCGAAGCAGGGATCGCTCGCTTACAATGTCGCGCGCCGACCCGATGAAATCCGCCTGCGCATGGAGGAGTTCCTGGTCCTCGAAGCGTCCGGCTGGAAAGGCCGCGAACGCAGCGCCATGATCATGGACCGGTTCCGCGCCGCTTTTGCGAGGGAAGCGGTAACCAATCTCGCCGAGGCTGACAGCGTCCGCATTCACACGCTCGACCTGGACGGCAAGGCGATCGCGACCATCATCGTTTTGCTGATGGCCGGCGAAGCCTATGCCTGGAAGACCGCTTATGACGAGCGCTATGCGAAGTACTCCCCGGGCAAGCTGCTTGTCGCGGAGCTCACGGAGTGGCATCTCGACGATGCCAATATCATCCGCTCCGACTCCTGCGCCGTGCCCGATCATCCGGTGATGAGCCGCCTGTGGCAGGAGCGGGAGGAACTGGGCACGCTCGTGATCGGGCTGGCACAAAACCGCGACCGCGACGTGCGCCAGGTCGCCGCGCAGCTCCACCTTTATCGCAATACCCGGAACATGGCCCGGCTGCTGCGTGAAAAGATCCGGGCGCTGGCAGGCCGCTGATCTTGCAGCCGCTCATCAGCCGCCGGATGCGGCGCGCGCCTCTGCCGCCGCCTTCTCCCGCAGAAGCCGGCGGATCACCTTGCCCGAAGTGGTCAAAGGCAGGCTGTCGACGAAAGCGATCTCGCGCGGATATTCATGCATCGACAGCCTGTTCTTAACCCAGTCGCGGATCCCTGCCGCGGTCTCGTCGCCGGCAGCGACGCCGGGTTTCAGCACGACATAGGCCTTGACGATCTCGGTCCGGAGCGGGTCCGGTTTGCCGATGGCCGCGGCGAGCTGGACGTCCGGGTGCCCGGCGAGACAATCCTCGATCTCGCCCGGGCCGATGCGATAACCTGACGACGTGATGACGTCGTCGTCGCGTCCGAAAAAGGTGAAATAGCCCTCTTCGTCCATGACGCCCTGGTCGCCGGTCGTCATCCATTCGCCGATGAACTTAGCTTCGGTCGCCTCTTCGTTGCGCCAGTAGCCGAGGAACATCACCGGATCGGGACGCCTGATCGCCACCTGCCCGACCGTGCCGGGCGGCAGCACCCGCCCCTCGCCGTCGATGATCGCGACCTGATGACCCGGTGCCGACTTGCCCATTGAGCCGGGCTTCGCCACGCCGAGATCCGTCGCAGAGGAGATCACGATATTGCATTCCGTCTGACCGTAGAATTCGCTCACCTCGACGCCGAGCGCGGCCCTTGCCCATTCGAAGGTCTCCCGCCCCAGCGCCTCTCCCGCCGAACCGACGGTGCGGAGCTTGAGCGCGTAGCGATCGCGCGGCCGCTCGACGGATTTGAGGAGCCTGAGCGCCGTCGGAGGGATGAAGGCGTTGCGCACCTCCATCTCTTCGATGATCCGGAACGCCATATGCGCATCGAATTTCTGCGCGGGCGAGGAAACCACGGGCACACCGAAAAAAAGCGACGGCAGCAGAGCGTTCAGGAGACCGCCTGCCCAGGCCCAGTCGGCGGGCGTCCACATGCGGTCGCCCGGCTGCGGCAGGAAATGATGATGAAACTGGAATCCCGGCAGATGGCCGAGCAGCACGCGGTGCCCGTGCAGGGCCCCCTTCGGCGGTCCGGTCGTTCCTGAGGTGTAAATCATCAGCGCCGGATCGTCCGGCTGCGTCTCTGCGGGGTCGAAGCGGCCCTGCCCTGCCGCGAGGTCGCGAAAACGAACCGTGCCGGGCTTCTCCTCCTCCTCGGCCAGCACCACCAGACGAAGTTCCGGCAGCTCGCCGCGGATCGCCGCAAGCCGCTCATAGCCGAAGCGATTGGTGACGACTGCTGCTGCGCCCGCATCCTTCAGCCGATAGGCAAGCGCCTCGACACCGAACAGCAGTGCCAGCGGCAGCGCGATCGCGCCCAATTTATAGATCGCCGCATGGGCGATCGCCGCCTCGAAACCCTGCGGCAGCAGGATGGCGACGCGTTCGCCGGGGCTCACGCCATGCGCGGCAAGCCCGCCGGCAAAGGCGGACGAACGCGCGGCGAAGTCGCCATAGGTAAGCGCAAGATGCGCTCCATCCGGGCTGAAATGCTGAAGGCAGATGCGGTCCGGATCGCGCGCGCCCCAAGCGTCGCTGACGGCAACGCCGATATTGAACCTCTCCGGGATTCGCCAGCGGAATTCGCGATAGAGTTCGTCATAGGTTTCGATCTTCGGGAGCATGGGCCTGCTGCAGCTGAATTTTGCTGCAACGCAGCTAACATTTGCGGGCGGTGAAGTTCAATGGGGCAGCGGAGCAGACGCAAGGTGATCGATCGCGCCGCCAGCATTCGCGGCAAGACCCGCTCCGACTTCATGATCGACGCAGCCTACCGCGCGGCCGAAGACACGCTGCTCGACCAGACGCTGGTGCGGGTCGATGAGCACAGCTTTCGGCATTACCTTGACATCCTTCTCCCCATTGACGCGCAAAAAGTCGCGGTAGCAGGGTGGTGCCCCATGCCGGAGTCGAACCAGCACTCCTTTCGGAACTCGATTTTGAGTCGAGCGCGTCTACCAATTCCGCCAATGGGGCTAGAGGCTTGCGTGATATCAGCGCTTGGGATTTACACGATCGTTTTCGCGCCGGTCAACCGCGAAGTTTGCGATTTTCGTCGATCGCATGAATTTGGTCCGATGCGGCACGAACTGCATCGGTCGCCCAGACGAACCGCAAGGCACAAACCCGCTCCCGCTATTCTCCGCCCGATCACAAAAGCGTGCAAGCCGTTGGACACGAGGCGATTTACAGGGGGAGCAATCCTGCCTAAGAAGCCGGGATTCGATTTGAAGGGCGCCCGGGCGACGTGTTCGCCGCTCTGCGCTCGGCGAGAGGTGTGCATGATCGAGGCTTCGTTTGCTCAGCGCCGGCAGTTTCTTTGCGCCGTGCTCGTCACCATCGGCATGGCGGCGACCGTCGGCGGTGCGCTCGGCTTCGAGCATATCGGCGGCTACATCCCCTGCGCGCTCTGCCTCCTCCAGCGCGATCCCTATTATTACGGCATACCGCTCGGTGTTCTCGCCATCCTCGCCAGCGTCCTGAAGCTGCCCGCCTGGACCACGCGCACACTGTTGCTCTTCGTCGGCATCCTGATGCTGGTCGGCGCCGGCCTCGGCATCTATCATGCCGGTGCGGAGTGGCACTTCTGGGAAGGTCCCTCGACCTGCGCCACCACGGCCCAGGGCATTTCTCCCGACGTCGGCGACCTGCTCGGCGATCTCGACGCCAAGCACGCGCCGTCCTGCAGCGACGCGGCAATGCGCGTGCTCGGGCTTTCTTTCGCGGGCTGGAACGTTATCGCGAGCCTCGTTCTTGCAGCGATTGCTCTGCGCGGTGCCGTGAAGGCCTGAGCCCAAAGCACCGGCGTTGCACGGCGTTACGGCTGCAGCTCGACATCCCAGTAGAGATAGTCCATCCAGCTGTCGTGCAGATGGTTCGGCGGAAAAAGCCGGCCGTTATTGTGCAGATCCTGGACCGTCGGGTGATAGGGCTTCTGGTGTGGGAACATGCCCGCCTGCTTCGGCAGCTTGCTGCCCTTGCGCAGATTGCAGGGAGAACAGGCGGCAACGACGTTTTCCCAGGTGGTCTGGCCGCCATGGGCACGCGGAACCACGTGGTCGAAGGTCAGGTCGTCCGGTGAGCCGCAGTACTGGCACTCGAATTTGTCCCGGAGAAAAACGTTGAACCGGGTAAAGGCCGGGTGGCGTGACGGCTGGACATAGCTTTTGAGACAGACGACGCTCGGCAGCCGCATCGAGAAACTCGGCGACGAGACGGAATGTTCGTACTCGGCGAGGATGGTCACACGGTCGAGAAAGACCGCCTTGATCGCGTCCTGCCAGGACCAGAGCGACAAGGGATAATAACTCAGCGGCCTATAGTCGGCGTTCAACACGAGCGCCGGCAGGGCCTGAGGTGAGACTGCAATCGTCAAGCGTATTCTCCTGAGCGATTCGGCATCTGCCTCTTCTATATTAGGCGCGTTGCGACAGGATTGTGAAGCCACAAAGAAAAGGGAGTAAAGGATCCGCTTTTTTCTTCAAGGCGTCACGGGAAGCGCATCGCGGCGCATTTCCTGCGCATAATAGGCCCAAAAAAGCCGCGCGGCGACACTGCGCCATGGCGACCAGCCGCCCGCGAGCGAATCGACCTCGCTTGCCGTCGGTCGCAATTCGAGCCCGAGCGCATGGCCGATGGCATTCTGCAGGGCGACATCGCCGGCCGGGAATACATCCGGATGGCCGGCGCAGAACAGCAGATAGACCTCGGCGGTCCAGCGGCCGATGCCCTTGATCGCCGTCAGCTCGTGAATTGCCTTGACCGCCTCGGCGTTGCAGATGGCGTCGAGATCGATCTCGCCCGCGGTCGCGGCAGCGGCGACCCTTCTCAGCGTATCGGCCTTGGCCCGGGACAAGCCGAAGCGCCGGCAATCGTCGTCGTTAAGCGCAAGCACCGCGTCTGCGGTGATCTCGCCGAGCGAGGCCTCCATCCGGTTCCAGATCGCCGCCGCGCTCGCCTTCGAAACCATCTGGGAGACGATTATGTTGGCGAGACCGCGGTAACCGGGGTCGGTGCGCCTCAACGGTACCGGCCCTGCCTTGTCGATGACGTGTTCGAGCCGGGCATCGAGCATCACCAGACCGGCAAGTCCGGCCTCTATATCCTCGTGTGTCCGGATGATCCGCATGCATCCTCCCACTGCATGTGTCCTTAACCGTCGCCGATTACGGACGAAGCATGCAGGAATTCAAAGTGCTACAGCGCCGTTGGTGCGCGGCAAGACGCACGGCCTTGTAGAAAGCGGGTGATCTTTACAACGCTTCCATGGCAAAGGAAAAGAATGCCGATTTCACGACCAGAACCGATTTTTCGTTTCGCGCCGAGTCCGAACGGTCTGCTGCATCTCGGCCATGCTTTGTCGGCGATCCTCAATCACGACATGGCGGCAGCCATGGGCGGCCGTTTCCTGTTGAGGATCGAGGATATCGACCGAACGCGCTGCCGGCCGGAATTCGAGGCGGCGATCTTAGAGGATCTCGCCTGGCTCGGCCTCGATTGGGAAGAGCCGGTGCGACGCCAATCCGAACATCTCGGCGTCTATGCCGCTGCGCTCGAGCGCTTGAACGGGATGGGTCTCGTCTATCCCGCCGCGATGACGCGCGGTGAAATAAGGGCGGCGGTGGCCGCGGCGGAGGCGAAGGGGCAAGCGTGGCCGCGCGATCCGGACGGAACACCGCTCTATCCCGGCCTCGAGCGCGGCTTCACGCCGGATGAGCAGGCGGATCTCCTGGCGAGCGGCCGCCCCTATGCCTGGCGTCTCGACATGGGAGAGGCCGTGCGGCGCGCGGGCGGGCCACTCACGTGGCAAGAAACGGGGTTGAGCCAATCGGGGGAAGCCGCGTCGATCGTCGCCGATCCGGGCGCCTGGGGTGATGTTATCCTGTCGCGTTCGGATGCGCCGTCGAGCTATCATCTGTCGGTCGTGGTCGACGATGCCCTGCAGGGCATCACCCATGTCGTGCGCGGCCGCGACCTCTACCACGCGACATCGGTGCATCGCCTGCTGCAAAAGCTTCTCGGCCTGCCGCAGCCGGTCTATCACCATCATCGCCTCATTCTCGGACCTGACGGCCGGAAACTGTCGAAGAGCAACAGCGACACCGGCATTGCCGCCTTCCGGGCCGCCGGGTACAGGCCCGCCGATGTCAGGGCGATGGTTCTTGGCCGATGATGAGGAGAGGCCCCGACGGCTTTATTCGCCCCGTCCCGCCTGGAAACTGCGCCTGACCATGAGCTTCACCTTGTATTTCAGGATGGCGGCGTTGATTTCCGCGCCGATGATGAAGATCGCCCCGAGCATATAGAGGAAGACCAGGACGATCATGATGGAAGCGAGCCCGGCATAGGTTGTGACGTAGTTGGAAAAATTCGCGATATAGGAGGCGAAGGCGTAGGCGCCGATGGACCACAGCACGAGCGTGAGGAAGATGCCGGGCAGCACGTCTACGACATTGCGGTGGCCTGCCGGCAGCCACAGATGGGCGACGAGCAAGCCTGCCGTCAGCATGGTCAGCGTCAGCGGCAAGCCCCAATCGTCCACCGCCGCCATCAGCGCATCCAGCCAGGGGAACCACTGATCCGCATTGCGGACCGCCAGAGGCACCGCGACCAGAAGAATGCTGAGGGCGGCGAGAATGAGCACGGCGCCGAGCACGAAGCCGAGGCTGGCGAGCCGCGTCACATACCAGTAGCGGCTTTCGGCAACCCTGTAGGCGCGATTAAGCGCGATCCTCAATGCTTCGACGCCGTTCGAGGCGAAATAGGCTGCAGCAAGAACGGAGATCGTAAGCAGGCTGCCGCGCGGGATGGTCAATACGCGCACGACTTCGTCGGCGACCGGCTTGGCGATCGATTCCGGCCAGGTGTCGAAGATCAGATGGACTGCCGTCTGCGCGAACTGATCGGCGCCCAGAAAACTGGCGAGCGCGGTGCCGAAGATCAAAAAGGGAAAGACGGCCATCAGGGAAGAAAGCGCCACGTGACTGGCCATCGCCCAGCCATCGTCCTCGCTGAAATGCCAGAGCGCATCGAACACGACCTTCCAGATGATGCGAACGAATGCCGGCATTCCGTCTCCCACTCTTTCACCAATCCCGCTCCTGATGAGGACCAGCCGGCGCGGCACCTGCGACCGACCTTGACGTCACGTTCGGGTCCCAGCATCGCCTTTGCAATTCAATTGTATCCCAACGATGAATATGGGAAATGGGGCTTGGATTTCTACAGGAATCGCGTGGATGCCGGATCGCCCCACCATTATCGTCACCGGTTGCTCCTCAGGCATCGGAGCCTATTGCGCCCGGGCGCTGCAGCGGGACGGCTGGCGGGTCTTCGCGACCGTGCGCCGGCCGGAGGATCAGGTCCCGCTGGAGGCCGAAGGCATCGAGACCTTCATCATGGACTATACCCGGCCGGAGACGATTGCCGCGCTGGTGGAAGCCGTGATGGCGCTGAGCGGCGGACGGATCGATGCCCTTTTCAACAATGGCGCCTACGGCCAGGCCGGCGCGGTGGAGGACCTGCCGACGGAGGCCTTGCGGCTCCAGCTCGAAACCAACGTCATCGGCTGGCACGACCTGACGCGGCGCGTCATCCCGGCGATGCGTGCCCGCGGACATGGCCGCATCGTCCAGTGCTCGTCCATTCTCGGCCTCGTGCCCTATCGCTGGCGCGGCGCCTACAATGCATCGAAGTTCGCGCTCGAGGCGCTCTCACTCACATTGAGGATGGAGCTGGCGGGCAGCGGCATCGGTGTGAGCCTGATCGAGCCCGGCCCGATCGCCTCGAAATTCACGACCAATGCGATCGCCTATATCGAGCGGTTCATCGATCTTGAGAATTCCGTCCATCGTGCGGAATACGAGCGGCAGATGCGGCGCCTGCGCGGCGAGAGCAAACCGGCATCCGGCAAGCTCGGCCCCGACGCCATTTATGCCGTACTGAAACACGCTTTGACGGCACGCCGTCCGAGGCCGCATTATATAGTGACAAGGCCGGCCAGGCAGGGAGCGCTTCTCAAGAAGCTCCTGCCGGCGGCACTGTTCTATCGCATCATCGGTCGCCTCGGCTGACCGAACCACAAGGATTTACGCCATGAACAGCTTCCTTACCGGTTTGACCCTGCTCGTCATGGGCCTGGTAGCGATCGTGCTGATCCGCGGCCTGCTCAACATGGCCAGGGGCGGCAGCGGCAACACCTCCAACAAACTCATGCAGGCCCGCGTGCTGTTCCAGGCCGTCGCCATCGTGCTGATCATGCTGACGCTCTGGGTGACCGGCGGCGGCCGTCCGAGCTGAGGTAAAGCGGCAGCATCATGGTAAAATTGAACAAGATCTACACCCGGACCGGCGACAACGGCACGACCGGCCTCGTCTCCGGCCCGCGCCGCCTGAAAAATGATCTAAGGGTCGAGGCCTATGGCGCGATAGACGAGGCGAATGCCTTTGTCGGCCTCGCCCGCCAGCACACGCATGCGATCCCGGATCTCGACGCGATGCTCATGCGCGTCCAGAACGATCTCTTCGATCTTGGCGCCGATCTCGCCACGCCGGACACGGGCGAGAAGCCCGAATACGAACCGCTGCGCATCGTCGCCGCCCAGGTCGAGCGCCTCGAACGGGAGATCGACCGGCTGAATGCCGACCTCGAACCCCTACGCTCCTTCGTCCTGCCGGCCGGCAGCGCCGCTTCGGCCGCGCTCCATGTGGCCCGAACCGTAGCGCGGCGCGCCGAGAGGCAAATGGTCGCACTCGCATCGGTGGAAGGCGAGGCCGTCAGCACGGAGGCGGTTGCCTATGTCAACCGCCTTTCGGATTTCCTGTTCGTCGCGGCCCGCTGGGCAAATGACAAAGGGCGCGCCGACGTCCTTTGGATCCCCGGCAACAACAGATAACGTATTTTTGTTTCGGCGCATGTCGTCTCGGGGATCGCATGTTCATACCGCTGCATGACAGGAACGAGCTGAAGCACATAAGGATGCAGTATGTGACGATCACGCTGATCGTCATCGATTTCGTTGCCTGGCTCGCTATCGGGCCCGTCGCAACCGAGGATTTCGCCGATGCCGCGATCCTCGGGCTAGGCTATATCCCCGCGATCATCTTCGATTATGCCGACCTCGATCCCTCGCTGGTGATCGTTCCGGACGAATTCACCTTCGTCACCTACTCCTTTCTGCATGGCGATTTCATGCATCTCGCCATGAACATGCTTTTTCTCTGGGTCTTCGGCGACAATGTCGAGGACGCGCTCGGGCATTTCCGTTTTCTCGTTTTCTATCTTCTGTGCGCGGCCGCAGGAGCGCTGGCCCATGGGCTCCTCGATCCGGCCTCGGAGGCGCCGCTGATCGGCGCCTCCGGCGCCATATCCGGCGTCGTGGCCGCCTATTTCCTCCTGCACCCGAAGGTGCGGGTCTGGGTGCTCGTGCTTTTCCGCATCCCCCTGCCGCTCCCCGCCGCCATTCCGCTCGCCTTCTGGATCGGCCAGCAGTTCTTCATGTTCGTGGCCGATCCCGGCGGCGCCGTTTCCTGGAGTGCGCATGTCGGCGGCATCGTCGCGGGTCTCCTGCTCGTTGTCGTTTTGCGACGCCGCGGTGTGCCCCTGTTCGACCGGACCATCGTCACTCCACGAGCCGTGGAGCACCGGGCGAGAGCGCCCGATGAGACGTTGCCGGCAGCCGCCGGCGCTTCGAAGCCCGTTCCGCATTGGGGCCGCCCCACTTGATTTCGAGGCAATGCCCTAGAAATTAAGGTCGAGTTTTCAACGGATTGCACCCGCTTCGTTGCCGGCGATGCCCGGGATGAGCCGGCCGCGCGGCTCCGCTTGCCAGCGGATTTTTTTACCTGTACGTAAACGTAATAAGGAATAAGCGTGGTCATATCGAATTGGCGTTGGTTCATCGCGATTTAGCGTCAAGAACGGCTTGTCTATGGAGCAAAAACGCGTATCGATGTCGCCAACCGACAATCAGGCCGCCTTGTTAAGGCGCATTTTCCTGCGAACGTTCTTGGAGGGAAAAAATCCATGAAAATACTTGTGACGGTGAAACGGGTCGTCGACTACAACGTCAAGATCCGGGTCAAGGCAGATGGATCGGGCGTCGAGCTTGCCAATGTGAAGATGTCGATGAACCCCTTCGACGAGATCTCGGTCGAAGAGGCGCTGCGGCTGAAGGAAGCCGGCAAGGCG
>ATWE01000031.1 GCA_000421085.1 Ensifer sp. USDA 6670
AGAGCAACGGCTACCAGAAGCGTGGCCGCAAGCCCGGCCGGCGGACGGACTTCATGAATGATCCGGAGGTCATTGCCAAAAGGCAGAAGGCGCTAGCGCGCATGGAGGCAGCGGAATGAACCGCTGGCACCCATAGTCTCAAAGCTAAAGCCAAAAGGGTTGTCCCTCACCCGCCCCCGCTCCTCCCTCGCAACCCGGCCCAGCCGGTCGGATCGGGGGCTGACCGCCAGCGCCAGCGGAGATGCTGAGTGTCGCATTTCTAACTGGCTGGCGACGTCGCGCCTCTAATCAGCTTTGACAGTTATATCATTACGATCCGCTTCCGGGACCATTGGCAAATCGCCTCGGCCGACGCGATCGAAAACCGCCATATTGCTACGGTATCGCATCCAATCGCGCACAAGCTTTCGCTGCGCAGCCTCTTCGTGGTAATCCCGCTGGAGATCATGGGCGGATCGGGATCGTTCTGTGAAAATTGAGGACCTAGTCCTATTCTTGTCGTTTACGAGCGCGGAAGGTTTCGCAGCCCGACCAACGAACTGAATTCGTGAACGCGAACGTATCAATGACCGCTACCCGATCACGCTTTAGCCCTCCTTTTGCGGAGAGCGACGAGTTGCCTTCTTTGCATCCGCGCCCGACAACTGTGGCAGGGGCGGGCGCTGATTTGCCGCAAGTTCCCGTGGCACCCAGGCGGCGACCGCCTCGATGAAAGCGCGCACTTGCGGCGGCAGGAATGCGCGTTCGGGATAGACCAGCGCGATCTGCATTTCGGCGCCGACGACGCCGGCAAGAACCTGCACCACGACAAGCCGCAGACGGATAGCTTGAAGCTGCTGCCTGACTATTATCATTGAACTGGAAGATCGTGTGATCCGTCGCACAGGACGCTTTACTGAGGACCGTCACTGTTGGTCTTGGTGCTAGCGCTTGTTGCGTCGCCAACAGGGATCGAAAAGGCAAATGTCGCGCCATATTGCTCGTTCGGCTCTGCCCATAGGCGGCCGCTATGGCTCTCCACAATTGCGCGACTAACCGACAGTCCTACCCCCATGCCATTTGTTTTCGTGGTGAAGAACGGGCTGAACAGCTTTTCTGACATAACGGGATCGAAACCAACTCCGGCGTCCTTGACTGCAAGGCGGACATGGTCCGATTTGTCCCGGGCGGTGGAAATTTCCAGGTCTTTTGGACGACCAACAACGTCGCTCATCGCCTCGGTGCCATTCTTGATGAAGTTGAAGATCACCTGCTGCAATTGCACGCGGTCACCCCTCACAGCCGGGAGATCTGAGGCGAGCCTGATCCTGACGTTGACGCTATTCTTTCGCAGATCACTGTGGGCAAACCCGATGACATCCTGGGCAATCGCGTTCAGGTCCACCGCCTCCACGATGGGGTCACTCTTGTTGTAAAGCGCCCTGATTCTTTCCGTCACATCCGAGGCGCGGTTTGCGTCCCGGATTGTCCGCTTGACCGTTTCCTGTGCGCTCTCCACCTGCGGCGGATCCATACTTAGCATGTGCAGGCCCGCGCTGGCATTTACCAGGATGCCTGAGAGTGGCTGGCTCAGCTCGTGGGCAATGGCCGCCGTGAGCTGTCCCATACCCATGACACGCGTCATGTGGGCGAGTTCCGCCTGCGCCTCACGCAGTTCATCCTGTGCGATCTTCCAATCATGTATGTCGACGTTGATCCCAAACCACTCCACGCTTCCTGCAGCGCCCATAAGAGGATTGCCACGGCATAGAAACCACCGGTATTCACCGTTGAAGCGGCGTAATCGCGCCTCGCACTCTCCGGGCTGCGAGGTTTCCGCCATTCGCCGCCACATCTCCGTCAGCTCCGGAAGATCGTCCGGATGAACCGCCGACGCCCATCCCCCTTCTCTTGCTTCGTCCATCGACAGCCCAAGGTAGGTGCGGAAGTGACGATTTGCGAAGCTGCCTCCGCCGCCGGGGAGAGCGGACCAGACCATTCCCGGAATCGTGTCGATGATAAGCTGCAGTCTCCTCTCGCTGGATGCGATATCTTCCTGCGCGATCTTCCGATCATGGATATCAATCAGGCTACCGTACCACATGAGGATGTTGCTATCGTCATCGAGCATCGGAAGTGCCCTGACATCAGCCCAGCGGTAATCCTCATCCACGCGGCGGCGGTACAAGACCTCGACGTTGTAGGGTTCACCAGTGGCCACGGACTGCTGCCACGTACGGATGATCCCGGCAACCTGGTCTGGATGAAGTCCTTCCGCCCACCAAAAGCCGTCCGTAAGGTCGTCGGCTTCTACGCCCATGAAGTCGAGGCCCTTGTTGTTGAGATATCTGATGGCGCCGTCAGGTGTGGCACTCCAGAGCGCCTGAGGGATGGTTTCGGTAAGCTGGCGCAGGTGGAACTCGCTCGCTTTTAGGCCTTCCACTGCACGCTTTCGGTCTTCGATATCGACATTCAACCCGTACCAGCGAACAACGGTTCCATCTGAGTCCAGCAGCGGATTGGTTCGGAATAGGAACCAACGGTATTCGCCATCGAAACGACGCAGCCTTGCCTCGGCCTCGCCTCCCCGCCGCGAAGACAACATTCGACCCCATGCCTCTACGAGTCCGTCGATGTCGTCGGGATGGACTGCGACAGTCCAGCCGATACCACGAAGGCTGTCGGCGTCGTGACCAACGTACCTCAGGTAATGGCCATTAAAATACTCCGCCGAACCGTCGGGAGCGGCCGACCAAGCTAGGCCGGGAATCGAATCTACCACTTCAGTAAGATCGGCTTCGCGAGCCGGGTAAGCCCTATCAACGCGCCCTGCGACCGCTTGCCCGTGCTCCAGTCCGATCGTCGCCTGCAGCACAGCTTGCGACAGAACCAGGCGTTCCGCATCGGTCGGAAAGCCCGAGCGCCGACAGCCAATGACCAACAGGCCTCTTGCCTCTCCCCCGCCAAGTGGCGTGAAAAAAAGGGGTATCGTAGTTCCAGCGACGATCAATTCATCGGCATAAATGGCAGTGTCGAGAGACCGTGCCTGTTTCAAGCTGGCCTGAACGTCGCTTGCCCTGAGGTCTGGCGAACTTCGTACCATCTCGAAATCATCGCCGCGAGCGGCGCGATCGAGGATTACACCCGCAAAATCTACTTTCAATCCACGAAGCAGCGCGCCGAGCAGCGCCTCAACAACAAGGATTTCATAGTCCATGTGAGATGGAATTCCCGACATAGGTGGCCCGCTGCATGCCCCGGCATCCCAACAGCGTATAATATCGTGCGCCCCAAACACCAGCAAATTTCGAACACGCCATTATCGACATCGGCAGAGCATTTTTGAGCCGACCTTGCCACAGACAGTCCAACCCTCGAAAGGAAGCCGCGGTAGCCCGGCTTCGCGCGCCAGCTTCACCAAAACGTCATCGATACCATTGGGTCATTGCAGCAGTTCTGGATCCCCAATTAACTCTATGCAACTGCCTTATTGAGTGAGGGTCCGATGAAAACCTCTGAACCTGGAACGACGCGAACTATGGCATCGAATAAATCAACCGCAACATGTCTACGCCTCCTTCGCGCTGCCAACTCGAACAATCCGAGTGGGCGTCTGGACAGACCGTGCGGGAACAATGGCCACAGCGAACCAAGTGAGGGTGAATGTACAACGTCGGCAATCCCCTCGCTGATACTTTTCGGTCCAGCGCTACTCTCTCCTTTGCCGCACTAGCCACTACGGCGGAACCCGTGTGGCCCAAAATCATCAGAGAGCTCGCGACCAGCGCCCTAACGGGGTTTGGCCTATAGGATTTCGCGGAATTACCCTGAAATGAACGCGGTAATGTCGCGTTCTCATTTCGATCGGCAATCGGACACACCCCTCATATAAAAGGGTGCCCGTGGTGGTGAAACGGGTTGTCCTGCTTCCTATATCAAGCCTCGAATCCAATAGGGAAAATTCCACTATGACCATGAATGGTAACCTGCTCATCGCAGGATCGGAAAGACGCGGCAGCAATGGCAATTTTCACGGAATTGCGGCTGCTACTGGAGAGCCTCTTCCCGTCTCGTTCGGCGGCGCAACCTCTGAGGACGTCGAGTATGCTGCAAGCCAGGCATGGGATGCCTTCAGCGTTTATCGGGAGACCGAGCTCGATCGCCGAGCGGAATTTTTGGACACCATCGCAGAAGAGGTCGAGAGCATTGGTGACGACCTTATCGTGAGAGCGATGGCTGAGACGGGCCTTTCGCGCGCAAGGCTGGAAGGTGAACGCGCCCGAACCCTTGGACAACTTCGGCTGTTCGCAAGGGAAGTCCGTGACGGGCGCTTCCAGGAACTGCGGTTCGATCGCGCGGACCCGAGCCGCAAACCCTTGCCTAAACCGGATCTCCGGTTGAGAAACGTTCCGCTCGGCCCGGTGGCGGTATTCGGCGCCTCCAACTTTCCCCTCGCCTTCTCGGTCGCCGGCGGCGATACGGCCTCCGCTCTGGCGGCTGGCTGTCCGGTCGTCGTCAAGGCGCATTCGGCACATCCCGGAACCTCGGAACTCGTCGGTCGAGCAGTCCAACGCGCAGTCGCGCGTGCTGGCCTGCATCCGGGAACCTTCTGCTTGCTTTTCGACACAGGATTTGAGGTCGGTCAGAAACTGGTGGCCGATCCAAGGATTCGCGCGGTCGGCTTTACTGGCTCCCGCCGAGGCGGAACGGCGCTGATGGAGATAGCTTCGAGGCGGAAGCAGCCAATCCCCGTTTATGCGGAGATGAGCAGTATCAATCCGGTCATCCTGTTTCCGGGAGCGCTCAAGAAACGTGCAGTCGATATCGCGTCAACCTTCGTGGAGTCTCTTGTTCTTGGCGCGGGGCAGTTCTGTACCAACCCCGGTCTATTGCTGGCGGTGGACGGAGAAGGACTGGACGTTTTCGTCGACACTGCGGCGAAGTTGCTTCCGCAGATCGACGCGCAGGCGATGCTGACCCCGTCGATCGCAAAGGCATACTGCGATGGAGTTGCCAAACTGAAAGCGCATGCGGAAGTGCGGGCAGTCGCCTCCGGAAAGGCCGGAAGCCAGTTCGAAGGAACAGCAGCTCTGTTCGAGACGTCCGCAGATGCATTCCTCGCTTATCATGAGCTTCAAGACGAGGTATTCGGCGCTGCGGGTCTTGTTGTCCGCTGCAAGGACCTTAAACAGCTTGAGCAGGTCCTTGATGCCCTGGACGGGCAACTCACGATCGCGCTTCAGATCAGCGAGGAGGATGAGTCCTTGGCTCGCGGCTTGGTGCCGAAGCTGGAGCTACTTGCCGGGCGACTTCTGGTCAACGGGTTCGGTACGGGTGTCGAGGTTTCACCAGCTATGGTTCATGGAGGTCCGTATCCAGCAACGGCGGACGGAAGGTCGACCTCCGTCGGCACCCTGTCTATCTACCGCTTCTTGAGGCCCGTGTCGTACCAGGATTTCGCCGTGGCACTTCTGCCTGCAGCTCTTCGCTAATTTGCCAGCACCGCGGCTGGCCGTCTCGATTTGCAGGCGGCCAGCCTAGCACCATTTCTC
Organism: Ensifer sp. USDA 6670; assembly: GCA_000421085.1. Classification (GTDB taxonomy): domain Bacteria; phylum Pseudomonadota; class Alphaproteobacteria; order Rhizobiales; family Rhizobiaceae; genus Sinorhizobium. The sequence goes on from ATWE01000031.1 coordinate 5,532, forward strand.
AAAAAGCCGCGCCTGAGCTCGTCCTCGCTGCCTAATCCGCTCTGATAGAGGCTGACAAGGTACCGAGCGGCATCCTCGGCAATATCACCTTGTCTGTCGCATCGGCGAAGAGAGCAGTATTCGCGGAGAAGACCGCGCATCATCGAGATTTCTTCGGCGCCGAGCGGCCGCCCACCTGCTGAAAACCCATCACGCATTTGCGCCACCCAACCCGTGTTACGTTGGATCGATCGATCTGCATGTGGTTCCGCACTTCGCGACCGCCCCTTTGGGTCGGGCTATTTGCGCCTGCCGAGACTCCGGGAACCCAAACACGCGCGGCTTGCGTCGGCTCCCTCACTGGCACCAACACAACAATCAGAGCAGCAATCACGACCAGGATCACGAAACCGGGGGACAAGAAACCCGAGGGTCTGTAGTCATGCGACATCGTCATCTCCTAACCGTACGTTTGAACGCCGCCATTGAGAATGAGTAAGTCGAATGCCGTCTCGTCCGGCATTGCACATAGGTATCGCCGACACCTTCGTATGCCCAACACCTTGGTTCAGTAGCGGCAAGCGGTCGATCCCTCCAATGTCCCAGACGATATCGTGCGTAGACAGCCGCGATCGCACACACGTGCTTTTGCCGTACCCTTGGAGAACACAACCATGAGCAACATCGAGATCGCCAATGTGACACGCCGCTCCTTCAGCGGCGCGGCTCTAGGTCTGACCGCGGCCGGACTCCTTGGCGCCATCGCTGGAACTGTTCGCGCAGAGCAGGCCAGTGGCGGTCAAAAGAACTTCGTTCCTTTGACCGCAAGCGAAACTATCGAGGCCGGCGATCTTAAAGTCGCCTATTCAGCGATCGGCCCGCAGGACGGATCCCCCGTGATCCTTCTTCACGGCTGGCCGTACGACATCAACAGTTTCGCCGAAGTTGCGTCGATACTGGCAGCACAAGGGCACCGCGTCATCACCCCGTTTCTTCGCGGATATGGCGGCACCACGTTTCTCTCGGAGAAGACGAAACGCAATGGGCAGCAGTCAGCGCTCGCGATCGACACCATCAAACTGATGGATGCCCTCAGAATTGATCGGGCCACCATCGCAGGCTTCGATTGGGGAGCTCGCACCGCTGACATCGTCGCCGTGCTCTGGCCCGAACGGTGCAAGGGCCTGGTTTCCGTCAGCGGCTATCTGATCGGAAGCCAGGCAGCCGGGAAAAATCCCCTTCCGCCGTCCGCTGAACTGCAATGGTGGTATCAGTACTACTTCGCCACTGACAGAGGACGTCAGGGCTACGCGAAATACACGAAGGATTTCGCGAAGCTGATCTGGAAGCTGGCCTCCCCGCGATGGGACTTCGATGATGCCACATTCGATCAAAGCGCGGCCGCCTTCCTCAATCCGGGTCATGTCGAGATCGTAACCCATAACTATCGGTGGCGGCTGGGGCTGAGCGACGGAGAGAAGCGGTTCGACAAGTACGAGGCAAAGCTCGCCACGGCTCCGGAAATCTCCGTCCCGACGATCACTTTGGAGGGTGACGCCAATGGCGCGCCGCACCCGGAACCGAAGGCATATGCGGGGAAGTTCAGAGGAAGATACGAGCACCGCCAGATATCCGGCGGCATTGGTCACAATCTCCCTCAAGAGGCTCCGACCGCATTCGCGCAGGCGGTGCTCGACGTCGATACCTGGGCCTAGTCTCATCGGAAAGGCACGACACTGATCGATCTAAGTCGTGCATGTCCCCCGCGTATCCTCGATAGCTTCTTTGAGACGGAGGCAGTCTTCTTCCCCGCCTCCTGAAGCTCATCAACGCTGAACGGCGTACTCACGCCTCCTTGTTGTAATTGATTTCCAGAATGGCTGCGGCTTGAAGCGCTGCCGGATCCGTCTTGGCGTGGAGATATCCGAGGAGAGAAGTGAAGTTCGTGTCGCACATATCGGCGGATATAAGAACCCCGGTGGAATTCATCTCGTCTAAATCGACAGCGCCGTCGCCGTTTGTGATCAAGCGCGACGCCGGGCCGGAATATTTGTTGGTTATCTTGAGCGATCGGCCGGGCGCAGAAAGTCATCAGGAGCGGCGATCTGTACCGCCGCTCCTTCGAGCTATCGGCCAAATATGAGACGCTGATAACCGCGAAGCATATCAGGGTCTTCGACCGAACCATGGTGATGGAGCTGTCGCCAGGCATCGCCTTGCCTGACGAACCAGCGCGTCGTTCGAAACGCGATTTCGAGCTTTTCGGCCTCGGTTACGCAAGTCCCGCGTTCTCTGCCGACAAACAGATGCCAATCGCTTCCTCCCTGACTGGTGAAGTCATGGAAGGTGACATGGACCTTCGCGGGACCGTTGAAGAGCTTGGAATACCCCTCTTCGATCGCCGCCCAACCGCGCCGGATGCCGCCGATCGGGTTGTCCATGCTCGGGGCGTCGCCTCCGAGCCAGACGGATTCGAGGTCTCGAAGATCGCCGGCGTTGAAAGCCCGGTAGAATTCGATCAGGGCATCGAGAGGACCGCCGTCTCCGGGCTTGGGCTCGGCACCTTCGATCTCCACGACATGTGTCTTCATTTTCGACCTCATAGAGATCAGAGCAACCCGAGCAGTGATTGCGCTGCCGCGGTCGATGAAGCGGGATTCTGACCCGTGACCAAGCGGCCATCCACGATGGTGAAGCTTTCCCAGTCCCCTGCCTTCTCATAGTGCCCTCCAAGCGCCTTGAGATCATCTTCGACCAGGAACGGGACTACCTTCGTCAATTGGACCGCTTCCTCTTCAGAGTTCGTGAAGCCCGTCACGCGCTTGCCCTTGACGAGCGGATGTCCCTGGAACGTCACATGGTGGAAGACGGCCGGCGCATGGCAAACTGCGGCCACGGGTTTTCCGGAGCCATAGAATTCTTCGATCAGTGAGATCGACTTTCGGTCCTCGACGAGATCCCACATCGGTCCATGCCCGCCGGAATAGAAGATCGTGTCGAAATCCTTGGCGTCGACGCTTGCGAGGCGGACCGTGTTGGCGAGAACTGACTGAGCATCCCTGTCGCCCTTGAATCTGGTCATGGCAGCCGTTTGATTGCCGGGCTCGTCGCTTTTGGGGTCGATCGGTGGTTGTCCGCCCCTCGGCGAAGCGACCGTAATGCTCGCGCCCGCATCCTTGAAAACGTAATAGGGCGCCGCAAACTCCTCCAGCCAGAACCCGGTTTTCCGGCCTGTATCGCCGAGACGGTCGTGCGAGGTCAACACCATCAGGATCTTGCTCATCTTTATCTCCTTGTAATGTTTGAAGACGTTCGGCGCCTTGTCCGGTCCTTGGCGAGCAGAAGCAACTCGGTGACGAGAGACCGCGCGCCCGATCGACCCCTTCACCATGCTTAAGAGATCGACTGAGTTCCATTGTACGATGGTGTCGCCGGCGAGAGGCCGCGACCTCCGCCGATACCATTGTACAATGGATTTTCATCCTGAAATTCGCATGCTCGCGACCAAGGGAGCCGGGGTATTGAACCAGCAAGAGGCAGTATCGTCCGCGGCAACTCGTGATATAGTCTTTGCACTCGATGAGCTTGGCGCCCTCTTCAAGGAGGCAGCACATGTACCGGATGATCTCGGCGATGACTCATGCGACTCCTTCGCCTTTGGACACCCTAGAGAAGTTGACGGTGTTCGTGGTCGATGACGATATCTCAGTCCGCGAATCGCTGGAGCTTCTCATAACCTCGGCCGGTTTGCGGCCAGTGCTTTTCGACTCTGCACAGGCATTCCTTGCCGCATCGCCGATTGCGGGGCCAAGCTGCCTCGTTCTGGACGTGAATATGCCTGGTCTGAATGGCCTGGATCTTCAGTGCATGATCACCAAGAGCGGAAATAGGACGCCAATCATCTTCGTCTCCGGCTTCGGCGACGTTCCGATGACCGTAAAGGCTTTGAAAGGCGGTGCTCTCGATTTCCTGACGAAGCCGATCGACGCCGGGGCACTTCTTGAGGCGATACAGTCGGCTCTCGCGCAGAGCGAGGCGCTTATTCGCGCGGAAGAAGAGTTGCTGCGGCTTCAAGCCTGCTACGATGCCCTGACACGGCGAGAGCGCGAAGTCATGTCCGGCGTGGTAAAAGGACTTTTGAACAAGCAGGTTGCTTTCGAGCTCGACATTAGCGAAATCACCGTCAAGGCGCATCGTGGCCAGGTGATGCGCAAAATGAGTGCCCGGTCTCTGCCGGATCTAGTGAACATGGCGGCAAAGCTTAGGATCGAGGACGGCAGAGAGGTTCACTAGCGTTCCCGAGACCGATGAATGGACCTTGGCCGGAAACATCACGATCACGGCTATGAGGACCGTCGCTCGCAGGACCAGCGTAATGCTGGCGGTGCGTAGTGCGAGCGCGAACGCACTGTCAGAGTTTGACTGGCGGGCGAAGATTGCGCCAACGACTGGCCCCCTGATATGGCCGATGGCGAACACAGCCGCCAGTTAGATGGGTTCTATGGTCAAGTGAAGTGGCGTGGGCGGGAGTGCTTTCGGCATGCTTCCCGAGCGCACGGCAGGGTATCTGCCCTGCCCGAAATAGGCGCTCACATGTCTGCCTTTGAACTGGCGCCCCGTGGAGGACTGTGTGCCGCGTAGCGCTACGGTCGATGGACGGTCGAACCTGCTTCCAGAACTGCCATCGCGTCTTTGAAAAGTTGCACTGTAAGCTCTGCCGCGGGACGCCGCTTCGCCAACCTCACCGCCTGCCCTGCCCAAAGGTTCGTGAAGTCATTGCATCCCTTTGCCTCAGCCTTCGAGCGGATCGCTGCGAGCGCCGCGCCGGCCGTTGGGAACGCTGGCGCTACGTCCGAAAGCGGACCCAGCTCTCGCATTAGCCGATTCACGACACCTCGAGCTGGCCGTCCGGTGAAAACATTGGTTATTGCCGTGCTCGCGTCGCCCGCGCCTTGCAGGGCTGTGGAGTGCAACTTCGGTATTCTGGCTTCCGGCGTCAAAAGGTAAGCAGTTCCAATCTGAACCGCTGACGCTCCAAGCATCAGGGCCGCCGCTACCCCACGACCATCTGCAATTCCTCCAGCAGCAATCACTGGAATCCTCACGGCGTCGACGACCTGGGGAACGAGTGCCATTGTTCCCACCTGGGTCGTCATGTCCTGGGTCAAGAAATTCCCGCGATGCCCCCCTGCTTCGAAGCCCATTGCGATGACCGCGTCAACGCCATTCGCTTCGAGCCAGACGGCTTCGTCAACAGTGGTCGCCGAGGACAGCACCTTGGCACCCGTCGCTCTCACGCGATCGACAAGGCTCCGATCCGGAAGACCGAAATGGAAGCTCACCACCTTCGGCCGGAACTCTTCGACGACCTCACAGAAACCTGTGTCGAAAGGCGCGCGACCCGCACCGCTGAGGGCAGCGGCTGGATCGAGGCCATATTCGACGTAATAGGAGGCCAGAAGAGCGCGCCACCTCATTTGTCCAACCGGGTCGGCATCGGGTGTCACGTGACTGAAGAAGTTCACGTTGATCGGTCCTGTCGTCTCTGCGGTGACCCGCTGGAGCTCCTCGCGCAACTGCTGAACTGAATATTGCGCGCTCGGCAGCGAGCCCAAGCCGCCAGCCTTGGAGGCGGCGATCACCATCTCCACGCTTGTCGCTCCGGCCATCGGGGCCTGTATGATCGGAAGCTCTATCCCAAATAGATCGAGGATTCGGCGGTCATGCCAGGTTCTCATATCGGACTCCGTTCGATGCACGGGATGCCGAGGTTTAGCCGGATAGACGGGCTCGGTCTATTGCACCTTGGTGTGCTTCAAGGCCTCTAACCGATCCAAAGGTATCGGAGACACCTTGGTCCAATAGCGTCCGCCGGTCATTTGGCGCGAAGGTCGCGATCAGCGGTACGAAGACGCCCTTCGTCCCCGGGGGGCGGCAATCCCTGAAAACCGAAACAGATGCGACGCCTAGTGCCTCTCCACTGGCTGACGGGCAGCTCGCGCGCAAGCAACCGGAGGCAGCACGATGAGTGTGCATAAGACAGTGGTGATCACCGGCGCGTCACAAGGCATCGGTGCCGGGCTCGTGAAGACATTCCTCGATAAAGGCTGGAACGTGGTAGGAACCTCCCGGCGGATCAGCGAGTCGACGTCGTTCGACCGTGCTGGCAGGTTGGAACTTATCGACGGAGAGGTCGGCGATCCGGAAACCGCCGAGCGCGTGTCGCAGAGAGCTGTCGAACAGTTCGGCTCTATCGATGCCCTTGTGAACAATGCGGGCGTGTTCTTCACAAAGCCGTTTCTCGAATACACGATCGACGACTTCCGGCGCCTCTCCACAACCAACATTGAAGGTTTCGTTCACTTCACGAAGCACGCTATCCGACAGATGCTCCGGCAAAAGTCCGGTGGAAGCGTCGTGACTATCACATCGTCGCTGACCGATCATCCGATCGCGGGCGTGAGGGCCTCCTTGCCGATGATCACCAAGGGCGGGCTGAACGCGATCACCAAAAGCCTGGCATTGGAGTTTGCCACCGACAACATTCGTGTGAACGCGGTTTCCCCAGGGGTCGTGGACACACCGTTGCATGCGACAAATTCCAAGGAATACCTGGAATCGTTGTCGCCTATGGGAACCATCACGGCAGTCCAGGAGATCGTGGACGGGGTGGTCTATCTCACGGAATCTTCCAACATCACCGGGGAGGTGCTGCACGTCGACAACGGCGCACATCTGGGAAAATGGTAGCCGCGAGCGCTGAAGCCCGCCTGCGCGAGACGGCGCTGGTCATTCCTCCTCCACCGACGCCATTCGGTGCATATGTTGAAGCTGTGGAGGTCGGCTCATTGCTGGTCCTCAGCGGCATGCTCCCGGTCGTCGGACACGTGCCCTTGTACGTGGGGCGCGTCGGCAGGGAATTATCGATCGAGGAGGGCTATGATGCCGCGAGAACCGCATGCTTAAGCGGACTGGCGGCGGCACGGTCGCATCTTGGATCCTTGGACCGGATACGGACCGTAGGCAAGCTCGGCGTCTACATAGCGGCCCCCCACGATTTTCGCGATCACCCCAATGTGGCCGACGGAGCTTCCGAACTGTTGCTGTCCGTCTTCGGCGAGAAGCGTATCCCGCCCCGCATCGTGCTCGGTGTCTCCAGCATTCCACTGGGGATGCCGGTCGAGGTCGAGCTCGTTCTGGAGATCGACTCTTAGCAACTCCCTACCCCAACAGCCAATGGAGGCAGTTATGAAAAGATCCCTGAGATCGACTGGAGTGGCAATGTCATCGAAATTTCTGACCGCAGCGGCAATCCTGATGGTTCCGGCGATCGCAGTCTCCGGACAGACAGTCGTCGCCGAAAAGACCGATCGGCCAGCGGACGCAAAGTCCCAGCCCGAAAGCGAGCTCCCGCAAATCCGGGTGGAAAAGCGCACGCCTGCTTACTGGCGCGTGACCTTCGATAATCCGCCTTTCAACATCTTCGGCCCGGAGACGATCCCGCAAATGGAGAAGGTGGTCGCCGAGATCGAAACAGATCCTAATCTCAGGGTGGTCGTTTTCGACAGCGCGGTGCCAGGCTTCTTCCTCACGCATTACAACTTCACGCCCCCGCTCGCTGAATCTACCAGCCTTCCCTCGGGTCGTACGGGCCTTCATCCCCTGCCCGACATGCTGGTACGCATAAGCAAGGCGCCTGTCGTCTCGATCGCACTCATCCGAGGCCGCGCGACAGGCGTCGGCAGCGAACTTGCGCTCGCCAGCGACATGCGGTTTGCAAGCAGAGAGAAGGCGATCCTGTCGCAATGGGAAGTCGGCTCAGGCTTTGTTCCGGGCGGCGGACCGATGGCTCGCCTTCCACGGCTGATGGGACGCGGACGCGCGCTTGAAGTCCTCTTGGGCTCTGACGACGTGAATGGAGAGCTCGCCGAGGAATACGGCTACGTCAACCGTTCGTTCGACGACGACAAGCTTGATCCGTTCGTCGATGCGCTCGCCACGCGGATCTCCGGATTCGACAGACAGGCCATCGCGGACACCAAGCGTCTCGTCGACTTCGCGAGCCTCCCTTCCGATCCCGAAATCGGAGCCGGGTGGGACGCCTTCATTTCCTCAGTCCAACGGCCTGTTGCACAACAGAAAATCGGCCGCCTGATGGAGATGGGGCTGCAGACCAACCCGGATATCGAAGCTCGGCTCGGCCACTACACGGGAACCTTGGCCGAAAAGTGAGCCAAGGCGGCACCCGCGCATACGTTCGGCAGGTTGTGCGGGTGCCAACAAGAGCCACCCACGATCGGCTCAGGTACCACAAGAGCCATCGACACTGCAGTGTTTCCCGAACAGGACTTCCAGGACTTCAATCAGGCTCGCGTTGCCCTGATCGCCTGGGTTCGCCGTCTCAAGGAAGATTCGCCGAGATGGTTCGCATGCTGTGGGCGGCTCTTTGGTGCGGGCTGGAAGGAATGGCTTGTGACCCGCCGCCTTGCCAACTTTTATTCCACGATGAGCATGCGCGAGCGATGAAGCGCGTCGTGGGGGAGTGCCTCACCCCACGACGTCTACGGCAATCGCGGGTTATGCCTCTCCAGCCTTCGCCGCCATCGTTGCCTTTGCCCACCAGACCAACTCATCAAGCGCCGTTTTTGCCGACGGCAAGAGGTTCGCCTCGACCTCCTCGATCGGCTTGTTGCCACCGAGCGGAGAAGTCGCAAAGAAATCGCCTGCGCCGATGTGCACTGCGGCGTGTGTCGAAACCATCTGGAGCTCGACGCCGATACCGCGCAGATGCTCGAGCGCGCGTGATCCACCCATACTTCCGTAGGCGATGGCTGTGAAGGGCTTGCGGCCCCACTCGACGTAGGCCTGGTCGAGCGCGTTCTTGAGAACGCCAGTGATCGAGCGATTGTATTCGGAAACCACGAAGATGTAGCCGTCATAGCGGCCCACGGTTTCCTGCCAGCGGACAGCCTCGTCGCTCTTACTCGGCGCCCATGCGTTCGATGCCAACTCATCGAAAAACGGCAGCGGCTGATCGCGGAGATCAACAACTTCGACGTCGATATCGCCGCGTTGCTGGGCCTGCTTCAGCATCCATTGTGCTGGCTTTTCAGCAAACCGGGCCGGGCGGGTCGAGCCGATTATGAGGGCAATTTTCGGTTTCTTGGACATGCTAACCTCTTACTTTGGTTATAGGGATTTGTTGGGGAATTACGTTGCAGTGAAAGCGTCGGCGTATGCGTAGAGACCAGGAGAGCCTCCGGTCATAATGAAGAGCACGTTCGATTGCGGCGCTATTGCCCCGCTTTCGATGTCGAACAGTAAGCCAGCGAAGGCCTTGCCGCCGTAGACTGGATCAAGGAGAAGCCCCTCGGATCTGGCGAGGAGCCTAACCGCCTCGACCATGCTGTGCGTCGGAATCCCGTATCCGTCTCCGAGTTGGGCCCCGCTTATCCGGAGATCGTTCGATGCTACTCGTGCATCAAACGACAGGAACTTCAGAACCGCGTCGATCTTTTCCGCGGTCGCGGACAGGCACTTCTCTGCTGGCGAGAGGACGGTGTGCGCGGCGATCCGTGAGGGATGTAAACCCGCGATTATCAAGCCGGCGGCCAATCCCGCGTGCATGCCGCCGCTTCCATTGGGAATGACGATCTGATCGAATCTAACACCGATCTCGGCGGATTGCCGAGCCAGTTCGAAGGCGCAGTCGACATAGCCGAGGCAGCCGGCTGTCGTCGAGCCGCCGAGTGGCGCCACGAACGCTCTCCGACCCGTTTCGCCGATCTCCTCGATCCGGCGGGTCGCATAGGCGCCGGCATCGTCTGCCGGGTCCAGAATATGAATGTGCGCGCCGAACAAGCGGTCGAGCAGCACATTGCCATTGGCATGGTATATCTCGGTGTCGCGGGGAACCATCTGGGCCAGAACTAGCTCACACGCGAGCCCCGTCCGTGCGCAAGCAGCGGCGGCCAATCGTGCAAAGTTGGACTGTACTCCCCCTGTTACGACGAGAGTGTCGTACCCCCCTTTCTTCGCCTGCCCTATGAGGAACTCGAGCTTGCGGAGCTTGTTGCCTCCGCCGCCGAGCTCCATGAGATCATCCCTCTTCGCCCATATCGACACACCTCGTCCCCGCTCGGCGAGAACCTCTTCGAGACGTGCCAGGCGCTGGATTGGCGTCGGACATTTCATCAGACGCTCGCGAGGAAGGCCGTGCAAAGGATCTCGATTGGTCATTAGGATACCCTCAAATGTCACGTTTTTTGGCTGCCGTGTCGTAGGTGGGGCCCACAGCACGACAGCCGCATTTTATGATCGCCGCTAGTGCGCCACAGCGGGGATGCGATAGCGCGAAGCGGGAACACTTCGGGACAGGTTCGGCATCAGCTTCTGACGTGCGGCCTCGTAAGCGTTCCAATCGTCCGCATCCGGCACCGAGGGCAGTGTGATCAGTTCGCCCATGTCCAACCCCGCGAGGGCAGCATCGACTGTGTCGTCGGGTTTCATCACGATGTTGCTTGGAAGTCGATCCAGAGATCCGCCCGAGGCGTCCCAGAACGGTGTCTCCACCGCGCCCGGGAGCACAGCCTGAATCCTGATATTCTTCTCGGCAAACTCCTTCTGCAGCGAGAAGGTCAAAGCAATCACGAATGCTTTGGTCGCCCCATAGACCCCGTTGAGAATTTCAGGCGCGATCCCCAATGCGGAGGCCATGTTGACGATCGTGCCATTGTCGCGAGCGACGAACGATGGAGCGACCGCATATACGAGGCGTGTCAGAGCCGTGACGTTGACCTTGATCATCCGCTCCATTGCCTCGACATCCGACATCAGAAGAGGTTCAACGGCGCCGACACCTGCGTTGTTGACGAGCATCGTTATAGTAGGATCGCTTCGAAGGATTCCTTCGACCTTCAGCAGATCATTGCGCTGTTCAAGGTCTGCACGGACTGTCGTGACTTTGCGTCCAGTCGAGCTCGACAGGTTCTTCGCGACCCTATCGAGAGCGTCTTGGTTCCGAGCCACGAGCACAAGGTCGTAGCCGCGGCGGGCAAGGCGGTCGGCGTAGATCGCTCCAAGGCCAGACGACGCACCAGTGATGAGCGCAGTCCCTTTACCGATAATGGACATTGCGGGTCTCCTTAATGTTGAGAGATAAAACAATCTGGCCTCTGACGGGACCGGGGTTGTCCGGATCCCGCTCCGAGGCTTGTCAGGCCATGCTGCTAGACCGAGCGGAGTGACTTGAACGCGGCCCGCAGTTCAGAGCTGAAAAGGTCCGGCTCTTCCCAAGCCGCGAAGTGCCCGCCCTTGTCGACTTTGTTGTAGTAGATGAGGTTGTGGTACGCCTTCTCGGCCCAACTCCTCGGCGCCTGATAGATCTCGCCCGGAAAAACCGTGATGGCGGCTGGGATCGAGATATCGACGGCGTTGAAGTTGTTGGCGTTGTTCTCCCAGTAGAGCCGCGCACCGGATGTAGCGGTCCCGGTGAACCAGTAGAGAGAGATGTCGTCCAGCATCTCGTCGCGGGTAAGCGACTTCTCGGGATCGCCTCCGCTGTAGGTCCAGTCGGCGAACTTGTCGTAATACCAGGCGGCAAGGCCAACAGGGGAGTCCGTCAAGGCATAACCAAGGGTCTGCGGGCGAGTCACCATCATCAGGGCATATCCTGCACCCTTCGTGTAGAGCGCATTCATCTGTTCGTAGGCGACTTTTTCATCAGCAGACAGCCCGACCGGAGCAGGTTCGCCATTAGTGAGTGCCTTGGCAATTTCGGGAGGCACAGTGGCGGGCATGTTGGTGTGAATGCCGAGCAACCCTTTCGGGGCCTGCCGCGCCATCACATTGGAAATCACAGCGCCCCAGTCACCGCCCTGCGACACGTAGCGGTCGTAGCCGAGGCGTGTCATCAGAACGTGCCATGCCCGTCCGATGCGATCGGGACCCCAACCAGTCTCCGAGGGAACTTCCGAAAAGCCGTAACCGGGCATCGACGGCATGACGACATGAAATGCGTCCTCCGGATTGCCACCATGAGCGGTCGGATCCGTCAGCGGTCCGATGGTCTTGATCAGTTCCAGAACCGAGCCGGGCCAGCCGTGCGTCATAATGAGCGGCAGCGCATTCTCGTGCTTCGATTTCACATGGATGAAATGAATGTCGAGCCCGTCGATTTTGGTCATGAACTGTGGAAACGAGTTGAGCTTTTTCTCCCCCTTGCGCCAATCGTAATCCGTGCCCCAGTATTCGACGAGAGGTTTGAATTTCTTGAGCTGGGCGCCCTGAGAACGATCGGAGACGGTTTCCATTCCGGGCCACCGAGCCGCACGAACACGACGACGAAGCTCATCGACATCCGCTTGCGGTATCGCTGCGTTGAAAGGTCGGATCGCGTCTTCAGACATAGTGGCTCGGACGTGCCCCGGCAGCAGGCTGAGTGCGGCGGTCGCTGCTGTTGCGGCAAGAAGCTCCCGCCGCGTCGGCGCGAGGGAAGTGTTGGCTTCGACTGTTTTGGACATGACGTGCTCCGTTGATTTGGCAGTATCAGACCGCGTTTAGGGTTCGTCCGGCCGCAGCTCAGACGCTATTGCACGATGGTATCGGGGATACCTATGGATTGGTCGGAACGGGCCAGCAGCCGACACCATCGGATAATGGACACCCGATAGTCGCAGGCGCATCCTATGCCCGCCACGACAGGTGCCGCCAAATTCCACCGAGGGAGAGTGAAATGACTGTTCAAGAAAGCGTCAAACCAACGACGACCGTACGGGGCGACCTCGACATGAAGCTCGAAGTCGTGGTCATTCCGGTTTCCGACGTCGACCGTGCCAAGTCGTTCTATACCGGTCTCGGTTGGCGACTCGATGCGGACGTCCTTGGCAAGGACGGCTTCCGGGTGGTTCAGGTCACGCCGCCGGGATCGCCCTGCTCCGTGATCTTCGGATCCAAGATCACCTCCGCGCAGCCTGGCTCGGCTCAGGGACTTCACCTGATCGTATCCGATATTGAAATGGCGCATGCTGCACTGGCCTCGCGCGGTGCTGAGATGAGTGGCGTTTTTCACGATGCAGGCGGCGTCTTCCATCACCGCGGGACAGAAGATCGACTACCCGGCCCGCACCCGTCGCGCGCCAGCTATGGCTCGTTCGCCTCTTTCAGCGATCCGGATGGGAACGGCTGGATCTTTTAAGAAGTCACGACGCGACTTCCGGGCCGCATCGATGCAAAGGGAGGCGCCTATACTTCCACATCTGATCTCGCGGGTGCACTTCGCCGGGCCGCCGCCGCTCACGGAGAACATGAAAAGCGGACTGGCGGAAACCACGACGAGAATTGGCCGGATGGTATTCGGAACACATGATTGCCGAGCCATCCGGATCGAAGTTGCCGACCTGAGGCTCACTTCACGGGACGGCTGCGCTCGTTCGCGGATTGCGCGAGCAACTTTCGATACTCCGCCGTCGGAAGACCGCCCCAACCCCATTGTCGAGATCGACTTCCTCGATCACGACATAGGTTGATGCCAACGGCTTGTTCAGGACGTCCAGCATAACCTGGCTCACGCCAGCGATAATCCTGGCTTTCTCCTCGGCGGTTACCGACGACCGATCGGGAGTTGTGCCTTCCTGGGTAACCTGCACGGTGACGATAGGTATTGTTCTTTCCTTTCATCGATGGGAGTTGACTCGGGTAAGCGGACGTCCTGCCTCATTGGAGGCGCCTCAACCCGGGAGACAGGAGTGCCGACCGCATCGGACGGCACTCCCCCATTGTTACCAGCGACCCGCGTTCTGTCCGCCATCGACATGGAGGATCTCACCGGTCACAAAGCTCGCGTTTTCCAGATAGATCACGGCGTCGACGATATCGCTTATCTCGCCCATGCGACCGACCGGATGGAGAGCGGACATCGCTGGATGGGTCTCCGGCGCGTGCATCGGGGTTTTGATGATGCCCGGCGAAACAGCGTTGACCCGAACACCGCTCTTGGCGAACTCGATCGCAAGCTCCTGCGTTACAGAATTCAGACCACCCTTGGTGAGCGAGGCGAGCGCTGCTGGCACGCCGGCGATCGGCTGGTTCACGAGGCTCGTCGTGATGCTCACAATATGCCCAGCGCCCTGTTCGAGCATGACCCTGGCGGCGCGTTGCGTGATGTGAAAGAAGCCGGAGATGTTGACACCGAAGTTATGATCGAAGTCTTCCTGTGTAAAATCGACGAACGGTTTCGCCGTGAAGACCCCCGCGTTGTTGACCAGCGTGTCGATACGGCCATATCGATCAAGCGCCTCGCGGACGGCGCGCTCCGCAGTCTCAGCCTTTGCAATGTCTCCGGGAACCGCATGGACTCCAACGTCGGCGCTCGGCGTTATCGACCGTGATGTGGCAACGACATTGTAGCCGCGACCCCGATATGCTTTCACCAAACCTTCACCGATGCCCTGCGAGGCACCGGTGATAATGGCGACCTTCTTCTGACTGCTCATGATTTGCATCCTCTCAAGTGCTCGGCCGTCTCTCGGGCCGTGCCTACGCTCTCGGCGTCGGTGCACTTGATTTAGATGCAAACGAGATGCGGGAGAATTGTCGTCACCTAGGGGACACTCAACCGATATTCGGCATAATCTACGGCAACTTTCAGCTTCTGCCGCTATCCGCCCGAGCGCCGACCTTAGTCTCGGCACAGCGAAATCGAAGAACGCCCGCACCTTTGGAACGGCGGTTCTCCCTTGGGGTGCTAAGAGATGAACGGGAAGCGCTGGCGGTTCGAAGTCGGTGAGCACCACTTGCAGCGCTCCGTCCCGGACGTAATCGGGCACGTGATACGAATCGAGGCGCGTCACTCCCATTCCTTCGGCGGCGGATGCTGCGGCAGCGCGCACACTGTTGACCACATAGCGAGGAGCGAAATGCACGGTCCTGGGAATGGTCGCCCCGCCTGTGGGGCTGAAGCTCCAGGATTCAATCCCGAAATTCGAGAATGCGATGATGTCATGCCGCCAGGTCAGCGGGCTCCTCGATTGGCGAATGACTCGCGAGGTACCCCGGCGCCACCACTACAACTCGTCGAACGTCGCCGCCGATTCGTGTCGAGATGTGCGTTGAATCAGTCAGGTTGCCTATGCGCAGCGCGATATCGACACCCTCGTCAACCAGATTGACAAAGCGGTCGAGCATCAGCAATCGAACCGACACGCTCGGGTGCTGCTGCAGAAAGCTGTCCAGAACGGGCCGGAGCACTTCTTCTCCAAGTATTGGCGGCGCCGAGATTGTCAGCACTCCGCGGGGCGATGATCGCTCACCGCCGGCTTCGATATCGGCCTCTTCTAGGTCACTAAGCACCCTGCGACAGGCTTCTACATAGCGCTGTCCAGCCTCACTGAGCTTCAGACTTCGCGTTGTGCGGTGTAAAAGTTCAATACCGACATGCCTCTCGAGGAGCCCAAGCGCCCGACTGATCGCAGTCGGAGCGCTTGAGCTTCCGAGCCGCAGCCGCCAAGCTCCCCTCTTCTACGGCCGTGACGAAGACCTTCATCGCGTCGATGCGATCCATTACTCAGCTCCTGCATTCGTTTCGGGTGAATTCATCCTCGTATTCCGTGCAGAGGTAAAGCCGGCGCCGGACCAAAAAGCCATACCCAACACCATTGGACAATGGACGCCAGAAAACCCATGATGCATCGTTCACGCGCGAAGCTTCTGAGCCTTAGGACGGAGTGCGGATGGACCGTAAGCGCAGCCAGATGACATCGGGTCGACCGATAGAAAATCGGGTCGTGTGATGAAAGAGCGTACCGATGGTATCAGCCTCGCGGGGGCGAGCCTAGGTCGCCATAGGCACGTCTGTGCACTCTTCAATGGCGCTGAAGACGCCTATGAAGTCCTTGGCCCCTTTATCCTTGATGGATTTCAATGCAATCATAAGGCCATCCACTTGGTCGGGTCAGGCCAGCGCGAGGCGCACCTTACTCGTTTGCGCTGCGAAGGGATCGACACCGAGTCCTTCCAACTTGCAGGGCAGCTCGAAGTCCGGAACACCGTCGATGCATACCTTCAGGATGGGCGATTTGACCAGGATCGTATGGTCGAAACCTTCACTGCGCTGGCAAGCGGCAACACGAATGGAAAGTATCCACTAAGCCGGATCGTCTGCGATATGGACTGGGCAGCCGACGGGCAGTCCCATCTTCACGATCTCATCGAGTTTGAATCACGGGTCAACGATCTTTGGAGCCGGCACGACGACGTCGTGATCTGCGTTTACGACCTCGCCAAATTCGGCGGTGATACGATCGTGGATATCTTGCGCACGCATCCGCTTGTCGTGATCGGCGGGATTCTCAGGGAGAATCCGTTCTATATCCCGCCAGCGCAATTTCTCAAGGAGCTGCGTGACAGGCGTACCGGAAAAGGGGAGCAGTCGGACGCTGCTGAATGACATGTCGGACATGGTCATGGTGGTGTCGGAGAACGAAAGGCTCCGCCGCTGCATGAACGACATTCTAAGCATCACGGCTCTTCCGGCAGTTTGGTCCGGAGGCAACGTAAATGATATTGGCCGTGCACTACTGGATGCGCTGAGTGCGATCCTGGATGTCGACTTCCTGCTACTCCGGATCGAGAAGCATGGTGACCAGCCGGACATCCTGGAGCGACTATGCAGCGCTGAAGTCAGCAACTCGGCCGTTGAAAATTTGATAGCGACCCTCGGCAAGAGCGTCGGCGATTGGGGCCACCAAGCCCAGATGGATTGGGGTGCATCTTCCTACCGACTGGCGACGGAAAAGCTCGGGGTCCATGGGAACATCGGCGTTCTCGTCGCCGGATCGCGGCTACCTTCATTTCCAAGCGAGCAGGACAGGCTCGTACTGCACGTTGCCGCCAATCAGGCTGCGGTTGCAATCAATGAGGCTTTTAGGGTTCGTGAAGACGCTCGCGCCGCGGCCGCCCGGGAGCACAACAAGATCGTGGACGCGATCCCTGTTATGGCCTGGTCGACGCTTCCCGAAGGTTGGGCTGACTTCTTCAATGGACATTTCCTTACATATCTCGGCATGACGGCAGAGCAAGCTGCAGGATGGGGCTGGACTACCGCGTTGCATCCCGACGATGCCGGACCCCTGCAAAGTGTTTGGATGCAATTGCTCGCTTCCGGCACGGCTGGAGAAGCCGAGGCAAGGCTCCGGCGATGGGATGGAGAGTATAGATGGTTCCTGTTTCGCGCTAATCCCGTATATGGCGACGACGGATCGGTTGTTCGTTGGTACGGAACCAATACGGACATCGATGATCGAAGGCGTATCGAGGAAGAGCTGCGGCGGAGCGCAGCGCTTATGGCACAGGCGCAGCGTTTGACGGTGACGGGAAGCGTCTGGTGGAGACCCGCGACGGGGGAAATTTTTTGGTCTGATGAGGCCTATCGGGTGGCCGGGCATCCGATAGGCACCGCCCCCACGGTGGAGATGATGCTCGATCGTTGCCACCCCGACGACTTGCCGATCGTCGCCGAGTTCATTACAGGCGCGGTGCGACAAGGACAGAACGTGGATCTTGAGCATCGGCTGATCATGCCGGACGGAGCCACGAAATATGTACACGTCGTTCTCCAGAACATAGGCACCGATCCGACAGATCCGGAATTTATCGGTGCGGTGGCCGACATTACCGAACGGAAGATTGCCGAGGAAAACCTCCGGCGCAGCGATGTCCTGCTCAGCGAGGGACAACGAATAAGTCGAACGGGAACTTTCTCGTGGAAGGTGGAGACTGACGAGATCACCTTCTCAGAGGAGCTCAACCGGATCTTTGGCTTTGAGAGCGGGGGGCAAGTCGATTTCGATAGAATTATACAGCGGGTCTATGAAGAAGACCTCCCTCTTCTTGCAACCAAGATGGCCGACGTTAGGCAGGGCGGTGACAACCCGGACTACGATATCAGGCTGTTCGTCGAGGGCCAGGTGAAACATGTCCGTGTCGTGGGACGAATAGTCAAACACCTTGATGGCACGACCGAATGCATCGGCGCAGTCCAGGACGTTTCTGCGCAACGAATAGCCGAACTGGCACGCGACAAGCTCCGTTCCGAGCTGGCGCAACTTGCCAGGGTCATGAGCCTCAGCACCATGGCAGCGTCCATTGCGCACGAGGTTAATCAACCGTTATCGGGCATCATCATGAACGCCAGCACTTGTCTTCGGATGCTGTCTGAAGCCCCTCCTAACGTTGAAGGAGCGGTTGAGACGGCGCGCCGGACTATCCGCGATGGAAACCGGGCCTCAGAGGTGATCGTGCGGCTGAGAAACCTTTTCAAACGAGGCGTAGCCACGGTGGAGCCGCTTGATCTGAACGAAGCTATACGTGAGGTGCTTGGTCTGCTGGCGACCGACTTGCAGCGCGGAAGGATTGCTTTGCTGGCGGAACTTTCAAACCCATTACCCCTTATCGTAGGAGACCGTGTCCAACTGCAGCAGGTCATAATGAACCTTCTTCGCAACTCGATCGATGCAATGACCGAAGTTGCACAGCCAGAGCGCGGGATTCTCGTTCGTACCACCGTGGAGAATGGCGAGAGCCTAGTGATAGTCGAGGATCACGGAAGCGGTCTCAAAACTGCGGATACAGAGAGGCTGTTTGATGCGTTCCATACGACGAAGCCGAATGGTATGGGGATCGGCCTTTCGGTGAGCCGTTCGATTATCGAGGCACATGGGGGACGAATCTGGGCCGAATCCAACCCTTCAGGTGGCGCCATTTTTGGATTCTCGTTGCCGATCGACAGGGACGGGAGCAATGAAGGGCCGGTTGCGGAGCCAAATTGATGATGAAAGCGCAACAGCCACTCGTTTCGGTCGTCGATGACGACGAGTCGGTAAGAGAAGCCCTCCCCGACCTGATCCGAATCTTCGGGTTTGACGTTCGTGCTTTTTCCTCTGCGGCGGAGTTTCTGGGTTCCGAGTGGGTGAAAAAGACCGATTGCCTTGTGCTCGACGTCGCGATGCCCGAAATGTCCGGTCCTGAACTTCAGGAGGAATTGGTCAAGAGGGGCGAGACAATTCCAATCGTTTTCATCACAGCGCACAAGGACGAAAATGAGCGAATTCCGCTTCTTCGGAGCGGTGCGGTCGCCTGCTTGTTCAAGCCCTTCAGCGACGTTGCTCTCCAGGAAGCACTGGATCGGGCATTTAGTTAGATCTGGAAGCAAAGCTCCTGAATCCGCTCAAGAAAGCGCCGCAGGTTGCCGTCGGAGGATCGCTACACTCAACACCTTAGGACAATGTACGGCAGGTTGTCGGAATCATACTCTATCCGTGCAAGCTGGCATCGAAAGGACAGTCATGGAAGCGGGGCTCGTCCGGGTTCTCGACACCTTGCCGGGGATGGTGTTCACCGCCCTTTCCAGCGGGATCATCGATTTTGTGAACAAAGCTCTTGTTGAATTTACTGGGATTCCCCTTGCCGGCACGAGCGGATGGAACTGGCCGATAGACGCAGAGCTTACCAGAGCGTCGACACTCTCCCACGATTTTCGTTCAATGCTATTGCTGGCAGATCCATTTGAGATGGAGATGCCGATCCGTCGCGCGGACGGCGCCAGCCGATCATTGCTCGTTCGTTGCAATCCGACGCATGACATGGATGGAGTTCAGCGATGGTACGGTGTTGCCACCGAACGCCTTACGTATCCGAGCAAGTCTGGGGACGGGAATGATTTTCAGCGCATCGTTGACAGTATTCCAGTACCGGTGGCCGTAACTACGCCGACTGGGGATGTCGAGGCGCTCAACAACCCGGCTCTTGAATACTTCGGCATGACCCTCGAAGAACTGAAGAATTGGAAAGCCACCGAAGTCGTCCATCCTGAAGACCTTCAGCGGACGATCGAAGATCAGCTTGCAGCACACCGCACGGGCACCTTCTATAACGTCGAGAGCCGTCATTTGCGGTGGGACGGTGTCTATCGCTGGCACAATGTTCTGGGATTGCCGTTGAGGGATACCGAAGGGACGATACTCAGGTGGTTTCACCTGCTGGTAGACGTTGACGATCGCAAGCGGGCGGAGTTGGAACTGGCAGTGCGTGAACGCGAGGCACGGGAGGTCCTCGAGAGCATTCCTGCAGGGCTCGGCGTGATCGGCTCCACTGGCGAGGTAGAGACGATCAATGGTCCGCTGTTGCGTTACTACGGGCGCACCTTGGATGAATTGCGAGAATGGCGCAGCGCAGATGTCGTCCACCCTGAGGACACCTCAAGGATGATTGACGCGGTCGACCGTGCGATCGGTATCGGTGAACCGTATGATCTCGAGGTTCGACTGCGCAGGGCTGACGGAGAACATCGCTGGTTCCAGGTGACTGGTTCACCCCTGAAAGACGACGATGGTCGAATTGTGCGCTGGTACGCCCTGCATGTTGATATTGACGATCGGAAGCGGGCTGAGGAAGCGCTTGCCGAGCGGGAGCGAGAATCCCGGCTTATCGTAGATGGCATTGCAGGGATGATTGCGATCTTCTCGCCGGATGCGAAGCTGATCGGTGGCAATCAACAGATCCTCGACTACTTCCAGCGCCCCCTCTCTGAGCTCGACAATTGGGCTACCAATGGGATCACTCATCCTGACGATCTGCAGCTATGTATTGACAGTTTCATGAGGTCTATCGCTACCGGAGAGCCCTACGACTTCGAGACCCGGTTCCTGCGGCACGATGGTGTCTGGCGCTGGTTCCAGCTCAGAGGACTACCTCTTCGCGACGCGGATGGAGAGATTGTTCGCTGGTATGGCCTGCTCACTGACATCGACGACCGAAAGCGCACTGAAGAACAGCTCCGAAGAAGCGAAGCCTTTCTCGCTGACGCCCAGCGGCTCAGCAAAACAGGGAGCTTTTCATTACGACTGGAGACTGGGGAGATAATCTGGTCGGTAGAAACCTATCGGATATTCGACGTCGATGTGGCGACCCCGGTAACTCTTCAGACTGTGCTGTCCAGGCTCGACCCCGACAGCGTCACCACCGTGCGCGAAGTGATCGAGCGAGCACGCGATGGGGACGGTGATTTCGACTACGATATCAAGCTCATCATGTCAGACCAGTCGGTCAAATATGTGCATGTATTGGCGCATAGCGAAAAGAATAGGGATGGAGAGCAGGAACTGATTGGCGCAGTTCAGGACTTCACCGAGAGCCGCATGGCTGAAGAGGCACTCAACGAGGTTCGCTCGGAGTTGTCCTACGTGACCCGTGTGACAAGTCTTGGTGTACTGACTGCTTCCATTGCTCACGAAGTGAACCAGCCACTGGCGGGAATTGTGACCAATGCCAGCACCTGTCTCCGGGTTCTTGCCACTGAGCCTCCAAATATGGAGGTCGCGAAGGATACTGCGCGCCGCATGATCCGCGATGCGAATCGCGCAGCGGATGTGATCGTACGGCTGCGCGCTCTGTTTAGCCGAAAGCCTCCAGCGATTGAATCGATCGACATAAACGACGTGGCAAGCGAGGTGATCGCGCTGGCGTTCAGCGACATTCAGCGAGCTCGTGTTTCCGTCATTTCGGATTTCGGTGTCGATCTTCCTCGAGTTGCTGGCGCTCGCGTGCAATTGCAGCAGGTTATCATGAACCTTTTGCGGAATTCCATCGAGGCACTTGCCAACGTAACGGATCGGCCGAGACGAATTCACATACGGACCATGTTTAAGGATGGCGGGCACGTCCAACTCTCGATCAAGGACACGGGTATCGGGTCGTCGGAGCTTGGGAAGATCTTCGATGCGTTCTACACGACCAAGCAGGACGGCATGGGGATCGGACTTTCCGTCAGCCGCGCGATCGTCGAATATCATAGTGGACGGCTCTTCGCGAGTGCGAACACCGACTACGGCGTGACGGTAGGCTTCTCCATCCCGGTGTCCGGGGCGAACAACACAACAGATGAGGACGCACCTCTGTTCGCGGGTCCGGGAGAATATCCATGACAGACAAGTCGAAGCTCGTGGCAGTTGTTGATGATGATGAATCGGTCCGTGAAGCATTGCCCGATCTGCTACGAGCGTTTGGCGTCCAGGTGGAAGCGTTCACGTCAGCAAGTTCATTTCTTGGTTCACCAGCCTATAGTCTCGCCGATTGTCTAGTCCTCGACGTCGCCATGCCCGAAATGAGTGGTCCGGAACTCCAGCAGGAGCTCAAGAAGAGAGGGCGAAATATCCCAATCATCTTCATTACCGCGATAAGGGACGAAGACATCCGAAAGCGGCTGATGAGGGAAGGTGCGGTCGATTGTCTAACCAAACCGTTTAGCGACGACGAGCTTCACGAAGCCTTGCGGGCCGCAAAGGTGACGAAGACCTGACACGCTACAGCCACCCAGCCCCATGCGTTGCGGATAGTGCAATTCGTTCCCTGGTCGCTTCGTCGCGCGCGATCGAGCAGCTCTCGCTTAAAAGGGTACACAGCGCTGATAGCCTTGTTCGCGGGCGGTCATTCCCCGAACGGCACCTGCTACGTATCCTGCCCAGCGATGCCTTGACTTCAGCTCTAATCCATCTCCCAGAACGGACACCGCGTTCGAATCGGTCAGAACCAGAACGTGCCATCCTCGTCCAAACAGGCCGATACGAAGGTATCGGAGATACCATAGTTCAATGGCTCGGACGTCCCCATTGGTGTGAGCTTGGCTCTCGCAACACCAAGGCAAACATATGCAGGAGGATGTCGTGTCCCAGACACAACCAACTATCACGCGTCGAACGCTGCTTGCAGTCGCTGCCTCCGCAAGCGCCGTCGGAATTCTACCGAATGCAGCGACTGCTGCGAGCGCAGCTCCCGGAATAACGCCGTTTAAATTCACGGCCACCGATGAGCAGCTCGCAGATCTTCATCGCCGCGTCGCTGCAACCCGGTGGCCCGACGAGGAAAACGTTGCGGACGACAGCCAGGGCGTCCGGCTAGGGACGATCAAGAAGCTCGCCAAGCACTGGAAGAGCCATGACTGGCGCAAGGTCGAAGCCCGTCTCAATTCATTCCCGCAATTCATCACGGAGATCGACGGTCTCGACATCCACTTTATTCATGTAAAGTCGAAGCACGAAAATGCGCTGCCGATCATCATCACCCACGGCTGGCCCGGTTCGGTGATCGAGCAGTTGAAGATCATCAAGCCTCTGACGGATCCGACGGCCTACGGCGGCACCGAGGCCGACGCCTTCCACGTCGTCATACCTTCGCTGCCTGGCTACGGCTTTTCGGGCAAGCCGCGGGAGACTGGATGGAACCCTCCGCGGATTGCCAAGGCGTGGGCCGTGCTGATGGAACGTCTCGGCTACACGAAATACGTTGCCCAGGGCGGCGACTGGGGGAATGCGGTGACGGAACTCATGGCCGTGCAGGAGCCGGCGGGGCTTCTCGGGATTCACACGAACATGGCCGCCACCGTTCCGGCGGAGATCTCGAAGGCACTGGCCGCCGGGACACCGCCGGAAGGTCTGTCCGCCGACGAGAAGCGCGCTTGGGATCAGCTCGATGACTTCAACAAGAACGGCCTCGGCTACGCGATCGAAATGAACAACAGGCCACAGACCCTCTACGGCATCGTGGATTCGCCGATCGGCCTTGCGGCATGGATGCTCGACCACGACATCCGGAGCTACCGCATGATCGCGCGGTCGATCGACGGTGAGAAGGAAGACCTGACGCCCGATGACGTGCTCGACAATGTCACCCTCTACTGGCTGACAAATACGGCAATCTCGTCGGCACGGCTCTATTGGGACAACGCACATCACCCGAGCGGCGGCTTCTTTGATCCGCGCGGGATCAAGATCCCGGTCGCGGTGAGTGCGTTCCCCGACGAAATCTACCAGGCGCCGCAGAGCTGGGCTGAAAAGGCCTATCCCAACCTCATTCACTACAATCGGCTGCCGAAGGGCGGCCACTTCGCAGCCTGGGAGCAGCCCGAACTTTTCACCGCCGAGCTTCGCGCTTCATTCAAATCGCTTCGCGACCAGATCTGAGCAACGTGGCGCGGAAACTCCGCGCCGCACCCCTGCCCGCCCAATCCAGGAGAATGACAATGCGTGACAATCAGATTGTGGACTCCAGCTTCACCGCAATCATCAACGCGCCGATCGAAAAGATCGACATCCCGGCATGGTGCTTCTCCTTGCCGGAGAAGGAGTATCAGGGTTGCTCACCCGCTCATATCGCCGCCGGTTTCACAACCGCCCCGGATGGCACGCGGATGTCGATCAACGTCGAAACAATCGGCGGCAGCCTGATGGTGCAGCACTATCACGAGACGCTCGGAGAGAAGACCCATCTCATCCTCGACTCCGACTCCGACGTCTTCACCCCGACTGGCCGCGTGGTCATCCACGTGACATGGGAACTCAGTGTCAAGGCCCTCGACAAGGATCGCTGCGAATTCACAAACCGCGTCCAATCCTTCGCAACCGACGAGATGCTGGCAGGACTCGAACGGCAGGGCATTCCTTTCGATGTCTTCCGGACACAGCGCCAGCCGATGTCGATTGCCCACAACAAGGGCGAAACACCGCTGTTCGCAGCAAGCATCGAACGTTTCGCGCTACGCCCGCAGTCCGCCAGGGCGGCATGACTACCGGAGGTCACCATGACACACCTGACCGTTCCCTATGACGCCGCTAACACCGGCCTACTGGTCGTCGATCCCTACAACGACTTCATATCGGAAGGCGGGAAGATCTGGCCACGTATCCAAGCCGTTGCCGAGGCTAACAACTGCGTCGAGCATATGGCTCAGATCCTTCAGGCCGCGCGTGGCAACAAGCTGCGTGTCTTCTTCGCCATGCATCATCGATACCGCGAGGGCGACTACGAGAATTGGAAATACATCGCGCCGGTTCAGCGCGCCGCATGGCATCGCAAAAGCTTCGAATATGGCACTTGGGGCGGCGAGTTCAGGGCCGAGTTTGTCCCTGTGGCTGGAGAAACGGTCGCTCAGGAGCATTGGTGCTCAAGTGGTTTCGCAAATACCGACTTGGACAACCAGCTCAAAAGGCAGGGCATACAGCGGCTGATAGTCGTCGGCCTGATAGCGCACACCTGCATCGAGGCGACAGTCCGGTTCGCTGCCGAACTCGGCTACGACGTAACGGTCGTGAAGGATGCCGTCGCGGACTATTCCGACGAGATGATGCGCGCGGCGCTGGAGATCAACATGCCGAACTACGCGAATGCGATCGTCAGCACGAAAGAGGTCCTTGAGGCGATTTCCGCTGCGGGAAGCTCGGTCGCGGCAGAATAAGGGATATGCGTACTCCGCGTAGCTGCCCGATCCTCTGCCATGTTAGGCCTCAATTGCAAGCCCATTGTGCGGCCCTTGTCGCCCGACGGGCGATCCGAGACGGACATGGCAAAGGATTCACCTCACGTAGTGGCGGAATTCGATGGCGGCGGAGGCAAGCAGGCTCGGGTTCCTCCTCACTCGCCGGATGTGGGAAATGAGCCGACGTTCCGTTGACGCTCGCCCCTTCCAATCCCATCTGCACTCGCATGGCCAGGGCGAGAACGAAGACGAAGGAAAGCAATGATCCCGAGCTGATCAGGGAGTGGTCACTCCCCGTGGAGGCGACTCTCGGGTCGGCCGTCAGGGTGAAGGGAATTCTGCAGGAGATCCGGTCTCGCCTGCCCCCGGCGGTCAGAAAGTCTCTGGATATGCAGGCGGGCGAGCTTACTCTAGTCATGCCGGAAGCGTCGAAGAACGCGTTTCGGGCGACCTCCTCGATTGTCTCCGAAGCGCTGCAGAAGATCGCATCCCTTCCAATCATCCCTCGCGAGATCGAGGACATCCTGACGATCACGGCTTCTGAAAGGAAGCGTTGGTTGGAGGACGGTCGTCTTCCGAGCGCTGGAACGAGAACCGTCCGGCTTCAGGGCCGAGCGCGGCGGATCACCTTCCACGTCTTCGATCCGCGGATTGTGGAAGACCTGCTCAACCGAGGTGTTGTGGACGAATGGCGAGAGGAGGACGCGGCGGCGAAGGCAGAAAACCGGAGGCGCGCCGCGTACCAGGCGAAGCTGAAGCGTTCGCTGAAGAGACAAAAGAAGGACGAACGAACAGAAGAGAACGCTGACGACACTTCAACCCGATTGAGCGGATGGGACGAATTCGAGAGCAACGGCCTGCTGCGGTAGGATTGGTGGCGTTCGCATCGGCGGATGATCGCTGGACTCGCCAAGGGGCCTCGGTAGCCACCTGCTTCACCATATGGTGTGATCGGAAACAGAACCCTGCTTCAAGGGGCGTTAATTCGGACGAGAGTCTCTAAGCTATGATCGGTGCCATCATTCAAGCTTGGCATTTCGAAGACGTCGTGAGACTGTCCGGTTACGGCAACGTGGTCTCCACCAATTACCCTCCAACAGCTTTGATCCATGACGGAGCATCTGATGAAAAGCTGACCACTGATGGAGTGGCCACCTACTACATCAGTCAGAGCGGTCTTTTCCTTCAAGATGAGGAACGGGCACAGCAGCTTCTTGAAAGGCTGTACGAATTAGGCGATTGGGCTGCCGGAGAAATCGTTGAACGACACCGCCGGGATCAAGAGAGGCATGGCAGCGACTACAATAAGCTCAAACCGAGCTTGACTGTACCTCAGATGTTGGTGCGACGCTTCGTGAAAAGGAATCCCGGATCATCGCTGGTCAGCATTTCTGTCGGCACCAGCATGCCTGTCACAGTTCTGCGAGAGATCGTAGACGATCTTTGCCGAGACGGCATTCTCGTCATGAGCGCTGAAAGTGATCCGACCTACCGTCTGAGTGCCACGGAATTGGCTCGGTATAAGGCATTCCAGGATTAGAGAAATTCGCGCCGCCGCCTCCGCAGAACCGCTCACTGGCAGTTGAAAACCGCCAGCGGCGCGTAGTACTTCAGTGAAAATTTCTGCTCTTAATCCTCAGCGTGTCGATATGCAGGTCTCTGACGTAGATGTCCCTCGGCTGCTGCGCTGGCTTCGACCTGTCCCGTGAATCCGGACTGCCAGGGGATCCATGCGCGAACTCGTCTCCCCCTACCCGTCGGCAACTTGAATTCGCTGTCGCGATCAGCCAACCCCCACAGGTCGCCAGACAGGTCGAAGAGCTGGTGCGCGACGAGGTGGACAACACCCCCCTCGCGCTGAATCCTGCCGTTGATCGCCATCATTGAGGATCCGAGCACCACGCGGCGACGCTTCTCAAACAGCGAAGGCCACACTACCACCTTCGCGGGTGCCGTTTCGTACTTGAGTAATATGGGAAGGTCGCCATTGTCCCTCACATTTGGGCAATACCATAGTATGATGTGCTTGGTGCCAGTTTCCGCTAAGCTCAGCTACACGCACTCGGGCATCAGGCAAGGTGAAGGACATGATGCACCTGTGCCGGCCAGTTTTGAGATAGATCGACGATGTCCGTCGGTTCGGACGTAGCTGACCAGAGTTGATGGGAAAATGAACGGGGGCAGTTTGAAGTGTCATCGGTCTCTCCGCTGGGTGGTCGCATACGGATTGTTCGGCGCGCCGCGTTCCGGAGCGTCGATAGCGTTTGCTATGGCAGCTATTTCGATCACTGGTAATGCAGCCGGCGGGGCTACAGCGCTCGCTGCTATGACCGCTGCGCAATTGGCAGGAGCTATACCCGTTGCCCGGCTGGGACGCGGATCAAACTCGATCGCGTATTTCAAGATCCTCATTGTCATCAGGACCATGGCGCTATTCTGCTGCGCCGTAGCGTGCAGCGCGAGGGCGCCGTACACGGTTTTCATTGCTGCGGCAGTTGCGTCCGGGCTGGTACAAGGAGCAGCCTTCGGCCATCTGCGCAACGCAGCGAACTATCTTGTCGCTCCGACGCAAATGACCAGAGTCCTTGCTTGGGGATTTTTCGCAACCGAACTTACTTTTCTGGTCATGCCTATTCTGGCGGCGGCGTTGGGGACCGTCTCCGCATCATTGGCGATAGCTGCTATCGCGGCTGTGGGTGCGCTTCCTGCCTTCATCTTGCCGTCAGCACCGACCGCCGACGTGAAGGTCGAGGAGGCGGAGAAGAGAAAAGCGATATCTCCAGATGTCCTTATTTGGTTAGCGTGCGCTTGTGCCAGTTCCGCCGCAATCAGTGCGATCGAGGTTGGCGCGGTATCAATTGCAATGGGATTTGGGCTCCAAGCGGGGTATGGAGCAGTGTTCACTGGAACCTTGTGTGCGGCCTCCCTGATTGGCGCCATTGGAAATAGCTTCCTTAACCGAACTTTTTCGAGGCACCAGGTCGCCGGAATGCTGGCGGCGATCCTCATTGGTATTGCGCTCGTACTTCAAAATTCCTTTGGGTTGTCGATCGTCGGCTGCGCGTTGGTGGGACTATTTGCCTCGTCACTCGGTATTCACTATTCTTTGCAGATCAATAGATTGGTAAGGCCCGAAATGAGGGCCGAAACGTTCTCGGTGCTGAAGATATCCGCCTCGGTTGGGACGATATTGGCGTCATCGATGCTTGGCTGGACATCGGTCTCTTTAACGCTGATCGCAGCGATATGGTTGCTCCTTTTCGCGCTCGGGATAATTTCAGTGCAGGACTTGATCGTCGGGCGGCGCCTGTCCACGGCGCGCACGCAGAGCGTACCAGATTAGCCAAGGCGCCAAGTGCCCTATGAGAGCGGGCAAGGAAGGTAACGGGACGGCCGGATGTCCATTTCACTCAACGAGGAGGCAACCCCGATTGAGCCCGATGCGGCGCTGATCCTGGACCACCTACCGGGTCTGGTCTGGACGACAGACGAAACGGGCACAATCTCATACTGCAACTCCCGTTTTGGAGAATATGCTGGTATAGATTTCGGCTTGAGCCGCCGATCTCACTGGGTGAGCGTTTTGCATCCGGATGATGCAGTCTTCGCGGTCCGGTACGGGCAAAACGCGCGGCGGACCAAAGGGCACAGGGTGTTCAATGCCCGTTTGCGACGAAAAGATGGAGAGTTCAGGTGGTTCGAGCTTGCTGGGTCGCCGCTAGCGGATGATGGAAAGATCTGTTGGCTCGCGACAGAACGCCACGAGAGCGCAAACGACCGAACCCAAGAGGACATCGAAGGCGGATTTCGGCGCTTCCTCAATTCCTTGTCGCTTTCAGCGCTGCTCATCAGCCCTGCTTTGGAACTAGAGTTTGCCAATCAAGCGGCGTTGCGTTGGTACGGCTTTCTGCCTGAGAGTTCGGAGCAAGAGGCTTCGGCCGATATGGAGCCGAGGAAACTCGACAAGATCCTGCTTCCGCTCAAGGCATACATGGAGGGAGAGCAGACACCGGTCGTCTCATACCAAGCACAGCATGCCGACGGCACACTCCGGTGGCTTGAGGCGCAAGTTGTGCCGATTATCGAGAAGTCGGGCGAACTTACGAACTACTGTGTACTTCAGAACGACGTTCAGGACTCTCGCGATGCCGCCTACCTGCTCGGGAAGGAAATGGAGATGCTCGATATGGTGGCCCGAGGCACACCATCAGCAAGCGTCCTCCAAAAGCTCTGCAATGTCGTTGAAGATCTGATCCCCGATCTCTTTTGCTGCTTTCTCGAGCTGTCTCTCGATCGCAAATTCTTTCGAATGGGCGCGGCTCCACGGTTGCCAAGCGAATTCCGAGAGATCTTCGACCAAAAGAGCGTGGCGTTGGACAAGAATGCGTGCTCATTCGCAGCACTCACAAAAAAGGCGGTCGAAATCAAAAACCTAATCGAAAGCGATTGTCGCCACACGTCGATGGGCCAGTTCATGTTGGCGAACAAACTAAATTATTGTCATGCAATTCCTATTCTCTCGCCCTATGGGAACACGGCTGGGATCTTTGCCATCCTTCGTCATCAACATACCGAACTTAAATCTCGCGAACTGCAGATAATCGACCGAGCAGCGCATATTGCAGGGATCTCCATAGACAGGACTCGCCATGAGGAAGCGCTCGTCAAGCGGGAGACCCAGTTCGAGCGGAGCCAGGCACAGCTCGTCGCAGCCCAGCGGATCAGTTCAACCGGTAGCTTCACGTCCGACATCCAGCGGGACGAGAATATCTGGTCTGAGGAATTTTATAGAATATTCGATCTCGATCCGGAGCTCGAGCCAAGCATCGATGCGGTCAGGGAGCGAATCCATCCGGAAGACCTGGAACTTTTCAATGTTGAGATGCAAAGGGGGCTTGCTGGCGAAGCCTCCGATTTTGTCTTTCGGATCATCAGGACGGACGCCTCCGTCAGATTCATTCGCGGACTTGCCAAAGTAACACATTACATTGGTGACCACCCGGTTTTCATGGGGACTGTACAGGACATCACTGAGACGAAACGGGCGGAAGACGCTCTCCGACGAGGTGAGGAAGCTTTATTGAAAGCGAGAGAAGAACTTGCCTACGTTTCACGCGCGATGACTATAAGTGCCTTGACGACGTCCATCGCGCACGAGGTGAGCCAACCGTTATCGGGCATTCTCGCCAACGCCAACGCCTGTGTTCGCCTACTCGCGCTTGATCCGCCGGACGTCGCCTCCGCGACAGACACTGCACGGAGAACGATCCGGGACACCATGCGCGCAACCGAAGTCGTCAAGCGCCTTCGGGCTATGTTTAATCGACAGTCTCCGACTATGGAGGAGATCGACCTCAATGAAATAGCTCGCGAGGTGATCGCATTATCGGCGAGAGACATGCGGGAGAAATCTGTCGTCCTCGAGGCTGGATTGGCGTCTGGACTACCGTCTGTCAGGGGCGATCGTATTCAACTCCAGCAGGTAATCCTGAACTTGGTCCTGAACGGGATCGAAGCCATGGCAGAGATCGAGGGACGGCCCCGCCGTCTGCTTGTGCTGACCTCACGGGAGGAGGACATGCTCACATTGTCGATCGTGGATGCGGGCGTCGGCATCGCCGCGGACTCTGCGGACAGAATGTTTGAACCTTTCTTCACAACGAAGCGTAACGGAATGGGGATCGGACTGTCCATCAGCCGGTCGATCGTCGAAAACCACGGGGGCCGCATGTGGGCGACGGCTAATGATGGACCGGGCACAACGGTAGCCTTTTCGATACCAAGAATGCCTTCCTGAACCCAGCGCATTTATCAGTCTGCGTGAAGACAGATGCAGTTCCTAAACGCGGGTTCCCGCCCCGTCGGTAAAGCTGTCTCTCATCGCCTCCTCTTCTAACAGCGATACGCACGACAACGCTCCCCCATCCTCGCCTTCGCCGATTGAGTGAACGCATTTCATTCTTCTCATGGCCCCTGTCGACCTCCTGGCCGGTCAACACACAAGCTCGCGTGAGGTTCCGCCCTTGTCGTCATGCGGCAGGCTCCTATCCTTCATGTTGATCACCATGGAGGACTGCATGGCAGACGATCCGAAGAAAAAAGGCCGTGACCGCGAGCTCGTTTCCGAACAGGAGCACGAGGTCGCCTACCTGATGAGGACGGCTAAGGTGACGCGGCAAAAGGCCCTTCAAGCTATCCGTGAAGCAGGGCCGAACCGGGAGAAGGTTATGGAGTATCTCGGCAAGAAATCAGGGGTAGCATAGCCCACGGTCAAGACGCCTTCATATCTCGACAAACTCGGGTGGTTTCTGCCTTCCCGGGAACCGCGCCATGACGTCGACATAAGGCACACTGGCGCGGCTGTAGCTGGTGAACGACCATGTTCCCGGCCTCAGTTCGATTTCGAACCCACATTTGGCAGCGTGCTTAATGGCCGCATTGAGGGTGTGCATAGCCTCGGTCAGTTGGCGCTCTGCCTCCTGCTCTTCGGCGGTCTTCGGGAACGGATAGATCTCGGCCATTAGCTCGGTTCCTTGCAAGTTTCTCCGGGTGCGAGCTTGATCCCGCTTCCGCTGAGAGTAGTGTTCAATACATCGGCCGATGTGCGTTGATGATTTCATAATCAGGCCCGAGTTCCTGCCTTATGTCGTCGGCAAGCCGGGCGACTGCTTCGGTAAATCTCGCATCTTCTGCTTCAGACCACGGGCTCCGTCCTGGAGGATTGTTCCAGTCCAGTGCAGTATCATGCCACAAAGTCATGCCGTGCAATCGGTTCAGGGTCTCGTTTGATAACGGCAGTTTGCCTGCAATCGGACCGACGTCGAAACGTTGCAGAGCGGCATCATTTCCGCACCAAAGAGCTCCGCCGCCCCATTCAAAAAACAGTCTGATCGTCGGGATTACGCTCACTGGGAGAACCTCGTCAGCCTTGGGCGTTGGGGTGACGAGGCGGGGGCTTGGG
>ATWE01000032.1 GCA_000421085.1 Ensifer sp. USDA 6670
TTTCGATAGTCGTGTCCGCCCATCCCTGGTATCCGCAGCATCTCGACTGCGGACAGGTGCTGCATATCTTCGACTACCTCAAAACCGAGCTGGTTAAGCTCGACGAGGAGCCATGGCTTAAGCTTCAACTCTTCAAGTTTCGTGTTCATGCGGACATAAGATCAGGACAACTCGCATCGCGCAATTGCACGATTATGCATGTCCGATGGCTTCCAC
Source organism: Ensifer sp. USDA 6670 (assembly GCA_000421085.1). Taxonomy (GTDB): domain Bacteria; phylum Pseudomonadota; class Alphaproteobacteria; order Rhizobiales; family Rhizobiaceae; genus Sinorhizobium. The sequence continues at coordinate 217 of ATWE01000032.1, forward strand.
GGTGACGGCATATCAGAAGACCTTAGTCCGGCTAGCATCTGCCGGGCAATTCAGCGAACCACGAGTGGGGTGCTGCAGTTACTGAACACGGCGAGGCGGTTGTTGCGGCCGGCAACGAAGCCATGATCGAAATCGGGCACCACCGAGATGTTGCTGATCGATCGAAGGTGGAGAGTTTCCACCGATCGCAAAGAGGCATTCCGGACCGGTTCGAGAAGTGGGCTCCCTCCACGTTCAATTCGCTGATCATCTTGAGAAGGTTGGCTTCTTCGAGTCCGAATAACACAGAGCGCAGCGTTCCCAGTCAGTCGCCGCCAGCTGACAAATCTTCAAAGCAACTTCCAACGACCTTTCGAAGGCTGGTATCGGCAGAAACTCGTAGCGTGAATGGAAGTTGTAGGCGCCGGTAAAGAAGTTCGGCGTCGGTATTCCTCTGGCCGAGAGGACCGCGCCATAGGTGCCGCCGCGCATCGGGATCACTTTCTTCTCGATCCCCAGTTTGGCCTTGAGGAAGAGCGATGGCTCGCTCGTCACGAGCGAGGCTTATGGAGATGTATTGATAGATGTCGGCGACCTGAAGCGAATCTGTCGCGCTTGCTCGCCTTTGCAGAAGGGTCGGATTACCTCTTCATCGAGGGCGGCTTCCTCGATGAAGACAAGGCCATCGCAGTATCCAAGAGGCATCTGACGACGGCATTGCAGGGGGGAAGCATCGCCGCAGCCGCCGGCGTTGCAAGATCTGTGCCCATGCATTTCTCGCCCCGATATCTCGGGCGAGAGCAATCGTTGGTGGATGAGTTTCAGAAGGGACTTAACACAGGGCTCGCCTCATCAGCGTCGTGAAAGGGTGGTGAGCAGTAGCCCGCTGAAGCCAGCACACGAAACGGCCACGCGGACTATTCGGACGTTTGGGGCATCACGTCGAACGTCGTGAGTGGGGCCAGACCATCAACCTTTGGGCTTGAGTCGCGAACGAGCCGCCCTTTCGACCAATCGAGGTGCCTCAAATTTGGTCTGCAATCGCTGCTTTCTCGATTATCGACCAGACCTTTACGATCTTTCCATTCGCAAAATCGTAGAACACATTCTCGTCGAACTGGACGCGCTTACCGTTGATGGGCAGGCCAAATAAGATGCCGGTCGGAGTGCAGTCGAAATGCAGACGGCTGGCGATGCGCGGTGGGTCAGAAAGCAAAAGCTCAATGTTGAAGTAAAGATCAGGGATAGCCCGGAAATCGCCTTTCAGCATCTCCCGATAACTCGCCAGTCCCACCCTCTTTCCGTTGTAGAGCACTTTACGTCGACGAACTGTCCGAGGTTTACCCAGTCCTGGCGGTTCAAGCAGTCGACATAGTCCCGATACACATCGGACAGTTGGCAGGTCATTTGCAGATCTCCGGCGCGAGTTTACCGCGCTGCTTTAAATACTGATGGTGTAATGCGGGATCACGGAGGCCCTTTCTCCCGTGACGCCATTCTGTACGATCGCGCGGGACTGCCGCAAGGCTATTTTACAATAGCACCAACGGGGCCGGAAGCTGGCCGACCGCTGTCGGCACACATTTGGCTGAAGCGGATACTCGCCGTAGGCTTTGGGGGGAATGACGAGCGGTGCGGCAAGCTGGATCAGCTTCTGCTGAACCCTCTGTAACAACCCGGCGGTAGTAGCGATCTGCAGCAGCCTAGCCGGCTCAACGAGTACGGCACGCCTCCAACGCTCGTCGCGCCAACAATGCTCCGGCTACCCGGCAAGTAACTCTATAGTATGCGGATCGACCACACTGCCATGCACGGTGTCGCCTTCGCGGAAGTTCTCCTGAAACCATCTGGCGATCTGGGCATTGCCGCCTATGACCCGGACAGCACCGGTCCGGTTGGCCGTCCTGTTAATCGTCGAGACGACCGTTTGGCTACCATCACTGAACCGGACGCGGATCGGGTCGCCGTCCTTGCCGAGATATTCGCTGGCTTCGACGCCTGGATTGAGGATGCCCTTTTCATAATATGTAGCACCGAGCACGACCGAGAAGGATGCCATAGCCTGGCCGGATGCCCGCGACTCCGGCGGAGCGTCGGCTACCGCGACGACACCCAATTCCCCAAACTTGGATTCTTCCACCTCCTCGCGTTCTGCGTCTTCGGAGATCGGGTGCCCTCTATCCCTACCGTTCCACGGGGGGGCAAATTCCCGGATCAGGCTGTCCTCGAGGCCAGCGGCTAGATTGATCTCGAAATCGGAATATCGGAGGTGAGTTATCGGCGTGAAAACGAAAATGCGGATCTCGGTACCTTCAGCGATCGCGGCTTTAATGTTGCGATGGCAGCGCTGGTTGGTGGCCTGTGTTTTTCCCGGTCGACAGTATCCGACATACCGCTTCCTGATCGAGCGGGCGGTCTTCCCGATATAGACAACTTGGTCATAGCGCACGAAGGCGTAGAGCGCGTTAGGGGCGTCCAGCAGAACCTCGCCCGCTGAGGCGTCTGCGCCGTCAAGATCGTAAGCAATGGAATCTCCTTTCGGCTGCCATTTGCCTACGTCGACGAATCCGAGGTTCAGGAGAACCTCCGCAGTTAGTTGCGAATCCGTCATGCACAGTTGCCTCCCAATACCGAGGACTTTTTGCGCATGGGCATTCACCGTGTCAACCTTGGCAGACGTGGGCGGTTGCCATTAGTTGGGTGTGAAATTGGGGCCGACAGCGGTCAGGCAGCTTTAGGTTTCAGATCTTAGTGGGCGGACATTCACGTAGCCATGGCCATCGTTGTGCTGACGATTTCGAGACTTTCCGGGACCATGCTCCGGTGCGGAAAAGAGCGACACAAGCGCGCTAGGTTTCCAGATTAGTGAAACGTGTGAGTGCAACCCGTTAGTCTCAGGTGAATCGCGGGCGTTTGCGCGGTGCATCCAATCGACAGCTTTGCGATCAGTCGGTTCCAACGGCACTATCGCGCCATGTGGCAGGGGACACACCAACGAGTTTCTTGAATGCCCGACTGAACGCCGCTTCGGATTCATAGCCGATCTCGCGTCCCACCGCTGCCACCTTGGTCTTACCGTCGGCAAGGAGACGAGCGGCCATCTCCATGCGCCAGAGCGTCAGATACTGCATCGGAGCATGACCGATGAGATGCGTGAAGCGAGCGGCCAAGGCCGCACGTGACATACCGGCGCGGCTCGCCAGCTCATTCAGTGTCCACGGATATGCGGGCTGCTCATGGAGCATGATCAGGACATTGCCGATAGACGCGTCGCGCAGGCCCGACAGCCAGCCGGTCGCGTGGGCAGGCAAGGTCTCAAGATACCGGCGCATTACTTCGACGAAGACCAACTCGCTCAGTCTCAGCCGAATGGTCTCGCCGCCGACCCGCGGCCGGCGCGCTTCGAGAAGAGTGAGATCGATGAGGTGGCTGAGTAGGTCGTCACTTCCGGCTGCGGACCGCCTGACGCGCAGGAGGTGCGGCAAGGTCGAAAGGAGGGGATTGAAGGGCTGCATGTCGCAGCCGAGAAAGCCACATGCAAATACGCTGCGCGGCTCGCCGCCGCCTTCCTTGCTCACGAAGGGCAGCCTGCCTGCCGCCATCTCGCGGAAATAGGCCATGGTCGCTTCCGCATCGAATTCCGGCGGCTGGTCGGGCTCACTGAGCATGGAATAGGGATCGCCGTGCGGAAACACCAACACGTCGTGGGAGAGAAGGCGTCGGCGCGCGGCACCTCCACGCCCCACGGAAAGGACGCATCGACTAGGAAAAAAAGCGCCCCCGTCAGCTTGACCGTGCGCAGCACGTCCGAGAGCGGGTCGGTGCCCTGCGGCATGAAAGCGGCGGCTCTTCCCCCGTCCAAGCGTCGACCGACCACTCCGCATCCAGCACCATGGACGATGCGGCAAGCGATGAAGACGTACGGTCATGGGCTTGTGGCATACGGCAAGGATAACCCGCACGCACCGGCATATCCAGCGGCTATGCCCAAGGTGGAGAAAGACCATGACCACATTCGACGAGGTCCGCAATCCTGCCGAAATATACGATGCCCGGTTCGTGCCGGCGCTGTTTGCGCAATGGGTGGGTCCCGGTCGTCGCCGCGGAAGCGGAAGTGCGTAAGGGGTGATCGTGTGCTCGATGTGGCTTGCGGCACTGGCGTACTGACGCTCGCTGTGTCCGAGATCGTCGGTCCGGGCGGCTCGGTCGTCGGACTCGACGCGAATCCGCAGATGCTCGCGGTGGCGCGCCGCAAACCCGTGCAGACAGAATGGCTGGAAGGAATGGCAGAAGTCTTGCCGCTGCCGAACAAGAGCTTCGACGCCGTCGTCAGCCAGTTTGGGTTCATGTTTTTCGAGGGCAAGCCGCAGGCGCTCCGTGAGATGATGCGGGTGCTGAGACCGGGTGGAAGGCTGGCGGTTGCCGTGTGCGATGCCGTCGAGAACTCTCCGGGCTACAGCGCATTCACGCTATTGCTCGACCGGCTCTTCGGACAACAGGTGGGGGATGCCTTCCGCGCGCCCTTCAGCCTCGGCGATGCCGGCCAGCTGCGTGAAATCTGCCGCGAGGCGGGCATCGACGATGCTGAGATCGTGCAGCGCAATGAAAAGGTGCGCTTCGAATCCGTCGACGCGATGGTATCGACTGAGCGTGCTTGCGTTTGGACGCTCGGCGGTGTGCTCACCGACGAACAGTTCGAGCGGCTTCTGAAGGAGTCGGAGAAGGCACTCAAGCCGTTCGCGACCGGTGGTGGGGCCCCACGCTGGCCTGGGGCATTCTCGTCCTGCAGGATCGCATAATGTATCCCCTGGAACGATTGATTCCGGCTCTTAGAGGAGTCCTTTTGGAGAGGTCAGGTCCGAGTCTTCGCAGCAACTACCGCTTCCGCCTGAATAACGCACATTTCGATTTCGTGCTTCGTCCCGGGCGCGACGAAATCATCGATATCGCCCGCTCGCTGGCGCGGCCGGGAAGGTGAGGGCCGTATGAACATCCGTCGGGGCAGACGACGCGGGGGCGCGATGTCACGGGTGGGCGCCGGGGAACCAAGTATGTTCAATCCGGTGTATCGAGAGCAGCCCTACCCCCGGCGCCTCGACACGCCTGCGGGAGATGTTCTTGTTGTGTGCTAAAGATGGTGCAACTGGCGGAACACGGCCCACCAGGTTTGAAGGCCCGGTGGTCTTCCCTCACAATGATGGTGTCGCGGAGTCAGGAGTGGCCTGCTCCATACCAGCACGGAGAGACGACCATGAAGCAGTATGCCGGCAGAGGCCGGTCCTTAGTCGCAGTGGCTCCATGCCGGGATGGTGAAAGCAGGTCTTTGGGGTCGAGCTGATCGAGACGCGCCACGTGCGTGAAGCCTTAAGGCGATGCCGGTAAGACCGACAGGAAGGACGCTCGGGCCATTGTGCAGTTGCGGCTTGGCTGGTTCAAGTCCTTTCAACTGCAAACCCAACTCATCGCTTACAACGTCAGAAGCAGAGTTTTTCTGCGGCCATTTCTTGCAAGGATCCACTGGGTAGCCGGCATTGTCGCAGAGGTCGACCGTTCAGATCTCTTGTCCACCTTCGACAAAAGACTCGAGTGCTTGCGCGCTCACCAATTGAGCCCACCGCTCAAGCCGGAAGGTGGAACTGGCCATCATATCGACAAGACCTCTAATGGTGCGAGCTGTCGATCGCGGGTACAGTGAATTTCACAACCTTTCCGTCGAGCACTTCGTGTTCTGGCGTGGCGATTTCGATGAGCACTTTGTGTTCGCCTGGCGGCAGCCCGGTCAGGACGATCGCGCCAGTACCGCCTGCGTCGGCCCACCGCCATGGCAGGTCATCGATGCTGACATGGAGGTGCCCAGCGCGCGGCGAGACATCGGTCGCGCTAGCGCCGAAGATGGGCAGGATGCGGAAGTTCTCCGCCCAATAAGGGATGATCGCCGCACCTCGCGTCATGAGTGGTCCCGGAAGGGGCTGATCCACGAAGAGTTTGGGTGCAGGCTCGTTCTTGATCGGCAGGAACTGTGTGGCTGCATGTTGCGGCGTTTGCGCGTGGATGGGTGTGCCCGCGGCGAGCAGGAAACCTGCCGTTGCGAGGGCTCTTGCGATCGTGGTCATGACAAAAATCCTGTGGTCGTCGCGCCGGTCATGACCGAGATTCCTCGGGACGCCGGCGCGGTGTTGGGTTGGAGGGCCTTGATCGGATACCGATCAAGCAACGTTGAGCTCGACTGCGTGTTGCCGCGGGTTGGACGGCCGTTCAATGTCTCAGGCATGGCATTTCCTTTCGGGTTTTGATGGACGCCGCCCGGACCAATGCGATTGTGGGCTGCGATGACGGGAATATGAGCTTCGGAAAAGTGGCCCGATAGCGGGCGAAAACGAGAGTGAGCCTCTCGTTTTCGATCAGCCACGCTTCAGGTAGCGAGAAGCGGGATTACTGTTGACGAGGCCGAAAAGCAGTGCGTTGCGGGCGCTTTCGTATCGTGTCCAGTCCCCATCTCGGCGAGCGAGGGGATGGTGATTGGCTCGCGAAGATCGAACCCGATCGCGGCGTCGACGAAATCCTGCGGCGACATCATGCCAGGCAGAGGTTCGGGCGGACAATCCCATAGCCAGATATCCGTACGTGTGGCAGCAGCGATGACGAAGGCTCTGGTGGCGCCATGGTACCTGCGGAAATCGCGGGAGCCAGACCAGCCGCCGACGCAACATTGACGACCGCGCCCTCACGGCGCTGAGCTAGCCTTCGGCTGCAGCGGCCGCCACTCGTGTGTAGTCGATGATGTTCGTATCAAAGCCGATCGAGACTCGACATGCGTCCATGAGCGAGTCCATCCGTCGGCAGCTCCAGATTGTTGACAAGGAGATCGAGCTCAGGGAGCTCGGCCTCGACATCTTTCAGATCACCTTCCTGTATCAGATCGGCGACGCGCACCTCGATCACCGAATGGGGTTCGACGGACGCGCGCGAGGGCGCCCGGGCGTCCGGCGATGTACGAGCAGCACGAGATCATACCGCGGCGTGCCAGCCGATCGGCGTAGACGAGGCCAATCGCACAGCAAGCATCAGGGATGAGAGCTTTTGGGGCGCGCGGTCGCGACATGACGGTTGTCCTTTCGCGATCGGTCTAACGATTCCTCGCCATTGAGAACTTGCCGGAATCAAGAGGCTGCCTATCAGGTTGCGCCGCTACCGCCGGTGCCGACGTTGCACCATCTTCGAACCCATACTTCGGGATCGTAACCGCTGACATGATCCCCATTTCAGCTCAAACCGGGAGATCGACATGGACACGCATTTCAAACGCAAGATCGCCTTCGCCTTGTCAATGGGTATCGTAACGACAGGGTTGATCTCCTTCACATTGCTCGCGCTCAATCTCGGCTTCTCAAGCGGGTTCGTCCTGACATGGCTCCGCTCGTGGAGCATCGCCTATCTCATCGTCATCCCTGCCATCTTGCTGGTCGGTCCGCGCCTTCAGGCGCAGATCGACCGGGTTGTCCGTTGACGCGACCAAGCTGGAGCTACTGACATGACAATGGCCACCCTTCGACGGCTGTTTGCCGCCGCAGCGATGTTTTCCTCTATCTCGACCATGACACATGCCGAGCATCGCTCGCATCAACCGCGAAGCAGGCACGGGAACAGCTCAACAAGAACCGCGCGGACATTCTCGAGAACGCCTTCAGGAGAGGCTTGGCGAAGGAGGTGCAGTTCGAGCTCTCCGCCGGGTTCAGGAGCGACATGGCGCGTGGCTGGTCCTATGGCGCGCTGACGACAGCTGACGCCTTTGCGAGCTATTACGCGCATTTCACCAGGGACCAGCAGTATTTCGAAGCCAATCTGGACAAGATAAGGACTCCTGTAAAAGTGGTATGGGGCGAGAAGGATCTCTACATCAGGAAGGAAATGGGGGCAGAACTTGCCGAACGGCTCGGGGCCGAATTTTCGATTCTCCCTGACACTGGCCATTACCCGCATCTCCAGCAGCTGGAGGGGACGGTCGAGGAAGTGCGCGCTTCATTCCGGTGACGGCGCATCGCAATAATTGCTGCAAGCGGCGCGAAGCCGGGGCAGCGTCCAATCGATGAAGGCACGCACTTTGAGAGCGAGTAGCCCCTGACGCGAATAGACGATGTGGATCGGCTTGGGCTTACCGCCGTAGTCCTTCAAGATCTGCACGAGCGCGCCCGAGGACACTTCCTCCGGAACCTGGTAATCGAAGAGGCGGGCGATCCCGGCTCCATTTCGCGCGGCTGCGACGCAATTGGCCGCCGTGTTGACCTCGATCCGGCTGCGCGGCATCACCTCGACAAACTTCCCGTCGATCTCGAAACTCCAGAAGAACGACCGCTTATGGAACATGATTCCGTCGTGATTGTTGAGCTCGGTGGGATGTTGGGGAACGCCATGCCGTTCCAGATAGACCGGGCTTGCGCAGGTCAACAGGCGGAATTCGCCGGCCTTGACTGCGTAGAGCGAACTGTCGTCCAAATCACCGAGTCGGATGGCGACGTCGACCTGCTCGTTGGCGAGATGAACAGAACGGTCGAGGGACAGGACGTTCAAAGTCACCTCCGGATGCTTGTTCATGAAGTCGAGTGCGATCGGCAGCACGTACCGGTGGCCAAACTCGATCGGCATCGTGATGGTGAGCAGTCCCCGCGGCGATTGATATTCGCCTGAGGCCCTGCGTTCGACCTCCTCCAGATCGGCGATGATCTTGCGCGCCGCATCGACATAGTCGCGACCGGCGTCGGTAAGCTGCAGGTTGCGGCTTGTTCGGATGATGAGGTTTGCGCCGAGATATCGTTCAAGATCGGCGACCTTGCGGCTGACGCTCGGCAGCGGCGCATTCAGTTTCCGACTGCCCGCCGACAAGCTCCCGGCGTCAACCACCGCAAGCAGAACCCGCATTGCATCAAGCCGATCCATCACGTCCCGACGATTAGAAGCCTCGATGTTGAGGATATGAGAAATCAGTTCTGCTGAACAGGACGTTCAGCCGTCTGCGTTAATCGTATCCCGTGGTGCGAATGGAGAGGGTGGCTCTCATTTTCGCTGGGTACCGGCCAGAGCCTCGCGGCTGGTAATTTTCCTCATTCGATCAAGGATCTCGCTTGATTGCTAACCAAAGCTGTCAGCGTCACCGCAATCAAATTCCAGTGACGCAAACTCAAAGGGATCACCACTATGAACAGGGTGTTTTATGTTGGCGTGTCAGCCGCTCTCTTTGCAGCCTTTGCCTTTTCGCTCAACTTCGTTGTGCCCTTCATCATCGGTGACTATTCCACCTTTGATTTTGCCCTAATCCGTCACGTTGTTTCAGCGCTCGTCGGGCTTTACATCATGTTTTCCGAGAAAGGCGTCATGCGTCACCTCACGCTTCGAAATTGCCTGCAAGCCATCTGGCTCGCCTTCGTCGGATATGTCGGCTACTTCTTGGCGGTGACGGGAGCGGCCATCTTTGCCGGCCCAGTCATCGCTCCCGCTTTTCTGGGTCTGGTCCCGATCGTATTGATGGTCATCGGTAATCAGCGTCAAGGATCAATGCCATGGCGATTCCTTATGATGCCTTTGGCGCTGGTGCTGGTCGGCCTCGTTCTCGTTAATGGCACGGCATTCACGGCCGAAGGATTGAACTCTGTCCAATCGTTGTGGATTGGCGTGCCGCTATCGCTCGCTGCCGTGGGATTTTGGGTCTGGTTCGCCCTTGCCAATCAGGCGGCACTCGCCGCCCGACCAGAAATGCCCTCCGGCATGTGGTCAGCGCTGATACTTGTCGGAGGCGGCGTCTTGATGCTGGCGTTTTATCCTGTCGGTGCCGCGATGGATCTCCTGCAGCTTCCAACATTGGGATTCGCCTGGAACGCCGCCGGCAGCCTATATGTTTGGGGTGTGTCCCTCGCGCTGCTGGCAACCGTAGGCGGCGTCTGGGCCTGGAACATTGCATCACGGAGCCTGCCGGTTGCCTTGGCCGCGCAATTGATCGTCTCCGAAACAGCCTTCGGTGTTATCGGAGGACTTGTCGTAAATGCCCGCTGGCCAACCCCGATCGAAGTGGCTGGGGTGGTTGTCCTGATCGCCGGCGTTGTTCTGTCAGTGCGGATTTTCTACGATCGCCAATTCGCATCGGGAAAGACATTGCTTGCGCACGAGTGACCTGCTCTGCGCAGGATCAATGACAGGCACTGGCATCGGAGATGAAATGAAATCCAATGCAGCCGCCCGCATTTGCCGCGAAGCTGCCGTCAGGAGCGACAAATGCAGGGTCGACAGTTCGACCATTCAACAGGGAAAGGAGTCGACATCCCGGACTGCGCAGCTCTTGCCGGCCTCCGATCGTCTCAGTAGGGTCGTGAGCGAAAGCGTGGCAACTTGCTGAGTGACTGCAAATGCGCGCCAGAAGCCGATTATTCGAAAAAGAGCGGAATGCAAGGAATTTCAAACAGGGAGCCTTTTTGGCTTTTGCATCGTCGTCGAGGCGCGCGAGACATGCCCGGATCAGAGATCATCGAAGTTGGTGCTATCGTCCTGCTGCTTGGGCAACTTACTTCAGGACCGTTTTTATCTTCGCCACTGCCTCGAGCGTGCGATGGACCGGGCATTTGTCGGCAATTTCAACGATCTTGCCGCGAAGCTCTTCCGAGACATCGCCGTCGATGGTGATGACGCGCTCGAAACGGTCGATCCTGGCGCCGCCGCTGCGCTCCGACTCGGTGCATTCCTCGCAGTCCCTGGCGTGGATCTTCGCATGCGAGACGTCGACGCCGATACGCCCAAGCTGGAGCCCCTTGTGCTCGGCATAGAGGCGCAGCGTCATCGAGGTGCAAGCGCCAAGCGCGATCGATAGGAAATCATAGGGCGAGGGGCCGGAATCGAGACCGCCCACGCTTTCGGGTTCGTCGGCGAAAAGCCGATGGCCGCCCGCCTGAACAGCATTCTGAAACTTGCCTTCGCCCGTTTCCATCACGCGGACATGTTCGATCGGCTCGGTGCCCTGCGGCTTGTCGGCGGCCAGGTAACGCGTCAGCCATTCCGAGATGATCCGACCGGCGAAGGCCGCGTCTTCAGGATCCGTGAGCAGGTGGTCGGCCTTGTCCAGAGAAACGAAGCTTTTGGGATGCTTGGCCGCGAGGAAGATTTCAGTAGCGTTCTCGATCCCGACCGTCTGGTCCAGCGGCGCGTGAAGAACGAGGAGCGGCTTTTTAAGGCTCGAAACAGCATCCTTGATGCGGTGCGCACGCGCGTCCTCGATGAATTGTTTTTTAATAAGGAACGAACGCCCGGCGAGATTGACTTCCGCCCCGCCGCTCTTCTCGATCTCCTCAAGGCTCCCTCCGAAGTTCTTCAATACATGGCCGACATCGGCCGGCGCGCCGATGGTGGCCAAGGCGCGCACTTCGGGAATGTCTCCGGCGACGGCGAGGACCGCTGCACCGCCGAGCGAGTGGCCGATCAGCAAGGATGGCGCCTCATAGTGTTGGCGGAGATAGTCGGCGGCCGAAAGCAGGTCGGCGACATTGGAGGAGAAGTTTGTCGAGGCGAATTCGCCCTCGCTCGATCCTAGTCCCGTGAAATCGAAGCGCAGGACGGCGATGCCTTCGCGCGCAAGCTCGGCTGCAACGCGGCGCGCCGACGCGAGGTCCTTGGAACAGGTGAAGCAATGGGAAAAAATTGCGTAGGCACGTAATGGCCCGTTGGGCAGGTCGAGACGGGCGGCGAGCGTTGCGCCGGAATGGCCGGCGAATTGGAGCCGCTGCGTGTTGAAAGCCATGGTGACGCTCCTTCGCTTGGGGAGTGATCATTCTACATCTGCAACGGCGACTGGGTACCTACGCTCAGGACTCGTTGATCGGTGTGACGGCTGCGGCGATGCAGAATAGCCCGGCGCAGCCGCCGGGCCAGTCAGAGTTCACGCAACCACAATCTCCGCCGCCGGAGAGAGGCGGCCGGTTATTCAGCCGCCGACCGCCGGGGCAGCACCCAGTTCGGGCGAACGAAGTGGCAGGTGTAGCCGTTGGGGTAGCGCTCCAGGTAATCCTGGTGCTCCGGCTCCGCCTCCCAGAAGTCGCCCACCGGCTCGACTTCGGTCACCACCTTTCCAGGCCAGAGACCGGAAGCGTCGACGTCTGCGATAGTGTCCTCGGCTATTCGTTTCTGTTCATCGTCGACGTAGTAGATCGCCGACCGGTAGGAGCTGCCGACGTCATTGCCTTGCCGGTTTCTCGTGGTGGGATCATGAATCTGGAAGAAAACCTCCAGAATCCGCCGATAGCTGATCTTCTCGGGATCGAAGAGGATTTCGATTCCCTCGGCGTGGGTACCATGATTGCGGTAGGTCGCATTCGGGACGTCGCCGCCGGTGTAGCCCACGCGGGTTGCAATGACCCCGGGGAGCTTGCGGATCAAGTCCTGCATCCCCCAGAAGCAGCCACCAGCCAAAACAGCTCTCTCGGTCATTCAGATATCCTCCACCTGGTTGATATACGCGCCGTAGCCCTCGGCCTCCATTTCCTCGCGCGGAATGAAGCGCAGCGCGGCGGAATTGATGCAGTAGCGTAAGCCGCCCCGGTCCTCCGGGCCGTCGGGAAAGACATGGCCGAGGTGGCTGTCGCCATGGGCGGAGCGCACCTCGGTGCGGGTCATGCCATGCGAGCGATCCCTGAGTTCGTTCACGTTTGCCGGTACGATCGGCTTGGTGAAGCTCGGCCAGCCGCAGCCGGAATCGAACTTGTCGGCCGAGGCGAACAGCGGCTCGCCGGAAACGATGTCGACATAGATTCCCGGCCTCTTGTTGTCATTATATTCGCCTGTGAAGGGGCGCTCGGTGCCGTTCTGCTGGGTCACCCGAAATTGCTCCGGCGTCAGCTTGCTGAGCGCTTCGTCGGTCTTCTTGTAGGTCATTGCCTGTCTCCGTTGTTTAGATCTTGATCGAGCAGCGCCGATCGTTCAGCCAGGTAATTGCAGCGACCCTCAGTCTCGCGGCTCGCGGGTCGGTCCGAACCGTTGGGCGACACTGACGCATGCTTGTATCTCGAATGTGTTCAGACGCCCACAAACTGTATCGCTATGTAGGAGCAGGGCCGATCCAAAACTACCGGGGCACTGCGGGCGGGGTCCGCGCTTTCTCAGGGGTCGGCTCGTGCCCATTCTTATGCTCCAACCATCTCCATTTCACGCGTTTCGACTGTCCGGGCGACCGGATCCGGTGACTGCTCGGCAAGAAATTTCTCGGCCTCCAGGGCCGCCATGCAACCCATGCCGGCGGCGCTGATGGCTTGACGGAATACCGGGTCGATGACATCGCCGGCGGCCAGAACCCCGGGGACGGTTGTTTTCGTCGACCAGGAGCCCACCTTGATGTACCCGCCCTCATCCATGTCGAGCCGGCCGCGGAACAGCGCCGTTGCCGGGTCATGGCCGATGGCGACGAAAAGGCCGTGCGTGGAAAGCTCCTTGACGTCGCCCGTGTTCACGTCACGGATCCGAACGCCGGTCACCGACTTCCTCGGCTCGTGTTCGCCGACAACCTCGTCGATGACGTGGTTCCAGATCACCTCGACATTCGATTTCGCCAGGAGGCGGTCCTGCAGGATTTGCTCCGCGCGGAAACGGTCACGGCGATGGACGACTGTGACCTTTGAGGCGAGGTTCGAAAGATAAAGCGCTTCCTGCACGGCTGTGTTGCCGCCGCCGACAACGACCACTTCCTTGCCGCGATAGAAAAATCCGTCACATGTCGCGCAAGCCGAGACGCCGAATCCATTGAATGTCCGTTCCGAGGGAAGCCCAAGCCAGCGGGCCTGGGCTCCCGTTGCGATGATGACGGCATCGGCGATGTACGTGTCGCCGGAGTCACCCTCGAGACGGAACGGGGGTTCGGAAAGATCGACAGAAGTGATGATATCGTACACCACCTCAGTGCCGACATTCTCTGCCTGCAGCCGCATCTGTTCCATCAGCCAGGGCCCCTGGACGGGTTCGGCAAAGCCGGGATAGTTCTCGACATCGGTCGTGATTGTGAGCTGGCCGCCTGCCTGCAAGCCGGTTACTAGGAGCGGCTTCAGGTTGGCGCGGGCAGCGTAGATGGCAGCGGTGTAGCCAGCCGGTCCGGCCCCGATGATCAGGACCCTGGTTCGATGCGTGTTCATGAGGCGATCTCCTTCTACGTCACAGTCCGTGGGCGACTCTGGCGCAGCCTCGGGGGTTCATTGGTCGTACTGCCGGCGCGCGATGACGTCGATCTCGTTGCGGGAAATGCCGACATCCTCGAGCAAGTGATCATTCAATTGCGTGAACGTTCGGAGGGTCCGGCGATAGCGCTGGTGGGCGCGGATTTTCGACAGGATATGGGTCAAATACATGGGACGTTCCCTTTGTTTGTGCTGCTATAAAAACGATACCAATCTGTATCGTTCTTGTGATAAATAAACCACTCTGTAGCGTTTTTCAACGGCACTCGGGGAAATCGCCGCCGCCATCTCTGATTTGAGCGGAGATTAGAACTTATGTTGCAGGTAAGTCACTGGTTTTAACTGCGGAATTTTCCTGCGGATGAATGACCGGATCACTTCACAATTTCGTGCGCAGAAGTGGCGGAGCAGCATCTCGAGTCTTGCATCAGGTTGTGGTTGACGCTATGTATCAGTACTGATCTGTTTCAGTAGGAACGGAGGTACTATGCGTCGCTCAGAAATCCGCGGCCACTTGCTCGACACAGCGCTCCGGCTTTTCAACCAGCATGGCTACCACGCGACTGGCATCGATCTGATCATCGCCGAGGCGGGGATCGCCAAGACGACGCTGTACCGGCACTTTGCAACCAAAGAAGACCTGATCCTGGCCGCGCTCGAACGGCGCGACGAGGAGGACCGGCTTGCCGTGCGCACCTTTGTCGAGCAGCGTACGAGCGATCCCGTCGAGCGCCTTCTGGCGACGTTCGATTTCCTCGAGACCACGGTTCGCGATAAGCAGTTCCGCGGCTGCATCTTCATGAGCGCGGCGGGGGAGCACAAGGACACCGTCGATCCCGTATTCCGTGCCTCCTCGATGCACAAGCGCCTGGCGCTTGCCTATTTCGAGGAACTCGCCCATGCGGCGCGGTTTGCGGAGCCGAAGCGGATCGCGGCCGAGATCAACCTGCTGCACGAGGGGGCGGTCGCCGTCGCACAAATCACCCGCATCGTCGAACCCGCCCGGCAGGCCAAACGCATGGCGCAGCAATTGCTCGCGGCGGAAGAGCGGTTGACACCGCCGGCCCGGGGAGGGGATGCAGGGGAGCGAACGCAGACTTCGTGAGACTTGATCCGCGGCCACCTCGGCGTCGCCGAGGGTCCACGGTCCAGGCGCCGATCGCTTCCTGGACATTTATCGCGGCAGCGTCGACTCAGAACAGCGCGTAGTTCGACAGCTCGATTGTGACGGCGTTGAAATCGCGGTCGAGAGTGCCATCCGGCTTGACTGCGAACACGCTGCGGCGGGTCGGGTACTTCAGCCCGTCTACGTCGACGTAATCAAACGTAAAGTGCGCCGCCGGCGTGTCCGCCCACACGTCGACCGTATAGTCGTGACGCCGCAGCAATCCATCCGAGCCGAAGTAGAAGCGCTGTTCCCGCGTGTGGCTGTGAACGGTATCGGGGAATCGCACGGCTACGCCAGGAAGCGTCTCACCTTCGTTCTCGATAGGGGCAACGTCGCGCGCCTCATAGCCGGGCTCGCCGAACACAAACGGCGCCGCGTGGTACGTCCATATGGCATAGCCATTGAAGTAGGCGAGGTTCAGCGGGTCCCATTGTCCGTTGAAGCTGCGATCGAACGCTTCACGTCCGTTGTTTCGCTCGGCGATAACAGAGCCATCTCCGGCGGTGATCTCCACATGGTCGGGAGTCCAGGTCATCGTCCAATCCGGTTCTCCAAAGGGAGCGACTTGGGTCCACTGGCGGTGGAACTCGCTTGTTGCGCGCCTCGGCACGGGGATCAAAGGAGCGCCTTTCAGCTCCCATAGCTTTCCACCGGTCCGTATGGTCGAGGCAATACCCTTGAACCTGCGCCAGCGGTCGTGCCCGCCATGCGCCGCCAGAGCTTCTTCCAGAAGTGGGTGCAACTTGCTACTCATCGATCTTCTCCCGACGTTCGGTCCTACGTCATAGTACCACTCAACGATGCAGGCGGTCTTCGGCCGGGCGTTATGACCAGGCTTTCGCCATCGAGCCGAGCTTGACAATGAGTGCGGCGAGCGTCGCAACGAACACCACGTAGGCGAGCGCTGCCTGCCAGGCCCCCGCGGGGAGACCAATCAGCAGCAGCGTGTCGTTCCCGCCGGGAATGAGTAGCGCACCCGATCCCATGAGGATGCCCGCGAGCGTTCTCTTGACCATGATCTTCACGGTCGGCCACTTCAGCGTGAAGCTATGCTTCCTAAATCTCGCGGAGACGAGGCTGCCGCCGAACATGCTGAACGAAATCACGGCGCCCGCGACCGGTATCGAAGCGACCGGACCGAACGACGCAGTGAGCGAGAAGCCGGGCGCAAGAACCGCCAGGATCGTAGAGGTGATGCCGACCGCTCCCATCGACAGCGTGAGGCGCCGGAAACTTGACCTGGATCTGCGTGACACACGGAGCCTCAGAGCCACGATCGCCAGCAACAGAAGCGCAGGAAGGGCCGCCCCAAGCGACTGGGGAGCAGCTATCGCCGGCTGGTTCGCAAGCAGATCAAATAAAGACTCGATATAGACGACCGCGTAGATGCCGAGAAACGTGAACGCGAATTCGATTTCGCCGTTCCCGAGATGCCCAACAGATCCGAACACGCAAGCGCCGTTCACATAGGAGCCGATCCCAAGCAAAATGGCTGCGGGAACCAGGTAGCCGAGTGACGACCAGCCCTCTGGCATCATCGGTGCCGTTTCGAGGATTGCGTAGACGAGAGCCGCCCAAGCGGCACATTCGACCAGAGCGATGAAACGCGCTGGCCTCCTCTCCAATACCAACTCCCTCGTGGCGATGACGGTGCAGATCGATCCACGGTTCATCGCGAAACCGAGAACAAATCCCAGCGCCGCGATCAAGGCCATACTCGCCAAGATCTCCAAGCCGGCGGCTACGGGGATAATGCCTGATATAGGAGTGAGAAATTCGCTCATTCGGCTAACGGCCCCGCGTACTGCTCCAGCCCTGAACTTGATTTTCCCGTCGGCCTGGAACCCTTGAGGGCCGAGGCGGCCGGCCCGGATAGTCTGCGTCCGGCCCGTATTTCCATTTGAAGAACTTAGAGCAGGATTTCCGTGTAGAGCTCGGACGTATCGGGCTCGGGATCATTCGTGGCAAAATCGGACGCCTCGTTGACGGTGTCGCGCACCTTGCTGTCGATCGCCTTCAGCTCGTCTTGGGACAGCTTCCAATCCTCCAGCAGACGCCGGCGTACGATGTCGATCGGGTCCTGCTCCTCGCGAACGCGGGTCACCTCGTCCTTCGAGCGGTACTTCGCCGGGTCCGACGTGGAGTGGCCGCGGTAGCGGTAGGTGTGCATCTCGAGGATGTACGGGCCCTTGCCGCTGCGAGCATGCTCGATGGCGCCTTGTCCGGCCGCGTGAACGGCGCGGACGTCCATGCCGTCCACCGGCTCGCCGGAAATGGCGAAGGACACGCCGCGTTTCGAGAAATCGGTCTGCGCCGAGGCGCGGCTCATCTCCGTGCCCATGGCATAGCGGTTGTTCTCGATCACATAGACGATCGGCAGCTTCCAGAGCGCGGCCATGTTGAAGCTCTCGTAGACCTGGCCCTGGTTGGCCGCACCCTCGCCGAAATAGGTCAGGCAGACATTGCCGTTGTCCCTGTAGCGATTGGCAAACGCGATGCCGGTGCCGAGCGACACCTGGGCGCCAACGATGCCATGGCCGCCATAGAAGTGCTTCTCCTTGGAGAACATGTGCATGGAGCCGCCCTTGCCCTTCGACAGTTCGCCGCGGCGTCCCGTCAGCTCGGCCATGACGCCATTCGGGTGCATGCCGCAGGCGAGCATGTGGCCGTGGTCGCGGTAGCCGGTGATCACCTGGTCGCCCTCTGTCGTCGCCATCTGCATGCCAACTACAACGGCTTCCTGACCGATGTAGAGGTGGCAGAAGCCGCGGATTAGGCTCATGCCATAGAGCTGGCCGGCCTTCTCCTCGAAGCGGCGGATCAGCAGCATCTCGCGATAAGCATGCAACTTTCCATCCTTGCCGAATTTCGGTGCCATGATTCTCTCCAACGTCCGTTGTCGATTCAGCATGCTTTCAGTGCAGAGGGGTGAGTGCCGAGCTGCCTCCAATGATAGTTTATTTTTCCAGAAGCGACAGCAGCCCGCGCTTTCGGCGAAACAGTTGGAAAGCGCGGGCCGACGCCATCCGTTTGCCGCTGCGCGGCAATCAAGCACCCTTCCACAGAAGCGGTCGCGGTGCGGAGTCCAGTTTTGCCTTCGCCCGGCTGTTGGAGGCTCCGGTCAGGCGGGTGTGGTAGTAGACCGCTTCCTCGCCCGCCGATTTCAGCGCGTCCTGCACGCTGACGCGCTTGGGCCCTGGCGCATCGACCCACCGGGCGAAGGCCGGCAGCCATTCGGCGACGGGCAGGGGACCGTCGTCGACGATATTGTAGATGCCCGGTTCGGCGCCCAGCGAGACGACCGTCGCGGCGATCGCGTCGTCGATATGCACGAACGACCAGACTCCATTGCCTTCGCCGATGATCGCCGACTCGCCCTTGCGGGCCTGATCCGCGATGGCTCCGTCCGGCCGATACCAGGTGCCGGGACCGTAGAAGAAGCCGTAGCGGAGCACGACACCCTCGAGCGACGGCGAAGCGAGCACCCGGTCCTCATAGGCGCCGATGGTGCGCGTGCTCTCGCCGATCTCGCCGGGGGCGCCGTACCGGAGCCTCGCGGTCTCGTCGGCGAGCCGTCCTGCCGGCGCCTCAAGGTAGAAGCCGCGGGACTGCATGATGTCGCGGCGGACGCCGAGCTTCTCTGCCGCGGCGATGAGATTGGCGCCGCCCTCGCGGTGAAGGCGCGTATCGTCGGGCATCGCCTTGATGATGTCGGCGGCCGGAAGCCAGGTGAGCTGGTCGATCCACGTCCGGCGCTGCCGCCTCGATCACTTTATGGACCGCCTCGGGGTCGAAGGCATCGGCGAAGGTCGCCTTGGCCCCCAGCTCACGCAGACGATCGGACCCCGGACCGGGGCGCGTCATGCCGGTCACTTGATGGCCCAGGGTCAAGAGCGCCCACACCAGCGGCAGGCCGACGGCGCCAGTGGCACCTGCGATAAAGATCTTCATGGCCAACTCCTTGGTTGGGCGCTTCGCCTGTCTTAGTTTTCGAGCGCAGCGTGTGGCGTCTTGCGGAAACTGATCGCCAGTCGGTTGTAGGTGTTCATCAAGCCGATCGCGATCGTCAGATCAACGAGTTCACGCTCGTCGAACACGGCATGCGCGGCCTCGTAGGCCTTGTCCGGCACGTGGGTCTCGGCCACGCGTGTCACCGTTTCGGCCCAGGCGAGGGCGGCCCGCTCACGCTCGTCGAAGACGATTGCCGGCTTCCGGCCATGCCTGCACCAGCGCGATCTTCTCGATCCTCTGGCCTTTCTTCAAAAGGTCGCGGGTGTGCATGTCGAGGCAGTAGGCGCAGTTGTTGATCTGCGAGATACGAAGATAGACCAGATCGACCAGCTCCGAGGGGAGGCTGCTCTGCATGATGTAGCCGTAGACTCCGCCGAGAGCTTTGACGCCGGCCGGTTCTTCGCTTCGTGTCCTCATATTCACAGAAGGCAGGTCACGGCACGAGGCACCGGTATTTGACGCCAGTCCAGGCACACCAATGCGGAGAATCGAGGTTCCGTACCCTGTTGCCAATGAAATCGGACCGTGCAGCTTGCACATATTCCGTTTGGAACGAAGGCAGCTAGGACTTCGAGTGCACTATATGACTCTGCTTCTCATCGCTGCGAGGGGTTCCATGGCTGAAAACCACGCTCACTGGCTTCGGAAAGAAGATACGGATCAGACGAAGGCGAGCTTTCCGGAACTGTTTTTCGATCTCGTTTTTGTCTTTGCGCTGATCCAGCTTTCCGAAACCCTTTCAAAAGATTTCAGTTTAGGCATCGCCGTTGAAGCAGTGCTCTTCATCTTCGCGCTTTGGTGGGTATGGATCCACACGACTTGGGTCATGGATCTTCTGGATACCGAGATCGAACCGGTTCGACTGCTGCTCTTTGCGCTGATGTTCTTCGGCATGGTGATGGCGATTGCGCTGCCGGAAGCCTTCAAAGGCATGGGTCTTCTCTTCGCGGTCGCCTATTCGGCCATGCAGGTTGGTCGGTCGCTGTTCGCCCTCTATGCATTTCAAAGAGGCGACTCGGCCTCGTTCATGACCTTCTTTCGGATCACCGTCTGGCTTACGATTTCGAGCGTCTTCTGGATCACGGGAGGTCTCTCGGAGCCACATCTGCGCGTACTCCTGTGGATCGTGGCGCTCGTGCTGGAATACACAGGTCCGACGGTACGCTACTGGATGCCACTTATCGGAGCTTCGCCGCGAGAGACCCTCGACATTGACGGGGAACATCTTGCTGAACGCAGCGCTCTTTTTGTCATCATCGCACTTGGTGAGACCATCCTGACGATTGGCAAACACACGTTCAACAACCTGGACACCGAAGGCACGTCCCTGGTGCTCTGTTTTTCCTTCCTCACTACAGTTCTCATGTGGTGGATCTATTTTCACGATGGCCAGGAACGGGCTGCTGACAAGGCAGAGGATACGTCCAAACCCCAAACCACCGCGCAGTATCTCTTCACCTACGGTCACCTTCCGATCGTAGGCGGCATCATCCTCACCGCAGTCGGAGAAGATTTCAGCCTGGCGCACCCTTACCAGTCCGGCATATACAATCACGCGCTGGCCCAGCTGGGCGGGCCGATTTTATTCTTGGCCGGGACGATGTGGATGAAAGGCGTTTCTTCGCGTGTCCTGCCCTATTCGCACGCCTTTGGCATCGCCTTGCTCGCCGCTAGTTTTCCGCTTGTGCCTGTCGTCGACAACGTCGTCATGCAGGCGGTATCAGGTGCTATTCTGCTGGTGGTCGCCGTCTGGGAGTATGTCGCGCTGAAGAACCTGGGGCGCGGCGGCGCTTGAGGCGAGTGCTACCCAAACGGAGCAAATCAGAAGTAGGCGGCACAGAAGAAGGCTGGGTGGCCCATTTGGAACGTGACCGTAGAAGTCACGTCGTCGAGATGCAAGACGGATCTTAACTAAACGCGATTGGCAGCAAGATGAGCGCGCAGGAAGAAACGATGATCATTGCGATAGCGATGCGTTCGATTGCTTTGTCCATAGGCTATGGTTGTTAACGTTGCTCCGACGACAATTCAAGCTGAACTAGATTCCGTCACCGCGAGATGCCACCGTTACCAGTTGAGCGGCAGTTCGACGCCGGCGTCCGTCTCGGCGATCGCATAATGTATCAACGGGAAATCTCATAGCGGCAGTCGGTCCCGGTTTCCGCCCCTCGGGCTGGGCTCAAGCTCCTGCGGCCACCGCATTCGGTTAAGCTGCATGCGAACTGGGCTCCGGCACTATCAGCGCCTGCTCCTGGTATGCTGTTTTTGTCTGAGCTGCGTCTTGCCCGGCACCCATGGGGGGCAGTTATACTAGATCTGCTGAAATGTTATAACCACGGTCGGAGAATTGGGATTTCGGGGAGATGGAGGCTGCGTCGTGATGGCCTCCGATCGAACCGTGTTTGGGTAAAAATCCGGCTCCGTGAGGTTGCCGATGAGATCGAGAGCAGGGTGGGCCTCGATCGTTTCCCAATTGCTAAGACATCGATCTCGTTGATAGATCGTTGAGAGCTTGTTATACTATAATTGCGGTTCTAGTATAACGGTCAGGGCGTCCATGCTGAAAACTGTCGACATGATGTACCAGACAATGCTCGCTGAGATCGGACAGCGCGCCATGGATGACGCATGGACACTCGACTTCCCGCCGTCCGGCCGCTTCGTCAAAGTCAAAGTCAAGGAACGGGAATACTGGTATTTCGATCAGTCTGACGGTGAAGGCGGCCAGAAGCGAAAATATGTTGGCCCTGCTGAGGAGCCGGAGATTTCGAAACGTGTTGAAGACTTCTCCCGCACGAAATCCGACTACAGGATACGTCGACGTCTGGTCTCGAGTCTGACGCGGGATGGCGGCCTTCTGGCGGCCGACCGAACCTCTGGATTGATTGTCGAAACTCTGGCGGCCGCTGGGCTTTTTCGGCTTCGGGTTGTCCTGGTAGGCACTCTCGCCTTCGGAACGTACTCTGGCCTCCTGGGTGTCCGTATTCCCTCTGCTGCCATCATGACCGGGGATGCCGATTTCGCGCAAGATTATGCGATCTCCGCAGAAGTCATGGATAGCCTGCCGCCAATCCTCGAACTGCTGCAATCAGCCGACCCGACTTTCCGTGGTGTTCCGACGCTCGACGGGGCAGAGACGACCGCATTCGTCAATGGTGGAGGCTACCGCGTCGAATTCCTGACCACGAACCGCGGCAAGGATGAGTATCTGGACAAGCCGGCGGACATGCCCGCCCTTGGCGGGGCAAGCGCACAGCCGCTGCGGTTCATGGATTTCCTGATCCGTGAACCTGTTAGAGCGGTACTCCTGTATGGAGCCGGTGTCTCGGTGCTGGTCCCCGATCCAGCTCGCTACGCTGTTCACAAGCTGATCATCGCGTCTCGACGTCACGCGCACAGTGCGCTCAAGCGCGACAAGGATATAATGCAGTCCGGAATCCTTGTCGAAGCCCTACTGCAAACGAAACGATCTCCCGATCTGGCGATGGCCTATATCGAAGCGTGGGAACGGGGGCCCGCATGGGAGGAGGCCATCAAAATCGGGGCCGCGATGTTACCGAATGAGCGGAAGGACCGTCTTAGGGAATGTCTCGAGGCCGGGGGGCGGGAAATAGGAGAGAAGGCAGTTTTGCCGTTCTCATAGCAGTAGACGCGGCATGCGATCAGCCTTCGTGCCGAGCGACGGTAGGCTCGTCCCGCGACACCGCCCTCAGTGGATCACAAAGACGTACTGATTGGCTGCGCTGAAGTCTCCGTGCTCAGAAGTGTTCAATTTGTTCGGAATAGAGGGGCCGGCGGTTCGAATCCAATCAAGGCGAGGGATGAAAGTCGCCCGAAACTCTTCACGGAAACGGACCGGCAGCTACTGGTTTTTGATCTTGAAGAGCGGACATTCAGGTTGGCGTGGGCATCGTCGCGAGCTGACCCGTCACGGACCTTCAGTGGACGAGCTGGCTGCTCAAAAGTGGACGTTCAGGCGAACCCGCATCCGTGCTCCGCGTCGAAGCGGTTCGCCATTCGGTCCGCGACGTTTGAGGCCGACGGCTTGGGTTGCCTTCGCAGCCAGTCCCGAAACTCACTCCAGCAGTGTCACGCTGGGATTTCCAGTCGGTCCGTCTGCTTTGCCGGGATCCCAGAGGAGGTAGACCTTGCCATAAGTCTCGAGGATGCTTTCGACCACCTTCTTTCCTTCCTCTTCTGACAGATCGGGAAGAGTTGCAGACACCTTCGGAACTTCGGTCCGGTGATAGTGCCACATAGTTTTCTCGCTGTCGGTGAACTTGCCGTAAACGTCCGGACCCACGATCACCTCGGCACCGACGAGGCGCGCATCCGCGTTGTCGCTTTCAAAGATCAGACACTGGGTCATGCCGCCCGCCACCTGCTTGCAGTAGTGATGGGCGATCATGTCCTTATTGCCGGGAAAGTGTTGTTTGGCATCTACGTGCAGCGAAAACCCTTCGGCGGGTTTGGGGCCCGCTGCCTTTACGGGCGATGCTGCCAGTATAGAGGTGAAAAGGACGGTAAGAACTGCCTGCGCTTTCATGCATTCCTCCCTCATTTTCGGCCGGACGCATCCAATCAACGAGCCAATTTTGCCAGTCGTGCGCCGGCGATCGGACGAGATTAACAGTGACAAGTCGGATAGGCGACTACCCCAGAAGGCGTATGGTATTTGAAGACCACTTCATTGTTCGTGGCTTGATGAAACAACTGAATTTACAGCCGTTCTCTCTGCCCATCTCGGGTGCTCCGACGCGGCGGTCGGCTGCTGCTCATCGACGACGCCGGAGATCTCAGGAAACGCAAAGGCCTTGATCGCGAAAGACGGTGCGCATGGGCTGTTCGACCTCAATAGCTTGGGCGACGCTCTGTCCGATGCAGGATTCGATGGAATAGACAGCGGGCCGCTCGATTGGCTTAGCCTTCACTTTCCTTGCGGAACGAAGAAGTAGTTGGCTGCGGGCAATCCGACAACGCTTGCTTTCGATCGCCGGCAATTTTCCGTCGCTAGAGTAGCCCGCCAATCGTCCACGCGTGGGAGGATCACCCAAGCTTGGTAGCAACGGCTGGCTTCGGTGGTGGCTCCAGCCGTAGCTCGAATGTCTGCAACGGAGAAGCTTGATCAACGTCCGGAATTGGCGCATCTCCCATTTTGAGCACAGGAGTGGGATTTTCCACTCTACACCACCAGCAACGGTCCCTTCGGATTCCTGACATAGTTTTCCTGACAGCTTTCGATGTCAGGTTTCCGGTCGATTTTCGCATATGGGGCGACCCCGAACCGCTCACTGCCGCTGCATGACGACGACGTCGCTCTAGGGTGGGAAGTTCACATCTCCGCCGTCGACCTAACGCGAAGCTCAGCACTGGCGGTAACTTTAGGCAGGAGAAACCGGCGGCAAGTGACAGAACTTCACCCCGGCCAATCGAAGCTCTGCGCGGCCCGGACCATAGCGGCTGTCGCCGGGCTGTAGGGCCGCCCCGGAACGCTGGCCAGGGACACCGTGCGCGCCACCGCGGGTTCTATTAACGGACGCTGCAGAAGTTCAGGCGATGTCACCGAATATTCCGGCATGAAGGCAAAGCCGATCCGCGCCAGAACCATTGACTGCACCCAATCCTCGCGCTCGGAGCGAAAGCGGGCATAAAGGCTGACGTTCTTTTCCCGGCAGACGCTCATGACCATGTCCCGCATCTCGCAAGACAGACGATCGACATAAGATTCTTCAGAGAGATCGCTCAACTTGATCGCATTGAGAGTCGCAAGCCGATGATCCGGCGGGAATACGACGACGTAGCGCTCGCTGTAGAGATCATGAACGCGGAAGGTCGCCCCCATTCCCTCCAGCGGATTGAGAACGGCCAGATCTAGATCGCCATTCTCAAGCCTGTTTCTCAGTTCCTGAACGCTCGCTTCGCTGACCTCAAGCTCCACGCCATGATAGTCGCGCTGGAACTTTGCGAGGAACCGGGCGAGCTTCACATGGCCGATCGTCGACATGACGCCGAGGCGGATCGGCACTTGGTTGAGCAGCCTGAAATTATCGGCAAGCGTCCTGGTTGCATGGGCCTCCTGCATGATCTGCTGAAGGTGCGGCAGGATGGAGCGTCCGAACTCGCTCAGGAGTACGCGCTTTCCCTCGCGGTGGAATAGGGGCGCGCCAAGCTCGTCCTCGAGCGTCTTGACCGCCTTGGTGAGCGCCGGCTGGGACACATTGCAATCGGTGGCAGCCTTGGTGAAATTCAGCATCTTCGCGGCGGCGAGCACGTAGCGGACCTGAAACATCTCCATGGCGATCCCTCCCGATCGGATCCACGAGACGACATTGTAGCCTCTTCATCAATAACTGTCGGCTATCGATCGATAAAAAACTTGTCGTTCTCTTTCGCCTGCCGTTGCGTTCAACTCCTGTGGTCACTAGTCCAAAAGAGGAGATCCGGAAATGACCGTCTACATGGTGGAACGCGACCTCAAGGGCATCAGCATGGAGGCACTGGGAGGTGCGCAGAAGGCGGCGATCAGCAAAGCTGCCGAGATGACGTCCGGAGGTACCGACATCAAATATCTCCGCTCGACCTTCGCGCCGGAGGATGGACGCTGTATGTGCCTCTTCGATGCTCGCTCCGACGTCGATGTGAAGCGTCTGAACGAGGAAGCGGGGCTGCCCTTCCACAGAATCGTACCGGCGCTCGATCTTACGCCCTGAGGCGGGCGCGACCGGGCCGGCGATGTGGATCCGGGCCCGGTATCTTCGCGAAGCCATGTGTCGAAAAGCAATGCGATGGCTAATCCCTCTTGAGAAGCAGAGCATCGTCTCGAAATATCAGCGCTTGTTGGATCGACGGTAAGGTTCTGCCGCTGGTCCGAACGGAGCGTCTGATTACGCCAACGGCGCGTTCCCGGAGAGTGGGATCGAACCAAGATATTCGTATGGCGCCGGCCACTTCCTTTCCGAGCGTCTACCGGCCTTGATGATGGCCCCAACTTCGGCTTTCAGGAAGAGAATTCGGCCGCGGAAGGTCGCGTTTGGGTCAAGACTTCCCGTACCAGTTCTGACGGGGAACGGCAGAGAAGGGACGCATCAGGCCGTAGCGCGAACGGCGGGTTTGGAGAAGCGCCATGAATGTCGCGAAAATGGCGCGACCACGACCTCCCGCATGGTCGCCCACGATGTCCGCTTCCGGGCAACAGCAAAGATCATCTCAACGGCCAATATGAGGGCGCAATGCTGTAGTTTATAGCGCAGTCGTTTGCAGACCTAAGCGTGGGCGTGCCTTACGGGCCAGACAGAATTGTGCTTCCACGAGCCCTGCAAGCCTTCTAGCTGTGATGTTCAACCTTTGGGCCACGAAGATCGCATAATGTATCAACAGGAATTCGGCCCTAATGTTTACGAAAGGAACTCGCCATGACGATCGAGAAGTTCCTTCCCTCATCACCGACCTTGTCGAAGAGATAGCGGGCGAGGCCCCCGGCTCGAAGTCGAGCGTTCCATCGATCGCCTCATCAGCTTGTGGTCGAGCACGGCCGTGACGCGGACATAAATGGCTTTGCCGCTAAGAGATCGTCTGCCAGCCTTAGCGCCAACGCCACTGCCGCCAGTGTCGGGTTGGCTTGGCCTGCCGTTGGAAACACTGAGCTGCCGGCAACGTAGAGATTTGCCACGTCGTGGATGCGGCACTGCGAATTGACCACTCCCTGCTTTCGGTCTTCCGACATGCGCGTCAGCCCGATCTGGTGGTAGCCGTCGAGTGCCTGCTTCAGCACGTGCTCGAGACACTTGTCCGGCTCAGCGAGATATTCGAGTCGTCCGAGATCTGCGGTCTGGAGCGCGCGGTCGAGCACGTCGTGGCTCTCGACCACGGAT
This sequence comes from Ensifer sp. USDA 6670, assembly GCA_000421085.1. GTDB lineage: Bacteria > Pseudomonadota > Alphaproteobacteria > Rhizobiales > Rhizobiaceae > Sinorhizobium. The sequence continues at coordinate 27,441 of ATWE01000032.1, forward strand.
TGGGCATCTTCCGTCTGAAACCGGAAGTTGATGCGCAGGCTGGGCAGCTCCGATTCGTCATGCCGCTCGAGCAGGCTCACGCGGTTTTCGGGATCGGGAAACTGCTCGGCATGGTACCGCAGCAGGTAACGGCCACGCGGGTTGAGAAGCGCAAAGCCGCGCTTACGGAAGGGTTGCCGCCTGAGCTGCGCGAGCACCTGCAGCGTGCTTATGAACAGATGCGGATCTTGGCGGATGTTCGTCAAGTGGCCTTGGTGACCGCGCCTTTCAAGCGGCGTGGGCGAGGGGGCAAGTCCCCGCCCGAGGCGGGGATAAATTCTGAGGGTTGCGAGCGCGAGATAGAGCATCGACAGCGCTCCGCTGCCATGGGCGGGATCCGCAACGGAAAAGCTATCCAGCCAAAAGGCCGTGTTAAGCAAATGATGCTGAGTTTGCGCTCGAGACGTGAGCGCCAGCCGACGCTTGACGGATGACCCGTCATCTCGGTTGTGAAACCAGAGCTTCCGACCGAAATGCGGCTGAGTAAATTGCACCGAGGCGAGGTAACCGGTCAGATGGCCGGTATAGAACCGCCCGAGCGGCCCATCCGGCCCGCCGAACTTATGCGGCCATGTGCGTTGCGCCTTGAGCAGCAGTCTGGCGTTATCGAGCCCCCCGGCTGCCAGCACGTAGGCCTTGGCTTCGAGCTCGACCGTGCGCCCGTGCCATTTGGCTGTAAGTCCGATGACGCGGCTGCCATCCGGATTGAGCCTGATATCAGTGACTGTGCAGCCGGTATGCAGACGGATCATCGGTTCGGCGCGCAGCCGTGCGGAGTAAACTTTCGCTAAGTCGGGCTCCGGCGCCCACCTTTCCAAAGACGCGGCCGAAGCGGCCTCGCCGAGGTCGGGAACCGGGGGGAGTTCGTCCGCACCCGCCGCAAAGCCGAGGAACCGTAACGCTTCGTGATAATAGCGAACGATCTCGTCATGACTGATGGGCCAGCCAGAATAGGGCACATGGGGCCGAGCTATGAAATCAATGTCGTCAAGGGTTACACAACGGCCGCCCCAAAGCCTGGACGTTCCGCCGATGCCGCGATGACCAGTGTGATCACGGCTGGCGTGATGCGCCGTGGCAAGATCCCCAGCACCGAACAGGCCCTGCCAGCCGGGCCTCTTGCTGAAATCGCCGCCGTCAACAATTGAAACTGTTAGGCCTCTGCCGGCGCATTTTGTTGCGAGTGCGAGCCCGACTGGACCGGCGCCGACAATGCAGAGATCGGTGGCAAGCAAATCTCCGCCGTCAATCACCATCACGCACTCGCTTGAAGCTCTATGACACCGATCATGCGCGCCCTGCATCACTGTCTGACCATGTTGGGTACCACAAAATGCAAAGCTTGGATATGATACGCAGACGCAGCAGGAGTCAGATAAACTCGAGCTTAGCTCGTAGCGATCTGCCGTTGCGTCGCGACGCTCCTGATTGCGGCGGCCGGGGCAAGGAAACGCTTTGGCAATTGCTGGCATCCGACTGTCACCGCGCCTTGCGGCTGCTCATGTATTTCTCGAGAGCGCGGACGGCGATTGGTGTCGTGCCGTCTATGCCGTGCTTGTCGATCACGGTTGAAGGCGCCCGGACAACTTCGTGCTTTTGACGTCGAACTCCAACATGCGCGGGCGCGAGGCGCTCCGTGCCTCGGCGGCTGGATTGAGGGAGCAGCTCCCCATGCCAGTTTCGAGTTTGTCGCGAAGAAAGTGGGCGGTCCCTGCGCGGTGCTGGTTTGGAGGGCGACCAGCAAGAATTGCGATGCACTGGAGGTGCGGACAACCTCGTTCGAAGCCGGGAGGATCGTTTTCCAGTCGGTTCACTACAAGCTACAAGCTAGTACCGGGTTCGAGTAACGCGTATTTCAGCACTTCCGTATAAAGTGGTCGCGGCAACGGAACGAGACGAGCTTCCGGCGGGTTATTGGGACGGAATGACCAGGGAGGTCCCAATGAAGGAAGCTCTTTGGCACCCACCTCTGTGGGTAAGCCTTCAGAACGGCATGCCTCGCCTATTCCGCGGTCCTTACGACGCCCTCGATTTTCTGGAGCACGAGTGGCCCAGTCACGGCAAGTGGTACCACCGGGCGATTCGCGATTGCCGTGCCGCCCTTTCAGGGATCGTCGCAGCCGAGATTGCAAGAGCCTCGTTCGCTGCCGCGTGCGCCGAGGCTTCGTTGGCGCTTTACGATGCAAATGCCGCCGACGTTTCCAAGACCTCTGCAAACGTCGCTTTCAAACGGCAGCATTGAGCGGGGGCGCCGCAGTGGGTTTCGCAATCTGTTCGGGTAGCAGCTCCCAGAACGCTATCCGCCTAGGCAAGGTGATGAATGGAGAACATAATGTCTGATCCAAGTGTAAGCCATCCCGCAATGGCATGGATTGGCCACTAGCTCGGGGAGCGAGTTCACTGCCCGCATCTTTTAAAAACCATACGACGCGGGCGCGACACGCGTTAACGGTCTCCGCTTTCGCGGGCCCCTTCTTCTCCTTCGAGTTCCTTTTCGGCCTGTTGCCAGTGGCGCTCATGCTCTCCGTCGGGGCGTCCCTCGCGGTCCCAGATTTCATAGGCGCGCCTGCGAATGCGCTCTTCCTTGCTACCGGTGCTTCTATCCGGCGGCTCCGTGCCATTGTTTTCGTGCCTCTCCAGCTCGCGTTCAACCGTCTCCCTGGAGCCCTCGACCGGATCTTCGTTCCTTTTGCCAGCAACCATCGATTTCTCCCTTCGTATATGGGTGCACGTGCAGAATTGACGGGCAGCGTTGCATAGCGCTGACGAGTCGATCCTGGCCGGTACTGGGGAGCCGCGTCAAGCGGCATCGGTCCGACGCCCCGTCTCTGAATAGGCAAGCCAGCCAAACAGACCAGCAATGCCGATCATTGCGATCCAGCCAACAATCATACGCGTCTGTGTCTGTGCCGCCGGCATCTGTAGCTGCTCGACCTTCGGCCACATGACATGGATGTACCCATCCGGCTCGGCCGTAAGAGCCTTGTCCTCGGTATCGACCTCCAGCATGATTCCCGGCATCGGCCGATCGCCGCTGCTTACCATAACATGCACAGGCGCCATCGCAGCGATGACTTGCCCGTCGCGCTTCACGGTTCCCCAGCCCCAAAGCGCGATCTCCGGCTTCATCGTCGGCAATTTGGCCGTACCGATGCCGGTGTCACCGTGCATTTCATGATCGTAGACCACCCCTGACCAGGTGGTGTATTGCCCGAGCGGATGCCGAGGCATGGGCTTGTCAACCGTAATCTCGTAACGCGCGCCGCCTGACGTGAAGGTCGCGGCCACGCGCATGCCGTCTGTGTTTTGCACGTGCGACCATCGATTGCCCATTTCGGATGTCTCAATGCGGATGTCGCCGGTGATCGGCTGTGTCCTCTGCATATTGGTTGGATCCGGGCCGACGACGCGCATGCCCTGACCGGATGCGCCGGCGCTCGCGAGCAAGGCATTGGTGCCCTTCTCAACCGGCAGGGTCTGAGCGAAGACCGGATCAAAGGCGACGGCAACGAACAGCAGGACCATTGCCACTCCGGTCCATTCGAGCTTGCGGCGCCGCTTCATCAAATATCCGCCTAGCCACCACCCGACGAGGGCAGAGACGAATGCACCGGGAAATGCCCGCCACCAGAGATCCTCGTATCCGGAGTAGACTGGGGGCCGAAGCGGCAAACCTCTCGGACCGAGGTACATGTTGTAGGCGGTCCAGACCAGCGCGAGCATCAGTGAGCCGACGATCCAACCGGTTCTGCCGACACCCGCATAGGCGGTCCACGCACAGACGAAGACAAAGCCGATCAGCGTATGCTGGACGAAAAAGGTGATGCCGGGGAAATCGCGCAGCAGAACCAGTTGCGTCAGCACCGCATCGACCACGACGATCAACACGGTTGTGAGGAGCCCATAGACTGCGAAATGCCAGGTTTCGGCGCGCTCGATCTGCTGTGCTGGATGGTTGCGCCGCCAGAGCCAAAGCGCCAGCAGGTAGCCGGTGAAGATCGCCAGGAAGTGCGCGGGGACTCCGGTGACCCAGAGATGGTTGAAATCAAGCCACTCCGGCTCCTGAGGCAAGCCGACAGGTGCTAACCATTGGTAGTAGATTTCCAGAATTGCGGTGTGCACTGCGGTGAGGATCAGACCCGGAAGGATGCCGATCCCGAGAAAGGTGGTGCCAAACAGGAAGACGCTGGTGATCAAAAAGGATTTTGTAATCCAGTAGGTCCAGTAGGGGTCGTTGTCCCAAAAGAGGCCGTGGGCAATGACAGCATCGATGAATATCGCGGAGAGGCCGACAAGGACGGCAAACTTGACTGTGTCCTTGGCGAGTAGAAACATGGTCGCCACTCCTGTAAGAACTTCGACAACCGCCGCTTGTTCATCTAATCGTTCAGCCGCAGCTTTGTTCCTCGCAACGCATCTGCATGAGCCCACGGTTGGGGTGGTCAGGTCTGCTCGCCGCAACAGGCGAATGGCTGATACCGATGTGGCTGCACACATGAGCGGCTGGCCGAGAAACAGGACCCCGAAGGTGGCGTGCGTTCTGCAGCCACATTTTGATGTATAATCGTTTTCACCAGCGGCTATTGGTAAGGGCGCCGCTGGCTGAAAGACGGCGGCCTTTCGCCCCAGCACGGGAGGCGCTGCATGTCTGGTTTCGGCGACTTTCACCAGCTACCTCTCAAACCAGAGGACCTCTCTACGCTTCAGCGCATTTTCGACGCGGAGGTGGACGCGAGGCACCTCCCCGTCGGTAGCGAACAAGCGGAGGACCTCGCGCGTAAGCTTTTAGAGTTGTTCCAATCGGGCATCAGACGAGAGGACGCCCTGCGGGAATGCATGAAGGCGGCATAGTTCGCCAGTCCCTGTGACGAAACGCGCCCCACGTCGGCAGCCACTGCCGACGTAGGGCCCAGCCGCGTCGGTGCACCTCAGGTGCGCTTGATCGCGCCGTTCGTTCCCTCCCGGGTAGAATCCGCCGCTCGAGGCGCCGTCCGTGCCGCTCAGTTAGACGATCCGAAGCACTTCCTGCGGTGTGCGACGGAAGGCTATTGCATCTTTCGTCGAGGGCGCGAAGTTCGCTGTGCTTCTACCTGGATGCGCTGGTCCTTGTCTTCCGAACCATCCACTTGTTAGGAGCGTCTGAGAGCGCTTGGCAGCCTCGCAAGCTTAGTCGCCCATCCAAGGGTGGCATGACCACCAAAATCCTCGCGCTGAACCATGGCTCAGAGGTCCGGCATACTCCGTTGTCAACACGTCAACTGCGTGTGGGCCATTGTTCAATGTCCGGAATGACACAGATCGAGAACGCCAGGCAAACCCTTGACTGACGTGCCTCTCGTCCCAATTGTTGAATGGGTTTGTTAGCCCACGCGAGAATACGGCAACTTGATTATATTCAAAATCGAGATGAGTTTTATAGGCTCTCGTCATCTGTCACCCAAACGAACTTAAAGCGGCGAGTACGTTTGGCACTATGACATTCAGTTGCCCTTGGAGCGTTGGGTTTGCCAAGTCATGGATGGCCGACGCAATAACATCCTCATGACCCCACTCAAACTGAATATCTTCCCTACACTCGATCGCATCCGCCCAAGCTTCTACGGTCCGGGCATCAACTTCGCCGGATGTGAAGCGCCGGAGCATCGCGGCAATATCCACGCGGCTAAGGGTTACGACCGGCTCTGAATCCCAGTCGAGCTCCACCAGAGAAGCGCGAAGCTCCTCCAGCGGTTTGTCGAACTTAATCAATGCAGAAAGTGTCGCTCGCCGATCCATGTGCGCAAGCTAGCAAATGGCGGGAGACGCGAAAAGCGGGGCGACGATTTCTACCAACGGGAGGCCGTGGAAAAGGCGCATTTCTCCTATTCGCCGAAACGGCCGACGCGAGTGAAAACAACATTTCCCTGCTCAACCGATGCGGGCCACGCGAGCGGCGCCAGCGGGCGCTATGGCTGAAATAGACTAGCCAACTCCATTCGCAAATGTTCTCCATTTAACGCAGCTCGAAAACAGCCGCGTCATCCTCTCGCGGCCTAATACCCTTGAAGGATGCGGGCCGCAGCTTCCCGTCATCTGTCCATGAGCGATACTCGACCTCGGCGACCAGGACCGGATCAATGAGGACGGCGACTTTCCTTTTCACGTTCACCGCCGGCGAATTCGTCGCCATTCCCTCGAGCAGCTTCCGCAGTTCTCTCGAGAGGTCGTGTGACCAGCCGGTACGGCACCCGCCGACATAGACCAACTCTCCGCCCTTGCGCGCCGCCAGCAGAAGCCGGCCGAGGTGGGCGGGAACGGTCGATGGCTCGAAGCCGACCACCACGAAGCTATCCCGGCGCTTGCAGGTGATTTTCTGCCACCATTCTCCGCGGCCTGAGCGGTGGGGCGATGTGCTTCGCGATGATGCCTTCGAGCCCGTGCGCGCAGGCGACGCGGAAGAGCTCGTCGCCATCCGCCTGCACCTCTTCCGAGAGACGAATGGCCCCTTCCCGCCCTGCGACGAGCGGCTCCAGCTGCCGTCGGCGCTCGCCAAGCGGCAGCCGGCGAAGATCGCGGCCGTCCTGATAGAGCAGGTCGAAGGCATAGAAGACGATGGCGCCGGCTTCATACGGCGACGGCAGCCGGCCGAGCGCCCGCTGCAGCATGCCGAAGTCGGAGCGGCCCTGGTCATCGAGCACGACCGCCTCGCCATCGAGGATGGTGGTTTTCACCGCGAGTCGCCGCGCGTCGTCTGCGATCGTCGGGAGGCGCTCGGTCCAGTCATAGCCGCCTCGCGTGAGCACCCTCACCCGGCCGGGCTCGATGTGCACGGCCAGCCGATAGCGTCCCACTTCACCTCGTAGGCCCAGTCTGGCCCCTTCGGCGGCTTGTCGACGAGCGTCGCAAGGCAAGGGTCGATGCGCGCCGGCATAGGATCGGTCGGAGGGAGATCGCGCGGCTTCTTCGAGGGTGCTCTGGCCATTAGCCCATTAACGCACAGGCCCCGAAAAAGCCGAATTGACTCTTTCGGCTTAGAGAACATAATAAGAACATCCATCGGCGATGCGGCCGCCATCTTAAAGTGTTGAAGCAGATGCCCGTGCTTGCGCGGGAAGGAGGAACTATGGCCGCCGCGAAGAACGCATGCGAAACTGATCAAGACAATCAGGAGATCGACGAAGTTGCCGCAGCCTTGGCATGGCACGACGGTGATGCTGAGGCGACCATCCGCACCCTGCTGGACGATTGCAAACACCTACGCGAACAGCTCGCGCTCGCCGAAATCGCAACGAGCCTGGGCTTCACGCGTGGCTGGCGACCGACCTGCGTCCGCAGTAGTGAAGCGGAGCAACCATGAGCGACGAGCAAGGTGCAGTCCGGCAAAGGGACTCCAGCATGTACGTCCATTACTGCGAGCATCCCGGCTGCACGAAATGGGGCAGCTTCGGCTTCGCGGTGGGAAAATCCGAGCCCAACTGGTTCTGCTTCGAACATCAGCCCGAATGGAAGTCGCGACATGCCTAGAGCAGGATCCTGGCGGCTCTCTGAATTTGTAGGTGAGAAAATCCGGATCGAGTGCGAGTGCGGGGTCAGAAAAACCTACGACGCCAAGGCAATGCTGGATCGGATCGGCGACCGGAGTATGCCGGGCTTGCTGACGGAACTTGCAATTGCAAATGGCTGTAATCGGACAACAAATAAGTTCTACGACCGTTGCAAATTGCACTACGGGGACACCATCGTCGCAAAGGAGGGATTGCTCTCTCGAGTCAGCCGGCTGACGGTGCGGCGACGCCGGCCGGCTCTCCAGATGAAATCACCTTTGCAAATCTGCCCGAGTGGTACGAGCTATTCTGTCAATGTCGCGCATGCGGGCGCGAAAACAGGCTAGACCGCCGTGCCTTGGTGAAGAAGTTCGGCGCCGCGCAGCCGATCCTGCCCCTGGCAAGAAAGCTGCGTTGCGCCAAGTGCGGGAACAAGGACGGCAATGTGATCAGGATTGGAAAGGTCAGGCGATAACCAGCGAGTTGACGTCGCGACCAACCACGATACGTTTCCCCTGCTGGAGGTGAGCATATGTGCGGACGCGTTTACATAAAGAGTACGCTTGACGATCTGTTGCGCGAATTCTCCATGGCTGAACGGGAGGCGGTCCTGGGGATGGCCAACCAGTTCCCGCGCTACAACGGTGCGCCCTCCCTCTACTATCCGATCATCATTCGCGATGTCGTCCGCGATCCGGATGTCTTCGGCCCTACCTTCGTCAGCGCGCGCTGGGGTTTGATTCCGGGCTGGGTCAAAGAGCAGAAGCCCGGCCGGCCGCCCCCGGTGAACGCCCGATGCGAGGGCATTGCCACAAATGGCATGTTCAAGAAAACCTACGCTAGCCGGCGTTGCTTGATCCCGATCGATGGCTTTTTCGAGTGGAAGGACATTCACGGCACTGGCAAGAACAAGCAGCCTTACGCGATCGCCATGAAATCGGGCGAGCCGTTCGCACTGGCGGGCATTTGGGAGAAATGGCGAAATCCGCAGACGGGGGAGGATATCCGCACCTTCTGCGTCGTCACCTGCCCGCCAAACGAGATGATGGCGACGATCCATGACCGAATGCCAGTCGTTTTGCACCGGGAGGACTATGAACGGTGGCTTTCGACGGAACCGGACCCCTTTGAGCTAATGAAGCCCTTCCCGGCCGAACTGATGACGATGTGGCCGATTG
>ATWE01000033.1 GCA_000421085.1 Ensifer sp. USDA 6670
ATGGACTTGGAGACCGGCGCAATGCATTCGCCCACTGCTAAAATCCAGGATGTTTTCGACGAGCCCGCCTGCGAGATAAATCGGGCCAAGGATGACAAGGCGTGCAAAAAGGGCTGTTCGAAACCGTTGACCCCCGGCGCGGCAGCCGGCGGCTGCGCTTTTGATGGCGCCAAGATTGTGCTGCAGCCGATCACCGACGTGGCACATCTCGTTCATGCACCGCTCGCGTGAGGGCAACTCCTGGAACAATCGCGGCACGGCTTCTTCGAGTCACATGCTGTGGCGCACAAGCTTCACCACTGATTTACCGAACTCGACGTGGTGATGGGGCATAGCGAGCGAAAGCTTTTCAAAGCAATCCGCGAGATCAACGAGGCGTACGCGCCAGCGGCGGTCTTCGTCTATGCGACCTGCGTTACGGCACTGATTGGCGACGACATAGAGGCGGTGTGCAAGCGTGCGGCGAAAAAGTTCGGCTTACCGGTCGTGCCAGTCAATGCCCCGGGCTTCGTCGGCTCAAAGAACCTGGGCAACAAATTGGCCGGGGAAGCCTTGCTCGATCACATCATCGGGACCGTAGAGCCCGATGATGCCCGGCCTAGCGACATCAATATCCTTGGCGAATTCAACCTCTCCGGCGAATTCTGGCAGGTAAGGCCGCTGTTGGACAAGCTTGGTGTCCGCGTCCGCGCCTGTATTCTAGGCGACTCGCGCTATCTCGATATTGCCACAGCACACCGAGCACGTGCAGCTATGATGGTGTGCTCGACGGCGCTCATCAATCTCGCACGCAAGATGCAGGAACGCTGGGACATTCCCTATTTCGAGGGCTCTTTCTATGGCATCACCGACACTTCGGAAGCACTCAGGCAGATCGCTGGACTGCTTGTAAAGCAAGGAGCCGGTCCGGAGCTAATCAGTCGCACCGAAGCACTGATTGTAGAAGAAGAAGCAAGGGCCTGGAGGAGACTTGAGGTCTATCGACCTCGGCTGCAAGGCAAGCGCGTGCTTCTCAATACCGGGGGGGTGAAATCGTGGTCCGTCGCACATGCGCTGATGGAGATCGGCATGGAAATCGTCGGTACGTCAATTAAGAAATCGACGGACAATGATAAGGAGCGTCTTAAACAGATGCTCACGAACGATAGCCGTATGAGTGGGGCGACGACGCCGCGCGAGCTTTACTCGGCTCTATCGGATCACAAGGTTGATATCATGCTGTCGGGCGGACGCACCCAATTTATAGCGCTCAAGGCCAAAATGCCTTGGCTCGATATCAACCAGGAGCGCCAGCACTCCTACGCCGGCTATCACGGCATAGTGGAGCTAGCGCGCCAGATCGACTTATCAATCCACAACCCGATCTGGGCGCAGGTGCGCGAACCGGCGCCATGGGAGATGGCTCCTGCGCGAGGAGATGTCCGAGGAGGAAGCGCTACTGTGATTTAGCTTGGCGGCAAGATCCCCCGCAACTTCGGTGAGCTTGTCGTCGCCTGAAGGAGGAAGGTCTGTGCCACATCGCCATCGACTTCATCCGTCCATATCGTAGGTCCGCGGAATGATATTTCAACGTTCAAGGAGGCACTAGAGTTTTTGTACATGAAACTTGAGCAGGAAAAGGAAGCCAAGCTTCTGGGCGCGGCGGTATCTCCAGGCTGGACAGTCGCGGAAGCACTTGAAGCGTTCTTAAAGCGACGTGAACTACGCTAGTGCCCGTCCATAAACGCCTGTGTTTCTGGTTGTTAGAGGTATTTTGCCCGCTGCAGCGTGTTTTCTGCGCGATGCAATCCGGCTTCACTCTCTTCGACCGCCTGTCAGCCAAGCTGCAGCATAAATTAGGGGATGCACGATATGTTCTCCGAACTTTCCAGCTTCTTGCACTCCTCGCGCGACACCCACTAAATGCAGTCTGTACTCGGGGAACTACCAAATGATCTCCATTCGTCGTCTCTCGCTCGTCAGCGATCAGTCCCAGAGAGAGATTTCAGACCGGCCGGTAGGCGCATTGCGCGTCGCGATTGCTACTGAAGACATGCAAGGACTTAACGCACAGTACCCCTCCGCTGAAGGCCGTCTGTCCTGACTTGCTGACTGGCGTTAAGTCCATGGCTTATGTCATGCGCTACAATCATTTCCCCCATTGAGGTCTTGTCCGCCGACGATCTTGGTCGCCGGCGGGATTGGTCGGACGAAGAGAAAGTTCGGATCGTCGAGGAGAGCCTGCAAGGTTTTCGGCAGGGGTCGGCGACGGCGCGGCGATATGGATTGTCGCGATCACTGTTGACGACCTGGCGTCGTCAATACCGTAGCGGGCTTCTGAGCGCTTCCGTGTCAACAGGCTTCGTGCCGCTTTCGCTTTCGCCGCCGGCGGCGGCATCTTGCGACATGACTGCACCGCCGCGGTCTGAAGACGACAAGACGATCGAGATCGGTCTGCCGAACGGTCGTCGCCTGACGATCCCGGCTTCGCTTGATCCCACCATCCTCGCCCGTCTGCTGCCGGTTTTGGATGCGCCATGATCGCCTTTCCAGCCGGGGTTAAGGTATGGATTGCGGGCGGCATGACGGACATGCGTTGCGGCATGAACAGCCTGGCGCTGAAGGTGCAGCAAGGCCTTGGCCGTGACCCTCATGGCGGTGAGGTCTTCTGCTTTCGGGGTCGCAAGGGTGATCTGATCAAGGTCCTGTGGCATGACGGGATCGGCATGTCGCTTTACCTGAAGCGGTTGGAAGCTGGAAAGTTCATCTGGCCGGTCAGCCAGAGTGGCTCCGCTGTGCCGGTATCGGCGGCCAGTTGGGATATCTCCTGGAAGGCATCGACTGGCGCAATCCACGCTGGACGCAGCGGCCTTCGAAGGCAGGCTAATCGACTGCATTGCTCTGTTTTTGTGGGGCTTTCGGCATGCGGCATGGTAGCTTTCGGCTATGGATGACGCTGCTTCGGAGATAGCCAGATTGCGCGCCGCGCTAGCGGCATCAGAAGCGCGTGCTGCCTCCGCCGAGGCCGACCTCGCGCAGGTGCGCGCAGTCGTGACGACCTCCGAGGCGATGATCCGGCACCTCAAGCTCGAGATCGCCAAAATGCGCCGCGAGCAGTATGGCCAGAGCTCCGAACGCCGCGCCCGGCTGATCGACCAGATGGAATTGCATCTCGAGGAACTCGAGGCCGATGCCACCGAGGACGAGATCGCGGCGGAACGCGTGGCAGCGAAGATCACGAATGTCTCGGCCTTCGAACGCCGCCGGCCGGCCCGCAAGCCGTTTCCCGCGCACCTGCCGCGCGAGCGCTTGATCATCGAAGCTCCGTCGACCTGCACGTGCTGCGGCTCGGACCGGATCGTGAAGATGGGCGAAGACGTCACCGAGACGCTGGAGGCGATCCCGCGCCAGTGGAAGGTGATCCAGACGGTTCGCGAGAAGTTCACCTGCCGGGATTGCGAGAAGATCAGCCAGTCACCGGCACCTTTCCATGCCACGCCGCGCGGATGGGCGGGGCCGAACCTGCTTGCCACGATCCTGTTCGAGAAGTTCGGCCAGCATCAGCCCTTGAACCGCCAGGCCGAGCGCTACGCCAGGGAAGGCGTCGATCTCAGCCTCTCCACGCTGGCCGATCAGGTCGGAGCTTGTGCGACGGCTCTGCAGCCGATCCATGACCTGATCCGCGCCCATGTTCTGGCCGCCGAACGGCTGCATGGCGACGATACCACCGTGCCGCTTCTGGCGCGGGGTGCAACGCGGCAGGCAAGATTATGGACTTACGTCCGCGACGACCGCCCCTTCGCGGGCGGCGCGCCTCCCGCGACACTCTTCTACTTTTCCCCCGATCGCGAGAAGACCCATCCAAACAGGCATCTCGTGGGGTGGCATGGCAGTCTCCAGGCCGATGCCTATGGTGGCTACAACGACCTCTACCGTGCGGACCGCGGCCCTGCGCCGGTACTGAGCGCGCTCTGCTGGAGCCATGCACGGCGCAAGTTCTTCGAACTGGCCGACATCGCCGGCAACGTGCGCAAGGGCAAGCCTGCCCACGAGATATCGCCCATCGCGCTCGAAGCCGTGGCCCGCATCGACGCACTCTTCGACCTCGAACGCGGCATAAACGGCATGCCTGCCGAGGCGCGGCTCGCAGCGAGACAGCAACATGCTCGTCCACTCGTCGAAGAGCTGCACGATTGGCTCACGGCCCAGCGTGCCCAGATGTCGAAGCACAATCCCGTCGCCAAGGCGATCAACTACATGTTCGAGAAGGAGGGGCGCTGGGAAGCCTTCACCCGCTTCCTCGACGACGGCAGGCTTTGTCTTTCGAACAATGCCGCCGAACGCGCCCTGCGCGGTATTGCTCTGGGAAGAAAGGCATGGCTATTCGCCGGTTCCCAGCGCGGAGGCGAACGTGCTGCCTTCATGTATTCCCTGATCGTCTCGGCAAAGATGAACGATATCGATCCGCAGGCCTGGCTGGCGGACGTGCTCGCCCGCATGCCCAGCCTTCCAGTATCAAGGCTGCCGGAACTATTGCCGTGGAACTGGTCCGCCGGAAGCGCCCGGCAGGTGGCGGCCTGATGGCGCGTCCGACGCATGTCTACACGATCGAATATGTCGCCACGCTGATCGGTGAGAACCTCGCGTTGCTTGAAGAAATCGCCAGCAATTCCGACAACATCGACTACGGCGAGGTGATCCATGTCTACGACGGCATCGACGAGGGTATCACCACCTTCACCGAACGGGGGATCGAAAGCTTGAAGGAGTTCCTCGCCGATATCCGCACTTGGGATGGCGGCGTTCGCCAATTCCTCGCCGACGAACAGTGCGATCCGGAAAAGATTGAACGCATCATGGCAGACGAGCCGAAATCATAAGCCCCGCGGCCTTCGCCGGATGGATACAACGCACATTTCGGGTCGGCCAAACGTTTTGCCATCTACGACGTGACACCTCACGAGTCGCAATTCATTGAAGCCATTGAGTTTGATGACGCTTTGGATGAGAGCGGAAGGCAACGCACTGAAGGTGACGGCCGCATCGGGTCGAGGGTGTTCGCGTTGAAAGGCTGCCAGCTTTTATTTTGTCTCGCCATCGGCGGTCCTGCGGCAGCCAAGGTAATTTCCGCAAAGATCCATCCAGTCAAAGCCCAGCAGGCTGTATCCACGAACCAAGTATTGTCGAGTACCTCTGACAGCAACCGATCCATCGTCGCTGCACTGACCATTAGCAGTTTGTCGCGAAGCTCGCTGTTCAGCTCGAGCCGGCCGTGACGCTCAAGGGCTGACAGTAAAATCGGAATCAGCGGCTTCAGGCGTTTCGAGCAAAGACGATCGGACGCTTCCCATAGAGCCACCAGCGCTTCCCTGACGTCGGGACCATACTGGACAACGTGCTGCCTAGCGGAAGGCGGCTCGGACCTACGATGGCGGAGCACTCTGATCGCATGCTTGCGGTGGTAGCCGGTAACCGCGACGAACTCATCTAGGATTCTATGCTTGTCCGCCCGACAGCTCGATCGATAGCGCTCAATGATTGCTTCAATCAGTTCCGTCCGTCCGTGTCGCCATGCTGATCCGCCGTGCCATCCATCCCCCGAGCTGGGACAGCGAACCATCACCATCCCAACGGTAGCATCAACACTATCGGTAACATTTTGCTTGAGGCAATGCGCCCCCTCATTGGTTTGCGGTTTCGTTGGGTTGGAGCGCCGCTCCGGCTTTCTGCAGAAGGCCGGAGCGGCGCTTTTCGCGAAGCCGATAGCTTCGCCCCGGATGGTGATCACCGTCGAGTGGTGAAGCAGGCGGTCCAATATCGCCGTGGCGACGACGGGGTCGCCAAAAACACTTCCCCATTCGCCCACGGAGCGGTTTGAGGTGATCAGGATCGAGCCCTTCTCGTAGCGCCGGGACACCAGTTGGAAGAACAGGTGGGCGGCATTGGCCTCGAAGGGCAAGTAACCCAGCTCGTCGATGATCAGCAATTTCGGTCGCGACACGATCGTCAACTGCTTGTCGAGCGAGCCGTCGCTGTGGGCCTTCGCCAGCATCGCCGCCAGCGTGGCCGCCGTGACGAACTGGACGTTGTAGTTTTGACGGATGGCTTCGCGGCCGAGGCTCACAGCCAGATGGGTCTTGCCTGTACCCGGCGGTCCAAGGAATAGCACGGTGTCGCCGTGGGCGATCCAGCGGCAGGTCGCAAGCTCCCTGATCTGTCCCTGATCCAGCGATGGCTGCGCCTCGAAGTCGAAGCCGTCCAATTCGCGCACGAACGGGAACTGGCCAGCTTGCTCGACATCGATATCCGTCGCTCGTCGCGCCGGGCAATCTCGCGCGATACAAGGAAAGCCAGGGCCTCGCAGAACACTGGGGACTACGTGGCCGTTAATCCGCCTGGGCCCCGGGTAGCACGTGGCTTCGCGCTCGATCTGTACAACCGACTCGACAGATGCAAACAAGCTGTCGGCACCGGAATTATTCCTTCTTCACCGTTAGGGTTCCATGATCGCAAACAAGCTGAGGCAGCTCTACTCGGCGCTCTCGATGGGTATCGGGTTCCCGGGACCGAGTGGCTCATCCAAGAAAGCCGCTGGTTTGCTATGGGCCGTCGCTCGCCGGAATGCTATTTCATAGGGGCCCGGACGGCCATTCAAGAGAACCTGACCAGCAAATACGGAACCACGCAGATTGAGGCAGACGATTGAAGCTCCATGAATGGGAAACCATCAACACGAGCGGCTGGTCGACCATGCCAAGCACGTACCGCATGGAGGTGCCCGGAGGCTGGCTCTATCGCTACGGCAATACCGCAGTCAGCTCAATGGTCTTCGTACCGGAGGCCACTGAATGAAAGTCAGATACACGATCGCGTCTCCCGCGGTAAGCTTGACGGCGTCGTTGTGGTCACCCTCTCGAACGGCACGAAGCTCACGATGATTGAGGAGACGTGGGCGAACTCTACGTCAGACAAGCTGAGCCGTTCTTCGCGAGACTGATGGTCCTGTCCGACGGGGGAACATCATCTCCCTGGGGCCAGACTTAGGACCCGCGCATGATTAAGAAACTCCTGTGCCTCCTCTCTGGGTCTACCCGAACTTCGCGGATGGTGTCAGCCAGTACCGTGTCGCTTTTGACGGCCTACGAAACCTGTGCTTGTGACCATACACCGGGAGCATAAAGGGATGTCGGCTTTGCATGGTGGGGGCGGGCCGATAACCACTATTATGGCACCGGAGGCGCATCGGCGAAGAGCATGAGCGGTTCGTCGAAGAGGAGTGACTAATGATATCGTTATGTGTTCCGACCGGCTACCGCCGATGCCATTGATGACGAGCCATTCATCAACCGCATCGCCGCTGACAAGACCTCAAGATTTCTGCGGGTCGTGGGAGCGGATAGGCCCCGCTGCGCTAATGGGCCAACTTTGCCGCCACGCCGCTTTGATTCCAACCGCCGGCGATGCCGAATCGAATCTGCTGTGGAGACGCCATATCTCTACGTGGAGGTCGGGCCTCCTAACCAGGAGCTCGCGAACCTTCTGTTATCGCTCCGAGATCAGCCATGGGACGTGGCAATGCCACTACGCCCATCGACTGGGTGACGATTACCGGTTCAGCTTCAAATGATCGGCCGAGATCCGCTAAATTATACCTGGTTCACGGCACTCACCTAAATCAGTTGGACGTTATTGCTCAGTTGGATGCTGCCTAGGTTGCCGCATGATCCGATGGCAATCCCAGGAGAACGTCATTGTCCTTCAGAATCCTTTGTTTGCTCCTATGGCTGCTCCTTTGCACCAGTTCTCTCGCAATCTACTTTGCCCTGCAGCCCAGCCCCGGCTTAATCGCTGCGACACTTGCTTGTTTGCTGCTCTTCCAACTAGCTTATTTCGGAAGCGTGCTCTTGCTGGTCTGTCTAGCTGCGATCGCCCAGCTATCCCAGCGGCTGCCCATTTTAGTATTTACAGCGAGACCCGCAACCACAACTCCAAGTAAAGACTTCAATGTTGGCAGAGCTGCGCATCAGGAGGCCCCCAGCACGGCGGAGTACCACTCCCACTCTGAACTGGTCCGTCTCACAACTCGAACGTCAAGTGGCTGAGGAGGTGGGTGCAGGTGGCGTTTCACCGGTTCGAGTGGATGTCATTGGCGTTCCGCTACTTCGCGCCGACCAGCCGGTTACGCCTCCGGTGCGTAGTTCCGGCGACACCAATCGGACAGTCGACGTGAAGGCCTGGTCTATCTCGATCTGCTGAAATGAGCGAAGAGAAACAATGTCGGGTCCTTCAATTTCTAACGCCAAAGACACCCTGCGGTCTCGCGCGGAGCAGCCATACGGGAGGCCTCATCCAAGAGAATTTCCCGCATCCAGATGCTTGCCTGATCCTTGTTGTGGAGAGCCGGCCACTGGACAGCCTCCGTGAACGAGAGGAGTGGCAGCGGATGTTTGACGATCCGCAAGGGTATGTCTTTCGCAAAGTGGTTGGCCAGCCGCAATGGGATAATGGCTATACGTTTGGTTCCCGAAAGCAGCGGCGGGATCAAATTGAAACCGGGCACGACGAGTTCGATACGTCTCTTGAATCCGTGCTCAAGTAATAGCCATTGTTCGACGGAGGGTTTCAGCGCACGTCCGAACTGGGCTGCAACATGCCCCATCGACATATATCTCTCGAACGAGAGATCCCCTAGCAGCTGTTTGTTCATGAGACAGCCGACGGAAACGAGTGTCTGGTCAAACAGTTTCGCTTTGGGATGTACGCTCGACATGAATACGTCCGGGAAGATTAGAAAATCGACTTCACCGCGCCGGAGAAGCTCGTCGGGATTGTCGTCGGGAGGCAGCAACTCGAAGCTGACGCCGGGAGCTTCCCTAGCCACGCGCTCCACGACCTTCTCAAAGAATACGAGTGTCATGAAGTCGGAAAGAATGATCCTGAAACATCGATCCGATTGGGCTGGGTTGAACATGTCCCAGGAAATGATGGAGAACTGTATGTGCAGCAGGGCGTCCCGGATCGCAGGGGCGAGCGCCTCCGCACGCGGTGTTGTGATAAGTTCGCGGCCTTGCATCCTAAAAAGCTCGTCCTGGAAATAGGAGCGTAGGCGAGCGATGGCCGAGCTCATTGCCGGTTGACTGAGGTTGATGCTGCGCGCCGCTGCGGTAACGCTTCGTTTGGTCATCAGTGCATCGAGTGCGACGAGGAGATTTAGATCAAGACCTTTGAAACGCATGTCTTCGTTTGTATCCATAATTGAAAGGTCACCATCCGACCAATCAGTTCAGGCGAACATTTCGCCGGACGTCGCCATCACGGCAGGACAGCTCTGTTCAATGCAGTCGATGCAAGACCAATTGGCGCTCGGACATGCTAGTTTCGGGCGTTAAGGTACCGAAGGAACACATACGCTTGTCGGCCGACGGACGAACGCACACGACCTTCTGAAGAGCTGGCCGAGCTCAAGGCCGCCGAAACCCAGCGAAGCGCCAGTTCGTTGCGTGGAGCATTCCTGACATTTACCTACGATCGCCTTTCACGTGCGAACGGAATTGTGGTGCGAGCGCGGCGGGCAGAGCGCATCTTCTTGTGCCCCATTTCGCAAGGCATGCCAGGCGGCCACCAGCTGCCAATCATCGACGAGCCAGCCCGAGCCGCCTCATGCAGACCCGCTTGGCCCTTTCCCCGTGGTTAAAGGCGAGCAACCTCTTGGGCATACCAGTCAGATGTCACTGGTGCGCACGACTCGAATTTTGGCGGCGTGGCCGAGGACGAGGACGCCCCGGTCAACCTGTGCGCGGCGTTCGGAGTGAGAACATCTGCCGTGGCAGCACCTTCTCTCCGGGAGTTTCCTAAGTACATCAACGGCGTCGCTCCGATAGTCAGATAAAGGATGGCAATATTAGTGGTCACCGGTCAGCCCACGCTATGCAAAGTGCGTATCCCATCATGCGCGCTGGGTATGGTTGAAGACTCATTCCCGCGAGATGCCATCGACAGCATGGAAGACGTGACCTTCCACGGTAATTTCCTCAGGACGGACGCATGAAGAAGCAGAGATTTACGGAAGAGCAGATTATTGCGGTGCTGAAGGAGCAGGAGGCTGGCGCGAAGGTGGCCGACCTCTGCGGCAAGCACGGGATTTCGGAAGCGACATTTTACAACTTGAAAGCCAAATACGGCAGCATGGAGGTTTCCGAGGCGAAGCGACCGCCGATCTGAACCCTTCAAACTGGACCAGTTTTGGTTAGAGTTCTCCGGTGCATTTTCCTGGCTGGGAAAGGAACGGAAGACGATGAAGGTATCGCAGTTTTCGGACGCGCAGAAGGCGTTCATTCTGAAGCAGGGTGCTGAAGGTGTACCAGTTGCGGAAATTTGCCGGGAAGGCGGGGATCAGCCAGGCGACCTATTTCAATTGGAAGAAGAAGTACGCCGGAATGTTGCCGCCGGAGATGAAGAAGCTGAAGCAGCTCGAGGACGAGAATGCTCGGATGAAGAAGATCGTCGCGGACCTGACGTTGGACAGCGAGATGCTGCAGGACGTCATTCGCTGAAAGCTTTAAGGCCTGCTCGCAAGCGAGAGGTGGTGAAGGGCATGTGCCGGGACTGGGCAATCTCGATCCGGCGTGCTGTGGGGCGCTGAACTTCGATCGTTCGACATACCACTACACCGCTCGCCGTGCCGATCAGGCCGGTCTGGAACGTCGTATTCGGGAGATCTGTGAAACCCGGGTGCGCTACGGCTATCGTCGTGTGCATGTGCTCCTGGAACGTGAGGGTTGGGGCACCAATATCAAGAGAACCTAGCGCATTTACAGGGACTTAGGCCTTCAACTACGGAATAAAACGCCGAAGCGCCGGGTCAAAGCCAAGCTGCGGGAGGACCGGCAAAAGTCTGTGGGACCCAACGATGTCTGGGCGATGGACTTCGTTCACGACCAACTCGCGACCGGCAAGAAACTACGGGTGCTCACGGTGGTCGACACCTTCTCGCGCTATGTACCGGTGCTTGACCCTCGGCACAGCTATCGAGGTGAAGATGTCGTGGAAACCTTGGAACGGGTATGCCGGCAGGTCGGGTATCCGAACACAATCAGGGTGGATCAGGGCACGGAATTCGTGTCGCGCGATCTGGATCTTTGGGCTTATGCCAAGGGTGTCACTCTGGACTTCTCGCGTTCCGGAAAACCCACGGACAACGCCTTCATCGAGGCGTTCAATGGCCGCTTCCGGGCGGAATGCCTGAACCAGCATTGGTTGTTCCTGACCCTTGCGGATGCCCGCGAAAAGATGGAGGATTGGCGTAGAGACTACAATGAGGTTCGGCCGCATGGTGCGATCGTCAACAAGGTGCCGATCTCGCTGATGAATTCCGGACGCGCAACCAGCCCGCCTCCCTGAATTGAAGCCGGAAAACTCTAGCCTCCGGTGGTCCAGAAACCTGGGGCGGTTCAAAAACGGTCGAGGCTCTAATAGCCGCCGGATGAAAGTTCAGCGGCAGGTCCGAAGGCCACGTATTCGGAGCCAACCTCCTCGCGCGATCGCTCTCGCCTGAATACTTGACAGCCAACTGCCCGCGTGATGCACTAAGTGAGAGGGCGGCGCATTGGCCAAAACATAATAAAGCACTTGAAGTCCGATTACGGGCAGCTGTTCCCTCATGCTCATGGGGAATGATTAGAACCCGCGACGAATGCATTGGGGTAAGGGCGGCGAGCTTGCCGGCATCCCCGACCGCCTTACGGAGGCGGGCGCTTGCCCGACGGCGGCCTCGACAGCAAGCCGGTCTCGACGGCATTCTATCGGCGCTGCAGGCATTGGGCATTTAAAACCGTTTCAAGAGCCTCCTTCATAGAGCTCGCGCCGGGTGAAGGATAGTGAAGTGCAGGTGCGGCTGCTTCGCGGCCCATGGAGTGAGGCTATGTATCCAAAACGTGGATGGCAGCCATGCGAAAACTCGATTTCTCCTGTCTCGCCGAATGCCATTACAAGAGCGTTAGATATAACCGGAGGGCAGAAGTGGGCAGCGAGATCAATTTCGGCAAACTCCTTTGCAATGAAGGCATGGTTTGCGATCAGGGCCTCAAATGTGTTGAGGCAGGTTTCCTCAGTAAGTTTCAGGCGGGGCCACGTTGGCGAGATCATTTTGTGACTTGTTCGTTGGCACTGAAATATGGTGTGAGCCGACAGTTCCTCGAAAGCATTCTGGACCAGCGTGTCTTCGACACCCATCACGCTAGGCCTGCGAGGCCCCGGGGGGGGGGGTGTCACAGCCAAGTACTTCTGATTAACGGAAAATCACGTGGCTTCCCATTTGTCGGCGGGTCAGGAAAGTCTTTGGTACGCACACCCGTATTGTGACGACCTGGATCTCCGGGAGTGGCGCGGGAACATTACCTGCCGAGGAGAATAGATCGATGGATCAGCCCACTTGGAAGCGGCCGCATAGGGCCAAAATTGCCGGTGTCACTGACGCCGCACAGCAACGGCAAATGCCGAACCTTGCGTCCATCGACCTAAACCTACTGGTGGATCTTGAGGCTCTGCTGCAGTATCGGCACATTACTCAAGCGGCCCAGCACGTCGGCCGTAGCCAACCGGCGATGAGCAGGGCGTTGTCAAGGCTGCGCGGCATGTTAAAGGACGATCTTCTGGTTGCCGGCTCTAGAGGCTTGGTCCTGACGCCTCTGGCCGAATGCTTGACCCAGATGCTGCCTTCAGTGCTAGATGCGATTCGCCAGATGATGAACCTCAGCTTGGCTCCGGCGCAGCGGCGATGGAAGGTGACAATGGCTATGCCCGATCACCAAGCGGTGGTTCTGCTGCCGCATCTTTTGCCGCGGCTATGCGAGCGCGCCCCTCATCTCGACATTGTGACCGATCCGCTTTCGGGCGGTGCGCTCGGGTTACTTGAGCAAGGTGAGATCGACTTGGTCGTCGGGCAGATGGGCGCCGCTCCGCACGGCTACTTGCGACGCAGACTCTACGCCGACAGCTTCACCTGCGTGCTACGCCACAATCACCCGGTCTTGGCGCAAGAGTGGACAATCGAGGCTTTCGCGGCCTTGCGCCACGTCGCCATTGCCTCGGAACCTGGTGAGCTTTTCGATCAGATCTATGACGGGTTAGCCAAACTCGGAATACCGCATGGTGATCCGATGGTGGTTTCCAACGTACTGACCGCGGCGGTCTTGATCGCGGCGACTGACGTAGTGCTGGTTGTACCAAGCCGGGTGGCGACCCGGATCGCCACCATGCTGTCGCTCGCGGTCATTCCCCCACCTGTGGAACTGACACCGTACGAAGTCGTGCTGATCTGGCACGAGCGGTGCCATCGAGACCCAGAGCATCGCTGGCTGCGTGGCGAAATCGCCGCCGCAGCGTCCACGGCCTGTTAGGCCAATACTGGCTTATAGGCGAGGATGGGGGGAGCATAGTCAATGACGGTTTGATGATTGAACTAACCCAGGGCGTTGGTGGACCCAGTCGCCTGATGATGTTGTACAGTTAAGATGCAAGATCTGCCCGATGACTCGCACCCGGGAGAGACGTGAGCCCGAGCGCCTACCACATGCGGTTGGGTCATCCGTGGGCGAGACAGCGACGTTTGCGTTAACCGGGTCGAAGTCGCAAGGGGGGCACGCGCGACGATCGAGTTGCAACGATGAGCGAGCGGTCATAGCGGCTGTGCTCGCCCAATCCCGGCGGGTTGCGGGGTTGTGTCAAACGCTCCCCTCACCGCTACCGATGACAATACGCGACCCTGTTCCGAACATAGGTATTCCGTTATCGCCCCCCTTGCCAGCGCGGACTCCTATCCCTGAGACGGAAGTATGCTTAGCCGCCGGATTCCGTCGCGGTATGGGAAATTGCACGCCCGGCAGAGTCTTGAGGATGCTAAAACCGTGAGGAGCCCCTAGGAGGCACCGGTCTTTTCAGAGGTGCTCTATCGGCTGCGCGCCATCCAGACTTTGGACGATCTGCACCGTCGAGAACGCAATAGCGCTCCCTGGCCTCTGCCTAACGATACGGTCCGACCCGGCGTGAATCGACATGAGCTCAGCGTACCCATCGTCCGAAGTTGCATGCCCTAGTGACTTCGGGCATCGGCCTCTTTCCGTCCCATGGCGTTTATTTGCTGAAAATTCCTAGGCGTACGCAATTCCGAATGGTAGCTTCGGCATGCCGAATTGGATTATGCCGAGAATTTGTGCTGTCAAATCAGTCGTTACCAAGCTCAAAGAACCTCGCGTAAGGTCCATTCGCGAAGTGAACCCGCAACTCATGAAAGTTCCCTACCGTTTGGTCCAACGGACGCGTTTCTTGACGCCGAAGAATACCGCGAGCAGAAAGCTGTAGGGCAGGAGCCCCGAGGAAATCTAAGGCCGTTGCCACGCAAGGGTGGGGATCGCGAAGAAGCCTCTCGTACTCGATTAAATGCATCCTGCTTGAATCGAAGGCGTTCACCACTCGAGCGTGGAAATCGTCGGCAGCTTTGAAGTAGGCTTCGCAGGTGGCGAATGGTAACGTCACTGGCGGTGGAGGAGTTGAATTGTCTGAATTGAACTTGAGCCACTGGCGGGTTTGCCTTGCCTGCACAAACGATCTTAGCGACTCTAATGTGTTTCTGCGAATCACAAGGATAACCTTAAGTCCAGGCCAAGCGGTCAGCTCGGCAAAAAAGCTCGGACGCTCCTGAAACTGAGGCTCGTTGATCTTGCAACCCACATGGGTCACCTTCTTGTCGCTTTGTGGGGGATAGCGCAAGAAGGCACGCTCAAGGAGCTCCCGATCGCTGAGTAGCAGGCGTTCCGTATCAGGCCAGTTCGTGTCGTACGTATTGAGCAATTCACCGTTACTCAATACATTTGGATGCTCGTTTACTAATTCTTCCAAGTAGTGTGTGCCGGTCCTTGGCATCGCAAGGATTGCAAATGGCTGAGGCGGCAGCGTGGAATGGGTCATTTCAGGCGTTTTTCCATTTAACAGTTGTGGTGGTTCCAACGGAGAATTGTGGTCGTCCGCCGGCTTGTTTAGTCTGGGGAAGCGGGCTGCTCTTAAGCGTGATCACCTATTGTTAGCTTCCATCCATGATTCGGTCAGAGCTCGACGTTTGCTAGTTCCGTGCTTCTACCGGCCGACACCTCAGCGCTGATCCCCGCACCCGCCTCACTCCTATTCGGACTGCTTAGCGTTTAGTCGCATTCGCCCAGATTAGTAAAATTGATTGTTTTTATAAGAGGGATCCAGCCTGTGAATATGTGAGCGGCGAGCCGCAGAGGGGACGTAGCGTCAATGTAGCGGGGAGAAAAATACTATCGCCGGCAGTAGCTTGGATTGTTGTGACCTACGGCAGAGATGTGTGTTTTTGCTTGGTGCACCGAATGCAGTCGACTACTCTCACTGACATCCATTTCACGGATGGCCGACATCCAAACAATCGATTTTACCAATCCCACTGATATGTAGCACAAGCTGCACACGATTGGGAGGCCAATGATGTTCTTCGTCATCGGAGGCTTCGGCACAGACCAGCCGGATTTCCTCCGGCTCTGCGGGCATTAGGTTAAGCCAGTCGCGCACGCCTGATGACAATTTTCGCGAACCGGGCCGCCTCAGGAATTTGAGCCGCCGTGCGTCGAACACAAGCTAAAGGGAACAGAATGGTAGATCAACTCGAAAGCGAAATCATTGGCATCATCAAGAACCGTGTCGAATCGGAGGGCGGCGATGGAGGGACCGCATTAACAGTCGACGATTTAACGGCTGCCACTGAATTGACCACGCTTGGTGTCGATTCTCTCGGTTTGGCAGACATCATCTGGGACTTGGAACAGGCCTACGGTATCAGGATCGAGATGAACACGGCCGAGGCGTGGTCGGATCTCCAGAACGTCGGCGACATAGTGGGAGCCATCCGAGGCTTGCTCACTAAGGGGGTTTGAATGGACAGGCGCGTTGTCATCACCGGAATGGGTGGCCTATGCGGACTGGGCACCGACACCACCTCCATCTGGAAATGGATGCGCGAAGGCCGCTCCGCCATCGGGCCGCTTCTCAATACAGAGCTTCACGGCCTGAAGGGCATAGTCGGCGCTGAGATCAAGGCGCTGCCTAACCACAACATCGACCGCAAGAAGCTCGTCTCGATGGATCGCATTAGCGTGCTTGCGGTGATTGCAGCGCACGAAGCCATGCGCCAGGCCGGGCTTTCCTGCAATGAAGGCAATGCCCATCGGTTCGGCGCGACCGTGGGCGTCGGCTTAGGAGGGTGGGACGCTACCGAAAAAGCATACCGTACCCTCCTTGTAGATGGGGGGACCCGTACTGAAATCTTCACTGGTGTAAAGGCTATGCCGAGTGCCGCCGCCTGCCAGGTCAGCATGAGCCTCGGTCTGCGGGGCCCGGTCTTCGGCGTCACTTCCGCCTGTTCCTCGGCCAACCATGCGATCGCTTCGGCGGTAGACCAGATCAAGTGTGGCCGGGCCGACGTCATGCTCGCGGGGGGCAGCGACGCGCCACTAGTCTGGATTGTACTGAAGGCATGGGAAGCTATGCGCGCACTCGCTCCGGACACTTGCCGACCCTTCTCCGCCGGCAGGAAAGGCGTGGTACTGGGCGAGGGTGCGGGCATGGCCGTGCTGGAAAGCTATGAACATGCCACCGCCCGCGGTGCAACAATACTCGCGGAGGTCGCCGGCGTCGGCCTTTCCGCCGATGCGTTCCATATCACAGCGCCGGCTGTCCATGGGCCGGAGTCGGCGATGCGCGCTTGCCTTGCCGATGCAGGGCTGAATGCGGAGGACGTCGACTACCTCAATGCGCACGGCACCGGCACCAAGGCCAACGATCAAAACGAAACTACGGCTATCAAGCGCGTCTTCGGAGACCATGCTTATTCGATGTCCATATCTTCCACCAAGTCCACCCACGCGCACTGTATCGGCGCAGCGAGTGCGCTTGAAATGATCGCTTGCGTGATGGCGATCCAAGAAGGAGTCGTGCCGCCGACCGCCAACTATCGTGAGCCAGATCCCGATTGCGATCTAGACGTGACGCCAAACGTGCCGCGTGAGCGAAAGGTGCGCGTAGCCATGAGCAACGCCTTCGCCATGGGTGGCACGAACGCAGTTCTGGCATTCAGGCAGGTATGAGCCTGTCAGTTGCTTCCTCGATGATCACCTCTTGCAGGGCGGCATGAGACGCCCCCCTTTGACGTTGCATCAACGAAGTCCGTCGAGCGGCATCGGGCACGGCTCTCGTCAGGAGAAGGAGCGACTGGTCTGACAGCGTTTGACCCTAGGCCAGCACTTCGAGATCGCGTGATCGGACGGCGTTCATGTAAGGCAGCTTTTCCGGTGGCGCGATCGAGTAATGCTGGTTGTTGTTGCGGCATTGCCAGCGTTTACCGGCATCAGCGTGAATGGCAAGGTGCTGTCTGCCTGGCGCCGCGTATCAGCCGCGAAGCCGAGCTCGCCGCCGTGCAATATTAAAGCGGAGCTACGGCGCAAGACGACGATCAGCCGCGGCAAGGAAGCCACTATGAAGCCCAAGACGGCTGGCGCGGTGACGTTAAAAGACACCATCACCAGCCTACACGATATGAGAAGAGGTTGAGACATGTTCGAATTGACCGGCCGCAAGGCGCTCGTCACGGGCGCTTCAGGAGCCATAGGAGGGGCTATCGCCCGCGTGCTGCATGCTCAGGGCGCTATCGTCGGACTGCACGGCACCCAAATTGAAAAGCTGGAGACACTGGCAACTGAGCTCGGGGACCGGGTCAAGCTGTTCCCTGCTAATCTGGCCAATCGAGACGAAGTCAAGGCGCTTGGTCAGAGAGCGGAAGCCGATCTTGAAGGCGTCGACATCCTGGTCAACAATGCTGGCATCACCAAGGATGGATTGTTCGTGCACATGGCAGATCCCGACTGGGATATTGTGCTGGAGGTCAACCTCACCGCCATGTTCCGACTGACCCGCGAGATCACCCAGCAGATGATACGCCGTCGAAATGGCCGCATCATCAATGTCACTTCGGTCGCTGGCGCCATCGGCAATCCAGGCCAGACCAATTACTGCGCCTCCAAGGCCGGTATGATCGGCTTTTCCAAGTCGCTGGCGCAGGAGATCGCTACACGAAACATCACTGTCAACTGCGTCGCCCCGGGCTTCATCGAATCGGCGATGACCGATAAGCTCAATCACAAACAGAAGGAGACAATCATGGTGGCGATCCCGACCCACCGCATGGGCACCGGTACCGAAGTCGCGTCCGCCGTTGCGTATCTCGCTTCCGATCACGCCGCCTATGTCACCGGGCAGACCATTCATGTGAATGGCGGATTGGCGATGATTTGATGGCGGTCGGGCCTACAGATGAGTGGGCTTGCATTTGCATACGCCAGCCTATCAGCGCAATGACGATATCGGCATAACGGCCATTGCACTTTCGGAAAGCTGAGGAACCAAGCCATCATGGGTAGTGCACCTGTCAGCAATACTGAACCGTCTCAACGGAATAGCCTGCGAGCGCTCCGGTCCCAGCAGCAATAGCGCGGCCCCATATGAAGGCGGTGGTCCCACGCATTGGGGATGCCTTTGAGCGAGCTGAGCTGCCGAGGCATTGCCCGGATAAATTTCCTGAGCATAGAACAAGGCCACAAATGTCTCTTCCCCATCTTCGGCGGCTTGAAGCCGAAGCGATCCATGTCATTCGCGAAGTCGGTGCAAACTTCTCCAACCCGGTCGTGCTTTACTCGATCGGCAAGGACTCCTCGGTATTGCTGCATCTGGCGATGAAGGCGTTCTATCCCGCCAAGCCGCCATTTCCATTCCTGCATGTAGATACCAAATGGAAGTTCCGGGAGATGATCGAGTTTCGTGACCGGATGGCGCGAGAGCTCGGTTTCGATCTCCTCGTCCACGTCAATCAGGATGGGATCGATCAGGGCATCGGCCCTTTCACACACGGCTCCAACGTGCACACCCATGTCATGAAGACGATGGGGCTCCGGCAGGCGCTCGAGAGATACGGTTTCGACGCGGCGCTCGCGGGCGCGCGGCGCGACGAGGAGAAGTCGCGCGCCAAGGAACGCATCTTCTCGATCCGCAGCGCCCAGCACGGCTGGGATCCGCAGCGTCAGCGACCCGAGATGTGGAAGACCTACAATACGCGGATCGGGCAAGGCGAGACAATGCGGGTCTTCCCGCTTTCCAACTGGACCGAATTCGACATCTGGCAATACATCCTGCGTGAGGAAATTCCGATTGTGCCGCTATATTTCGCGGCGAGGCGCCCGGTCGTCAAACGAGACGGCATGCTGATCATGGTCGACGACGACCGCATGCCCATCCAACCCGAAGAGGAGGTTACCGACCGGCTGGTGCGTTTCCGCACGCTTGGCTGCTATCCGCTGACCGGGGCGGTCGAGTCCGACGCTGTCACGGTTCCCGAGATATTGCGGGAAATGCTGACGGTGCGCACGTCCGAACGGCAGAGCCGACTGATCGACACGGATGAAGTCGGGGCGATGGAGAAAAAAAAGCGGGAGGGCTACTTCTGATGTCGTATGTTCAATCCATACCGCCGCATGACATTGAAGCGCATCTGGCCGAGCACGACAACAAGTCGATCCTGAGATTCATCACTTGCGGCTCGGTCGACGACGGCAAGTCGACCCTGATCGGGAGACTGCTTTACGATGCGAAGCTGGTCTTCGAGGACCAACTCGCAAACCTCGGGCGCGTCGGCTCTCCCGGCGCCGCCAACGGCAAGGAGATCGATCTCGCCCTGCTTCTCGACGGGCTTGAGGCTGAGCGCGAGCAGGGCATCACCATCGACGTCGCCTATCGCTATTTCGCCACGTCCAAACGCAAGTTCATCGTCGCCGACACGCCCGGCCACGAGGAATATACGCGCAACATGGTGACCGGCGCTTCGACGGCCGATCTTGCCATCATCCTCATCGACAGCCGGCAGGGCATTCTCCAGCAGACCCGGCGCCATTCCTATATCGCCTCGCTCCTCGGCATCCGTCATGTCGTGCTGGCCGTCAACAAGATCGATCTCGTCGATTTTCAACAACAGGTGTACGAGGAAATCGTCGCCGACTACATGGCTTTCGCCAAAGAGCTCGGTTTTGCCAGCATACGGCCAATCCCGATCTCGGCGCGAGACGGCGACAACGTCATCTCGGCTTCCGCAAATACGCCCTGGTACAGAGGGGCGGCGCTGCTCGAATATCTGGAAACGGTCGAACTCGACCCGACGGACCAGGCAAAGCCTTTCCGCTTCCCGGTTCAGATGGTCATGCGGCCGAACGCGGATTTTCGCGGCTATGCCGGGCAGATCTCCTGCGGGAGGATTTCCGTGGGCGATCCGGTCGTCGTCGCGAAGACCGGGCAGCGCACATCGGTCAAGGCGATCGTGACCTATGACGGGGAGCTTGCGACGGCAGGGGAAGGCGAGGCGGTGACGCTGGTCCTCTCCGACGAGGTGGATGCGTCCCGCGGCAATATGCTCGTCGCCCCCGGCGCCCGGCCCTTCGTCGCGGACCAGTTCCAGGCGCATGTGATCTGGTTCGATGCGAACCCGATGATGCCGGGAAGAAGCTACATCCTGCGCACGGAGACCGACAGCGTCAGCGCGACGGTCACCACGCTCAAGCACCAGGTCAACATCAACAGCTTCATCCGTGAGGCGGCGAAGTCGCTGCAGATGAATGAAGTGGGGGTCTGCAACATCTCCACACAGGCGCCGATCGCCTTCGACGCCTACAAGGACAACCGGGCTACGGGCAACTTCATCATCGTCGACCGGGTGACGAATGCCACGGTTGGTGCGGGGTTGATCGATTTTCCGCTCCGGCGCGCAGACAATGTCCACTGGCACGCGCTCGAGGTGAACAAGAGCGCGCGCAGCGCCATGAAAAATCAGCTCCCTGCCGTTCTCTGGTTCACCGGGCTTTCCGGCTCCGGAAAATCGACCATCGCGAACGAGCTCGACAGGATCCTCCACGCTCAGGGCAAGCATACCTACCTGCTCGACGGCGACAATGTGCGTCACGGCCTCAATCGGGACCTCGGCTTTACCGAGGAGGACCGGGTAGAGAACATCCGCCGCGTGGCGGAGGTGGCCAAGCTCATGGCCGATGCCGGTCTGATCGTTCTCGTCTCCTTCATCTCACCGTTCCGCGACGAGCGGCGGATGGCGCGGGAATTGATGGAGGAGGGCGAGTTCATCGAGATATTTGTCGACACGCCGCTCGACGAGTGTGCGCGCCGCGATCCGAAGGGGCTCTACGAGAAGGCGCTCGCCGGCAAGATCGCGAACTTCACCGGCGTATCCTCGTGCTATGAGGCCCCGGAAAATCCGGAACTCCATATACGCACCGTCGGCCATGAACCGACCGACCTGGCGCTCGCGATCGAGGAATTCCTTGACCGCAGGATGGAGCGTAAATGACGCCGCTTCAACGCCCAACATAGAGACGGACGGTACCCATCCGGAGAGGGCCGCCTTGCTGAGAAGTGAGGCGAACTGGACGTTCTGTCTATATGGACGTCAATATAGACAGTGTGAGAACCGTGGATTTAACGATAGAGAAGCGGCCGCAAGTCAGCCGTATGGAGATTGTCGATAGCGGGCGGCGTTGCCGTTTCAGCAACGAGGCCAAACTTGCGATCGTGGCGGAGAGTTATTCCGCCCCGCGTCAGGTCACAACAGCACGTCGCCATGGGATCACACGCTTTCAGTTGAACGATTGGCGTAAAGCAGCTCGCGAGGGACCCCTCGGCAATGGCTGGGGGGAGTGAAGGGTTTATTCCTGCACTGTTGGTCCCCGAGCCAGGCATGCCGGTTGTTGCGCCGACCAATTCTTCGACGGCACAAAGGGGGCTTATGGAGGTTGCGGGAGAAATTTACCTGCCGTGACTGTGAGGCGATCAGCCAGCCGCCGGCGCCGTTCCATGCCACGCCGCGCGGCTTCATCGGTCCTCATCTGCTGGCGACGATCCTGTTCGACAGGTTTGGAATGCATAGCCCGCTCAACCGCCAGAGCACTCGGTTTAAATGCGAGGTCCTCGAGCTTTCGACCTCGACGCTGGCCGGCCAGGTCGGGTATGGAACGGCCGCGCTCCTGCCGATCTTTGATCTCATCGAGGCGCATGCCTTCGCGGCCGAGCGGCTTTTTGGCGACGACACCACCATTCCCATTCAGGCCAAAGACAAATGCACGAGCTGGCCGACATCCAGAAAAGTGCCCGTGACCGCAAACGCAAAAGGCAAACCGATCTCGCCGATCGCCTTGGAGGCCGTCCAACGGTACGACGCGCTGTTCGAGATCGAGCGCCAGATCAATATGGATTGAGCGCCGAAGAACGACTGGCTGCGCGACAGGAAAAGAGCAAGCCGCTGTTCGAGTGACATGCACGCGTGGTTGAAACGTAAGCGCGAATTTCTCCGCACCTTTTTCCATTGAGCGTGTTTTGGGATGAAGTGTCCACTTAACGGAGGTGGACACCAAGTGACTGAGGACGATGAACAGAAACTGCTGGTAAGGCGGATTTTGCGCAACGGCCGCCGGCGGTACGACCTGGCGTCGAAAGAGCGGCTCGTTGCGGCCTGCCTGGAGCCTGGCGTGTCAGTATCGCGGCTGGCGCTCGAACATGGGATCAAGATTGACGGAAGACAGGTTCCGATGGCCACGCCGGGATATGGCGGTGGTGACGCTTTCGACCGAGCAGCTCCACTGGATACTCGACGGCGTCGATATCGACGCGATGGCCCGCCATCCGGTGCGGCAATACCAGATCGCCGGCTGACGGCTCTCGACGTCTGCGGTTGACGCGGCGGTACGGTTCAGATGGGGTGGTTGCCGCCCTCCCTAGACGGCATCGCAATGTGCCAAGATGTGGTGTTGTGACCACTGAGCGGAAAAGACGGCAACCGTTATGAACGATACGATGATTGGCGTGGATTTGGCAAAGAATGTCTTTCAACTGCACGGTGCTTCGATGAGCGGGCAAATCAGGTTTCGAAAGAAGCTGTCACGGCAGAAGTTTTCCAAGTTCATGGCGGAACACCCACCGGCGTTGGTGGTGATGGAGGCCTGCGGTAGCGCGCATTACTGGGCACGTGAGTTGGTTAGGCTTGGTCACGAAGTGAAGCTGATCGCGGCGCAATATGTACGGCCGTTCGTCAAGCGGCAGAAAAACGATGCGACAGACGCGGAGGCTATCGTAATTGCGGCCCAGCGACCGGAAATGCGCTTCGTGGAGCCAAAATCCGCGGATCAGCAGAGCCGGGCGATCCTGTTTCGGGCTCGAGAACGACTCGTCCATCAGCGCACAGAACTGGTCAACGCGCTGAGAGCCTGCCTTTATGAATATGGCCATGTTGTTCCTCAAGGTCGTAACCACTTCAAGCGTATTGAAGAGATTTTGGACGGGCTAAACAGCGACTTGCCTGCGTTGATGCTTGAAGAATGCCGCGATTTGTTGAAACAGATCGCTGAGAAGACGGCTCGCATCGACGAGCGGACCGCAAAGATCAAGGCATTGTCGGCTGAAGCCGACACGGCGCGGCGCTTGCAGATCATTCCTGGCGTTGGCCCTTTGACAGCCTTGGCGATCGAAGCCTTTGCCCCGCAAATGGAGAACTTCCGGCGTGGCCGTGACTTCGCCGCATGGCTCGGCCTTGTGCCACGTCAGTTCTCGTCGGGCGGTAAACAACGGCTGGGACGCATTTCCAAGTCAGGGCAGTCTGATATCCGCAGGCTGTTGATTATCGGGGCAATGACACGCCTGAACTGGCTGGGCCGGAATCCATACCGGAAGGATCGTGGTTGGCGCGCATGCTCGCGCGAAAGCCCCGAATGTTGGTCGCGATCGCACTGGCCAACAAGATGGCACGCACGATCTGGGCATTGCTGACAAAACATGAGGACTACAGCATTCCGACGCAGGCGATGGCTACATGATGACAATGCTGTAATCAGCCTGTGCCGGAAAGTGGAGGTGTAAGAAGGCGACGACCCGAATGGGCTAAATGATCGAAAAGATCTGGATCGGGAAAACCAGCCTTGAATCATGAGCAGAAGAGAAAGTCCTGCAGAATGTGCGGTTCAAATATGCCTGTCGCCATTGCGATCGCACCGGCATCAACACGCCTGTTGTCCTCGCGCCGATGCCCGCGCAGCCCTTGCCGGGCAGCATCGCCACGGCTTCGACGCTGGCCTTCGCGCTCGTCCACAAATATGTCGACGGCACGCCGCTCTATCGCCTGGCCGAGGCCTTCAACCGCGCCGGCGTTCCCGTCAGCCGCGGCGCTTTGGGGCACTGGGTGATCGGCTCGAGCGAGAGGCATCTCTCCCGCATCTATGACGCGCTGAAACTGCGGCTCAGGTCGCAGCCGCTCATCCATGGCGACGAGACGACGGTCCAGGTCCTGAAGGAAAAGGACAGGGAGGCCACCAGCACATCCTTCATGTGGGCGTATCGGAGTGGAGAGGACAGCGACGGACCTATCGTGCTGCTCGATTATCAACCCGGCCGCGGCCAGATATATCCGCAGGCCTTCCTCGGCGACTACCGTGGCATCCTGATGAGCGACGGCTACACCGCATGGCGCACGCTGGCAGGGGCAACCCATCTAGGATGCCTGGCCCATTCTAGGCGTAGCTTCGTCGATGCCCTCAAGGCAAGAAAGAAAGGCGGCGGTCCGCCGGAGCAGGCGCTCAAGTTCTTTGAACAGCTCTACCGGATTGAAAGCCAGGCGCGGAACGAAAAACCGAACAAGGGTGAAACACAAGCCGATTGCATTCGCCGTTTCCGCCAGCATCATAGCGTGACCATCCTGAACGCTCTCAAGGCATGGCTCGACGACATAGCGCCGAAGGTCCTGCCCGACAGCAAGATCGGCGATGCCGTGTCCTACACCCTGAACCAGTGGGAATACCTGACGCGCTACACAGAAGAAGGCAGGATGCCGATCGACAACAACCTGCTTGAACGCGATATCAGAATTTTTGCCACTGACAGAAAATCCTGGCTGTTCAGCGACACCGTGGACGGAGCGAGGGCCAGTGCCGTCGTCTACAGCCTGATGCTGACCTGCCGCGCTTGCGGCATCGAACCCCTGGCCGCGAACTGCCACAGCGCGCCACAGATGCTGACATCACCGATCTGTTGCCCTTCAACTTCGCCAAAATCGCCGCGGCTTAATCCGATAAAGCCGTCCGAAGCGACCCACGTCACATGGGGCACGTCAACGCGCGCGGAAATGAGCGCTCAGGTTGAAATGGGAGCGCGCCACGCTCAGCAAATCGTCGGAGGTGATCGAGCCGATCGATTACATGCTGAAGCGCTGGGATGGCTTTGCCCGTTTCCTCGAAGATGGCCGGATTTGTCTCACGAACAATGCGGCCGAGCGCGCTCTGAGAGGAATTGCACTCGGGCGCCGCAACTGGACCTTCGCGGGTTCCCAGCGCGGGGCCGATCGTGCCGCCATCATGCTCTCTGTCATCACGACTTGCCGTCTCAACGACGTCGACCCAAAGGCGTAGCTCGCCGATGCGTTCGCCGGCATCGCCGATCTGCAAGAACTGCTGCCTTGGCAATGGAAGTCGCACAAAGGGACGGCTATTGCGGCGGTCGCGTAAACAGCTCCCGGAACAATGCTTGCGAACGCTCCAAGCCTTCATCGGTCAAGATCAATGACTGGCCACCGTCATCTACGTCTTCACCATCAACGATGGGGCCGAAATGCTCAGCGAAGACCTGGATTTCCTCGAGGCGTTCGTCCGAAACTCCAACAATCGGCCCCATGGAAGTATCATCAGCGTCGTTACCAGTGCCGATGAGACAATCACCGCACTTATCCGGCAATGGCATCGATGAGCTTATACCAACGAGCGTTGATCATGACCGCTGCGCCCATTCGCGGCGTCCGATTGACATGATCTTCCACGGCTGGTCGACGAGTTTGTTCCATGCGGCGCAGCAATGGGTGACGATGGCGTCGTAGTCCTTGAAGATGCGGTTGGAGAGCCAGTTGTCGCGCATGAACTGCCAGACGTTTTCGACTGGGTTCAGTTCCGGTGAGCGCGGCGGCAGGAACTTCAAGGTGATGTTGTCCGGCACCTTCAGTTTCGGCGTCACATGCCATCCGGCCTGATCGAGGATGAGCACCGCATGCGCGCCGTCTTCGACGGCCTGGCTGATCTCGGCGAGGTGCTTCTGCATGGCCTCGGTATCGCAATAGGGCAGGACAAGGCCCGCGCCCTTTCCCTTCCGGGGGCAGACGGCCCCGAAGATGTAGGCCCACATGGTGCGCTGATCCAAAGGCGCGGATGGTCTGGTGCCCCGACGCGCCCATCGGCGGGTGACCTTGTTCTTCTGGCCTATGCGCGCTTCGTCGGCCCACCAGAGTTCGATGTCCGTGCCTTGCGGGAGCCGGCTTGGATTTCCGCCAGAGCGGCGGGGAAATCTTTTTAAAAGCTTCTACTTCCAGCTCGTTCTGAGCGTAGTGGCGCGGGCGGAGCCGACAGCTTGGCAAAGCTAGTGCCTTCAACTCGCGGCCGACCGTGGTTTCGTCCATCGGGAGCGGAATTCCTGGAATATCCACTGAACCAGGTCCTTGCGCCGCCAACGGACAACACCGTGGATCCCAGGGATCGGGCCGCTCTCGACGACCTTCGCAAGAGCCTGGCGTTGAGTGGCATTCAACTTCGCTCGGCCGCCAGGCGCTTTGCCATTCACCAGTCCATCGGGGCCGCGTGCGTTGAAACGCAGTACCCAATCCCGCACGATCTGCAGCGTCACGCTGCCAATCCGCGCCGCATCGCAGCGCGAGCCGCCGTCATAGATCGCGGCAAGAGCCAGCAACCGCCGGGCCTGGTTCGCATCCTTTGTCTGCCGTGCGAGTTGTCGAAGAGCAGCTCCGTCGAAATCACCCCGAAACAAAACCGCCGAACCCATCGCAAACCTCCTGTTTGCTGCATGAATTCAGATTCGAAGCCCCATGGGAATCCCGTGAGAGTCAGAAACGGCGCTCGTTGGTATGAGTGACATACTCTCAAATGCGCGCCGTTCGCTGTAAGCCTGGATCGACTTTCTTCACTGCTTCGCAGGCGGCGAAGACTCGTCGCGTGCGTAGGCGAATCTCAGCCGTAACGCCGTAACACTTGGCCGGTTACGATCGCCGTGGCGCGAGGCCCTTCTCATCGCTGTTTCCAAGCCTGATATTCGAGCAGTGCTGGCTTGCCTCGGCCATGCCCGATCGATCGATGTTTCCGATGATGACCCGGTAACGTGGCGCCGCATTTCCAATTAGGGCATCAGGCGTCGGCGGAGCAATGCAGTCGACAAGAAAAACGGGACTACTGCATAGCAGCAAAGAGCCCCAATATGTAGACCCACGTTGACCAGCGGGCTGCCGAGCATTATCGGACGGATGACATCAATCGAATGAGCCAGCGGCAAGATTCGTGTGAAATGTTGAAAAGCGCCCGGCAGCTGGTTGACTGGAAAGACAGCGCCGGACAGGAACAGCATCGGTGTGATGACGAGCGTCTGATAAAATATGAAATATTCGTAGCTGGGTGCAAGCGCCGTGACGATCATGGCTAGACTCGCAAACGCTAAGCCCGTCAGGGCGATGACCGGCAGTGCATAAAGGAGTGACACCCATTCCGTGTAGCCCAGCGTAGCGGCAACGATACCAATTCCTGTACCCGCAAGGGAAGCCTTGGTAGCTGCCCACGCCAATTCTCCGAGCACGATGTCGCCGATCGTGACCTGTGTGTGCAGGATCGCTTCCCAGGTGCGCTGAGCGCGCATGCGGGCGAAAGTCGCGTAGATTGTTTCGAAAGTCGACGCGGTCATTGCGCTTGTCGCGACCATCCCTGCAGACAAAAATGCAATGTACGACACACCGTCAACGCGCCCGACCATCATTCCTAAGCCGGCACCCAGACCGAACAGATATATTAAGGGGTCGGCCAGGTTACCGAGGATCGACGCCAGCGCGACCTTCTTCCACGCGCAATAATTGCGGCGCCACACGGCAATCCAGTTCCACCCGTTGGCGGGCAGAGCCGCCACATAAAGCTTCCACATGGTTCAGTCCTTCAGCTCCCGCCCCGTCAACCGTAAGAAAACGTCCTCGAGATTTGGTGGACGCTGCAGAAAGCGCACACCCGCGCGCCCATCCAGTTGGACTCGTACTTGCTCCGGGTCGAACGCATAACAGAAGACGGTCTCGCCGCTAACCTCGATGTGGCGGGCGTGCGGGCTTACCAATGCACTTAGCTCGTCTGGATCGCCCCCGTAGATCTCTATCACCTGGCAACCGATCTTCTCGTCTATTAACATGTGAGGTCGGCCTTCGGCGATCTTGCGCCCTGCTTCGAGCACGCACACCCGGTCGCACAGCCGCTCTGCCTCTTCCATAATATGGGTGGTCAGGAGAATCGTCTTGCCGCGTGCCAACAGCGACCGCAGCCGTTCCCAGATCAAGTGACGGGCGTGCGGGTCAAGTCCAGTGGTAGGCTCATCCAGTATCAGTACCTGGGGATCGTTGATGAGGGCACGTGCCAGTGTCAGGCGCCGCTTCATGCCGCCAGACAGGTCCGAAACACGAGCATCCGCCTTGTTTTCGAGGCGCGCAAACTCAAGCAGCGATGGGATTACCGCTTCTATCTCGCGCGTGCTCATCCGGAAGTAGCGCCCGAAGACCAACAGGTTTTCGCGGACAGTGAATTCTAAGTCGAGGTTGTCGAACTGCGGAACTACGCCAATCCTCATGCGTGCCAATCGCGCCCGTGACGGAACCGGCACGCCGAGCACGGTGATCTCACCCGTACCGGGCGTCGTCATGCCGAGGATCATACGGGTGATCGTACTTTTGCCCGCACCGTTGGGGCCTAACAAACCGAAGCACTCACCCGCTGCAACGGTGAACGACAGTCCGTTGATTACAGGTTTGTCACCGTATGACTTCGTTACGCTAGCAACATCGATTGCCACGGTTGGTATCGCGCCGGGTATTGCGGTCTTCACGACTAGACCTGTTTGGTCCTTCCACTCGAATGGACTCGGCTCAAGCCGACACGGAGCCTCTTGGGCCATCTCACGATCTGACAATTGACTTTCCGCTTCCTGTCTCAAAACTCGCCCGTTTCCAGTCATGGTACTGTCACTCGCCGCTGCAAGTGCAGTCAGGTGTCACTCGGCCGGAGGTTTGAATTGGGATCTGCTTTCCCCCGCTGACTGGTACTTCTGGCGCGGAGTAGCGTGACAGCCAGTCGCTATTGGACAATGTACACAACGCATAAGCTTTCAACGGAAGTAGGAGAAAGAGGTTGATGGGTGTGTGCAGAACGAAGCCAAGAAATCTAAGTTGGCGAGCATGCAATGCTAGGGCGCTGCAGCGTATAATGGTCATGGACGCAATAATCAAAGTTGTCCACCATGGCACTGTGGCGGTCATTATGAAATGCGCAAGTCCCGTCACCACCGACAAGGCGAGCAACAGTAGCCCGATATTCTGTCCGACCGCGTCAAATGTGAGAAAAGGGTTGAGGCCGCGCAACAGAGGGAGCGCTAGAAACGTGTCACGGAACGTGCTGCGTGCCCAACGTAGTTGTTGGCGCAGATATGGTTTCAACGTATCCGGGACGACGGTTGCCACTATGGCGTCTGGAACATACTCAGTTCGAAAGCCTGCCTTCAACATGAGAATCGTCAGATGGCGGTCCTCACCGAAGTCGCTTGGCTTACCGCGAAACAGTTGCGTTTCGTACTGGTCAAGCAGCGAAGCGAGCGCAGACCGACGGTACATAGCACAAGGGCCGCAGCAACACATAACAGCACCGAAGCGAGACTGTGCCGCCCGTTCTTCGTTGCAGAAAAGCCAATACTCCATGTCGATCAATTTCGTCAGCCAAGTGTCACCCGAATTGCTAGCCGTGAGTTGACCCATGGCCGCACCGACCTCTGGATTTCGCATCTTCGAGACAAGCTTGGAGACCACATCGAAAGCGATCGTGCTGTCTGAGTCGACATTCAGCACCAAATCCCCAGAGGATTGACCTATCGCGGCAATCTGCGCTTTCCGCTTCCCGACGTTCTCTGGGAGCAGAATGAAGCTGAACCTCGGGTCGCGCGAATAGAAAGCGCGTACACGCACAATAGCTTCGCGGTTCCGAGAACCATCATCAACGACATAGACTCGCAATTCTCCAGGATAATCCTGGTCTGCAATGGACGCCAGGCACCCCGAGAGGATGCCGGGGTCCTCATTGAAGCTGGGGACGATAACATCCACGGCTGGCAGAGGGCGGCTCTCGACCGGTTCTGCCGACACTGCTGGACCGTTTATCGGCCGAGCATGTAGGACTTGCATGCTCCTGTAGGCGGTCAAGAGCAGCGCGTAGATCGAGATAGCGGCGGTGCTGGTTGTGTCAAGCAGGTACATGGGTTCTCGTCTGTTCAGTGATGTGGAGGAAGTGGGCGAATTGCAAAACCACGCTCGTGCAGCGCCGGGATCACACGGGAAATCGCCATAAGCGTTTGGTCACGCAGACGCGTAAGCGCCCGCGATTCGTCGGGAGGGCACCCATCGTGCAACAGCACGATTGCACCGGGCCGAACCGAGGCCAGTACTGCATCAACAATCGCGTTGGCGCCTGGCCGAGACCAATCTCGCGGATCTGCCGACCAGTGTATCGCCGTCAGCCCAGCGCTCGCCGATCTTGTCAGAGCTTCCTCGGTCCAGACACCATAAGGTGCTCGTATGTGTCGGACCGCCGCCTGAGGACAAGCGGCGATAATGGCCTCAGTTGCCTCGACTATCTCACGTTCGACTTCGTGAGGCCCACATGTTGACAGGTCCGGGTGGGTCATCGTGTGGTTAGCCACTTCATGACCTTCCGCGACAATGCGTCGAATGAGGTCCGGCTGGCTTTTCGCATAGGTGCCGATGACGAAGAAAGTTGCCGGCACACCGTATTCAGCCAGCACATCCAGGATTGCCGGTGTGCAATGTGGATTCGGGCCGTCGTCAAACGTCAGGTATATACTACGATCTTCGGTCCCATGATCGCAGTTGCTCGGCACCTCGTGTATGTAATCGAGGTGCTTCATAGCTCCGATCCGTTCCGTTCAATCAATGTACCTGGCGGCCATTCGTTCAACGGACGTCCAACCGGGAATATCACGACGAGTGGGTCCTCGGTGCGCGTGGAAGGGAGATCGGGATTCACCTCTGCGATGCTCGACCGCACTCGAACACCCGTCAAAATGCTAGCCATACCGTTTTGGCAATACCTCTCAACGTGGTTCCGCATGGCGTGCCGAACTGTCCCAAAGGCGAATGGGACACCAAGCTCCCGCAAAGTTGGAGTCAAAGCACCGACCGAGTGAGCGATGCCCATTCGCTCCAAATCGGGCCGCACCGCGTATAAGCCCAGTTCAGCCACAAGGAGATCAGTCTCACCAACCTTAATGAAACGGCGCAACACGCCCATGTGGCTTGCTATCCCGACCGAATCGTAAGCAATTGCGCGGCGTTCCGGTCTCGCGCCGGCCCAACTGCGGCCACCCTCGAATGGTTTCGCGTGGAACGCTCCTGTGGGCCCATAGGATTTTCGAAAAAATTCTGAGAGCTCCTGGTGGTCTGCACGTTCAAGCTGATTTTCCCAGCATAGTTTCCACTGCACTTTTAAGGACATGTAAGAACTCCAGTGTGTTGTTTCTTCAAAGCACGATCGAGAGTGGTGTGTACCCGGCAAGTCACACCGGCGACGCCAACCGTAGCGCTGGACTGTTGGTCGAGCGCTTAGGCGACGGCTCTAAATTCGGACCCATCCTGTACTTGTGAAACTTTTCTCGCGCCGCACCTTGATTTCATTAACTTCAGGGTTCTCTAATAGGACTCTGCAAGATTGGTAAAATTGATTGTTTGGATAACGATCATCTGCGATATGGATGCCGCAAATGCGTTTTAGGGGCCTAGATCTAAACCTCCTCGTCGCGCTCGACGCACTGATGACCGAGCGCAAGCTCACGGCCGCCGCACGCCGGATCAACCTCAGTCAACCGGCCATGAGTGCGGCTATCGCGCGACTGCGCAATTATTTCGGCGACGAGCTGTTTTCGATGCAGGGCCGCGAACTTGTCCCCACACCGCGTGCCGAGGCGCTCGCCCCCGCGGTCCGCGACGCCCTGCTGCAAATTCAGCTTTCCGTCATTGCCTGGGATCCACTAAACCCGGCCCAGTCGGATCGCCGTTTCAGGATCATCCTTTCCGATTTCATGATACTTGTATTCTTTGCGAGGATCGTGGAACGCGTGGCTCGCGAGGCCCCCGGCGTCAGCTTCGAATTGCTGCCTCTCGATGATGATCCCCATGAGCTTCTCCGGCGCGGGGATGTTGATTTTCTGATTTTTCCAGACGTGTTCATGTCGAGCGCGCATCCCAAAGCGAAATTGTTCGACGAGGCACTCGTGTGCGTCGGCTGCCCCACCAACAAGAATCTACTGGGGAACAT
This sequence comes from Ensifer sp. USDA 6670, assembly GCA_000421085.1. Lineage (GTDB taxonomy): Bacteria > Pseudomonadota > Alphaproteobacteria > Rhizobiales > Rhizobiaceae > Sinorhizobium. The sequence continues at coordinate 32,529 of ATWE01000033.1, forward strand.
CTCGTTCGAGACCTATATGTCGATGGGGCATGTTGCAGCCCAGTTCGGACGAGAAATGAAGCCCTCCGTCGAGCAATGGCTACTGCTTGAGCACGGCTTCAATAGACGTATCGAGCTTGTTGTGCCAGGTTTTACCTTAATTCCACGCCTATTGTCGGGTACTAACCGCATAGCAACTATACCATTGAGTTTGGTTAAATATTTCGAACAAACGATACCACTGCGCATAGTCACATCTCCGCTACCACCCCTCTTTTTCACTGAAGCTGTCCAGTGGCCCGCCCTTCACAACACTGACCCAGGAAACATTTGGTTGCGGGAGATACTGTTGCAAGAGGCGTCGCGCATTGATCCTCAGTCGGACACCTGTTAGCATTGCCAAGAGCATTAACTTGCATGTTGATCAAGAACTCCTCGCTTTTCTCCGGAGCTCCTGCGGTTCGAACCGCCTCATCGAGCAAATTGGTGCGACATACCCCGCCGTCTTGATAGCGCCTTTGGGTGTACTCTTGCGCTCCCCACTCGCGTACTGATTGCCGTACGTCCTGCTTCTAATAGCAGCCGCACCCTTCGAATCATGAACCTGTTCAGCCAGCCGTCTTTTCGGGTCGTGGCGGCGCCCCGCCGCTTCCTTCAGGCACTTTGTGTTCTCGGCATTCGTCTCAACGCAACTGAATCCATGTTTCACTCGTCAGCGCGATGAAGTACTCTCTTTGAGCTTATAGGGCCTCAGTGAACTACAGACTCAACGAGACTGAAGAGAAGAACTTCGCATCAGCAGAGACCCGGAAACGCCATCTTCGCGGCATTAATTCCCGCAATCGTTGGTCGCAAATGGGTGGTCGTGTCCCCACAGGTGGTGTAGCTCGGCGGTAGCGAAGCCGCTCGCGAGCGCGCCCTCAACAGCGCCGTAGTGAGCGGGCGGCGGAGCGGTGGTCATCGATGTTCTTCGGTAGGGTCGGGTTGCTGACACCAACCTGATTCGAAGGAACCACCGATGACCGACGCCATGATGAACCTGCGTGCGCTCGTGGAGAAGTCCCCCGATGCCGATCTTTTGCGCGAGATGATCGGTTTTGCCGCCGAGCCGCTGATGGAGCTGGAGGTGGGCGCCGCCACCGATGGCGGCTATGGCGAGAAGAACCCGCTGCGGACGACCCAACGCAACGGCTACCGCGAGCGGGATTGGAAGACGCGCGCCGAAACCGTCGAGCTGCGCATTCCGAAGCTTGAGGCAAGGGCTCTTACTTTCCGGGCTTCCTGGAGCCGCGGCGCATGGCCGAGAAGGCGCTGACGGCGGTCATCCAGGAAGCCTATGTGCAGGGAATCTCGACCCGCTCGGTCGACGATCTGGTCAAGGCCATGGGCATGAGTGGCATCTCCAAGAGCCAGGTCAGCCGGCTGTGCGAGGAATCGACGGCAAGGTCAAGCCTTCCTGAGCCGCCGATCGAGGGCGACTGGCCGTATCTGTGGGTCGACGCCACCTACCTGAAGGTCCGCCGTGGCGGCCGCATCGTCTCCGTCGCCGTCATCATCGCCGTCGGTGTCAATTCAGACGGTCGCCGCGAGGTGTTGGGCATGGAGGTCGGCACTTCCGCGGCCGAGCCGATCTGGACCGAGTTCCTACGCAAGTTGACCCGCCGTGGCCTCAGAGGCGTCAAGCTGGTCGTCTCCGACGCCCACGAAGGCCTCAAGGCCGCCGTCACCAAGGTGCTCAACGCAACCTGGCAGCGCTGCCGGGTTCCACTTCATGCGCAACGTTCTCGCCCACGCCGGCAAGAGCGGTCGGCGTGTCGTCTCCGCCTTCATCGCCACCGCCTTCGCCCAGGAGACGCCGGAAGCCGCGAGCGCTCAATGGCGCGCCGTCGCCGGAGATCCGGCCGAAGGTCCCCAAGCTCGCCGCCATCATGGACAATGCCGAAGAAGACGTTCTCGCCTACATGACCTTCCGAAGGAGCACCGCGCCAAGCTGCACTCGACCAACCCGATCGAGCGCCTCAACGGCGAAATCAAGCGCAGGACCGAGGTCGTCGGCATCTTCCCCAATGATGACGCCATCGTCCGCCTCGTCGGCGCGATCCTGCTCGAGCAGAACGACGTGTATGGACCGCTCCCTGTTTGCAAGGCGAAAATTGAACGTAACGGCAGACACGGTGCTTGCGGTCGTGTATCCGGCCTGTTTACGCGAGCCGCTCGGCCGCAGGCCTTGATGGTGTTCGCGGATCGGCGGCCAGACAAATGGACGAGCTCATCTGGCTCGCATCGTTTCATAGGCCTTGACCGAACCCGGATCCCTACCGGTTGCCATCACATTCGATTACCCTCGCAAGCCAGCACTGATCACAGGAACAGTGCTGGAGCTGTTATGCTGCAGATCGTGTCGCAGCCATTGGTTTGCGGTACGCCTCATCGCGCGTCAGCATTGCCCATAAGGCGCGTGCTGTCTTGTGCGCGACTGCGACAGCGGTGACGTTCGTCGGTCTGCGTGCCGCGAGGGCAAGCAGCCATGGACGAGGCGTCACGCTTTTGCGAAACAGCGTTCCGACAATCGCTCTCGCGCCATGGATGAGAAGCGCGCGCAGATATCTGTCACCGCCCTTACTGATCCTGCCGATCCGCTCCTTCTTCCCGCTCGCGTGCATCCTCGGAGTCAGCCCCAGCCAGGCCGCGAAGTGCCGTGCGGATTGGAACTGACGACCGTCTCCGACAGCCGCGACGATGGCGCTCGCAGTGATCGGGCCCACGCCGGGTGCAGTCGCCAGCCGGCGGCTATCTTCGTTGTTCTTGTGCCACTCGACTATTTGTCGTTCGACAGCAGCGATTTTTTCTTCAAGCACATCAATATGATCGAACAGGGTATTGATAGCTTCGCAGGCGATCCCTGGCAGGTCGTCTGGCGTCATTGCGTTCATTCGCTGCCGCAGTTCTGACATGCGGTAGCGACCTTTCGCTGTAACGAGCCCAAACTCACCCACCAATCCACGCACCGCGTTGATTGACGCTGTTCGTTGCCGAACCAGCAATGAGCGCGACCGGTGCAAGGCAAGCACCGCTTGCTGATCTCTGGTCTTGATCGGAACGAAGCGCATGTTCGGCCGCGTTGCCGCCTCGCATATCGCCTCTGCGTCCGCCGCGTCGGTCTTGTTCCGTTTGACATAGGGTTTGACGTACTGTGGCGGAATGAGGCGAACTTCATGTCCCAGCCTCACCAGTTCCCGAGCCCAATGATGAGCGCTTGAGCATGCCTCCATCGCCACCCTACACGGCGACAGCTTGGCAAAAAACGCCAGCAGCTCACTTCGACCAAGGCGTCGACGGAGAACGGTTTGACCGGCATCATCGACGCCGTGAGCTTGAAAGACTGCCTTTGCGAGATCAAGACCAATGGTGGCGACAGGCATGGGAACCCTCCTTTGTGGCAGAAAAACGCCGCCATCTTCGCTGAGGGGAAGGGAGCGGTCCATGCCATCAAATGGGCTGTGCAGCGCCCAAGATACATGACGCTGGAAACCATCAGCCTGATGAGCGATGATCCGCTCATCAGCCTGCCAGCCGTGGCGCGCTGAATCTCGGCCCATGCCGGAGAACGCGGCGACCCAGCCGCCACCTACACCACTCCCTGGGACATGATC
>ATWE01000034.1 GCA_000421085.1 Ensifer sp. USDA 6670
GCGCGGATGGCGGTGCACAGATTGGTCTTGCGGCTGAGGCAGGAGGGGCAGGAGCGGCATTCCGGCGTATAGAGCGGGATGACGTGGTCGCCCTTCTTCACCGAAGTGACGCCGGGGCCGACATCGACGACGATGCCGGCGCCCTCATGACCGAGGATCGCCGGGAACAGCCCCTCCGGATCGGCCCCCGACAGCGTGAAATCGTCGGTATGGCAGATGCCGGTCGCCTTCACCTCGACCAGCACCTCGCCGGCCCGCGGGCCTTCGAGCTGCACGGTCATGACCTCCAGCGGTTTTCCGGCCTGTACGGCAACGGCTGCACGAACGTCCATTTTTGCCTCTGGTATTCGTTTCGATGCAAGTTCGAGAAGTCGCCAGCGACCGCGATCAGAAGGCATCTCGGGCCGCCGTCAGCCAGCCGCCATCAATAACGAAAGAACTGCCGTGCACGAAGTCGCCCTCGTCCCCCGCTAAAAAAGCAGTCAAGCGAGCGATCTCTTCCGGCCGGCACCAACGCTGCGCCGGTGTCTTCATGATGCCTTCGTCCATATCTGGAAGAGCGTCGGTTCCGCCATGCAGTGCCATCGGGGTTGCCGTGGCTCCAGGGCAGATGGCATTCACACGGATGCCTTTGGCCCCGTACTCGAAGCACAATTGCCGCGTAAGACCCAACAGCCCGTGTTTGGAGGCCGTATAGGCCGACCCTCCTCCAGCGGCACTGAACGATGAGACCGAAGCGATGTTGACGATAGAACCCTTTCCTTGCCGCAGCATGTGCGGGATAGCGTACTTCGACATCAGAAAGGGGCCAGTCAAATTGATTGAGAGCACGCTTTCCCAGGCTTCAAGACTGACTGTATGGGCCGGTTCATAGGTATCTAGGACACCGGCATTGTTGACAAGAACATCAATACGGCCCCAGCCTGCAACGATCTTCTCAATCGCTTTGGTGACGTCGTCTTCACTGGAAACGTCTGCACGAAGGGCCTTGGCACGCTCTGGGGCGCTCAACTGCCCGACGCTTTCTTCAACCTTCGACTGTGTGCGACCGATCGCAGCAACAAAAGCGCCGCGGCTGGCAAATTCTTGCACCATGGCGCGGCCCATCCCGGATCCGGCGCCCGTGATAACTACCACTTTGTTCTCATATTCCATGTTTTAACCTTTGCGTCAGTGAGATCTCAGAGCGCGCTACGCAGCGCCCGCGGTTACACAAATGACCGGGTCACCCACTGCAATCTCCCCGGCTGAGCGAACCTCGGCGTAGGATGCGAATCCAGGCGTTGCGTAGTCAGGCATCAGCCCGTCGGGCAAGTTCACTCTCGGTCTGAATCCCATCAACGCAGGGATCGTACGGGCGTTGTTGATCCCTGTATCGGGATCAAGTTGGGTCACGACGCAACGAGGAACCGCTCCGCGAACCCGCAGGACAGCGGAACCGACTTGCAGGGTTTTTCCGTTCCAGCTGTCCTCTGCAAAGGGCTCCTCATGCTCGATGACCAAATTCGCCCGAAACCGACGGTGATCGACGACAGCGCCCATTCGCTTACTGAGGTCATCCAAGGAGCCTGTCGTAACAAGAGTGATCGGAAGTACATCAATGCCGTCGCCTCCCGTGACGACCTTCACCATCGTCACCGTCTTGCCGGAGAACCCCCTCAGGCGATTGTTCCACTCCCCTTCGACTTTGCGAACTGCAACGTTGCGCATTCCCAGAAAATCGAGGCCAAACGTTTCCTCGCCTAACAAACAGTCGTCCTCCACCCGGCTTCCGTCCGGATATGACAACACCAGGACGTTCAGGTTTTCGTCGAAGTCGAACCGAAGCGGCAGGTAATGCCGGTGATCACCTGGCGATAGCGGGCTTCCGGATTCATCGAGCAAAATGAACTGGCGATCGCCCACTATGCCTCGGGCTGTGACAGTTGCCCGGTCGACCTCGAGCATCCTTGTGGCCTTCACGTGAGCCATTCCGATATTTTTGACTTTCATGAATCCGGACCTATTGGAGCAAACGTCCAGCTTGATTGGTTCTGGCGCAGCGTCACGCTGCGAAACCTGCGCGCGACGAGCTCAAAAATGATCTCCCAACGCAAACATCTGCGTCGCGCAGAGCCATTTTTCCTCCACCTTCACCCAGGCGAAGAGAATCTTGTATGGAGTCGGTTCACCGCCTTCGACGGTATGGGTTGTGCCTATGAGAAACTCCAAGGCACCATCGCCGACGGGGATTAGCCGTTCCGTCTTCGTACTCCAGGTGTACTTGCCGACAATGCCGGAATAGAGCTGGTAGATGGCTTCGGATCCTTTCCAGGTCGACTCGCCATCGCCAAAGACCCATGCGTCTTTCGTGTAATAATCATTCACAATGAGCGCGGCATCGCCTGTTGCGAAGGCTCTTTTCATTAATTCGTGTTGAGCAGCGATAGCTTCTCGTGCAGCAGCATCCAATGTGGACATGATGGTTCCAATTCCTCGATCAGTTTATATTGCGCACTGTCCTCGGCGCGCATGGACCGCGCACGAGAGTTCTTGTTAATAGATCTTAGTGTCCGGTCGCCCCTATGCGCCGCTATCGAGAAAGCCCATGATATCCTTGGCGGCTACCTCGGGAATTTCCCAAGTTACGGAGTGACCGTAGTCGACATAGGTCTTGTGCTTCGCATGCGGCAGGACTTCTTTTACGTCTTCCTGATCGGCCGCATTGAAGAACTGGTCCTTATCTCCCCACATCACGAAGACCGGAGCCTTGATGCTTTGCGCTATCATCGACCAGTTCGTGACTCGGAACGCGACGAGGCACCCCAGCCAAGTCTCATAGGGAACCTGTGAAGCTTCCTGCTTGAGGTACTTCATGAACACCGGATCGATCGGATGTGGGTTCCAGGTCCATTCCTCGAGAAATTTGCTATCCATATCGAGCGGATAGGTTTGATTTTCGATTGTTTCGATGAGCCAATCGGTCACAGCCGGTCCAGGCTGAAGCGCAGTGGCAATCAAGATAACTTTGTTAACTCGGTGTGCGTAGAGGGCAGCAAAGACGGCTGCGGTCATCGACCCCATCGAATGACCGATGAGGTCGGCTCTTTCGATGCCAAGCTCGTCCATGAATTCGCTGAGATCTGTGGCGAAGCTCAAAAGATTGATATCTCTTTTTACCTTCTGGCTGGCCCCGTGACCGCGAAGCTCGATTGCGATGAATCGGCGCCCATTGAGGTACGGCGCTATCAGCGAATATGCTCGAGAATTATCCGTGTATCCGTGAATCAAGATCACGGGCGGGGCATTCATGTCTCCCCATTCGACGTAAGCGAGTTCAATTCCGGTTTCGATGGTGATCTTCTTCTTAGCCCGAACCCAATCGTCCTGACTTGGGGGAAGGACCTCCCGGCTCTCAACCATTGTCATTTCCGTACTCCAATGTTCCGGATAGTCGCGCCGCAGCATTTTGGCTGTGCGCGGCGCGCCTATTTAATGAAAGAGCTTGCCGTCAATGCTTATTCGTCGCTTGTTCCCGCTTCTGGGCCAGGAATTCAAACACGCGATCCGCGCGTCCGAGATTGGTGTAAACCTCGGGCTTTGCCGTCCGGAAATACAGCGCCAGGAACGAACCGATCAGGAATGCGGCTAGTAGGAAGTATACGAGCCAAAGATTTTCGCCAGGAGCACCGCCGACCACGAGATCAAGATGAGCGACAGCGTAAATGACGGTCAGGACCATGGCGATCGCCGCCACCAGCGGGGCAATGAAGACTTTAAATGCGTTCTCTCCTTTTGGGATACCATGGCGCCCAAACCATGCGATGACCGCCGCGCTAACCATTGCCATGAGCGAGATCACGCCGACGCTTCCAATCCCAGTGGCAATTGCATACAGAACCGAGCCATCCGAGTTCATGATGATGAACGGGGCGAGGAAAACCGCAGCGGCAATTGCAACCGCATTCGATGCAAGATGAGGCGAACTGTGGCGCTCGTGAACCTTTGCCAATCCTGTGGGCAACGCCTTGTCGACTGCCAAATTCAGCACGTAGCGAGACAGTACGTTGTGGATAGAAATGAGGGCTGCCGTGACTGACAATACGACAGAGAAGTATGCAATCTGCTCGAACACGGGAGCTACAAACTTCCCTATTGCGATTCCAAACATTGTTGAGGGGTCATTTTTCGCGACCTCCCAAGCCTGTGATCCAAAGGCGGAGGTGAGCGCGTAGCAGGACAAGGTGTATAGGGCTCCGACGAAGATGACGGCACCATACGTGGCGCGCGGAATCGTCTTGTCGGGATCTCTCACCTCGTCGCGAAAGAGCGCGGTCGCTTCGAAGCCCATGAAAACGAGGATGGCGTACAACATCGTCACGGCCATGTCGCCCGATGCGAATGCCGACGGCGTGAATGGAGCAGAGGACAATCCTTCGGAACCCCCGACCAGAAGCACGGCAACATTGAAGATCATGACAACGGCCACTTCAATGATCATGGCGATCGCCAAAATCCTGGCAGAGAGTTCGATGTGAAAGTATCCGAGTGTACTTACGAGCACCCATCCGATAATGCTCCACATCCACCAAGTGGTCTGAACGCCCCCCATGCTCTCGAACAGCGAGTTAACGCTGACACCAAGAAAAATGTATGTCCCTCCTAGAACGGCGAGGTAGGAAACGACTGCCAGGAATGCAGCGCCCAAACCCATGACGTTTCCAAGGCCGGAGCTTATGAACGCATAGAAGTCGCCGGGTTTTGGAACATGGCGAGCCATCGTCACATAGCCGACCGAAAACACGAGAAGCAGGAGCGTTGTTAAGGCGAACGCGAAACTTGCGCCTGGTCCTCCGAAGAGGATTGCGAACGGTATAAATCCTTCGACAACCGCGATTGGGGCAGAGAAAGCCAGAACGGTCAACATGAGCGATCCCGCGCCCATTCGACCCGAGAGCCTTGCTTTCTCATTTGTCCCAGCAGCGTCATTCAAAAATGTGATGACCGGCGAAGCGCCGGTGTCATGCGTAGTATCAGTCATGGTTTCGTTCCCCATTGATTATTCAAACCGACAACGCGCGATGAATTTTTGGTTTTTCAGGCGCCTTACTTGTTTGGCATCTCGGCAATCGCCGAAATTTCGATCAGAACCCCAGGTATCGCCAAGCTGGTGATCCCCATGGACGTCCATGCCGGATAAGGCGCGGGAAAGATCTCCTTCTTGAGCGGAAGGAACCATTCGTTCACGGTGGTGCAATCGCCCACGTGGAACGTGTTCAGAACGACAACATCGGCAAAGGTGCAGCCCGCTTCCTGGAGAACCAACTCCAGGTTCTTCAGCGCCATCGAAGCCTGCTCCTGGACGGTTTGGCCAAGATTCCCATTTCGGTCCATGCCAATCTGACCGGCCACGAACAAAAACCCACCGGCCACTCGACCAGGTGCAAATCCGTATGCAGGTCCTGCACCTTCCATTCCGGCTGGCACGATTGCTTTAAGCTGCGAGGTCATTGATCAATACTCCCTTTATCTGTGCTGCGACGGCTTCGCCTGACTGGACAGCGCCTTCCATGTACCCGGTCCATGCCGGAGCGGCCTCAGTTCCGGCAAAGTGAATTCTGCCGATGGGTTCCCGCAAAGCCGCGCCGCACGTGCTCATCAAGCCGGGCGGCATGGAGCAGACGGGTCCACCCATGGTGAACTCGACGCCATTCCAGTTCGTCTCGATGTAAGCAATCGGATTACGCGCTTCCTCGCCCAGGCAGCGCGCAAGCGCTGTGAGCATCTCTTCGCGGCGACGCTGTTCCCCCTGTTCAAACCAGCGATCATAGTTGGAGCCCCCGATGAACAGGACCAATGTTGCGACCTTGTCGCCCGGACGAGTGACATCGAGGGAAAAGAAGCCCGGAGCGAGCGAGAAGATTTCGCCCGACAGTCCTTTGTCTAGCCAGAACTGCTTCTCATATCGAATCTGCAGCTTGAGGTAACGGCCAAAGTTGGTGCGGCGGTTGATCTGCCGGCGCGTCGGTGGCAATTCCGGGCGGAACATGATCTGCGCTGCGGCCGATGGCGGAAGCGCCATGATGATGCGCTTAGCGGTGTAGGAGCCCCTCTCGGTAAGTACTTCCACGCCGTCTTCGCCATGGTTCACACCGATGACAGGCTCTGACAAATGGATGCTGCTTGAGGGCAGCTTGTCTGCGATCCTAAGCGAGATTTGCTGGGCGCCACCGATCCACAGCATGACATTCGCGGTGACCTGCAGGGCGTACATGTCTTCGCATTGCGCAACGTAGAACGCAAAGAAGAGCAGTGAGATCTCCGCAGGGTCGACACCCGTGATGATCGTGACATCGCTTCCCACGATCTTGCGGACCAAGGGATCCGAGACGTTTTCCTCAAGCCATGTCGCCATCGTTTTGGAGTCGAGCTCCGCGGCTTCCGGCGCCTCCCAAGGGTTTTCCTTTCCGACTTTCCTGGCAAGTTCATCGATAGCGGCAAACGCTTTTGCTAAAGCAGCTTTGAGGTCGCTCCCGTCGCCGATGGTCTTCTCGGGATAGCTCCCATCCTCGGCGATTAACAGCTCGTCACCGAGATCCCAAACCATTTTGCCTGCTGGACGAGCCTTGACCATTTCAAGACCCATCTCCGTGCCGAGTCGCTGGGAGCGGGCATGGGTCGTACCGATGAACATGCCTCCGAAATCAAGGGCGCCGTTCTCAAATTGGCTATCCGACCACGTACGCCCACCAACCCGATCCTTTCCATCGAACAGAAGAACCTTGAGACCCTCCTCGTGAAGTTCCTTTGCCGCCGTCATTCCAGAAAGGCCTGCGCCGACAATGATTACGTCTGCGTCCAAACTTACTTTGCTCATTTGCTTACTCACGTTTGTTAGGTTGATTAGAGCAGACTCGGGAGCTCCGCTTCCCAGAGCCAGGTCGCGGCACTAACGTCCTTGGTCTCGAAATGTTAGGCTACGCGGCCAACCGGCCGAGCTCCGGCAAGTATTTTCTGACCCAATCCACGGCAACTTGCGATAAAGCTAAGCCCTTGGCTGCATCGTGACGGCCCGTATCTCCGACCTGCTGTGCTCCAAGCTCGCGTAGCAAAGCGGATACTACATCAATGCCATTGCCATAGGTTTCGTAGGTGCTATCACCCAAGCCGAATGCAGCGAACTTGAGAGCAGACAAATCCGGGCGGATCTCTGCCAAGGAGTCGTAGAAGGGCTGGGTCGTTTCGGGCAATTCACCTTCGCCATATGTCGAGGTGATCACGATTGCTAGACCGGCCCCGGCCAACTCCGACACATCGCAGTCCTCCATCGGCACGAGCTGGGCGCTTTCGCCACTGTCGCGAATGTACTGCGCAATGTCTTCCGCAGCCATTTCAGAGTTGCCGCTTTCGGTCCCAAATAGCACTTTGATCATTCATCAGTTCCCTTTTTTGTTCATTCAGATTTCTCAGACCATCCGGATCATGTTGCCCGACTTCGCCTGCTGACCGAATTTACTGGGGGCAGCGATCGACAGCATTTTCGGAACGTCCGTAATTTTTCTGCGGCATCGATCTGGATTTGCAGTTGCCAACTCGTGTGAATCGATGTTCTTCCAACCTCGGAAGTCGACGACGTAGGGTTCAATTGTCTTTTCGATGGCAGCGAAGCCCTTCGCACACACGGGCAGGTCGCCAGCTTTGAATTGCGTGATGATAGCTTGGGAAACAGCTTTCGCCTCTCGTCGGTTCTCCGCGACGGTCCCTTTACCGTTCCGACTTAACCAACCCGTGCGGAAAACATTCTTTCCCACCCAGTCCTCGACGTTGCCGGTAGCAGCCTCGCAATGTTTATTCTCAAACCCGGTGGCAGTAATGATCGTGTCGACCTCAAACTCCGAGGGAAGGTCTTGTGTGCTCCGACGGACCGTCAGCAGACTTCGGTCGCCTCTCTTGGAGACGCAGAGAGGATCGGCTTCAAAGTGGAACGTAACACGGACGCGACTGTCTGAGACGCCATCACTGGCTGGGCTTTCATGCTGCGAAAGCAGCTGATACCGTTGGCAGCCTTCCAGCGCCTCTGTCAGACCGGTTACACCAATGGTTACAGACGGCAGATGTAGTATCTCCTTCAGCATCGACAGATCGAATTTCGCGTTAGAGATCGGCGAACGCCCGAATACGTCGATAGAGCGAACACGCTCGGCACGGAGTTCAGAGAGACGCTTGTCATCAACGTCGGAACCTTGGAAATTGTGTAGGGGTTTCGACAGAATCCGGATAGTGTCCATAGCGACATTTCCATTGCCAACAACTGCTAGCCGTTCGCCAAGCGGCGTCAGTGCGCCGTTCGGAAGGAGTGGCAAGTCGACTTCTGGGTGGCCGTTCAGCGCCTTGAGGAGCGAGCCCGCCCCAAGCACTCGGCTGCTTGGGTCAACCTCTGCAGTCAATCCTCGATCGCTATTCAAACCGGTCGCAAGAACGACGATGTCGAAATTGGAGGCGAGTTCTTCGAAGGCAAGATTTTTCCCGACTGCAACGTTTCCCGCGAAGCGAACGTTTTCGCGTTCGAACAGCCGATCAAATTGGGCAGCGACCGCCTTTGTCCCTTGGTGGTCGGCGGCAACTCCATAGCGAAGCAGACCATACGGCACTGGCAAGGCTTCGAAAACGCAGATCTCGGCGTGCGGCCATTCCTTGCGAAGGAATTGAGCCGTATAACAACCAGCGGGGCCGCTGCCGATGATTGCGATACTGGGCTGGAACTCGACCAATATATCCTCCTTCGACAAAAGCAAACTAACGTGCGTTAGTTTGGTAGAGTATTGCAACTTTCATGCCAAAATCTTCAATGCTTATTCTGGCGGAAGTCGCGTCTCTTTCAGCGCCGCCTGCACATTAATCCGGCAGAATCCAAGGCAGTGCTCATTCATTTTGCTTGTCGTCACTACCCGCTCGAAATGGCTATTCGCGCAGCGGTTTTCGGCAGAGCAAGATTAGCTCCGCTAGGCCAGAATGACGTGAAAGTGTCTCAGCACCGGCTCCTCCATCCGCTGCAGATAAACTCGCTTGCTCGATGCGGTCGATCCTCAACGAGGCATCTGAGCACTCTACATAAGACGATAGAATTAAATGGCGCCAGATGCATGCCGAATCCTGCCAACAAATACGTCGAAGGGGACAATCTTTCTGCGGCAAGCCGACAACGCGAACGGCCGGGCCGTCGGCACACGTAACCTCCTGATCGTCGCCTTTCTCGTAGTAGTTGGCACGATCAGCTGAGCTTGCGGCCCTTCACCGCGGTAAGATGGGGACTGATCAACCAGGACCAGAAAGACATCCCGATGCAAACGGCAACGTTTCCGACGGCAAGACACCGGCGACTTCGCCGAAGCGAGGCGCTCCGCAGCATGGTCGCCGAAAACAGCGTGACGATGAACGATTTGATCTATCCAATCTTCGTTGAAGAGGAAATCACGGAAAGAGTTGAGATCGAAACGATGCCGGGCGTTTACCGTGTCCCCGAGGGATCACTACACGACGAAATCACTGAAATTCATCGCGAGGGTGTGAAAGCCATCATGCTGTTTGGCGTCTCCCACCACAAGTCCGAATATGGACATGACACCTGGGCGGAAAACGGTCTGCTTTCAAGAATGATCCGGACCGCGAAAAACGCAGCGCCGGAGCTCATCGTCATTTCCGACAACTGCTTTTGCGAATACACCACTCATAGCCATTGCGGCGTATTGCGCGACGGCCAGATCGATAACGACTTAACCTGTAGAAATCTGAGCCTTCAAGCCGTGGCCGCAGCGCGCGCCGGAGCCGATATGGTCGCACCTTCGGCCATGATGGACGGTCAGGTGGCCTCGATGAGGGCAGCGCTGGATGAGGCTGGGTTCTCAGGTACTCCGATTATGGCCTATTCTTCAAAATTCGCGTCCAGCTTTTATGGCCCTTTCAGAGGGGCCGCTGGTTCCGAACTGAACGGAGACCGGAAGAGTTATCAAATGGGTCATCTCAACGGCCGTGAGGCGTTGCGTGAATCACTGCTCGACGAAATTGAGGGCGCGGACTTGCTTATGGTCAAGCCCGGCCTCCCTTATTTGGACGTACTCACCCGCCTTCGTCAACGCACTCTCCTCCCTCTAGTTGCTTATCAGGTCAGTGGCGAATATTCGATGATCAAGTTCGCTGCGAAAGCAGGGGCGATCGACGAAAAAATGGTGGTTAGAGAGACCCTTGGCGCATTCAAGAGAGCCGGAGCAGACCTCATTCTGACGTACTTTGCCAGAGATATCGCACGGGAAGGCTTTTGACCACGAGCCTACATCCTTACGAGTAAAATGCATGAGCAACAGGAACCAAAAGCGTTCCTGCTATCGGATTAGGCAGAACCGTACCAGACGTCGAAACGTGATTGCCGAGGGGATCGCATACAGCTTAACCAAGCCGATCGTATCGGAATTCAGGGTTTCAGAGAAAGGCTAAATGATGAATACTCTTGATGCGCATCCACCTCCGATCATGAAGGCACCAGAAGCACCCTAGAGCGCCGCGCGTCTTATGAGACGCGCAAAGGTCGCGGTAGCACTTTGAATTGCTGCATGTCTTTTGTCCTTAAATCGAGGTAGATTTAAGGGAATGAGTAGCCCAAGACGGCGGCACCAAGAAGACGACAAGAACCTAAATGCCGAGTTGTGCGGCAGCTTCGTCGAGTGATCTGTCCAAAGCGTCAACGATTATGTCAACTTCATCGGGTGTGATGATCATTGGGGGTGAGAACAGCACAGCGTCGTCAGTCGGTCTGGTTATCACGCCGTTAGCCTGCATGCGCTGCGCGACCATCGAACCGAGTTGACCGACGGTTTCCAAACCGATCTTTTCGCGCTTATTTATGACAAGCTCAACTCCTGCGAGAAGCCCAACTCCACGAACTTCGCCCACAAGCGGATGATTGAGGAATTCGTTGAAACCTCGCCGAAGTCTTTCACCCATCCTCGCTGCGTTGTCGGGAAGATTCTCCTCCTCAATGATGCGGATCGTTTCAAGTGCAATAGCAGCGGCTACTGGATGGCCACACGTAGTAAAGCCATGCCACATGCCGCCATACTTTACACTTGCCTCATAGATCGGCCCCAGGACTTTCTCATTCATGACGAACGCAGCGAAGGGAATATATGATGATGTCAGCTGCTTCGAGTAGACCATCACATCGGGCCTTAAATCGCAGCTCTGTGTCCCGAACATTTTCCCGGTACGACCAAAACCGCAGATGACTTCGTCAGCAACGAAGAGAATGTCGTACTTCTCGAGAACGGTCTGGATCTTTTCCCAGTAGGTCTCCGGCGGTACGATAACACCTCCGCCCCCCATGATTGGCTCGCCGATAAAGCAGCAAATCGTTTCCGGTCCTTCAGCCAGAATGGTATCTTCAAGTTCCTTGGCGAGACGCGTGGCAAACTCCTCTTCCGTCTCTCCAGGCAGTCCTTCGCGATAGAAATGCGGACAGGTTAGACGCGCCACGGGCAGAATCAGATCATGGCCCCAATGGTTCGCATCTAGGCCGGTCAGATTGTTGGACGCGATGGTTGCACCGTGATAGGCCCGTTTTCGTGCGAGTATCTTCTTGCGGTCGGGCTCGCCCATGGCATTCGAACGTTGCCACAACAGCTTAATAATAGTGTCGATCGCCTCGGATCCCGAGGCGTTGAAGAACGCCTTGCTCATCGGCACAGGCGACATCTCGACTAGCTTTTCGGATAGGTCGATAATCGGCGGCGTCGATCGATGGACGAATGTGTGGTAAAAAGGCAAGTTGTCATATTGTTTTTTTGCCGCAACGCCGAGGCGTCGCTCGCTAAAGCCAAGCCCGGCAGACCACATGCCCGACATGCCTTCGAGATAGCGATTCCCTGCAGTGTCATATACGAAAACGCCCTCACCTTTCTCGATGATGAACGGGCCAACTTCCCGGTGCTTAACGTGGTTCGTGTGTGGATGGAGCATATATCGAATATCTCGTGCTTCCAAAGAGTTGACGGTAATATTGGCGCTCACGTTCTCTCGCTCCTTCTCTTGGCTCGCGGGATAAACGGTGGCCGAGAGCGCCGGGGTCAGGCAAGGGCGACACCTGCCATTTGATACGGCAAATCGGACATAGTAGGCCTAGGTGAAGCGATCAGACGAGAGGCTCCAACTGGAGGCGAGGTCTAGGACGCGAAACTATGTTCCGCCTACTTGTAAGCCGAGACGACGATCTCGATCATCGTCTCTCCACCGAGATCGGCAATGCCGACCGTGGCACGGGTCGGCAAGTTTTCCGGTGCAATCCATTCCTTCCAGACCGCATCCATCTCCGGCTTCTTGCCGAGATCGGTGACGAAGATGCTAGCCGTCAAGAGCTTCGACTTGTCCGTGCCGGCTTCCGCAAGATAGCGGTCGAGCTTGGCAAGGATTTCGCGGGTCTGGCCGGCCATGTCGAGGCTTTCATCGTCGCAGGTCGTGCCGCCGACATAGACGATACCATTGTGCTCGACGACGCGGTGCATGATCGGGGTTTGCAGGGAACGTTGGACCATTTTCGATACCTTTCTGGTTCAGTGTTCGGAATGGGTGCCTGTGACGGCGTAAACCGCCTCAGGCGTATGAGGGAGCGCCGCGATTTCCGAAAGCGGCACCGGCTTGATTGGCGGACGAAGGCGATAGGTGCCCACTTCAGCTTGAGGCCGGTGCTGTGTGTCCGCGAGAAGTTCGGCAACGGTCGCGGCACACATACGGCCCTGGCACGGCCCCATGCCACAGCGCAGCATGGTTTTCAGCTGGTTCGGCCCCGCGACACCGCTGACCGCAGCCGCGCGAATGGCACCGACGGAAACCTCTTCACAGCGACAGGCGATGACGTCACCCTCGGCGGGCGCCCGAAACGACAGGGCCGGCTGGTAGAGCAGGTCGATGAAGGTCCGGCCACGCTGTGCTTTTTGCCGCAACCGACTGTAGCGCCGCAGGTCTTCAGAGGGCGCTTTACCCAGAACCTCCAGACCTGCCGCAAGCCCGGCAATGCGACCGTCGAATTCCGCAACGACTGCGCCGCCGATGCCATTGCCATTACCGGCGATGTCGCGGAGATAATTGCGCTGCGTCTCGAGTGAGAAACGCCGCATGTTCATGTCGTCGATCAGCCGTTGGCGCAGTGGGCTGATAGGGGCATCGAGAACGGGTAAAGTCATGGTCGGGCTCCTTGTTGAAGAAGCCCGCCATGCTCTGCCTCTGCCGGACGACGCTCAATGCGAGCGCGACGATCGGACCACTAGCTCTACCTCAACCGCAGACGCCCTCCCGCGCAGCGGGTTCGTTCATCGACCCAAATCGGTCATTCATACAAGCCGAGGCAATGACCGCAATTGGTGTACCCTGCTCATTCCGTTGAGCGAGACGAAGGCCCGTCTTCCACCCGACTGAGACGATCGGAAGCCCGGAAACATGCCGCCCAGTCCGGGATGTCGACTCCTATTCCTCGCCTTGACCAGATTCGAACCATTGGACCCCATCTCTTGCATCAGTCATTGCGCAAGCAGTTCCGGCGAATTTGTTGGAGTCAGGCAGAGCTGGCTACTGTCTCACCAGCCTATCCTCTGACGGGTGATCGGACTTGTTCAGCGTCGCCAGAAAGTGCGACCGTGATTGACTCGACTCGCCCTTAAGTTGCTGTCATAGTTGATCCCATGGTGGGGGACATCATCATGATGGTATTGAGATTTCTAACGGTAGGTCTGCCGCTTTTACTATGTTCGTGCGGGTCGATCACGCTGCCGGCCGCAGTCAAAATGACCAATGGTGAAGTGTTGACCGGGACGACAACGGCATCGGTCGAAGGTGGAAGCTTTCAGGTCGCCACTCCGAACGGCAACATCGTCTGCCGCGGGAACTATGATGCTTTCGATACACGGCCAACGATCTCCGCACCAGTGGCCTGTTCGGACGGCCGCTACGGCACGATCACAGTTACCCGTGCGCCGAGCGGAAGGTCGGGTGTTGGCACCGTATCGCTCGTTGACGGGGCAAGTGGGTCTGTGGCTTTTGGCTCAGGCGCCGGCGATGTGCTTACTGGTAGCAGGCCGGGGCCAGGAAGCTATGCCGGCGTTTATCCGGCGTATGCAGGCGACACTTATCCCCCGCGCCCGGCTTCGTCATCGTCCCACGGCTCATACTCGTCGGGCGTCTATACCGGCAACTGTCCAACGCCGGAAAGCCTGGACGCCGCAGGGCGTCGGTGCGGCGCTAGGAGCGCAGCATCAAGGCCGGGCGGCTACAACGGCTACGGCTCTTGGGCGAGCACGAGCTACGGCGGAGGCGGTTCAACCTACGTGCGGGGTTATTTCCGCAAGAACGGAACCTACGTTCGTCCACATTATCGTCGCCGATAAGCGGCCCAGTGAAGCATGTTGCCCGAGGGACCGCGCAATGACGACATTGCGGGCGCTCGGCGACCCGCAAGAGGCGGCGTGCCGGCCGCAGGACAAATATATGGCTTGGCATCTAATTAGGGTCTTCCTCATTTGTGTGGCGCGGCAGCATTCGTGCCCTCAGTAGTTCGGGACCTGCCCTGCCGTACATTGCGGGCTTGAGGTTTTGAGGCGGTTGAGAAGGGATAGAAATGCCAGGATAGGCCGCAGTCACTCGCCTTGATTGAACAGCGAGTTAAGCGGTCAGTGGTTCAGATGCTCGCATGAGCCGGCGCTCAATACCGGAATGACTAAGAACGCAACGCCGGCGGGACAATCTTGTGCACCGTCCCGACTCCCGGCCGGTGCTTAGAAGTTCTTCGAAGCTTCCGGACACACGCACGTCGACGTTTCCATGAGGCAGAGTATGTGCATGACTGCGACGCGGGCGCGGTAACTGCATTGGACGCGCTCGCTGAGGCAGGCGCTAATTTCGCATGAAACTTTGTGGGCGCAACGATCAGTTGCCGTACGGTCACCGAGCCAAATAGCACACCTTGCGGCCCGGCAGACCGCTCACCGGTTGCGGATCCCCCTTCCGATCTTTTCGGCGAACCGTTTTGCCACCTTCTTGAAGCCGGCCGAAGTACCGTGGATCTCGTCCGCCCAATCCTCCTTCGACAATATTCCGCGCGCATCGATCACATGGACGTGTGTGCTCGTGCTATTGCCCGCAACTCGATCCAACATATCGTAGAGAGCATCTATCAGGATACGGATGATGTCTCGCTGAAGATCGACATCCGTGATCCCTTTCTTCTTCATCGGACCTCCCAGCCATTCGTCCTGTCTTGCATAGATCGGCCGGCGCGTATCCCCCGCAAAGCCGCCTGGGATGGCGTAGTCATAGCCGTGGATGAAGATCGGCAATTTTGTGAAGAAGCTATCGAGACGAATCGTCGCGATAACCTTCGCGTAGGCCTCCTCTAAGATCGAGAGAATTGTGGCGAGCTGTGCACTGTCCACATGCCAGGCGGCATCCTTGCCTGGACTATAGCGCTTCAACAATCGCCCAAGCACCGGCTGCCCGAGGAGATCCTCACCGATGACGTCGTTGCCGGCGGCCGAAAACAGAAATCCTCTGACATTGTTCGCCTTTTGCTTGACGAGCGCCTGCATGTATTCGGGATTGCGATTGACCATGTTGTCGCAGGTATCGCCAGCCGCATCCAGGCTCCAGATCAAGAAGTCGGATTCGAGCTGATCGACCACATCGTCGATCAAGAAGGGGAACTGAAACCAGGAATCGCCCTCCGAGACGAGCACGGGTTGTCTCTCACCGTTTGCGACGCGCCGCTCGAAGCGAGCTTGCCGTCGCCATCGGCAGACAGCGTTGCCCCAGCGGATCGCACTCTCGACGTCGAATTCGCCTTCCGCCGTCATCGCGACCTTGGAAGGATCAGGCACGATGGCGGGATCGAAAGGTCCGCTTTCCTTCGGTCTGGCGGTGAGATACTTGGCGATTTCGGAGTCTGGCACGCCGGGATCCATCAGCATTTCCTTGAACACACCATAGGGTAGTTTCCCGCTCCTGCCGACCGTGCGAAGCTGTCGTTGAGGTCTGTTCATGTGGTTCGCCTCCTCGTGATGCGCTTGCGTGTATTCTTCGCCTTTTGCTGAGCAAGGAGTTCCTCGATCAGGGCATCGATGTCACCGACTTCCGCTAGGACCGAGCCGTGTGTCCTGCCGAGCGAGAGGCGCATTGCAATAGGCCGATGATCTGAGACACGGTCGACGAAGTCCGACATGCTGCGATCCTTGGCGACGATGAAGTAGTCCACGGATCCAACGCTTTGCCGCATGCCTGGCGACAGAAAGACGTTGTCGATCGCGGATCGCGGGCTCTTGAGGTAGGTGAATGCGCCTTCCCTCTCGTCCTGAGCGCCGAGAATCGTGAAACCGGCTCGCTCGATGTGTTTGAAGTCGTCCGAGGCGAGGGGCGCATTCATGTCGCCACCGAGGATGACATCGTGTCCAGTTTCACCGCTGAGATCCTCGACGGCTCGCGCGAGAATCCGCGAAGCAAGCCGGCGCCTGAGACTTCCCTCGTCCATCGCCTTGAGGTGCAGGGGAACAACATAGAAGGTATAGGGGGCCATGTCGCCGGCCGTCTTGAAACGGAAGAGTCCGGGATAACGATCAAAGATCATGCCGTGGACTGCCTCGGGGCCGATGGCGGGGTCGTCGCTGCGAGAGCGAAACAGCGGCTCGACATTGCTCGGCCAAGTAGCTGTTTCTCCGACCAACGAAGATTTCTTCCAGATCATCGCCGTCGATTGCTTTCCCTCCGGCGCATCCGGCTCGGAGAATTCGCACTCGTATCGATCACCGTAGATCTCTTCGATGCGCTCGACGAGCGCCCTCACCCCCGGCGGCGAAATCTCCGACAGGCCCCAGGCATCCAGGTTGAGGTCAGCAATGACGCGGGCGGCTCCATTGAGTTTCTTGTCGTCCCGCCACCGGGTCGCGAGCCACTCTATGTTCCAAAAGCCGATGTCGATGTCCTGATCGGTTCCGCGATAGGTATCGACGACCGCCTCCGGAGCAACGCGATCTGCGGCAATTTCCCGGCCCAGACCACCGAAAAAACCGGACATCGTGTCCGAGCCACCTATCTCCCTCAAGACCGCCTCTGCCTGTGACGCGTCGGGAGCGGACGAGCGCATCTTGTTTTCCAAATCAATCGCGATTGCGGCAATCTTGATACCCTCGTTCACGACGTCGGTTCGCCCACCGTCCGGCAGTTCGACCGTTTGTCTGCGGCTTGCATGGTGCAGTGCTATCAATCGTCCGCGGTGATCAAAAACGGGCGCACCCGAAGAGCCGCCCATTGTATCCGAAGAATAGTGGATGATCGTGGTCTTGATACCGATGATGTCGGTGTCGTCGAGGCTGACTTCTTTCGGCCGGCCATCCGGGTGATGAATGACGAATGCCTGAGCTCCTTCATCAACGGTGAACGACGAGCGCTCCATCGGGATCGAACCGAAGGCCGCCTGAGCCGCGCCTTCGATCCAGACAAAGGTATAGTCGAGCCCATTGATTGTCGGACTTGTCACGAAAAGCCGCGTCGGGTCGAGGGAGAAGCTTTGCGTGGCGCGCGGCGGCGCACCATTACCGACAAGGAGATTTTCCGGGGAAATTTCGTAATTGAATTCGACCTTCGCGCTGCGGGCGACCTGGACCGAATTCAGCACATGGTGGTTTGTCAAGAACAGGTTGGGCGCAACTACAAATCCCGTGCCGCTCCACCTCCCGACATCTCCCCTGTAGTCGGTGCCTTCGGCTGAAACTATCGCAACCGCCCGCCGACGGTCCGCGAGGACCGACAAGAGCGCCGACGGCGAAGTAAGATATCGACCGACGGCCGTCTCCAGCACGAGCCCGGAGTCCGGCGCCCCGGTCCAGCCGCGCAACATTTTTGCCGGATCATCGACCCCGCCCTTCGCGCCGACGTCGGAAAACGGGCGATCCGCCGGCACCACATCCTCGACGAAGGGAATATCGGTCTGCGGCGCCGGGCGTCCCTCCACCGCCGCAGGGGACGGGCGCACAGTATGTTCGAGATCATCTGGAGCGCGTCCGACACGGCCGTTTGCGGCCTCCCTTTCGAGAATCTCCAGCACTATTCGCGTGAGCACTGCCGGATCGTATTCCATTGTCGCCCCCTTGGCTAACCTACCTTTAGATCAGCAGTCTTTGAGAAACCGGCCGGTGATTCCCAGTGCCGATTCGACGGGAACTGCGAGGAGCCCCGCCGCTGTTGCGGCGGGGAGCATCGCCCGCGAATAAAGCTTCACTCCATCACGGCGGCAAAACGCATCCACTTGGCAATCGAGTTGATAGTGCTGTCATCGGGCATGCGCAGCGGACTTTGCTCCGGCGTAAAGCCCCGTGAAAGCGCCGAGTCCGGGTCGGCGAGCAGTACACCAATGAAGGTCGAGGCGACGAGCCAGCTCCCAACCTCGCCCAAACGATTGCCGCCGGCTTGTTCGGCCTCTGCCAGAAGGTAGAACCACAAGGGCGTCCTTTCGAACATCCTTGAGGAGGTGTTCTTCAGAAAATCCCTGAGGGCGGGCTTCGATGCGAAGATTGCTGAGACATCGGTTATTGGACTGGTCTCTACCGCGCCATGCTGTCTGAGGTATTTGTGAACCGCCTGCCCGGTCGGAAGCCGAAGGTTGTAGCCGCGGCGGAGGTTTCGGCGGGCCAGACTTTTGAACAGCGCCTTTAACTGCTCATCCGTTTCGTCGTTGCCTTCCTTGTCCATGGTGTGCAACGGCGGCGCGAGATCAGTGTCGATCTTGCGGGCAAGGCGAGCCGGACCGTCGCCATCGGCCGGGTGCGGTGAGACGCCGACAAATCGCGTCCAGTCGATCACCCAGTTCTTCGGCAGCCTCTTGTCGCCGTCCAACGCGCCCCCACCCCCGGTGAAAGCAAACAGCAGCTCAAGACTGGCATTGGGCAGAATTCCGCCTGGTCGGCCGAAGTTTTTGTTGTAATCGTAGATTGCCCGCACCATCGAGTGCCCGAACCGATAGGCTGCTGCGGAGAACTCAAGCGGCAAGGCATTGCCGAGCCGGGTACTTTGCCGGCGTGCGTCGTATTCCGCTCTGAACCTGAAGAAATGCGACGCGCGATCCTCGACGATTTTATCGACGACCGTCGGGTCACACACACCTTTAAGGTATCCCTCGACGACCAGCCACTGATAGTGCAGTCGGGTCAGCATTTGCGCCGAGTTGAAATCCGGTATCCATCCGGTGTTATGGCTTGCCAGGAAGTCTATAGCCTTGTTGTGGAACCTCAAGAAACTCAGGTGGAACTGCGCAACGACCAGGTTTTCATCATTGCGGGTATCGCCGATCAAAGCCCGCTGAGGGAGCGTTTCCGAAAACTTCTGAAACTCTTCCTGATTCATCTGAGCCTCAGCGATGCGAAGAGCCGCCTCACGCACGGATCCCTGCACCTGCACGTAGCGCGGAAGGTCGCGATGCTCATCGAGGCCGTCCGGCAAGGGGCCCCGCTCCACCGCAGTCCCCACTCGCATCTTGTTGACGAACGTGGGGTGACGCATTCCGGATATGACCGTCACCACATCCGGAGTGATTCCGGGTCCAAAAGGTGATCCGCCGTATACACTGTCCAGATCGAACCGAGGAGACCGCGCGTTTCTCAGCTGGCTTTCGACCGTCGAGGAGGCGACCGGAGGATGCGCATTCGTCACACTGGTGATCGCGCTTTCGCGGTCGGTACGAGCCGTCAGTTCATGGTCAAGGAACTGACCCCAGTAGGTCAGCACCGGCGGGATGGTCGAATCGCCAGCCGGATCTTCCGGCTGCGTGCTCACTGCGTCGATCATCAGGTTGCCGAGCTCGTCCAGCTCTCCAACTGTCTCGCCTGATTGGGGCAGATAGTTTTCCGGCGCATCAAGCGGCGGAACCAGATAACCGAAATCGGCCTGCTCATCGACCGCAATGTCGGTACCCGCGGGGCGGTCGGCTTCGAATGTGATCTCGTTTAAAGGTTTGGCCTTTTCTTTTCCTCCATGGGACTGCAATACAATCATGATCGCTTCTCCTCTCCTAATTTAGTCCCGCCGAATTCTCTCACAGGTTGATCTCTTGTCAAATAACGCTTTATAACATTCATCCGAAAGGCCAAGTCATGCTTGCCACGAGGCAACGACACTTGGACATTTGTCTGCCTGGTAATTTGAAAACTCATAAGAAATACTTGGCTTTACACAGACATCTTAACGAGGAATTCAGCCGCAGGTTGTCATAATGTGATCAGCAAAGGAAACGTGCTCGAGAGACCCAGAGCAATGCGAACACCGAGTGCTTACGTATCCGGTGATTTTAAATCGGCGCGAGCATGAGGGCAGTTACGAACGTAACACTCGTGGCCCGTAAGGCGTGCTATTTGTAGTAGTGAACTGCGATGCTTGGCACGGCAAAACAAAAAGCTCGCCAGTGAACGACGAAGATTTGAAATCGCTGCCGCGAACTGCCGGGCTTGGCCAGAAACGTTGGACAATTATGGCGTCACGTCTGGACGTGGTCGCGCGAGTCATCAGTAACGAAGTTGATATTATTGCGCAGCACAACAGGTGATTGACCACTGTAGGAATTTAAATTAGTGTGGCCTGAATAATATTTGGTTGGTTCTACTACGGCGCTCCGCCGAAAAAGCGGGCGGCGTAGTTTCTATTTCACGTCTATTCATGCTCCTGGCAGGATCGGAGTGCCTGCGGCGATGACCGTCGGCCGACCGAGCGTGCGCGACGTTTGACGAGTATCACCGATCGTAATCTCGATGGGGAGTTGATGATGTTAGAGCGCTTCCTCGGACTTTTTGCGCGCCTGACGAGTCGGATAAGACCGTGGCATCGATGGCCCTTCCTCGTCGCGATGCCGACGCTCGCTGGCATACGGGTCAACATGCGCGAGAGCAATCTCTTCGACACGGAGACTTCGCCTCGCCTCGGCGTTCCGCCCGCAGCGGTCGATGTGCGCAACCAGCGCACGGCGGACGGGAGCTATAACGATCTCGGTGAGCCGTGGATGGGCATGGCCGGCACGCGCTTCGGTCGCAACGTACCGATTCCGGACACTTTTGGTGAACAGGCGCCTGGCATTTATGACCCCAACCCTCGTCTGGTCAGCATCCGGCTGCTGCAGCGACGGACGTTCGTGCCCGTACCGCATCTAAATCTGCTCGTGCCGGCCTGGCTGCAATTCATGGTTCATGATTGGCTGAGTCACGGTGAGAACGACGCCTCGGTCAAACACGAATTCGAAGTCCCCCCGGGGGACGATTGGCCGGGCGGGCGGATGTCCATTCTGAAATCGAGGCCCGACAACCGGCGAACCGGCGACGCGAACCGCCCCGACGCTTACATCAACACGGAGACCCATTGGTGGGACGCCTCGCAGATCTACGGCTCCAGTGAAGAGCGTATCCGTCTCGTGCGGACCGACCGCGAAACCGGCCTCATCGTTGAGAACGGCAAATTAGCCATTCTGCCAGACGGCCACCTTCCGCTGCACCCCGGCCACAAGACGGCGGGTCAAGAGCTCGCTGGAGTGAACGGCAATTGGTGGCTCGGCTTGTCGCTGCTCCATACCCTCTTTGCCCGCGAGCACAATTCGATCGTAGACCGGTTGCGCATCGACAATCCGGGAGCAGACGGGGAGTGGCTCTTCCAAAAGGCCAGATTGGTGAACGCGGCGCTGCTCGCCAAGATTCATACGACCGAATGGACGCCGGCACTGATGAACTCGCCCGAGGGGCGGCTGGCGATGCGCGGCAACTGGTGGGGGCTGTTGGGCGAACGTTTCGGACGCGCCTATGGACGGGTGGGCGACGGTGAGCTGCTCTCCGGCATCCCCGGCTCGCCCGCCGACCATCATGCTGCACCCTATGCCATGACCGAGGAATTCACCGCAGTCTATCGGATGCACAGCCTGATCCCGGACGAGTTTTCATTGCGCAGTCGGGAGAGCGATGACGAACTGCTGCGGACCGACTTCTTCGGCGTGACGCGCGGCAAGGTACGTACCGAAGTCTATCCGAAGGTTGCCTTCGATGACGTGCTTTATTCGTTCGGAACGAGCCATCCGGGGGCGCTGGTTCTGCACAATTATCCCAATGGGCTGCGCAAAATGCCGGAGGCTCCGCTCAAGTCGCCCAACGATCCCTCGCAAGCGGATGTGTTCATCGACCTTGCGTCTATCGACCTGCTGCGCGATCGAGAAAGAGGCGTGCCGCGCTACTGCGCTTTCCGGCGGCACCTCGGCATGGTCGTTCCCAAGAGTTTCGAGGAACTCACTGACGATATCGAATGGCAGGCGGAGCTCCGGGATGTATATGGCGACGTCGAGAAGGTCGACCTTCTCGTTGGCACGCTGGCGGAAAGCAAGGCTAGCCGCAATGGTACGCCGCCGGGCTTCGGTTTTTCCGATACGGCGTTCCGCATCTTCATTCTACTCGCCTCGCGGCGGCTGAAGAGCGACCGCTTCTTTACAGAGGATTTTCGGCCAGAGGTTTATACGCGCGCCGGATTCGACTGGATTCGCGACAATAATTTCAGGAGCGTTCTGGAGCGGCACTGTCCGGATCTCGCATCATGCTTCGGCGATGTTCGCAACGTCTTCTTCCCATGGCGGCGGAGGACACCGGCATGACCAGCCGCCTTAGAATTCCCGGCCTTGTCGACCTCCTGAGATTAGACGATCCTGCCTCGATCGCAGACGCATCAGAGGACACGCGACTGGACCGCGAATTCACGGGGGGAGGCCCGCTTCTAAACCGTTTGATCGCGCGGCGTATCCGGCGGACCTTACGCACCCCAACGGCGCCCCTGCCCTCGGTTTCGCCACGCACATATCCACGCCGCGGCGAACGCCAGGCCGAGCTCAGGACGCGATTGAACGGCTTCGTCTCGGCAGGAACAATTGCACCGGATCATGTCGCAGAGCTCGCCGCTTATGTTCGCGGCGAGCGCGAGGAAGACGCCATCGGACCGATGGCCCAGGAGGCGATCGGTCGGCTGTTCGTCAGTGACTACCGGGCTACGCCTCAGACGTGGCGGGCAGCATGCGTGCTCGAAGCGGCTCCGCGCAGCATGAACTTGCTGCGCACGCTCTATTGGATCGCGACTGGCGCAGTCACGCGCTCCCGGCGGGTGCTTTGCGGCGCAGTCGGAGACGATCCGCCGGCCGTCCATGCCACAGCTATTGCTGTCCACAGCCTCGTGCGCAGCCTGCGGGCTATGCGGGAACTTTGGCTTGAACCGGGTGCGCGGGACAGAATGTCGAAGCCGACAGCGGTCGCTCGCTCCCTGCGAGCGCCGGAGAGCGTGCCAAGACGCTGGTCCGCTGCGGCCACCACGAAAAGGGGGACGTTCCCCGTCGGAGCGCTCGTTCTCCTGCGTCTCGACGCGGCCCGCATCCGGCACCCCGAGCCCGAAATTACCTTCATGGCCGCCAGCTGGAGCCATTGCCCGGCTGGTGACTGGACCATTGCTCTCCTCGGCGCGGTCTGGGAGAGTGCGTGCTCGAGCGAGTCGATACGATGAGCGACCCTATTTTTGAGGAGCTTCGCTTCCGCAACCTCAGCGTAAAAAACCGGGTCTTCCGTTCGAACGTCTCGGGACGGTTCGACAACGAGGACGGCTCGCTCACACAGACGCGCATCAACTGGGAATGCAAGTTCGCGAAGGGGGGTGTCGGCGCGATCATCTCCTCCTACGTCCCGGTCCTGATGGAAGGCCGGATCATTGCCGGCTACGCGACAATTCACCGCGACGATTTCATTCCGCTGTGGGCAAAGCTCGGGGAAGCGGTACACTCGTTCGGTGCCAAGTACATCTTGCAACTCAGCCATTCCGGCCGGCAGATGGATCTGCCCGGCGTGCACAACCAACATCGCCCGACATTGAGCTCCACGAGCCGCAAGGAGCCGCTTCACGGCTTTCTATGCCAAGCTATGACCAAGGCGGACATTGCGCGCACCGTCGCCGCCTTTGCACGCGGTGCCTGGCGGGCACGCGAGGCCGGATTGGACGGGGTCGAATTGCACGCGGCCAACGGATATCTCTTCACGCAATTCTTGAGCTCAGGGATCAACGACCGCACCGACGAATACGGCGGCTCGCTGGCGAACCGCGCCAGGTTTCTGCTCGAGGTCGTTGCAGCGATCCGCGGCGCGGTTGGGCGTGATTTCCATGTACAGGTAAAGTTAAGCGCAATCGAACGTAACAACGTGATCCCGTGGGAGGGCACAGGCAACACCCTGGCGGACTCTCTTCAGGTTGCCAGGTGGTGCGAGACTGCGGGCGTCGACGCCCTGCACGTCTCCACCGGCTCACTGTTTCCGCATCCGCTCAACCCACCAGGCGACCTGCCGATCGCCGACCTCGCGGTCACCTACGACACGCTCATCAGCTCCGGCGTCTATGGCCTGCGGAACTTCCTCTTGTTCCGCTACCCCTTATTGCGGCCGATCTTTCGGTGGATCTGGTTCCGAATGAAAAAAGGGCGCCCCTTCGAGGCGATCAGCATCGAGGAGGCGCGCTCGATAAAGGCGGCCGTCTCGATCCCCGTGATAAGCACCGGTGGCTACCAGACGGCTTCCGTCGTGCGTGAGGGCATCGCCTCGGGCGCCTTCGACGCGGTGGCGATCGCCCGCTCACTGATCGCCAATCCCGATCTTGTGCAGCTGTGGCAGCACGGTGCCGACAGACCGGCTGTGCCCTGCACTTATTGCAACAAGTGCCTGGTCAATGCGCCAGAAAATCCGATGGGTTGCTATGAACAGTCACGCTTTTCATCGCGCGACGCCATGATCGAGCAGCTCATGAGCATCTACCGTGCGCGACCGGAGCTCCGCGTTCCTTCGTCCGGGGAGGTGTAGATGCGGCCCGAATACGTCACTGCAGTGGAGGCATGGCGGCTCAGGCGTAACTGGAAGGTAAACCTCTTCGCCGCGGTCACGCTTGTCGTGCTGCTCCTCTCCGTCGTCGCCCTCGTTGCGGCGATCAATGTGCTCAGCCGTATCTCGGACAACGGGACACCGCACTACGCCGACATCGGCGAGCACTTCAAGTACGGCTCGATCGGCGCCGAACCAAACAGCGGCATTCCTTATGCGATCTGGAAAACCCTTCCGGCGCTATTTCCTACCGAGTTCGGCGGTCGCAACGACTACTCCACTTTCGGCTTCCTCTACGAGAAGGATCTCGACGGCAATCCTCGGGACCTTCCGATCGGCGTATCGCGACGGAAGGTCCGCGGGGTAGATGTCGTCTGGCTGAACTGCGCGACGTGTCACACCGGAACATGGCGCGAGACAGCGCAGGGGCCGGCGCACATCGTCCCGGCCATGCCGTCCAATAATCTCGACTTCGGGCGCTTCGTACGCTTGGTTCTCTCGCTCGCAGTCGATCCGAGGCTCGCGCCGGATCGGCTGTTCCCGGAAATGGAGAAGCAAGGCATAGAACTTGGCCTCGTCGACAGGTTGATCTGGCGCATCGCGGTCTTGCCGATGTTCAGAGAGGGGCTGCTGCAAACCCGGGCGGCACTGCTGCCGCTGCTGGACAAGCAGCCTCCCTGGGGACCGGGACGGGTGGACACGTTCAATCCATATAAATTGATCCAGTTCGGAGTGAGGGAATCGGTCTTGGATGCGCAGGAAAGGATCGGCGTGGCCGACCTGCCGGCCGTCTTCGACCAGAGGCCGCGCGAAGGCATGAACCTTCACTGGGACGGCAACAACGCCAATCTCGGCGAGCGCAACCTCTCGGCGGCGATCGGCGCCGGCGTCACCCCCGAAACCGTCGACCACGAGGCGATCGAGCGCGTGGCCGACTGGCTCGGCGGGCTGAAGCCACCCCAAAGTCCGCATCAGCCGGACCGAGAGGCAGTCGCTCGCGGCAAGATCACCTACCGAGCAGCCTGCGCCTCATGCCATGGCCACCAGGAGGGCCGGGACTACGTGTTCGAAGGCGCCAGGATCGGGCAGGTGGAGCCGATTGCCGAACTCGGCACCGACAGATCGCGCCTGGATTCCTACACGGACTGGTTCCGCGCCCGCCAGTTGGCCGAACTCTTCGCGGGTACGCCCTACCAGTTCAAACACTTCAAGAAGACGGACGGTTACGCCAACCTGCCGCTCGATGGGTTGTGGCTGCGCGGTCCCTATCTTCACAACGGTTCGGTCCCCACGCTTGCGGCGTTGTTGCAACCGCCGGAGCGGCGGCCAAAGGCGTTCATTCGGGGATCGGACGTCATCGATCCGTCCGGCGGTTTCGTATCGCCAGCCTGCGACCCGGGACATCGCCCCGAAGGCCTATATTGCTTCGACACAACATTGCCCGGCAACAGTTCCGGCGGGCACGCTTACGGCGTGGACCTGACCGAGGCGGAAAAGGACGACCTTCTCGCATATTTGCTGACGTTCTGAAACGGAGTTCGACATGATGGACCAACTGACGGTCGGCTGGACTCAGGCGCGTGCAGCCGACAGCCTTGCCCTCTATCGCCGCGTGCTCGGCCTGAACCTGGTCCTGCACCTCCTGATCGGGCTCGCCTGTATCTTCCTTCCTTATTGGGTCTCGAATGTCTTTGGCCTTCCGGAGCCGCTGCCGACCGGCTGGGTGAGAGGCTGGGGCGCGACGTTGATCCTCGTCACAGGGCTCTACGTTCCGGGTTTCCTAGACCCTGCGCATCACCGCGCTCCCAACATAATCGGCGTACTCGGCAGACTCTGGATGGCGACCATCTGGACCTTCTGCGGCGGGGGATTTTTGTGGTTCGCCGCTTTTGACTTCCTGTTCTTCCTGGTTCTCGCGATTCTTTACCTGCGATTTCTGCAGAACACTCTGATGAGCAGACCATGAATCAAAACTTCTTCGATGTGCATTTGTTGGAGGGCGACAGATGAGCAAGAACATTCTCATTTCTCGGACGGCACGGGCCAGGCGGGCGGATGCCAGACGAACGGCGCAGCAATGTCTATAAGCCCTACAGGACGACACGCCGGCGTCCACGGATATTGGCGGGAGCTATCCCGAGAATGAGTCGAGGCTCTCCGACGTCGCGCTCGCCTGGATGGTGGAGCGGAGGACGAACATTCCACATCCGATCATTATCGAGCAAAACTGGCTGAACCTCTTCCGTGCAGCGGCGCTCAGCATGACGAATGCAAGAGCGGTCGAGTGAAGTGGACTCAGGGTTTCAGGGAGATACCAAGAGACGCGCAGTTGCATCCTTCGGTTTTAGAGCGCTTCCAACTGACGGGTTTCGTTCAGTACGACGAGTTTCGGATCTATAGGCCCGAATGCCTGAGAAATCACCCGGAAGTGACGAGCTTATATGATCCCTTGCCGCAGGCGCCGAACATGCCATGGCTGACGCCACTCAGGAACACGCTGCGGATCTAGCATGCCAGCGATGTTCTGAATGGAGGGGCGTGAGCCGCCGGAGGTGGCCTGCGGCGAATTAAGCCGCATATAAACAAAGCGCAAAACTAGCAATACTTGCACGCTAAGAGCGGTCTGGATGTAACGCACGGAACACACGCTGAGCGCACTTTACGCTATCATGATGACTCCGGTCGCCCTGTGTGAGCGCCACCAAATACCGAGCATCGCAATACTAACGGCCAGCGTATGGCCAAGCGGAACCTAGTGTGAAACTCGGAATATCTCAAGCCCAACAAGCGGCGAGCGAGCTATTATGGAGTTTATTATGCGAACGAACTTCTTTTTGAACCTGATTTTGTCGTTCACTTTATCGTGCAGTCTTGTTCCCGTTGCATCAGTAGACGCGAGCGCCCAATGCAATCCGCAGATCAACAGATGTTGAGGGGGGCACAAACATGGGCACCTTGCTTTCGATCGATTGGTTGCGTGATCCTACGAGTCTATCTTTCCTGTTCGGGGCGCTGACGATCGCTGTTCATTCACGCAAACGGGTCGAGTCCTTGATCACACCTCCCAGAGGGGAGGAATTCGACTTCGTACGCCTTCTTTCGCTTCCGGCAATTGTCGGCAAGAGGGTTTTCCGAAAGGCTTATCTGATATACACGGTGTCGTTGGAAATTCTCTATTTCTTTATGTGCGCCTCGCAGCCGATCGTCCGCGTTCTCGCCGATGGAAAGCTCGAGGGCTTTGAAGGACCGGCATGGCCGCTCACTGCGGCCCTCATTGTCATCGGCGTCATCCCGTCTACCCCGTTGTTCGCTCAGATCGAGCTTAGCCTGCGAAGCATGGCACATAGCGTGTCCAATATTCCCGACGAGTTTTTCGAGCGTGTGACCAAGCTGTCCCAGAGCGAGATTGAGGCCTATGTCGGACGGGATCCTCGCTATGAGCCAGACCTACAGAAGTTTCGTAAGATTCAGAGCCTCGCTCTTTACGCTGGCTGTTCTCGCGAAGAGGCTGACAAGGTCGCCAGACGGACGGTCGGTGCCGAGCTGTTCGCAAGATGGACGCTCAACGGCCAGGACATTTGGTCAGCGGGGGAGTTTGACAAATATCGCGATATACTGGACGTTCTTCGTCCAAGATCCGAAAGCCTGAAGCAGGAAGTAAAGGATCTTGTGGCAAAGACGCTGGCTTCACCCGTCGTAAGATATGTCATGGACAGAAGTAAGACCTCTTTTGAGTTTCCTATCAAGGATGGAGACCCTCAAGGAATTCAATCTATTTCGACCGAAATTTTTGCGAATCCAGGCTCGTTTTCGCCGCCGCTGCAACAAGAAGATATCAGGTTCTATCTAACGCTAGCCGACCTGTGGCGCGCCAAGGCTACGGAGATCGGAATATCCAACCGGAGACTGAGCGCCCTTTTCGCGATCATCGCTCTGAACGATACCAGAGTGATGAAGGCATACCTCCATCCGGACCCGGGCGCTCGGTCCAGGCTGGACGTCGTGCTCGGAGAACTGCTGTTGCTTGTACGAAGGAGCCGGAGCAAACCTCGGCCTTGGAACAATGCGGCCTTGCTAGCGAGCTTCACCGCATTTGCGAGCTGCGTCATCTTGCTGACGGCATACCACAAAGTGCATGCGGTTCTCTCGCCCAGCCGATCGAGCGTAGGTCCTTTCGAAGAGGCCTTCTTCACTTCGGCCTCGCTCTTTACGAGCTTTCTTGTCGCCGCGATTTGCGCTCTTTTCGTACGAACCTACAAGATCGAGCAGGGCACATGGACACCATTCTCGGACGTCCGCAATTTCCCGCTTTCTCAGTACGGCGGCATCGTGTTCGCCGCTACGATCTGCGCCTTCGCTACAGCCATCGTTTGGGTGATACTGTACCAGTGGAGATATGACAGCGTAATCGGGCTGCTGCAGATCGGCCAAGGGGGAATTCTTGTGCTCTTGGGTTATTACGCGATCTGCTCCCTTATTCCAGCAATGTACGGTGTCGGCATCTGCGTGATAACGGATTGCCTGACCGACCAAGAAGAAAACCTCAGAGGCCTCAAACTTCCCCTTTATTGCTTCGGAGCGATATTCATCACAATCTACATTCTGCTTGAAACAAGTATTCTGATCGAACCGGCATATCAGGCGACCTTCATGGCCGGCTTGGTTTCAAAATCTCTGTTTTCGCTTATCTCACTTGTGACGTTCACTTGGAGCCTGCGGGCGTATGGACAAGCTGGAAGCCGCGCCGTTTTGGGCAGCGTACGGCCCCTGTAAACTTGCTGACGCCGCCAACGCCTCGAGTTCTGTCTCGAGAGGTTTCGAAGACCAGAATACCAGATCGCGCAAGTGCGGGAGTAAACGATGAGCGCCATAGCATATGCCATCGCCAGCATTCCAATCGCAATCTTGCTTGCCTGGATCCTCAAGCGTTTCCAGATCGGCGAGAGTACGACCTTCATTGCGCTGCTGTTGCTTCCGCTCGGCGTCTGGGGCATCGCGTCGGGTGCTATCAGTGAATTTTCCGCCGGAGGTGTCGCGCTCAAGTTCCGCGAAGCCGCAAAAGCAGAAGTCAAGCTCTTACCGCTCACCGATGTAGTAGAGGACTTCCAAGCAGTCGAGAAAGGCGGCGTTTCGGCAATCGAGGGCTTCACGCGCAACTTGGTACCTGGCAAGCCCGTGGCGCTGGTGCTGAAACTCGGCCGACCAGGTTACTACGTGCCTTCCGCGGTCGTCCTTTATCTTCAGGCGTTGTCGAGTTTCGATCCGGAGCTGACGTTGGTCGTGACGGATGCAGAAGGAAAATTTGTCGCGTCCGCCGACGGTCGAGCCGTGATCAATTTTCTCGCTGGCCAGAACGACTTCCAGGCTCAGGAACGTTTTCGCGAAGCGCTTGATGCCCCTGATGCGAGCAAGCTTCTTGAGTTGCCGGGCTTTACCGGTGAAGCGATCGCCGCCAACGCAACGAACGCGGAGGCGCTTAAGAAAATAGACGAGTTGGCGCGTCGGACGCTCGTGGCCCTGGACCGCGACGGCCGCCCGAAGGGGCTCGCCAAGCGCGACGCGATCGTCACGCATCTACTCGTGCAGCTCGCCTCCGGCAGTGTCGGGACACCCTGATCGCTGGACAACCTGGGGCGCCTGTGCCGCCGGAACTCATTGTCAGGCGCGTCTGGCAACCACATCCTTAACAGCACAGTAGGTGACAATACGCGCTTAAATTGAGATGCTACATTAGGGATATTTAAATTAGTTGAGCTTTTCAGTTGGCGCGTTGTCAGGGGGGTACAATGACAACGATTGATCAATCAGGTCTAAAAGGCAAAATCCGCGACCGGCCAATCAGCAGAGAGCTGGAACTCGTGCTGCTCAAAGCTGGCAGCGCCGCAGGCGTCGATAAGATATTCATAACCTCCGGCGGGCAGCCAGGAAGCACCGGCAGATCGACCGGATCGACACGCCACAATGGGGGCAGAGCCGCAGATCTGCGGTTGATCTCCCGCAGTAAGACGTTGACATTTTCCGATGTCGACGCCCATGAGACCGTAAAGAAGTTTGTCATATCCGCGGCGGCGCATGGCGCCACCGGCATCGGGGCAGCTGTTGGCTACATGGGGCCCGATACACTGCACGTCGGATTTGGACTGACACCTAGCGATTCAAGCAAGCTCGTCTGGGGCGCCGGTGGCCGATCGAAGAATGCTCCTGGCTGGTTGAGAGATGCAGCCGCGGAAGGTTGGAGCGACCCGCCGAGCTGGGCCTTCGATACTGATGGGGAGCTAGCTGAAGATTTGCCCGAGGAAGAAGACGCGGAGTTCGGCGCGGAGGAAGATAATGACGGCCCCGTCGCGATCCCGAAACGCTTCAACATCGACGTAATCCGTGCGGCTGAGGCAACACAGCGTCATTGGGGCATTCCAGCATCTGTCACGCTCGCCCAATGGGCGGTGGAGAGCGCATATGGCGAGCGCATGCCCCCCGGCTCCAACAATCCCTTTGGCATCAAGGCGCGTCCGGGGCAGCCGCACGTCTTAGCACTGACCACGGAGTTCGTGAACGGCAAGGCAAGGAAAGTTCACGAAACATTCAGAATCTTCGCGAGCCTCGAGGAAGCTTTCATCAAGCACGGCGAACTACTTGGCTCCGCGCCGACATACGCGAACGCGCGGAAGTTCGCGAACGAGCCGGATCGCTTCGCGGACGCGCTCACGGGCATTTACGCCACCGATACGAATTACGGTTCGCTGCTCAAGTCGATTATGCGCAGTAACAACCTGTACGCATTTGATAGCCTCGCGAGCGAGGGGAGTTCGTCGAACGGCTTCGACCAGGAGGTTAACGTGACCAAACCATTGCAGCAGGGCGATGTCGACCTCATCCGTGTGACTGCATTGCAGCAACGCCTTGTCGGCCTCGGCTACAAGCTAGGAGAAATCGACGGTGAGTTCGGATCTCTCACAGCAGGTGCTCTTCTGGCATTCCAGAATGACAATGGGCTTCCGACTACGGGTGTTCTGGACGCGGCGACCGAGGCGGCACTGAATAGTGCGAAACCTCGCCGCCTCGATGACGATCGCATGAGAGCGACGGAGCGAGAGCTC
This sequence comes from Ensifer sp. USDA 6670, assembly GCA_000421085.1. Taxonomy (GTDB): domain Bacteria; phylum Pseudomonadota; class Alphaproteobacteria; order Rhizobiales; family Rhizobiaceae; genus Sinorhizobium. The sequence goes on from ATWE01000034.1 coordinate 32,018, forward strand.
GCCCAGAGTGGATCGCGCATTATCCTCGATGCTCGCAGAAGCCGAGTATTGAGTTGGATCGCCGGTGCTTTTGGAGCGTTCGGCCTTGGTAACAGTGCGATAGTCAATGCAGCTGGCAGCGCCGCAACGCACGCGAGTGCTCCTCTTCCAGAAGGGTTGCTACCTTTCCTGGTACGCATCCAGGAACTCCGGCCGGATGCCAGCGATGCCGATCTTTTGCAGATTTCAGCGGCGGCCAAGACGCTCTCAGGGCAACTGACGGCCCTTTCCCTCCCTCCGGAGGTCGTGCAGACGCTCGATCAGTTGCGCAGAATTATACCGCAGGAAGTTCTGTCCAGTAAGCCGGAACTTGTCAGCGCTCTGGGAACAATTGGCGAGATGGCGGGACCACCGCCGTCGTCTTTACGCACCGTCATCGACGTTCTGCCGACCTTTTTTGCCAACGAGAGCGTGCTCCAGACTGCTATGCAGGGTCTCGCGACCGTGGGCGCGAGTGTACTTCCTGGCTTTGGCGGCTCGTTGACGCTCCTGGGGCTGGGCCTGGCCGGACGCTACTTCGCGAATAGAATTGCCGCTGCGCGTGTGGACGACCATAGGAACGGAGGAAACATCAATCCTCTGGAAGGCTAGAGAGTCTTTAGAGGTGGAGTAAACTCCGGGCTAGCCTAGGGGTCTTCATGTAAGTCTGCACCCGCACAATGATGGACTCTGGATCCTGGACCAAAAGGGGCACTGGACCCCGAATGCGCCAATCTATCTTCCGCGATATTTTGCTCATGGGGGGCTATAATTATGGTGAAGAATGCTGCGGCTGACGTACAAAGCCACTATCCGACCAATGCCGAGCAACCCATCATCCTCATTCGTGGCTTCGGCGGACTTGGAGTCGAAGATGAGAAACGGATTGCCTACCAGGGCTTCAACGACGGCACGGTCTATCCCCACAAGTGCGGCGAGAACTACATCTATGAGGGGCTTATTCTACGCTTCATGAAGTCGCGCTGGACCTATCATGATGCGACCAACATTGTTGGCTACTATAGCAGTCCTATTGTTCGGGACAGGAACGGTGTCCCGGCAGAACTTGGGGGCTTCGACGCTGACCTTTTTTCGGGGCAAGTCGTCATCGATCCAGGAACAGCTGTTAGTCTTGTCAGGTCTACGACCGACGTTTTTAAGACCCTTTGGGTTTTTCGCTACTACGATCTGGATGATCGCGAGGACTTTAAACGATACGGCCTCGCCCTCGTTCGCCTCATCACGTTCATTCAGAAGCTGGCGGAACACAAGCATCAAACTGTTCCAAAGGTGAATATCATTGCCCATTCCATGGGTGGGCTCATTGTCCGGGAAGCGGTGCAACGAAGCTATGGGAGAGGCGAGGCCCCACAGCACATCAACAAGATCGTCACGCTCGGCACTCCACACCAGGGCATCTCTTTCCAACTTCTTCAGGACTGGATCGGGATTGGTGCAGCCTCAGAGTTGGAGCAGTTCAATCCCGACGGGCAGAAAGATCCCCAGAACCCAGTCGGTTTTAAAGCATTCGCCAAGCATTTCCCGCCTGAGCGGGTGCTGACAGTGGTTGGCACCAATTATCGCACCTATGGTCCGGCGGTTGCGAGCTGGCTGAACCGCGCCTTTTCCGTGACTGGCGAGTTCGGCCCCAATTACAACCGTAGCGACGGCCTAGTGAAGCAAGCTTTCGCACAACTCCCTGGAGCGCCCCGCACCTTCGTACATAAGTGCCACGGCGGACCCGACTCGCTTGTCACTTCGCGCGAGTCCTTCGAGATAGCGACGCGATTCTTCTTTGGCAATATTAAGGTGCGACTGAACCTTGTAAAGGCGAAGGTGAAGCGTGGCCAGGACGTATTCGGCAAAAGCGAATTCTTCTTCGGCGTCAGCATCAAGCCCCGCGGTGTCGATTTCGAGCTATTTCACCAGAGCGCAGAGGCTGAGAACTGCTACGGTCCCTTCAGCTCCGGCGACCTGACCGGCACGAGTCAGGCCGGGGTGGCATTCAATTGGGCGGATGGCGACAATGGCGAACGCCTGATCTGGGAAGGATGGTTAGACACGGGAGCCGCGGCATCGGCGTCGGAGAAGCCACGCGACCGAGATGGAAATGAGCACAGCCTGGAGGACATTGTTATGCGGCTGGACTTCTTTCTTGGCGAGCGGGATCTCTTCGGCATTGGCTTTTCTGACAATGTCGTCTTTCGTAAACAATATTATGTGCGTGCAGTCTTCGATGACGTCCGTGACCTGACAAGCTTGCGAGAGCTGGTGTTGCACACGGGGGAGGATTTCACGGACCCGGCACAAGCCAAGACAATGCACCGGACAAGGGCGGCCACATGGGAGTTTGACATCACCGGGACCGGGTTCGACGCCACCTTAAGTCTCGGCTTTGATGTAGCATGAAGCGAAGAATTCAGCCAACGCGAGCCCACGCCGTCCCCGGGCGCAGCATCATCCGGGCTCAGGCAGGGCAAGGCGCTTGCAGGCCGACGGGTGGAACCCGCGTCAGGGGCGAGAAGGTGATCCCGATGCGCGGCGGCACTGATGGCGCGGTCCTCTCGGCCAGAGGAATACCGACACCGAACTTCTTCACCGGCGCCTACAACTTCCACTCACGCTACGAGTTCCTGCCGTTACCAGCCTTCGAAAGATCGTTGGAACTTGCGTTGAAGATTTGTCA
>ATWE01000035.1 GCA_000421085.1 Ensifer sp. USDA 6670
CAGCAGACGTCCGGGACGATCGAGTTCAATGATAAGGTGATCGACACCATGACGGCCGATGAGCGCGAAGCGCTTCGAGGACGGCGGATATCAGCGATCTTCCAGGACCACACTGCCTCTCTCGATCCGTTGATGAGCGTCGGCGCGCAAGTTCAGGAAACCTGCCTTGCGGTCGATGGCTCACTTTCCAGACGCGAAGCCCGCGCCCGCGCGATCGATCTGCTTGCCCGTGTCGGCATTCCGGAACCGGAGCGGCGATACCGCAATTACCCGCACCAGTTCTCGGGAGGGCAGAGGCAACGCGTCGTCATCGCCATTGCTCTTGCCGGCTCTCCTGACATCATTATCGCCGACGAGCCGACATCGGCGCTCGACGCGACCGTCCAGAAGCAGGTTCTGCAACTTCTAAAGACCCTTGTCGACGAAACTGGTGTCTCGGTCATTCTCGTCACCCACGACATGGGCGTGATCTCCGAAATCACCGACCGCGTTCTCGTCATGCGCAAGGGTCAGGTGGTGGAGCAGGACCGGACGGCGACCATTCTCGATCAGCCCCGCCACGACTACACTAAGAAGCTGCTTGCCGCGGTTCCTAGGCTTCGCATCCCGACAGGGACTGCCAACACGGGAAACGATGGCGACCAGAAGGTCGGTCTCGGCATCGACAGTGACCAAAGCCTGCTTCTCGTGGCGGAAGGCGTCTCGAAACAGTTTGCGCCGCAGGGTTTTGTCTGGGGCCCTCGCCGGAGCAAGCCGAAGTTCGGCCTGCGTGACGTCGGCATCCGCCTACCGCGCGGATCGATCACCGGGATCGTCGGCGAGAGCGGAAGCGGAAAGACGACCTTCGGTCGTATCCTCGCCGGCCTCGACACGGCGTCGGCCGGCAGGATCAGAATCGGGGAACGGACATTCGACGTTTCAAGGAGCGCCCGCCGCAGCGGCCTTCTCGGCCGCGTCCAGATGATATTTCAGGATCCTTCCGTCTCCTTGAATCCGCGCATGACCATTGGCGAGACACTGGACGAAAGCATCCGTTTCGGCGCTAGGGCCGGTTCCAGGCCGGCGGACGTTGCAGCGATGATGGAGAGGCTCCGTCTTGCTAAAAGCCTGCTTGCCCGCCATCCGCATCAGCTCTCGGGCGGACAGAAGCAGAGGGTTTGCATCGCCCGCGCGCTTCTTGCGGGTCCCGAGATCATCGTCGCAGACGAGCCGACGTCGGCGCTCGACGTGTCTGTCCAGGCCGAGATCGTCAGTCTGCTGAAGGATACCATCGCTGACAAGGGCATCACGATGATCTTCATCTCCCATGACCTCGCCATCGTGCAGGCGATGTGCAGCGCGGTTTACATCTTCAAGGACGGCCGGGTCGAGGATTACGGCTCGTCCGACTTCATCTTCTCCCGATCCGACAATCTCTACACCCGCACCCTCATCAACGCCCGACCGCAGCACTTCATATGCTGAGCTGTGGAGTACGCCCCTGCGGCCGGATCCACACCGGCACAGCCGACTCTCGAAACAAATGGCGTGCATCGCCACGGAAGGTCACTTCAATGAATGACAGGTTCACTCTGGCGGTCACTGGCCAATCGCTGATCAAGCATGACATCCGCGACATCGACGCTCCGGCGTACCGCAAGGTTCAGTCGCTGCTTCAGGAAGTCGATCTCTCCTTCACCAACTTCGAAAGCACGATCCTCGGCAATCACGGCGGCTGGCCACTCAAAGGCTCGTTCTTTGGCTGCAGCGACCCGGTCGTTCTTGATACCCTCAAGGACATTGGCTTTCAGGCGCTGTCGCTCTCGAACAACCATGCCTTCGACCTCGGCCCCTCTGGCGTGCTCTCGACGCTTGAGGAGGTGGAGAAGCGCGGCTTTCTCCATGCCGGTCTTGGCCGCAACCACGCGCAAGTCTCGCGAGCGAGCTCGGCTGTGATCGGCGGGCGGCGGGTCGCAATCGTCGCGATGGACGGAGGCCCTGGTCCGGATTTCATGTATGCCGCCGATGGCGACGACCACCGCCCGGCACGCCCTGGCGTCAACCGGCTGCGGATCACGCAAAGGATCGAGTTGGACGGAGCCGCATTCGAGCAGCTTGCCACCATTCGTGACAAGGTCGGCTACACCGCGATCGATCTCGCCAATGACAGCCAGCCGGACGATCGCCCTCGCCTCGAGCCAGAAACCGAGATCGCCATTTCACGCGCGGTGTTCAAGCGCTCGGACCGGTGCGGGCGCAGCGTCCGCATCGATGAAGCGGATCTTCAAAGGAACCTTGCGTCAATCGCGGTCGCGGCGAGCGAGGGATCCCTGGTAGTTGCCTATCTGCACCATCATCATTGGGCGTCGGACTGGTACAAGGTTCCGGATTGGGTGAGTGGTGTCGCCAAAGCGTGCATAGACGCGGGCGCCGCCCTATTCGTCAGCCACGGAGCCCCCGTCCTCCAGCCGATCGAGATCTATCATGGCCGGCCGATCTTCTACAGCCTCGGCAACTTCATCTTCCATGTGCGTTCAGAGAAGTCGACCTGGACTGCACCGGAAGTCTGGGAGAGCGCCATCGGGATCTGCAGGTTCGGCGCTGACAACCGTCTCGTCAAGATCACGCTTCATCCGGTCGTCATCGGCGGCGAGGCGGCATTGCAGAACGGCATGCTGGAGCGGCGCCTGGCGCCGCATCTTGCGACCGGTGAGAGCGCCAGACGGATCTTACGGCGGCTGTCAAAACAATCAGAGGAGCTCGGCGTCGATATCCACGTCTCCGATGGAGTCGGCATCATCCAGGTCTAACCGGCCACCCACCCGACCACGAAACGGGCCGGCGAGGTCGCATCCTCCACATAGGGAATATCATGGACGTCCGCCAGGAACTCATCAGCCGCTTCTTCCGCTATGCCGCGATCGAGAGTCAAAGCAATGGCCGCGCGAATTCCCTGCCCTCATCGTCCGGACAAGCGGCGCTCGCCGCCCTGCTGGCAGACGAAATGCGCGCGCTTGGCCTGGAAGACGTCCTCGTTGACGAGCATGCGATCGTCACCGGCGTCAAACGTGGGAACAGGCCACAGGCTCCACCGATCGGCTTTATCGCGCATCTCGACACAGTCGATGTCGGCCTCTCGCCCTTCGTCCGCCCGCAAGTCCTTCGCTTCGAAGGCAAGGATCTTTGCCTCAACGGCCAGGAGGACATCTGGTTATGGGTCGCCGAACATCCCGAAATTCTTGAATGGATCGGGGACGACATTATCGTCAGCGACGGCACCAGCGTGCTTGGTGCGGACAACAAGGCCGCCATCGCGGTGATCATGACACTTCTCGCCCGGCTCGATCTGCAGGACGGCCACGGCGACGTCTTCGTCGCCTTCGTGCCGGACGAAGAAATCGGATTGCGCGGCGCCAAGGCGCTGGATCTCTCGCGCTTCCCCTGTGATTTTGCCTACACGATCGATTGCTGCGAACTCGGCGAGGTGGTGCTAGAAACGTTCAATGCCGCATCTTGCGAGATCGTCTTCACTGGCGTCAGCGCGCACCCGATGTCTGCGAAAGACATTCTAGTAAATCCGCTGCTGATGGCAATGGACTTCATCTCTCACTTCGACCGCAAGGATACGCCTGAATGCACGGAGGAACGCCAGGGCTTTTTCTGGTTCAAGGACCTCGTCGCCAACGACAGCGAGGCAGTATTGACCGCATTGATACGGGATTTCGGCACAGATGCCTTCAATCGGCGTAAACGTCGGATCGCCGAGGTCGCAGAACGAATGCGATCACGTTATCCGACCGGGAATGTCCGGTACCAGATCACCGACACCTATCGAAACATCTCCAGGAGCCTCGCTCGTGACGAGCTCGCCGTCGCTCTTCTATTCAAGGCCATGGAGCAACTCGGAATCGAGAAAAAACTAATCCCGATGCGCGGCGGTACGGATGGCGCGATCCTCTCCGCCAGAGGAATACCGACACCAAACTTCTTCACCGGCGCCTACAACTTCCATTCACGCTATGAGTTTCTGCCGGTACCAGCCTTCGTAAGGTCCTTGGAAGTTGCGATCAGGATCTGCCAGCAGGCGGCGAGCTTTACCTGAAACTTGCGAAACGCCAGCACGTCGACTGCGTTTGAGGCTCGAGCGCCAGGCAGTTGTTTCCGCGTCCACGCGGCTATCCGCGGAACTCGCGCCTCAGCAGGTTTCTTGGAGCCGACACCAGTGCGACCTATTCGACATCGAATCGTTCAAGCATCTTCTTGAGCCAAAGGTTCTGTGCACGAAGCTGTTCAGCCAGTAACCCCTTGAGGCGCTCGTTGTCTGCGTCGAGGGCGGCAAGCTCGTCGTGGGAGATCGGATCGTCGACAGTCCCGGTCTGCGCCTTTCGATCCTCGTCCCCAACCTTCTCCATTCTCGCGATTGTCTGGGCCGGGGCGCGCTTGGCGCGGTTTCGAGGACTGCCGGTTGATGTCGTTCGAGTCTGCGATGCCGGTTGGCTCCCCTGTGCTTGCACAACCGCTTCAGCTGGATCATCGACCACATGGTGCTTCGAGATTTCGACCTCTGCGCCGTTGGCAAATGGTGTCGCTGCTGGTGTAACGCCGACGTCGTTGGCGCGTTCGCTGACAGCCTCTGCATTGATCGGATCAGCCGGCCTGGTTTCACCCGAGTCAGGTCTTCCAGGTCCTTCATTTGGATTGAACAGGTGCGGCGCCGTATCTTCCACTTCGCGGGCCAAAGCCTTGAGGTCCGTGTCTCCCCAAATGGAGTTCGTCTGGGCTTTTGACTTTCGTCGCCCTGACTTGAATTCAACAACGAATCTCCGTTGTGGCGTCTTCATCTACTTTCGATCCCAAGCAACCGTAAAAGATGCAACGCCGATCGGCGCCGCTGCATTCCTGCGGGCGCACCAATACAGCCCTTCCTCGCGCGCTTCAACCGCTCGCCAACCTCGGAGCTGACGCGCCTTCACCCGGCAAGAGCCGGGAACGACAGGACTTCGTTTGCCGCGACAATGCCAAATGGGGAGCAAACATATGCTTCGGCGTAACACGGAGGAGGCCGAAGAAACATCGCCCGGCGCATTCCGGTCCTTTGGTTAGTCCAGACCGAGCCTCTTGCGCAAGTCGGCATTCTCCGCTCGCAGCTTCTCCGCCAGGAGCTTACGGAGCCGCTGGTTTTCCTCTTCGAGCTGGACAAGATCTGCCAGCTCATCGCCGGCCGGTAGGGGCTTGGTACCCGAAGTGTCCTTTTGCTCGGCAGGCTTCGCAGCACCTTTCCAATGATAGTAGGTTTGCTCTGATATGCCGGCGCCCTTGATAGCGTCCTTGAGGGTGCTGCCATCGCTGACTTGCGTCGCGATCAGCCTCAACTTCTCGCTCTTCTCTTGCTCGGTATACGCCCTGCGTTTAGCGGCCGGCGTCTTTGATTGAGCTGGTTCGGAAGCCGCCTTCTGAGGCCGTGGCGACCTCCGCTTCTTAGCCGTTGGTGCTTTCACTTCTGCCTCCGCCCCTGCAGCCTCAGCAACTGGTCCTGCGTTACTCTCGTCAGCCATCAGCAATTCCCTCCTTTAGTCATCGCCTGTTTTCGGCTGAGTGCTCCACAGAGTCAACACGACCATTAGAGTCCTGCTTTACGGATAGTTGATGTTTGGCTTGTGCCTCGGGCCTGGCGATTGACGGTCAAAGGCTCCCCGCCCATCCGAACCAAACGGCCCTGCTTACCACTATCTTCCAATTCAACGATCGTGGCGACCCCCCACAGGTCGACACAGGTTCGGCGCGAGCGGCATCACAGTTGATGAAGCAGGGCACCGCCTTCTAGAGGATCACGCCACCCATCACTGCCAAGGTGATCGTCATGCTTCAATTGCTTGGCCACCTCTACTTCTCATTTTCTACCGGCAGCCGTTGGACGCCCAATATAAATACAGACGAGGAAATTCGTTTAAAAGTAATACTTGAAAATAGACTCGACCAGGAAGTCATTCTCTGGTTAATCTTGGCATACTGTTTCCGAAGGGCGTAGCAAATGGCTTACGATTGGGATGGAAAGCGCACACGTCGGCTGCAAGTGCTCAGGCTGATGGGCGCTCTGGCTATACCTGCCCTGCTATTCAGCTCCGCCATTGCGGCACTGCAGTGGACCGATACGCACGGTCGGGCCGTAAGGACGGCTCACCATCGATAGATCTCCAGCGAAGCTGCGCCCCCGAATCAGACTGAAACGCGAAGGGCACGAAAGGGCTTCCGCCGCATCGGGTGGTGGAGGGAGGGCGAATGATGAGTTCAGCTCAAACCATGAGTTTTAATCCAATTGGGCCTGACGAGTTGGAAATGATCGGAAAGGCCCTCCAAGACGAGCTGCAAAGAAGAGCTTTGTCACGCAAGTCTGAAGAAGCTGAAGCGCTCGCCGCTAACCTGATCAGCGCTTATCAAGCAGGAATTCGCGACGATCTAGGCTTGAGCATTGTCGCTGGGCTGTCCTGAAGTCAGCGTGCATCGGCGAATATACGCTGGGCCGGTTGCCGGCAGACCTGCTCAGCAAGGCCTCGCACTCATTCAATTCAGTGGCGCCGAGGCTTTGCCAGACCACGCGAGTGAGCGCTTATCGGGCGCGCTGCCAAGCTCACGAAACGTCGAAGCGCTCGAGCATCTTCTTTAGCTGAACGTTCTGTAGATGAAGCTTTCGAGCGAGCTGCCTCCTCAGCATTTTGATTTCTTCTTCAAGTGTTCCCACTTCCCGAAAGAACAAGTCACGTGAAGACGAGGGCTGCAAACTTTGATGATGTTTTGGGGCGACGGCGCTCCGGGCAGCCACGTGGGGCTTGGCGCTCTTCATACGTTCTCGACGCTTGACCAGCGGTTTGCTCTGCGACTTTGTGCTTGCCGCTCTTTTTGGAACTAACGAACTCGCTTCGGCACCGGAATGGCCGGCTTCATGTCGCGCAGCTGTTTGAGCCAATTCAGTATGGATCGGCGGTTTTAACGCCTGTGCGACATCGTCATCGCTATTCATCTTAACCGATGCCACCGACCCTTGATCCGCCGAGATGTCCTCATCGTCAGCAGGTGGACTGGCAGCTATCGTCAAACTGGTCAGATGTGCGGACGTATCCACTTCGCTCTCGGGAGCCTTAGGATCGGTGTCATTCCCGATCGAACTCCCTTGCGCTTTCGCCGATGGTCGCCGCGACGTCAATCGAGCAAGGAATTTCCACGGTGTCTTCATAGTGTTCCCCACCTTGAGCAAGCCGGACTGCGATCCTGCTGCGGCTGTTGCTTCTCACAAGTTTCGAGACGGCAATACCATCGCGGTAACGAGCCTGCGCAACCGCTTGCCACGGCCATGTGGCAAGGCCATCCCATCAAGCCTTGTACCGATCAAACGCCGTCAGCCTTTTGACCGGTGGGTCGGCCTCTTCCCACCGGTAGATCTCTGACCTCAGGAAAGCGAATTCGGCGGCGAGCCGCTCCTCGTCGATTTCGATCCACCAGGATTTCGGACGACCGTCGCTGCCATCCGACCAGCGGTATCCCCGAGCCTTCAGATGATCTTTCATGTCGAAGGGGCTGTGCTCGGCGAAGATGCGCACGCGTGAGCGCTGACTTGTCTTGAGAAGTTCCGCAAAAGCGCTTGGCTCCGTCAGCCCGTCGCTGCCGGCGAGCACCTCGAGCAGAGCAAAACAGTCGTCGACGGCGCGATGGCCATCGTGGAAGTAGCCACTTTGACCAATCAGGTAGCCGAGCTTCGTGCCCTCGAACCCGCGCGTCGCCCAATCGACTTCCTTGACGGAACAGGCCCATGCCTTGCCGGAAAACATGCTTGTGAACGCCTCGCAGAACGGACGATCGAAGCCGGCATTGTGGGCGATCACCAGATCGGCCGGGTCGAGCAACGCTCGAAGCGACCTGAGATCGATCATCTGCCCGGCGACCATCTCGTCGGTGATTCCTGTAAGGCGGGTGATTTCAGGGGGGATTGGGACGGTTGGCTGCTGCAGGCCGCCGTAAACGCCTGTGACGTCGCCGATATGGCCATCGTCGTCAAAGGCAAACGCAACGGCCCCAATTTCGATGATCTCGTCCTTCGCGTGGTCGAGGCCCGTCGTTTCGGTGTCAACGATTACTCCGATGCGAGGAAATCCCGGCCGCGGGATATCGACGATCTGGCGGCCGATAAGCTTGCGCAGGACGCGATAGCCGCCGCTCTCCTCCAAAAGCCGGGCCATGCTCTCGTCATCGAGTGGCGCCCGCCGCCGCAGCTTCAAGGGTCCTCGTAGCTCCACAACGAGGTCATCGCTTGGCTCAGGCGGCGACGCAAACATATCCAGCTGAGATGCCATCGGCCTTTAGTGTCCTCGGGCCCAGTGCACCAGTGCGGTGCGGTGCGGTGCGGATGATGCGTCATAATAGAAACCGAGGGAGACTCTGGCAACGCGAATGAGGTCCGCAGAACAGGACACACAAGCCAAAATGCCCGGAAATCTGTTGAAAAAACACACCGGCCTCCGGCACCGCCGTTCGCTGGCTGCGACGGTGCGCTCGCAAGCGGCTTCGCTACCACCCAACTACACCACCTGTGGGGACGCGACCAACTCATTCGATAGACGATGGGTCGTGCAAGGTTTGAGTTGACCGTTTTCGATGGCATGGCGACACTTGCAACCTGCAGCAAGGCAGGAGGAAAAATGATGGCCGAGCCAGACTACTGGCGCCACATGGCAAGCGCGCCGAAAGACGGCAGTCGGATCCTCGTCACGATCCGCCCGTCCGAACAGGGGGCGGCCGAAGTTGACCTCGCGTACTGGTCGAATGGCGATCGGTTCGGCCCGGAAGGCTGGCGCGCCGCTGATTCCTCGCCCAGCCGCATCATCGAATACGCCGAACCCGAATTGAAGTGCTGGATGCCGATGCCGTCGGCCAATCTCAATCGCACCTCCATGCCCTTACCCTGGGAAGGCGATGACGACCAAGAACTCTACGGGTCCGGGATTTAAGAACGCGCCGCCGGCGATTTCCAATCTCCGTCGTTCCAGATGATACGGGATGCGATCTTCGGGGATTGCTCTGGCGGCAATGGCTCCTAGTTGCGCGATCTGACGAGCGTGCGCTTTGCGGTCACTCACCCGGGCGCTGCTCAGAAGGTATCCTCAGAACTCGCTGAGGCTGTGTGGTGGCCCTGGGCTTGTCTTCGAGCACTCCCGCCGGCGTGCCCATACCGACGATCGCTTCCCGACCTCACCGCCCCTGACAACTACAAGCTCGAACGCGGCAGGCCCTGTAGTTGCCCCAGCACTGCTCAAATATGGCTCGTTCGGAACACACTTTGACACGTGTGGATGGGCGCCGCTTCCGTCGATTTGATACGTCCTGCAGGCGGACAAGAGGGAAGCGACCGCCTATGCGCTGGCGTGACATCTCGGCTGCCGGGATTGTGGAAAGTGCAGCCTTTTGCGTGGCCCCTCTGACCAAGACGCCGGGCACCGACCTGATTGTCCGCAAGTAGTTCATCTCACAACAAAGCACGAAAGTGAACCGGAGGAGAGATACATGACGCACAATGCCGCCGATCGCCAGCTCATGATGGAGGTCGTTGCACGATATGCTTTCGGCTATGACGAGGCAGAGTTCGATTTGATTGGTGAGGCGTTTACCACGCATGCAACCAGCAAGGGAGTCTGGTCAACCGGAAGCGTGGCCTGGGGACCGATGCGGGGGCGCGAAGAAATTGTCTCTGTCTTGAGCGCGATGCGTAAGGGCCAATCGGATCAGCCCCGGCATATCATCACCAATTTCCTTTTCACGAGACAGACAGACTCCTCTGCGTCTGCGCGGTTCTACCTCGCCCTGAACTCGACAGTTGACGATAAATGCTCGATCGGCAGCGCCGGCAAATACGATGCAGAATTCGTCAATGATGCGGGCGTTTGGCGTCTGTCACGGCTCGACGCGCTGCTCGACCGTTCCCATTGATTGAGCGAGTCTGGATATCGCCTCTGCAGGGTCCGGCCAGCCCTATGGCGGTGCGGCAATCGTGCCGCCATTTATACGAAAATTACCGGGCCTCATCAAAGCTATGGTGCAAATACTCTAATCTGAGCCTCCTAGGTGACTGGCAGAGAGAGGGGCTAGCCGAATTAGGTCATGGACGACCTCGAGCCTTTGTCGCGGCGCACCCTTTCAGCAGACCGCTATACTGACCGGTATTCCCGTGTAGCTTCGGCGGACAAGCCACCCAGATGTGCATTGCCTCCGCGATACAAGCTGGTCGTTAGCAACAGATCTTTTCCGTTTGTCCTCCTGGTCGGTGGGCCGTTGAAAGGATCGATCAGCCGATTCAACGCGAGGGCTCCTCATCGAGTTACACCGGACGCGTGGATCACGGGCGCTGACGGCAGTCGTCGGCTTTTTTGATCACAAACGGTATGTCAGACGACAGCTCCAGACATGCGTCCATCGGCTGCTGCTTTCGAAGAAAGTAATCGAATATTAGCCGCGGTTCGACCATGGACAGAATTGTCAGTTAGCACCTACCCAGACTCGTGCGCAGCGGTGTCACCGAAGGCGTTGCTAACGGAACCGACGGCGGTGCGGGCCGCGTTGGGGATCACGACTGAGTTGTAAACCGCTGGACCCGCATACTAGCGCCGAACATCGTTTCCCGACGTTCTGTCGCGACAGTGACGTCTTTTTATCCCAAGACGGGGAGCAAATCGGTGATCGACCTCTTCGCGTCGCCGTAGAACATCCGCGTGTTCTCCTTATAGAAGAGCGGATTTTCGATGCCGGAATAGCCCGTTCCCTGGCCGCGTTTCGAGACGAACACCTGCTTGGCCTTCCAGACTTCCAGAACCGGCATGCCGGCGATCGGTGAATTCGGATCTTCCAATGCGGCGGGATTGACGATGTCGTTCGAGCCGATGACGATGACGACGTCGGTGTTGGCGAAATCCTCGTTGATCTCGTCCATCTCGAGCACGATGTCGTAGGGCACCTTCGCCTCGGCAAGCAGCACGTTCATGTGGCCAGGCAGCCGTCCGGCGACCGGATGAATGGCGAAGCGGACGGTCTTGCCGGCGGCTCGGAGCTTGCGCGTCAGTTCGGAGACCGACTGCTGCGCCTGCGCCACCGCCATGCCGTAACCGGGCACGATGATGACGCTGTCGGCCTCGTTCAACGCGGCGGCCACGCCTTCCGCGTCGATGGCGATCTGCTCGCCGATGATCTCCATCGCCGGGCCCGTCGTGGCGCCGAAGCCGCCGAGAATGACGGAAAGGAACGACCGGTTCATCGCCTTGCACATGATGTAGGAGAGGATCGCGCCCGAGGAGCCGACCAGCGCGCCGGTGACGATCAAGAGATCGTTGCCGAGGGTGAAGCCGATCGCCGCCGCCGCCCATCCGGAATAGCTGTTCAGCATTGACACGACCACCGGCATGTCGGCGCCGCCGATGCCCATGATCAGGTGATAGCCGATGAAAAAGGCGGCGAGCGTCATGGCGAGCAGCGTCCACATGCCGGCGCCATTGACGTACATCACCAGCAGGATGAGCGACAGCATCGCCGCGGCGGCATTGAGCAGATGCCCGCCGGGCAGCTTCTTCGCCTTGCCGTCGACCCTGCCGGCGAGCTTGCCGAAGGCGATGACGGAGCCAGTGAAGGTGACCGCACCGATGAAGACGCCGAGGAAGACCTCGACCTTCATGATCGACAGCTCGACCGGCGTCTTGTGCGCGAGGATGGCGGCAAAGCCGGTGAGCGCAGTGCGGCCTGCCTCGTCGAGTTCGGCGACATGCGCCGCCTCGATATGAGCGTTGAAGCCGATGAACACGGCGGCAAGGCCGACGAAGGAGTGGAGTGCGGCGACAAGCTGCGGCATTTCCGTCATCTGCACGCGGCTAGCGACATAATGACCGAGCACCGCGCCACCGGCGATCATCAGCACGATGATTAGCCAGTTGCCGACGTCCGGTCCGAAGACGGTGGCGGCGACGGCGAGGGCCATGCCCACGATGCCGTACCAGACGGCGCGCTTGGCGCTTTCCTGGCCGGAAAGGCCGCCGAGCGAAAGGATGAAGAGAACCGCCGCGGAGATGTAAGCGGCCGATACGATGCCGATCGTCATGATGATAACCCCCTGCCCTACCCGATCAGGATTTCTGGAACATGGCGAGCATGCGCCGCGTCACAAGGAAGCCGCCGACGATATTGATCGTCGCGACCAGCACCGAAAATGCCGTGAGGAAGACCACCAGCGAATTGCCGGAGCCGATCTGCAGCAGGGCGCCAAGAATGACGATACCGGATATGGCGTTCGTCACCGCCATCAGTGGTGTGTGCAGAGAGTGGGAGACATTCCAGATCACCTGGAAGCCGACGAAGCAGGCAAGCACGAAGACGACGAAATGGCTCATGAAGCTTGCTGGCGCGTAGGCTCCCGCCAAGAGCAGCAGCGCCGTACCAGAGGCAAGTAACACGCCCTGGCGCTTGGTCTGCGCTTTGAAGGCAGCCAGCTCCAGCGCACGCTTTTCCTCCGGCGTCGGCTCCTTCGCCTTCTCCTTGGGCTTCTGCGCCGCGATCGCCTGCACCTTGGGCGGCGGTGGCGGATAGGTGATCTCGCCCTCGAAAGTGACGGTCGCGCCGCGGATGACGTCGTCTTCCATGTTGTGGACGAGCTTGCCGTCCTTGCCGGGCGTCAGATCCGTCAGCATATGGCGAATGTTCGTCGCATATAGCGTCGAGGCTTGCGTCGCCATGCGGCTCGGGAAATCGGTGTAGCCGATGACGATGACGCCGTTGTCTGACACAATCCGCTGATTGGCCACCGTCAGGTCGCAATTACCGCCGCGCTCGGCGGCGAGATCGACGATCACCGAGCCGGGCTTCATCGCCGCGACCATGTCGGCAAGCCAGAGCTTCGGCGCATCGCGGCCGGGGATCAGCGCGGTGGTGATGACGATATCCATTCGCGGCGCCAGTTCGCGGAATTTTGCGAGCTGCTTCTCACGGAACTCCGGCGAGGACGGAGCGGCATAGCCGCCGGTCGCAGCACCGTCCTGCTGCTGTTCCGTGAAATCGAGATAGACGAACTCCGCGCCCATGCTCTCGATCTGCTCGGCAACTTCCGGGCGCACGTCGAAGGCATAGGTCTGGGCGCCAAGCGAGGTGGCGACGCCGATCGCCGCAAGGCCAGCAACGCCCGCGCCGATGACCAGCACTTTGGCCGGCGGGACCTTGCCGGCAGCCGTTACCTGGCCGGTGAAGAAGCGACCGAAATTGTTGCCCGCCTCGATCATCGCGCGGTAGCCCGCGATGTTGGCCATGGAGGACAGTGCATCCATCTTCTGGGCGCGAGAAATGCGCGGCACCATGTCCATGGCAATGACATTCACGCCTTTCGCCCGGACAAGCTCGAGAAGCTCCTCGTTCTGGCCTGGATAGAAGAACGAGATTAGTGTCTGGCCGGAGGAAAGACCTTCGACTTCAGCGGCTTCGGGCGGGCGGACCTTGGCGATAACATCCGCCATCTCGTAGAGGGTCGCCGCGCTGTCGACGACCGTCACGCCGGCTGCGCGGTACGCGTCGTCCGAAAAGTCGGCCAAAGTTCCAGCGCCAGCCTCAATAACACACTCGTAGCCTAGCTTCCGCAGCTGGCCGGCAGAGTCTGGCGTCAATGCTGTGCGCTTTTCGCCCGAGTAAGTCTCTCTTGGCACACCTATCTTCATCGGTCTCTTTCCGTTCAGATGCGAATACTGGCCACCGCCCGACTAGTTAGTTGACGATGGTTGCCTCCGTTGCACTCCGGAGCTGCTCGTTGGAAACACCTTCGGCGAGTTCGACTATCTTCAAGCCACCAGGCACAACATCGAGCATGCCAAGGTTCGTTATGACCCTGTCGACCACCGCCTTACCCGTCAAAGGAAGCGTGCACCGTCTTAGAACCTTCGATTCCCCTGCCTTGTTCGTGTGATCCATCACGACGACCACGCGACCCACGCCTGCAACGAGGTCCATTGCTCCGCCCATGCCCTTGACGAGCTTGCCGGGTATCATCCAGTTGGCAAGGTCGCCTTCTTCGCTCACTTCCATGGCGCCAAGAATTGCCATGTTGATTTTGCCCCCGCGGATCATCGCGAAGCTGGTTGCGGAATCGAAATATGCTGAATTAGGAAGCTCTGTGATTGTCTGCTTTCCCGCATTGATAAGGTCAGCGTCCTCTTCACCGGCAAGCGGGAAGGGTCCCATTCCCAGCATTCCGTTCTCGGACTGAAGGGTAACGGAAAAGCCGGGCGGAATATGATTTGAAACAAGAGTTGGTATGCCAATTCCGAGATTGACGTACCATCCGTCCCGAAGCTCGCGGGCGGCGATAGCTGCCATCTGGTTCCGATCCCACGACATCAGGCAGCCTCCTTGGCTCTTACGGTTCGTTGTTCAATCCGCTTCTGGTGAGTTCCAGTGATCAGCCGGTGAACGTAGATGCCAGGCAGATGGATGCCGTCGGGAGGCATTGCGCCAATTGGAACGATTTCCTCGACCTCGGCGACGCAAATCTTTCCACATGTCGCAGCGGGAACGTTGAAGTTGCGCGCCGTCTTCCGAAATATCAGGTTTCCGGATTCATCTGCCTTCCACGCCTTTACTATCGAAAGGTCCGCATTGATTGCTCTTTCAAGGATGTACGTCCGGCCATCAAAGTCCTTATGCTCTTTACCTTCGGCTACGATAGTACCCACGCCGGTCGCGGTGAAGAAGCCTGGAATTCCGGCCCCGCCCGCTCGCATTCGCTCCGCAAGTGTTCCCTGTGGATTAAATTCCAGTTCCAACTCTCCGGACAGGTATTGGCGCATGAACTCGGAGTTTTCACCCACATAAGACGAGATCATTTTCTTGATTTGGCGCGATTGAAGCAGGAGACCCAAGCCGAAATCATCGACACCGGCGTTGTTTGAAGCGACCGTTAGGTTCTTGACGCCGCACTTACGGAGCGCGTCGATCAGCAATTCCGGGATGCCACACAGTCCGAACCCGCCAGCCGCGATCATCATGCCATCGAAAAGCAGACCATCGAGCGCGGTCGTGGCGCTCGAGTAAACCTTGCTCATCCTATTCCCTCCATGAGTCAGGCGACGAGCTCCTCGGCGCAGGAGAGTGGCCGGCCTCCGCCTTAAATCTCGCGCAGCTCGAAATATGGAACCCCTCCGGGTCCTTCCAGGATAGCGCCCGCTCTGCTGACACACTGATCGGAGCGGGCGCCTTGTCGTCATATTTGTGGACGTCCAGGGTTTCCGAATGTCTCGTTCAGAGCTTCGCGAGAGTGTCCTTCAGCCATTGTGCCGACGCTTTACCGATCTTCTCGAGGTGGTCCGGCTTCGTGTAGAGGCTCATGTGATCGACCCCACCTACCGACACGAAAGACTTATTCGGGTTGGGAATGGCGTTGAACATCTCGATTTCGAGGTCTGCGGAGGTGATGTTGTCGCCCCTCGCTATAGCGACCAGAACTGGCGTTTCGTAGATCCGTTCGGCATAGGGCTTTACCTGATAACGCAGCAGCCATTCCACGGATTCGATCGTAGTCCAGTGCTCATGGAGCGGGGCGGACCTTTCCTTGATAGCCATGAAGCCGGAGTAGATATGCGGGAACGGCCAGGCGGTGAGCTCTCTGCTCGGATCCTCTTTCGGCGATTGCGCGATTTTGCCGCTGGGCTTGCCCTCGTAACGCTTCTTGCGATCTTCCGCCACGACCTCGAGCAGCTCTGCAAAGCGCATTTCGCCGTGGCAGCGGCGAAGTGTCAGATAGCCGTCGATGACCGGCACCGCAGAAATGACGAAAGCGAGCCGCGGTTCGATGGCACCGGTGATAATAGCGTGACCACCTGCATAGGATATACCCATCAGACCGATACGCTTGTGATCAATGCCCTCTAGCGTCTCAGCGAATGACACGGCGTTCCTGATATCCTCGATCTGCTCCCATGGATTGAGATTCTGGCGAATATCACCTTCGCTTTCGCCAAAGTTGCGATAGTCGAATGCGAGGGTCGCGCAGCCGATGTCAACGAATTCCTTCGCATAGTTGGGAAGGACGATTTCCTTCGTATAGCACCAGCCGCCAGCCATAACCACGAGTGGAACATTGCTCTTGCCTTCTGGTCGTGTGAGCACTCCCTTGAGCGTGTAGCCACCACTTTTGAATTCGACCTTCTGTTCCAAGTTAGTTCCTCCGCTGGGCCGTATCTCGCCGACGCAGCCTTTGTCGGGTGCGTCGCTAATAACGTGAACATAGCCGCGCGGTGTCTCGCCTGCCCTTTCCTTCATGCCAAATTTTACGCGGGAAAGGCCATTTTTGCCGCCACTCATCAGAGCGAAAGAGAATGACAGCAGGGCACGCCTCGCACTTTCACAAGGATCATCAACCCATTGAATTTGTATCTGTTGTGTGAACCAGGGCAGCCGGTTCGGCATTAGGCATTGGGGAGTGTTGACGCCAGGGGCGACGCCTGTTTGGTCGCGCGAACAACACTCCATGACAGAAAGCAGGCACCCAGCAGACGGCCTTCAATCGTCCGCGGCGGCGGCGGTCAGGCACCCACCTTTGCAGGGCGGGTCACTCGCGCCTGGTGCGTCGTGTCCGAAGTCAGGACGCCGCGAGAGAACGCTACAGCTTTCGCAAGTGCTGCAGTCTGGGCCTCGGAATCGGAGGACCATTCGCACCACGTCACCGCGCAATCCATGAGGGACATGACGGCTCGCGCTTTTTCCATGGAATTGGGGAACCCGAGCTCTTCAGCGATCGCCGCATAAAGTCGAATAAAGAGATTGAGTCTCTCATGCATATCATCCCTAAGGGATGGCGGCAGGAATTTCCCGACGCGGTCCGACGCGACAATCATGTCCCACAAGCTGTTGTTGGGATTCGACAATTGTTGTTTGCAGTGATTTCGAACCAGAGCATCCCACAATTGATCATGGTTCCGGGCGTTTTGGACTGCCGCGAGGACCGACTCGGCAAAATCTCGGGATTGCCAGCGAAGGCAATATTCCGTGATCTCCTCACGGCCGCCGGGAAAATGCGAGTAGATGCTCGGGGCCTTGATCTTCAGCTCAGCGCCGAGCGACCTCATGGTGATCGCTGCATAGCCGCGAGCTGCTGCGAGCCGCATGAAGACATTCAGAATTGCCAGCTTTTTGCTACCAACATCCGAGAAATCGAAAGTCGAGAGGCTGGCTCTAAGCTCCTCAAGTATCGCCTCCACCTTATCCGAAAATGCCACGTTTCGCTCCTTCGATAAGAAGGAACGTTTACACTCGATGGTCTCGGTCCACAATCTCTGTTCCTCCGCGGCTAACAGGCAGAAATATTTGTCATATCACCCCGGGCGCCGGCGAATTGGCGACATATCCGCTCGGCGTCAATCCCGTGACGCGTCTGAACATCGCGGAAAACGCAGCGGGCGTCTCGTATCCCAAATCGCCTGCAACGATGGTGACTGGTTCGCCTTGGTCGAGGCGGGTTGAAGCGGCCGCAACACGGACCTGCTGTCTCCAGGCGAGAAACGACATCCCGAATTCGGATTGAAAACGCCGAGCCAAAGTCCGTTTCGATGCGCCAACCAGATCCGCCCATTCGTCTAGGCTTCTCTGGCAACCCGGATCCTCCAGAAGTGCTGCGCATACCTTACTCAACCTGCGATCCTGGCATTGCGGCAATGCAAGCTCTAGTGGAATTGATCGCTGGCTCTCGCTCAGGAGAGCGCCTATTTCATCGAGAATGAGCGATAAGATTTGGCTCTTGAGCCCATAGCTGTCGTGATTGTTCGGCGAGTCAACACTCCGGAGTACGAGCTCGCGCAGGAGGCTGCTCACTGAGACCAGGATCGGAGCAGACGGAAACGTGTGGGGTATAACATCGGGCGATAGATAAACCGTCTTTAGTTCGACGGTGCCACGAGGACGCATTTGGTGGACAACCCCGGGAGGCATCCAAACCGCGCGCTGGGGCGGAACCAGCCAGAGTTTGTTCCCGACGATCACCTCCATAACGCCGGCAATGGCGTAGATCAGCTGGCCGCGCCTGTGCGAATGAGGATCAACGAACTGCGCGTTTCGGTAGCTCACTTCGCGAGTGACAATATACTTCACGGCGTCCTTGCTATGCGACATTTGAACTCCTCCCTTTTGCCGACTACGATCGCTGCTGCTCGCCCGCAGCAGCGATCAGACTCTTCGAGCTCCGCTCCCGTGGAGCCCGAAACCGTTGGCGGGCTCGCCGCCAACGGAAGGCCTAAAACATGGCAGCAATCGCCTGGGCTATTGCCGACCAATTCGAAGATAGACATCGGGCTTAGCGCCGCGAATGAGAACAGCCAGCACTACGCCGATGGCGAACACTATGAAGACCGAAGCCAGCATTATGTTTGAGGCCAGTCCGGTGTCCCCCGTCAGGGCATCGAAATTCAGAACTGCGATCACGTTCGCGGCCCCAAGCAGAAGGGTGGATACGACGGGGAATGCGACGCTGCGCCAGACCGATCCCCCTTCAGGATTTTTGAAGAAGTAGACCGCGCAAGCAGCACTGGTAAGAAGCATTGCCAAAAGGATGCCGTAGGTTCCCATTCCCCCAAACCAGGCATAGCCGGTCGCCGGCGACAGCTGACTGACAACAAGGACAAAAAGTGCAGCCAGAATGGCGAGACTGGTCGCGACCGACGATCTGCTCGGCGAGTTGTGTCTGTCGTGTGCAACTCCCAGAAATTTCGGAAACACGCCGTCCTTGCTGAGCGAATAGACGTAGCGCACGATGACATTTTGAATTGCAAGATGTGCGGCGAAGGCGCTGGTCAAAAGGAGCAAATTTACGATTTCATTGTACGTCGGACCAATGGCACGCAGAGCGGTGTCAAGAAAAACACCTGCCGGATCTGCCGCAGATAGGCTTTGCGCTTCGCCCAGGCCAATTCCTTGGATGAGCATCCAGGATGTGAAGCTGTAGAACACACCGATGAACAGCACGACGAGGTAGGTTGCGCGCGGAATGACCCGATCAGGATGCTTGATCTCCTCGCGATAGATGGCGGTCGCCTCGAAGCCGATGAACAGAATGACAGTAAAGAGGATGCCCAGGCCGATGTTAGTTTGTGCGTAAGCTTTGATGCTGAACGATGAATAGTCGAGGTTTGCTACACCGACCTGACGCAGGACGAGCCAATCGAACACCACAACGGCGATGACCTCCAGAATCAAAAGATATCCAAGGATTTTTGCCGAGAGCTCGATCCTGAAATACGCAAAAAAACCGACCACCGCCCAGAAAAGACCGGCGTAGCACCACCAGGGAAGATCGATCGATAGATATGCCTCCACATAGTCCTTGGTGATGGATCCTGCGAAGGCGTAGAAGCCGACCGCGATCGCGCCGTAAGAGAACAGCATCAGGAATGAAGTTCCAAGTCCGGCGGGTCGACCCAATCCGGCCGCGATGTATGCATAAAAGGCGCCGGGGTTCGGTACGCGCCGGCTCATTGCGCAGTAGCCAACGGAAAACACGAGGATGATCACCATCGTTACGAGGAACGAAACTGGTGTTGTAATCCCGCTGCCGAACCCGATGCTCAACGAGAGATAACCCGCGGTAGCGGCGAGAGGTGCAGCATATGCGAGCGTTGCCAGAATAATGTCGAGAGTGCCGAGATCGCCTTTGATCTCGGTTTCAGCCACCCCAATCGTGGGTTCTATTGCAGTCATAGAGTTCCCTGCTTTCGTTCTTTAGCTTGTCGGGGCTGGTTCCCCAGCCCATCGCATAATCTAATGTTTCGCGTGCGAGATCTTGATCGGCAACTCGACATAAGCTCGGGATCGGTCAGTCACATCGTAGGTTGGCTCACCTGCAAGCTCGATGCTTTCCACGCGATCGCTGATGACCCGAAAGATTGTATCCGCCTCGACGCGGCTGATGACCTGACCGGCACATGCGTGCGGGCCAATTCCGAAGCTGAGGTTCTGAGCAGCCTCAGGTGGCCTTGAAGGCTCTAGTTTGTCGGGGTCAGGGAACACTTCAGGATCCCTGTTCGCCGCATCGATAAGAAAGCGCACCCGCTCACCAGCTTTGATGTGCGTGCCGCGAATTTCGACATCCTCCGTGGGATACCGGACAAAGGAAAGTTCCGGAGGATTAAGCCGCAGAATTTCGTTCTGTATTCCTGATCGCAACTCCGGTCGTGTGCGATAGAGCCGGTACATTTCGGGGTGCCGGGCAAAATGCTCGATGCCAGCGCCAACAAAGAATGAGGGATTATGCCCACCCGAACCCCAGAAGAGCGAAATGGTCTGTATCACCTCGTCTTCCGTCATTTCTCCATTTCTCTCGGCCTCGAGAAGGGCATCGGCGAGGCCGTCGCCTGGGTTCCGACGCTTGTAGGCCACCAACTCAACGGAACGGGACCGCAGATACTTGAACGCTTCGGTCGCCCGCCGATCATCTTCTTTGTCGGCCACAGAGCTAAGCGCAGCCATCGCTTTCAGCATGGAAGCGTGTACCGGTTCAACATTGTCGGTCGGCAGTTGCAGCGCGCTGCACATCGCCGCGTGTGTCGGGATAACCCCAAGTTCGAGGTTCGCTTCGAACACAACACCGGACTGAACGCGATCCAGGGCGTCGTTCGCCGCCGTTTCCGCTGACTTGGCCCACTCCTGAACAAGCTTCGGAGTAAACCAACGATTGGTCCGGCGTCGAAGGGCCGTGTGTACGGGCGGATCGACTCCCAGAACGGTCTTCGAGAGAGCCGTCCATGGGCCTTTCGGAACCCATTCAGGGTCGACAATGCTCATGATTGGCAATTTGCCGTATCTCATGATGTCGTCATATCGAGAGACGACATAGGTGCCATCGGCCATTTTGTAGACGGGATGCTCGGCGCGAACCCGGGCATACCAAGGGTATGGATTTTTCCGGTAGTTCGCATCTCCCCAGGGAAGATATTCATCTTGAGCTATTTCCAGAGCTTCCATCGAGTCGATCCTTATGCGTAATTGAGTATCGATACGAATACGGTCAGTCGCCGTATCGTTCGGCGAAGTCGGCGCCGGCTTTTGTTAGCGACGATCAGTTCGGAGCATTGATGGGGCTGCGTTGAGCGTTGCAGGCGGCTCGCACGCACTCGCGCTGCCTCACGGACAATGGTCCACGAAAACCCCGAACGGAGCTAATCGCGTGTTTGCCGTTGGATGCTTTGAAAAGCGGATTTGCCAGGTGCTTCGGACAGTGGTCTGGTCCCTGGGCATACGACATAAGCGCTCGTCGCCGATCGGAGTTAACAGACCGACTAAGGAAGCACGAGCCACTGGGACGACGCTGCGGTCGAGACCTTGCGTCGAGTAGGAACTCGATGGCGTAACTCGAACAGCGCGAGCGATTTCTGAGGAATCGCGCGGCGTTGACTGCGGGAGTGTCACTCCCCGACGCCGCGATGCTCGGTCGGATCGCATGCATACTTCGTGTTCCCCTTTGGTTTTTGTACGAAGTAATGGACTGAAGGCATACTAACGTTTGTTAGGCTCAGAAGTCAAGCCATCTTAGGATTCTGTCATAAAGGCCAAGCAAAACTAATAGCAATCAGCTGCTTAATCGCTTGCCAGCTCCGCACCAGCACGATGCTGGTTGGCGAGCGCGGAGCCAAGACTACCTGCCTTTCCGAGGTGACCTCAGCTCAGATAGGTACATGCCTGATCCGATGGCGATCCCCTGGATTACCAGTTGCCACGAGGTCGGCAGCCCGATCATTTTGAGCGATTGGTCGAGTTGGATTAAGAAGATCGATGCAGCAGCGACTGACAGCATATTTCCAATTCCCCCGCTCATCACCACGCCGCCCAGCACCGCCGCAGCGATCGGAGCCATAAAGTAGGGCATGCCAACATCAAGGGTGGGATTTCGAATGAAGGCTGCGAGCAACATGGCGGCAATGCCATACACCAACCCCGCGATGACATATGCTCCGGCCTGATAGATCCGGACTGGGATACCAACAACATGGGCAGCTTCTGGATTTGTCCCGACGGCCTCAAACCGGCGACCCGCCACAGTTTTTGTCAGAAAGAGCGCCGCAATGCACGTGATTAGGATGGCAATCGTCACAGAAGTCGGGATTCCGAGCAGTCGGCCGTTTCCGAACTCTGCAAGGCTTGGCGGCACAGGTGACTCTGCACCCACGCTTTGACGGTACCATATCGTAAGGCCGGTCACGATTGCTCCGACCGCCAAGGTGACGATCAACGCGTTCAATCTGAGAAAGGCGATCAAGACCCCGTTCACCGCTCCGACCAGAACCGCCGCCAGTACCGCTATGCCGACAGCACTGAAAAGGTGGGCGTCGTTTCCAGCCGAGAACCCGATCAGAATCGCGCATGAGAGAGACATGATCGCAGGAACGGAGAGATCTATCCCCCGAGCCATAATAACGATCGCTTGCCCGATTGCCGTGATTGCCAGGAAAGCAGCGAATGGCGAAATAGCAAGCAGTGTTGATCTTTGAAGGCTCCTCGGAAGGAAGATGGCATCGATGAGGAGTAAAATCCCAAGCGCGATCCAAATCGCCACGAAGCGGATCTCCACCTTGGCGACTCGCGAGAAACGCGGCTTCAAGTTTGTGAGGACCTCTTGGGTCTCGGACAGCTTCGATCGAGGTTCTGAAACGAGATTTGGATAACTTTTTGAACGCTCGATCATGGTGTCACGCCTCCACTTCTCGCCTTGACCTGGCGATAATCCGAACCAAGCGATCGAAGCCGGACAGGCCCGAGTAAAGTACGATCGCGAAAAGGGTCATTATCCCCGATGCTATGACTCCAAAGGCAGAGTTCAGTCCGAGCACAGAAATCACGTTCGTCATCAAGGTGAAGAAGAACGCTCCCAGCAAGGCTCCGGAGAATGACCCGCGTCCACCTGTCAAAGCAGCTCCTCCGAGGACGGCGGCCGCTATGCTGGAGAGCGCATAATTCTGGCCAACGGACGGGTGTCCCACACCAACTTGCGCGCCGAGAAACATGCCTGCAATCGCCGCGCTGACGCCAGCCAGGATATAGGCACGAAGATGGATCCAGGTGACGGGCGCCCCGTTTCTACGTGCAGCTTCCTCTCTAAATCCAGTCGCCTTTACGAGCAGTCCTGATCGCGTTCGGTGCAGCCAATAATCGCTGACCAGCGCAGCAATGACGACGAATATAGTTGCGACAGGTAGAAATCCGATACAGGTGCGCAAAAGCGAAGTGAGCTGTCCGTCGATTATGCCGGCTGGTGTCGGTCGGCCGACAAGTGCGAGTCCCTGCAAGATGCTCAACGTAGCGATGGTCGTAATGACCGGGTTGATCCGACCGAACCGAACAAGGGCACCGTTTGCAAGTCCGGTCGCGACACCAAGCAGGAGGCAAGCGACGGCTCCTCCCGCAATCATCAGAGGGCCCGCTCCTGATACGATCAAAAATGACATTGCAACCACAACCATGCTCATGAGTGAGCCAACGGAAACATCAATACCTTTGATCAGAAGCGTATGAAGCTGCGCCATTGCGACGATCGCCACCGGCGTAAGGGCAAGCAGCAGATGTCGGAAGTTGATGGGTTTGAGGAAAACGCTGCTGTTCGCCGCTGCATAGGCACACACGATCGCGACGAGTCCAAGCAGAAAGAGAAGTGGAACCCACGTACCCGCGCTCCCGCCCGTAAGCTGCTGGAGAAAGGTTGGGGTTTTCGTCGCCGCATCGGCGTTTTTCGTTTGCCTGGCGTCGCGAGCCGTGAGGAAGCTTCCGACTATGTTCTCTTCCGTAATCGCGTCGCCTACGAGTTCACGGACAATTCGGCCACGCGAAAACACGAGGACCCGATCACATATCCCTGCAAGTTCCTGAGCGTCTGAGGAATTGACGATGCACGTGCCATCGCCTTCGATGTTCTCGCGGATGGCCTTGTAGATTTCGAAGCGAGCGCCTGCATCGACCCCTTGTGTCGGTTCATCGATCAGAAACGCCTTTGCGCCAGATCTGAAGCTGCGGGCTAGAACGGCTTTTTGCTGATTGCCGCCCGAAAGCTGGACCACCGGGAGGGACAAATCCGCAGCAGCGACCCCGAAGTCCCGTTTCATTGCTGCGGCTGTCGCCTGCTCCTTCTTGCGAGACAGCAGGCCAAAACTGGTCTGCCTCTCGAGAAGGGGGAGGATCATATTCTTGCCAACGCTTAGCTCGGAGAAAATAGCTTCTCCCTTACGGTCGGAGCTCAGAAACAGCAGGCCGCTCTCCAATGCCGATCTTGGCGACGCGATTGAGACTTGCAGGCCCACGCACTCAACGGTTCCATGTGCTTCTTCAAGACCTACGAGGGCGCGTAGAACTTCGCGTTGGCCGTTCCCCTCGGCACCTGCGAAACCAAGGATTTCTCCTTTTCGGGCCGAGAAGGAGATGTCTTGGAAGGCCTTGCCGGTGAGGTTTTTCACAACGAGCACGGGATCCTCGGCGATGTTGGTCGCCTTCGCGGCATATTCAACATCGATATCCCGGCCGACCATCAACGTAATGAGGTCGTGTTCGGAAAGGCTGTCGGTAACGGCGAAGGTGCCTTGGTGCACGCCATCGCGCAAAACGGTTACGCGGTCGGCGAGCTCGAGAATTTCAGGGAGACGGTGGCTCACATAGATGATGCCGGTCCCACGCGCGGTGAGGTCGCGGATAATTCCGGTCAGTTTGCGCACGCCATCTGCATCGAGTGTGGAGGTTGGTTCGTCGAGCAGGAGTACCGTTGGTTCAGACTGCAAGGCCTTTACAATTTCTACGAACTGCCGCTGAGCAGGCGAGAGATCGGCGATCAGCGCGTCCGGGGCGATATTCACGCCGTAGACGGAAAGCAGTGTGGCGGCCCACGTGTTCATCTCGGCGAAGCGTACCGTCCCCTGTCTACTCGCCATGAAAAGATTCTGAGCGACAGTTAGCTCTAGAACGAGCGAATCGTCTTGGTACACCGTCGAAAGGCCAAGTCCTGATGCTGTCCGAGGATCCACATTCGCCAGGCGTTGTCCGGCAATCTCGACAGAACCACTGTCTGGTCTGACGACGCCGCTCGCGATCTTCATCAACGTGCTCTTCCCGGAACCATTCTCTCCGAGGATTGCGTGGACTTCTCCCGGCAAGCAATCAATGCTTACCTGATCCAGTGCGCGCACACCGGGGTATGTCTTCGACACGCCTTCGAGCCTTAAGACAGGGGTGCTCATTGGGACTCCGATTTTTCAATGCGGTCGCGCCGGCCAGCGCCGTAGCGCCAGCCGGCTCGGGGAGGAAGACTAGTTCGGGAACATCGCCTTCAATGTCTTCGCATTGACGAGCGTTGAGACCGGTGTTTCCATCGGGAGGTTTTTGTCGCAGAGACCCTTCTTCACGGTTTTCATGGAGAACGGCACCTTGATCCAAGGCGAAACCGTTTCGCCAGCCTGCGCCATCATCGCAGCGGACACCGCGAAGCGCGCCGTAACCGTCGTGCCGGACGCTGAATAGTAGATACGGAATTTCGAGCTATTTGCCGCTTCCCAATCACAGAACAGACCCTGCTCGTCTGTGCGCAAGGCCGCGACCGTGTCTACGTCCTTGCCCGCTGCTTGATAAGCACGCATCGCAGCTCTGAACCCGTCCGCGTATTCGTAGATCCAACCATCGAAATCACCATACTGCGCCAGAGCGGCCGATACGGCGGTAAAAGTGCCCTCTTGCGTCCAGTTCGTATCAAGTTTTGCGAGGATCTTGATGGACGACGCATCAGCCTCCTCTTGCGCGCACTTCTGCCAAGTCGCGCTGAGCGTATTGCCAGGCGTGCCGCCAAGTGCGACCAGAGCCTTGGCGCTCGGCTTGTCAGCGACGACAGCTTTCACCATGTCCTGGCCGAGAGCGCACAGATCCTCGTGCACTGTGCTGACATAGTCCTCTCCCGCGGTGCCAACCTCTTGGCCGTTGTTCAGCACGACAGTAATGCCCGCTTCTTTCGCTTCGCGAACTGTCGGCAGAAGCGCTGGACCGGCATCAGCGTACAGAACGATAATGTTGACACCTTGAGCGATGTAGGCATTGAGATCAGCGATCGCCTTAGAGACGTCGCCCCGAGCCGACGAGTACTGGATCTTGCCGATTTCCGGATAAGCCAGCGCCTGCTGAATGAACTCCATCTTGGTTACGCGGCGCCAGACATTCTCGCCGAAACCATCGGCATACGCGATTGTCAGTTCTCCGCCCGTGCCGGTTTCACAAACGTCGTTCTTCCAGCATTCAAGCGCTTTAGCCTCGAGTTCCGGCGTGAGCGGCTTGGCGGCAATCTCAATCGCCTTAGCGATGGCAGGGTCGACTTCGGTTGTGCCAAGACGGCTTTTCATAATTTCCTCTGCCGTTTCGGCAAAGGTGAGGTTGGCACTCAAGCAAAAGACCCCAGCGACGACGGCTGTGGTCATTGTGGACCGAAATAGATTCATAGACTCCTCCCGTGAGTGTTTGGCTCACCTCCTCCGATGAGCCAAACGTTGACATTTCAGATCAGGACCATGCCGCCATCGACCATGATGGTCTGGCCGGTGATGTAGTCAGAAGCGTCGGAGGCAAGAAACGTTGTCGTTCCAATAATATCCTTGGGTACGGATACCCGACCCAGAAGGACGTTTGCCGAGAACTCGTTGATCAGCTGCTCCGGTTTAGAGGTGATCCCGTGCTGAAGAGCGTCATCATCGAGCTGCTTCCAGAGTTCCGTCGCGACCACGCCCGGACTGAAGCAGTTGACGGTGATGCCGTGCTTGGCGAAGGAACGGGCAGCAGATTGCGTCAGCGAAACCACCGCAAACTTCGATGCGCAGTAGTGGGCATAGTCCGGCCAACCCTGTTTTCCTGCGATCGACGCGGTGTTGATGATCTTGCCGCCGTGACCTTGGCGGATCATCTGCCGCACGGCCTCTTGGGTCCCGATGAGCACACCAAGGGCGTTGATTTTCATGATACGGTTGAAGTCATCTTCCGTGACTTCCATGAATGGGCAAGTTTGGCTGACGCCAGCGTTATTGAAGAGCACGTCGAGGCGCCCGAACTTTTCCACCACCTTCGCGATCATGGCCTTGACTTGCTGACGATCGGAAACGTCGGCTGCGATCGAGATTGCGTCTCCGCCGGCCTGTTTGATCTGCTCGGCAACGCTTGCTGCGTTGTTCGAATTGACGTCGGCGATAGCCACACGGGCGCCGTTGCGTGCCAGATCGCCAGCGATGGCGGTACCAAGGCCACGGCCCGCCCCCGTAACGATAATGACCTTATCTTTTACTGATCCTGACATGAAAGGGCTCCTCCATTTTTCATGATATCGTTGAATTGACGGCGGCAACTGCCGCGTAGAGTTTGTGGTTCGCAAGGGCCCGATCTATGAAGCATGAAGCTTCTTGGCGAGCTCCCTGACATCGGCTTTCTGAACCTTGCCGTTTTGGTTCCTGGGGACCGGCTCCTCTCCAACCAGCCAGAAATCCGGCACCTTGTAGTCAGCGATCTTGGCGAGAAGGTAAGCGCGCAACGCCTCACCAGTCAGGTCGGCAGCGCGACGTTTGACAAAGGCAAATGTCTTTTCACCGAGGACCGGATCCGGGACGCCGACCACCGCGCATTCCTCAATATCGGGATGTTCCATCAGCGAGTTTTCGACCTCGGCGCTGAATACCTTGAAGCCGCCGCGATTAATCATGTCCTTGACGCGATCGTGAACATAAATCAGGCCGCAGACATCCCGCTTTCCGATGTCACCACTCTTCCAGAACCCGTTGACGAACGACTGGCGAGTTGCCTCCTCATTGTTCCAGTAACCGGGACTAACGTTCGGTCCCCTGATCCAGAGTTCTCCGGATTCCCCATCGGGAAGCGACTCTCCATTTGAATCCACAATGAGGATCTCGTCGCACTCCAGGGAAAAGCCGACGCTTGCCGGCGCTGACGATGTCAGCTCGGGAGGCATGATCGTACAAACGGCGCAGGTTTCTGTGGCCCCATATGCGTTGATCATACGGAGCCCGGGCGCGATTTGACTGAACCGCTCAATCACGGCGGGCGGCATTATCGCACCGCCATAGATCCCATATTTCCAAGCAGACAGATCGTAGTCCTGGATGTTCGGTGCCATTGCAAACAGCTGGTACATCGAGGGCACCAGAACGGCGTAGGTAACTTGTTCGCGAACCATGAGTTCGAGGACCGGGGCCACTTTGAATTCTCGCGCCATGACGAGTGTGCCACCGGACGCCAAGGTTACCGACGCGAGAGGACCAAAGCCCGCAATGTGTGTCGCGGGGACAGCCAACAGACTCCTCTGCGGACTGTCTATGGCTAGCGCGTATAGGTAATGAAGGCAGGTGTGCACGAAATTCGTGTGCGTGAGGCAGGCGCCCTTTGGCTTACCCGTTGTTCCGGACGTAAAGACGATCATCATGAGACCTTCTTTGTCCAGAACAGGGAGTGCGGCCGGCGAGGACTGAGCCAAAGTGGCGAATGCGTCTGCCGCACCCGGTTCGCCGTCAACCAGGAACACTCGTTGGAGGCTGCTTCCCGAGGTCGGAAACTTCTCCAACCATTGCGACGCCGTCACGGCAAGAAGCGGCGTCGCGTCATTGACGATGTAGTTGACGTCTGAAGGGCCGAGCCGGGTTCCGAGTGGGATGGCAATCCCGCCGGCCCTCACTGCCGCGAGGACCGAAACGAGGTATTCGAGCCGGTTGTCGAGCATGATCGCGATACGGTCGCCCTTCTTGAGCCCCGCGTTGACCAGACCAAATGCGGTTTTCTCCACCAGGCTGTCGAGTTCCCGATAGGAAATTCGACGCTCTCCGCAAACCACAGCCTCCTGGTTGGGAAAACGCAGGGTGCTGGCTCGAAACATCTCGTCGTATGTTTTCGGGCGAGCGGCGTACCGGACATGAAGACGGCCGGGCTCTGCGACCGTCTTGTTAATCTCAGCATCGACCTTCCAACAACCGCCGTGAAACGCGCCGAATGGGACACCCCAGCTATCCCGGTTCGAGGTCCCGTCGAATGCCCCCTGCCTGGGGACACCGTTTCCTTTGTTGTTCTCCTCCTCCATGGGATCCCGCCCTACTCTGCGGCGGCGGAGGTTTTGGCTCCTGCAGAGATGCCGCACATCTGACGAAACTCATCGGCGGTCATCAGTTCGCGGCCAAGGCTTTCCACCATTGTGCGCGTGATACGGAACGCATCGACGTTGCGCTCGATCAGATCATCACGATGCGGCCACTTCCACACTGTGTCTTCCATACCGACGCGGACGTGGAGGCCCATCAGCAACGCGAGATTTGCAAGGTGAAGGCTTGCCCGGCCACCGGCGCACACGATGATGTTTGCGCCCGGATCAACTTGCCGAATGAGCCCAACCTGGCGCACAAGACCGTCGATCATGCTCTGCGGCGAATACATTGGAGTGCAGCCCGGAAGACCAGCAAGCAACAACCAGGTCAGAGGTCCCTTCACCAAACCGCTGTCAATGAGCAGCCGGCGTGCATTATCGACGTCGCCATCTGTGTATACGGCGAGCTGCGGAACCAGGCCGGCATCGACCACCATGCGCGTTTTCTCGATGATGGCGTGCGGCGGCTTTACGAAGAGGTTGTCGCCGAGGATCAGCGCCGTGGTGTTCACGGGCACAGCGTTCACGAGCAATCGGTCGATGATCTCCTGCATGCCCTTGCACTCGGTGTCGTTAACGGCGACGAGGCAGGCGTCGAGCGCGATGTTCGGGTGATCGGACTTGAGCCGTCCAAGGACTTCAGCGAAACGGTCGACGTCAAGGACGTTGTGGCCACCGTCATCGCGAACGTGAATGTGAATGATCTGAGCGCCTTCGGCGATGCACTCCTTCGCGGAACGAATGATCTCGTCTGGTGTCTGCGCTTGGTTGGGGTTCTCGGCCTTGGTAAAAAACGCCCCGTTGATCGCAACAGAGACCGCGGCTTTCGGGAGCGCATCCCACCGCGGCATTTGCGGAGCGCCTGAAATCAGGCTATCGCCAGCGGACATGATGGTGGGAGCTGCATAAGGTCTCCAATAGGTCCGTACATTCTCCTTGGCGACCCTGTTGCGGACCCGTTCCCAATTAATCGTGTTGACGCTCATCGATTTCTCCGATCAGTTTGGTTGTCAGGCAGACTTTGACCGATCAGCCGAAGTCCTCGTTGTGATGGACTTAACTTATCCAGTCAGATCGAGATCGGCTCGGCGCCAGCTGACAACTGCTACGCCAAACCTGCCAAAATGGAGCGTGATGCCACGTAACGTGATCAGGATTGGCGCTCGAGTCGATGAGCCCGTTCAACTGCCAACGTGTTGATAAACTATGCCCTCGCGCGGCTTCGAAGGACCGGTGCAGGCACCAATTGGCCGGTCCGCCGTAGCCAATGTCCGATACTGCCCTTCAGCGGCAGCCAATTCCCGCTACGCTCGCAAATGACCAGCTCCGAAAGCGTAAAGCATGTGGGGGAGGTCGATATCAACTTGCATGGTGAGAGGCGCTACGCACATGATTGGCAGAGATGAGCGCATGGTACCTGGACAGGCGGACGATGCGAATCCGAAGCAGAGGCGAAAGGTGCGCCGGCGCTGGCGAGATACTCGACTGACATCTGAGAAGGACTGAGTCATGCGCTCAAACGTGAACTTCTGGTCAGAGGGAGATCGGCTGCAGGCCTGGTTCTACCGACCGCCATCGACACCCGCACCCTTTCCCGCCGTCGTGTTGGCCCATGGTTTCTCCGCCGTGAAGGAGCAATACCTCGACCGCTATGCCCAGGTGTTTGCAGCAAATGGGATAGGCGCAATTGTCTTTGACCATGGCTGCTTTGGTGAAAGTGAAGGCCAGCCCAGATATGAGGTCGATCCCGAGCGTCAGAGACGCGGGTACAAGGATGCAGTAACGTTTGTCCAGACTATCGAAGGCGTTGATCCAGATAGAATTGGGATATGGGGCACAAGCTACAGCGGCGGCCACGTTCTTGTCGTCGCCGCTGAGGATCGGCGTGTTAAGGCTGTCGTATCCCAAGTGCCCACCATCAGCGGATCGAAGGTTGCTGTTCGAAGGGCCAAGACGCCCCAAGCAGCACTATTGCGAGAACAACTCGCTACCGACCGCGTTCTGCGCGTTCTTGGTCAAGGCAGATCTTACGTCGACGTCGTAGCTGAACACCCCGAACAGGCGTGTGCATTGCCAGGTCAGGACAGCTACGAATATTTCAAAACCTCTTTTGCCATCGCTCCAAATTGGAATCCGCAAGTCACTGTGCGTAGTCTCGAACTTGCCCGCGCCAATGAGCCCGGCGCATTTGTGCGTTTGATAAGCCCAACGCCGTTGTTGATGCTGGTCGCCGAAGTCGATCATCTGACTCCGACCGATCTTGCACTGGACGCGTTCGATCGCGCGGGCGAACCTAAGGCGTTGAAGATGCTGCCGGGCGGACATTTCGCGCCATATACGGATTTGTTCGAGCAATCGAGCGGTGCGGCTGTAAATTGGTTCAAATCACACCTATGACCCCCGCGCCGGTTCGCACGCCGCATCCTCTATATTGGCTGGGCTCTCGACGAAACCCGAGAGCCCTTTTTCTTATAACCAGCAGCTCCTACAAACGCACTCAAACCACGAGGCGCAGAGGCAACCTGGCGTAGGCGGCGGATCGATCGTTATGAGCGTATACGGGTTCACCCGCCATCTCGATTCGTTTTACCCGCTTGGCGATGGTGTTGAACACTGCGTTGGCTTCGGCCAATGAGATGATCATTCCGGGGCATGAATGGGCGCCTACACCAAAAGAGAGGTGATTGCCTGCTTCAGCTGAGCGCGTGACGTCCACCTTGTGGGGATCCTTAAAAACTTCGGGGTCCCGGTTAGCCGAGGCAATCATGAAACGCACCAGCATTTTCGGAGGTATCTTCACTCCGCGGATTTCCAGTTCCTCCGTCGTGAAACGGGTGAAAGATATCTCGGGTGTATGAAGGCGCGTTATTTCGTTCATGATCGCCTGGTGCTTATCAGGGCTTGTCTTCCAAAGTTCGAAGACGTCCGGGTGGCGGGCAAAAATCTCCAGCCCGCCAGTGATGAGATAGGCCGCATTGGGCGTTCCTGTTGCCCAGAACAGCAACAAACCCTCAAACAACTGCTGTTCTGTCATCTCGCCATTCGCAACCTCTTCGATCCAAGAGGCGGTCATGCCTGGCTCAGGCGAGGCTCGTCGCATTGCCAGGTAGTACCGTACCCGATCGCTGAGATAATCGAACGCCGCCTGGCATCGTTGCTCCTCTTCTGCAGTTACTGCCGAGCCAAGACCAGTCATGGCGTCATGCATCCACGCCGAAGCAGTGTCATAGCCCTCCGTTGGAAGTCCAAGGGCTGAGCACATCGCGTGGTGGGCAGGAATAAGGGCGAGGTTTCTGAATGCTTCGATCATGCCTTGCGGGCCAAGGCCGTCAATCGCCGAATTTACGGCCTTGGCCGTGGCTTCCGCCCACTGGTTGGCGAGTTTCGGGGTAAACCACTTGTTCGATCGACGACGGAGGTCGGTATGTTCGGGCGGATCCCTTACAATGATGCTGTCCTTGAAGAGGCTCCAAGGACTCTTCGGCACCCAATCGGGAGCCTTCATCGTTAAGGAAGGGTGTTTTCCGTATTTGACGATGTCATCGTAGCGAGAGATAACAAAGGTGTTTTCGACCAAAGGGTCCTTGTAGACTGGTGCCTTGCTTCGGACCACGTCGTACCAGGGGTATGGATTGTCTCGGAAAGCCTTGTTCGCCCAGGGCAGAAGCGATTCTACTTTCGTTGTTGCATGAGCGTTCATCAGTTTAGTTCCCTTATTTATCTTGCTTGGCTTGAACAAGGACCAAACGAATAGTCGTTAGGTCTGCAGGTGCGGTCGGAGGAGCGCTAAGGTCGCGTGGAAACGAATTACTGAGCCGTGAATCCGCCATCGATGACGTGTTCCGCGCCAGTGATGTAAGCTGACTCATCTGAGACAAGAAAGAGCGCTAGCGAGGCAATCTCTTCAGGGCGGGCGAACCGTTTCAACGGGACGTAGTCCGCGTTGTAACCTCTGCCTTCGATCATCGGCGTTTCCGTATCGCCCGGATGAATGCTGTTCACCCGAATATTCGAGGATGCCAGATCCAGTGCGGCAGCCTTCGTCATCCCACGAACCGCCCATTTGGTGGCTGTGTAAGCAAAGAAGCCTGGGTAACCCACGATACCCGCCGTCGAAGAGACGGTTATGATAGACCCTCCTCCCGCACGCTTCATCGAGGGGATGACAGCCTTCATACCGAGAAAGGCCCCGACCTGCATGACATCGACCAAGAAGCGGTAGGTCTCCAGGCTCGTCTGCTCGATCCCTTCTTCAACCAAGATGCCGGCATTGTTGACCAATGCGTGGATGGGGCCATCAAAGCACCTTTCGGCTTGACTGACGACGTTCGCCCACCCCTCTTCGCTGCGCACGTCGAGTTCGACGAACGCAGCCGCTTCGCCGATCTCCTTGACGACCGCCGCACCCTGAACGCCATTTCTGTTGGCGATCAGGACTCGCGCGCCCTCGGCGGTAAATCGTCTGACCTGGGCGAGGCCCATGCCGCTAGTGCCACCGATGACAATGACATTCTTGTCTTTTAATCTTCCAGTCATGTTGCTGTTCCCTCTATCTGTTAATGTTAATGGCACTCGTTCTCTTCTCGGGTCACGACGGAATCACGCCACTCCTCTTTGCGGTTCAGGTCGCGATGTAGTCCATGAGTTCCGGGTCGAGGCAGTCATCGGGCTGGAGACCTTCACTCACTCGCGGACACCGGATTCAGTGGTCTCCGGCGCTTTCCTGAATGAGATTGCGAACTCAGTAGACCACGACAGAGCGAATGCTCTCGCCGGAATGCATGAGCTCGAACCCCTTGTTGATGTCCTCGAGCGGCATGGTGTGGGTGATCATCGGATCGATCTCGATCTTGCCCTCCATGTACCAGTCGACGATCTTCGGCACGTCGGTGCGGCCGCGCGCGCCGCCGAAGG
>ATWE01000036.1 GCA_000421085.1 Ensifer sp. USDA 6670
CAGCGGAACGAGCGCAAGATTCAGATCAAGGCCAATTGACCGTCGCCCGTCTTTCCCGTCCGCAATAATATGATCCCTTCGCGGACGGCGGCGTGCAACGGCACCATGTCGAGGCTCTTGTCGGCGTTCCGCCAAGCAACTCCAAGCATTGCGACTTCGGAATGCAGTCGCAGAAGCAGGCGAGGATCGGAAGATGTAGCCACGATAAAGACACAATGGATAGGATGTCACGTCGGCGCATTGGTCAGGAACAATTCGGTTTTTCGTTGATCGCGGACAGCATTCGTCTTTGGATTCGCTTGCCAAACTGATTGACTGTGTGCCGATCGATCAGACCCTTTGTGTGATGTCCTGCTCTGCGAATGGCGAGCCTGCAGCCAGGGGGCCTTGTTCAAGGCGATGTTGCTGGCAACCGCATTCGTGGCCGGATCGAGAAGATCTTTGGCACTTGGAAAACGAAGCTACGGCCTTCGCCGGATGCGATTGCGAGGGCTTGCCAACGCAGGCGTTCAAGTTCGCTTCACCGCCGCCTGTAAAATGAATCGCAGTGTGAAGGTCATCGGTATGGCTGGATAGCGAACGCTCACACGAGAGCGTCAGAAGGCACAGCGACGATGTCGGCGCTGATACCATCGCCCCGTATCGGGAGGCGGAAAAGACCAAACGAATCACGCAAAATGCCTCCGGAGCACAGATCTCATTAAACCCGCCATCCAGCCCGGCGTGGGATCATGGCATGTGGAGGGCATCGCGTTGGTTTCCCGCCAAGGGAGAACAGATGACGAAAAGTCGAAAATCTGGTCAATGTGTTTGCGGCACCGGGCTTGCGACATAGGAAGCCGCGTTATCGCGCGGTCTATGGCAATCCCGAGACCACCACGGAGGATGCGAGTCCGGCGCACTGGTGGTCATCCAGCAAGCCTGATGTCAGCGGTGATCCCGCGTGGATCGGTCGGTTGACTGGCTTCCAGAACTTCGTAACGAACACGCCATCCGGGTCGCGGACGTCGTAGTGCTGTATAGGCATCGCACGATGGCCCCGGTTTCGGTGACCCGCTTCAGCGAGGCGAATAGTTTGCTGACGGGACATCATCCCGAGAACCGGGCTGCGTTGGAGTTGTTCTTATCAGAAATAGGACCGTGCAAGCGGCCCGATGTATTCTGTTCTGAATCCATCCACCCGTGCTTTGCGAATGAAGGCATTCGCTCCGGCAAGGTTTGTCTCGAGAACGCGGGGGTGTTGGCCGACCCCGGCGAAATTTGCCTCAAACCAATGGCTCGCGCGTGCAGAGAGCAGGCTGATACGCCAGTTCCGCGCCTCCCTTCTCTCGACCCGGAAATCCGCATCGGCAGAGGCTGGCTCGGCCAGTTTCAGGGTATCTGCCTTACCCGGCGCGAAAGCTCGATCTGCGTGGTCCATGTTCACGCTCCTGCTGTTTTTGTAAGTGATCAGAGACTGGTGGTCAGGTGTGACCTTGCCCGAGGCTGCTCGCAGTACGCGGCGAGCCGAGATTCTTTGAGTATCTCAAAGCGCCGCGGCGTAAGAGCGCGGATGATACCCTCCTCCTGCAACGCCAGAAGCAGATGGGCGAGGCTCGTCGTCGTGATGCCGATGTGTGCTGCCAACGCAGTGCGATTTATCGTCACAACAGCAATCGGATTGCGCTTTATCGACACGACTGTTCGATCATGATCGAACGGACGATAGATGGCACGCAGGAGAAAAGAGCCGAGACGATCGATCGGGCGCTCGCTCATGCAAGCGATCTGGTGGAGGCAGCATTGCAACTGCGAAGCTGCGCCACTCAAAATGGCTTTCGCAAACTTCGGATCGTTTCGGAGCGCAACTGTCAGTTGCGCCGGATCGATGCAACGGACTGTCGCGGGGGCCAGCATCTCGAATTCAATGTCTGGGTGGCGGGAAAGCATTGGATAAACGATGTCATTGGGTCCAAGGATTTGGAGAATGCGGTTGTTGCCGTCTCTGCCTAGGCGACGGATCGCCACCACGCCGTCGACCATAACGCCGAGGAAGAAGGGCCTCTTGCCATTCCCGGAAAGCACGGAGGCAGCCTCGAAGCGCTTCACGCGCCCGAAGCCCCGCAAATGCCGTTCTATATCAATCGCTGCCAGGTCGGTGCCCAGCGGACCAAATGAAGGGCAATGATTGCGTCTTGCCGCAAAGTGCTTTGTTGCCATGGAACGACCTCGGCATATCAAAAAAGGACGTGAATTGATTCCGCAGGAGCCGCTGGCGGTCTTTGAGGCGAATCAAAATAGTTGAAATAATCCCAGCCAAATGCTTCGAGGTGGCGAAGATTTTCCTATAGGTTGCAAAGCTTGTCTCCAACTCTACTGAGTGACGACCGTCTTGCCTATTCGTGCTCTGTTACAAACTGTTACAATTTCGCAAATACTATCACCATTGAGTCATCCTGAAGTCACGCAGAGACAGTCAATTGCTCCCGTCATCAGTGGACGGAGACTTGCCATGAGCCTTCAGCTAATCGCCGGACTGCCGGCGAACCCTGCAGCGGCAGCGTCAATCGCGGCAGAGAAACCCACCCTTTCGTCGCTGTTCTGGAGGCAGCCGATCGAGAGGATCGCTCCGGGTTCCGTCGTCTTCTGGGAGGGCGACGCTGCCAAGAGCGTCTTCGAGGTCGTTGACGGCACGCTCAGGGTCTACAGGATTCTTCACGACGGCCGCCGCGTCATTCTTGGCTTCGTCTGCCCGGGAGATCTGCTCGGCGTTTCGCTCAGGGGGCATTACCTTTACACAGTTGAGGCGATCACGCCGGTCGAAGTCCGTCGCTTGCCGAAACATCGACTCGAGAGCCTGAGCGAGCGCGAACCGCACCTCAATGAGCAGCTCTTTTCGAAACTCTGCGACGAGATGGCTGCGGCCCAGGATCAGATGGTGCTGCTTTCGCGCAGGAGTGCGGACGAAAAGTTGGCTGGCTTTTTCTTGCTGATGGCACGCGGCCAGGTGCAGAAGCGCGGCATGATTATCGAACTGCCAATGACAAGGCTGGATATTGCCGACTATCTCGGCATGACGATCGAGACCGTCTCACGGACCATCACCAAGCTCGCAGGCTGCGATGTTATCGCGACGGTCGGGCGTCATTCCATTTCTCTCCTGAACATGAACGCGTTGGTCGTGCTTGCCGGTGGCGAGCTGGAGAGCCCGCGGTTCCAGCAGGCGTATGGCCGTCGCCACGCCATGGCGTAACGACTGCGACTTTCATGTCGCAAGCGTCCGCATTCCCGGCCGGGTGGCCGCGTGTCTTGGAGCGTTCTCATTTGCGCAATCGTACGAACAAGAGCCGAGCCTGGTGGTGGAACGCGGAGCCTGTCGGCGAGACCACGCACGATGGATTTGCACCAGATTGCCCATTCTCCGGGGGCGTCTATGGCGGCGGTCATGGAACTGCCGCCTCCGCAGTGTCGGATCCGGTGCCCTACGATGTCGCGTTGCTCGGCGCCGCCTCACTGGAGCAAGCCATGGA
The DNA here is from genome assembly GCA_000421085.1 of Ensifer sp. USDA 6670. GTDB lineage: Bacteria > Pseudomonadota > Alphaproteobacteria > Rhizobiales > Rhizobiaceae > Sinorhizobium. The sequence continues at coordinate 3,510 of ATWE01000036.1, forward strand.
ATTCATTATCCCGGAACCTCTCACGACGGAGCACTCGGCACTTCATGCGGAACTGGTCGACGCGACGAAAGAGGGCGGCCGTGTTGGCGAAGCCGCAAAAGAAGTCGCAAGACTCTTGCACCCGCATTTCATCCGCGAAGAAGAATTCGCATTGCCCCCGCTCGCCTGCTTGGAGCATTGGCGAAGGGAGCCTTGATGCCGGAGATGGCTGGCGTCCTCACTCTGACAGACAGGCTGGAGGCCAAACTGCCAGGAATACTGGCCGAACATCAGCAGATCGTCGCGGCACTCGGCGAGCTGGTCGCGGCGGCGAGGGCCGAGAACAAGCCGCGATATGTGGACTTCGCCGAGAAGCTGATCCTGCACGCCAGGACCGAAGAGCAAGTCCTCTATCCGGCCGCGCTTATCGTCGGGCGCTATGTGAGGCTGTTGTTCGACCTTGGGCTCTGAAACATCATCCAGCTCATAAGTCTGCTAAGCCTGCCGCCGCTCCGCTTCGCAGTCATCGGTTCCTCAACGAAGCAATTCTCACTTCCTCAGAGTCAGAATATAGGCCGAGACGTCCCGCACATCGGTCTGCGAGAGTGTTATGTTCGGCATCGTCGGGTGGTCCTCAGCCGTGAGCCAAACGTTCAGCGCCATAGCGGTCATTCCCGGTGTCGCAGCAACCGCCTCGAAGCTCGGTGCTTCCGCTTTAGGCGACTGCGCTTGACCAGCGAGGACGGCGTGACAGGCAGCGCAGACCTCAAGCGCGAGCTGGCGCCCCTCATGAATGTCCTGGGCCTGTACCGCCTGAGCTACTGCAATGGTGCCGGTAATTATTGAGGCGATCGTTACGCGCATTCTTATCGTCCCCGCTCGACAAACCGGCCTCTTCGCGTCATCGGCAGCGATCGCTTAGGATAGCCATAAGCAAATCGGCGCCGTCAAAATCGCATACTATCACCACGATACCGGCTTCTTCCGACGATGGCGGTGGCCGTTTTCGTCCTCTTTCGCCGTTGGCTGCGCTCGGCTCGTAGGACCCGTTGAAACTATACTGTACTAATTGGCGTGACGAACGACAACTTATCGAGTCGGTGGGCCTGGAGGCTCCGTGAATGCGCAGCAAATCTCGGCATAGCGACAATGGTGATCACGCCCAGCCAGGAATCTTGCCGAAGCCGGTAGTTCATCGCCTGCGCCGTGCCGCGCTGTTGGACAAATTGGGACCGGGTCTCATCACCGGCGCAGCAGATGATGATCCGAGCGGCATAGCCACCTACTCGCAGGCGGGCGCGCAGTTCGGGGCCAATATTTTGTGGACCATGCTGTTCCTCTATCCGCTGATGTCCACGATGCAGATGATCAGCGCCAGGATCGGACGCGTCACCGGGCATGGGCTTGCCGCCAACATGCGCCGGATCTTCCCCTCCTGGGCCGTGGTAGGTCTCGTGGCGCTTCTGTTCATCGCTAACACCATCAACATCGGCGCCGATCTCGCTGCCATGGGCGCAGCGGCGGAGCTGGTGCTTGGATGGGGACGCCACCTCTTCACGCTGCTGTTCGCCGTGGCGTCCCTGACCCTTCAGGTGCTCGTACCCTATCACCGCTACGTCCGGTATTTGAAGTGGCTGACCTTGGTGCTCTTCGCCTATGTTGGCGTCGTCTTCACCATCGAGATCGATTGGAGCGAGACCGCCCTGCGGATGGTGACCCCGCAACTCGCCCTCACGCGCGAGGCGGCGACTGTGGTGGTGGCGGTCTTCGGCACCACCATCAGCCCCTATCTCCTCTTCTGGCAGGCGTCAGAGGAGGTGGAGGACGACGAGGCCGACCCGACAACCGATCCACTCGTCGACCATCCTGAGCAAGCGCCCGTCCAGCTTAGCCGCATCCGCTGGGACACATACATCGGCATGGGTTTCGCCAACCTCGTCGCCTTCTTTATCATCTTAACGAGCGCCGTCACCTTGCATGCCGCCGGCATTACCAAAATTGAGACCTCTGCCGACGCGGCCGAGGCGTTGCGGCCGATTGCCGGCGATCTAGCGTTCGCCCTGTTCAGCCTGGGCATCATCGGCACGGGGCTACTGGCTGTGCCTGTCCTGGCGGGCTCGGCGGCCTATGCCGTATGCGAGTCCCGCGGCTGGCCCATCGGGCTTGAGCACAAGCCAAGGGAAGCAGTCGGATTCTATACGGTGATCGGCCTCGCCACCCTCATAGGCCTCGCGGTGGATTATTCGGACCTCGACCCTATACTGGCGCTGTTTTGGAGCGCTGTCCTCAACGGCCTGATCTCCGTGCCGCTAATGGCAGCAATGATGATCGTGGTTTCGCGCAAGGACGAGATGGGTCAGTTCGTCGCGTCGTTCCGGCTGCGCGTCATGGGCTGGTTCGCCACCGCCTGTATGGCGGCTGCGGCCACCACGATGTTCATCCTGAGCTAGATCTGCGAGCATGGGTTGCTTGCAAGCAGCAGCGCCTAAGACCGCCGGCGTGGTATGGATGAGCGCCGCGACCTTCTTTTTCACGTGCGCCACCGCCGCCGGTGAGCAGATCGAGCGTCTCCTCGTCGTCGGCTCCGACCGGCGCCGTCAACCGGATAATCACGCCCGCGAGCGCCACACGTGATTAACCCGGAGTCGGCGGCCTTCCCGGAGCGCTATCATGTCCCACACTCAACATGAGTAACCGTTCAGGAGGAACGGACTACCTTGACCGCGAATACGTAGCCGACTCCTCGCACAGATCTTATACGCTGCGGACGTGCGGGATCGTCCTCGATCTTGCGCCTGAGACGAGTGACCTGGACGTCGATGGCGCGGTCGAAAGCTTCTCGTGTCCGGCCTCGTGTATAATCCATCAGATAGTCTCGCGTCAGCACCCGCCCGGCGTTGCTGACGAAGACGAGAAGCAGATCAAACTCGCCGGTGGTAAGTTCAATCTTTTCGCCTGCCGCAGAGGTCAAGTCGCGCCGTCCCTCGTTAAGGCTCCAGCCGTCGAACCGGAAGTCTCTGCTGGCGATGACCGGCGTGCCACTGTCGAGTAATGTCCTTTGCGTCCGCCTTAAGACGCTTTTCACTCGCGCCAGCAGTTCCCGAAGGTTGAACGGTTTTGAGACGTAATCGTCTGCTCCCATCTCAAGGCCGACAATGCGATCAATATCGTCGCCGCGACCGGAAACAATAATCGTCGGCGTTTTAAAGGTGGCGCCGATTTCACGCGCAAGTTCCAAGCCGCTGCCGTCAGGCAGCTCGATGTCCAACAGGACGAGATCGACGGATGATGAGAGCGCATCGCGCAGTTGCGCGCCGTTCTCGGCGAGGCTCACACGAAAACCTGCTCCTTCGAAATAGCGCGCGAGCAAGGAGCGAACGCGCGGATCATCGTCAACGACGATCAGGTGCGGCATAGATGGGGAACGCATTGAGAGCCAATGTTGATGCCAATGTTCTTTGAAGTAGGTTCGACCGATAGCCATGTTTTCGGCATCGAACGTTGCGCTGGGTCAATGATAGTGACGCCATACTGCTCGGCGAATGGTCATTGGCTTCCCTCCGTCGGGTCACTTTTCAAATCTGGGAGAACTGTCCAAGTCGTGAAAGCACGGATCTTGCGCCGGATCAATTTTGAAAGGCAGTCTTGGGATTAAAGAAATATGGAACTGAATGTCGCGCAATGGAGCGCCGGAAAGCCATTTTCATGAAGAAGTCGGTGTCAAGGCCCGAAGCGGGCTCTCGTTCAACTTTCCTGGACTTCCTTCCCTTGCTCAGGCGGCGCGAACGCCCGGCATCAGCCTACTTTCTGTTCTTTGCGGCGGCTCTCGTAATCCCCGTCCTGCTGTTTGCTTCCCTGACCGCCTGGACGCATGTTCGGGCCGAGCAAGCGCGGGCCATCGAGAGGGCACAGGCACTGGCGCACGAACTGTCGGCTGCGGTCGACCGCGAACTGGCTGGACCACGCCTGGTGATGGAGGCACTGGCCACCTCCGAGGATCTGCAAAGAGGCAATTTGCAGGCATTCCACCGTACCGCAGCGGCTGTTGCCGACGCGCTTGGCGTGACGATCGTCGTGCGGGCCCCCGGCGAGCCGCGGCAGCTACTCAACACATCGGTACCCTGGGAAACGGCACTGCCGCTGCCGAATCCTGCGATTGCCGATTTCGACCGGCAGGTGCTTCAAGAAAAGAAGCCCGTCGTAACGAACATCATCGTCGGTCCTCTGCACAAGCGTCTGCTTGCTGCGGTGATTGTCCCGGTCTTGCGAGAAGGCGATGTCATCTATCTGCTCGCCGTCGGCATACCCGTCGAACGACTGCAGCCTGTGTTCAGCGATGTGAGACTCGACGAAGGATGGCTTGCAGCCATTGTCGACTCGAAGGGGATGATTGCCGCGCGCTCCATTTACCCAGAGGCATTTGTCGGAAAACAGGCACCCTTCGATTGGGTATCGCATGCTGCCGGGCGGGATGGCCTTTGGCGGGGCCACAATCTCCAGAACGTTGAGGTCGTTGCTGCCTATGCGCGTTCATCGGACACGAACTGGTTCGCCACCGTGACAGTCCCCATTTCGCTGCTCAACGCGCCGATCTGGAAGGCACTTGCCACGCTTTCAGCGATCGGGGTCCTGCTTCTGTCGTTGTCGGTCGCTCTCGCCTCCTGGGCCGCGTCTCATCTCACGCGCGCCGTGGGCGCCCTCCGAAACGCCGCCCTCGAACTGGAGAAAAATGAACGAGTCTCGGCCGTGGCCACGCCGGTCCGCGAGATCAACGAGGTCGGGCGAGTTCTCGCATCAGCAGCCACCGAGGCGCAGCGCCGAGAAGCGCATCTACGCTCGATCCTCGCAACGGTCCCGAGCTCGATGGTGGTCATCGACAGCCGAGGACGAATACAGTCGTTCAGCGCCACGGCGGAGAAGCTCTTTGGTTTTACCGCGAGCGAAGTCTCCGGCGAGAACGTTAGCATCCTGATGCCGGAGCCTGACCGGAGCGCCCATGACGGCTACATTCAGCACTACCTCAACACTGGCGAGCGCCGCATCATGGGAAAGGGGCGCGTTGTGCTCGGTCGGCGCAAGGACGGCAGCAAGTTCCCGGTTGAACTCTATGTCGGCGAAGCGGAGGTTAAGGGCGAAAAGCTGTTTACCGGATTCTTGCAGGACCTGACGGAGAAGCATCGCGTCGAGCAGGAGTTGCGGCAGACGCAGAAGATGGAAGCGATCGGCAAGCTCACCGGCGGAGTTGCCCACGACTTCAACAATCTGTTGACAGTCATTACGGGTAATCTCGAGATGCTTGAGGCGAAGGTCGACGGCAAGTGCCGCGTCTTTGTTGAGGAAGCTCAAGAAGCGGCCGATCTTGCCGCCCAACTGACGTCCAGCCTACTGGCCTTCGGCCGGCGCATGCCTTTGGATCCGCAGCTGGCCGACATCGGCGAGCTGGTGTCGACATCGAGCGAGCTACTGCGTCGGACGCTCGGTGAAACGATCGTGGTTCGCACAGGCGTTCGCAGCGGCTGCCGGGCTGTTGTCGATGCGGGCCAGTTGAAGAATGCGATCCTGAATCTTGCGATTAATGCCCGCGACGCAATGCCGAAGGGAGGAATCCTCGCGCTTGAGGTGAGCAAGGCGGAACTCGATCAGGACTATGCGCTCGATCATCCCGAAGTTCGCCCAGGGCAGTATGCTCTGATTACGGTCAGCGACACCGGGACCGGAATGCCCGCGGAAGTCAGGGAGCAGGCCTTCGATCCCTTCTACACCACGAAGCCACAGGGGTCCGGCACGGGGTTGGGGCTGAGCTCTGTCTATGGATTTGTGAAACAATCCGGCGGACACGTCGCGTTGTACAGCGAGGTTGGTCAGGGAACGGCGGTGCGGATCTACCTTCCACTGGTCACCGACAAGCGTGAGGAGGCGCCGGAAGGCGCGGCAGCCCCGAGCTTGCCAAAGGGCAGTGGCGAACTCGTTCTCGTCGTCGAAGACGACGAGCGCGTTCGTCGCGTTACCGTCTCAAGGCTGATGCAGCTTGACTACAAAGTCCTTGAGGCAAGCAATGGCCCGGAGGCACTGTCCATTCTTGAACGCACGCCTGCCATCCAGCTCCTGTTTACCGACATGGTGATGCCAGGCGGCATGAGCGGTGCTGATCTTGCCGCGGTAAGCAGCAAGCGTTTCCCGGAGATTCCTGTTCTCTTTACCTCCGGCTATGCCGCACCGGAGATCGCGGTGCAAGCGGGTGCACGGGTCAGCAGTTGGTTGCGGAAGCCCTACACGGTCGCTGATTTGGCGACGACGTTGCGGCGCGTATTCGGCAAGGAGGATCGAGCCCGTAAGCTAGATGATGCTACCAAGTGGACGTGATGCTCTTCTCGTGTAGCGACGCGGAAGTTCCGCATCGGTCAGATAATCGAAACCGCATCTGACGTTTAAGCCTCAAGCGCTTCGCCGAGAGCTCTTGGCCGGCTTCCGCGCCGGACGAGCCGCGGCGGGGTGACGTCACGGATGCAAAATGCGGCGCGAGGGAAACAGCGTGTAGGGTTGCTGGATGATCAATACACGGACCTTGACCGAGCACATACTCGTGGTCGATGACGACTCGAGGATCCGGCAGATGCTGTCGCGGAACTTCGAAGAGGAGGGGTATCGCGTCAGTTCAGCCAGCGACGGACAGGAGATGCGGATGCCTGGACAAGCGGCCAATCGACATCATTCTGCTCGACCTCGTGCTGCCTGGCAAGGACGGCTGGCGTTTGCCCGCGACATACGGGCGCGCTCGGACGTGCCGATTATCATGTTGACTGGTCGCAATGATGCTGTCGATCGAGTCTTTGGGTTGGAGGTGGGCGCCGATGACTACATTGCAAAACCCTTCCATCTTCGGGGGTATTGGCTCGCGTAAGGGGCGTTCTTCGTCGACGACAAACGCGATCATCGCCGAGCATCCGCGATACACAGGCAGATTCCTCGAAGGCCACTTGCTGATGCAGGCAACGGCACTTGCACAATTCATTGATCCAGCGCCAATGGATTCAAGGGAGGTCGATCATACGGAAGTCCGTGGCGAAGCAGAAAGCTAAAAGCTGCTGCTTCGCGATCGTCAGCTCTCCTGCCCTCCACAACCGCGCCAGCATTTCAGCATCGCGACGGTCCGCCTTAATCCGGTCGCCAGCCCGGCGTGGGATCTTAGCCTGCGCGACGACAGTGCAATCGAACCCGTGTTTTGTCAGAAGGCAATGCAGACCATAGCCACAAGCGCCTGCTTTGTACCAGAGCACTGGTCGGGCACCGGTGGCCGGCAGCCGGTTTGTCAGGCTCAAAACGGCATCGGCGGTGTTCAATGCCGCCACAAAAACCGGAGTTCTCCATTCCGGCCGTCATCAATTGACGCAACAGCAATGGTCTCGGCGTGAACATCCAGCCCACATAAATCACTCTTTCTATGAGCATTTTCCTTTCCAAATTCAACATGCTCGACAAGTAAACGTAGCGGGCTTTTTTCGCCGCAAATCGCTCATCTGATCTAAAGCGTTTGCCTCCGTTGGCCATAGGTATTCGCCGGTGCGCCCAGCCAAGCGGAGAGATGTGGGCCAGAAGCTCAACTTTCGCGAAGCCCTAGCTCTCGATCGGGATCTTGACCGGCGTCAATGCGATTGCATGTCTGCTGGGGTTAAATTGAATATGGCCCCCTGGAGAGAACGGTCTCTGAGTGGCACGGCAAGTCGGTCTCATCAATAGCGGCGCGTGGATAGCACCGTCTTCATGCTGCAAACGAAAAATTCTCAAGTTCGAGGCTGGGTAATGATGCGATGATCGAGACAGCCAGGAAAACGCTTCACATCGGTAACATCGATGCGCTGCTGCCGTCCGAAATGGCGCTGGCATGCGAAGCTGCAGGTGCGGCAAAGGCCGGCAGGAATGCAATCGCCCTCACAGTGCTCGGACTTCTTGCAGGCGCTTTCATTGCGTTCGGCGCGATGTGCATGTCGGTAGTGATGACCGGCGCTGGTGAACTTCCCTGGGGCGTTGCAAGACTCCTCGCCGGTCTGGTCTTCTCGCTCGGTCTCATTCTGGTAATTATCGGTGGGGCCGAGTTATTCACCGGCGATTCGCTGATGATCGTAGCGTGCGCAAGCCGGCGCATCACGATTGCCTCACTCCTGCGCGCATGGTCGTTGGTCTATGTCGGTAACATCATCGGCGCCATCAGTACGGCCGAACTGGTGTTTCTCGCCGGACAACACGGATTCAATGACGGCGCTGTCGGCAAGACAGCGCTTACCATCGCTTCAACCAAGGCGGCTCTGCCGACGATTCAATTGTTCTTCCTGGCCGTGCTCTGCAACGTGTTGGTATGTCTCGCGGTTTGGATGTCTTTCGGGGCACGGAGCGTCTCTGATAAGGTCATGGTGATCGTTCCGCCGATCACTGCATTCGTCGCAGCAGGGTTCGAACACTCGATCGCCAATCTCTATTTCTTGCCCTACGGCCTTGCAATCAAAGCGTGGGCAGGGGCAGATTTTTGGGCTGCCCTCGGCCAAAGCGCTGCAGATTACCCCACACTGACTGCGGGCACCGCGTTTCACAACATTGTCGTGACGACCGTCGGAAATCTTGTCGGTGGCAGCTTAATGGTGGGTGCGGTCTACTGGTTCGTATATCTGCGCCATTCTGCCGCCGGCAAATTTGACAGGCAATCTGCCGGCAAAATAGACAAGTAATCTATTGAATGCTCCGCGGTGGCGCGGTGGCCTATCCACTACCAGCGAGTGGCCGGGCAACGATGAGTTCGGCGAGCACTGCCGCCGCCCGCCGGATATTGGCGCGTTGGTTTTCGGCCGTCATCGGCTCGCCCCGTCGTAGCAGGGCATTACCGGCAAGAGCGACGACAATTTCCATATCAGGCCCCGATGGTGGCGACGAGGATCGCCTTAATCGTATGCATACGATTCTCCGCCTGGTCGAATACAACCGATGCGCCAGATTCGAAGACATCGTCGGTGACTTCCATACAATCGATGCCGTAACTGCGGGCGATATCCTGTCCAACCTCCGTCTCCATATTATGGAAAGCTGGCAGGCAGTGCATGAACTTAGTGTGGGGCCTTCTTGTCGCCGCCATGAGTTCGCGGGTCACGCGATAGGGCGTCAGTAGCTCTATGCGCTCCAGCCAGGCGCTTTCGTTCTCGCCCATGGAAAGCCAGACGTCGGTGTAGACGAAATCGGCCCCGAGCACGGCTGCATCCACATCCTCTGCCAGCCGGAAGCTGCCGCCGCTCGCTTCCGCCATGGACCGAACGTGATTGCAGAATGCTTCGTCCGGCCAAAGCGAGCGGGGTGAGGCGATCCGCATGTCCATGCCGACCTTTGCCGCGCCGATCGCGAGCGACTTCGCCACATTGTCCCGCCCCGCGCCCACGAAGACGAGCGTCGTGTCCGACAGGTGCTTATGCGTGAACTCGCGCATCGTCATGAAGTCGGCGAGAACCTGGGTCGGATGCGCCTCAACGGTCAGCCCGTTATAGACGGGCACGCCGGCATAGGCGGCCAGCACATCCGCCTGATGCTGGCTGAAGCCTCTGAATTCGATGGCGTCGTACATTCGGCCGAGGACGCGGGCCGTGTCCTTCATCGATTCCTTGTGGCCGATATGACTGCCGGACGGCCCGATATAGGTGACATGAGCGCCCTGATCATAGGCCGCGACCTCGAACCCGGAACGGGTGCGGGTGGAATCCTTTTCGAAGATCAGGGCGATGTTCTTCTGGGTAAGACGCGGCGCCTCCGTGCCGGCCTGCTTCGCCGCTTTGAGGTCTGCGGCAAGGCGAAGGAGGTAGCGGATTTCCGTGCCGGAAAAATCGTCGAGTGTCAGTACGTTGCGGCCATGCAGATTGACGGGCATATCGGTTTCTCCTCTGTCACACAGGATCGCGGGCGATGGGGCAGGCATGCAATGGCCGCCGCCGCGGCCGCGGCTGAGTTCGGCGCCTTCCACGGTGATGACCTCGATGCCGGCCCGGCGCAGCAGCGTGTTGGTGTAGACGTTGCGGTCGTAACCAATGACGACACCGGGCTCGACGAAAACGACATTGTTGCCGTCGTCCCACTGCTCACGCTCCGACTCGTAAGCGTCGCCACCGGTCGAGACGATGCGCAGGGTCTTCAGCCCCATCGCTTCCTTCACCACCTCGACGAAAGGCTTCGTCTCCTCGACCACGTCAACGGCCGCTTCCCCCTCACCCGGCCGCAGCGAGAAACTGCGCAGCCGCTCGACTACCGGCGGATACATGGTCGCCAAATCCCGGTCGCAGAAGGTGAACACAGTGTCAAGATGCATGAAGGAGCGGTCGCAGGGCATCAGGGCGGCGATGACACGCGTCGCCTCGCCGGCCGCAAAAAGCGTGCGCGCCAGTCCCCCAACTGCCTGCGGAGTCGTGCGCTCGCCCATGCCAACCAGAACGACGCCGCCGCCGACCGGCATAACGTCGCCGCCCTCTAGGCTGGGGCCGGGTCCCGGATTGTCGGGCGAGACGAAGGGAAACCCGGCGTCGCGAAAGCGCGGATGGAACCGGTAGACGGCCTCCACATTTGCCACCTCCGGCTTGCGCGCTGGCCAGTACATGGCATTTGCGGAGACCGAATGGTAGATCCAGCAGGAGCTGTCACGCATGAAGAGCTGGTTCGGCAGCGGCGGCAGCACGAAATCCTTCGGCAGCAGCGTCTTGCCGGTCAGCCCGGCCGGCTGAAAGGGCAGCTCGGCGCGGGCGATGCCGCCCACCAGCAGCGATGCGAGTTGATCGGTCGGCATCTCGTCCAGCCAATCGCGCAGTTCGCCCACCATTTCGTACCCGACGATCGAGGCGCCGACGCGCCGGTCGAGCAGCCATTCGCGGACTTCCGGCGGGGCCATGGTCTCCGCCAGCAAGTCGCCGAACAGGTGAACTGTGACGCCTCGCTCGCGCAAGGCATCAACGAAGACGTCGTGCTCCTGTCGGGCGCGCTTGACCCAGAGCACGTCGTCGAAGAGCAGACCTTTGCAATTCTCGGGGGTGAGGCGACGTAGGCTGAGATCCGGCCGGTGCACGATGACCTCGCGCAGACGGCCCACTTCGGAGTGTGCGCCAAGCGCTGGCATGACGTGTCCTTTCGACGGGTTCAAAGGGCGCTAACCGCGCCGGTCCACATGGCGTAAGCAGCATAGAGCCCCACCGCGATCAGGCCGGCGGCGAGGACGCCTTCGGCCGGATGGAAGACGCGTTGGCCGTTCTCGCCGCGCCCAGATGAAGAAGACGACGCCGGGTGCATAGAGAATGGCACACATGAACAGATACGAGAGCCCCGCCGCATAAACGAGCCAGATATCGTAGACCGCCGCCAGAAGTCCGATCAGCATGGGGCCATTGCGGTTCTCGCCCGGACGATAGCTTTCGCCGGTGATTGCGAGCTTGGCCGCATAGACGCCAGAGAAGATAAAGGGCACCACGATGGCGGCCGACGCGATGGTGAACAGCGCCTGATAGGTGCTTTGTGCGAACGGCGTTATAACGAGAAACGCCTGCACCAGGAGATTAGTGATGAGAAGCGAGGTGGAGGGAACGCCGCGTGCGTTCTCATAGCAGAAAAACTTCGGCATCGTGCCGTCCCTTGCCGAAACATGCGGGACTTCGGCGGCAAGCAAAGTCCAGCTTAGGAACGCGCCGATGACGGAGACGACGAGTGCCAGGTTGATGAGCATGGCGCCCCACGGCCCGACTACGGCTTCGAGCACGCCCGCCATGGACGGGTTCTTGAGCGCAGCGAGTTCCGGCTGGCTCAGGATGCCAACCGAAAGCAGCGAGACTAGCGCGTAGAGCGCAAGGCAGGAAAAGAAACCGAGCACCGTGGCGGTGGCGATGTCCTCGCGCCGCTCGGCGCGAGACGAGAAGACGCTTGCGCCCTCGATGCCAATGAACACCCACAGCATCACGAGCATGGTGCTCTTCACCTGATTCATGATCGAGCCGAGGTCGGCGTTGCCGAGGCCGGTCAAATCGGCCTTGTACACCTCGACCTTGAACGCCACCGCGACAATGCCGACGAACAACACGATCGGCGCGATCTTGGCAACGGTGACGATCAGGTTGACGACCGCCGCCTGGCGCACACCGGCCATGATGAGGAAATGGATCACCCAGAGGAGCACGGAAGCGCCTAGCACTGCCTGCCAGGTGTTTCCGTCGCCAAAGGCGGGGAAGAAATAGGACAGCGCACTAAAGACAACCACCGCGTAGGAAACGTTGCCGACCCAGGCGCTGATCCAGTAGCCCCAGGCGCTGTTGAAGCCGATGAAGGACCCGAAGCCCGCCTTGGCATAGGCATAGGGGCCAGCATCCAGATGAGGCTTTCGCGTCGCCAGTGATTGGTAGACGAAGACCAACGCCAGCATGCCGATTGCAGTGATGGCCCAGCCGATCAGAATGGCGAGCGGCCCGGCCCCGGATGCCATGTTCTGCGGCAGGCTGAAGACTCCCGACCCGACCGTCGAGCCGATGACCAGTGCGGTCAGCGCGCCCAGGCGCAGCTTGGTCTCCTTTGCCGTCGAAACGGAAGTCGCGGAAACAGAAGGAACATCAGTGGTGGCCATGATACCTCTCCCAAAGTTGGGGTCTGTGAGTTGGAGATTGAATCCGATTGGCCCTCAATGCTTTGACCGGCATCAAAACATTGTCGGGCAGACTGAAACTCACGCAAGGCATCGGTAATGCGACAACACCGCGCCGTCGACCCAATAAGCGCGCCATAGCTGGGAGTGTGAGTCGTCTTCGAATCGACCTGCTGCGGATCCGTCCATGTCTTCACCACTTCAAGGATGCAGAGATTGTAATGTTGTGATCACTCGGTATCGAACCGAACACTCCAGATCGCGAAGCATTCAGCGATCAGCGGAGCCGAAGCACGCGCAGAGGGCATTTGCGTAAGGCTGGATGCGGTGAATTTGTCGGCCGCGCCGCGGCCAATTTCGACCGCCGGAATAGCGATCACGCGCTCGCGGCTATCGCACCGCACGGCGAAGCTGAAAAATTCGCCCGAAACGACAAAGGCGGTCAGCGCCCGCGTGAATTCGACCGTCATATGCCAGGACGTCGTCATAACCTTCGGTCCGTCTTCTCTGCTTGTCGTCAGCTACCGCACCGGTCGGGATTCGATAAGCTGGCAAACTTTTAAGAGATCTAAGTCCTGCAACTGAACTCCACTCATCGGGGGTTACTCACTGCAACCATTCCTTTGTGGGAGAGCCGCTTGACCGATGTCAAAGCTCGGAAGGGGCGAAGGACGCATAGTGGGAGCATCTGCAGCCGATGCCCGCAATGTTCGAAGGAGAAAATCGATGAAAGCTCTCGTCTACGAAGGACCCGGACGGAAGTCCCTTGCTGAACGGCCGATACCATCGATTTCCGTAGCGACCGATGCTATCGTGAAGGTCACGAGGACGACGATCTGCGGCACCGACCTTCACATCCTCAAGGGCGACGTGCCGACCTGCACGCCCGGCCGCATCCTCGGCCACGAGGGCGTCGGCATCGTCGAGGAGGCCGGCGCCGGGGTGACCCAGTTCAGGAAGGGCGACCGCGTGCTGATCTCCTGCATTTCCTCCTGCGGCAAATGCGACTACTGCCGGCGCGGTATGTATTCTCACTGCACGACCGGCGGCTGGATCCTCGGCAACACGATCGACGGCACCCAGGCCGAATATGTCCGAATCCCCCATGCCGACACCAGCCTCTATCCAATTCCGCAGGGCGCCGACGAGGAGGCGCTCGTCATGCTGAGCGATATCCTCCCCACCGGTTTTGAATGCGGCGTACTGAACGGGAAGGTTCAGCCGGGCGGCACCGTCGCCATCATCGGCTCTGGACCGATCGGTCTGGCGGCGCTGCTGACGGCGCAGTTCTATTCCCCGGCCGAGATCGTCATGATCGACCTCGACGATAATCGGCTCGACGTTGCAAGGCGCTTTGGCGCGACGCAGACCGTCAAGGCGAGCGGCGAGGACGCGGCGAGGCAGGTGCTGGCGCTCACAGGCGGCAGGGGCGTTGATACAGCAATCGAGGCGGTCGGCATACCGGCTACCTTTGAGTTTTGCCAGGAGATCATCGCGGCCGGCGGCGTCATCGCTAATATCGGTGTCCATGGTGTCAAGGCGGATCTGCATCTGGAAAAGCTGTGGTCACAGAACATCGCCATCACCACGCGGCTGGTGGATACGGTCTCGACGCCGATGCTCCTAAAGACCGTGCAGTCCGGCAAGATCGATCCAAAACAGCTGATCACGCATCGTTTTGGCCTCGACCGTATTCTCGATGCCTATGAGACCTTTTCGCGCGCCGCGAGCACACAAGCCCTGAAGGTGGTCATCGAGACTGCGGCTGCGCAAGCACTTCCCGGGCGGACGACCGATGAGTTCGCGACGGTGGACGATCGGAATTGCGATCTCGTGACCCGCTCCGGGCTCTTGCTACATGTGCGCCCGGTGCGCGCCGAAGACGAGACGCTTCTGACGGAATTCTTCGCCCATGTCTCGCCTGAGGACCTGCGCTTCCGCTTTCTCGGCGGCATGCGCGAGGTGAGCCATGAGCGTCTCGCCGCTATGACGCAGGTCGACCATCGTGCGACGGAGAACTTCCTTGCCTTTGCCGACGGGAGCAAGGCGATCGTCGCGACAGCGATGATCGCCTGCGATTCGTCGATGACGAAGGCGGAAGTGGCGATCTCCGTCCGCGCCGGCGACAAGCACAAGGGTGTCGCTTGGGAAATGCTGCGCTATGTGGCTCGCTATGCTCAGGCGCGCGGGATTAAAGCACTGGAATCGATCGAAAGCCGTGAAAATCACGAGGCTATTGAACTCGAACGGGAACAGGGTTTCGTTGCGGTCGCCGATCCCGATGACCCGACCCTGATCCTCGTTCGCAAGGACCTCATCTGAGCTCGCGAGCCGGGTTCACATCCGGAATTCCTGATCGAGGGGCGAGGACGGCGCTCGGCAATTCTCCCGCGCAATATCTGCTTCCACGCGCTGTCGATAGGCCACGACAGGTCACTTGCTTCGTTCGGCCCCTCATTGAGACGCTTGGATCAAAACCAGCGGACCACGCTTCGCCGCACCCGCTCGTGACAAGCAAAAAAGTGGAGGCAGTTGGTTTTCTGTTGCCCCAGAAGCTCGCCACAGCAGCGGCCAGATCACTTCGTCGGCTGAACCGGCTCCTCGATCATCCCCAAGGAACGCGCACGCTTCCGCGGTCCGGCCGGCAGGAATGGAGAGCATGACGGGACCGACGGGTAGGAGCCGATCACTTCGGTGTCGGAAGCCGCACGCGGGAGAGGCTCAGCTTCAGCAAGAGCCGAAGGGTGCAGCGGAAGTGGCCCCCCATCTCGCGCCTTGACGATCACTGCCGGGTCCGCCGTCACATCTGGCCGCCCGTTTCCAATCAAGCTGACGCGAGCACCCTCCCCCTTCGAAACCATTATGCGCGGCTGCCGTCTGCCTTAGTGACCTCCAGGGCCGTCGACACCCGCTGCAATCGAAATGGATCTTTGACCAGCGTCAATGCCTCTCGCCTGAATTGGCCGAGACTTTGCTGAAAGGAGGAAGTGCCATGATCAAGCACATTCTTGTCGCAACTGATGGTTCCGCTAAAGCGCGAGAAGCGGTGACAATGGCGGCAAAATTGGGCAAAACTCTTGCAGGAAAGCTCACGGTCCTTCACGTCATCATGCATGGGCTTAGAGCAGAGGAAGCCAGCCGCCTCGCCGAAGAAGAGTACCTGGTGCGCCGTGTATCGGCCATGACTCTGCCGGCGTTGCAACCTGTTCCCGAGTCGATGGTCAATTTGTTCCGTGCCTCGCATGGCGACATCGGAGAGATGGTTTCGATCCTGGGTGACCGCATTGTCGAAGAAGCCGCCGAAAGCGCCAGAAGCATAGGCGCCGATAGCGTGGATGCGCGCGTGGAGCCTGGCGACTATGCTGAAACAATTCTTGCCGTCGCTGATGAAGTCGATGCGGATTTGATCGTCGTCGGCAGCCGTGGGCTTGGGGGCCTGAGGGGCCTACTGGTCGGAAGCGTCTCGCAGAAGGTCGTTCAGCATGCAGACTGCTCTGTGCTGGTTGTGCGCTAAACATCCAACGTTTGGACCAAGAAGCCGCAACAGCGACCGTTGTTTCGCCAAGCGGCTCACGGGTGGGCCCCCAAGAGCTTGAGAGCATGACCGCAAGCGCGGTTTTCACCGATCCTCTCCCGGTGCTGGACGTCTATCGTTCGCTTGGAATGAACGACATCGCCGTTTTCATTCTGTTCGTGCGAAAGCTTCTGCCGAAATGAAGTTACCTTTCGGCCAGTTACCATGGACGCGACCCCCTGCGTCGAGGCGCTCGAGGAGGCGATGGCCCGATACGGCAAGACCGAACTCCGACGCAGGGCAGCCAGTTCACCAGCCACGACTTGACCAAGGTACTGCTCGACCGGGAGATCCAGATCAGCATGGAGGGCAAGTGCGCCTGGCGCGACGGTGAAATACGAGAAATCTATCTCAAGGCTTACGACAGTGTGCGCGAGGCTCGCACGTCGATCGGAAGATATCTGGACTCCTGCTTCGCGCCTGGGATCGTCTGCAGTCGGAGACGGAGACAGCCGATGCCGAAGAGACTCTGACGCCGCACGGGGCTGTCGATCTGCTCATTCGCTTGATGCCGCCTGAAAATGCAGAGCGAAACGCGGCTGATGGGCTGCTTGTTCTAAGAGAAGACATCCGCAATCCCAAGCTCCGTGAGCGAGGTGCCCAATGGGGCCGTACCCTTGCTCGCGCGTTAGGCCGTCGCCTTTCCAACGATCAACATCAGGCAGAACGGCTTGGCTGGCAGATGGCGGCAGTCTGGCAGGGTACGCACACGTGGTGGGCACTGACACGCATGGACAAACCAGAAGTCGCAATCAGGCGCATGCTCGGAGAATGGCTGGCGCTGACACATCCTGATTGTCGATGACCGGTTTGGGTGAGCGGCCGACGCATGACGGCGGGTCCGCGCCCTCATCTCGGCCATTGACTGCCCGCGGCTCCCCCTTGAAGCCGGCCTCCATCAACGCTGGCCACGCAAAGGGATGAGTTTCAGGAGTGCTCAGCAAGGGGCCTATGAGGACGTCACAACAATAGCGGTTGAAATTTCCCTGCCTTCACGGCGGTAATTGTGCGGAACGCTAGAGTCGAAATATACGGCGTCCCCCGCATCCAGCGCGGCCTCCTTGCCATCAACATTGACTATAAGCCGACCGCTGAGCACGTAGATGAACTCAGCGCCGCCATGTTGATGCGGCTCTGAGGGCGGCGCATCGACCGGGAACTCGGCGTAGAACGCCTCCATGCGGCGGTCAGAAGCGGGATAGTCCAGGCTTTCGAATAGAAAGGCGGGGTGCTTTTGGCCCGGGGGGCTCGGAAGTTTGAGACGTTGCTGCTTTCGTACGATCGCGATGAGCGGCTCCTCCTTGTCGGCATTGAAGAAGTGATCAAGGCCGACGCCGAAAACCATGGCGATCCGAAGCAGCGTGGGCAGCGTTGGAAACATCTGCCCGCGCTCGATCTTCGACAGCATCGCGGGCGAGAGCCCTGTATGCCCGGCCAACTGCACCAGCCCCAGTTTCTTTCTCAGACGAAGTGCCTTGATACGCGGGCCGATCGCATAGCGCTGGAGCTCCTTAACCAGTGTGTCGGAGAGCACGTTACAAACTCCTTTTCGTTTCGGGAAACTATGACAAAGACAATTATCTTCACAAGAGAATTCGCTTTCTGGTCACGAATATTTGCTTGGTAAGAAAATCATTTTTCTCCACATGAAAGACACGAGGTGCATCTCGCACCCGTCGTCGAGAGGAGAAGTGCCATGAAGTTAAAAAGCCTTTTGTTCGCTGCAGCGATAACGCTGGGCAGCAGCGTCAGCGCGCTCGCCGCGGAGAAGGACGTCGTCGACACCGCCATGGAGGCGGGTCAATTCAAGACACTGGGTACCGCGCTCGAAGCGGCAGGCCTGGTCGCCACTCTCAAGGAAACGGGTCCGTTCACGGTCTTTGCTCCGACCGATGAAGCCTTTGCCAAGTTGCCGGCCGGTACCCTCGAAAACCTGCTGAAGCCAAAGAACAAGCAAAAGCTCACTGAAATCCTCACCTACCATGTGGTCGCGGGAAAGGTGATGGCTGCGGACGTGGCGGGCATCGATGAAGTGAAGTCGGTAAATGGCAAAATGATCGACATCGAAGTCGAGGGCTTCACCGTCAAGGTCAACGACGCCGCCGTCACTGCTGCCGACATTGCTGCCTCGAACGGGATCATCCATGTCATCGACAAGGTGATCATGCCGCCGGAAGGCTGACCTCTCATCCCTCGACCTGGAGAAGAACCATGAGGTTCATCAACATTTTCACGCTCATCCTCGCAATCGTTGGCGGGCTGAACTGGGGGCTGGTGGGACTAGTTAGCTTTGACCTCGTGGCCGCCATCTTCGGGGCTGGCTCGGGGCTCGCCCGGATCGTTTACATCCTGGTAGGACTGTCGGCATCCTGGCAGATCATCCCCCTGCTTTCTGCAATGGGCTCCGGCGAGTTCGCTGCTGGCCAGAACCGATAGGAACTTCGGAGGGACTCGCTTGCCTCGGCGGCGGTTCCCTCCCATCTTTTGGCGGATGGACATGTATTCCCTTCTCGTGCTGGTCGCCTTCGAGGTCGCGAGCTTCGCTGCGGCGGCTACCGCCGTAATCTTTAGGCCAGGCGACCGGTACAAGCAGCTCGACAAGCCACGATGGCGTCCGCCCGATTGGCTATTCGCCCCGGTCTGGTCGGTTCTCTACGCATCGATCGGACTGTCGGGCTGGCTCGTATGGCAAGAGGCAGGCATTGCCGGCGCAGCACTGCCTCTCAGTGTCTATGCCGTCCAACTTCTGCTCAATGCTGCGTGGACGCCGATCTTTTTTGGACTTCACCGACCAGGGCTGGCCCTGGTGGAGATCATGGTTCTTTGGGCTGCGATCCTGGCGACCATTATAGTGTTTCACCCCGTGAATGCGGCTGCTGCCTTGCTGCTTGTTCCTTACCTGGCGTGGGTGAGTTTCGCGGCGGCACTTAACTTGTCCATCTGGCGGCGCAATCGCTCGAACCTACTGTCGCAGGGCGGCGCCCGATGAGAGCCCGGTGGGTCGTCGTCAATGATCGGATGCAGCAAGGCTACCGGTACGCTCTCCTTGCGCCAATTGGCCGTGATTTTCATCCCGATTTCCGGCCAGACTTGACGCCCGCCGAGACGCTCGCGTTCGGCGGCAAGTACACGAACCGACTGTCGCGACGAATTCCCCAACAGCTGGTTTGCAGGCCAGGCTGTCGTCGCTGCAAAAAGACCCTTCACTTAACCGGTTCAGTGTCGACGCAAGCCAGCCGCTC
The DNA here is from genome assembly GCA_000421085.1 of Ensifer sp. USDA 6670. Classification (GTDB taxonomy): domain Bacteria; phylum Pseudomonadota; class Alphaproteobacteria; order Rhizobiales; family Rhizobiaceae; genus Sinorhizobium. The sequence goes on from ATWE01000036.1 coordinate 22,945, forward strand.
AGCTTCTGGCCAGGACACGAAGGTATGGATCGGGGATGAGCGGGTTCGGATTCAGCTGTTCGTGGGGACGCTGGGTTATTCGCCGTCGGGCGAAATCAAAAACTGACCCCGCATTGCCCCACGCTGAGCAAGCTCTACGGGCGGACCAGCGTCATCATCACGACAAACCTCAGCTTCAGTGAATCGGCCAGCGTCTTCGGCGACGCCAAAATGACCACCGCGCTGCTCAATCGTCTCACACGTCACTGCCACATCCTCGAGACCGGAAACGACAGCTTCCGCTTCAAGAACAGCTCGGCCCACGAAGCCAAAACCACGAAGGAGAAAAACAGGAACTTCACCACCGCACCAGACCCGGAAGCATACCTAACAGGCGGGTCAATTCTCGGCGAAAATGCCGGGTCAGTTCTCAGTAGAAAGCAACAGACGGGAGACACCAAAACCACCGCGAATGCCGTCGCGCGCAAACTCGGTATCAATGAGGTGGAGGCTGAAGTCCTGCCGGATCACAAGAGCGAAATCGTCGCCCGGTTGGGGAGGGGCGGATCGTCGCAATGGCGGGAGACGGCGTCAATGACGCCCCGGCGCTCGCCGCCGACGTCGGCATAGCCATGGGCACCGGAACAGACGTGGCGATCGAGAGCGCCGGCGTAACCCTTCTCAAGGGTGACCTCCAGGGCAATCGCGCGGGCACGACACTTGAGTCACGCGACGATGACGAACATCCGGCAGAACCTGTTCTCGCGTTCATCTACAACGCCGCCGTCGTCCCGGTCGCCGCGGGCGTTCTCTATCCGGCCTTTGGGCTGCTGCTCTCGCCCAACATCGCTGCGGCGGCGACGGCGCTCTCGTCGGTGAGCGTCATTGCCAATTCGCTCAGACTAAGGGGCGTGCGCATATAGAAGAGACGTGGGCCAGGCAAAAGTTGGCGAGTGGGTGTTTGTCATCATGCGCTCTCCCGCCAAGCTCTCAGGCGGCCAGATTTCGGCAGCTCTCTGCGCAGCGTCACTGCGGCGACCTCGTCAAGGCTTCACTGTAAGAGATGCCAAAACAGGAATACTGCTACAAAGACGCTCGCCAACATTACCATTTCCAGAGCAAACCGAATTGACGCCCGGCGAGCCACCGACCTGCGCACTTTCCTCCGGCCCCTACCAAGCCGGGAGTTTAGAACAACGACGGTTCTTTTCGAAAGCTTCTTGCGGCTCAGATTCCTTTACTCCCGAGTACCCGTCGTCGGTTTAGTTTAATTATCCATCTTGCCCGATCTCGGCAATCGGGCATGAAATTTGCTGAGGTCCGGCAGTTTCCGCACAGCCCATCAGTTAAAATGCTTGGGCCCATCGCCGTCGAGTGGCATTCCTGATCGGCCCAGGCAATTATAGATACAGGTTTGACCTCCGTGATCGATGATGAGGCATCGCGCGTCACCTTTGAAGGAACTGGACGCTCAGTTGGAGTGCTCCTTGACCCAGTTGGTCATCTCCTCGATTTCCTTCTTCTGCGCTTCGATGATCTTCTCGGCCATCGACTTCGCCTGCTGATCGTCGCCATATTTCAGCTCGACCTCGGACATGTTGATTGCGGCCGTGTGGTGGGCGATCATGCCGCAGACGAAGGCGACATCCGGGTCCTTAGCCATCATGCCCTGCATCATGGAGGGTTCGGTCTCCCGCATAACCTCCATCATTGCCTTCTGGTGTCCGGCCATCTGGCCCATATCTCCACCCGGCATCTGCATGGTGCCGCTCGTGGCCGTCTCGGATTTGCAGGCTTCAGGCATTGTCATCTGTGCGGACGCCGGAGGCGCGGCAGTCAAAGCGAAAGTTGAGACGGCCGCAGCGGCGACCGCGAACTTGAGGATCGTTTTCATTTCATTCTCTCGTCATCCAGGATTGAAGTTGCTCGGCGATGTATCAGGAGAACTCAAGCTTGGGCGGCGGATGGAGCACGCGCACCAGCAGGAATGGCTCGGCCTGGGAGAGGAGCGGCGGCCAAGGCCGCGACGCGCGGCTGACATTCTCGGCCGATATAACCTCCGAGATGGGGCAGCAATTGCTCGTTGTGCCGCAGGGGCCAGGATGGACCACAACCGCGTGCTGCAACCCATCGTGATGCGGCTGCATTAACGGCGGGCAATGGTGCGCCGCCTGAAAATCTGCCGCGGCCGCAAAGCCATGGAGGCTGACCATTGCGAAGCAAAGGAAGGCAATCCGGACGAACCGGGGAATTGTTCGCAGAATGCGCATCGAGGCTGATCCTTTCGCAGTCAAACCCGCCCCTCCGGTGAAGGTTCCCGTGCTGGGGTACCAGAGGAGGATCAAACCCCGAACGAGGCTTTCATTCCGAGCATCGCCGCCGCGAGGACAAGGTAACGCCAAGTCTTTGCAACGGTCACCACGAGCAAGAAAGACCACAAGGCTCCCGCAACACTCCGGCAAGCACGGTGAAGGCGTCCCCGAAAAGCGGCATCCAGGAAAGAAGCAGGGACCATATCGCTTATACCAGCCGCTCGCCCTTTCCCGGGACGAGGGCTTGACCGGAAACCAAGGCCTATCGTGGAAGCGGTCGATATAGACCCCGACAATCCAGTTGCAAATAGCGCCGAGGAAGGTTTCCGAGCCTTGCAACGGCGACAAGCCCGAGGGTGGAAAACTCTCCGGACAGAAGAATGCCTACCAGCAGCGGTTCGTTGGAACGGCAGCAGGGTTGCCGCACCGAAGGCGACGGCGAACAATCCGAGGTAGGTGCTCAATGCCATCATCTGGCCACGTCCAAGTTTAAAAAAGATGCCATCAGCTTTGCTGGGGGGGGGGGAACCACCAATCGATCACAGCACACTGCTGCTGCCACCTGCAAGTCGGATATTCCGCTGTAGCCGTGCCACACTATCGACGCGAATCGCGTGTTCATACGGGCTGACAATTGACAACTTCGGGACCGTTGGTAGTCCTCGGGCATGGGTATGGTTCGAATCACATTGCAAAAGATGCTGGTTCTGCTCCGCTTGGCGATTGTCATGTCGCTGACGATGTACTCATTGCCGACCGCCTCCGCCGCCATGCACGGCGCATGGTCCAGTCCTGAAATTGCTCAGTCCAACGACCATCATCACGAGGTGGCGGGCGGCGGACATGCGCACGGCGATCAGAAATCCTCCCAGGACGACGCCCAGAAGCTTGTGAAGACCGACTGCTGCAAGGGATTCTGCGTCAGCATGGCGATTGTCGCTGAATCCAATTCCGTCGGTGGACTTCGTGTCGCCTCCATCCGAGAGTTCGTCGACGACGCCCGGACCACGGGCGAACTGCCGCTGCTGCACCGACCCCCGAACATCTGAATAGCACCGCGCCCGTTCTTCGCACGGGTCCAACGAGCGTTCGCGAGCCGGTTTGTTCTCGTGCGCCGCTGCAATTTGCTATTCGGATAATACCATGAAACCATTGTTCTTCGTGGCCGTCCTGCCGCTTTTCGCGAGCGGATGCGCCTCCACATTGCCTCCCGATGTCATTGCCTCGGGGGACCTCGCCGCCTCCCAGGCTCAGGTCCGCCCCCTCGGATATACGAGCCCGGTTTCGGGCTACACCCACCGCGTTCCGGTCGATCCCCAGCCGTGGCGTAACCAGAACGACGCGCAGGCTCCGCAAGGAGACGCGTCATGATGAGAGCCCCTGTCAAATTGGCTGCGGCCCTCGCCCTGCCGCTTGTGCTCGGCGGCTGCGTGTCCGGGAGCGAATACGCAGCGAAGAACGCTGGCTTCTCGTCGGTGGAGGCCAAGACGGCCGAGGCTGTGGGAAAGCAGACGGTCTGGATACAGAACCAGCAGCACGCACGTGTCGTCTCCGACCGCGTGAAGACACTGATGGGGAAGAAAGCGATCGACGTCGAGACCGCGGTCCAGGTGGCGCTGCTGAATAACAAGGGTCTGCAGGCGGCCTACGCGGACCTCGGCGCCTCGGCCGCCGACGCCTGGCAATCGGCGATGCTCGTCAACCCGACGGTCTCAGTTAGCCTGACCGGGATCGGCACGCCGGGGCTCGAAGCATTCAAGTCGGTGGAAGGCATGATCGCCAATAATATTCTCGCACTTGCCACGCGAGACCGGAACATTGCCATCGCCGATACCGGATTCCGAAGGGCGCAGTTGAATGCGGCGCTTCGCACGCTGCAGCTTGCCTCGGACACACGGCGCGCCTGGATCAATGCGGTGGCTGCCTGGGAAACGGTGGCCCAGCTCAATCAGGCGCAGGCGGCGGCAGACGCCGCCTCGGAACTTGCCCAGGAACTTGGCAAGAGCGGCGCGCTCACGAAAGAAGGTCAGGCCCGCGAGCATGTTTTCTATGCCGAACTGGCGGGACAGACGGCAAAGGCGCGGCTGGAGGCGAGGCTTGCCAAGGAAGAGCTGACGCGGCTGATGGGCCTCTGGGGCTCGGGCATCGACTATCAGGTTCCGAACCGGCTGCCGCAGCTGCCGAATGGAATATTGAAGCGCGACCTGATCGAGGCGGAAGCATTGCAGCGCCGCGTCGATCTCCAGATGGCGAAGCTCGACCTCGAAGCGACCGCGAAATCCTACAGGCTGACGGAAGCGACCCGCTACGTCACCGACCTCGAACTCCTCACCGGCTTCGAGACGGAACGGGAAAAGGAAGACGGCAAGGTCGAGTCCGAGACGACCGGACAGGCGGAAGTCGAATTCGTCATTCCGATCTTCGACAGCGGTAGGGCGCGCATGCGCAAGGCGGAACTTGCCTATATGCGGGCGGCGAACCTTCTTGCCGAGAAGGCGGTCAACGTCCGCTCCGAAGCGCGCTCGGCCTACCAGGCCTACCGTGCCAACTACGACATCGCCCGGCACTACCGCAACAGCGTCGTGCCGCTGCGCACCAAGATCGAGGAGGAATCCCTCCTCACCTACAACGCCATGATCACCAATACCTTCGAACTGCTCGCCGATAGCCGCGAGAAGGTCAATTCGATCCTGCTTGCCGTCAACGCCAAGCGCGACTTCTGGCTGGCCGAGGCCAACCTCGCCCCCGCCGTCTACGGGGGCGGGGCGGGTGCGGCCGCCGGCGGAACGGAAGTCGCGGCGGCCGCCGAGAGCGGCGGTGGCGGCCACTGAGAAAAGGAACAGGCAATGTTCAACAGACGACAGTTACTCGGCGCGAGCGCCGCACTGGTATCCACCGCCGCCTGGGCGAAAACGTCCAATATGGGGCTGCCCGAAGCCGCCGTCATGGACACGGCGGAGACGCAGCCGCCGCTAAAGCCCACCTCAGGACCCCATTACAATCCGGTCGTCACGCTCAACGGCTGGACCCTGCCCCACCGGCTAAACAACGGCGTCAAGGAGTTCCATCTCGTCGCCGAGCCGGTCGAGCGCGAGATGGCCGAGGGCATGACCGCCTATCTCTGGGGTTATAACGGCCAGTCGCCGGGTCCGACGATCGAAGCGGTGGAAGGCGATCGGGTCCGCATCTTCGTCACCAACAAGCTGCCGGAGCACACGACGATTCACTGGCACGGCATGATCCTGCCGTCCGGCATGGACGGCGTCGGCGGGCTGTCGCAGCCGCACATCCCGCCCGGCAAGACCTTCGTCTACGAGTTCGATCTCGTGAAGTCCGGCACCTTCATGTACCACCCGCATTCTGACGAGATGGTGCAGATGGCGATGGGGATGATGGGCTTCTTCGTGATCCATCCCAAGGACCCGAAGTTCATGCCGGTCGACCGGGATTTCGTGTTCCTGCTCAACGCCTACGACATCGATCCCGGCTCCTACGTGCCGCGGATCATGGAAATGACCGACTTCAATATGTGGTGCTGGAACAGCCGCATATTCCCGGACATCAGCCCGCTCGTCGTTTCCAGGAACGATCGTGTGCGCGTCCGGGTCGGCAATCTCACCATGACCAACCACCCGATCCACATGCACGGCTACGACTTCGAGGTCACATGCACCGACGGCGGCTGGGTCCGCCCGGAGGCGCGGTGGCCGGAGGTCAGCATCGACATTCCGGTCGGCGCCATGCGGGCCTACGAGTTCGACGCCAAGTACGAGGGTGACTGGGCGATCCATTGCCACAAGTCGCACCATACGATGAACGCGATGGGGCACGACATCCCGACCTTCATCGGCGTCGACAAATCGAAGGTCGCAGAGAAGATCAAGAAGATACGCCCGGAATACATGCCTATGGGTACCAAGGGCATGGCCGACATGGGCGAGATGGAAATGGAAATCCCGGAAAACACCATACCCATGATGACCGGCTGGGGTCCGCACGGGCCGATCGAGATGGGCGGCATGTTCTCCGTCGTCAAGGTGCGCGTGGGCATCTCGGCGGACGATTACTCCGATCCCGGCTGGTACGAAAACCCGCCCGGAACCCAGGCCTGGGAGTGGTCGGGCGAAGTTCCCGACGCGCCGAAGGCCAAGGACGCCAAGACCCAGATCACGCCGAAACATAAGAACCACGGCTGATCCCGCATGCCGATGTGCAACAAACCTAAGGACCACACAATGAAAGCTCAAATCTTTGGACTTCTCGTCGCCGCGCTCGCCACTCCGGCGCTCGCGGGTGGTAATCACGCAGGTGGCCACGGCGAGGCCATGGCCGTCGGAGAGCCAGGCAAGAAAGCCAACGCCACCCAGACGATCCAGGTCACGATGAAGGAGACGGACGACGGCCAGATGATCTTCACGCCGTCGACCTTCAAAGTTCGCAAGGACCAGACCATCCGCTTCGCGATCAAGAACACTGGAGAGCTCGACCACGAGTTCGTACTCGACCAGGAGGACAAGATCATGGAACACAAGGCGGTGATGGAGAAATTCCCCGACATGGAGCACGACGATCCGAACGCGATCCGTCTCGCCGCCGGAGAATCCGGCGAGATTATCTGGAAATTCACGAACGACGGCACGTTCAAGATCGCGTGCCTGGTGCCGGGTCACTACGACGCGGGCATGCACGGCGACGTCACCGTTGCCAAGAAGTGATCATTGAAAGGAGTCCAACATGAAAAGCCTCATCAAACTCACGCTCGCCTCTGCGCTCGCGCTCGGAACAGCCTACGGTGCGCTGGCGCAGGAGTTCACAAAGGCAACCGTCAAGAAGGTCGACGCGAAGGCGAAGAAGGTCACGCTCATCCATGAGGAGCTGAAGAGCCTCGAAATGCCGGCGATGACGATGGTGTTCCGCGTCCAGGACGACGCGATGCTGGATAAGCTGAAGGAGGGCGCGAACGTCGAGTTCGTCGCCGAGCGCGTCAACGGCAAGCTGACCGTGACGCAGGTCAAATAGGAAACGAAGCGACGCGGTCGGCTGTTGACCGCGTTCCTTCCCGTCGCTTTAGCCGCGGCCGACGGAGGACGATGCGGACCGGGCACTTGCATGCGCGGTCGATCTGGTCGACACGCTTAGCGCCTGGAGTAGTCACGGCTTTCGGAACGGCCATTCTGCCGTCGACCTGCAATCGGGCTGCACGACGACACTGTGGTCGGCGGCGTGCTGGACAGCGGCTGCCACAGCGAGTTCACGGTCATCGGAGACGCGGTAAACGTGGCCCAGCGCCTAGAAAAGCTGGCGAAGTCGCTCGACGCCTCCCTCGTGATCTCATCCAACCTGGTCGCGCGGCTGCAGTCCGGTTCCGCCCGCCACGTGGAAGTTTGTGACGTCAGCCGCTCTGCCGGGGCGGAGGCTGCCGATAGATGTCTGGTGTCTGTTGCGAGCGACCGATTCCGCAGACGGGCATAATACGCCGGCTACGCTACGACACAGGCGTCTCGCAGACAGCCCTCCAGAGGTCCGCCTTCCAGTCTCCACCTGCGCCGGATATGGGTACCATGTAGTCGACACCCCTGACCGACACCCTGGCCGGTTCGCCGCACTTGACCAATGCCCGATGTTTTCCCGGATCGTTGTAGATCCTGCCGCTAAGAGCATTGGTCTGCGAAAGCGAGATGATGACGTCGTAGTCGTATCCGGGTTGTCCAGTCGTCCTGCTGCTGACAAGTCTTAAGCTGACGGTGGCATCTTGGAATTGTGCTGTGTGGAAGACAAGAGCTTCCTCGGCAGCCGCGCCCGGAGCGGCGAGCATCATAGCCACAAGTGCGAATACAAGTTCACGCATTCCCATCTCCCATGGTTTCATGCGCTAGCTATAGCGTATCACGGCAAGGCCTCGGCGGCGATCATCATTTCCGCCATCCAGCGGAACCGCCGCCCGCCGACATTCAATCATTTTGCATACTGGTTAAACATGGAACGACGATATGGATGAAGGCCTCATAGCAGGAAAAGAAGCCGTGTCGGCCTGTTAGCGGACAGCGCTGACAGAGATGTTCGCTCAGCACCTCCAGCACCGGCGATCGCGCGATAGCTGCGGGTCGCTAGCGAGAATCTCGCCGGTGAAGATGCGGTCTGTTTCTTCGAAGACGGGGGCCAGCCGATTTGGTTCAGTTTCATCCGGTCCGAAGATCCGGAAGTTGCGCTCTTCCGCACTGAGTTTCATAACATCGCGGATAGACAGACCCGGGATGCGCGTCGATTCTCCCGCCACGGCTCCCGGAGTACCGATGTCCACCCCAAATTGCCGGAAATCCGGTAGGCTGAGGGCTTTCAGGGGAAGTCCGCCGTTAGAATGTGGATTTGCTCCCATGCGGCTTCGACCTTCGGCGCAAGCTCCCTAAGCTCAGGACGAAGGCTGCCACTCTCGTCGAACAGCTCCCAAGGGCGATAACTCTTGAGCCACTTTTGAGAATTCCGAGGTGTTCCGGCACTTCCGCAAGCTTGGCAAGCGGAACCTGTGCTGATTGGGAAAGACTGAGGCGGGCCGAAATCTCGATGCTTCCGGCTTCTACAGATCACCCGGTCTCTTTGACGCCGATCAATGAGGTTGCCGCAGCACAGCGATTTAATGATCTCATCTGGCGTGGCCACGGGCGGAGAAGCGCCCGGTAGAAGTCGGCCAGACTGGCTTGCGGCCGCGCCCATAAGCAACCCGCGGCGAGACGAGCCTGGAACCAACGCTTTGAAGGAGGACACCAGCCATGGCTGAACCTGCAACCAAACTGCCCATCAAGTCGAAAGAAAAAGCCGTCGAACATCGTGCAGAGTCGTGGCTCCCCTTTGAAAGCCTCAGATCCGAAATTGACCGGCTGTTCGACGATGTCGCTCCAAACCTGTGGCATCGCCCCTTCGCTTCCGCCCTCATGCCTCGGGTGCCGCGGCTGTCAGAGCTGGACGTGGCGCCGGCCGTTGATTTGGCGGAGACAGACAAGAGCTACGAGATCAGCTGTGAACTGCCGGGGATGGAAGAAAAGGACATAGAGGTAGCCATCTCCAACGGCATCCTGACGATCCGAGGCGAGAAACAGGAGGAGAAAGAGGAGAAGAAGCAGGAATATGTCCTCTCTGAGCGCCGCTACGGCTCGTTCCAGCGCACGTTCCGGATGCCAGATGGGGTCGATGCAGAAAAGATTGCTGCGAATTTCTCGAAGGGCGTTCTGTCGATAACCCTGCCGAAGACCCCGGAAGCACAGCGGAACGAGCGCAAGATTCAGATCAAGGCCAATTGACCGTCGCCCGTCTTTCCCGTCCGCAATAATATGATCCCTTCGCGGACGGCGGCGTG
>ATWE01000037.1 GCA_000421085.1 Ensifer sp. USDA 6670
AGTCATCCTGCCGGTTGCCGACAAGCTCGGCGCCGCCGTCGGCGCCTCCCGCGCCGCCGTCGATGCCGGCTATGCACCGAACGACTGGCAGGTCGGCCAGACCGGCAAGGTGGTCGCCCCCGACCTCTACATCGCCTGCGGCATTTCCGGTGCGATCCAGCACCTCGCCGGCATGAAGGACAGCAAGGTGATCGTCGCCATCAACAAGGACGAGGAAGCGCCGATCTTCCAGGTCGCCGACTACGGCCTCGTCGCCGATCTCTTCGAAGTCCTGCCGGAACTCGAAAAGGCGCTCTAAGACAGCGATGTCCGAGCGACAAGACCTCTCCGATCGCGAGAGCATGGAATTCGACGTGATCGCCGGGGCGGGTCCGGCGGGCTTGCGGCGGCGATCCGGCTGAAACAGGTCAATCCGGAACTCTCGGTTGTGGTGCTGGAGGAGGGTGCGGAAGTCGGCGCGCATATTCTCTCCGGCGCCGTGGTCGACCCGATGGGCATCGACCGGCTCTTGGCCGGCTGGCGCGACGAACCGGACCACCCGATCAAGACGGAAGTCACCGACGACCAGTGTGCCATGAGCGGATAATAGGCCAACCCTTGCTTTCCCTAAGGCAGCAAGGACGAGTGGATAGCTTCGCCACCCTCTGCGTATAGTCTTCGCAACATGGCGGCGCGAGTTCTTAAATCCCTGATCCGTCGAGCTCTCGCTCGTCTTCGCCCTCCCAGGGTGCGGGCATCGAGCTGCGATCGAGATTGGCCATGGGCATTGGCATCCAGCACTTCAATTCCGGCTCGGCGTATCCGATGATGCGGCCGGGCGAGGAATCAGAGGCGCGCCATCCATCTGTACCGAACTGATCGCCATTCGACCAATATACGAGGTCAACTTCTGCCGCACCCTGTTCGGACGGCCGGATCGTGACGAGGATCCGACTGCCGTCTTTCGGCGCGCTTGCCATGTGGCGCCAGGGGTCTGGCTCGGCCATCATTTTCTTCCGCCTCCTCGCTGCTGTTGCAAGTGTCGCCTCGCCATCCAAAACGGTCAACTCCCACTTTGCACAATCCATCGTCTATCACGGTTCGGTAGGTTGAGCACTCCGGAGGCGTACCATCGCTCCTCGGGGGTATTTCGAAGCGAAGGTGTATCAACGGGAACCACAAACAGCCAAACAGCCAGCACAGCTCGCTCGGGTATAAGCCCACAGGCCATAGGTGGGATCGGCGCCCAACCAGCAGGCGCCGAAACCGTTTCAATTCGTGCTGCGCATCAGGCGCCGAGGCTGTTGTTCTTCACGGGCAATTGTCGGATGCGCTTGCCAGTGGCCGCAAAGACCGCATTCAGAACCGCTGGTCCCGCCACTGCGATCGTGGGCTCGCCGACGCCGCCCCAGAAATTCCCGGATGGCATGAGAATGGTTTCGACGGCTGGCATCTGGTCCATACGCATAACCTCGTAGGTATCGAAATTCTCCTGTTCGACGCGACCGCCATTGATCGTGCACTCTCCATAGAGGCAGGCCGAAAGACCGTAGACGAACGAGCCCTCCACCTGCCGCTCGGCTTGGGCGGGATTGACGATGTGGCCCGGGTCCGTTGCCGCGACGATACGGTGGATCTTGAGCTGACCGTCTGTGACCGAGACTTCGGCCGCGGCTGCGACGTAGCTGCCGAATCCCATGATCTGGGCGAGACCACGATGGATACCGTCTCCTGCCGGCTTTTCCCAGCCGACCCGTTCGGCGACTGCCTCGAGGACCGCAAGGTGCTTGGAATGGTCGCCAAGCAGCTTGCGGCGGAATTCGAGTGGGTCGATGCCGGCCTCATGCGCCAGTTCATCGATGAAGCACTCGACGTAAAGCGCGTTCTGATTGAGGTTGACCCCGCGCCAGAAACCGGGAGGAACTGGCGGATTTCGCATGGCGTGATCAATTAGGAGATTGGGAATGGTGTAGCCAAAGGCGCCCTCCGTCCCACCATCGCTCAAACCTTGGAAGACAACCGGATCGCGACCGGTTTCGCGCACTTCGGCGCGAAGTGGCCACAGAATTGACTGGCCGCTGATGCGCATATGAAAGGCAGTCACGTTACCACCGGCGTCGAGCGCAGCTCTGAAACGGCATTGCGTTACCGGGTGGTAGGCACCGTGAAGCATGTCCTCTTCGCGCGACCAGATCAGCTTCACCGGTGTACCCGGGAATTCCTTGGCGAGCTTGACGGCCTGGCGGACGTATTCCTGATAATTGCCGCGCCTGCCGAAGCCGCCACCGAGGTGAAGCTTATAGACCTCGCATTGCTCGATCTGCAGGCCGGATGCTTCGGCCGCGGCGGCAAGGCTCATCTCTCCGTTTTGTGTTGGCACCCAGACTTCGCATTTGTCCGTCGTATATCGCGCCGTCGCGTTCATCGGCTCCATGGTGGCATGGGCTTGGTAAGGAAATGAGTAGGTCGCCGTTACCACTCTGGCGTCGCCGTCAAGCGCGGCCCGCGCATTGCCGATCGCCGTGCCAACAACTGCGTCCTCCGCATCCAGTCCCTCTCTCAGCATCTCGGCGATCGTCTCGCTGGTGACGTTCGTGTTTGGACCTTCATCCCAAACGATCGGCAGTGCGTTAAGAGCGGAATGCGCCTGCCACCAAGTGTCGGCAACGACGGCAACGGCCGTGTCATCGACCTGGACGACCTTTCGCACGCCCGGCATTCCAGACACGGCCGTCGCGTCGAAGCTCGCGACTTTGCCCCCGAAGACCGGGCAGGCCCTGATCGAGGCGTTCAGCATGCCCGGCAACGTCAGATCGACGCCATAAATCTGCTTGCCTATGAGCTTGTCGCGCGTGTCGAGCCTCGGCAGCGGCTTTCCGGCGATCTTCCACTCGCGTGGTGCTTTTAGAGCGATGTTCGTCGGCATTGGCATCTGTGCGGCTAGCGAGGCGACCGCACCGTATGTGACGGTACGACCCGAAGAAGCGTGGGTGATGACGCTGTTCGCGGCCGAGCACTCGTCCGCGGGCACCTCCCAAAGGTCCGCGGCAGCTGAGATGAGCATTTGCCGTGCGGCCGCTCCGCCCTCGCGTACATATTGGTGTGACTCCCGGATGCCGCGGCTGCCGCCGGTCGAGAAGCTGCCCCAAATGCGGTTTCGCCTCAGGCTGTCCCCGGGAGTCGGATATTCGGTGGTCACCTTCGACCAATCGCACTCGAGCTCTTCGGCCACGAGCTGCGCGAGACCTGTCAATGTTCCCTGGCCCATTTCCGAACGAGCGATGCGGATCACGACGGTGTCATCCGGGCGGATGAGCACCCAAGCGTTGATCTCAGGAAGGACGGCGGAGCTCCCCTCAGCCTGCGCCGCAAAGGGCACATGGAAGCCGAGCGAGAGGCCGCCGGCCGTGGCGGCGGTGCCAATGAGGAATTTACGGCGCGACAAGGTTGCGACTGTCATGGTCAGGTCCTCATCCTTTCTGGGATGCGCTGGCGGTTTCGGCGGCGAGTTTGATGGCGGCGCGGACGCGGTTATAGGTGCCGCAGCGACAAATATTGGTGATCTCGGCGCTGATATCGTCGTCGCTCGGGCTCGGCGTGCTGTTGATCAGGGCGGCCGCCGCCATGATCATGCCAGCCTGACAGTATCCACATTGTGGAACGTCGAGCGCCAGCCATGCCTGTTGGACCGGATGGGAGCCGTCCTCGGACAGGCCTTCGATCGTGACGATCTGTTGACCTGGTTCTACTGCACTGACCGGCAACGCGCAGGAGCGCGTCGCAACACCGTCTATATGGACTGTGCAGGCGCCGCATTGCGCTATCCCGCAGCCGAATTTGGTGCCGGTCAGACCTGCCTGTTCGCGTAGTACCCAAAGAAGTGGAGTCTCCGGATCTACCTCGATATCCCGCGTCTCGCCATTGATGGTCAATCGAGCCATGATACCTTTCCTTGCCAGGTTAGCGGCGGCGAACCGCCAGCGATTGCTTGAACGTAGACCAGTCGCATGCTTGCCTCACTGGGTCGTCTCGCCAGGAATGCTCCGCAGATAGGAGATGATTGCCGATCGCTGCGCCGCGTCGCGAATGCTGACGCTCATCGTGGTGCCCGGCACGGCCTGGCGTGGATTGTTCAAGTAGTCCTGCAGGCGTTCTTCGTCCCAGACGAAACCCGATGCGCTGAGTGCCTTCGAGTAGCGAGCGCCTTCGATACTGCCGGCTGAGCGGCCAACGAGCCCGGATAAATGCGGACCGACACGGTTTTCGCCCGTATTCAGGCTGTGGCAGGAGGCGCAGCGGATGCGGAAAAGCCTCTCGCCTTCGATAGCCGCCGGTTCCTGTGCCAGGCTCGCGCCAGGACAGAGCAGGGCACTAAAAATGGAGGCGGAAATCAGATGCTTGTTGTTCATGAACAATCCTCGCAGTTGGCCGCTGCAGGCAGGACACGAACGCCTCCCATGCAGATCGCTTCGAGAACCGAAGGATAGGTGGCGTTTGTCGCAGAGATTTGCCGGCGGAACTGCTGAGTTGTAACGAATTATCTCAAAAGCATGGAGGCGCGCGCGAAACAGGCTGGCCGCCTGATGCCACAGGCGCAGGGCAATCGAGCCCCGGCGGTTGGTTTGGCGCCTCGGCTTTGCTCCTCCCGCACGAGTTTGAACTAAGGCGTCCCGGCACATCCCGATACAAATTACCAACGAACCCGAGAAAATATTGCGACAAGTTAAGCCTAAGCTTCGACCGTCAACTCATCCCTCAAGAAAGTCCCGGAGCATGAAACGTAAACTCGCCGAGAGAGAGCCTGCTTATCTTCGTGATTGCTGTGAAGCTGTTGCGCGGCCAGTCGCGAATGTAATAGCCGGTTTACTTCTGAGCGCAGCTTCGATCCTCTGCGCCGCGACGATTGTTCCGGCGGCTGACCTTACCGAAGAGATTTGTGCGGCTCAGACAGCAAGCGTCGAAAAGCAAGCGCCGTGCCTGAAGCTAGCCCCGGCTCAGGTCTGCAGCGTGCAATCGTCATTGCAGCACACAAGCTGAAAAGCCGACGTGGGGTCGTCGCCCGCCATTAGGGGGCGGGCCGCACACATCGCCATTGCACCGCGGGGGGCTGATCTGGACGGTAGTTTGTCGCTATCCGCGCAAGGGAGCCCGCCGGAACGCCTCCACAGCCAAGACAGCAGCGCTTCAAGCGCCTCGATCCGACCTGGGAAGCGTTATCGTCGCCCTCAGGGCCTTCTCCAGTCGCGACAGGGTGATGTCGCCGCCGTGGTGGCGAACGGTTGCCCGGGCGATCGACAGGCCCAGGCCAACCCCGCCTGTTTCGCGATTTCGCGAGGACTCCAGCCGGAAGAATGGCTCAAAAACACGCTCGAAATCTGCTTCGGGAATCCCAGGCCCCTTATCCTCGATTGCGATTCGAACGGAGGAGGGCGTCTCATTCAGCTGGACGCGAGCCTCGTTGCCGTAGCGCACGGCGTTCTCGATCAGGTTACGGACGGCGCGCCTGAGTCCGTCAGGACGGCAGCGATAGGTGATCTTGGGGCTATCGAGAAATGTCACACTCTGCCCGAGGTCAGCGAGGTCGTCACAGAGGCTTTCGACCAAAGCCGTCAAATTGACGGTGCGTGTTGCCTCCGTCACGGCCTCCTCGCGCGCAAAGGCAAGCGCTGCCTCGGTCATCGTCTGGATCTCGTCGATCGTCGCCATCATCTTCTGCTGAGCGTCGCTATCCGTCACGAATTCAGCCCGCAGACGCAGCGAAGTAAGCGGCGTGCGAAGATCATGACTGATGGCAGCGAGCATGCGCGTCCTATCCTCGACGAAGCGCGTAAGTCGCGCCTGCATCCGGTTGAAGGCCTCCGTCGTCCTGCGGATATCATCGGGGCCTGTCTCCGGCAGTGGCTCGACGGATTGGCCTCTGCCGAGAGCCTCCGCGGCGCCGGCCAGCCGGCGCATGGGTCGTGCCATGCGATTAGCTACGAACACGCCGATCAACGCAAGCGTTGTCGCGGTGACGGCGAGCGAGACGAGGGACTGCGTGTTCCAGAAAGGATTCGGCATCGTCTTGCGATAGACGGAGTTCAGCCAGCGCCCGTCGCTGAGTTCGACCGCAAGCCCCATTCCGTGGGAGTCGCCAAGCGGAAGAAACTTGGCAAATCGAGGCAGACTCCATACGTCAGTAGAAAGGCGTGTCCAGCCCTCGGAAGCAATTGCCCTCTCGAAAAGCTGGAGACCCTTGTCTGACGGCGTCTTGGCTGGCGCAGCCGAGGTTAGCTCAGGCGGGCGATAGGCTGGGAGCAGGTTGGGTAGGGGTTCGTCCAGTTGCGCGACTGCCTGTTTTCGCCAGGCGAGCGCGTCGACGGGATCCTGTCCCGACATCCAAAAGCGTGTATACGTCGTTCCGCTTGCCCGCAGGACATCGGTATGGAAACGCGGAGGAATGGACTCGAGCAGAGTTGCAAGCGACGCGGTGCGGCTCAGGAACTCACCCTTAGATGCCGCGCGCAATGCTTTGTCGCGTTCGTCCCAGGAGATCAGGAAACCGATCACTTGCGACAACACAAGCGCCATTAGCAGAAAACAGATAAACTGAGCCGCGAGGCTCTTCCTCCACCATCGCATCAGCCGGCTTCTACCTCCGCCACGAAGCTGTATCCTCCACCCCAGTGCGTCTTGATCAACAACGGATTTTTTGGGTCGCTCTCGATCTTCTTGCGCAGTCGGCTGACCTGGTTGTCGATGCTGCGATCGAAGCATTCGGCGGCTCGCCCTGCGGTCAAATCAAGTAGCTGGTCACGGCTCAAGACCAGACCGGGGTGCTCCAGAAAGGCATTGAGCAGCCGGAACTCCGCCGTGCTCAACGCCACGCTGACGCCATCGCGTCCGACGAGCTCCCGGCGTCCAGTGTCGAGTTCCCAGATATCGAAGCGGATGGTCTTGGCCTTGATCCTCCCGCGCTGGGGAGGAAGGCTGTTGACACGCCGCAGCACCGCCCGAATTCTTGCCAGGAGTTCGCGCGGGTTGAACGGCTTGGTAATGTAATCGTCGGCGCCGAGTTCCAGACCGACGATTCGATCAGTCCCGTCCGCCATCGCCGTCAGAAAGATGACCGGCAGCTCTGTGGTCGTGCGCAACTGTCGGCAGACCGTCAGTCCATCCTCGCCGGGCATCATGATGTCCAGCACAACGAGATCTGGGGCGCCTTTTTCCAGAAGACGTCGAAGCGCTTCGCCGCTTTCCGCGAGGGAAACGCGGTAACCCTGCTGTGTAAGATATTTCCCTACCAGGTCGCGAATATCGCGATGATCATCCACAACGGCAATGTGAGGCGTCGATTGCATATGGTCCGCCCGGGGTGGAGTTGTCCTTGGAAATACATACCGCCGCCGCTGAGCCGCCGCATTGAAAAAAGTGTATCAAACGGTTTCAGTTGCGAAACTTCTATCGGTGGCGGCGGCATCCGACCGCACTCCCATATCGCGCTGCAACATAGCCGAGAGCGATAATTGAAGACGGCGCAAGGCACCCAAGACCCACCGCGCCTCCTCGTTACACTTAGCCTCAAACAACTCATCGCGTCGCATAACCATGCGACAAATCACGTCTAGGGTCCTCCTGTCCGTGGCCGTGCGTTCCTTCGCATCAGTCCGGACCTCGTCGCCATCGCGCCCTGATACCTCCCGAACCAAGGCGCGATGGAACAACGGACAAAGGAGAATTCCATGACTACCGAGCATTACATCGCAGCCGCTCTTGCGTCGTTTGTGGCAATTGCGAGCGTTGGACCGGCGTTCGCAAACTTCGACTACTATGACGGCGTCGACATCAATGCGAAGCGCGGCGCCAACTCGGCCGCCGAGAAAACCGACGGCCGCGCCACCGGCGGCATCAGGACGAATGCCGACGCCTATGGTTTCCCAAGCACGGCGAAGCCGGTTCCACAGGTCGTGAAGGGCGGCGAAGGCGAATACTACCAGGGGATCAGCCGCCGTTGACCCGACCGGTCGCGGGTGCTCCGGCGCCCGCGCGCCTATGCGTCGGCGATGTAAAAGGCTGTTAGCGCCGTCCTTGCCGTAGGTGGCAGCCAAATCCAGCAGGAGTTCCGGAAAAGCTGCGCGGTGGTGCGCCGGGCTGCTTTCTCGAATTAGATTGCCCAAAGGTCCGGAGTGGTCTCCATTCGCGCTGAAACCCTGTGAAGTTGCAGAAGGAGGCCGCTGGAAGGCTACGCCGTTGGGCTCTGCCATGACAGGGTGCCGCCCGCCACTGGTCAAAACGGCCACGAGGCCCTATAGAGACCCGGGACGGCGCCAGCATAAGAGTGCGCATGCGCGATTGCGGGGACGGGACCATTTGAACGTCAAGGGTCGAAAAGAGCGCGAGGTCGATACTGAAACGATCGCTGGGATCCTAAGGCGTGTCATTGCCGAAAACGGCCGCGACCATATCCGCGGTTACGCTTTTGCCGTTGCCTGCCTGGTGGTCGTTGCCGCAACGACGGCTTTCACCGCGTGGATCAGTGAAACTGTGGTCAACGAAGCTTTCGCCAACAGGCGCGGCGACGTCGTTCTACTCGTCTGCTTCTCGATATTTGCTGCCTTTGTGCTGAGAGGCCTCGCCACTTATGGACAAGCCGTCGCTTTATCGAAAATCGGCAACAGTATTGTCGCACGCTACAAGCGCCGGCTCTATACGCATCTGATGGCCTTGAGCGTCGGCTTTTTTCAGGAAAAGCGCTCGGCGCACCTTACTGCCAAGATCAACCAAAACATCTCCGGCATCCGCGACGTCCTCAACATGACAGTCACCTCGGTCGCCCGCGATGTCCTGACTTTGGTCGGTCTTGTCGGCGTCATGATCAGCAAGGACTGGCTGCTGTCGCTCATCACCTTTGTCGGGGCCCCTCCATTGCTCCTCGGTCTTCGCTACATTTCCAGGCGGCTGCGTCTGGCGACGCGCGAAGCCGTCGAGGCGAACAGCCGGGTGCTGGGCGCGATGCAGGAAACCATTCAGGGCATTTCCATCGTCAAGGCCTTCACGATGGAGGACGAGCTGGGGCGCAAGGTCGAGGGGATCATCAAGGGGGCGGAGAACCGCGCCAATCGCATCGCGCGTTTGAGCGAGCGCACGGCGCCGTTGACGGAGACCTTCGCGGGCCTGGCAATCTCGGGCGTGCTTGCCTATGCGGCGTTCCGCACGATCTACGGCAATGTGCCGCCGGGGGCCCTGTTTGCCTTTGTAGCGGCGCTTCTCATGGCATACGACCCGGTGCGGCGCCTGGCTCGCCTGCAGCTGTCGCTGGAGCGCGCTGCCGTCAATGCCCGCATGCTCTACGAAATTCTGGATACAGTGCCGCATCAGCGGGACGTGCCGGGCGCCACGGAGCTGACCTTCCGCAAAGCCACCGTTGAATTGCGCGACGTGCGCTTCGCCTATGGCACCGGCGAGGAGATCCTCAAATGCGTCAGCTTCCGTGCGGAGGGCGGCAAGACGACCGCCCTCGTCGGACCTTCCGGCGCGGGCAAGTCCACCATCATCAGCCTCATCCCGCGCTTCTACGATCCGCAATCGGGAGCGATCCTGATCGATGGGCAAGACATAGCGGCCGTCACCAAGCAGTCTCTGCGCAACGGCCTCGCCTATGTCTCACAACAGGCTTACCTCTTCGAGGGCTCGATCCGCGACAATATCCGCTACGGCCGGCCCGAAGCAACGGACGCGGAAGTCGAGGAAGCGGCCCGGCTTGCCTACGCGCATGATTTCATCCTCGCGCAGCCGCAGGGCTACGACACGCCCGTCGGCGAACAGGGTATGACCCTTTCCGGCGGCCAGCGCCAGCGTCTTTCGATCGCCCGCGCACTCGTCCGCAACGCGCCCATTCTGCTTCTGGACGAGGCTACCTCCGCCCTCGATGCCGAGTCGGAAGCGGCTGTCCAGAAGGCACTCGATCAGGCGATGAGCGGCCGCACCGTGATCGTCATCGCGCACCGGCTCTCCACCGTCGTCAACGCTGACAAGATCGTCGTGATGAAGGAGGGGCTGGTCGTAGAGGAAGGGACGCACGAGGAACTCGCTCGCCGCCCGGACGGGGTCTATGCTCGCCTCCACAACATCCAAGGCGGTTTTTTGGAATTGACTGCCGGAGACGGCGCCACTTAGCTGATCTTCGATGAGGTGCGGGTTCAACTTTTCCGGCTAAGGAGCGGCCAGGCAGTGATTATATCCCATCGCCACAAGTTCATTTTCATCCACGTACCGAAAACTGCCGGCAGCGCTGTTTCTGCCTATCTCGCTCGTGAATTTGGACCGTGGGATCTGCAACTTGGGTCCTGGAAGGATGCACTCGGAAATGGAGCCAAAGCCAATCGGCTGGCGCTGATTGCGATGTTCCGCCATCTGTCTCCGCTTAAGATCGCCCAAACCTTCATCCGCGACCACAGCGTCGATTCATTGGCCGGAGCCGCCCTCAGCCGCCGCTTTGCAGGCCGGCTCGCGGATCATTCAGGCGCAAGCGAAATCGAGGCCTTCGATCCCTCTGCCTGGAAGAACTATTTCAAATTCTGCTTCGTGCGGAACCCGTTCGAGAGGGCTGTCTCTCTCTACAACTGGCACTACCGGAAGGCGGATACCCGGCCGAGCTTCTCGCAAATGCTCTCATTGATCGAAGAAGGTGCAGCCGGGAAGGAGCGTATAAATTGGCAGTCCTGGCAGCTCTACACCAGGAATGACGAAGTCGTGGTGGATTTCGTCGGCCGGCAGGAATGCCTGTCGGAAGATCTACGCAATGTATGCAACAGACTCGGACTGCCTTTTGACGAACGGTTTCTGATCCGAGCGAAGGCGAACCCGACAAGGCCGGATATTCGCAGTTATTATAAACCCGGCGATCGCGAACGTGTGGAACGGCTGTTCGGCAACGAGATCGAACATTTTAAGTATCGTTTTCCCGATTAGTGCATTCGCGCTTTTCGCCGAATAGTGGAAAGGACTCTAACCGGTCGTTCTCCCGCCATTCGAAACCAAAACCGCTGCGCAGTTTTCCTGGATTTGCTCTAACTGTCGGCACTCTGCGGCTCGGTTCCGTTGGCAAGACCGGACGCGCGCAGCGTCAGTGCCGAGCAGATGGCGTACGGGCGCAAGGTCGCGGCTAAGGTCGAAGCGATCGAGCGGAAGCAGAAGGAGCAAGCGGCATGACTATCCAGGACCGCATCATCGACCTCGAGGCATCGGCCAAGCTTTGGAGCGAGGGAATATCCGCATGGCAGATCGCGAGCATATTGGTGTCACGGAACGTCGTCATCGCGTGGTCTATCGCAACTGTGACCGGTTCCCACCGCGCCAGAAGTGGAAGCTGGCGTTTTCGAGGGGCGAGCCGACACGTCGGCCGCCCGAGCGGGCTCTGGAGCCAAGGCCCAAACCGGAAATCCCGGCCACAGCCTACGACGCCGAGCGGCTCACACGCGCGAAACGTCTCCACGAACTGACGGCCGGCGAATGCTGCTAGCCTCCGACACCGGTGGCCCGGTTTGCAGGCTGTTCAGATCGCGGACCTCGATTGGGGAATACTCGCCGGGCCTTAGGGAAGAGTTCACCACCTCCCGCATAGACTGCATTTTGCCAAATTCCCGGCTGGATGATCAATGATCCTGACTATCGAACTCGAACATGCGGAGCATCCAGAGGTCGCCCTTTGCTTTGACCGCGAAGGGCTGGATCTCTTGATGGCCAAGCTCGAAACCCTGCGAAATGCGCCCGGTCACATTCATCTGATGACGCCATCATGGGCGGGAGACTCGCTCACCGAAGAAAAACAGGGTGGCGAGAGATACGAGCTCGTGAACAGTTTGCGACTTGTACGGATTCCGTAGAGGCTGTCACACTCGGCGCATAGAAGAAATGCGCCTAAGTACGGATCTCCAACCTCACACCTTGTTTAGAACACAGTGACACCCTATATGCTGGTCATCGGCATTGCTTACGAGCGCTGGCAAACTCGCCGCTCGCAATTGCCGCATCGCTTTGACTTTTGACCACGGATGTACTGGCACTGGTTTTATAAGCGATGATGAGGAAGGTCGGTGCGGTTTCGCCCCGGCCTTTTTTGTTGTCTAGTAGATAGGCATCTTTTTGACCGTCTATGCGGTAGGGTGGTCGCCTTCAAAATCGCCTCGTCTGAACGGGTTAGAAATCTGGTAAGCCGCTGCTAGTTCGACACGTCAGTCAATGAACGCGAATGCCAATCCCCGAGCGCGAATATAGAAGTTCGATCTCTGGATCTCTTCAACCGCTGAAGCTTCACTGTCATACAGATCAAAAAGATGTTCTTCACCCAATCTGGCATAGCTAATTCCAAGGCCGAGGTTGAAAAACTGGGTTCTGCTTTCAAATAAACGGAACTCCGATACTCCGTCGAAAGTGAGTGCAATCTTCTTATGAGTATAATCTTTGAAATCATCGATCGTGCTGATCTCCATCGTTATTTCGTATTTTCCTCCCGGACATAGCTGTATCAGCATCTTTTCGATCACGGAGTCGGCGAAATATCCGAAACGCCTGAGAATGTCTTCAGCACTGTTCACGTATGTCTCCCTCTCAGAGCCGCGTGGCTCATAACCACGATAGACCGGGTTCGATTCCCGGGCCTGCAACCAGCTGTCAGCCAGCTTGATGACCTACTGCCATGGGCCTACGCCGCAACCACAAGGCCTGCAGCCGTGCGGCGTCCCGTCTTGACGGCTGATGCAAGATGATTTTCTAACCGGCTAGTCCAGCCGATCATCGCAAAACGCCCATCAGCGTCTCATGCGGCGGCCCGCCTTCTGCATCATGGATTACGAGGGAAACCGTCTCGAAGAGAACTTCGATCATGACATCATTGAAGGATATCAGCCAAAGTCGTGGATTTAGGACCTTCCACTCGGTTGTTTCTTCCCCGCCTATAACTTCATTGAACACCCATGGATGGACCGGATACCTGCACCCTTTCAGCCCTTCAACGTTCATCGGCGTTATTCGAAAATCGATAACGTCCCGAAATTTGAGCACCACGTTGCCACTTCCCGACAGGGGAGAGGCTTCATAGCAGACATAGGCGTCCTTCCCATCGTAGAGCACGGAGGGGTTTGCGACTGTCTCTAACTCTGGAAATGCCTCTCGGGGCCTTACGACTTGCATGATTTGATCGCTGCCTGCTCCGGTTGATCAAGGCACCGTTCCGATCATTTAGCCACTTTGTCAACACAGGTAGTCATGAGCCTGATCACCCATGGGCTGTGGTCCAAGAACACCGCATACCTTTCAGCAGGAAGTGGCCGTGGCGCAAATTCAGGCTGGTGCTATTGAATTGGCCAGATCTTCCAGCTCACCTGAAAAGAAGTTCCATGTCCCGTTTAAACGCGGCCCTTCAATCTTGAGTTGGTAGAAGCCTTTTCGTCGGCCTTGCTCTTCGCCAGGGATATGGCGAATGGACGAGACGTGATCAGCGATAATGTCCGATCGGCTCTCGAATGCACGAATCAAGGTTGGATCCAGGCGTCTACCATTGAGTTCCCTACCCAATGCGATCAGCATCGGATGAACCTGCGTGGACTTCCAGTCTACGGGATAGCGTTTTTTCATTGGGCGAGAGAAGCAGGCGGCGCAAGCTCCGTCAATATCAGGCGCGGGTCCGCCACTTCATGAGGTCTATGTCGGCGTAGAGCAGCCCGGTAGCTCGCCAGCCTCATAAGCTGGAGGTCGCAGGTTCGAATCCTGTCGCTGCAACCAATCTCACGGGTAGTGGACTGTTCTGAGTTCTTTCATTCAGGGCCCAACCTGGCAGTTATTGCTCGGTATGCACCGTGGACTTCGGAGCGTCTTCGCCGGTCCCTTCTGCAAGGAATACGATTAACGCCGCAACTAAGAATTCCGCGACCTCTTTGTTTATCTGAAGATCGATAAGGCCTAAGTCAGTTTGAAGGTTCAGGCGCCCTATCAGAGGCTCTGACGAAATTGTCTGGAATTCGCAGTCCAGCAAACGGTTTTCTTCCAGCTCTGACATTTTCTCCTCCTGCCCAGAGCGACACGATGCGCAGGAGTTCTGATGATTGGCAACCCAGAGCTTTCTTGACCAAACAAGGCCTGCTCCGCCTCTCGTAGAAGCGCACCGTTGCAGGCTACTGCACATTCTTGCCCTGACTGAAACGCTGCAAGCAGGGCCCGGCAGTCTCTCTGCGGAGCCCTGCTCTAACTTGCAGCTGAAATACCCGTTCTCTTCAATACGGGCGAACCTTGCCACAGCAGCATGACAATACCATTAAATCTTAGGGATAACGGCAACGGTCGTCCGACTGGCCTCAGGCCCTCTTCACCTTCTGCGCAAGCGCATTCGCTTTGTCGCGATCGTTGCCGGCTTTCCTGATGATGTCACGGGCCTGCTCAACTGAAAGGCCATGCTTCTTTCGGAAGTAGCTGAGCTCGTAAGGCTGTCCAGCGGCTACCCGCTGACGGTCGCGGCCAACGGCCTTCTTGTTGTCCGGCATAGGTTTCCTCCCAAGGTTGACCGCAATTAACGGCGCTCAATCGAGGTAAGTTCCACGTTCCGTCCATGAGGAGATGAGGATGCCCAAATACCTCGTCGAGCACTTTGATACCGGCCCGGCGGGCTACCCCGGCATGCAAGCCTTCATCAACGAGAAGGCGGCAGAAGGGTATGCCCTCCTGCAGGCGGTACCGCGGAACACCTATCATTGGGTGCTGTTCTTCAAGCGCGAGCCCGATTGCGCCTAGCCAAGCCGTAACGCAACGGGTAAGCGCGACCACCCGATGACCGCCGTCTAAGCGGCAGGGTGGTCGCCTTCATTTCGCAGGCAGGGCAACTGGTAAGCCGCGTGGCTCATAACCACGAAAGAGCGGTTCGATTCCCGGGCCTGCAACCAGTTCCACGCAAATGCTCACTAACTGCCACGGAGAGAGACGACTGCTCTTGCTGCACGTTCGCATCGCTCGACCAAGTCGTTATCGCTGAGCCCCATGTGCTCTGTGGCTATTTCGAGGAGGTAGTTAGCGATGTCTTCTGCCGGCGCGCCCTCGTTGACGAGCATACGTAGCACGTCGTCGGCATAGGCGTCATATTCGTCGCTTGCCTCCGGAAGATCAGATATGCCGATGGGATCCCAGGAGTGAAGCAACATCTCGCGAATTTCGTCGCGAGCTTTCTCGATACCAACCGTCTTGTCTTCGATACCCATGACATTCCTTCGCTGGCTCACCAGCAGAACAAGGCGGCTATCAAGCGCGATATGCAAACTCCCAGCGCCCGATTCCATTTAACTTGAGTGCAAGTGCATCCCAGGTCTCCGCCTCTGTGTTCTCGCACAGTTTTCGAAGGAAACTGTCGAGCGCAGCGAGGTCAAACGAAGGCATGATCAGCACGCATTGTGGAGAGCAGAGGGAGGTGGCGTGTTTCTTCAGGAAGCGGCGCGGCGAACATACCTCTGCCGTAAATGCGTCCCCTCCGCGCCCTGTTCCTGCATAGAAATCGATGCTGAACTCGAAGTCTTCAGGATTTTCTGGCTGCCAACCTTCACTTTGCTTGTCGTGATCCAGAATTCGGAAGCCGTGATAGCGGGCTTTCATGGAGTATGCTCTCTGTTCGAGGAATGAGCATCGGCGTGGAACAGCCTATTTAATTATGGTCCACTTCTCTGTGGATCGTGGAGGTCTCACTTTGGTGATGAAACGTTCGTCTGACGCGCCGATAGCTGCATAGTTGGCCCGAGCAGCAGAGAGTGACAAACGGCCGTTAGGTCCGCCTCTCACCTCATGGGCATCGGCTTCGTCCTGGCCGTCATCCTCCCAGAAACAAACCGGACAAACTTCATACTGGGCCCGCGCGGATAACGTCCGGTTCTTGCAGCAGGGGCATTGATAATGGCTCATGTCCTTTTATCGGGGATTAGTCAGGCTTAGCCAAGAGGTGATGCATGGTCTACCGCGTCTTGGAATACGATACCGGCCCTGCCGGCTATCCCGGCATGCAAGCCTTCATCAACGAGAAGGCGGCAGAGGGGTATGCCCTCCTGCAGGCGGTACTGCGCAACACCTACCATTGGGTGCTGTTCTTTTCGGCAGTCAGCGAAACGCAAATGTCATCCAAGCGAGAACAAAGGCGGAGATGACGACCACTGCCATCGCAATCAGTTCAACTCTTCCTTGCGGCACCTGTCAGCTCAGGGTGGCTTGAGGTCAGAGGTAGTCTAAGGCTTGGCCCTTCTGGCTGTAGCCGAAGACCCTAAATCCAGCCTCGGTCTCCTGCCCCGGGAGGTGAATCGCCTTCAGGGCATTTCTGATCGCATCTCGGTGTGAGGGATCATCAGCGGTGATGTCCACGTACAAGATGCTGGCATATTGAGCTGACCGAAAATGATAGAACCACTCTCGGTCATCGCCGGAATAGTGGCCGTTGACATCCTTGCAACGCCAGATCGGCCGCCGATCAAGCGCATGCATCGCCAGGCGCAGTTCGTCCCACTTCGTGTTGTTCATGACGGGGTGCAGCGGATCCACGGGTGTTCGCCTTTGAGTGATGAGTCGACCTGACGTGGCCTCTTCATCAACTGTGTGGTCGCCAGTCATCCTATCACAGCGATAAGAGACCCGTGCCGCCCTTGACGGTTGGGTCTCACGCGTCTTTTGGTCACTCATGTTCTGTCCACTCAGCCGTGCAAAGGCAACCTGAAGCTATATTGCGATTGAAAAAACAATCAAGGAAATCAAAATGGCGCAACGAGGCGGAAAGCGCCCCGGCGCTGGTCGTAGGCCTGGGGCGGTCACCAAGGCAAAGCGCGACCTCGCATCAATGGCAAAGGATCATTCCGAGATGGCTTTGGCTGTTCTGGTCGAGATCGCGAGAAGTGGGGACAGTGCCGCAGCACGTGTGTCTGCGGCCAATGCTATCCTGGACCGCGGTTACGGCAAGCCGGTGCAGGCCACTGAGGTCTCCGGGCCGAATGGAGGCCCTGTAGAGTTGCGTACCCTAGCAGACTTCTACAGCAACCCTAAACCCGGCTCTTCGTGATTTCTGGCTGACCCCGGCGCGGTTCTCTATGGCGGCCGATCTAACTCGAAGTCCTAGGATGCTGCCGGCTTCGCCATCTTCCTGGCGACGCAATGCAGGATCCGTGTCCTGTGCGCTCGCCAGCAAAACAAGATCGCGGAATCGGTCTACACCCTTCTGAAGATCCAGATCGGGCGCTTCGGCCTCGATAACGAGTTCACCATCACCGAGAACTCGATCCGGCATAAGCGCACCGGCTCGGAGTTCATATTCTATGGCCTCTGGTGCCATATCGACGAAATCAGAGTACCTCGAAGCCATCGACATATGCTGGATCGAGGAGGCGCATAATCTCACCCAGGAGCAATGGGACATCCTTGAGCCGACGCTGCGCAAGGAAGGGTCTCAGTTCTGGATCATCTTCAACCCGCGACTGACGACTGACTTTGTCTATCGCCGCTTCGTCACGAACACGCCGCCGGACACGATCAAGCGGCAGATCAACTACAACGAAAACCCGTTCCTCTCCTTGACCATCCTCAAGGTCATCGAAGCCAAGAGGCAAGAGGACGAAGACGAGTATCGCCATCTATCTCGGCGAACCGCTGGAAGACGATGACGCCGTTATCATCAAGCGGTCGTGGATCGGGGCGGCGATCGATGCGCACAAGAAGCTCGGCATTCAGCCGGCAGGCGCAAGGCGCGTCGGCTTCGACGTGGCGGACAGCGGCGAGGACAAGAACGCAGCGGTTGCTGCGCATGGCTTCCTCGCCGCGTACGTCGATGAGTGGAAGACGCGCGAGGATGAGCTGCTCAAGTCAGCCGGGCGGGTGCATGCCCTGGCCCGAGAGCTTGGCGCCTCGATCGATTACGACAGCATCGGGGTAGGGGCATTCGCCGGCGCGCATTTCCAGGCGCTGAACGCAGAGTTCAGCACCCGGATTGATCATTTCAAGTTCAATGCCGGCGGTGCGGTCCTCAATCCCGATCGCCGGATCGATCCGAACGACCCGCGGTCTCCGACGAACAAGGATTTCTACGCGAACCTGAAGGCACAGACCTGGTGGAGTGTGTCGCGGCGGTTCCGCAACACGTTCAATGCGGTGGAAAGGGGAGAAGCTTTCGAGGCGGGCGACCTCATCGCCATTTCGAGCGAGTGCGATCACCTCGATCGCCTCATCGATGAGCTGTCGACACCCCGCAAAGACTACGACAATTCAGGCCGGTCGAAGGTTGAAAGCAAGAAGGATCTCGACAAGCGCGACATCCCATCGCCGAACCTCGCCGACGCCTTTGTGATGGCGTTTGCGCCACGCACCGGCAGCTTCACGCTTTCTAATATTTGATTACTGGCTGTTCGATAGAAGGCAGGGGAGATCAACTTTGGTCAAGAAGCCAGTCGGCGTGATCGGCCGCAAGGCCCTCTTGTTTCCATGCGTGAAGAGAGCCGTAGATGCGCGTTTCTGGCCAACGCGGGTCAGCTTCCTGAGTTTGAATCCAGGTCAAGTGGACCATTGCTACCCGTCCGTCCTCCAGCTGATAGAGAGCGTCATCGCAGTCAAACCTCCGGGCGATTAGCTTCGCGCTGGTCTGGTACAGGGGATGCCCGGGCCCGGTTTCTCGTGCAAGTTCTACCTCCCAGGCAAGCAGGTATGCTTCGTCCATAGAGGTCCGAACGGGTTCCCAGGGCTCGAGCCATTTCACGGCATCTCTCCAACAGCAGAAAAGAATCAACTGGAGCGGGTATGGCTAACATAATCGCATTCGTCCGCGACAGCCTGACGAACTTAGTTTCGAATCTCGGTACCAGCAGAGACAAGGCCTCAGCGTCGTTCTATTCGACACCGCTCCTATCGGATCAGGAGCTCTTAGACGCCTATCGTGGTGCGTGGCTCCCAAGGAAGATCGTCGATATCCCGGCATTCGACAGCATCCGTGCCTGGCGCGATTGGCAGGCGAAGAAACCGCAGATCGAGGCGATCGAAGCGGAAGAGAAGCGTCTCAACCTCATGGGCAAGCTGCTGGAGACCCGCGTTAAGGCGCGGCTCTGGGGCGGCGCTGCCATGGTCATCGGTACCGGCGACCAGGACCTGACGCAGCCGCTCGATGTAGAGCGGATCGGGAAGGGCGGCCTGAAATACCTCACGGTCATGACGCGTCGGCACCTCACGGCCGGTGAGATCGATCGTGATCCTGCTTCCGAACGGTACGGCAAGCCCAAGGTCTACCACTTGAACTCGGGCGATGGCACGCAGTTGGAAATCCACCCGTCGCGCCTGGTCATCTTCAACGGCAGCCAGCAGCCGGACGAGGACATCGTCACCACGACCTATGCCGGCTGGGGCGACAGCGTGCTCTTGTCGGTCGTCGATGCGATCAAGCAGGCCGACGGTACCGCAGCGAACATCGCCAGTCTCGTCTTCGAGGCCAAGGTCAACGTTATCCGCATTCCGGACTTCATGCAGAACCTCGGCAATGCAGAGTACAGGGCGAAGATCCTCGAGCGATATACGCTGGCGGCCACGGCCAAGGGCATCAATGGCGACCTCCTCCTCGACAAGGAAGAGGAATACGAGCAGAAGACGGCGAGCTTCGCCACGCTGCCCGACGTGCTGATGTCGTTCCTACAGATCGTCTCGGGCGCGGCCGACATTCCGGCTACCCGGTTGCTCGGGCAATCCCCAGCCGGCATGAACGCGACGGGCGAAAGCGATCTGCGGAATTACTACGATCGGCTGCAAGCCATGCAGACCGTTGAAATGACGCCGGCGATGGCGCGCCTCGACGAGTGCATCATCCGCAGCGCGCTCGGCTCGCGCGACCCAGACATCTATTACGAGTGGCCCCGCTCTGGGGCATGTCGGAGAAGGAAAAGGCCGACGTCTTCAAGACGAAGGCCGATGCGCCCCGGCAGCTGGTCGGAAGCGGTACCGGGCAAGAGATCATCCCCCGCGATGTGGTCTCGGATGCTCTGGTCAATACGTTCATCGAGGATGGCTCACTGCCAGGTCTTGATGCTGCGATTGAAGAATACGGGAAGCTCTCTGAGGGAGAACCGGATGAGGATGAAACTCGAGCAGCAGCCGGTGCTGATTAAATCACGTAGTTTTTCATAAAGAGCACTTGGTCGATCGGGCAATCAGGGTAGACCCACTTTGACCAATTCGCCTTGAGCCAAGCCGTAGAAATGGACTTGCTTCGTAAGACGATTGCCTCCGGCGGAAGATGAACGATCGTGTGTCCCGCGCTATAACCTGTTGCCACCATAATCCCAAGCGGGCGTGCTGCGTCAGTCGTTTCGACGACCATAAAGTCTACGAGCTCTTCGTAAGGGTGAGAGCCTTTGACGCGGAAGACAGCGCCGCGCCAGATTTGAGGCTCCTCAAGGTCCACCAGCTTTTGCATTGATTCCGCCTCCTGCAGCTTCAGGACATCTCTTTTACGGCTGGGTGGTCCCGAAGGTGATGGCGATGTCCTCTAGCTCGAAATCCAGGCAGGCAAAGATGTCAGGCCTGTCGCTAGGTTCCAACCTCAACATCGCGTTGAGCTGAATACGGTCTGAGAAAGGAGACGACGAGGCAAGCGGCAGAAGAGATAGTATTTCGCCGTCGAGGCTCTTTGCAAACGCTTGTGGATCTCCAGCGATGATGCGGACACCGGACATTTCAACAATGCCGGTTGCGCAGTCGTCGGGCCCAGGCGGCGGAAGCGGCCCGGGCATACCGAGATTGTAGTATAGCTCTGTTCGGAATGTGATTGTCCCAGTGTCATAGCGGAATTCGAGAAGTGATGCGTCGTGAAGCCAGTAGCTCTCGTTGAACACCGCTAATTTCATTCTTTCCCTAGCCTCTGACTATTTTTCAGCCTGTTGAGATCGTGAGGCATGGCCCCGATACGTCCTCGGTGGGTAAAAGCCACAAAGACAACTGAAAGTCGAGATCATGCAGTTCATCGATCATGCACCGATCGCGGGAACGCGACGGACTGCTGAGTAGATCAGGCAAAACGGAACTTTAAAACTCTTCGATTTGGTAAGGCGCATCTCCATCCCAGTCGTTGCCAAAGAAGTCGATGCGCTTGAAGACACCGCTGAGAAGGCCTTTCTCACGCAGATATTCCACCTGATAGTCAGCGCCCATGTGCCGATGCGTTGAAAACGGAACTCCTCTGTCTCGTAGGGCCTGGCACATCGCAAACACATCACTGGTCTCCGCCCGGAATACATAGACACGTGCGGAGCCTCCGAGTTGCTCGAAGCCGAGTCGCGTGAACGGCTCGACTGGCTCGGAACTGCCAACCTGCAGCAGGATACGCTCGCTCCCGATATCAGTGACCATCGTTGGGCGCATCCCGGCGTGCCGGCTGGAAGGGGGTAAATGCCCCTGATCTTTGGTCACTGCCATTGAGCGTTCTCGATTCTCTTTGCGGCAGGAAACAATTTCATGCGCTTCATTGATGCTTCAACCGTCGCGGGTACGCGACGGACCGCCGACGGCTACCTTGTTGCTGACGTCAAGACCGCGCGCACGGGCATCCAGCTCTACGCCGGCCATGAGGTCGGCAAGCCGGAAATGCAGGTCGTTAAGGTCTATCGGCCGGAGACGCAGGTATTCGACACGGCCAGCCTCGGCAGCTACGCGCACAAGCCGGTGATAAACGACCATCCAGCCGAAGCGGTCACTGCCGACAATTGGAAGGCGCTCGCCGTCGGCGCGATCGGCGATGAGATTGCCCGCGATGGTGAATTCGTCCGCGTCCCGCTGATCGTCATGGATGCGGCGGTTATCGCCGAAATCGAGGGCGGCAAGCGCGAGCTCTCCGCCGGCTACACCTGCGATCTCGCCTGGGAGCCGGGCACCACGCCAGCGGGCGAGAAGTACGACGCCATCCAGAAACATATCCGGATCAACCACGTCGCCATCGTGCAGCGCGGCCGCGCCGGATCAGAAGCTCGCATCGGCGACGGTGTGAGTCGTGGGGCGCTGCCCCGTTCACCAGTGATCAGAAACCGAAAGAGGACAAGATCATGACCCTGAAGACGGTTATCCGCCTGCTGCCCATCTGGGCGATGGCTTCGCAGGAAGTCGGCTTTGCGCTGGACGCAGGATCGACCTCTGGTCTCGGCATTCAGACGGCAAGCCTCTCCGACACGGTGCACCTGTCGGCCTTCAATACTGCACGCGTCTCCGAGATGCTCGCGGCGGCTGCCGCGGCCGTGGCGCAAGGCACTCTCTAATCTCTCTCGTCCTCCCAAGGAGAAAAACTACATGGGTACCAATATTCTCGTACCCGGCGCCGATTTCTCGGCGTCGGCAGTGGGCTTCAACGCGGCCGTCGAAAGCGGATTGAAGGGCCTTTGGTTTTTCAATCGCGGTGTCCGGGCATCTGCCAAGAACCTGGCGCTGGGCGGCGTCGATGCCGAGGCATTCGGCACGCCGTCCGATCAGGGGGCGTTCCTGCGCTTCAAGGGTGGGCAGAGCTTTTTCCAGACTGCGGTGGCGGATACCGAGGCGCTTACGCATATCGTTGCGATCAAATCGACCGATACGATGGCCGATGAAGCGCATTCTCCAATGTATCTCAG
Organism: Ensifer sp. USDA 6670; assembly: GCA_000421085.1. Taxonomy (GTDB): domain Bacteria; phylum Pseudomonadota; class Alphaproteobacteria; order Rhizobiales; family Rhizobiaceae; genus Sinorhizobium. The sequence continues at coordinate 22,596 of ATWE01000037.1, forward strand.
CAACTTCGGGTCCGGCTCAAAGGCTGGATATGTCGCATCCAGTCTTTCAGGGGCAAGCATTTACAACCCCCAAAGCTCAACGCTAGCTACTATGAGCGGATCGCGTTACACAGACGGAACTAACACTGCGATTACATCTGCGGGAGCGAGTATCGCGGTCACCAGCGCCGCGAACTGGAGCCTTCTCGCGTCTCGCATCAGGTCCGACCGCTCCCAGCGGGACAATCTGACGACTGTCACTGCTGCGGCCGCAAATTTCGCGTCTCAGGCACGCGTGCTCGCTGCTGGCGACTTCCGCATCGGCAGCTCATATAGCCTTTCATGGCAAGGGCAGTGCGATATTGCGGCGGTTGCCATGTACGACCGCTATATCACCGACGCAGAGCTGTCGACGATGGCGACCCAGATCCGCAATGTGCTCGCGCATCTGGGCATCACGGTGTGATCTCTTGAAGGTGAGTTAGGCGGCGGGAGTTCGGCGGTCGTAGAGGTCGTCGATCTTTTTTATGACTTCTTGCACCTCGTCACGGCCGCCGTTTTCCTCCGAGGGGTCATCGAAGAATGCGTGCTGGTGGTTTAGCGCAGCGACTAGCTCGACGATCAACTCGCCGAGCGACGGTCGCTTTTCTGTCGAGTTTTCAGACATAATCAATCCCCAGTTGCCAACTGTGGGATGTAATATGGGGCGCATAAATCCGCAAGAGTGCTCGTTGCCTTAGGGCAGACACCTCCTCCCAAACAGTAAGGTGAACCATGAACAAGACCGTGCAGTCTCTGCAGCGGCGCTTGGTGCTTCAGCAATTCGAAGATGGCAACAATGGAATCCGGAGCGGCACGTGGGCTATCCGCCGATTGCCTACAACCTAGAACTGTTCTATGGCTTCCTTGAATGGGGTGTATGGGGGAAGTGATGGCAAAGATTACGGTGACTTCTGGTTTCGGCTTCAATCAGAGCGCTTTAAATTTTAGCGGGCTCTATTACGGGGAGTCTTACATCCAGACGTCGACTTTGTTCCGGGTCGATTATGGAAATGGTTCGGTCGACGAGTTTCGCGGGACGGGTTTCGCCTACAACTCCGATGGCGAGCCGATAGCCGGGACGGTAACGAGCCTCACCGGCTTCTATGACGGCCAGCAACTATTCCGGATTGAAGGCAGCATCGCCGCTACTAAAATCGTTGCAGCGGCTCAGACCTATGAAACAACCGACGATGCCGGCGTGATGATCGAAGTGCTGAAGGGCAACGATATTCTCTCGGGCGCCAACCTCGCCGACGTGCTGCTTGGCTTCGCCGGTAATGACGTCATCAATGGCAACGGGGGCAACGATGTTCTCTGGGGCTATGATGGCAGTGACACGATCACGGGGGGGACTGGGCAGGATGAGATCAATGGCGGATCAGGATACGACACCGCATCATACGCGACCGCCGCAGCGTCAGTGTCTGCGAGCCTCTTCGCCCCTTCTACGAACACCGGCGACGCTTACGGCGACACCTTCAGATACATCGAGAACCTGACCGGCTCACGCTACAACGATACGCTGACCGGCGATAAGTGGGTCAACGTGCTAACCGGCGGCGATGGCAACGATGTTCTCACCGGCGGCGCCGGCGCCGACAAGCTTTACGGCGGAAACGGCTGGGATACCGCGTCCTACGCCAACGCCGCTGCCGGTGTAGTTGCTAATCTTGGTAGCTCGAGCGGGAACATTGGCGACGCAAATGGCGATACCTATTCCTCCATTGAGAACTTGATCGGGTCGAATTTCGCAGACGAGCTTTACGGCACTGGCGGTATGAACAGCTTAACCGGGGGTGCGGGCAACGACATCATAGGCGCCGGCTGGGGCAACGACTCCATCTACGGCGGAGCAGGGGCTGACCGTCTGGTCGGTGGAACTGGTGCTGACAAGTTCCTGTTCAAAGCGTTGTCCGATTCGAAGACCACAAGTTCAGATTCGATCTTTGATTTCCTGCCCAGTGAGCAAGACATGATTGACGTCTCGGCGATCGATGCCAATTGGAAAGTTTCTGGGAATGAGGCCTTTACGTTCGTCGGGACTGGGTCGTTCACCGGAGCGGGCGGTGAACTTCGATACGTAAAGCATGCCTCCGACACCTACATCCACGGCGACGTAAACGGCGATAAATTTTCCGACTTCAAGATCCACTTGGATGACGCGCTGACCCTGACCAAGGATTATTTCATCCTGTGATCGGTCAGATAGATGCACTCAAAAAACCCGTCGATGCATCCCTTAGGGTGGCGATTCTAGATGATATCCTTGGTCCCGGACCGCAATTGCGGCAAGTGCACGGCGTGCTGTCGGTTCCTTCCGATAAGGCAGGAGAGGCTTGAAAAGCCGACCAATCAAATCTGTCCTCACTGTAGGGGAGGTGCGGGCTGCACCGTTTATCCTGTAAGGCCGCCGGCCTGCGTCGGCTGGTATTGTGGTTGGCGTATGCTTGCAGGGCTCGACAAGAGCTGGAGGCCGGATCGAAGCGGCGTCATGATCAAGGTTGACCTGCCTGAGGGGGGGCGACCTCAGATCAAAATGCTCCTGTTAGCTGGTCCTGCGCCGCTCTCGCGCAAAGAGTTCGCTAGTGCTGTCGCATGCTATTTTAACGCTGGCGCCGACGTATACCTCCAAGTGCCGGGACCTCTTGGGCACTATCCAGCCCAGGCGTTGTTGAACTCTCATATCGAGGCGGCGGTGCGTGAGCGTGTTCTGGAAGCGGTGCAGTTCCAAATGAAAGCCGCTTACAATGCGCTTTTGAAGCACCAGTTTGAGCCCGATGGCTTGGTGATGCGAGCTTCGCTAGGCGGTCAAATGTGATGCTAGATGTACTTTCTGGCGTTGATATTTGGGTATGGCGGAGCGCAGTTCGTATCGGAAAACGCTGAGGGATCTCCCATTACCTCCAGCTGGCGCCTAAACAATGCCTCTCCGAAAGAACTGAAATAGCTGTTCACCTTGGCCAACTCGGCGAGGTCATACTCGTAGCTTGGATCCAGCCACCCGTTGTTGGGTATTCTCTGGAGCGCCGAAGGCGTTACAACGAAAAGCTCCTTATCCGCCCCTTTCTTGTATCCCACCGATAGTTTGCGAACGGAGCCGTGCGCAATTCTGTTTCTGAGCTTCGCCGCTTTCTTGAGATTTTCCATGAACTTGGATAGATTCGCTTGTCGAGCCTCATCATCGCTGAAGACCCATTCTAACGAAGCTAGGAAAACCTCGACCCTTGCCTCGGTGCTGATGATCGAGGCGTGCCCCTTGGCGATCGCCGTTCCAGCCTCCTGTGCGCCGACAATCTGCGCGTAGATAAGGGACGTTGAACTTCGATCCCGTTCCATTGCGTGAGCCCATAGCCAACCGCAGCGACGAGCTTTGCCGCGTCTGGATCGTTGAGGTCGGCATCATTCATCGCTCTCCCAGTGATTTGTTGGTTACGAAGTACTTTCTTCATGTGAAAAACCTGCGCGCTCGAAACGGTGTGACAACGTTTTACCGAGGCCGAGTACGGTTGCAAAGCTCCTCGCGGCATGGGACTTCTTGCGGAGCTCGTCGACCATCAAAGTCGTGACCTCATAGACTCGGCAAAGGCTCTGAAATGGCAGCCTGTGGGGCGCTGGGGATTTTGTCGCGATAACCGGGCAGGGCAAGCCTGAGGCGCGCTCGACCTGCCCTGATCAGCGGTATTCCTGATGTCATTTGGGCATCGAGCAAATCGGCTTCGTCCGTGTGCCTCGCGTCAGTTTCACTCTTTCCATTGGCAGGCCTCTTCCCAGCGTCCAAGCCGGGCGATCCAGCTCATCTGCCTTTATCACAAGCACCAACAAGGAGACTATTATGGCTCGGGAAACTCTTCCCGTCGCCCTCGAACTCGTGTTCGGGGATGAGGGCGGCTATTCGAATGTTAAGACGGATCGGGGCGGCCCGACGAAGTACGGCATCACGCATAGGACGTTGGCGGCGCATCGCGGCGTCAAGACGGTGACGGCCGACCAGGTGAAGGGGATGAGCCGCGAAGAAGCGGTCGACATCTATCAGCGTTCGTTCTGGCCGCAGTGCGGCGGCGATCTCCTGCCGCCCGGGCTGGATTACGCCGTCTTTGATTTCGCGGTGAACTCCGGGCCGGCGCGTGCGGTGAAGTCGCTGCAGAGGGTCGTTGGCGTCCGCGAGGACAGCCACATCGGCGAGCAGACGCTTGCGGCCGTCCGGAAGTATTCCGGCGGCATCAGCACGCTCATCCGAGATTATTGCGATGATCGCATGGGCTTCCTTCGATCGCTTACCAACGCAAAGACCGGCTTCCCGGCCAACGGCGGCGGCTGGACCATCCGTGTCACCGGAAAGGATCCGAAAGGGCTCTGGGCAGATCAGCCCGGCGTCATCGGCAATGCCCTACGCCTGGCGGCCGACGCGAGCGGCCAGACCGTGGAGAAGCCGCAGACGCCGCCGGAGGCCGGAGCCAAGGCCGACAGTCGCGATACTGGCCTCGGCGAGGTGCTGAAGAAGCCGGAGGCGTGGGGCCCGATCGGCAGCATTCTCACGGCCGGCGGCGCGATCATGGCCGGCAGCGGCCCGGTTCAGTGGGCGCTCGCCGCGATTATGGTTGCCAGCGCCGGCGTCGGGCTCTGGTATTTCGTGCGACGCGTTCGGGAGGCGGGCTGATGTTTGGGCTGCTCGACTGGGCCAAGATCGCAGCGGGGGCTGCCGCCGGCGCGGCTCTCATGGTCGCCCCAGCATATTTCAAGGGGAAGGCGGCTGGCCGCGACGAGGCGGCGGTCTCTGCCCTCGAAACCTCCGTCAAAATCCTCCGGAAGAAAGGCGAGATCGATGCGCAAGTATCTAGCTCTGACGCTGCCGCTCTGTGCGCTGATTACGGGCTGCCAGACGACGAGCAAGCAGAATGCATGCGACGGGTTCGCTCCGCTTCGGCCAACACTGGAGACGACCGTCTACATTCTCCAGAACGACCGGTCCTTCGCGAACGACGTGGCGGCCCATAACCGGCTGCTGAGTTCGCTCGGCTGCGGCAACTAAATTATCAAAACGGCATTGCATTCGAGGGGCACGGGACTTTGGCCAACGAAACCGAAGAGAAGACCATTGTGAAAACTCCAACGTGGAAATTCGAGTGGAATCTGAACACCCTGGTGATCCTGTTCGGCTTCGCGGGCGGCCTCGTCGCCTGGGGTGCTACATGGGAAAGGGTGAACGCCAACCAGGATTCGCACGCCAATTCGATTGATCGGCTCGACAAGCGCCTGACTGCGGCGGAGGTCTCTCTCCGGCAGCTCGACAAACATGAGCTTCGAATATCGGCGGTGGAGAAGCAGGCAGCCGAAGCGGCTACCTCCATGCGCGCGGTCGAAAGCACGCTCAACAGCCTGTCGACCGATACCCGCGTCATGCGCGAGATCCTGCAGAGGATCGAGGCCAGCCAGCGCGACGGCGCTCAGTTGCGACGTTGATCCGTCCAAGCGACCGAGTGTCCTCAGAGTTGCCCGGAAGTGGCAGCGCCCTAGGGGCGAGGGGAGGGAATGAGGACGCTGCCGCTCCGTCCGAAGACGGGCGTTAACGGTCCGCCGCGCAGATGGTTCCGAGTGCCGCATTATGTTTTGCTTCGGGAAGAGTAAGCCCGTAAGCCCCCGCTTGCTCTCACCCTGTCATCGATGTGACAACCACCTTCTGCCGAGATACTCCAAGGCGTTCGGGCGACTGTGATCGGCTCCGCGGATGACGCCAACCGACTTCCGCCGCTGCGCCATCGTTTTCTTTGGAGTGTCTGATTTCGCATTCTCGGGTGATGCACGTTGCTCCGGCAACTCGTAGTCGTCTTCGTTTTGCATCAATCAATTCCCAATCCGCTACAGGGCGGTGGAGCCTCAGAGCTGCCCAGAAGGGACGACGCGGGCAGCTCTAAGGCTATCACTCACCCAAGCGGCTGACGAGGGGGCCGCTCGGGGGTGACAACTCCAATAGGTCTGAAAGGTTTCGCTCGGCGGCGTGCCTCAGACCTTTGTCATTGATGAACCGGACGAAGGTCTGATATTGCCTTTTGCATCCATGAAGCAACGCAAAATGTGAGTGCCCGCGCGGCAAACGCGGGCACCTGCTAACAGGTTGGGGGACCTGAATGCCGAATTGCTCGGCATCACGATAATTCCTCGGCGGGCGCCTTTGTTCCCGCGCACCAGGTTCACTGCAGCAATGGGTGGCGTTCGCTTCAAAACTCTTCGATCGCGAACTGCGCGTCTTCATCTGTATCATTGCCGAAAAAATTGATACGTTTGAACCTCCCCTGCAGGTGACCCCTGCTTCGAAAGACCTCGACGACGTAATCGGCACCTCCCGTTCGATGAGTCGAAAAAGGTACCCCACTGTCGCGTAGACGCTCGCACATGCGATAAATTGCAGATGCCTTTGGCGCCTCATAGAAATATAGACGATCACTCAACTCATCTGCTACGAAACCTAAATTCCTAGGGATTTGTCTCTCGTTCTCATTGGAGATTTTCACACCGATATACTCAGACGATAAGATTGTCACTCTCGTAGGCCTTGGCATTCTATTTCCCGCACCCAAAGTAATCACCTAGCGTCGTAACGCTTCTGTTTCCGCAGCGCGAACATCGGAGCTTCGACCGCAGCTCGTCAAGGGTGCTCTGGCCGCGCAAACTCGCTGCGATCTCCCATCGGTTTACCGAATTGCGAAAATCACACGCGGCGCGATCCTGCAGAGGATCGAGGCCAGCCAGCGCGACGGCGCTCAACTGCGGCGCTGACAAATAAGAGTGGCTCGCCGAGACACTGTATGAGGGCAGCGCTTGCCTGGTCCCATGCGCCGTGCGAGAACGGTTGCATTGATCTGGAAATCACAAGATGCCTCCCCCTCACGACGCCAGCATGGAAATTATCACATCGGTCGACGGGCTCAGCAGAATCGTTATCGCAGCCCGGCATGACGGCCTCTACACTTGGCGTCACGAGGTCTATTTGCCTCCGAATCCTGAGTATGGCTTCACAGAAGATTGGGATGCAGAATACCCTTACGGCAACGGGATTTACGCGACGAGGGAGCACGCATTGCAGGACGCGCTCGGTCAGGTGAAGTGGTTGTCGGCGGCGCTAGATCGTTCTTGATCCCGCTTCCGCTGAGAGTAGTGTTCAATACATCGGCCGATGTGCGTTGATGATTTCATAATCAGGCCCGAGTTCCTGGCTTATGTCGTCGGCAAGCCGGGCGACTGCTTCGGTAAATCTCGCATCTTCTGCTTCAGACCACGGGCTCCCTCCTGGAGGATTGTTCCAGTCCAGTGCAGTATCATGCCACAAAGTCATGCCGTGCAATCGGTTCAGGGTCTCGTTTGATAACGGCAGTTTGCCTGCAATCGGACCGACGTCGAAACGTGCCAGAGCGGCATCATTTCCGCACCAAAGAGCTCCGCCGCCCCATTCAAAAAACAGTCTGATCGTCGGGATTACGCTCACTGGGAGAACCTCGTCAGCCTTGGGCGTTGGGGTGACGAGGCGGGGGCTTGGG
>ATWE01000038.1 GCA_000421085.1 Ensifer sp. USDA 6670
CTTGGCTACGATGGCCCGATTTTCGCGACACCCGCGACGACCGACCTCTGCTCCGTCATGCTGCCGGATTCTGCTCACATCCAGGAGAGTGAAGTCGACCAGCTCAATCGCCGCAACCTGCACCGGGGCCGCCAGACCGTGACGCCGATTTACACCGCGCGCGACGCCGCTGTCGCGATCACACTGTTTCGGCAGGTGCGCCTCGGCTCGTGGGAAAAGGCCGGCGGGGGAATTCGCTTTCGGTTCTGGAATGCGGGACATCTGCTCGGATCCGCCTCGGTTGAAATGGAGATTGGTCCCGGCCCCTCGCCGCTGCGCCTGCTGTTTTCCGGCGACATCGGGCCGCGGCACAAGCTCCTGCAGTTCGATGCGACAGCACCGAGTGGCTGGGACTACGTCGCCCAGCAAGCTTCGGCAGTAGGCCGGAATGGTCGATATGCGATCCGATCGCTCGGGTAGAGAATGTCTCGATCTCCAAATAAAAGCCCCCCTTTTCGGCCGTTCCTCTGACCGACGCCGACAGGGCGCAATTGCGCGCGTCCCTCTGCGGCGACGAATACGGCCCAACCTTCGCGTTGCCGGAACAAGGTGCCGGAACATCAAGCGTCGTTAGATCGATGACCGACAGACTGTCGGCATGGATGTTGGTGACAAAGGCAAGCTGTCCTTGGTCTTCGACCGCCACGCCAGGCGCACCGAGGCCGGTGCGGTTTGCCTTGACGACACGCGGGTTGCCGCGTCGATGATGGAGACAGTGTCGCCAGGTCTCGCTTCGGTCCCCTGGTTGGCAACCAGGTCTGGACGGAATCCAGAAAAGCGATAATCAACATCGGACAAGTACGGTGCAGCTTCTCTTGTTGACGTGTATCGTTGCACTTGGCGTCTCGGCTTTTGAGGTCAGTTTGGCACTGCGCGGTCGCGCCCTCGGTATGACGCCGTACCAAGTGGGGCTCATGTTTGCCGAATACAGCCTGATCATGTTCGCGGTCCAGGCCTCGTGTTCTCCCCTCTTGTGGCACCTTCATCCACTGCCAAGCTGATCGTTCCGGCTCTCCCAATCATGGCCGTCGGCCTGCTCCCCATTCCTTACATAGAGGCTTTCGGCACACAGTTGCTAAATGTCGGCGCGGTTGCGGCGAGTGCTGGCGTCCTGATCCCGACATTGACGTAACTCGTTTCGGCCAGCCCTGCCCAAGGCGCGGAACTCGGCCGCCAAGCTGCAGTGGCGAGCTTTGGGCAGACTTTGGGCTCGGCGGGAGGAGGAGTTTTCTATGGCGTCAATGCCGCGCCGGGATCCTGATTTCTGCTGCTGGCGGGACTGCCCTCGCCGCTGCTGTCGCAAGTCTCCACCTTGCGGGTCGCCTTTCGGTTGATTGCCGAGGCGGACAGCGGCTCTGCAGTGGCGGCGGGGATAGCTCCTAAAAAATCGCTCACCTGAAATGCGGGTGTCAGAAAACGGCAATCGTGCCGTTCACGAATTCGTCGATGAGGCCCGGCAACGGGTTGAGGTGGTCTGCCGCGACGCTTGCCACCTGCTGCCTGACGTCGGCGACAGCCAATCCGTTATGTGTCGCGACCTTCACATGCAGCACCGACGGTCGATTTACGGGGTCGCCGATGCGGCTGACAATCAGGCAGTGGGCGGCATCGACGCCTGGGACCGCGTTGACGATGGTCTCCGAGATACGCTGCGCGAGGACGTTGTAGATTTTTCCGATATGCGTAACCGGGTTCTTGCCCGCTGCCGCTTCGAGGCTCATCGGCCGGCAGGGAGTAATCAGGCCGTTGACCCGGTTGCCTCGACCCACCTGACCGTCGTCGCCTGCCTCGGCGGAGGTTCCCGTAACGGTGAGAAAGAGCGCACCGGAACGGTCGGCGTCGGCTGTGTTGATCCCGACCTCGCATTCGTGAAAGCCGTGGCGCTTCGCAAGTTCTTGCACAAACCCGGTGAGCGCGGCTTTTTCCGCCAGGTAATCGACGGCGCAGGCGAGGTAACGGTCGATCATGGCGCATGCGACCGTCAGTCGGACCGACTGGCCATGGCGCACGCCCATCACCTTGACGTCCTCGCCCCAGCCGGGTGGTCCTCACTGCGGTCGCGCCCGTTGATGTGGCGCTCCGCCGCAAGCACGAGGGCACTCGCCGGAGCGTAGCCGGTGCCGAACGAGGTGTCATTGGCGAGCGGCGTCCGATCATTGCGGGAAAAGAGATCCCGCAAGTCTTACGAACCCGGCTGGACGAGCGGGTGAATTCGCACGTGTCGGTCTACGTCGAGCGCATGCAGGTTGGATCGCAGCCATGACTGCGACGCTTCGATCGCGATTTCCTCTATCAGGATGACGTCGCTGCCGGCTTTCGACGTCGCCCGTCCGGCCAGGTAGATATCGATCGGCGCGTTCACCGAGCCGCCGCCGAAAGCAGGGCTGGAGCAGCCTCCGCGCAAGAGCGCCTTGTCAACATTGTGATGGAGAATGCGACCGAAGCGCTGCCGATAGGTGCGGCAGAGGTTGCGCGAAAGCGTCTCGGCAAGGGCATTGCAGATCGTATCCGGATGACCGAGTCCTTTCCGTTCCACGACCTCGACCGGATCATCCGTGGCGACGAGGTCTGATATCGTTAGTGCAAGCATGGCTGATCTCCTTTCGCTACAGGCCGACGTCGCGACACGCATTCCATGCTTGCCGCCTGGGCTTGAGAGCCTGCCGGAGCGGGCGATCGCGCGCAGGAGGCGAAGCGTGAACCAAAGCGCGAGCGCAAAGGCGAACGCTGCGAACACCGGGATCACGCCGAAGATACGTGGTCCCGCAGCTTCCACGAGCAGCGCCCCGGACACGAAGAGACCGGCAGCGATCAGGGCGAGCACCAGCCGGTTGCTGCTTCTATCGAGGTGCTCATGCAGTCCTTTGAGTTCGCGCACGTGCAGACTGAAGCGCCAGGCCTCTGCCTTCGCGAGCAAGCTGCTGGATCCATGTGCTGAGCATCGACGGCAGGTCGCGCGCGGTGTCTGCGGCATCGAGCCTCAGGCGATTGATGGTGGTTGCCCAATCGGCCTGCTTCATTGCCGCTTCCAATACGCCGGGGGCCTTGGACTGGAGTGTTTCCAGAAGCTGGAATCCAGGGTCGAGTATGCGCAGAGTGTGCTCGGCAAGAAACATCGCCCGCATTAAAATGAGAAGATCCAGCGGGAAAAAGACATTTTGCGCCTGCCCCCGCCCGCGTCACGCGCAAAAATGCATCTGCCAGCGACCATTCCTGGAGCGGCAGCGCCGCATAATCGCCGATGATCTCTACCAGTCCTCGGCGAAACTCGCTCCGGTCCAGTTCTCCGCCCAATATGCCGAGATCGATGGCGGCCTCGAGGAGCCAATCGGCGTCCTGGCGAACGAAAGCCAAGACAAAAGCGGCGAGCTTGCGGCGCATGGACCTGTCAAGAAATCCAACAATCCCGAAATCATGAAGGCAGATCCGGCCTCCCTCCGTGACAAAGAGATTGCCCGGATGCGGATCGCCGTGAAAGACGCCCAGTACGAAAATTTGGTGCAGGTAGGCGTCGACGAAGTTTCCTGCGAGCCGAGGACCGTCCGATCTCAAGGATTCGTCGTCGATCCGCAAGCCGTGGCTTCGCCCCTGGACAATCACGGTCTCTGAGATCAGATCATCGACCACATCCGGAACCTTGAGCTGGGGCCAATCCGCGAAGGCCGTCACAAAGGACCTGATGTTTCGCGCCTCGCGGCAGAAATCGATCTCCTTTAAGAGGTTTGTCCATATCTCCGTCATGGTGCGCAGCGGCTGATAGTGGCGCAGGCGAGCAATGAACACCGTAGCCATCGCGCCAACCAGAAGAGTGAACGCATGTCCTGATTGATCTGTCGCTTCAGGCCGGGTCGGCGAACTTTGATAATGACGCTTCTACCGTCCCGCAGGCGTGCACCATGCACCTGCGCGACGGAAGCCGCGGCGAGCGGCGTCTCGTCGAACTCGGCGAATATCTCCGCTACCGGCCTGCCAAGGCCGCGCTCGATCTCCCCAACGGCGACGCTCGTGGGGAAGGGCGAAACGTGGTCCTGCAATTTCTGCAAGGCGACCACATAGTCATCGGGCAGTATGTCCCGGCGTATGCTGAGCGCCTGGCCGAACTTGATGAACGTCGCCAAGGCTTTCGAGACTGAGGCGAAATCGCCCGGAGGAGGGGCGGTCTCGGGAGGTGAAGACCACGCAAGGCGCTTCCCAGTGCGAACACCGTGGCCACGTAGACGATGTGAAAGATACGGAATATCGGCATCTGACATATCACTCGGTTGCCCGTGCCTCATCTCGTATGCCGATACGCAAGACCCACCCGAACGGGATGCTCCCGGCCGGGGACGCTGATGTGGAGTTGGATGTCGTAGCGGTCGGTGCCGAGCAGCGTGACGAAGTTGCCATAAGTGGTTGTTGCGGCGATCGCCATCGGCTGGAGTTCGATCGTTTTCGTGCCAACATGGCCCACGCCCGACACGGTCGCCGTCACTGCAGCATTCTCGATCCGGGCTCCATTGCGCGCGTCGAAGAGGGCGACGACCATATGGTACTGGTGCGCTCCACCTGTCGCGCCATCGTGCATGCTCGTTTCGGGATGTTCCTTCGGATGGCCGCGCGCTATTGCCGCGGGCAGGATGCCGAGATAGACGGCCAGATCATCGAAGACCCGGTAGTTCTCGCCATCGGATGCGGCCGAGGCGTGAGATGTCGCGAGCGCGGTCATGAAGACGGTGGCGAGGAGCGTCAGCAGGCGATGCCGCCACACCGACCGATCGTCGCGCCCCAGAACAACTGCGGTCGCTTCAGACCTGTATCTTGCTGAATGCAACATGGCCGTTCTCCTCAAAGATCCGGCTTTGGCGGCGTCACCTCTGTTATTTCGGCCCCGCGGCATTCGTTTTCGATTGGCGCGAGAGACTGCCGAGGCGCGGAATGAAGGCCGGCACCTCGCGCATGTATTGCTCGTATGCGGGTCCGAATTCCGCGATGGCCTCGCGTTCTTCCGAACGCGCCAGCCGCACATACATGAAAACCAGAATTGGGAACATCGCCAGCGTCAGCAATGTCGGCCACTGCAGCAGAAAGCCAAACATCACCAGGACGAAGCCGACATACTGCGGATGGCGTACATACGCATAGACCCCGGTCACAGCCAAGGCTCTTCGGGTCTGGGCTTCGTAGAGCAGCTTCCAGCCTGCGGATATCAGCAGGAAACCACCGCCGATGAAGACGAAGCTCAGGACATGGAACGGACCGAAGTGCGGATTGGCCCTCCAACCGAATAGCTCTTCGAGAAGGTGCCCGGCATCGTGCGAGAACCAGTCGATGCCGGGATAGCGACTCTGCAGCCAGCCGGAAAGCAGATAGATGGTCAGCGGAAAGCCGTACATTTCCGTGAACAGCGCAACGAGGAAGGCGCTGAAGGCACCGAACGACCGCCAGTCGCGCTTTGTCTGCGGGTGAAAGAAGGAAAACGCGAAGATGATGAAGATCGCGGAATTGACGATCACCAGCGACCACAGGCCGTAGGCAGGAGCATTCTCATGCATGTTGGCCTCCATCTTATCCGCTGCGTCCTTCCGGTTTCCGAGGAATTGTGCAGCAGCCTTTCGAGAACCGTTCAATGATAGCGTAGGTGCGGGGGCTAGCTTTGATTCCGATCAAAGAACACCAACCGACAGGAGCGAGGATTACGCCACTGAAAGCCAGCCGCCACGAAAGCCGGCGCGTCGCAGCCCCGCAACAACGTAGGGGCATCTGCGCATCAGGTCCCACGACAAGCCGCTCTGATAATTCTCAATCATCAGCACGATCGGACCCTGATTGAGTCCGAAGTGCCAGGGCGACACCCACCAGCCGTAAGAATTGTCCGGCTCGCCCGGATGGGTGGGGTTGAAGGCGGCCTTGAATCCGTATCGGTTGAACATCTTCAATTTGGCCTGATGGATGTAGTAGTCGATCGCCTGCAGCACTTCCGGCGCGAACGGCAAGGAGGCGCGACAGCCCAAGGCGCAATCGTGCCGTCGTCCGGTCCATAGGGAAACCAACGGTATTTGAGAAAGCCGCTCTCGGGTTTCCAGCCATGCGTCACCGTCGCGCCACCGTTCAGCGCCCACTGCCAGTCCGCGCGGCGGTAGCGGGTTCCGCGATCTTTGATATTTCCCGTTCGCGAGTGTCGGCCGCGTCAAAATACGCCGCGGCTAACAAGCCACCAGCTATGAGCAGGGCACTGTCAATCGTCGACAGCTCGCATTGCCAAGCGCGGCGTCCGGTCCGTCATATCGAGAAAGTGATAGAAGAAGCCCTCATATCCCGTGGCCTCGGGCTCCGGACCTTGAGGGCTCTGCCAGAAAAAGCGGAGTGTGGCCAGCGTTCGCGTTACTGCCGCCTCGCGGGTCATCAGGCCGCGCTCCACGGCGACGGGATAGCAGGTTAGTGCGAGACCGGTCGCGGCGATGCTGGCCGGCCAATTCGCGGCCGTCTTGTCGAGGATCGGGCCATTCGCGGGGTTCACTTCGTTGAGGAACGTCTCCCGTTGAAGCTGTCGAAGCTCGTCGATCGATTTGTTCCCCATCATGAATGCCTCTTCGCTGCGGGCAGAGGGTGCACAAGCGACTGCGGTCACCAGTCGGAGTCATCGCGATCATTCATCTGCTCGGGCCGCGGTAGCGGCTGCAGGCTGAGATAGGTGACCGTCGCCATTACCACAGGACAAGCAAGCAGCAGGACGGCGGTCAGCAGCGTCCACCAGGAGACGCCGAACAGGACGAGGACCAGTCCGCCCAGGGCCAACATCACGGGCAGGCACGCCCATACCAGACGGTACGGGCCCGTCCGTGGCCGCGTTTCGGATGCAGGGTGGGATTCCGAGGGGTGTTGAAGAGATTCTGTGCTCATTTCTCTTCTCCATCATCGCACCATCGAGATCTTGGCGCGTTTCAGCAGTGCGGAATTGACGATCACCGACAACGAGCTGAGTGCCATGGCCGCCGCGGCTATGACGGGATTGAGGAAGCCGAGGGCGGCGACGGGAATGCCGACGCTGTTGTAGATGAAGGCCCAGAAGAGGTTCTGCTTGATCTTGCGCAGCGTTGCCCGTGACAGCCGGATCGCCATCACGACCTCACGGACGTCGTCCTTGATCAGAACGATCCCGCCGGTCTCCTTCGCCACATCCGAACCCGAGCCGATCGCGATGCCGATATCAGCGGTGGCGAGCGCCGGAGCGTCGTTCACCCCGTCACCGACCATGGCGACCATCTTACCGCCCGCTTGCAAGTCCTTGATGATGCGGGCCTTGTCGCCGGGCAGCACTTCGGCGATGACCCGGTCGATGCCGAGCTGACGGGCGACCGCCGTCGCGGTGCGCTCATTGTCGCCGGTGAGAAGGATGACTTCGATCCCTTCGCCGCGAAGCGCGGCAATCGCTTCCTGCGCCTCTGGTTTGAGCGTGTCGGCAACCGCGATGATACCAAGAGCCGCACCGTTCGCGGCGACGAGCATGGCGGTCTTGCCTTCCTCCTCGAGCCGCTTCATCGCCTGGTCCGCGGCGGCGATCGGTGTTCCCTCATCGCGGAAGAATTGCCGGTTACCGAGTGCAACGCGCCGCCCGTCGACATTTCCCCTGATGCCTTTTCCGGGAACGGCCTCGAAGCCGGCAACGACGGGGTAGATCAACTGTCGATGGCTGGCGGCACGTATGATCGCCTCGCCGAGCGGGTGCTCGGATCCGACTTCAACCGCGGCAGCGATGCGCAGCACGTCCGCTTCGCTGTTGCCGTCGAGCGGAACGATGTCGGTCAGGTTTGGTTCGCCGCGCGTCAGCGTGCCTGTCTTGTCGAAGACGACGACTGCGAGCTTCCTGGCTCGCTCGAGCACTTCGGCACCGCGAATGAGGATGCCGGCGTCAGCGCCTTTCCCGACACCAACCATCAACGCTGCGGGCGTGGCGACGCCGAGCGCGCAGGGGCAAGAGATGATAAGGACGGCGATGAAGGCAAGAAGCGCCTGCGGGAAATTGCCCGCGGCCCACCAGCCGGCGAAGGCGAGGAATGCGACCCCTACGACCGCCGGCACGAAGTAGCGTGTCACCTGATCGGCGAGCCTTTGCACGTGTGCCGTGCTTGCCTGCGCCTGTTCGACCATCCTGATAATCTGGGAAAGTGCCGTGTCCTTGCCCACATGCGTGGCCCGGAAGCGCAGCATGCCGCTGCGATTGAACGTCGCCCCGATCACCTTTGAACCTTGAGCCTTCTCAACTGGCATAGACTCACCGGTGAGCATGGACTCGTCCACCGAGGATTGCCCTTCCAGCACCTCGCCGTCTGTCGGAATTCGCTCGCCCGGCCGGACGATCACGGTCTCGTTGACCATGATGGACTCGGCAGGGATCTCGGTCTCGGTGCCCTCGCGCAGCACATGGGCAATGGCGGGCCGGAGGTCCAGCAACCGTCGCACGGCGGCCGATGACCGTTTCCTTATGATTTCCTCCATGTACTTGCCAAGGAGGACAAACGCGATAATGACCGCCGAGACCTCGAAATAGACGTCGCGCTCTTCGACCTTGACCGGGAGAATGTCGGGCGCGAAGACCACCGCTACGCTGTAGAGGTAGGCGACCGTCGTGCCGAGCGCGATCAGGAAATCCATGTTGATCATGCGGCTGCGGACAGCCTGCCAGGCACCGACGTAGAAACTCCAGCCGCCGATGAACTGCACCGGCGTCACCAGGATGAACAGCCAGACGCCCCAGGTGAACCAGGGCAGCGCAGGGATCGGTACCCAGGTCAGAAGCGTGGCACCGGCGGCGAGCGCGATGAAGGCGCCCGCTCGGAGGATGGCGAGTGCGAGGACCCCGGTGAGGGCGATCGCGACCCTGGTGCGCATGGACTTGAGTTCGCGCTCCGGGTCCTCGAAGGTCCGCAAGCAGCTCTGACTGCAGAAATAGTATGTGCGGCCGGCACGTTCGGAAGTCAGCGCCGTCGCTTTGTCGACCATCATTCCGCAGATCGGATCCTTGGCGCGCGCTTCGCTGCCGGCTGCATGGGCCGGCTTCGTATGCACGTGAGGCGATATGGTTTGCTCATGCTGCATGGAACAAACTCCCGGTGCCTTGTGCACCCCACGAGAGGACTGCAAGAAGCTTAATCCCTCGAGGGAATGTGGCATTGATCGGCGTCAAATGTTCCCCATTAACTGACGCAGCGCTCCTGTCGCGACTAATCACAGACTGTGAAGCAAACTCCTTGCGCCGGCGGCCAGAGAACCAGAGATGTCGATCGCGTTCGAGGAATGAAGAACCGTATTCGTGGTAGCGATGCGCGCTGCATTTTTCTTGAGAGTGGCGAAGCCTTCCTCTGCGAAGAGCGCATGGACCGCAACGCAGACGGGCGGTGGTAGGCCAATGGAGCGGAGTCGGCGCGACGTTTCAATCATTGTCTGCGCCGAAGAGACGATGTCGTCCACAAGCACCGGTGTCCGTCCAAGGCCGTCTTCCATATCCGGCAGTGATATTCGAACGTCTCGGTCCCCGAAGCGCTCCTTGCGCAACACTCGATAAGGTGCGCCCACCAGCTTCGCCACGGTCGAAACCCACTGTTCGCTTTCTATGTCAGGGCCAATCAGCAGCGGGCGCTCAATCATGTGCCTGATCCACTCAGCGATGGCCGGGGCCGAGGCGATCACGCTCGATTGTATGGTGTAGACGGCGTCGAGCGAACCATAGCGGTGCAGATGCGGATCGACCGTCGCCAGCCAGTCGATTTCGCGCGATAGCGCCCGAGCGAAGGCTGCGGAGGTGACTGCTTCCCCCGGCTGAAAACTCTTGTCCTGTCGCAAATAGCAGAGATAGGGCGCGACCAGCCCGACGCGTCTTGCCCCGAGTTGCCGCGCGGCGGAGGCGGCAAAAATCAGGGGGAGGAATTTCGGGTCGGGACGATCAAGTGTGCAGACGATTGCGACATCGCGGCCGGCCGGGCTTGTCGCCAAACGGAGGTAGGTTTCGCAGTCGGGAAAGCTCCGGGTCTCCAGCTCGCCTTCTTCGGCGTCCAATGCCGATGCCAGACGTGACGCGAAGCCCTCGTTGCCGGGAAGGGCAAACAACAGGGGGCGGTCGGCTATTCTAGGAACCATCACGCGATCTCCGGTTCTAGCGCGACAGTCCCGGCCGCCTCGTGTCTCGGGGCCCGGATTCCGTCTAGCCTGGTGCGCTTGAGCAGCAAGGCGTTGACAGCAACCAGGGCAGAGCTGCCGGACATCGCCAACGCCGCGACCTGTGGGCTGAGCACGAACGGATAGAAGACTCCCGCGGCGAGCGGAAAGGCGATAACGTTGTAGCCTACCGCCCACCAGAGGTTCTGATGCATCTTGCGGAGCGTCGCCCTCGAAAGCGTCATCGCCCCGACGACATCGTATGGCTCGCTCTTCATCAGCACGACATCGGCACTTTCGATCGCCACGTCCGTGCCAGCGCCGATCGCAAAGCCGACGTCCGCCTGCGTAAGGGCCGGGGCGTCGTTGACCCCGTCGCCCACCATTCCGACCTTCAGCCCCTGTGCCTGCAACTCCTTGATCTTGTCCGCCTTCTGTGCGGGCAGCACGTCCGCGAGCACGATATCGATTCCGAGCAATCCGGCGATACGCTGGGCGGTTCCCGCATTGTCGCCGGTCAGCATGGCAACCTTCACCCCCTGCTCGTGCAGTTTCGCGATGGTCGCGGCGGAGTTCGGCCGCGGGGCGTCCGCCACCGTGATCAACCCGAGGAGTTTTCCCTCCCGTGCGACGTAGGTGACGGTCCGGCCCTCGCCCTTGAGAGCCTCTGCCCGAGCCTCCAGGTCTCCCAACTCGACATCGTTTTCGTCCATCAGGCGGCGGTTGCCGGCCAGCACGGGCAGCCCGGCCACTGCGGCACTGGCCCCTCGGCCGTCCATGTAATGGAAGTGCGCAATCTCGGGTCTCGGAATGTCCCTAGCGCGTTCGAGGATCGCGAGTGCGATCGGATGATCGGAGTTGCCTTCGATGGCCGCAGCGATGCCGAGCAGTTCGTCCGACGAACTCATGGTGTCTGGCAGAACATCGATGACCTTGGGCTGGCCCATCGTCAGCGTCCCGGTCTTGTCGAAGACGATCACGTCGAGCTTCGTAGCCTCCTCGAGCGCCGAGGCGTTCTTGAACAGGATGCCGTTCGCGGCGCCGAGGCCGGTGCCCACCATGACAGCCATGGGCGTGGCTAGACCGAGCGCATCGGGGCAGGCGATAACGAACACGGTGATGGTCAGCGTCAGCGCGAAGAGCAGCGGCTGTCCCAGCGCCCAGAACCAGACGGCGAAGGTCAGCAATCCGACCAGTACGGCGGCGAGTACGAGCCACTGTGACGCCCGGTCGGCCAGCAGTTGGGAAGGGGCCTTCGAGTTCTGGGCCTCCTGCACCAGTTTCACGATCTGGGCGAGAGCCGTGTCGGCTCCGACTTTGGTGGAACGGTATTTGAGCGTTCCGCTCTTGTTGATCGTCGCCCCGATCACCTGATCTCCGACCTTCTTGGCAACGGGCATGGATTCGCCGGTCAGCATCGACTCGTCGATCGTCGATTCTCCCTCGACGACCTCGCCGTCGACCGGAAGCTTGTTACCCGGACGAAGGACGACAATGTCCCCGAGTGCCACTTCAGAGGTAGGGATCTCGACTTCCCTGCCGTTTCTGAGGACGGTGGCCCGCGGCGGTGCCAGATCGAGCAGCGCCCTTATCGCGGCGGACGCTCCGGCTCGGGCGCGCATCTCAAGCCAGTGTCCGAGCAGGATGAAGACGAGCAGCACGGATGCAGCTTCATAGAACTGCTGGCCCTCGAAGAGGAACGTGGTGCCGACGCTGAAGAGATAGCCGGTGCCGACACTCAGCACCACCAGCACGGCCATGTTCAGGACGCCGTTCCGGAGCGCCCGCCAGGCGGCTACGACAAACGGCCACACGGGATAAAGGATGGCCAGGCTCGCCAGGACGAACATCGCCAAGTCCATGCTCAGGCCGAAGGGTGGCTCGAACAGCGGATCGACGAGGCCCATGGGGTCCATGGCGAATATCGGCAGCGTGAACGCCAGGCTGATCAGGAAACGATTACGCATGTCGCGCACCATGTCCTGCATGTCCATGCCCGCACCGTGTCCCATCTCGTGCGCCATCGCATCGTGCGAGCCACGTCCGGGAGCGACATGGCTCATGGCGGCATCCCGATGGATCCCGGATTTGCAGACGTGGTGCGGCAGGGACTCGCCGCCGCAATGAAAGCCGCAGTGCTCGATCTCGCCTGCGAGTGCGGTTTCGTCAGTCAGCCCTTCATCGAAGGTCACGCTCGCGCTTGTCGATCCGGCGTTCATCGCGACCGACCGCACACCGTGCAGCGCTTCCAGCCGCTTCACGATCGCGTTGAAATCCATTGCGCTCAGCAGCCCGGCGATATCCAAAGTTACGGTCTTCATCTCATCGGTCCTTGCTGCGGTCAGGTTCGGTAGCCGAAGGTGGTCATCATGCCTGCAGCCATGTGGTAGAGATGATGGCAATGGAACGCCCACTGACCGGGATTGTCGGCATCGACCGCGATCGTCATCGACTTTGCCGGCGGGACGAGCACCGTGTCCCGGACCGCACCAACGATGCGCCTGCCGTCGATCGCGACGACCTGGAAGCGATGGCCGTGAAGGTGCATGGGGTGCGCCATCATGCTCGCGTTGATCATGGTGAGCTCAACTCTCTGCCCCGGCACGGCTTCGATGGGTTCGTTCGTTGCCAGTCCCCACCGATATGCCGTCATGTCGCCCGTCAGGCGCATCGTGAACGATCGATCCGCGTCGCGAAGAGCCAGAGGAGCAAGCGGCTCAATGCGGGACTCCAGGGCAAGGTCAAGAACCGGGCCTGGCTTCGAACCGGTCACGCCGATCTTTGAGACTTTGGCACCCGTTGGCCGCAGCACGATTCCTGTGCGTTCGGGCGCACCCTCGCGGAGCGCCAGGATCGGGAATGCCCGCTCCTCCCTCGGCAGTTCGAGCCTGATGTCGATACGTTGGCCCATGCTCACAGGCAAACGCGTTCCCTTGACGGGCTTCACGTCATGGCCATCCACCGCCACCAGTTCTCCACGGATGTCTCCGGTGTCTATCGTGAAAGCCGTCGCCGTCGCCCCGTTGATGATCCGCAGGAGCACCCGGCCGCCGCGCTCCACTGCGACGACCTCCGGGTCATCCAGGGTGCGGTCATTGGCGAGGTAGGCGTCGTATTCGATGTCGTTGAGGTCCATGCCCGGCATGCCGGGCATGTCCATGGCTGACGTGCTTGGCGCGCCATGCTGCGATCCGTGCATGTTGACCGCATCGTGTGAGGACAGAGGGCCGTTCGTCAGCCCGGCCAGCAGTTCTTCCGGCGTTTTGAAGGAGAAGTCGTGAAGAAGGATGACCACCTCCTGTTCGTCCGGCGCATCGTCATCCCGTCCCGCGACAATGAGGGGAGCGGCCATCAGTGCCTGTTCCTGCAGGGTGTGCGCGTGCATCCAGTGGGTGCCTGCTCGACCAACGGGGAAG
The DNA here is from genome assembly GCA_000421085.1 of Ensifer sp. USDA 6670. Lineage (GTDB taxonomy): Bacteria > Pseudomonadota > Alphaproteobacteria > Rhizobiales > Rhizobiaceae > Sinorhizobium. The sequence goes on from ATWE01000038.1 coordinate 13,590, forward strand.
TTGTAGGAGCGCTTTTCCCCGACCTTCAGCAAGGGCAATGGCGCTCCGGCGACCCCGTCGCTCTGCCAGGGCGGTGTCAGGCCATGCCAGTGCACGATGGTGTCTTCGGCAGTCCGGTTTTCGAGAGTGACATTGAAGGCGTCACCCTCTTTGAAGCGCAGGCCCTTGGAGCCGTCTGGTTGTTCGAGACCGAAGACGCTCGCCGATTTGCCGTTCACCTCGATGCTGCGGCGGGTTACGCGGAGGTTTCTTGCAGCCGTACCATTCACAGCGAGGGCAGGGGGTGCAAACGGGGAGGGCAGGGACAGGACGGCCGCGCCGGAAAGAGCGGCGGCGAGAAATTCACGTCGTTTCATAGTGGGTTTCCTCAGGTGAGCTTGTTGGTCGTGGGCCGCTGCGGGAGCGTAGTTGATTTCCAATCATGGCCGTTCCTCCGGATCCCGGGGCGCTCGGACCTGAACGGTTTCAGGATTGGCGTCGATGTAGGCGAGGGCATATTCGAGTTCCCCGGCCGACTCCGCGTGGACCGAGAAGAGAGGCTGGCCCGCCGAGACCTCGTCGCCCGCCCTCACATGCATCTCGACGCCTGCCGCTTTTGAAGCGGGCGCACCGGCGAGCTTGGCGACGCGAGCGATCCTCCGGTTATCGATTGCGACGATCCGGCCGCTCTGCGGAGCGAGGCAAGGGTGGGTGAATGCAGCCGTCGGCGGAACGCGAAGGCCTCCTTGGGCGTCGCAGATACGCTGAAACTTCGCCCACGCCTCGCCGCTCGCGATCGCAGAGGCGGCCATCGCTGCTCCCTCGCCGGGGGCGGCCCTGCCCACCAGTTCCAGCAGTGCTCCGGCGAGAGTGCAGGCCCGCGCGTGCAAGTCCGCCGGATATCCCGGCGCCTGTCGCAGCACCGCGAGAACGTCGCACGCCTCGAGGGCAGGGCCAATGCCCGCTCCCACAGGTTGGCTGCCGTCCGACAGGACCACAGCCGTCGCGATACCGAACCTCGCCGCAACGGTTGCGAGTCTCGTCGCAAGCGCCCCCGCCGCTTTCTGGCTCCTCACCTTGGCGGTCAGGCCGACCGGAATGTCCAGCACCAGATGGGTCGCGCCCGCTGCCACCTTCTTCGACAACACCGACGCGACGAGTTGCCCCTCGGAATCGAGATCGAGCATGCGTTCCACTCTGATCAACAGGTCGTCGGCCGGGCTGAGCCGAACGGCGCCGCCCCAGACAATACATCCGCCTTCCCTGTCCACGACACGCTTGATCGTCGCCAGGTCGAGATCGACCGGCGCGAGCGTCTCCATAGTGTCGGCGGTTCCGGCGGGAGATGTGATCGCCCGCGAAGAGGTCTTTGGCATGGTCAACCCCAGCGCCGTCGCCACGGCGACGACGATCGGGGTCGTGCGATTGCCCGGGAGGCCGCCGACGCAGTGCTTGTCAACGACGGGAGATCGCCGCCAAGAAAGTGTCTCGCCGACGTCGACCATTACGCGCGTCAGGGCGACCGTTTCCTGCTCGTCGAGGGGGAATGCCGAGCCGGATGTAAGGTAGGCGGCCGTTTCCACCGTGGAGTAGCGCCTCGCGGCTATGTCCCCGATGATTCCGCGGAATTGCGCTTCAGCGAGCCTGTTCCCGAAGATCCGCGAGCGAACGTGCCGGAACGAGTCGAGCGGCGGAGGATGGCTCGCGGCGAGCAGGTCGCCTTCGCGCACATCGAGGAGCTGCCAGGCTGCTTCCGAGAGTCCCGCCTCGCCGATTCCCACGAGATCGGAAGAAACCTGGTAGAGGGTGGCGATCACGCTCCTGCCGCCGGAGGCCAGGAGAACTCGCGATCGCGACGTGAATCCTTCGGAACGGCAGACATGGCAGTCCTCGCGCATGAACACCACCGGCTCGTCCGAGGTCAGGACGCCAACCCGCCTTGCCTTGAGCCGCGGCAGCGCCGTTTCCCCGCCGGATGAGTTTGAAGGAACAGGTCTCATCGTAGTACTACCTTCTCGAGATGGAGGGGGGCCCGGCAGTTCCAGCCGGGGTCGGAATCGATCCGGCTGCCCTGCGAGGCGCTTGCCTCTCCATGGCAGATGAACGTCTCGCGAGGCGGGGCCGCGAAGCCGCCGAGCCATTTCAGGATCTCATCGGCGTGGGCGTGGGCGGAAAGCATCGACAGGTTGTGGACTTCGGCACGGACCGGGACGTCCTCTCCGTGAATTCTGATGCTCTCCGCGCCAGCCACCATGGCTGCGCCCCGCGTTCCGGCCGCCTGGAAGCCAGCGAACAGGATCGAATTGCGGCGTTCGGGGGCGGCGCGCTTCAAGTGGTGGAGGACGCGACCGCCTGTCGCCATGCCGCTCGCAGAGATGATCACCTTGGGCATCGGATTGTGTGTGAGCGCCTTCGATTCTTCCACGTCCCGCACATACTGTGCGATATCGCACGCGCGGACACAGGCGTCGCGAGGCAGCCGGTGGTCGTCGGGGTGCGTGCAGAGCAACTCGCTCGCGTTGATCGCCATCGGGCTGTCGAGGAGCACCGGTACGGGGCGCAGTTTTCCGGCCGCGATCGCGCGTTCCAAATGGTAGAGAAGCGTCTGCACCCGCCCCACGGCGAATGCCGGGATCACGACGGTGCCGCCGCGCGCCGTGGTGCTGTTGATGACCTCGGCAAGGGCATCCTCTGGACTTCCACGGTCGTGGCGGCGGTCGCCATAGGTGAACCCCACGACCAGATATTCGGCGCCAGCAATCGTTTCGGGATCGAGCATGACCTCGTCGTCGAAGCGGCCGAGGTCGCCTGAGAAGACGACCCGCGTGCCGTTCCACTCGAGATCAACGGTGGCCGCGCCCAGAATATGTCCCGAGTGGCGCAGCGTCACCGCCAAGCCGCTGCCAAGGACCGTACGCTTGCGGAACGGTACAGCAGTGAAACACTCGAGCGCCGCCTCGGCGTCCTGAACCGTATAAAGGGGTTTAGCCGGCGAGTGCTTCGAGAGGCCGTGCCGGTTGGCGTAGGCGGCGTCCTTCTCCTGCAGGAAGGCGCTGTCCCTGAGCAGGATGTCGCATAGCTCCATGCTGGCGTGGGAGCAGTATATCCGCCCCGCAAACCCGTCCCGCACCAAGGCGGGGAGATAGCCGGAGTGGTCGATATGGGCGTGGGTCAGCAGAACCGTATCGATCGTCGAGGGCGGCACGGGAAAGGCTACCCAGTTCCGGGTCCGGAGTTCCTTGTGGCCTTGGAACAGCCAGCAGTCGACGAGGATCCGGCTGTCACCATCCTCGATGAGGTAGCGCGATTCGGTGACGGTGCCTGCGGCACCGAAGAACGAAACAGAAAGGGGCATTCCATTGTGACCTTCGCATGAAGTGCCGTGCCTTGTGGCGGATAGCACTCTGGGGCCGTCTCCGGTCCCGAAGGACAACGAGGCGGCGGCGGTGGCGCTCGCGCGCCTGATCAACCGAAATGCTTGGGGGGAGGCAGGTCACCTTTGGGGTGAATCCCTGCGGCGGCTCGTTCGGATGGGAAACCCCATTTCTGGCTGCGAGGGTGAATAGCGGGAACGTCGGATGCATCAGTTGGATGCACGGCTCCAAACCCGCAGCAATGAGTGCCGACGGCAGGTATGCAGCACGGCTCGGCGGAACCGGTCCTGCTGCCGTCCTCGGCACAATCCTTATGAATACCCAATGTGGGGACGACCGCCACGACGTGGTCGGCGACCGTCGCAACGCCGCGAGACGTTGTGGGGCTCGGGGCTGCGATCGCTACGCCAAAAGCCGCCGTCAAGCTGAATAACAGCAGGGCTAAAAGGGTACGGACGGCTGGGCGCGATCGGATCATGATTGGATTCTCTCCATTTGAACGGATCGGTCATTGAGCGAGATCAAACCCGCAGCCGCGAAATTAGATTCGATAATGCCTCGTCAGGAGCGGTGCGCCGGAACCACAAAGATACGCTGCACAGTGCTGATCTTATCGTCACGGCCGCCAATCCTTTGACCGGGATCAATCTAATGCTGCCGCCGACGGCGTATGCTGCGAGGCGAAACGGGAGTTTGATGCGATGCTGGCCAAGGACATCATGACCAAAAAGGTGCTGTCGGTAAGCCCCGAGCACAGTGTAAGCCATGCTGCGCGCGCGATGCTCGACAACCGAGTTAGCGGACTGCCTGTATGCGACGACGACGGTAAGTTGGTTGGTATCTTATCGGAGGGCGATTTGTTGCGGCGTGCGGAGCTGGGATCGGCGGCATGGCCGGGCGCCTTGCGAGACAGAACGGAACCGGAGGTCTTCACCAAGAGACATAGCTGGCGCGTCGGTGACGTGATGACGCAGCGTGTCGTCACGGTTGATGAAGACGCGCCTCTCGGCCGCATCGGCGCGATCATGGCTGCAAACGCGATCAAGCGAATTCCGGTGATGCGAGCTGAAAAGATGGTGGGCATCATCAGTCGCAGCGACATCCTTTGGGTGATCTCTGCCGCCGTGCCTGATGTGGTAGCGGCGGGCGATGAAGCCGTGCGGCGCGCCGTCCTGGCGCGGCTTTGTTCCGATCTCGGGCTCGAGAAAGGGGCCGTCAAGGTGACTGTCGAGAATGGAACCGTCAGCCTGTGGGGACAGGTTGAAAGCGAAGTCGAACGCGAGGCGGCCCGTGTGGCTGCCGAGACGATCAGCGGTGCGGGGGGCGTCAGGAACAGGTTGCGCGTTGCCGCTACCTGAGCGCCTAATCGACGATGCTGCGGGTGTGGCGAGCCGTCATCCAGGATGATCGAGGTCCGGATGATCACGGCAGACGAAGAGATCATCATTGCAACCGCCGTCACCGAAATCCCAAGCCAGGAGCTCTCCCGATGACCGATCCCCTTTCGACCGACCTTCTGGAGCGGATGGACGCCTATTGGCGCGCCGCAAACTATCTTTCGGTGGGCCAGATCTATCTTCGCGACAATCCGCTTCTGAAGCAGAAGCTCACTCTCGGACATGTAAAGCCGCGCCTGCTCGGCCATTGGGGCACCACACCGGGCTTGAATTTCCTCTATGTCCACCTCAACCGGCTGATCCGGGCGCACGATCTGAACATGATCTATGTCACCGGGCCGGGGCACGGCGGCCCCGGTCTCGTTGCAAACACCTATCTCGAGGGAACCTATTCCGAGCTCTATCCGGACATCAGCGAGGACGAGGCCGGCATCAAGAAGCTCTTCACGCAGTTTTCCTATCCGGGGGGCGTCCCGAGCCATGTCGCGGCGGAGGTCCCTGGATCGATCAACGAAGGCGGCGAACTCGGTTACTGCCTCATGCATGCCTATGGAGCGGTCTTCGACAATCCTGACCTGATCGCCGCCTGCGTCGTCGGCGACGGAGAGGCCGAGACAGGAGCGCTCGCGACGAGCTGGCACTCCAACAAGTTCCTCAACCCGGCGCGGGATGGAGCGGTTCTCCCGATCCTCCATCTCAACGGCTACAAGATCGCAAATCCCACCATTCTCGCCCGCATTGGCCATGAGGAACTGGAGGCGCTGTTCCGCGGCTATGGCTACCGACCGATTTTCGTGGAGGGGTCGGATCCGCGGCAAATGCACCAGCTTATGGCCGCAGCACTCGACGAGGCCCACGGATGGATTGTCGAGATCCAGCGGCAGGCGCGCAGCGCGGGATTTTCCGGTCGGCCCGCCTGGCCCATGATCGTACTCCGCTCGCCGAAAGGTTGGACAGGGCCGCGGGAAGTTGACGGCAAGAAGACGGAGGGCTCCTGGCGCTCGCATCAGGTGCCGCTTTCGAAAATTGCGGAAGTGCCGGAACACCTCGAAATTCTCGAAGAGTGGCTCAAGAGCTACCGCCCCTCGGAGCTGTTCGACGAGAACGGCCGACTGCGCGCCGATTTGAGAGACCTCGCGCCGAAGGACGAACGCCGCATGGGAGCAAATCCCCACGCCAATGGCGGCCTTCTGCTCAAGGACCTCGATCTACCGGACTTCCGCCGATACGCGGTAGGCTTCGATCGTCCGGGGACTGAGACGGCGGAGTCCACCCGCATCGCGGGTTCTTATCTTCGCGATATCCTGAAGCTGAACGCCCAATCTCGGAATTTCCGGATCTTCGGCCCCGACGAGACTGAATCAAACCGGCTGTCACCCGTCTTCGAGGAAACAGACCGCGCCTTCACCGGCGAAATCCTCGCTAGCGACACGCAGCTATCTCCCGAGGGCCGGGTCATGGAAGTGCTCAGCGAGCAACTCTGCCAAGGGTGGCTCGAAGGCTACCTGCTGACCGGCCGGCATGGCTTCTTCTCCTGCTATGAGGCTTTCATCCACATCGTCGATTCGATGTTCAACCAGCACGCAAAATGGCTGAAGGTCTGCCGGGAGATTCCCTGGCGGATGCCGATCGCGTCGCTCACCTATCTGCTGACCTCGCATGTCTGGAGGCAGGACCACAACGGATTTTCGCATCAGGATCCTGGCTTCATCGACCACGTTGCCAATAAGAAGGCCGACATCATCCGTGTCTACCTGCCGCCGGATGTGAACTCGCTTCTATCGGTGGTCGACCACTGCCTCAGGAGCCAAGACTACATCAACGTCATCGTCGCCGGGAAACAGCCGCAGTTACAATGGATGGACATCGACGCGGCCGTCGCGCATTGCCGGACCGGTCTTGGCGTGTGGGAGTGGGCCTCGAACGACAAAGGCGATCCCGATGCGGTGGTCGCCTGCGCCGGCGACGTGCCGACCATGGAAGCGCTTGCGGCCGTGATGATCTTGCGGGAGGCGTTTCCGTCGCTGCGACTGCGCGTCGTCAATGTCGTCGACCTGATGGCCCTGCAGGCCCCCAGCCAACATCCCCACGGGATTGCGGAGGATGCCTTCGATCAGATGTTCACGACCGACAGACCGGTGATCTTCGCCTATCACGGCTATCCATCCCTCATCCACCGGCTGACGTATCGCCGTGCCAACCATGCCAACTTCCATGTTCATGGCTACCAGGAGGAAGGGACGACGACGACGCCATTCGACATGACCGTTCTCAACGGACTTGACCGCTTCCACCTCGCCAAGGCGGTGGTCGATCGTGTCACCTCGCTAGCCGCGTCGCGCGAAGAGTTCGCGCGTTTCATCAAAGGAAAGCTCGCGGACCACGATGCCTACATCCGCGAGAATGGAGAAGACTTGCCGGAGATACGGAACTGGCGATGGTCGGCATCCGCCATCGACGCGCAGTGATGGAACTTGATCTGCGTCAATGTAGATCGTCCCAGCCGTCGTATCCTGAAAGCAAGTCGATTACCGGAGGTTAGGAGAGGCGAAATGGCAACACTGCGGACGATCCTGTTGGCGAGCACAATTCTTACGTTTGGCACGCCAGGCTTTGCAGAAGACGCGCACCATCCCGAGGCCACAGCCGGGCAGACCAGCGACGAAGCTGTGCAGTCGGAGGTTCCCGCCGCGAATCCGGTGGCCGCGATGCCAGGCGGCACGATGTGCGGTGACATGATGCGGATGATGGCCGGCGGACAAAATCCCCTGGGCATGATGGGCGGCCAGGCATCTGCGGGGCAGACCGGCATGGGTGCGATGGCCCAGCTGATGGCCCCCGAACACATCGAAGGACGTATCGCGTTCCTGAAGACGGAACTCAAGGTAACGCCTGAGCAGGAGGCGTCTTGGAACGCCTTCGCTGAGGTTCTGCGCGCCAATGCCGGCGGCTTGCAGGATGGCATGATGCAGATGTCAGGCGCTACGAGCGGGCAGGGCGGTGCGGCCGCGACCCCACTGCAGCGCGTCGAAACCAGGGAAGGCACTCTGAACCGCCGCCTCGAAAGCGTGCGCAAGTTGAAAGATGTTCTCGCGCCTCTCTATCAGTCGTTCGATGGAGCGCAGAAACAGAAGGCTGACGGACTGCTCGTGCCTCCGATGATGGGCATGATGTAAGAGGGAGACCAACCCGATGAGCAGCGAAGAGCGGCAACCAACGCCGGATTTGCACGGCGACCATGAGAGAGACGTTGTGGAGCCTGCAGGCTTTTGGCGCTCCAAGACAGGAATCGTGCTGATCGGTTTCGTACTAATTGGCGGATTTCTTCTCGTCTCCGAGCATCGCCTGCACGCTCTCGGCTATCTTCCTTATCTGCTCGTCCTTGCCTGTCCCCTCCTGCATATTTTTCACCATGGTCATGGCGGCCATGGCGCACACAAGCGCGGTCTGGAGCCCCGCGGGGCACCCGAGGTCCGCTGAGGCGGCGTGCGGGTTTTAGACGACCGCTCCTGCGTCCAGCGCGCCCCCGGAGGAGACGATGACGGAGACGATATTTCGCGCGCAGTCCCTCACGAGAACCTACCTGACCGGCGAAGTTGCCGTGCAGGCACTGCGTGATCTCAGTCTCGACATAAGGACAGGTGAATTGGTCGTCATGCTGGGTCCGTCCGGGAGCGGCAAATCGACGTTGCTGAGTATCATGGGCGGCCTCGATCGCCCGACAAGCGGCCAGCTCTTTTTCCGAAACACCGAGTTAACGGCCGTCGGCGAACGGGGACTCACTCTCTATAGGCGTGAGCACGTCGGCGTTATGTTCCTGTTCTATAATCTCATATCGAGCCTTACCGCTTACGAAAACGTCGCGCTCGTCACCGAGATTTCGCCCAACCCCATGCAGCCGGACGAGGCGCTGGCGCTTGTCGGTCTCGAGGCCCGGCGAAATCATTTTCCCGCCCAGCTCTCGGGAGGAGAGCAGCAGCGGGTGGCAATTGCTCGGGCTATTGCCAAACGCCCGGTGGTATTGCTCGGCGACGGACCGACAGGCGCACTGGACTCCAAGACGGGCATCCGGGTCATAGACGCGCTCATCAACGTCAATACCCAGCTCGGCACCACGACGCTCATCATCACCCATAACGCCAGTATCCAGGCGGTTGCCGCCCGTGTGCTCTTCTTTGCCGACGGAGCGATTTCGAGAATTCAAGTGAATGAGCGGCGCCTCACCGCCGAGGCACTGACCTGGTGACGCATGGCCACGCTCGACATCAAATTGAAGCGAGATCTGAGGCGGCTCTGGGGCCAGGTCCTCGCCATCGCCCTTGTGATCGCCGGCGGTGTCGCATCTCTCGTGCTGTCGACGGGATCGTTCAGGTCACTGGATGAGACGCGCAACGCGTACTATGAACGCCACCAATTCGCTGACGTCTTCGCCGAAGTGACGCGGGCTCCGAAGACGCTCGTCACACGTATTGCCGAAATCTCGGGCGTTGCCGTCGTTGAAGCCCGCATCGCCGAACTCGCGCTGCTCGACATCCCAAACTTCCGCGAGCCCGCGACCGGGCGGTTCATTTCGCTTCCGGAGAGCGGCCCGCCGCTGCTCAATCGGCTCTATATGCGCGGCGGCCGCCTGCCTGACGCCAACGACCTGGACGAGGTGGTGGTCAACGAGAGCTTTGCAAAGGCGCATGGCTTCGAACCGGGAGACCGCTTCTCCGCCACGCTCAACGGCCGCAGGCGCGAGCTTACGATCGTCGGCATCGCGTTGTCGCCAGAGCATGTCTACGCGATCGGACCCGGCGACAGGATGCCCGACGATCGCCGATTTGCAATAATCTGGATGTCGGAGCGGGCGCTGGCCGAAGTCTACAGCCTCAAGCGTGCGTTCTCCTCGGTTAGTCTCAAGCTGATGCCGGATGCCGTGGAGACGGAGGTCATCGATGCGCTCGACGATCTACTCGAGCCCTATGGCAGCGGTGCGGCCTATGGACGCAAGGATCAGACGTCGCATGCGTATCTCGAGCACGGCCTCGACATGCTCAGGAACATGAGCCGCACGCTGCCGCCGATTTTCCTCATCGTCAGCGCTTTTCTCGTGAACTTGACGCTCAGCCGACTGGTCGCGCTCGAACGGGAGCAGATTGGGCTGCTAAAGGCGCTCGGGTACTTCAATACCAGCATTGTCGCTCACTACCTGAAATTCATCGCCGCCATCGCCCTCATCGGGATCGCCATAGGCGGCGCGGCGGGAACCTGGCTCGGCATTTATGTGACGCGGCTCTTCGGCGACTACTACCGCTTCCCCTTCCTCGTCTTCGCCGACAACCCCGACGTCTATGTCCTCGCCGCGCTCCTTAGCATGGCCGCTGCCCTGGGCGGCTCCTTCCGGTCCCTTCGCGAGGTCGTCTCGTTGGCCGCCGCGGTCGCCATGCAGCCTCCGACGCCTCCCTCGTTCCGGCGCATGCTGTTCGGATGGCCGTCATTTGGTTCTCTCATCTCGCAGCGGACGATGATGATGCTCAGAAACGTCGCCCGGAAGCCGATCCGGGCGGCCCTGGCGACGCTGGGTATGGCCTTTGCGACCGGCATTCTCGTCGTCTCGCTGTTCGTCGGCAATGCCATGGAAGAACTGATCGACGTGACGTACTTCATGGCCGATCGCCAGGATGCCACGATCAGCTTCGCGGAGAAGCCGCCGGAGACGGTTGTGTTCGACGTGAGCAGACTGCCCGGCGTGCTTGCGGTGGAACCTTATCGACAGGTCCCCATCCGCATCCGAAAGGGAAGCCGGGAGCGCAGGACAATCATATCCGGCAAGCCACCTGGAGCCGATCTCAGCCGGATCGTCGATGTCGATCTGCGCACCGTTAGTCTGCCGGAAGCAGGGGTGGCGATTTCCGCTTATCTAGGGCGGCTTCTCGATGCGCGCGTGGGTGACACCGTCGAAGTGGACCTGCTCGACGGGCGGCGAAGGACGATTGAACTGACCGTAGCCGCCTTGGTGGAGGATTATTTCGGCATTACCGCGATGATGGACGCTCAAGCTCTGGCCCGGCTGTTGCGCGAGGCCCCGACTGCGAATGGGGCCCATCTCAGCGTGGACGACGGCAAGCTTGATCTGCTCTACGAGGCCATAAAGCGGATGCCGACGGTCGCGGGGTTGGCGCTGCAGCGTGTGTCCCTCGTGAACTTCCGTCAGAGCCTGGCGATCATCGTCACGACAATGGCGGGCATCTATACGGGGCTGTCCATCGTGATCGCCTTTGGCGTCGTATACAACAGCGCTCGCATCTCGCTTTCGGAGCATGCACGGGAACTCGCAACACTGCGAGTCCTTGGCTTCAGCCAGGGCGAGACGATGCGCATTCTGCTTCTCGAACTGGCCGTTATCGTCGCCCTTGCCCAACCGCCGGGTTGGACGATCGGCTATGGCCTCTCATGGGTCATGAACAAGCAGCTTGCCGGAGAACTCATGCGCGTGCCCCTCGTCGTCGAGAATCTCACCTATGTGCTGGCGACCGCGATCATCCTTTTCGCGGCGCTGATTTCGGCGCTTGTCGTCGGGCGTCGGGTCTACGAACTCGATCTTGTGGCAGTCCTCAAAACTCGGGAATAGGACCATGCAGCGGAACTGGTGGAAACGGGCGGGGTGGCTGGCAGCAGTCGGAGCAGTGGCGGCCGCTGCCACATGGTTCGCCTGGCCGCGAGCGGTCCCCGTCGACACGGCACCGGCGGCGAGGATGCCGATGGCTGTGACGGTCGATGAAGAGGCAAGAACACGCGTCCGGCATGTCTACACGGTCTCCGCGCCCGTTGCCGGAAAGGTGCTCCGAATCTCGCGGCCCGATGACCATGACGAGACCTCCCTGCATGTCGGCGACGACGTAATCGAGGGCAAGACGATTGTCGCGGTGATACAGCCGGTGACGCCCGGCCTGCTCGATGTCCGCTCTCGCGCAGAACTGGAGGCAGCTCTTGTCGCCGCAAACGCCGTAGTGACCTTGGCGGAGGCGGAGATACGCCGCATCGAAGCGGCGGTCAGTTTCGCCCGTGCCGAGCTTGCGCGCGCGGAGGGGCTTGCGCGCAGCAACACGATTTCCGCGCGGGACCTGGAAAAGGCGAGGTTCGATCTCGAGACGATCCAGGCCCAACTCGCGACGACGAAGGCACAGCTCGAAGTTCGGCGTCGGGAGCAGGCGGTGGCGGCGGCGCGCCTCCTCGAGTCGTCCGGAACGGGGGCTGACACCAATCAGGGCTGCTGTGTCCAGATCAGCGCGCCCGTGAGCGGTCGTGTGCTCCGGATCGTCCAGGAGGACGAAGCAGTTGTTCAGGCTGGCGCGCCGCTCGTTCAGATCGGTGATCCGAGGGACCTCGAGATCGTCGCGGATTTCCTGTCGACCGAAGCCGTTCAGATCAAAACCGGCGCTGCAGCCACAATCGACGGTTGGGGCGGTTCGGCCCTCCGTGGTCGAGTGAAGCGTATCGACCCAGCCGGATTCGTCAAAGTCTCGGCCCTCGGCATCGAGGAGCAGCGCGTAGGCACCGTGATCGATCTCGTCGATCCGCCGAAATCGTGGGCCCGGCTGGGTCACGACTTTCGGGTCATCGTCCATGTATCCACTTGGCAATCGCAAGACGCCCTCACTATACCTGTGAGTGCGCTGTTTCGACGGGGGGACGATTGGGCTGTCTTTGCGGTCAAGGACGGTCATGCCCGAGCCACGATCGTCCGCACCGGACAGCGAAACAGCAAACTGGTGGAGGTGTTGTCGGGACTCTCGCCGGGCGACCGGGTCGTGCTGCATCCGAGCGATCGTGTGACCGACGGCACGATGGTGGCAGAGCGGCAAACGCGAAAGACGCCGCCGTACCCTTGACCGCGCGCGACAGCCACCGCGCCATGGAGATCGTCAGTCGCTCCGCGGCTGAGATCCGGTTCGCGCAAGGAAACGACATTGGTGCTGGATGTCGAGACCGATCGGTCAGGCATTATCTTGGGTAAAGCCTCGCTAGGAGTTTATGCCTCTTCCTGGACGCTGCATGAATGGCTAATCGCTTTGCTGTGCAGCTCACCTGCTGCGGTTCGCTCCAATGGGCGGCGTCTCGAGATCGCTTCGTCCACGCGTGAGGAGGTACAATTCAACTTGCCGAGTAGCCCGGAAGGCGCTGGCGGCGAGACAAGCGGTAAACCGACATGCCGACCAGACAGGCCGCAACGAACAGAACGGCTTCCCACCGCCCGGTCGATAGTGGCGGCGATGGCGGGGCCGGGGCAGAATTCCACCAGTCTCCACCCGAGTCCGAACAAACCCGCTCCAGTCACCAGTTTCCAATCGATCGATCTGCCTCGAGCACAACGATATCGCCCGGCACCAACAGTCGAGCGTCGATCTCCTGCAAGCGCCCATCGCGGATGACACTCGCCTTCGGTTGTTCCAACCTGCGCAACGCCAATGCGGCTTTGCCGGCCGTGTGCTCCTGCAAAGACCCGATGATGCCATTCGCGATGAGCACGAGGCCGATGAAAAGGGCATCCTTCAGATCCCCCAATACTAAGGATACCAGTACCGCAGCGAGCAGAATGTAGATCAGGGGGCCGCGGAACTGGCGCAGGAAAGTGGTCAATAGAGAGGAGGCTTGCTGTTCCGGAAGACTGTTCGGACCAACGCGCAAGTCATAGGCGAGCCTCCTCTTGGCTAAGTCCCGCACTGCCGACCAGTGATCCCCCGATGGAGGCAAGGTCAGGGATTAGCGCCGAGGTCATTTGAAGCACTCCAATTGGGCTGGTCGCTGGGTTGTTCGGTGGTTAAGCGATTTTAACGGCCGTGACGCCTCGAGGGCGGCTCGCTCGCCGGCTTTGAACCTTCCCACGCAGCGTACGTGACTGCCGGATACTCCTGCATCTTGCGTTTGAGCGCCGCTCTGATGCCATGCCTGATGTCGAGCACATCCATCATCGGACGAATTCTCAGGCGGTTGTCGATGCCCGTGATGCCCGTCAAGGGACGCACTAAGTTCTCGGTCGCATTACGCTGGAAACGGAAATCCACCGTCCCCGCCAGCGTCACATAACCGTTTTCGACCTTGACCTGGCTGTCGTTAACGTCGGCAATTGCGCTCCCCAGGCAAGAATTTTTACCACGCGGCTGGCGATCTCATCATCGGCGGCCTTCTCGTTCTCCGGCAGCCGCACTTCGATTTCCTCGGCAATCACGCGCACGCCCTTCACGGTTGCGCAACCCGTTCCGCAGTGTGTTTTCCGCAAAGCTGTGAACATGGCCGGCCAAAGTGACAACGCCGTCCTCGACCGTTACTCCTATGTTCGCGGCGTCCATGATGGGTTCATATTCGAGCTCATCCAAGATCTCCTGGCGTAGGCGAATGTCGCTCATGATCGTCCCTTCGTCAAAACCGGCAAACATTGGCTTAATCACCGGCCATTTCCGGCCATCGGTCTTTGAGGGACATCAAGGCACAAGCGTTCCCTGCAGATAACCTCAGTCCATAGATCGACGCCTTAAGGAGGGGAGATCATGTTCATCAAGGAAATGTCCCGTCACGAATGCAGCAGCGTCATTCAGGCCGGTCATCTGGCTCGTCTTGCGTGCTGTAACGAAGGCAAGCCGTATGTCGTGCCCATCACTTATGCTTTCACGGGCAACTGCATTTACTGCTTTTCTATGCCAGGTCAGAAGATCGACTGGATGCGCGTCAACCCGCATGTATGCCTTCAAGTCGATGAGTTCTCAGGTGAGCGGCAGTGGAAGAGCGTCCTTGTATTCGGCCGCTATCAGGAGCTGCCGCCGGAAGGGCGATGGCAGAGAGAGTGCGTGCACGCCTGGTCGCTTCTCGAGTCGCGACCAAACTGGTGGGAGCCGGGCGGTCTGAAGCCCGCAACACAAGCGGTCGCAGCTTCTTCGCCGCATGTCTTCTTCTGTGTCGATATCGAAGAAATGACCGGCCGTGCTGCACACGAAGGTGAGGTATGACGGCAAACATCAAAGGCGTCGCTTTATGCGGCGCCTTTGTTTCGAAGCGACCGGGAACGTTCAGCGCACCATCAACACCGGTACGATGGGTGCTTCGATCATCGCCTTGGTAACGCCGCCGAAAATTTTCTCGCGAAGACGTGTGTGCCCGTACGCCCCCATGACGATCAGATCGGCAGAGGTGTCAATTGCATGCTGGTTGAGAACCTCCTCCACCCGGCGTCCAGCACTTGGAAGCCGATCGACTGTTACGCTGACGCCGTGGCGAGCTAGGTAGGTGGCAATGTCAGCACCTGGTTCTTCGCCGTTTCTCGCCGGAGCCGCGCTCGGATCGACGAGCACGACGTTCACCTCCTCGGCGCTCTCCATCAGCTCCAATGCTTCCCGCGCCGCTCGCGCGGATTCCATGGTCGAGTTCCATGCGAGAAGAACCTTTTTTGGACGCAAGGTGACCGATTGGCGGTTTGTTGCGAGCAGAACTGGTCGCGCCGAATAGAAGAGGGCCCCGTCGATGGCACGTTTTCGCAATGACGGATCGGCGTGTAAACTCGCGCCGATCAAGGTAACATCGGCATAGCGCGAGCGGGTGCCGACATCGTCGTCGGCCCACGCGGTATCGCAATAGATACCGTTTGCATCGAACGAGACCCCGAGGCCCTTCAGCGTCGCTCGGGCTCTCTCCACTGCCTCATTCAGTTGCCTCATGTC
>ATWE01000039.1 GCA_000421085.1 Ensifer sp. USDA 6670
GACGGCCCGATGCCGCAGACGCGCGAACACATCCTGCTCGCCCGCCAGGTCGGCGTTCCGGCGATCGTGGTGTTCCTGAACAAGGTCGACCAGGTCGACGACGCGGAACTGCTCGAGCTCGTCGAGCTGGAAGTGCGCGAACTGCTGTCGTCCTACGAATTCCCGGGCGACGACATTCCGATCATCAAGGGTTCGGCTCTGGCCGCGCTCGAAGATTCGGACAAGAAGATCGGCGAAGACGCGATCCGCGAGCTGATGGCTGCGGTCGACGCCTACATCCCGACGCCTGAGCGTCCGATCGACCAGCCGTTCCTGATGCCGATCGAAGACGTGTTCTCGATCTCGGGCCGCGGTACGGTCGTGACCGGTCGCGTCGAGCGCGGCATCGTCAAGGTCGGTGAGGAAATCGAGATCGTCGGCATCCGTCCGACGACGAAGACGACCTGCACGGGCGTTGAAATGTTCCGCAAGCTGCTCGACCAGGGCCAGGCCGGCGACAACATCGGCGCGCTGCTTCGCGGTGTCGACCGCAACGGCGTCGAGCGCGGTCAGATTCTGTGCAAGCCGGGTTCGGTCAAGCCGCACCGCAAGTTCAAGGCTGAAGCCTACATCCTGACGAAGGAAGAGGGTGGCCGTCATACGCCGTTCTTCACCAACTACCGTCCGCAGTTCTACTTCCGTACGACGGACGTGACTGGGATCGTGACGCTTCCGGAAGGCACGGAAATGGTTATGCCGGGCGACAACGTCACGGTTGACGTCGAGCTGATCGTGCCGATCGCGATGGAAGAAAAGCTGCGCTTCGCTATCCGCGAAGGCGGCCGCACCGTCGGCGCAGGCATCGTCGCCTCCATCGTCGAGTAACAAGAAAACGGCTTGAGCCGTTTCGGCAGGGACATGGTCCGCCATGTCCCTGCGATTTTTGAAAAGAAGCGGCTAAGCGAAACGAATACCTCAAGTGTGTGCTTCGTGAGCACACCGGAAAACACGAGCAAGGACAAGTCGAATGAACGGCCAGAATATCCGCATCCGCCTCAAGGCGTTTGATCACCGGATCCTCGATGCCTCCACGCGCGAAATCGTGTCGACGGCCAAGCGCACCGGTGCGAGTGTGCGCGGGCCCGTGCCGCTTCCGACCCGGATTGAGAAATTCACGGTCAACAGGTCGCCCCACGTCGACAAGAAGAGCCGCGAACAGTTCGAGATGCGCACGCACAAGCGCCTTCTCGATATCGTTGATCCGACCCCGCAGACGGTGGACGCGCTGATGAAGCTCGATCTGGCCGCCGGCGTAGACGTCGAGATCAAGCTGTAAGACCCGGCGCAAGCCGAAATAACAAGGAAGGTACGTGGAGTTTCTCCAACGGCTTCCAGGAACAGGAAACCGGAAGGTGCGTGAAGCACCGGACGGGAACCCTAAACAAGAGGCGTGAACCGATGCGTTCAGGTGTGATTGCACAGAAGGTGGGAATGACCCGCGTCTACAACGACGCCGGCGAGCATATCCCGGTAACAGTATTGCGGCTGGAGAACTGCCAGGTAGTTTCCCACCGCACCGAAGAGAAGAACGGTTATACCGCAGTTCAGCTGGGTGCCGGCCGTTCAAAGGTTAAGAATACGCCGAAGGCTATGCGCGGCCATTTCGCCGCCGCCAGTGTTGAGCCGAAGGCAAAGCTCGTCGAGTTCCGCGTGAGCGCCGACAACCTGATCGACATTGGCGCCGAACTTACGGCGGGCCATTTCGTCGCCGGGCAGCTCGTGGACGTTACCGGCACCACCATCGGTAAGGGTTTTGCCGGCGCGATCAAGCGCCACAACTTCGGCGGCCTGCGTGCAACGCACGGCGTGTCCGTATCGCACCGTTCGCATGGTTCGACCGGTTCCAACCAGGATCCGGGCCGCGTCTGGAAGGGCAAGCGCATGGCTGGTCACATGGGCCAGACGCGCGTTACCACGCAGAACCTCGAAGTCGTATCGACCGATGAAGACCGCGGTCTGATCCTGGTCAAGGGTGCAGTTCCCGGCTCCAAGGGTTCCTGGATCGTCGTCCGTGACGCCATCAAGTCGGGCACTCCGGAAGGCGCACCGCGCCCCGCCGCAGTGCGCGCCGCAGAATCGAAGTAAGGGAGCCGAATAATGGATCTCACCGTCAAAACCCTCGAGGGCAAGGACGCGGGAAAGGTTTCCCTTTCCGACGCCATTTTCGGTCTCGAGCCTCGTGAAGACATCATTGCCCGCGTCGTTCGCTGGCAGCTCGCAAAGCGCCAGCAGGGTACGCACAAGGCCAAGGGCCGTGCGGAAGTATCCCGCACCGGCGCCAAGATGTACAAGCAGAAGGGTACGGGCCGCGCCCGCCACCATTCGGCTCGTGCTCCGCAGTTCCGCGGCGGCGGCAAGGCTCACGGGCCGGTCGTCCGCAGCCATGCGCACGATCTTCCGAAGAAGATCCGCGCACTGGGCCTGCGCCATGCGCTGTCGGCCAAGCTGAAGGCTGAGGACATCATCGTCATCGACGATCTCGTCGCCAACGAAGCAAAGACGAAGGCGCTCGCCGGTGCATTTGCCTCGCTCGGCCTCACCAACGCCCTGATCATCGGCGGAGCCGAGATCGAAGGCAACTTCAAGCTCGCTGCCCAGAACATCCCGAATGTGGACGTTCTGCCGGTTCAGGGCATCAACGTTTACGACATTCTGCGCCGTGGCAAGCTCGTGCTTTCCAAGGCTGCTGTGGAAGCTCTGGAGGAGCGGTTCAAATGACGGATCTTCGCCACTACGACGTGATCGTGTCTCCCTCGATCACCGAAAAGTCGACGCTGGTCTCCGAACAGAACCAGGTCGTCTTCAATGTCGCCAAGGGTGCTTCGAAGCCTGAGATCAAGGCTGCCGTCGAAGCGCTGTTCGGCGTGAAGGTTACGGCCGTGAACACGCTCGTCCGCAAGGGCAAGCTGAAGCGCTTCCGCGGCTTCGCCGGAAAGCAGAAGGACGTGAAGAAGGCGATCGTAACGCTCGCCGACGGTCAGTCCATCGACGTTTCCACCGGTCTCTAACGGATAGGCCCATTAGGGTAAAAACCCAAAAGGGAACAAGAAAATGGCATTGAAAAGTTTCAATCCGACGACGCCGAGCCAGCGTCAACTGGTCATCGTCAGCCGGGCTGGCCTCTACAAGGGCAAGCCGGTCAAGACGCTGACCGAGGGCCTGTCCTCCAAGGGCGGCCGCAACAACCTGGGCCGCATCACCGTCCGTTTCCAGGGCGGTGGTCACAAGCGGACCTACCGTCTGGTGGACTTCAAGCGTCGCAAGTTCGACGTGGAAGGCACGGTCGAGCGTCTGGAATATGACCCGAACCGCACGGCGTTCATCGCGCTCGTCAACTATGCGGACGGTGAGCAGGCCTATATCCTGGCGCCGCAGCGCCTGGCTGTCGGCGACAAGGTGATTGCCTCGGAAAAGGCCGTCGACGTCAAGCCCGGCAACGCGATGCCGCTGCAGTTCATTCCGGTCGGCTCCATCATCCACAATGTGGAGATGAAGCCGGGCAAGGGCGGCCAGATCGCGCGCTCCGCCGGAACCTACGCTCAGCTCGTCGGCCGTGACCAGGGCATGGCGATCCTGCGCCTGAACTCGGGCGAGCAGCGTCTGGTGCACGGCTCTTGCCTCGCATCGATCGGTGCTGTATCGAACCCCGATCACGGCAACATCAATGATGGTAAGGCCGGCCGTTCGCGTTGGCGCGGCAAGCGTCCGCACGTACGCGGCGTCGTCATGAACCCGGTTGACCATCCGCACGGCGGCGGTGAAGGCCGTACGTCCGGTGGTCGCCATCCGGTCACGCCTTGGGGCAAGCCCACAAAGGGCAAGCGCACGCGCTCCAACAAGTCGACCGACAAGTTCATTATGCGCTCGCGTCACCAGCGCAAGAAGTAAGAGAGGAAGTCTCAAGTGGCTCGTTCAGTATGGAAAGGTCCGTTTGTTGACGGTTATCTTCTCAAGAAGGCTGAGAAGGTCCGCGAAGGCGGCCGCAACGAAGTGATCAAGATGTGGAGCCGTCGCTCCACGATCCTTCCGCAGTTCGTCGGTCTGACCTTCGGCGTCTACAACGGCAACAAGCATGTTCCCGTCTCGGTGTCCGAAGAAATGGTCGGCCACAAGTTCGGTGAATTCGCTCCGACCCGGACCTATTACGGTCATGGCGCGGACAAGAAAGCGAAGAGGAAGTAACGATGGGCAAGGCAAAAGCCGAACGCCGGCTGAAGGATAATGAGGCGCAGGCAGTTGCGCGCACGATCCGCGTCAGCCCCCAGAAGCTCAACCTCGTTGCCGCGCTGATCCGCGGCAAGAAGGTCGACCGCGCTCTGGCCGAACTCGAGTTCTCGCGCAAGCGCATCGCAGGCACGGTCAAGAAGACGCTTGAATCTGCGATCGCTAACGCAGAGAACAACCATGATCTCGACGTTGATTCGCTCATCGTCGCAGAAGCTTTTGTTGGCAAGTCGATCGTGATGAAGCGCTTCCACGCCCGTGGTCGCGGCCGTGCATCGCGCGTCGAAAAGCCGTTCGCGCACTTGACGATCGTTGTTCGTGAAGTGGAAGCCAAAGGGGAGGCCGCATAATGGGCCAGAAGATTAATCCGATCGGTTTCCGTCTCGGCATCAACCGGACCTGGGATAGCCGTTGGTTCGCGGATAACGCGGAATACGGCCAGCTTCTTCACGAAGATCTGAAGATCCGCGCCTATCTGATGGAAGAGCTGAAGTCGGCCGGTATCGCCAAGGTCGTGATCGAGCGTCCGCACAAGAAGTGCCGCGTGACGATCCACTCGGCTCGCCCGGGCCTGATCATCGGCAAGAAGGGCGCCGACATCGAAAAGCTTCGCAAGAAGCTTTCCGAGATGACCAATTCGGAAACGCACCTCAACATCGTCGAAGTGCGCAAGCCGGAAGTCGACGCAACGCTCGTTGCGCAGTCGATCGCTCAGCAGCTCGAGCGCCGCGTAGCGTTCCGTCGTGCGATGAAGCGTGCCGTTCAGTCGGCGATGCGCCTCGGCGCCGAAGGCATCAAGATCACTTGCGCCGGCCGTCTTGGCGGTGCGGAAATCGCCCGTACCGAATGGTATCGTGAAGGCCGCGTTCCGCTGCATACGCTGCGCGCCGACATCGACTACGGTACGGCCGAAGCCGAAACCGCTTTCGGCATCTGCGGTGTCAAGGTCTGGATCTTCAAGGGCGAAATCCTTGAGCACGATCCGATGGCTTCCGAGCGTCGCGCGACCGAGAGTGACAACCAGGGCGGTAGCGGCAGAGAGCGTCGCCGCGAGAACGCGTAACATTCGCGCGTGGCAGCCAATATCGGAGAAGTAAAAAAATGTTGCAGCCAAAGCGTACGAAGTATCGCAAGCAGTTCAAGGGGCGCATCAAGGGCGTCGCGAAGGGCGGCTCTGACCTCGCCTTCGGCGAATTCGGTCTGAAGGCCCAGGAGCCCAACCGCGTCAATGCTCGCGAGATCGAAGCGGCCCGCCGTGCGATCACCCGTCATATGAAGCGCGCCGGCCGCGTCTGGATCCGGGTATTCCCCGACGTTCCGGTGACGGCAAAGCCAACCGAAGTCCGCATGGGTAAGGGCAAGGGTTCGGTCGAATACTGGGCATGCAAGGTCAAGCCCGGCCGCATGATGTTCGAGATCGACGGTGTCAACGAAGAGCTCGCCCGCGAGGCACTTCGGCTCGGCGCTGCCAAGCTCTCTGTCAAGACGCGCTTCGTGCAGCGTATCGCAGAGTAAGGAGTGAAGCTCATGAAAGCCGCAGATGTTCGCGCTCTGAGCGCCGACCAACTCAAGGAAGAGCTTGCCAAGCTGAAGAAGGAGCAGTTCAACCTGCGCTTCCAGAAGGCGACTGGCCAGCTCGAGAAGTCTTCGCGTATCAACGAGGTCCGCAAGGACATCGCACGCATCAAAACCATTGCCCGCCAGAAGGCGGCAGAAGCCAAGGCCTAAGGACCAGAACAATATGCCGAAACGCATTCTGCAGGGCACCGTCGTCAGCGACAAGAACGACAAGACCGTCGTCGTCCGGGTCGAGCGCCGCTTTGCGCACCCGATCCTTCAGAAGACCGTTCGTCGTTCCAAGAAGTACAAGGCTCACGACGAGAACAACCAGTTCAAGGTCGGCGACCTCGTTTCCATCGAGGAATGCGCGCCGATTTCCAAGGACAAGCGCTGGACGGTCGTTTCCGCCCAGTCTTGATTTCTGCAGGTTTTGTCCGCCGGACCCTTGCGTCTCGGGCAAATATCTGTATGAAGCACGCAATTAAAGCCGAGGAACGCTCGAGTTCGAGCGTTCTTTTGCTTTGAGATGAGCACAATAAGCCGGGCGAGGGGGTTTCGACCCAACCGGCCTGGTAACAACAAGAAGGCGACCTGACATGATTCAGATGCAAACAAACCTCGACGTGGCGGATAATTCCGGCGCACGTCGTGTCATGTGCATCAAGGTGCTGGGCGGCTCCAAGCGCAAATACGCGTCGATCGGCGACATCATCGTCGTTTCGATCAAGGAAGCCATTCCGCGCGGCCGCGTGAAGAAGGGTGATGTCATGAAGGCTGTTGTCGTTCGCACCGCGAATGACATCCGCCGTGCTGATGGCAGCGTCATCCGTTTCGACACCAACGCAGCCGTTCTCATCGACAACAAGAAAGAGCCGATCGGCACCCGTATCTTCGGACCGGTTCCGCGCGAACTCCGCGCCAAGAACCACATGAAGATCATCTCGCTGGCTCCGGAAGTACTCTAAGGGAGCGATCAGAGATGCAAAAGATTCGCAAAGGCGACAAGGTCGTCGTTCTGACCGGTAAGGACAAGGGCCGTACCGGCGAAGTCATTCAGGTCATGCCGAAGGAAGACCGGGCTCTCGTGCGCGGCGTCAACGTGGTGAAGCGTCACCAGCGCCAGACCCAGAACCAGGAAGCCGGCATTATCACAAAGGAAGCCTCGATCCACCTTTCGAACATCGCGATCGCCGATCCGAAGGACGGCAAGCCGACCCGCGTCGGTTTCAAGATCGATGGTGACAAGAAGGTCCGCGTGGCCAAGCGTTCGGGAGATGTGATCGATGGCTAAGTCCGCTTATGAGTCGCGGCTCAAGAAGGAATATGTAGAGCGCATCCGTAAGGCGATGCAGGAGCAGTTCTCCTACGCCAACGAAATGCAGATCCCGCGCCTCGACAAGATCGTCATCAACATGGGTGTTGGCGAAGCGACCGGCGATTCCAAGAAGCCGACGGTTGCTGCTGCCGACCTCGCTGCGATTGCCGGCCAGAAGCCGGTCATCACCCGCGCTCGCAACTCCATCGCCGGCTTCAAGCTTCGCGAAGGCATGCCGATTGGTGCCAAGGTTACCCTGCGCGGCGTTCGGATGTATGAGTTCCTGGATCGTCTCATCAACATCGCTCTTCCGCGTGTTCGAGACTTCCGCGGCCTCAATCCGAAGTCCTTCGATGGTCGTGGCAACTTTGCCATGGGCATCAAGGAGCACATTGTGTTCCCTGAGATCAACTACGACAAGGTTGATCAGATGTGGGGCATGGACATCATCGTTTGCACGACGGCAACTAACGACGACGAAGCACGCGCTCTTCTCAAAGAGTTCAACTTCCCGTTCCGTCAGTAATCCGTAACGGCAAGCGTAAAGAAGGATAACTGTTATGGCGAAAACGAGCGCAGTTGAAAAGAACAAGCGCCGCCGCAAACTGGTTGCCAATCACGCCGCCAAGCGCGCGGTCCTGAAGGCAATCATCATGAACCAGTCTTTGCCGATCGAAGAGCGGTTCAAGGCCACCCTCAAGCTGGCTGAACTGCCCCGCGATGGGTCCAAGACCCGCATCCGCAATCGTTGCGAAGTCACCGGTCGTCCGCGTGCCTATTATCGCAAGCTGCGCATGTCGCGTATTGCACTTCGCGAACTGGGCAATCTCGGCAAGGTGCCGGGCGTGGTCAAGTCGAGCTGGTAAGGAGACGGGTACATGGCAATGACTGATCCTTTGGGCGATATGCTCACCCGTATCCGCAACGGCGCTGCTCGCCGCAAGTCGAGCGTTTCGACGCCGGCTTCCAAGCTTCGCGCACGCGTTCTGGATGTCCTTCAGGCTGAAGGCTACATCCGCGGATACTCTGAAGTCGAATTCGGCAACGGCAAGGCCGAGCTGAACATCGAGTTGAAGTACTACGAAGGCGCCTCCGTGATCCGTGAGATCGCGCGCGTCTCCAAGCCGGGCCGCCGGGTCTATGTCTCGGTCAAGTCCATTCCGCAGGTCGCGAACGGCCTCGGCATCACCATCCTTTCGACTCCGAAGGGCGTGATGGCCGATCACCAGGCACGCGAACAGAATGTTGGTGGCGAGGTTCTTTGCTCGATCTTCTAAGATCGAGCAGGATCTCCATAGCGAACAGACAGGTATAAAAATGTCTCGTATCGGTAAGAAGCCCGTTCAAGTTCCGGCAGGCGTCACGGCTAACGTGGATGGCCAGAAGGTAACGGCAAAGGGCCCGAAGGGCGAACTGTTCTTCGTCGCAAATGACGAAGTTTCGGTGAAGCTCGAAAACAACACGGTTGTCGTTCAGCCGCTCAACGAGAGCAAGGACGCTCGCGCAAAGTGGGGCATGTCCCGCACGATGATCGAGAACATCCTCAAGGGCGTGAAGGACGGTTACGAGCGCAAGCTCGAAATCAACGGCGTCGGTTACCGCGCGTCCATGCAGGGCAAGAACCTGCAGCTCGCGCTCGGCTTCAGCCACGACGTCGTCTACCAGACGCCGGAAGGCATCACGATCGCTGTGCCGAAGCCGACGGAAATCGTCGTTTCCGGTATCAACAAGCAGCAGGTCGGCCAGGTTGCCGCGGAAATCCGCGAATACCGTGGCCCCGAGCCCTACAAGGGCAAGGGTGTCAAGTATGCCGAAGAGCGGATCGTCCGCAAAGAAGGCAAGAAGAAGTAAGGATCACGCGAAATGGCTAGCAGGAAAGATACTCTTGTGCGTCGCGCCAGCCGCGTGCGCCGTCAAATCAAGGCGGTTGCCAATGGCCGCCCGCGCCTGTCGGTTCATCGCTCGTCGAAGAACATCTATGCGCAGATCATTGACGATGTTGCCGGCAAGACGATTGCCTCGGCATCGACCCTCGACACGGATCTGCGGTCTTCGCTGAAGACCGGCGCGGATACCGAAGCCGCTACGGCTGTCGGCAAGCTCCTGGCAGAACGTGCTTCCAAGGCGGGCATCAAGGACGTTGTCTTTGACCGTGGCGCCTTCATCTACCACGGCCGCATCAAGGCGCTGGCCGAGGCAGCTCGCGAAGGCGGCCTGAACTTCTAAGGTTCGTCGCCCGGGCAGCAATGCCCGGGCGTAACCCGGCTTCGCAAATCCCCGGCCGCTTCGATTTCCAAGGAAGCGAGGCGGCTTTCGTCAATCTGCCGATTGCACCCGGAAAAGAAAAAGGAAGAGGACAATGGCACAAGAAAGAAGAGGTTCTCGCGAAGATCGCCAGAACCGCGAAGAGCGCGACAGCGAATTTGTCGATAAGCTCGTCGCTATCAACCGCGTCGCCAAGGTGGTGAAGGGCGGTCGTCGTTTCGGTTTCGCCGCTCTCGTCGTCGTGGGCGACCAGAAGGGCCGCGTCGGCTTCGGCCATGGCAAGGCACGCGAAGTGCCGGAAGCCATCCGCAAGGCAACGGAAGCCGCCAAGCGTGACCTGATCTTCGTACCGCTGCGCGGTGGTCGCACTCTGCACCACGACGTGCACGGCCGTCATGGCGCCGGCAAGGTGCTGCTGCGCTCGGCCAAGCCCGGTACCGGTATCATCGCCGGTGGCCCGATGCGCGCCGTCTTCGAGACGCTCGGCGTTCACGACGTCGTAGCCAAGTCGACCGGTTCGTCGAACCCTTACAACATGGTTCGCGCAACTTTCGACGCGCTCAAGAACCAGATGCACCCGAAGGATATCGCGGCACAGCGCGGCATGAAGTACGCCACGCTCCAGTCCCGTCGCGTTTCCGCCGGCGTTGCTTCCGAAGAATAAGGGAGCTGACAGATGGCTAAGAAGGAAGTTGCCAAGAAGACGGTTACCGTCGAGCAGATCGGTAGCCCCATTCGCCGTCCGGCCGTGCAGCGTCAGACGCTCGTCGGTCTGGGCCTCAACAAGATGCACCGGGTACGCACGCTGGAAGACACTCCGGCCGTTCGCGGCATGATCCGGGCCGTCCAGCACCTCGTTCGCGTCGTCGACGAGAAGTGAGGGGGATCGAGATATGAAACTGAACGAAATCAAGGACAACGAAGGCGCGACGAAGAACCGCAAGCGTCTGGGCCGCGGCATCGGCTCGGGTTCCGGCAAGACGGCCGGCCGCGGTGTCAAGGGTCAGAAGGCGCGTTCGGGCGTCGCGATCAACGGCTTCGAAGGCGGTCAGATGCCCATCTACCGTCGCCTGCCGAAGCGCGGCTTCAACAACATCTTCGCTTCGGAGTTCGTTGTCGTGTCGCTCGGCCGCATTCAGGCCGCAGTCGATGCCAAGAAGCTGGACGCATCCAAGACCGTCGATGCCGCCGCTTTGAAGGCGGCGGGGGTTATCCGCCGCGTCAAGGATGGTGTGCGCGTTCTCGCCGACGGCGAACTGAAGGCGAAGGTTTCGCTCGAAGTTGCCGGCGCCTCCAAGCCTGCGATCGAGAAGATCGAGAAGGCTGGCGGTTCCATCAAGCTGCTCTCCGCAGCCGCTGAATAAATATGACTGATGAACCGCCCGGGGTGCTTCACGCCGGGCGGTTTTGCTCCCATATGTGAGCCTCACGTCCAAGCGCAGCGAATCGGCTGCCGCGACGGGACATAACGGAAACCACGGTGAGGCATCCGATTGCAGCGACAATCGCCTCGCGCCTGGTTTTCAACGACGAAAACTGATTCCATCCGGAACGACCGGGTTTT
The DNA here is from genome assembly GCA_000421085.1 of Ensifer sp. USDA 6670. Classification (GTDB taxonomy): domain Bacteria; phylum Pseudomonadota; class Alphaproteobacteria; order Rhizobiales; family Rhizobiaceae; genus Sinorhizobium. The sequence continues at coordinate 10,968 of ATWE01000039.1, forward strand.
CCCGTGTTTCCGAGACTTGGTACGCGGAGAATTGCATGGCTTCTGCAGCGGAACAGCTCGCCTCGAACCTGAATTTTTCGACTTTCGCCAAGGCGGAAGATCTGAAGAAACGGCTCTGGTTCACTCTCGGTGCGCTTCTGGTCTATCGACTTGGCACCTACATTCCGTTGCCGGGCCTTAACCCGGACGCATTCGCGCAGGCATTCCAGGGACAGTCGGGGGGCATCCTCGGCCTCTTCAACATGTTCTCGGGCGGCGCGGTCGAGCGCATGGCGATCTTCGCCCTCGGCATCATGCCTTACATTTCCGCATCGATCATTGTGCAGCTCATGACGTCGGTCGTTCCGGCGCTCGAGCAGCTGAAGAAAGAGGGCGAGCAGGGCCGCAAGGTCATAAACCAGTACACCCGCTACGGCACGGTACTGCTGGGCGCGATGCAGGCCTACGGTATTGCCGTCGGTCTCGAAAGCGGTAGCGGCCTCGTCAACGATCCGGGTTGGTTCTTCCGGATTTCCACCGTAATTTCGCTGCTCGGCGGCACGATGTTCCTGATGTGGCTCGGTGAGCAGATCACCTCGCGCGGCATCGGCAACGGTATCTCGCTGATCATCTTTGCCGGCATCGTCGCCGCTCTGCCTTCGGCGCTTGCCGGAACCCTGGAGCTCGGCCGCACCGGTGCTTTGTCGACGCCTCTCATCCTTGCGATCATCGTCATGATCGTCGGCGTGATCGCGCTGATCGTCTTCGTCGAGCGCGCGCAGCGCCGCCTGCTGATCCAGTATCCGAAGCGCCAGGTCGGCAACCGGATGTTCCAGGGCGACACGTCGCATCTGCCGCTGAAGCTCAACACGGCGGGTGTGATCCCGGCCATCTTCGCATCGTCGCTGCTGCTGCTGCCCGCTACGCTTGCCGGTTTTGCCAACACCGCGACCATGCCGGGTTGGGCAACGGCGATCGTCGGTGCGCTCGCTCATGGTCAGCCGCTCTATATGATCCTTTACGGCGCGATGATCGCCTTCTTCGCCTTCTTCTATACGGCCATCGTCTTCAATCCGAAGGATACGGCCGACAATCTGAAGAAGCATGGCGGATTTGTTCCAGGCATCCGCCCCGGTGAACGCACGGCCGAATACATCGATTACGTGTTGACGCGCATTACCGTCATCGGCGCGATCTACCTGGTCTTCGTCTGCATCCTGCCCGAGATACTCATCTCGCAGACAGGCGTGCCGTTCTACCTTGGTGGTACGTCGCTTTTGATTGTTGTCAGCGTGACCCTCGATACGGTAGCACAGATCCAAGGTCACCTCATTGCCCAGCAATATGAGGGGCTGATCAAGAAGTCGAAGCTGCGCGGAGGAAAGAGGGGACGATGAGGCTAATTTTTTTGGGACCGCCGGGCGCTGGCAAGGGTACTCAGGCCAAGCTCCTGACGGAGAGATACGGCATTCCGCAGCTTTCCACGGGGGATATGCTTCGGACGGCCGTAGCTCAGGCGACCGAGGTCGGCAAGCGGGCGAAAGCCGTGATGGATGCCGGGCAGCTCGTCTCCGACGAAATCGTCAACGAGATCGTCTCCGACCGGATCGATGCGCCGGATTGCGCAAAGGGTTTCATTCTCGACGGCTATCCGCGCACGGTCCCGCAGGCCGTGGCGCTCGACCGGATGCTTGAGGAAAAAGGCCTGAAACTCGATGCGGTCATCGAGCTGAAGGTCGATGAGACAGCCCTTGTGCGGCGCATGGAGAATCGCGTAACCGAAACCGTCGCCGCCGGCGGCACCGTGCGTTCCGACGATAATCCCGAAGCATTCCGGCGGCGTCTGCAGGAATATCGGGAAAAGACCGCTCCGCTTTCGGAACACTACGCCCGAACCGGTCGGTTGAAGACCGTGGACGGCATGGCGGATGTGCATACGGTGACCGCCGAGATCGAGAAGATTCTGGCATAGGCACTGCCTTTGCCAAAATGGAAGCGCCGGGGAGTTGACTTTTCCGGCCGATTCCTCCAAAGACTGCGTCAACTCGCGACAAGAGAAGCGATCGGCGCGGTCTTCAACGAAATGAAGTCCGGGTACGGTCGTTTTTGACGTGTCTCGAACCTCAATCAAGGTGCGGCTCTTAAGGTCGCGTAACGAAGCACCTATTGCCTGTAGGCAACTGGAACGCAAGGAGAATAGACGTGGCACGTATCGCTGGCGTCAACATCCCGACCGCAAAGCGCGTTGTCATCGCGCTGACGTATATTCACGGGATCGGCACGAAATTCGCACAGGAAATCATCGAAAAGGTCGGTATTCCGGCCGAACGTCGCGTTCACCAGTTGACGGACGCTGAGGTTCTTCAGATCCGTGAAACGATCGACCGCGACTATCAGGTCGAGGGTGACCTGCGTCGCGAGACCTCGATGAACATCAAGCGTCTGATGGATCTCGGCTGCTATCGCGGTCTTCGCCATCGTCGCGGCCTGCCGGTGCGCGGTCAGCGCACGCACACCAATGCCCGCACCCGCAAGGGTCCGGCAAAGGCGATCGCCGGCAAGAAGAAGTAATTTCCCGAAAAGGGAAAACGGGAGGCTGGCGCACGCGCCGGCCTCCTTTTGCAGTTTGGGAAGGGCAAGTGTCCGACCAATGCGAGGGCCGTCGTCGGTTTCTCGGAATGCTTGCGACGCCGGTGCTCCGGCTGTCGCGAATTGTAAGATGCAGGGCAGGGGACGATAAATCCTTTTCCCGGTGGAGCCGCTGGAATTACGGCGGTGCAGAGATCTAAGAAAGGGATCATATGGCCAAGGAAGCCACCCGCGTTCGCCGTCGCGAACGCAAGAACATTACGTCTGGCGTTGCACACGTCAATTCGTCGTTCAACAACACGATGATCACCATTACCGACGCGCAGGGCAACGCTATTGCCTGGTCGTCCGCCGGTGCGAAGGGTTTCAAGGGTTCGCGCAAGTCGACCCCGTTCGCAGCGCAGATCGCCGCTGAAGACTGCGCCAAGAAGGCTCAGGAACACGGCATGAAGTCGCTGGAAGTGGAAGTTTGCGGCCCCGGTTCCGGCCGTGAATCCGCTCTTCGCGCGCTCCAGGCTGCAGGTTTCATGATCACGTCGATCCGTGACGTGACCCCGATCCCGCACAATGGCTGCCGTCCGCGCAAGAAGCGCCGCGTCTGATCATCTGTATTCAACATTCCGGTGAGGACTTTCCGGTGTCCTCCCGGTCTTCGGGGCTCGGTTGTCACGATTGGATGGTGGCAACGAACGGAAGGCAGAAAACATGATCCAGAAAAATTGGCAGGAATTGATCAAGCCGAACAAGGTGGAGTTCGCCTCCTCCGGCCGCACCAAGGCAACGTTGGTCGCGGAGCCGCTTGAGCGCGGCTTTGGCCTGACGCTCGGCAACGCGCTTCGCCGCGTCCTATTGTCGTCGCTGCGTGGTGCTGCCGTAACCGCGGTTCAGATCGACGGCGTATTGCATGAGTTCTCTTCTATCCCGGGCGTCCGGGAAGACGTGACCGACATCGTGCTCAACATCAAGGAAATCGCCATCAAGATGGATGGCGATGACGCAAAGCGCATGGTCGTGCGCAAGCAGGGCCCGGGCGTCGTGACTGCCGGTGACATTCAGACGGTTGGCGACATCGAGATCCTCAACCCGAACCATGTGATCTGCACCCTCGACGAGGGCGCGGAAATCCGCATGGAGTTCACCGTCAACAACGGCAAGGGCTACGTACCGGCTGACCGCAACCGCTCGGAAGATGCACCGATCGGCCTCATCCCGGTCGACAGCCTGTACTCTCCGGTCAAGAAGGTCTCCTACAAGGTGGAAAACACCCGTGAAGGCCAGGTTCTCGACTACGACAAGCTGACGATGTCCATCGAAACCGATGGATCCGTCACCGGCGAAGATGCGATCGCTTTCGCGGCCCGCATCCTTCAGGACCAGCTGTCGGTCTTCGTCAACTTCGACGAGCCGCAGAAGGAAACCGAGGAAGAGGCAGTCACCGAACTCGCCTTCAACCCGGCGCTTCTCAAGAAGGTCGACGAACTGGAGCTTTCCGTCCGTTCGGCCAACTGCCTGAAGAACGACAACATCGTCTATATCGGCGACCTCATTCAGAAGACCGAAGCAGAAATGCTCCGTACGCCGAATTTTGGTCGCAAGTCGCTCAACGAGATCAAGGAAGTTCTCGCTTCCATGGGCCTGCACCTCGGTATGGAAGTGCCGTCCTGGCCGCCGGAGAACATCGAAGACCTCGCCAAGCGTTACGAAGACCAGTACTAACCTATTAGACTGCGGGCGGATGCCTGCAAGTAAAGGAGAATAGCCATGCGCCACGGTAAAGCCGGCCGCAAGCTGAATAGAACCGCCAGCCACCGCAAGGCGATGTTTGCCAACATGGCAGCTTCGCTGATCGAGCACGAGCAGATCGTCACGACCCTGCCGAAGGCCAAGGAAATCCGCCCGATCGTGGAAAAGCTCGTCACGCTCGGCAAGCGCGGCGATCTGCATGCCCGCCGCCAGGCGATCTCGCAGATCCGCGACGTTGCCGTCGTCTCGAAGCTGTTCGACGCGATTGCTTCGCGCTACGCCACCCGCAACGGCGGCTACCTGCGCATCATGAAGGCAGGCTTCCGTCAGGGCGACAATGCCCCGCTCGCCGTCATCGAATTCGTCGACCGCGACGTCGACGCCAAGGGTTCGAAGGACCGCGCCCGCGTTTCTGCCGAAGCTGAAGCAGCCGAAGCGGCCTGATTTCGTCAGAGCTGACCAAATTAAAGCGGCCGGGTGCTGATCGCACCCGGCCGCTTTTTGTTCGTTCTGTTTAAGGTAGAAATAGATACTCATCCCCTGTGCGCGTCGCAGGCGTGAGAGCAGCACGAAAGACTCTTTGCAGCCCAAGGACTTGGTCTGGCTGGATTCCTGTGACGGGGCACAGGAATGAGGGAGTGGGGATGCGATGGCGCTGCGGCAACTTCGCTTGCGGATATGCACGCCATCTCCGGACTTTCGTACCGGCTATGAGAAGTTGACTGCGCCTCTCCCCCTCATCCTGGTCTTGGTTGCGACCGCATGTGAGTGTTTCCCTGGCGCCGCCACCGCAGAAACCGCTTTCTGACGGCGCGCCAGGCGACGAGAACCGCGACAAGGAACAGGTACAGCATTTGCTCGGGACCGACGACCTTGACCGACATGGCGAAATGCAGTGCGCCGGCCGCGGCAATCACGTAGACGAGCCTGTGTAGCTTGCTCCACCGCTGCCCGAGGCGCCTGATCGACCAGTTGTTCGATGTAATCGCCAGCGGGATGAGCAGCACGAGGGCCGCCATGCCGATGGTGATGAAGGGACGACGGGCGATGTCGGCGAGAACCGCCGGGAGAACGAGCGTCTGATCCAGCACCATATATGTGAGGAAATGCATCAGCACATAGTAAAAAGCGAGGAGGCCCAGCGCGCGGCGGTATCTGAGCCAATTGACGCCGAACAGGTCGCGAATCGGCGTGATCGCCAGCGTGGCGATCAGGAATCGCAAGGCCCAGATGCCGAGCAGGTGCTCGAATTCCTTGACCGCATTTCCGGGCAGCCGACCGGTCGCTCCCAGATAGAACCCCCAGGCGGCCGGTATGAAGCCGAGTAAATAGAGCGCCCAGATCGAAGGGCTGTGCAATCGTTTCGGCAGGGCAGGAAGGCTCGGCATCCTCAGAAATTCACCCTGAGGTCCATGCCGGCGTAGAGATTCGCGACCTCTTCTGCGTAGCCGTTGAAGGGGAGCGTATCGCGGCGGTTGGCGCCGAAGAAGCCGCCTTCGCCAATGCGGTTTTCTGTTGCCTGGCTCCAGCGGGGATGATCGACGGCTGGGTTCACATTGGCATAGAAGCCATATTCATTCGGCCCGGCGAGGTTCCAGGTACACGGCGGCGGCGTCTCGGTCAGCGAGATGCGCACGATCGATTTGATTCCCTTGAAGCCGTATTTCCACGGAATCACCAGGCGGATCGGTGCGCCGTTCTGGTTCGGCAGCGTCTTGCCATAAAGCCCGACGGAGAGGATCGTCAGCGGGTGACGCGCTTCGTCGAGCCTCAAGCCTTCCCGGTAGGGCCATTCCAGGGGCTGGAAATAGCCGGACTGGCCCGGCATTTCCTCCGGCCGGACCACGGTCTCGAAGGCGACATATTTCGCGCTTCCGAGCGGCTCGACCCTGTCGAGGAGCGCGGCCAATGGAAAGCCGACCCAGGGAATGACCATCGACCACGCTTCGACGCAGCGCATCCGGTAAATTCTCTCTTCGAGAGGGAAGGCCAAGAGTTCCTCCAGGCCGAATTCCCGCGGCTTGCCGACCAATCCGTCGACCTTCACCGTCCAGGGCGCCGGCTTGAAGTTTGCCGAGTTGGCAGCCGGATCGCCTTTGCCCGTCCCGAATTCGTAGAAGTTGTTGTAGGTTGTGGCGTCCTTTTCCGGCGTGGCCGGCTCATCGACCCTGTATATGCTCTTGGACGCCTCGAGTGCGGCCGCGCGGCTTGGCTTGGTTGCCGAGAGGGCCAGGCTTCCGGCCGCGGCGGCGATGAAGGTCCGCCGATCCAGGAAGAAGCGCTCCGGGGTGATTTCGGCAGCGGCAATCTTCGGCGCGCGATAGCTGGGCATGGGGTCTCCTTGGTGTCATTCGCCTTTTTCTAATACGCAAATGAGCAGAGTTTCGATCACCGGAAAAGGCTGGCGAGACCACGTTTTCGTGCATGATATGTGAACGTGGCCTGCGTCTTTGGGAGCCCAAGGCCCTGCAATCGGCGCGCAGTGTGTACTCCTATGAATTTCCTCATGAAACGATCCGTCCTTGTGGCCCGCGTTACGCTGAATTGTCGGGCGGCAGGTTTGCCTTTTTCCGTGCAAAATCCTATCTGAACTTAGCAGCAACGAAAGGGAGAATGCTTCATGATCTTCGGCCATCGAGCCCTCGCGGCTCTCGTGCTTGCTGTTGCCATATCGACACCTGCGATGGCCCAGGATGCCAGGACCGTGCCGCAGTCGCGGTCGGAGATGCAGCTCTCTTTCGCGCCTCTCGTCAAACAGACCGCGAATGCAGTCGTGAACGTCTATGCCGAGCGCGTGGTGGAGCGCCGCTCGATCTTTGCGGGAGATCCTTTCTTCGAGGAATTCTTCGGCCAGCGGATGCCCAATCGCAGCGAGAAACAGTCGTCTCTGGGTTCGGGCGTGATCGTCAGCCGCAATGGCCTGGTCGTGACCAACAACCATGTCATCGATGGGGCCGACGATATCAAGGTGGCGCTGGCCGACGGACGTGAGTTTCCCTGCAAGATCATCCTGAAGGATGATCGCCTCGATCTGGCGGTCATGAAAATCCAATCGGACGGTCCCTTCGACATCGTCCCGATCGGGGATTCCGACGCGGTGGAGGTCGGCGACCTGGTGCTGGCGATGGGCAATCCTTTCGGCGTCGGGCAGACGGTGACGAGCGGCATCGTGTCGGCGCTCGCCCGCAACCAGATTTCCAACGGCGATTTCGGCTTTTTCATCCAAACGGATGCGGCGATCAATCCGGGCAATTCCGGCGGCGGTCTGATCAACATGAAGGGCGAGTTGATCGGCATCAATACTGCGATTTTTTCGAGAGGCGGCGGTTCCAACGGTGTGGGCTTTGCAATCCCTGCCAACCTGGTCAAGGTTTTCGTTGCCTCGGCTGAAGGAGGCAACGGCTCGTTCATCCGTCCCTTCGTCGGGGCGACCTTCGAGCCGGTGACCTCCGACGTGGCCGAGGCGCTTGGGCTTGAGCGGGCGCGCGGGGCGCTGGTGACGGCGGTCGTTGCAGGCGGTCCTGCCGAGAGCGCCGGCATGCGCCCCGGACAGGTGGTCACCGCGGTCAACGGCATACCGGTCGAACACCCCGATGCGCTTGGTTATCGTCTGACGACCGTGGGGATCGGTCACGAGGCGCGGGTTACGATTTCGGAGAACGGCAGTTCGCGCGAAATCACCCTCACGCTTGAGCGGGCGCCGGAAACGCAGCCACGAGACGAACGGCTGATAGAGGGGCGTAATCCCTTCGCCGGTGCTGTCGTGGCAAATCTCTCGCCGCGGCTTGCGGACGAGTTGCGCATGCCCACGTCGCTGCAGGGAGTGGTCATCACGGAGATCAATCGCGGCTCGCCGGCTGCACGTATCGGCCTGGAACCGAAAGATATCGTTCGTTCGGTCAACGGGACGGCAATCGACAGTTCGAAGACGCTGGAAAGCGTCGTCGCCGATGATGCCTCCTTCTGGCGTGTCGAGATCGAGCGCAACGGCAAGATCATCCGACAGTTCTTCCGATGAGCGACCTCTTCGCCCCCCATGAGCCTCCGGAAATGGCCTCGGCAAGGCCGCTTGCCGATCGCCTGCGCCCGCGTACGCTGGCGGAGGTGACCGGCCAGGAGCATCTGACCGGCCCGGACGGCGTGCTCACGCGGATGATCGCTTCCGGATCCCTCGGCTCGATGATCTTCTGGGGTCCGCCGGGAACCGGCAAGACAACGGTTGCCCGTCTGCTTTCAGGCGAGGCAGGCCTCGCATTCGAGCAGATTTCGGCAATCTTCTCCGGCGTTGCAGACCTCAAGAAGGTGTTCGAATCTGCCCGCGCCCGGCGCATGTCGGGGCGGCAGACTCTGCTTTTCGTCGACGAGATCCACCGGTTCAACCGGGCGCAGCAGGACAGCTTCCTGCCGGTCATGGAGGATGGCACCGTCATCCTGGTCGGCGCCACAACCGAGAATCCGTCTTTCGAGCTCAACGCCGCGCTCCTGTCGCGGGCCCGCGTCTTGACGTTCAAGCCGCATGACGAAGCTAGCCTCGAGGAACTCCTGAAGCGGGCGGAGGCGGCCGAGGGCAAACCGCTGCCGCTTGATGACGAGGCGCGCGCCAGCCTGATCCGCATGGCGGACGGGGACGGCCGTGCAGTGCTGACGCTCGCGGAAGAGGTATGGCGGGCGGCGCGCCAAAACGAGATATTCGATTCCGCCGCGCTTCAGGAGATCGTCCAGCGCCGCGCGCCGGTATACGACAAGGGCCAGGACGGCCATTACAACCTGATCTCGGCGCTCCATAAATCCGTTCGCGGGTCCGATCCGGACGCGGCGCTCTATTATCTCTGCCGCATGTTCGATGCCGGGGAGGATCCGCTCTATCTCGGCAGACGGCTCGTGCGGATGGCGGTCGAGGATATCGGCCTCGCCGATCCGCAGGCACTGGCGGTCTGCAATGCCGCCAAGGATGCCTATGATTATCTCGGTTCCCCCGAAGGGGAACTGGCTCTTGCCGAGGCCTGCGTCTATCTTGCAACGGCGCCGAAGTCCAACGCGGTCTATACCGCCTACAAGGCGGCGATGCGCGCGGCCAAGGAGAACGGATCTCTGCTGCCGCCGAAGCACATCCTCAACGCTCCGACGAAGCTCATGAAGGGCGAAGGCTACGGCGACGGCTATCGCTACGATCATGACGAGCCCGACGCATTTTCCGGCCAGGATTATTTCCCCGAGAAGATGGGCAGAAAGACCTTCTACGACCCTCCGGAGCGCGGCTTCGAACGCGAGATCCGCAAGCGGCTGGAGTGGTGGAACAAGCTTCGGCGCGACCGGAATTCGTGAGGGCTCGATCCAGCTTCGTTACTCCTGCAGGGCTGCCTTGCCACAGGATGCCTTGCTGTCCCGATGAGCCCGTGGCATAGAAGGACCACATCGCAGACGGCTGCACGGATCGAAAGATCCGAACTTCCGCGGGGACGGCCTCGCTCCAAATGAAGGAGTTCGAAATGGCCTGGTTCACGCTGCTACTCGCTGGAATTCTCGAAATCGGCTGGGCGATCGGTCTCAAATACACGGACGGATTTACGCGGTTCACGCCGACTGTTCTGACGGTCGGGTCGATGATCCTGAGCATCGTTCTGCTCGGAATAGCGGTGCGTACGCTGCCGCTCGGCACCGCCTATGCCGTGTGGACCGGGATCGGCACCGTCGGTACAGTCATTCTCGGCATTATTCTGTTCGCGGAGCCCGCAACGGCGATGCGCCTCGGCTGCATCGGCCTCATCGTCGCGGGCATCGCTGGTCTGAAGGTCGTCGGCTGACGGGCCAGTCACCCTTCACGTCACTTCAGCGCGTCGAGCACGACCGCGGCAGCCAGCATTTCCCGCCAGCGGTTTTCGCGCCGTCTGAACGCTTCTTCGTCTGTTCCCCACTGCTCGATCTGCCAGTCCTCGTCGACATGAGCGGCGGCCCATGCCTGTTCGGCGGAGAGCCTGCCCATGGCGAGGGCAAGGGCGAGCAGCGCGGAACCTGTCAGGCTGGTGATGGTGTGCAGACAGGCGAGATCGAGGGGGGTCGCAAAGCCGCGCAGGCCCTCGGCAAAGGCCGAGACCGCTTCCGCCGGTTGTTCCTGATGGATGACGCCTTCGATGAGAATGAACCGGGCGCCGAGCGTCCGGGCGGCCCAGTCGATTATCGGATCCCAGTGCTCGTTCTGCCGAGCGACGAGTTCCTTCGGGCTGTCGGCCCGATAGCAGAGGAGATCGCTGCCGACAAAACGGAGAATATCCTCGAAGACCGCACGATCGTCGAGCGCAACCCCGTCGATCGCGGTGTTGACGATCCGCGTGAGCGGCATCGCCGAGGGATCGATGACATCGGTCTGGGCGTCCCATTCGGCTGCCAGCAGCCCTGCGAGCTTTTCGGTAGGCACGGTGAGCGCCCGTTTGGCCGGTGTGCGCACCGGCCTTCCGTCGAGAAGCACGGCGTATCCGCCGTCATCCGCCGGTGCGGCGCTCGCCTGCTTGTAGAAGCGTTTCGGCAGCGGTTTCTGCATCTGGATCTGGGCCCGGCGCACGGGATCGTCGTGGCTCAGCGCGCCACCCAGTTCATCGCGAATATCAGGCATGGTTGCGGTCCATCCATTCGATTATGTCTGCCGGCACGCGGGCGATGTGATCCGCGCCGGATACCATCAGCTCCGGCACACTGGCGTAACCCCAGGCAACGCCCAGGGCATCGGCGCCGGCGGCCTTCGCCATCTGCATGTCATAGATCGCGTCCCCGATCACGATGGTGTCGCGGGGATCGACTCCGGCTTCCGCGCAGCACTCCATCACCATGGCGGGATGCGGCTTCGAGGGGCAGTCGTCCGCAGTGCGGGAGACGAAGAAAATCTTGTCGAATCCATGCGTCGCCGCGATATGCGTCAGACCTCGTCTCGATTTGCCGGTGACGGCACCGATCAGCAGTTCGTCGCGTCCGGCAAGAGTCTGCATCATCTCCGCAATGCCTGGAAATAGCGCTTCGCTGCAGCCGGGTTCGCCTCGTACCGAAGCGAATATAGATTTGTAATGCGCCGTCATTGCGGTCGCCCGGTCGTCGACGTGTTCCTGCCCCATGAGCCGGGCAATCGCGATATCGAGGGTGAGGCCGATGATCGCCTTGGTCGCGTCCGATGTCGGGCGATCCAGATCGAACGCCTCGAAGGTACGGGCCATCACCTCATGAATCAGTCCCGCGCTGTCGACGAGCGTTCCGTCGCAATCGAAAAGGACAAGCTTCATCACTCTTCCTCGCCGGCGGCGTTCTCGTCGAAGCCGAGCAGGTTCCAGCTCTGCACCATGTGCTGGGGCAGGGGAGCGGTGATCTTCAGCCGCCCGCCGCTCGGATGCGGAATGTCTATGTGCCGCGCGTGAAGGTGCAGCCGGTTCTGCATGCCGCCGGGGAAGGTCCAGTTGACGTCCGCTTCGAAGTATTTCGGATCGCCGATGATCGGATGGCCGATATGGGCGGCGTGGACCCGCAGCTGGTGCGTGCGGCCGGTATAGGGTTCCATTTCCAGCCAGGCGAGGTTCTGGCCGGCTTGTTCGACGATCCGGTAGTAGGAGATGGCGTGGTCGGCGCCATTCTCGCCGTGCTTGGCAATCCGCACACGGTCGCCATCGGGCGTGGGCTCCTTGACGAGCCAGGTCGAAATCTTGTCTTCCCGCTTGCGCGGCACGCCTCTGACCAGGGCCCAATATGTCTTCTTCGTGTCGCGCTCGCGAAACGCCGCGGTCAGCTGCTGTGCAGCCCCGCGCGTGCGGGCGACGACAAGTACGCCCGACGTGTCACGGTCGAGACGATGGACGAGGCGCGGTTTTTCGCCCTTCTGGCTGGTCCAGGCCTCGAGCATCTTGTCAATATGCCGGTTGACGCCAGAGCCGCCCTGTACGGCAAGGCCGGCCGGTTTGTTGAGCACGATGACCTTGGCGTCCTCATGCAGCACCATGCGCGACAGGAGCTCTCCGTCCGGCGATTGACGCAGGTCGCGGCCTCCGATCGGGCCGGATTTCACTTCCTTGGGGTCGACACCGAGCGGCGGAATGCGGATCGTCTGACCGGGTTGTATGCGGGTGTCGGATTTTGCCCGCGCCCCATCCACGCGGATCTGTCCGGAACGCAGCAGCTTCTGCAGCGGACCGAAGCCCAGTCCGGGAAAATGCACCTTGAACCAGCGGTCGAGACGCATTCCCGCTTCGTCGCTGTCCACCTGCCTGTGTTCTATGCCCGCCATCTTGCAGCAATCCGCCTTCTTTTCTTTAAAGGCTGGCTTTAGACCATTGCGCGCATCAGGGCCAGCCCGGCAAACACGGCAAGCATCGAAAGTCCGACGCTCGCCACGATATAGGCGAGGCCACTCATCGTCTGCCCGTGTTCCAGAAGGGTGATCGCGTCGAGCGAAAAGGCCGAGAACGTCGTGTAGCCCCCCAGAACGCCGGTGATCAGGAACACGCGCATTTCCGGCGAGGCCCCCATCTTGTGCATGATGAACTCCGCCAGAAAACCGATCAGAACGGAACCCGTAACGTTCACGAACAGCGTCCCCCAGGGAAAGGCGGGACCGGCGCGCTGCAGCATCCAGAGGCCGACGAGGTAGCGCAGGACCGAGCCAAGGGCGCCGCCGGCACCGACGAGGAGGATATGGCTCATCAGCTCGTTCCGGTCCGAGAAGGCTGCATCATGTCAGCCGAGCCTCTCGGCGTGCCATCTCAGATGGTCGTCCATGAAGGTCGAGATGAAATAATAGGAATGGTCGTAACGCTCATGCATTCGGAGCGTAAGGCCGATGCCCGTTCCTTTGACGGCTTCTTCGAACAGCCAGGGGCGCAGACCGCTTTCGAGGAAGCTATCCGCCTTGCCCTGGTCGATCAGGAATTCCGGGAAGCGGGCGCCGTCCTCGATGAGGGCGCAGGCATCGTATTTGCGCCAGGCGGCCTTGTCGGGGCCGAGATACTTCTCAAAGGCACCGACCGACCAATCGGCGGAAGACGGCGCGACGATCGGCGCGAAGGCGGAGCAACTCTTGAAACGCTCGGGGTTCTTGAGAGCGACCGTCATGGCGCCATGCCCGCCCATCGAGTGGCCGAAGATACCCTGCCGGCTCATATCCACGCGGAAATGCTGGCCGACGAGGGCAGGGAGTTCCTCTGTGATGTAGCTGTACATCCGATAGTGCTCGGCCCAGGGCTTCTCCGTTGCATCGAGATAGAAGCCGGCGCCCTTGCCCATCTGCCAGTTGGTGAGCTCATCGGGAACATCCGCCCCTCTCGGGCTCGTGTCCGGGCAGACGATGACCAGCCCCAGCTCCGAGGCCATGCGCCGGTACTCGCCTTTTTCCATGACATTGGCGTGGGTGCAGGTGAGGCCGGAAAGATACCAGAGAACGGGGCGAGGCTCCGCGATCGCCTGCGGCGGGACAAAGACGGCGAAGGTCATCTCGCCTTTGCAGGCCGCGGAATCATGAGCGTAGACGCCCTGCATCCCGCCGAAGGCCGTGTTTTGCGAAATCACTTTCATTCTTGGCTCCTGAGTTTCATGGGGTGGCGCCTGCAAGCTGAACCGCGGCATTGACGGCGGCGGCGACGAGCACGGTGTTGAAGAAGAACGAGACGATCGCGTGCATCAGGTTGACGCGGCGCATCGCCGTTGTCGTGATGGCGACATCCGAAGTCTGCGCCGTCATCCCGATGACGAAGGCGAAATAGAGGAAATCGTATCCACCGGGGCTGTCGGTCTCCGGGAATGCAAGACCGCGCGCTGCGGGATTGCTGGCGGGATCATTGCGGCCGGCAAGCCAATAAAGATGAGCATAATGCAGCGCTGCCATGGTGTGGATCGTCGCCCAGCCGAGCGCAACCGCTGCGAAGGCGATGGACAGCCCCACCGCGCCGCCGCCCCCGGCGCGGTTCAGCGCGAGGAACAGAGCCACCAGCGAAGTTGCCGCGGCAACGAGCGTCACGAGGAAGATGATCGGCTCCGGCTCACCCGTGTCGCGCGCATTGGCCTGGAGATAGCTGCCGGTAAGTTTGGGAAGCCGCAAAGCCGTGATCGACAGATATATGAGGAAAAAGAGGATGGCCGCGACCTCGATTGCCTCTGCGCGGAATGATGCAAAACCGATCGGCAGGCTGAGCAACCCGCCCGTCAGGGCGAGATAGAACGGCCAGTGCCGCAGGCCTGCCTTCCGATCCATTCGCCGCCTCCGTTCGCCCGTTCTACCTTTTTACCCGTCGGCAGAGTCGGTCAAGCGTTTCGAGAAAGGCGGAGCGGTCGCGGGGGGTAAGGGCGGCGTTGTAGCCTTTGCTTTCCCCGGTCTCCCTGAGATGGGCCGAGAGGTCGCGCATCGCGGATGCCATGCCTATGTTGGTCTCGTCGAAGACGCGCCCGGTCGGACCGGTGACGAGTGCGCCGGCGCCGACGCAGCGCACGGCAAGCGGCACGTCGGCAGTGACGACGATATCGCCGTCCTTGGCGCGTTCGGCGATCCAATCATCCGCTGCGTCGAAACCGGCCGATACGATGACGTTGCGAACCATCGGATCGCGCGAGGGACGCAGGCCGGAATTGGCGACAAAGGTCACCTCCAGACCGTGGCGCTCGGCCACTTTCAGGATTTCCGGCTTTACCGGGCACGCATCGGCATCGACATAGATCATCGTGGACAATTTCCGGCAGACAAAAAAGCACCGGACTCAATGGTCTCCGGCGCTTTCTTGAATGAGATTGCGAACTCAGTAGACCACGACGGAGCGAATGCTCTCGCCGGAATGCATGAGCTCGAACCCCTTGTTGATGTCCTCGAGCGGCATGGTGTGGGTGATCATCGGATCGATCTCGATCTT
>ATWE01000040.1 GCA_000421085.1 Ensifer sp. USDA 6670
CAGGAAGGAGTGGTGGATGTTGATGATCTTCCCCGACATCTTCTTGCACAGCGCATCCGAAAGCACCTGCATGTAGCGGGCAAGCACGATCAGCTCGGCGCCCGTCTGCTCGACCACGTCCATCAGCTGGGCTTCGGCCTTCGGCTTGTTCTCCTTCGTCACCTTGATGCAGTGGAAGGGGATGTCGTGGTTGACGACCACCTTCTGGTAGTCGAAGTGGTTGGAAACGACGCCGACGATGTCGATCGGCAAGGCGCCGATCTTCCAGCGGTAGAGAAGATCGTTCAGGCAATGGCCGAAACGCGACACCATGAGCAGCACCTTCATGCGCTCGGACTGTTCGTGGAGAGCCGTCTCCATCTCGAACTTCGAGGCAATCGGTTTCAGCCCTTCCTCGAGAGCCGCAAGGCCAACCCGCTCCTCCGAGATGAAGCTGGTGCGCATGAAAAACTTGCCGGTATCCAGATCGTCGAACTGCGAGCTGTCGGCGATATTGCAGCCCTGCTCTGCCAGATATCCCGATATCGCCGCAACCACGCCGCGCGTTGACTTGCAGGATACGGTCAGAACGAAATTCTGCATGTTCATTTCTCTCCCCTCGCCGTTCGAAGCGCGCACGGGTGTCGATCCCATCCCCGTTGTCGACGTCGCAAATTGCTACCAGAGCAGATCGTCGAAATCAATCTACAGGAAAATATATTTCTCCTTAGGCAACTTTTCGCTTTGAAAGCGGGGCGGAAAATCGAGCGTGGTGAGAAGAGATGAGGCAGAAGCGACGCTCTGCCGTCCGCCTCAGTCCTCTCCGCGGCCGCGCGGATAGGAAATGATCGACAGATACCGGATCGGTAGCGTGGTCAGTTCTTCCGGCCCGTGCGGCGCGTCGGCGTCGAAGAACAGACTGTCCCCCGGAGTCATGCGGTAAAGATTGTTGCCATGCCGGTAAACCACCTCGCCTTCCAGCATGTAGAGAAACTCCAGACCGTCGTGCTGAAACGTCGGAAAGACGTCCGAGTCTTCGGTCAGCGTGATGAGATAAGGCTCGACGACGACGCCGGAGGTGTTCGATCCGATATGGCCGAGGAGGTTGTACTGGTGGCCGGCGCGCGTGCCGCGCCGCTCGACGTCGACGCCTTCCCCCGCCTTGACGAACACGGCGCTATGCTCCTCCTCGAAACGGCGGAAGAAGGCGGTGATCGGCACGCCGAGCGCCCGCGCCAGCGTCTGCAAAGTCGTGAGCGACGGCGATGTGTTGCCATTTTCGATCTTCGACAGCATGCCGACCGAAATGTCGGTCGCGGAGGCGACGTCGGCTACTGTGATGCCGAGCTTCTTGCGGAAGGCGCGCACTTCATGGCCGATCGCGACTTCCAGCACCTTTTCACGGGTGTCGCGGATGGCGTGCGGATCTTGAGTCAACGGCGTGACACGCGCCAACTCCGCCGCCGTCTTGCGCGCGCCGCCGGCGCTTGTCGCCGCCTTGCCGTTCTTCTTCGAGTTCCGGTGCTTCTCCGCGTTTTCCCTGCCCATGCCAATCTCGCCTTGTTTTTACTGATAGTAAATCTTTCTGCGTCTTCCACAACGCCATAACCACGCGGCCGAGGAAGTATTCTGCCCTGAGTAGAAGATCAACTCCCACTGCAGCCTGTGCCTGCTCCGGCGATTTGGTGCGCCTGAAGAGGCGTGGACAGCGTCACTTGACAGTGGTTTCGCTTTGCCTGACATTCCTGATAGGCAAATATTTTTTCTAAGCAGAAAACGGCGAAGTCCGTGCATCAAAGTTACAAGGAACGAAAAACGACCCGGAGGAAGAACCATTGGAGGAGGAAAACGAATGGAAGCGACACTAAGCAAGCTTGGCGAAGATGCGAGCTTCAGCCAGCGTATCGATGCAATGCACAGACGTGACCGCGTCTGCCTTACGGCCTTCGTCGTGGTCCTCTGGTGCACCCTGCTCTTCGCGCTGTTTACCGTTTGGCCCTACATCGCGACGCCGGCCATCGCCGTCATCCTGACGGTCGCCTGCGGCCTGGTGCTGCTCTTCAACACAGCCGCCATCGTTGCCATGCTGCGGCATTACGAAGAAGACAAGCAGTTCATCTACAGCCTCGATCTCAAGCATCTCGACGAGATGCGCCCTCAAAGCCGCTAGGAGGTGTCATGGCATACGAACCTCCTAAACAGAGCTTTGCAGGCCAGATCTTCGACGTGATCACGTTGCTCGTGCTCACCATCGGAGCGCTCTACATACCGCTCTATCTCGGCCTTGCCGGAGCGGCCAAGGTGCCTGATCCGATCCCCGATCCGACCTGGGAAGCGCTCGGCCAGAACGCCACCGAGCAGCAGCAGTGGGTCGCGCTCGGCATCACCGATCCGGCGGCCGCCAACGACATCATCACCGCGCGCTTCGACTACAGCTTCAGCTGGACCTCGCTCATCGTCATGGCCGTGCTTGTCATCGGCTACTTCGTGATGGTGGTCCGGCTTTCCGACAGGGAATACCGCGAAGTGATCGAAGAACGCTTCGGAACGAAACGACGCTAGGGAGGCGGCGGCCATGTGGGACATACTCGAATACGCGGCCTGGGCGCTTTCGGCGCTGTTCGGCGTGCTGATGCTCGCCGACCTCGTCCGCATCGACACGACTTACGACAACGAACTGCTGATCTCTTCTCGCGAAGGCGAGATCGAGGCGACGGCAGAGCGCCACGAGATCTGAGGGGAGGACGGCAATGGACGATACTACATCCGCCGCAGCCGAACCGGACCGGCTGCGCCTGCTGAGGGTGCTCGGGCCTGCGCACGTCTGGGCACTCGGCGTCGGCATCGTGCTCGTCGGCGAATATATGGGCTGGAATTTCTCGGTGGGCAAAGGCGGCATGATCGCCGGCCTGATGGCCTGCTGGGTGGCCGGTCTGCTCTACACCTGCGTCGCCATGATCGACTCGGAAGTGACTTCGACGGTCGCCGCGGCCGGCGGCCAGTACGCCCAGGCCAAGCACATCGTCGGCCCGCTGATGGCCTTCAATGTCGGCCTCTTCCTTGTGATGGCCTATACCATGCTTGAAGCGGCCAATGCGATCACGGTCGGCTTCCTGCTCGATACCGTGGCGGGAATGCGGGGCCAGGCCGGGCTCAACCAGCAACCCTTCATCGTTCTCGCCATCATGTTCCTGGCGTGGCTCAACTATCGCGGCGTGCTTGCCACCCTGACCTTCAACCTGGTGATCACCGCCATCGCCTTCCTTGCGATCGTGGCGTTGTTCGTATCGGTACAGTTCGGTGCCTCGGCGGTGCCGCTCGATTTTTCGGCCATCACCTCCGATCCGCTACCCTATGGCTGGCTGGGCATCGTGGCATCGCTGCATTTCGGACTCTGGTACTATCTCGGTATCGAGGGTACCTGCCAGGCGGCCGAGGAGGTGCGCTCTCCTGCCCGCTCGCTTCCCTACGGCACCATGGCCGGCATCATGACGCTGCTGATCGCGGCCACCATGACCTGGTATATCTGCTCCGGCCTGATGCCGTGGGAATATCTTGGCCAGGCCGGCACGCCTTTGTTCGACGCCGCCCGCGTCACCGGCAGCACCGGACTGATGGTCCTGCTCTTCGTCGGCACCGCATTCGCCACGCTCGCCTCCGCCAACGGCTGCATCAACGACGCTTCCCGCGCCTGGTTCTCGATGAGCCGTGACCGATATCTGCCAAGCTGGTTCGGGGCCGTCCATCCGGTCTACCGCACGCCCTATCGCGCGATCGTATTCCTGGTCCCGATCGCACTCATCTTCGCGCTCGGCGCCCCGCTCGACCAGGTCGTGACCTTCTCGATCCTGTCGGGTCTGCTCGGCTACACCTTCATGACCTTCAACATGGTGATGTTCCGAAACAAGTGGCCGCTCGGCAAGATCAAGCGCGGCTACGTGCACCCGTTTCATCCTTTACCGACTGTCGTGCTGCTCATTCTGTGCTCGACAGCCTATTTCGCCGTGTTCCTGGGCTACGGCACGCAGCTCAGCGCGATGATGTGCTTCTACATCGTGGCATCGCTGTGGTTTCACTTCCGGCGCTACAAGTTCGTACGCCGCGGCGATCAGTTCACGATGCCGTGGCCGAAGCCACACGGCTATTGATCGGGTCAGGCCGGCGGCACCAGCGAGCCGCCGGCCTTCAAGGGCCGCATTGCCCGTTCGGGCGCGCCGCCCGACTTCATGAAACTGTCCGGAGCGCTTCCCGCGCAGAAGCCGCGACCAAGTCAGGGCGATCGTATGATCACCACAATTGCCTTCTCTGCCTTCGCGGCAGCCTCCGGCGTTTGGATGAGCGTTCGCGCGGTCCGCGACCACCGGGCGGCCATGGCCGAGCGCCGCGGCCTTCTGGACGACGCGGCGCGGCACCTTCCGGGCGCCCGCATAACCTACGGCGCAGATCATTTTCCGATCCTCGCCGGCAGGCTGGACGACGGGCGGCAAATAAGGGTCGAACTCGTCCCAGACACGCTGGTCTGCCGACGATTGCCGCAATTATGGCTGAAGCTCACTCTGCTCGAAACGAGCCCCCGTGCCAGGCCCAAGATCGGTGCGCTGGCGCGGCCGACCGGCGCCGAATTCTACTCGCTCGTGCACGAGATGCCGCATCTGTTCATCCCGCCGCCGAGCGAGGCCGCCCTCCTGATGCGCGGCGACGGCAACGCTTCGCGCCGGCAGGTCGAACGCGCCGCGGCCTTGTTCGGCACGCTGTTTGCCGATCCTACGCTCAAGGAGGCCGCGATCACTCCACGCGGCGTGCGGCTGGTCCGCCAGGCGGCCCAGGGGCAACGCGGCGCCCATCTGCTGTTGCGGCAGGCGCAGTTTTCAATCACGGCCATTGCGCCGGAGGTTATACGCCGGACGATCGCCGAAGCAGAGGCCCTGAGCCGCTCGCTGGCGGACGATGAGCCCGCTTATTCGCTGCCGCCGTCGGCGGGAGCATTTCCGGGAAGTATTCAGCGGTTTCGGACCGGGAGTGCGTAGTTCCAAAATGCTGAGGAGGTCGCCGTGGCCAAGCCGATCAATCCCTATCTGGTGCTGATGTTGGCCACGGTGTTGCCTGGGGCCGGCCATGTCGCCCTGCGCGACGCGGCTCGGGGCCTGGCCTTTGCCTTTTTCGTCGTGTTCTTTTCGGTGATCACCTACATGACGGCGCCACCGGACCGTTCCTTCATCGGGCGGCATGCAGGCGGCATTTTCGTCTGGGCCCTGTCGATCCCCGACGCATACCGCCGTGCGCGCATCCGCACGGCCATGGCTCGGAGGAGCTGAAG
The DNA here is from genome assembly GCA_000421085.1 of Ensifer sp. USDA 6670. Classification (GTDB taxonomy): domain Bacteria; phylum Pseudomonadota; class Alphaproteobacteria; order Rhizobiales; family Rhizobiaceae; genus Sinorhizobium. Next base: position 5,297 of record ATWE01000040.1, read on the forward strand.
TCGACCTGCAGGTCACGGCCGCAATGCTGGCCGAGGAATGGGGAAGGCCGCAAAGAAGATCGTTTCACTGTATTAAAACAGCGAAACGATCGGATTCCGTTAGAGTGACGGAAAACCGTCGGTGCTCTACACGTCGAGCGTGGTTTGGTGCTCCCATTCGGTAAATTGCGAGCAATAGGTGTTCCACTCGCCTTGCTTCAGCTTCAGATAGGCGGCGGAGAACTCTCGTCCCAGAGCCTCCTGCAGCTCCTCGTCCCGATTGTATTCCCGCAATGCGTCGAGCAGGTTCAGCGGAAGCTTCGGCGCATCGGTTACCTTGTGGCCGTCCTTGTACATGTCGATGTCGTAGTGACGGCCGGGATCGGCCTTGGAGCGAACGCCCGAAAGGCCGGCCGCAATGATGATCGCCTGCAGGAGATACGGATTGACGGCGCCGTCCGGCAGACGCAGCTCGAAACGGCCGGGGCCGGGGACGCGCACCATGTGGGTGCGGTTGTTGCCGGTCCAGGTCACCGAATTGGGCGCCCAGGTCGCGCCGGAGATCGTGCGCGGCGCGTTGATGCGCTTATAGGAATTGACCGTCGGATTGGTGATCGCGGCGAGCGCGCTTGCATGTTTCATGATGCCGCCCAGGAAGTGGCGGCCCTCGGCTGAAAGGCCGAACTCCGCCTTGTTGTCGGCAAAGGCATTCACCTCGCCTTCGAGATCCCAGACCGAAATATGGCAATGGCAGCCGTTGCCGGTCAGGCCCTTGAACGGCTTCGGCATGAAGGTCGCGCGCAGCCCGTGCTTCTCGGCGATGGACTTCACCATGAACTTGAAAAAGGAGTGCTTGTCGGCGGTCCGAAGCGCGTCGTCATACTCCCAGTTCATCTCGAACTGGCCGTTCGCATCCTCATGGTCGTTCTGGTAGGGCTTCCATCCGAGTTCGAGCATGTAGTCGCAGATCTCGGCGATCACGTCGTAGCGGCGCATGATCGCCTGCTGGTCATAACAAGGCTTTTCCGCCGTATCGAACGTGTCGGAAATCTTCGATCCATCCGGTGAGATCAGAAAGAACTCCGGTTCGACGCCGGTCTTGACGCGAAGCCCTTCCTGGGCGGCCTCGGCGATGAGCTTCTTCAGCACCACGCGCGGTGCCTGTTCCACGGGCGCGTCGTCCATGATGCAGTCTGCCGCCACCCAGGCGACGTCCTTCTTCCAGGGGAGCTGGATGACCGCGGACGCATCCGGGAGGGCGAAGAGATCGGGATGCGCGGGCGTGAGATCGAACCAGGTGGCAAAGCCTGCGAAGCCTGCGCCGCCCTTCTGCATGTCGGCGATCGCTTCTGCGGGAACCAGTTTGGCGCGCTGCCCGCCGAAGAGATCGGTGTAGCTGATCATGAAATATTTGACGCCCTTTTCGCGGGCGAATGTGGAGAGATCCAGTGTCACTTTGTTCCCCTTTTGGATTCCGACACTCAATTTCAAAAGAAAAGGCCGCACCCTCTCAAGTGCGGCCCGTCATCCTTTCATTCAAAAGGTACCTTTGCCGGGATACCAGCTCGTTCCCGCGAGCGGCACCTGCGCCATGGCTGCGGCTTCCATCGTCAGCGCGCACAGATCCTCCGGCTCGAGATTGTGGAGGTGGTTCTTGCCGCAGGCACGGGCGATGGTCTGTGCTTCGAGCGTCATCACCTTCAGATAGTTGGCCAGCCGCCGGCCGGCGGCGACCGGGTCGAGGCGCTTCATCAGTTCGGGGTCCTGCGTCGTGATGCCGGCGGGGTCCTTGCCCTCATGCCAGTCATCATAGGCGCCGGCCGTCGTGCCGAGCTTCTGATATTCTTCTTCCCAGTGCGGGTCGTTGTCGCCGATGGCGACCAAGGCCGCGGTACCGATGGCCACCGCGTCGGCTCCAAGCGCCAGCGCCTTGGCGACGTCCGCGCCGGAGCGGATGCCACCGGACACCACGAGCTGTACCTTGCGGTGCATGCCGAGATCCTGCAGCGCCTGGACGGCTGGCCGAATGCAGGCAAGGGTGGGCATGCCGACATTCTCGATGAAGACGTCCTGCGTCGCCGCGGTCCCGCCCTGCATGCCGTCGAGCACGACGACATCCGCACCGGCCTTGACCGCGAGCGCCGTGTCGTAATAGGGCCGCGCACCGCCGACCTTGACGTAGATCGGCTTCTCCCAGTCGGTGATCTCGCGCAGTTCGAGAATTTTGATCTCGAGGTCGTCCGGCCCGGTCCAATCGGGATGTCGGCAGGCCGAGCGTTGGTCGATGCCCTTCGGCAGGTTGCGCATGTTGGCGACCCTGTCGGATATCTTCTGGCCGAGCAGCATGCCGCCGCCGCCGGGCTTGGCTCCCTGCCCGACCACCACCTCGATCGCATCCGCGCGGCGCAGATCCTTCGGGTTCATGCCGTAACGCGACGGCAGGTACTGATACACGAGCGTCTGAGAATGACCGCGCTCCTCATCCGTCATGCCGCCGTCACCGGTGGTGGTCGACGTTCCCGAAGCCGTCGCACCGCGTCCGAGTGCTTCCTTGGCCGGTCCGGAGAGAGCTCCGAAGCTCATGCCGGCGATGGTGATCGGAATCTTCAGATGGATCGGCTTCTTCGCGAAGCGCGTTCCCAGAACGACCGAGGTGTCGCATTTCTCGCGGTAGCCTTCGAGCGGATAGCGCGAGATCGATGCGCCGAGAAAGAGAAGGTCGTCGAAATGCGGAACCTTGCGCTTGGTGCCGGCGCCTCTGATATCATAAATACCGGTCGCCGCCGCACGGCGGATTTCCGCAAGCGTATAGTCGTCGAAAGTCGCGGACTTGCGCGGCGGGGTATAGGGGTTGTGATAGCTCATACTGGTCCCTGCCTTTAATACGCGTCTGCGTTGTCGATGTTGAAATTGTAGAGCTTTCGTGCCGAGCCGTAGCGCTTGAACTCTTCCGGCCGGACATTCTTGACATCGGCCTTTTCCAGGAGTTCGGCCAGCTTTTGCAGGTGCTCCGGACGCATCTCCTTCTCGATGCAATCGGCGCCGAGACTCTTGACCGTGCCGCGTATGAAGAGCTTGGCCTCGTAGAGGCTGTCACCCAAGGCATCGCCCGCATCGCCGAGCACGACGAGGTGTCCCGACTGGCCCATGAAAGCCGACATGTGGCCGATATTTCCATGGACGACGATATCGATGCCCTTCATCGAGATGCCGCAGCGCGACGCCGCGTTGCCCTTTATGACGAGCAGGCCGCCGCGTCCGGTCGCGCCCGCATACTGACTGGCATCGCCCTCGACGACGACTTTGCCGGACATCATGTTTTCCGCGACGCCCGGGCCTGCCGAGCCATGGACCGTGACGGTTCCGCCGTCGTTCATGCCGGCGCAATAGTAGCCGACGGAGCCGTTCACATCGACCACGACTGGACCGTCGATCCCGACGGCGACCGCATGGCTGCCGCGAGGATTGGCGACTTCGTAGGACAGGTCGTTCGAGCCCTGCTGAATATTGTGGAGGGACCTATTGAGTTCACGCAGCGGCGTGGTGGCGAGATCAATGACAGGCATACTTTAAAAATCCTTGGAAAGGGGCCGAATTACCCGTCAGGCGGCCTTCTGATGATCCCAGAAGTAGACGGTCGCGGGCTCCGGCTCCCAGATGCGCGCGCTCTCGATATCCGGCAGGTTGACCAGCGCCCGGTATTCGGAACCGAATGCGACATAGCGATCCGTTTCCGCCATGACCGCCGGCTTGCACGCGATCGGGTCGCGCACGACGCCGAAGCCCGACTTGGTGCCGACGACGAAAGTGAAGAAACCGTCGAGATCGTCGAGCGCACCGGTCAGGGCCTGTCCGAGATCCTTACCCTTGGCCATTTCCGCCGTCAGATAGGCGGCAGCGACCTCCGTGTCGTTCTGCGTCTCGAACGAAATTCCTTCGCGGATCAGTTCCCGGCGCAGATTGTTGTGGTTCGACAATGATCCGTTATGCACGAGGCACTGATCAGACCCGGTGGAAAACGGGTGTGCGCCAAGTGTGGTCACGGCCGATTCCGTAGCCATGCGGGTATGGCCGATGCCATGCGAACCGCTCATCGAGCGCACATCGAAGCGTGCGACGACATCCTTCGGCAGGCCGACCTCCTTGTAGATCTCGACACTGTCGCCGGCACCCATGATGCGTACATCCGGACGGATGGCGGCCAGAACGGCACGGACATCCGCGAGCCTGGCGGCTGCAACCGCAACGACCGCATGGGTGCTCTTGACGGCAACGCGTGCCGGCAGACCTGCTTCAGCGAGGTCCCGCTCGAGGTCGGCGAAATCGATCTCGGGCTTGGCAGACTGGATCGTCACCTTCGCCTTCCCCTCGGTAGCCGAGCCGTAAATGGCCAGCCCGGCCGAGTCCGGACCACGGTCCGTCATGGTGATCAACATGTCCGAAAGAAGCTGGCCAAGCTGCGGTTCGAGCCTGCTGTCCTTCAGAAACAAACCAACAATGCCGCACATTCGCGTAGTCCCTCCATTCGTGCATGGAAGGATGCTAGCACGCAGCCGCGGGACCATCAACTGTGGAGAATATTTTTTTCTTACTAGGCAATTTCAGATGTTCCACTCATGAGCCGCTGCGGCGGCGCAGGCTTCCCGGTGTCTGCGAAAACAGGCGTTTGAACGCGTTCGAAAAGTGTGCGGGGCTCGAAAAGCCGGTGGCGTAGGCGATCTCCGGGATGGAGAGCGGGCTCTGCTGCAGGAGCCGCCGGGCGTGGCGCAGCCGGATCTCCCGGTAGGTCTCGAGAAAGCCGGTCCCGCGATGCTCCCTGAAAAGCCGGTCTAGATGCCGCGGGCTCACCCCGGCCAGGCGCGCCATGGCGGTCCGGTCGAGTGGCCGTTCGATCGCCGTTTCCATCTTTTCGAGAACCGCAAGCAGGGCGGGATGATTGGTACCGAACCGCTCTGCGGCCGATCCGCGCTGGGGCGCTGCCGGCTCGGCGACGGCCGCGTGCAGATACCAGTCGCTGACCCGGCGCGCAAAGTCGGTCCCCAGGCGTTCGCCGATCATCGCATGCATCATGTCGAGCGGCGCGACCCCGCCGCCACAGGTGGCAATTCCACCATCGAGCACGAAGCGGGCATGTCTCGGGTTGAGATGCGGAAATGCTTCCTTCAGCGCAGGCGCATGTTCCCAATGAATGGTGAAGTCGCGGTTGTCGAGCAGGCCGGCAGCGGCGAGCACGAAAGCCCCGCTCGAAATGCCCCCGATGCGAATACCGAGGCGCGAGAGCCGCCTGAGCGTCGTGTGGGACGCAGACGTATCGGCCCAGTCGGTTGGCTCTCCGCCGGCGCAAACGAAGACGGTATGGCAGGCTTCTGCTTCACTCTCCATATCCGCACAGCCGACCGACAGTCCGGACGATGAAGCGATGGTCCCTCCTCCCGGCGCAAGCGGGACGACCTGGTAGAGCGGCCGGCCGGCAAGGAGATTGGCGGCACGCAGGGGCTCCGTCGCCGATGCGTAGCTCATCAGGGCAAAATTGCGCACCAGCAAAAACCCGATCCTCTGAACGTTCTTGCTGTCGGAAGATGCTGCCATGTCCGATTCTTACATCGGAAGGTCCCAACCTCGCAACTCTCCGGAGACTTCGGATGTTAACTTGCGCCCTCGGATTACTTTTGGGGCGGCATCCATGCGCTACTCTGCACTTTCCCTCCTCCTGAACGGCCTGCGCGGCAACCGGAACTGGACGCCGGCATGGCGCCAGCCCGACCCGAAACCCCATTACGACGTGATCATCGTCGGCGGTGGTGGCCATGGCCTGGCGACGGCCTACTATCTCGCAAAGGAATTCGGCATCACCAATGTCGCGGTGCTGGAAAAGAACTATATCGGCTCGGGCAATGTCGGCCGCAACACGACCATTATCCGCTCGAACTACCTGCTCCCCGGCAACAATCCGTTCTACGAGCTCTCCATGAAGCTCTGGGAAGGGCTGGAGCAGGATTTCAACTTCAATGCCATGGTCTCGCAGCGCGGCGTTCTCAACCTCTTCCATTCCGACGCCCAGCGCGACGCCTATACGCGGCGGGGCAATGCGATGCGGCTGCACGGGGTGGACGCGGACCTCCTCGATCGGGCGGCCGTGCGCGAGATGCTGCCCTTCCTCGATTTCGACAATGCCCGCTTCCCCATTCAGGGCGGGCTCCTGCAGCGCCGCGGCGGCACCGTGCGCCACGACGCCGTCGCCTGGGGCTATGCCCGCGGTGCAGACAGCCGCGGGGTCGACATCATCCAGAATTGCGAAGTAACCGGGATCAGGCGGGAAAACGGGCGCGTCATCGGCGTCGAGACCAGCCGTGGCTTCGTCGGCTGTGGAAAGCTGGCGCTGGCGGCGGCCGGCAATTCCTCGCAAGTCGCCGGAATGGCCGGACTGCGTCTGCCGATCGAGAGCCACGTGCTTCAGGCCTTCGTGTCGGAGGGCCTGAAGCCTTTCATCGACGGCGTGGTCACGTTCGGAGCCGGGCACTTCTACGTATCCCAATCGGACAAGGGCGGTCTGGTCTTCGGCGGCGATATCGACGGCTACAATTCCTATGCCCAGCGCGGCAACCTCGCGACCGTGGAACACGTGGCGGAAGCCGGCAAGGCGATGATCCCGGCATTGTCGCGGGTGCGCGTGCTGCGTTCCTGGGGCGGCATCATGGATATGAGCATGGATGGTTCGCCGATCATCGACCGCACGCCGATAGACAATCTCTATCTGAATGCCGGCTGGTGCTATGGAGGGTTCAAGGCCACCCCCGCCTCAGGATTCTGCTTCGCCCATCTTCTCGCCCGAGACGCGCCACAAAAGACCGCCGCAGCTTTTCGTCTCGACCGTTTCGAGCGCGGCTTCCTCATCGACGAAAAGGGACAGGGCGCTCAGCCCAACCTTCACTGATTTCGCGGACCAAGGAACATCCGAAATGGCAAGCCTCGTGCCCTGCCCGAATTGCGGGCGAAGACCCAAGGAAGAATTCACGATCAAGGGTGCGGCCCTGTCGCGACCGGCGGCAGACGCGGATTCGGCCGATTGGTTCGACTACGTCTACCTGCGCGACAACCCGCGCGGCGCCTACGAGGAATACTGGCACCACACGTCCGGGTGCCGCCGTTGGCTCGTCGTCGCCCGGGACACCGCGACGCATGAGATTGCAGCGTGCCGCGATGCGGCCGGCCACTCTCGATCGGAGGCGCGCAAATGAGCTCCTACCGTTTGCCGAAACGCGGTCTTGTCGACCGCGATGCCCCGCTCTCCTTTACCTTCGACGGCCGCCCAATGCAGGGCCTCGAAGGCGACACGCTCGCCTCGGCACTGCTTGCGAACGGGCGGATGCTCGTCGGCCGCAGCTTCAAATATCACCGGCCCCGCGGGATCCTGACGGCGGGGGCGGCCGAACCGAACGCGCTGGTCACCGTGGGCCGCGGTGGCCGCGCCGAGCCGAACACGCGCGCCACGATGCAGGAGCTCTATGACGGTCTCGAGGCGCGGAGCCAGAATCGCTGGCCCTCGCTCGATGTCGATATCGGTGCGCTGAACGGTCTCCTGTCGCCCTTCCTCGGCGCCGGCTTCTACTACAAGACCTTCATGTGGCCGGCGCCGCTCTGGGAAAAGCTCTACGAGCCGGTCATCCGCAGGGCTGCCGGCCTCGGCAAGGCAAGCTACGAAACGGATCCCGACGCCTATGAGAAGAGCTGGGCGCATTGCGACCTGCTGGTCATCGGCGCCGGCCCGACGGGGCTAGCCGCGGCACTCACCGCCGGTCGCGCCGGCGCACGGGTCATTCTCGTCGACGAGGGCTCGCTGCCTGGCGGCTCGCTCCTGTCCGATACGGCCACGATCGACGGCAAGGCGGCGGCTGATTTCGCCCGCGACACGAGCGACGAACTGCGGTCGATGCCGAATGTCCGGGTCCTGATGCGGACGACCGCCTTCGGCTGGTATGACGGCAACGTCTTCGGCGCGGTCGAGCGCGTGCAGAAGCATGTGCGGGAGCCCGCGAGCCATCTGCCGGTCGAGAGGCTGTGGCGGATCGTTGCCGGAAAGGCCCTGCTTGCGACCGGTGCCGAAGAGCGCCCGCTCGTCTTCGGCGGCAACGATCGTCCCGGCGTGATGATGGCAGGCGCGATGCGCGCCTATCTCAACCGCTACGGCGTCGCCCCGGGCCGGGCGAGCGCCATCTTCACCACCAACGACACCGGCTATACGCTCGCGCAGGACCTCGAGGCCGCGGGCGTCGACGTCGTCGCCATCGTCGACAGCCGCCCTGCGGCCGGCATCGACTATCGCGGCAGAGCGCGCCTTGTCCGGGAAGCCGTGGTTTGCGGCACCAAGGGCGGCAAGGCGATCTCGGCGATCGAAGTTCTTCACGGCGGTCGGACGGAAACGATCGCGGTCGATTCGCTCGCCATGGCGGGCGGCTTCGACCCGATCATCCACCTTGCCTGCCACCGGGGCGGCAAGCCCGTCTGGTCCGCGGAAAAGGCGGCATTTCTCGCGCCCGGGAGCTTGAAGGGGCTTGAGGCTGCAGGCGGTGCAGCAGCGACGACGGGCCTTGCTGCCTGCCTCGGGGAAGGCGCCGCCCGTGCTGAAGCCATCGTCAGGGGGCTCGGCCTGTCCTGCCCGCCGGTCGCCCTTGCGAAGGTCGAGAGCGACGAAGGGATACATTCCCCTGCCCCGCTGTGGTCGATCCCCGGGGTCAAGGACAAGGCCTTCGTCGATTTCCAGAACGACGTGCATCTCAAGGATATCGGGCTGGCCGTCCGCGAAGGCTACAGCCATGTCGAGCTTGCCAAGCGCTATACTACCAGCGGCATGGCCACGGATCAGGGCAAGCTTTCGAACGTCAATGCGATCGGGTTGATCGCCAAGGCACGCGGCGTCTCGCCCGCCGAGGTCGGGACGACGACCTTCCGCCCCTTCTACACGCCGGTATCCTTCGGTGCACTGACCGGCGCGCATACGGGCCATCATTTTCAACCGGTCCGCAAGTCGCCGCTCCATGATTGGGCAAAGAAACACGGTGCCGTCTTCGTTGAGACAGGTCTCTGGTATCGATCCTCCTGGTTTCCGCTGAGCGGTGAACGGACCTGGCGGGAGAGCGTCGAGCGAGAAGTGCTGAACGTGCGGAAGAATGCCGGGCTCTGCGACGTATCGATGCTCGGCAAGATCGAGATATCCGGAAGCGACGCCGCCGAATTCCTCAATCGCGTATACTGCAACGCCTTCCTCAAACTGCCCGTCGGAAAGGCGCGTTACGGGCTCATGCTGCGCGAGGACGGCTTCATCTACGACGACGGCACGACGAGCCGCCTCGAGGAGAACCGCTTTTTCATGACGACGACCACCGCTTATGCGGCTGGCGTCATGAACCACCTCGAATTCTGTCAGCAGGTGCTCTGGCCCGAACTGGACGTGCGTCTGGCCTCCATCACCGACCAGTGGGCGCAGATGGCGATTGCCGGTCCGAAAGCACGCATGATCCTGCAGAAGATCGTCGATGAGGACATATCCGATGCGGCGTTCCCGTATCTTGCAGCGAAGGAGGTTTCGCTATTTAGCGGCGCCATTCACGGGTGCCTCTTTCGCATTTCCTTCTCGGGCGAGCTCGCCTACGAACTTGCGGTTCCGGCCGGTTATGGCGAAAGCGTCGCCGACGCGCTCCTGGAAGCGGGGAAGGATCACGGCATCATGCCTTACGGCGTCGAGACGCTCAGCGTTTTGCGCATCGAGAAGGGCCATGTGACGCACAACGAGATCAACGGTACCGTCGTGCCGGCCGATCTGGGCTTCGGGAAAATGGTTTCGGCCAGCAAGCCGGATTTCGTCGGCAAGGCGATGCTTCAGCGGGAGGGGCTGACTGCGCCCGACCGGCCGCAGCTGGTGGGCGTCGTACCGCTCGATCCGCAGCAGTCGTTCCGGAGCGGCTCGCACATTCTCGCCAAGGGGGCGGCAGCCACGCTCGAAAACGACGAGGGCTATGTCACCTCCAGCGCCCATTCTCCGCATGTCGGATCCACCGTCGCCCTGGCGCTGGTCAAGAACGGCCGCAACCGTCATGGCGAAGAGGTGCTGGTCTGGAGTGGCCTCCACGGACAATCCACGCCTGCGCGTCTCTGCAATCCGGTTTTCTTCGACCCTCAGAACGAGAGGCTCCATGTCTGAATTCCGTCCAATCCTTCGCCCGGCTCTCGGCAGCAAGCAGACGGTCGCTTCCGCCGATTTCAGGCTCTCGCCACTGCCGGAAGGCACGATCATCCATGTACTCGCCCGGCCGGGTCAGGAGGACATCGCGCCCCTTCTCGGCAGGTTCACCGATGCGGCTCCGCACGCTTTGCGCCCGGTTTCGCCCGACCAGTGGTTCATCATCAGCGACGCACCTATCCCGCATCCGGAAATGAAGAGCCTCTTTGCCGCCCTCGGACCGCGCGCCACCGGTGTCGATCAGAGCCACGGCCGCGTGCGCATCCGGATCGAGGGAAAGATGGCGCGTCGCGCGCTTTCGAAAGGCACGGCGCTCGACCTTGACCCGTCCGCATTCCCGATCGGGCAGTCCGCGGTGACACTGATCGGCCACATCGCAGCCCATGTCACCTGCGTCGGAGCGGACACCTTCGAGATCATCGTGCTGCGCGGTTTTGCCGAAAGTCTCTGGGACGATCTTGCCCGGATGGGCCTGGAGTTCGGCTGAAACCCACTGTCGGAGAGCGAACATGACGACGATCATCGACGGCAAGGCCGTAGCGGCTTCCATCACCGGCGCGATAAAAGACGCAAACGCCGAGCTTCAGGCGCAGACGGGCAGGAAAACCGGGCTTGCGGTCATTATCGTCGGCGACGATCCCGCAAGTCATACCTATGTCGGCGCAAAAAGCCGCATGGCCAAGGAGTGCGGCTTCTTTTCGGTTCAGCACACGCTGCCGAAGGAAACGACACAGCAGCAGCTTGCGGGCCTCGTGCACCGACTGAACGGCGATGACGCCATCCATGGAATTCTCGTGCAACTGCCCTTGCCGCAACATCTGGACGCGGACGCCGTCATTCAGTCGATCCGGCCCGAAAAGGACGTCGACGGCCTGCATGTCGCCAATGCCGGAAAGCTTGCAACCGGCGATCTGGAGAGCGGCTTGATCTCCTGCACCCCCGCAGGCGCGACGGTCTTTGTGCGCCGCGTGCACGGCGGCGATCTTTCCGGCCTGAATGCGCTGGTAATCGGCCGTTCCAATCTCTTCGGCAAACCGATGGCCCAATTGCTGCTGAATGCCAATGCGACGGTGACGATCGCCCATTCCCGCACCAGCGGTCTGGCCGCGGTCTGCCGCAACGCCGATATCGTGATCGCCGCGGTCGGCCGGCCCGAAATGGTCAAAGCGAACTGGTTGAAGCCGGGCGCCACCGTCATCGACGTCGGGATCAACCGCGTTCCCGCACCTGAGAAGGGGGAGGACAGGACGCGGCTGGTCGGCGACGTCGACTTCGCGGAATGCGCACCGATCGCATCCGTCATTACACCGGTTCCGGGCGGCGTCGGACCGATGACCATCGCCATGTTGATGGCCAACAGCGTGATTGCAGCTCACAGAGCGTCCGGCCTGAAGGTGTCCGGACAGCTTTCGAAGCTGATATCCGGTTGAGCGCAGCACGGCACCGTCAATCAATTCGGCCCCACAAGGCGGTGGCCACATCCCTCGATTGAATCCAGCCAGCGACGGTCCGCTAATGGGGCCCGGACCGTCGCTGGCACATTGGCTAGTTGCTTCCGCCGGCTCCGCGCAAGGCAGCTTCGATCTTGCTCAGATTGAACGATCCAGGCGATTGACTCGGAGGATAATCCTTCATCGTCTGCAGGAACTTGGCCGCCATGCCTTGGATCGGCACGACGACGAAGGCTCGTTCCAGGAACCAATCGTTATAGGTGTTCGAATTGTGCTGGGCTTTCTCGAAGGGATCACGGCGCAGGTGGAAGAGAAGCGGCACACGCAGTTCGGTGAAGGGTTCGCGCCAGACGCCGAAGGCCTCGCCGCGGTTTTCCAGAAAGACAACTTTCCAATCGTCGTAACGCGCCGCCACGACCTGACCGTCGTCATTCACGTACCAGAACTCGCGGCGCGGCGATTCGTTGACCTTGCCTTCCAGATATTCGAGCTGGTTGTGGCCGTCGATGTAGTTGCGGTAATGACGGCCGTTCAGATCGACCCCTTCGAGAAGTTTTTCCTTGATGTCCGGCGCCCCCGCGATGGCGGCGAAGGTCGGCAGCCAATCCTCGTGCGAAACGATACCGTTCAGCGTCTTTCCAGCCGGAAAGCGACCGGGCCAGCGGACAAAGGTCGGAACACGATAGGCCCCTTCCCAGTTCGAATTCTTCTCGCTTCTGAAGGGCGTCGTGGCGGCATCCGGCCATGTGTTGTAGTGAGGCCCATTGTCGGTGGAGTACATGACGACGGTGTTTTCAGCGATGCCGAGGTCGTCCAGAAGCTTCAGCAGCTCGCCGACCTGCATGTCATGCTCGACCATCCCGTCATGGTATTCGTCGCCGCTCGGTCCGGATATCCCGGTATTGGACTCTTTCACATGCGTGCGAAAATGCATTCGCGTAGCGTTCCACCAGACAAAGAACGGCTTCTGCGCCTCATGCTGACGTGTGATGAAATCTCGGGCCGCAGAGAGAGTCTCCGCATCGACCGTCTCCATCCGCTTTCTCGTCAGCGGTCCGGTATCCTCGATCTTTCCGTCCGCACTGGCCTTGATGACGCCGCGCGGGCCAAAATTCTTGCGGAAGTCCGTGCTTTTCGGATAATCGCGGTTCTCGGGCTCTTCCTCGGCATTGAGGTGGTAGAGGTTGCCGAAAAACTCATCGAAACCGTTATTGGTCGGGAGGTGTTCGTCACGGTCGCCTTGGTGGTTCTTCCCGAACTGACCCGTTGCATATCCTTGGCTTTTGAGGACGGTGGCCATCGTCACGTCGCTCTGTTGCCAGCCTTCCTTCGCACCGGGGAGACCCACCTTCGTCATGCCGGTGCGGACGGGGACGTTGCCGCCAATAAAGGCGGCCCGACCTGCAGTGCAGCTTTGCTGTCCGTAGTAATCCGTGAAAGACAAGCCTTCCTGGGCAAGCCGGTCGATGTTCGGCGTCCTGTAACCCATCATGCCACGATTGTTGTGACTGATATTCCATGTACCGATGTCATCTCCCCAAATGACGAGAATGTTGGGCTGTTTTCCGCCGGAAGCCGCCGGCTGCTCCTGAGCCTTTGCGGTGCTAACGCCCGTGGCGCCGCTTGCTGCAGCCGCAGCGAGCATCGTGCCGCCGAGCAGGAGGCTTCGACGATTTAAAGACAAGGAATCCTGCAAATTTTCGCGCTTGTCGGTATCTGGAGGGCTCATGCTCTACTCCTAATCGGTGATATGTGTTTTCCGATGCGCGGCTTGCATCCCTGCACATCAAGGCGTGACCTCGGCCCGACAGCCACTTCGAGCCGGAAACCGTTCCCCGAGCTCGAGAGCTGGCACGTGAGCCAGCCGGATTATCGGTCGAAGGCACGGGCATGAGAAGTTGGACCAAGGGGCAACCCGCAACGGCGAGTTGTCGGCCGGAGCGCGCCTGCGGGCGTTGCGTCCTTTTGCCGGGGATGGGAGAAAATAGGTGGCGCTGGCCCACGCAACGTCGGAACGAAACGCTTTACATATAGATGCCGAGGCAGAGAACCGACACGGCCAGCATCGGCAATCGCTGACCCTTCAGGCGAAACATTGGGGCGATTGCAAGAGCTGTGAGCGAGGCGACCGCTGCGGCAAGAACGCTTCCGGCAGAGAGATACAAACCCAGCGCTCCGACGAAAACCGTTGCTCCGACAGTCGTTTCGGCGGCGGATTCCCAGCTATAGGAGTCCGTGCGAAAAGCCGCGAGAACCGCGGGGCCGCTCAATCCCAGAGCAAGCCAAATCAGCACAGAGGAGGAGAAGCCGAAGAAATCCAAATTGCACCCGTACCGGCCTTGGTCGTGTAATGGCAGCAATTTTCGTGCCAACTTTCAGCCCCACCCGGAATCGGCTGCAGCAGCCAACGACAATGACGCACTGCCATAGCGACCGCTGTGCCGAGGATTGCGCCTGAAATCACGGGCACCTCTCCTCGATCCGAGTCATCGCGTCCGGTCACATTGCCTGCATTTCCGAAATGGCGCCTGGAACCACACAGAAATCCGTCCGTGCTATTGCCTCGCCCTTTTTATAGGCACATAAGCTTCGAAAAATAAGCAACTGCATCCGACGTCCCAGAATGATTGTCCCTCCGCCCCACGATCGAAAATCCGGCTATTTGCCGAGATTCAAGCTGTTCTCGCCGATTCTGGCGGGTGCAACGCTGAAAGAACGCTTGATCGGCTGCATCGGAGCGTTGATCGGAATCTGTGTCACCGGGCTCGTCTGCGGGTTCGTTTTCGGCGACGACCCCCAGCTGCCGTTGATCGTCGCGCCCATCGGCGCCTCTGCGGTCTTGCTCTTTGCCGTGCCGGCCAGTCCGCTCGCGCAGCCATGGTCGATCATCGGCGGGAATACGATTTCCGCCCTGATCGGCGTCTCTGTGACCTATATCGTGGCGGACCAGATGCTTGCCATCGGCCTCGCAGTCGCTCTGGCAATCCTTGCGATGTCGCTGACGCGATCGCTTCACCCGCCAGGAGGCGCCGCCGCGCTGACGGCCGTGATCGGTGGAGCCGCGGTCGCACGCTCGGGCTTCTGGTTCCCGTTCATACCCGTCGCGATCAACTCCTTGATCCTCGTCGGATTGGGCATGGTGTTCCATCGGCTGGCCCGCCGCCAATATCCTCATCGACCCGGAATTGCGCCGGTGAATACACACGCGACGGCGGATCCACCACCTGCGCTTCGTGTCGGCTTCAATTCCGAGGACATAGACTCGGCAATAGCGCGGTTGAATGAAACACTGGATGTCAGCCGCGAAGACATCGATGCCCTCTTGAGGGAAGTCGAGCTGCAGGCCCTCATCCGACAGAGGGGAGAGCTGACCTGTGCCGACATCATGTCCCGCGACGTCGTAACCGTGCCCGGCGACACGACCCCTGACCATGCACGGCACCTGTTGTTGACGCACGACATTCGTACACTTCCAGTGCTTGACGAGAACGAGAAGCTTCAGGGTACGGTGGGCCTGCGGGAGCTCGCCGGCAAAGAGGTCGGCAGCAAATTGCCGGTAACCGCGGCAGCTACCGCCAGGCCATCCGACCCGGCGATCGGCCTGCTCCCCCGCCTGACGGACGGGGCGACACACGCCGTCGTCATTCTTGACGACGACGGCAAGGTCGTGGGCATCATATCCCAGACCGACCTGCTCGCGACTTTGGCCAAAAGTCTCTCGCATAATGGTCTGTCCGACATAATGCAGGGCAATGGGCAGGGTATCTGAGGCGTCGAGCCATGGGTATTATATGCAGAACCAAGCCATCCGGGCGCGCTAGATGCGTGGTTTTGGCGCGGGTTCTCGATCCGAGTCACCCGAATTGGGTTCCCCCTTTGGCTCTATTAGAAGAACCTTGACCTCTTGTTCTGCTCGGGGACGATGTACAACGCCTTTCGGAACCACGAACAGCTCGCCAGCTCTGACGACCTGAGAGGGTTTCCCTTCGATATCCATGATCATTTCGCCCTCGAGGACGTAGAAGAAATCGTCCGTGGTCTCATGCTTGTGAAATGGATATTCCCCTTTAAACTTGACGACCATGACATCGTTGTCGTTGTAATCGGACACGACGTGCGGGTCCCAATGGCTTGAAAACAGGGCCAGCTTTTCTGGAATATTGATTGCTTTCATCTGGGTATCCTTTCGGCTGCTTCGCCCATATCGGGCCGGAACACGTTGACGTTCTTCTGGAAGGCTTGAGGCCTTTTGAATGAAGAGGACGGGGAGGTAACAGGAATGGACATCGATGATGATATTCCGCCGATCCTTGCCTCGCCACCCTGCCTTATGCACGAACTCGACCCGGCCTATGCAGGCCCTTCGTCCGACCGGTCGATCTGTGCCGATGTCAGGCGGTGGCGGACAAGCGAACGTGCTCGCCTCATCGCCCAACGGCTGGCTATATCTCACGACCTTCGGGCCGATTGCGAAGCGCAGATCGTCGGCCGCCTGCTTGCAGAAATCGGACATGTGCGCGGCCGTGTGGTCAGCGTCTACTGGCCGTTTCGGGGTGAGCCCGACCTGAGACCGCTGATGCGGCAAATAACCGATGACGGCGGCCAATGTGCGCTTCCGGTGGTTGTGGAAAAGGGGCGACCTCTGGAGTTTCACATCTGGCGGCCGGGCGACAAACTCATCCGCGGCATCTGGAACATACCCGTCCCGGCCAGGCCTGCTTCATGCACCCCCGATATCGTCGTCGCCCCGGTCGTGGGTTTTGATCCGTCGTGCTATCGGCTCGGTTATGGCGGGGGCTATTACGACCGGACACTAGCGACAATGACGGCGACGCGCCGCGTGCTGGGCGTCGGTTTCGCACAGTCGAGGATAAAGACCATTTATCCTCAGGCGCATGACATCCGGATGGACGTCGTGGTGACCGAATCGAGCACCGATCGTTGCTGAGCGCGTGTTGGATTCCGATTGGCATTGCGGTCGTCGAATTGCCAGAACGTGGCGCCTTGGCGAAAATTGCTTTAGGTTCCTCCGCGGGCTTGGGTCGATTTGTGAACGGCTGCCAATCGGGTGTGGCGATGAACGAGCAACGAGGGAGCTACCGGCAACGGCTCATTGCGCTGGCCGCAGCCAGTATCGGCAGTCTGGCGGCCAGTGCGATCTCCTACGGAGCGGCTATCTATCGCGCCGCCAATCCCGAACCCCTGCGCGCCGCCGTGCCGGGCGAAACGGTCGATACCGGGCGATGGCATGTGACGATCGCCGCAGCCCGCGTGAGCGATTTCCCACCTTCCGGCAGGAGGCCGCCCGAGCCGAAAACTTTCCTGCTTGTCGATTTCGAGGCCGGCAACCGCTCGGCGTCGACCGCCTACCTGCCGGCGAAACTGCTCACCTTTGCCGGCCCGGAAGCGAAACTTGCCTCGCCGACCTTCTATCTCACGCGGGACAAGGCATTCGGCCCCAGCCTGCACCCGGGCATGCCGGAGAGCTTGACCGCCGTGTGGGAATGGCCGGCGGGGGAAATGCCGCCGCGTGAGTTGAAACTGCTGATCGGGAGCCAGATCTACAAGAAACGCGACAATCTCTATGGTGCCTCCAACTGGTTCGACCATGATGCCGTGGCGGTGGTGTTCCTGACTGTCACGCAGCAAGCGTCGAGGGCAAGGCAATGACGGCCTCCGCAAATTTCGTCGCCCTGCTCCTGGCGGCGGCGGCGCTCTACGGCATGCAGCACTCGACCCCCTCCTACAGCGAAATCCTGTCCCCCGTGGCGGTGGCTGCCGCGCAGGGAAAACCGGCGCAGACCGAAGGTTTTGTCTTCGGGGTCGCCAAGGTGCATCTCGCCCGACAACTGGTCGCTTCGCATTTCGGCGAGCCGCGCACCTACACCACCTCCGGAAAATGGCTCGTCGTCGAAGCGGCGGCGAAGGCGCGGGACCGATCGGTGTCGCTGACCTCGGCTGCATGGCGCGGCCCTTCCGGTCTGCGCTTCGCCATGAGCACGCGCATCGACAGTTTGCCCGGCCTGTTGGGTTCCGAGCGCCTGGAGCCCGGCATTCCGCGCCCGGTGCTGCTGGTGTTCGAGCTGCCCGAGGACCAGATCGAGGGCGGTACCCTGCTGGTCGCCGAAACCGCGGTGATTCCCCTGTCGGAGCAGGTGGAGATCGCCATGGACAGCGTGCCGCCGGAAAACAGGCATGAGTCCCTCACCCTTGCACGCGGCGGCCGCATCATGCCCTGGTCGCTGGAGCTTCATCAATGAGCGCGCGGGCTTCGTCACGGGAGAGAAAGAGCTACTGGATCAGCCTCGTATCGCTGCTCGCCGTCGTGCCGCTCGCGATCCTCGTCGGGTCCCGCGGCGAATTCGCCGCCTGGCTGCAACGGCGCATGGAGGCACCTGTGACCGTCGAACGCGACGGCAGCGGGCAAGGCGCCGGCGCCAGCTGGCGGCTTACATCGCTGCGCCGTCTGCCGGGAACCTTGCCGGATACCAGCCTCATGCTGGCGCAAATCGACCTCTCGGTTCAGGCAGCGGATGTCTTGCAGCAGGCCCTGCCCTGCGCGCTCTCGCTGACGGATGGCGTTGGCCGCCGCTGGGACCCGCTGCCGCTGCCCGGCCGCCTTTTACGCGAGGCCGGTCCCGAGGTCGCCGACAGCCCGCAATGCACGACGCTGACGATCGGCGAAGCCGGCAAGGCACCGCTTCGCGTGGTTGAGCTCTTTCTCGTGCCGCGGCAGGCAGATGGGTTCACCCTGTCGCTTGCCCTGACTGGCTCGCCGCTGATTCGCTTGAAATAGCGCCTTTCCGGTTACCATAAGCCTGCGCGTCGCCGGGTTCACCGGATCGGGACACGGCGTATTCCAGCATGGCGGCCAGCAGGGCGATCCGCACCGGACCGAAAAGGATTCCGCCGTCGAGTTCGGTTGGACTGCCGACGAGAACGGCCAGGACGTCGCTAATCCGCTGCCAGGTTTCGAGATCATGCGGCCCAAGATGACGGGTTGCGCCGTACCACGCCCAGGCGGGGAGCCAGCTGGTAGCGCGGTAAAGCACGACGAAGGCGAGCAACGTCCCGAGACCGGCGCCGAGCACTGTGCGCAGGCAGGCCCAGACCGGTCGGTAGCGGGACCGGTAGCCTCCGAGAAAATGCGCGGCGAAATCGGCCAGCCATTTGCGCAGCGTCGTGGCGCGAGCAGACGGCGGCGGAGCGGCGACGGGTTTTGCCGAAAGGTCGTAGCCATAGACGATGGCAGCCATGACAAGCCAGACGAGCGGCAGAAGGGCGTAGAAGAACAGCTCCTGCGCCTGCGTGACGAGCCCAGGCTCCTGGAACTCCACCGCAGTGCCGCCCGCTGCCGCGTGTGCTTCCATGGAAAATCCGAGGATGCCGGCTTCCACCGTATCGAGAAACGCGCCCGCGCCGATCCAGCTTATGAAGTCGGCCTTCCATCTGTCCAGCGCATAGAGCCCGATGAAGATCCAGCTCGCATCCGCAGTCACGACCACGAGGCGGAGCCACGGCGACTGCAGGCGCCCATTGGCGCGCTTGGCGAGCCATCGCACGAACCAGCAGGCGAGGATCGCCGCGACCAGGCTGCGCGTGCGCAGGAGCTCGAAAATCTGCAACCGTTCTCCCATTGCCACCCGATCCAGGGCAAGACGCGAATACTCGCGAACCGTGTCGCCGAGGAAACCCCACGCGGCGTAATAGGCGAAGAACGGCAGGATGGCTGCGGAGGTGATCACCAGAAGGCGGTTCGACAGCCGTTCCTTCGTCGCCACGCCAGCACCTGGCGCCGCGCCGCGCAACGCCGCGAGCGCCGGCAAGCCCGGGCGCAGGATCGCGAACATCGCAATGACGACCAGCAGCTTGACGAGGACGACAAGCGACAGCGTTACCATTCCGCCAAGGGGAACTTTCAGGCCGACGCCGACCGCCGCCTCGAGGAGCAGGACACGTGCGATATAGCCGAGCGCAGCGACAAGCAGAAGCTGCGGCCAGAACCGTGCAAGAAGGCGCACCGTCAATGCCGGCAGTCCGCCAATGTCGTTGAGCATCCCCATGCCCCGAACCTAACCATAACCTTCCGGGCGCTCAACCGGGCAAACAGAGGGAGATTGCGGTCCGCGCGGTGCGGTCGGTTACGGACGCATCGAATAGCGACTCGATACTATTTCGCTGGAGGTAGCACTGTCCGAGGCGCACCCGCTCCGGCGCTGAGGAGGAGGTCCCAGAACGGCAAAAGGCCCGCTGAAGCGGGCCTTGTGGGTATGTCTGTGTATGTTTGGTTGCGGGGGCAGGATTTGAACCTGCGGCCTTCAGGTTATGAGCCTGACGAGCTACCGGGCTGCTCCACCCCGCGTTATCCGAGTTTTGCGGGCAAATCTCGTCCGAGTTTTGCGTATCGGCCGTGCCGAATGTGTGAGAGAAGATTTTGGTTTTCCTTGCGATTTGCAGACCTGGCAGCGACCTACTCTCCCGCGTCTTAAGACGAAGTACCATCGGCGCTGGGGCGTTTCACGGCCGTGTTCGGAATGGGAACGGGTGCAGCCACCCCGCCAGAACCACCAGGTCGGCAAAGCGCAAGGTTGAGCCTGCGCTGCAGGCTC
>ATWE01000041.1 GCA_000421085.1 Ensifer sp. USDA 6670
CAAGCCGCTGTGGTCGAAATTCGGCACCGCCGTTGGAGTGGCGCTCGGCGGTCTCGACATGTGGACCAACCAGCTCTTCGGGTTTTCCTTCTTCGGGACGCTGAAGCACGGCAAAACCGATGCGCAATCGCTCGAGCCGGCCGCCAAGCACGAGAAGATCGACTATCCGAAGCCGGACGGGGTGCTGACCTTCGACCGGCTCTCCTCGGTGTTCCTGTCGAACACCAATCACGAGGAGGACCAGCCGGTGCATCTGCAGGTGAACGACTGGGATCTGCAGAAGCGCTCGGAATACGAGGTCTATGCCGGCCCATCTTCGCGCTACTGTCCGGCGGGTGTCTATGAATGGGTGGAGAAGGACGGCCAGCCGACCTTCGTGATCAACGCCCAGAACTGCGTCCACTGCAAGACCTGCGACATCAAGGACCCGAACCAGAACATCAACTGGGTGCCGCCACAAGGGGGCGAAGGGCCGGTATATCCGAACATGTGAATGTTCGGGGAGGGCCGTCCGGGACTCCGGTGGAAGAAAGAGCGGGGAGGGGCCGCTTTACCAGAATATGTGACTGTAAGCACGGGAAGAACCAGCCGGGGAGTTGATAATTAGCCGTTAGTTTCGTAGCAAAACTTGAGCGCGTGTATGTCGAGCAAGATGCGATGGGCAAATCCTATAAAGTTTCCGAGGTTTCTGCCGCCACCGGCGTTCCGACCGCAACCCTGCGGCTCTGGGAACAACATGGTCTAATCGTGCCTTCTCGGTCGGCGAGCGGCTACCGCATGTACAGCGAGGACGACTTTGCGCGCGTCCATCATATCGTTAGGCTTCGGTCACAACAGGGACTAAACCTAGCAGCCATCAAATCCTCCCTCGACGCTGCCACACAGGATGCCAATGGACCGCTTCGCGAGGACCCGTCCCCCCGGCTCGGTTTCGAAATTCGCAGGCTCCGGAGAGAAAAGAAGCTGACCATTTCAGCGCTCGCCGCAAAGGTCGATGTCTCACCCTCCGTCCTCAGTACGCTGGAGCGCACATCGCGCGGCGCAAGCGTTCTCCTTCTGCGTGCAATCGCTGAAGCATTGGGCGTAACTGTTACGCAATTGACCGCCAGCCCGCACGAAATTGTCGACGCTGTCGTACGAAAGGGCGAGGGGCGCATGTTGCCATCTCTTGGCAAGGGCATTCGTATTCATGAACTCGCATCAGGCCCGCGGATGATGGACTGTCAGGAGTGGACGCTCGCACCTGGCGCCGCAAGCGAAGGCTTCTATAGGCACGAAGGCGAAGAATTCATTCGCGTTCTTCAGGGAAGTTTCGAGATCGAAGTCGACGGTCTCGGCCTTGCGACGCTTAATGAAGGCGATACCATCTATTTCGAAAGCCAACGAGCTCATTCCTGGCGGGCCGTCGGCCCCGAAACCTGCCGCCTGCTGTGGATCAACACCCCGCCAACCTTCTAGCAGGTTCAGCGAAAGGGAGGGCGAGAAGGCTGCCCTCCCTCTCACTTTCATACGCTGAGGCAGAGGTATTTGACTTCGAGATAATCTTCGATCCCGTATTTCGATCCTTCTCGTCCCTGGCCCGACTGCTTGATCCCGCCGAAGGGAGCAACTTCAGTTGAAATCAGACCCGTATTGATACCGACCATGCCGTATTCAAGTGCTTCGGCAACCCTGAAGACCTTTGAGAGATCGCTGGAGAAAAAGTAGGACGCCAAGCCGAATTCGGAATTGTTGGCCATTGCAATCACGTCCTCCTCGGTCTCGAAGCGAAACAGAGGCGCCACGGGACCGAACGTCTCCTCTCGCGCCACTTTCATCTCGGTCGTTACGTGCGTGAGAATCGTAGGCTCGAAGAACAATCCGCCCTTGTCGTCGCGCTTACCTCCAATTGTCAAGCGCGCACCTTTTGAAAGAGCATCGCTGATGTGATCCTCCACCTTCGCCAGCGCCTTGTCGGAGATAAGCGGCCCTGCTGACACGCCAGCCTCGAAACCATCGCCTACCTTTATCTGGGCAACCTTGGCAGCGAGCTTTTCTGCGAAAGCATCATAGACGCCGGCCTGAACGTAAAGCCGATTGGCGCAGACGCAGGTCTGCCCATTGTTGCGATATTTGGATACCATCGCACCTTCGACAGCGGCATCCAGATTAGCATCATCGAACACGATGAACGGTGCATTACCGCCGAGTTCGAGACCGAGTTTCAGAACCTGGTCGGCGCCCTGCCGCATTAGGATCTTGCCCACATTGGTGGAGCCGGTGAAGGTGAGCTTTCGAACCTTGTCGTTGGAGCACATCTCCTGGCCCACCGACGCTGAGTCGGTTGAGAGGACGACGTTGAAGAGTCCGCCCGGCAGACCGGCGCGTTCCGCAAGTATGGCAAGCGCCAGCGCCGATAAAGGCGTTTCCGCGGCCGGCTTGGAGACCAGCGAGCAACCAGCGGCGAGCGCCGGTGCAAGCTTTCGAGCCAGCATGGCATTCGGGAAGTTCCAAGGCGTGATCGCGGCGACGACGCCGACAGGCTGCTTCAGTACGATGATCCGTTTATCCGGTTGATGGCCGGGAATGGTATCGCCGTAGACGCGCTTAGCCTCTTCTCCGAACCACTCCACGTAGGAGGCGCCGTACAGGATCTCACCGCGCGCTTCCCAAAATGGCTTGCCCATTTCCATCGTCAGGATCGTCGCGAGGTCATCGGCATTGGCGACCATCAGATCATAGAGCTTACGCAAGATGGCAGCGCGCTCCTTGCCGGTCTTTCTCGCCCATGCCTTCTGAGCGGCACAGGCTGATTCAATCGCGCGAGCCGTGTCGGCCCGATCCATGTCCGGCAGAGTGGCGATGACTTCGCCCGTCGCAGGGTTCGTCACCTCGAATGTCTTGCCGGACGCGCTGGCGCTTAGCCATTCGCCGCCGATTACGGCCTTGTCGGTGAGAAGGTTTCGGTCGTTGAGCTTGGAAAGAAGCTTATCGGAGATTGCCATTTATCAGGTCTCCTTGGCACATTCGAGAAGACTTTTCTCCAGAATATCGAGGGCTTCCGCGAAGACCTCATCCTGGATGGTGAGCGGCGAGAAGAACCGGATGACGCCCACGCCGCGCGAGATTGCATCATTTAGGGGCTCAACAATTTCTTGATCCGGCATCTTCATTCCTCTTCAGCTGCTGTTGCGTGGTGCACCCGTCGCGCATTTATAAACTCAGCATATTTTCTGTAGAGTTTCAATATCGCTGTGCTATGCTCCTCGCCAGCTTTCTGCGGAGAGTGGACGAAAAGCTCATTTTACCCGCCTTAGGATCCAGAGCTCAAAACAAAAGGGAGGGTCGGGCCGAGGGATGAGGGTTAACTAAACTTGGACAAGAAGGAATCGTTTAATGGACATGCCCACTCAGGCTGATGTCGTTATTGTTGGCGGCGGTATCGCAGGGTGCTCGATCGCATACCACCTCACTAAGTTAGGGATCACTGACGTGGTCTTGTGCGAACGTCAACAATTGACGAGTGGGACGACATGGCATGCGGCCGGTCTCGTAACTCAGTTGCGCGCGACCCGGCGTATGACCGAGCTTGCTCAATATACTGGCGAACTGTTTGGCCGGCTCGAGGAAGAGACCGGGCAGGCAACCGGCTTTAAGCGAAACGGTTCACTGCGACTTGCAAAGACACCGGCACGCTACGAGGAACTTGCGCGAGGGGCCTCGATGGGACGTAATTTCGGCTTGCCTGTCGAAGCGTTAACGGTGGACCAAATCAAGGAGCGCTGGTCGCCAATTAGCACCGAAGGCCTTGTTGGCGGTTTCTGGTTCCCTAACGATGGGCAGGTCAACCCGGCCGACGTGACGATGGCATATGTCAAAGGGGCGCGGAAGGGAGGAGCCAAGATACTGGAGGGGACCAAGGTAACGCAGGTCCTGACTGAGAATGGCAGAGCCGTTGGCGTGATGACCGAGCGGGGCAAAATCGCTGCAAAGAAGGTGGTTATTGCTGGCGGCATGTGGTCGCGCGACCTCGCGGCCCAGATTGGGGTGACGATACCGTTGCATGCTGCCGAGCACTTCTACGTCGTCACCGAGGCTATTCCGGGTCTGCCCCGCGATCTGCCGGTCATGTTCACGGCAGACGAATGGAGTTATTATAAGGAAGACGCCGGAAAGCTGCTGGTCGGCTTCTTCGAGCCCGGCGCGAAACCCTGGGGCCAGAAAGGCATTTCCGAAAGCTTCTGCTTCGACACGATTCCTGAGGACTTGGATCACATCAGCCCCTATCTCGAGATGGCGATGAACCGTGTCCCCGTTCTGCAGGAAACCGGAATCCAGCTGTTCTTCAACGGGCCGGAAAGCTTCACCCCGGACAATCGATATCATCTTGGCGAGACGGCCGAAGTTAATGGCCTGTTCGTCGCAACCGGCTTTAATTCGGTGGGCATCCTTTCCTCCGGCGGGGTCGGCAAAGCCATGGCGTCCTGGGTTGCCGAAGGCCGCCCGCCGGTTGAATTGCTCGACGTGGACGTGCGCCGCACGCAGTCATTCCAGCGCAACAAGAAGTACCTGGAAGACCGTGCCGTCGAAACGATTGGCTCGCTCTATGATATGCACTGGCCGAGCAAGCAGTTCGAAACCGCCCGCGGCATCCGCCGCTCGCCCTTCCACGACCGGCTTCTGGCATCCGGCGCCTTCATGACCGAACTGGCCGGCTGGGAACGCCCCGGCTTCTACGGCACGGCGGAGGAAGTCGCCAGCATCGAATATTCCTACTCCAAGCCGAGCTGGTTCGACAACGTCGCCGCCGAATGCGCCAACACGGCCGAAAACGTTTCGCTCTTCGACCACAGCTGCTTCGTCAAATACATAGTTGAGGGTCCGGACGCGCTTAAGGCATTGAACTGGATCAGTGCCGCCGAATGCGACGTCGCGATTGGGAAGGTGATCTACACCCAATGGCTGAACGATTTGGGTGGCATCGAGGCCGACGTCACCATCACGCGGCTGACTGAACAATCGTTCATGGTAGTTACGGTGGCGGTCTCGCAGAGACGTGATCTTGCCTGGTTCAAACGTCGCGTGCCTGACGGCGCACAGGTCTATATCACCGACATTACCTCCGGCCTCGCGATGTTGGCGCTCTGGGGACCGAAGTCCCGCGATCTCCTGTCGCGTGTCTCGCCGGACGACTTCTCGAAGGAAGCCTTTCCCTTCGGCACCAGTCGGGAAATCGATCTCGGTTATGCCCGCGTGCGTGCGAGCCGCCTCACCTTCGTCGGCGAACTCGGCTTCGAACTCTATATCCCGAGCGAAGTCGCCGTGCACGTCTTCGAAGTTCTGACCGAAGCCGGCCAAGCATTCAACCTGAAGAACGCCGGTTTCTTCGCGCTGAACTCGATGCGCATGGAGAAGGGCTATCGCCATTGGGGTCATGATATAGGTGAGGAAGATACGCCATTCGAAGGCGGTGTCGGCTTCACGGTCGCGCTCGACAAACCGGGCGGCTTCATCGGTCGCGATGCGCTAGCGCGCCAGAAAGCGGCAGGCACGCTCAAAAAGCGACTCGTGCAGGTCAAGGTCAAGGCCGACGACGAAACCCCGCCGATGCTCTTCCATTACGAGCCGCTGCTGCGCGACGGCGTCATCGTCGGCTCGATCATGTCAGGTGCCTACGGCCACCGTGTCAAGGCCTCCCTTGGTCTCGGCTATGTCGAGGCCGATAACGGTGTTAGCAAGGATTGGCTGGCGGGCGGAACCTGGGAGGTCGAGGTGGCGATGAAGCGCTACTCGATCGAGGTTCAGCTCGGCGGTTGGTACGATCCCAAATCGGAGCGAGTTCGCGCGTAGCGGCCTCTTTGCATTGATGATGGCCCTCGTGTGGGCCATCATCAAAGGAACGACATTGGACTACGCTCCCGAGGGCGTACGATGCAATGTCGCCAGTTGCGGTGTTCTGGAGAATTTCACCCTCCGGCAGGCCCGAACGAAAGTTCTGCTCTGACTACCTCCAAGATATCGCTGCTACGTCACACGCCGATGGGACAAGCGGGCTCTCCGGCGCAAGTGGGCCACCTCAAAGCGTACCTTTCGTCTGCGCAAGCAACCTTCATCAGTGGAGCGGTTCACGGAATCGACGGCGGCTTGGCCGCCGGTCCTCTGAACCAAAAAGAGATTTGAGTGGGGCCGGCGACTTCTCAGTTCAGCAGAGCATAGACCCCTTGCTCCTCGAAGACGTTCAAGAGGAAACGGTTCACTTGGGAGTGTTCCAATTTCAAAGGGCAGATCCTCCGTTGACGCCAAGGATCTGCCCTGTGATATAACTTGCATCATCAGAGAGCAGGAATGCGATGGCCGACGCGATCTCGGAAGGTTGAGCTTCACGACCCAGTGGAATGTTCTCCAGCCATCCCTTGCGTACCTCTTCCGGCACAGCTTCCACCATGGGCGTCATTGTGGTTCCAGGAGCGATTGCATTGACCCTGATGTTGTGTCTCGCATGCTCGAGGGCCACAGTTCGCGTCAATCCGACGAGGCCCGCCTTCGCGGAAGCATAGTTTGACTGTCCGAAGGCACCCCACCGAGATTCGGACGACAAATTTACGATCACACCTCCGCGAGTCGCCATGAGCGGGACAACCGCTTGGCAGCCGAGCCAAGCACCCTTCAAATTTACCTCGATCACGAGATCCCAGTCTTCCTCGCTCATCTTGAGCAGTGATTTGTCTCGCGTGATGCCAGCGTTGTTAACCAAACCATCGATCCCACCGTAGATATCCTTAACGGTTGCGGCGGCTTGCTGCCAGCTTTCCCGGCTCGACACGTCGAGGAGGATTGTCCTTGCGCGCTCACCCGCAGGGTCGATCTCATCTGCGACCGACCTGGCGCCCTCTATGTTCCGATCAGCAACAATGACAACCGCACCTTCGTCTGCCAATCGAAGTGCCGTTGCCTTGCCGATTCCCTGCGCGCTGCCCGTGACCATGACGATCTTTCCGTGCAACCCACGCATCAGTTATCTCCCCCAATCAAATACTTGTTATAGCCGTCCTGAACGACCTCTCCCCGCTGGTTGGTGATTGTAACCTCCACCTCGACGACTCCGCGAGACGGGTCTTTTGAGCTCGGCCTTTTGGATTTGACGGTATAGCGCTGCGAGATGCGATCTCCTGGAAGCACCGGCAGGAGCATCCTTCGTTGTGTCTCAAGGAACGCGAGAATTTTCCAGGTCAGTAATTCCTTGCAAGTCAGGCCTTCGCCGATGGAGTGAATGAGCAACCCATGAGCGATCCGCGACGGGAACTTGGTGTTTGCCCGAACCCATTCCTCATCGGTGTGAAGCGGATTGAAATCTCCGCTCAGACCAGCAAAGTTCACGATGTCGGCCTCGGTAACCGTCCTGCCCGCGGACACAAAGACCGCGCCTTCCTCGATGTCGGTAAACACTGTCTGCATAGTTCAAGCCTCAGCAAAGCAGGGCATTTTAAATCCCGAGTGAATTTCTCGGAAAACGAGCCTCAGCTTCATGTCGCATCGGATGTTTTCCAGTGGCGTATCGACGATCCAGCTTGTGATCCGCGGACCTTCGTCAAGATCGACAAGTGCAATGACGAACGGTGTCAGCGAGGAGAACTCGCGATGCACCGATCGGTGAACGACTGTAAAGGAATAAAGCACTCCTCGGCCCGAAGTGGGCACCCATTCCGGCTCGCGTTGAGGCGCCCCAAGAACCCGGGCGCGCGGATACATTTGAACTCGGCCGGTTTCCGGGTCACGCTGGATTAGCAGTTGATCGCGCGCCACTGCGTCAAACCACGCCTCAGTGAGGCCGTTATGAAGCGGGAGGACAGAACTCATCTCGAACATTATTTTCCTCCAAGGATGAGAGTAGATGTTGCCGACAGCCAGCCGCCCGTCCCATTGACGAGGCACAGTTCCGGATCGCTCAACTGCAGTCCGTGGCTTTCGCCACGCAGTTGACGGACAGCTTCGATGATGGCGAACATCCCGCGCCGCCCGGCATGATTGGAGGAAAGCCCACCACCATCAGTGTTGATGGGAAGTCGCCCGCCCGCTGCAATCCCGCCGCCGGCGATAAAGCCCCCGACCTCGCCCTTTGGCACGAAGCCAAGCGCCTCTAACGAAAGAGCGACCGTGATCGTGAACGAGTCATAGATCTGGGCCACCTTGATATCGCCGGGAGTAAGACCCGCTGACTCGAACGCGCGGCGCCCGGAGAACTCTGCGCAGGTCGTTGTCAGATCGGACATCTGGTTCATCTGGCCATGGCTGATTGCTTCGCCAAAGCCAAGGATCGACGGACCTCCTCGCCGCGTGTCGCTCGCTCTGTCCCGGGAAGTCACCACTATCGCCCCGCCGGAGTCGCTCACGACGCAGCAGTCAAGCTTTCGAAGGGGGCTCGATATCATTGGTGACGAAAGAACGTCGTCGACCGTGATGATGTCACGATACATCGCCTGCGGGTTGAGGTGCGCATAGCGACGCGCCTGAACAGCAATTTCGGCAAGCTCCTCCGACCGAAGCCCATACTGATGCATGTAGCGGGTAGCGGCCAGTGCATAGGCGGAAATCGTTGAAACTCCATATGGGACTTCGAACTCGCCCGGACCAGTTTGACCGGTATTGAAATCGCTGGCCGGTAACGGCCAAGAGCGGCCAGATGATGCGTAACTGATCACGACGGTCTCGCAAAGACCGGCATGGATTGCGGCGACGGCGTTGCCGACGTGGCTCAAAGGCGCCGCTCCTCCGATGTCGGTGCTGCATACCCAGGAGGGTTTGATGCCGACATATTCTGCAATTTCGACCACGTTGAGCTGCCAGCCGGCTTCCGAAGGGAACGAGGCCGCTGTGGCAAAGCCATCAACATCGGAGAGGTCCAAACCTGCATCGGCGAGCGCTTCAGCGATCACCTCAGCGTGGATTTGGTAAGGATGGATGCCCGGAGCCTTGCGACGGGGAGATTCGAATGCACCGACGATTGCCGCACTACCGCTTGGAAAATATTCTTTGGCCATGGGTTTAGATACCTTGTCTCTTGGCGCGACGGCCGGCTCTGAGCGACCGAACGGCGATGACGATTGAACCTAGGAGGACAGGCGCAATCACGATTGTTGCGACAGCCGAGACAACCGGGGTGATACCGCTTCGCAAGAACGAATAGATTGTGACGGGCAGCGTCTTATCGAGTTCGGTTTGGAACATTGCGAGAACCGCTTCGTCCCATGATGTCACGAAGGAGATGACAAGCGCGCCGACGACAGCGGGCATCACGATTGGAACGACAATGCCCAGGAACGCACGGGCATTACTCGCGCCCATCGTCCACGCTGCCTGCTCGATTGAGACATCCACGGCCGATAACGCGTTCGCCAGGATCAGGAAAGCCAGAGGCAGACACAAGACGGAGTGAGCGATAACGAGGCCAACGTCTGTGCCAAGCAATCCTAGCTTCCCCTGCACGTCGTAAATCCCGATGCCGAGCAGGATCACTGGGACGATCAGGGGGACGATTGCAGTTGTCTGGATCATCGATTTCAACAACATCGACTTTGAGCGGGTACCAACCCGGGCGAGAGCCAGCCCGCAAAGTGTTGCCACCACTGCCGTCAGAATGCCGACGCGAACGCTCTTAAGGAATGCGTCAATCCAGGTGGATGACGTAAAGGCCTCCACAAACCACATTGTGCTAAAGCCGACGGGCGGAAATCGGATTTGCGTCGTCTCCGTTATTGATGTCGGGATGACCACGAGAAGTGGAAGAATGAGCAGCGCGAGATCAAAAAACAGGATGGCAACGCACAAGGCCGCAACGGGCGTCGGCCTCAACGGATCTCGGGCTGCGGCGCCCCGCGAGCCCTGCTGAACCGGTGACAGCATGCTGCGGCCACCGATTTTCAGCGCCACCATGTAACCGATCACAGAGACGCCCAGCAGAGCAATGCCCATCGCAGCCGCCTTACCCCACTGATAGTTCTGAACTTGCTGCTGAATGAAGATAGGGATTGTCAGGTTGTGAGGTCCTCCCAGGATCGCTGGCGTGAGAAAAAAACCCAGACCGAGCACAAAGACCAATACGCTGCCGCCAAGGAGGGCCGGACGGACTTGGGGGAAGTAAATGTCCGTGAAGACGCGGCGTTCACTCGCGCCCATCGTCCGCGCAGCGGTCAACATGGACGTGTCAATCGACATCATCGCGGAGACGAGGATGAGGATCAGATATGGAAGCAGATAGGCAACCATACCCACGATCGTCGCGAACGTGTTGTAGAGCAGGGGGAACGGCCCGACTCCCAGGTAGGCGGCGGCCGAGTTTATGATTCCTTGTTGTCCGAGGATGGTCGTGAACGCGAATAGGCGAACGATGATCGACACCCAGAAAGGCATCAGGATCAGCACGATCATCAGCGAGGAAAGCCTCCGCGAGAGACGCGAAATGACGTAGGCTGCCGGAAAGGCGAGGGCTATGGTCACGATCGTCGATACGAACGCAAGCATAATGCTGTGAAGTGCGACCTGTCTGAGAAGGTCATCGTGTACGATTGCTGCGTAGTGACCGAAATACAGGACGTCCGACAGGTTCGCACGACCCTTTTCATGCAGGCTGCGCAGAACGATCGTGATGAGCGGCCAGATCAGGGAAAGGCCAAGGATGAGAAACGCGGGCAGAAGCAAAACGAAGCGAGTGGAAAGGGAGCGCAACACATTCGAGCTACCTGCAGGCGAGGCGATCGAGACGTTGCCCATCTCACATCTCCAACGGCTTGCGGCAGGAAAGCTTCAGCAGGCGCGCGAGGTATTTTCGGGTATCGCGCGGATCAATCATTTCTTCTGCGCCAAAGTTTTCGATAGCGCGCCAGATCGACGTTTGCGCCTCAAAGCGTTTCGTCAGTTCAGCCTTGAGCTCTGCGCGCTGTTCCGGCGGTACTGCATCAAGCTGGGCGCGGAAGGCGGCCTCCACCCCGCCTTCGATCGGCATGTCTCCCCAGGCCGCGCTTGGCCAAACCAGACGCAGGCTCATCGGATTGCGGCTCCCGGTCGCAACTCCACCGAGACCGTAGGAACGGCGAACCTGGACGGTGATCACCGGAATCTTCGCCTGCTGAATTGCCCGAAGAGCGTATGCTCCGAACTTGAGGACACCCGCTTCCTCCGCTTTCGGGCCAACGAGGAAGCCTGGAACGTCGACCAGATAGGCAATAGGGATGTGGAAACGATCGCAAAGTTCGACGAACTTGGCCTGCTTCAACGACGACGGCACATCCAATGCTCCCGCCACAAACCGCGCATCCGAAGCGAGAATGCCGACTGTGTGTCCCTCTATGCGCGCCAAGCCGGTCCGGAGCGACTTTCCATAGTCCGGAGCAATTTCAAAGAAGCTCTCCTGATCTACCAGGCAGCGGATGAGAGCGTGCACATCGTAAGCGCGCCTGAGACTGGGCGAAACGATCCCAAGCAGTTCTTCCTGATCGTTCGCCGTCCAGTCGGCACGTACTGCCGGACGTCTGCAGACATTGTCGGGTAGATACCCAAGAACCTTCTTGATTTGCTGAAGCGCATCATCCTCGTTGTCCGCCTGATTGTCGATAAGACCCGAGGCTCGCGTGTGGATCGAGACACCGCCAAGCGCGAACTTGTCGATTTCGAGACCCAACGCCTGCTTCACGACTGGAGGGCCGCCCGCAAACAGGCAGCCATTGTCCGAAGTCATGACTGAAAAATGGGATATATGTGCCCGGGCAGCTGAGCTGCCTGCAGTCGGACCGAGCACCGCCGCCAGAACCGGCACTTGCTCAAGCAAATCAAACATAGGGTAGGTCGGATTAGCGGACTGAAGTTCAGGATATCCTATCTGGTCCTGAAGAATTACCGAGCCTCCGACACCATTGATGAGCATTACCAAGGGGATTTTATAGCCAATCGCAAATTCTTCGATGAAACCGCCCCATCCCCCCTTGTACCGGGCAAGGTGCACGCCTGTTCCGCCACCCTCAACGCTGTAGTCTTCCGCACCGATAGCAACCGGCCGGCCATCGATTTCGCACAGGCCACAGACGAATGTCGATGCTAGCAGCGACCCGTCCTCGGTGGGGGTCGTAACCAAAGTGCCGATTTCAAGAAAGCTGCCGTGATCTGCGATCTTGGCAATCCTCTCGCGCGCGGTCGAACGCCCATATTTGTGCTCACGGGCGATCCTTTCGGGACCGCTCGACGCGAGCGCGATACCGCGCCGCCGTTCAAGTTCGGAAAGCAAAGCTTCCCATTCAACACTGATTTTCTGCGTCATACGTTCCTCCTCAAATTCCAATCAGGTCGGCGCAAATCTTCGCCAGCTCTTTCTTGTCGACCTTCGTCGCGTTGCGGATTGGGAAGCTGTCCAGAAAGAGGATGTGACGTGGCTTCTTGTACGACGCGAGCTGCGTCAGGATGAACGACATGATTTCCTCCTTGGATGGAGCCATGTCGTTGCGCAGAACGATCGCAGCACAAACGACCTCCGTGAACTCTTCGTCGGGGAGACCGACAACGGCAACATCGATTACCGCTGGATGCTGACGAATGACATTCTCGATTTCCGCTGGATAGATGTTCTGCCCCTTGGAAATGATGAGGTCTTTGCTACGGCCGACGATATAGATCCATCCTTCATCGTCCATCGTCGCAAGGTCACCGATCTTGAGCCATCCATTCCGGACGGTTTCCGCATCAAGCTGTGGAGCGTTCCAGTAGTTTCTCATGACAGACGGACCAGCAGTCCATACGTCGCCAATCCCGCCGATCGGAACGTCGTTGCCATCGGCATCGAGAAGCCGGACCGACTGGCCTGGCACGCATCGGCCGACCGAGCCAGGATGAAGCTCGATGTCCTCCCCCTCGATTAAGGTCGGAAGACCCGACTCAGTGGATCCATAAGCGATCGCAAGGTGGATGTCCGACCAGCGTCGACGAACCTCGGCAATCAGGGCAGGGGGGCAATTCTCTCCGCCCGTGTACCACCATTTCATCGATTGCAGCGGCAACGGACGACGGTCATCCGCCTCGATCATATTCCTGAACATTGATGGGAAGATTAGAGCGTGCGTTACGCCCCATTGCGCTGTGAACTCACCAAGTCGCTCGGCGCTCCAGCCCCGACTTGGCATGATCGCTATCGTACCGCCCATGAGAAACGTCGGAATGGAGCTCTCGTTCATTGCAGCCGTGTTGTACATCGGCGCGTTCAGCAGCATCACGGTGTCTCGGGTGATCCTGAACTGGGTCACCTGTTGCATGGCGCACCACATGACCGCCAATGAACGCATCACGACACCCTTGGGCTTTCCGGTTGTGCCAGACGTATAGAGGATCATCTGGATTTCGTGGGGGATTGCGGCCGCCAGGGCCGGATGGTCTTCGGCAAGTGCCTCGTACTCATCGCCGCCTCGAGGCGCTTCGAGCGTGATAATCCTTGGAGCCGCGGAGAGAGTGTTCACCGCCTCTCGAAGGACAGAGAACAGTTCGGTTTCGACGAACACCACCTTCGAACCGCTGTCTTCGACGATCGAGGCAATCTCGCTGGCGGTCAAACGGAAGCTGATCGGCACCAGCGTCAGACCTGCAAACGCGCAGGCAAAGTAGAGCTCGAATATTTCGCCACGATTGAAGAGCAAGGACGCAACTCGATCGCCCGTCTCGAGACCCATTGCACGGAGTGCTCCCGCGATCTTCAGCGAACGGTTCCGAAGCTGGTGATAGGTGAGGGCGCCGTTCTCCCAAACCAGGGCCAGCTTGTCGGGACGATGCAGAGCTGACGGTCCGGAATCGCCCAGAATAGAAGACACGGTCCACCCGAGGGTAGATTCAGCATTGTTCAGCATGTTCTTTCCAATTGATCGGCAGTCGAATTCTTCACACGACCGCGTAGTTTTTCGCCTGGGCAGGCTCGACCGCTTCGCCGGCGGGCAGGCCAGCTGCCAAGCGCCGTATCCAGAATCGAACCGGGGAATGCTCTCGCAACTGGGCCATGACCCTTGGGTCCAGCAATGAGTGGATGCTCAGTCCGTCCGCCAGCCCGACCAGGTCGGCGGCTATCCGCTTTGGATCAAGCTCGGCAGGAAGGTCTCCCTGCGCTTGGGCATCTCGTATCGCCCTCGTAACTGATTTCCGCCATCCTAGAAGATAGCTTTCCAGCTCCTGGCGCAGCTCTTCTTCGGTCATGCCTTCTGCATAAAAGAAGAAGAATATCCGACACAGGGCTAGGCGGCGTTTATCGAGTGGAATGCTGCCTTCGAGGATTTGCTCAAGCGCAGCAATACCCTCTAACGTTTTTAAGACGCGTGTATTATGTTCCGCGAGAATCTCAGCTGCACGCCGAAGCCCGCCGAGAAGGAGGTCCTGACGATTATTGAAATAGTGGCCGATCACGCCGGTGGACCATCCTGAACGATCCGCTACCTCCCTGATCGTAGCGGCGGCAATGCCCGCCTCCGATACGATATCCAGGAGAACATCGCATATCTGCCTACGTCGTTCGTTATGATCCACCAAGCGAGGCATGCCAGTCTTTCTCTAGTTCAAAGCAACCCAGCGGTTGAAGCGATCCACCACTTCAGTGATGTGCTGAGCATAATAAGCAGCGTTCTCTTCGATCGCCTTTTTAGCATTGTCTCCGGCAACGATCCAAGGCGCAACGTCGCCACCATAGGATGAACTGTCGAGTCCGACGACGTCAGTGGTGTAGGTAATCTCGTTCACCAAGGCTTTCTGGCCTTCTATGTCCGAGATGAAGTGAGCGATCATCGCCTGACCCGCAATGGCGTTGGGGGCACCGACCGGCACCGCATAGACCGCTTGCGAAAAGAGTGAGTTCTCCCATTTGATCGCCAGTGGCGCCTCATCGTTCTTGACCGCCCCATAGGCGCGGCCGCTCCAGGTGATGCCCATAGCGCATTCACCGCTCGCCAGAAGCCGGATTGCGTCATCGCCGTTCGACCACCAAAGAATTTCCGCTTTGATCGTGTCCAGCTTTGCGAAGGCTTTGTCGAGGTCCAGTGGGTAGAGTTTGTCGCGAGAAACACCGTCCGCCAGAAGCGCGGATTCCAGAACGCCGCCGAATTGCGGATACTTGAAAAGGCAACGTTTGCCAGGGAATCGTTTTAGATCATACAGATCCACGATGCTGCTTGGCGCATTGCCGCCCTCAAACTTTTCGGTATTGTAAGTAAAAACAATCCCGTAGCGCAGAACGTCGATGCCGTACTCGTCGTGAGCGCTCTCTCCCACCTTCTTCAGGTCGACAACTGCAGGGTCGAGTTTCTGCAGGTAACCGGCGTCACGCGCTTTGATGAAATCGCCTTTCGTCGGAAACTCGATCATGCTCCAAGGAATGCTTGCTCCACTGTCCATCGCAGCAAAGAACTTCGTCATGTCGGAGTTAAAGTCACCCTTCACGGCGATGCCGGTCTCTTCCTTAAAAGCCTTGATGACCGTCTCTTCGCGTGCACGGGTGGTCGCTCCACCTGAACCGTCATGCCATACGAGTTCACCCGAAACCTTCGCCTTCACCTCTGACGGAAGCAGATCGGCCGCGAAGCTCACGCCCGCAATTGGCAGGGAGAGAGTAGCGGCAAAAGCCATTGCAGCGGTAGTCGTCATTCTGTTCCCCATCGACATGGTCCTCCTACACCATTTGTCCTTTGCAAGACAACTGTAACAAAAAGAATGCGACTCGCAAGCCACTGTCGCATTTTTTTATAACAACTGTCTTGCTAAATGCGTTTGCCGGCCTAAGATGACCTCAAACACTGGGAGAGGCTCGGTCGGCATGAGTGGCCTCTTGAGAGCAACGACAAGGGAACTGCAGAATGAGTTTAAAGCCCGTGGTCAGGGAGGGCGCGAGCTCCATCGATGCACCTAGCGCTCGTGCAAACGGCATCGAGGTTAACGCTGTCGAAGTCCGCTTCCCGAACGGCTTTTACGGGCTCAAACAGACCAGCCTGAACATTCCCGCCGGCACCTTTTGCACGCTGCTTGGGCCTTCAGGGTCAGGCAAAACGACGCTTCTTAGAGCGATCGCCGGTTTGATAACGCCGAGTGCCGGTACGATTACGATCGGCAGCCGAGAGGTAACGTCACTCTCTGTACAGGCGCGCAACATCGGGTTCGTCTTCCAGAACTATGCGCTTTTCCCTCACATGACGGTCGCGCAAAACATCGAGTATTCTCTAAAGCTTCACAAGTGGCCTCAGGTTGAGAGGCAAGCGCGGACAAAAGAAATACTCGAACTAATCGAGCTCCCGCATGTGGCCGCACGCGCAGTCGGCGAATTGAGTGGTGGGCAACAGCAACGCGTCGCAATTGGGCGAGCACTGGCCTACCGACCGTCACTTCTGCTTCTTGATGAGCCAATGGGCGCCCTCGACCGTCGATTGCGCCAGCAACTAGGATCCGATTTGCGAGAAATTCAGCAACGGACAGGTATCACGACTGTTTATGTCACACACGATCAGGAAGAGGCGTTCATCCTTTCCGACAAGATCGCCATCATGGATGGCGGCGAAATTCTCCAATACGACACCCCCGCCGAACTCTACTTCCGGCCAAATTCTCGATTTGTGGCGCGCTTTCTTGGAGAGGCGAACATCATCCCCGTCGACAACCTTAGTCACACCTCGGCAGGAGCAGTTCTCGCGATGACACCTTTCGGTGAAATACCGCTCGCGGCAGGTAGTAGCGGTGAAGTGATGACGGGCGAACCCCGGTCAATCGTTCTTAGACCCGAGGACCTTTTTCTTGTAAAGGGCGAACCCCGCAACGATGATTGGTCACCAACGGTCTCGGTCAGGATCGATAAAGAACTCTTCTTGGGAAGCCGCTGTCTGGTAACCGTTTCCAGCCAAGCGGGCAACACCTTGCTCGTCGAGTGCAACAAGTCTGACGTCCCACCTTGCGGGGCGGACGCCTGGGTGACTTGGAAACGAACGTCGGCGGTTCTGATCAATCGGTAAAAAGCGGAGGGTCCAATGAAAAGAGTTTTGGTGGCGAACCGCGGCGAAATCGCCCTTCGCATTATTAGGGCGTGCAAGGATGCAGGTTACCAATCAGTAGCGATCGCATCTGAGGCCGATCGGCAAGCCCTGTATGCTCGGGCCGCTGATGAAGTTTTCCTTCTCAAAGGCAATTCGCCTCTGGAGACCTATCTCAACCAGGCGGCGATCCTTGGAATTGCGGATGAAAGTGGCGCGGATGCAGTACACCCCGGATATGGTCTTCTTTCGGAAAACGAAGAATTCGCAGCCGCTGTCGAGGCCGCTGGCCTGATCTGGATCGGTCCGCCAGCCAATGCGATTGCGCAGCTCGGTGATAAGGTTAAGGCGCGCGCCATTGCTCGCAAGGTTGGGGCACCACTTTTGCCTTCAACGGATGATGGCACCGCGACGATCGACCAGGTCCGCGAATTTGTTAAGGCGCATGGCCTCCCGGTCATTATCAAAGCCCAGAACGGCGGCGGCGGTCGCGGCATGCGTATTGTTCGCACGATGGACGAGTTGGAGCCGCAAATGGCGGCGGCAGAGCGTGAAGCAGGGCTTGCCTTCGGCCGATCCGAATGTTTCGTCGAAGTGTATGTTGAAAATGCGAGGCACGTAGAGACACAGTGCCTGGTCGATACCGACGGGACGATAGCCGTGCTGGCCACGCGCGATTGCACTCTGCAGCGCAGGCAGCAAAAACTTATCGAGGAAGCGCCAGCGCCTTTCCTGTCCAACGCGCAGCAAAAACAGCTGAAGGAGGCTTCGGTTGGTATTCTCAAAGAGGTTGGCTATCGTGGGGCGGCCACCTGCGAATTTCTGATAACACCCACGGGCGAGATTTATTTTCTTGAAGTGAACACCCGCGTCCAGGTGGAGCATCCCGTCACCGAAGAGATCACCGGCATCGACATCATTCGCGAGATGTTCAACATCGCCGAGGGAAAGCTCCTGACCTTTACGGATCCGCCCGTGCGTGGCCATTCAATCGAGTTTCGCATCAATGCGGAAGATCCTTGGACGGACTTTCGGCCGGTCCCAGGCAAGCTAACGCGCCTTCGGGTTCCAGGTGGTCCAGGCGTTCGTGTCGATTTCGGTTATGGCGAGGGCGATACGATCCCGCCCTACTATGACTCTCTTATGGGGAAGCTCATTGTAACCGGCCGCGATCGTGCGCAGGCCTTGGCACGAGCTTCGCGGGCTATGGCTGAACTTGAAGTGGAGGGTGTCCAGACAATCGTTCCGCTTCACCGCGCAATCCTAAACCGGGACGAATTCATCGGGGCGTACGAACCGGAATTCGTCGTCCACACGCGCTGGATCGACTCAGAAATAGAGCGGCTGCGGAAGGAGGCACGGGAGCTCGCTGAAGAACCTTCAATCCAGCAGGAAATAAATGTCGACGAGCCCGAACCTAATATTGGAGAGATTTCTGAACCGCCGATGTATCGGCGGGGCGTCAAGGCGCCTCTCTCCGGCCTAGTGTTGGAAATGTGCGTCAAGGAAGGGGATAGAATCAGTCGAGGCGACGTCGTTGCCATTATGGAGTCGATGAAGATGGAGCAGTCGATCGTGGCCGAGGAAGGGGGCGTCGTCGCTAAGGTCAACGTTGAAAAGGGCGCATTCATAGAAATGGATGCCGATCTGCTGGGGCTAGACTAATGCCCAGCGCGACATTCTCATCCATCGCCGATGACGAGCGACCGCAGCTTAACGCCCTACTGACGTTGAAGACCGTCGTCGAGAAGGACTGGATCGACTACAACGGTCATATGACGGAATGGCAATATTACAAGATTTTGGCCGACGCCGGTGAGAATTTCCTGCGTGCGATGGGCTTCAGCGAGGAATACAGGCTGAAGGGGTTTAGCTTCTTTTCCGTTGAGGGACATTTGAGGAACCTGAAGGAATGCCGTACCGGCACGCCATTGCTAGTTTACACTGAGATGATTGGCTTCGATGACATCCGCCTCCAGATCTATCAGTATGTGTTGAATGAATCTGAGGATGTCGTCGTGGCGACGGGGGAACACATGATGGTACATGTTGATACCAATTATCGGAAGGCCGCTCCCGTCGGCAACTACATGCGCGAATGCCTGACACGTGCCCTGACGACCTGGAGCCCCTATCAGGAGCCGAAGGGTCTTTCGGCGTCGATCCGGAGAGTGAAATTGCACTGTCGGACGTGAAATAGGGGCCTGATTGTTATCCGATACACACGACTAGAATGGTGCGCCTAGATTCGAGCCTGCCCTCTTTGATCTGCATATTACCAGTCGCCGTTTTGGCGGGGAGGCCTTTGGTGCCCCACCGATTTTCGTGAGCAACCGGCGGCGAAAGCGATCGGAAATGGCCAAAGGCTGAGGGTAACCCACCTGCCCAACTTTTTTCGAGCTGCCATTGGCGAGGGATCTCTGTGCGGCGACGAACCAGAGTTCTTCGAAAAGCATACTGCGTCGGCGACGTTGCGCAGGCGGAGGAGTAGTGAACGCCGCGGCGTACGGTTTGCTCATCTAAGGCGAGGGTTTAGATTATGAGATCTTCTAATTGGTGGCAGATCAAGCATTGGCCTGTCGCCGAGCTTTTCAACAAACCACTCGGCCGCAACGCGGCTGGATTGCTCGAATAGATCTGTATAGGGGGAGAAATGGCCTCCAGGCAAAATCTCTAGCGCTTTCGGCTCTCCAGCGCGGTCGAAGGCATCCAACGCCAAGTCAGTTGGCGTGAGATGGTCGTCCTCGGCGACGATCATTAACAATGGAGTTGGGCTAATAAGCCTGATGAATGCTCCTGGTTCATTTGCTTTTGCCAGTTCAAGGCTCCGCAGGGTTACTTGCGGATTCCAGTTTGAAGCCACTTCAGCTGAACGGCAAAAGTACTCGTAACTGTCCGCTCCTGGCAACGCGCACGGTAGTTGAGGATCACTCGTCACTACATCTAAATAGGCGCGGTCGTTTCCAAGGACCCTAGCTACGCGATCTTCTGAGAGACTTCTCCTCAATTCCGTAGCTTGCGGCGTCGTGGCTCTGCGAACAGCGACTTTCGAGCCGCTGATCGTCGGAACCTGGGCTACGACAGCTTTTACACGCCGGTCCTGCGCAGCTACTACCAAGACATGTCCACCACTGTAGCTCGTACCCCATATGCCGATGCGCTCGGGGTCAGGGCCGTTCATGGTCTGGACAAAGGTTACGGCGTCACGGTAGCCCCGTCGCTGCCGCTCCGGATCAACCTCGTATCTAGGTTCTCCCTCGCTCTCGCCAAAGCATCCGTGATCGTAGACCAGCACCCCAAGTCCATGCGCGGCAAATACCTCGGCGTATCGGTCGAGATATTGCTCCTTTACGGCAGAGAACCCGTGGGTCAAAATCACCGTGGGAAAGGGGGACGCGATTTCTGTCGGCCGATAGAACCAGCCCCGCAGGCGGTCTCCCTCGGACCAGAAGGCCACGTTACTTCGCATTGCTCACTTCCTTTGCCGATCCTGTTTGGTCGACTGTTCAGCGTCCGAGCGACTCAAAATGCCCTCTCGAGCTCCGGAAGGACATCGAAGAGATCGGCGACAAGGCCGTAGTCGGCGACCTGGAAGATCGGCGCCTCCTCGTCCTTGTTGATGGCGACGATCACCTTGCTGTCCTTCATGCCGGCCAGGTGCTGGATGGCACCGGAAATGCCGCAGGCGATGTAGAGATCGGGGGCGACCACCTTGCCGGTCTGGCCGACCTGCCAGTCGTTCGGTGCATAGCCGGCATCGACGGCGGCGCGGGAGGCGCCGACGGCGGCGCCGAGCTTGTCGGCAACCGGCAGGATGACTTCCTTGAACTTCTCCGAGGAGCCGAGCGCCCGGCCGCCGGAGATGATGATCTTCGCCGAGGTCAGTTCCGGCCGGTCGGAGGACGACAGCGCATCGGAAACATGCCTGGACAGATCAGAAGAAAAGGCTGCCGTCGGGACCTGCTCGACGGCAGCCGAGTTACCCGCCGGAGCGGGGGGGAAAGACGCGGTCCGGATGGTGATCACCCGCTTGTGGTCGCTCGTCTGCACCGTCTGGATGGCGTTGCCGGCATAGATCGGCCGCTTGAAGGTGTCGGGCGAGACGACCTCGACGATCTCCGAAACCTGGACGACGTCGAGAAGGGCTGCGACCCGCGGCATGACGTTCTTGCCGACCGAAGTGGCGGCGGCAACAACAGTGTCGTAGTTGCCGGCAAGCGAAACGATCAGGGCCGCCAGCGGCTCGGCGAGATTGTTGGCGAGCGAGGCGTCCTCGGCGACCAGCACCTTGGCGACGCCCGAAAGCTTGGAGGCTTGTTCGGCAATGGCTTTGACGTTCTGACCGGCAACCAGCACATGCACGTCGGAACCGATCTTCGCTGCCGCCGTCAGTGCCTTCGCCGTCTGGTCGGAAAGGTGGCTGTTGTCGTGGTCAGCCAGAAGCAGAATGGCCATGGTAGAATTCTCCCTTTCGATTGAGCTCAACGATCCGTTCCGGATCGGAGCTCATGAGTCTGAAGTGGTTCATGCGTTTGTCCGGAAACCGGTATCCACTTTCCGGACGCATGAACTTAAAGCACGCCGGCTTCGGTCTTGAGCTTCTCGACGAGCTCGGCGACCGTCTTCACCTTGACGCCGGCCTTGCGGCCGGACGGCTCTTCCGTCTTCAAGACTTTCAGCCGCGGGCTGGTGTCGACGCCGAAGTCGGCCGGGGTGTGTCTGTCGAGCGGCTTCTTCTTCGCCTTCATGATGTTCGGCAGCGAGGCATAGCGCGGCTCGTTGAGGCGCAGATCGGTGGTGACGACCGCCGGCAGCTTCAGTTCGACCGTCTGCAGGCCGCCGTCGACCTCGCGGGTGACGTTGACCTTGCCGTCGCCGATCTCGACCTTGGAGGCAAAGGTGCCCTGGGCCCAGCCGAGCAAGG
>ATWE01000042.1 GCA_000421085.1 Ensifer sp. USDA 6670
GTCAGCGCCGAAGCCAGTTCGCGCGCAACTTGACCGGTTAACAGCGCAGCCGCAGGAGGCTTAGCATAGCGCCGCCCGAAGGGCGGAAGCCGGGACCGACTGCGCCCGGCAAGTTGCTCCGTCTCCTCCGAGTTCACTGGCTGGCGTTTACGTCCAATATGGCGCTGCCTGAAATAGATATGAACAGACCGTGAGCATGGCCAAGCCCACCCTTGACGGCCGTGAGCGAGGGTTTATCCTCGGCTTGTCGAGCGCACCAATGCCGTTGATTGGGAGATCGACAGCAAAGCCGCCTTTGCCGACGCAAAGAAGTTCTGCGCTTGTGGTGCAGGTGTCGGGCGCGGCAAGTTTCAATTGCCCTGCGAGGCGCCGGCGACGTGTCAAGCGTGATGCGGCCCGCCGAACGCTCGCGGCTAAAGCGACGTCGACATGCAGCGGCAGCATTTCTCGACACGCCTGCATTACAAGAGCATAAATCCGCAACTTGGAGGCTCGCGATGAAGACAGCGTTCCTGGCGGCAATCGCTGCGACGATCTGCCCGAATGGGCGATGGCAAAAAGGCTCCCGTGGACTACCGACAAGCTCATCCGAAGGGGGCTGAGAGTGAACGACCCCTTCAATCCGGAGCAAGTTGCGAAGACTCGGCTGATGAGCGACGGCAAGAAGATTAACACCTGCCGTCGGCAGACACCCTGCCCGGTTGTTAAGTCGAAAGTGCGGTCTTTCCTTCAGAGGTCGCAATAGTGACTGTCGCCCTCGATTATCCGCAAATTCCTGCGCAGGTCGATGTGATCAATAAGGTACTACTCAACAACGAAGCGGCGTTTGCCGCTCCTGCCTCCGCTATCGAACCCTGCGGAGTCTTCCGCAAGAAATTGCTCGCGCAGCCGCGTCGGGTCGGCTAACGTCCCGTACAAAAAATTATGCCATTAACCCAAGCGGGGCAACCAGCTATGGCAGATATCACTTTCGATCCGCGTAAAGTGTTCCATTATGGGTTCGTCGTGCCGAACATGGATCGTGCGCTGAAAACGTGGACGCAGCAGGGAGCCAGGCTGGTTGTGCCGCCTGCAATCGATCCGGCCCAGAATGTGTCCTGCGCGCTGCTTATTTATCTCGACAGTGTTCCGATCGAACTGGTGGCTCCGTTGCGTGACGGGCCGAATCCCGTCGCAAGTCGGCTGGCCAAGGGC
Source organism: Ensifer sp. USDA 6670 (assembly GCA_000421085.1). Lineage (GTDB taxonomy): Bacteria > Pseudomonadota > Alphaproteobacteria > Rhizobiales > Rhizobiaceae > Sinorhizobium. The sequence continues at coordinate 1,195 of ATWE01000042.1, forward strand.
GGCGGTCTCGATCACGTCTGCCTGTTCTCAGATAATCTGGAGCACGACGTAGCGAAACTCGAGGCAGATGGCGGAATGGTGGTGGTTGCCCCCTGCTATGGCGCGGTTTTCAAGAGGCGTCTTGCTTTCGTAGTCACTCGGGCGGGCTTGGTTGTCGAACTCATGACAAGAGCGACCGTAGAGGGCGCCGAGGGAGATCCGCTCGCGCCGCTGAACGGCCGCGCGTGAAAGGAGCACCGGCTTCAGGGTGCCGACGCATTTTCGTCAACACGCCGCAGATTTAAATTTTGATTTTATATCGCAGTCACATAGGCCGAAGGCATTACTATCCTATTTACATCTCGTTAAATGCGTGCTTTTTTACCCCTGAATTTTAGCTGCGATAGAAGACTTTGCCGAAAACCCTCGCGTTTCGGTGCATAACTTATAGTTGTCTCTTCATTGTTCGGCAGCATCAATTAAGGCTGTCACAAACTTATTGACATTCGGGCTCCGCGGCGAGCTGCGTTGGTAGCGCAAAACAAAGACGAATTACATCACATGTAGGATTCGCAGCCTCAGATAAGTGGCTGTGAACCAAATTATATATTCTGGATGGGTTTGATATGATCTTTATCGATCCACTCTTCCTATTCCTCTTCCTGCCGGTGACACTTATTGCGTTCTATCTTGCGCTTTTGACGCGAGGCAGGAATGAAGCATTGCTCGTCATCTTTACGGCGTCAATTATCTTTTATGCTCCCTACGGCATATCGTCGGTATTTCTTCTGCTGGTCGCCCTGCTTGTCAATTTCGGGATCTCCAACGCACTTCTTGCTATGGACGACAGTAATCCACAACGGAAAATGCTGTATGGATGCGGTCAAGGATACAACATAGCCTCACTGTGTTACTTTAAATACAAGGTCGTTACAGTTCTTCTTGGCGATAATGGTGACTTCCTGACTGATATTGCCGGCGTGGCGATACCGGCTGGTATTTCATTCTACACGTTCCATCAGGCGGCCTTTCTGGCGGACGCCTATGTTCGCGAAAAGAGCGTGGTCGAGTTTTTCGAAGGGACTCGTTCGTTGAGGTCCGGTTTTTGGGCGTTTTGCCGTTATGGCGCTTTCGTGAGCTTCTTTCCGCAGTTGATCATCGGCCCAATTACCTATCTGCACGAATTCCATCCCCAGGTGAAATCCAGGAAGTTCATCAGTTTTGATCCCCTCAATATCGCCGTGGGACTCGCCTTCATCTCGATCGGCATGTTCAAGAAGGTCGTCATCGCCGACAATATTGCACCAACCGTCGATCTTGTCTTTGGCGCTGCCGGCGCCGGAGCGGTAATGGATCCCGCACATGCCTGGATCGGCGCTCTCTCCTACATGGCGCAGCTCTATTTTGACTTTTCAGGCTATTCCGACATGGCGCTCGGCCTCGCGCGGATGTTTGGTCTGCTATATCCGCTCAACTTCTATTCGCCGTTCAAAGCTAATGGTATCCTCGATTACTACCGGCGCTGGAACATGACGCTGACGCGCGTGATCGCGCGTTTCCTATTTACGCCGCTTTCAATCGCGGGGACGCGCTACTGCGCGGTGCATCGGCTTTCGCCGCTGCCGACACAGATCCTCAGCCTCTGGCTACCGATGCTAATCAACTTTCAGGTTCTCAGCCTATGGCATGGCGCCGCCTGGACCTTCGTGGCCTTCGGCCTGATGCAAGGCGTCTGGTCTGCGGCCGAGGCGCAGATAAGGGGCAGCAAGAAATACAAGCGCATGTGCAAGGTTACATCGCCGTTCTTCCGTTTGCTTGTGGAGCGGGCAATATTTTTTATGCTGATCTGCCTCAGCCTCGCGATGTTCCGCTCCGAAAGCGTCGGCGCCGCGCTTCATCTTTATGCGCAGATGTTCGGCGCATCACTCGATGCCCCGTCGGCCTTCGAGATGCGCGAGCCCGTGCTCATGCTCTTCTGTGCATTTTCAATCATCTATCTACTGCCAAACGGCGTCGAATTGTTGGGCCGTTATCGGCCAGCCATGATGACCTATGAAAACAAGAGCTACGGCTTCGCGTTCCTGCGCAAGATCTGGCGACCTTCCTGGGGTTGGGCTGCTTTTGCCGCTATCCTCACCATCTCGTCGCTGCACTATGTCTCGCGACAGCCGCCTTTCCTCTATCAGGGATTTTAAGCCATGATCGGAAGGATGCTTGTCGCGTCGACAAACCCAAATTTACCGTCGGACGCAGGTCGGTGGATGGGAGCGGAGCACGTGCATGGCCGCAGCCGCACGCTGCGCAAGAAACCCAGGTTTTCGCCACGCTGGCGCGCCGCCCTTCCAATGATCGTGACCTTTTGTCTTGTCTGGCTGGGGTATCTTTCGATTGTGACGATCGTCGTTGCTACAGATCCATACGACATCTACCGCTGGGGAGCGAGGCTCAAACTGACGCGCAACGACGTGCCGCGCGATATCGTCGTGCGGTGGGTAGACGTCGTCTCGAAGCAATCGGGAATCAACACGTTTCTTGTCGGCGGCTCGACCACGGCCATGTATTCCCCCGATGACATATCCGCAGCGCTGGGCGGAAATGTCGTAGCCTACAATCTCAGCTATGGCGGGCCGCGACCGATGGACCGCGACATCGTTCTCGATCAACTCGCCATCAACGCGCAAGCCAAACGGATCATCATCACGTTTGACTGGATGTACATTCTCGACCCGGAAAAGATGCGCCAGGGCTTTCCAGAGTATCTCTATGACGAGGAAGTCAGCGACGACATCCGAATGGTCGACCTGAAATCGTTGCGGCGTACATGGAAGGTCCTGTTGGGGGAAACGAGCTACGAGGCGCAAGACGACGAAGGATATGCCAAGTTCACCGAGAGGCAATACCGCTCCTTTCAGATGCCCGCCAAAATGGCTGAACTGAACGCCGTGATCGAAGAGTATCGGTCGGTTGTTGACACCCCGAGCGGCAGGACATGTGCGAGCTTCAATGCCGTGAATGAGCAGCTCGTGCCGAGAATTCGGAAATTCGTCGAGAAGGGTGTGCAGGTCGACGTCATCATACCCATCCTCTCCTACGCCAATTACTATTTTCGCATGAGCGACATAAGCGCGACCTTGCTGGACGAGGTTCTTCTGTCGCGGCGCTGCTTTGTCAAATCGATAGACACTCTGCGAAATGTGCGCGTGTTTGCATGGGATGACGACCCCAGGATTGCCGGTGACCTCGGCAACTTTCGTGATCCTGGGCACGTCTATAACCCGGAGCTACTCAGGCGAACGCTTACGTCACTTTCGACGGCCGAAAACAGGCTTACAGCGGCAAACGTTGAGGCCTATGAGCGCCGTATCCGGACCGAGGTGAAGAGCTATCGGATTCGAAACAGTTATCTCGAACGAACTGCAAGGAAATGAATCGCGCACCGCTGTCGGCGGCCTAAAAAACGGCTGTCAAATCGAGGTAGAACAAATGTCTGATCATCAACTTTATCTGTCCCAAATCGCAGAAGTGATCCGTGAGCTGTTCGACGAATACGACGGCCCGATTACCCTGGAGACGACGGCCCGCGACGTTCCGCAATGGGACAGCCTGTCCAATGTCAGATTGATGGTTCTGATCGAGCAGGAGCTCGCAGTCCGCTTCAGTACGGCGGAGGTGCAAGGTTTCAAGAACCTCGGCAGCCTTATCGATGCCGTGGTCAAGCGCAAGCAGAATTAATCGATCATCAGCGCCCCGGCACGGGGAGGCACGGCTTTATGAACACGTTCTTTCCGTGGAGACCGCCGCTTGAGGAGAACTGGGCCGCACGCGTGGCCGAGCTCGAGGCAATTGCCGCCGGTGGCGAAATGCCCGACTACGCCGCCACCAGATCGGTGGCCAACCACCAGTTGGGCCCACGCCAACAGCTCAGGATCGAGCGCCTCGCCAAGCGGCTGGGCACAATTAAGGGAAACGGCTTCACCCGCATCGAGCTCGGCCTCCTCGGAAACCGGACGCTGAGCTATCTCTGCGATCCCTTGGGTGCGGCAGGTCTGGCGCGTGGTCTCCTCGTCTCGGTGCACGAAGCGCCGTACGACAGGGTAGCTGGCTTCGCATTCTCCGCCAAAAATTGTTTCGAGCGGGGACTCGATGCCGTGCTTGCGGTTCTGGATGAGAGCGCCCTCCAAGGGGAACGGCCACTGCTGGACAGGGCTGCCGAGGATGAGGCCGTGCACGAGGCCGAAAGGATCGCTTCCGCCATCGCCGAGGCGGCGCGATCGAAGACTGGATGCCCGGCAATCATTGCGACGCTGCCGCCGTGCATACAAATGACCTCCGCAGACATCGCGACGCCGGGTTCGATCGCCCGGTTCCGGCTGCGGGTCAACATGATGCTTGGCGAGGGCGCTGCTGAGGGACGGTGGCTGATGTGGGATCAAGCCGCCCTTGCTTCACGGATCGGCATTGAGCGCTGGTTCGACCCGATCGCCTATCATTCAGCGAAGGTGCCCTTCAATGTTGAACTCTGCCCACTGGCGGCGGACAACATTGCTTCTCTCCTTGCGGCCATAACCGGCAAGAGCGCCCGGGCCCTCGTGCTCGATCTCGACAATACGCTTTGGGGCGGGGTCATTGGCGACGACGGTCTTGCTGGTATCCGGATCGGCCAGAATTCGGCAGAGGGAGAGGCCTTCGTCGCATTTCAAGATTTCGTTCTGAGGCTCCGGGAACGCGGAGTAGTCCTCGCAGTCTGTTCGAAAAACACCGATGCCGTGGCGCGTGAGCCGTTCCGGCGGCACCCTGATATGCTATTAAAAGAAGAGCACATCGCCGTGTTTCAGGCCAATTGGGACGACAAGGCCACGAATATTCGTGCGATCGCCGAAAAACTCGGTCTGGGTCTTGAGTCACTTGCCTATGTTGACGACAATCCTGCCGAACGCGAACGCGTCCGGCGGGAGCTTCCACTCGTTTCCACAATTGAGGTCGGCGAGGATCCGTCCTTCTTCACCGACCGCGTCGCGGGGTCAGGCCTTTTCGACCATCTGCCACTGAACTCCGACGATCTGGCGCGGGCAAGCAGCTACGGGGCGCGCGCGACAGTTGCAGAGATCCGCGCGCGGGTAGGCAATTATGAGGAGTATCTGAAGTCCCTGGAGATGCGGATGACCATCTCACCCTTTGACGAGGTAGGCCGTCCGCGCATCGTTCAACTCATCAACAAGTCCAACCAGTTCAACCTCACCACCCGCCGCTACAACGATGAAGATGTTCGGCGCATGCAGGGAGACCCAAACTTTATCGGTTGGCAGATAAGGCTGGACGATAAGTTTGCCCAGCACGGCACCATCGGAGTCGTCATTGTCCGCAAGAAGGGGTCAGAATGGGAGATCGACACCTGGCTGCAATCGTGCCGCGTCCTGGAGCGGGGCGTTGAACAGTCCTTGATGAACAGCCTGATCGAGCAGGCAGTGTCAGCCGGTGTGGTCAGCATTCGCGGGCGCTATATACCAACAGAACGCAATGCAATGGTGTCGGATTTCTATCAGCGGCTTGGCTTCGACCTCGCGGGGACGAATGGCAACGGGTCAGTGGATTTCATCTGTGCCATATCGCAGTACGAACCCCATCCCGTATCCATGAACATTACGCTGTGTGTGTAGCTGTCCCCCGCTTCCTGACGGACATTCCGATCGGGACTGCGGGCGTTAAAATGGCAGCTCTCGCTGCAACTGGTTCGGCCAGTCGCCAAACCGTCTCGCGGACGCTTGAAATCATCGCCGGAAGCTCGGCTGCTGCTACATGATTGAACGATATATACGATATGATGATCTGTGTCGTAGCTTTGATAACCATATCAATCACCTGCCTTGTTTTGCTGATCAGGTGGACCCTGGGGTCCGTGAGGAGCGCGAGCACACTTAGTGGACCGATCTGCTCGAGGGGCCGATCGTGGGTGTCACTCCGTTCCGTAGGTGCAGATAGACCTGGACCTCGTCTCGGCTTTCCGCCGGTAGCCGCCGCAGCTCAGCGCGCGCCGCCGCCGCTGGGATGACACCCAACGGCGCCGCCACGCTCATCCAATCGACTTGGTGGAACAGCGCCTGCCAACCGCTTCCAACGTAGGGTTGGATGTCAATGAGACGGGGAGTGCGCCGCTGAAAGCACTCTCTCAGGTTGACGTAACTGTCAGGCAGTTCAGCTGCTGCGACATCGCGCCAGAACGGTGTGTCCTTACGCGGGCAATCATAGTGCAGCCGCAGAAAATCCCGAACGCCGGTCCAGCATTGCGCATTCGCCGTGTTGTGCGTTTCAACCGCCTGAGCAGGGACGATTCCACCTCCGCTGGAGAGAACACGCTCGATATTTCTCAGCTGTTCGAGTGTGAGGGCGGTAAGCGCCGCCTGCAGCGGCTCGACGAAGCCGGACGCTGCTCCAAGTGCCACGAGGTTGTTGATCCATGCCGTTTCGAAACACCCCTGCTCGAACGTGAGCTGGTGCATTGGCTCGACACAACGACCGAGACGTCGCTCGACTTCCCCTACCGCGGCGGTGTCGTCGGTATGCCGGCTACTGAATACATACCCGGCACTGACCTTGCGGTTCAGGGGGACCTGCCACATCCAGCCGGCCTTCATGGCGGTTGAATGCGTCACGAATTCCGGGTTTGCCCCTGTAGGCTTCGGGTGAAAGGCTATCACGCGATCTATCGGAAGAGCATTTTCGAAAGACCGCCAGCGTGCCCCGAAAACCGTGCCAAGACCAATTCTGGCAAATCCCGAGGCATCGACGACGAAGTCGACTTCCAGTTCCTCTCCGCTGAGCTGGATGGAGTGTACATGGCCCCGGTCGTTCAGCCTCATCCCATGTACTGCAGTCCTCCGGCAAGTGACCCCCCGGGCTGATCCAATCCGCTTCAGAAAGCGCTCAAGCCCGCCGGCGTCGAAATGGTAAGAGGGATACAGACCTGACTGTCCTGTCTCCAGTAGCTCCTCGAACTCATGCTGGGAGGCTTTCCTGGAAATCACCTCGAATCCTGGGATGCAAGAGTGAAGGTCCTCGCCCAAAGCAATTCTCGCCGACAGGAAAGGAAAAAATCCGTCGGCGCGCCACTCGATCTCCGGAATACCCGGTCCGCCCAAGAGATGATAGTATTGATCTACCGCCCCTCCGCCCCTCCAGTTCTCAAAGACCACGCCGAGTCTGTAGGTCGCATCTGCCTCATCGATGAAAGTGTCTAGCGCAATATCATTCCGGGACAATGTATCGACTAAGTTCAGAGAGCCCTCCTCTCCCAAGCCGAATGGAAAGAGTTCTGGAGCCTCGATGACGGTCACCTCGATTTCTGCTTTGAAAACACGGCGCAGCGCTATCCCTGCAAACCAGCCCGTGATGCCGCCGCCGATGACTGCTATCCTCCGCGCTTCGGTTAGATCCAGCATTCATATTTCCACTTGTGATTGACGTTAGCAAAATGGCCTCGTTTCATGGCGTCTTCACCTCAGTAGCCTCGTTCTTCAGTGCGACCATGGCTGTGAACAAGACGCCCGGCCTACCTGAGAAAGAACTTCGTGACATCTGCGGTTGTCAGGTGCAGACCCACTCCCGGATGCGGCAGGTCTTCCCTTCACCGCCGCATTGTGCGAGCGCCGTCTCCTCCGCCTCCCGACGCGTCTGCGCCGAGTTCCCAGCCCAATTCGTTGGCTCTGCTACAGCCGCAAGGCCGACCGCCAGCGCGGCGCAGCGCGAGTATGGGAAGCCGCTGCCGTCGTTATCATTCCAGCGACGATGATCCCTGAGGACGCTGACGACATCGCAGGCCTCCCCGCCCGCATGCGCGCAGCGACGGATGGCGCTTTCCTCAACGTCGCCCCGGGTGTCAGTGCCCCAGAAGAAACCGCGACTGTCGCTGGCAGGAGAGTAAGCAATCGCGCGCCAGATACCGTTCATGTCCCCTGCGATCGCGGGCGGCTCGGGTGGCGTCTCCACCCGGGGAGATAATAAGTGATCCGCCGCGCGCACGGGGAGTTCGGCCGCAACGGCGGCCGCCACCATCGTGGCTGAAATAAGCAATCTCTGCATGATCCGAGGCATCCAAGTTTCCGATGAGCCGATGAAAATCACTAAGGGCATTACCCGGCTGCCCGCGCTACGGACACAACAACACAGCCACCGTCTGTGGGCAGGAGCATCGCCTGCGCGCCGGGACGCGCTCGATGAGGCTGCGAAACAAAATGATGCGCTCATCCACGCCGCTTCTTGCGCAGAATGGACTAACCCGAGGACGTAGCGCGCTACGAGATGACCAAGCTGCGCCTCCGCCATCTGCGGCCCGTAGCGATGCTCAAGCGCCCGACAGACGGACTCCACCTTTGCGTGCATCCGCTTGAGTGTATGGTTCCCAGAACTGACTAACACCGGCGGCGCGAGAATGCCTGAAGAGACAATGACATCAGTGTGTTTGCTCAGGACGGTGGAGCGACCACTGGCGAATTTCCCTTGAACATTAGGTCGGCGCATCAGCGCTCATGTTGGTTGCCATATGCGTTCGATTGACAATGCGGGCCTCAAGCCAACGCGGCTGCCCTTCCTCGTTGTTGGCGAGCCCGCCCCCGGCACCCCCGGGTATGGTTGCGATATCCTCTGTGCGAGTGAACAAGCCTATCTACCCCCGAATAATTCTGGTGGTCCCCCTCTCCCGGCAGGCGCCAAAACTATTTTGGCGTGCAGGAAAACCTATATGGGGCTGCAAGTGAAAATAGCGGCGGCAGCTCGCGAAGTATTTTCGATTGGTCTGGCGGCTTCCAAATTCGGATCAAAATTTCGTTGCGGGTCACCCTCGGACCGAGGATCTAGTCGATCGCACGCCGATATTCGCCAGGCGTCACGCCAACGACGCGTTTGAACGTCGATGCGAAATGGGCCTGACTCGCGAATCCGCAGACAACCGCGATCGACGAGTAATCGAATTGCCTGTCGCCAAGGAGGATCTGTGCTCTGCGGATGCGTCGTGAAATCACGTACTGATACGGCGTCAACGAAGTCGCCGCCTTGAATCGCCGAAGGAACTGCGCACGGCCAAGGTCGACAACTACAGCGAGTTCCTCGATGGTCAGGGTGGACGAAAGATTCTCTGCGACATAGTCGACCACAGCGCCAAGCTGCCTTGCGCTCAGGGACTGTGCTGCTTTCGGCGCGCTGCTTCCCGGTCCAGCCGTCGAGTGCCGATGAAGAAGATGAGAGGCAAGCGCGAGCGCCAGGTAATCAATCTTGAGCACGTTGGATTGCGGCGGCTCGTCCAACGACGCCCTGATCGCCGAGATGAGAAGCCGCAGCGTCGGATCATTCGCACCGAACCGCGAGAGAATCGTGCGGTCGCGATCGGAATAGAGTTCACGAGCGACCTCTTGAAAGATCTCCTGCCTAAGGAAGACATGCATCGCATCAAGCGGTGTCGCAATCTCGTCGTGAACCGCCTCGCCTGGCGCCGTGATCGACACAAGGTCTCGCGGCATTTGCCGATGTTGCTCGAGGCCAGATATCGACCGGCGGACATCGATGGGCGTGAAGGTCGTCGCAAACCAAACCGCCGGCACCGCCCGATGCAGTGCTTCGTGCGGTTGCTCGTCCGTTGCCGCGGCAAAGATTCCCGTCCAGCCGAATCCCAAGCTCGACTTCACCAGCTTCACTTTGGTGTCGATGCGGAGCGAGGTTTCCTCCAGCCTGAACTCGCTCAATTTCAGCGATCGCTTGAGCGGTGGCATATCGATTTCCGGCCGGCCGCCGGCGTGCGGGCGTGCCTCGACCAGCGAACGACGTGAGTGCGTCCTTGATCGCCTGCATGAGACCTATCGGGTAGTCCCTCGGCCACCCGGTCCGTTTCGTAGTCCCATTCTGATCGTCTACCATCGAGCTGGTCGAAGACGCTGCACGCGCTCAGGTACGCCTGCACCGACCACCGGCTAAGAGCCGGAGACAACGTCAACCAATGTGGCTTGCTCCGCATCATACCGTTCCAAGTACCGAGATCGGCTACAGAATCTGGTGGCGATATGCTGATGGAGAGACATTCACGAAGCGGCGGAACACCGTGGTGAGATGCGCCGGACTCGCAAATCCGCTGCTGACCGCGACTTCCGCAAGCGTCAGCCGTGTGTCCGCAATAAGCTGCTTCGCCTTCTCGACCCGCGCTCCCATTACCTGTTGATGTGGAGTCGTTCCCGTCGACGCCTTATACCGTCGCAAAAACTGTGCCCGGCTCAGACCCAAGAGGTGCGCGAGGTCCGCGATGGAGATTTCGAGAGACAGATTGCTCTCGATATAATCCCGAAGAAGCTGCATCTGCCGCGGCGCAAGGCTAGGCAAAGACTGCTCGCTACGCACCGTGCGAGCTTCTACGCTCTGCGTGCGCAGAACATGGGCAGCGAGCGCGCGGGTCAGGCAGTCGACCTTGAGCGAAGCTTCGCCCGGTGGATCGTATAATGCCTGCTGTATCGTGCTTAGGAGCGGCATCATGACCGGATCATCGATGCAAAAAGCGGGCGCGACGCCGATACCCCTTACATTCTGGCCCATCAGTTCCTGCGCCACTTCGTCAATGACGCCAGAAGACAAGAAGACGTGCAGCGCCCTGGCCGGAACCCCAACCACGTCGCGCGCCTCTTCGCCAGGTGGCGTGATCGTAATTGCCCGGACCGGGATTGCCGGATGATAGTCCTCACGACCGCGGATGATGCGGCGCAGACTGGTCTGGTTCAGATTCACTGCGAACCAGACCGCGGGTACGGGAGGGCGCGCCGCCTCGTAAGCGCGCTCGTAAGTGACCGCTGCATAAGCACCCTCCCAGCCCAACGTGACGCTATCTCTGAGGAAGGTGACGGCGCCAGTACTCTCGAAAAAGCTGCGATCAATCATCTCGCGAGGGACTGGGCGTTCGGCCAGCGCGGACGGTTGACCTGACTGCAGGCCTTCGATCGATGCGAAACTGGTACCCAAGCCGGACCTCCCCAAGCGCGACTTCAGCGGCGCCCTGAGTTGCTCTTGGTCCCGATCCAGCCCTCATAGCTCGTCACTTTAAGAAACATCGACAGCATACTGTTCTATCGATGTTTCTCGCTTCCAGGACTACGGCGGGACACACGTATACTTACTACGCTGGCCTGCCTCTCCAGCAAACGGTCATTTCGGTGGGTACCTGGTCATTTTGATGGGCATCTCTTTTCCAGGTGCATTGGTGCACAGACTCGCCCGTCGCGCCCTACCAACACAACTCTTCGGCACGTCCCGACTTCGATGCGGCGACATTGGCCGCCCGCAGCATCATCGCGTATTCGAGCGAGGCCACGGTCTGGTGCAAATGGATGAAGGCCGGAAGGATCTCAATTGCCTGTCCGCCGGGCGCACGTACGACAAAGAGCCCTTGTTCCTCTCCCTTCTCGATCATGCGCCGGACATGTCCGCGGGACACCCCCAAGCCGCCTGCCAACTGGCTGTAAGGGTACGATACGACCGCCGGCTCAACGCGCCCCTTGTTCGTAAGAGCAATCCAGAGCTTGAACAGCACCTCCCGGCCGGCGTTCTGCGTGGCGAAGAGGTGATATTCGGGAAGTGCCAGGACGATGCGAGCACCGTCGGAATAGAGGCGGAGGTTCTCTGAATAATAGCGACCGGCAAACTCCGGATCCGAACGCATGATTTGAAGATAGTCATGCCTTTCCGATAGCAACTGCATCGGCTTCAGCGTTGCGATGGTCATCGCGTCCGCAATGGCGAAACCGCGTTCCGTCGGTTCCAGGCGCTTAATTCGCCGGTCAGAGGGCGCGCGGACCTGATGGAGGTAACCAACGTGTTTGATGAGAGCGATCAGCGCTGCGACGCGATTTGGCCCCGCCAATTCAAATCGATGCGCGAACGCCTGAAGGCGCGTCAATGTCGCGCCGGAACTCGGGTCGTGTGGATCCCTCGAGTGATGCATTGCAAGCAGCGCTATGCAGATGAGATAACGCGCCTCCTCACTGATGATCCTGGTGAGCGCGAAGGTTTTCTCGAAATTCTCAATCACCAGTTCCGCCTGAAGCCTGAGTGCCGCATGGAACGATGAATGTGCCTGCAACGCCTTCGCATTATCGATAAACCAGTAAGGTAAATCGAGATCATCGATGCTGCGGCCAACCGGCGATGCTGGCGACGGGGCAGGAGCTTCACGGCTGCGCTCTCCTCGAGCGAAAATTCTTGGAATTTCCATCTGCTCTCCAACCTATTGCCGGTTTCAGTTCGGCATCGTCGGCATTTTCACCCTCCCCATTTCAATTGTCCGATCGCGACCCGCTAAGGGATCAGCTTGCGCCTCAAAGCTTCCGCAACTGCCTGGGTTCTGTTCGACGCTCCCAATTTTCTGGTCGCGGACTTCAGATAGCTGTTCACTGTTTCGACGGAGTAGTTGCTCTTTCCAGCGATCTCGTCGCTCGTAAAACCGTGCGAAGCCAGCGAGACGCAGTGCATCTCCCCCACGGTCAGACGCAATCGCGCCCTCACTTCATCGGCAAATGGCTCCGCTGCCATGTTGTGCAGGGGCTCAGCCAGAAACTGCAGATACTCGCGTTCGCCATCACTCAAGGGGCGACGGGACGTTACGACGATCGAGCCATAGGCTCGCCCCGAGCGCACCACCGGAATAACGGTTCGATTTCTGATCCCGTAGTGCAGCATCAGGTCGTGAAGTTGCGACGACTTCGCATCAGACTTCCGCTCGTACCAGGCTTCCCCGTCCGTCACGGTTCGTTTTGACGAGAGCGTCAAGGCGACGAGCGGATCAGTGGCGAGGTGACCTTCCGAATAGTACCTGTGAAGATATTCGGATGGAAAGCTACTCGCCAGCAATGTTCCCGTGCCGATTTCCATTCCTTCAGCATCAAGTCCGGTGATCAGGATGTGATCGAATGGAACGACTGTAGCCGTTGTTTCGATCAGACGTTGGCATCTGGAGAGCGTGGCGAGATCTACATTTCGAAACCAGTAAGGGTGATGCGTTAAACTCATTTAGGTGAATCTCTTTTTGTCTTGCCGCATTGAATCCATGCTTACCCCATTTTTGGTATAGACACATCCCAGTTTTGGCTAGATCCCGGCAAAGTTGCATCAACACTCCAACGTTTTCCCTAGATACAGCTCCCGACGACCGCCATACCCGGGAAGAAACCCCGCGCGTCATCTATGATTGCCAGTTCGTGTTGCCGCGCCCGCCGAAGGACAATCGTCGCCCAATTGTTGCGTGCGACCATCATGCGCGGCATCGTCTGCGCCATACTTGACCCCCTCGATTCAGACAGCTTCATTGTGCGCGTCGAGGTTTTTATCGTCGGCATCGAGCCCAAGATCAGCCGCACTCTCGAATTGCCAATCACGCTCAGCCTTGCCCAACTCCACGAGGTGCTCCTGGCGGCCTTCGGCTGGACCGACAGCCATCTGCATCAGTTCAATATTGGCGGCATTACCTACGGAGCCCCGGAGTTCGGTCGTCACTATCGACGGCCAGAACACCGAGGCGAATGAGGAGGACGCGGGCAAGCCGCTGTCCGAGCGGCTCGTGACCGAGCTCACCGCCCATCGCACGCTCGCACTCCGCGACGCGGTGGCGAACAACTCTCGCGTCGCCATGACTGCTCTGCTCCACAAGCTGGTCACGAACACGTTCCAGTATCGTCACAGCGCGCCGAAGCCGCCCTTGCGCTTCACGAAGAAGCTCGCCGCTTGGCAAACAGCGCAATGGTATCGGCCGCCGGTCAACGGGAGGCCGCGCCGCGTGCGCGCGGGATGCACCCCCACCTCGCCGGCAACAATTCGTCTTGCCGTAGGATAATTTAGGGAGCGCGGCGTGATTCTTCGGCATCAGAGGTTGGGGAGTGCCTCGGGGCCCGCGGTGACACCGATGACCCTCCGCTCAAAAGGTGGCCGTGACGATGACGAGATCGCTATAGGTCCCGGCGGTGGGCGCCACGGTGAGCGGCGTGCTCAACTGTCCACAGACCTGATGGTTGTTGATCGCGCTCACGATGGTCCCGATGCCTGCGAACGGGGACAGTGTAGTCCACGGGGAGCTGCAGCCCGGTTTCAACAGCTGGTACGCCAGGAAATCGGTATCCTTCCGCATGCGACGCATCCCGCCGCTTGCATTCTGCCCGTTATCGATAGTGATGCTGTAGGGCGTCTCGTAGGTGCACCGCATCCCGACATTGCCGAAGGCGCGCACTCCTGTCGAGCTGGCCCGTGCGGCTGCGACCGAGCCCCACGACCCAAAATCGATGTCCTGGAAGTTTTCGAACTGGCAATTCTTCGGCACGACCGAGGTGACGGTGAAGTTGGTGACGATCATGCCCGTAGGGTTGGGCAAGCCCGCTTCGCAGGTCGCATTGCCAGCGTTGAACAGATACTTGGTTACGAGTTGGTAGGTGTCGGTGTACGTGCCGGGCCGGACGCGATCCTGCTGCTGCCGATCGAGGTAGGTGAGCGTCAGAAGGCTTGTGCCGTTGGCATTCGTCATCAATCTGCCGCTTGATTCAAAAATCTTCAAGCCGCCGGTCGAAACGCTGCCGCCGCCGTCGCGGGCATAGCGGCGGTTGAATTGTTCTCGGATCTCCCAGCGCAGGCGGGAGTCGGCGTCGCGCGTCTGATAGAAGGAGTAGTCGCTAGGGCCGATCTGGTTGTTGTTGACGACCCGGATATAGGCGCAGAGGCGGACGTCAGTGAAGGGTATGAAGGATGAGCAGTTGTAGCTGACTTGGCCAGAGGCCGACGCAGGGGCGTTCGGAACGATGTCCACCGTAGTCGTCCCGAAATTGCTGATGCTGGTGACTGTGCAGGTCTGAGCCTGGGCGCCTGGTGCCGCAAACAGCATCGCAAGCGCAACAAACGGTATGAGGAACAGCAGGCGGAAAGGCGTGGTCATCGGGGCATCCTGGCAGGTGATCGAATAGGGGACGGTGAGGCAATCAAACCATGGACGAGTGGCTCACCCTCCTCCCCTCCGGAACAACTCAGGCGCAACAAGGTGGGCACACCAGGCGGCGCCGCACAGTTTGGAAGGATGGGATCCTGGGCGGTAACTGGCCCAGGTGCGGCCACCAGACGGTGCTCCGCCGGTTGGCACCCGGGCAGTGCGAGACACCAGTATATGGGCAACGCAGCCGATGCTTTGAGATCGGAGAAGCTCATGGAATCCTCCTCTTTCATCGGCAGGGAACGGGATCGATCTCGGGCTGAGCGCCCGGGACAGACTGATAGTCGAACTCGGCGCGGCAGGTGCCGGCTGCCTCGGGCAAGGTGACAGTCACGCTGTTCCGCGCAGCAAGTCCGGTGAGATAGGTGCGACCGTCATATCCCGCGACGGTGGCCTGCTCGGATCC
Source organism: Ensifer sp. USDA 6670 (assembly GCA_000421085.1). GTDB lineage: Bacteria > Pseudomonadota > Alphaproteobacteria > Rhizobiales > Rhizobiaceae > Sinorhizobium. The sequence continues at coordinate 16,569 of ATWE01000042.1, forward strand.
ATCGAGCCGGACCTCCGATCCAACTGGCAGGGGCTGGCCATCGGGGCCGGTCAAGGTGACGATGGCGGCATCCACTTTCTCGACCCCGAAATCCACCACAGCGCCGGATCGGTCGGCCGGCACCACGATGGTCTGCGTGGATTCCGGTTGCACGTCGAGCGCCAGATTGGTCGGGTCGATTGAGATGGTGTTGTTCCGGTAGGACTCCAGGTATGGCACCAAGGCGCGGCCATTGGCGTTCGTGGTCGCGACGCGCCGGTTGTTCAGTGAGACGTCGACGTTCGGTCCGCCCGCCTTCACCACGGCGAAGGCATCCTCGACACGATTGGCCAAGAACACGTCACCGCCGGCGGCAACGACCGCACCCTCGACAGTGCCGGTGACGCGGGCCGCGCTTCCCGACTGCTCGACAGAGCCGGCGAGATAGGCGGAGGGGGCGCGGTAATTGACAGAAGCAGCACGACTATCGGTGCCGTTGATGGTGTTCTGGTTGCGCAGAGACCAGCCGAACGAGCCTTCCTCAAGTGTCGCTGATTTGGTCAGGGTGGCGTCGAAACTTGTCCGGTCGCCGGTACGCGAGACATTACCCGATGCCGTCAGGTCGCCGCCGAGAGGGACGGTGAGGCCGGCGAAGACACCGTACTTGCCCCGGTCGTGAACGTCACCATAGCCGGTGATGTAGACCGAAGCGTTTTCAAAAATGGTCCGAGACCAGGAAGCCGTCAGAAGGTCAGAATCGCCGTCACCGGCGCCGCGGATACGCGAGAAGCCAACACTGAGCGACGAAGGGTCGAAACGGAGGGGGAAGGACAGGCCGATGCGGTCCACCTCCCGGGCGCGGGCGGAGATCGGGGCCTCGACATTGTGTTGGCGGTCGACGACCAGACCCACATCGTTGTAGTCGCCTATCATGCGATCCGCGCCGATATAGAACGCATAACCGTCGCGCGAGATCTGGTAGAAGGCGGAGATCTTGCCTCCCGTCTCGGTTCCGAGCTCGTCACCATCGAATCTGCTGCCGGCGAAGGACGTATTGATTGCGCCGTAGGGCCCAAGGCTCGTCAGGAAGCCCACACCGCCGTTGACAAGACCGCTGGTCGCCTCGAAGTGTCCCTCCAGTGTAAGCCAGTCGGCAAGGCCGTAGCGAATGCTGGCCGAACCGGCCAGGTTGCGATCGTAATCGAACGAACTGTCGCCATAACCAAGGCGCGGGAAGCCGAGCTCAGTCGAGAAATCGAAATAACCGGCCCCCAACATGTCGGGAGCAAAGAAATAGGCGCGTTGGGTGACCACCTCGCGGCCGAGCGCATCGCGCATGACGATGCGGGCGTCGCCGCCGCCGCCCAGGAACGGCAGACCCGTGAAGTCGAATGGTCCTGCCGGCACCTCGCCGGAGAATACCCTGATGTTGTTGAGGTACAGATCGAGCGTCGAGGGCACCAACGCAGTGCCCGTAAGGTTCGGCACCGGGGTTGTGACCAGATCCGGGCGAATATCGAGGTTGCGTTTGAACTGAAGGCCGGCGAAGCGGTAGGAGGAGGTCCATGACAACGGTCCGGCGACGGAGTCGCCCGCCTGGTACACAAGCATGTTCTCCGGATCAGAATAGCGCCACGCGCTCTCCAGGCGGACCAGACCATTACCGGTGCCGTCGAGATCGCTGAAATCGTTCATGCGGGCTAGCGCCGAGGTCGAGCCCACGCCGAACGGCGTGAGCAGCCGCGTATCGAAGGCGCCACTCAGCGTACTGAGGGTGTCGCCGCCTCGGTCGTATTGGGATGTGCCATACAGAGCATAGTTCGTCAGCAAGCCGAAGTCGGAACGCACCGCCGAAAAATCCACGGGCCGGCTCGCGGAACCGACATCAACGGTGGTCGATACGCGCGCGTCGTCGGGAGCGGTAAAGATGATGCTCTGCGTCGGCTCGTCGTAATCCCAGGTGACACCCACGAGACTATCGAGCCGGATCAGACCATCGGAACCGGCAGTGCCCATCCTCGCCTTGATACCGGCGGTCTGCAGATCGCCCGGGGTGGCCGTCAGCGTGCCATCCGGCATGCGTTTGAAGGTCGCGAGTGTGCCGGTGGATTGGCCGTTGATGACAACGCCGAGCAGCAGGTCCTGAGTCCCATCGACAGAGCCCACAGATGGCACCTCCTGGGCCAGTGCCGGCACTACGGCACTGGCGCAGCCAACCACGAGGAGCAGCCCGCAGGAGGCGACCAGCGGATTAACGGCCCGCGACGGTCGACGTCTGATTGATTGCATAGTCATCCCCCTTCGCGGTAATGGTGACCGTGCTTCCCGGCCGGATTCGCTGGGCGCCGGCACTGACAACCCAGCGGCGGGTCGAGCCAGGCAATACGTAGCCGTTCAGCCCCTCGCCAAAGCTGACCTTGCCGCCCGTTGAAGCCACCCTCAGGTTGGCAATCTTGGCGTGACGGTTGCCGATGTTACTCGCCTCGACCACGAGGCGGCCGCCGTCGCGGCGCACTTCCCAACGCAACTCGGCACCCGCAGAGCGCTCGCCAAAAAACACTGGGATCGAGTAGCGGATCACGAGATTGACCGTGTCGGCGGGACGGCGGACGTTGACCTCGGGCAGTTGGTCGATCAGCAGACGATAGCTCTCCTCGCCGCTCGTGACTGGTGCACCCGTGCGCGCGACGCGGATCGTGTAGGTCGTACCTGGCTGAAGCGACGCCGCAGGTGGGCTGACGACTACATCAGTGGCGAGGTCCAATTGGTCCTCGCCACCACTTTGGGTCCACTTATAGATGCGAACCTGAACGTTGACGGGTCGGTCGCCGTTGTTGCGGAGATTTACCGAAGATGCCCGCGCAGGCGCGGTGAGGTCGACGGAGACAGGTGACACCTGCAACGATGCCGCGCGACCGTCTTGCGCGAGGACCAACCCAGGAATAAGTGCAAGCAGTGCGAGAAACCGACGCATCAAAGGCATCCTCGGGCTACGCTCAGTAAGTGACCGTGATGGTCACCGTATCGGTGTAAACGCCAGCAGACGGAGTGTTCTGCGGCGGCACGCGGCCGAAGACCTGTGTGCTCTGGATGGTTCCGTCAGCGGTTTTCGAGACTGTGTTGCCCCCAAGGCCGGTGGTGTTGCCCCAAACGGTGGTGCGAGCCGAATCCTGGTACAGCTGATAGCTTACAAACTCGGTGCCGTTCTTCATGCGGCGTGCATTCACGTCACCCGGCGTGGATGGATTCAGACCGGCGTTGAGGCCGATCTGATACGCGGTGCCATTCGTGCACTGCACCTGAATGGACCCGGTGCCACTGACGGCGGTCTGGCCGTCAACATTGCTGTTGAGCACGCCGTGACTGCCGAAATCCAGGACGGCGTCCCCCGCCCCGGCGCCGCCGCTGCCGGCATTGACCTGGCATTCCTTGGTGATGGTGATCTTGACCTGCAGATTGCCGGTCGCGGTCGCCGCCTGCGCGGCAGCCGTCAGCCCCGCCATGACGAGCGCGGCTGCGGTGACGATCGGGATAAGAGTCTTCATAGTCCTCTCCAATAAAAAGGTGGTTTGCAACGACCGATCGCATCCCGGCGCCCCGTTAGGCCGCGCAGCCCGACAGCCGACCAGGCTGGACATGCGCGCTGACGCGGAACCAAAGAGGAAGCTCGTCTTTTGAGCGCGGGAGACGGCGGCGACTCGCTCGAGTACGTGGAAGTTGCGAGTCCTCGGGGGATATACCGGCCAGATGACGGGCTGTATTCCAGATTGGAATGACGACTTACATATACGGATCAAAATCTCCGTCATCCGAAGCCGCGGGTATCGACGCGTCGTCACGATCAGTGTTGCCCACCGTCTAGGCTCTGTTGCGTTCGTCGTGGCTGCGTCGGTCGCCGCCAAAGCTCTGACAAACCGTCTCGGCCGCGCATTGCCGTCGGCCAGCAGCCACATCAATCACCTTCATCGGCGTGTGATTGGACGGATGCGCCGCCGGGCTGAACGAATTGCCCGGCCTGCCGGGGGAGCAAAGAAGCATTACTGTACACACTCGGTTGCGGCCGGCGATCCTTGGCCGCGTCACCAAGGCCCGCATCCTCGAAGCAGTGCGCGAGGCGAAGGGCCAACAAGCCTCGCGGCTCATGGACCACCACAAGAAGGGCGACGTGGCCAATCAGGCCGAGCAGCTGCTCGCAAATGCGGATGGCTGCCCGACCGCTCCGTCTCGCCGATATCGAGGCGGACGGGAATCCGGCGAGCTGTCCGGCGAGTAGGAAGCGTTGCCCGCTCTCCTCGCTAACGAAGATGAACCCATAGCGCTTCCGAGGCCATCATGCCGCCAAGTGAGAGTGTCCTCTATGCCGGCGAGGCGCACTCCGGCTTCGTCGCTGGGTCCTGGACGGTCGGGCGGTCGACGAGACCTTCGGCGTCGTCTCAGTGGCGCGCGATGACGCCCCTAACGCCGTCCGTTTCCGCCGCGGCTGGTTCCTCGGCGACGGCACCGGCGCGGGCAAGGGCCGCCAGGTCGCCGGCATCTGCTCGATAACTGGCTCAAAGGCCGCCGCCGTACACTCTAGGTGTCTAAGTCAGACAAGTTGATCGAGGATGCGCAGCGCGACTGGTCGGCGCTCGGCATGCAGCGGTTGCTCGTGACGCCGCTCTCCCGCTTTCGCCAGGGCACGCCCATCCCGCTCGCGGAAGGCGTTGTAAGTTCATGCCGAACTGCGACTTGCGCGTGCGACGCTAGCCGACACGTCGCATTTGCGCGAGCAGTTTCTTACGGAAGACTTCCGCGGGCGTTCGGTAGCCGAGGCACTTCCGCGGTGTCGAGTTGAGCCGATCGCAGATGTCCTTCAGCTCGCCGTCGGTAATCGACAGGGGATCCACCTCTCTCGAAAGCCATTTTCGAACCCGGCCATTGGTGTTCTCGACCGTGCCTTTCTGCCAGGGCGACTGCGGGTCACAGAACCACGTCTGCGTTCCGATGCCAGCCTGCAGATAGGGCCATTCGCTGAACTCGGTGCCGCGGTCGAAGGTGATGGAGCGTCGAGCAGCGTGGGGCAGAGGTTGGAGCACCTCAATCAGCCCGTCCATGATCGGCTTCGATTGCCGGTCGTTGTTGCGCAGGAAGACCGCAAAGCGGCTGACCCGCTCGACCAGTGAGGTCACGTTGGCCTTGCCGAACTTCTTGCGAAACTGAATGAGATCGCAC
>ATWE01000043.1 GCA_000421085.1 Ensifer sp. USDA 6670
CGCAAAACTCGGATAACGCGGGGTGGAGCAGCCCGGTAGCTCGTCAGGCTCATAACCTGAAGGCCGCAGGTTCAAATCCTGCCCCCGCAACCAAACATACATACACAGACATATACCCCCAAAAAGGCCCGCATCAGCGGGCCTTTTGGCGTTTGACGGCCTCCCACCGACAGGTGGCGGCCGACCCCCGTTACACACTGGATCAGAACTGCCAGTTGATCGGAACCCAGGCATAGCCGGCGTCCGTCTTGAGCATCCGGCCGAGGCCCGGGAACGGGTAGTGGAAGCCGAGCACGAGGAGCCGGTCTGCCGCCGCCATGTCGAAGATGCGGCGGCGGGATGCGAGTGCGGCGTCCTTGTCGCGATCTGGTCCAGGCAACCAGGGCCGGTCGATGTTGACGATCGGGTGGTAGGCGAGATCGGCCGTCAGCAGGAGCTGATCGTTCCCTGATTGAACAAGGAAGTTCGCCATGCCGGGGGTGTGGCCGAATGCTGGAAGCGTGGTAAGCCCAGTAACGATCTCTGCGCCGGCTTCGTACAACTCAATTCCGTTGGTGACGGGTTCAACGCTGCGCTTGATGGCCGCTGCGAAATTGCGGCGGAAATCCTCGGGCACCGGCATGTAGGAAAGGTCCGGAACGTTGCGGACGAAGAGGTCCCAATCGGCACGAGGCGCAAAGACGGCAGCCCGCGGAAATGCCTTGCCGCCCTCCGCTGTTCGAAGGTTGCCGACATGATCCGGGTGCGTGTGCGAGACCACCACAACGTCTATGTCCTCGGGCCGTAGTCCAATGGCGGCCAGGTTCTCGAATATGCGACCGCCTTGCGGACCCATGGTCTGCCCGGCTCCGGCTTCGAGAAGGACCCGCTTGCCATTTGTCTCGATAAGAAGCGTGTTCAGATTCAGCGTCATCCGGTCGGTCGGCAGGAAGGCGCGCCTCAGAACGTCCTGCAACTCTGCCTCGGGCGCATTGCTGGCATAGACCCGCGAAGGGCCGCCGATCAGCCCGTCGCTCAGCACGGTCGCCGAGATGTCGCCGACTCGGAAGCGGTAATAGCCGGCATTTCCACCGTGCGCTGGAAGCGGTGCGGCGGGAGCAGCCTGCGCAGAGGCCATTCCGGTCGGCAAGATCATTCCCGTGGCGGCCGACGCGGCTGTCAGCATGATCTTCCTACGATTCAGAGTAATTTCACTCATATTTTTGATCCCGTCCAAATAGCTGATTGCAAGTGCCGCATCTGATTTCAGCGTCGGCGGTAACGGTCGCGGTTATCCGTGCAGCCGTCTGTCGACTTGTACTCTAGGGATGACACAGGTCGGACGTGCGGATAAGCTAATCAAAACCGATCAGCTTATTAAGCAGAGCTTTGCAATGCGGCCACTCCGGCTTGACAGCTTAGAGATATTTGAGGACGTCGTGCGCTGTGGTGGCTTTAGAGCCGCCGCGGTTGGCAGGGGTGTTTCGTCGTCCGCCATCAGTCAATCGATCAGCGTGCTCGAAGAAGCGCTGGGGATCCGGCTGCTGAACCGAACCACACGTAGCGTCGCGCCTACTTAAGCGGGCGAGCAGCTTCTCGAGCGACTAAGGCCGGCTCTTTACGAAATCAGAACAGCGGTCGACGATCTCAATCAGCTTCGCGAGCGTCCATCTGGCACCGTGCGGATCAACGCACCGGGGCCGGCCGCCGACCACATCCTGTGCCCCCTGACCTTTGAGTTCATGAAAATTTATCCCGACGTCAACGTCGAGATCGTCAGCGATGCTGCGATCATCGATATCGTGGAGCAAGGTTTCGACGCTGGGGTGCGCTTCGGGAACCAGCTCGCCCACAACATGATCGCCATGCCCCTCGGCCCGGCCTTGCGATACGCGATTGTGGCCTCGCCTGATTATCTTCGCAAACGCGGTCGACCCAACTCACCACGCGATCTCCTACAGCACGACTGTATTCGTCGCCGCTTCCCCGGCGGAACCATGGTGACGTGGAAATTTGCGCGTGACGGCGACGAAGTGGAAATCACCCCGAAAGGTCGGTTGACATTGAGCTCGGCGCACCAAGAGCTCCAGGCCGCGCTAGCGGGATCGGGAATCGCTCACCTGTTTGAGGATTATGTCCGTGAGGATGTCGAACACGGCAGACTTGTCGAGTTGCTCTGTGACTGGAAGCAGAAACTGCCGAGTTGGTATCTGTACTATCCGAGCCGGCGACATACGAGCGCGGCCGTGCGGGCTTTCCTTGAATACATCCGGAATCAGAGATCGTATTAAAATCATCGATGATCGCAAGTAAGAGGAAGCAGCTCCCCGCAACCAGACACACAAAGGCCGGATTTGAGGCCGGGCCTCCCAGGCGAGCGGGCAACGAACCGCAAAGCTCTCGTGACTGTCGGATGCGCCGGCCGGAGCGTCCGCGAACGGGGACCCGGGTGGCAAGGCACGGGCGGAACTTTCTTGTTCCCGTTGTTCTTTATTGAGTGTGGTTGGAGATAACCTCGATGAACGCACACGATGAAAGAACCGTTTCGCTATGGGCCGGGATCAAAGTCGCGCCTGATGCCGCCCCGCTCCGCCAAGATGATCACGTCGACGTTGTTGTCGTCGGTTCCGGTATTGCCGGCCTCTCGGTGGCCTATGAGCTCACCCTTGCGGGGCTGAAGGTTGCCGTCATCGATCGCGGCCGGATCGGTGGCGGTATGACTGCTCGCACGACGGCGCACCTGACATCCATATGTGACGACTATTTTTCCAAACTCATCGACCTGCGGGGGCGGGAAATGGCTCGCCTTTTCCATGAAAGCCAATCTGCCGCAATTGACCGCATCGAAGCGATCCAGGAGACAGAAGCTGTCGCATGCGACTTCCGGCGCGTGGACGGGTTCCTGTTTCCGTCGTCCGAAGATCAGGAGGCGATCCTCGACCGCGAACTCGATGCGGCCCGGCAGATCGGTGTCGACGCCGAAAGGGTCACCGGCGTGCCGTTTGCGGGTTTTTCCGGCACACCCGCGCTCCGCTATTCCCGTCAGGCGACATTCCACCCCCTCAAGTATCTGCGCGGACTGGCCGCTGGGATACGCGCTCGCGGCGGCATGCTTTATAGCGAGACAGTGGTCGAAGAGGTTGAGGAAACCAAAGACGGTGTCCGCGTTGCTACCGACGCCGGCTTCGGGGTTGCCGCAAAGTGGGCCGTCGTGGCGACCAATTCACCGATCAACGACCGTGTCGCTCTCCATACCAAGCAGGCGCCCTATCGAACCTATGCGATGTCCTTCGAAATCGGCCGCGGGCTGATCCCGGACGGGCTTTATTGGGACACCGAAGATCCATACCATTACGTGCGCCTGCAGCGCGGCGACAGCGAAACGGATTTTCTCGTGGTCGGTGGCGAAGACCACAAGACGGGCGCGGCCGACGATGGGGAAGAGCGCTTCGCAACCCTGGCTGACTGGACGAAGCGCTTGGTTCCCAATCTTGGCGTCGTGACCCACCGATGGTCCGGTCAGGTGATGGAGACCATCGACTATGCGGGCTTCATCGGCCGCAATCCTGGTAGCGAGCGGGTTTTCGTGGTGACCGGAGACTCCGGCGAGGGAATGACCCATGGCGTTGCAGCCTCGCTGTTGATCCGTGCCCTCGTTCTCGACGGCGACAGCAGGTGGCGGGAGCTTTACGAGCCATCGCGAAAGACCCTAAGGGCGATCGGCGACTACCTGTCGGAGAATTCGACGGCAATCAAGAACTTCTCCGAATATATCGCGCCGGGCGAAATCCACTCCACCGACGCATTGCGGCCGGGGGAAGGGGCCATTGTCCGTGAAGGCTTGACCAAGGTCGCCGCCTTCCGGGATGAAGATGGTACGCTTTACCGGCGTTCGGCCTCATGCACGCATGTGGGCTGCCACGTGCACTGGAATTCCCTGGAGCGCTGCTGGGACTGCCCCTGCCACGGCTCCCACTTCGCCGTTGACGGCACCGTGCTGAATGGACCGGCTGTATCGCCGTTGGCCGATCTCGGCTAAGCTAGAGCCCTTCAGGGTTAAATGGAACCAGTTCTGTTGGCTCAAACGGAGTCGGATGGTCGACCGGCCTGCGCGCGGCGTAGCCAAAGCATACGTCCAAGCCGGCCGGCCGATCAGGCGGCCTGGCAGAACTGCTTCCATTTAACCCTGAAGGGCTCTAGCCAAGGCGAACGTCAATCTCGCCGATTTCGAAGGCGTAACGCCGCTCGCACGTAGGCAGCCGCCGTTACACCGAGATCACCTCAACAAAGTGTCAGCAATGGTATCGTTGCCTAAGCGCAAACCTTGTGACCGGCCGCGGCTTTGATGCGGGGATAAGCGTAAGTGTTGAGCTTGGAAGTCGTGTATCCTGCGCCGAGCAGCGCTTCCGCCATCTTTACTGCAGCAGTCACTCCATCGATCACCGGCACTCCTGTCGCCTTCTGGAGGCGGTCACACAAGGATGACATTCCCGCGCAGCCAAGGACGATCGCCTCGGCACCATCCTCGGCCTTGGCAATCTCGATTTCCTCGAGCAACAGCCGCTCGGCTCTTTGCGGATCTTCCTCGAGGGCAAGGACCGGAAGATCGATAGCACGTACTTTCCGGCAATGGCGCTCGGCGCCGTAATCGCTTACCAGATCCTCAATGATCGGAACCGAGCGCGGAAGCGTCGTTATGACGGAGAAGCGACGGCTGATCGTCATGGCCACCTGTACCGCAGCTTGGCAAATACCGATCACGGGCCCCTTGGCGACTTCGCGCGCTGCGTGCAGTCCGGGGTCGTCGAAACAGGCTATGACATAGGCGTCGACGCCCTGCGCCTCGCCCTGGCGGATTTCCGCCAGCATTCCCGGAACCGACATGGCTTCATCCGCACCACCTTCAATACTGGCCGGGGTATCGGTCGGATTGGAGGCGGAGACGTGAGTGTGGGCATGTTTGACCAGCAACGCGCTTTCGAGTGCTTGCGCGGTCATGGAGGCTGTGGAATTGGGATTGATGAGATGAATATGCATGATGAAATTCTCGGTTGCCTCCCGTTGATGCCTATTTCTTCGGCTTGACGAAATCGGCGATCGGCGGGGCCTTCAAAACGAACTGGCGGTCCGACGTGATGTAATTGTCGGCATGTAGCCGGGCGATGGGCTGATAACGTTCCGGGTCCACATAATGACCGTCGGCGTCGAGGCAATCGCGGCGCACATGCATGTGCACCACCTCGCCCAGCACCAGCGTGCGGCGCGGATAGTCGATCAGGCGCTCGACGTGGCACTCGAAGATGCACGGCGCCTCCTCGGCATAGGCTACATCGATCTTTCGGCACCGAGCGGCTTTCAATCCGGCCATTTCCAGCTCGTCGACCTCGCTTTCGAAGCCAAGGCCGCAGATCAACATCTGCTGAGACAACGCCATATCGACCATGCTGATGGCAAATTCGCCGGAACGGCGAATATTGACCATCGTGTCCTTCGGTTCGCCGGTCAAACGCGGCTGTATGCCCAGGACCACGATGGCCGGATCATGTGAAAACACGTTGAAAAAGCTCATCGGGGCGGCATTGCTATGCCCGCTCTCTGAGCGGGTCGTCACGAGCGCGATCGGGCGCGGGCCGATGAAATTCGTCAGCAGCCGATAGCGGCTTTGCGGCTCAATTTCTTCAAAGTCGAATTCCATCGCGGTTCCAAAATGTCGGTCTTATAATCTACAATAAGCTTTCATATTGTAGACAATATTGCAAGCCATTTGAATCCGCGAGTTGACTTTTTCACGCGCTTGGCGATTGTCTGTTTCAGCAAGGAGAACAGGGTATGCGCGAACAAGCCGCGATGTCGGTCGAGCAGATTGTCGAAAGGGTATGGCTTTCCATCGCCGAGCGGCGATTGCGTCCTGGCGTGCAACTCAAAGAAGAACAGCTGGCCTCGATTTTTCACGTCAGTCGCGCACGTGTTCGTCAGGCGCTGACCGTTCTCGCACGCGACGGCCTCGTGACGATCATTCCCAATCGCGGTGCTTTTGTTTGCAAGCCATCCGTGGAAGAGGCTCGCGACGTGTTTTTCGTTCGCCAGGCGGTGGAGCGATGCGTCGTTGAGCGTCTCTGCAGTTCGATGTCGAAGGATGGCGTGAAGCGGCTCCGCGATCATGTCAAGAATGAGCGGATCGCCAATGCCGAAGACAGCACCACGGATATCATCAAGCTTTCCGGCGGCTTCCATCTTTTGCTGGCCGAACTGACCGGGTCGGATTTCCTGTTTACGACAATGCGCGACCTCATCGCCCGCAGTTCGCTGATTACGGCCGTTTACCGGAACACCACGCGCTTCAATTGCGGCCCCGACGAGCATGCCGACATCGTCAAGGCGATTGCGGCGAAGGAAGCCCAAAGAGCGGTACATCTCATGTCGCATCATTTGGAACATGTGGAGTCCGAGCTCGACTTGAGCGAGATACGCGACTTTTCGCACGATCTGCGCGCAGCACTGGCTTGAGACGGTGAAAGCCGGCATCCTAATCTATTCCAAGAATTTGAGGGGCGGATGCGGGCGGAAAACCGCACATGCTTTTCCTCATCCCGCTTCAGGTAAACGTTCCGCTATCACATCCTCGGCCAGATGACAGGCGACCCGGGTCCCGTTCTGCAAGTCCCGCACCTCAGGCACTTCCTTGGAACAGCGCGCCGTGGCGATCGGGCAACGCGGGTGGAAGGCGCAGCCGGAAGGCGGCTTCAGCGGGCTCGGCACTTCGCCGCTGGCGGGCTCGCGGTTGCGGTTCGGCGCCTCGATGTTCGGAATCGTCTGCAGCAGGAGCCGCGTGTAGGGATGGCGCGGCTGAGCGAACAACTCTTCCGTGTCGCCTTCCTCCACGATACGGCCCAGATACATCACCGCGATGCGGTCCGACATTTGGCGAACGACGCTCAAGTCATGGCTGATAAAGAGATAGGTAAGCCCCAACTCGTCCTGCAAACGGCGCATCAAATTCAGCACCTGCGCCTGCACCGACACGTCGAGCGCCGAGGTCGGCTCGTCGCAGACCAGAAATTCGGGCTCGCTCGCCAGCGCGCGGGCGATCGAGATACGCTGGCGCTGCCCGCCTGAAAATTCGTGCGGGAACTTCTCGCCATCGGATGCCGAGAGCCCGACAATGCCCAGAAGCTCTGCGACGCGCTCCGCCACCTCGGCCGCGGTCTTGCGCAGCTTCAGTTCGCGCAGCGGCTCGGCGATGATGTTCTTCACCCGCCAGCGCGGATTGAGCGAGGCGTAAGGGTCCTGAAAGATCATCTGCGCCGAGAGGGGCGCGCCACTCTTGCCCGGCGCGAAACGCATTCCGCCGCTCGTCGGACGATGCAGGCCGGTGACAAGGCGCGCAACGGTGGATTTTCCGCAACCGCTCTCGCCGACAATGCTGAGACAGCCGCCGGCGGGAACGGTGAAGCTGATATCGTTCACGGCCTGCAGATACTGCCGGGGCTTGCGCTCCACGACGCGGTTAAGCGAGGGAGCGGACACGTCGAAAGTCTTGACCAGCCGGTCGACGGTTAAAGCCGGGGTCTTTTGCAACGGTTTGGTCATGCGGTGCCTCCTGCGCTCAGCCAGCAGGCGCTTGCGCTCTGGCCGGCAAAAATGAGTTCCGGGCGTTCGCGCCGGCAGCGCGGCCCCGCCATCTTGCAGCGCGGATTGAAGGCGCAGCCGTCGGGTATCGCGTTCAGACGCGGCATCGAGCCGTCGATCTGGTTGAGCCGCTCGACACGCGCGCCGAGCGACGGAATCGAAGCCATCAGACCCTGCGTATAGGGATGGCGCGGCTGGTGCAGCACCTGTTCGACGGCCCCGATCTCGATCAGCCTTCCGGCATACATGACCGCGATGCGGTCGGCAGCTTCCGCGATCACGCCCATGTCGTGCGTGACGAGCATGACGGCGGTCTGCTTCTCCTTGCACAATTTGCGCAGGAGCGAGATGATCTGCGCCTGGATCGAAACGTCGAGCGCGGTCGTCGGTTCGTCGGCGATGACGAGTTTCGGTGACGCTGCAAGCGCCAGCGCGATCACGACACGCTGGCGCATGCCGCCCGAGAACTGATGCGGATATTGATTGACCCGCTCCTCCGGCGAAGGAATGCCGACATCGCGCAGCAATTGCACGGCGCGGGCGCGGGCTTCGGCCTTGCCGAGACCGAGGTGCCGGCGAATGGTTTCGACGAGCTGTGCACCAACCGAGAACAGCGGATTGAGCGAGGTAAGCGGATCCTGGAAAATCGCACCGATCTCGCGGCCGCGGATTTTTTCCATGGCGCGGTCATCGAGCGTATCGATGCGACGGTTGCCGAGCCAGACCTCGCCGCCGGCGATATGGCCCGGCGCTTCGAGCAGGCCCTGAATGGCGAGTCCGGTCATGGACTTGCCTGCGCCGGATTCGCCGACGACGCCGAGAATCTCACCCGGCCGGATCGACAGGCTGACATCCGACAGGGCGGTTACCGTGCCGCGACGGCCCGGAAAATCCACACGGAGGTTGCGAACTTCAATGACTGGTTCCTGGATGTCACCCATTGGCGTCCCCCTCTATCGGATAGCTGGGCGGGAAGATTGCGGCGACCGGAGGATTGTTCCAGCTCCGCTCGGGATATTTGGCGATCAGCCCGTCATATTGAGCCTGCGCCTGAATGCGCGCCTCTTGCATGTCAAAGCCGGCCAGCCGGCGATCCAGCATGGAGACGCGGCCATCGACGAAGACCGCATGCGTGATCTTGCCGGACCCCCCGGTGACGATCGTGGTGATCGGATCGATGGACGGAGCCATGACGGTGTCGTCGAGGCGGAAGACCGCGATATCTGCACGGGCCCCTGGTGACAGATGGCCGAGATCGGAACGGCCCAGTGCCTTGGCGCCGCCAATCGTAGCCGCATCGAACAGGTCGGCAGAACGCAGGCGGTCGGGTGCGCCGTCGGCGATGCGGCCCGTGATAAGGCCCGCAAGCAGGTTCATCAGCATATCGGGCGGCGTCGTATCCGTCCCCATGGCAATATTGATCCCGCGCCTGACGCAGGCGGAGAAGGAGTTGAGGATCGAGCCGCCACGGCCCGAAACCAGCGGACAATGGACGATGGAAACGCCGTTCGCCGCGTAAAGACCGAGATCCTCATCCGTGGCGTTGGTGGCATGCGGCGCGATGAGGCGGTCGCTCAACAGACCGTGCTTTGCAAGCCAGACCGGTGCGGTCGAGCCGTGCAGCATCCGCACCGTGTCCACTTCCATCGCGCCCTGTGCCATGTGCAGCCGGAATTTGCAGCCGAGATCGCGTGCGGCGGCATCGGTGCGCTGCAATAGCTTGATCGTCGAGGTCTCGACACGGTCCGGCGCCAGCATGCCGCGCACCAGATCGCCATGGCTGCCATTCTGGCGTTCAATATAGGCAATAGCGTCGTTCAGGCCCTGAAAGCCGCGCTCCTCGTCGAAGACAGGCACCATCCTGCCCGGTGCTTCCAGCACCATGCCGCCCGAGCGGTAGGCGGGGCTGAGATAGACACGCAGACCCAGTTCGCCCGCGGCCTGTGCAGCAGCATCGAACTCGGCGGTCGTTTCACCCCATTCACGGTAAAACAGCGATGCAATGGGAGCGGCAGTGGTGATACCGTTCAACAGCAGCTGGCCGAAAGCGAACCGTTTCTGAAAGGCCAGCTCCTCCTGCGTGTACATTTCATAAGGACCGGCTTCGACATAGGAGCGCGGCCAGACGCGGCCCTTTGCCCAACCGGGATGATTGTCGATGCCGAGGATGGTGGTATCGAGATCCGACAGTGCATCGAGATCGATCAGGCCGGGGCTGATCAAGGCATTGCCGAAGTCGATTCGGCGGGCCACTTCGCCGGAGAAGCGGTGCCCGACGAACAGAATCTCGCCGTTCTCGAAAACGACCTCACCATTGCGCAGAAGCCGGTGGCTGCCGTCCTTGTGTCCGACCACCCAGCTGGCGGTGATCAGTGTGCGCCCATCCGGACGGCGGCCGAGCGGAAGAGTATCGAAAGTTTCGCTCATTACGGCATCTCCACCACGGCGACGCCCTGACGGGCCGTGACGCGACCGCCCTTGACGACCAGCGGGCGCGGAGCGACATCCACCACCGCATGCGCCAGCGTTTCACCGGTCAGCAGGGTGAAATCGGCATTGCAGCCGACCTCGAGGCCGTAATTTTCCAGGCGCATGACATCCGCACCGCCCTGCGAGACGATGTGCAGCACATGTTCCAGATCGTGATCCGATCGCACGCCGTTCTTCATGCCGATGACCTTGGCGCGGTCGAGCATGTCCGGCTGACCCCACGGGCCCCAGGTGTCACGGATACCGTCGCAGCCGCCGCCGATGCGCACGCCCGCTTCCTTCAGGCGCTTGATCGACGGCACCGTGGCCGAAGGCGCACCTGTCGTGAGGATGGCGACATCGAGAATGGCGAGCTGTTCGATCAGCTGGCCGACGCGCAGATAATCGTTCATGCCGAGCGCAAAGGCATGGCTGATCGCCACCTTGCCTTCCATGCCGTTGGCGCGGATGCGCTCGAAGATGAGTTCCATGGTGAAGGCGCCGAGATCGCCCGTCTCATGCAGGTGAATGTCGATTGGCACGCCATGCTTGGTAGCGAGCGCGAACAGAATGTCGAGCTGGCCTTTCGGATCGCGGTCGATGCCGCACGGATCGATGCCGCCCAGCACTTCGCAGCCCTGACGCAGCGCCTCGTCGAGCAACTCCTTCGTGCCGGGCATGACCATCAGGCCCGACTGCGGGAACGCGACGATTTCGATGTCGATGACGCCGCTGAGCTTCTCGCGCGTTTGCCAGACGCCCTCGACCAGCGACAGGCCGTGAACCGGATCGATGTCGACATGGCTGCGGATATGCGTTGCGCCATGAGCAGCCAGACCGATCGCATGACGCATCGACTGGCGATGCGGATCGATGCCGATCTCCAGACGGTGCTCGCGTTCGAAGTCGATGCGCTCGCGCAGGATCGCCGCACGGTTGTTGACATGCCACGGCATGCCCCAGGTGGTCTTGTCGAGATGGGTATGCGCATCGATCAGCCCGGGCGCGACGATTGCGTTGCCGCCGTCTTCCACGGCCATGCCCGGCTCTGCCTCAAAACGCCCGAAACCGGCAATCTTTCCGTTCCTGATCAGGATATCGCAGGAATCTCCCGCGATGGGCCGGACATTGCGGAGCAAAAGGTCGTTCATATGGCTTACCTCAGTTTCGGATTGAGAGCATCGCGCAGCCAGTCGCCGAGCATGTTGACGGCCACGACCAGCAGGCAGAGCTGAATGACGGGGAAGAGCACGATCCACCAGGATCCGGAAAACAGGAACTGGTTGCCGATGCGGATCAGCGTTCCCAGAGACGGCTGGCTCGGCGGCATGCCGATGCCCAGGAACGAAAGCGTGGCTTCGGTGAGGATCGCCATGCCGAAGTTGAGCGTCGCCGCCACCATGATCGGGGTCAGCGTGTTGGGCAGGATATGCTTGGCCATGATGCGCCGGGAAGGCACGCCGATCAGCCGCGCCGCCGACACGTAGTCCTTGCCGGCCTCGACGATGGCCTGCGCGCGCACCGTACGCGCATATTGCACCCAGGCCGATAGCGAGATGGCCAGGATGAGCACCGCCGACGCGCCGACCTCTCGCAGGCTGACGGGCAGCATCTGGCGCACGACCGTCGAGACCAGAATGGCGACGAGGATGGTCGGAATGGATAGCGTGATGTCGCCGAAGCGCATCAGCAGATTGTCGATGAATCCGCCGAAGTAGCCGGCGATCAGCCCCGCGCTCATGCCGATCAGCAGGGAGAGCGCCACCGAGGCGATGCCGATGACGATGGAAATGCGCGTACCGTAGAGAATGGCCGACAGCATGTCGCGGCCCTGGGTATCGGTGCCGAGCAGATAGGGCCATTCTCCGCCTTCCTCCCATACCGGCGGCAGTTCGGCCTTCCACATGTCGAGCGCTGCGCCGTCATAGGGGTTCTGCGGTGCAATCAGCGGTGCAAACAGTGCCGTCAGGATCAGGATCGCCAGAAGCGCGGCGCTGAACATCGCCGTCTTGCTGTGCGTGAACGACCACCACACATCGCTTTGGCGCATACGCTGGAAAAGCGAAGGACGCGTGACGGGCGGAGTTTGAGAGGTCTGGATGCTCATCGGTCTTGGCCCCACAGTCGGTTCAACGGGCATTTCAGCGGGCTGTACGCAAGCGGGGGTCGATTACCGCATAGGCAATGTCCACCAGCGTGTTGAGCACGACGAAGATG
The DNA here is from genome assembly GCA_000421085.1 of Ensifer sp. USDA 6670. Lineage (GTDB taxonomy): Bacteria > Pseudomonadota > Alphaproteobacteria > Rhizobiales > Rhizobiaceae > Sinorhizobium. The sequence continues at coordinate 12,295 of ATWE01000043.1, forward strand.
AAGGAAATGATGCAGAGATAGGCCGCCATAACCGGGATATCGAGGAAGGTGACGGCCTGGATGAACAGCATGCCCATGCCCGGCCACTGGAACACGGTTTCGGTGATGAGCGCGAAGGCAATCAGCGAGCCGACATTCATCGCGGTCATGGTCACGACGGGCATCAGGCAGTTGCGCAACGCATGGCGGAAATAGATGCGCCAGCGCGGAATGCCGCGCGCCCGGGCAAACTTCACGTAATCCGATCGCAGCACTTCCAGCATTTCAGCGCGGACCAGACGCATGACCAGCGTGACCTGATAAAGCGAGAGTGCGACGGACGGCAGCAGGATCGCCGCGCGGCCCGAAGGCGTCAGGAGCCCCGTCGACCACCAGCCAAGCTGCACGACATCGCCGCGACCGAAGGCCGGGAGCCAGCCGAACGTAACCGAGAAGACGAGGATCAGCAGGATGCCGACCACGAAGCTCGGCAGCGAGACGCCGACAATGGAGATGAACTGCAGGCCCTCCGTATACCATTTGCCGCGCTTGATCGCCGTCAGCACGCCGAGGGGAAGGCCGAGCACCAGGGAGATCAGGGTGGCAACCAGCACCAGCTCCAGGGTCGCCGGAAAGCGTTCGGCGATCAGGCTCAGCACGTCCTGGCCATTGCGGTAGGAGATGCCGAAATTGCCCTGCGCGGCGTTGACCACGAACCGGGTATATTGTGTCATCAGGCTATCGTTGAGGCCCAGACGTTCGCGCAGATTGTCGCGGTCGGCCTGGGTCATCTGCTCGTTGGCCATCATCTCGACGGGGTCACCCGCCAGCCGGAAAATCAGAAAGGCCAGCAAAGCGACGGCCAACATCACCATGGCGGCGTTTGCCAGGCGCTTTATGATAAAAACCAGCATAGGAATTCCTCGGTCACGGGACGCTCCGGGAAACTACCTCCCCGGAGCGTCGTGATTGGATTATTCGGCAAACTGCGTCAGCCAGTGACGCGGCTTGTTGTCCGGCAACTGCACGATCTTGTCGATCTTGTTCGACATGACCCAGGCCATCGGCTGCTGGTGCAGGGGCAGCATCACGATCTCGTCCTTCACCATTTGCAGCGCCTTGGTTTGCAGTGCGAGGCGCTTGGTGCGATCCATTTCGGTCGAGGCCTGCACGATCAGCTTGTCGATCTCCGGATAGCTCCAGCCGCCCCAGTTGAAGACGCCGGCATTGGCCGTCTTCGTCTGGATCATCTGGAGAAGGATCGAATAGCTGTCGAGCATCGGTTCCGTGGCCCAGCCGATCAGATAGACGTCAGACTTGCCGCTCGTACGCTTCGGCGCCTGTGCGGCGGTGGGGGCAATGTCGAGCTGCGGTTTGAAGCCCGCGCGGCTCAAAAGGTTCACCAGCCCCTGGCAGAGCTCTTCCTCGTTCACATAGGCGTCGGTCGTGCAGACCAGCGTGAACGGGTAGTCCGAAGCGCCAGCCTCGGCCAGAAGCTTCTTCGAAAGGGCAGGATCGAATGCCAGCGTCGTGTCCAGCTCGGGAGCGTAACCCGGAATTTCCGGCGCGACCACCGCGCCTGCCGTGCGCGACTTGCCGCGCATGACGCGCTGCTGGATCAGATCCCGGTCGAGCGCATGGGCAAAAGCCTGACGCACGCGCAGGTCGTTGAACTTGTTCTCCGAACCGTTTGCGAGTTCCGGCTTGCGGTTGAAGCCGACCATGACGGTACGCAGATCGGTGCGCTCCATGACTTTCAGGTCTGGCTGCGCCTGCAGCCGCGGCAGATCCTGCGACGGTGCGTTCTCCGTGAAGTTGACTTCGCCGGAAAGGAGTGCGGCGACGCGCGTCGCCGCCGAGGTGATCGGCGTGAACTCGATGCGGTCGATGTTCGACTTGGAGGTCTTGTCCCACCAGTTCGGGTTTTTCACGAGGACCGTCTTGGAATCCGGGACCCGGCTTTCCAGCTTGAACGGACCGGTGCCGTTGGTGTGATAGGTGGCGTAGCCTTCGATCTTCGCGCCGACATCGGTCGGTTTTTCCGAATTGTTGGTCTTCAGCCACCCAGCATCGAAGACGTGGATGTTGGTGAGGTCGTTGAGAAGCAGCGGATAGGGCCCGCTCAGCTCGATATCGATCGTATGGTCGTCCACCTTCTTGGAGGACTTGTAGGCCGGCAGGTTGCCGCGCAGCGGCGAAACCGGATCGCTGACGCGCTTCAGGGATGCGAGCACGTCGTCGGCAGTGAAATCCGCGCCATCGTGGAATTTCACGCCTTTGCGCAAGTGAAAGCGCCAGACCGTCTCGGAAACAGTTTCCCAGGATTCGGCAAGGGCCGGTTCGATCTTCAGATTGGCGTCGTAGCGCACCAATCCTTCATAGACATGATTGAGAAAGGACAGCGTATAGCTGTCGCCATAGGAATAGGGATCAAGCGAGTAGATATCGCGCGCCGCTCCCCATTTCAGCGTTTCGGCGTGGCCGGACAAGGTCAGGCCCATCAGCATCGTGGCCGCAAGGCCAAGTTTCTTCATCATATGTTTGCTCCGCTTCTGGAAATTTTCGCCTCCTTTTCGGAGGTCTGTTTTCATGCACCGCCGCATCCGTCGCCGGTTGCGGTATTCTCAAATGCTTGCGCCGGATGGGCGCACACCGGGCTTGGGTGTGATTTTCCTCCTTACGACATGACCTGCCTCCCAGGCCATGTGAGGATAGTATGGCGATCGGCAAAAAGTTGTCAACGTGATTGTAGACAATATTTGTCCCAATCTGGCTCGTCAGGTATTTCACCCCTCGCGCCGCAGACCCGGAGCGAGGTGCCTGGTTAAGTCAGGTTTCATGAGATTTTCGATCCTGCTGCATATCAAAAGAGCGCCTCACCGGGGTGAAACGCTCTGATTGCGGGCTGGAAGGTCGGGCCTATTCAGCCATTTGCGTGTGCCAGTGGCGCGGCTTGTTGTCGGCCCGGAAATCCACGCTCTTGACCTTGTCCAGCATGCCCCAGGCGATCGGCTGCTGGTGAAGCGGGATCAGGATGGCCTTGTCCTTGGCGATTTTCAGCGCCTGTTCTTCCAGCGCGAGACGCTTGGCGGTGTCAGGTTCCTGTGCCGCCTTCTTCACCAGATCGTCGAGTTCCGGATAGGACCAGCCGCCATAGTTGGACACGCCCGTCGAGCCGCTGCGTGTGGAGAGAACCTGAGAGAGCAGCGAATAGGCATCGAGTGTCGGTTCGTTTGCCCAGCTCAGATTGAACATGTCGGCCTTGCCATTGGTGCGCTTCGGCTGCTGCACGGCGCGTGGGCCCATGTCGATGGTGGGCTGGAAGCCGGCACGCTTGAGCATGTTTGCAATGCCCGAGCAGATGTCTTCCTCGTTGATGCTCTCGTCGTTCATGCACAGATAGGTGAAGGCGAGATCCTTCTGGCCGGCATCTTCGAGCAGCTTCTGGGCAAGCTTGGAATCGGCAGGCTGATAAGTGTCGAGCGACTTCGCATAGCCGGCGATTTCCGGTGCGATGAGCGAGCCGGAAGGCCGCGCCAGACCGCGCATGATCTTCTTGTTGATGAGATCGCGATCGATGCTTGCTTCCACGGCCTGACGGACGCGAAGGTCCAGGAACGGGTTCGGACGCCCGTCTTCGAGCTTCTCCTTGCCGTTGAAGCCGATGAAAACCGTACGCAGCTCCGTGCGCTTGCTTACGATGATGCCCGGCGAGGATTCCAGACGGGGAAGGTCCTGAATGGGGGCGGAATCGAGCAGATCGATTTCGCTGGAAAGAAGTGCCGCTACACGCGTTGCCGCCGACGAGATCGGAATATATTCGATCCGGTCCAGATTGTGCTTCTTCTGATCCCACCACTGATCGTTGACGAGGAGAACGGTCTTGCTGTCCGGAACGCGGCTTTCCAGCTTGAACGGGCCTGTGCCGTTCGTGTTGTGCGTGGCGTAATTCTCGGTATTGGACGCAATATCGGTCGGCTTTTCCGCGTTGTTGTCCTTCAGCCATTTGGCGCTGAACATGAAGATATTGGTCATGTCGTTCAGGAACAGCGCGGTCGGCGCCGAAACCTCGATATCGACCGTGAAATCATCGACCTTCTTGACGCCGACATAGAGCGGAATATTGCCGCGCAGGGGCGAAGTCGGGTCCGAAACGCGGTTCATCGAGGCGACCACGTCGTCGGCAGTGAAATCCGCGCCGTCATGGAACTTCACGCCTTTGCGCAGGGTGAAACGCCAGTGTTTGCTGTCGATCAGCTTCCACTCGGTGGCGAGCGCCGGCTCGATCTCGAAGTTCGGGCCATACCGGATCAGACCTTCATAGATGTGGTTCAGGAACGCCAGATTGGATGTCGAGGGAACGGAATCCGGATCGAGCGAATAGATATCTGCCCGGCTGCCCCAGCGCAGCGTGGCGGCATTTGCCGAAGTGGCCAGCGCCGGCGCGGCAATAGCCGCTGCGGCCAGTGCCGATATCAGAAACCTGTTTAAACGCGACATGCTCTTCCCCTTATGACGGTCGATAGACTGGTTGGCCCGAATTTTTGGGCAGTATCATAATCGATTGTTTTATTGTCAACGATATTGTTGGCAATTATGAATCAGAACATCGACAGTCCGAAACGGCATCGCGGGGCGCAGAAACGCGCATCGAAATACAGCCAACGGCATTTTGAAAGGAATAGGAAATGGGTGGGTTCCTGCTGGTTCACGGGACGATCGTCACCGTCGACGAGACACGGCGGATCATCGACGATGGTGCGCTGGCAATCGAGAACGACAGGATTGTCGACATCGGCACATCGCAAGCGCTGGCTCCCCGCCATGCCGGAAAGAAGGTGATCGACTGCCGGGGCAAGATGATCATTCCCGGGCTGATCGATGCGCATGGGCACGCCGGCCATGCCCTGATCCGCAGCATCGGCGCCGACACCAATTCGCTCTGGATGCGCATAGTCACGCCGACCTACTATCACTATGTCACCCGCGACTACTGGTATGCGGATGGCCTCGTCTCGGGCCTGGAAAGACTTCGTGCGGGCGTGACCACCTCGGCCAGCATCATCACATCGATGCCGCGCAGCGACGATCCGGTATTCGCGATCAATCATGCTCGCGCCTATGCGGAACTCGGGCTTCGCGAGATCATCTGCGTTGGCCCCGCGGGCCTGCCCTGGCCGCAATCGGTTACGCGGTGGGAAAGCGGCAAGCCGGAGCGGCGCAGCGTTTCCTTCGAGGAGATGATCGAGGGCGCCGAAGCCGTAATCGAAAGCCTGAACGGAACGGCCGGCGGGCGCATCAAGGTCTTCCTGACGCCATTCACGATCGTGCCTTCGGTCGAACCGTCGAACGCCTCGACGCCGGACTTTGCCGTCAATCTGACGGAAGACGACCGGATGCAGGCGCGGCGCATCCGTGAAACTGCGCGCAAATGGGGCGTGCGCATTCATTCCGATGCCTTCGCCGGACAGATACGCATGGCCTGGCAGGACAAGGAAAACGCGCTGCTGGGCCCCGATGTGCACCTGCAGCATTGCTGGGGGATTTCCCACGAAGAGATCGATATCCTGGCCGAAACCGGGACCCATGTCACCCACGCGCCACCCGGACGCTCCACCCCGATCATGGAGATGATGGCCCGGGGCGTTCCGGTTGCAATCACTTCGGACGGCGCGGCTCCGAGCCGTCATTTCGATATGCTGCAGATCGCGCGCAGCGCGCAAGCCACCCAGCACATACTGCACAATCACGACCGCTACATCCTGCCGCCGGGCAAGGTTTTCGAGATGATCACCATCGATGCGGCCAGCGCCATCGGCATGGATCACGAGATCGGTTCGCTCGAGGTTGGCAAGAAGGCGGATATCGTCATCATCGACATGCGCAAGCCGCATCTGACGCCCAACTGGATGCCGGTTCACCGGCTGATCCACCAGGTTCTCGGCAGCGATGTCGATACGGTGATCGTCGACGGCAGGATCATCATGGAGGAGGGCAGGGTACTGACCGCCGACATGTATGAGGCGCTGGCTTTCGGTGAAGCCGAAGCAAAGGCGCTTGTGGAGCGAGCCGGTCTGCACGCTCACATGCACGATCCCGGCTGGAAGCAATTACATCGCACGTTCCAAAGGCCTGTTCCGCTGCCGCCCGTGCCGGACCATTGAACTCATCCACGCCACGGCCGGTCTTCTCGTCCATCGGCCGAACAGCGTAAGCTGTCCTCGTTCTGACGGACGGCAAACTTCCCCCGGGGCGGCCCACGCCGCCTGAAGAAGGCCGTGGCTGACGCCCGCGGAAGGGTCATCTTTGAAAATTGACGTCAGCCACGCGATCATGGGACGATATGTTCCAGAAGGACCGGATGGCTGATCGGCACCGACTGGGGTATAGAGCAGTTCCGGTGCGCAGCGGTTTTCCGCCGGAATTGCATTATTTCAAGATAGTTAGTTCGTTCGGCAGTGGATATTGGAATGCATTCAAAGGGCATCGTCGAAGGGACGCGGCTGGGGCGGTCGCTCATCAGATGGCAACCCGGCCACCCCTCAGCCTATATGCTCGCGACGGCGGTGGTATTGAGTGTCGTTGCCCTTCGATTGGCATTGTGGGAGCTCCTGGGCGGTAGCGGCACTCTCCTTTCCTTCACCCCCGCGATTCTCCTGGTAGCGGTAGCCGGCCGACCAGGCCCGGTGGTCTTTGCATCCGCGCTATCGCTTGCCGCGGCACTCGCTGTTCAGCGGGTCGCGAACGGCTCCGCTCCGAGTGTCGCCGAGTTGATCTTCTTCGGAGCGACGGTACTTCTCGTAATGGTGCTTGCGGTGGTACTCCAGGCGGCAAGAAGCGCCATCGACAGGACCGAGGACGTGGTAAAGGCCCGAGATGCGCATCTGAGATCCATACTGGATACTGTTCCGGATGCCACGGTGGTCAGTGCCACCGATGGCACCATCGTGTCCTTCAATGCCGCGGCCGTGCGGCAGTTCGGATACGCGGAGGAGGAAGTCATCGGCCAGAACCTGCGGCTATTGATGCCGCAACCCTACCGCCGCGAACACGACGGATACATGCAGCGTTACCTGAAAACCGGGGAGAAGCGCATCATCGGTATCGATCGCGTTGTCTCCGGGCAGCGGAAGGATGGATCGACGTTTCCGATGAAGCTCGCCGTGGGGGAGATGCGGTCGGGCGGCGAGAGGTTCTTCACAGGTTTCATCAGAGACCTGACGGAGCGGGAGGAGTCTGCCGCAAGGCTGGAGCAGATACAGGCTGAGCTGGCGCGCCTCGCGCGTCTCAACGAGATGGGCGAAATGGCGTCGACGCTTGCGCATGAGCTGAACCAGCCTTTGTCGGCGATCGCCAACTATTCGCACGGCTGTACGAGGCTTCTGCGTGACATGGACGATGCCGTTGCAGCACGAATGCGCGGAGCGCTCGAAGAAGTCGCCAGCCAATCGTTGCGAGCCGGTCAGATCATCAAACATCTGAGGGAGTTCGTCACCAAGGGCGAGACGGAAAAGGCTCCGGAGGATATTCGCAAGCTGGTCGAGGAGTCTGCCGCCCTGGCTTTGGTCGGTTCCCGCGAGCAGGGCGTCCGCACCGTATTCGAGTATTTCCCCGGCGCCGAAATGGTAATGGTCGACCGGATCCAGGTTCAGCAGGTCCTCATCAATCTGATGCGCAACGCGATCGAGGCGATGCGCCACGTCGACCGCCGGGAGTTGACGATCCGCACGATGCCGGCCGATGCGCGGGAGGTTGCCGTTGTCGTCGAGGACACGGGCGGAGGCATTCCGCATGAAGTCGCCGGTCAGCTCTTCAAGCCATTTGTGACCACCAAGGCAAGCGGAATGGGCATCGGACTGTCCATTTCGAAGCGTATCGTGGAGGCGCACGGCGGTGAAATGACCGTCTCGAAAAATGAGGCCGGCGGGGCCACTTTCCGGTTCACCCTTCCCGCCTATGTAGATGAACGGATCGATGCAAATGACTGACTATACGGTGCACATTGTTGATGACGAAGAGCCGGTCAGGAAGTCGCTGGCATTCATGCTGACAATGAACGGATTCGCAGTGAAAATGCATCAATCGGCCGAGGCCTTTCTGGCTTTCGCGCCGAACGTCAGAAACGGCATCCTCGTGACGGATCTGAGAATGCCGGAGATGTCCGGTGTGGACCTCCTGCGCAACCTTGGCGATCGCAAGATCAAAATACCGTCGATCGTGATTACCGGGCACGGCGACGTACCCATGGCGGTAGAGGCCATGAAAGCGGGCGCCGTGGATTTCATCGAAAAGCCTTTCGAAGATACCGTGATCATCGAGGCAATCGAGAGGGCATCTGAACAGCTGGTCGTTCCGCAAGCCGATGTGGACGAAGCCAACCATATCCGAGCAAGGCTCCAGACGCTGAGCGAGAGAGAACGCCAGGTGCTGTCGGCTGTAGTGGCGGGCCTCCCCAATAAGTCGAT
>ATWE01000044.1 GCA_000421085.1 Ensifer sp. USDA 6670
CAATCGGCCACATCGTCATCAGTTCGGCCGGGAAGGGCTTCATTAGCTCAAAGGGGTCCGGTTCCGTCGAAAGCCACCGTTCATAGTCCTCCCGGTGCAAAACGACTGGCATTCGGTCATGGATCGTCGCCATCATCTCGTTTGGCGGGCAGGTGACGACGCAGAAGGTGCGGATATCCTCCCCCGTCTGCGGATTTCGCCATTTCTCCCAAATGCCCGCCAGCGCGAACGGCTCGCCCGATTTCATGGCGATCGCGTAAGGCTGCTTGTTCTTGCCAGTGCCGTGAATGTCCTTCCACTCGAAAAAGCCATCGATCGGGATCAAGCAACGCCGGCTCGCGTAGGCTTTCTTGAACATGCCGTTGGTAGCGATGTCCTCGCGTCGGGCGTTCACCGGTGGCGGCCGGCCGGGCTTCTGCTCCTTGGCCCAGCCCGGAATCAGGCCCCAGCGTGCGCTGACGAAGGTAGGGCCGAAGACATCCGGATCGCGGACGACATCGCGGATGATGATCGGGTAGTAGAGAGAGGGCGCACCGTTGTAGCGCGGGAACTGGTTGGCCATCCCCAGTACCGCCTCCCGTTCAGCCATGGAGAATTCGCGCAACAGATCGTCAAGCGTACTCTTGATGTAAACGCGTCCGCACATGTGCTCACCTCCTCGCGGGGAAAACGTATCGTGGTTGGTCGTCACGTCAACTCGCTGGTTATCGGCTGACTTTTCCAATCCTAATCAGATTGCCGTCCTTGTTCCCGCACTTGGCGCAGCGGAGCTTCCTTGCCAAGGGCAGGATCGACTGCGATGCGCCGAACTTCTTCATCAAGGCGAGGCGGTCCAACCTGCTTTCGCGCCCGCATGCGCGACATTGACAGAATAGCTCGTACCAATCGGGCAGATTTGCAAAGGTGATTTCATCTGGAGAGCCGGCTGGGGCCGCATCACCAGCCGGTTCCTTCGGGAGACGGGCGGCTCTCCCGATGGCATGTCATATGTGAGCCTGCACCGGTCGCGCTGGATATTGCCGCTCTTGGGGCAACCGAGCGCCTTTGAAAATTCTGAAAGCAGCCCCGGCATGCTCCGGTCGCCGATCCGATCGAAAAGCTCTCGTGCGTCGTATTGCCTCTTTGCCCCGCACTCGCATTGATCCGGATCTTCGTCCAGGCGAGAAACTCCGACAGCCAACAGGCTCCGCCTCTAGGCATGCTTCAGCTTCCACTCGGGCTGATGCTCGGCGCAGAACCACTGAGACTCCTCCCTTCCCAAAGCAAAGCCAAGGCTGCCCCACTTCTTGCAACCGGGATGCTCGCAGTAGTGGACGTAGACGCTGGTGTCCTTTTGGCGAACTGCCCCTTGCTCATCGCTCATGGTTGCTCTGCCTCGCTTCCGCCGATGCAAGCGGGTCTCCAGCCTCGTGTGTAGCCGATGCTCATGGCGATCTCGGCAAGAGCGAGCTGTTCGCGCAGGTGTTTGCAGTCGGCCAGCAGGGTGCGGATGGTCGCCTCAGCATCACCGTTGTGCCATTCCAAGGCTGCGGCAACCTCGTCGATCTCCTGATCGGTTTGATCAATTTCGCATGCGTTCTTCGCGCCGGGCATAGTTCCTCCTTCCCGCGCAAGCACGGGCATCTGCTTCAACATTTCTAGATGGCGGCCGCATCGCCGATGGCTGTTCTTATTATGTTCTCATTGCCGCTGGAGTCAATGCGGCGATTATCGCGCGCCTGCCACGGCTTGCAATTGCTTGGATACAAGCGTCATTTCTGTCGCAACAGGAGAGTGCGATGGATCGATTCGCGACACATTTACGGCGAATGCTTTTTTCGTTCGGACCAATGTGCCGATTGGATTATCTCGTCAGCAAACTTGCTTTGACCGCAGCAACGGGCGCTACTCTTTGCAGCTTGCAACAGGATGAGGAAAGCCTGCCTGGGGTTGTCTGTCTCATTGCGCTTGGCGTCTGCGCGCTGTCGTTCAGCCTTCGGAGGCTTAAGGATATAGGCGTTGCGAATGTCAACGCCGCCTTCATGTTTCTGTTTGGGGCGATTATCGCGAGCAACGCGCTTGCGCAGTTAAGCCCAGCATCCGGGATTGCTGGCGGGGTGCTCATATTGGCGTTCTTGCTCCTGACTCCAACGGCAACCAAATCTTAGGTGCTGATTTCTCTCAGAATCCGCTCGGGCAAAAAATGATAAAGACTGCGATCTGCCTCTTTCTCCTCTTCACGACTTCTGCGATGGCCGACTCTTTTTCAGATGAGAATTATGCGGGTCAGAAAGGCCCCATAGCTCAAACGTTTTTGCCGAACGACGATTTCCAATTGGGAATGAGCGCCGAGTACGTCGAGGCGATCATCAGGCAAAAATACAGAAATTGGACACGAACTGAGGGACGAAAGACAATTCGATTAACTCGGAATATTAATGCCGGCAACTCTGACGAAGACTCCTACCAGAATTCAATAAAGCTGGAGATCAAAAGGGAATTGAACGGATGGACTCTGTCTGAGATCTACAAACTTCACTTCACCTCTCCCTTGTCAGGAGGAGTGGTCTATGCGGTAAGCCGTGATCTGACATTTCCCGATTTAAATGCTGAAGATGGTCTTGCCTACTCGGGGTGGTTAGAAGCTCTTCAGTCCACCTGGGGCGAGCCTCACTTTGCCAACCGCTCGGGGAAGAGCGGAAATCTGAGTGCATTTTATTTTTACGATTCCGGCGGCAAGACTCCCCCCACCGCGGGAGAGCGCCGTTGCACTTCTATTTTTGAGATGATCTCAGCGGTTAACGATAACGCTTCCGGGGATGCCGATGCGCTTGTGGCGCTTATCGAAAGCGAGGGGTGCCACTTCCTTATTCAGTCAACTGTAGCAGTTAGCGAGAAAGGCTTCATCGACGAGGTTCTGACGCGTCAAAGCGACATGTACTCGTACGCTCAAGATCTAAGAAAACGAGTGGCGGCGGGCGCACATTAAGCGTGAGCGGTGTTCGGTTCCCACGTTGACCTCGCCGCCTTGATCGTTGATCGGCTTTCATGGGCAACCGAACGGATTGATAAGCTTGCGCGTCATTTCGGGTAACCTTGTAAATAAAGACGGGCACGGCCGTCGCTATCGCGACTTGGCCCCATATCTTGCCCATCAGGCAGCCAGAGCAAGACTCAAATGTCCAGAAGAAAGCAATTTAAAGGAATTTGCCACGACATCCTCGGTACATTTGTTAGCCGATACAATGATCTCGATGGTTATTGGGCTTTGGGCCAGTACGTCGCTTTGCTCGACAAGATCGGTGAACATCAACTTCGCTTGACGTTGGGGAATACGTCTGCGGTACCTGACAGTCCTGGCGTCGCCGTCGCTGCAAGATATTATCGGGGTGCAGTTCTTCGAATGATGGAGGCGAATGCGATGCCGCAGACGTGGTTCGCGGATGGAACCGTGGAGGTTTCCATCGTTGCCCCGTCAAAGGTGATTTGCGAAATTGAAATCGTTTCTGATCTCGGCAGGACTTACGGGAGCCAACGCACCATAAATGTTCGGCCGCATGATCCCGCCATAGAGCGGCGGAGAACAGCCAGATTCGGCCCTTCAAACCAAAAAGGGCGCTAAATGTGAGCTGCTTTGCTCATCAAATTCCACGCCAATGTTTCTCAGGCCGTACACGATGGCGGTGAGGTTACTGGTCGAATATGCAAACGGAACAAGCTCATTGATCTTGCAAGTCTCGATTAGCGAGGCGACGGCAGCCCAATGCTCTGCTCCAGCGTCGTGCCCCGCAAACAGAGCGTTCTTGCGTTTAGCGCTATCGAGGGTGATAAACGGCGAGGGGCCGCATGATACTCAGGCGTGTTAGCCCTTTTGTGCAGCTATTGCCGACATGCTCGCAGCACTACTATCGTCTGTCGTGGCAAGAAGAACATCGAAGAAGAAGCCTCCAGATCTCCCCCCGCTGGACCCTATGCCAGCGCGCGTCGATCCCTGCCTTGCGACGCTCGTCGACAAGCCGCCGAAGGGGCCGGACTGGGCTTACGAGGTGAAATGGGACGGCTTACCGGCTGGCCGTGCACATCGAGCCCGGAAGGGTGAGGGTGCTCACGCGCGGTGGTTATGACTGGACCGAGCGTTTCCCGACGATCGCAGACGACGCGCGGCGCCTCGCGGTGAAAACCGCTATCATCGACGGCGAGGCGGTTGTGCTCGACGACCAGGGCCGATCGGATATCGGCATGCTGCAACGGGCGCTTGGCCGCTTACCATCGCCCTATGAAGCCGGCGCCATCGTCTTCTATGCCTTCGATCTTCTCTATCTCGACGGCCGCGATCTTCGCCGTCTACCGTTCGGCGAACGCCGGCGGCTGCTTGAGCCGCTTATCGCCGGCCGGGAAGGGGCGATACGGTTATCGGAGGAGGTGCAGGCGGATGGTGACGAGTTCCTTCGCGTCGCCTGCGCGCACGGCCTCGAAGGCATCATCGCCAAGCATATCGATAAGCCCTATCGCAGCGGTCGCGGAGAATGGTGGCAGAAGATCACCTGCAAGCGCCGGGATAGTTTCGTGATCGTAGGCTTCGAGCCGTCGACCGTACCCGGTCATCTCGGCCGGCTGTTGCTCGCTGCACGGAAGGGCGATGAGCTCGTCTATGTCGGCGGCTGCGGTACCGGCTGGTCAAATGAGCTTTCGCGTGAGCTGCGGAAGCTGCTCGAAGGCCTAGCGACGAAAACGCCCTCCATTACCCTGAAGAGGAAAGGCGCCGTCTTCGTCGAGCCGGTGCTGGTGGCGGAGGTCGAATATCGCGCGTGGACGGATGACGGAAAGCTGAGACATGCGGCCTTGAAAGGAGTGAGGGATCGAGCAGATGGCGTAACAGTCCTCCAGCTCGCCTGATCGTGGGTTGTTGAGCTGCCAGAAATCGCCCTCCTTGAGGTGCCGACGGGCCCGAGAGAAGAGATTTTTTCAGCTGGCCTTGTGGATCACGCCAGTCGAGTAACCCATACGGGTAGTTATCTCGGCTTTGGGCCTGATGTAAATTGAGGAAGGGGCTGCCTATAATCTATTTGCCGTAGTGGAGGAATGACCATGACGAGAATTCCATCCTCGCCGATGACTATTGCGATAGTGCTCACCGTTTTGGGCGGAATATCTGTGGCTGCGCAAGACAAGTATACTGTGCAGGTGCCGAATGGCCTCGCGTTTTCTGACTTCAAGGGATACGAAAGTTGGGAGGTCGTGTCTGTAGCTATGGTCGACCCTACCGAACCAGCTATGTCCGGTGAAGGCGGTTCGATTCTAAACGTAATCATGGCCAATCCGGTGATGATCGAGGCGTATCGAAAAGGCGTCCCTGGCAACGGCACGAAATTCCCCGATGGCTCGAAGATTGCAAAGATCCAGTGGACGACAAAAAAGGATTCCGATTCACCCTTTTCGGTGAATGTGCCGGACGCTCTGAGGAATGTTGCTTTCATCGCGAAGGACAGTAAGAGCTTTCCAGAAAGCGGCGGATGGGGATATGCCAACTTCAACTATGACGCTGCGTCTAGTGCGTTCACGCCCGATGGATCAGGCACCGATTGCGGACATGCTTGTCATTCAGCCGTAGAGGCAAAGGATTTCATTTTTCACTCGTATCAGAAGCGGTGAAAGGGCAAATGCCCGTCAGTAGGTGGTGACGGGCTCAGCTGCCGCATCTGGTGCGTTTTGTCCTGCATCGCGGAAGTCGAGTATCGCGCCTGGACGGATGACGGGAAGCTACGCCACGCGTCGTTCAAGGGAATCAGAGAGCGCGAGGATGATGGGACGGGTTTTGAAACTGGCGCAACGTGAAGAATGCCGTAGCGCCGCTGATAAAGGGGGTGATCGCGCCAAAATAAGTCCAAGGCCTGGCGGCTTCCCAGTCACCATCAAAATAAGAGGTTGCGAGCTCGATAGCGGCGGCGGTGGTCAGCACGGACAGCGCCAACTCTAGCAGGTAAACCCCTGTAAGAACCGCGAACCTCACCCCGAATCCGGTTCTGGGAGCTATCGCGGCGACAACAATGGCGGCGAAGGTTGCCCTTACCCACGGCGCAATTGGACGTCCGCCTACTGGTATCTCGTGGTGGTAGGCGACTTCAGAGGTGGCAACCATCCCAATCCCCGCAGCCAAAACCAGCGCGAGAATATTGAATGCGAATGCCTTTATCCAACTCATTCCCGCTCCACAAAATGGCAGATCTATTCCCAGCCGGAACGGCTATAGACGCAACGACTGACGATTGCAACTACCGGTACACACTCACGCCCGGACGAAACGAGATCGGCCGATTAGATTCTGCATCCTCGAAGGGCGTCAGGCCGCGAGAGGATGAGGCGGCGATTTACGAGCTACGGTCGCACCGAGATGCTGAATTCCTCGCTACCGGTCTTCGGAACTTATTTCGTTTTCCGAATGACTGTTTCGGCTACGAATGAGAAGAAGTTCTCCGCCTCCGTTTCGAATGTTGGTCCGCCCATGTCGAGACAAAAAACCGCTTCCCCTAGCGAAGGGCACAGGCAGTATCGCCAGGAGGCACCGCTATCCCCAATGGCAACTGCATCGTCAGGGATCAGGTCCCCTTCAGGTCGTCGCCGCATACACACTTCGGTAGGCGTCTGACTGATAAATCCTGAACGATGGGTGCTGTTCAACGAGGCGTGCGCGCTCCGGCTCGTAGATTGTGAAGTCCCGTGTTGTTGATCCCGTCCCGACGTTGCGAATGAACTCCAGGTACTGTTTGGAAACATTGGGATAGAGTTCGGCAATGGTCATGACATCGCTGTCGGATGCCGGCTCGAGCGATGACAGTTCGTTTTCGTGGTCAAGATCGAGCAGCTGGCTGAGAGCTTTTTACGCGGGACGACTATCGTACTCTGCGATTGTTTGCCCCTCATCGATAAGCTTTCGAAGCTGCTCCCACTCAAGTAGGCTGCCCGTTATAGCGTCGTTGAACGCGACCTCAAAAACGCCTTTGTCCGAGAACCCTGCATGCAGAATTGCTACCTCATCTGCAAGCAATTCATAGACGGGGAATTCCCGGTTGACGTCCGTTGTCTTCCTCCAGCGATAATTCTTGAGCGGTTTCATAATTGTTTCCGGCTTAGTAAGACCCAGCAGTTATCAATTCGTCGGTGAATACAATGGAGCGACCTTAGGTCGCAGCTTCTTGTAACTGCTTGTTTTTAAGAGTTCCTTGCAGAACTGCTCGGATGGCTACCATTTTGATCACGCCGAAGACGTTCAAGGTTTGCATGGATGGTTTCCTGAACTGCCTGCTTCCGCCCTCCTAGGAAGGCCCGAGACCGCTGAGAGGCTGCGCTGCGCACAGTCACTACGCAATCGCTCACGAATGGGGCTGGCAATCCGGCTTGCTGAAAGGGCCAATTGGGCTAATTGATGCCTCGCCGTCAGCACTCCAGCGCGGGCATCACGCTGCGCTCGCGTACCCATGTGAAAGACATTGAAGGCCGCTCGATGGCGGCCTTCCTCTAGTGTGATGGTTGCAGAACCGCGAACGTTCCACCTCGCGAGGAGCGCCGGGACTGCCCCACTCTAATAGCGCCACCTCGGTTCGCGCTTGACGTTGTGAAGCAACTCGGAAGCCGTAATCACCGAAGAGGCTGGTTAAACGCTTCTCCTCCCCTTCGGGCAAGTATTGGCATCGGAAAAAAACATGAATATTCCATACCTTAGTAGAAGTTTCCTTGGAAACCTTATCGGCTTCAACCCGTTTTACCACCTTACTCCTCCCAAAGCGAAGGAAGGCAGACTATGATGCTAAAGTCTGATTAAGCAAATGATGAAATACATACTACTTATCGCCTGGCGCTCTCCTCCTCTGGCGACGAGCGATACTGAACTAATAGCGCCGATATGGAGCGTGGCCTGAACTGAACGGCTCTTTGCTGCGCAACGTCAGTCTCGCCATGCGGCAGGACATCCCGGCCTGAAATCATGTTCCCGACCGCCGGCGATAAGGCAAACCAAGTACGCGGCACGAATTCAGATCGTGCCAAGATGATAGCAGGATAGGGTTGGCTAGCGTAGGAGCTTTTTGAACAGGCTCTCCATCGGACTGTCCGCCTCATTACCGGGCAGCTCAGTTCCGTTTCCCGATTGCTCGGCGGTTGCGGGCTCCTCGTTCGCCGGTATTTCCACAGCCGCCTTGTCGGGCTTAGGCGCGGTATCGCCGCCGATTATCTGCTCGATCGAGAGTTGCTGTTCGTCTCGTTCTAGCGCCTTGCCCAGGGTGCCGCCGAGAAGATCCTTCATCGAGGCGCCCGCGCCGTCTCCGTTAAGGAGGTCGCCAATCGGCAACTTGCCGATCGGCAATCCGAGATCCTTAAGCTTCGCCAATGCGGCATCGGGGTTCTTCAGCAAGTCCGAAAGGTCCGGAAAGATGCGGGGTGCGGCGAAGCTGCCTTCGACCACGACGGGAACGCCGATGCCGTCGGTGGAGATCTCGGCGCCCTGACCCTCTAGAGAAGCGACGAGGCGGGGCTCGAGCCGGAAATTCAGAGTGCGTTCAGCAAGATCGGCCGCGCCGTTCCCGCTCATGCGAACCAGCGGGCCGACGAGCTTGATGTCTTCGCTGCGCGCAATGCCGCCTTCGATGGCAAAGGATGCCGCAAGCTCGGTGAATGTCGTCGCTGTGCTGTCGTCCTGTTTGAAGCCCGATGACATCAGGCTCACGAGATTGTTGTAGACGTCGGCTATGTCGATCCCGCGAATGGCGCCATCTGAAAAGGCGACATCCGCGGTGCCCTGCAGCGACTTCGCAAGGGTCATGGTCGTGCCGCCCGCACCCGTTACGTCGAACCGGGCTTTCAACGCACCCTCGAGATATCTGAAGCCCGCCATGTCCGTCAAAAGCGATGCTGCCGATGCTCCGGAGATGGAGGCCTGCAGGGCGATCGAGGGCTCGGGCTGGGAGCCGTCGGCCTTCAGGCTCGCGACGACATGGCCGCCATAGAACGGAGTTTCGGGCAGCGTAAGACTTGCGACGCCTTCGGAAACGACCAAACTGGTGGCGACCGGTCCGGCAAAGACCTTGCCGTAGCCGAGCTTTTTGGCATTGAGCTTGATGGTCGCATCGATCGATCGGAGAGAGGAGAGGTCGAGCGGAACGTCGGCGGGTTCGGCGCCTTTTGCAGCCTTTGCCTGCGGAGCGGGGGACTGCGCTCCGGCCAACCGCGCAAGGTCCAGCTCGTCGAAGTTCAGCGCTGTCGTGATCTTCAACGGTGTCGTGAATTCGACAGAGCCGCTGCCCGCGCCTTCGACGCCGTTGACGGATATGGTCGCCTTTTGAAAGGAAACACTTGTCGTGCCCGCATCGACGTGCCCACTGAAGGCCAGCGGGCCGATGCTCCCCGCACCGCTCTGCCCGAGGCCGGCAAGGAAAGCTGAGAGGTCGGCGGTGGAAAAACCGAGCTTTCCCGCATAGGTCCCCGGCAGAGCAGCCTTGCCGTCGAGCGACAGGCTTGCGTCGGGCATCTTCACCTGAAGCTTGAGGGGGATCCCCTCAGCGGCGAGATTGCCGGCGAGAATCGTATCGGCGGCGGGGATTTGCAGATCGACATCGACCGGTTTGTTGCGCCACTCCAGGCGGCCGGCCACGCGCACCGGCTTCGCGAGGCTTTCGATCCGGGCCGTGATCTTCTTCGCCTTGACCTCGCGCATCGTCTCATCGGCAATTCCCGGCAGGGTATAGGCCGCATCGCGAAGGCCGATCGTCCCGGTGAGATCGGCCGTCTTTCTGACGGCTTGCGCGTCAAGGCCACGAAAAGCAAAGCCGGCGTCGATCGTCAAGGCTCCGGAAAGCGGGACAGCTTGGCCGGCGAGGGCTGAGAGCTTCGCAATATCGAGGCCTTTGCTTGCGAGACGGCCCCGGAAGACCGGGTCCTCGGCCCGGACGTCGGTCGCGACGCTCGCTGCAAGGCTGCCGCCATCGATCCCCAGATGCCCGATTTCGGCAGCCAGTGCCCCGTCCTTGAGTGCGGCCGAAAAGGAAACGTCCGACGCTGAAATTTCGCCGAGGGTCAAAGCGGCCGCGTTGATGCTCATGTCGGCATCGAAGCCGGCCAGGAACTGCAAGTTCGCCCGTTTGGCGGTGTCGGCTGCCGGCGCTCCCGACTGCGACGTTTCCGGCGTGGCGTCCATAAACGGCGTCAGGTCGAGCCGGTCGGCCTCGAGATCCACGAGAAAGCGCGCACGCTCCCCGGGAACGAAGAGCGCGTTCAGGCCGAAGGCCTGTTCGCCGGCCTCCACTTCGCCGCCCCTTATCTGATAGCTGCCATTGGGGTTCAGGGTGACCTGTCCGCTTGCCTCAAACTTGGTCAGGCCCGGCGCGGGAGCCGGATCCGCTTCCACGGCAAGGGTGACGTCGGCGGGTTGGCGCTCGAGCAGCGACCGCAGGGTCGAGATGGTGAAGTTCGTCTCATAGCTCCGCTCCCCCATGCGGGCGGATGCGGAAAGAGAGAACTCGTCATCGATGTTGGGCGCCGTGAGCGTGAGCTCGACATCGGAAACGACCTCCTCGGGATTGGTTGCGCTTCGCCGTATGAACGTGCCGGAGGTGATGGAGACCGACTCGATTGCGCTTCGTTCAAGGAAAGCGACGAGGGCGGGAAGCGGATCGCCGGAACCGGTCTCATCGCCGCCCGCAGGAGCCGGTGCCCCGTCGCCCGTCGCTCTCTCGTTAAGGACGATGACCGGCCGGTCCAGCCTGATCTCCTTGATACGCAGCCGGTCCGACCAGAGGGAGGAGAAGGCCACGGAGCCGGCGATCTCCGAGAACTCCGCCGTTATCCCTTCCGTCTCGGCGGAGAGCGTCACATCCTCCGCAACGACCGCCAGATCGGGAAAGGCGGAGAGCCTGACGGGACCGTTGAACGCGATCGAACTTCCCGTTGCGGTGGACAATTGCCGGCCGAGTTCGGCCCGCATCCAGTCGCTGGAAATCAGGCTCGGCAGAATGGCGATTGCAGTGACGGCGAGCGCGGCAACGCCCAGAAGACTAAGAATGAAGCGCCGCATCGCTTTCTCCTGGTTGTAAAAGCTGTTGATTCGCTATCGTTTTCCAGAATGCGCGATTTCGCAAACGTCTTCGTGAAGCGGGCGTCAGATATTTTCCGGCGTGTAGATGTCGAAAGGCAGGAAGGTCTGGCCGGAAACGCTTGAAGCACCCCGGTCGATCGCGCCGACCATAAGGTCTATCGTTTGCCGGGCCAAAGCCGGAACGGGCGTCGAGATCGCCATCAGGACCGTTTCGTCGGCAAGGGCCGCCCGCGATTCCGGCGTCAGTTCGTTGACGACGGCGAGCAGCTTGCCCCCAAGCTTTTCCTCGCGGATCGCCGAGATGGCGCCCTCCATGCCGCCGCCGCAGACGTAAAAGCCGAGGAGATCCGGATGGCGCTGCAGGAGATCGAGCGTCGCCTCGTGGGTGATCTCGGGCGTGTCGAGGTTCACCATGGTGTCGAGGACTTCGAAATCGGGTGCGTTCTCGCGAAAATAGGAGCGAAAGCCGATCTCCCGTAGTTCGTGCCCGTGGAAACGGTGGCTGCCGACGAAGGCGGCGACCTTTCCCGGCCGCTTGGCGGCCTTGGCGATCATCCAGGCCGCCGTCCTGCCGACTTTCTGATTGTTCAGGCCGATATAGCCTTCGCGCACGCCTGCCGCGAAATCCGACAGCAGGGCGAAGACGGGGATGCCGCGTTCCTTCAGTTCCTCGATCGCCGCAGTTACTGCCGGATAGTCCGGCGACACCAGCGCGATCGCCTGATTGCGAGCCGCCATCATCTTCAGCTTTTCAACAATGGCGCTGGGCGTGGAGCTTGCGACGAAATCCACCTGCGCGACGGCGCGAACATGCGTCACCGAAAGCGCCGCGTTTTCGATTTCCTTTGCCACTGCCTTGTAGAACGACTGCTCGGGCTTTTGCAGGAGAAAGCCGAGCCTGTATTGCGGCAGGTCCTCGAAGACCCTTTGGCGCAGCAGGCCGACGGCATGATAGCCGATGGTTTTCGCCGCATCATAGACGCGGCGCGCCGTTTCCTCGCGCACCGGATGACGGCCGTTCAGCACCCGGTCGACCGTTGCGACGCTCACACCGGAGGCGCGGGCGAGATCCGCGATCGTCGGCCTCTTCGTCATGTCTCCTCCCTGAAACGATTCCCTCATCCTTGAGGCTCTTATGCTGATAGGATTTGAGAGAATATATCATGACTGCATTGAGAACAGTCGAAAGTCAACCTATCCTCGGTTCATCGAATGGAGGCGCCGATCGGGAGTGGCGCGGGTTCAAAGGCTGCAGCCGCATTGCGCATCCCCTGAGAAGCGCGGCGCTGCAGGGGAGGCTGGGATGACGACAGTTGCGACGAAGCGCGATTACAGCCTGCTCGGCCGCGATGCCGAGGCGGCGGTTGCAAGTGGCCTTGCCGCGGCCGAATGGTATCACACCGACATTCCGCGCAAGCAGATGAAGGAGCTGATGAAGCGGGAAGACGGCCCCGCCATCCGCGACACCGCGATCTGGCTCGGGAGCATGGTTCTTCTCGGCAGCTTGGGGATCTATTTCTGGGGCAGCTGGTGGGCGGTTCCCTTTTTCCTGGCCTATGGCGTCCTTTACGGTTCTGCTTCCGATAGCCGCTGGCATGAATGCGGCCACGGCACCGCCTTCAAGACGATGTGGATGAACGACGCAGTCTACCAGATCGCCTGCTTCATGATCATGCGTAATCCGGTCACCTGGCGCTGGAGCCATACCCGCCATCATACCGATACCGTCATCGTCGGCCGCGACCCGGAAATCGCGGTCATGCGGCCGCCGGATCTCATCCGTCTGGTTCTCAACTTCTTCGGCATCATCGACGTCTGGCATGCCATGATCGACATGGTAAGAAACGCCTTCGGCGTGATCAGCGCCGCCGAGAAGACCTTCATTCCGCAAATGGAGCAGCCGAAGGCGATCCGCGTCGCCCGGATCTGGCTTGCCATCGATCTGGCGACGATCTGCCTTTCGCTCTATCTCGGCTCGATCCTGCCCTTGATGCTCATCGGCCTGCCACGGCTTTACGGCGCCTGGCATCACGTGCTGACCGGGCTCCTGCAGCATGGCGGCCTTGCCGACAACGTGACCGACCACCGGTTGAACAGCCGCACGGTCTATATGAATCCGGTCAGCCGCTTCGTCTACTGGAACATGAACTACCATGTGGAGCACCACATGTTCCCAATGGTGCCCTATCACGCGCTGCCGAGGCTGCACGCCCTGATCAGGCACGACCTGCCGGCGGCCAATCCTTCGATCCTTGACGGCTACCGTGAAATGATCCCGGCATTCCTGCGGCAGCTGCGCAACGAGGATTATTTCCTGAAGCGCGTACTGCCGCCGACGGCAAAGCCCTATCGCGAAGAGTTCCACAACGACCGGCTCGTTCCTGCCGCGGAGTGAGGCGGCGCGGGCAATCGCAGTAAACCATCGAATGGAGGAAGACATGAGCTCGAACTGGGTGGAAGTCTGTGCGGCCGAAGAGATCGACGAAGAAGACGTCGTCCGTTTCGATCACGAGGGACGCACCTTTGCCGTCTATCGCAGCCCGGACGACGAGTATTTCGCGACGGATGGGCTCTGCACGCACGAGCAGATCCACCTTGCCGACGGCCTGGTGATGGGCGACATCATCGAATGTCCGAAGCACAACGGCCGCTTTAATTACAAGACCGGCCAGGCCAGGGGCGCCCCCGTCTGCGTCAACCTCAGGACCTATCCGGTCAAGGTGGAGGCTGGGAGCGTGTTCATCGGGCTTTCCTAGGGGGTGTTGAGCCTTGACGGGATGCCCCTCATCCTCATCGTTCAAACGCCAGGGCATATACACATCCGGTCCTCTGGAGGAGCCGTTGCCGTTGATAGAGGAAGGTCCAGCCGCTTGTATTCTCCCCCCTTGTGGGGGAGATGGCCAGCAGGCCAGAGGGGGTTGAACGCAAGCTCTGTATGCCGTCGAAGGCGAATTTGCCGCAAGGATGACCCCGCGGCATTGCGAAGAAAGCAGCCATGCGACTGCGCGTTGGTCGGGCGGCGTAAGCGAGCTGGCCCCCACTGGCCTGCCCGCCATCTCCCCCACAAAGGGGGGAGAATACCTGTGGCGGACGCTTGCTTCCACTGCTGCGCTCTGCCCGTGAAGTCGTTTGGGCATGCGAGACGATCAGATGTGTATGTGCCGCAGGCGGATGAGCGGCCTTCCAGGCAGAAAGGCAGGAGAGAGCATGACGCATATCCTTATCATCGGCGCCGGCGAGTGCGGCGCGCGGGCGGCCTTTGCTCTCCGGGAAAAGGGCTTCGGCGGCGGGATCACGCTGATCGGCGCCGAACCGCACCTTCCCTATGAGCGTCCGCCGCTTTCCAAGGACAGCCTGGCGGAGGCCTCGCTGCCGAAATTCATCGCGGGTGCTGCGCGCTACGGGGAAGCGCGGATTGCGGTCCTGACCGGCGCTGCGGCGAAAAGCATCGAGCGGGCGCGGAAAACCGTGACGCTCTTCGATGGACGATCCCTCGATTACGACGGCCTGCTTCTTGCCACCGGCGCCCGGCCGCGCGCCTTTCCGGGCGTGCCAGAAAATGCCGGGCGCATCCGCATGCTGAGGACGCATGCCGATGCGCTTGCGATCCGCGGCGCCCTTACGCCAGGTGCAAGGCTTGCCGTCATCGGCGGCGGCTTCATCGGCCTGGAGCTTGCCGCGACCGCGCGCAGGCTCGGCGCCGAAGTCGTGCTTGTCGAAGGCAGCCCGCGCGTTCTCTCGCGCTGCGTGCCGGAGGAGATTGCCGCTTTCGTTGCCGAGCGGCACAGGCGGGAAGGCGTGGAGATCATCTGCGGCGCGCAGATTGCGGCGATCGAGGAGGGCGGCGACGGCGCACGCCTCATGCTCTCCGGCGGCGCCCGCATCGAGGCCGAGCTTGTTGTCGTCGGCATCGGCGCGGTGCCCAACACCGAACTTGCGCAGGCGGCGGGGCTTGCGATCGAAAACGGCATCGCCGTCGACGAGAGGCTCTGCACTTCGGACCCCGACATCTACGCCGCCGGCGACTGCTGCTCCTTTCCTCTGCGGCACTATGGCGGCCGGCGGGTTCGGCTTGAGGCTTGGCGCAATGCCCAGGACCAGGGCGCACTTGCCGCCGCTAACCTGATAGGCGCGGGAGAGGTCCTGTCCAGCGTGCCGTGGTTCTGGTCGGATCAGTATGAGTACACCCTGCAGATCGCGGGGCTTGCCGACGGTGCGCAAACGACCGTCCGGCGCGACATGGAGGAGGGGGCCTTCATCCTCTTTCATCTGGATAGGGAGGGACGGCTGATCGCCGCAAGCGGCATCGGCCCCGGCAATTCCGTCGCCCGCGATATCCGCCTCGCCGAGATGCTGATCGCCGCAGGCGCAAAACCGGATCCGCTGGCGCTTGCCTCGCCCGAAACCAGGCTCAAGAAGCTGCTGGCGGCCTGAACCGCTGCTCACGTTCCTGGAAGTGCTTTACCGGAGATATCAGATGAGACACCGCCGCCCGACCGTTGCCGATCTCCTGTCGATGAAGGGAAAGCGCCAGCTCACTATGCTCCGGGTCATGACGCTGGAAGAGGCGGAAGCTGCGGAGAAGGCCCGAATCGACCTCGTTTCGGTCCCGCCGGCGCTGCTCGGTCCCGAATTTCGCGAGGCGGCCCCTTCCGTCTTCGCCTTTCCCGGCCTCGAATATGGCGACTATGTCACCGCCGAGGATTATTCCCGCGCCGCCTTTCAGGCGCTGAAGGCGGGTGGCGACGCCGTCTACTGCGCCGCCAGCCTTTCGACCGTGCGGCGCATGCGCGATGAAGGCATTCCCGTCTGCGGCCATGTCGGGCTGATCCCTTCCAAGGCCACTTGGACTGGCGGCTTTCGCGCAGTCGGCAAGTCGGCCGCAAGCGCGCTCGAGATCTGGCGCCAGACCAAGGCGCTGGAGGAGGCGGGCGCCTTTGCCGCCGAGATCGAGGTGGTGCCGGACGAAGTCGCCGCCGCGATCAGTGCGCGTACCACGATGCTGATGCTGTCGATGGGGGCGGGGACCGGCTGCGACGCACAATATCTCTTTGCCGAGGACGTCCTCGGCGCCAATCGCGGCCATTATCCGCGCCACGCCAAGACCTATCGCAACTTCGCCGCCGAATATGACCGGCTGCAGCAGGAGCGCATCGCCGCCTTCTCCGAATTCGCTTTCGACGTCCGTTCCGGCGCCTATCCGGAAAAAGGCCATCTTGTCGGTATTGAGGAGAAGGAGCTTAGCGCTTTCCTGAGCGAACTCGAAGGGGAGCGCTGAGCAAGACGAGCTCACCTCCCAGTGGGGCCGCCTGACCGCCTTGATCGAAAAGGTCAAGGCGGCCTTTTTTGTGCCGAATGGCTGCGCCAGGGATTTGCCAGCAAGGGCGGTTTGTGGAATATGGCGGCGAGATGCGGGAGATAGCCCCTCACCCTCACCCTAACCCTCTCCGCGCACGCGGGGCGAGGGGACGGGAGCGAGCCGCGAATCCCTTGTCCCCGCCTGCGGGGAGAAGGTGCCGGCAGGCGGATGAGGGGCACCGGTAGTCTTTCAAAGGTAATTCACTTAGGGTCGGACGTGAATTTCATCAAACAGCATCTGCGAGTGACGGCGGCGCTCATCGTGCGCGAAATGTCCACGCGCTTCGGCTCGAAGCCGGGAGGCTATCTCTGGGCGATCTTCGACCCGGTGGCCCATGTGATGCTGATGACGCTGATCTTCCAGGCGATCGCCCGGATGCCGGCACTGGGCCTGAGCTTCCCGCTGTTCTTCGCCAGCGGTTATCTGCCCTTTGCTTTCTATCAGCGCATGTCCGGCTTCATGGCCGGCACGGTGAAGGCCAACAAGGCGCTCTTCTCCTACCCCATCGTCACTCCCTTCGATGCGATCGTCTCGCGCTTCATCCTGCAGCTGATGACCGATACGCTGGTGACGATCCTCATCCTGATGATGATCCTCGAACTCGGCGGCGTCACCCAGCCGATGAACGTCGGCGGCATGATCGAGGCCGCGGGCGCCGCCGCCCTGATGGGCCTCGGCGTCGGCACGATCAACATCGTGATGTTTGCCCGTTTCCCGCTTTACGAACAGATATTCGGCATCATCAACCGGCCGCTCTTCATGATCTCCGGCGTCTTCTTCCTGCCAGAATCGCTGCCGAACCCCTTCCGCGATTTCCTCCTCTACAACCCGCTGGTGCACGTCATCATGTGGTTCCGGGCAAGCATCTACCCGGAATACCGAGCCGACTTGCTGGACGAGGGCTATGTGATTGAATTCGCCCTCGTCTGCTTTGTGGCAGGGCTGCTGCTGCTGACAACCTCGATGCGGGAGATACGGGAGGACAGGCTTTGAGGGGCGGTGCTATGCGGCGATTTGTTCCGCCCGCATTCTTGCGAGCACCTCCAACGCCTGCTCGATCTCAATTGGGGCCTTGGTAACGGGGTCGAGATATCGGGGATACAGTATATAGGCGGCGGCAAAGATCTGATCGATCGTCAGCTTTCGGTTTCGACGTTGATTCGGCTGCCGATCGTCGGTCAGACCCCACCCGGAATAGAAAGGACATCCGGCCGTCGTCACGTTGATGCCCCGCAGCAGAGCCTCGAAGCCTGCAAGCGAGGTAATGGTGTAGACGTGGTCGATGGTTTCGAGCGCGTCTGCGAGGCTGATATCCTGCTGGAGGATCAGAGCAATGTCGCGCACGAGTTCCGGATCAGATTTCGCCTTGGCTGTACCCTTCAAGACTTCCGGATGTGGCTTGTAAATGATTTGGGCTGCCGGATTTTCCAACGAGGCGAGTCGCACCAGATCGTTGTTCGTCATCTTCTGCGAGCAACCGTAGGCGATTGACGCGTCGCGCTCAACCTGACCGATGACCAGCACGCGCTTTCCCGTCTTTTTGCCATAGATCGATGCAATGTCGAGTGAGTGACCGGAGTTATATTTGCTAAGCCTGCTCGCGAGCAGTTGCTCCCGTGTGGCCCTCGCTCTGTTCATCAAGGCGTCGTCGCTCTCGAAATCGTAGGTTCGTAGAATGTCTTCCAGGTCGGTCGGTCCATTGGCGTTGAAGTACATATCCTGCGCATCGAACGCCAGCGAAAGCGGCGGCACTCGCAAGGCGCCGAGCGCGACCGAGCGCAGAAAACCGTCCTCGACATAATTAAAGGGAATGCGATGCCGAGCGCAGAACTCCTTGAGCTTTGGCGGGCCCTTGTATTGCCACGCGAGGACACGGGTGCGGGGATCGCGGAGTAGCAGTCTTTTCCAGTAGAGCTCGTATTCGAACGGCCATTGTTTGGTAAGCGTGGCGTGATGACCGCCTACCGGCGCTGCCGTGGAGTGGGATAGTGTCCACCAAGTGCTAAGTGGACACTATGGCGGTGATTGATGTCGGGAATGAGCGAAGCGGCGAAGCGCGGTCGACGAAACTGGTCGCTGGAAGACAAATGGCGAATTGTTGAAGAAGCGCAGCTTCCCGGAAACTCGGTAGCGGAGGTGGCGCGCCGGCGCGGGGTCAACAGCAACCTGCTTTTCCGCTGGATACGGGCAGCCGAGGCCGGACAGCTCGGTCACAGGCCGGATTCCCTTGTGCTTCTGCCGCAACCCGCCTTGGACTTCATTCCTATCGGTGTGTTTGGACGAGGCGATGACGAAGGGCCTGCGATGACGATACCGGTCGCCCCCTCTGCGGCGGCTCCCCCGGAGGCGAGTTCGGCGCGGCCCAAATCGGTGTTGCCGGCCAAAGGGCCGACATTGGACGAGCGCCCCGGCGTCATCGAAATCGATCTTGCCAATGGTGTTCGCGTTCGCGTTGACGCCTTCGTTAATGAGAAGGCATTGCGGCGTGTTCTTGCAGCGCTGGGTGAGGCGTCGTGATCCAGATTGCCGCGGGGACGAAAGTGTACCTGGCCTGCCGACCGGTCGATATGCGGCGTGGGTTCGATGGTCTGTCGGCGGAGGTCGTCAACACGTTGAATGCCGATCCCTATAGTGGCCATCTCTTCCTCTTTCGGGGGAAAAGAGGCGGCTATTTGAAAGCTCTTTATTGGGACGGAACCGGGATGTGCCTTTTTGCCAAGCGACTGGAGCATGGCAAGTTCGTCTGGCCGTCGATCGTCGATGGTGTTCTGCAGATGTCGGCAGCCCAACTTGCTCTCCTGGTGGAAGGGATGGATTGGCGGCGAACGCGGATGCCTGACCCTCTGCCGAAGCCGGCGATGGCGTAATAACGCATTGCTTTTGCGGGTAAAACCGTAGCGGGATAAGGCCCCTTGTGCTACAGAGACGCATGTCTCTTGTTGCTTCCGATCCGCTTGCCGAACTGGAGGAATTGCGTGCGTTGACCGCGCAGTTGCAGGCGGAGCTTTATGCCAAGAACCTCTATATCGAGAAGCTGAAGGCCCAGCTTGCGACCTTAAAGCGAGCCCGTTTTGGTCGCTCATCAGAGAAACTCGATCGTCTGATCGAGCAACTCGAATTGACG
>ATWE01000045.1 GCA_000421085.1 Ensifer sp. USDA 6670
CCTAGCACTACTTTGGCAGATTAACTCCGCATTAACGATGATCGGCGATCTTGAGCACTTTCAATGGGTGCGCGAGATGACGGAGCTGGATGTTGCGCTGGCGGATTGGCTGAAGCCGTTCGTTGACAAGCTTGGTCACAAGAAGCGGCGGCAGATGTGCCCGGTGTATGTTTCGGGCCTCATCGGACCTGGAGATCGCAAGAGCATCGAGCCGATGGCGGAACGGCTTGCGCTTGATCACTACGACCGCCTGCATCATTTCATCTCGGATGGGATTTGGGATGCCGGTCCGCTTGAGGCGGAACTGGCGGTGCAGGCCGACAAGATTGTCGGGGCCTCAGATGCTTTTCTGGTGATCGACGACACAGGCCTGCCGAAGAAGGGCGACCATTCTGTTGGGGTCGCGCCGCAATATGCGTCGATGCTGGGCAAGCGCGCCAATTGCCAGACGCTGGTGTCGTTGACGCTGGCCCGCGACGAGGTTCCCGTCCCAGTGGGCTTACGGCTGTTCCTGCCCAAAAGCTGGACCAGCGATCAAGATCGGATGGCTAAGGCTGGTGTTCCCGAGGAGATGCGCCTATCCCGCACCAAACCGGAGATCGCGCTCGCCGAGATCGATCGGCTGATTGCCGCGGGCGTGCGGTTTGGCACCGTGCTTGCGGATGCCGGCTATGGTCTGTCGGCTGCGTTTCGCCAAGGGCTCAGTGCACGCAATCTCACCTGGGCCGTCGGCATTCCTAAGCATCAGAAGGTTTATTCTCATGATGTCGCACTGATCTTTCCTGTCGCCAGCCATGGAAGGCCGCGCAAGCATTCGATCCCCGACACTCTTTCGACCGCAGCCGAAACGATCCTGGAAGGAACGACCTGGAAGAAGGTCAGTTGGCGTCACGGCACGAAAGCTCGATTGACCGCACGCTTCACGGCCCTGCGCATTCGGATTGCTGATGGCACCCCGCAACGCATCCTCGACAAGGGACAGCAGCACATGCCGGGCGAAGAAGCGTGGCTCGTTGGCGAGTGGCGCTCAAACGACGAGCGCAAATACTACCTCTCCAATCTTCCAGCCGAGGCGACATTAAAACAGTTGGCGGCGGCCATCAAAGCACGATGGGTCTGCGAGCAGGCCCATCAGCAGATGAAGGAAGAGCTCGGCCTCGATCACTTTGAAGGCCGATCATGGCAGGGCCTACACCGACACGCGTTGATGACGATGATTGCCTATGCCTTCCTGCAACATCAGCGCCTACACAAGGCAAAGAGGGAAAAAAAGGAAGCGGCACGGCCCGCCTAAACCGACCCTGCCAGCCATCCGTCGCGCTGTCATCAAGGCGCTATCGCCCACACCACTTCCACAGCGATGTCCGCACTGCCGAATTCGCTTCCGAACGTCAAAAACCATTCTGCCAAAGTAGTGCTAGTTCCCGTCCGCCGCACTCGGGTGGAGAGCCGAATTTCGTTGGGATGGCGCTGAGTGACCTCTGTACGCCAAATTGCGGATTTTGGCGCTCGACCAACGATCGTTGGAGGCCCGGTCCTGTTCATCGAAAATCGTATAGATGCGCTGATCAGCGCCGAACCGCAATCCTGGTTCCGTTACCGCAAGAGTGACTGCGGCATCTAATTGTGCTGGATCGGCTCTGCGCGGGGATATGGACGCCCGTGAAGGGGGAGTGCGGATCAAGATCCGCGCGCCGGGAGGGGGTTGGCAAAGCTCAAGCTCTGGCTCACCGCGGAGCGGATGGGAGCCGAGCAACTGGAGAGGCTGCGCGGCTTCTCATACGCCGAGCAACAAATGGTAAAGCTGCACATGGAGTGCCTTACGGGCTTTGTGAAATATCGCCGGACTAAAGTCCGTTTTGACTGAAGTTAATGGGCACCGCTGCCGCGTTGCTTGCTACATTCTCATGAACTTTTCTGGTCGCGGGACGTTCTTTTACTTACATCGAATAAGCGAATGGAGGACCTGCAATGAGTGCTGACCAACGTACCATGATGTCAATAGCGCTTGTTGCCGTGATCGCTCTTGTCGTGGCATCACTGATTGGAATATTTCTCGCCTGACGGCATTACAGGCCGGGCTGCCCGGCTGTCCAGCGCGGAGTCTTCAACCCTTCTGACGGATGCCACGGCATGGCTTGCATTTACTAACAAGCCTGGATCACGCTGTTTCCGCAAAGTCTGCAGTCGAGCAATGACCCGACTCGTCGCCGGGCCATGCTGTTCGCGGCTATCTAGGCCCAATAATCATATTGAAGTTGAACTGTAATCGAGGAGCCGTTCGCGACTTGCTGGCTGAACTCACCGTTAAAAGCGATTGTTCCGTCGGTGAAATCGGCGTCGCTGAGCGTCACCGCATCGGAATACGGATTTAAGCTTTCGGTCGTGGAGCTGTTCGGGGCGCCGCCCACGAATTCGAACGAATGCGTGTCGATCAAACCGTCAAGGCTCTCATTTTTTGCGTTCAGGTCGGCGTCTCCGGCCACCGTGACAACGCCATCGAAACCTTCTGGATCGACGGTGAAGAATCCCGAAAACGACCGTTCATCCTCGCCGCCGCCGGTCTTCTGGAAGCTGAATGAATCGGTGGCGGTATAGATGTCCGCCGCGCCAGCTACCTGAACGGTCAGCGAATTGGTCGTCGAGCCGCCCTGGCCATCTTCAATCATGTAGTTCACGACCACGCTCAGCGTCTCGCCGAGCTTCAGATCGATGGCTCCGCCGGGCTGCAGATCGGGGTGGGACGTATCGACCGTGACTACTCCGTCGTCGACGGTGACGTAACCAGGAGGAGTTGCGGACTCAGGTCCGCCAGCAACGGAAAAGCTCAAGCTGCCAGCGATGACCGAAAGCGTTCCGCCATCCGGATCGATTGCGGTCGCGAGAAGATCGATGGGAGACGCGACGACGTCTTCGGTCAGATCCTTCAAGATCGGTTCGGCACTCGGGGGCTGGTTCGTGTTGGCCCAACCGGCGTTGTAATCGGCCGGCTCTTGCGTGTCCGTGTAGAATTCTCGGGTATGATAGATCGTGTCGAGTTTCTTGCCGTTCGCCTGGACAGTCGACCAAGTTTCGGTGTCGAGACCGGTGAGGATGGCCGCCAAGTCAATTTCAACGCCATTGACCAGCATCTTCGGCGCGGGGTCCGCAATGCTGCTGCCGTCGACAGCGCCAGTCTTGCTTTGGGCCGCTCCAAACAAGCCTGTAAGCGTGAAATCACCGCCGATGACGGAAGCCTTCACGGCCAATGCGTCATCGATCGAAAGGCCAGCCTGGTTGGTCAGGAAGCCGATGTAGTCAGCCACCGTCGCATCCTTCAGCGCTTCCGTCAGCGCATTGGTGTAGTTCGACGAGAGCTGCCCTTGCGCGGATTGGCTGAGGCCGGCGCTGTATCCATCCGACATGAAGCTCGTGGTGAAAAAACTCATTTTACTTATCTCCTAGCCGCATCTCCCGGCGCTTTGATCCACACGCCGTATTGCAATGGTTTAAAGAAAATTCATTCATTCAATCCCGGCCCCTTGCGCGTGGCGCGACATGGAGGCGGTGGACTTACTTAAGGAAAACTTCTCAACACAGGCGCAGATCCTCCCCTGATCGACAGGCTGAACCGCCGACCCCACGTTTTTGGCTTAGCCCACCGCAGTAGTTTCTGAGTACTACTTTAGGAGTTGGTGATGTGAATTTATAATTGAGGGCTTTCGACGTGTCGTTAGCACTGCGTCCGAAAAGTTGTCCCGGCGTACATTTCGCCATTTGGCGGTGTGAGCGAATTTCGCAGAACGACCAGCGCAGGGCCAAGGGCAAGGTTGCTCCCTGCACCGGACATCGTCGCCTCTGTAACCAAGCGGCGGCTTCGGGTGGGAAGCCGAAGTTCGGCACCTGCTCTGCATATTGCCTGGTTCGCGCAAGGAAGAATGACATTGCTGTGCATGTCGTTGAAGGGTTACGGCAATGGCAGCAACATCGGTCCATCGGCGCTCATGACGCATGCTTGCAGTCGGAACGGATGAAGAGCGGATCGCTCTCGACCGGTATGCTCCGAGTCCTGATCGATGCTCTGATCGGATTTCGGGACCGGCGGCGCCTCCAGGAATCCTGCCTAGTGCCGGCTTTACCCATCGCCCAAGTGTCTCGACACACGCTTCATCCACGCGCGGTGGAGTACGCCGAGCGAAACGTTCAATTTTCCGAGTAGCCCGGAAAGCGCTCGCGGCGAGACAAGCGGTAAACCGACATGCCGACCAGCATGGCCGCAACGAACAGAACGGCCTCCCACCGCCCCGTCGACAATGCAGCGATGGCGGGGCCGGGACAGAACCCCACCAGTCCCCAGCCAAGCCCGAACAAGGCCGCGCCAGTCACCAGTCTCCAATCGATCGATCTGTTCGCCGGCACATAGAAGCGGCTGTCGAGCAAAGGCGCCGAGCGGCGACCGCGGATGATGTGAGCCACGGCAGTAGGGATCAGCGCGCCGCCCATGACAAAGGCCAGCGACGGGTCCCAGCTACCCGCTACATCGAGGAACGCCAACACACGTCCGGGATTGATCATGTCGGAGATTAGCAGACCCACTCCGAAGATGAGCCCGGAGACGATCGCTGCTAGCAGCCGGTCCGTCATGGCTGGACTCCGATGAGATGGTGCGTAACGAAGACCGTTATGCCCGCAACGGCCATGAAGATTGCTGTGGCGGCAAGCGAACGCCGCGAAAGCCGCGCAAGCCCGCAAACGCCGTGACCGCTCGTGCAACCCGATCCGAGGCGGGTGCCATAGCCAACGATGAGTCCGGCAGCAATCAGCAGTGCTGGAGAAGACGTGATAACGATCTCAGGTCGGCGGATGAAGGCCGCTGCCAGCCAAGCGCCTGCGATGACGCCGGCGAGGAAACCCAGTCCCAACTTGCTGTCGCCGTCATGGGTCAAGCCGGCTGCGGCGGCCGCGATGCCGGAAATGCCGGCTATCCTGCCGTTCATCAGAAGGTAGAGGCCTGCCGACAGGCCGATTAGAAGGCCGCCGGTGAGTGGCCAGAGAAAACTGATTTCGGTCATTGCGCTCACACTGCGTTATCGGTCCGGCGTCGATCCGCGACGATGGACTAGGGCTATTTCGCCTTTATGTACGCAACGAGATCGGCAATCTCGGCACGTGTCAGGGATAGATTCGGCATCCGGGAGTGGTGAGGCGTGGCCAAGAAAGCCGAAAGGCTTCCCTCGTCAAAACGCTCCGATTCACCAATCTGAGCGAACGTCGGAACAGTATCAGAGCCGCGAGCTTGTCCTGGTGCAACGACGTGACACTCGCTGCACCAGCGTTGAGCGATGACGCGGCCGCGGAGCCGATCGGCCGCGGCGCTCTCGCCAGTGACCATCAGAAGGAGGGCAACGGTGCCAACACATTGCAGATCACATATTCGCTTCATTGCAGCCGTGTCCTATTGGGTGACCAGCAACTCGTGCCGGCTTGGTTGCAATCGATAGATCTCAGGTCGCGTCCGGGTGATTAACTTTCCAAACAGACACATCAGTCGCGGTTACTGCCACGCGCCCGTCGGGCGCGAGCTCCTTGCCATCGAATTTCCTGGACGCGATGTCGCTGAAGACGGTGACGTATTGCTGCAGTCGGCACTCGTTGCAGAGCGGCGGATCGGCGATATCGAGAAGGGCTTCCTTCGTGACAAGAACGATCTCGTCGCCTCCGACGTCTCTTTCCATGATCAGAAGCGCCTCGTCTCCCGATGCCTTCATCATTCCACTGAGCAGCTTCAAGGGCATTTTCGTCCTCCCGGCACGAGTGCGAGTCGAGCCAACCAAACCCCGTTCACTCAAGCATTATGCTTCGCGCGCAGAGAAACTCCTTGATCAAGCTCAAATTGGGATCTCCAATCGCGATCCGTTGGAGGTTAAATGGCTAAATCAGCGGGCCCGTCTGCCGTAATCGCGCATCTCATCGATCCAGCGAGAGCGCCTCTTCTCATCGGCAAAGGAGAGGCCGTAGAAGCTCTCCCGGACAGGCTTTATTCCTGCGAAGCCCAACATGCTGCGCTCGAAACTCCGAACTCCGTACGCGCCGAAATACCATCGGTACAGAAGCACCGGCATGCCCATAGTAACGATTATGCGGGCGGAGCGCCCGGCAAGCAGCCGCTTGGGAAAGCCGACCTTCTTGTATTCCATCGCAAAGCCCGGCCGGAAGATGTGCTCGAGAAAGCCCTTGAGCAGGGCCGGCATCGTTCCATGCCAAAGGGGAAACAGAAAGACCCAGTGTTCTGCCCAGCGCATGTCCTCCCGAGCCTGCTCCAGGCCCGGTGGTAATGCCCCGGTCTCGAAATCCTCCTGCGTCCGCAGCAGCGGGAACTCGAGCTTGGCCACTTCTATGCGGCGCAATTCGTGTCCCGCTGCCGTGGCGGCGTCGGCGTAAGCGTCAGCCATGGCATGCAGGAGGTGGTGTCCGACTGGGTCCGGGTGGCCTTGGACAATCGCAATGTGCCTGGTCATCTGCTGCCCTCGTAAAATCCCGAGGCATGCCATTGCATGCCTTGTTAGTTGTCTCACTCATGACCGCGTCGACGACGGTGCCGGTGAATTTGGTCTAACAGGCGTCCCGGAACCCGATCCGGAAGGTTGCTTTGTGCCTGTCTGAGCAAGGAAATCGCCGACCGCCTTCTTAACGCCCTCCCCATGGCCAACGAGCAGATGCCCGCCGGTGTCGTAGACGACCAACTTCGCGCGCGGAATGCTTTCGGCTGCGAATTTGGCTGCGGGGAGCGTGTTGAACAGATCATCCTCGGCCGAGACGACCAGTGTGGGAGCGGCGATCTTCTCGAGCGGCAGGTGGTGGAGATCGGGCGCACTGTCGATATTTATGCCGGGGAAGCGCCGCGAAAGCGGTTCTACGCTGCGGATAATGGCTATCACCCGACTTCGGTCCTTCGCCGAGGCCCTTTCCGCGACCTCGGGCGGCACGCCGAGAAATCGGATGAGAACCGACGGAGCGATCTTTTCGGTGGCCCACCAGGCGAAATCGGCGCCGGTATTGACCAGCCAGAAGGCAAACGCGCTGCCACGACTTCCCTCGATCATCACCGGGCTCTCGGGCGCGTAAGTTCCAGGGACGATCAGAATAAGGGCTGACACCCTGTCCGGATGGCGAAGCGCCAATTCGATCGCCGAGCGTGCGCCAGCCGAAACACCGACGACGACGGCTTTGTCGATCTGAAGCTTGGCGAGCAGCGCCACGTGGGCATCGGCCTGGGCGGCCGGCGAAGCATCGGCAGGGATCGGCGTTCCCAAATACCCGAAGCGAGACGGGGCAATCACCCGAAAGCCGTTTCCGACCAGATCGGCAACGTTGGTCAGCCCCTGATCCCATCCGCCACCTGCACCATGGATGGACAGGAGCGGAATGCCGTCGCCTCTCTCGGCATATTCGATGGTACCCGCGATCGTACTGGCAATTCGCGCGCCATTGGCGACTGCGGAGCGCGCGCGATCAATGTCATTGCTGTAGGACAGGAAAACCATCCCGCCTGCGACCGCGATAGCGATAAAGACCACTGATAATGTCCATCCGATCCGACCCATCGCCGCCATCCCGGAGTTCCAATTTGCGGGCATCCTAGTCGGGTTGAGCCGCGAGGACTTTGATCTGCCTCAAATGGATCGATGAGATGCTCGGCAATCGGGGTCGATCCGTCCGCTCGTTTCGGATTACTCGTCCTCGAGCAAGCGATAGATTTCCAGCTCCTGGGCAAAGTGGAGGCGAGTGATGGCTTCCAGGCCGTGCAGCAAGCGTTGGATCTCGTAGCGCTGTGCCGGGCTCGGCCCATGTTCGCCAAGGGCTTTTCGGAGCGAAGTGAGGCCGTGGACTTGACGCTGGATCTCCATGTGAGTTCTGCTCATGCCGGCAAGAGCATCCGGCACGCCCGCCTGCCTGCGCAGCCTGGGATAGAGTTCCTCGTCATCCTGGCGTTCGTGCGGAAGAAGGCGCTGTCGCAGCAGGGCGTCCAATTGTGTAAGCTGATTCCGCACTTCCTCTTCGGAGAGATGCTGGATGCGCGCGCTCGTATGGCGTATCTCGTCCACAACGTCCATCAGGGCACGATGCTCGGCTTCGAGCTTCAGGAGCTCCGCATGCTCCAAACGTGTTGTTTTCCTCCAGCCGCGCATGGGGTCGCCTAGGGCGCGCAGCGCATTCAAGATGGCGACGATGTCGATTGCTTCCTGCAGCAGTGCGCCCTGAACTGGCGTCAGATAGCCAAACGCGGCCGCAACCATGCCAGCGGCGGACAAGGCCATACCCATATAGACGCTCTGGAGGGCTATGCCACGTGAGCGGTGCGCGATGCGGATGGCGCTGACGAGGCGATCGAGCCGGTCCACCAGGATGACCACGTCCGCCGCTTCGGAGGAGGCGGCAGCCCCGCGCGCGCCCATGGCTACCCCGACGTCGGCGGCTGCGAGCGCCGGCGCGTCGTTGACGCCATCGCCGACCATCATGACCGGTCCTGCCGCGCTTTCCGCTTCCACAATTCTGGTTTTATCTTCTGGCTTCAATTCGGCGGCAACGTTGTCCAGCCCTAGGAAGGACTGGAGGCTCTCCGCGAGTTCGGTGCGATCGCCGGTCGCAAGCACGATCCGCTTGACGCCGGCCTCCCGCAATCGCCTAAGCACGCTGCCGACCTCCGGCCTGACCTCGTCGGCCAGGAGAAATGCGCCCGCGAGAACCCCGTCAATGGCAGCGAGCACCGAGACCACGCCATCCCTCCGGATCCACTGCCGGATGTCTCGCGAGAAGGCGGACTCATTGATCCTTTCGCTGATGAAGTCCCAGCCGCCCACCGCGATTTCGTGGCCATCTATGTGGCCGGACACGCCGGAACCCGCCGCTTCGCGGGATCCGGATGGCGCGACAAGTTTCAGCCCCCGCTCTCTTGCGGCTGCGACTAGCGCGCGTGCAATAACATGATGTGAGCCCTGATCCAGCGATGCCGCCAGCCGCAGCACTTCCATAGGGTCGAGATCGGGGCGCGATTTCACCTCGATAAGTCGCGCCCGGCCATCCGTGATGGTTCCGGTCTTGTCTAGGATCACTGTCTTGATGCGCGCAAGCATCTCGAGCGCGCCGCCGCCCTTAACGAGGACGCCCTTGCCGGCGCAGCGGGAGACGCCGGCGATGATTGCCACCGGCACCGCCAGAATGAGCGGGCACGGCGTTGCAATGACCAGCACGGCGAGCGCGCGGACCGGCTCCCCACTTATGGCCCAGGCGGCGCCGGCGAGAAGCAGTGTGACCGCAAGAAACCCCAGTGCGTAACGGTCGGCAAGCCGAACGATAGGCGCCTTCGCGGCTTTTGCCGCCTCCACTAGCCTGACGATTGCCGCATAGGTACTGTTGCTCGCTGAATTTGCGGCGAGCATTTCGAAGGCGTCGCCAGCGTTCGTCGTGCCGCTCGTGACCGGCCCGCCGGACCGGCGGCGGACCGGCAAGGCTTCGCCCGTCAAGGCCGACTCGTCGAGCACGGCGATGCCATCATCCATCACGTTTCCGTCGACCGGCACCACCTCGCCACGGCGTATCAGGATTCGGTCGCCAGGATTAAGTTCTTCGATGGAAACCTCCTGCAACTGCCCATCCGCGTAACGCACGGCGGTGAGCGGTACCCGGTTGAGCAGCGCTGTCAGCTCTCGGCGTGCGCGCCTTTGAGCGAAATCCTCGAGCGCCTCGCCACCCGTGTACATCAGTGCGACGATGCTGCCGGTGAGGTATTCGCCGAGGAAAAGGGCGCCGCCCATAGCGAGCGCCGCGATGAGATCCAGCCCGAACTCCTTCCTTCCGAGAGTGATCGCGATCTCGGTCAAGAGGCTCGCAAGGATCATCGCGGTGCCGGCAGCCCAAGATGCGGCGCTGAGGTCGGGCCAGCCCGTGAGCCAAGCGACTGTGCCGACGAGCAAGGCTATAGCGACGAGGGCCAGGAGAAGGCGCTTGCCCAGTCCTCCTCCTTGCCATAACGGCTCGACAACTCGGCTCTTGGTCAAGGTGCTCTCCAACAGAACTCGTGAAGAATATTAGATAACAGGGTCGTTGCCTTTGATTCGGCGCAAAGGCCCAGCCAAGGGAAAAAGGTACATTGCCATGTGAATGGTGGCGCGGTTTTGCGACGATCGCGAGCTCGCAACACCGGGTCGCGTTTGCTTTCCTTGGCGGGAATTCACTGGGGATCACCACAAATGACGATACAGCGGCGGCGCATCATTAAGCGTCAGAGGAGTTCTGTTGGTTTGGCGTTTGTCGCCGGAATATCGTTTCTTGCAGGCATGACCGATGCCATAGGACTTATATCCCTTGGAGATTTTGTGTCCTTCATGAGCGGCAATACGACTCGCGCATCCGTCGCTGTGATGCAGGGCGACGTCGCTCGGGGAATGCTTCTCATCGACGGACTAATTACCTTCGTGATTGGAAACGCCGCGGGAGTTATGGTCGCGACGAGGTTCAGGCAACAAGCTGTTTTGCTATTTGTATCCGTTTTGCTGGTTTGCGCAGCCCTGTTAGGTGATCAAAGAGAGCTCCGGTTCCTTTTGCTTGTTCTGGCGATGGGCGCGATCAACGCCTCTGTCGAGCAGATCGAAGGTCTGCCGGTTGGTTTGACGTATGTTACCGGGGCACTTTCACGCTTCGGACGAGGTTTGGGGCGCTGGGCGATGGGGATCCGCAACGCGCACTGGATCATCCAAATCGTGCCGTGGCTCGGCATGATAGCAGGAGCACTTTTAGGGGCGGCCCTCGTGCAAGGGGTAGGGGACCTGGCATTATGGGTGCCGGTTGCTACTGCCCTGGCTTTGACCGCAGTCGCGATCCAAATACCCCGGCATTGGCAAAGCAGGTTCGTTCAACATCGTTAATGGCTGTCCGCAAGTGATCTTGCCCCTATCCATTTGCAAAGCCGCTGGCTGCCTCTGCTCCAAATAGGATGCTTTCAACCTGACCCGGAG
Organism: Ensifer sp. USDA 6670; assembly: GCA_000421085.1. Lineage (GTDB taxonomy): Bacteria > Pseudomonadota > Alphaproteobacteria > Rhizobiales > Rhizobiaceae > Sinorhizobium. The sequence continues at coordinate 10,995 of ATWE01000045.1, forward strand.
TAGATGGCTCAAGACTTGCGCGCTTTCAGGAGCGCTGGCATCAAAACGTTGCACCGGGGGCAGTGAATGGAACCTCTTATTCTCCGTCTGGGGCTTGCTCTGGCAATAGGTCTGCTCGTGGGGCTCGAGCGTGGATGGCGGGAAAGGGAAGCGCCGGCAGGCAGCCGCACGGCAGGCATCCGCACTTACGGTATTTCCGGTCTGCTTGGAGGGATATTGGCGGCACTGTCCGACGCACAGCGGAGCGATCTTATCTTCGCCACAGGTTTCATGAGCTTCGCGCTGAGTTTTACCTGGTTCAAGCTGCACGAGGCTCAACACGATGAGGATTTCAGCGTCACCGGCGTCATTGCCGGTTTGGCGGTTTTTGCGCTCGGCGGATTGGCGGTGGCTGGCGATTACAGGATGGCGGCAGCAGGCGCGGCTGCACTCGCTGGCGTGCTCGCGAGCCGTGAGCTTATGCACAATCTTATCAAGACGCTGTCATGGATCGAGCTGCGTTCCGCTCTCGTGCTGGTAGCGATGACCGCCATCGGGCTGCCTCTTCTCCCAAACCAGGCCATTGACCCGTGGGGCGGTTTTAATCCACGTGAGGTCTGGCTCTTCACGCTCCTGAGCGCCACCATTTCGTTTATCGGCTACGTTTCGGTTCGCGTGCTCGGCTCGTCAAGAGGATTGCTGGTGGGTGGCCTGGTCGGCGCGGTCGTTTCATCGACTGCCGTGACGGCGAGTTTCGGGCAAAAAGCACGCTCTGGTGAGGAGCCACTGCCGTTGGCCGGAGCGACAAGCATTGCTGCCGTCGTCTCGCTATTGCGCGTGCTGACGGTAACCCTTTTCGTCTCGCCGCCGGTCTTCCCAGAAGTTGTCCTGCCAATCATCGCAGCAGCTTTGATTTTTGCCGCGGGTGGTGCCGCTCTGATGACTAAAACTGCGCCTTCCGCCGACGAGCCGGTTGAGCCGCGGAATCCGCTTGAGCTCGTTCCGCTTCTTATCTTCGCAGCCCTGTTTGCCGTGACCGCGACGACCGGCGCAGCCTTGATGACCGGTATGGGCGCCAGTAGCTTGATCGGCATTTCGGCCGCGTCAGGGATATTCGACGTCGACGTTGCGGTACTGACGGCGCTACGCGCTGGCGGCGGAGCCGCACCGCTGCAGATCGTTGGGGCCGCAGTACTCGTCGCGGTACTCGCAAACGCAGGCGGGCGGGTGTTGGTGGCGATGGCGTCTGGAACTATACGCTATTGGACATCGCTCGCTGCTGTATCGCTTCTGGCCGCCGGAATGGGAGTGGCAGTTTATTTCCTCATTGCCCGCTAAGTTGCATGGCGGGCCCGCCGCTATCGAACAAGATCGAGGAAGTGGCCGGAATCCTCGCGCGTTTGCCCGCGAACCTCCGTCGTGAGATATTGCGTTAGATCAATTGCTGTCTTCCTGGTCGCGCCTATTCTTTCGATAAGGTCTCAGGTGGGGCCACCGTCGGGAGGAATTGACATGGTCCAGAACATCAAAAGCATATTGATCGGCCTGACGAAGGAATTCGGCCCTGACGAAACCTCGTCCGCGCTGGCCTACGGTATTTCTCTTGCGCAGCAGGCGGGTGCTCATGCCACTATCCAGGCTGCCTCGATTAAGCTCACTCTGTCGAGCGCCGGGGTCAGCAAGGTTGTCGCCGGCCTCGTCCGGGAAGAGAACCAGCGCCTTCATTCTCTTGCCCAGGCTGCCGCCCACGCTGCGGAGGCCCAGGCTTCCTCGGCGGGTGTTGCCTGCTCCACCGAGAGTCCACATCTCAGCTATCCCGAACTGCTCGCAGTTTTCAGGACGCAGGCCCGGCTGCAGGACCTCACGATCGTCGACGCGGAATCCGAGTCTCTCGCTATCGACCGCGGGCTGATCGAAGCCCTGCTGATGGAGAGCGGGCGTCCACTACTCGTGGTCCCGGCCACGCAGGATGTATTCCGCGCCAAGCGAATTGTCGTAGCTTGGGATGGCAGCGGCCGGGCTGCCCGGGCGGCAGCCGACGCTCTGCCGTTCCTGCGCGCCGCAGAGGCCGTAGAGGTGGTCGCCGTGACGGGAGAGAAGGATCTTCCCGCCACACCCACCTGTTCTGATGCTGCGCTATATCTCAGCCGCCATGGCGTTCATGTGAAGGCGCAGACTCTACCGGTCCTGAACGGCGACGTTGCCGAGACGGTGCGCAAGCATGCAAGGCTGATCCATGCCGATTTGATTGTGATGGGCGGCTATGTCCACTCACGGCTGCGTGAGCTGGTATTCGGTGGCGTCACGCAATCTCTTCTGAAACAGAGCCCGGTGCCCCTGTTCATGGCGTACTGATTCAGAGGCCGACCTGCCGTTCAGGGTCCGAGCGCATTTGGGCTCTCATGCCGGTGCCGATCCTCTTGGTTCCGCTGAGGCTGACAGAGCACGCAGAAGGAGGTCGTCATGCCTAAGATGAAAGCCGCGATCTTCGTCGCGCCTGGTCGCATTGTACTTGACGAGAAGCCGATCCCCGGCGTCCGTCCGCTCGATGCGGTCGTGCGGATCACGACCACCACAATCTGCCGGTACCGACGTCCACATCCTGATGGGTGAGTACCCGGTGGCACGCGGCTTGACGATAGGCCACGAGCCGGTGGGCGCGATCGAGAAGCTCGGGTCCGCCGTGCGGGGATACAGCGAGGATCAGCGTGTCATCTCCGGGCCGATCTGCACCTCAGGCCACAGCAATGCGGCCTTGTGCGGCTGCCATGCCCAGGATGGCCCCGGCACGAAGCACGGCTGGAAAGGCATGGGCGGCTGGAAGTTTGGCAACACCATCGATGGTTCGCAGGCCGAGTACGTTCTCGTGCCTGACGCCATGGCCAACCTGGCTCCAGTGCCGGACGGGCTGAGCGACGAGCAGGTGCTGATGTGCCCCGATATCCTGTCGACGGGCTTCTCTGGGGCGGAGAGCGGTGCCGTCCGCGTTGGCGACGCCGTGGCGGTATACGCCCAGGGGCCCATCGGACTGTGTGCGACAGCGGGTGCGCGTCTAGTCGGCGCAACGAAGATTTTAGCGGTCGAGTGCGTCCCGGCCCGCATGGACCTTCGAAGGTGCGCTTCGCGTCCTTGAGGCCCGAAGGTATGCTGTCGTCTCTTGGCGTCTATTCATGTGATCTCAGAATTCCACTCGACGGCTTTCTCGCAGGTTTGGGAGACCATACTATTCGGACCACCCTCTGCCAGGGCGGCAAGGAACGCATGCGTCGTCTGATGGAGGTGATCGCATCCGGCCGTGTCGACACGCGTCCTCTGGTGACTCACCGCTTCAAGCTGGACCAAATCGAGGAGGCATACGACCTTTTTGCAAACCAGCGTGACGGGGTGCTCAAGGTCGCGATCACTCTATGATGGTTTCCATCGGCGCAGGACTGAGTTGTAAAGCCTGAGGGAACTGGACCCCAAGGCCGTATCTTCATTTCCCGCGAGATGGTCCGCGAGCTGTGCGGCGAGCCCGCCACTTGTCAATTTCCACGACCAGGAGGGCAGACGATGCTGCAACAAGCAGGAGCGCCCACTCTGAGAACGAGATCGGTGAAACTTGCAGCGTCTCGCTGAGGATCGGAGTGTACATCGCAGCGATATGAAGGCCCTGGGCCGCTGCGATTGAGAGCAAGAGAAGCGGGTTGGCAAGAAAGCCAAGCTGGAAGACGGACTTGCGCTCGGAGCGGCTCGCGAGCGTCTGGAAGTTCTCGAAAAGCACGAACAACAACAGCAGCAGATTGCGGGCTTCGCTCTCGCCGTAGCCCTGCTCGAGCAAAACATAGAACATCGCGAAACCGCCGGCTCCCATGACGAGCGCGGACTGCCATATGCGCCGGACCATCAGCCGATCGAAGATCGGTTCGGACGGCCTGCGTGGCGCGCGGCTAAGTTCGTCGCCTTCTGGACTTTCACCGGCAAGGGCAATGTCCTGAATGCCGTTGGTTACAAGGTTGAGCCAGAGCAATTGCACGGGAAGAAGGGGCATCGGCAAGCCGAGGGGGATTGCCAGCAGAAAGAGCAGCAATTCTGCGGCGCCTGTCGACATCAGCATGAAAATGACCTTGCGGATATTCGCATAGGCGACCCGGCCCTCGCGGATTCCGCTGACGATCGAAGCGAAGTTGTCATCGGTGATGATGATATCGGCACTTTCCTTCGCCACCTCCGTCCCCTTCCGCCCCATCGCAACGCCGATATGCGCGTGCTTCAGCGCCGGCGCATCGTTAACGCCGTCGCCCGTGACGGCGACGAAGTGGCCGTTGCGCGCGAGCGAGAGGACGAGTGCCAGTTTTTGCGAAGGAGCCACACGTGCGTAGATGCGGCCATGGCGGGTCAGTTTGTCGAGGCTTTCCTGTCCGTTTTCCTCGGCCTTGCGCACAGCTTCGCCGGTGACTACCTGATCTTCGGTGAAGATCAGCCCGGCCTGGGAGGCGATCGCCGCTGCAGTCTTGGGATCGTCGCCGGTGACCATTGCCACGTCCAGCCCTGCTGAGTGGCAATTGCGAATTGCCAGCGGTACTTCCGGCCGCACGGGGTCCTGCATTCCGGCAAGCCCCAGGAAGACGAGGTCGACGAGCAGGTGCCGGCCGAGGTCACCATCCGCCTCGACCGCCGTTTCGCCCTCCGCAAAGGCAAGCACCCGAAGGCCACGCGCGGCCATCTCTTCTTTTTGCCGGAGAAGGGCTTCCCGATCGATCGGGCCGGCGCGACCATCCATGTCCATCCTGTCGGCCATGTCGATCAGGGTTTCTGCGGCGCCTTTGACGAAGATGCGGACGCTGTCGCCGTGGCGGTGGAATGAAGCGGCGTATTTGAGGTCCGGCTCATAGGGGATCCGGGCGACAATAGGATAATCATCCTCGATTGCTTCGCGGGGCAGCCCTCCCTTGTACGCCGCTGCCAGCAATGCAATGTCGACCGTATCGCCGACGGCGGTCCAGCCGTTCTCTCCCCTGGTGAGCGAACCTTCATTGGGCAGCGACGCGGCCTTCAACAAGGCAATGGCACGTTCCCGCGCCTCCTCGGGAGGGGTTCCAGCGCCCCGGATCGTGCAGGCATCCAGATCAGCACCGGTATCGCAGATGATATCAGTACCATCCGGCAAGCGTATATCCGTCACGGTTAACTGGTTGAGCGTCAGGGTGCCCGTCTTGTCGGTGGCGATCATGGTGCAGGAGCCAAGCGCTTCCACGGCCGGCATCCGCCGCACGATGACGTGTGTTTTCGCCATACGCCGCATGCTGATTGCCAGCGCGACCGAGATCGCTATCGGCAGCCCCTCCGGAATTGCACTCACCGCCAGGCCAACCGACATCATGAAGAGATCGCTCGGCGACATCGACCGAGCAATCCCGACGAGAATGAGAAGCACTACAGCAGCAGCGACGACCCAGGCGATGAACTGCGAAAAGCGTTCCATTCGGATCATCAAGGGGGGCTTGGAAATGGACCCCTTGCCGATCTCGGCCGCAATTTTTCCAATCTCGGTAGCCGCACCCGTCGCTGCAATTGACCCGCGTCCGCGGCCGCGCGTGACGAGCGTCCCCGCAAAGGCCATGGGACGGCTTTCCAAGTCGGAGGTGACGTCAACGGCCAGCAGGGCTTTATGGACCGGTGCAGACTCTCCCGTCAGCAGGGATTCGTCGCAGACAAGATCGGTCGCCGAGAGAAGCCGGAGATCGGCCGGCACGCGGCCGCCGGCTTCGATGAGGACCAGATCACCCGGCACCAGGAGGCGGGCGTCGATCTCCTGCATGTGTCCGTCGCGGACTACGGTCGCCTTAGGCTGCTCCAGCTTGCGCAGCGCGAGAGCCGCCTTGCCGGCCGAGTGCTCCTGCATGCAGCCTATTATGCCGTTCGCGACGAGGACGATTGCGATGAACAGAGCGTCGCGCACATCGCCGAGCACGAGCGATACAAGCGTGGCGGCCAGTAGTATATAAATCAGCGGACTGCGAAACTGGCGCAAGAACGTTGCGAATAGGGAGGGCGCCTGTGGTTCGGGAAGCATATTCGGCCCGAATTGCGTGAGCCGGACCTCTGCCTCCTTCTGGCAAAGCCCAGTAGAGATGTCGTCATCCATCGCAGGGTCTTGAACGGGAGGTTCAGTTTCAACGAAGGTTGCTGAGTTCATGAAATGAGCCCCGGTTACGCGAGCCTCGCCCGTTTTCAAGCTTTGTTGCTTCAGACGCCCGTGGCGCCAGCCGGCTAAACGACCGTCTGGGCGGCGAGATTGTCCACGAACAGCTTTTCTTCTCCGTGCACGCGCTTTGCCGCCTTGGTTGCGATGCTAGAGCCGATGTCTGCCATCCGGCCTGCTTCCTTCGAGTAGTCGAGGAAGGCATCTTGCCAGAAGCTGCACCACAAATCGAATGAGTCGTTCACGTGAGCAGGTGACCAGATTTCCTGCAGATACCGCAGATCCTGCTCGCATCGGCTCTTCAGGAACGATAACGCTTCGATCTGATATCGAAGCACTGCGCTGAGCGCGTCCGTCTGAAGACGACCCAGCGAGAAAATAACGTCCGGACCCTCGAGCTGGGTCGGCACCGATGTCCAACCAAGGCCAAAAGCAGGTGTGGGTTGCGAATTAGTCCCGTGCATGAATATTGCTCCTCATATCGTCGCTTGATGGCTGCGAACACGATGTCTGTGCATGAGTCGATCCAGCGCATGTCTCCAGCGGAATCACCTATTGCGCCGCGGCCACTCGCATTCAGGGCCCCAGGCGCACTCGTGCATTTTCAATCCTCAAGTGGTCTTCGACGGCGGTCACGCCCGGAGCTGACCAGGCAGCGCGTTCCGCCATGACGCGTTCTCGCAGGCTCTGCACTTTTCCGCGCAATATGACGTGACTGCCCGAGACCTCCACCTCGATGTTTTCGGCTTCGGTCTCCGCGTTGCGTTTGAGGGCTTCCCTGATGCCATGCCTAACATCGACCACATTCATTCTTGGGCGGATCCTGAGCTGGTTGTCGATGCCCGTGACGCCGGTCAGCACACGAACCGACTTCTCGGCCGCAGAGCGCTGGAAATGCCAATCGACGGTGCCCTCAAGCGTGACGAAACCTTTCTCGACCTTGACGTGGATGTCCTCGGGGGCGGAAATCGCAGCTCCCCAGGCGAGGATTTTCAGGACGCGGGTGGCAATTTCGTCATCGGCGGTTTTCTTGTGCTCCGGCAGGCGCACGTCGATCTCCTCCGCGATTGCTCGAACGCCCTTCACACGTTCGGCGATGCGTTCCGCGGCGTGTTTTTCCGCATAGCTGCGGACGTGCCCGGTAAGTGTGACAATTCCGTCCTCGACGGCAACGCCGATATTGGCGGCGTCGATGCTGGGCTCATACTCAAGTTCGTCCAGGATGTCCTGGCGCAGTCGAACGTCATTATCCATGGTTCTTCTCCATGATCGAGTGGGCTGCAAAATCCGGACAAGTATCGCCGCGAGGCGGTTCGCCGTCATTGAGGCACATCAAAGCAGGCCATGGAACGAGAGTTTTCAGGTGAGCGGCAGTGGAAGAGCGTCCTTGTATTCGGCCGCTATCAGGAGCTGCCGCCGGAAGGGCGATGGCAGAGAGAGTGCGTGCACGCCTGGTCGCTTCTCGAGTCGCGACCAAACTGGTGGGAGCCGGGCGGTCTGAAGCCCGCAACACAAGCGGTCGCAGCTTCTTCGCCGCATGTCTTCTTCTGTGTCGATATCGAAGAAATGACCGGCCGTGCTGCACACGAAGGTGAGGTATGACGGCAAACATCAAAGGCGTCGCTTTATGCGGCGCCTTTGTTTCGAAGCGACCGGGAACGTTCAGCGCACCATCAACACCGGTACGATGGGTGCTTCGATCATCGCCTTGGTAACGCCGCCGAAAATTTTCTCGCGAAGACGTGTGTGCCCGTACGCCCCCATGACGATCAGATCGGCAGAGGTGTCAATTGCATGCTGGTTGAGAACCTCCTCCACCCGGCGTCCAGCACTTGGAAGCCGATCGACTGTTACGCTGACGCCGTGGCGAGCTAGGTAGGTGGCAATGTCAGCACCTGGTTCTTCGCCGTTTCTCGCCGGAGCCGCGCTCGGATCGACGAGCACGACGTTCACCTCCTCGGCGCTCTCCATCAGCTCCAATGCTTCCCGCGCCGCTCGCGCGGATTCCATGGTCGAGTTCCATGCGAGAAGAACCTTTTTTGGACGCAAGGTGACCGATTGGCGGTTTGTTGCGAGCAGAACTGGTCGCGCCGAATAGAAGAGGGCCCCGTCGATGGCACGTTTTCGCAATGACGGATCGGCGTGTAAACTCGCGCCGATCAAGGTAACATCGGCATAGCGCGAGCGGGTGCCGACATCGTCGTCGGCCCACGCGGTATCGCAATAGATACCGTTTGCATCGAACGAGACCCCGAGGCCCTTCAGCGTCGCTCGGGCTCTCTCCACTGCCTCATTCAGTTGCCTCATGTC
>ATWE01000046.1 GCA_000421085.1 Ensifer sp. USDA 6670
TCGTGCCGATCGCGATGGAAGAAAAGCTGCGCTTCGCTATCCGCGAAGGCGGCCGCACCGTCGGCGCAGGCATCGTCGCCTCCATCGTCGAGTAATTCCGGTCGGACCGGACTTCGAACCCCGCGGGCAACCGCGGGGTTTTTCTTTTGGCGATTTACCAAATCATCGCTTTTTGAAGCGGCAAGGCGATCTCTTTGGCGTGTGATGTCAGCAACAGTGCTTGCATAGTCCCACACGCGTCGCCCGATTATCACGGGACCTTGCCGCCGGTCCGTGTTACCTTCCGGTCCTGACGATTTGCCGAATGGCAACGGGTGCGACCTAAACCGCCGCGCGATTCAGGCGCGCAAAGGTCGCTTAGCGCTTGAATTGCTGCATGTTTGTCCATCAATCGGTTCCGATTAACGGAAATATGCAGCAGGATCGGAATCCGATGAAAAGACGTATTTCCACGCGGCTTGCCGCGGCTGGCATCGTTTTGATCTGCGTCGGGAAGTCCCCGCAATTCGCCTCGGCCGCCGATGACCGCCCGCTTGTCTGGTCGCCTTCCAAGACCGGAGCCAACTCCTACAAGCTCCGGTTCGGCGTTCGCCGGACGGGGCGGTGGAACACGTCCGCGGGAGCCGAAGTCTCGATGGACGCGACACGCTCTGGCAAGATCAATCCACCCGGCGCACCGGTCCGCCTCTGGGGAACGGTGTCTCGCGGGAGCGGGCGAGGGGCGGTCACGCGTTCCTCTCAGGTCAGCGTGGATTACAATGCATTGCGGGGGACCGGCAACTTCGGCGCCGGTACCGCGCGCAGCTGGATCGTCACGCCCACGCTCGATGCGGAGGTGCACAGGAGCATCGCTCTCCAATGCAACGCCTATGAGAACCGGTGCAGCGAACCGAGGCTGACTCAATCCGCCAAGCTCGTGTCTCCCGCAAGCCGAACGTCGCTTACCGTGCAGAGCCAGGTTTCGCGTGATGGCCTCAGCGGTGTGAGCCGGATTGGGGTGGAACAGAATTTCGGAAATCTGCGCCTCGGCGCGGCGGTCGCCGATCCGTTGCTGGCGCCGCGGAGCGTGGTCGATGTCCGCTACAGCCTGAAGTGGTGAATCGGCAGGAACACCCGGTGCCACACGCGATCGATCTTGCGCAAAGGCGCAAAGTACCTAACCTACGGAGCGGCGCATACAGTAAAGTCGCTGCAGCACGTCTTCTTCTGCGTGGGGATATATCATGAAAAAGCGAATTCTGTTTACCGGCGGCTCGGGGAAGGCCGGGAGGCACGCCGTGCCCTACCTCGTCGAGGCCGGCTTTGACGTGCACAATGTCGATCTCGTGCCGCTCGACAGCCCCGGCGTCACCAATCTGATTGCCGACATCAGCGACAGCGGCCAGATGTTCAATGCACTGTCGATGCACCGGGACTTCCCCGATCTCGACCGGGGCACGCAGCCCTTCGATGCCGTCGTGCATTTCGCGGCCATTCCGCGCATTCTCATCAAGCCCGACAATGAAACCTTCCGGGTCAACGTGATGGGCACCTACAACGTCGTCGAGGCTGCGGTGAAGCTCGGCATCCGAAAGATCATCGTCGCTTCCAGCGAGACGACCTATGGTGTCTGCTTTGCGGAGGGGCACCGGGACTTCCATCATTTTCCTCTCGAAGAGGATTACGACGTCGATCCGATGGATTCCTACGGGCTCTCCAAGGTGGTGAACGAGAAGACGGCGAGGGCCTTCGCGGAGCGCTCCGGCTTCGATATTTACGCCTTACGCATCGGCAACGTGATCGAGCCGCATGAATATGCAAACTTCCCGCATTATTTCGCCCATCCGGAGATCCGCAAAAGGATCGCCTGGAGCTATATCGATGCCCGCGACCTCGGCCAGATCGTGAAGCTTTGCGTGGAGAAGGATGGCCTCGGCTTCGCGATATTCAACGCCGCGAACGACACGGTCTCGGCCAACACGCCTTCGCGCGAACTGGCCAGGCAGTTCTATCCGAATGTTCCCTTCACGCGTGAGATCGGCGAATTCGAAGGGCTGCTTTCCAATCGCAAGATCCGCGAGGTTCTTGGTTTCAAGGAAGAGCACGATTGGCGGAAATATGTGAAGCTGAACGACTAGATCACGATGATTTTTAGGCCGGGTCGACAGCCGCAAAACCGCGCACGCATTTCCCCATTCCGCTCTACCGCTTTGCAGACGCCATTTCGGGCGCCCGCGGGGGCGGCTGAAATTTTGTTGATTCTTTTTTGCCTTTTGCTGCGAATGCGCTTGAAAGCGTCCGCCAAACTGAATATTAAGCCGCTGACTTGGGACGCAGCCGGTTCGGCTTGCGTCGCGGCACCGTAGGGGTATAGCTCAGTTGGTAGAGCGGCGGTCTCCAAAACCGCAGGTCGGGGGTTCGAGCCCCTCTGCCCCTGCCATTCTCCCGGTCCTGCCGTGTTGGGATGCGCGGGGAAGGCGGCATGGCCGTCTTTGTATATTCACAAAAAAGGCTGATTGGCTCTTGTGGTTTTCGCAATCGGTCTTTATGTAGGGTCCAAACAGACACGCGGTGCGTGGGGCTGACACGTCGGCTTTACGCGCCGTAATGGCGTGAGCATTATATGGCATCCAAAACTAATCCATTTGCGTTTCTGCAGCAGGTGCGCGCCGAAACGTCGAAAGTGACTTGGCCTTCACGGCGCGAGACGACGATCTCGACGCTGATGGTTTTCGTCATGGTCTCTTTTGCCGCCGCCTTTTTCTTTGGTGCGGACCAGTTGCTGGGTTGGGTGATGAGCCTGATCCTCAACGTTGGCGCTTGATTGGGTGGAGAGTAGCATGGCTGCGCGCTGGTATATTGTTCACGCCTATTCGAATTTTGAAAAGAAGGTCGCCGAATCGATTGAGGAGAAGGCCAAGCAGAAGGGCCTCACCCATCTCTTCGAGAAGATTCTCGTCCCGACCGAAAAGGTGGTCGAGGTCCGTCGCGGACGCAAAGTCGATGCGGAGCGGAAGTTCTTTCCGGGTTATGTCCTCGTTCGCGCCGACCTGACCGACGAGGCGTATCACCTTATCAAGAACACGCCGAAAGTGACCGGTTTCCTTGGTACGGACAGCAAGCCGGTGCCGATTCCGGACCACGAGGCCGATCGGATTCTCGGTCAGGTGCAGGACGGCGTCGAGCGCCCGAAGCCGTCGGTCTCCTTCGAGATCGGCGAGCAGGTCCGCGTTTCCGACGGCCCCTTTGCATCGTTCAACGGCACCGTTCAGGATGTCGATGAAGAGCGGTCCCGCTTGAAGGTCGAGGTGTCGATCTTTGGCCGCGCGACGCCTGTCGAGCTGGAATACGGCCAGGTCGAAAAGGTCTAGAGCGTAAGCCAATAGGAATGGGCAGGTCGATTTATCGGCTTGTTCGGCGGAGCGATCCGCATCGCGTGGGAGGTTTCCGACCTTAAGCCGGGTCGGTTCATCCGCACCACGCAACCGCAGCCGCCGATCGATCGATCGGCAAATGGCCGGGCGACCGGCTGATGAGCTCCCTTTTCGGCCTCGCCGCAAAGGAGCAGTGAAAGGCAGAGAGAAATGGCTAAGAAAGTTGCAGGCCAGCTCAAGCTGCAGGTAAAGGCCGGCTCGGCGAATCCGTCGCCGCCGATCGGTCCTGCGCTTGGTCAGCGTGGCATTAACATCATGGAATTCTGCAAGGCGTTCAACGCCGCCACGCAGGAAATGGAAAAGGGTATGCCGATTCCGGTCGTCATCACCTATTACCAGGACAAGTCCTTCACATTCGTCATGAAGCAGCCGCCGGTCAGCTACTTCCTGAAGCGCGAAGCGAAGGTCCAGGCGGGCTCCAAGACTCCGGGCAAGGCCAAGGCCGGCTCGATCTCCAAGGCTCAGATCCGCACGATCGCAGAGGCCAAGATGAAGGACCTCAACGCGGCCGATATCGAAGGCGCAATGGCGATGGTTGAGGGCTCGGCCCGCTCCATGGGCCTGGAAGTGACGGGCTAAGACCATGGCGAAGATTGCAAAGCGTGTACAGAAGTCCCGCGAGGGCATTGATCCGGCGAAGCTCTATGGCCTTACCGAAGCCGTAACGCTGGTCAAGGAGCGTGCGACGGCCAAGTTCGACGAAACGATCGAAGTCGCGATGAACCTCGGCGTCGATCCGCGCCATGCCGACCAGATGGTCCGCGGCGTGGTCAATCTGCCGAACGGCACCGGCCGTTCGGTTCGCGTCGCCGTTTTCGCCCGTGGCGCGAAGGCTGACGAAGCCAAGGCTGCCGGCGCCGACGTCGTCGGTGCGGAAGAGCTCGTCGAAATCGTCCAGGGCGGCAAGATCGACTTCGATCGCTGCATCGCGACCCCCGACATGATGCCGCTCGTCGGCCGTCTCGGTAAGGTTCTCGGCCCCCGTGGCATGATGCCGAACCCGAAGGTCGGCACCGTCACCATGGACGTCACCGCAGCCGTCAAGGCTTCGAAGGGCGGCGCGGTCGAGTTTCGCGTGGAGAAGGCGGGTATCGTTCACGCCGGCATCGGCAAGGCTTCCTTCGATGCCAAGGCGCTCGAAGAGAACATCCGTGCCTTCGCGGATGCCGTGATCAAGGCAAAGCCGACCGGCGCCAAGGGCAACTACGTCAAGCGCGTGGCTGTTTCTTCGACGATGGGCCCCGGCCTCAAGGTCGACCCGGCAACGATCAGCGCTGCCTGATAGATAGTTTGACGGGCTTCGGCCCGTAACCAGATTTCCGGCCTTTCGGGGCCGGAAAATCCGGGCCTACCGCCCGGAACTCCTGTCCGAGATTGCGGGTGGTTTTACCTTAATCACCTGGCCCGCATGAGACGGGTAAGATCTGAATTTCATGAAGACGCGGACGCGTCGGAATTCGGTTCGAACCTCGCTTGCCTTGTGTCAGACCCGGCTCCCCGGGAACGCCAAGGGACAGGATCCTCAAGCGTTGCTTGGGATCGAGAATGATCCCGGGTGACAAAGGCAAACCCGGCAGGGCTGCGATGAGCAACCCTGCCAACTGGAGACAGACAGTGGAAAGAGCGGAAAAACGCGAATTCGTCACGGAGCTGAACGAAGTCTTCAAGGCTTCCGGTTCGGTTGTCGTGGCCCACTATGCTGGTGTCACAGTTGCGCAGATGAACGACTTCCGTTCGAAGATGCGCGCTGCTGGCGGCACCGTCAGAGTCGCGAAAAACCGCCTGGCCAAGATCGCTCTTCAGGGCACGGAGTCTGAAGGGATGACCGATCTCTTCAGGGGTCAGACGCTGATCGCTTTCAGCGAAGACCCCGTAACGGCTCCGAAGGTCGTCATGGATTTCGCAAAGACCAACGACAAGCTCGTTGTTCTGGGCGGCGCCATGGGGGCAACCACGCTCAACGCCGAAGGTGTCAAGTCGCTTGCGACCCTGCCTTCGCTCGACGAGCTGCGCGCGAAGCTGCTGGGCCTCATCAACGCCCCGGCAACCCGCGTCGCGACGGTTGTCGCAGCACCGGCAAGCCAGCTTGCCCGCGTGTTCTCGGCCTATGCCAAGAAGGACGAAGCCGCCTGAGGCGGAATTTCGCTGTTGTATTTAAAACCAGTTCGAACCGAACAAAAGGAAAAGTAAAATGGCTGATCTCGCAAAGATCGTTGAAGACCTCTCCTCGCTGACCGTCCTGGAAGCTGCTGAGCTTTCCAAGCTTCTCGAAGAAAAGTGGGGCGTTTCCGCCGCTGCTCCGGTAGCCGTTGCTGCTGCCGGCGGTGCTGCTGGCGCCGCTGCTCCGGTCGAAGAAGAAAAGACCGAGTTCGACGTCATCCTGACGGATGCCGGCGCGAACAAGATCAACGTCATCAAGGAAGTCCGCGCCATCACCGGTCTCGGCCTCAAGGAAGCCAAGGACCTCGTCGAAGGCGCTCCGAAGGCTGTCAAGGAAGCTGTTTCCAAGGCTGAAGCTGCAGACCTCAAGAAGAAGCTCGAAGACGCTGGCGCGAAGGTCGACGTCAAGTAATTCGACGAAATGCGAAAGGGAGGTGGCCCTCGTGGCCGCCTCTCTTTGACCGTTTTTAGAACATATTACCCAAAAGCCTGTCGAAAACGGCTTTTGGGTAATGGGTTCTTCAAGAGGATGGTCTCGATCGAAGGACAGCACAGCATTCCGCGCTGGCGTCTTTCGAATGCTGGACGAGATTGAACTACCCATTGATTGACGGGGTCGACTGGCCATCGGTTCCCGTCCGTTGCAGGCCCGGATGCAAGATTGACAAGGAGCGACGATGGCTCAGACCCTTTCGTTTAACGGTCGTAGGCGCGTACGCAAGTTTTTTGGTAAAATTCCCGAAGTCGCGGAGATGCCGAACCTCATCGAGGTTCAGAAGGCGTCTTACGACCAGTTCCTCATGGTGGACGAGCCCCAAGGCGGGCGGCCGGATGAGGGGCTTCAAGCCGTTTTCAAATCGGTATTTCCGATCAAGGATTTCTCCGGCGCTTCGATGCTCGAATTCGTTTCCTACGAGTTCGAGGCACCGAAGTTCGACGTCGAGGAGTGCCGTCAGCGCGACCTGACCTATGCAGCGCCGCTCAAGGTGACGCTGCGGCTGATCGTGTTCGATATCGACGAGGACACCGGCGCCAAGTCCATCAAGGATATCAAGGAACAGAACGTCTACATGGGCGACATGCCGCTCATGACGGACAACGGTACCTTCATCGTCAACGGCACGGAGCGCGTCATCGTCTCGCAGATGCACCGCTCGCCGGGTGTCTTCTTCGACCATGACAAGGGCAAGAGCCACTCGTCCGGCAAGCTGCTCTTCGCTGCGCGCGTAATCCCCTATCGCGGCTCGTGGCTCGACATCGAGTTCGACGCGAAGGACATCGTCCATGCGCGTATCGACCGCCGCCGCAAGATTCCGGTGACCTCGCTTCTGATGGCGCTCGGAATGGACGGCGAAGAAATTCTCGACACCTTCTACACGAAGTCGCTCTACCAGCGCGACGGCGAGGGCTGGCGCGTTCCGTTCCAGCCGGATGCGCTCAAGGGCCAGAAGACACTGGCAGACATGATCGACGCCGATACCGGCGAGGTCGTTGTCGAAAGCGGCAAGAAGCTGACGCCGCGCCTGCTCCGGCAGTTGCAGGAAAAGGGCCTGAAGGCGCTCAAGGCGACCGACGACGATCTCTACGGCAACTATCTTGCCGAGGATGTCGTCAACTTCGAGACCGGCGAGATCTATCTCGAGGCCGGCGACGAGATCGACGAGAAGACGCTTCCGGTCATCCTTTCCGCCGGCTTCGACGAGATCCCGGTGCTCGACATCGACCACATCAATATCGGCGCCTATATCCGCAACACGCTTTCGGCCGACAAGAACGAAAACCGTCAGGACGCGCTGTTCGACATCTACCGCGTCATGCGTCCGGGTGAGCCGCCGACCATGGATTCGGCCGAAGCCATGTTCAATGCGCTCTTCTTCGATGCCGAGCGCTACGACCTCTCGGCCGTCGGCCGCGTGAAGATGAACATGCGCCTCGACCTGGACGTTCCGGACACGGTTCGCACGCTGCGCAAGGAAGACATCCTGGCCGTCGTCAAGATGCTCGTGGAGCTGCGTGACGGCAAGGGCGAGATCGACGACATCGACAATCTCGGCAACCGCCGCGTCCGCTCGGTCGGCGAGTTGATGGAGAACCAGTATCGTCTGGGTCTCCTGCGCATGGAACGTGCGATCAAGGAGCGCATGTCCTCGATCGAGATCGACACCGTGATGCCGCAGGACCTGATCAACGCGAAGCCGGCTGCCGCAGCCGTTCGCGAATTCTTCGGCTCCTCGCAGCTCTCGCAGTTCATGGACCAGGTGAACCCGCTTTCGGAAATCACCCATAAGCGCCGCCTTTCGGCACTGGGTCCGGGCGGTCTGACCCGCGAGCGCGCCGGCTTCGAAGTGCGCGACGTGCATCCGACGCATTACGGCCGTATCTGCCCGATCGAAACGCCGGAAGGCCCGAACATCGGTCTGATCAACTCGCTCGCGACCTTCGCCCGCGTCAACAAGTACGGCTTCATCGAGAGCCCGTACCGCAAGATCGTCGACGGCAAGGTGACGAACGACGTCGTCTATCTGTCGGCGATGGAAGAAGCCAAGTACCACGTTGCACAGGCAAACTCGGTGCTGGATGACGACGGCTCCTTCTCTGAAGAATTCGTCGTTTGCCGCCACGCCGGCGAAGTCATGTTGGCGCCGCGCGACAACATCAACCTGATGGACGTTTCGCCGAAGCAGCTCGTGTCGGTCGCGGCCGCGCTCATTCCGTTCCTTGAGAACGATGACGCCAACCGCGCGCTGATGGGCTCGAACATGCAGCGTCAGGCCGTGCCGCTGCTGCGTGCGGAAGCCCCCTTCGTCGGGACAGGCATGGAGCCGGTCGTTGCGCGTGACTCCGGTGCTGCGATCGCTGCCCGCCGCGGCGGTATCGTCGACCAGGTGGACGCGACCCGTATCGTTATCCGCGCCACCGAAGACCTGGATCCGTCCAAGTCGGGCGTCGATATCTACCGGCTGCAGAAGTTCCAGCGCTCCAACCAGAACACCTGCGTCAACCAGCGCCCGTTGGTCACCGTCGGTGACGTGATCAACAAGGGCGACATCATCGCGGACGGTCCGTCGACCGACCTCGGCGACCTGGCGCTCGGCCGCAACGCGCTCGTCGCGTTCATGCCCTGGAACGGCTACAACTACGAAGACTCGATCCTGCTCTCCGAGCGGATCGTGCGTGACGACGTCTTCACCTCGATCCACATCGAGGAATTCGAAGTGATGGCGCGCGACACCAAGCTTGGTCCGGAAGAAATCACCCGCGACATTCCGAACGTTTCGGAAGAAGCGCTGAAGAACCTGGATGAAGCCGGTATCGTGTATATCGGCGCCGAAGTTCAGCCGGGCGACATCCTCGTCGGCAAGATCACGCCGAAGGGCGAGAGCCCGATGACGCCGGAAGAAAAGCTTCTGCGCGCCATCTTCGGCGAGAAGGCGTCGGACGTTCGCGACACGTCGATGCGCATGCCCCCGGGCACCTTCGGCACCGTCGTCGAAGTGCGCGTCTTCAACCGCCATGGCGTCGAGAAGGACGAGCGCGCGATGGCGATCGAGCGCGAGGAAATCGAGCGTCTCGCGAAGGACCGCGACGACGAACAGGCGATCCTCGACCGCAACGTCTATGCGCGTCTGGTCGACATGCTTCGCGGCCACGTCGCCGTTGCCGGTCCGAAGGGCTTCAAGAAGGGCACCGAGCTCTCCAACGTCGTCATCAGTGAATATCCCCGCTCGCAGTGGTGGATGTTCGCTATCGAGGACGAGAAGGCTCAGGGCGAGATCGAAGCACTTCGCGCGCAGTACGACGAATCCAAGTCGCGCCTTGAACAGCGCTTCATGGACAAGGTCGAGAAGGTTCAGCGCGGCGATGAAATGCCTCCGGGCGTCATGAAGATGGTCAAGGTCTTCGTCGCCGTGAAGCGCAAGATCCAGCCGGGTGACAAGATGGCCGGCCGTCACGGCAACAAGGGTGTCGTGTCGCGGATCGTGCCGATCGAAGACATGCCGTTCCTCGAAGACGGTACGCATGTCGACGTTGTTCTGAACCCGCTCGGCGTGCCGTCGCGCATGAATGTCGGCCAGATCCTCGAGACCCATCTCGGTTGGGCTTGCGCCGGCATGGGCAAGAAGATCGGAGCGATGCTCGATGCATACAAGGCGGGCGCTGACATCCAGCCGCTGCGCGATACCATCGATAGCGTCATCGGATCTGGTCCGAAGGGCGAGCCGATCAAGCAGTACGACGATGAATCGATCGTACGGCTTGCCGAGCAGACCCGCCGCGGCGTTTCGATCGCGACACCGGTCTTCGACGGTGCTGTCGAAGCGGACGTCAACGAGATGCTGGAGCAGGCTGGCCTGAAGGTGACCGGTCAGTCGACGCTCTATGACGGCCGTACCGGCGAGACTTTCGACCGTCAGGTGACCGTGGGCTACATCTACATGCTGAAGCTCAACCACCTGGTCGACGACAAGATCCACGCCCGTTCGATCGGTCCTTACTCGCTCGTTACCCAGCAGCCGCTGGGCGGCAAGGCGCAGTTCGGCGGTCAGCGCTTCGGCGAAATGGAGGTCTGGGCTCTGGAAGCCTATGGTGCCGCCTACACGCTGCAGGAAATGCTGACGGTCAAGTCGGACGACGTGGCCGGCCGGACCAAGGTCTACGAGGCGATCGTCCGCGGCGACGATACCTTCGAAGCGGGTATTCCGGAGAGCTTCAACGTTCTCGTCAAGGAAATGCGCTCGCTGGGTCTTTCGGTCGAGCTGGAGAACTCCAAGGTCGACGACGTCGGTGGCACGGCGCAACTGCCGGACGCGGCCGAATAAGAGTCATCAGGTGCGTGCCGCTAAGCGGCGCGCACCGTTTCCGCCGTCGGGCACCTGATTGTCCGCGGCAGGAAAAGGGCCGCACCCGATGCGGTTTTAGCTGTTTATGGGGCAGGGGCCGGCGCCCGGGATTGCCGGCACCCTCGCCAAGCTCAGGGCTTAAATGCCCGCAAAGGAGACAGGCATGAACCAAGAGGTCATGAATCTTTTCAATCCGCAGGTGCCTGCACAGACCTTCGATTCCATCCGGATTTCGATAGCGTCCCCGGAGAAGATTCTTTCCTGGTCTTACGGTGAGATCAAGAAGCCGGAGACGATTAACTACCGTACCTTCAAGCCGGAACGCGACGGTCTTTTCTGCGCCCGCATCTTTGGTCCGATCAAGGACTACGAGTGCCTGTGCGGCAAGTACAAGCGCATGAAGTACAAGGGCATCATTTGCGAAAAGTGCGGCGTCGAAGTCACGCTGTCGCGCGTTCGCCGCGAGCGCATGGGCCATATCGAGCTCGCCGCGCCCGTTGCGCACATCTGGTTCCTGAAGTCGCTGCCGAGCCGCATCGCGACGTTGCTCGACATGACGCTCAAGGATATCGAGCGGGTCCTTTATTTCGAGAACTACATCGTCACCGAGCCGGGTCTGACGTCGCTCAAGGAAAACCAGCTCCTGAGCGAAGAAGAATACATGATCGCGGTCGACGAGTTCGGTGAGGACCAGTTCACCGCGATGATCGGCGCCGAAGCGATCTACGAGATGCTCGCATCGATGAATCTCGAGAAGATCGCGGGCGATCTTCGTTCGGAGATGGCCGAGACGACGTCCGATCTGAAGCAGAAGAAGCTGATGAAGCGGCTGAAGATCGTCGAGAACTTCATGGAATCCGGCAACCGTCCGGAATGGATGATTATGAAGGTCGTTCCGGTGATCCCGCCGGACCTGCGTCCGCTCGTGCCGCTTGACGGCGGCCGCTTCGCGACGTCGGACCTCAACGATCTCTACCGCCGCGTCATCAACCGCAACAACCGCCTGAAGCGGCTGATCGAGCTGCGTGCGCCGGGCATCATCATTCGCAACGAAAAGCGGATGCTGCAGGAATCCGTGGACGCGCTGTTCGACAACGGCCGCCGCGGCCGCGTCATCACGGGTGCTAACAAGCGTCCGCTGAAGTCGCTCTCCGACATGCTCAAGGGCAAGCAGGGCCGCTTCCGTCAGAACCTGCTCGGCAAGCGCGTCGATTATTCCGGCCGTTCGGTCATCGTGACCGGTCCGGAACTCAAGCTGCACCAGTGCGGCCTGCCGAAGAAGATGGCGCTCGAGCTCTTCAAGCCGTTCATCTACGCCCGCCTCGACGCCAAGGGTTACTCCTCGACCGTCAAGCAGGCGAAGAAGCTGGTCGAGAAGGAAAAGCCGGAAGTCTGGGATATCCTCGATGAGGTCATCCGCGAGCACCCGGTTCTTCTGAACCGCGCGCCGACCCTGCACCGCCTGGGCATCCAGGCCTTCGAGCCGATCCTGGTCGAAGGCAAGGCGATCCAGCTGCACCCGCTCGTCTGCACGGCCTTCAACGCCGACTTCGACGGCGACCAGATGGCCGTTCACGTGCCGCTGTCGCTCGAGGCGCAGCTCGAAGCGCGCGTGCTGATGATGTCGACGAACAACATCCTGCATCCGGCAAACGGTGCCCCGATCATCGTGCCGTCGCAGGACATGGTTCTCGGCCTCTATTATCTCTCGATCATGAACCAGAACGAGCCGGGCGAAGGCATGGCCTTCTCCGACATGGGCGAATTGCACCATGCGCTGGAGACCAAGGCCGTCACCCTGCACGCCAAGATCCGTGGCCGTTACAAGACCGTCGATGCCGAGGGCAACCCGGTTTCCAAGATCTATGAAACGACGCCTGGGCGCATGATCATCGGCGAACTCCTGCCGAAGAACCCGAACGTCCCCTTCGAAACCTGCAACCAGGAAATGACCAAGAAGAACATCTCCAAGATGATCGACACGGTCTATCGCCATTGCGGTCAGAAGGACACGGTCATCTTCTGCGACCGGATCATGCAGCTCGGCTTCTCGCATGCCTGCCGCGCCGGCATTTCGTTCGGCAAGGACGACATGGTGATTCCGGACACGAAGGTGAAGATCGTCGGCGACACCGAAGCGCTCGTGAAGGAATACGAGCAGCAGTACAATGACGGCCTCATCACGCAGGGCGAAAAATACAACAAGGTCGTCGACGCCTGGGGCAAGGCGACCGAGAAGGTCGCCGAAGAGATGATGGCGCGCATCAAGGCCGTCGAGTTCGACGACAGCGGCCGCCAAAAGCCGATGAACTCGATCTACATGATGTCGCACTCGGGCGCACGCGGTTCGCCGAACCAGATGCGTCAGCTTGGCGGCATGCGCGGCCTCATGGCGAAGCCCTCGGGCGAGATCATCGAAACGCCGATCATCTCGAACTTCAAGGAAGGCCTGACCGTGAACGAGTACTTCAACTCGACGCACGGTGCCCGTAAGGGTCTCGCCGACACCGCCTTGAAGACTGCGAACTCCGGTTACCTGACCCGTCGTCTCGTCGATGTGGCGCAGGATTGCATCGTCACGCATACGGATTGCGGCACCGACAAGGGCCTCACCATGACTGCGATCGTCGATGCCGGTCAGGTCGTGGCCTCGATCGGCCAGCGTATCCTCGGCCGTACGGCGCTCGACAACATCGACAACCCGGTCACCGGTGAACGCATCGTCGATGCCGGCAAGATGATTCTCGAGCCGGACGTCGTCGCGATCGAGAAGGCGGGTATCCAGTCCGTCCGGATTCGCTCGGCTCTGACCTGCGAGATCCAGACCGGCGTCTGCGGCGTTTGCTACGGCCGGGACCTCGCTCGCGGTACGCCTGTCAACATGGGCGAAGCCGTCGGCGTCATCGCGGCTCAGTCGATCGGCGAGCCGGGCACGCAGCTGACCATGCGTACGTTCCACCTTGGTGGTACGGCAACGGTGGTCGACCAGTCGTTCCTGGAAGCCTCTTACGAGGGCACGGTTCAGATCAAGAACCGCAACATGCTGCGCAACTCCGATGGCGTACTCGTCGCCATGGGCCGCAACATGGCGATCCAGATCCTCGACGAACGCGGTGTCGAGCGCTCCTCGCAGCGCGTTGCCTACGGTTCAAAGATCTTCGTCGACGATGGCGACAAGGTGAAGCGCGGACAGCGTTTCGCCGAGTGGGACCCCTACACCCGTCCGATGATGACGGAAGTGGAAGGTACCGTTCACTTCGAAGACGTGGTCGACGGCATCTCGGTTCTGGAATCGACTGACGAGTCGACCGGCATCACCAAGCGCCAGGTCATCGACTGGCGTTCGACGCCACGCGGTACCGACCTGAAGCCGGCGATCGTCATCAAGGACAAGAATGGCAGCATCGCCAAGCTTGCCCGCGGCGGCGAAGCCCGCTTCATGCTCTCGGTCGACGCGATCCTTTCGGTCGAGCCGGGACAGAAGGTCAGCCAGGGCGACGTTCTTGCCCGTTCGCCGCTCGAAAGCGCCAAGACCAAGGACATCACCGGTGGTCTGCCGCGCGTTGCCGAACTGTTCGAGGCACGTCGTCCGAAGGATCACGCCATCATCGCGGAGATCGATGGCACGATCCGTTTCGGCCGCGATTACAAGAACAAGCGTCGCGTGATGATCGAGCCGGCGGAAGACGGTGTCGAACCGGTCGAATACCTGATCCCGAAGGGCAAGCCCTTCCATCTTCAGGATGGCGACTACATCGAGAAGGGCGACTACATCCTCGACGGCAATCCGGCGCCGCATGACATCCTGGCGATCAAGGGCGTGGAAGCACTTGCTTCCTATCTCGTGAATGAGATCCAGGAAGTCTACCGACTGCAGGGCGTCGTCATCAACGACAAGCACATCGAGGTGATCGTCCGGCAGATGCTCCAGAAGGTCGAAATCACCGACGCAGGTGACTCGACGTATATCGTCGGCGACAACGTCGATCGCATCGAGCTCGAGGACGTCAACGACTCTCTGCTTGCCGAAGGCAAGAAGCCCGCGTTTGGCGAACCGGTGCTGCTCGGCATCACCAAGGCATCGCTGCAGACCCCGTCCTTCATCTCGGCCGCTTCGTTCCAGGAGACCACCAAGGTCCTCACCGAAGCTGCGGTCGCAGGCAAGACGGACAATCTGCAGGGCCTGAAGGAGAACGTCATCGTCGGTCGTCTCATCCCGGCCGGTACGGGCGGCACGATGACGCAAATCCGCCGCATCGCTACGGCCCGCGACGAGTTGATCCTCGAAGAGCGCCGCAAGGGCACCGGTGCGGAAAGCGCCACGCCGATGCT
Source organism: Ensifer sp. USDA 6670 (assembly GCA_000421085.1). Lineage (GTDB taxonomy): Bacteria > Pseudomonadota > Alphaproteobacteria > Rhizobiales > Rhizobiaceae > Sinorhizobium. The sequence continues at coordinate 14,747 of ATWE01000046.1, forward strand.
CGCCGATATGGCGAACGATCCCGCCGCGGCGGAATAAGCGGAAAGGGGAGGGTACCTGCCCTCCCTGGCAAAACAATAAAGCCGCCTGGAGCGATCCGGGCGGCTTTTTCAGGTCGATGTGTTTGGGGTTGATCCGCTGAGACGGCTCCAGATGCCGCCGGATCGCTCAACCGAAGCGAATGATGGCGACTTCGCCCTCGAGGGCGCCCTGATAGGCGGAAGCGTGCGGCTCCTCGTCCGGTATGCCGTCCATGGTACCGATCTGGTCGAGATCGGCTTCAAGGAAGCCCTCCTCGGCGAGTGCATTCAGCGCTTCGCGCACGGCCGTATCGTCATCCGGCGCCCGCAGCATCACATGGATGTCGACGCCCTCGGCATCGCCGTCGGTCTCGTAGGCCTTGCCGATAACGATGAAGATCAGCGGTTCGTCGGGTGCGTTGTCGTTATCCGGTGTGACAGACATGGAAACATCCTCTTTGAAGAACAGTAACGGGCGATCGCGTTTCATTTAGGTCGAAAGAGGCCGAAACCGTCGCGATCGTTTCTCAAGCGTTGAGACGCGGGATGCGGGGAAACCGGATACACTTTGCCTCATCCTGCTCTACTGCATATTGCGCCAGATCGAAACCCGTTCCACGAATCGTGCGATAGCCCGAAACATTTGTGAGCGGGGATGACGTCGAGGCATGAAGCCGGGCGCGGCGCGACTCGCGGTCGTGGAAAACGACAGAAAGAGGTTGCTGATTCCTTAAGCGGGAACGACTATGCGACGACGCGGACCGGCGTTTGGCCAGACCGAGGGCTTTGCGAGCGCGCAAAGCCTTGTTTCACGGGCATATCAGGGCTGCAACGCCCAGATTATTTCCTAATTGCCCTTGACGGATCGCCCCGAAATCAGTACACCCCGCCGCATCAGAGCCCATGTGAGGCTGGCTGGTTCGGAACGACGCGTTCTGGAGTTCGCCTCAAACAAGGTTCAAAACGCACGCTGACGACATAATGCTGCACGCAAGACGCGCGAAATAGTGCGTCCTCTGCTTTTTGTGGGGCCATCTGCGAAAAAGCGGATCGGCCCTCGTTTTGCGCATTTCATAGGCGTTCGTTGTTGCCGGCGACGGCAAGCGATCCGCCCGAAAGGGTAACGAGACAAGTTTTTGTAAGGGATGGTTAGATGCCTACCGTAAACCAGCTGATCCGCAAGCCGCGTCAGGCACAGGTAAAGCGCAACAAGGTTCCTGCACTGCAGGAGAACCCGCAGAAGCGCGGCGTTTGCACCCGCGTCTACACGACGACCCCGAAGAAGCCGAACTCGGCTCTGCGTAAGGTCGCCAAGATCCGCCTGACGAATGGCTTCGAAGTGATCGGCTACATTCCGGGTGAAGGCCACAACCTTCAGGAGCACTCCGTGGTCATGATCCGCGGCGGCCGCGTGAAGGACCTTCCGGGTGTTCGTTACCACATCATCCGCGGCGTTCTCGATACGCAGGGTGTGAAGAACCGTAAGCAGCGCCGCTCCAAGTACGGCGCGAAGCGTCCGAAATAACATCGCAACCGGCGCCATTTCGCTGGTCACAAGATTTAAAGTTGAGAGACGAGAAGTATGTCCCGACGTCACAGAGCAGAAAAGCGTGAGATCAACCCGGATCCGAAGTTCGGTGATCTGGTCGTCACGAAGTTCATGAACGCAATCATGCTGCACGGCAAGAAGTCCGTTGCGGAAAGCATCGTCTACGGTGCGTTCGATGCGGTCCAGTCGAAGCTGAAGCAGGAGCCGGTCGCCGTGTTCCACTCCGCGCTCGACAACATCGCTCCGCATGTCGAAGTGCGTTCGCGCCGCGTCGGTGGTGCTACCTACCAGGTTCCGGTCGACGTTCGTCCGGAGCGCCGTCAGGCTCTCGCTATCCGCTGGCTGATCGCAGCTGCCCGTAAGCGCAACGAAACGACCATGGTCGATCGCCTGTGCGGCGAACTCATGGACGCAGCGAACAATCGCGGCAGCGCAGTGAAGAAGCGCGAAGACACCCACAAGATGGCTGATGCCAACCGTGCGTTCTCGCACTACCGTTGGTAATCAGAACAGGTTCCGAAAGGCAGTCTCTCATGGCTCGCGAATATAAAATCGAAGACTACCGTAACTTCGGTATCATGGCGCATATCGACGCCGGCAAGACGACGACGACCGAGCGTATCCTCTACTACACCGGCAAGTCCCACAAGATCGGCGAAGTCCATGACGGCGCCGCGACGATGGACTGGATGGAGCAGGAGCAGGAGCGCGGCATCACGATCACGTCTGCTGCGACGACGACCTTCTGGAAGGGCCGCGACGGCAAGACGCGCCGCTTCAACATCATCGACACTCCCGGCCACGTGGACTTCACCATCGAAGTCGAGCGCTCGCTGCGCGTGCTCGACGGTGCGATCGCGCTTCTCGACGCCAATGCCGGTGTCGAGCCGCAGACCGAAACCGTCTGGCGCCAGGCCGAGAAGTATCATGTTCCGCGCATGATCTTCTGCAACAAGATGGACAAGACCGGTGCGGACTTCTACCGCTCCGTCGAGATGATCAAGACGCGCCTCGGCGCGACGGCCGTCGTCATGCAGCTGCCGATCGGCGCTGAAAGCGACTTCAAGGGTGTTATCGACCTGATCGAGATGAATGCTCTCGTATGGCGCGACGAATCGCTCGGCGCCCAGTGGGACGTCGTCGAAATCCCGGCCGACATGAAGGAAAAGGCGGAAGAATACCGCGAAAAGCTGATCGAGACGGTTGTCGAGATCGACGAAGCGGCAATGGAAGCCTACCTCGAAGGTACCAACCCGGATAACGACAAGATCCGTGAACTGGTCCGTCGCGGTACGATCGACGTCAAGTTCCACCCCATGTTCTGCGGCACCGCCTTCAAGAACAAGGGCGTTCAGCCTCTGCTCGACGCCGTCGTCGATTACCTGCCGTCGCCGATCGACATTCCGGCGATCAAGGGTATCGACGTCAAGACCGAAGGCGAGATCACCCGTAAGGCCGACGACAACGAGCCGCTTTCGATGCTCGCGTTCAAGATCATGAACGACCCCTTCGTCGGTTCGCTGACCTTCGCACGCATCTATTCCGGCAAGCTCGAAAAGGGCACGTCGGTGATGAACACGGTCAAGGAAAAGCGCGAGCGCGTCGGCCGCATGCTGCAGATGCACTCCAACTCGCGTGAAGACATCGAAGAAGCCTTCGCTGGCGACATCGTTGCGCTCGCCGGCCTCAAGGAAACCACCACGGGCGACACGCTTTGCGATCCGCTGAAGCCGGTTATCCTCGAGCGCATGGAATTCCCCGAGCCGGTCATCCAGATCGCGATCGAGCCGAAGACCAAGGGCGACCAGGAAAAGATGGGCCTCGCGCTCAACCGCCTGGCTGCCGAGGATCCGTCTTTCCGCGTCAAGACCGACGAGGAGTCCGGCCAGACGATCATCGCCGGCATGGGCGAACTTCACCTGGACATCATCGTCGACCGCATGCGTCGCGAGTTCAAGGTCGAAGCTTCGGTCGGTGCTCCGCAGGTTGCCTACCGCGAGACCATTACGCGCAAGCACGAGGAAGATTACACGCACAAGAAGCAGTCCGGTGGTACCGGCCAGTTCGCGCGCGTCAAGATCGTCTTCGAACCGAACCCGGAAGGCGAAGACTTCGCATTCGAATCGAAGATTGTCGGTGGTGCCGTTCCGAAGGAATACATCCCCGGCGTTCAGAAGGGTATCGAAAGCGTTCTGTCCTCGGGTCCGCTCGCGGGCTTCCCGATGCTCGGCGTCAAGGCGACACTGATCGACGGTGCATTCCACGACGTCGACTCGTCCGTGCTGGCCTTCGAAATCGCTTCCCGTGCCTGCTTCCGTGAAGCCGCGAAGAAGGCTGGAGCTCAGCTCCTCGAGCCGATCATGAAGGTCGAGGTCGTGACGCCGGAAGATTACGTCGGTGACGTTATCGGTGACCTGAACTCTCGCCGTGGCCAGATCCAGGGTCAGGAAGCACGCGGCGTCGCCGTGGTCATCAACGCCCACGTACCGCTCGCTAACATGTTCAAATACGTGGACAACCTGCGCTCGATGTCGCAGGGCCGCGCTCAGTACACGATGCTGTTCGATCACTACGCGCCGGTTCCGTCGAACGTCGCGCAGGAAATCCAGGCGAAGTATTCCGGTCAGAAGTGACCGGAATAGCCTCGCGCTGAAACAGAATGAAAAGATTTCCCCTCTAGGGGACAGGAAACGGAGAGCCGGAAATGGCAAAGAGCAAATTTGAGCGCAATAAGCCGCACGTCAACATTGGCACGATTGGCCACGTTGACCATGGCAAGACGTCGCTGACGGCAGCGAT
>ATWE01000047.1 GCA_000421085.1 Ensifer sp. USDA 6670
GTGCGATCTCATTCAGTTTCGCAAGAAGTTCGGCAAGGCCAACGTGACCTCACTGGTCGAGCGGGTCAGCCGCTTTGCGGTCTTCCTGCGCAACAACGACCGGCAATCGAAGCCGATCATGGACGGGCTGATTGAGGTGCTCCAACCCCTGCCCCACGCTGCTCGACGCTCCATCACCTTCGACCGCGGCACCGAGTTCAGCGAATGGCCCTATCTGCAGGCTGGCATCGGAACGCAGACGTGGTTCTGTGACCCGCAGTCGCCCTGGCAGAAAGGCACGGTCGAGAACACCAATGGCCGGGTTCGAAAATGGCTTTCGAGAGAGGTGGATCCCCTGTCGATTACCGACGGCGAGCTGAAGGACATCTGCGATCGGCTCAACTCGACACCGCGGAAGTGCCTCGGCTACCGAACGCCCGCGGAAGTCTTCCGTAAGAAACTGCTCGCGCAAATGCGACGTGTCGGCTAGCGTCGCACGCGCAAGTCGCAGTTCGGCATGAACTTACACCGCAAAGTTAAAGTGTCCTGTTCCGCAAAGTGGAATGTCACTCTCCCCGGGTTTAGATGACCTGGGAGACTGCGGATGGAATTGATTGCGATGAGCGAGCGTGATCTGCAGCGGATTGAGGTTTTGTCGAAAGTGATCGCCGGACGCATGACGTTGGTTTCGGCGGCGCACGCTGCTAAACACGGTAGAACAACGTTGAGGGGAAACCGTGTGGCAAATAGCTATTGCGCTGCTGGACTTGGTCTTGGCCGCAAATTCACCAGCTGTTTGGGACCGGTCGGATCAATAGATTTTTATCGAGCGATTGCAGGGTTCCTCTTGCTTGCCTGCCTTGCTGGTTGTGCTATGCAGCGCGTGGAGCTTGCAATGCCGCCCGCTACCGGGTCCCCGGCGTCGCAAAGCACTCAGGCCGTTCGGTCGCACCCGAGTTCCGGAGCCTTCGACCTCCTCTACATTACCGATCGCGCACCTGTAACCGCTTCGGACAACACGTTGTCTTACGGTGCCGAAAGAGCCATGTTCTTGAGCTTCGGATCGGTGTCGATCACCCCGACACGCAACTCTCCCACCAGCAAAAGCGGATTGCGTGTCGGCGCGGTTTCCGAGACTGGCCGGTTTCCGGCGACACCTTACGGCGTTGAGACGACCGCAGGCGGGCTACGCCGCCCGCTGGCAGCAGTCGCGGCCCACGACCGGGCCGCCGCATCGCTGCAGGCGGAGGTAGCTCGTCGTCTCGCATCAGCCGATCGTAAAGAAGTCGTGGTCTTCATTCACGGTTACGGTAACAGCTTCGACGCCGCCGCGCTGACCACAGGCGAGATTTGCAGGTCGCTGCAGAACCAGTTTGTCTGCGTTGTCCTGACTTGGCCTGCCGGAGGATCCGGCGGCTTATTCTTTGGCTACAACATCGACCGCGAGTCGAGCGAATTTTCAGTCGCGGACCTTAAGAAAGCCATTCGCATCATCGCCGAAGCTCAGGGTGTCGAGCGGCTTCACCTCCTGGCGCATAGCCGCGGAACCGATGTGCTCGCGAGTGTGGTCCAGCAGCTCAGCATCGAAGCCTATGTTAGCCGATCCTCGATGTGGCAGCGCTACAAGCTCGCGAATGTGGTGTTTTTCGCTCCCGATATTGATCTCGACGTGGCTTCTTCCAAGATGTTCGCTTGGGTATCGGATCCGGACCTTGCCTTCGGCAGCAAATCAAGGCCAAGCACCGTCCCGCCTCAAGGTCCTCTGCATCTCACCGTTTATTCGTCTCCCAGGGACAAGGCGCTGGGGGCATCAACGCTGCTCTTCGGCAGCGCCTTGCGCCTGGGACAGCTCGCTGTCGAAAAGCTTCCCAAGGACAGGAGCGAGGCGGCGTCCAGATGGGCGGGGTCTCAGATGGGAGGGTTGGTCGATTTCATCGAGTTTTCAGGCGGCGGCTTCATTGGCCATAGCTATTTCTTGTCCGATCCGGCTGTTAAGGCTGACTTCGTTGCCCTTATCCGCGATAGAGTGAAGGCTGGTGATCCCCGTCGCCAAATCGTCGAAATCAAACGCCCATTCTGGCGGGTAGCGGATGTCCAGCAGGCCTTGCGATGATCGCTTCGGCATTCGAGGCGATCCTGCGGAAGAGCTCGCCCGCCCCGCTTTCGCGAGCGTCTGTTCGGGCAGTCCCACTCGAGACGTGATCCAACCAGTGGCGATCATCATCGTCACGTCCTTCGGCGAAGTGGTGGTCGCGCCCTCTTCATCTCCGGTTCCGAGCAGCGCACGCTGCCCCCCAGATGTGGAGCGGCGTGTGAAGAGCGGAAGGCGAGGTAGGCGACTTCACCGGTTGCCTCGCGAGACGCATTGCGCCTTCCGCTGACCTAGCTATGCGGAAGCGGGACCCACGGATCGCCCAAGGACTTCCTCATCGTTTTGCGGCAACTGACCGTTCGGAGTCATCTTGTCCACCGCGTCCGGGATCGATGTCGAAAGGCGCTTCAGCAGCTCATCGTAGTCCAGCCCGGTCTTCGCCGCCAATTCCTGAAGGGTATCCTTGCCGATCGATGATTCGACCTGTTCGGCCGAAATACCCTGAGACGGCTTTTCGGCGCTTACCCAGGAGTCTGCCGCCTCCCGGTTCCCACCGTTCTTGAACGCATCGACCAGTTCTCCCAGGCCTTTGCTGAGCGAACCTTCCCCGGAGCCGCCGAACATCTTGCCGAGTTCGCCGAGAATGCCACCGCCGTTCTGAGCGCCCCCCTTTGCGTCCTGAAAGATTTGTCCCAGCTTATCCCGGTTCTGGTAGCCAGCGACCGCGAGCAGCCCCAATAGCGCCGCGAGCGACGGCATGGTGTTGCGAGATGAGGCCATGTCAGTTCCTTTCTGCTTGGTGAACCCTTAAGCGCGCCGGGCGACGGCACCCCATAGGAGCAACACGATCACGGCACCCACGATGGCTCCGATGAACCCGGCGCCCTGGTTGGCGTTGTACCACCCCAATGCCTGCCCCAGATATGAGGCGACGAAAGCCCCCACAATGCCCAGGATCGTCGTCAGGACGAAGCCTTTCGGCTCGTTTTCGCCGGGCACAATGAGCTTCGCCACGATACCGGCGGCAAAGCCAATAATGATGGTCCAGATTATACCCATTCCAGAAGTCCCTCGTTCTAAAGTAGCAAATCTGCTAATTGCATCGGCGAGTTCCGAGGCTCCCTTCCTTGGAAACAACCAAGGGGGCATCAGGAAAACACACATAACCCGGCCCGACAAGGAGCATCCTTTGTCTTTTGCCGGCTCGCAACACACCGATAATCTGCTCTTGCGTAGATCTCTGTTTCTTCATGCGTTGTGGCAGGTCAGTCGCTGCCGCGGATGCGTCCGAGGCACCGTCCTTTCATCTTCGTTTCGCGGCTGTGCCGCTCTCGGCGCCTGTGTGCCGCAAGCTATCCGATCGAACTGAAGCTCAACGCGGCCGCCGCAGCATCGGGACGAGCGTCGGCGACGAACCGGCCTGGATCGCGCCGAGCGGTTCGAAGCCGTAACGTCGGTAGAACGGAATGTTGCGCGGGTTTGAGGATTCCAAATAGGCTGGCGCGTGATCGCGATCGCACCGTGCGAGTGCGTACGCCATCAAGGCGTCGCCGTGACCTTCGCCTTGATGCGCCGGGTCGACGCCGATCAGGGGCAGGTACCAGTGTGGTTCGGTCGGGTGGTACGTGGCCATCTGCTCGAATATGGCCGTGGTTTCGGGGGCAAGAGAGGGCGCAACCGTGCTCTCGAGCACCGCACCAAGCCCTTCCTCGTCGGAATGGACCCCGGGCGATAGCCACAGCGCCGCCCCGGCGTAGCCCTCGGTGCAAAAGGCGCTGCCGTTAGAGAATGCGCTGCTCCCGAACGCCCGGATCATTCGCGGCATGGCGGCAAGGTACTGGTGTGTATGCGGCCAGGTCCATCGCGCCATGGGATCCGCTGCAAACGCCAGCATGACCGTTTCGATCGCCAGATCTTCCTCGGCCGCGGCCATAACTCTCACTGTTGGCGATTTCACACTGCCCTCCTGACGTAGGTGGTCCGACGAGGCGCCCGTTCTCAGCTACGCATCGTAACCCGGATGGCATGGGAGCGATACCGGTTGCTGCTGGCTCAGCGGTTCCGGACTCGCTTCGGTCCCTTCCGGCCACAAACGACAGTCGGCTTTGAGGGAACAATGATTAGAAGCTGCCGTTAGGGGGCAAGACTGGAGCGGAGGTAGTCAACTACTATGGGGCGGTTCGTCCGCGATCCGGACGGTCACAAGATCGAGGCAGTCACCTACTCCGCAAAAAAGCCGATAACGGAGTCGCCTATGCCGACCCTTCCCTATGCAATTCTCGAAGCCCCCTCTACGCTGGGTCTCGCGACCGACGGTGTGGAGCACTTGCCCGACCAGCTCTTGAGCCTCGGGCTTGCGGAGCGCATCCGTGCGCGCCGCGCCGAGCGGCTGACGGTGCTTCCGAAGGACCCTACGCCTGATCCCGAGACTGGCACCCTGAATGCCAGGGCAATTGCGGCGTGGTCGCCCAAGCTTGCCGACGCGGTGGAAGCGGTGCTTGACGCGGGCGAATTCCCGGTCGTACTCGGCGGCGATTGCACGATCGTGCTGGGCTCGATGCTCGCGTTCCGACGGCGAGGCAGCTACGGCCTGTTCTTCATCGACGGCAACGCCGATTTCTTCCAGCCCGAGGCGGAACCCAATGGTGAGGGCGCCTCGATGGACCTTGCCCTGGTCACGGGCTACGGCCCGTCGCACCTGACTGACATTGAAGGTCGCGGTCCTCTGGTCCGTCCCGAAGACGCTGTGGCGTTCGCGTATCGCGATCATAAGGACCAGGAGGAATACGGAAGCCAGCCGCTCCCCAAAGAGCTCAAGGCGATCGACCTTCCCGCCGTGCGTGCGATGGGCATCGAGGCCGCCGCCCGCGAGGCGGTCCACCACCTGACGCGAGAGGACCTGGACGGGTTCTTCATCCATCTCGACGCCGACTGCCTCGACGACGTCATCATGCCGGCTGTCAATTTCCGCATACCGGGCGGGTTGTCGTGGGACGAGCTGGGGACCGCGCTTCGGGTTGCCTTGGCGAGCGGCAAGGCAGTCGGCATCGAGATCACCATCTACAATCCGCGCCTTGATGAGGACGGCAGCGCCGGGCGCGGCCTGGCCGATGTACTAGCCGCAGCGCTCGGAACAGCAGCCCCCCGGGTCGGTTGCCGAAGGGCGGCAGGAGCGTGACGCCCACAGCGACAATCGATCTGATCAAGACAAGCGTTACGAAATGCCAGTATAGTGTCGCCATGTTGCGGCTGGAGGCAGAGCGAGTCCTTGATTGTGAGCCGAACGTTTTCGCCCCGCCTACACTCAATGATCGATGCCGAGGAATGATCATTGCTGCTGATGCGGCGGAGACCTTCTGACAGGCATTCTGGAGGAAGCCATGCAAGCGGAACACGTCCGCCTCACCGGCGCAAGGGAAACCCTACTCATCACCCTTCAAGCCAAAGCAGCCGAAAACGCCATGCCGGACTCGCTGCTTCGCGACCGCTTCGCGGCAGATGCATTGCACCATATCGATCAGGACAATCGACACCTGAATGTTGGTCACGACATGACGATCGGCATCGCGCTGCGCGCCTACATGCTTGATCGATGGGCGGAGGCATTCCTCGAGCGCTGCCCCGAGGCGACTGTTCTCCATCTCGGCTGTGGTCTCGACAGTCGCATCTTCCGGATTGATCCTGGGCCGGGAGTTCGTTGGTTCGAACTGGATTTTCCTGATGTCATCAGCTTGCGTCAGCAGATCTACCCCGACCGTGAGGGTTGCGAGATGTTCGCGTGCTCGATAGTCGAGCACGGATGGATAGCGAACCTCCCCGCCGACAGGCCGGCCATCATCATCGCCGAGGGTGTTCTGCCCTATCTGAAGAAATATCAGGTTCTGCAGGTTCTGCGGCGGATCGCCGGCCACTTTCCCTCGGGCGAAATAGCCTTCGATGCCTATGGCAGTTTCGCGGTCCAACTGCTGCGCTTCAATCCGACAATACGGGCCACAGGTGCCTGCCTCCATTGGCCTCTGGACGATCCGGCAGAGATGGAGGCGCAGGTACCGGGACTAAGGCTCATCGAGGACCGTTGGGATTGGGAACCCGAGCAAGTGGCGCGCATGTCACCGCCCGCTCAGATCGCGCTGCAGCTCTTCAGCACCTTCCCGCCACCATATCGTATGGGCCGCCTGGTTCGATATGGGTTCTGAGAAGTGGGCACCATCGTCCAGACTGCCCGCAGGCCCTGCTCGCTGCGGCCTGCCAGGCCGCTATATTTCAGCACATCAAAAATCATACCAATGAAATCTTGTCGAAAATCGGCCTAAACTTCAAGCGATGTGGTCAAGGAGCGTTGCATCCTTAGCCCCACGTTATTTTGTTTTTGTGCAGTGCAGCAACCATATTGGGTCCTTGAGCGTTTCCGAGATGTCCTAGCCAATGACCATGGAGAGCAGTGTGCGATCTCTTTCAGACACTTTGAGGCGCCTGAACCGACTATCTGAAACGGATGTTTCACAGTTCCGCGCGGCTCGGCTCAAGCCTTTGAAAAACTTCGGATCAAATCCCGGGCAACTGGGCGCCTGGTCCCACGTTCCGGTGGATGTCGGAAGGTCTCCCGCTCTCGTTGTAGTCCTGCACGGGTGCACCCAGACCGCAGCGCTCTTCGATGCCTGCTCAGGCTGGTCGCGACTTGCCGACGACAATGGCTTCGTCGTGCTGTTTCCGGAACAGCTCCGCTCCAACAATGCCAACTTGTGCTTCAATTGGTTCAATCCCGTCGATATCAGCCGGAATTCCGGGGAAGCTCTCTCCATCTGGCAGATGGTCGAGCACATGATTAAACGGCACAATGTGAATCCCAGCCGCGTCTTCATCACGGGCCTCTCCGCAGGTGGGGCGATGGCGAACGCGATGCTGGCCGCCTACCCGGAGGTCTTTTCGGCAGGGACCATTCTCTCAGGCCTGCCTTATAAGGCGGCGTCGACAGTCCCGGAGGCTTTCGATCGCATGCGAGGGCACGGCCTGCCGGATGGTCAAACCCTGCGAACGAACCTCCGCAACGCTTCGGATCACCAAGGACCTTGGCCAAGAATCTCCATCTGGCACGGTGCCAAGGATGAGACCGTGGTCCTCGCCAATGCAATGGCGATTGTCGAACAGTGGCGGGGCGTGCATGGGGTCGGCCGGCGCCCGACTGTGACGCAGCAACGAGGTAGTGGAACGCTGGACACCTGGAAAGACGCCAGCGGTCGCGACGTCATGGAACTCTACAGCCTGCCCGGCATGACTCACGGAATAGCCATCGATACCTCCGCGGGGTACGAAAAGAGTGGGAGGTTCTTTCTGGACGTGGGTCTCTCCTCCACGATCGAGACCGCTCTGACTTGGGGGCTGATCAAAGCGCCGCCGGCAAGAAGAATGAAGACGCCGGTGCAGGCGGCAGATGGCATCAGTTCGGTGATCGAAAGGGCTCTGAGGGCAGCGGGGATTATCGGCTCCAAGTGAGGCTTTCGCGTTCTCGGCGCGTTCCGCCCGCATGTTCACCGAGAGTACACCGTGACAAAATGACTCTGATGAAAGGAGTTCGGCTGTTCGACGTGGTTGTGGCGGTTCAGATTGAACTGAGCCTGACCCGCTGTTCGAGCTTTTCCGCGTCTTCCTTGCGTTCGCTGTATCGGTCGACGAGATAGGGCGAAGCGTCACGCGTCAGCAGTGTGAATTTGACGAGCTCCTCACAGACGTCCACGACGCGGTCGTAGTATGACGACGGCCTCATGCGCCCGTTTGCGTCAAATTCCTGGTATGCCTTGGCGACCGAGGACTGATTCGGGATCGTGATCATGCGCATCCAACGGCCGAGCAGGCGGAGCGTGTTCACCGCGTTGAAGGACTGGGAGCCGCCCGACACCTGCATCACCGCCAGCGTTTTGCCCTGGGTCGGTCGGATCGATCCGATCGACAAGGGTATCCAGTCGATCTGTGCCTTCATGATCCCGGTGATCGCTCCGTGGCGCTCGGGACTTACCCAGACCTGGCCCTCGGACCACGCGGAGAGTTCGCGGAGTTCCTGGACTTTCGGATGGCTGACCGGCGCATCGTCCGGCAGCGGCAGCCCTGAAGGATTGAAGAAGCGTACCTCGGCCCCAAACTGCTGCAGCAATCGCCCAGCTTCCTCGGCGAGGAGCCGTGAGTAGGACACCTGGCGTACCGATCCGTAGAGAACCAAAATGCGCGGCCTATGGCTCGATACCGGCGGCCGAAGCGCGTTGATGTCGGGTTTGCACAAGTGGCGTGGATCTGCAGCTGGAAGATCAGACAAGGCGGCGCCCCTCCTCGTCGAGGACCTTTTCGCCGTCTTCTTTGACGAATGCTCCCTTGAAGGCGTTGGCGGGCAGAATATCGAGAACCGCCTCCGACGGCCGCGACAGCCTGGTGCCCTTTGGCGTGACGACGAACGGCCGATTGATCAGGATTGGATGCTTGAGCATTGCATTAAGCAATTGGTCATCGGTCACCGAGGCGTCGTTCAGGCCGAGCTCCTCGTAGTGGGTTTCCTTCGCCCGGATCGCCTCGCGAACCGAGAGGCCGGCGTCGCGGATCATTTGTGCAAGTTCGTCGCGGCTCGGCGGCGTCTTCAAATAGTCGATGACGGTCGGTTCGATGCCGGCGTGCCGGATCAGCGCCAGGGTGTTGCGTGAAGTCCCGCACGCTGGATTGTGGTAGATAGTAACATCCATGTCATTCGGTTCCGTTGACGGTGACTGGTGAAGCCGAGGCGTTTCGCTCCGCGAGCATCCATCCGGCGACGGCCGCGGCGACGAGTGCACCGAGAACCTCGGCGACGATAAAGGCCGGGACATCCAACGGGCGGATACCAGAAAAGGTGTTCGACAAGGCGCGGGCGATAGCGACGGCGGGGTTCGCAAAGGAGGTCGAGGCAGTGAACCAATATGCCGCTGTGATGTAGAGGCCGACCAACCACGGAATGCCGTCAGCTCGGCAGTGCAGGCCGGCGAGGATCGTAAAGACTAGGCCGAAGGTTGCCACCATCTCGGCGATCCACTGACCAGCCCCTGTCCGGGCCGTTTGCGACATCTGGAAAATCTCGACGCCGAACATTGAATGGGCAATCAGCGTCCCGGCAATGCCGCCCAAGATCTGGGCGACGATGTATAGCGCAGCTTCAGGTACCTCGATCGCCCGCCTTGCGGCGAAAACCATCGTCACCGCCGGATTGAAATGCGCGCCGGAGATCGGCCCGAGAATACCGATCAGCACGACGAGAATCGCGCCCGTCGGTATCGTGTTGCCGAGCAGCGAAACGGCTCCATCGCTGGAGAGGCGATCGGCCATTATCCCGGAGCCGACGACGGTAGCCACCAGAACAGCCGTGCCCAGGGCCTCGGCGGCGAGGCGTCGTTTAAGGTCGAACACCATGTTTCAGTCCCGTTTGATTGCTGTTCTGCATTGGTTCAGAGGGCCGATGGCTGGCAATAATGCCGGATCATCCGAGTTCGGACCTTGTCGAATTGGAACCCTCCATCTGACCGATCTCGTGCAGCTTTGCCGTCAAACTCATCCGCTCAAGACTTTCCACTGGGAGAGCGGCAAAAGCTGCAATGCGAAGCTTCATGTATCGCAGCGTCGTTGCGAAGGCGACACGCTTGTCCGCATCTGCGCCCTCGACCGCTGCTGGATCCTCTACACCCCAGTGGGCTGATATCGGATGGCCCGGCCATACGGGGCAGGCCTCCCCCGCCGCACTGTCACAGACGGTGAAGATGAAATCCATCTGTGGAGAATCCGGGCTTGCAAACTCTTCCCAACCTTTAGAGCGTAAGCCCTCTACGGGATAGTTGTGGCCTGCAAGGGTCTCGATCGCAAAGGGGTTCACCTCCCCCTTCGGTTGACTTCCGGCGGAGAAGGCGTTGAATTTGCCGCCCCCATCCTTTCGCAGCACGCTCTCGGCGATGATCGAACGGGCGGAATTTCCTGTACAGAGAAACATCACGTTGAACTTCGTCTTGGTCATTGCGACACCTTCTCCTTTGAACAGCAGGGCACGCGTTCGTCGACCAGCGGCGTGCAGAGGCTGGCATTTCCTCCACAGCAGTCCTTGACGAGGAACAGGGTCAACTCGCGAAGGCGCGCCATCTCGGCGCGGTAGACGATTAGCCGGCTGCGGCGCTCGGAGGTAACGAGACCTGCCCGCGCGAGAATGTTCAGATGGGTCGACATCGTGTTGTGAGGCACCGTCAAGGCGCGTGCGACGTCGCCTGCCGGCAGCCCCGTGGGTTCATGCCGGACGAGGAGACGGAATGTCTCCAGACGGGTTGACTGCGCCAGCGCCGCCAGGGCCAGGATAGCGTCTTCTTGTTCCATATGTCGATAATACCGGAAATATCGACACAGTCAATCGTGTGAATCCCCACCGCTTGGCTGAGCAGAGGCTTCCGCGCTCACCTGTCGTGGCGACAGCGCGTCTGATACCCGCTCAAAGACATGCGAACCGGACCCCTGCCGGTGCGCAACTTCCCGGATTCCTTGTTCCCGCTTCACTGGCCTGAAAAATAAAGGCGTCGAAGGGCGCGGTCGAAGCCCTGCACGAAGTAGCCTGAATTGCCGCCATCTCCATCAATCCAGGAAGAGTCTTCCTTCAGATGTTTCCGCCGCAGAATGTCGGCCGGTTTGTTCGATTTCTTGAAGGTAAGCGACTCTCGGAACGCGTAGTGTGAAAACAGTCGCATGAACTCACCGAGGTAAATGTCGCAGACGGCATCGTTGTTTTCAATGATCAGCATGTTCTCGTCATTCGTGTCGGTCGATGCCTTGGAGAAGTTCGCAGATCCGAGAATGACGATCGGCTTTGACCCAAGGGGGTCGATCAGCATGTATTTCGTATGAACGAAGCGCACGTTGACATCCTCCTGGATCCGATCGATTTCCTTTAACCAGCGATCGAATGCGTTGGTTGTGATGTAGTTGCCCACGGCAACGGTGGTGTTCGGTCGTTTGCGGATTCGATCGACCTCGGCCGCTTGGATCTTATAGTTCCTGCCATTGCCTTTCTTCTCCATGAGAGCGAAACGCAATACGCCGTCCGTCTGGTCATAGACGGTTACAAACCGACTGTTCATGCCGAAGGCAAAGGTGGTGAAAAGAGCCCGCACCGCATTTCCTGCAAGCTGCGCATACCAGTCGAGGGCGGCGAGGTCGGTCCGTGGGGAGAAGACGGCGGCGGTGTCGCCTGACGTGTTTATCTGCTGCGGGGGGTTGGCGAAATCGCCGTGGCGGCTGTTGCGGTTGGCCGAACCGTCTTGTCCTTATTGAGCACTTCCCAATAGGCAAAATAGGCCTCTGCGATCTTCTGGTCTCGAATAATGTGTGCATTGTTCGAATGACCAAAAACTCCGTTGTCGCTGAGGTTGGTCGAGCCGGTCCACACCTCGGAAAATGTTCCAGCTCGCCGGAGGGCGAAGAACTTATTGTGCGCGAACTGTCCGGATCGGGTGCGAGCTTTGGTGAGACCCGCGATCCCTGAGCCTTTCAGCGCATCTTCGTTGCCCTCGCGCTGGCTGTCGCCGTCGTAAAGGATTTTGATTTTGGCGCCACGATCATGAGCTGCCCTGATCGCAACATGAATTCGCTTGTTCTCGAATTCAAAGATGGCGCCATAGAGCTCATCTCCTTGGCCTGCCTGATTCAGGAAAGTCTCGAGTCCCTCAACCAGACCGCGCGATAGCCAATCGTAGGCCGCCTGGCCCACCTCATTTGGCGGCAGGTTTTGGAAGCGCCGGGCATATTCCTGCGAAGCGATTGCACCGCGGTTAAAGAAGATCGCGTGCTTGCCTTGATCAACGCGCTCTGTCGTCACCTCGAGGGAAACGTCGGCGTCCTCGACGAGGGCACCGGGCTGACCCCCCATTGCTACGATTCTATACGTGTACTCTTTTCCGGGTGACGGGGTGTAGTCGGACCACTGAAACGTCTGAAAGGGATGCCGGAACGACGACACCGGAACTCCCGGATCCGGATGCGGATCGACGCTCTCAAACGTTTTCAGGCCTGACAGCCATATTTTCTCGCCATCCTCATGCCGGGTGCGTTGTATGGCAAAACCAAGGATACCACGCGTGCGGATATCATCCTCGCTCATGTCCCAACCGAGAACAACGACATGCGTGCCCGCCACCGCGAGTGCCGTGACACCGTTGCGACTGCCCTTCTTTCGCATTCTTGCCTCCCGAGCAATTGGCGCCGACGGGAGCTTCCCACCCTGCGGGTAATCCTGCAAGGGAAGGTAGAATAGGCGGCAATCGGGGCGCCCAGACTGCGTCACGACGGAAGCACATGAACAGCCCACTGGGTCGCGCGACATAGATTTTTTCAATATGGCCATGCCCATGGGATACAAATGCGCCACAAAGGCGGAAAGTCTCGGCGAATTCACTGCCGCCTTGGAGGCGAACGCCGAATCCAAGGAACCGGCTTTCATTCACCTCAAAGTGCAGCGCGAACCAGGTCGAACTCTGCCGCGCCACCATCTGACGCCAGCGCAGAATGCCGCGCGGGCGGCCCACTTTCTGAAGAATCTTCGTCAGAAGGAATGATTGAGCCGACAATGAGTTTCGGACGAGACAAATCTGTAACGGCAAACAGAATGCCGCGAGCAGTTCCAGCCGTCGTGGTTCGAACAGATTGAAATAGACCCCCATCTCACAGTCGCCTTCGGCGCCCCGACGCGCAGCCCGAGCCAGAGGACGTCGGCGTCCGAAATCGGCCGCGGCAGCCGGATCGCAGTAGGGCAGATTAGGTGGCGCGACCGGTTCCTGGCCTGCCAACGGTTTCTGTGGGTAGCGGTTAGCGGGTGATTGCGCTCGCCAATGTTCGGGACAACCATCGGGGTGAACGGAGGGCGTCGAGAAAGCACGGCATCGACCTTGACCGCTTGAGTGAAGCGTCGCGGGCAATACGGTCGTCGCGGCTGATGGTGCCACCGGAGATCTTGCGCCTGGTGACGAAGGTCCGCAGGTCGTTCTCGGAGGCATTGGTGTGCAGCGGGATATGGGGGTGCTGGAGAACCTTGAGCAGCTCGTCCTTGCGGCCGTGGAGGCGTGCGAGCAGCTGAAGGAAACGGCGGCGACCTCCTGCCGGGCTTGTATGGAAACGCCTTTTCCTGAGCAGACGGCAACAGTGGCCCGCCGCCGTCTCCTCGCAACCAGAGCGATGCTGCCCCGCAAAGCCGAGAAATGCCGCTGGAACAGAACCGCAATCCTTCGACGCCGTCCGCCTCAATCGCTGCGGGCCGCCGCCCTGTGCCGCTGAGCCCGAGCAAGCTCGACGAAGCGGCGCTTGACCTCCGCAAACAGCGCCGGCGGCAACGGCCCGAAATAGCCGCTGTCGGTGTCGACCGGCCGGATGTCCGGACCCGGCCAGGCAAAACGGTTGCTTTCGGCAAGCACGATCCAGGAGCGCTCGTCATCGAGCCCGAGCCGGCGCTTGGTCGCCGGCGGAATCTCGATCGCATCGTCGGCTCGGGTCGGCGGCGAGTGAGTGATCGGCAGCACGCGCACCACCGGCGTGCCGTCCTCAAGGGTGGTGACCAGCGCCAGCACCAGACATGGGCGATCCTTGTCGCCCTCATCGCGGCCTTCGAGATGTTGCCAGTGCCAGAGATAGGAATAGCGGAAGACGTAGCCGACCTTGACTTCAGTCGGCAGCATTCTTGTCCGTCAGCAGTTCGGCGTTGAGATGATCGAGACCGGGCTCCATTTCAGACTTCTCGACCGCGGCGAGATCGGCGTCGCCCAAGTCCGCGGTCGCCTCGACGCGACGGTCGCGCCGCGACAGCCGCAGATAGTCCTCATAGGCGATGAGCACGGTGCGCGGCCGGCCGTTCTTGGTAATGATCACCGGCTCGCGCACGGCGGTATCCTGATAGGCCCCGAAATTCTTGGAAACCGCTGCGGCGGTCACGGTCGACGTCATTTCAACACTCCTTTTTTCCGGAATATACGGATTTTCCGTAATTTCCGCAAGAGCGCCGGAAGTTCTCGCCGGCCCCCAGTACACTTCGTGCGAGGCTGGGGCGAGGCAGGAGGGCATGGCAAAGGACTACCATCTCGCGCGATTTGACCCAATTGAATGCGAACAGAGAGACGACAACGACGATCAGCCCAGATGTTCCGTTAGTAAGGAATACCGCATTGGCGGAATCCTCGTTCCCGGTGATCTGCGTGGCATAGAGCGGAAAGGCCGCGAAAAGACGAATTTCCCGCAGACGCGTGAAACCTCATCATGCGCCGAGAGGCTTTGACATCGACGGGCTTCGGCGGAACCGCTCTGAAAAGGCGCTATTTCGCATTTACGAGATCAGTCTGGAACCTCTTCCCAGACTTCGGCGTAGGTGTTGAAGCCGATGCGTTCGCAGGTGGCTTTGGCTTGCGGATGATCACAAGTGTCTGTGTGGAGCCACACGCGATCAGGTCGATAGTTCCATATCGCTCGCACCGAGACGGCGACCTTGGATATCGGGAACCAGGCCAAAGTGTTTCAGTTCCACGTCGCTTTCCCCGACGCCGACGAACTTGCAGAGCCCAACTGGCCGCCCACCGTGCCGCATAATATAGAGCGCTGTGGAATCGCGGCTCATCCCATTGCAGGGACATCCCTATGGATTGGTAGAGTTGGATATAATTCTCGGCTTCGGGATTTTCCTTGGCGATGCTGGCCGCCGCTGGGGACGACAACGCAGCTCCGTGCGGGGGCGCAAGCTGTTCCATATATGTGACAAGAAGACTGGCCATGAAGTGCGGGCTCAAAAATTCCGATTCATGCTGGAAGGTAAGCGCCGCGCAAATTTGGTCCGATGGCGGCTTCCGGCGAACCTGTCGAGGATGGTTGTGCTGCTGTATTCGGCGGTGGCATGCGTGTTCCAATGGCGAACAGAACCGCGCTGATGGCCGCAAATCCGGCAAACAGCAGGAACATGCCAGGTCCGCCAAAAGCACCAAGCATGAAACCTCCGAGAGTCGGTCCGATGAAATTGCCGATCGTTGAAAACGAGTGCGCGCCAAAATAGCTGCCTCTGTTCCAGTTGTTGGAGATGCCGTCGACGAGCATGTATTCGGAAGGCACCACGAGAATCTCGCCAATCGTGAAGACAACCATTGAGACCGCCAGCGCCCAAAACCCGGTGGCACCTAGGAACCCGATTTCACCGAAGGCAAACAGGATGCAGCCGATCACAAGGCCGTTCAGCGCGCCAGCGCGTTCGATGAACCGTCGGGCGAACGAGTTCCCGATGAGAACCACAGCGCCGTTGATCGAAACGAGGTACGCGTAAATTTCCATGCCTCCGGCGACGTTCCCCGTGAGGTACGGGGCGAGCGTCGCTGACCATTGGCCATAGACGGCAATCAGCAGAGTGCCGCCCCCAACAAAGAAAGCCAACCGTGGATCGCGGATCGCCGCCCGCAGACCCTCAAGCAATGGCACGGAAGCAGACGCTTTAGAAATATCGCCGCTGTCGTGAACCGGCACGTGCAACAGGTGCAACGCGAGTGCGAACATCGCGTAGACAACGCTTGCTATGACGAAAAGAGTGGTAGACGCCGCACCAGCAGCAATCCCCATCAGCGGTCCGACGGCCCAGCCGACATTGGTGGCAGTATAACGCCAGGAAAAATACTTGAGACGCAGGACCTCAGGGCACACATCACTCATCAGGGCGCGTGAGATCGGTTCATAGATCGCGAGGGCGACAGCGGCGATGATCTGAGCAATGCAAAATGCCAGAACCGTCTCGGCCAAGCCCATACCGATCAACGCGAGGGCCATGGAAAGCAGGGTAAGCGTCAGCACGGCCTTGCGCCCCACCCTGTCGGACAGGGAACCTGCGAAGGGAGCCGCGACAGCGCCCGCCAAGGGGCCGACGCCCAAGAGCGCACCGATCATAGCCGGACCGAGACCGAATGACTGCTGCAACTTGATAGCAAGGAACGAGAGCGTCATTGCGCGTGCGGTGGTCACGAGTCCTGATCCCGCTATGAGGAACAGGAGGTAGTGCAGTCTTTGTTTGTGGTGCCTCATGTCGCCCAAAGCCGTCGATAGCAGCGCTGCTGTTTTGGCAGAACTTCCCATCTCTCCATCAGATGAAACGCAGAGATTTGCAATGTGTGAAATCAGGGACACTGAATCTTGCTTGGCAGAATACAGCCAAGTGGTGCGCTTTCCCGGAGGGAAGCGCAGCGCAACCAGGGGAGCAGCACGATACACAGCCATCATGATCCAAGCCCGCGACAAGTCACATGAGTGGCTTCGCAGCCAACCAGCGACGACGGCGGGGCGTCGATTAAGCGAGCGCGCATATCAGATCGATTGAGCCCGTCGATGTCCACGTCGGGCGGGCCGCAAACACCGATAGACGCAGATCCATTCAACACGACTGCCGGTTCGAGCTCTCCGGCAGATCTTGATTGGCCATGCTCGCCTCAAAGCGCCTTTTCGAGTTCCGGCAGGACTTCGAAGAGATCGGCGACGAGGCCGTAGTCGGCGACCTGGAAGATCGGCGCTTCCTCGTCCT
>ATWE01000048.1 GCA_000421085.1 Ensifer sp. USDA 6670
TGGTCCACCCAATCATAGTGTCCACTTAAATCCACAGTGGACACTATCCGGCTCCAGACCAAATGCTTCCGCGCGGTCATTACGCCACGCTTACATTGTTTGAGGCGCACGAATCTCGGTTCGTGGTCGGGAAACCAGTCGCGTATGAAGGTCTTCCATTTATTGAAGCCAAATAGGAAGAGGGGAGGGAATGACAAGCTTGTTCCTTTGTGGCTCCGTGTGCCTTGCACTCGTCTGTCTAGCCGACCGGATAAAACAGTTCCAGTTCTTTCCTCGGGCGGGATCGGTGTCGTGGCTGACGTTGAAGTACACTGGGTTCACAGCGCTTCACCGCAGACCGCACTATCCCGCCCTCCTGATCGATGCAGCGGTTCGCGGAAATGCCATGCGGTCAGCACCACGGCTACGCATACAAACGTGCGGCGAGCGGCGCGTCGGGTTCGGCCCGCCGCTAACATCCCATCACCATTGAGGCGCAGATGCAGCCCGTGAATGGTCACGTTCTCTGCTAGGTAGCAATTTACTGTATCCTGCCGACACTCTCGTTAACGTTCGTCCCGACTGCCTCCCAGCGCGAGTCCTTCGCCAACTGATCAGTGCCGACGGATATCTTCATTAGACATAGTGTCCCCAAAAGGAGATATCATCGGCATTGTATTTGTTGGAGATTGCTCACTTGTTGGGAACCTCCATTTCGTGTTTGCCAATGACATACTGCAGTGGCGGGAACTTAAACGTGAGAAGTCGCAATCTAGCCCGTTTATTTCTAGGCAGAAGCTCTATCGCCTCGATCAGTCTTGCCTTCGCTAAATTTCTATCGCCGTTACGCCAGTGAGCTTCCGCGGCATACCGTAGTAGATTTGGCCTTGAGCGTTGCTGTTTGAACGCTTCCTCGAAGTCTTTGGCGGCGGCGGCATAGTTGCCGGAACGGTAATGAGAAACGCCCCATTCGTAAAAGGATGAATGGGAGTGCTTAGTAGTGCCCTTTACCGTTACGGCCATCTGCGACCATGCATAGCTGCGGCGACTGAACTGAACGAATCTGCGCTGCCTATCGAGCGGGAGATCGTGGCCGTTCCACCGGAAGTGAGTGACGAGTATGTCCTTGTACCCGTGCGCCTTTCGTTCCTTGAATTCGGCGATACTGTCGGTAGCAACGAACCGAGAATAGCGGCGGAAGATAAACCACGCTGCGAGACGTTCAATCAGTTCCGAAGGCGGAGGGGTTAGGCTCCCGGCTCTGAACACATCGATCGCGTCCTGAACCGACGAGGCGCGATAGCCAGCGCCGGCCATGTTGTAGAAGGCATTTCCGAGCGTTGCGGTCGGCGTTTGGTGAAGGATGGAAAGAAGGCCCACGCCGGAATTGTAGCAGACCGTGAACGAGGCGATGTCCAGCAGGCAATGGATATTGTCCTCTCGCGCAGCCAGGATCAGGTTCGGCTTCTGCGTAAGGTGATCGAGCTTCGATAGCGGATGCGGCTTCACCACGAACACGATGTCTGGATTTGCGTCAATCGTCTCGGACAGGCTCGCGGAAAACTCCGGATACTGCTGCTCACCCTTGATGAACATGGTAACGGCCATGTCATCGTGGAGCTGCAGCGGAATAAACAAGACAGGGCTCTTGAGGGACGCCAAAGCGGCAAGTTTGCGCCGTGTGGTCGCGTAGTCGTCCATCTGTTCAAGCGTGCTGTCGCCGGCCTTTAGCTCTTCGATATATGATAGAGAGTCGGCCAGCTCATCGTCGGAGAACTGCTCTTGCAGGAACCGTTCCTCGGAGAAGTTTGGGGAATTGTAGGCCACGTCTTCGTCATAATAGATCGTGCCCGGAAGAGCGCCGCGCTCGATTACGATCACTTCGCGGCCTAGGTCGCGCGCGAGCAGAACCAACTGCTTAAACTGCGCGTGGCTCTTCATATACGGGTTGAAGATCGAAAGGGCAGAGAATTCGCCCGAGATGAGGCCAGTGGTGATCGCGGCAATCGTCTCCGGCTCTGTATCAAAGACGGGGTGGAGGCGATACCCAGCGGCGCGCAATGGCGTGTAGTATCCCCACTGGTCAAGGTGCTTGCAGAGGCAAACGACGGTTTTCTCGCGAGCCAGGAAGTCCACTTGAAGCAGGTTATGTTCCGATCCAACGTAAACTTTGAACGCTTCATTCATGCGCTCGCGTTTCCAGTCGTTTTGCGATCCCCAATCCTCACTTTTCGATCGCTCGTGGTAGAGATGGAAGACACGCAAACCGAGGTTTTCGGCTGGCTTCGACAGCGCCTCAAGGAAACGACGGAAGCCGCTGTACGGGCGGGAACTGAAGAAGCCTTCACGCAGTGGGCCAAGGTGGTCTTTCGTCAGTTCCACCGGCATCGGCAGGTTCTTGATATAGAGACCGAGGCGGGTCAGGAATTCGAAATCCTCGGAACCGTGGCCGCGGAAGCGCTCGTCATAGCCGCCCGTCAGCGAAAACATGCGCCGGTTGATCAGGAAGATGTTCGAATACGGCGCGATGAAAAAGTTATCTTCCTTACGGAATTCCGCCAAGGGCGAATAGAACGCCATCGCATCCAAAAAACGGGAGCGGCAGGTCATATCTTCGACATCAAAGAAGACCTGCGTGTCGGCCTGGTTGAGGTGGTAAACCGGCAGGACCAACGGCGTGTCGATGATTGTTCTCATCTTCAGCGAGGTGGCGATGCTCGCCATCTTCGCGAACATGTCAGACGAACCGAAGCAGTCCGCGTCGCAGAAGAACACCAGATCCGTTTCGCATTTCTCAAAGCCGCGGTTGTGAGCGGCGGCCGGCGAATAAGTGTCTGTGTCCGGCTCGTGGGAATAGTCGAGTCCGTTGAGAGCACATATCGTGGAAATCTCAGACGCGAACGGCTCCGGTGATCCGAAATCAAGGACCAATACGCGAGGCATCGGGTCGTAATAGGAGCGGATGAGCCGCAAGCGGTCCATCACCCAATGGTTTCCCTCATGCGCGCGAAGGCAGATGACCATGGTTATGTCTGACGGAGTGACGACATCAACGGCGTTGGTTCTGCTGAATTGTCTCGAGTCCGTCAGAACGGATTTTACCTTCGCCAGTTCTTCCGTTTCGGCCACAGGCAATTCTTCGCCATTTGGCTGCGCGTGAAGCATGGTCAACCCCTCATAGGTTTGCGGAGTTGCCTGTTAGGACGATTCTTGCGCCCCAAGTCAACCCTCAAACTTGCAGGGGTTCTCTTCGTTCTTTGCATAAGAGCATTGTCTTATCGCGGTCCTTCTTTTAATCCGTGCGTCGTCTGACTGATGATGAGGGATCGATGAAAGAGGAAGTAGTTGCGGCGCTTGGCCGGCATAGAGTGACTTTTATGGGCCAGCCAAGGGATACGCGCTTCGGTTTTGGTTTCAAGAAAGACCCCATCGCGCTCGAGCCTTTTATTCAGTTCCGGGGTGGCGCTTTCGATGTCTGGAAGATCGGCGCATTCACCTACCTCGGCTGTCGGATGACCGTTTTCCGGCACGTCGACAGCATCGGTCGTTTCTGCTCGATTGCCCCCAACGTCACTGTCGGAGCCGCAGAGCACGCTACTGGTATGCTCGGCACGCACTCCATGTTCAATGGCCAGTGGGATAAGCAGTGGCCGGAATTGTTCAGTGAGTTCGGCCTCACGACCGACGAGATCGCCATCGGACGCCAAGCTGCGAATGCTCAATTAGCGGCAAGAGCTGGTCGCGTGAAAATCGGCAATGATGTGTGGATTGGGGACGGCGCCTTTATATCGCGTGGGGTGACGATAGGCGACGGGGCAGTCATAGCGGCTCGTTCCGTCGTCACCAAGGACATTCCTCCCTATGCGATCGTGGGGGGCGTCCCTGCGCGCGTTATCCGATATCGATTTGACGAGGCGATGATTGGTCGCCTTCTGGCGGCGAAGTGGTGGGAATATGGCCCCGCCATCCTCAGGGGAGTTGATTGGTCGTCACCCGATAAATGTATCGACGTAATCGAGCAGCGCGTCTCTGAAGGCTTCCCCCGATACACGCCAAGAAGGATCGTCGTTAAACCAGACGATTCAGTCGAGATGAAATAA
This sequence comes from Ensifer sp. USDA 6670, assembly GCA_000421085.1. Taxonomy (GTDB): domain Bacteria; phylum Pseudomonadota; class Alphaproteobacteria; order Rhizobiales; family Rhizobiaceae; genus Sinorhizobium. The sequence continues at coordinate 4,080 of ATWE01000048.1, forward strand.
GAATTTAAAACCCCGCCATCGAGCGGGGTTTTTCGTTGCCCATATGGCAGACACTTCCTCCCAAACAGCACGGTGACACATGGCTCGGGAAACTCTTCCCGTCGCCCTCGAACTCACGTTCGGGGATGAGGGCGGCTATTCGAATGTTAAGACGGATCGGGGCGGCCCGACAAAGTACGGCATCACGCAGCGCACCGCGGCATTAAGGCGGTGACTGCCGATCAGGTCAGGGCGATGAGCCGAGAGGAGGCCGCCGACATTTACCGGCGCTCCTACTGGCCGCAGTGTGGCGGCGATCTTCTGCCGCCCGGGCTCGACTATGCCGTCTTTGACTTCGGCGTGAACTCCGGGCCGGCTCGCGCGGTGAAGACGCTGCAGAAGGTCGTCGGTGTCCGAGAGGACGGCCACGTCGGCGAGCAGACGCTTGCGGCCGTGCGGAAATTCGAGGGCCGGCGCGCCTACTGCGATGAGCGCATGCGCTTCCTCCGATCGCTCACGAACGCCAAGACCGGCTATCCGGTCAATGGCCGCGGCTGGACCATGCGCGTAACCGGAAGGATCCGAAGGAGCTCTGGAAGGATCAGCCTGGCGTGATCGGGAATGCGCTGCTCCTGGCCGCCGACGCGAGCGGCCAGACCGTGGAGAAGCCGCAGACGCCGCCGGAGTCCGGGGCCAAGGCCGACAGCCGCGATACCGGCCTCGGCGAGGTGCTGAAGAAGCCGGGGGCGTGGGGCCCGATCGGCAGCATCCTCACGGCGGGCGGCGCGATCATGGCCGGCAGCGGTCCGGTGCAGTGGGCGCTCGCCGCGATCATGGTCGCCAGCGCCGGGGTAGGGCTCTGGTATTTCGTGCGGCGTGTTCGGGAGGCGGGTTGATGTTCAGCCGCCTCTCTCTGGCCGCTGGTTTTATTGCCGGCGGCCTCGTCGTTTTCCTAGGCATGCAGACCATGAACGCGCTGTGGATCATCCCTGCGGCGAAGGAGGAGGGCCGGCAGCTCGAAAGGGCGGAACAGGAAGCCGCTACGTCGAAAGCAATAGGAGAACTCGCCAATGAAGCCGATCAGGCTCGCGTTAATCGTCGCCTCTGCATTGAGCGCGGCCGGTTGTATCTCAACCCAACAGGTAAGTGCGTCGAAAGACCGGCTCAACCAGGCGGCTAGGGCCGTCGTCGGTACGTCCCTGATCGGCGCTCGAGGCGCCACGCCGGCCGACCAGGACAAGATCGACGAGACAGTCACGGGGCTATGCGGCGCCCGCGCATGGACACAGAGCGAGTGCGCCCGCCACGACGCGGCGCAGCAGTAAACCATCCCAGCATTGCATACGAGGGGCAGGGCATTGGCTGAAACACAGGAAACCGAAAAGATGGTAGCAACCCCGAAATGGAGGTTTGAGTATAACTCAATACCCTGGTTATCCTGTTCGGCTTTGCAGGCGGCCTCATAGCATGGGGCGCGACTTGGGAGAGGGTGAACGCCAACCAGGATTCGCAGGCCCAATCCATCGATCGCCTCGACAAGCGCCTGACGGCTGCCGAAGTCTCCCTCCGGCAGATCGATAATCACGAGCTCAGAATATCGGCGGTGGAGGGCGGCCGAAGCGGCGACTTCGATGCGGGCGGTAGAGGCGACCCTGAACAATCTCAGCTCCGACATGCGTCTGGTCCGGGAAATTCTGCAGCGCCTGGAGGATAGCCGTCGTCAGCGTGACACGATACCGATGCCTTGAGTTTACCGCAAAGCTCGCCTCTTCCGGACAAGGCTATCGTTACAGTTGTCTCAGTCGTAATTGCAATTTGCGATGCCGTCGCTTAAGCCTTGATTCTTGAATTTCAAGCACATAGGAAAACCAGCTTTGGCGTGGAAATTATTCGCGTGTCTTAACGTGCTCTTTGGGGTTTCCGAGCTAGGGCTTTTGATGGGCGGCTTTGATGAGCTCACAATGTGGAGAGTCGTGAACGATATCTTCTCTGTCTTAGCAACTATTGTAATCGTGCTCTATGCGTTCGGACCAATATGTTTCTCACAGGGCCTTCGCAGGGGCGTCGCAGTTGCGCTTACTTTGCATGTGGTCGCTGAATTTGCATACGCGCTTTGGACGATTTACGTGTCCTACACATCTGCCGATGCAGACCTTACGCCTATTGGCGCGTGGATACTTTTGGCCTTCTTCTGCATCATCAATTACTTCACCATGCTTGCCACTTGGAGATACAGCAAAGGTCAGGCAGGCGGGAGTGGTTCCTTGCCGACTCAGATCGTGCCGCAATGAGAATCATAGCAATCACTTCCATGCTCGCCGGAACGACCGATTACCCTCTAGTTCCAGGAACCAAGTTAGAAACACTGGGAAAGTTCTTAGGAGTTCCAGACCGCTGGGATTTCGGCATTGAAGACGAATTCACGTGCCAATTGGGATATGCCGACTTTGAGTTTTCCTTGCGAACACGTAGCAATTCTGTCGAAGTTGAGAGGGTGTGGCTCGAACTATGGAATGCGCATCATGGTGAGCCGCAACCGAAAAGGTCTCCTATACGTCTAGTCGATGGGATTGAGGTCGACCTCGGCGGTTTCCAACCGGGCATCTCGATATCATCTGCTAAAGCACTGTTAGACTCGTTGCGGGTTTTCTACGAGGAATTCAGTCAAGACGATGGCAGCGAAATAGCCAGCAAAATCGTCATCGAGACGCAATCCGAACTAAACTTCTTCCAGGGAGATTTTGAGCCTCGGCTCATGGAGATACACTTTTTCGCTGGCGACGAATAAGCCGATCGCACGCGTGGTCCTCACCGGATGCATACTGTGAAGGGTGAGATCCTGCAGAGGATCTAGGCCGGTCAGCGCGACGGCGCTCAGTTGCGGCGCTGGTTGGCTCGCGAGGGCCCCAAAACGGACACAGCGCCACAGTTACGAGGCGCTGTGTGTGCACTAAACCGGCAGACTAGACGACAAAGAAATCGGCTGCGGTGATGCTAAGATTGGTGCCTAGTGTCGCGAAATGCACTGCCCCGCCGCCACCGTTGCCGTCGCTGTCGTAAAACAGTTCACCGGTATCGACGTTATAAATTATCCGGTTTTCAGCCGTCTCCGCGGCGCCGGTTGTGTTCGCGACAAACTGTACGTCAGTGAGCGTTCCTGTTCCCGCGATCGCTGAAAAGATCGAACCCTGCAACTGGATCGTATCATCAGCAACGATGAAGTCCGTGATGGTGTCCACGTTGGTTGCTTCATCGAGGGCAGTATTAAAACGGAACGTGTCCAGACCGACAGAGCCGGTCAAAATATCGTTGCCAAGATCTCCATTGAGTACATCGTCGCCCGCGCCGCCATTCAGGCTATTGTTGCCGGAGTTTCCGGATAGCGAATTGTTCAAACCATTCCCGGCGCCGTTAACATTCCATGTGCCAGTCAGAACTAGGTTCTCGACACTACCTTTAATTGTGGCCGCGTTCCCGAGATTGAATGATATATTCGACCGGACTGTGTCGATCCCTGCACCGCTGTCGGCGTTCTCATCAACAATGTCTCCGGGCCGGTCGACAGTGTAGGTGTCGTTACCTTTGCCACCCCGCATTGTGTCGGACCCTGTGCCGCCGTTGATCCAATCTTTGCCGGCGAAACCTCGGAGGAAGTTTGCCGCCCAATTGCCAACTATAGAATCGTCAAAATCGGTTCCGCGTACATCCTCGATGCTGGTCAGTGTGTCCTCGCGCCCAAAGCCGTCTTTTGCTGTGCCGGCGGCGAGGTCAACCTTAACTCCTAACGTTCCGCCGAACTGAGCATCCCGGTCGTATCTCACGAGATCAGTGCCGGTCCAACCATCGAACGTGTCGCGCCCTCCTAGGCCCATGAAAGTCTCATTTGCCGATGATCCGATCATTTCATCCGCAAACTGGGTGCCTCTGTACTCTTCGAAATTCTGGAAAGTTTCCGAGAAACCGAACTGGTCTACAACCGTTCCGGTAGCGGTGTTCAGGTTGACTCCGTTGGTGGCCAAGGGAGAACCATAAGCATCCTGGAAACTGAGAATGTCATGCCCGGTGCCGCCGTCGTAGGTGTCGTCACCGTTGCCGCCTGTGATGAAGTCGTCGCCACCGTTGCCATTCAGGACATCGTTGCCGAAGTGGCCGGATAGGTTGTCGTGCCCCGCCGAGCCGTTGATTGTATCGGCGCGGTTCAGAAGCCATGCCTCAAGTTCAAGGTTGTCGAATCCCGCCGAGGCATTCTGAAAATCTTCAAGAGAAAGGCTGAGACCGCTTATGGTCTGCACCAAAGTTGTTCCGTTATTCAGGAGGACTTCAATGGAGGTGATCGTCCCGCCAAGAGCGTCACCGCTCGGGCTGAAGCTGAACCCCGTGCCGACGAGCTTTAGCTTAAGACCGTTGTCTAGCCGATAAAGAACGTCTGTGCTGGTCGTAGTCGACCGGGCCGACTCGCTCATGTCCACGAGTTCGCCGAAAGTCGGGTTAACGCTGATGCCGCTCAGAGGGGGGTTATACTGGCTAGGATAGAGTCCGCCTGGGAAATGATACGTAACTGTGGCCATGATTTCCTCCGCGGCCGGGATTTTCCGGCCAAAATGACTAGTGCTATGAATAAAAAATGGACGCATTACAGGCAATTATAGGTTGAATTCATAGCAGAAGACCGTGTGTTTGTCACATAGCCCAATTGGATTATGCATCCCTGATTGATACGGCAGTCGGAGGTTCCGAATCTCGGACGAGAAAATGTTTGGATGAAGCCATCGGTGTTGCTGACGTTGACTTCTTTCATAGATCAATGAGCGATATGACAACCGGGCCCAGCTTCGGCAGGACTATTCCAATTTCTTGGGTTCTGGTCGGCGGCCGCGGGAATCTTACGGAGGGAGCAAGAATTGAACGCATTGACACACCCAACGGCGGATGCGCATGCCGGTGGCACCGTGCTGGAGTCGATCGGGAGGACGCTGACGACTGCCTCGAACGGCATCAAGGCCCTTGCAGACCATCTGACCGGTGACCAAGCCTTCGCGGCCGCCCTCGTCGATGCGGTCGAACTGATGGGCGACGGCGATGGCCGCGTCGTCGTTTCCGGGGTCGGCAAGAGCGGGCATATCGGCCGCAAGATTGCAGCCACGCTCGCATCTACCGGCACCTCGGCCTATTTCGTCCATCCGACCGAGGCAAGCCACGGCGACCTCGGCATGATCACCGCCCGGGATGCGCTGGTGCTGCTCTCCTGGTCAGGCGAAACGGCGGAACTCGCCAACATGCTGACCTACGCCAAGCGCTTCAAAGTGCCGATCGTCTCGATCTGCTCCAACCGCGAGAGCACGCTCGCACGCAATTCCGAGATCGCCCTCGTGCTGCCGAAGGTGCCGGAGGCCTGTCCGCACGGCCTGGCGCCGACGACCTCGGCCATGCTGCAGCTTGCCGTCGGCGATGCTCTGGCGATCGCGCTCCTGGAGCGGCGCGGCTTCTCGGCCGAGGATTTCAAGACCTTCCATCCCGGCGGCAAGCTGGGCGCGCAGCTGCGCCTGGTTCAGGAGCTGGCGCATGGCACCGGACAGATGCCGTTACTCTCCGTCAGTCGCCCGATGAGCGAGGCGGTCATTGAGATGTCGGCCAAGGGCTTCGGCGTCGTCGGCATAACAGATGAAAGCGGCAAGCTGGTCGGCGTCATCACCGATGGCGACCTGCGCCGTCACATGACGGGCGACCTCTTGGCACAACCGGTCCAGGAGGTGATGTCGCGCAACCCGCGGGTCGTCCGCAGCGACGTGCTAGCCAGCGCTGCCATGGAGTTCATGGAGGAGCACCAGGTCACCGTGCTCTTCCTCGTCGACGAGGCGGGCGCACCGGTCGGCATCCTGCACATTCACGATCTGCTGCGCGCGGGGGTTGCCTGATCTTTAGTAACTATCCACAGCGAGCTAGCGGCGGCCGAGTGTCGCCGCTAGCAGTAAACCGAGCGTGACGATGCGCTACGCCCGATCCCGGATATTATAGTAACCCATCACGCCGACGCCCCAGGCAAAGAGCAGCCCAAGCGTCACGAGGAACGCATTCAGCAGCCTCGTCGGATATTGCGCCATCTGCGATAGCGTAGGCTCAATGAAGAGCGCGAGGTAGCGCTGGCGATTGTTCGCGTCGATACGGGCCTTTTCAAGTGAGCCCAATGCCGCCGTATAGGCACGCTCAGCGAATTCGCGCTCGGTTTCCAGTTCCTCGAACTCGGCGATTCGGCCGGCGACGTCCGGGGCGTTGGGATCGTTTGCAGCCGACGTGCCCTTGTCGCCCGCGCCCAGCCGCTGACGCTCGACGGCGAGTTGCTGTTCCAGGCTTTCGATGCGGGTCTTGAGCACGCGGATGCGCGGGGTGTCCTCGCTCATCTGGCTTTTCGCCGTGGCGAGATCGGCGTTGAGCTTCGTCAGCTCTCCTTCCAAGCTGCCGATCAACTGAATCGCGAGCTTCGCGCCTTCTTCAGGGCTGATTTCCTGCGATTTGTCGCGATAGTCGCGCAGACCCGCGCGAGCCTTGGAAAGCCGCGCTTCGCCGGCGAGCACCTCGTCCTGCGCGGCGCGCAACACGTCGTTGCGGGCGGAAAGCGAGAGGCTGTTCACGAGATTGTCGCTCTGGTCGACGATGAACTGCGCGATCTCCTGCGCCTGCGCCGGTTCAAAGGCTTTCACGGTCACCTGCATGATGCCGGAGGCATGGTCGAAATTGACCTTCACCATATCGCGCCAGTAGGCAAGCTTGTCCTCGATCGGCAGGTCGGAGCCGATGCCGTAGAAATAGTCGAGCCCGCGGGTGGCGTAGACGTCCTCGAGCTTAAACCGCCGGTCCGCATCCGCGGCCATGCGCTCGCTCAGGATGTAGTCCATGAGAATATAGCTGTCGGAAACGGTGCTGCCTCCGGAAGCCTGGGTGAACATGCCGAGGATGTCGCTCGAAACGCCTCCTTCAATGCTGCGCACGGCGAAGGAGGCTGTGCTGTGATACTGGTCGGCGGCGATGAACGCCATGTAGAGCGAGGCGAGTGTCGCCGGGACGGCCACGAGCCCAAGGAAGGATGCGCCGATGATCGCGTGGCGCCAGCGCAGCTTCCTCAGCCACTTCGGCTGCCAATTGGCTTTTTTGGGTGGTTCGAGCTTGCGTCCCGGCAACGGGATGACGGGTGCGCTCTCCTTGCCGAGTAGCCCCTCGAGGACAGCGATGCCTTTGCCTTTCGCCGTGGCCTTGGCGGTGTTCGGCTTCTCGGCAGCCTGCGCGGGGTCAGGCTTGTTCACTGCCGCGTCCTTGCTTGCCGCCATTTAGCTTTCCTTCATATTTTTGTCGTGCGCGCGGATCGCGTCTTCGACATTCTCATAATAGGTCATCCTGCCTTTTTCCAGCACCACGCCGCAATCGCAATAGTCGCGGATCGTACCGGTGCTATGCGAAACCATGATAATGTCGGATTCCTGAAGCTTGGTCTCGAAAACAGCCTGGCACTTTTTCCTAAAATTTGAGTCACCAACGGCGGTGATTTCGTCGACGAGATAATAGTCGAAGTTGACGCCCATGCTCAAGCCAAAGGCCAGGCGCGCCTTCATGCCCGAGGAATAGGTGCCGACCGGCGCCTTAAAGAAGGGGCCGAGTTCGGCAAAGTCCTCTACATAGCCGATCAGTTTCTCCGTATCGACCCCGTAGATGCGGGCGACGAAGCGCACATTCTGCTCGCCCGTCATGGAGCTCTGAAAGCTGCCGGCAAAGCCGAGCGGCCAGGAGATCTTGCCCCGGCGGATGATTCGGCCCTTGTCGAGCTTGATGGCGCCGGCGATCAGGCGGAGCAGCGTCGATTTCCCCGCACCGTTGCGGCCGAGCAGACCCACGCTCTTGCCGCGGTTGAGCGTCAGCGATGCGTCCTCGATGATCGGCTTCTTGATGCCCTTGGTGCGGGCATATTTCGTCGCCTGCTCGAACCGGATCATTCGTTTCTCAGCGTCTTTCTGGAAAGGGTGAAGACCAGCATTCCGGCAAACAATGTCAGAAATGCGATTCCATAGAGATAGGTCATGTCGAGGCCGATCGCGCGATATTCCGGATAGAAGCCCTTCCGGAAGCCCATGATGATGTGAACGAGCGGATTGATGAGCACGAGCTCGCGGTAAGGCGCCGGAATCGAGTCGGGCAGGAAGAAGACGCCCGATATCAGGAAGAGCGGCCGGTTGACGATACCGAAGACCTGCTCGTAGAGCGGATACTTGAGGAACAGCACGCAATTGACCATGGCGACGCCCAGGCCGAAGAGGCACGCGAGCCCCACCGCTTCGAGGATCGAGGGCCAGTGGAGATGCGTGTCGACCCGCATGGTGGCGACGATCGTGCCGAGCACGATGAAGGCGACCAGCGACGTCGTGCCCATCTGCAGGACGAAGCGCGCGACGATGGTGTCGATCGGCGCGACATTGGGGTAGCTGAGCAGCGCCTTGTTGGCCTTCACCGCGGCGTTCAGATAGCCCGTCATCGCCTGGTAGAACTGGAAGGCGATATAGCCGGTGGCGAAGAACAGCGCGAAGCTGGTGCCGAGCGCCGGCGCGCGGGCGATCGCCTGGAAGATTACCGTCATCAGCAGGATATGGGCGGCCGGATCGAGCAGCGCCCAGACATAGCCACCGGGCTTGGAGCCGAAGCGGGTCGCCATTTCGCGAACCAGAAGGGCGCCGACGACGCGGAAATGGGTGGTGAGATAGCCCATGTCAGTCACCCGAACGGATAGAGTATGCGGCCGATGATGCGGTACTTCCGCTCGGAAAGGCTGCGGAAGAAGCGGATCGGGTCGGCCCTGAAGTCTTCGACATCGCGGTCACTGCCAATCTTGCGGATCACCGGTGTGACGAAGGAGGCCAGCAGATGGCGCCAGCCGAGAAGGCCGTAAGGGCCCCAGGCGCGCCATTGCGGCCGGCGCGGGCCAAGGTCCTGCGGCGCGTCGAGCTGTCTTCTGATCGCGGTCACGGTCGCTTCGAATGAGGTTTGCGCTCCAGTCTCGGGATCGAAATAGTGAGGATAAAGCAGATAGGCGCCGGCGAAAAGCGCTTCGATGCTCAAGTGCCGGCCGCGGCGCGGGGTCGGCTGGCGGTCGTCCGTCAGGCCCCATCCGGAATAGAAGGGACAGCCGGCGGTCGTGACCGGGATGCCGCGAATGAGCGCCTCGAAGCCCGCAAGCGAGGTGATCGTATAGACGTGGTCGACGGTACGCAGCGCCTCGGCAAGCGGCAGGCTCTCGGTCACGAGCTCGCAAAGATGCGCCACTTCGGCGGGGTCCGACCTTGCCGGGCGGGCGCGGGCGAGCACGTCCGGATGCGGCTTGTAGAGAATTTGGGCGTCTACTTGCTCTGAGGCCGCGAGCCGCACCAGGTCGTTGTTGGTCAGGCGGCTGAGACAGCCGTAGCGGATCGAGGCGTCGTCTTCTACCTGACCGATCACCAGCACGCGCTTGCGCTTCTTTACGCCATAGACCGACTCGGCCGTCAGCCGATGCCCGCCATTATATTTGCTGATGCCGCTTTGGACGAGAAGTTCGATGCCGGCGCGCGCGCGCTCCATCAGCGCCGCATCCGCTTCGAAGTCATGGGTCTTCAGCAGCACTTCGAGGTCGGAGGGATGGCGGCAATCGAAGTAGAGCGCCCTGCCGTCGAGCGCCAGGGAGAAGGGAGGCGTGCGGCTGGCGCTCGGGCGGACCGAGCGAAGGAAACCGTCCTCTATGAAGATGACGGGAATGTTTCGCTCTTTTGCCAGAGCCTCCACTGCTATCGGCAGTTCCGGGCCCCAGGCGAGAATCTCGGCGTCCTTCTCGGCCAGGATCCGCGGCTTCCAGACGCGCTCGAATTCGCGCTCGCCGACATTCATGGGGAGGAAGCGGAAGTGCCTGTCGGGAAAATATCGATCGAAAGACTCTCTCTTCCATCCGATGATCTGGACGGCAAAGGTCGGCACCGGCTCCGGTGTGGGAGCGGAGGAAATACCGGCGCAGTCTTCCCTTTGTCGTCGCGTTACCGCCATCGGCGCCTTGGATCCGAAAAAGCAAGACTGCTATCTACATGCGCTGCGGTCGATCCGCTAGTCACAAGCGCTCGCTGCTTGTTACAAATTAGTCGCCTCGGTCGGTCGCCTGTTCAAGCGCTCCGAGTCGTTCGGTGCAAATCATCTCGACAAGGCGGAGGAGGTGTTCGGTTCGCTCGAGAAGCCAGCTAAGCGCCTCCTCGGTTATCTCGAAGTGCTTCGAATAGCGTGCTTTTACATAGGCTTCGTTGAGAATGTTGTACCAGGCCGTGAAGCGGTGCTGTTCCCGAGGCCATGCCTCAATGAGCCGGAGATCGTGGTCCTCGGCGAGGCCGCGCAGGAATTTGACGTTGTGCGAAGCCGGGCTGTAGTTGGTGAGCGTGAGGAGAAGGCAGGAATACGCAGTCTCCACCGCCTGATGCAAGTTGAACGCAGCGTGATTTCGTTGTTCGTCTGAGATTGCATACCGGGCCAGCCGACAAAAGTATATCGCACTCGGGCATTGTCTTTCGAAATGCTCTTTGGCTAGTCGGTAGGCCTCGGTTGGCGTTTGTGGCCTGGGCTCTGCGAGTGGCTCGTCGTCCAACTCATAGATCACGATGCCATCGCGACGGATGTCAACGAAGAAGGGTTGCCCTTCATACAAGGCCGTATTCACCTCTCGGCGCGAATGGACAATGAGGCTCACCGGCGTGTGAACCTCCGAGAGATGCATCAGCCGGTCCTCAGCCTTTGACCAGTAGGTTGCAAAATCCGTCAGCCGCCGGTCATTTACCACGACCAAGAGGTCGTAATCGGATTTGTAGCCTTTCTTCGTGTGTGGCTCGTCGACCCAAGTCCCGCGGGCGTAAGAGCCAAACAGAATGATTTTGAGAATACGACCGCGCTTCTTGAAATCGCTCGTCCCGCCCTTCAGCGCGTCTTCAAACTCCTCGTGAATGACCTCGACAATACGGGCGAGCTCGCGCTGCTTCTTCTCCGGCAGGTGTTCGAGACTCGATCTCATCGACGATTGTGCGCGTTTCTCTTCGGCCATTCCCTTGAAACCACTAAATGAATCACAACTACTGTAGATCGGGGTCACTCTTGTGCATACCCGTAAAATCGTGTTTGCCATGCTGGCGATCGCGGCGATACAGCGATGCTGTTCTCGGACGTCTTCGGATGCTTGGGTGGCAGAAACGAAGTGTCAACTTAGCCTCGGGCGTTGCGCCCGAACGGACGCGTCATTTCGCGCACCCGAACTGAAGCTGAGCCAAAGGTGACGATCGCCGCTTCGGTTAGCGTCTTGAAACAAGCAGGAACGAATGTCGGCCGCTAGGATCATTACAGACGTTGCAAGTTGTTAGTGCAGCCTAAACGAAGGGTGGACTTGGGCGGCCAAGCGGAGCAACTTGCCGGGCGCAGTCGATCCCGGCTTCCGCCCTTCGGGCGGCGCTATGCTAAGCCTCCTGCGGCTGCGCTGTTAACCGGTCAAGTTGCGCGCGAACTGGCTTCGGCGCTGACGCGCCTGCGCCTGGTGCGCTCATTTCACTTGCCATGGCCCTGGCGGGCCAGCTGCTGTATCGCAGTCCATCACGGGGCTGCGGGGAGGGGCAGGTTCACTGCTCTCGCAACAGGCTGGAGCTCGGTTTCGTCGTTCCGCGCCAGGCTGTATGAGGCAAGTAGGCGATGTCTCCTCCCAGCGGGCAATATGCAGATTTTCGATTTCCTGGCTGCTGGCACGTCGGTCTGATCGGCGCCAAGATTAGCAGGGGGCGAGAGGTATGAACTCGTCGACCACTTGCGACTGGTGCGGGTTTGCTAACGGCGGTACGCGTTCGTTGAACACTCGCCGGCCGGTAGATGTCGTCGACTCGCTTTTCGCGTCGCGCACCATTTGCTAGCTTGCGCACATGGATCGGCGAGCGACCCTGTGTGAACACTTCGCAGAAGCGGGCGAACATGGCGGGGTCCACGAGCTTGGTGCGCAGGGCGTTGAGCACCCGCGCCTCCAGCTCGTCGCGGCGGATGTTAACGCGGTTGTCGCAGGTGCCCTTGTTGCGTGCCGTCGAGCAGCCGATCAGCGTAGCGGGAGATCGCCGAGTAGCCACGGTAACTCGACACGGCTGCGTTGTCCGCGGCGCGTCTTGTCGGCCAGATCCCTCAGGAATAGGGCGTACATCGTGCCTTCGAGGCTGACATGCAGATGCGAGACTTCACCTCAGAAAGGGTGAACATCTTCACGTCCGAATAGGACATGCGCTTGAAGAGACCGGCGATGTCCTCGTGATCGCGCGACAGGCGA
>ATWE01000049.1 GCA_000421085.1 Ensifer sp. USDA 6670
CCTCGCTGGTCGAGCGCAAGAGCCGCTACACGGTGATGATCAAGAATGGCAGCCGCCACTCGCGGCCGCTCATCGACAAGATCGTCGATGCCTTCTCACCGCTACCCGCCTTTGCCCGGCAGAGCTTCACCATCGACCGTGGTATCGAGTTTCGCGGTTTCAGGGCTTCGGAAGATGAGATCGGCGCCAGGAGCTGGTTCTGCGACCCGAACTCACCGTGGCAGAAAGGCGCCGTCGAGAACGCCAACAAGCGCATCCGCCGCTTCATGCCTGGCGATACGGACCTGTCCGTTGTCAGTCAGCCGCAGCTTGTCGCCCTTGCCCACCGTCTAAATTCGCTGCCGAGGAAGTGCCTTGGCTATGGGACACCAGCCGAGGTGTTCATGGCGCATTTGCGCGATTGCGGGTAATCCCCTACCCTCCACTCGTCATTGTTGCACCTGGATTAGATCCTCCAGCCTTACGTCAATCCCCTGTGAGCGTAATGCCTGGCCGAGTGCTTCACAGGTACATGTTGCGCTTGGCTTAGACTCTCCACCCCTCCGGACGCGCAGCAGGAGCCGGCCAAGTCCTGACCCGTGAGCGGAAATCAGACTGATAGACTCATCCACGTAGCGTCGGTACACTGCCGGACTGCTTTCAATTAAGAGTAATCGCTGGAGATGAGCGACGAACGCATCATTCGCGCAGCCACACTTGCCGACGCAGATGCCGTTTGGAGCATAGTCGGGCCTATCTTGCGGGTAGGCGAAACCTACGCGCTGCCGCGTGACTGGAGCCGGTCCGACGCGCTGTCCTACTGGTTTTCCCCGGATCATGAGGTGTTCGTCGCAGAGACGCAGGGGATGGTGGTAGGAACCTATTTTCTACATGCGAATCAACGCGGCGGCGGCGCCCACGTGGCCAACTGCGGCTATATGACCGCGCCGGACTCGGTCGGCCGGGGTGTTGCAACGGCGATGTGTCAGCACTCCCTTGCGCACGCGGCTGCGCGAGGCTTCCGGGCTATGCAGTTCAACTGCGTGGTGAGCACGAACGAACGCGCGGTCAAGCTTTGGCGTCATCTTGGGTTCGACGTTGTCGGAACGATACTACAGGCTTTCGAGCACCCGATCCTTGGATTCATTGACACGCTTGTTATGCATCGAACGCTCTGACTGACTGGCCCAGGCCGCATCGCGGCCCGTTGCGGCGATTGCCGGTGACACCGGTGCCCCACACAGACGGACTCCTGTGGTCATGGATCAGCCGGCATGCCGAACTCTAGGGTCCTGACCTTGCCGCCGCCATCGCCGTGTGACGCGGCCCTCTTGGCATGGGGAAGCGACAAATGCGGGTACGCCCACGGAGATTGCATCGGCGACGGTCTCCGTGCGACGCTTGGCGTGGCGTTTCCGTTGATCGCTAGCAAAGAGCCAGTCGCCATTGCGTATGTCCGTGAAACGATGCATGCTGTCAGCTTCAGCAGCCGGATCAAGGGCGCTGCTGCTTCGGGGCCTTGGTGTCCTGGCCCCAACGAAAGGAGGACAGCATGTCTTCCGACCTGCACCTTCATAGTACAGCACGTAATCTCGTCAGCGTCAGCGGGTTTGCATACGGCGAGAACGCTCGGCTGCGGCAGATTCGTGAAGACGAGCCCGCGGCCGCACCACGCATCAAGTGGTTCAGTTCAGTCGAACCGCGCGCGAGGCTCTCCTTCCTCCGAGTTGGAACACTTCGTCCTTGCTGAGCGGGCGCAGGAGTATGGCGATGCCGGCCATTGAAAGTCAATCGACTGAAAATGGAGGACTAGATGGCGAAAGGCCAGGCAAGAAGTAATCGTGAAGTTCGAAAACCAAAGAAGGACAAGACAGTAGCACCGGTCGCCGCCCTTCCGGGCGCTCAAGTCAAGTTCGCGGACAGCGTGCTCGGCCTTCGCAGGAAGCAGAAATAGCTCTGTTTTAGCAGAGACGCCGCTGGTGCATGCAACGCGTTGCACATCCACGCCTAGGATACCCTCATGATAGCCGAACCTCGCGGGGAGAACGTGTTCCGGCGAGCAACGCCCGAGGGTTGCTGCGTTGGTCGCCAAAAGGCCGCTGGTAGGGGAGGAGATCATCATGAACGCCGTGGAGCTGCGCGCGATCCAAGCGCCGATAAAGGAACGCTATTATGCAGAGCCCGAGGCAGCCCGTTTCACGCTGAAGGCGCGCGGGACACTTGACGCACAGAACATCGCCTGCAAGGTCGAGACTGGGCACGCACTGGCAGTGGCCGGCCTGCACAGGGCTACCGGCGGAACCGGCGTTGAACTTTGCTCGGGCGACATGCTGCTCGAGGCGCTCGTCGCCTGCGCCGGCGTGACGCTCAAGGCCGTCGCAACGGCCCTCGAGATCCCGTTGACAGGCGGCACAGTGTCCGCTGAAGGCGATGTCGACTTTCGCGGCACTCTGGGCATCGTCAAAGATGCACCGGTAGGTTTCGAGCAGATCCGCATTGTCTTCGAGCTTGAGACGGACGCCCCGCAGGAGAAGTTGGATCAGTTGCTAAAGCTGACTGAACGCTACTGCGTGGTGTATCAAACCATCCGCCACGGGCCCGCGATGGCCATCGAATTGAGACGCTCGGCGTAAATGCACAGGAGGAAAGTGGCGGCTGGACGGCCATTCAGAGAAATCAGCATTGTTGGCGGTGTATCAATTTTTCCTGAGCGACGCCCTTGGCGGCAAAGGCCCCTGACCAGGCATGAAGGAGCGAGTCCCCATCAATCCCTGATGCCAAGCAGCGGGAGGGCTTTGTCAGATGCCGTAGCGAACGGCATTGCTCCAAACGAGCTCGAGCTGAAGCAGCGTCTGAAAGGCCGTCGCAAGATTTCTCCGTTCCTGCTCGGCCTGGCTTAGCCCACGTTCGTAGGATTTCCCCGCCTCCCGCAGGCCTGCACACAGCTTCTTGCCCTTTTCCGAAAGCCGAATACGGACAGACCGTTTGTCCCGCTGTGACGCGATCCGATCGATATAGTCTCCCTGCGCAAGCTGCTTCAGGTGGTAGGAGACATTGGAACCCATGTAATGGCCGCGGTCCAAGAGCTCTCCCACCGAGAGTTCCGCCTCTCCTATAGACAAAAGAACCATTGCCTGCGCTGGCCCGATGTCGTCCACGCCGAGCATCGTCAGTTCCGCGCGCAGCACCCCATAAAAGCGCCGGCTTGCACGCTCCATGACGCGGGCAAGGTCGAGATAGCTGACCAGGGTACCTTCGCCGCTACGATGGGGCCCAGGAGAGTTTGGGGCTCTCTCTAACGCGTCGCTTCCAGGCTGTGCTGCCACGATGGCTCCCGGATTTACGAACGGCAACCCCTGATTCATCCCTCACTCCATAAAAAAAAACAGTCCGACACCCGTAGCAGCAGTGGCAAAAAGCGAGGAGAGCTCCGCTCACACCAGCAAAAATGTTGCGGCTTCGAGTCCTGACCTCGCGCCATAGCAATGCTGCCACCGTTGCCACACGTGCTTATGCGTTTTTTAGCAGGAAGACATAAGCACGTTGGGGGAAAGAGCGTAACCGTGGAAATTTGGGGCTTTCTGCAGGGCTTCGGAGCAGTTGCGATGTCGCTCGAGGGTCTTCTCCTTCCTCCCTTAAGGGCGGTTTGCTTCGTCACATGTTGCCGTCGCTGTGAAGCGACGCGACATCGTCAGCGACTTTATCGCCTCTGGCATTATGCCACATCGCTGCGTGCTCCCGCGGCTATCGTCTACAGCTATCAGCGCTATTCCGGCGGTCGCCGCCTGTGCGAAGTGATGCTTGCCTCGGTTCAAAAAGTCTTGCCTCAGGGGCGCTGGTCCGCGGCCGACAGTTCCCGTCGATACATTAGGCGATCTTCTGTAACGGGCGTTGCATCAATCCCCCGCGTGTTCCGTGAAGAATTCAGCAGCTACGACCCTCTGGGTGCTCTCGATGCGATGGCCGCGCAGAGGACCGCAGAAGCACGCGTTGCCGCACTCAGGATCAATGAACTCCTCCCCACTAGCCCAGAGGTCGCCAAGACGAGTGGTCTGAGTGAGCGTGACGTCTGCGACGCGACGGACTCCTACAAGACGGCGCGCGGCCAACAGCCTGGCGGAGCAACCCGAATGCTCTTCTCGCACGCGCAGAAGACACTCGCTTGGGACGCATTCGCTTTGGCGGAAACGTTGCTCACACAACCCATCATGTTGGTGGTGCGCATCGCCCTACGACTTCCTCGCGATCGCACTTGGCGCCTGCACCTCGATGACGCTGCGCCTCTATGCCGGTCCACAAGCAGCTGAAGCTCGGACGCATCGGCGTCGACGTCTCACACGCCAAGATCCCTGCGAAGGATTGGGAGGAGTGCACCGGACTGGAACGCAGCGGCAGCGGCAGCGGCAGCGGCAGGATTAACCGCTTCGAACGCGTCATTTCCATTGATGCTGAGGTCTCGGAGGAGCTTCGCGGCAAAATCGCTGAAATTGTCGACAAGTGCCCGGTCCATCGCACGCTCGACGCAGTGGCGAAGTTTGCGACCACATTGAAACCAGGATCACATTAGCTTCGTTCGCCCGAACTAGCCGACCTTTTTCCGACGAAGCGCCAAGCATTTGTTATTGACTAGCATCGTGGCCTGCCACCAGCTCCGGGCGCCGCGGGCTTTCTGTATTGGCGGGCCTGAAGGCTCGTTTGCGAGAGACGAGCGCCCTGAACGCCGAACGCATAATGCTGTGGAGTGATCAAAACGTTCTCCCGACCATCCACCTAGAGGCCCCATTTGGCTGAGGCCTTGGTATTCTACCACGCTAGTTTCCTGTCAGTACCGCCGACGCGCAGACGTGCCCTTAAGTAGAGCCGGAGTGCGACTGCCACGGGTCTCCGCAAATGGCATCGATGCCTCTATACAGGCATCGATAAATGATAGCCTTGCCACCTCGGCTGTTTGAAGCCTCGACAACGCCGCACGGCAGTCTCTGACTGCTTGGTAGTAACGTCTTCCATGGTTCGGCCACTCGTGTTCGAGGAAGTCGAGGGCGTCATACGGGCCACGAAACCGTCGCTCCATGCCGTTTTGAAGTCTTACCGAAAGGGCGATGTGCCAAGGGATCTCCTTCATTGAGACCTCCCTTCTATGAACCTGCTATCCAACCCAGGAGGCGCACATCTCGTTCCACCGCTCGAGCCGTTGGTCCGATTTCGTACGCAGGACGAGCGAAGATAGAGAAATTTCGATTCGCGCCCTATTTTGCAAAACCGCACACTAATGGCTTGCACATCGATGGCCTGCCCCCCGGCAAATGCACCGAGGGGCCCCTTTTTTTGAGCTCTGAGGGTGAGCGCGACGACATCTGCTGGCCAGCGACTGGGGGATCTTCTTTCCGGAATCAGAAAAGCCCTGTCATAAGCCGCTGGTATTCCGCTTCCGGCTTACCATAGGCGTCCCGGGCGAACTCCTCGAGGGCTTGTCTGTTCCGGATGATGATGTTCCCCCTGAATGAGCGAATGAAGCCGTTTCCCTCCAAAACATGCAGCGCCGTAGTGACGCTTGGACGACGAACGGCGAGCATCAGCGAAATGAATTCATGAGTCAGAGGAATTTCGTTGCCTGATACACGGTCATGACACATCAGCAGCCATCTCGCCAATCTCTCGTCCACCCCGTGCACGGCGTTCGAAATGGCAGTGTATGTAAGCTGAATCGAGAAGGCCTCGATGCATCGGATCATGACCTTGGCGAAGTACCGATTGTTATCCATCCACTTCCGGAATGCGGTGAACTCCATCCGGTAAGCATCTCCCTCGATCTGCATGATGACGTCGTGGACGCTGAGCTCAACACCCATCGCAGCAGAGGTCGGAATGTAACCTTCACGCCCGAAGATGCCCGCCTCTGCTCTGTTGCCTTCCGGCGTGGAGGCGACCAGCGAGCCTATGCCGGATGTGAGATAGTAGACATGCTCGATGGGATCGCCAGCCCTTGCCAGCAACGCCCCTCGCGCCACATTGAAAGGGGCGAGATCGGGCGCGATCTGGCGATAGTCGGCCTCTGGGAGCAGGGTCAGCAATTGATTGTTGAGCGAAGCTTGGGAAGGAACTACCATACCGCTCCCCTAGGCTGCGGAGCCGGCCACCGCCGCGCCTCGCCGGCCGCTCTGCTTTAACCTAAACGGATAGAACATTAGCATGCCGGCTGCGCGTCGCCAATCTGCGCCCCGAGTAATTGGAATAGCAGAGCCACCGTGGGCTGATTTTGTTATTCCATCAGACTGATCTCCTCGTTCGTACGGTTCCGGACCCTTTATCCGTTAGGCGCTCTAATGACTCGCGATATTGGTGAAGTGGCGTAGACTTTGCGCCAGCATCGCCCCGCGGCGTTGCCGGGCACAGAGGAAAAGCTGATGAAATCCGAGCAAGTTTGGAGCTTCGACCCAATCGGGCCTGACGAGCTCAAGATGGTCGAGAGAATTTTCCGAAGCGAGCTGCAATTGCGCGCTCTGCCGCTGAAGTCGGAGGAAGCTCAAGTCCTTGCTGCGAAGCTGATCAATGCCTACCAGTCCGGGATCCGCGACACCACAGGGTTAGCCGCCGCGGCGAAGCGGTGTTGAGGAGCCCGCATGCCGATCACTTTGGCGCTGAGGCAGGCAAGGGGCGCAAAGACCGCAGCGTGCCGCTCTGGTGCCCGACTGCCAACCTGATCCGCACCTGGAAGCGCCAGTTGGACTGTGCGGGCGTGCAGGACTTCCTGCTTCCGAACCGCGGCAACAAGACCATTGACGTGCCCGAATGGCGATACTGGGGCAATGGAGCGAGCCCAGATTGGCCCATGTCAGCTGTTTTGCCTCCTTCGTGTAAATAGGATACTGATGAACCTTGCGGGTCTGCGCGCATGGCACCGAGAGGGAAGCGTCAAGATGGAAGCGGTGAAGGTGTCGAGGCCCGACGTTTCGGCGGTCTACACGGTCGACCTGAGTCGGCGGCCAGTGCCACACAGCGATGCCGCGCAGGAGAAGGCCGCGTTTCTCCAACTCGCAAGACGCATGCACGATGCGCCTGGAGAAATGCTCCCAAAGTTCGTCGAACTCGCCATGGAACTGACAGGCGGGATTTCGGCCGGTATCAGTCTACTCGAAGAGATAGAACCGTCTCCGGTATTCCGTTGGCATCACCTGAGGGGGATCCTGTCGCCGTTCAACGGGACGATTACTCCCCGCGATTACTCGCCGTGTGGCATCACGCTTGACCGCAGCGCACCGACACTGGCGATCCATCCAGAACGCGTTTATGACTGGATACCAGCGAGCTTGTCGCTGCCAGAGGTTTTGCTCGTTCCATTGTATATTGGACGGACGGAACCACTCGGGACTCTTTGGGTCGTCGCCGACAGAATCGGACATTTCCACTGCGGTCACGGAGCTACGCTGCAGGAGCTTGCCGATTTCATCGGTGTGGCACTAAAGATGGCCCGATCCGAACAGGAACTGCAGCAGGCGCTCGAACAGCAGGAACTGCTCACCAGAGAGATGAGCCACCGGCTCAAAAACCTTTTCGCCATCGTAGACGGCATATTCCGCATCAGTGCCCGCAGTACGGACAATAAGGATGATTTAGTCGCGCTGTTGTCTGGCAGGTTGCATGCGCTCGCCGCTGCGCATTCTTTGGTGAAGCCATCTTTTAGCGACGTCCAAGGGGCGGCTTCCAATCTTGCGGACCTGATAAGCATCGTCATCGAGCCCCACAAGCCTGCGGCGATTCCCGGAAAGAGCGAGTTTTCTCTTGAAGGCCCTACCATTCTATGCGGTGAGCAATCGGTCAACGGACTCGCGCTCGTCTTCCATGAACTGGCGACCAATGCGGCCAAGTATGGAGCGCTGTGCGGCGACAATGGCAGGGTGGACATTGTGTGGCAGATCAACGGCGACGACCTGAGCATCACGTGGAGTGAAGACGGGGGGAAAAAAATATCTTCCCCTCCTGCTTCCAAGGGCTTCGGCAGCACGCTGGTGGAGGCGACTGTGATCCGCCAGTTCGGTGGTACCCTCAGCTATGAGTGGCGTCCGACCGGTTTATCAGTGAACATCGTCCTGCCATTGTCCCGTCTGGCACAGTAGCTCCGTCCACCTACGCTCTGAAATCTAGCTACATCCGAGTGTGTGACGCTCATGCATGCTGCGAAAACGCCCCACGGGCCGAGCAAGAGCTCTGTTACAGAGAGCTTCATCATCTGCTGGTGGACGGCGGGAATCTCTGAAGCGGCACTTGCGGGCAAATACGGGTTTACGGCGACCATATCGGGAGAAGCTACCAGCCGAACATCCTTTGACTGCGCCAAGTTAGGCACGGCAGCGACCGGACGCTTTCTAGGCAACCGACGAGAACCACTCCAACGCTCGTTTTCAAGTCGGCTGGGGCGATCACGAACCCGCGTCTTCGGTCTGAGGTTCTTCCCGTCGATTGCGCCTATTCTTGCGCAACGATTGGTAGCCGCTGATACCCTGGGCGAAGCGCAACACACTTGATGCGGTTTGTATGCCAACCCGTATCCGCATCCCCCGATCTCCCGCAGTTGGAGAAGAAGGCGCTACTTACTAGCCGGCCCGGCGCGTGGCGTCAGTCGTGATCAGAGTACGTGGCGTCCCAAACGCACCACCGAACCAAGCAGCGACCGCGCCAACAACGAGGGAGAAGAAGCCTAAGATGGCCCCGCTAGAAACGGCGGTCGCGGCCGCATCGGCGGCTTCGGTCGCCTGTTGCTTGGCGCGTTCGATCGAGGCCTTGTAGCTCTCTTCGTATTGTTGAACCTGCGCACGTGCCTGGTCCACCGGAATGTTCTGTGCCTTTGCAATGGCATCAGCAGCACGATTTCGTGCTTCTTCCGCAGTCGCCTCGTCGCCGGTGACTGCTGCCTGGACAGCGGCGACTGCTGCGTCGCGGAGGGCTGCCGGATCGTTGCCCCCCGTCGCACTTCTGACCTGCCGCTCGATATCGGCCATTGGATCCGCAGACGTGGCGATTGCCGGTGCGGCGGCAGAGGTGACTGTGGCGGCAGTCTTGCCAACGCCCCCGATGATGCTACTCAGACCGCTGAAGGCGCCACCCACCAGCGCGCCGAGGAGGTCGTAAGGAGATAAAGAACGATCAATGTCGTAACGGCCCAACTCGTCAGCCCATGGTAACTTCCCATCGTTTTGCTGGGGCGGCCGGAAACCCTGCTGGCGATATATCCGCCGACGAAGGCCGCAACTATGCCAGAAACGACTAACCAGAGACCGCCGGCAATCAGCAGCATCTGCGAGTAGGGATGGCTAGGCCGTTCGTAAAGCTGCTGAGACGGCCCGTGCTCCACCGATGCTGAATGAAAGGGGTCGGAGGAGTTTTGAATGCGCGCGCTCAATCTGGCAGGCATTTCTCGCGGCCTCCCCGACAAAATTTGAAACCATTCGTGACAGCGAATGTCAGGCGGTTGCGTCCAAAAAAGGCGCTCCTTCATCATTAGGATTCTTCATGACGAGGTGGCAGCGCCTATCAGCTTCGGGCGCTGCCATAATCCCGCAGTGGCCACGGCGGCTTCACCATTCTACGAGTGATCACCACCCGCTGACGGCCACCGGCTTCGCGAGAAGGGCCGCTCCTCACTTCTATAGAAGGAGCGGCACTCGAAACAAATGCAACGGGAGATGAATGAAGGGGGTGGATTGCCGGACGTTGAATGTAACCGACAGGGTTGCCGTCCGCCGCAGAGGGTCGGATTGCCACGACGCAGGCTCAGTTCCAAGTATCGAGTCAGGGTCTCCAAATTGATCGCCTTGGCGTCGGAAGATCGGAAGATCATAACCAGAGTGCCCTCGTAGCTCTGCGCGTCACCGCCTTCGCCTGGACCCGTTTTCGATGCCGACGTCGGAGGCGATTTCGTGGGCGCCGGTACCTTCGCGCGAACCGCCCGTCGCGGGCGCCGCTGTGGCTGAAAAGTTCCAACGGCAGGGCGCCTTCGTTCGCTGTGCGGGCGAACAGAGTTTGAGCGGCGTCCGAAACTGTCATTCCAGAGCGGGCCCGAAAACCGGGTTCTGGATCATATCGGCCCTGCTTTTGACGGATGCTCCTTCGAGGGCAACACGACGTACGTCTTCCGGAGCTGCATCGAATTCGAATTCCATGGGCAATTTCCACCTACGGAGTCCTCGTCTCGGCGATGGTGGACCGGTTCTTGGCCTAAGCTCGAGGACCGTTCCGGCGTCGACGGCGTTTCGACTGGCTGGAAATGGTGTTTCACTGGCATCCGGACCAAGCTGTAAGCCCGAATGCAAGCATGATCTAATTCTCGTCACCGCCGGTCAGATAGGCTATTCTCTTCGTTCCGCGAAGTTGATTGCCGATTGCTGGCGTGCCGACAGGCGGCGTTGGGTCCTACGCTGAAACTTGTCGCTGGAGGGGGCAGACAATGGAGGTCTCAGGCCTCAGCTTCAGACGTCAGATTGACTTACTGAGGCGCGAGCTTGCCGAGGCGATTGACCGTCAGGCAGCGACGAGCGAAATCCTGCGTGTGATCTCAACTTCACCTGCCGACGTGCGCCCGGTCTTCACCGCCATAGCGGAGAGCGCAGCAAGATTATGCGCGGCCGAGTTCTGTTTCGTATTTCGCTTCGACGGAGAGATGCTACACCCCGTCGCCTACCACGGCATTTCGCGCGAGGGCATCGAGGCGGTACGCGCCAATTTTCCCCAACGGCCGAGCCGAGGCAATGTCACGGGGCGGGCCTTCATAAGCGGTGTAATCGAGCAGATACCGGACGTCTTTAGCGACCCTGATTATCAGATGCTTCCGCTCGCGAAAATCGTGTCCTATCGCAGCGCCATTGGCGTGCCGCTATTGTGGAAAGGACGCCCGGTCGGATCAATTGCCGTCACTCGACGCTCCGTCGGATTCTTTCCAGAGCGCCAGGTGGAGCTTCTTCGGACGTTTGCAGATCAGGCGGTGATCGCCATCGAAAACGCGCGGCTCTTCGATGAAGCGAAGGCTCGCAACCGGGAACTCACCGAGGCACTCGAGCAGCAGACCGCGACGAGCGAAATCCTGCGCGTCATCTCAACGTCGCCTACCGATGTGCAGCCGGTCTTCGACACGATCGCACTAAGCGCCGCCCGACTTTGCGGCGCTCAGTTCTGTCACGTATTCCGTTTTGACGGTGAACTGCTGCACTTTGTGGCATATCACAGGCTGGAACCGGAAGGCATCGAAGCCGTGCGCGCCATGTTTCCCGCTCCACCCGACCGAGGTAGTGCCGCCGGACGTTCAATCCTTAGCCGATCTGTCGAGCAAATACCCGACCGGTTTGTCGATTCCGAATATAGAGCCCACAGCACTCTGAGCGCCCAAACGGCGAACTACCGCAGCCTGGTGGCGGTACCGATCATGCGCGAAGGAAATCCGATCGGCAGCATCGTTGTGGCCCGGACGCAGCCAGGAGTGTTCCCTAATCGCCAAGTCGAGCTCGTCAAGACCTTTGCAGAACAGGCGGCCATAGCGATCGAGAATGTTCGACTATTCACCGACTTAGGAAAACGGAATCTCGAACTAAGGGAATCGTTACAGCAGCAAACTGCTACAGCGGAAGTCCTCAAGGTCATCAGCCGGTCAGCGTTCAACCTCCAGGCAGTGCTTGATACGCTTGTTGAATCTGCGGTGCGGCTTTGCGAGGCTTATGACGCGGCTATCTTCCTGAAGGATGGAGACACGCTTTATCTGAGGGCACATCACGGGCCGATACCGATCGATTTCGTCGGCTGGCCGGTGACACGGCACTGGGTTACGGGGCGAGTCGTCCTGGAGAGAAAGCCGATTCATGTGCCCGATCTGACCGCCGAGGCTGACGAATACCCGGAAGGACACAACATGGCCGTGCGGATGGGTCATCGCACCATCTTGGCAGCGCCCCTGCTGCGGCAGCAGGAAGCGATTGGTGGTCTCGTCATACGCCGGACTGAAGTCAAGCCGTTCACGGAAAAGCAGATTGGTCTTCTGCAGACCTTTGCCGACCAAGCGGTTATCGCCATCGAGAACGTGCGACTATTCGAAGAAGTGGAGGCGCGGACCGCCGAACTGGCCGAGGCCCTGGAACAGCAGACCGCGACGGCCGATGTACTAAAGGTGATCAGCCGTTCCGCATTCGACCTGCAGGGGGTTCTGGATACCCTGGTATCGTCGGCTGCGCGTCTTTGCGACGCGGACATGGCGACGATGACCCGGCCGATGGGTGACGCCCATTATCCTGTCGCCAGCTACGGCTTCTCACAAGAATTCGGCCAGTATCTTCGGGCTCTTCCGCTGGAGCCGGGACGCGGCACCATCGTTGGGCGAACGCTGCTCGAAATCCGGCCGGTTCAGGTCGGCGACGTTCTCGATGATCCGGAATACGAACTGCTCGAGGGGCAAAGGCTCGGCGGGTTTCGAACCGTGCTCGGGGTGCCGCTCCTGCGTGAAGGCACCCCAATCGGAGTACTCGCCCTGACCCGCTCGGCCGTGCGGCCATTCACCGAGAAGCAGATCGAGTTGGCGTCAACCTTCGCCGACCAGGCGGTGATAGCAATTGAAAACGTCCGTCTTTTTCAGGAGTTGCAAGACCGAACCGACGAGCTGTCGCGCTCACTCAAGGAGCTGAGAACCGCCCAGGACAGATTGATCCAAACGGAGAAACTTGCCTCACTTGGGCAACTCACCGCTGGCATTGCCCACGAAATTAAAAACCCGCTCAACTTCGTCAACAACTTCTCGGCGATCTCCGTGGAATTGATCGAGGACCTGCATCACGCGCTCGACGGAACAGTAACCGAAGGCGCGGTGCGCAAAGAAATCGACGAGCTCGCTGCAATGCTCAGGGGCAATCTCGAAAAGATTGTTCAGCACGGAATACGTGCCGACTCGATCGTCAAGAACATGCTCCTGCACTCGCGGCAGGGAACGGGTGAGCACCGGCCGGTCGATATCAACGCTCTTGTCGAAGAGAGCCTCAATCTTGCCTACCATGGCGCCCGTGCCGAAAAGCAGGGATTCAACATAACCCTGGAGAAATCCTTCGATCCGGACGCCGGCGAAGTTGACCTTTATCCCCAAGAGATCACCCGCGTTCTTCTCAACCTCATTTCGAACGGCTTTTACGCAACGAGCCACCGCGCGGCCTGCGAAACCGGTGCGGACTACGCGCCGTCTCTCACCGCGGCCACCAAGAACCTTGGCGACAGAGTAGAGATCATAATCCGCGACAACGGTCCCGGCATTCCGGCCGATGTGAGGGAGAAGATGTTCAACCCCTTCTTCACAACCAAGCCTGCTGGCGACGGGACCGGACTCGGACTGTCCCTCAGCCACGATATCATCGTTAAACAGCACGGCGGTTCGATCGAGGTTGAAACGGAACTCGGTTGCTACACAGAATTCCGTATACAACTGCCGCGGATTGCCGCCGGTCTCGCACGCTCGGAGGGCGGATGATGGATCACCTGATCTTGGTAGTCGACGACGAGCCGGACATTGAGCAACTTTTCCGCCAGCACTTCCGCCGCGATTTGCGCAGCGGACGGTTTGTAATGGAGTTCGCGCAATCGGCGCTAGCCGCCCTCGAGCGGATCGCCGATGCGAGGGACGTCTCCCTCATTCTTATTCTGTCGGATATCAACATGCCGGGCATGAGCGGACTTGAGCTGCTGCCAAGGGCCCGCAGCATACGGCCGGATGTGCCGGTAATCATGATAACCGCCTATGGCGATCCGCAGACGAAACAGGAGGCTCTGAGAGGTGGCGCCGAAGCGCTGCTGACTAAACCAATCGATTTCACGGCACTCAGAGAAGAGATAGACACGCGCGTTGGGCGCTTCTCATGAGTATCAGCATTCTCGTTGTGGATGATGAGCCGGATTTAGAGATTCTTCTCGTCCAGAAGTTTCGGCGACAGATCCGCGAAGGCGCTTTGCGTTTCCTGTTTGCCTGCGACGGCGTTGAGGCGTTGACTGTACTTGCTGATCACGAAGACGTGGACGTGGTGCTGAGCGATATCAACATGCCGCGCATGGACGGCCTGTCGCTGCTATCGAAGCTTCGGGAAAGGGGCGAGAGCCTCTCCACGATCATTGTGTCCGCCTACAGTGACATGGCAAACATCCGGACGGCGATGAACCGCGGCGCCTATGATTTCGTGACAAAGCCAATCGATTTTTCAGATCTGGAAGCGACAATCGCCAAGACGATCCAACACGTGGAGGCCATGCGCGAGGTGCAGCGCCGGCAAGCGGCGGCCGAGCAGGCGCGTGCGTCTCTTTCGCGTTACTTCTCACCCAACCTCGCCGATCGTCTGGCAAGCAGTGCCGATGCCCTCGAACTCGGTGGCGCGCGAAGACAGGTGGCGTCACTCTTTACCGACTTGACCGGCTTCACCACGCTGGTGGAAGCGATCGAACCTGACGTGCTCGGCCCGCTGCTCAATGACTACATTGCAGGTATGACTGACATCGTGTTCCACCATGAGGGAACCGTGGCAAAGATAATCGGCGACGCACTTCATGTTCTTTTCGGAGCGCCCGCCGATCAACCGGACCACGCTAGTCGCGCCATCGCCTGTTCCCTGGAACTCGACACCTTCGCGTGCTCCTTTCGCGAACACTGGAGAGAAAAAGGAATAGAATTCGGATACACCCGGATTGGAGCGCATGCCGGAAGCGCTGTCGTCGGCAATTTCGGGGGAGGAAGATTCTTCGACTACAGCGCGTATGGCGACACCATCAATGTTGCCGCGCGCTTGCAAGCAGCCAATAAGACGCTAGGCACCCGAATCTGCGTGAGCGGCACCATCGCCGCCGCGGCGCAGGACTTCTGCGGACGCCCTGTGGGTGATCTCCTCCTCAGGGGTCGGACAGAGCCGATCCGCGCTTTCGAGCCACTCGACGCGGAAAGATGTGCCAGCGCACATAGGCTGGCATACCTCATGGCTTTCGAAGAGCTGGAGGCCGGCGATTGCCATGCAGTTGCTTCATTTGCCGCCCTAGTTGGTCGTGGCGCGGAAGATCGGCTCGCCAGCTTCCACTTAAGGCGACTGCTAAACGGTGAAACGAATACGACAATCGTGCTGTGAGAAGATGTCAACCGACCTTCGGGCTCGTACTGGACATCGTCGCCGGAGCCGCGAGCATCCAGAAGATGTTGATTAGATTAGCTTGTCTATATCTCGCCCCATCGGCAGGGTGATTACGCTGTTCCTGACGATACATTATGCGATCTTCTGTGACGGGCCGGTACATTCTATTTCCAAGTGCGACATGGCAATAAAAAATGGCTTGTCCCTTGGAGTTTTGTATGTCGCAGTGCTATTCGCAGCTCGCCCTTCCTGATCGCCGACGTTTGCATCAACTCATGGAACGCAAGGTTCCTGTCGATGAGATCGCCCGCCAACTCGGGCGCCATCGCTCGACGATCTTCCGCGAGCTAAAGCGCAACACCTTTCATGATGCCGAGTTTCCCGAGTACAGCGGCTATTACAGTGGCATCGCCAACGACCTCTCCAAGGAGCGTCGGCGACGTCTGCGCAAGCTCAGGCGCCACCCGCAGCTGCGTGAGCTGATTATCGATCGACTGAAGGCACTTTGGTCGCCGGAGCAGATCGCCGGCCGCCTGTTTGCCGACGGTGTGAGCGCCGTCCGTGTCTGCACCGAGACGATCTACCGCTTCATCTATTGCAAGGAAGATGATGCGCGGGAGCTTTATCAGCATCTGCCGGAAGGCCGCCGTAAGCGCCGCCCACGCGCTCCCGCAAGCCCCGCGACGGCTCGATCCCGTTTGATTGCAGGATCAGCCAACGACCTGATCTTATTGCCGATCACTCGGAGTTCGGACATTGGGGAGGCGATCTCCTGATCTTCCGGCGCGACCTCGGTGAAGCCAATGTCACCTCGCTGGTCGAGCGCAAGAGCCGCTACACGGTGATGATCAAGAATGGCAGCCGCCACTCGCGGCCGCTCATCGACAAGATCGT
>ATWE01000050.1 GCA_000421085.1 Ensifer sp. USDA 6670
TCAACGCCGACCCGAACCGCTACGACGGCATCACGCGTCTTCATCGTCCAGGGACGGATTGCCTCTTAGTCGCCGTCAGGGGCTGCCCATTGGAGCTCGAACAGGATGCTGTCGTCGCGTGATGGGAACCAGCAATAAGCATCGAGGCCAGCTGTTTCCGCCTCGCCGCTTGGGTCCTTGAGAACGTAGCACCCCGCGTACGTCTTCACGGACTTGCAAAGCCTCTCCAGATCCGAATGGCGGACGTTTCTGACGAGAACTGGCTGAAAAAATTCTTCCATTGGTCGCTCCCCTGCGATCCGGTCAGCAGAGAGTATTAACGAAAGCTAATAATGGAAAGATCAAGGCAGAGGGGCGGATTAAGCGGGTCTCCTCGATTTACCGGCTGAGCCTCAGTTCTCCTGGACCGAGATGCCGTCCTCGCCGATCTCGATCTCTACGCCGGACCTCGTTTCCTCGCGATAGATGTACATGCTGAGCCCGATGGTGACCACGGCAAGGGCGGCAATGACGAGATAGAGGCCGTTCCGGTTCATACAGAGGATCCTTTCGATAGGGGAAATTGTACCTGGGATTGCCTATGGAATGGCAATGGTCTTCGATGAACTGCACGCAAAAAATCCGCTCGTCCGTGGTGATGCCGCCCGTGATCGAGCGGCTGGAGCGTGGCGAGGTCAATGGCGCCGTCCAGACCGTGTAGGCACGAACCGGAGGCGTTCTCCATGCTTAAGATCGCGCTGCAGGAGGCTTTCAACGCCGGCGGCATCAATACCGTTGGGGAGCTGCCGAAGGCCCTGGGCTTGAGTGAAGACGACTCGGCCTGGACCGCCAGGTCGACAAGCGTCCTCAACAGAAAACTCTCCTTCTGTAGAAAATCAGCCTCAGCTCCAAGGCCGAATGCTACAACAGATTGGTTCGGGAAGTTCAGTCGTTCCCCGAACAATAGCTGAATTCGGAGCTATCGCGCATCCAAACCGCCAAAGCCGGTAACTCGTCATTTATGAACTTAAGGGGCGCGAGATGACAAAACCGCGTTCCATGTTGCTGCCTTCAAGTGCCGTGACGAGAACCCGTAACAGTGACGCATACCGGAACGTCTTTGTCTACGTCGATGCCAAGCGTCCAGCATCTTGCGTCAGGCGTGCATACGGCAGTGTAGAAGCGCGGCTGCCAGGAAAGCGAAAGCCGAAATTCGAAGATCGCCGCGCAGTGCAGTATCCTCAGCCGGCGCGTTCGCTTGCCGGTTCAACCGTAGCCCTTCTGCTCCTCCGAACGGCATCATGCCGCTTCTCGAATGTTGGCTAGACTAATTCTTCCTAGGAAAATGGGAAACTCCATGGCTTGGGATATTCTTCCCGTCGCCCTCGACCCGTGATCCGGGCGGGGATCAGGGGGCCAGCCGCAGCCATGTTTACGAGGTGTGACTAGCGGCGCCTGTGAGACTGCCACTCGGAACTTGCTTCAGGCAGGTAGCCGGTTTCGAATAAATTTATGGCGGGCTGAAGCGGCTTTGCGGCCAGAGCCTTGAGGTCTTCGACGAGGCCTGAGACTTGCGCGGCGAAGTCCAGGAGATCCGGCGCAATGCAAAGTTGTACGGCAGTTTCCAAGAGGTCCAGTCCTGTATCGCCGGCGCATTCGCTTTTGCAATCGATCTTGTCCATCTCTCATCGGTGGCGTCGCAGTCAAAATTAGAGCCACTCCACCGGCGTGAAAGTGGGCCGAAAGGCTGAGGTCCGTCGCCTATGCGGAAGCGGCGGACCTCTAACCGTCTACCTACGAAAGAGACGGCTTTGAATAGCAAATCACGGTGCAGGGCCTCTGACCATTCGCCTTTCAGGCTTAATCCGCGCCGCCCTTTCTGGGCCAAGCATCACCGCTCGTCCCGTCCTTCACGCAGCAACACCTCGGCCCGGCGTCTGCTTGCGCTGAGCAGTTAGACGACGCAACTGGGCCGCCAGCTCGTCGAAAGAAGGTTCGGCGGCCTGATGCGAGGCGTCCCGCAAAGCGCGTGGTCTCATCCGGGGGAGGGGCAAAAAAGCAGGGAGGAAAAGAGGGGAAGAAAAAATCTCCTCGCAGAGCGGCATGACCGGCAACGCTGTCGCTCAAGCGCGGCCAGCGCGATCCCGGCCCGTCGTCCTTCGCGGGGCTGTCAGCTCCGCTTGTCCGGCCGGGCAGGGATGCTCGCCCGCAATTGTGCCCGCCCGCCCGCTCCGTGGGTTTTGGCACAGGGTCCGCAAGACTGGCAAGGACTTTGCCAGCGATTGGCCTCTGATCTGCCGCTTCAGCAATGGGCAGATCGCGCTCTATCACTTCTACGAAGACACAGAGGCCCCGAGAGAGGCTTCTTATGATGATTAGCGCCAGGCGGGATTCGGTGGCGCATCTCCTACCCGTCAAGGCGAGCTGAGGCGACCGCCGGTCGCCCCGCGCTGATATTCCGCCCACACCGATCTGACGGAAAGCTCTATACGGCCGCCAATGGTGCTGCGCGGCACTTCATGAACCCGTCGGAGATGATGTCCTTTGGCAGGTTGCGGCCAATGAACACAAGGCGCGAGACGCGTTCCTCGCCGTCCTTCCAGGGGCGCTGGTGATCGCCCTCCACCAGCATATGGACGCCTTGGACGACATAACGGTCGGTGTCGTCGGCAAAGGCGATGATGCCCTTCATCCGCAGCATGTCCATGCCGAATGCCTGCACGGTCGTCTGGAGCCACCGGAAGAATTTTTCTGGATCTATCGGCTGGCGTTCGATCAGCGAAAAGCTCGTGACATGGTCGTCATGCTCGTGATCATGGTCCGCTTCGAGAAAGTCGGGCTCGACCTCGAGAATGCGGTCGAGATCGAAGGCCTTGCGATCGAGCAGGCCGGCGATATCGAGATCGCAACGTTGCGTTTTGATAATGCTGGCGGTCGGATTGATGCGGCGAACGCGGTCCTCGACAGCTTTCAGGCCGTCGGCCGATACAAGGTCGGTCTTGTTGAGGATGATCGTGTCGGCGAAGGCCAGCTGTTCCTGCGCCTCGTGTGCACGGTCGATCTCGCCGAGAAGGTGCTTGGCATCGACAACGGTAATGATGGAGTCGAGCCGTGTCTTGGAGCGGACATCCTCGTCGACGAAGAAAGTCTGGGCGACAGGCGCCGGGTCCGCGAGGCCCGTCGTCTCTATCAGGATGCCGTCGAACCGCTCGCGCCTGCGCATCAGCGCTTCGATGATGCGGATCAGGTCTCCGCGCACCGTGCAGCAGATGCAGCCATTGTTCATTTCGAACACCTCCTCATCGGCATTGACGATGAGATCGTTATCGATGCCGACCTCGCCGAACTCGTTGACGATGACGGCGAACTTCTTGCCATGCGGCTCGGAGAGGATGCGGTTGAGTAGGGTGGTCTTTCCTGCTCCGAGATAGCCGGTGAGCACGGTGACAGGCGTGGGGGCAATCCGATCTGACATAGGCGAAACCTCACGGTTGGTATGGATGCCGAGTGTTACGGTGGTCGCCAGGCCGGCATCGTGCCTGTTATGTTATTACGTAACTTTTCGTTTGACGAATGTAATAACGTAACATATGTAGGGCTTGTCAACCCTGGATTTGCCATGACCGACCACTGCCTGCGTTTTGAAAATCTGACCCTTGGATATGCCGGCCACGCCGCAATTCACCACCTGAGTGGCGGTGTCGAGCGCGGCGCGCTGACCGCGATCGTCGGCGCCAATGGATCTGGCAAGTCGACCCTGGTGAAAGGGATCGCCGGCATCCTGAAACCCATCAGTGGGATTTGCTCCGCGCGCTATCGGCGGCTGGCCTATTTGCCGCAGCAGTCGGAGCTCGACCGCAGCTTTCCCGCACGCGTGATCGATCTCATCTCGCTTGGTTTCTGGCAACGACGCGGCTTGCTTGGGCGTCTGACCAAGGCAGACAGGGCGGACTTGGCGGGCTGTCTTTCCGCGGTGGGCCTGGCCGGTTTCGAGGATCGCCCGTTGGACAGCCTTTCGGGCGGTCAGATGCAGCGAGCTCTGTTTGCCCGCGCCATGCTGCAGGACGCCGATCTCATCCTCTTGGACGAGCCTTTCAATGCTGTGGATGCCCGCACGATCGCCGACCTCGTCCAACTGGTAAGGCGCTGGGCGGCGGAAGGCAGGACGGTGCTTTGCGTGCTGCACGATCACGCTCTCGTTCGGGAGCATTTTCCGCAAACGCTTCTGCTTGCCCGAAAGGCGGTCGCCTTGGGGCGGACGGAAGTCGTGCTGACGCCCGAGAACCTCCTGAGGGCTCGGAATTTTCAGGAATCCTGGGATGAGCCAGCAGGATGGTGTGAAGACGGTCCGTCACCTGGTGCAGGATCATCCGTCGGCCAGGGCGCTGTCGACAAGGTATCGGCGAATGTATGACTATCTGATTGCGCCATTTCTTCAATATGGCTTCATGCAGCGCGCCCTCTTCGGCTCGCTGGTCCTGGCGGTAAGCTGCGCGCCCGTCGGCGTCTTCCTGATGCTGAGACGCATGAGTCTTACCGGTGACGCCATGTCCCACGCGATCCTGCCGGGAGCGGCGCTCGGCTTCGTCTTCTTCGGTCTCGATATCATTCCGATGACGCTCGGTGGCCTCATCGTCGGCCTCGTTGTCGCCCTCGGGGCAGGCGCGGTGTCGCGCCTGACGATCCAGAAGGAAGATGCCTCCTTGGCGGCCTTCTATCTGATCTCGTTGGCGCTCGGTGTCCTTCTCGTATCCTGGCGTGGCTCCAGCGTGGATCTGATGCATGTACTGTTCGGCTCCGTGCTGGCGCTCAACAATGCTGCCCTGGCGCTGATCGTCATCATCGCCGTTATCACTTTACTGGCGCTTGCAATCTTCTGGCGCGCATTGGTGGCCGAGTGCCTCGATCCGCTCTTTCTGCGCTCGGTGAGCCGCGTCGGAGCGCCGGTTCATTTTCTCTTCCTGGCGCTTGCGGTGCTGAACCTGGTCGCTGGCTTCCAGGCGCTCGGCACACTGCTCTCGGTGGGCCTGATGATGGTGCCGGCCGCGGCGTCTCGCTTTTGGTCCAACCAGGTCGGTCCAATGTGCCTGATAGCTATTGCGATTGCCGCCGTCTCGACGCTCGGTGGCCTGCTGCTTTCCTATCACGCGTCGCTGCCGTCGGGGCCTGCCATCATCCTGACTGCCGGCGGCATCTATTTCCTTTCCACTTTGGCTGGCCGGCGAGGTGTTCTGCGCAACGCCTTCACGCCGCGCCGCCATCGAGCAGCCTGATCAACGAAAAGGAGATCTTCATGTTCAGGACCTTGCGCATTGGGACCTTTGCGGGCCTTGTCACGTTGGGCGGCGGCTTTGCTGCGACCGCCACCGCCGCCGACATCAAGGTCGTTGGCAGCTTCTCCATCCTTGGCGATTTCGCTAAGAATGTAGGCGGCGAGCGCGTTGACGTGACGACCCTCGTCGGTCCCAACGGGGACGCCCATGTCTATGAACCACGTCCGGCTGACGCGGCCGCGCTCGAACAGGCGAACGTCATTCTGATCAATGGCCTCGCATTCGAGGGCTTCATGTCGCGGCTTATCGAATCGAGTGGCACCAAGGCGACGGTCATCGAGGTCAGCAAGGGCATCGAGCCAATGAAGACGAGCGAGGAGAAACACCATGAGGGGCACGAGGAGGCCGGTCATACGGACGAGGGTCATGGCGGCCAGGCGCATGATCATGGTGCGTTCGATCCGCATGCGTGGCAATCGATCCACAACGCCGAGATCTATGTGAAGAACATTGCCGACGCCCTCTGCGAGGCCGACAAGGCGGGATGTCCAAGCTACACGGCCAATTCTGAGGCATACCTCAAGAAGCTCGCCGAACTAGAGGCGGAGGTGAAGACCGCGCTCGATGCAATTCCGGCCGACAAGCGCACGATCATTACTTCGCACGACGCGTTTGGCTATTTCGAGCATGAATACGGGCTGAAATTCATCGCGCCGGAAGGCATCTCGACCGAGGCGGAGGCCTCCGCTGCTGACGTCGCGAAACTCATTGACCAGGTCAAGGAGGACAAGGCGTCCGCGATCTTCCTGGAGAACATTGCAAACCCGCGTCTTGTCGAGCAGATTGTGACCGAGACGGGGATCAAGCTTGGCGGTACGCTCTATTCGGATGCACTGTCCGACGCCGACGGCCCGGCTTCGACCTACATCGACATGTTCCGTCACAACCTCGACACCATCAAGGCCGCCATCCTGGGTAGCTGAACGAAACGGGGGCTCGTCCGGAAGTCGCCGGGCGAGCCCCTCCGTTCGTCAAGATTGCGCCTTCCGATCGCCCAATCGAAGGGCGCTGGAGGGCTGTCAAAGCCGGTTAGGCATCGACAAAGGAGTTGATTGCGCGTTGTGGACCTGTCCCGGTGACGCTGCGACTGGATTTCTGGGGGTCGGCAAAATCACTTTGCTCAATGAGCTGCTGGCCGACTCGCGGAGCTTGAGGTCCAGCTTCATGGTCGCACGTGGAGCGAAGTGGAGCAATTGCTCGCCCGCCCGAAGCTCAGCTCGAAGCCACTCAACGGCCAGCCGAGTCGACGACCGCTTGCGAAACGGGTCTGCCGTGCGGTTTTGTGTGCTGGGCCATGGATTCTCCGTCATTTTTGGCGAAAGAGATATCTATTTTAGTGATACGTTATAACGTTGCATTATCATTCGCAACTAGCTGATTGGAGAAATCATGAGTGACGTATTGTTGAGTGAGCCCATTGTCGGCCTGGTGCCCACTCATCCGCCAAGAAAGCGCCCGACGCGCGAGGCCGCCGAGGCCGCAGTTCGGACGCTGATCGAATGGGCGGGCGACAATCCGGACCGCGAAGGCTTGGTCGGAACGCCGGATCGCGTGGTGCGGGCCTATGAAGAGTTTTTCAAGGGCTATCGTATCGATCCGGTGGATCTGCTTGGCCGAACCTTCGAGGAGACACAGAACTACGGCGACATGATTGTCCTGCGTGATGTCCGGCTGGAGTCACACTGCGAGCACCACATCGTTCCGATCATCGGCAAGGCCCATGTCGCCTATCTTCCTTCGGGCCGCGTAGCCGGGATCAGCAAACTCGCCCGATTGATCGAGGTCTACGGCAAGCGCCTTCAGATCCAGGAGACACTGACGGCGCAGATCGCCGATTGCATCAATGAGGTGCTCAAGCCGAAGGGTGTCGCCGTGGTAATCGAAGCGGCACACATGTGCATGACGACGCGTGGGATCCGGAAGCCCGGTGTCACCATGGTCACGCGCCGCCTGATGGGCGCCTTCGAAACGGACGCCGAGCTTCGGCGCGACTTCCTCGGTTCCATCTCGGGTTTGCGGGAGGCATTCGGATGACTGAGAGTAAGCGTGATGGTGATCGCCCCAAACAGTTCGCACCCCGGTCGACAATTGAAGCGGTCGAGGAAGGCGCAATTCTCGCGCCGAAGTTCAACGCCGAAGGTTTGATCCCAGTCGTGACGACGGACGCCGCATCGGGTGAGGTCCTGATGATGGGCGTGATGAGTTCGGAAGCGCTGCTGCGAACGATCGAGACGGGCGAGGCGCATTATTGGAGCCGAAGCCGGCGGAAACTGTGGCACAAGGGCGCCACGAGCGGGCTGGTCCAGAGAGTCGTACAGATCCGCGTGGATGATGACCAGGACGGGATCTGGCTTAGGGTCGAAGTCGCGGGTGACGCGAGTTGCCATGTTGGCTACCGGTCCTGCTTCTATCGCTCGATCCCCGTTGGGCCGGTCGACGAGACCCCGATCGCCCTCACCTTCGAGGAGTCGGAGAAGGTCTTCGATCCAGTCGCCGTCTATGGCCACGCACCGAACCCGACGCAGTTGTGACGAGTCCCACGAAGTGAATAGCTAGCAACTCGGTGACCGGCGTTGAGGAGCACTGCCGGCGTCCCGAACAGCGCCTTTACCTGGCGCGAGTCGCTCGAACCGGAACACAGGAATTCAACTGACCAGCGCATTAGGGTTTTTGATTAATGCTACGGCATCGCTAAACGGCATGTCTCGACAGAAACCATAGCGTGCGCCGGCGAGTTGGTTGACCGATACCACCACGCCATCGCAAAACCCGAGAGCCTTTCGGGTCCATCCTTTGATCCCGGCTTGCGTTAGGAGCCCTGTTCGCGGGCGCGCGGGGGATATACCAAGCCGGTCATCAGTGTGTTGCCCTATGTCGGATGCGGGAGGAGTGCGGAAGCAGCGCCCGAAAAGGCTCGCGGATTGGGTCGACCGGCAGGTCCGTGCCGGCCAGTGGTCGAGCCTGACTGCCGGGTACAGCGTGTTCTGCACGGCGTGTGCAACGAGCAGCCGGGCAGGATCGTCCGCGAGAGCAAAAGTCGCTTGAGGCGCAAAATGTGGTCATGGTGCTGGCTGGGCATGATGGTGAGAAAGCCGTCGACCGCGCGTGGGTTGAGCGGCTCGTCATGGATGAGTGGCAGCGCCTGGATGCGGGCGCCACGGCGGTCGATGTCGTGGGGCCTGATATGGCTTTCGGACTCATTGGACCGCTCCATCGCCAGCCATCCTGGGACGTCCGCCGGCTTGGATGTGAGATAGTAGGAGCCGGCGCCGATCAGGCTCACGGGATCAAAACCTGGCTGGTGGCGGTCGTGGATTTGCGCCCCCGGGTTGAGCTCCTTGAGCAGGGTTAAAGCTGCCAGACCGGCGACTGGCGCCAGGTGGTCTGGTCAGGACGATATCATCGGTGAACGCGAGTTGTTTCCAGCTCTCCATATTCGCATTGAGCGTCTCAGACCCGCAAACGCTGTCGAAGGCGGTGACGATGCCAGCCATGCGGAACGACCGGGCGACAGTGTGATCGCGCAAAGCAGTTGCAGGAGTGTCACCCGGAATGAGGCGATTGGCGCTGGGTCGGCGCGTCCCGTCGTCTCTATGATGACGCGCGAGCGCGACGGAGGAAAGGCTTGCTCGTGAGCGCTCAGCAGTTCGAAGAGGGACGCGCGAATGTCGCTCGTAGCGCGGCAGCAGATGCTGCCGGTGCTGGTGATCATGTATTGCTCACGACCGCGTCGGACGAGGTGGTGATCGACGGAAATGGACCCGAAATGGTTGACGATGACCGCTCGGCGAGCCGCGGATCGGCGAGGAGATCGTTGAGGAGCGTCGAGGCCACGTCGTCTCGGGTGGGCGTTCAAACAAGCGGAAGGGCAACGACGTTAGCTCCCGAACTCGTCTGCATCACCGAATGCGAGGAACAGAAGGCTGATGCCGTTCCCCTCGAGTGGTTGCGATCGGTGGAGCAGCGCGGGGCTTGTCTTGGAGTTGCTCCTGCTGCCGCGAACCAGCAGGAAGGTGCCGGCCGGTGTCGTTGTGGTCGCGTCAGGAGAGATTTGCTTTCCTGCCCTTTGGGTGGCGAACATGCGCCGCCAGCGGCCCAGGCGTTTCGCTGTAGAGCAGCGGGGCGTGGCCGGCGGAAGCGTGATGGCTTCTTCAGACCGCATTGGCAGGCTCCCATGCCGGGAACGGATCAGGCAAGTTGCGCCACACCTTAGGATCGAAGCGCTCGCTGTCGGACTCGCCAATTAGGCAGGCATCGAGGGCGGCGCGGATTTTGGCCTCGTCCATACCAGTGCCGATGAAGACGAGTTCCTGACGGCGATCGCCCCACACGTCGTGCCAATTGCGCTGGAACACGCGCTGCCATTCCGGATGACCGGGCCAACGATGTTTCGGAACGGCGGCCCACCAGCGCCCCAAAGGCGTCGAGCGTGCGACGGCGCCGGCAAGTGAGAACTCGCCAACCCAGTCAGGCCGGGTGGCGAGCCAGAAATGCCCCTTTGCGCGGATCAGGCCCGGCCAGGTCTGGTTGATGAAGGTGTTGAAGGTCTGCGGGTGGAAGGGACGGCGCGCGCGATAGACGAAGCTTTGGATCCCATATTCTTCGGTCTCCGGAACGTGGTCTTTGAAGCCGTAGAGTTCCTTGAACCAGAGCGGATGACGCTCGGCTTTTTCCTCGCGGAACAGGCCGGTATCGAGAATGTCGGCAAGCGGTGCACGGCCGAAATCGGTCTCGACGATCCTCGCGTCGGCGTTGAGCGCCATCACTACCTTGCGGACGAGCGCACGCTGTTCGAGTGAGACCTCGGAGACCTTGTTGATCACGACGACGTCGGCGAACTCGATCTGCTCGACCAGGAGATCGACGATCGTCCGTTGGTCACCATCGCCGGCCACCTCGCCCCGATCGCGCAGGAAGTCATTGGAGCCATAATCCTTCAAGAGGCTGGCGGCGTCGACCACGGTGACCATCGTGTCGAGGCGAGCCATGTCGGACAGGCTGTGGCCGTCCTCGTCTCGGAATGAGAAGGTACTGGCGACGGGCAGCGGTTCGGCGATGCCGGTGCCCTCGATGAGAAGATAGTCGAAGCGCCCACTCTCGCTGAGGCGACGGACTTCCTGGAGCAGGTCGTCTCGGAGCGTGCAGCAGATGCAGCCATTTGTCATTTCGACGAGCTTTTCGTCGGTTCTGGATAGATTGGCGCCGCCCTCGCGAACGAGATCGGCGTCAATATTCACTTCACTCATGTCGTTGACAATGACTGCGACGCGCCGGCCCTCGCGATTGTTGAGGACGTGATTGAGGAGGGTCGTCTTGCCGGCGCCAAGGAAGCCGGAGAGTACGGTGACGGGGAGGCGGTTATCGAGCGAACGGGTTTGCGTCATGGATCGATCTCAATTTGGAATGATATGTTATAACATTGCATAGTTGTAAGATGTGTGGCAATTCCAAGTCAAGGGTCCAGAGCGTGTTCAGCCACTGCGTCGGAGTCCGGAGCACAGAAAAGGGGAGCGAATGCATGATCCGTCGCAATCCGCGGGGCGACTGGCTGCAGCACGCGCCTTAAATCACGATGGATCCGGCCAAGGAGGGGGGCCTGTTATCTCGGGGCGGTGGAAGTAAGTTGCCACGGTTGTGCCATTTGCTCGAGGTCAAAACGTTCCTCGGCTTGATAGGCAATCGCATCGATGTCTTGGCCGATTGCGGGGATGAGCAACATTTCGCGTGATACGACCGATGCTGGCGTTCCGATGTCCTTCAGAATTATCCATTCGGTGAGGTCCGCGGCCTATAAACTCCCAACTATTGCGTCCCGATCAGTAAATTACGGTGACGACGAAAGTGTCCGTATAGATGCCGGGGGATGGGGTCGTTTGCGGCTGAACACGAAGTGCCAACACTTCCTCTTCGACCGCTTCGGCCCGCCTCAACAGCGCCTCACCTCACTTCTATGGGCTTGCCGAGGAGATCGGACGGGCGAAGGAGGATCAGGTCTTCATCGGGTTCGACCACGGCATGCCGGACTTGCCGCAGAAACTCTGGCCGACCCGTATGTCGAGGGCGACGCTACAGCTTGAGGTCCAATGACATGGCCACGATGCAGCAGGCGGCGCTTTCTGGATTCGGAATTACGCTTCTTCCGAATTCCTGGCCCAACCGCACGAGCAACTAAAGGCAATGTCGCTTGAGACACAGCGCCGGTACGTCCTGTTTTCCTCGTGATTCGTCCCGACATCCGGCATTCGCAGCGCGTAAGGCTCGTTGCAGATCACGCCGCGCAGCAATTGGCGGTAGTGGCGATGGGGGTTCGATAACCTCCGAATGGAGGGCGGCACGTGACAACGCCGTCCAATCGGAAACGTAGCTACCGCCCGATACCTGTCATCCACTGGAAGCCGACGCTTGCGGGCGCTTCTGCAGGCCAATCGCCGCTAACAGCCCTGCGTCTTCACCAATACCGGCATTAGGTGTCGTCAGCAGCGTATCGCCATAGAAGATCGAGTTTGCCCCCGCGACCAGGCAAAGAATTTGCGCTTCCCGGGCCAGGCTGGCGCGTCCCGCCGAAAGCCTCACGATAGATGCCGGCATGACGAGCCTTGCTGTCGCCACCATGCGCACCAATTCTATCGGGTCGATTCGCGGCCGTTCGGCGAGTGGCGTACCGTTGACCGGCACGAGCGCGTTGATCGGCACGCTCTCGGGATGAGGATCGAACTTGGCGAGAACCTGGAGCATGGCGGCGCGGTCCCGCACACTCTCGCCCATGCCGATAATGCCACCGCAGCAGAGTTCGATACCGGCCGCGCGTGCGGTCGCCAGCGTTTCGAGCCGGTCCTGATAGGTGCGGGTGGTGATGATGTGGCCGTAGAATTCAGGACTCGTGTCGAGATTGTGGTTGTAGGCAGTCAGCCCCGCCGCCGCGAGGCGAGCGGCGTGGTGGGGCTTGAGCATGCCTAGCGTCACGCAAGCCTCCATGCCGAGGGCCCTGACGCCCTTGACCATCTCGACGACGGCGTCGAATT
The DNA here is from genome assembly GCA_000421085.1 of Ensifer sp. USDA 6670. GTDB lineage: Bacteria > Pseudomonadota > Alphaproteobacteria > Rhizobiales > Rhizobiaceae > Sinorhizobium. Next base: position 12,335 of record ATWE01000050.1, read on the forward strand.
CTTTGCCGTCGCGCACCTGCCGCCAGGCGGCGCCCATGCAGAACCGCTCGGCTCCTGCCGCCTTGGCGGTTGCCGCCATAGCGACTACCTTCTGTGGGTCCATCAGCCTATCGCGAGTGAGCTCGACCTCGCGGTGATGGGCCGATTGTGGGCAATAGGCGCAATCTTCCGGGCATCCCCCGGTTTTTATCGATAGTAGGCTCGCCTTCTGCACCTTGTTGGGATCGTGGTGCAGGCGGTGAACGGCGCTGGCGCGGCCGATCAGCTCCAGGAGCGGAAGTTCATGTAGCGATTCGATTTCCTCAACGCCCCAGTCATGCCGGATGCTGCCGTCGGTGGCGTTCATCGGGAAATCTCCCGCTGCCTTTGGCGTGAGCCTGGAAGCAGGGTAGATCCGATGGCGACGACCGCGATCTTGACCAGATCGCCGAAAAGGAACGGAAAAACACCAACGGCGAGAAGCTGAGCAGACGGGACATAGAGCGCGAGCCACGCGACGCCGAGTGCGTAGATCACGACCATACCAATCAACATCGCGCTAAGGCGCCCGAGCAGCGCCTTGCCCGAGGTCAGCCAACCCACCAACCAGGACGCCGCGAGATAGCCTGCGAGATACCCTCCCGTCGGACCGGCGATATAGGCGACACCGATGCCCCGCTCCGGCGAGCCGGCGAAGACAGGGAACCCGGCGGCGCCGGCCGCGAGATAGGCGAGAAAGATCGATACGGCGACACGGGGGCCGAGGCCGACGGCAAACGCCATGACCGCCAGGGTGTGCAGCGTCATGGGAACCGGCCAGAACGGAATCTGCACCTTAGCGGCCAGCGTCATAAGAGCGACACCAGCAAGAACAATGAAACAGGTTCGAGCGATCTGCGCCCGGTACTCGACAATTCTTGTGGTAACAGCGACCATGCGAAATCTCTCCATATTATAGATAAATTTGTGATTCTATCGCTAAACAGAATCCATAACGGGATAGAGAGTTCAAGTGACCCGGAAATAATAGATAATTTAGCCGCCCGCTGAGACTTTTCCCGCCGGAGCAAGCCGTGGCTTCTGGCCGACCCATTGAACATGACGCGCTAGCACCGAAGCGGCCGCTTCCACGTCTCCAGCACGCAGGCCGGCAAGGATCGCCCGGTGATCGCGGTCGGTCGGCGCGTCCCATTCTGCTCGCCAACCAGAAAACAGGAAACGCGCACTGGCCGCGTGCAGGTCGTCGATGGCTTTGAGAAGCCGCGGCATCCTGCACGGCGTCAGAATGATGCGGTGGAAGCTACGGTTGGCCTCCTCCCAGGCTTGCACGTCGCCCGCACGGTCGCCGGCCTTTGTGGCGTCTTCGGCTTGATCCAGAATGGCTTTGGTCAGATGGGGGGCCGCGTTCCGCAGCGCCAGCACCTCGAGCGCTGCCCGCATTTCGGCGACCTCGCGAACATCTTCAAGACTGAACTCGGCGACGCGCACGCCCCTGCGGGGCTCGCTGACCACCAGCCCCTGCGCTTCGAGGCGGCGGAACGCTTCGCGCACAGGTACGTGGCTGGCGCCGAACTCCTCAGCAATGTGGTCCTGTCGCAGTTTGGCGCCGGCGGCAATTGTTCCGGAGATAATGCGGTCTGCCAGCGTACGGCTAATCCGCATCGCGATGGTGTCGTCTTTTGCTGTCGTCATATTTTATAGATAATTCGATCGTGGTGTTCCGTCGAGCCCGATGTGTAGGGGTTGCCCTGCGGCGGTTCAACGATCCCAAGTTGATCTCGTCGATCATGCTGTCGGCATGCGGCACCTTCTTGCGAAGGTTACTGGCCGCAAATACGCTTTTGCCGACAACTAGCAGTGAGATAACCAGTCTATGAGGGCTGCCCGGGACCAAAGTTCGGTGCGGAAACTGCATCCTGTTGTTTCGCGATACCCAAGAGCCATTTGTGAAATCTCTGCCCAAACGGCGGAGCCCAACCAGTCGACGATCTGGCGAGACGCGAAACCCTCTCGCCGATCTCGGAGCCTAGCGTGGTAAAAGTGGTGAATAGGACGGGTGGGTTCAAGGATGAAGTGCGACTTGCGATAGATACCAATGGGTTATCACTGGCAAGGAATGCTCATGAGACGCACCTACTCCCAGATCGGTATGGATGAACGGCGCAGGATCGCGCGCTGGCGAGCGGCCGGCCTGAGCGCCACGGTTATCGCCGAGAAACTCGGCCGGCATCGTTCGACGATTTTCCGCGAGCTCAAGCGGAATGCTTTTGAGGATCCGCAGATACCGGATCTGAGCGGCTACTATTGCGTCACCGCCAATGAGATGACACGTGAGCGCCGAGCCAAGTTGCGCAAGCTCGCCCGGTTCTCCCATGTGCGCCAATCGGTCATCGAGCGGATCATGCATGGCTGGTCGCCACAGCAGATCGCCGGCCGCATGCGGCTGGAGCGCCATCCGATTTGCGTCAGTTACGAGACGATCTACAAGTTCGCCTATTCCGCAGACGGCCAGGCCATCAAGCTGTGGCGGCACCTGCCGGAGCGTCGTGCGAGGCGCAGACCGCGGCATGCCCGACGGCGCCACGGTCGCCGCTTCAGCCCCGGACTCAACATTCTTCATCGTCCTGACACTGTGGCCGAACGCAAGCAGTTCGGCCATTGGGAGTGCGATCTCATTCAGTTTCGCAAGAAGTTCGGCAAGGCCAACGTGACCTCACTGGTCGAGCGGGTCAGCCGCTTTGCGGTCTTCCTGCGCAACAACGACCGGCAATCGAAGCCGATCATGGACGGGCTGATTGAGGTGCTCCAACC
>ATWE01000051.1 GCA_000421085.1 Ensifer sp. USDA 6670
TTCTCACAGATCTTGCCGGACGAGACGAAAGAAAGCGCTGTGACGTTCCTCAAGGCAGCCTTGGCCTACTATGCCAGCCTCGGAATCGTAGTCGAGCGCGTCATGACCGACAATGGGCCTTGCTACACATCAAAGGCATTCGTCCAGGCTTGCCGCGAACACGGCCTCAAGCACGTTCGCACGAGACCATACACACCCAAGACCAACGGAAAGGCCGAACGCTTTATCCAGACCGCCCTCAGAGAGTGGGCCTATGCCGTCGCCTATCCAAACTCGGACCGGCGCGCCGCCGAGTTGCCCCATTGGCTTCATCGCTACAATTGGCACAGGCCGCACGGCAGTCTAAACGCAAACACACCATCAGCAGACTCGGTCTAGCCGAGGACAACCTGTTGAGGCTCCACATCTAGGGCTGACGCCGGTGCTCAACCAGTCGGGGGAGAGCTGTCGCATCGGCCATGTCTCGCTTGCCGGCGACGCGATGCTGCGGACTTTGCTCTATGAAGCAGCCCAGGTGCTGTTGACGCGCGTAAAGAAATGGTCGTGGCTAAAGGCCTGGGCGATGAATGTCGCCAGGAGACGTGGTCTCAAGAGAGCGGTCGTCGCGCTTGGCCGCCGGCTGGCGGTGATCATGCATCGCATGTGGAGTGACGAAACGGAGTTTTGCTGGAGTAGAAAGGACGGTCTTGGCCCGGCTCAACGCTGCGCTGATTGAGGGCTCCGCGCCGAGCCTAGCGTCTCGATACCGAACAGAGGAGGTGAAGATATTCCGCCCCCGGCGGTATGGATGTCCTTCGCGGGACGATGGATGAGGTGAGTTCGTTGCAAGCACTGTGCCGGTCGCATCAGTTGCGGTCAGGACGTCTCCTAGATTGGACCGCTTCATTCTTCCGATCCCATGGTGGGAGGGCCAAGGTGCCGATCCCGAAGAGAAGCAAGACCCCGCGAAGACCATCTTAACGCCGGCCGGAACGCAAGCTCGAAAGCGCTTGACCACAACCGCCGAATAGAGAAGTGCTTGCACCAGGACTTGCAGCCTTCAGGCCATCTCAGCGAGGCGGCCGTCACCGTGGGGATACGATGCAGAGCACAAGATCCACCCCGTTGATTGATAGGTGCCAGTGGTAGCGCGTCGACGGCGCTTTTACGGGATTGGGGCCACGGTTAACTGGTCAAATGGTTCAATGACGCCACGATGTCGCGCGCTGGGAGGATAAGGCGGCGCTCCATGCCCTTTGTTTCTTGGAAGTGGAATTTCTTATAGAATTTCACTGCATCGTCGTCGATAGCGTGCACTACCACGCCTCGAAAGGCCACCACCTGGGCAGCCGAGACGACGCTCATGAGCGCGTTCTTGAGCAACGCGGATCCGAGTCCTTTTCCTTGATGATCCTCCGAGACGGCCAGTCGAGCCAGGACGGCAACCGGGATCTCCGGAGGGGCTTTTGATCCCTTAGCGGATCTCGACACATCATTTCGATGGATCATGCCCGCACAAACCGAATGATAGCCGACGACGTTGTAATTCTCGTCGGCTATCACGAAAGTTCTGCTGTATCCCTGTTCCTGATTGTAGAGAGCCATATCCTTCAGCCAGTGGTCGAGCGATGGCTTTCCGGAGTGGAAGCCGTCTAGGACATGATGGTCAGCTATCGGGCACGGCTTCCTATATGGCAAGACTCAATCCATCCATTCGACTTTGCGTTGGAACAGCTTCACCAGTTCATCGCGTGCGGCACCCGGTGTAGCAAGCTTATCGCTTACAGCCTCAAACACTTCAGCGGAGACGCCTATAAAGCGCTGATCTAGCAATTCCTCTTGCGCTGAATATACGGACGCTTCAGTCATAAAGGCAGTTATGCTCTTGCCGCACACTTCCGCAGCTCGCGCAATGAGGTCGTGAGCCTCAGGGTCGATGCGAAGATTTACTGTTCTAGTTTTCCTTAGAGCGGACATATCGGTCTCTCCAAAACTGCCGGCACCTTATGTCGGGGTGGTGCGGCAACTTTCATAAGCCGTCGCATACGGCTCTGTGTGGTCAATGTAAATACACCAAACGTAGTTTCAATGAAAGGAAATGTTCCACCTGGAAATAAGCGGATAAAATCATTGTGATATTTTTTTGGGAGGCCTGGGGGCGGTGCCGTGCTGAAGCGACTGGAGGACGGGTTGACCGGCAACGTCCGGCTCATTTTTCAGCCGGGAGGAGGAGGCTGTCGGCGGCGCCAAGGAAATGATCGCCGACGGGGTGATGGAAGGCGTCGACAAGGCGCTGAGCCTGCAAAACCGGCCGGAAATACCCGTCGGCCAGTTCGGCATCGTGCACGGCTATGCGAATGCCGCGGTCGATTCATTCGACATCACAGTGCACGGGAAGGGCGGACATGCGGCTCGTCCCTACGCCGCCGTCGATCCGATCGTCATCGCGGCCCAGCTGATCGGACAGTTGCAGACGATCGTGTCGCGGGATGTGCGGGCGCTCGACGCCTGCGTGGTGACAGTCGGCTCAATCCATGCCGGCGAGGCCCGGAACATCATCCCCGAACGGTGCGAACTGAAGGGAACCGTGCGCAGCCGGCAGCCGGAGGCGCGCGATACGGTGGAGGCCGGTCTGCGCCGACTCTGCGAGGGCGTCGGGTTGAGCTTCAGGGCGGCCTGCGAGCTTGCCTATAGACGTGGCACACCGCCCATTTCAACGATGCGGGCATGCTCCAGCGCACCGTGAGCGCGATCAATTCGCAGCTCGGCGATGTGGCCTTCGACTTTGAACCGAGCATGGGAGGTGAGGATTTTGCGCTGATTGCGCAAATGGTTCCGTCGTTCCGGCTGCTCGTAGGCTCCTCCCAGCCGGGCCGGTCGGACAAGGTGCATAATCCCGACTATCAGCCCGATGAGCGATCCATCGCCTTCGGAACGCTAGCTCTGGCGCGAACCGCAGTCGATCTCCTGAGCTGACTAGCGGGCCGTCTGGATTGTTTCGGAGATGTTCACCTTCTGAGTCCGAGAAATCGTCTCTAAAGCTCCAGGGGATATGCGGCTGGCTCGCACCAGAACAGGGGCTATCTACGATGAGATGCCAAATATGCCGATCTGGACAGTCGTGGCATGTGGCCACTAACGGGCAGCTGTTTCCGAGGCTCAGCGACAGGTCTGGTTTTGCAAGAGCGTGCCGGCTTTGGATCTGGTTCTACCGTTTCTTCCCCAACCCGGACGCGCGCGCAAGCTCGGAGCGTTGTCGAGCATAGCTTGGAGCAATCATGGGGTAGTCAGCTGGAAGGCCCCACTTTTCGCGGTATTGCTCCGGAGTGAGGCCGTACTTTGCCATCAGGTGGCGTCTGAGGGACTTGAACTTTCCACCATCCTCTAGGCAGATGATGAAATCGACTGTTACGGACTTCTTGATCGGAACGGCGGGGCGCTGGTCTTCAACGGCCCGTTCAGCCTGATGTCGCGGAGCCGTGCCGCTCAGCGAGGAATAGGTTTGCTGGATAAGATCGGGTAAATCGCCGGCAGGAACGGCATTGCCGCTTAGATAGGCGGCGACGATCCGGCTTGTCAGCTCCAGCTTCCGCTTCTCATTGCTCGAACCCGATTCGATCAAAATTCGCCTCCTTTATTTGCTGTCGCTCAGATCAGTTTGGTCAATGTGCAGGTCTTTCGGCCGGAAGGAAGGCGGCGGGCGGGTATTTCTGACACATTTCCGGTCTGTGTCCTACTCAGCCGACCTCATTCGCATTGCCACGGTCTGCCTCGGTTTCTATCCTGACGCATGATCCGCACCCGCTGGTGCACCGAAACTCGAGGACACTGGAGCCCCTGTCAAGCTGCTTGAAGATTGGAACGCTATGAAAGCACCGTGGAAATACTTTGCCCGACTGACGTCGCGTCGACCATCGGTGAATGCGCAAGAGAGTTCGATTGGGAGTGACACCGATGCCAAGGCTCTCGGCAGCGAAGTGGAGCATACGTCCGCACGTCCGCCCAATTCGACGGTAGATGCCAGTCCACCTGCTCACAAGGAGCACGTATCGGTTGGTCAAGGGTCGGTTGCATCGGATAAGTCGAAAGGCGATGACGATGTCACCCACGTATCAAAACCGCCGATCGATGCTGAAGAGGCTCAAACACCGGCGCGTCATGAAGCCGACCATACGGGTGCCGAAGCGAATTCGTTGGTGCCGAAAAGCACGGCAAGTACAAAACCGCAAAGCGAACTGCGGATCAAGCGCCGAGAACGTAGGAAGAGAGCCAACGCCCACGTGGCAACGCAGAGCGCTGTCGCTCCAAAGCATCATCAAAGCGTGCAACCGCCGACTTCACGGGATTTGTCCTTCCATGAACTGGCAATCCTCGATGACGAAATCAAAATGCTGAGGACCAAACTCGCTCAGAAGCTTCACCTGCAGAACGTTCAGCTTAAGAAGATGCTTGAGCGATTTGACGTTTCGTGAGCTTGGCGGCGCCCCCTGCGTCATCTCTGCTTGGCGGGGAAGCCCACGCCGCCACTCAATTGAATGAGCGCGAGAGCCTGCTGAGCAGGCAACCATTCCTCGGATGCACTCAGCGTATGTTCGCTGATGGGAGCGCTTGCCTCAGAACAGCCCAGCGACAATACTCAATCCCAGATTGTCGCGAATCCCTGTCTGATAAGCGTTGATCAGCTTTGCAGCAAGCGCTTCAGCATCCTCAGACTTGCGTGACAAAGCTCGCCTTTGCAGCTCGTCCTGGAAAGTTTTCCCGATCATCTCCAGTTCGTCAGGCCCAATTGGATCGAAACATAAGGTTTGAGCTGAATTCACCATCTCCCCTCCCTGCGCCGCCGGGTGCGACGGAGATCATGCCCCTCTTTGGGTCTGATTTGAATGGGTTCAGCTTCGCTGGAGATCTACCGAAGGTGTGCGGCCCTTAACGCGGAACCATCCGTGTCGGTCCACTCCAGTGCCGCCATAGCGGACCCAAATAGTAGAGCAGGTATCGCCAGAGCCCCCATGAACCTCAGCATCTGAAGCCGACGAGTGCGCTTCCCATCCCAATCGTATGCCATTTGCCACGCCCTTAAGAGCAATTCGGAAACAGTACACCAGGATAGAACCAGAGAACGACTTTCCGGTCGAGTCTATTTTCAAGTATTACTTTTCAGAAGTATTCGTCTGTGGATCTATATTACATGTCAAAGGGCGACGATTTGGAACACTAGAGGTAGATTCGAGCAAACTAGGGATAGCGACCGCCCTGGCCGGGACAGGTGGCGCGATCATGGAAGGCGGTATGCTACGGCATCATACTGCGCGACCGTGGCGCTTGCGCCGAACCGATCTGTACGGGTCGCCAAGATGGTCACTTTTGGGGGATAGTGGTAAGCAGGGCTCCGTTGATTTCGGGTCGGGGAGCCTTTCACCGTCAATGGTCAGGCTCTAGGCATAAGCCAAACATCAACTATCCGTAAAGCAGGACTCCGATGGTCGTGTTGACTCTGTGGAGCACTCAGCCGAAAACAGGTGATGACTAAAGGAGGAAACTGCTGATGGCTGACGAGAGTAATGCGGGTCCAGTTGCTACGGCTGAAACGACGGACGCAGAAGTGAAAGCACCAATGGCTCAGAAGCGGAGGTCGCCGCGGCCTCAGAAGGCGGCTTCCGAAGCAGCTCAAACGAAGCCGCCGGCCGCCAAACGCAGGGGGTATACCGAGCAAGAGAAGAGCGAGAAGCTCAAGCTGATCGAGACGCAAGTCAGCGAAGGCAGCACCCTCAAGGATGCTATCAAGAGCGCCGGCATATCAGAGCAAACCTACTATCATTGGAAAGGCGCCGCGAAGCCCACGCAGCAAAAGGACACTAGGGGTACCAAGTCCCTACCGGCCGGCGATGAGTTGGCAGATCTTGTTAAACTCGAAGAGGAAAACCAGAGGCTCCGCAAACGATTGGCGGAGAAGCTGCGAGCGGAAAATGCCGAACTGCGCAAGAGGCTCGGCCTGGACTAGGGCCGGAATGCGCGGGCAACGTTTCTTCGGCGCTCCCGTGCGACGCCAGAAGCTTATATCCCTCGCGGCATTTGTCGCGACAAACTAAGCGCTGTTGTTCCGAGCCCTTGCCGGGTGAAAGGCGCGCCCGCTTGCGAGGTTTAGTGAGCAGTTGAAGCGCGCTAGGAACGGCTGTATTGGTGCGCCAGCAGAAAGTGTACCGGCGCCAATCGGCGCTTCGTTTTTCACGGTTTTCCTGGGATCGAAAATAGATGAAGACGCCACAACGGAGGTTCGTTGTTGAATTCAAGTCGGGACGGCGACAGCCAAAAGCCCAGACGAACTCGATCTGGGGAGAAACGGATCTAAAGGCTCTGGCCCGCGAAGTGGAAGATACGGTGTCGCATCTGTTCAATTCAGATGAAGTAGCTGGAATCCCTGACTCAGGTGAAACCGCGCCGGCTGATCCGATCAATGCAGAGCCTGTCAATGAACGCGCCGACGATGTCGACGTTGCACTCGCAGCGATGCCATTTGCCAACGACACAGAGGTCGATATCTCGAGCAACCATGAGGCCGATCATCCGGCCGAAGCGGTTGTGCAAGTTGAGGAGCGCCAACCGGCATCGCAGCCGCGAACGACATCAACCGGCACTCCTCGAAAGCGCGCCAAGCGCGCGCACACCCAGACGGTCGCGCACAATTCGGCAGTTGGGAACGAGGATCCAAAGCCGCAGACCGGGGCTGTCAACGAGCCGATCTCCCTCGACGAGCTTGCCGCTCTGGACGCAGACAACAGGCGCCTCAAGAGGTTGCTTGCTGAACAGCTTCATGCACAGAACTTACAGCTCGAGAAGATGCTTGCGCGGTTTGACATGGAATAGCGAAGTCGCACCACTTGCGTCGGAGCCAAGAGACCCGCTGAGGCGCGAGTTCCGCGGAAAGCCGCTGGCAGGCTGCGCTATCTCGTCACCTGCCGAATTTACGCGCTTTTCACTACAGAAGGGGCCGGGTCTGAGAACCCGTATTGCTAAGCTAGGCGGAACGTGGAGGCTGGCACTTGGAGTGCAGCGGCGATCCGCCTGAGCCTGGCGGGGTCGACATCGGCACCCAGTTCAATCCTTGTGATTTCGGCGGCGGTGAGACCGCAGGTCAAGGAGAGATCCTCGACGCTGTATCCCATTGCGTCGCGAGATTGCTTGACAGCGCCACCTATATCGACGCGGCCTCGGCACGTGACGACGTCTAGGTTGCTCATAGCATTTGTCATGGCATGACTCCTTCGGTAATGCGCCAGGAGCGCGCGCTTTTATCTTAGAGGGAGCCTGCCATCGAATGGCCGGCAGGATCGTTGATGTTGCACTGCGATATAGGTCCAAAACGTCGAGTTACAAGACCCGTAATGTGGCGTTCTGCCCTATCAAAGAGACGCTAGTGATCCACAAAAGAACGTCGAAGCTACCGGGAACGCTCAGCCATGCAAGCCAAACGCCAGCGCGGGCAGACCAGCCGCCTTCGCGCAACCAAAAGGCGGAAGAGAAAAACGGGCCGTCGGAAAACCGCGGCCCATGAGTTTTGAAGGTATGAACCTCCAGAGGGGAACAGTTGTTGCAGCGGAACTGGGAGGAAAACCGCCATGTGCATCAACTATGTGCATAGTGATCGTTTCTTGATCATTTGGGAAACGTTCTTTGTGCAATGCAGCTATGCAAGGCTGGTCCTGCTTCAAAGTGTGAGTAGCCACAGCCGTGACAGATCGCTTCATCGCTAACGGCGCCGGTTGCGGTCGAGATAGTGCGAGACGAGAGAGCGTTCCTTGCGCCCATCGATCATACGGGCGTGCGCGACATCGAGTTGCTGACGACGCTGAGACCGGCCGCAGCAGGAGTCCGGGCTGCGCTTAAGTGCGGTCGGCCACCGTGCCCATGTAGAAGATGGCGAAACTTATCGGGAGTGCGTGAGAGCAATTTTCCGGGCGTGCATCGTTTAGAATGACCGCACGAGAGCAGGGCAGGCGAGGAACGACGTGGCTTCTCATTTAGCTCGAACGGACCGGCCACCTTGTTCCTCACCGGCGGAAGGCTCTTGAGATAGGCCGCGATAGCAGCAGCATTTGAATTCAAAAAATGCGAAAGCTGCAGATAAAGCGTGGCTGGAGCAAGATTCCTGCTGTCCGGCCGCCGACCAGTCTGGATGGCAAGTACGACCTGGTCGCTGGTCCAGTTCCCGAAACAGGTTTCCTTGTCGGCGTAGGGGCGCCCTCGTCACCAAGCTGAACAGCCTGCGGCTGGAGTTCGGTCGCAACTCTCGAGTTGGCAGACGGGCAGAGCGAAACGAATTCACCGAAGAAACCGAAACCGTTCCTTGTCAGTCGAGCCCGACCCACAGGTATCCGTCCTGAATTCGGCAGGGGTATACCGTGAGCCTGGCGGGATTTTTCGAGATATCACCCGTGTGTTCATAGCCCGGCGCAGTACCATCCTGCTGCAACTGCGCCCAGTTCCTGATTTCGCCCGAAAACAGGTCGAAACAGCTTTGATGCCAACGGCAGACGAGGCCATGATCACTGGTAATCGTGCTCTCCGTGTGTGGGAGATTGAGCGTCTTCACCTCAGCAGGTTTTCGACGTTCGTAGAACGGCAGATGAAGATGCGGGCAGGCGTTGTTGAAGGCGCAGTAGCTGTCGGTTACGCGAACGACGACGATATCGTAATCCTCGAAATCGAGAATCCGTCGTTCATGGGGCTGAAGCTCGTCCTCGGGAAATGCGCGGACCCACCTCCTGCCGGCGTGACGGACGGTTTCGCGGGGTTGCCTGGCGTTCAGTTCAGCGTCGCATTCGGGCTTGAGCCTGACGACTTCGAACAGGCTCGTACGTTCGCACGTACCCCTTAGGCGTACCCTGACAAAATCGCCGACCTCCACCTTCTCGGCGATCTGGCCGTGAAGCGCCTCGGAAATCAGCAGTCGTGTCCCTGCATCCTTGTTCGCGGCTTCGATCCGGCTGGCCAGGTTCACAACATCCCCGACTGCCGTGAGGCGTTGGTTTAACGCGAAGCCTAATGTGCCGATGACGGCTTCGCCATAATGGAGTCCGATACGAATATCGAAATCGATGCCGTACATAGAGGCAAAGAACGGCTTCAGGCGATCGACTGTGGCAACGGTCTGAAGCGCCGCGTTGACGGCTCGAAGCGGAGCGTCCGGCTGATCGTCAATTCCGAAGATTGCCATCAGCCCATCGCCGATGAAATTGTCGATGAACCCGCCATTCCGCTCTATGATGTCGCCAACCTGGGCGAAGTAGCGATTGAGCAGATACATCACATCATAGGGCGAAAGCTGCTCGGACAGCTTCGTGAAATCGGCGACGTCGCTGAAGAAAACCGCAACCGGTTTCGACTCGCCGGAACGCGTCTCGGCAGAACTGAGAAGCTGACTTGTTATTATCAAGTCGGTTTCATCCAGCACCAGGCGCCGGACGCGAAGCTCGCCCTCCGGCCTGAGCTGACAGGCCAGCCGGACCTCATCCGCCAGCCTCAGTCGTTCCGCCATCAAGCTTTCGTCTCGATTCCGTTTCGGGCAACCCTCCACACCGTCTAGGACCCACACGCGGCAGGTCGAGCATTTCGCCCGGCCGCCGCAGGCATGGGCAAACGGCACACCCGACCTCAAAGCGGCCTCGAGCAAGGTCTCGCCGGCGGTGACCTCGAAGTTCTTCTGGTCAGGTAGAGCGGTTACTTTGATCATGGTCCAGAACACGGATCCGGCCAAGTCACCTACTTTAGCACGATACGGCATCGCAGGCGATCGAGTCCCGCACAATTCGGGCCAGCACTCTGAACTCGGTTCACCACATGGAATTGCTCCCGGCCGTTCCCGTGCGAGCGGTTACCGCAGCGCTTCGTCATCCTCACGCGGTTATCAAATCAATCACCCGCATGATGGCGACCGCACTGCTCGTGTTCTGGGTGCCTTTCGTCGTGGATCGCTCGAAGCTCAGCACCGGCTGCAGTAGCAGCGAGGGACCCTGACCCCAAAGCGCCATTGACGCCGCCGACGGTGCTCGGAATAAGAGAGCTATGACCCTGCAGTTACAGAAGAGCCACGCGAAACCGCCGACGATCTGCGTGAGTCAATGCGGATTTTCAACGACGCCATTCGCAAGGCAGCCTAGCGAGGCCTGCACGTTGAGGTGAGGCTGCTTTCATATGCACCGTTCCGACGGCCGACACCGGTTCCGCAGGTGGCCGTTCACACAAAGCTGTGACGGCAAGGCCGGAACCCTCTCGGCGGCTGACGTGGTGTGATCTGTCGAGGAGTAGACCATGGCCGACCCGCTGACGATGAAGCAGCTGATCTGAGATTGTCAGAAGGACACTGCCTCCTATCTGCCGGCAGCGAGCGGCATTTCGGCGCAATAGCTGTCGCAGACGCTTATCGCGTCTGGACTGCCGCCAGGCGAAGGAAGCTCTCGGAGACGACTGGCAAGGCTGCTGGCCGGATGACGATGGTGGCGGTGACGGCCCCGCTCCTCAAGATCGAGAGATGGCCTGACATAAATAGAGCTGCAGTGGGGGACCGCTGCAGCTCCGAAACGCGACGTGTTCTTCATGCTCGCTGGGGCTTACTCGCCCTGTTCCATTCAAGGGAACCGCTTCGAACGTCGCTTAGACATATTGTACTCTCAGCGGAAGTGGAATCAAGAGAAAGCGCCGGAATGGCTCGCCCCAGTCGCCCGCTGTTAGGCCGCTGTTGTGTGTTCGGCTCACAGAGTGCCCGCGCCGTTGTTTGGTGCGGGCACTGGCATACCGCGCGATCGACCGCTACATTCGAGGCTTTACGTTGGCATGTTGGTTAGCCGGACCTGTTTCTGTGGCCGGTGTTTTAGTTTCTTCTCCGGTAAACGGACTTCCCTGACCTGGTGCCAGGGCACCGCTGTGGCCGGCTGTTGGTCGTGAACGCGTGCGTGTTCGAAGACGCCGTGCTGCCAGATTGCAGCCCGTTCTGCTGCGCCTGAAAGAGGTGATCATCCGCTTTGGCGACGCTTGCCCCTGTGGCTAAGACCCTCTGGGGGTAAGCGGTATTCCGGGTTTTCAATCACGGTTCCGTGATCGAGCTGTCCTCCAACGCAGAACAGAAGGTCCTATGGGAGTTGATTGGCTGGGGGCAGAGGACTGCGCTCGCTCACTCTCGTAGGCATCCTCGCGGGCTGCCTGATCCATTTCTCCATCCGCGCCAGAAAACTGTGGGGCAGCTTCGGCTTCGCCGTCGGGCGGGCGGAGCCGCACTGGTCCTGCCCTGAGCATCAGCCGAAATGGAAGTCGTCTTTGGCGGGAGCAAAGGCGCCCGCCGAGGAATTATCCTGATGCCGAGCAACTCGGTATTCAGGTCCCCCAAACCTGTTAGCAGGTGCCCGCGTCTCGCCGCGCGGGCACTCACATTTTGCGATGCTGCATGGATTCAAAAGGCAACATCAGACCTTCGTCTGGTTCATCAATGACAAAGGTCTGAGGCACGCCGTCGAACGAAACCTTTCAGACATATTGGAGTTGTCACCCTCGAGCGGCTCCCAGCCGCTTGGGTGAGTGATGACCTCAGAGCTGTAAAGATTGTCCCTTCTCCGCAGCTCTGAGGCTCCACCACCTAAAGCGCATTAGGAATTAATTGATGCAAGACAAAGACAGCTACGAGTTGCCGGAGCAAAGTGCATCACCCGAGAATGCGAAATCAGACACACAAAAGAAAACGATGGCGAAGCGGCGGAAGTCGGTTGGCGCTATTGAAGCCAATCCTGGACGCCTGAAGGCCCTGGAATATCTCGGGAGAAGATGGTTGTCTCACCGTTAAAGTAAACCAGCGCCGGCTCAGCGTCTCTTCGTATCAGGGAATGGTTCTCGCCCCAATGCCCGGGCGATCTTCCGATAGTCGTGTCCGCCCATTCCGGGTAGCCTCGACCAAGAGCGTGGCCCATGTCCAAACCTTGGGCGCTGACGAAGTGATCGATTACCAGAAACAGAACTTCAAGCTTCTTGCGAGCGACATCGACCTCATCGTCGATCTTGTCGGGGGCCAGATCTTAGACAAATCTTGCGGCGTGCTATCGCCTAGCGGTCTCCTGGCCAGCATCGCTGCAACTGATGTGGTTTCGCGCGCGCCGGCAGGCCGCCGTGGCATCTGGTTTTCAGTCAAACCTGACACCGCGCGCCTAGCCACAATCGCTCAAGAGATCGCGGACGGCTCGCTGCGGTCGACGATTGCAGAAGTGGTCGGCTTCGACGATCTGGCATCCGCGATCGAGCGCAATCGCACCGGCCACGCCCCCGGAAAGATAGTCTTAGACTTCACCAGTTAACTGCAGCTCATGGTGATCTCCCTAAAAGGAGACCGTCTGCATTCGGCCCCAAACCGGACTCTTGCATCGTAGTCTTTCCCGTTTCTTCATGGTAGGCACGCGTCCAGCAATGGCGACATAGACGGAGACAGCCGCAATGGAGTGCCTGCGCATCTCTGCCACCCCGGATGGTGAGTCGCATTTCGACGAAGTCGAATTGCCGACGACGAAGAGGTCTGTGCACCCGGATGCCGTGCCGTTTGATGTGACGGCCAGTTATCGGGCGTCCAGCGTCCGCTTCACCCACATCCCAGCGGGATGCGCGAGGTTGCTTGGCATAAGGTCCCGGAGGCGGTGTTGACAGTCAAGCTGGATTACGAGACGAGCGACGGAGAGGTGCGCCACGTTCCGGCGGGTAGCTTCGTGTTGGTGGCGGACACGCATGGCAAGGGACATCTGTCGCGCCATTCCCCCGAGGCGCAAACCGTCATCTGGATATCACTGCCGGACGGACTCGAATTGCCCCCCGCATAGTCTGTCTGGATGCGCCGTCAGCGCCGCGATTGAGAACGCTACAAACGTTCGTGTGGAGGCTGGGCGAATATCCCGCCCCGTCGGCACCGGCGTGATCCGATTCGCTTCAGCCCATGCCTCTACCGACAAACAAACCTAGTCGAGCGGTTTTTCAATCGGATCAAGCATTGTCGGCGCATTGCGACGCGCTACAACAAGCGTTGCCAACTACCTCGCTTTCGTCAAACTCGCGGCCACACGGCTCTGGCGCTCTGGCTGAGCGTTTATGAGTCCACGACCTAGCACTACTTTGGCAGATTAACTCCGCATTAACGATGATCGGCGATCTTGAGCACTTTCAATGGGTGCGCGAGATGACGGAGCTGGATGTTGCGCTGGCGGATTGGCTGAAGCCGTTCGTTGACAAGCTTGGTCACAAGAAGCGGCGGCAGATGTGCCCGGTGTATGTTTCGGGCCTCATCGGACCTGGAGATCGCAAGAGCATCGAGCCGATGGCGGAACGGCTTGCGCTTGATCACTACGACCGCCTGCATCATTTCATCTCGGATGGGATTTGGGATGCCGGTCCGCTTGAGGCGGAACTGGCGGTGCAGGCCGACAAGATTGTCGGGGCCTCAGATGCTTTTCTGGTGATCGACGACACAGGCCTGCCGAAGAAGGGCGACCATTCTGTTGGGGTCGCGCCGCAATATGCGTCGATGCTGGGCAAGCGCGCCAATTGCCAGACGCTGGTGTCGTTGACGCTGGCCCGCGACGAGGTTCCCGTCCCAGTGGGCTTACGGCTGTTCCTGCCCAAAAGCTGGACCAGCGATCAAGATCGGATGGCTAAGGCTGGTGTTCCCGAGGAGATGCGCCTATCCCGCACCAAACCGGAGATCGCGCTCGCCGAGATCGATCGGCTGATTGCCGCGGGCGTGCGGTTTGGCACCGTGCTTGCGGATGCCGGCTATGGTCTGTCGGCTGCGTTTCGCCAAGGGCTCAGTGCACGCAATCTCACCTGGGCCGTCGGCATTCCTAAGCATCAGAAGGTTTATTCTCATGATGTCGCACTGATCTTTCCTGTCGCCAGCCATGGAAGGCCGCGCAAGCATTCGATCCCCGACACTCTTTCGACCGCAGCCGAAACGATCCTGGAAGGAACGACCTGGAAGAAGGTCAGTTGGCGTCACGGCACGAAAGCTCGATTGACCGCACGCTTCACGGCCCTGCGCATTCGGATTGCTGATGGCACCCCGCAACGCATCCTCGACAAGGGACAGCAGCACATGCCGGGCGAAGAAGCGTGGCTCGTTGGCGAGTGGCGCTCAAACGACGAGCGCAAATACTACCTCTCCAATCTTCCAGCCGAGGCGACATTAAAACAGTTGGCGGCGGCCATCAAAGCACGATGGGTCTGCGAGCAGGCCCATCAGCAGATGAAGGAAGAGCTCGGCCTCGATCACTTTGAAGGCCGATCATGGCAGGGCCTACACCGACACGCGTTGATGACGATGATTGCCTATGCCTTCCTGCAACATCAGCGCCTACACAAGGCAAAGAGGGAAAAAAAGGAAGCGGCACGGCCCGCCTAAACCGACCCTGCCAGCCATCCGTCGCGCTGTCATCAAGGCGCTATCGCCCACACCACTTCCACAGCGATGTCCGCACTGCCGAATTCGCTTCCGAACGTCAAAAACCATTCTGCCAAAGTAGTGCTAGT
>ATWE01000052.1 GCA_000421085.1 Ensifer sp. USDA 6670
AGAGCGGCAAGCGTGAGGGCGAGCGCCATATTGCCGGTGGACGGGCGCGCGTCCGCAGGGCCCTGTTCAATGCCGCCTTACCGGCGTCGCAGCGCTGGAACGCGAGGCTGGTCGTTCACTACAAACACCTCACCGAAAAAGGCAAATCCCACAAGACGGCACTCATCGCCTGTGTCCGCAAACTCATCATCTTCGCCAACGCAGTCCTTAAGCGGCAAACCCCATGGATGAAAAACACCCCGCAACAAAATGCTTCCGCTTAATGGTTGCGCTTCTCCCCGCAAGCGGGGCGAAGGCATATGCCGCGCCGACCTGGTCCCCTCGCCATGCTCGCGGGAGGGCCCTGCCGGCACCACGAGTCCCCTTCTCCCCGCATGGCGGGGAGAAGGTCGCGGCAGCGGGATGAGGGGCAGCATCCGCACCCATCTTGCCTAAACGCTCGCCGTTGCGCTCAAATCCTGCCGTTGATGCTTGCGACCTGATGCAGCGCTATGCCCGCCGCCATCGCCACATTGAGGCTGTCCAGGCCGGGCCGTTGCCGGATGCGGGCCGTGCGGATTTGCGAAAGTATCGTTTCTGGAAGTCCCTCGCCCTCGGTGCCGACCAGCAATGCGGTGCGCGGCGCCGGCGGGATTGCGGTGATGTCGGCCGTGCCGCGCGGGGACAGACCCCAGACGGCGAAACCTGCCGCCTGAAGGCGTTCGATCAGCTGCGCCGCGGTACCCTCGCGCGCAAAGGGCAGCGTCAGCACCGACCCCACGGATACGCGGATTGCCTTGCGGTACATCGGATCGCAGCTCGTCGAGTCCATCAGCACCGCATCGACCCCGAAGGCCGCAGCGTTGCGAAAGAGCGATCCCATATTGTCATGGTTCGATATGCCGCAGGCGGCGAGCACGAGGCTCGACTGCGGTAAACCTGCAATCAGCGCATCGCGGTCGGGCGCGGCATCGCGCCGGCCGAGCGCCAGCACGCCGCGATGCATGTTGAATCCGGCGATCGCGTCGAAGACGGAGCTGGCGGCCACATAGACCGGAACGTCCGGCGGAAAATGCGCGAGCAGGTCAGCGATACCGGCCACCCGGCTCTCAAGGAGCAGGATCGCCTCGGCTGCGATGCCTCGCCCTTCGCGATGCGCGGCCGCAAGCATCCTGAGTACGACGGTCCCCTCGGCGATGAAGCGGCCCTGCCTCCCCGTCAGATCGCGCTCCTTGATCGACAGGAACCCGGCTATGCGCGGGTCCGCCGGATCGTCGATGCGAAGGAGAGGCTCGGTCATGTCGTCAGTTGGTCCTGACCGTGACGTCGGCGACGATGCGGCCAGCCTTGATGTCGAAAACGATCGCACGCGGCTCCGCACCGGGCAAGCTGCCGTAGAAGACGAGTTGCGCGCCGGAAAGCGCCACATTGCTCACCGAGAAGCCGGCCGGCAGCGCCGCAATGGCGCTAACCGGCGCATCGCCGGGCACGCTCAAGGCCGGCTGCGCCGCCTCGGCGCTTCCGTCCGTGCGGGTCAGCTTGTAGACAATCGCCCCGAGGACGGCCATAAGCATCACCAGCATCACGCCGGCCGAGACGAGTTGCAGGCGCACCATCTTGCGACGGACATTCTCCATCGCCGGGTCAAGCGGCTTGTCTTCCTGTTCTTCGGGCTCGATTGCGGTCATGGTCGGCTTTCTATCGGAATTGGAACGGAATGAACGATCCCTTTAAACAAGCGCCCGGCAATAGGAAAGTCCTGACGGCAGGCGATGACGCGGCCGGGCGCCTCGACGCCTTCCTGACGGAAGCGCTTGCGGGCGAGTTTTCCCGCAATCGCATCAAGGGCCTGATCGAGCAAGGAGCCGTCTCGATCAACGGCGCGACGGTCACCGAACCGAAGCGAAAGGTTCACCCCGGCGACTCCTTCCGGATTGCCCTGCCCGAGCCGGAGGATCCCGAACCCAAGGGTGAGGCGATCCCGCTCGACGTGCTTTATGAGGACGCCGACCTGATCGTGCTGGTCAAGCCGGCCGGCCTGGTCGTGCATCCGGGCGCCGGCAATTGGACGGGAACCCTCGTCAACGCGCTCATCCACCATTGCGGCGACAGCCTCTCCGGAATCGGCGGCGTCAAGCGCCCCGGTATCGTGCATCGCCTCGACAAGGACACGAGCGGCGTCATGGTGGCCGCGAAGAACGATGCCGCACACCGCCACCTTTCGGATCAGTTCGCCGACCACGGCCGCAGCGGGCCGCTCGAGCGTGCCTATCGCGCTGTAGTCTGGGGCCGGCCGCGTCAATTGAAGGGCAAGATCGACGCGCCGCTGGGGCGGGCCGGCGACCGGACGAAGCGGGCAGTCAAACGCGAAGACAGCGACGATGCACGCGAGGCGATCACGCATTACGAGGTGGTCGAGCGCTATCACGAGAAGCCGGACGGCACCTCTCTAGCCTCCACCGTCGAGTGCCATCTGGAAACCGGGCGTACCCACCAGATCCGCGTGCACATGGCCCATATCGGTCATCCGCTGATCGGCGATCCGGATTACGGCGCAGCCTTCCGTACCAAGGCCAATCTGCTGCCGGAACCGGCCAGGGCTGCCGTCAATCGCTTTCCACGACAGGCCCTGCACGCCTTCATGCTGCAATTCGAACACCCCGCAACCGGCGAGACCATGCATTTCGAGGCGCCTGTGCCGGCGGATATGCAGGAATTGATCACGGCGCTGCGGGCCGGAGCCCCTTGAATTTGCGTGTGACGATTCCAATCTTATAGGCGTTTCAACTCGCCAAATTCTTTCTCGAGTTTCACGACAGCGTGAAACTGGATTCCTTGAATCATGCTTTCGCCGCACTTATCTATTAGCCTCGTGGGGTCTTGGATGAAGACCCACAGGCCCGGCCTGCCGTCCCGGAGGCCGGCGACGCACAAAGGGGGTGCTTCATGGCCCGCAATACCTTGCCGACCATTGCTGCTGGAGAGGGCGGTCTCAACCGCTATCTCGACGAGATTCGCAAATTTCCCATGCTCGAGCCGCAGGAAGAGTACATGCTCGCCAAGCGGTACCAGGAGCATGACGACCGCAAGGCCGCGCACAAGCTCGTAACGAGCCATCTTCGCCTCGTCGCCAAGATCGCGATGGGTTATCGCGGCTACGGTCTGCCGATCGGCGAAGTCATTTCCGAAGGCAATGTCGGCCTGATGCAGGCGGTCAAGAAGTTCGAGCCCGATCGCGGCTTCCGCCTCGCGACCTACGCCATGTGGTGGATCAAGGCTGCCATCCAGGAATATATCCTGCGTTCGTGGTCTCTGGTCAAAATGGGCACGACTGCCAACCAGAAACGCCTGTTCTTTAACCTGAGACGGCTGAAAGGCCGGATCCAGGCGCTCGATGAAGGAGATCTCAAGCCGGAACAGGTGAAGGAGATCGCCACGACCCTGAAGGTCAGTGAGGAAGAGGTCGTCTCGATGAACCGTCGCCTTTCGGGCGACGCTTCGCTCAATGCGCCGATCAAGGCGAGCGAAGGCGACTCCGGCCAGTGGCAGGATTGGCTGGTGGACGAGCACGACAATCAGGAACAAATCCTGATCGAACAGGACGAGCTCGAGAGCCGCCGCGCACTGCTCGCCAATGCCATGAAGGTTCTGAATGACCGTGAGCGCCGGATCTTCGAGGCCCGCCGCCTCACCGAGGAGCCGATAACGCTGGAGGATCTCTCGACCGAGTTCGACATCAGCCGTGAGCGCGTGCGGCAGATCGAGGTTCGTGCCTTCGAAAAGGTGCAGGAGGCCGTGCGCAAGGCTGCGCTGGAACGAGCCAGCGCGCTGCGCGTGGTTGAGGGCGCTTAGAGCCCACTTCATTTACGCGCAAACAAAAATCCCGGCTGGAGATCCAGCCGGGATTTTTCATGTCTTCATGTGCTTTGACCGTGCGCACTTCCGGACGAAAAACCGTTACACGCTTTTTCTGGAAGTGCTCTATTGCCCGCTGGAAGCAGTGCTGCCGGAACTGCCCCATGCCTGCAAGGCCCTGTTGAAGGCGTCCGCTCCGCCCTGACCCTTCTCCAAGGTGAGGAGCGCGCGGCGGCCGTTGCGATACGTGATGGGGATATCGATCCAGCTGCGGCTGCGCAGAAGCTCGGTATTGTTGCTGACCGCTTCGGCAAAATCGTTGAGCGCGATCATGTGGAAATCGTCGGTGATCTTCGCCGGCACGGCGATCAGTGGATCGCCGCGGTCCTGCTCGGTTCGTTTCATCGACACGCGCTGGACGCCGTCGATGGCGCCGCCCTCGAAGCTCTCGGGCAGCGAAAACACGAATTCGATCACGTGGCTTGCCGGCAAGGACGGATCGGCATTGCGCTTGATGGTCATCAGAGCCGTGAGGCCACGATCGGGAACCGTGATCTGCGCCTGGATGGCGGGCTCGGGCTTGGCATCGCCGCCGGGCGATTCCTCCTTGATCGACCAGGCAACGGTGCCGGGGATCGCGGTCGGCGAGGACTGGCCGAGCCTTTCTTCATAGAGGAACATCTTCTCGCCGTCGGCGACGGAAACCTCGGGCTGCGCTGCCTCGCTGGCGGCCTGGCCGGGCACCGGCGAGGCTGTCTGTTCCGCTGCCGCCTGCTGCACGCCGGCATCGGCGTTCGGCGGCTCGACCGCATGCGTCCGTGCAGCGACGGATTTGCCTTCCTGAGAAGCGGCGGCCGTCTCGTTCGCGACGGCAGGTCCCTCGTCCCTTTCCGTTCCATCGGCAAGCAGCCGCTGAGTGAACTTGGTGGAAGCAGCATCCGAAAGCGCTGTATTTTCCTCTGTTCCGGACTGTTCGGCCGGTCGGTTCGCCGGCTCGGCCTCCGCACCGGGCGTCGCCGGTGCCGGCGCCCCGGCGGGATCGCTCGGCATGATCTTCGCGACCATGCCCTTGAGCCAGGCATTGCCCGCCTCTCTGTTCTGCCAGTAGGCGTAGCCGCCGGCGCCGAGGAGAAGCACGACCGCCGCGCCGATCGACAGGCGCTTGATGCTGAACCGGCTGGGCTTGGGCGTGGTGCGATAGGACGCGGGGCGAGCGGGGACCGCCGGCGGCGCGGCAAGACTGCTGTCCTTGTTGCTCGTCGAAGCATCTGCCGTTCGCCCGTCGTCGTCAAAACCGAGCAGATCGTCGACATGGTCCCAGGCAGTGCCGGCACGCTCTTCCGGGTTTGCGGCCGCCGGAGCCTTCTCGACGGGCCACGACCATTCGGAAATTTCCGGCTCGTCGGCCGGCCGGTCCTTCTTGCCTTCGGCTCCTTGGGCGAAGGGGTCGCTGTCGTCGAATGACCAGGAGCGCGCTGCGTCCGCCACGCCGCTCTGCTGTTCCGTTTCCGCCTTTTCCGGCTCGACCGGATGTATGCCCAGCCGCTCGGGCTCGGCCGGTGAGGTCTCGTCCTGCCTATGGTCTTCCGGCTCGGCCGGGGCCTCGCTCGGCCGTGCCGACGGGGTGGCATCCTCCCATTCGGGCAAAGCCCACTCGGATGATCCCGGCTGGTTCGGCACGCTATCGGCCTCGACCTCCACCGGCGCCGGCTCGGTCGTCTGCGATTCGATCTCAGCCTCATCGCGGCTGACATCCTGCGGATCGGGCTCGGCGGCCGTCACGCCTTCAGCCGGATGTTCCTGCTGCGCATCGGCTTCGGCGGCCGGCTGCTGTTCCTCGACCGGCTCATCCCATTGCGGAACGGCGGGGGCAGCGTCGACCGGCTCCTCTTCGTGAAGCGGTGCCTCTTCGCGCATGTCGACCGTGAGTGCCTCGGCAACCGGTGCAGGCGGCTCCTCATCGGGGGCCGCTTGCACCAGATTCTCAGGCTCTTCGGGGGCGGCGTCCGAAGCAGGCTCTTCGACCGGAGGTGGGGCGGGCTGCTCCCCTTCGACGGATGCGGCCTCGGGCTCCGCCTCCTGTGTTACCGGTGTTGCGGCCCCGTCGCTCGGCGGTGCTTCGAGCGTATCCGGCTCGAGAGCTTCGGTATCCTCGATCGGCGGCAGGGCTTCGGCGTGTTCGCTTTCAACCTCGGAGATTGCCTGTTCCAGCTTGTTGAGCTGGCGGTTGATCATGTCGTCCGACGGACGGGGGTTCATGCTCTCGAGCTGGCGGCGTACGGCACCGCGCGCCTTCTCGTAGACCCTGCCTCGCATTTCCAGTGTGTTTTCCGACAGGCCGTCTACCGTCCTGCGAATAACTGCAACAAAATCCGCCATCAGTACTTTCTCAATTTCCAGACCCGCGGCCATTGCCGCGTCGCCGCTTTCCTTGCGCCGACACTAGTCCTCAAAAGGGTCCGTCACAAGTATCGTGTCGTCCCGTTCCGGGCTGGTCGAAAGTAGCGCGACCGGCGCGCCGATCAGTTCCTCGACCTGGCGAACATACTTGATCGCCTGCGCCGGAAGATCGGCCCAACTGCGGGCGCCCACCGTCGATTCTTTCCATCCCTCGAGCGTGATATAGACCGGCTTTGCCGAAGCTTGCTGTGCCTGACTTGCGGGAAGATGATCGATCTGCTGTCCATCAAGAGTATAGCCGACGCAAATCTTCAGCTCGTCCAGCCCGTCGAGCACGTCGAGCTTGGTGAGCGCTATGCCCGTGATGCCGTTTGCGGCGACCGACTGGCGCACCAGCGCAGCATCGAACCAGCCGCAACGGCGCTTGCGCCCCGTCACCGTGCCGAATTCATGGCCGCGCTCTCCCAGGAAGCGGCCGATCTCATCGTCGAGTTCGGTCGGGAACGGCCCCTCGCCTACCCGCGTCGTATAGGCCTTGGTGATGCCGAGGATATAGCCGAGCGAGCCGGGCCCCATGCCCGAGCCGGCGGCGGCCTGACCGGCGACCGTATTCGACGAGGTCACGAAGGGATAGGTGCCGTGATCGATATCGAGCAGCGTGCCCTGCGCGCCTTCGAAAAGGATCCGTGCGCCCTTGCGGCGCTCCCGGTCCAGGAGCAGCCAGATCGTGTCCATGAACGGCAGCACGCGCTCGGCAACCGACGACAACTCGTCCATGATCGCCTGATGACTGATTTCCGCCTCGCCGAGGCCACGGCGCAACGCGTTGTGATGCGTCAGCAGCCGATCGACCTTTGCCGGCAGCGTGTCGAGATCGGCGAGATCCATGACGCGGATTGCGCGGCGGCCGACCTTGTCCTCGTAGGCCGGACCGATGCCGCGACGCGTCGTGCCGATCTTCGTGCCGCTGTTTGAAGCCGCATCCTCACGTATGCCGTCGAGTTCGCGGTGAAGCGAGAGAATGAGCGTGGCATTGTCGGCGATGCGCAGGTTCTCGGGCGTGACCTTGACGCCCTGGGCCGCAAGCTTGTCGATCTCGGCGAGCAATGCATGAGGGTCGATCACCACGCCATTGCCGATGACGGCGAGCTTGCCGGAGCGGACGACGCCCGAAGGCAGCAGCGACAGCTTGTAGCTGACACCGTCGATCACCAGCGTGTGGCCGGCATTGTGGCCGCCCTGGAAGCGCACCACGATGTCGGCGCGCTCCGAGAGCCAATCCACGATCTTGCCTTTGCCTTCGTCGCCCCACTGGGATCCGACCACCACGACATTCGTCATAATTCTCTTCCTGTTCACGCGCGCATGCGGACGTTGCGCTGTTCTCAAACCCGCGCATCTATACTGTGTTGTCTTTCGGAAAGCGACCCCGTTATGCGCGGTGGCCAGTCCTTTTTGAATGACAAGCCGCGGATTTAACGCCTATATCTCGAACTCTCGTGCCATTCGGCAATCCTCCTCCATCCCGCACGGACCGTATCATCGTGAACGCCAGGGCCTATTTCTATCTCGGCATTACCGCGCTCTTTTGGGGCGGCAATTCGGTGGCGGGCAAGATGGCCGTCGGGCACGTCAGCCCGATGATGCTGACGACCTTGCGCTGGTTGCTCGCACTTGCGGTCATCCTTGCCCTGATGACGCCGCAGATCCGCCGCGACTGGCAAAAGATCCGTCAGCACTGGCTGCAGCTGCTTGCCTATGGCGCCGTCGGGTTCACCTTGTTCAATGCGTTCCTGTATTCCGCGGTGCAATACACCAGCGCCATCAATGCCGTCATCCTTCAGGCCGGCATTCCGATGCTGATCTTCATCTTCAATTTCGCGCTTTTCAAGATGAAGGCGTCGCTCGCCCAGGTCATCGGCTTTACCGTGACCTTGATCGGCGTGCTCATTACCGCGGCCCATGGCGATCTCGCGAGCCTCATGCGCCTGAGCTTCAATTTCGGCGACGCGCTGATGATCCTCGCCTGCGTCGTCTATGCCGCATATACGGTTGCGCTGCGGTGGAAACCGGCGATGCATTGGCAAAGCTTCATAGCCGCCCCGGCCTTCGGGGCGCTGCTGAGCGCCATACCGCTCCTCCTGTGGGAGATCGGGAAAGGCGCGGCGATCATGCCGGATGCGACCGGCTGGGCGATCGTGATCTACGCGGCGATCTTCCCCTCGCTTATGTCGCAAGTCCTCTATGTTCGCGGCGTCGAGATGATCGGCGCCAACCGCGCCGGTCTGTTCATCAACGCCATTCCAGTGTTCGGGACCCTTCTCTCCGTCCTTCTGGTCGGCGAGATATTCCACCCGTTTCATCTCGCGGCTTTGGCATTGGTCCTCGGCGGCATCGCCATCGCCGAACGCGGCCGGCCGAAGCCGCCGCGGTAGGAGCCGCTCGCCAACCCCTCCCCACAAGGCCCTTGCAGGGAGGGGTTGGCGAGCGGTGTTTTGAAAGCCCGAGTGCGGCTCAGTCGATATTGAACACCAGCGGCTTTGCCTGGCGGATCGCTTCGTTCGCCCGCAGCTTGTCGAGCACGGTCTCCGAAACCCGCCCATCGACGTAAAGCAGCGCGATCGCATCGCCGCCCTGCTTCTCGCGGCCGAGCTGGAAATTGGCGATGTTGACGCCCGCGTCGCCGAGCGTCGATCCGATGAAGCCGATCATGCCCGGAACGTCGGTGTTGGTTATGTACACCATGTGATTGCCGACATCCGCATCGAGATTGATGCCCTTGATCTGGATGAAGCGCGGCTTGCCGTCGGAGAAGACGGTGCCTGCGACAGAGCGGGTCTGGTTCGCCGTCTTGACGGTCAGCTTGATGTAGCCGTCGAAGACACCGGTCTTGTCGCGCTTGACCTCGGAAAGGATCACACCCTTTTCCTTGACCATGACCGGCGCCGAAACCATGTTGACGTCGGCCACCTGCGGGCGGATCAGGCCGGCGAGCGCCGCGCTCGTCAGCGCCTTGGTATTCATCGCCGCGGTCGAGCCGTCGTAGAGGATCTCGATCTCCTTGATCGCACTTTCGGTGACCTGCCCGACAAAGGCGCCGAGAACGTCCGCGAGCCGGATGAAGGGCTTTAGGATCGGTGCCTCTTCCGCCGTGATCGACGGCATATTGATGGCGTTCGTGACCGCACCCTTGACGAGATATTCCGACATCTGCTCGGCCACCTGCAGAGCGACGTTCTCCTGCGCCTCGGTCGTCGATGCGCCGAGATGCGGCGTGCAGACGACGTTCGGCAGGCCGAAGAGCGGGCTCTCGGTGGCGGGCTCGACCTCGAAGACGTCGAAGCCTGCGCCGGCGACGTGGCCGGACTTGAGGGCCTCGGCAAGCGCCTTTTCATCGACGAGACCGCCGCGCGCGCAGTTGATGATACGCACGCCCGGCTTGGTCTTGGCGATCGCCTCCGCGTTCAGGATGTTGCGGGTCTTGTCCGTCAGCGGCACGTGCAGGCTGATGAAGTCTGCCTGGGCGAGCAGTTCGTCGAGCTCGACCTTGACGACGCCCATCTCCTCTGCCCGCTCCTTCGACAGGAACGGATCATAGGCGATGACGTGCATCTTGAGACCGATCGCGCGGGCGCAGACGATCGAGCCGATATTGCCGGCGCCGATGACCCCGAGCACCTTGCCGGTGATCTCGACACCCATGAACTTCGACTTTTCCCATTTGCCGGCCTGGGTCGAGCCGTCGGCAGCGGGAAGCTGCCGGGCAACGGCGAACATCAACGCGATCGCATGCTCGGCCGTGGTGATCGAGTTGCCGAAGGGCGTGTTCATGACGATGATGCCGCGGCGCGAAGCGGCGGGAATGTCGACGTTGTCGACGCCGATGCCGGCGCGGCCGACGACCTTGAGATTGGTCGCGGCGGCGATCAGCTTTTCGGTCACCTTGGTGGCGGAGCGGATGGCAAGGCCGTCGTAATTGCCGATGATCTCGGCAAGCTTCTCCTTGTCCTTGCCAAGCTTCGGCTGGAAATCCACTTCCACGCCATGGTCGCGGAATATCTGGACGGCGGTTTCCGACAGTTCATCGGATACGAGAACGCGAGGTGCCATGAAGGCCTCCTTGGAAAAACAGGTCTGAACCATTGGGGATTAGGCTTCGCTCTCAGGGAGAGCGAAGCGGGTCGCATCGGATCAGGCGGCAGCCTGCGAAAGCGTCGCCTTCTGGGTCTCGAAAGCCCAGGCAAGCCACGGCATCAGCGCTTCCATGTCGGACGTCTCGATCGTCGCGCCCGCCCATATGCGAAGCCCGGACGGCGCATCGCGGTAATGACCGATATCGAATGCGACGCCTTCCTTCTCGAGGAGGGCCACGACGCCCTTGGCGAAGGCGGCCTGGGCCTCCGCGTCGAGCGCCGACACATCATTGTCGGCGATCTTGAGGCAGACCGACGTATTGGAGCGGGTTTCGGGTTTCACCGCGAGATTGGCGATCCAGTCATTGGCTGCAACGAAGCGGTGAATGACCTCGGCATTGGCATCAGCGCGGGCCATCAGACCCTCGAGGCCACCGACAGACTTTGCCCAGAGAAGCGCGTCGATATAGTCCTCGACGCAGAGCATGGACGGCGTATTGATCGTCTCGCCGGTAAAGATACCTTCGATCAGCTTGCCGCCCTTGGTCATGCGGAAGATCTTCGGCAGCGGCCAGGCGGGGACATAGGTCTCCAGCCGTTCGACCGCGCGGGGGCTGAGGATCAGCACGCCATGGGCGCCCTCTCCCCCGAGCACCTTCTGCCAGGAAAAGGTCACGACGTCGAGTTTGGCGAAATCGAGCGCCTGCGCGAAGGCGGCGGAGGTCGCATCGCAGATGGTCAGGCCCTTGCGGTCGGCGGGAATGAAATCGGCATTCGGGACACGCACGCCGGAGGTCGTGCCGTTCCAGGTGAAGACCACGTCGCGGTCGAAATCGACCTTGGAAAGGTCCGGGAGCTCGCCGTAATCGGCCTCGAGGCGGCGGACATCGGAAAGCTTCAACTGCTTGACGACGTCGGTCACCCAGCCGGCACCAAAGCTCTCCCAGGCCAGCATGTCGACGCCGCGGTCGCCGAGCAGCGACCAAAGCGCCATTTCAACGGCACCGGTATCCGAAGCGGGGACGATACCGATACGGTAGTCGGCCGGAACTTCGAGAATTTCGCGGGTGAGGTCGATCGCTTGCTTGAGCTTCGTCTTTCCGATCTTGGCGCGGTGCGAGCGACCGAGCGGGGCATCGGAGAGAGCTTCGAGCGTCCAACCGGGACGCTTGGCGCAAGGACCAGAAGAAAAATGAGTATTGGCCGGGCGCATGGCCGGCTTGGCAGGCTTCGTCATATGCTATCCTCTCAGATAGAAGCCCCTCGTTGGGGAGGGGTGTCCCGCCGCCGGGAATATTGCGGCTCGGAGAGGAAGTCAAGCGGTCGCGTCGCGATTGAAGAAACTTTTGCCGTTTCAAGCAAACCGGCGCCGCATCACCAAAGCGCGAAACGCAGGCCGACGCGGAACTCATGACGCGAGAGTCCGTCGTCATAGCCCTTCGCGGCCCCGGAGCCGAACATGTCGCCATCCGCGATTTGCGAATAGCGATAGCCGGCATCGAACTTCAGCCGATCCGTCACGTCGTAGGAGACGCCTGCCATGAGGGCATAGGTAAAGCGCCAGCTGTCCCGCCCGCCGTAGGAAGCACCGCTCGCCGCCCCGGAGCAGGCCCCGCCTGCCCCGACACAAGTCGAGGTTTCATGGGCCGTTTTCCAGTCGATCCGGGTCGCTCCGATACCGGCACCGAGATACGGCGTGAAACCCGCAAGCGTCGCCAGGTCGACATAACCGTTTGCCATCAGGCCGAGCGCGGAAAAATTGGCGCTGTGGGAAAGGGCGCACCTTGTCCCCGCGCCCTCGCCCGCGCACGGACCGGCGGATAGCGACGATCCGTCGAAGCGGCCCTCGAAATATTCGGCCGTTAGATCGGCACGAATGACGTCGGTGAATTGATAGCCGAGACCGATCGTGGCGGAAGCCGGCTTGTCGAAGCGTGCGTCGTCGAAGGAAACGGCTCCCGTGCCGCCAAAGGAGCGGTAGAAGGGGTCGCCTTCGTCCAGCCAGGCTGCGTAGCCGATGTCGCCACGCAGATAAAGCCGGCCGCCGCCGGTCGCTTCCGGCGAAATCGTGATCTCGGGCGCTTCGAGCAGCTCTTCGTCGGCGGCCTGTACGGAGAACGGCGCCAACAGGCCGGCGCAGAACGCCATGCTGCAAAATCCCCGTCGCCAATCCATGCCATGCCCTTTCACTCGGCCGAGTGCTGCGGATTTGCGCCTATCGGGACGCAAAGCGCTGCAGCATGAAGCTGACCATTCGCGTTAACTATTGCAGGCACGGGTTAACTATGGGTTAACCATGTATCTTAGGAATGTGGAAAGGCCGACAAAACGGAAGGGCCGCCCCATGGGACGGCCCTTCGAAACTCCGCAGTCTGGATCACGATGTTTTTAGGTCGGGCCAGGAAGAGCGGGATGCGGGCGGAAAACCGCACGCACTTTTCCTTATCCCGCTCCGGCTCGGATCACTTGTATACGATCGGCTCGGCCGGCGGCACATAGGCGGCTTCGCAATTGTTGCCGAATGAATAGCGCAGGCCGGCGCGCGCCTCGTGCACATAAATGTCCTTGTCGTAGGCCGGGCCGCTGTTGAGATTGTAGCCGAACATGTTGCCGCCGTTGATATGGCGGAAGCGGTAACCGACATCGGCCTTGAGATTGCAGGTGAGATCCACGGCGGTACCGGCCATCAGCGCATAGGTGAAGCGCCAATCGCTTTCACCCTTGTGCTCGATCGTCGGGTCGCAGTTGCTGGGATCCGTGACGTCGCAACTCGTGTTGCGCAGCGTTCCCCACTTTACCCGGGTGCCACCGATACCGGCACCGACATAGGGCGTGAAGCCGCCGTAGGTCCCGAGGTCCACATAGGCATTGGCGAGCAGGCTCCAGGCCGACATCGATGCGACATCGTTCGAGACGCAATTGACGGCGACTCCGCAACCACCGCTGGTGGAGCCGTTAAAGTCGGACTCGCCGAGGTAGTCGAGCGTGACGTCGGTACGCAGATAGCTGTTGATCTGGTATCCGACACCGCCGCCAAGGACGTAGGAATCGTCCACATCGGCGCGGTCGAAATCGACCAGGTTGCTGTTGGTACCTTGGAAATAGTGGGCCCCGCGCAGATCGTTCCACGCATAACCGACGTCGCCGCGCAAATACCAGCCGCTGGCTTCGACCACCTCCACCGGCTGCTCGACGAACGGTGCTTCTACGGGCGCCTGATAGACGTCCGCTGCATATACCGGCGTGCCGCTCAGCAGAGCCGCAGCAACGCCCCTAAAAATCTTCTTCATGCCCCAACCCCAATACATTAGAGTATTCTTGAACAGCTGATGGATCATAGTCGCAGCCGTTCCGTATGCTTCGAGGCATAGTGAAGGGGAATGGTTAATCCCTGATTAACTACAAAAATTTACCTTGAATATTAACGATCGGCAGTATTCGTTCGCTGTATTCACTATAATGATTGCCCTCAACCGGCCTGCCGGCACCTTCTCCCCGCACGCGGGGAGAAGCGCAACCATTAAGCGGAAGCATTTTGTTGCGGGGTGTTTTTCATCCATGGGGTTTGCCGCTTAAGGACTGCGTTGGCGAAGATGATGAGTTTGCGGACACAGGCGATGAGTGCCGTCTTGTGGGATTTGCCTTTTTCGGTGAGGTGTTTGTAGTGAACGACCAGCCTCGCGTTCCAGCGCTGCGACGCCGGTAAGGCGGCATTGAACAGGGCCCTGCGGACGCGCGCCCGTCCACCGGCAATATGGCGCTCGCCCTCACGCTTGCCGCTCTGGTCGTCATAAGGCGCCACGCCGGTCAGCGCGGCGATCTCCTCACGGTCGACCCTG
>ATWE01000053.1 GCA_000421085.1 Ensifer sp. USDA 6670
TCATCAGCCTGCCAGCCGTGGCGCGCTGAATCTCGGCCCATGCCGGAGAACGCGGCGACCCAGCCGCCACCTACACCACTCCCTGGGACATGATCTCATCGATCTGATCACTTTGCGCAGTGAGCTTGACGCCACCCGACAGAACGTATGCCGCGTACGGCCGCCGCTATCCGATGAAGCCGAGGTCGATGCCGGAGTTTAGGCGCCGGAAGCATAATGAGAATAGTTTGCTAGCGCCTTCCTGTCCTCAGTTCCGCCGCGCTCGTGAGGATGCTTTGGCCAAGCTGGTCAACAACGCATGAGATGTTCACCGAGTCTCGAGTATTCGCGAGTCGCAATCGCTATTTTCGTCTGCAAAGCTTATCGCGATGCCGAATTTACCCAGGCGCCGCGCGGAGTTTCCGGGTTTGCGCCCCAGACCGGATCGCCAACCTCAAGGTGATTGCTGGGGAGCCGGCACGTCAGCTCGTCGTGACCTGAAGCCTTTCGAGGCTCTATGCGTTCTTAGACTTGGCCAAAACCGCCGCTTAGGGCCGACTGGACCGTGTAAGTAGCGTCGCCTCGGGGTCTTCTGTTCCGTTGCTGCTCAGAACTCAGTAGATAGTCAGGGGTGCTATCTGTGATCCACATAGTATTGATGGTACGATTTATGGTTGTCATCCAAGTTGCGCTCTGGTAGTGTATTTAAATGCAAGGCTCGCCCGTGAGTTGACGTTAAGGGCTCGTTCTTGTCGGCTAAGGAGATCGGCAAATGACTTCGGCTGCTTTGGAATTCGTATCCGTAACAAAACTTCCTTACCGACAATGATCTTGGGAGCTGCTGGATAGACCGCGGGTCTCCCTCAAGCTGCCGGGCCAATCCACTCTTTGCATTTGGCGGAATGAACAAACTGCCCAAGCACGCGGGAAACCTGACTTCTTCAGCCAGAATCCTCCGGCAGAACAAAAGTGGCGTGCAGAACTCGACCTTTGTGCGCAACTGGCGTCGGACCGCGCACATGATCGCTATAGCTCGCTCATGGACTGGTACAAGAACATTAATGTCCTGGGTCAGATCGGCTGGAACCACCGGCCTTTGCTTTCGATACCTAAACAACCTCTGGAGGTTCAACTCAAGGAGGCGGTCTTAGGTATTCTGGCCGCGATTGCAACCGGAGACGAGATCGCCATAGTAGAGGCGCGCCTTTGAGATACTCGAGGAAGCACGAGTCGCCGCTCCTGCGAGCCCCTTCGGGCAAAGGAACGCCTGACCAACAGTATTAGAACAGGAGGAGCGTGACATGACCCACGCATATCAAGCTTTTGCGCCTGCCGAGGCAAATACGGTGGAACTGAGCGAGTCAACCTCTGCCGATGCGGATTTCCGGGTCGAGAGGAAGGAGGCCCGGAACTGGCGAATCAGCCTGCTCTCCGAACGCGCGAGCCACTGGTTTGAGGCAAAGTTCGCTCGCGGCGTCCAAGACGCTCGCGTTTTCGAGACAGATCTTGCCGGGGCGAATGCCTTCATCCGCAAGGCGCGTTTGGATGGATTCAGAACCGAGTACATCGGACCGCTCGCTCGGTCCCATTTTTAGTCAGTAGCAGTTCTTGCGCCGCCCGGTTGTCGCGCCGACGTCTGACATTGGCCAGAGACGGGTCCGGCGGAGGAACATATGGATCGAGTGAAGGTTAAAAGCGCTTTGGTAACCGGGCAGCTCTGGGGCTCGGCGACGCCTCAGCAAGAATGCTGGCGTCTGAGGGCGCAAAAGTTGTCCCGACAGACATAACGGACGAAGGTGAGCGTCCGTTTTTGCCCGAGGCGCGGGCGTACCAAGCGCCTTGTCCGGCGCACATAAGGGGAAGCAATCGTCGGCAATCGGTCGGTGAACCAAACATGCTGATTTCGGGTCCGCCGTGGCAATCAGGGCGAATGCCGAGCGCCTTAGGTGGCTTTGACTAGCCAGTCGGCGAACAGCCGCGCCTTTGCCGTTGCGCGCGAATGGATCCTCAGATGAAAACCGACGGGTGAGGGGATGCTTTCTTGCACGAGTTTCACCAGCCGCCTTTCTTCGATAAGGCTTCCGACGAGCCCGTCCCACCCAAGTACCGCCCCGA
Source organism: Ensifer sp. USDA 6670 (assembly GCA_000421085.1). Classification (GTDB taxonomy): domain Bacteria; phylum Pseudomonadota; class Alphaproteobacteria; order Rhizobiales; family Rhizobiaceae; genus Sinorhizobium. The sequence goes on from ATWE01000053.1 coordinate 2,095, forward strand.
CATCGTCTTGAGCCGCCTGAAGTGCGATCATGTAATTGTTGACGTAAAAACTGCGGCCCTTCGGGGCGGGACATCCGAGTACGGCAAACCAATCGTCCCAGGCCGTCCAACCGGTCTCGTTGCTGCTGGAATGGATCAAGGGTGCTTTGAGGAGATCGTCGAGCCGGGCAATGCGGTGCTCGGCGGCAAATCGTGTCGTTCCCAGCGCCACAATGTGGTCCTGAAATAGTTTCCGGTATTCTACGCCGTTCTCCTGCGGGTTGCCGTAATGGATGGTCAGATCGCAACGGCTGGTCATTCCGGGCACATCACTGACGACCTGTGACACGGTGATGGCAGGATGGATCTTCCAGAAGGCCGAAATCTTCGGTGTCACCCATAGTGAACTGAATGCCGTGGTCGCGCCGATGGTGACGTCGACGGTCTCCGGTCGCTCGCGGATCTGGGTAAGGGTTTCCGAGATAGTCTCGAAGCCGCGTTGAGTCACCACGAAGAGGAGCGCTCCCTTCTCGGTCAGTTCGACACCGCGGTGGTGGCGCAGGAACAGGCTGCATTTAAGGTCCATCTCCAGTGCCTTGATCTGGTGGCTGATGGCCGCTGGCGTCACATTCATCTCTTGAGCGGCTTTCTTGAAGCTCGCATGTCGCGCCGATGCCTCGAAGCAGACGAGGGCGGTCATCGAAGAGAATTCATAGGGGCGTGGCATAAGGGTCCCGATATTTGTTCTCCCGCCGGAGTGGGTAGGCTTTGAGGTTATTTCAGCTAATCCGAGGTGAAATTTAATGCTATTGCCAGATGGTCCGGTTTGCAAGAATAATTGATCTGAGTTGAACCATTGCCCGGGAATTTGCCAATGACTGCTAGCCCGACCTCGATTCATCAGCTGCTCGATCGCCGTCTATTGGGCCTCAGCCTGGTGCAGCCCTTCTATACGTCGCCCGAGGTCTACGCGCTCGACCTGCAGCACATCTTCTACGAGGAATGGCTCTATGCCGTTCCGGCCTGCCAGCTCGCCAAGACGGGTAGCTATGTCACGCTGCGCGTAGGCGCTTATGAGGTCGTCATCGTCCGTGGCCGTGACGGTGAAGTCCGTGCCTTTCACAATTCCTGTCGCCACCGCGGGTCGTTGATCTGCAAGGCGCGCGAGGGGCAGGTGGCGAAGCTCGTCTGTCCCTATCATCAGTGGACCTATGAACTTGACGGCAAACTGATTTGGGCGAACGACATGGGCCCCGAATTCGACGCCTCGAAATACGGCCTGAAACCCGTCAACCTGCGCCATCTCGAAGGTTTGATCTATATCTGCCTTTCCGACACACCACCGGATTTCGAAGTTTTCGCACAACTGGCCCGCCCCTATCTGGAGGTCCACGACCTCAAGGATGCCAAGGTCGCGTTCACCTCTACGATCGTTGAGAGAGGGAACTGGAAGCTGGTCTGGGAGAACAACCGCGAGTGCTATCATTGTAGCAGCAACCATCCGGCTCTCTGCCGCTCCTTCCCGCTCGACCCAGAAGTTGCCGGTGTTCAAGCGGATGGCGCAGTATCTGAGAAGCTACAGGCGCATTTCGACCGTTGCGAAGCCGCCGGCGCACCGGCGCAATTCGTCCTTGCCGGTGACGGTCAATATCGCCTCGCACGTATGCCGCTGCAGGAAAAGGCGTTGAGCTATACGATGGATGGCAAGGCCGCGGTTGCCAGGAATCTTGGCCGCGCTGCACCTCCAGATGCCGGCACGCTGCTGATGTTTCACTATCCGTCGACGTGGAACCACTTCCTGCCGGATCACTCACTCACCTTTAGAGTTATGCCGATAAGCCGGACCGAAACCGAGGTCACGACGACCTGGCTCGTGCACAAGAATGCGGTCGAAGGTGTCGACTACGACCTGAAGCGCCTGACGGAGATTTGGATCGCCACCAATGGCGAAGATCGCGAGATCGTCGAAACGAACCAGCAAGGGATCCTCTCTCCGGCTTACGTGCCCGGTCCCTATTCACCGGGTCAGGAAAGCGGCGTCATGCAGTTCGTCGACTGGTATGCGGCCTGGCTGGAGCGCGCCCTTGCGCCGCGTCATGTGGCTGCGGAGTGAGCAGATGACGCAGTTTAGATACTCCGGTCGTTCGGGGCACATGAATGCACAACACCCATGCGCGCCTTGGGGGTGATCGCGCAAAAGTCGTGCCAGGTCGCAGGGGTGATGAAATAAAGCTAATGGCTCTCTTTCAGAAGTCAGATCGGAAATTGACCACACGTTGAAGGAACAATCTGCGTAAAGAAGCAGACAAAGGCGGCGGACCATCTCGTATGGCGGCGGCAGTCATCCGCTCGGCGCCGGGTTTCTTCGCCCAGGACGCTGCGGTGATGAGGCGAGAAGGCCGCAGTTACAATGGCGATCCGCGTCACCATCACGATCAACGCAGCGTCCTGCCTTATTCGGCATCGCTGCGATCTTGAACGTGCCGCTCTGACAATGGGCGTCGACCTAACGGTCGGCGCCCTTTTTGCTGGGCCCAAGCCTGGCCGAAATCACCGCTTGAAGAACAGCACCCAGTTATAGGCGTTGCGCGGGACCGGCTGCACGAGGGTATACCCCTCGGCCGCCTTCTCGTTGATGAGGGCTTGCATACTCTTGAGGCCGTCTGGGCCGGTATCGAAGTGCTCGACTAGGTATTCGGGCATCCTCATCTCCTCAAAGCTACGGCGCCGCGATTGAGCTAATGCGCACTCAGTGGGCTCTTTGCCCTCGCCCCTGTCCTTCAGCGAATAGGTATACGTGATGGATTCCTTTGTCCTACCTTGCGCTTCGAATGCTGCTTGGGCGGCCAGGTTGTTGGCGTGCGTACTGCATGTGATTGAAAAGACATTTCCTTGCTCTTTGGCTTTGTCGCGAAGGGCATAGAAAAGAGCGGTGTGGATATGTTTCCGTCGATGCTCGTGAACCACGAGGAGAGCGTGATAAACCAGGTCTCCCCGCAGCCGTTGTAGGTCATGAAGGCGATTGCCTTGCCGTCTTCACCGATGGCTGCCACGCAGGGATCCGTGAAATCCGGCGGAAGGTACGGCAAGCGCGCGAACCCACGCTTTTCCAAGTAAGTCATTGCCTGCGGCACCAACTGCCACACTGGTGAACGCCCGTACTGCTCATAGAAGCGGATGCGGTATGGGCCCTCAGGGGTGGGCTGGGAAAGGATGCTCATTGACGCGCTCCTGGAAACGAAAAAACCGCCACCGATGGTGAGGGGATGATTTGGTTGCGGCGACAGGCTTGGAAACTGCGAATACCCTTTGGCGCCCACTCGTTTATGAGCGCCTTGCCGGGCATACCCGTAGGGCCTGAATCGTATTCGACGATGCGGTAGTACATGGTGACCTCGTTGGTGTGGGTAGCCCGCTCGGTGCCCTTCTTCGATCGGCAGCGGGACTAGTTATATGGGGAGGCGGCGGGCGGCTGGCTGAGCGCTACCCTTAATCCGCCTTTTACAATGCGCCACTCGCGCTGGCCATCTTGGCTGAGGCTTTTTCCAACCATGTTAACGTTATTTAATGTGAGGAAGAGCCGGCGTTGCCTCCTCGTACTCAGCTGCATCCTCATCGCTCTCGGGGTGAGCATACTGGGGTTCGTTCCAGAGAATGAGGTGCCGCCTGATGTACCGGATGTTCCTCAGACACCCCTAAGATGAAACGGGGTGGCCGCTTTGTGTGTTGGTTGCAGGCCTGGGAATCGAAGCCGGGCTTTCGTGGTTATGAGCCACGCGGCTTACCAGATGCCCTGTCTGCGACGTCGAGATTAATGGTATAAAGAAAAGCGATGATTATGCTCACGTCTCGGTGCCCGAGCAGGCCGGGAGAAGCGTGATCATGCTTTAAGGGAGGACACCGGTGGAAAAATCCAGCGCGGACGTCGCGAACCGTGTGAGAGCAATAATTGTCGAGCAGTTGGGCGTCGACCCTGCCCATGCTGTGGACGACGCGTCTATGGTCGATGACCTCGGCGCCGACTTTCTCGAAGTCGCTCAAATCGTCATGATGATTCAGGACGAGTTCAATATCGAACTTTCAGATGACGTGGCCGAGGCCGTGATCACGGTCGGAGATGCAATTTACGTCGTTACGTCGAAAACCAAGAGCTAGCCGCAGCAGGGGTAAATGCGCCGAATGTGATGGTTTCGGCAGCGGTCCGGCGAATATTCCCTCTGTGAGGTCCGCAACAGTGACAACCGCAAATCACTGCAGGAAATCTATACGGGCTCGCAGGAGATTTTTAACCTCTACATCGCTGGTGAGGCCGTTCAGTTCATTGATAATTTTCTGCACCCGCTCTTTGATCTGAGGGCTCAGTGAATCTATAGCTATCTCGGCTTGATCGACCATCGATACGCGAGCCTTCCTACCGTTCGGGAGGATCTTGCGGAGCTGGCCGCGCAGGTGGTGGACGCGCTCTTGCCGCCAGTACTCTATCCGGCAGTGCTGCTCGTAGAGGAAGGCTTGCCGGCCTCGTGCCTGCGAAGTAGGGTCCCGATGGTCGAATCCGGGAATTCCAGCGGCCCATAGTTGGCGCCCCGAAGGAAGCACTCGACACCTTCGACGCTCCGGAGCTCCTCGAAGTTCAGCCTGGGAAGGCCGACGAAGGCACAGCCGACCAGGAACGGGAACCGCTTCTGGATGATCTGGTTCGTCCGGTGGTGCTTTAGCTCCTTGTAGAACGAAGGCATGAAGATGTCGAAGCCATCCTTGCGGCAGTTGCGCTCGCTGGCGGATTCCACGCGGCGGCTTTCCGGGAGGCGTTCGTCAACGGCCGCCATGCGTTGATAGCCGGGGGCAGTCCTGATTGCGTACCAACGTGATCGGCTAATGCTTCGCCCCTCTTGTGCAGGTGGTATCCGACCGAGTTGGGTGTGATGCCCACGGCCTGGGCAATCTTCGAGAAGTCATTCCTTCCGACCGAAGCCGGCGCATTGTTTCGACCGCCTCCGGCGTAATCGGCCGGGCTGGCGATTTTGGCTTCAACGACGCCGGGAGATCGCGAATGGAGTTCGCCTTCCGGCTAAACAACTCGCCAAGGCGTCTGGCTTGAGCATTAGGCCACCGCGCTTTGACCCCCATCAGGATCTGGTCACGGATGGTTTTGACGCGAGGAGAGGCCAGCAGCACTCGGTGGGCCGGGTGCGCGGGTCTTCTTCCCAGCATCACCACGCCACGGTAACAGACCGCGGTTGCGGAAGGCCAGTCCGACAATGACGTTTCGGCTGACGCCAAAGCGCTTGGCGATCTGGGAGGCAGAGAGGACATCCCCTCCAGAGATTCGCAGCCGTCTCGATGTCGACGGTGCGGTGCTGGATGGTCAGGCCGCTCGCTCCTCTTCGACCGGCTCCGCCGCTTCGATGTCGGCCTTTACCTTGCCGCGATACGCCATCTGTTCGGCGGTGACCTGGCTGGCATCGGGAAAGCACCAGCATGCGGGCGAGCTCGTCGGCGCGCTTCGGCGACACCGGCGGGTGCTGGACGTTCAGCTTGGTTGGATCCTGCTGCAGTTGACGCGGACGGCGACCAGACCTCGTCAATTGCCCAGAAATGGTGAGAACCGGCAGGCAATTCCCGCGATTTGGCGAGGTGGGCGAATTCCAGATGGTCGACACCTTCGGCGACCCTGAGGAAGCCCTTTTCCGCCAACTCGATGGCGCGTTGCGCTGAGAGACGCGCAGGTCCATGAGCCCATGAGAGCTGGGCAGCGTTCGGCTGACGGAGTCCTCGATTGCCCTAAGCGTTTCCTGCTCGCGAATCCGGTCCTCACGGATGAGACGGCATTCGGCATTGGCCAGGGCTGCAAGCTCGGCCGGCAGGGGAATGAAAGCCTCGTTGATGTTTTCGTATTCGCCGCGCGCTTCAGCTTCACATAGGCGCGGCGCAACCGGTAGACCGGCACGTTGCGGAGGGAAAGGCGGTATTCTTCGGCCGGGTTTGCAGCAGCGATCGTTTCGGAGATCCGCATGCCGCCGCTCATGAGGCCTTCGATGCACTGGCCGATTTCGTCGGCGCCGGCCGGGGCAAGCTGCTCAGTAAGAGCGGAAATCTCCTGCTGCGGTGTCCGAACGACCGAGATGCTTCAAACAACGAAGGAAACAAGGTGGCAGCTCAGCGTCAGATCGCGTTCTACGGCAAAGGGGGGATTCGGCAACGGCCGTGGCGGTACGTCCAAGCGGAGCCCTAAGCAAGCAACTGAAAAAGACCTTGACGCCTATCTTTGGCTCGCTGCCTGCTTGGCAGGAAAATCGGCCGCGTCCGGCGATCGATGGATTGAATGAGGGATAAAATGTCAGTCCAGCCAGGTCATGAGGAAAGAATCCTTCGCTGAAGCTTGATTTCGTTAACTTCAGGGTTCTCTAATGGGAGAGTGAAAATCGATTGTTTGGGAACAATCATCTCCGCTATGGATACTGCACATGCGCTTTAGGGGCCTAGATCTAAACCTCCTCGTCGCGCTCGACGCACTGATGACCGAGCGCAAGCTCACGGCCGCCGCACGCAGGGTCAAGCTCAGTCAACCGGCCATGAGCGCGGCTATCGCGCGCCTGCGCACCTATTTTGGCGACGAGCTGTTTTCGATGCAGGGCCGCGAACTTATCCCGACACCGCGTGCGGAGGCGCTCGCCCCAGCCGTGCGCGACGCCTTACTGCACATTCAGCTCTCCGTCATTGCTTGGGATCCGATCAACCCAGCCCAGTCGGATCGCCGTTTCAGGATCATTCTTTCGGACTTCATGACACTCGTATTCTTTGAGAGGGTTGTGGAGCGCTTGGCTCGGGAGGCTCCTGGCGTCAGCTTCGAGTTGCTGCCTCTAGACGACGATCCCTATGAGCTTCTCCAGCGCGGTGATGTCGATTTTTTAGTTCTTCCGGATTTGTTCATGTCGAGTGCGCACCCCAAAGCGAAGCTGTTTGCCGAGGCACTCGTGTGCGTCGGCTGCCCGACGAATGAGCAGTTGCTAGGGGAACTCTCTTTCGAGAAATACATGTCGATGGGGCATGTTGCAGCCCAGTTCGGGCGTGCGCTGAAGCCCTCCTTCGAGCAATGGCTATTACTGGAGCACGGGTTCAAGAGACGTGTCGAACTTGTCGTGCCAGGTTTTACTTTGATTCCGCCGTTGCTGCCGGGCACCAATCGTATAGCCATTCTTCCATTGCGTCTGGTCAAGTATTTCGAACAAACGATACCCCTGCGGATCGTTAAATACCCACTGCCACCTCTCTGGTTCACTGAGGCTGTCCAGTGGCCCGCCCTCCACAACAAGGATCCCGGAAATATCTGGATGCGGGAGATACTCCTGCAGGAAGCCTCGCGCAGCGAATTTCAGGGAGACATGTCTTAGGCGTCCCCAAAAATCCATCCGCCGACAGCCGTGATCGTCAGGCCTTGTCATCTTCAAGGCCCCGGCCAGAAGCGCCTACAAGTCCTGCAGCGACATGTACAACGGCTTGACGACGAAATTGAACGTCGGATCGGCGAGGAACCGGAGCTATGCCGCAAGGCCGAGATCCTGACCTCCATTCCCGGCATTGGTCGCACCACCGCAGTCGCATTGATCTCCGGGATGGCGGAGTTGGGCACCTGCTCCGGCAAACAGGCGGCTATGCTGGCTGGAGTCGCGCCCGTCGCCAACGACAGCGGCGCCAGGGCCGGCCGCCGCTCCATTCGTGCCGGTCGGCCGGCGCCGCGGCGCGCGCTCTACATGGCGGACGGACCTGGGCGACGGTGGCCACCCTCTTGCAGACCTGCATGTGAGGATGGCTCCCGTGATGCAAGAGGCTTATTTGACTGATGCGCGAAAGTCGGCGGCTTGCATGTGTCCGGCCTACATAAAGACGGCTCGCCGCCGGCCCAGATGAGATTCGCGGATCGGGTCCATAACAAACTGACGCGCTCGAAGCGCCTACAGGTCTACTGGGTGTCCCGATCTCGTCTATCAACTGTCGCGTCATCTTCCCATTCAGCGCCGTTGCACCACAACCGCCAGCACCCGGCTGATCCTGACGATCGATACTTATGCCGGTCGGTAGGTCTCCTCGCGCGTCATCACCGCCCACATGATCCTTGCCATTTTGTTTTCCAAGGCAACGGCCGCGAGATTGATCGGCTTGCGAGCGATAATGCGCCCCAGCCAAGTTTGAGCGAAGTTCTGCTTACTCCTCGACCAGCGTATCGTAGACATCGCGCCGATGACTAGGAGACGTCGGATGGTGCGATCACCCATCTTGGTAATACGGCCCAACCGCTCTTTGCCACCGCTTGAGTTCTGACGTGGCACAAGCCCAAGCCATGCGGCGAAGTCGCGTCCCGATCGAAAACCGCTGATGTTCGGCACTCCAGCCAATATGGCGCTGACGGTGATTGGGCCGACGCCTGGGATGCTGAGCAATCTGGCGGATTCAGGCTCTTCGCGGCAATTCTTCCGCATCTGAGCCTCGAGAGCATTGATGCGCGCATCAGTGCTACGAGCTGGTCGACTAGGATACTTAGAGGTTCTCGGACCGCCTCTGGGATCGGCGTCTTCGGATCGGATATCCGCTGGATCAGCGAACCGACATGTTGAGGACCAGCGGGCGCGATCACACCGAACTCAGCCATGTGACTGCGGATCGCATTGATGAGCGAAACGCGCTGCCGCGAAAGAAGTTCGTGTGTGCGATGCAGGACGCGCGACGCCTGTTGAGCCAGCGACTTGACTGGAGCTGAGCGAACCGCCGGTCGCGTCACTGCTTCGCAGATGGCCGCAGCGTCCGCCGCATCGTTCTTTTGCCGCGCGACATAGGGCTTCACGTACGAAGCAGGGATCATTCGGGCGTCATGGCCAAGAGCGCCAATCTCGCGTGCCCAGTGATGCGACGACGCACATGCCTCCATGCCGACAACACAAGGCGGCAACTTGGCGAAGAAGCTGAGTACCTCCTCGCGGCGAAGCTTCTTCTGAAGAACAGGGCGGCCCTTTGCATCCGCCCCGTGAACCTGAAAAACCCGCTTGGCCAGATCGAGCCCGATCGTCGTTACTTCGTTCATGGATGACATCGTTAGAGCGATCATCGCGACCGCTCTTTCACTATGGCGCCGGAAGAGCGAGCCATCCACCTCATCAAAATGAATGGCGTCGATCCGCTCGACTGGCTCTCCCAGACATTGGCCCGCATCGCTCAAGGCTGGCCCGTGTCAGAAATGGAGTATCCATCCGGCGAAGGCCGCGCGGCTTATGATTTCGGCTCGTCTGCCATGATGCGTTCGATCTTTTCCGGATCGCACTGTTCGTCGGCGAGGAATTGGCGAACGCCGCCATCCCAAGTGCGGATATCGGCGAGGAATTCCTTCAAGCTTTCGATCCCCCGGGGCGGACGTACCGGAGCGATATGGGCCTTACACCACCTGCTAGAACCGCTTCGTGCGATGGAGAAAAGCGGGTGTTTGGGATCATATCTTGCGGGAGATCGCAAAGGCCTTCGATGGCGACATCGTCATGATCGACAGTTCCTGTGTCCGCGTTCATCAGCGTGCGGCCACGGGGAAAAGGGGATCAAGACGATGGCTGCATGGGACGTTCCCGCGGCGGCCTGACGACCAAAATTCACGCGGTGGTCGACGCCGACGGCAGACCGATCAGCCTTGACCTGACAGCAGGGCAAGCCCATGACAACCGGATGGCAGAGCCGATGCTGCAAGACATGCGCGAAGGCGCGATCCTCCTTGCTGACCGCGCCTACGACACCAATGCCTTGCGAGACTTGGTCAAAGAAAAAACGGGCCTGGGCCAATGTTCCGGCAAAACGCAAGGAAAGCTTCCCCTTCAGCGCATGGGTCTATCGCCAACGCAATCTGATCGAGCGCTTCTTCAACAAACTCAAACAGTTCCGGGGCATCGCAACCAGATACGACAAGGACCCGCGCAACTTCCTGGCAGCCATCAAGCTGGTCGCGACACGCATCTGGATCAGATCATTATGAGTCTATGCCCTAGCACTACTTTGGCAGATTAACTCCGCATTAACGATGATCGGCGATCTTGAGCACTTTCAATGGGTGCGCGAGATGACGGAGCTGGATGTTGCGCTGGCGGATTGGCTGAAGCCGTTCGTTGACAAGCTTGGTCACAAGAAGCGGCGGCAGATGTGCCCGGTGTATGTTTCGGGCCTCATCGGACCTGGAGATCGCAAGAGCATCGAGCCGATGGCGGAACGGCTTGCGCTTGATCACTACGACCGCCTGCATCATTTCATCTCGGATGGGATTTGGGATGCCGGTCCGCTTGAGGCGGAACTGGCGGTGCAGGCCGACAAGATTGTCGGGGCCTCAGATGCTTTTCTGGTGATCGACGACACAGGCCTGCCGAAGAAGGGCGACCATTCTGTTGGGGTCGCGCCGCAATATGCGTCGATGCTGGGCAAGCGCGCCAATTGCCAGACGCTGGTGTCGTTGACGCTGGCCCGCGACGAGGTTCCCGTCCCAGTGGGCTTACGGCTGTTCCTGCCCAAAAGCTGGACCAGCGATCAAGATCGGATGGCTAAGGCTGGTGTTCCCGAGGAGATGCGCCTATCCCGCACCAAACCGGAGATCGCGCTCGCCGAGATCGATCGGCTGATTGCCGCGGGCGTGCGGTTTGGCACCGTGCTTGCGGATGCCGGCTATGGTCTGTCGGCTGCGTTTCGCCAAGGGCTCAGTGCACGCAATCTCACCTGGGCCGTCGGCATTCCTAAGCATCAGAAGGTTTATTCTCATGATGTCGCACTGATCTTTCCTGTCGCCAGCCATGGAAGGCCGCGCAAGCATTCGATCCCCGACACTCTTTCGACCGCAGCCGAAACGATCCTGGAAGGAACGACCTGGAAGAAGGTCAGTTGGCGTCACGGCACGAAAGCTCGATTGACCGCACGCTTCACGGCCCTGCGCATTCGGATTGCTGATGGCACCCCGCAACGCATCCTCGACAAGGGACAGCAGCACATGCCGGGCGAAGAAGCGTGGCTCGTTGGCGAGTGGCGCTCAAACGACGAGCGCAAATACTACCTCTCCAATCTTCCAGCCGAGGCGACATTAAAACAGTTGGCGGCGGCCATCAAAGCACGATGGGTCTGCGAGCAGGCCCATCAGCAGATGAAGGAAGAGCTCGGCCTCGATCACTTTGAAGGCCGATCATGGCAGGGCCTACACCGACACGCGTTGATGACGATGATTGCCTATGCCTTCCTGCAACATCAGCGCCTACACAAGGCAAAGAGGGAAAAAAAGGAAGCGGCACGGCCCGCCTAAACCGACCCTGCCAGCCATCCGTCGCGCTGTCATCAAGGCGCTATCGCCCACACCACTTCCACAGCGATGTCCGCACTGCCGAATTCGCTTCCGAACGTCAAAAACCATTCTGCCAAAGTAGTGCTAGT
>ATWE01000054.1 GCA_000421085.1 Ensifer sp. USDA 6670
TTTGGAATCATGAAGAGCGATGAGCAGATGCTTGCCGAACTCCACGCCAAGGAAGCCAGGGTGATAGCTCCCCACTGATCGCCGCTTAAAAGGGGTCGCGCAGCTTGACGCGGAGCGCCATTCCACAAAGGGCGCTATTGGTGAGGTGTCACCCGGATCTTGAAATGGGCAGGCCCAAATGAGCCTCGACTATGAGAATGATGACGCTTTGCACAAGAAGCTTATCGAGGAAGTGCTATCGCACTATCCAGACAAGGCGGCGAAGCGCCGTAAAAAGCACCTGAGTGTCGCAAAGAACAAGCGGAAGACCGCCGAGGAAGGACAGGTGTTTTCCGAGTGCGACGTCAAGTCGAATATAAAGTCGATCCCGGGCGTAATGACGATCCGCGGCTGCGCCTATGCCGGTTCCAAAGGCGTTGTTTGGGGTCCGATAAAGGACATGGTGCACATTTCGCACGGCCCCGTCGGTTGTGGCCAATATTCCTGGTCACAGCGCCGCAACTATTACGTCGGTACGACGGGCATCGACGCCTTCGTGACGATGCAGTTTACCTCCGACTTTCAGGAGAAGGATATCGTCTTCGGTGGTGACAAGAAGCTAGAAAAGATCATCGACGAGATCGAGGAACTGTTTCCGCTGAACAACGGTGTTACCGTGCAGTCGGAATGTCCCATCGGCTTGATTGGTGACGACATCGAGGCGGTTTCGCGAAAGAAGGCTGAAGAGTACAACACAACAATCGTGCCGGTGCGTTGCGAAGGCTTCCGCGGTGTATCGCAATCCCTTGGACATCACATTGCTAACGACGCGATACGTGATTGGGTATTCGACACGACCGAGGTCGCGTACGAAGCTGGTCGATACGACGTTAACGTGATCGGCGACTACAATATCGGCGGTGACGCCTGGGCATCGCGCATCCTGCTAGAGGAGATCGGGCTGCACGTGGTCGGCAACTGGTCGGGGGACGCCACACTCGCGGAGATAGAGCGCGCGCCGAAGGCCAAGCTCAATCTCATCCACTGCTACCGCTCGATGAACTACATTTGCCGGCACATGGAGGAAAAATACGGTGTTCCTTGGATGGAGTACAATTTTTTCGGTCCATCCCAGATCGAAGCCTCGTTGCGCCAGATAGCGAAACATTTCGGGCCAGAAATCGAGGAAAGGGCCGAGAGGGTAATCGCCAAGTACAGTGGCTTGACCGATGCTGTGATCGACAAGTACTGGCCGCGCCTTCGGGGCAAAAGGGTAATGCTTTACGTCGGCGGCTTGCGACCACGCCACGTCATTACTGCCTATGAGGACCTCGGCATGGAGATCGTAGGGACCGGTTACGAATTCGCCCACAACGATGATTATCAGCGCACTGGCCACTACGTAAAGGAGGGCACGCTGATCTATGACGATGTGACCGGCTATGAACTCGAAAAGTTCATCGAGGTGATTCGCCCCGATCTCGTCGGCTCCGGCATCAAAGAAAAATACTCGGTGCAAAAGATGGGCATCCCATTCCGTCAGATGCACTCCTGGGATTATTCCGGACCGTATCACGGCTATGACGGCTTCGCCATCTTCGCCCGCGACATGGACCTTGCGGTCAATAATCCGGTCTGGGGCCTCTACGATGCGCCCTGGAAGAAAAAGGCCATGACGCCTGCCGCGGTCGCAGCCGAATGAGGATCCGGCCTCCCGCGACCAGGGAGGCGATGAACGCCAGCATCCATTGATCCGCAGAAAACCTGAAACGCCTTGACGCCGCCCCTGTGCCGGCGTCTGGGCGCGCCAGATGCAAAAAGGTGATGACCATGCCGCAGTCGGCCGAAAAAATTCTCGACCATGCTCCGCTGTTTCGGGAACCGGAATACAGGCAAATGCTCGCCGAGAAGAAGCTGAATTTCGAGTGTCCGCACCCGGACCAGATCGTTACCGATCAAAGCGAATACACCAAAACCTGGGAATACCGGGAAAAGAACCTGGCTCGCGAAGCGCTTGTCATTAACCCCGCGAAAGCCTGTCAGCCGCTCGGCGCGGTGTTCGCAGCCGCGGGGTTCGAGCGGACCATGTCCTTCGTCCATGGCAGCCAGGGTTGCGTCGCCTATTACCGCTCGCACCTTTCGCGACACTTCAAAGAGCCTTCATCGGCAGTTTCGTCCTCGATGACCGAGGACGCGGCGGTGTTCGGCGGACTGAAGAACATGATCGACGGGCTCGCCAATACCTATGCGCTCTATGACCCGAAGATGATTGCCGTCTCCACGACCTGTATGGCGGAAGTCATCGGTGACGACCTGCACGGCTTCATCGAAAACGCCAAGGGCGAGGGGTCGGTCCCAGCTGACTTCGACGTTCCTTTCGCTCACACGCCGGCCTTCGTCGGCAGCCATGTCGATGGCTATGACGGCATGGTCAAGGGCATCCTGGAGAACTTCTGGAAGGGCAAGGAGCGCAAGGAAGTCGCCGGATCCATCAATATCATTCCGGGTTTCGACGGCTTCTGTGTCGGCAACAATCGTGAGCTGAAGCGCCTCCTCGACCTGATGGGTGTATCCTATGCCTTCGTTCAGGATGCCTCCGACCAATTCGACACACCCTCGGATGGCATGTATCGCATGTATGACGGCGGTACGAAGATCGAGGACGTGAAAGCTGCCCTCAACGCCGAAGCGACACTGTCGCTGCAGCACTACAACACCCGCAAGACCTTGGAATTTTGCCAGGAGCTCGGACAGGCGACCGCCTCCTTCCACTATCCGCTTGGGCTGAAGGCGACCGACGAATTCCTGATGAAGGTCTCGGAGATTTCCGGCAAGGAAATCCCTGGGGCAATCGGCCTGGAGCGCGGTCGACTTGTGGACGCAATAGCGGACAGCCAAGCCTGGCTGCACGGTAAGAAATACGCGATCTACGGCGATCCTGACTTCGTCTACGGCGTAACCCGGTTTGTAATGGAGACCGGCGGGGAGCCGATCCACTGCCTCGCCACCAACGGTACGTCCGCCTGGGAAGCGGAGATGAAGGAATTGCTTGCATCCTCCCCATTCGGCAAGGATGCCCAGGTCTGGTCGGGCAAGGATCTCTGGGCGATGCGCTCGCTGCTTTTCACCGAACCGGTGGACCTGTTGATCGGCAATTCCTACGGCAAATATCTGGAGCGGGACACCAGCACACCGCTGATCCGGTTGACGTTTCCTATTTTCGATCGCCACCACCACCATCGTTTCCCGCTCATGGGCTACCAAGGGGGGCTCCGCGTCTTGACGACGATCCTCGACAAGATCTTCGACAAGCTCGACGGCGAGACGATGAAGGTCGGTGTGACGGACTATTCATATGACCTCACCCGTTAGAAGCGGCGGTTGGCCGAGAGGCGGCCAGCCGTCCTCCGATGGACTTGGAGACCGGCGCAATGCATTCGCCCACTGCTAAAATCCAGGATGTTTTCGACGAGCCCGCCTGCGAGATAAATCGGGCCAAGGATGATAAGGCGCGCAAAAAGGGCTGTTCGAAACCGTTGACCCCCGGCGCAGCAGCCGGCGGCTGCGCTTTTGATGGCGCCAAGATTGTGCTGCAGCCGATCACCGACGTGGCACATCTCGTTCATGCACCGCTCGCCTGCGAGGGCAATTCCTGGGACAACCGCGGCGCGGCTTCGTCCGGACCGACCCTTTGGCGTAGAAGCTTCACGACCGACCTCACCGAGTTCGATGTGGTGATGGGGCAGGGCGAGCGGAAGCTTTTCAGAGCAATCCGCGAGATCAAGGAAGGGCATGCGCCGTCGGCGATCTTCGTCTATTCGACCTGTGTGACGGCACTAATCGGTGACGATATCGAGGTGGTCTGCAAGCGTGCAGCGGAAAAATCCGGCTTGCCGGTGGTGCCTATCAATGCGCCAGGCTTCGTCGGTTCCAAGAACCTTGGCAACAAGCTTGCCGGCGAGGCATTGCTCGATCATGTCATCGGTACGGTGGAGCCTGACGATGCCGGCCCTTACGACATCAATATCCTTGGCGAATTCAACCTTTCTGGTGAGTTCTGGCTGGTGAAGCCGCTCCTTGATCGGCTAGGCATCCGGGTGCGCGCCTGTATCCCCGGCGACGCGCGTTACGTCGATATTGCCTCAGCGCACCGTGCCCGCGCGGCCATGTTGGTATGCTCGACCGCGCTCATCAATCTTGCCCGCAAGATGGAGGAACGCTGGGGTATCCCGTTCTTTGAGGGCTCCTTTTACGGCATCAGCGACACCTCAGAAGCACTCAGGCAGATCGCGAAGCTGGTGGTGGCGAAGGGCGCCAATCCGGATATCATCAAGCGCACCGAGGCACTGATCGCTGAGGAGGAGGCGATTGCATGGAAGAGACTCGCGGCATTCCGGCCGAGGCTCGAAGGCAAGCGCGTGCTCCTCAACACCGGCGGTGTGAAGTCCTGGTCGATTGTTCATGCGCTAATGGAGATCGGCGTCGAGATCGTCGGCACCTCCGTCAAGAAAACGACGGTCGAAGACAAGGAGCGGATCAAGCAGATCCTCAAGGATGAGAGCCACATGTTTGAATCGATGGCGCCGCGCGAGCTTTACGACATGCTCTCAGAACAGAAGGTCGACATCATGCTATCGGGCGGGCGCACGCAATTCATCGCGTTGAAAGCCAAGACACCCTGGCTCGACATCAATCAGGAGCGTCAGCACCCCTATGCCGGCTACGCCGGGATGGTGGAGCTCGTTCGCCAGATCGACCTCGCCATTCATAACCCGATGTGGTGGCAAGTGCGGGAGCCGGCACCGTGGGAATACCAACCTACTGTGAAGGAAGAACTGTCGTGTGCGTAGAGCTAAGCCGAGACCGCCCACGCCTTCGCAAAAGTAGTCACACAACAGCAGCCGATGGCTTTGGCGACCCTTGAGGAAAGCCGATGAACCGCATTCTTCCTCAAATCAAATCGGCAGCGGTCAATCCGCTAAAGTCGTCTCAGCCGCTGGGCGCCGCTCTCGCTTTTCTTGGGGTCAGTGGTGCCATACCGTTGTTCCATGGCAGCCAGGGCTGCACGAGCTTCGCCCTGGTCCTTCTCGTGCGGCACTTCAAGGAAGCCGTTCCTTTGCAGACAACGGCGATGGACGATGTCGCGACGATCCTCGGCGGCATCGACCATCTGGAGGAGGCGATCCTCAATCTAAAAACCCGCACGAACCCGAAACTGATCGGGGTATGTACCACGGCGCTGGTCGAAACCCGAGGCGAAGATTTCGCAAAGGATCTCTCGAACATCAAGATGAAGCGCGCCAATGAACTCTCAGGTACGGAGATTGTGCTGGCCACCACCCCGGATTTCGAGGGCGCGATCGAGGAGGGCTGGACCAAGGCCGTCACCGCAATGATTGAAAGGATTACACGGCATGGTGAGCAGGCGCGGCAGTCGAAGAAGATTGTAATCCTGCCCGGCTGGAATCTGACCGTCGCTGACATCGAGCATTTGCGCGAGACGGTGGAAAGCTTCGGCCTCAAGCCGGTGATTCTGCCCGACCTCTCTGGTTCACTCGACGGTACGGTGCCTGACGACCGTTGGGTGCCGACCACCTATGGCGGCACCACCGTCAAGGACATTCAAGAGCTTGGTACGGCGGTGCAGTGCATCGCGATCGGGGAGCATATGCGCCGTCCGGCGGAGGTGCTGCAGAGACTGGCCGGAGTGCCTTATGCGCTGTTTCAGACCCTTACAGGATTGAGGGGCGCCGACCGGTTTATTTCGTTGCTTTCCGCAATTTCCGGGGCGCCGGTGCCAGCGAAAATTCGCCGCCGCCGTGCACAGCTACAGGACGCCTTGCTCGATGGGCATTTTCATTTCAGTGGCAAGAAGATTGCCATCGCCGCCGAGCCCGACCAACTCTATCAGCTCGCGACGTTTTTCACCGGCATGGGCGCCGAAATTTCGGCGGCCGTCACCACGACCGGCACCTCGAAGATACTCGAGAAAGTTCCTGCCGATCCGGTTCAGGTCGGTGATCTTGGCGATCTCGAGGGTCTTGCCGCGGGCGCTGATCTTCTCGTCACCCATTCGCATGGACGACAGGCGGCCGAGCGCCTGGGCATTCCGCTCATGCGCGTTGGCTTCCCGATCTTCGACCGACTCGGCAGCCAGCACAAGCTTACGATCCTTTATCAGGGAACGCGCGACCTGATCTTCGATGTCACCAACATCTTCCAGGCCGACCAGCACGCGCCAACGCCTCAATCACTCGATCCATTCCGTAACCGAGAAATGCCAGATGAACGCCGCCCGTCGCCTATCGCTCGTTAATGACGAAGTTCACTCACCGACGCCGCAACGGAAAGGCGGCGCATTGCGCATCGCGATCGCCACGCAAGACATGAAAAGCCTCAACGCCCATTTTGGATCGGCCAAGCGCTTTGCTGTCTATGACGTGACGTCCGATGACTGGAATTTCGTGGAAGCCGTTGCCTTTCAAGATGTTTCCGACGAGAGCGGGAAGCACCAGGCCCAGGGAGAGGACCGCATCACCCCGAAGGTGGAGGCATTGAAGGGCTGTCACCTACTATTTTGCCGGGCTATCGGCGGGCCTTCGGCAGCCGGGCTTGTTTCGGCAAAAATCCATCCAATCAAAGTGCAGCAGCCGCAATCCATCGAAGAAATACTGTCGCGAACCCAGACCATGCTCAGGACGGCTCCTCCGCCCTGGCTGCGCAAGGCGCTGACGGAAGCAGGCGCTGTCGACAAGAAATCCTTTGCGGACGAGGACTGAACGATGAGAACACCGTCCGATACCCCGGTCATTCGCGCTATCGACGCCGACGACACGGCCCTTGATACCCCCTTCCTCAAATGCCTCATGCGACTGATCCGCGCCCAGGACACCTATGGAACGTGGGAAGTCAAATCCGACGCTGCCCTGCTGGCCGACTTCATCGTCACGAAGGAGCAGCGCCGTGAGATCCCGATCATTGGCGATCCCGATCCGGACGTGCTGAGGAGGCTCGAGACTTTCTACACCTGCGTGGCGCTTGTAATCGAGGAGCGCTCCGGCCTGCTGGTATCGTCGACGATGATGATGAGCCATGAGGGCTTCGGCCGGGTGGTTCTCACGACCGGGCGGTTGGTCGTGCTGTCGAAGTCCCTACGCGATGTCCATCGATTCGGCTTCGAGACACTGGGCAAACTCGCGAAAGCGGGTGCGAAATTGGTCGACGATGCGACAGCGGCCATTGAAGTTTATCCCGATGTGGCACGGGCATGAGCCCAGTTTTCCGAGGAAGGAGATCATGTCAGATCTTGAGGACCTTAAGAAAAAAGTCTGCAAACTGCAGTCGCGGGCCGGAACTGCGAAGATGGAATTGCACGACCTCGCCGAGGACCTCCCGGTCAATTGGACCGAAATCAAAGTGGTCGCCGAGAAAACGTTCGATGCTTTTGCGCAGTTGGACGCTGCCAAGAGAGAACTCAGCGCTTTGGAGAACTCACGATGACGAGCCCTTTCCTTACCCGCGACGGCTCGAACTGGATGCCCGAATATCTGACCGCTATCGATCGCGTGACCTGCATCGGCTGCGGCCGCTGCTTCAAGGTGTGCTCGCGCGAGGTCATGCACCTTTACGGCGTCGACGACGCGGGTGAAATCCTCGGCATCTGTGACGACGAGGACGACGACTTCGATGGGGAGCTCAATCGCATGATCATGGTGGTCGACCATGCTGGGCGCTGCATCGGCTGTGGAGCTTGTGCCCGCGTCTGTCCGAAGAACTGCCAGACCCATGTTGCGGCTGACACGATTGCTGCTTGAGTTGACGGATACACTAGGAGGACGACGTTGCCCTTCAGAATCTTTTGGCGCATCCTGCTGCTGGTCCTGTGCACCAACGCCACAGTGGTCTACCTCGTCTCGGCTGGTCTCGCTCGAGGCGGGCGAGCAGCAGTAGATCGACGTGGCAGATCGCTAGGCTTATCGACCGCGCTCTCCAGGTCCCGCGAATTGACCACTCTCCAAGCAAAGGACAACGAAATGTTCTGCGAATACTTCCATTCCCTGAAGGCGTTGAAGCTGCCAGCCTCGCAACGGCAGGACGACACCGGTCCCTCAACACCAGTGGCTTGCCAAATGGGCAAGTCTGACACGAAGGGGATCCGAGGCGAACAAGCTCAGGCTCAAGACGGAGGCGCTGTACGAAAGACGCGGTCAGCTAGGAAGCGCGTCTCCATCAGATCCGTAGCGATCTCCTGTTTTCTGTTCGCTGGCCCATCCTTCGCCGCCGCAGACAAGGCTCTGTTTTCCTCCGACGATGGCAACGTCATCGTTTTCGGCGATATCGGCCTCGCCAACATCAAGGCTCAGGAATTTCTCTATTTCGGCGACCACAAGAACAGCCAACTGAACTGGGAAAGCAAGGGGATCACCCTCTTCACCGTCGGTGTCGACGGGCAGATCGACAACGACTGGAGCTTGAAGGGCAGCGTCAAAGTCAGCACCGGCGGCAATGGTCACATGGTCGACTACGACTGGTTGAGCCCCGGGCACGAAGACTGGAGCCACCGCTCAATCCACCCGCTTACCGAACTCGATCACTATGTCACCGCAGCGCTCGAGTTGGACCGGATTATCTACGGCAATGAGACCAACAGTATCGCGGTCGGCGCTGGTATGCGCTATACCGACGTCAAATGGTCCGCGTATGGCGGGTCCGGCATCTATACGGAGAAAACGTTCCGCGATACACCTGTGGCATGGCCAGACTCGGAAAGAGGCATCAGCTACCGGCAAAAGATTCCGGTGGGCTTCCTCAGCCTGAGCGACGAACACGTCCTCGGCGATCTCACCATCAGCGCCGGCCTTCAGACCGGTTTGAGCTTCGGCAAGAACATCGACAACCATTGGCTGCGCGACCTGCATTCTTGGGGTGACATGTCTCCGGCACCGACAATCGGCGCCAATGTCGCCGTCAGCTATGCGGTGACGCCAGGTGCTTCGCTTTATCTGTCCGGTTCGTTCGATCGGGTATTTCACAGCCGCGGGGACATGGAACAGAACAACTTCGCAGAAGGCGAAATTGGATTCTACAAGGATTCTGTCGGGGCCACGTTCCAGGCAATGTCAGTCTCCTTCGGGCTAAAGGGCACGTTTTGACGTGGCGCGAGCCGTATTTTCATCAGAAGACCATCGCCGCGCTCTTATATGCGGCGGGCAAACAAGGAAGAGTAATATGCGTAATATGCACCTGTCTATGGAGTCACCAGCTCCTGCAATTAAAGCGCAAAACTGGATAGGGGGGAGCCCCTCGCGAACTGCCAGCCCGGCAAAGTCTACGTCTTCGAATTTTTTTCCACCTCGTGTGGATTTTGTGTGGCGCCGATGCTCGATCTGATACAGCTGCAGGAGAAATACAGGGACCGAGGGTTGGAGGTCGTTGGCGTGGCTGCAGAAGAACGGGCTGCAACTGCCGATGAGGCTCAAGCGCATGTGGACCCATGGTTGACGGAAAACGTCCCGAAGTTGAACTTCCGGGTCGGGATCGACTGCACAGGCGAAATGAAAAAGCTCTGGAAGGAAGCGAGCTTTTCTTTCGGACTTCCATGTTCGTTTGTGATTGACCGAGACGGCCGCATCGCCTTTATCGGTCATCCGAAGTACCTCGATTCCGTCCTCTGATCTCTGGTCTTGATCGGAACGAAGCGCATGTTCGGCCGCGTTGCCGCCTCGCATATCGCCTCTGCGTCCGCCGCGTCGGTCTTGTTCCGTTTGACATAGGGTTTGACGTACTGTGGCGGAATGAGGCGAACTTCATGTCCCAGCCTCACCAGTTCCCGAGCCCAATGATGAGCGCTTGAGCATGCCTCCATCGCCACCCTACACGGCGACAGCTTGGCAAAAAACGCCAGCAGCTCACTTCGACCAAGGCGTCGACGGAGAACGGTTTGACCGGCATCATCGACGCCGTGAGCTTGAAAGACTGCCTTTGCGAGATCAAGACCAATGGTGGCGACAGGCATGGGAACCCTCCTTTGTGGCAGAAAAACGCCGCCATCTTCGCTGAGGGGAAGGGAGCGGTCCATGCCATCAAATGGGCTGTGCAGCGCCCAAGATACATGACGCTGGAAACCATCAGCCTGATGAGCGATGATCCGCTCATCAGCCTGCCAGCCGTGGCGCGCTGAATCTCGGCCCATGCCGGAGAACGCGGCGACCCAGCCGCCACCTACACCACTCCCTGGGACATGATC
>ATWE01000055.1 GCA_000421085.1 Ensifer sp. USDA 6670
TGGAACCGCCCGAGCTTCTTGATGTCGAGATGAATCATTTCGCCGGGAAACGCCCGCTCGTAACGGCGAACGGGTTCGGCCGGTTCGATGTCCTTGAGCCGGGAGAGACCGGCACGCTTGAGCACTCGGCTCACCGTCGTCGCAGATACACCCGTTTGCTGGGCAATATGCTTGCCGGTCAGCCGTTGTCGGCGCAATGCGACAATCTTGTCGGCGATCTTGAGTGCGGTTTGCCGTGGGCTCGTCTTCGGTCTGGACGAGCGGTCCATCATGCCGTCGCAACCGTCAGCCAGGAACCGTTTCACCCAGCGTCCAACCACTTTTGAAGTGACACCGTAAACCCGTGCAGCCTGGGCTTTGGAAAAACGCCCCTCAACGACGTCGCGCGCCATCTCCACTCGACGCAGCGGCGTCAAACGGGCATTCTTATGAATGTTCATTCGGTCCTCCGAGAATCACTGAAGCTTCACAACCTCAGCTTTCACGGGCCGGACCGAATGGACAACCTCTTGAAAGCTCACACCTAGAGCCGGGCTCACTGCCTTGGAATTCTTGAACCTCGTCGGGAATCGATGGTGCTTTTGAAGGCGAGCGCCGTCACAGCGCCGACGCCGGGGATTGTCATCAGCCGCCGGCAAACTGGATCGTCGCGCACGACCGACACCAGCTTGCCACTCAATCTCGTGAACTCCTCGCGCAGCTTTCGCCGTGCCGCCAGCAGACATGCAACGATTTCCTCCAAATCCGGTACGCGTTCAACGAGTTCTCGGATCCGTTCCTCGAACTTGATAGTGCCGACGGCGCCGACCTTGAGGCCGAAGTTGCGCAGCAGGCCACGGATATCGTTCTCAATGGCAATAGCCTTGGCTTGCAACAGCTTTCGTGCCGTAAGCAGCGCCCTGCGGTTCTGACTTTCAAGCGTCTTCACATGCACCGGCCGGTAAAGTCCGACCCGCACCATCTGGGCAATGCCACGAGCATCGTTCCGCTCGGATTTGTTCACCTGCGCCTTCAGGAACGCTTTGGCGTGCAGGGTCTCAATGCAGATCGCCGGCAGGCCGGCACGCCAAAGTCCATCGAACAGCCATTGCGACAACGGTCCCGCTTCAAGGCCGACACGCGCCAGTTGCCAGACCGGGTCCATCAAGGCGCGCGCCAAATGCTCCGGATGGCTGGTGACCTTCAATTCCCGGCAGATCTTGCCCGTCTCATCGACAATACAGATCGAGGTCTCTTTTACCGACACGTCCAATCCAGCATAGTGTCTCATGCTGCGCTTCCTTTCCTGATGCTTGTGGCTGCTCTCGCAGACCACGTTCTATCATCAGCTCGAAGCGCAGCGCCTCTCTTACCCTTCACAGATGCAGCGCAAGCCGAATACCCCATCTAGGGATAGTCCTATGACAAAGCAGCTTGAGGTGATTACGGCGGCCCAGCGTCGTCGACGCTGTTCTCGAGAGGAGAAGGAGCGGTTGGTTGCGGCGACGCTCGAGCCGACGGCCAATGTTTCGGAGATCGCGCGCTCGGCGGGGATCCATGTGAGCCAGCTTTTGCGCTGGCGTAAGGAACTCTGCCAGATCTCGGCGCCGTCCATCCCGCAGCTTATTCCGGTGCATTTTCGACGCACAAACCGAGCGTCGACTATAATCATATAATGCGACTATCTTGATGCAGGTTACAGCAATTTAGCTTTGTCGATGCCCCGACCTGAGAGATAGGTGACTTCGTACCGGAGACATGGGTAACACTTTTCGCTTTTTGACGGGAGGTGTTGATGGCGTGGAAAGAGACTTCGGTGATGGAGGAACGTCTACGATTTGTTGCCCGACTGCTGGAGGGCGAAGGCATGAGCGATGTGTGCCGTGCGTTCGGCATCTCGCGTAAGACGGGCTACAAAAACTTCAATCGCTATAAGGATGACGGTCTGGAGGCGCTGACGGATAGGTCCAGGCGGCCGGTGCGCTACGCCAACCAGTTGCCTGAGCCGGTCGAGGCAATGATCATCTCCTGCAAGAAGGACAACCGCACTGGGGCGCCTGGAAGATCCGAGAACTGCTGGTGAAGCGTCTGGCCGGCGATGCGCGCGTGCCGTCGAAGAGCAAGGCCTACTTGAGAACCTGCGCTCTCTCATTCTTGAGCTCGGCGAAGGCTCGCGTTCGTCGGCAGCCAGCATCATCTCGAGGTTGGCGGTCAGGACTGGTATCTAGATCTTCTATTCTATCATTAGCGGCTGCGCTGTTTCGTCGTCGTCGATCTCAAGATCGAGGAATTCAAACCGGAGTTCGCCGGCAAGATGAGCTTCTACCTTTCCGCGGTCGACGACCAACTTCGGCATGAGGCGGACGCTCCGAGCATCGGCATCATTCTGTGCAAGGGCAAGAATGAGGTAATCGTGGAATATGCTCTTCGAGATTCAACACAGCCGATGGACGCTGCGGAATAAAGGTTATCTGCCGCCCTCCCTCTCCTGTAACGACCTAACGGCCGACTGCGCGCCAAGCGACCTTCGGCGCCGGAGTGCCAATACTCCCCTACGTCGGCGACAAAGATGAGGGAAGGTGTGATCCCTTGTTTTCGCCACCACAATGTGGCTTCTATCAGGGAAGCGAAGGGGGGCATTATGCCGGATCTGACCTTGTGGGGACTGTTTGTCGTGGCGTCGCTGGTGCTGCTGTTGACGCCCGGCCCGGCCGTGCTCTTCATCGTTGCACGATCGATCCAACAGGGTCGCACTGCGGGGTTAGTCTCGGTGATGGGCATACATCTCGGAACCATCGTGCACATTGTTGCGGCGGCAATCGGTCTCTCGGCCCTCATTGTCTCGTCGGCGCTGGCCTTCGCCATAGTGAAGTATTTCGGCGCTGCCTACCTGGTGTGGATGGGCATCCGCACCTTCATGGCCAAGGAACTCGACCCCGAACTACCGGTGGTCGCCGCAGAGCCGCTGCGCCGAGCCTTCCGCGATGGCTTTGTGGTCAACGTCTTTAACCCGAAAACGGCAATCTTCTTCCTGGCGTTTCTGCCGCAATTCGTCGATCCCACACATGGCGCGCTGCATTGGCAGATCCTCATCCTCGGCCTCACCTTCATGGTGTTAGGCATCATGAGCGATGCGGTATTCGCACTAGTAGCTGGTACCGCCGGCGATTTGCTTCGCCGCAGCAGGCGCTTTCAGCAATTTCTGCGCTGGTTCTCCGGTACCTCGTTCATCGGCCTTGGGGCAACCGCAGCATTGGCGACGAATAAGTAATCGACCTGGTTTCTGCGGTCACACCGCGCTGTGTCTTTGTGCACGATCAAAGGCAGATCAGCCAGCGGCGCGTGTGAGAGCTTTAAGCACGCTCCATGCTCGTAACCCTTGCCCGGATCGTCCGCTTAAAGCAACTTTGTCCGGCTGAACCACGCCGAATGGCTGTTTCCTACCCATTCCGGGGATCAAGACGGACCGATGGACCGACCGCTCTTCGGAAAGCCGGCTCTGGATGTCTCGCCTTGAAGGGAGCCGCACCTAAGCCCAGGGCAAATAGTTAAAGTTGTAAATAGTCGCGTTCGCGCCCAAGCTGAACGCAACAACGCAACGTAAGCGATCGACAACTTATTGGCGATCTCGTTAGGTCACTGCACAAATCGGGCGAGCTTGGCGAGGTCCGAGCAGAGCGTCCCTACCGGACACCCGAATCCGTGAGCTTGGTCCGTTTTGCGATCAGCATATGGATGAAGGACAGGATACCCGTTCGCGGAGCGTCGCCTGTGGCCTGCCAAGCGGCGAGCATCGCGCGTGTCCGCTCCATTCGGAGCGAGATAACGGCATCCATATGTCGTCCTTGGACTTCAAGTGGTGAGAGAAATTCCCGCGCGAGGTGCCCACGGCTGCGGCGATGTCAGGAAAGGACGTCGCCTCGAACCCGCCCTCCTAGAAGAGAGCATCCGCCTTTTCGATCCTCAGATCACGGGTCGACGATTGGGGGCATGTGCGGCTGTCATTCTGGTGTCTCCATCAATAAGGACAGCCGCCCTATCCAGTCAACACCCACCGCAACAGACAAAATGCTGGACAAGCGAGCAGCTGCCTCTCGGCCTGGTTGTCCATGACGTCGCGAGTGGAATCGACGCGGCCGCCGCGGCGCAGTCGACGGACTAAGCAAAAAGAAAGTCCGCCTTCGAAAAATTTGCGGCGGCAAGACTGCCGCTGGGATCGTCAACCAGGACGGAAAAGACATGACCGGCAGAATCGTAGCCCTTCACCAAGACATCGCCGCCGCTGATGTCATAGGCGAAGATGGTGCCCGCGGCGCCCGAATTGGAGTACTGCTTCATCCCCAGGTTCTCGATGACTAGGAAATCCAGGCCATCCTGGAAATCCATGACGATATCCTGACCATTCAGTGCAGTGGAACCTTTGAAGATAAAGCGGTCGGAATCGGCCCCGCCCCAGAGTATGTCGCTTCCCGCAGCGCCGGAAAGATCGTCTCGACCTGCGTCGCCACGTAGCGTGTCGTTACCGTCCTCGCCAAAAAGGCGATCTTGATGATTGCCGCCGCTCAGATAGTCGCCGCCGCCCCCGCCGGTCAGAATGTCGTCTCCGTCACCTCCGAACGCCCTGTCGTTTCCGGCACCCACGGAAATTCTATCATTGCCGCTGCCCCCATGGGCCTCGTCGATACCGCCCTCTGAATCCAGCACGTCGTTGCCGTCGCCGCCATCGAGATAATTGTTTCCGTTGCCGCCATCGACGATGTCGTCGCCGTCGCCGCCATATACGCGGTCGTCGCCGGACTGACCCTTGAGAGCGTCATTACCCTCTTCGCCATAGATCGTGTCGTTGCCTGCCCCGCCGCCAACCGCCTGCTGCGTCAGCTTTCCGGTGGCGGGGTTCACCCGGTTGTTGAAGCCGTCGTCGCCCGAGCCGGCATAGATGATGTCGTCGCCTTCGCCGCCGTCGATGTAGTCTTCGCCCGCGCCGCCGAAGATCTTGTCGTGTCCCCGACCGCCCAGAATCTGATCATGGCCATCGCCGCCATCGAGAAGATCGTCGCCTGCGCCGCCGTCGGCAACGTCATTCCCCAGTCCACCCATGAACGTATCGTTCCCGAGGCCAGCGTCGAACCGATCGTTACCCTCGCCGCCCTCCGCATAGTCGTTGCCGGCGCCGCCGACGATGTAATCGTTGCCGAGACCGCCGAAAATCCTGTCGTTGCCATCGCCGCCGTAGAGATAATCGTCGCCCGCGTAACCCCATAGCTCATCGTCGCTCAGAAAGCCTCGGATCGTGTCGGACAGGCTGGTTCCTTTTAAGATCATTTCATTTCCTCTCGCGAAGGATCCCCAAAGGTCGCACGGATGCCGATGGCCGAACGCGGCTTAAGGAACTGCGTGATCTCTACCGAGCTGCCCCGGTCCGAGACTTGAGTTCGCTGAATGTCCAGCCTGTTCATGACCAATCACCTATGAGAGGTGCGTTTGCTGGGAACTTAATTACGACTCATGAACAAACTGCACAATTCGGACAGATGGACTAGACCGCCAGAGTTCGTGGCTGCGGGCTGCCTGTGCCGTTGCCCATCGGGCAAGAGCATGCGTCCTGTTTCCGGTCCGCTCTCTACGGGTTCCGCCTGATACTGCCGCCCGCGCGAGGATGTGATATCTGAGGGGCTGCGACGATATAGACACGCACGCGGGCCAGGCCGCCCAGAACTATGAGCGACGGCTACGATCCGATACTCGACGCCGGCCAACGAAACGGAGCGGCGCGTCCCGGTTCTCAATATCCTCGATCCCGCGCCGAAGGCCGCTTACGACGGCATCGGCGAGTCTGAGACAGAGGGTCAGATGACAAAAAATTTGGCAATCGAAACTGCCTCCTTGCAATGACGGAGCGACACATAGTGACGCTACGCGGACGACGTGACTAGCGTCGCCTATGCAAACGCGCTGTTCGATGTGGCGAGAGAAGAGGAAAGAGGCCCAACCGAGCATCGCGCAGTTCGCGCCTGGTGGCAACCGCGAAGCAGGGCGGAAGTTGACCTACCTTGCGGCTTATCTTTTCGCGACGGGCGGCTGGTTGAAGGTGCAGGCGATGAAGGCTGTGATGCGCATGACCGAACCGATGTCACAGGCAGAATCATGAAGAAGGGCCGCCCCAAAGCGTTCAAGCTGCGTTCATGCAAAAGGCGCTATAAACCATTGAAAGACAAGAGGATGGTGGCCGCCTGACACAAGCTGGCAGGCGCATCCAACTCTACCCGGGAACGGAAAATGCCCGAGGTAAGGCAAGTTCCGGATGTGGTGGCACAACGCATGCCTCCAGGGAGTTGAAAACATGAAATCCACGCTTTTGAAATTGGTCGCGACCGGTATGCTCTTGCTTGCTCCGGCGGTCGCTCAGGCGGCAGAAGGGTTCGCGACGGCGAACGTCAATATGCGCGCGGGCCCAAGCACAGCATATCCGGCGATCACCGTGATTCCGGCCGGCGAATCCATCGAGATCTACGGCTGTCTTGCCGACGTGCCATGGTGCGACGTCGAGTTCTACGACGGCCGTGGCTGGGTGCATGGACGGTATATCCAAGCACTTTATCAACAGCGCCGCATTTCTGTCGGTCCTCGATACTATCGCCCGCTCGGTATTCCCGTCGTTGTCTTCAGCTTCGGAAGTTACTGGGACCGTCACTACCGCGACCGTGATTTTTATCGCGACCGCGACCGCTGGCGCCGCGGACCGGACTTCTATCGTGGCCCAGATCGCCGTGCGGAACCTTACCGGCCGCCCGGCCGTAGACCTGGTTTCGAGCCGCGGCCGGCTCCGCTCCCGGAATTCGACCGGAGATTGGAGCGGAGGCCAGATTTTAGCCGCCCCCCTGAAAGACGCCGGGACCTTGACGATCGTCCGGAGCGCCTTCCAGATTTCGATCGCGCGCCCAATCGCAGGCCTAATGTCGACAGGCAGCCGGGCTCTGACCGTGAACTGCGTAGCGGCGAAGATCGCAACCGCCGGAACTTCGAACGTCAGGGCGATGATGGTGATCGCGTCATCCGCCGCGGCGACGACAAACGTGACCGCAGAGCTGGTGACAATGACCGAGGCCGGCCGCAGCGACGTGTCTGCGAACCCGGCGAACCGGATTGCCCGAACTAATGTGGCTGGGGGCGGCAGAGATGCCGCCCCGAAAGCGGCTTCTCTTTTAATAGTTGTGGCGATCCAGAGAAGGCGCTGCCTTACTAGCCGGCCCGGCGCGTCAGTCGTGATCAGAGTACGTGGCGTCCCAAACGCACCACCGAACCAAGCAGCGACCGCGCCAACAACGAGGGAGAAGAAGCCTAAGATGGCCCCGCTAGAAACGGCGGTCGCGGCCGCATCGGCGGCTTCGGTCGCCTGTTGCTTGGCGCGTTCGATCGAGGCCTTGTAGCTCTCTTCGTATTGTTGAACCTGCGCACGTGCCTGGTCCACCGGAATGTTCTGTGCCTTTGCAATGGCATCAGCAGCACGATTTCGTGCTTCTTCCGCAGTCGCCTCGTCGCCGGTGACTGCTGCCTGGACAGCGGCGACTGCTGCGTCGCGGAGGGCTGCCGGATCGTTGCCCCCCGTCGCACTTCTGACCTGCCGCTCGATATCGGCCATTGGATCCGCAGACGTGGCGATTGCCGGTGCGGCGGCAGAGGTGACTGTGGCGGCAGTCTTGCCGACGCCCCCGATGATGCTACTCAGACCGCTAAAGGCGCCACCAACCAGCGCGCCGACGGAAGTCGTAAGGAGATAAAGAACGATCAATGTCGTAACGGCCCAACTCGTCAGCCCATGGTAACTTCCCGTCGTTTTGCTAGGGCGGCCGGAAACCCTGCTGGCGATATATCCGCCGACGAAGGCCGCAACTATGCCAGAAACCACGAACCAGAGACCGCCGGCAATCGAAAAAGTGCTCGGGTTTGGGTTGTCGTTCGTTGTCGGGTCGATCACGGCTGCTCCAATGCCGACGCCCAAGAGGTTCAGCAGAAATTGGACCGCGAGCGCCAGCGCGACGCCAGCAAACACCGCTCCCCAAGAAATTTCGTTGATGGCGGAGTTTGCCGAGAGATCAGGAGCGTAAACGGTCTCGCGGGTTTGATGAATGGCGACAGGATCGCTCATGATGGTGTTCCTCCCTTTATGCAACTTATCTAAACTAAGCACCTGCGAAAGAGTTCCTCGGCGGCGGTGGAGGGCAAGCTCACTTGATCGATCCAGGGAGGGAGGCAGCAGGGATTACCGCCGAAGCGAGCGCAAGTTGAATGTCAAACGCCGTCGCATCGTCTGCCCTCTCCCTGATCCCCTTAAACGAGGGATGGCTCAACTTCCGCTCATCGGTCCACGCCCGATACTCGGCCTCAGCGATTTGGACCGGCTCGACGAAGACGGCGTCCTTCCGCTTCAAGCCCATCGCAGGCGTTTTCGTGTCCATCCCCTCGAGCAGCGTCCGCAGCTCTCGCGAAAGTCGTTTGACCAGCCGGACCGCAGTCGCCGACGTAGACGAGCTCGTCACCCTGCCTGGGGACTGCTGGTGCCGGCCACGTCAGCGCCAGGCTCTGCTGCATTGGGCATACTACAGCCGTTCGATTTAACTATTATGCCCCTGCTGTACATGCGAGGCTAGAAGCTGCCGCGCGGCACACGGCCCCAAGGGCGACTTTCATCCCTCGCCTTGATCGGAATCAAACCCGCGGCCGTGGCTGGAGCTATGTTTTACTACTCCGACCCGTCTCCGTCGGAGAACCGCCGTAGCGCTTGCGGATTCGTGATAGTCACAGAACGATAGGTGTGGCTGACCCAACCAGCCCTTGCGAAACTTTGCAGTGCTGCGTTGACCTGCTGGCGCGAAGCATTTGCCATGACGCCAAGGTCGCTTTGAGACAGCGGGATAGCCATGTCGCCGAGCCAACCCGCTCGCTGAAGCACCGACACGATTCTGCGTTCCACATTGCGCTTTTGCAGATCATGTATGATGCGAACAAGTACATCGACGGTTAAGACTGTGTTCAAGCCTACCGCACGCCATACGCCAGGATCCCGTGCCGCCATCTGCTCCAAGGCGTCCAATGGCACATGCATCATCCAAGC
>ATWE01000056.1 GCA_000421085.1 Ensifer sp. USDA 6670
GGAACTGACCTCGGCGAAGATCATCATCTCCGGCGGCCGGGCGCTCGGCTCCTCGGAGAAGTTCAAGGAAGTCACCCTGCCGGTTGCCGACAAGCTCGGCGCCGCCGTCGGCGCCTCCCGCGCCGCCGTCGATGCCGGCTATGCACCGAACGACTGGCAGGTCGGCCAGACCGGCAAGGTGGTCGCCCCCGACCTCTACATCGCCTGCGGCATTTCCGGTGCGATCCAGCACCTCGCCGGCATGAAGGACAGCAAGGTGATCGTCGCCATCAACAAGGACGAGGAAGCGCCGATCTTCCAGGTCGCCGACTACGGCCTCGTCGCCGATCTTTTTGAGGCGATTCCGGAGCTGCAGGCGGCACTCGCGGCATAACTAGAATGGTCGACTGTCACAGGCGGCGTAGTCGTTGACCTCCAGCGAATTGAACTGGACAGCTTTGAGTGACATTCATGACGAAGTCTAACGCCTAGATGACGTCATGTCGAAGCTCGCAACCTGTCCCGCTTATCGGTTCACCGACTGGTCGCGTTTGGTGCCTCCCCAGAAAAGCCTAGAAAATCGTCGAGACCTCAGAGACCTCGCTTGGGCTGTCTCCTGAGCGTCCGCGCGGCGGCGCGATCAAATCCGCAAACTGCTTTCCCAACAAGCTGCACCGGTGATCGAGAAAAGCAGCCGCTCACGTTGCCTTCGGACGCCACGGTATCAACCGTATCAGCTGCTTTTTGGCGAGCGTCTACCTTTCTTGGGAGCGCCCGACAGGAGATACTCACCGGAGTCCACCAGAAAGCGCTCATTTTCGCGAATTCTACGTTGTGCCACTTCACCGAGCCGGCTGATTGTCAACGCCGCAAGGATGTTGACAATCGCTATTGCTCCTAGCGTGGATTCGGGGAATGCCCGGCCGGACGTCTGTGCCACGAAATGTAATGGCCCCGCAAACTTGCTGATGGGCGCGGCGAAACTGTCAGTGATGGCAATTACTTGCGCCCCCGACAGCGAGGCCTTCTCGGTCAACCTGTGAACCAGTCGGTTGAAGGGCGCAAAGGTCACCGCTACGAAGGCGTCATCAGGCTTGATATCTTCCAGAGCTCCTTCGGGCGCTCCTCCAGGAGTGTCCAGCAGAACTATGTTCGGCCGAGCCTTTTGCAGGGTGTAGGCAAGGGTAAAAGCAGGCGTAAACGCCGTTCGCCGGCCTATGACATAAACTTTTGGGGCACGGGCCAGCAGTTCCACGGCGCTCTCGAGCCTTTCTTCGGACAGATGCGCTCTTGCCTGTTCAACGATCGCTTGCTCGGTTGCGAAGAAGGAATCGACGAAAGCCTTGAGCCCCGGGCTTTTGCCCATCTCTTCTATGAGTGTTTGCGCGCTCAAGACATTGCGGTTTATGGATTGGCGATCCCGTTGATGGCGCTCCGGTGTCGTATCGATAAACTGCTGCCGCAATTCACCGTAACCCGCCAATCCCAACTTTTGAGCCAGCCTGACGAGGCTGACCGGCTGGATCCTCGCTCGCCGCGCAACCTCCCGCATCGAATGAAATGGGATCTCATCCGCGTTGTTGATAACATAATGGGCTGCATCCACCGTCTGCCCAGAGAGTTCGACACATATCTTTTTGATGCGATCGATCAGTTCTAGTCTAGTCAATCAGTCTCTCCGGCACGCACCGAGTGTCGCGTTTCAAGGCGGATCAGTTTCCGGCAGCTGCCGGAAGAAGCAAAGAATAACTGCCATATTTCGGGCAGCACCTGCAACGCAAGGTTCTTGTTCTCGGCTGATATAATGCATGTTTCATTAGGCGTCTTTACTATCCCGCCGACCGCGTGCGGGAAAACGAGCAACGATCATACGACTTTAGGCCGGGCAGCCCGCACCTGCTCGAGATTGCTGCACAATCAAGGACCTGATTGCTCATACAGCCCGACAGTAGCGCACCGCGGGCCGGTTCCTTCTGATATAAGTGGCATAGATCATCGCCGGCGTCATGGGGCTGGAGCCGTGCTCACACTCCCCACGCGATCTATGGAGGCGTTTGGCTGATCAGACTGCGACGACAAAATCGCGCGGGACATCGCGATGGCGCGCGCGGTGCACGCTTCGAGATCGCTGCCTGGTCCTGACCAGTCGGACCATGACCTGACGCCATCGAGCAGCTTCATGATGGCGCGCGCCGAAACCTCACAATTGTTGTAGCCCATTTCGCAGGCCGCTGCCTCGTACATTTGCACACACAATTGCAGCCAGTGCTCAATTTCCTGCCGTATTCCGGGCTGCAGGAAACCGCAAATACGATCCGTGGCAACGAGTATGTCCCATAGATCGCTTTCTGGAAGCTCTAGCTGACGCTTAACATGCGTCCGGACCAGGCTGTCCCAAAATTCGCTCGCGCCGGCGCTGTTCTCGACAGCGCTGAGGATCGCGGAACCCCAGCAGTGATAATGCCACCGCAGCGTTTGGGCGACGATTTCATCTCGCCCGTCCGGAAAATGGAAATAGATACTGGACGCCTTCACATCGAGAGCTTTGGCAAGCCCTCTCATCGTTACGCCAGAGAAACCTTGCGTTGTTGCAAGTTCGAGAAAAGCTTCAAGAACTTGGCGACGCCCGTTGGTCAATTTGCTCCAGTCAAATTGATCGAGGTGGCGGCGCATTTCATCACACGCTTGCTGAACTCGAGTCGGCAGGGTCATCTACAGGGGTCCTAATAATGGCGGCTTTGAGCCTCAGCTAACAAGGCTGCTTACCGTCTCCTCTATATGTATGTATCGGCTCATGCAATTCTTAGGAGGCCGCCAGCTTCCACGGCAGCCGAAGTCTCGGTGGCATGTAAACGTTGACATAAGAAAAAATATTGACTCCTGACGCGATTTGGAGTCATCTAACTGCCGTTAGTTAGATAAAAAAAGGGGATCCAGAAAAATGTCCGATAAAATGCCGCATTCGGCTACTCGCCGCACGGTCCTGAAAGCGGGTGGTGCCATCGCTGCCACCTCGCTCCTTGCGCCGGCAATCATTCGAAACGCTTGGGCAGACGAGGAGCCGATCACCCTGCTCACCTGGGAAACCTACCATGAGCCGGACTGGATCGCAGAATGGGAAGCTGCTAACGGCGGTGTGAAGGTAAAGCCGGTTATCATCTCTTCGCTCGACGAAGTATTCGCACAACTCCAATCCGGCGCCGTGAAGCCCGACGTCGTCTATTCGGAGGCGTCCACCGCCGGGCGCCTCAAGAGGGCAGGCCAAATCGCCCCATTCGATATCTCGAAGGTCCCAAACGTCACAAATATCCTTCCGGGCCTGAATTGGAAGGAGCCCCTCTCGGTTGAGGGCGCCCTCATGGGTATCCCGCTCCACTGGGGCACGCAGCCACTTCAGTACAATGGCGATGTGATCAAAGAGCCACCCATGACCTGGGGAAGCCTGTGGGACGAAGCCTATAAGGGCAAGGTGACGACTTTCGATGACGCCACCGTCAACATTCCGATGGTCGCGCTCTACGTTGGGGCCAAGGATCCTTTCAACCTGACCGAGGAAGAGTTTACCAGCGTCACCGATGCGCTTCGCGCACTCCGGCAGCAGGTACGAGTGGTTACGCGAGGCTTTGACGATGCCGCCAACCTCTATGCGTCCGGTGAGGCGTTGATCGGCTACTGTCACAATGTCGCTGTTGTGAACTCACTTAAGAAAAAGGGGATAAACTCCAAGTATTCGCTGCCCAAGGAAGGCACTCCTTCCTGGATCGAAGGCACATTTGTCACGCCGAAGGGGCAGCGGGATATCGTTTACAAGTTCCTGAATGACACGATGTCCCTGCCTTGGCAGGCGAGATTCATGAAATTCTCGGGAAGCAACGGGATTCTCACCGGCGCCGACGCCCTCAAGGCCGGGCTTTCTGAGGAAGAGCTGACGAACACCAACATCCCGGACTCCGAAGACCCGAACTTCAAGGACAATCTCGTATTCTTCCGTGAGCCGGAGGACGTAGAGCGCCGAATCCAGATCTGGAATGATTTCCTGGCCGGCACCCTTTGATGTCGGCGTAAATTAGCTCTGGAGACTGGCCATGGGAACACGTGAAACCGGCCCGGTACTTTCACTTGTCGGGGTATCAAAAACTTATGAGGGCGCACAAAAGCCGGCGCTCGAGAAGGTATCATTCTCGGTGAAGCAGGGAGAGTTTTTCTCGATACTTGGACCGAGCGGATCCGGCAAGACCACCATCCTCAGGACCGTTGCCGGTTTCGAAAAACCGGATAACGGCCAGATCGTAATGGACGGAGATGTGATGAATGCGGTCCCGCCTTTCAAGCGGGACGTTCGCACGGTATTCCAGAGTTACGCGTTGTTCCCGCACCTCACGGTGCGGGAAAACGTTGAGTATCCTCTCCGCATGCGAGGCGAGCCAAAGACAAGTCGTCGGAAGAAGGCCGAGGAAACGCTTTCGCTCGTCGAACTTTCAACCTTTGCAGACCGGCTGCCGCACCAACTTTCGGGTGGACAACGTCAGCGAGCAGCTCTGGCGCGTTCGATAGTCTCTCGGCCAAAACTTCTTCTTCTGGACGAACCCCTTGCCGCTCTCGATCTCCGCTTGCGGCAGCAGATGCAACATACATTGGTAGCCCTGCAGAAGGAGCTCGGGATCGCGTTCATGTACGTCACGCACGATCAGGGCGAAGCGCTGTCCATGTCCGACCGCGTCGTCGTCCTGCACGATGGCAAAATCGCCCAGCTAGCTACCCCGAGAGAAATTTATTTTGCGCCTCAGAACGAATTCGTCTCTAGATTCGTGGGGCGTTCGAACCTCGTCCCCATTCGTTTCGCGCCGGCGGGCAGCGGCTACGCCGGGACGATTGAGGGTATCAGCATTGCTGGCCTTACCTCCGAAAGAGGTGGAACAGCGCGGATGGCAATAAGGTACGAGGCGGTTCAAGTGAAGGCGCTGAACGGTGCCGACCGCTCGCCCGACGCAGTTCCCGGAGTAGTCGAAGACGTCCTTTTCCTGGGGACGAACTGTGAGGTCAACGTCCGTTGCGGTGGTCTCAGTCTGATCGGAACCGTGCCAGCCGCGCGAGAGTCAACTTTCGTTGTGGGCCAACCGGTGCAGGTCGGCTTCGATCTCGTAAACACGCAGGTGTTTTATGACTGATAGCATCGCGACAATGGCTGCTGACCGCAAAACGTTCCGGCGACGCTTGCCCCTGAAACTCAGTTTCGCAAGCGTTCCCGTGGTGGCTTGGCTTTTTCTCATCGTTGTTATGCCGAATCTCCTGCTTATAGGAACGAGCTTTCTCAAGTCGTCGGCGGGTGTCATCATCTTTGAACCCTCGCTGACAAATTACGCGCGCATCTGGAATTCGGCGGGCTTCTGGGCGTTGCTGTGGCGCACGCTCTCGTTCAGTTTTATCGCGTGCGTATTCGCAACGATTATCGCATATCCGCTGGCCTTTTATGTTGGCAGGGTCGTAGGACGCAATCGAGCCCTGCTGACAATGCTTGTGGTCATTCCGCTGTGGATCAGTCTCCTCATGCGGATTTTTGCATGGCGGGTAATCCTTGGCCAGTCGGGAGTGCTCAACGCGGCCCTGGTGTCGAGCGGCATATTGGACGCGCCGTCGGAGGCGTTTCTCTACAGTCCAACTGCAGTCGTTATCGTCTTCGCCTACATCTCTGTGCCGTTCATCTTCATCTCGACCATGGGAGCGGTCGAGAAGATCCCGCGGGACCTCTTCGAAGCATCGGAAGACTCCGGCGCGACCGCCTTTCAGACCTTCATCCATCTTGTATGGCCGCTTACTCGCAGAAACCTGGCGATAGGCTTTTCACTGGCTTTTCTCGTGACTGTTGGCGACTTCGTCACTCCGGCAATGATCGGCGGAATCGACGGCACGACACTGGGAGTAGTTGTCTCTACTCAATTCGGATTTGCAAACAACTGGCCGTACGGCGCGGCCGTCGCCGTTACTCTGATGCTGAGCGTTGGCTTGCTCCTTGGCGTCATCATCGCCCTGTGTCCTTCCAAGGGGGTTATGGTAGGCGGAGAGTCTGATCAAGCAGGCGCACCTACGGCGAACCCCGCGACTCGCTTGGGTCGCCGCCTAGGCGCCCTTGGTTATGTTGCTGCGATCGCTTACCTGTACGCGCCGCTGGCCATCATTGTGCTGTTCTCGTTCAACTCCGCAAACTTGCAGGTTTTCCCGGTTCAGGGCCTGACGCTGCACTGGTACCACGAACTTCTTCAGGACCAATCCCTGATTGAGGCTGCGAGGCGCTCTGTCGTGGTTGCTGCATGTGTCGTGTCGGTATCGGTCGTGGTCGGCACCGGGTTTGCCCTTGTCGTGCACTACGCCAGACTCAGGGGAGCGCGTTTCTACGAAATGGCGTTCGCCCTTCCAATCGCCACCCCCGGCGTCGTCCTAGGCATCGAGATGGTACTGGGGACGGAACTGTTCGGTATTCCGTCAGGCATCACCAGAATTGTCGTTGGGCAGATGAGCTTTGTCATGCCGGTGACTCTGCTTCTATTGCTGGTCCGGCTGAGGCGCATCGATCCAAGCCTCATGGAAGCTTCGTTGGACCTTGGAGCAAACCGCTGGCAAAGCTTTGCCTACGTTTTGTTCCCCATGATCAGGGGAACCATCGTGGCCAGCGCGTTTCTCGGTCTCACCCTTTCAGCCGATGACGTGATGGTAACTCTGTTCCTGTCGGGTGGCTCACCGACATTGCCGATCTGGGTGTTCAACCAGATGCGATTTGGTTTCACGCCTTCGGTCAACGCGGTTTTCTCGCTGCTCCTGCTTGCATGCTTGCTAACGGTTATGGCGGCGAGCTGGCGGAACGCTCTCAAGCGAGCTCGGGTGCCGAATTGAGGGTTTGTTTGTAGCTCGCAGCGGCGAAAGGTCCGCTCTTGGACGGCCATCCGCCGAAAGGGATCGCACGCTGGGCTGCGAGAGCAGTAATCAAGAAGAGGAAAGGTTTAGCGGTGAGTAGCTATAGCGGTCGAGTAGTTGTCGTGACTGGTGCCGGATCCGGCATGGGACGGGCGATGGTAGCCGAGTTTGTGTCCAGAGGGGCGTATGTTGCCGCTCTCGACATAAATATGGCGCGCGCCGTGGAGACGGTTGAAAAACTGGAAGTGCCGGAAATGGCGGTTCCATTGCAGGTCGATGTGAGCGATCCGCAAAGCGTGCAGCGCGGGGTGGAAACGATCATTGCCCGTTGGGGGCGGATCGATCTTCTCTGCAACAATGCAGGCGTTCTCGACGCGCATGCCCCGGCACATGAAGTTAGTCTCGAGGAGTGGAACAGGGTGCTGGCGGTAAACCTGACCGGTCCGTTCCTCATGGCGCGGGCGGTCATCCCGCAAATGCTGGCGCAGGGAAAAGGTGCCATCATCAATACGGCCTCGACGTCCGGATTTAGTGCTGCCGGCGGAGGGTCGGCCTATACCGCTTCCAAACACGGTGTCATAGGTTTGACACGGCAGCTCACGTTTGAGTACGGCGCGCGCGGCATAAGGGTCAATTCCATCTGCCCGGGAGCGACGGCCACTCCTCTGGCCTTGCCCGAGCACAATGCGGCTTCTCCAGACATGGACCTTGCAATCAGCAAGGTGCCGGCAAGGCGCTGGTGCCAACCTGAGGAAATCGCAAAACTTGCAGCCTTCCTCGGAAGCGATGATGCGGACTACGTCCACGGCAGCGCCTACGTGATGGACGGTGGCTGGCTGACCGCTGCGCGAGACCCGTTCTAAGGTTTGGTGGGTTTGGGTCTTGCCGATCGGAATCGGCAAGGCTTCGGCGCAGCCACGGATTGTGGAAGCGACCGTGAGAGTTGAACGAAGACGTTTGCCATTGAGGCAATAGATTACCTGCGAGTGGGAGAGCGCGATGGTTGACAGACAAGAGTGGCCACGAACCGGGATCGAGGGTTTCGAACGCGGGTTTGCAACTGTGGACGGTGTCAGGTTGCATTATGTCAGTGGCGGGAGAGCGGACGGCGAAGTCGTCCTCCTGTTCGCCGGCTTTCCACAGAGCTGGTACGCTTGGCGCAAAATATTGCCGATTCTCGGCACGCGCTACAGGATCATTGCACCCGATCTGCCGGGACAGGGCGACTCCGATCGCCCGATGGGCGGCTGTGATACGATGAGCATCGCGAAAATCGCCCGCGGGCTAGTCCAAAAACTCGGCGTCGATCGCCACTTCCTCGTGGCCCATGATATCGGCGCGTGGGTCGCATATCCTTACGCAGCACTCAACGGAAGCAGCGTTAAAGGATTAGCTATCCTCGATACGGGAATACCTGGCATCAGTCTTCCCGACGCGCTGCCCTGGTCTTCTGACGTAGCATGGCGCACGTGGCATGTCGCCTTCCACAATGTTGCTGACTTGCCGGAAGCGCTCATTGAGGGCCGAGAACACATCTATCTGAATTGGTTCCTGCAGCGCAAGGCCGCTAATCCGCAGGTGTTCTCCGACGCTGACTTCGAAGAGTATCTCCGCGTCTTCCTGTACAGCGGGCTCAAGGGCGGGCTTGCCTACTACCGCGCGGTTACGCTGTCGGCACAGCAAAATCGGGAACTCAGTGCCAAGGGAAAGCTGGAGATGCCGGTTCTCGCGGTGCGGGCCGATCAAGGGTCAATGCCGGACCTGGTTGCACAGCTGCAGAAGATAGCAACCAACGTTCGGGGGACCGCAATAAAGTCCTGCGGTCATTATCTGGCGGAAGAACAACCCGACGCACTTGCGCGGGAGTTGCAAGGCTTTTTCGGCTGACTCTTGAGGTCGGTCTATGGGTCCGGTGGTCCACCCTCCCAAGACGGGTGGATTCCAGTGGCTGCGGTTGATCGCTTCCGGTCAACCGCAGCCGAGTTCAGACCTGGCACACGGATGCTCGACCGTGACGGGCGCGCGGGCGAGAAGCTGCGATAAGAGCAAAGCTATAAGGGGAGTTTGCAATGTCGGCTTTACAGTTCTCACGTGAGGAACTCGTCAACGTCTATCGAACCATGCGGACGATCCGCCGGTTCGAGGAGCGGGTTATGGAGGAAATGGGCACGGGCGATATCCCCGGCAACACCCATCTT
>ATWE01000057.1 GCA_000421085.1 Ensifer sp. USDA 6670
CAGTCGGCGTCTGCCTGCAGCTTCGCGACGACGACTACATCTCCTCGACCCACCGCGGTCACGGTCACTCGATCGCCAAAGGGGTCGACATCGACGGCATGATGGCCGAGCTGTTCGGTCGCGCCAGCGGCACCTGCGGCGGCAAGGGCGGGTCGAAACACATCGCCGACCTGCGCAAGGGGATGCTGGGTGCGAACGGCATCGTGGCGGCAGGGGCGCCGATCACCTGCGGGGCGGCGCTGAGCGCCAAGCTGCGCGGCACCGGGCAGGTGGCAATCGCCTTTGCCGGCGACGGCGCCATGAACGAAGGGGTGATGTCGGAAAGCTTCAACCTCGCCAAGATCTGGATGCTGCCGATCATCTTCGTCATCGAGGATAACGGCTTCGGCGAGGCGACGGCGAATGCGCACGTGTCGGCCGGCAGCTTCACCCGCCGTGCCGAAAGCTATGACATCCCGACCATCGAGGTCGACGGCACCGATGTCTTCAGCGTCTATGCGGCGGCGGGCGAGGCGGTGGAGCGCGCCCGGGCGGGCGGTGGCCCGACCATGCTGCACGTGCACGTGCCGCGCTATTACGGCCACTACAGCGGGGACCCCGATACCTACCGCACCCCGGAAGAGAAAGCGGCGATGCGCCGCGAGCGCGATTGCCTCACCAATTTCCGCCAACGCGTCAAGGAGGTGTCGCTGGTCGAGATGGCAGAGCTCGATACCGTCGACGAGGCGGTCGAGGCCGAGATCGATCGTGCCGTCAGTGCGGCCAGGGCGGCGCCGTTCCCGCCGCTCGCTGCGCTCACCACGGATGTTTACGTCAAGTATTTGTAAGGAGCCGCGACGATGGCACAGAAGTCTTTCCGGCAGGCCCTGAACGAAGCCCTTCATTTTGAGATGGGCCGCGATCCGCGGGTGATCATGATGGGCGAGGATCTGACCGGCGGCGCCGGCGCCAACGGGGTGAAGGATGCCTGGGGCGGTCCGTTCGGCGTGACCCGCGGGCTGCTCGACGCCTTCGGGCCGGAGCGCATTCGCGACACGCCGATCAGCGAGGCGGCCTTTATCGGCGCGGCTGCAGGGGCAGCGCTGACCGGTCTGCGCCCGATCGCGGAAATCATGTTCGTCGACTTCGCCGGCGTCTGCCTCGACCAGATCATGAACCAGGCGGCGAAGTTCCGCTACATGTTCGGCGGCCGCGCCAAGACCCCGCTCGTCATTCGCGCCACCTATGGCGCCGGCAGCCGCTCCGGCTCTCAGCACACCCAGGCGCTTTATCCGATCTTCACCCACATTCCCGGTCTCAAGGTGGTCATCCCGTCGACCCCCTATGACGCCAAGGGCCTGCTGCTGCAGGCGATCCGCGACGACGATCCGGTGATCTTCCTCGAGCACAAGATGCTCTACGATACGGTCGGGGAAGTCCCGGACGGCGCCTACACGATCCCCTTCGGCGAGGCGCGGGTAGCGCGAGACGGCAAGGACGTGCTGATCGTCGCCATCGGCCGCATGGTCCAGATAGCCGAAGAGGCCGCCCGCAAGCTGGCGGCCGAGGGTATCTCCGCCTGCATCATCGACCCGCGCACTACCTCGCCGCTCGACGAGGATACGCTGCTGGAGTTCACAGAGACGATCGGTCGTGTCGTCATCGTCGACGAAGCCAATCCGCGCTGCAGCGTTGCCGCCGATATCTCGGCGCTCTTGGCCGACAAGTGCTTCGATGCACTGAAGGCGCCGATCAAGCTGGTGACGGCGCCGCATGCGCCGGTTCCCTACGCCCCCAATCTCGAGGACGCCTACATCCCCTCGGCCGATGCCGTGGCGAAGGCCGCGACCTCCATTATCAAGAGGTAGACCACGATGCCGTCAATCGAGGCAGTCACCGTTCCCAAATGGGGAATGACGATGACCGAAGGCAAGATCACCCAGTGGATGGTCGGCGAGGGTGACCTTGTCACGCGCGGCCAGGAAATCCTGGAGATCGAAACCACGAAGGTCACCAATGTCGTCGAAGCCGCCGCCAGCGGCACGCTGAGACGCATCGTCCTTACCGAGGGAACCACGGCGCCGGTCGGCGCGCTCGCCGGCGTGATCGCCGACGAAGTGGCGACGCCGGAAGAGATCGACGCCTTCATCGAAAGCTACGCCGACCGGCTTGGTGGGGGCGACGAAGGCGAAGGTGGCGCCGCCGTGCCGCGGACGATCGTAGTCGATGGCGGCGCGATCAACCTTCTCGAGGCGGGACCGCAGAGCGATGAGACGGTGGTGCTGCTGCACGGGTTTGGCGGCGACCTTTCGACCTGGCTGTTCAACCAGTCGGCGCTCGCCGAAAGCATGCGGGTGGTCGCCATCGATCTGCCCGGACACGGCGCGTCGTCGCCGATCGCGGGCGGCGATATCTTCCCCAAGATCGTCTCTGCCGTGGAAGCGGCGGTCGAAGCGGTCGCGCCCGGCAAGCTTCACCTCATTGCCCACTCCTTCGG
Source organism: Ensifer sp. USDA 6670 (assembly GCA_000421085.1). GTDB lineage: Bacteria > Pseudomonadota > Alphaproteobacteria > Rhizobiales > Rhizobiaceae > Sinorhizobium. The sequence continues at coordinate 2,477 of ATWE01000057.1, forward strand.
CGGGGCGGTTGCCGCGGCAATCGCCGCCAATCGGCCCTCGCGCGTGGCTTCGCTGACGCTGATCGCGCCGATCGGGCTGAGCCGGCAGATCAGCCGGGAGTTCCTCGTCGACTTCGTTGCGGCCGAGCGTCGCCGTCCGCTGCACAGCGTGCTGGAGCGGCTATTCGCCGACCCGTCGAAGATTACCAGCGACATGGTCGAGGGAACGCTTCGCTTCAAGCGGCTCGAGGGTGTGCCGGAGGCACTCTCGGCCATCGCCGACACGATTGCCGACGACCATGGTGGTCAGGTGCAGTCGATCGGCGGTCAGCTTGCGGCATTGACCTGTCCGGTGACGATCCTGTGGGGCGAACGGGATGCGATCGTCCCCGTTCCGCAGCAAGCCGACCTGCCCGCCAACGCCCGGCTGCGCATCATCCCCGGCATCGGTCATATGCCGCAGATGGAGGCATCCTCAGCCGTCAACGAAGCCATTCTGGAGAACCTTCAGCGCTCGTCAGGAATTTGATTGTAGGTTCCCTCCGATGGGCGTCATTCAGGGGAGGAGTCAAGGCGGCTACAGCCAAATTGGCCAACTTTGAAATAAGAACGGTGACCAATGAAAGCACGCCTGGAGAGTAAAACGGCGCTCGTAACCGGCGCAACGACGGGCGTCGGACTGGCTTTTACTCGTAAACTGGTGAGTAGCGGTGTCCAGGCAGCGATAGCCGGCCGTCGGGTGGTACTTCTCGAGAAGTTGCGTGATCTGGGATGCGGCACCATCCGACGAAGGGAGTGCAACAGCAGTAGTAGGTGCTGCTTGGCAAAGACTTCGCGGAATCGGCTATCTGGTTATGCCGCGCGAATGGTGACCCCAGCAGCAATCGAGGATCTACCGCCTGAGTTATGGCGGCAGCATGTTGAGGGCGTTCTACGTCATACGTGAATGCGCGAGCGAGGGCAGGGCAGGGCAGCATTGTCGCTATCGCTTACTGCGCGTCGAACGCCGGGCTGGTGGCCTGATGAAGGCCCTCGCCCTTGAACTTGCGCCCGAAGTCAGACTGAATTGCGTTTGCCCTGGCCCCCCGGTGGAGACGCCCATGATGAAAACCACCTGGAGCGGTTTGGCGGTAGGCAAGATTCGGGAGAGCACGATTGCGCAGGTTCCCCCTGAACCCGTTCGCAAGCGCGGACGAGAGTGCCGAGTTTGTCCTATTTGTTGCCGCGAACGCTGACCTCCTTGCCACAGAGAGTGTGCTAAGCATTGACGGTGGCACACTGCACGATGAGTGGGTGTGTTCATGAGCGAGCCGCAAGTGGACACAGCCGCAAGGCTCGAGGATCACGCGCGTGTTGACCTCGGGGAGTTCGCGTTCGCCACATACGCAAGGGCGTGTGGTAACGGTCACCCTGCCAGACGCCACGGGAGCCATTACTCGCGACCGGAGGAAGTTATGTAATGTTTGAAAGCCGACAGCTTCGCTTCGGCCAGTTGTGTCCTCATCTCGCTCATTCGAATGAGCTCGTGGGTTACGGCCGCGATTGTCGGTTGAAAGTTTACGAACCCACCGAGAAGCAATAAAAGGGAAACGACAATAGCGGCTACGATGCGGCCACTGACGCGTGTGCGTTGTTGGTGCATTAGATCCTCCCATTATTAGGACGACTTCGTGGACGGCTGCCCGCATTTCTGTCGGCCTGTCAGTCGCCTCGTAACGACAATCTGTCCCTTATTTCCTTCTCCATTTCCGCGGAACAGCAGTGAGTCAATTTTGACTGCTCTTCTACCATGTAATCGTTGACATGGCAATTTTTTTGTGGTGTACACGTTTACATAGACAAATCGGCCGCCAGTCGATCGGAATGCGGTATCCCGGCAAGTGGCCGGCTCGAATGGGGAGACGAAGGTGAAAAAGCTTAACGTTGCATTGATCGGTACAGGCTTCATGGGCAAAGCTCATTCCATTGCCACCGCCGTGGTGCCGATTCTCTTCGGTGCGCCGATCGAGATCGAACGCAAGGTCATCGTCGACATCGACGAGGAGATGGCGCAGAAGGCATCCAAACAGTATGGATTCGCTGAATATGCGACGGACTGGCGCGAGGTCGTCTCGCGCGCCGACATCGATATTGTAGATATCTGCACACCGAATGATACGCACGCCGAGATCGCGATCGCAGCCGCCAAGGCCGGCAAGCACGTCATGTGTGAAAAGCCGATGTCAATGACGGTTGCGGAAGCGGAGGCCATGCTCGCTGCCGCAAACGAGACTGGCGTAGTGACGATGGTGTCCTACAACTATCGTCACACGCCTGCCCTGCAGATGGCCAAGCGCCTAATCGACGAGGGGCGCATTGGGGACATCCTCACGTTCCGAGGCTATTACCTCCAGGATTGGGGTGCTGATCCGAATGCCCCTCTGTCTTGGCGCTTCAACAAGGCCAAGGCCGGCTCAGGTACGCTCGGGGATATCGGGACCCATGTTATCGACGCGGCGCGGCTTCTGGTCGGCGAGTTCGCCTCGGTCAATGCTATCGTAAAGACCTTCATACCGGAACGGCCATTGCCTCTCGGGCGGTTCTTTGGCCAAAGCGGTGCTGCCTCCTCGGAAAAGGGGAAGGTCGATGTCGATGATACTGCGCTCACTTTGATCAAGTTTGCTAACGGTGCGCACGGCAGCATCGAGGTGACGCGCAATTCCTGGGGCCACCACAATCAGCTTGGCTTCGAGATCCACGGCACCAAAGGCTCGATCGCGTTCGATTACCAGCGCCTCAATGAACTTCGCGTGGCCTTTGCCGATGATCCGGCCGATACTTTCGGCTTTCGTACCATCTATTCCGGACCGAACCAGCCGTTCGGCGACAAGCTATGGCCGGTCGCGGGTATGGGGCAGGGCTATATCGATATTAAATCGATCGAGTGGTACAACTTCCTTAAGGCCATTGCCGAGAATAAGTCGGCATCGCCAGACTTCAAGGACGGCGTGCAGATCGAGCGCATTGCCGAAGCGATTCTCGTCTCGGGAGAGAAGGGCGCTTGGGAAGACATCAAGCAGTCTGCTGCCTGAGGAGTGGTCCCATGACGATTAAGCTCGCAATGCACACCTGGCCATACGCAAGTAACCCCACATGGTTGCCAGCCTATACGCTTGAAGAAACGATCAAGCGCGTCAAAAAAATCGGGTACGACGCCATCGAAATCGGCGCGGCCAGCCCTCACGTCTTTCCACCGACGCTGAGCGCACAAAGGCGTAAGGACCTTGGCAAGATGCTCAAGGATTATGACCTGGAGCTGGCGGCGATGCTGCCGGCCCATGGCGGCGGTCCGGGCAACAATGTCGCCTCGCCGATTCCGGAGGAGCGCCGGTGGGCTATCGACCACTACAAGGACATGGTCCAACTCACCGCCGACTGGGGGGGCAAGCGGCTGATTTGCCTGCCCGGCTGGTACATCTTCGGTACGACTTATAGACAGGCCTGGGACTGGGCGAGGGATGCTATCCGCGAAATCGCACGCTTTGCTCAAGACTATGGTGTCGAAATCGTAATTGAGCCCACGCCGGAAGACAGCAACATCGTCAACACCTGCGACAACACCATCGACATGATGAAGGACGTAGGTGAACCAAACGTCAAGCTGATGTTCGACGCCCATCATGTCATCACCGAAAAAGAAGTGATGAGCGATTACGCCTACGCGATGGGCAAGGACCTGGTTCATATCCACGCTTCAGACAACGAGCGTCTTCCGCCCGGCATGGGGAGGGGTGATTGGCCGGCGCTCATAGCTGCGCTGCATGAAACTGGCTTCGACGGCTACCTGTCGATGGAATGCGGCTTCCACAAGCGCGGCATAGAGCCCGACTGGGTAGCACGTGTTTCGTTGGAATATCTCAAGCCGTTGGTGGACGCCGTACAATCATCAACACCAGGCTCACACATGTAATCGTTACCATCAGCCGTTTCTCGATCGAGGAGGACGGTCCGGATGATCTGGGTGCTGCCGGACACCTGAAAAAAGAAAAAGGGGAGTAGAGATGAAGCGAATGATTTGCACAACCGCAATGCTACTCGCGGCGTCGTCTGTCTATGCAGGCGACATCGGGGTTACCATTGCTTCCAACGACACGTTCTTGGCCGTGATGGTTCAGGCGATGAAGGACGAGGCCGCCAAGGCCAATCAACCTCTGCAGATCGAGTTTTCAGACGCCGACGTGAATAAGCAGCTGTCGCAGATCCAGAACTTCATTGCGGCCAAGGTCGACGCCATCATCGTCAACGTCGTGGAAAGCACCGCGACGCCCACAATCACGAAAATGGCGGCCGACGCCGGCATTCCGCTGGTCTATGTCAACAACACGCCGAGCGATCTCGATCAGCTCGGCCCGACGGCAGCCTTCATCGGCTCGAAGGAAATCGATGCAGGCACGCTGCAGGCCAAGGAAGTCTGCCGCGTCTTGAAGGAAGAGGGCAAGACCGAGGATGCCGGCATACTGATCATTCAGGGCGTTCTCGCCCAACACGCTGCGGAACAGCGGAGCAAGGCGGTCCACGACGTCGTTGCGACGCCGGAATGCAACTTCATGAAGATCATCGACGAGCAGACGGCGCAGTGGGATCCGGTGAAGGCGCAGGATCTGATGACCAACTGGATCACCGCGGGCTACAAACCGGTCGCGGTCCTCTCCAACAACGACGACATGGCGCTGGGCGCTGTCAACTCGCTCAAGGCGGCCGGCTGGGAGATGAATGACGTCATCGTCGCCGGCATAGATGCCACTAAGGAAGCCATGCATTACGTGAAAACCGGCGATCTCGACGCTACCGTCTTCCAGGATGCGGTGGGGCAGGGCGCCGGTTCGGTGGAGACCGCTATCAAGCTTTCCAAGGGCGAGAAGGTCAAATCCCCGGTCTGGATCCCGTTTGAACTGGTGAATGCGGCTAACGTCGACACCTACCTCAATAAGAACTGATCGCCGCTGACTGCGGATGTGCCGTAAACGGCGGCACATCCGCGCAGGCCATCTCCAACGACTCTGAAGGCGGAGGTTCCTTCCAATGACAACGTCCTCTGGAGCCACGGTCGTGGCAAAAAAGCCGGCAGTGAAAAGAAAGTTTGGGAACGAAATGTCGACGGCGCTTGTGCTCGTCGGGATTGCCCTCGTCTTCGAATTCCTTGGCTGGATTTTTGTGGGAAGTTCATTCCTCGGCAACCAGCAGCGGCTGTCGATCATCATTCTTCAGGTCTCCGTCATTGGTATTCTTGCCGTCGGTGTGACGCAGGTCATTATCACGAGTGGTATCGATCTTTCATCGGGCTCCGTGATTGGTCTCGCTGCCATGGTCGCGGCTTCGCTTGCTCAAAGCTCGACAGATGTGCGCGCTCTTTATCCTGCCCTGACGGACCTGCTTCCAATCTGGCCAATTCTGGCGGGCCTCTTGGTTGGCCTGCTTGCAGGCCTGATCAATGGAGTGATAATTGCCAAGACCAACATTCCGCCATTCATCGCCACCCTGGGAATGATGGTCTGCGCCCGCGGCGTTGCCAAGTGGTATACGCTAGGTCAGCCTATTGGGTTGCTGAATCCCGACTTCACTTGGCTCGGCAGGAGCTTTCTCATCCTGGGCTTCCCCTTGCCGCTGCCGGTAATCATTTTCATTGCCGTTGCAATCATCTCGCATATCGCTCTGCGCTACACGCGCTACGGTAAGTTCACCTATGCGATCGGCGCCAATCCGCAGGCCGCGCGTGTCTCGGGCATCGATATCGGCTCCCATCTCATCAAGGTCTATGCGATCGCGGGTCTGCTCTCCGGCCTTGCAGGAGTTGTGACCGCGGCGCGAGCGGCCTCCGCACAGCCCACCATGGGGGTTGCCTATGAGCTCGATGCCATCGCGGCCGCGGTGATTGGCGGCACCTCGCTTGCCGGCGGCGTCGGTCGTATCACTGGCACGGTGATAGGGACCATCATTCTCGGCGTCATCACCTCAGGCTTCACCTTCCTCAAGATCGGCTCCTATTACCAGGAAATCATCAAGGGGATGATCATCGTCGCCGCCGTCATCATCGATCAGTACAGGCGTTCGCGTAAAACAAGGGTCTGACGGCAAGGAAAATCAACCGCAGCCACATGCATGTCGGTAGCGGATATCGCTTGCTAAACCAAGCCGCCGAACCGGGAAATGTCAGTGAGGGACAAATGTCTGCTTTACAGTTCTCACGTGAGGAACTCATCAACGTCTATCGAACCATGCGGACGATCCGCCGGTTCGAGGAGCGGGTTATGGAGGAAATGGGCACGGGCGATATCCCCGGCAACACCCATCTT
>ATWE01000058.1 GCA_000421085.1 Ensifer sp. USDA 6670
ATGCTTCCCGCGCCGCTCGCGCGGATTCCATGGTCGAGTTCCATGCGAGAAGAACCTTTTTTGGACGCAAGGTGACCGATTGGCGGTTTGTTGCGAGCAGAACTGGTCGCGCCGAATAGAAGAGGGCCCCGTCGATGGCACGTTTTCGCAATGACGGATCGGCGTGTAAACTCGCGCCGATCAAGGTAACATCGGCATAGCGCGAGCGGGTGCCGACATCGTCGTCGGCCCACGCGGTATCGCAATAGATACCGTTTGCATCGAACGAGACCCCGAGGCCCTTCAGCGTCGCTCGGGCTCTCTCCACTGCCTCATTCAGTTGCCTCATGTCGCCGGCTCGTTCGTCGAGCCAGGCGACCGACATGGCCGCATAGTCTCCGATCGGCGGTGGTGCGGCTAGCTTCACCAGCAGAACCGAAAGGTGCGCGCCGGCTGCCTCGCAGAGATCCGCAGCCGCCGTCAGATCATTTTCGTCCTCATTGGCGCCGATCACCAAAAGAATTGTCTTGTAGGTCATTGCTTTCTCCTCCGAAGCGATCCGCAGTCACTCGACCCAATCTATTCCCGCCAGCGCCTTCTACATTGACCGCTGTCAAGAAGCTCCTGCGGTGCGAGTGTTGCGTTTCTTTGTGCCTGAATCGGTCGGGTGCGGCGCGATGGCATACCCGAAGTGAGCGCCGCAAAGCGGCGCCGTCGTTTTCGATATGGCCTGAGTGATGTCAGCGAACCATCAACACCGGCACGATCGGTGCCTCGATCATGGCCTTCGTGACACCGCCGAAAATCCTGTCGCGAAGACGTGTATGTCCGTAGGCGCCGATTACGATCAGGTCGGCGGTAGTATCAATTGCATGCTCGTTGAGGACCTCGTCGATCGGGCGTCCGGCGCTGGGAAGCCGATCGACAGTCACCTTAATGCCGTGGCGGGCAAGATAAGTCGCTACATCTGCGCCAGGTTCATGGCCGTTCCAGCGAGAGGCCGCAGGGTCGACCAATACCACGTTTACGCCTTCGGCACTTTTCATCATGTCGAGCGCTTCGCGAGCGGCCCTCTTGGATTCGAGACTGGAGTTCCACGCCAGCAGAATCCTCCTTGGAAGCAAGGTTACCGATTGGCGACGAGCCGCAAGCAGGACGGGGCATGGCGAATAGAAAAGGGCGCCTTCGATGGCGCGCGCCCGCAACGACGGGTCCATGCTGGTCCCGATCAATGCAACATCAGCGTAGCGTGCCCGCTCTCCAACCAGGTCGTCGGCCCGTGCAGGCTCGGTGTATTCGCCGGCGACGTCGAACGATAAACCCACGTCCTTGAGCGTCGTTCGAACCGCCTCGACGGCCTTTTCGAGCCCTTCGAACTCGGCCGCCTGTATGTCGAGCCATGCGACCGAGAGGCCCGCATGGTCCCCGAACCGGGGTGGAGCCGCGACCTTCACCAGGAGGACCGAGAGATGGGCATTGGCGGCGGCGCAGAGATCTGCCGCCGCCAAGAGGTCCGCTTCATACTGGTTTGCATCGATTACTTGAAGAACTGTCTTGTAGGTCATTGCTCTGGTCTCCCCAGGCGGTGTGGAATCCTGGAAGCCAATCTATGCCAGATGGAGGCCGCGACATTGATCTCCGTCAAGAAGCTCCCGCCCGAGGCTGCAGCGGCAGTGTCGCAATCCTCAGGGTTGAATCTGCCGGATGCGGCGAAATCGCAAATCCAAACTCCCTGCACATTCTGAGCATTTTCGCATTGTCACTCAGAACGAGGCCTTCGAGGCGTTGCAGACCATCGGCCGCAGCATAGTTCCTCAGTTGAGAAAGGAGAGCCCAGCCGAGACCGCGCCCCTGCTGGTCCGTCCTGACGAGCAAGCCATATTCGGCGGCCTCGTGGTCAGGGTCCGCGTAAATCCTGGCAATTCCGGCAAGCTCGCCGCTTTGCCTATCGATAGCAACGAAGGCCATTTCGCGCTCGTAATCGACCTGCGTGAGCCTCACCAACATCTGGTCCTGAAAGTGCTTACGCGACGACAGGAAACGAAAACGGATGTCAGCCTGAGAGGTCTTTGCTAAAAAAACCGGATAGAGCGCCGCGTCTGCCGGTCTGATCGGTCGCAGATGATAAATCCGCTCAGCGAGCGTGACCTGCTTTTGCCAATCGCTCGGATATGGGCGGATCGCGAGATCCCGATTGGGGCCAAGGTGGGCGAGAGCTTGCGGGTCGATTTCGATGCGGGCGTCGAGCGCAATGACGCCCTCTGCGCTGGCGACCAGCGGGTTGATATCCATCGAAAGCACGCAAGGGAAATCGACAATCATCTGGGAGAGAGCCGCGAGCGCTTTGCAGATCGCTGCTCTGTCTGCTGGCGGCTCGTCGCGGAAACCGGCGAGGAGCTTTCCTATCCGGGTCTGATCGATGAGGTCGCCGGCAAGCACGGCGTCGAGCGGCGGCAGCGAGACCGCAGTGTCTGCGACCACTTCCACGGAAACACCTCCCGAGCCGAATAGAACGACCGGACCAAAGATCGGATCTCGGGTGAGGCCCAGGAGCAGTTCCCACGCATGTTTTCGTTCGATCATCGGCTGCACAGCAAAACCGTCGATAGCGGCAGTCGGGTCATGCGCCTTCAGCCGCGCGGCTATCGCCTCGGCAGCTTCACGAGCGGCGACGGGGGTAAGGATGTCGAGAACGACACCGCCCACATCGGATTTGTGGGTAATCGACTTGGAGATCAATTTGACCACTAGCCTTGGAGCGCTCGCAAGAAGCGCGCCGGCGATCGCTTCCGCTTCCTTCGGCGACGTTGCAATCATCGTTTGAGGGACGGGGATGCCATAGGCTGCGATCACGGCCTTGGCCTCGGGTTCGTTGAGCATTCGGCGACCTTCAGCCGCCACCTTCTGGAAAATGAGTTGCACCAAACCGCGATTGCAAGGCATTTCGTCGTCTTGGCTTGGAGGCACCCGCACGAGCGCCTGCTGCGCCTTCGACCATCTGGCAAGATAAGATGCCGCCAAGGCGACATCGGACGGTGTGTCGTAACTTGCCAGCCCCGCCTGCTGCAGCACATCGCGACCAACTCGAGCGGTTCGACCGCCCAGCCAGCATGTCAGGACGGGCTTGCCAGAGATTGTCCCCGACCGCGCAAGAGAGGCGACCGCACGGGCGGCATCAACGGGCGAGGCAAGGCCCGTCGGACAATTCATGATGATCAGGATGTCGACCCCAGGATCCTGAGCGACAATCTCGACCGTTGTTTTGTAACGTTCGGGCGGTGCATCGCCGATAACGTCTACGGGATTGGCGCGCGACCAGTTGGCGGGTAGTATCCGGTCGAGAGCGCGTATGGTCTCAAGAGAAAGCCCGGCGAGCTCGCAACCGAAATCTATCAGGCTATCAACAGCGAGAACGCCGGCTCCGCCACCATTGGTGACGATTAAGACGCGGCTTCGCTCGAGAGGGTGGAAACGCGCTATCGTTTCGGTCGCATCGAACAGTTCGCCAAGGCCGTCGATTCTCAAGATGCCGGCACGGCGCAAAGCCGCGTCGACGACGCGATCGGCTCCTGAAAGCGCACCCGTGTGCGTTGCTGCCGCTTTGGCCGCCTCCGCATGGCGGCCCGCCTTGATAGCGACGACCGGCTTTACCCGAGCCGCGGCCCGCGCTGCCGACAGGAATTTCCGGGGATTGGAGATGGCCTCGAGATACATGACGATCGCATGCGTCTCGGGATCACCAGCTAGCAGATCGAGGAAATCGCCGGCGTCTGCATCGGCCATGTCGCCGAGGGAAACGATCTTGGAGAACCCGACATTGTTGTCGGCTGCCCAGTCGATCAGCGAAGTCGCGATCGCTCCGGATTGCGAAAGCAACGCGATTCCGCCGGGCTGTGCGTGCAGGTGCGCGAAGCTTGCATTCAGCTTCGCGGAAGGGACGATGAGACCCACTGTGTTAGGGCCGATAATGCGAAGGAGAAACGGTTTCGCGGCATCGAGCATCGCCTGTTTGAGACTTTGGTCAGCATTGAGGCCTGCCGTGATAACCACCGCGGCGCGTGTTCCCTTCACACCCAGCTCATGGATGATTGCCGGAACGGTTTTCGCCGGCGTGACAACAATCGCAAGGTCGGGAACACCTGGAATATCGGCTACGCGACGATAGCAGCGAACGCCCGCTACCTTGTCGTGTTTCGGGTTTATCGGCCAGATCGCCCCCGCGAATTCGGCCGCGAGCACATTCTCGAGAACTACCCGGCCAAGCGACCCGGCTCTATTTGAGGCACCGAGAATTGCGACCGACTTCGGTTCGATAGCGTAATGAAGGTTGCGAATGCTCATGGCCCCATCTCCAATCTTCGTGACCGAGGATATCGCGGTGTTTCGATGGCGCGTTGATCGCGCTCAAAGCGATGCTGTCCCCTGCTGAAAATTGACCTTCCTCAATGCATTCTCGGTGGCGGTGGTGACATCTTCGTCGGTTTCGGCTCCGACCGGATGAGCTTCTCCTTTCACCGCGCAGAACAAGTTGAATGTGCCGGACGGGTCGGGAGGGGCCGGGGCCTTCAGTGAACCGGTAAACGATTCCTCCTTCTCGCCGCGATACATCTCTCAAACCGGGCCAATTGTCCGGTTCGAGGCCCATCGCGCGAATGAAACCGCAATTCTTGTTACGAGCGGTTGCCATAAGGTAGCCCAGAAGGGAATTCGTTGACGATGAAACCGGCACGTCGAGCACTCTGCCGTATATCCTGTCGTGCACTAGGCGCATGATGCACACGCCCGCGACATATCCGAATGGACTTTCTGCAGTGATGACTTCCTCGGCGTAGGGTGCAGACCAATTTCGCGCAAAAGCCATCTCACAGAAATCACGCCAGGCCTGCAAATCGACGTTGTACCCGGCAGCCTCGATCAATCGCTAGGTTTGTCGACCTGCTGCCGCTTTATCGGAGCGACTGAATATTCCACGGCCGTTACTGCTCCCCAATGGAATGCCCACTGATGTACTCGGCCAGGCGCGACCATCGAAAAAGCGAAGCTGTGCGCCGATTATTGAGCGCGCGCATGGGCTTTCGGCCCTTTGCGGCGCTATTCGATAATTTGGGGGAACGGCGAGTGCTCGTCATTGCCGTTCATCAAAAAAGCAGAACCGTCACGAATTTGACGACGGTCAAGGTTCGCGGGTCGCAACTGTTCAATTGGGTCCGCGTCTATCCACTGACCTGAGGTGACGGGGCTTATCATGTCCATCAGTCTTCGCGGCCGTAGCGTACGACGCTGGACGAGTTCACTTGGGACGAGATCCGGCTTCTGTTGCAGATCGCCGCCGAGATGAAGGCTGACAGGCGAAGTGGCAACGAGATCCGCCGGCTCGGCGGCAAGAACATCGCGCTTGTTTGCGAGGAGGGCTTGATCAACGCTCTCTTCGGAACCGAAGTTGCGGCCTATGATCAAGGCGCGCGTATCATCAGCCTGGCGCTGCCTGCTGGCTATGCGGGGCAATGCGGATCGCTGAAGGACACGGCCCGCATGCTCAGTAGGATCTACGATGCCGTTGAATATTGTGGGCATGCACAAAGTGCCGTGGAGGAGTTGGCGGCATACGCCCAAGTGCCCCTCTACAATAGCTTCACCGACGAATTCAGCCGCCCAGGCGGTGGCAGATTTGCTGACGATGCCGGAATTCGCCGAAAAGCGCTGCCGGAGGTCACGGTAGCATTCTTGGGCGACGGTCGCAGCGCTATCGCTAGTCGCTCGCCATAGGAGCGGCCAAGCTCGGCATGGACTTCCGCATCGTCTCGCCCGATCTTCTGGCCCGCTTCATCCTTCATCGACGGCACGACCTCGGAAGCGCACAAGAATGGCGGGAAGCTAACGGTTCTGGAACATGTCGGCGCCGGGGGTGTTGGCGCCGACTTCGTGTACACGGCTTTGTGGCTGGGAGAGCAGGACGCCGGCTTGGCCGAGCGCATCAGGCTGCTGGCGACTTTCGCCGTCAGGGCCAATGTCATGGAGGTCGCCGGCAATCCAAAATGCAAGTTCATGCATTGCTTGCCCGCTTTTGGCGACAGCAGCACCAAGGCTGGAGCCCGCGTTGCAAAGCAGTTCGGCCTTGACTGCATCGAGGTCCGACACGATCTTTGAATCGAAGACGTCCGAGGTGTGCGATCTAGTGGAAAACCGGATCCACAGGATCAGGGCCATTTTTGTCGCCACCACTCGAGGACCGGAGAGTGATGCGCGAGATAAAGACAGTCGACCGCCGTGAGATAGGCCTCATTCCGCCCCGTGGTGGTGCTCCTGGGTAGTCGCTGCTTCGACATGCATTTCGCCCTTGGCAGCGAGATGGATGCCCTCGACATAGCCTATAAAGGCTAGTTCGGCGCTGACGCGGTCTCGTGCCTTGGCAACGCCGGCATGTGCAGTCGGCTCCCTCGAAGCCGCTTGGTGAGCCATGGCCTCGCGGTACCTTTCCGCTATTCCGTGGCTGACCTGTTCTGTCATAAGCGCAGTCAGTGCATCCCGCTTGCCGGTCTCGAGCGCCTCTTCGGCGGCGGGGATTGCAGGGCCGAAATCGGTACCCGCCGGTTTTAAGCCGGTGTAAGGCGCTCCTTCTCCAGCCCGGTGGAGCCGCACCGCAGTTTCCATGAAATAGCGATCCGCCAGCGCTTTCGCATCTGGTCCCTGCTTGCGCACGTTGAGCGCCTGATCAAAGACGGCGCGCAACTCAGGCTCGGCCCGAGCCGGCGCGAATGGGAGTATGAGATTGACCTTTCGGGTATCGAGCGCCCGAACCGCGGCCGTGGCCACCGGACCGTCCGCGGCATCGCAATGGGCCCGAGCGCTTATTGGTGCAAGCGCCATTCCAAGAAAGATGACAGCAGTTCGGAGCATTTTGGACATCACGAGGCTCCTCACGTTAAAGCTCACAACAGGTTTGGCGGGTGGAGCTACCTTCCGAGCACGAGTTTCACATAGCGGCCGACGAGGATTGCTGCCGGATAGAGGACTTCCTCTTCGGCGCGGGCGTGCAACATCAGTTTCTCGGCGAAAGCCGTATATTTCGGCATGTTCTGGGTCTTTGCCGCAGCCACCAGGTCGCCAAGTGCCGCGACAATCTCCTTGTGCTCGCCCAGCATTCCCGGCAACTCGGCCTCGAGCCTATCTGTCAAAGCGAGGACATCGGCCATGCCTGGTACCAACGTTCCTCTCGCCAAGGGTGCGAGTAGGCAAAGTGGAGGTAGTGCGAACTCTTCCTCGCGCACGAAATGCGGATGCAGGCATCTTGCGACTTCCTTCGCTGCGTCGCCGACGCGGCCGCCCGCTCTTGTCGCGTCGACCAGCTCAGCGTGGAGTTCGGCGTGCTCGGCTTTGAGAGTTTCGGGAATCGGAAATTCCATCGGTTGCTCCTTTCGGGCGGCAGACAAGCAAACCAACAAGATTTAGTGTCCCACACCTTCGGGATTGGCATTTGATACAAATCAAAGTCCCGGACGTCTGGAGAGGAAGTCTTCCTCGTGCCGCCTGCAGGTCGAATGCGGCATAAGAAGCCGGTGCGTCGGCTCGATAGTGGGCACCGTGGAAGCGGAGCGAACGGGCCTTGCTCCGCGGTGGTCGTCGAGAACGAACTTCATAGGACCGGCGACGGGATCAAACGAATCGTACGGCCGAGACGAATGGGGTAGACACGGGATCAGACATTGGGATTGGCCCTGGCGGGTCGACGAATCTTTGATCCGCATCAAATCGCCCACCTGCGAAAGTCTGCATGCTTAGCTGTGCCGTCTTAAAGATCAGGGCAGTAACCATGAAGATTGAACCGACCATCCGCTTTCATGGGGCAGCGGGGACCGTTACGGGCTCCTGCCAACTCGTCGAATTCGGTGCCACGAAGATTCTGGTCGACTGCGGCCTCTTTCAAGGTTCAAAGACTGAGAAGGAACTGAATTACCGCGACTTTCCCTTCGACCCGAAGACGATCGACGCCGTCATCCTGACGCACGCGCATATCGACCATTCCGGCCTACTGCCGAAGCTTGCTGGGCTTGGCTACGATGGCCCGATTTTCGCGACACCCGCGACGACCGACCTCTGCTCCGTCATGCTGCCGGATTCTGCTCACATCCAGGAGAGTGAAGTCGACCAGCTCAATCGCCGCAACCTGCACCGGGGCCGCCAGACCGTGACGCCGATTTACACCGCGCGCGACGCCGCTGTCGCGATCACACTGTTTCGGCAGGTGCGCCTCGGCTCGTGGGAAAAGGCCGGCGGGGGAATTCGCTTTCGGTTCTGGAATGCGGGACATCTGCTCGGATCCGCCTCGGTTGAAATGGAGATTGGTCCCGGCCCCTCGCCGCTGCGCCTGCTGTTTTCCGGCGACATCGGGCCGCGGCACAAGCTCCTGCAGTTCGATGCGACAGCACCGAGTGGCTGGGACTACGTC
>ATWE01000059.1 GCA_000421085.1 Ensifer sp. USDA 6670
CGACGGTGAGCCGAGTGCTCAAGCGTGCCGGTCTCTCCCGGCTCAAGGACATCGAACCGGCCGAACCCGTTCGCCGTTACGAGCGGGCGTTTCCCGGCGAAATGATTCATCTCGACATCAAGAAGCTCGGGCGGTTCCACGAGGTTGGCCACCGCATCACCGGCGATCGCACCCGACAGAGCTCGCGCAGAGGCAAGGCTTGGGGTGCCGGTTGGGAGTTCGTTCACGTCGCCATCGATGATGCCTCGCGGGTCGCTTTCTCACAGATCTTGCCGGACGAGACGAAAGAAAGCGCTGTGACGTTCCTCAAGGCAGCCTTGGCCTACTATGCCAGCCTCGGAATCGTAGTCGAGCGCGTCATGACCGACAATGGGCCTTGCTACACATCAAAGGCATTCGTCCAGGCTTGCCGCGAACACGGCCTCAAGCACGTTCGCACGAGACCATACACACCCAAGACCAACGGAAAGGCCGAACGCTTTATCCAGACCGCCCTCAGAGAGTGGGCCTATGCCGTCGCCTATCCAAACTCGGACCGGCGCGCCGCCGAGTTGCCCCATTGGCTTCATCGCTACAATTGGCACAGGCCGCACGGCAGTCTAAACGCAAACACACCCATCAGCAGACTCGGTCTAGCCGAGGACAACCTGTTGAGGCTCCACATCTAGCGCCAGATGACGCCGGTCGGTAGCGCGCGTGGGCCTCTGACGACGTGCTCGCTCGTGTCGCCGATACGCCGATTACCAGACTCGAGCAATTGCTCCCGTGGAATTGGCAGTCAACGAACCCCGGCAAGATCAGGCTGCCTAACCGGCGGTTACCGAGGGAGAAGCATCTTCATTGCGGCTTTAGCAATCCGTTCGCAATACAAAATCAGGTCGCCTACTTCGTCTTTTTTCTTGACCGCAAAATCCGCGGTAAGCTCGACATACTTTTGGAGTACATCTTGCGCGTCGTCGTCAGTGCCTCCGATGCGGGCAAGGTTGCCCTTTCCCAGTGCATACAAGGCGTCGAAACTTGACGTGAAACGATCGCGACTTGCCTCCTCGACAATACCGAGACGCCCTTCCATCAAGGCTCCGAACACGGCGGCACACAAAAAAGGCCGATCATCATAAGCCTGTCTCGTGCCGATGCTTTGATCCATGGCTGATGCAGAAACGACGACATAGCCCCCCAAAAAACCGAGTACCGCGATCGTGGCTTTCAACAGTCCCCGTCTCCCTGCTGAGCCGTCGCCCCCGCAATCGGGAGCGGCACAGGCATATCCCTACGCGGGTTTGCTCTTACGGAAAAGTCGCCGCTGCCCGGCAGGACCGCGGCACTCGGCATAGGGTTACCGCGATTGTCGCGGAGTCTCACCGCGTGGCCCGGCATTTCTCTTGGGTTAGAGCGGCCGCCGGTTGCGCTTAGATCGCCCGGGTATCGGTTGCCAGGAGGGCGTCTGGCCCGGTCGATATTGCTCTCGAACGTTCCTGGGCCGAAGTCGGAGGAGCCTCCACAACAGCGATTTCGGCTACCGAAGCTGAGATCATTCGCCGAATGCTTAGGCTGCCGGTGGGAGTGTGCATCTTTCAGGCGCGTCCATTAGAATATTCACATATCCTAAACATCCGCATCCTAGAGTTCCTCCCATCAGGAAGTTGGGTGCTGTGACTCATGGCATGAACCTTTTGTCGACAGCAATTTGGAGGAGCACACATGTTTGGATTTGGTGCCGGCGCTGACGCGAAGGCGGTTCTCGAAGCGATGAGCAGGTCTCAGGCAATCATCGAGTTCAAACCCGACGGCACGATCATCACCGCGAACGAGAACTTCTGCCGTGCGCTCGGCTACCAGTTGGCGGAAATCGTCGGCAAGCATCATCGAATGTTCGTCGATCCGACCGAGGCTGCGACAGCTGACTACAGAAAGTTCTGGGCGAGGCTCGCCTGTGGTGAGTACGATCGGTGCCAATATAAACGCATCTCGAAAGACGGGACTGAGATCTGGATTGAAGCATCCTACAATCCAGTCTTTAGCGGCGGTAAGCCGTACAAGGTCATTAAGTTCGCCACCGACATCACAGCCCAGAAGCTGAAGGCCGCCGAAGACAGTGGCAAGCTCGAGGCAATTTCCCGTGCTCAGGCTGTCATAGAGTTCACGCCCAATGGCGACATTTTGGCCGCGAACGAGAACTTCCTAACGACCATGGGATATCAGCTATCGGAAGTTCAGGGCAAGCACCACTCCATTTTCTGCGAACCGAGCTACACCAACAGCGAAGCGTATAGCCAGTTCTGGGATAAGCTGGCCGGTGGTGAGTTCGTTTCGGATGAGTTCATGCGGCTTGGAAAGGGCGGCAAGAGGGTGTTCATCCAGGCATCCTATAACCCTATCTTCGACATGAACGGCAACGTTGTCAAAGTCGTGAAATTTGCGACCGACGTCACGGCCCGGGTGGGCAATGTCGACCAACTGGGCGGCGCACTAAACGCCCTGTCCGAGGGCGATCTGACGCAATCGATCGCAATGCCCTTCCTACCGGCTCTCGATAAGTTGCGCGTGGACTTCAACGGGGCTTCCTCGAAGCTCCGCTCGACTTTGCAGACGATTTCCCAGAACGCCGGCGCAATCGCTGCCGCTTCCCAACAGATCCAGTCTGCCTCGAATGATCTGTCCAAGCGCACCGAGCAACAGGCCGCATCGGTAGAGGAAACGGCGGCCGCCCTCGAAGAAATCACCACAACCGTCAGCGACTCAAGCCATCGTGCTCAGGAGGCCGGACAACTGGTACGCAGGACGAAAGAGAACGCAGAGCACTCGGGCAATGTCGTCGGCCATGCGATCGAGGCCATGGGCAAGATCGAAAAGTCAGCCGGTGAGATTGCCAACATCATCGGCGTGATCGATGAGATTGCGTTCCAGACCAATCTTTTAGCACTCAACGCTGGCGTCGAAGCAGCGCGTGCCGGAGACGCGGGCAAGGGCTTTGCAGTTGTCGCACAGGAAGTTCGGGAACTGGCCCAGCGTTCTGCCAAGGCTGCAAAGGAGATCAAGGAATTGATCAATGTATCCAATGAGCACGTCAAGAGCGGGGTGGCGTTGGTCGACAAAACAGGAAAGGCCCTGCAGGAGATCGTGACCCAGGTCATGCAGGTTGACGGCAATGTCGGTGCCATCGTCGAAGCTTCCAAGGAGCAGGCAACTGGTCTCAAGGAAATCAATACCGCCGTTAACACGATGGATCAGGGCACACAGCAAAATGCCGCCATGGTGGAGGAGACTACAGCGGCAGCTCACAGCCTCGCGCGAGAAGCAGAGCAACTATTCGAACTCTTAGGGCAGTTCAACGTCGGAACAGAAGCTGGTGCCCATCGTGTCGCGCCGACAGCAGCCAACCGGCAATCTGCCCCCTTGCCGTACCCCACCCGTCATACGACAGTCACGGTCGCAGGCGTTCAACGGCAACGCAGCCGCTAAAACTGGCGACGCGACGAGTACTGATTTCTCAACAGCCACCGCTTTGTTATGCATTGCGTTTTCTTGACAACATTGTCCAAGAATCAAGGTGGCGTCCTTGTCGGACAACGCCTATGCATGCTTCTCGTCGTTCGCGCAAACCGGTGCTTTAACTCCTCTACACTTGCACCGATCGTCTCAGACGCCCTGCACACAGCTCGTGACCGCACTCTCCTAACTCATACAACGCCCAGCGGACGGAGTACTCGGCGAAGGTACTTCGTTGCATGCTCCTCTTAGACGGCAGCCCCGGCCGAAGAGCCCGAATGATTGAGTCCATGTTGCACGGCTCCTTTGCAGCCGCGGCACACAATAGCGATGCGACCTCGGCCAAGGGGCGCATATCCGCGACGAATGCCTAGAGGTCAACGACTGCTGTGGTTCGCGCTGCAGCTCGCCTCGGCTGCGCTATAGATTGCCGTGACTTCATCGGCACACACCGGTCTACTGAAGAGGTATCCCTGAAGTTGGTCGCAGCCCGACAGCCGCACGGCCGTCGCCTGCTGTTCCGTCTCGATGCCCTCGGCCGTGACAGGGATCTGCAGCGCATTGGCGAGGGCCACAGTTGCCTGAAGGACGGCGCCGGCATTTTGATCGACTTTCAGCGCCGCCACCAGCGAGCGGTCCACTTTCATACGGTCGAACCCAAAACGCCGGAGCGACCCGATGCTGGCATATCCAGCACCGAAATCATCCAACGCAACTTTGACGCCAATCTTCTTCAACCCGTCGATTGCGCGACGCGCCTGTTCAGGATTGGAAATTAGCACACCCTCCGTCACCTCGATCGTCAGCCGGTGGGGGTCAAAATCCGCATCTTTGATTACGGCTGTGACCTGCTCGACGAATCGCGGGTTCTTAAGCTGCAGCGGAGAAATGTTAACTCCGAGATTGAGCGCCGGCCACGCCGCAGCGGCGTTCAGCGACGTCGTCAATACCTGCATGCCGAGCAAATCAATCATGCCGGCGCGCTCTGCGATCTGGATGAAGACATCGGGACCGATTTCGATCCCATCCTCCCTGCGCCAGCGTGCTAGCGCTTCCACGCCGGTCACCGCGCCGGAGCGAGCATCGATGAGTGGTTGGAATAGAACCGATATGCCGCCCTTCAACAACGTAGTGCGCAACTGGCTCTCTAGTTCCGCTTGTTGGAGGGCGTCATCGTCAAAGCTGTTGTCGAAGTCGATAGTCATGCCGCGGCCGAGATCTTTCGCACGGTAAAGCGCGATGTCGGCGCGGCGCATGAGTTCGTCGATCTGCACCGAGCCGAGCGCGGATACCGCGACACCAATGCTACAGCCGATCTCGATCGACCGTCCGTCAATCTCGAATACGCTTGCCAAGGCTTCTTGGAGCCGCCCGCCGAAGCCTGGGACAAGCTCAGCGCCAAGGTCGTCGATTGTCACAACCGCGAATTCGTCACCGCCCAGGCGAGCAGCAAATGCGTCCTCGGGCAAGGCGTCGCGCAGCCGGTGGGCAACTGAGACAATGAGGGCGTCTCCAACCGCGTGCCCCCAGGCGTCATTCACCGCCTTAAATCCGTCCAGATCGATGAAATGGAGCTTCACCTGCTTCCCGTTCAGTCGTACCCAGTTGAAAACAGCAGCAACGTTCTCCAGTAGTCCTGCGCGGTTCAGGAGGCCCGTCAGAGGATCATGCAGGGCGCGATGTCGCGAAGCGTGTTCGCTTTTGCGCAGATTGCGGACCGTTATGCCACCCGCGACTCCGATGGAGCAGAGAAACAGGACTAAAATCGCGCCTGCGCTTCGCAGGTCGCCGACGACCTTCTCGTAGCTTTTTGTGCCTGGGGCCATCGAGGGCCAGGTGAAATAGGCGATAGCCTTGGACGACACACCTTTCAATGCAACGGCCAATCGTCCCGCAGCAGGTTTCCCTTCAAGACGCAGGTCCGCAATTGCGAAGCTGTTGGACACCTCTGCCACGACGGCCGGGGTAATCAGCTTTGCGAATACGAGCACATAGAAATCTGCCGGATCGAGCGACTCATCGCTTTCGAACGGTTGGATCGCGGCCGCGCCGATAAGTTCGGTTCCTGCGGAGGAGCGTGCGAAATGCACAGGAACTTCGTCGACCATCCTCACCCGTCTCGCCGTGTCGAGCAATGCTTGGAACTCGTCAACAAATTCGCTCGGCGTGACGTCCATCGGAACGCCTTTGCGGTACGCGACAACCGGCAGATTCCGGCTGTCGACAACGATGACGGTGTCATAAAGAGGGTAGTCGGCCGAGGTCGACGCCCAGTTTTCGATAATCCAGTCGGCGCGCGTGGAGGCGTTCACCTCGGCATAGGCATCGTCCCAGTACGCGTTGTCGCGCAAGGTCGCCGCCATCTGCTTGCGAAGCGCCTGCACCGCTCCCGACGTGGCTTGCAGGGCTCTTTGGTCATCGATGCCATCGGCCGTCGTCGTGAGGGTAGCGATCGAGCCCGCAACCAATCCGGCGAGTGCGGCTGCGACCAAGATGAACACAGCAGCGACGAGCAGCACCAGTAGCTGTGTCTGGCGGCTGTCCGAGAATGTATTCCTGTGCATGGGATGATACCTGCGGGGATTATTGAAAGGATTCCTCGGTCCGTCAGCCCGGGGAAGCAGGAGGCATCATGCCCGCGGCGCGCTGCGTCGTGAACGTACATGCTGCTACGCTAATGGAGGCTTAACGTGCTTCCAGGGGGAAGGGTCTGCGTTTAAGCGGAAGAGCTTCTGCGGTGATCAGCGCGCCGATGTGGAGAAGGAGCCACATTTCTCTTGCGAAGGAGCCCCCCAAGTTGCACGGCGCGACTTCCGCCATCGTTGAGAAGGCGATTTCTTCGGCGAAGCGGGCGCAGACAGAATGGGCTCGGAAAGAGCCGGCGGAGCGGGGTCGCGTCTTCCGCCGCGCCGCTGACATCCTCAGGTGCGAAACAGGGAACTGGCGATTCTCGAAACGCACGATACTGGCAAGCCAATTTCTGAAACCCTGGTGGCGGACGCCGCCAGCGGTGCCGATTGCCTCGAGTACTTTGGCGCAATCGCGGCGACACTTTCGGGAGACAGCATCCAGTTCGGCGAAGATTGGGTCTACACCCGGCGGGAGCCGCTTGGGGTCTGTCTCGGAATAGGGGCCTGGAACTACCCCATCCAGATTGCGGCCTGGAAGGCAGCCCCCGCGCTTGCTTGCGGGAATGCCATGATATTCAAGCCATCGGAAGTGACTCCATTGTCAGCGCTGAAACTCGCCGAAATCCTGACTGAAGCGGGGCTGCCTCCTGGCGTTTTCAATGTAGTGCAGGGCGCGAGGCGACGGGCGAGGATGCTGCAAGATACTTCTTGGAGGAGTATCCCGAGATTTGGACAAAGTGGCTTTCTCCCGAAGTCGCGGAGAAGGTGAAATCGTCGCTCTAACTCGCGAGTCTGTGATCCGCCGGCGGTCGTGGGCGGATTACTCTTTTTGAATGAAGGGCTGCAGGATATTGATCAGCGCGGTCAATTACCTCCCGAAGCTCGATTGGTGCGAGCCACTGCCACCGGGCCGCCGCAGCCCCGAGCAGATTCTCGTCAGCCTCGCGGCCGGCGCGGCGTGGGTTAATGCGGGTTTTCAACGACGCCGCTCGCAAGGCAGCCTATCGAGGCCTGCACCTTGAGGTGAGGCTGCTTCATATGCACCGTTCCCAAGGCCGACACCGGTTCCGCAGGTCGACGTTCACGCAAAGCGGTGACGGCAAGGCCGGAACCCTCTCGGCGGCTGACGTGGTGTGATCTGTCGAGGAGTAGACCATGGTCGACCCGCTGCGATGAAGCAGCTGATCTGAGATTGTCAGAAGGACACTGCCTCCTATCTGCCGGCAGAAAGCGGCATTTCGGCGCAATAGCTGTTGCAGACGCTTATCGCGTCTGGACTGCCGCCAGGCGAAGCTCTGGGAGACGACTGGCAAGGCTGCTGGCCGGATGACGATGGTGGCGGAGACGGCCCCGCTCCTCAAGATCGAGAGATGGCCTGACATAAATAGAGCTGCAGTGGGGGACCGCTGCAGCTCCGAAACGCGACGTATTCTTCATGCTAAGCTGGGGCTCACTCGCCCTGTTCCATTCAAGGGAACCGCTTCAAACGTCGCTTGCGCATATTGTACTCTCAGCGGAAGTGGAATCAAGAGAAAGCGCCGGAGCTCAACGGCTCTTCAGGTCAGTGAATGGCACTCGCCCCATTGCCCGGGCGATCTTTCGATAGTCGTGTCCGCCCATCCCTGGTATCCGCAGCATCTCGACTGCGGACAGGTGCTGCATATCTTCGACTACCTCAAAACCGAGCTGGTTAAGCTCGACGAGGAGCCATGGCTTAAGCTTCAACTCTTCAAGTTTCGTGTTCATGCGGACATAAGATCAGGACACTCGCATCGCGCAATTGCACGATTATGCATGTCCGATGGCTTCCACGGTGACGGCATATCAGAAGACCTTAGTCCGGCTAGCAT
>ATWE01000060.1 GCA_000421085.1 Ensifer sp. USDA 6670
CCTCAGGATCGGCGCGGTCGTCAATGCCCGCGAGTCGAGCATCGCGCGGGAATCCGACGCGGTCTTTCCGATTCTTGCGGGCCCTGAGATCGGCGTCGCCTCGACCAAGGCTTTCACCTGCCAGCTTGCAGTTTTGGCCGCACTTGCCGTCGGCGCGGGCAAGGCCCGCGGGACGATCAGCGACGAAGAGGAGCAAGCGCTCGTAAAGAGCCTTGCCGAAATGCCGCGCATAATGGGTCAGGTACTGAACAGCATCCAGCCGAAGATCGAGAGTCTGTCGCGCGAACTGTCCAAATGCCACGACGTGCTTTATCTCGGCCGCGGCACCAGCTTCCCGCTGGCAATGGAAGGGGCGCTGAAGCTCAAGGAGATTTCGTATATCCACGCCGAAGGCTACGCCGCGGGCGAGCTGAAGCACGGACCGATCGCCTTGATCGACGAAAACATGCCCGTCATCGTCATCGCGCCGCATGACCGCTTCTTCGACAAGACGGTATCGAACATGCAGGAGGTGGCCGCGCGCGGCGGCCGTATCATCCTGATAACCGACGAGAAAGGTGCGGCCGCGTCGAAGCTCGATACGATGCACACCATCGTGCTGCCGGAAGTCGACGAGATCATCGCACCGATGATCTTCTCATTGCCGCTCCAGCTTCTCGCCTACCATACGGCCGTCTTCATGGGGACCGACGTGGACCAGCCGCGCAACCTCGCCAAATCGGTGACGGTCGAATGATGGCCCCACTTTCATAGTTGGCGCTCCTCCGTCGTAAAGCACCACACCTCATATTTAAGCAAACGCCGATAGAGCTCCAGATGACGATATCTGCTCAGTGCAATCTCCAGAAACTGGCGTTCGCCACAACCTTGGCCGTGACCATCGTTCTTTCGCAAGGTCGAGCAATCGGGCAGGTTAAACACGGTAGCCCGATCGAGCTTGCCAAAGCCGACGTAAGCATCGCCGTCCGGCAAGACATGGCAAACGAAGTTCGTATAGTCGGATCTCTCACGCCCATTCGACGTTATACACTGACCTCGCGCGTATCCTCGACGATCATTGACCTACCTGTTCAGATCGGGGATGTGGTTAATGCCGGCGATCTCCTCGTCCGTTTCGAAAGGGGAGCTCTCGAATCGGCGGTGACGGGGCGAAAAGCAGAGGCGGATGCCCTTAGCGCGCAGACCGAACTCGCCGAGGCAGTGCTTGAGCGAAACACGCGATTAGGTGAACGAGGCGCGGCATCGGAGGCCACGAGGCTTGCTGCGCTGGCGGATGTGCTTGATCTTCGCGCGCAGCTAAGATCGAAACAGGCCGAGGTCTCGGACGCCAAACGATCACTCTCCCATGCAGAAGTGCGAGCCGAGTTCGGTGGCGTTATTGCTGCGCGTTCGGTTGAAGAGGGCCAGACAGTTCCGCTGAATACCCAACTGATGACTATTGTCGAGCTCAATCGGCTGGAAGTTGACGCCGGTGTTCCCACAAGCCGCATCCCGCTAATTCGCCTCAAGCAGTCCGTAGAGCTCACGGTAGAGGGTTTTCCGGGCCGGACGTTTTCCGGAGAGGTCTCGCCGACCGCGGACACCGGATCCCGTGCTGTGCGAGTGTTCATCGCCGTCGACAACGAGGAAGGTCTGTTGAGAGGCGGAATGTTCACCAGCGGCGATCTAAGAGTGGACGACAAGAAGGATGTCATCGCACTACCGGCGGCTTCAATCCGACACGACGCAGATGGTTTTTTCGTTCTCAGGGTGGAAGCCGGCCTTTTGCAAAGGCGACCTGTCGGGCTCGGCAGGAGTTGGAGCGACCGTGATCTTGTGCAGGTGTCGGGAGTGAGTGAAGGCGATGTGATCGTAACCGCCCCATTGCCCAATCTCGTCGCCAATACGCCCGTGATCATCGAGGACATCTGAGGGATGTTCCTCACACGTATCAGCATCAACCATCCGGTCTTCGCTACCATGATGATGGTGATGATCCTTGTCCTAGGTCTGTTTTCATGTGGCCGGCTCGGCGTCGATCACTACCCCGAGACCGACCTGCCAGTCGTAGTGGTCACGACCACCTACACCGGAGCATCGCCCGCATCTGTCGAAAGCGAAATCTCAAGGCCGATTGAAGCGGCGCTCAACACTATCGGTGGAATCGACACCATCACCTCGGAGTCCTACGAGGGACGTTCGATCGTCGTGGTGCAGTTCGAACTCGATGTTGACTCACGGGATGCGGCACAGGAGGTGCGCGACAGGGTTGCGCGTCTTGGAGCTAAGTTTCCCGAAGGAGTGGCGGCCCCTCAGGTCACGCGATACCAACCGGAAGGCCAGGCCATCCTCTCTGTTGCGGTGTCCTCGACGAGCCGGACACTGCCCGAAATCACCACGCTTGCCAATCGCGTGATCAACAATCGCCTGAGCGTTGTATCCGGCGTCGGCCAAGTTTCACTGATTGGCAGCAGCGAGCGGCAAGTTCTTGTTGTTGTGGATCCTGATCGTCTCGGGGCCTACGGCCTAGCTGTCTCCACCGTCATCGAAGCAATCCGAGGCGAAAACCAGGATCGGGCGGTGGGAACGCTTATATCCGGCATCAATCAGCGAATCGTAACGGTCGAGGGTCGCATTGCGAATACTTCAGGCTTCAACCGCATCATCGTCGCTCAAAGAAACGGCTATCCCGTCTACCTTTCTGAAGTGGCAACCATTCTCGACACAGGCGCGGAAGTTACCAGCCTTACAAACTACCAAGGCCAGACAACTCTCGGTTTGCACATCGTCAAGGTCCAAGGCGCTAACACGGTCGAGGTTGCGTCCGCAGTTCGCAGGGAAGTTCTGCGCTGACGCAGAACTGGCAAAGGACAAAGTCCAACTCACCATCACACGTGACAACTCCCGCCCCATTCCTTCCCAGGTTTCCCAAGTAGAGCGAACGCTGGTCGAAGGAGGTGTTCTGTCAGTGCTGATCGTGTTCATATTTTTGAACTCCTGGCGATCCACGGTTATCACCGGCCTTACCCTCCCCATTTCAGTTATTGGCACATTCGCGGCAATTTACGCTCTCGGCTTCACGCTGAACATCATGACGCTTATGGCACTCTCCTTGTCCATCGGCATTCTGATTGACGATGCGATAGTCGTACGTGAAAACATCACCCGCCATCTCCAAATGGGCAAGGATCCTGTCAGGGCGGCCCTGGATGGTACCAACGAGATTGGCCTTGCAGTGCTGTCGACAACACTGTGCATCGTCGCTGTGTTTCTGCCGGTTGCCTTCATGGGAGGGCTGATCGGTCGCTTTTTCCTTCAGTTTGGCGTTACCGTAGCCGTGGCCGTGGTGATTTCGCTCTTTGTGTCCTTTACTCTTGATCCGATGCTGTCGAGTATTTGGTGCGATCCCGAATCTCAAAAAACTGCCAAGCGAGGTTTCTTCGGGCAACTGATTGAGCGGTTCGATCAATGGTTCGAGGGACTTGCAAGCCGCTATCGCTCGGTTATCTACTTCACATTCGGCTACCGGAAAACGACAATTGCTATTGTCCTAGGCATGTTTGTCGTCAGCCTGCTGCTTGTTCCGCGCATCGGAACTGAGTTTTTGCCGCCACCCGACCAGGGAGAAGTGAGCATATCGCTGGAAGCCAACGAAGGCGCCTCCCTCGATTACATGGCCGCGAAAGTCGGTCAGATCGAACGAGCACTGCGCGAATTCAGTTATGTCTCCTCGACGTACTCCACTATCAATTCCGGGGAAATGCGTGGCTTCAACAAGGCCCTGGTGGCCGTGCAACTTGTGCACAGCAGTCAAAGGAGGCTGAAGACGGCGGAAACCCTCGGTCCTATCCGCCGGCGGCTTTCCAGGATCGCCGGCCTCGAAATCTCAGTCGGACAGCGTTCAGAAGTGGTCGGATCGATAAAGCCCTTACAATTGTCGATCCTCGGGGATGGTGACGAGGAGCTGCGACGGATCTCCGATCACATCACCTCGGTGCTTGCGGCCATTCCGGGCGCTACGGAGATCGAATCTTCAATCGAAAGCTACGACCAACGCTGGCTGTTCGGGTACGCCGCGAGGCGGCGACCGATCTCGGCGTGTCGATCGCAACGATAGGCGATACACTCAGGTCACTAGTCGCCGGTGATGCAATATCTGTATGGAACAGCCCTGACGGAGAACCCCACGATGTCGTGGTGCGCCTCCCCGCGGCCGGCCGAGAGAACGCCGCACAGCTCCGTAATCTTCCAATCGCCACCGCTCGTATGGACGACAATGGCAAGCCGATAATGGTCTTACTGGATCAGGTAGCCGATGTCGTCGAGAGCACCGCGCCTGCTCAGATCACCCGCAAGGATCTGTCCCGGGACATTCGCATATCCAGCAACATTGAAGGAAGGACGTTGGGCGACGTTGTGGCCGATCTGAAGGCCGCGATGACAAAGATGGATATCCCGGTGGGGATTCGAATTTCATTCGGCGGCGATTCGGAGAACCTGACCGAGAGCACCGCCTATGCACTCCAGTCGCTGACGATGGCGGTCATCTTCATCTACATCATCTTGGCTTCTCAGTTCGGCTCCTTCATCCAGCCAATCGCCATCATCATGACAATGCCGCTATCCTTGATGGGTGTCCTACTTGGCCTTCTGTTTACGGGCTCCACACTCAATATGTTCTCGATGATCGGCATCATGATGCTGATGGGTTTGGTGACAAAGAACGCGATCCTTCTCGTCGACTACTCCAATCTAGGCGTTCGCGAAGGCAAAAGCCTGCGTCAGAGCCTTGCAGATGCCGGAGCGGTAAGACTCCGGCCGATCGTGATGACGACGCTCGCCATGATTTTCGGTATGCTCCCTACAGCCCTGGGCTTGGGCGAAGGCGGCGCGCAGCGCGCCCCAATGGCCCATGCAATCATCGGCGGGTTGATATCCTCCACCCTCCTCAGTTTGGTCTTTGTGCCTGTCGTGCTGACTTATCTTGATGCCTTCGCCGGGCGCGTAAGGCGCTGGCTGCCTTCTCCTACTGAATTGAATGCTTCGGCTCAGCACGACGGATCCGATAAGACTAAAACTCCTACTTGCGCTCTCACAAGCCAGGATGGGTCGTCAGTTAGGGACAACAATTATGTGAGGTCGCATGCATGAGATTTCCCTTTCGGACGTGGCGAGCTTAGTTGGGCAGGAACTCGGCACATCCAAATGGATCACCATCGATCAGGCGACGATCAACCTTTCGCCGATGCGACCCATGATCAGTTCATCCACGTAGATCCGGATCGCGCAGCGGCAGAGAGTCCGTTTGGCGGCACGATCGCTCATGGTTTCTTGACACTTGCGCTTCTGTCGGTGATGAACTTCAGCGGTATGCCGAAGATTCGCGAGCAAACCATGGGCATCAATTACGGTTTCGACCGCGTCTGCTTCATCTCACCGGTCAGGACCGGCAGCCGTGTGCGTGGTCGCTTCGTGCTTCGGATTGCCGCTTTCGTGGCGCCAGCATGCTAATGACAGCCTACAACGTGACGGTTGAGATCGAGAACGAGAATAAACCTGCACTCACTGCCAATTGGATCGCTATCGCCCAGTTCAATCCCAAGGACCGGCCAAAAGCCGGTTGAGTGTCGCTGCCGGCTTGATGAAGGTGCATGCACCCGATGTTCTGGATGCACCCGCCATCGGAGCGCGAATACTCCTAGGAAACAGATCACGTCCCCCGGTGCGTCGGCGCAAGGGAATGGGATTGGAAGATGTTGGAAACTTCGAAGATCAAGTCGCGCGTTCCGTGATACAGAATTGTGAGCTTGTGCTGACTGCCCAGTTGGTCGAAGACAGGAAAACCGACGCGCATTAGCGGAGTGCCGAGACGTGCTGAAGCGTGATGGCCGTTCGAATGCGTGAGGAGAAGATCAGCATGGGTGGCAAGACTTTCCAAGTCGCCGAGATCACCGACTTGAATTATTTCCACCGGGACTTTGTGGAGGATTTTCGACGCACCTTTCGTGGTAACGGCTGCCACAATCTCGGCACCCAGGCAAATGAAGAACGTAGCGAGTTGATAGAGCTGGTCCGGCTCGGCTGCGATCGCAATCTTCTTGCCAGCCGAGTGGAAATGTCCGTCCAGCAGGGCATCCCGCAGCTGTGCGCTGCGCCGGCGGACTTTCGCTGGCGCGGGCCGACCGGAAATAGAGGAAAGTAGCGAGACAAACCGATCGACTGCATTTAATCCTGTCAGCGACTGAAACAGCACGTAGGGAACTCCGGTCAGCGTCTTCATCTCCTCTGCTGGACCGCGCATATGCTCACCAATCGCTATGCACTGCGCTGCTGTGCCAAGCTCGCGTATCTCCTCGACGCTGATGCCGCCGTATGTCGTCGGCACCCAGCGGCCATCGGGCACTATACCATCAAGCGAGCCAGAGAGGTCCGGCAGGATAATCGGCTCGAGCCCGAAGCTCTCTACTATATCGCGCAACTGCTCGATGTCAGCTATAGTATTGCTATTGTTCTCGACTGCCGCACCTGCTCGCCGATTCGTGTAATCGCTTTGATCATTGCTGTGACAGCCTTGGCCCAACCCTCCTCCATAGCGCCGTCAAAATCCGGTGTATTGGCCAGCACGACGTCGGTACCTGTGAGTTCTTCCGTGCGCTCCAGCTTGATACTGGCGAGATCACCCGTCAGATCTTCGCCACGAGTTTCCACCAGCGCCGTGGTGCATATGCCGATCAGCTTTGGCTTTGCGCGGATTTTGAGATCGAGGATCGCTTGCTCCAAATGGCCCGCCCCGCCGAGGACTATTGCCACGTCGTCCATCGCGGTGGTTTGCAAGGGAATCGCTTCCTTGAAGTGCCTAGCGAGAAGCACCAGTGCAAAGCTGGTGCAACCTTGGCTGCCATGGAACAGCGGTATCGCACCATCGATACCAAGAAAGGCCAAGGCGCCACCCAGCGGCTGCGACGATTTCAGCGAATTGATCGTTGCCCATTTCGTCTGAGGAAGGATGCGGACCATCAGATTCCTTCGGTCTCACGACCTTCATGATCTGCCTGATGGCCTAACTCTGGGTTAGCGCGGATTTCTTTACCGTCATGCCAACGACGTCGGTGCCGATCTACATCTAGCCAAAGGCCGCGGACCAGAACTTTGCGCAGTCGGAAATGAGAAGAGTCGGCTTGCCGTTTAGAAGCGGTCGCTCCGCCTCCATTCTGATCCACACCGTTGCATTTCCTATCGAGAACGTCACCTCGGTGAGAACCCTTGGGTCGGCACGCAGTGAGGCGGTGTGTGCTTTGCGCGAAGAAC
The DNA here is from genome assembly GCA_000421085.1 of Ensifer sp. USDA 6670. Lineage (GTDB taxonomy): Bacteria > Pseudomonadota > Alphaproteobacteria > Rhizobiales > Rhizobiaceae > Sinorhizobium. Next base: position 7,288 of record ATWE01000060.1, read on the forward strand.
TCGCCGAAGTGTCTTTTCCCGCAAAATGCGGTCTCACCCAAACATGACATGTTTCTTTTAGTCCCTGGTTGATACGCTGACTACGACATGAATGACGGTCGGCAGTTGTCGCCGTTTTATGACCGGGAATCTCAAAACTCGTGTCAATTTTGTTTACTTCAGCTAAAGACCACTTTGTTGTTTGTTTCAGCTACTTGCCGTCAGACGAGCAAAAGAGCTTGGCCAATCAACCTCTGTCGCGGACCTGACAAACCCTACACGGGTGAGGGTTCCCCGACCCATTGGATCATGTCCCAGGGAGTGGTGTAGGTGGCGGCTGGGTCGCCGCGTTCTCCGGCATGGGCCGAGATTCAGCGCGCCACGGCTGGCAGGCTGATGA
>ATWE01000061.1 GCA_000421085.1 Ensifer sp. USDA 6670
GACGTAGTCCCAGCCACTCGGTGCTGTCGCATCGAACTGCAGGAGCTTGTGCCGCGGCCCGATGTCGCCGGAAAACAGCAGGCGCAGCGGCGAGGGGCCGGGACCAATCTCCATTTCAACCGAGGCGGATCCGAGCAGATGTCCCGCATTCCAGAACCGAAAGCGAATTCCCCCGCCGGCCTTTTCCCACGAGCCGAGGCGCACCTGCCGAAACAGTGTGATCGCGACAGCGGCGTCGCGCGCGGTGTAAATCGGCGTCACGGTCTGGCGGCCCCGGTGCAGGTTGCGGCGATTGAGCTGGTCGACTTCACTCTCCTGGATGTGAGCAGAATCCGGCAGCATGACGGAGCAGAGGTCGGTCGTCGCGGGTGTCGCGAAAATCGGGCCATCGTAGCCAAGATATGCGAGAGCACCTACGGCAATGTCGAGCGCGAGGAAGCGGACGATGCTGCCCGACGTCACGTCCTGCGCTCCGAGGCGCTGACTGCAGCGCATCCGAATGGCGCTCTTCTCATCCCCTCTTTCGCCGTGGAACGCACGCAGGAACTGCTCACGGATCTTGTCTACCTGATGGAGACGGGTGCCGTCCCGAATGTTTCCAGCCGATCCAGGCGTTGGCAGATTCGCTGACGATGCGGGAATTCGCCGAAAAGGCGCTGCCGGAGGTCACGGTCGCATTCTTGCGCGACGGTCGCAGCGCTATCGCTGGGTCGCTCGCTACAAGAGCGGCCAAGCTCGGCATGGACTTCCGCATCGTCGGTGAAGCTATTGTAGACGGGCACTTGGGCGTATGCCGCCAACTGCTCTACGGTCTGAGCGTGGCCGCAATATTCGATAGCGTCGTAGATTCTGCCGAGCACACGGGCCGTGTCCTTGACCGAGCCGCAACGCCCCGGATGACTAGCGGGAAGCGTGAGACTGACGACGCGCGCACCTTGATCATAGGCTGCAACTTCGGACCCGAAGAGAGTGCCCATTGAATTGCCCTCGCTGACAAGCGCGATACTCTTGCCGCTGAGCCGTGGGATCTCATTGCCACGTCGCTTTTCGGCCTTCAACTCGGCGGCGAGTTGCAACAGGAACCAGATCTCCCTTGAAGTGAATTCGTCGATCGTCAGGACGCTGCGGCCCCAGAGACTGTGGTACGTGGCATTCCCCGTTGCTTTAAGCTTGCGCAGAACGTTTGCGCAAAAGCGCGTTGGGAAGTCAACAACAGATATGACGCGCACGCTTTGACTCTCATCAAACCGACGCGCTTCCACGGCTTTGATGAGGATCAATGACGGCCCGCCTCGTATCCCGGAAAGTGCCTCTGAATGCGACGATCGCAGGCTTGCGAGAGTTGACGCGTGGCCGCCGGCAGAGCCTGTCCTCTAACGGGGGCGACTGTTTTCGCTGAGATGCCTTCTGATGGAGAGCAAAATGGCTACCGGCTACACCGTGGGTCCGATCAAGCGCCATCAAGTCGACAAAGCGTACCGGCTGATTGATGCCGCCGACTGCCATTTCGACTTGCAGGCCTGGCGCGAATTCTGCACAGCGACAGTCGCCGGAGAACGCCCAAACATCGAAGAAATAGTGACTGCAGAGAACCCGCTCAGTTATATCGCCGGGGTCTGCATCATGCGCCCAGTGCAGAACGAAACTTACGGCAGAACGCTCGACGTGCCGGTCTTCATCGTTACGAGCGTGGGCGACACGCGTGGCGTGGCCAATTCGCTTCTCGCTTATTTAATGGTGGTCGCTCGCAGAAACAGTTGCGGGTTCATTCGCGTCGCCGCACTCGATCCAAATAACTGGCCAGGGGGCCCCTTGCCGCAAGATGGCCGCGGAACCCTCATACCTGTTCAATAGCCCGGACTTAAGACTGAGAACCGAATCTGTCTGGGTGCCAGACCTACGCTGCGCAGTCTAGGCGTGCTGGCGTGTCGCCCTTGCGCTAAAGACATATCCTACACCTCTAACTGACTTGATCAGAGCGGGACGGCTGGGGTCACGCTCAATTTTGCGCCTCAGCCGAGCGATCTGCGCGTCAATGGTGCGGTCGAAAGCATCGAGGTTACGACCTCGCGTCAAATCCATAAGCAATTCGCGTTGCAGCACACGCCCCGCATGCTTCACAAGCACACATAGCATGTCGAACTCGCCAGTCGTCAAGGGAATCTCGCTCTCATCATCCGACAGCAACTGTCGACGACCTACGTCGAGACGCAGCCCCTCGAAATAGTAGATTTCTATCTGCTGGTCGCTGACGTCTGACGATCGTCGCGGTTGGCGGCGACGAAGAACACCCCTGACACGCGCCAACACCTCCCGAAGGTGGAAGGGTTTCGCAATGTAGTCGTCGGCCCCTACCTCCAGCCCGACGACCCGATCGACAACGTCATTACGACCCGTCAACATGATAATCGGGACATCCGAGCGCGCGCGTAAGTCGCGCGCAAGTGTAAGCCCGTCCTCACCGGGCAGCATGAGGTCGAGCAAAATGACGTCGACTGATTGTTTGTCGAGGCACTCGCGCATTTCCTGCCCGTCGCCGGCCAGACTGACGCGATATCCCTCCTCTTCGAAGTACCGCGACAGCATATGCCGAATTCTCGAGTCGTCGTCGACCACGAGAATGTGCTCTGGCAAGGTCGGTGCATTCGGCATGAGTCAACCCTGAATGGCGCTGTTCCCCTCTTAGCGCCGTTACACTCTGTTACAATATCGTACCAATTTTTGCACTCGTGTCGTCATGAGATTACGGCTTGGCGTTCAACTCTTTCCATCAGCAAAGATGGAGGGGAAGCTCATGAATGCGCAGGTCGTTACCATGCAGGATCGCGGCAAAGGAGCGATGTGCTCGCAGGCGTTGCCCGTAGCGGATCTGTCCTCGATGTTTGCTCGGCAACCAGTCGAAAGATTCGCGCCGGGTCAAGCCGTTTTTTGGGAAGGTGACGAGGCCACCCATCTTTTCGAGGTAGCCGCTGGTATGCTGCGTGCGTTGCGGCTGCTCGGCGACGGTCGGAGAATTATCGTCGGATTCATGCGCCCCGGAGACCTGCTTGGCGTATCACTCAAGGAACGCTATCTCTACACAGTTGAGGCCGTGTCCCCCGTCGAGCTTCGCCGCTTTCCTCGCCGTCGTTTCGAAGACGAAGTGGCGCGGCATTCAAACTTGCAGCAGCAACTCTTCTCAAGACTGCGAGACGAGATGACGGCCGCGCAGGATCAGGCCGTCCTTCTTTCCCGTCGGTGCGCTGAGGAAAAGCTGGCAAATTTCTTCCTTCTGATGAGACGGAACGAGAACTGCAAACGAACGCCAATTGTTGACCTTCCGATGACTCGGCTGGACATCGCCGACTATCTCGGCATGACAATCGAGACGGTATCCCGCACTATAACGAAGCTAGCAAACAGCGGCGTCATCGCGACACCGGGGCGGCGCTCGGTCATGGTCCTTAAGATGGAGACGCTTCGAGCGCTGGCGGACGGTGACGAAAGCGAGAAATGGGCGCCCTCGCCCATACCGCGCGCGCAGTATGGGTCTGCCAGTGCGTGAAAGCGCGGGCCAAATGGAGAAGAGAAGCGAAATGGTCGAGCAGACCGACAGCGACATTGCGGATCTTAGACGCGCTCAGGCCAATCTGGCGGCGCGAGAGGCACATCTTCGCTCGATTCTCGACACGGTTCCCGAAGCGATGGTGGTAATCGATGAAAAGGGCGCGATTTCCTCTTTCAGCGCAGCCGCAGAACGCCTGTTCGGCTATGCCGAAAGTGAGGTCCTTGGACTAAACGTCAAGATCCTGATGCCCTCTCCCCATCGCGAGGCACATGACCATTATCTCAACAACTATTTGCGCACCGGCGAACGGCGCATCATCGGAATTGGCCGGGTCGTGACAGGACTGCGAAAGGACGGCACAATTTTTCCAATGGAACTGTCCGTCGGAGAAGCGACGTCTGATGGTCAGCGGATATTCACCGGGTTCATTCGGGATCTGACCAGTCGCCAGCGCATTGAGGAAGAGCTCAGGCAAGCGCAGAAGATGGAAGCGGTAGGGCAACTCACCGGCGGCCTAGCGCATGATTTCAACAATCTGCTGACTGTGATTACCGGCAATCTGGAAATGATCGAAGTCAGGCTGCAAGACGCGAAGTTGAGGGTACTCTTACGAGAAGCTCAGGGGGCGGCCCACGATGGGGCGAAGCTGACTGCACAATTGCTGGCATTCGGACGACGGCAGCCGCTCAATCCACAGCTCGTGGATGTTGGCGAACTCGTCTCGAACTTTTCGAAGCTGCTGACCAGAACCCTCGGCGAGACGATTGAATTGTCTACGGTTGTAAACGGCAGCAGCAACCTCGCCCTGATCGACGTCTCCCAGCTTCAGAACACCCTCCTGAACTTGGGGCTGAACGCGCGCGACGCGATGCCGAACGGAGGCCGCCTAACAGTCGAGATCTCGACGACGGTCCTCGACCGTGATTACGCTCTGATGTACCCCGAAGTCCGCATGGGACACTATGTTCTGATCGCCGTCACGGATACCGGCGTCGGGATGACCGAAGAGGTCAAGCGTCATGCGTTTGAGCCGTTCTATACAACGAAGGGCACTGGTGCGGGGACAGGCCTCGGCCTCAGTATGGTTTATGGCTTTGTCAAGCAGTCCGGCGGACAGATTCGGCTCTATAGTGAGCCCGATCGGGGAACGAGCGTACGTCTCTTCCTGCCGGCCGCGCAAGGAGAAAACCAGCCTGCCCAGACTGGCGCATCAGAAGAAGAAGCCCTCGAGCCTATGCCGAGAGGTCATGAAACGATCCTCGTCGTGGAGGACGACGCTCGGGTGCGCCGCGTCGTGGTCGCGCGACTGCGCGACGCTGGATATTCAGTAATCGAAGCGGAAGCCGGCACGCAGGCGCTTCAGCTGCTTGCAGAACATCCGGAGGTCTCCCTCGTCTTCACGGACATGATAATGCCGGGCGGAATGGATGGCGGCGAATTGGCCGAGCATGTTCGCGCACTGAGACCCGATGTGAAGATGCTGTTCACGTCAGGCTATGCCGAGCCGAGTGCAGCCGGCAGGGCTGCAGGAAGTTGGCTGCAAAAGCCCTACACCGCCAGAGACTTGGCATTGCGGCTCCGAGAACTGCTGGATTGATGTGTGGGAGTTCAAGTCATATAGCTGCACGTAATATTCCTTGCCCGAACTTTGAGCGCGATCAACGCGCCGGCGAAAAGCGGCGATATCTTCGATCAACGAAGATTGGAGATCATGAGCATTCGCAACCTTCATCATGCGATCGATCCAAAGTCGCTTGCGATTATCGGTGCCTCTGATCGCGCCGGATCGCTCGGCCGGGTAGTCATCCAGAACGTGCTCGCGGCCAGTTTCGAGGGAGATCTGGCCGATTAACCTAAACATGGCGCTTCCCCACTCGACACCGTTCTCGCCGGCGACCTGATCGATGAGACACGAGTCGGCAAACTCCTCGCCGGTTTCCGCAGCGAGCCGCCAGCAGACGAAGCGGCGATCTGCACAGCGCTCACGGCGCTATCGCAGCTAATCGTCGATTTCCCATGCGTGCTTTCGATAAATATCAACCCGCTGGTCGCCGGTGCAGAGGGCGTCATCGCGGTCGACGTGCGCATCGAAATCGACCCGCAGGCGGTCGCACGTCCAGGTCCGAATCGCGATCTTGCCATCCGCCCATCCGAGCGAATGGCAAAAGCGGGTCACGCTCGCTAGACGGGTCTACCATCTGCGGCCGATCAGACCGGCAGACGCCCCTCGGCCCGAGGCGGGAGCTTCTTGAGCAGGATCAATGTAGCCGTGGGTAGCTGGCGTAGATTACTCAAACAACTGCCAATCGCCTTCGGAGGAGAAAGCAATGACCTACAAGACAATTCTTCTGGTGATCGATGCCAACGAGCACGAGAATGATCTAACAGCGGCAGCGGACCTCAGCGCGGCTGCCAATGCGCACCTTTCGGTTCTGCTGGTGAAGCTAGCCGCACCACCGCCGATCGGAGACTATGCGGCCATGTCGGTCGCCTGGCTCGACGAACGAGCCGGGGACATGAGGCAACTGAATGAGGCAGTGGAGAGAGCCCGAGCGACGCTGAAGGGCCTCGGGGTCTCGTTCGATGCAAACGGTATCTATTGCGATACCGCGTGGGCCGACGACGATGTCGGCACCCGCTCGCGCTATGCCGATGTTACCTTGATCGGCGCGAGTTTACACGCCGATCCGTCATTGCGAAAACGTGCCATCGACGGGGCCCTCTTCTATTCGGCGCGACCAGTTCTGCTCGCAACAAACCGCCAATCGGTCACCTTGCGTCCAAAAAAGGTTCTTCTCGCATGGAACTCGACCATGGAATCCGCGCGAGCGGCGCGGGAAGCAT
>ATWE01000062.1 GCA_000421085.1 Ensifer sp. USDA 6670
CCTAGCACTACTTTGGCAGATTAACTCCGCATTAACGATGATCGGCGATCTTGAGCACTTTCAATGGGTGCGCGAGATGACGGAGCTGGATGTTGCGCTGGCGGATTGGCTGAAGCCGTTCGTTGACAAGCTTGGTCACAAGAAGCGGCGGCAGATGTGCCCGGTGTATGTTTCGGGCCTCATCGGACCTGGAGATCGCAAGAGCATCGAGCCGATGGCGGAACGGCTTGCGCTTGATCACTACGACCGCCTGCATCATTTCATCTCGGATGGGATTTGGGATGCCGGTCCGCTTGAGGCGGAACTGGCGGTGCAGGCCGACAAGATTGTCGGGGCCTCAGATGCTTTTCTGGTGATCGACGACACAGGCCTGCCGAAGAAGGGCGACCATTCTGTTGGGGTCGCGCCGCAATATGCGTCGATGCTGGGCAAGCGCGCCAATTGCCAGACGCTGGTGTCGTTGACGCTGGCCCGCGACGAGGTTCCCGTCCCAGTGGGCTTACGGCTGTTCCTGCCCAAAAGCTGGACCAGCGATCAAGATCGGATGGCTAAGGCTGGTGTTCCCGAGGAGATGCGCCTATCCCGCACCAAACCGGAGATCGCGCTCGCCGAGATCGATCGGCTGATTGCCGCGGGCGTGCGGTTTGGCACCGTGCTTGCGGATGCCGGCTATGGTCTGTCGGCTGCGTTTCGCCAAGGGCTCAGTGCACGCAATCTCACCTGGGCCGTCGGCATTCCTAAGCATCAGAAGGTTTATTCTCATGATGTCGCACTGATCTTTCCTGTCGCCAGCCATGGAAGGCCGCGCAAGCATTCGATCCCCGACACTCTTTCGACCGCAGCCGAAACGATCCTGGAAGGAACGACCTGGAAGAAGGTCAGTTGGCGTCACGGCACGAAAGCTCGATTGACCGCACGCTTCACGGCCCTGCGCATTCGGATTGCTGATGGCACCCCGCAACGCATCCTCGACAAGGGACAGCAGCACATGCCGGGCGAAGAAGCGTGGCTCGTTGGCGAGTGGCGCTCAAACGACGAGCGCAAATACTACCTCTCCAATCTTCCAGCCGAGGCGACATTAAAACAGTTGGCGGCGGCCATCAAAGCACGATGGGTCTGCGAGCAGGCCCATCAGCAGATGAAGGAAGAGCTCGGCCTCGATCACTTTGAAGGCCGATCATGGCAGGGCCTACACCGACACGCGTTGATGACGATGATTGCCTATGCCTTCCTGCAACATCAGCGCCTACACAAGGCAAAGAGGGAAAAAAAGGAAGCGGCACGGCCCGCCTAAACCGACCCTGCCAGCCATCCGTCGCGCTGTCATCAAGGCGCTATCGCCCACACCACTTCCACAGCGATGTCCGCACTGCCGAATTCGCTTCCGAACGTCAAAAACCATTCTGCCAAAGTAGTGCTAGTATCTTGAGCAAAGTCATCGCACCTCGGAATGCTCCTGGGGCCCGACCTGGCCGATCGCCCTTTCCTAGGAATTAAACGTCCTTGCTTCACGACAGGACAGCGCGTCCCCCGGCGAGCTGGCACGTCATCGCGCGCTTTAGGTCCCGAATTATGCGCGGAATACGTCTGGTTCGCAGCCGCTTCACCGAACGCCAACAGGGTTCCTTGGGAGGGAGCGGAATTCAGCCTCATTATCTAATTCTGTCACTGAGAGGCGCCAGAGAAATAAGTCCGTCGATTTCTCTGATGAAAACGTCCTCGTAGATAGAAATCGCCCGCCCACTGCTCGGCGCCAATTTGAAAGCGCCTACAAACTTCTTGTCAGCGGGGTCAGGGGCTTGGTCGGGGATCAGGTCCCGCATCGAAGAGTCGCTTGACAGTTACATAATATGGAATACCATAAGATATAAGCTAGAAAGGCTACCGATGCCGAATACGCAGGGAAGTGCTGGAGGTCTCAAGTCGACAGAACGGCCCATCGTTGGCGACTCGCGGCGGGCCGGGCACATGGTGAGTCTGCCTGCAGAAGCCGTCTATGCGACGATGGCAGAATGGCTGGCGCGCAAGGAGGGAAGGACATGAAGGCGGACGTTTTCGACCCGAGAGCCTTGCGCGAGGCGTTTGGAGCGTTTCCAACCGCAGTGACGGTCATAACGGCCAGCGATCCGGCGCGCAGACCGGTCGGTTTCACTGCCAACTCCTTTACGTCTGTATCCTTGGATCCGCCGCTGCTGCTCGTTTGTGTTGCCAAGACTGCGCGCGACTACTCGACAATGACCGCAGCCGAGCACTTCGCGATCAACATACTTTCAGAAGCGCAGAAGGATGTGTCCATTAAATTTGCCCGCCCCGCCGAAGAGCGCTTCGCTGCTGTCGACTGGGCGAGGGGTCCGAACGGCTGTCCGATATTCGCGCAGGTGGCGGCGTGGTTTGAATGTTCGATGCATGATGTCATCGAGGCGGGCGACCATGTCATGATGGTCGGTCGCGTGACGGCCTTCGAAAGCAGCGGCTTGAATGGCCTTGGCTACGCACGCGGCAGCTACTTCGCTCCGAGAGTCGCGGCAAAGGCCAATTCCTCTGCAGCGGGCGGAGAGATCGGCGCCGTCGCGGTGTTGGAGCGCCACGGCACGCTTTTTCCATTGGGCGACGATAAACTGTCCCTTCCGAGTTACAGCGCCGGGGGCGGTGACCAAGCAAAGACGCTGGCGTCCCAACTCGAACGATTGGGACTGAGCGTCCACGATTGGCTTTCCCTGCTCGATCTTTAAGGACAAGCGGGCGGGCTACAATCACAGACTCGGCGCTGCCGATAGACCAGCGCGAGAAAACGAATGACCCTCGTTTGTCCTTGGCGGGATGTTGGCTTAGGATTTTGCTCGGCGGCCTTACCAAGATAGTATCACTAACCTGCCAGTTAGCACGATATCTTCCTGGCCGAGGTCATGCGGCAGCGCGTTGGGCCGGTGGAGTCGGAGATCTGCGGCTGGTCAGATGACGTTGGGCCGACATGGGCGTCGACGAATGCGTGGAATTTGCCCCTGAGCCCGCGACGGAAGCGTTTTCATTCGGCAACGATCCGCACTGATCAAGCTACGGACTTTGCGCCCCGAAATCTCGAGCCTTGGGCCTGCGCCGAGCTTGATCTTGGGCGTCTCACGCCGGGTAAATCTACATTGCTTTCATCGCAGCATTCACGGCCATGCACATCCTCAACTGCGCAATGATCTGCCGCCGCCTTTAGATCATCTTCAAAACTGGCTGACTTAAATTGCGAGGAGGGTCGCCTTGTACGTCACTAACCTGGTCAACCGAAACGCGATTTGGACACAGCAGCGGTCCTACTCCGCGTCTCAGCGGTCACATTGATCGCGATCAAATACGTCGCAACGGTCTTCCGTCCTCAGATAATTGCAAGGAGCGGGTTGGCTACTTACGCCAGCATGGTCGAGGAAGAGTCGCATGGTTGAAACCAGCAAAGCGCTCGGCATTGCCGCGGTAAATAGTCCTCGGAAAATAATGAGATGCATTCAAGAAGCGTTGTTGAGAGGACTCGGGTGGGATGGTTGCTCGTCAGGTGGAGAGGCCGTGGGGTCGTAGCCTTTACGGGCGCCGCGATAGTCACGTCGAGCGCTCTTGCGCTGAGATTGACACTGGCCGAACTAATTGGTGATGACCTTTTTCTCTTTTTGTTCATCCATTCCCGCGCATCATCGTGCGGATCGACAACTCCCGCCGCTCCACGTGGCGTATGGCCTCGATCGTGTTGCGCATCAGATTGATGAGGACCTGTTGAACCTGGATCCGGTCGACCATTACCATTTCGGCACCGGGTGTGGATTTCATCGAAAAACCTTTCGAGGATACCGTGATCATCGAGGCAATCGAGAGGGCATCTGAACATCTGGTCGTTCCTGAAGCCGATGTGGACGAAGCCAACCATATCCGAGCAAGGCTCCAGACGCTGAGCGAGAGAGAACGCCAGGTGCTGTCGGCTGTAGTGGCGGGCCTCCCCAATAAGTCGATTGCCTATGACCTGGACATCAGTCCTCGCACCGTCGAGGTGCATCGCGCGAACGTCATGGCCAAAATGAAGGCGAAGAGCCTTCCCCACCTCGTGCGAATGGCTCTCGCTGCGGGTTTCGGTCCATCCTGATTTTCTGCTGATTTGATCTCGCGCAATGCGGCGCATAGCCGCAAGAGTTCCAATGTTGGCTCACGGCGGGCAGACGCACGCCAGATTGCGCAGGCTTCAAATTGATGGATTCGAGACCCATTATCGTCGTCGCAGCGGACCACGGCCTCCGGCGGTCCGTGGCATTCGCGCTTGAGGTCGAAGGATATTCCACCGAGTCCTACGACACCTTGCAAAAGGCTGGAGCCTCTTGCCGCGAAGCGCTCTGCACAATTCTCGACGATGACATACTGAGATCAGAGTCACAGGCCGCAACGCGCTTGCTTCAATATCTCGGAGCCCGAGCCGTCCTGCTGGTGGACGGCTTGTCGGCCCTTCAAGCGCATGTCGACAACACGATTTTGACGAAGCCGTTCAGCGGTCCCGACCTGCTCGGCGTGATCAACAGCCTGATCGAGGCGGCTAGGTAGTTTCCCTTAGTGATCTAACCGAATTTCTCGTTGCCCCGCGAATTGGCAATCTGCCCCCCACATCAAACGGGGAATATTCCATGTACGCCGCTGCACAAGCCAAACCACAGTCCAACGAGGCCGAACACCTTGGCCCGGCTCCTATTTCTGGGCCCCATCTTGTCGCCACCTACAAGGCGGGTCGCGAGATCTATGCCCAGGGTGACCTGAACGACAAGTGCTATCAGGTTTCGGCCGGAGCCGTGCGTGTCTACCGCCTCCTTTCAGATGGACGCCGACAAGTCGTATCCTTTCATCTCCCAGGCGAAATGTTCGGGTTCGAGGCGGGATCCAACCACTCTTTCTTTGCGGAAGCCATCACGGAAACAACACTGGCCGTCTTCGGGCGCCGGCATATGCAGGAGCGTTCGCGGGAGCTGCTCGCGCTCGCCTTGACCGGCATGGCGCGGGCTCAGCAGCATCTTCTGGTAATCGGCAGGCAATGTGCGGTGGAACGGATTGCCGCATTCCTTGTCGACCTTTGCGAACGTCAGGGCGGAGGCAGGCAGCTACGCTTGCCCATGTCGCGGCAGGATATCGCGGACTATCTCGGCCTGACGATCGAAACCGTGTCGCGCGTGGTGACAAAACTGAAGGCGCGCAGCGTCATCGCGCTCGGGGACGCAAGGACGATCGACATCGTAAGGCTGGAAGTGCTGCGTTCGCTCTGCAGCTGAGCCGGCAGTGGTTGCGCGCTCAGCCCTCTCTCCGAGTTGCAGCAGTCGACCGGCGTGGTGGGAGCAGGGGAAAAAGCTATGTTCGTAAGGGAGATTTCTTGTGTTGAATGTCACGGATAGTCGCCGCTGGAGATCTCGCGCAATTGGGTTGTTGCAAGGGCGACCAGCCCTACATCGTGCCGATCACTCACGCGCTCTCGGGAAATGGCCTCTGGGGTTTCTCCATGCCCGGTCAAAAACCGATTGGATGCGCAACAATCAAAGATGTCGCTCCAGAAAGAGGAGTTTGCCAGCAACCGCCAGGCGAAAAGCGTGGGCGTGATGGGCCGCTACCGCGAACCAACGGCGGCGCACGACTACCATGACGAGCGCGTACACGCCCTAGTCCTTGCGTGAAAAGAAGCCAAATTGGCGGCAACCAGGCGGTCTCAGACCTGTAGCAAAGCCATCTGCCCATATCTTCGTCTGCGTTGAGATGGACGAGATAGCGGGCCGGGCAGCAAGCGCCGCTGTATCCGGCGTACTGCGCGCCGAGCTTGCATCAAGACCGCAATGTGCCCGGGCGACCGGTCCCGCGAACAGGGGCCTGGCTGCCGTGTTTCCGACGTCGCGGTCACTCCGGTCTCCGAGGCATGCGCGGCGACGCTCCCATTGTCTTGATCTGAATGAAGGTGCCGAAGTTATGGCAATTCTCGAACGACGTTGGCAGCTTGCGCGCAAGCGTTCACCGTCAGCGATTAGAAAAGAGGTGGGGTTCCAACCATGAAACACACAGTCGAGATGGTCGTACTTGCCGTCGGCGCCTTCCTGGCGCTGGTCGGAGCAGGCCTCGCCCAGGACCGCCTTTTCGGCGCGCACATGTGGGTACTGTTCCTCGTGCTGCTCGGCGGCACGTTGGTGCTCATGCGCCGTGTTGATTTCCGTCCGGCTGCCGCGGGTCTCCGGGCCGGAGAGACGGAATATTTCGACGAGGTCGTGAAGTACGGAGTCATCGCCACGGTATTCTGGGGCGTGGTCGGCTTTCTCGTAGGCGTCGTCGTTGCCCTGCAACTTGCCTTCCCCGACCTCAATGTGGAGCCCTGGTTCAGCTTCGGCCGCATGCGGCCG
>ATWE01000063.1 GCA_000421085.1 Ensifer sp. USDA 6670
TGACAAATCTTCAACGCAAGTTCCAACGATCTTTCGAAGGCTGGTAACGGCAGGAACTCGTAGCGTGAGTGGAAGTTGTAGGCGCCGGTGAAGAAGTTCGGTGTCGGTATTCCTCTGGCCGAGAGGACCGCGCCATCAGTGCCGCCGCGCATCGGGATCACCTTCTTCCTAATCCCGAGTTCTTCCATGGCCTTGAATAGAAGAGCGATGGCACGCTCGTCACGAGCGAGGCTCATGGAGATGTTTTGATAGGTGTCGGCAACCCGGAACCGGACATTCGCGGTCGGATAACGTGATCGCATTCCTTCCGCGACCTCGGCGATCCGGCGTTTGCGCCGATCGAAGCCACCTGTATCGAAATCTCGGATCAGAGCGGTCAATGTCGCCTCGCTGTCATTGGCGACGAGATCCTTGAACCAGAAGAAACCATCGCGACCCTCTGTGCATTCAGGTGTCTCCTCGCGGTCGAAGTGGGAGATGAAGTCCATCGCCATCAGCAGCGGATTGACGAGCGTTCCCCTCGCGGACATCGGGTGCGCACTGACGCCGGTAAAGACGATCTCGCAGGATGCGGCGTTGAATGTCTCCAGCACCACCTCGCCAAGTTCGCAGCAGTCGATCGTGTAAGCAAAATCACAAGGGAAGCGGGAGAGGTCCATCGCCTTGGCGCCGCGCAATCCGATTTCCTCGTCCGGCACGAAGGCGATGAAGATATCGCCGTGGCCGACCTGCTGATCAAGCCGGGCAAGCAGCGTCATGATGACCGCGATCGCAGCCTTGTTGTCCGCGCCGAGCACGCTGGTGCCGTCGCTGACTATGATGTCCTCCCCTGTCCATTCAACAATTTCCGGATGCTCGGCGACCCGGAGCCAGATGTCCGCCTGGTGGTTGAGGCAAAGATCCTCGCCTTCAAAGCGGAGGATTTGAGGGCGGACGAAGGGCGAGAGGCCGACATCGACTGTGTCGAGATGCGCGATGAAGCCGATCGGTGGTACCTCGGGCCTGTTACCACGTTTAACTCCCGTCACTATGGCATGCTCGTCCACGAGGACGTCCTCCAGGCCAAGGGCGCGCATCTCGTCGGCGAGCAAGGTGGCAAGAGCAGCCTGTCCAGGCGAGGACGGCAAGGATTGGGAGCGGCCGTCGCTTTGGCTCTCGATCGCGGCATAGCGAAGAAACCGGCTGATGAGTTCTTTCTGAACGTCCATGTTCATCATCCTCGTCTGAAGAAGAGTCGGCCCCTGTCGGCTGCGTTTTATAGCTGAGATGGGCCGGCTCACTGCCGCTTCCCGCTATTGTGGGTGAACTGCAGAGCTAAGCAGTGAGCCGCTTAGTACGGCAGCGCTGCCGGCTAAAAGCTGATGGTACCAACACCGTTGGAAAGCTCGATGTCGACGCCGAGCCCGGCGGACTGGTCGGAACACCGCCGTAAGATGCGCTCGGCACTTTCCCCGGTCGCAAGATGTGGCGCCAAGCGTCGTTCCAGCACCCCATCCGTCAATGCCTCATCGCCTCCGATGACGACGGGATAAAGCGTAATCTCGATAAGCCCGTTGTCCTCGCCGAACGAGCAGAGGCCAATAACGCTCTCCCAGACTTCGGGTGCCGTCCAGGTCGACTTGTCCGAACGCACGTGGAAAATGAAGTTCCCCAGGCTGTAGAAGATCGGGCGCCCCCTGTAGATCTCGATCGGCTGAAGGACTGGCGCACCGTGGCTCACGAACATATGAGCACCAGCGTCGATGCATCGCTTGGCAACGCCACTTACCCAGTCGGGGACTTGGTACCAGTCGGACGCCCAATGGTGATGGTGGAGATAGGCGACCACCAGTGATCCATCTTTAGCCGCTGCCGCGATTGCAGCAATGTTCCGAGCGAGATCGGCCTCGTCGATCTTGACGCTGCGTCCGAACCTTTCCGATCGCCTGAAGACCGCACGCGAGATCCCGATCTCGGATTCCGGGGCGAGGCGCGGCGGATCGTCCGGCTGGCTGTCATTGGTGAGATCGATCGCCGTGTAACCGATCTTGTCGCGAATAGCCTGGATTTGACCGAACGCGGTCTCGTCGACCTCGAGGACCTGGGACAGCCTAAGCCGGTTGACGCCCGGGCGCCCGGGGCGATTGTCGTCGGCGTTGGCGGCATACATGAAATCCGGACCGGGGCCGCCGTCCATCGCGACGATCGCGACGCGACGTCCGCCGATCGTTGCGGTGCTTGCCCGTGATGCATCGGTGTGGTCACGACCGAGGCCGGCATGGAGGAACTCTCGCTTTTCCACCTCCTCGAGTGTCGAGAGTACGCCGGAGGGGCCGAGATCGAACGCATGGTTGTTCGAAAGCGAAAGCGCGCGAAACCCAATGGCCCGAAGGGCGTCGAGAACGACCGGCTCACTAGAGCCGAAGAAGGATCCTTTGAGTGGCCATCCGCCGTGGCTCCCAAGGATGGTCCCCTCGAAGTTGGTGAAAGAGAGATCCGCCTGTCTAAGGAGAGACTGCACCTCACGAAAGGCGGGGGCAGCGATGTCGCGGATGTCGTGCTTGATGAGCGATTGGCCAGTCACGGCCAGTGTGAACCTGTCATTCATGGAGTCACCTTCCGCGGCGGTACGTGCCACGCGTTTCAAGAAACTGGCAGTTCGGGGTTGGGTCCGGTTGTTGAGACGGGCAGCACAGCTCAACATGTGAAGCGGTGCGGCCGGGCGTTGATGAGCGTGCGCGTGTAGGGATTGTCGGATCGTGAGAAGATGAAATCGGATGGCCCGAAATCCTCGACCCGGCCGTCCCTGAAAATGTAGATGGAGCTGCACATCTCCTGGACGATGGCGAGGTCGTGGGAGATGAAGATCATCGTCATCTCCCGCTCGGCAATGGTGTCCTTCAGGAGTTGGACGATCTCGGCCTGCACCGACACGTCGAGCGCCGATGTCGGTTCGTCCGCGACGATGATCTCGGGATGCGCGAGCAGGGCCCTGGCGATGCAGACACGCTGCTTCTGACCGCCGGAGAGTTGGTGCGGGTAGCGGTCGAGTAGACTCCGAGCAAGGCCCAGCCTGTCCATCATCGCCATCGCGTCCGTAGCATTTTCGCCGGAGCCGAGCCTCGCGCCGAAGCGGATGCTTTCGTCGAGCGTGTCTGCGATGCTCATCCGAGGGTTCAGAGAGACGGAAGGATCCTGGAAGATCATTTGCACGCGGCCGAGGAGGCCGTTGCGGCGACCGCTTCTCGAAACGTCGAATTCGCTGGCACCGATCCGGATCCTGCCGGCAACCGCCGTATCGAGGCCGGCGATGATGCGGCCGAATGTCGTCTTGCCGCTTCCGCTCTCGCCGACGATTCCAGTCATTGAGCCGCGCGGCAGCCGGATGCCGACGTCACGCAGGCCGGGCTTTGGCTTGCTGCGGGCACCGCTCCACGCGAAACCCTGCGGCCCAAACTCTTTCGAAACGCCTTCCGCAACGAGAAGGAGGCTTTCATCAGCAGCTGTGGCGGGAGAGTCCTCCTGGTCTCCATCGCCCTCCGCATCCGCCGTGCCGCTCGGGATACGAAGCCTCGGGACCGCGGCAAGCAGCTTCTTCGTGTAGTCGTGGCCGGGCTGCTCGAGAATGGCGGCTGTGCGATCCGCCTCGACCACCTGGCCTTTTCGCATGACGAGCACCCGGTCGGCGATCTCCGAGATCACGCCCATGTCGTGGGTGACGAGGATGATCGAGACACCGGTTTCGTCGACGAGGGTTCTCAGCAGTTCGAGAACCTGCTTCTGGACGGTCGCATCGAGTGCCGACGTCGGCTCGTCGGCGATAATGATGTCCGGCGATCCTGCGAGAGCAATGGCGATGACGACGCGCTGCCTTTGCCCTCCCGAGAACTGGTGCGGATAGTTGCGGTATCGCCGCTCCGGTTCCGGAATTCCGACGCGAGCAAGGAGATCGAGGGTGCGGGCGCGCGCCTCACGCCTGGAAAGTGAGCCATCGACCGCAAGGCAGGTTTCCTCCACCTGGGCGCCGACGCTCATCAGGGGGTCGAGAGAGGCAGTGTGGTCCTGGAAGATAGCTGATATCCGCCGTCCTCGAAGCGCTTCGCGCTCATCGGCCGTCATGGTGTCGATCACCTTATCATTGAACTCGATCGTCCCGGACGTCTGCTGCAATTCGGGCGAAAGCAGGCCGAGCACGGCATTGCCGAGCGTCGACTTTCCGGCTCCCGACTCGCCAATGATGCCGAGGATCTCGCCGCGCCCGAATTCAAAACTCACGTCCGACAGGATTGTCGTCGGACCGTCTCCCGAAACATGGCGAAGGCCAAAGTTGTGTACTCGCAGCAGGGGTGTCGTCAGGTGTTCCATTGTCATAGCGAGTGGTTCCTTGGATCGAGGCTGCGTCGAACGTCTTCGCCGACGAGATTGATACTTGCGATCAGGCCGAAGAGGGCGAGGCCCGGGAACAGGCTGATCCAGTATTGGCCGGTCAGGAGGTACTGGAACCCGTTTGCGACCGCGGAGCCGAGCGAGGGCTGGTCGATCGGAACGCCCAAGCCAAGGAAGGAGAGGGTCGCCTCGAGTGCGACGGCATGGCCGACCTCGATCGGGATCAAGGTGATGGCGGGCGCGATGCTGTTCGGAAGCAGGTGGCGAAAGATGATCCGGGACGTGGGCAGCCGCATCAATCGGGCCGCATCCATGTAGGGCTTGTTTGCCTCGCTCAAGGCCACGCCGCGTACAATCCGCGCGTAGGTCGCCCATTGCGCAATGATCAACGCCAGGATGATCCGGTCTATGCCCGGCCCAAGCGTGACGATGGCGATGAGCGCAATCAGAATC
>ATWE01000064.1 GCA_000421085.1 Ensifer sp. USDA 6670
TTTGATGAGCATAAGCAATGGGAACGATCAAGCCAATCGAACGATTAGTACCGGTAAGCTTCATGCGTTGCCGCACTTCCACACCCGGCCTATCAACGTGGTCGTCTTCCACGGTTCTCAAGGGAATACTCGTTTTCAGGTGGGTTTCCCGCTTAGATGCCTTCAGCGGTTATCCCTTCCATATATAGCTACCCTGCTATGCCCTTGGCAGGACAACAGGTCCACCAGAGATATGTCCATCCCGGTCCTCTCGTACTAGGGACAGATCCTGTCAATATTCCTACACCCACGGCAGATAGGGACCGAACTGTCTCACGACGTTCTGAACCCAGCTCACGTACCGCTTTAATTGGCGAACAGCCAAACCCTTGGGACCTGCTCCAGCCCCAGGATGCGATGAGCCGACATCGAGGTGCCAAACAACCCCGTCGATATGGACTCTTGGGGGTCATCAGCCTGTTATCCCCGGCGTACCTTTTATCCGTTGAGCGATGGCCCTTCCACGCGGGACCACCGGATCACTATGACCGACTTTCGTCTCTGCTCGACTTGTCAGTCTCGCAGTCAGGCGGGCTTATGCCATTGCACTCGACGAGCGATTTCCGACCGCTCTGAGCCCACCATCGCGCGCCTCCGTTACTCTTTCGGAGGCGACCGCCCCAGTCAAACTACCCACCATACACTGTCCCGGATCCGGATGACGGACCGCGGTTAGACATCCATGACGATAAGGGTGGTATTTCAAGGATGGCTCCACGAGAACTGGCGTCCCCGCTTCAAAGCCTACCACCTATCCTACACATGCCGACACGAATGCCAGTGTAAAGCTATAGTAAAGGTGCACGGGGTCTTTCCGTCTGACCGCAGGAACCCCGCATCTTCACGGGGAATTCAATTTCACTGAGTCTATGTTGGAGACAGCGGGGAAGTCGTTACGCCATTCGTGCAGGTCGGAACTTACCCGACAAGGAATTTCGCTACCTTAGGACCGTTATAGTTACGGCCGCCGTTTACTGGGGCTTCGATTCAGAGCTTGCACCCCTCCTCTTAACCTTCCAGCACCGGGCAGGCGTCAGACCCTATACGTCGTCTTGCGACTTCGCAGAGCCCTGTGTTTTTGATAAACAGTCGCTACCCCCTGGTCTGTGCCACCCCATCTGACTTGCGTCAAAAAGGGTCACGCTTCTTCCGAAGTTACGCGTGCAATTTGCCGAGTTCCTTCAACATAGTTCTCTCAAGCGCCTTGGTATACTCTACCTGACCACCTGTGTCGGTTTCGGGTACGGTCTATACGGTGGAGCTATTTCCTGGAACCGCGTCCCCGCCCGGACAATCCAATAAGTCCGAACAAGTTGAGCAATCCGTCACTACCACCAGGCCCACGAATATTAACGTGGTTCCCATCGACTACGCGTGTCCGCCTCGTCTTAGGGGCCGGCTAACCCTGCTCAGATTAACTTTAAGCAGGAACCCTTGGTCTTTCGGCGAGAGGGTCTCTCACCCTCTTTATCGTTACTCATGTCAACATTCGCACTTCCGATACCTCCAGGACCCCTCACGGGTATCCCTTCACAGGCTTACGGAACGCTCCGCTACCCCTACGTCTTCCGAGGAAGATCGTAAGCCTCAGCTTCGGTGCATGGCTTCAGCCCCGTTACATTTTCGGCGCAAAGACCCTTATTTAGACCAGTGAGCTGTTACGCTTTCTTTAAATGATGGCTGCTTCTAAGCCAACATCCTGGTTGTTTTGGGATCCTCACATCCTTTCCCACTTAGCCATGACTTGGGGACCTTAGCTGGAGGTCAGGGTTGTTGCCCTTTTCACGACGGACGTTAGCACCCGCCGTGTGTCTGCCGACTAGTACTCCTCGGTATTCGGAGTTTGGTTAGGATCAGTAAGACGGTGAGTCCCCATAGCCCATCCAGTGCTCTACCCCCGAGGGTATTCGGTCGACGCACTACCTAAATAGTTTTCGCGGAGAACCAGCTATTTCCGAGTTTGATTGGCCTTTCACCCCTAGCCACAAGTCATCCCAATCTATTGCAACAGATGCGGGTTCGGTCCTCCAGTTGGTGTTACCCAACCTTCAACCTGCTCATGGCTAGATCACTCGGTTTCGGGTCTAATGCGACATACTAAAGCGCCCTATTCAGACTCGCTTTCGCTACGCCTCCACCTACCGGCTTAAGCTTGCATGCCACACTAAGTCGTTGACCCATTATACAAAAGGTACGCCGTCACCCTTGCGGGCTCCGACTGTTTGTAGGCATCCGGTTTCAGGTTCTATTTCACTCCCCTTGTCGGGGTGCTTTTCACCTTTCCCTCACGGTACTTGTTCGCTATCGGTCATGCACGAGTACTTAGGCTTGGAGAGTGGTCTCCCCATGTTCAGACAGGATTTCACGTGTCCCGCCTTACTCAAGGACAATGAGTGTTCTGCGTGTACGGGGCTGTCACCCGCTACGGCCGACCTTTCCAGATCGTTCCACTTTATTCCTCATTGCCACTGGCCTGGTCCGCGTTCGCTCGCCACTACTTGCGGAGTCTCGGTTGATGTCCTTTCCTGCAGGTACTTAGATGTTTCAGTTCCCTGCGTTCGCTTCTTATCCCTATTGAATTCAGGATAAGATACCTTTCAACAATGCTTGGAAACCTAAGCCGTGCTCTCGCACGGCTTAAATTTTCCAAGCATCTAAGGTGGGTTGCCCCATTCGGAGATCCATGGATCAAAGCTCATTCGCAGCTCCCCACGGCTTTTCGCAGCGTATCACGTCCTTCATCGCCTGTGCATGCCAAGGCATCCACCAAATGCCCTTCTTTCACTTGATCGTTCTCATTGCCAATGCTCATCGTCTTTGCTGGATTTGGCAAACCTAACCTCCTCGCTTGCGCTCGAAGGGGTGCCAAATCTGGCCATCCGGGCAACTTTCGTATGCCGCAGCAGCCAAAATCCGGAGACCTTGCAGTCACCAGACCAGCTATGCGCGATTACCTTTTACAATCGCGCTTTCTAACAATGCCATCGACGTGTTCGATATGGTCCTCATTGGAATTACGCCGAGCAATTCCGAGGCCATATCTTAAGACCAGCTTCTCGAGATCTGTCCGGTGATGCGCGGTCAGGCAACACCAATCCGACACGACCGTCAGAGGCGCGTTCCGAAGAACACCCCAACAACGACCATGTCTCAAAGGACAAGACTTCCTTCCTACCTCCAGACCCTCTTCCACTTCCGGTCGGCTAGACCATCCATGGCTTCTTCGGGACTGGGCTCGGACGTCTCAAGACGATCTTTCGATCGCTCAAAACACCTGGAAGCTTCCAGACATATCTTCTCTTCACAATGTAAGCAGAACAGGCATCCGTCTCACAACAGAGACGATGCAAACCTATTTTTCTCCAAGGATAATATCCGCCAGTTCAACACCAATCGAATGGTGGAGCTGAGCGGGATCGAACCGCTGACCCCCTGCTTGCAAAGCAGGTGCTCTCCCAGCTGAGCTACAGCCCCATCTTTCGATGACCGGCGAAGCCGGCTTCGGTGAACATGTCAAGCATGCCTGTCGGCGCCACAAGCGCCGCAAGGGCAAGGCCCGTCGCCGATCGTTCGGCGGCCCGTCCGGAGCGAAGCGATCTTTAGATCGCGACAGCGTCAGGACACATTCGCAAAAGCGAATGGTGGGCCCGGGCAGACTCGAACTGCCGACCTCACGCTTATCAGGCGTGCGCTCTAACCACCTGAGCTACGGGCCCATTCGTTAAGCACGCAACATGATGCGGCGTGGTTCGTATCCTTGTGAGAAAGAGAAACGTGGACGGCGGGTCTCGCCTTATCTGAGTGGGATTTGGCTAAACTTGTCCTTCTCGCTTGTCGCTCGAAGGGCAGCCAAATCGGCCATACTCGACGTATTGCATTCGATGGTCACCTGACTGGTGCCATCTATGTTCTAAAAAGCACGGGAAAGGTCATGCATCCGAAGATGCCGTCTTCCAATTCCACAGCTTCCTTAGAAAGGAGGTGATCCAGCCGCAGGTTCCCCTACGGCTACCTTGTTACGACTTCACCCCAGTCGCTGACCCTACCGTGGTTAGCTGCCTCCTTGCGGTTAGCGCACTACCTTCGGGTAGAACCAACTCCCATGGTGTGACGGGCGGTGTGTACAAGGCCCGGGAACGTATTCACCGCAGCATGCTGATCTGCGATTACTAGCGATTCCAACTTCATGCACTCGAGTTGCAGAGTGCAATCCGAAC
>ATWE01000065.1 GCA_000421085.1 Ensifer sp. USDA 6670
TTCCTCTTTCGGGGGAAAAGAGGCGGCTATTTGAAAGCTCTTTATTGGGACGGAACCGGGATGTGCCTTTTTGCCAAGCGACTGGAGCATGGCAAGTTCGTCTGGCCGTCGATCGTCGATGGTGTTCTGCAGATGTCGGCAGCCCAACTTGCTCTCCTGGTGGAAGGGATGGATTGGCGGCGAACGCGGATGCCTGACCCTCTGCCGAAGCCGGCGATGGCGTAATAACGCATTGTTTTTGCGGGTAAAACCGTAGCGGGATAAGGCCCCTTGTGCTACAGAGACGCATGTCTCTTGTTGCTTCCGATCCGCTTGCCGAACTGGAGGAATTGCGTGCGTTGACCGCGCAGTTGCAGGCGGAGCTTTATGCCAAGAACCTCTATATCGAGAAGCTGAAGGCCCAGCTTGCGACCTTAAAGCGAGCCCGTTTTGGTCGCTCATCAGAGAAACTCGATCGTCTGATCGAGCAACTCGAATTGACGATCACCGACCTGGAGGAAGGCGAGGCGCAGGCGGACGTCGAACAGACACAGGACCGTTCATCGGTCTCGCCGCCAACCCTTGCCGCGAAGACGAAGCCTGCCTTGGGGCGGAAGCCCTTGCCGGACCACCTGCCGAGCGAGACGATCACCCATCCACCGGTCTGTTCCTGCCCGAACTGCGGCGGGACCGTATTCAGCAAGATCGGAACGGATGAGCGCGAAGTGCTCGAATATGTGCCTTCGCACTTCAAGCGGGTAGTGCATCTTCGGCCGAAGATGAGTTGCCGGGCCTGCGAGACGATCGTGCAGGCGCCAATGCCATCGCTGCCGATCGAACGCGGCCGCCCTGGCCCCAACCTGCTCGCCCACGTTCTGGTCTCCAAATACTGCGACCATCTTCCCTTGCATCGCCAGAGCGACATCTTTGCTCGAGAGGGCATCGACCTCGATCGTTCGACGCTTGCCGGGTGGGTCGGGGCAATGGCGGCACTGCTCAAGATCCTGAGTGACAGGATCGGCGCCCACGTCCGGGCAGGCGAGACGGTGCATGCCGACGATACACCCGTTCCGGTTCTTGATCCCGGACGCGGCAAGACCAAAACCGGCCGCCTCTGGACCGTCGTACGAGACGAGCGGCCGTGGGGATCAACCGCACCGCCCGCTGCTTTCTATGCCTACTCTCCAGATCGCAAGGGAGAACGTGCTCATCAACTGCTATCGGACTGTCGCGGCTTTCTGCATGCAGACGCCTATGCAGGCTTCGACAAGCTCTATGAAGGCCATGAGCTCACCGGCCAAACACGCCTCATGCAGGTGACGTGTTGGGCACACGCACGTCGCGATCTGTACAATGAATTCCTTCGCAACCGCTCACCGGCAGCCGAGCGAGCACTGAACCTGATATCGCAGCTGTTCGCAATCGAGGCCGAGGTCAACGGTTCGGACCCACAGATGCGGCTTGCCACTCGTCAGGCCAAGTCGGTTCCCGTGCTGGACACGCTGAAACGCCACCTTGATGCCACTCTCGCCCGGATCAGCGGCAAGAGCGAGTTCGCCAAGGCGATCCGCTATATCACGTCGCGCTGGCAGGCATTTACCGTCTACGCGACTGACGGTCGCCTCGAAATGAGCAACAATGCCGCCGAGCGGGCAATCCGGCCTTTGGCCCTTGGAAGAAAGAACTATCTCTTCAGCGGCTCAGACGCCGGCGGTGAGCGCGCCGCCGTCATCTATACGATCGTCGAGACCTGCAAAATGGGCGGCATCAACCCGCATGCCTACCTCGCCGACATCATCAATCGCATCGCCGATCATCCCGCAAATAGGATCGACGAACTCCTTCCTTGGAACTGGTCCACCCAATCATAGTGTCCACTTAAATCCACAGTGGACACTATCCGGCTCCAGACCAAATGCTTCCGCGCGGTCATTACGCCACGCTTACA
>ATWE01000066.1 GCA_000421085.1 Ensifer sp. USDA 6670
TGGTGGATGGCCTGTCGGCCCTTCAAGCGCATGTCGACAACACGATTTTGACGAAGCCGTTCAGCGGTCCCGACCTGCTCGGCGTGATCAACAGCGTGATCGAGGCGGCTAAGTAGTTTCCCTTAGGGATCAAACCGAATTTCTCGTTTCCCCGCGAATTGCCAATCTATCCCAGTATCGAAGAGGGGATAAGAGATGTACGCCGTTGCACAACCCAAGGACCAGCCCTTCCAACAGGCCGACGACTTTGCACTGAATCAGATGGGCGGGCCGCATCTTGTCGCCACTTACAAGGCCGGTCGGGAGGTCTATGCAGAAGGCGATTCGATCGAGAAGTGCTATAAGGTTGATACGGGAGCCGTGCGTGTTTATCGCCTGCTCTCGGATGGACGGCGACAGGTCGTTTCCTTTCATCTCCCAGGCGAAATTTTCGGCTTCGAAGCGGGCTCCAACCATTGCTTCTTCGCCGAGGCCATCACGGAAACAACGCTGGCGGTCTTCGGCCGTCGGCACATGCAGGAGCGCTCGCGGGACCTTCTCGCCCTTGCCTTGGCGGGGATGGCGCGTGCTCAGCAGCATCTTCTGGTGATCGGCAGGCAATGTGCCGTGGAACGGATTGCCGCATTTCTGATCGATCTTTGTGAGCGTCAGGGAGGATGCAGGCAGTTGCGATTGCCGATGTCACGGCAAGACATCGCCGACTATCTCGGCCTTACGATCGAAACCGTTTCGCGCGTGGTCACCAAACTGAAGGCCCGCAGTGTTATCTCTCTCAAGGATGCAAGGACGATCGACATAGTGAGGCCGGACGCACTCCGTTCGCTTTGCAACTGAACGGGGGTCCGCGCAGCAGGCTCTCCTCTGGTTCTCCGCAGGCGCCAGTGGGGTGGCGATCCGACGGGAGGAGCAAGGATCATGTTCCTGAAGGAAATGTCTCGCGATGAATGCCAAAGGGTGGTCGCCGCCGGAGATCTGGCACGATTGGCCTGCTGCAAGGACGACCAGCCCTACATTGTACCGATCAACTATGCGCTCTTGGGCAATTGCCTCTACTGCTTTTCCATGCCCGGCCAGAAAATCGACTGGATGCGCAGCAACTCCAAGGTCTCCCTTCAGATGGGCGAGTTTGCCAGCAATCGCCAGTGGAAGAGCGTGGTGGTGAGAGGCCGGTACCGCGAACTAGCGCAAGCGCAAGGCCGGCGTGATGAGCGCATCCTTGCCTGGTCCATCCTCGAAAAGCGGCCCAACTGGTGGGAGCCCGGTGGACTCAAACCGGTGCCGCGGGAGATTTCAGGTGCATCTGCGCATGTCTTCTTCTGTGTCGAGATAGACGAGATGACCGGCCGTGAAGCCTGCGCAGGCGAGCTTTAATCTCACGCCATACCTGCAGCGCACCAATACCCGGGAATACGGCAGCGCCTTCGCCGCAATTGGCAATACCACTGCCGGGAAACCGCTGCACACTTTTCCTTGAATTACTCCAGCCTCCTGCCGCGTCCGGTTGTTTGACGGCTGCCACCTCGCCGGGTCTTTTCCGCTGCATCGCTGGTCCTGAATCTCCGCCACCCTGCCAAGCCGGACTGGGCAGGTCGGACTTCCGGCCGGGGCGGCTTGTCCCGAGCCGCCTGTTCGAAGAACGCGCCGTGCAAGGTGTCGAAGCATCTTGATCTGAATCAAGGTACCGAGGGCCTGACTCTGACAATTCTCGGAGGACTATGGCGGGTTGCGCGCCGAGGCGCGCTCCAGTCAGCGATTAGAGAAGAGTTGGGGACCCAACCATGAAACACACAGTCGAGATGGTCGTACTTGCCGTCGGCGCCTTCCTGGCGCTGGTCGGAGCAGGCCTCGCCCAGGACCGCCTTTTCGG
>ATWE01000068.1 GCA_000421085.1 Ensifer sp. USDA 6670
CTCCAATGGGCAGCCCCTGACGGCGACTAAGAGGCAATCCGTCCCTGGACGATGAAGACGCGTGATGCCGTCGTAGCGGTTCGGGTCGGCGTTGACAATTACGCAGTCGGTACATTGGCGGTGACGACGGCGCCGGTCGGCTCGATGGGGGAGAGGTCTACGGCGAGAAGACGCGCAGGCGGGTGTTGGTCGTTGGCCAGGTGGAGGACGACGCTCGATCCGATACGGCTGTGTCGGCCCCATAACCAACAACGACCGGGTGCGGCTCGCGGCTTTCGAAGCCAATCGCACCGACCTTCCTCATCATCGTCAAGCGCGCTTATTATCCTATTGAGGCGCACCCTCAAGACGCTGCTTCAGCAGCCAATCCCAGAGTTCAGCATCATTCAAGGTCGCCCACTCGACGCCCGAATGATCAACACCTTCCAATACAGTCAGTCGAGCATTGCGATCCAGAGCTTTAAGACGTTCATAAAGCACAACCGAATCCGATAACGGAATTACACCGTCGTTTGAGCCATGAAAGACCCAAAACGCAGCTTTCTCGTTCGTTCTATTGAGATAGTGCCGATTGCCACCGCCGGCGATTGGGACGATAGCGGCAAACTTGTCTGGAAACTGTTCGGCCAAGGCCCAAGCACCGAAGCCGCCCCGGCTAAAACCGACCACATAGATCCGTGAACGGTCAACGCGATATTTTGAAGCTACTTCCTCAAGTGCAGCGTCCACTTTCTCAATCGGATAAAGCAGCTCTTCGCTCGGATTTTGGGGAGAAAAGACAAGAAATGGGAATTTCTTTCCGTCTTCGATCAGTTTTGGAATCCCGCTCGATTTGACTTTGTTAATATCACTTCCGCCCTGATCTCCTCCGTGTAGCCATATAACGAGAGGATAAGCCTCCGTTGACGTGTCGTAGCCATCCGGCGTGTACAAAATATATTTAAGGTTATTTTTAACGCTCACAGTCGAAGTCAGTGCTACCTGCTCTGCATTTGCAGCCCCAGGATCGAACACCCCAAGCACCGCTATTGCAGCCAAAGGTAAAATCCTACGCAACATTACACCACCTCCTCTGAAACGTTCAGAGAATAGGTTGGCACATGGCTTGGTTGCGGACAATGCTTCCTTCACTCCACAAACACCACGCCCTTGTCACGCTGGCGAGCTACTGGGCTGCTTTACGCCGACAAAGGATCTGTTTCATCTATATTGTGTGTTGGCCTGTTCCATATGGCGTCATCTGCGTAGCCCGAGTTGCAACCCGCGCTCCGTTCATGCCTGAGCCAACGACGCGGCGATGTCGGCGAGGGAACGGAACAGAACGAGCGGATCGTCCTTGGAAGGTAGAGAGCCACGTCGCTGCTGCGCCCCGGCATTCACGCCCTGATCTCCGATGCAACACGCGGCCGCTTCACCTGATCCTCGCCGAAGCGATGGCTCGCCTGTCGCGCGATCACGAGGACATCGCCGGTCTC
>ATWE01000069.1 GCA_000421085.1 Ensifer sp. USDA 6670
CGGATTTGTGGCCAGGGTTCTTCTTGGCATGTGGGGGAGGGTTGCCACTTTGTGACGACGGCGTGGAGCTTGGCCGTTGCACCCGCAACCGATCGCGCCGGTGTCCTCCACAGGGCTTCCGCGGCTTGGTCCTCCGCGGCAGATGCACGATCTTCAGCTTCGAGGGCCTCGTCGTAAGCTTGCAAATTCGCGGCTTGCTCGAGCGGTGGGGGTAGAACAACCGGAAAGAGCGATTTTTCGAGCCGCTGCTGGCGCAAGGTCGATTCGCTCAAACGTTGCCAGGCCCTGCACCATTGTTGCCAAACCGCGAGCGCGGGATCGTCGTTGCACCGATCCGAAGGCAGGGCCTTCGTCGTGGCAAAGTCGGGAATTGTGGGTAACGACGCGGCTACGAAGGAAAGAATATCTCCCCGGGTGACCGTAGACAAAGTTCTGCTATTGTCGGAATCAGCCATGATCCGAGCTCCCGTAAGCTTGGTTGTGGTCAGGCTGTGTTCGGTGTTGCGAGCACCGAGCACGGCCGAGTTGAAACTCTAAGTGCCACATGAACGAAAAAAGTTCAACCGGGAATACCGAATTTATGAATGAAATAACGGGAGCTCAAATTCGCGCGGCCAGGGCGTTGGTTCGATGGACCGCTGAAGAGCTAGCAAATACAGCTAGTGTAGGTCTCTCGACCATACGACGGGCGGAGGCGGAAGATGGGCCACCAACAATTACGCCGGCGAATCTAAGGCTGATCCGAATTGCTCTTGAAAGCGCCGGTATTGAGTTCATCGCCAAAAATGGCGGCGGCGTGGGTGTTCGTTTCAAGAAGTAGCCGCCCGCTGGGTTATCCATGGTCCAACGGGGTCACCGCTCTTCGAAATCCGACCACGTCGGCAGCACGCTAAGGTCCCTTGATCAGCCAATTGACTCCTGCGCTACCGGTTCTCCTTACCCGCGCCGTGCACAACTGGTGCCGTGCACAACGTTTGTCATTAATACCCCGTCTGTGAAGACGAACGCTCGGACGGCAGGCCTCGCGAGGGGAGGTCCTTTTTCTATTGGAATAAGATCGAGAGCTGCATGTGTCGGCTGCGGCTCGGAGCCAACTAGTGGTGAAAAACTGGCGCTTAGGACCCGGCACAGACTCCCGCTTTGGGTGGAAGGACTAAGCCGCTCGCGCGGCAATGGCGCTTGTGGCTGGCGGTGCGTTTCCTGATCGACGGCGGTTCTTTGTGTCTCGGGCTCCTGGCC
>ATWE01000070.1 GCA_000421085.1 Ensifer sp. USDA 6670
GCACCGAAGGTGATGAGGCCGTTCCATCCGAGCGCGCCGGAATGGACGTGACCGATGGTCCAGTCGGTATAGTGGCTCAGCGAATTGACGGTCTTGATCGACATCATGGGCCCCTCGAAGGTCGCCATGCCGTAGAAGGCGACGGCCATGACCATCATGCGGACGACCGGATCCGTACGGATCTTGTCCCAGGCACCGGAGAGCGTCATCAAGCCGTTGATCATGCCGCCCCAGGAAGGCATCCAGAGCATGATGGAGAAGACCATGCCGAGCGTCTGCGCCCAGTCCGGCAATGCCGTGTAGTGCAGGTGGTGGGGACCTGCCCAGATGTACATGAAGATCAGCGCCCAGAAATGGATGATCGACAACCGGTAGGAATAGACGGGGCGATTCACCTGCTTCGGGATGAAGTAGTACATCATTGCCAGAAAGCCGGCGGTCAGGAAGAAGCCGACCGCGTTGTGGCCGTACCACCATTGCGTCAGCGCGTCCTGGACGCCGGCGAAGGCCGAATAGCTCTTGGAACCCAGGAACGATACCGGCACCGCCAGGTTGTTGACGATGTGCAGCATGGCGATCGTCACGATGAAGGCGAGATAGAACCAGTTCGCGACGTAGATGTGCGGCTCCTTGCGCATCAGGATCGTGCCGAGGAAGACGGCCAGATAGGCGACCCATACGATCGTCAGCCAAAGATCGACGTACCATTCCGGTTCCGCGTATTCGCGCGACTGCGTGATGCCGAGCAGGTAGCCGGTCGCTGCAAGCACGATGAAAAGCTGATAGCCCCAGAAAACGAACCAGCCGAGATCTCCGCCGAAAAGGCGCGCTCGACTCGTGCGCTGAACCACATAGAAGGACGTGGCGATCAGTGCGTTGCCGCCGAACGCGAAGATCACGGCCGAGGTGTGGAGCGGCCGCATGCGGCCGAAGCTGAACCAGGGCTCCACATTGAGGTCGGGGAAGGCAAGTTGCAGGGCAACGACGACGCCTACGAGAAAGCCGACCACGCCCCAGAATACCGTGGCGATGACTCCGTACTTCACGACCTCGTCGAAATATTCCGTCTCTCCGGCCCGGAGACCCGCGGCAGCCGGACGGAAATCAACACGGCGCATGAGCACCAACGTGCCGCCGAGCAGCACGA
>ATWE01000071.1 GCA_000421085.1 Ensifer sp. USDA 6670
AGCAGGTGGCGAAAGATGATCCGGGACGTGGGCAGCCGCATCAATCGGGCCGCATCCATGTAGGGCTTGTTTGCCTCGCTCAAGGCCACGCCGCGTACAATCCGCGCGTAGGTCGCCCATTGCGCAATGATCAACGCCAGGATGATCCGGTCTATGCCCGGCCCAAGCGTGACGATGGCGATGAGCGCAATCAGAATCGTGGGCAGGCTGAGCTGCAGGTCGACCAGCCGCATGATGGCGACATCCACCCACTTGCCGAAATAGGCGGCACTGACACCGGCTGTCAGCCCGATCAGCGCGGCGATCGCGCTACTCACGATCGACACCACCAGGCTGATGCGCAGGCCATAGAGGATGGTGCTGACGATGTCGCGGCCGAGCCCGTCTGTCCCGAGAAGGTAGAGATAGCCGCCGCTGCCGGGCGTGCCCGGCGGCGAGGACGCCTCCCATCCGTAGATCTGCAGCGGATCGTAGGGGTTTTGCGGTGCGACCACGGGTGCCGCGATGGCAACCAGGATGTAGCTCGCAAGCAGGACCTTGGACGCGGTCAGGGCCGGTCCATGCGGACGCTTTTGAAGCGCCCTCAAAATTTGGGCTTTCATGACGGGGTCACCTTTGTGAAGACAGGCGCACGCGCGGATCGAGCACGGCATAGAAGAGGTCGACGAGGGCGTTCAGCGCGACGAACGCGATTGCGATGAAGGTCAATGTCGCCATCACCACCGGGCGGTCGAGGAGCTGGATCGAGTCGATCAGAAGCTTGCCGATCCCCGGCCACGAGAAGATCGATTCCACCACCACGGCAAAGGCGAGCATGCCGCCGAATTGCAGGCCGATGATCGTCACGATCGGTACGCTGATGTTCGGAAGGGTGTGGCGGAACAGAATCCTTCGCGGGGAAAGCCCTTTGGCGCGGCAAAAGCGCGTATAGTCCAGGTTCTCGACTTCGATGGTTCCGGACCGCGACAGGCGCGCAATCAGCGCGATATTTGGTATCGCCAACGCCAAGGCCGGCAGCACTAGGTGCCACAGCCCGTTTCTGGTAAACACGCTCCATTCCTGGCCGAGGAAACCCACGGTCGCCCCTCTACCCCCGGACGGGAACCAGCCTGTCAGGATGGCGCCGACGAGGAT
>ATWE01000072.1 GCA_000421085.1 Ensifer sp. USDA 6670
TTTTGGCGCGATCACCCCCTTTATCAGCGGCGCTACGGCATTCTTCACGTTGCGCCAGTTTCAAAACCCGTCCCATCATCCTCGCGCTCTCTGATCCCCTTGAACGAAGCGTGCCGCAGCTTCCCGTCATCCGTCCAGGCGCGATACTCGACCTCGGCGACCAGGACCGGATCAGTGAAGACGGCGCCTTTCCTCCTCAGGACCACGGCCGGAGATTTCGTCTCCATTCCCTCGAGCAGTTTCCGCAGCTCTCTCGAAAGCTCGTTTGACCATCCGGTACCGCATCCGCCGACATAGACGAGCTCTCCGACTTTGCGCGCGGCAAGGAGAAGCCGGCCGAGATGACCAGGCACCGTCGACGGCTCGAAGCCGACAATGACGAAGCTGTCCCGGCGCTTGCACGTGATCTTCTGCCACCACTCGCCGCGGCCGGAGCGGTAGGGCTTATCGATGTGCTTGGCGATGATGCCTTCGAGCCCGTGCGCGCAGGCGACGCGGAAGAACTCGTCGCCATCCGCCTGAACCTCTTCGGATAGGCGGATCGCCCCTTCCCGGCCGGCGACAAGCGGCTCCAGCAACCGCCGGCGCTCGCCGAGCGGTAGGCGCCGAAGATCGCGGCCGTTGAGATAAAGGAGGTCGAAGGCATAGAAGACGATGGAGCCAGCTTCATATGGGGATGGCAGGCGGCCAAGCGCCCGCTGCAGCATGCCGAAATCAGAGCGGCCGTGATCGTCGAGCACGACCGCCTCGCCGTCGAGGATGGCGGTTTTCACGGCGAGCCGCCGCGCGTCGTCTGCGATCGACGGGAAACGCTCGGTCCAGTCATAGCCGCCGCGCGTGAGCACCCTCACTCGGCCGGGCTCGATGTGCACCGCGAGCCGATAGCCGTCCCATTTCACCTCGTAGGCCCAGTCTGGACCCTTCGGCGGCTTGTCGACGAGCGTCGCAAGGCAGGGATCGACGCGCGCCGGCATAGGATCGGTCGGAGGGAGATCGGGAGGCTTCTTTGTGGATGCTCTGTAAGCGTGGCGTAATGACCGCGCGGAAGCATTTGGTCTGGAGCCGGATAGTGTCCACTGTGGATTTAAGTGGACACTATGATTGGGTGGACCA
>ATWE01000073.1 GCA_000421085.1 Ensifer sp. USDA 6670
CCTTCACGACTTCGATGGCCGACTCCATACCGGAATAGGCGGTATCAACCTTGGCAGCGCCGAGTCCGAGAGCGTCTTGGACTGCCGAAAGGGCCATGTTGTCGGAGCGCATGGTCGTTGCGATGGACCAGTAGGCGGCGTTGTCAGCGGCCTGTCCGACGCGCAGACCGGAGGAGACATGCGCCTGCGTCTCTTCCATGTTGGAGCCGATGGTACGGAGAGTCTGGAGAGCGGCCATGGCCGCAATGTTGGTGAGAATGCTCGTCATGGTTTAGTGCCCCTTGATGGCTGATGAGAAGGGACATTCCGGTTCCACCGGCGAAAGACGGTCAACGTCATGCTTGCTAACTAGCTGTTATCGCTGTGGTTAGCCCGTTCTTTCGATGAGCTTAGATAATCCCGGCTTGGTTAACGAAGCACTAAGGAGCAACAATTCCGATAATTTTTTCAACCTTTGCGCGCACGCGCGTGCCACAGGATGTTTAAGAAAAAGTGAAATGCCGATTGCCGTGGAAGAAAGCAAAAAACCGCGCCCCGGTTTCCGTGGCGCGGTTCGAGGGAGCCGGATGCAGGAACAAGTTGCCTGCATCCCGCTATTGATGTCTTCTTAGCGGAAGAGCGACAGGACGTTCTGCGAGTCCGAGTTTGCGATCGACAGGGCCTGGATGGCGAGCTGCTGTTGGGTCTGCAGGGCCTTCAGACGGGTCGATTCTTCGTTCATGTCCGCGTCGACGAGACGCCCGACGCCCGAGTCGATCGAGTCCGAGAGCTTGTTGACGAAATCGCTCTGCATGTCGATGCGCGAGGATATCGAACCAAGCGAGGCGGCTGCGCTGGTCATGTCCGACAATGCCGCGTCGACGGCCGAGATCATGTTGTCGAGCTGGGTCGCCGTCAGGCCGGTGATGTCGAGGTTTTCGATGGACTGTGCTGCAGCGATGTTTGCCGCCGGCGCATTCGTCGTATCGACACCGTAATAGGTACCACCTTCGTCATGCAGGGCTTCCTGGCCGGTACCGGTAACGTCCGC